>NZ_CP013234.1 GCF_001584185.1 Collimonas pratensis | reverse complement strand
GAATCGTTCTAAGTAAGACTAAGTGAGAGTGTGCGGGATGAGGTTCTTTACGCCCTGGGCTGATGTTTTAATTGCACGCTGATTCAGTGTTACCCCTCAGTACTAATATAAGTAGCCGGATTGGATAACTGCGCAATGCTTAACTGGCGGGCGTGCCACACATAAGCCGCTATTCTACCCTTGCCGGCGCAAGTTATCCACAGGCACGGGCAATTATTGCTGGCCCCGGGCTGAAAAAGACCTTGTGGAAAAGAGCCCTAAGTGATTGACAAACAAGCAGAAAATGCGGTTTAATTCAAGGTTCACTGTCCGCTGAATTGCTCGTTTGCGCGTTGACTGTCGCCTGATCCTGCTCCGATTACCTGGCTTTACGCTGGTTCTTCATCGGGCAACCGGCTTCATCAAGTTAGCGAAAGGGTAAAAACCCAGCGCTCTGAGTGTGAAGATCCGATTTATTTTTGCTGATTAGCGAGACCAACATGAAACGTACTTACCAACCTTCCGTCGTGCGCCGTAAGCGTACTCACGGCTTCCGCGCCCGTATGGCAACCCGCGGTGGCCGCGCTGTGCTCAATGCACGTCGCGCTAAAGGCCGCAAACGTCTGGCAGCTTAATCAAGCCGGACGCTAAAGCGTTGCTTGCGTGACTGATACTGACCGTTGTTCCGCCGAGAACTGCGCTCAAGACTTTTCACGCGACCGGCGCATCGTTAAAACGGATGAGTTTTCATCCGTTTTTCGTTTGCGCCCTGTCTATAGAACAGCGCACTTCGTCTTGTACACCCGCCGCAACACGCTGCCGCATGCCCGTCTGGGCGTGGTGGCGGCGAAGCGGCTGGCGCCGCGCGCTGTGACGCGTAACACGGTCAAACGGGTTACGCGCGAGCTGTTTCGCCTGACACCATTGCCGCCCATCGACTGCATTGTGCGTTTATCCAAACCGGTAAACACCAAGGCAGGTCCGGCTACCACTGCGCGCCTGAAGCGTGAATTGCTGAGCGAACTCAAGCAGCTGTTCGCCTCGCAACGCCTGGCGGCCGGCAAGCCGTAAATATACAGTTATGGCTTGGGGCTTGTATTGTTCCAGCCCGGCTACATATACGGCGGGCCGGAAGAAGAAGGGAAAAAAGCTGTCATGAAAATGCCTCTACTGTTCCTGTTGCGACTCTACAAACTGGGCATCAGCCCGTTTCTGGGACAGAATTGCCGTTTTTATCCCAGCTGCTCCGATTACGCAGCCGAAGCAATCCGTACGCATGGCGCCCTCAAGGGCAGCATGCTGGCCGGACGTCGCCTGTGCAAATGCCATCCCTGGCACGCCGGCGGACTCGATCCGGTGCCGCCGCATGCGTCATCAGCATCTCTATCCGCATCTCCATCTGCAATCAAACCCGCAACGCCTTCCCGGTCTTGCGGTTGCAGCCATTCCTGAATCATAGATAAATACTCTTATGGATATCAAACGTACCGTCCTGTGGGTTGTATTTTCGGTGTCGCTATTGTTCCTCTGGGACCAATGGCAGCGCCATAACGGCCAACCGTCGCTGTTCTTCCCTGGCACCGCCCAAACCGCACCCGCCGCTAGCGGCCCTGCCAATGCAGCTGCCGGCGCCAGCGCCAGTGCTGATGTGCCGCAAGCTTCGGCTAGCGCAGCCGGCGCAGGTACAGCAGCGCCGTCCGCCAGCGCCGTGCCTGCCACTGCGGCCGACGCCAAGGGCGAAATCATCACCATCACTACCGATGTGGTCAAGGCTGACATCGATACGGTTGGCGGTGAACTGAAGCGCCTGGAACTGTTGAAGCACAAGGATACGGTCGATCCGACCAAGAACCTGGTGCTGTTCGACTCCAGCGCAACCCGCACCTACCTGGCTGAAACCGGCCTGATCGGCGGTCCTTTCCCTAACCACAAGTCGCCGTTCACGGCCTTGCCTGGCGTCCGTACCCTGGACAACGGCAACCAAGTGCAACTGGTGCTGGAATCGACCGAAGGCGGCGTCAAGCTGACCAAGACCTTCACTTTCAAGCGCGGCGATTATTCGATCGACGTCAAGCACACTGTCACCAACGAAAGCGGCGCTCCGGTCTCGCCTTCGCTGTACCTGCAGCTGGTGCGCGACGGCAACGCGCCTGAAGGCGAACAGCGTTTCGTCCACACCTTTACCGGTGCATCGGTTTACACCGAAGGCAGCAAGTTCCAGAAATTCCCGTTCGACAAGATCGAAAGCGGCAAAGCAGAACACGCTACCAAGGCTGACGACGGCTGGTTTGCTCTGATCCAGCATTACTTTGTCTCGGCCTTCATTCCGCAAGACAAGGCGCCGCGCGAAATCTTCACCAAGAAGATCGCCACCAACCTGTATGCAGTCGGCAACATCCTGCCGCTGGGCACGATTGCTCCCGGCGCCAGCGTCACCATGGATGCACGCCTGTACTCCGGTCCGGAAATCCAGAGCGACCTGGAAGCGATTGCGCCTGGCCTGGAACTGGTCAAGGACTATGGCTGGCTGACCATCATCGCCAAGCCGATTTTCTGGCTGATGACGCAGATCCATAAAGTACTGGGCAACTGGGGCTTCACCATCATCGCCCTGACCGTGCTGATCAAGCTGGCGTTCTTCCCATTGTCGGCTGCGAGCTATCGCAGCATGGCCAAGATGAAGCTGGTGACGCCGAAGATGACCGCGATCCGCGAGCGCTTCAAGTCTGAGCCGCAAAAGATGAACCAGGCCATGATGGAGCTGTACAAGACCGAAAAAATCAACCCGCTCGGCGGCTGCCTGCCGATCGTGATCCAGATCCCGGTGTTCATCTCGCTGTACTGGGTGCTGCTGGCCAGTGTGGAAATCCGCAACGCGCCGTGGATCGGCTGGATCCACGACCTGGCTGCACCGGATCCGTTCTACATCTTGCCGGTGCTGATGGCTGTGTCGATGTTCATCCAGACCAAGCTGAACCCGACGCCGCCTGATCCGATGCAAGCCAAGGTGATGATGTTCATGCCGCTGATTTTCTCGGTCATGTTCTTCTTCTTCCCGTCGGGCCTGGTGCTGTACTGGGTCACCAACAACGTGCTGTCGATTGCGCAGCAATGGGTGATTACCCGCAAGATGGGTGCTGGTCCAACCAAGGCTTAATTTGATTTATATCGATTAATCTCGATTGTCGTAAAAAAGCCCGTGAATCAAGAATTCACGGGCTTTTTTGTTGGCTTCTGCTTGTCGCTGTTTCTATTATCCAACAACCCTCGTAGAATAATTCCATGTCTTTCGATTCCTCTCCCATCGCCGCCATCGCCACCGCACCAGGACGCGGCGGCATCGGCGTAGTCCGCATCTCCGGCAAGCATCTCGGTCCCGTCATTGAAGCCGTTTGCGGCGTTGCGGAAAGCAAGCTGATCCCGCGCCACGCTACCTACCTGCCGTTCAAGAACGCCGACGGCAGCGTCATCGACCAGGGCCTGGCGATCTATTTCAAGGCGCCGCATTCCTACACCGGCGAAGACGTGCTGGAACTGCAGGGCCATGGCGGCCCGGTGGTGCTGCAGATGCTGCTCAGCCGCTGCTTGGCGGCCGGCGCGGAACTCGGCTTGCGCATGGCGGAGCCGGGTGAATTCACGCAGCGCGCCTTCATCAACGACAAGCTCGACCTGGCGCAGGCGGAAGCGGTGGCCGACCTGATTGAAGCTTCCACCGAGGCGGCGGCGAAGTCGGCTTCGGAATCCTTGTCCGGCGCGTTTTCCAAAGTGATCCACGCGCTGGTCGGACAGGTCACCAATCTGCGCATGCTGGTGGAAGCGACTTTGGATTTCCCGGAAGAAGAAATCGATTTCCTGGAAAAATCCGATGCGCGCGGCCAGTTGGCGACCATCCGCGGCACGCTGGACAATGTCTTCAGCCAGGCGGCGCAAGGCGCTTTGCTGCGCGACGGCTTAAACATCGTGCTGGCGGGGCAGCCGAACGTCGGCAAATCATCTTTGCTCAACGTACTGGCCGGCGCCGACGTCGCCATCGTTACGCCGATCGCCGGCACCACCCGCGATAAAGTAACCGAAACGATCCAGCTGGAAGGCATCCCGCTCAACATCATCGACACCGCCGGCATCCGCGACGCCGAAGACGCCAACGACGAAGTCGAACGGATCGGCATTGAACGCACCTGGGCCGCGGTGGCCAAGGCCGACGTCATCCTGCACATGCTGGACGCCAACCATGGGCCGTCGCTGGCGGATGAAAAAATCGTCGCCCGTTTTCCGAGCAACGCACCGATCATCCGCATCTGGAACAAGATCGACCAGTCCGGCCACAAACCCGCGGTCGACCTGATGGGCGACGTCACCCATATTTACCTGTCGGCCACCGACTACCTCGGCATCGATCTGCTGCGCGCAGAACTGCTGCGCATAGCCGGCTGGCAGCAAACCGGCGAATCGCGCTACCTGGCGCGCGAGCGGCACCTGATTGCACTGAAGGCGGCGCGCGACCATCTGGAGATTGCCGACCAGCACGCCTCGCTGGACAATCACGTCAACGATCAATCGCTGGATTTGTTTGCGGAAGAGTTGCGGCTGGCGCAGGATCGGCTGAGCAGCATCACCGGGGCGTTTACGCCGGATGATTTGCTGGGAGTGATTTTCTCGCGGTTTTGTATCGGCAAATAAGTAGTGGCGCCCGCCCGATGCAAGGCGCTCGGCAATTGCTGGCAGCGTTGATGCGGATGCCCCGCTACTGGGGTGCGAACCTGATGCGCTCTAGTTTGCCGGGCGAGCAATATAAGGAACAATGATGTTGTTGTCTTGGGTGAGCAATCGCATGAGTTTTGGATGGATAAAGATTTTCTCTTTGCCAACTTCGATTTCTCGCAATACGCCGATCGTCACCAGGTCCTTCAAGTAGCGAGACGCAGCTTGGCGTTGCGCAATCTTTTTATCGACTAAATTCGCAATCCGGCAGTAAGGCTGTTCGAAAATAACATCAACCAATTCGCGCGTATAGATCTTGGGCAGTTGTTCTTTGACGTAATCGACAGTGACCTCTGCCAAATCGCGAATGGCAGAAATTTTTGCTGTCGTCCATTTTGATGTTTCCTCGACCGCTTGCAGCATATACATGATCCAGGGCTCCCAGGCACCCTCTCTCGTCACACCCAGCAACAGGCGATAGTAATCGGCCTTGTTCGCAGTGATGTATCGACTCAGGTACAAGATCGGCAGGCTGAGCAGCTCTTCATGAATGAGGAATAGAATGTTCAGTACCCGGCCAGTACGGCCATTACCGTCGGCGAAAGGGTGAATCGCTTCGAACTGGTAATGTCCTACAGCCATTCGTACCAGAGGATCAAGGTCGACCTCGCTGTGGAGAAATTTTTCCCAATTGCCCAGCAGGCTGCGTAGAGTAGCCTCGCCGACCGGCGGTGTATAAATCACTTCACCGCTCTGATCATTGGCCAGTTGAGTCCCGGGAAGGCGTCGAATATTCATGTCAGCGCCTTTCAAGATGCGACAGATTTCGATCGCCGTCGCAGTACAGAGCGGCCTTTCTTGTAGCGAATGGAAGCCTGTGCGAAGCGCGGTTCGATAGCGCAATGCTTCTTTCGTCGCGCCGTCTACGTGGACGTCACTTCCCTGGGCATGCTTAAAGATCAAGTCGGTGGTTGTGACAATACCCTCGATCGCTGAGCTATCTTTAGACTCAAGCAGCGGTATGATATTGACCAGCATAGTCTGATTAGGTATCAACTCTGCAGCTTGTTTGAGCTCTGCCAGCGCGACACGGGCGGCGAGACAACGCTTCAATACCGGCTTGGTTTCCAAGTCCATCGCCGGCGGCAACTGCGGAAGTTCGTTGTAAGGCTGATCGGCTCGCCAAGCAGGTATGGGAATAGTCATGTTCTTTTAAGAGGTTATGGCGACATATTTTGAGGATAGGTCGCCAGCAACGACATGTCAAAGATATGTGTCGCTAAAATCTAGTTATGACGACACGTTAGTTGATATTTAATCATTTTCTGGCCGAGATCGAAGCAATTACGCTAAACCACCAGTAAAAAAATTCATGCAAATTCTCCCCCGTCTGATCTGCATTCTAGCTGCCACGACCCTCCTGCTCGGAGGATGCAGCATGTTCGGTTGCGGTGCCGCAGCTACCAATGGCGCTTCAGCAGCTGCCTGTAGGACAGGGGCAAATTTCTAGCTGGAGTAAATTGCCAGGCAACTAACCGGCACCCAAGCTGTTTGCTCCAACGGATCAGCCTCTTTCGCAATTATCGGGAAAATTTCCTGCCGTAATTTGGCCACATCCAGCTCTTGAATTTTGCATATGGTTTATTCCTAGTGATCATCAACAATTAATGAGCGGGTACTCAGATCAACATCAAGGACATGCAATTCTATGACGGCTCTATCGAGAAGTATCAGATACAGCCGTAAGGAAGATCTTGAAATCTGATTAGGCGACCCAATATTCTTTAAGTCTCCTCCAACACTCCCTAAGTTTTGGATTCAGCCCGCCGCCGCAAGGCAGGCGGGTTTTTTTTAACGTATTTCAGCTATCGCCCCTATGCGCCACCAAGGAAAAATCACCAGCTGGAAGGATGGCAAGGGCTTTGGCTTTGTCGCCACCAATGGGAAAAGCGAAAAGGCCTTCATCCATATCAAGGCGTTTGCCGACCACAGCCGGCGGCCTGCCGAAGGGGATCTCATCAGCTATGAGCTGATCCTGGAGCAAAACGGGCGCTTTCGTGCGGATAAGGTCCGCTTTGCGGGAAGTGCGGCGAGCGCTCCAACGCCGGCCAAGTCTGCTTGGCTTCCGCTCATTTTCGCCGCTGTCTTTTGCTGCCTGCTGCTGCTCGCCGGTTTTTTGGGGAAGCTGCCGTTGGCGTTTGCCGGTCTCTATCTTGTGGCCAGTGTGGTCGCCTTTGTCGCCTATGCCATCGACAAATCGGCGGCGCAAAGCCGGCAATGGCGCATCAAGGAAAGCAATTTGCACATCCTGGCTTTGCTCGGCGGCTGGCCGGGGGCCTTGCTGGCGCAAAAGCTGCTGCGCCATAAAACCAGGAAGGAACAATTCCAGACGGTCTTTTGGCTGACTGTGCTGCTCAATTGTTGTGCACTGGGCTGGCTCTTTACCGACAGCGGATCGGCTCTCATCCGGCCGTTGGTGCATGCCTGACCTTGTGCGGGCCGGCCGCTGCGGGACGCCTGCTCAAGCGACGATGTTATATGCCTAGCTGACTGGCCAGGTCGCCGAAATCCGTGGCCACCAGGTCCCAGGCTTGCTCGGCAACCAAGTCGCTGGTCTGGCCTGGTCCATGTTCGTTAGGGCGGGCGACGAACGCTGTCTTCAGGCCGCACTTCCGTGCCGCCGCGAGATCGCCGTTGTGGGCCGCTACCAGGCAAACCTGCTCCGGCTGCAGAGCCAGAATCTCCGCCGTGCGCAGATAAGCCTGCGGCATAGGCTTATAGGCTTGCGTTACCTCGGCGCCGAGTATCGCATCCCAAGGCAGGCCGGCGCGTTTGGCCATGTCGATCATCAGGATCACATTGCCATTGGATAGCGGCGCAATGATGTAGCGCGCTTTCAGGCGCGTCAGCCCGGCCACGCTGTCGGGCCATGGATCGAGTCGATGCCATGCCAGGTTCAATTCATCGAGTTCGGCTGTCGGCACCTCGCGCGGGTCGATGCCAAATCCTGGCAACGTTGCCTCCAGGTTCTCCCGATGCAGTACGTCGAGCCGGGTAAAGGGCCGCCGGCCGCTACGGACCTCTTCCATTGAGGGCGCATACCGGTTGCGCCAGGCATCGGCAAAAGCCAGCGGATCGGCCTCGCCAACGCCATGCCTTGCCAGGAAAGGCGCCGCCTCTCGTGCAACGCCGCCGCGCCAATTCACTACTGTGCCGAACACATCGAAAACCAGGGCCTGTACATTGTCCAATTTCATGATGGTGAATGCCTATCCGTTGTTGATCGCGTGCGACGGTCATGGCTACCTGCCGTTTCAGTCTTGCCCCACCCAATCACGCCACAAGACTGTCAGCACGGTCATCAGCGCCGGGCCGATGAACAAACCCAGCAGGCCGAAGGTCTGGGCGCCGCCGAGGATGCCGAACAGGACCAGCAGGAAGGGCAGGCGGGTGGAGCTGCCGATCAGCAGCGGCCGTACGAAGTGTTCGGCGATCAGGACCACGACGAAGCCGAAGACGGCCACGCTGATGGCGGCTACAGTGGCGCCTTGCGCAAACAGCCAGAGCGCGGCGCCGCAAAAAATGATCGGCGCGCAGAACGGCAGCATGGCGGCGATCGCCGTCAGCAGGCCAAGCAAGGTGGCATGCGGCACGCCGGCGATGGCGTAGGCGATACCCAGCAACGCGCCTTCGCCTATCCCGACTACCACCAGCCCGGCGACAGTGCCGCGCACGGCTGCCGTCATCTGGTGCGCCAGCAGGGCGCCGTCGACGCCGAAGGCGCGACGGGTGGCTTTGACGAGATTGCCGCTCATCCTAGAACCGGCCTGGAACATCACGAAGAGCGTCATCAGCATGAAGCCGAACAGGATCAACCCATGCGCCGCCAGCGCGCCGAAATGGCGGCCGGCGGTGACGGCCGCTTCGACATGCAGTCCCTTGATAAAGGGTGAATCGTGCAAAGGCCGGGCCAGGTTTTCCTGCCACCAGGCGGTCACCTGCTGCGCGCTGAAGGGCAAGTGTTCGAGCAGGCCGGGCAGCGGCAAGCCATTCGCTTCAGCCTGCTTGAACCATTCGATGAAATCATGCGATTCGTGCGCCGCCTGAGTGATCACCAGCACAAAGGGCAGCACCACGAATAGGGCTACCGCCGTCGTCAGCAGCAAGGCCACGCCAATCGTCCGCTTGCGCGATGCGTGCGGCGTTTCCAGCCGCAGCAACAGCGGCCAGAGGGCGATGGCGATGACCCCGGCCCACACTACGGCAGGAATGAAATCGCGCATGACCCATAGCGCCAGCAAAACCAGCAGACTGTATAGCGCTATGGAGGCGGCGGTCTGGGCGTTCGGTGCTTTCTTGCCGACAGCTTCTGCTTCACCTGGTTTACGTTGGATCATGGGCTCTCTTTTCTGGTTTAGGCGCCGGGGCAGGTCAAGGGACGGTCGTTCAAGCCTTCCTTGTCGACGCTGAAGCTGATTTTGGCGCCGCCGCTATCGCGCACAATGCGCAGCAGGTAGATACTGTCGAAGTCGCTGTCTTCCCAGTGCGGCACGCTGGCGCGGTCGCCACCGTATTCCACCACGATCTGGCGCGCCAGCTTCTCGATGATCTTGTGCTCCCAGCCTACCACCAGCAGGCTGCGGCGGTATTGCGGCGCCAGCAGCGCGTTGCGCAGGTCGTCGGTCTTGGAAAAATCGATAGCCGCATTCACCGGCAGGCCGAAATAGATGGCGCTGGGCTCAACCGTGGCCAGCGGACGTACATAGTCGTAGCGGGTTCCGTGGTCTTTCTTTTGGGTGGCGGGATCGGGGGCGAAGATGACATCGGGCTTGCCGTATTTCGCCTCGAGTACGCGCGGCAAGGCCAGCGCGCGGTTGAGGCCCTGGCAATTCAGCTGCCCGAGGCCGGCTTCGGGCTTTTCGCCATGGCGCAGCAGGACGATGGTCTGGACGTCGGGAGTTGTGGCGGCCGTGCCGGCCTGCGCACTACAGAACAAGGAAACGCCAATCAGGAGCAAAGCTGCGCGTGATGCCAAGAGATTCATGAAAATCCAGGTAATGTGATGCACGTCAACTTGTGCGATCGGAAAATTATCCCGCATCTCAAAGAGGTAAAGTGGATTAATTTGCATTGCGGATCGATCACCGCGTCTCCGATGCCAGAGAGCTGCGTCAATGAATTCGCCAAAATAATGTTGCCGACACGCCTTGAATGTCAAACGCCTGTCATATTGTCTCGCTAAGATGGCTATACCTGTCTGTATCAGCTTACCGATATGTGAGTAGATTCATTCATAGCCTTGTCACTTTGCAGATAGCACTGGATGGCTAGAATCTCCTCACATATCGGTAATTTCAAAGCCTCGCCACGTGCGAGGCTTTTTACATTTGGGCCAGGTAATCTAGGCTATCTGTTATTTCGATCATGGCAGCAGCTGATATTTGCGTGCTCCATGCCGATAGTAAAATGCCATCGCCAATCCAAATACTGCGCCGGCAATCACCGCCAGCAACAGCGCGTGCAAGCCTGATATGCCGCTTTGAGGCCAGACGGCAAACCACATGATGGCTCCCCATACGCAGGCGAACCATATGCCGTTGAAGAGGAAATTGCGCATGAAGCCGGCATAGTGCGGCGGCGGTACGTTGCATCCGGCGCTCCATAGCAAACGGTACAGGGGTGGCGCGTAGTTGCCGCGCCAGATGCCTGTGGTGGCCAGTTTATCCAAGGCTTGATTGACTGCTTGCGGATACGGCATTGCGTTGCTCCCCTTAAGACCTGCGATCATGGAATCTGCCTTGAATTTCAGCTGCCGAGTACTTTTTCAATGCGCCGGTCAGGGATCAGCCACATGATGGCGACCGCTACGTAAAGTCCAAGCCCGATCCAGCGGCTGACAAAACTGAGCGGTATCGCCAGGGCATAGCCGACTACCGAGATCTTGCCCTTGAAATCGTTGCCGACCGCCTTGGCCAGGGCGGAGTCTGCGCCGTGCAGCTTGATCAGCGTGCTGCTCAGGATGTAATAGGCAATCCCGGCCATCATCAGCACCACGCCATACAGGGCGACCGGCACTTCGGCGAAATGGTTTTCCCCCATCCAGCCGGTGGCGAAGGGAATCAACGAGAGCCAGAACAGCAGGTGCAGATTGGCCCACAGCACCGGACCGCTGATCTTTTGCACCGCGTGCAGCAGGTGGTGATGATTGTTCCAGTAGATGCCCGTGTAGATGAAGCTCAACACATAGCTGATGAACACCGGGTAGATCAGCCACAGCGCCGGCAGGCTGGTCTCGTGCGGCACTTTCAGCTCGAGCACCATGATGGTGATGATGATGGCGATGACGCCATCGCTGAAGGCTTCCAGACGACCTTTGCCCATGCTTGCTTCCTTTATGTACTGGTTGATCATGCTAGCGCAGGCAAGCACATGCTGGTGCGCCTTGCGGCAATTTTTCGAATGTGCACCGGTGCCGTTGTCCGCGAGACAGTGCCAAGACAGTGCCAATAAGGCAAATCAGAAAAATGACATGCTAACCCGCATCAATTTTTGCCACAATAATTTACTTAACGTTACACTTGTTGCCCCTCGGAATAACATTGACGCGCGCTTGCCCGTAAACTGAGGCTGTGGAATGGCGAATTCGCCGCAGGTAGCATTGGCAACCAGGAAATCAAATGAAAAAACTTTTAGCATGTCTGGCGTTTGGCGCCATCGCCGCAGGTGCATGCGGCAGCGCGGCTGCCGGCGTGAATGTCGGCGTCGGCATTTATGTGCAGCCGCCACCGCAACCCTACTACCCGCCGGTAGTGCAATATGAACCGCGCTACGTGCCGGCGCCGGTGTATTACCCGCCGCCACAGCCGGTCTATGTAGAACCGGGTTGGCGCGAACACCGCGACTGGCGCGAGCGGCGCGATTATGAATGGCGCCGCGACGATTGGCGTCGCCGGGAAGAATGGCGCGATCACCGTCGCCATCGCGACGACGACTGAGTCCCGCTCCGCTTGAACCAGGCCCGCTGACTGCGGGCTTTTTAACGCCCCCAGCATTCTGCGAACGGGGCGTCATTGCCGATCAGTCCCCGGGCGCCGGTGTGGTCCAAAGTGAATGTGCCGCATTTGTCCGCCGCAACCGGCGCCGCCTGCAACTGATAGGCCGCGGCATGGGTTTGGCCGCCTGCCAGGCTGATCGCATGTTTCGCGGCGCCGCTCCTGGGTGACTGCCCCAGCTCCGCAGGCAGGATGGGGATCTGGCCATCGGCGCCGAGATAACTGTGCTGCACCGAGAAACGGCGTTCCATCCAGCCGGCGGCTTCCAGCAGCACGGCGCGGGCCGCAATCCGTTCGCTGCGCCGGAGATGCTCGCTGTAGCTGGATAAGGCCATACTGCTCAAGATGGCTGTCATTGCTACTACTGCCATCAACTCCAGCAGAGTGAAACCGCGCCCGCCCTGCTTGCTCATGCGGTGCTACCTGCTAAGCCGGGTCGAGCAGCGACGGCGGCACCGGCAGCTGACGCCAGGTCCGCACCGGCGGCTGCTTCACCGGCACGATATCGACCGCATGCGGCAAGCCGTCGCGACCGGCGATCACCAGCTGTGTGCGGCCGTCTGGCAGCTTGATGAACATCGGCGTGACGATGGATGCGGGAACTTCGGCTACCGCGGTATTTTTCAGATCGCCGGCGAATGCGCTGTCGCTGGTAGCGCCGCCGTTGTTGTAGTCGATCGCAATGAGATAGGATTTGTCCCGCGCGGGCGCATAGGTCAGCAGCCACAGCACACCGTCGATGATCTGCAGCTTGCCGACGACGTAACCGAGTTTTTCCGGCAAGTCGATATACCAGCCGCGCGATACACCCCAATTGACGGCATTGCTGCTCAGCTGCCACTGGCCATCGCTGCCTTCCGTCAATACTTGCCGCTGTAACTGCACTCTGCCGGTCACGGGGCCGCTTGCGGCCTTGTCCCAGACCCCATACAAGCTTTGCTTTTGCGCCGCCCCCGGTATCCGGCCGTCGCCGGGCTTGCCGCCGCTGAACATGGCCAGAACACCGCCTTTGACGTGCTGCTCAAGCAAGGGCTGTTGCGCAATCGATTGTCGCTTGCCGCTGCTGTCGGCTGCCGTGAACAAGGCTCCGCTCAAAGCCGTTTTCCAACGCTGGGGCTGAGTCGCGCTGAGGTCGATTTTCCAGAGCCGCCCTTGTAAATCACCGGCGTAGGCTGCGCTGACCGTCCGTTGCAGATTGAACACCAAGGCCGGCGTCGCCAGGCCGTTCGGTGCTTCGGCATCTCCCTCGCCGAGCGTAATTTTCCTGATCAGACGGCCGCTGGATAATGCGACCAGATACAACACGGCGTCCAGATTTTCGCTTTGATAGCCGTTGCCGTAGATAGCGGCCCAGTCGCCATTCGCCAGTCGGATGGCGAGCGCTTCCCCGAACAAGTACCCCATGTCGTCATCGCCGGCCCCGCTGCCATCGTTGCCGGCACTTCGTTGCCACAGTATAGGTGCGACAGCCGGCGGGGCGCTGACATCAAGCGCAAACAAACCTCTGGCGCCACCGCCGGTGGCGCCCAGCAAAATGGAAGTCCACGCCGCACCGCCTACGGTTTCCAGATACGCGTCGCCGACCGTCAGCAAGCCATCCACATAGGGACGATGTGCATAGTCGTCTTCGCTCAAATCGGGTAGGACGGAAAACACCGCTTGTGGGATGAAGGCGCTGGCTTCGATCCCGCTGAATGCGTCAAAAGCATGCAACATGCCGTCATTGGCGCCGACGTACAGCATGGCCTGGCGCTGCTGCTTGCTTTTGACGTAGTCGGGATAGCTTGCACCGCCGGCGCCGGCCGGCAGGAACTGATAGGCGGAATCGGAGATGCCGACATACAGCGGCGCGGAGTACATGATGTCGCCCAGCTTGCCCTTGCGGTTGCGAAAATTGCCGACGCCGTGCTTTGCTTCCAGCGCTGCATTGCCTCTCACATACTCCAGCAGATTTTCCGATAACAACACAGCCCTTTGCGCGTCGTCCAGCTGCGGCCATTCAAATGCGATGGCGTTTGCGTTGCCCGACGTGCTGCCGATGCGGCGCATCTGCCACGGCGGAATCAGGTCGGCCGCATCCCATAGTGGGGCGTTGTCAACGCCGTCTGCACCGAGCGGATAGGCTTTGACATGTCCCAGCCATGATTCTGCTTCGTAGCTGCTGACATAGATGAAGGGCGGCTCGTCCGGCGTCTCGGCGGCGCAGGTGGGGGACAGAATCAAGGCAATGGCGCAGAGGCAGGCGGACAGGAGATTCATAGATCGGCGTTCTCTCGGGAAGTGCCGGCTGACAGAAGCAGATAGCTCTGCAACAAAACCACCGTGGCGTTGCTGGCGCCGACGCCGCGCGCGGTAATCCGGAAGGCTGGCCGTGCTTGCGATACGGGCCGCAGGTATTGCTGAAATGGCAGATCGTCGTCCAGCTGCAGCCGCTCGACCAGACAGCGGGCCGGCGCGGCCGGAGCAATACCTTCAGCGCCGATGCGCGCCACCGCCACGGACACGTCGTCTTTGCGCCAGCTGTCGGCGATTTCCCAGTATTGCTTGCCGTCTGCTGCAGGCGGTCCCTGCCTGAGTTGCGGAATCGTCACCGGGGTCAGCTGCAGTTGATTTTCGCAAAAGCGCAAAGCATGTTCGGCGGCCTGGAATGCCAGCTGCCGGCTGTCGGCATTGGCTGCCATTTTTTCTTCCAGCAAGGCGGTGCGTAGCGAGCTGACGCCAAGAAACGCCATCACCAGCAGGCTGATCAGCAGCATCGGCAACACCACGCCGCGTTGCCGGCAATAGCGCTCCCGCGTCATGGCAGGAACGCGGTAGCGAAACAAGCCACATCCTTATAGCTTGCGGCATCGGCAGCCGACGGCAGGCAAGTTTCAGCAAACTGGCCGGTGGCGACGCTGGCATCGCGAAAGTACACCCGTACCGTGAAGCCGCGGCTTGCCGAGCCGCTGATATCGCCCCAGCCTCCCGTGAGCGCGCGGCCGAGACGGCTGCGCCAGTCGTGGATATCCTGCGCCGCCAGTTCCCGCGCGGTGCAATGGCCGGGATCGAAACAAGCCGGCGCCAGCGTGTCCAGGGCGGGATAGGCCTGCTGCGGCAGATTGTAGCCGCCCTCATGCGCACCGCCGAGATTCGCGCGCACGCGCTCGGCAAGATCTTCGCCGAACCGGCTGGCGGTGGCGCGCAAATGGGCGCTGTTCTGATAGCGCAGGGCGCTGGCCTGCGCACCGATCAGGGCCAACATGGCAAAAGCGACGATCACCATCGCCACCAGCACCTCTATCATGCCGATCCCAGCTTGTGCAGCGGGACGATTGCCGGCCACCATCATGCCTTGCTCCTTTCAGCGTCGCATCGTGTGAAAGGAATTATAGGAAGGGCAGGATGGTAAGGAAATGGGGCTTGTGCCTAAAGTTCGCCGGCGCTATCCGATAGGTCTGGTAGGGTGGGCAAGCTTTTTTGCCCACGTTTTGGCTTGAACGCATCTCCCAAATCAAATGGGGACAAGCCCTAGATGCATCCGCGTGGGCACCTGTGCCCACCCTACGTGATTCAGGAATGCGTCAACAGAGAGGGACACTCAGGCAAACTTGTCCAGCAGCGCCGCCAGGTTCTGCGCGCTCTGCAAGGCTTGCTCCGGCGTGGCAGCGGCCGCGCTGTGGGTGACGATGGCGTCCGTCAGCAAGGTGATGAAGGCACGATCCAGTGCCTTGCGCGCCGCCGCCAGCTGCTGGGCGACGCTGTCGCAGTCGGCCGGCACAGCGGCGTTGGCAATCAGCTTCTGTACGCCGCGGATCTGGCCTTCGACCCGCGCCAGCCGATGCAGCAAATCCTTTTTCTGCGCATCTGTCAGCGCCGTGCCGTGCACTATCTTGATGGGCGTATCGCTCAAAGCCGGTCTCCTTCGTCAGAAACATCATGCCAGGGTAGTGCTTCGTAAGTAATGGAGCTTACCAAGGTCTAAGCAAAACGCAAACCTATGCCGAATGCGAAGATAAGGGAAAACTCAGCGTCACCTTTAAGCCGCCGCCGTCGCCATCGCCCAGCACGATCCGGGCGCCATGCGCGCTGGCGATATCACGTACGATCGACAAGCCGAGGCCGGCGCCGCTAGGATTCTGCTGCTGCGCCGACGGCGCCCGGTAGAAAGCTGAAAAAACCCGCTCGCGGTCTTCCGCGGGGATGCCCATGCCGCTGTCCTCTACTTCCAGCAGCGCGCGCTGCGCCACGCTGTCGTGGCGCACACGCAGATTCACCTTGCCGCCGGCCGGGGTATAGAGAATCGCATTGTCCAGCAGATTGCTGACCAGTTCGTGCAGCAGCAACGCATTGCCGTCGACCATCAGCTCCTGTCCTGCATCGAAGGACAGGTCGATTTGCTTCTTGACGGCGGAGAGTGCATGTTCGAGGCCGACCTGGCGCGTGATGTCGGTCAGCGACACCGGCTGCACGCCGCTTTCGGCCACGCCATGTTCGGCGCGCGCCAGCGTCAGCAAACGGTTTGCCAGGTGCACCGTGGCGTCGGTGGTGCCGGCGATGCTGGCGACGATCTCGCGCATGTCGTGCCAGGCGCGCGGATCGTTGGGATGGCGATCGAGCTCGCGCAGGGCCAGCTCGGCCTGCGTCTTCAGCACCGTCAGCGGCGTGCGCAGCTGGTGCGAAGCATCGGCGATGAAACGGCGCTGGCCGCTGATCAGGGTTTGCAGCCGTCCCATGTAACCGTTCATGGCAACCACCAGCGGCCGCACTTCCTTGTGCACCTGGTCGGCGTCGAAATCGGCCAGATCGGTGCTGGCGCGCGCTTCCACCGTCGCTTTCAGCTGCATCAGCGGGCGCAGCACGAAGCGCACCGCAAACCACACCAGCAGCGCCGCCACGCACACCAGCAAGCCTTGCCGCCACAAGGTGCTGAACAGGATCTTGCGTGTCAGGTCGCTGCGCGCGTCCATGGTTTCGCCCACCTGTATCAAGGCGATGCCGCGCATCGAATCGTCGTACACCGGCTGATACAGGGCGGCGATACGCACCGGCTGGTTGTGATAACTGGCGTGATAGAAACGCACCAACGCCGGATAAATTTCCGAACGCGGCACGTCGGGCGGCAGCGCCGGCAAATCTTCGTAGCCGGAGACGAATTCGCCCTTGGTGCCGGTGACCTTGTAGTAGATACGTCCCAGGGTATCGGTTTCGAAGCTGTCCAGCGCGACGTAGGGGACGTCGGCAACCACTTTGCCGTCCACCACCGAGACCCGCTCTGCCAGCGCCCGGGTGGAGGCGAGCAGGGCGCGATCATACGCCAGGTCGGCGACATCGAGGGCGTTGCGATAGACCGAGAAGGCATCCAGCGCCACCAGCAGCAGCAGGGGAATCAGCAGCCAGCTCAGCAGCTGGCTGCGCAAGCTGCCTAGCGATTTTGCGGGTTTGGCGGCGGCGGAGCTGACGGCGGCATTCATTTTTCAGCGGCGACTTCCAGCAGGTAGCCAAGGCCGCGCAGGGTAGTGATGGCGACCGCTTCGGCGCCGGTGCGGATCAGCTTCTTGCGCAGCCGGTGGATATAGATTTCAATCGCATCGGGATTGGCGTCATCGACCAGCGAGAACACTTCATCGAACAGCTTTTCTTTGGAGACTACGCGACCGGCGCGGCTGATCAAGACTTCCAGCACCGCATGTTCGCGCGGCGTCAGCGCCAGCGCCGCGCCGCCGTAGCTGAACATGCGGCTGACAGTATCGAACTGCAAGGCGCCGCAACTGTAGACCGGCGCTTCACCGCCCTGCGCCCGCCGCAGCAGGGCCTTGACGCGCGCTTCCAGCTCGACCAGTTCAAAGGGTTTGGCCAGGTAGTCGTCGGCGCCCAGGTTCAAGCCTTGCACCCGGTCCTGCAAGCCGCCGCGCGCGGTCAGGATCAGCACCGGCGTCTTGCTGCCGCGCGCGCGCAAGCGCTTCAAGACTTCCAGACCATCCATTTTCGGCAGGCTGAGGTCGAGTATCACTAGTGCATACTGCTGGGTGTGCAGCAGGCTGTCGGCGTCGGCGCCGTTCATGGCGCATTCGACCGTCCAGTGGGCGTCCTGCAATGCCTTGGTCAGCCAGCGCGACAGCTCGACATGGTCTTCAATCAGCAAAATCCGCATGGCTTGGGGCAGTCGGAAATAAAAAAAGGGACGTTAATACTCACACAGAAAACCAGCGTTGGCAAAATGTGAGTGAAAGGAAAATGAAAGACTGGGGCCGCTATGATGCAAAAAAACGTATAAAAGCCCGGTTTCACCCCTGCCGCCGCCACGGCGCCGCAGGAGGCATAACAACAGAATGGGTAGGAGACAATGAATTCCGCAATCGCCTGGATTTGTGCGCTCGGTGCACTCGTCACATCGGTCTCATTCGGCGCGCAGGCCGCGCCGCTGCAATGCCTCGCCCCGGCCAAGCCGGGCGGCGGCATGGCTGTCACCTGCAAGCTGATCCAGAAAGGCTTGCAGCTGCCGGCCGCCGCCGAGGCCCGGGAAGGTCCCCTGAAAATCAGTTACTTGCCTGGTGGCATCGGCGCCGTCGCATGGAATTCCATCGTCAGCCAGCGCCGCGCCGAGGCCGACACGCTGGTGGCGTTTTCCGGCGGCTCGCTGATGAACCTGGCGCAGGGCAAATACGGCGACGCCGACGTCAGCAATGTGCGCTGGGTGGCGGCCATCGGCGTCGACTACGGCATGATCGCGGTGCGCGCCGACTCTCCCTATAAAAATCTGCACGAGCTGCTGGCCGCGCTCAAGAAAAATCCGGCCCAGGTCACGATCGGCGCCGCCGGCACCGTCGGCAGCCAGGACTGGCTGAAAATCTCCATGCTGGCCAAGCAAAGCCAGATCGATCCCAAGACCTTGCGCTTCGTTGCGCTGGAAGGCGGCGGCGAAGCCTTTACCGCCTTGCGCGCCGGCCATGTGCAGGTGGTCTCCGGTGATGCCTCGGAAGCCACTTTGCATACACTCGATGGCGAAATCCGCATCCTTGCCGTGCTGTCGGAACAGCGCCTGCCCGGCACGCTGGCCCAGGTGCCGACCGCGCGCGAGCAAGGCCTGGCGGTAAGCTGGCCAATCATCCGCGGCGTCTATGTCGGACCGGAGGTCAGCGACGCCGCCTACCAGCATTGGGTCAAGCGCTTTGACGTCATGATGGCGACTCCTGAATTCGCCCAGCTTCGCACCGCCACCGGGCTTTCACCGTTCGCCATGAGCGGCGACAAACTGACTGCCTATATAAAAACCACCGTTGCGGACTACCGCAAGCAATCGGACCAGCTTGGCTTAATTAGATAAACCTCAGATAAACCCTGCCGCGGCTCCAGGTCCGGCAACCCTCCCGCAAGTGACGCAAGTGTCAGCCATTCCCTGGCTGGCCTGTGCTCGACTGTTGCCTGCGGCTTTTCACCATGGATTCATCAGAAGCACCCATAACCATCAGGAGACGACACTCATGTTGATCAAAAAACCTTTAAAGCCATTGGCCGCCGCGCTCGCGGTTCTCTCATTCAGCGTTGCGCTGAACGCCACGGCACAAGCGCCCGCAGGCTATCCGGCGGACTACGCCAAGGTGGTCGACGGCGCAAAAAAAGAAGGCAAGCTGGTGATCTACAGCGCCACCGATTCCAAGGCGGCGGAACCGCTGATCAAGGATTTCAGCGCACTCTATCCTGGCGTCAAGGTGGAATTCAACGACATGAATTCGACCGAAGTCTATAACCGCTTCATCTCCGAAGCCGCCGCCGGCGGCGCCACTGCCGACGTGCTGTGGTCGTCGGCCATGGACCTGCAGTTCAAGCTGGTCAGCGAAGGCTACGGCGCCGTTTACAAATCGCAGGAAGCAGCAGCGATTCCGGCCTGGGCCAACTACAAGGACAGCGCCTACGGCACCACTTTCGAGCCGCTGGCGATTGTCTATAACAAGCGTCTGGTCAGTGCTGACGAAGTGCCGTCCACCCATGCCGACCTAGTCAAGCTGTTGAGCACAAAAGCCGACAAGTTCCGCAACAAGGTCACCACCTACGATATCGAAAAATCCGGCGTCGGCTTTTCCTTCATCACCGAAGATGCGCAAATCAATCCGCAATTCTGGGACCTGGCCAAGACCTTCGGCGATGTCAGCATCCGTGTGCAGTCCTCCACCGGCACCATGCTGGAACGGATTTCCTCGGGCGAGAACCTGATCGGCTACAACGTCATCGGTTCCTATGCGCAGGCGCGGGCCGCCAAGGACCCGTCGCTCGGCGTCGCCTTCACCAAGGACTACAACCTGGTGCTGTCGCGCGTGGTGTTCATCAACAAGTCGGCCAAGAACATGAACGCCGCCAAGCTGTGGGTCGATTACCTACTGTCCAAGCGCGGCCAGACCATCATCTCGACTGAATCGCAGCTGTATTCGCTGCGTTCGGATGTCAGCGGCAGCTCCACCGTGGCCGGACTGACCACGCAGCTCGGCAATGCGCTCAAGCCGATTCCGCTGACCCCGGCCTTGCTGCAATACCTGGACCAGACCAAGCGCCTGGCTTTCCTCAAGCAATGGAAGGCTGCCGCGGGCAAGAAATAAATCGGCTGCGGCTACGAACCTCGGCCTAGGCGCCTTAACTACGCGCCCCGGCCTCGTCGGCCACGTCTAGCCGACCGCGTCTAGCCGACCCCGACTACGCGTCCCGGTCATTCCCGCGTACGCGGGAATCCATTTTTGCTTATTTGACTGATTAACCTGGATTCCCGCGTGCGCGGGAATGACGGTAATGCAAGGTGCAACCATGACTTCGATTTCTCCTCCCCATCCGCTGGCCAGCCGCTCCCGGCTGGCGCGCATCAACTGGCCGCGCGGACTGGTGGTCACGCTGGCGGCGGTGGCGATTTTCCTGCCGCTGCTGCTGATTTTCTATCAAAGCTTTTTATCCGCGCCTTTTTTTGCGCCTATCAAGACCCTGAGCCTGGAACCGTATCGCTTCATCTTCGACGATCCGGATTTCCGCCAGGCTTTCATTAACGGCCTGCTGCTGGCCAGTGGCCTGGCCCTGATCGCCGTGCCGCTGGGCGGCATGCTGGCCTTCCTGATGGTGCGCACTGACCTGCCTGGCCGCAACTGGATCGCGCCAATGCTGCTGGTGCCGATTTTCGTATCGCCGATGGTGATCGCCTTCGGCTATGTGGTATCGATGGGGCCGGTCGGCTTCTATACCGTGTGGATGCAGGACCTGTTGCGCCTGGTCGGTATCGAGGCCACGCCGTGGAATGTGTATGCCTTCCCCAGCATCGTGATCATCGCCGGCCTGACCCACGTGCCGCACGTTTACCTGTATGCGTCGGCGGCACTGAAGAGCCTCGGCGCCGACGTCGAAGAAGCCGCACGCGTGGCTGGCGCTTCCCCGCTGCAAGTAGCGCTGAACGTCTCGCTGCCGATGATCATGCCGGCGTTGGCATATGCCGGCGTGCTGGTGTTCTTCCTCGGCTTTGAAGTGTTCGGCCTGGTGCTGGTGCTGGGCGATCCGGAAGGCCATCTGGTGCTGCCTACCTATCTGTACAAGCTGACCAACAAGCTCGGCACGCCTTCCTATCACTTGATGGCGGCGGTGGCGGTGTGCCTGGTGGCGGTGACCTTGCCGCTGGTGATGATACAGCGCTGGCTGCTGCGTTCGGCCAACAAGTATGTCTCGATCAAGGGCAAGGGCGCGCGCCAGAAGGCGCTGCCGCTGGGCAAATGGAAATGGCTTGCGTTCAGCCTGATCGCCGCCTGGCTGATTTTCACCATCGTGATTCCCTTGTCCGGCATCGCCTTGCGCGCCTTCGTCTCGCACTGGGGCTACGGCGTATCGCTGCTCGATGCGATGACCTTGCAGCACTTCCGCGACATCTGGGAACAGCCGGCGCTGGTGCGCGGCATCGTCAACACCATCCTGATCGGCGTGATCGGCGGCGCGATTGCCGTGGCTTGCTATTGCTGCATCGCGCTGGCGATGCACCGCAAGGCCGACGGCATCACCCGCTTCCTCGACTACAGCGTGCTGATTCCACGCGCTGTGCCTGGCTTGCTGGCCGGCTTGTCGTTCCTGTGGGTGTTCCTGTTCGTGCCGTCTTTCCTCGACAGCTTCCTCAAGGGCTTCGACAACGTCGTCGCCAACTGGCTGGTGGAAAACTTCATCCCGCAATTGCGCGAACTGCGCTCCACCATTTTCTCGGTGTGGCTGGCGTATTCGGTGGTGTGGCTAGCGTATGGCTTGCGCCTGATCACAACGGCGCTGCTGCAGGTCGGACCGGAACTGGAAGAAGCGGCACGCGCAGTCGGTGCGCGCCGTTCGCAAGTGACGCGCGACGTCACCTTGCCGCTGGTGCGCTACGGCGTGCTGGGGGCGTGGCTGATGGTGTTCTTGATCTTCGAACGCGAATATTCCACCGGCGTGTATCTGCTGTCGCCCGGCACCGAAGTCATCGGCGCCCTGATCGTTTCGCTGTGGGCTTCCGGTTCGGTCGACCTGGTGGCGACGCTGTCCTTCATCAACATCACGCTGGTGGCCATCGGCCTCGGCATCGCGCTGCGCTTTGGCATCAAGTTGCACGACTGAGCTGCACCACTAAGTACTTCAGAAAACAGGAAATCATCATGAGCGAATTAAGTGTCAACAACCTGCATCTCGACTACGGCAGCGGCGCCAGCGCCAATCCTATCCTCAAGGGCGTGTCGATGGAATTGCAGCGCGGCGAAGTGGTCGCCTTGCTGGGGCCTTCCGGCAGCGGCAAGACCACTCTGCTGCGCGCGGTCGCCGGGCTGGAATCGCCGAAATCGGGCAGCATCCAGATCGGTGAACGGATCATGTTCGACGGTCAGCGCAAGCTGGAAATCCCGGCCGAAGAACGCAATCTCGGGCTGGTGTTCCAGTCGTATGCCCTGTGGCCGCACAAGACCGTGTCCGACAACGTCGGCTATGGCCTCAAGCTGCGCAAGATGAGCAGCAGCGATATCGCCACCAGGGTCAAGACCGTGCTCGGCCAGCTTGGCCTCGGCCATCTGGGCGACCGTTTTCCGCACCAGCTCTCGGGTGGCCAGCAACAGCGCGTGGCTATCGCCCGCGCGCTGGTGTACAACCCGCCGGTGATCCTGCTCGATGAACCGCTCTCCAACCTGGACGCCAAGCTGCGCGAAGAAGCACGCGCCTTCCTGCGCGAGCTGATCGTGCGGCTCGGCTTGTCGGCGCTGATGGTGACGCACGACCAGGCCGAGGCGATGGCGATCTCGGACCGCATCCTGCTGCTCAACAACGGCAAGATCGAACAGCAAGGCACGCCGCAAAGCATGTACGAGACCCCGGACACCTTGTTCACGGCGGAATTCATGGGCAGCAACAACCGCCTGCCGGCCAAGCTGCTGCAGCGCGACGGCGCCCGGGTCTTGCTGCAAGTAGAAGGCGGCAACGTCACGGCGACACTGCGCGGCGCCGCCGGCAATGACGCCAAGGACGCGATCGCCATCATCCGCGTCGAGCAGGTCAACATCTCCGACGTACCGGTGGAAAACAGCATCAAGCTGCCGCTGGCAACTTGCATGTACCTGGGCGACCGCTGGGAATGCGTGTTCCGCAACAGCACTGAAAGCGGCGCCGACAGCAGTGTCCTGCGCGCCTACGCACGGCAGCGCCTGGCGCCGGGCGAGTACTGGCTGCAGTTGCCGCAGGACGCGCTGTGGGCCTTCTAAATAGGGTGGGCACCCCGTGCCCACGCAGTGCCGCGGACATCGGGATCCAGGACTCTCGTGTCTTGGAGGTTCGTGTCCCACCACCTCCGCGTGGGCACGGGGTGCCCACCCTACGAAACATTGCATAAGCAAAAAGTCATGGAAAGGGGGAAAGGGAAGTTACACCACAGCCTTTGTGCAGCTGCTCAGCAATCGCACAGCCAACAAAAAAATATTACAACGGAGGAAGCAACATGAAAAGAAACTACCTGGCGGCGGCAACCCTGGCCGCGCTCGGAACATTGGCATCCGGCGCTCATGCGCAAACCAATGTCAGCATCTACGGCATCATCGATACCGGGATCGAGTATGTCAATCACGCCAACGCCAAGCAGGATAGCCTGGTGCGTGTCAGTTCCGGCGCGATGAATACCTCGCGCATCGGCTTTCGCGGCACCGAAGACCTGGGCGGCGGCCTGAAAGCGGTGTTCCAGCTGGAAAACGGCTTCAAGGTCGATACCGGCGACTTCGACAGCGCCGGCGTGCTGTTCAACCGCCAGGCCAATGTCGGCCTGGAAGGCAGCTTCGGCCGCCTGGTCATCGGCCGCTCGTTCACCACCACCTATGATTTCATCCTGCCCTTCGATCCCATGGGCTACTCCGGCCAGTATTCCTGGGTGACTTCGGCCGGCGCCACCGGCGGCCGCAAGGATGGCATGCCGACCAACCTGCCGAACATCCTCAAGTATCAGGGCAAGTTCGGCAGCTTCAAGCTGGGCGCCACCTACGGCTTCGGCGAGACCGCCGGCAGCAGCACCGACAGCGCCAAGTACGATCTCGGCGTCGGCTATGAAAACGGTCCGTTCCGCATCGCCGCCACCTTCGACCGCGTCAACAGCGCCGCCGCCAGCGCCAGCAGCAGCGCTTTCGACAAGGCCACCAGCATCCACCTGGCCGGCGATTACCAGCTCACCGGCAATCTGGATCTGAACCTGGGTTATCGCAATTACAAGAAGACGCTGGCATCGAACGCGCCTGACTTGCGCAGCGATTTCTTCTGGGGCGGCGCCAGCTACAAGGTGACGCCGGTGGTGACGCTGATCGGCGCCATCTACTACCAAAACATCAAGAACGTCGCTAGCGGCAAGGATGCCGACCCGATCATGTATTCGGTGCGCGGCAAATACGCATTGTCGAAACGTACCGACCTGTACCTGAGCGCGGCCTACGCCAAGGCCAAGAATCAGCAGCTGGTCGGGCTGTCGCGTGACGATATCGCCTACGGCAGCAGTCAGACCGGCGTGATTGGCGGCATTCAGCACCGCTTCTAAACCTGCAGGACGCGGGCCGGGACATTGCGGTCTCGGCCCGCAATTTCACTATTCCCATCCCTGGAAATTCAGCCAAAACCCTCATCCATTCTTCACGAATGCGGCGTAAAATGTTTCGTCAAAATAACAATTGCCGTACTCACTCCAGGAGAATAGATGCAAGTTTCGACGAGACGTATCACGGTCTGCGGATTGATGGTGAGCGCTGCCATCAGCTTGATGGCTTGCGATGTGCCGACCAAGGCTTCGCAGGATGCTGCAACCGCCACTGCGGCCTATGCCGCATCTTCGCCTTTCGCCCAGGTCAGCTCTCTGCCTTACAACTTGCCGCCTTTCGACAAGATCAAGGATTCCGACTACCAGCCGTCGTTCGAAGCCGGCATGGCGCAGCAGCGCCAGGAAGTCAGCGCCATCGCCGCCAATCCGGCCGCGCCGACTTTTGACAACACTATCGTGGCGCTGGAACGTTCCGGCCAGATGCTGGGCAGGGTCAAGGATGTCTTCTTCAACCTGATCAGCGCCAACACCAACCCCGTGCTGGACCAGACCCAGCAGGATATCGCGCCCAAGCTGGCCGAGCATGAGGATGCGATCTATCTCGATCCCGCCTTGTTCGCCCGTATCGAGCAGTTGTACCAGCAGCGCGCCAGCCTTGGCCTCGATCCTGAATCGCTGCGTTTGCTGGAACGTTACCGGACCGATTTCGTCAGGGCCGGCGCGCGCCTGTCGCCGGCGGAAAAGGATCAGCTGCGCAAGATGAACCAGCAGATTTCTTCGCTGACCACGCAGTTCCAGCAAAACCTGCTGAAATCCAGCAATGAAGGCGCGGTGGCGGTCGACAAGCTGGCCGACCTGGACGGCCTGTCGGCCGAAGGCATCGCCGCCGCTGCGCAAGCTGCCGAAAACCGCAAGCTGGAAGGCAAGTGGCTGATCACGCTGCAAAACACCACCGACCAGCCGGTACTGATGCAGCTCAAGAATCGCCATCTGCGCGAACGCATCTATAAAGCCTCGATCAACCGCGGCGATGGCGGCGCCGGCGACAACGTCGGCAATGTGGCGCAGATCGTCAAGCTGCGCGCCCAGCGCGCTGCGCTGCTGGGTTATCCAAACCACGCGGCCTATGCGCTGGAAGAAGAAACCGCCGGTACGCCGGCCGCGGTCAACAAGATGCTGTCCCAACTGGCGCCGCCGGCCAATGCCATCGCACGCAAGGACGCGGCCGTCATGCAGCAGCTGATCGAGCGCCAGGCCAAGGCCAGCCATACCAAGCCTTTCAAGCTGCAGCCGTGGGACTGGGGCTTTTACTCTGAGCAGGTGCGCAAGGCGCGCTACAACTTCGACGAATCCCAGATCAAGCCTTACTTCGAACTCAACCACGTGCTGCAGGAAGGCGTGTTCTATGCCGCCCACGAGCTGTACGGGGTGAGCTTCAAGGAACGCACCGACTTGCCGGTATACCAGCAGGATGTGCGTGTCTTCGAGGTCTTCAATGAAGACGGTTCGGCGCTCGGCCTGTTCCTGTTCGATCCGTTCGCACGCGACAACAAGCAGGGCGGCGCCTGGATGAATACCTATGTGTCGCAGTCGCGCCTGTTCGGCACCAAGGCGGTGGTATCGAACAACATCAACATCGCCAAGCCGCCGGCAGGCAAACCGGTGCTGCTCACTTTCGACGAAGTCAACACCATGTTCCACGAGTTCGGCCACGGCTTGCACGGCTTGTTCTCGAACGTCGAGTATCCGATGTTCTCGGGCGCCTCGGTACCGCCCGACTTTGTCGAGTATCCGTCGCAGTTCAATGAAATGTGGTCCTACGATCCGAAGGTAATGGCGCACTACGCCACCCATTACGAAACCGGCAAGCCGATGCCGCGCGCACTTCTCCAGAAGCTGCTGGCGGCGCGCAAGTTCAGCGCCGGCTACGAAACCTCTGAGTATCTGGCGGCAGCGATGCTGGACCAGTCCTGGCACCAGCTGTCGACCAACCAGACGCCGGACGTCACCGACGTGATGGCGTTTGAAGCCAAGGCACTGGGTCACGCCAAGGGCTATGTGGTGCCGCCGCGCTACCACACCACCTATTTCGCGCACATCTTCGCCAGCGGTTATGCCGCCGGTTATTACGCCTATATCTGGAGCGACGTGCTGGCCAAGGATACCGAGCACTGGATGAACACCCACGGCGGCCTGAAACGCGCCAATGGCGACCTGCTGCGCGCCAAAGTGCTGTCGCGCGGCTTCAGCGGCGACCCTAGCGCCTTGTTCAAGGATTTCTACGGCCGCGGACCAGAGGTCGGACCGTTGCTGGAGGCGCGCGGCCTAAGCGGCGCTACCAAGTAATTGAATGAAAAATGCGAAACGGGGCAGTACCTGTCCCGTTTCACACCAAAAGAAGATGTATCAGTAATGCCAAATAGCTATCAAGCCATAGCTACTTGATTGTCCCGCATACTAAGACGCTCCAACGCAATGCCAATCGCCCGTTCATCGAACAGGCGACTCTTGCGATCCGCCGCTCCTGCTGGCCAATTTTGTAAGCCTTCACGCACGTCTGCAATCGTTGCGGAGACGTTCTCTTTGGTCAACAGCCAGTCGACGGTAGCCAGCAGTTCCATGCCAAACGGAGATTCAAAGCCATCAATCAAGGCCGCAGTGCGCTCCAGCGCCAGCACATACGGTTTGGCTTCGCTTTTCAGATACGTGTCCAGAAATACTTTGCGCTCATCATCAAACCAGATAACGTCAAGTGGATCTGCGTCACTGATACGCTTGTCGCAATGCAGGTAACTGCCATCCAAATTATTCAGCAGATGATCCAACCGGTTAGCATAAGGGCCATATTTGTGCGCGACGAATTGCAAATCTAATGGGTTATCAGGTGCATAGCATTTGATAGAGCGCTCTAAGAACCACGCCAATTTTTGGATTTCCAGCAGGCTGCATTCCATGCCAAGCACCCAATAACGCCGCACCAGTTCGGCAATCAATGCCCGCGCGGGGGTGAGCTTTTCCACCCCGGTGCGTTTAGCGACATTTTGGTATTGATTGGTTGGTTCGAACACCGTGATCTCAACGTCCTGCAAATCCGTCAATGCCAACTCGATCTGTTCGCGAACCAGAGGCCACTCCAATCCACCGTTACCCGCACCGAGCGGCGGGATGGCAATCGACTTGACCTTATTATCAAGCACAAAACGGCGCAAATCCTGCAATCCGTCCACTATCCAACTCATTTGCGACGGTGCACGCCAATGCTGCTTGGTGGGAAAGTTGACAATCCAGCGCGGACCGTCGAGCTCACACACTTCCGTCACAAACATCCGGCCGGTGTGAACTTGTTTGGCTTTACACGCGGCTGCATAACGTTGGAAATTATCTGCGAAGCGTTCCTTGAACATCAGCGCAATGCCTTTACCCATTACCCCCACAGTGTTGACGGTATTGACCAGCGCTTCTACCTTGGCTTCTAGCAAATTGCCTTGTGTGAATGTGATCATTAGAAGTACCACCCAGTTCTCGCATAAACCGGCAGTGTAAGGCCTCGTGCCTGTACTTGTTGCCCAATGCTTTGTTTTAATATCTCAGTATAACAAACGATACCGAGCACGCCCTGAATTGGCAAGCGCTGGTATATTAACGCCTCAGCTTGATAGCGCTCCATCTTACGAGGATCATCCGCATCGCGTTTGAAATCTCGCCTCTGCAAAAGGGGCCAGTCGATCTCGGAAAGTTGAGCCAAATCGCTATAGTAATTAGTCCAGTCCGGGTAAGCATGGGCATTGGTAAACACTATGGGCAAGTCCAGCGACTGCACGTGATACAGACTCGATACAATAATCACGATTTCGTCGTTAGGACGTTGTTGTACGCCCCAGCCGGAATGGATGTTCTTCATCATCACAGAGAACGGTGTGAAGTAAAAGGGCACATAATCTGCCAATGTTCCGCCAGGCGCTATCGGCACCGAGCGGTGACGTCGTTTATCGATTAAATCGGGATTACCGATATTAATGTAATTCGGTGCCAGTAAATTTGATTTTGGACAATGCAAGCCATTGTCCAAAATCCACGGTAAGTTGTCACGGTGGGTAATACGCCAGATCAGCGCCTTGTCTGGATTGAGATTGGAATAAATCATTGTAAAAACATCGATGCTTTTATCCTAATTTCCACCTGCGCACCATTACGCTTCTTTCTTCCCTCAACATATTGCATAAGGAGTATTTGCGAGAAAGCGACGTCACAGCGGTTCAAACACCCCGGCGGTACGGTTCTTGGTGACCTTGTCCCAGGCAAAGATCTTGCCGTTCATCGCCACGTAGACGCCAGGCGGCAGGGCTTGCGCAATGCCGCAGGCAAAGCCGAAATTGAACAGGGCGTCGGAGTTGGCAATGGCGTAGGGGATCATTGCCCCCGTCACCACGATGGTCTTGTCCAGCGTCGCCGCGCCCAGCACCGCGGCCGTCTCGCGCATGGTGTCAGTGCCGTGGATGATGACGATCGCCTCTTCCTTGGCATGGGTACAAGACGCCAGCACGCGCCGGCGGTCGATATCCTGCATGTCGAGCGAATCGAGCAGCGGCAGTTCTTCCAGCGCGATGTCGGTGGTGATGCGGGAGCGCTCGATCACCTGCGGCAGATGGCTGGCGGCAAAGGTCAGCTTGCCGGCGATCTCGTCGTAGTGTTTATCGAAAGTGCCGCCGGTGGCGATGATACGTAAAGCCATGAGAATCCGTTTCCTTTTTTATAATGTGGCTGTGTCAAGACGGCTTGGGCTGGCGACGGCCGCCACGCCTGAACACTGAAAACAGTATAAATACCACGATCAGCGCTGCCGCCGCCAGTCCCACCGGCAATAATGTGAGCAGGGGCGAGGCTGGGCCCCCTTGGCGCTGCACTTTGACCTGTTCCGGCGTGATCGGCGGCGTATCGGCATGGCCGTATTGCTTGACCACGTAGTTGGCCAGCATGGCGATCTGGCCGTCATTCAGATGGCCGGCAAAACCGGGCATGAAGGTTTCTTCCTTGGCGCCGCGGCGTTGCACGCCATTCAGAATCACCATCAGCAGGTTGCCTGGATCGCGGGCGCCGACCACGCTGTTGTTGAACAGCGACGGATAGTAACCGCCGACCACGCCGCTGCCGCTGGCAGAGTGGCAACTGGCGCAGTTGCCGCTGAACAGTTCGGCGCCGCCGGAAGCATTGCTGCTGACCGACACCGCGGCAATGCCGCGGATCTCGGCGTCGTCATCGGCCGGCTGGCCCCAGGCATAGCGCGGCTTCTTGTCGGCCACATCGTTGACCGCCGGCACGCTGCGCAGATAGGTGACGATCGCTTTCAAGTCGTCATCGGTCAGGTATTGCAGGCTGTGTTCGATGGCTTCCGCCATGCCGCCGGCAGCTGAAGCTTTGCCTGGCACGACGCCGGTTTTCAGGTACTGCACCAGTTCCTCGTCCTTCCAGCCGCCGACGCCGCTGACCGCATCGGGCGAAATATTGAACGCGGTCCAGCCGCCCAGCTGGGCGCCGCCAAAGGAGCGCTTGAGGTCCAGTCCCATGGTCAGGTTACGCGGCGTGTGGCATTCCTGGCAATGCGCCAGGCCGTTGACCAGATAATTGCCGCGGTTCCATTCCGGACTCTTGGCCGTATCTGCCTTCAGTTCGCCCGGCGTGAAATTGAACAGGTTCCAGCCCGCCATCAGCCAGCGCTGGTTGAGCGGAAAGGGCAGTTTGTTTTCCGGCGTCTTTTGCTGTATCGGCGGCAGGCTGAACAGATAGGCCTTGATCGCCAGCACATCGTCGCGCGATAGCTTGGTGAAGGAGGCGTAGGGGAAAGCCGGGTAGAGCCGCTTGCCTTCATCGTCGATGCCTTCGTGCAGCGCGCGCACAAATTGCTCGTCGCTCCAGTCGCCGATGCCGGTTTCCTTGTCGGCCGTGATATTCGGACCGTAAATAGTGCCGAACGGCGTCGCCAGCGGATAGCCGCCGGCGAAGGGCTTGGCCGGATCGACCGTGTGGCAGGCGATGCAATCAGCGGCCTTGGCCAGGTATTCACCGCGCTTGATCTGATCGGCGTTGGGGGCGGCGTCAGCGGCGAATGCGCCATGCACCAGGCCGGCCGCCAGGGCCAAGCCACCGCACCAGGCGGAAATTTGCGAGCGGGCCCTCATAGCACTGTCCTCAAGGTGTCGGCGATGCGCAGCGACAGGGCGGCGATCGTCAGCGTGCAGTTGACCGTGCCGGCCACCGGCATCACCGCGCTGCTGGCGATGAACAGGTTTTCGTGATCGTGCGAGCGGCAATGGGCGTCGACCACCGAATCGCGCGGATCGCCGCCCATGATGACGGCGCCCATGATGTGGTTGTTGGGCGCGAAATCGTCGGCGAAGACGACCTCGGTGCCGCCGAACATGGCGGCGATGCTAGCGTAGGTGTCATGCGTCAGCAACGCGCTCTTCTTGACGTAGTCGTCGATCGAGTAAGTGATCTCCGGCTGCGGAATGCCGAGCGCGTCGCGCTTTTCGCTGCTGGGCCGTATGCGGTTTTCCGGATTCGGCAAGATGTCGTGGAAGCTGTTGATATTCACCGTGCGCGCCGCGCGGCGGCGGATTTCCTGGTTCAGCTTGAGACCGACCAGACCATCCTTAAGGGCGCTCTGCGCGGCATGGTTGGTCTGCGCCATATTGTTCAAGTGCAGTTTCTTGGCGGCGTATTCTGAACGGAAAGCGCCGTCGCGCATGTCCACCATGGAAGTCATTTCGATCGGTCCGCGTCCCGGCCACAAGTCTTCGTTGGCCAGGAAAGTGACGCCGGTGCCGGGATGGTCCATCAGGTTGCGGCCGACCTGGTCCGAGCTGTTGCCGACGCCGTTCTTGTGCTTGTCATCCGTCGAGATCAGCATCAACTTGGGAATCTCGATGCCGTTCGCCGCCAGCACGAAATACTTGCCGGTGACCCGGTGGCTGGCGCCGTCCGGATCCTTGTAGTGGACGGCGCTGATGCGTTCCTTGGCGTCCACCTCGATGCGGTAGACGACCGCGTCGGGCAGCACCCTGGCGCCGGCCTTTTCTGCTTTTTCGACGTGGATGATGCCACTATACATGGCAGCGATCGGGCAGATCGGCATGCAGTTGTTGTTGCCGCAGCAGTTAGGCCGTTCGTCGTAAGCGCGGCTGTTGCGCGCCACCGGTTCCGACACCACCTTGTGGCCGTTAGCGTTGACCACGGCGCTGAAGCGCTGGTCGTTCCACGACAACGGCAAATGATCCATCGGATAAGGCTGCTTGCGCGGCGAGCCGAGGTCGGTGCCGTCGTTGGGGCCGGATACGCCCAGTTCGACTTCGGCCCGGTAGTAATAGGGTTCCAGTTCGTCGTAGCTGATCGGCCAGTCGCGGCCGACGCCGTACAGCGTTTTCATGCGGAAGTCGTTGGGCAGGAAGCGCCAGGCGGCAGCGGCCCAGTGCCAGGTGGTGCCGCCGACCGCGCGGATGTATTGCGAGTTGTACTTGTGCGTGCCCTTGAGGATCAGGTAGTTGTTTTCCGGCGTGTACTCTGGATGCGGCGCATATTTGGTGGACGGGTAGGGCACCATGAAATCGTCTTTGCTGGGCGTGTTGCGATAATTTTCAACGATGCGCCAGCGTTCCAGGCGCGGCCCGGCTTCCAACACCAGCACCGAGGCGCCGGAGGAAGCCAGCTGGTGCGCCACCAAGGCGCCGGCGACGCCGGAACCGACAATCACGACATCTGCAGACAAGTTGTCAGCCATGGTCAAACCCTCGCTTTCAATACGGCCGGCTGGGTCACCCAGTAGCCGGGAGCGGCACGGCAATAAGTCGGCACGACAACCGCATCGCGCACCTGGTCGAACATCAGCGCCTGCTCGAAGGCGATCACCTTGGCGCCTCCGGTCACACCGCCGTCGCCCACCACGCCCAGGTACCAGGCGCTGATGATCCGGTGCAGCACGAGCGTCAATGCGCTATCGCTGGCGATTGCTGACGCCAGGTTATCGACATCCTCGATCTTGTGGTCCCGGCTGTATTGCCATAGCGCCGCCGCCTGCTTTTCAAATTCGATCGCCTGCGTGCTCAGTGCGCTGTAAATCCTGGCGCCGGTGCGCGGATTGAGCTTGGGAGTGGCGGTCAGCAATGCCGACAAAGCCATGAAATCTGTCTGCTGCTGATTGTTGGCGCCGGCGGGAGGGACGGCAGGAGTGAGGTTCTGGGCCGAGGCTTGCTGCAGCCAGTGGGGTATGCTGGTCAGGGCGAAACTGGCGCCGGCCAGCAGCATGAGCTTGCGCCTGCTGGCGGAGAACGCGCCCGGAGGCTCGCTGGTGGGCTGGTTGCTTGATCGCTCGTCGACTACTACTGGACGTTGCTTCATATGGCTAGTCCTTTCTGCCTTGGGGGTAGGCTGATTATACTCAGCAAAGCATTTCGGTGTTGCGCCTTTCTCCTGTCCTTGGAAAACGCAGCGCAGCGGCTACACTGGTAACATTTGATTTTTGCATGCGCGCTTTTTTACAGAGTTCCAGATCATGAAACCCATCGCTCCCGGCACCGTCATTTTCCACCGCTTCCGCGGCTACGGCGTCATCACGTCGGTCAATCTGCTGACCGGCTGGGTCTCTGCGCGTTTCGGCAGCGAAAAGCGGACCCTCGATCTGAGCCTGTCTTCGGATGAATTGCAGCATGCGGACGGCGAGCCGATCCTGTTCCGCCGGGCGCCGCCGGACCGCATGCCGCATGCGCGCCTGATGGCAATGGTGCGCGAGCTGCATGACGCCGGCTATCAACGCCTGTATCTGTACAGCTGGCCCAAACCCTCCGGCCTGCACTGGCGCTGGCATCTGTTCTGCGGCCGCCGCAGCTGGATGGAAAGGCCGCGGCGCGAAGGCTGGTACGGCTCCGGCGCCGACTATAACTTCAATCCGATCATGGGCTGGGGCGACCAGCCGGGCGCCAGCGTACCTGAGCTGGCCAGCGCGCTGGCCCAGTTCGACCCGCACGGGCTGGCGCAGGCGCTCGGGCGCGACGAGGACCACAGCAACTGGTTTGCCAAGGTATGCGATGCCTTGCTGCCCGATTACGCTTTCAGCCTGGGCTGGAGCGAAGGCCCGATGCCGGACAGCCTGCCGGTGATCCCGGTACGCCAGAACCTGCCGGAATACAGCGGCCCGCCGCTGCCGTGGCCGCCCGGCTGGCAAGGCATGTGGCGCGACACCACGCTGGCGATGCCGGCGGCAAGGCTGAACAAGCTGATCCTGCCTAACGGCGCCGACGACGACTGATTTGGGTAGGGTGGGCATCCTGCCCACCCGCAGCCTGTGCACCTCGGCCGTCACGCGTGGGCACATTGTGCCCACCCTACGGCAACAGCGCGTCAGGATTCAAGACATTCTTCGGCGTACCCTTGGCGAACTCGACCACATTCTGGAACGCCGCGCGGAAGTACAGCTCATAGCTGTCCTTTTCCACATAGCCGAGATGCGGCGAAGCCAGCACGTTCTCCATCCGCAGCAGCGGCGAATCCGGCGCCAGCGGCTCGGTTTCATACACGTCCAGCGCGGCGTAGCCTGGCCGCCCTTGCTGCAGGGCCGGCAGCAGGGCGCCTTCTGCCACCAGTTCGGCGCGGCTGGTGTTGACGAAAATCGCGCTGGTTTTCATCAGTGCCAGATCGGCAGCTTCGACGATGCCGCGGGTGGCGTCGTTCAGGCGCAGATGCAGGCTCAGCACATCGGCTTCGGCAAAAAACTGCTGTTTCGATTCCGCAGCTTGATAGCCGTCCGCCAGCGCGGCGGCGCGGCTGGCGTCACGCCCCCAGACCAGCACCCGCATGCCGAAGGCCTTGCCATAGCCGGCAATCATGCGGCCGATTTTTCCATAGCCCCAGATCGCCAGCGTGCGCCCCTTGAGCACGGTGCCCAGCACATTGTTTTGCGGCAGCGCCGAGACCGATTGCCATTGCCCTTCCTGCAGGTTGCTGACGTAGCGCGGAATGCGGCGGCTGGCGGCCATGATCAGGGCCCAGGTCAGCTCGGCTGGCGCGGTCGGATCGCCGACGCCTTCGACGATGGCGATGCCGGCCTCGGTGGCCGCCTCGACGTCGATATGGCCGCTGACCTTACCGGTTTGCGAAATCAGTTTCAGCTTCGGCAATTTCTGCAGCAAGGCCTTGGAAAAGCTGCTGCGTTCGCGGATCAGCACCAGGGCCTCGAAATCGGCCAGGCGTATCGCCAGCTGGCCCACGCCGCGGGCAGAATTGTTGAACACTTTGACTTCGTGGCCGTCCAACAGCTTGAAGCAGTCGAGATGGCGGACGCCATCTTGATAATCATCCAATACGGCAATTTTCATAGCGATTTTTCAAGCAAAAACGGTGAAAAAACAGCTGTCGCGTAATAAAGCAACAGCATCCGGAAAACGGGAAATACCTTACTACAATAGTTGGTCATTTTCACTACAAATCGGGTGTACAATCGGCCGACTTTTCCACCACAATGTACATAAAATAAACAACTTCAGTCAGCGGTGTGCCGCCTTTGGCAGCAGTAAAACCGGGTGCTGACGGTTGTTTGAGACCTGAGCATTATTTCATTTTTTGCCGCTCGCAGTGAGCGCAACAGAATTCAGTCCGCCGTCCATGTTCCACGATTCCTTGCGCGGCCCCCGGCGGGCAACAGCAGATTTCTTTATTGGTATTGGAGGTAAGTAGTCATGAATCAACCCCGTATGGGTGGCATCGCCACACTGAACGCGCCGGCCTATGTCAAACAGCAAAAGCTGATCAGCTGGGTCGCCGAAGTCGCGGCCCTGACCAAGCCGGAGCGCATCTACTGGTGCGATGGCTCGCAGGCCGAATACGACCGCCTGTGCAGCGAAATGGTAGCTGCCGGCACCATGAAAAAACTCAACCAGGAAAAGCGTCCGAACAGCTACCTGGCCTGCTCCGATCCGTCGGACGTGGCGCGGGTGGAAGACCGCACCTTCATCTGTTCCGCGCAGAAGGAAGATGCCGGCCCGACCAATAACTGGACCGATCCCGCCGAAATGCGCAACACCCTGCATGGCCTGTTCGATGGCTGCATGCAAGGCCGCACCATGTATGTCGTGCCGTTCTCGATGGGCCCGCTGGGTTCGCCGATTGCGCACATCGGCGTCGAGCTGTCCGACTCGCCTTACGTCGCCGTCAACATGCGCATCATGACGCGCATGGGCAAGGCAGTGTATGACGTGCTCGGCAGCGACGGCGACTTTGTGCCTTGCGTACACAGCGTCGGCGCACCGCTGGCCGCCGGCCAGAAAGACGTCGCATGGCCGTGCAACCCGACCAAGTACATCGTCCATTATCCGGAAACCCGTGAAATCTGGTCCTACGGTTCCGGTTACGGCGGCAACGCCCTGCTCGGCAAGAAGTGCTTCGCGCTGCGCATCGCCTCCACCATGGGCCGCGACCAGGGCTGGCTGGCGGAACACATGCTGATCCTTGGCGTTGAATCGCCCGCTGTGAATGGGAAACCTGGCAAGAAACACTATGTCGCCGCGGCTTTCCCGTCCGCCTGCGGCAAGACCAATTTCGCCATGCTGATCCCGCCGGCCGGATTCGAAGGCTGGAAAGTCACCACCATCGGCGACGACATCGCCTGGATCAAGCCGGGCGCCGACGGCCGCCTGTATGCGATCAATCCGGAAGCCGGCTATTTCGGCGTCGCCCCGGGCACCAACGACAAGACCAATTTCAACTGCATGGCGTCGATGCGTGAAAACACCATCTTCACCAACGTCGCCCTGACCGACGACGGCGATGTCTGGTGGGAAGGCATGAGCAAGGAAGCGCCGGCGCATCTGATCGACTGGCAAGGCAAGGACTGGACCCCGGCCATCGCCAAGGAAAGCGGCGCCAAGGCAGCCCATCCGAATGCCCGCTTTACCGTTGCCGCCACCCAGAATCCGGTGATTGACGCCGCCTGGGACGATCCGGCCGGCGTACCGATCTCGGCCTTCATCTTCGGCGGCCGCCGCTCTACTACCGTGCCGCTGGTGACAGAAGCCCGCAACTGGGTCGAAGGCGTCTACATGGCGGCCACCATGGGTTCGGAAACCACCGCGGCGGCAGCCGGCCAGCAAGGCATCGTGCGCCGCGATCCGTTCGCCATGCTGCCGTTCATCGGCTACAACATGAGCGATTACTTCCAGCACTGGCTGACGCTGGGCGAGAAACTGGCAGGCAAGGCCCCGCTGCCGAAGATTTTCTGCGTCAACTGGTTCCGCACCGATGCCGACGGCAAGTTCGTCTGGCCTGGCTTCGGCGACAATATGCGCGTGCTGAAATGGATGCTGGAGCGGCTGGACAGCACCAGTGCCGCCAGCGCCGGCGGCATCGAACACCTGTTCGGCGTCACCCCGCGCTATGCCGACCTGAGCTGGAAAGGACTGGACTTCAGCGAACAGCAGTTCAATACCATCACCGCGATCGACAAGGCTGCCTGGCAGGCCGAGACGGCGCTGCACACGGAACTGTTCGAGAAGCTGAAATATCATCTGCCGCAGCAACTGGCCGATGTGAAGCAGGCGCTGGAAAAACGCCTGGCTGAATAACACTGCTGTGCCGGAAAACAAAAACGCCCGCAATATGCGGGCGTTTTTTATGCTGCATTCTGACGTGGTCTCGGTCAAAAAAATCCCTGCTGTCACATAGGCAGCAGGGTCAATCCTTCCATCGCAGGAAAGAGGAGACGTCAGAAAATCTAAAAACCGTACTACCGGATGCGGCGTATTACAGGCCGTTCAGGCCCATCCAGGCCAGCACGCGGCTGACTTGTGCGCGCAGCCATTGCATGACTGCAAAAGTCGGGAAGCCGTCTTCGTCGTGATAAATGTATTGGTGCATGGCGAACTCCTTAAGGTTAATCGCGGCCAGCCAGCATGCGCAGTTCGGCAGCCAGGGTGGGTTGGCTGACGGCCTGGTCGTTAGCCAGGCGGCGCATCAATTGCTGCCCCTTGAACTTGCTGCGGGCAATCCGCTGTTCCAGCGATTTGCGCGGCTTGATCAATATCAAGGCGGCACGCAAGATCCCCATCCAGAGCGGCTTGAAAACCACCATCAAGGTCGCCAGTGCGCCCAAACCCAGCAACGACCGGAGTGCGGTTGCAGCGGCTGCAAGCAGCGCCGATGCATCGAACAGGGCCATTTCGGCTGGCAGAGCAAAAGCGAATAAAGACATACTGACTACGTTTCAATGATGTTGTTGCATTGCAGTATATTGATTGCCTGAGCATGCCGCCAATTTTGATTTTGGATATCAGTTATGAGCCTAACGAATAATAGGCAGGTTCCAGGGAAAATCCACATACCCTCCTTACCCATTCAATGTGTTTAATATGAAGGTCACGGAGAGAAAATTCGATTTTCTTGATTTTCCTCATGGCCTCGATTTTAACTATCAGACATAATTCAAACTGATAATAAGGTTATGCGGCAATGCAATATTCTGGTGCATCTTGAATTCTGTCATTGCGCTTTCATATAACAGTTATAGAATCTGTGAATATTTCTTGCGGACCAAATAATTTCCGCGGCCTGGCCAGCCAAAAAAATTAACCAAAAATAATCAACCCACTAATTCCAGACATGAGCTTTCTAACGCTTGATTTGAACCTGCTGCGCGTCTTCGACGCTGTCATGACCGAGCAAAACCTGACACGCGCCGCCAGCCGCCTGGCGATGACGCAGCCGGCGGTATCGAACGCCTTGAAGCGTTTGCGCGACACCCTCAACGACGAGTTGCTGATCCGCACCGCGCACGGCGTCAAGCCGACCCAGCATGCGGAAGAACTGTGGCCGGTCGTGCGGCGTGCCCTGACCGACCTGGAAACCGCCATCACGCCAGAAACTTTCGACGTCTCGCGCGCCCACACCACCTTCCAGATGGCGATGGCGGATGCCACCGCCGCGCTGTGGCTGCCCGCGCTGGTGCGCACCATCGAACGCAATGCACCGCAAATGAACATCCGCATGGTGCCGCTGACCACCCGCGATCCGCGCCAGATGCTGCTGCGCGGCGACGTCGACCTGGCGGTCGGCTTCTTCCCCGGCGTGGCGGCGCAGCTGGCCGGCGGCCAGACCACCAGTGCCTCGCCGATCCACCATGAGCGGCTGTACACCGGCGAATACGTGTGTGTGATGCACAAGAACCATCCGCTGGCGAACCAGGTGCTGACGCTGGATAACTACTGCGCCTCGCATCACTTGCTGGTGAGTTTTTCAGGCCGCGCGCATGGCCTGATCGATGAAACCCTGGCGGCGATGGGACGCGAGCGCCGCATCCTGCTGACCGTGAACCAGTTTTTCACGGCCGGCCGGGTGGTCGCCAGTTCCGATCTGCTGACCGTGCTGCCGCGCCACCTGATCGGCGCCACCGGCATGACCGACGTGCTGGTGGCACGCGAGCTGCCGTTCCCAACGCCGGCGGTGCATGTCGACATGCTGTGGCATGAACGCGATGCGCGCAATCCGGCGCATAAATGGCTGCGCGGCCATCTGAGCGAAACCGCGCATGAGAAATTCAATTTGATCGATCCGGAAGACGAGGACTAAGAACAAGACGGTCAAATCCGTCAATCGCGACCCGGCCCCGTCATTCCCGCGAACGCGGGAATCCATTTTCACTGCCATATTCAGCAACTTGGATTCCCGCGTTCGCGGGAATGACTGGGACGCGTAGTCGGGGTCGCCTAGACCTGGACGCGTAGTCGGGGTCGCCTAGACGGGGCCGCCAATTGCCGTCTCGCGCTGAAATTGCGAGAGTTGCCGGTACTGCTGTTCCAGCAGTTTCGGCATGGCCGCATAGATCGGCCACAAGCGGCGGTACAGCGCCACGTTCTCAGGAATCGGCACATGCCGGTGGGTAGACCCGACCATACTCCCGATGACGTCCAGCGAATCGACTTTGCCCAGCGCATACAGGCCGAGCACGGCCGCGCCCAGGCAGGAGGACTCGACGCTTTCCGGCACCACTACTTCACGCTCGAAAATGTCTGCCATCATCTGCCGCCATAGCGGCGAGCGGGCAAAGCCGCCGGTCGCCATCATGTGGGTGGTGGGTCCGATCAGGTCTTCCACCGCCGGCAAAATGCTGTACAGGCTGAAAATCACGCCCTCCAGCGCGGCGCGGATCATGTGCGGCTTGCCGTGGTGGGTCGCCAGGCCGAAATAAGAACCGCGCGCATCGGCATTCCACAAGGGCGCGCGCTCGCCTGCCAGGTAAGGATGGAACAGCAACCCTTCGGCGCCGGCGCGCACGCCCTCGGCAATCTTGGTCAAGGCATCGTAAGGATCCTGCCCGGCGTTCTTGGCGGCGGCGGACTCGGCCGTCGCCAGCTCCTCGCGTACCCAGTGGAAAATGCTGCCGCCATTGTTGGTGGGGCCGCCGACCACCCAATGCTTGGCGGTGAGGGCATAACAGAAGGTGCGGCCGGCGGGATCGGTCAGCGGCTTGTCGATGACGGTCCGCATGGCGCCGGAAGTGCCGATGGTGACCGCCACCTGGCCGGGGGCGATGGCGTTGACGCCAAGGTTGGAGAGGACACCGTCATTGGCGCCGATCACGAACGGCGTCGCCGGCGCCAGGCCCAGCTGCTGCGCCACGGCAGGCGCCAGGCCGCTCAGGTGATGGGTGGTCGGCACCAGCGTCGACAATTGTGCCGGGCTGATGCCGAGCATGCGCAGCGCGCCTTGGTCCCAGTCCAGCTGCTGCAGGTTGAACATGCCGGTGGCAGAAGCGATCGAATGATCGACCAGCCATGCGCCGAACAGGCGGAACAGCACATACTCCTTCATGCCGACGAAGCGGGCAGTACGCGCGAACAGCTCCGGCTGGTCGTGCCGCAGCCACATGATCTTGCACAGCGGCGACATCGGATGGATAGGCGTGCCGGTGCGCAGATAGATCTGGTGGCCGTCCAGCTCGTCGCGGATGCGGTTGGCCCAGGCGCCGGCGCGGTTGTCGGCCCAGGTGATGCTGTTGCTGAGCAGCTTGCCGTCCTGGTCCACTGCAATCACGCTATGCATGGCGGCGCTGAAGGACACCAGCGCGACCTGGCCAGCGATCTGGCCAAATTCGGCGCCGCCGGCGCTGACGGCCGTGCTGATCGCGGCCAGCACGGCTTGATAGATCTGCTCGGGATCCTGCTCAGCCATGCCCGGCGTCGTGCACAGCAGCGGATATTCCACCGCATGCTGCGCCACGATCTGCCCTTGGGTGGTAAACAGCACCGCCTTGGTGCTGGTGGTGCCGATATCTACGCCGAGCATGTATTCTGGCTGCTGCATGAACGTCCTCTTGATCTATGGATAGTGGCTAGACGGCAGGAACCGGCGTACGCCGGGCTCGACTGCCCAATTGTAGTACTTGTGCCGTACTTGCCGAAGGCAGCGATGATACAACATATGTTAGCGCTAACATTGTATCTTCAAGTAACTCCCAGGGAAGAGCGCCGCGCAGCTAGTATCCTTACTCCAAGGAAACCATAACAACGCGGTACCGCTTGCGTGTAACATTGGATGGGCTGGCTAAATGGACAAGATTCGCGGACAAAATCCGCTGACACGATCCGCCGCCCGACGCAGATCAAGCAGGCAGGCTACCGACAATAAACAAAAACCACTGGCGATACGCCAAGTGCACAGAGACCTTAACCTTCCCATCACCCATGAACAGCCCGGAAATCAAACAACAACGCCATAGCCGCGCCAGCGGCAGGGTCACTATCGTGGACGTCGCGCGGCTGGCGCGCGTCAGTCCGATGACAGTATCGCGGGCATTGAAAACGCCGGCCCTGGTGCAGCTGGAAGCGCGCGAACGGATCAGCGCCGCCATCAAGCAGCTTGGCTACGTGCCGAACCAGGCGGCCAGCACGCTGGCTTCGGCCAAATCGCAGGTAATCGGCGTGATCGTGCCGTCGCTCGGCAACTCGGTCTTCGTGGAAACCTTGACCGGCATCCGCGACAGCCTCAACCAGCACGGCTATAAATTCCTGATCGGCGAAAGCGGCTATTCGGCGGACAAGGAAAGCCAGCTGATCAGCACTTACCTGGCGCATGCGCCGGACGGTTTCCTGTTGAGCGGCATCGAGCAGCAGGATGCGCTGCGCGAACAGCTGGCGACGCACAACGTGCCGGCGGTACGCATGTTCGATATCGACCCGGAAGGCAGCGACGTCACGGTCGGTTTTTCGCATGAAGAAGCGGGCTACAGCATTGCCCGCCACCTGATCGAACGCGGCTACCGCCATCCCGGTTTCCTCGGCGCCCAGCTCGATCCGCGCATGATGAAGCGACGCCACGGCTATCGCCGCGCACTGGCCGAAGCCGGCCTGGCGACCGACATAGAAGTCCTGACGCCGGCGCCGTCGACAGTAGAACTCGGCACCAAGATGCTGGGGCAGATCCTGCAGCAGACTCCCGCATGCGATGCGATATTCTGCTGCAACGACGACCTGGCGCTAGGCGTGCTGTTCGAATGCCAGCGCCGCGGCCTGTCGGTCCCCGGCCAGATGGCGATCGCCGGCTTCAACGATTTGCCCTGGTCGGCCTTTGCCAATCCCGGCATCACCACCATCATCACGCCGCGCTACGAGATCGGCTTTACCGCCGCCCAGTTGCTGATCAAGATGCTGCGGCGCGAAGCAGTGGAAAAAACCAGTGTCGATCTGGGTTTCAAGCTGGCGATACGCGCCAGTACCTGAAACCGGGGGCATTGCCGGTCAATGCAAATCCGGCAAAGCCTTGGTGCGCTCAATCCGTACGGCTTGCAATTCCCTCGGATCGAGTGCCAGCAATGAAAGGATTGTCGGGGCAATCTGTGTAGTCTCGACATGATCGTCATTCGCTTGGTGTGCGATGCCAGCACCCCATACTACGATAGGCACATGCCTATCCTGATGCGCGTTGCCGCCGTGTTCGGCGATCTTGGACAACTTGCCGCCGGCCCAGACGACTCCTTGCTGCGCGATACCGACCACATCGGGAACGCGTTCATCGCCACGCCTGGTGCCGAATAAATCTTCCGCCTCTTCGCCCGCATAGATTTTTGTGACGCCGGCTTGCGTAAATGGTTTGGAGATGCTGTTGCCCAAAGCATCCGAGCCGACGCCGGTCCCCGCATAAGCAAGCAGGAAGTTCTTTGCGAAGCGCGTTGCCTTGGTCGAGCGGTCGGTGAGCCACATCAGAATGCCGTCGTCATCGATTGCATGGGCAACCAGATGGGTTTGGGCGGGATCTTTGCAGCTTGCACTATTGTTTTCCCAAGCGCAGTTCAATGCGTCAATCATGTTGCCGTCATTGATTATCGTCAGCGCCGTGCGGTTTTGCGGTGATTGGCCATGTTTCGCGGAGAGAATCACCACCGTTTTGCTGAGATCAAGCGCGCCCACCATGGTCTTGAGCTGGTCGTCCACAAAAGTCAATGCGCTCTGCAATACTGGTCCTGGCACCGCGCCATTCAAGGTGTAACCGCCCAGGCCGTTGGTCATGATGGTGCTGGGGTTTTGCGGATCGGTGTAGTAGTTTGATTTGTTGAGTTTCTGCGCGGTGGAGACAGCCTGGAAGTTCATGCCGAAAATAGCGGGTGCGCCCAGCGAGTTATTGCCGGCGTGATCGAAACCCTTGGCCCAGTTCACGACGGCCTTTACTTTGAAGGCATCGTATTTTTGGGTATTGGCGTTGTCCTTGGTCCAGTCGTCGCCGGGACCTGCAGGTGTCGACGGATCGGTGACTGAACTGTTGATTTCAGGTGCGAACAAGTCATCGATTCCCTTGCCGGATGGGCCATTGAGTATGTCATATGCTGCATGCTTGTCCGACCACGCTGTACGCAAATGATGCTGCTTCGCTACTTCAAAAATCGTATTCACTTGGAGATACTGATGCGGATACACCGGTGAACATGTTTTTGGGTCTACCGGCAATGTCTTTGGATCCAGTAAATCTTGCGCATGGCCAGTCAGCTGAGATATTTTTGTAAAGTCGCTATACAAGCCGGGAATCTGTTGGCCGCTGTCCAAACGGTTCATGTCCTTTGCGCTGACTTCCGCATAATAAACTTCCGCTCCCAGTTTCGCTCCTGCGCAGCTGGTTGTCCCCGCAGGCAGCAACCCTCGGCTGTAGGCATCATCGTAATAAATACCCGTGGTTTTTGGATTGCCGCCTGTGAGTTGGCCGACCATGCCTGGAAATGAATCTGACGGGAAAGGGGTTCTGGCGTTGGTATAGCTAACGCCTTCACGGACCATGCGCGCGAGCGTGGATTGCGGATACGCGGTAACAAACCAGTCAAGATCAGCTTGGTGCATGCCATCGACTGAAATGAGCAGAACCTGCTTGGCTGGCTGCTTTTTAGCATCCGTCTCGTCGGCATGGCTAAACGTGGTTGCACTTGCGAGGAAAGGCAGCATCAACGCCAGGGCGATTTTTTTCGGGGTTTGCATAGTTATTTTTCCTATAGTGGGATAGTGAAAAAAACTGGGATGAGGAATGTCGACGTCAAGCTTATGCCTCATATATGACTGGACAATTACGTACGGTAATATTTTGAATGCGTATTAAAAAGATGCGTGCAGCTGGCTGCAGATGTGTTTTTGGAATAAAAAAGGCCAGAGTCGAATATCCGCTTGGAAAAATTCGACTCTCGTATATTGAACCTACCGCGTCGCCATCGGATAATAAGGATGTAGAAGCGGCCGGGCAGAGTGATGCCGATTAGACTGAGTGCCATTGAGCACGTGGGTCAGATAGGCGCCTCTGCCTGTTTCATTTTATAAGTCCGAACGGTATCTTGGGCCATCGCCTGATGCGTAAGCCCGCATACGAGAAAGGTCAAAAATGGAAACGGTATGTGCAGTTGTTGGTATCGATGTGAGCAAGAAGAAGCTCGATATTGCCTTGCTGGTCGACGGCAAGACCAAGGCCAAGGTGGTGGAGAATTCCGCCGACGGATACAAATCACTCCTGGAGTGGCTAAGCAAGGCGAAAGTCGCTAAAGAAACGCTGCATGTCTGCATGGAGGCCACTGGGATTTATTATGAGCCGGTGGCATTGGCGCTGCATGACGCGGGAGTGAGCGTTAGCGTGGTCAATCCGGCCTGCATCAAAGGCTTCGGCCATAGTGAAAATATTCGCAACAAGAACGACACCGCCGATGCCGGTCTCATTGCGCGCTATTGCGCCGCCATGAAGCCGGCACCTTGGACGCCGCCACCGCTGGAGCAACGCCAGCTGCGGGCCTGGTCGCTGCGAGTACAAGCCTTAAAAGATATTCGCCAGCAGGAAGAAAATCGGCTTGAAGCCAACACCTTCACCGGCATGACCGACGTCGCCGAACATGTGAAGCAGCACATCGCCTGGCTAAGCGCCGAGATCAACAAGTTGGAGGACGACATCGATGATCACATTGATCGACATCCCGGCCTCAAGCATGACGCCGAGCTCATCACAAGCATCCCGGGCATCGGCACCACCACGGTGGCAAGAATCCTGGGTCAGTTAGGCGATATCCGCAGATTTGACAGTGCCAAGGCATTTGCCGCATTTCTCGGCGTAACCCCGAAACAACGCAGCTCCGGCACCTCCATCAAAGGTCGAACCATGATTAGCCGGGCAGGAAGCATGTCGATGCGAGCGGCGCTTTACATGCCTAGCTTGGTAGCATGTCGACACAACCCGCTACTACGTTGCTTTGCTGAACGGCTATTGGCCACCGGCATGGCGAAAAAAGCTGTGATCGGGGCCGTCATGCACAAAATGACACATCTGATTTACGGAGTGATCCGTACCGGCAAGCCCTTCGATCCAAATTATTTAACCAACGGGCTTGCTATTCAAGACGGTATCTGACCCTATTTATTATTGACGCCGCGCTCCTCTCCAAATACTGCCCCCGCCAATTGCCGTTCATGGCAAGATCGCTAACGCACCAGGCTCCAGAATTTCGACTTGCCAAAACAGATCAGCCGAGCCGTTAATAAAACCGAATTTGGATAATGATAAAAAACCAAAGAAAATCCGTACAAGAGACCAGCTATTACTTCCTCCTGATAGCGGCCGGCATGCTATCCATCTATATCTTCTTCTATCAGCAAATCCACAGCAATTTTTCCTGGGTCTTCGGCGGCGACTACGATGCCGTGATTGAAGCCGTCCTGGTGTCCCACTGGTATCACGTTTTCGAATCCAGCCAGATCTGGAACCAGCCTCTGTATTTCTATCCTTACCAGGATGTCCTCGGCTATAACGACGGCTATTTTCTCTATGGGCTGATCGGCATTCCGTACCGCTTGCTGGGCTTCGATCTGCTGGTGGCGCAGGAGCTGGTGCACATGACGGTCAAGGCGATCGGCTTCGTTTCCATGGCCATGTTCCTGGGACGCCTGCAGCAAAAGAATATCGTGATGCTGCTGGGCGCCGCCTTGTTCACGTTGTTTATCAATTCCTCGATACACGCCTATCACGGCCAGCTGTTCAGCGTCGGCTTTGTACCCTTGCTGGCGCTGCTTCTGCTGGAAACGGTGCGCAGCGTTTTTGCGCGTCAAAAGAAAGCCATGCTGCTGTATGGCGCGGCCTTTTCCGTCATGTATGGCGCCGTGCTGATCACCGGCTTCTACATGGCGTGGTTTTTCGGCTTGTTCGTCATCGCGTATGTCGCTTGCTATGCCTGTCATGACTTCCAGAAAGTAAAGGAATTTTTCAAGCTTGCCCTGTCTGCAAAATGCCAGCTGGCGTTGATCCTGCTGGTTTTCCTGCTGGCAGTCGCTCCCTTCCTGTATGTCTACTTGCCGAAGCTGAAGGAAACCGGCGGCCAGGGTTATGACAGTCAGATTTTTTACAGCCTGCATTTTGTCGACATGCTCAATTTCGGCAGGGGCAGCCTGCTGTGGGGACGCGTCTTTGAATTTTTCGACAATCGCTTCCCGGGAATGTGGCGGCCGGGCGAATTCCAGGTCGGATTCACACCAGATGTTTTCATCCTGTCGGCATTCATCATCTTTGTGCTGATCTTGAAAAAAACGCAGGCCAGTCCGCTGTGGTTCAAGGTGCTCGCCTGCGCCACCTTGCTTGCCATGCTGCTGCCGCTCTCGTTTTCCGGCCATTCGCTGTGGTTCTTCGTGCGCTCGTTGATCCCGGGCGGCCGCGGTTTGCGTGTCATTGCCAGGTTCTATATTTTCCTGGCTTTCCCCGTCTCGGTGCTGATCGCTGTTTATTTTTCCAGCCTGTGGCAATTATTTCAGAAAGCCAGGATACCGATTCTTGTGCTCTTGACGCTGACCTGCCTGGGACAGATCAATACGCAAAAGGAAGTCGGCCTGGATGTGAAAAAACATATGTCGCGGGTGGACAATGCTGCCTCGGTTCCCAAGGATTGCCAGTCTTTCTTTGTCCATAATCCGCTGCCGAAAGCCAATGACTTCATCACCAGCGTGTACGGCCAGAATGTCCAGGCGATGCTGCTGGCGGATGCTTTCGGCATTCCGGCGCTGAACGGCTTTGCGACTTTCAATCCATCGGATTGGATATTTGAGGAAAGGCCGATGTATGTTTATCGCGTCGGAAATTACGTCAAGAATCACCATCTGCAAGGCGTTTGCCAATACGATATCGGCAGGAACAAATGGCTGGCGGCGGACGCCATCGATTATCACGCCGAGATAGCCAATTATCAGAGTGGGGAAACGGCTGCATTTGCAAAGGATGGCGCAGGCGATAAATTCGTCCTGGACGGCTGGTCGGCGGCGGAAAGTTGGGGCAGGTGGTCGGATGCGCAGACCGCGACACTGATCATGCGAGCGCCGGCGGCGGACGGTCAAGCCTTGGCGCTTGAATTTACTTCTCGCGCATTTCTGACGCCTGCACATCCGGCATTGAATATTGCGGTATCGGTCAACGGCCGCAAGCTGGATACCTTTACATATCAATATCCCGTCGATGCCGGCGACAGCGTGAGAAAGCTGATGATCCCTGGCGAGCTGCGGGCGCAGGACCAAGGCTTGCTCAAGATCGCGTTTGAGATGGAAAAGCCGGCCTCACCTGCGTCACTAGGACTCAGCGCGGACAGCCGCAATCTGGGCTTGGGCCTGGTATCGTTGAAACTGCTTCCCAAAGCCGATTAACCGGCAAGTTCAGCCAGGATTTTCTTAACCGCGCCGCACCCACGTCACCTTGCCGGCAGCAATCCCCAACGTACGCCGCGCTTCGTTGTAATCCATGGTGCCGGCAAACTGTTCGCCGTCGCGCTCGCCGATACGCCAGACACAGCCGGACAGCAAGGCCGTGGCTTCCTGTTCGCTCTTGCCGACTAGCGCATTGTCGTCTTGTTTGTCGGCCGCGCAACCTGCGCCGGAGTTGGCCGCGTGAGATTCAACGTGAGATTCAGCCGGCGGCGGCGCAAGCGGTTCATTCATGGCAGTGCATCCTTGCAGCGCGGCGAAACATACCGCTGCTGATATCAGTCGGTTCATGGGTATTTTCCGTAGTGACGATTCAGGGGATTTTCCATCATGGCGCAGCGTCTGTCTATCCGCAGGCAGTCCGGACAGATCTGGCAGTCTTGTCCGACATGTCAACGTATCGGCAGCTTGGTGGTGTGCTTGACCTCTTCCATCACTGCATAGGTGTGCGTCTCGCGCACGCCCTTGAGCTGCAGCAGCGATTTGCCGAGGAATTCGCGGTAGGCGTTCATGTCCTTGACGCGCGCCTTGACCAGGTAATCGAAACCGCCGGCCACCATGTGGCATTCCAGTACTTCGGGGATGATCTGCACGCTTTGGCTGAAAGCCTCGAACACTTCCGGTGTGGTGCGGTCCAGCACCACTTCAATAAAGACCAGCAAGGCGACGTCCAGCAACTGCGGATTGAGCTGAGCGGTGTAGTGCAAGATGTAGCCGGCTTCCTGCAACTTGCGTACACGTTCCAGGCAGGCGGCGGGAGACAGGTTGACGCGGGACGACAGGTCGACATTGCTGATGCGGCCATCGTTCTGCAGTTCGGCCAGGATTTTCTTACTGATCTTGTCAAGCATGCACTATCTTCCGAAAAATTTTATTCGGTTAAATTTTCTCACCAATAACAAAATTTTGATAGCAGCCATTATTACCAGAATTAATCCATGCCGATGCCGCCTACAATCGAACAACTTAGCTTTCCTGGAAGGCTAACAGAGTCATTCGGAACAATGCTTGCCGGCAAACCGGACGCAAGGCTGAGATACAGGATTACCCGCCGCCATAGCCGCGGGAGATCTTGTCATTGCCGTAGCGTACCGGCTTGTTCGCAGCTTGTTTGAAAACATAGCAAGTTGACAAAACAAATACCCTTACAGAGACAACCGCCATGCCGCCGCTACAGCCGTCATCCCAGCCGTCCAGCACTACCCCTTCCGCCATTCCCAGCATTGCCTTCGCTGCCTTCCACGCCGAAATGATGGCCGACGCCACGCCGCTGCGCGCCGCCATCACCGCCGCCTATCGGCGCGACGAGACGCTGGCCGTGCAATGGCTGCTGTCCCAGGTGCAAACCAGCGCCAGCTCGCATGCCGCCAGCCAGACGCTGGCGCGCAAGCTGGTGCAGGCGGTGCGCGAAAAGCGCACGCGCGCCTCCGGCGTCGATGCCTTGATGCATGAATTCTCGCTGTCGTCGGAAGAGGGTGTCGCCCTGATGTGCCTGGCGGAAGCGTTGTTGCGCATTCCCGACCACCAGACCGCCGACCGCCTGATCGCCGACAAGATCAGCAAGGGCGACTGGCGCAGCCACCTGGGCGAATCGCCATCGCTGTTCGTCAATGCCGCGACCTGGGGCCTGCTGATCACCGGCAAGCTGGTCAGCACCAACAGCGAACGCGGTCTCGGCTCGGCGCTGACCAAGCTGATCGGCCGCGGCGGCGAGCCGCTGATCCGCAAGGGCGTGGATGTCGCCATGCGTATGCTGGGCAACCAGTTCGTCACCGGCCAGACCATCGCCGAAGCGCTCGGCAACAGCCGCGACAATGAAAAGCGCGGCTACCGCTACTCGTACGACATGCTGGGCGAAGCCGCGCTGACGGAAGAAGATGCCGCGGCCTATTATCGTTCGTATGAAGATGCGATCCACGCCATCGGCAAGGCGTCAGCCGGACGCGGCATCAAACAGGGCCCGGGCATTTCAGTGAAATTGTCGGCGCTGCATCCGCGCTATTCGCGCGCCCAGCGCCAGCGCACCATGCAGGAACTGCTGCCGCGCCTGAAGCAGCTGCTGGTGCTGGCCAAACAATACGACATCGGCCTGAACATCGATGCAGAAGAGGCGGATCGTCTGGAACTGTCGCTGGACTTGATGGAAGCGCTGGCTTTCGATCCCGACCTGGCCGGTTTCGACGGCATCGGCTTCGTGGTGCAGGGCTACCAAAAGCGCTGCCCTTTCGTGATCGACTACCTGGTCGACCTGGCGCACCGCAGCGGCCGCAAATTCATGGTGCGGCTGGTCAAGGGCGCTTATTGGGATTCCGAAATCAAGCGCGCCCAAGTGGACGGCTTGCCGGGCTTCCCGGTCTACACCCGCAAGGTTTACACCGACGTGTCCTACCTGACCTGCGCGCAAAAACTGCTGGCGGCAACCGACGTCATCTATCCCCAGTTTGCGACGCATAACGCCCATACCCTGGCCACCATTTATAGCTGGGCAAAAGAAAAGAACGTCACCGATTACGAATTCCAGTGCCTGCACGGCATGGGCGAAACCTTGTACGACCAGGTGGTCGGCAAAGACATGCTGGACAAGCCTTGCCGTATCTACGCACCGGTCGGCTCGCACCAGACCTTGCTGGCTTACCTGGTGCGGCGCTTGCTGGAAAACGGCGCCAACTCATCCTTCGTCAACCAGATTGTGGACGAGAATGTCTCTATCGATTCGCTGATTGCCGATCCTCTGCAAGCCGCACAGCAGCTGGGTGGCGAGCCGCATCCGCAGATTTCGCTGCCACCGGCCATGTTCGGCGCCGAACGCAAGAATTCGGCCGGCCTCGACCTCAGCAATGAAGAAGTGCTGCGCCAGATCGACAGCGCTTTCCAGGTTTTCGGTCAGCAGCAATGGCATGCCACGCCACTGCTGGGCGAGCTGCAAGCCTACAGCCAGGCCCCGCGTCCAGTGCTGAACCCGGCCGACCATCGCGATGTGGTCGGCAGCGTGATCGAAGCCAGCGTGGCCGATGTCGACAAAGCCCTGCATGCCGCCAGCGTCTACGCCATGGACTGGCAAACCCTGCCGCCGGCGGAACGCGCCGACAAGCTGGACCGCTCGGCGGCCCTGTTTGAAGAAAACCAGATGGAATTGATTGCGCTGGCGATCCGCGAAGCCGGAAAATCGCTGCCAAACGCCATCGCCGAAGTGCGCGAAGCGGTCGATTTCCTGCGCTACTACGCGGCGCAAATCCGCCATACCCAAAATGCGCTGGCGCTAGGTCCGGTGGTCTGCATCAGCCCGTGGAATTTTCCGCTGGCGATTTTTGTCGGCGAAGTCAGCGCCGCGCTGGCCGCCGGCAATGTGGTGCTGGCCAAGCCGGCCGAGCAGACGCCGCTGATCGCCGCGCGCGCCGTGCAACTCATGCATGAAGCGGGCGTGCCGCACGCGGCCCTGCAATTCCTGCCGGGCCAGGGCGACACCGTCGGCGCCACGCTGACCGCCGATCCGCGCGTCAAGGGTGTGATCTTCACCGGTTCAACCGAAGTAGCGCAGATCATCAACCGCACGCTCGCCAAGCGCTCGCTGGAAGAGTCGGTCGACCTGCCGCTGATCGCCGAAACCGGCGGCCAGAATGCCTTGATCATGGACTCCAGCGCCTTGCCGGAGCAAGTGGTGCAAGACGTGCTGAATTCCGCCTTCGACAGCGCCGGCCAGCGCTGCTCGGCCTTGCGCGTGCTGTGCCTGCAAAACGACATCGCCGACCGCACCTTGCACATGCTGAAGGGCGCGATGCAGGAATTGCGGGTCGGCAGTCCGGACCGCCTGGTGACCGATATCGGCCCGGTGATCGATGCCGACGCCCAGGGCCAGCTGCTGGCGCATATAGAAAGAATGCGCGGCACGGCCAAGAATTTCTTCCAGCTGCCGCTGCCGCCGGAACAGGCCAACGGCACTTTCGTGGCGCCGACCCTGATCGAGATCGGCTCGATGTCGGAACTGAAGCGGGAAGTGTTCGGGCCGGTCCTGCACGTCTTGCGCTATGCCCGCAATGAGCTGCCGCAGCTGATCGAAGCGATCAACGGCAGCGGCTATGGCCTGACCTTGGGGATCCATTCGCGCATCGATGAGACCATCGATTACATCGTCGGCCATGCGCACGTCGGCAATATCTACGTCAACCGCAATATCGTCGGCGCCGTGGTCGGCGTGCAACCGTTTGGCGGCGAAGGAAAATCCGGCACCGGACCGAAAGCCGGCGGCCCTTTGTACCTGAAGCGGCTGCAGCGCAATCCGCTGGTGTCGCTGGGCGCGCACACGATTCATGCGCCGAACGCCGACGCAGCGATCGATACGCCGGTCCTGCAAGCCTTGCTGGGCTGGGCCAAGACCCACGGCCATCAACGGATTGCCGCGCTGGGCGAGGAATACATGCACGCCAGCTGGCTCGGCACTTCGCTGGTGCTGCCTGGCCCGACCGGCGAACGCAACAGCCTGTCGTTTGCCCCGCGCGGCGCCATCCTGTGCAGCGCCGACAATGTCGGCGCCATGCTGAATCAGCTGGCGGCGGTCTTTGCCACCGGAAATTTCCCGGTAGTGGAAGCGGCAGCAGCAGCGATGATTCCGGAAGGCTTGCCAAAAGCAGTACGCGCTGCCATCCGAATGATCGACAAACTCGACGCCGACAGCAATACCGCCCGTTTGCAGCTGGCGCTGGTGGATGGCGCCGGCACCGGGCGCCTGCGTCCTATGCTGACGGCCTTGAGCGAGAAGTCGGGCGCGCTGGTGCCGCTGCTGGAAACCTCCGAGTACGTCTCGATCCCGCTGTGGCGCCTGCTGGCGGAGCGCGCGGTATGCGTCAACACCACTGCCGCCGGCGGCAACGCCAGCCTGATGACCTTGCAGGCTTGAATGAGGTAATGCACATTTTCCCTGTGCAATGAAAAGCTGGCTGAGCCTTGGTTCAGCCAGCTTTTTTTGTTGGATCCCCCCGTTTTAGCGTTCGCTCCTGCCGCTGCGCCGCGGCCCGACACGCTGACGCATGTCCGTCCTCTGTGCTTGCCGAATGCTGCGACGCGCCAGCCGAGCTGCAAAATATCGCCAAAGCGAAGGCCTGTTATCATTTAATTGGGGAATGCGCTGCAGCAAAAACCTGCGGCCCCATGCATGCTGGCAACTTCGTTATGCCAGCGTCCCTGAGAACGTATAAAAGATGAATTTTTCTGCTATCGATAGTTTTCTCAAATCGAAATTGAAAAATAAATCAATTATACAAATTCCCCAATCTCATTTATTGTTGCTGTTTAGACTTCTCCAACCCAGCCTTAGTAAGGAAATTCTATGTCTTTGATCAATACCCACATTAAGCCATTCTCCGCAACTGCGTTCCATAACGGCAAGTTCGTGCCGGTTACCCAGGAAACCCTGAAGGGGAAGTGGTCGGTATTCGTTTTCTACCCAGCTGACTTCACTTTCGTCTGCCCGACAGAACTGGAAGACCTGGCCAACACCTACGCTGAATTCCAGAAGCTGGGCGTGGAAATCTACGGTATCTCGACCGATACCCATTTCGCTCACAAAGCCTGGCACGACACTTCGGACGCAATCAAGAAAGTCCAATACCCGCTGATCGGCGACCCAACTACTGCGCTGTCGCGCAACTTTGAAGTGCTGATTGAAGAAGAAGGCCTGGCGCTGCGCGGCACTTTCCTGATCAATCCGCAAGGCCTGATCAAGCTGTACGAAATTCACGACAACGGCATCGGCCGCGACGCTTCCGAACTGCTGCGCAAAGTTAAAGCAGCACAATACGTGGCATCGCACCCAGGTGAAGTTTGCCCAGCCAAGTGGAAAGAAGGCGAAGCAACCCTGACACCATCGCTGGACCTGGTCGGCAAGATCTAATCCCCCGCTAGTGCTTTACGGTCCGAGCCTGGTTCAAGGGCCGGACCGGTAGTGCCCTTATTTATCGTCACGAATGCAAGGAACCGCCATGCTGGATGCAAATCTCAAAACCCAATTGAAAAGCTATTTGGAAAAAATCGTGCAGCCGATTGAGATCGTTGCGTCGCTGGACAACGGTGACAAATCGCATGAACTGCAAGCGCTGCTGCAGGAAATCGCGGCGCTGTCGGAACGCATCACGCTGATCGAGCGCAGCGACGACAACGAACGCAAACCCTCGTTCTCCATCAACCGCCCGGGTGTCGATACCGGCATCCGCTTTGCCGCGATTCCGATGGGCCACGAATTCACTTCGCTGGTGCTGGCCTTGCTGCAAGTCGGCGGCCATCCGGTGAAACTGGACGACGCCGTGATCGAGCAGATCCGCAACCTGGACGGCGATTACGTATTCGAAACCTATATCTCCCTGTCTTGCCAGAACTGCCCTGAAGTCGTGCAGGCCTTGAACGTGATGGCGCTGATCAATCCGCGCATCCGCCAGTCCACCATCGATGGCGCACTGTTCCAGGACGAAGTGGAAAAACGCGAAATCATGGCCGTGCCAACCACTTACCTGAACGGTGAAGTATTCGGCCAGGGCCGCACCAGCGTCGAAGAAATCCTCGCCAAGCTGGATACCGGCGCCGGCGCCCGCAAGGCAGTCGAACTGAGCGCTAAGGCGCCTTACGACGTACTGATCGTCGGCGGCGGGCCTGCCGGCGCGGCCGCGGCGATTTATGCTGCGCGCAAAGGCATCCGCACCGGCGTGGTGTCGGAACGTTTCGGCGGCCAGGTGCTGGATACGCTGGCGATCGAAAACTTCGTGTCCGTCAAGGAAACCGAAGGACCGAAATTCGCCACCGCGCTGGAACAACACGTCAAGAGCTATGAAGTCGACATCATGAATGTACAACTTGCCTCCGAGCTGGTGCCAGGCAAGCTGATCGAAATCAAGCTGGCCAACGGCGGTTCGCTCAAGAGCAAGACCGTAGTGCTGGCCACCGGCGCCCGCTGGCGCGAAATCAACGTGCCGGGCGAACGCGAATACCGTAACCACGGCGTCGCCTACTGCCCGCACTGCGACGGCCCGCTATTCAAGGGCAAGCGCGTGGCGGTGATCGGCGGCGGCAATTCCGGCGTGGAAGCAGCAATCGACCTGGCCGGCCTGGTGTCGCATGTGACGCTGATCGAATTCGGCGATGAGTTACGCGCCGATGCGGTGCTGCAACGCAAGCTGCACAGCCTGAAAAACGTTACCGTGATCACTTCGGCGCAAACTACCGAAATCACCGGCGACAGCAAGAAGGTCAACGGCCTGGTCTACAAGGACCGCAAGACCGCGGCCGTGCATACGGTCGAACTGGAAGGCGTGTTCGTGCAGATCGGCCTGGTGCCGAACACCGAATGGCTGAAGGGCACGATTGCCCTGTCGCGCCATGGCGAAATCGAAGTCGACGCCAAAGGCCAGACCTCGATCCCCGGCGTGTTCGCCGCCGGCGACGTCACCACCGTGCCGTTCAAGCAGATCGTGATCGCGGTGGGCGAGGGCGCCAAGGCCTCGCTGAGCGCATTCGATCACCTGATCCGCAGTTCGGTGTCGGATGAAGAAGATAGCGTGGCAGAAGCCGAGACTGCAGCCGCCTGAGTCAATCGCTTGCAATGAAAAAAGCTGGCTGAACCTTGGTTCAGCCAGCTTTTTTTTGGATAACGGCATTGCAGCTGCTGCCAGCCTGGTCAGCAGCTCTCGGCCAGATTACTTGTGGTCGTCAGCATGCTTGTCGGGGTGAGGGTTGCCGCCGTCATGATGGGCCTCGTGGTTTTGCGGCTGCGCCGCCGGATGCGGAGCTTGCATCTGAGGTTGCGGTTGCGGACGCGGCTCAGGTCTTGCCATCGGCTGAGCTTGTGGCTGCGGACGCGGTTCAGGCCGCGCCATTGGCTGGGGCTGGGGCTGCGGGCGTGGTTCCGGACGGTTGAACGCTGGCGCTGGCGCCGGAGCGGGCGCAGGGCGATTCATTTCCGGATGCATCTGACCGCCGTTAGGACGGTTCTCAAACTGCTGCGGCGGCCGGTTTTGCACGTTTTGCGGCACTGGCTGCGGTTTCGGCATGTCAGCCGGCCGCTGGAAATTCGGCCGCTGCTGATTGCCGCCAAATGGGTGCTGATTCAGGTTGACCGGCGGCCGTTCCTCAAGATTCCGCGGCACGGCGGGCGCATGGGTCAAGGCGTTTTGCTGTAGCTGGTTGGGCACCGGCCAGCCATTCTGACCGGGTTGAGCAAAGCCAGGATGCTGCGGCACGCCGCCGGGCTGCGCCTGGTTCGGCGCCGGATGCACGAACCCTGGCCGCGCCAGCTGGTTTGCGGTCGCGGCGGCCGACGGTCCCCCCGCCGGCGGGACCCGACCGAAATTCGGCCTTGTCATGTTGTTGAAATCCGGTTGCCCGTGGTTCGGCCTTGGAGCAGCGGCATTCGGTGCGGCATTTGGACCGGGATGTACTTGCTGCGGATTGTTTTGCTGGGCAAAATTCGGACGTGCCGTATTGAAATTGGCAACGCCGTTGCCTGGCTGGCCACCCGGGCGGCCATTCGGGAAAGCCGGGTTGTTCGCCTGGCCGGGCCCAAAGTTGTTGCGGGTATTGTTGTTATTGTTATTGCTATTGTTGTTGCTATTGTTGTTATTGACGACGGTGCTGTTGTTGTAATTGTTGGTCACACGGTTGACGATCGTGGTGGAACGCGACACATACGTGTTGTTGTTGTACACCACAGCCGGCCGGTGCCAGCCGCCGTGATCGCGATCGCCATCCCCGCGCCAGTTGCCGCCGCCACCTCCGCCGCCCCAGTGCACGCCCCAGGAATTCCAGCCCCAGTTGTGATGTTCGATCAGCGTGCCGACGGCAATCCCCAGGCCGAAGGTCAGCACGCCTGCCGTGACGATTTCGCCTGGCGGGTAGTAGGCTGGTGGCGGTTCATAGGCATAACCCGGATACACCGGTTGCGGCTCGCCGTAGACTACCCCCGGATTGTAGGCAGGCACGTAGACCACATCCGGCTCAGCCGGCTCGATGACGATGGTTTCCGGCGGCGGCGGCACCATTTCCGGTCCGTCATAGTAGGCCGGCTCGCCGGGCGGCGGCGCATAACCGGCAGGCGGCGCTGCCTGCACGCGCGGCACCGTGGCGATGCGCTGCTGCTTATTGTTTTTCAGGTTGCCGCTGGCGGCTGCGCGCTGCCGCATCACCTGGATCGCATTCATGACGTCGGTCGGATCATTGACATAAGCGTCGCCGAGCGCCGAGGTCCAGGGAATATTGTGCGCCATCTGATCCAGCACGCTGGGAAACTGTGTCAAGCCTTTGACGCTGACGTCCCAGGGTTGCTGGTTGGCGGCATCCTGCAGTTGCGTGCCTTTCAGATTCTTGTTTTGTCCCAGCCAGTTGTCGGCGGCGGTGACCTGATCGGGATAGCTGGATGCGGCCAGCACCTGCGCCACCAGCTTGTCCGGGAACAGGGCAATCGGTCCGACCAGCTGGTACAGCTGATCGGCGGTAGGCGGCACATAGGCCGGGGCAGCTTGCGCTTGCGGCGCGGCCGGCGCCGCAACAGGTGCGACGGCATCGGTTTTTTTATCGCAGCCGGCGAGCGACATCAGCGCTACGCAAACAGACGCGCCAAGCAATAACGACACGGGTTTCTTATTTTTATTCATTTTTTGCTCCAGACAACGGGAATGGGTGATGTTTACAAGCTAGCACGTCACTTTGCATTGACTACAATGGGTTACAAACTCTTGCATATCTCACATTATGCAAACCAGCTGCGTCCATATTTACGGTTAACGCCTGCTTAAGGGATCTCGATGACATACACGGACACAGGCATCAGCCAGAATGTTTACACTTGTTAAAGCCATAATGACGGGATCCGAGGATACTTGTCGGATTGAACCTTTAGACAATGCAAACCTCACAAAACCATGACTACATCCAAATTTCGTCCGGGGCGCATCTTTTTATGGTTGCTGGCAGTGCTGGCGCTGCTGATCGCCATATGTGCAGCGCTGGTCCTCACTTTCGACTGGAACCGTGCCAAGCCATGGCTTAACCAACGGGTCAGCGAAGCCGCCGGGCGGCCGTTCGCGATTCGCGGCGATCTGGCGCTGACCTGGCAAAAATCGCAGAGCGATCTTGACAGCTGGCGCCGCTGGGTGCCCTGGCCGCGACTGAGCGCGAAGGATATCGTGCTGGACAATCCGGATTGGGCCAAGACCGGACCGCACATGGCGGAAATCGGCCAACTGACGTTTTCGCTGAGTCCCTTGCCTTTGCTGGCGCACCGCATCGTGCTGCCGTCGCTGGAATTGGAAGCGCCGGTGCTGGCGCTGGAACGCAAGCCGGATGGCGTCAACAACTGGACCTTCCAGTCCAGCGGACCGTCAGCCTGGCAGCTGGACCTGCAAAAACTGGTGCTGGCCAAAGGTACCGTGCGTTTGCTGGATCCGGTCAGCAAGCTGGATATCAAGGCGGATATCGACAGCTTGCCCGTGACCAGCCCGGAAGGCTACGGCATCGGCTGGAAAGTCAGCGGCAGCTTCAACAAGGCGGCGGTCAGCGGCGACGGCAAGGCGGGCGCCGTGCTGTCTTTACAGAACAGCAGTACGCCCTATCCGCTGCAGGCCAATGTGCGCGTCGGCAAGACAGCGATCGGCGTGAAAGGGACGCTGACCAAGCCTAGCGACCTGGCCGCGCTTGACCTGCGCCTGAAGCTATCGGGCGCCAGCATGTCCAACCTGTATCCGCTGACCGGCATCGTGCTGCCGGCGACGCCGCCGTTTTCCACCGAGGGACGGCTGATCGGCAAGCTCAGCAGCGCCGGCGGCGACTGGACTTACGACAAGTTCAGCGGTCGCGTCGGCTCCAGCGATTTATCCGGCACGCTGGAATTTGTCGCACAAAAACCGCGGCCTTTGCTGAAGGGCACGCTGCTGTCCAACCAGCTCAGGCTGGAAGACCTGGCGCCGCTGATCGGCGCCGACTCCAATGCCAGCAAGGCGAATCGCGGCGATGGCGCGGCGCAGCCTAGCAACAAGGTGCTGCCGGTGGAACAGTTCGATACCAGCCGCTGGGGCAGCATCGATGCCGACGTCAAGTTCACCGGCCGCAAGATCGTGCGCGAGAAGGAGTTGCCGATCCAGGATCTGGTCGCCGACCTGCATCTGAAAGACAGCGTGCTGTCGCTGACGCCTCTGAATTTCGGCGTCGCCGGCGGCAACCTGATTTCCAACATCAAGCTGGACGGCAGCGGCAAGCTGATCAAGGCCGACATGAAAATTTCGGCGCGCCACCTGAAAATCAAGCAGCTGTTCCCGACTTTCGAATCGGCCCAGGCCAGCCTCGGCGAGATCAATGGCGATGCCTCCCTGTCGGCGGTCGGCAATTCAGTCGCTAGCCTGCTGGGCAGTTCCAATGGTGAGCTCAAGACGCTGATCAACCAGGGCACCATCAGCAAATTCCTGCTGGAGGCTGCCGGCCTGAATATCGGCAATGTGGTCATCACTAAGCTGTTCGGCGACAAGCAGGTCAAGCTGAATTGCCTGGCCAGCGACTTTGCGGTGACCAAAGGCGTGATGGACGCCCGCACCTTTGTAATGGATACCGACGACGCGGTCATCAACGTCCAGGGCCAGATCAACCTGGCGCAGGAATCGCTGGCGCTGACGGTCAAACCGGAAACCAAGGGCATGCGGATTTTTTCACTCAGATCGCCGCTGCACGTCTCCGGCACGTTCAAGAATCCGGACGTCGGGGTCGACAAGGGCATACTGGCGCTGAAGGCCGGCGGTGCAATTGCGCTGGGCGTGCTGGCGCCGGTGGCGGCGGTGCTGCCCCTGATTAACATCACACCGGCGCAGGAAAACGATTGCGCCGCTTTACTGGCGCGGGCGAAGCAAAAACCGGTGGCGCCACCGCCGGGGAAAATCCTGAAGCAAAGCAAGACAAAGTAAACCTGTCGCTTCGGGAATTCTGCCGCGTGGGCAAGTCCTTTTGCCCACGCGGTTCGCCACCTCATCTATTCATCTATATCTGCGTGGGCACTTATGCCCACCCTACAACTACATCTGTATAGAACTGTAGATCTACAGAGCTATCCCCCAATTTCAATCCAAGCCATCGAAAGCGGCGTCATCCGGTCCGACGTGATGCGGCGAGCGCCAGCTGACGTCGCGCATCGAATGCTGGACCTGGTTCTCCACGCCCAGCAAGGTAGCGAAGATCGCCATTCTTACCGGAATGCCGTTGTCGGTCTGGCGGAAAATCGCCAGGCGTGGGTCGTGATTAAGGTCGGTGCTGAGATCGTTGGCGCCGGGCCGGCCGTCGCGCGGCAGCGGGTGCATGACGATGGTGTCGGGGCTGCAGCTGGCGTTGATCATGGCCTGGTTGATCTGGAAATCCGGGGTATAGCCTTCGATGGCCTCTTCGCCGAAGCGTTCTTTCTGGATCCGCGTGGCGTACACGATATCCGCCCCCTTCAAGCCTTGCGCCAGAGAAGTCGACTGTTCCACCACGTGGCCGGCGCGGGCGATGCGCTCCAGTATATGCGCCGGCATCTCCAGGGTCGGCGGCGCGATCAGGGTAAAGCGCAGGTTGCGGTACAAAGCCAGCAACTTGATGAGCGAATGTACGGTGCGGCCGTACTTGAGGTCGCCTGCCATGACGATGTGGGCGCCGTCGATCAGCTTGCCTAGCCGCGAGAACTCGCGCTGGATGGTGTACAGATCGAGAATCGCCTGGCTGGGGTGCTCGCCAGGCCCGTCGCCGCCATTGATCACAGGAATGTTCGTGGCGCGCGCAAATTCGTCCACCGCGCCTTGTTCCGGGTGCCGTACTACCAAGGCGTCGACGTAACCACTGATGACGCGGCTGGTGTCGTAGATCGATTCGCCCTTGGTCATGGAAGAGAAGGTAAAGCCGGTGGTGTCGCAAACCGATCCTCCCAGCCGGCAAAACGCCGCCCCAAAGCTGATACGCGTGCGCGTGCTGGCTTCAAAGAACAGATTGGCTAGTACGGCACCCTCGAGGATGCGCGAGACCTTCTGACGCCTTGCAATGGGCTGCATGATGTCGGCGATGCGGAACAGCTCCTCCAGCGAGTCGCGGGAAAACTGGTCCACCGATAGTAGCTGCGGCTTGCCGTGATAGCCGATGCGAGAGCGCAGCGGCGTGTTCGGATCTGCAATATATACGCTCTGCGTAAGGCCTTGCGCAACCCTGCTGCCGCCAAGAATTTCAGTGACAAATTTTGTCACGATATCCGGCATGACCCTGTATTCACCGGATGTTTCCGGCAAAAGCCAGGTATCCAATGCGCGTTTTCGGATGCCGATCCGATCCGAAAAATTTTCCCGGGTGAGGTTCAGACGACACATGGCGTCGCGCAAGAAAGTCTGCTGATCGAGCATTCGCTTCTCCTAATATACGCTTTGCGTACATTAATGCTTTCAAATCAGCTTGTCTAGAAATTTTTCTTGAATTGCCATTGCCTACGATTTAAGCAGCTAACGAAATTCCCAGAAAAATGCTTTTATGTTGTTAAAAATACACTAAAGCAGATTGGTTTTCATCGTTTTGTGGATAAGGCTGTGGATATCCTGTTTTCTGATTGTGGACATCGCACCCAGTTTTCCACAGCTGATTTTTTATCCAAGAATTATTCTGCCGGGATACACCGATTACCAAGCTGTTATCCAGTTCGTAAGTACTTGAATGAATAGTCAAATTCCATGTTATCCACAGAAAAGCAGGGTGTTAACTACTATTACTATTTTTATATATAAATCTTTAAATACAAAACCAAAAAGTTTTTTTCTTTTGAAGTTGCTTTTAAAAAACAAACCAAAAAACAAAGCAAAAAAGACAATTTTTCTCGAAAACTCTCTTTTTTCAAGAATTGGAATTGGGAAAAAGCCGAAAAAAAATCTACATGGAAGGTAGATATGGAAAGGAAGAAAATGAACAACTGTGGATAAGTCTTTGGATAACTATAGGAATTTAATGTGCATAAGCGTAGCAGCTATCCACAACCCCTTTTTTATCCAAGAAATGTTCTTACCAGATACAAGGTTTACTCAGCCTTTATCCAAGCCGTAAGTACTTGAATGAATAGTCAAATTCATAGTTATCCACAGAAAAGCAGGGCGTTAACTACTACTACTATTCATATATATAAACCTATAAATGTAAACACGAAGCGCTGTGAAATCCGAAAAAAGGGGAATTTACCCCTTTAAAAACAGCTTTTAGAAAGTCAGTTTCTCCAAATGGTTTCCAATATGGCAAATACTGCTGCTATAACCGGTTCGTCTTTACGTTTTTCCAATGTGATAAACGATAGTTCAGTGGATAAATTGACCGTATCGGAAATAACCAAGCCATGTGCGTGCGCTTCGCGCAATGCAATTGATTCTCTAACAAGAGAAAGTCCGACTCCTGATTTCACCAGATCCAGCATTGATGGTTCCTGGTCCACCAGAGCAACTTTATTCGGCGTAACTTTATATTGTGCAAACGTTTTGCTTAGTAAACGGTGGTGCGCAGATTCCGGCGGGGTCCAGATCCAGGGCAATTTTGCCAATGCCGGCCAGTCTTTTCCGGAAACCCGGTTTTTCCAGCCCGACGGCGCAAGCACGCAGTAAGTAAATTGTGTCAATGTGAGACGGTGAAAACTCTTGTTGGGCGTACCGAGGTAGTAGCCGACATCGAGATGGCCTGATTTGATTTGTTGTAAAACATCGCCCGACATGCTGTGCTGCAATTGTGTAGAAAGCTGTGGATAACTTTCTACCAGACGCCGCAGGAAAGCGCCGAGACGGGTGAATTCTGGATCGAGAATGGTGCCGATCGCGAGTTTTCCGCTCAGTGTTTTTGAATTGCTGGGATGCAAACTTGCGGCTTGCTGGCGGAGCTCTGACATGATGGCAATGGCGCGTTCGGCAAAAGGCAGCAATTTGACGCCTTCGTCGGTTAACGCCATGCCGCTGGGAATACGGTTGAATAATTGCAGGTTCAAGCTGGCCTGCAGCGATTTGATTTGCAGGCTGACCGCGGGCTGGGTGACATGCAGCAATTCGGCTGCGCGCGTCAAGTTGCCTTCACGGGCAACCGTGACAAAGGCGCGAAGTTGAATGAGATCCATATGCTTAAATTTTCATCATAAAGGTTTCGTTATTAGTGTTTCTTATAATGCTATTGATCATAACTCATTGGATTGTTGGCATGCCACACGATATTCTGGGCAAAAAATAATACAAATCGAATTCAACCCCAGACTCAATAAAAGGAATCCTTATGACTACCTCATCAAGCGCCACCCCTTTGATCCAACATTACATCAACGGCAAGGTGACGGAATCGTCCAGCGGCCGCCAGCAAGATGTGTTCAATCCTGCGACTGGCGCGGTTGCCGCCAAAGTGGTGCTGGGCAGCGTCGAAGAAGTCAATGCTGCGGTTGCTGCGGCAGCAGCGGCGGCGCCGGCCTGGGCAGAGACTGCGCCGCTGAAGCGTGCACGGGTGATGTTCAAGTTCAAGGAATTGATGGAGCAAAATCACGAAGCGCTGGCGGCAGCGATTACGCGTGAACACGGCAAGGTTCTGTCCGATGCCAGGGGAGAAGTCACGCGCGGCCTGGAAATTGTCGAGTTCGCCTGCGGTATTCCGCAACTGCTGAAGACGCAATTTACCGACAATATCGGCGGCGGCATCGATAACTGGAACCTGCGCCAGCCGCTCGGCGTGACCGTCGGCATTACGCCTTTCAATTTTCCGGTGATGGTGCCGCTGTGGATGGCGCCGATGGCGATCGCTGCCGGCAATACTTTTATTCTGAAGCCTTCGGAACGCGATCCTTCGCCGTCGTTGATGATGGCTGAGCTGTTCAAGAAAGCCGGCTTGCCGGATGGCGTCTTCAATGTAGTGCAGGGCGATAAGCTGGCGGTTGACACCTTGCTGCAGCATCCGGAAGTGAAGGCAGTGTCGTTTGTCGGCTCGACGCCGATTGCTGAGTATATTTATCAGGAAGGCGCCAAGCGTAAAGGCGCGTATCCATTACGGGTTCAGGCGCTGGGCGGCGCCAAGAATCATCTGGTGGTGATGCCGGATGCGGATCTCGAGCAAGCCGTGGATGCCTTGATGGGCGCGGCTTACGGTTCTGCCGGCGAGCGTTGCATGGCGATCTCGGTAGCGGTCGCGGTCGGCAATGTGGCCGACAAATTGATCGAAGCACTGATCCCTCGTGTAAAGGCTTTGAAGATCAAAAACGGCATGGAAGCCGATGCTGAAATGGGTCCGGTAGTGACGGCTGTGCACAAGGAAAAAATTGAAGGATATATAGCGGGTGGCGTCGCTGCCGGCGCCAAATTGCTGGTGGATGGCCGCGGCTTGAAAGTGGCTGGACTGGAAAACGGATTCTTCCTCGGCGGATCCTTGTTCGACCAGGTGACGACCGAGATGAAGATCTATCAGGAAGAAATTTTCGGACCGGTTTTGTGCATCGTACGGGTGCCTGATTTTGCTGCCGCCGTGAACTTGATTAACGCCCATGAATTCGGCAACGGCGTGTCCTTGTTTACTTCCGACGGCAACACCGCGCGAGAATTTTCACGCCGCGTCGAGGTAGGCATGGTGGGAGTCAACGTGCCGATTCCGGTGCCGATGGCATGGCATTCTTTTGGCGGCTGGAAGCGCTCCTTGTTTGGCGATTCACATGCTTATGGCGAAGAAGGCTTGCGCTTTTATACGCGCTACAAATCGATCATGCAGCGCTGGCCGCAGACGATTTCCAAAGGAGCGGAATTCACCATGCCGGTGGCGAAATAAATGGTGTAAATAATAAAATAAGATTATTGATATAAATAATATTATTGTTTATTTTATGGCTGCAACCGGTGAAGTTTTCACGCCGCTTGCAGCCATGATGGCATTATCAAAGCAATTTTTTCAGAAATCTGAAAATAGAAAGTGACGCATGGAATCAGCAGGCAAATACGACTACATCATCATCGGTGCAGGAACCGCCGGTTGCGTGCTGGCGAATCGTTTGACACAAGATAGTTCGGTCAAGGTGTTGCTGATTGAAGCGGGCGCAAAAGACGATTACATCTGGATCCATATTCCGGTTGGCTATCTGTATTGCATCAATAACCCGCGTACCGACTGGCTATATCGTACCGAGCCTGATGCCGGCCTGAATGGCCGTAGCCTGCTGTATCCGCGCGGTAAAGTGTTGGGCGGCAGTTCGTCGATCAACGGCATGATCTACATGCGTGGACAGGCCCGCGATTACGAACAATGGGCGCAGCTGAGCGGCGATGAATCGTGGCGCTGGGAGCATGTGCTGCCGTTGTTCAAGAAGAGCGAAGATCACTACAACGGCGCCAGCGAATTCCACGGCGCCGGCGGCGAATGGCGGGTGGAAAAGCAGCGCCTGTCATGGAAGATACTGGACGCATTTCGCGACGCCGCGGCCGAAACAGGCATTCCTAAAACCGATGATTTCAACCGTGGCGATAACGAAGGCTGCGGCTATTTCGACGTCAACCAGAAGCGCGGCATCCGCTGGAATGCATCCAAGGCCTTTTTGCGTGCGGCGACCCGCCGCGGCAACCTGGAAATCATGACCGGCTGCCAGGTGCAGCGCTTGCTGCTTGAGCGCGGCGAGCAGGGACTGGTCTGCAAAGGCGTGGAATTTACCGGCGGCGGCAAGCATTGGACTGCCGAAGCCGGCCGTGAAACCTTACTGAGTGCGGGTGCTGTCGGCTCGCCGCAGATCTTGCAGATGTCAGGCATCGGACCGGCGCCCTTGTTACAGCAATATCAGATTCCTGTGATGCTGGATGCGCCCGGCGTCGGCGAAAATCTGCAAGACCATTTGCAGATCCGCATGGCATTCAAGGTCAACGGCGTGCAGACGCTGAATACGATGAGCAGCAGCTGGCTGGGCAAGGCCAGGATCGGCATGCAGTATCTGTTGACGCAGAGCGGTCCGATGTCGATGGCGCCTTCGCAGCTGGGTGCTTTCGCCAAGTCCGACGCTACTCAATCCAGCGCCAATCTGGAGTATCACGTGCAGCCGCTGTCGCTGGAAAAATTCGGCGATCCCTTGCACGATTTTCCGGCTTTCACTGCCAGCGTCTGCAACTTGCGGCCGAGCTCGCGCGGCCATGTGCGGATCGCCTCCGGCAATGCGGACAGTGCGCCAAAAATCACGCTGAATTATCTGGCTACCGAGGAAGATCGCAAGGTTGCCGCGGCTTCGGTATTGCTGACCCGCAAAATCGCCGCAGCGCCGGCTTTGCGGCGCTTTGCGCCGGAAGAATTCAAGCCTGGCTTGCAGTACCGGAGCGAGGATGACCTGATCAAGGCCGCGGGTGAAGTCGGCACCACCATCTTTCATCCGGTCGGAACTTGCAAGATGGGGCGGGACGACGATCCGTTGGCGGTGGTCGACAGCAAGCTGCGGGTCAAGGGGGTAGGGGGCTTGCGCGTGGTCGATGCCTCCGTGATGCCGACCATTACTTCCGGCAACACCAATTCGCCGACCTTGATGATTGCAGAGATGGCGGCGAAGTTCATCATGGGAAGCCGTCTTTAATTGGCGGGTTGTTGTGTGTTTTAAATTATTTTGTAAGACATAGCTGATTTTCCCCTCAGTTTTTGTATAGTATTTCTACGTATTGCCCCGTCAGAGTGGCACCGGTAGTATCCGTAAAAAAATATAAGGCTGATAAGGTGGATGCCATATCATCTATCAGCGCGGGATGTTCCGAATAAAGCAACATCAATGGGAGACCAGATGACCGACATCATCTTGGAGACAAAAAACCTGACGAAGGAGTTCAGGGGGTTTACGGCCGTCAATGCTGTCAACCTGCAGGTGGAGCGTGGCCATATCCACGCCTTGATCGGTCCTAACGGCGCCGGCAAGACGACTTGTTTCAATCTGCTGACCAAGTTCTTGATTCCTACCGCTGGCCAGATTCTCTTCAACGGCCGCGACATTACGCCTGATGCGCCGGCCCAGATCGCGCGTCAGGGCATTATCCGTTCCTTCCAGATATCCGCGGTGTTTCCGCACCTGAGCGTGATGGAGAACGTCCGTATCGGCTTGCAGCGCACGCTCGGCACTTCCTACCATTTCTGGAAAAGCGGCAAGTCGCTGGCGCAGCTGAACCAGCGCGCCATGGAATTGCTGGCGGAAGTTGACCTGACCGAGTTCGCCAATACGCTGACGGTCGATCTGCCTTACGGTCGCAAGCGCGCGTTGGAGATAGCCACCACGCTCGGCATGGAGCCGGAGCTGATGCTGCTGGATGAACCGACCCAAGGCATGGGCCATGAAGACGTCGACCGCGTCACCGCGTTGATCAAGAAGGTGTCTGTCGGCCGCACTATCCTGATGGTGGAGCACAACATGAATGTGGTGTCCGGCATCTGCGACAAGATCAGCGTGCTGCAGCGCGGCGCCATGCTGGCTGAGGGCCGCTACGAAGAAGTCTCGAAGAATCCCTTGGTGATGGAAGCCTATATGGGCACCAGCACCGAAGCACTGGTGGGAGCACATTGATGGCCGCTGTTCATTCCTCATCGCCCGCGGCCGCTGCATCTGCCCAGGGCGCGATTGCACTCAGCATTGAAAACCTGCAAGCCTGGTATGGCGAATCGCATATCCTGCACAACGTCAACCTGAACGTACACAAGGGCGAAGTAGTGACGCTGCTGGGCCGCAACGGCGCCGGCCGCACCACTACCATGCGCGCGATCATGGGCCTGACCGGGACGCGCAAGGGTTCGATCAAGATCGGTGGCGTGGAAACCATCGCGCTGCCGACTTACAAGATTGCCCACCACGGCGTTGGTTATTGCCCCGAAGAGCGGGGCATTTTTTCGTCCCTCTCGACGGAAGAAAACCTGCTGTTGCCGCCGTCTTTGTCGACCACGGAAAAGGGCATGTCGGTGGAAGAAATCTACGACATGTTTCCCAACCTGAAAGAACGCAGGAACAGCCAGGGCACGCGGCTGTCAGGCGGCGAGCAGCAGATGCTGGCAGTGGCGCGCATCCTGCGCACAGGCGCGCGCCTGCTGCTGCTGGACGAGATTTCCGAAGGCCTGGCGCCGGTGATCGTGCAGACGCTGGCGCGCATGATTACGACCCTGAAAGCGAAGGGTTACACGATCGTGATGGTGGAGCAGAACTTCCGTTTTGCCGCGCCGCTGGCAGACCGCTTTTATGTGATGGAACATGGCCAGATCGTCGAGTCGTTTGCGTCGTCGCAGCTGGAAGAAAAGATGCCGGTACTGAATGCTTTGCTAGGTGTGTAGATCTGCAGGTTGACGTTAGGGAGCTTCCTTGATTGCGCAGCAACGCAGTAAAGGAACACGGGTGGTTTAAAAATGGAGAAGACAATGAATATCAAATTAAAGACCTTGGCAGTTGCGGTGGGCAGCACAATCGCGTTGGGCGTGGCGCTGCCGGCCTCGGCACAAATTTCCGGCGATGTGATCAAGATCGGCTTCATTACTGACATGTCTAGCGTTTATTCAGACATCGATGGTCCTGGCGGCGCCGAAGCGATCAAGATGGCGATCGCCGACATGGGCGGCAGCATCAACGGCAAGAAGATCGAACTGATCGTGGCGGATCATCAGAACAAGGCGGATATCGCATCGAGCAAGGCGCGCGAGTGGTTCGACCAGCAAGGACTGGACATGCTGATCGGCGGCACCAACTCCGGCACGGCGCTGGCGATGGCCAAGATTGCCGCGGAAAAGAAAAAGCCGTTCTTTGAAATCGGCGCCGGCAGCACCCGCCTGACCAACGAAGAATGCACGCCGTATACCGTGCACTATGCTTACGATACCTACGCGCTGGCGCATGGCACCGGTTCGCAAGTGGTGAAGCAGGGCGGCAAGAGCTGGTACTTCATCACCGCTGACTATGCTTTCGGCGCTTCGCTGGAAAAAGACACTACTGCGGTAGTGAAGTCGTCCGGCGGTACTGTGCTGGGTTCGGTCAAGCATCCGCTCAACGCCTCCGATTTTTCTTCCTTCATGCTGCAGGCGCAATCGTCCAAGGCGCAGATTATCGGCTTGGCGAATGCTGGCGGCGACCTGATCAACGCAGTGAAGGCGGCCAATGAATTCGGCGTCACCAAGAACGCTAAGCTGGCCGGCCTGCTAGTGTTCATCAACGATATCCATTCGCTGACCTTGAAGCAGACGCAGGGCATGTACCTGACCGATAGCTGGTACTGGGACCAGAATGCGGAATCGCGTGCCTGGGCCAAGCGCTACTTCGAGAAGATGAAAAAAGAGCCTTCCAGCCTGCAGGCGGGCGATTACTCGGCGGCGATGCAGTACCTGACCGCGGTCAAGGCCGTCGGCACTGACGACGGCGACAAGGTGATGGCGCAGCTGCGCAAGAGCAAGTTCAGCGACATGTACGCGAAGAACGCCTATCTGCGTCCTGACGGCCGCGTGGTGCACGACATGATGCTGTACCAGGTCAAGGCGCCGGCCGATTCCAAATATCCTTGGGACTATCTGAACAAGATCGAAACCATCCCGGGCGAGCAGGCTTTCACGCCTAAGGCCGAGAGCAAGTGCGCGCTGTGGAAGTAATGGCGCGCTGATGTCCTGAGCGTTATGCCTGGCCTGGCCAGTTCTGTGTGTGCGTGGGTCTCTTAGGAGATCCGCGCGCCTTTGCGCTGTTTGATTGTTCTTCACTCGTACGAGTGATTTTTAGATGATATTGCCATGGAAATTTTCGGCATTCCCTTGCAAGCCTTGATGAGCCAGCTGCTGCTGGGGCTGGTCAACGGCTCCTTTTACGCCATGCTGTCGCTCGGGCTGGCTGTGATCTTCGGCCTGCTCAATGTGATCAATTTTGCCCACGGCGCGCTATACATGATGGGCGCTTTCCTGGCCTGGATCGGGCTGACGTATTTCAACCTCAACTACTGGGTGATGCTGGCCTTGGCGCCGCTGCTGGTGGGGCTGTTCGGCATCATCATCGAGAAGACCATGCTGCGTTGGCTGTACAAGCTGGACCATCTGTACGGCTTGCTGCTGACCTTCGGCATCACCTTGATGGTGGAGGGCATCTTCCGTTCTTTCTACGGCGTCTCCGGGCAGCCGTATTCGGTCCCAGACGCCTTGAGCGGGGCCACCGACCTCGGCTTCATGGTGCTGCCGAATTATCGCGCCTGGGTGGTCCTGGCCTCTTTGACAGTGTGTTTCGCCACCTGGTTCGTGATCGAGAAGACCAAGCTCGGCGCTTACCTGCGCGCCGGCACCGAGAATCCGAAACTGGTGGAAGCGTTCGGCGTCAACGTGCCGCTGATGGTGACCTTGACCTACGGCTTCGGCGTCGCTTTGGCGGCCTTTGCCGGGGTGCTGGCGGCGCCGGTGATCCAGGTCTCGCCACTGATGGGTTCCAACCTGATTATCGTCGTCTTCGCGGTTGTGGTGATCGGCGGCATGGGTTCCATCATGGGCTCTATCGTCACCGGCCTGGCGCTCGGCGTGATCGAGGGACTGACCCGGGTGTTCTATCCGGAAGCGTCGGCCACGGTGGTGTTCATCGTGATGGCGATCGTATTGATGATCCGGCCAGCCGGCCTGTTCGGTAAAGAGAAATAAGAGACGGAGCGGTCATGATGAATAAGAAAATCGGCTACGGCCTGCTGCTGGCCGCCGCGCTGGCGGCGCCGTTCGGCATCTATCCAGTGTTCCTGATGAAGATCATCTGCTTTGCGCTGTTCGCCTGCGCATTCAATCTGCTGATCGGCTTCACCGGATTGTTATCATTTGGACATGCCGCATTCTTTGGCGGCGCGGGTTATGTCGCCGGCTATGCCTTGCAGACTCTGGGCTTGCCGACCGAGATTGGCTTGCTGGCCGGCACCGCTACCGGTGCGCTGATCGGCCTGGTGATGGGCAGCCTGGCGATCCGGCGGCAGGGAATTTACTTCACCATGATCACCCTGGCGCTGGCACAGATGCTGTACTTCGTTTTCCTGCAGATGCCGTTCACCGGCGGCGAGGATGGCTTGCAAGGCGTGCCGCGCGGGCATTTGCTGGGTTTCATCGATCTCAATAGCGACCTGACTTTATATTATGTGGTGCTGGCGATCGCCGTGGCCGGCTTTGCCCTGATCGTGCGTACCGTTCATTCTCCTTTCGGCCAGGTGCTGAAAGCGATCAAGGAAAACGAACCGCGCGCCATTTCGCTGGGCTACGACGTCAGCCGCTACAAGTTGCTGGCCTTTGTTTTGTCGGCGGCGCTGTCGGGCCTGGCCGGCTCTACCAAGACGCTGGTGCTGGGCTTTGAAACGCTGACCGATGTGCACTGGACCATGTCCGGACTGGTGGTATTGATGACGCTGGTAGGCGGCCTGGGCACTATCATCGGGCCGATTGTCGGTGCGCTGATCATCATCATGCTGGAAAACAAGCTGGGCGATATCGGCAACTGGCTGGCGGGAGTGACGCATATCGAATGGTTCAGCGGCCTGGGCGAATCGGTGACGATCGTGACCGGCTTCATCTTCATCGTGTGCGTGCTGGCGTTCCGGCGCGGGATTGTCGGCGAAATTTCCGCCGCATTGAGCAAGCGCTCATCGCCCGGCAGCAGTTGATTCTTTTCTGCGTAGTTTGCCCCTGGAGAAAAGCCCGTACATGAGAAGTCTTGTACGGGCTTTTTCCTTAGGCAAACGTTGGCCTTGTTTGCTTAAATAATAGGCAGATGGTAGTGCACAGAACATATTGCTTATTTGAACTTACCATCCCATGCCAGATGATGGAATTACTTGGATAGCTATGACTAAATAACATAGCCGGAAGGTAAGCCGGTATCATCCGCCGGAAGTAGAATTGCCTGTCTTATTTCTTCCCCGAACCAGCCCCCTGTCTGACAGTCTTCCAAATTTTTATCTGTACATCCCATGCCTGAGTTATTCCCTGATTTCCTCATTCTGGCGCTTGCCAGTTTCCTTGCCGGTTTGATTGATGCAGTGGTCGGAGGAGGGGGTCTGATCCAGATTCCCGCTCTGTTTGCGATGCTGCCTAATGGCGCGCCCGCTACGATATTTGGCACCAATAAATTGGCAGGTATCTTCGGCACAGGCGCCGCAGCCGTGAATTTTGCACGAAGGGTAAAGATTGCCTGGAACTCAGCGCTGCCTGCGGCCGGTGCAGCTTTCCTGTTTGCCTTCCTCGGCGCTTATACGGTTACCCATATTCCAACCGAAGCGATTCGAAAATCGTTGCCCTTCATTTTGCTGGCGGTTGCCATCTACACGGTGAAGAAGAAAGATTTCGGTAGTATCCATGCACCCCTGCATACCGGTTCAAAAGAGAAGTTGCTGGCGATGCTGATTGGCGGCGGTATCGGATTTTATGACGGTGTTTTCGGCCCTGGCACAGGTAGCTTCCTGATTTTCCTGTTTGTGCGGTTTTTCGGCTTCGATTTCCTTGCAGCCTCGGCGGTATCGAAGGTCATCAATGTGGCGACCAACCTGGCTGCCTTGTTATGGTTTGGATATAGCGGGCATATCATCTGGCAGCTTGGATTGGTTATGGCTATCTGCAATGTAGGCGGTTCTTTAGTGGGAACCAAGCTGGCGCTCAAACATGGGAGCGGTTTTGTCAGGAAGTTGTTCCTGTTCGTGGTGTCTGTGTTGATCTTGAAAACAGGGTACGACGCATTCCTTAAGTAAGGCAGCAAGGTTCGATAGAAAAGCGGTGATTGTTCCACGTGAAACAGTCACCGCTTTTGTTTTTATCGCGCAACATTCAAATGTTCCACGTGAAACATCTGTTGTATGTCCGGCATACGAATGTCTGCGACCGCTGCATGCTTTATAATCACCCCTCTGCTTACCATTATTCATCGTCTCCAAGAGGCGCACTATGCTTTTCCCTACACATTTTGATGTAATCGTCGTCGGTGGCGGTCACGCCGGCACCGAAGCCGCGCTGGCGTCCGCCCGCATGGGCCAAAAAACGCTATTGTTGACCCACAATATCGAGACACTGGGCCAGATGTCGTGCAACCCGTCGATTGGTGGGATAGGCAAAGGCCATCTTGTGAAAGAAGTCGATGCCATGGGCGGTGCGATGGCCATCGCTACCGATGAAGCGGGTATCCAGTTCCGTATCTTGAATTCTTCCAAAGGCCCGGCAGTCCGCGCGACTCGGGCGCAAGCCGACCGCATTCTGTACAAGCAAGCCATCCGTTCACGCCTGGAAAACCAGGAAAACCTGTGGCTGTTCCAGCAGGCGGTAGATGATTTGCTGGTGGAGGGCGACCGCGTCGTCGGCGCCGTCACCCAGGTCGGCATCCAGTTTCGCAGCAGGGCAGTGGTGCTGACGGCAGGTACTTTCCTGGACGGGAAGATCCACGTCGGCCTGAATAACTATTCGGCTGGGCGTGCCGGCGACCCTCCGGCGATTTCACTGTCGGCGCGCCTGAAGGAATTGAAGCTGCCGCAAGGGCGCCTCAAGACCGGTACGCCGCCGCGTATCGATGGCCGCACTATCGATTTTTCCGTGATGGAGCCGCAACCCGGTGATCTCGATCCGGTGCCGGTGTTTTCAGTCATGGGCAATGCCGCCATGCACCCGCAGCAACTGCCATGCTGGATTACCCACACCAACCAGCAAACGCACGATATTATCCGCGCCGGCCTGGACCGCAGCCCGATGTACACCGGTGTCATCGAAGGAGTAGGGCCGCGTTACTGCCCATCGATCGAGGACAAGATCCATCGCTTCGCCAGCAAGGATTCGCACCAGATCTTCCTCGAACCGGAAGGCCTGACCACCAACGAGTTTTATCCTAATGGCATTTCGACAAGCCTGCCGTTCGATGTGCAGCTGGCGCTGGTGCATTCGATGCGCGGTCTGGAGAATGCGCATATCCTGCGCCCTGGCTACGCCATCGAATACGACTACTTCGATCCGCGCGGTTTGAAGGCTTCGCTGGAAACCAAGCAGATCCAGGGCCTGTACTTTGCTGGGCAGATCAACGGCACCACCGGTTACGAAGAAGCCGCTGCGCAGGGCATGCTGGCTGGTCTCAATGCCGCCTTGCAAACACAAGAGCGCGATGCCTGGACACCACGCCGCGATGAAGCTTATCTCGGCGTACTGGTCGACGATCTGATCACCCAAGGCGTGCAAGAACCGTATCGCATGTTCACCAGCCGTGCCGAATACCGTCTCAGCCTGCGCGAAGACAATGCCGACCTGCGCCTGACCGAAATCGGCCGCCAGCTTGGCTGCGTTGGCGATGTCCAATGGGCGCAGTTTGAAAAGAAGCGCGAAGCGGTTGCTGTCGAGATGGAGCGCCTGCGTTCCACGTGGGTGAATCCACGCATCGTCGCCGCTGCCGAAGCCGAACGCTTGCTGGGCAAGCCGATGGAACGCGAATATGCATTGGTCGATCTGCTGCGCCGGCCAAATGTTACTTATGAACAATTAATGACGCTGAAGGGCGTCGACGGCCAGGAACTCGGCGGTCCGGGTGTGGAGGACGACAGCGTTAGGGAACAGGTCGAAATCCAGGTCAAGTACGCCGGCTATATCGACCGCCAGGCACGTGAAGTCGAGCGCCACGAGCACAATGAAAACCTCAAGCTGCCGGCCGATCTCGACTACATGGAAGTGCAAGCCCTGTCGATCGAAGTCCGGCAGAAGCTCAACCTGCACCGGCCCGAAACCTTCGGCCAGGCTTCACGCATTTCCGGCGTCACGCCGGCTGCCTTGTCGCTGCTGCTGGTGCATCTGAAAAAAGGCATGAAGCGCCTGAATGCAGATGACAAGGCAGCCTGATAAAAAACGCATTGCATGAAAAACAACGACCGCCCAGGTAATTGCCGGGATAATCAAGGAGTGGCAGCATGAGTTCAACGCAGACCGCGTCGCTGGAAGCGAGCCTGCAGCAGGGTGCACAAATATTAGGCATTGCGCTGGATCAGCAGCAGCAGCAGCAATTGCTGGCTTATCTGAGCTTGCTGGCGAAATGGAACAAGGTCTATAACCTGACCTCGATCCGCGAACCGGCGCAGATGATGACGCATCATTTGCTGGATTCGCTGGCGGTGGTGCCGGCCTTTGCCGCGGCCGAGAATGTGCTGGATGTCGGCGCTGGCGGCGGCTTGCCGGGGATGATCCTGGCGATCTGGGCGGGCAAGGCCAAGCCAGCAATGCGGGTGTCGATGATTGACACCGTGCACAAGAAAACGGCATTCCTGACCCAGGTCAAAGCAGAATTGGGGTTGAGCAACGTCAGCGTTCATACGGCCAGGGTAGAGCAGTTGCAGGTGGCGCAGAAATTTGATGTGATTACTTCGCGCGCTTTTGCCGAATTGGCGGATTTTATCAACTGGTCGGCGCATTTGCTGACAGATGACGGCCAGTTCATCGCGCTCAAGGGCATCAAGCCGGACGAAGAGATCGCCCGCTTGCCGGCTGGCTGGGAAGTAAGCGAAATCAGGCCGCTGGCAGTGCCGGGCCTGGATGCGGAACGGCATCTGATTTTTATCAAACGCAGCAAGTAATAACAGAAACGGATTTACCATGAACGCCTTTTTTCACACCCTTGGCATTACCGACGCCTGGCAGCTGATTGCCGCCACCGTGGTTTTCCTGGTACTGCCAGGGGCAGGGACTTTCTGTATCCTGACCTGCGCCGGCAAGGCTGGCCTGCGCGGCGGTTTCGCTTCCGTACTCGGCGTCATGCTGGGCGACGCGGTGCTGATGTTCCTGGCGGCGATCGGCGTGGCGGCATTGCTGACCGCCAATCCGCTGGTGTTCAAGGGCGTGCAGTATCTGGGCGCTGCTTACCTGGCTTTCCTCGGCTGCAAATTGCTGTTTGCCAAAAAGAACGGCGGCGCCGGCACAGCCAGCGAAATTGCAAGCGGCGGCAATTTCACCCGCGGTTTCCTGGTGACTCTGGTCAATCCGAAATCGATCATCTTTTACATGGCGTTTTTTCCGCTGTTCATCGATCCTGCGGTGCATCGCGGCAGCCTGACTTTCCTGGCCATGGGCGCAATCATTTCCAGTTGCACATTGATTTACGGTAGTCTGCTGGTACTGCTCGGGAATACTGCCGCCAAGCGCCTGGGACAGAATCGCCGTATCGCCGCATTCGCTTCCAGGGCCGCAGGAATCTTCCTGATCGGTTTTGGCATCAAATTAACCACCAATTAATACGACCTGACCACTACATGGCAAAAATATTTTGTGTCGCCAATCAAAAGGGCGGAGTCGGTAAAACCACCACCGCCGTCAATCTGGCCGCCGGCCTGGCGCAGCTGAATCAGCGCGTATTGCTGGCCGATCTGGACCCGCAAGGCAACGCCACCATGGGTGCGGGGATCAACAAAGGCACATTGACTGCATCGATCTATGAAGTGCTGTTGGGCATGTCGGATATCAAGTCGGTACGCAAGACCTCGGAAACCGGCGGCTTCGATGTCTTGCCGGCGAATCGCGAACTGGCTGGCGCCGAAGTGGAAATGGTCGAATTGGAGAATCGCGAGAAGCGTTTGAAGGATGCCTTCGCCAGCGTCGCCGACGAGTACGATTTCATCCTGATCGATTGTCCGCCGGCCTTGTCGATGCTGACCCTGAATGGCCTGTGTGCCGCCAACGGCGTCATCATCCCGATGCAATGCGAGTACTACGCGCTGGAAGGTTTGTCGGACCTGGTCAACACCATCAAGAAGGTGCATGCCAACCTGAATCCGGACCTGAAGATCATCGGCTTGCTGCGCGTGATGTTCGATCCGCGCATGACTTTATCGCAACAGGTATCGGAAGAGCTGGAAAAGCATTTTGGCGACAAGGTGTTCAAGACGGTGATCCCGCGCAATGTGCGGCTGGCGGAAGCGCCGTCGTACGGCATGCCGGGTGTGAGTTTCGATGCAGCTTCCAAGGGAGCGCAGGCGTATATCGCCTTCGGCGCCGAGATGGTAGAGCGTATCAAAACTATGTAGCTCATTGTGGGACAGAGTTTGAGAGCCGCCGTAGCGTGGCGAATTACACTGTCCCCAACTAGTTAGGCACAGCTAATACACTGGTAATACACGGCTAATACAGAAGTTATCCATGGGCTTAGTCACAGCTTATTCCTGGCTTGCCCACATGGTTGTCCACTGAGTTATCCACAGGCTGCCGGCCTGTGGCCTGTAATCTACGGTAGGAAAAGATGGTCACGAAAAAATCAAAGGGTCTGGGTCGCGGTCTCGAAGCCTTGCTGGGCGGATCGACGGATATTGCTGAAGCGGTGCCGACAGTGGTCGGCGCGCCGTCGGTATTGGCGGTGACGGTCATGCAGGCCGGTAAATACCAGCCGCGTACCCGCATGGATGAAGGCGCGCTGGCCGAGCTGGCGTCCTCGATCAAGGAGCAGGGCCTGCTGCAGCCTATCCTGGTGCGGCCGATCGCCTTGAACAACGGCGCCCAGCACTATGAAATCATCGCCGGCGAGCGCCGCTTCCGGGCGGCCCAGATGGCCGGCCTGATCGAAGTGCCGGTGCTGGTCAAGGATGTCGACGACCAGACCACGGCGGCGATGGCGCTGATCGAAAACATGCAGCGCGAGGATCTGAATCCTCTGGAAGAGGCGCAGGGTATCCATCGCCTCATCACCGATTTCAGTTTCACCCATGAGCAGGCGGCGGTATCGGTAGGGCGCTCGCGCAGCGCGGTATCCAACCTGCTGCGCCTGCTGAACCTGGCTAAGCCGGTACAGACCATGCTGATGGCCGGCGATATCGACATGGGCCACGCACGTGCGCTGCTGGCGGTCGACGCCGCGACGCAGATTACCCTGGCGAACCAGGTGGTGGCCAAGCGCATGTCGGTGCGCGATACGGAAAAACTGGTGGTACGCACTACGACAGAAGCAGAAGCGGCCAACCGTCCACCGAAGAACAAGGAAAAATCGCGCGACATCGCGCGGCTGGAAGAAGAGTTGTCGGATCTGCTGGCGACGCAGGTAACAATCAAGACGACTGCAAAGAATCGCGGCCAGCTGATCATCGATTTTTCCGATCTGGATACGCTGGATGGTCTGATCACTCGCCTCAAGGGCGTAGAGTAAGTTACAAAGGAAGCGGCAGTGGAGAGTCCGGTGGATTTCTGGATTCACGAATTTGGTGCAGCGTAGCAAATTTATGATGTCAGCTAATGTCCGGTTTGGTCCTGAAGATCGGTTCAACGGCAGCGATTGAATCCGTCGTCGCCTGTTGTATAAGCTTATGATTCGGCAGCAAAAGTTTGACGAAAGCCGCGCCCAGCCTTTATAATCCTCGGGCTTCTAAATCAGCCGTAGATAGGCAACAGCGAGGCAACCGCGTGGTCGTCGCGTGATAACTGCGCTGCATCACCACACTGCAACCGCGTTCTGTTTAGCGAATATTTTTCGCACATTATTGGGTCAGTATGCAGCGCATCGTGCTTATGCAATTTGTTACTACGGCCGTGCTGGCGTGCATAGCAGGTTTACTAGCCGGCGTATCCGGATTCTGTTCCGCGCTTTTAGGTGGTGTGTGCTGCGCGGTTCCCAATGGACTGTTTGCTCTCCGTCTTTACATCAGCGCGCGCAAGCCAGGTGGCGCCAACCCGATGTCTTTTTTCATCGGCGAGTTTGTCAAAATTGCTACAACGATTGCGCTGGTAGGCGCGGTCGTATGGTTGTACCACGATTTGAATTGGCCGGCTTTTATCGTCAGCTTCATCGTGGTACTTAAAAGTTACATAATCTTACTTTTTAGACATCGATCATGACCGTAGCTCCAAGCGAAGCACTAACCCCCTCAGAATATATCGTCCATCACCTTGGACATTTTTCCAACGGCCATCAAGTCAAGATCGTCGACTTTTCGATCATCAATATCGACACGATTTTCTGGTCGGTGTTCGCCGGCGTGATCGGCTGCCTGCTGATGTACGTCGCTGCGCGCAAAGCGACTGCTGGCGTGCCGGGTCGCTTCCAGGCTTTCGTCGAAATGGTGGTCGAGATGGTTGACGACCAGGCCAAGGGCATCGTCCACGGCGACCGCAGTTTCATCGCGCCGCTGGCGCTGACCGTGTTCATCTGGGTCGCCCTGATGAACTCGCTGGATTTCCTGCCGGTCGACATGTTCTCCTCTTTCTTCAAATTCGTCGGTCTGGACAGCGTGATTTCGCATCACCGCGTAGTACCTACCGCCGACCTCAACGGCACCATGGGCATCGCCCTCGGCGTGCTGGTGCTGATGCTGTACTACAGCTTCAAGATCAAGGGCATCGGCGGTTTCCTGCACGAGCTGGTGGCTGCGCCTTTCGGCATCTGGCTGGCTCCTGCCAACCTGCTGCTGAACCTGATTGAATTTGCCGCCAAGACCGTCTCGCTGGCGATGCGGCTGTTCGGCAACATGTATGCCGGCGAACTGCTGTTCCTGCTGATCGCGCTGCTGGGCTCCACCGCTACGGCGTTCGGTTTTGTCGGCCACGTGATTGCCGGTTCGATCTGGGCGATCTTCCATATCCTGATCGTGTTGTTGCAAGCGTTTATTTTCATGATGCTGACGCTGGTGTATATCGGCCAGGCGCATGAAGCTCACTAAAGAGCCGCACTAATCAGCACCGGGTGTGAATTTGTAGTTTTGGTTTTTGTATCTGTTTTTCGTATTAATTTTTTGTATTAATTTTTGTATTCACTTAACTTTGAAGGAATTGTCATGACTGATCTGTCTTTTGTTGCTTTGGCTTGTGGTTTGATCATCGGTTTGGGCGCTATCGGTGCTTGTATCGGTATCGCGATCATGGGCGGTAAGTACCTGGAAGCATCGGCACGTCAACCAGAACTGATGAACACCCTGCAAACCAAGATGTTCCTGCTGGCCGGTCTGATCGACGCTGCGTTCCTGATCGGTGTTGGTATCGCCATGTTGTTCGCATTCGCAAATCCGTTCGTTCCTCACTAATTTAATCTAGCGTAACCGCATCGGCTGAAGTCGCTTCAGCCTACGTTATTCTTAGAAGGAACCACTATGAACCTAAATGCAACATTGTTTGCGCAGTTCGTAGTCTTCTTTATCCTCGCGTTGTTCACGATGAAATTCATCTGGCCGCCGTTGATAAAAGCGCTCGATGAGCGCGCCAAGAAGATTGCGGACGGCCTGGCAGCCGCTGATCGCGGCAAGGCAGATCTGGCGGCCGCTGAAAAGCGCGCTTCGGCAGAACTGGCAACCGCACGCGACGAAGGTCAAAAGCGTATTGGCGAAGCTGAAAAGCGCGGCCAGCAGATCGTCGACGAAGCCAAGAAAACGGCTGCCGAAGAAGCTGCCCGCATCATCGCTAACGCCAAGGCTGAAGCGGAACAGCAAATGACTAAAGCGCGCGAAGCTCTGCGTGGCGACGTTGCGACCCTCGCGGTCAAAGGCGCCGAACAGATCCTCAAGCGTGAAGTCAACTCTGCTGCTCATGCCGATTTGCTGAACCAACTGAAAACAGAGCTGTAATCATGGCAGAACTTGCAACGATTGCTCGCCCTTATGCAGAAGCGCTGTTCCGTGTGGCCAAGTCGCAAGATCTGGCAGCCTGGGCCAATCTGGTTTCGGAAATGGGACAAGTAGTGTCCCATCCTGAAGTCCAGGCGCTGGCGCAAAATCCTGCCGTCTCGCATCAGCAAGCCGCTGATACGTTTCTGGCGCTGTTGAAATCGCCGCAGGCAGCCAGTGCTGAAGTCAAGAACTTCGTCGCGATGCTGGTTGATAACGGCCGTTTGTCAGTGTTGCCGGAAATCGCCGAGCAATTTCAAGTGCTGAAGAACGCACAAGAAGGCGCCGCCGATGCTGAGATCACCAGTGCTTTCGAAATGACCGAAACACAGGTGAAGGATCTGATCGCCACGCTGGAAAAGAAATTCGGCCGCAAGCTGAACCCGTCGGTAACTGTGGACAACTCGCTGATCGGCGGTGTGCGCGTAGTGGTCGGCGACGAAGTGCTCGACACCTCGGTGCGTGCCAAGCTGCAAGAACTGCACGCTGCTTTGGCGGCCTGAGGCCTCTGCGTAATTGCGTATTTGCGTAACTACTGAGCAACGAGAAAAATTTTAGGAGTTTATATGCAACTCAACGCGTCTGAAATCAGCGAACTGATCAAGAGCCGGATTCAAGGCCTTGGCGATACCGCTGAAATTCGCAATCAAGGCACGGTTATTTCCGTGTCCGACGGTATCTGCCGTATCCATGGTCTGTCTGACGTGATGCAAGGTGAGATGCTGGAATTCCCAGGCAATACCTTCGGCCTCGCGCTGAATCTCGAGCGCGATTCTGTCGGCGCCGTTATTCTGGGCGACTTCGAACACATTTCCGAAGGCGATACAGTCAAATGTACCGGCCGTATTCTGGAAGTGCCTATCGGTCCGGAACTGCGCGGCCGTGTGGTGAATGCACTGGGCCAGCCGATCGACGGCAAGGGTCCGGTCAACACCAAGCTGACAGCGCCGATTGAAAAAATCGCGCCAGGCGTTATTGCCCGTCAATCCGTTTCGCAACCAATGCAGACCGGTATCAAGTCGATCGACTCGATGGTACCGATCGGCCGTGGCCAGCGCGAACTGATCATCGGCGACCGCCAGACCGGCAAGACTGCCGTGGCGATTGATGCGATCATCAATCAAAAGGGCCAGGACGTGACATGTATCTATGTCGCTATCGGTCAAAAAGCATCGTCGATCAAGAACATCGTGCGCGCGCTGGAAGCACACGGCGCCATGGAATACACCATCGTGGTGGCTGCATCGGCTTCCGAGTCGGCTGCGATGCAATACCTGTCGGCCTACTCCGGCTGCGCCATGGGCGAATACTTCCGTGACCGCGGTGAAGACGCGCTGATCGTGTATGACGATCTGTCCAAGCAAGCTGTTGCATACCGTCAGGTATCGCTGCTGCTGCGCCGTCCACCAGGCCGTGAAGCTTATCCTGGCGACGTGTTCTACCTGCACAGCCGTTTGCTGGAACGCGCAGCACGCGTGAACGAAAAGTACGTTGAAGATTTCACCAAGGGTGAAGTCAAGGGCAAGACTGGTTCGCTGACTGCTTTGCCGATCATCGAAACCCAGGCTGGCGACGTTTCCGCCTTCGTTCCGACCAACGTGATTTCGATTACCGACGGTCAGATCTTCCTGGAAACTTCCTTGTTCAATGCCGGTATCCGTCCTGCGATCAACGCCGGTATTTCGGTGTCGCGCGTTGGTGGCGCCGCTCAGACCAAAGTCATCAAGAACCTGTCCGGCGGTATCCGTACCGACTTGGCGCAGTATCGTGAACTGGCTGCGTTTGCGCAGTTTGCTTCCGACCTCGACGAAGCGACCCGCAAGCAGCTGGACCGCGGTGCACGCGTGACCGAGCTGTTGAAGCAGGCGCAATACTCGCCGTTGTCGATCTCGCTGATGGCCGTGACTTTGTTCGCGGTCAACAAGGGTTTCCTGGACAGCATCGAAGTCAAGCAGGTACTGCCGTTCGAAAGCGGTCTGCACAGCTTCATGAAGACCAGCCACGCGCCTCTGCTGCAAAAGATCGAAGAAACCAAGCAACTCGACAAAGATGGTGAAGCTGCCTTGTCTACCGCCGTTGCTGATTTCAAAAAATCGTTCGTGGCTTAATTTAACTGGGATCCATAACAATTGCGGGACAGAGTTTGAGAGGCGCCGAAGGGCGACGAATTACTCTGTCCCCAACTGACTAGGAAGGTATATGGCTACTGGGAAAGAGATACGCAGCAAGATCAAGAGCGTAGAAAATACGAAGAAGATCACCAAGGCGATGGAAATGGTCGCCGCATCCAAAATGCGCAAGGCGCAGGACCGGATGCGTGCGGCACGTCCCTACAGTGACAAGATTCGTAATATCGCTTCTAACTTGTCGCAAGCCAATCCAGAGTACACGCACCCGTTCATGGTGAAGCAGGACAATTCCAAGAACGTTGGTTTCATCGTTGTCACCACAGACAAAGGTCTGTGCGGCGGCATGAACACCAACTCCTTGCGTTTGCTGACCGCGAAACTGCGTGAGCTGGAAGGACAAGGCAACAAGGTTCAGGCAGTAGCGATCGGTAACAAGGGTCTGGGTTTCCTCAACCGGATCGGCGCCAAGGTCGTTGCGCATGCCGTGCAACTGGGCGATACGCCGCATCTGGATAAGCTGATCGGGCCAGTCAAGGTACTGCTCGACGCTTACCAGGAAGGTCGCCTGGACGCGGTTTATCTGGTGTACACCAAGTTCATCAACACGATGAAGCAAGAGCCGATGCTGCAGCAATTGCTGCCGCTGTCGAGCGATCGTCTTGAGGCCGATAAAGAAGGTTCGCATGCATGGGACTACATTTACGAGCCGGATGTTCAAAGCGTCATCGATGAATTGCTGGTGCGTTACGTGGAAGCGCTGATTTATCAGGCTGTTGCAGAAAACATGGCGTCCGAGCAGTCGGCGCGCATGGTGGCGATGAAGTCGGCTAGCGACAACGCGGGTAACGTGATCGGCGAATTGAAACTGGTATACAACAAGACGCGTCAAGCTGCGATCACCAAGGAATTGTCCGAGATCGTTGCCGGTGCGGCTGCCGTCTAGCGCGCTACGCGCTTAACAGAAACTTATTTTATATATTGAAGGAACGAAAATGGCTGATGGCAAAATCGTTCAGTGTATCGGCGCTGTGGTGGACGTTGAATTCCCACGTGACGCGATGCCTAAGATTTACGACGCCTTGAAGATGGATGGCTCGGAACTGACGCTGGAAGTACAACAACAGCTGGGCGACGGCGTAGTCCGTACCATTGCGCTGGGTACATCCGACGGTTTGCGCCGCGGCATGACAATCAAGAACACAGGCCAGCCAATCATGGTGCCGACCGGTAAAGCAACACTGGGTCGTATCATGGACGTGCTGGGCAACCCGATCGACGAATGCGGTCCGGTAAGCCACGAAACCACTGCCTCTATCCACCGCAAGGCTCCTGCGTACGACGAACTGTCGCCATCGCAAGAACTGCTGGAAACCGGCATCAAGGTTATCGACCTGGTTTGCCCGTTCGCCAAGGGCGGTAAAGTTGGTCTGTTCGGTGGCGCGGGTGTGGGCAAGACCGTGAACATGATGGAACTGATCAACAACATCGCCAAGGCGCACAGCGGCTTGTCCGTGTTTGCCGGCGTCGGTGAGCGTACTCGTGAAGGTAACGACTTCTATCACGAAATGGCTGACGCCAAAGTGGTCGATCTGGAAAATCCGGAAAAGTCCAAGGTTGCGATGGTGTACGGTCAGATGAATGAACCGCCAGGTAACCGTCTGCGCGTTGCGCTGACCGGCCTGACGATCGCTGAAGGCTTCCGTGACGAAGGTAAAGACGTGCTGTTCTTCGTCGATAACATCTACCGTTACACACTGGCCGGTACTGAAGTTTCCGCGCTGCTGGGCCGTATGCCTTCCGCCGTGGGTTACCAGCCTACACTGGCTTCGGAAATGGGCCAGCTGCAAGAGCGTATTACTTCGACCAAGACTGGTTCGATCACATCGATCCAGGCCGTCTACGTTCCTGCGGATGACTTGACCGACCCGTCGCCTGCAACTACGTTTGCTCACTTGGACTCCACCGTTGTGTTGTCGCGTGATATCGCTTCGCTGGGTATCTATCCTGCGGTTGACCCGCTGGATTCGACTTCGCGCCAGCTGGATCCGCAAGTGGTCGGCCAGGAGCACTACGAAACTGCCCGCGCCGTGCAAGGTATCTTGCAGCGCTACAAGGAATTGCGCGACATTATCGCGATTCTGGGCATGGACGAACTGGCTCCGGAAGACAAGCTGCTGGTCGCGCGTGCACGTAAGATGCAGCGTTTCCTGTCGCAGCCTTTCCACGTTGCTGAAGTGTTTACCGGTTCGCCAGGTAAATACGTTTCGCTGAAGGACACGATCAAGGGCTTCAAGATGATCGCCAGCGGCGAACTCGATCACCTGCCGGAACAAGCGTTCTACATGGTCGGCACGATCGAAGAAGCAATCGAAAAGGCCAAGAAGATCGGCTAAAGCAAGTTTCGCCTCGTCGTCCCCGCGAACGCGGGGATCCATGTTACTGAGCAATATTTTCACTAAGATGGATTCCCGCATTCGCGGGAATGACGCGGTAGCGCTTGCCGTTAGTTGATTCAATGGACAACAAAGGGTTTAAGATGGCAAACACTATTCACGTAGACGTTGTTTCCGCGGAAGAGATGATCTTCTCCGGCGAAGCTGAATTCGTCGCGTTGCCGGGTGAGTCGGGCGAGCTGGGGATCTATCCCCGCCACACGCCGCTGATCACGCGCATCAAGCCGGGTGCGGTACGCATCAAGGTGCCAGGCCAGGCAAACGACGAATTCGTATTCGTTGCCGGCGGTTTGCTGGAAGTGCAGCCGCACCACGTTACCGTGCTGGCTGATACTGCGATCCGCGGCGCCGACCTGGACGAAGCGAAGGCAAGCGAAGCCAAGCGTCGTGCTGAAGAAGCGCTGACCAACAAGGAATCCCTGATCGATTACGCAAAAGCACAGTCCGAGTTGTCGGCGGCGATTGCACAATTGGCAGCGATTGCAAAATTGCGTCAAAAAGGGCGCTGATCCGGTAGTTCGATATCTCGGATGGCATCAAGAAAAAGCAGCTTCGGCTGCTTTTTTGTTGTCCGCTTGCTTTGTGACGCAGGGTGGGCAGGTTTTTCTGCCCACGCGTTGAACCCCGCACAGATGCCTGCTTCGATTCAGTGGTGTGTGCCCGCACTCCGGATATCACGATAACGCGTGGGCAGAAAAACCTGCCCACCCTACGTGCTAATATGATTACAAAACATAGCTCTGAGCCGCGTGTAAAAATGGGGAAGACAAATGAAAATCCGCTTTCTGCATTTCCTGGCCATCGCTCTGCTGGCCCTCGTCGGCCTGAGCGCCTGCGACAAGCCGGCCAACACGGCGCCGACGCCGAAAGTCTACCGGGTCGGCATGAATGCTGCCTTTGCACCCTTCGGTTCGGTCGATACCGCCGGCAAGATCGTCGGCTTCGACGTCGACATCATGCAGGCAGTGGCGGACCAGGCCGGCCTCAAGATCGTCTGGGTCAACACGCCGTGGGAAGGCATCTTTTCCACGCTGGCCAACGCCGACATTGACATCATCGCCTCCGGCGTCACCATCACCGACGAACGCAAACAAAGCATGCTGTTTTCGGATCCGTATTTCGAAGCGAAACAGGTGATCCTGGTCTCGCCCGGCAAGAACATCGCCAGTCCGGATGACCTGAAACAGGCGCACCGCGTCGGCGTCACCGCCGGCACCAGCGCCGACACCATCATGCAGAAAATGCTGGGCAAGACCAGCAACGCGCTGGTGCGCTTTGAAAGCCTGCCGCTGCTGCTGAAAGAAGTCGATAACGGCGGCGTCGATGCGGCGGTCGGCGACAACGGCGCCGTCGCCAACCATCTGAAATTCAATAAAGACAAGGGTTTCAAACTGATCGAGAGCGACAAGTTTGAAAAAGAATATTATGGTATTGCGGTGCGGCCGGCGGATACCGCTTTGATGGCCAAGATCAACGGTGCGCTCAAAACCCTGCACGCCAACGGCAGTTACGACAAGATCTACGCCAGCTACTTCGCCAAGTGAGAGCGGCCGAGGCAGGGCGGCATCACGCGCTGCCTGCGGCCGCGAGAACACAGTAAGATCAACTGCAGCGGCTCCACCTTATCCGGATCTCCTTTTTGCTGACCAGCGGATTATTGCCCACATTATGCCAAGCAAACCAGAATACAACCCCAACAACCCGGTGATCGCCGTGGTCGGGCTGTCGCCGAAACCAGATCGTCCCAGCTACGGCGTAGCACGCTACATGCAGGAGCGCGGCTATCGCATCGTCCCGGTGAATCCCATGCATGTAGGCGGTCCCATCCTGGGAGAGCCATGTTATGCCAACCTGTTCGATGCGGCCAAAGCGCTGGCGGCGGAAAACCAGAAGATCGATATCGTCGACTGTTTCCGCAAAGCGGAAGATATTCCACCCATCGTCGGCGAAGCCATCATGATCGACGCCCGTTGCATCTGGATGCAGCTCGGCATCGTCAACGAGCCGGCCGCCGCCAAGGCGCGTGCCGCCGGCCTGCAGGTCGAGATGGATAGCTGCATCAAGATCGAACATGCGCTGGGCAATTTGCACGGCATCCTGTAGCTGCCGGCGAACTGGCTGGGCAGGCAACAATTGAGTGATCGGAGAATCGAATGAAAGCATGCAAGCAGTTCCGCGCCGGCAAACAGACCAAGATCGTTGATGCCGACGCAGAGCAGAAGCCGCTGTCCAGCGGCGACAAGATCAAGGACAAGGAGCTGGTCGTAGAAATGGCGGCACAAATCGCTGCGCTGCAGGAAATGCTGTATGCCGGCCAGCAGCACAAAGTTTTGGTGGTCTTGCAAGGCATCGACACCAGCGGCAAGGACGGCACCGTCAAAGGGGTGTTCAACCTGGTCAACCCGCAGGGCATACAGATCGCCGATTTCAAGGCGCCCAGCACAATCGAACGTGCTCACGATTATCTGTGGCGAGTGCATCAGCAAGTACCGCGGCAAGGCGAGATCGTGGTGTTCAACCGCAGCCATTACGAAGATGTGCTGATCACCATGGTGCACGACTGGATCGACGAGCAAGAATGCGAGCGCCGCTATGCCCAGATCCGCGACTTCGAACGCATGTTGGCGGAAACCGGCACCACCATCATCAAGTGCCTGTTGCATATTTCCAAAGACGAGCAGCGCAACCGCCTGCAGGAGCGCATAGACGATCCCGCCAAGCACTGGAAATTCGATATGCAGGACCTGGAAGAGCGCAAAAGCTGGGACAAATACCAGGAGCTGTTCGGCAAGGCGATCCGCGCCACCGATGCTGACCATGCGCCCTGGTACGTGATTCCGGCCAATTCCAAGACCCACCGCAACCTGGCGATCGCCAGCATCCTGCTGGAAACCCTGGCCGATCTGAAACTGAAGCCGCCGGCCGCTAAACCGGAATTAAAAGGTTTGAAGATTGCGTAATTTCGGGCGAGTAAATCTATAATTGATTACCGTCGGGCAAAAAAACATAAAAACTGTTTTATCCTTGACGGAGCCTACCCAAGGAGACACGAAGTGCGCCGCTGGTTGCCGGAACTGATTGCATTACCGCTCTTGCCATGGCTGATCCTACAGGGTCGTCGCACCCGCCGCATCACGCCGCGCCTGCCGGAAGCGATGGGGCCGACCATCGGCCAGGCGCAGATCCCGACTGGCATCGGTCCCGAACCGCATCAGCGGCCGCTGGCGCTGCTGACCATCGGCGAATCGCCGGTGGCGGGGGTTGGCGTCGCTACCCACTACGAAGCCATCACCGGCCAGTTCGCGGCGGCACTGTCGTTGCGCTTGCAGCGCACGGTGACCTGGCAAGCGGTCGGGCAGAACGGCGCCACCCTGAGCGATGCGGTACATACCATGCTGCCTCAGGTGGCCTCGCAAAAAGTCGATATTGTGCTGATCGCCTTTGGCGTCAACGACACTACGGCGTTCCGTTCCTGCCGTCGTTACCGTGCCGAACTGCTGCAGCTGATGCGCGATCTGCAAACCCATCTGACGCCGCGCCTGATCGTGATCTCCGGCATTCCGCCCATCCATGCCTTCCCGGCGCTGCCGGAGCCCTTGCGCTACATCCTGGGCATGAAAGCCAAGGCGCTGGATGAAACCGTGGAGCAGCTGATTTTCAACCTGCCGGCGGATCTCAACAATGTGCGCGTGACGCGGGTGCCTATGCTGATCGACATCAACGACCACACTTTGATGGCTTCCGATGGCTTCCATCCCTCGGCCAGCGGTGTTTCGCTGTGGGCGCGCCAGCTGGCCACCGCGGTGGCGGCGCATCTGAAATCCATCAAGAAAAGCAAGGCCGCCCAGAAGTCGATCAGCAAGCAAGGCTGATGCGGCCGGCTTGCCGAAAAGTGCAGGCAAGGTAGACTATTCAACAAATCATCAAATGGTGCATGCCATGCTGCTGCAAAATTTCTGGCTTTTCCTGCCCGCCTGCTTCGCGCTGAACATGGCGTTCGGCCCGAACAATGTATTGTCGCTGTCGAACGGCGCGCGCGACGGCGTCGCTTGCTCGGTCACGGCCGCCTTTGGCCGCCTGCTGGCATTTGCCATCATGATTGCCATCGCCGGTCTCGGCATGGGCGCGCTGCTGCTGGCTTCGGAGACGCTGTTCTCGGCCTTGAAATTTGCCGGTGCGGCTTATCTGGTGTGGCTGGGCGTCAAACTGTTTCGCGCCGGACCGGCGCAGTTCACCGCCGGCGCCAGCAATGTCGGAGCGGATACCGAATCGCCATCGGACAAGTTGCGCCGCCTGGCAAAGCAGGAATTCCTGGTGGCGGCCGGCAATCCCAAGGCGATCCTGATTTTCACCGCATTTTTCCCGCAGTTCGTCGACCGCTCCGCCTACGCCGTCAGTTTCCTCGTGCTTGGCGCCACCTTCCTGCTGCTGGAATTGGTAGCGATTGCCATCTACGCAATGCTAGGCGCCAAACTCGGCGCCATCAGCGGTGGCGCCAGCCGCTTCCGCTGGCTCAACCGCGTCAGCGGCGCCATGATGATAGGTTTCGGTCTGGCCCTGGCCTTTCTGCGCCGCCCTCAGAGTTAGTGTCGTGTCATGCCTCATCGGTCGGCATCTCGCTGGTCCTTGACCCGTATCGCGTCGTTGCGCCTCGTCGCCATAGCCCCGCTATGTCTCCTCGGCACGCCTAGCGCTACGGGCCAAGGCCGGCGCGATATACCGACAGTTGAGGCATGACACGGCACTAGCAACTTTTTATTTGAGCCATTGGTTGACCAAGCGGTCATAGTCGCCGGTCGCCTTCAGCTGATGCATCCAGGTATCGACAAATTCCTTGAACGGCACATCGCCGCGCGGCAGCATGAAGGCCTTTTCCGAGAACTGCAAAGGCTGCTCGGGATGGATCGCGCATAGCTGCGGATGCAGCTTGGCCTGCCACAGGGTTTCGCTGGCGTCTGTCACCATGACGTCGGCCTTGCCCTGCACGATCTGCTCGAAAATCGTGACATTGTCCGGATGCAGTATCAGTTGCGCCTGCTTGTAGTTGGCGCGGGCGAAGCGTTCGTTGGTGCCGCCCGGATTAACAATCGCTCGCGTAGCGGGCTGATCGATCGCCGCCAGCGACTGGAATTTGGCGACGTCGCTGCAGCGCGCGATGGCTGACTTGCCGTCGACCATGTGCGGCGCCGAGAACGAGGCCAGCTTCTGCCGCTCCAGCGTGACCGAGACGCCACCCATGGCGATATCGCACTTTTCCAGAAAATCGCCGCTCAGCTTGCTCCAGCTGGTTTTGACAAAGCGTGCTTCCACCCCTAGCGCCTTGGCCAGTGACCTGGCGAGATCGACATCGATGCCTTCGAAGCTGTCGTCGGCTTTGAGGAAGGTGAAGGGTTTGTAGTCGCCGGTCATGCAGACCCGCAGATTGCCGGACTTGATGACTTCATCGAGCCGCGACGGGCCGATCTGGGCGGCGGCTGGCAAGGCTGGCAGGCTGCATCCCAGCAGCAGGCAAAAGATTAATTTATTCATGCGCTCCCCCTGATTGTTCAATGACTGAGTGTCGGTTTAACGGCTGGCTTTTTAATTCCAGTGAGCTTTGATGATCGCCGCCAGCTTATCGAATGCCGGCGCGATCTGTTCATTCGGCACGCAGGCGTACCCCAGCAGCAAGCCGTTGCGCGCCGCCTCGCTGTTCATGTAATAGCGCGACAAGGGCCGCGCCACGATCCCCGCCGCGCGTGCGGCGCGGCTGATGGCCAGGTCGTCGCATTGCGCCGGCAGGCCGAGCGCCAGGTGCAGGCCTGCCTCGCCGCCGGTGAGCGTGACGCCATCGCCGAAATGGCGGTCGATGGCCGCTTGCAGCAGTTGCAGGCGTTCCGCGTATAGCAGGCGCATGCGCCGGATATGGGAAGCGAAATGGCCCTCGGTCATGAAGTCCGCCATGATCGCCTGCATGAAGACCTGGCTGCCGCGATACAGCTCGGAGACGCCGATGGCGAAGGCATTCGCCAGCGATTCCGGCACCACCATGAAGCCGATCCGCAGGCTGGGAAACATGGTCTTGCTGAAGGTGCCCATGTACAGCACGCGGCCGTCGGTATCCATGCCTTGCAGCGAGGCCAGCGGCCGGCTGCCGTAGCGGAATTCGCTGTCGTAGTCGTCTTCGATAATCCAGACTTTGCGCCGCGCCGCGTACTCCAGCAGCATGCGCCGCCGCGACAGGCTCATCACCATGCCGAGTGGATATTGATGCGAAGGCGTGGCGCAGATGAAGCGCGGCGGCTGGCGCAGATTGGCCAGGCGCATGCGCATGCCTTCGGCATCGACCGGAATCGCGACCGGCTTGATGCCCAGCGAGTTCAGCACGCTGCGTGTACCCCAGTAGCAGGGATCTTCGACCCAGGCGCTATCGCCATGTTCGCCGAGCAATTTGACCACGATATCTAGTGACTGATGGATGCCGGTAGTGATGATCACCTGGCTGGCGTTGCAATTGACCGAGCGCGCCATGCGCAGATATTCGGCAATGGCTTCGCGCAGCGGCAGGTAGCCGCCGGCGTCGCCGTAAGTCAGCAGGTCGGCGCGCGAACGGCGCCAATGCTTGTTTTGCAGGCGGCTCCAGATCTTGTTGGGAAACAGCGTCACATCCGGCACGCCGGGCATGAAAGCGCCCCATTGCAGATCGCTGACGCCCGCCTGCTGGATCAGTTGCGCGCCGTGCGCCGACAATTCGGACTCGCCGCTGGGATCGGTCAGCGGCGGTGTGTTGAGGCGGGTTTCTGGAATCTGGTCGGGCGTGGTATCGGCAATGAAGGTACCGGAACCTGCACGGGTTTCCAGATAACCCTCGGCGATCAGCTGCTCGTAGGCGTAGGTGACGGTATTGCGCGATATGCCCAGTTCGCGCGCCAGGTCGCGCGAGGAGGGCAGTTGCATGGCGGATGGCAGCAGCTGCGACAGGATCGCCTCGCGGATAGCCTGGTAAATCTGCCGGTTGAGCGGCGCACCGGCGGCGCCGGCCTTGGCGATGGCGCCGTCGGCCCCGCGCTCTATGCGCATCAGCAAAAAATCGGTGAGCGAGGCGATACGCAAAGTGGCTCCATTAGAAAACTGAAAGTGGCACTATATTATAGAGCCAGCCCGGCCTTAGTATGCATCAAAGCCTTCCACAAAAAACGCATATCTAAGACTAAGATCTAAGGAGCCAGTATGAAAAACGACGGATATCACGCGGCCGCGGCGGTTGCTGACGCTAACACCAGCATCAAGCCGACCCTCAGCAACGCTGAGTTGCATCAACGCAAGAATGCCGCAACGCCGCGCGGGGTAGGCGTCATGTGCGATTTCTACGCTTCGCACGCGCTCAATGCCGAGATCTGGGATGTGGAAAATCGCCGCTTCATTGACTTCGCCGCCGGCATCGCCGTGCTGAACACCGGCCATCGCCATCCCAAGCTGATCGCCGCCATGCAGGAACAGCTCGGCAAATTCACCCACACCGCCTACCAGATCGTGCCCTACGCCAGCTATGTCGAACTGGCCGAGCGTATCAATGCGGTTACCCCTGGCGCCCATGCCAAGAAGACCACTTTCTTTTCCACCGGCGCCGAAGCGGTGGAAAACGCCGTCAAAATCGCCCGTGTCGCCACCGGCCGCAGCGCCGTGATTGCGTTCAGCGGCGCGTTCCATGGCCGCACCATGATGGGCATGGCGCTGACCGGTAAAGTAGTGCCATACAAGGTCGGTTTCGGGCCGTTCCCGGCCGAGGTCTACCACGTGCCGTTTCCGGTCGAACTGCATGGCGTCAGCATCGAGCAGTCCCTGGGAGCCTTGCAATCCTTGTTCAAGGCCGATGTCGATCCCAAGCGCGTCGCCGCCATCATCCTCGAGCCGGTGCAAGGCGAGGGCGGTTTCTACGCCGCGCCGCCGGCGTTCATGCAAGCCTTGCGCAAGTTGTGCGATGAACATGGCATCTTGCTGATCGTTGATGAAGTGCAAACCGGCTTCGCCCGCACCGGCAAGTTGTTTGCGGTAGAGCATTCCGGCGTGATCCCGGACCTGATGACGATGGCCAAGAGCCTGGCCGGCGGCATGCCGCTCTCGGCTGTGTGCGGCAAGGCGGAGATCATGGACGCGGCGGCGCCGGGCGGCCTCGGCGGCACCTACGCCGGCAATCCGCTGGCGGTGGCGTCGGCGCTGGCGGTGCTGGAAGTGATTGAAGAAGAACAACTGGTGGAACGCGCCAATCTGCTTGGCAACAAGCTGAAGCAGGTGTTGGAAGGTTTGCGCAGCGAGATTCCGCAGATTGCCGATATCCGCGGCCTGGGGGCGATGGTGGCGGTAGAGTTCATGCAACCCGGCACGCGCCAGCCGGATCCCGAGTTTACCAAGAAGGTACAGGCCGAAGCTCTCAAAAACGGCTTGCTGTTGCTGAGCTGCGGGGTCTACAGTAATGCGATCCGCTTCTTGTTTCCGCTGACCATAGAGGATAAGTTGATGGATGAAGCGCTAGCCATCCTGAGTGCGGCGATGCGCACCGTCGCGGCAGCTTAATTACCTGGCAGGAGAACGACTTGAAACAAGAAAATATCGCCCCTCACCTTGCTACCCCGGCAGCCGACAGCCGGCCCGCTACGCAAGACACCCTGGTGCAGTTCTCCGGCGTCAAGAAAACCTATGACGGCGAAAACCTGGTGGTCAAGAACCTCAACCTGGATATCCAGCGCGGCGAGTTCCTGACCCTGCTGGGGCCGTCCGGCTCCGGCAAGACCACTTGCCTGATGATGCTGGCCGGCTTCGAGTTTCCCACCGGCGGCGAAATTCGCCTGGATGGGCAATTGCTGAACAAGGTGCCGCCGCACAAGCGCAATATCGGCATGGTGTTCCAGAACTACGCACTGTTTCCGCACATGACCGTGGCGCAGAACGTGGCCTATCCGCTGCGAGTGCGCAATATCAGCGGCAGCGAGCGCGCCGACAAGGTCAAGAAAGCGCTCGACATGGTGCAGATGGGCAAATTCGGCGACCGCTATCCGGCCCAGCTGTCCGGCGGCCAGCAGCAGCGCATTGCGCTGGCGCGGGCGCTGGTGTTCGATCCCAAGCTGGTGCTGATGGATGAGCCGCTGGGGGCTCTCGACAAGCAGTTGCGCGAGCACATGCAGCTGGAACTGAAAGCCCTGCACAAGCGGCTCGGCGTTACCTTCGTCTACGTCACTCACGACCAGAGCGAAGCACTCACCATGTCTGATCGCGTGGCCGTGTTCGACCAGGGCATCATCCAGCAACTGGCCGTGGTCGACCGTCTTTACGAGTATCCGGAAAATCTGTTCGTGGCCGGCTTCATCGGCGACAACAACCGCTTCCACGGCGTGCTGAACGCGGCCGATGGCGGTAATGGCAGCGTGCGCTTGCCGCATGGCGGCGTGCTGCACGGCGTCAACGCCAACCAGGCCGGAATCGGCCAGGCGGTGGTGGCCTGCATCCGGCCCGAGCGCATCCATTTGCAGCCGCTCGCCAGCGCTACCGAGAATGCTTTTCCGGTGAATGTCAGCAGCCTGATCTATTTCGGCGATCACGTGCGGGTGCGCTGCGCGATTCCGCAGCAGGAAGACTGCTTCGTCAAACTGTCGCTGAACGATCCGGCGCTGACGGGGCTGCAAGAAGGTACGGTAGTTGCATTGGACATAGATCCCAAGCACCTGCGTATTTTCCTTTAAACCGGCAAAAAATTCTGTCCTGCTTTTTTTTAATCCACGAGGAGACGTGATGAAGTCCATATTCAAACCGGTTTTTACCAGCATCGTATTATCGCTGGCGGCCATCGGCATGGCGCAAGCCGCTGCCCTGACGGTCGTCAATTTCGGCGGCGCCAACGGTGCTGCGCAGAAGGTCGCCTATATCGATCCTTACGCCAAGACGAGCGGCGACAAGATCACGGTGGTCGAATTCAACGGCGAGCTGGCCAAGGTCAAGGCCATGGTCGAAGCCAAGAAAGTCAGCTGGGATGTGGTCGAAGTCGATGCCGGCGATATCGGCCGCGCCTGCGAAGAAGGTTTGCTGGAGAAGATCGACTTCAGCAAGATCGGCAACAAGGCAGATTTCAATCCTGCCGCCATCCATGAATGCGGCGTCGGCGCCTTCGTCTGGTCTACTGTGCTGGCTTATGATGCGGATAAACTGAAAACGGCGCCGAAGACCTGGGCCGATTTCTGGGACACCAAGAAATTTCCCGGCAAGCGTGCCTTGAAGAAGGGCGCCGAGAACAATCTGGAGTTTGCGCTGATGGCGGACGGCGTCGCGCCGAAAGACGTCTACAAGCTGCTAGGCACCAAGGCCGGCGTTGACCGCGCTTTCAAGAAGCTGGATGAGTTGAAACCGAATATCCAGTGGTGGGAAGCCGGCGCGCAGCCACCGCAGTTCCTGGTGGCGGGCGACGTCGTGATGTCGAGCGCCTTCAATGGCCGCATCGATGCTGCTCAACGTGAAGGCAAGAATCTCAAGGTCAGCTGGGCAGGCAGTATCTACACGCTGGATTTCTGGGTGATTCCAAAGGGTTCGCCGAACAAGGCCGACGCTGAGAAATTCGTCGCCTTCGCCAGCAAGCCAGATTCGCAAAAGGCCTACGCCAGCAATATTTCCTACGGCCCGGTGAACAACCAGGCGCTCAAGCTGCTGGATCCGAAAGTGCTGGCCAATCTGCCGACCTCGCCGACCAACGCCAAAGATGCGCTGCAGCTGAGCTTGTCGTTCTGGACTGATCATGGCGAAGAACTGGAACAGCGCTTCACGGCCTGGGCTGCCAAGTAAGTTGCCAAGTAAGCTGGCCGCCGCCGGCCATGGGGATGTTTTCCTCTTGGCTGGCGGCTGTTCTTTGCCTTCATTTTTTGCTAAAGCCGGATCACCATGACTTCTATTGCATCTTCCGCCGGCGTCAACCCGATGTCGATGGCGCCGCCGGCAGCGCCGCAGAATTCGCAGCTCAAGCGCGAATTGCGGCAGGCCCTGTTTCGCAAGCGCGCCGCCGCACTGGCCTTGATCGCACCGCTGGCGATTTTCCTGCTGCTGACTTTCCTGGTGCCGATCGCCATGCTGCTCAAGCGCGCCGTGGAAAACCCGGAAATCGCGACGACGCTGCCGCATACCGTCGCCGCCCTGAGCAATTGGGATCGCAAGAGCAGTCCACCGGATGCCGCCTATGCCGGACTGGCGACCGATCTGCTGCAGGCGCGGGAAGACAGCTCTGCCGGTTCGCTGGCGCGCCGTCTGAATTCCGAAATCTCCGGCGCCCGTTCCATCATCATGAAAACCGCGCGCGCCTTGCCTTTGCTGGATGCCGACGGCAAGCCGCTGCCGCCGGCGCAGATCAAGCAGGCGCTGATCGATATCGATGAGCAGTGGAGTCAACTGCCGTACTGGCAGGTGATCGCCAAGAACGGCGCGCCATATTCTCCCTACTATGTGCTGGCGGCGCTGGACCTGAAGCAAGATGCTTTCGGCCATATCGAAAAAGCCGACCCGGACGCCTCGGTATATCAAAAGATTTTCGGCCGCACCTTCTGGATGGGACTGGTTGCGACTCTGGCTTGCCTGGTGCTCGGCTATCCGCTGGCCTACTGGCTCTCGACCATGTCGGAACGGCGCGCCAACCTGTTCATGATCCTGGTGCTGATTCCGTTCTGGACTTCGATCCTGGTGCGGGTGGCGGCCTGGATCGTGCTGCTGCAGTCGGAAGGACTGGTCAACAAAGCATTGATGGCGACCGGCCTGACCCAGGCGCCGCTGGAACTGCTGTTCAACCGCATTGGCGTCTACATCGCCATGACGCACATCCTGCTGCCGTTCATGATCCTGCCGCTGTACAGCGTGATGAAGGCGATTCCGCCGACCTACATGCGGGCCGCGGTCTCGCTCGGCAGCCATCCGTTCGCCGCCTTCTGGCGTGTGTATGTGCCGCAGACCTATCCTGGCATCGGCGCCGGCGCCTTGCTGGTGTTCATACTCTCGGTCGGTTACTACATCACGCCGGCCTTGCTGGGCGGACCGAACGAACAGATGGTCAGCTATTACATCGCCTATTTCACCAATGTGACCATCAACTGGGGCATGGCTTGCGCGCTGGGAGCATTGCTGTTTGCCGCGACGCTGGTGCTGTACGGCGTTTACCGGCGCTTTACCAAAAACGATGTGGCGATGGGCTAAGAAAATGAAACTGTTTCCGCAATTTCCCCCTTATGTTTCATTGACCGAACGCGTCTGGTTCTATTTTTCGCGCGGCTTCAACCTGCTGGTGCTGCTGTTCCTGCTGCTGCCTATCCTGGTCATCATTCCGCTGTCGTTCAGCGATAGTACTTTCCTGGTGTATCCGATCCACGGCTTTTCCATGCGCTGGTATCAGAACCTGGTGCAGTCGGACGAGTGGGTCAGCGCCGCCAAGAATAGTTTCATCGTTGCGCCGTTGGCCACCGTGCTGGCGACCATACTCGGCACGCTGGCAGCGGTCGGCCTGAACAAAGCGGATTTCCGCGGCAAGGGTTTGCTGATGGCGGTGCTGATCTCGCCGATGGTAGTGCCGGTAGTGGTGGTGGGCGTCGGCGTCTATCTGTTCTTTGCGCAGATCGGCTTGTCCGACAGCTATACCGGCCTGATTCTGGCGCATGCCGCGCTCGGCGCGCCCTTCGTGGTGACGACGGTGCTGGCGACCCTGCAGGGATTCAACCAGAACCTGGTGCGGGCCAGCCTCAGCCTCGGCGCCAATCCGCTCTCGACCTTCTTCCGCATTACCCTGCCGGTGATCGCGCCGGGTTTGATCTCGGGCGCCTTATTTGCCTTCGCCACCTCGTTCGACGATGTGGTGGTAACCTTGTTTGTCGCTGGTCCCGGGCAAGCCACGCTGCCGCGCCAGATGTTTACCGGCATCAAGGAAAACATCAGCCCGACCATCGCCGCGCTGGCCACGATCCTGATCGTGTTCTCCACTTGCCTGCTGCTGGTGCTGGAGTGGATACGCGGGCGCAACAAGGCGCTCGCGAAAATCTAGGGTTGCCAGCCACTGCTTTTCAGCCGGTATATCGCAACTTGATATGCCGGCCTTCCTCGTTCATAGGAGTTACCTCGTGATGCAATTAAAAGACCCCTCATTGTTCCGTCAGCAAGCCTACCTGAACGGCGCATGGTGCAACGCCGACGGTGGCGCCACGCATGACGTCGTCAATCCCGCCACCGGCGAAACCATCGGCAGTGTGCCGTTGATGGGCGCCGCCGAAACCAGGCGCGCGATTGCCGCCGCCAATGAAGCCTGGCGTCAGTGGCGGCGCAAGACGGCCAAGGAACGCAGCATCATCCTGCGCAAATGGAATGACCTGATGCTGGCCAACCTGGACGACCTGGCGTTGATCATGACTACCGAACAAGGCAAGCCGCTGGCCGAGTCGCGCGGTGAAATCGCCTACGCCGCCTCGTTCATCGAGTGGTTTGCGGAAGAGGGCAAGCGTGCCGGCGGCGACACCATTCCTTCGCCGACGCCGGGTACGCGCATCGTGGTGGTGAAGGAACCGATCGGTGTCTGCGCAGCCATCACGCCATGGAATTTTCCGGCGGCGATGATCACCCGCAAAGCCGGCCCGGCGCTGGCGGCCGGCTGCACCATGGTGCTCAAGCCGGCGGAGTCGACACCGTTTTCGGCGCTGGCGCTGGCGGTGCTGGCCGAACGCGCCGGCATCCCGGCGGGCGTGTTCAGCGTGGTGACTGGCGCGGCGCGCGAGATCGGCGCAGAAATGACCAGCAATCCCACCGTGCGCAAGCTGACCTTTACCGGATCCACTGGCGTCGGCCGCCTGCTGATGGAGCAGTGCGCTGCCACCATCAAGAAATTGTCGTTGGAACTGGGCGGCAATGCGCCCTTCATCGTGTTTGACGACGCCGACCTGGATGCCGCGGTGGAAGGTGCAATGGCTTCCAAGTATCGCAACGCCGGACAAACTTGCGTCTGCGCCAACCGCCTGTACGTGCAGGATGGCGTCTACGATGCTTTCGCCGCCAAGCTGGTGGCTGCGGTCGCCAAACTGAAAGTCGGCAATGGCTTGCAGGAGGGCGTCACCCAAGGTCCGCTGATCGATCAAAAGGCGGTGCTCAAGGTCGAGCAGCATATTGCCGATGCGCTGGCCAAAGGCGCGCGCCTGCTGGCCGGCGGCAAGCGCCATGCGCTCGGCCACAGTTTCTTCGAGCCGACCGTGCTGGCCGACGTCACGGCCGACATGATGGTCGCACGCGAGGAAACCTTCGGCCCGATGGCGCCGCTGTTCCGCTTCAAGACCGACGAGGAAGCGGTGGCGCTGGCCAACGATACCGAATTCGGACTTGCCAGCTATTTCTATTCGCGCGACATCGGCCGCATCTGGCGTGTCGCCGAGGGTCTGGAGAGCGGCATGGTCGGCATCAACACCGGTTTGATTTCCAATGAGGTTGCACCATTCGGAGGCGTCAAGCAATCCGGTTTGGGGCGCGAGGGATCGAAGTACGGCATCGAGGATTACCAGGTGATTAAATATCTGTGCATGGGCGGGATCTGACAAGAACCGGAAGTGCACATTCATCGGCGGTGGTTGCGCTTCAGCGTGGCCGCCGACGATTGACTGCGGAGCTGCTCAGGCAGCTCTTTTTTTTGCGAGAATGATTTGTTTTTAGAATTTGTTTTATACAATTTAAATGCGGTGCTTCCGGCTCGCCGGAAGAGGTAAATAGCGCTCTGCACCATCGCATCGTTATGGTATTTTTCAAACTGAAAATGCACCATAATGCAGCATTCAGAAAGTCCCGCGAGCCAGTATTCTTGCGGTTTTCCGGCCGATAACCCCATGTATATTCCTGTATTTAAATATGTCTTTTTGTATCCCGAACGGGGTCGAAATTTTCCAGATTTTTTAAGATGAAACAAATTGTAAAAACGGGTAAGTAAATATTGCAGCCTGGAAATTTAAGACTTATGCTGGGGTCGTAATTTGCATTTTCAGACAGGTGGAGAAACAGATTTTTTTTGCAGCGACACTTACCCCACAAGCGTAATGCTGTCGTATCGATGGTCCTTAAAAGGGAATAGTGATGACCGGCGTTAAGTCTTTAGAACTGGCAGTGTTTCTGCAGTCGCAATCCGAACATGTTTTGGATTCTTTCCACCCACTCTTCTTCCGAATTCCGGTACAGCTTGCGCGAACGATCACGCAGCGGCCGTCCCCGTAACGAGCTCGCAGTTCGTTAACCCCGCGTCGCCAAAAACGACGCACATCTGACGCTAGGCATACCTGAGCAAGGCGGCTTTTTGCAAGCCGATGGATAAGCACATCTGTCGTTTGTGCCAACCATGTTTCCGAGTTGCAGGGAGGCTCCGGCGCGCATGCGTTGCATCCGCGCCGGCTGGCTAGGTGCGCTCAAGCGTTTCACAAGTTGTTTTGCAAGCTGTTTCCACGTTGTTTCCATGTTGCTTACTTTAAGAGGAATAAGAAGATGAAATCGAAGGCATCAGCAGCAAAAGCAGGGGACTTCGCCGTCCCGCGCGTTTCAGCACTGGCACTGGCACTCTCCCTGGCGTGTATCGGCATGGCAGCGCAAGCAGCCACCGATACTTCAACCTGGGTATCGACCAAGACCGAGGCGTTCCTGCCACGGGTACAGACACACGACAGCACCGGCGTTGCCGTTACCGCGGACCAGATTGCAACAGACATGGCGCAAGGCGAAGAGAAGAGCGTCACCGTCAGCCTGCAGCTGCGCAACAAGGCACAGCTGGACAACTTCGTCAAAGAACTCTATACGCCAGGCAGCGCGGTGTATCACAAGTTCCTGACGCCGGCACAGTTTGCTGAACAGTATTCGCCGACGCAAGCGCAAGTGGACGCCGTTACCGCGCACTTGAGCAAAGCCGGCTTCAGGAATATCAGCGTCAGCTCGAACCGCCTGCTGGTGAGCGCCGACGGTACCGCCGCCACCATCAAGCAAGCGTTCAACACCTCGCTGAAACGCTTCACGCATGAAGGCCGCAATGTGTATGCCAATGAGGCGGCAGCGCAAGTTCCGCCGGAACTGGCGAGCATCGTCGGTTCGGTGCTGGGCCTGCAGAATGCAGCTATCCACCATGTGACGCACAGCGGCGTACACAGCGCGCAGAGAAGCATCGTGCAAGCTGCCGCCGGCACAGAAACTTCGCACACGCCGGTGCAGTATCCAGGGATCTATAACGCCGTCACCACGCCTGCTGCTTCCAACGCAGTAGTCGGCACGATCTCTGAAGGCAACATGACGTATACCCTGAACGATTTCCAAACCTTCCTCAGCAATAATCCGAGCCTGCCGAAACTGACGCCTACCGTGGTCTATGTCGGTACCGAAAGCTCTGACGAATCCGGCGAAGTCGAATGGGCGCTGGACAGCCAGGTGATCTATGGCGCTGCAGGCGGCGTCAAGCAACTGATTTTCTACACCGCCAGCTCGATGGAAGATGCACCGCTGACTGCTGCCTATAACGCTGCCGTGACCGCCAACGTCGCCAGTGTGGTCAACGTCTCGCTGGGCGAATGCGAAGCTTCAGCCAAATCGTCCGGTTCGCAAGCGGCCGACGATGCGGTGTTTGAACAAGGCGTGGCGCAAGGGATCACCTTCTCGGTGGCCTCCGGCGATGCCGGTCCTTACAACTGCGATACCGATTCCCAGGGCAATCCTGGCGTGGCAAACACCACCACCAAGAAAAAAACCTATGACGTCAGCGAACCAGCGAGTTCGCCTTACGTGGTGGCGGTAGGCGGCACGGCGCTGTTCACGACTTCGGCCGGCGCCTACAATGGCCAGGCTGTGTGGAATGAAGGCACGGCGTCGACCGGCGACGGCAGCGCAGTGCGAATCTGGTCCACCGGCGGCGGCTTCAGCAAGTATGAAGCCGCGCCAAGCTGGCAGACTTCTAGCATCGTCGGCACCGGCCATACCACCCGTGGCCTGCCGGACATCGTGTTCGATGCTGCCTCTGCCAGCGGCACTTATATCTATATCACTGCCTCGAACAACGGCGGCACCGCAGCCGGCGTGGTTGGCGGCACCAGCATGGCGGCGCCGATGTTCGCCGGCTTCTGGTCGCGCCTGGAATCGGCGCACAGTAACAACCTGGGCTTCCCTAGCTCGGCGCTGTACGCTGCTATTCCATCGAACGCCAATCTGGTCTTCCCTGTGACCAGCGCCACCGTGGACGGCGATGCCGTCAACTACAACGGCTGGAGCACGACTTACCCTGGCATGAAAGCTGCTGCATCGGGATGGAGTGCCGCAACCGGCTTCGGCAGCTTGAACGTCGACAACCTGAACGCTTACATCACAGCAAACCCAACGGTTTTCCCAGCCAAATAAGGGAAACCACAGGCGGTCCTGGCGGACATCGCAGGGAAAACAGGGCCGCGCTTCGATGTCATCGCTTATGCGTTACAGCGTATAGCGCAGCAATAGCATCTTTATGGGTCAATGCCTCCTCGGTTTGCAACCACCGGGGAGGCATTTTTTTTACCGTAGGGTGGGCACGCTTTTGTGCCCACGCGGATACCGATACAGCGTGGGTACAAAAGCGTGCCCACCCTACAACTTGAAAAGGAAGTCGCCTATCCCGGCAATCGGTGAAGAAGCATTTTTGGGGGGACGAGGAATCCTGGCAGCATGGCCTGCACGATGCGACGTCATAAATTGTTGAAAAAATAACATCCCGTTGCTGAAATTACATCGCCCGAATGTCCGGCGGCGGCTGTTGCCCGTTTAATAGCTAGCACCCAATTGCTGCTTATTACGAGGACAACATCATGCAAACTTATATCCGGAAAATCCTGTTTCTGTCGGCTGCCGCCACAGGCCTTCTTGGCGCGGCCAGCAACGTGCTGGCGCAGCCGGCCCCATATCAGCCGGCTCCCTATCAGTTGCAAATCCAGGCCGACCCAGGCTGGCGCCGCGACGCACCGCAAGTCGCTGTCGAGCGTGATGGCTGGCAGCGCTTCGAGGCGCCGCCGCCGCGCTACGAAGCTGTGCCGCCGCCAGCGCGTTCCGGCTATGCCTGGCAGCGCGGTTATTGGGAACGCCGCCATCGTGACGAGCCGAGGTGGGTCAAGGGCTACTGGGTGGCAGTGCAGCCGGTAGCGGTGGTTGCGCCTCCGCCACCCCCGCTACCGCCGGCACCGGTGCAGCAGCGGCCAAAAATAGAAAGGATTTCGGCCGATGCCCTGTTCCGCTTCGACCAGTCCAGCCTGGGCCAGATGCTGCCGGCAGGACGGGCGCAGCTCGCTGCCCTTGCCAAGCGCCTGGCAGCCAGCCGCTATGCGCGGGTGGAGGTGCGCGGCTATACCGACCGTCTCGGCAGCGACAGCTACAACCTGAACCTGTCGATCCGGCGCGCCAATACGGTCAAGGATGTGCTGGTGAGCTACGGCATTCCGGCCGCGCGTGTCAAAGCCGTCGGCCTGGGCGCGCAGGATCCGGTGACGCAATGTCGCGACGGCCTGCAGCAAGAGGCACTGATCCGCTGTCTGCTGCCTAACCGCCGCGTCGAGATTGCGACTTTTGCGATGCCATAAGGCTCCGGCGGACTGTTGGAGGGTGATTGCAGCGCTGCTTCTTATCGCAAAAATCCAACACTTTCCGTTCTTGCTACCAGATTTCATCGCAGAAATCTGGTAGCGCTAACACAAATAATCCGCGATTGCTATAATGTTGCTTCGCACCATGGCCCCCGGTGCGCGCCTTTAACCGCCGCGCTTTCCTGCTGTTCGGCGGTTCCATTTCCGGACGATCATCATGCTGTCTTTGCCCCTATTTGCCCTTGCTGTTGCCGCTTTCGGCATCGGTACGACGGAGTTCGTCATCATGGGCCTGCTGCCCGACGTGGCGCGCGATCTGGGGGTAACCATCCCGGCGGCGGGGATGCTGGTGACCGGCTACGCGCTGGGCGTCACCATCGGCGCCCCGATCGTCGCCATCGCCACCGCCAACATGCCGCGCCGCACGGCGCTGCTGAGCCTGATCGGCCTGTTCATCATCGGCAACGTGCTGTGCGCCTTGTCGCCGAACTATGCGGTACTGATGCTGGCGCGGGTAGTGACCGCGTTCTGCCATGGTGCATTTTTCGGCATCGGCTCGGTGGTGGCGGCCGGCCTGGTGCCGCCGAACCGGCGCGCTCAGGCGATCGCCCTGATGTTTGCCGGTCTGACGCTGGCCAATGTGCTGGGCGTGCCGTTCGGCACCGCGCTCGGCCAGCAGCTCGGCTGGCGTTCCACGTTCTGGGCGGTGACGGTGATCGGCGTGCTGGCAGCGATTGCGCTGGCGCTATGGCTGCCGAAGAAGATCGAGATGCAAAAGACCAGCCTGCTGCAGGAATTCGCCGTCCTCAAGGACCGGCAAGTGGTGATGGTGCTGGCCATCAGCGCGCTGGCTTCGGCCAGCCTGTTTTCGGTGTTCACCTATATCACGCCGATCCTGGAAGACGTCACTGGACTGACGCCGCATGCGGTGACCCTGGTGCTGCTGGTGTTCGGCCTTGGCCTGACCGTAGGCAGCGCGCTCGGCGGCAAACTGGCCGACTGGCGCCTGCTGCCGTCGCTGATCGGTTTCCTGCTGGCGCTGGCTTTGGTCCTGACGGTATTTACCCTGACCATGCGCACACCCTTGCCGGCAGTGGTCACGATTTTTGTCTGGGGCGTACTGGCATTCGCCATCGTGCCGCCGCTGCAGGTGCTGGTGGTGGAGCGCGCCAGCGCCGCGCCGAACCTGGCTTCGACCCTGAACCAGGGCGCCTTCAACCTGGGCAACGCCGGCGGCGCCTGGTTTGGCGGCATGGCGATCGGCGCCGGTTTCCAGCTAACCTCGTTGCCGTATGTCGGCGTGGTGCTGGTGGCGCTGGCGCTCGGCCTGACGCTGTGGTCGGCCTCGATCGAGCGCAACAGCGGCCTGGCGATGACGCCTAGCGAATAAGCGCTGCCGCGTCGCTGCCGCGTTTCGATTGCCCTCTTAACCATCTGCCGGACGGCCTCCGCTGTTCGGCGCATCGCTGTGTCCCGCCGCCACAAAATCCCGCCGCGCCCCAAATCCCGGGGGCGTCAGATCAGATCGCCGTTATACTGAATTTGCATTATTATTATCTTTTATCCATTGTTATCGTACGCCTTGCAACCCGCTAGCGGTAGCAGCAAAGCAAGTCGGGATGGTGGCTTATGCCATAATATTGCCTCAAGGCAAGAACGGCTGTAGATTCATTGATTGATTCGAGCAAAGAAAGATCCAGTTCTCGCAACGTATGCGCCGAGCCTCTCCATGTGGCCGCCATTTCACGGCATCGGCACATTTTGTAGCCAAGCATTTATCCTGATCGTCGTCCATGTATTCGATACTGCCCGCAGTCGTTGCTTCGATCTTCCTGGCCTACGGCCTGTACGTGGTTTGCACCAAGGGTTTTACGCGCATCGGCATCAGCTTCCTGGTGCTGTGTATTACTTCGGCGTTCTGGCAGGGCACCTGGGCTTTCCTGTTCACCTTGCGCGATCCGCACATGGCGATGTTCGTGGTGAAGTTCGGCTACCTGCTGATCCTGTTTCTGCCGACCAGCCTTTACCATTTCCTGACCGAGATCTGTGAACGCACCGCGGAGCGCAAATACGTCTACACCTCCTACGCGTTCGCCGCCATCCTGGCGATTTTCCTGCTGGGGTCGGACCTGCTGGTGTCCGGCTACTACCAGTATTTCTGGGGCTACTATCCGAAAGCCGGGCTGCTGCATCCGCTACATGTGCTGCAGACGGTGATCGTGGTGAACCGCGGGCTGTACATCACTTATCGCGAGCAGCAGGTGGCGGAACTCGGCAAACGCATCAAGCTGCGGCTGTGCATCGGCGCCATCCTGATTTATTTTTTCGCCGCGGTCGATTATCTGTGCAACTACGGCATCGAATTTTATCCGCCGGGTGTGCTGTTCATTGCCGTCAGTCTGGGTGTCATGTCGGTTGCCATCGTCCGCCATCACTTGCTGGATCCGATGACGGTCGCCAGCACGGTCGGCCACGAAATGCGCACGCCGCTGACCTCGATCCGGATGCTGGCGAAAGGCATGGAACAGTTCCTGCCGACTCTGCTGGAGGGCTACCGACTGGCCGTGGAGCACGGCTTGCTGGCACCGTCGATCAGACCGGACACGGTCAAGCAGCTGTCAAAGGCCACCAATTCGATCACGCAGGAAGTCGACCGCACCACGGTGGTGATCGACATGATGCTCGCTTCGGCCAAGCTGGACCGCATCGACACCGACGCCTTTGCCAGTCACTCGGTGGTCCAGCTGGTCGACGAGGCGCTGGAGCGCTATCCATTTGAGCAGGGTGAGCGCGCCAAGATCTACCTTGCCGTCATGGAGGATTATGCATTCTTCGGCTCGGACCGGCTGTTCGTATTTGTCCTGTTCAACCTGCTGAAGAATTCCTTGTACGCGCTGAAGGCAGCATCCAAGGGCGAGATCAGCATCTCGACCACGCGCTCGGGGAAATTCAACGTCCTCTGTTTTACCGACACCGGCGCCGGCATTGCCGCCAATGTCCTGCCGCATATTTTCGATGCTCACTATACGACCAAGAAAGGCGCCGGTTCCGGCATCGGACTGGCGTTCTGCCATCAGGTGATGGCGGTGTTCGGCGGCAGCATACGCTGCGAATCGATGGCCGGCGAATATACACGCTTCACGCTGGAATTCCCGGTGGTTGCGGCGACCGTGCAAGCATAGCCCGGCACGCCGACCGGACCAACCGGACGGCGTGCGCTCTCGTCCTAGTTAGAGAGCGTTGTTATATTCCTGGGGTTTTCGTACTGCCGAATTTTTTCCAGGATATGTTCCGGCAAGCGGCTGATCTTCTTGTCCTTGTTGGCAAAGACGATTTGCTGATGGCCGGTAGAGACCAGCTTCCCTTCCACAAAAAATTGGAACAATAAGGAAAACGAGCATTGCTTGATGGCGGCCGTGCTGACTTCGCACTCCACCTTCTGGAAGGCAAACGTCTCGTGGATATATTTCTGCTGGGCGTCCTTGGTGATGAAGACGCCCAGCGGCGCCAGCATGTCAGCGGAAATGCATTCGAAGAACCAGCGTTCGCGGCAGATGCCTTGCCATTCGAAGTAACGGGCAAAGTAGATGTTGCCGGTGGCGTTGGAATCCTTCAGGTAGATGTCAATCGAGTGCCGGAAGATCTTAGGTGACAGCGGCGATGAGGCACCGTGGGAAAACATGGTCGATGTCATCCCGGCTTCTTGAAACAGCGATGTTTTTTGTAGCGTGGTAGTCATAGAAGCTCCATAAGTATCAAAACGTTCACAAATGAACAATGACCGCCTCCGACCATTCAGAGGACAATCGTTTCATTGTTAGTTTTTTTTTATGAGAGCTGCAACGCGCGGTATCGCTACCAGCCGGGCCCATACAGACCCTATGCCGCGCTGCTATTACCAGTCGCGCGGACCAAGGATTTTTTCACCCAGTTCGCTCAGTTGCGCCAGCGGATAGCGGGTCTTTTCCCATTCGCGCGGATCGCCGGGAAAGGCGTAGCTGTCCGGCCGCGTGCGCTGGCGCCAGCTGTCTATGCGCCATTGGCGCAAGGCGGCCTGTTCTTCGCGCGCCGGCGTGAATGCGATGTACTGCGCCAGCCGTACTTTGTCGACCGAGGTATTCGGCCGTATGCCATGCGCCAGCAAGCTGTTGAAGATCAGCAGGTCGCCGGCTTTCATCGGAATGAACTTCACCTCCCACGGCAAGGAGGCCACGTCTGGACGGTGGGGATTGCGATCCTGGGGCGCGCTTTTGCGCCACATAGCGAAATGCTGGAATAGCTCGGGGATGCATTGAAAGCCGCCGCCATCCGGCGTGGTGTCGGACAAGGCCAGCACGCCCTGGACGTTGACCGGCAACGGTTCGACAGAGGTGTCGGCGTCCCAGTGAATGAAGCCGCCGAAACGGCGCGCGCCCTGGTTCGGCGTGTTCAGGTTGGCGCGGTCGATGGTCACCCATAGGTCTTCGCGATCCCAGATGTCGACGAAGGCATCGACGACGCGCGGCGTCTGCCGGTTGTCCCAGAAGGTCTGGTGATGATAGGCCTCGACCATGCCGGAGCCGTTCAGTTCGGTCATTTCGTGATCGCGCAGTTGGGCCCGGTTCCAGGTTTCCGGCGCATGCGGATCGAGCTCCTGGAACTCCCACAAGAAATCGGCGGTGCGCTGCACCTGCTCGGCGCTGACGGCATTCCTGACAATCACATAGCCGTAGGTTTGCCAGTGATAGAAATCGGAGGCGGTCAGTACGCGCAGCGGCAAGGTTTTGCGAATATCGCGCAGTTGCGCCTGCTCGGGATACAGCACGGACGGATTGCTGGGAGGCTGCGCCGCTTGGGGCTGGTTCATGGAAATCTCCGTATTGGTTTTGTGGGGTAGGGCAGTTCGATTTTGCCCTCACCGTCTCTAGGAGATTTCGCTGCAAATACCACTTATTGATACTATTCTGATGTTATTGCTCAATCAAAGGTCATAATGCGACCGCAATACGAACATCTCTCTGTTTCCCCCGGCCAGTCCTGGCGGCTGCTCTGGCGCGAGTTGCCCGAGTTGCCTTTCCTTTGGCACTACCATCCCGAATTCGAGCTGACCCTGACCCTGAACGCGCGCGGGCAGCGCTATATCGGCGATCATCTGGCGGATTTTTCGGATGGCGACCTGGTCTTGCTCGGTCCAAACTTGCCGCATACCTGGTCGGCCGGCGAGCGCATCGTCCCACAGCAGCAGATGCTGGCGGTGGTGGTGTGGTTTTCGCGGGACTGGCTGGTGCAGCTGCAAACCAGCCTGCCGGAACTGGCCGGGCTGCTGCAGCTGGGCAAGCGCGCCGACCGTGGCTTGCAGTTTTCCGCCGCAGTGGCGGAAAGTGCCAGGCCCTTGATGCTGCGCATGGAGAAGCTGGCCCCGGCGCAGCGCCTGCCGCTATTGCTGGAGTTATTGCTACTGCTGGCGCAAGACCAGCAGGCGCGGCCGCTGGCCTCGGTGGCGTCGGCCTCGATCGCGGTCGACACCCAGCGCCAGCGTATGGGCAAGGTGCTGGACTACCTGCACGAGAATTTCCAGGCAGCGATCTCGCTGGAGCTGCTGGCCGAACGGGCAGCGCTGTCGCTGGGGGCTTTTCACCGTTTTTTCAAACGCCATACCCAGCTCACCGTGACCGCTTATCTGGCTCAGCTGAGGATCGGCAGCGCCTGCCAGCAACTGATCCAGACCGACAAGGCGATCGGCGTGATCGCGCAGGAAGCCGGCTATCGCAACCTGGCGCATTTCAACCGCCAGTTCCGCGCCGCCAAGGGCGTCAGTCCGCGCGATTTCAAAAAGCGCTATAGATAAATAAAGGCTTTCAGCAAGTGCCAGCGCCTACTTCCCGCGAGTGAAAATGTCAGCGGCGCGGCACGCCCGGCAGCACGCACAGCATCTCGTAGGCCAGGTTGGCGCCCAGCAGGGCAGTTGTGCCTAGCGGGTCGTACGGCGGCGATACCTCTACCAGATCAGCGCCGACAATGTCCAGACCCCAGGCGCCGCGGATGATTTCCAGCGCCTGCGGCACGGTCAGGCCGGCGATTTCCGGGGTGCCGGTGCCGGGTGCATAAGCCGGATCGATGCCGTCGATATCGAAACTCAGGTACACCGGGCCGCCGGCCACGCGAGCCCGCACTTCTTCCATCAGCGGCGCCAACGACTGGTTCCAGCATTCCTCCACCTGCACCACCTTGAAACCCTGGTCGCGGCACCAGTCGAAATCTTCCGCGGTATAGCCAGTGCCGCGCAAACCGATCTGCACCACCCGCTGGCAATCCAGCAAGCCTTCTTCGACGGCGCGGCGGAACGGCGTGCCATGGGCAATTTTTTCGCCGAACATGGTGTCGTTGACGTCGGCGTGGGCGTCGACATGGATCAGGCCGATCTTGCCATACTTGCGATGCAGCGCGCGCAGGATCGGCAGCGCGATGGTGTGGTCGCCGCCCAGCGAGATCGGACGGCAGCCGGAGGCGACGATGCCGTCGTAGGCGTTTTCGATCAGCCGGATCGAATCCAGCAGGTTATACGGATTGATGGCGACATCGCCGAGATCGGCAATCTGCAAGGCATCGAAGGGCGCGGCCCGGGTCGCCATGTTGTAAGGGCGCAGCAGCACCGATTCGCTGCGGATCTGGCGCGGGCCGAAACGGGCGCCGGAACGGTTCGAGGTGCCGAGGTCGAGCGGCACGCCGACGAAGCAGGCGTCCAGCCCGGCGCTGCTGGTCACATGCGGCAAGCGCATCATGGTGGCGATGCCGCCGAAACGCGGCATGTCGTTGCCGCCTAGCGGTTGGTAAAGTGGGGTTGCTGGCATGATGGTCTCCGGGGTGGGGAAGGGCGTAGCGTTAGAAAGGATTTGTGGCAGTTACTCTAGCGGCAAATTACCTTGGGAAAAATCAGTGTAATACGGTGTTTACATTGACGCTGATCGATGTATGATCGATTTGATCCTCTCTCAGCCGCAAAAAGCATGCTCACTCAGCTATCCGATCTTGACCTGCGCCTGATCCGCGTTTTTTTGTCAGTGCTGGACGCCGGCGGCATTTCCGCCGCGCAGACTGCCTTGAATGTCAGCCAGTCCACCATCAGCACCCAGCTGGCGACGCTGGAAACGCGGCTCGGTTTTCGCTTATGCGAGCGCGGCCGCGCCGGCTTCCGCCTGACGCCGCGTGGCGAACAGTTCGCGTTGGCTAGCCGCCAGCTGACTGAAAATATCGACCATTTTTGCCTGAATGCGCGGCAGATCGGCCACAAGCTGGCCGGCAAACTGCAACTGGGCCTGATCGGCCATGCCGCCATCAGCGCCAATGCCCGCCTGAGCCAGGCCATCGCCAGGTTTCGTGCTCGCGATGAAGCGGTGATCTTGTCGTTGGCGGTGCTGGCGCCGGGCCAGCTGGAGGAAGAGGTGATCAACAGCCGGCTCGACCTTGGCATCGGCTATTTCTGGCACCGCTTGCCTAACCTGGAATATGTACCCCTGTATTCAGAGCATCAGGTGGCGTATTGCGCCGTCGGCCATCCCTTGTTCGCGCAGGCCGGCAAGCTGAGCCGGGACGCCGTCGCCGAGCACGACTGGGTCTGGCGCAGCTATCCGCTGCCGGAAGCCGATGGCGCCGGCGGCGGTTTTGCGCCGGTACGGGTGACTGCCTTGGCAGACAATATGGAAGCGGTCGCGGTGCTGCTGCTGTCGGGCCGGCATCTTGGCTTCCTGCCGCAACACTTTGCCGCACCGCTGGTGGAGCAAGGTCTGCTGGCAGCGCTGCATCCCGCCATGCTGTGCTACGACGTCACCCTGCACATGGTGCTGCGGCGCCAGTCCAGCCGCGGCGAAGTGCTGCAAGCTTTCCTTGATGATCTGGTGGCGGCGCACCGGCACGGCACGTAATACCTGTCATTAGCCAAAGCACTGCCGCAGCCAAGGCTTTGGATGAGATAATAAGGCGTTATCACACGCATTTATATTGCCTCATATGTCACAATTCGCCCCCCTGAAGAACGATACCTTCCTGCGCGCGCTGCTGCGCCAGCCGACTGAATACACGCCCTTGTGGCTGATGCGTCAGGCCGGCCGCTACCTGCCGGAGTATCGTAAAACCCGCAGCCGTGCCGGGTCTTTCATGGGGCTGGCGACCAATCCCGATTACGCAACGGAAGTCACGTTGCAGCCGCTGGAGCGGTTCCCGCTGGATGCCGCCATCCTGTTTTCCGACATTCTGACGGTGCCGGACGCCATGGGGCTGGGTTTGTATTTCGCCGACGGTGAAGGTCCCAAGTTCCAACGTCCGCTGCGCGATGAAAAAGACGTGATGGCGTTGCAGGCGCCGGACCTGGGCAAGCTTGACTATGTCTTCAAGGCAGTCACGCAGATCCGCACCGAACTGAATGGCCGGGTGCCGCTGATCGGCTTTGCCGGCAGTCCATGGACCCTGGCTTGCTATATGGTGGAAGGCGAGGGCTCGCGTGAATTCCATACCGTCAAGACCATGTTGTACAACCGCCCGGACCTGATGCACCACGTGCTGAGCACCAACGCGGCGGCGGTGGCAGCCTATCTGAACGCCCAAATCGATGCCGGCGCACAAGCCGTGATGATTTTCGATTCGTGGGGCGGGGCGCTGGCGGATGGCGCATACCAGGAATTTTCGCTGGACTACATGCGCCAGGTGGTGTCCCAGCTGAAGCGCGAGAAAGACGGTGTGCCGATTCCGGCGATTGTCTTCACCAAGGGCGGCGGGCTGTGGCTGGAGCAGATAGCCGATATCGGCGCCGACGCTGTCGGTCTAGATTGGACCGTCAATCTGTCGGAAGCGCGCACCCGCATCGGTCAGCGCGTCGCGCTGCAGGGCAATCTCGATCCTGCCGTGCTGTTCGCCAATCCTGAGCAGATCCGCAGTGAAGTCAGCCGTCTGCTGAATGCCTACGGTACGCCGCAATCTGGCCACGGCCATGTCTTCAACCTGGGCCATGGCATTTCCCAATTTACGCCGCCGGAGTCGGTGGCCGTGATGGTCGATGCGGTCCATGAAATCAGCCGCAAGTTGCGCGCATAGGACTGGCAAAGCGACTTTTTGGCCTTCCTTGCGGGAAATTTTGCTGTTACATAGCGACACACATAACACATTCAACATCGCTGCGGAGATTCATGGCCGCTAGTTATGCACAAAATAAATCTGCTGCACCACGGTAATTATTTATATCGATATTTTTATTTTGCAGACGGATTGTGTTTTGTAAGTATTTGATTTTTAAGGGTTTATTTTCTGCTTTTAGTTTAGGCAATTTATTGAAACCCGCATCAAATATGAGGCTGCAGCCTGTCAAGAGCAGGTTACCCACAAAGTTATCCACAGACATTGTGGATAATTTGAAAAGCGCTTATGAAACCGATGCTTAGGGCATTTCCTCATGTTTTACATTAAGTAGAATCTTAGAAATTTGCCTCAAGGCAAATTTGACCAGAGTTGACAGGCCGCCAATTTTGCCGGAGTAGAATTGGATGGAGTTTATGGAAAAAACGACATGATGGTGCACTCGGCGGTTTCTCAATGTGGACCTGAATGTTACCCAGCCATGCGCCATTCTGGAGCAGTTCAAATTTAGTTATGCACATAATTTAGTTTCTGCAAGGCCATTTTTTAAATTCTCAGAGATTTTTTTCTATATATGGCGCACGAGTTAAGCTATTGATTTAAAACATGATTTATTTTTATTTCAATTTTAGAAAAATCAGGAATTACCTGTAAACGCACCGTTTTTGAATGTGAAGCTGACGTTGTCCACAAAGTTATCCACAGATAATGTGGACAGTTTCAAAAGCACTTATGAAACCGATAGTTAGCCTATTTCCTCGGGAATCACATTAAGTTCGTGAAACAAAGCATTCTTCAAATCGTCCTCGATACTCCCCTGGATAGCAGCTTCGACTATCGCTGGCAGGCCAGCGACGACAACGAGCCCTTGCCGCGCGTCGGCCAGCTGGTGCAATTGTCGTTCGGGCGGCGCGAAGTGGTCGGGATGATTGTCGGCCTGAGCGACGAGAGCGACGTTCCTGCTGAAAAATTAAAAAATGTACAAGCCGTACGCCATCAGTTGCCGCCCTTGTCGGCACAATGGCTGGCGCTTTGCCGTTTTGCCGCCGACTATTATCAGCGGCCGCTGGGCGAAGTCGCTTTGCCGGGCTTGCCGAAGAATTTGCGGGCGTTGAAGCCGGTCGCGCTGGATCGTGCCCTGAAGAAGCTGGCGCAGCCCGGCGCCGTGCACGACGCCACGCCGATCGATGTGGCGCAGCTCAATCCGGCGCAGCAGCAGGCGGCCGATGCAATCGCCGGCGCCACCGGATTTGCCCCAACCCTGCTATATGGCGTGACCGGCAGCGGCAAGACGGAAGTGTATCTGCAGGCGGCGGCGCAGATCCTGGCACATGGCGAAAACGGCAAGGACAACCTGTCGCAGATCCTGATCCTGGTGCCGGAAATTAATCTGACGCCGCAGCTCGAAGGAAATATTCGCGCCCGCTTTCCCGGCGTTACGGTGGCGACTCTGCACAGCGGCCTGGCCGAAGGCGAGCGCCTGCGCCACTGGCTGGCGGCGCACCTGGGGCAGGCCCGCATTATCCTCGGGACCCGGCTGGCGGTGCTGGCTTCCCTGCCGCATCTGAAGCTGATCGTGATCGACGAAGAACACGATCCGTCCTACAAACAGCAGGAAGGCTTGCGCTACTCGGCGCGCGACCTGGCGGTGTGGCGCGCCCATCAGCTGAGCATTCCGATCGTGCTGGGCTCGGCCACGCCGTCGCTGGAAACCTGGCATCACGCACAGTCCGGCCGCTATAAAAAACTGGAGCTGCGCGAACGCGCGGTCAAGGATGCGGTGTTGCCGAAAGTGCGCCGGATCGACATGGAGCGCGACAAACCCAGTGAAGGCCTGACCTCGAACCTGGTCAGTGCATTGAAACTGAGGCTGGAGCGCGGCGAGCAATCGCTGCTGTTCCTGAACCGGCGCGGCTATGCGCCGGTGATCGCCTGCGACGCCTGCGGCTGGGTCAGCAACTGCACCCGCTGCACTTCTTTCATGGTGCTGCACAAACCCGAGCACCGGCTGCGCTGCCATCATTGCAGCCTCGAATTGCGGATTCCGAAATCCTGCCCGACCTGCGGCAATATCGACCTGCAGCCGCTGGGCCGCGGCACGCAAAGACTGGAAGAGGGCTTGAAAGCCATGTTTCCTGAGGCACGGGTGTTGCGCATCGATGCTGATTCGACCCGTCGCAAGGGCAGTGCGCAGGCGGCTTTCGACAGCGTCCACAATGGCGAGGTGGACATCTTGATCGGCACCCAGATGGTGGCCAAGGGACACGATTTCAAAAACCTCACGCTGGTAGGCATCCTGAATCCCGATACGGCGCTGTTCTCGCATGACTACCGCGCCAGCGAACGCTTGTTTGCGCAGCTGATGCAGGTAGCCGGCCGCGCTGGCCGCGCTGCGCAGAAAGAAGGCGGCAGCCCCAGCGAAGTGCTGATACAGACTCGTTATCCGCAGCATCCGTTGTACGCAGCCGTGATCGCCCACGATTACGATCACTTCGCCACGTCCTTGCTGGAGGAGCGCGAGCAGGCCTGCCTGCCGCCTTACATTTATCAGGCTTTACTGCGGGCGGAAGCGAAAGAGCTGGAAACCGCGATTGAATTCCTGCAGCAGGCCGCGCATTGCATCGAACATGAAGGCATCACCATGCATGACCCGATTCCGATGACCATGACTCGCGTCGCTAACGTCGACCGCGCGCAGTTGCTGATCGAATGCCCGTCGCGGCCGGGCTTGCAGGCTTTCCTGACTGACTGGATGGCGCAGCTGCGGCAGATCAAGACACGCGCGAAGTGGTCTTTGGAAGTGGATCCGGTTGATATTTGACGCTGTGCTCCGGCACCGAACGGGAAAAAATCTTCACCACCGAATCCATGTGCGCGCGCATCGCCTTGCGCGCCGCCACCGCATCGCGCGCCTGCAGCGCTTCCAGGATCAGCTGGTGTTCATGTTCTGAACGGTTGGGCATGTCTTTCGAGGTGTACAGCGTTTGCAGGCGCTGGAACATCATGCCGTACTTGCGTCCCAGCAGATGGCTGACCAGCAGCAGATAAGCCGGGTTGCCGCTGGCTTCGGCGATGCGGATATGGAACAGGCGGTCGCCCGGATGGGTGTGCGAACCGTTGCGATTGTCCTCGACATTGCGTGCATACGCGTCGGCGATGCTGCGCAGCTGTTCGTCGCTGGCGTTGACTGCGGCGAGGGCGGCGGTTTCGGGCTCGACCAGGCGGCGTGCCTGCAACAGCTTGAACGGCGGAATTTCGTCATCCAGCTCGTGGCTGATTTCGAGGTCGAGTTCCGGATCGATTTCCCAGCCGCTGCGGCGCGCCGCCTGCTGCAGGGCCGATGGCTTGGCCTCGTCCCTAGTTTTAGCCGCGGCGGGTTCTTCCTGCGCCAATACCACTACGCCATTGCCGACCCGCACGCTGACGATCCCGATTACTTCCAGGGCGATCAAGGCTTCCCGTACGGAAGTGCGGCTAACGCCGAACTGCTTGGCCAGTTCCCGCTCGGGCGGCAGGTTGCCGCCGGGACCGTATTCGCCGCGGTCGATCATATCGCGCAGCTGGTCGGCGATCTGTTGGTACAAGCGGCGGTTATGGATGGTTTGGATGGGCATGGCAGCAATGAAAGAGATTTTTCATATTGTGCCACGCCAAGAGCGCAGACAGGCGAAACCGATATGTGGGAATGTGGTCCGAAACAGGATAAATTGCAGGTTCCAGCCGTTGTCGACTGGTTTTTTAGCGTGCTATCATTGGTCCAGCCAATAGACCTGTTAAAAAAACATCTCTTAGGCCGGCAATTCATCAAATTTTGGAGGCAAGCGCATGAGATTACAGGGCAAGCGCATTCTGGTTACCGCCGCCGGCCAAGGCATCGGCCGCGCCAGCGCGCTCAGGTTTGCAGGCGAGGGCGCACACGTATTGGCAACCGACATCAACTCCGCTGCCTTGACGGAAACCGCTGGCGCCGCTCAGGCCGCAGGCCGCCAGATCCAGACCTCGCTGTTGGATGTCACCGACGCTGCAGCGGTAAGTGCCCTGGCGCAAAACCAAAGTTTCGATGTGCTGTTCAATTGCGCCGGCTTTGTCCATCACGGCAGCATCCTCGACTGCAGCGAAGAGGACTGGCGCTTTTCCTGGGATCTTAACGTCGGCTCCATGTACCGCCTGATTCGCGCCGTGTTGCCGGCCATGCTGGCGCAAGGCGGCGGCTCGATCATCAATATGGCGTCCGCGGCGTCCAGCGTGAAAGGGGTGCCGAACCGCTTTGTCTACGGCACCACCAAGGCAGCCGTGATCGGCCTCACCAAGGCGGTGGCGGCGGATTTTGTGGCGCAGGGCATCCGCTGCAATGCGATCTGCCCCGGCACGGTGGAATCGCCGTCGCTGCGTCAAAGAATCGCCGAGCAAGCGCGCCAGCAGAATGTCGATATTGCCCGGATCGAAGCGGCGTTTGTCGCACGCCAGCCGATGGGGAGGCTCGGCAAGACCGAGGAAATCGCGGCGCTGGCGCTCTACCTGGCATCGGATGAATCGGCCTTCACCACCGGCGCCATCCATCTGATCGATGGCGGCTGGTCGAACTGAGCTGCCTGGACTGAAAGGAGCTACCGCTATGCGTCACTGCCTGGCGCTGGATCTGCAAGACGATCCGGCCCTGATCCGCGAATACGAGCAATATCACCGCCAGATCTGGCCCGAGATTGCTGCCCATCTGCGGCAGCAGGGTGTGCTGTCCATGGAAATCTACCGCCTCGGTACGCGGCTGGTGATGCTGATGGAAACCGATGACGTCGTCTATAGTGCGGAGCAGATGATGCATGCCGCCCTTGGCAATCCCAAGGTGCAGGAATGGGAAACCCTGATGTGGCGGTTCCAGGCTGCCACGCCATGGACACCTGCCGGCGAGAAATGGACGCCGATGGCGCAGATATTCGACCTCGGCCGGCAGCGCTGAAATCTCACGCCGCGGGCGCCCGCTTGCGGCTGCCCGGTTCCGGCAAAAACCAGTCTTCCTGGCCCTGAGGGCGGATATTGTCGCCACTGGCCGCGGCGCAATAGCGGCCCAGCTCGATATCGTTGCGCAATCCTAGCTTTTTCATGGCCGACGCTTTTTGCAAGCTCACCGTTTTCACGCTTTTGCTGAGGCGTCCGGCAATATCCCGCAGACTGTGGCCGGCCGCGTACAGGCGCAATACCTCGGTCTCGCGCGGACTGGGGATGAGATATGTGCCCTGCTCGTCCATGCCGTTCTGCAGCAAGGTTTGAAACGAGGGGCCCACGTAAGGTGTGTTGTTGCCCAAATGCCGGATGGTCTTGCCGATCTCGGGAATCGCATCGCTTTTGTGCAGCAAGCCATTCACGCCGCTGTTGATGATCTGGTACAGCACCACAGGGAAGTCGTTGGTGGTCAGCACCACCAGCCATGTATGCGGGTGGTGGCGCCGGATGTAGGAGAGCAGGTGCAGGCCGTCGCCGATGCGCGTCATCGGCATCGAAAATTCGGTGATGACCAGGTCGCATGGCGTTGACTCTAGGCACTGGACCAGCGCATCCGCGCTGGAAACGCTGGCGACTACCCGGCAATCCGGGATGTGACTGAGGTAGGCGCGCACGCCTGCGGTAAATACAGGGTGGTCATCGGCAAGAATGATTTTCACAGCTTTTACTCCATGGAAAAACTAAACCGGATAGGCCTGGTCAGGGAAAATTGATTTTCCGGAAGTCCCAACGACTTGTGGCCGCCAGGTGAATATTAACTATTTTGCATCTGAGTTATCAATTGGACTATGTATTTAAGAAGTTTGCTTATATATTTAATAACATGTAAACCCGATACTTCCTACGTCTTAACGATAAGTAAAACCCTAGAGCACACACAATCACTTATTCTTGGGAGGAGCTACATGATCAAAATCATCCTGGCTGACGATCATCCAGCCGTCATTTCGGGGGTGCGGCAATATATCGACCTGATGCCCGGCTACGCCGTGGTGGCCGCCGCCGCCTCGACTGCGGAACTGTCGGCGCGGCTGCAAGATACGCCCTGCGACATGCTGATTTCCGAGTTTTCGCTGCCGATCAACCGGATTGGCGACGGCTGCGTCTTGTTCAACCAGCTCAAGTGCGAGCATCCGGCGCTGGCGCTGGTTGTGCTGACCATGATCGACATTCCCGCCGTGCTGTACCAGATCAGGAATAGCGGCGTGAAAGGCGTGGTGCACAAGAGCGACGAACTGGGCGAGCTCGGCCGCGCCATCCTGGAGGGTTCGCGCAGCGCGCCATACGTGAGCAAAACGGCGCTGCGGCTGCTGAAGCAAGGGCCGACCGGCAAGGCGCCGACCAGGCGTGAAGTCGAAGTGCTGAAGATGTACGCTGTCGGCAACAGCTTGCGGGAAATTGCCGACCGCCTCCATAAAAGCGTCAAGACCGTGGGTTTGCAAAAAGCCTCGGCCATGAGAAAAATAGGCTTGCGCAACGACGTCGAGCTGGGCCGCTACTCCTGCACGATGGGGCGCATGACGAGAAGCAGACGCTAATCTTTTGGCCGGGCGCCGCCGTTTCAAGACCTTGGGCCCTTGAAGCCGTTATACTTGGCAGGATAACGGGCCAGCCTGGCCGACAGAAAGCAAGCTCCATGAACGGCATCAAACCAGAATCCAACACTCCCGGCCAGCAGGCCGCCAAGCATGAAATTCGTCCCGGCCAATCGATAGAACTGCTCAAGGAGCTGCATATCCTGACGCGCGACGGCAAATTGAACCAGGACAGCCGCCGCAAGCTCAAGCAGGTATATCATCTATATCAATTCATTGAACCCCTGCTACAGGAAATCCAGCGGGAACAAAGCGGCGTACAACTGGTCGACCATGGAGCGGGAAAATCTTACCTGGGCTTCATTCTGTACGATCTGTTCTTCAAGACGCTCAAGGACAATTCGCACATCTTCGGCATCGAGACGCGCGAAGAACTGGTGAAGAAATCGCAGGAGTTGGCACAGCGCCTGGAATTTCCTGGCATGTCGTTTTTGAATTTGTCGGTGGCGGAATCGATAGAGTCCGCTTTGTTGCCGGGCCGGATCGACGTTGTCACGGCATTGCATGCATGTAATACCGCTACTGACGATGCGATCGAGTTCGGCTTGAAGAAGCAGGCGCGCTTCATGGTGCTGGTGCCTTGCTGCCAGGCTGAAGTGGCTTCAGTACTGAAAAAGAACAAAGGTAAATCGCTGGGCAAGGAAGCTTTGACGGAAATCTGGCGCCATCCGCTGCATACGAGGGAATTCGGCAGCCAGGTCACCAACGTGCTGCGCTGCCTGCAATTGGAAGCACATGGTTATCAAGTCAGCGTGACCGAACTGGTCGGCTGGGAGCATTCGATGAAGAATGAATTGATTATCGCCAACTACAAGAATCTGCCGCGCAAGCGACCGACCGAGCGTCTGCACGAAGTGCTGCACACGCTCGGGTTGGAAGAAATGCAAGAACGCTTTTTCACCACGCACTGATTCTTACACTGATTTTCTCCGCGAAAAAGCTCAGGCAAATCCAAACAATACCGAGTCTGCAACATCCGCCCGCGGTAAGCGGGTCGTCCATCATCACACCACTTAACCCAAGGAGAGTGACATGAGTAAGACGAGTGGCTCACATGCCGTCAAGGAATTCACCAAGGCGCCGCTGACCGAGGAGGGATTGACTGAAACGGTGCAGCGTATTACTGCCGGCGTCGACGAATTCAGCGTATTGAACCAGCCTGCGCGCGCCGTGCTGGTCGCCAAGGTGACAGAGCAGTGGCAACAAGACTTCGTCAGCAATTTCCATATCCCCGAGGACCTGGCCAAGGCTGGTGAAGCCTACGCCGCCATCGAGCAGGGCGACAAATATCCGAGCCTGAGCGAATCCGCGCGCGAAGCGGTGTTGAAACGCTTTGACGACCGCTACGGCGATGGCGGTCCGCGCCTGTGGCCGGTCCTGAACGGTAAATAAAGCCTCGGCTTGGCTGAAGCCATAGCAACTATGCGTTGCATGGTTTCCCAGTTGCCCGTGGCGTGTATTTCCAAGGCAATATCCCGGATTGTCGCCATCGCCTGCGTGCACTGGCGCTTTCCGGACTCCCCATGTTCATGATTATTGTCATGATGCCCATGTCCGAAAACCGCTAGACAGTACCAGACAACGGCGCGATCATGCCGCCATGGAACTCGATCACGACACCTGCTACCGAGCGCTGGCCAGCCGCGATGCGCGCTTCGACGGCCGCTTCTTCGTCGCCGTCAAGACCACCGGCATTTATTGCCGGCCGATCTGTCCTGCCCGTACCGCCAAATCGGAAAACGTCCTTTTTTTCCGCACTGCCGCCGCCGCCCAGGAAGCCGGCTTTCGTCCTTGCCTGCGTTGCCGGCCCGAAGCCGCGCCCGATTCGGGCGCCTGGCGCGGCGTTTCCAATACCGGCGTGTCGCACACCGTGGCGCGCGCACTGGCATTGATAGAGATGGGCGCCCTTGATGACGCCGGCATGGATACGCTGGCAGAGCGCCTCGGCGTCGGCGAGCGCCAGCTGCGCCGTCTGTTCGTGCAGCATGTAGGCGCATCGTCGGTGACCGTGGCCCAGACCCGGCGCGTACTGCTGGCCAAGCAGCTGATCCACGAGACCCGCATGCCGCTCACTGAAATTGCATTTGCGGCCGGTTTTGGCAGCGTGCGACGCTTTAATGAAGTATTCCACGGCCTGTATCAGCGGCCGCCCGGCGCCTTGCGGCGTAGCGCCCAGCCCGATCAATCAGCCGGTGCGCAAGGCGAAGTCACGCTGTTGCTGCGCTACCATCCACCCTACGACTGGCCCGCCATGCTCGTCTTCTTGCAAGCGCGCGCGATCACCGGTGTAGAAACGGTAGCTGATGATAGCTATTCCCGCTGTATCAGCCTCGACGGCGCACAAGGTACGGTGCTGGTACGGCAGGGCGCGGGCAACGCTTTGCAAGTCACGATCCGTTTCCCGCGACTGGCGTCGCTGGCAGCCATCATTGCCCGTCTGAGAAGAATGTTCGATCTCGCTGCTGACCCGCACATCATCAACAGCCAGCTCGGCGAAGATCCACTCATGGCGCGGTTGACTGCCGCCAGGCCTGGATTACGCATACCGGGCGCCTGGGACGGTTTTGAACAAGCCATGCGCGCGGTGCTGGGGCAGCAGATTACGGTAAGCGGCGCCATCAAGCTAGCCGGCAAGCTGGCGGCGCAGCATGGCGTCGCCTTGGCAGAAACCTGTGCCGACCGTCCCGGGCTCAGCCATGTGTTTCCCGAGCCGGCGCGCGTAGCCGCCGCCGACCTGGCCGCGCTCGGCATGCCGAAGTCGCGCGCCGCCACTTTGTCAGCGCTGGCCGCCGCGCTGGTGGCCGATCCGCATTTGCTGGACAGCCGCGCCAGCCTGGCAGAAGTCGTGCAGAAACTGTGCGAATTGCCCGGCATCGGCGACTGGACCGCGCAATACTTTGCGCTGCGCCATCTGCGCGAGCCGGATGCATTTCCGGCGGCCGATGTGGCCTTGATGAATGCGCTCGCGCTGCATGAAGGAGGGCCTCGGCCGAGCGCCAGGCAGCTCAGCGCGCGGGCGGAAGCCTGGCGGCCTTGGCGCGCTTACGCGGCGCAGCACCTTTGGACATCGCTTAGCTGATCCCAAGGTGCTCGGATAAAACGCTATAGCGTTTCTAAATCAAGCCCGTATTCGAATTGTCCGATAAAGCGAGACGGGACAACGGCGTCGGCGGCCATTGTTCGATCCATATGTATGGCCAGGCGGTCTCGTTTGGCTGGGTCACCTAGTACCGCCAATAATGCCTGACGCGTAGCGTCTTCCAGTATGAGTCGGGTGTCGTAGCCCAGCAATGCGGCGCCGGCCAAGGCTAGGTCGTATCCGCAGGCCTCCATTAGTGAGAATGCCTCCGCATACAGGCGCCCGTCATTGCCTGCTTCGTGATAATGCCGAAGCAGGAAAAAGATATCCTGCGCGTCTTTGTTGTCGAGCAAGCCCCTGTCGTTCCATGCCAGCAGTTTGAGAGCCGCCAGCGCCGGTATCGAAACGACACTGATAATTAAATTTTCACCGACATCGACCTGTATTGCCGATGCCAGCGCTTCGGCGTATCCGGCGACATTCATTACTACGCTCATGTCTGGCGGCCAGGCGATTTCGTTTTTATCTTGTTCGATTGCGCCGAAGGGAATCAGATCCAGGGGATATCCGGATCCAAATTCGCCTGGCTTGTAGTGCAGCCGATGTGCTGTCCCCGTTACTGGCTGGAAATCGCCACTGTCAATGAACGCGTTCTTGATGAGGTCAAACTGGCGCCAGTCCTTTAAGGCGATAGCAAAATCGACGTCGCGTGTCGCGCGTCCCTGATCGATGCCGAAAACATGAATCATCAGAATGTCCCTGGCAGTCGCGCCGATGATGAAATAGCTTGTTTTGTGCCTCGCCGCGATCAGATGCAGGGCATTGAGGATGGCGAGGGTAACCGGATCTAGTGGCCTATCGCGCCGCGTTATGTACATGTTTGATGATGTCGCTAGAGATTTGCTTGGCGAGGTCAAGATTGCGTGGATCTTGTGTGCCAAGCAGGTCCGCATAGACCAGGTGCCGCGGTACCACGGTAGGGTCGGGCTGGTTAAAGTACTCCATGTTCCAGAATGGCTGGAGCACCTCGATGGGACCATGAGGGTCTGCTTGCAAACGGAACTGCTTTATCAATGCAGTAAGCTCGGCTTTTTTTGCCTCCATGTCCATATAGATGGTGAACGTCGCCGGTTTTAAGTGCTTTGTGAGGATGTCCGCTGCTACTTCGCCGCCCCAGGCGGAGCTGTGCGGTGTGGGATTCCAGCCAGGATAAAGCGCACTGGGGTCGGGTGCGGTGAAGCGAAATTTCTTGAGTTTGGGACGCAAACGGCCCAGGTATCCGCTGGTCCATTCGCTTAGCAGATGCGCGGGTGAACTGATGATGCGATTTCCTCCCGGCGCCGTGCTTATGAAGCCCCGCGCTTCCAGAGTTTCGAAAATTTTTCCAATCGCACCGGTCGATATCTGTACCGAAACGGAAATATCTCGATAGGTCGCATTGAGCATGGAGGGATCGGCCAGGAACGCGAAGATCATGCGCAGGGAGGCGGGGGTGATGGTCATTTCGCCGGCAAGGCCTAAGGATTCTTTTTTTGCTTTACGACCGGCGACATGGATCAGCACCCCCTGTGTGTTGGTAAGGTAGGCGTTGCCGGCAGTGTCGATGAACTGTACGCCGAGTTCGCGGCAGCGCGCCGCCATCTCGTGGCTGAGCGACTCACAGATGAGGAGGGCGGGGGTCTGGTTTGCGGAAAATCTGGCTTTTAGGCTATCCAGGGCCAAGAATCTGTCAATTTTCCGTTTGACCTCGCAGGCATATAGCAACGACTGACCTGCCACCTGAAGAGTGACTTCGGCGTCTGCATGGGGGGCGGGATGAAGGAGTTGGCCCGTGATTCCTGTCGACTCGCGTAACGCATCCAGGGCATGGGTTATCAGCTCAGCCTCGGGCGACGATGGCACCAGAAATTGATCATCGTTCAAGATATTTCCTTTTTCACGTTACGTGAATATGAAATTATTATGAACGATTTTCGGAAAATATTCAATGTGAGTCTATTTTCACGTTACGTGAAAAGTAAAAAAATTGAACGCAGCGATGCAGCAATCATTAGCTGTCAATCAAGTTTTGCTTAAAGATGAGGCGGCAGTCGGGAGGTCTGCAGAGTGTCAGATAAAGAGTCGGCTACAGTTGGCATGGTTGGATTTTTCCATCAACATCGGACAGGCCGATCCAGAATAGGAATGCCCGGGCGTTACTGGATAGCAGGGAAGGGTATTGCTTAAATATGATTGTCAGCCGATGAAGCGGAAATGCGCAATAACGCAAGCCCCCGTCGTTCGTGCCAGCGGCATGTCGAGATGTTCAAGCTATTGATATATATCGGAAAAACTGGTGCGGCTGGCTGGAATCGAACCAGCGACCCTTGGCTTCGGAGGCCAATACTCTATCCACTGAGCTACAGCCGCATGAGAGGAACGGTGAAGAGGCATGAAGGATACCGTTTTTCTGCGTGCGCGTCCATTTAAAGCAACTGTTGTTCGTTCCAAATAGTATTTATTGCGACTATAATCAAGGGTTTGGCGAGGGATCGTGGGCTGTTCAGGCAGTGTGAACGGTTTTTTGGCGCGTATCCGGCTATGGCTTTGAAAATTGCACTGAGGGAATTATGAGCGACGCACAAAACGAAGAACATCAATCCGCGATCAAGACGCCTAAGCAACTGATCATTGCTGTTGCAGCCGGTTTTCTAGTACCTATCATCTGTATCGTATTGCTGGTGCAATACGTCACCGCAGGCAAGAAAGTCGGCGCCGGTTCGGAAGGACAGACGCCGGAAGCAATTGCGGCTCGTATCCAGCCGGTAGCCGATGCCGGTTTCACCTTCAAGGACGTCAACGCGCCGAAGCAGCTGCTGTCGGGCGAAGAGGTCTTCAAATCCACCTGTGCGGCATGCCATGCGACTGGCGCTGCCGGTGCTCCCAAGGTCGGCGATGCCGGCGCCTGGGGGCCGCGTCTGGCTGACGGCTACGACAAGGTCGTCGGCTATGCGCTGCACGGTTTGCGGGCGATGCCGGCCAAGGGCGGCAATCCAGATCTCGACGATATCGAAGTGGCGCGCGCGGTGGTCTACATGGCCAACCAATCGGGCGGCAAGTTCAAGGAACCTGAAGTGCCGGCGCCAGCCGCTGCTGCCGATGCCTCTGCAAGTGCGGCGGCTTCTGCTTCTGCGGCAGCCAGCGCTGCGTCGGAGCCGGCAGCAAAGTAATCCGGCATAACCGATCGTAAAAAAAGCCAGTCAACACGTTGACTGGCTTTTTTTTACCCAAGAGCTTGGGGTGAAGATCAATAGGCCCGAGCCTGTGGTTGCTGGCCTTGCCCAGGATCCCGTTCGTAAGTGTAGAGCTCAACCCGGCGATTGATTGCACGGTTAGCTGCCGTATCGTTGGCAACTACAGGCTCTGTGGAGCCCAGGCCCTTGGTCAGGATACGGTTCGGCGCGACGCCGCGGCTGCTCAGGTAGCCGGCGACATTCTGTGCACGCTGGTTCGACAGTGGATTGTTGATTGCATCCGTGCCGGTATTGTCGGTATGGCCGTAGACTTCCACTTGGGCGGCGGGATTCTGCACCAGCGTTGTCGCCAGCTGGTCCAGGATTGGGCGCAGGGCCGGATTGATGTCAGCGCGCCCGGTCGCAAAGCCGGTATCGGCCGGAACATTGATCTTCAGGCGGTTATCGGCAGTCTGGGTAACCTGGACGTTGGTACCGGCAGTTGCCCGTTCCATCGCCATTTTCTGATCTTGCTGACGCTTGCCCCAGATATTGCCGCCAACCGCGCCGATCGCGGCGCCGATGGCCGCACCGGCGGCCGTCCGTCCGGCGCCGCCAGGGCCGGCAATGCCGCCCACCAGGCCGCCGAGAACCGCGCCCGCGCCTGCGCCATAGGCGGTGCCTTTTTGCGTTTCCGACATGTCGGCACAACCTGCAGTGGCCATGGTCACTGCCAGAGCCAGGGCGCCTAATTTGAATGTATTCATGGTCTTTCCTCTCGAAGGTTGAGACAGCATCAGCAAAAAAACCGCAGCCCCGGATGGGGCTTACGGTTATTCGTCATCTGTTGTTTCTCTACTGTTTCTACTGCTGACAAAAACGGCGCCGCCGATCGCTGCGATCACGGCTGCTCCGATTAAAAGGGGTTTGCGGGTACAACGCTTGGAGAGCCAGGAAGCGCCGGTCACCAGCAGCGGCAGCATGGCCGGCAGGTTGCTGCCCTTGAGGCTGCTGGAAACGCTGAACAGCGACGAAGCGATGCCGCTGGCGCGTCCCAGCAGCACGGTCGCCAGCGATTTGCTGTTCAGGTTGGCGCGCACGATGTCGCGCGAATGCAGCATTTCAGCGCGGAACAGTGCGCCTTCGGCCAGCAGTTTCTGCTTGCGTTCGGCGGATGAAAGATGGCTGTCGAGTCCCATGTGTCGGCTCATGTCGGGTTCCCTGCTCAAAGTATGGCGTCGCGATCTTTGCGCAGCTCAGCCATGGTGATTGGCAAGCCGAGCCTGCCTTGGCGTAACACGCTGCGCACATACAAGGCTGAGCCCAGCGCCAGCAGGGTGAAGAACGCGCCCAGGATCACCAGTATTTTCCAGCCCATGGATTCCCACGCCAGCACTACTACCAGGGCGCTCCAGAAGGCCAGTGCAAACCACAGCGCGACAATGCTGAGGGCACACACCAGAAACAGCTTCAACAGATGGGCGCCGATCTCGGAGAATTCCAGGGCGGCCAGCTCGATGCGGCTGATCACCAGCGCAAACATGTTCTTGGCGGTGCTGACCAGGCCGGACACCAGACCCGGACTGCTGTGCTTGGGTTGTTGTGGGTTCATGCGTGCCTGACGGTTATGCTGCGTTTACTTGCGGGAAATGGCCAGGCCGAGCAGCAAGCCGACGCCGGCGGAAATGGCGATTGCGCGCCATGGATTTTCCTGGACATAGTCATCGGCCGTGGCGGCGATATCTTTGCCGGCTTCGATCGCTGCTGCCTGCACGTCTTGTGCTTTAGATACAGCGGCGTCAAGTAGTTCCAAACCTTTTTGACGAAGATCCTCGGCCTTTTCGCCGGTCGTGGCTGCTGCCTCGCGGAACAGCTCTTGCGCGTCCTCGACCATGCTACGCATATCGCTGCGGGTTCTCAGGGTGGATCTGTGCATTGTGTGGCTCCTAGATTCGTGAATTTTTCAGTATAGCGAATACCAGCCGCAGCGGCAGTGGCCGCACTGGTGCAATCAGTATCGCCGATGATACAGGCTACTGTGCCAATCTGCCAACATGGTGTTTTTGTCCGCGAATGTGCACTTATTGACGCCGGTAACAGACGGATAGCCGCTGCGCCGCAGTGCCGGCGCCGTTTGCGCTTATTTCCGGTCGCGCAGTTCCGCGATTTTTTCCAGATTGCCGATCTGGATCACGATCGGCCGCAATCCGATGGTCGCTTGCGCAGGGCGCCAGGCAAACAGCCATTCGTGCTGGGCGGCGTCGCGCTTGGGTTTGGTAAACGTGGCGCCGAGCGGACTCGGCTGGCCGTAGCAGATGGCGGCGTCGATGCCGGCCCAGTTGGGCAGCACCCGCTGTACCGCGCGATGGACCATTTCGCCGAAATGTTCGGTATCGTGGATCACCAGGCAGCAGTTGGACGGCGCAAAGGCGCTGAACAGGCTGGCGTCGTCGCTGCTGCTCAGGCTCAGGGTCAGCAGCTGCGGCAGGGTCTTGGCGCCAGAGCTGCGAGGATGGTGGAGATTGCTGATCTGCAGGCTTTCCGCCGGCGGGCGCAGGCGGAATTCGCCGAGCGTCAGGGAGCGTTCCAGCCATTGCCGCTCCGAATAGCGGTACAGCTTGGGAGGGCGTTGATAATCTGCGCTTAACATGATGACCTGTCTTTACTTTTCTGTGTAGCAGACGCGATGGTTCTGCGTCTTGAAAACTTGCAGCAGCATGGCCGCTGCTGCATACGGTGGCGATGGCGGATGCGTTTAAAGGTGAAATGCGCCGTTGGCTTCCGGCTGGTAAGTCACGTCCAGGATGCGCAGCTGCAGCGGACGGCCGCCCGGACCTTGCCAGGAAATCGACTGTCCCACCGACAGGCCGAGCAGGGCGCTGCCGACCGGCGCCAGGATCGATACTGCATCCGGTGGATTGGACGGGCCAGGGTAGGCCAGCGTCATGTCGTATTCGACCTTGCTGACGTCGTCGATGAAGCGCACCGCCGAATTCATGGTGATCAGGCCCGGCGGGATCTGTTCCGGATCGACGACCGTGGCGCGTCCCAGTTCCTGTTCCAGGGCATCGATGCCTGGCAGGTTGCGATAAGCGGCCGATGCCAGCAATTGTTCAATACGTTCCAGATCGAAGCTGGAAATGGTGATTGGCGGCTTGATATCCATTACTGTGCGGTCTCATAGAAAAAGGGAGATAGATGCTAGATGCGGACGCGGCGCGATGAAGAGTCGCGCGGGCGTTTCCTTGCGTCCTGGCTGGTAGCTCGATGGTAGGCGAGAAGCGCGCGCGAAGCAAGTTTCGCCGGCCATGCAGGGGTCATCGTGGTGACCCGCCGCTATGCTGCGCTACTGGTCCATCTGCTGTTCGGCGATCGAGCGCAGCTGGTAGCGGCCGTCGTCGTTGAACAGCCAGCTTTCCGCGATCTCGACTTCGCCGCGGCGCAGGAATTTGCTGTCCGGCTTGGGGAAAGGCGCGGCGCGGCGTACCGCCGCCAGGGCGCTGGCCTCGGCCTTGCGGTCCTTATTGGTGCGCAGGATTTCGGCGCGCAGCAGCTGGCCGTCGGCGTTCACATAGTATTTCACCACAATCACCGCGCGCAGCAGCGCCTGTGGCCGGCCGATATACACCTCGGTGGAATTGACGGCGACGATTCTTTGCGCCAGTCCGCGCTTGTAGTCGTCCATGGTGGTGGCGGTCGAGGTCGCATCGGGCGTGGTGGCCGGCACCGGCGGCGCGGCCGGGTTGGGATTGAGATTGCAGGCTGCCAGCAGCAATGCCGCCGCGCAGTACAAGCCGAGATTGATCCTGGCGTTCATCGCATTCTCCGGACGGGGCAGCTTAAGGCAAGCTATAAGTCATTTTAGGGCGAGAGCGGGCGCTGTCCAAACAAAAAAGCGATTGGCCGCTGCAGATGGCTTTTGCGCGGGCAAAGCGGATGTCAGATCACTTGCTTTGAGGCTGCCTGTACCGCCGCCATTTCCATGGCAAATTCACAATGAAAATAATGTTTATTGATGGCATTAATTATATTTGAGAGGGGGATATCCAGTGTATTTACAGAGGGAATGGCGGGGTCGATAAAAACTTTTTAAACAATTTTTGGCGAAGCGCTGGTTTTTTTAAAAAAACCGTTGTACAATCTGCCCCCTTCAGGCGTAGTGACATACGCACCGAAAGATAGTCTGACTAAGTGTGCATTTCGGGTGCTTAGCTCAGTTGGTAGAGCGGCGCCCTTACAAGGCGTAGGTCGGGAGTTCGAGCCTCTCAGCACCCACCAAGCAGATTATCGGGCGGCAATGAAGAGTAGTTTAGGAGTGGTAGTTCAGTTGGTTAGAATACCGGCCTGTCACGCCGGGGGTCGCGGGTTCGAGTCCCGTCCACTCCGCCAAGATTAAATACAAATGCCCGCGCAAGCGGGCGTTTTTATTTGTAGATCCAAACTTATATCGCCGCTTGCGGGGATATCGCTCTGCGGAGTGGAGGAAGCCGCCTGCGCGGCTTCCGGCGGGAATCGAAGGGCTGCGCCTGCAGGCGCAGCAGCGGCCTGCAGCATGTAGGCGAGTCCCGTCCACTCCGCCAAGATTAAATACAAATGCCCGCGCAAGCGGGCGTTTTTATTTGCACGTCCAATTTTATATCCCCGCTTGCGGGATATCGCCCTGAAATGAAAAAGACGACCTCGTAGTCGTCTTTTTTTGTTTAAGCATGCCAGCCCGTCTCAGAACCGGTCGCCGATCGTCCTTGTAATCGCCGTCCCCTCGGATTTCTGCAGCATCACCTTGCCGTTGCGTATCACCAGCGTTTCCACGCTCTTGTCGCGGGTTTCGGCGACCCTGCCGATCGGCCCGATCGCCATGCTGACATTGGTCGCCAGCTTCACCTCGGCGCTGCGCTTGTCCTTGCTGAGCTCGATATGTTCGATGTAGACCTGGTAATTGGTCGACATCATGCCGCCGGTGCGGGCCATGGAATCGAACATTTTGCTGTATTTGTCGCAGGTTTCCTGCTTGTCGGCGTTTTCCTGGATCCGTCCCTGGCTGGTTGAGTTGACCCCGCTGCGCGTAAAATCCTTGGTCAGCATGGCGCACAGTTCCTGGCCGCGCCCATTCAGCACATGCTCGGTAGCGGTGTCGTAAAAGCGCGTGACGCTGGCTTCGTCGATAGTATTTTGACGATTCCAGTACCAACCGCCTATCCCGACGGCAACTAATAACAAAATAATGACTCTCATACTCCCCTGACCCCTTTAAAACATGCAAGACATTCCATTTTTACGGTCCCATTTGCGCCGATCTGCTTCTACACCTTTGCCAGGATGGACAGATGCGGCTTAAGTTTCCGATAAGCTATAGAATATCTGTTGTGCAACAATTTTGATACATTACTCAATCCCGCATCCGTGCGAAAGCCAAAACATGGCATTATTGTTCCCCTTTAGTGTCATGTCCTGCATCCATTTCTCCCAAAAAAATGAATTGCTGTCTGTCATGCGTGGCTGCTTGTTGCCAATCGGGCTGAAGAAACCAGTGGCAACCAAGGCGTGCAAAGGGAATTCGGGGACATGAAAGCGCAACGACGAAAAGAAATGAATGCGATGGCGTTGGGCATGCTGGGACGCGTCGCCCTGAGCGGCGTGCTGGATGCCTTGCTGCTATGGGGATTCGTCCATGCAGGCGTGATTCAGTCCGATATTGCGCTGTTCTATGGCATGGCAGTGGTCGTAGTGACCCTGGTTTTCTATCTGCTGATCAGGAGCGGCTTCCAGCGCCGCTCAAAGGATCCCGGCCTGACTTTCCCGCAAGTAGTGGCGGCATTGCTGATGCAGACCGGATTCCTGATCCTGGCGCCGCAGGTCGGCTACCTGTTCCTGATCAATTTCTTCGTGATCTACGCCTTCGGCGCGCTTGGCCTGAGCACATTCTGGAATGCTGTGAGCTGGCTGATCGGTTCGCTCGCCCTGGTGCTGGCGTTCAGCCTGTCCAGCGCGCACTTGCAATTTCCTGTGAGTAACAACCTGAGCCAACTGCTGGTCTGCCTGTCCTTCATCCTGACTCTGGGCCGCTGTATTTACCTGGCCAACATGATGAGTCGCATGCAGCGCAAGATCACCGAGCAGAACCAGCAGCTGGTGAAAGCCATGAAACGGGTGCAGGAACTGGCCACACGCGACGAGTTGACCAATATCGAAAACCGCCGTTCGCTGATGGAAATCCTGGCGGTCGAACAGAAACGTTTCCAGCGCGGCGGCACGCCGTTCTGCATCGCCATCCTCGACCTCGACGGTTTCAAGTCGGTGAATGACAATTTCGGCCATGCCGCCGGCGACATGGTGCTCAAGACCTTCGTCGAGATCGTCCGCAACGAGATGCGCCTGAGCGACCATTTCGCCCGCTACGGCGGCGACGAGTTCGTGCTGGTGCTGACCGGCACCACGGTGCAGGAAGGTGTGACAGCGCTCGACCGCATCTGCGCCGAGACGGAAATGTATGACTGGAGCAAGTTCGGCAAGGATATTATCCTGACGGCGTCGATCGGGATCACCGATTTCCGCCCCGGCGAAAGTATCGACGCAGCCTTCCAGCGCGCCGACATGGCCTTGTACGGCGCCAAGGCGGCCGGCCGCAACCGCGTCATGATCAGCCCGGATACCTTCGAGTCATCCGACGGCGGCACCACGATCCGGGCGTTTTAAGGATAAGCGCGCTGCTTCAGCACGGGTGAAGCAGCGCTATTGACAATGCTAAGCCTTAGACTGCCGGTTCGCCGCCCAGCGCAAACACCAGGTCGTTGAGCATCTTGTTGAGCTCACCGGTCATCAGCATCATGTCGGAATCGAAACGTTCATCGTCGTTCTTGCTGCTGGTGTCGTTACCTTCCTTCAGAACGTCGAGCGGCGCGATGCGCTTGATCGCCAGCGATTCGGTCAGCACGAAAGAGATATGGTCGGCCCAGGTCATCGCCAGCCGCGTGCATTGCTTGCCGGAGGCGATATGGCGACGGACGTCGTCGGCTTCGATGGTGTGGCGCACGTAGCGCACGGTAGCCTTGCTTTCGCCGGCGGCGCGCAGTTCGGTGTCCTGGTCGACGGTGAAGCCGTGCGGCGCTTCATCCGAAGCCAGCCAGTTGGTCATCGAGGTCAGCGGCGAATGGGCGGTGCGCAGGCCGGCAACCTGCAGTTTGTCGACTGAGCCCAGCAGCAGCTTGAGGATTTCTTCGGCCTTGGCCGGGCTGGCCGCATCGATCACCAGCCAGCCGTTGACCGGATCGATCCAGACCCAGGTATTGCGCTGGATGCTGAAAGCGCGCGGCAGCAGCTCGTCGGTGACCTGTTCCTTGAGATCTTTCAATTGCTTGCGGCCAGGCGCATAGCCTTGCTGCTCTTCGATCTCGGCGGCGCGCGCCTTGGTCACCTGGTTGACCACGGTGGCCGGCAGCAGTTTTTTTTCCGTGCCCAGCAAGATCATCATCTGGCGGTTCACGCTGTGCACCAGCATGCCGTTCTCGCGCGGCGACAGCCAGCCCTGGCTTTGCAATTCCAGGCTGCTGCACTTGGCGAAGGCCTGTGGCGCCAGGAAGGCTTCCAGCTGTTCGGCCGAAATGGCCCATGGTGCGGGGATACGGAAGATCTGAAGATTTTTAAACCACATGGTGTTCCAATAAAATAAAGCAATCGCAGACACGGCAGCCACCCCATGGGCGGCAATGACGCAGCGTCGTAGCGATTAATCGGTTAAGCGAGAAGTTTCAAGCTGCAGTTGCCGGTCAGGCCGCATTCGGCGGCCCACCCTGCAAACTCGGATTGACTGGGTATCAGATACCCATATTGGTCAGCGTATCGGCGATTTCGCGCAATACCGGTTCCAGGTGCGGATGTTTCACTGCCAGCCGCGCCGAAATGCCCTGGGCGCGCTGCACCAGCTCGGAGCGGATGCCGCTTGCCGGCGTCTCGGCCGGGGCTGTGCCCGGGGATTTCAGCAACTGCTGGATATCGGTATCAAGGGTTTGCAGCAAAGTCTTCAATTCGTTGTCTACCGCGCCGTTGCTCTCGAGCGTGCTGCGCAGTTTTTCCAGCGATGTCTTGATGTTGTCTATGCTCATGGTTTACTCCAGAATGGTTTTCGCTGTGACGCTTATCATCTCACGCCGCTCTCGGCTTCTGCAACAAAGCCTTCAAATTGGCCAGACGGTTCTGCGGGGTGATCTGTTCGGCCTCGGTCGGCAGGGCGTCGCCCTCATCCAGCTTCATTTCCTTGACGAAGCGGGATATCTCGCAGACGATGGATTCGCCGGCGCGCTTGCGCTTCTTGCACCAGCTGACATGCAGGCTGCGCTGGGCGCGCGTGATGCCGACATACATCAGCCGCCGTTCTTCTTCGATGCGGGCGGCGATGGTTTCCGGCGGCGCATCGGGATCGCCCTTGTGCGGCAGGATGCCCTCCTCGACGCCGATCAGGAACACATGTGGATATTCTAGTCCCTTGGAGGCGTGCAGAGTCGACATGCGCACCGCATCAGGTTCTTCGTCGCGGCCTTCCAGCATCGACATCAGCGCCACCATCTGCGTCAGTTCCAGCAGATTGCGCTCGTCGCCGGCGCCATCCTTGCCGCCGGTGCCCTTTTCTTTCAGCCAGTTGGTGAAATCCAGCACATTCTGCCATTTACCCTGGGCTGCGCGGTCGTCGAAGCTGTCGTACAGATAATGCTCGTAATTGATTTCCTTCATCATGTCGTCCAGTACGGCGGCCGCATTTTCGCCGCTGCCGGCCGGACCGACGCGGCTGGCGCGCGCTTCCAGCTGGTTGATGAAATGGCAGAATTCGCGCAGCGGATAGAGCTGGCGGTCGGTCAGCTTGGCTTCGATGCCGCCCTTGAATACCGCCTCGAACAGCGAACACTGCCACTGCCCTGCCACCGTGCCCAGCACTTCCAGCGTGGCCTGGCCGACGCCGCGCTTGGGCGTGGTGATGGCGCGGATGAAGGCCGGATCGTCGTCTTCGTTGGCGATCAAGCGCAGGTAGCTGATGATGTCCTTGATTTCGGCGCGGTCGAAAAAGCTCTGGCCGCCTGACATCGTGTACGGGATACGCTCACGGCGCAGGGCTTTTTCAAAGGTGCGTGCCTGGTGGTTGCCGCGGTACAGGATGGCGTAGTCGGAAAACTTGGCGCGCCGCTCGAAACGGTGCGCCGACAGCATGATCGCCACCTGCTCCGCTTCTTTTTCGTCGTCCTCCATGCCCATCACCTTGATCGGATCGCCGAGGCCGTGTTCCGACCACAGTTTTTTGTCGAACAGCTTGGGATTGTTGCCGATCACCGCGTTGGCGGCTTGCAGGATGCGGGTGGAGGAACGGTAATTCTGTTCCAGCTTGATCACTTTCAGGTCGGGAAAATCGACCTGCAGGGTTTTCAGGTTTTCAATGGTGGCGCCGCGCCAGGCGTAGATCGCCTGGTCGTCGTCGCCCACCGCGGTAAACATCGGCTTCTTGCCGAGGCCGGTCACCAGCAGCTTGACCAATTCATACTGGCAGGTGTTGGTATCCTGATATTCGTCGACCAGCAGATAGCGCAGACGGCGCTGCCATTTATCGCGCACTTCCTCATTGCTGCGGAACAGCTCCACCGGCAGGCGGATCAGATCGTCGAAATCGACCGCCTGATAGGCCGCCAGGGTGGCCACATAGCTGCGGAAAATGCGCGCATATTGCGCTTCTTCTTCGGTGACGGCCTGGTTAATGGCTTGCTCGGGATCGACCAGGCCGTTCTTCCACAGCGAGATGGCGGTCTGGATGCGACGCACCAGCTGCTTGTCGGTGGTGATCGCCAGGTCTTGCACGATAGAAAAGCAATCGTCGCTGTCCATGATCGAAAAGCGGTCTTTCAAGCCGACACCGCGCGCTTCCTGGCGCAGGATCTTGACCCCCAGCGAGTGAAAAGTGCTGACCGTGATGTGCTTAGCCTGTTTGGGATCCTTCAGCAGCTTGGCGATACGCTCCTGCATTTCGGTGGCGGCCTTGTTGGTAAAGGTCAGCGCCGCGATATGCTTGGCGTCGTAGCCGCAATCCTCGATCAGATGCTGGATCTTCTGCGTGATCACGCGCGTCTTGCCCGAACCGGCGCCGGCCAGCACCAGGCAGGGGCCGTCGAGATACTTGACGGCTTCCCGTTGGGGAGCATTCAGACCGAAATTGGGGGTAGACGACATAAGTGACAAGACAGCGGCGGGCCGGAAGGAGCAAAGCGCTGTATTTTAACAGCGCCGGCCGCGCGCCAGACCCGGCATGAGTTTCTGTGCCGAGTTTTTGTACGGAATATGGGACAATCCGTCATCAACCATTTTGCCGGACCTGCCATGAAATTCAGCCACCTGATCGAAATCAACGATCCCCTCAACCCGCTGATCGACTCCCTCACCCGCGAACAGCTGTGGCGCGGGCTGGTGATGCGGGCCGAACAGCCGCTGTTGTTCGTCGAACATCTGGATGACTGCCAGCTGTCGGACAAGTCGGTGCAGTCGGTCACGCGTGAATTGCGATACGGCAAGGTCGTCGTCAAGGACGTGGTCAGCTACCTGCCGCTGCTGCAAGTGCGCTACCAGGTGCCGAAACAGCAAGATATCGCCGGCTCAAGCCTGATCATGACGATTGAAGAGCCAGAACAGGAAATGCTATTCGTGCGTTTCGAATACGAAGACGACGCCGTCCAGCGGCAGCCTGCGGCGCAGGCCGAGCAAGAGTTTTACGATGAATTCCGCCGCTCCGCCTACCAGGAAGCCGATATCGACACCATCCGCGTGATCCGCGAGCTGGCGGCTGACGGCAAGTTGGGGTAACTATCGGGGCTGCCCAGCTACCCCACTTCCTCCGCCGTCAGCGAAAATTGTTTTCCACGGCGAACTTGATCAGCTCCGCCTGCCCTTCGATTTCCAGCTTGCGCTTGATGTTCAGGCGGTGGGTTTCCACCGTGCGCACGCTTAAATCCAGTTCGCGGGCGATCTGCTTGTTCGATTCGCCGTTGGCGATGTGCTGCAACACCTGCCGCTCGCGCGCCGTCAGCAGCTGGCCGGGCGTCATCGGCCGCGCCAATTTTTGCGCCAGCGCCGCGCTGTAATACATGCCGCCGGAAATCACGGTTTCTATCGCATGCACGATATCCTTGCCGGGCGCATCCTTCAGTACATAGCCGCGGGCGCCGGCCTGCACCGACTGCATCAGGTATTCGGTCTTGTCGTGCATGCTCAGGATCAGCACCGCGATCTCCGGGAAACTGGCGTGAAAGCGCGCGGTCAGGTCGATGCCGTTGCTGCTGCCACGCAGGTTGATATCCATCAGGATCAGGTCGATAGGCTGTTCCTCGGCGCGCTGCAAGGCTTCTTCGGCGCTGCCCGCTTCCGCTACGATGGCGAAGCCCGGTACCGCTTCCAGGCGCGCGCGCAAGCCGTCGCGCACCAAGGGATGATCGTCTACCAGCATGATTCGGGTAATTGGTTCAGGCATGGTCAGGCATGGTCAGATATAAGAGGCATGAGGAATGGTGGCCAGCACGCGGGTGCCGGCCGATGAAGAACTGATGCTGAGATGGCCGCCGACCGCTTCCAGCCGTTCGACCATATTGCGCAAACCGATGCCGCGCTTGGGGTTGCTGTCGATCTGGCCGACGTCGAAACCGACGCCATTGTCGTGCACCGCCAGCGAAACGGCCTGGCTGTCGCCCTGCAGCAGCACCTCGATCTGCGTCGCCTGCGAGTGGCGCGCGATATTGGTCAAGGCTTCCTGGGCGATGCGGAACAGCACCGTATTGGCCACCGCCGGCAAGCCGTCGATGTCGCCATCGTGCTTGAAGGCGATCGGAATGCCGGCGTGTTCCAGCCATTCCTGGGTCAAGTGTTCAAGCGCCGCTGCCAGGCCGAGATCGTCCAGGATCGCCGGCCGTAGATCATGGGAAATGCGTCGTACCTCGCCCAGCACGTCGTTCAGCTGGCCGGCGGTGCGCTCGAAATTGCTGCGCGCGGCGGCCGCCTGCTGCGGCCCGTGGTCGAGCTTGGCGATGCCGGCTTCGATCTGCAGCTTGATCGACACCAGCCACTGGCTGATGCCATCGTGCAGATCGCGCGACAGCCGCGCGCGCTCCTCTTCCTGCGAACGCACCACGCGCTGCGCCAGCACTTTCAGCTTGGCGTCGGCCACCCGGTGCTCGCTGATGTTCAGCACCAGCCCGGAAGCCCCCACCACCAGCGCGCTCAGGGTCGCGATGGCGGCGATCCACCACATGGTGTTGCGGATATTGCCGGACACCTGGGTATCGATCTTGCTGAGTGCGGCGTCGACGTCATCCATATAGATGCCGGTACCTAGCATCCAGCCCCAGTTGGGCAGCGCCACTACATAGCCGAGCTTGGTCGCGACATGATGGCTGGACGGCTTTTCCCACTGGTAGCGCTCAAAGCCGCCACCGCTGCGGGCGCGTTCGATCAAGTGCTGGATAGTGAGGTTGCCGTCGGCGTCTTTCATGCCCCACAGATCGCGCCCGACCAGTTCCGGCTGGCGCGGATGCATCAGGCTCTTGCCCTGCATGTCGTAGATGAAAAAATAACCGTCGTCGCCATAGGACAGCTTGGACAGGATGCCCATGGCTTCTTCCAGCGTGGCCTGGTCCTTGCGGCCGGAATCGTACAAATGGGCGATTGACCAGGTGGCCAGCTCCACGTAGTGCTTGAGCTCGGCTTCCTTGCTGGCCAGATAGGCGGCCTGGATCGTTTCCCGTTGCTGCTGGCCGAGCGCAATCGCCTGATGCCGCACGGCCAGCGCGATCGCACAGAGCGCCAGGATCAGGGGGACGATCGCCAGGAAGATGATTTTTTGGCGTAATTTCATGGCGCTACTTTACCGGGAATCCGCCATGGCGAGATGAATGTCTTTTAGCGGATATCTGGATACGGCAACTAGAAGTGATCAGCGCATTGATTGCAAGGAATATCTTAAAAAGGGAGTTAGATGATTTGTTAACTAGCCAAAAAATCAATATCCACTTACGCTGAATTGTCTCCGGAACGATTAGTCAAGGCTGACTGGGCGGGATGAGGCAGAAATTTTTCAATTTTATGGAGAAGCACATGAAACTCGTAAATCGCATGAAGCTGAAGTCTAAGGTTGCAATGCTGAATGTCCAAACCATAGGCACTGACGAGGAATAGTAATTTAAGCAAAGGTAAGTAATGCGCGGCGGACGAGAGTTCGTCGTGCTTGCAAGGTATTTCCTACTCGAATGGAATTGACATGACTCCTTTGCAAAAAAATGCAGATCTACTTGAAAAATTCGCGGAAAACGCCGTGGAGTGGGGGGAGCGAGAATTTCGCCCGATTTTTCCAGATCTCGTGGATCATTTAATTCAGGATATCTATGGTTTCGCCTACCGACGAGTTGAGATAGAGATTGGTGTTCGGCATCTCATAAGCTTAGGCATCTTAGCGGCGATGGGGGGATTGCACCAATCAACTTCGATTTCAGTTGCGAACGGGCCTGAATTTGGGTTTAACTGAGAAGCAGATCAAAGAAGTGTTTATTCAGGTTGCGGTATTCGCTGGTAACGCACGTGCAATTAACGCAGCACAAATCTTTGACGACGTACTAAAAGCGCAGGCCAAGGGAGTCAATCAATCCAATATGGTGGCGCAGTGAATCGCAACGCCGCCGGTAAAATTTGGCTATATATTGCGGCGGACACATTTGCGGGAGTAGGATTCAGAGTCTTCCAAGTGTTTTGCACTTGGCTATTCATCCAAAATCTAAAGCGTGAAGACCAGTTATCAAATCTGCTGATCGCTATTTGGCTCACCACAACATTTTTGTTGCCAGTAGCTGGAGTATTTGCGGAACGATTCAAAAAAACCAGAATATTGTTTATATCTTGCCTGTTGGGTACTTTAAGCACGATATTGTTGGTCAGCCTCATGCCTTCTTTCGCAGAACCAGAACAGTCGGTGAAATTTGTGCCAGTTTTAGTAGTTGCCGGTGTGCTTCTGAGTGGTTTTCAAGCTGCGATCTTCCCGTTAGGCGCTGCACTCATCCCGAATATAGTTTCAAATGAATCTGATATTCAGCAGGCATACAAAATCAAATCATCAATGTTCATTGTCAACCTGATTTTCGGGCCGACATTGGGAGGACTTGTCATTGGAATATATGGCGGTGAAGCATCGCTAGTGCTCGCCATGACGGCCTATTTTCTTGCGACGGTCTGTGCGATGACTTTCTTGCGAGGATTTAATAAAGAGTATGCGGCAGTTCATTCGGGCAAAGGATATTCTTCTCTTTTAACCGATCTCGGCAACGGGTTTATGCGAATAATCCGTATTGCAGAGGAGCGAGTCATAGCAATGGCTTCTTTATTGACAAACATGTTGTTGACACCTTTCATTTTTGTGATTCTTCCCGCAAAGATTCTTGGGCATGGCATGACAATGCTAGATGTCGCCATGGTCGAGTTGGCGCTAGGTGTTGGCGTCCTATTTTCAACGACATTTCTAATATCCCGGTTACAGAAGCGTTGGGAGCATCATGCGATTGCCTCATTTTCCACAGCAATACTATCTATTACCATAGTCGGATTTGGATGCACGAATAATCTGTATGTGATGTTTTTCCTGGCATTTTTCCTCGGCGGATCCCTTTCAATATTCAATGTGACGATCAATGCGAAGAGAGCGATTTCGATACCTGATGGCTATCGCGCTACGATGGAATCAAGTTTATTATTTTTATGCACAGTCTCAATTCCACTCGGACTATTCCTCACTAAATTTCTGTTCCGTCATTTTGATCCTGACACCACGATTTTATGGTCGGCGATACTGGTTATTCCACCAGTATTTTTGATTTTTTGTTCGCGTCCACTCCGAAACATGTTGAATGCCGAGAGGGACGCTGTCCCATACTATGTCCGTCGGTATGGCGCTCTTTTTAGCAGAGGGCAATGATGCCTTACACTTTCCAACCAAACAATTTGACAGCGCGAACATTGAGGCTCGGATACAAGGCGGAACTCAAAGACAGTTACATTGCGTTGTTCGCTCAGCTAGTTAAAACACAGATGCCCCAATTCCCTGAATCATTGAGTTCATATTTTGCTGGTTTACCCGTTGAGAGCTACAACGGTTTCTTTAGCTTTATTTATCACAAGTCGATCGAGTTGCTAGAAGAAAGTAGATTCGATGAGACGTCGCGATTTCTCCAACTTCTCACGGAACCCAAGATGTTGAATGCTATTGGACTGGTTCATGCAGGGTCGATAAATAAGGAAATAAGAGAACTTATTTACGAAGAATGCAGTAACAGTACATATTCCATATCAATTGGAACTCTCGATCCAGAGATTGAGGCGGCGGTATATCGGCGACTTGCATTTGGCCGAGCAGTACTTACGCATGCTCATCCCGAATTGGCGCAAGAAATTGACGAACTGGTCCAATCGGTCACGTTCTTTGTGTCAGGACGCGACAACAAACACAAAGCGTTTTCGGTAACCAGCAATCGAACTCAAGGGCTTATCCTGATCAACGGGGATGTCGATCCAAGTTGGATTTTTTTACTGGACAAATGGGTTCATGAAGCGGCGCATACTTATCTATTCGCAATAAATTTGTCGGAAGAGCTGGTTTTAAACGACGAACATGAGGGCTTCAGCTCACCTCTTCGACAAGATAAAAGAACGATGTTGGGGGTATATCATGCGACTTTTGTCATACAGCGCCTCATCTTGGCATTTTCCGCAATTGTGGAAAAATCGGATATGGGAGATGATGACCACCAGAAAATTAGTAAGCTGTTGGCGAATTATTACTCTCGCCTAGAGGATGGAATATCAACAGTTCGTCAATATGGGGATTTAACGGCGCTAGGGAGGCATTTGATAGAAGAGGGTTATCAATATACGCAGGAAATCAATAGACCACCACGCAGCATCACTATGTGAATAGCGTTTTCATTCAGGCCGATGCATCAGTTTGGCGTTTTCAAAAAATAGATAATTCACTCCCATCTACGTAATATCACGTAAAAACGTTGCGTAGTACCTCGCTTGTTCTCTGACTCCATATGCCAAATACTGGCCACGCTGCCTTTAGTAGTTTAGCGGCGTCGTCAGCTATCGAATAAAAATAATATTTAAAAACATTCATTCCCGCCTGGGAGGAGAACAATGAATCGTCTATCTTCAAAGATGGGCTGGCTTGCGCTGGCCCTGCTCGGTGCATTCGCGTTTGGCTACATCGGCCTGCGGCGCGGCGAATCCATCAGCGCCATCTGGATCGTGATTGCCGCAGTCTGCGTCTATCTGATCGCCTACCGTTTCTACAGCCTCTATATTTCCGACAAGGTGCTGGGCCTGGACGCCACCCGCATGACGCCCGCCTACAAGTACAACGACGGGCTGGACTATGTGCCGACCAACAAGAACGTCTTGTTCGGCCATCACTTTGCCGCGATTGCCGGCGCCGGCCCACTGGTGGGGCCGGTGCTGGCGGCGCAGATGGGCTACCTGCCCGGCATGCTGTGGATATTGGCCGGGGTGGTGTTTGCCGGCGCCGTGCAGGACTTGATGGTGCTGTTCATCTCGACCCGCCGCGACGGCCGTTCGCTCGGTGACCTGATCAAATCGGAACTGGGTACGGTGCCCGGCGTGATCGCCCTGTTCGGCACTTTCATGATCATGGTGATCATCCTGGCGGTGCTGGCGCTGATCGTGGTCAAGGCGCTGGCGGAATCGCCCTGGGGCACGTTTACCGTGGCGGTGACGATTCCGATCGCCTTGTTCATGGGCGTGTATACCCGTTATATCCGGCCGGGACGGATTGGCGAGATTTCGCTGATCGGCTTCGTGCTGCTGATGCTGGCAATCGTCGGCGGCCAGTATGTGCAGGAGCATCCGGTGCTGGGCGCCATGTTCACCTTCACCGGCAAGGAACTGACCTGGATGCTGATCGGCTACGGCTTCATCGCTTCGGTGCTGCCGGTCTGGCTGCTGTTGGCGCCGCGCGACTATCTCTCGACTTTCCTGAAGATCGGCACTATCGTCGGCCTGGCGCTGGGCATCGTGTTTGTCGCGCCGGAACTGAAGATGCCGGCCTTCACGCAGTTCATGGACGGTTCCGGCCCGGTCTGGTCGGGCAGTCTGTTCCCCTTCCTGTTCATTACCATCGCCTGTGGCGCGGTCTCTGGCTTCCACGCCTTGATCGCTTCCGGCACCACGCCCAAGCTGCTGGAAAACGAACGCCATGCGCGTTTCATCGGCTATGGTGCGATGCTGATGGAATCGTTTGTCGCCATCATGGCGCTGATCGCCGCTTCCTGCATTGAACCAGGCGTGTACTTTGCGATGAACAGCCCGGCCGCGCTGATCGGCACTACCATCGATACGGCGGCGCATGCGGTCTCGCAATGGGGCTTTTATGTGACGCCGGAAATGCTGGCTCAGGTGGCCAAGGATGTCGGTGAGCACAGCATCATTTCGCGTGCCGGAGGCGCACCGACGCTGGCGGTCGGCATGGCCCACATCCTGTCCAGCATCGGCGGCGGCAAGGTCATGATGGCGTTCTGGTACCACTTCGCGATCTTGTTCGAAGCCTTGTTCATCCTCACCGCGGTGGACGCCGGCACGCGCGCCGGCCGCTTCATGCTGCAGGACCTGCTCGGCACCTTCGTGCCCTCCATGCGCAAGATCGATTCGCTGCCGGCCAGCCTGATCGCCACCGCCTTGTGCGTGGCCGGCTGGGGTTATTTCCTGTATCAGGGGGTGGTCGATCCGCTGGGCGGCATCAATACCCTGTGGCCTTTGTTCGGCATTTCCAACCAGATGCTGGCAGGGATTGCGCTGATCCTGGCGACCTGCGTGCTGTTCAAGATGAAGCGCGACCGCTTTGCCTGGGTCACCATCGTGCCGACCGTCTGGATCCTGATCTGCACCCTGACCGCCGGCTGGCAAAAGATTTTCGATGCCAACCCGCGGGTCGGCTTCCTGACGCATGCCGGCAAGTACCAGGCGGCGCTGGCGGACGGCAAGTTGCTGGCGCCGGCCAAGTCGGTGGCGCAGATGCAGCAGATCATTTTCAACGATTACCTGGATGCAGGGCTGGCGGCCTTCTTCATCCTGGTGCTGCTGAGCATTCTCGGTTTCGGCATCAAGACCGTGCTGGCAGCGCGCGCCGCCAGCAAGCCGAGCACCAGCGAGACGCCGTTTGAAGCGCTGCCTGCCAGCGCTTTGCCCTCTACCTGAATATCAACCTGAAAGGCCGGCCATGCTGGAAGAACTGTCGAAAGCCGGACGTTACCTCGGTCAGACCATGCGCCTGATGGTGGGGTTGCCTGAGTACGGCACTTACGTGACGCATATGGAAAACACCCATCCGGGCGAACCGATGATGAGCTATGAAGAGTTCTTCAAGGAACGCCAGGAAGCGCGTTATGGCGGCAATGGCCGGGTTGGACGCTGCTGTTAGCGCCAGCTGCTTGAAAGTTAAGCATCCTGTGGGGATGTTGATGCCGACCGGCTTGCCGGTCGGTTTTTTTTGCCCTGTTTTTTGTCGTTCAGTTCAACTGGCCGTTATAGGCGCTTGGCGCCGGTTGCGGGCTGTAGTAAAGGTTGACGATGCGCAGCAGGCGGCCGATGAACATGCCGTTGAACACACCGTACAACGTACAGACAACGACGGTAAATACAGTGTCTTGCGCTAGCGCCGGATGCATGGCCAGTGTCACGCCAACCACATATTTGGTCAGGAAAATCCCCATCATCAGCATCAATGGCAGCCAGCTGCCGCGCTGGAATACGACGCCGCGTTCCGGATAAGCGCTCACGCGATCTTTCCTGAACAAGCGCCAGGTCAGCGTCGCCGCGACGGCCGCCGCCAGCAGCCAGCACAGCATCGGCAGCGCCAAGATGCCAAACACGGTCGACACGCCCTGCCAGGACAGCGCCAGCATCACCAGCGGGATGATGGCCAGTTTCTTGAGCGTCAGCTCGCGGTCGACGCTGGCAAGGACGCCGCGGTAGACCAGGAACGCCAGCAGCGCCCAGACCCAGAGTGGTGTGTGTGAAATGATTTGTGCAAACATGAGGTTCTCCCGTTGAGTGATCTGCGGCGATTATCTGGTCGCCGCAGCGGCGGGAGAAGCGAAAAGCGACGAAATGCAGGAATACGTCGTGAATCGACTGCTGGCGGCGATGGCGTGCAGCCGGCCCGTCCCCTGCCCCGGGCGCCGCTAGCGCACTTCCGCCGAGTACTGGAAACGCTCCGCCGGCACAAAGGACGTGCGCCATTCGACCGGTTCGCCGGCGTGATCCAGCATCAGCCGCTCGACGCAGATCGCCATGGTCTTGGTTTTCAGCTTGAATACGGAAGCATTGGCGCGGTTCAGCGGTTTCGCTGTCAGGTCATCGATGGCGCGCGAGACCAGCACTTCGCATTCGCTCTCGTAGACGGGATACAGGGATGGCGGGGAATTGCTTTTCAGATATTTTTGCAGTTTCCTGAAGCGCGCCAGCGGCAGCCAGATATGTTCCGACAGCACGATTTCATTGTCCAGCGAACGGGTGCGATGCAGATACAGCGCCTTGTCGCGTGGCTTGAGTTTGAGTTTTTCTGCCACCGCGGCGGGAGGTATGGCGCTCGTCATCGAACGGATCTCGGCAGTCGGCAGCTGGTTCTTGGCTTTGCCATGCTGCCGTACGAAACGCAGCATCGAAGAGCGTTCGGCAGCGCGCGCGACGAATGTTCCGCGTCCCCGCACGCGATCGACGACGCCGTCGGTGACCAGCGCGTCCAGCACCTTGCGCATGGTGCCGACGGCAATTTCATATTCAGCGGCCAGCTTGTCCTCGGATGGCAGCGCTTCATCGGCGGCCCAGCTACGCAAAGCGATCCTTTGCAGCAAATCGTCACGGACTTGCAGATAACGCGGCAGGCGCGGATCGGAGCTGTTTTCCGGCGGGAGAGGCGTAATTTTTTTCGAGAGAGGCGCGTTTTTTTTGGAGAGAGACGCGTTTTTTTTCAGGAGAGGCGTGTTTTTTTGCGAGAGAGACGCATTTTTTTTCGGCAGAGACGCGTTTTTTGCACTTTTTTTGATCAGCATTTACAACATTTCAAACTTGGAACGGGTCCGCAATTTACCAAGTTCCAGTTGTTTTTACAATACATATATGAATCTCTACTTCTATACAGAACCAGAGATTCACATATCGATTCAGCCCCGGCTGAGCGCGACGGCCACCGGGCGCGGCTTGCGCTCGGCCAGCCACAGCAATACGATCGCCACCACCGAATAAATCCAGTAATCGACCGGCACCCCGCCCAGCCAGTGCTTGTGCCACGGCACGTCCAGCGGATTAAAGCGCGCCAGTCCGTAAGCCGGGTTAAGCACGAACCAGAGCCAGTCTTCGCTGATCCAGAACACCATGATGGAAGCCATGATGCGGCACTCGCCGCGCCAGTCCCAGCTGCCGTTGAACCAGATCGGATAGTGGAACATCAGGGCGATGAACGGGAAGATCCAGGCGTGATAGCCGGTCATGGCGCGCCCGCCCCAGAAGATGTCGAGCAGCCAGTGATGTTCGATGCGCCAGGTCGGCAGGTTGGCGGCCCAGCCGGCCGCGCCCTCGATCTGGATCTCGACGTTGGCGAAAAAAAAGGCGGTCAGCACCGCCCAGAACAGCATGCCGAATACGCGGCGGAAAGGTGTGGAAGCAGTCATGGCGAGAGTCTAGTCAATGGAGAATCGAGCGTGCTGAGCACGGTTTGCAGCACCGCGCGCGCGGCGCGTGGACGGCCCAGCTCCAGGCTGCGCTGGCGCAAGCGCTGCAGCAGTTGCGGTTGTCGCAGCAGTTGCTGCACCCGGTATTCCAGCGCGGTGAGATCGATGGCCTTGAGCGCGGCGCCTTGTTCCAGCAGGTAGTCGGCGTTGCGTTCCTCCTGTCCCGGGATCGGCGAGTGGATGATCATCGGCACGCCCATCGCCAGGCATTCAGAGGTGGTCAGGCCGCCCGGCTTGGTGATCGCCAGGTCGGCGCAGGCCATCAATTCGTCGACCTGGCTGGTGAAGCCGAACGGGAACAGCCGGCCCGGATGTGCCGCCGCCAGCTGCTGCAGGTCGCTCAGCATGGCGGCGTTCTTGCCGGCCAGCGCCACCAGCTGGAAATCGTCCGGCAGCGCCAGCAGCCGCTGCACGGTCTTGTCGAGATCGCCGATGCCGGCGCCGCCTGACATCATCAGGATGATCTTGCGCTGCGGATCGAGGCCGAACTGGCGCGCGCATGGTTCGCGCTCCAGGGTCTGGCCGAAACCGGGCATGATCGGGATGCCGGTGACGTGCACCGCATCGGCTGCCAGCCCGCGCGTCCGCATGCGATAGGCGATTTCCTCGGTGGCGGCGAAATAGCCCTGCATCAGCGGCTGCAGCCACATGCTGTGCAGGTCGAAATCCGTGACCTGCACCCACACCGGACAGACCACGCGCTGCTTGCCGATTTCGCGCGCCAGCAATTCGGCCGGCAGAAAATGGGTGCAGATGATGGCGTCCGGCGCCGCCGCCTGTATCGCTTTGCGCAAGGGCCGGGTGCTGATGCGCTCGATCGCGCGCCGCAGCTTTTGCGTCGGCGAACTGCTGAGCGCCTTGTCGCTTTTCTGGTAGACATAGCCCCACAGCGCGGGATGGCGGTTCACCAGGTGCAGGTAGAAATCGGTGTACACGGCGCGGAAGCCGGCCGGGACGAAATCCATGGCATCCAGGTGGATTGCTTCGGTGCCCGGGAATTCGGCGGCGGCATAAGCTTTCAGTGCTTCGGCGGCGCGCATGTGACCGGCGCCGGCGGAAACGCTTAACAGCAATAGTTTGCGAGGGCGTGCAGGTTTGGTGGCGGCGCCCGTGCGGGGCGCATGTGCTGGCTTATGAATAATCGGCTCCGGCGATTTGTGGACTGTAATAACCAAATCAAGAGCGCTTGTCACGTACACGACACGCATGGCGGCGTTGCAAATGCTCGCAATAGACCCGCTATTGCTCCGCTTCGCGCCTTGCCCTGCGCGCCGTGTACGCGCCCCTCGCTCCTGATTTGGTTATTACAGTCCACGGGGTTTATTGCCGGCGATGCAAAAGTGACTACTTTCAAGCATACTCCTTGCAATCTGCATTTTTGAATGGGCCACCGGGGTGGCCGATGCCGTTGATGATAGGGATAAATCAACGCTGAGTAAAATGACATTTATGACAAACCATCCCTGCCTGCACCTGTTCCGGAAAGACGTACCATGCCTACCTCCCGCAAGCCGCTAGACGGCTTGGCCATGAGCCTGATGTTAATTCTTTGTATGTGCTGGGGGCTGCAGCAAGTGGCGATCAAGGTGGCGGCGCCGAGCATCTCGCCGATACTGCAGAACGGCCTGCGTTCCGCCGTCGCCGCCGTGCTGGTGAGCGGCCTGATGTGGTGGCGCGGCAGTAAATTCTCGCTGACCGACGGCAGCTTCTGGCCGGGCCTGGCGACCGGCCTGCTGTTTGCCGGCGAGTTCCTGTGCGTCTCCATCGGCTTGAACTACACCACGGCGTCGCACATGTCGGTATTCGTTTACACCGCGCCGATTTTCACTGTGCTGGGTTTGCACTGGCTGGTGCCGGGCGAGCGTTTCGGCCTGACCCAGTGGCTGGGCGTGATCGCCGCGTTTGCCGGCATCGCGGTAGCGTTCGTCGGTGGCTTTGAAGCCGGCGCCGGTTTCAGCCGTACCTTGATCGGCGATGCACTGGGCGTGCTGGCCGCGATATTTTGGGCTGCCACCACCATCATGATCAAGCGCAGCGTTCTCAGCAATGCCTCGCCCAGCATGACCCTGTGGTATCAACTGACGGTGGCGGCGCTGTCGTTGCCGCTGGTCGCGCTGGTGTCCGGCCAGACTGAGCTGGCGCCGCTGATCGGCATCATGTGGGTCAGCCTGGTATTCCAGTCGCTGGTGGTCGCCTTCGGCAGCTTCCTCGCATGGTTCTGGCTGCTGCGCCGCTACCTGGCGTCGCGACTGACGGTATTTTCATTCTTGACGCCGCTGTTCGGCGTCAGTTTCGGCGTGCTGCTGCTGGACGATCCGATCGGCTTGCCGTTCGTGTTCGGCGCCGTGCTGGTGCTGAGCGGGATTGTGCTGGTGAACTGGCAGCGTCAGTGAAGTTTGATGTTTGATAGAAAATCAGGGAGAAGAAATGGTCACGTGTTATCTGCGCTACATCATCGACGCTGGCAAACTCAAGGAATTTGAGCATTACGGGAAATTGTGGATTCCGCTGGTGGAAAAATTCGGCGGCTCCCATCACGGCTACTTCTTGCCATCCGAGGGCGCCAACAACGTCGCCCTGGCCTTGTTCACCTTCCCCAGCCTGGCCGACTATGAGCAGTACCGCATCAAGATGGCGGAAGACGCGGACTGCCAGGCCGCCTTCAAATATGCGGAACAGACCAAATGCATTCTGAGCTACGAGAGAAGCTTCTTTCGGCCGGTATTCGACTAGGAATTTAAGCTAAACGCCTATGTACAGGCGGTCGGTTGTGGGGTTAACTGGCCGGCAAGGCGGCGCTTTGCGCAATCCGGACGCTCGTCTCCGATACCGCATGCATATGTGTTGTTTTTGCAACTAGACAGACAGTTCCGCGTTATATTCGCGTATATGTTTGGTACTATCTCGATCTCAACTATTCCCACACGACAATATTTATCGGTAACGTCAGGATCACGGCATGAGTAACCTACTTCAAAGCCTGCAAAGCCTTATCAACGGCCGCCAGAACAAGCGTATTCTTCGCCTTTCCTTCCCGCACGACGACGGTCCGCAGGCCCAGCTGCTGGTCAACAAGCTCGATGCCGTCGAAAGCCTGTCGCGTGATTTCGACTACACCGTGGAATTATTGTCGGACGACGCCGAACTGGCCCTGAAGGATTTGCAAGGCAAGCTGTTCTGCGTGGAACTGGTGAGAGCCGACGGCAGCCTGCGCTACTTCACCGGCTACTGCTTCGAATTCCGCCTGCTCCGTACCGACGGCAATATCGTCTTTTATCAAGCCAAGCTAGGGCCCTGGACCCAATACCTGCGCCTGCGCAAGGACAACTACATCTTCCACGGCAAGACCCTGCGCGAACAGATCGACAGCATCTGCGCCGATTACGGCACTTTGCCGGACTGGGACTATCGTGTCAGCGGTACCGATCCGATCATGACGGACGCCATCCAGTTCGATGAGAGCGACCATAACTACGTCCACCGTCGCCTGGAAGCGGCCGGCCTGTTGTACTACTACGAGCACACAGACAAGGGCCATAAACTCATCATCACCGATGACTCCACCCAGGCCGCCGCCATCGACGGCGGTGCAGAGATCCGCTTCCAGCGCCATGGTGGCGCGTTTGAAGAAGACGGCATCGGCGAGTTTTCTCCGGTGCGCCAGATTGTTCCCGGCTCCGTTTCACTCTCCGGTTTCAATTTCAAGAGCCCGGTGCCGATTAATGCCGGCGTACCGACCCTGAACAAGCAGGGCAATGTGCAGGATGTCGAATCCTACGAATATACCGGCGCTTATGGCGTAAAAGGTGCACAGGATGCCGACAAGCTGTCGCGCCTGCGCATGGAAGAGATTGAAGCTGCCGGTAAACACTTTGAAGCCGCGGGGAATAACCGCTATGTCTTGCCTGGACGCTGGTACCGTCTGACCGGCCATTTCTCCAGCAGCCCGTTCGCCAGCCACGAAGACGCTGGCAAGAATGAATTCCTGATCATCTCGGTGCACCACATCGCCAGCAACAATTACCTGCAGCAGGCAGACCAGAAGGCCGAGTACCGCAATGAACTGACTTGCCTGCGCAAGACCATCCCCTGGCGTCCGGGCCGCAATTACCATAGCGTCAACACCAAGATCCTGTCTCCGCAAACCGTCACGGTGGTCGGTCCTTCTGGCCAGGGCAGCGTTCATACCGACGAATTTGGCCGCATCCGCGTCCAGTTCCACTGGGACCGCATCGGCAACAACGATGAGCGCAGCTCGGCCTGGGTGCGTGTCGCCAGTTCCTGGGCCGGCGGAGAACTGGGAGCCAAATCCATCCCGCGGGTGGGTTCGGAATGCCTGGTGCAATGGCTCGATGGCAACCCCGACCGTCCCATCGTCACCGGCAGTGTCTACAACCAGCGCAACATGCCGCCCTGGAAGCTGGCGACCCAGCAATCGCTGATGGGTTTTAGAAGCCGCGAACTGACGCCCAACGGCGGCAACCAGGCCGGGGGCAGAAGCAATCACCTGATCCTGGACGACACCAACGGCAAGATCCAGGCGCAGCTCAAAAGCGATCATCAGCACAGCCAGTTGAGCCTGGGCAGTATTACGCGGATTGAAGACAATGCGGGGCGCAAGGATGCCCGGGGTGAGGGCTGGGAGCTACGCACTGACGGCCATGGCGTGGCGCGTTCGGCCAAGGGGATGCTGATCACCACCGAGGCCAGAAACAACGCTGCTTCGCATATCAAGGATATGGGGGAGACGGTCAGTCGCCTGACGGCTGCGCGCGACCAGCATGAGTCGCTGGCCGATGCTGCACAGCAGGCTGGAGCGCAGGAGAAGCAGGGGCAGCAAGCCGATGTCGCGCAAATCCTGAAAGCGCAGAATGATGCGATCAAGGGCGGTGGCGCAAGCGAGGAGGGCAGCTTCCCGGAATTGTCACAGCCGCACCTCGTGTTGGCCAGTCCTGCAGGGATTGAAACTACCACCAGCGGCAGCACCCATGTCGCCAGCACTCAGAACACTGCCATCACGACCGGCAAGAGCTTGTCCATCGCCAGTGGTGACAGCCTGTTCGCCAGCATCAAAAATACCTTCCGTCTGTTTGTCCATAAAACCGGAATGAAAATGATTGCAGCGGCGGGTGATATCGACATGCAGGCGCTGACCAATAATATTAACTTGCTGGCCAAACTGAATATCACTCAGACCGGCAATCGCATCACGATCACAGCCAAAGAAGAAGTACTGATTAACGGTGGTGGCAGTTACGTCAAATTCAATGCTGGGGGCATCGAACACGGCACCAATGGGACATATGTGGCTCATGCCGCAGTGCACAGCATGCCGGGACCGCAGAACGTTCCGATAACTGTGCCGAGCATTCCCTTCAAACTGACGTCGGGTACCTATAGCAATCGCCTGGATGTCTATGATTTGTTCCTTCAGCACGAATTCTCCGAAATCAGTTACAAAGCAATCTCCAATAACACGCTGATTACCGGCACGCTGGATGAGCACGGACGTACGGAGCAGATTTTTTCTGAAAAAACGGAGAAGGCCAAGATCATGGTTGGGCAGAGCCAGGATGAGTGGGAAGCGGAAATTGAACCACTCGATGTCGGCCTGGCCCAGAACGATGCAGCAGATCAAAGCATGCCGAACGATATTGAAGCGGCAGGAAAGGAATAATAGTTGCCATGGCAGATAATACCCAACACGATGTCTCGGTCACTCTGGTGGACCTGTTAAGTTCACCGATCAAGTCTCTGAAATATGAAATCAAAAAACAGGCTACGGTTATCGCCGCCGGAGTGACCAATGCGAAGGGCGAACTGGCAAAGTTCGCTGCCAATCTCGACGATGAGCTGCAGATCTACGTGCAAAGGTTGGAAGGCACGGATATGAAGCTGATTAAGAATGTGCGCGTTACGCAGGAAAACCTGGCGTTCAAGCTGCGCAGTTCGAAAGTCATGCTGGATGTCGATCTGGTCAAGCATGAGGGCGACAAAGGGGTATACAAGCGGAAAACGCATATTGTCAAATCCGGCGATACCTTGGATAGCATTGCGCGTAAAAACGGCACCACGGTCCGTCAGCTGGCGACACTCAATCACATCAAGAATGCCAACAGTATCAGCGTTGGTCAGGTGATCAAACTGCCGGTGCCGCAGCCGGCATCCACAGGAGCGGCCGCGACACCACAGGCTACGCCTAAGGCAAGTCAGTCCGCCGGCCAAAATGTAAATCCTGCGCCAACGCCTTCGGCGGTACCCGCAGCTGGGGCTGCAGGTGCTCCTGCCAGCCAAAACGATGCCAAAGCCGGCGCTGATCCATTACAGGCGTTGAATCAGGACCGTAGCGCGAATTCCGGTAGTCCTAAAGCCGAATTGCAGGTTTGCAAGGACCAGAGCAATTGCATCAAGAAAGGCGATAAAGGGCCGCTGATCGAAGAGATCAATATTCGTTTGGCGGGGTTTGGCGGCGCTCTGCCTACTGATGAATTCACCGATCTCACGGAGAAATGCATCAAGCAGTTTCAGCGCGATTACATGGGTGCATCCGAAACCGGCCGCGCCTGTGGTGGCGTGCTTAAGGCGCTGGACGAATTCATGACCAGTTATCCTATTGCCTCGCGCTTTAGCCAGATGAAATGCAAGTGCAACGTTTGCGGCGGCTTCGGCAGTGGACGCATCCAAGGCAATGCGCATGAATATCCCGGCATTCATCGCAGCCTGGTCTGGGCGCTCAGGGCTGCAGAGTTTTATTTGAAAGAAACAAAACTGGGCTATTCGGTATTTACAATAAGTTCCGGCTATCGCTGTATCGACGATAATCTTCAGCATAGCCGCACTTCCGTCAATCATATGGGGCGTGCATTGGATGTCCAGTTTGTCAAAGACGGTGAAACAAGCAGAACCGGCAATGCCGGCATCGAAAAAATCCGCGAAGATATTTTTGTCAAATACCTCGGAGCACAGCACCGGTGGGTCAACCACAACAAGATTTCGCTGGAAGCTACTTCCGATGGCGCTACCACCTGGGTTCACTATGACGTGAGGGAATACCAGGCCAGCTATCAGCTGGATAAATTCTTTGTGCAATCGGCTGCCGATGCAAACGGCGAAAGCATTGTCGACTTAGCCAAGAAACAGGGCAAGACGCAGCTTGCTGCGTGCGGCGGAATTCCAAAGGATGTTGTGCAGCCGGAGGGGCAGGAGCACGAATTCAACGAGAATGACGCGAAAGAGGCGCTTCGCTACATCTACGACAAATATGGCAAAGACACGGCTGAAGTTGTCGAGCGGATGTACCGGGTCGAAACCGCCCATTTCAAATCGAAACAGTACAGACATTGCGGTACGCCAGGGATGGAGGCGCATGGCAGCCCTCCATACTACGGATGGAACGGGTCTTATTTTAGCGAAGCGCCAACCGGACTGTGGGCTGCCTTCGAAGGGGCGGGATTGAGCGGGGCTGGCGGCAATGCCCAGGTCACCGACAAAAAGAAGCAGTTTGTTAAACTGTCGTCGGTCAAAGTCGGCATGGAATATGTGGCGAAATACAAAGATGGTCATGACGGGAACTACGCACGCTGGTTTTCAACTGACGAAACCAAGCAGGCCTTATACAGAAAGACCTTGGCCACTGTTGTTCCCCGGATCGTGAATTCGTTTAAATAAATTTGCAGAGGTTGTAGATATGCGTTCAATCGTGTTTGCATTAATTGCCTTTTTTTCACTTGCGTCTTATGCCGCTGACCAGCCTGGGGTTGCTAGCTGCCAAACCGATCTGACGAATTTGATCGTCCCGAGTATAAAAACGGCGATGCCAAAAAAAGACATCTCCGCGGAGCTTGCCGAAAACGACAGCGGCGTCTACAAGGTCAGGCTGTTCGTCGCCGCCGATAATCCGAACCAGCAGGTATCCATCGGGTGGGTCATCCTGGATACAAACAAGAGCAGCGCCTACGATATAACCCGGGACGACGAGCATCCGGATAAGCTGAATCTCGACGCCGGCAAATACAAAAGCTTTTCAGACAAATGCCTGAAACCTGCAAACAAGGACGCGAGCCAGGCGATTACCGGCACCAGGCTGCCGTTTGCATTTGACCGCTACTTCCAGTGCGCCACGGGTGCGGCGAAGGCAGACGAATGCGCCGATCGTTTTCATGCCTATCCGGTCAGCGCATTGGGCAGCGAGTTAAGAAGCCAGATCGATTCCAGCATGGATACCGTGCTGTTCCTGCCGCCGGTCGCGGACCTGAAGGTCGTGCTTGCCGGCCGCGCGGAGACGGACGTCAATATCTATATTCTCTATGCCTTCAAGAATGGGAAGCTGGTCGCAAAGCAGACGGTCGGAAAAATGGATGGCGAGACTATCCTGACTTTCGATATCAGCAAGGACTATCTGATCACGACGTATGAGAGAAACGGCAGCATCAAGAGCAAGATCAAGAATGTCGGCCATTTCAAGATGAACAATGATGGCAAATTCATAGTCTGTACAACTGCCAATCCGACCTGCAAGTAATGTAATTTTTGGCGGCGATCGGTGTCGTACAAATAAAAAATGCGGATGAACGGCACAAACCGTTCCTCCGCATTTTTTCGAGGCCCAGGCGCATCGAGCCTCTCATGCAAGACTCAAGACTATCAAGCCTTGAAAGTGCCTTCCGAAACCAGCGCCTGCAATGGCGAACGCGGGCTAGGTTCTTCCTTCGAACGCAGGCCTTCCGGCAGCATGGCCTTGTCGCCGATCTTGCCGATGGCGACGGCCGCTTCGATGGCGAATTCGGCTGGAACACCGAGTTCAATGCGTGTCTTTTCCTTGTCGAAACCGGCCATGCCGTGGGCATGCCAGCCGGACAGGCTGGCTTGCAGCGCCAGGTAGGCCCAGGCTGCGCCGGCGTCGAAAGAATGGGTTGGCATGGCGATTTCGTCGCTGCTGCCTGGCGGCGTGAAAGTGGTTTTCGACAGCACGATCACCAGTGCCGAGGCGTTTGCGGCCCAGCTGCGGTTGAATTCGTTGAGCAGGCCCACCAGGCGGTCCCAGTGCGGTGTGCCGCGGCGGGCGAAGACGAAGCGCCATGGTTGCGAATTGTAGGACGATGGCGCCCAGCGCGCGGCTTCCAGGATGGTCAGCAATTCTTGCTCGGACATCTCGTCGTTGGTGTAGGCGCGTGGCGACCAGCGGCTGAGGAATTGCGGGTGGGCCGGGTGATCGGCGACGCGTGGCGTGGACTGGGTCATGATGTTTCCTGTTGTGAATTAAGTAATGGGTGCAAAGAAAAAAATTCAATGTGGCCGGATCTGGCCCGGCCAAGACGTCGCATCTTAGCAGCAGTTTTTGATGCTTGCAGGGGCTGCTTGAATTTACGGCATTGCTTAGATGTACCGGGCAAGCAGGGTGAAGATTGCCGCGCCAAGCCGGTATAATCGGAAATAACCAAGGCTGGCCGGAAGTTGTCCAAGTGACAGCAAGCCGGCAGACTTTCGCATAATCCCGTGCGGCGCCCCATGTTTTTGCGCCGCATTCTTGTTCTACTGACTGTCAATCCTATGCTCGCACCACAAAAACAACAGATCATCGACCTTTTCAACGCTGCCTTGCAGCCTGTCATCGCCGGCAGCGAGCTGACGCCGACCGTGACGCTGGAGCGCCCGCGCGATCCTTCGCATGGTGATGTCGCCTGCAATATCGCAATGCAGCTGGCCAAGCCGCTGAAAAAGAATCCGCGTGAACTGGCCCAGACCTTGGTGGCGGCCGTCATGGCCGGCGCCGCCGGCAAGGGCTTGATCGAAGCGGCGGAAATCGCCGGTCCCGGCTTTATCAACCTGCGCCTGAGCGCCGCCGCCAAGCAGCAAGTAGTCCAGACTGTTTTGCAACAGGGGGCGGAATTCGGTAAAAGCCAGCTCGGCGCTGGCAAGAAAGTGCTGGTCGAGTTCGTTTCGGCCAATCCGACCGGCCCGCTGCACGTTGGCCACGGCCGCCAGGGTGCGCTGGGCGACGCTTTGTCGGCATTGTTTGAAGTGCAGGGATTCGATGTCACCCGCGAGTTCTACTATAACGACGCCGGCGTCCAGATCGCTACCTTGGCGACTTCGGTGCAGGCGCGCGCCAATGGCTTGAAGCCGGGCGATGCCGGCTGGCCGGAAAGCGCCTACAACGGCGACTACATCGCCGACATCGCCCAGGATTTCGCGGCGCGCAAGACCGTGGCCGCCAGCGATGGCGAACCGGCTACCGCCAGCGGCGACGTCAACGATATCGAATCGATCCGCAAGTTTGCGGTGGCTTATCTGCGCCGCGAGCAGGACCTGGACCTGCAAGCCTTTGGCGTCAAGTTTGACAACTACTACCTGGAAACCTCGCTGTACAAGGAGGGCAAGGTCGAGGCCGCCGTCGCGGCGCTGATCGCCGCCGGCGTCACCTACGAGCTGGACGGCGCCCTCTGGCTGCGCACCACCGACTACGGCGACGACAAGGACCGCGTCATGCGCAAGACCGACGGCACGTACACCTACTTCGTGCCGGACGTCGCCTATCACATCGTCAAATGGCAGCGCGGCTTCGGCAAGGTCATCAATATCCAGGGCAGCGACCACCATGGCACCATCGCACGGGTACGCGCCGGCTTGCAGGCGGTCAACATGGGCATTCCGCAGGGCTATCCAGATTACATCCTGCACAAGATGGTGACTGTGATGAAGAACGGCGAGGAAGTGAAGATTTCCAAGCGCGCCGGTTCTTACGTCACCGTACGCGACCTGATCGAATGGTCGGCCGGCGAAGACGGCGCCGACGCTGCCCAAGACGCGCCGCGCGACCTGACCCGCGGCCGCGATGCCGTGCGTTTCTTCCTGATTTCGCGCAAGGCCGACACTGAATTCGTGTTCGATGTTGACCTGGCGCTGGCCAAGTCCGACGAAAATCCGGTGTATTACGTGCAGTACGCGCACGCCCGCATTTGCTCGGTGCTGGCGCAATGGACCGGCGACGAAGCCAGTCTGAGCAGCATCGACCTCAGTCCACTGACCGCGCCGCGCGAAGCCAGCCTGCTGGCCAAGCTGGCCGAATATCCAGACATGCTGCAGCACGCGCTGGAAGAGCTGGGGCCTCACCAGGTGGCGTTCTATCTGCGCGATTTGGCGGGCGAGCTGCATAGCTACTACAATGCGGAGCGGGTTCTGGTCGACGACGAAGCGCTCAAGCTGGCGCGCCTGGCGCTGATGCATGCCACCCGCCAGGTGCTGCGCAACGGCCTGGCGCTGATCGGCGTATCGGCTCCCGCACGCATGTGATTTGAATCTACAATAGGCGACTCGGTCTGACACTCTGCGGCGTTGATGCCGGCGGGGCGGTCGGACAGAGACGGTCTGTAACCAGTATGTCATTGGGGAAGTATGAGCAAATTTATCAACAAGCAAGCTGGCGGTACCTTACTGGGCCTGATTTTCGGCCTGATCATCGGTCTGGCGATCGCGGTCGTGGTGGCGATCATGATCACGAAGACGCCGACGCCGTTCACCAACAAGACAGTCAAAGCTGACAAACCGCCGGAAGCCATCACGGCCCCGGCTACCCCAGCTGCACCGGCGGCCGCCGGCGGCGACCAGTTGCCGGATCCGAACAAAGCGCTGTACGGCAACCAGAATGCCGCCAAGGAAGCCGCCAAGGCGTTCACGCCGCCGGCCACGCCGGCAGTGCCGCCAGCCAACGGCACGCCGGAAGCGGTCAGCCAGGCCGCCGAGAAGAAGCTTGATGCGCTGGTGGCCAAGTCTCAGGACAAGCCGGCGCCGGTGGTCGACAAGTCGACTGCCGACAAGACCAAGAAGGTCGCCGGAGACATCGCTGAAGCCAAGACCAAGGCCGCTGCCGCTGACGACAACTGGATCTACTTCCTGCAGGTCGGCGCTTTCCGTGAACAGAATGAAGCTGAAAGCGCCAAGGCCCGCTTGGCGCTGATGGGCTTCGAGGCCAAGATCAGCGAGCGCCAGGCCGATACCGGTTCCTTGTATCGGGTGCGCGTCGGACCATTTAATCAGCTGGAAACAATGAACCGGATTCGCGGGAAGTTGTCAGATAACGGCGTTAATGCGGCTGTGGTGCGGGCCGCGAAATAATAGGCTTCTCCGTTGCACCCCGATGTAGACGATTTGCTTTGCAATTTAGACGTTTGTTTAATCAGTTGGGGACAGAGCTGCACGGGTAGTGTAATTCGCCACGCTTCGGTGGCTCTTAAACACTCGCCGTGCGCCTCTGTCCCGCAATTACTAAAATTATAAGGATATTTCATGCGTTTTCTTCAAAAAGCCCTGGCAGTCGCTGGTCTTAGCCTGAGTCTCGGCCTGGTGGCCGTCAGCGCCGGCGCATCGCCGGCCAATCCGGTTGCCGGCACCGACTACAAAGTTCTCGACAATCCGCAGCCGACCGACAGCGGCCTGGGCAAGAAAGTCGAAGTGACGGAATTCTTCGGTTACTTCTGCCCGCATTGCAACGCGCTCGAACCGACGCTGGAAGACTGGGTTGCCAAGCAGGGCGACAAGATTTCCTTCAAGCGCGTGCCGGTCGACTTCGGCGATCCGAGTGCCGCCAAATCGCCCTACATCTCGCAGAAAAAGCTGTACTACACGCTGGAAGCCATGGGCAAGCTGCCTGAGATGCACAAGAAGGTCTTTAACGCCATCCACGTGCAGCGCCAGAACCTGAATAACGACGACGCTGTCGCGGATTTTGCCGCCAAGAGCGGTCTCGACAAAGCCAAGTTCGTGAGCATTTACAATTCCTTCGCGGTGCAAACCAAGGTGACCCGCGCCACCCAGCTGCAGAACGCCTACAAGGTCGACGGCGTGCCGATGCTGGTGGTTGATGGCCGCTTCGTCACATCGCCATCGATCGTCGGTGCAGTGCCTGGCGCCGGCGATACCGAAGCCGCCTTGTTCAAGACCACCTTGCAAGTGATGGATAGCCTGGTGGCCAAGGCCGCCGCTACCAAGAAGTAAGCAGCGGCCCGGCCCTGGTGTGGCCGGCCAGTAGTAGTTGTTGAAAAGTCCGCCTCTCGCAAGAGGGCGGGCTTTTTTATCGAGATTTGCCTGCATAACTCCTAGATTGGTCGTTCTCATGAAACGTGTATTCATCACTGGCGCATCCAGCGGCATCGGCGCCGCCCTGGCGCAATATTATGCGCAGCAGGGCGCGGCGCTGGGATTGGTGGCACGGCGCCAGCCGGTGCTGGAGCAGTTGCTGGCAAGCTTGCCGCATCCGGAGCGGCATCGCTTGTACGCGCTGGATGTCAACGATCATGCGGGCTTGAGCGCGGCGGCGGCGGATTTCATCGCCGCCGGCAATGGCGTCGACGTCGTGATCGCCAGCGCCGGCATTTCGCAAGGCACGCTCACCGAGCATGCGGAAGACCAGGAAGTGTTCGGGCAGGTATTCGCCACCAATGTGCTGGCCACGGTGGCGACGTTTACGCCCTTCATCGCCAGCATGAAGCGCCAGGCCCGGGAAGGCCAGCGTGATCTGCGCCTGGTCGGGGTCGGCAGCGTCGCCGGCATCCGCGGCTTGCCGGGCGCTGGCGCCTACAGCGGTTCGAAGGCGGCGGTGATCAGTTATTGCGAGTCGTTGCGGGTGGAGTTGCGCGCCAGCGGCATCAAGGTGGTGACCATCGTTCCCGGCTATATCGATACGCCGATGACCCAGGTCAACGATTACCCGATGCCGTTCTTGATGCCGGCCGAGCGCTTCGCCGCCAAGACCGGCGCGGCGGTGGCGCGCGGCAGCAGCTATCAGGTGATCCCGTGGCAGATGGGGGTGGTGGCCAAGCTGTTGCGGTTGTTGCCCAACTGGCTATACGATCTGGTGTTTTCCAAGGCGCCGCACAAGGCGCGCAAAGGCAGCGACTAATTCGCCGACTGATTCGCCGACTGATTTACGGACTGATTTATGGACTTTCATAGTTTCTTTTTATTCGTGCTGACCGAGCTGGCGCTGTCCGCCTCGCCCGGCCCGGCGGTGATGCTGGTGGTGGCCTATGGGCTTACCGCCGGCTGGAAAAAATCGATCTTCGCGACGCTCGGGATACTCACCGCCAACGCGATCTATTTCACCATTTCGGCGACCGGTCTGGGCGCCTTGATTGTCGCTTCGCACACCTTGTTCACCGTGGTGAAGTGGCTGGGTGTGGCTTACCTGGCCTATCTCGGCTTGTCAGCAATCTTCGGCCGGCCGTCGCCGATTACGGCTTCCAGGCTGGACGGCAGGAATTCGTCCGGCTGGAAAATCTGGCTCAGCGGCCTGACGCTGCAGCTGGCCAACCCCAAGGCGCTGATTTTTTTCATCGCCATCCTGCCGCAATTCCTGAACCCGGCCGCGAATGTGCCGCTGCAGATGATCTGGCTGGCAGCCGGTTCGATGATTCCGGAATTCTTTATCCTGCTCGGCTATGCCGTGCTGGCGGGACGGATGCAAAGCATCGCCACCCGCCCGAGCTTTGCCCGGATTACCGACCGCGTCGCCGGCAGCCTGATGTTGGCGGTGGCGATGATCGTCGCCGCGATACAGCAGTAGCGTGGGCACGCTGTGCCCACGCTACGCGTCCTGGCCGCTGCTCCTGTCAGACCGCGCTGAAGCGGTAAACCTGGTCCGCATCCAGCCGCCGTTTCAGCACACCATCGAACCACAGCTTGTGCAGATGTGCCAAGGCCTCGCCTAGCGCGAAGGTCATCTGGTGGGCGTCGAGCGGGCGGCGGAACATGATGGGGACGATGTCGCTGGCTGATTGCGGCGCCGTCGTGCAAGCACTCACTACCTCTACAAGTCTTTCCCTATGGTGTTGTTGCAACTGGTCGATGCGGATCTGCAGGCCGCGAAACGGCTTGCCGTGGGACGGCAGCACCAGCGTTTCGGTGGGCAGGGCGCGGTATTTTTCCAGCGAATCCATGTATTGCTGGACCGGATTGGATTCCGGTTCGATGGCAAATACCGAGACATTAGTGGAAATCCGCGGCAGCACCATGTCGCCGGAAACCAGCAATTCCAGGTCGCCGCAATACAGCGCCACATGCTCCGGCGCGTGGCCGAAGCCGGTGATGATCTGCCAGTGATGCTGGCCGATGCGCACGCTTTGGCCATCGGCCAGGCGGTGGTAGGCCTGCGGCACCGACGGCACCATGGACGGATAATAGGATTTGCGCTGGGATACCTTGGCGATTACTTCGGGATCGCGCATGCCATGCCGCTGGAAATGCGGCAAGGCGGCGCTGCCGTCGGCGCCGGGCAGGGCGGCGGACATGATGCGTGCCGAAAAATATTCGCCGCCGCTCATCCACAAGGGCGCTTGCCAGCGTGTGCAGAGCCAGTCGGCCAGGCCGACGTGGTCAGGATGGCAATGGGTCGCCAGTACCCGCAGCACCGGCAGGCCGCGCAATTCTTTGATAAAAATCTCTTCCCAGGCAGCGCGTGTGGCGTCGTTTGAAATCCCGCAATCGATGATGGTCCAGCCTTGGCGGATGCCCTCATCGGTTTCGACGCTGTCTTCCAGCAGCCACAGGTTAATGTGATCCAGGGCGAACGGCAAACCCATGCGCAGCCAGCGTACGCCGGGCGCCACTTCCAGGGTGGCGCCGCTGGCGGGCAGCGTGTCGCCGAAGGCATAGCTGAGCTGGGCTTCGAGTGGGTTCATGGGGTTTTCTTTCTTTTCTGGCAACGCCGTAAGGTGCCATGGAAGGTGACCCTGAAAACAGGGGAAATCAATAAGTTACAAGTGGGTGTGCCATACATATTGGGATCATTTGTCGCAGAAGATGAGATTTCTTTAGATTTCGCCACAGAAAATGAGATTTTCTGTTTATCTCGTTATTGTAGAGAATTCCGGTGGCTCGACGTCAGTTTTCAGCCACGGCTCACTCGCCTAAGTGCAGACCGCGTATACCTGTAATGTTGACCATTTGCGCCGGTCAATGTTGACTGCTCGAACTCCAATTACTGGCATTGACCATGCAGGGTGGCCGGCGGAAGATGCGGATGATGGGTTCAATTGTGCCGGCAGGACTCGGCCACCATTTACCATTCGAGAATGTTCCTGTCAGCAGACATTCGCATGTACAGATGATAGCGGAAAGACATTCACTGCCCTCGAAGCGGCCCGTCCACACATCGAATTGGGCCAGCCAGTATTAATTCTTTTGCCAAACGACCTGCGTTGCGCAGATGCGAGCAGATGGCATCCATCGCGATCGACAAGGAGCCTGGTGTTAAATCTTCTAGAGAAAGTTTAATGAATTGACTGAGCCGTTGAAGAATAACGGACCAGTTCAATCGCGAAATCAATTGCGTTCTCAGTTGCACTGGATTGAGCCACCTGTTTTTGGTCGCGGCCAGTTGCTGTGCCCTGCTGCGATTCACCGCTATTGGCACAGACAATTTGAAATGCTCGTTGTTGCCGCGTAATCCATCACCATCTTCGCCGATATCGCCCGCCGCTATCCCGACCGTCTCTTCTATTAACCTAAGCGAGAACTGCGGCCAAGTATTTCTTCTCGTTCAGGTAAGTCCCAGCCTGTTCGATCAGATCTTCCATCGCACTGAAAGTGGCGTTCTTAAGATCTTCCAGATCACTATCGCTTAAATCCCTACACGCCTCCTTGAACATCTCCTCTCCATGTGCGACTGCGTTACGCCGATTCTTAACGATCACCAATTTTGCACGATCCGGGGTTTTTAGTGCGCCAATTCCATACTTAAATAACAGATCATCGATCTTTCGTGCATCAAGGTTTCCGGAAAATAGCTTGATTCTATTCATGAAATTCTCGAGCAGCGGAAACTGTAACTTCTGTTGCAACGTCTTTTCGAGGTGCTCATGGTGCGCGTCTGCAGGGTGGGACGAAAAGAAAAAATCGACCCACACCTTTCGCATCTCTGTTCCAAGCTGAGTGTAATGTTCAACGGCCACCTTCTCGTGAACACGTTCAAAGACGAGAAAGGCGGTCGATTCAATCATGTTGTAAAGAAGCAGGACAAATGCAGACTTTAAAATAGCTGTCTTAATAATTGCACCATCGGATTTAGAAACCTCCGAGATTATCTGCAGCATCTGTTCCGCTTCAGCTTTTTTTTCATCGAGTTCACTTTGGAAGTGATTCATGGAGCTCGCTCTGAAAGAAGTCGATCCCGAACATATTCGATCCGAGCAACGATCTTGCGACTGTTGTGTGTTTGTCGTTCGCCGGAAACCAATGTGTAAAAATCCCTGTCCTGCATCCACTTAGCGGTATCAATATCCTTCGCCGCCAGATCTGGCTTCGTCTGCAAGGCGAGGGCTACGCCGACCGAGATTGCCTCAAAGAGTGTTCGGGAGACATACTTGTCCTTCCCACGTGAGAAGCCATACCTGAAAGACTTTTCCACATAGCTCAACATGGACTCGAAACGCGCCAATTTTTCTTCCGCCTGCCCGTTGCTGAAAGTTTCGTTGGTGCTCTTCATATATTCATCCAAGGCGGAGCCAACTCCGCGGTGATGCTGGGCGAAATTCGGATACTGGTCCATGAACGCAAAAAATCTCAGAACCAACTCCTCGTGCTCCTGGCGGTTCCGGACCGACTTTGCCAAAGGTGTCAGGCGAGCAAGAAGAGGATTTTTCGCGCAAACTTTGTAAATAAAATCGTTAAATGGACCGTGATAGATGCCCTTCCGCTTCTCCATATTTCGAAGAAGGTCGCTGCCACGGTTGATGCGTTCGAAAAGATCGTTGCGAACCTCTTCGGTCGCGGCATCGGACAAGACAATCATCCGGATAGCTGTATTATTGATCTTGCGCTTGCGCGATGCCGGTAGGTCATCGAATTTGATGCCGTTCATCTCCGTGAGCTTTTCTAGTCCTTCGAGCATCAGGTCACCATTGACAAATGCGGCAAGCGTTCTGATACGCTGTGAACCATCAACTATCTCGAGCCGTCCATTCTGATCTTCGGCAAGAAAGATGATTGGAATAGGCAAACCTAGCGTGATTGACTCAATTAGCTTCGATTGACGTTCGTTGTCCCAAACGAACTCGCGCTGGTACTCCGGAACGAAAATGTCGTTCTCGTCAATGTCGAGCTTGTTCGTGTATTTCTGTACTAGAAATTCGATCGTGAATTCTCGCGTATCGAAATCGACGGTTTTCTTCTCCTCCGTAATCTGAATTTCCAGTTTGGCAAGCATCTCTTCTGTAGGCATAAGACTCCTCTAAGGGTGATCGGGCTGAATGCACTTGTGAGTGCCGAGATCAATTATGGGCACCGTTTCGGTCTCTAGCCACAGTTATAACCACTGGGGCGGCGAGAAAATTTTTTATTCATGCGTGGACTAGCTTCCCGGCTTACCATTGATAGGTTCACACCTAAATATCGGCAGGCCGAAAAATTTTAGTTATGAGCTTCAGGCATTCTTTGGTTTGAAATGTTTGTCGCTGATACGAAATTTGCCTCGACGATCCCCCATCAATCCGCGCAATTCTCCGATCGTGAGATCGCTGATCTCGTGCATGCGGATTAGCAGCGATGCTCCAACTGGCAAGCGGCGATGGCGGATCTTGCTGATGACCGGCGGCGCCACTTCAAGTGCACGTGACAGCGCCGCATCATTTTTTAATTGCAATTTTTCGATCAAAGAATCCAGCAAATGATTTGGATCGTAGGTCGCCAACTCGGTGAGCTTGTCGCTGTGTGGTTCAGCTGAGGTAGGAGTAGTGTTCATTTTGAAGTAACTCATTTTGTTGTCTTAAAATCATATTACCATTAACATGCAGGCAATAATTGTTACGCGGCAATTATTTGCAATGTTACATGTCTATGTAGCGACTGATGGATGCACACTAGCTTGTTGCGAGCAGTGGAGTACTAGAGGTAGAGAGAACAGTACCTGCGGAAGGAAGTGTCAAACGGGCGCCGTGTGTTTTGCACGGGGTGGTCTGCGCACTCCCGAAGAGATTTCGCGTATGTATAACTAAAACGTATTGCCGTCGTCAGTTTTCAGCTTTGCCAGCATGCTTGATCGTCTGCATGAGAGGCAAGTTAGCCTTTGCTCCTGAATCGGACGTGCCGCGGTGGCCAGTTGTATAACAAGTTGACTGCAATGCTGGCAAGCTAGGGCAATCTTATCCAATGTCATAACGGCATATTTTTCTATTGATCTGGGAATTATAGCTAGGTAGCGGAAATGACACGAGCACGTACATACTAAAGATTTGTTGCCGTGAAACAACATAAAATGTGAAAGAACGTTAATCTTTTCTCATCAAGATACTTGCTACCTTCTCTAGTGATAGAGTCGCTAGACATCTTGCTTCCGCCTTGCAAGATTGCCGTTTGATAGCGACGTTTTCCACTGGCAACACCTGACAGTTTTGATAGTTACGCACCAATGTTCAATCGTGTAGGGTGCGTACCACTTTAAATAAAGTGCATCCCAGTCTCTCAGGTTTCTTATCCACTTGACTGCGGTGTTCCCAGCGATTTTTCTTATTTCATTAGAGGCATCACTATGGCAATTGACGTTTATCTGCAAATTGACGGTATCAAGGGCGAGTCCACGGACAGCGCGCACAAAGACTGGATCGAGTGCAAATCGGTGCAGTGGGAAGTGCTGCAACCAAAGTCGGCAACCGCATCCACCGGCGGCGGCCACACAGCCGAGCGCTGCGAGCACAAGGACATTGTGATTACTAAGATTGCGGATTTGGCGACACCGCTGCTGCTGCAAAACTGTTCATCGGGCAAGACCATTCCTAAAGCTACGTTTGAATTTTTACGCGCTGATGGTAAGGGTGACCGCATCAAATATTTCACAATCGAACTGACCAACCTGCTGATCTCCGATGTGACGCCGTCGGTGACAGAAGGTAGTGTACTGAGCGAAAGCGTTAGCTTGAAATACTCCCAGGTCAAATGGAAATACGTGCAGCAGAAAATCGGTGGTGGCTCAGGTGGCAATACCTCTGGCGGATGGGATTTGTCGACCAACAAGGTCGTGTAATTCGCCGTACCGATAAGAAGAGCTGTGGCGTTTCGGCGCTACGGCTCTTTTTTTGCCGGAATCATTTTGACTGTGCGGTACCGCCCTGCGCTATCACTGCGATCTATCGGCTGCTCCTCCGCATTATTTGTTAAACTTACACTGTTTTGTTATATGGCAATATCGTGTACAAAGGATCTGCATGGCTGAAGCCATTAAAACGCTGCGAAGCTTGGCCCAGAATCGCCAGCACAACCGAATTTTGCGCCTGTCATTTGCGAATAACGACGCTCCGAAAGCCGAGTTGTTAGTCAATCGGCTGGATGCAAGCGAGGCCCTGAGTCGCGATTTCTCCTATACCGTTGAGCTATTAAGCGACGACGCAAACATTCCCCTGAAATCGATGATGGGGAAATTGCTTTGCGTTGAACTGGTACGGGGAGACGGCAGTACGCGATTCTTCACCGGCTACGTCGAGAGCTTTCGCTTCAAGCGCACCGACGGTAGCTTCGCCTTTTACGAGGCCCATCTGGTACCGTGGCTGACGTATCTGAAATCCCGCAAGGACAATTACATATTCCATCAATTGTCTCAGCAGGATTTAAGCGCCCACGTGTTTGCCGATTACGGCGCGTATGCCGCATGGGATTGCAAGCTGCATCATGTCGACGCGGTCGTTACAGAAATATTTCAGTTCGACGAAAGCGACAGTAATTTTGTCCATCGGCGCTGGGAAAATCTGGGCTGGCATTATCACTTTGAACATACAGCTAAAGGCCACACATTAAAGCTGTCGGATGACTCTACCTATGCCGAACCAATAGACGGCAAGGCCGAAATTCCATTTCAGCGCCACGCCGGTGCGATCGAGGAAGACGGGATTTCAGACTGGTCACCGGTGCGACAGTTTTCCATATCGACGGTTGCCATCAGAAGTTTTGACTTCAAGAACCCCCGTCCGCAAGAAGCCAGCGTTCCTACGCTCAACAAGCAAGGGGCAGTACCGGCCGTGGAATCGTACGAATATGGGGGCGCCTATGGTTTCGCCAACGGCCAGGATGGCGATCGCCTCAGTCGCGTGAGAATGGAAGAGCAGGAAGCCATTGCAAAAACTTTCGATGGCGCCGGCAACAACCGTTACGCGCAACCCGGGCGGACTTTCCGGTTGACAGGTCACTTTTCTGAAGACCGGTCGCCACACAGCGATCAGCAGAGTGGAGAGCAGGATCACGAATTCCTGATCATCAGCGTCGAACACAGCGCCACCAATAACTACCTGCAAAATACTGATGCCGCCCCAGCCTATTCGAACCAGTTGACCTGCATCCGCAAGAAAATTCCCTGGCGCCCAGGGCGCGGCTACAACAGCGAAGAAACTCGCATCTACGGTTTGCAGACGGCCACAGTGGTCGGTCCTCCTGGCGAGAATATACACGTCGACAATTTTGGCCGCGTGAAGGTCCAATTCCATTGGGACCGCGTCGGCAAGAACGACCAGGACAGTTCCGCATGGATCAGGGTTGCCAGTGGATGGGCCGGCGCTGACCAGGGCATCGTCGCCATTCCACGCAGCGGCCAGCTGGTAATTGTCCAATGGCTGGATGGCAATTGCGACCGTCCAATCATTACTGGCTCTGTGACCAGCCAGAACAATATGCCATCGTGGGCGTTGCCCTCGCAGAACGCGCTGTCCGGCATCCGTAGCCGGGAATTGACGCCGAAGGGCGGCAATGCACCGGGCGGCAGAAGCGGACACCTGATTTTTGACGATACCGCAAAAAGCATACAAACACAGCTCCGAAGCGATCACCTGGACAGCCAGATTTCTCTCGGCAGCATCACGCGCATTGAAAACAACGCAGGGCGCCAGGACGAGCGCGGAAACGGGTTTGAGCTGAGGACTGACGGTCATGGCGTAGTGAGATCTGCGGAAGGATTGTTGATCACCACCGAGGCAAGGCCGAAGGCAGCAGCCCATATCACTGATATGGGTGAGACAGTATCGCGCCTGACCCAGGCCCGCAGCACGCAGGAAAGCCTGGCTAACCTGGCGCAAGAACACCAGGCGCAAGACAAAGGCGCAGACCAGAGCGACGTCGCCAAGGCCATCAAATTGCAGAATGACGCGATCAAGGGCAGTGGCGGCGGCGCAGATAAATTCCCCGAGCTGTCAGACCCGCATCTGGTGCTGGCAAGTCCGAGCGGCATCGAAGCCACTTCGGGGGCCTCTACCCATATCGCCAGCGCGGAACATACGGCGCTGACGGCGGGCAGCCACGTGTCCGTGGCAGCGGGAAAATCGTTCTTCGTCAGCGTGGCCGAAAAGGTCTCCATCCTCGCTTACAAGCTCGGCATCAAGCTGGTCGCCGCCAGCGGCAAGGTGCAGATCCAGGCGCAAAACGACAGCATGGAACTGCTGGCGCAGAAGGTGGTCGATATCATCAGCACGCAGGACTGGATCAACCTCAAGGCGAAAAAAGGCATACGCCTGAATGGCGGCGGCAGCGAATTCGTGATCAGCGACGGCATCACCGGATTTACCAGCGGCGCGCACGAGGTCCATGCCGCCAACCACCAGACCATGGGTCCGCAAAGCAAACCTGCGCAATTCCCTGGCTCCAAGCTCTGCCCATCGCAAACGGCGGGCGCCGCACAGTCCGGCGGCGCTTCCGTGCCGTTGGCTTGATCGATCAATCTGCTTACGAAATGCGCTAATGCAAAGTATCCCACCCCCAGGCGAAGTCATCCGCAACGGCTATTTGCTGATTGATGCCTCCAACATCGATGATGAAACGTTTGCAGAGCCGTTGCCGATGCTGCGCTGCACGCCGGGCACCCTGACCAACGCCGATGAATTGACACCGCGATTGATCGATGTCGCCGCGCTATCGCCGACACAGCAAGATGAAGTGACCGCGGTGCTGCTGCGAGAAACCGATAGCGACACTCCTCCGGTGGTCTGCGCGTGGCTGCAAAGCTCGCTCGAGGCCGATACACTGGCGCGCCATGTCGCCCGCTTCCTGGTCGGTCCCGGCTCGGATGGCAACACGGTCTTCTGGCGCTACTACGATCCGCGCGTGTTCTCGCTGGCGATGGCGCTGTTTGCACCGGCACAAAAAGAAGCCTTGCTGGGACCGATCACCGAATGGCGCTTCACCTGGTGCCGGCACTGGTGGAGCGTAGAAGGGCCGGGGCGGGAAATCGATCCATTGGGCGGTCACAAATCAGCCTGGCCCAGCGCCAAGCAATGGCTGAGCCTGGACCACAGCCAACTGATCGCGCGCGTCCTGCTGCAAATACATGATCTGCAGGACAGCGTCTCTGCTACGGACGCTGTCCGCTATCAGCGGGAAGCCGATCTCGCCCTCGTCAATGCAAAACAACACCTGAAACTGAATGAAGACCATGAATTGGTTGAATACGCCCTGCATAGCGTACGCTACGGCGACGCATTTAAGCGCCACCCCAAACTCGACATCGCCTGGACCGACCTTGCCCAAGGCAATACCAACTGGTCCGATCTGCGGGCCATGCTAGACCATAACGATTATCAAAAGCTGAACCAGCAATCTCAGCTGCAACAAATGCCAACAGGAGCAGGCTAATGCCAAAATGTGAATTTTGCGACCGGAAAGGTTTGCTGATCTATCCGGTACGCTACGCCATCGCTTGCCCGGCCGGCGCCGCCGGAGTACCCGGCTTATCCGGCAACTTCAAGATCGACGCTGCGCCGCAGGATATCGGCACGGCCAAGTACACCTTGCGCGCGATGCGGGCCGGCTATCTGTACACCTACGATGAAAAGCGCGGCCTGCTCAAAGCCTACATGGTGATGCCCAAAGGGCATATGTGGAACTTCCCCGTCGAGCAGCGCCCTCCGCGGCCGGAAATGGTGCCGTTCCAATGTGTCGATACCGGCGAAGTGGTGCGCGCCCATTGCGTCGACATTGCCCATACTCCAGCCGATCCAGCGACCAATTTATGGATAGGCTGGACCAGCGTCATCTGGACCAAGGCTCTGATCAAAAAAGTCAGCGACGCCGCTTGGCGCAAGAAGCACATGCAATGCATCAATGTGCCGGCGATGCTGGCCGGCGGCGCGCAGCACACCGCGGAATTTAAAGCCAATGCCAGTAAAATCGCCCATTTCGCCGCCGACGGCGCCGCCATGCGCAAAGCCTTCGCTTTCAGCAATACCAACACCTTCAGCGAGAATGCGCAGCATCTGTGGGCCTCCAGAATCGCTGACATCATGGCCGCGCAAGCGCCGCACAACAAAGGCTTCATCATTGCGGTCAACGATCCTGTTGGTGTCACTAACGATTTAAGTGAACTGGTGATGCCCAATGTGGATTCCGGATTCGACGAAAAGATGTATCACGCCAAGATGGTGGCCGATTTGCTTGAAGGGACAGAGAAAAGAGTAAGGGCGCAAGCGCGAGAGGATGTGGTTTTTACTGACGATGTGGCCAAAAATTCTGAAGGCAACCCGGATGGCGATGTATATGGCGCTACTAAAGATATCTGGGGCATGATTAAGGCAGGCGGTCCGACTGCCTACTACAACAAGAAAGAGCAAGACAAAAAGAAGTATGGCGCTGATCAGGCCGGACGCCAGAACGCTGCTGAAGACAACGCGTGGGAAGAAATGACGCACGAAGACGGCAAACCGACATTAGACGAGAACCGTTTGAAGTCTTTCCCGGCAGAGTACGACGCAGCAGTTAAAGCTTTCCAGCCAACTTTCGACAAACTAGTCAACGCCCATGTCAACTGGCTCAAGAGCGAGCAATTGGCAAACTGGATGGACGGCGTCCACGATACAACCGACATACGCAGTGGCTACGCTTACAGCGAGTCGATTGCCCAATGCGTCGGTAAAGCAGTGTGCAGCAAACCGTGTACGGATCAGCTCACAGCTTGGCTCAATAGCGGAAAATTATCCGATACCCGCAATTTGTATGGTCGTGCGCTACTGTTTAATCAGAACGACATCATTGCAGGAACAGAGCCACATCTCAAGGGTAGCGATATTCAATTTGAAAACATTCTGAATATCTACAAAGGGGCCATTGATCGCGTTGACAAGAGGGAAGCAGCTAAACTTATCGACAGGCTAGCGCTGACAACGGCCAATATCATTATCAAAGCAATCAGTGAGAGCAGTTTCACCGTTATGCGTGGACTCGCCATGGCGCATCTCACACTACTTGGCGGCGTTTCCGTCAAGGCCAGCAATATGAGCGCGAGCGACCTGGCCAAATGGGCGATCGCACAAGCCAAGGCGCAAGGTATCAAACTCGATACCAACAGAACACAAACCAGAGCTGATGCGCACAGCGAGGCAAGCAACAACGTTAAAAAACTTCCTGCAGATCGGAAGCTCATCGCATATGAATTGGATATAGCAAAATTGGAGCAAGAGGGGCGCATCGCGCCCGGAAGTATCAAAGGAATCAAGGTGCCTGGCATTGATGCGACTCAAAAATGGCTTGGTTCCTCCGCGCCTCAAGAGTTTCATCTTGGCGTGGTGACCGCGATCGTGCAACTTGTGGCGTTGGGTTTTGCGACTCAGGATTTGGCAAACAACGACAAATTTAACGAGAGAGAGACACGGACCAAGGCCGTAATTGCTATCGTCAGTCTAGGTGCGACGATCGTTGACACAGTTGGTTCGACAGTCGAAAAATCGACGACGCATCCTCTGGCTGTGTTTATTCGTAAACAATGGTCGATCGACGTTGAAGATGCGGCCAAATTTGCCAAAAACGCGCGCATTATCGGAGCGGTAGCCGGTGTCGTAGCCGGACTCTATGATCTTTGCTTTAATGCTCGAGAAGCATATGGCGATAAAAATTATACGCTGATGGGCTTGTATATCGCTAATGGCACCCTTGGAATTGGGATTGCCATTGCCGCCTATTTTGCGATTGGCGCGATTTTTTGGCCTTTGTTGATTATTTCATTTATCGTCGGTATCGTGATTGCACTTGTCGGTAGCGGCCTTCTAAAATCTTGGATTTCGCGCTGCCATTTCGGTAAAAGCGAACATTACGACACTTTTGATGCGGAATTAAAAGCGTACAACCACGCGGTAGGAGCTTAACTGATGGATGAACGCGTATTTTCATATAAAACTGGTCAGCCTATACCAGCATGGGATATACAACATCGGCTCTCGATTGACAAACCAGTTGGGCCGGAGTGCAAAGATACTGCCACCGTCTTTCGGATCAATTCGACTTTCATGGACGTAACGGATCAACCGTACAGAGATCGGCAATGGCAGGCAGGGGGAGTGCTTACCGCGTGCCTGGGCGTCGGAGCGCTTTTATGGCTAGTGGGATACATGCTTCGGCATCCTCCTGAAAAAATGGTTGCTGGATTGATTTTTCCTTGCTTAGTTATTTTTTTGGGGATTATCGCTTTTAGCTACGTCGCTTTCAGATTCGGCCGCGACGAATTTTTCGCGCTCAAGCGTCGCCCGATCCGTTTCAACCGAGAACAGCAAAAAATCTATACGATACGGCGGCGGCGCTTCTTTGCAAAACCAGGCGAAGGCGATATTACCTGGGAAGTCCCGTGGAATGAAAAATCCATCTTTTGCATACACAAAGGATCAGGCAATAATAGCAATTGCTATCACATTCGCCATTACTCGGTCGATGACAAGGGTAATGTGGTACGTGCCTTTGCCATAGGCCGGGAATGGCAAGGTCGCGCTAATCTGCAAGGATTGCTGTCCCAATGGAACTACTGGTGCTGGTATATGAAACAGGGACCGGCAGATCTGCCCAAGCCTGCATTGTTTTTTAGTGAGCATGAAAGTATCCGCGAAAGCTTCTTGTTTTGCATGTATGACTTCGGCATGCGCGCCAGTGCGACCTATCGCATCATCATGATGCCATTTATTTTATTGTTGACGAGTCATCGCCTGATGGCGCTCTGGACCTGTCGCGAACCCATCTGGCCAAAATCGGTAGAACAAGTCAGCAACGTCGCAATTGATGATGCCTACAACCAACCGCGTGGCGACACGCCAGTTGGCTGGGCAGAAACAGCTCTGGCACAGGAGAGACACGACTATCCCTACGACCCGAAAATGGAAATGGGCAACTGGCATGGTGAAAAAGACGGTGCGGTTAATGCTTCTTTTTGGGTAGAAGACGTTCCACCTAAGATCTAACCGAATCTGAGAGGATCCAATATGAAAGACGAACACGACCGTGGCGTAATCCGTCTAGGCGACAAGACTTCACACGGCGGTGAAGTGATTACCGCCAGCGACAGCTTTAAAGCAATGGGAATAGCAGTAGCCCTGGAAGGCGACATGACGACTTGCCCTCAATGCAAAGGCAAGTTCGCCATCCAGCCGGCGAACAGCACCCGCATGCATCACGGCAAAGCCGTCGCCTATCACGGCGATCCGACCGCATGCGGGGCGACACTCATTTCATCTCTGTAAGCCAAGGAGTTGTGATTGGAAATCGCCACGCATAAAGCAGAAACCTAAAAATGGCGGGCAACATTTGATGGTCACAAGACCAGTTGCGCTGCCGTTCTGATCTGTACCATGCCGAACAGCGGTCGTGCCTCGCTCTTTTCGCCTTCTTCGGTCAGACCGAAAGCTGCGATATTCCAAACGGTCGAGTCGTGTTTGAAGTACCAATCAACTGCAGGGGTAATTTGAACAATTTTCATTTATCTTTCCTTGATCTAGCGGCCGGCCAGTACGGACGTCACGTCGACGCAATATTTGTCGGATTCGAGGTCACAGAAATGGCATGTTCGAGGGTTAAGCGATTCACCAGGCCCTGAGTCTCTTCATCAGGGATTATCCCATCCTGAAACCATGCCAGCGCCTGGGCGCGATTAACAATCTGGAACACAGCACTTTTATGGTGTGGTCATCACCGGCTTCGGCCAGGGCGATCGCATGAAGCTATCTTAGACTTTGCAATCATCGAGACAGACGGGGACGTTGCCAAGGTTTCGTTCGATGCAAGGCTCACCGAGCTATATTTCCATGTTAAATTGGCATTTTGCAATATACAACACGGCAAGGCGTCATGAAACTCGTTATCTTGCAGCTTCAGCTTCTGGTCGCCGAGGAGAGCCAAACGTATAGGCACTCGTCACGGCGCTCATGAATGTTGGACTACAGCGTACGCCCGGGCATCGCTGCGCCCGATGCGCCTAACTCTCCCATTGAACGGACTCGCGCCGGTCTGTGGCTTCCGCGTGCCGCTCATGTCAAACCTTAGAGTTCGAGAGCACTTCAGATGAAACCAGATTTCTCGGAATTTTCGTACGGCTATGCCATAACTGAAGAACTTGTTTCAATGTATCGGGCGGCAGTCATCGCCGCGCCGATGTTTCCATCTCTTTACGACGAAGGAAAGCCTGGGGGAGGATATGACGTGAAGATCCCGCTCTCGGGTAGGCCGGTTTTTCTACAATTCAAGCTTAGCGACCAACTACAGCGCAGCAACTCCAAGGAACACAAGAGCGGACTGCTGGGGCTTCCGTATTATCGAATGCACATAAGACCTACGAAACACTCCGATCAGCACAACCTACTCCTGGATCTTGAGGCATCCGGTGAATCGGTCTTTTACATTGCGCCAGAGTTCCATCTCCCTGCCGAACTCAACTCTTTCTACCTAAGTCGCACGGTTGTCGCCAACTCGGCTGCATATTCGCCGCAAGCGATCGGCCCGATGCCTGATGAAGATGAGCACTATGTCGCATTTGAGCGTGGGGTCGCAATCGGTTATCGATGCTCAGATGATGCAAAAGAGGTATCCAAGTTCAGTTTGAGCGAAGGTCTGAAGTCCATTCTGGTCGAGAGAGGGAAGCAAACCAGAGATCTTGGCGAGAATGGTTTGCGCGTCATTTCTCAGCGCATGCTAGGCGCTCTGGAAACTGGAGAGCAGCGACTTCGCATCAGCAAGAAGTCCATAGATATTCCGGGTCTGCGGAAAATTGTCGATGGTCGTTCTCCCGTCGAGTCAATCGGATACATGGCCCGTACGTTCTTTGATGCCGAACTACTTATCCTCGAATGAATTCTAACCCTGCAATCAACCGTGACCGCCTAAAATTTAAATGTCGTGAGGTTTGCCGTCGGTATGGCCAGGGCCCGAAACATGCGCGTTCGAGCAACGAAAATTGGGCCAATTGAGGCGGCGACTTAGGGACGGCACCGAAAGGATAGATTAGATTGAACAGTACTGAACACGACGCGCATTTACGCCGCTATTACAGGATGCTGAACTGGAAAGTCGACTTAACAGATAGACTCGAAGCGAAATTCCAAGCTGCGGCCCGGACTGCACAACAAGATGGCCATTTCGAACAACTCTACACCCGCCGTGACGACGAAAAGCGCTCAGTGTCGTTGTGCTTTGGCTCGCACCCTGTTGGCGCCTCTTTACAGGGCAATGGTCTAGCTGTTGAGGGTGGCGCTGCGTTAGTGTTTTTACAAGGAGTCGATGGATCGGTGGGCGTCATCCTTTACCCTTACAAGTCCGAGCTTATGCGGCGCACCGAGACGCACATCATATGGAATGTCTTCGACGGCCCTGAGGATGTCATGGGCCGGGTGATCGACGCTGCCATTGCCGATTTCTGGCGGTACAGCCGCGTTTCGAGTTGCCTGAATGGCGGCTCGCGATCTGACCAGGCGCGCATTCGTAAGTTGGTCAAGAAAAGTCGAGCCTTCAATCTTCCGGAAGGCGGTCAGCCCGAGGCGACGACACGCAGCTGGTTGCACAAGGCGTTGACTTCACGGCCGGCCCTGCTGATCGGTTTCTTGAGCGGGGTCGCGACGCTTTCCGGTTTTACGGTACCGCAGCTCTGGAATCAATGGCACCAGTCAGGTAAGGTCGCCGAAATGCCATCTCCTGTAGCGCCAGTGCCCGCTTCTTCTGGGGATCATCCTACAACGACCGAGAAGGCCAGTCCGCCGCCGCGACCAGCCATGTCGGTCATTGAGGGGCACTACACGCTGTGTCCGACGGAAGCGATGTCGACAGGCAGTACTCGGTGGTTAAATTTTCTTTATGATGTCGATGCCAATGCTGGTAAGACTGTCTTCGTCGATGTATCGGTCGACGTCGGGTGTTTGGTCGGCCAATCGGATCCTGAGCGTAGTTTAGGTCGAGAAGCAAAAAACGGACAAGTCGAGTACGCGTTCCGCCACCTGCCGCTGTTTGATAAATCGGAGCAGCGATACATCGCCGGATTGTTAGATGGCCCGCGCGACATCAAGCGCTTGCCAGACATTATTCCTGACAATGGGGTCTATATCTCGGTGCGACAGGATCAGGACGGACGCAACGCGCATAGTCGCCTTCAGGTCAATTCGGAAGGGCTCGACGACATCATTTACGGCCCTTTTCTGATCAAGAAGGGTGGCGAAGACGGCTTTGTAACGTTCGAATTGTCGCCGCCCATTCTCGACAGCGTCAGCGAAGATGCGGTATCGCGCATCGTCCATCAACGTGCCAAACAATAGCCGTGCCAAGGTATTGGCAGACGCGGGGTTGCACGCAGACCGCTTGCTGCTACGTATCGGTATCACTGTGATCTCAAATTTATCGGTGGCGCAAATGGCAGCTTTTAGGCCGGTACGCACCAGCCACGGATACCAGCGTCTGCAGCAGACATTCTAAAATTTAAATGTGGCTAGGTTTCGCTTTCATGTATTCGCGATGGAGCTCTTTGATTCTTAAGTAGCTGCTTTTTTGAATGCACATGTGGGTGCCGAGATCAATTATCTGCACCGCTTCAGTCTCTATCCATCTCGATGTGAACTCTGGTAATGTCACACCAATATCTCTAGCGGCAATGCTTACTTCTACCAGATTTTTGTCATAAACTTTTGCACTGAAAAGCTCGAACGAATCTCGACAAATCATCACAGCGGCTTGAGCGCCTGGCACTCTCTTCAAAATATTCTTGTTGATCAAATCTGCGGTGGTGTCGACAGATAGTTCCAAGAGGAGGGCGACAGTCGATGCCGGAAAAGATATGTTTGCACGTGGGCCTACTGCTTCGGCACATGGATTGCCACTGGTACGTTTGACGGGCGATTCTAGGATTTTATTTAGAATCCGGTAATCAATGTTTACTATGTCACGTCTCGCAATGAGATGGCTAGTCAATTCATCGATACGTGGCCCCGCGACCGGGATAACTCCGAGTACCTTCAATCGATGTATGAAGTCGTGTCGACTGGCGCCGATGCTCCGTGCAAGGGCACTCGAAAGTACGTATTTTCGATCAAAACATTCGACTTCTTCTTTCGAGAACAACAAGATTTTTCCGTTATCAGGATCTTTATATTTCGTTAGGTAGCCGACTTTAGCAAGTGCCAAAACTTGCCCTGTGCTGGCCCTCAATATATCTGCCGTCTGATTCACATGAAGTCTGTCTGCAAGTTGACGCGATCTATTGATATGCTTAATGGGAAATGCACGTAAGCCACTTAGACCGTCTTCTAGATCATATCCAGCATTTGCATCGGATGCCAATATCAGTTCGCTTGCTAATTTGGGCAGCTTAGTGATTGAAGGTATATTGCGGGCATTTTTTGTCAAGCTCGAAGATGGTCTCCACAATCGCCGGAGGAGGAGGTCAACCGACCCACGGGTAAATTTTTGTGGATTTCCGCTTGCATGTGTAGGTACGGTCTCTAACAAATTCATTTTAAAAAGCTCATTGCTTGAAACTGGTGTTATATCGCCTAAAGCAATGCGGGCATCTGCACCTGATAGCATGCCGTTTAAGAGTATTGTTGGAGCAGCACAGATGCGAAGGTCAGAATTATCAATTGCACGCAATGCGGACAGTGCAATTTTTCGGAGGTAGGTGCCCTTCCGAAGAAATGGGAGCAGCACAAGCCGCGGATGTTCGAAGTCAACACGTTTCTTTGTAAGTAACTCCAAAAATTCCTGAATTTTTTTTTCGTTTTGGATCGATATCCTTGCACACTCTTCGTCGGTGGACGGCATGAGCTGCCTGGAGAGCATTTCGGAAAAGGCACTAAAAATCGCGCACAACGAGTCAAGTTTCTCTTGTTGGTCATTTATAAGTAAATCAACGATAAATCGAGCGATACCCTGATCACCTGGAAAAGTAGGACTGAGACGAAGATCAAAGCCGCAACTACATAACTCGGGCGCCGGGCGATTCCAACGCAAATTCTGTCCGCAATTTGGACATGACTGCAACAGAAGGCAACCGTGGTCGGGGCATGTTGCGACTAACCTAATAGACCACCATCCCCGCAAATAGGGCTTATCCTGAAGGCAGGTAGTACAAACTGCCTGACCTTCCTCTCGAAATATAGCATCAGGCAGAATAATTAAATTTCCTATTGCCCGACTACCCTTCATGTTTATTTCGAGTGGACTTGCAATTCGAGGAATACTTGGCCCCTGAGACAGTCCAATGCCGAGGTATTTCAAATTACATTCCAATGTCTTCCAAGAGGCTTTCACTCCGTTATGAGGTATGCCGCAAGCACGCCAAAGTTGTTGGACGTTGCTCCAACCATTCATTGATGCAGCACGCATCAAAAGGCTCGCAGCAGTCTCGTCGGGCCAAGGTATGGGTTTTGCCGGCAGCATAACTATCCCCCTATATTATTTGTCGGCGTGTGAAATCAGCATTTGCCTAGACATCGTGAATGGATTGGTTGATGTTCTGGCCACCGATAGTGTGATTCCCCTTGAAAATGCCTCATCCAGATCGCTGACTACCATCGTATTCCGTCCAGCGCTAAGCGCGATTGACGTTGCTTCTTTTAGTAGTAGGCTGACAAATGCAGGGTTGCCAGACGTAGCAGCCCACATTTGCAAAACATGTAAATGCTCTTTGAAGTCGACAAAACCGTCGAGATTGAGACGCGCGACAAACTCCTTTGAAAGAGCTAACAAAAAACCTTGCAATGGCCCAGGCGCCGATGACGTACCAATACTTAGCTCCTTTAAGCGAAAGCGGTGAGTGAAGCGCCTAGACATTTGACTATCGTGGTTAACGAGGGCCTCGCAGGCGGGTAAGCCTACGAGACATACCATCACGCCCGTTTCATTAATGAGGGTCTTAAGCCAATTGCATATCTTTATTGTCCTTGCTTCACCGACCGACGATTCAGCGAGTAGATGGTGAAATTCATCTAATATGATTATCTTCGTTCTGCACAATTTAATGAGCTTACATAGTCGGTCAGTAAGCGAGGTTGCATTGCCTCTGTTTGGCGACGGGTCGCCTAATTGTTCAAGGAGATTCGTTGCTAACGACTTGATCGTTGATGGCGAGGGGACTGATGCGAAAAAGGCCGGCACCATTCGAATCATTGCATGCGGTTCGACGATGTCGTGAGGAGGAAATTTTTTTAAAATGGTATTACAAATCGTCGTTTTTCCAGTTCCGCCGACCCCAACTAAAACAGCGCCGCGTGGTTCTTTGCTGACAGCTGACCACGAGATGCATTGTTCGATTCCTTCCAGCGCAGTTTTGAGAGCGTTATGTGCGACAACGACCGCGTCTAAGGTGGCTATCCTGGCATGGGCTGGATTGGCAATTGGATTTTTCATTTGTTGAACTAGGGTCATATGATTTTTTGTCATTTTGATGGCGCCGATCGATTCACTTAAAGTTCAAACGTGTCGAATTCAACACTGTCGCTTTGTAATTCTCGAGTGCTATTGTCTGAAGTAATGTTTTGAAATGAATCGATTCCAATCGCCAGAGCCTCCCGGTCGATGGATTGGATTGCCATTGGATGTTTTGAGTCGAGGGTTGCGGAAATAAACTCTAGCGGCAGCGCTCCGTCAAGTACGGTGGCCATCTTCTCTTTAGCTACTTGTTTCTTTCCGACACCTTCAGTCAACAGCTTCAGACGGCGTGCGCTAGTGGAATCTTTTACATCATGGATCTCGCACCATAGCCGCCATCGGGCAATTTCATATGCATAGGGACCTAGTTCTTCCAGGTCCTTTTGAGTAAGCAATTTCAGTCTCTTTTGGACCTCTTTATGCTCGTACATCGTTAAGTTTTTCGTATACTCTGTGCGCACCCCATCGGCGCGAATAATTAAACTGGGATCCGAATCGTGCTGCACATACACGTAACCAAGGTCCAGTTCGTTAAGTAATACGGTGACATCCCGCTGGTTGCGTTGCTCAAGCGTAGCTAGTGCATCAGATTTGTAATACAAATTTTCGACCAGAACTCTTCCGCTGGTGATTTGCCGTTTATAGGCGACGCGTGCAATGACATCAATGTCTTCGCTCGAGAACGAGAGTATTGGCATCAAGGCCTGTTGATCACGCCAAAAAAGTGACGGGGCGCGTTTCGTTCCGGAGTGTATGCCGCAGTGATAAACATTCTCCAACCAATCTTCGAATAGGTCCTTTAGTTTGTGGAGGGAAATCGTCGCCTTGCCAGTTGAATCGTATTCGCCACGATCAGTGGGGGAGGAAAAAGTCGTGCCTTGGATAAGATGAATGAGTTGCTCATTCAATGTCCGGAAGAACCTTTCCAGATGGGCTTTGTCGTTCGGGCAATAGGTTTTCGCCGGGTTGATGTGCATCCCTACTTTTTTGCACAAATTACGCAATGCAGCGGAAGCCAAATCGGGGCCGTTGTCGGGCGTGATGGCTTCGGCCACACCTCCGGGCCCTGCGAGTGGGTCCCGACTGCACATGTCCTTAATTGCCCCCAAAGCCGTGGTGGCGCAAAATGGAAGCAAGCTAATGTACCAACCGACTACACACCGCGTCAGAACGTCAAATAGACATACTAGAAATGGGCGGCCCAGCACTTCCCCCGTATCGCTGTCGATAACTAAGACATCCATCTGATGGCCATCTATCATCACCATTTCCATTAATCGTGATGCCTCCAGACTTGCACCGGCTGCCCGAAAATGCTTATCGGCATATTGCGGGCCGTATCTTTTTAGTGCGCAGATATACGGATCAAGTTCCTTAACTCGCCGATGTATAGTTCGGACGCTTGGAAGCGATGTTGGTACGGCAGGTGCTGCTTCCTCAATAGCCCGCCCGATGACATTGCAATGAATCTGTTTGACTGACGGATGCTCCAACTTTAAAAAATCGTCCCTCAGTGCTCGCGTGATGACATTTTCCACTTCCATTGAAAATTTCTTTTGTCGGGAGCCTTTTCGATTATGTTGTGGCGCCAGTGCGGTAACATCTCCGTCCGAGATCACATAGCTCTTGACCCAGCGCGCCAGTGTGGAAAGTGAAGGTGGCATATGATCGGCAGTTGCCTCTGAAACCGATTTGATAGACCGGGTCCGATTTTTTTTCGATAGAGGCTTGTCAGTTGTCGCTAGAACGGCTTTGACATAAGCGAACCGCCGAAGCATTTCGAGCCGCTGCGATTCAGTCAGATGAGTAAGGCGATATTTGGTAGGAGCATCCGTAACGTTGCTGTCTTCGTTCGATAAAAATCCTATCATCGACCGGTCAAGCAACTCCCAGAACGTCTGGGCTGGCATTCGATATGGCCTACCGCCTTGGCATGCGGCGTATCGTAATGACGTTGCTTCGACAAACGTGATTTCGAATGCTTGGTTTTTCAACGAAAATCGTTGTCCCATTTTTAATGTATGTTGTGCCAACCCGCTCATAGCACCACCTCGAGTCTTGTTTGTGCCGAGATAGGTAAGCGCATATCGCATTGGAGTACTCCGTCACAGATCGCTGCCTCCAACAGATAGTGCGGAAGATTGTGATGCTGAATTTCGTCTCGGACGCGATGCACGATCCGATTTTTTATATCCATAGCGGATACTAGCTCGGCAATAAATGTGATCAGTTGAGATGAGGGGGACAATCGGCCACCTCGGTTGTACACCATGATGCGATTAATTTTTTCTTGACCGCTCCAGAAGTCTCGCTCGGTAACAACGTCGAAATCAATCTCGACTCTCCCGAACGTGGCCGTCAGGTATTCTGCCTTTTGCATATTTACGGCGGAGTCAATGTGTGCAAACGCCTTCACTTCACGGACAGATGGTGTCCCCTCAGTGTCTACGATCAGAAAATCTGGGTATAACGAACTATGGCGATAGGGGATCTCGAGTGCTTGCGTGCGATATTTATGGACACGCTTATTTGCTTCCAATTCATAGCAGAAACTGAGTTCGAAACGGGATTCGACGGGAATAAATGCCTGATTTTTAGCACTGTAAAATAACGAGGCTCTGGAACCGTGTTTCCCCTGCTTTATACGACGCTTCCCATGAAGGGTTCCATCGAGACCTGGTTGGTTCGAAAGCGCCTCTGCTATTTGGTTGAGAATTAAAGATCTCATAAAATCGTTCCTTTCAAGACAACAAAAGCATGCCGGCGCTCCAAATATTAGGGGCGCAGCATATTGCTGAATTTAATGTTTTGACCTTTGTATATGGGCGAACACATCCATCTGGGACGCATTCGCCAGTTACATAGGCTTGACATGTGTAGGGAACTGAATAGAATAAGAACCAGTAACATGATTAGGTATGTTTGGTTCTATACAACGGCTTGGGTCTGAACACCCAGGCCGTTGATCTTTTCAGCCCATGAATACTTCTGTTGGGCTTCTATGTCTCCATTAATATCTCCTTTTTATCAAATTTGCGGCAAATCGACTCAATCTGAGTCAAATCCTCTAAACCAAGATTATTAAATACGTCGCGTAATAGATAAAACAGGATATAGCCCCTAACGCCTGGATCTGGCGGTAGTTGGATGCATCGCTGAGATATTCGCGCCGCATCTATCAACGCAGCTTTTTCATGGCCTGAGAGTTGAAGGGCGTGAGCTAGGCGGTCCAGTACCGAAGGGTTATTGGGTGAGGACAGCCCATTTTGAATTCGTGACATATATGCCTCACTGTACCCGCTGAGTTCGGCAATTTTTTTCTGCGTATAACCCAGTCGAGAGCTATATTCGCGGACCGCATAACTGAGAGGAGTGACTGACATATATTTATATCCATAACAAATTTGCACCTACGATAATCGATTAAATGATTATCGGCAAGTTGTTGAGAGAGTAATTTCTTTGTCGTATTTCATTTTGATTTTTAATGCATTGAATGACATGTAAATTAATAATTTTATTTGCGTGAATTGGAATAATTTTTTCTTATTTTTTAATATTTATCAATTGAAATAGAGAAAATATCGATTTTCTTTTGAGTAAAATTATTTGTAATTTGAAAATATTTATGAATACTCTTTTTGAAAATAAATTTATTCGCTCAGGTAGGCTATTCAAGTAATAACTCTTATCTAAGCTGTAACCTCTAAGGAATCCGTCAATTTCCCCCTGGGTATTCCTGAGCTGTTAGGCTGACCTAATGTCTAACCATTAGGTCAAATCCCGTATCTTCAAGCCGTCCGAAGGCTTGACAGTTTTCGAACCGATCTAAGTTCGAGGAGTCCGCGAAGTCAAATCACGCGTGTATTTTTGAACGACAAAGGTTGTCATGGCGCAAATATTCTGTATATTTGGCTTATCGATGCAGAGATGCCGCCCATCTGCTTTTTTCGGCTACAAGAGGTAACGGCAGATGCATGGTTTTTGCCGAAATAGATAATTGGGGAAATTTGGATGACCAGCGACAGGGGGAAGCTGACGATGAAGGCGGTTGCAGAGAAAAAAGAAGCGGTAAAGCGCTTTCTCGCCAACGGGCGCTATATGACCAAAGGCAATCCACGCCAAGGAGGCATCGCTTCCGTCTATCGAGCATTTGATACCCAAGACGAGCGTCATGTTGCGTTGAAGGTTTTCCGGCAGGTCTCGGGGACTGACGATGTAGTTGAGGAATCCTTCCGGCGTGAGACACAGGCACTATCCGACCTCAAACATCCGAATATCGTTGAAATTCTTGACTATGGTATCGATTCCGAGTCAGGAGAACACTTTATAGCGATGGAATGGGTCAACCATGACTTGGCAACCGCGCGGTCGGTCAAGCCCTACGCAAGTTGGTTAGAATTCTTCAACCCGGTTGGCCAGCAGGTGCTTGAAGCATTGGCTTTCGCCCATTCTCATGCTACGGTCCACCGCGACATCAAGCCAACAAATATTCTGGTGACGGATGAAGGAGTCGCTAAGGTTTGCGACTTCGGAATCTCCAAGATTCGAAACTTCCTTGCCCCCGGCGTAACGCTAGCGCAGTACGCCTCTCTACCTTTTGCGCCTCCCGAGCCGGACGACGGCAGCTACAGCTATAGCCGCGACGTGTTCGGTTTTGCCGCATTATGCGTAGCAACTTTAAGTCCTTCAACCATTGATACGTATCAACAGCTGAAGTCAGAACTAGAACAACTCACTATTGATGAACCGGTGCGAAGGTTGTTACGCCGGTGCCTGTCTGAGAACGACCCCGCAGAGCGGCCTCAAAATGCCATTGTCTTATTAGGCGAGTTCGAACGTTTGCAACCACGAGCAGCAACGCCGGCAAAAGGCGTCATTCTTGTTTCGCTGACTAAAAAAGTGCGTGACATCATCGACATCGACTTAAATTTATCCTCTGACACAGCTATTGAGAAATTCGTAGCATTAGACTTGGACGACGTCGTTTGCGAGCATGCGAAGGATTCTCTGAACGAACAAGTTGACAATCAACAATCGATGGGGCGAGCAATCCTTCTGCACGCCGGGAAATACAGCTATATGGCGGCGGTCGAGTCTCCTCATGGTCAGCGACTGAAACTTGTTTCGGCCCTCGACCTGAGCGCTTCAGAGCTGGAACGTAGGCGCGAGCGCGCTCAGCGCGCTGACTATCGCTTCCAGCTTTCGGGAGCCTCGGTTCAGGATTCTGGTGATTGTATCGAGGCATTGCAGGAAGCCTTGGCGACATTCGGTGCCGACCAGAAAGCTTTACAGGCGGAACAACGGGAGCAGGCACTATACAAGACGTGGCTGGACCTACTTGGCGCCAAGACCGAACTAGAGAAAATTAAGAAGGTCAAGCTGCGATATGAGCGATTCGAGCCGACTGGGGCTGGCATCAACTTCACATTGGCCAAAAGCGTTGAAGCGTCGCTGCTTGCAGACAAAGACATCCGCATTGAATTGCCTTCAGGCGAATTTTTGGGTGCCGTGGTGTCGGCTGGAGAGGGGTACATTCTCGTGCAGCCTAGCGAGCGCAACCGTCTGGACCCATCGGTGTTGCCCGATACAGGCACGCTCGCTGTCGACACAACCAAGGCGGACGCGGCGCTGTCCAAGCAAAAATCGGCAATCGACGCTGTTCGATATGGGCGTTCAGTAAACCCCTCCCTTGGCGGCTACATCACCGCGCCTAGTAGCGTTCCTGTACCGGAAATCGTAGATGTGGATTTCCTACAGGAAAAGATTGATGATGACAAGAAGGACGCTGTCAAGGCCGCATTATCCGCACCCCCACTGATGCTTGTCCAAGGGCCACCTGGCACCGGGAAAACCACCTTCATCACGGAGTTGGTGCTACAAACACTCCGTGCTCAGCCCAGCGCGCGAATTCTGCTTACATCTCAGACCCATGTTGCCTTAGACAACTCACTTGAAAGAATCACAAAGGAGAGCGGGGGCAAGGTTCGAGCCGTGCGGATTGGGAATGAAAGTGACGTCCGTATTGCGGAGACCACGAAGATGTTACTCGTCGAAAATAAATTGCCCAGCATGCGTAAAGAAGCGATTGCCACTGGTAAGAACTTTATCGAAGAATGGGCTACTGACCATGGTGTGGACTTGCGAGATACACGTATGGCTATGGCCTTGGAACGGCATGCGGGCTTTCGTGAACGCCTTGAGTACGTAGAAGTACAAATTGATGCGCTTCGTCCAATGTTGGCGGCGGAAAAGCGAATAACGCTGGATGCCGAGCAGCGAGAAGAATTCGATGACCAGCTCGACGGACTAACGAAAGAACGAGACGACTTGACACGTCGCCTAGAGGAATCGTTAAGTGAACTCCGAAAGTATGAAGACGATAAGGACAGCATCGAGCACTTCGCTACATGCTCCGCTAACGAGCTCAGAAATTGGGCAGATTCTTACTCTCCGAATACGCCGGATGGCCAACAGCTTCGCAAATTGCTCGCCGCGCATGCGGACTGGGAGACTCGTTTTGGTCGAAGCAGGGAGTTTCGCGCAGCATTGATTGCCTCCTCCCAAGTGGTTGCCGGTACATGTCTCGGTGTCATGAGTGTGCCCGGTCGAAATGAAATTACGTACGACCTCTGTATTGTTGATGAAGCGTCCATTGCGACACCCACCGAGGTTCTTGTTCCGATGGCCCGTGCTCGCCGAACAGTGTTGGTGGGAGATCACCGGCAACTATCTCCATTTCAAGACCCGGAGCTGAAGACTTCCGGCTTGTTGCAGCGCTTTGGTCTGACCCCAGAGCAACAGAAGGCTACGCTGTTTAACCATCTGAATGAATTTTTGCCCCAAGAGCTGAGAAGGACACTTTCGACTCAGCATCGAATGCTCCCAGCAATTGGCAACCTCATTTCCGCGTGTTTCTATAAGGACGAGTTGCTGAGCGTCGAGCGTGTTCCTGCTGCGTTCTTGGCAGGCGTGATGCCGAAGCCAGTTGTTTGGTATTCAACAAGTCGAAAACCGAATCGTGCGTCAAAAACCATCGGCACATCACATATCAATGACATTGAGGCGCAGTTTGTAGTGACGTTGCTGACTCGAGTTGATTTCGCGATTCGTCACGGCAAAGGCAAAGGGAAAAAGATTTCAGTTGCTGTTCTGACCGGGTATGGCGAGCAAAAGCGACGTTTGCGAGCTGCCATCAACACCAAGCAACACGAGTGGGTAAGTTTTTCGGAGGTCTATGTGAACGTCGTTGACGCTTTCCAAGGACGTGAAGCGGATATGTTGATATTTTCCGTGACACGTTCTGACGTCAAAGGGCTGGGCTTCCTCCGGGAAATGGAACGTATCAATGTCGCGCTTTCCAGAGGAAAGGAACTGCTGGCCATCGTGGGTGACCATTTGTTCTGCCAAGATGCTGAAGAGCGGTCAAATCCATTGAAGGAGGTGTTGGACTACATACAGCGTAATCCTAAGGATTGCGTCCTTGAGGAGTTACCAGCATGAACCTGGATGACGTACTTGAACAAGCCGCTCATGCGCGCCCCGGATACTCGCTAGCATCATTCAAGGAAGCAGCATTGCCCGTTTACGTGTTGACCGCGCGAGTGCTCACATTGGAAAAAAAGCATCTCAGCCCAATCGAAGAGGGCTTCCTTCGAGCAGTGGACGCTGGCCTAAAGACACCCGAGGACATCAGTGCGTTTCTTGGTTTGTCACTGAATCTTCTGACGACGGTAATGGCCGGGCTAAATGGTAACGAACATATCAGTTACAGTCGCGGCATCGGAGAAAAGTCTGCTTCCGTCACGTTGACGGTAAAAGGGCGCTTTGCATTGACTGATTGCCGCATGGTTGTACCTCAAGAGCGAATCGTCAAACTCACATTCGACCCATTACTCAAGCGGATCATCCATGTACAACCCTCAGCTCTATTCAAGCCTAGGGAGGCAAAAGAAAACGGCTGGTTGGAGGTGCCATTGTGTGGTTCAAGGCGGCCGGAGGTAGAGGACGTACCCCTGCAAGATATTGATAGAGCACTTGACCGCCTTCGCAGACCGGGCGAAGACGCGGGGGAGTTGTTGTTATTACGACGTATTGAGCGTCGAGAGATGTTTTTTTTGCCCTGTATTTTGTTGTACTACAAATCAATTGGTGGCAACGACGTTCACGTGGCCTTTTTCAGAGATGACGGTTTCTCATCTGAACACGAAAGCGCATTTCGAGACATCGGCGGCCCCGAGCAAGTTGGTGCCAATCACGTGCTTGCGCCCCCCGAGTTGCCACGGACAACCGACATTGATGCGAGCGACCTCAGCCGGGATATTCATCTACCCGAACAACTAACGGACGATTCGACTAGCTCTATCGTAAAGTTTGTAAACTATGACGCATCAGGCGTTACCGCCTCGAAGAACGTCGGGAGCCAAGATGTTGGTGACGGGCGGATGCAGCTCCAAAACTCTCCAACCCTTAAGACAATCCGATGCCACGAGCATCAACCTTTGCTGAAGAAGGCTCTTCTCTCGAGCAAAAGTCGCCTGCTCATTGTGTCACCATGGATTCGTGACCAGGTAGTGAACAAGGAATTCGTCACGTCATTGGAGTCACTGCTTCGCAATGGCGTCAAAGTTTATATCGGCTATGGGTTGGTCGAAGAGCAAGCCCGAGGCAGAGCGGTCGACCCGGCGAAACAGAAGCCACCCATCACCCAACAGGCAAAACGCGAATTGGATGGATTAGTTCGTCGTTTTCCCAACTTTACGTTCACTTTTGTCGGGAATACGCACCGCAAGCTGCTTATTTCGGATAACAAGTTTGCAGTCTCGACGAGTTTCAACTGGCTATCCTTCCGAGGGGACCCAAAAGATAAACCGCGTGACGAGTCTGGGACGTTGATACTAAAGCCCGAGTATGTTGACACCTATTTCATGGACGGTCTTGACCTCTTGAAAAATGGATACGAGTATCAGGTGCCGCAGTCAGGTGATACTGTGCGCAGCAAACCTAACAACTCTCCTCCCTCTCGTCGGGGTTCTTAATCCTCTAGGGATGGTGAGAAAGAGGAAGATATAAAGCATGCTCTTCGTCATCGTTATGGCCTGCCTTAGTTGGGGTCTTCTCATTCCGACTAATCCACAAGCCGTCAAAATGCGCTATGTCATAGTCGGGGCTATCAATTCGTCAGCCGTCCTGCCAAATATCTCCTATTCTTAGCAACGGAAGAAATCCGACTGGCAGCCTGACGGTCCTGGTGGTTGGCCATTGGTCGTTCTTCAGACAAAACAAATCATTGGTATTGGCCCCACTGGGCACTTCTGAAATCTGCACTTCAATGAGGGGTTGGCTCTCGCGTCGATAGCGCTCCACGTAGGTTACGGCGCCGAACCAATCAATGCGCCATCGCTGGTCATTTGGCGCTAGCAGGTAAATTCGACGATCATATGCGTTTTCCAAGATCAAATCTTTCGTCTTCCAGGATATGAAGCCACGTTCCGGTGCGGATTTTTACTGGCCAGCTGGACTGAGCGCGCGGGCAAGCTTGATCACATCATTTCTTTTCTTCGCCGGAAGCCGATGAAAAGACAACATCAGCTCGGCAAGATTATCTTCCTCCGTATAAAAATACCCGGTAGGCACATCCAGTATCTTTGCCAAATTCTGAGCAATTCTGTAATCGGCCTTATGAACGCCGAGTTCATAGCGATTAATTCGAGGGCTGGCTACGAATTGATCTAACCCGGCCTGGATTCCCAGCTGCTTCTGTGACAAGCCAGCGGCAATACGCGCTTCCTTGAGGCGGCGCCCCCATATTTCATTGGCATTGCTCATCGCGCAGTTCTCAATACATATAAGAACTACGAGAATCGTAATTATTTGCTATCCTAGATACTACGTATATCGTAGTATTTGTCTTTCAACGGTACCTGACCATTATCGATACTCAAACCATAGACTGCTTATGATTTTCTCCGTTTTATATATCATTGCCGTATCTGTGCTGTGCATACTCACTACACGCTTTGCACCAGTTCCATCTTTTGATCGCTTTGATTCTATAAGCAGAAATTTCTTCCTTGCCTATTTAGGTTTTGCAGCATTTGCGGGATGGATATTGCCTCATGCAATTCAAGAATCAATCGGTTGGGATTTTGGTTCCAATTGGCTTTCGCGAATAGCACAGATTTTTGGGGCGATTGGTGTCGTGTACGTGGCCGCACGCGGCCTCGTTATTTGGGGATCAATTATCGTTCTCGGTCTTCTTATCCTTGCAGTGGGTAAAGTGGGAGCATTTATCTTTGGATAGTACCTATCCGAAGATAAACAGGATGAGTTTTATTGGACGCGAAATTGTAGAGTTTCAGTGATGAGCAGGTAGATATAGAACGTGATCTTGTTTCTTGATTTTGACGGTGTATTACATCCGGACGCTGTTTTCCTCATAGGAGGGCACCCTATCCTTGCGAGAGGCGGGCAAACCTTTATGTGGGCACAGCCACTCATTGATTTGCTGGTACCATTTCCCGAGATATCTATCGTGTTGTCGACACCATGGGTAAGGCATCTCGGATTCCCACGTGCGAAAGCTGCGCTTCCTGAGCGGCTGAGAACACGCGTGATAGGAAGCACATGGCACTCAGTCATGGGGCCTAATTCAAGAAGCATGAACTCCGATAACGAAGACTGGTACGACAAAGTTACCCGCTACGAGCACATCGCACGATTTATTACGCACGCCGATCTATATGGGGAAGATTGGATCGTAATCGATCATAGTGAAGATGGATGGCCCAAGGAGCAGAGGTACCGCCTGGTTAAGACTGATCGTAAAAAGGGACTTTCATGTCCAGAATTGTTCGAAGGGCTGAAGACGCGACTCGCCGAGATTTATCTTGGCCATGCCGATCCAAATATCGGCGGCAAAGCTAGGGTCCTCCTGCAATTGGAGGCTAATATAGAAGTATGAAACAGTTCCACCTTCGTTAAATAATGAAAATCCAAATCGCTTCCGACTTGCACCTGGAATTTCTGGAACAGAGATTTCCTGATTACCGCGTGATTGAACACTCGGAAGCTGATGTATTGGTTATTGCCGGTGACATCCACCGCAATACCAAAGCGATCAGTGCTTTCGCAGATTGGCCGGTGCCGGTGATCTATGTGCGCGGCAATCACGAAGCCTACAAGGAAAAATATTTCGACCTGGTTGACGAGATGGAAAATTTCGAGGCATGCGGTAACGTGCACTACCTTGAGCGAAAGGAATACATTCTCAATGACGTGCGATTTCTTGGCTGTTGTCTATGGACCGACTACCGGGTGGATCCATCTAATCCCCTGACCGCCATGCGAGAAGCGGAACGGAATTTGAATGATCATAAAGTCATTCGCGGCAGGCACGGGCGGTTCACTGCGCAAGATGCTTTGAAGATCCATCAAAAATCACGTCTTTGGTTGGAAGAAAAGCTGGATGAAAAATTTGATGGTCGTACCGTTGTTGTCACCCATCACGGGCCACATCCAAATTCGATTCACCCGCGCTTCGCTGGCACGTTGTTGAATGCGGCATTTGTGAGCGACCTGACGCCCTTGATCGAGAAAGTGGATTTGTGGATTCATGGACATGTGCACGACAATTTTGACTACGAAATTGGTGGCACGCGCGTCGTTGCCAATCCACGTGGATACCCCGTCAATGTAAGAACGGCGTCGCATGTCGCTCAGCTTGAATGGGAAAACGAAGCATTTGATCCGGCGCTGGTGATCGAGATCTAAAGATGACTCTAAAAATATTTCTCGACACGGAATTCACAGACTTTATTCGCCCACATTTGATCAGCATCGGGATGGTCACAGATTCCGGCGACGAGTTTTATGCGGAAATTCCGTATCCAGAGAGCGAGTGCAGTGATTTTGTGCGGGAAACGGTTATTCCATTACTCGGGCGTTTTTCAGACGCAATATATTCCAAGGAAGATTTGTCCGTTAGATTACGAATTTGGCTAGAGCTTGTCAGGGCTCAACGGGACCATATTGAAATCTGTGTTGATTCCCAGACGGACTGGGATCTATTGATCAATGCTTTGGAATATCAGGTGCCGAAGTGGTGCCGGCAGACGTTCGTTGGTAACAGCATCGACGAGTTGGTTCGCTGTGATTTTTACAGGACAAACAAACTTCCTGAACATCATGCGCTTTACGATGCAATGGCGAATCGCAAAGCTTTTCGGTAAAGTCCAAATATTGCACGCTGAGCCGCCGTTTGTGACGGAAACGAGGATAGGCTTACAACTGCCGAAGGAGTTTGTCTTGCTAATTTTAGTCTTATAGCAACATCAGGCATGAGTGATGCAGCCAAACCGGAGCTGTCCATTGTGAGACTCGGCATATCCTCAGTGAGCTGCTGGTAGCTATTTCTGCGAGCAGATATTGTGCCTGAATCCGTGAGTCTATAAACAACATTCGTTATCAAGTGAGAATTTTGTGACTCTCTTCGGCTAAAACGCAGCCGAACGCATTTTGCATGTTCTCTATGACTGAAATCAATGCTAGCATTGACTTCAATGAAATCTATGCTAGCATTGATAGTGAAAAATTATGCACAAAGTAAAATCACCTCCACTAAAAATCGGAACCGATATTGCTTCGGCCAAAACTTTGTTCTTGCGGATACCGCCGGAACTTCATGCCGCATTAGTCGTGGCTGCTGGAGGCGAGCAACAAAAGCGCGGTGAGCGTGTTAGCGTCAATTGGCTGGCAGCGAAAATATTGGCGAAAGCGATGGACTTGGACGTAATTGAGTAGATCAAAATATCATCAGGCGGAAAGCGCCAGCAACGCTCGAATTCCACCCGAGATTTTGCATCTCGGGTGGCTAACTTTAATAGAATATACTCCGGCGTTCTTATATATTATGTATGCTATTAATACAAAGCAAACAGAGTCGGAAATGGCATTCTTTCAATTGCGCGCTACAGAGCCTAAATCTGTAGCTCGTCTGCCGTTGCGCAGCCTATCCTCCTCGGATTCCTCATGTCAAAAATCCTAACAAACACAGAAATTTCCATTGCTAGACCGGTCGTAGAAAAGGACGTTCGTTTTCGTTTTTCAGGCCATCAATCGTTTTCACTCAGAATCGCGTGGTTACCAAAGGCAATTCGTGAAATTTACGAAGGGCGAGATCCTCTTACCGATATTGATCATGGCATTACGTCCATGGGGCTGGGCAAAAATATGGTGGAATCTCTCCGATGCTGGATAGAGGCCTTTCAAGTCGCAAAAAAGCAGGAATCTGGCTGGGCACTAACTCAAATTGGTGAATTGGTGTTTTCTCCCAATGACGGGCAAGACCCATACTTGGAAGACCATTCATCAAGTTGGCTTCTTCACTGGCTAATCTGCAGTAATGCGCAATATTCCCTTTTTGCGTGGGAGTGCCTGTTCAATCGTTGGTCAACCACCGAGTTTAGTGCGACGGATGTAATTGAAGCCTTTCGTCGTGAGTTTGTGCAGGACAACAAAGAAGCTTCAATCGTCACTCTGAAACAACACTGGGATGTTTTGTTACACAGCTATAGGCCGCCGCGTATTAATAAGGGTGAAGACCATTTGGACAGTGCTCTGTCGGTATTGGGGCTAATCCGTGAGGTTGGTGAACGACAAAATGCATCAGGAAAATGGGAATCTTTATACACGTTCGACATCGGGCAGAAAGCGAGTATTCCCCAACAACTCTTCGCTTTTTTCATACATGATTGGTGGAATCGGAAATTCCCGGCAGAAAAAACAGTGTCTCTGCAAGAGCTAGTTTCAGGAGAGCACAGCCCTGGCCGTCTGCTGAAAATGCAAGAGAAGGAAGTACTTCAGCGCGTTGAAAATCTTTCGCGCATTCAGCCAAAAATATTTCAGCTTACCGAGTCGGCTAACGTTAGGCTTCTCCAGCGGCTCAATGCGCATAGCGGCTACGAAGCTCTCACGGCCGCCTACAAGAACCCAATTTTTCTTTGACCGATGCATACTACTAGACAGCCAGCTAAACTCGAGGAGTCTCCAATTTCCTCACTTTTGCAGATCCATCCTCGATTCATGCGCTCGGTACATTTGGAGCGTGATATTGAGGACCCAAGATCATCGCAAGCCTATATTTTGACGCCCGTTGCGCGTCAAGCATTGGAGCGTATCACTGCAAGCTTCCGGCAAAACTCAACCCAGCGCGCCTGGCGTATTGCCGGCGACTACGGATCTGGGAAAACTGACTTTGCGCTCGCTCTAGCTCGTGTAGCTAAGGGCGCGAAAACTGAGTTACCGCGCGATCTCGGAAAATTCATTGGGAGAGTGACTCTCCTGCCTGCCATGGCAACAGGCGATAGCGAACCGCTCGGACGAACCATTTTGCGGGCCCTTAATATTTCCTGGGATTCGAAACGAGGTCCATCGACTGAGGAAGTTCTTTCTGCCGTTCGGGTAGCTGTCACTAAAGCGAGACGGAAGCATAATGGTCTTCTCTTGATTTTAGATGAGCTCGGAAAAAATCTAGAATACGCTGCCAGAAATCCGGAATTTGACGATATTTTTCTACTTCAACGATTGGCCGAGGAAGCAAGTCGTAGTGGCGAAAAAACTTTTGTTGTCGCCGCAATGTTGCACCAAGGTGTTGCGGCATACGCGTCTGGCCTTGATTCTGCGTCAAAACGAGAGTGGGATAAGGTAGCGGGGCGTTTCGAGGAAATCGTATATTCGCAACCTACAGAGCAAGTAGCCACGTTGGTAGCGGCTACCTTAAATGTTCAAATGGACAGACTGCCTTTGTCTGTTCAAAATGAATCGCATGCTGCGATGCGTGCTGCATTAGCTGCAGGACTCTATGGGTCGGTTGCCGCCGAATCTCTCATAGATCTGAGCGCTAAAATCTTTCCTCTTCATCCAACGGTTCTTCCAGTGCTAATTCGCACAATGCGAAAATTTGGACAGAACGAGAGGTCACTTTTTAGTTTCATATCTTCTGGCGAACCAATGGGGTTGCAGAGCCACGTTTCGCAAAGAATCGGTGAAGTCGGTCACTATCGAATTTCAAATGTATTTGACTATGTCCGCTCGAATCTACTCCCAACGATAGTTGCAGGTAATGCGTACACTCACTGGGGTGTCATCGAGGCCGTTCTTGCGTCAACACAAATCGAAACGCCTGAAGAGGACGCGGTCTTAAAGACGATTGCGATGCTGAGTTTACTTGATGCACCAGACCTTCCTTCTACGGAAGAGGCGGTGGTGCTTGCTGTTGGTAAAGGGCGAGCAACAACGAAAGCCATAGAAAAGCTTCGCGCAAGAGGGGTCATTTACGAACGCGGTACGATTCGAGGACTGTGTCTTTGGCCTCACACCAGCGTGAATCTTGATGAAACCTTTTCCCAGGCGTTGGAAGTTACTTCTAATCGAGGCGATGGAATCCGCGAATTATGTGATCATATCCAGTCCGAACCACTCGTTCCGCGCGCCTATTACACTGACACTGGTACACTCAGATACGCGAATGTCCACATATTTCCGGCAACTGAATTAGAAACCATTCTTGCGAATGTGCCCACACTAGACGGCAAAGGCGCTGATCTCAACGTCTATGTTGCATTACCTTTTGATACGAGTCAGCATAATAAGATTCAAAAACTTCTTGCTGTAAAAGCACAGGAGCTGCCAGATGGTGCCTATGTTACTCTCGGGTTACCCCAGAATGCAGCGGTTAAAGCAATGCGCGATCTCATGGCTTGGAAGTGGGTGCATGAAAACGTTCCCCAACTCTCTGGAGATCGTTTTGCGCGCGAGGAAGTAACACGTCAAATCAAGATGGCGGAGAAAAATGTTCGAGACAAACTCGGTGGCATTGATAATCTCGCCGTTTCTACTGGTAAGCGCCAGACATTTCACCATCGAGAGTCCACTTCTCCGGTGGTCCTTGCTACTGGAAGAGAATTACTCACGTTTCTAGGTGACGAATGTCGGCGCATCTACCCATGCTCGCCACGGATTCTCAACGAACTTATCAACCGTCGATATCCTAGTGGTGCAGCTGTTGGCGCGAGAACGAAGCTGGTGGATGCCATGGTAGCTTTTTCGGATAAGCCGAATCTGGGATTCGATATCAATAAGCGACCGCCAGAAATGGCGCTCTATTTGTCAATCCTGAAATATGGAAAAATCCACGTTGAAACCAAAGCGGGATGGGCGTTTCGGGTACCAAAGCCAAAGGACGATCATTGCCGTGTATTGCCAGCCCTTGAGCACATCACTGATGTGCTTCAATTAAAAGGAATTGATGCACTCGTTCCTGTTTTAGAGGTATTCGATGCATTGTCTCTTCCCCCTTTCGGAATTCGCGAAGGCTTACAGCCATTCATTGTCGCGATATACCTAGCCACATATCATCAAAGAGTAGCTCTGTATGAAGATGGGACCTATTTACACGAAGTTAGTGGAGAGGCTTTTCTGCGCCTGATGAAAGAGCCGCAGCATTTCCATTTGCAATACTGTGAATTGGACACAGTACGGGCTGAAGTTTTGAATAATCTACTGACTCAGCTAAAAATCAATCCACGTGATGCATCGAAAACAGACCTTCTTGATCTCATTCGACCGCTGGCGATATTTATCAGTCGAGAAGTACCAGATTATGCGCGAAAAACGCATATATTATCAGCTGCTGCATCTACTGTAAGAACAGCGCTTCTGGATGCGCGCGAACCAATTAAGCTAATCTTTACAACACTTCCAGAGGCATGCGGCCTGTCACCGGTCGGTAAAGGTGGGTTGAAAAATCCGGAGTTATTTGCAGCGGGCCTCAAAACTGCATTGCATGAAATTCGAACTGCTTATCCAAATTTGATTCAACGCCTGAGCGATTCGATAACCGCCGCATTTAAAATTGATCTAACCGGTCAGCAAGCCCGCGAAAATATCATGGACCGAGCTGCACAATTAGGTGCAGCAGTGACCGAGCCGGCGTTGAAAGCATTTGCACTGCGTTTATCTGACAAAATTTTAGATCACAGAGGATGGATAGAATCTATAGCCAATTTACTGGCTAGGAAATCGCCAGAACGTTGGACGGACAAAGATGAGAGTGAATTCAATCATCAATTGGAGCTTGCTGCAGGCAAGTTTTTACGTACAGAGATGGCATTAATTGGAACGACAAAAAAACTGAATGGACATGCCTGTCGTATTGCACTAACTAAGAGTGATGGCACCGAGATGGGTGACCTCATTAATTGGGATGGCATGGATGACGCACGAATTGCAACCGCCGAGATTGCTATAAAAGATATTCTTGCGCAGCATGGCCGCTACGGTATGGCTGCTGCCATGAAAGCGATCTGGGCACGGTTGGAAAGCGAAAATAAAACTTAAGGAAGCTATGACTGAAAAATCTAGTTCTTCTGCTGTTACTTGGCCAGAAGATCCAAAATTAGTTCGCCATATCCTCAGTCTTTCTGGGGGGAAGGATAGCGCTGCGTTGGCAGTTTATCTTCGCGATCGAGTGGGAAACATAGAATACATTTTTCACGATACCGGAAAAGAATTACCCGACACGTACGAATATCTTGAACGGTTAGAAGGCTATCTGGGGCAAAAAATTGTTCGCACCACATTTGGTACGACGTTTGATCATATCCTAAGAATTAAAGGCGGGATGCTGCCGTCGACACATAGGCGCTGGTGCACTGATCTGATGAAGTTGAAACCGTTTGAGAACTATATAGGTGACGATTTCTGTATCAATTATGTTGGTATTCGGGCGGATGAAGATCGGGTTGGCTACATTAGCCACAAACCGAATATTCGTGCTGTATTCCCGTTTCGAGAAGACGGTATAGCCTACGAGGGAGTCCAGCGTATTCTTGAAGAATCCGGCTTAGGCATGCCGCCATATACAGAATGGGGACGTACTCGGAGCGGTTGTTTTTTTTGTTTTTATCAGCAAAAAATAGAATGGGTTCGCCTCAAAAAACGTTACCCAGATCTTTACGAAGAAGCAAAATCCTATGAAAAGCCAAATCACATTAACGGTAATGTGTTTTATTGGTGCGGTAACGAGTCTTTAACTGAACTAGAAAAGCCAGAACGAATGGCTCTAATTGAGAGCAACTGGAATAAATCGCAAGAGAGACTCGGTAAACAGCAGTTCAATCTATCTCTAGCCCAGACATTAGGTGGGTTAAAAGTAGAACCGCAACGCCGTGAAGGTTGCTTGATTTGTCAACTTTAAGTCTTAATCGACGCGACCATGAGCACATCAAAAAAAGGCGAAAAATGGATTAGGCTGCTCAGAGGCTATAGTCCCGTTGGAGACAACGAAGCTATGCAGGCTGAGCATGTGGATACATTGGCCAACCACTATGGCATTCCGAAGCTATCGTTTTCCCACCCTGCCCAGAAAGGGATGCTTGATTGCTTTCCCTTAGAAACAGGCGCTTTCAGAAATATCGTACTGACGGGCACCGCCGGTGACGGGAAAACATCGCTTTGTATTGATCTTGTGCGCGAGCTGACCGGGCGATCAGAGCTGGGTAGCAATGGAATAGTCAGAATTGAGGTTGCAACAAATAATGGGCCAAGATCCATCACGCTCATTTTTGATGTCACGGCCTGGAGGAAAAAGGACAAAGGTGTTTTGTGCTCTGAGGACGTTGCTGTCCTGGCCGAAATGGCGGCATCAGTTTATGGTGAATCGAACAAGATATTTGTCCTCGCAGTAAACGATGGCCAAATGCACGAGTTATTTCGGGCTCTACCAGCAGATGCACCGGAAGAAATTCGGAGGCTTGAAAAAGATCTGATTAAGCTACATGCGCGAAATATTCAGGATCTTAACGAGCGACTGAGGTTGATTAATCTCAGTTTGGTCAGAAGCGAAGAAATTATGGCTCTCTGCCTTGATGCTATCCTGAAACGTGAGGAATGGAAATGTTTCGATGACGAAGCAGAAAACCCACTTTTTTCTGAAAAATCATCGCTGCGCAAAAATTTTTTCGCGCTCAGCAGCCCAGAATTCCAGGGAAAACTTCTTATGCTGGCGCGTATAGCAGATGTAACTGGACACCATCTTCCTGTACGTGGCATTTTATGTCTACTCACCAACGGCCTATTAGGACATCCCAACGCCAAGGATGGTGTAATTCGACCTGGAGCTGAGGCTCAGCAACTCCTCAAGGATGGAGCTTCGTATAAAGCGGCGCTTCATCGCACATTATTCGGGGAAAATCTTAGTGCTGGCACTCGTAACAAAAGAAGTGTTTATAAGTTTCTTTCAATGCTGCATATCGGTGAGGAAACAACTAACGACCTTGACGAGCTTTTTATATTCGGCACTAGAGATGCCGAGCTGGCGGAAATTTATAGCGATCTCGTGGCGCCAAATCCATATGACCAGCGCAATTGCGAATTTGATGAGATGCTCAATCGTTACATTCGGGGAGACATTCCTAACGAAGAAGCAAATCAACAATTCTTAAAAGAGCTTGCAGTTGAGCGAAGGCGGATTTTTCTGCAAGCTACCAATGAGCAATTAGAAAAATATAACCTCTGGCACATCACGATATTTCACCATGCGGGAGATTATCTGAAAGAGGTAGTGAAGCCTCTCAGCATGGGAAAATCTCCCGGCCGATTACACTTGCGAAAAATCGCATCTGGACTAAATCGAGTGTGGACAGGATTGCTACTAGCCGAAAATGCAAGTGAAATTTATTTTGCTACAGGTTTGGATCTAACTACTTCCCCGGTCAGTGATATTTTTCTTGCGCAGGTCGATCTTGATTCCGAGCCGCCGGCTCTGGAAATCGTTAGCAGCGCAACTAGCCCTATCCCCGAAATACTCCTTCGAGCAAATGGAAGATCGTTCAGCTTCAAATTGAACTTGCCGCGTTTTGAATTCCTTTGTCGGGTGGCTGATGGCGCAATGCCGTCAAGTTTTTCTCGCGAATCTTCATCTGATTTTATGTCTTTGAAGCAAAGATGCCTGCGTGATCTTGACCTCAAAGCCAGTACAAGAACGCTTAACCTCATTGAGGTACGCGAATCAGGAATCATCTACAAGCGCCCTATTCATCTCACAGACCAATGATTGAATCAGAAAATACAGAAGATTATTCGGCATCCAAAGATCGTAACGATTCGTGGATAGTGGAGGCAATTTGGGGGCATCGGATCGAGCGTCAACCCTTTTCGGCGCTCTTGCTGGAATTTCTCGGAATGGCCGAAGGAATGTATCGTCAGGGCAAGCTGCTTGCACCCACAAATCCAGGTGACAATCCACTTTATACTGCGAATCAAAGCCTTCAACTTCGAAATATTCTCTTCAACAATCCGCGAATGGAAGAAATATTACGCGACTCTCAAGGAGATGATGAGTCGGCGTGGGCCCAATGGGTTGAGACGATGAGAGCAAATGCGTCAATGGGAAAGAACCGGAGTACAGATTTTTCATATCTACGAAATCATTTCGACACATTTAAAGAGCTAGTTAATATTGTGCGCTTACTGCGTAACATTACAATTGATCCAGGCAGCGAGCGCCAATGGACTACGCAATTTATCTTTCCCGTAGGACCTGCCGCGCTGTATGAGGTATTGCTGGAGAAGGGTGATGATTTTGAGAGAACTCGGCGAGTATTCACAAGAACAGGTGAGCTTGCATATCTTATGCTCACGCGCGCCTCAGAGCGCATTAGAAACAGAGTCATACATGGTTTGGCGCCTTCTCTTGCCTCAAACGGTAGTCGCAACAAGTTAGTTTTGCGCCTTTTGTCTACCGATGAACCAGATCGTGGGCCTGAAAAAGGCGGCACTTATCTCCCCTATAAATCTCATCCGGCATACGATCGAATGGGAGAGGACACCGCGGCAATTTTGGAGCTTGGACTTCCGGACCAGGATGCGTTTCAATACATACAGCCCCTGCTCGGTTTTCATATCTATTTATATGGTATCGAAACAGCGAACCATTGGGTTGGCGACTCCAATATGCCGCCAATAATTTGTGAGATTCTCGCTCCGAGAAGCGACTTGGTCCGCAAAGCGGCGATTGCTTCGTATCTCGACAACGATGGTCTTGGTAGTCAAGCAGTTCGGAAATTTATCGAAAAAACCGCATTTTCGGACCCGTCACTGAATGCTTTACTGGCTAACGATGATTTTGATGAGTCGACTAAGAAAGATTATCTTATAGAGCATCTTGCGAAGACGTGTTCATTGCGGGACGGTAAGAATTTCAACGCACCAGATTCAAAAACTTTGATTCAGAAATTTCACAGTTTTGTTGATCAATTCTACCGCGGTAATGCCGCAGACGGTTTTACCGCGCTGGGCACTGGATGTGGTCTTATATCTAGACGCGGTACCACTCGATATCGTTACGCGCCAACAGATGAACTGCTGAGAGCGTTGGTGTTTGCCAATGTCTCGTCACCCATTGAGGAGAGTGCGTTTTTGCGTCGTCTCTACCAAAAATATCGAATAATTATTGGTCCCGTTGAGGCAAAGGCAGTCGTGCGGTCAACTCTTTTTGATGAAACAGATTTCAAAAAAAACCGCGACAGACTCGTGCAACATTTAATCGGTATGGGATTGGCTCAGCGAATGAGTGATGCCTGTACCTATGTAATTAACCCTATGGATAAACGCGCGTGAATTATCTAGAAATTACAGCCCCCGATGCATTAGTTGGCGCCATCGCACTTGAATATGTTCTTCTGAAATTCAAGACACAAACTGAAGATGATGAATTTCGGGGCGCATTTCATGTACTTTCTGGATTTTCCCCCGAGCAGTTGATGGGATTCATTCGCGCTAAAGATGCCGGCGGCCTCAAGGCTGCACGCTTGCATCTCCAATTTCCATCGGCTGCGCTCACTAATTATGATGTGCCCTCCATACATCTAACTGAGGCATCCGCTGTTGGCGTTCGTAATCAAACGCGTGGAAACGGTCTGATAGTTCTGACTGCAGAAGTGGAGGACGATGCAGAAGCATCGTTAGCTGATAGTGACAGAACAGACGCCTCCGATCTGAAGGATAAGGGGATCGCCCGTATATGGATCGAGTTTGTGGCGAAGAGTGTAGGGCGTACTTTATTACCTGAAGAAATTCAGATGGTAGAGGCTCTTCTCAAAGGGTTATTTGATAGCGGAAGATGTCCTACTGCGAAAGTAGGAGAGTATCTTCAAGCGGTTCTTGAGGCTTTTAAAACCGAGCCGTTACGACGAGCCGCCGGAAAATCGTTGCCAGTAATTGGCTTACCGCGTTTTGATGATTGTTTCAGCTCCTTGAATGATGGGAAAATGCGACAAGCCTCTCAATGGGCAGAAAAATTCAAAACTCATTATGCGTTGGAATGTTATCTCGATAAACGAGATCTGTCTCAGCAATTATTAGATACTGAGAAATTGCGAGTTACTCTCGAAAGGCTTCGAGCGGAAGATCAACAACCTCCAATTCCTGAAGATGTTCTCAGCGCGTTCAATTCATATATTGAGTCAGATGGCAATCGCAACATCGCTACTGAAAATCTACTTTTTAATTTTGACTGGAACTATACGCGTCACTGCTTTGACAAAGCAAAACGAAGTTCGTCGAAAGATTTTTCCGATCGAACACTAAAGGCGCTAGAAGCCGAAGCAATTGATCTCACTGCTGACGACACGCTTGTAATTGAAGCATTGGGAAAAGTATCGCGTAAACCTGGTTCTGCACCAACGGAATTTCGCGAGTTTTTTGAACGAAGATCCGAAGCGCTGGAAAAAGATGCCAAACTTTTTATCGAGTGGGAAGATTACGTACACGGTAAGAAAATTGAATGTACCGATCTTCTCCAAGGAGTGTTTGAGTGTCTCCAGCGGACAGTTCGTGGACTAACATTACATGAATTAGCCTATGTGGAACTTGAGGGCAAATCCCAGAGCAAACCAAACAGTTTCATCGAGCGCAATCAACGGGCATGTGAATACTTCGAACGATCATATCGATCACTCGAAGCCAGAACTAATCGGCGAATTCGATTCAAGGATAGTTTGGCGCTCAAATATACAACTGATGTATTGCCAAAATTAGATGGTAATCCCAAGTTCAAAGGCGCAAAGAAGACAACAAATGCTACAACATTGGTATTTCTTGCTTCTGTTTTCCAAACTCAGCAGAGCGGTACCGTACGAAAAATTGGCACGCTTTCGCTAACTTGGAAATTTCCATTCGATTCGGTTTTCCCTCAGGAGGTCCCCGATTTCGATGCAATTTGTCGATATCATGCGAAGAAGAAGACGACCCTTGTCCATTGTTATGCCGAATATGAAGGTGTTGGCCGTAAAGGACTGCCATTATCACTCTCGTTGGAAAATGCAGAAGGGTTCGCTGATGTAGTTCGTGGAGGGGGGCGCGGTGCATTCATACCGGCGCAAGACAGAATTAAGTCTCTCGCTGCCGACTGGTTGCAAATAATCACCGAAGGCGAGACGCTAAAATGGCTTCGTCCTGAAATTGCTTCTAACCTCAAAACAAAATTCAGATCCTTTGAGGAAAATTATAATGCGGGAGTATTGGCGCTCCGACACGATGCAATGGCTCATGATCATGCTACGGCGATTGCCGAGAGCTATCGTGCATTGTTACTTGAAATAAATCAACTCTCGCATCAAGACGGTCGTCGCCGTTTATTGCGCACCATACTTTCTGTAGGTTTGGCACAAGTCAGGCGCTCTGGTCGTCGCGCTCCAGTAGCGATTGTATGTCCGTGGCACCCTCTTCGTATGGAGGCAATTGCTGCGCGACAGCACCAACTTCTTCACACACTCCATCTATTATTGGGGAAAAATCGGCCACCATTTTCTGATGGGATAAGTGGCGCGCTCTTTTTTAATGAAATTGAACAGTTATTGTCCCATCCCCTCTATCCAGAAATAGCACTCATTTGGGAGCAGGTGGAACCATCGGAGCGCGTCGTAACTCAGGCATTCGGCGGTTACACGTTACATCAGTCCGCCAGGCAGTCAGCGGATTCTGAGATGCCTAGATTCGACGATGGGTCGACTGCGGCATCAGCCACTATAGAACACGAAGTTACTGAATATCTCAGATTGCAACCGCACGAGAGAGATAATTTATCAGTGCTTCTTTATAACTGCGATTCGCCTGAGTTACCAATCGCGGTTGTTAAGAGTATTAATCGAATAAACGCCAAGAGAGAGGGTGACAAGATAACTTGTCAGGTGCTGTTAATGCATCATGATGAAAGTCACTTGCGACAGATATATAGAGATTTAGTGACGCGTGGAATTGAAGATGAAAGCGATTCAACTGAAGCTACGGGGGATTTTCTTGCAAAGGTCCGGGTAAATATTACTGCCGCCAGCCGTCTGCGCCGCCAAGGACGTTCTCAACCCGTGGACATTGCGTATTGCAGAGATCTCATTTCTAATGAAGCCAAAATTATCTGGCAGTGGGTGCCACGGGAAACGATTGCTCCAAATGATTTGCAACCTCATCAATGGAGTCGTCGCTTGCCTGTGACTGTCGGTGATCGACAAGTCCGCCTTCAGCTGGTTTGTCCCGCTCAGTCGGAAGCCGGCTGGGCATATTTATATGCAATAGCGGAACTCTGTGCACATGGAGCCAGCAACGCCTGGGAAAATGATCAATGTCCCGTGCTAATGCGAAATCTTGATTTCGATGATAAAAACGTCGAACGCATATTTAGAGAAACCCATGAGCTCGCGACATGGGTGGTAAATCAAGATGAACTTCTTGACCGAAAACTACTTGAGGCGTGTCATGTCAAAGTTATTCGTTACGTTCAATCATCGACACATGGCCGTAATTTAATAGTTTCGTCGGATGCTCGAGACACTTTACTTGTCAACACGTTGAAGGAGAAGTTGCGGGCAATTCTTTCATCAGATACGGATGAGAAAATCATAGCAGATCTCGGTAAGCGTATTATGCAGGACGCTAACCGAATTTCTGGGGGCTTAGTATTAAAAGCGGCGCGGCGAGCGAATAATACTAATGAGTTACTCGGGATGGTGCTCACGCGATATCTCGTTCAATCCGAGCTAGGCGTCAATCGAACAATTGCCTGGTGTTTTCTTGACGATTACAGCCAATGGCTCGGTAAAAAGGAAGGTGCAAGCATTGCAGACTTGTTGATTCTGGCACCAAGTACTGACGAGAGTGGATTGTTGCATCTTGACGTGGTCGTAACTGAAGCAAAATTTGTGACTTATGACGCTGTCGGTGGCGCCGCGAATCAATCAGAAAAGCAACTGATCGATACCCTGGCTCAACTCACCGAAGCTTTAAATGGAACGACCCAAACTATTGATCAGGACATTTGGTTGGCACGTCTTTCGGATTTGCTTGCATTGCAGACGGTGACCGCCCCTGGGCAACCGGCAATCGATACTGCAGCATGGAGAAGAGCAATACGCCAACGCCAATGCTCATTTCGGATTTGGGGATATTCACACGTTTTTGTTTATGCACCGCAGGACTTTACTACGGATGTAACCTCCGTCAAGGGAATCAAAACCTCCAAAGCGAAAAGTGATTTAGACGCGCTTCAAGAAATATTTGGACCAGGACAAGTACGAGAGCTCTTCCATCAATACCATGCGGAAGATCATCAAAGTACTAAAGAAATGCGGATCCGCAACGGGCATCCATCTTTCGGGTTATCAAAAATACGTGTACTTACGTCGGTCCCAAGCTCAAATGAACCTGGCGACGCTATGAATCTAACCGGCGACAGGCAAACGGCATCATCAGATCAATTAAATGTGGGCGCGGGTAGTCATGATGTGACGATACCTCCTACCGACGATCATTTAAGTGGAGACACGAATTCGGTCACGCAGGTCTTGGACTCAATAGGGGCGTCTGATGTAATTATGGAGTCTTCAGATGACGAACTAATCAAATTCCTGGAGTCTAGATCATCGCAATTCGAATCCAGCAAGGCAGAGGGGCACGCGTGGCTTGACGGAGTCACGACTCAAATTCGACAAGCGCTTATTAGTCGAGGATTGACTGCAAGACTAAGTGATGGATTTCCTCCTATCCTAACTCCAAATGCTGCCATCATTAAGTTGCAGGGAACAAAGGATTTGACCGTCCAAGCGATAGAATCTCGCGCGAGTGAAATTTTTACCTCGGACGGAATACAAATCATCAGCACAACTCCGGAGTCAGGACGAATTTCTATAGCAGTCAAACGCCCTGTTCGCGAAATGCTTCATACTGAAAAAGTGTTGCTCGACTATTTAAAGAACTTTGACCCTCATGCTGATGGTGAAAAAATTTGCATTGGTATCGCTGAAGAAGATGGTACACAGATATTACTTGATCCATCGTTGCAACCTCACACATTAGTTGCGGGGATGACTGGTAGTGGTAAATCAATTCTGATTCAAAATATTTTACTAACAATTGCGGCATCTCGAAATCCTGACGAGGCACTCATATATCTAATTGACCCTAAATTTGGCCTAGATTATCGGCCCCTCGAAGGGTTACCCCATCTCAAAGCGGGATCCGGATCTATCATTGATGATCCGCAACAAGCTATTGCAGTGCTGAGAAATCTCGTAGTGGAGATGGATAGTCGCTATCAACAATTCAAAGAAGCAGGAGTACCAAACATTCGAGCTTACCGTCGCGCAACCGGAAAGAAAATGCCGACACTCTGGGTTATCCATGACGAGTTTACAGACTGGATGATGATTGAAGAATACAAAAAAATGGTGCCTGAGGTGGTTAGTCGTCTTAGCGTCAAAGCTCGTGCGGCTGGAATTTTCTTGATTTTCGCTGCGCAGCGTCCAGATAAAGACGCAATGCCAATGCAATTGCGTTCCCAACTTGGAAATAGATTAATCTTGAAAGTCGACAATGAAGCGACTTCTGAGATTGCGATGGGTATCAAAAATGGAGGAGCTGAACGGTTGCTTGGACGCGGGCATATGCTCGTGAGAATTGATCGGCCTGAGTCAATCTATGCTCAAGTACCTTTTATTGATATTGAGACCGTCGTACCGAAAATCGTTCAAATTATCCAACGCCGATATCATGGCGCTACAGTCCAGAAACAATGATCTATCTCGACAACAATGCTACTACTAGAACTGCGCGCGCTGCGATCGATGCGATGCAATTTTATTTCAACGAATGTTATTTCAATGCATCCACATCAACTGCAGCTTTCACGGGAGCAGACAGGCCGCGTGAAGACGCTGCAGCGGCTATGGCGACCCTGTTAAATGCTGAAGATCCTACGTGCTTTATATTTACATCTGGAGCGACTGAGTCTAACAATTGGTTGTTCGCCGCTCTAGAGAAAAACGTCTTACGCGGTCGCGTGATTGTAAGTGCAATCGAGCACCCATCTATTTCGGAACCGGCAACTGCAATTGAAGCAAATGGCTTTGAAGTGCTGGAAGTGCCAGTAGATGATCAAGGTGTTATTCGCCTCGATTTATTGGAGGATATGTTGACTGCAGAAACACGGCTTGTTTCAATTATGGCTGCAAATAATGAAACCGGTGTGCTTCAACCGATTAGCGAAATTGGTAGGTTAGTTCGCAGAGTATGTCCTTCGGCGGTATTTCACACCGATGCGACGCAAGCAGTAGGAAAAATTTCGATAGATCTTCAGGAAAATTGGAGTGACGTCGATATGCTTTCATTTTCGGCCCATAAATTTCATGGTCCGAAAGGTGTAGGTGGGCTGTATTTTCGTTCAGGGCTGGAACTCACCCCACTATTGTTAGGAGGAGGGCAAGAACACGGCTTGCGCTCGGGAACTACAAATACGCCGGGTCTTGCAGGATTAGCAGCGGCGGCTCGTGGTGTTGATTTATGTGCCGCAGACAAAATTGCCAGTTTACGTGATCAGTTTGAGGCACACATAAAAGCGGCATTACCTGTATCAATTCATTCTTCCCATGCATCTCGCCTACCAAACACGAGTTGCTTTTCAATCCAAGGAATTTTGGGAGATGAATTAGCCCAAAGCCTTGCTGGTGCGGGGATTATCGTGGGTACTGGGTCCGCATGCTCATCTGGCGCTACACAACCTCCGAAAACTCTCCTTGCGATGGGAGTCAATTATCAAACAGCAAATAGTAGTATTAGAGTCAGTCTTAGTTCAGAGACAACGTTTGATGAGCTTCTCATTGCGTTGGAAACATTGACCCTATTAAACAAAGAATTATGTTCGTTTTCAAAATAAATAGAATTCCGATTTTGCCTCACTGATCCAGCGCGGTCGTTTTAATGATCAACTCGAATTCAGCCAATACCTCCGGCTGCCGTTGGCGGAGATAGCGGGCAACTGATGGGTTCTCCAATAGCTTCGTCAAATAGCCTTTGGCGAGAACCAAGTTGAGCACGTCCTGACCGTAATTTTGCTCGACCATTTTGTATTGCCCCTGGAGATTCGCCATTTCTCGCTCCATTTTTGCCATCTGCTCCTGTGTGACACCAGTCAGCTTCAACGTCTTTTTTGCTTCTACCAGGAATTCCTCCGGCGTTGCCACCAGCATAGCTTCAGCATAAGCCACCGTCACGGTGTTCGCAGCAATCATCAACTCGACGCACTCTACCTGTCGAGTTGAATTCATCTTGCGCAGCACCCTGGATATTTCCACCGAAAACTGCCTATCTTTCAGCATGTCCGCTGCCTCGGCGCAGATGCCGTCGAGCAAATTCATCTTCTTGAGTATTTGACTTACGTCGACACTCAACACTTTGGCAAGCCGGTCAGGCGAGACTCCGCGATCAATGGCGCGGCGGATCATGAAATGCTCCTGGATCGTCGATAGCCGATTGATACGACTGTTGTAGGTATATGCTTCATCGTCGGTCGACACCAAGCACGGTGCATCGACAAATCCAAGATCGCGCATCGCGATGAGGCGGATGTGCCCATCCAGAAGCATATATTGCTCTAAGTCGCGAATGACTGGCGTAATGGAAAGGGGTTCGATTAAACCGACCTCTCCAATGGAGGAACAAATCTGTTTGAATTTGCGAGACGTGATGAGGCCTTCAGGCATCTTTCGTGATGGAAGGATGCTGGTGAGCGGCAGCGATAGCGGTTCAAGAGAAAAGCCAAGCGATATCCCCGTCATGGCTTGCTCCCAGCCGTCCATATTCGATCCGTCAAATATTTGGGCAAAGTATCCAAACCTTCAGCACGTAGTAAATTGGTAAAATTTTCGTCCGCGAGAAGCTGACGTAAGGCGCCGACCACAAATAGCAGGCGTTGTTGCGCAAATTCGGCCTTCTTTACCATCAAACGTTGTCGTTCGACTTCCTTCTGATAAGTTCGCACCAAACTGGACGTTGTGACGTCTATTCTTTTACGTGGCGTGCCGCGCGCTACCGATCGTCCCAAAGTTTGGCGTCGCTCGATTACGCGCCTAGCTTCTTGCAAGTGCTTGCCGCGCAGCTTGCCCGATTCATAGGCTTCCTGTAATGCGGCCTGCACGGCTTTGTCATCGTCGCCTGCACCAACTATCGCGATTGCCGCATTGAGTGGAATCTTTCCTCTCTCGACTGCAACCAGCAATCGCTCTTCGCCCCGCTCCAATAGTGCAACAATGCCGTGCACATACTCGAGGGTTAGCCCTGTTTTCGAAGCAATGGTTTTTTGGTCATATCCTTGATCGAACAATGCTTGTATGCTCGCGAATAGCTCCAGCGGACGATAGTGCCGACGCGCGATATTCTCGGCAAGGCTCATGATGAATGCGTCTTCATCGCTAACAGAGACAACTAGTGCGGGAATGGTGGTTTCGCCAAAGGACTTGAACGCCTTCATGCGTCCTTCGCCACAAACTAATAAGTAACGTTCTTCGCCATCGGAACCGGCGCGCGGTGTCACGGTGATCGTTTTTTTGAGCCCGATCATCTGTATATTTTTTGTGATTTCCTCAAACACTTTATTATTCCGCTCGCGAGGATTGAGTACGTCGATACGGTCTACCGGGATCATCCTTAACTCGCCAGGCTTATGATTCTGGGTCATGCTGCTCTCCTCATGCGAGCGCGCTCCGCCATGCCATAAAGATAATCGAGAGTGTCAAAGCGATAGCTGTCAAATTCGATTGCATTTTGCTCTGCGAGGTTAAGGCGTGCCTGACCGAAATCCAGTCGCGGCAATAGATAGTAATCTAGAGGTGACTGGTTCGTTTGGTCGAGACGTACGGCCACAGTGATGTCCGGCACCAGGCTGCTATCGAACCGGATTTTCCAGCGGTTACGACCTGAATCATGTGTCTGGCAACGGGCTAGCACCAGGGATACCGAGAATTCCCGATTCACCTGCAGCAGGTCAGTTGCCGAGTCGCGAACAACCTGCCCACCAAGCTCGGCTATATTGGTTTCAGTCTCCACTACAATTTTCGGATGCAGACGTCGCAGGAATCGGTTTATTTCGAGATAGCGATAATCTCGATCGGGCGTAAAGCCCACTATTTCATAGGCTCGGATCAGACTGCCAAATCGATGAGCATACACAGTGGATGACGGCATGCCTTCCATTTCGTCGATGATCAGTCCCGATAGGAATCCTCGGTTCTTGTACAAGGAGCGAAGGCGATCAACCAATTCCTCGTCGGTGAAACGCCGAGCTCGTGCGCGCATGATGCCTTGCGCAGTATAGAAAATTTCTGGAGGCACCACAGATTCGAAGGCGCCATCCTTTCTAATCCACATATCTGCGCTATTCACCACTCGCATCTTTTTCAATTTAAAAGAGATGCGGTTATAAATGTTGTTGCCGACATATTTCTCATTAGTCAGCACCTCGTGCACGGTAGCGCGTGTCCAAGGTCGGCCGAGGTCAGTCACGATATTCATGGTGTTTAGGCGTTCGGCAATCTCATATTCGTTGAGGCTGTCGTCGATGAACCATTGATAAATCTGGTTAACGATGTGGGTTTCGCCTTCGGGGCCGGGCATCAAAATCACACGATCCGTCTGGAGGCTTTTGTGTTCGCCACGCGCAAGTTCGCTTTTGACGGCCCCGGACTGGTCAATCAATACGCGCCGCAAGCCATACCCGGCGGGTCCACCTTGTCGATATCCCAGTTCAATTAGTCGACATTGTCCCGCAAATACCTTGGCTGACAACTCTCGACTGTATTCGCCAGCCATGGCCCGTTTGACGCCCTTGACGATGGTCGAAACCGGCGAGCCGTCGTTCTCGAATTGTTCGGCACAATAGGCGACTTGGATGCCAGCGCGTCGACATACGTACTCGTAATAAGCACTTTCGTCCGCATCTTGAAATCGTCCCCACCTGCTGACGTCGTACACCAAGATGATCTGGAAATCGGCGGTGCCCGTTTCGACGTCCTTAATCAAACGTTGCAATGCCTGACGACCATCGATACGCAGGCCGCTTTTACCCTCGTCGGCATAGGTGCGCACGATCTCGATGTTGCGTTGGACCGCGTATTCGCGAATTTTGTCGCGTTGATTTTCAGTCGAGTATTGTTGGTGTTCGGTCGACATCCTCACATACTCTGCTGCCTGGAATTGCGAGGCATTCAGAACATCGCCATCGCCTGCCTGATCTCGTAACATACGGTTCGTCCTCCAAATTACGGCAGACGATGTTGTGCATGGGAATTTTCTTTCTCGCAATCACCGCATCTAATCTTGCATGCTGTATTCATCGCGCACCTGAAGCTACAGTAACAGCGGTGTGTCGTTGCGCCTATCAAGTCCTCTCTTTGCAATTCCCTCGGGTTACCGGTAAGTATCTGAAACTAAAGTGATTTCCACAATCCACGCGTTCTTCTTTGCAATACCAGCTGACGAGACGCTGGTAATGCGATATATCCCTGATTGCAAACGAAAAATCGGCGCTGACGCGTCCATCTTTGCAATTGAACTCGCCGGCGCTTGTTCATTGCGTTCACGTTGCTGAGTACGATTTCGCTTCATATACTCCGGATGAGTGATGCGGTAATCGTGCCAGTAATCTGGATGTTTTTTGCACCAGGTTTGTTGGGCCCGAGTTTGGTTGTCTTGATAGTCGGGATCGGACTGTCGTTTTTTTTCTTGCCAGCGGCGTCGTCGTTCACGCTGGCAGGCTGGGGCAGCACAGTAGTTTTGTAGCGGAACTTGGGGACGTGGGTAGAATATCTGACTGCACGCGGCACAGTGCTTGCTTTTCATATAGCCCTCGATAAGCTATGAGAAGGGCGAGGGCATAGTAGTTACACCATAAAATTGATTCTGCAAACAGGATGTCGGAACTTGGTAGCATGTCAAGTAGCCATCATTTTTGCGTGGGCTACCTTACCTCGTAAGCACGATTTTCTTCCATGTAACCTCGTGCCTGTTCATTCGATCGGTCATGGCACGACTAACATAAACAGGAAAGAGCCCCTGTTTTTCAGCCTGAGTAATCAATTCTTCCACTATTACTGGATACATTATTCGTTCACTGCTTGCAGGCCCCAAGCGAACAGTCAGTGCGATATGCCCGTCTCGTGTCAGCAAAGACGAGAGTGTATTAAGTGCTTCCTCTCGACGATTCGGATGCACATGCATCCAAACCGCGCTCAACAGTATAAATTCGTATTTCATTTGAAGGGAGCGGACTTGCTTCAAAGATGGAAGGCTGTCAGCTACCCAGTGAATATCGGGATGTCGATGATTACTTTCCGCAAGATGCCTCATCGAATCACTAGGCTCAACAGCAGTTACGTAATAACCTCGTTTCGCCAATGCATACGCGTCGCGACCAGAACCTGCGCCGACATCAAGACAACGTGATCCTTTGATTGGTAAGAATCGTAAAAAAGCTCGATGGATTTTGGCAAAATTCAGCCCTTCATAAGTTTGAAAAAACTGCTCACTATGAACGTCGTAACTTTCCCAGGAAACTGTATCCATTTGACTCAATCGACCTTGCATCTTGCCTGATTGCTGTTCAATTTCGGTACAGAGGATTTTTTATGATTGGATTTCATCTTTTTATCTGTGTTATTGCAAATGACCGAATTGACCTGAGCGCTTGCGGAAAATGACAATTGCCCCCGAATCAGCGTTTGTATTTGTGCTTGAATCAAGGTTTGTGCTTCCAGCAACGACCCCAGTTGCAAATTCAACGCACTCGGTGACTCTTTCAATTCATCGGATTTCTTGATAAAAGTCGGGTGTGCCGCACCAACGAAACTAAGCAAGGCGGCAGATGCCAATAATAGGCTCCAATTAGTGACGACAAAGCAGCGTTTCGGAAACCATTTAGGAAGCCATCCAAAAAGCCATTGAGGAGGCCATGTGGGAATCCCTTTATTCTGTTCAGTCTCAGGTTTTTCGATAAAATTTTTCTGAATTAATATTTGCAAATCAATTAGCCACCGTAAGCGCCAAAGAACAACTATTGTCAGTATGTTAAATGCACCAACAAAACATAATATCCAGGCCTTAGTAACATCAACTTGAATATTGGAGACCCCATACCAAATGCCGCCAGTAATTGCGATCGCCATTCCAGGTACTTGCCATAAAAAACCGTTCAACGACCGCAAATGCTGTCCAGCTTCGTTAAATTCCAGTTCCTTCTGTTTAAAGGCCCATTTTTTCTCTTCGAGCTTAACTGCTAAGCTAAATTTCAGCCGTTCAATATCGGTTTCCGACACTTTTTTCATAGCTGTTTTGCGTGTGAAATACTCATTAAAATGGGCGCCAGGTTGGGGCATTATTGGCGCTCAACAAAAGAAAAATGGCGTTCTTGCAAAATACAACGGTCATTTCAGTCGTACACGACGCTGCGCGTTAAATGGTGCTGTCACCTAAATTGTAATGGTATCAATTATGATGGATCGATATTTTGCGTATTTTTTGATTTTTACTTGAACGAATTGACCTTCCCCCTCCAGCGTATTCCCATGTAAAGTTAGTGACTGTGCTGATCAAGAGCGCTGGGTGTGCGGCGGTCCCGTAAACAGGTTCTATGGCTGCTCGCTTTGCTATGCAAACAGATGTGGCTGTGCACATAAGTTACGACCGCCTTGGTTGTGACTCGTGCTCAAATTGACTTGAATATACCGCGCCCAACACCCGCATGAGGCCCACCGGATACGTCAATCAATACTGGTCTCATTTATCAAGGCAAAAATCTCACCTTCTACGGCAGTAATCCCAACTTCTACGTCACTTTAGGAACGCCAGTAGTTTTTCGGTGTTTTCATTTTCCGCCAGCGCGCCTACAATGTGCTTTACGTTAACGTTAACTGCCATTGTACCTAAACCAGCAATTTTGTTCCTTGATGACTATCTGATCATGCCCACTTACACCATCACCGAACTGGCCCGCGAATTCGATATTACCCCGCGGGCGATCCGTTTCTATGAGGATCAGGGCTTGCTGAGCCCGAAGCGGGATGGCGCCGGCGGCCGCAACCGCGTGTATGCCGGGCGCGAGCGCACCCGCCTGAAACTGACCCTGCGCGGCAAACGCCTGGGTCTGACGCTGTCGGAAATCAAGAGCCTGGTCGACATGTACGATTCGCCCAAGGACTCGGCGCCGCAACTGGAACTGTTCCTGCAGGTGCTGGCCCGCCACCGCGAACATCTGGAACAGCAGCGCGAAGACATCGAAGTCACGCTGGAAGAAATCACCGCCCATGAAGATGAATGCCGGCGCCTGCTGAACAGCGGCCAGCTGAGCGATCATCCGGCGCTGGCGGCGGCCGGTCCCAAGGACTGACCGTCGTTTCGCAATCCTCACCCATTTCCGATTACACCACTCGCAAGAATAACGAAGGAGACAACATGATCCATTTACCAGGCCTGACGTTCGATCACGGCGAAGACATCGATGCATTGCGCAGCGCCATCCAGGAATTTGCCGCAGCGGAAATCGCCCCGCGCGCCGCTGAAATCGACCGAAACGACCAGTTTCCGATGGACCTGTGGAAGAAAATGGGCGATCTTGGCCTGCTCGGCATCACCGCGGAAGAAGAATACGGCGGCAGCGGCATGGGCTACCTGGCGCACATCATCGCCATGGAAGAAATCTCGCGCGCTTCAGCCTCGGTCGGCCTGTCCTACGGCGCCCACTCGAACCTGTGCGTGAACCAGATCAAGCGCAACGGCAGCCCTGAACAAAAAGCCAAATACCTGCCGAAACTGATCTCCGGCGACCATGTCGGCGCGCTCGCCATGTCCGAGCCGAACGCCGGTTCCGACGTCGTCAGCATGAAGCTGCGCGCCGAGCTCAAGGGTGACCGCTATATCCTGAACGGCAGCAAGATGTGGATTACCAACGGCCCCGACGCCGACGTCCTGGTGGTCTACGCCAAGACCGACCTGGAAGCTGGCGCCCGCGGCATGACCGCCTTCCTGATCGAAAAGAGCTTCAAGGGCTTCAGCGTCGCGCAAAAGCTGGACAAGCTTGGCATGCGCGGCTCGCACACCGGCGAACTGGTGTTCCAGGATTGCGAAGTGCCGGCCGAAAATGTGCTGGGCGGCTTGGGCAAGGGCGTCAACGTCCTGATGTCCGGCCTGGACTATGAGCGCACGGTTTTGTCCGGCGGTCCGCTTGGTATCATGCAAGCATGCATGGATGTCGTAGTCCCTTACGTGCATGACCGCAAGCAGTTCGGCCAGTCCATCGGCGAATTCCAGCTGATGCAAGGCAAGCTGGCCGATATGTATTCGACCATGATGGCATGCAAGGCCTATGTCTACGCAGTGGGCCAGGCTTGCGACCGCGCCAAGAACCCGGCCGCGGCCCGCGCCTTGCGCAAGGATGCCGCCGGCGCGATCCTGTATTCGGCGGAAAAAGCCACCTGGATGGCGGGCGAAGCGATCCAGGCGCTGGGCGGCAACGGTTATATCAATGAGTATCCGGTTGGACGCCTGTGGCGCGACGCCAAGCTGTACGAAATCGGCGCCGGCACCAGCGAAATCCGCCGCATGCTGATTGGGCGAGAGTTGTTTGCGGAAACGATGTAAATAAACAGTGCGGCGTCATCCCCGCGCACGCGGGGATCCATGGTACGGACTAGGCAAGCGGCAAAAAAATGGATTCCCGCGTGCGCGGGAACGACGGGGTCGCCTAGACCGGGACGCGTAGTCGGGGTCGCCTAGGCGGGGATGCATAGTCGGGGTTGCCTAGACGGCCCAGGTTATTCGCTCTGCTCGTCAGAAAATGCGTTATGTATTTTCTTTGTTTAATGGCACAATTGAAAAAAAGGCAACAGCGTCAAGAACATGACTTCACTGCATATTCACACCGCGTTACTGCGACATCCGCAACTTTCCGTCGCACTCGGCAAACAGGTGTTGCTGAAGATGGAAAACACCCAGCCGGCCGGCTCCTTCAAGCTGCGCGGCATCGGCTTGCTATGCCAGCGTGCGGTAGCTGCCGGCGCCAGCCACCTGGTGTGTCCGTCCGGCGGCAATGCCGGCTTTGCCGCTGCCTTCGCCGGCGCCGCGCTTGGCATCAAGACCACCATCGTCGTCCCTGAAAGCACCGCCGCCACCGTCTGCCAGCGCATCCGCGATATCGGCGCCGAGGTCATCGTGCACGGCGCGGTCTGGGACGAGGCCAACCAGCTGGCGCTGCAACTGTGCGAGCAGCCCGGCAGCGTCTATATCCCGCCTTTCGACCATCCCGATATCTGGGACGGCAATGCCACCATGATCGACGAAGCGGTGCAGCAGGCGCGCGAGCAGGGCGTCGACTTTGACGTCGTCATCTGCTCAGTAGGCGGCGGCGGCCTGATGAGCGGCGTGCTGAGCGGCCTGCATCGCAACGGCCTGGCGCACATCCCGCTGATTGCAGCCGAAACCGACGGCGCCGCCTCGCTCAACGCCGCCGTGCGCGCTGGTGAACTGGTAAGCTTGCCGGCGATCACCTCGATTGCTTCGACCCTGGCCGCCAAGCGTGTAGCCGCCGAATGTTTCGCCTGGACCCAGCGCCATGAAGTTCACAGCGTGGTGGTCAGCGATGCCCAGGCAGTCTCGGCGGCGTTGCTGTTCGCCGACCAGATGCGCACCCTGGTGGAACCGGCTTGCGGCGCGGCGCTGGCGGTGGCCTATGAAAATCTGCCGGCACTGGCGCCATATAAGCGGCCGCTGATCGTGGTGTGCGGCGGCATCGGCGTCAGCTTGGCTATGCTGGCAGGCTGGAAGGAACGGTTCGCGCTGTGATCACCTCTGGAAACTTTCCGAAATTACTGTCGTCGCAGATCGCTTTCGATACTGCGCGCATGATTTTGGACGGTTTCGACAAGCATTACCGTTTGTTCCGTGAAGCCAGCGTGCTGGCCAAGCGGCATTTTGAAGAAGCAGACTGGAAAACCGCTCAGTTGGCGGCGCGCGAACGGATCGGCTTCTACGATGCGCGTGTACGCGAATGCGTGCAGGCGCTGGAAGACGAATATGATCAAGGCGACCTGACCGACGAAGTCTGGCGTGAAGTCAAGCTGCACTACATCGGTATGCTGACCTATCACAAGCAGCCGGAGCTGGCGGAAACCTTCTTCAATTCGGTTTGCTGCAACATCCTGCACCGTACCTATTTCCATAACGATTTCATCTTCGTGCGGCCGGCGGTATCGACCGAATACATCGACACCGACGAAGCGCTGCCGACCTACCGGGTGTACTACCCGGCCAAGGACGGCCTGCACTATACGCTCAAGCGCCTGATCACCAATCTGCAGTTGCAGCGGCCGTTTGCCGACCTCGACCGCGACGTCTTGCTGGCTGAAGAGCGCATCCGCCAAGCCTTCGGCGACACGCCGCTGGAGCCGAATCACCAGATCCAGGTCTTGTCGAACGCCTTCTACCGTAACAAGGGCGCCTACGTGGTCGGCAAGATGATCAACGGACCGCGCGAATATCCCTTCGTCGTGCCCATCTTGCATGACCGCGACGGCAAGCTGGTGCTGGACGCGGTGCTGTTCGATAACAAGATCCTGACTATCCTGTTCTCCTTCACGCGCGCCTATTTCATGGTCGACATGGAAGTGCCGTCGGCCTATGTGCAGTTCCTGCGCAGCCTGCTGCCGAACAAGCCGCGCAGTGAGATCTACACCATCCTGGGTTTGCAAAAGCTGGGAAAAGCGCTGTTTTACCGCGATTTCCTGCGTCATCTGCGACATTCCTCGGACAACTTCGAAATCGCTCCCGGCATCCGCGGGCTGGTCATGGTGGTGTTCGCCTTGCCCTCGTTTCCCTATGTGTTCAAGGTGATCAAGGACTTCTTCCCGGCGCCGAAGGAAACCACCAACGCCCTGGTCAAGGAAAAATACCTGCTGGTCAAGCATCACGACCGTGTCGGCCGCATGGCCGATACCCTGGAATACTCCAGCGTGGCCTTTCCGCGTGCCCGATTCGCCGACGAACTGCTGGCCGAACTGAAGCAAGTGGCACCCTCGGTGGTGGAAGAAGACGGCGATGAAATCATCATCAAGCACCTGTATATAGAGCGGCGCATGGTGCCGCTCAACATTTACCTCAGCAACGCCGAGCAAAACGATGACCAGGCAGCGCTGGAACATGGCATTACCGAATACGGCAACGCCATCAAGGAACTGGTCGCCGCGAATATCTTTCCGGGCGACATGCTGTACAAAAATTTTGGCGTCACGCGTCACAATCGGGTCGTGTTTTACGACTATGATGAGATTGAATACATTACCGACTGCAATTTCCGCGTGATCCCGCAGCCGCGCAATGAAGAGGATGAAATGTCGGCCGAGCCCTGGTATGCGATCGCCAAAAACGATGTCTTTCCAGAGCAGTTCGGAGTATTTCTTCTCGGAAATCCGAACGTGAAGAAGTATTTCATCAAGCATCATGCCGATTTGCTAACCCAGCAATATTGGCAACAACGCAAGCAGCACATACAGGAAGGGCATTTCGACGATGTCTTTCCCTATCCGCAGGAATGCCGTTTTAGCTATTCGTCCAATAACCAGGTAGCGCAAGCAGTAACACAGGCAGCAACACAGACATCGTAGTTAATTTGCATTATTTTTAACCAACCAGGCAGCACGGCCGTAAGCGGACAACACGGATCAAGGTGGGAGCCGCAGCGGCTGACAAGTTGTCGTAATCTGGAGAAGCAACATGAATGACCCAATCGTTATCGTCGGTGCAGCACGTACTCCAATGGGTGCGTTTCAGGGTGATTTTGCGGCGTTGACCGCCACTGATCTGGGTGCTGTGGCGATCAAGGCCGCGGTGGAGCGCGCCGGTCTGAAGCCGGAACAAGTCGACGCCGTGTTGTTCGGCAATGTGCTGCAAGCGGGCCAGGGCCAGGCGCCGGCGCGCCAGGCCACCATCAAGGCCGGCCTGCCGGTCGGCACCAACGCTGCCACCATCTCCAAGGTATGCGGTTCGGCTATGCAAGCCACCATGTTCGGTTTCGACTCCCTGCTGGCAGGCACTAACGAAGTGGTGGTCGCCGGCGGCATGGAATCGATGACCAATGCCCCTTACCTGATCCCGAAAGCGCGCGGCGGCTACCGTATCGGCCACGGCATGATTTTCGACCACATGATGCTGGACGGCCTGGAAGATGCTTATTCCAAGGGCGAAAACGGCGGCGGCCGTTCGATGGGCACTTTCGGCGAAGAATGCGCCGCTAAATACCATTTCAGCCGCGCCGACCAGGACGCCTTTGCCATCGCTTCGGTGCAGCGCGCGCAGGCCGCTACCGCCGACGGTTCCTTCAAATGGGAAATCGCGCCGGTCACCGTCACCAGCCGTGCCGGCGAAGTGGTGATCGACAAGGATGAAGGTCCGCAAAAAGCCAAGGTCGACAAGATCCCGTCGCTGCGGGCGGCGTTCAAGAAGGACGGTACCATCACTGCCGCTTCGTCATCCTCGATCAACGACGGCGCCGCGGCGTTGGTGCTGATGCGCGAATCGACCGCCAAGAAACTCGGCTGCACGCCGATTGCTCGCATCCTCGGTCACGCCAGCCATTCGCAAGAACCGGAATGGTTCACCACCGCACCGGTCGGTGCGATTGAAAAGCTGTACAAGAAAGTCGGCTGGAAGCACAGCGACGTCGATCTGTATGAAGTCAATGAAGCGTTCGCCGTGGTGCCGATGGCCGCCATGAAAGAGCACGACATCCCGCACGACAAGATCAACGTCCACGGCGGCGCCTGTGCGCTGGGCCATCCTATCGGCGCTTCCGGTGCGCGCATCATCGTCACGCTGCTGGGCGCGCTGAAGGCCAAGGGCCTCAAGCGCGGCGTTGCTTCGCTGTGCATCGGCGGCGGCGAAGGCACGGCAATTGCGGTTGAACTGGTCTGATAGTTCGCGCACGCATGTAGTTCACGCAGCACGGTAGCAAGCAGCAAAAGATCAGCGTTTATTCGTGGCAAGGCCGCGGATTCACGCTGATCTTTGTTATTTGACTTCATGAATTGCGATTTCGACAAGGTAATAGACATGGCTGCAGCAATAGATTTCTACTTCGATTTTTCGTCTCCTTACGGCTACTTCGCCGCCACCCGCATCGATGCGCTGGCGGCCAAGTACAAGCGCGATGTCGAATGGCATCCGATCCTGCTCGGGCCGGTGTTCAAGACCACCGGTTCGGTGCCCTTGCCGCAGGTGCCGATCAAGGGCGATTACTCGTTCCACGATTTCGAGCGCAGCGCGCGTTTCCACGGCATTCCCTACAACCGCCCGAGCGCCTTCCCGATCTCTACCCAGGCTGCGGCGCGTGCCGTGCTATGGGTGCGCGGTAAGCAGGGTGAGGACAAGGCCAATAAATTCGCCAAGCAGATTTACCAGGCTTATTTTGTCGACGGCATCAATATCGGCGAACCGATGCACCTGCTGGAAGTCGGCCACCGCAGCGGCGTCGACACCAATGGCCTGATGGATGGCATCAACAGCCTGCCGATCAAGAACCAGCTGAAAGCCGAAGTCGACCTGGCGATGGCGCGCGGCGTGTTCGGCTCGCCATTCGTGATCGTCGACGGCGAAGCGTTCTGGGGCTTCGACCGTTTCGATCAGCTTGAGGCATTCATGCGGGACGGTAAGATTTGACCGCTGCAACCATAGCCTGCCCTTGCGGCGGCGGCAACTACGCACAATGCTGCGGCCGTTATCACGCGGGCGATGAGGTGGCGCCGACGGCGTTGGCGCTGATGCGCTCGCGCTACAGCGCTTATGTAATGGATAACGGCGCCTATCTGCAGGCGACCTGGCACGCCAGCACCCGAGCGGCTGAGCCGATCGTGGCGGAAGCGGGCTTGAAGTGGCTGGGGCTGGATGTGCGCAGGCATGAGACCGAGGGCGACAGCGCCATCGTCGAATTTGTGGCGCGCTACAAGATCGATGGTCGCGCTCATCGCCTGCACGAGGTGAGCCGTTTTGTGCGTGAGCCTGATGTGGCGGGTGTATCGCGCTGGTTCTATGTTGACGGTAGTTTTCCCGAGAAAGGCCAACTATTTGGGGACAGAGTTTAAGAGCCGCCGTTGCGCGGCGAATTACACTTCCCGTGCAGCACTTGCCGTGTGCCTCTGTCCTCAACTGACTAGAGCGGATATAAAAATAAGAAGAAATGGTCAAAGAAATATAAGAAGGGATATAGGAGACAAGATCATGACGCAACTGAATTCCAGCATGGCTCGCGGCCGCCAGGATACGCCGCTGATCGAGCAGACCATCGGCGCGTTTTTCGACGGCATGGCGGCGCAGGTTCCAGACAACGACGCGCTGGTGTCGCGCCATCAAGGTATCCGCTTTAGCTACCGTGAACTGCAGCGCGAGGCGCGGCGACTGGCCAGCGCCATGCTCGCGCTCGGCCTGCAGCCGGGCGACCGCATCGGCATCTGGTCGCACAACAATGCCGAATGGCTGCTGACACAGCTGGCCACGGCCTATGCCGGCATTATCCTGGTCAACATCAATCCAGCCTACCGCGTCAGCGAGCTGGAATATGCGCTCAACAATGTCGGCTGCAAGGCATTGATTTCGATGACCAGCTTCAAGACCAGCGATTATCTGGAAATGATACGCACCGTGGCGCCGGAACTGGCGACTTCAAAGGCGGGCAGCTTGCAGGCAGCGCGGGTGCCGGCCTTGAAAACGGTGATCCAGCTTGGCAGCGAAGCCGTGCCTGGCATGCTGCGCTTTGCCGACTTGATTGCCGGTGGCGACGCCGCCGACCCGAAACTGACGGCAATCGGCGCCGGCTTGCGCGCTACCGATCCGATCAATATCCAGTTCACCAGCGGTACTACCGGCTTTCCCAAAGGCGCGACGCTGACCCACCACAATATCCTGAACAATGGTTTTTTCATCGGCGAAGCGATGAAGCTGACCGCAGCTGACCGCCTGTGCATCCCGGTGCCGCTGTATCACTGCTTCGGCATGGTGCTGGGCAACCTGGCTTGCCTGACCCATGGCGCCGCCATCATCTATCCGAATGACGGCTTCGAGCCCTTGTCGGTGCTGCAGGCGGTTCAGGAAGAGCGCTGCACCGGCTTGCACGGCGTGCCGACCATGTTCATCGCCGAACTGGACCATCCGCGCTTTGCGGAGTTCGACCTGTCGACCTTGCGCACCGGGATCATGGCTGGTTCGCCCTGTCCGATCGAAGTGATGAAACGCGTAGTGCGCGACATGCACCTGGAACAGATCACGATTGCCTACGGCATGACCGAAACCAGCCCGGTCAGCTGCCAAAGCATGACCGACACGCCGCTGGAAAAGCGGGTGTCGACAGTCGGCACGGTACAGCCGCATCTGCAGGTAAAAATCATCGATCCGGAATCCGGCACGGTCATGCCGATCGGCAGTTCCGGCGAACTTTGCACGCATGGCTACTCGGTGATGCACGGCTACTGGGGCGACGCCGACAAGACGCGCGAAGCGATCGATGCCGAAGGCTGGATGCACACTGGTGACCTGGCCGTGATGGATGCGGAAGGCTACGTCAATATCGTTGGCCGCATGAAAGACATGGTGATACGCGGCGGCGAGAACATCTATCCGCGCGAGATAGAAGAATTCCTGTATCGCCATCCTGCGGTGCAGGATGTGCAGGTGGTGGGCGTGCCGGATCCGAAGTATGGCGAGGAACTGTGCGCTTGGATCATCCTGCGTCCGGGCCAGAGCGCGGACGAGCAAGCCATACGCGATTTTTGCCAGGGCCAGATCGCCTATTACAAGGTGCCGCGCTATATCCGCTTTGTCGACGCTTTTCCGATGACCATCACCGGCAAGATACAGAAATTCAAGATCCGCGAAGCGATGAAGAACGAGCTGCACCTGAACGACGTCCACACCGCCTGAGTACAGACTAAGCACCACATTACACGACAACACCAGAGACATCAGATTTATAAAAGGACATTGCAATGCCCCAGTTAGAAAGCAAGCTGAATCCACGCAGCGAAGAATTCCAGCAAAACGCCAGCGCCCTCAACCTGCTGGTCGACGACCTGCGCCAGAAGGTAGCGCAGATCGCCGAAGGCGGCGGTGAAGCGGCGCGCAGCAAACACGTGGCGCGCGGCAAACTGCTGCCGCGTGACCGCGTGCAGATGCTGCTCGATCCGGGCACGCCATTCATGGAGTTTTCCCAGCTCGCGGCTTACCACGTCTACAAGGACAAGGACGGCAGCGATGCGGCGCCGGCCGCCGGTGTGATCACTGGCATCGGCCGTATCGCCGGCCAGGAATGCGTGGTGGTCTGCAATGATGCCACGGTCAAGGGCGGCACCTACTATCCGCTCAGCGTCAAGAAGCACTTGCGGGCGCAGGAAATCGCCGAACAGAACAACCTGCCTTGCATCTACCTGGTCGACAGCGGCGGCGCCAACCTGCCGAACCAGGATGAAGTCTTCCCTGACCGCGACCATTTCGGCCGCATCTTCTACAACCAAGCCAACCTCTCGGCCAAGGGCATTCCACAGATCGCCGTGGTGATGGGTTCGTGCACCGCCGGCGGCGCCTATGTGCCGGCGATGAGCGACGAATCGATCATCGTCAAGAACCAGGGTACGATTTTCCTGGCCGGACCGCCGTTGGTGAAAGCAGCTACCGGCGAAGTCGTCAGCGCCGAAGACCTTGGCGGCGGCGATGTCCACACCCGTCTGTCCGGCGTCGCCGATCATCTGGCGCAAAACGACATGCACGCGCTGTCGCTGGCGCGCACCATCGTTTCCAACCTGAACCGGCAAAAGCCGCAAGGCCCGCTGCTGCGGCCGGTGGTGGAGCCGAAATATCCGGCGCACGAACTGTACGGCGTGATTCCGGTCGACACCCGCAAGCCTTTCGACGTGCGCGAAGTCATCGCGCGCGTGGTCGACGGCAGCGAGTTCGACGAGTTCAAGGCGCGCTACGGCACCACGCTGATCTGCGGCTTCGCCCACATCTACGGCATGCCGGTCGGGATCATCGCCAACAACGGCATCCTGTTTTCCGAAGCCGCGCTGAAGGGCACCCACTTCATCGAACTCTGCTCGCAACGCAAGATCCCGCTGGTATTCCTGCAAAACATCACCGGTTTCATGGTCGGCCGCCGCTACGAAAACGAAGGCATCGCCCGCAACGGCGCCAAGATGGTGACCGCGGTGGCGACCACCTCGGTGCCGAAGCTGACAGTGATTATCGGCGGCAGCTTCGGCGCCGGCAACTATGGCATGTGCGGCCGCGCCTATTCGCCACGCTTCCTGTGGATGTGGCCTAACGCCCGTATTTCAGTCATGGGCGGAGAACAGGCCGCCGGCGTGCTGGCGACCGTCAAGCGCGACGGCATAGAAGGCAAGGGCGGCAGCTGGAGCGCCGATGAGGAAGAGGCATTCAAAAAGCCGATCCGTGACCAGTACGAGCATCAAGGGCATCCGTATTACGCCTCGGCCCGCCTGTGGGACGACGGCGTGATCGATCCGGCCGATACGCGCCGGGTACTGGGGCTGGGTTTGAGCGCCGCTTTGAATGCACCGATCGCCGACACCAAGTTTGGCGTGTTCCGCATGTAAGTGGCCGCCGGATAAAACAGGGATAAGAAAATAAAAATGATCAATTTCTCAAATAGGCGTCATTTCATGTTGACCTGCGTGCTTGCCGCTATCTGCTGGCAAGGCACGGCGCAAGCCCGCAATACCAAGCTGGTGCTGCCGGTAGGCCCGGTGGTTTCGCCGAAGACCGCGCAGCAGGCGCCGGCGGCTGAAGGCAGTGCGGCTGCCGGCAGCGGGGATATGGCGTTCGTCTTCGGTTCCTCCATACCGGAAGGCATGGCCGTGTTGCCGGGCGAGATCGTGGTCCGCGGCGAGATCCAGCCTAGCTTCAAGAATGGCTACGAAGACGATATCGTCTGCAACAAGGCTTTAAAGCAAGCACTGGTCTATCTGGTGCAGCGGGCGCGCGTGAATGGCGCCAATGCGGTGGTGGGCATCGTCAGCTACTACAACCACGGCGCGATCATGGATAGCGTCAGCGATTATGAATGCCACGCCGGCGCCACCCGTGCGGTGGTGGACCTGAAGGCGCGGCTGGCAAGGGTGGAGGGCCTTGGCGCCAGTGCCGGGCAATCGCCGCAGCCTGCCGCTGCACCTGCGGTGGTTTCCGCTGCAGGCAATGCCACGGGTAAAAATTAGTTCTGAGAATTTGAGCAAAGGAGCGGGCAGGCGAGACGCTGAAGGTTTCACAGGTTAATTATTCACAGGGATATAAAAAAATAATCATGCTCACATCTTTGAAAAAATCCTATCTTGCTCCTGCGTTTGTCTGTCTGTTGGCGAGCGCTCTGGCGCCGACCTTAGCGCAGGCGCGCAATACCAAGTTGATGCTGCCGGTCAGCGAAGCCGTTTCGCAACGCGCGGTGCAGCAGGCGCTTGGCAGTGATCTGTCGATCATTTTCGGTTCCGCCGTGCCGGATGGCACAACTTTGATGTCGCAAGAGATTTTCGCCAGGGGAGAAGCCAGGCCTAATTATCAAAGTAAGGTTACCGACGACGTCGTCGTCTGCAAAATGGCTTTGCAAAATGCCTTGCTCGACCTGATCAAGCAGGCGCGCAACAGTGGCGCCAATGCAGTAGTCGGTATTGTCAGTTTCTATGACCACTTGGTGGAGATGAACAGCACCACCCAGTATGAATGCCATGCGGGCATGACGCGCGGGGTGGTCGATCTCAAGGCCAAGCTGGCCAAGACCGACCGTGTTTACAGTAGTTATGGAGGGACGACGCCACGTTTGATGCCGCCGGCATCAGGCTATGCCGACATCAACGATGTGCAGCAGGTGCCTTTCCTGGACCAGCGCGGCCGCGAGGTTTATCAGCTGTGGCTGACCAGGACAGGCCCGCGCGCCTTTGTCGTGGCGGAAGACGGTTTTCTGTGGCAATCCTGGGGCACGCCGCCTGACCCGAACCTGCCAAGAGATCCTGCCTTGCGGGCTTTGCAGAACTGCTACAACCACGGCGCCAGGAACTGCCAACTGTATGCAGTCGATAACACCGTGGTTTATCACCCTAGCGCTGCAGCCGGCCAGCTACAACAGTCGACTGCACCTGCCGGGCGCGCTCAGCAAGGGGAGTGAAAGCGGTGTCGCTTGAGTAATCATGGATAAATCTACACTCTCATCGAGCCAGCACAGCGCGTCTTTTGCCGCGTGTTGCGCGGCCTTGTGCCTGTGCGTCTGGTTTAGCCATGTTTCAGCACAGCCGTTGGCGCAGGATTTGAATGAAACGGTCACCAGGCTGCCGGTGACAGTCAAGAATTTCTATGGCCGTAACGTCAGCGGCGACATCATCGTCACGCAATTCAAGCCAGCCGGCGCCGGGCCGTTCCCGCTGGTGATCATCAATCACGGCCGCAGCGCCACCGACCGCTCCAAGCCGCCGCGTTTCCGCTATACACAGCAGGTGCGCTTCTTCACCGAGCGCGGCTACGCCGTATTCGTGCCGACCCGGCTTGGCTATGGCGATGCCGGCGTCGAGCCAGATCCGGAGGAAAGCGGCAACTGCAACCAGAATGACTACGGGCCGATGGCCGCTGCCGCCAGCACGGAAGTGCTGGCGGTGCTGGACTACGCCAAGCTTCAGCCCTACGTCAATCCCGAGCGTGTACTGCTGGTTGGCGAATCGGTTGGCGGCTATGTCACTACAGCGGTGGCCGCCAGGATGCCGCCTGGCCTGGTGGCAGCCATCAATTTTGCCGGCGGCGCCGGCGGCGATCCTGACAAGCATCCTGGCGTGCCTTGCCAGGGCGGCAAGCTGGAGAGCATGTATGCCGAATTCGGCAAGACCAGCAAAGCGCCGATGCTGTGGGTGTACACCGAGAACGACCTGTTTTTCGGGCCGCAATACAGCCGACAGTGGTACGCAGCCTTCAGCAAGGCCGGCGGCCAGGCCGAATATAAACTGCTGCCGCCGTTTGGCAAGAACGGCCATACCCTGTTCTCCGCCGGGACCAAGGTCTGGGCGCCGGTGGTGGAGGATTTTCTTAGCCGCGTTGGATTACAAGCCGCACCGTTGAGCAAATGATGTGGCCTTGATCAAATTCAATGTGCTCCAGATGTGAGATTTTCAAGCAGAGATGACAATAATGATAAAAATTAAGAAGGCCGGTTTGAGTTTGCCGTGCATTGGGTTGCTTGCCAGCCTGCTTTTCGTTTCTGTGGCGCAGGCGCGTAATACAACCTTGATGATGCCGATTAAGGAAGTATTGGAGCAAGATACCGTCAAGCAGGCGATTGGACCGGACATGACAATCGTTTTCGGTAGCGCAACGCCATCCGAAGTCGAATTTCGCAAGCAAGGGGTAGTGGTTGAAGGACAAGCACGGCCTAATAAAATCGAACAATGGGGACACAGTGTGCCACTCGACGACGCTAGTACGTGTCAGCTGGCGCTCGGCAACGCACTTCAGGAGCTGGCTCGGCAAGCCAGGCAAAGCGGGGCGAATGCGATAGTCGGCATTGTCAGTTACTACAAGAACAAGATATTCGATAGCGGTGTCGAATATGAATGCCATGCCGGCATGTCGCGTGCAGTGGTTACGTTGAAGGCGAATTTAGGCAAAGGCCCAGGCCCGATCGCTCTCGATGCGGGCAAACCCGGTGTCAGTAGACAACCGATTCCCCAGCCTCTAATTTCGCCGCCGTTGGAGATATCCAGCGTGTGCCGTTTCTGGACGACAAGGGACGCCAAGGTTATCGCATCTGGTTGACCAAGACGCCGCCCAAAGTGTTTGTCATTTCGGAAAATGGACGTTGGAATTCCAGCTGGGGCGGATCCGGACCGGAAGAACTTACCGCAATCGCGATGAAGGGATGTATTAACCAGAGCGGCACAAACTGCCAGTTATACGCTGTCGATAGCCATGTGGTGTACCGCCCGAGCGTGACGAGTGAAAATGCGCAGGCAACACCAGTCAGTGAAGTCCCGTGAACGCTCTTTGGCGCCCTTGAGAAAATAATGCACAGTTACTTTGAAACGCTGGCCCGCTATCACATCTGGGCCACCGCGAAACTGCTTGGACATATCGACGTCATCAGCGAGGAGGAATACCGCCGCGATTGTGGGCTGTATTTCGCTTCGATCCATGGCACGCTTAACCATATGCTGGTTGGCGAACGCAATTGGTATACGCGCATTGCTGGCGAGAACTCGTCCATCGTGGCGCTCGATACGGAACTTGAAAGTCAGCGCGCAGCGCTTGGCCGTGCCTTGGACCAGGCTTCGAGACGCTGGAGCGCCTGGCTGGCTACGCATCCGCAGCAAAATTATGACGGCAATTTACATTACACGCGAGCATCAGGGGAGCCGGCTACGGCACCTTTCGTGGCGGTGCTGGGCCACGTCTTCAATCATGCAACGCATCACAGAGGCCAGGTTACGGCAGCCTTGACTGCGATGGGCCATGCTTGTCCGGAACTCGATTTTATTTATTGGGCTATAGCGGTTCAGCCAACGGAGATCAAACAGTGACTTATCAGACTTTAGCAATACAACAGGCGGGGCAGGTCGCCACCATCGTGCTCAACCGGCCGGAAGTGCGCAACGCCTTCAATGAAACCATGATCGCCGAGATCACCCATGCGTTCCTGGAACTGGGCCGCAGCGCCGAGGTAAGGGCCATCGTGCTGGCCGCCGACGGCCCGGCGTTCTGTGCCGGCGGCGACCTCAACTGGATGAAGGCGATGGCGGATTACACGCCGGAGCAGAACCGCGCCGACGCAGCGCAGCTGGCGAGCATGCTGCGCACCATCTATCAATGCCCCAAGCCAGTAGTTGCCCGTGTGCAAGGCGATTGCTATGCCGGCGGCCTCGGACTGGTTGCTGCCTGTGATATCGTGGTGGCGGTCGAAGCGGCGCAGTTTTGCTTGTCAGAAGTGAAAATCGGCCTGATCCCGGCCACCATCTCACCGTATGTCATCAAGTCGATCGGCGAGTCGGCTGCGCGCCGCTACTTTATTACCGCGGAACGCTTCTCAGCCGAGACCGCGCAACGACTCGGCCTGGTGCATGAAGTCTGTACGGCGGAAAAACTCGATGACAGCGTTAACCAGCTGCTCAAGGCCTTGCTGGCGGCAAGCCCGAATGCAGTGAGCGAAGCCAAGCGCCTGGTGCGCGCGATTGCCGGCCAGCCGCTGAGCGAAATCCTGATCGCCGACACCGTCGAAGAGATCGCGAAAATCCGTGCTTCCAGCGAAGGACGGGAGGGCGTGCGCGCCTTCCTGGAGAAGCGTAAACCGTCCTGGCTGCAGTGATTGCGGCGCGATCACATACAATCTCGTCCTTGCTGCTTCGATTTTGCAGAAGCAAGTGTTGGAAAAGATAACAAATGCGATATTAAATGATTAACGAAGCTTTTTTACAAGACCCCTATCCCGCCTATCACGCCCTGCGTGCCGAGGGCGCGCTGCACTGGAGCCCGGAGTTCTGTGGAGGCGCCTGGCTGCTGACCGGCCACGCCGATGTCGCCAGCGTGCTGCGCGACCCGCGCTTCTCGGTGCGGCGTGCCGGCGGCTGGGCCAACAGCAGCGGGCCGGAAGCGCTGACCGAACTGCGCGAATTCAAACGCATCTTTTCGCGTTCGCTGCTGTTCGTCGATGCTCCCCAGCACACGCGCCTGCGGCAGGTGATGAACGCCGGTTTCAAGCCGGCCGCCCTGCAAGAACTGGCGCCACAGATACAAAATATTGTCGACCGTCTGCTGGATAAGGTATTGGCAGACGCTGCCGCTCCGCCTTCCGGGCAGTTTGCTGAATTTGCTCAGTTCGCTCAGTTTGACTTTATGCGCGATTTCGCCCGCCCGCTGCCGGCGCTGGTGATAGCCAGCATGCTGGGCATCGCCGCCGAGGACCGCAGCGAATTCGTCGCCTGGTCCGACGACATCGCCGCCTTCATCGGCAGCCCGACGCCGACCCTGGAGATTGCCCGCGCCGCCCAGGTCAGCCTGATCGCGATGAACGAATATTTCCGGCAATTGTTGCCGCAACGGCGCGCCGCCCTGGGCGACGACCTGATGAGCCAGCTGATCCGGGCGGAAGCGACGGGCGGCATCATCACTACCAAGGAATTGCTGGCGCAATGCTGCACCTTGCTGTTCGCCGGTCATGAAACTACCCGCAACCTGCTCGGCAACGGCATGCTGGCGCTGCTGCAGCATCCGCAGCAGTGGCAGACGTTGCAGGCCGATCCGGCGCTGCTGCCGTCTGCCTTGAAGGAATTGCTACGTTTCGACAGCCCGGTGCAATACACCGGCCGCCGCCTTAAGGTCGATGTCGAGATGCATGGCCAGCTGATGAAAAAGGGCGACCTGGTGATCCCGCTGATCGGCGCTGCCAACCGCGATCCGGCCAAGTTCAGCGAACCGGACCGGCTCGACATCCGGCGCAACGAAGGCGCGCATCTGTCCTTCGGCTACGGTCCGCATGTCTGTATCGGCGCCACACTGACCTACCTGGAAGCGGAAATCGCCATGCGCAGCGTGATGCAGCGCCTGCCGCAGCTGCGCTTGGCCGGCAGCATGCAGTCGTGGGGCGGCAACGCCGTCTATCGCAGCCTGAACGCCTTGCCTTTGCAATTCGCCCATCCGGCAGCCGCAGCCGGTGCGCCGGTAGTGGAAACTGCAGCGAAAACTGTCGCGGAAGCCGTCCATGCCTGAGCTGCTGAACCAGATCCGCGCCCAGCTGGATGCGCTGCAGGAGCAAAAGCTGCTGCGCAAGCGCCGTATCGTCGAGGGCCCGCAAGGGCCGCTGCTGACGGTCGACGGCCGTCAGTACCTGGCGTTCTGCAATAACGATTATCTCGGGCTGGCCAACCATCCCGCCTTGCATGCGGCGGCGCAGTCGGGGCTGGAACAGTATGGCGTCGGCGCCAGCGCCTCGGCGCTGATCAGCGGCCATACCAGCGTGGTGGAGGAGCTGGAGCAGGCGTTGGCTGAGTTCGTCGGCATGCCGCGCGCGCTGCATTTTTCCACTGGTTACATGGCCAACATGGGCACCATTCCAGCACTGGTGGGTGTCGGCGACGTGGTGTTCTCGGACCGCTTGAACCACGCCTGCCTGATCGACGGCGCCCGCCTGTCCGGCGCGCAGTTCCGCATTTATCCGCATAATGACGTGGCCCGGCTGGAGCAGCTGCTGGCGAAAAGCAACAGCCCGCGCAAGCTGGTGGTGACCGACGCTGTTTTCAGCATGGATGGCGATATCGCACCGCTGCCTGAGCTGCTGGCGCTGTGCGAGAAATACGATGCCTGGCTGCTGGTCGACGATGCCCACGGCTTCGGCGTGCTGGGACCGCAAGGACGCGGCAGCGTTGCCCATTTCGGCTTGAAGTCGGAACGTATTCTGTACATGGGCACGCTGGGCAAGGCTGCCGGCGTAGCTGGCGCCTTTGTTGCCGGTGATGCCACCTTGATTGAATGGCTGCTGCAACGCGCCCGCACTTATATTTTTACGACTGCCAGTCCACCGCTGTTGGCCAGCGCCTTGCTGGCGGCGGTCAAGCTGATGCAGGAGGAAGACTGGCGGCAACAGCACTTGCAGCAACTGATCGCGCGCCTGCGCAACGGCGTGGCCAGTCTGCCGTGGCCTTTGCTGCCTTCGACAACCGCGGTGCAAGCCATGATCGTGCGAGACAACCAGCTGGCGCTGGACCTGATGGAAGGCTTGCGCCAGCAGGGCATCTGGGTGCCGGCGATCCGGCCGCCCACCGTGCCCAAGGATACGGCGCGCCTGCGCATCTCGTTGTCGGCGGCGCACAGCAACGAACAAGTAGATCAACTGATCAGCGCATTGCATGCGCTGGCAAAGCAGCACGCTGCAGCGGATTCGCGCAGCATGGCAAGGAATGGGAACACCGTTGAATAAAAACCTACCCGCACATAAGTCCGACCTGGTCCAGCGCAGCCTGGACAGTGTCTGGCATCCGTGCACGCAAATGCAGCACCATGAGTCGGTGCCGCTGATTCCGGTCAGCCGTGGCCGCGGCGCCTGGCTATACGATACCGAGGGCAAACGCTACCTGGATGCGATCAGTTCCTGGTGGGTCAATCTGTTCGGCCATGCCAATCCACGCATCAATGCCGCCTTGAAGGATCAGCTCGACCAGCTGGAACACGCCATGCTGGCCGGCTTTACCCACGAGCCTGTGGTGCAGCTGTCGGAACAGCTGGCAGCGCGCACCGGTCATGTGCTGGGCCATTGCTTCTATGCCTCGGATGGCGCTTCGGCGGTCGAAATCGCACTGAAAATGAGCTTTCACGCCTGGCGCAACGCCGGCTACGGCGACAAGCAGGAATTCGTTTGCCTCAAAGGCAGCTACCACGGCGAAACCATCGGTGCGCTGGCAGTCACCGACGTGCCGCTTTTCCGGGATGCCTATGGCCCATTGCTGCGGCAGGCGCACGTGGTGGCCTCGCCCGATGCGCGCGCTGCACGCGACGGCGAAAGCGCCGCTGAGGTTGCCCATCGCGCCGCCGCGGTGTTGGAAAAGCTGTTGCAGCAGCGCTCCAGCCACATCGCCGCCGTCATCATCGAACCGCTGGTGCAATGCGCCACCGGCATGGCGATGCACGACCCGGTCTATCTGCGTGAGCTGCGCGCCTTGTGCGACCGCTACAAAGTGCATCTGATCTTTGATGAAATCGCAGTCGGTTGCGGCCGCACCGGCACTTTCTTCGCTTCCGAGCAGGCCGCGCTGCCTGGCGAAACACCGATTTGGCCGGATTTCCTTTGCCTGTCGAAAGGCATCAGCGGCGGCTACTTGCCCTTGTCGCTGGTGATGACGCGGGCTGAAATCTACCAGGCTTTCTACGACAGCGACGTCGCCCGCGGCTTCCTGCATTCGCATTCCTATACCGGTAATCCGCTGGCTTGCCGCGCCGCTTTGGCGACGCTGGCGATCTTCGAGGAAGACGATGTGCTCAACGCCAATCGCCTGCGCGCGCAAAAAGTTACTGCAGCGCTGGCGCCGCTGGCGCAGCATCCGAAAGTAAAGCATTTCCGCCAGCGCGGCATGATCTGGGCTTTCGACGCCGTGATCGAGAGCAAGGCGCAGGCCGCGACATTTTCACGGCGCTTTTTCAGCAGCGCGGTGGAACATGAATTACTGATGCGGCCGATCGGCAAGACGGTCTACCTGATGCCGCCGTACATCCTGGATGACGAAGAAATCGCTCTGCTGGGCACACGCACCGCCGCCGTTTTTGAAAGCGTGATAAACCATGACTGATGCCCGCGCCAATCCAGCAAAAGCCGCCTGGTTCATCGCCGGTACGGATACCGAAATCGGCAAGACGCTGATCGCCGGCGCCATGCTGCATGCCTTGACGAAAACCGGCGTGCGCAGCGCCGGCATGAAGCCGGTGGCCGCCGGCGCCGTATTGCGCGACGGCGTCTGGCATAACGACGACGCCGATATCCTGGCGGCCGAAGCCAGTGTGACGCTGCCGCAGGAACTGACCACGCCGTTTCTGCTGCAGCAGCCGACCGCGCCGCATATCGCCGCAGCACAGGAGAACCGGACCATCGAAGTTGCGCATATCCTGTCGTGTTATCGACAGCTTGCCGAGCAAGCCGATGCGCTGGTGGTCGAAGGCGTCGGCGGCTTTCGCGTGCCGCTCAACGAACGTGAAGACACCGCCGACCTGGCGCAGCAGCTTGGCTTGCCGGTAGTGCTGGTGGTCGGCTTGCGGCTGGGCTGCATCAACCACGCCATGCTGACGGTGGAAGCGATCGCTGCACGCGGCTTGCGCCTGGCCGGCTGGGTCGCCAATACCGCCGATCCTCACATGCTCAACGGCGACGCCAATATCACCGCGCTCAGCAACCGCATCCAAGCACCGCTGCTGGGCCACGTGCCGCGCATGGATGTTCTGCCGGCCAAGGCGCTGACCGCAGCGGCGGCCAGCTATTTGAATTTTTCCAGTTTGCCGGGGTGGCCTGAGCCCCTCGGCAATCGCTCTTAATAAACTTATTCCCTCAATACAAAGGAAGTCTGATCATGTCATCGCAACCAATTACACTGCATCCAGCCGCCAAGCCTATGGTGTTCCCTGAAGACGCTAAATGGCCGGTAGAGAAAGTGCTGGAACTGTTCAACCTGCCGTTCAACGAATTGATGTTCAAGGCGCAGCAGACGCATCGAGAAAATTTCGATCCTAACGAGGTCGAACTGGCGACGCTGCTGTCGATCAAGACCGGCGGCTGTCCGGAAGATTGCGGCTACTGCCCGCAGGCGGCACGCTACGACACAGGCGTCACCGCACAAAAGATCCTGCCGCTGGACACCGTGCTGGAAGCGGCGCGCCAGGCCAAGGCGCACGGCGCCACCCGTTTCTGCATGGGCGCGGCATGGCGCGAGCCGAAGGACCGCGATCTGGAAAAGGTCGAAGAAATGGTGCGTGAAGTCAAGGCGCTCGGCCTGGAAACCTGCGCTACGCTGGGCATGCTGGGCGAAGGCCAGGCGGAGCGCCTGAAGGGAGCCGGCCTCGATTACTACAATCACAACCTGGATACCGCGCCGGAAATCTATGGCGACATCATCACCACCCGCGATTACCAGAACCGCCTGGACACGCTGGACAGCGTGCGCGGCGCCGGCATCAAGGTTTGCTGCGGCGGCATCGTCGGCATGGGCGAGTCGCGCCTGCAGCGCGCCGGCCTGGTGGCGCAGCTGGCCAACCTGGAACCGTATCCGGAATCGGTGCCGGTTAACAATCTGGTGCAAGTGGAAGGTACCCCTTTGCATGGCATCGATCCGATCGACCTGTTTGAATTCGTGCGTACTGTGGCAGTCGCCCGTATCACCATGCCGAAGGCGCGCGTGCGTCTGTCGGCTGGCCGCCGCCAGATGGGCGAGGCGATCCAGTCGCTGTGCTTCCTGGCCGGCGCTAATTCGATTTTCTACGGCGACAAGCTGCTGACCACCGGCAATCCGGAAGTCGAAGAAGACCGCGCCTTGCTGGAAAAGCTCGGCATGCATTCGCGTTCTTCAGCGTTCGACGCGCGTTGCGAAGTGACCGCTGAAGACAAACTCCAGGGATAAATATTTTTCATCGCTATTGAAGCGCTTTATCTGATCGGTTGGGGACAGAGTAATTCGTCGCGCTACGGCGACTCTTAAACTCTGTCCCACAATGAAACACCATAATAAAGGGGGAGACCGCATGTTTACTAAAATCCTGATTGCCAACCGCGGCGAGATCGCCTGCCGCGTGGCTGCTACTGCACGGCGCATGGGCATCAAGACCGTGGCCGTATACTCGGACGCCGACGCCGGCGCCAAGCATGTCGCGGTATGCGACGAAGCGGTGCTGATCGGCCCGGCCGCGGCCAAGGAAAGCTATCTGCGCGCCGACAAGATCATCGAAGTGGCTTTGGCCACAGGCGCACAGGCAATTCATCCGGGCTACGGTTTCTTGTCCGAGAATGCGCAGTTTGCGCAGGCTTGCGCCAAGGCCGGCCTGGTGTTCATCGGTCCGCCGGCCAGCGCGATTTCCGCCATGGGGTCGAAATCGGCCGCCAAGGCCTTGATGGAAAAAGCCAAGGTGCCGCTGGTGCCGGGTTACCACGGTGACAACCAGGATGCGGAATTCCTGCAGGCCGAAGCCGACAAGATCACTTATCCGGTGCTGCTCAAGGCCAGCGCTGGCGGCGGCGGCAAGGGCATGCGCATTGTCGAGCAAAGCGCCGATTTCAAGGCAGCGCTGGCTTCCTGCAAGCGCGAAGCGATCAACAGCTTCGGCGACGACAAGGTGCTGGTGGAACGCTACCTGACCCGTCCGCGCCACATCGAGATCCAGGTGTTTGCCGACAGCCAGGGCGATTGCGTCTACCTGTTCGAGCGCGATTGCTCGGTGCAGCGGCGTCATCAAAAAGTATTGGAAGAAGCGCCGGCGCCGGGCATGACGGCGGAACGCCGGCGCGCCATGGGTGAGGCGGCCGTGGCAGCCGCCAAAGCGGTTGGTTATGTCGGCGCCGGTACGGTGGAGTTCATCGCTAATCAGGACGGTTCTTTCTATTTCATGGAAATGAACACCCGCTTGCAGGTCGAACATCCGGTGACGGAAATGATCACAGGCCTGGATCTGGTCGAATGGCAATTGCGGGTAGCTTCCGGCCAGCCGCTGCCGCTGAAGCAGGATCAGCTGAAGCTGAGCGGCCACGCTCTGGAAGCGCGCATCTACGCGGAAAATCCGGACAAGGGCTTCCTGCCGTCGATCGGCACCCTGCGCCACTTGCGCACACCGGCTGCAAGCACGTTTGAAGTCAGTCAGTCTGCCGCCAGCATCGTGCGTATCGATTCCGGCGTGCGCGAGGGCGACGCCATTTCGCCATTCTACGATCCGATGATCGCCAAGCTGATCGTCTGGGGCGCGGACCGGGAGCAGGCGCTGGCAGCGATGGCGACTGCGCTGGCGCAGTACCAGATCGTCGGCCTTGCCAGCAATGTGAAATTCCTGCAGCGCCTGATTGGCAGCCAGGCATTTTCGCAAGCGGACCTGGACACCGGCCTGATCGAACGTCATCACGACGCATTGTTCCCCGCCGCTGCACCGGTGGCGATCGAAGTCCTGGCGCTGGCGGCGGCGTCGCTGCTGCTGTCGGAACGCAATGCCATCAAGAACGCCGGCAGCGATCCTTGGACCAGCACCGACGGCTGGCGCCTGAACAGCAACCTGCAGCGCCGCCTGGCCTTCGTCGACGGCGATAAGGCTGAGACGTTGGACGTGATGTACGAAGGCGGCCGCTGGCTGCTGCACCATGCGCAGCTGCAGGGCGAGAATTTCCGCCAGATGACGGTATTGCATCAGGCTGGAAACGCCATTGAAATCAGTCTCGGCGACCGCACCGTAGCAGGCACTGTCGTGCGTGAAGGCGAACAGTTCCACGTGTTCTACGCCGGCAGCCATTTCACGCTGGGCTACCTCGATCCGCTGCTGCACGCCGGCGACGCCGAAGCCGAAGGCGGCCGCCTGACCGCGCCGATGCCGGGCAAGATCGTCGCCCTGCTGGTGAACCAAGGCGAGCAGGTAAAAAAAGGCGCACCATTGCTGATCATGGAAGCGATGAAAATGGAACACACCATCGCCGCCCCCGCCGATGGACTGGTCGAAGAACTGCTGTACGCGGTAGGCGACCAGGTCAGCGAATCGGCGCAGCTGCTGGTATTCAAACCAGCATAAGAAGTCAATTGGGGTCAGAGTTTTTTTACGACAGTTTCATCGTCGTACAAACTCTGACCCCAATTGACGGCCCACGGAGCAAAAGCCGTAGCAATCGTTTTATAAAAGAACAAGCAAGTACGAGGACCCAACAGTGAAACTCCTGTGTTACGTACCCCCAGGCAGCGATTTCGAAACCTGGATCGCAGACTTCGGCAAAGCCCTGCCGCAAGCCGACATCCGCTTCTGGCAAGAGGGCGACAACGCTCCTGCCGATTACGCCCTGGTGTGGCGCCCGCCGGCAGCCATGCTGCAAGGACGCCAGGATCTCAAAGCGATTTTCAACCTCGGCGCCGGCGTCGACGCCATCTTGAAACTGGGCGATGCGCTACCGGCCGGCGTGCCGCTGGTCCGCATCGAGGACGGCGGCATGGCGATCCAGATGGCCAGCTATGTCACGCATGCCGTGCTCGGCTATTTCGGCCGTTACGATATTTACCGGCAACAGGCTGCGCGGCGTGAATGGCAGCCGCTGCCGGAGCCGGACAAGCGTGCATTCAGCGTTGGCATCCTCGGCCTTGGCGTGCTCGGCTCGCGCATCGCCGCGGCATTGCATCATTTTGAGTTTCCGCTGAATGGCTGGAGCCGCACGCCAAAGGATTTGCCGGGTGTGCGCAACTTTGTCGGCGACGACGCGCTTGACGATTTCCTGCGCGCCTCGCGGGTGCTGGTCTGTATCCTGCCGCTGACCGACGCCACGCGCGGCATCGTTAACCGGGAAAACCTGCAGAAACTGCAGAAGGGCGAAGAGGGCGCATACTTGATCAACGTTGCCCGCGGCGGCCATGTGGTCGAGGCGGACCTGCTGGCGCTGATCCAGGAAGGCCAGGTCGCCGCGGCGACGCTGGACGTGTTCGAGCAGGAACCGTTGGCGCCCGATCATCCGTTCTGGCAAGAGCCGCGCATCAGCATTACCCCACACATTTCGGCCATCACCGTAGATGCCGATTCGGTGCGGCAGATCAGCGACAAGATCAGGCAGCTGGAACAAGGCAAGGTGGTGAGCGGTATCATTGATCGCGGCAACGGCTACTAACAGGCAAGATCGAGGCAAGATCAAAGCAAGATCAATGCAAGAGAAAAGAAAGATCGGAGACAAGCAATGACATTCCCCAGCAAAGTCAAAATCGTTGAAGTCGGTCCGCGCGACGGCTTGCAGAACGAAAAGGAAACCATCCCGGCCGAGGTGAAAATCGCGCTGGTCGACCAGCTCACCCAGGCCGGCTTCGTCAATATCGAAGCAGCTTCATTCGTGTCGCCAAAATGGGTGCCGCAGATGGCTAGCTCGGCGGAAGTCATGGCTGCCATCCAGCGCAAGCCGGGCGTGATCTATTCCGCCCTGGTGCCGAACATGAAAGGCCTGGAAGCGGCATTGGCTGCGGGCGCCGACGAGATGGTGATTTTCGGCGCGGCGTCGGAAGCGTTTTCGCAAAAGAATATCAACTGCTCGATCGCGGAATCGATAGAGCGCTTCCGCGATGTCGCCAGACTGGCCAAACATGAGGGCAAGTGTCTGCGCGGCAGCATCAGCTGCGTGTTCGGCTGCCCCTATCAAGGCGAAGTCGGCATCGACTCCGTGGTCGATGTGCTGCATCGCCTGCGCGACCTGGGCTGCGACGAGATCGATATCGCCGACACCATCGGCGTCGCCACGCCGAACAAGGTGCACAGCGTGATGCAAAGGCTAGTGCAGGAATTTCCCATCGAGCGTTTGTCCGGCCATTTCCACGATACCTACGGCCAGGCGCTGGCGAATATCTACGCCAGTCTGGAAGTCGGCATTTCGATCTACCACTCGTCGGTCGCCGGCCTGGGCGGCTGCCCTTACGCCAAGGGTGCTACCGGCAACGTCGCCTCGGAAGATGTGCTGTACCTGATGCAGGGGCTGGGGATCGAAACCGGCATCGACCTGGATGCGGTGGTCGACGCCGGCCAGTTCATTTCGCGCCACCTGGGACGCAAGTCGGCCAGCCATGCGGGCAATGCGATTGCGGCCAAGCGCGCAGCGGGCTAATAGTTGAAATTGAAAGGGCGATGTTTGTGGCCGAAGATCTCTCGGTATTGAGCAGGCCGGCCGCGGCGCCGGACCAGGTGCTGGCATATGGCAACGCTGCCGACCAGATCGCCGATGTGCGCTTCGGCGACCAGCGTGCCGCCGAGCGGCCGTTGTTGCTAGTGCTGCACGGGGGATTCTGGCGACCGCAGTACGACCGTAAAGAGGCGGCGTCGATGTCGGCTGCACTGGCGGCCTTGGGCTGGACGGTGGCGACGTTAGAGTACCGGCGCATCCCCGGCGATCCGGATGCCAGCTTGAAGGATATCGCCAGCGGCTTGGAAAAACTACCTGGGATGATTGCTGGCCACAATGGACGTGTAATCCTTGTCGGCAACTCCGCGGGCGGCCATTTAGCGCTGTGGGTTGCCGCACAGTCCTGGGCGACCATACTGAAGGGGGTATTGGCGCTGGCGCCCATCGCCGATCTGGGCTTGGCACAGAAACGCAATCTTGGCCAGGGTGCAGTGATGGCGTTTCTCGGTACGACGGCAGCCGAGCGCCCCGATGCAGATCCGCTGCAATTGGCGGCGCCTGCAGCCCGCATCGTGATTGCGCATGGCACGGATGATGCTGTAGTTCCGCTAGAGATTTCCGCATCCTATCTTGCTGCTTTTCCGTGCACTCGTTTGGTGCGGTTGCAAGGCAGCGGTCATTTCGCCCTGATCGATCCGCTCAACAGTGCATGGCCGGTGGTGGTCGAGGAATTGCAGCAGTTGTGTGCGTAAGCGGTTATCGCCGCTGGCAGTGCATAATCTGGAACATCGGCTTTGCTTATTAACAGAAAACGGAACAACCATGAAACATACTCTTGTCAAAACCGCCTTGCTGACCCTACTGGCGCTGGGCGTACTGAGCGCATGCGGCAAGCATGAAGATGCACCTGCAGCCAGCACAGCGGTGAAAGAATATGTGGTGGGGACTGGCGCTACCTATGCGCCCTTTGAGTACGAAAACGAGCACAAGGAACTGGTGGGCTTCGATATCGACGTGGTGAAGGCGATCGCGGAAAAAGAAGGCTTCAAGGTCAAGTTCATCAATACCCCCTTCGACGGCATTTTCACCGCGCTGGCGCAGGGTGACCGCGACATCATCGCTTCCGGCCTGACGATCACCGAGAAGCGCAAACTGACTGTCGATTTCTCCGATCCTTATTTCGAGGCCGGCCAGGTGATCGTGGTGCCGAACGATTCCAAGATCCAGAAAATCGGCGACCTGAAGCCGCTCAAGGTCGGCGTCCTGCAAGGCTCTACCGGCGACGAAATGATGCAGAAGCTGGCGGGCGACAACAATGCAAACATCAAGCGTTTTGAATCTACCCCGCTGGCCATGAAAGAGCTGGAAACCGGCGGCGTCAGCGCGGTCATTGCCGATAAGGGCGCGGTGGTGCACTACCTGTCCAACAACCAGGTCAAAGGCATCCGCATGGTGACGGACGATAATTTTCCGAAAGAGTATTTCGGTATCGCGGTGCAAAAGGGCAATGCCGCATTGCTGGAAAAAATCAACCACGGCCTGACGGCCATCAAGGCTGACGGCAGCTACGACAAATTGCATGCCCAGTATTTTGACGCCGCCAAGTAAGACGCTGGCGCCGCGCTTTGTCCGATTGGCCTTGTTGAGATAAGACGATCATCCCATGGAAAAATTACCGGAAAGCGCACAGCGCGTTGCTGACCTGCTGACGACAATCGGACACGACAAACCAGTGGTGATGCTGGCCGAAACCGGCAAGACTTCGGCCGAAGCCGCTGCCGGACTGGGTTGCAGCGTGGCCGAGATTGCCAAGTCCATCGTGTTCAGGCGCCTGGCCGACGACGCTGCCGTGATGGTGGTCGCCAGCGGCAGCAACCGCGTCGACGAAGCCAAGGTTGCCGCCATCGTCGGACCGCTGGGCAAGGCCGATGCGCGTTTCGTCAAGGAACGCATCGGCTACGCCATCGGCGGTGTCTGCCCGATCGGCCACGTCGGCAAGACGCTGATGCTGATCGACCAGGACCTGCTGCAGCTGGGCAGCGTCTGGGCGGCGGCGGGACATCCGCATGCCGTCTTCAACCTGACGCCGCAGCAGCTGGTGACGATGACCGCGGCGCCGGTCGTGGATATTGCGTTGCGGGCCTGAAACTGATGGACTGTTACTGTCCACTAGGAGTCATGAAACCGGCCGCATGAACAAGCGCCGCAGCACATGCGCCGCCATGCCTGCCACGGCGCCGAGCAAGCCCAGCAGCATCGGCCAGACGCCAAGTGCAAATTGCCGCGGCATCTCGCCGCTGTCAGGTGAATCTGGCGCTGCATAAATCATGGTCAGCGTGCCGGCCACGATCAATATTGCGCAGCATATCCAGTACCAGCGCTGCTTGGTAGCACGGCATCCCTGCCATATTGCATAAACCAGGCTGAGCAGATACAACGATCCGTACAGAAAGATAAGGATCAGTTCCTTGGTAGTCCAAATATTAGGATTCATTTCCATGGTGGCTGGCATTGCCATCTCCTGGTTTTGTGGCGCCTAGGCGATTTCGGGCTTGTTCGGTGCAGCTGTCTGGTACCAGTCGATCTTGCGGGTGACGATCATGATCACGGTCAGAATCACGAACAGCATCAGACTACCCAGCACCAGCGCGTTGTCTTCCGAAATCAGCAAACCGTACAAGGTGCCGTACAACAGCGTCAGCATGGCGCCGAAGCCGAGGCCGCGGGCGGCGCTACGCAGCACCTGGCTCAGGTAAAAAGTCAGCAGGCTGATGCAGGCGGCGCTGGCGGCAAGGTACGCTTGCCAGAAGGCGATATGCTCGGACAGGCTGACCAGTATCAGGAAGAAGATCGCCAGCCCGAGTCCTACCAGCAGATACTGGATGGGATGGATCGGCAACTGCTTGATCATTTCAAAGATGAAGAAGCCAACGAAAGTCAGCAGCACGAACAGCAAGCCATACTTGGTGGCGCGGTCTGCCTGCGAATAGATATTCACCGGTTCGGCTAGCTGGATATCCAGGCTTTCCACTCCTGTTTTGTCGTCGCTGCGCAGCTGGCGCTGTGCATTGGAAGCCAGCGACGACACTTCCCATACCGCGCGGAAGCCCTGCTCGCTGACGCTGCGGGTACGCGGCAGGAAGCTGCCGCCGAACTGCGGATGCGGCCAGCTGGAAGACAATTCGAAACGATTGGTGTCGCCCACCGGCGTAATTGCCAGGTTCTCTGTCCCGGCGACGGTCATGGTCAGGGCAACCTCCAGGCTGCCGCTGTCGGCCAGGCCGAGCTGCGGCAAAGCAGCATGCATGCCCTTGCCCAGGTTGCCTGCGCCCTGTTCCAGCAGTACCGGCTGGCCGCCTATTTTCAGCAGCGGCGCGCCGAGCAAGCCGCGGACGTCACTGATGCCGATCGCCAGGTAGGGACGCGACAAGGTAATCTGGTCGGCAGCCAACTGGGTGGCCGCCGGCAATTGATAGTCGATGCGGCCGCTGAAGCTGCTCTGCAATTCATACACGTGCACTTTGTGCAAGCCCCGGTAGCGTTCGCTCGGCAGCAGTTCGCCCTGCATTTGCAGGTCTTTCGGGAAGAACAGGTATTGCCGGTTCTCGTTGCGGCTTCGGTAGGTTTTCTTGCCCTCCGCGTCTTGTGCCACTTCGTCGATGCGGATCTTGTACGGCACCACCAGCACCGGCCCGGTAATGGTCTGGCCGCCGGCATAACTGGCGGCGATCGAGGCGATCGCTTCTTGCCGGTGCTGCTGGCGGTCTTGCACGGTGTCGCGGATCAGGCCCAGCGGAATCAGGATCAGCAGGGTCAGTACAATAATCGTCAGCAGTTTGAGTAGCAATGGTCGGTTCATGGTTTCTCTCGTTCGGGTCAAGGTGACGGGGGTCACGTTGCTGCGAGTGTACGGAGAGTGTGTGAATCGACAACGGCGTCTGTGCGAGGCTGCGACGGCGTTAATGTGAAGCGAGTGTGAAGCTGGACCCGAGCGGCATCGGTATCAGCCGGGATCGGCGGGCAAGCTCAGTTGCGCCTCGGCGCCGCCGTCGCCGCAGTTGCGCAAACTGATCTGGCCGTGGTGCAACTCTGCCACCTGCTGTACAAAACAAAGTCCGAGGCCGGTGCTTTTTTCGGTGCTGCCGGGCCGTGGCAGGGAATAAAAGCGCTCAAATACCCGCGTCAGGGCGTAAGCGGGTATGCCGGGACCGCTATCCCGCACCGATAGCTTGACGGTGCCCGGCAGCGAGAAATCGCTCTTGATGACGATCACGCTATCCGGCGGCGAGAAATCGATGGCGTTGTCCAGCAGGTTGATCAGCGCCTGGCGCAACAAAAAAACTTCGCCGCGAATTCTTGGCTGTAGCGCCGATCCTGGCGGATATATGTCCCTGCGCACGCTGATGCCGGTACGCTGCAGGCGCGGCTCCAGCAGGTTGATTACTTCATCCAGCAGTTCGCCGAGATCGATGGCGACCACGTTCTCCAGGGTTTGCCGATGCTCTATCGCCGCCAGCGCCAGCATTTTCTCTATCAGTTCCGCCAGCCGCTGCGACTGGCTGCGAATATTGTGGGCGAAGCGGCGGCGCTGGGCATCCGGCAAATTTTCATCGAGCAGTTCGGCAGCACCCTGGATCGCTGCCAGCGGGCTTTTCATTTCGTGGGTCAGGCTGTGGATGTAATGTTCGACGTACTGCTTGCCTTCCAGTTTTTGCCGCATCGACTCCAGCGCCTGCCCCAGTTCGACGATTTCACTGGCGCCATTGACTGGCGGCTGTACCCGTTCGCCGGCCGTTACCGCGCGGGCATAGCGCTGCAGGGCGCCGAGCGAGCGGCCGATCCACAAAGTCACCGCCAGCCCGACCGCCAGCGACAGAAACAGCAGCAGGGCGCCCCAGCGCAGGATGGTTTTCTCACTCTGCGAAATCGCCGGCTGCAAGGTATTGTTGGGCTTGGCCACGGTCAGCACGCCAATCATCTTGCCGTTGTCGATGATCGGCGCCGCCACGTGCATCACGGTGCTGCGTTCGTCGCTGTCGATATCGCGCGTGGAGCGCACGCCGTAACTGCCTTGCAAGGTCAGGTAGACGTCGTTGCGGCGCGAATAATCCTGGCCGACGGCGCGGCCGGTGGAATCGAACAGCACGATGCCATTGAGATCGGTGACGTAGATGCGGTAGTCCAGCGTGGTCTTGCGAAAACTCCAGATCTTGGCGTCGACGCCGCGATGCGCATATTCGCGTACGCGGCGCGCGAAATTGCCGTCGGCGATATGGTCCTGCTTCATGTCGTCGGCCGCCAGCTCGGCCAGGATATTGGCGGTGTCGACCAGCGTGTCTTCCATTGCCTGTCGCACGGCTGGCTTGACCTCCGCCAGGAACACGCGCTGGATGAAGACACCGGCCAGGCCGACGATCAGGAAATAGCCGAGCAGGATGCGGATGCCGAGTTTCATGGCGGCGCCAATTCCAGCGAATAGCCGAGGCCGCGGTGAGTGTGGATCGGGTCGGCACTGGGCGTCACGGCTTTCAGCTTGATGCGCAGGGTCTTGACATGGGTGTCGACGGTGCGGTCGGTGCTCTCCGGGGCATCGTGCCAGATCGAGTCCATCAGCTGGTTGCGGCTGAAAATGCCGCCGGGCCGGCTCAGCAGCATCTTCAGCAGCAGATATTCATAGCGCGTCAGCTGCAGGGCCTGGCCGGCATAGCGTATGCGCATGCCGATCGCATCCATCTCGAACGCACCCAGCGTGACGCTGGCCGGGGTGCTGCCGGCAGTGCTATTCTCGGCAGCCGGCGCATGACCCAGGCGACGCAGCACGACGCGGATGCGCGCCGCCAGTTCGCGCGGCGAGAAAGGCTTGACCATGTAGTCGTCGGCGCCGATTTCGAGACCGATCAGGCGGTCGATTTCGCTGCCGCGCGCAGTCAGGAAAATCACCGGCAGCGAGGAGAATTTGCGCAACTCGCGGCAGACGTCGAAGCCGCTCATGTCGGGCAGGCCGACATCCAGCACTGCCAGGTCGAACTGACCGCTGCGCGCCTGCTGCAGGGCGGCGCTCCCGAGCAGGCAATGGTGGACCTGGAATCCTTCGCTGCTGAGCGCATAGATCACCGTGTCGGCGATGGCGCTCTCATCTTCGGCCAGTAGGATATTCAGCATGCGGGTGGTGCTCATGGAAGGCGGTGATGTCGCTTATTATATGGATAAGCGTAGTAATCGCCAGCATAAACAATATAAAAAGCATAATCAGAGACATTGTGAAAAACCTGCAAACCAAGTCCGCCATTGTTTCCGCGGCTGCCGACGCCGGCGTGGACTACAGTGCCTCGCCCTGCATCAACGTCTGCGTGATGAATCCGCACACCGCTTTGTGCGACGGCTGCCAGCGCAGCCTGGATGAAATCGCCGCCTGGGGTGGCGCCAGCGAGGCGCAGAAGCGCGCCATCTGGCAGCTGATCCGGCAACGGCGCGCGGCGCCATGAGCGCGATCCAGTTGCCGCCGACCATGCGCGTGCTGGAACGCGGCTGGCTGTCTTCCAACAACATCCTGTTCCTCGGCAGCACGCAGACTGCGCTGGTGGACAGCGGCTATCTCACCCATGCGCCGCAAACCCTGGCGCTGGTGGCGCACGGCTTGCAAGGGCGGCCGCTGGATCGTTTGCTGAATACCCATCTGCATTCCGACCATTGCGGCGGCAACGCCGCCCTGCAGCAGGTGTACGGCTGCCGCACGTCGATTCCCGCCGGCCAGGCCGAGCAGGTGCGGCGCTGGGACCGGGACGCGTTGAGTTACAGCGGCACCGGCCAGCAATGTGCACCTTTCACTTTCGACGATACCTTGCAGCCCGGCGACTGGCTGACCCTGGGCGATCTGCAATGGCAAGTGCTGGCGGCGGCCGGCCACGATCCGCATTCGCTGGTGTTTTATTGCCCGCAGCACGGCATCCTGATTTCCGCCGACGCCCTGTGGGAAAACGGCTTTGGCGTGATCTTCCCGGAACTGGACGGCGCATCCGGCTTTGCCGAGGCGCAGGCGACGCTGGAGCTGATTGCCTCTCTTGACGTGCGGCTGGTGATTCCCGGCCACGGCAGCCCTTTCACCGATGCCGGCGCGGCGCTGGAGCGGGCCTTCGCGCGGCTCGCCTATCTGGCCGCCGATCCGCAGCGCAACGCCGCCAATGCGATCAAGGTCTTGCTCAAATTCCTGCTGCTGGAACGGCAACAGATCAGACTGGACGAGGTGGAGCAGATGCTGACCAGCCTGCCGCTGGTCGATGCCGCCAACCGCCGCTATCTGCAGCGCAGCGGCACCGGCCTCGCCGAATGGACAGTGGCCCAGCTGCTGCGCGCCGGGGCGGCGGAAGTGCGCGACGGTTACTTGTTAAACCGCTAATGGGATGAAGCCGTCCATAGAGCGTCAAGCCAGCCGAGAGCCGGGTTTAGAGGACAAAATCTAGCACGATCGTACTTTTTATTCTGGGCTTCCCCCTATAATCAGCCATTCAACTCCCAATTCAAGAGGTCGTTATGGCACTGCCAGCTGCGTTGCAAAACCTGAGCCTTCCCGTCATCGGTTCGCCGATGTTCATCGCCAGCGGCCCGGCCCTGGTGGCCGCCCAGTGCAAGGCGGGCATCGTCGGTTCTTTCCCTGCTCTCAACGCCCGGCCGGCGGAATTGCTGGATGTCTGGCTGACCGATTTGCAGGCCGAGCTGGCTGCCTACCAGGCCGAGCATCCCGGCGCCAAGATCGGCCCGATCGCGGTCAACCAGATCGTCCATCAATCGAACGACCGCCTGGCGCACGACGTCGCGGTATGCGTCAAGCATCAGGTCCCTATCATCATCTCCAGCCTGCGCGCACCGCCACCGGAAATGATGGATGCGATCCACAGTTATGGCGGTATCGTGCTGCACGACGTGATCTCGATCCGCCATGCGCAGAAGGCGCTGGAAGCAGGCGTCGACGGCCTGATCCTGGTGGCGGCCGGCGCCGGCGGCCATGCCGGACCGCTGTCGCCGTTTGCACTGGTAGGCGAGGTGCGTAAATTCTTCAAGGGTCCGATCGCCCTGTCGGGCGCGATCGCTACCGGCGATGCGATCCTGGCGGCGCAAGCCATGGGCGCCGACTTTGCCTATATCGGCTCGCGCTGGCTGGCGACCAAGGAAGCGCATGTCGACGATGCCTATCGTCAGGCCATCGTAGAGTCCACGGCGGCGGATGTGGTGTACACCAATCTGTTCACCGGCGTGCACGGCAACTATCTGAAGAAATCGATCGTCAATGCCGGCCTCGATCCGGACAATCTGCCGGAGGCGGATAAATCGAAGATGAATTTCGGTTCCGGCGGCACTGGCGCCAAGGCCTGGCGCGATATCTGGGGCGCCGGCCAGGGCGTGGGCCTGATGGATGACATACCAAGCGTTGCGCAGATGGTGGATCGCCTGCAGACTGAATACCAGGCGGCGCGCAAGCGTCTGGCGCTGTAGACGATGCAGGGAACGGGTCAGCGCTGCCTGACCCGCTTGAACCGTCAGCTGGTCAGGAGCACCAGGCCCTCTTTGACCGAAATCTGCGCCAGCGTGGGATCCGCTTCATGTACCGCAATCGCATTCAGTCCCGCTGGAAATACACGATAGCCTAGCTCCTTGAGAAAGACTTCAATCGCCGCCGGGTCGGATTTGATGACCTCGATGCACATGATCGGCAGATGCTTTTGTATGGTGGCGCGGGCGCCGCGCAGTACGTCCAGTTCCATGCCCTCGACATCCAGTTTCACCAGATCCAGACGTTCCAGTTTCAGCGAATCCAGGCTGACCATCGGTACAGTCGTGCCGGCACCCGCTTCGTAGGAAATCTGCTGGCCGATGAACTCGGTATTCGGGCGCTGACGCAGCTCCAGGCTGCCAAAACTGGATGCCTTGAAGTAGTCCGGCTGCGGCACCGTCAGCTCGCCGCATTGCTCACCCAGCGCCGACAGTTTCACCCGCGCGTTCAGGCAATTGTTGAGGGCGACGTTGCCGGCCAGGGCGTAGAACACGACTTCCTGCGCTTCAAAGGCCAGCACCCGGCCCCAGCCATGCATGTGGCGCGCCCATTCGATGGTATGGACGCCGACGTTGGCGCCGCCGTCGATGGCGAACACGCCATCGCCGAAATGACGGCGCCGGCAATTCAGCAAGGCCAGCGCAAAGTCTATTTCGACGGCATCGAAACTGGAATTGCTGAGGATCTGATAGCCGACCCCGTAACCATTGTTTTCATTGACGCCGTGATGATCGTTGCGGTTCACGATCATGCTGCCGTGATTGGATGCTGCCAGGACAAAAGCGATAGGGCGAAGTGGAAAAGACATGGCTGGCAATCCTTAAGGTGGTGTTACATCATCATTCGATATTCGATACTACTGATCCAGTCCGACAAAATCTGCAGCAACTGCTGCGGCTTTTCCAGCGGCGTCATGTGGCCGCAGTTTTCGATCAGGACCATGTGGGCCGTGGCGATCTGCTCCAGCATCTGCTGCGACTCGGCGATGCTGCTGAGCTGGTCGTTGTTGCTGGCGACGATCAGCGTCGGGCACTGGATTTTATGCAGCTCGGCATAGCCGTCGCTGCGCAAGGCCGACAGCTGGCGGATAAAAACGTCCTTGCCGTTGCGCAGTGCCATAGCCTGCAGCCGTTCCAGCAGGACGCGGTCGTGCGCCAGGTCAGGATGCAGCGACGACGCTAACGCGCGGCTGGTGAGGCCCTTGAACGGCACCTGCTTCGCCAGTTCCAGCTGCACCTTGTTGCCGGCGATTTCGCGCGGATTCTGCTGCCGTGCCGAGGTGTTCAGCAGCGCCAGCGCAATTACGCGTTCAGGCGCCTGCTGCATGATGGCTTGCGCCACATAGCCGCCCATGGAAAAGCCGATCAGGATGAAACGCGGCGGCGCCTGCTGCAGCACGCGCGCCGCCATGGTGCTGATCGAATCGTCCTGGCCGAGATCGCCGAAATGCAGCTGGCCCAGCTGCTGCAGGCCCTCGCGCAGGTCGTCCCACAGGGTCTGGTCGAGCATGAAGCCGGGCAGCAGCAACAGCTGCAGACGGTCATTGTTTTCTACCGATAGCGCCATTATTTCTTGACCACTTCCTGTTCCACGATCATGTCGAGCGTCCACTTGATCGAACTGGCGTCGGCTGGCGGATTGAGCACCGGTTCTTCCAGGATGCGCAGCCGGTAGGCGATGCCGGGTTCAAAATTGAAGCCAACGATATTGCCGTACCAGAGCTGCCACGGATCTTCCTTGCGTTCGCGGATCTGCAGGCAGGTGGTGCGCATCACGCCGGCGCTGCATGGGATTTTTTGCGCCGCGACGTAAACAAATTTGATCTTGGCGGCGGCACTCGGTTTTTCGCGCTGATAGAAACTGAGGGTCTGGCCATCCACGGTTTTCATTTCCAGCACCGGCCCGTTGATCTTGTAATTGTTGACGGCTTGCAGCTTGTCGAGGAAATCGGCTTCGAACTGCATTGCCGGCGGCGGGCAAGCCATGCGCGTGGTCACCGCTTCGACGATGGTCAACTGGCCGGCGGCGCGCACCGAGTAGGGCGCTGAAAACTGATTGCAGCCGGCACGGCCGCTGACTCTGCCCTTGCCGTCCTGCATGTCGAAATTCAGGATCACGGGTTCACCGTTGTCGCCATGCGGGATGGTGTGGCCGCTCCAGCTAGTTAATTTCCAGCGCACAGCTGACAGCGCCGGATCGTTGCCGGCCACTGGCGCCGGCGGCGTCGCAGCGCAAGCGGCCAGGGTAAAGCCGACGGCAGCGCTGACGGTCAGGCCGCGCAAGCGTGGCAGTGAAAAAATCGAGGCAAGCGTCATAGGGACTCCTGGTTGAGGGTGGGCCAGTTCACATTCTAGCTTAGTGGCTTGCCTATTCCAGCCATTTGGCACGGCTGGCGGCCAGCGCCACCGCTGCGCACAGCAGGCCGACCAGCGAGAGCGCTACGGTCAAGCCGAAGCCGTGGGCGACAAAGCCGATCAGCGGTGGACCGATCAGGCCACCTGTATAGCCCATGGTGGTGACGCCCGCCAGCGCGGTCGGACCGTGACGGCCGGCGGCGCTGAAAAGAAATGGAAATATGGTGGCGACGCCGACCCCGGTCAGCGCAAAGCCGGCAATGGCGAGGGGAATGGCGCTGGCCGCCAGCGCGATCAGCATGCCGATGCCGGCTGCCAGCGCGCCGCCGGCAACGATGCGGCGAGCGCCGAATGCTTCTTTCAGGCGGTCGCCTACTAGCCTGGTCAACAGCATCATGCCGGCAAAGAAGGCGAAGGCCAGCGGCGCCACGCCGTCGCTGGCCAGCAGCTGGTCTTTCATGTAGACGCCGCTCCAGTCGGCCACCGAGCCTTCGACGATGGCGCCGCCAAAGGCTACCACGCCGAGCGCGATCAGCGGGCCGTGCGGCAGCGCAAAGTGTTTTTTCCCGGCGATGTACTGCGGCTGGTCATTTGGCAACGCGCGATAGCACAGGCGTAGCGGGACCAGCGCCAACAGCACGATCACGGCAAAGTGCAGCAAGGGCCCGATGCTGAGCCCGGCGATGGCGCTGCCCAGCAGGGCGCCGGAGAGTGTACCGACGCAGTACCAGGCGTGCAGCTGCGACATGATCGAACGGCCGGCGATTTTCTCAGCTTCGGCGCCCAGCGTATTGATCGCTACGTTGAAGCAACTGGAACAGACGCCGAGACAGAGCATCGCCAGCATCAGTACGGGCAGGTTGGGCGCCAGCGCCAGGCATGGCACGCTCAGCAACAGCGCCAGGCCGGCATACCAGCAGGCGCGGCGGGCGCCGTAGTGGCCGATCAGCCAGGCTGCCAGCGGAAACGAGCTGACCGCGCCGATGCCGCCGCCCAGCAGGAACAGGCTGATGCTGGCGGGATCCAGCTGCAGATGATCGCGCAGCGCGGGGATGCGCGAAACCCAGCTGGCGAAGGTCACGCCGACCAGCAGGAACAGCAGCGGTAGCGCTACCTGGCGCATGCGTGGGTGGGCGGCACTGGATGATGCGATGGGCATGGACATTGAGTGAAGGAAAAGTCACGGCTTGGGCAGCTGCAGGCCATGCAGGCAGCGGAATCAGCGTCGCCGGCGATATAGGCGCCGGCACGCTGAGGCAAGGTCAGAAGTCGGCCGGCAATTTCTTCAGATGCAGCTGCAAGGCATCCAGCAATGCCTGGCAAGCCTCATCGGTGCCGACCGTAATGCGCAGGAACTGGGCGATGCGGGCAGCACTGAAATGGCGCACGATGATGCCGTCGCCACGCAGGCTGGCGGCCAGTTTGGCGGCGTCATGGCGCGGATGGCGCGCAAACACAAAGTTGGCGGCCGACGGCAGCACCTCGAAGCCTAGCGTTTTCAGTCCTGTCACCATGCGTTCGCGGCTGGCGATCACTGCCTGCCGGGTCTTGTCGAAATGCGCCTGGTCCTTGATGGCGGCAGTGGCGCCGGCGATCGCCATGCGGTCCAGCGGATAGGAATTGAAACTGTTCTTGACCCGTTCCAGCGCCGTGATCAGATCCGGATGGCCGATCGCAAAGCCGACCCGCAAGCCGGCCAGCGAGCGCGACTTCGACAGGGTCTGCACCACCAGCAGATTGGGATAGCGCGCCACCAGCGGGATCGCGCTGTCGCCGCCGAAATCGACATAAGCCTCGTCGACGATCACCACGCAATCGGGTTGCCCCGCTACCAGCCGCTCGACCTCGGCCAGTGGCAGCAGACAGCCGGTAGGCGCATTCGGATTCGGGAAAATGATGCCGCCGACAGCGACGCCCAGATAGTCGTCGACGCGCAGGCTGAAATCCGCTGCCAGCGGCACTGTGCGGTGCTCCACCTGGTACAGGCCGCAGTAGGTCGGGTAAAAGCTGTAGCTGATGTCCGGGAACAGGATCGGTTCTTCGTGCTGCAGCAGGGCTTGGAAGGCATGCGCCAGCACTTCGTCGGAACCGTTGCCGACAAACACGTTGGCTCTGGTGATGCCGTGCGCGGCGTTCTGTTCGGCCAGCGCCCGTTTCAGCATATCGGCTTCGGGATCGGGATACAGGCGCAGGCTGTCGCCCGCCTCGGCGGCAATCGCGGCCAGCGCCAGCGGCGACGGTCCGTAAGGATTCTCATTGGTGTTGAGCTTGACCAGCTTGCTCAGCTTGGGTTGTTCGCCGGGGGTATAAGGCGTCAGGCGGCTGACGATAGGACTCCAGAATTTGCTCATATTGTGCTGACGGGGTGACGCAGTGCGGTGGCTAAAGAAGGTGGGCGAATCAGCCGTATGGTAGCAAACCCGGAGCGCTCTGGCTGGGTTTTGCGGGTTGTATCTAAGTCAACTGGTAACATAGAGGACTGAATTTGCGGACCCGGTTCGCGCTTTTCCTTACAAGCAACAGGAGCTGCCCTTGAATATATTAGCCGTCAATCAACTTACAACGCTCTGGAATTTCCTTCTGGAATCCTCCCTGCACTACGGCCTGAACGCCGTACTCGCCATTTTCACGCTGGCAGTAGGCTGGTGGCTGTCATCGCGTTTTGCCAATGCGCTCGACCGCGTCATGATCCGCGCCAGCCTCGACGCCACTTTGCGGCCGGTGCTGCGCAGCGTGCTGCTGTGGCTGGTGCGCTTGATCACGCTGGTGGCCGTGCTGGGTCAGTTCGGGGTGCAGACCGCGAGTATCGTCGCCATTCTCGGCGCCGCCGGCCTGGCCATCGGCCTGGCTTTGCAAGGCACTTTGCAAAACATCGCGGCCGGCATGATGCTGCTGTTCCTGCGGCCGTTCCAGGTGGGCGAATACATTTCCAACGGCAGCATCGAAGGCACGGTCGATGAAATCGGCCTGTTCGCCACCAAGCTGACCAAGGCCGACGGCATCTGTCTGTTCGTGCCCAACAATCAGCTCTGGAACAGTGCGCTGACCAACTTCAGCCGCAACAATACGCGCCGTATCGACATGCCGGTCGGTATCAATTACAAGGACAACCCGGCCGCGGCGATCCAGGCCCTGCAAAAGCTGTTGCTGGCGGACGAGCGGATCCTGGCGACGCCGGCGCCGCTGGTAGTGGTCACCGATCATGCCGACAGCGCGGTGATGCTGAACATGCGCGCCTGGACCACCACTTCCGAATACTGGGCGGTGCGCTGGTCGCTGGCACAAAACCTGCAAGCGGCATTGGCGTCGGTGAACTGCTCGATCCCGTTCCCCACCCGCGAGCTGCTCATTACGCAGGCAGCCGAAGCCAGTACGGCAGCGTAGGCAAAAACGGGGCAGGCGTTGACTGACATTTCTTTTTGATAATAAAATCGCGCGCCTGCCCGATCTCGGCGATGACTATAACGGTTGTGCATAAAGCTATGCATAGTTAGCATAGGCTGGTTGTCCACTTTCCGTTACAGTTTCGCTGCGCGACGGCGTATTGCTCAATGCGTATTGAGCAATATTGAACTGCCGCGTGACCGCTGTCTGGCCTGTTTTTCAGCTTTATTTCCAGCCCAGGCTGCGGTCCACAATTATTCACAAAATCAGGAGATTTATGTCTACCCGCAAACTTACACTGCGCACTGCGCAATCCTATGCACTGATGATGTTCGGCGCCCTGTTGCTGTCGACTTCCGCGGTGCACGCGCAAGATGCTCAGGCCAAACTGCCGAACGTCGTGATCCTGGCGACCGGCGGCACCATCGCCGGCACCGGCGCCGACAGCACCACCACCGTCGGCTATACCTCGGCCACCGTGGGCGTGGAAAAGCTGATCGCCGCCGTGCCGGAGCTGAAGAAAGTCGCTAACGTCAAGGGCGAGCAGGTATTCCAGATCGCCAGCGAAAGCATGACCAACGACCACTGGCTGAAGCTGGCCAAGCGCGTCAACGCGCTGCTGGCGCAACCGGATGTGGACGGCATCGTCATCACCCACGGTACTGACACCATCGAAGAAACCGCTTACTTCCTCGACCTCACGGTCAAGAGCCGCAAGCCGGTGGTGGTGGTCGGCGCCATGCGTCCATCGACCGCGATCTCGGCCGACGGCCCGATCAACCTGTACAACGCGGTCCTGCTGGCCGGCAGCAAGGATGCCATCGGCAAGGGCGTGCTGGTGTCGCTGAACGACCAGATCAACGCTGCGCGCGAAGTCACCAAGACCAACACCTCAACCACCGACACCTTCAAGTCGACCGAACTCGGCATGCTGGGCTACATCCAGGGCAACAAGGCTTACTTCTACCGCCAGTCGACCCGCAAGAACACGGTCGATACCGAATTCGACGTCAGCAAGCTGGACGTGCTGCCGCAGGTTGACATCATCTACGGCTACGCCAACATGACCCGCGCCGCACTCGATGCGCAAGTGGCTTCCGGCGCCAAGGGCATCATCCAGGCCGGCGTCGGCGACGGCAGCGTTGCAGCGCAAATGAAAACGCCGCTGGTTGAAGCGCGCAAAAAAGGCGTGATCATCGTCCGCGCCAGCCGCGTCGGCCAAGGCATCGTGGCGCGTAACGGCGAGGCTAACGACGACGAGCTGGACTTCGTGGTAGCCGATACACTCAATGCGCAAAAGGCCCGCATCCTGCTGATGCTGGCGCTGACCAAGACCAAAGACACCAAAGAAATCCAGCGCATGTTCTATACCTATTGATCCGGGATTCCTGATCCGGGCAGCAAAAAAGCCAGTTGAAATCATCAGCTGGCTTTTTTTATTGCGGGGACGGCCTGGCGGCGTCCGGAAGGTCTCCGGAACAACGATGCTAAGATAGCGGCCGCACAGGCGCTAACCGAATCTGCCCATGGCAGAGATCAGAAACAGAGGCTGCAATTGAACATCCGCAAAGAATTTCTTATCTTTGGCGTTGTCGGAACGGTGGGATTTCTGGTGGACGCAGGCGTACTGTATCTGCTCAAGGGCAGCTTGGGTTTGTACTGGGCGCGCGTGCCTTCTTTCTTTTGCGCCGCGACGGCGACCTGGCTGCTGAACCGCCAGTTTACTTTCCGCAACCGCGTCTCCGGCGTATCGATTTTCCAGGAATATGCAAAGTACTTCGGCCTGATGCTGGGCGGCGGCGCCGTCAACTACCTGGTCTATGCGATTGCAGTATCGCTGCTTCCCACGGCTTCCTACCGCCCGCTGGCAAGCGTGGCGCTGGGAAGCATCGCCGGCATGTTCATCAACTATTTCTTCGCGCGCTATTTTGTCTTCCGCCGGAGACTGCGATAACTTTCCTGGCTACCCTTGACGGCGTTCCGAACGCGACAGCCAGCGCAGCTCGAATTCGAGACGCTGCTGATGTGCCACCGAATCGAGGATCAGGCCGATGCCGATGGCCATCGCCGCCGCAATGCAGAGGCCGGTCGCCAGGATGGCCAGCGGGACGTGATAAATGTAGCGATACTGGATCCAGTCATCAAATACCGGCACACCGGCAGCAAAGCCGGACAACAGCAGGATCAGGCTGAGCGTGCTGAAAAACGCCAGCGGACGGTAATAGCGGAAAATCTGGGCGATCGCAAACAGCACGCGCGTGCCGTCGGACAAAGTGTTGAGCTTGGACACGCTGCCACTCGGCCGGTCCTTGTAGGCAACCGGTATTTCGACAATCCGCAGGCGTTTGTGCAAGGCATGCAAAGTCATGTCGGTTTCGATCTGGAAGCCTTCGGCCAGCACCGGGTAAGTCTTGACAAAGTCGCGGCTGAAGACCCGGTAGCCGCTCATGATGTCGACCAGCTTGGCGCGGAACAGGCGGTTCACCATCCATTGCACCAGGCCGTTGCCGAAGCCATGGAACGAGCGCTGGTTTTCGCGCGCATAGTCGCCGCCGGACTGGCGGTCGCCCACCACCATGTCGGCGCGGCCTTCGAGCACCGGAGCCATCAATTCGCGGGCCTGGTCTGCCGGATAGGTCAGGTCGGCATCCGCCAGCACATAGATGTCGGCGTCGATTTCGATGAACGCGCGCCGGAGGGCGCTGCCCTTGCCCTGGCGGCCTTCGTTCAGCACGCGGCCGGGACACGACAGCTGCTGCAGCGTCTGTTCGGCGAATTCACGCGTGCGGTCGCTGGAATTATTGTTGATGACGTAGATCACCGCTTCTGGCAAGGCGGCGTGAAACGCCTTGACCGTATCGGCAATGGTCAGTTCTTCGTTGTAGGCTGGCAGGATGACTGCAATAAGCTGATTCGATACGGCTGCGTTTGACATACATCTCCATCTTTTATGTCCTCCCCCGTCGTTGCGGAGTCGGCGTTAATTTTATCTGGCTATTGCATCGAAGCGGTGCCGGCGGCGTTGCAGCAGAAATGAACGGACCAGCAATCCCGCCGAAATCAGCAGCGTCAGCAATGATAACCACAAGCCGTAGCGAAAGGTCGATGATGAAAAGCGGAATTCAAGCTTGTGCCTGCCTGCCGGCACCATGACTGCCTTGCCCAGCAACTGGCCGCTGAATACGTGCGTCGCCTGGCCGTCGATGGTGGCGCGCCAGCCGGGATAGTTGGCGTCGGCCAGGAACAGCCAGCCCGCTTCGGCGGCATCCACATCGACTGCGTAAAAAGTAGGCTGCTTGGTTAGCACTTTGAAGCGGATGGCATCCGCTTTGTTGTCGGCGTCCGACAACGGTGGCAGCGTCTGTCCCTTGGCTGCTTCGATGATCAGTTCCGGCTGGCGCGGCGTTTGCAGCAGCTGCAGCGCTTCATCGTCCGAAGACACGGGGCGATAGCGGGTAAAGCTCTGGAACAGCGGCTGTGCAGCCGTGTTTTCCATGATCCACATGTTCTGCTGCTGGTCATGCACGGCAACCTGAAAACCCGGCGCCGTCAGTTGCCGGTCTGCGGAGATGAAGCGGACGCCGAGCAGATCGATGGCGCGCTGGCCGGGCCCTGTCTTGGTGCGGCCCTCCATCTCGTTTTCAAACACAGGGATCAGCAGAGCCCGGGCGCGCAAGGGCAAGGCCAGGGCGCCGTCTTCCGATGGCGTATCCCAGCGCATGTTGCTCAGCGCCGCGTTCGAGGCCAGCGCTCTTTCCGCATTGGCATCCAGATCCGGAACTCTTGAATTACGCATGGCGTAGGCGACCGCCAGGCTGTGATTGATGAACTTGGTGTCCTGGATCGGATAGCGTTGCGCCAATGCCTGCAGGGTTGCTGGCCGCCGCAGCAGGGAGACGTCGCCGAAATGAAACAGATGCAGCCGCAGCGCACAGCACTCAAGCAGCAGCAGCGCAAACATCAGCAGCGGGATGTGGCGCGCTTTGCCGCTGGCCACCAGAATCACGGCGGCGATCAATGCCAGGGCGGCAATGGCAAGATGCTGCCAAGGCGTCGCCGTTTCAACGCTGATGGCGATCAGGATGCCCCAGGCCGCGATATAGAAAATGGCGGCGAGCCACAGGCGCTTGTGGCGCCGCCAGCCCGCAGCGGACGCGCGCCCCTGGCTGCTCAGGCTATCGATGACAAAGGCGGCCAGGACAGCGATGCCGATGCAGGCGATTTCCAGATAGGACTGCGTGGTCCTGAAAAAATGCAGACCCGGCACCAGGTGCCAGTCGTAGAGCATGAGAAATAGCGGCGAGGCCTTGCCTGCACCGAGCTGTATCAGTATCAGCACCGCAAGCAGAATCCCTTTTTCACGCCAGGACGACTTAAACAGTGGGAACAGCGAGGCCAGCATGCAGACCAGCAGGCTGCCGATTCCCGGGATCTGGTCGAGCCGGTCGCGCGCCAGCGCCAGCTGAGTGGGGGTGTACAGCAGCCCGCGCAGCACCGCCATGGGTGAAAATTCAAAAAACAGGCCAACCCCGGCGCTGCGATGGGAGAGCGATGCAAGTTCAAGCAGCGGCAGCAATTGCACCGCGGCGAGCCCCAGGAACAGCAATGCCGCAAGCGCTGCAGTCGTCACCAGTTGAAGCCGCTGCGCTCGCCACAGTTTCCTGCCATCTTCGGAAAACGGCATGGCGAACAAGGAAAATACGGCATATAGCGCAGTGGCATGCACCAGTTGAGGATATCCGGCGAGGATCATCATCGTCGCTGCCGCCGCCAGCAGTACCGCCTGTCTGGCAAGCGGTTTCCTGAGCCAGGCTTCTGTCGCAGCAAGCGCCCAGGGAGCCCATGCCAGCGTGCCGGAAATGGTCAGGTTATTCTGTTCCTGCAGCCAGGCCGTGGAAAAAACCAAAGCCAGTGCAGCAAAGCCGGCCGACCAGGCGCTGCGGCCCAGCAGCCGGCACAGTACGAAGACACCGGCGGCGGCAATCAGCATGCACACCAGGTGGAAGATATTGACGCCGATCACCGGCGGCAGCAGCCAGGCTAGCAGGATATTGAGCGGATTAGCGAAACCGCCTTGTCCTTCTGCAAACAACGGATGGCCGCCGTAGACCTTGTCGGTCCATAGCGGCGTCTCGCCGCCATGCAGGAAGCGGGAGTGGAAATCGAACAGCGGCAAGCCATGGATGATTGAGTCGCCGTGTATCAGGCTCTTGCCCTCGAACAGGGTAGGCCACCAGAAAACCAGGGTCAGCAAGAGCAGTACGCAAAAAACCAGAAGGGATTTTTTATTATTTGTCATGTTGCGAGAACGATACTGAAACGCTTGAGCAAACTCACTTGCTGGAATTTCGCGCCTTTGACGGCGATGCGACATCATCTGTTTTGATAGCAATCGGCCATGAATTCTATCCCAATAGCAATTTTGAGAAACGGGAATATTGAGCGAATCCGGCAAACTAGAGTAAGGGATCGGTATATGTGGCAAGGCATTCAAGGGCGCTCGCTCTTCTTGGAGCAAAAAACACGCCATTTCATTTTCCCGAGCAATCAATATTTTCTTGAGAAGGAATTTCAAGAGACCTTAATATTGCATAATGTAAATTAACGTCTGCCCCATCACACTTAATCATTACTTGCCAATGTCCGAAGAATTCGAAGTCCTCAGCCCGCACGAACACCATCTGGAACACGTCACCGAGCACGCCCACGGCAGCGGTGACAATTTCGCCGGCAAGATCGCCGTGATGACCGCCATCATGGCCACCGTCGGCGCCATGTTCAGCTACCAGGCCGGTTCCACCGAAAGCGAGGCGGCGATGAACAAGAACAACGCCGCCATCAAGAAAACCGAAGCGTCCAACCAGTGGAACTACTACCAGGCCAAATCCAGCCGGCAAAACCTGGCCGAACTGGCGACCCATATTCCCGGCGTCGATGCGGCGCACTACACCGCCGAAGCGGCGCGCTACAAGAGCGAAAAAGAAGTGGTGCAAAAGAAGGCTCAGCAGCTGGAAGAAGAGGCCAGCGCCTGGGATGAGAAGTCAGAGCAGGTATTGCACCAGCATCACCGCTGGGCGCAGGCGATGACAGCGATCCAGATCGCGATTTCGCTGGCGGCGATTACGCTGCTGACGCGCAAGGAGTGGCTGAAGAAACTGGCTTACGGCGCGGGAGGCGTCAGCGTGGTGCTGGGCATCCTGGCCTGGCAACACATCTAAGTTCGCTTGCCTAAAGAGGAAAATGCCATGAGGGCAGGTTTGAGGGAAAAAATAATTGACGTATGCAACAAGAAAATCAAAGACAAGGGCGCGGATGTAGGGCTATCGTTTTATGCCTTCTTTGCCAACAAGAACGATAATCCGGCCTTATTGATGGAAGCGGCGGAATGGTGGATCAAGCGACATCAGCTAGACCATTTTGAAAAAGCGGTGAAGATCAAAAAAATGGTCGAGGAAATGATGTAGGCCGGCCGTCCGCCGCGAAAGACAGAAAGCGCAAGCGCCCTCTGTCTCGATCACGTCATTCAGCGCGTTACAGGCTTGTAGCGGATGCGCTTAGGCTTGGCGCCTTCTTCACCGAGGCGCTTGCGCTTGTCGGCTTCATATTCCTGGTAGTTACCGTCGAAGAACGAGACTTGCGATTCGCCTTCGAAAGCCAAGATGTGCGTGGCGATGCGGTCCAGGAACCAGCGGTCATGGCTGATCACCATCACGCTGCCGGCGAATTCCAGCAAGGCGTCTTCCAGCGCGCGCAAGGTTTCGACGTCGAGATCGTTGGACGGTTCATCCAGCAGCAGCACGTTGCCGCCCTGTAGCAAGGTTTTGGCCAGGTGCAGGCGGCCGCGCTCGCCGCCGGACAGGTTGCCGACGATCTTTTGCTGGTCGCCGCCCTTGAAGTTGAAGCGTCCCAAGTAGGCGCGCGACGGCATCTCGAAACGGCCGACGGTGAGGATGTCGGCGCCGCCGGAGACGTCTTCGAACACGGTCTTTTGGTCCGACAGAGAATCGCGCGACTGGTCAACGATGGAGACGCGGGCGGTGGTGCCGAGCACCACTTCGCCGCTGTCCGGCTGTTCCTTGCCGGTGATCATCTTGAACAAGGTCGATTTACCGGCGCCGTTCGGGCCGATGATGCCGACGATGGCGCCGGCCGGGATGCGGAAGCTGAGGTTGTCGATCAGCATGCGGTCGCCGAACGATTTGCTGACGTTCTTGAACTCGATCACTTCATTGCCCAGGCGCTCTGCCACCGGGATGAAGATTTCCTGGGTCTCGTTGCGCTTCTGGTATTCGTGCTCGCTCAATTCATTGAAGCGAGCCAGGCGCGCCTTGCTCTTGGCCTGGCGGCCCTTCGGATTCTGCCGTACCCATTCCAGTTCCTTGGCGATGGTTTTCTGCCGTGAGGACTCTGTCGCCTCTTCCTGCTTCAGGCGGTCGCCCTTCTGTTCCAGCCACGAGCTGTAGTTGCCCTTCCAGGGGATGCCGTGGCCACGGTCCAGTTCCAGGATCCATTCGGCGGCGTTGTCGAGGAAGTAGCGGTCATGGGTGATGCCGACCACGGTGCCCGGGAAGCGTTGCAGGAACTGTTCCAGCCAGTCGACCGATTCGGCGTCCAGATGGTTGGTCGGCTCGTCCAGCAGCAGCATGTCCGGCTTCGACAGCAGCAGGCGGCATAGCGCCACGCGGCGCTTTTCGCCGCCGGAGAGAACGCCGATCTTGGCGTCCCATGGCGGCAGGCGCAGGGCGTCGGCGGCCATTTCCAGCTGCAGGTCGAGATTGCCATCGCCGGCAGTGGCGAGGATGTCTTCCAGCCGCGCCTGTTCGGCCGCCAGCGCATCGAAATCCGCATTTTCATCGGCATAGGCCGCGTACACCGCATCCAGCTTGGCTTGTGCTTCAAACGCTTCGCCCAGCCCGCCTTCGACGGCCTGGCGCACGGTCTGTTCCGGATCGAGCTGCGGTTCCTGCGGCAGGTAGCCGATGTTCAGGCCCGGCATGGGTACGGCTTCGCCCTGGATATCCTTGTCGATGCCGGCCATGATTTTCAGCAGGGTCGATTTGCCGGAACCGTTCAGGCCCAGCACGCCGATCTTGGCGCCGGGGAAGAACGACAGCGAAATATCTTTCAGGATCTGGCGTTTGGGCGGCACGATCTTGCCGACCTTGTTCATTGTGTAGACGTATTGGGCCATGAGGAGCAGTGATGATAAAAAAGTAATGCGGTGAATAAGAGCGGCCCTTGCTAACGGGCCGGAACTGCCAAGAATAACCTATGCGCGCCGGGTTGACGAGTTGTTAAGGCCAAGCCTTCAGGCCGACGTGCCTGGGCGTATTTTAAACGTTCGCCATAGTCCCTCGGCCGAATACAGTCCCAAAGCACACCAGATCAGGATAAAACCGTTGAGGCGGTCGCCATCCAGCTGCTCGCCGTACAGCCAGACGCCGAACAATAGTTGCAGCGAAGGTGTGATGTACTGCAGCACGCCGACCAGCGATAGCGGAATGCGGCGGGCGCCGGCGGCGAACATCAGCAAGGGGATCGAGGTGATCGGCCCGGCCGCCGCCAGCAGCCACTTGGTGGAGGTCGAGGCGCTGCTGAAGGTGTTGTGGCCTTGCAGCGAGGTATACACCAGGAAGGCCAGCGCCAGCGGCAGCACCAGCGCGGTCTCCAGCGCCAGGCCAGGCAGCGCGCCAAGGCTGGCGGTCTTGCGCAGCAAGCCGTAGCCGCCGAAGGTCACGGCCAGGGTCAGCGCAATCCAGGGTGGATGGCCGGCCTGCCAGGTCAGCCACAGCACGGCGCCGGCGGCGATGGCGATCGCCAGCCATTGCAGCGGCCGCGGCCGTTCGTGCAGGAACACCAGGCCAAGCGCGACGCTGACCATCGGATTGATGAAGTAGCCCAGGCTGGCTTCGACGATGTGGTTATTGTTGACCGCCCAGATGTAAGTGGTCCAGTTGGCGGTCAGCAGCAGGGCGCTGGCGACGAAGCCGCCGATCACGCGCGGCTGGCGCAGCACCGGCCCGACCCAGGCCCACTGCTTGCGCGCGGTCAGCACGATCATCAGGAACAGGAAGGACCAGAGGATGCGGTGGGCGACGATGTCGACCGGCGGAATCTCCGCTTCCAGCGCCTTGAAGTAAATCGGGAACAAGCCCCACAGGACGTAGGCGGCGATGGCGTAGAGCATTCCTGCTTGCATGGTGTGATCGATCTAGAGTGAGAGGCGGCGCCGATATTGTTCTGTTGACGCCTGTCGGTGGCGCGCTGCGGGCGGACGGCATATGGCATTTTACGCAATATCCGTCGGTGCATGGCCGTAACGCAACGTCTCGCCGCGCCAGACACTTCAGATTGCCGTCAGCTCCTGAAAATAAAACATGGTCGATCCCAATTCCGGCGGCGCCTGGTAAGGGCTGATGCGGGTGCGCCGGAACGGCACGGCATGGGCAAACGCCGGGCCGTCGTAGACGAAGGTATGGAATTCACCGTTCTCGCCACAGGCATCGACGCCGGCCGGCAGATCGGCGAGGAAGGCGGCATCGAATTCACGGCCGCAGAATTCTTGCGGTAGATAATTGCCGTTGATGCAGACCACCACCGCTTTGAAGCCGAGCGCCAGGAATTCATCCACCAGCTGGCGGCGCGGCTGCAGCCACAAGGGCAGGCAAGCTTGCAGGCCAGCCTGGGCGCAGACTTTTTCTTCCCACTCGCGGTGCGCCTGCAGGTCGATATCGCCGAACACCGCGTGGCGCACGCCGTCGCCATGGGCAGCGCGCAAGGCGGCGATGAATTTTTCTTCATACTGCTGCCAGCTGGCGCTGTAGAACGCCAGCGGCACGCCGAGCGCATCGGCCTGGGCCTGCAGCAAGGCCGGCGGCACGCCGTGTGAACGAGTGCGCTGGCCGCTTTCATCGAGCGCGGTGATCAGGCGATGGATCTGCATCCCGCTTTGCCGCGCGCGCCACAGCGCCAGGCAGGAATCCTTGCCTGATAGCCGCGTCTTTATTTTGTCAACTGAACACGTTCTATTGGTAATCGTAATTATTTCTGGGGAGGTAACAACTCTGAATCGTGTTTTTTGTAAAGAAGTTGTTATATTTTTTCTACATATCAACATTTTCAATCAGTCACGTGCCTCCCGTTGTGCCGGAAATTGCTCTGGTTCTTGTGGTGGAATGTGCGATGTGGGGTTACGGCGAACGCCGCTACCGAATATTTTTCTTTGCGCTACTTATGATCGGCATCTATGCCCGAATGTTTCACGGAGCTGATTGGGGCGATAAAGCATCTCTGAACTGAATTTACGGTATATATTTCTCCGCCGTCACATTCACTACCTTGGGCTACGGAGATATCTGGCCAACAACAACGACCTTAAAAATGCTGTGTGGATCTGAAGCCATCCTCGGCGCGTTTAATATGGGTTTAGTCGTCGCAGGTTTTGCGGGCCGCAGCAAGCACTAGGCATAAGCGGAGCTCTTGTCGAGCCTGCTGGTACCTGCAACACTCAGGAATCAAACGACTTAGCTTCGGAAATAATTCTATCGCAAAGCCGTTCCACGGTGATTTTTTCAGATAGCGAATAAGCGAGCAAAAGTAGGGTCGTCGGATGAATTCCCAGCACAGCTGAAAGATCATCAACTTTGTCCAGAGTGGGGGATTTCATACCTCGTTCTAAAGTACTCAAATAAGTGCGACTTGAAACTTCCGAAAAATCTTCCTGAGTCAAATCTTTGTGTTTGCGCACAATGCGCAAAGCGTCGGCAAATCCTTTGCGTAACGTCATCGCAATCTCCATAAAGAAGACTGGACGTACTCATTTTGATCACTTTAGGGCTACAATCTATAGTGTTCATTTTAAGTGCCTGCAAAAGATGCTTGCTTTACCCCATTGCGACGAACCTATCTGTATCAGAATTTTGGCTTAAAGGTCAGCCCCGGCAAAGTAATTGCGATCATGGGGCCTTCCGGTTCCGGTAAGAGTACGTTGACCAAGCTATTACAAGGTTTTTATGTTCCATCAGACGGCCAGATCAAATTAGACGGCAACGATAGCCGTTCCGGTTTTCTGCGCGAGCGCATCATGCGCGGAACATTACATTGTCTCCTTATAGCCGGCATAGGTCTTGCGCTCACCTCTTCCTCACGGCCCCTGTATTCACAAGCTTTGTTGCAGAGCCGGGTAGAAATTCGACAGCCACACTGTGATCAAAGTGTCGTACTGGTAATACATGGCGGCGGCGGTGAGGATGATAAAGACGCCGAATAATTGCTGCATGCGGCTTGAATAACGCGCAACCTTGCGCACCCGGCTGGACGCCTGCTGGCCGCCGTAGGCAATGGCCAGCATCGGGATGCCAGCGCCTATCGAGTAACTCAGCAACAGCACTGTAGCGCGGCCCAGGTTGTGCGAGGTCGCCACCAGTGTCAGGATGGACCCGAGCACAGGCCCGGCGCAGGGGGTCCAGACGGCGCCGAGGGTCATGCCCAGCACCAGTCCGCCGATATTGCCGGACTCGGCGCGGGAGCCGATCCCATTGACGCGGTTGATGGCGCCGCTCAGGCGCAGTGTCAGCAGTTCGAACGGTCGTTTCCATATCATCAGCACGCCGAACACCAGTAACAGTGCGATAGCAGCGTCGCGCAGGTTCTGCTGCGACAAGCCCAGTATGTCGGAAAATAAGCTGAACACCAGCGCGCAGGCGGAGAACGTGACGACAAAGCCGAGTGCGATGAAGGCTGGGCGAGCCCGGCTGGTCTGGCCAATCGAAGTGCCGAGCAGAATCGGCAGCATCGGCAAAATACAGGGGGCGGCGATGGTGAACACCCCAGCCATGAGCGCTAGCAGGATATTGAACATCAGGCGGCCTTGTAATCAAGGCGGGTCCATGGATGCATGACAATGTGTTTCATCGGGTTTCTCCAAACGGTTTGATTGCATGAGGCCCGCTGTCGGCTGCAAGCAGGCGCGTCAGCGAGTACAGTGATTTCAACCCGCCCATGTATCTGCCATGTGTTTTTGCGGTGCGGATCTTGCAATGTTGTGTATATGCCGGAGCCGCAGATACATTAAGATATAAATGTGTGGTTCTCCATTGAAAAAAACGGATATAAAGCAAGTATGAAACAAGCTGACCACCTCTTGATCGTCGACGACGATCGTGACATCCGCGAGCTGTTGACCGAATACCTGACCAAAAACGGGTTTCAAGTGAGCACGGTCGCCAATGGTAAACAAATGCGTGTGGCGCTTGAAGTGAGCACATTTGATCTGATCATTCTCGATCTGATGCTGCCCGGCGAGGACGGCCTTGCCCTGTGCCGTGATTTGCGCACCGGGAAGACCAAGGCGGTGCCGATCCTGATGCTGACTGCGCGCTCCGATGAAACCGATCGCGTAGTTGGCCTGGAGATGGGGGCCGACGATTATCTGACCAAGCCGTTCGCTTCGCGCGAGCTGATGGCGCGCATCCGTGCGGTGCTGCGGCGAACCCGGATGCTGCCGCCGAATTTGAATACCGTCGATTCGGCGCATACCATTGCCTTCGGCGATTGGCTGCTCGATACCAGGGCGCGCCATTTGCTCGATCCCAGCGGCACCATGGTGTCTCTGAGCGGCGCCGAATTCCGCCTGCTGCGGGTGTTCCTCGACCATCCGCAGCGCGTCCTGAACCGGGACCAGCTGCTCAATCTGACCCAGGGCCGTGAGGCCGAGTTATTCGATCGCTCTATCGATCTGCTGGTCAGCCGCTTGCGCCAGCGTTTGCTGGAGGATGCACGTGAGCCGCGTTACATCAAGACCGTGCGCAACGAGGGCTACGTCTTTGCCGCCGTCGTCGAGCCTGGCAGAGAACTGCCGTGAAGGCGTCTGCGCTGCCGGCTCGGCTGCCTTGGTGGCCACGTTCCTTGTTCGGCCGCCTGACCCTCATATTATGTTTCGGGCTGATTGCTGCGCATGGGCTGTCGTTCGGCTTGATCCTGTATGAACGGGCCCAGTCCGGCAAGACCATGATGTTGTATAGCCTGGGCAAAGACGTTGCCAGTTCGGTCGCCATCCTCGAACGGGTGCCGGCCGCAGAGCGCGCCACCTGGCTGGGCAAGCTGGAGCGCCGCAACTACCACTATGTGCTCGGACCCGTGGCCGAGGGCGCGCCGGTCCGGCTGCCCTTGGCAACGGAGGTGATTGCCTCGATCGGGGCTGCGCTTGATACTAGCTATACAGTGACCACGACTGCCGTGCCGGCCGCCGGCCGCAAGCAGCTCGACATCCACCTGAGGCTGGCCGATGGCACGCCGCTGACGATCGTGCTGAGTCCATCGGCCATGCCGGTTTCGCCGTGGGTGCCGTTGATCATTTCGGTCCAACTCGGCATGTTGACGTTGTTCATGTGGCTGGCCGTGCGTCTGGCAACCCGTCCGCTGGCGCAATTGGCGCGCGCAGCCGATTTGATGACGCCGGATATGAAAATTAATCCGCTGCCGGAAGACGGGCCGCTGGAAGTGGCGCGGGCGGCAGCCGCCTTTAACGCCATGCAACGTCGGATTGCCGATTTTCTGAACGAGCGCATGCAGATTCTGGCGGCAGTCTCGCATGATCTGCAAACTCCCATCACGCGCATGCGCCTGCGGGCGGACCTGATGGATAATTCACTCCAGCGCGACAAGATGCTGGGCGACTTGCTGGCCATGCAGGCGCTGGTGGAGGAGGGTATCGCGTATGCCCGCAACGCTCAGGGCATCACTGAAGCTCCTTGCCGCACTGACCTTGATGCACTGCTTGGCAGCCTGGTATACGACTACATCGATGCCGGCCATGCGCTGCGCCTGAGCGGCCAGGTCAACCGTCCGTTAATGACGCGACCGCATGCCTTGCGGCGGATTATTACCAACCTGGTCGACAATGCGCTCAAGTTTGGCGAGGATGTGGAAATCCAGGTGGCAGCCGCACCGCTTGGCCAGATCTCCATTGCGGTGCTCGATCGCGGTCCCGGCATCCGGCAGTCCGAATTGCACGCGGTATTGCAGCCGTTCTATCGCATTGAAAATTCGCGCAATCGGGAGACCGGCGGCGCCGGCCTGGGCTTGGCAATCGCGCAGCAACTGGCCGTAGCGCTGGGCGGCGTGCTGAAGTTGTCAAATCGGGACGGCGGCGGTCTGCAAGCACAGTTTTCGCTGCCTCTTGCCGACTGACCCTGCGCTTCCCTATCTTTTCGCCCAGATCGTCTGGTGCAGGATGGCGCCCAATTTCTCCTGGCGGATCGGCTTCAGCAGATAGTGTGAGAAAAACCGCAATTCTTCGTCCGTGCTGTTCTTTTGCAGATAGGCGCTGATGCCGATAACGGGTGCATGCTGGTTTGGTCCCGCGTTGTTGCGGACATGTGCTGCGACGGCAAAACCATCCGGTTCCGGCATCTGGATATCCAGCAAGATGGCGTCAAAACGCTGAACCGCGATTTTTTGCAGTGCGTTTTCACCGCTGTCGGCGACCTCGCACTGATAGCCGAGTTGTTCGATGACTTCCTTCAATGAGGCCCGGACATCCATGTTGTCGTCGACCAGCAATATACGATTTTGCCGAATTGCATTGAGGTCGCTTGCCGCTTCCGCAGGCGCGGCTGGAGCGACTATTTCTATCGGCAGGCTGACCTCGAAGCAGGTGCCGGATCCAAGTGCACTGCGGATCAGGATATCGCCGCCGAATAAATCCACTAGGCGCTTCACGATGGCCAGTCCGAGCCCCGCGCCTTCATAGCGTCGCGCATGGGACTGGTCTATTTGGATGAACGGTTCAAACAATCTGGGCAAATCGTCCTCGCCGATGCCGGGGCCGGTGTCTTCCACGCTGAACACCAGGTGTGACGTGCCGGGCGTCACGGGGGCGAGGTGCACGCGCACTTCGCCCTGCTCGGAATATTTGATCGCGTTGGAAATCAGGTTGCTGGCGATCTGCTGGATACGATACTGATCGGACGATACGTTGATATCGCTGTCCTGGATCTGGGCAATGAGCTTGAGGCCTTTTTCCTTTGCCTGGCTGTCGAAATTTTCCACAACGGATTGCATCAGTTTGCAAGGTTTGAATGTGGCCTGACGCAGGCTCAGTTTTTTTGCGTCCAGCCGCGCGTAGTCTGTTACATCCTTCAGTTGCTCTTCAAGCTGCACCGACGCCTCACCTAGTCGCTTAATGATACTGACGTCCGAATGATGATTTTTCTTTTGTGTGTGCAGCGTGAGCAGATCGATCGACGAGATAATGGTCTGCAGCGGCGTCCGCAACTCATGGCTGATCATGCCCAGCAGAGTATTTTTGCTCATGATTGCGTTCTGGCTGGCGATCAGAGCCTGGTGCTCGGCTTTGATCGCGTATTCCTGCTGTTTATTAACTGCGCGCGAGTGCCTGACATTGAGCAGCAGCAGCGCAACCCATACGGAAAAATTGGCCCACAGGAGCGATCCGCTGATAAACATCGAACGGCGGAGAAGTAACAGATTGTCGGCAGTTGCAGTGTAATGGTCATGCTCGAAATTGCGCACCGCATTGGTCAGGTCGTCGAGCGGCCGGCGCATGCTTTCGAATTGCTGCACCATCTCTTTCGCGACGTTTGCATGCTGCGGCAATTGAGGTAATTCGCTGGTCAGTGTCTGCATGAAACTGCTCAGTGCGAACAGGCTGCTGCGATATTCCGGCATCTGCCGGGCGAGCTCATCCAGCTTGGCTGGTTCGGATAATTTTCGGAACTTGGACTGTAAATTCTGATAGCGCTTATTCAGTTCTTCAGCGTCTTGGTCCAAGCCAGTCGAATAGCGGACTGTCTCCTGACCCATGCGCTCGAAAGAGATCTGGAACTGTGCGAAAGCATCGTAATTGCTGGACTGCGGGCCGAACGCGCCGGATAGCTTGCTTTGCGTCAGGAAAATTGTCTGGCCAAAATACACCATCACCCCGGTCAGCAGGAGTGAGGTGACGAAGAAAAATATTGTCTGCTTGCTTGGTGTTTTTGTTATGTTTTTCATCGCAGGTGATAGTCTCTAAACGAACGCCAGCCGGTAGTCAGGCCGCGGCTGTGGCCGCTCGCCGAGCTTTGCAATACTGCCAGCTGGAGCGGTTCTTCAGGATTGAATGATCGTGCTGGACAGCTCCGCCGCGATGATCGACAGACGGGTCGGTTTTTCCTGGCAGATCACGTTGAATTGCACGATGACGCGGGCCACATCCGATTCGTTGGCCTTGCCTGTAATGAGCTGGCCTGTTAATAAAATGATAGGCGCGGCCGAATTGTAAGACAGGCGGATAGAACGGATCAGTTGCTCGGTAGTGGTCGAGCCCAATAACCAGTCCACCACATAGCCATCGAACTCTGTTTCCTGCATCGCCGCTTCCAGGCTTGCATGGCTGTAAAACGATGTCGCCTTGAATCCGGTTTCATTTAGATAGTCGCGCAGATTGTCGGCTGAGTTTTTGTCATCGTCGATCACGGCGATGCTGGGCAGATGGGGCTGATGGACGTGAATCTCGATTTTTTCGACTTGATGGCGCGGCGCGCTGCCGTCCAGCGCCGGGCAATTTTCCACGATGCGCCAGCCGTGTTCCGTTTTCAGCGCAACAAATTCAGCCCGGTGCTGTATCGCCGCCTGGCCGCCGATCCAAGCAATACAGGACAGTTCGCGCTCCCCAACGACAAAAATGGCATCGTGTATTTCACCATCATTTTCGGTCGTCGCGCTGCTGTAATGAGTAAGGTCCAGCGTGCCGACCGGCTCATTAAAATGTTCACTGATCTTCTTGAGCTGTTCCAGCGTCCATGGGCTGGTCCCTTTTAACTTTCGGTGTGCGTGCGAAAAGCTTAGATTGAGTATGCGGGTAAGTTCCTTGGATTGCCTGCGCCTGGGAATGCCCCGACCTTCCATCAATTTGCGTACACCTTCGGCCACCGTGGCGGAATCAAAAATATTTTCTGCAGCTTGCATTTCTCTGTGCTCTTTACTTCCTGATTAATCAGATAAGCCACTTTTGGCGGCGACTCGGGTCGAAGGGCGGACCTCCACAAGGCGTTATTGCGCTCCTGCTGCCACATCGATCCAAAGAAAAATTCGCATGCTTTATCTGTTGAGTATAAACGAATCCGGACGCCGGAGGGCTTATATATCAAATAATGCAATGTTTTCAATAATAAACATTTGGCATTGATGTCAATGCAATTATTAAATTTAAAATTGCATAAGATGACATAAATGAGACATTTGACTTAATAAACACGCTTGACGTGCAATCAAATGCGCCGCAATATTTACTTATGGCAACAGATGCTCATTTTAAAGACGCGTCAAATGCTATTTTTGTTTGCGTAGTTTGCTTGGAAATATGGCTGGAATTCACTCGCTCTGGTGACGCCGGGGCGCCGTTGAGCGGATCTGCAGTGAAAAGATCCACCCTTTTGTTCGATTTACAAATTCAATCGGAAATAAAATGCTTAAATATCAACATGAGCCTATCGCCATCATTGGCATTGGTTGCCGCTTTCCCGGCGGCGTCTGCAACCCGGCCGAGTATTGGGAGTTGCTGAAAAACGGCAAGGACGGGATTGTCGACATCCCTTCCGACCGCTGGAACGCCGATGAATTCTACGATCCCAATCCCGCCACACCAGGCAAAATGTATGTGCGCGCCGGCGGCTTCATTACGCAAAAAATCAAAGAATTCGACGCATCGTTCTTTGGCATTTCGCCGCGCGAAGCCGGGTTCATCGATCCGCAGCAGCGCTTGCTGATGGAAGTCGCATGGGAAGCGCTGGAAGACGCGGGCCTGCAACCAGACCAGCTGGCCGGTTCCGATACCGGTGTGTATATCGGCGGCTTCATGCTGGATAACCTGCTGACCCAGTTCAGCCCCCTCAATCGTGATCAAATCGGTCCCCATTCCGCGGTTGGGTCGACGCTGACAATCCTGTCGAACCGGCTTTCTTATATTTTCGATTTCCGCGGCCCCAGCCTGACGCTCGATACCGCCTGTTCTTCCTCGCTGGTGGCAATGCATGAAGCCTGTCAATCGATCTGGCGCGGCGAATGCGCGCTGGCGTTGTTCGGCGGCGTCAATGTCATGCACCGCCCGGAAAACCTGATAGCGATGTGCAAAGGCGGCTTTCTGTCGCCCGACGGCCGCAGCAAAAGCTTCGACATCCGAGCCAACGGCTACGGCCGCGGCGAGGGCGCCGGCATTGTGGTGCTCAAGCCATATTCCGCCGCGTTGCGCGACGGCGACGACATCTATGGCCTGGTGCGCGGCACCGGCGCGAACCAGGATGGCCGCACTGACGGCATCACGGTGCCGAATCCGGATTCGCAGGAAGCGCTGATTCGCAAGGTGTGCGCGCAAGCTCAGGTTGACCCGCAGCAGATCCGCTATGTGGAAGCGCACGGCACCGGCACGCCAATCGGCGATCCGCTCGAAGCGCGTGCGATCGGCGCGGCGTTGGGGCAGGGGCGCACAGCCGAACAGGCTTGCGTGATCGGCTCGGTCAAAGCCAATATCGGCCATCTGGAGGCGGCCTCCGGGGTTGCCGGCCTGATCAAGTTGGCGCTGTGCCTGAAGCACAACGCGATTCCGCCGCTGGCCAATCTGACCATGGCCAATCCGAACATCCCGTTCGCTGAACTGGGCTTGCGCCTGCCGCTAGCCCTGGAACCGATGCCGCCGGGACCTGGTGTCGCCTGTGTGTCGATCAACTCATTTGGCTACGGCGGCACTAATGCCCATGCGATCCTGGAGCAATTCGTGGCCGAACCCGCAGCGCAGAAGCAGGACGGCAGCCCGGTCTCGGCCCTGCATATCCTGCCGCTGTCGGCGCGCAGCAAGGCAGCCCTGACCGACCTGGCGCAAAGCTATCACGCGCAGATGACGGCCGGCACGGCGTCGCTGCACGATCTTTGTTTTTCGGCGGCGCTGCGTCGCGGCCACCAGGATCAGCGTCTGGCCCTGGTAGCCGACACGCAAGACAACATGCTGGCGCAATTGCGGCAGTTTATCGATAACGGCAGCGCCGGCATGGCCGTCGGTGCCGCCGCCAACAAGGGGCAAAAGCCGGTGTTCGTGCTGACCGGCATGGGGCCGCAATGGTGGGCCATGGGACGCGAGCTGTTGGCCGGCGAGCCGGTGTTTCGCCGTGTCGCAGAAGAATGCGACCTTATCTTCAAGCGCTTGTCGGGCTGGTCCATATTGGATGAAATGTTACGTGACGAGGCCAGCTCGCGCATCGCCGAAACGCAAATTGCGCAGCCTGCCAATTTTGTGGTGCAAGCAGGCCTTGCTGCACTCTGGCGCTCGTGGGGCGTGGAGCCGGCGGCCGTAGTGGGCCACAGTGTCGGCGAAGTGTCGGCCGCCTATATCGCCGGCGTACTCGATCTGGAAGACGCCTTGCTGGTTTCCTATCATCGCAGCCGGATCCAGAGAAAAGCCGCCGGCATCGGCACCATGCTGGCGGTCGGTTTGTCAGCCGCCGCCGCCGCACCTTACCTGGCCGAGCATCCGGGCCTGATTTCGCTGGCCGCGGCGAACGGGCCGACGGCTGTCACCTTGTCGGGCGATACCGAGGTCCTGCAACGGGTCGCGGAGCAGATGAGGGAACTGAAAATATTCCATCGCTTCCTGGCCGTCGAAGTCGCTTATCACAGCCATACCATGGAACCGCTGAAGGCGGAAATGCTGGAAGTGCTGGCCGGGCTGACAATACGTCCCGCTACGGTGCCGCTGTATTCCACCGTGAGCGGCGATCTGGCCGCCGCCGGTGACTACGATGCGGCGTACTGGTGCGACAATATCCGTGAGCCGGTGTATTTCGGACAGGCCATGAACGCTCTGCTGCGCGACGGCCACCGCCTGTTCCTGGAAGTGGGGCCGCATCCGGTCCTGTCGAGTTCGATCCGTGAATGCATGGAAGAGCAGGGCGTGCAAGGGGCGTTGTTTGCTTCATTACGTCGCGGCAAGCCGGAGCACGCCACCATTTTTGATGCGCTGGCCGGGCTGTACAGCGCCGGCACCGTGATCGACTGGCCAAGCTACTACGAGGCCGGCGGCGCTTACGTCAAATTGCCGGCTTACCCATGGCAGCGCGAGGAACACTGGAACGAAGGCAAGGAAGCTTATCTCGATCGGGTGGCTTACGCCTCGCACGCCTTGCTCGGGCGCCGCATCGACGGCCCCAAGCTGGTATGGCAAAGCACGCTCAACGGCAACTTGCTGCCTTACCTGCCGCACCATCGGGTCGAAGACCTGGTGATCCTGCCCGGCGCCGCATATGTGGAACTGGGACTGGCGATTCATCGTGAAATCATCGGCAAGCCGCAATTGTGCCTGGAAAACCTGGAGTTCCACAAAGCCCTGATCGTCAGCGCTAACTGCCAGCCGCGCCTGCATGTCACGTATGACGAGGCCAGCCGTCAATATGCCGTGTTCAGCCGCGAACGGGAAGGCGAAGCTTGGAGCGAACACGCCCGCGGCCAGCTGTCGCATATGCCGCTGCCGCAGCCCGCGGCGCGAACCTTGGACGCGATCCGCACGCGCTGTGTGAATGCGGTGACCCATACCGCCCACTACGCCGACATGCGCGGCCGCGGTTTGCAATACGGCCCGTATTTCCAAGGCGTGCGCAATTTGTGGCTGAGCCCAGACGGCTCGGAATCGCTGGTCCAGATCGAAGGCCATCCGGCGCTGGCGCACAGCGAACATAACAATCTGCTGCATCCGAGTTTGCTGGACGCATGCTTCCAGTCGCTGCTGGCGGGGCTCACCTTGCGCAACGATCAAAACGTGTACGTGCCGGTGCATATCGACCAGATCCGCTGGTACGGTACGCCGACGGCGAGTTTCTGCTGCCATTCCGTATTGCATCACCATCAGGACAACGCATTGGTCGGCGATGTGACGCTGTGCGATAGCGACGGCAACATTTTGGTAGAAGTGCTGGGCGTGCGAGCCCAGGCTTTGACCAAGAAGAGCAACGACGAGATGGCGGATCTGAACCAGTGGCTATATCAGTTTGAATGGGAAAAATCGCCGGCCACCGAGGCGGTGCAGGGTGGCCGCTGGCTGCTGCTGGCCGATAGCGGCACCTGCAGCGACGGCTTGGCGCAACAGTTGCGCGGCAACGGCGCCGACAGCGTCGTCACGGCGCGCGCCGGCGACGCTTTTACTCAAGTCAGCGCCAGCGAATATGTGATCCGTTCGGGCAATAAGGACGATATGCAGCGTTTGCTCGAATTGAGCGGCGCAGCAAGCTTGCGCGGCGTGATCCATCTGTGGAGCCTGGACGCCGGCCGCCAGGCTGACGATATCGGTACGGCGAATGTGGTTTCTGCCATGCATTTGGTGCAATCGGTGGCCGAACACAGCGCCGCTAGCGCGCCACAGCTGTTTTTCGTGACTGCCCAAGCCCAGGCGGCAACGCCGCAACAGGCCGAAGTGGCAGTGCCGCAGGCGGCGCTGATCGGCTTTGTCCGGGTGGCGATGAATGAATTCCAGCAGCTGCGCCTGCGCCTGGTTGATGTCGATCCAGGCGCCGATCCGAGCGCAGCAGTGCTGGCGCACGAAATCCTCTCGACTAGCCGCGAGCAGGAAGTTGCGCTGCGCGCCGACGGCCGTCATGCACTGCGGCTGGTGCGCCGCAGCCCGGATGACCTGGCCTACGGTGTCGGCCAGGATCAGGCTTCGGCCGCTGCTGCAGCCGGCACGAGCGTGCCAGCGGTGCGCCGTGCGCCGGCTGCTCATGAGGTCGAAATCGCCCTGGGTCGTATCGTCCTGGCCGAATCGGAGCAAGGCGCTGCCGCCGGCTTCATCGGCGCCGAGGCATTTGGCGTGGTTGCCGCCCTGGGCGCTGAGGTGCAGAGCTTGCGAGCGGGTGATTGCGTCATGCTGCGGCTGCAGGCTGAACCGGCCGCGTTCATGACCGTGGCCGCGGCTCAGTTGATGCACAGCGAAAGTTTCTCCGGGACCAGAGTAGACGCGATCCAGCTGACCAGCTTTACCGCGGCCTATCACGCGCTGTACAACGTGGCTCGCCTGCGGCAGGGCGAGTGCATCCTGATCCACAACGCCGCCAGCAGGCAGGGGCAGGCCGCGATCCAGGTGGCGCGCTGGCTCAGGGCAACCGTGTACGTCACGGCTGCCACGGCAGTGCAACGTGACTATCTGCATGGACTCGGCTTGGAACACGTGTTCGATTCCGGTTCAATGGAGTTTGTCGACCGGATCAAAGCGCTCACCGACGGCCGCGGCCTCGATGTCGTGCTGAATGACCTGGGCGGTGAAATTGCGGGGAAAACGCGCGGCTTGCTGGGACCTTTCGGCCGTTTCATCGACAGCAACCGGGGGCAGCTCAGCGCTGCCGAGACAGTACGCCCGCTACAGGCCAACCAGTCGCAAGCCAGCATAGATATCGGCCAGATCATCCGCAACGATCCCGGCTTGTTTGCCGACCTTGCGGCACAAGTCAGCGCACATTTTGCGGCTGGCGACCTGCAAGCCCTGGCGGTGCAGAGCAAGTCCGCCGCCAAGCATGGCGAGCGCAATAGTGCGGAAATGTCGGATCAGCCGTTCGCATTCAAGGTTGTCGATTTCGGCGACGCAGCTGAGCGCATCGCATCCGCTAGCCTGCAGCAGACGGCACGTTTCGATGGCGATGCCAGCTACCTGATCACCGGCGGTTTCGGCGGTTTCGGCTTGCAAATGGCGAGCTGGCTGGCAAGCCAAGGTGTGCGTCACCTAGTGCTGGTCGGCCGTAGCGGCGCCAGTACGCCGGAAGCGCGGCAGGCGGTTCAGGAGCTGCAGCAGGCTGGTGTCCAGGTGTTCGCCGCAGTGGCCGATATTGCCGATGACGTCGGCGTGCAACAACTGCTGCAGACCATCGCTGCCGACATGCCGCCGTTGAAGGGAGTGTTCCATGCCGCCGCAGTGCTTGATGATGCGGCTATCAGCGTACTTGAAGCGGAGAAAATCCACGCCGTGATGCAACCGAAGGCGATGGGCGCATGGCTGCTGCATCGCCATACACGCAGCCTGTCGCTCGATTATTTCGTACTGTTTTCATCGGTTGGCTCGCTGGTCGGCAATCCGGGCCAGGCCCCGTACGTGTCAGCCAATGCTTTCCTGGATGCGCTGGCGCATCACCGCCGAGCCCTGAATTTGCCGGTGATCGGCATCAACTGGGGAGCGCTGGGCGAAGTCGGCATGGCGGCTCGCCAAAAAGGCGTGGAGGACTACCTGAATCGTATGGGTTTCGGTTCGTTCACGCCGGCGCAGGCGCTTGGCGTACTGGACAAGATCCTCGACTGGAAGCCGGTCAGTGTCGGCGCCGCCATGATGAATTGGCAGATGCTGCGCACCTCTTACCCGAACTGGCCCGAGGCGTCGCGCAATGCCAAGGTGTTTGCCGCCACCTCGGGCGAACACGACGTGGAATCCGGACAAGGTCCATTGCAGGGATTGTGCAAGCTGGAGCCGGAGCAAAGGCGCCAGGCCATCGACGACGCCATGCAGGAACTGATATCGGCCATCCTGCGCGTCACGCGCAGCAAGATCGATAGCAGCCACTCGCTGCTGAACATGGGTATGGATTCGCTGATGGGGATCGAATTGCAGGGTGCGATCGAGAAAAATATCGGCATAAAAGTTTCTACTCTGGAGCTGATGAAAGGCAATGCACTGTCCGATCTGATCGCCCACCTCGACAGCATGGTGGAGGTACATGCGGTGCCGGTGATTGACGATGCCGCTCATCGGCATCCGGCCGAAGAGCTGCTGTTTAAGGAAGTGACTGACCTGGATTCACTGTTGCATGAACTGTCCGATTCGGAAATCGATCTGGCGCTTGAAAAATTATTGGCTAAGGAGCTTGATGTATGAGTGCTGTTCCAACCTTTCTTCCGGCGCTATCGGCGCTGGACAAACGCGCACTGCTGGCGTCGATGCTGCGCAAGCAGGCCAGCGAGCAATATACCCAGGTGCCGTTGTCACGCGGGCAGAAGGCGCTGTGGTTTCTGCATCAGAGCGCGAAAGACAGTTGCGCGTATAACATCGCGTTCAGCATCCGCATCCGCTCCGAACTCGACGTCGATGCGCTGCAACGTTCGTTCCAGCACCTGTTGGAGCGGCACAGCGCATTGCGGTCGCGCTTCATCATGCAGGATGGCGAGTTGGTGCAGCAAGTCTGCGGCTACCAGAGCGTAGCGTTCGAGCTGGTCCAGGCGGCTGATGCCAGCCCGGAAGCTTTGAGCCGGCAGGTGACCGCCGCTTACCAGCAGCCGTTCGATCTTGAGCAGGGGCCGCTATTCCGCGCCCAGCTGTTCAGGTGCGCGCCGCATGACCATGTGCTGCTGCTCACGGTCAACCATATTGTGTATGACGGCTGGTCGCTCTGGCTTAGCCTTGAGGAAGTGGGGCGCATATATGACGCCGAAGTGAAGGGGCAAAAGGCGCTGCTGCCGGAGCTGAGCGCATCCTACGGTGACTTTATGCTGCGCCAGGAGCAAATGCTGGCCGGCGCCGAGGGCGAACGTTTGTGGAATTATTGGAAGCAGCAACTGGACGGCGACCTGCCGACCCTGAACCTGCCGACCGACCGCACCCGACCGCCGGTTCAGACTTATCGCGGCGCCTCTCACAAATTCAGTCTCGACCACGATCTGGCGCAGCGCCTCACCGGACTGGCCAAGAACCAAGGCGTGACCCAGTTCACCCTGCTGCTGGCGGCGTTCCAGGTCTTGCTGCATCGCTATTCAGGGCAGGAACAGATTCTGGTCGGCGCACCGACCACAGGCTCGCGCGTAGGCGAACTGGCCAATGTGGTCGGCTATTTCGTCAATCCGGTAGTGCTGCGCTCGGACTTGTCCGGCAATCCGCAGTTCAAGTCATTGCTGGCTACGGTGCACGGCACCGTACTGGGCGCATTGGAGCATCAGGATTATCCTTTTCCCTTGCTGGTGGAGCGCTTGCGGCCGCAGCGCGATCCCAGCCACGCACCGCTGTTCCAGGTCTCGTTCGTGTTCCAGCGTGCGCAACGCAAGGGCGGTTTGCTGGATCTGACCGTGCCGGATCAGCCGGCTGCAGCGCGGGTCAACTGGGGCGGCCTGGAAGTCGAGCATTTCGACATGGCGCAGCAGGAAGGACAGTTCGATCTTGAGCTGGAGCTGACCAGCGTGGATGAAGCGATTTTCGGTTCCTTCAAGTACAACACCGATCTGTTCGACGCGTCGACCGTCGCCCGCCTGGCCGACAGTTTTGGGGTTCTGCTGCGCAGCATAGCCGAAGAACCCGCTCAGCATATCGGCCAGATCCCTATCTTGTCGGCGGCGGCTCGCAGCGATGTAATCACAGCCAGCGGCGCCTTGCCGGACACCCATCTGGAGGTCGAGTGCCTGCACCGTGTCTTTGAAGCACGCGCAGCGGCCACGCCAGATGCGGTGGCCGTGGTGTACGGCGATGTCAGGCTCAGTTACCGCGAACTTAACGATAAGGCTGAGTGCCTGGCCCGCTATCTACAGTACGTGGGCGTGAGCCCGGACGTGCTGGTAGGCATCTGCGTCGACCGCTCATGGGAAATGATCGTCGGGCTGCTTGGCATCCTCAAGGCGGGCGGCGCCTATGTGCCGCTCGATCCGGCCACCCCGATCGAGCGCCGTTCCTTCATAATCGGCGACAGCGCCGTCTCAGTATTGCTGACGCAGCAGGTGTATGCGGCCGACTTGCAGCAGACTGGTGCGAAAGTCGTCGCCCTCGATGCCGATTGGGCGGAAATCGCCGCCATCGGCAACGCAGCAGGATTTGAGCTGAAGTGCAGCGTCGGAGTCGATCATCTGGCTTACGTGATCTATACCTCCGGCACCACCGGACAGCCAAAAGGCGTGCAGATTACGCACCGCAATGTCAGCCGCCTGTTCGCCGCCACCAGGCCGTGGTATCGCTTCAATGCGACGGATGTGTGGCCGCTGTTCCATTCGTTCGCGTTTGACGTCTCGGTATGGGAAATCTGGGGCGCCTTCCTGCATGGGGGCAGGTTGGTAGTTGTGCCCCACCTGGTGACCCGCGCGCCGGCTGAATTCCGCGCTCTGCTGATCCGCGAAGGAGTGACGGTGCTCAACCAGACGCCATCGGCATTCCGCCTGTTCATGCAGGCGGACGGCGAGGCTGCACCGAAATCGGACTTAAATTCGGACTCAAATTCGAATTCGGACTTGTCCTTGCGCCTGGTGATCTTCGCCGGTGAAGCGCTGGATATCCAGAGCCTGAAACCCTGGTTCGACCGCCATGGCGACGTCCAGCCGCAACTGGTGAATATGTACGGCATCACGGAAACTACAGTGCACGCCAGCTATCGTCCGCTGACGGTGCGCGACCTGGCCAGCACCAAGAGCATGGTGGGAGTGCCGATCCCGGATCTGCAACTGCATATCCTCGACCCCTTCCTGCAACCGCTGCCAGTCGGCGTGGTAGGCGAGATCCACGTCGGCGGCGACGGCCTGGCGCGCGGCTATTTGCGTCGGCCGGAACTTGACGCGGCACGCTTCATCGGGCATCCGTTCAGCCGCGAAGAGGGCGCCCGGCTGTACCGCTCTGGCGACCTGGCGCGCTATTTGCCGAACGGCGACATCGAGTATCTGGGACGGCTGGACAACCAGGTCAAGATTCGCGGCTTCCGGATAGAACTGGGCGAGATCGAAACGGTATTGGGCAGCCACGCCGGCGTCACCGCCGCCATTGTCCGGGTGCAGAAGGAGCAAAAGGGCGGCGACCGGCTGGTGGCCTACATCGTTGCGCGTGAAGCGGGAGCTTCGCTGTCTGCCGCGCTGCGCAGCTATTTATACGACAAGCTACCCGATTACATGGTGCCCTCGGTATTCGTGATGATCGATCAACTGCCGTTGACCGGCAACGGCAAGGTCGACTATCGGGCGCTGCCGGCGCCGGATCATCAGCGCGGCGTCAGCGAGCAATCGCTGGTTCCGCCGCGCGACGGCATCGAGCGGCGCCTGGTGAGCTTATGGGAAAGCGTGCTAGAAATCAGCCCGATCGGCGTACAAGACAACTTCTTCAACCTCGGTGGCCACTCGCTGCTAGCGGTCTATCTGATGGCGGAAATCGAACGCGAATTCGGCAAGAATCTGCCGCTGGCGACCTTGTTCAGAAATCCGACGATTGAAAAATTGGGCGAATCCTTGCGCGACGAAACCGAGAACGTGGCCTGGTCACCACTGGTGCCGATTCGCGCCACGGGTACCGCAATGCCGTTCTTCTGCGTCGCCGGCGGCGGCGGCAATGTGCTGTATTTCTACGCGCTGGCCAGCATGCTGCCAGCCGACCGGCCATTCTATGGTTTGCAGGCGATCGGCCTGGACGGCCAGCAGGCGCCGTTGGAGAAGGTGGAAGAAATTGCTGCCGCCTACATCAGGGAAATCCGCAAAGTGCAGCCGCACGGACCTTATCTGCTGGGCGGCCATTGTTTCGGTTCCTGGATTGCTTTCGAGATGGCTCAGCAGTTGCAGCAACAAGGCGAGCAAATCGCCTCCGTGATTGTGATCGACGCCCCGGCGCCGCTGCCGAAGCCGGCTCAGGTTTCGCTCGACAACACTGACGACGCGACATGGCTGGCCAAATTCGGCGCCATCCTGTCTGAGTCGGCCGGCAAGGATCTGGGCGTCGATCATGCCGAACTGCGTTGCCTGGGACCGGAAGCTCAGCTCGCTTATTTCAAGGACAAGATGGAAGCGGGCGGCATGCTGCCTCCGGGAACGGCCATGGCACAAGTACGCGGTTTCTTCCAAGTCTTTGTGCAGAACAGTAAGACAGCCTATCTGCCGCACGACACGCAGCCGGTGCCGATCACATTGTTCAAGGCCGAGGAATTCCATCCCGACTACGACTATTCGGCCGCCGACGACGCCGACGCCGGCAGCGCAGCCTCGACTTTGGGATGGAACAGTTTCTCCGGCAATCGCACAACGGTCGCACTGGTGCCTGGGAATCACATCACGATGATGTCGGAGCCGCATGTATTCGGTCTCGCCGACAAAATCAAATTGAGCTTGCAGCACCTTGGGTAAGGCGTGTTTTCACTTTTTTTTACACTTCACTGGGAAATGAATAATCATGAAACAAAGTTCTTTAACTGTCGGCTTGCTCGCCTCGGTCCTAAGTTTGTCAGTCCTGTTTTCCGCCCCGGCGCAGGCCAAACCGTTCAGCCAGTTTATTGAGTTCAGCGGCGCGCTGTCCGATACCGGCAACTATGCCAGCACGCACGGCGAATCACCCGCGCCGTTCTACAAGAACCGCACCACCAATGGCCCGGTTGCAGGCGAATTGCTGGCCGCGCGCATGGGTTTCCAGGTCAAGTCGTCCAATCATCTGGTCGGCCCGGCTGTCGGCACCAATTTTGCTGTGCGCGATGCCCTGGCGGGCGCGGACGGTCCGGACGACCTGCCGCAGCAATTGAAGGCTTACCTCGAACCACGTGGCGGCAAGGCCGATCCGGATGCCTTTTATTTTGTATTCAATGGCGGCAATGATGTGATCCTGGCGGCTACTGCGCCGACGCCGGCGGCGTCGGACAAAATCATCAACGATGCGGTGGATGGTCTGGAGCATGGCTTGCGGACGCTGGTCAAAGCAGGTGCAAAAACCATCATGGCGCCGAATTTCATCGACATCTCGGTGGTGCCGGCGCTGCGCAACACGCCGTTGGCAGGGCACGCGCGCGATGTGTCGCAGGCCTACAACCAGAAATTCGAAGCGATGTTGGCACGGCTTGAGGGTGAATTGAATATCCATTTCATCCACTGGGATTTCGATGCTTTCCTGAAAGGCATGATCGCCCATGGCAGCGAGTTCGGCTTTTCCAATACCTTGGACTCTTGCGAAGCGCTGAAGGCAAAGGGCCAATGCGATCCTGACCATTTCCTGTACCTGACAGAGACCTTTCCAACCGCCAAGGTGCATGAGTTCATGGCGCAGGCAATGGCGGTGGAAGTCGCCAAGCGCGGCGCAAACTGAACCGCGGCGCCGCCACCGCAGCAGCAGGCGCTGCCCTGTGCCGGCAGCCGTCACTAGTAACAGAGACCAGAGGCCGATCATTGCTATCGGCCTCTGGTCTGACATTCAATCCATTTACTTGAAATACCTACAAAATGAAATCGACCTGGAAATCTTTAGCAACAACGCTGACCTTGCTCGCCGCCGGCACGTCGTTGCCGGCGCTGGCTGAGCCGGTGAGCGGCCTGTATGTCGCAGGCGGCTTCGGCTACAACGACCTGCACACGGAAACGATCAGTAGCATCGGCGCCTCTTTCGGTGTCCAGCCAGGCGGCAACACCAAGACCGACGGCGGGACTGCGGTGCTGGCCAGTATCGGCTGGGGGTTCTCCAACGGCATCCGGGCTGAACTGGAAGGCGGATTCCGCCGCAACAGCTTCAATCATGTAACGGCGGGCGCCTTGCACGACGCTAACGCGAGCGGCCACGAAGACAAATCTTCTGTCTTTGCGAATGTGCTGTATGACTTCGGCAAGACATCGTTCGGCATATCCCCGTATGTCGGGATTGGCGCCGGCCATGTGAAAAGCAAATGGAACAGCCTGGTCGTCACGAACGCCACCGAGACCGTCGCTTTCGATGATTCTGTCAGCAAGCGGGCTTATCAAGGAATTCTGGGCGTCAGTTTTCTGGAAAATGTGGCGCCTGGTTTGTCGATGACCCTCGAGTACCGGTATCTGAGCCTGGATGGCGGCAGCACGCATTCCGGCCGCGTTGAACGTTCCCGTTTTGGCGCCTTCCCAGTGACGGCCCAACTTGAAAATACGCGCGACCAGAGCCTGCTGATCGGTCTGCGCTACCAGTTCGACGGACCAAAGAAATAAGACGGCACCGAGCTTTTGCTCCGATCTGGAGCAAAAAAATCGGGGCAGGGGTGGCGCCGTTGGCTCCGCATTTCCTGGCGCCGAAACTGACAACACGGGAGAGACAAGATGAAAAAAATAGCAATGTTTGCACTGATATTTGCCACCTGCATGAGCCAGGCCGCACCTGCCTTTTCGCAGGCGGACAAAGTGCCGTCGAAGACGGCCGGCAGCGCCGGACCGCTAGGCAAGTGGGTCACTGAAAGCGGTAACCTGGAGGTCGATATCGCGCCCTGCGGCGCAGCACTGTGCGGCAGCGTCAGCCGGGTGATCTCCAACCGTTCCATGAGCCCTGGCGGCGAAGCGCCGAAAGCCGATGCGCTGCCGCTGGCCGGCTTGAAAAGCCTGTCGGATTTTTCCCCGACGGCGAAGGCGAATGGAACGGAAAAATCTACAATCGCGATAAAGCAAAGACCTATGATTGCGTGATGACACTGCTTGGGCCGAATGAATTGAAAATACGCGGCTACAAATTCCTGCCCATCTTCGGCAGCACGCAAATCTGGCGTCGCGTCAAGCAAAGCTAGGATCCGGCGATATCATCTTTCTGAAAGCGACGCGCTATGGACTACAGTCCCTCTATCTGGTTCAGCAATTTTTCGAAAAACATCGGCGCACCATATCGGCTGTTTACTTTTCCGTTTGCCGGCGGCGGCTCGGCTATCTATCGCCAATGGCCAGCGCGCCTGCCTGGCGTCGAAGTGATGGCGGTTTGCCTGCCGGGCCGGGAAATGCGGATTGAAGAAGCGCCGTTCGATTCAATGGCGGCGCTGATGCAGAAATTATTGCAGGAAATCGCGCCGTTGCTGGACCGTCCGTTTGCCTTCTTCGGCCACAGCATGGGCGCGCTGATGGCGTTTGAACTGGCGCGCCAGCTTGCGAAAATGAATTTGCCGCAGCCTGAGCAACTTTTCCTCAGCGCTTTTCAAGCCCCCGAAAATCTTGCCGAAAGACATATCCTGCACAAATTGTCGGATGCTGATTTCCTGCGCCAGTTGATCCGCTACGGCGGCATTCCGGCCGCGGTACTGGATGCCCCTGAACTGCTCAAGATGATACTGCCGGCGATGCGCGCCGATTTCTCGATGATTGAAACATTCGGCTTCAACGCCGGCAAGCCGATAGCGAGCGACATAGTGGCGTTTTGCGGTTCGCACGACCACGCGGCGCTGCGCCAGGATATGCTGGGCTGGCGCGATCAAACTAGCGCCGGGTTCAGTCTGTCTGAGCTGCCGGGCGGTCATTTTTTCCTGAAGTCGGCAGAAAGCGATTTGCTGCAACTGATAGAAGCCTCATTGGAGCAACGCCAATTTCGGGCTGTGCCAATGCCTGTCTCATGCCCCACTTCTCAGTGGCGGCACGATGGCGTCTAATTCGGTTTCGGTCTGGCTGCTGCGGCTGGATAGATCGTCAGCCGACCGCCGCGCCGCACTGGTGCGTTTCGGGGCTCTGCTGGACGACGCGGAACGGCGTCGTGCGCTGTCCTATGTCGATGAGCACGCCAGCATCCAGTATATTTTCGGGCGGGCTCTGCTGCAGATGATGTTGCGCCACCATCTGCCGGCGAATGCTTACCCGATCGATGCCGGGCGCTGCCAGCTGAGCATAGCTGCGGCCGGAAAACCTGCGCTGGCGGCGCCGTTCGACCGCAGCGGCATGCAATTCAATTTGTCGCACAGCGGCCTGTCGGTTATCTGCGCAATGGCGAGCCGGCGCCAGCTTGGAGTAGACATTGAAGCGCGCGCGCGTGAGGTCGATTTCGATGAGATCGCCGCGCGTCACTTCGCCACAGGGGAAAGCGCCGCGATACGGAGTGCGGCGGGACAAAGCAAGCAGGAGCGGTTTTTTTATTATTGGACCCTCAAAGAAGCTTACCTGAAAGCCAAGGGGACGGGAATTGCCGGCGGCTTGCATGATGTCAGCTTCGTGCCTCAACGCGATGGAACTATCCTATTGCGCGATACGGGCGACGTAGGTGCCGACGATGCCTGGGGTTTCAGCGTGTTCGACTTGTTCCCCGATTGTCAGGCGGCACTGTGCTGGCAACGCAGGTCCAGCTGTTTTTCCCCTGGCATCGAGCTGCGGATCATGGATGGCAGAGAGTTGGGAGTGATTGCGGGCCAGAGTCGGCCTGAGCTGGCCTGCTGATCTAGGAGCTGGCAGGGTACCTGTCGACATTGCTGCTTGCGACAGTTACAGTTACTTGTCTAGGAATCCGTCAGCAACTTGCGGATGGCGTTTTCCATCTCGTCATAGCTGCCCTCGCCAAAGTGTTTGAGCACGATGGTCCCTTTGCGATCCACCAGATACGCTGCCGGCCAATATTGATTGTCGTAGGCATTCCAGGTGGCGTAGCGATTGTCTTGCGCCACCGGATAGCGGATGCCGGATCGCTGGATCGCTGTTTCAACATTGCGGGTCTCGCGCTCGTAAGGAAATTCGGGGGTATGCACGCCGACCACCACCAGTCCCTTGTCCTTGTACTGGTCATACCATTTGGTCACGTGGGGGAGCGTGCGCACACAGTTGATGCAGGAATACGTCCAGAAATCGACCAGCACCACTTTGCCTCGCAAGGACGCCATCGTCAGCGGCTTTGAATTGAGCCATGTCTGAATGCCGGTGAATTCCGGCGCCGGTCCATAATCGACCAGAGCGGGCGGCGGTGCAGCGGCAAGTCCGGCGTTAGTGCAAGCGAACAGGAGGCATGCATACACCAGACCTGCCTTGCGTTTATGGAACAGATTTTTCATATTTCTTGTCATGTTTTAACCTCGCTTGAACCAGGATTTCCCGTAGTATAAGAATGCGTGGCTAGCCGCAATCCGGACCGGAATAGATCCCGGCGTGATTTGACACTTGCCACTTACCCAAAACTGCAGCTGCTACGCGCTTATTGGGGAACCTGAGCATCTGGCCGCTTCCAGACCTGCGTTTTGCCGTGCGCGGGCGTATCCTCATAAACGGTCAGCTTGAGCTGATCCGGCGCGATCAGAGCGATCAGGCTATTGTAGGTTTTGTCATTTTCACGATTGTAGATATGACCTTGCCAGCCGCCTTGCTCTGCGGGCTTCAGATCGAACAGGATTTTCTTTCCCAATGGCGAGCCGGCGTTGGTCGGCTGCATTGCGACAGTGGGATTGCTCATCGAACGATTGGCAATGACGCGCACGATAGTGCCGCACATGTCCGTGCCGCAAGGAGCGATATCGACTTCGAGATTGCCGCTTTCAGTAATCCAGCGGCCGCTTTCCGCCGCCGTGCCCTGCTGGGCGGGTTGTTGCGCCTGGGCGAAGGTGGAAATAAGAATGCATGATGCTGCCAGCTTGCTCAGCAGGCGTTGGGAGAGATTCGTCATCTGATTTTCCTTTAGGTTGGCACTCGGGTAAATTGGCGTCGTGCATGAACGCTGATCAAGTGCTTGTATTTAAAGGCAGCGACTTGTCTGGTATGTGTCGGGAGTGTCGTTTGTTTTAGTATTCTGTATCCAGCGACAGGTCATATACATTGAGGTACAAGTCTGCGTCGCCGACAAGCATGGAACAATGCGATTGCATCGAAATCAAGGGTTACGCCAGGCTGCACTCGCTGGCATGGGCATTGTCATGCTGCCTGAGATAATGCTGTTGGATTGCATTAAACTCTGATAATCATCTAAGCGCTACATTGACCGTTACCGGTCAGAAAACCAGGATGTTGCCAGTAAAATGGCGCATGCTCAGCGACATCACGTTTGTTGTGACCGACTTATCGCAACGCCCTTGAGAGTCAATATATAACCGCCACGACCGATTGGTCGAGGCGGCGAATATCGTCCCTGTTACCGCAGGGACTTACGATCAGGTGCGACGCCTGATACCGTTTTGGATGGACCGGGCGTCTTACGGGCTCGTTACTGTTCTTCATGCTTGCCCCGTTGCTCGACATGCCACCGCGTATTGTCATGATGTTGTTGTCGCTCAATCTCTTATATCAGTTCTGGATTCACGCAACCTGGATTCCACGCCTTGGACCGTTGGAGTGACTGCTTACTTAACACCCCGTCGGCTCATCGCGTACACCATGCGTCGAATCTAGAATATCTTGACGGAAATTACGGTAGCGTGCTGATTATCTTTGATCGCCTCTTTGGTAGATGGGGCGCTCAGGAACACTACGCATGGGGTTACTCCTTGGCGCTTACGCGCTGGTTTAATAAAGATTCGCACCTCTATCAAACCGGGTAACCCCACCCTTTGGCAAGGCCTTACTGTCCGATCAAGTCGGAACTACTACAATTGAGCTGGAATATCAATTTCCTCTCAGACGTTGGCTTCGATTTATAGACTAAACGCCCAATCTTGCGGATTTCACCCATGCTTGTGTCAAACTTTATTGTTGCAAGAATCCACGCGCAAAGGTGAAAGGCTTTGTTTGTGTCAAACAATATTTCTTGGTTAGCTAAGGAAGCTTAGCGATAAGTCTTTGATTTTCAAAGGGCTAATGTCGCGAATTCACGTGGCATCGGTACTGTACGTTCGAGTGTTTTTACGGAGACGTCCTTACGGGAGTGGGCTTTACTGTCCGGCTGACGTTTTATGGAAATTGTAGGAGATGCTGAGCGAAAATCGACATCACTGGTCCGAAGTAGCAAGGCTTCGGATCGACGGAGGCCGAAAAAATATAGAGTGCCAATAATGATGAAATTGCGCAGTTGATTGTGCGCATGGAATGGATTTGATGATGACCCCGGAACTACAATCTCGAAAAGTCGCGCGATTAGCTCAGATGAGAGGCCAACGCGAATGTTGCCGGACCCACCCGGCACCTTGAGATGGCGTCTGTGTCGTTCGATATGATAGGGAAGCGACTTCGCACGCTCTTTGGCATTTGGAAAAGATGGGCAGTTTGTAGACATGAGTGACCTATCGAGCCACCAATCTAGAAATGCTCGTATCGTATCTATTCGTTGCTTACGTTGTTCGCCGGTGATCGATCTGATTGATTGTAAGCCTGTGCCATACCTCAAATTTCGTTGACAAAAATTCTTGAGATCTCCAATCTCAGAGGTTGAAAGTCCTGTTTCTAGATTGAAGCGTTTTCGTAAATCAATCTTTCTTTCGTCGGCCCATTTGTATAGCACAAGTACCTCGCCCAATTCTCGCGAAAGTGTTAGATGCGAGTTTGTACTCGAACGACGAACGAATAGTTTCCAGTCATTCGGTTCGAGCAACGGCAATCCGGTTGTGCGGTCAAAAGCAATGGGGGAGCGTTCGCCCGACCCATAGATGAATGTTTTGATGAAATATTTTGACATTTTCTTTACGCAAATAAACGCCGTATTTATACCCGGTGTGCGTAAGAATGTCCTTTACACTTCTAAAATTGATGAATCGTGCGTCCTAGCAGGGGCGCGAGCCAAAAAAACGACTATAGCTTTACGTATTCTTGATAGGCGACTATATTGCCGCCGCTCCAGGACACCAGTGCGCTGCCAGCTTGTGCTGTTGTGGTGCTGTTCATGCGATACCGCGGACGACGAAATTGATTGAAGGAAGCTTCGCTCCCCGGGTCTGGAAGTAAAGCTGATAGCGTCCGCTCGGGACATAGGAGGTGATGGCGTAGTAGGGCATGCGGCATTTTACGCAATAAGCGATGGCCCCGAATTCCAGAGCAAAAATACCGCGGCAGTGGGAGCAAGGATCGACTTTTCACCGTTACCGGAAATGACACGCCGCTGTGCGCGGTCGGGACAGCGGCCGACGGGCACCGAGTGGTTTGCGCAAATTCTTGCATATCGGCATTAAAATAACTTGACGGGCTTGATTTGAGCCCCTAATATCTAAAGCAGGTTAGTAAGAATCAAGATACCGCAGAAGATCGGAATTTCAAGCAATTGCGATTGGTAGATTAGTAATAACGGACATTTAGAAAGTCCTTTTTTTTAAAGCGTTACTAACACGTGTTAGTAACAAAAAACAAAAGCCGAAATCATGAGTAACGTAACTAGCAACCAGGTGGCAAAGCTCGCAGGCGTGTCGCGTACGACGGTTTCCTTCGTTCTCAACGATGTGCCCGGCATGGGCATCAGCCAGGAGACGCGAGAGCGCGTATTGACGGCCGCCAGGCAGCTCGGCTATGTCGCCAACGCCATCGCCCGCTCGCTCGCCAGCGGCGCCACCAGGACCGTCGCGCTTGTGATGCCGCACCGCGATCACATCAACATCGACATTGACGCCTACCTGCCGCGTTTTCTGGCCGGGATCAACCTGACTTGCCATGCCAGCGGATACAAGCTGCTGTTCGAGCCGGTTGAAGAAAGCAGCCGTCCAGGTGTGTTTGCAGACTTGGTCGACAGTCGCCGTGTCGATGGGCTGATCGTCCTCAATCCGCGTGGAATCGACGATGCTTATCTGTGCCAGCTGGCCGCCAATGGATTCCCGCTGGTGGTATTCGGTTCGAATCTGTCGGAGCACCAAGGAATCTGCAGCATCGATGCCGACAACCGCGACGCCGCGCGCCGCGCCACCAGCCATCTGCTGGCGCTTGGACACCGGCAGATCGCTCATCTCGGTTATGCCTCGGATGAAAATCAAATTCCGCGTGAGCGTCTGCGCGGTTTCCACGACGCCATGCAGGCGCATGGCGCGGATATCAATCCCGCATGGATCGCGTATGGCAACTACAGCGCGCAAAGCGGGTATGACGCCATGCGCAGCATGCTGCAGCGCGCACCGGGCATGACAGCGCTGTTTGCCGGCAACGACACGATCGCATTCGGCGCAATGGCAGCCTTGCGCGACGCCGGCTTGCGGATTCCCGAGGATGTAGCGATCGTCGGCTACGACGATATTCCGCTGGCGGCCTTCGCGGCGCCGCCGCTGACCACGATGCGCACCGAACCGTACAAGGATGGGAGCGATGCGGCATCCATCCTGCTGCAGGCAATCGCCGGCGAGCCACTCGACAAGGCCTACGTGCGGGACGCCGCGCCCTTGATAGTGCGGCGCTCCTGCGGCAGCGGTAAAGATTAACGCGCACCGCAGCGCTCAGCCACAGTGCGCGGCAGCGCATCTTTGCTTAACCAGGCATCAAAGTCGTCTCGCTGAAGGTGGATCAGGCGAGGCGGCCAGCATCGCATTTCGTCATACGCACGACTTCCACTGCATCAGCTGTGTTCCCCGCTTATTTATAAGATTTTCCCTCAAAAAAGGAGACGGAATAATGAACAAAGGCTTAAGGAAATTGAAGAAAAACCGCGCTGTGGAGACTTGCCACGGCGTCACCGGAGCGACGAATCTGCAGCTGCAAGGCCGTGCGAGATTCCAGAAGAAAAACCTGCTGATCGCGCTGGCGATCGGCGCCCTTGTATATGGCGGTAGTGCAGCTTCCCAGGAATTGACAGCAAGTTCGAGCAGTGTCGCAGCGGGGCTGGCAACCGGTTTCAATCAGGCAGTGGCAGAAGCACGTTCGCTGGATTTTACGAATGCCAATTATCCGCATTTTGTCGCGCTAGGATGGCCGAGCACGGACGCCAGGTGCAGCCAGTCGACCCTGCAACCGGGATACCTGGCCTCGATTCCCAATCGCTGCGCCTACTACTCAAGAGACTATGTGCACTACGCAACCGGCGCATATTTTCTCGGCATGTATGAGCAGAACTATCAAATGGCCGACCATTTCGCCACGCTCTATCATACCGATATCGTCAACGCGCCGTACTGGGCGATTGGCGCCAACGGCAAGCAGTACGAGCAAAACGACGAGTCGCCGGCGCCATTCGAGATCGGCGAAAATATCGCCAACATGTATCGCCTCACTGCCGACCAGCGTTATCTGGGCGCGGATTTCACGAACTACATCAACAACCTCAACAACGGCTTTTCAAATACCGAGAGCAATAAGTACATCAATGCCGATGGTTTCAGGATGGCGCGCCTGGACCACGGTGAAGCAGCAACCTACAATGAATTCGTCGGCAACGCCGGGGTGCCGTCAACCACGGCCATCGTTCTCGGCGGCGATATGGCCGCAAGCGAGATTGCCTACTATCGGAATGTATCGAACTACCCAGCGTTGAAGGCAGCCAGCGACGCCACGAACATGGCGGCCAAGTTCAATACGCTTTCATCGAACTTCAATTCGCACTGGAGCAACGTCAACGGCAGCGGCCATTTTGCAGTTGCGCTCACCGGTGTGACAAGCACGGCATATTCAAGCGCGAATTACAATACGCTGAGCTACTACGACCATTATGCGGAAGAGCCGAATCTGTTCCCCCTGTACAAAGGGATCATCACCGATGCAGGCAATCTGGCGGCGCAAGCCAATTACGTCGACAGCAACGCCGAGAGTCTTTATCAAGCCGCAGCCAGCCAGAATCCAAATTACGGCCTCAACTCGCCTGGCGTCGAATCGCACACTTACCTGCCTACCGCTTTTTACAACGCGGGCATGCTCGACACGGCTTGGAAATGGCTGACCAGGTTGGCTGCACGGCAGGTATTTGACAATGGCAACGCGTATCCCGAGGTCAGTTTCGCACTGATATCGGACACCATTACCAAAGTGCTCGGCGTCGATTTCGATGCACCCAACAACAAGCTCGTCACGCTTGCCAACAATCTTCCGTCTGCATTCAAGAACGGGGACTACCTCAAGGTCAGCAATATTCCGGTTCACACCGGCAATTACACCGTGCACGTGGGAGTCACCCAGGCGCTGGATGCCGTCACCGGCTGGCCGGCGATCACACTGGACTACGCCAAAGATCCGTCGGCGCAGCAAGACGGTACTGGACTGCATTGGCTGCCGCGCTTCAAATCGAATTACGGCACGCACTGCAATGTGCTGACTACCTACGCAAATAATTCAACGCAAGCCAGCACCTTCAATCTTGTCTGGGACGGCAACAGCCGGACTTACACCTGCAATGGCGATAACGGCGGAATCTATCTATATCCCAACGATCCCAACTACACCGTGGCCAGAATGACGGTAACTGCCGCCCGCTGACTGCAAGCGCACCGACTGAGAAATCCAGTAAGGCCTTTAAAGGCCGGCGCCGTGGCGAATGCTGCCACGGCGCTGTCTTTGATCGGATATCAATAATTACATGCGCATGACGCGCGGTGCATCTGGCAGTACATGAGGAGACAAGCATGGCAAGCATCACCTTGAAGGGCGTATCCAAAGCCTATGGCAAGCATGAACCGGTGATTCGCAATGTGGACCTGCACATTGCGCAAGGAGAGTTTTGTGTCTTTGTCGGCGCTTCCGGCTGCGGAAAATCCACGCTGCTGCGGATGATCGCAGGGCTTGAAGATATCGGCAGCGGCGAGCTGCTGATCGGCGACCGATTGATGAACGACGTGCCGGCAGCACGGCGCGGCGTGGCGATGGTATTCCAGAGTTACGCGTTGTTCCCGCACATGACGGTGTACGAAAACATGGCGTTCGGCCTGACCCTGGCCAAGGTCGACAAGGCAGTAGTAAGGGAAAAGGTTGTCGGCGCCGCCCGCATCCTGCAACTGGAGCGCCTGCTGGCGCGCCTTCCCAAGGCGCTGTCAGGCGGCCAGCGCCAGCGGGTGGCGATCGGCCGCGCTATCGTGCGTGAACCGGGGGTGTTTCTGTTTGACGAACCACTGTCCAACCTGGATGCCGTGCTGCGCGTGCAGACGCGTTATGAGATCGCCAAGATCCACCGCGAAATCGGCAATGCGTCTACCGTCTATGTCACCCACGACCAGGTCGAGGCAATGACCCTGGCTGACCGCATCGTGTTGCTGAACTCGGGCAGCGCGCTGGCGCGCTCCGGCAGCATCGCGCAATGCGGCGCGCCGCTGGAGCTGTACCACCGGCCCAAGAATCTGTTTGTCGCCGGCTTTATCGGCTCGCCCAAGATGAACTTCATTCCCGCACGCCTGGTCGCCGCCGGCGAAAGGCTGGCGCGGGTGCAGCTCGCCGGCGGCGAACTGCTGGAGGCGCAGGTCGATGCCCGGCGTTTGCTGCCTGGCGCGCCGTTGACCCTTGGCATCCGCCCGGAAGATGCCAGCGCCGGCAACGCTACGCAGCATCTGGTGCGCGAGGTGCAATGGCAGGAACGGCTGGGAGATGCGACTTATCTGTACCTGCGCAGCGGCGACGAGCAAGCGCCCTGGATCGTCAAGGTACCCGGCAATACCCATGCCGTCGCCGGCCAGCGAGTGCCGTTATCGCTGCCGCGCGCGGCCATGCACCTGTTCGATGAGCAAGGCGAAGCGTTGCCGCGCTGCGTCGAGGCCACCGACATACTGGTTCCACTGGCTGCATAGCAGGACGCCGCCGCTCTGGCGGATGAAGGGGAAAGGGGAGACTTTCCAAAAAACTGCGTCGAAAAGACGCGACGATTCAAAAAATAAAAAGGAGACTGTAATGAAAGCACGTTCAACATTGCTGGTGAAATTATTGCCGCTGCTGTTTTCGGCAATGGCCTTGTCCGCCAGCGCCGGCACGCTGGTCATCAATTCCGACGCCTCCGATCCTGCCGCCAAGGCCGCGCTGGACGCCATCATAAAAGGCTTCAAGGCGGAAAACACCGATGTCGAGGTGAAACTCAATACCTTCGACCATGAAGGCTACAAAACCTCGATCCGCAATTTCCTCACTGCCAATCCGCCGGACGTGGTCAACTGGTATCCAGGGCACCGCATGGCGCCATTCGTCGATGCCGGCTTGTTCGAAGATGTGTCCGATCTGTGGACCAAGAACGGCCTGGATGAAGCGCTCAAGCCGGCTGCCGCCGCGATGACCATCAACGGCAAGAAATGGGGCATCCCCTATCTGTACTATCAATGGGGCATCTACTATCGCAAGGATATTTTTGCGAAGCTGAACATCACGCCGCCGAAGACCTGGAAGGAGCTGCTCGACGCCAGCGCCAAGCTCAAGCAGAACGGCGTCACGCCATTTGCCATCGGCACCAAGCAGACCTGGACCACGGCGGCCTGGTTCGACTATCTCGACTTGCGCACCAACGGCTACCAGTTCCATATGGATCTGACCAACGGCAAGGTGCCCTATACCGACAAGCGTGTGAGCGCTGTGTTTGACCGCTGGGACGAACTGGTCAAGCCGGGTTATTTTTTGCCGAACCACGCTTCGTATACCTGGGAAGAGGCGGTGCCGGCCATGGTCAAAGGCGAGGCCGCCATGTACCTCATGGGTAACTTCGCAGTGGCGCCGATGAAGGCTGCCGGTTTGACCGAAAGCAGCCTGGGCTTCATGCAATTCCCGGCGATCACGCCAGGCCTGGCGATGGCGGAAGAGGCGCCGATCGAATCCGTGCATATTCCGGCGCAGGCAAAGAACAAGGCAGATGCGCGGCGTCTGCTGGCGTACATGGCGCGTCCCGATGTACAGACCAAGGTGAGCCAGATACTGGAAGAGCTGCCAGTCAATGTCAAGGCCAGCGAACCTACCGATCCTTATCTGAAAGCCGGCTTCGACTTGCTGAAAAATACCAGCGATCTTTCGCAATACTACGATCGCGATGCCCCGGCGGAAATGGCCAAGGCGGGCATGGACGGATTCCAGCACTACATGTTGAAACCGGAATCCCGCCAGCAGGTGCTGGAGCGCCTCGAGCAGATACGCCGCAACGTCTATAAATAGGAGCCGCGGCCAGAGAAGCAGAGCTGCGGCGTCCACCGTCGCAGCCGATTCAAATCCAGCCATTGTGCGATAGCGTACGCGCCGCTGCGGCTTGTTCCCAGGCTGCGGGATAGCGACTGACAGCTCGCTATCCTTAGCGCGGCATTGGCCAGGCATTTTTCTTGAACAGGTTCTTAGGAAATATTTCATGTTGACAGCAACTCAGAGAAGCATGGCCGGGACGGACGCTGCGCCGGGATCCGGCATCTCTTTCTGGCAGCGGCACCAAAGGGCAATCGCGCCATGGCTGTTCCTGGCGCCGGCGCTGATCTTGTTTACCGTGTACGTCATTGCACCGATTTTCCAGACCATTTCGCTCAGCCTGTATGCCTGGGATGGGCTGAGCCCAGCCCGCTATATCGGTTTGCATAACTACGCCGAGCTCTATCACGATCCGGATTTCTGGCTTTCGTTGAAAAACAATCTGATCTGGCTATTCGGTTTCATGCTGGCGATTCCTGCCGGCCTCGCGATGGCGCTGTTTCTGAATCAGGCAGTGTTCGGAATCCGCCTGATCAAAGCACTGTTTTTCTTTCCGTTTGTAATTTCCCAGGTGGTGATCGGGCTGGTGTTCAGCTGGTTCTACGATCCCGGCAACGGCTTGCTGTTCCACGTCCTGCATTTTTTCGGCATCTCGCCGGTAGCAGTACTGTCCGACGAAAGATTCGTCACCTACGGCATCGTGGCCGCCGGCCTGTATCCACAGATAGCCTACTGCATGATCCTCTATCTGACGGGCCTCAACAACCTGCGTTCCGACTTGATCGAGGCGGCGCGGCTGGAGGGCGCCAGCGGCTGGCAGATGCTGGTCAAGGTGGTGCTGCCGCAATTGCGCGCGGCGACTTTCATTGCGGTAGTAGTCACGATCGTCGGCGCCTTGCGCAGCTTCGACATGGTTTCCATCATGACGCAGGGCGGCCCGTATGGATCGTCTCGTGTCCTGGCCTATTACATGTATGAGGAAGCGTTAAGCGAATACGGTTACCGCATGGGTTACGGCGCGGCGATCGCTACGGTCTTGTTCCTGATCATGCTGGTCTACATCAGCATGGTGCTGTTCCGCATATACAAGCAGGAAAAGGAGCATGGCTGAATGTTTCCGACATCAATCGACCGAAGCGGCTTGCCGCTGCAGTGGCTGTATCGCGTGTGTGTGCTGCTGGCGCTGTCGATCTGGCTGCTGCCCCTGGTTGCCGTTGCGCTGACGTCAGTGCGTGGCGCGGCAGATATCAACGCTGGAAATTATTGGGGCTGGCCGGCGCAATGGCAGATCGCTGAGAACTATCGGGCGGTATTCAGCAACACGCCGCTGACCCGTTATATCGTGAACAGCCTCCTGATCACCGTGCCGGTTGTCATCGGCGCGGTGGCGCTGAGCTGTCTTTCCGGATTCGCTCTTGGAATCTACCGTTTTCGTCTGAACCTGCTGGTGTTTTTCCTGTTCGTCGGCGGCAACTTCGTGCCATTCCAGATCCTGATGGTGCCGGTGCGCGACCTCAGCCTGCGGCTCGGCCTGTATGACTCGATACTTGGCCTGGTGCTGTTCCATACCGCTTTCCAGGCTGGATTTTGCACCTTCTTCATGCGCAATTTCATTAGGGATTTGCCTTTTGAACTGATCGACGCAGCGCGCATTGAAGGCGCTTCCGAATTCGAGGTTTTCTGGAAAATCGTGCTGCCGCTGGTCAGGCCGGCGATTGCCGCCGTCTCGGTACTGATTTTTACTTTCGTCTGGAACGATTATTTCTGGGCGACGGTATTGATACAGGGCGACCACGCCATGCCGGTGACGGCGGGGCTGAAGTCCCTCAATGGCCAGTGGGTGGCGCAGTGGAACCTGGTTTCGGCAGGTTCGATCATTGCAGCGCTGCCGCCGGTATTGGTCTTTTTTCTCATGCAAAAGCACTTCATCGCCGGCTTGACGATGGGTGCAACCAAAGGATAGGCGAAGGTAGCAAGAATGACTGAATCAAAATTGATGCACCTGAGCGGCCGCGACTTGAGCATGGTGCTCGAACAGGTCGCCGGTGCGCCCCCTGCCTGGCGCCATTTCGGCGCTAAGTGCCATGTCGCTGGCGACACCTGGCCGGCGGCGAGCGCGCGGCCGCATCCGCCGACGCTGCTGGATAACGATCCGGCGCTGAGCGTGCTGCCAACCCATGGTTTTGGCTGGTTCAATCAGCCGGCATTGGCGGGGAGCCGGCCTTGCAGCATCGGCGATCTCGACTGGGCGCAGAGTTTTGTCCTCGACCAGGTGGAACTAAGACAGCATTCTTTACAACTTGGCTTGAGCGACCGCACCGCCGGGCTGGGTCTGGTCGTCAGTTACACGGTGGATCCCGATAGCGATGTCGTCAGCATCTGGAGCGAACTGGAAAATCGCGGCGCCACGCCGTTTCGGCTTGACTGGCTGGCTGCCGCCTGCGTGCCGCTGCCGCCCGAGGCAGACCAGGTGCTGGGCTTTGCCGGGCGCTGGACCCTGGAGTTCCAGGAAATGCGCGAGACCTTAGGAATTGCCACCTGGCGCCGCGACAGCCGGCGGGGACGTACTTCCCACGATGCCTTCCCGGGCGTGATTGTCGGCAACGGCCTGGCCGACGATACCGGTTGTACGTTCGGTGCGCATCTGGGCTGGAGCGGCAACCACACCGTGCTTATCGAACCGTTGAACGATGGCCGCCGCCAGCTGCAGATAGGCGAATGGCTGGCCGCGGGAGAGGTAATGCTCGCTCCTGGCGAGCGCTATCGCACGCCGACCGCCTATCTTTCTTTCAGCGCACTGGGATTGAATGGCCTGAGCGCCAACTTTCATCGCTTCGTGCGGCAACGCCTGCTGAGCTGGCCGGGGCAGCAGATGGCTCCCAGGCCGGTGCATCTGAACACCTGGGAAGCCGTATATTGCGATCACGACCTGGATGGCTTGAAGGCGCTGGCCAGTGCCGGAGCGGAAGTCGGGGTCGAACGTTTCGTCCTGGATGACGGCTGGTTTCAGCATCGCGATAACGATAGGGCCGGACTGGGCGACTGGTGGCCGGATGCACGCAAATATCCGCAAGGATTGAAGCCGCTCATCGATCATGTGCGCAAGCTGGGCATGCAGTTCGGCTTGTGGGTTGAACCGGAAATGATCAATCCCGACAGCGACCTGTTCCGCGCCCATCCTGATTGGGTGCTGCAGCTGGAGGGCCGCGCGATGGTGACCGGCCGCAACCAGCTGGTACTTGACTTCGCCAATGCGCAAGTGACGGAATACATTTTCGGCAAGCTGAGCGGCCTGCTGCGGGCCTATCCGGTCGCCTATCTGAAATGGGACATGAATCGTGATCTGGCTGCCGCCGGACACCATGGTCGCGCCGCCTACCGCCGCCAGGTGGAAGCGCTTTACCGCTTGCTGGACAAGCTGCGCAGCGCCCATCCGGCGGTTGAAATTGAAAGCTGCGCCTCCGGCGGCGGACGCGCCGATTACGGCATGCTGGCGCACACGCACAGGGTCTGGACCAGCGACTGCAATGACGCGCTGACGCGCATCGACATCCAGCGCGGCTTCCTGCGTTTCTTCCCGCCCGAGGTGATGGGAGCGCACATAGGACCAGCGGCTTCCCACACCACGGGCCGGCGGCATGACCTGGCGTTTCGCGCAGCGGTCGCCATGTTTGGCCATCTCGGACTGGAACTGGATGTGAGGACGCTGGATGCGGCTGAAAAAGCCGAGCTTTGCCACTGGATTTCTCTGTACAAGGAATGGCGCGGCCTGGCGCATAGCGGCAACTTGCGGCAAGGCGGCGCAGACGGCGCCTTGTCGTGGCTGCATGTTACCGCTATCGATCAGAGTGCAGCCCTGTGCGCCGTTTATCGGCGCCGCGAAGACGTGACGCGCTACCTGGCGCCGCTGCGTCTCGCCGGCCTCGATCCCTCCCGCAACTACCGGCTACGCGCATTTTCCATGCCGCATGCGCCGCATTACACACGCCAGACCGAACTCTTGCAGGCGCTGGTGGATGGCGAGCTGACCTTGTCCGGCGCTACATTGCGTGATTTCGGATTGCCGCTGCCGCCGCTGCCGCCGGAGTCGGCGCTAGTCATCGGCATCAGCGCGATGTAAGCCGGCCAAATAACAGAGTGTGATCTGGGCGGCTGTGGTGGCCCGGATCGACGCTAGACAGACTTCGGAAGAAGGCGTGATTTTATCTCCTAGAAAAACGGGAGAGGGGCGAGGTCGCGCAAAATTAAACCAAAAAGGGGACTTAACGTGAAACAGAAGAAAATCAAATTGCAAACCATGCGGGTGGCCGCAAGCACTGTGCTGATCGCAGTTGCCTGCAGCCAGGCACAGGCACAGACCAGCGTCACCATCTACGGCCGGGTCGACGCCGGCGTCGATTATCAAAGCAGCGTCGCCCTGAAAGACGCCAACGGCAACCTGACCGGACAGACCGGCAGCAAGCTGGCGGCGTCCGGCAACCAGTGGGGCACCAGCATGATCGGCTTCAAGGGTACGGAAGACCTGGGCGGCGGGCTGAGCGCCTTCTTCCTGCTGGAATCCGGCTTCGACGCCACCAAGGGCACCACCAACGGCAGCGCCTTGTTCAACCGCCGTTCGTATGTCGGCCTGAACGGCGGCGCCGGATCGATCAAGTTCGGCAAGAACCTGTTCATCGTCAATGACGTCTGGTATCTCGATCCGACCGGCCAGCAGTTCATGGGCACCGCCAGCCTGGTCAATGGCCGCAACTGGCCGGGCGCCAACAAAGTCATCGAATACCAGACGCCGACCTGGAGCGGCTTCAACGCCACTGCCCAGACCAGCCTCGGCGAGCAGGCCGGCTCCAGCAAGAATGGCCGCAGCGACGGCATTTCCCTGGTGTACACGATAGGCGGTCTTGAGCTGCGCGGGATTTACGATGTGATCCGTGACAGCAGCGGGCGCTATAGCAATCTCTACACGGCCTCCAAGGATCTGATCGTGGGCGGTACCTATACGATAGATCAGCTGAAGCTGTTTGCCGGCTACGAAAATATCTCGGCGCCGGACAGCGCTGCCGGGGCTGCACCCGACAAGCTGAACCACTACTGGATCGGCGCCAATTATGCGCTGACGCCGGCCTTGACCCTGATCGGCGGCGCCTACCACGTCAAGCTCAATCATGACGCCGGCAGCGCCAGCCTGTTCGTGGCCGGCGCCAACTACAACCTGTCGAAACGGACCTTGCTGTACGTGGCAGCTGGCACGGTGCGCAACAAGGGCAATGCCGACTTTGGCACCGAGTTCGACAATCCGCTGCCCGGCCATGCGCAAAACGGCGGCTATGCCGGCGTCAGCCATTCGTTCTAGGATTTTGCCTGGCTAACGCGGCCACGCATTCTGACCTTGCCGCATCTCCGCGGTTTGAGGCAAGGGTCACAGCTGTGACCCTTGCCTCTTTTTTCCGTGGGCAGACCGGAAGCCGGGTCCGGTATTTAAGCCTATGAATATCGTTGCAATGCCATGCAGCGCCGGCGCTCAGGTTTGGGGCGCCTTTTGCAGCAGGCGCTGGTGTTCCGGCCGCGCTACGAAGCGATGCAGCAGCAAGCCGCCGACGCCGCAGATCGCCATCACCACCATCAGCGGCAATGCGGTGCCGTCGTGCCACAAGCTCATGCTGATGCCGGAAGTGATGCCGAGCGCGAACTGCAAGGTGCCCATCAGCGCCGACGCCACGCCGGCCTGTTTGCCCTGCTGTGACAAGGCGATCGCCGAGGCATTCGGGCTGATGAAACCGTAGCTGGCGAGGAAGCCGAAGAAGCCGACCAGCAGCACCGGCAGGCTGTTGACGCCGCAAGCCACCAGCAGCGCCACGCTCAGGCTCAGCATTGCGGGTATCCACAGGGCACGGCCGAGGATGGTGTCGAGCGAATACTTGCCGACCAGGCGGGCGTTGATTTGCGAGGCGGCTATCAGGCCGAAGGCATTGGTGCCGAAGACGAAACCGAAATGCTCTGGTTTGATGCCGTGCAGTTCGATCAGGACGAAGGACGAGCCGGTGATGTAGGCAAACATGCCGCCCTGGATCAGGCCGCCGACCAGGCTATAGGCGACGAACTGGCGGTCCAGCAGCAGCCGGCCGTATTGCTTCAGGGTGCGTCCCAGGTGCAGCGGTTCGGCTTTGTGGCGGTCCAGCGTTTCCTGCATGGTGTAGTGGATCGCCAGCAGGCAGAACAGGCCGAAGCCGGCCAGGCCGCCGAAGATCACGCGCCAGCCCCACAGCTTGAGCACGGCGCCGCCGATCAGCGGCGCCAGGATAGGCGCCAGGCCCATCACCAGCATCATCAGCGAGAAAGCCTTGGCGGCGCCGGTGGTGCCGAGGCGGTCGCGGATCACGGCGCGGCCGATCACCATGCCGGCGCAGCCGCCCAGTCCTTGCAGGAAACGGAACAGTATCAGCGCCGTGACGTCCTGCGACACCATGCAGGCCAGCGAACCCAGCAGGTACAGCGTCATGCCGACATACAGCGGGGGCTTGCGGCCGAAGCGGTCGCTCAACGGGCCATAGAACATCTGGCCGACCGCCAACCCGACCAGGAAGGCGGCCAGAGTCAGTTGCACCAGGTTGCTGCCGACGCCGAACTGTTGCGCGATGGTGGGGAAGCTCGGCAGGTACATGTCGATCGACAGCGAGCCGATGGCAGTCAGGGCGCCCAGTAAAAGAAGCCAGCCGGGGAGCAGTTTCTCCGGGGCTGAAGTTGCAGATGTGTTTGTCATGGAATGCTTAGGGTTGCGCCAGTTGCCGGCGCCGGGTTAAATATTTGAAGCGGATGGAATGCGCTGGCAGGAACTGCCGGAAGACTGCACAAAGTCACTATCTTGTGCGCTCAAGCGGATACTTATGTTACAGGAACTTCGGGATTCCTGCCGGCGACGCCGTAGCGTGGGAACATCGTGCCCGCGCGCAAATTTGCTCTATGCGCATGCATTTGCGTGCCGCGCGGCCATGTACTCCGGCCATCGCGGTCACGCGTGGGCACAAAGGCGTGCCCACCCTACGCTGCCAGGAAATCCAGCAGTGTCATGGCGATCACCTTGGTGGCCTTGCGCAAGTCGTCCAGCGCCAGGTTTTCGTCGACTTGCTTGGCGTTGGACTCCATCAGGGTACGCGGGCCGGCGCCGTACAGCACGACCGGTATGCCGTGTTCGCCATACAGCCGGGCATCGGTGTAGAGCGCCGAACCATTGGCCGGGATCGCTTCGCCCAGCACCGCCAGCGCATTCGCCTGCACGCTGGCCAGCAGTTTTTCGTGGCCGGGCAAAGGACGCAGCGCACGCGCCAGCAGCAGGCGCTTGATCTCGACGCGGATGCCGGGCAGGCCGTCGACCGCTGCCGCGATCATGGCCCGCACCTCGGCTTCGACTGCAACCGGATCTTCTTCCGGAATCATGCGGCGGTCCATCTTCAGCACCACTTTGCCCGGCACCACATTGGTGTTGGTGCCGCCGTCGATGCGGCCGACGATCATGGTCGGATGGGTGATGCCGGGAATCGCCGAACTGATTTTTTTCAGTTCGGGCAGCTTGGCGTAGATCGCTTGCAGCACCTTGGTGGCGGCTTGCAAGGCGTCATGGCCTGTTTCCGGCATCGAGCCATGGGTGGCCTTGCCATACACCGTGACTTCAAACTGCAGGCAGGCGTTATGGGCAGTGACGACGTTGTAGCTGAAACCGGGACCGATCACCAGGTCCGGCTTGCTCAGGCCATTCTCCAGCAGCCAGGCCGGGCCCAGCAGTCCTCCGAATTCTTCATCGTAGGTGAAGTGCAGTTCCAGCGCGCCCTTGAGCGGTACGCCCAGCGCTTCCAGCGCCCGCACCGCAAAAATATAGGTGGCGAAATCGCCCTTGGAGACGGTGGTGGCGCGGCCGTAGATGCGGCCGTTCTCGATCTCGCCGCCATACGGCTGCTTGCTCCAGCCTTCGCCCGGCGGCACCACGTCGCCGTGGGCGTTCAGCGCCAGCGTCGGACCGTCGCCTGCATATTTACGGCGCACGATCAGGTTGGTGATGCTCTCCATGCCGTAATCCTTGACCGTGGCGGCCGGCACCGGATGCTTCTCGGCTTGCCAACCCCAGGCCGTGATCAATTCGGCCACCGCATCGGCGTGCGGCGCGTTATTGCCGGGCGGCGTGTCGGTGGGAATGCGGACGATCTTTTGCAGGAACCCGACTTCTTCGTCAAAGTGGCTGTCGATCCAGCTGGCGAGCTGTGCGGATAACGCTGTTTTAGTCATGGCGGCGGAGGGAAGAGTTGCAGAAGTACTTGATTCTACGACGTTGGCGCCGCGACAGGGAAAACGCAGGGCGGGCAGGCGTTTGCGCCCACCCTGCAGGAAGTGCTAGCCGCCTATATATTCGCGGTGATAGCGGCGCCCGAGGTCGGTCAGGATTTCATAGCCGATGCTGCCGGCCAGCCGCGCGACGTCGTCCAGCGGCCGCTGCGGGCCGATCAGTTCCACCGTCGCGCCAGCCTGCACGCGCTCGGCGGCGATGCCGGTGACATCGATGGTGATCGAATCCATCGAGACCGTGCCGACCATAGGCGCCGGCTGGCCGTCGATGAAGGCGATGCCGCGGTTGCTCATGCTGCGCAGCCAGCCGTCGGCATAGCCGACGCCGACGGTGGCGATCTGCCGTTCTTCGCTGGCGCTATAGCTGATGCCGTAGCCGACATGGTCGCCGCGCTGGATCGTGCGGCTCTGGATGATGCGGCCATGCAGCGCGACCACCGGCTGCAAGGGATTGGCGGCGCCGGCCACCGGCGCAATGCCGAACAGCGCCGCGCCCGGACGCACCAGGTCGAACTGGTAATCGGGACCGAGAAAGATGCCGGATGAATTGGCCAGGCTGGCGGCGACCTGCGGCAGGCGCTGGCGCCAAGCAAGGAAGCGGGCCAGCTGGCTGGCGTTCATCGGATGGCCCTGATGCTCGGCGCAGGCCAGGTGGCTCATCAGGAACAGCGGCGGGATGCTTTCCATGAAGGCCGGATTGGCCAGCCAGGCTTCCGCTTCAGCCGCCGGCAAGCCCATGCGCGACATGCCGGTGTCGACCTGGAAAATGGCTGGCAACGGCCGCTGCAGGGTTTGCGCCAGCGCATGCCAGGCGGCGATCTGCTGCAGGCTGTTGAGCACCGGCGTCAGGCCGTGGGCGATCAGTTCGCGCTCGGTGCCTGGCGGCGCGCCATGCAGGACGAAGATGTCGGCGGTGGCCGGCAGGTGCGGACGCAGGGCGATGCCTTCATCCAGATGAGCAACGAAGAAGTGGCGACAGCCTTCCGCCGCCAGCGCCGGCCCCACCTTGTCGGCGCCGAGGCCGTAGGCATTGGCTTTGACCGCGGCGGCGCAGGCCGCCTTGCCAGCCTGTTGCCTGAGCAGGCGGTAATTGCCGCGGATGGCGTCCAGGTTAACCGTGAGGATGGCGCCGGCGTGTGCTGCTTGTGGGTTCATCGGGTCTCGCTCAAAATCGCTCAAAACAGGGTGGATCAGACTGCACGCCCGACTACGGCGTTTCAGGCATAGGCAGGATGCGTCGCTTGCTCGAAATTCTTGCTGTAGCGACTGACTGCCAGATCATCCGAAGCAATCGCCGGGCGCTTGCCGGAGATGAGGTCCGACAGCAGCTGCGCCGAGCCGCAAGACATGGTCCAGCCCAGCGTGCCGTGGCCGGTATTGAGGAACAGGTTGCGGATATGGGTGGCGCCGACGATCGGCGTGCCGTCCGGCGTCATCGGCCGCAAGCCGGTCCAGAAACTGGCTGCGGCGGTGTTGCCGGCGCCCGGGAACAGGTCGTTAACCACCATCTCCAGCGTGGCGCGGCGTTTCGGCTTGAGCGTTTTGTTGAAACCGACGATTTCGGCCATGCCGCCGACTCGGATGCGGTCGTCGAAACGGGTGATGGCGATCTTGTAGGTTTCGTCGAGGATGGTGGAGACCGGCGCCGCTTCAGCATCGACAATCGGCACGGTGATCGAATAGCCTTTCAGCGGATACACCGGAATGTCCACCAGCGAACCGAGGAAGCCAGTGGAATAGGCGCCCAGGGCCACCACATAGCTGTCGGCCTGCAGGTGCTCGGAGCCGCACTGGACGCCGGCGATTTCGCCGTTGGACAAGGTCAGGGCATCGATCTGCACGTTGTAGCGGAAACGCACGCCCAGCTCTTCGGCCATCTTCGCCAGCTTGGTGGTGAACATCTGGCAATCGCCGGTTTCATCGTTGGGCAGGCGCAGGGCGCCGCTGAGTTTGTGCTTGACCGCTTCCAGCGCCGGTTCGGCCTGCGCCAGCTGGTCCGGCGTCAGCAGCTCGAACGGTACCCCGGTTTCCTTCAAGACTTCGATATCCTTGGCGGCATCGTCCAGCTGTTGCTGGCTGCGGAACACCTGCATGGTGCCGAGCTGGCGGCCTTCGTAGGCGATGCCGGTATCGGCGCGCAAGACCTTGAAACAGTCGCGGCTGTATTCCGCCAGGCGCACCATGCGTTCTTTGTTGACAGCGTAGCGGGCCGAACTGCAGTTGCGCAGCATCTGCCACATCCAGCGCAGCTGAAACAGGGTGCCGTCGGGCGTGATGGAGAGCGGCGCATGTTCTTGCAGCATCCACTTCAAGGCTTTCAACGGGATACCGGGCGCTGCCCAAGGCGAGGCGTAGCCGGGCGAGATCTGGCCGGCGTTGGCGAAACTGGTTTCCTGCGCCGGACCCGGCAGGCGGTCGATCACCGTCACTTCATGGCCGGCGCGCGCCAGGTAATAAGCACTGGTGACGCCCACCACGCCGCTGCCGAGGATAAGTACACGCATCTTGAATCTCCCTAACGCCTGTCCTTATCATACTGCGCGCTGGAAATCCGGCACGTCGGGGATACGGAATGCGTAGTAATGAATTGTTTTTGATTTGCAGTAATAAGCGCTATGCTATTAGCAATTTCCTAGCATTTGTTACTGTATAAATCGACAAATTCAGGAAATAACACTAAAAATTCAAGCTAGACCGAAAATTACACTCCGGACCTGTCATGAGAATCTACAAGGAATCCAGCCGCGCCCTGGACAAGCTGGACCGCCACATCCTGCGCTTGCTGCAGCAGGACGGCCGCATGTCGATGAAGGACCTGGGCGAGCAGGTCGGGCTGTCGATCACGCCCTGCATCGAACGGGTCAAGCGCATGGAGCGCGACGGCGTCATCGACGGCTATTACGCGCGCATCAATCCGGCCGCGGTCGGCGCCAAGCTGCTGGTGTTTGTCGAGATTACGCTGAATCAGAAATCGGCCAACGCCTTCGAGCAATTCCGCCGCGAAGTGCTGCGCATTCCGGAAGTGCTGGAATGCCACCTGGTGTCCGGCGATTTCGATTACCTGATCAAGGCCCGGATCCGGGAAATGGCAGAATACCGCAAGCTGCTGGGCGACATGCTGCTGCAGCTGCCGGGGGCGGCGCAGTCGAAGAGCTATGTGGTGATGGAGGAAATCAAGGAGACGCTGGCGCTGTCGATGGAAGTAAAGTAGTAGATGCTCGGCCGGCAGCGCGCCAGACCTGCGGGCAAACTGCCGGCTTGCCCGCATCACCGTCTACATTTTGCCGTCGCGGAAATCCTGGATTGCTTGTTCCACTTGTTCGCGGGTGTTCATCACGAACGGCCCCCACTGCGCAATCGGCTCATTCAGCGGCCGCCCGGCGATCAGCAGGAAACGGCTGTTGCCTTCTGCCTGCAGGCTGACGCCGGCAGCATCGGCGGTGTTGCTCAGGATCGCCATGCGGCCGGCAGGCGCGTTGCGGCTGTCAGCGCCGATGCGCAGAGCGCCTTCGAACACGTACAGAAAGGCGTTGTGGCCGGCCGGGATAGGCAGATCCAGCTGCTGGCCCGCTTCCAGCTGTACGTCCAGATACAGCGGCTCGGTATGCGGCCGTTGCACGGCGCCGACGGTGCCGAACGCCTCGCCGGCAATCACCTTGATCTTGACGCCAGGCTGCGGCGATACCTGCGGAATCTGCTCAGCCTGGAGGTCGCGATAGCTGGGCGTGATCATCTTGTCGCCCGAAGCCAGGTTGAGCCATAGCTGGAAGCCGCTCATCAGGCCGTCTTCCTGTTCCGGCAGTTCCGAATGCACCAGTCCGCTGCCGGCGGTCATCCACTGTACGCCGCCGGGCTGCAGCAAACCTTCGTTGCCGGCGTTGTCGCGATGGCGCATACGGCCGGCCAGCATGTAGGTGACGGTTTCAAAGCCGCGGTGCGGGTGGTCGGGAAAGCCGGCCAGGTAGTCTTCCGGCTTGTCCGAGTGAAAATTGTCCAGCATCAGGAACGGATCAAGCCGGCGCTGCAGATCATTGGTCAGGACCCGCACCAGGCTGACGCCTGCGCCATCCTGGGTATCGATGCCGGTGACCAGGCGTTCGAGTTGGCGATTGAATTTCATGGCTTGCTCCGTTCCTTGATGATTGATTGACGACTTACTATTTTGACTTGCCGTCATCCGTGGCGGCCAGCATCAGCAGCGCGCCGATGATCGAGATGTTTTTCAGGAAGTTGTTCAGCTGGTTTTGCACATTGGCCGGATCGGCTTCCCAGAAACGGTGTGCGGTCAGGGTGGCCGCTACCGTGAATAGCGCCACGACGATGGCGATCGGCCGCACGTTCCAGCCGCTCATGATGGCCAGGCCGCCGCCGAATTCGACCACGATGGTGGCAGCGACGGCGAAGGTCGCCAGCGGTACGCCGAGGCTGGTCATGTAGCCGACCACGCCGGAAAAGGCGGTGATCTTCAGGATGCCGGAGATGAAAAACAGCGAGCCCAGCAGGACGCGGCCGATGCGGTACAGGGTTGGCGAAGTTTGCATGATGTGTCCAATCTATAAGTAGATGTAAAACTGCGTTGTAGGTAAAACCCGAAGTAAGTAAGCGTTGGCTGTCGCCACCGGATATCGGCTACTGATTGCAGCGAACGAGCTCATATTAATCCTCTTGAGTTCAGCAAGATATTGTTTATCTTGCGATAATCAATATCTGATTATTAGATAGTGTTGGAACGCCATGAATATCGAGAGGCTGTCGCTGGATCAATTGCGGGTATTCGCCCAGGTCGCCGACAGCGGCAGCTTCCTGGCGGCGGCGCGCGCCCTGGGACGGGCGCAGTCGGCGGTCAGTTATGCCATCGGCACGCTGGAAAACCAGCTTAGCGTGCCCTTGTTCGACCGCAGCAGTTACCGGCCGCAGCTAACCGCCGCCGGTATAGAACTGTTGCGCGATGCGCGCCAGGTGCTGGGCCAGGTCGACGCCATGCAGGCGCGCGCAGCGGCCTATGCGCAAGGACAGGAGCTGGAGATCACCTTGGCGTTCGACGTCTTTTTCCCGACTACGGCGCTGGTGGCCTTGCTGGCGGATTTCCGGCTTGCCTTTCCTGGCGTCACGGTGCGCCTGGAGATCGAGGCGCTGGGCGCCGTTGCCGAGCGCGTGATCGATGGCGAGGCGATGCTGGGCGTGCTCGGCACCTTGCCGATCGTGCCGCCGCATCTGCTGCATGTCAGCCTGCCGAGCGTGCTGCTGGTTGGGGTGGTGGCGCCGGCCCATGCGTTGGCGCAGATCCAGGGCCGCATTCCCGGTCGTGTGCTGGAACGCCAGGTACAGCTGGTGCTGAGCGACCGCAGCGCGCTGACCGCCAACCAGGATTTCTCGGTGCATTCCTCGCTGGCCTGGCGCATGAGCGATCTCGGCACCAAGCATGCCTTGCTGCGCGCCGGCATGGGCTGGGGCTATATGCCGCGGCATGTGGTCGCCGACGATCTTGCCAGCGGCCGGCTGGTGACGATCGTCACGGCGGAGCATCCGCCCGAGGGCGCCGCGTTGCCGATGCAATGCGTCTACCGGCCGGATCGCCAGGCCGGCCCGGCGCTGACCTGGTGGCTGGATGCGCTGGCCAGGCTGAGGACTTTCGATCCAGACTGAATCCAGGTTGCGCCGCCACGCGTGCTCCGGCACAATGGCGCTGCAGTAATGGGAGATGGCATGCCTCCTCGAACCGCTGCGCAAGCAGCTGATGATGCCTACAAAGTCCTGAACGGGATTTGTAGGCGCGCGTTTTCGGTTTACCTCGCCTTGCCGTTCGGGTTTGAGTTCTTCAAATCTTTTGTCCCTGACGATGAAAAAAAACAACTATCCCGAGCAGTTCCTGATGCTGCTGTATCTCGCGCGCTGGCTGATCCTGGCTTCCCTGGTGGGCGCACTGGCCGGCCTGGCTTCGGCGCTGCTGCTGCTGTCGCTGGAATGGGCTACCGATACCCGCAACGCCCATCGCTGGCTGCTGTGGCTGCTGCCGCTGGCCGGCTTTGCGGTGGGCCTGATCTATCACTTCCCCGGCAAGTCGGTCGAGGGCGGCAACAACCTGCTGATCGATGAAATCCACGACCCCAAGCGCATCGTGCCGAAACGCATGGCGCCGCTGATTTTCCTGGGCACGGTGATCACCCACCTGTTCGGTGGCTCCGCCGGCCGCGAGGGCACCGCGGTGCAGATGGGCGGCGCCCTGGCCGATGTGCTGACCCGCATCGGCCGCCTCGGACCGGAGGAACGGCGCATCCTGCTGATGGCTGGCATCAGCGCCGGCTTTGCCTCGGTGTTCGGGACGCCGCTGGCCGGCGCCATCTTCGGCCTGGAAGTGCTGGCCATCGGCCGCTTGCGCTACGACGCCATCCTGCCTTGCTTCATCGCCGCCATCATCAGCGACCAGATTCCGGCGTTGCTGGGCGTGCACCACACCCACTATGCGATTCCCTTCGTGCCGCATTTCGGCCTCGGCATCTTTTCCGCGACGCTGCTGGCGGGGATCGTGTTCGGCCTGGTCGGCATGCTGTTCGCGCAGGCAACCCATGGCTTGTCGCGCCTGTTCAAGCGTCTGATCAAGTTTGCACCCTTGCGGCCGTTTGCCGGCGGTGTTGCGGTGTTGTTGCTGGCCATGCTGCCGGCCACCGACAAGTATCTGGGGTTGGGGATTCCAACCATCGTCGAGGCGTTCGAGAAGCCGTTGCCGCTGCACGATTTCGGCGGCAAGATCCTGTTCACGGTGGTGACACTGGCGTCCGGCTTCAAGGGCGGCGAGGTGACGCCGTTGTTCTATATCGGCGCCACGCTGGGCAATGCGCTGGCGCAGATCTTGTCCATGCCGATTCCAGTGCTGGCTGGGCTGGGGTTTGTGGCGGTGTTTGCGGGAGCGGCCAATACGCCGATTGCCTCGACCGTCATGGCGATGGAACTATTCGGGCCGGAAATCGGCATGCTGGCGGGGATCGCCTGCGTGGTTAGCTATCTGTTTTCCGGCCACAGCGGGATTTATCATGCGCAGCGCATAGGCCAGACAAAACGCCATGCGCCGGAGGAGCAGCGCCAACCGGATCAAGGAGCCGGCTAGCGGCGGGTGCAGCGGCTGCCTAGCCGAACTTGCGCACCGCATCCAGCGCCAGGCCGGCGCCGATGCTGCCGAACAGGTCGCCTTCGACGGCTTTTGCCGACGGCACCAGGGCCGCGATCTTGTGGCGCAGCAGTTGTACGCCGCTGGAGCCGCCAGTGAAAAACACGGTATCGACCTGGGCCGGCGTCACGCCGGCATCGCGCAGCAGTTTGGTGACGGTATCTTCGACGCTGCCCACCAGGTGGCCGATGCTGGCATTGAACTGTTCGCGCGTCAGGTTCAGAGCCTGGCCGGGAGCGATGCGGTCCAGGCTCATCTGCACCGTTTCGGCATCCGACAGGCCGATCTTGCCCTGTTCCACCTGTAATGCCAGCCAGTGGCCGGCGCGCTGTTCGACCAGGTCTAGCAGGCGGCCGAACTTCTCTCGCTCGACGGTTTCGCGGTGCACGTCTTTCAGCTGCAGCCAGGCCTTGCGGGTGTAGATCTGGTTGATGGTGTGCCAGGTCGCCAGGTTGAAGTAATAGCTGGACGGCACTTCGCTATTGTTTTGCAGGCGACTGCCCAGTCCCAGCATCGGCATCACGCTTGACAGGCTCAGGTATTTATCGAAATCGGTGCCGCCGATATGGACGCCGCCGGTGGCCAGGATATCGTCGCGCCGTTCGCTGTTGGCGGCGCGCTGCGGCGACAGGCGGACCAGTGAAAAGTCCGAGGTGCCGCCGCCGATGTCGGCGATCAGCACCAGTTCTTCGCGTTCGATGGTGGATTCATAGTCGAAGGCGGCAGCGATCGGCTCGTACTGGAAAGCGATGTGCTGGAAGCCGACCGAGCGGGCGATTTCCGCCAGCGTGTCTTGGGCGCGCTGGTCCGCGGTCGGATTGTCGTCGACAAAAAATACCGGCCGGCCCAGCACCACGCTCTGGAATTCCTTGCCGGCTGCGCTTTCGGCGCGCTGCTTGAGTTCAGCGATGAAATGGGTCAGCAGGGCGCGGAACGGCAGCGCGCGGCCGCCGACTTCGGTCTGGGCATCGATCAGGCTGGAGCCGAGCAGGCTCTTGAGAGAGCGCATCAGGCGCCCTTCGTAACCGGTCAGGTAGGCGCCTAGCGCGGCGCGGCCGAAGCTGAAGGCGTCGTCTTCCGCATTGAAGAAAACCACCGAAGGCAGGGTGACCTTGCCGTCTTCCAGCGGCAGCAAGGCCTTGTGTCCGGGCCGGCTCCAGCCGACCGTGGAATTAGACGTGCCGAAATCCACACCACAAGCATTTGACATCGCCGTACCTCGTACACAAAATTGGCCGGCAATGGTATACCAAACATATGGGCTGCGCAGCGGAAATGCCGCAGGTGTTGGAAATTTGCAAATCGTCCGGGATTTAAGTTGGCTGGCGGAAATATTACCAGCGCGAGAAGTGCTCCTCGGTCACGCCCACCAGGTGCTCCACCGCGCGCGGCGGCGCATTGCGCTCCGGCTTGACCCAGCCGCTGAAGCTGCCGATCGGCTGGATATAGCGGGTGGCGGCGATCAGCAGGTTCTTGTTTTCGCGGCGCGCGCCGTCCGGCATGAATTGCAGGTCGAGCAAGCCGTCGTCGGTATAGATATGCCAAGGCGCCAGCGGCGTCGCCGGATCGTATTCGAAGCGCACGTGGCCAAGTGCATGCAACTGGCCGTCCAGCCACAGCACGTTTTCCTGCTTGCCGAAATAGCCTGCCTGCAGGTTGAAGCCGATGTCCAGGCCATGGGCCGAGGCCCAGCGCCATTCGGTATCGCGCGCCAGCAAGCCGTTGGAATAGTCGAAGCTGGCGACACCGTCCTGCAGATCGAAACGCTGTCCGCCCACCAGCACTTCGCCGCTGAGCGGCATGCCGGGCGATTTCTGGGTTGCATGCACCGAGCCGTTGACGATCGGGCCGACCGCCAGCAGCAGCGGCGCGGCGCGGATGTCGTCGAACTCGGCTTCGATGCTGAATTGCGCGCTATGCAGGCTGAGCCGATACTTGCCGCTTTGAGCGTCGACTGGCGGCTGGTAGCTGATGCGGTGGCCGAAGCAGCTGAAGCTGCTGGCGCCGTCAGGCCGGTCGCTGACCTGGGCGCTCAGGCCGGGTATGCCGTCCTGCGAAAAGCCGGCGATCTGCTTGCCTTGCTGGCGGTCGAAGACGTAGGCGAAGGCGGTATTGGTCCAGCCGACGTCGACAATCGCAATGCCGCACAGCAGCCGTGGCGTCGACAGCGCCACGTATTGCCAGCGTTTGTGGTGGAAACGCCGCCACAGGCTGTTGCGGGCAAAGGGCGCGGCCAGGGTCGACCAGTCGATGGCGCCGGTGCGGCCGGCATAGCGGCCCATGCGCGGCTGGCCGGCATCGTCGATGACGTTGGCGGGGGCGGCGGGCAGGTTTTGCTTGGGTATCATTGGACTTGCGCCAAGGCTGGCGCCAGAGTGCCGGTCCCTATGGCAAGAGATTGAGGACAGGCGTGGCCCGGCTTGGGCTGAATGGCATTTTTGTGGCGGCGGCTCATTGGCATGGGTGTCTCCTGATGGCTATTCTGGCAATGTCTATTGCATTGTGGAAATGGATGTTACGGATAGCCTCGCCTCCTGTCTACTGTCTAAGCTACCTGCTGGCAGACCGGAGCCCTTACAATGACGAGTTACGCAAATTGGCGGCCGGGTTGTTTAAAGCGGTCAGCACCAATATCGCGATATATTCGTTTTTTTGCAACTTTTGCAGGCAATCCGATTGTTTTTTGAACCAGACCGATTAAATTTCTTCAGGCCCCTGGCCGGCAAGCACCGCGGCGTGGTGGTGGCCTGCGTCCGTGCGCTCTATGAACGGCTGCACGGGCCGAGCGCCGATTACGGTCAGAACCTGACGCGCGACGGCTTGCGCGACTTGCTGCTGCCGGTGGTGCAGCAAGCTTTGCAGGAAGCACGCCAACTGCTGCCGCAGCAGGACGAGGCCGGCGTCGAGCTGGCCGATGATGATCTGATCCCGGCCGGCGCCGACGACCAGCAGAGCAGCAGCGCGCTGCTGCGTACCTTGCTGCGCGACGGCTGGCTGGAAACCTTCGGCGACCGCGCCGGCCTGGTCACCGCCTATCGTTTCAGCCGCGCCGGCAAGCTGTTTGCCGAAGCTTTCTGGGCGATCGAGCGGCGCAGCGCCCGCACCCGCCAGCGCAATGTGCGCAGCTGCCGCAATGCGCTCAACGCCGCACTGCGCAATGTCGACGCTTACGATCTGATCGACGCTTATGACTATGCCGAGAAAGTCATCAGCGATTTATCCGAGGGCGTCGATTATTTCCAGGAGCTGGTGCGGCGCCTGATGCTGGAAGCATCGCAGACGCCATGGGACGGCTTCATGGAATTCCTCGACCGTTTCGAGAAAGAATTCAAGAAGCAGCTCACCGCCGACAGCATCGAGCGCCACCGCCAGGCCATCCGCGATCTCATCGCGCGCCTGCACAGCCTGGAGCACGACAAGGCGCAGGCGCTGGAAGACCAGCTCAACGATATCGCGCGCTGGGCCAGCCAGGAGCGGCAGGGACCGTCGACGCTGGACTGGATGCTGGATCGCATCGAAGAAATGGTGGAGGCTGCCTGCACCACCAAGCATCCGGAGCTGATCAAGGCGATGAGCGTCTACATGCAGCGCGCCGCCAGCATTGTGCAGCAAGCCCTGATGCTGCGCGGCGGCCACACGCGCCAAGCCTATAGCGTGGCGATCAGCAAGACCGCCAAGCTGAGCGGCGCTGGCAATGCTCAGGATGCTTTTCTGGAACGGCTGGGCGCGGCAATCGCGCCGGCGGAAATCCGCTTGCTGGACCCGGCGTCCTTCAAACTGCGCAGCGCTTCGCAGCGGCGCAAGGCGCTGACCGTGACCGCGCAGCCCAAGGTCACGCGCGATGCCCGTCTGGCGGCTGCGATGTACCGCGCCGAAGCCGATGCCTTCGCTCTCTCCAACGACGACATCGTGCACCGCATCCGCGCCGAGCTGCGCCTGCGCGACCGCCCGATCCGTTTGTCGAACTTGCCGGTGGCGACCACCACCGACGTCCTCAACAACATGCAGATAGTGGAAGCCGTGCGCGGTGCGCGCGATGAACGGCTGACCGTGCAGAAATTGCCGAGCAAGCTCTGGAACGAGTTTTATGCCGGCGACGATTACCAGATCGAGATGAAACATGACCCTGATTGAAGCATTGCACGAGCAGCTGGCGCTGCACAACCTGGCGCTGGAACGTTTCCGCGAGATCGTCAGCCGGCTGTTTGCCGCCGGCATCGTGATGCGCGAAGAAGACGGCGTCGAACAGCGTCTGTACGACGATGCGCGCCGTATCGAAGCCTGTCTGCACGACTATTTCCAGCTGGCCGGTTTCCGTCTTGAGCACAATCTGAAAGGCGAATTCTTCCGCCTGTATGCGCCCGGCGCCGAAGTACCTGGCATGCCGGAAGACGGACTGGAGCCGGTGCCGGGCCTGCGCGCCAGGCTGTCACCGGATTTCGTCGCCGCCGCCCTGGCACTGCGCTTCCAGTATCAGCAAGGCTTGTCGGAAGGCGGCAACCGCCTCACCGATTCCGGCGAGGTGCTGACCCGCTTTGAAGAACTGTCGGCGACCCTGCAGACGCAATTGAAGCGAGCGCTGCCGCCCACCAATATCGAACGCCAGCGTTTGCTCAACGACCTCAAGCGTCATCGTCTGATCCGGCTGGCCGCCAACTTCTCCATGGACGACGAGGATGCGCTGCTGGCGATCCGCCCGACTATCCTCGGCATCATCAGCGACGACATGCTGGAAGCGGCACTGGAAACCGATCCGCTGCCGGCCGCTGAAAGCGCCGATGAAGATGTGGCCAGCCCGCAAGCGCTGCTGAAAGAAGAAAGCATTGAAGGAAACATCGAATGAAGCTGGACAAACTGATCCTGGTGAACTGGGGCGCGCTGCGCTCGCAGGAATACCCGATGGGCAACATGACCTTGCTGACCGGTCCCACCGGTTCCGGTAAATCGACCATGCTGGACGCCCTGCAAACCGTGATGACGGCGGTCTACCAGAATATCTTTAGCTATAACCCGGGGCAAGACGAGACCACCCAGGGCGCGCGCAACGGCAAGACCAAGCGCAGTCTGTGGTCCTACGTGGTCGGCGCCGAGGATAATCTGTTCGCTCGCCCCAACGGCGCGCACGGCTATGTCGCCGCGGTGTTCAAGCCAAGCGAGGGCGAGGAGGGGCGCGAGTTCACCGCGCTGGTGGCCGCCTCGGCGCGCGTCGACGGCGCCGGCGAGCGGCGCCAGGCGGTCTCGGAACGGCTGGCGCTGCTGATCATCGATGGCGTCGCCCTGCAGCTGGGCGATCTGACCTCAACCGAAATCGATGGCGGCATGGCGGTGGTGGCGGTGGAAAAAATCGAACGCCATCTGTCAGGAAAATACCACGGCGTCACCAATTTCCGCGACAGCAAGCGCGAGTATCTGTGCCAGCTGTACGGCCGTTTTCGCGGCCAGAAAACCGTCTCCTTTGCCGAAGCCGAAAGCGCGGCGCGCGCCTGGAGCCAGTCGATCGCGCACAAGCCTATCGGCAGTGTCGACGACCTGGTCAAGCACCAGATCCTGGAGCTCGACACCACCCAGCTGGGGCAGCGCATCGGTCAGATCAGCAAACTGATGCGCCAGGTGAACGAGTTGCGCAAAGAGGGCGAACGGCTGAGCGACAACGTCAAGCGCCTGGAGCTGCTGGGCAAGGCTGTCGGCGATACCGCGCGTGCGCACCAGGCCGCCAGCCAGTCGCAGCTGCTGGTGTCGTCGCTGGCCTTACGCGAAGACCAGCGCCAGCTGGAAGCAGCAACGTCTGCGATTGAGGGTTTGCAGGCGCTTATCGACGACGAAACCGAGAGCGCCGACAAGCTGGAACAGGACCGCAACGCCAAGAACCGCAGCCTGACGCAGATCCATGCGCAGATGATGGGAATTCCCGCCGCCGAGCAAAAGACCCGGATCCAGAACCAGATCGAACAATGCGACGGCAAGATCAAGGCGGTCTTCAACTCGCTGCTGCATAACGCGCAGACGGCGCAGCAGCTGGATAGCTCTGCACGCAACGTCGCCGGCATGCAGATCCCGCCGGAGCAAAAGGAAATTGCCGATGCCGCCCGCCAGGTGGTGCTGGCGCTGGCCGCCGCCGGCACGCTGGAGATTGCCAGCCATCTGCGCAGCATCGGCGAACTGGCCAAGGCCGAGCAGGTCGACGTGCTGAAATCCCTGATGCTGGTCAACGATTTTGAAGGCGTCGACGCCGCGCTGGTGAAATTGCACAGTGCGCTGGCCGGCACCGAAAAAAGCTTTGTCTCTGCCTTGCACACGCAGATCGCGCAACTGCGCGCCGGCGAGCACGAAGCCTTGCGCCGCGAAAAGGACGCAGCTTCGCGCAAAGCCAACCTGGCCGAAGGCGGCGCCGATTATCCTGCGCATATCCGCCATGCGCTGAAGGAATTCCGCTCCGAACTCGGCGCCGCCCGCGCCCAAGTGCTGTGCGACCTGGTCGAACCGGCTTCAGCCGAATGGCAGGCGGCGATTGAAGGCTATCTCGGCGGCGCCCGTTTCAATCTGGTGGTAGACCAAGCCTGGGAAGGCAAGGCGATCGACTTCGTGCGCCAGAAAAAGCTGCGCGCCAATGTGATCCAGGGCAGCTTCTGCCTGAAGAACCTGAAAATCGAAAGAACGCCGAGCGATTCGATCATCCACGAACTCAGCACCGAGCACCCGATCGCCCATGCCTATCTGCACGACCAGTTCGGCCAGGTGGTCAAGGTGGCCGATACCGAAGCGCTGCGCCACACCTCGCGCGGTCTGACCAAGGACGGCAAGGGCAGCGGCTCGCGCACCATGTTCACGACCGACACCGACATGCTGGTGTTCGGCCAGGAAGCCAAGCGTCTCGCCAAGCAGCGCGCGGAGCAGGAACATGCGCAGGCCGAGCAGGAATTGACGCAGATCCGCGTCCAGCTGCGCGAACTGCAGGGCGCGCTGGCGCTGATGGGTCAGTTGCAATGCCCTTCGTTCGCTGCCATCGATGAGCTGGAAAACCTGGTGCGACAGCTGGATGCAGCGCGCCAGGACCTGAGCCGGCTCGACCTGACCCAGGTCAGCAAGCTGGAAGACGAAGCGCAGGCGCTCGGTCTCGAAATCGCTGCGCTGGAAGCGCGCAAGACGGCCTGCAGCAAGAATATCGGCGGCCACGAAAAAGCCATCCAGGGCCACCAGGCGGCGATGACGCGCCTGAATTTCGGCCTGGGCGGTAAGCAGGCAAGGGTCGACGCCGACAGCGAGCGCCTGCGCCAGCTGTGCGTCGTCAACGGCAGCCTGTCCTTTACCGCCGTCAGCGATGAAGTGGCTGGCTGGGTCAGCGACGGCAGCTATTCGCAGACGCAGGCAGCGAACAATGTCGGCAAGCAGACCGCGCTTAGCTGGCAGCTGTACGGCGACGCCCGCAACGCGCTGGGCGAATACCACGCCCATGCCCGCATCGACGAGCGCTTTGAAATCGTTCAGGGCGAAGATCTGCGCGACGGCGACTTCACGCCGCTGTACGCCATGATGGTGACCCTGCAGGAACGCACCCGCGCCCAGCTGACGCGGCATAAAGACATCGGCCTGATCAAGAACCTGGAACAGCTGCGCACGGCCGAATCCTCGTTCAACGATGTCTTCACAAAGCAGTTCTGCTACGAGATCCGGAATGCGGTCGATACCGGTGTGCGGACCTTGAAAACGCTGAATACCGAACTCGATAAACTCAAGTTCGGCACCGACAAATTCCGCATCGACTGGTCGGAATGGATTCCCGAATTCAAGGCTTACTACGATTTCTTCTGCGCCACCTCGGAAATGGCCGACACTCAGGAAGCCAGCAGCAGCCTGTTCGCCGATCCTGCCTTGAGCGCCGAGAATTGCCTGGTGCGCGACCGCCTGGTGCAATTGCTGCTGTCGGACGATGAAGACAAGGCGGTCAAGGAATTGCAGCGGGTTGCAGACTACCGCAACTACCGCCGCTATGAAATCTACAAGGAATCCGATACCGGTTCGCACGTGCGCTTGTCCGAGTGGGGTACCGGCTCCGGCGGCCAGCTGGAAACGCCTGCCTACATCATCCACGCCGCTGTCGTAACCAACCGCCTCAAGCGCTTCGAGAAAGGCAACAGCCTGCACCTGCTGGTCAACGACGAATCGTTTGCCAAGATGGATGAAGGGCGCGCACGCGACGTCTTGAAATTCCTGCGCGACAATCTCGGCATGCAGCTGATCTGCGCCATGCCGACCAAGCACGCCGGCGCCATCAAACCGGAATTCTCACGCGAATGGAGTTTCAGCCGCACCGTCGCCGACGGCAACGGCGAAGTCGGCTTCGTCTCCGAGTCGGACGAGCGCGAACTGCGCTCGGACAAGCTGCGCGAACTGTGGGAATTGCGGCGCGCCCAGGTGCGCGAGCAGGCGCAGATGAATTTTGAAGCTGCGGAGCAGGCAACGGTATAAGCGATTTTTTTTCCGCGGCTTGATGTACGATAAGATTTTTGTGAAATCGGGCGAACATGACAACGAAGATTCTCAAACTTGCGGCATTCTCGGACGGTGTTCATGGCGGTAATCCCGCCGGCGTCTGGATAGATCAAGTCTTGCCGGAGGCTGCGGCGATGCAAACCATTGCCGCCGAAGTCGGATTCTCGGAAACGGTGTTTGCCGCACCGGACGGTGACGGCTGGCGCGTGCGTTATTTTTCACCTGAATCGGAAGTGCCGTTTTGCGGCCATGCGACGATTGCCCTGGGCGCCGCGCTCGCTTTGGCCCACGGCGACGGCTTGTTTCATCTTGCCTTGAACAATGCACGCATTACCGTTGCAGGCCGGCGCCAAGGCGAGCTGGTCGCAGCGGCATTGCAATCGCCGCCAACATACAGCGAAACCATCGATCCATCGTTGTTGCAGAAAACGCTGGCACTGTTCGGTTATACCCAGGATGACTTGAACCCGGAAATTCCCCCTGCTCTTGCACATGGTGGCGCGAAGCATGTGGTGCTGGCCTTGAATGGTAGAGATAAGCTGCGCGCCATGCGTTATGAACTTGATCAAGGCAGGCGCCTGATGAACGATGCCGGCCTGGCAACCCTTGCCTTGGTGTTTGCGGAAACCCCTCAGCTATTCCATGCCCGCAACCCGTTTGCATCCGGTGGCGTCTACGAAGATCCTGCGACCGGTGCGGCGGCAGCTGCGCTGGCCGGTTATTTGCGTGACTTTGGATGGCCACATGGCGGCGCGATCGACATTGTCCAGGGAGAGGACATGGGATGCCGTTCCCGTCTGCGCGCAGAGATATCACCCATTGCCGGGAGCTCCATTCGCGTTTCTGGCACCGCCAGGATCATGGAAGCGTAATCGTTCATATAGAAAGAATTCCCTTGCTTTCTCCTGCCTCGAATCAAAATCCGTATCTTGCCGTCAGCACCCACATCGACGGCGACCACCCACAGGTAGCCGCCCAGGCAGCAGTGCTGGCGGCCGGCTGCGCCAGCGAAGAGGAGGTGGTCAAAGCCTGCTTCGAGTTCGTCCGCGACGCCATCCAGCACAGCTGGGATTTCAAGCGCGATCCTGTCACTTGCCGCGCATCCGATGTGCTGATTCATGGAACGGGTTATTGCTATGCCAAGAGCCATTTGCTGGCGGCGCTGTTGCGCTGCAATGGCATTCCAACCGGCTTGTGCTACCAGCGCCTGTCGGTGGGTATGGAAGGACCGCCGTTTTACCTGCACGGATTGAACGCGGTCTACCTGAAGAACCATGGCTGGTATCGCATCGATGCGCGCGGCAACAAGCCGGGTGTGGATGCGCAGTTCACGCCGCCGCTGGAACGGCTGGCGTTTCCGGTGCTGGCGGAACAGGAAAGGGATTTGCCGGAAATCTGGGCGGAACCCTTGCCACAGGTGGTGCATGCATTATTGGCGTATTCTTCTGTGCGGGAAGTCGCTGAAAACCTTCCCGACATTGAATTGATCTCAGCTCATCCGCTGAATTGATCCGCGGATTTATTCGACCAACTGATTCTTCGGCCTTTGGAGTTAAGCGCATGGCGATTCCTGCTCATCCTTCCCTGGTGGTTTATCTAGGCATTGCCGCGCTGGTGGTCTGGCGGCTGTATTCGCGCGTCCGGCGCATGGTCGGACGGCAGAAAATGTCGGATCGGCGTACCTGGATCCGCATCGTGTTTTTCAGCGTCCTGATCGCGATGCTGTTGCTTGGCTCTGCCGTGCATCCCATGCATGCGGCGGCGCTGCTGGGCGGGACGGCGGCTGGCGCGGCCCTGGGCTGGTATGGCATCCGGCTGACCCGGTTTGAGCAGACGCCGGAGGGGCTGTTTTACACTCCAAGCCTGCATCTGGGGATCGCGCTGTCGGCGCTGTTCATCGGCCGCCTGGTGTATCGCGGTGTGCTGCTTTACTCAGCATCGGGCACGGCGCCGAATACCTTTTCACCGGCTGAATTTTCCGGCAGCCCGCTGACTTTGCTGATCTTCGGTATCCTGGCCGGCTACTACGTCGCCTACGCGGTCGGCTTGCTGTTGTGGCGCCGCCGGGTTGTACCCTTCGGCCCGGAAATCCCTCAATAGCCTGTTCTGCAAAATGCTCTCTGAGTTATCCTGTCCGCTGCAGCGGTCTTGATGACCTGACGCCTGCAGCCATTCCCTAAGCGAAAGGAAAGCCCTTGCCTGTCTCCAAGCCCCTATTTAAAACCCTGCGCCGCAGCGCATCCGCTTTGTTGCTTGGCGCGGCACTGAGCAGCGCTGCGGCCGCCGCGCCAGCAGCCGACAAGCATTGCCTGAGCGACTGCAAGCCGCGCATCGGCATCGTCTCTGCCTTTGGCGCCGAGGCCGATATCCTGCTGGAACAGACGCAGAAAAAGCGCGACTGGAAAATCAACGGCAACCGCTTCACTACCGGCGAACTGCGCGGCAATCCGGTGGTGATCGTGCTGAGCGGCGTCAGTGTGGTGAACGCCACCATGGTGACGCAGCTGATGATGGATCATTTCCATGTCGAGCGCTTGCTGATGAGTGGCATCGCCGGCGGCGTCAATCCGGATAACCATGTCGGCGACGTGATCGTGCCGGAAAGCTGGGTGATGCCGATGGAAGTCTACTGGAATGGCGACGGCAGTCTGCCGGCGCCGTGCGGCACGGCCGGCGATGTCGGCTGCCTGGGCGTCAGGCTGGCGACGGAAAACGGCAAGCCGCGTCCGGATTTCAAGATCGCTACGCCGCAGGGGCCGGTCAGCAGCGGTCTCTTCATGCGCGAGAATTTCGTGATGAATGCCGGCAATGCGCCGCAAGGCGAGTTCCGTTTTGACTTCCAGGTCGATGCCGAGATGCTGGCGCTGGCGCGCACCCTGAAACCGGCGCTGGCCAAGTGCGGTCCCAAGAACCCGGCATTGTGCGTCAGCGTCCAGCCTGAGCTGCGGGTCGGCGGCCGCGGCGTCTCGGGCAGCGCGTTCCTGGCCAATCCGGGCTACCGTGCTTATCTCTATGAAAACCTGCAGGCGCAAGTGGTGGATATGGAAACCGCCGCTTTCGCCCAGGTAGCGTACGCCAACCGCGTGCCTTTCATTGCCTTCCGCAGCCTGTCGGACTTGGCCGGCGGCAACGACTTCAAGGATGTCGGTGCTTTCTTCGGCAGCGGCCTGGCGGAGACCAACGAAGCCAGCGTGACGCTGGCTTTCCTGGAGGCCTGGAACCATCGACACAAGCGCTGAAGCGGGGCGCGTTTGAATGGCAGCAAAAAAAATGACAACCGAGGCTGTCATTTTTTTGTGCAGACACTTCAGGGCCAGGACTAGCGTCTTACTTGAACATCAAGCGGATCGAATCCCAGGCGCGGCCGAAGATGGTGGCCTGGCCGACGCTTTCCAGCGCCACGACCGGGAATTCGGCAATCGTCTTGCCGTCGGCGTTGACCTTGACCGTGCCAACCTTGGCGTTCTGCTGGATCGGTGCGATCAGCGGGTCGGTGCGTTCCAGCACTGGCTTGATCTTGTCAGCGATGCCCTTTGGTACGGTGACGTAGACGTCGTGCGTGAAGCCGATCTTGACCAGGTTCTTGGCGCCTTTCCAGACTTGCGGAGTGTCGATGGCCGTGTCCTTGGCGTACAGCTTGACGGCGTCAAAGTTCTGGTAACCCCAGTTCAGCAGCTTTTGCGCTTCCTGGGTGCGGGTGCCGTCGGAGTTGGTGCCGATCACGACCGCGAGCAGGCGACGATCGCCGCCGGCGTTCGGACGCTTGGCGCTGGCGATGATGGAGTAGCCGGCGCTGCTGGTGTGGCCGGTCTTCATGCCGTCCACGGTCGGATCGCTCCACAGCAGGCGGTTGCGGTTAGGCTGGGTGATCTTGTTGTAGGTGTACTTCTTGGTCGAGTCGATCTTGTAGAACTCGGGGAAGTCAGTGATCACGTGCGCCGCCAGCGTGGAGAGATCACGTGCGGTGGAGTAGGTGTCGGCGCTAGGCAGGCCGTGCGGATTACCGAAATGGGTGTTTTTCATGCCCATGCGCTCGGCTTCATGGTTCATCAGCGCGACGAACGAGTCTTCCGTGCCGGCCACCGCTTCGGCCAATGCTACCGCGGCGTCGTTACCCGATACCACCATCAAGCCGTACAGCAGGTCATTGATCGATACCGGGGTCGCTGGATCGATAAACATTTTCGAGCTGCTTGGATCGACCTTCCAGGCGCGTACCGACACGGTCACCATCTGGTCAAGGCTGATCTTCTTGTCCTTGAGGGCGTCGAAGACCACATAGGCGGTCATGATCTTGGCCAGCGAAGCCGGTTCGATGCGCATGTCAGGATCTTGCGAAGCGATCACCTGATTGCTGGTGGTGTCCAGCAGCAGCCATGATTTGGCTGCCACGGTCGGCGACGGCAGGGTCTGGGCAAAGGCGACGGATACGGAGAGGACAGTTGCAGCAAGCGCCGCGAATATTTTTTTCATGGAGTATCGAGTAATGAAATCAGGGCCAGCAAACCTGCATCGATGGTGATAAAGAGCAACTTTATTGGCGTGAATGGGTTGAAAAAACGGTTTGAAAAATGCGTAAGCGGAGGCGGTGAGCAAACGGCCGCAAACAAACCTGCTGACAGGATTATAGCGCTACCGCCATTCTGATCGGCTTAACAACAATTCCAGGGCACGGAATCGGTGCCGGAATCGCCGTCAAGCGCGGTCTTTTAGCGATGCCACATTTCGACCATGAGATTCTTGATATGTTGCAGGCGCCGGTGAAAAAAATGATCGGCGCCGGGAATCACGATCACCGGGATGTCTTGCGGGCGCGCCCATTCGAAAACGGCGGTCAGTGGAATGGTCTCGTCCAGCTCGCCGTGGATCAGGATGCTGTTGGCCGGCACCGTCGGCAAAGGCCACTTGCCGGCCGCGGTGCCGACCAGCACCAGCCGCTCGGCCGGCGTGCCGGCATCGATCAGCCGCTGCTGCAGTTGCGACTGCACGAAGGTGCCGAAAGAAAAGCCGCCGAGCGCCAGCGGCAGTTCCGGATACTGCTGGCGCATGTGGGCCAGCAGCAGCGCCATGTCGTCGGTCTCGCCGCGGCCTTCGTCGTGCACTCCTTCGGATTGGCCGACGCCGCGGAAATTCATGCGTACCGTGACATAGCCCAGCGCCAGGAAGCCGCGCGCCAGCGTATGCACTACCTTGTTGTCCATGGTGCCGCCGAACAGCGGATGCGGGTGTGCTACCAGCGCCAGGCCGCGCGGCGCCGGAAAGGTTTCTGCGTCAGGCAGGTCGAGTGCACATTCAAGCTGGCCGGAGGCGCCGACGATGAAGAAGGGGAGAGTTTGAGCGTTCATTGGATGGAATTGGAGGTGATTCGATGAGACTGTTTTGCCATCGTGAGTAGTTGATTTGGACTTCTTGCTTAGAGGTAGGGTGGACAGGCTTTTGTGTCCACGCGGATGGCGCTACAGCGTGGGCACAAAAGCCTGCCCACCCTACACACTGCTTAAATTTTGAGCCGTTCGACAATCTTGCCGCCGACAATGTGGACATCAATGATTTCGTCGATGTCTTCATTGTCGACATAGGTATACCAGGTGCCTTGCGGATAGATCACCAGCGCCGGGCCTTCTTCGCAGCGCTCAAGGCAGCCGGCCTTGTTGATACGCACCTTGCCATCGCCGGCCAGGCCGAGTTGCTTGATGCGTTTCTTGGCGTGTTCCTGTGCCGCCTGGGCGCCGCTGTTGGCGCAGCAGACCCGCTCGCCGGGGGCGCGCTGGTTGAGGCAGAAGAAGACGTGATGTTCGTAGAATGGTTTGTCGCTCATGGTGTCGGAATGATGGGTGGCGTGCTGCAAGCATGAATACAGGCAGGAATCATACACCTGCCCGGGTTTTGTTTCCTGCCTGCCGGCCACTACCTGGAATCGCGCTGCTGCTTGCCGGCGCGCCGCCTGTGCATCGGGTGGAACAGGAACCACAGTGTGCAGAACGGCCACAGCATGGCGAGGAACTGGGCGACGCCGTTAAAGTTGAGGAATTTTCCCTGGGTCCAGGTCTGCACTGTTTCGACGTAATACGGGTTGTCCGGCATGACGTTCACCAGCAGCAGCGCGATGATCAGGGTCAGCGCTGCCAGCCGCCGTTGCGCAAGTTGCGGTGCATAGGCCAGGCCGCTCAGCATGAGGCCGCCGATCAGCAAACCGCCGAAGGAGCCGGGGGTGAGCCAGACCAGGGCGTTATCTGGGGCAAACAGCAACGCTGTCGCCAGCGTCTTGCTCATCAGCGTCAGGAACACCAGCAGCAGGCTGAGCGGCAGCTTGGGCGCCTGCTGGCGCAGCAGGATCAGGAAGGTCAGGGCGGCGCCGGTCAGGCCGCAGGCGGTGATGATGGTTTCGGTCAGCCAGTACTGGTCGGCGCTGAACTGGAAATCGTTGGTGATCCAGCCTTGCAAGTCGACCGGCTGCTCCGTCAGGTCGGACAGCCAGGAGGACAGCATCGAAGTGACCTGGCCGAAGCCGAACAGATGGCTGAGCGGATAGATTTGCGCCAGCGGCCACAAGGCCACCACTACCATGCCTTGGCTGGCTTCGCGGTTGAACCAGCGTTCGCGCAGCTGCAACAGGCGGCTGTCCGGCCCGAAGCGCGGCCGCAGGACGACGCCCAGCATCGCCCCCAGCAGGGCGCCGACGCTGTTGGTGATCAGGTCCAGGTTGGAGGCGACCCGGGTCGGCAGGAAGGTCTGCACCGCTTCCATGCTGCTGGAGACCAGCACCCCGGCGATGGTGGCGAGCAGCACCGCCCAGTAAGGCGACCAGCGGCGCCAGCGCGGCAGGGACAAGACCATCAGCATGCCTAGCGGCAGATAGCCGGCGACATTGGTCCAGACATCGAATACGGTCCAGTAGTGTGGAAATGGCGCGCTCAGGTAGGCGAACGGGGTCAAGCCGAGATCGCGCCAGCCGGCGAACGGATACCAGCTGGCATAGATGATCAGCAGCAGGTAGATCAGCAGGCTGACGCGGGCAAACGACGATGCCGCCAAAGAGCGCGGCGCTGCGGTTTCTGGTACGGGATTCTGCGACATTATTTTTTCGGCGCCACCGTCGCCAGCCAAGCCATCATGTCGCCGATCACGGCATCGTTGGCGCCGACGAAAGCGCGCGCCGCGCCGGCGGCATCGGCGCTAGGCGCATCGGCGCGGCCGCTGAAGCTCTTTTGCGCCAGCAGCAGGCGGCCGTTGAACAGCGAAGCGCGCACCTGCAAGGTCGCTACGCTGTGCGAGGGCGTATCGAAGGTTTGCGTGAAGTCGTCCATGTCGATGCGCAACAGCGGCACGTTGAGGGCCGCATCCGACATCGCCAGCACCGCGCTGCCGTTCTGCGCCAGGCGCGCTTTCAGGCGCTGCTGGAACAACTGCGCCGGCGGCATGGTCCAGCGGCTGCTGGCGTAGGGGCGCGGCTGCTGTTCATTGGCATAGGCCAGGCGGAAGAAGATCATGCTGTTGTCCAGCCAGGCAGGGGAATTGACGTCGGCCACGCTGACGGCGGCCAGGGCCGGCGCGGCGGATGCGGCGGCGGCCGGCAGCGGGCCGAGATCGTACTGGGTCGGGGCGTCGACCTTGCTGGCGCACCCGCTGATCAGGGCAATCGCAAGAAAAGACGACAGGGTTTTCAGGATAGCGCTCATGACATGCCTTTAATATTGGTAGGGTGGGCAGAACCCCCTGCCCACCCTACGGTTTATTTGCTTGGTGCGACAAAGCCCGCTTCGCCCGGACCCGGTGGCAGCGCCTTGCTGCCGAACAGGATACTTTGCGGCTGCTGGTTGAAGTGATCCAGGGTCTGGTTCAGTGTGCGCATCGAGCTGCGCGCTTCATTGGTCAGGGTATTGAAGCGCGGCAGCGTATCGTACTCGACGCCGCTGGCCACCGAGCCGATATTCTGCACCGCGCCCGTCAGGTTGGTGACGGCGCCGTCCGGTCCCTGCAGACTGGCGGTCAGGCTGTTGAGGTTCTTGCTGAGCACGCTCATGTTGTTCGACAGCGCGGTCACCGAAGCCAGCGCCTGGTTCAGTTCACCGGTCAGGGCCGGCAGCTGGCGTATGGTCGGCTCCAGTTTTTGCGGGATGTCGCGGTAGGCGTTGGCGGTATCGCTGACGTCGCTGAAGGCTTTCACCATGGTTTTCTGGTTGGCCGGATCGAGCAGGTCGTTGAGCTTGTTGATCATCTCGTCGGCGCGCGACAGGATGATCGCACCCTTGCTCTGAAGGTTGTCGAACAGGCTGGGGCGCAGCTCGATGCGGGCCAGATGCTGCTTGCTGCTGGCCAGCTTGACCGGCTTGCTGCCGTCGTCGTCCAGCTGGATATAGGCGATGCCGGTGACGCCCTGGTAACCCAGGGTGGCGAAGGTGGACTGCGTCACCGGCGTGTCCGGATTGATCTTGATCTTGATCAGGATCTGGCCGGGAAACTTGGGATCGAAGGTGATCGCATCGACCTTGCCGGCATCCAGCCCGCGATAGCGGACATCGGCCTGCGGATTGAGGCCGGGCACCGACAGCTTGGTGGCGATTTCATACGGCACCCGCTCGACGCGGTCGCTGTTGAACCACATGACGCCGATGATCGCCGCGATCAGCAAGATCACGGTGAACAGGCCGGCAATCAGGGCATGTGCTTTGTTTTCCATGGCGTTTCCTATCTATGCAGCCAACTGCTGCCTAGCCGCAAGTGTCGTGTTCATAGCGGTTGGCTGTAAGAAAAAATGTCTCGATAAAGGGATGACGTACTTTCATGACGCGTTCCGGCGTGTCGTAGGCGATCACGTGCTTGTCCGCCAGCACCGCGATCTTGGTCGACAGCGCCAGCAGCGGTTCCAGGTCGTGCGTGATCATCACCACGGTCAGGCTCATGTCCTTGTGCAGCGAACGGATCAGCTCGATGAAGGCCGCCGAGGACGCCGGATCGAGGCCGGCGGTCGGCTCGTCCAGGAACAGCAGCTCCGGTTCCAGCGCCAGCGCGCGCGCCAGTGCTACCCGCTTGATCATGCCGCCGGACAGGTCGGACGGCATCTTCAGCGCGTGTTCGGGGCCGATGCCGGCCATCTGCAGCTTGAGCAGGGCGGCGTCGCGGATCAGCTTGTCGGGCAGGGCGCGCAGCTCGCGCATCGGCAGCGCGACATTGTCCAGCACCGTCAGCGCGGAAAACAGCGCGCCTTGCTGGAACAGCATGCCCCAGCGGTTTTGCAACGCATACATCTGTTCCACATCGGCCTGGCTGATGTCGGTGCCGAATACGCTGACCTTGCCCTTGGTTGGACGGTTCAGGCCAAGGATCTGCCGCACCAGCGTGGTCTTGCCGGAACCGGAGCCGCCTACCAGGCCGACGATTTCACCGGCGGCGACGCGCAGGTCGAGGTCCTGGTGGATCACCACCGGGCCGAACTGGGTCCACAGCTTGTCGATCTCGATAATCGGCTGGGCGCTCGCTTGGCTGCTTGGCTGGATGCTCAGTTGCGTGCTTAGTTGTGTGTTATCCATCAGAACCCCACGCCGCTGAAAATGATGGCGAAGATGGCGTCGGCCACGATCACGATGGTGATCGCGGTCACTACCGAGGTGGTGGTGCCATGGCCCAGGCTTTCGGTATTCGGTTCGATGCGCAGGCCGAAATAGCAAGCCACCATGGCAATCAGGCCGCCGAACACCGCGCCTTTGCCGAGGCCGATCAGGTAGTTCGGCAGCGGCACCGCATTCGGCAGCTGCTGCAGGAAATAGGTCGGCGACAAGCCCAGCTGCAATTGCGCCGCCGTCATCCCGCCCAGCAAGGCGATGGCGTCGGTCCAGATCACCAGCAAGGGCATCGCCACCAGCAAGGCCAGCACCCGCGGCAGGATCAGGCGGAAGCCGTGCGGCAGGCCATCACCAGCATCGCGTCCAGTTCTTCGGTGACCCGCATCACGCCCAGCTGGGCGGTGATCGCCGAGCCGGAGCGGCCGGCCACCAGGATCGCAGCTAACAGCGGTCCGAGTTCGCGGATGATGCTCATGCCGAGGATGTTGACCAGGTAGATGTCGCCGCCAAAGGTGTGCAGCTGCTGCGCCGACAGGAAAGACAGCACCACGCCGATCAGGAAGCCGACCAGTGCGGTGATGCCGAGCGCCTGGTAGCCGACATGATAGATATTCGCGGAAATTTCTTTCCAGGGCGCGCGCTGCGGCACCTGCAGCATGCGCAGGAAATCCAGCACCAGCTGTCCCAGCAGGGTGATGAAGCCGGCCATGTGACCGAGGGTGTCGCTGCCCATGTCGTAGATGGCGTTGAACAGGCGCCGCCGCGGCGGCTTGGGCGGCAGCTGCAGCGGGCCGGCGTCGGCCAGACGCTGGAAAAAGTCGCGGTGCTGCGGCGCCACGGTCAGTTGCGGCGGCCGCTGCTTGCCCCAGGCATTCCACAACAGCTGGGCGCCGATATGGTCGAGCGTGCCGATCTGCAACAGGTCCCAGCGCAGCGCGGCCGATTGCCGGCTCAAGCCTTTCAGCTTGGCTTCGATGGCCTGGATTACGCCCGGCCGGGTCAGGGCATGCACCTGCCAGTTGCCGCGCGCGGCGACCAGGCTGCCATCTGTAACGTCGAGAACGGGCGTAGAGGAATCGGGATTCGGCATCGCACCAGTTTAAGGGAGAATCGCGCTTAGCACTATTGCAGTAGTGATAAAACTTGTAGGGAAAGTGTAATAGCAAGGAGTAGTTGCCTGTTATGAAATGAAAATCCGGAGCGATGGCAGGCGCCGGTACTGTTTTCCATAGCGGAACTCTGCATTGCCGGCCGCATTCCGCCATAACTCCCGCTACAATGCGCGGCATGACTGCACAAACTATTGCACCAACATCATCCACGGGCCATTTGTCGTCCGCCCGCATCGCTGCCTTTGCCGGCCATCACGCCGAGCATTGCCAGATCGAGGTGGTGGCCGAGACCGGTTCCACCAATGCCGACCTATTGGCGCGGGTTGCCCAGCGCAGCCTCAGCGCGGCGACTTTGCTGGCGGCGGAAACCCAGACCGCCGGCCGCGGCCGCGCCGGCCGCACTTGGCTGACGGCGCCGGCGGCGGCGCTGACGTTTTCGCTGGCCTGGCCGTTTGCCGCGCCCTTGCACGCGCTGGTCGGCCTGCCGCTGGCGGTGGGCGTGACGATTGCCGAGACGCTCGCCGATTTCGGCGTTGCGGTGCAGCTGAAATGGCCCAACGATGTGCTGCAGGGCGGGCGCAAGCTGGCCGGTATCCTGATCGAGACCGCGACTGCGCCCGACCAGCAAGTGTGGGCGGTGATCGGCATCGGCATCAACCTCAGCATACCGGAGCCGCTGCAGGAGCAGATCGGCCAGCGTGCCGCCAGCTTGCCGGCGCCGGCCGCGCAAGACCGCGATCTGCTGCTGGCCTCGTTGCTGAGCGCGCTGGCGCAAAACATGCGGCAATTCGAAAGCCACGGTTTGTCTACCTTCGTCGAGCGCTGGAACCGGCTGCATGCGTTTGCCGGCCAGCAAGTGCTGATCCTGGACCAGGGCAAGGTGCTGCATGAAGGCCGGGCGCTTGGCATCGACCAGATCGGCCGCCTGATGCTGCAGCCAGACGGCGGCGCCAGCCCGCTGGCCATCATGGCCGGGGATATTTCATTGCGCGTGAAGGAAGGCTGAGCCATGGCCATGTTATTGATCGATGTCGGCAATACCCGCATCAAATGGGCGCTGGCGGCAGCCGGCGCGGCGCCGGGCGCCTGGCTGGAGAGCGGCTCGGCGGCGCTGTCCGAGCTGTCCATGCTGAGCGAACGCTGGCGCAAGCTGGCAGTGGCGCAGATACTGGTCTCCAATGTGGCCGGCGAACATATGCAGGAACGTCTGCAGACCATGCTGGAAGTCGTGTTCGGCGCCGCCGTGCGGCCCGGCTGGTTTGCCTCGCCGCCGCAGCTGGCGGGATTGCGCAACGGCTACCGCGAACCGGCCCAGCTCGGCTGCGACCGTTTTGCCGCGGCGCTGGGCGCGCAGCAGCTGTTTCCGCGCGAGACGCTGCTGGTGGCCACCTGTGGCACGGCGACCACCATCGACGCCGTCACCGCCGAGGGCGTCTTCAGCGGCGGCATGATCCTGCCGGGACTGGGCCTGATGGCGACCTCGCTGGCACGCAGTACCGCCAAGCTGCCGCATATCACCGACCACGTGCAGGTTGATGCGCTGTTTGCAGACAACACGGATGGCGCTATCATCAGTGGTTGCATCAACGCCCAGGTCGGGGCGATCGAACGCGGCTTTGCCTTGCTCGGACAGCAGGCGGCGGGAACGGCGCTACGCTGTATCGTGGCGGGCGGCTCGGCGGCGCTGATCGCGCCGTATCTGTCCATCCGGCATGAAACAGTTGATAATCTGGTATTGATCGGTCTACAAACTGCAGCGGCGACTATTTAAAACATGTTGAAACTCATCTTTTGGCTGCTGTTACTGGCGAATGCCGCCCTGTTTGCCATGCAAAAAGGCTATCTGGGCGCGCTCTACAGCGACGGCCGCGAGCCGGCCCGCATCGGCAAGCAACTGCAGGCGGACAAGATCAAGCTGGTGGCCAGCGATGCCGCGCCTGCGGCCACGGCCGCGGCAAGCGCGTCCGCTCCCGCTCCCGCTGCAGCCGGCGCGCCGGCTGCAGCCGACCTGGCGTCGGTGGCCTGCACCGAGATCGGCAATTTCAGCGCTTCCGAAGCGCGCCGCTTTTCCAGCCAGCTGGCGGAGCGCACGCCGAACCTGAAGTTTGTGCGGCGGGAAATCCAGGAAGTCGCCAGCCACATGGTCTACCTGCCTTCGCTAGGCAGCAAGGAAGCGGCGGATAAGAAGTCGGATGAAGTGCGGCGCCTCGGCATCAACGACTTTTTCGTGATCCAGGATAGCAGCGCGCTGCGCTACGGCATCTCGCTCGGCATCTTCAAGACCGACGAGGCGGCGCAGAAGCAGGTCGCCAGCCTGGCCAAGCGCGGCCTGAGCGGCGCCAAGGTCGGCACCCGCAGCGTCAGTTCCAGCAAGGTAGCGTTTCAGCTGCGCGACATGGGCGGCGACGCCAAGCTGGCGTTCGACAAGATCAAGACCGATTTTCCGGCCCAGGAAGTACGCAGCTGCCCTTGATCATTCAGGTGCTGCCTGGCGGGCGGCCGTGGCTTGTTCCTGCAGCAGGCGCTCCAGGCAGGCCGGGCAATAGCATAGTGCCGAGGCGGCCAGGCTGGCGTTGGCCAGCGGCGGCAAGCGGCTGCACCAGCAAGGCTGGACCGGATGCTGGCCGGCGCCGCAGAAAAACGCTTGCTGACAGATCGGGCATTGCGCCATTCCAGCTATCCTTTGCTTAAGGGGGAGGTGAATCGCGGAAGGTGAATCGGGAAGGCCCGGCCGTCATGATAACCATCTTGGCCGCCATGGTATATCCGCGCAACACATCACACGCTTGTCACACCTAAGCTTGCGCATTTCAATGTAAAATCTCGCTGATCCATCGCGCAGCGATTTTTAACTCCTCCGAGTTGCAGTCTTTGCACCCTTTTATTCTCTTCCGGCCAGCTGTCCCAGGCTCCGAAGAATCGTTAGCCGCCGGCGCCCGCCGGGCCGCGATTCTTCCTCAGGCAGCTATCCGGGAATCTCTTGTAGGACTGTTCATGGCCGATTTGACCAACGATCTTGCCAACGTTGCCCCAGGAATCAAAGCTGAAATTCTGGCCGAGGCGTTACCGTACATCCGTCAATTCCACGGGAAAACCATCGTCGTCAAATACGGCGGCAACGCCATGACCGAGGAACGCCTGAAACACGGCTTCGCGCGCGACGTCATCTTGCTGAAACTGGTCGGCATGAATCCGGTGGTGGTGCATGGCGGCGGTCCGCAGATCGACAACGCCCTGAAGAAAATCGGCAAGCAAGGCACGTTCGTGCAAGGCATGCGCATCACCGACGAAGAAACCATGGAAGTGGTGGAGTGGGTGCTGGGCGGCGAAGTGCAGCAGGATATCGTGATGCTGATCAACCACTACGGCGGCCAGGCAGTCGGCCTGACCGGCAAGGACGGTGGCCTGATCCGCGCCCGCAAATACCGCATGCCGGACCGCGAGCATCCGGGCGAATTCCTGGATATCGGCTTTGTCGGCGAAATCGAAGCAATCAACCCGGCGGTGGTCAAAGCCCTGCAGGACGATGCCTTCATCCCGATCATTTCACCGATCGGCTTTGGCGCCGACGGCCAGGCCTACAATATCAACGCCGACGTCGTGGCTGGCAAGATCGCTGAAATCCTGCATGCGGAAAAGCTGATCATGATGACCAATATTGCTGGTGTGCAAGATAAGCAAGGCAACCTGGTGACCGATTTGTCGGCCCGTGAAATCGATGAAATGTTCAAGGACGGCACCATCTCCGGCGGCATGCTGCCGAAGATTTCCTCTGCCCTGGATGCCGCCAAGTCGGGCGTCAACACCGTGCACATCATCGATGGCCGGATTGAGCACTCGCTGCTGCTGGAAGTGTTGACCGAACAGGCTTTCGGCACCATGATCCGCTCGCATTAAGCTGCGGTAAAGGCCGGAAACAGGAAAGCGCAAGGCCCAGGCCCTGCGCTTTTTTTACGTCGTAGGGTGGGCACCTGTGCCCACGAGTGAATTTGGCGATCAACGCGTGGGCAAAAAATTGCCCACCCTACCAACTGTGTTTTTTACATCTTAGCTAGGCACTAGCAGGGCCAGGTGTTCCGGCTCCAGGTAGCACCATTCTCCCAATTCGAGTTCCAGCGCCTCCAGCGTCAGGCCGCCGATGGCGGTGCGGCGCAAGGCGGTGCAATGGTTGCCGGCGGCCACCAGCATGCGCTTGACCTGATGGTATTTGCCCTGTTCCAGCACGATCTCGATTTCATGTGTGCCCAGCATGCGGCAGCTGACGGCGGCCAGGGTTTGCGGCTCGTCATGCAGCTTGACCCCGGCCAGCAGGCTTTGCACCAGCTCTTCGGTCACCGGCTCATGCGTAGTGGCAACGTACAGCTTGGGCACGTGGCGCTTGGGCGAGGACTGGGCGTGGATGAAGCTGCCGTCGTCCGACATCAGCAGCAGGCCTGTGGTGTCGTGGTCGAGGCGGCCGACCGGCTGCACGTCGCGCCAGCTGAACTGTTCCGGCAAGATGCTCAGCACTCCAGGATGGTGGCTGGGCTTGCGCGAGCACTCGATGTCGCTGGGTTTGTTGAGCACGATGTAGACATGCTCGCGGTAAGTCCATTCTTCTTCGAACAGGGTGAACACCAGGCCGTCGGTGTCCGGCACGGATTTGTAATCGGTCACGACGACGCCGTTGATGGCGACTTCGCCATCTTCAATTAACTCACGGCAATATTTTCGGCTGCCGAAACCCTGCGATTGCAGGATCCGGTCTAAGGTCAGTTTAGGCATGGCGGCAATGTAGCAGAAGGAAGGGCGGACGAAAAGGGGCGCGGAGCCGTGTACCATGCTGCCAGATGAATAAATAACACACCGGCAAATGACGAAATTACTCTTTATTTGTAGCCGTAATCAGTGGCGCAGCCCCACAGGCGAGCAGGTATGGCGGCGCCAGCCAGGGATCCAGGCCCGTTCGGCGGGTACCAGCCCGAATGCACGCAGAAAAATCAGTGCTGCTGATATCACTTGGGCGGACCTGATCTTCGTGATGGAAAAGAAGCACAAGAATCGGATCCTGGCAGAGTTCGGGCGTTTGCTGGAACACAAACGGATCCATGTGCTGGATATTCCCGATGAATATCAATATATGGATCCGGAACTGGTCGAGCAGTTGACTGACGCTGTCGCTTACGTGCTGGCCAACGACGACCCCGAAGCGGGGTAGTCGTTGCTACCTGAATTACCCCAGCTTGGCGGCGTTCAGCTTGCCATAGGCAGCCAGCAAACGTTGATGCATCTCACAGCCTTCCAGCTTGAGGCCAGGTGCATTCAGGCCGAAGAAGCGCTGTTCGCGTTTCAGCAGGGCTTCTGCCTGTTGCAGGGCGGCGGCACCGTACAACTGCCGCAGCGCGTCCGCATACACGCTGGCGTCACCCAGGCCGATCAAGCTTTCGATGCAGCGGTACACCAGCTGGCGCTCGACGCTGATCTGGTTGAAATGGCGGATCCAGTCGCAGCCTTCGCGCACCGCGTCGAGATCGCCGATGGCCAGTGCCAGCAGGGTTTTCAGTTCGCCGACGCGGAGCTCCTTCCACAGCGAGCCGGCATCGGCGGCGAGGCCGATCAGGGCAGCCACCGGACGCTGGTCGGCCAGGCCCAGTTCATTTAATGTTTCCAGCAGGTCGGCGCATTCGTCGTCGTCGAGGTCGGTCAAGTACAGGATCGGTTCGCGGATATCGTTGCCGACACTGCTGTTGTCCCATTCCAGATCGTCCACCGGATAGATATCCGACATGCCAGGCACCAGGATGCGGCAGGCGTACACGCCCAGGTGGCTGAAATCGGCGACATAGATATCGTGGCCGGTGGCGTGGATGGCGGCCACCGACCAGGCGTAGTCTTCGGCGGTGGCAGTGCTGAAGTTCCAGTCGCTGAATGCGAAGTCCGGTGTGGCGCGCAGGAAGTTCCAGCTGATGATGCCGCTGGAATCGACGAAGTGGATTTCCAGGTTTTCCGACTGGGCGATTTCTTCCCGGTCGAAACTCGGCTCAGGAAAGCCGTCCAGCGCATCCAGCGCACGCCCTTGCAGCAGTTCGGTCAGCGCGCGTTCCAGCGCGATCTCGAAACGCGGGTGGGCGCCGAAGCTGGAGAAGCAGCCCTGGTCGCGCGGATTGAGCAGGGTCACGTTCATGACCGGATACTTGCCGCCCAGCGAGGCGTCTTTCACCAGGATACCGAAACCGGCGGCGCGCAACTCACGGATGCCGGCGGCGATGCGCGGATAGCGGGCGATGACTTGTTCCGGCACGTCCGGCAGGCACAGGCCTTCCTTGATGATGCGGAACTTGACGTCGCGTTCGAAGATTTCCGAGAGTGCCTGGGTGCGTGCTTCGGCAGCGGTGTTGCCGGCCGACATGCCGTTGCTCAGGTACAGGTTGCCGATGATGTTGACCGGGAACCAGACCGTGGCGCCGTCACGCTCGCGCAGGTAGGGAAGCGCGCAGATGCCGCGTTCTTCGTTGCCTGAGTTGTAATCGACCAGAGTGGTGGCGTCGACCGTGCCTTCCGGGTTGTAGAACTTTTGCAGCTCTGGCGTCAGCAAGCCTGCCGGCCAGTTTTCATCGTCGTCATTGAGCTTGAACCACTGTTCGCGCGGGTAATGGACGAAGGCGGCATCTGCATTCTTTTCGCCCAGGTAGTAATGGCTCCAGAAATAATTGCAGGACAGGCGTTCAAAGAATTCACCCAGTGCGCTCGCGCGCGAAGCTTGTTCCGACGCGCCTTTGCCGTTGGTGAACAGCAGCGGGCAATCGCGGTCGCGGATGTGCACCGACCAGACGCCGTCGATCGGATTCAGCCAGGAACGTTCTTCGACATGAAAGCCGAGCTTTTCCAGCTTGGATTGCATCGAACCGATGGACGATTCTAGCGAGGCATCTTTGCCGGGGATAAAGCTTTCGGTTGTCATGTGAATTCCTGGGGTGGGAGTAACGGCGGGACAGCAGGCGGGACAGGATGGCAGGGCGCTTGTCATGGCAAACATCGCATGACAAGCGCATCAGCATCGTGGAATGGCGCGATGATACCTTGTGTGAGCGCCCGCAACCGCTTCCGCGAACAATTACTCCTGTACGGCGTGGTGGCGGAAGCACTCGACGCAATGGTCGTTGACCATGCCGATCGCCTGCATATACGCGTAAATGATGGTGGAACCGACGAATTTGAAGCCGCGCTTGGCCAGATCCTTGGAAATCCGGTCCGATAAAGGGGTTTTGGCGGGGTTGCCGCCCAGCAGTGTCCACTGGTTCTGGATCGGCGCGCCGTCGACGAAGGCCCACAGATAGGGATCGAGGCCGCCCAGTTCAGCCTGCAGGCGCAGATAAGCCTGGGCATTGCTGATGGCGGCGGCCACCTTGAGGCGGTTGCGGACGATGCCGGCGTCGGCCAGCAGCGCGGCCACTTTGTCCTGGTCGTAGCGGGCGATCTTCTTGGCGTTCCAGCCGTCGAACGCGCGCCAGTAGTTGTCGCGCTTGTTGAGAATGGTTTCCCAGCTGAGGCCGGCCTGCGCGCCTTCCAGGTTCAGCATTTCGAACAGGCGCACTTCGTCGTGGCAGGGCTGGCCCCATTCCTCGTCGTGATAGGCAAGATAACGGGGATTGGCCGGATTGGCCCAGGCGCAACGGGTAAGGGGCTTGGTCATGGCGGGGAGGCAGGGGAAGCGCAGAGGCTTCCCGGAAGTTGAGTTACGCACATGCTACCGCACAAAATCATCTGTTGCGGCTGCCGGCGAATACAGGCGGTTGCGGCACACGCTACATACTTTTTTTGCATACCCGGCGCGGCGCCGCTGTGCCAGAATTGGTTTCTCTACTTTTTCAGGAATCCGATCATGCAAGACCCGCTGGTCTATCTCAATGGCAGCATGACCCCGCTGTCCGAAGCGCGTATCCCGGTGCTGGACCGCGGCTTCATTTTCGGCGATGGCGTCTATGAAGTGGTTCCTATCTACGGCCGCAAATTATTTCGCGCGGAACATCACCTGGCGCGCCTGTTCCGCAGCCTGGACAAGATCAGTATTCCAAATCCGCATGACAAAGCGCAGTGGATGGCGCTGATCAATGGCGTCATCGCCGCCCATCCGGCGGATGACCAGATGGTCTACATCCATGTCACCCGCGGCGTCGCCAAGCGCGGCCATGCCTTTCCCAAGGAGCCGCTGACGCCGACCGTGTTCATCATGACCAATCCGCTGGTGCTGCCGAGCGCCGCCTTGCGCGCCAGCGGCGTGCCCTGCGTGGCGATGGAAGACCAGCGCTGGCTGCATTGCGAGATCAAGTCGATTTCGCTGCTGGGCAACGTGCTGGCGGCGCAGAACGCGGCCGAGCACGGCGTAGTGGAAGCGATCCAGTTCCGCGACGGCTGGCTGACCGAGGCTTCTTCTTCCAATGTGTGGATCGTCAAGCACGGCAAGCTGATGGCGCCGCCCAAGGACAACTTGATCCTGGAAGGCATCCGCTATCGCCTGATCGAGGAACTGTGCGCCGCCGGCGGCATTCCTTTCGAGGCGCGCCGGATTACCCGGGAAGAGGTGTTCGGCGCGGACGAAGTGTTGCTGTCGTCGGCCACCAAGGAAGTGTTGCCGGTGGTGTCGATTGACGGCAAGGCTATTGGAAACGGCGTCCCCGGCCCCATATACCAGCAGTTATACGAGGCTTATCAGCAGGCCAAGGCCGCTGCCTGAACGCAGCAGGTTTTTTCGGGTAGTGGGGAAAATGGTTGCAGGGTGGATATTTCCACCCTGTTTTCATTTATGCAAGTCATTCTTGCAGAATTCCGCACCGCTGATAAGCTAGGTGTAAACTACCTGTCTGCAACATCACTGAAGAGCAAAGACCATGACCGACCTGACCAAGCCCATCGATCCGGAAGAAAGCCTGATCGAATATCCCAGCGTATTCCCCATCAAGATCATGGGACCGACGCACGATGCTTTCGTCGAGACCATCGTCGGCGTGGTGCTGCAGCATGATCCTACTTTCCATATCGACAAGCTGGAAGTGCGGCCTTCGTCCAAGGGCAACTATACCGGCCTGACCGCCAATGTGTATGCCATCCACCGCGAGCAGCTGGACAATCTGTATCGCGCCTTGTCGTCCCATCCGATGGTCAAGATGGTGTTGTAAGTCCCATGCGGATCAGGCCCCCGGCTCTCCGGGCCATTCGCTTTGCGCCTTGAAAGCACGCACCTCGGCTGTCAGCCAGCGATGGAAAGCCTGCACCTGGGGCTTGTCCATCGCCTCCTTGGTGCAGGCGAAATAATACGATAGAGGGCAGCGCGCCACGACATCGAACAGGCGCACCAGCTCGCCCGAGGCAATTTCCTGCAGCGCGATTGCATGCCGCGTCAGCGCTATCCCCAAACCATCCGACGCCGAGCGCAGCAGCATCGAGGCATCCTCGATCAGCAAGCCGCCGGTCGGCTCCACCAGGTCCACTCCCGCCGCCTCGAACCAGGGCAGCCAGGACGATTCGGTATCCATGCGCAGCAAGCTGCACTGCTCCAGTTCCTGCGGGGTTTTCGGCAGCTTGCCGTCGCGGTAGTGCGGACTGGCCACCGGATAGTAAAAATCATCCATCAGTTTTTCCACAATCAGGCCGGGATAGTTGCCCAGGCCGTAGCGCAGGCCGACGTCGATCGGTTCCCTTTCCAGATCATTGAGGTGATTGCTCGATTGCAGCACGACTTCCGTATCCGGATGCAGGTCGATGAATTTCCACAGCCGCGGCGCCAGCCAGCGCGCCGCGAACGAGGGCAGGGCGGAGACCGTCAGGCGCTTTTGCTTGGCGTCGAGCTTCAAGGCCTCGGCCGCCAGCGCGATTTCATTCAGCGACTTACGGATGGTGGCGGCGAAACGCTGGCCCTGGGCGGTAATGGTGATGCGTTTGCCGTGGCGCATGAACAACTGCACGCCCAGTTCCTGTTCCAGCGTGCGGATCTGATGGCTGATCGCCCCCGGCGTCACATAGATTTCTTCGGCGGCGCGCGAAAAGCTGTCGTTGCGGGCGGCGGCTTCAAAGGCGCGCAGAGCGGAGAGATTCGGCAGTTTTCTGAGATCGGCCATGGCGGGCTCGGGTTAGTGTGAGAAAAACTAGCAAGGAAAGGGAAAATTACTCGTTTTGTTAACACTCTGTACTTGATTAAAATGACTCTGTAGAAACAAGGAACGGCTATATCAAGCGCTTGAAGAGGATGTAGCGGTCAATATACCAGCAGTTTCAAGGAGCAGCATCATGAGAAAATTATTAGCTAACGAGTCTTTGGCAATCAGCGCTGGACAAGCCCTGTCAGTCATCGCGCCAGTGGCGCAAACTTTGCAAATCACGCAAGGCCGGGTGTGGGTGACGGTGTCCGGCCAGGGCGACGACTACTGGTTGTCGGCAGGGCAATTCCTGCACGTCGCCGCCGATAGCCAGATCGTGATCGAAGCCCACAAGGGCAACAGCGTGGTACAGGTGCAACAACTGTCCGGCCGCCTGCCGGCAGTCAGCGCCCGTGCCGGCTTCAGCAAGACCCTGATGCCAAACGGCGCCGCGGCAGGCTGCTGATCCGATGGCGGACATGCCGGATCAGATCACGTTCTACGGCAACGCCGATTCGGGACATGCTTACAAGGTCGGGCTGATGCTGGCGGTCAGCGGCCTTGCCCATACTTATCAGTCCATCGATATCGGCCAGCCTCGCCATTTGCGGCCGGAGCCGTTCCGCAGCCTCGCCAAGTTCGGCGAGGTGCCGTTGTTGGTGCACAACGGTGTGCCGTATATCCAGTCCGACTCTATCCTGATGCATCTGGCCGAGTTGAGCGGCGGTTTTGGCGCCGAGTCGCCGTTGCGCATGGCGCGTGTCCGTGAATGGCTGTTCTGGGAAGCCAACCGGCTCGGCATGTGCCTGCCGCAGCTGCGCTGGGCGCGCAGTTTTGCGCCGCAGGATTACCCGCCTGGCGCCGTCAGCTGGCTGCAAAGCCGGTTTGACGTCGATATCGCTAAGCTGGAAGCGGAACTGGCTGATGGCCGCGCCTTCATCATCGATGACCTGCCCACCATCGCGGATTTTTCGCTGTGCGGCTATCTGTTCTGGGCGGATGCCGCCGAAGTCGTGCTGCCGGTGGGTGTCGCCGCCTGGCTGCAACGCATTAGAGAATTGCCAAACTGGCAATCTCCGGAGAGCTTACTGGCACCCTTACTGGCCCCCTGAGGACCTGACGGTGGGTCGGCGTGCCAGCCGCTTTTGCACGCCGACCGCCTTTTTTCGTTACACTTGCGCTTATGTCCAGTGCGCAGCAACTCCGTTCCCCCGATCATCCGCCCAGCCTTCAGATCATCCATCGCGGCGTCGAATCCTACCCCGTCAGCTTTGAAGCCATGCGCGCGTTTACTGCCGCCCGCAGCGCCGATACGCCTGACCAGCTGTGGATAGTCGAGCATCCGCCGGTCTATACGCTGGGTTTGGGCGCCGATCCGGGCCACGTGCTGGCGCCGCACGATATCCCGGTGATCCAGACCGACCGCGGCGGCGAAGTGACCTATCACGGCCCCGGCCAGGTAGTGATCTACCTGCTGCTCGACCTGCGCCGCCGTCGTCCCGCGGCACGTCTGTTCGTGCGCGAATTCGTGCAAAGTATCGAGCAGGCGGTCATCGACACGCTGGCAGCGTATAATCTGGCCGGTGAACGCAAGCCCGGCGCGCCCGGGATATATGTCGCCGACGGCGCCTGGCAGGGTGCGAAAATCGCCGCGCTTGGCTTGAAAGTCAAGGCCAGCGGCTGCACCTACCACGGTGTATCGCTCAATGTCGCCATGGACCTGACGCCATTTTCCTGGATCAACCCGTGCGGCTACGAAGGCCTGCAGACTGTCGATATGAAAACGCTAGGCGTTGATATAACTCTCTCAGAGATGCAGTTAGCGCTTGCTCACCAACTGATGAAGACATTTACCGTTAATTAACTGCTGAATTTAACTGCGCGATTTAACCGAGCGCCCTCCGGGACTCCACCAGACCATGACCACAGAAACCACGCCGTCGCTGCCAACCGAAGCTACTGTCGCTACCGCCAGCTACAATCCGTCCGAAAAGCAGAAGGGCGCCAGCAAGACCGCGCGCATCCCGATCAAGATCATCCCGATCGAACGCCTGAAAAAGCCGGACTGGATTCGCGTCAAGGCGGCCTCGCCGTCCTCGCGCTTCTACGAAATCAAGGACATCTTGCGCGCCAACAACCTGGTGACGGTATGCGAAGAAGCCAGCTGCCCGAACATCGGCGAATGCTTCGGCAAGGGCACCGCTACCTTCATGATCATGGGCGACAAGTGCACCCGCCGCTGCCCGTTCTGCGATGTCGGCCACGGCCGTCCCGATCCGCTTGACGTCAATGAGCCGGAAAACCTGGCCAAGACCATTGCCGCGCTGAGACTGAGTTATGTCGTCATCACCAGCGTCGACCGCGACGACCTGCGCGACGGCGGCGCCGGCCATTTTGCCGAATGCATCCGCCACGTGCGCGCGCTGTCGCCGAACACCCGCATCGAAATCCTGGTGCCGGACTTCCGCGGCCGCATGGACCGTGCCCTGGAAATCCTCAACCTGGCGCCGCCGGACGTGATGAACCACAACCTGGAAACCGCACCGCGCCTGTACAAGGAAGCGCGTCCCGGCTCCGACTACGAATATTCGCTGAACCTGCTGAAACGCTTCAAGGCGCTGCATCCGAACACGCCGACCAAGTCCGGCATCATGGTCGGCCTCGGCGAAACCGACGAAGAAGTGCTGCAAGTGATGCGCGACATGCGCGCCCACGATGTCGACATGCTGACCATCGGCCAATACCTGATGCCAAGCGGGAATCACCTGCCGGTGCGGCGCTATGTCCATCCTGACGTCTTCAAGATGTACGAAGAGGAAGCCTACAAAATGGGCTTTGCGCATGCGGCGGTTGGCGCGATGGTGCGCAGTTCTTACCATGCTGACCAGCAGGCGCATGATGCCGGCATGATTGTGAAAAATCAGTAGTTAATGAGACAAATTAGAAGTTAGCGAGACAAATTCAGAAGTTGATGAGACAACATATGCTGCTTAAATGGTATTTGGTCATAAAAAATCATTCATAAACAAAGAGTTACCTTCTATCTCGGCTCTTACCAAGGGCAATAACTCTTGGCGAATAGATTGGTTCGGAGATTTGGCTTTCCCGAACCGTCTATTCCGCCGGACTCAGCCATCGCTGCTCGTGCACCTCTCCAAGGTTCTCGATAGCAGTTTTCATTACGATCCTTCCGTTCAACTCTCCCCTGACTCGACCACTCCTGCTCGGTTTCAACGCAAGGTATGGGTTTCGGCCGGTACTTTGCCGCTACTGCGCATCGGTGACATTTGGCGTGACGGAAAACTAGAAGCCAGCCCCGACTACCAGCTTGAACGCTTCGTCGACCTGCAGATTGATGACAGCACAGTTCATCTGGTCAAGGCGGGCCTGAACCTGGACGACAAGGGTTTCCTGTTGCCGCTGTCGGAACATCCATGGCATTTGAACTGCACGCATTCCTATTGCGTGATGGTGGACCTGCCAGATGGCCGTCAGCTGATCATTCCTTGCGTCGAGCTGATTCGATTCTATTTTGGATCGTCGAGCGGGCTAATCACCAAGCTGTTTCTGCCACCCCTACAGCGTAAAACTCTCTATGGCAGTCCCCAATTCGATCCGACCACCAAGCGCCTTGTCCTAGAGCTGGCCGAAAAAATATCTGGCGCATCAGCGGCGGATATAGGGCGGCTGCATTTGGATCCCATCGCCTGGCGTGCTGCCATGCATATTGGTACGTCGGCATTGAAAGCATCGGTCGCCCGGCAGACTATCTATCCGCAAGGTTTCTTTCCATTCGAAGGCACGACTACCTTGGCGGCCGCAGGGAAATGGTTGAGTTTGGGCGATCGAGCGGAGGCAACATTTCTCGTGTATAGCCTTCGTTCGTGCTCTCATCCGTTCCCCTTTCGCTCATTGCGCTACAAAGTACAAAATGTGTTTTCTCGTGCGAACAGCAAGTCTCCTCGCCAGAGCCTCATTCAGGGTTCTGTCAGCGATGCACCTCAGCAAGTAATTGTAGAGCGGGACGCATCAAATAGCCTGGCGCCGAAGACGATTCAGGTACGTCTAGAGCCACGCTTTCCGGATTTGCAGAAAAAGCCGGTCTGGAAAGACAAAGTGCTGGCGACCACCGACGGCGTTGGGCGCACAGGTGGTCGTGTGGGTCAAGCTGTCGAGTCGGCTGCTGTGGGCGAGCCTGGTTCTGAGCAACGAATCCGTCCAGTGAATTTGGACGTGTTGCTCAATACTGATCCAGCGAAACGCGACAGCATCCCTCAATTTTTATGCGATGCGGTCGAAGCGCTTTCAGTATTGGACGGTCTGGATATCGATCTCCTTACTGATAGCGATGAGGACGGGTGGACGGTGCCGATTACTGCGTTATCAGATGAAGATGGCGAGATCGACTTACGGCTTTCTGTCAGCAGCGATGGGGGAGTCCCACGACTGCGTCGGGCATCGGCATTTGGAGTGAGGCGCGGCCAAGTCCACGTGAGCGTCGTATTTATTGAGTCATCTCCTCTTTATATCAAGGTGTACGCAACAAATGGCAAGAATCTTGATGAAGTCTGGGAGACTCTACACAAGGCCGGTGTGCATTATCTTCATCTGCCGAACGAGGAAAATCTTAACATCGGCAATTGCACCAGCCTGTTACGGGAAGTGTTGGGCTGATCTGTACAATTCCCATTGCCGTGCGCATCGGCATCGCCACTTGCCGGGAATCGTCGCCAAATATGCGAAAGTCGGTCCAGAGCTTCGCGCCTAAGAAACGGGCCTGTCCAATAACATGCTCACAGGACTCTGATTTAGCGATTGCGTTGATGCAAAGTAGTCACTTCAATGCATTAACCTAAAATAAGACGCGTTCTGCGGATACTTAGCCACTGCTCGGAATAATTATCCTTGAGGGTAGCTGCTAGTTTGCCTTTAAGGTGTGCATTTAATATTTCCAGCGACACTAGACGATCCAGCCATGCCCGGCTATGTGCATGTCGAACTGCTGCCATGTCAGGGCTATTCAATAGCCATATTTCGGCAACAGGAATTGTGCCAGCATAAACGAGCAGGTCTCTTTCTCCATCATCCAAAAGTACTTGAGGAAATGCCTGATGAAATTTTGCGCGCATTTCATCTGTAACCGTCGCGACATGTTTCATTGATGCGCGAAGTTTTGCCTCATCAATATGTGTCCCAGATGGCCTATTTTGCGCGCCAGTTTGCGTCTCCTCGATTACTTTCTGGACTGTCTCAAGAGCAAAATAATTAGCAATAGTATTCCAGCAACCTGTGCGATGGGCTTCAATAATTACATTGGTATCTACAAGTACTCGCTGCTTAGGGAAAAAAGTCATATTTTCCCTATAAATCAAATGGAGTGGAAAGCCCATGCTCAGCAAATAAATCTTTAAGATCATCAACTGAGATTGCTAAGAGCTGCGCGACACGACGTGCGGAAACATGGCCTTCATCGATACCCCAAGATATTGCGGAAACAAAGCGTTTGCTATACCTGGCAGGTAGATGATTATTGGTTTCCTCAGTACTTGATCTTAGAACTTCATCTGGCAAAGAATCTAGTTGCGATAGCTTAATCACTCCCATATTTAACAATCGCCACTTTAAAGCGGGGCCACTCACACCAAGTTTTGTTGCGGACGATCGTATCCATCCAGCTAGAGCAAGTCCTTGTGGAGGTGAGCTATTTGCAACTAGTGTTTTAATTGTTCGCGTAGGCATTAATAGCCCTGCAGCGAAATTGTCTGCTAACTGCTCTACACGTTTCTCATCTTTTTCTGCCGGTAAGGAATTAGATTCGATACGCTTTGGCGGCATTGTTTGCCAGGTTAGAAGGTGAAATAGTTCGTGAGCCAAATCGTACGATCTGCGTGCGAGAGGTTCTCGGCGATTAATTAGAATCGCGTTTAGCTGATCGAGCTGGCATGCAGCGCCGGAGACACCTCGCACGGTATCGATGTACAAAACTAAGGTGTCTAGCCGATCTTGAACAGCTTCACCTAAACGCGCTGATGGTATATCGCCAAGATCCAATGTGGCACCAATAGCTTCTCCTTCCGCAGCCGCATCCTCAAACGTGGACTTGGTAGTCAATGCGACTCGGCGCAGCGAGGAGTGTATCGAGTCCCCTCGAAGTTTACCCAGGTGACGAAACGCGGCTATCCAACGACCAGCCTGATGCTCGAATTCATCTAGAGCTTCCGGGTCTGCATTTGTTTGGCGCCATGAAAATTTCCCTTCACCGGCCAGTTCAAAAGGATCAGTAAAGAAGTCGATACCGACACCAAAAATTTCCGCCGCGCGCACCATCTCTTCAAAACCCAGCTTACGCTCGCCCAACTCAATTTGAGACAAGGTCTGACGGTCCTTGAATCCGAGAGCTGTTGCAAGCTCCCCTTGAGTCATTTTTTTACGCTCGCGTAACGCGTGTAGCCGAAAGCGAATTGCCGTCGCGTCCATGGTTTCCCCCTAGGTTAACGGGATAGATTACATTGCGTATGAATAATATGCAAGAAAATCTTGCGCACTGAAGTAGTGCAAGGTTTTTATGAAGTGGATCAAGCTACGGCACCGAAATCGCATTTTCAGGAATCGGGTAAAACACCTTTGATTTCCGATCTCACCTTAAAAAGGGCGCGTATCCTGCAGATTTCTAGTGTCAGAAAGCGCTTCAAATATCACAACATTAAAAACCGACTTCGTTGGTATTTTTAGAAATATAGTTTCTATTTGTCAATGTTTTAGATGTACACTTTATAAAAAGTTACTCGCCTTGCCGTGAGGTAAGGTGCACGTGCTTCTTGAAATTCTTTTCGATGAACTGCTTTCACGTTGGACTCGATGCAGTAGGGGAAACTTTGCGTTAGACGTTAGAGCAGTAACATGGATGCTGTGTGAAGAATCTAGGCAATTTATTTGATGAAATGAGAATTACTGAGCCGCCAAGCACTTTGGACGGATGGGAAAGGCTTCTCGTTAAATACTTCCTGGCAGTAGGAGGAGACGGGGATTCCAGTGATTTGCATGCTTTCGAGGTGTCTACCGGAACACTTGCAATTGCATGTGGTCTTGACACTCAGGAAATCGAAGTTGAAAAAGCATTTCACGAGGTGCTGGTTAAGGATCCATCATTGGAGAACGTTCTCCAAGTTGGTGCCCATCCTAGAGCAGCGTCGGAGGTGCCTGGTTTTTTTGTCTATTTAGTACTGACTTTATTCATCGATGGTCTCTTGGATGAGCACCAAAGCATCAGTGGTGCATTTAGGAAAAAACTAGCGTCCTGGCTTGGGATAGATCGTAGCTTTAATGACCTTCAAGGCATAGCTACTATGTGGAAGGCTCTTGAGGCGTGGCTGGCGCAACGCGTGGCCGCAGGTGAACCATTTCGCCGCTTGGTTCTGCCAGATCCAGGAGGATGGCACCAAATCGGTCATACGCGGCGCCTTTCCTTTCCCACTCGCCATGACTTTCGGATAGTTGAGAATTTTGTTTCGGAAAACAGTATTGGTTTAGATAGCCCGACGGCGTTATTTATCGCCTTTCAACCATTGGTCAATGATGTATCGGATGGGTTGAAAGATGCATTTGAAGATTTCCGACGTTCTTATTACTTGCATCGCCGGGCCCTCGCGGATCATCGCTTCTGGCGCCTAATTACCCGTGTACGAAGCTCTGCAAATAACGAACCGCGTCAGCAAGCTATTCTCCAAATGACGTTCAATGACTACGGAGAGTCTGAGTTTCGACGATCTATATATCAAAGCTCCGAAATGCAAAGCTATGTCACTTTGGGAGCTGCGCTTGCGGACACTGGTATCGCATCCAGTTCGAACTTTGTGACCGCAATTAATCAGGGTTATCTATTTTTCCGTCAGATCGGCATGGGGCTTTGGCAAGCCGAGGCCAATTTGACGCGCTGCAATGAGCGTGTATTCGTTGCACTCTCGACCAAAATTCAAAGCGTGATGGGCATGCGTTTGGGATCTCTATTGGGTGACTCAACCTGGCGAATGACGACGGAAGCCAAGTCAATTAATGCAGTGGAAACAGCATTCGCTCAAGTACGCCTTCTCGTTGACGCTGGCGATTCAATTTTTCGGCCCACTGTATTCAACGGAATCCGTGTCTATGGGCGATGGCTGGGATTACCTGGCTTCCTACCTTCGATTGAGACGGACTCAAGTCAGATTACGCTAGCAGCTGAGGTCAATGACGCACCTGTTATTGATTGCAATGGTGTGGGTAACATTGTGCGGCTTGTTGCCGAAGAACCTTTGAACGGGACCTATAGCGTTGAACCCGAGCTGCGTCGCGGCGAGTATTTCTCACCTTGGCGATTACGACTTCAATTTATTTCACATGCTTTGCCTCATTCCTCGCTAAGTCGCACTCGTCAGAGATTGCAACAGTTGAAAGATTGGGATGGAGTTGTGAAGGTATCCGCTAAATACGATGCTGATGAGAGTCCTGTTCGCGAGTTTGGAAGCTCAGCGATGAAATGGCTATTGGAGGCCGTATACGCTGATGGTTGTTCTGGATGGGACGAGGCAGACTTGGTTAGCCTTGTGCGACGTACTGCTGTGGATTTCGAGGCTGACCCGTGGATGATGTTGCATCTCCTTCAGGACGCGGGGATTATTGAGCCTCGACTCCGGCAGGGATGGAAAGGCCGAGTATGGACACTGGTACCACCTCATATTGTGCGAGCACACAGGGGCGAAAATGAGGTGGCCTTGGTGGAAGGTGCCTTGTGCTTCAGGCAAATTGAGGACTTCAATTTAGCGGTAGAAGGTCTTGGTGGAAGTATGTTTAGGCATCAAGATGACACCCGATGGTCGGCACCAGTAATCGGAGCGAGTAACTTATCGTCAGCAATTTTAGCTGAGCGACTAGGGTGGCCTCTCGCCTTGGAAGTAGATTCAGCAAGCAAGTCACCGCTTGCTCTTGCTAGCACTGAGCGGCAAGCGGAGTATTACCGCATTTCTTCAGTTTGGTGCTGGAACGCAAAGCGATTCGTGTCTTCCGGGGCGGTAGAAGATAGTGTCCGATTGACTAGACGATCGCACCGAAATGGCACGGACCATGACGTCTTTTGCGTTGAGCATATTGGCTGCTCTTTTAATTACTTATCGAGGTGCGCTGCGATTACTCATGCACATGCCTTAGCCAAGGTCCCTCTATTTAGATTTCATGACGATCGCATCGAGCGCATTGCGCAAGATGGCGCTCTACCGGACATCCTTGCTTCGGCTCTGCGTAGACGGCGACTCCGTGCCGCTGGAATGACAGGTGGGGTTTATTCATATCCGGCAACGGAATCTGATGCTCGTTGGATTCTGTCACTACTTCCGGGCTGTATAGCCGGAATAAAAGTCGGCGAATCGCAGTCAGCGGGTTCCATTATGGCTGCTGTTCGTAGGTCCAAAGGAAGATTGCGAGCAGGCTGGAAAGATAATCAGTTAGTCATACAAATGAATAAATCAACGAGAGGTTTTAATGGTAGCTAGCTCTGGCCGACCATGGTATGCCGGGCACTGTGTAAGCCGGCATGAGCATGACAAATTAGTGAATATAGAGGTCATTGCTCGTTTGGATGAAACCGGGTGGATACCGCTCGAGAACGCGCGACACCTATTTGGAGGAGTCCAAGAAGTCGAACTGCATTGCAGCCATGCCAAGACAATCAAGATCGGCGAATGGGAGATGTTTCAGCTATCCAAAAAAGGGAAGAAATTTTGGATTGTTGGTGAACATAAAAAACTCCATCACTTTGCTGACTTGTCGAATCTAGGCAACGCTTCGCAGATCCAACGATATATAGCATCTAATGAATTGAAAACAACAGAGGCCTCTGGTAGCTGGATTTTGCGATCGCGGGACACCGAGATCTTGCAGGTTGAACTGAGGCAGATACAAGGTGTTGGACACCTCGCTACTGCTTCTGGAAAGATTCCTGCATTTCCTTTTGATCCTGACTGCATCGCTCGCATTCCTCTTGGCGGGAAAGAAATTGAACTATACGAATTTCGTCATAGAGGAGATCCAACTGCAATCTACGATTGGTCCTCTGACGAGGCTTATGCGGCGCGCGTTATACGATCTATCGCGAATGCGTCCGATCCTCGGGTAAAGGCTACGATTGGTTGGCTCGAAGAGCACGGGAGGACGAAGCAATCTTTAGAGTCGCTCGATGCAGTAGATATTGCTGCGGCCAATGATGCACTTCGATCTGACAAGCTTGCAAAGCGCCTTTCCTCCGACCAGGCGCTGCTGTCTTCGCTCGTGAACGCAATGATTAATGATTCTCGAATCTTAGGCTTGATCAAATCCAAAACCGATCTGATTGCCGAAGAGGAGCGCACCGCGTTGCGAATTCGCGCCGAAACATTGTTGCAAGAGGAGTTGATAACCCTGCGGCAAGAGCGAATAGCGTCACTGGATTTAGAGATAGAATCTTTACGCCTTGATCGCATAAAGAAAATCGATGATAGATATGCTGAGTTAGAGCGTGATCTAGCCGCGCGAAAAGAAAACGGTTTGATAGAAATTAATCGAGACCTTGGTGACTTGGTGATCGCTCTCCAGTTACAAGCTGACGAGTTCACAGATCGACGTAGCCGCGTGAAGGATGAGCTCGTTGAGCTAGACCAAAAATCCGATACGCTCAATGGCCAACTCCAGCTACTTCGTGATCAAGAACGAGATGTATTAATAAATATTGATAGGCTAGTCGCAATTACGAGCCTCGCGAAGTCACAGGTAAATACTGCTAGTGAAAAAATTTTGGCACTTCATTCTCCGCTGGAGCGAGGTGTACCATTAATGTCTAGTGACGTTAAAGAGTTTGTTGAGAGTTCGCAGCTTCTTTCGGAAAAAGGTAAGGAAATCATGCTGCAATTCCTTGCACTTCTGCTGGCAGGTGAAGTGCCCGTTTTAACAGGGCCGGATGTTGACGATTTTCTGTTAGTTGCAGAATCCATGTTCGCGAACGGTACATCAACGCGACTTGAAGGCGATCCGACAATTATCAACTTTGAAGATTTATGGCTACGCCCCGGTACAAACGTTCAAACAGCGTTGGGCGTTGCTCTCACTGGCACGAATTCAGACGAAATTGACGAGTCGACCAGGCTGGTGGTGATTAACCGAGCAGAACGCTCCGGCGCGCGATTTTGGTTTCCTGCACTTGCTGCACATGCGCGCCGCGGTGAGTTATCTAGAAGGTTACTAGCGTGCGTTACGATTCAAGATACAGAAAGCGAAGAAGCAGAAGCGGTCCTCAGTGATGCTACACGGCTTGACATTCGCCATGCATTAACCGCAGAAGCTGCAATTGTTGCGATTGCCTCGGGGATCGAGTTGAGGCGTGACTTGGATCCTGCCGAGCGACCAACAGACCTTGCCGAAGCAGTTCCTGTTCTTGCGCCACATCTTCAGCGACTAACTTTTGCGAGGGCTCAGCGCGCTGCGCGGGCAATAGTCGAGGCGAAGAATCTCGGTATACCAACACAGCCATTGGTTGAACTTTTTATAGTCGCGTCTGGCACCACCAACATCGCTGTCGTAGCTCAACTTAGGAGCTAAATTCATGCTTGATCCAATAGGCGGCTTTGGTCGCATCAGAGATTTTTTTATCTCCTACGTCGAGACTAGTTTCCGTATTTCTGACCCTGACGTAAGCAAGATACGTCGCAAATTACTTGAATCTTACGATACTTTGGCTACGGAGCCGTTTCTCGAACCAGTGCTGCGGTACACGGGGCATCCTAAGTTGCTAGAGGATTTAGCAATGGATGACAATGGCCCTCTCGGGAATCTATCAATTGCCGGAAGACGGGCATTCGTCGAACTAGCTTTGTCAGGATTATTTGATGGAGACATTGCTGATTCAGAGATTAAACGAAAATCGCGTTACGCTCCATATCAACATCAGATATCTATGCTTGAGCGCGGGATTAAGCCAGGTCATCCTGGTATCGTCACTTCTGGCACGGGTTCTGGAAAGACCGAAAGTTTTATGTTGCCCATTCTAGCGGCAATCGCGAATGAGGCAGTGCAGTGGAAAAAGCCGGATGCATCATTTTTACAAAACCGGTGGTGGGAAAGCGATGATGCGTCTTGGCGAGCTATGCGCCAAGGTGAGAGGCGTCCGGCGGCAATGCGAGCATTGATTCTCTATCCAATGAATGCATTGGTTGAGGATCAAATGGTCCGATTGCGAAAAACGCTTGATTCAGAAGAAGCGCGAACGGTCATGGACGAACGATTTGACGGCAATCGCGTCTTTTTCGCGCAATATACCAGCGCGACTCCGGTCACTGGTTATGAGACTCACCCACGGATGGCCGATGACACGGACGAGAAAAAGCGCCGCTCTCGAGGGCTACGCAAGCTGCGCTCCGCCCTCAAGCGGGCCGAGCAAGATCAACAGGCCGCGCGTAAGCATGATGCAAACGCTGCTGCCGAAGCAGCTTTATCTGGAGAAAAAATACCAGACTTAACTCGCTACATTTTTCCCTCCATGGATGGCGGCGAAATGCTATCTCGGTGGGACATCCAAGCTGCACCTCCCGATCTAATGGTAACCAATGCTTCGATGTTGGGAGCAATGTTGTCCAGGGAAGTAGAGGAAAAGATCTTTGACACCACTAGAAATTGGCTTATCTCGAATGACGACGCATATTTCTATTTGGTATTTGATGAGCTTCACCTAATTCGAGGTTCGGCTGGTACAGAGATTGCGTTTCTGATCAAGACATTAATTCAACGTCTTGGCTTAGATCAGCCGCAGCATCGATATAAGTTACGTATTCTCGCTTCATCTGCGTCGTTGCCAATGATTGGTGACGACGGCGAGCAATCTCGTACCTACTTGCGAGATCTATTTGCGCCATTTGGAACCAGTAAGACAGCAAACGATCCTGGCTCAACGGATTCGACTTTTTGGAAAGGCTGTGTTGTTGAAGGTGTTCCAAGTATTCCAATATGGAACCTTGAGGCCATCGATCCGGCTCCGTTCGTTAAGCTAATGCAGATAGCGCTTGCTGGCGGTGCGGACTTTGTTGCTAAGATGAAGTTTTCTGATGAGCTACTTCTTGCCGTGAAATCTGCGGCGTCTGCACTAGGGATTGCTGGCCAATCAGAAGAAGACACTGTAAAAAATCTCGCAGAGGCGGCTGCAGCTGCTATGACGAGTGGATGTAGAGATGGTAAGGGGGTTCGCGCGACACGTCTCACTGAAGTAGCTAATCGAATATTTGCAGACGGCGGCCCTGATCATGAACTGGCCCTGCGAGGTTTAATGCTCGCTCGGGCTTTGCCGGAATCGGGGTTATGGGATAAGAATCGAGCTGGAGTCGCACTTACCACTCCAGCATTTAGAGTTCATACGTTCATTCGAAATATCGAGGGTCTGTTTGCTGCTCCCAGCCCAACCGCAGACGGAGTCGAATTTAGCAACCTCACTATTGAGCGCGGGCTTTCTCATGCCCGTCCAGACGCTAACACAAAGCGCGGGAAGCGCTTGTTCGAACTTTTGTATTGCGAGGCATGCGGAGACTTGTTGATTGGTGGCCAGCGGGGGGATAAAACTTTAACTGCGACGGCGACTGAATTGCTCCCATCTTCTGGCAACCTTGAGAATCTTCCTGAAGGTGCAGCTAATGAATACTATGATTCAATGAAGCTAGAAGAGTTTGCAGTATTTTGGCCACGTAGGACCCCACCCTTATTACCTGAGCGCGACTACGATGACTGGCAGCTGGCCCATTTGGATCCACATTCAGGAGTAGTATTCACCCGACTCGATGCCGAGGTACCAGACGGGCATGTAGGTGGCCATTTGTACCGTCAGAAAGAGAATGCAGTTAGAAATGTAAAAGGCCGTGTTACTGGTCCGCGTTCTGCACAGCCTTTCTGCTGCCCTAAATGCGGCACTGATTATTCAAGGCGGCCAGTCACTAACCGATCACGATCACCTATTCGCGCTTTTCGCACCGGTGTTAGTAAAGCATCTCAGCTAGTGGCGACCGAGCTCTTCGAACTGTTGCTTGCTATAGGTGCGGAACCTAAGGGGATCTGTTTCTCTGACAGTCGGCAAGATGCCGCGAATCAAGCGCTCGAGATTGAAAACATGCATTTACTTGACGTGCGTCGCGAGATCCTCGTGGCCACGGCCCGGTCTTATGTAGCTAAGCAACGCGCTGAGTGGATTAGCCCAGAGGAATTTGAAAAACAAACTACGGCGCTAATGAATGAAAAAAAATTCGCTGAAGTTGCGGCATATGGAGCTCGCTACAATGCGCAAGGGTCGGAGGGGGAAAAGCCTCCCGCTGAGGGACGTATTGTTCCGCTCGCAAAACTTTTACAACATAAGGAAGGCCATGGCCATGTTGGTGAATTGGTTGCTGAGTTCGTTCGTATGGGCGTCCATCCGTTTGACAAAGCTGGGCGGCAGAAATTTCGCGGCCACGAATGGCATGAATTGTTCGTGCCTGCAGGGACGAATGGCAACGATATAGCGTACCACGAGGAACTGACCGGAGCGGACCGTTTAAATTTGGCCGGATTGATTTTGAGTCAGCAATATGAGTTGGTCGATGATGTAATTTTTGCGAACACTTTTTTTGCGTTGGAAGAAACTGGGCTCGCGTATCCATGTGTATCTGATCGCGATATTGCTGGGAAGGACGAACTTGACGCCTGGTTACGCGTATTCGCTGGCGCGTATCGAATTCGCGACAATCAGTACTTTGATGAGGATGCCAAGAAAGAATGGGTTCTAGGCTTTGACATCACTAACAATCGAGTTAAAAAGGTTGCGCAGAAGGTATTCGGGGACACTTCCGTTGTTGAGAAATTGAGCTCAGTCCTCGGCCGCTTATCCGCGATTGGACATAAAAGCGGCTGGTTTGATATCGGCAATCTGCATTTGCGTGTTGCTGAAGGGGGAGATCCATATTGGCGCTGTAAGACTTGTGAACGAGTCCATATGCATTATGGGATACGTCATTGCACACGCTGTGGAGATCCATTGGCCCTCGGAGCAAGTGGTAAAGTTGAAGATCTGTGGCAAGAGAATTTTCTTGGCAAGCGAATTGTGCGAGGAGCCAAGGATGAGGTGCCGCGATTCCGTCTCCGCGTTGAAGAGCTTACCGGTCAGACAGATAACTTTTCCGATAGGCTGAGAAAATTTAAGGGAATTTTTGTCGATGGACAGAGTGAGACGAAGAAGCGAGCTACTGAAATCGACATGCTATCAGTTACAACGACTATGGAGGTTGGTATTGATATTGGCTCGCTGCAAAGTGTGTACCAGGCCAATATGCCGCCACAGCGATTCAACTACCAACAACGTGTTGGTCGAGCCGGGCGACGCGGGCAAGCTTTTTCTTTCGTAGCGACTTTTTGTCGCGGACGAACCCACGACGCATACTATTTTGCACACCCCAAGGCGATTACTGGAGATGCTCCACCTCCGCCATTTCTTGCAATAAATCACGAGCCGATTCCGCTGAGACTATTGCGCAAATCTTGGCTGCGCGCGGCATTTAAAATGCTGCGGCAGGAGTGCCACCAAAACAGCAAGCCATATCCTGGTGATCTGTTGCTGCCTCCTGATATTCATGGCGAGTACGTTACTATGGCGGACTATTATTTCGACGATGCGGCGGGTTGGCCTCAACGCCTTCGAGATGCGCTGCACTCAACTATATCTGTGCGAGATGAATTTTTGCAGGCTGCAACGTTCAGCGTCGATCAGCAAACAGCGCTAGCGACGCATGCAACTGTGGAGCAGCTGATGTCGGAAATTAATGGTCTTAAACCAAATGAACCAACCGGTACCGGATTCGGGTTGGCGCGCTTTCTCGCCGAGCAGGGACTACTGCCGATGTATGGCATGCCGACCCGGGTTCGAAATCTCTACTTGGGCCTTCGAGAAGATGACGGTAAAGGCAGCGACGAATATGAATGGTCGACGATAAGCCGTGATTTGGACCTGGCCGTCTTCGAGTTTGCTCCCGGCTCTGTGCTCGTTAAGGATAAACAAAAGCATAAGGTGATAGGTTTTACCGGAAATCTTTCCGATCCGGTGAAGCGCGCGGGAGGTATCGCGGTCCAAGCGGTATCAGACTGGTGGGAGTCTGAAACATTTGTCGCCATATGTGATGCCTGTGGCTCTGCGAAGCACTATGAAACATTGCCGACAACAGAGCTTGAGTGCGATGACTGTCGTGAACAAATTTCGATAGCGAACTTCGCAGAATATAAAACGCCGACGGCTTTCCGGACAGATTTTAATCCTCAAGACAGCGGTGATGTAGTCGGGCGCATGAATCAACGTACTGTTGCCACAGTACTGAAAGTAGGTGAGCCAATTGTGCATCGAAACATTGTTGTGCGGCGCGGGGCCGGAGCCACAATTATGCAACTTAATGATGGGGTAGCTAATTCAGACGAGGTTGCTCAGCAATTTAGAGTCGATGAGGTGTCTGATTTACGATTGCCTTTGCCAGGAGCATCTAAATGGCTCAAATTGACGCGATCACAAGCGATCGAAACGAGCATTCGTGAAAAATCTCAGGCGAGTCGATGGGAGCTTAATGGAAATTTGGGTATGAAGTTCGGATTAATCTCTCGAAAAAAAACGGATGCTGTTTATTTAGAATTGAGAAAATTTGACAGCCGTTTAAATCTGAATCATGTTGCTCGTAAAGGGGAATTCTTCAATATAGCAACTCGTGCCGCCGCTGTTAGTGCCACCCAAATTCTAGTGCAAAAAGCAGCACTCATGCTTGACGTATCTGCTGAGGAATTTGAGGCACTCGAGCCTCGCCTTCGCGGTGGTTTGCCTATGCTGCAGATAGCAGACTCATTAGTCAACGGATCTGGTTTGTGCAAACGCCTCGGTGATCCGGACGTGTCGGGGGGCGTGCCATATATTGCCAAGTTGCTTGAGGAAATCTTGGAAAATGAAATTGTATGGCCTTTACAAGATTTCCTTGGCACAGATGGCGACGGTGCGCATGCGGAGCAATGTAAGACGTCTTGCTATCGTTGTATTCAACGATTTGGCAATCGTCGATATCATGGGCTGCTTGATTGGCGCCTCGGAATTGCCTACTTGAGGGCTATGATTCAGGATAACTATTCAGCTGGCATTGATACAAATGACAGGAATTTCCCAGAAATAGCTGAATGGCATGAATATGCGCATAGTTTGGCAGAGTCAGTTGTTGCAATGCGTCCGGGAACGATGAGCTACGTTGTTCTCGCAGCTTCAAAATTACCCTGCATCATTGCACGGTCTCTGGCAGGAGATGAGTTGTTCCGCACCGTCGTGGTTCATCCTCTATGGAGGAAAGACGAATCAGTGATGTCCAAGATCTTGGGTACTGATTGGGCGAATGGGCTCACTTTTACCGACACCTTCAACTTAGAAAGACGGCCTCTGCGAACTCTCGCGGAGATGCATAACAAGCAGGCAAATATAGAAAGCAAATAACCTGTAGTTAGAATTGCGAGATATTTGCCTTCTGTAATCGAGTTGGTCGGGCCAGTGATGGGAGCTCTGCTCCGCATTATTGGCCCAGACATTTTGACCTAGCTTCCGTCGAACCTCAACGCCCTTGAAACTCTGCGCGTAAACGAATAGCTTTTTTAATTTGCGAACGCACGCTGGATGATAGTTCGGCGAACTCGCCTTTACGTTCGAGAGCGTGAATTATATCCAACGGATCATTAGAGAGTTGGCGGGCATGCAAGATGCGCGAAGCACGATTAATTCTCGAAATTACGTTGCTGATGGTGCGAGGGGTGTACTCTTGAGTAGAAGATAACCACTCACGAAAATTTGGGTCGCTGAACATAGAACGCTGCTCCTCATAACGGGATATTGCGGCCGCCACATGCTCTGCCAAGGAGGCTGGCACGGCATTGGCAATCATCGTACTCTGATTAGTCATTGTTCCGGAAAACTGAAAATTCTCAGGAAAGGTTTGAATTCTTGCTCGCTCCCACGAAGATAGTGGCCGAGCTTCTTTGCATGGACCAGCGTCGTCAGGGTGTGGTTTATAACCTGGTGGAACGGGCCGGTTCGTTGATCGAATAGTCGGAGAAGGCTCGTCTAGCGAAAACACTCCTCGACGCCCCCAATTCCTTGGATGTCTATAGTAAAAATCGATGCCAAATTCATCGCCGACAAAGTTGCGTATAGACAGGGGATTTTCTGAACTCCCCATTTGAATTTCATCAAACAGGAAGTCATGTTCTTCGCCTATGCAGCCAATGGCAAAAAAACGCTTCCTATTTTGCGGTGCCCCGAAGTACGCTGCGTTGAGAATGCACTCAGTAATACCATAACCGGCTTTTTCCAAAACACTACGTCCTGACTGCCAAGCGACACTTTTGCGAGCACCTGGTACGTTTTCCAGCATGAACCAGCGCGGTCGCACTGCGCTTATGATTTTCGCAAACTTCAGTGTCAGTTCGGCTCGATCACTTTCAACGCGACCGCCTGCAACCGAAAATTCCTGACAGGGTGGGCCACCCATAATCAGATCTGGCCTCTCAGGACGAATTAGGCGAGTGGCGTCAGTTACCCGCCCTAAGTCCAGGTCTTTAACGATGTGATCAAAGTTGGCCTTGTAGACTTCCCGCGCAGGAGCCCAATGCTCTACTGCCAGCGTAAGCTCAAAGCCCGCTTGCTCAAATCCCTTACTCAACCCGCCGCATCCGGCGAAAAGATCCACAACACGCATTGACGCCTCCTAGTGGCGTCAATGTACAGCGATTGCACAAAGGCGTCAACATTTTGACATCCTGCTTCATGGCACCAAATAGCGGACGTTGGGCCTATATTCATGAATTCCCGTATGCAAATTGATGAAAGTGAGTAAGTAGGAAAATGAGTTTATTGTGTTTATATTATCAATTTCGGCGAGCGTGATTTTATGATTGAAACGCGTCCGCACGTGCCATTTACTCAGACCGCCCAGAATCATAGGGGGGGGGGGGAGTTGGCGGCCGATCTAAGGTCCTACCCAACCACTTATCAAACTGTGATTGGATATTGCAGCCGTCGGCACTCCGTCTCAACACGTGCCAACGATATGGTTCGATCCCAGGTTTTTTGATGTCGGTCCAGCCGCGTGGCAGGCCAAGCTCCTCTTCGGCATCTTCAATCGTCTTTCCTAGGTGCCTAAAGTTCTCCTCCGTGAAGTACCATTGGCCATCAACGATGGTCCGAAGATGTACATAACAGTCATGCACCAGTTCAAGCACGCTTTTGAAATACGTGTTGCACGCGGTGATCACATCCAACTCGGGGACGTTCGGCAAGTCACGGCAGGGAACAAAGTAATAGAAGGTACCCGCTTTACTGTGAGACCCGCCGGAGACTAAGTTCTCTCCGATGTGCTGCGTCACCGTTCGGAAATCATGGAAGAAGCGTGACAAGGGATCCTTTCGAAGCGCTTCTTGTCGAGGGGCATACCATACATCAAACTCTGGATTACCTTTGAGAGATGCTTGCATCGCGAACGTAACGCTGCGCGCGGCCGAGACAAAAGCAGAGACGCAGAACTGGACCGCCCAGAAATCGATTTTTTGGCCGTAGCGATGAACTTCGAGCAGAAAGAACTCAGCTTCCTGAACTTTATAATCCACCAGACCAAAAGATCTCGTCATGATTACTACCTAATGTGAATGAAACCGGGGCGCTTTAAGGCATCGAAAAGCTTACCGTGCACCCTGGCTTGTTCAATGGCTTGAACCCGATCGTCAGTGGAAATGTCCAGGGCTACAATTTGATTCAATACCGCCATACTTCTTCCTGATTCATTTTTTTTTGGTTTGGTATCGATGAGCACGATAGTCGCGGCCATTGTCTCGCCAAGAATGGTACCTCAACTTCACTTCGGTGGATGGATTCAGATCGCTAGCATAGCGGACGGCATCATCTGATCGACTGCCTGGCTGAGGTTGACGCCATTGGGGGTGGCGATTGAGCGATTTACATTCGGCGTATGCTCTGAATATCTGAGGTAAGTTTACTAAGGAGGTTGAGTGTGGACCGGATCTCTGTCGCTGAGCGCAGCCGCACAATGGCTCAAGTGCGCAGCAAAGACACAAAGCCAGAAATGATCGTGCGATCGACGCTTCATCGTTTAGGCTACCGTTACGTTCTGCACAGTCGAAAGTTGGTTGGGACGCCAGATTTGGTTTTTCCTGCCCGTCACAAAGTGATCTTCGTACATGGATGTTTTTGGCATGATCACTCGTGTAAATATGGTCAGTCCCGGCCAAAGAGCAATGTCGAGTACTGGGAGAGAAAAATTTCGGGCAATGCTTCACGCGACAAGAGAAATATTGCAATTCTTCGTCGGACCGGGTGGCGAGTGATGATAATTTGGGAATGCGATATCAGAAAAAGCATATGGTTGAAGAAAGCGCTGCGATTTCTAAATGACCGAGAAATTCATAAAAAATTTTATGTCAGCTAGGTGCTAGCTGTATATAAATCGGTTTCGCCAATTCGAAAAATCGTCGACGATCCTGTTGTACCAAATAGGTGGTTGATGGAAATCTTTCACGAGCATGTTGTATCGAACAGCTTGTGCTCGCCATGCTGCAGTTAATCTCCGTTCGGGATCCATAAGCAGCCAAGCTGTTAATTGCGCCAAATGGTGCCGTTCTTCTATCGATCTCATCTCAAAAGATATATGTCCCTCTGCCAAAGGCATGTCTTGAGTTCCAATTTGTTCTAACACGAACTGTCGAAGGGAAACGTGTTGATATCGTGAAGTCATGAGTTTGCATAATTGATGCATGACTGAATATCGTCCCAAATCCCATTCTGGACTTGGTTTACCTCCGGTATCGACGATCCGACTTACCTTAAGCAATAATGCTGCGGTCGGGACGTCATACGCAATCGGTTCCGTTGCCGGTGCGGCCCGTAAGTCAAATCCGCAAATGTGGCAATATGAAAGTGGAGCGAGTTCTACGTCGGCTGGCCTAGCCATATCAAGACGGTGAACGGCGACAGCCACGCTACATTTCGGGCAACGGTCAAGGAGCATTGTTCCATGACGAGTACAGACCGTATTGAAAGCGATGCGCCAATTTTTCCTGAAATATGGAATAGTATCTTCGGCTAGGCACGTGGGACAGAACTGCAACCCATGCCCCTCTCGCTTACGGTGATACATTTTGAGTACGAGGATCCAATGCAACGCGCCGGACAATCTGAATTGCCTGTACAGCAGGCCCTCGTAGGTTCGCAAAGTCGTATTCAATACCGTTTCAGGGGAAGTCCCAGTTCGGCGACTAAGTTCATCCAATAGCCATGACGGCGCCAATCGGTCGATATCCCGATTCCATATTTGAATGCGATTGCCAAAAATAACGTTGCAGAAGGTTTGAGATTTCATACCGTGCCCATGCGCAAGGCGCACGAGCCAACAGGATAATAATTCATCGGGCAACGGCTTGTAATGAATTGGCCACAACGGTGAAGTAAGTCCCAACATGACAATCAGAGACGCTTATATTGCTTCCGCTTGGATGGAGGTACCCATCTCAGGGAGGTGATCCGATCAAACGTAATTCGTTCGACCTTGTTTCGAATTGCATCTACCGCCAATTCCTTAACCAAATCGACCATGTCGCCCAATGTGCCTTCGCTACGGGTATGAATGGCTAGCATAGTGGGAGGGTCCTTAAGATTTGATGCCTGCTTTAATGGGGCTCGCAGTTCGAGGGTGGCCAGCAAAGAACCGAATTCATTGTTCGGCTTCCAAACAGGAAGCTCTTCAGGAGTGAAGCGACTAGACATTTGAGGATCGGTGTTAAACGCATTGTAGGCATCTTCAGTTCCCGCCGCGACCATGCACACTCCGGTTTCGTTGCCCAGACTTTTAATCGCGTTACGAAATTCCTGCTGGCGATTCGTGCTGCCGGTAATCAAATGATGAATTTCATCGACGATCAACATATGCACATCCATTTGACGGAACAAGCGCTTAATCTGTGAGTATTTTTCTGGGGTCGATGCCGTGGGCTTATAGGGTGTCATCAGCACATCTAATATACGCGTGTAAAAATCTGAAATGTCTGGCTTTGGCGGCGCCTCTACCATTACCACGGGACAGATTGTCACTTCTCCTTCGGCATCCAAATCTGGGTGATGCAGCGACATGAAACGTTCCAGAATCGAGGTCTTACCATTAAACGATGGCGCGACTAAAAGCATGTTTGGCATGCGAGTAATACGCGGATAGGCCAATAGTTCCTCCATGCGTGCCAGAATGCGCTTGGCATCTTTGTAACCCAACCAGGAACCTTCGCGGATCGCGTAGATACGCTCTTCATCTGTGCGTTCGATTAACGCTAATGCAGCTTCGTTGAGATGAGGGAAATCTTTTTTTTCGGGCATCATTCGTCATCCAGTGGCGCCACTGCATCAGGATCGTATCCCCGTACCCCCGGCGGAGGTGCCGTAGAAGTCGGTGTGCTGACATTGGGCAAGTCCTCGTCCTTATGCTTGCGGGCTACGGCGTGCTGGGTTCGGCGCTGCTGTGCACGTCGCGCTGCTTTTGTTTTTTCTGCGGCTTCCGCTTCGATTTCTCGTTGTTCATTGATTAGGGCAAACACAGCTTTTTCGTTTTCGCGCGAGATACCCTTTTCATCGGCGCGTCGATACGCTTCCCGCAATTCCCAGATACTTACGGGCGGCAGACTCGTATCGCGATACGGAATGGAGAAGTAGCGTTGAGCTATTTCATCGAAAAAATATAAAACGCTGATATCTCTCGGATCTCGGTGAAATGGAAATTTGCGCCGATGTTTATTAAACTCCGGATGAGGCGTATTTATCCAAGGGCGTAGGACATCATGATAGTAGTGGACGTCTATCAGGACACCGTAATTTTGAATGGTTCGCTCGAAAAATGGCATGAAATCGATACGCAGTTTTTCGTCATCAAGGCGACGTGCGGGCAGCCCGCGTCCCGGCTTTCCTTTTGTGCCGAGCAAGCCTTCGCGCCATTTAGCCAACGGTGACGTGTTGATTCCAGCGTGCGGCTTCCGATGATATGCGGCAAAAAACAGGACGAGCCAACGCTCCAATTCGCTGAAGGTCATGCAGGCATTTCCTTCCGAATCGTATTGTCCTTTTTCTTCTGGGCCGGAGAAGGTCGCTCCCTTCAGCGTCTTGAGTCCTTCGGACACCGTTCCCATTAAACGTTCAATGTGTGCCCCATAGCGGGGTTTTTTAACCGGACGTAAGTGAAGATCGATGTCGTATTCCTGACATGCCATGCTTAACATCTGACCTCGGAATTCGCGTGCATTATCCATGTGCAGCACGCTCATGGTTCCCCAGCATGGCCAATCCGTTGAGGTGATATTCAGCCTTGCCATCCAACGCTCCTTCGGCAAAATGGCGTGGGAGATGCACATGCCGGCAGACATAGCCGATGGAGCGTCGAGCGACAAATGCATTCCCAGACAGACCCGACTATTGACATCGATAGCCAACGTAATCCAGGCTCGTCGGATGGATTTGCGATACACGTCGTCGACGATGATTACTGGCAGTAAAGTATGATCGATCTGTACAATTGCTAACGGCCAATCTGCGTCCGGGATGCTACCTTTGATTGGATCAAATTGGTCGTGCGCGACCGCTTCTCCTTTGCGACGAGCGACACGTTCTCGCCCCTTTGTTTGTTCGAGGCGACCCCGGATTGTATTGGGTGCAGGTAGGCGAAGATTTGCATTGGAGCAGCGTCTGCGAACTTCAGCGATCGTCGAAGCGACGGATTGGCTTTGGTCGGTATCGTGGAAATTTTCGATGCAGTCTTGAATAATGGCATCGACGTCGGCCGATAACCTAGCCTTCCCTTTACCTCCTTTGCCTCCCGGATTTGGTAGCAGGGAAGAGAGCAATCCGGTATCTCTGAATGTCGCCAGCCATCTATAGATGGTAGCTCGACTGACGCCCGCTTCGGCGGCAATTTTATCCGCGAGAGCATCCGAGTGTTGATAATAGCTATTTAATAGCGGGCCGATGTACTTGCGGCGATCTTCAGCAACTTGCCAATCTGCGTCAGAGACACTTGCCAGCGCTCGTTCTGGTTGCGGCATCGGCGTGGCTTCGCCAATGACCCTTGGTGGACCAATATCTCCGATTTTGAGTAACACCTTTTCTTCTGTCCCGACCTCTTTAGCCAAAACCAAGTTGATGTCCGCCAAAGCCACGACGACGTATTCGCGATCATTGTTGGTGATCGTCGCACCCTCCTTGATCCAAAGTAATGGGGGCTCTGAGGTATTCATAGGATACTTTGCGGCAGATGAAGTACCGCGTTATTGTCAATAGGTCTGTCCAGATCTGCCGTTATTTTTTGTGTGACTATCGAATGCCAGATGACCGGTAGCCAATACAGCCGATCGTCATCACTGGTCGCTAATTGATCAAGAAGTGTTTTTGGCGAAAAAATTTCGTCCGCTTTCTTCATTAGTCTGACAATTTCGGCGCAGTCTTGTGCTGCGGGCTCAATATTGCGATATTCCCGTAGAAATTTGAGATTACTCAGGCGTGGAGTACGAATGTCGATCTGCGTCACGACGCGGAATTCCCAATTCCGCTCGAGGGCGTATTGTTCTGCCGCCGTAAACTTGGGAGCGTATTTTTCGGCATTCCGACGCAAGTCGTCGGTGTGTTTGATTTCAGTGAGTTGTGGCTTGCGATCGGAGAGATAAAATACCAGCACATCCGGGGTATAGCCGTTACGCATTCCGGGAATTGGAATCGTTACTGGCTGTGTTTCATAACGTTCGACGCTGTCGTCGAAATCGAGGAGCAGCAAGTATTCTTTTTCCAGCAAGGATTCAAATTGATCCATCTGACCGTTTTTACGACTGGCGAAACTGCCGGTAACGACCAGATGATTTTTAGGGATCTTCCGAACAGCCATAGCGTTCCTTGACGGTAAATAACCTGCACAATAAGCTGGAATATTGCATTGTCTTTTGGTAATTTTATAGCATAAGCTATTGTGGAAGTGACCATGCTGTCCCTTCCAGATTGTTCTATTCTGCTTGGGCTTGGCAATCGTTAAAATAGTTTAGTCAATGAGCAGACCCTTCGCCCCCGATTTTTTACCTCATTGATCCAGCGCGGTCGTTCTAATGATCAACTCGAATTCAGCCAATACTTCGGGCTGCCGTTGGCGGAGATAACGGGCAACTGTTGGGTTCTCCAATAGCTTCGTCAAATAGCCTTTGGCGAGAACCAAATTGAGCACGTCCTGACCGTAGTTTTGTTCGACCATTTTGTATTGCCCTTGGAGATTTGCCATTTCCCGCTCCATTTTTGCCATCTGCTCCTGCGTGACACCGGTCAGCTTCAACGTCTTTTTTGCTTCTACCAGGAATTCCTCCGGCGTTGCCACCAGCATAGCTTCAGCGTAAGCCACCGTCACGGTGTTCGCTGCAATCATCAACTCGACGCACTCGACCTGCCGAGTTGAATTCATCTTGCGCAGCACCCTGGATATTTCCACTGAAAACTGTCGGTCTTTCAACATGTCTGCCGCCTCGGCGCAGATGCCGTCGAGCAAATTCATTTTCTTGAGTATTTGACTTACGTCGACACTCAACACTTTGGCAAGCCGGTCGGGCGAGACTCCGCGATCAATGGCGCGGCGGATCATGAAATGTTCCTGGATCGTTGATAGCCGATTGATACGACTGTTGTAGGTATATGCTTCATCGTCCGTCGACACCAGGCACGGCGCATCGACAAATCCAAGATCGCGCATTGCGATGAGGCGGATATGCCCATCCAGAAGCATATGTTGCTCTAAGTCGCGAATGACAGGTGTAATGGATAGGGGTTCGATTAAACCGACCTCTCCAATGGAGGAGCAAATCTGTTTGAATTTGCGAGACGTGATGAGACCTTCGGGCATCTTCCGTGAAGGAAGGATGCTGGTGAGCGGCAGAGATAGCGGTTCAAGAGAAAAGCCGAGCGATATCCCCGTCATGGCTTGCTCCCAGCCGTCCATATTCGATCCGTCAAATATTTGGGCAAAGTATCCAAGCCTTCGGCGCGCAGTAAATTGGTAAAATTTTCGTCAGCGAGAAGCTGACGCAACGCGCCGACCACAAATAGCAGGCGTTGTTGCGCAAATTCGGCCTTCTTTACCATCAAACGTTGTCGTTCGACTTCCTTCTGATAAGTTCGCACCAAACTGGACGTTGTGACGTCTATTCTTTTACGTGGCGTGCCGCGCGCCACCGATCGTCCGAGAGTTTGGCGTCGCTCGATTACGCGCCTAGCTTCTTGCAAGTGCTTGCCGCGCAGCTTGCCCGATTCATAGGCTTCCTGTAATGCGGCCTGCACGGCCTTGTCGTCGTCGCCTGCACCAACGATCGCGATTGCCGCATTGAGTGGAATTTTTCCTCTCTCGACTGCTACCAACAATCGCTCCTCGCCACGCTCCAGGAGTGCAACAATGCCGTGCACGTACTCGAGGGTCAATCCTGTTTTCGAAGCAATAGCTTTTTGGTCATATCCTTGATCGAACAATGCTTGTATGCTCGCGAATAGCTCCAGCGGACGATAGTGTCGACGCGCGATATTCTCGGCAAGGCTCATGATGAACGCATCTTCATCGCTAACGGAGACAACCAGTGCCGGAATAGTGGTTTCGCCAAAGGACTTGAACGCCTTCATGCGTCCTTCGCCACAAACTAATAAGTAGCGTTCTTCGCCATCGGAACCGGCGCGCGGTGTCACGGTGATCGGCTTTTTGAGTCCGATCATCTGTATATTTTTTGTGATTTCCTCAAAAACTTTATTATTCCGCTCGCGAGGATTGAGTACGTCGATACGGTCTACCGGGATCATCCTTAACTCGCCAGGCTTATGATTCTGGGTCATGCTGCTCTCCTCATGCGAGCGCGCTCCGCCATGCCATAAAGATAATCGAGAGTGTCAAAGCGATAGCTGTCAAATTCGATTGCATTTTGCTCTGCGAGGTTAAGGCGTGCCTGACCGAAATCCAGTCGCGGCAATAGATAGTAATCAAGAGGTGACTGGTTCGTTTGGTCGAGACGTACGGCCACAGTGATGTCCGGCACCAGACTGCTGTCGAACCGGATTTTCCAGCAGTTACGACCTGAATCATGTGTCTGGCAACGGGCTAGCACCAGGGATACCGAGAATTCCCGATTCACCTGCAACAGGTCAGTTGCCGAGTCGCGAACAACCTGCCCACCAAGCTCGGCTATATTGGTTTCAGTCTCCAACACAATTTTCGGATGCAGACGTCGTAGGAATCGGTTTATTTCGAGATAGCGATAATCTCGGTCGGGCGTAAAGCCCACTATTTCATAGGCTCGGATCAGACTGCCAAATCGATGGGCATACACAGTGGATGACGGCATGCCTTCCATTTCGTCGATGATTAGTCCAGATAGGAATCCTCTGTTTTTGTACAAGGAGCGCAGGCGCTCAACCAATTCCTCGTCGGTGAAGCGCCGAGCTCGTGCGCGCATGATGCCTTGTGCAGTATAGAAAATTTCTGGAGGTACTACAGATTCGAAGGCACCATCTTTTCTAATCCACATATCCGCGCTATTCACCACTCGCATCTTTTTCAATTTAAAAGATATGCGGTTATAAATGTTGTTGCCGACATATTTCTCATTGGTCAGCACTTCGTGTACGGTGGCGCGCGTCCAGGGGCGGCTGAGATCAGTTAAGATATTCACGTTGTTTAGGCGTTCGGCAATCTCATATTCATTGAGGCTGTCGTCGATGAACCATTGATAAATCTGATTAACTATTTGGACTTCGCTTTCGGGGCCTGGCATCAAAATCACGCGATCCGTCTGGAGACTCTTGTGTTCGCCACGTGCAAGCTCGCTTTTGACGGATCCAAATTGGTCAATCAGTACGCGCCGCAAGCCATAGCCAGCGGGACCACCTTGTCGATATCCCAGTTCAATTAATCGACATTGTCCGGCGAATACCTTGGCTGACAATTCACGGCTGTATTCGCCTGCCATTGCCCGTTTGACACCTTTGACGATGGTCGAAACCGGGGAGCCGTCGTTCTCAAATTGCTCGGCACAATAGGCGACCTGGATACCAGCGCGTCGACACACGTACTCGTAATACGCGCTTTCGTCCGCATCTTGAAATCTGCCCCACCGGCTGACGTCATACACCAAGATGATCTGGAAATCGGCAGAGCCCGTCTCGACGTCCTTAATCAAACTTTGCAACGCCTGACGACCGTCGATGCGCAGGCCACTTTTACCTTCGTCGGCATAGGTGCGGACGATCTCGATGTTGCGTTGGGCCGCGTATTCACGGATTTTGTCGCGTTGATTTTCAGTCGAGTACTGTTGGTGTTCCGTTGACATCCTCACATACTCAGCGGCCCGGAATTGCGAGGCATTCAGGACACCGCCATCGCCTGCCTGATCTCGTAGCATACGGTTCGCCCTCCAAATTGCGGCAGACGATGTTGCGCACAGGATTTTCTATTTCGCAATCACTGTATTTGATCTGGCATGCAGTATACATCGCGCACCTGAGCGCTACAGTAACAGCGGTATGTCGCTGCGCCTATCACGTCCTCTCTTTGCAATTCTCCAATGCTACCGGTAAGTCTCTGAAACTAAAGTGATTTCCACAATCCACGCGTTCTTCTTTGCAATACCGGCTGACGCGACGCCAGCAATGCGATATATCCCTGATTGCAAACGAAAAATCGGTGCTGACGCGTCCATCTTTGCAATTGAACTCGCCCGCGCTTGTTCATTGCGTTCACGTTGCTGAGTACGATTTCGCTTCATATACTCCGGATGAGTGATGCGGTATTCGCGCCAGTAATCGGGATGCTGTTTGCACCAGGCTTGTTGGGCTCGACTTTGGTTGTCTTGATAGTCGGGATCGGACTGTCGTTTTTTTTCTTGCCAGCGGCGGCGTCGTTCACGCTGGCAGGCTGGGGCAGCACAGTAGTTTTGTAGCGGAACTTGGGGACGTGGGTAGAATATCTGACCGCACGCTGCACAGTGCTTGCTTTTCATACAGCCCTCGTACATAAGCTAAGAGAAGGGCGAGGGCATAGTAGTTACATCATAAAATTGATTCTGCAAACAGGATGCCGGAACTTAACAGCATTCCAAGTAACCATCATTTTTGTGTGGGCTATGATATGGAAAGCGCACAATATGATCGGTTGCTATGCGTTGGTGATCCGTTTAGCCCAATGAGTACAACAGAAAATTGGCAATAGCGATATTGGACTCATTGTGCTTTGGCAATTCGCATGTAATTTTTGTAAGCTTCTCGCCACCTCTGATGATGAAAATTCAAATTGCCTCTGACTTGCATCTGGAATTCCTGGATCAGCGATTCCCTGACTACCGCGTGATTGAACGTGCAGATGCGGACGTCCTAGTCATTGCCGGTGACATTCATCGCAATACCAAAGCGATCACTGCTTTTGCGGATTGGCCGGTACCAGTGATCTACGTGCATGGCAATCACGAAGCCTACAAGGAAAAGTATTTCGATCTTGTTGAAGAGATGGAAAATTTTGAAGCGAGCGGCAACGTGCACTATCTTGAACGAAAAGAATACGTCCTCAATGACGTGCGATTTCTTGGCTGTTGCCTATGGACAGATTACCGGGCGGATCCCTCCAATCCCCTGACTGCCATGCGAGAAGCTGAACGAAATTTGAATGATCACAAAGTCATTCGCGGCAGGCACGGACGGTTCACCGCACAAGATGCATTGAATATCCACCAAAAGTCACGTCTTTGGCTGGAGGAAAAATTGGATGAAAATTTTGATGGCCGCACGGTGGTTGTTACGCATCATGGACCACATCCAAATTCGATTCATCCACGCTTCGCTGGCACACTGTTGAATGCGGCATTTGTGAGCGACTTGACGCCCTTGATTGAGAAAGCGGATTTGTGGATACATGGGCATGTGCACGACAACTTCGACTATCGGATCGGCGATTCGCGTGTCATTGCCAACCCACGTGGTTATCCATTTAATGTGAGAACAGCGCCGAATGTCGATCGGCTTGAATGGGAAAATGAAGCATTTAATCCAGCATTGGTGATCGAGATCTAATGATGACTCTCAAGGTATTCCTCGATACAGAATTCACAGATTTCATTCGCCCACATTTGATTAGTATCGGGATGATTGCAGATTCCGGCGAAGAGTTTTATGCGGAAATTCCGTATCAGCATGGCGAGTGCAGCGATTTCGTGCGGGAAACCGTGATCCCGCTGCTCGGGCAGTTCCCAGCCGCGATATGTTCCAAGGACGAATTACCTGACAGATTGCGAACCTGGTTAGAACTGGTTAAAGCGCAACGGGACTATATCGAACTCTGTGTTGATTCTCAGACTGATTGGGATTTATTGATAAATGCCTTGGAATATCAGGTGCCGAAGTGGTGTCGGCAAACGTTCGTTGGCAATAATATTGACGAACTGCTTTGCCGCGAATTCTACGAGAAAAATAAACTTCCTGAACATCATGCGCTTTATGATGCCATGGCGAATCGCTATGCTTTTCGATAATGCACGAGAGTTGCTGAAATGCTCGCATTAGCGGCGGCGGTGTTTCCGCATTTTAGAAAATGTCGTCTGATCGATTAGACCGCTTCGGCTCGCCGTCATCGGGTCGAATGCAGCCTTCGCGGTTCTGGCGCGAGCGTCTAGCTCGGTCAAATATTCATAGTGCTTACTGCCGAACTCCCTACCTACCGGAGGCGCTTGGCCCCACTTCTCATCGATAGGAAGTTTCGCAGGCATCTCAGCCAACAAGTCTTTAAGCTTGTAATATTTTTTGCGTGGAGTATTTAGAGTGGTGTGGCGACCACTGTATATTTCATAAATTACGACTCCTGCGGATATGGCGCGTGATGAAATGGCCATCCAGCCATCGCCGATCGGTTGTGCCGGGCCACCTTGTCGACAAAACAGATCTGGCATGGCGTATGGTCCACCTGGACAATCGCCAGCGGATAGTCGTTACCGGGCAGATGACCCGTTTTCAGGTGAAACGGGTCTCTCACCTGGTTCTTGCTGAATTTGAGCGCTCTGAGCCGATGATAGGGCGGGAGGCGAACTTAACCAGATTAAGACGAATATGGCGAGCGCTCCACCGGCCATAATAGTAAAGTAACTGCCCCATCCCTTCAGGCTTGCATTGACATTTAAGAAGCCCGGAACAAGCGACGCGAGCGCAGCCACTCCAACTGCTAAACAACCTCGAAATACGAACTGTTGCCATGGCGTCGGATTTGGGAAAATGATGGCAAGAACCACGATCGCGGTGACCACGACAATGCCAATTATCACACTAAGAATACGTTGTAGTTTAGTTACTTTCACTTCATCTCTTGCCGCTGGCATCGTAAATCCTGTAGTTGGTAGATTGTTGTCCACGAAGAGGTTCTTGAGCTCATCGCACCTCTTGTGGTCAAGGTATTCCTTTACCATTCGTTGCATGTTTGCAAATGCGTACTGGGACGGCTCAATTTCGACATCCCCAATTTTGTCCCGGTAGCTTCGAAGGAATCGCATATGAGAGACATATGAATCGAGTATGGAATGGCATGTTTCCGCGAAGCCGGTCACCCACTTTCCATGCGCATGGGCTCCCAACAGACCGCTGTTTCCGACCTGGCCTTCGGCAGCATTGAAGTACGCGTTGCCCAATTGCTGGCATTCGAGGAGTTTTGCCATCGACGGCTCCTCAGCTCCGGAGTTGACAGCGATCGCGACGGGAGTCAAGCACTGCATATACTCGTCCTTGAGCACCCTAAGCTCTCGCTCGGCCTCGATCACAGCCTGCTCGTTAGACATCTCGTGCCCAGCCATCAGCGCTTATCTCGCTCTCGTCGCAAGGAGCAGCAAGGTCTTCAAGTCCGAATTGTCAATGCCTTCGGTTAATAAAAAAGAATCGACCTTTGCGTGCCTTGTTACTACGCCAACGAGAGTATCCCGGTCGATGTTGGCGACAGTAACTGCTAAGTGGGCAATTTCAGCGGCAATGCCCTGTAACTCTTCGTCGGAAGGATTCCATTTGTAAATCTTACATCGCTTCTCCAGCTCAGCGCGGAATGCTTGTATGTTTGTCATATGCGTTATTTTCCGGCGGGCTTAGTGGCCAATTTCAGCAATGTCGTAAGATCCGAATTGTCCTCTCCTGCGTACTTGTAATGGCCGCAGCTCGGGCAATGCCTCTTAACAATAACAAGCCACTCCACACTGGTTGGCACGCGTCCGGCATCCGAGATTCGCTTCAGATCTGCCTTGATGTGAGCGAGCTGCTGCGTATCTGGCTCATTGGGCGACGTGCCGAACTTCATCTTGATCTTATGAGAAAGACTTTGGTCGTCCGAATTCATGCCCCACTCCCTGTGGATTGAAAAACAAGCAACAACACTATCACAGGTTTCCTGGCAGAATCAAGCAGGATACGGCCGTTCCGCGCTTCATGCCCCATGCTTCTCCAGATCGGATTCAAAACTCTAAGCTATGCGCGGCACATGCTACGATGGCCAGCCGTGGGCCTTTTCGGCTATCAAGTTTCCGTCTATTAATTTGAGGCATGGGTGACAGTCAGGCGCCATCGAATTGCCTCACCCCTCGGATGTTGGTGGTGATTTTGCGGTGGCAGAGGGTGCGATTTAGTAGAAACTATTTCGTGCGCGCATACTTCACAGCGATATATTCCTGAATAGGGTGTAACAGCACCGGGCGAATGCAATGTGTCGAATGCAGCATGAGTTGACTTTGCGACCATATTTTCATATTTGTACAACGCCATGTGTATCTCCTTTTTTAGACAAATTAGGTTGATCCGATCGCGGTCTTGAATGGTGACAACGCGATCAAAGCCATTGCTGCATCATTAGGAACATTAATTAACGGTTAATTCTTTATTGATGTTTGCCAATATTTGATTCCATCCGAACGATTGAAAGAAGGGGTGCCATTTTGATGGTGCAATAAACCTGTGACTAGTGCCCTCTCTCCAAGCAGGAACGACTGTCCCCGCCAGCCCGGCGGATGTAGAGGCAGTTTGTAGCGAGTCAATAATTTCTTGTTGTTCGCTAGACCCCTTCCTCCCGAATGATGTATCCAACGGAATTATTATCAGATTAACTCCTTGTTCTCGGATATGAGCAATTTTGAATTTCTGCATAACGTGGCCTGTATTGTTAATTGATAATTGAACCGATGTCGCTGAGCATCTGGTCGCTGGTGTGGAAATCAATCTTTCAATTTGGAAATAGCAGCTTCATCACTTCCCCTTTTTTAGCAATTGATCAAGGCTATCAACACCTTCTTTCTTTAGCACCGTGCCTAATTCGGCGTCCGAACGATACCCTTTCGCGAAACTCTCTCCATACTCCTTGCGCAATGTTCCTACCTGAGTGTCGCCCCGCTTTTTGCGGATTTCGCCATTTTGATCGCGCATACGATTGTCTAATCCTTTTGGGAAATGCTTGGTCATGATTTGCTCCTTATGATTGACCTCTTGGGTTTCATTCATTTCGATGCTAAACTGAACCTGCCAAACTCGACAAGTCGGTATTGGCAATAATGTGCTTTATTGTCGAATGTGTCAAGTTAACATTATAGGAGTCGACAATATGAAGAACGATGGCAAAAATATATTTGCTGAGAGGCTGCGGTATGCGCGTGACCAATTGCGAGGTTGGACCCAAGCGCGGTTGGGCGAGGAAACTGGACTGCCGTCTACTTCAATCTCTCACTTTGAAAATCCAGAAAGCACAAGGAAACCTTCGTTTGAAAATCTCAGACGGTTGGCCATGGCGCTAGATGTGACGACTGACTACCTATTGGGGAGATCCGAAGATCCTATGGGAGCAAGTATTAACGACCAGCTTTATAAAAATGTACAGATGTTGACTGAGGCTGATCGACAATTTGCGTTAAGCATGATCCAAAATCTGGCTAATCGAAATGACGGGCTTAGCAAAAAATAGATCTAGCTTGTGCAGATCTTTGTTGATACCGAGCTCACTGACTTTATGCCGGCGTACCCGTTCCCGTTGCGTTCATATCAGGGACGGACGTGAGTTCTATACATGCGAACTGACTCCAGCAGGTCGTGCGCTTGTCGATGGGGAATCGAGAAAAAAATCGAAATATGACTTCGCGACTCACGAGCCATCAAGGTATGAAACTAGCTCAACATTTTCTAAATGAAAAGAGTCTCGCCAACTATTGAATTTGTCTCGTTATCTATTGCACAGAAGTGTTCTAATTGGACCAATTTGTCTCATTAACTACTGATCGTTCACAATGATGGCCAGCAAGTAATTTTTCCTGGCGCCGCCGAGGCATGTTGCCTGGCCTGCCTTGATACGGTAGCAAGTCCGATGAAAAGCCATATCCCTCCTAGAGCGATATGGCTTTTTCTTTTACAGCGTTGATCCTGTTTGCGCGAGTCGCGCTTAGCGGTTGATTAGCTCCAGTTCCGGCGTGCCGTAGCGCTGGCCGACCACCAGGTCGCCGTCCAGCACGGCGCGGATGGCGGCCAGCTCGTCGGCGCGCAGCACGATGTCGGCGGCTGCGGCATTTTCTTCCAGGTGCTTGATCTGGCGCGCGCCGGGAATCGGCACGATGTTATCTCCCTGTGCCAGCAGCCATGCCAGCGCCAGCTGCGCCGGCGTGCAGCCGCGCGCGCCGGCCAGCGGCGTCAGCGCTTCCAGCAGGATGCGGTTGCTTTGCAGCGCGCCCTCCTGGAAGCGCGGCAGCGTGCGGCGGAAGTCGTCGGCCGCCAGCTGGCCGCTGCTGCTGATTTTACCGGTGAGGAAGCCGCGGCCCAGCGGGCTGTAAGGAACGAACCCTATCCCCAGCTCGGCGCACAGCGGCAGGATTTCCTGTTCCTGATCACGGCTCCACAAAGAGTATTCCGACTGCACCGCGGCGATCGGATGCACCGCATGGGCGCGCCGCAAGGTTGCAGCAGACATTTCCGACAAGCCAAGGTGACGGACCTTGCCGGCTTGCACTAGCTCGGCCATGGCGCCGACTACGTCTTCAATCGGCACTTGCGGATCGACCCGGTGCTGGTACAGCAGGTCGATGGTTTCCACCCCCAGCCGCTTGAGAGACGCTTCGACCACATCGCGCACATGCTGCGGCCGGCTGTCGACGCCGGCCAGTCGCGCCATGCCCTGCACGTCCTTGCTTTCCGGCAGGATCTTGAAGCCGAATTTGGTGGCGATGGTGACCTTGCCGCGCACCGCCTTGAGGGCGCGCCCGACCAGTTCTTCATTGATGTAGGGACCGTAGAGTTCTGCGGTGTCGAAATGGGTGACGCCGAGCTCGACCGCGTGCTGCAGGGTCTTGATGGAAGTGGCGTCGTCGCTGGCGCCATAGCCGAAGCTCATGCCCATGCAGCCGAGGCCGATGGCGGAAACCTGGAGGCCGTTGCGGCCGAGTGTGCGGGTTTTCATTGGAGTGATTCCTTGGTGAGTGATGACGGGACCAGTATCCTCCGAGTAATTGCTATCGATAAGCCATGCTATATTTGATGTAATACTGAAAAAAATTCATTAATGAGCAAACATGGACAAGCCCGACCTGACCGAACTGGACGCCTTTGCCAGCGTTGCCCGCCATCGCAGCTTCACCAAGGCAGCGCCGGAGTGCGGGGTTTCCGCTTCCGCCCTGAGCCACGCCATGCGCACGCTGGAAACCCGGCTGGGGGTACGCCTGCTCAACCGCACCACCCGCAGCGTGACGCCGACCGAGGCTGGCGAACAGTTGCTGGCGCGGCTGGCGCCGGCCTTGCGCGAAATCGGCGAGGCGCTCGATCAGGTCAACCAGTTTCGCGACACGCCGCGCGGCAGCTTGCGCCTGAATGTCCCGCGCATGGCAGCGCGCTGGCTGCTGGCGCCGATCTTTGCGCGCTTCCTCGCTACTTATCCGCAAATCCGGCTGGAAGTGGTGACCGACGATAGCTTGGTCGACATCGTGGCCCAGGGTTTCGATGCCGGCATCCGCTTCGGCGAAACCTTGGCGCGCGACATGATCGCGTTGCCGATGGGACCGCCGTTACGCCTGATTGTGGTGGCTGCGCCCATGTATGCGGCACGCCGTGGCTTGCCGCGCCAGCCCTTGGAGCTGAAACAGCACGCCTGCATCGGCCGCCGCTTTCCCAGCGGCGCGCTGTACGCCTGGGAGTTCGCCAAAGATGGCGAGGCGCTGGCGGTGGCGGTAGACGGCCCCTTACTGCTGGACGACGACGAATTGATGCTGCGAGCGGCGCTGGACGGCATCGGCCTCAGCTATCTGTACGAAGAGCAGGCCCGGGAATGGATAGACCAAGGCCGGCTGCTGCGGGTGCTGGATGACTGGTGCCCGCCGATGCCGGGATTTTTCCTGTACTACCCGAGCCGGCGCCAGCTGCCGACCGGCTTGCGTTTATTTGTCGAAATGCTACGTGACAGCCTGGAGAGTTCAGCATAGGATCGGGTGGAAGGCGGATTAATTTTATTGCCTCATCGAAAGTTTTTGAGGGTATCCTTAAAAACGCTGGACCCAGACGCCGCTATCGATTGCCCTACCACCAGGAGCCCGCCTATGATCCGTATCCGACTGATTCCCTTGCTCGCCGCCGCCTGCCTCGCTGTGCCGGTAGCTGCCATGGCCCAGCAGGCCTTCACCAGCAAGCCGGTCAATCTGCGCGCCGGTCCGGCCCGCGACTATCCGCTGGTGGCGCAGCTCTGTCCGGGTACGCCGGTCCAGGTAGCGGGCTGCGTGAATGGCTATAGCTGGTGCGACGTCACGTTGCAGGACGGCAATCGCGGCTGGGTGTATGCCCGCAATCTGAATTACCCTTATCAGGGCAACCAGGTGCCGTTGATAACCTACGGCAGCGCGATCGGACTGCCGATTATCGCTTTCTCCATCGGTACGTATTGGGGACAGTATTATCGCGGCCGTCCATGGTATGGCCAGCAGTCGCACTGGGCGCACCGGCCGATCCGGCCTCGCCCGCCAACGGTGCGGCCGCCGCCACGGCCAAGGCCGCCAGGCGTCTTTCCACAACCGCCGCATCGGCCAGGATTCGGGAATGGCCAGCGTCCGCCGCATGGTGGCGCCAGACCGCCGGGTAACGGCGCCCGGCCGCCAGGCGGCAGGCCTCCTAACGGCGGCAACCGGCTCGGCCACACTAGACCGCAGCCGCGCTGACGATCGTGATGAGGCGGGCGGCGCAAGCCGGCCGTCTCGCTTGATTTATTTTCCGCGCCGCATTTGCGCCAGCGTCGCCAGTTGTGCAGTTGCCTGCGCCAGTTCGGCTTGCGCCAACGCGTAGTCGATATCTGAATGCAGGTTTTGCAAGCGTTCCTCGGCCTGCTGGCGCGCCAGCGTCGCCTTGGCTTCGTCCAGGTCCTTGCCGCGGATCGCGGTGTCGGCCAGGATAGTGACGGAATGCGGCTGGATTTCCGCGTAGCCGCCGGCGACATAAATGAAATCGTCCTCGCCCGACGGCCGCTGGATATGCACCGCGCCCGGTTTCAGGCGCGTCAGCAGGGGGGTATGGCCGGGCAGGATGCCGAGCGAGCCTTCGATGCCTGGCAAGGTGACCAATCCGGCGCTGCCAGCGTACAGCTCGCCTTCCGGACTTACGACGACGACTTGAGTTTCCGACATACGGGTTCCTGTAGCAAGACTCGATCATCGGGGCGCATCAGGCTACCCCGGTTAGCCTATGATACAAGATCGGCATAGTCAGGAATCAGGAAATTCGCAGAACCGGGCTGACCGGGATTCAGTGCAGCTGTCCACCGCCTTCAAACACATCTTGCTGCAAGGTCATGGCGCTTTGCAGCGCCGCGCGCAAGCCGTCGATCACGATGTCCAGCGCCAGACTGGGCTGGCCTGGGTGGCGTACCGCCTGCGATGGAATGTAAGGGATGTGCATGAAGCCGCCGCGGACCGCCGGCTTGTGCTGCGCCAGGCTGTGCATCAAACCATAGAACACATGATTGCAGACGAAGGTACCGGCTGTTTGCGAGACTTCGGCTGGCGCGCCGGCGGCGCGCATCGCCTTCACTATACCCTTGATCGGCAAGGTCGAGAAATAAGCAGCGGGGCCGTCGCCATAGATGGGCTGGTCAATTGGCTGGCGGCCGGCGTTGTCGGCAATCCGGGCATCGTCGACATTGATCGCGACCCGCTCCAGCGACAGCTGGCTGCGGCCGCCGGCCTGGCCTACGCACAGCACCAGCACAGGCTTGAATTCCGCGAGTAATGTATCCAGCGTCTGCAAAGCGACACCGAACACGCAGGGCAACTGACGCGCCACCACGCGCGCGCCTTCGCACTGCCAGCCATCGAGCGCGCGTACCGCTTCCCAGGAGGGGTTGAGAGGTTCCTGCTCGAAGGGTTCGAAGCCGGTCAACAAGATAATTGGCTGAGTCATGCCGTGCCTTCCTTAGTTGACCGGTTCCAGCGCCAGCATGGCGAAGGTTGCAAGCCAGTGTTCGCCTGCATATTCGCCGCTCACCACATGCGGCAGGGCGGCTTCGATATGGCGCCGTGCTGCCGCGCTCAAAGTGGCGGCAGCGGGATCGTTTTCCGGCAGGCGCCGGGCGATACGCTTCATGCACCAGGCGCGGCTCAGGTTCAGGCCGTTCAAGTGGGCGATCTTGGGATCGCTGTGGTCGCTGACCTCGGCCGGATTCATCAGGCGCTCGATGTCGCTCAATACCGGCAGATACTGGGCGAACCAGTCGGGAAATACATCCGCCTCCAGGACGTCCGCCATCAGCAGGGCTTCTGTCAGCGCAGCCGACAGGAATTCGTCGCCGCCCGGTTCGTAGTGCGCCGGGTAATTGCTGTCGCCCATGTAGTAGCGGCAAGCGGCATTGACCACGGCATTTTCCAGCTCCGTGTCCTTGCGGTGGCGGGCGAAATCGAGGATCAGCTTGAGGGCGAAGGCGCTGTTATAGTGGGTGCCGACCCGGATGGCATAACTGAGCTTGGCGAAATAGCTCAGCACGCGGCTGCGGATTTCCGCCACCAGCGGCTCCATGGCGGCGAGCCAGGTTTTGGCTTGCGGGTGCTGCCAGGCATCCAGCTCTTGCGCCAGCGCCACGATCCAGGCCCAGCCGTATGGACGTTCGAAAGAAACCCGTCCCGGCGCCTGGAAGTAGGCCAGTTCCTTTTGCAGGTTGGCGGCGCTGAAATGCTCCTCGAACAGCGCAGTGATCTCGGCCTGTTGCGGCAGCGTCGGATAGAGCCGGGCACAGCGCGCCAGCAGCCAGTAGCCGTGCACCGCCGAATGCCAGTCGTAGCAGCCGTAGAACACCGGATGCATGGCGCGCGGCGAGACAATATCGTCAGCGCTGTTGAGGACGTGCATGACGTGATTCGGATATTCGTGGCGCAACGAGCGCAACGGCAGCGCCGCGAAAGCCGAGGCCTGGTCAAGTGTGAGATGCATGCTTGCTCCTTAACGAAATACGATGAAATACATCAGCAGGATGTTGGCCGCCAGCAGCGTCACGGCGGTCGGGATCTGTATCTTGATCACCTTGTACTTGTCCTTCAACTCCAGCAGCGCTGCCGGCACAATGTTGTAGTTGGCCGCCATCGGCGTCATCAGCGTGCCGCAGTAGCCGGCCAGCATGCCGATGGTGACCAGTGGCGCGGGATCGGCGTGCTGGCCGGCGATCAGGAACGGCAGGGCGATGCCGGCTGTCATGACCGGGAAGGCGGCAAAGGCGTTACCCATGATCATGGTGAACAAGGCCATGCCGACGCAGTAAATCACCACCAGCAGGAAACTGCTGTCCGGATTGACGAACAGGGTCACCACCTCCTGCACCGATTTGCCGGTCTGCGCAGCGACGAAGACGCCACCCAGCATCGCCAGCATCTGCGGCAGGATCGCGGCCCAGCCGATGGCGTCGACCAGCCGGCGCGATTCGCGCACTGCCTGCAGCGGCGTGCCGCCGGTCAGCTTCCAGCCGGCCAGGATGGCGCAAACGCTGGCAACGCACAGCGCGGCCAAGGTCAGCTGTTTCTGGTCGAGCAGGTAGACACCGCCGATCGCCACATTCTTCAGCAGCACGGTGCACAGCACGGTGATCAGTGGAATCAGCAGCGCCGGCAGGAAGATCCAGTTGCCGAGACGGTTGGCGGAGGCCTGGCGATCGGCGGCGCTGCGTTGCAGGTAGCTGCCGGCAGACAGCAGGCCGCAGCCGGCGATCAGGGAAATCACTACCACCACGACACCGATGACGCGATAGGCCATCGGCTTGCCGAGTCCGGCCACCAGCATGTCGCCGAACAGGAATACCGAGCCGAACAGGAACCAGAACAGCGCCGTGGTCAGGCGTTTCGGATTACCCTTGTCGCGCAGGGTCATGCCGACTAGCAGCATGACGATGATGCCGACCAGGTAGTAAATCTCGTTGATGGTCAGTAGCGTCTTCATGCTGTCACCTCTGTGCCTTCGGATTTTTTCCAGGCTTCGACATCGCGCCGTATGCTGGCGTCGAGCCGGGTCAGGCGCGCCATGTGGATGATCAGCGCGGCGATGGCGGTGGGGATGGCCCACAGGCCGAGGTGCAACGGTTCGATATTGGTGATGCCGTTTTCCTTGAGGAAGGCATCCATCAGCAGCACGGCGCCGAAGGCGATGAAAATGTCTTCGCCGAAGAATACGGCGATATTGTCGCAAGCGGCGGCATGGGCGCGGATCTTGTCGCGGATCGGCAGCGGCAGCTCGCCGTATTTGGCGACAGCAGCGCCTTCCACCATCGGCGCCAGCAAGGGCCGCACGGTCTGCGCCTGGCCGCCGATATAGGTCAGGCCGAGCGCGCCCAGGCCCTGACGCAGCACGAAGTACAGCATCAGGATACGTGCCGAAGTGGCGTTGGCGAGGCTGGCGATCCAGTCTTGCGCGCGCTCTTTCAAGCCGTAGCTTTCGAGCAGGCCGATGACCGGAAGGATCAGCAGGAAGGTTGCCAGCGAACGGCTGTTGACGAATTTCTCGCCGAAGGTTTCCAGCAAGGTGCCGAGATCCATGCCGACCGACAGGCCGGTCGCCAGGCCTGCCACGGTCACTACCAGCAAGGGGTTGAATTTAAATGCAAAGCCAGCCACCACGATCGGTATCCCTATCAGCGGCAGTAATTCCGTTACGGTCATTGCTATCTCCTCATGTTGATGGCGGTCGTTGCTGCGCCGCCGATTTTATTCACTGCGTAATCAGTTGAAGCACCGTTTGCAACTTACCCGAGCAAGGGAAACAAGGCGTCGCCGCTGCTCGTCTGCGGCGCGCGGATGGCGATGCCCTGCTGCCTGAGTTCGGCATGGATGCGTCGCGCGAATTCAAGCGCATGCGCACCATCGCCGTGCAGGCAGATGGTATCGGCGCGCACCGCGGCCCAACTGCCGTCGATGGCGTGGACCTTGCCTTCGTTCACCATATGCATGGTTTGTGCCAGTGCCTGCTCTTCATCTTCGATCAGGGCGCCCGGCGTGCCGCGCTTGACCAGGCTGCCGTCGGCCATGTAGCCGCGGTCGGCAAATACTTCCTCCACTGCCGGCAGGCCGGCGCGGTGGGCGGCGGCGATCAGTTCGCTGCCGGCCAGGCCGAACAGCGCCAGCGCCGGATCGACGTCGCGGATGGCGGCGACGATGGTATCGGCCAGCGCGGCGTCGCGCGCCGCCATGTTGTACAGCGCGCCATGCGGCTTGACATGCGCCAGCTGCGCGCCATGAGCGCCGGCGATCGCCGCCAGCGCACCGATCTGGTACTGCACGCCGCTATAGATTTCGTTGGCCGGCAGCTGCATTTCGGTGCGGCCGAAATTGTCGCGGTCGGGAAAACTCGGATGGGCGCCGATGGCGACCCCTTGCGCCACAGCCCATTGCACGCATTGCTGCATCATCAGGGCGCTGCCGGCGTGCCAGCCGCAGGCGATATTGGCCGAGCTGACCAGCGCCAGCAGCGCTTCATCACTGCCGCCGCTTTGTTCGCCGAGATCGGCATTGAGGTCGACCTGTTGTCGTTTTTCTTTCCTGGGCATCGTCTGCTCCTATTTCGCCGGACGCAGCCAGTGCATCGCGGTTTCGATCTGTTGTAGATACAAAGCTTCGTCGCGCAGCGCTGCCCGCGCGGCGTCGGCATCGGCTTCGACAAACTGCAAAGTACGGTTGAAGCGCAGCTGCGACAGGCGCGCCAGGTCGGCGCCGATCACTACGCCGATCTTCGGATAGCCGCCGGTGGTCTGGGCATCGGCCATCAGCACGATCGGCTGGCCGGCCGGCGGCACCTGGATCACGCCCGGCAACACGCCATGCGATAGCAGGTCGCCGCTTTTCTTGATTTTCAGTTCCGGGCCGCTGAGCCGGAAGCCCATGCGATTGCTTTGCGGCGTCAGGGTCCAGCTGCTGTTCCAGAAGGTCTTTTGCGTGGCCGCGCTGAACAAGTCATATTCGGGGCCGGGTATGACGCGGATTGCCAGCGTTTCCGTATCGTCGGCGTCGTACCAGGAGGGAGCGCGTACGCCGAACGCGGCGGCGTGGTGGACCGGAGCCGCCGGGTTATCCAGCGCACCGGCGGAGAGGCCGTCGCCTTCGGTCAGTGCGCGGCCGCCGTGGCCGCCGAATGCGGCTTGCAGATCGGTAGAGCGCGAGCCCAGCTGTGCTGCGGAATTGATGCCGCCAGCGACCGCCAGATAGGTGCGCATGCCATGCCGCGCCGCGTTCAGTTTCAGGGTCTGGCCGGCGCGTACGCGTACGCTCCACCATGGCAGCAGCGGCTGGCCGTCCAGGGTGGCGCCGAAATCGGCGCCACCGAGGGCGATGCGGCTGTCGACAGTAAAGGTCAGTTCACAGGGGCCGAGCGTGAATTCGATGGCGGCGCCGTCGCGCGGATTGCCGACCAGTAAATTGGCGATCGCCAGGGCAGTGCGATCCAGGGCGCCGGACTGGCAGATGCCGAGATGGCGGAAGCCGTTGCGGCCCATGTCCTGGACTGAATTGATACGGCCGGCGCGGATGATCTTGATCATGCGATCACCTCGCTGGCGACGAAGCGCACGCGGTCGCCCGGTTGCAGCAGGGTAGGTGGGCTGGCGTCGGGGTCGAACAGCTGCAGTTCGCTGCGGCCGATCAGTTGCCAGCCGCCCGGCGAGGCCGCCGGATAGATGCCGGTCTGGCTGCCGCCGATGCCGACCGAGCCCGCCGGCACGAGCAGGCGCGGTTCGCTGCGGCGCGGTGTCGCCAGCTTGGGATCGAGTCCGCCCAGGTAAGGGAAGCCGGGCTGGAAGCCGATGAAGTAGACGATGTATTCCGCCGCGGTGTGGCGCTTGACGATTTCCGCCGGCGACAGGCCGGTATGGCGCGCCACCTCCTCCAGATCAGGACCGCTGTCGCCGCCATACACCACGGGAATGTCGACCTTGCGTCCGGTCTTCTGACTGATGGAATCCGAGTCCCAGGCGACCTGGAGTTTTTCCGCCAGTTGCAGGCCATCGCTGGCGAGCGGATCGAACAGGATGGTGAGGTTGTTCATGCCGGGCACCACATCGCGCACATGCGGCCAATGCGCCGCCTTCGCCGCGATCGCCCACAAGCGTTGCTGGCATTCGAGAGTGGCGCTGGCTCCGGTGTTCAGTATCAGAGCGTTTTCGCCAAGAGCTTGTATGACGGGTTGGGTCATTGCGGCCGGATTCCTTGTGCACGAGATCAGCGCGGCGGGACTTGTTCCAGGCCGCTCCATGAGCGACCCTGCCGTCGGCTGGTCAGATCAACATGTAATTACCCAGAAAATAATTGCGAACAGCCGTCGTCCCACGATACCGCATCCTCTGTCCCCAACCAGCTTACTCCTTGTAAATCGAAGTTTAAGCAAAGGGCAATATCGTTCATCAAAAATAAAATGTCAATAAATTGTATGTAAATAGTCTATATTGTTGTTGAAAAGCAGGCCATCCGAAACGCGAAATTCAATCTGGAAGCTATGCAACTGGTTGTATGATTTGGTTTTCCTGGCGTTTAGCGAGACACATATGAACGTTGCCGCACCTAAAATCCTGTCTTCCGCCCATCTGGCGTCGGAAAGCAGCGTTGAATTGTCCGAGCTGGAATATGCCTTGATTATTGCGGGTAATGCCTTCAACCGCTGGATGTCGCGCTGCATGTCGGCGGCCGGGGTCAAGGATATGACGCCGGTCGAAGTTTCCTTGCTGCACCACGTCTGTCACCGCGAGCGTAAAAAAAGCCTGGCCGACATCTGCTTCGTATTGAATATCGAGGATACACACATTGCCAGCTATGCACTGAAGAAGCTGGTGAAAGCGGGTTACGTCAAGAGTGAAAAAGTCGGCAAGGAAGCGTATTTTTCCGCTACCGAAGAAGGTTATGCGCTCTGCCTCAGATATCGGGAAATGCGCGAAGAATGCCTGATTACGGTGTTGTCCGATACCGGGCTGTCGAACCAGTCGCTGGGCGATGCGGCCAAGCTCTTGCGCACGGCGTCCGGCTTGTACGACACCGCCTCGCGCGGGGCCACATCTCGCTAGGCGGCAGCCCATAAAAAAAGGCGCTCGCAGCGCCTTTTTGCTCATGTGGGTAGCTTATGTCGATGCGGCCAGCGCCTTGTCCAATAGCGCATGCAGTTCAGCGAACTTGGGTTCACCGACGTAGCGCTTGATGATATTGCCCTGCTTGTCGATCACGAAAGTGGTCGGCGTCAGCTTGACATCGCCGAAGGCGTCCGCCAGCTTGCTTTGCGTATCCAGCGCGACCTGGAACGGCAGGCTGCGGGTCTGGGCGAAATTGACGACATAGTTGGGCTGGTCGTAGCTCATCGCCACGGCGACATAATCCAGGCCCTTGTCCTTGTAGGCATTGTAGGTCTGCACCATTTTCGGCATCTCGGCGACGCAGGTGGTGCAGCTGGTGGCCCAGAAATTCACCATCACGACTTTACCGCGCAAGCTCTTCAGCGAGACCTGTTCGCCTTTCAGATTGGTGAAACTGACGTCCGGCGCGGCATGGGTATCCGACATCGACATGTAACCGCCCACAGCCAGCGCTGCTACGGCGGCAGCGCCCGCCAGCTTGATCCAGAGCCGCTTGCCGGCTGTGTTTTCAGTTTGAGCTTGCATGACAGAAATCCTATACGGGCGAGACCCGGGAACAACCATTATAGCCACCCGTTGCGGGTTTTGCCGGAAAGTCTGGATTTGCCGGTTGTTAGTTGTCAAATTGCCAGGGATAGGCCTGATAAGTGGCTGCCACCGCCGGCGGGATTGGCGCCTCGATGCCGGCGCAAATCGCGCGCAGGATATCGGCGCTGGTGATTTCCAGGGGTTTGCCGTCCTCGGCCGCTGCCAGCAGGGCCTTGATCAGTTGCGGTTTGGCCAGCGGCGCCAGCTGGTTGGCATTGTCCAGCGCCTGGCGCACGCGTGGAAAACTGAGACTGGCGCCATCGCAATAATCCTGGGCCGCCAACTGCAGTTCGGGGCAAGCCTGGGCGCCGCGCAGGAATGCTGCCAGCCGTGTGGCAACCACATCGGCGCAGGTGGATGGCACTGCCACATGCGCCACCAGCGACAGCAGCAGCGCGATGTCGTTGCGCAGATCCGACAGCCGATTGAATCTGATCGGCACCAGCCGCCCGGCGCGCGGCGCCAGGCGGCGCGTCAGAATGGTTTGTAGTACGAATTCGGCCAGCGTGATGCGGCTGTCGGCGGCAATCAGCTGTTCGACAATCGCCAGCAGGCGGTCGCGCGCGGCTTGCGGCAGCTGACGCAGGGCCGGCGCGGCCAGGTCGACCAGCGGCAGGCGGGCGCTGAGCGGCAGCTGGACAATCGTTTCGGCCAGAAAGCTGGTGAGAGCGGCCTGCTGCGGCGCTTCCTTCTTGAGGAGCGCCAGTTGCGTTTCGCGCTCCGCCCCTTCGCCCAGCAGCAATGCGTAGACGACCGCGCAAGCGCCGGCCGGATCGCGCACGGCGCCATCGAGCTGCGGCGACAGCGGCGAGCGGCTGCTGCTGTTGCCGAATTCGAGCGTGGGTGTCGCTGCAACGGTGGAGACCGAGGAGGGCAATTGGCTTGGCGCTACCGCGCTGGCAAAGCCGGCCGCCGCAAACGGCAAGTCGGCCAGGCGCGCCGTGTTGTCGGCAAGCGGCTGCGGCAGTTCCGGCGCCTCCAGCGGTCCCATGCTCCTGCCATAAATCCGTTGCAGACGTTCCGTCAGCGGCGGATGAGTGGCGAACCAGCCATCCAGCAAGTTGGGGCGCACGCTGCCGAGGAACAGATGAGACAGTTGCTCCGCGTTCTGGTGATCGATTTGCGAGCCTATCCGGTTGCCGTCGGTGAGGCCGCCAATCTTGCGCAAGGCGCCGCCGATGCCTTCCGGGTTACGGGTGAACTGGACCGCGCTGGCGTCGGCCAGGAATTCGCGCTGACGCGATACCGCGGACTTGATCAGGCGGCCGAAGAAGATGCCGATGTAGCCGACCACGAACAGCGCCAGGCCGGCAAACAGCATCACCAGCTGCCACGGCGGTCCCTTGTCGTCGCGGCTGCTGCTGGAAAATCGGCCGAAGTTCATCAGCTGTTGGCCGAAGCCGGCGATCATCTGGATGCCGAACAGGACGCCGATCAGGTGTACGTTCAGGCGCATGTCGCCGTTCAGAATATGGCTGAATTCGTGACCGACCACGCCTTGCAGTTCATCGCGCGTGAGGCGGTTGAGGGTGCCGCGCGTGACCGCGACCACTGCTTCATTCTGGTTGTAGCCGGCGGCAAAGGCGTTGATCGCATCTTCATGTTCCAGCAGATAGACCTTGGGACAGGCGATGCCGGACGCCAGTGCCATTTCCTCCACCACATTCAGCAAACGCCGCTCCTGCAGATCACCGGTGGCGGGCGAGATCAGGCGGCCGCCGGCCATCAGCGCTACGGCGTCGCCGCCATCGCGCAAATTGAAAGTCTGGATCAGGGTGCCGCCGCCGATCAGCGCCAGCGTGATCAGGGTATTGATGGCGAAGAAGCCTTTGGGGTAGCTGCGCAACACCTCGTGGTGGCCGCCGAACTTGAAATTCCACAGCAATGCCATGGCCAGGTTGACGGCCAGTACGATGGCGATCACTGCCAGCGCAAACAGGAATACCAGTTTCTTGGTTTCCTGGCGCGCCTGGTGCTGCTGTTCGAAGAACGTCATGGCTCAGACCGCCAGCGGCGGTACGATCAGGATCACGCGCGGATCTTAAAAGGTGACCTTGACGGCCTTGCGTTCTTCCGGCGCTTCAGTCGCCTGCAGCAGTTCCGCCTGCTTGAAGGCAAACATGTTGGCCAGGATCGAGCCCGGGAACTGTTCGATCGCCGTGTTGTATTCCATCACGCTATCGTTATACGCCTGGCGCGAGAAGCCGATCTTGTTTTCGGTGCCGGTCAGCTCTTCGGTGAGCTGCATCATGTTCTGATTGGCTTTCAGGTCGGGATAAGCTTCCGACAAGGCGAACAGCTTGCCCAGGCTGGCGCTGAGCGCGCCTTCGCTGGCCGCCATCTGCTGCACGGCGGCGGCGTCGGTGGCGTTGCCGCCGACCTTGGCGTTGGCGGTGACTGCCTGGTTGCGCGCCGAAATCACCGCTTCCAGCGTTTCGCGTTCGTGCTTCATGTAACCCTTGGCGGTTTCCACCAGGTTCGGGATCAGGTCGTAGCGGCGTTTCAGCTGCACGTCGATCTGCGCGAAGGCATTCTTGAAGCGGTTGCGAAAGCTCACCAGACGGTTATAGATGCCGACAACCCAGAATACGATGACAAGCACAATTGCCAGAAAGATGATGAAGCCGATCATGTTTTTCCCCAAAAAAAAGCCGCCGGACATTTGTCCAGCGGCAACGTTACTTGAGTAGCGGGGGAAATGCAAGCCGCTTGCGGCCCGCATGCTCCTTTTAAGGCTGGGCGGACGGCTTGGCCGCATCCTTTGGCGCCGATGACGAATCCCTAGGCGCGGATGACATTTGCGTCAATTCATCTTCGGTGATGTATTCAAACACCTTGACGACTTTTTGTACGCCGCTGACGCCGGCAGCAATTTCACCGGCACGCTTGCCTTCACGCTCGGTGACCCGGCCCATCAGGTAGACATTGCCACGCTCGGTGACGACCTTGATCGAATTACCGAACACGTCCTTGGCGTCCACCAGCGAGGCGATGACCTTGCTGGTGATGAAGGTGTCGTTGGAGCGCGAGGAGAAGCTCGACGGCGCGCCGACCGCCAGTTCATTGGCGACCGAGTGGACGTTTTCGATAGACTGCGCTTCCTTTTCCGCCGCAGCCTTGGCGGCATCATCACGCACTTCGCCGGTCAGCAATACCTTGCGGTTGTAGCTGGTGGCGTTGACATGCCCATCCTGGCCGACCACCGACGGAATCCGGGTTTCGGCCTTGACCATGATGGCCTTGTCCTCGGTCTGCGCGCCCAGCGTGCGCCGATCCGTTGCCGCAAAGCCGCCGGCCACGGCGCCGCCCAGCGCCAGCGCCACGCAACCTTGCAAACCCATCACCACGGCGCCGCATAATGCTACTGCGGCCAATGGCCGTTGCAGCTTGCTCCAGCGCGGATTTTGCCTGTCAATCATTCGCATCTCCTCCAAATAAAGCGACATCGATGCCGTCGCATAAGCAGTGAATCGTCAGCAGGTGTACTTCCTGGATGCGCGCGGTGCGGTCGTGCGGCACACAGATATGCACATCTGCTTCAGTCAGTTTCTTGCCGATGGCGCCGCCGCCTTTGCCGGTCATGGCCACCACCCGCATGTCGCGCTCCAGCGCCACATCGATGGCCGCCAGGATGTTGGCCGAATTGCCGGAGGTCGAAAACGCTAACAGTACATCGCCGGCTTGTCCAAACGCTTGTACCTGCTTGGAAAAGATTTCGTTGTAGCTGTAATCGTTGCCGACCGCGGTGATGATCGAGGTATCGGTCGTCAGCGCCAATGCCGGCAGCGGCAGGCGTTCCCGCTCAAAGCGCCCGACCAGTTCGGCCGCGAAATGCTGGCAATCGGCAGCCGAGCCGCCATTGCCGCAGGCAAGAATCTTGTTGCCATTGGACAGCGCGGAGAACATAAGTTCAACCGCGCTGGCAATCGGCGCCGCCAGGACTTCCGCTGCGCGGGCCTTGAGTTCTGCGCTTTCATTGAAGTGCGCCAGGATACGTTGGTTTATCATGATGTCGGTATAGAGAGTGGAATGCTGCCGCCGTCCAGCAGTGGCGGCTGGGTTTCTGGTTAATCTGGCGCTGATTATAGCGGGCTCTAGGCATAACGGGCTCTAGGCATAACGGGCTCTAGGCTTCGAATGCCTGCCTGATCCAGTCGATGTTGTCGGCGTCCATGGCCAGCACGTCGAAGCGGCAGGCGGGCGGCTGCGGGTAGCGTTGCAGGAAAACCTGGGCGGCGAGGATCAGCCGGCTTTGCTTGGCGGACGTCACGCTGGCTGCCGCGCCGCCAAAGCGTTGGCTGCGGCGTTGTCGCACTTCGACAAACACCAGCAGCTCCTGCTCGCCTTTGGAGGCTGCCGGTTGCGACAGGATCAGATCGATTTCGCCGCCTTTGCAGCGGAAATTCCGGGCTACCAGCTTGAGGCCATGCCGCTGCAGGTAGCGCAGCGCCTGGTCTTCCGCCAGTTTGCCGCTGGCCTGGCTGCTTGACATTGGTGTTGTCATCAGGCGGCCGGCGTCAGTTTCACTGGGCCTGTAGCGGCATGACGATGCCGTTCTGGTAGATCGCAGTCGGCTCGATGCGCTCGAAACTCGGGGCGCCGACGCCAAAGCGGACGTTCAGCTTGCCGGTGACGCCATCGATCTGGAATACGCTATTGCGGGCGGCGACTTCACGGGCGATACGGAAGGCATCGATGCCGAGCGCATACAGCCGCTCCAGGTCGGCGTTGCGGCGCTGATCGGCAGCCACTTCCTGGCGCGGGTAAACCATCACCGCCGGATGGTCCGGCTGCACCTGCCATGGAATATCCACCAGCCGCACGCCATTCAGCGCAGGGATCTGGTGCTCAGGGTTGTTGTCATCGAGGGTCAGCGGATTCAGCTGGGAAATGCCGAAGATCGGCGTCTGGTCGCCGATGGCGATACGTATCTGCTTGGTCTGGTCGGCATTCAGCGCGGCAAACAGCAGGCGCGGCATCTCGCCTTCCACCTTTTGCTGCAGCTGGGTCAGGGCATCGACATTGAAGGCGCCGTTTTCCAGATTCAGCGTCACCACTTCGGCGTGCAGGCCGCTGCCCTGGATCTGCTGGACGAAAGCGTTGGCAACGCGTTTTTGCCAGGCGGCGCTGGTGCTCAGCACCAATACCTTGCCGGGTGCGTAATCGGCGCCCACCCAGGTGGCCACCTGGCGTGCCTCGGCCTCGATCGAAAGGCCCACCGGCAGCAGCTGCGCCGGCAGGGCGCCGCCAGAGTCCGGCTGGGTCAGGGCGATGGTCGGCTTGTCCACATGGCCGTTCTGGAGAATGGCGCTGAGGCCGGTGCGCGACAGCGGACCCACCAGGATATCGTATTTTTTCGCGGCGTCCGTGTAAGCAGCCAGCATGTCCGGCGCGGTATCGGCGGCTTCGATCACGCTCACCGCCAGGCCGCTCTTGTCGCGTTCATAGGCATTCAGGAAGCCGCTGCGGACCGCATCGGCGGCAGCGCCCAGCGGCCCCGAGCGCAATGGCAGCAGCAAGGCGATGCTGGCCAGCGGGATGACATTGCCGTCTGCATCGGCCGCCGTAACGTCGACCAAGGTTGTATTTGCCAGCGCAGGCGGGCACAATCCGTTCAACAGGATACCCGCCGCTAATGCAAGCTTGACCCGTTTAGCCAGCTTCGCCCATTTATATAACATTCATAACTCCCCATGACTCATCAATCTGCCAGCGCCTTCATCAATCCAGTGATTTTGGACGAGGTGACGCAGCAAGCGTATCCGGCGTCCACATTATATGTGCTGGCCACACCGATCGGGAATGTCTGCGATATCAGCCTGCGCGCCCTGCATGTATTGTCCCTGGTCGACGCCGTGGCCTGTGAGGACACCCGGAATACTGCGCATTTGCTGGGCCGCTATGGCTTATCCAAGACCTTGCTGGCGGCGCATGAGCACAATGAGCGGGAAGTGGCGGAGAAGATCGTGGCGCGCCTGCAGGCAGGTGAACGGATCGCCCTGGTGTCCGACGCCGGCACGCCGGCGGTGTCCGACCCCGGCGCCCGCATCGTCGACGCGGTGCTGAACGCGGGTTTGCGCGCCTTGCCGCTGCCGGGACCGTCGGCCGCCGTGACTGCGCTGTCCGTCAGCGGACTGGTCAACGATCAGTTCCAGTTCATCGGATTCCTGCCCAGCAAGGCACGCCAGCGCGAGATTGCCCTCGCCGGCCTGGCCGGCGCCAGCGCCACGCTGGTGCTGTACGAAGCGCCGCACCGCATTGTCGAAACCGTCGATGCCTTGCTGCAGGCGTTCGGGCCGGAACGCCGCATCGTGCTGGCGCGCGAGCTGACCAAGCTGTTCGAGAGCGTCCATCGCTGTTCCTTGGGTGAAGCACCGGCCTGGCTGGCGGCCGATGCCAACCGCCAAAAAGGCGAGTTTGTGGTGCTGGTAGAGGCGGCGCCGGTTGCGCTCGACGATAGCGCAGAAGGCGAGCGGGTCCTGCAGATTTTGCTGGCAGAATTATCGATCAAGCAAGCTTCTGCCCTGGCAGCGCTAATCACTGGGCAAAAGAAAAATGCCTTGTATGAGCGAGCTTTAGCTTTAAAAGATGCTTAGGTAAGCATAAGATGGCGCTAATGTTTTTTTGTTATGTGCAGCATCTGTCTGCTTCCAACAGACAAGTTTTGAATCAGAAAGACGCTGGAATATAGGCACAAAAATGCCAAGTCGAGGATGTATTTTAGCAACGGCAGTGACGCGGCAAATTAGTTCCAGCACGAGGTTCGATAGTAAAATCCGCCACCTTGTGCAGCGCGACACACAGCTTTTCAAAAAAGCAATCAAATTGAAGTAAGCAGGCTTGGGGTACGGCCGGACTTGCCCTTACTAATAAGATGAGAGAGAACATGAGTACAACACAAACCAGCAGCAGCCCAGGATTCAAATCTTCCCGACTACATATCATCACGCTGGCTGCTCTGGGAATCGTGTTCGGCGACATCGGCACCAGTCCTCTGTACGCGCTGAAAGAGTGTTTCAGCACCGACCACGGCATCCCATTCACGCCAGACGCGGTGCTGGGGATTATCTCGATGCTGTTCTGGGCGATCACCATCGTGGTCTCGCTCAAGTATGTCTTGTTCGTGATGCGCGCCGACAACAACGGCGAGGGCGGTGTGCTGGCTCTGATGGCCCTCTCGCTGCGCACCGCCAAGAGCGGTTCCAAACGCGCCAAGACGCTGATGATGCTGGGCGTCTTCGGCGCTTGCATGTTTTACGGCGACGTCGTCATCACGCCGGCGATCTCGGTGCTGTCGGCGGTGGAAGGGCTGGAAATCGCGACGCCGGGACTGACGCGCTTCGTCCTGCCGCTGTCGCTGATCATTCTGATCGGCCTGTTCCTGATCCAGAAGCACGGCACCACGGTGGTGGGCAAGCTGTTCGGCCCGGTGATGTTCGTATGGTTTGTTTCGCTCGGTTTGCTGGGCGTCTACAACGTCATCAAGGCGCCGGAAATCCTGGTCGCAATCAATCCTTACTATGCCGTCGCCTTCATGCAGCAGCACGCGCTGCAAGCATTCGTGGTGCTGGGTTCGGTGGTGCTGGTGCTGACCGGCGCTGAAGCCCTGTATGCCGACATGGGCCACTTCGGTATCCGTCCGATCCGCTTTGCCTGGCTGTTTACCGTCATGCCTTGCCTGATGCTGAACTACTTCGGCCAAGGCGCCAACCTGCTGCTCAATCCTGCCGCGGTGCAGAATCCGTTCTACCTGATGGTGCCGGACGCCTTGCTGCTGCCGATGGTGATCCTGGCGACCGCCGCCACCGTGATCGCTTCGCAGGCCGTTATTTCGGGCGCGTTTTCGCTGACCAGCCAGGCCATCCTGCTTGGCTTTGTGCCGCGCATGCGCATTTTGCATACGTCGGAAGACGAGCGCGGCCAGATCTATGTGCCGGTGATCAACTGGATGTTGCTGTTGCTGGTGGTGGGCGTGGTACTGGCCTTCAAGAAATCCGATAACCTGGCCGCCGCCTACGGTGTGGCGGTGACTACCACCATGCTGATCACCACAGTGCTGGCGGCGGTGGTCATGCGCACGGTCTGGAAGTGGAATCCGTTCCTGGTGGCGCTGGTCATCGGCGCTTTCTTCATTGTCGATTTCGCCTTCTTTGCCGCCAATCTGCTGAAAATCGTCGACGGCGGCTGGTTCCCGCTGCTGCTCGGCGCCATCGCTTTCTTCCTGCTGATGACCTGGTACGCTGGCCGCATGCTGTTGCGTGAACGCAGCAAGGACGAAGGGATTCCGCTGGAACCTTTCATCGAGGGCCTGCTGGCGCATCCGCCGCATCGGGTCGATGGCACCGCGGTGTTCATGACCGGCAACAAGACCACGGTGCCGGTGGCGCTGCTGCACAACCTGAAGCACAACCGTATCCTGCACAAGCGCGTGTTCTTCCTCAAAATCAGTATCTGGGACGTGCCGTTTGTCGAAGACAGCAAGCGCCTGACCCTGAAGGAACTGGGCAGCGATGTCTACGTCTTGCGCGCGGCTTTCGGTTTCAAGGAAGCGCCTGACGTACAGACCGTGATGGCGCTGACCACGGCGCAGTTCGGCCTGGAGTTCGACGTGATGGATACTTCCTTCTTCCTGGCGCGCGATACTGTCATCCCGAGCAAGATCCCAGGCATGCATTTGTGGCGCGAAAAGCTGTTCGCCTGGATGTACCAGAATGCGGCCAAGCCTTCCGACTTCTTCCACATCCCGATCAACCGGGTGGTCGAACTGGGCACCAAGGTAGAAATCTAAGCCGCCGGCAAAGAAAATCCCCGCAAACTTTTACGGTTTGCGGGGATTTTCTTTTCAAGCCTTGGATGTGGATGGGAGCTGCACCTGGCAGCGCCACAATTGATGGCCCGACGCCAGGTATTTTCCCTCGAACGGGGTGATCGGCTGGGCAGGAAGATAGGGCTCGCACCCGACCGCGAGGCCGGTGAGCTGCTGCAAGGCGCTGGCGCATTCCTCGACATAGATTTGCCAGTTGCTGCGGCATTCCAGAATGCCGCCCAACGCGACAATGGCCGGAAACACCGGATGGCCATGCCAGCGCCGGCTCAACTGGCCGATTTTCGGCCACGGGTTCGGATACAGCAGATAGTGACGCACAGGGAAAATCCGCGCCGCCAGCAGCAGGCGCCAGTAATCCACCAGGTCGGCGCGGATGCGGATGAAGTTATGCGGCCGCGCCGCCGGTCCTGGCCATAACGTGTTGCGGCCGACCCGGTCAGCAGACTGGTCGACCCCGATCACGAAATGATCGGGATATTGTGCCGCCAGATGCATGGTCGAGAGGCCGACCCCGCAGCCGGCATCGAGGATCAGCGGCAGGCTGCCGGCTGCGCGCCAGGCGGCGATGCTGTCGTCGAACGCGCTTTGATTGTAGGAGCTGACAGGTTTTTGAAACGTGTGGGCAGCATGCTTGGCGACAGTGGCCGCAAGCTGGTCGTGGACGCCGCTCTGGGCGCTGTGAATCGGGCTGGAATTGGCGTACATGTTGACGTACCGGATGCAATCTAAAAGGTACGGCAATATACCTCAAGCTTCCTGCCTGACCCATTATTGCCGTAGTTATCGACAATACCGGGCCGGCTGGAGCGGATTCAACGGTAGCAGGCTTACTGCAAAGTGACGGGCTGACTCATCATCGAGTCGTAATTACCCAGGAAAGCATCGATGTCCTCGATGCTCGGCTCGGTCGCTATCAGGTCTTCGACCCCTTTGCGGAAAAATTCAGCCAAGGCACCAGCAATGAAAATCTCGCGCTTGAACGATTTATCGACGATTTCATAGCCGCCGAAACGTAAAGCTTCGCGTTGTTCATCGGCACCAAATTCGACGACGCTGTATTGGTCACTGTTATAAATCAGGTTCATATGCGCTCCCGGTAGTTAGAACAGAAGGTAATGATCGAATAAGCAGTTTTCAAGCCAGCTAGTGAAAATATTATTGTTGACTCCTTTTCTGAGGCATATGTTTCCGTTTGGACAGACATATTTCAGTGTTAAAAGAATTTTTGCGCTCGATGCAATTACATAGTACGCCACAGGTTATTTTTGTCACGTGCTAAATACTGATCAAGGCAATGCATTTCTTCTAAGAGCGCATAAAATATTTATATATCACGTGCTGCTGACTGATAGCGTCACATAACTTTACTGCTGGCTATGCCTGGTCCTGACCCGGGCAATTATTCCTGCCATTCAAACATGATGTGCTGATGCGATCCCGGTGTGATGGCGATCTTGCGTTCTTTCACCTGGCCGTTCTTGGCTGCCGTCAACTGATAGCTGCCGGCGGGCAGCTTGGCCAGGAAAAATGGTCCATTGGACACGGTGTCCAGCACCACGTTGTTGCTGGCATCGCTGATTTTCACGCGGACGTCGGCAGCATACTCGTCCTTAGGTGACGCTTTGATGACGAACTCAAGCTCCAGCGGATAATTCTTTGCCTCTTGCTGTATCAAGGTCGATTCATCCTGGCCTATGCCGCCCGACATATAAGTGGCGACGCCTTTGGTAACTGCGACAGGTGCGGCGCTGGCATTCATGGCCAACGCGGCGGCGAGCAAGGCGCCGAGTGCGAGAAGAGTACGCTTATTCGTGATGTTTCCTCCTGAAATGCGCTGGGCTGCGAACTTTGCCAGCCCATGAAACCCAGCATACGGCTTGAAAATTAAAGCTGACTTAAATCTGCCGAGAAGGTGGATTCATCGCTGGAATTGACGTGGATGCAAGAAACAATCCCGTTCTTCATCCTACCCGATGGATTGAGGACAAGCTTGTTTTACCGGTCTGCCAATGCTGGTTGCGTCACATAAATGTCGTTCGCCTGCGCCTCAGTCAAGCTTGTTGCAACGCGCGGCGATATTGAATCGCCTCAGCGACATGCTTGGCAGCAATGTTTTCTGTCGCATCCAGGTCGGCGATGGTGCGCGCCACTTTCAGTACGCGGTGATAGCCGCGCGCCGACCAGTCGAGGCGCGCCATGGCGGTGCGCAGGATGTTTTCGCCAGCGCTGTCGGGTTTGCAATAGGCATCGATTTCATTGGTCGACAGTGCATTGTTCTGCTTACCCTGGCGCGCCAGCTGCAGCGCGCAAATGCGTTCGACGCGCGCCGCGATGAGCGCCGACGATTCACCCTCGGCGGCCTTCAGCAGCTGGTCGTGAGGCAAGGCTGGCACCTGGATCTGCATGTCGATACGATCGATTAGCGGGCCCGATATCTTGTTCTGATAGCGCAGGATATTGTCGGGCGTGCAACGGCATTGCTTGACCGGGTGTCCCAAGTAGCCGCAAGGGCAGGGGTTCATGGCGGCGATCAGCTGGAATTGTGCGGGAAAGTCGGCTTGCCGGGCTGCACGAGAAATCGTGATGCGGCCGCATTCCAGCGGCTCGCGCAATACTTCCAGCACGCGGCGGTCGAATTGCGGCAGCTCGTCAAGGAACAGCACGCCGCGGTGCGCCAGCGAAATTTCGCCGGGACGGGGCGGGCTGCCACCGCCAACCAGCGCCACGGCCGATGCCGTGTGATGCGGCGCTCGGTATGGCCGCACCTTCCAATTGGCGCTGGAAAAGCCGCTGGTGAGCGACTGTACTGCCGCCGACTCCAGCGCATCGAGATCGCTCATCGGCGGCAAAATGCCAGGGAAACGCGCTGCCAGCATCGACTTGCCGGTGCCCGGCGGACCCATCAGCAGCACGCTATGACCGCCGGCCGCGGCGACCTCCAGTGCGCGCTTGGCTTGCAGTTGGCCTTTGACATCGCTGAAATCTTGATAGCGTGGCGGCCTCTGCTGCAGTTCCGCGGTGTGGCGGGATAGTCTTGTTTCTGCTTGCTTAGAGGAAAAGTGGGCACACACTTGCAGCAAGCTGTCGGCCGGCAAAATGCGGGCGTCGCTGACCAGGGCCGCCTCGTCGGCATTGGCCTGGGGCAGGATGAAGGCGCGGCTTTTGCTGGCTGGCGTACTGGCGCGGGGGCTGGTCATCGCGAAGGTCATCGCCAGCGCCCCGCGTATCGGCCGCAGTTCACCAGAGAGCGACAGTTCGCCGGCGAATTCGTAGTCGTCCAGTTCATCCGCTGGAATTTGTCCAGATGCTGCCAGGATGCCGAGCGCAATCGGCAAGTCGAAGCGGCCCGATTCCTTGGGCAAGTCGGCAGGCGCCAGATTGACGGTAATGCGGCGGGAAGGGAATTCAAAACGGGCATTTTGCAGCGCCGCGCGCACCCGGTCTTTGGATTCCTTGACCTCGGTTTCGGGCAGGCCGACGATGGTGAAGCTGGGCAGGCCGTTGGCCAGATGGACTTCCACCGTGACTGCGGGCGCTTGCATGCCTGCCAGCGCCCGGCTTTTCAGGACAGCCAGCGTCACTGGCTGGGCATTACGGCTGTTTCAAATGCGCTTCGAGCTCAGTCACGCGGGCTTCCAGCGCTTCGAGCTTGGCGCGGGTGCTGGCCAGCACCTGGGCTTGCACGTCAAATTCCTCACGCGTCACCAGGTCCAGCTTGGCAAAGCCTTGGCCCAGCATGGCCTTGACGTTCTTCTCGATATCCTTGGCGGGAGAGTTTTCGATGGCCTGGTTGATCTTGGCTTGGATGTCGTCGAAAAAATTGGGTTTGTTCATGGCGGCCCTCTGGCGGTAAATAAGAAAAATGATAACCGATACGCGCAAACCCTACATTGAAATTCTGCCTGGAGGCGGCAGTTTAAGCTTTTACTGCTTAAGCAAGCTGCTTGCGGTATTGCACGAAGCCCGAGCGATCGGCGATGCGGTCGTACAGCTGCATCGCGGTGCTGTTGGTCTCGCGGGTAAGCCAGTGCACCCTGGTGCTGCCGGCAGCCTTGGCTGCGGCGTACACATGTTCGATCAGTAGCCGGCCAAGGCCTGTGCCGCGCTGTTCAGGGGCAACATACAAATCTTGCAGATAGCAGGAATGCTCCACCGTCCAGCAAGAGCGATGGAATATCCAGTGCACTACGCCGACCGCCTTGCCGTCGATTGTCGCCAGGGCGCCGAACATCGGCTCGCTGGGATCCAGCAGGCGCTGCCAGGTGACGAGACGGGTGGCGGCAGGAACCTCGGCTTCATAGAAGCCGAGATAACCAAGCCACTGCGCTTCCCAGGCGGCGAAGTCTCGTTCGCTCAGCGGCTTGATGACAATATCTGGATGGGATGCGGATGGTGAAGCCAAGATGATCTCCTGTTGAAATGAAATGGATGAACTCGCCAGCGACATGCAGCGGAGCCGGTTACAAAACAGGGCTTATCGTAGCGCCTGAAGTTGGTATCATCAAAGATCCAAGATTGGCTATATTTATAAGTCCAATACGGAAGATTTTGGATCTGCGGCGAGCAATGATAGTCTTTCATAAAAGACAATGACCAAGGAGCGATATGGCTTATGCAAAATTACTGATCCTGTGCGCGGCATTCTGTTTCTCCGCTGCCGTGCAGGCGAACGAGCCGCAGGTGGCGGAACACGATGCGGTTTTCAAGGATTTTCATTTTGCTTCCGGCGAGACCCTGCCGGAACTACGCATCCATTACCGTACTTACGGCGAGCCGCGTCGCGGCGCCGACGGCAAAGTAAATAATGCCGTGCTGATTCTGCATGGCACTGGCGGCTCCGGCGCCCAGTTCATCCGGCCTGAATTTTCCGGCGAATTGTTCGGTCCCGGCCAGTTGCTCGATGCCTCGCGCTATTTCCTGATTCTGCCGGACGGCATCGGCCACGGCAATTCCAGCAAGCCGAGCGACGGCTTGCGTGCCAGGTTCCCGCACTACGGCTATCGTGACATGGTCGAAGCGCAGTACCGGCTGCTGACGGAAACCCTGGAAGTGAATCATTTGCGGCTGGTGATGGGGACGTCGATGGGCGGCATGCAGACCTGGATGTGGGGCGAACAGCACCCGGCTTTCATGGACGCCCTGATGCCGCTGGCCAGCGTGCCGACCCAGATTTCCGGCCGCAACCGGGTCTGGCGCCGCATCATCATCGACGCTATCCGCAACGATCCGGCCTGGCAGGGCGGCAATTACAGCAGCCAGCCGCCGAGCTTGCGCACCGCCGAGCAGATGCTGTTCTTCATGTCCAGCAATCCCTTGCTGCGGCAGCAGCAGATGCCGGACCTGGCGCAGGCCGACCAGGCCCTGGATGATGCCGTGACGACGGCGTTGAAGAGCGCCGACGCCAACGATACGCTGTACTTCATGGACGCTTCGCGCGACTACGATCCCGGCCCGCTGCTGGAGAAAATCCGGGCGCCGCTGATCGCTATCAACTCCGCCGACGACCTGATCAATCCGCCGGAAATCGGCATTCTCGAACGCGACGTCAAACGCGTGCCCGGCGCTCGCATGGTGATGGTCAAGTTAAGCGACGCTACGCGCGGCCACGGCACGCATACCGTAGCTGCAGTCTGGAAACCCTGGCTGCGCGAATTGCTGACATCGACGCAGCGCAATTGATGGCGAAATCTGTGCCGCCGGCGCTGGCTATGCATCTGGATGCGGCCGGCATAACGCTCGGCGGCGGCAAAGGTCTGGCCCGGCAGCTATGCCTGGCTTTGCGCCAGCGCATCCTGGCGACGCCGGATACTTACCGTATCAAGCTGCCGACCTCGCGTAGCCTGGCGCTGGCGCTGAAGGTCTCGCGCAACACCGTGGTGCGCGCTTATGAACAGCTATACGCCGAGGGTTATATCAGCAGCCGGATCGGCGATGGTACTTATGCCGATGGCTTGGCGGCTCCGGTAGGGGCTGGCCTGGCGGCCCCGGCCGCAGTTGCGCCGGCCATGCAGCTATCGTCCATGCAGCAGCGCTTGAGCGGGCACGAAGTACGGCAGCGTCGCTTTGACGGCCCGCCACGCGCTTTCCGGCTTGGCATTCCGGCTTACGACCTGTTTCCCAGTGCCATCTGGGCACGCCTGCAAGGCAATTTCTGGCGCCATGCGCCGCTTGCGCAGATGGGCTATGGCGACGCTGCCGGTAATCTCCGCTTGCGCGAGCTGATCGCCGCTTATCTGCGCCAGGCGCGCGGCCTGGCTTGCGAGCCGTCGCAAATCATGATCACCGCTGGCGCCCAGCATGGCATTGCCTTGTGCGCGCAGCTGTTGCTGGATGTCGGCGACAAGGTGGTGATGGAGAATCCTTGCTATCCGGCGGCGGCTTCCGCCCTGGCCTTGTCCGGTGCGCAGCTGGTGGGAATCGGGCTCGACCAGGATGGCATGGACACCAGCCAGCTGGCGCAGCATGGCGACTGCAGCATGGCGTATGTCACGCCGTCGCACCAGTATCCGGTCGGCGTGACGCTATCGCTGGCGCGGCGGCTTGAACTGCTGGCCTGGGCCGAACGTTGCAACAGCTGGATTATCGAGGACGATTATGACGGCGAATACCGCTATGACGGCACGCCGCTGGCGCCGCTGGCGGCGCTGGACCATGGTGCGCGCGTGCTGTATGTCGGTACTTTCTCGAAAATCGCCTTTCCCGGCCTGCGTCTCGGTTATTTGGTGCTACCGTCCAAACTGGTGCCGGCGTTCGGCGCCTTGCGGGCCATGGGCGACCGCCACCCGGCGGCGGCGGACCAGGCCGTGATGGCCGAATTTATCGCCGCCGGCCATTTTCAACGACATATCCGCCGCATGCGACGCGCTAGCCGTTCCCGGCGTGATGTCTTGCTGGCGGGCTGGGCGCCATTGTTTGGCGCCCAGCTGCCATTGCCCAGAGTCGCCGCCGGCCTGCACCTGAGCCTGTCCTTGAGCAGTCCGGAACAGGAGGCCGAACTGGTAGCCAAAGCCCTCGCCGCAGGGGTGGAAATCAATCCGCTGAGCCGTTTCCACCTTCCGGGGCAGGCAGTGAATCCGCCACATCGGGCCGGCCTGACGCTTGGCTTTGCCGGCGTGAACGAGGCAGCGATCGGCCATGCCTTGCGTTTGTTGCAACAAGCCTGGAATTGATTTGTAGCTGACTACAAGATGTCATGTAGTTCAAGCGATGGTTTGATGCACCAGAATAATGCGTTGACAGGCGTGCGCTTCATTTTGGTGCGCTGCACTGCACAATATTTCTACACAAGAACGTTCCGAATTAACAGTCACTAAAAATCTGCAAATAAATCGCCCCATAACTGGTATTAAGCGGGCAAAAGGAAGTCTTGGAACAGTTGGCATGGGTTCTGCTATGGAAAGTATGAAGAGTACTGATTTAGCGGTTTTCATTCAACATACCAACAGGGATTTCCATGAAAAAGCTGATTTTGGCCGCAGCAATAGCAGCAAGCTTTACCGCAGGTTTCGCGCATGCCGAAGATGCCAAGCCTGATAACGAAATCAGTTACAACATCGGCGCCGTCAACGATTACCGTTTCCGCGGCATATCGCAAACCCGTTTCGATCCTGCCGTGCAGGGCGGCGCTGACTACACCAATAATCCGACTGGTCTGTACGCCGGCACCTGGCTCTCCAACATCAAGTGGATCAAGGATGCAGTCGACAGCGCGAATACCGGCACCGGCGGCAAGGGACCGGTGGAATGGGATATCTACGGCGGCAAGCGCGGCGATCTGCCGGGCGGCTTCACTTATGACGTCGGCGGCCTGTACTACTACTACCCGACCAACAACTACAGCCAGATCGGCCGCAACGCCAACACCTTCGAACTGTATGGCCAGATCGGGTACGGACCGGCCTACTTCAAATACTCGCATGCGATGACCAACCTGTTCGGCACCATCGACAGCAAGAACAGCGCTTATTACGATGCCGGCGCCAATATTGACGTCGGCGCCGGCGTCACGCTCGGGCTGCATCTTGGCCATCAGACCGTGGAGCACACCAGCTTCGCCAGCTATACCGACTGGAAAATCGGCGCCATCAAGACCTTTGACCAGCTCGCCGGCATCACTCTGGGACTGGCCTATGTCGGCACCGACGCCAAGGATGGCGCTTATGTCAGCCCGAGCGGCAAGAACCTGGGGCGCAACGGTGTAGTGTTTTCTGTGGCAAAAACTTTCTAAAAACGACAGTAGCGGCGGCAAGCGCCTAGCGTCGCCGTCTCACAAAACCAACGAGGCCGATATGAAACTGATTACAGCGATCATCAAACCATTTAAGCTCGACGAGGTGCGTGAAGCACTTTCGGCGATAGGCGTGCAAGGCATTACCGTGACCGAGGTAAAGGGTTTCGGCCGCCAGAAGGGCCATACGGAACTGTATCGCGGCGCCGAATATGTCGTCGACTTCCTGCCGAAGACAAAAATCGAAGCGGCAGTGGACGACAGCATCCTGGAACAGGCGGTAGAAGCGATCGAGACGGCAGCCCGTACCGGCAAGATCGGCGACGGCAAGATTTTTGTATTTGATCTGCAGGAAGTTATTCGTATTCGTACCGGTGAAACCGGCAAAGACGCAATCTAAGGGGATAAAAATATGAACAGAATATTGGCAACGATTTTAGCGTCTTGCGCGCTGATCGCGGCGACTGCGATGCTGCCAGCCTCGGCCGCCGACCAGGCGTCCGCTCCGGCAGCAAGCGCACCAGCCGCCGCCGTGGCATCCGCCAGCGCCGATGCCGCCGCGCCAGCGCTGGCGCCTGCAGCAGTGGCCGCACCGGCTCCGGCCGCTACAGCTGCGGCGGCCCCTGCCGCGGCAGCTCCCGCTGCGCCGGTGCCGAACAAAGGCGACACCGCCTGGCTGCTGGTCTGTACCGCATTCGTGATCCTGATGACCTTGCCAGGCCTGGGCTTGTTTTACGGCGGCCTGGTGCGCAGCAAGAACATGCTGTCGGTGCTGATGCAGTGCTTCACGGTGTTCTCGCTGATCATCGTGCTGTGGATACTCTACGGTTACAGCCTCGCGTTCACGGAAGGCAATGCCTTCTTCGGCGGCTTCAGCCGGCTGTTCTTGCACGGCATGACGCCTGATTCGGTGGCGGCTACCTTCAGCAAGGGTGTCGTGGTGCCTGAATTCGCCTATGTGGTGTTCCAGGGCGCGTTTGCCGCGATTACCTGCGCCCTGATCATCGGCGCCTTTGCCGAGCGCGCCAAGTTCTCAGCGATCTTGGTGTTCACCGTGCTGTGGTTCACTTTCGCCTACCTGCCGATGGCGCACATGGTCTGGTTCTGGCCTGGTCCGGATGGTTTTGTCGATGCCGCTTCCGCAGAAAAGCTGACGGCCACCGGTGGTTGGCTGTTCCAGAAGGGCGCGCTGGATTTCGCCGGCGGCACCGTGGTGCACATCAATGCTGCTATCGCCGGCCTGGTTGGTTCTTATGTGATCGGCAAGCGCGTCGGTTTCGGCAAGGAAGCATTCAAGCCGCATAGCCTGACCCTGACCATGGTCGGCGCCTCGCTGCTGTGGTTCGGCTGGTTCGGCTTCAACGCCGGTTCGGCGCTGGAAGCCAACGGCAGTGCTGCTTTGGCGTTCATCAATACCTTGTTGGCGACTGCTGCTGCGGTGCTGAGCTGGAGCGCCGGCGAATGGATCGGCAAGGGCAAGCCTTCGATGCTGGGTGGCGCATCCGGTGCAGTGGCCGGCCTGGTGGCGATTACGCCTGCAGCCGGTTTCGTCGGCCCGATGGGCGCACTGATCATGGGTTTGCTGGCTGGTTTCGTTTGCCTGTGGGGCGTGACTGGCCTGAAACGTTTGCTGGGCGCGGATGATGCGCTGGACGTTTTCGGCGTGCATGGCGTTGGCGGCATCATGGGTGCATTGCTTACTGGCGTGTTCGCGGCGCCTAGCCTCGGCGGCACTGGCATTTATGACTACGTCACCAATGCAGTCCTGCCAGACTATTCGATCCCCGGCCAGCTGTGGATCCAGTTCGAAGGCGTGCTGACTACGCTGGTCTGGTCCGGCGTGGTATCGCTGATTGCATTCAAGCTGGTCGACATCGTCATGGGCTTGCGTGTGACCGAAGAAGAAGAACGCGAAGGCCTGGATATCTCCAGCCATGGCGAATCTGCCTACCATGATTGAGATGTGTGATTAAGACGTCACGGTCAAGCCTTGCCTGATCTGGCCGGATAGCAGAATACCGCTAGCCGGTGGTTCGATCGGCGTCTTGCACAATCCCGGGTCGATAGCCATCGCCTGGGATTTTTGTTTTCAGTTTAAGAGTAGCAGATTCAGGAGATTTTCATGGACCCGACTATCACCCCGCAACGCCTGAGCGCCTGTACGGTGGAAGACGTCAGAGCTGACCAGTTCGATCGGGTAGTGGGGCCGCTCACCGATATCCTGATGGCATGTGTGGAGCAGGGCGCCAGCGTCGGTTTCGTCGATACGCCGGCTGCAGAGGACGCTTTTTCCTTCTGGTACGGTGTCAGCGGCTCGCTGGTAAGCGGCGGCCGCCGGCTGCTGGTGGCGCGCTTTGCCGGCGACGTTGTCGGCACTGTGCAGATCGTGCTTGCGACGCCTGCCAACGGCCATCATCGCGCCGAGATTTCTAAGTTGCTGGTGCATCCCGATGCGAGACGCAAAGGTGTGGCGCGCCTATTGATGCAGCAAGCCGAGGCGATCGCCCGGGCCGATGGCCGCTCGCTGCTGATTCTTGACACCCGTACCGGCGATGCCGCCGAGTCCCTGTACAGTTCCATGGGGTTTGCGCTGGCTGGCGTCATTCCCGACTATGCGCGTTCGACTGCGGGCAAGCTGACTGACACCAGTTTCATGTACAAGCAAATTTAAGACCGAGCGAACGGGCAAGAATCTAGCTTCGAGCCGGCGGCCACTGCTGTGCCGTATGCACCAAGGCGAGAATCCAGACGCTGTCATCGATGATCTCGTACAGCAAGCGATAGCTTTCATGCGGGATCAGCTCGCGCGTGCCGGGAACGCTGCCTGCTTTTCCCGAGAACGGGAACTGCGCCAGGTTGCGAGCGGCCTGGCTGAACAGTTCGTCCATCTTGATTGCAGCCGCCAGATCCTGCTCTGCGATGTAATCCAGAATATCGCTACGGTCTTGCTCTGCTTCGCATACCCAATGAACATTCACCCCTTGCTCTCACCTGCCTTGTCCAGCAAGGCCATGCGGCGCTGGGCGAAGCTGGCCTCAACCTCGTCGTTTGAGCGGCTGCGTCCAGCTTGGATGTCCGCGCGGGCGGCTTCGACCTTGCGCTGCAGGAAGGCGTCATATTCCCGCGCTTCCGTTTGACGCTGGACGAAATCGCGCATGAATTCGCGCACGATTTGCGACGCCGGCCGATGCGCTGCTGCGGCTTCGGCCATGAACCTGTCGCGTAGTTCTGATTCGATCTTCATCGTGAAAACAGCCTCTTTAGTCATGGCAAATCCTCGCCTGGTAATGATAAGGTATATACTTTATCATTACTTGTGTCGAATTTGACTAATGTTGAAAAATTCTGCTGCGCGGAACAAAGCGTGGCGCATATAAAATGATATACACGTCTTGCATTGTGTGTAAGACAATTCTTGTCTGGTGCAGATTTAACGCAAAGCAGGGCATTCCATTGCGCTTTTTGTCAGCCGGAGGGCTTTAAAAATCCGGCAGCGACCCGATGTAAAGTGGGCTAATCGGCCCTACCGGCCAGCCATCACGCCGTTTACGCAACATTGCGGCGGCTGACCGGCGAAATAACGCATTTCCCGTTAGAATCGGCGGCTGGTCACGGAAGTCCTGAAATAGGCTTTTTGGACTGGCTGCAGCGCATTTGCACACGCAACATCGTTTCCAAAAGAAAGTTTTATATGGTTCCGCACCTTGTCACGGCCCTGAATGGTCCATTGCTCGATCTAGAAAAGAAAATCCTCGCAGCTACCCCGGCTATCGAGCGCTGGTTCCGGATGGAGTGGCAGGAACACACGCCGCCGTTCTATTGCTCTGTCGATTTGCGCAACTCTGGTTACAAGCTGGCGCCGGTGGACACCAACCTGTTCCCGGGCGGCTTCAGCAATCTGTCACCGGAGATGCTGCCGCTGGCGATACAGGCGGCCATGGCGGCTATCGAAAAATATTGCCCGGACGCCAAGAACCTGTTGCTGCTGCCGGAACTGAATACGCGCAATACCTTCTATCTGCAAAACGTGGCGCGGCTGATGCAGGTGTTCCGCCAGACTGGCCTGCACGTGCGGCTCGGCTCATTGGCAGAGGACATCAAGGAACCGCAAACCATCGAACTGCCGGATGGCAGCACCATCACGCTGGAACCGCTGGAGCGCTCCGCCAATGGCCGCCGCCTGGGGCTGAAGAATTTCGATCCCTGCACCATTTTGCTGAACAACGATTTGTCTTCCGGCACGCCGTCGATACTGGAAAACCTGAACGAGCAGAATGTCTTGCCGCCGCTGCACGCCGGCTGGACGGTGCGCCGCAAGAGCAACCATTTCACGGCCTACGATGAAGTGGTGAAGAAATTCGCCAAGCTGATCGATGTCGATCCGTGGATGCTGAATCCGTTTTTCGCCAAGGTCGACCAGGTCGATTTCCAGGCTACCGACGGCGACGACAAGCTGGCCGCCAGCGTCAGTTCGCTGCTGGCCAAGATCCGCAAGAAATACAAGGAATACGGCATCACGGAAAAGCCGTTCGTGATCGTCAAGGCCGATGCCGGTACCGACGACATGGGTGTGATGAGCGTGACCGATGTCAGCCAGATCAAGGAACTGAGCCGTAAGCAGCGCGAGAAACTGTCGCTCGGCAAAACCGGCGGCGAGATCCATGACCTGATTATCCAGGAAGGTGTACATACTTTCGAACACATCAATGATGCGGTAGCGGAGCCGGTGGTGTACATGATCGACCGCTATGTCGTCGGTGGTTTTTACCGTGTACACGCGGAGCGCGGGATCAATGAAAATCTGAATGCACCGGGCGCCCATTTCGTGCCCTTGGCGTTTGCCCAGCAGCACGCTTTGCCGGACATGCTGGCCAAGCCGGGCACGACCGCGCCGAACCGCTTCTATATGTACGGCGTGGTAGCGCGCCTCGGTCTGCTGGCGGCTTCGCTGGAGATGGAAAAGACCGATCCGAACCCAGAGGAATATTAATTTTACTTATTACTCTGTCCTCAACTGACTAGATTAAACGGTTAAATTGTAAAGAAAAACAGGACAAAACATGAAAATCGCTTTCCTTGCCGATCCCCTCAGCACCTTCAAGACGTATAAAGATTCGACTTACGCCATGATGGTGGAAGCGGTCAAACGCGGCCATACGATCTATGCTTTCGAGCAAAAGGACATGGCGCTGGAAAGCGGCATCGTGACGGCCAATGTCGTTAAGGTGACCTTGACCGGCGATGACAAGGACTGGTTCCGCGCCAGTGCGCCGGCTGCCATGTTCCTGTCGGAATTCGATGCGATCCTGCTGCGCAAGGATCCGCCTTTCGACATGGAATACATTTATACCACCTACCTGCTGGAACTGGCTGAAACCCAGGGCGCGCGCGTCTTCAACAAGCCGCAGGCCATCCGCGACCATAACGAGAAGCTGGCCATTGCGCAGTTCTCGAAATACACCTCGCCGACCCTGGTGACGCGGGATGCGGCGCGCTTGCGCGCCTTCCACGAAGAGCACCAGGATGTGATCCTGAAGCCGCTCGACGGCATGGGCGGCACCGGGATTTTCCGCGTGCGGCAGGACGGCTTGAATCTGGGTTCCATCATCGAAACCCTGACTGACAACGGCCAGCGCACCATCATGATCCAGCGTTTCATTCCTGAAATTGTCGCCGGCGATAAACGGGTGCTGGTGATTGGCGGTAAAGTGGTGCCGTTTTCGCTGGCGCGCATCCCGCAAGGCAGCGAAGTGCGTGGCAACTTGGCGGCCGGCGGCATCGGCGTGGCCCAGCCGTTGACTGCGCGCGACCGCGAAATCGGCGAAGCAATTGGGCCGGTGCTGGCGCAGCGCGGCTTGTTACTGGTAGGATTAGATGTGATCGGCGACTATTTGACCGAGGTCAACGTCACCAGCCCGACTTGCTTCCAAGAAATTAAGCAGCAGGCCGGCTTTGATGTTGCCGAGATGTTCATTGATGCGCTAGAAGCAGCCCTGGCTTAAGCCAGGCAGATTTTTTTTTCGTCAGCGCCGGCACCTGCCGGTGCGCGATGTGTATTGCAGTAAAACCGTTGTAAACCGGGATAGTCCGCGCTGCGGATTCGAGTGAAACTATGATTGGCATTCTTCTTTTAACCCATGCCCCGCTGGGCCAGGCATTTATCGCAGCTGCTTCTCACGTGTTTCGCCATACGCCCGAACGGCTGGAAGCGATCGACGTTATCGCCGACCAGAATCCGATGGAAGTGCAAAAACTCGCCAAGCAGGCCGCCGCCCGTCTGGACGACGGCTCCGGCGTGCTGGTGATTACCGACGTCATGGGCGGCACGCCGTCCAACTGCACGCTGCCGTTTTGCAGCGGCAACCAGACCCAGGTGATCGCCGGCATCAGCTTGCCGATGCTGCTGCGCGCCCTGACTTACCGCAATGATACGCTCGACGTGGTGACCGAAATGGCGCTGGCCGGCGGCCAGGGCGGGGCGGTCAGGGTGGATAACCGGGTACGCGTATCGCATTGACAACAGATGGCCGGAACCGATTTACGCCTCGTTAGAACTGATAGTTAACACTAATAAAAGACAAAATGATTCAACAAGAAATCGAAATTATCAACAAACTTGGCTTGCATGCACGTGCCTCCGCCAAATTTACCCAACTGGCCAGCAAGTTCAAATGTGAAGTCTGGATGACCCGCAATAAACGCCGCGTCAACGCCAAATCGATCATGGGCGTGATGATGCTGGCAGCCGGCAAGGGCAGCACGATCTTGCTGGAAGCCGACGGCGAGGATGAGAAAGCCTGTTTTGATGCCTTAAACCAGTTAATTCAGGATAAGTTTGGCGAAGGCGAGTAAAACCCGCCTGTCGGCTGACCCGGTTCCGCATTTATCTTTATCTATCTTTATACAGCGGTGACCAGATGGCATCCTTTACCCTACACGGCATTCCGGTTTCGCGCGGCATCGCGATCGGCCGCGCGCACCTGCTGGCGCCGGCTGCCATGGACGTCAAGCACTACCTGATCGGCGAAACCGAGGTCGAAGCCGAAGTCCAGCGGCTGCAGAACGCAGTCACCACCGTGCGCAGCGAGCTGCAGACCATCCGCAACGATTTGCCGAAAGAGTCGCCGCCCGAGCTAGGCGCCTTTGTCGACGTCCACCTGCTGATCCTGTCCGATCCGATGCTGGCTGAGATGTCGCTCGATATCATCCGCAATCGCCAGTACAACGCCGAATGGGCGCTGGTGACCCAGATCGACGAGTTGTCGACCCAGTTCGATGAAATCGAAGACCCCTATCTACGCGAGCGCAAGATGGATGTGCTGCAGGTCGGCGAGCGTCTGCTGAAAGTCTTGACCGGCACCTCCACCCGCCTGCCCGAAGTCGACAGCGACGGCGCTTCCTTCGCCAACATCGTGGTGGTGGCTTACGATATTTCCCCGGCCGACATGCTGCAGTTCCGCGACCGCGCTTTCGCCGGTTTCGTCACTGATCTCGGCGGCCAGAATTCACATACCGCGATCGTCGCCCGCAGCCTGGATATTCCGGCCGCGGTCGGCATGAACAACGCCTCGCGTCTGATCAAGCAGGACGACTGGATCATCATCGACGGCGACGCCGGCGTGGTGATCGTCGATCCGGCCACAGTGATACTCAAGCAATACCGTGAGCGCCAGGCACATCTGCTGCGTTCGCGCAGGAAGCTCGGCAAGATCAAGAAAACCCGCGCGGTGACGCTGGACGGCACGGAAATTACGCTGCTGGCCAACATTGAGCTGCCGAGCGACTGCGCTGCGGCCATGGAATCCGGCGCCAACGGCGTCGGCCTGTTTCGTTCGGAATTCCTGTTCATGGGCCGCATCGGCACGCAACATACCTTGCCGACCGAGGACGAGCAGTTCGAATCCTACCGTCAGGCAGTGATGGCGATGAAGGGACGGCCGGTGACCATCCGCACGCTCGACGTCGGCGCCGACAAGCCGCTCAACAACGACGAACAGACCGCGCTCAATCCGGCGCTCGGCTTGCGCGCCATCCGTTACTGCCTGGCCGAACCGCAACTGTTCCTGACGCAGCTGCGGGCGATCCTGCGCGCTTCTGCTTTTGGGCAGGTCAAACTGCTGATCCCGATGCTGGCCCATGCTTTTGAGATCGACCAGACCCTGGCCATCATCGAACAAGCCAAGCAGCAGCTACGCGATGACGGCGTCAAGTTCGACGAAGCCATCAAGATCGGCGCCATGATCGAGATCCCGGCGGCGGCGCTGGCCTTGCCGATGTTTATCAAGCGCATGGATTTTTTGTCAATTGGCACCAATGATTTGATCCAGTACACCTTGGCTATCGATCGCGTCGACCACGAGGTGGCGCACCTGTACAACCCGCTCCATCCGGCGGTCCTGTTTTTGCTGTCGACCGTGATTGCGCTCGGCCGCAAGGCCGGTATTCCGGTGTCGGTCTGCGGCGAAATGGCGGGCGACGTCAAATTCACGCGCTTGCTGCTGGGCATGGGTTTGCTTGAATTTTCCATGCATCCGGCGCAATTGCTGGCGGTGAAGCAGGAAGTGCTGAACAGCGACCTCGACGGCCTGACGCTGCAAACCAAGAAAATCCTCCGCAATACCGAACCGAGCGCGATTGCCACCGCGGTCAGCCAGATGCGGATCATGGCTTGATGGAATAACAATGCCAATAGTTTGACGCCAAGCCCCGACTTGGTTATTCTTGTCCTATCGCGCCGATTTGAATGGTTTCACCACCTCAGCTTGCGGGCGCGCGGCATCACCTGGTTTCCGGACCGGGAGATGCTAAATAAATACGGCTAAAGCGAGCTTGAAGTACAAGCCCTGAATTTAGCCCGACTAGCGAAAGCTCTCGGGCTTTTTTTATTTCCAAACAACTCACGCGTATTGACCATGTCCCAACGAATAGTTGCTCCGCAGTCCATGCATTTCGCGACGCCGCTGCAATTGCAAAGCGGTGCGCTGCTGGCGGATTACACGCTGGTGTACGAAACCTATGGCGCCCTGAACGCCGACAAATCGAATGCCGTGCTGGTCTGCCACGCGCTGAATGCCTCGCACCACGTCGCCGGCGTCTACCAGGACGATGAAAAGAATGTCGGCTGGTGGGACAACATGGTTGGGCCAGGCAAGGCGCTCGATACCAACAAGTTCTTCGTCATCGGCGTCAACAACCTCGGTTCCTGTTTTGGCTCGACCGGTCCGATGCATATCAATGCGGCTACCGGCAAGCCCTACGGCGCGGGCTTTCCCGTGGTGACGGTGGAAGATTGGGTACAGGCTCAGGCGCGCCTGGCGGATGCGCTCGGGATCGTGCAGTTCGCCGCGGTGATGGGCGGCTCGCTGGGCGGCATGCAGGCGCTGGCCTGGAGCTTGCTGTACCCGACCCGTCTGCGCCATTGCGTGGTGATCGCCTCGACGCCGAAGCTGTCGGCGCAAAACATTGCTTTCAACGACGTCGCGCGGCAGGCGATCCTGACCGATCCTGGCTTCCATGGCGGCGATTACTACGCGCACGGCGTGGTGCCCAAGAACGGCTTGCGGGTGGCGCGCATGGTCGGCCACATCACCTATCTGTCGGACGACGACATGGCCGAGAAGTTCGGCCGCGACCTGCGTTCCGGCGCCTACCAGTTCGGCTTCGGCATCGATTTTGAAATTGAATCCTACCTGCGCTACCAGGGCGACAAATTTTCTGAATATTTTGACGCCAACACCTATCTGCTGATCACCAAGGCGCTCGATTATTTCGACCCTGCCAAGGAATTCGGGGGCGACCTGACCCAGGCGCTGAGCCGCACCCAGGCGCAATTCCTGCTGGTCTCGTTCATGACCGATTGGCGTTTTTCGCCGGAACGCAGCCGCGAAATCGTGCAGGCGCTGGTCAACAACAAGCGCCGCGTCAGCTACGCCGAGATCGATGCGCCGCACGGCCACGATGCCTTTTTATTGGACGATGCGCGCTACATGAGCGTGGTAGGCGAATATTACAACCGCATCTGGCAAGAGCTTGGCCAGCTGCCGGCAAGCGTATCGACAGTAGCGACAGAAGTGGCGGGAGCCGTACAATGAATTTTGAACAATTAAGCAGCCTGCGCCCGGACCTGGCGTTTATCGCCCACTGGGTGCGCGGCGACTCGCAGGTGCTCGACCTTGGTTGCGGCGACGGCGTCATGCTCGACTATCTTCAGTCCGACAAGCAGTGCGCCGGCTATGGCGTTGAAATCGACGACGCCAAGATCCCGGCCTGCGTGGCGCGCGGCGTCTCGGTGATCCAGCAGGACATGGAGGCCGGGCTCAACCTGTTCGCCGACAATGCTTTCGACACCGTGCTGTGTCTGTCGGCCCTGCAAATGATGAAAAACGTGGAAGGCGTATTGCGCGACATCGCCCGCGTCGGCCGCGAAGCGATCGTCTCCTTCCCCAATTTCGCCTATTGGCCGCACCGGGTAGCGCTGCTGCGCGGCCGCATGCCGGTGTCGAAATCCCTGCCATATGAATGGTATGACACCCCCAATCTGCGCTGCGCCACCATCAAGGATTTTGAAGAACTGGCGAACGAAGTCGGCCTGGAAGTGCTCGAATGCGTGGCGCTGCACGATGGCCAGCCAATCTCGGTACTGCCCAACTGGCGTGGTAGTCTTGCGGTATTCCGCTTTCGCAAGAAATAAACCCGTAAAAAATAAAGGGATATTCCTGCCGCCCAAGGCTTAAATCTGGGGCGGCCTGATTGCCCGCAACTCCCGCCGCCGCGGGCGCATCTATGACCTCAGCTTCAAATCCCTGGCATCACTATCTGAACCGGCGCATGCTGATCTGCGCCTTTCTTGGCTTTACCTCCGGCCTACCGCTGTTCATCCTGCTCAGCTTGCTACAGGCCTGGCTTAGTAAATCCGGCTTGAATGTCAAGTCGCTGGGATTGTTTGCGCTGGTGATGTTTCCCTATACCTGGAAGTTCGTCTGGTCGCCGCTGATGGACCGCTTTCATTTCGGCAAGCTGGGCCGCAGGCGCAGCTGGATGTTGCTGACCCAGGCGGCGCTGTTCGTCGCCATCGGCGGCATGGGCATGCTGGATCCGCATACGCAGGTGGCGGCAATTGCCTTGATGGCGTCGCTGGTGGCGTTCCTCTCGGCCAGCCAGGACATCGTGATCGATGCCTATCGGCGCGAAATCCTGCCGGACAGCGAGCAGGGCCTGGGCGCGGCCATCAATGTCAATGCCTACAAAGTAGCGGGCATGGTGCCGGGGGCCTTGTCGTTGTTCCTGGCCGACCACATGAGCTGGCAGGCGGTGTTCTGGATCACGGCCAGCTTCATGCTGCCGGGGCTGATCTGCACCTTGCTGATCAAGGAACCGACGGTATACGGGTCGCCGCCAAAGAATTTGCGGCAAGCCGTCGTGTTGCCGTTTCAGGAATTCATTACCAGAGACGGCTGGCGCAGCGCATTGTGGATACTGGCTTTCATTTTCCTGTACAAGCTCGGTGACAGCATGGCCACCGCGCTTGCTACAAAATTTTATATTGATCTGGGTTTTTCGCTGACCCAGATCGGCCTGATTTCCAAGACCACCAGCTTGTGGGCAAGCCTGGTAGGCGGGCTGGTCGGCGGCATCTGGATGGTGCAGATCGGGATTAACCGCGCATTGTGGATTTTTGGCGTGGTGCAGGCTGTGACGATCCTGGGATTTGCCTGGCTGGCGCAAGTCGGCCCTGATCCTGTGGTGCTGGCCATCGTGATCGGCGGCGAGGCTTTTGGCGTCGGTGTCGGCACCGCCGCGTTCGTCGCGTTTATCGCGCGCACCACCGATCCTCGCTATACGGCAACCCAATATGCCTTGTTCACCAGCCTTGCTGCGGTGCCGCGCACCTTTGTCAATTCTTCGGTCGGCTACATCGTGGCGGAAACCGGCTGGTTCCATTTCTTTATTTTGTGTTTCATACTGGCGTTGCCAGGAATGTTGATCTTGTTCAAGGTCGCGCCTTGGAATCAGAAGTAAGCCAGGAAAAAAGAGAAAATCCTGTTGCATCTTAGAAAAAGGATTAGAATCAAATCGTGTAATCCTCTTCTGGGCTGAGTCGAAAATGACAGTAGCCGATCAAGGAACTGCGAGTATCCGGAGAGGTCGAACTTCAGAGACGTAATCTTCAATTTGTTTTCGCAACATCGTTGATGCGGGGGTGATATGGATATCTACAGCAGCTTTGCAAGTCGGTTCGACAAAACCAGAGAAGAAGAATTTTCCCTAGAAGAATATCTAGCGCTTTGTAAGACCGATCCCAGCGGTTATGCAACCGCCGGCGAACGCATGCTGATGGCGATAGGCGAACCACAACAGGTCGACACGCGCCACGACCCTTCCTTGTCGCGCATCTTTGCCAACAAGGTACTCAAGGTTTATCCCGCCTTCAAGGAATTCTACGGCGCCGAAGAAGTGATCGAGCAAGTGGTCGCTTATTTCCGGCACGCCGCGCAAGGCCTGGAAGAACGCAAACAAATTCTCTATCTGCTGGGTCCGGTCGGCGGCGGCAAATCGTCCATCGCCGAGCGTCTCAAGCAGCTGATGGAACATGTGCCTTTCTATTCTCTCAAGGGATCGCCGGTCAACGAATCGCCGCTGGGCTTGTTCGATTACGAAGAAGACGGCGCCATCCTGGAAGAACAATACGGCATTCCGCGCCGTTATCTGAAATCCATACTCAGTCCTTGGGCCGTAAAACGTTTACACGAATTTAACGGCGACATACGGAAATTCCGCGTAGTGAAGCGCTATCCGTCTATCCTGCGGCAAATCGCCATTTCCAAGACCGAGCCGGGCGATGAAAACAACCAGGACATCTCCACGCTGGTCGGCAAGGTCGATATCCGCAAGCTGGAGCAGTATTCGCAGGACGATGCCGACGCCTACAGCTACTCTGGCGGACTGTGTTTGTCCAATCAGGGCTTGCTCGAATTCGTGGAAATGTTCAAGGCGCCGATTAAGGTGCTGCATCCTCTGCTGACCGCGACCCAGGAAGGCAACTTCAAGGGTACCGAGGGTTTCGGCGCGATTCCCTTCGACGGCATCATCCTGGCCCACTCCAACGAGTCGGAATGGAAGGCTTTCCGCAACAACAAGAATAACGAAGCGCTGCTGGACCGTATCTATATAGTCAAAGTGCCGTATTGCCTGCGGGTGTCGGAAGAAATCAAGATCTACGAAAAGCTGATCCGCACTTCTTCGCTGGGAAAAGCAATCTGCGCTCCGGGCACTTTGAAGATGATGGCGCAGTTCTCGATACTGACGCGTCTGGGCGAGCCCGAGAATTCCAGCATCTTCTCGAAAATGCAGGTGTATGACGGCGACAACCTGAAAGACAGCGATCCCAAAGCCAAGTCGTTCCAGGAGTACCGCGACTACGCCGGCGTCGATGAAGGCATGAACGGCGTTTCGACCCGCTTTGCCTTCAAGATATTGTCGCGCGTGTTCAACTTCGATTCGACCGAAGTGGCGGCCAATCCGGTGCACCTGATGTATGTGCTGGAACAGCAGATCGAGCGCGAGCAGTTCCCGCAAGAGCTGGAACAGAAATACCTGTCCTACGTCAAGGATACGCTGGCGACGCGTTACGCTGAATTTATCGGCAAGGAAATCCAGACCGCCTACCTGGAATCGTATTCCGAGTACGGCCAGAACGTCTTCGACCGCTACGTGACTTACGCCGACTTCTGGATCCAGGACCAGGAATTCCGCGACCACGATACCGGCGAGAGCTTTGACCGCGCAGCACTGAACGGCGAACTGGAAAAAATCGAGAAGCCGGCCGGCATCAGCAATCCGAAGGATTTCCGTAACGAAATCGTGAATTTCGTGTTGCGGGCGCGGGTTTCGAACGCCGGCAAGAATCCGCTCTGGACCAGTTACGAAAAGCTGCGGGTGGTGATCGAAAAGAAAATGTTCTCGAATACCGAAGACCTGTTGCCGGTCATCTCATTCAACGCCAAAGGTTCAAACGAAGAACTGCGCAAGCACGAAGATTTCGTCAATCGCATGGTCAGCAAAGGATATACGCCGAAGCAGGTGCGTTTGCTGTGCGAATGGTATCTGCGCGTACGCAAGTCATCGTAAGATGGGTCGATAGTAGTAGCGACTCCGCCGTCCGACTAGGAGAGCCGACCGTGTTGCATCAGATAATCGACCGTAGACTGTCTGGCAAGAACAAGAGCATTGCCAACCGGGAGCGCTTTCTGCGGCGCTTCCGTGCGGCCATCCACCGCTCGGTGACCGAAGCCGTGCGCGACCGTGGCATCAAGGAAATCGAAAACGCCAAAAGCATCAGCATTCCGCGCAAGGGCATCAGCGAGCCGGTGTTCGGCCACGGTCCCGGCGGCAAGCGCGAAATGGTCCATCCCGGCAACCAGGATTATCTGCAAGGCGACCGCATCGCCCGCCCGGACGGCGGTTCCGGTGGCGGTGGCGGCAGCTCCGCCAGCGACTCGGGCGAGGGCGAGGATGAATTCGTGTTCCAGCTGTCGCGCGAAGAATTCATGCAGTACTTCTTTGAAGACCTGGAGTTGCCGCGCCTGATCAAGACTAATCTGCTGGCGGTGCCGAGCTGGAAAAACATGCGCGCCGGTTACTCTACCGACGGCAGTCCCAATAATATCGATATCGTCCGCTCCCTGCGCAGCTCGCTCGGACGCCGTATTGCGCTCGGTTCGCCGCTGGTGGTCAAGCTGCGTGAACTGGAAGCGCTGATGGAAGCCCTGAAGGCGGATCCGGACGACCGGCGTGAAGAAATCGTGCGCCTGGAAGATGATATCCATCATCTCAAAGGCCGCATCTGGCGCATTCCGTTCATCGACCCTTTTGATCTACGCTACGTCAACCGGGTCAAGGTGCCGCAGCCATCCAGCCGCGCCGTAATGTTTTGCGTGATGGACGTTTCGGGTTCGATGGATGAACAGCGCAAGGATCTGTCGAAGCGTTTTTTTATCCTGCTGTACCTGTTCCTGACCCGCAATTACGAACACATCGAAGTCGTCTTCATCCGCCATCACACGCGCGCCGACGAGGTGGATGAAGATACCTTCTTCCACTCGCAGGAAAGCGGAGGCACGGTGGTCTCCAGTGCCCTCGAGCTGATGAAGAAGATCATCGACGAACGTTATCCGCCCGGCGACTGGAACATCTACGGCGCCCAGGCGTCCGATGGTGACAACTGGAACGACGATTCGCCCAAGTGCCGCGAGCTGCTGGAGCTGGAAATCCTGCCGCGCTCGCGTTATTTCGCCTATATACAGGTAACCGTGGAAGAGCAGAATCTGTGGACCGAGTACCAGCAGATCGCGGCCGTCAATCCGCAGTTTGCGATGAAGAAGGTACAGACCGCCAGCGAGATTTATCCGGTATTCCGCGAACTGTTTGAAAAGCAGGTCCATTCATGAACGACCGCCTAGCCAAGGGCGTCAATCAAGCGCTGCCCTGTCCGTCCGACTGGAGCTTCGACCTGATCGAACAATACAACGACGAAATTGCCCGCGTCGCCGCCAGCTACAAGCTGGATATCTATCCGATCCAGCTGGAGATCATCACTGCGGAGCAGATGATGGATGCCTACGCCTCGGCCGGCATGCCGGTGAATTACCGCCACTGGTCGTTCGGCAAGCATTTTCTGATGACCGAGCGCGATTACAAGCGCGGGCAGATGGGCCTGGCTTACGAGATCGTCATCAATTCGAATCCCTGCATCGCCTACCTGATGGAAGAAAACACCATGACGATGCAGGCGCTGGTGGTGGCGCATGCGGCGTATGGACACAATTCTTTTTTCAAGGGCAATTACCTGTTCCAGCTGTGGACAGATGCCCACGCCATCATCGATTACCTGGTCTACGCCAAGGCCTACATCGCCGAATGCGAAGAGCGCTACGGCTTTTCCAAGGTCGAGGAATTGCTGGATTCCTGCCACGCGCTGATGCACTACGGCGTCGACCGCTACAAGCGGCCGCAGAAACTGTCGCTGGAAAAAGAGCAGGCGCAGCGACGCGAACGGGCTGAATACATGCAGTCGCAGGTCAACGAATTGTGGCGCACCCTGCCGGAGAAAAAGGAAGAAGCCGCCGAACGCGTCGAAGGACGATTTCCGCCGGAGACGCAGGAAAACCTGCTGTACTTCGCCGAGAAAAATTCGCCGTTGCTGGAGTCGTGGGAACGCGAGGTGATCCGCATCGTGCGCAAGGTCGCCCAGTATTTCTATCCGCAGCGCCAGACTCAGGTCATGAACGAAGGCTGGGCCACCTTCTGGCACTACACGATTCTCAACACGCTGTACGATGAAGGCAAGCTGACCGACGGCTTCATGATGGAATTCCTGCATTCGCACAGCAACGTCGTCTATCAGCCGCCGGTAACCAAGTCCTATTACAGCGGCATCAATCCCTACGCACTCGGATTCGGCATGATGAGCGATATCCGCCGCATCTGCGAAAAGCCCACCGAAGAAGACTACCGCTGGTTTCCGGAACTGGCTGGCACACCCTGGCTGGAGACGCTGCATTACGCGATGCGCAATTTCAAGGACGAGAGTTTCGTCGCGCAGTACCTGTCGCCCAAGCTGATACGCGACATGCGCCTGTTTGCCGTGCTGGATGATGAAAACCGCAGCGAACTGGAAGTCTCGGCAATCCACAACGACGCCGGCTACCAGTACGTGCGGCAGGCGCTGTCGCGCCAGTATGATATCAACCACCGCGAACCGAACATCCAGGTCTGGTCGGTCAATACCCGCGGCGACCGTAGCCTGACACTGCGCCACTTCCGCAGCGACGCCCGGCCGCTGGCCGAAGGCACCGATGAAATGCTGCGCCATATGGCGCGGCTATGGCAGTTCGACGTCTATCTCGAAAGCGTGGACGACAGCGGCAATGTATTGCAGCGCTATGAATGCGTCAGCGAGAACAAGTACGTGTTGCGGCCGTAGATTTTCATCCTTTCCTTATCTTTTTCTGCAATCACATAATAGACATTAGTTTTGTGCGAGGGTATTCTTTATGTTGCCATAAATGCAATTTCAGGAATGGGATTGAATGTCTGATTTTTACGGTTACTCAAGGAAAACATGGAGGGTCTTGGTCTTCCAGCCCCGGCTTCTTTGTTCGGCTCGGTACAGGCAGCAGTTGCCAACGCCAGCGTCAACCTCAGCCAGATTGACAAATTTGGAAAGGCCGTTACGATCGGAGAATTGATTGGTGCGGGAACGCGATTGGAGGGACTGGGGATAATCGCCGCTTGTTCGGCCTCGTTCTATGCCGGTGCTGTCATCGGGAGCATCGCCGTGGCGACAGGGAGGTCTTCGGCGGGAGGAACATCGATGGCCGATATACTTCATACCGCTTATCGCTACCAGCTTAATCGTCCTTGGCTGATTCAAAGTCTGCGTCGCTGGCCGGGCGTTTATGACGCCAATATGGTTGCAAGAAAAACCTACCGATTCCAGATGGCTTACACATGAAAGATAGTATTCAATTACTCGCGGCCGCGGTAGCCTTCTCGATTATTGCATGGATGTTCTGGCATTTTCTTGGCAATGGTGGCGTCGGCGTAATTTCAGCGGTGGCATTGTTCCTTCTTATCGCCGATAACATCCGTCTGCGCCACAAATTGAAAGCGGAACAACGGCACTAGACTCGTAGTTGATAGACTTAAAGCGGGCACACCGTGCCCGCTTTAAGTGTCACGCGCGGTTATGTACCAGCTTGCCGGCCGCATAGGTAGCCGCAATCGCCCGATCATCCCCCAGCAAGGCCAGCGCGAACAACAATTCTTCCAGACACTCGGTACGCTCGCTGCGGCGTGCCAGCAACGGGGTTGCTTGTGGATCGAGGACGATGAAATCGGCCTCCGCACCCGCCACGAAATTGCCGATCGTGCCTTCCAGCTGCATGCTGCGCGCACCACCCAGGGTCGCCAGGTAGAACATCCGCAATGCCGGCAGGTAGGTAGTCGCCATGCGCGCTACCTTGTAGGCTTCGTTCATGGTTTGCAGCATCGAGAAACTGGTGCCGCCGCCGACATCGGTGGCCAGCGACAACGGCACGCCGGCAGTATCGGCGCCCGCAAAATCGAACAGCCCGCTGCCCAGGAACAAGTTGGAGGTAGGACAGATCGCCACCGCCGATTGCGTTTCCGCCATGCGGCGGCGATCTTGATCGTCGAGCCAGACGCAGTGTCCGTACATCGAGCGCGGGCGCAGCATGCCGTACTTGTCGTAGACGTCCATATAGCTGCGCGAATCGGGGAACAGTGATTTCACCCACGCGACTTCATCGGTATTTTCCGCCGCATGCGTCTGCAGATAGGCATCCGGGTAAGCCTGCGCCAGTTCGCCGGCCAGCTGCAATTGCGCGTTGCTGGAAGTCGGCGCGAAACGCGGCGTGATCGCATACAGCTGGCGGCCGCGCTTGTGCCACTTCTTCAGCAGTTCTTCGCTGTCGCGGATGCCGCCTTCGGCGGTGTCTTGCAGGAACTCGGGGCAATTGCGGTCCATCAGCACCTTGCCGGTCACCATCCGCAGATTGCGCGCTTCGCTGGCGCTGAAGAACGCATCTACTGAAACCGGATTGACAGTGCAGTACACCATGGCCGTCGTGGTGCCGCAGCGCAGCAGTTCATCGATGAAGAACTTGGCGACTTCACCGGCGTGGGCCGGGTCGCTGAACTTGCGTTCGGTCGGGAAGGTATATTTTTCCAGCCATGGCAGCAGGCCCGGCGCCGGCGAGGCGATCATGTCGGTCTGCGGATAATGCAGATGGGTGTCGATAAAGCCAGGCATGATGATCTTGCCGCGGTAGTCCTGGATCTTCAGCTCACCTTTCAGTTCTGCTTTCAGCTGTACGGAAAGCTGCTGGTAATCACTAGCTGCGACCACCTTGCCGTCGGCGACCAGCAGCAAGCCGTCTTCATGCCAGTGATAGGCATCCGAATGATGGGCAGGATCCGCGCTGAAATGCAGCACGCTGGCGCGGTAGGCTTGCAATGTGGACTGATCGAGATGGCTGAAGCTAAGGGCTGACATGAAAACTATCCTTGAATAAAAAGCGGACTAGGGCCGCTATGGGCGATACATTGCGGACCCGATGCATACCGGGTCCGATCCAGATGCGGTTTAAATAGTGCTGAGCAGTTGCAGCGGCAGCCGCAATTGCGGCACGCTGGCGGTTGCCAGCTGCTGTTTGGCGATCTGTTCCCAGACCTGCAGCAGCTGCGCCGTCACCGATGCCGCAATCACGGCGGGCTCCTTGCCGACAATGCCGGCAATGCCGATCGGGCACACCATCTCGGCCAGGCGCTCATGCGAAATGCCGCGTTCGTGCAGGCGGTGCTCGAACTGCATGCGCTTGCTCTTGGAGCCGATCAGACCGAACCAGGCGACCCCGGTGCGTTGCAGAATCTGCGCCGACAGGCGCTGGTCGAGCGCGTGATTGTGCGTCATCACCAGGAAGCAGGAACCGTCCGGTGCGTTGTCCACCACGGCTTCTGGCGTATCGGTGGCTTCGATGCGGACATTGGCCGGCAGGACGTCCGGGAACATTTCTTCCCGCTCGTCGATCCACACCACCCGGCAAGGCAAGTCGCCAAGCGCCTTGACGATCGCCGCGCCGACGTGGCCGGCGCCGAACAGAAACAATTGCGGCCGCGTCGCCAGGCAGGCATCCAGCAGCCAGCGGCGGCCATTGTCGTCGCGCAGGATAGTGCAGGCGCCGAGCGCTTTGGCGGAAGGCGTCAGCAAGGATGGCAGGGTGGGCAGGCGTCCCGGTCCGTGCAGGCGCGCGCCGTCGGCATCGCACATGGAGGGCGGGGCTGCGTCTTCCAGCGCTACCAGGCGCCAGCTGTCTTCGGCGTCGCGCAGGCGGCGCTGCAGGAAACTGAAGTAGTCGGCCGAGGCGGATGTCACGCGCTCGAACGCCAGGTGCACCACGCCGCCGCAGCATTGGCCCAGCGACGGGCCGAGAGAAAATCGCTGCAGGCGCCGTTCACGGCTCAGCGACAAGCCTTCTTCCAGCATCTCGCGGGCGATCCTGATGGCCTGCAATTCGAGATGGCCGCCGCCGATGGTGTCGAACTGGCCAACCGCGGTCACCACCATTTTTGCGCCCGGCTCACGCGGCCCGGATCCCTCGACCTGCGCCACGGTGACCAGGATCGCCGTGGTGTTTTGCGAGCTTTGCGTAATCGGCGTAGTGAGCAGTGCGGTAAGCGCATCTAGCCAGTTGTTCATGATATGGCTCCGGATCAGGCCGCGCGCGCCAGGGCGCGGACGGCGTCGACCGCTTTCAGGATCGCTTCGCTGGTGGCCGGCGCATTCAGCGGTGGATTGAAGCGCTTGCCGCCGACGCTGGCGACCGCATCGCGGATCGCAAAAAATACCGAGAACGGCAGCAGCAGCGGCGGTTCGCCGACCGCCTTGGAGCGATGGATGCTGTCTTCGACGTTGCGGTTCTTGAACAGCTTGACGCGAAAATCCTCAGGACAATCCGAGATGCCCGGGATCTTGTAGGTCGACGGCGCATGCGTCATCAGCTTGCCGTCCTTGTTCCACCACAGTTCCTCGGTGGTGAGCCAGCCCATGCCCTGGATGAAAGCGCCCTCGACCTGGCCGATATCCAGTGCAGGGTTGAGCGACTGGCCGGCGTCGTAGAGCGCATCTGCGCGCAGCAAGCGCCATTCGCCGGTGAAGGTGTCGACCACGACTTCCGAGACCGAAGCGCCATAGGCAAAATAAGAGAACGGCCGGCCGTTCATGGTTTTTGGATCCCAGTGCAGGCCTGGGGTGGCATAGAAACCGTCGGACCATAGCTGCACCCGCGACAGATACGCCTTTTGCGTCAGCTCGCCGAATGGCAGGCTGTGCTCGCCCAGATGCACGGCGCCTGCGGAGAAAGTGACTTCCTTGGCGTCGCCGTCATGCAGTTTGGCGAAGAATTCCGCCAGACGCTGACGAATCGTGTGCGCCGCATTTTGCGCCGCCTTGCCGTTCAGGTCGGCGCCGGTGGAGGCCGCGGTAGCGGAAGTATTCGCCACCTTGCTGGTGTCGGTGGCGGTGACGCGTACCAGCTCCAGCGGAATCCCGAGCTCGTGCGCCACTACCTGCGCCACTTTGGTGTTGATGCCCTGGCCCATTTCGGTGCCGCCGTGGTTCACCAGCACGGAACCGTCGGTATAAACATGGACCAGCGCACCGGCCTGATTGAAGTGGGTGACGTTGAAGGCGATGCCAAACTTGACCGGTGTCAGCGCCAGGCCCTTTTTCAGCACCGGGCTGCTGGCGTTAAAGACGTCGATGTCGGCGCGCCGTTGCCAGTATTCGCTGCTCTCTTCCAGCTCCGCCACCAGCTCATGGATCACGTTGTCGACGATCTTCTGGCCGTATTGGGTGACATTGCGGCCTTCTTCATCGTTGCGGCCGTAGAAATTCAGCTTGCGGATGTCCAGCGCATCGCGTCCCAGGTTGCGGGCGATTTCATCGACAATGTATTCGATCGCAATCGCGCCCTGCGGACCGCCGAAGCCGCGGAAAGCGGTGTTCGACTGGGTATTGGTCTTGCCGCACATCGCCTTGATGTCGACGTCGGACAGGTAATAGGTATTGTCGAAGTGGCAGACCGCGCGGGTCGCCACCGGCGCCGACAAGTCGGCCGAGAAGCCGGCGCGGCTGACCATCTCGATACGGGCGGCGACGATGCGGCCGGCGTCGTCGTAGCCGACTTCATAGTCGTAGAAGAAGCAGTGACGCTTGCCGGTCACCATCATGTCGTCGTCGCGGTCGGCGCGCAGTTTGACCGGGCGCTTCAGCTTGGCGGCGCCGATGGCGGCCACCGCAGCCCACAAGGCAGATTGCGATTCCTTGCCGCCGAAGCCGCCGCCCATGCGCCGGCATTCGACCACGATATTGTGCGAATGGACGCCCAGCGCATGCGCCACCACGTGCTGCATTTCGGTCGGATGCTGGGTGGAGCACAGCACCAGCATGCCGTTTTGTTCTTTCGGGATGGCGTAGGAAATCTGGCCTTCCAGGTAAAACTGTTCCTGGCCGCCGACATACAGCTGGCCGGTGACGCGGTTGGGCGCTGTTTCAAAAGCCTGCTGGGCATCGCCGCGCGTCAGCCGCATTGGCGGCAGTACATACGATTTCGCGGCATGGGCAGCTTGCGGAGTCAGGATGGCTGGCAGTTCTTCGTAATCGATGACAACCTTGCGCACCGCGCGCCGCGCATTGTCGTGGCTGTCGGCGATGACCACGAAGATCGGCTGGCCGACATATTCCACCAGACCTTCGGACAGGATCGGATCGTCGTGGATGATGGGGCCGCAATCGTTGGTGCCGGGAATGTCGGCGGCAGTAAGCACCGTGACCACGCCAGGCGCGCTGCGCACGGCGTCCAGGTTGATGGAGCGGATGCGGGCATGCGCCTTCTGCGACATGCCGAGCGCAGCGTGCAGTGTGCCTTGCGCTTCCGGGATATCGTCGGTGTAGGTGGCTTCGCCCAGTACGTGCAAGATCGCCGATTCATGCGGATGAGACTGGCCGACTTCTGCCCAGGCTGTCGCTTTCTCTTGCGGCTTGGTTTGCATAAAAACTTCAGTTTGCTTGTTCATGACGTCTACTCTTTATCTTCGTCGGCGGCGCTTCAAACGCACACGAAAGGATTGACCTGGTCGGTACGCAACGGGGCTTCGATACGGGTTTCCAGCCAGAACCGGCGCAGCAGATTCTGCGAGGTCTTCATGCGATACTCGCTGGAAGCGCGCATGTCCGACAGCGGCTTGTAGTCATCCAACATCAGCGCCACCGCAGCTTCCATCACCGCTTCGCTCCAGACCTGCCCGCGCAGGGCGGCTTCAGTCAGCGCTGCACGTTTCGGCGTAGCCGCCATGCCGCCGAAGGCAATCCGGATATCACTGATCTTGTCGCCATCCAGCGTCACGGAAAATGCCGCGCAGACGGCGGAAATGTCCTGGTCGAAGCGTTTCGCCAGCTTGTAGGTGCGGAAACGCTGGCCGGCATGCGGCAAGGGAATCCGCACGGCCTCGACGAATTCGTCGGCCTGCATGTCTTTCTTCATGTAATCCAGGTACAGCGCTTCCAGCGGCATCACGCGTTGCCCGTTCGGTCCGCGCAGTACAACCTGGGCGCTTAGCGCGATCAGCCATGGCGGCGAATCGCCAATTGGTGAGCCGTTGGCGACATTGCCGCCGAGGGTGCCGGCATTGCGGATCGGCAGCGAGGCGAAGCGTTGCCACATCTCGGACAATTCCGGATAGTGCTTGCAGATTTCGGCGTAGGCGTCGTTCAGGGTGACGCCGGCGCCGATCTCGATCTGCTGCTGCTTGATGCTCACCGTGTTCAGTTCGGCCACCTGGCCGAGATAGATGATGTCACCCAGGTCGCGCATCTGCTTGGTAACCCACAAGCCGACGTCGGTCGAACCGGCCAGGATGCGTGCGGCCGGCAGCGCGGCGCGTATTTCCACCAGTTGCGCCAGGGTGCGCGGCGCGTAGAAAGTCTGGCCTTCGTGGCGATAGACCAGCATCTCATCGCGCTGCAGCGGTTGCAGCGCCTGTTGCAGCGCCTGGCGGTCGAAGCCGACCGCCGGCAGTTCGCCCATGCGGTGGGCCGCATCGATGATGGGCCGGTAGCCGGTGCAGCGGCACAGGTTGCCGGACAAGGCAATGTCGATGTCCTTGCGCAGCAGCGGTTGCGTTGCCTGTTGCTGCTGTTGTTGCTGTTGTTGCGAGGCGCATGCGCCCTTGGCGGAGCCGCAGGCTGGCGCCTGGCTGCCGTCGTTCTTCAGATACAGATCCCACAGCGACATCACGAATCCCGGCGTGCAGAAGCCGCATTGTGAGCCATGGCATTCGACCATTGCTTGCTGCACCGGGTGCAGGGCGCCGTCGTTCTGCTTCAAGTCTTCGACGGTATACAAGGCTTTGCCGTCCAGCGTCGGCAGGAACTGGATGCAGGAATTGACCGATTTCAGCGTGACGCCGTCGGCAGTCTGCTCGCCGATGACCACGGTGCAGGCGCCACAGTCGCCTTCGGCGCAGCCTTCCTTGCTGCCGGTGCAATGCAAGTCTTCCCGTAGGTGTTGCAGGATGGTGCGGGTAGGCGCAGCCTGATCTACCGTATGGACTTCGCCACGATAGTAGAAGCGGATGACGCTATCGGCCGAGGCGTTAGATGCGGACGTAGACAAGACGATCTCCATTCTGGTTTGGCGACTGTTGCAAAAACACTGGCTGTCTGATCGTATTGCCTGGCTGCGGTGCAGGGACTACGTAGAGCTAGGCTGACTTTGCAACGGCCTATTAATTATGAGCTCAGATTAGCATTTGCGCCGCAGCTCCATATAGCGAAAGGGCTCATATCAATTATCTGCAGAATGGAATAAAGATCGTATAACTAATTCCATTTGACAAATAAAGAGCAGGTTTGCGGGGCTTTAGCGGAAATATGTGATTTATTTGATAATTTATGCAGTTTGCAGGATGGCTGTCATTCCTGAAAGCGGCATGCAATCTGGCCGCGGACAGATTTATTTAGCGTCGCGTCAGGGTTTTAACGAGCGCTGAGAGCGGTTATCATCACGCTGGAATAATTGATATTTACCCTGGAGCATATTTGTGACCCCATTCAGTACCCCGCCAGTTTGCCCGAATCCTGCCCAAAATCAAGCGGATCGGCAGCCTGGAAGCCATTCCACCATACAGACACAGTCCGGCCGGGCCGCTGCCGTCTCTTCACATTAATCAAGGAGACACCAGAATGCAGTTTCTCGAGAATTTCTTCAAGCTGAAAGAAAACGGCACCGACGTCCGCACCGAACTGATCGCCGGCCTGACCACCTTCCTGACGATGGCTTACATCATCTTCGTCAACCCGGCGATCCTGGGCGATGCCGGCATGCCGAAGGGCTCCGTGTTCGTCGCCACCTGCGTGGCGGCTGCGATCGGTACTCTGATCATGGCTTTGTACGCCAACTATCCGATCGCCCTGGCGCCTGGTATGGGCCTCAATGCCTACTTTGCCTACGCGGTGGTGAAGGGCATGGGCGTGTCCTGGGAAGTGGCGCTGGGGGCAGTTTTCATTTCCGGCTGCTTGTTCATCATCGTCAGCCTGGTCGGCATCCGCGGCCTGATCGTCAACGGCATTCCGCCCACGATACGGATAGCGATCACCGCCGGCATCGGCATGTTCCTCGGCTTTATCGCGCTCAAGAGTTCCGGCCTGGTGGTCGCAAATCCAGCCACCTTCGTGCAGATCGGCGATCTGCACCAGATCCCGGTAATCCTGTCGATCCTGGGTTTCCTGCTGATCGTGGTGCTGGACCATCTCAAGGTCAAGGGCGCGATCCTGATCGGCATCCTGACCGTCACCGTGCTGAGTTTCGTGGTCGGCGGCAATACTTTCACCGGCGTGGTGTCGATGCCGCCGTCGATAGAACCGACTTTGTTCAAGCTCGATATCATGGGCGCCTTGTCGATGGGGATCCTGAACATCGTGCTGGTGTTCTTCCTGGTGGAGATGTTTGACGCTACCGGCACGATGATGGGCGTGGCCAATCGCGCCGGCCTGCTGGTCAACGGCAAGATGGCAAGGCTGAACAAGGCTTTGCTGGCGGACAGTACGGCGATCGTGGCCGGCACTTTCCTCGGCACTTCCAGCACGACGGCCTATGTCGAAAGCGCTGCCGGCGTGCAGGCAGGCGGCCGTACCGGCCTGACTTCGCTGGCGGTCGGCGTCTTGTTCCTGGCGGCCCTGTTCATCTCGCCGCTGGCCGGCGCCGTGCCGGCCTACGCCACCGCGCCAGCCTTGTTCTACGTGGCGGGACTGATGCTGCGCGAACTGGTGCACCTGAACTGGGAAGATTCCACAGAAAGCGTGCCTGCCGTGATCACCGTGCTGATGATCCCCTTTACTTATTCCATCGCCAACGGCATCGCCTTCGGCTTCATCTCCTACGCGGCGCTGAAACTGTTCACTGGTCGCGCCAAGCAGGTACCGGTGATGGTCTGGATCATCGCAGCGATTTTCTTGTACAAGTTCATCCATTTGGGCGGCGATTAATTGCTCATCGAGGGGAAATACTCGATGAAGCCGGGGCAGCGCCTGGTATCCGCGCTATGCAAGGCAATGGCGCTATGCCTGGCGTTTTGCCTGCTGCCTGGATGCGCCTGGATTATGCCATGCTTCACCAAGGGCGAACAGTGCCCGCAAGTCAGGGCGCATAACTGACTGCCAGTGCCGGCGCACCCAGCGCGCCAGCATCCAGCAAGCCCCGCCGTCGGCGGGGTTTTTTTACATCGATGTCTTGTTCAGGGAAGATGGGCTGGTTAATTCGCCACATTCGCCAGGTCAGCCTGCAGCTGTGCAAAATCGAAGCCGGGCGCGAAGTCGGCAATACTGGCTTCGGCCGGCAGGATGGCGTAAGCCTCGTCGACGCAGGCATCCCACCATTCCCAGGTGGCTTTCTGCACATTGCCCCAGGTCAGGACCGTGACGCCGGCGGCGTCATACGCCACCGCAAACACGGCGTGGCCATCGTTGGTCAGCTTGCCGGCGGTCCAGGGCTGATGCGCCTCGAATTCCTGCTGGCAGTTTTCCTGTACCTGAAACCCCAGGTAGACGCCGCCGAACAATTGAATCGCCTGCTGGATGTGGGTATGGTTCTTGACGTCGATATTGGTATAGGCGTAGATCTTTTCACCGGAAACGGCCGTCTTGCGCCAGTAATTCAGCACGTCGAGTTCGCTCAGCCCGGAATCGACGCCGCCGGTCAGGTGCATGTATAGTTTCACCACGGCTTGTTTGGCGGGGATCTTCTGCGTGCCGACCAGGCCGTTGTAGGTCGTGATGGCGTGCGCCAGCGCAGCGATGGTGCAATCGCCCAGTGTATCGTTGCCATCCATGGGAAACAGTTGCGCCGGATCGCTTGTGCCCAGCTTCTGGTAGACGCGCGCCAGCACGTCATAGGAAGCTGGTGGCGGCGCCAGCTCGGCGCCCAGGTAGTTCTTCAGACGCAGCGTGCGGTAATCATGTTTCGGCGGGTGCTTACCAAAGCGGAGTGAAGGCATAAGGCGTATTCCTAAAGGATAAGATCGGCTGTCAGAGGGACCTTCGCTAGCCGACGGTTGCGATGGCGGATTGCTTGCTCAAATATGTCCCGGAAAGCGCAGCCCCAGTGCGCTGACAAAGCGGGCGGCGATTTTCTTGAAGCCGTCCGGATAGGGATGCAGCTCGTTGGCCCAGTCGCTGCTGGCCAGCGTGCCCTGGGTTTCGACCAGGATGAAATTGTTGGCGGGGACCGCCGCCAGTGCGCGCAAGGTGGCGGCGAAGGCCGTCAGCGCCTGGTGCACGATCGCGCTGCCCTGGTCGGCAGTCCAGCCGCCGAAGGTCAGCGACGGCAGCAGCCAAGGGCCGGCGCATGAGGGATGGACGCCGTTGGGAATGGCGAAGTCGTAGCAATGACCGAAAATCGGTACGCCTGGCGCGTACTTGTCGCGCAATGCAAACAGGTCGAGATAAGACGCTTCGATCATGGCCAGCAGCCTGGGGAAACGTTGACGGTCAAGGCCACTGCCGCCGGTGCCGGCGTCATCCAGGAAAATACAGAATTTGTCGCCGGCGATATCGTTGCCGCCGCCGGAAAACAGGATGGCGTCGGGCTTGCCGTTGACCCAGTTGGTGGCATCCTGCAGGCAGGCGATCAGGCGCTGCTGCTTGGGCAAAGCCATTTCATCGGAACTGGAATCGCCGTAGTGCGACAGGTTCATGATCACCGGATGGGCCGTGCCCATGTTTTCCAGCTGAGCGATGATGTCGGTGCTGTGCAAGGCCAGCGCATTGCCGTTGAGGGGATAGTCGAACCACGAATCGCCATGGGCCAGCAATAGCAGCGGCTTGGGCGGCACGGCGCCGCCATTGGCACGCAGATGCACGTCGCGGTTGCGCAGGATGGCCATCTTGGCGCGATGCTGCTGCGAGCGCTGGGCGATTTCCGAGTCGATGGATTCCTGTAATTGCTGTTTCAACACCAGGCTTTGACGCATGCCAAGCTCCTCATCTGCAATTAGATTATTCAAGCGTTGGACCTTGTCCGGCGCGTTGAGTTCTTCCATTGCAATACAATTTCAGCTTAGCAGATAAAAAAAGGGAGCGTCTGCCATACGACACTCCTACGCTCCCTTTTGTCTTTTTGCCTTTACAGATTCGGCGCCAGCCAGCGCTCGATGTCTTCCTTGCTGACGTCGCGCCGGGCCGCCATGTCGTTGACCTGGTCGTCGCCGATCTTGCCGACGACGAAATACTTGGACTCGGGATGGGCAAAGTAGAAACCGGACACCGCCGCGCCCGGGAACATGGCGAACGACTCGGTTAGCTGCATACCGATTTCATCGCATTGCAGCAGCTGGAACATGTCGGCCTTGACCGTATGCTCCGGACAGGCCGGATAGCCTGGGGCAGGGCGGATACCGCTATATTTTTCCTTGATCAGGGCTTCGTTCGACAATTCCTCATCGGGCACATAGCCCCACAAATCCTTGCGCACCCGCTCATGCATGTATTCGGCAAAGGCTTCGGCCAGGCGGTCGGCCAGCGATTTCAGCATGATCGACGAATAATCGTCATGCGCATCTTCAAAGCGCTTCTCGTACTTCTCGATGCCGATGCCGCTGGTGACCGCGAACAAGCCGATGTAGTCGGCGATGCCGGAAGATTTCGGCGCGATGAAATCGGACAGGCACTGGTTCGGCCGGGCCACGCCGTCGATCACCGGCTTGACGGTTTGCTGACGCATGCCGTAGTAAGTGAACGCGACTTTGCTGCGGGTGTCGTCGGTATAGACTTCGATGTCGTCGTCGTTGACGGTATTGGCCGGCATCAGGGCGATGACGCCATTGGCGGTCAGCCAGCGGCCGGCGATTAGTTTCTGCAGCAGAGCCTGGCCTTCTTCAAACACCTTGCTGGCCGCTTCGCCTACCACTTCGTCGGTGAGGATGGCTGGATAAGGGCCGGCCAGGTCCCAGGTCTGGAAGAACGGGCCCCAGTCGATATAGCGCGCCAGCGTACCGAGATCGACATTCTTGAAAACGCGGCGGCCGATGAACTTGGGCTTGACCGGCGCAAACTGCAAACGGGTGCGGTTCTCGCGCGCTGCCGCCAGCGATAGCAGCGGCACTGCTTTTTTGTTAGCGTGCTGTTCGCGGATGCGTTCGTAATCGACCGCGATGTCATCGATGTACTGGTCGCGCTGTTCCGGCGTCAGCAGCGATTGCGCCACCGAGACCGAGCGTGAAGCATCCGGCACATAGACCACCGGTCCTTCGTAGTTCGGTGCGATCTTGACTGCGGTATGGGCGCGGCTGGTGGTGGCGCCGCCGATCAGCAAAGGCATCTTGACGCTACGGAAGTAAGGATCGCGCTGCATTTCCTTGGCCACATGGGCCATTTCTTCCAGCGACGGCGTGATCAGGCCGCTGAGGCCGATGATGTCGGCATTCTCGGCCTTGGCCATCGCCAGGATTTCCGAGCACGGCACCATCACGCCCATGTTCACCACTTCGAAGTTATTACACTGCAAGACCACCGAGACGATGTTCTTGCCGATGTCGTGCACGTCGCCCTTGACCGTGGCGATCACGATCTTGCCCTTGGGCTTGGCGGCGATGCCGGTCAGTTCTTCGTGCAGGCGCTTCTCTTCCTCGATGTAGGGAATCAGATGCGCCACCGCTTGCTTCATCACGCGCGCCGACTTCACCACCTGCGGCAGGAACATCTTGCCCTGGCCGAACAGGTCGCCGACGATGTTCATGCCGTCCATCAGCGGGCCTTCGATCACATGGATAGGGCGGCCGCCGTTACCCAACAATTCCTGGCGCGCTTCCTCGGTGTCTTCCACGATCCACTGCGTGATGCCTTGCACCAGCGCGTGCGCCAGCCGTTGCTGCACGGTGCCGCTGCGCCACTCCAGCGTCGCTTCTTCCTTCTTGTCGCCAGCCTTCAGGGTGGAGGCGATCTCGATCATGCGTTCGGTCGCGTCTTCACGGCGGTTCAGCACCACGTCTTCGACCCGCTCGCGCAATTCGGCCGGCAGGTTGTCGTAGACGCCCATCATGCCGGCATTGACGATGCCCATGGTCATGCCGGCCTTGATGGCGTGGTACAGGAACACGGTGTGGATCGCTTCGCGCGCCGGATCGTTGCCGCGGAAGCTGAAGCTGACGTTGGAGACGCCGCCGCTGATCTTGGCATGCGGCAGGTTCTCGCGGATCCAGCGCGTGGCGTTGATGAAATCGACGGCGTAGTTGTTGTGTTCTTCGATGCCGGTCGCAATCGCGAAAATGTTCGGATCGAAAATGATGTCTTCCGGCGGGAAGCCGATCTGGTTCACCAGCAGCTTGTAGGCGCGTTCGCAGATTTCGATCTTGCGTTCGAAGGTGTCGGCCTGGCCCTTTTCATCGAAGGCCATCACGATCACCGCCGCGCCGTAGCGCCGGCACAGCTTGGCCTGGCGCAGGAATTCCGGTTCGCCTTCCTTCATCGAGATCGAGTTGACCACCGCCTTGCCCTGCACGCACTTGAGGCCGGCTTCGATCACTGTCCATTTGGAGGAATCGATCATGATCGGCACGCGCGCGATATCCGGCTCGGAAGCGATCAGGTTGAGGAAGCGCTGCATGGCGGCGATCGAATCCAGCATCGCCTCGTCCATGTTGATGTCGATCACCTGGGCGCCGTTTTCCACCTGCTGGCGCGCTACCGCCAGCGCTTCGTCGTACTGCTCGTTGAGGATCAGCCGCGCGAACGCTTTGGAGCCGGTGACGTTGGTACGCTCGCCGACGTTGACGAACAGCGAGCTGTCGTCGATGGTGAACGGTTCCAGTCCCGACAGCCGCATTTCGTGCGTGGTTTCCGGCACGGCGCGCGGCGGGATCTTGGCCACGGTATCGGCAATTGCCTTGATGTGCGGCGGCGTGGTGCCGCAGCAGCCGCCGGCGATATTGACGAAGCCGCTTTCTGCGAAATCCTTCAGCAGTGAAGAAGTTACGTCCGGGGTTTCGTCGAAGCCGGTGTCGCTCATCGGATTGGGCAGGCCGGCGTTGGGATAGATGCAGACGAAGGTATCGGCGATCTTCGACAGTTCTTCCGCATAGGGACGCATCAGCGCCGCACCCAGTGCGCAGTTGAGGCCGACGGTCAGCGGCTTGGCGTGGCGGATCGAGTTCCAGAACGCCGGCACGGTCTGGCCCGACAGGATGCGGCCGGACGCATCGGTGACGGTGCCGGAAATCATGATCGGCAAACGCAGGCCGGATTCTTCGAAGAAGGTATCGATGGCGAACAGCGCCGCCTTGCAATTCAAGGTGTCGAAAATGGTCTCCACCAGCAGCACATCGGCGCCGCCCTCCACCAGGCCGCGGGTTTGTTCCAGGTAGGAGGCGACCAGCTGGTCGAAAGTGACATTGCGCGCCGCCGGGTCATTGACGTCGGGCGAGATCGACGCGGTTTTCGGCGTCGGGCCGAGCGCGCCGGCGACGAAGCGCGGCTTCTCCGGCGTCGAATATTTGTCGCAGGCGGCGCGCGCCAGCCGGGCCGAGGCGACGTTCATCTCGTAGGCCAGGTGCGCCATGTGGTAATCGTCCTGCGCCACTGTGGTGGCGCCGAAGGTATTGCTTTCGATCAGATCGGCGCCGGCGGCCAGGTATTCCTCGTGGATGGCGCTGATGATGTGCGGCTGGGTCAGCGACAGCAGCTCGTTATTGCCTTTGACGAACAGCTCGCGCCCGGGACCGGTGAAACCGATGAAGCGGCCGTTGGGACCGCCGCGGTAATCCTCTTCTGTCAGCTTGTATTGCTGGATCATGGTGCCCATGGCGCCATCCAGGATCAGGATGCGCTGCGCCAGCAACTCGCGCAGACGGGTTTCGGTGGATACGGCGGGGCGTGTTGCTGGAGGCGTCATTAGCGTACTCTAATCAGTAAGGACGCAAAAAACCCGGTCGCCGAAGCGCCGGGTTGTTTGCAATGGCAATGCTGGAAATTATACGTTAAATCAATGGCTTGCGCATTTTCAATAAGCGTTCAACCGCTGAACCGTTGATGACTAAGCCGCTTCCTGCCGGGCTGCCTGGGCAGCGCTTTGATGTGGTTCATTCAGCTTCAGGGTCAGGCATTTCGCCGCGCCGCCAGCTTTCAGGAATTCGGTCAATGCTGTCTGATGGACAACGAAGCCGTGCGCCTGCAGCTGAGCCACCAGGGCATCCGAAGCCTGGTTCAGGAAGATGTGGCGACCGGAGTTGACGGTGTTGCAAGCAAAATGCAGGGCATCTTCGCTGCTGACGATAATGCGCTTGTCGGCAGGAACGCGGGCCGTGATTTCTGCTTGTGAAGCAGCATCGAATGCTTCCGGGAAATACATCACGTAGCCTCCGGCCAGCGGGCAGAAGCAGGTATCCAGGTGATAGAAGCGGGCATCCACCAGTTTCAGCGGCTGCACTTCGATCTCCAGCAATTCCGACAGGCGGGTGGCGCAGGCGATATCCGAACGGTGGCCGTGGCCGAACCACAGCAGATTTTCGCTGCGGTCCATCAGCGCATCGCCGGCGCCTTCGAAAGGCAGTTCCGGCGGCAGGGTCAGTACTTCAAAACCGTGCGCGGTGAAGGCGGCGTCGAAATAGACTTCTTCTGCCTGCCGTTCAACGTGACGGAAACGCGACAGCACCACCTTGTTGCCCAGCACGACGCCGGCATTGGCCGTGAACACCAGGTCAGGCACGCCCGGCATGGCCGGCATCATCTTGATCTTGGCGACCTGGCCGATAGCCTCTACCAATGCCAGCCACTGCTCCATGGCGACGCTACGGTTGCCATGCGCAATATTGCCAGCCATCCACGGATTAATGACATAAGACACTTCAAAATGATCCGGAGCGCACATCAAGAATGTGTCTTCCGCGGTATGGTCCAGCAGGTGGTTGGTCATGCGTAGCTCCTTTCGGTCAGGTGAGTTGCGGGTGTATCGAGGGTGGTAAATGTGTGGCGAATGGCTTCCAGCGCGGCATCGATGTCGTTGGCCGTAATGATCAGCGGCGGCGCAAAGCGCACCACGGTGTCGTGCGTGTCTTTCGACAAGATGCCTTGCTCCATCAGGCGTTCGCAGAATTCACGTGCGGAAATGAAGCTTGGGTCGAGATCCATGCCGATCAGCAGGCCTTTGCCGCGGATCTGGCGGATCGCCGGATGCTGGATCGCCCGCAGGCCGCTCAGCAGGCGCTCACCCATGCGCTGAGCGTTTTCCGCCAGTTTTTCTTCGCGCAGCAGGCGCAGCGCGGCGTGGCCGACTGCCGCCGACAGCGGATTGCCGCCAAAGGTGCTGCCGTGGTCGCCGGGTGTAAATACTGCCATCAGGTCTTCCCGGGCCAGGAAGGCCGACACCGGCAGCAAGCCGCCGCCCAGCGCCTTGCCCAGGATCAGGCCATCCGGCTTGACGCCGTCATGGTCGCTGGCCAGCAGGCGGCCGGTGCGGCCGAGGCCGGTCTGGACTTCGTCGCAGATCAGCAGCACGTTGTGGCGGTCGCAGATTTCGCGGCATTTCGCCAAGTAACCGTCGGGCGGCACGATGATGCCGGCTTCGCCCTGGATCGGCTCCAGCAGGAAGGCGGCAGTGCGCGGCGTAATCGCGGCTTCCATGGCGGCGGCGTCGCCGAACGGCACGCTGGGGAAGCCGCCGGAAAACGGCCCGAAGCCGTCGCGGTATTGCGCTTCCGACGAGAAGCCGACGATGGTGGTGGTACGGCCAGAAAAATTGCCGTGGCAAACGATGATTTCAGCAGTGTTTTCGGCGATGCCTTTCACCTTGTGGCCCCATTTGCGGGCCGCCTTGATCGCGGTTTCGACAGCTTCGGCGCCGCTGTTCATCGGCAAGGCCTTGGGCATGCCGGTCATTTCGCACAGCAGTTGCAGGAACGGGCCCAGCTGGTCGCTGTAGAAGGCGCGCGAGACGATCGCCAGTTGCGCTGCCTGTTTGGTCAAGGCGCCGACCAGGGTCGGATGGCTATGGCCGAAGCTGACGGCGGAATAGGCCGACATCATGTCCATGTAACGCTTGCCGTCCTGATCCCACAGCCAGATGCCCTTGCCGCTGCTGAGCACTACCGGCAGCGGTTCATAGTTGTGCGCGCAGTATCGGTCTTCGAGAGTAATTGCATGGTTCTTCATGGTCTGCTCCTGGTGAGGCCACTTCTAAGAACCTAGCCTGGTCAGAGGCGGACCGGCAGCTGACTTTTTGTCCGCTGGCGGACGCTGGCTGAGACGCTTAGAGGTAGCTGCAAAATGCTGTTGTATAGGTGTATTGCATCTGGCTACATGATAATCACAAGCAGGGGAAATATTTGTGCATAATGAAGCACAAATCGAACGTAATACGCACGAATCGTGCATATCTGGAGGCTGACATGGAAAATAAGGTGGAAAAACTCGATCGCTATGACCGTATCCTGCTGCGCACCCTGCAGGCCAACGGCCGCGCCTCCAACGTGGAGCTGTCCGAACAGGTGAACCTGTCGCCGCCGCAATGCTACCGGCGGGTCCAGCGGCTGGAGAAGGATGGCATCATCCGCGGCTATGCGGCGCAGGTGGAGCCGGCGGCCATCGGCCTGGGCGTGGTGGCCTTCGTCAACCTGAATATTGCGCGCGAGCAGTTCAAGCAGGTGCGCAAGCTGGAAAAGGCGATCCGCCTGTTTCCGGAGATCCTGGAGTGCTACACGATCTCCGGCGATTTCGATTATCTGCTGAAGGTCGCAGCCAGCGACCTGAAGTCGCTCTCGGCCTTCCTGACGGACCGTCTGATGCAGGTGCCGGGGGTGGCGGGGGTACGTTCCATGGTTTGCCTGGAAGAGATCAAGCCGTCGAGTCCTTTGCCGTTGGGGGATTGATTGGCAAGCCGATGCATTGAAGGCAGAAAATCTAGATTCTAAGTAATCTTGTTGTCAGCAGCGTTCTCATATCCTTGCGCGTATCGCAGACGATATGGATAAAGATGGTTTCTTGGCGAATTTCGTAAATGATCCTGTTCATGCCAGAGATCACCTGTCGATACTGGCTCAGGTTGAGGCGCTGGATTTCATCTGGAATTTTGCCTTCTAGCGGAAATTTCTGAAGGTTGTTTACCGCTTCCCTGAGCTTGTCATAGCTGTGCTGCCAGGTATTCTTGCCAAAATTCCTGATGACGTAGCTTTTTAATTCCTTCAAATCCTGTTCGGCCGAATGGAGGAAGACGACCTGGAAGCTCATTGCCGGTCTTCCCGGTCCAGTTCCGCAAAGACATCCGCTGCCGAGCGGAATTGCTTACCTTCGATTTCCCGGTTTCCGAGTGCAAGAATCTTCAGCATCGACAGCGTCTCTTCATATTCCTCATATGAACGGACGTCCATCACGACCAGCTTGGCTTCCCCATTCTGAGTGATGAGCATCGGTTCGCGGCTGTCGGTAATCTCTTTGACGATTTCGGCGGCATGGCTTTTGAGGTAGCTGATCGGCTTGACCTGGGTTGAGAATTTCATCGATGTTCTCCAGTGAACGCTGCTTTTCCTTGCGGGGTTGATGCTGAAGCATATAAGACTGATTATAGTTCGAATTTGGTCTTCTCATGATCGTAAGCGATGGTTGCCCGTGCCGATGCGAGGATTTGACCTTCCATTTGTGCTGAAACAGCACAAATCATGTGTCGCCCGCCTGCTGTCCTATTGCTCTCCGCAGACTTAAGCTGTGTACTCCAACTCACCAGCAGGAGCTCACATGAATGCCTCGAACAACAGTCTGAGCCGTAACCCTACCATCCGCAGTATCGCCGGCGCCAGCGCCAGCACCCGCCTTGACCCGGCAACAACGGCGCTGGTGGTGATCGATATCCAGAACGAGTATTTCACAGGCAAGCTGCCGATTCCTGACGGCCTGGCTGTGGTGCGCAACGCCAACCGTCTGATCGCCCTGGCTGACAAGCATGGCATGCCGGTGTTTCATATCCAGCAATGGAGCGCGCCGACGCGGCCTCTGTTCACGCAAAACACCGTGATGGCGGAATTCCATCCCGAGGTGCGGCGCGCCGCTCACCACGCCACGATCCGCAAGACCTTCGCCAGCGCGTTTGCCAGTACCGATCTGCAGCAGCAACTGCAGGCGCGCGGCATCAAGACGCTGATCCTGAGCGGCCTGATGACCAATAACTGCATCTCCGCCACCGCCTTCGACGGCGTTGCCAATGGCTACCAGGTCATCATCGGCAGCGATGTCAGCGCTACCCGTGACATCGACGCCTGGGACGGCGGCACGGTCAATCACAAGGATTTGCACCGCGCCGTGCTGACCGGCATGTCGGATGCCATCGCTGAAATCCGCAGCACCAGTGAAATCCTGGAGCTGGTCGCGTAGAAAAGACTTGCCTCTTTGTTGCAGCAAGCGCTGCTTGCTTATTTACCCACCAGACACCAACGAAAGCACATCATGCCCATACTGACTGTACTGCTATCCACTACCCCAGATACCGCCGTTTCCACCAAGGTGGCCGCCACACTGTCGCGCCTGACCGCGGAAATCCTGCACAAGGATCCGGGACTGACCTCGATTGCGGTGTCGCATGTCGACCCGGCGCACTGGTTTGTCGGCGGTCCCTCGCTGGCGGCGCAAAGGAAAACCAGCTTCTTCCTGGATATCCGCATCACCGATGAAACCAATACCGCCAATGAAAAGGCGCATTACATTGATGCTGTCTTCAAGGAAATTGGCGCATTGCTGGGTGAGCTGCATCATGAAAGTTATGTCCATGTGCATGATGTGCGCGCTGCCGCCTACGGCTTTGGCGGCTTGACGCAGCAGCAGCGGGCCGTGGTGGCGCGTTTGCAGAATCCGCTCACCGCCTGAAGCTCGCTCTACCCGGGCAGGCGCGTAGCGCGCGGTTCTTCGATCACCAGGTCTGATTGCGGCTGGGCGACGCAGGGCAAGATGTAGCCGTCCTTCTTTTCATCGCTGCTCAGGCCTGGCCACTCGATCTGGTAGCGTATCTGTCCGCTGAGCAGGCGGCACATGCAGGTCCTGCATGTGCCGTTCCTGCATGAACTCGGCAAATCGATGCCCGACTGGCGCGCGGCCTCGCGCAGCGACAGACCGCCGGCTGCAGTGAACAGCCATCCCTTCGGTTCGATCCGGACGCTGAATGCGCTGTCGTCAGCCGCCATGTTTTCCTTCCCCATAATTCCCTCTGGAAAATCCGCGCATGACGGCGGCGATCTTGTAGAATCTCCGGCCAGTTGCAGGCGCGCGATGGCTTGCATTTTCCATCATAAAAAAAGACTGTCCATGAACATACATTTTTCGCTCGTACCTATTGTTTCCCTGATTGCCGGTATCCTGATCCTGGTGACGCCTAAGCTGTTGAACTATATCGTGGCTTTTTACCTGATCGCCATCGGCCTGATCGGCTTATTCGGCACCGGCCATTTCCGTATTCACTAAGGCAGTATCGGCTTAATCCCAGCGCGGCGTGCCATACCAGGCCACGGCAAAGTCGACAAAAGCCCTGACCTTCGGCGACAGGTGCCGGTTTTGCGGATAGATCGCATACAGGTCGCGTGGTTTCAGCGTGAAATCCGGCAGCACCCGCTGCAGATCGCCGCGCCGCAGATCTTCATGCACGATGAAAGAACTGGTGGTGGCGATGCCCAGTCCGGCCAGTGCCGCCGAGCGCAAGGCAATGCCGGTGTTGGCTTGCAGATTGCCGCGCACGGTCACCGTCTGCTCGCTGCCATCGGCGGCGTAGAACTCGAATTCGTTGGGCTTTTGCGCCAGCGTGTAGGTCAGACAGTTATGCTGCGCCAGGTCGGCCGGCTGTTGCGGCGCGCCTTGTCGCTGCAGGTATGCCGGCGCGGCGACCAAGAGTATTTCGCAGCTTGCCAGCCGCTTGGCGATCAGGGTCGAGTCCTGCAAGCCGCGGGTCAGGCGCAAGGCGACGTCGAAGCCTTCTTCGATGATATCGACCAGGCGGTCATTGCAGACCAGGTCGACTTTCAGCTGCGGGTTGGCGAGGATGAACTGCGGCAGCCATTGCGCCAGCTCCAGCGTGCCGAAGGCCATCGGGGCGTTGATGCGCAAGGTGCCGGACGGCTTCGTCTGGTGCGCCGATACCGCCTGGCTGGCGTCGTCGATCTGATCCAGTATCAGGCGGCTGCGCTCATAATATTCCTGGCCGGCTTCGGTCAGCGCGAAGCGGCGCGTGGTGCGGTTCAGCAGCTGCGCGCCTAGCTGCAGTTCCAGCTGCCGCACCTGGCGTGAAACGATGGTGTGCGACTGGTTGAGTTCGGCGGCGGCGGCGGTGAAGCTGCCGTTTTCCACCACGCGCCGGAAAGCGCGCATCGCTGCCAGTTGATCCATGCGCCATGCTCCAGGATAAATAAAAGCACAACGCTATCAGAATCAACCGGTAGCCGCCATTTAATCTACTTTCAGCTTGCCGCTGATGATCGCGCTGCTGGCCTCACGCAGCTTTTGCAGCACCGGGCGCTGGTGCAGGATGTCGCATTCCGAATAGGCGGCATCCAGGCCAAGCGCGGTCAGCGCCACCGCGCCTTCTTTCAGGCCGAAATCGAAACGCGGCGCCGTCGAACCATTGGCCAGCAGGCCGACCGCCAGGATGATGGCGCTATCGGCATGGACTTCGACATTGTCCAGCACCTTGCCGGGCGCCTGTATGCACTGGTTGACGCCGCTGCCGATGGCTTTGCCGCGGTTTTGCGGCGTCAGCGCCTTGAATACGCCGGAATTGCTGCCCGCGGCGGCAGCCCAGATTACATCGACGCCGTCGCCGAGCATGGTCTTGGTCAGGGCTTCGGCGCGCGGCGGGTCGTTGAATGGCTGGGCGCCTTCCACCCACAGCGGTTCATGCACGGAAATGGCGGGTTTGGCAGCGTGCGCGCCGTTGCTGAAAGCCTCGCTGTTTTTCTGCCGCAAGGCGGTGTTGCTGGCGCCGATCAGGCCGATCTTGCCGCTGGCGGAGACCAACGCCGCCTGCATGCCGGCGAGGTAACTGGCTTCGGATTCGCGGAAAGTGATGCAGGTGATAGTGCTGGCAGCGTTGTCGATGCAATGCTCGAGGATCACAAAACGGGTTTGCGGCGCCTGGCGCGCCACGCTATCCAGCAAATCCTTGAATTCGATGCCCATCACCACCACGATCTTGGCGCCTTGCTTGACCGCGTTGTCCAGCTGTTGCAGACGGCCGGCGCGCGTCGCCTGGCTTTCCAGGGTACTGGCTTGCATCTTGTACAGCTTGGCGGCGTTGTTGACGCCGTTGCTGCCTTGCTGCAGCAGCACGTCGTCGTTCATGGGCACCGGGCGCACATAGATGATTTTGGGCAGGTCGGCGGCGCCGGCCAGTCCGGGCAACAGTGCCAGCGTCAGCAGCAGGCGCCGCATTTTGCCGGATAGGCCAGATAATGTGAGGCGTGAGCGTGCATGCGGCGTGCGAGGGGCCAGTGTCATCATTGTCTCTTCCTTGTTATAAGGCGCCGGATCTGATGCCGGCGCGCGTTTGTGCCCACATATTGCTGGCAAAGCGCGCGCGCTCCATTTGAGGCAGGATATACAAGGTATTGCGCCAAACTGATGTGCCGTATCCGGGAGTGAGGTCCGCTGAGCGAGGCGGCAGCAGGCGCCTCCACCATATTTAACTTTTTATTAGGACGGCTGCGTGATACCGTTATCAAACTGAATAGTGTGGCGGCTCTCTTTGCCGCGCGCTGCAGTCAATTATGTCTATCTCACCTGGTTCAGGAATATGTGTCAGTTACTTGGAATGAATTGCAATGTGCCGACCGACATTGTGTTCAGCTTTACCGGCTTCGCCACCCGCGGCGGCCAGACCGATCATCATAGCGACGGCTGGGGCATCGCTTTTTTCGAAGGCAGCGGGGTACGTCATTTTGTCGACTACCAGGCGGCGATTGCCTCGCCGGTAGCGGAGCTGATCCGGCGTTGCCCGATCAAGTCGAAGAATGTCATCGCGCATATCCGCAAAGCCACCCAGGGTCAGGTAGCGCTGCAAAACTGCCATCCGTTCATTCGGGAATTGTGGGGGCGCTACTGGGTATTCGCCCATAACGGCGACTTGAAGGAATTCGCGCCGCGCCTTGACGGGCCGTACCGGCCGGTCGGCAATACCGACAGTGAACTGGCGTTTTGCTACATATTGCAGCAGTTGCGCCAGCGCTTCGGCGACACGCCGCCGTCGCAGGCGGAGCTGACGCTGGCATTGCGCGCGCTGACCAGCGAAATCGCCGCCCACGGTACTTTCAACATGATGCTGTCAGACGGTTCTGCCTTGTTCACGCATTGCTCGACCAAGCTGTATTACATCGTGCGGCAGTTTCCGTTTGCCGAAGCCCATCTGTCTGACGACGATGTCAGCGTCGATTTTTCGCAAGTGACGACGCCGCAGGACCGGGTGGCAGTAATCGTTACCGAGCCGCTCACCACCAATGAGGTGTGGACCAAGTTTGGCGAGGGCGAGCTGATCGTGTTCGTCGACGGCCAGCCGGTCTAGTGTAGTGCTCCGTCATTGACGCAACACTACATCAGGGCCGCCGCCGGCACAGCCGAGGTGAATCAGGAATAGTCGATCGTCAGCGGCGCGTGATCCGAAAAGCGCTCGTCCTTGTAGATCGCCACGGCGTGTGCGTTGGCGGCGATGCCCGGGGTGGAGATATGGTAATCGATGCGCCAACCGACGTTCTTGGCCCAGGCCTGGCCGCGGTTGCTCCACCAGGTGTATTGCTCTTCACGCTGGTCGACCTTGCGGAAGACGTCGACCAGGCCGACTTCGTCGAACAGCTGGGTCAGCCAGGCGCGTTCTTCCGGCAGGAAGCCGGAATTCTTCTTGTTGCCCTTCCAGTTTTTCAGATCACGCTCCTGGTGGGCGATATTCCAGTCGCCGCAAATCACCACTTCGCGCCCGCTAGCCTTGAGTTCCTGCAAATGCGGCAGGAACGCTTCCATGAAGCGGAACTTGGCGATCTGCCGTTCTTCACTGGACGAGCCGGACGGGCAATATAGTGAAATCACCGTCAGGTCGCCGAAATCGCACTCCACGTAGCGGCCTTCGGCATCGAATTCTTCATTGCCGAAGCCGATCCGGACCGCATTCGGCTTTCGTTTGCTGTACAGGCCGACGCCGGAATAGCCCTTTTTCTCGGCATAATGGAAATGCCCGACGTAGCCCTCCGGCGCCAGGAATTCCGGCGTCATGTCGGTGGCCTGGGCCTTCAGTTCCTGGACACAGATGAAATCGGCGGACTGTTTGGTCAGCCACTCGAAGAAGCCTTTTCTGGCTGCGGAGCGGATACCGTTGAGATTGGCTGAAATGATTCTTGGCATGTTGGTCGTTGGTAAATGAATAAGATGGAATGATACCGGGTCAGACGACAAGGATAACCGAAGCGCAGGCTGGACGCGTAGACAGGCCTGTACGAAAAATATCGGGTTGGCAGGCACGTTGTTTGCAGTTACTGCGTGGAGCGGATGAACTCCATTTAAAATGACGGTCTGGTGTCGCTTTTGGATTGTAAACAGCGACAAAATTTGTCAGCATCAACCGTCTGGAGTGCATTTTGAACAATTTACGTCAACAATTTATAGAATTTGCGGTCAAGGCCGGTGTGCTGAAGTTCGGCGAGTTTGTCACCAAGGCTGGACGCACCTCGCCGTATTTCTTCAATGCGGGCATGTTTAACGAGGGCGCCGCCCTGGGCCAGCTGGCACAGTTTTATGCACGCACCCTGATCGATTCGGGTTTGCAGTTCGATATGCTGTTCGGGCCGGCCTACAAGGGCATCACGCTGGCATCGGCAACGGCAGTGGCGCTGGCGGCGCAAGGGCGCAATGTGCAGTTCGCCTACAACCGCAAGGAAGCCAAGGACCACGGCGAGGGCGGCAATATCGTCGGTGGCCCGCTGAAGGGGCGGGTGCTGATTATCGATGATGTGATTTCCGCCGGCACTTCGGTGCGGGAATCGGTCGAGATGATCCGTGCCGCCGGCGCTACGCCATGTGCGGTGGTGATCGCGCTGGACCGGATGGAGCGTTCCGGCAAGGACGATGCTTTGTCCGCCAACTCGGCGGTAGAAGAAGTGACGCAAGCGTATGGCATGCCGGTGATTTCGATCGGCAACCTGAACGATTTGCTTGAATATATTTCCGGCGCTGGCGCTGACGCTGAGCTGAACCGCTACCAGGCAGCGGTGGCAGCTTATCGGGAGCGCTACGGCGTAGCGTGACCGCGCGGCTTGTGCGACACAGCCGTTGCTTTGCGTCTTGCGCCAGATAGCATGGTGGGTGTCGACATATGTCGTGGATGATGGGAATGAAGCGGATTGCACTAACTCTTAAGCGGGTCATTTTTTTCGGCGCAGCAGGCTTGCTGCCATTGCTGGCGCACGGCCAGATTTATACCTGCAAGGATGGCGCCGGGCGCACCGTGACGGGCGACCATCCGATGCCTGAGTGCGCTGACCGGCGGATTGTGGAGCTGTCCAAGGCCGGGGTGGTCAAGCGCGAAATTCCGGCGCCGCTGAGCGCCGAACAAAAGCGCCAGCAAGAGATCCTGGATGAAAAGCGCAGGGCTGAGGCAGCCGCAGAAGAGCAGCGGCGTCAGCAAGACCGCGCTTTGCTGGCGCGTTATCGCAGCGAGGCCGATATCGAATCCTCGCGCCGCTATTATCTGTCCTTGTCGCAGGATCTGATCAAGCGCGACCAGATCGGCATCGACGACGCCCAGAACCAGCTGAAAGCGGCGAATACCGAAGCCGAGTTCTACAAGCGCAAGAAAAGCTTGCCGATGAGCTTGCGCAACAAGATAGAGGATGCCAACCGCGACATCGCTTATAACCAGAAAAACATGGCGGACCATCAAGCCGAACTGGGACGCATCAACGGCAAGTTCGACGAAACACTCAAGCACTATCGGGAATTGGCCAGCACGGCGGCAGAAGCGCAAGCGGCGCGGTAAGGTTAGTGCGGCTATAAAGCAAAACGGCTGGCATGGCGCCAGCCGTTTTTTTTCGCCTTCAGCTTTTAAGCTGTCAGCTTCTGTTTCAGCAGCGCGGTCAGCTGCGCTGGATTGGCCTTGCCTTTGCTGGCTTTCATGGCTTGCCCGATCAGTGCGTTAATTGCTTGCTCCTTGCCGGCGCGGAATTCTTCGACCGATTTGGCATTGGCAGCCAATACATCGTCGACGATTTTTTCCAGTGCGCCGCTATCTGAAATCTGCTTCAAGCCCTTGCTTTCGATGATCTCGTCAGCCAGGCTTTCCTGTGTTGCCTTGGCATCCCACATCGCTGCAAACACTTCCTTGGCAATTTTGGTGGAGATGGTGCCGTCGGCGATGCGTTGCAGCAGCACTGCCAGCTGGGCGGCGCTGACAGGCGCTTGGGTGATGTCGACGTTTTCCCGGTTCAGCGCCGAGGACAGGTCGCCCATCAGCCAGTTGGCGGCAGGTTTGGCTTGTTCCTTGCCAGCCTTGCCCGTGACTGCTTCAAAGTAACGCGCCATGGCTTTCGACTGCGTCAACACCGCAGCATCGTATTCCGACAGGCCGAACTCGCGTATGAAACGTTCGCGCATGGCGTCCGGCAGTTCCGGCATGGTGGCGCGCACGCGCTCTACCCATTCCGCGGCGATCACCAGCGGCGGCAGGTCCGGATCCGGGAAGTAGCGGTAATCCTGCGAATCTTCCTTGCTGCGCATCGAGCGCGTTTCTTTCTTGTCCGGGTCATACAGGCGGGTTTCCTGCACCACTTTGCCGCCGTCTTCGATCACTTCGATCTGGCGCCGTACTTCGTAGTTGATGGCCTCTTCCAGGAAGCGGAAAGAGTTGAGGTTCTTGATCTCGCTGCGGGTGCCGTAGGCCGCCTGGCCGAGCGGACGCACCGAAACGTTGGCATCGCAACGGAAGGAGCCTTCCTGCATGTTGCCGTCGCAAATTCCCAGCCACATCACCAATGAGTGCAATGCCTTGGCATAGGCCACCGCTTCGGCGGCGCTGCGCATGTCCGGTTCGGTGACGATTTCCAGCAATGGCGTACCGGCGCGGTTGAGGTCGATGCCGCTCATGCCCTGATAGTCTTCATGCAGCGATTTGCCGGCGTCTTCTTCCAGGTGGGCGCGCGTCAGTTGCACGGTGCGCAACTCGCTCTTGCCGTCTTTTTCCAGCATGAAGGAAACCTTGCCGCCCTGGACCACCGGGATTTCAAACTGGCTGATCTGGTAGCCCTTCGGCAGGTCGGGGTAGAAGTAGTTTTTGCGGGCGAAAATCGACTGCGGCGCAATCACCGCATTCACCGCCAGGCCAAACTGGATCGCCCGTTCCACCGCGCCGCGGTTCAGCACCGGCAGCACGCCCGGCAGCGCCAGGTCGACCGGGCTGGCCTGGGTGTTGGCTTCAGCGCCGAACTGAGTCGAGGCGCCGCTGAATATTTTTGACTTGGTCGAGAGTTGCGTATGCGTTTCCAGACCGATCACGACTTCCCACTGCATAATTATTTCCTATCCGATTAGTTGGGGACAGAGCTGCACGGGTAGTGTAATTCGGCGCACGGCGGCGCCTCTTAAACCCTACCCGGGCAGCTCTGTCCCCAAATATTATTTATAACTACACTCGCCGGTCTTCAAATCCACCGACAGTTCCGTAAAATTTCCGCGTGAGCCGCACAGCGCCGGGCAGCTCGGTATCACATGCAATTTGTCGCCGTCGCGCTGCAGGCGGATGCTGCAATTCATGCCGTGATTATAAAAATCGTAGCCGCGCTGATGACGGGCGGCGACTGGATCTTTCAAAGTGATGCGCCAGTTGCTTTTGTCGCCGTCCTGCTCCACTTCAGCTTGCGGATCGTCGCTGGTGTCGATGCTGCATTCGAAGCCGTGGGTCGGCCGGTACAGCGCCGATTCCCAGCGCAAGGCTTCGATGCGCTCGCCATCCAGCTTGAATTCGCCGGTATCGCCATAAATCACTTTCTCGCCATCTTCATCGCGCGTCATGTTGCAGCCGAACTTGGTCTGCAACTGCTGCGCCTGGCTGAGCGGCGTCAACAGTGCCGCGCCCAGAATGAACAGCAGCAGAGCGCTATGGCGCCGAACGCCGCTTCGCATGGTCGATAGCATGGCGCGCCTTCGTCAGCCAGGCGTGCGCTGATGCCAGTCGGTGACGCGCTGGAACTGGTGCGCGACATTGAGCAGCTTGGCTTCATCGTAGTAATTGCCGATGATCTGCAATCCGACCGGACGCCGTGCATTCTTCTCGCCCTGGCCGAAGCCGCAGGGTATCGACATGCCTGGCAAGCCTGCCAGGCTGGTTGACAGCGTGTAGATATCGGCCAGGTAGTTGGCGACCGGATCGTTGGCCTTGGCGCCCAGATCCCAGGCCACGGTCGGCGATACCGGCCCCATGATGACGTCGCACTGGCGGTTCGGGCCGCTCAGCGCATTCTGGAAATCTTCGGCGATCAGGCGGCGGATTTTTTGCGCCTGCAGGTAGTATGCGTCGTAGTAGCCGTGCGACAGCACATAGGCGCCGACTAGGATGCGGCGCTTCACTTCTTCGCCGAAACCTTCCGCGCGCGACTTCTTGTACATGTCGGCCAGGTCCTTGTAATCGGCTGCGCGATGACCATAGCGGACGCCGTCGAAACGGCTCAGGTTGGACGACGCTTCCGCTGGTGCGATGACGTAATAGACTGGGATCGAGAGTTCGGTTTTCGGCAGCGAAATATCGACCAGCGTGGCGCCCAGCTTTTCGTACTCGGCCAGCGCCGCGCGCACAGCTTGCTCGACGTCCGGCGCCAGGCCGCTGCTGAAGTATTCGCGCGGAATGCCAATCCGCAAGCCCTTCAAATCCTTTTCCAGATCGCGGCTGAAATCTTCTTTGGGCCGTTCCAGGCTAGTCGAATCGCGTGGATCGAAACCGGTCATGGCGTTCAGCAGCAGTGCGCAGTCTTCCGCGGTCTGGGCAATCGGGCCGGCCTGGTCCAGCGACGAAGCGAAGGCGATCATGCCAAAGCGCGACACACTGCCGTAGGTCGGCTTGATGCCGGTCACGCCGCACAGCGAGGCCGGCTGGCGGATCGAGCCGCCGGTGTCGGTAGCGGTGGCGGCCGGGGTCAGGCGCGCCGCTACCGCGGCGGCCGAACCGCCGGAGGAGCCGCCCGGAATCGCTGTCTTGTCCCAGGGATTCTTGACCGCGCCGAAATACGAGTTTTCGTTAGAAGAACCCATGGCGAATTCATCGCAGTTCAGCTTGCCGAGGTTGACCATGCCGGCGTTGTTGAAATGCTCCACTACGGTAGCGTCGAACGGGCTGGTGTAGTTTTCCAGCATCTTCGAACCGGCCGTCGCGCGCCAGCCGCGCGTCACGAAAATATCCTTGTGCGCGATCGGCACGCCGGTCAGCGGCGTGCTGTCGTTGTGCGCCAGGCGCTGGTCGGCGGCGCGCGCCTGCTGCAGCGTCAATTCCTGGTCAACGTGGAGGAAAGCGTTCAGGTCGCTTTGCTGGATCCTGGCCAGGTACAGTTTTGCCAATTCCTCGGCGGAAATTTTCTTTTCGTGCAGCAGCACCGACAATTGCTTGAGTGTTTTGGTATGCATGAGTACTTTTAAATATTAACTTTGCGTGATAGCCCGTCAGGCTTCGGACAACAAGCCGCCTGCATCATGTGCAGGCAAGCGTCGGCCGATGTCTTATTCGAGGACTTTGGGCACCAGGTACAGGCCGTCTTCGGTCGCCGGGGCAACCTTTTGATACTCTTCGCGCCGGTTCGGCTCGGTCACTTCATCCTCGCGCAGGCGCAAGGAAAGATCGTGGCGGATGGCGGCAATCGGATGGCTGAGCGGCTCGATGCCGGTGGTGTCCACCGCGCGCATCTGCTCCACCAGCGAAAAAATACCGTTCAATTTATCCAGCGTGGAGGCGGCTTGGCCGTCGGTGAGTTCCAGGCGTGCTAAATTGGCAATGCGCTTAACGTCGGAAAGGGCTAATGACATGATTTTCGATCGCGCTACGGGGCGCGGCTGCTAGTGTGGTTAAAAAATTAATAGTTTGCTTGCGAAAAACTTCTCGGATTTTTGCAAAAAGCAAGCATTTTGAGCGCTATACGCCCTAAGTTGAGTCAAATTATAAGGTAGAATGTTGCGTCCATGCGGCAGGTAATAGATCTTTACCATGCGCCGGATACTAGACACCCCCCTAAAAAACGTTTGAGCGCACCATTGTTGCGCATTGGAACAATTCATGTTTGGATTTTTACGCAGTTACTTTTCGAATGACCTGGCGATTGACCTGGGTACCGCGAATACGCTGATTTATGTGCGCGATCAAGGTATTGTCCTGGATGAGCCGTCGGTTGTTGCGATTCGCCAGCAGGGTGGCCCTAACGGCAAGAAGACAATTCAGGCCGTTGGCCGCGAAGCAAAGCAGATGCTGGGCAAGGTTCCCGGCAACATCGAAGCGATCCGCCCGATGAAAGACGGGGTCATTGCCGACTTCACCGTCACCGAGCAGATGCTCAAGCAATTCATCCGCATGGTGCACGACACCAAGCTGTTCAAGCCATCGCCGCGCATCATCATCTGCGTGCCTTGCGGCTCGACCCAGGTGGAACGTCGCGCGATTCGCGAGTCGGCCCTGGGCGCAGGCGCGTCCCAAGTGTTCCTGATCGAAGAGCCTATGGCCGCTGCCATCGGCGCCGGCCTGCCAGTCTCTGACGCTACCGGTTCGATGGTAGTCGACATCGGCGGCGGCACGACCGAAGTCGGCATCATTTCGCTGGGCGGCATGGTCTACAAGGGTTCAGTGCGTGTGGGCGGCGACAAGTTCGACGAAGCCATCGTCAACTACATCCGCCGCAACTACGGCATGCTGATCGGCGAACAGACCGCGGAAGCGATCAAGAAAGAAATCGGTTCCGCCTTCCCGGGTTCGGAAGTGCGTGAAATGGAAGTCAAGGGACGCAACCTGTCGGAAGGCATCCCGCGCTCGTTCACCATTTCCAGCAACGAAATCCTGGAAGCCCTGACCGATCCGCTCAACAACATCGTTTCGGCCGTCAAGAACGCGCTGGAACAGACTCCGCCGGAACTCGGCGCGGACATCGCCGAGAAGGGCATGATGCTGACCGGCGGTGGCGCTCTGCTGCGCGACCTGGATCGTCTGCTGATGGAAGAAACCGGCTTGCCGGTGATTGTGGCTGAAGATCCGCTGACCTGCGTGGTGCGCGGGTCCGGCATGGCGCTGGAGCGGATGGACAAGCTGGGCTCGATCTTTTCTTACGAGTAACCCAGACTGATGCGACGCTTACCCCACCTCGCCAGCTTGATCATGAGGGTGGGTAGCGGCAACCGGGTCGGTGCACCAGTGCATACGACCCGTTGTTGCATCTACGGTACCGGCATGGATGTGCTTGTACCGCCAGCCACCGACCAAATAGAATCTGTCCATTACTGATGGAATACAGTCCACCACCCCTATTCAAGCAAGGCGCGTCAGCCCGCGCCAAGGCGGTGATATGCACGCTGCTGGCGCTGGCGCTGCTGATTGCCGATTCAAAAGTGCACGCGCTGCTGCTGGTGCGGCAGGCAGTCGGCACCGCGCTCTATCCCTTGCAGATGGTGGCCCTGGTGCCGCGCGACGCCAGCAATCGCGTGATCGATTATTTTTCTTCGCTGTCGACGGTGGAAAAAGAAAACCAGGCATTGCGCAGCAAGCAGGGCGAGCGCGCGCAGCAATTGCAGCAGGCGCAGCAGCTGGCGGCGGAAAATGCGCAGCTGCGCAAACTGCTGGGCGCCGAGCAGCGTCTGCCGGTGAAATCGGTCATGAGCGAAATCCTCTACGACGCCCGTGATCAGTTTGCGCGCAAGGTCATCATGGACCGCGGTTCGCAGCACGGCGTCGCCACCGGCCAGCCGGTGATCGACGACGCCGGCATTGTCGGCCAGGTTACGCGCGTTTTCCCCTTTACTTCGGAAGTCACGCTGCTGACCGACAAGGACCAGGCGATCCCGGTGCAGGTGCTGCGTAATGGTTTGCGCAGCGTCGCCTATGGCCGCGGCCAGTCTGGCTATCTCGACTTGCGTTTCATGTCTTCCAATGCCGATATCCAGAAGGGCGATCTGCTGGTGACCTCCGGCATCGACGGCGTCTATCCGGCCGGCCTTGCGGTCGCCAAGGTGATACAGGTTGAAACCAAGTCGGCCGATGCCTTCGCCCACATCGTGTGCGAACCGGTGGCCGGCATTGATCGCCACACGCAATTGCTGATCTTGCTGGTCGATCCGAATCCGATCGTGCGTCCTGACGATGAAGCTGCCGTTCCCAACAGCAAAGCCGATATCCTCAGCAAGCGCCGCCTGACCGAGAGCACCCGCGACAAGACCAGGGAAGCTGCGAAAGATGCCGGGAAAGAAGCCAACCCGGAAGCGGCCCGTAAAAATCCGCAGGGAGCCGGCGTCCGATGATGCGTCCACACTACATTCTGTTGCCGGCCAATCCGCTATTCATCGCGATGACCTTGCTGCTGGCCTTCCTGCTCAATTTGCTGCCTTGGGGCCAATGGCCTGGCGTGCCGGATTTCGTCGCGCTGGTGCTGGTGTTCTGGAGCATTCACCAGCCGCGCAAGATCGGCATCGGCATCGCCTTTTGCATGGGCTTGCTGATGGATGTGCACGAAGCCACGTTGCTCGGCCAGAACGCCCTGGCGTATACCTTGCTGTCCTATTTTGCGATCATGATCCATCGTCGCGTGCTGTGGTTCTCGGTCAGCGTCCAGGCCTTGCATGTGCTGCCGCTGATGCTGCTTACCCAGCTGATACAGCTGGTGATCCGCATGTCCGTCAACGGCAAGTTCCCAGGCTGGCTGTATTTTGCCGAAAGCTTTGTCAGCATGGCCCTGTGGCCGCTGGTGGTATGGCTGTTGCTGGCGCCGCAGCGGCGCGCGGTCGATCGCGATGATAATCGCCCCATTTAGGGTCTGTTGACATATATCGGCAGCCACGGCTGGTGCTGAATCGTAGCTGATATCCATGACTGAATTTAAAAACACCGAACGCGAACTACGCCATTTCCGCCTGCGGATATCGGCTGCCATCGCGTTCGTCATGATCTGTTTCGGCTTGCTGTGCGCACGCTTCGTCTGGCTGCAGGTGGTGCGCCACGATGCCTACGCCGCCCAGGCCGAGGACAATCGCATTTCGCTGGTGCCGGTGGTGCCTAACCGTGGCCTGATCATGGATCGCAACGGCGTCATCCTGGCTCGCAACTATTCTGCCTACACGCTGGAAATCACCCGCTCGAAAATCCGTGGCGACCTTGATCCAGTGATCGACGAGCTGGCGCAGGTAGTCAGCATCACGCCGAAAGACCGGCGCCGTTTCAAGAAATTGCTGGAAGATTCGAAGAGCTTCGCCAGCCTGCCGATCCGTACTCGCCTGACCGACGAAGAAGTGGCGCGCTTCACCGCCCAGCGTTATCGCTTTCCCGGGATCGATGTGCAGGCGCGCCTGTTCCGCCAATATCCTCTGGGTGAAGTGGCGGCGCACGTGATCGGCTACATCGGCCGCATCAACCAAAAGGATGCCGACCGCATCGACGACAGCGACGATGCCGCCAACTACAAGGGCACCAGCTACATCGGCAAGGACGGCCTGGAAAAGAGCTACGAAAAGCAATTGCACGGCACCACCGGCTACGAAGAAATCGAAATTGCCGCCAGCGGCCGGGCAGTGCGCAGCATGTCGCACGTATCGGCGACTCCGGGTGACAACCTGATTCTGTCGATCGACATCGAATTGCAGAAGGTGGTGGAGGAGGCGTTCGGTGATCGCCGCGGTGCGCTGGTGGCGATCGAGCCATCCACCGGGGACGTGCTGGCGTATGTTTCGCAGCCGTCGTTCGATCCCAATCTGTTCGTTGAAGGTATCGATCAGCAAAGCTGGGACGAACTGAATAATTCGCCCGATCACCCGTTGATCAATCGCCCGATGAGCGGCACTTATGCGCCCGGGTCGACCTACAAGCCGTTCATGGCGCTGGCAGCGCTGGAGCTGGGCAAGCGCACCACTTCTTTCGCCATTAACGATATCGGCTATTTCATGCTCGGCGGGCACCAGTTCCGCGACGACAAGGTAGGCGGCCACGGACGGGTAGACATGTACAAGTCCATCGTTGAATCTTGCGATACCTATTATTACATGCTGGCCAATGACCTTGGTCCCGACACCATCCACGATTTCATGAAACCGTTCGGTTTCGGCCAGTTGACCGGCATCGACCTGGAGCATGAGCAGCGCGGAATATTGCCGTCGACTGACTGGAAGCGTAAATACTACAAACGGGTGGCGGCGCAGAAGTGGGTCGGAGGCGATACGATTTCACTTGGGATCGGCCAGGGCTTCAATGCCTTTACGCCACTGCAGATGGCGCATGCGGTAGCTACCTTGGTCAACGACGGGATAGTGATGAAACCGCATCTGGTAAAGATCATCGAAGACGGCACAACGCGCACGCGGACACAAACTGTCCCGAAGGAAAGTTACCGTATTCCGCTGAAGCAGGAAAATGTCGATTTCATCAAGAAAGCGATGGTGGGGGTTACCCACGAAGGTACCGGGCGAGCAATATTTGCCGGCGCCGGTTATGAGTCGGGCGGCAAGACCGGAACAGCCCAGGTCTTAGGCATCAAACAAGGCGAGAAATACGACAAGAGGCACAATAACACCCGCTTGGCCGACAATGCCTGGTATACCGCGTTTGCACCTGCCGACAAGCCGCGCATAGCGATTGCCGTAATTGTCGAAAACGGTGGCTTCGGCGCGGCGGCGGCGGCGCCGATTGCGCGCAAGGCGCTGGATTTCTATTTGCTGGGCAAGCGACCTGGTGATAACGGCAAGATTGCCGCGCCGGTGACATCGCCCGCCGCAGCCGATGAGGATCTCGGGCCGGCGCCAACCGACGTCAAACCGAACGACGGTTCTGACGACAGCTACAAGCCGGGCGAAGTAACCCCGGGAAATCGGGAGTAACAGATGGTCACCGAACTGAAAGCAACAGCATGAGCCTGGGCGACAAATACGCGTGGCTGCGCAGCGTCAAATCGCACATCATGGTGTTCGATGCGGCGCTGTCGCTGATCATGTTCCTGATCCTGTCGGTCGGCATCGTTACGCTGTATTCCGCCGGCATCGATTTTCCGGGCCGGGTGGAAGACCAGTTGCGCAATATCCTGGTGGCGTTCGTCATCATGTGGGTGGCCGCCAACATACCGCCGCAGACCCTGATGCGCTTCGCGGTGCCGATCTATACGATAGGCGTGGCGCTGCTGATTGCGGTGGCCTTGTTCGGCATCGTCAAGAAGGGTTCGCGCCGCTGGATCAATTTCGGCGTGGTCATCCAGCCGTCAGAGATCATGAAAATCGCCATGCCGCTGATGCTGGCCTGGTATTTCCAGAAGCGCGAAGGCATGATCACCTGGCGCGACTACCTGGTGGCGGCGTTGTTGCTGGCCTTGCCGGTCGGCCTGATCATCCGTCAGCCGGACCTCGGTACCGGTACTCTGGTGCTGGCGGCCGGCTTCTATGTGATTTTCCTGGCCGGCCTGTCCTGGCGCGTGCTGCTTGGACTGGCGGTGGCGGTTGGTGCCAGCCTGCCGGTGCTGTGGTCGGTATTGCACGATTACCAGCGACAGCGCGTGATGATGCTGATCGACCCCACTTCCGATCCGCTGGGCAAAGGCTTCCACATCATCCAGTCGACCATCGCGGTCGGTTCCGGCGGCATCTTCGGCAAAGGCTGGCTGAAAGGCACGCAGGCGCATCTGGAGTTCATCCCTGAACGCACCACCGATTTCATCTTTGCGGTGTTTTCCGAAGAATTCGGCCTGATCGGCAACGGTGTCCTGCTGTTCCTGTACATGCTGCTGATCGGGCGCGGCATGATGATCGCGGTCAATGCGCCAACCATGTTCACGCGCCTGCTGGCCGGCTCCATCACGCTGATCTTCTTTACTTATGCGTTCGTCAACATGGGCATGGTCAGTGGCATTTTGCCGGTGGTTGGCGTACCTTTGCCGTTCATGAGCTATGGCGGCACGGCGCTGGTGACCCTGGGCCTGGGAGCCGGTATCCTGATGAGCATCCAGCGTCATCGCAAACTGATACAGACATAACATGGTTGAACTTGTGCGCCTGCAGTCAGGTCCATTACGGCTGTACCGCAGTCATCGGAATCATAGGGAGAGTGCATGCTAGGCAAGCAGGGCGGAAAGCGTAAGGCGAGCGCTGGCTACAGCGTGGTGAGCTACTCGAGCGTATTGCTGGCGGCCCTGATCCTGGCCGGCTGCGGCAGCTCGCCGAAAGCGCCTTCCTCTTCGGCGTCGCCGGTCAAGACGACGGCAGGCGTGCGTGGCGGGCCTGCACTGCCCGCAGCAGGCTCCGGCCGCGGTGGCTACTACAAGGATGACGGTCCGGGCGATGTCACGCCTGAGGGGCTGCTGGACGTGCCGGATGCGGTGCCGACGATCGAACCTTATTCGCGCACCGGCAACAAGCCCTATGTTGTTTTTGGCAAGACCTATACGCCGATGACCGATGACCAGCCTTTCAAGCAGCGCGGCACCGGCAGCTGGTATGGCAAGAAATTCCATAATCAAAAGACATCGTCCGGCGAACTGTACGATATGTACAAGATGACCGCCGCGCATCCGACCTTGCCGATTCCATCCTATGCCCGGGTCACCAACCTGAAAACCGGCGCCCAGGTGATCGTGCGGGTCAACGATCGCGGGCCGTTTCATTCCAGCCGCATTATCGACTTGTCTTACACGGCGGCGCTGAAGCTGGGTTATCTCGGCAGTGGCAGCGGCCAGCTGGAAGTGGAGCGTTTGCTGCCGGCGGATATCATCGCCATGAACAAGCAGCGCCAGAACGGCACGCTGGCAGCGGCGACGCCGCCAGCGCTGCTTGAGCCGGCCAGGGACAACAGCGCGCCGGCAACCGTGGTCGCTGAATCGGTGGACATGCCGGTGCTGACGGCGCAACCGCTGCTGCTTGATCCGCCGTCATCCCCCCCTGCGGGCACGACCGCTCCCGCCTTGGCGCAGAGCGATGGCAACAGTACTTTGGCCAGCGGCTTCTATCTGCAATTCGGCGCCTATTCCCAGCAAGCCAATGCCGATGGCGCCCGCAATCGCCTGATGCAGGAATTGTCCGGCCTGGTTGACTCCCTCAACAGCGTCGCCGTCAACGGCCTGTATCGCCTGTACGCAGGGCCTTACACCAGCCGTTCCGATGCCGACAACATCCTGCAGCAGATCCGCCAGCGCACCAGCGTCAATCCGATTGTGGTGCAGCGCTAGGCTGCGCCGCGCTCAGCACGGCACCATTGCCCAAGCCGGGTGCAGGCCAATCGGATTTTCTTTCCTGTAAAAAAGTAATTCCCAACAGTAACCAAGCCACTCAAAACAGACTTGTAGATTGTCTACAAATTTGCTGTTTGTAATCGAATGGTCACAATACTTTCATACGCCTGACATATTTGACCGCAATACTTCGGCCATTCAAAAGCGTAATGGCGGTAACAATCATGGTCGAAATCAAAGGTTTATCAAAGACGTTCCGCGGCGGTTTCCGTGCTCTGGACAATGTCAGTCTGCGTTTCGCGCAAGGCGAAATGGTGGCGTTGATCGGTGCATCCGGTTCAGGAAAATCAACGCTGTTGCGACATATTTCCGGCCTGATGGCGGCAGATAGCAGCGGCGGCACGATTTCCATTGATGGCAAGTCGGTGCAGAAGGACGGCCAGGTCGATCGCAATATCCGCGCGGTCCGCGCCAACGTCGGTTTTGTCTTCCAGCAGTTCAATCTGGTCGGCCGCTTGCCGGTTCTGACGAATGTCCTGACCGGCGGCTTGTCGCGCATGCCGCTCTGGCGCAGCTGCTTCAAATTGTTTACCGCGGAAGAAAAAGCGCTCGGCCTGGAAGCGCTGGCGCGTGTCGGCATCTCCGACCATGCCTACAAGCGTGCATCAGCGATCTCCGGCGGTCAGCAGCAACGGGCGGCGATCGCTCGCACTATCGTGCAGAAGGCGCGCGTGGTGCTGGCAGATGAACCGATTGCTTCACTGGACCCGGAATCGGCGCGGCGTGTGATGCAAACGCTGGCCGACGTTAACCAGCGCGACAAGAGCACTGTCATCGTTTCCCTGCATCAGGTCGATGTGGCGCTGCGTTTCTGTCCGCGTACGGTGGCGCTGCACAAAGGCCGGGTGGTATACGACGGCCCCTCCAGCGCTTTGACCGAAGCCATGCTGCGCGATCTGTACGGCAGCGAGGCGGAAGACATCCTGGGCAGCTCCAACAGCCTGACCCGGCCGGCCGCCGCCGTGCCGACGCCGTTCGACAGCATCCCGGCAATGGCGGTCGCCGCCTGAACCTCTCCAGTTTCCACGCACCAGCTTATCCAATCACATCCATCCTCATCTGGAGTTTCATATCATGTTTGCAAAATTATTTTCCGGCGCCGCAATGACCCTGGCGATGCTGGCGGCGACGACTGCGCACGCCGACGACGCCAAAGTACTGAACTTCGGCATCATCTCCACCGAATCGTCGCAAAACCTGAAGCAGGACTGGCAGCCGGTGCTGGATGAAATGAGCAAGCGCATCGGCGTCAAGGTCAACGGCTTCTTTGCCTCCGACTACGCCGGCATCATCGAAGGCATGCGTTTCGGCAAGGTGCAGATGGGCTGGTTCGGCAACAAGTCGGCGATGGAAGCGGTCGACCGTGCCAGCGGTGAAGTGTTCGCACACGTGGTCAATCCGGATGGCACATCGGGTTATTACAGCCTGGTCGGCGTACAGAAAGACAGCCCGTACAAGAGCATCGAAGACGTCCTGAAGAATTCCAAGAATCTGACTTTCGGTATCGGTGATCCGAATTCGACTTCCGGTTTCCTGCTACCGAACTACTATATCTTCGCCAAGAACAATGTTGATCCGAAAACTGCATTCAAGGTTATCCGTACTTCCAACCATGAAGCCAACATCCTGGCTGTGGCCAACAAGCAGCTCGATTCCGCCGTGTTTGCATCCGATACCATGGACCGCATCGAAGAGCGTCAGCCTGCCGTTGCCAAGGAAGTGCGCATCGTCTGGAAATCGCCGCTGATCGCTGCCGATCCGCTGGTATGGCGCAAGGATCTGCCGGCCGACGTCAAGGCCAAGGTCAAGGATTTTTTCGTCAACTACGGCAAGACCGGTCCTAACGCCGCGGCAGAAAAAGCGCAGCTGGCCAAGCTGCAATACAGCGGCTTTGCCGAGTCCAGCAATGTCCAGCTGAATCCTATCCGCCAGCTGGAACTGTTCAAGCAAAAGGGCAAGCTGGAAGCCGACGAGAACCTGAGCGCCGACGAAAAGAAGACCAAGCTTGACGACATCAACCGCAAATTGTCCGACCTGGCCAAATCCTAAGCAATGACTAGTTCCGTACCTCTGAAAATGCAAACCACGTTTCCTGTCCCGCCCAAGCAATCGATCGGCCGGACGCTGTTCTGGGGCGTGCTGCTGGCAATCCTGATCGCGTCATGGAAGGGCGCAGACATGCGCCCGCTGGAACTGCTGCGCGACGGCGGCAACATGGGCACCTACGCCGCCAGCTTTTTCCCGCCTGACTTCCACGAGTGGCGCACTTACCTGCAAGAACTGCTGGTGACGATACAGATTGCCGTCTGGGGTACGGCGCTGGCGGTGGTGTGCGCCGTGCCGTGCGGCTTGCTGGCGTCGTCGAACATTGCGCCAGCCTGGGTCAACCAGCCGGTGCGCCGCTTGATGGATGCGGCACGGGCGATCAATGAAATGGTGTTTGCCATGCTGTTTGTGGTGGCGGTCGGCCTGGGGCCGTTTGCCGGTGTCCTGGCGCTGTTCGTCGCCACTACCGGGACGCTGTCGAAGCTGTTTTCTGAAGCAGTGGAAGCCATCGATCCACAACCGGTCGAAGGCATCCGCGCCACCGGCGCCAATGCCCTGGAAGAGATTGTCTACGGCGTCTTGCCGCAAGTGATGCCGCTGTGGATTTCCTATGTGCTGTATCGCTTCGAAGCCAATGTCCGTTCGGCGACGGTAGTCGGCATGGTCGGCGCCGGCGGTATCGGCGTGATCCTGTGGGAAGTGATCCGCAGCTTCGAATACGCACAAACCTGTGCCGTGCTGATCATGATCGTGGTGGCCGTGAGCATGATCGACCTGGTGTCGTCGCGTATGCGCAAACTGTTTATCTAAATATCTAAATATCTAAATCATTGCTGTTTTTTCTCGATGACGGGGCGCCTGCGTTGCAGGCGCCCCGTCATTTTTCCATGCGCGGAATTTTCGGTATAGTCTTTATCCTTTCGCATATTTCGCTATGGAGCAAAGAACCATGACCGCCGATCATTCCCTGCCGCACGTTACAGTGCGTCAGGCCACGCCTGACGATGCCGATATCCTGGTGGCCTTGCTGGCCGAGATGGACGATACCCCTGCTCGGGCAGCCACGCTGGATGCGGCCGGTGCTCGCAAGATCATGGCGGAGATGGCGGCCTATCCTTATTTCCGCGCTTACCTGGTGTTTGCCGACGATGTCGCGGTCGGCACCTTCAGCATGCTGGCGTTCTGCAGCCTGACGCATGAAGGCACCCGCCAGGCGGTGCTGGATGCCGTGGTCATCAGCCGCGCCTGCCGCGGCCAGGGCATCGGCAGCGTGATGCTGGATCATGCCGTGCGGATCGCCGGCGAGGCGGGCTGCTACAAGATCGCACTGTCGTCCAACCTGAAGCGGATGGATGCGCATCGCTTCTATGAAAATTTCGGCTTTACCCAGCATGGCATCAGCCTGGTGGTGCCTGTACCCAAACCACACGCATGATTGTCATGGGGATGGCTGAATCGATGCATCGGTCTTCAGAAATGTGTGGCTCTGGCGCATAATATGCGGACAGCCACAGGAGAGATGATTTTGCCGAATTCAGAAAATCCGCAACCGACCAACGATTTCCTTATTGCCAGCTCTGCCGACGGCGCGCAGGTAAAAGTGAGTTTGCATGGCGCCCATATCTGTTCATGGTGCACGCCGGACGGCGTCGAACGTCTGTTCATGAGCCCGCTTAATTCCTGGCGCAACGACAGCGCCATTCGTGGCGGCATACCGGTGGTGTTCCCGCAGTTCTCCAACGAAGGCCCGTTGCCCAAGCACGGCTTTGCGCGCGTCAGCCTGTGGAGCTTGCTGGAGACTTCCCGCCAGATCGACGGCAGCGGCTTGATCCGCCTGGGTCTCAGCGATTCCGAGGAAACCCGGAGCGTATTTCCGCATGCCTTCTCTCTGGAATTGCGCGTTGAGTTTTCCGGGCAGGAGCTGAATACAGAACTGCTGGTAACCAATACCGGAGATCAGCCTTTCGAATTTACCTGCGCCTTGCATACCTACCTGAGCACGCAGCTCGCCGCCGCTGCGGTGTATGGACTCGCCGGGCATCAGTACCGGGATTCAATGGATGAGCGCCGCGTCAAGCAAGAGGATGCGGAAGTCCTGCATATCAGGGAAGAAGTCGATCGCGTTTACTTCGCTGTCGACAAACCGGTCACCTTGAGCGATCACCAGCACAGCGTGATTGCAAGCCAGGCCGGGTTTGCCGATGCGGTGGTGTGGAATCCCTGGGAAACCGGTTGCGCGAGAATCGCCGATCTGAAATTGGATTCGTATCAGCATTTTGTTTGTATTGAAGCTGCCACGATTCAACATCCGATTACATTGGCGGCGCAAGCGAGCTGGAGCGGATCTCAGAATCTGGAATGCCTGTTGTTAGGCTGAGTTTCTTGTGCAGGCAGCTTCGGATAAGTGTGTATTTTTTGAATAGTGAAAATGGATCAAGAAAGCATTAAAAATTACTTTAAGCTGACGAATATGGTGATGCTGACACTGTCCGCTGCAATAGGTGCGGTCCTCTACCATATGGGTTTGACGAACCCGGAGCTTGTTCAGAAAGAGTCGCAAATTGTTTTGCTGTTGTTGCTTCTTACAATCTGCTATTTTTTTATTGAAACGGGTGCGCTACGTCGACTTACTTGCCGAACAAGATTTTCGATGAGAGACAATCCATTGCTCAAAATGGCAATTGGGAGATTGTGTGCTGTACTTGCGATGGGCGCGCCCGTGTATTACCGATATGTTATCGATGGCCTGTTTAGCCAGATCGCGTTTTCTGTCCTGACGTCTATGTTTGTTGGCGGAATTTTTGAGTCTTATCGACTTTTCAGAATGGTGGAATAGCTGGCCATCATTTTCTGACATCATCAGTTCGCGGAAAAATAATAGAGCCTGATAACGGGGCTCTATCTTCTCACCCAAATCGCCCGCCTTGCATCGGAAAAGCCCGCAAGAATTCAGCCACCGGCAAGCGCTTGCCCCCCGGTTTCTGCAATTCGGTAATCCGCAAAGCGCCGCTGCCGCAAGCCACCACCACGCCATCCTGCGGATCGGCGCTGAGGATGGTTCCGGGAGCAGCCTTGTTGTCAGAGCTAATCGCTTGCGCTCGCCACAGCTTCAGGGTGATGCCAGCGAATGAAGCGGAAGCGGCGGGGAAGGGATTGAATGCCCGTATCTTGCGTTCCAGCATCTCTGCCGGCAGCTTGAAATCAAGCGCTGCCTCTTCCTTGCTGATCTTGGCGGCGTAGGTCACGCCTTCCTCCGGTTGCGGCGTTGCCTGCAACGCATCTTGTTCCATGCGGACCAGCGCTTCGACTATCATTTCGCCGCCAAGCTTTGCCATCTTGTCATGCAGGCTGCCGGTGGTGTCGTCGGCAGCAATCGCCATTTTTTCGATCAGCAGCATGGCGCCGGTATCCAGGCCCTGGTCCATTTGCATGATGGTGATGCCGGTCTCGCTGTCGCCGGCTTCGATCGCGCGGTGGATAGGCGCCGCGCCGCGCCAGCGTGGCAGCAGCGAGCCGTGGATGTTGAGGCAGCCGCGCGGTGGGATGGTGAGCACGCTGAGTGGCAGGATCAGGCCGTAGGCAGCCACCACCATGACATCGTGCGGCGTCGCTTGCAGCAGTTGATGCGCCTCGCTGGCGATCTCTGGGTACTTGCCATCCAGTCGCAGCGATACCGGTTGCGCTACCGGGATCTGGTGATCGAGTGCGAATTGCTTGACCGGCGAAGCATGCAGCTGCATGCCGCGGCCGGCCGGGCGGTCCGGCTGGGTCAGGACCAGCACGATCTGGTGGCCGGCGTCGTGCAAGGCCTTGAGCGCCACGGCGGCGAATTCGGGAGTACCGGCGAAGATGATTTTCATGGTGAGCGAGAAGACGGAAGGGTGGCCAAAATGACTACGGGACAAACTGCAAGAGCCGTTGACAGGGCGCTGCTTGCAGTTTGTCCCGCAACATGGAAAAGATGCTTATCTTGTACCGTATTGCTTGTCGCGTTTCTGTTCGCGCTCTTCCTTGAGCATCTTGGCCTTGATGCGGTTGCGCTTCAGCGGTGACAGATATTCAACGAATACCTTGCCTTGCAAGTGATCCATCTCGTGCTGGATGCAGACCGCCAGCAAGCCATCGGCGTCGACCTCAAACGGCTGGCCGTCAGCGTCCAGGGCGCGCACTTTCACGCGCGCAGGACGTTCGACGCCATCGTAGACGCCCGGCACCGACAGGCAGCCTTCGTCGTAAATCTGCTTTTCTTCGCTGGCCCAGAGAATCTGCGGATTGATGAAAACCCGCAGGTCGGTGCCGGTATCGGAAGTATCGATCACCACCAGCTGTTCATGGACATCGACTTGCGAAGCAGCCAGGCCGACGCCGGGCGCTTCGTACATGGTTTCGGCCATGTCGGCGATCAATTTTTTTAACCGACTGTCAAAAACTGTCACTGGCTTGGCAATTTTGTGCAAGCGGACGTCGGGATAACGAAGAATATTTAATAAGGACATGCTTGAATACGTAACAATTAGGCGGTTTGGAAGGGGTTTTCTCTTGCTAGTTCAATCGATTATGGGCAAAATTTGATTCACTATGGCAAGTTTTTTGCTTTATTTTGCTTTACCAAAATCAAATGCCGTGGCGACGAACCGGCCGGGAGCCGAAAAGCTCCAGGGTACAGGCGCCAATTTAACGCAGTATTCACCGGAAACAATATGAAAAAGTTTAGCACAGCTGCACTCCTTCTTGCTTTATGCACCGGATTTGGCATTTCAAGCATGGCCCACGCCCAGGCAGTCAAGACCATGCGCTGCGAGTTTTTGCCGAATGCTCCGGACCAGCACGTGGTAGTGCGTGGCGACACGCTGTGGGGAATTTCCGGTCATTTCTTGCAACATCCATGGTGCTGGCCGCAAGTGTGGGGCCTGAATCAGGACCAGATCCGCAATCCGCACTGGATCTATCCAGGCCAGATCGTGTATTTCGACCGCGTCAACGGCCGCCTGCGCCTGGGCAATAGCACCAGCGGCGAACCCGGCGTGGTCAAGCTGTCGCCGCAAGTGCGGGTGCAAGGCATCGGCCGCGATGCGATTACGACCATTTCCACCGATGCCATCGGCCCTTTCCTGTCGCAGCCGCTGATCATCGAAGGCGACGACTTGAAAAGCGCACCGCATATCGTGGCAGTACAGGAAGGGCACATGAACCTGGGCAAGGGCGATAAAGCCTATGTGCGCGGCGACCTGGCGGATGCGACTGCATTCCAGGTATTCCGTCCCGGCAATCCGCTCAAGGATCCGGTCAGCGGCAAGGTCATCGCCAACGAAGCGCTGTACCTGGGCACCTTGAAACTTGAACGCCGCGGCAGCACGCCGGATGAGGCGGCAACTTTCAGCGTGGTCGACGTCAAGGAAGAAATGCAGGTCGGCGACCGCATCATTCCGCGGCCGGTCGAACCGATCCTGAATTACGTGCCGCATGCGCCGGCAGGCAATGTCGACGCCCGCATCGTCTCCATCTATGGCGGCGTAGCCACGGCAGCGCAGAACCAGATCGCCACCATCAATCAGGGCAGGGCTGACAATATCGACGTCGGCACGGTGCTGCAGTTGTCCCGCCTGGGCGCGACCATCAAGGATCCTGCCGATCACAACAAGAAGGTCAAGCTGCCGGACGAACAATACGGTACCCTGTTCATCTTCCGCGTGTTCAACCATATTTCGTATGGCTTGATCATGGAAGTCCAGAATACGGTCGATATCGGCGACACCGCCAGATCGCCACAATAAGGGTCTTTGCTGTCAACAACGAAAATCTTCACGACGATGATGGTGGCTCCAGTCTGAGCCACCATCGGGCCGCTATCGATGCCGACGAGTTGGCATCCTGGCTGCGTCTCGAACAGACTGCCGGAGTCGGCGCCGAAACTGCGCGCCGCTTGCTGGCTGCCTTCGGCCTACCGGCCAGCATCTTTTCCACTTCATTCTCCGCCCTGCACAAGGTTGTGCCCGGACGCATCGCTCATGCCTTGCTGGCGGCGCCGTCGGACGCTACCCTGGCGCTGATCGAACGCACCCTGGAATGGCTGCAGCAAGCGGGCAACCGCTTGCTGACTCTGGCGGACGCCGACTACCCGCATGCGTTGCTGGACATCAGCGATCCGCCGCTGATGCTGTATGTGAAGGGGCGCGTCGAATTGCTGGCACGCCCGGCGTTGGCGGTGGTCGGCAGCCGCAATGCGACGGCGCAGGGCATCGCCAATGCCGAGCGCTTCGCGGAAATCCTTAGCCAGCGCGGCCTGACCGTCATCTCCGGCCTGGCCCTGGGCATCGATGCTGCCGCCCATCAGGGCGCTTTGCGCGGCGCAGCCGGCAATGCGGAAGCCGGCAGCACCATCGCCGTGATCGGCACCGGCGCCGACATCGTTTACCCGGCGCGCAATCGCGGCTTGGCGCACCAGATCGCTGAAGCGGGCTGCATTGTCAGCGAGTATCCGCTGGGCATGCCCGGCATCGCGGCCAATTTCCCGCGCCGCAACCGCATCGTTTCCGGCCTGGCGCGCGGCGTGCTGGTGGTGGAAGCCGCGGCCCAGTCGGGTTCGCTGATTACCGCCCGCATGGCGGCCGAGCAGGGGCGCGACGTGTTTGCCATTCCGGGTTCGATCCACTCGCCGCTGGCTAAAGGTTGCCATCAACTGATCAAGCAGGGCGCCAAGCTGGTGGAGTCGGCGCAGGATATCCTGGAAGAGTTGCGGTCTTTCCACACGCCGGGGCAGGCGAACTCAGAGGCTGGCAGCGCTGGTGATGAGACCCAGGCCGCCGTCGAGGCAACTGTAGAGGCAACCGATGACGATCAAAAATTATTACGGCAGCTCGGCTATGATCCGGTCAGTTTCGATGTGCTGGCAGCGCGCTGCAGCAGCGACGCGGCCAGCTTGAACGGCCGTTTGCTGGCACTGGAACTGGCTGGCCTGATCGAAGTTCTGCCCGGCGGTCTTTACCGTCGCCTTGATTGATATTGCTGTAACGCATTTAACGTCTAATGTGCGATTTCGCGCAGCTTTGCGCAAATCCTGCGATACTAATATACGTATACTGACGCTCGAAGCTGCAACATTGTTGTAAAGCATTTCATTGTTAAGTTGCACTTTACTTGTCACACCCTTACCTTAGCGATACAGTAGAACCATGTTTGAAGTCCTCGTTTATCTGTATGAAACTTATTATCGGCCCGATGCCTGCCCTGAACCGGAGGCCTTGGTCAAGAAGCTGTCGGCGATCGGCTTTGAAGAAGACGAGATCACCAAAGCCCTCGGCTGGCTGACGGATCTGGCGGAAGCCAATCACGAATTCGCCGATAAGTATCCGCAGCAAACCTCTTTTTCCTTTGGCATCCGCATCTACGCCCAGCAGGAAATTGACGTGCTGGGCATAGCCGCGATTGGATTCATCCAGTTCCTGGAATCGGCCAAGATGCTCAACCCTGTGCAGCGCGAGATCGTGATCGAGCGTGCATTGACCGTCAGCGAGACCCCGGTTCCGCTCGACAAACTCAAGGTGATCGTGCTGATGGTGCTATGGAGTCAGGGCAAGGAGCCGGACGGCTTGATGTTCGACGAGCTGTTCCTCGACGAAGACGACGAACCCGAACCGCGCCTCTTGCATTAGCCGCGCTGAGCGCCATCTGCCCCTATATCGGAAGAGCTGCGCGGCAGACCTGCGCATTTGCAGCCGCACTTGCAGCCGCACTTGCAGCTTTTCCAGCAACCCGCTTATCATTGGCCGCAATATTTGCCCGCCACAGTGCTGATGTTGCTATCAGCCGTGGAGTTGGCAGCGAAATCGTCTGGTGTATTATGAGAGAATTTCTCTCTGGCAACCAAAATTCCGAATTGCCGCGATGGCTAAAAAACAAGCCATGGCGTGCATAAGCAAAAAAATGCGCTGAAATAATGCGCGCTACTTTCGAGACAACACTATGAGCAAGACCCTCATCATTGCCGAGAAACCTTCTGTCGCGAACGATATCGCGAAGACGCTCGGCGGCTTCACCAAGCACGATGAGTACTTTGAATCCGACGAATACGTCCTGTCATCGGCCGTCGGCCATTTGCTGGAAATCGCGGTTCCTGAAGAATACGACGTCAAACGCGGCAAGTGGACCTTCACTCATCTGCCGATGATCCCGCCGCACTTTGCGTTGAACCCGATCGCCAAGACCGAGTCGCGCCTGAAGGTGCTCAACAAGCTGATCAAGCGCAAGGATGTCACCGCCCTGATCAACGCCTGCGACGCCGGGCGTGAAGGCGAGCTGATTTTCCGCCTGATCGCGCAATATACGAAAGCCAAGCAGCCGGTCAAGCGCCTGTGGCTGCAATCGATGACGCCAGGCGCGATCCGCGACGGCTTCACCCATCTGCGCGAAGACAAGGACATGCTGCCGCTGGCCGACGCTGCCCGCTGTCGCAGCGAAGCGGACTGGCTGATCGGCATCAACGGTACGCGTGCAATGACCGCCTTCAATTCGAAAGAAGGCGGTTTCTATTTGACCACCGTCGGCCGGGTGCAGACGCCGACGTTGTCGATCGTGGTCGAGCGCGAAGAGAAGATCAAGAAGTTCGTGCCGCGAGATTTCTGGGAAGTGCGCGCCGAATTCGTCTGCGCTGCCGGCATCTACGAAGGCCGCTGGCTCGATACCGCGCACAAGAAGGACGAGAACGATCCGGAAAAGCGCGCTGAGCGCCTGTGGAGCAAGGCTGCCGCCGAATCCATCGTGGCTGCCTGCCGCGGTAAGCTAGGCAACGTCAAGGAAGAGTCGAAGCCGACCACCTCGATGGCGCCGGCGCTGTTCGACCTGACCAGCCTGCAGCGCGAAGCGAACTCGCGCTTTGGCTTTTCCGCTAAGAACACCCTCGGCCTGGCGCAGGCACTGTACGAAAAGCACAAGGTGCTGACTTACCCGCGTACCGATTCGCGCCACTTGCCGGAAGATTACCTGAGCACCGTCAAGCAGGCGTTGGAGACGGTTTCGGAAAACAATAACTACCAGCAGTTCGCTGCACAGATCCTGAACAAGGGCTGGGTCAAGCCAAACAAGCGCATTTTCGACAACACCAAGATCAGCGATCACTTTGCGATCATCCCGACCACGCAGGCGCCGAAGAATCTGTCGGAACCGGAACAGAAACTGTACGACTTGGTGACGCGCCGCTTCATGGCCGTGTTTTTCCCGGCCGCCGAATTCCAGGTCACCACCCGCTACACCGAAGTCTCCGGCCATCAGTTCAAGACTGAAGGCAAGGTCATGACCAATCCGGGCTGGCTGGCGATCTACGGCAAGGAAGCCGCGGATGAAAAGGATCCGGAGAACAGCGGCACGCTGGTTGCCGTGGCCAAGGACGAGAAGGTCAAGACCGACAAGATTACCGCCAACGGCCTGGTCACCAAGCCGCCCGCGCGCTACACGGAAGCGACCTTGCTGTCCGCCATGGAAGGCGCCGGCAAGCTGCTGGATGACGGCGACCTGCGCGAAGCAATGGCCGGCAAAGGCCTCGGTACACCGGCCACGCGTGCTGCCATCATCGAAGGTTTGCTGAACGAAAAATACCTGCTGCGCGAAGGTCGGGAAATGATGCCGACCGCAAAGGCGTTCCAGCTGATGACCCTGCTGCACGGCCTCGGCGTGGATGAACTGACCGAGCCGGAGTTGACCGGCGAGTGGGAGCACAAGCTGTCGCAGATCGAACGCGGCACCATCAGCCGTGAAGAGTTCATGCGTGAAATCGCGCAGCTGACCCAGATCATCGTCAAGCGCGCCAAGGAATACGATAACGATACGATCCCGGGCGACTACGCTACCTTGCTGGCGCCCTGTCCGAACTGCGGCAGCGTGGTCAAGGAAAACTATCGCCGCTTCGCCTGCACCAAGTGCGAATTTTCGATGAGCAAGACGCCAGGTAGCCGCCAGTTCGAAATTCCTGAAGTGGAAGAACTGCTGACCAAGCGCACCATCGGTCCGCTGCAGGGTTTCCGTTCCAAGATGGGCCGGCCGTTTGCCGCCATCCTGAAAATCAGCCGCGACGAAGAAATCAAGAATTTCAAGCTGGAGTTCGATTTCGGCCAGAATGACGGCGAAGGCGAAGATGGCGAAGGCGTCGATTTCACCGGCCAGACCGCTTTAGGCCCTTGCCCGAAATGTGCCAGCGGCGTGTACGAGATGGGCTTGGCCTACGTCTGCGAAAAAACCGTCGCCAAGCCGAAGGCTTGCGATTTCCGCAGCGGCCGCATCATCTTGCAGCAGGAAATCCTGCCGGAACAAATGGTCAAGCTGCTCAACGACGGCAAGACCGATCTGCTGCCGGGCTTCATTTCGCAGCGCACGCGCCGTCCGTTCAAGGCCTTCCTGGTCAAGGGCAAGGACGGCAAGGTCAGCTTCGAGTTTGAAGAGCGCAAAGCCAAGGCCCCCGCCAAGGGCAAGGCCAAGGCGGCGGCCGTGGAAACCGAAGATGACGCCGCTGAAGTCAAGGCGGTAGCGAAGAAGCCGGCCGCCAAGAAACCCGCGGCCAAAAAGGCGGCTCCCAAAAAAGTCGTCGCCAAACGCAAGGCAGCCTAAGCGCTGACCTGCATTCAACGTAGGGTGGGCACAGCGTGCCCACGCGTGAACTCTCCAGTTACATGCCTGCTTGGGCGCCACACGGGTCCGTACTCCGGTTATCGCGGTTACGCGTGGGCACGCTGTGCCCACCCTACGGCCGTCCAAATGAGACTTTGGGCTACACTTGGAGTTCGTTTTCGTTAACCGGATCTTGCCATGTCTCTGGATCATCCCGCAGTTGCCCGTGCCCTGGTGCGTGAAATGGGCGCCTCGCGTATCCGCGAAGTTGCCAATGTCGGCATCGGCCGCAACGACGTGCTGCCGTTCTGGTTCGGCGAGCCGGACCAGGTGACGCCGGCTTTCATCCGCGATGCCGCCAAGGCGGCGCTGGACGATGGCGATACCTTCTATACCCACAACTACGGCATCCCACCCTTGCGCGAAGCGATCGCCAAGTATCTGTCCAGCTTGCATCAGCCGATTGACGCCGGCCGCATCGCGGTCACGTCTTCCGGCGTTTCCGCCCTGATGGTGCTGGCGCAGCTGATCATCAGTCCAGGCGACCGCGTGGTGGCGGTGACGCCGCTGTGGCCGAATGTCAGCGAGATCCCGAAAATCCTCGGCGCCGAAGTGGTGCGCGTGGCCTTGCAGTTTGGCGAAACCTGGGAGCTCGACCTGCAGCAGTTGCTGGGCGCGCTGACGCCCGGCACCCGCGCCGTACTGCTGAATTCGCCCAACAATCCCACCGGCTGGGTGATGCCGCGAGCGCAGCAGGAGATCGTGCTGGCGCACTGTCGCCGGCATGGTATCTGGATCGTCGCCGACGATGTCTATGAGCGGCTGGTGTACAGCGAGCAGCCGCATCCCTGCGCTCCTTCTTTCCTGGACATCGCTGATGCCGACGATCGCGTGATTTCCTCCAACAGCTTTTCCAAGTCTTGGCTGATGACCGGCTGGCGGCTCGGCTGGCTGGTGGCGCCGCCGGCGCTGATGCCGGATCTCGGCAAGCTGATCGAATTCAACACTTCTTGCGCGCCCGGTTTTGTGCAGCGTGCCGGCATTGTCGCCATCGAACGCGGCGATGAAATCATCGGCAATACCGTGGCCCGTTACCGGCTGGCGCGCGACTTTCTCTATGAACGCTTGAACGCCTTGCCGGGCATTACCGCGCCGCGGCCGAAGGGCGCCATGTATCTGTTCTTCCGCGTCGACGGCGTCAACGACAGCCTGGCGCTGTGCAAGCAGCTGGTGCGCGACGCCGGTCTCGGGCTGGCGCCGGGCAATGCCTTTGGCGCCGAAGGGGAGGGCTATGTGCGCTGGTGTTTCGCCAGTTCCCTGGAACGCCTGGAAGACGGCGTGCAACGCCTGCAGCGCTTCCTGTCTGCCTGAGCAATTCCTGCCCATGAAGCTGCTGCCGCGATGCTTGCCAGGGGCGCAGCTTGTTGCGCAACGGTGTTGATTTTCTTGCAAGTGAGTCCTGGCAGTTCCCGTTGTTAGCCAGGCAATAAACGCCTGGCGATCAATTCTCGACCTTTTTTTTTGCCGATTCTGGTGCTATCATCAAAAAACGCGCAAACGTTTGCGCGTTGCAAATGATGGCATGCCGGCCCGAACGGATATGCCGTTTGACAAGACTTATTGGTAAAAATTTTAATAACGACTTCAGGAGACTTTTGATGAATACCCGTATCCGCCTCAAGCTGATTGCCGCCACCATTCTTGTTTGTGCCTTGCCTTCCCTGCCAGCCATGGCGCAGACTGCCGCCAAGCCGAAGGTTGCGCTGGTGATGAAGTCGCTGGCCAATGAATTTTTCCTGACCATGGAAAACGGCGCCAAGGAACACCAGAAGGCGCATGCCGCCCAATACGACCTGATCGCCAACGGCATCAAGGACGAAACCGATACCTCGAACCAGATCAAGATCGTCGAACAGATGATCGTTTCCAAGGTTAACGGCCTGGTGATCGCGCCGGCCGATTCCAAGGCGCTGGTGCCTGTCATCAAGAAGGCGATCGACGCCGGCATCATCGTGGTCAATATCGACAACAAGCTGGATGACGCCGCGCTCAAGGAAAAAGGCATCACCGTGCCGTTTGTCGGTCCGGATAACCGCCTGGGCGCCAAGCTGGTCGGCGACTACCTGGCCAAGCAGATCAAGTCCGGCGACAAGGTCGCCATCATCGAAGGCGTTTCCACCACTTTCAATGCCCAGCAACGCACCCTGGGTTTCCAGGATGCCATGAAGACAGTCGGCGCCAATGTGGTGGCAGTGCAGTCCGGTCAATGGGAAATGGACCCGGGCAACAAGGTTGCCGCTGCTATCCTGAACGCCCATCCTGACGTCAAGGCGCTGCTGGCCGGCAATGACAACATGGCGCTCGGCGCGGTCGCAGCAGTCAAGGCGGCAGGCAAGACTGGCAAGGTGCTGGTGGTCGGCTATGACAACATCAACGCCATCAAGCCGATGCTGAAAGACGGCCGCGTGCTGGCTACCGCCGACCAGTTTGCTTCGCAACAGGCCGTGTTCGGCATCGAAACTGTCTTGAAGGCGATCACCGACAAGAAGGCGCAGAACACGCTGGGCGGTACGGTTGAAACCAAAGTCGCGCTGGTGACTAAAGACAGCAAGTAAGCGCTCCGTAACTCAGTAACTTATTGCGGCACACGGTTGCGTTGCCGCCGCGCCTAAGGCGCGGCGGCGAGTCCTGTCCGCACCAGCTTTGCCATTGGTGGAGGACTACATGTCCAACGAATTCATCGCGGCGCACCCGTCTGACGTGCCCGCCGCTACTCCTGCAACTTCTGCAACTCCCGTATTGCTACACCTGACCGGCATCGGCAAGACCTATGTCGAACCGGTATTGAGCGACGTCTCGATCAGCATCAGCCCCGGCCAGATCCTGGCCCTGACCGGCGAGAACGGCGCCGGCAAGAGCACGCTCTCGAAAATCGTCTGCGGCCTGGTGCAAGCCACCACCGGCAGCATGCTGCTGGACGGCCAGAGTTACCAGCCGGCTTCGCGCAAGGAGGCTGAACAGCTCGGCATCCGCATGGTAATGCAGGAGCTGAACCTGATTCCCACCCTCAGCATCGCTGAAAACCTGTTCCTGAACCAGCTGCCGCATCGCTTCGGCTGGATCGACAAGGCTAGGCTGGCGGAAGCCACGCGTCAGCAGATGGCGGCGGTCGGCCTGACCGATCTCGATCCCTGGACGCCGGTCGGCGAACTGGGCGTAGGCCACCAGCAAATGGTCGAGATCGCCCGCAACCTGATCGGCAGCTGCCGTTTGCTGGTGCTGGACGAACCGACCGCCATGCTGACCAGCCGCGAAGTCGAGCTGCTGTTCAAGCAGATCGCCCGCCTGCAGTCGGAAGGCGTGGCGATCATTTATATTTCGCATCGGCTGGAAGAATTGAAAAGGGTCGCCGACCGCATCGCCGTGCTGCGCGATGGCCAGCTGGTGTGCGACGATCCGATCGCCGGCTATAGTACTGACGCGCTGGTGCAGCTGATGGTCGGGCGTGCGGCGGAAGCTGAGCTTGATCTCGGACACCGCACTATTGGCGCACCCTTGTTGCGTGTGCGTGAACTCGGACGCGGCAGTGTCGTGGCGCCGACTTCCTTCGACCTGCGCGCAGGTGAAATTCTGGGCATCGCAGGCTTGATCGGCTCCGGCCGCACCGAATTGCTGCGCCTGATTTTCGGCGCCGACCACGCGGATCACGGCCAGGTATTCATCGGCGACCAGACCGAAGCTGCCAGGATTTCATCGCCGAAGGAGGCGGTGGCGGCCGGCATCGCCATGATCACCGAAGACCGCAAGAGCCAGGGTTTGCTGTTGCCGCAATCGATAGGCTTGAACACCACTTTGTCGAAACTGTCGTCGGTGAGTCGCTTTGGCGTGCTCGACAAGCAAGCTGAAAGCGCCGTTGCGGACGACTATATCAAGCGCCTGCGGATCCGTTCGCGCGACGGCAACCAGGCGGCCGGCGAACTGTCCGGCGGCAATCAGCAGAAGGTCGTGATTGCGCGCTGGCTGTACCGCGATTGCCCGATCATGCTGTTTGACGAGCCTACCCGCGGCATCGATATCGGCGCCAAGTTCGACATCTACAAACTGCTGGCGGAATTATCGCGCCAGGGCAAGGGCTTGCTGATCGTCTCCAGCGACCTGCGGGAACTAATGCTGATCTGTGACCGCATCGCGGTGATGAGCGCCGGCAAACTGGTCGATACATTCGAGCGCGGCGCCTGGAGCCAGGAGACGATTCTGGCGTCGGCCTTCAGCGGCTACATGAACAATGGCGATGACAGCGGCGCTGCCGCGGCTGAGCCATCCACCGCGCAAGCAGCTTGAAGTACGCTGCTGCGCTGTAATCAACATACTGAAAATCATGACAACTTCTTCCCGTTCGTCTTCTCGTTTGTCGTCCCGCTGGTCATCATTTAACGGTAGCATTTCCGGCCTGAAGAATTATCTGGGCCTGATCGGCGCCCTGCTGGCCATGTGTGCACTGTTCTCGGTGTTAAGCGAGAATTTCCTCACCGCTGCGACCTTTACCACGCTGTCCAACGACATCCCGACGCTGGTAGTGATGGCAGTCGGCATGACCTTCGTGCTGATCATCGGCGGCATCGACCTCTCGGTCGGTTCGGTGATGGCGCTGGCAGCGTCGGTGCTGTCGATGGCGATGGTGCGCTGGGGCTGGCCTTTGTTTACGGCCGGGATTCTGGCCATGCTGGTGGCCAGCCTGTGCGGCATGGTGACCGGCCTGATCTCGGTCGGCTGGCGCATTCCCTCGTTCATCGTATCGCTGGGTGTGCTGGAAATGGCGCGTGGCCTGGCATACCAGGTCACCAACTCGCGCACTGAATACATCGGCAGCGCGGTCGACGGCATCAGTTCACCTATCCTGTTCGGCATGTCGCCGGCCTTTATCTCGGCCATTGTGATCGTCATCGTCGGCCACCTGGTGCTGACCAAGACCGTGCTCGGGCGCCACTGGATCGGCATCGGCACCAATGAAGAAGCAGTGCGCCTGGCCGGCATCAACCCGCGTCCTCCCAAGGTGCTGGTGTTCGCCTTGATGGGCTTGCTGGCTGGCGTCGGCGCCTTGTTCCAGGTCTCGCGCCTGGAAGCCGCCGATCCGAATGGCGGCGTCGGCATGGAGCTGCAGGTGATTGCGGCCGTGGTGATCGGCGGCACCAGCCTGATGGGCGGCCGCGGTTCCGTCATCAGCACCTTCATCGGCGTCCTCATCATCTCGGTGCTGGAAGCCGGCCTGGCGCAAGTCGGCGTCAGCGAACCGATGAAACGCATCATCACCGGCCTGGTCATCGTCGCCGCGGTGGTGCTGGATACCTATCGTCGCCGCGGCGAGCGTTCTACACATTAATTTGCAAGCAGGCTACGGCTTCGTTTCTGGCATCGGGTAATTATTTATGGCAACCATCAAGGATGTAGCGCGCAAAGCGGGAGTGTCGTACACCACGGTGTCGCACGTCCTCAACCAGACGCGGCCGGTCAGCCACGACGCCAGTACGCGCGTGCTGGCGGCCGCGGAAGCGCTGGCCTACGTGCCGAGCGCGCTGGCGCGTTCGCTGCGCAGCAAGACCACAGGCAGTATCGGCCTGATCATTCCGAACAACACCAATCCGTATTTTTCGGAAGTGGCGCGCGGGATTGAGGATAGCTGCTACGCGGCCGGCTACAGCGTCATCCTCTGCAATTCGGACGACGATCCGGCCAAGCAGCGCGATTACCTCAACGTGCTGCTGACCAAGCGTTGCGACGGCCTGATCGTGGCGACCCTGGCGCAGACCGACGGTGAACTGTTGCGCAAGATGAAGGTGCCGACCGTGCTGCTGGACCGGGCGCCCAAGGACATGGGCATCGACCTGGTGGCGGTCGACAATGCTGCCGGCGGCGCCTTGGCGGCGCAGCATCTGCTGAGCCTGGGACGGCGCCGCATCGCCTGCATCGGTGGCCCGGCTGATATCGACATTTCGCGCGAGCGGATTGCCGGCTTGCGCCAGACCTTGTTCGTCGCCGGCGTCACGCTGCCGGACGATATGCTGGTGTACGCCGATTTCACCAGCGCCGGCGGTTACCTGGCGGCGCGCAGCCTGCTGGCGTCGCAGGCTCCGGATGCGATTTTCTGTTGTAATGACCTGATGGCGATCGGCGCCCTGCGCGCTGCGGCAGAGCTTGGCATTGCGGTGCCGCAGACGCTGGCGGTGGTGGGTTTCGACGATATCGACCTGGCGCAGTTTGTCCATCCGACCTTGACCAGCGTCGCCCAGAATACGCGCCGGCTCGGCCAGCTCACCGCGCAGTGCCTGCTGGAGCGGATCGCCACCCCGGACCGGCCTTTGCAGCGGCAGACTATCGCTCCGGAACTGCACGTGCGCGGTTCGACCGTGGCAGCCTGAACCATTTTTTGTAAACCTTATTTCGAAGACACACATGATCGTCATCATCGGCAGTATCAATATGGACCTGGTGTTGCGCGTACCGCGCATGCCGCATCCTGGCGAAACCTTGTCTGGCGGCCAGTTCCGCACTATCCCCGGCGGCAAGGGCGCGAACCAGGCGGTGGCTGCTGCGCGCCTGAGCGCCGATAGCGTCAAGGTAGCGATGATCGCCTGTCTTGGCGACGATGCCTTCGGCGCGGAGCTGCGTGCGGCCTTGCGCAGCGACGGCATCGACGATAGCCATGTCAGCACGGTCAGCGGCAGCGCATCCGGCGTGGCATCGATCCTGGTCGATGCCGGCGGCCAGAACAGCATCGTGCTGGCGGCTGGCGCCAATGACGCACTCAGCCCGGCGCATATCGACGCCGCCCGTGCCCTGATCGAACAAGCGCGCATCATCGTCTTGCAACTGGAAACGCCGCTGCCGACCATCCGCCATGCGATCAAGCTGGCGCATCAGCTGGGCAAGACCGTGGTGCTCAATCCGGCGCCGGCGCAGGTTTTGCCGGCCGACTTGCTGGCGCAGGTCGAGTACCTGATCCCGAATGAAATTGAGGCCGCCATGCTGGCCGGCCTGCCGGAAGTCAGTCTCGACAACGATGCCGCCATCGACGCTGCGGTCGCCAAACTGCGCGCCAACGGCAGCGCCAATGTGCTGGTGACGCTGGGTTCAAAAGGCGTCTACGCTGCCCTGTCGTCGGGTTCCGAGCATTTCGCCGCACAGCCGGTCAAGGCGATCGACACCACTGCCGCGGGCGACACCTTCATCGGCGGTTTTGTGGCGGCGCTGGCGGAAGGCCGCAGCGAAGCCGATGCCATCGCCTTCGGTCAGCGCGCGGCGGCCTTGAGCGTGGCGCGCATCGGCGCCCAGACTTCGATTCCTTACCGTCACGAACTGGAAGCCTGAGATGAAAAAGAGCCCGTTACTGAATATCGCCTTGTCGCAACTGATTGCCTCGCTCGGCCATGGCGACAGCATCGTCATTGGCGATGCCGGCCTGCCGGTGCCGCCCGGAGTGCCGCTGATTGATCTGGCGCTGACCCGCGGCGTACCCGGTTTCATGACGACCTTGCAAACGATATTGACGGAAATGCAGGTCGAGCATCATGTGCTGGCCGACGAACTGCCCTTGCACAGCCCGCAGCTGGCGCAGCAGATCGATGCTCTCGGCGTGGCCGACAAACGGACTTTGTCGCATGCCGATTTCAAGCGCATGACGCACAGCGCCAAGGCAGTGATCCGTACCGGCGAGTTCACGCCGTACGCTAATATCATCCTGGTAGCGGGCGTGGTTTTTTGACAATGTTTTTATGACGTGGCTGCCAAGATGCCGGCGGCAGGTACAATGAACCTAAAAGCCGCAGTTGACCGCTAGCCTCAATCTGGAAGAGCCATGAACATTGGAAATTCTGTCAATCTATACCTTCAGCGCCAGAGATACAGCGCTACACGCCTGACTGGGCATGCCTCGCAGCGCCTGGCTGCGTTGCTCGTCCTTGCAGGCTCTAGCCTGCGGCGTCCTCGCGCCTTGCCAGCCACTGCGAGGCATGCCCATTCAGACGTGTTCAGCTACGGCTTTTAGGTTCAGCCATGAACATCTCATTGCCCGAACTGGAACAAGCCATCAATTACTGGCGCCTGCAACGGCCTGCGATAGGCGAGGAATGCGCTTTGTCGCCCGAGGTCAATGCCCTCGCCGACGTCTATGCCTTGATGATCATTAATCACAGCAGCAGCGTGGCGCTGGCCTCGATGGGCAGCGTGGCGCAGCAGCTGATTGCTGCGTGGCGCCAGCACATGCTTGATCTCAGCGTCGCTGCCAGATCAGTGGGCTAGATGACGCGCCTGCCGTTTGGGCGCAACCAGGTTGTCTGCTTCTTTCTTCGCCACCAATTGCTGTACATCGGCCTGCTTGGCCGGCTTGCCCGCATAGTCTGTGCTGAGCACGGCGTTCACTTCCGTTTCCGTCATTCCCTGCAGACGTAGCCACTGCCCGACCAGTCCCGCCAGCCGGTCCAGCGCGATGCGGTGGGTGGCGTCGGTTTTCCCGTAGAGCCAATCGGAAAACGCCATGAAGCTGGCAAACGGCGTCTCGCCCAGCAAGATCGGCAAAGTATGGGCGAAGCGCCCCGAGTTGGCGACCAGGTCCCAGTAGCGCGAGAAACGCTGCAGGCGCTGCATGGTCGGGAAATCGATCTGATTGGTGGCGAGAATGGTGTAGGGCGGATGCGGATCGAAGATCAGGCCGAACGGTTCGGTATGGCGAATGATCGGCGTGCCGCGCAGGCGCTTCAGGATCCCGAACTGGATTTCATGCGGCTGCAATGCCACTAGCCGGTCGAAGCCGCGCGCGAAACTTTCCACACCCTCTCCCGGTAATCCGGCGATCAGGTCGACGTGCAGATGGGCTTGCGATTCTTGCATCAGCCAACGGATGTTTTCCGCGGCCTTCTCATTGTTTTGCTTGCGGCTGACCAGCGCCTGTACTTCCGGGTTGAAGCTCTGGATGCCGATTTCGAATTGCAGCGCGCCTGGCGGAAACTTCGCGATCGATTCCTTCAAGGCATCCGGTAGATGATCCGGCACCAGCTCGAAATGGGCAAACACCGGATCGTCGGAATAGGCGGCCAGCTTGTCGAGGAAGAACTGCAGGATCTTGAGGCTGGTCTTGACGTTCAGGTTGAAAGTGCGGTCGACGAACTTGAACAGGCGCGCACCGCGCGCATGCAGCGCTTCCATCTCTGCCAGGAAATCCTCCAGCGCGAACGGCCAGGCGGTCTTGTCTAACGCCGACAAACAGAATTCGCATTTGAACGGACAGCCGCGCGATGCTTCCACATACAGCGTGCGATGGGCGATGTCGTGGTCGCTATATAAGCTGTAGGGCAGGGCGATGTCGGCCATCGGCGGCTGCACGCCGACGTGGACTTTCATCAGCGGCTTCGGGCCGTGCAGGATCTGCCGGCACAATTGCGGCAGGGTGACGTCGCCCCAGCCAGTCACAAGATAGTCGGCCAGCTGCACGATCTGCTGTTCGGCCGATTCATAGGATACCTCCGGGCCGCCCAGCACGATCACCATATCCGGCGCTACCCGTTTCAGCATCGCCACCACCTTGGTGGTTTCTTCGATATTCCAGATATACACGCCGAAGCCGACGATAGTCGTGCCGCTGGAAGCCCGGTGCGCCAGCAGTTTCTCGACGATGTCGGTGGTCTTGGCGCCGATCACGAACTCATGCAACTGGGTAGCGTCGCGCAAATCGCCCATGTTGGCCTGCAGGTAGCGCAGGCCGAGAGAGGCATGGGAATAGCGGGCATTGAGGGTGGACAGCAGGATGGTCATGTGTGGCTAGCGGAAAAGATGGACGGCAGAAACCTGCGGAATGCGCCATTTTACGCCTGCACGACTGCCGGCCCTGGAAGCTTTTAGGGAATTTGCCAAATTGACAGATCTCCCCGTGATTGCAAATATGGCAATAAGTTGCCGTGCAAGGCATTTCTCAAAATTCTTTTTGCAACTAATATTCAGTTGCATTATTTGAAGTCAGATAGGATAATCCAATGACTAGAGCCGAAAAACTACGTAACCGGGCCGAATCGATTCCTGCAGATTTCACGTGGCAAGAGCTGCTCACCCTGCTTAACGCCTATGGATTTATCGAGTTTTCAGACAAGGGCGGGTCATACCGCAGTTTTAAAACCGCGGCAGGTCTGAAGATATTTGTGCATAAGCCGCACCCTGGAAATATCGTGAAGAAATACTTGCTGAGAAAGGTAATTGGCCATCTGAAACAGCATGGCTTGATGAGCGCTAACGAGGAATGACATGAGCGATAAAATACTGAGTCACAAAAACTATTCGGGATCGATCGAGGTCAGCCTGGAAGATGGCTGCCTGCATGGAGAAATCCTGTTCATTAACGACCTGGTCAGTTATGAGTCCGAGACCGTCGGCGGCCTGCAGGCCGTCTTTGAAGAAGCAGTGGATTCTTATCTGGACAAATGCCGGCGCGAGGGACTGGAGCCGGACAAGGCTTGCAGCGGCACCTTCAACGTGCGCTTGTCGCCCGAGCTGCATCGGCATGCCAGCGTGGCGGCAGCGAGGCAAGGGCAGTCTTTGAACGATTTCGTCAAGGACTGCATCAGTAAAGGCGTTTCGGATAAGGGGAATGGCCCCAGTTCAGGGCGGCAACCGAGCCATCTGCGCCCGGTAGTCGTCAAGCCGCATCGTGGCAAATAAGATTAAGAAGGGGGCGCGCCTCCCTTCCACACTTGCACAAGGTGAGGGTTAACGGCAGCACAGGAATCAGGCCGCGACAAACATTGTCAGAGCCTTGCAGCAAATCCGCCGGCAGGGCACAGGCAGTAGGGTTTCGATGTATTGTTGCGCTCTGATGATATCGTGCGTGATGGCATTTCTCTGTGCAAGGAGCGAATCGCGCACAAGTCGTTCCCTGCGAAGGAATCCCTGTACGCGTTGCAACTGGCGGCCGGCCAGGAGGTATTGGCGCTGCTGCCGTCCCGTCACAATCGTGCAGTGGACGCATGGACCGGCATCCGCCTGGATATCAGCCACGTGTTGACGTTTTTATAAACCGACTATTTTTTAGGTAATGCATCATGGCGAAGTACATTGTGGTTGGCTTGGAGTTCGGGGTGGTTCTGCTGGTCGGGCTGGCGATCTATATGATCAGGAAGAAGTAGTAGTCTGAGCATTCCGAATAGAAAAAAAAGCTGGCGCATCATTCGCCAGCTTTTTTACGTCTGGCGTCCGCCAGCCTAGCCAGCCTAGCCAGCCTATTATGATCGTTTCGTGACATATCGGGGCATGCCGTTGCCGTTTGCCGCGATGCGGTAATATGTTTACTCTTTCATACGTAAAGATCGGCATCCGATGAGTAATAAGACCACTTCCAAGTCACCAATACGCACCACCAGCAAAGCTGATTCGACCACGCCGCGGGTAGCGCTGGTATTGCAGGGAGGCGGTGCGCTGGGCGCTTATCAGGCCGGTGTTTATCACGCGATGCATGAGAATGGCCTGACGCCGGATTGGGTAGTGGGTACCTCGATTGGCGCCATCAATGCCGCGATCATTGCCGGCAACGACCGCGATCTGCGGCTCTCGCGCCTGAAGGAGTTCTGGGAACAGGTCGGCCACGGCGACTTGACGGATTTGAGCAAAGTGCCGGATGCCATGCGCCAGTTCAACACCTGGTGGACCACTACCGATGTCACCACCCGTGGCGTGCCGGGATTTTTCTCGCCGCGCTCGCTGAATCCTTTCTCGGTGGGCATGCCGGTGCAGCCGGAACAAGCCAGTTTCTACGACACCACGCCACTGGCCGAGACGCTGGCGCGGCTGGTGGATTTCGACTACCTGAACAGCCCCGGCGGCATGCGCCTGACTGTCAGCGCCATGCGCGTGGCTTGCGGCAGCCTGGTCAATTTCGATTCGCAGGAACGGAAGATCGGCGTCGAGCACATCATGGCCAGCGGCGCCTTGCCGCCCGGTTTCGCACCGGTGCGCATCGACGGCGACCTGTACTGGGACGGCGGCCTGTATTCGAATACGCCGTTGGAAGTGGTGCTGGACGATGAGTCCAAGACTGACGTCGACGGCAACACCCTGTGCGTGATGGTGGATTTGTGGAGCGCCGACGGTCCCGAGCCGACCACGCTGGACCAGATCACCAATCGCCAGAAAGACGTGACCTTTGCCTCGCGCTCGGAACGCCATATCGAAAATTACCTGCGCATGTATCAATTGCGGCGTGCCGCCCAGGCGCTGTACGACAAGCTGCCGCCGGCCTTGCGCAAGAAGTCCGACCTCAAGGAATTCGAAGGCTTGTCGGACAACAGCACGATCCATATCGTTCGTTTGCGCTACAGCGGCCACGATTGGAACATGCCGTCCAAGGACATCAATTTTTCACGTGGTTCGATCGAGTGGCGCTGGGAGCAAGGTTACGCCGATGCCATGCACGCCGCCGAGCGGATCAAAGCCAATGGCGATACTTTCGGCAGTTCCGATGCCGGCCTGGTGGTGCATGAACTGGTCATGCCGCCGTTGAGCTGAGACTATGAGATTGTCGATGCTGTGCCGGTTGCCGCTCCTGGCATTGCCGCTGCTGATGGGGCTGGTGCCGCCAGCCCATGCGCAGCTTGCCGGCACGGGCCTGGATAGCCGGCAGTGCGAGCTGGTCAAGCAACGCGTCCTGCAGCCCGGCGCGCCGGTTGATTGCGCGCAATTGCAGGTGGTGCGCTTTGCCTATGTTGACTTTGACAAGGTACGGCATGATGACGGTGAAATCATGGTCATGGCGGCCGTCGTGCCGCAGGTAAAGGCGCTGTTCGACGAACTGCTTAAGCGCGGTTTCCCGCTTGCACAGGCGCGCCTGATGGAGCATTATCAAGGCAACGACGACGCATCGATGGCGGACAACAATACCTCCGCCTTCAACGACAGGCCGATCACCGGCGGCAAGGCGATTTCCTTGCATGCCTACGGTTTGGCGATCGATATCAATCCTTTGCAAAATCCGTATGTGCGGCGCGATGCGCAAGGCCGGCCGATCTATAGTCCGCCGGACGGACAGGTTTACGGCCAGCGCATGGCCAGCCGCGCCGGCAGCAGCGAACAAGTGGTGGAACTATTCGCCCAGCATGGCTTTCTGATCTGGGGTGGGGACTGGAAAAAGCCGATCGATTACCAGCATTTCCAGGTCAGCCGCAGTATGGCTGAACGGCTCGCAAAACTGCCGCTGCCACAGGCGCGCCAGTTGTTTGGACATTCTGTCGTGGCCTACCGCGCCTGCCGCAGCGGCCATGGCGGCAAGCCGAACGACAGGAAAACCTGCGCCGCTGCCGCGGGGTGAAAGCTGCGCTGTTAGATTTGGCAGGAGGCAGCCGCGTATTCTGCTTGTATAATATGCAACGTTGCCATATTCATAGCAATCGATGATTTGTTCACACAGGAGAAGGCCATGTTTTCGTTTCACGAACAGTTTGCCGCAGCAACCAAAGCCCATTTTGAAGCCCAGTTGGCATTGCTCAATACACTGACCGCAAAGACCTTCGAAGGCGTTGAAAAAGTGATCGAACTTAATTTGAGCGCGGCCAAGGCTTCGCTGGAAGAATCGGGCGGCGCCGCCAAGCAGCTGATGAGCGCCAAGGATCCGCAGGAATTCCTGACCATCTCGGCGGCACAGGCCAAGCCTAGCGCCGAAAAGGCAGCGGCTTACGGCCGTCACCTGGCCGGCATCGCTTCCGGTACCCAGGCGGAATTCACCCGTGCCGCCGAAGCGCAGGTCGCGGAAACCAGCCGCAAGATCAACGCCCTGATCGAAGAAGTCAGCAAGAATGCGCCGGCGGGTTCGGAAAATGCCATCGCCATTCTGAAATCGGTGATCAGCAACGCCAATGCCGGTTACGAGCAGCTGACCAAGAATGCCAAGCAGGCAGTGGAAACGCTGGAAGCCAACCTGAATACGGCGACTACGCAATTGACCAAGGCTGCCGCGCCGCGCGCGAAGAAATAAGCTGAGGGTACCGGCTTAGCAAACCAAAGGCCGCGGATGCGGCCTTTTTTCATATGGGGAGATCGCGGTCCCAGGCGGGCACATCGCCGAACTGCTGTGCCAGGAAATCGACAAAAGTACGCACCTTGGCTGACAGGTGCTGGCGGCTCGGATAGACCGCGTGGATCGCCAGCTCGTCGCCTTGATAGCCGGTCAGCAGCGGCTGCAGGCGGCCGTCGCGGATGGCGTCGCCGATGATGAAGGTCGGCTGGCGGATGATGCCCATGCCGGACAAAGCCGCCGCCAGCAGCAGGTCGCCGTTATTGCAATGCAGGCCGCCATGTATACGCACGGTGTGGCTTTTGCCGTCGCGTTGAAAGCGCCATTCGTTATCCGGCTGGCTGTAGGCGTAAGTCAGGCATTTGTGCCGCGCCAGGTCATCAGGATGCAGCGGTACGCCGTGTTGTGCCAGATAGGCTGGTGCGGCGCAGGTGAGCACGCGCGCCGCTACCAGCCGCCGCATGACCAGGCTGGAGTTCTGCAGCTTGCCGATGCGGATCGCCAGGTCGAAACCTTCCTCTACCAGATCCACCACCCGGTCCGACAAGGTCACATCCAGTTCGACATTGGGATAGCGTTCCGCATATAACGGCAGTACGCGTCCCAGGTGGTGCACCGAAAATGACAAAGGCGCATTGATGCGCAAGACGCCGCTGGGATTGGCCGCATGCATGCCGGCTACGAGCGTCGCCTGCTCCAGGTCAGCGAGTACTTGCTTGCAGCGTTCGAGATAGGCGCTGCCGGTGTCGGTCAGGCTGATGCGACGGGTGCTGCGGTTCAGCAGGCGCGCGCCAAGGTAGGCTTCCAAGTCGGCGACATGCCGCGTCACCGACGGATTGGATAGCTTGAGCATACGGGCGGCGCCGGACAGGCTGCCGGTTTCGGTGACTTTGACAAACACTTTCATGGCTTCGAACAGGTTCATCGCTGGATCCTATTATTCCGAAATACGGAAATCTTATTTTAATGAAAGCGTATTTTTCTTTGTATTGCAAGAATATATAGTGAAACACGATCCGGCAGCCACCCTCGGCTGTTAACTATTATTCTTTGAAAGTTCGCCATGAACACCAGCAATCCCGGCATGTATGCCGCCACCCTGCTCAGACTCACCCTCGGCATCGCCTTGCTGGCGCATGCCTATCTCAAGGTGTTCGTTTTCACCTTGCCCGGCGCCGCCGGTTTTTTCGCCAGCCAGGGTTTTCCGGCCTGGTCGGTGTACCCTGTAGTCGCGGTGGAAGTACTGACCGGTCTGGCGATGGTGCTTGGCTTGCAGGCGCGCATCGCGGCGATCATTTCCTTGCCGGTGCTGCTGGGCGCGTTATCGGTGCATGCGCCTAACGGCTGGGTGTTCACCAGCCCGAACGGCGGCTGGGAATATCCTGCATTCATGGTGGTGACGGCATTGTCGGTTGCGTTGCTGGGCAACGGCGCGTTTGCCATCGGTAACGCCAAGGCCGACAAATAACTTTACTGGATGAGGTCATCATGAGCAGCAACACCACTCGCATGCCGGCGATTTTCTTCGGCCATGGCAGCCCGATGAATGCGCTGGAAGATAACCGCTACACCGCCGCCTGGGCCAGCCTCGGCGCGCGCGTGACGCAATTGCAGCCGAAGGCGATCCTGTCGGTGTCGGCGCACTGGTACACGCGCGGCATCGGCGTGACCGCCATGGCCGCGCCCAAAACCATCCACGATTTCGGCGGTTTCCCGCAGGAGCTGTTCGATGTGCGCTATCCGGCGCCGGGCGATCCGCAACTGGCGGCGCAAGTGCGTGATCTGCTGGCGCCGCTGACGGTTGCCATGGACCAGTCCTGGGGGTTGGATCACGGCACCTGGTCGGTGCTGGTCAAGGCTTTTCCCAAGGCCGACGTGCCGGTGATACAGCTGAGCATCGACGCCACCCAGCCGGCGCAGTTCCATTTCGACCTGGGTCGCAAGCTAGCGGTGCTGCGCGAACAAGGCGTGCTGATCATCGGCAGTGGCGACGTGGTGCACAACCTGCGCCTGATGAATCGGCATCAGGATGCGCCGGCGCATGCCTGGGCCGAGCGCTTCAACGATCACATACGCAACAGTTTGTTAAGCGGCGATATGCAAGCCCTGGTCGATTACGCCGACCAGGGCCAGGACGCCCAATTGTCAGTGCCTACGCCTGAGCACTATCTGCCGCTGCTGTATATCGCCGGCGCCAGGCAGGATGACGAAGCGATCTCGATTGCGGTCGACGGCATCGATATCGGCGCCATCAGCATGCTGACCGCGGTGGTCGGCGCCGCCTGAGGCCGAGGCTGTGCCGACAGGATTATTCCTTGCCCTTCACCGGCTTGGGGTAATCCTTCAGCACGTCGATGGGCTGGGCGTAGGCCGAATCCCAGGTTTGCCGGTGCAGCTCGGCGATCCGCTGCGCCATCTTCTCATTGCGCAGCACGATTTCCAGGTTGCGCGATAAATCCAGATAACCGCCGCTCCAGTTGCTGGTGCCTATCCATGCCACCTGGCCATCGATCTCCATGGTCTTGCTATGGATTACCCGGGCGAACGGGATGAAGCCGCTGCCGGCCTGCGGCAGCGTAACGATGCGGATCTCCATGCCGGGCAGCAGCGCCAGGCTTTGCAGATAGGCGATCGCCGGCTTCTCGGTATTCCAGTTCGACACCATCAGCTTGACCTTGACGCCGCGCGCCAGCGCCGCACGGATCGCATTGTCGATCACAGCGTAATACGGCCGCGTGCGATTCGGGCCGTAGCTCAGCGGCGCATAGTCCAGCAGCTGTATCCGTACTTCCGACTTGGCCGCCGCCAGCAGCTTCGGCAATTCGGTTTCAGAGTCGCCCACACCGGGCGGATTGAAAGCGTTCGGGCTGGCCACCAGGAATGTCGCCTGCTGGTCGTTGGCGGCAACCACGGCTTGATTCAGTTTCGGCACTTCCTTGCCTTGCGCGATCAACGCCTGCGCCTGCCAGTCATGCTCGAAAATCTTTTGCAGCTGGACCACCACCACCGGATCGGTAATCCGCAGCCCGGTTTCATGGATGTGGGCAAAGGAGCGCCAGTCGAAGTTCTGGCTGCCGACATAGGCGGCGCTGCCGTCGATCACCAAGTACTTAGCGTGGATGATGCCGTTGCCGGTCAGCTTGGAATAATCCAGGTAGCGGAATTCCAGGTTAGGAATTTTCTTCAACCGTTCGATGGTCGCCATGTCGGAGGCGAACTTACCCTTTTCTTCCATCAGGAAGCGGATCTTGACGCCACGCTCGCCGGCTGCGGCGAGCCGTGCGATCACTTGCTCGAAGGCGGCGCCGGGCTGGCTGGCGACATAGAACTGGCCGAGCACGATCTCGTGCTTGGCGCCGTCGAACATTTCGCTCCAGACTTGCAGCGGCTCACGCAAATCGGGCGTCGCCAATGTGGTTTCCACTGGCGCGGTATGCACCAGCTCGTAGCCAGGGATGCTGAATTCAGCCTGGGCCATGCCGATGTGGCCGAGCAGGATGGCGAGCGGGACGATCAATTTGCGCATGTGCTGCTTTCGAGAGAGGGTCACAAAGATTAATGCAAACGCAGGATGCGGCCGGCGGTCTGGACGCTGCCGGCGGGATGTCCATCGCGTTCGCTGGCGATCAGATATTGGCTAAGCGCGTCGAGATCGTTGATGCCGGTGTCGATCCGTTCGCTGCCCTGGGTCAGCAGGCTGAAGCCGTCGCCGCCCTGGGCGATAAAGCTGTTGACGCTGACCCGGTATTGCTTTTGCGGCTCCAGCGCGACGCCATCCAGCTTGACGCTGCCGCGCACGACGCGTTGCCCCAACGGCTGCCTGGCATCCCAGCGATAGCTGAAGCCGTGCGATACCTGCAGCATGATGCGGCCGCCGGGACGGTCTTCTTCCAGCCAGCTTTGCTGCTCCAGCAAGGCAAGGATCTGGCTGCCGCTCAGGTTCATCAGCACCAGCGTATTGCCATATGGCGTGGTGGCGGCCACCTGCGCATAGTTGCTGCCGCCGGCATCGCTCTCCAGGTTTTCACGCAGGCTCTTGTGATTAATCAGTGCAATCCGGGCGCCGAGCTTGCGGGTTGCCGCCAGCTGGGAATCGGCGATGAGGTCGCCCAGCGGCGATTCGCCGGCATCGTTGATCTGCTTGTCGACATGCGGCACGGCGATGCGCGCTATCGGCTGCGCCAGAATGACATTGCTGCGCTCCTGCAGTTGTTGCAAGAAGCTGGCCAGCGCCGGATCGGCCGTGAAGCGCTGTGGATCCATCAGGACGTTGCGCGCGTTGATGGCGGTGATCTTGCCAGCCAGGTCGGCAACCCCGGGATCGACGGTCAGCGTGATGCGGGTCAGCATGTGGCCGAAGGAATCGCCCTGGGTCACAGTGCGGCCGTCCACCTGGCAGGTATAGCCGTTATGCGTGTGGGCGCTGATCACCAGCCTGATGGCAGGATCCAGCCTTTTGACGATGTCGACGATAGGGCCGCGCAGCTGCTGGCAATTGGTCTTGTCGAACGGTTCCGAGGTTTCTCCGCCTTGATGGATCAGCACCACGATGGCGCTGACGCCCTGTGCCTTGAGCTCCGGCACCCAGCGGTTGATGGCGTCTGCCTCATCGGTGAAGTGGACGCTGGCGATGCCGTCGGCCGACACCATTTTTTCCGTCTCCCGCACGACGCCGCCAATGAAACCGATCTTGAGGCCGCGCACCTGTTCGATACGATAGGGCGGCAACAGCGGCTGGCCGCTGGCATTGCCGATGACGTTGGCCGTCAGATAAGAAAATCTGGCGCCGCTGAATTGCGGCGCAAAATGACAAGCCTTGTCGGGCCGGTTGGAATGGCAGCCGCCTTGCTGATCGCGCAACAGTTCTGCCGTGCCCTGGTCGAATTCATGGTTGCCGACCGAGCTGACGCGCAGCTGCAATTGATTGAGCGCGGCGATGGTCGGTTCGTCCGCCCAGATCGACGATAGTGCCGGACTGGCGCCGATCAGGTCGCCTGCGCCGACCAGCAGCAGCTGCGGATCTTCGGCGCGCCAGGCATTGAGGGCGCCGCCGATGGTGTCTATACCGCCGGCCTTGATTTTGCGCGGGCTGGCGTCGCCGACACCGGTAAAGCTTTTGCTGGTCGCTTCCAGATGACCGTGCAAGTCATTGATGGCGACCAGGTTGATCGTGACTGGCCTGACTGGCTGCATGCCGCTGCAGGCGGCCAGGGAGAAAACTGTGGCGCATAGCGCCAGGGCGGTCCGGCCGAAAGATGTTGCACGCATGTGTTTCAACCAGTCCTTTACGCTCGATATTGATCAGGCGATATGCAATTTTCCTGCATCTGCCCCGTTTGTCGCTGCTCTGGCGCTCTTACCGGCATCACGGCCGACGCAAGCGCGCAGCATCAAGACCTTCAGGTGATCGTTGATGCGTTCGATGCGTTCCTGGAACATGTTGAAGAAGAACATGCCGACCACCGCAATGCCGATACCCAGCGCCGTCGCGTACAAGGCGGTGCCGATGCCTTGCGAGACCTGGCCCGGATCGGACACGCCGGAAACTGCCAGCGCCTTGAAAGTATCGATAATACCCAAAATCGTACCGAGCAGCCCGAGCAATGGCGCCGCCGTCACGATCGTGTCGAGGATCCACAAGCGATGCTGCACTGCGCCGCGGTTGGCGATGTATACCGATTCGCTGAAATCTTCGAGATCCTTCTCGGTGGTCAGCTGATGCTTTTCGGCCAGGATATCCGACACCAGCGTCAGCGGCAGGCTGCCGCGCGCAGTCAGCTCGGCCGGCAGTTCCTGCACATGCTGCACCGCATGCGTCATGGCCTTTTCCAGGCCGATAGCCTGGCGCAAGGTGTAGTTGAAAAACAGTCCGCGTTCGACAATCACGAAGATCGCCAGTGCGGCACAGGCGTACATCAGATAGAAAGCGAGCTCGTGGAATAATTGCATGTTCATGATGACCTCTTTGTCACTTATATTGCAGCGGCGGACCAGAGTCCGCCGCCAGGGTTTGCTACAGCTGCATTAAAGACTTGCGATCAGAAATCCGCGACCAGCGTGACGCTGAAGGTGCGCGGAGGACTGACATAGAACAACGGCGCCGATGCGGCGATATTGCCGACTGCTACAGCATTGGTCGTGAACTGGCTGCCGCTGCCGGAGCTGAGGCTCAGGAACTGCTTGTCGAAGATGTTGTTGACGTTGAAGCGGACCGTCGGCTTCTTCAGCCAGGTCGACGAAGGGAAGGTATAGCCGGCGCCGGCGTTGAAAACGGTGTAGCCGCCGATGCTGTCGTCATTGACCAGCGTGGTGTAGCGCTTGCCGGTGTACTTGCCCTGGCCGAACACATACCAGTTGTCTTGCTGGTACTGCAGGCTCAGGCCGCTCAGCCAGTTCGGCGTATCAGGGAATTCCTTGCCGCCGGTCGGCAGCGCGGTGGTAGCCGAAAACGGCATGTCGCTGTCCATCTTGCTCTTGATGTAGGAGAGCGAGCCGTACAAGCTCAGGTTCTTGGTGAGCGAGTAGCCGGATTCCAGTTCAAAGCCCTTGGAGGTGGAATCGCCGACGTTGTAGTCAGTGGTGTTGCCAGAGACGGGATTGTAGGAACTCGCGATGCGGTTCTTGAAATCGACATAGAACACGGAGCCGGAAAATGTCCATTTGTCAGCCGCATAACGGTAGCCGAGATCGTAGTTCCACGAGGTTTCCTTGTCTACTACCGGATTGCGCACAGTGCCGCCGGTGTAGACACCGTTGACGATGGTGCCGCCTGAAATCAGGTTGAAATAGGAGAAATTGCCTGGCGCCTTGAAGTTCTTCGCGGCATTGAAAAACACCGAATCCGTGGTGGTCAGCTGGTAGCGTGCGCCGAAGCTCGGAAGCAGATCGGAATACGATTTCTGCAAAGTATAGAAACCAGGAGAACTCTGGCTCGGATTGTTGGTGAAGTCGCGGTCGATGCTCGAATAGCGGGCGCCGAGCTGCAGGTTCAGCTTGTCTTGCATCAGGCTGATATTGTCCTGCAAGAAAGCCGATTTGCCGGTGCTGATGGTCATGGTGTCGCGGTACTGCACATTAGAACCATTCTGGTTCTTCAACCACAGATCGGGATTGTTGAGCCAGATATCGGCGGCGTTGCCATTGTTGTCGATTGGTGTGAAAGGACCGGTTTGCTGATGCCGCGCACGCTCGTACCAATAGCCGACCATCAGCTTGTGATTGTCGATCTGCTGGTTGTACTTGATCGTTACGCCCGGACGATAAGTGCGGGTGCGGCTGCCTTCGTAGGCAAATACCGTGTCCTTGGTGTCGCCGTCGCCGTTGACATCACGTACGCCGCCGCCCAGCAGGTTGCCGGCATTGCCTTCGGTGACAGTCTGCAGCTGGTTGGCGCCGGTGCCGAAGCCGTACCACATGTAAGGGCTGACATCGACGCTGGAAGTCGGCGCCAGCTGGAAGTGGGCGTTCATGGTGGCGAGCCAGTTCTTGAACGGATTCAGGTTATAGCCGTAGTACAGGTTCTTGTTGCCGGTGTTGATGCCCGCATTCGGTCCGTAGGTCGAATCGTTCTGCGCGCCTGGACCGCCTGGCTGGTGTATCGGCGGGACAGTGCCGAAATCCAGGTTCGGACCGTACTGGGCGATCTGCGCCTTGGTCAGCGAACGATAGTTGTTGTTGATTGCCGAGTTGTACATGAAACCAGTGTCGATATAGCTGCCGCCGCCAAGATCGAAGTTGCTGTTGAAATCGGTATGTTCCTTGTCGGCACGGCCTTCGCCCTTGAATTTGTCAGCCTGGGTTTTCGAGTAAGAGACAAAGAATTTGAAGCGGTCGTTGAACAGCTTGCCGGAGTCGAGGCGGACATAGCCTTTTTGCAAGTGGTTGGAACCGAAAGTGTATTCGGTGCGGAAACGCTGCTGGTCTTCCGGGGTACACATGGTCATGCCGATGTTGCCGCCGGAGGCGCCGACATGCGGCGCTTCAGTGTCGGTCGAGCCTTGCGTGACGAAAATATTGCACAGGTTTTCAGCGTCGGTATATTCCTGCGGATAGACGGCGAAGCTGCCGGAATCGTTGACTGGCGCGCCGTTGATCGTGAACCCCAATTGGTCGCTGTTGAAGCCACGCACCCGGACATTGCCGCCGAACAGGCCGGTGCCGTCCTGGTCGTAGGAATTCACGCCAGGCAGCAGGTTAATCATCTGGTACGGATTGCCGGTGCTGCTTTGCTTTTCGATATAGCCGCGGTCGACCGAGCTGCGCGCCTTGGCCGACTCTTCCTGCTGGATCAGGCCGGTGCTCGTGCCGCCGCCGGCATCGCCCTGCACCGTGACCTTGCCGACGTCGGAGGTGTCGGCAGCGTGGACCAGTGGACTGGCAGCGATGAATAGCCCGGAAATCAGCAGTGACAGCCGGGTGACTTTGAATTGCATGGTTCTACTCCCTGTAGTTTTTTGGTGTGTGCCTGGACAAAGCGTTCAGGCGAAGTCTTCAACTTGGTTTGCAAACTGCTGCTTCATCCCGCTCCCGGGATGAACTCCAACTCGGCGCTGAATCTGTGAGTTGCTTCGCCGGCCCAGCTGGACTCGGGAAACCCGGTAAACGTGGCGCGGTTGATGGTCTTGCGGGCGGCTTCGTCGAGCAGCATGGAGTTCGACGATTCGTCGATGCCTTGGTCGACGAGGGTGCCGTCGCGGTTGAGCACGAACCACACCTTGACCTTGCCCTGCGGCCGCTGCTGGCTGGCTTCACGGCCGGTCGGATAGCGCTTGATGCTGTTCAGGTGGGCGCGCAGCTTGCTGATATAGCTGGCCTCGATGCTGGCGTTGTTCGGCTTTGCCGCAGGCGCCGGCGGCGGCGTTTCCTGCGGCGCTGCTACCGGTGCAGCGATAGCCTTGGGTGGCGTCGGCGCGGCAACTTCAGCGCTAGGTGCGCTGCTGACCGGTGTTGCTGTGACTGTCTGCGGCGGAGCTGGCGGTGGCGGCGTTTTTGCCACTGGTTGCACCGGCTTGGTTACCGGTTGCGGCTTCACTTCCTGCAGCGGCACAGGCGCCGGCGGCGTTGGCGCGGTTACGGGCGGCTCCGGCTCGGTCGATGCGATCTGCACCAGGGAATCGTCGACATGCGGCTGGATCTTCACTGCCTTCTGGATGCCGGCAAAGATCAGGATCGCCAGGATCAATGCGGATGGCAAGGTTGCCAGCGCATCGCGGAAGCGAAAAAAGAACGGCATGTTCATCGTCGCCTGCATCACGGCTTGCGGGTTGCGATGGAAATGGATTCGAAGCCGTTCTGCTTCAGGTTATCCATGACTTCCACCAGCCGCTGCACTTCGACGCCGCGATCGCTGTTGACGATCACGTTGAGTTTTTCACCGTTCTTTTTCGCCAGGTTCAGGCGGCTAGACAACTCGCTGATCTTGGTGTCGACGCCGTCAACCTGCAGGGCATCGTTGAGGCCGATGGTGATCACCGCCTTGTTCTGCGGCTTCAAATCCTGCGAGCTGCTGGCGCTAGGGAGATGCGTCTTCAGGCCCAAGGCAGGAATCACATTGAGACTGATCAATACGAAAAACACCAGGAGAAACATCATGACGTCGATCATGGGAATGATTTCGACGCGGGCTTTCCGTTTTTTTGGTTCGTCCCAACTACGCATTGCACTACCTCGATGTAAGAGTTGCGGTGATAGCGGAATCGGCGCAAAGCTCCGCCCATGGCGTAGCCCGGCGCTGGCTAACCGCTATAATTTCTATAACTGTGCGGCAGAATAGCGAGGAATTATTTCGGCAGTATTACAATCGGTAACTATGTGGCGGTCGCGCCACGCAGCATCGGAAGCGCGCTCAGCGGCGCGGCACGGGGAAAAAAGACAGCAGCATCTTGATCGCATACACCACGATCAGCGAGCCTGTGAGGTCGCCGATCGACATGACGATCAGGCCCGACCAGAAGTGATAGGAAACGCCGCGCATGACAAACCACATCAACTGCAGCAGCGGATTGGTCAGGCCGTACAGCAGGATGCAGGCCAGCAGGCGCGTGGTGGTCAGGTTGCTGAGTGAAGGCTGCAGACGCATTTCCTGCAAGGTGAAGCGATAGGCGAGGTAGGGCGCCAGCGCCGAGATCGCGCTATAGCCGATGGTGGTGATCGGATCGCCCGGGAAGATGGCATAGATGCTGGAGGTGAGCAGCGAGGCGATCAGGATGCCGAATACGCCGGCTTCGGCAAATAGCAAAGTGCAGATAAGCCTTATCCCTGCCGGCAGATAGATCCAGGCAATCCCTTGTGTAAACTCGATGTGCTTGAACAGCCAGTCATTGGTCATGTACACCAGCATGTAGGCCACCACCGTAATGGTGATGGTCAGCAGGTGCAGACGGAATTTCTCGGCAAGGGGCGGAGTTGAAGACATAGCGCGCGTATATTACCGAACTATCCGGATATATGTGGCAAGATGCTTGCGGAGGCTGCAAATTGGCAGGTATCATCGTTACAAGAAATCAACTGCCTCAAAAACGTTAGCAGCGTTAGCTTTTCATCTTTCCTGCAGTTTATAAAATGGCCATGGACAAAAACAACCGACCTGCAGACATCTACGTGCGTTTTCTACAGCTCGCGAATGCATTGCGCGGCTTGCCGTCGCTGCCGTCGCTGGATCCGCTCGAAGACCGTATCCTCGCCTTCGTTGCCCGTGCCGGGCAGGCGCGCGAGCGGCTTTCGGTGCGCGACATGATGGCGCAGAGCGAACTCGGTTCGCCAGCCATGCTGCATGCGCGCCTGAAGTCGATGCGGGAAAAAGGCTGGATCGTCCTGTCGGACACCGATGACACACGCCGCAAGCAGGTCGAGCTGAGCCAGGCCGCATGGTTGCATTTCGATAAACTCTCCAAATGCCTGGTGCAAGCGACGCGCGACGTCAGCAAATAAATCGGCAGGCTGCCTTGGCGGCCTGTTCCGAACAATGAAAATACGCCATCTTCGGCGTATTTTTTTTTGCCCGCCGCATGTAACAAGCGCGTCACATTTTCTTTTTATAATTTACCAACTCTATCCCAGACACCCTGATCCTTGCGAGCATCATGAACGCCATTGAACAACAGCAGCAGCCATTTGCAAAAGCGTTCGGATTCGCGTCGAGCCTGTCCCTATGTCTGCTGGTTGCAGCCTGCGGCGGCAGCGACAGTAACGTCGATGCCAGCGTCAAGGCGGCCTGGGTGACAGTCGGTAGCAACAACCAGGCGATCGTCAGGGTGATCACCAGCGAAGCCAGCTGTCCGGATGTGCGCGACGGCTCCAGCTATATGGCGATGACGGTACGCGCTGCCGCCGCCACCGTTGCGCAGCGTCCAACCGCGAGCGCCGCGGCGGATTCCAAACCTTCCGTTTTCCCGGTCACCGCCTGCGAATACCTGGTTCCTGCCGACAGTAGCGGCATCTCGGTCGGCTCCCGCAGTTTGCCATTGCCGAAGCAAGCGCCGCAGCGCATCGTGGTGCTGGCGGATACCGGCTGCCGTTTGAAAAAGGCCGACAATGCCTGGCAGGCTTGCGATGACAACGACTCCTGGCCGTTTCCAGAAATTGCCAAGACCGCTGCCGCCATGAAGCCGGATCTGGTGCTGCATATCGGTGATTACCACTATCGGGAAAATGCCTGTCCGGCGGATATCGCCGGCTGCAAGGACAGCCCATGGGGCTACGGCTGGGATGCCTGGCAGGCGGATCTGTTCAAGCCGGCGGCGCCCTTGCTGGCGGCGGCGCCGTGGGTCATGGTGCGCGGCAACCACGAGGAGTGCGCGCGCGCCGGCCAGGGCTGGTTCCGTTTCCTCGATACGCAAGCACTTGATCCTAAGCGTTCATGCAACGATCCTGCCAACGACGCGGCTGGTAATTTATCCGATCCGTATGCCGTTGCGGTTGGCGCCGACACCCAGGTCATCGTGTTCGATTCGGCCAAGGCGGGCAGGGCCGCGCTGGCCACCAGCGATCCACAATTCATCGCTTATCAGGCGCAGTTCCAGACGGTCAACCGGCTGGCGGCGAAAGCCGGCGTCAACAGCATTTTCACCAACCATCATCCGATTCTCGGTTTCGCACCAATTGCCGGCGCGCCGCCGGCGCCGGGTAACCAGGCCTTGCAATCGGTCATGCAAAGCGTTAATCCCACCGCGTTTTATCCGTCCGGCGTGAAGACGGCAATCCATGGCCACGTGCATGATTTCCAGGCAATCAATTTTTCCTCTGCGCATCCCGCCACTTTCGTCTCCGGCAACGGCGGCGATAACCTCGATGTGAATTTTGCCGATCCTTTCCCGGCCAACACTAATCCTGCGCCCGGCGCCATCGTCGACAAGATTTCCCATACCAGCAGCTTTGGTTTCATGGTGATGGATCGCCAGAGCAATGGTGCGTGGGCATACAAGGCCTATACGCGCAAAGGCGTGCTGCTCACTACCTGCCTGCAAAGCGGCAACAACATCAGCTGCGACAAGACCGGCTTTCTGGCGCCAAGCTGATGCGCTTGCTGGCGCTGAAGCGTATTTTGGGGCCATTGGTTTTGCTCGCTGTTTTGTCGTCAGCGGTGGCCGCCACGCCGCTTTATCAAGAAATGCCGGCGCCGGCCGCGAAGCCGGATGATGCCCCGGCACTGGTCGCGCTTGGCCGCAAATTGTTTTTCGATGCGCGCCTGTCGGAACCGCGTGGTACCAGCTGCGCCAGCTGCCATGCGCCGGCGCAGGCGTTTTCCGGCAATCATGGCTCGCGCATCGGCGTTGCGCTTGGCAGCCGTCCGGCCAGCCTGGGTACGCGCAATACTCCTTCAGTACTGTATCTGCGTTATACGCCGCCGCGCTTTTTCTATCAGGACGATGATGCGCTGGCGCCGATTCCATTCGGCGGTTTTTTCTGGGACGGGCGGGCGGATACTCTGACGGAGCAGGCACAAGGTCCTTTGTTCAATCCGCTGGAAATGAATAACCGCAACCCGCGGCAGCTTGCGCGCAAACTGGCGCAGGCTTATGCATCCGACATGCGCACCCAGTTCGGCGCCGCGATATTCGAACGGCCGGAGCAGGCCAGCCAGGCGGCAGGGCGAGCGCTGCAAGCGTTTTTGCGCAGCGATGAAATGACGCCGTTCAGTTCCAAGTACGACGACTACATCCGCGGCACTGGCAAGCTGGACGAGATCGAGCTGCGTGGACTTCGTCTGTTCAAGGACCCTGACAAGGGTAATTGCGCGTCTTGCCACAAGTTCAACGACAAGTCCGCCAATCCGGCGCGCTCGATGTTTACTGATTTCGGCTACGACGCCGCGGCCGTGCCGCGCAACCGCCGCATCGCCGAAAATCGCAATCCTAAATTCTACGATGTCGGCCTGTGCAAAACCGCTGCCGATCTGAAGTGGCCGGACAGCAGTCAGTGGTGCGCTTATTTCAAGACTCCAAGCTTGCGTAATGTCGCTGTGCGCGAAAGCTATATGCACAACGGCGTGTTTACTTCGTTGCGTGATGCCGTCGCGTTTTACGCAACGCGCGCCACCAGTCCGGGCGACTGGTACAAGACCGGCGTCAAGTTCGATGACGTGCCTGCCGCCTATCGGGAAAACGTCAATATCAACTCCGTCCCGTATAACCGGCGAAAGGGCAGTACGCCGGCGTTGAGCGACAGCGATGTCGACGATCTGGTCGCTTTCTTGAAAACATTGACCGACGCTCAGTTTGTCAAATTGCCTACACAATCTGTTCGTAAATAGAATGATCCGCAATAGATCGGAGTGGTCATTTTCACATGACCGTCGGACGCTTTTTCAGGTAAAACTTATGCATATCCCTAGGAACAGAGGATGAAAATTAAGCAATACTAGAAGCTTTCGTTGTCCAAATACTCGCCATTGCCCGTCAGTTGGCTTTTTATTGGAGTGCCATGAAAGATGCTATTATTAGTGCTGTTAATAATACTTTAAAGAGTATTTCTATGGCGCACCTAATTCTTGCCGAAACAACCGCCAGCGTTTCCGAGCTAAAGAAAGACCCTATGGGAACTGTCGCTGCCGGCGAAGGATTTCCCGTGGCTATCTTGAACCGGAACCAGCCTGCCTTCTATTGCGTTCCGGCGAAGGCCTATGAAGCGCTGATGAACAAACTGGAAGACATGGAGCTGAATGCCATTGCGGATGCGCGCAGCAGCCAGGCGGTCATCAAGGTCAAGCTGGATGAACTTTGAGCTCGCGTTTCTTGAAGAAGCGTTGAAGGAATGGCGCAAGCTTGATCAGGGCATACGCGAGCAATTCAAGAAAAAACTGGAAGAACGATTGTTGAGTCCGCATGTGCCATCGGCACAGCTTTCCGGCTCTCGCAGCCGCTATAAAATCAAGCTGCGGCAGGCCGGTTATCGCCTGGTGTATGAAGTGCGCGACAAGCAACTGATCGTATTGGTGGTGGCCGTGGGCAAGCGAGAGCGCAATGCCGCATACAAGGCTGCCGAAAGACGTTAAGGGATTTGTGTTCCTTAACGTCTTCCCAGTGTTTAGTTTTTGCTCAGAATGCTCAAGGCAACCGCTTCCGCCACCCGAATGCCGTCAATCGCCGCCGACATGATGCCGCCGGCATAACCCGCGCCTTCGCCGGCCGGAAACAAGCCGGTGGTATTCAAGCTTTGCAGGCTATCGTCATGGCGCTTGATGCGGATCGGCGACGAGGTGCGGGTTTCGACGCCGGTCAGCACCGCATCATGCATGGCAAAGCCGCGTATCTGCTTGTCGAAAGCCGGCAAGGCTTCGCGGATGGCGGCAATCGCATAGTCAGGCAGCGAAGTACTGAGATCGCCCAGCAGCACGCCCGGTTTGTAGGACGGAATCACTGAGCCGAGCGTAGTCGAAGCGCGGCCGGCGATGAAGTCGCCTACCAGCTGGCCCGGCGCATCGTAAGTGCCGCCGCCCAGTTCAAACGCCCGCGATTCCCACTGCTGCTGGAAAGCGATCCCGGCCAGCGGATGGCCGGGATAGTCGGCCGGCGTGATGCCGACCACGATGCCGCTATTGGCGTTGCGCTCGTTGCGTGAGTACTGGCTCATGCCGTTGGTGACCACGCGGCCTGGCTCAGAGGTGGCAGCCACCACGGTGCCGCCCGGACACATGCAGAAACTGTAGACCGCGCGGCCACGGGCTTGACCTGATTCGCAATGATGCACCAGCTTGTAGTCGGCGGCGCCGAGAATCGGATGGCCGGCGCTGGGGCCGAAACGGCAGCGGTCGATCAGCGATTGCGGATGCTCGATGCGGAAGCCGAGCGAGAACGGCTTGGCTTCGATGTAGACGCCGCGCTCGTACAGCATCTGGAAAGTATCGCGCGCGCTGTGGCCGATGGCCAGCACCACATGGTCGGTGACGATGGTTTCGCCGCTAGCCAGCACCACGGCCTGCACCTGGCCCTGGCCGTTTTCCGACGTGATGGCGATGTCTTCCACCTTTTGCTGGAAACGGAATTCGCCGCCCAGCGCCTCGATGGTGGCGCGCATCTGCTCGACCATCTTGACCAGGCGGAAAGTGCCGATGTGCGGCTTGCTGACGTACATGATTTCTTCCGGTGCGTCGGCCTTGACGAATTCGGTCAATACCTTGCGGCCGTAATGCTTCGGGTCCTTGATCTGGGTCCACAGCTTGCCGTCGGAAAAAGTGCCGGCACCGCCTTCGCCGAACTGTACATTCGATTCCGGCTGCAGTTCGCGTTTGCGCCACAGGCCCCAGGTATCCTTGGTGCGTTCGCGCACTGCCTTGCCGCGCTCCAGGATGATCGGATTGAAACCCATCTGCGCCAGGATCAAGCCGGCAAACAGGCCGCAGGGGCCGGTGCCGATCACCACTGGCCGCGATTTCAGCTGGCCGGGGGCTTGCGCCACGAAGCGATAATTGGTGTCCGGCGTCGTCATGATGTTGCGATCGCCGGTGCGCCGTTTTAGGACCGCACTTTCATCCCTGAGCTCGACATCTACAGTGTAAGTCAGGATGACCGCGGATTTCTTGCGGGCATCGTAACTGCGCCGGAAAATTGTGTAACCGAGCATTTCCTCCGCGGCGATTCCCAGCCGCTCCATGATCGCAGCATGCAGGGCGTCGTCGGGATGGTCCAGGGGTAGTTGTACTTCGTTCAATCGCAACATGGGTAATCCGGGAAGTCAGGTGGGGACAGGTCGCAAACTTGGCCTGGCAAGGCCAAGGCGCTATCCCGTACAAATTTTATAAAACGACAATGCCGTCTGGCAGGCCGCCATTTTACCTTAAGGGGGCCGCGCTACGGCTGTCTGCACGGTATTTCGACGTTTTCGAAGTCTGTATCTTTTGGAAACACAAAATTACAAGTGCCCTGATATTTATGACCTATATTTCAATCGTTGTCTGATGTTTTCAAACGAATGAAGGAGGTCCCCAATGAAGATCAAATCGATGTTGTGTGTCTGTGCGCTAGCCTTGAGTGCCGGGTTCATGCTGCCGATGAACCAGGCCCAAGCCCAGGCTTATGTGAATGTCCAGATCGGACAACCGCCGCCACCGCGCTATGAAGTGGTGCCGGCGCCGCGCCGCGGTTTTGTCTGGGCGCCGGGATACTGGCGCTGGAACGGCCGCCGTCACGAATGGATAGGCGGCAGCTGGATCAGGGCGCGGCCGGGCTACCGCTACGTGCCGCCAAGCTGGGTCAGGGGTCCGCGCGGCGACTGGCAGATGCGGCCGTATCGCTGGGATCGTTAAGCTGTAGCAGGGGCGCCTCAGGGCGCCCTTTTTACTGGCGTAGCGCTATCCCGGCGTCGTTCTTTAAGTAAGAAACGCGCCGGGTCGAGCGCAGCGACCAGATCGGCCTCGATCGGCAGCGGCTCCCCTTCCAGTTGCGCCGCCAGCAATTCTGCCGCCAGCGGCGCCCAGATCAATCCCCGCGAAGCGTAACCAAGCAGGCTGTACAGGCCGTCAAAACGCGGCAAATCTTTCAATTTCGCTTCACGTACGCTGCAAGCTCCGTGCTGGTCCGGCACAGCGCCCACCAGCGGCAACCGGTCGCTGGCGACGCAACGAAAGCCGACCCGTCCGGCCAGCTGCAAGGGGCCGGGGCTCCAGCCCGGCAGCATGTTCGCCAGGCGTGCCAGGTTGTCGTCCTGGCTGTCCTGCCGTAATGCCGGATCGGCATCTTCGTCGTAGGAAGCGCCGACGCTGCAGACATTGCCGCAGGGTGGGGTCAGATAGGCTGCGCCGCAAATCACCGGCGCTATCGAAGGCGCCTGACTGGCGTCGACATGGGTGATCTGGCCGCGGATGGCGGCCAGCGGCAAATCCGCTGCCTGCGGGAAGCTGAGTGCTTCGCAGCCGTTGGCCAGTATCAGTACCGGTGCGCGGGCAATTTCGGCGCCGTCTTCGGCGCGCACTATCCAGCTTTGCTGCTGATACTCAAGCTTGTCGATCCGCTGCCCGAAAAGCGTCTGCAAGCTGGCGCCGCAATCGTCCAGCATGGCCTGGCACAGGCTGCGCGGCTGCACCCAGCCGCCGGCAGGAAAATGCCAGCCGCCGTTGCTGACCGGACTGCCGGCCAGGCGTGTGGCGGCAGCTTGCTCCAGCCATTCCGCAAAATCACCCGGATAGCGCCAGTGGCTGGCCAGATTTTGCTGAGCCCGGACGTGTTCGGCATCGCGCGCGATTTGCAGCACACCGCAGGCCGCGCCGGTGAAAGCGTGGCCGATGCCGCCCAGCTGGCGCCAGACATGCTGGGCGAAAAGATAGGCGCTGCGGCTGAGGCGCGAACCCGGATTGTCGTCGCGCGACAGCACAGGCATGAAAATGCCGGCAATGTTGCCTGAGGCTTCCTGCGCTATTTCATCGTGGCGCTCGATCAGGGTCAGCGTCCAGCCGCGCCGCGCCAGCCGCTGGCAGGCGGCGCTGCCGGCCAGTCCGGCGCCGATCACGATCGCGTGGCGTTCTGTCGCCGGCGGGGTAGGCGCGATAGGATATTTGGGCGAAAAGCGCGGCGCAAAATGCGCGCGCAAGGGATCCTCCTCAAAGATGAATCCTGCTTGCCGCAGCGCTGTCCGTTGCGCTTCAAGCGGTGCGGCGTCGGCAACCGAAATGGCAAGACGGGCCTGCCTGGCAGACAATCTGCCCAGCAGGCTAAGCATGGGCAGCGGCCAGGCCTGCCAGTCAGGTCCGCGCAAATGGAAGGCGTCGACGCTGGCCACAATCTGGCGCAGGCAAGCGGCGCTGTCGCCGAACATCAGGGTCAACACCAACTGGCCATCTTGCAAAAAGATGCGGTGAAATCCGGGCACCGCCGTCGGCCAGGCCGCACAGAGCTCAGCCGCGAGGGTTTGCCATTGCGGATTTCTGGTCTGGCGTAGTAGGTCCAGGGATGCAGGCGCCAACGCCAGATAATGCAGCTGGCGCGGACGGCCGGCATCGTCGCGCCAGGCTTGCCAGGTCGTAAAAAACTGTACGCCGTCGCCAAACTCGCTGTCCAGCAGCACGAAGCGGTCCCGTCCCTGCCAGTGGCTGAGGTCTGTCGGCAATGCTGAGGCTGGATGATCGAGAGGCAAGATGGCTGGAAGTAAGTGGAGAATAAGCGATTATAGGCAGTATCGAGCTCGCGGCGGCGATAGTAAAGCGGGCTTGATCTATATCAAAGCGCCGGCCGGCTTGCACGGATACGCTGTAGTGATGGATACAGTCAATTGCCGGAGCCGCGACATGTTAACTTCCCCCAAGCCGATCGCCATTGCTGCACCGCCGGCTGCGCTGGCGTTTGAAGAGGCATTGCTGCGCAAGCTGAATCAACCTGGGCCGCGTTATACCTCCTATCCCACGGCAGACAGGTTCAGCGAACAGTTCGACGCCCAGGCTTATTGCCAGGCAGTCTCCGAGCGGCGCGCGATGGGTGCGCGGCACGCCTTGTCGCTGTATCTGCATATTCCGTTTTGCGATACGGTCTGTTACTACTGTGCCTGCAACAAGGTTGTGAGCAAGAACCTGGGCAAGGCCGTCGTTTACCTGACCTATCTGCAGCGCGAGATTGCAATGCAGGCGGCTTTGTTTGACGGCATGAACCAGGTCGAACAGCTGCATTTCGGCGGCGGCACGCCGACCTATCTGAGCGACCGCCAGATGAGCGAACTGATGGCGCATCTGCATCGGCATTTTCAGTTTGCATCCGATCAGCTGGGCGAGTATTCGATAGAAGTCGATCCGCGCACTGTCACACCGAAACGTATCGTCACGTTGCGCCGCCAGGGTTTCAATCGGCTCAGCCTGGGCGTACAGGACTTCAATCCCGCGGTACAGAAAGCGGTGAACCGGATCCAGGCCGAAGAAGACACGCTGCGCATCATCGATGCAGCGCGTTTTGCCGGTTTCCGTTCGGTCAGCATCGATCTGATCTATGGTTTACCCAAACAGAGCCTGGCATCCATTGCGCAAACGCTGGAGAAGGTGATCGCCGCGTCGCCGGACCGCATCGCTATTTACAATTATGCCCATATGCCGCACTTGTTCAAACCGCAAAGGCGGATTGCCGACAGCGACCTGCCTGCGCCGGCCGTCAAGATCGACATGCTGTTCCTGTGCATCCAGCGCCTGACCGAGGCTGGTTATGTGTATATCGGCATGGATCACTTTGCCAAGCCGGACGACGATCTGGCGATCGCGCAGCGGCAAGGGCGTTTGCATCGTAATTTCCAAGGATATTCGACCCATGCCGAGTCTGACCTGGTGGCATGCGGCGTATCGGCGATCAGCGCTGTCGGCGCCAGCTATAGCCAGAATGAAAAAACGCTGGAAGCCTACTACCGGCGGCTTGACCTGCAACAATTACCGATTGCGCGCGGCATCAAGCTGAACATGGACGATTTGCTGCGGCGGCTGATCATCCAGCACCTGATGTGCCATTTCGAGCTGTCGCTGGCATCGATCGAGATCGCGTATCCGGTCCGCTTTGCGGAATATTTCGCGGCCGAACTGGCCCAGTTGCGGCTGCTGGAGGCCGACGGCTTGCTCACGCTGGACCAGGAATGGATCAGCGTGACCATGAAAGGGCGTTTGCTGATCCGTAATATCTGTATGGTGTTCGACCGTTATCTGGATCCGCACAGGACGCCGCTGCGCTATTCAAAAACCATCTGAAGCCAGATCTCAGCAGGCTTCGGCCCCAGTCGCCAGCGCTTTCAGCATTGGCAAATCGGTCAGTTCGATTTGCCTGTTGCTGACTTTCAGCAGGCCATCCTTCTTGAGCTTGGACAGCAGGCGGCTGATGCTTTCGATCGTCAGGCCGAGATAGTTGCCGATGTCTTCGCGCGTCATGCGCAGCTGAAAACTGGTCGACGAATAGCCGCGCGCTGCATAGCGTGACGACAGGTTCACCAGGAACGCCGCAAAGCGCTGCTCGGCGCGCATATTTCCCAGCAACAGGATGACGCTTTGCTCGCGCGTGATTTCCTTGCTCATGATGCGATGAAAATGCCGCAGCAGCGTCGGAATCTCGCCGAACAGTTCTTCCAGCCGCGCAAATGGAATTTCGCAGACTTCACTATCTTCCAAGGCGACCGCGTCGCATTGATGGGTATCGGTGCTGATCGCATCCATGCCGAGCAATTCGCCGGTCATCTGAAATCCGGTGATCTGCCGCGCGCCGTCGGGATTGGTTTGCGAAGTCTTGAGCTGGCCGACCCGCACCGCATACAGGGAAACGAACTTGTCGCCGATGCGATACAGGCTGGCTTCGCGCGATACGCGGCGGCGGCCGATAATGCCGTCGAGCCGTTGCATCTCAGGTTCATCCAACCCCATCGGCAGGCACAGCTGATGCATGCTGCAAGACGAGCAGCTGGTGCGCAGGGCTCGGATATCCAGCAGCGGCGCTGCACGGAGTGGGGCTTGATTCATGGCGGGATCCGATGGAGGGCGTGGCGTTGCAACTTGCCAAGATCCCTCATTCTACCGCCATGCGCACTGCTACGGCCGCAATCCTGCCGCAATTGCACGCTACTCAATTGACGAAGGCTGCCGCGCTGGTCGGCATGCCGGAAAAATCGGTCCAGCAATGGCGCCGGAAATCGTACAGCTTGCAGCGCCGTGCGGTGTCAAAATACCAGCGCCAGGAGAATTTCTGGATCACGATGCGCAAAGGCAGCATGGTCTCCAGGATCTGTTGCGCTTCTTGCAGGCGATATAGCGGGATGCTCATGTCAACGTGGTGTGCAGTGTGTTCCATGATGTGATGCAAGAGCGCGCCGATACGGTAGCGAAAGGTCAGATGCACCGTGGTGGAGACAAACGGCTGCGCAGCTGCCCATACGGTTTTCTGGTCATACCAGGCAACACCCGTGTGGGTGTGATGCACGTACACGACAAAGCCGATCATGGCATTCCAGAATAGCCAAGGCATGATGAATCCGGCCAGCAAGGTCAGCCATACCGGCTGCGCGGTGATCAATGCGGCGGCGGCCAGCAGGGCAATCCAGAACAGCGCTGCCGCCGTGACCAGGATGCCGTCCCAGACGAACACCGGACGCCGCGTAGGCATGGTGCGGCGGCTCGGAAAATACATACGTTGCCACCACATTTCTATCAGGTAGTAGAGCCAGGGCGCCCAGCCGCTGCGGTAGACGCGTTCCAGCCATTGACGCCAGCGCGGCAGCGCCTGGAATTCCTCCAGCGACAGCGGATGCCAGACAAAATCGAAGCCCTTCAGGTTGGTATAACCATGATGCACCACGTTGTGTCCCACATCCCACAAACTGTACGGGGTCAGCGAAGGCAGGAACACCAGGCGGCCGAGCCAGCGGTTGAGGCGCCGGTGCGGTGTAAAGCTTTGATGGCAGGCATCATGGCCAAGTATGAACAGGCGGCCGATGATGAACCCGGCGATTGCGCCGAGCAGAAATTTTGCAGCGATATTCTGGAGCCAGACGGTGGCGGCAATCGCCGCTGCAAGCAGGAAAAGATCGAGCAGCACCAGCGTCAGCGCGCGGCCGGTGCTGCGTTGCGCGATTGGCAGCAGCCAGGAGCGGATCACTTTTCGATGCGGCATGGCGGCCGCCGGGGACACCGGCTCTGGCAAGTGAGAGAATTTCATCAGGAAAACCTTTGATATAGAGATAACGCCGGCTGATCTTAGAAGACATAGGGCAGCCGGGCGTTGATTTCGATCAAAGATTATTCAGATTGCAGGGCCGCTTGCAGTATCGCTTAGAAGCGGTAGCCGACGCCCATGCCGATCAGCCATGGATCGATCTGGACACGGCTGATTTTTTCGCCGCCGGCATAGACGTCGCTGCGGATCTGCAGTTTTTTCACATCCAGGTTCAAGGACCAGTTCTTGTCCAGCTTGTAGTCCAGCCCGGCCTGCAATGCCAATCCCCAGCTGCTGTGGTCGAGCTGGCCCGCGCCGCCCAGCAGGTCGACGCTGGAGATGTGCGTATAGTTGATGCCGGCGCCAACATAAGGACTGAATGCGGCTTGCGGCAGGAAATGGTATTGCAAGGTCAGTGTCGGCGGCAGATGTTTGAAGCTGCCGATTTTCTTGCCGTCCAGCGTGACATCTTGCTTTTGCGGATAGGTCAGGACCAGCTCGGTTGCCCAGTTTTGCGTGAAAAAGTAGGAAATGTCGATTTCCGGGATGGTTTTGGAATTGACTTGCAAGCGATCGGATGCGCCTATGCCGCCTACCGCGTCCGATTTGTTTGCAGGTTTCAGGTAGTCGACACGCATCCGTACCTGCCAGGGACTTTCCTGGGCCATGCCGTTTCCGGCCAGGCCCAGTATCGATAACGCCAATATGCATGCAGCTGTTTTCATTTCCGCTTCCCGTTTAGTCTGTGTTGTGGTCTGTATCGACCTGCACTGTAAAAGGGAAAGCTGAAATTTGATTTGATGTAAGTCAAATCATGGGCAGAACGGTGGAAGCGGCCTGAACGCCGCAGGATTTTAGTATAGGCGTTTCACCGTATAGCCGCGTTGCTGCAGGATCGCCAGTACGCTGTTCGGACCGACCAGATGCAGCATGCCGATGGCGACGAAGGGCTCGGCTGCCGAGCTGGTCAGTTTTGCGATGCCGTCGGCTAAGCCGGGATTCCTGCCGTCCAGCAGGGCACGTTGCATGAATTTGCTGGCGAAGCTGTCTTCGGCATTCATTTCCGCCAGCATCGCGGCCAGGCCGTCGATATCGCCGTTGCGCCAAAGGTTGACCAGGTCGAGGGAGCGCTGAGCCTTGCCTGGATCCTGTATCTCATCGACGCTATCCTGCAGGAACTGGACTTGCTCGGCGGGCGACAGATTGCCTAGCAACCCCAGCTGCGCTTCGGCGGTTTCCAGTTCGACCAGACGTTTGTTGCTGCTTTTCGCCAGGCTGGCGAGTGTGCTGTCGACGCCGTATTGCGACAGATAGCCTTGGCTGGCGTATTCGCTGATGCCTAGCATGGTCGCGATCAGCCATGGTTTCAGGCTGGCCACCTGTTCTGGCGCCATATTGTATTTTGCCAGCAGCGCGGCCAGTTGTTTTTGCAGTTTCGGCGGCAAATCTTTCTGGTGCGGTTTGCCATCAAGATAGAAGCCGTATTTTTTCATCAGCGGAATCATGGCCTGGGTATTGCCAGGATCGATTTCCAGGGCGAGGCAGCAAGATTGTTGTAGAGCTTGCAATATTTTTGCGTCCAGCGGATAGAAGTCCGCCTTGCCGACGTGGATGGTGCCGAATACATAGGCGCTGTGGCCATCGCGCTGGATCTGGAACATGGCGCCGCCTTGGCGCATGGCAGCGGACGGCTGCAGGGAAGCGCCGGCCAGGGTGTCCTGGGCGAACAGCGGCGCTGCGCCGGCCAGCAAGGCCCCCAAGCCGAGGGCAAGCATCAGGCTGCGCAACAAGCGGGGGCGGCGCAAGGGCCGCAGCAACTGCGCGAGTAATCCGGCGGCAGGGCCTAATATCACTATAATCTGACGAAACACAGCTTCCCCTTTGGTTAGCGAATTCAACGATTTTAATCCCGGTCCAAGCGCCGGCGCACATCATGGTAATGGATACAGGCAACAAAAAAACAAGGGGAAAGAGAAATACGGCGCTCTGGCTGTTCGATCTGGACAATACTTTGCACAATGCTTCGCATGCGATTTTCCCGGCCATCCACGTCAACATGAATGCTTTCATGGCGCGCACCTTGGGCAGCGGCGGCGTCGATGCCGATGTCGCTACCGTCAATGCCGTCCGCGAGAACTACTGGCGGCGTTATGGCGCAACCTTGCTCGGCATGGTAAAACACCATCAGGTGCGGCCGGAAGATTTTTTGCGCGAGGCGCACCGCTTCGACGATCTGCTGGGCATGATCCGGGCCGAGCGCGGCCTGATCAATCTGCTGAAACGGCTGCCAGGCCGCAAGATCCTGCTGACCAATGCGCCGCTGCGTTATTCCGGCGACGTCATGCGCCATTTGCGCCTGCAGCGTCATTTCGGCAAGCATATATCGATCGAATCCATGCATGTGCACCGCCAGCTGCGGCCGAAGCCGTCGCGCCACCTGCTGCGGCAGCTGATCGCGCGCGAGAAGGTGCCGGCGCGGCGCTGCATCCTGGTGGAGGATACCATCGCCAACCTCAGGGCCGCGAAATGGGTCGGCATGCGCACGGCATGGGTGACGCAGTACCTGAAGGACCAGTCAAATACGATAAAGCGCCCCAATTACGTCGATGTCAAAGTAAAATCCGTCCGTCAGCTGAGCAAGAATCTGCACCGCTTACGTTAGGGCCCCGCTAGCGGCTGCAGGGCGGTTTAACGGGCAGACCGCGCTTCAGCTGCAGTTTTCCTTATCTCCATCATTACTAAAATAAAAAATCATGGCTACTAGCAAACCAGGCGAGCGTAAACTACAAATCCTTCAGACCCTGGCGGTCATGCTGGAACAACCCAAAGGGGAAAAGATCACCACGGCCGCGCTGGCCGCCCGGATCGAGGTGTCGGAGGCGGCGCTGTACCGCCATTTCGCCAGCAAGGCGCAGATGTTCGAAGGCTTGATCGAATTTATCGAGACCACCGTCTTCGGCCTGGTCAACCAGATTACCGAACAGCAGGAAAAGGGACTGCACCAGGCGCAGGCAATTACCCTGATGCTGTTGAATTTTGCCGAACGTAATCCAGGCATGACGCGGGTCATGATCGGCGATGCGCTGATCAACGAGGATGAGCGCCTGCAGCTGCGCATGAACCAGTTTGTCGACCGTATCGAACTGGCGCTGAAACAGGCGCTGCGCACGGCCGCCGCGCAGGGCGAGGCGAATGAAGCGGAAACCGCGATGCGCGCCAATATCCTGACCAGTTTCGTGCTGGGCCGCTGGCAGCGTTTCGCCAAAAGCCGTTTCCAGCACAAGCCCAGCGCCGACGCCGCGCAGCAGGTTGCGCTGATGCTGGTCTGATTTTTTTGCTACCATCGCTGGCTGGCGTCGTGCTGGCCGGCTTGGCTGGCGCGCGCGGTACAACTCAATGGAGCAGAGCAGATGAAAAAAGCATGGTTGGGGACAAGCGTTTCCGCGGCACTGGCAATTACCCTGGCCGCCGGCAGCGCGCATGCCCAGATCAAGGTCGGCGTGAGCGTTTCCGCCACCGGTCCGGCGGCGTCGCTGGGCATTCCTGAGAAAAACACGTTTGCCCTGCTGCCCAAGGAAATCGCCGGCCAGAAGGTGCAATACATCGTGCTGGATGACGCCACCGACAGCACCACCGCGGTAAAGAACGCGCGCAAGCTGGTCAGCGAAGAAAAAGTCGACCTGCTGATCGGTTCGACCGCTGTGCCCGGTTCGCTGGCGATGAGCGATGTCGCCGCCGAATCCGGCACGCCGATGATTTCGATGGCGGCTTCGGCTTCGCTGGTGGAACCGGTCGACGCCAAGCGGCGCTGGATTTTCAAGACGCCGCAGAACGATTCGCACATGGCGACCGCGATCATCGCCCACATGGCGGATGCCGGCGTCAAGAGCGTGGCCTTTATCGGCTTTTCGGATGCCTACGGCGAAGGCTGGTACCGCGAATTTTCCAAGCTGGCTGAACTGCGCAAGATCAAGATCGTCGCCAATGAACGCTTCGCCCGTCCCGACACGTCCGTGACCGGCCAGGTCTTGAAGATAGTCAGCGCCAATCCGGATGCCGTGCTGATCGCCGGCGCCGGCACGCCCGCTGCCTTGCCGCAGAAAACCTTGAAAGAGCGCGGCTACAAAGGCAAGATCTACCAGACCCACGGTGTCGCCAACAATGATTTCCTGCGCGTCTGCGGCAAGGATTGCGAAGGCACTTTCCTGCCTGCCGGCCCGTTGCTGGTGGCGGAGCAGCTGCCCGACAGCAATCCGGTCAAGAGATCCGCCATGGCCTACCGCAGCGCCTATGAGAAGGCGTACGGCGTCGGCAGCATTTCCACTTTCGGCGGCCATGCCTGGGATGCCGGCATGCTGCTTGGCGCGGCCGCGCCTCAAGCGCTCAAGAAAGCTAAGCCAGGCACACCGGAATTCCGTCTCGCGCTGCGCGACGGCATCGAAGCCATCAAGAACCTGCCGGTCTCCCAGGGTATCGTCAACATGAGCCCGACCGACCACGTCGGTTTCGATCAGCGCGCCCGCGTGATGGTGGAAATCGTCAACGGCAAATGGAAGCTGCTGGGCGCCGCGCAATAACGCTGCATAGAAAAAAGCATGGATCTTTCAATCGCCGCCATCCTGGCTCAGGATGGCATCACCAGCGGCGCCGTATATGCGCTGCTGGCGCTGGCGCTGGTGCTGGTGTTTTCGGTTACCCGCGTCATTTTCATCCCGCAGGGCGAATTCGTGGCGTTCGGCGCCTTGACGCTGGCGGCCATCCAGGCCGACAAATTTCCCTTGTCGGCAACGCTGCTGGTGGCGCTCGGAGTATTGAGTTTCATCCAGGAAGCCGTGATGCTGCTGGCCGGCCGCAATGGTGAAAGCCGCGCGATGCTGGTCCGGCGCAGCAGCCTGGCGTTACTCAAATTTGTCCTGCTGCCCGTGGCAATCTATGGCGTTGCTCGCATGTACGGCCATGCCTCCCTGGCGATGCCTTTGCAGGTCTTGCTGACGCTGGCGATCGTGGTGCCGATGGGGCCGATGGTGTATCGCCTGGCGTTCCAGCCGCTGGCGGAGGCCAGCACTCTGGTGCTGCTGATTGTCTCGGTAGCGGTGCACTATGCCTTGATCGGCATCGGCTTGCTGATGTTTGGCGCCGAAGGTTCGCGCACGACCTCGTTCTCCGACGCCCGTTTCGACATCGGCGGCTTGACCGTCTCCGGCCAGAGCTGCGTCATCATCGCGGTGTCGCTGCTGCTGATTGTCGCCCTCTATCTATACTTTGAACGTACCTTATCGGGCAAGGCCTTGCGGGCGACCGCAGTCAACCGCCTCGGCGCACGCCTGGTCGGCATCGGCACCACGCAAGCGGGACGGCTGGCGTTCACGCTGGCTGCGGCACTGGGCGCCTTGTGCGGCATTTTGATTGCACCGCTGACTACCATCTACTACGACAGCGGTTTCCTGATCGGCTTGAAAGGTTTCGTCGGCGCCATCATCGGCGGCCTCGGTAGCTATCCGATTGCTGCCGCCGGCGCTTTGCTGGTGGGTTTGCTGGAATCGTATTCATCGTTCTGGGCTAGCGCCTTCAAGGAAGTGATCGTGTTTACCCTGATCATTCCGGTGTTGCTGTGGCGTTCGTTGAGCAGCAAGCAGATTGACGAGGGAGACCAGTGATGCCGCGCTTTTCTGCCGGCAAACTGCCGTTCATCCTGTTCGTGGCGATCCTGCTGTTGCTGCCGGTATTGCCGACGCCGGAGTTCTGGATCACGTTGTCGAACTACATCGGCCTGTATGCCATCGTGGCCCTGGGACTGGTGCTGCTGACTGGCATCGGCGGCCTGACGTCTTTTGGCCAGGCGGCTTTTGTCGGCCTTGGCGCCTATTCCACTGCTTATCTCAGCACCCAGTTCGGACTGTCGCCGTGGATCGGTTTGCTGGCTGGCCTGAGCGTGACGACGCTGGCGGCGCTGGCGATCGGCGGCATTACCATGCGCTTGTCAGGGCATTTCCTGCCGCTAGGCACCATAGCTTGGGCCTTGTCGTTGTATTTCTTGTTCGGTAATCTGGAATTCCTGGGCAAGTACGATGGCTTGAACGGTATCCCTGCCATCAGCCTGTTTGGTATTGAACTCGATAGCGGCCGCAAGATGTTCTACCTGATCTGGGCCATCCTTCTGCTGGCGCTGGCAGGCTTGCAGAACCTCTTGAATTCGCGCTCCGGCCGCGCCATCCGGGCGCTCAATGGCGGCGGAGTGATGGCGGAAGCGATGGGCGTCAATACCGCCTGGATCAAGGTGTTGATCTTTGTGTTGGCGGCCTTGCTGGCCAGCGTCTCGGGCTGGCTGTATGCGCATCTGCAACGCTCGGTGAGTCCGACCCCGTTCGGCTTGAATGCCGGCATCGAATACCTGTTCATGGCGGTGGTCGGCGGCGCCGGCTATGTATGGGGGGCGATCCTGGGATCGGCCTTGCTGACCGTGCTGAAGGACCAGCTGCAATCGTGGCTGCCGACACTGCTGGGCGCCAGCGGCAATTTCGAAACCATCGTCTTCGGCATCCTGATGGTGCTGCTGCTGCAGCGTGCGCGCGATGGCTTGTGGCCGCATCTGCGCAAGCTGGTTCCTGCCGGTGCGTTGGCTAGAGCGCCTGAGTCGGCAGCCGCGCTGCCGGCAAGAGACAAGCCGGCCGGCATCGGTGTGATGCTGGAAGTCGAGCGTGCACGCAAGGAGTTCGGCGGGCTGGTGGCGGTGAACGACATCAGCTTCAGCGTCGGCGCTGGCCAGATCGTCGGCCTGATCGGTCCCAACGGCGCCGGCAAATCGACCATGTTCAACCTGGTGACGGGCGTCTTGCCATTGACTAGCGGCTCGATCAAATTCCGCACTGGGCAGGGCTTGCAAGCGATCTCGGGTTTGCCGTCGCGCCAGATTGTCGCGCGCGGGATTGCCCGCACCTTCCAGCATGTGCGCCTGATGAGCAGCATGTCGGTGCTGGAGAACGTCGCTATCGGCGCCCACCTGCGCGGTACGCACAAGGACGTCGGCGGTATCGCCGCCAGCCTGCTGCGGCTGAACCGAGCCGAAGAGCAAGCCTTGCTGTTCGAGGCTAAAACGCAGCTCGAGCGCGTCGGCCTTGGGCATTTGCTCTATGAAGAGGCCGGCAGCCTGGCATTGGGCCAGCAGCGGATTCTGGAAATCGCGCGTGCCCTGTGCTGCGATCCCACCCTGCTGTTGCTGGACGAGCCGGCCGCCGGCTTGCGCTATCAGGAAAAGCTGGCGTTGGCTGATCTGCTGCGCAAGCTGAGGGCCGAAGGGATGAGCATTTTGCTGGTGGAGCACGACATGGATTTTGTCATGAACCTGACCGACCGCCTGGTCGTGATGGAATTCGGCAGCAAGATTGCGGAAGGTCTGCCGACCGAAATCCAGCAAGACCCGGCTGTGCTGGAAGCTTATCTGGGAGGCATCGATGAGTAACGCCGTTGCCAATCCGGTGCTGGAAGTGAACGATCTTCACGTCGCCTATGGCAAGGTGGAGGCCTTGCACGGTGCCAGCCTGCAAGTCGGCGCCGGCCAGATCGTGACCGTGATCGGCCCCAACGGCGCCGGCAAGTCGACCATGCTGAACGCGCTTGCCGGCGCCATGCCGGCCAACGGCAGCATGCGCGGTACAGTGCGTTTGCTGGGCCAGGATACGGCCGGCGTGGCAGTCGAAACCCGGGTCGCGCGCGGCATGTGCCTGGTGCCGGAAAAACGTGAACTGTTTGCCAGCATGACGGTGCAGGACAATCTGCTGCTCGGTAGTTATCGACGCTATAAGGCTGGCGAGAGCGGCTACGCCGATCAGATGGCGGTGGTGTACGAACTGTTCCCGCGCTTGCAGGAAAGGCGCAAACAGCAGGCGGGCAGCCTTTCCGGCGGCGAACGGCAAATGCTGGCGCTGGGAAGGGCTCTGATGGCGAAGCCGCAACTGCTGCTGCTGGATGAGCCCAGCCTTGGCCTGGCGCCGCTGATCGTGAAAGAGATCTTTCACATCATCGTGCGCCTCAAGCAGAGCGGTGTGGCGATTCTGCTGGTCGAGCAAAATGCCCGCGCGGCCTTGCAGGCGGCCGATTACGCCTATGTGCTGGAAACCGGCGACATGGCGATGCAAGGACCTGCCGCCGAGCTGGCGCATGACCCCAGGGTGATCGATACCTATCTGGGACTGGCGAAGAAAGCCGGCTGATGTTGCACGCGCCGGATCAGGCCGGCTTGTGCAGCGCCGCAAATTATGTGATAAATTCTTGGCTCGGTTAAGCAATTGACCGAGACGTTCTCAGGGCGGGGTGCGATTCCCCACCGGCGGTAATTGCGTGCAATGCGCATAGCCCGCGAGCGCTTGTTGCTACGGATGTGGCAGCAAGGTCAGCAGACCCGGTTGGATTCCGGGGCCGACGGTATAGTCCGGATAAAGAGAGAACAGGTTGTACCGTACTGCTAGCTTCGATAAGAATCTTGCTGCATGTCGCCCAGGCGACGGCGGTGTTGTTGCCATCGGCATGAGCTGTGGCGTGATTTTTGTCGAGGCCGGTGAGTGCGCGCTTCCTTTCGATCCAACGCGCCCTGTTTTTATCATTTAAACAGGAGAGTCAGATGCAACAGCAACACACAAGCGATATCAAGGCAAGAATCCCCGGCGCAGCGAATGAACGCATCGCCTTCATCCAGGCTGGCTGGCATCGCGAGATTGTCGATCAATGCCGCGTCGCTTTCATTGCCGAAATCGGCAAGGCCGGCTATAGCGAACAAGACATCGATTTCTTTGAAGTCGCCGGCGCCTTTGAAATTCCCTTGCATGCCAAGCTTTTAGCCAACAGCGGTCGTTACGCAGCCGTGGTGGCCACCGGGCTGGTAGTGGATGGCGGCATCTATCGCCACGAATTCGTCGCCCACGCAGTGATCGACGGCTTGATGCAGGTGCAGCTGGAAACCGGCGTACCGGTATTGTCGGCAGTGCTGACCCCGCATCATTTCCACGGCGGCGCAGAACATCACAATTATTTCTTCGAGCATTTCCTGGTGAAGGGCGCAGAAGCTGCGCGTGCCTGCGCCGACACTATCCAGAAGCTGCGTGCGCTGAAGGCCATGCAAGCGCCTGGCGCGGTACGCGCCCTGCATAGCGCCTAAGGGAAGATCCGCTGTCGCCCGCGCTTGCCAGTGCGGGCGATAGCGGCGTTTAGTGCACGATCAGACGTTGTCTTCGATCAGCGGCGTGCTCGAACCCTTGGCCAGCGTCATGCGGGTGCGTTTCAGCAAAGGCTGCGCCGGCGCGCTGCCGTCGCCGGCCAGCGGCTTGACCTTGTTGAACATCACGACCATGCTGTCGCTGGTGATGGTGGCCGTGGCGTAGCCCTGGGCATCATGGTCGACATAGGCAAAGTCGGGATTGAAGTGCTTCAGCAGATTGTCGAAAATCTGCGGCGTCTGCACCAGTGCGCCCAGCAACGGATTGACGACCGCGGCACCGGACTTGATGTAGTTATAGAAGGACTGGCTACTGATGCCGGCCGTCAGGAAATCCACCAATACCGGCCGACTGTTCAGGTCGCCAGGATTGGCGCGTACCACGCCGCACTGGAAAGCATGCAGGTCGCCGGTGATGGCCACCACGTTCTGGATGTTTTGCGTATCCAGGTAAGACAGCAGTTCCGCTTTGTGGCTGGGGAAGCCGTCCCATGAGTCGCAGTTGATCACATACAGCTGGTTGTAAGGCGGCGGAATGCCCAGCGCCGGCGGCGTCAGGTCGGCCCACATGCGGTTCAGCATGATTTCATTGCCCCACACCTTCCAGGTCGCATCCGAATTTTTCAGGGTGTCTTTCCACCATTGCGTCTGGGTCGGTCCGAGTATCGACGGCGCCCGTCCCAGCTTGGCGGTTTCCTGTGCTTCCATTTGCAGCAAGAGCGGCTGCGGCACAAAGTAGCGCGAGCCGATCGAGTCGTCGCCGTTGACCGGATCATGGCCCAGTTGCTGCGCCACCGACTGCTCGCTGACGATGTGGTCGTCGCGGTACAGGCGCTCGTCGGTCATCACCAGGTGCACCAGTTTGCCGAAACGGAAATCGCGATAGATACGGATATTCTGGTAGCTGCTGTTGTTGAGGTCGAAGGAGAGGTCGCCGAAATCGATGGGCGTGTATTCCGCCCAGGCCTGGGTAGCGCTGCGGCGGCGCGCGGTCTGCTGCTTGTTTTCGTTGGTGTAGACCTGGTGGTCCTGCCAGCAATCGTCCGAGAACTCGTGATCGTCCCAGATCGCGATGACCGGAAATTTATGGTGGATGCTTTGCAGGCGCGCATCGGTCTTGTAGGTGCGGTACAGGGTGCGGTAGTCATTGACGGTATTGGCGTAGATTCCGCCGCCCGGATGCGCCAGGCCGTCCGGCAGCTTGATCGTGGCGTGCGCCGGTTCTGCGCCGCCGGCCTGGAACGAGGCGCCCACGGTCTCATAGATGTAGTCGCCGACGTGCACCACGAAATCCAGACTTTCCTGCGCCAGCAAGGACATCGCCTGCCAGTGGTTGACTGACCAGTCCTGGCAGGTGAACCAGGCAAAGCGCACCTGGCTGTTGCTGCTGCTGGCCAGCGGCGCAGTCTTGGTCTGGGCTGTGACGCTGACATCGCTGCCGGCGGTAAACCGGTAGTAATACACGGTGTCGGGGGTGAGCTGGGTGACTTTGGCGCGCACCGTGAAATCGTAGTCGGCGCTGGCGCTCAGGTTGACTTGCGCCGCGTAGCTCGAGAAATCCTGCCTGGTGGAGACATCCAGGCGCACGTTGATTGCATCGGCAACGGCGCCGTTGCTGCGCACCACCCGGCCCCAGAAGACGACGCTGCTCTCTTTCGGATCGCCGGAGGCGATCCCCTGTGGAAATGCAAATACCCCGGCAGCGCCGCTGTCGATATCGGTGCCGCCGCCACAGGCGCTCAGCATGCCGGATGTCGCTGCGACTACCGTGAAAAATGCCGAACCCTTCAAAAACTCTCTGCGCTTCATTGCTTTGTCTCCCGCTTATAGTTATGTGATGTTTAGCGCGTCATTTGATGACACGATAACAAGACGTAATTTAAAGCAGCGGGAGGAAATGCAGGAAGAAAAAAGAGGCAATCCGAGGGTTATTACTAATAATCAACTTGGCAATTGCATAAACGCCGATTCGCATGCAGTACCTTGCAATGCATATTCAGGGATGCTGCGTTCCGCACACCGGGCAGCCGGCATCGCGGGCGACGCCGATGCGGGTCCACTCCATGCTGCGGGCATCCAGCATCAGCAGCACGCCCGCTAATGACGTGCCGATGCCGGCGATCAGCTTGAGCGCTTCGGCCGCCTGCATGCTGCCGATGATGCCGACCAGCGGCGCAAACACACCCATGGTGGCGCAAGCCACTTCCTCAAATTCGCGGTCCGGGGGAAACAGGCAGGCGTAGCAGGGCGATGTGTCGGAGCGTGGATCGAAGACGCTGATCTGGCCGTCGAACTGGATTGCCGCGCCCGATACCAGCGGCACTTTCAAGAAAACGCAGGCGCGGTTGATGGCTTGCCGGGTGGCGAAATTGTCGCTGCAGTCGATCACCACGTCGGCCGTGGCGATCAGTTGCTGCAGGCGGGCCTGGTCTGCGCGCTCGGACAGGGCGACGATGTCGATGTCAGGATTGATCTGCGTCATGGCAGTCTTGCCCGAGCTGACCTTGGCCAGGCCGACGCGCTCGCTGGTATGCAGGATTTGCCGTTGCAGGTTGGTCAGGTCGACGGTGTCGTTATCCACCAGCGTAATGCGGCCGACGCCGGCCGACGCCAGGTACAGCGCCACCGGCGAGCCGAGGCCGCCGGCGCCGACGATGAGCGCATGCGCCGCCAGAAATTTCTCCTGGCCGGCGATATCGATATCGTCCAGCAGGATATGGCGCGAATAGCGGAGTAATTGCTGGTCATTCATAGCGTAGGGTGGGCGGGTTTTTCTGCCCACGCGGTGCCTAAACTTTGCGGGCGGGTTTGAGGTCACGCGTGGGCACGGGTGCCCACCCTACGTGTAGCCCGAAAAACGATTATTTTTTATCGCTCTTCTTGTCGCCAGCCTTGTCGTCGCTCGGCTCATCCTTGTGGATGATGGCGCCGGCGGCCGGGTCAAGCTTGTCATCTTTCACTGGCTTGTCGTCCTTGTCGTTTTCCGAACGCACTTCCGGCTTGACCTTGGATACCTGTACCGGCAAGCCCTTCAGCTGATTGAGCGCCTGCGCCAGCTGGAAGTCATCCTTGCTGCCGTATTCCAAGGGCTTGCGCTTTTTCTCGGCAGCGGCAATCCGTTGCGCTTCTTCCAGCTCGTCCACTTTCGGCGCCTTGACTTCAGGCCCCTTGTCGGTATCGTTGCTCAGATGCTTGGTGAGATCGGCTTCGCGCAAGCGCAAGCCATTCAAGCCGTCGCCGTCGGCATATTCATCCACCATGACGTCCGGCACGATGCCCTTGGCCTGGATTGAACGGCCGTTAGGCGTGTAGTAACGCGCGGTGGTCAGCTTGACTGCGGTGTTGCGGTCCGGCGGCAGGGCGATCACCGATTGCACGGAACCCTTGCCGAAGGTCTGCGTGCCCATGATGGTGGCGCGCTTGTAGTCTTGCAGGGCGCCGGCGACGATTTCCGAAGCCGAGGCGGAACCGGTATTCACCAGCACTACCATCGGCACCTTTTTCAAGGCTTCAGGCAGGCGCGCCAGCGGGTCGTTGCCCGGGTTGGCATAGTATTCGCGCTTGGCGTAGAAAGAGGCCTTGGAGCTTGGCAGCTGGCCGTTGGTGGTCACCACCACCGAATCCTTGGGCAGGAAAGCGGCGGAGACGCCGATCGCGCCCGGCAAGACGCCGCCCGGATCGTTGCGCAGGTCCAGCACCAAGCCCTTCAGGTTCGGTTCCTGGGCATAGATGGCGGCAATCTTCTTGGCCATGTCGTCCACCGTCGGTTCCTGGAATTGGGTGATGCGCAGCCAGGCATAGCCCGGCTCCACCACTTTGGACTTGACGCTCTGGACGCGGATTTCCTGGCGCGTGATGCTGATGATCAGCGGCTTGTCTTCGTCCTTGCGCGAAATGGTCAGCACGATCTTGGTGTTCGGCTCGCCGCGCATGCGCTTGACGGCTTGCTCCAGGGTCATGCCCTTGACCGGGGCACCGTCAAGACGGGTGATCAGGTCGCCCGCCTTGATGCCGGCGCGGTAGGCCGGCGAATCTTCGATCGGCGAGACCACCTTGATGTAGCCGTCTTCCATGCCGACTTCGATGCCGAGGCCGACGAATTTTCCTTGCGTGCTCTCGCGCAGCTCTTTGTAGGCTTTTTTGTCCAGATAGGCCGAGTGCGGGTCGAGCGAGGCGACCATGCCGGAAATGGCTTCGGTCAGCAGCTTCTTGTCGTCCGCCGGTTCCACATAGTCGGACTTGATCAGTCCGAACACATCGGCCAGCTGCCGCAATTCTTCCAGCGGCAATGGCGCAGCAGCACTCTTTTGCGCAATGGCGTCAAACTGGATAGAGGCGCCGATACCTGCAATGACGCCTAAACTGATTAGACCGATATTTTTAAGCTTACTGCCCATGTTTCACCTAGTAGTTACCCACCCGAGTGGGTCAAACGCACGGCCTTGATGCCGAATTTCGAAGTATAAACCCGATTGTTCATTGCCGCCGCTGTTGCCGGCATTGGCAATCACGTCGCCGGCTTTGACTGCATCGCCGGGGCGCTTCAATAATGCCTGATTATTACCGTAAATAGTCATGTACTGGTTGCCGTGGTCGACAATGATCAGGTTGCCGAAGCCGCGCAGCCAGTCGGCGAACACCACGCGGCCGGAGGCAACCGCCTTGACTTCGGCGCCTTCCGGGGTACGGATGAACAGCCCTTTCCAGCTTGGGCCGTCGCCGCGCTTGCTGCCGAAGCGCGCCATGACGTCGCCCCGCACCGGCAGCCGCAACTGGCCGCGCAGGGATTCGAATGGCTTGCCATAGGAAACATCCTTGACTTCGGGTTCCGGCGTCAGCTCGTTGCGCGCGACCGGCGCCACTGGCGCCGGGGTTGGCGCCGGCGGCGTGACGGCCACGGCGGGCGGCTGATCGTCGTCGATGGCGTCCGGATTGACCGGCTTGGGCTTGTTGTCCGTGGCAGGCGGCTTTCTGGCTTGGGCGGCGCGTTGCTGCTCGGCCAGACGCTCGCGCGCTGCTTGGGCTTGCGCCAGAGCCTCGGCTTTGGCTTTCGCCTGGGCCAGCTGTTGCTGGCGCTGTTTCTCGCGGGCGGCGGCTTCCGCCTGTTTCTGCGCCTCGATCAGTTGCGCCAGCTTGTCCACCAGGCCGGACAGGCGTTGGTCGTCGCGCTGGATATTGCCGGCTTCCTTGCGCTGGCTGTTGAGTTTGCTGGACAGCTGGGTCAGCAGCGTCGCGCGCTTGGCTTTTTCCTGCTCAAGCAGTTTTTTCTGGTCGCGCTGTTCCTGGGCGATTTCATCCAGGTCGTCCTTGGCGTTCTGGGCTTCGGTCTGGTTGGCTTCCACCGCGGCGAGGTTGGCGCGCAGCGATTCCAGCAGCTTGGCTTGCGCTTGCGAGACGTAGCCCATGTACTGCAGGTCGCGATTGATACGGTTCGGATTGTCGCCCGACAGCAGCAGCTTGATGCGGTCCTCGTTGCCGGCGACGTATTGCTGGCGCAGCAGATTGGCCAGCTGGGTTTGCTGCTTGGCCACGGTCTTGCTGAGATCGTCGTGCTGCTTGGCCAGCTTGGCTACTTTGGCCTCGGTCTGCTGCTGTTCGGCGCTGAGGTCGCGCAGGGAGCGGGTGGCCTTGGAAACCGCTTCTTCCGAGTCGGCCAGGGCGTCGCTGGCATCGTCCTTCGCGGTTTCGGTCTGGCTGATGTCGCGCTTGAGGCTGTCCAGCTTTTGCCGCAAGTCGGCGCGCTGCGCTTCCGCCACCTGTTTTTGCTTGCTGCGTTCAGTGATCTTGGCGGGAGCCGCGTCAGCGGCCAAAGGCAGGGCTGTCGCCAGCGTTACCGCCAGCAGCAGCGCCAAAGGCCATGCCAGAAGCCTGGCATGGCTGGTTTTGCGCTTGCGGAAGGGTGTCAGGAAACGGCCCGGCGAGATATTTATTTCGCTTTCCCCTGGCTGGCGACAGCGTTCATCGCCGCTGCGATCGCCGCCTGGTCGCCCAGGTAGTAGCTCTTGATCGGTTTCAGGTCCGCGTCCAGCTCATACACCAGCGGCTGGCCGTTAGGAATGTTGAGGCCGACGATATCTTCATCGCTGATGCCGTCCAGCATCTTGATCAGGGCGCGCAGGCTGTTGCCATGGGCGGAAATGATGATGCGCTTGCCGCTGCGGATGGATGGCGCGATTTCGTCGTTCCAGAACGGCAATACCCGCGCCACGGTGTCTTTCAGGCATTCGGTCAGCGGGATTTCCTCGCGTTTCAGGCCGGCGTAGCGTGGATCGGCGTAGGAAGTGCGCGGATCGTTCGGCTCCAGCGGCATCGGTGGGGTGTCATAGCTGCGGCGCCACACCATGACTTGTTCGTCGCCGTACTTGGCGGCGGTTTCGGCCTTGTTCAAGCCTTGCAGGGCGCCGTAGTGACGCTCGTTCAGGCGCCAGTGATGCTTGACCGGCAGCCACATCAGATCCATCTCGTCGAGCGTGCCCCACAGGGTGCGGATCGCGCGTTTCAACACCGAGGTATAAGCCAGGTCGAAGGTAAGGCCCGCTTGCAGCAGCAACTGGCCAGCTTGCCTGGCTTCCGCTACGCCCTTTTCGGTGAGGTCGACGTCAACCCAGCCGGTGAAGCGGTTCGCCAGGTTCCAGGTGGATTCGCCGTGACGCATCAATACGATTTTATACATAGTTAATTGCGGGACAGAGTTTAAGAGCCACCGCAGCGTGGCGAATTACTCTGTCCTCAACTGATCAGATAAAGGGTTAAATTACAAAGAAAACATGAGGTAAAAGCTGCGAAATTGCGAAACCCCATACTTGTTGGTCGTGATACAAGAGCAACAACGCAGCCAACTTTTGCACAGGACCTGATACGAATTGAATGGCGCTACAGCTTCTATTTTATAATGGCGGGATTAACTAATACCATTGGATACCCGTGAAATTCTTGATTGATAACATTTTTCTGATTGCAGTAGCAATATTATCGGGTGGTGCATTGTTGCTGCCTTTGTTGCAAAAGCGCGGTAACCGGGTCTCGACCTTGCAGGCGACCCAGCTGATTAACCAAGGCAAGACATTGGTGCTGGACGTACGCGACAGCGAGGCTTTTGCTGCTGCCCACCTGATCGACGCCAAGAACATCCCCTTGAAAGACTTGCCGCAACGGATTGCCGAACTGGACAAGTTTAAAGCAAAGAACGTATTGGTGGTGTGTCAGACCGGCAGCCAGGCCACCAAGGCGGTAGCGCAATTGAGCCAGGCCGGCTTTGCCCAGGCCTATAACCTGGAAGGCGGCATCGCCGCCTGGCAGACCCAGGGCCTGCCTACCGTCAAATAAGCACTGCCCGCCTGAATGGCGGCGGAGCCGAACAAGGAACAGTAATCATGACCGCCCATGTTGTAATGTATAGCACCGCAGTATGCCCATACTGCATCCGCGCCGAGCAGCTGCTGAAGGCAAAAGGCGTGGAGAATATCGAAAAAATCCGGATCGACCTCGATCCGTCGCAGCGCGCGACCATGATGGAAAAGACTGGTCGCCGCACTGTGCCGCAAATTTATATCGGTGAAACCCATGTTGGCGGCTTTGACGACTTGCATGCGCTCGATCGCGATGGCAAGCTGGAGCCCCTGCTGAAAAGTGCCTGATATGCGCCTGATTTTCGGCAATTTCTCCTGCGAATCAGGTATTGTTGCGAACTGCATTGAAAACCGGCCAGTTGCAGATATTGCCATCTGGCTAATTTAAATTAACTGAAAGAGTGTCATGGCTGAAGAGAACCAACAAGTTGAGCAACCGGTGTTCCAGATTCAACGCGTCTACCTGAAAGATCTGTCGCTTGAACAACCGAATTCGCCGGCCATTTTCCTCGAGCAAGAGGCGCCGCAGATCGAAGTCGCCGTGGATGTCGGCGCCGAAGCGCTGGCTGAAGGCATTTTCGAGTCGACCGTGACGGTTACCGTCACCGCCAAGGTGAAAGACAAGGTCGCGTTCCTGGTCGAAGGCAAGCAAGCCGGCATTTTCGAACTGCGCAACATCCCGACTGAACAACTGGATCCGCTGCTCGGCATCGGTTGCCCGAATATCGTCTACCCGTACCTGCGCGCCAACCTGGCTGACGCCATCACGCGTGCCGGTTTCCCGCCTATCCACCTGGCTGAAATCAATTTCGAAGTGTTCTACCAGCAGCGTCTGCAAGCGCTGGCCGAACAAGCCCAAAAAGGCAGCGGCGACAGCATCGCGGTTGACGGCTCGACAGCCATCAACTAATTCCGCAAGGCGCGGGACCGGCGCTGTGCCGGTCGCTAGCGCCTGCGTTGAGGATCGCCGCAGGTAGAACGACAGGGAGAACGGCAGCTGTCCCCAGACGGCGCCGCTTCTTCCTGCAAATCCTGCCGCAATTGGAGATCTATAAATGAATTTTGCACGCAAAGCCGCTGCCGCCACGTTGTTGCTGGGAAGCTTGCTCGGCGTTGCCGGTTCTGCCCACGCGCTCGATTTCAAGGCGGTTGGCGCAGCACCTGTGGTTTTATACGATGCACCTTCGGAAAAGGGCAGGCGCGTAGCGGTTGCACCGCGCGGCATGCCGGTCGAAGTCGTGCTGACTTATGGCGAATGGACTAAAGTGCGCGACGCCAGCGGCGACTTGTCGTGGCTGCAGTCCAAGGGGCTGGTCGGCAAGCGCAACCTGCAGGTCACGGTAGCCAACGCCAAGATCCGTGCCAATCCGGACGACGCTGCGGCGGTGGTGTTTAGCGCCGACAAGGGTGTGCTGCTAGAGCTGGTCGATCCGGTTGCTTCCGGTTGGGCCAAGGTACGTCATCGCGATGGCCAGACTGGCTACGTCAAGGCGTCCGAGGTCTGGGGCGATTGATTTCTCCCCATATTGTTGTCATTTCGAGGCTAGCCCGTGCCCTCTGAACCCACCATCCCATCCATGAATATAACTGTACTCGGCGCCGGCGCCTGGGGCACGGCGCTGGCGATTGCGCTGGCGCAGCGCCATAGCGTGACGCTGTGGGGCGGAATCCCGGCACCATGGCGGCGGCTGCCGCCCAGCACGAAAATACTGCTTACCTGCCTGGTTTCCCCTTGCCGGACAATCTGCTCCTTTCAGCCGATTTTTCACAGGCGGTCGCGCATGTCGCCGGCGGCGAGGCCGAGGGCTTGCTGATCGTGGCTTCCTCGGTAGCCGGCTTGCGTGAACTGGCGCAGCAACTGAAGCCCTATCCGATCCCGAATATCGTCTGGCTGTGCAAAGGCTTTGAAGAAAGCACCAGCCTGCTGCCGCACCAGATCGTGCGCGAGGTGCTGGGCGATGCGATCCCAGCAGCGGCGCTGTCAGGACCATCGTTTGCCCAAGAAGTCGCGCGCGGCCTGCCCTGCGCCCTGTCGGTTGCCAGTGTCCATCCGGGCCTGTGCGAACAGGTCGTGGCGGCGGTGCACGGCGATAACATCCGGGTGTATTCGACCGACGACCTGGTCGGCGTTGAAGTCGGCGGCGCGGTCAAGAACATCCTGGCGATCGCCACCGGTGTGGCCGATGGCCTGGGACTGGGCTTGAATGCGCGGGCGGCCCTGATCACCCGCGGCCTGGCGGAAATCACCCGGCTCGGGATCGCGCTTGGCGGCCGCAGCGAAACCTTCATGGGCTTGTCCGGCGTCGGCGACCTGATCCTGACTTGCACCGGCGACCTCTCGCGCAATCGCAAGGTCGGGCTGGGACTGGCGCAGGGCAAGCCGCTGACGTCCATCGTCACCGAGCTCGGCCATGTGGCCGAGGGTGTGCGTTGCGCCGCCGCGGTACGCGCCCTGGCGCAGCAGCGCGGCGTCGACATGCCGATCACCAATGCGGTCGCCGGCGTGCTGTTCGACGGCGCTTCCCTGCGATCGGTGATGGAACTCCTGCTGTCGCGCAATCCGCGCGAAGAAGCTGCATAGGCGGTTTTCGCCGATTTTACATAGTGATGCAATGTCGTTATGCCGCTTTGCCGCTGCATCAAGTAATATCATTTCTTTGTGTCAATTCAATGACAAAACCCGGATAAATACACGCAAGATAATTAAGTGTATTTCTCCTGCTTGTTGGCAAGGATTGCGGCATATAATCGCCCTTTCCAAACATGGTCGTGGTTTTTTTGATAAGGAAAGAAATGCATAGCACAATGCTCCCGGCTGTTCGACGTCGCTCTGCCCTTATGCAACGCGGATTCACGCTGATTGAAATCATGGTGGTGGTGGTGATCATGGGGATCCTGGCGGCCTTGGTCGTGCCTAAACTGATGGGCCGCACCGATGATGCGCGGATCCAGGCTGCGCGCCAGGACATCGGCACCCTGATGCAGGCGCTCAAGCTGTACAAGCTGGATAATCAGCGTTATCCGACCACCGATCAAGGCCTGCAGTCACTGGTTGTCAAGCCGACCAGCGGTCCTGCCGCCAATGGCTGGAAGAGCGGCGGCTACATCGACAAGCTGCCCAAAGACCCGTGGGGTAATCCCTACCAGTTCCTGTCGCCCGGCATTCACGGCGAAGTGGATATATTTTCCTATGGCGCCGATGGCCAGCCAGGTGGTGAAGGCAACGACGCCGATATCGGCTCCTGGGACTTGTAATAATGTCTTTCATGGCGCATCGCAATCTGCGCCAAGGTGCATCGCGCGGCTTCACCTTGCTGGAATTACTGGTGGTGGTGGTGATCGCGGGCATCACGCTGGGCGTGGTGTCGCTTAACGCTTTCCGCAGCGATCAGCAGGTCGTGCAGGACGATGCCAAGCGGATTGCCTTGCTGCTGCAGCTGACGCGAGAGGAAGCCATCCTGCGCGGTCGCCCCACTGCTTTCGAAGCCGACGCCAACAGCTACCGTTTCATGGTGCGTGAAGAGACCGGCTGGCAGCCGCTGGCCCAGGATGACATGCTGCGCCAGCGCGATTTCAAGCGCAGCCCGATGTCGCTGAGCATGGAGCCGCCGCCGACTGAGGCGGCGCCGCCCAACACGATGCGCATCACCTTCGGCCGCGAACCGGTCGACAAGCCTTTTACCTTGACCATGAGCAGCGGCGACAGCACAGTCCTGATCCGTGCTGATGGCATCGGTCATTTCGCGGTCGAATAAATGCCTAACTTGCGCATGCCTCTCCGCCCTCATGAAGCAGGTTTCACCTTGCTGGAAGTGCTGGTGGCATTGGTCATCGTCGGCACCGCGCTGGGCGCCAGCCTGCGCGCCGTCGGCAGCCTGACGCAGAACAGCAGCGGCTTGCGGGCCGCCATGATGGCTTCCTGGTCGGCTGAAAATCGCTTGACCCAAATCCGCCTCGGCCATGAATGGCCGGCCATCGGCAACCGTTCTTTCGATTGCCCGCAGGGCGACCTGCCGCTGTATTGCCAGGAACATGTGCTGGGCACGCCCAATCCCTATTTCCGGCGGGTGGAAGTGTCGGTATTCGCCGACGCCAGCTCCGAGCGGCGCATCCTCAATCTGTCGCAGGTGGTGCCGAATGCGCGTTAGCAGAAAGCTGAACAACGGCAGCCGCGGTTTTACGCTGGTGGAACTGATCATCGCCGTCACCATCCTGGCGATGGTGGCGGTACTGGGCTGGCGCGGCCTGGATGGCATCGTGCGCTCGCGGATTTCGCTGACGGCGGAGATGGAACAGACGCGCGGCATGCAGTTAACCTTTGCCCAGCTGCAAAGCGACTGTGCGCAAATCGCGCCCAAGATGGTGATGACCACGCGTCCCTATTTGTCGGCGGAGCCGGGACGGCTGCTGATGGTGCGGCTGGTGTTCGCCGACCAGCAGCCGACCCGCTTGCAAGTAGTGGACTACCGCCTGCGCGACGGCCACCTGACGCGTCAGGAGTCGGCGCCGACGCGTGATCCGAACGTCATCGACACCTTGTGGCAGAACGCGCTCAGCGATGCCGGCGACGGCGCCAACAGCCAGGCGGTGTTGCTGCAATCCGATGTCGCCAGCATGCAGATGCAGGTGTGGGGCAGCGACCAGCAGGGCTGGCGGCCCTCGTCGGCCATCAGTGCCGGCAGCCAGGACAGCAATGCCAGCGCCAACAAATGGACCGGCTTGCAGGTCTCGTTGCAACTGCGCGGACATAACGGTTCCATGGCCAAGACTTTCCTGCTGGGGGCCTCATGAAGCGGCCGTTGCGCAGCCTCCGCGCCCAGCGCGGCGTGGCGGTAGTGACCGCCTTGCTGCTGACCACGCTGGCGGTCACCATTGTCGCCAGCCTGTTCTGGCAGCAGCAGGTGCAAGTGCGTTCCATTGAAAACCAGCGTCTGCAGCTGCAGAAGAACTGGATCATGCGCGGCGCGCTGGACTGGGCCAGCATGATCCTGCGCGCCAGCAGCAAGCAATTCCAGTACGACTATCTGGGTCAGCCGTGGGCGGCGCCCCTGGCTGACACCCGCCTCGACCAGTATGTGGAAGACGGCCAGGCAGTCGGCGATGCCGGCGATGCCATCCTGTCCGGCAATATCGTCGATGCACAGTCGCGCTATAACCTGAATAACCTGAGCGTGAACGGTAGCCCATCCGCTGATGAGGTGCTCGCTTTCAAGCGCCTGCTGAGTTCGCTGCGTTTGCCGGCCACGCTGGCCACGGCGGCTGCCCAGGCCATCGCGCAAGGATTGCCGGCCGCCCCGTCGGCGCCGCCGCCCGTGCCCGGACAGCAGACTACGGCTACCGCCACGGCAAGCGCGACCTTGCCGATGCTGCAAGTCGACGATCTGCTGTCGGTACCGGGATTCACCCCGGATATCGTGCGCCAATTGAAAGATTATGTCGTCGTGCTGCCGTGGACCGGCGGCCCTACGCCAATCAACGCGAATACGGCGTCGGCGGAGGTGCTGGCATCCCGTTTTCCCAACTTGTCGCTGGCGCAAGCCACGACGCTGGTGGCCATGCGGCGCACGGCGCCATTTACGGATGTCCCCAATTTCACTGCGCAGATGTTAAATCTGTTCCAGATATCCGTACCGGACACCGCGAAAATTGCGGTTTCCAGTAACTTTTTTTTGGTCTACGGCAAGATTCGCATGGGTCGTGCCGCCTTGAATACCGTATCCTTGCTGAACCGTATTACGAGTGGCCCCAGTTCCAGCACCAATATCGTGTGGATTAGAGAACAATAAATGGAAGATGCGTTTTGAGTACCTTACTTCTCCGCCTGCCCGCCAGGGCGACTGTAGACAGCGCAGCGGCGGTGGCCATGCCCGATTGCCGCTATGCGCTGGTGTCGGATGCCGGGCGCATCGAGCGCCAAGGCGCCGAGCAGCTGGCCGGCCTGGCCGAGCAGATTGCAGCGGCGAGCCGGGTAGTGCTGATATTGGCCGCGGCCGATGTCAATCTGCTGCAGCTGCAGGTGCCGCCCATGTCGGACGCCAAGCTGAAGACGGCGCTGCCGAACCTGGTGGAAGAACAATTGCTGGTCGATCCCTTCGACTGCGTGATCGTCGCCGGCCGCAAGCGCGCCGGCACCGCGGGCCGTGCCGGCGACAACAACCAGCGTCTGATCGCCGTGGTGCAAAGGGACTGGCTGGAGTTGCTGGTCAAGACTTTACTGGCGCTGGGCGCGCATAATCTGCAAGCCTGGCCGGCCCAGCTTTGCCTGCCCCTGCGCGAGCCGGATATGGCGGTCGCCGCCATCACCGATCACGGCGGCGACATCGATGTCGCCCTGCGCTTGTCCGCCGAACAGGGCATGGGCTGGTCGTTGTCGCCGGTATCGGGACAGTCGGTGGCGCAGGAAGTGCTGGAAGGGCTGATCTCAATCCTGCCGCAGCAGCAGATCACTTTATATGTGCCGCAGACTGTGCTGGCGGCCTACCAGGAACTGGAGCCGGCGCAGGTGACCGTGCTCGCCGACGACTGGTCGCACTGGCTGGCCGGCACTCAGGAACTGGCGCGCAGCGGCGTCGACCTGATGAGCGGGCTGACCGCCAGCGCGGCCGGCACCGAATTCAGTTGGCGCCGCTGGCGCTGGCCGTTGGGCCTGGCGGCGGCGCTGCTGCTGGTGAACATCGTCAGCCTGAACTACGACTGGCTGCGCATGCGGCGCGAAGCGACTGCCCTGCGCAGCGGCATGATGCAAAGCTACCGCGCGGCATTCCCGAAAGAAACCGTGATCGTCGATCCGATCGCCCAGGCCAAGCAGAAAGTCGCCGCTGCCCAGCGCGACGGCGGCCAGCTGGCGGCGGACGATTTCATTACCTTGGCTGCGGCTTTCGGCTCAGCCTGGGCCGGCTTGCCGCAAAGCTCCGACAACGGCGCCATCGCCAGCCTGGAATATCGTGACCACCATTTGCTGGTGCGCCTGAAAAATCTCGGCGACGCGGATGGCGCCGAAGCGCAACTCAAGAGTGCATTGACCAGCATGAAATTAACGCTCAGCAAACCGGCTACCGGCGTCTGGCAGATCGGGAGCGGCAAGTGACGTCTACACGCAACCCCTTGCAGCAAGCCTGGGACCGGATTGCAACACCGGCCGGCGCCTACTGGGCGCAAAGAAACCAGCGCGAACGCCGCCTGCTCGGTGCAGCGGCGGCAGTGATCCTGCTGGCCATCGTTTATCTGCTGCTGCTCGATCCGGCCCTGAGCGGCCGCACCCGCCTGCAGAAGGACTTGCCGGCGTTGCGCCAGCAAGCCGCCGAATTACAGGCTTTGACGGCCAAGGCGGCCTCCCTGTCTGGCCAGATGGCGGAGCGTCCGGCTGCGCCTCTGAGCAAAGAGGCGGTTGAAACAGCGCTGAAGGGCAAGGGCCTGAGCGCGCAAAGCGTGACGCTGAACGGCGACATGGCCAAGGTGCAGCTGGCGGCGGTGGCGTTTGCCGGCTTGCTCGACTGGCTGGACGACGTCCAGAAGAGTTCGCAATGGCAGGTAGTGGATGCCAGCGTTACGGCATTGGGTGGCGCCACTCCGCAGCCGGGGATCGTCAACGCCACGGTGACTTTATTGCAGCAAAAGCATGAATAATGGATTGCGCGGGATGCCGCCGGCGCCGCAGTTCCGGATTGCAGGACGGCGATGCGCAGACTAGGCAGAGTATTGATATGGCTGGTGGCGGCGGGGTTAAGTGCAGTGATCACGGTACTGGCTTTCTTGCCGGCGGCGTGGCTGGCGCCGTTGCTGGAAAGCCGTACCGGCGGCCGTCTGACGCTGGGCGATGCGCAGGGATCGTTGTGGCAGGGTTCGGCTTTCATCGGCGCCGCGCCTAGCGGCAAGGATGCAGTGGCAGCGCTGCTGCCGGGCCGTTTTTCCTGGCATTTGTCGCCGCTGGTGTTGCTGGGACGGCTTGATGCAAAGCTGGAGAATGCGCAAGTGCTGTCGAACACAGTGAGTATCAGCGGCAGCTGGAGCGAATGGACGGTCAGTCCGTCCAGCATGCTGTTGCCGGCGGAGCGTTTGTCGGCATTGGGTGCGCCGTTGAATACCTTGCAGCCGTCGGGCAAGATGCAGCTGGGCTGGCAGCAGCTGACACTGGCGCGGACCAAGGTGGGCAATGCCGACGGGGTTGCGCTGCATGGCGTGATGACGCTGGATCTGCTGGCGATGGCGTCGCGGCTGTCGCCGGTCAAGCCGCTGGGCAGCTATCGCATGCGGCTCGACTGGCAGGGGACGCAGGCGGCGATGACGCTGACCACATTGGGCGGCGCGATGTTGTTGAATGGCAGCGGCAAACTGCAAAACGGTCATTTTCAGTTTTCGGGGACCGCGGAAGCAGCGGTGGGACAAGAGGAAAAGTTGGCTACTTTACTGAGCCTGCTCGGCCAACGGCGCCAGATGAATGGCAGAAATGTTATCGGACTAGAGTTTAAATCATGAAAGATAAAATGTATCTCGCACTAATCAACGCAACTGCGAACACAACTGCGAACACCACTGCGTCGACATGCGAAACCCCTCATTTGCATTTGGCGGCGCGCAGTTCCTGGCGCTACGCCGCCGCCATCGCCTTGCTGACCTGCGCCGCCGGCATCCCGCTAGCTGCCAATGCGCAGCCGGTGCTGGGCACTGCCCCCTTGGGTGCCAGCACCGAAGGAACGAACGGCCAGGCGGTGATGAATTTTGTCGGCGCCGACATCGAATCAGTGATCAAGGCGGTTGGCCAATATACCAACACGACTTTCATTGTCGATCCGCGCGTCAAGGGCACCATCAACCTGGTTTCTGAAAAGCCGGTGAGCAAGACCCAGGCCTTTGACCTGCTGGCCTCCACTTTACGTCTGCAAGGCTATGCTGTGGTGCGCGGCGATGGTTTCGTCAAGGTCGTGCCGGAAGCCGACGCCAAGCTGCAGGTGGCGCCAACCCGTCCTGCCAGTGTCCGTGGCGACCAGATCGCAACACAGATTTTTTCCCTGAACTATGAGTCGGCCACCAATATCCTGCCGGTGCTGCGGCCATTGATTTCGCCGAACAACACGATCAACGCCAACCCGGGCAACAACACCCTGGTGGTGACCGACTACGCGGAAAACCTGCAGCGCCTGGGCAAAATGATTGCCGCGCTGGATGTGCCGGCAGTCAATGACCTGGATGTAATACCGGTCCGCTACGCGGTGGCCAGCGATATCGCCGTGATGGCGAGCAAGCTGCTGGACGCCGGTTCGGCGGCGCCGGGCGCCAGCGACAGCGCGCGCACCATCATCATGGCGGATTCCCGCACCAATTCGGTGGTGATACGGGCGCCGTCCGCCGGCCGCGCCAACCTGGCCAAATCGCTGATTGCCAAGCTGGATCAGCCGACCACCAACGCCGGCAATGTCCACGTGGTGTATCTGAAGAATGCCGATGCGGTGAAACTGGCCAAGACCTTGCGCGCGATTGTTTCGAATGACACCTCGCTGCCGACTTCCAGCTCGTCCAGCAAGAGTTCCAGCGGCGGTTCGGGCGGCATGCTGCAAGGCGCCAGCGGCGGCGGCGCGCTGGGTTCCGGCAATTCGACCACGCCGCAGTCGCAGACGCCGCAGGACAATTCCTCGCAATCGTCCGGAGGCGGTGGCGGCAGCGGTAGCGGCGCCGCCGGCTTTATCCAGGCCGACGATAGCACCAATACCTTGATCATCACCGCCAGTGAGCCGGTCTACCGTAATATCCGCGGCGTCATCGACCAGCTCGATACCCGCCGCGCGCAAGTCTATGTGGAAGCCCTGATCGTCGAAGTCAACGACAGTGCGGCAAGCGAGATCGGGGTGCAGTGGCTGGCCTTGAGCGGCGACAAGAACAGTGCTTACCGGGTCGGCGGCGGCACTGGCTTCACCGGCACCAACACCGGTCTCGTCGGTAGCAACCTGTTCAACACGGCGCTTGGCCAAGCTATCAATACTGGCACTACCACCTCCGTACCGAGTGTCGGCAGCGGTTTGCAGCTTGGCATATTCCGCCAGATCGCCGGAAAAATCGGCCTCGGCGCTTTGGCCAGCGCGTTGAACGCTACCACCGGCAGCAATGTGCTGTCGATGCCGAATCTGCTGACGCTGGACAACGAAGAAGCGAAAATCATCGTTGGCCAGAACGTGCCTTTCGTCACAGGCTCATACGCCACCACGGGGGGCAATACGACCACCAATCCGTTTACCACGGTTGATCGCAAGGACGTCGGCACCGCCTTGAAGATCAAGCCGCATATCTCGGAAGGCGGCACGGTGCGGCTGGAGATATCGCAAGAAGTTTCTGCGGTTGTCGCCGGCACCGCTAACAATTCCAACGGACCTACCACCACCAAGCGCTCGCTGGATACCAATGTCGTGATTGACGATGGCCAGATCATTGCACTTGGAGGCTTGATCGGCGATGACAATGCGAACAGCATACAAAAAGTCCCGTTGCTGGGCGACTTGCCGTTTATCGGCAATCTGTTCAAATACCAGTCCGGCTCGCGCAATAAAACCAATCTGATGATCTTCCTGCGCCCGACGATTGTGCGCGACAAACAGACTGGCACTAACCTGAGTGTGGATCGCTATGATTACATGCGCGACCAGCAAATCCGCGTGCAGCCGGGCAAGTCGGTGTTGACCGATTTCGGTCCATCTGTATCGTCCAAGCTGGAAGACGGCGGCCCGTTCATCGATCTGCGCAAGAGCAAGAACGTGCCGGATGCGCCCGAGCAGCCGACGCCAGACCAGCAGCAGATGCCGATGCTGCTGCCAGCCAAGCCGCAGGTTTCGCCAGCCCCGGGTTTCCTGAACGACAGAACGCCATGAGCGATCAGAGAATGACCGATACGCGCCTGCTTCCCTACGCCTTCGCCCGCAATTTTTCGTTGCTGGCGCAGCGTACCGAAGATGCCAACGGCGCCGACAATCCTGTGGAGCTGTGGATCTCCGACGCCACCCAGCCGAGCGCGATCGCTGAAGTCAGCCGCCGTTTCGGCCGCATCAAGTTCCGCAAGTTTTCGCGCGATGAACTGGAGGCGGCGATCGCCGCCGCCTATGCCGGTTCCGGCGGCGACGCAGCGCAGGTGGTGGACGAGTTCGAATCTGATCTCGACCTTGCCAAGCTGATGCAAGACATGCCGGCCATCGAAGATCTGCTGGAGTCGTCCGACGATGCGCCGGTGATCCGCATGATCAACGTGTTACTGACGCAGGCCCTGCGCGAAGGCGCTTCAGATATCCATATCGAACCGTTCGAGCAGATCTCGGTGGTGCGCTTCCGTATCGACGGCAGCTTGCGCGACGTGGTGCGGCCAAAGAAAGCCGTGCACGCTTCGCTGATTTCGCGCATCAAGATCATGGCGCAACTCGACATCGCCGAAAAGCGCTTGCCGCAGGATGGTCGCATCACCTTGCGGGTCGGCGGCAAACCGGTCGACGTGCGCGTTTCCACGCTGCCGACCGGCCACGGTGAACGCGCCGTGCTGCGTTTGCTGGACAAGGAGGCCGGGCGCCTGGATTTGCAGCATCTGGGCATGAGCCCGGACGTGCTGCCGCAGTTCGACCGCCTGATCGCACAGCCGCACGGCATCGTGCTGGTCACCGGGCCGACCGGCTCCGGCAAGACCACCACGCTGTACGCCGCGCTGTCGCGCCTGAATACCAGCAGCACCAACATCCTGACGGTGGAAGATCCGATCGAGTATGAACTGGCCGGGGTCGGCCAGACACAGGTCAATGCGCGCATCGAGATGACGTTTGCCAAGGCATTGCGAGCAATTTTGCGCCAGGACCCGGACGTCATCATGATCGGTGAAATCCGCGATCTGGAAACCGCGCAGATTGCAGTGCAGGCGTCGCTGACCGGCCACTTGGTGCTGGCGACCCTGCATACCAACGATTCGGCCGCTGCCGTGACGCGCTTGCTGGACATGGGAATCGAACCCTTCCTGCTGTCGTCTTCCCTGCTGGGCGTGGTGGCGCAGCGGCTGGTGCGCAAGCTGTGCGTCCATTGCCGCCGCCACGATGGCCAGATGTGGCATGCGGTCGGCTGCGAGCAATGCGGCCACACCGGTTACCACGGCCGGGTCGGCGTCTATGAGTTGCTGCTGACTACCGACGAGATCACCGCGCAGATTCATAACCGGGCTTCCGAAGCCGAAATCCAGCAAGTGGCGCAGCGTAATGGCATGCGTACCATGCGCCAGGACGGTGAGCGCTGGCTGACCGAAGGCGTGACCACGCAAGCCGAGTTGCTGCGCGTGACTAAAGAGTAAGCCAAAGAGTAAGCCAACATATAAGCGAGGAGCAGAGTGCCAGCATTTCGTTACGAAGCGGTAGATACCAGCGGCAGCACCACCAAGGGCGTGGTGAATGCGGATAGCGCCAAGGCGGCGCGGGCCGATCTGCGCGCCCAGGGTTTGCTGCCGATTACGGTCGACATCATCGCGCAGCAGGTGGACGCCGCCGGCAATACCCAGCGGCGCGGCTTTGGCGAACACTTGTCGACGGTGGAGATCGCCTTGTTTACGCGCCAGCTGGCCAGCCTGCTGGAGGCCAGCCTGCCGCTGGAGCAGGCCCTGACGGCCTTGCTAGAACAGTCCGAGCGCAATTACCAGCGCGACCTGATCGCCTCGATCCGCTCCGAAGTGATGGGCGGCGCCTCCCTGTCCAGCGCGCTGGCTGGCCATCCGCGCGATTTCGCCGAGATCTACCGGGCATTGGTGGCGTCAGGCGAACAGATCGGCCAGCTGTCGCGGGTGCTGTCGCGCCTGGCCGACTACATCGAACGGCGTAATTCGCTGGTGCAAAAGGTCAAGCTGGCTTTCACCTATCCGGCCATCGTGACCGTGGTGGCGTTCGTCATCGTGATCTTCCTGCTGACCTATGTGGTGCCGCAGATCGTCTCGGTGTTTGCCAACACCAAGCAGAAATTGCCGATGCTGACAGTCGTCATGCTCGCGACTTCGGATTTTGTCCGCAACTATGGCTGGATCGTCCTCATCGTGGTGATCGCGCTGTTCTACGCCTGGCGCACCGCGCTCAAGAATCCCGCTACCAAGATGCGCTGGCATACCTGGCTGCTGGTTGCACCCTTGTACGGCAAGTTCGAGCGCAGCCTGAATACCGCCCGTTTCGCCAGCACCCTGGCGATTACCACCGGCTCCGGTGTGCCGATCCTGAAAGCGCTGCAGACCAGCCGCGACACCTTGTCGAATGTCGCCATGCGACAGCAGGTCGATACTGCCGCCACCAGCGTGCGCGAAGGCGTTGGCCTGGCGCGCGCACTGGCCGCGCACAAGCATTTTCCGCCGATGCTGATCCACATGATACGCGCCGGCGAAGTCACCGGCGAACTGCCGGCCATGCTGGAACGCGCCGCCAGCGCCCAGGAACAGGATCTGGAGCGGCGCGCCATGACCATCGCCGGTCTGCTGGAGCCGGCCCTGATCCTGGCGATGGGGGTGGTGGTGTTGCTGATTGTGCTGGCTGTGCTGATGCCGATTATTGAAATCAACCAGTTAGTCCATTAGGGATATTAGGAATCAATGTGAAGCTACCGATAACAAAAAAACTGGGACGGCACACCAAGCGCTTGCCTGAAGTCGTCAGTCTGCTGCTGTTCATGCTGCTGTGCGCCTGCACCGCCTATTGGGTCATGCAGCTGATCAAGCCGCCGCTGCGGCCTGTGACCGCGCCGCCGCAGGCCGAGGATACCCAGGTGGATGTGACGCTGGCGGCCGGCCTGTTCGGTGGCCGCGGCACGGTGACGGTGGCCAGCAATTATCAATTGTTGGGCGTGGTCGCCGCCAAGCGCGACGGCGAAAGCGTCGCCATCATCAGCGCCGACGGCAAACCGCCGCAAGCGGTGCGCCAGGGCAAAGAGCTGCTGCCGGGTACCAGCATAAAAGAAGTCCATTCCACGTATGTGCTGCTGTCGGAAGGCGGCGTGCTGAAGCGGGTGATGCTGCCGGAAGATGTACGCGCGAAAGGCGGGATGGGGACAGCTTCGCCTATCCTGGCGCCAGTCCAGCCCATGCAACAACAGATGCAGCAGCCACCGCCTGCGCCTAACCAGGATCTGCCGCCGGAACAGCCGGCGGTGCCGGTGCAGGATAAATAAAGCAAACGGCCCATGCTTCAGAGAGCATGGGCCGTTCGGGTAAAGCGACGCCGCCTAGCCAGGCTTACAGCACGTAGCGCGACAAATCCTCATTCACCACCAGGGCGCCCAAGCGCTCATCGACATAAGCTGCATCGATCACCATGGTTTTCTCGCTAGCGTTGGTAGCGGAAAACGAGATTTCCTCCAGCAGTTTTTCCATCACCGTGTACAAGCGGCGGGCACCGATGTTTTCGGTCTTTTCATTGACTGAAAAAGCGATTTCCGCCAGACGCTGCACGCCTTCCTTGGCAAATTCCAGGGTGACTCCTTCGGTCGCCAGCAGCGCTTCGTATTGCTTGGTCAGGCAGGCGTCGGTGCCGGTCATGATTCTTTCGAAATCGCTGATCGAGAGCGAATCGAGCTCGACTCGGATCGGGAAGCGTCCTTGCAGTTCCGGGATCAGGTCGGACGGCTTGGCCAGATGGAAAGCGCCGGAGGCAATGAACAGGATGTGATCGGTCTTGATCATGCCGTACTTGGTGTTGACGGTGGTGCCTTCCACCAGCGGCAGCAGGTCGCGCTGCACGCCGGCGCGCGAGACATCGGCGCCGCCGTTTTGCGAGCGGGTGGCGATCTTGTCTATCTCATCCAGGAACACGATGCCGTTCTGCTCGACATTGCTGATGGCTTTCTGTTTCAGCTCATCTTCATTGAGCAGCTTGCCGGCTTCTTCTTCGATCAGGACTTTCATCGCATCCTTGATCTTGATCTTGCGGTTTTTCTTGCGGTTGCTGCCCATCCCGGAAAACATGGACTTGATCTGCTCGGTCATTTCTTCCATGCCCGGCGGCGCCATGATTTCCATTTGCGAGGCGGCCTCCGACAGTTCGATCTCTATTTCCTTGTCGTCGAGCGCGCCTTCGCGCAGCCGCTTGCGGAAGGTCTGGCGGGTATTGCTGCCATTGCTGCCCTTGTCCGCGTTGTCGCCGTCGCCGGAACTTTGCTCAGGATGGAAGCCGAAATCGCGTGCCGGCGGCACCAGGATATCGATGATGCGGTCTTCCGCAGCGTCTTCCGCGCGGGTTCGGACCTTGCGCATCTCGCTTTCGCGGGTTTGCTTGATGCCGATATCGATCAGGTCGCGGATGATGGTGTCGACATCGCGTCCGACATAGCCGACTTCAGTGAATTTGGTAGCTTCGATCTTGATGAACGGCGCATCGGCCAGCTTGGCCAGGCGGCGCGCGATTTCAGTCTTGCCGACGCCGGTAGGGCCGATCATCAGGATGTTTTTTGGCGTGATTTCGTGGCGCAGCGGCTCGGCGATCTGCTGCCGGCGCCAGCGGTTGCGCAAGGCGATCGCCACCGCGCGCTTGGCGCGATCCTGGCCGACCACGTGTTTGTCCAGTTCCGAAACAATTTCTTGGGGCGTCATGTTCATGTTTTTTCCGTGTTGGGTAGCTGGGTGCGCAAGTTCGCCACTCTCTGGCATTCATCCGGGCGGCGGCCCTTGCGCATCACAGAAGGAAGTCTTAGTCGAGGGTTTCGATGATGTGCGACTGGTTGGTATAGATGCAGAGCTCGCCGGCGATCACCAGCGATTTCTTGACGATCTCGGCCGGCGTCAATTCGGTATTTTCCTGCAGCGCCTTGGCAGCCGATTGGGCGAAGGTGCCGCCGGAGCCGATCGCGCCGATGCCGTCGGTCGGCTCCAGCACGTCGCCGTTACCGGTGATGACCAGCGTGGTTTCGCGGTCGGCAGTCAGCAGCATGGCTTCCAGCCGGCGCAGCATGCGGTCGGTGCGCCATTCCTTGGCGAGGTCGACCGAGGCGCGCATCAGGTTGCCCTGGTGCTTTTCCAGTTTTGATTCGAAAAGGTCGAGCAGCGTGAATGCATCGGCGGTGCCGCCGGCGAAGCCGACCAGCACTTTGCCCTGATACAGCTTGCGTACTTTGCGGGCAGTGCCTTTCATTACGACATTGCCGAGCGTTACTTGACCGTCTCCGCCCAGGGCGACGCTGTTGCCGCGCCGTACTGACAGGATGGTGGTGCCATGAAATTGTTCCATTTTGCGAGCCTCAGAAAATGCGGACGGTACCGCTCATGCAGGGCGCAGGATGCTGCGGCCTTGCTGCATGTGATTCAATATCAAGCGATAAGTTGACACTGTTCCGAAAAAATGGGGACGGCTGGCGTGATTACAAGCGCTGAATTGCGCTGCTCTGAGGCGAATTTCTGTTGGTTTTTTGTTACTGTAGAGTTCTGTGTTGTTGAAAACTCAATTTTTACGCGACACTACCCGGACGATTTCCTGTATGCCTATCACTTTGAACAAGGCGGTCACCAGATGATTGACGCTGTGGAACTCGATGGCATTGCCGTTGCTGGCAAGCTGGGCCAGCCCGTTCAACAGCTCTCCGGCGGCGCTGAAGTCCACCCTGACCAGGCGCGAGCAATCCATGATTGCGGGGCTGTGGCTGTTGGCGTGGGTCTGGATCTTGGTCAGCAGCTCTTCGGTGCGGCCCTCGATCAGGATCGGCATGAGCAGGCTGTTGGCGCTGGCCGGATTGACGGCAGGCGCTTCTTCCGCGGCGGTAATGATCTTGGAATGCGGTGCGACAAACGGTGGCGGCGATACTTCGAAGGTGATCGAATAATCGATGCTGGCGTCTTCGTAGGCTTGCTCCTGGTTGAGCAGATGCAGGATTTCCAGCAACAGCAGCCATGGCGCGGCGGTTTCGTCGCGGCGGCCGACCAGCAGGATTTCGCGGATCTTGTCGGCCAGTTCATCGGCGCCGACCAGGACCAGATCGAGCCCGGATTTTTGCAGTTTTTTCAACATGCGCAGTAGCAGGCCGCAGCCGATCGGATCGACCGAGCTGACGCGGGTGAATTCCAGCCGCACTGCCGGGTGGGTGACGCTCAGTTTCTGGGCGCGCTCAAGCTGCTTGCCGATGTTGGCGTCGAGCTTGCCGGAAAATGCCACGGCGGGTGTGGTGCCGGTCTTTTCCTGGTTTTTCGCCTGCGGATCGAGGGTCATGATATCGATCCAGGTCGGCGGCGAGGTTTCAAACTTGTTGGCGAAATCGACCGAGAGGTTGTCAAACTCCTGTTGCTTGCCGGTGATCTGGTACAAATCCAGCAGCATCCACCAGACAATGTGGGTGGAAGAGCCGAGTTTGTCTTCGCTGATCGCACTCAGCAGCAAGGCTTCGGCGATGTCGTTCTGATCGCTGGCGAACAGTACTGCCGCTTCTTCAATTACTTCCGGGGTATCGGACACCGATACCTCGATGCTGCCGCTCCTGGACTGATCGTCCAGGTATTCCGTGGTCCGGCTCATCACCGGCAGCGTCAGTTGAGTGGTGTTCGAGCCTAGCGTGGACGGCGGCGTCGTGGCCGAGTCCGCCAGCGCTTTCGGCGACGACGGCAGGTGTACGAATTCGGACGACATCTCCGATTCGATCGCGTCGATCTTCATGGTGGTCGTGCTGCGCACGGAACCATCGCGCAGCGTGGTCGAGTTGGCCAGCCGCTCCTGATTTTCGCCAAACAGAACCGGCGCCTGATTGTCTGCCGCGGCTGGTAACTTGTCATCCTCCGGTCGCGTACCGTTTGGACGATTATTTTTGCCGAAGAGCGAGAAAATCCCCACGTGTTAATCCTGAAAGTTAGTTGCTGTTAAAGCTGTATGAGTAGCTGTAATTTTATTGAAAACCGGGTTGTCGGATAAGGCCGCTTGTTGCCGGGCCGGGCACCGATTCCGCGAATTTCCAGATGCGCTTTTATCATTGCTTTTGACTATGCTTTTGCCATCTTCATGGCCGCATTTTTGTTTTGAGACTGCCCCTGCTTTTATCTGCTTCCGATAAAAAAAAGCACGATCAATCGATACTGCTAAAGGTAACACAAAGCCACCCAGGAAGTATGTCAGGAACCCTCTAAGTTATGACATAAATATGTTGTGATTTTTGCACGTCGCCTATGAAAAACAGCGATTCTTGCGCAGCGATCCCAGTGCAGCGGGATGGCAAGACCGCAATAGCTGACGCCTTGAGTGCGTCAGCTATTCGGTTCCCGCGATCCCGCTGCCGCAGCTTAGAATTTGCTGCGAACCCCGAGCACCAGGCTGCGGCCCGGCTGCGGGACACTATCCTTGAGGACGGATGTCGCCAGGCGGATGTCCTGGTTCAGCAGGTTTTTGGCCAAGGCAAACCAGGTCAGCTTCATGTTGGCTAATGATTGCGTGTATGAGAGGCTGGCATCGACCTTGGTGTAGGCCGGCGTGGCGCTGTGTTCGAAGGTGGCCAGCCGGTCTTGCCGCTGGGCGCGCAAGATGGTGAGGCCGCTGCGCCATGCGCCCTGTGCATAGCCGAGATCGACGCCGTAGCGGCTGGCCGGCTGCAGCGGCAGGTTGCCCATGTTGGTCAGCTTGCCGCGCAAGGTATCGGCAAAACCGCGCACCGAAAAGCCTTCGCCTCGCAGGTTATAGCTGATCTCCGCTTCGGCGCCGCGGATAGTGGCGTCCGCCTGCGACCAGAACCGCTCCGTGAATTCGCCGTGATCATGATCATGGTCTTGATCGTCCGCGGCGCCGTGGTCGTGTTCATCCACCGCGGTTTCACCCATGCGGCCATACACATAGTTGCGCACGTGGTTCTCGAACAGGTTGGCTTTCCAGCGTACCAGGCCCGCGGTCTTCTGCAAGGTGAGCTCGATGTTGCGCGAGGTTTCTTTTTTCAAGGCGGGATCGCCGATATCGAAAGTGGCGGTCGCTTCGTGCGGACCATGCGAATACAGTTCTTCCGCGCTAGGCGCGCGCTGTGCGATGGAAAGCGTCGGGCCGAAACTGTAGCCGGGAGCAAAACGCCACAGGCCGCCGATCGAGTACGAAGCCAGATTGAATTTACGCTCGGCCAGCTGCGCCGCAGCATCGGGTTGGCGCTTCACCGATTCCAGGCGCAGGCCTGCGGTAGCGAGGATCGGGCCGAAATCGCGCTCTTCGACCAGGAAGGCGGCGAATGAGGTGGATTTGGTTTGAGGAACCGTGTCGGGCATATTGCTTTCCGCCCCGAGCGAGGAGAAACGGGTGGCGTCGCTTTGCACGCCGAACGTGCCGTGCCAGCCGGCTAGCGGCTTATGGGCGAGTTCAAGCCGGGTTTCGGTCGACTGGTTGGAGAAAATCGTGTGCGCCGCGCCGTCTTCGCCTTTCTCGGTATGGCCGTAATCGGTGCGCCCCAGCTTGAAGCTGAGTTTTTCCAAGCCGCTGAATGGTTCATCGATCTGGCCGGCGATGTCGTAACGGGTCTGGTGCAGGTCGATGAAGGATTTTTCATCGGTTGGAATGCCGTAATGGTCGTCCAGGGTTGCCACCGATGCGCCGAGATGACCCCAGGACGCGATATACGAGGCGCCGACGCCGAGATTGGTCGCGTGGGTAAAGGAGGTCGGCAGCCGGCCTGAAGCGGAAGCGGGATCGTTCTGGACGGCGTGGCCGGGGATTTTGTAGTTGCCGGTATCGCGCCAGTTGCCGTCCAGATGCATGCCTATCGGCCCAGTCGACCCCTCCAGCAGTACAGAGGTGCTTTTGCCATTGTCGACGCTGCCATAGCGTGCCTCGGTTTCACCGCTGATGCCCTTTTGCAGATGGGTCGGGATGCGGTCGTTGACGACATTGACCAGGCCGCCGATGGCGCCGGAACCGTACAACAGGGCGGCGGGACCGCGCAGAATTTCGATCTGGCGGGCCAGTGCGGCTTCAGCGGCGACGGCGTGGTCGTCGGACAAGCTGGAGACGTCCGCCACCGACATGCCGTTCTGCAGGATCTTGACGCGCGGGCCTCCCATGCCGCGGATCACCGGGCGCGAAGCGCCGGCGCCGAAGCCCGATGCGGAGACGCCGAGTTCCTGCGCCAGGGTGTCGCCGAGCGAGGTGCCGGTCTTGTTGCGCAGCTCTTCTCCCGACAAGACTTTGGTCGGACTCAGGATCTGGGTATCGGGATTGGCGTTGAGCGGGCTGGCGCTGACGACGATGGGCGGCAGGGCGCTGGCCTGCTCGACGATGTCGCTTTGGGCGGAGGCAGCAGACGATAGAACGGCCAGGGCGGACAGAACCGCGCTGGATAACAGCGTACGTTGGACAAGCATGATGATTCCTAGACAGGTAACGGCCGTCGACGTCGGGATCGGTGCGTGAGCAATGCGCGAGCGCATGGCTAATCACAGGCATGATCCTGGGCGACGGCAATAAATGAAGTGGCGCTTCGCGAGGAGCGAAGCCGGGAGTGGCGTCCTGTCAGGAACCGGGTGGAGCGCGGGAGGAGAAATGGCAGGTGAACGGCGCATCCCAGGATGCGAATGCCTGCCACAGCGCCAGCAGATGCTTGCCTGGCAATGGCGGCAAGCTTGGCGGCGTCGAGTAGATGGTCGCCGCCAGGGTGGCGTCATCGAACGCTGCGCAGGAATGATGCGCCTTGCCGCCACCTTCGATGGCGCGTTCAATCACCGACGTGATGTGCGTCAGGTGGGTTTCCGCCTTATTTTCCCAGGCAGCATGGACAATGCTATGCGTCAATCCCAGCCATTGGGCGAACAGGACGGTAAACATCAGCAGCGGCGCCAGGACTGCGTGCCGGAGGTGTCTTGAGCGGGATGGCTGGGCTGGCATCGGAGGGGCTGGATAAAGCAAACGGCGGTGTATCAGGACCACGCTCCGCAGACAGGGAAACTATCCGCAAGGATTGTCCTTGCGGTGTTGTCGGGAGCGCTGGCGAGGATCAGTCGCCGTAAAGTTTTTGCTTCAGTTCGCGCCGTTGCTGCGCTTCCAGCGACAGGGTTGCGGTCGGCCGCGCCAGCAAGCGCGGGATGCCGATCGGTTCGCCAGTTTCTTCGCACCAGCCGTATTCGCCAGCGTCAATCGATGCGATCGACTGTTGCACTTTTTTCAGCAATTTGCGCTCGCGGTCACGGGTGCGCAGTTCCAGGGCATGTTCTTCTTCAATGGTGGCGCGGTCTGCAGGATCCGGCACCAGGACGGTTTCACGCAAATGTTCGGTGGTTTCCCCGGCGTTTTTGAGCAGGTCGATTTCCAGCTGCTGCAAACGCGCCTTGAAGAACGCCAGTTGTGCCTCATTCATGTAATCCTTTTCGCCCATCTTAAGGATTTGCTCTTCGGATAACAGAATGTCAGAGGTTGGTTTGGTTGTTTTAGTAGCCACTTCGCTTGCTTTCGATACGACGTTTTTTTCAATTTTATCCGTTGATCCGGCGCTTGCAGGCTTGCTGCGGGTGTTGCTGGCGCCGGATCTGGCCGTTGGTGAACTCAGTTTCTTTGTAGCAGAACTACTGGTCGCTGTTTTACGCGTGACTTCCTTACGCGTTACTTCGTTATGCGTTGCCTCGTTGCGCCTTTCCTTGTCAGCTGCAGGATCGGATTTTGTTGCAGTCGATGATTTCTTGGCTAGGGATTTTACAACAGGTTTGGGAACGGGTTTGGCAACTTTGGTTACGGCCTTGGTCGCGGTTGCTGCAGGGGCTTCGGGTTTTCGTTGCGCCCCGGCGGAGAGTTTGGCCGATTTTTCAGCTGATTTTGCGCCGCTGCCAGCAGTTTTTCCGGCGACAGCAGGGGCTTGGCCCGTTTTCAGGGCTTTGCTTGATGACGTCAGTTTCCCTTGCGAGACCGTTGCTTTGGCGGCGGTCTTTTTGTCGGTCAGGTTCATGGTCCTCTCCCTTAATCAGCGGCCAAAGGAAGATGCTATTGGCCTGCTATCCAGTGATTTCCCAGCGCAAAACTGCCATAGTTTATACCAAACATTGCTCCAGACCGCGAATAAAGATGTCTTTCGGCAGATTCTTGCCGATGAAGACCATTTTGCTGCCACGTGTTTCATTTTCATCCCATTTGCCGCCGACGTCGCTGCCCATGATCTGATGCACTCCTTGAAACACCACCTTGCGGTCGGCGCCATCCATCAACAATACGCCTTTGTACCGCAACATGCGCGGTCCGTATACCTGCACCAGGCTGCCGAGGAATTCATCCAGGCGGGCGGTATCGAAAGGTCTTTCGCTTTTGAACACAAAAGCGGCGATTTCATCGTCATGGTGGGCATGATGGTGGTCGTGGCGATGGTGCTCATGATCGTGAGCATGGGACGGATGGTCGCAATCGTCGCCGCTATGCTCGTGGGCGTGTTCTTCCGTTGCCAAAAAGTCAGGATCGATTTCCAGCTTGGCGTTCAGGTTGAAGCCGCGGATATCCAGGATTTCTTCAATCGGCGTATGTAGCGAATCGAGGGTAATGACCGGCGCGCGCGGATTGATGCGTTTCAGGCGGGTGGTCAGGGCAGCAGCTTCGGCCGGGCTCACCAGATCGGTTTTGGAGAGCAGCAGCTTGTCGGCAAAACCTACCTGCCGCTGCGCTTCTTCCTGTTGATCAAGCTGCATCATGGCGTGTTTTGCATCGACCACGGTAACAATGGCGTCCAGCATGAAGTGCATCGCTACTTCGTCATCGACAAAGAAGGTTTGCGCCACCGGACCTGGATTGGCCATGCCGGTGGTTTCAATGATGACGCGGTCAAAATTCAGTTCGCCGACGCTGCGGCGGCGCGCCAGCGTGGTCAGCGCGACGATCAGGTCGCCGCGCACGGTGCAGCAGATGCAGCCGTTGTTCATTTCAACGATTTGCTCGGTGCTGTCTTGCACCAGGATTTCGTTATCGATATTTTCCTGGCCGAACTCGTTTTCAATCACGGCAATCTTGTGGCCGTGCTGCTGCTGCAGGATGCGGTTCAGCAAAGTGGTTTTGCCGGCGCCGAGAAAGCCGGTCAGGATGGTGGTAGGAATAAGAGCCATGGCGGGTTCGAGAAGTGTAAGAGGAGAGAGGGTTTGAGCGGGGGCCGCTGTCTGCGCTTGCAGATGGCGGTCCAGGCCGCCGGCTAGTGCACGCAGTCGGCGCACCAGCCTTTGATCGTCAATTCGATTTCATGGCCTTGGAAGCCTTTGCCCAGCGTGTCCTGCAAGGCTTGCTGCAGCTGCTTGCGCAGCGCTGCCGGGCTGCTGCCGGCATGCTTGTCGCCGAGCGCCAGTATGCTGTCCAGGAAGCCGGCGTCGCCGCTGCCGTCCAGGCAAAAGACCTTGGCGCAACGCGTGCATTTGAAATGCCCGTGCTGATGCTGGGCATGATGGCCAGGGTCGCCATGCGCGCCGCCATCGCCATGCTCGGCGCCGGCGCTGTAGCGGAACACGCGGTCGTCGCCGGCAATCTTGTGCGCCAGGCCGGCATCGGTCAGGCAGTCGAGCGCGCGGTACAGCGTGACCCGGTCCATGTCGACGAACTGATCCTGCATGTCTTGATGCGAAAAGGCGCAGCGCGCTTCCAGCAAGGCGGTCAAGACCTTGATGCGGGCCGGCGTAATGCGCAAGGCTACCTCGCGCAGCTGCGCTTCGGCCAAGGCGGCAGCTTGCTGGCGGGGACTTGTCTTGGCTGCGGCTGCCGTCGCGGTGCCGGTTACGGGTTTGGATTTTTGCCCAGGATTCATGGTGTGAGGCCGGATAAATAAGGATTCAATTATGCCTGAAATGCAATTCAGTTGCATCTTTGCCGTTGCATTTGCGGCAAACGGCCCGTTTGCGCGGTTTGTCCGCTGCTTGTCTTCACTTGCCGGTGATTTTTTTTGCTCGCGGGTGGGCGGCATCGTAGACCTGCGCCAGGCGCTGGAAATCCAGCGAGGTGTAGACCTGGGTAGCGGCGATCGAAGCATGTCCCAGCAGCTCCTGCACCGCACGCAGATCGCCGGAGCCCTGCAGCATGTGTGAGGCGAATGAATGGCGCAACATGTGCGGATGGACATTACTGCCGACGCCGAGCGCCTGGGCATGATGCTTCAGGCGCAATTGAATCACGCGCGGCGACATGCGGCTACCGCGTTCAGTCAGGAACAGCGCAGCGGCATGCTCGCCCTGATCGCTTTTCAGCAGCGTCTGCCGCTGCGGCAGCCAGGCGGCGATAGCACGTATGGCGGGGCCGCCAACCGGCACGCTGCGTTTCTTGCTGCCTTTGCCGGTGACAGTCACTTCGGCGCCTTCCAGGTCGATCCAGCCGGCCGATTCATAGCCGGCCTGGCGCGTGTACTGCAAATCGAGCCCGGCCAGCTCGGAAACCCGCAAGCCGCTAGAGTACAGCAGTTCGAACATGGCCTGATTGCACAGCGCCATGCTGGAGCCGGCATCGGCCAGCGGATTGCCGCTGGCGACCAGGTGGATGGCGTCGTCGGCGGCCATTGCCTTGGGCAGCGGCTTGGCGCGTTTGGGCGCCTTGACGCCTTCGACCGGATTGCTGGCAAGCGTGGTCTGCTGCGCCAGCCATTCGAAAAAACCGCGCCAGGCAGACAGCTTGCGGGCAATGGAACTCGCCCCTAAGCCGCGCGAGTGTAATTGGGCGGCAAACTTGCGGATGTGGAAATAGCTGAGCGCGGCAAATTCCCACTGCGCGCCCAGCGCTTGCATCAGGCTGGCCAGTTCCTTGAGGTCGCGGGCGTAGTTGCTGATGGTGTGCGCGGATAACTGGCGCTGGCCCGCCAGGCTATCCAGGTAGCCGCTGAGGTAGGACTGGTTGGTGGTGGCATCCACGGGTGTCGTCGATTGGCGTCGCGCGCTTATTCGAGCAGGCAGGCTAGCGCAGCGCTGGCGGTTTCGCCGATCTGCACCAAAAAATCAGTCGCCATCTCGGCGCTGAAGCGTTGCGCATCGGGCGAACCCAGCACCAGCAGGCCGAAGGTCGGCGACGATGCCGAACCGCTACGCAGCGGCAGCATGGCGATCGACTGCACATCCTGTTCCAGCCAGGAAGCGGCTTCAAAGTCATTATTGCTGCCGCAGAACGGCATGCTCAAGCCGTTGGCAAAAATCTTGACGTCCTCGGACGCCGCTGCTGCAAACCAGGTATGCGCATAGGAAGCCGCCACGCCCCACAGCCGCAGGGTCGCCTGTGGCACGGCAAAAGTGGTGCGCAAGCCGTCCACCAGCGTGTGCGGTAAATCGACATCATTGCGCGCCAGCAGCAGGCTGCGCGCCCAGCCGAACAGTTTCTGGGCGCTGGCGTCATTTTCCTGGGCATTGCGCACCATGTCCGCCAGCCGCAGGTCTTGCACCTTGATTTTCTCGCGCAGTATTTCCATTTGCCGTTCCTGCAACGATACGGCGCGCCCCAGCAGTGGGCTGCTGAGGCGGATTTTGCCCAGCAGTTCGGCGTGTTCTTCGAAGAAGTGCGGCGAGTCGAGCAGATATTGGGCAACGCTGTCTTGATCCAGGGAGGAGGTCATGTGCTGTGTGTCGAAGGTAAAAAAGAGAATGACCTAGGGTACACCGCTATGCGGCAGTATGACAACCGCAGGCGCGTGCAGAGTCGCCCGGGAGAATGCGGCAGGCGATAAAAAAAGCCCACATGGCGAACCATGTGGGCTTTTTAGATCTTGATTCAAGTAACCTGGCCCGCTTGCTGCTGCGGGTTCGGTCAACTTAAATTAGAACTTGTGACGGATACCAACTGCAACGGCGGTCTGGTTGGCTGTGCCACCAGTGCCATCGCCGTAGACGCCTGGGTTAGCTGCGTTCTTGGCTTGCAGGTACGAAGCGAATGCATACAGGTCGGTACGCTTGGACAGGAAGTAGTCTGTACCCAGGTTGTACTGGATCAGCTTGCCGTTGCTGTTCAGGCCAGTGCCATCAGGAACGAAAGTCAGCTTGTTGTACTGAACGCTGCCCAGCAGGTGCAGAGGAGCAGTCACAGCGTAGTTGACGCCCAGTTCGAAGATGTCCGACTTGCTGTTGTTGACCGAACCAACGCTGTAGAAGTTCGGAGCACCGGAAGCGCTGGTCAGCGCAGTTGTGCCGTTCCATGCAGTAGCCAGTGGCTGCTTGACGCGCGACCAGTTACCGTACAGGCGAGCAGGACCAGCTTGGTAGCTTGCGCCCAGGCTGAATACCTTCAGGGCCGTATCGCCAGCGTTGCCAGCGAATTGTGTGCCGTTGGTCAGGGACACGTCAGCTGGAGTATTGCCCAGCTTCGATTGGTAGTAAGCAGCATACAGACCCAGTGGGCCGTTTGCGTACTGACCGCCCAGACCGAACGATTGACCGCTCGAAGTTTGACCTGCTGTTTCGCCGAAACCATAGATCAGGCTGCCGGTGAAGCCGGACAGGTCTGGTGTGTTGTAACGGATCGAGTTGTTAGTACGTGTACCTTCCAAGCGGTCCAGATTGTGACCGACGGAACCAGTTACACCACCGAAGTCTTGAATCGAAGTCCATTGGCTGACGTCGTCCAGGATGTCAGTTTGACGACCCAGCAGAACGGAACCGAAGTTGCCGCCCAAACCGACTACCGATTTACGACGGAACAGGTTAGTCGAACCCTTGTCGCCTTGCAGGGCGCCAGTGTCGTTTGCGAAACCAGCTTCCAATTGGAACAGAGCCTTCAGACCGCCGCCCAGATCTTCAACGCCTTTGAAACCCAGACGCGAACCTTGGATAATGCCGGAGTTAACGGAGAATTTGCTGCCGTTCGCGGACGATGTGCCGTTAGGACCGCCGTTTGCAGTCGAAACCTTGTTTGCGTAAACGATACCAGTATCAACGATACCGTAGATGGTGACGGAAGTTTGAGCTTGTGCTGCACCTGCGATTGCGCCGAGTACGGCCAGTGCGATTAGTGATTTCTTCATTTGACGTCCTTTATTGAGAAAACTGTCTTAAGGATCCGTACATCTTGCCGGATGGATGAACATTAAGGGGTCTGGCCATCTATGCTGGCGGTTTGGTTTCCTGTGGCGCTATAAATTGGTCGAAATTGAAGAAGATTGTTAATTGTGTTGTATTTTTGTGACAGGCAGGGGAGGGCATGGGCAGCGCTTGCAGCGGCCCGGACTAGCGCAAATTGAGATATTGCGGGATGGGTAATTTGGCAATTACGCATGTTGCGTAATTGGTATCAGGCTTTTTGCCAAAGCTGGTAAAAGCCCGGGACGGCGTCGCCGTCCGGGAGTTGATGCTACAGCAAGCTTTGCCGCCAGGCGGCTAACGCATATTAGAACTTGTGGCGGATGCCAATTGCAACGGCCGCCTGGTTGCTCTTGCCATCGTCGTTCTGCACGGCAGGAGCCGAGTAATTGCCGACCGGTGCACCGTTCTTGCCCTTGGCGTAGGAAGCCAGGGTGTACAGATCGGTGCGCTTGGACAGGTAGTAATCCGCGCCCAGATTGACTTGGGTGACTTGCGGCTTGGAGTTGTTGCCGGCAGTGTTGCCATCCAGCGAGTACTGGGTGTGCTGTACCGAAGCCAGCAGGTGCAGCGGGGCGGTCAGGGCATAGTCGGTGCCCAGTTCAAAAATGTTCTGCTTGTATTGCTCAGGAACATTGATACGCGACCAGTTGCCATACAGGCGAGCTGGACCAGCCTGATAGCTGGCGCCCAGACTGAAGGTCTTGTTCATGGTGTCGCCTTCGGCAACCGGGTTCAGCTGGAACAGTGGCGCTGTATCAGCGGAATTCTTGCCTGCCTTCGACTGATAGTAGCCTAGGTAAGCACCAAGAGGACCATTGTCGTAAGCAACGCCGCCGCCGAAAGCCTGGCCATTGGAGTTGGCGCCGGCTTCTTCGCCGAAGCCGTAGATGGCGCTGGCAGTCACGCCGCTGAAGCTTGGCGAGTTATAACGGATCGAATTCTGGGTGCGCGAACCTTCCAGGCGGTCGCCGACGTGCGGGCTGCCGACGAAATTGCCGAAATCCTTGACCGAGGTGTACTGATGGCCGTAGTCGTCCAGGACGTCGGATTGACGGCCCAGCAAGACGCTACCGAAGTTGCCGCCCAGGCCAACCACCGATTTGCGGTTAAACAGGGACTTGTCTTGTTCGAAGCCGCCGGTGTCGGTATTGAAGCCTGCTTCCAGCTGGAACAGGGCTTTCAGGCCGCCGCCCAGGTCTTCCACGCCCTTGAAGCCGATGCGGGAAGTGTCGATGTTGCCGGAGCCGACGCCGAACTTGCTGCCGCCCAGGCGGCTGTTGGCGTCGACGTTGCCTGCTGGGACATTGTTGTTGGAGAAAGTAACGCCAGCATCAACGGTACCGTAGATGGTGACCGAGCTTTGCGCTTGTGCTGCACCGGCGATGGTGCCGAGTACTGTCAGTGCGATGAGTGATTTTTTCATTTGACGTCCTTTAAATAGAAAACGGTGTTAAGCATCCGTACGTCTTGTCGGAGGATTGAACCTTAAAGGCACTTACTCGTTTCGCCTGGAGTTTGGTTGCTTGCGGATTTATAAATTTGTCGAAACAATAAGTATTCGTCGGTTTCGTTGTATTTTTACTACGAAATTCTGAAGAATATTCTTATCGGAAGTCAATTTATGATTAATTGAGCGAAGTTTGTAGGTTTTGACGACATTTAAGTAAATTTGTAGGATTATTCCATCCTTGTTTTTCCTGGAAGGGATTTCAATACTGTCGCTAAGCAGGGATCCCAGGAGGCGGGTTGATTGTTGTGCAAAAGATGCATATTTTGTGAAAATTTTGTAAAAACAAAATTTAATGTATTTATCAAGCATAATTTACGTTTTGATAGTGGATGCTTATGGCTAAACGTGAAGACTTGGCGATTATCCGTGCTGCCCGTGCCGGGCAGGGGCCGGCACAACTGGCCTTGGGAAAACGCTATCTGTTTGGCGGCAACGGTTTGCCGCAAAGCTTGTCGACGGCGCTGCATTGGCTGGATCGGGCCGCGCAGCAGCAAGAGTCGGAAGCCTGGATGCTGATTGGCAGCCATATCCCGCTGGATGTGGCGCGCGCTGCCGCCAATCCGCTCGATCTCTGCGTCTGGTACGAACGCGCTTTTGACGCCGGCCTGATGCAGGCCGGGCTGGTGCTGGCGCAACTGGTGCTGACCGGCGACAGCCAGGCGGCCATACAACAGGCATCGCCCGGATTGCGCGAGAAGGTGATCAAGGTGCTGGAAACTGCGGCCAATGCCGGCGTTGCCGAAGCCCAGTGGCTGCTGGCCCAGCATGCCGACATTGCGCCGCCGGTCCTGCTCGAGAGGAAAAGCCCGGCCGAGCGCGTTATCGCGAATCAGCCGCGCAAGCCGGCTGACGCACAGGCAGAGCAGGACGCCACCCTCAAATGGACGGCCCGCGCCGCCGACGCCGGCGTCACGCAGGCGCAGCAATCGCTGGCCCAACTGGCCTGGGAAAAGGCTGACTGGCCGGTATTTCTGGAAAGAGCGCTGCCGCTGGCCAAGGCGCTGGCCGAGCAATATGCCGACATCCTGGCGCAATTGAATGTGCCTTCGGAAACCCTGGCGCGTCAGCTAGGCGAAGAAAACCTGTCGATCCTGCTGCGCTGCGCCCAGGTGCTGCAGAACAGCGCCAGCTTCGATGCTGCCGAAGTGCAGCAGTTTCTTGAGCTGGCAGCGTTCGGCGACGACAAGGCAGCCCAGCTGGCGCTGGGCCTGTGGTATGCCCGCATGAACAGCGACGGCGAACGCTTGCTGGTGGGAACCGGCTCGGCCAACTATAAAAAGGCGATCCGCTGGCTGACGCTGGCTGGAGAGGCCGGTCTGGCGGACGCTTGGTACGCCTTGTCGCGGATCTATCTGAAGTCTGAATTTTCGCAGCGCAACCTGGTCGACATGCAGCGCCACCTTGAGCATGCCGCTGAAATGGGGCATTGCGCGGCGCAGCTGGAATGTGGCCTAAGCGCCTGGCGCAATCGCCGCGAAAAGCTCGCCAACGATGTCCGTGCAGTGTATTGGCTGCAAAAGGCGGCGGCGCAAGGCAGCCGCGAAGCTGCCGATCTGCTGGCGAAGATTGCCGACAGCGCCACGCCGGCGGCCTGGGCCGAGTCGGCCAGGCAGCAGCTGACGCGCGAGCTGGTCAAAGCCCATCCGTTTCTGGCGGCGCGGATTGAACTGGCGACCATCTTTGGCTTGAGCCGGCCGGAAGCCTTGCTGCTGGATTTGAATCAGGCCGATTGCGGGCATTGCCTGGTGGTCGACATCCGGGTGCATTATGCGCGCAGCAAGCGGCGCCTGATCCAGATCCAGACCGGCGACGAGCGTCAGGCACTGAGCCGGATTGCGCGCTTGTTTGAAGACGTGGATTGTGGGCCAAACGGCCCGGAGGGCAATTACCGCCAGCGCCTGTACCGCTTCAAGGCTGCGGTCGCCGCCGCCGGCGATGCCGACGACGAGATCTAATTGCCGACGGCAGCGATCTCGATTTCGCCTTCGAACACGGTGACCGCAGGGCCAGTCATCATGACCGGCTGCTGACCACCGGCCCAGGCAATCGACAATTCGCCGCCATGGGTCTCGACTTTCACCGGTGTGTCCAGCAGGCCGCGGCGGATGCCGGCGACTACCGCGGCGCAGGCGCCGGTGCCGCAAGCCAGCGTTTCGCCGGCGCCGCGTTCGAACACACGCAGTTTGATGTGATGGCGATCGAGCACTTGCATGAAGCCGGCATTGACCCGTTTCGGGAAGCGCGGATGATGTTCAATCAGCGGTCCGTCGATCAAGACCGGCGCTGCTTCGCTGTCCTCGACCACTTGCACCGCATGCGGATTGCCCATCGAGACCACCGATATCCAGACTTGCTTGCCTTGGATTTCCAGTGGCCATAGGACATCGTCGCCCTCTGTGCGGCTATCCAGGTTGGCGGCGTCGAACGGCACCGCGGCCGTCGTCAGTATCGGCGCGCCCATGTCGACCGTGATGCGGCCGTCGTCTTCCAGCCTCGGCTCGATGATGCCCGACATGGTTTCCACGCGGATGGCGCGCTTGCTGGTCAGGCCCTTGTCGGTAACAAATTTGACGAAGGCACGGGCGCCGTTGCCGCATTGCTCGACTTCGCCGCCGTCGGCGTTATAGATGCGATAGCGAAAATCGACGCCTTCCGCCGGCGATTTTTCCACCACCAGCATCTGGTCGGCGCCGACGCCAAAGCGGCGGTCGCCAAGATGCTGCCATTGCGCCGCGGTGAAGTTGATCTGCTGGCTGATGGCGTCGATCACGACAAAGTCGTTGCCGGCGCCATGCATTTTTGTGAATTTGAGTTTCATGAGGCTATTATCGATTAAACCGTGTTCCGCTGCATCGCTGTTTCAATTCTGCTCTGGCGCCGCGGCGGTGTAAACATCGGCCTGTCCCGGCGGCCGGCTCTTGAAACGTTTGTGAGCCCAGAAATATTCGGCCGGCGCTTCCAGGATGCGGGCTTCGATGAAGGCGTTCATGCGGCGGGTGGCTTCTGTCATGTCATCGCCCGGATAGTTCTCCCAGGCCGGATAAAAGGTGACCTTCCAGCCTTTGTAGCCGGGCAGGAAAGTTGCAATCATCGGCACCACATTGGCTTTGGTGGCGGCGGCGATCCTGGCGGTGGCTGTCAGCGTGGCGGTCGGCACGCCAAAAAACGGTACGAATTCCGCGTCTTTCATGCCGAAATCCATGTCCGGCAACATGATGAACGGATAGCCCTCGCGCATGGCGCGGATGATGGGCTTGACGCCCTGCTCGCGGGAAAACAATTTGACCGGACGGAAGCGCGAGCGTCCTTTCAGCAGCGCGGCATCGATTACGGCGTCCTGCTGGCGGGTATAGATGGTGCAGATCGACAGCGAGGAATTCAGCACCAGCGCAATACCTGGAATTTCCAGGCAGACGAAATGCGGACAGAGCAAAATGGTGGGGCCGGATTGCAAGGTGCTGAGCGGCAGTTCGGATTCGATCTTGATCAGGCGCCGCAAGCGCGTTTCGGAAGCCCACCACAGCACGCTGCGTTCCAGCACGCTGCGCGAGTAAGCCTGGAAATGGCGGCGCGCCAGCGCTACCCTTTCCTGTTCGGGCATGTCGGGAAAGCACAGGCGCAGGTTGGTCAGGGTGATATGGCGCCGCGGCTTCATGATGATGAACAGCAGCGAACCCAGCGCTTCACCGACCGGGCCCAGGATCCATAACGGTAAAAAATGCGCCAGCCACAGGAGCCACAGCAAGGCCCTCATGCCTGTGGCTCCTGCGCGACGGCTGCCGGCGCCACTCCTGGCGGCGTCTTGTAGCGGTTGTAGCTCCAGATATATTGCGCCGGGCAGCGCGCGATCAGTTGCTCCATCGCCTGGTTGATCGCCAGCGTTCTTTGCTCTGTCGAGTGGCCCTCGGTTTCCTTGAAGGGTACAAAGCGGATCATATAGCCGCGTCCGAACGGCAGCCGTTCGGCGTAAGAAAGGATGAGCGGCGCGCCGCTCATCTGCTGCAGCTTGGCCGGCAGCGTCATGGTGTAGGCCGGGCGGCCAAAGAAATCGGCCCATATGCCTTCGCCGTTTTGCGGCACCTGGTCCGGCAGCAGGCCGATCGCCTGGCCTTTCTTGAGCGCCTTGAACAGGGTGCGCACACCGGCCAGGCTGGCCGGCGCCAGCAGCAGGTTATGGCGTCCGCGCGCGCCTTCGATGAGCGGCTTGAGGGCGGCTTTGCGCGGCGGCCGGTACAGCGCGGTCAGCGAGGTCTTGGCGGCGATGGCCTGGGCGATGATTTCAAAACAGCCCAGATGCGGGGTCAGGAAGATCACGCCGGTCTTGGCGTCCAGCGCCGCCTGCGCCAGCTCCCAGTTTTCGATGGTGGCGGTACGTAGCACCCGTTGCGGCGAGGCGCACCAGATGAACGGCAGCTCGAACATGCTTTTTCCGGATTCGCTGACCGCTTGTGCCAGGTGCGCCTGGTAACCGGCCCGCGTCAGATTCTCTTTGAGTTTCTGGCGATATGAAGACGAGAGCAGATAGACCAGCCAGCCGCCGGCCGTGCCTATTGCGTGCAGGAAAGATAACGGGAGTTTCGATAGCAGGCGAAAGAGTGTTACGAGCATTAGCGGAGGCCTAAAAGAGCCAAACATAGCCCAAAAGGGGCTGGATTTTGCTGATTTTTTTCAAGAGGCGTAAAATAGCACAATAGTCTGCAATTCAAACAGCGCCGCTGTTGCCCCTGAGTTGCAGATAGATTGCTTATCAGAATCATCTTAATATATAGTAATCAGCATTATCCGCCGAGTTAATAGACAACTTGCGAGGCGGAATACAAATTTCGCTAAAGCGTCGCAGGCTCAACTGGTTTGACTGCGACATGGTCACCACTTGTTTTTTGTTGGAGCTTGCAATGGCACATGAATACCTCTTTACCTCGGAATCCGTTTCCGAAGGTCACCCCGATAAAGTCGCGGATCAAATCTCCGATGCGATTCTCGATGCAATCTTTACCCAGGATCCGCACGCCCGGGTCGCTGCCGAAACCCTGTGCAATACCGGCCTGGTAGTACTGGCTGGTGAAGTCACCACTTTCGCCAATGTCGATTACATCGCCGTTGCGCGCGAAACCATCAAACGCATCGGCTACGACAATGCTGACTACGGCATCGACTACAAGAGCTGCTCGGTGCTGGTCGGCTACGACAAGCAATCACCGGATATCGCCCAGGGCGTGGACGAAGGCAAGGGCCTCGATCTCGACCAGGGCGCAGGCGACCAGGGACTGATGTTCGGTTACGCTTGCGATGAAACGCCGGAACTGATGCCTGCCGCAATCTACTACGCGCACCGGATCGTCGAGCGCCAGTCGCAATTGCGCAAGGACGGCCGCCTGCCATGGCTGCGTCCAGACGCCAAATCGCAGGTGACATTGAAATACGTCGATGGCATTCCTGTCGCGATCGATACTGTTGTGCTGTCGACCCAGCACGCGCCAGAGATGCAGCACAAAGCGATTGAAGAAGCGGCGATCGAAGAAATCATCAAGCCGGTGGTGCCGAAGGAATGGCTGCAAAACACCCGCTACCTGATCAACCCGACCGGCCGCTTCGTCATCGGCGGCCCGCAAGGCGACTGCGGCCTGACCGGGCGCAAGATTATCGTCGATACCTACGGCGGTGCAGCACCGCACGGCGGCGGCGCTTTCTCCGGCAAGGATCCTTCCAAGGTCGATCGTTCGGCAGCCTATGCCGGCCGCTATGTGGCGAAGAATATCGTCGCCGCCGGCCTGGCGACCCGCTGCCAGATCCAGGTGTCGTACGCGATCGGCATCGCCAAGCCGACTTCGGTGATGGTGACCACTTTCGGCACCGGCAAGATCAGCGACGAAAAGCTGGCGCAGCTGGTGCTGGAGCACTTCGACCTGCGTCCGAAGGGCATCGTGCAGATGCTCGACCTGTTGCGCCCGATCTATCAAAAAACTGCCGCCTACGGTCACTTTGGCCGCGAGGAGCCGGAATTCACCTGGGAACGCACCGACAAGGCTGCCGCGCTGAAGGCTGCTGCTCTGTAATAACTGGTTCGGCATGACGAGGGCTGCTTCCTCGCCATGCCGGATGCCGAATATCGGCAGCGCCAGAATCGTGCTTTGCACGATGGTAACGACTTGCTACACTGATCGCCTCAGTGACTCTTCCACAAGAAAGATGCCAGCGCTTTACTTTGCCTTAGTTGCATTGCGCTTGATCTAACCAAGTCCCCACATGGCCTCTGCCCCCAAAAACGTACCCGAACCTGCGTCCCGTCAATTGCGTCCGGTAGTCACCGAGTTGCCGCGCTTCCGCCTGGCTGCCTGGCTGGTGGCGCTGACCGCGTTGTTCCTGGTGATGTCGCTGCATATGCTGACGGCCTTGCTGGCCGGTTTGCTGGTGTACGAACTGGTGCGCGCGCTGACGCCATTTGTTCAGCGCCGCCTGACCAGCGAGCGGGCGCATCTGATTTCCGTCGTGTTCTTGTCGGCGATCATTATCGGGATCTTATCGCTGATCATTTTCGGTCTGATTGCCTTCTTTCACGGCGGCCCGGATCGCCTGCAGGTATTGCAGTCGAAGCTGATGGTAGTGGTCGACCAGGCGCGCACGCAGTTGCCCGACTGGCTGCAGCAGTATCTGCCCGACGACGTTGAAGATATCCGGCAAATAGTCAGCGACTGGCTGCAATCCCACAGCGGCGAAGTGCAGCTGGCGGGCAGGGAAGCGGTACAGGTGTTCGTGCATGTGCTGGTCGGCATGGTGCTGGGCGCCATGGTGGCGCTGAATGCGGCACATCCGATGCCACTGTTGCAACCGCTGGCCAGCGAACTGCTGGGGCGCGCGCATTTGCTGGCGGATGCTTTCCGCCGCGTAGTGTTCGCCCAGATCAAGATCTCCCTGCTGAACACAACCTTGACGGCGATCTTCCTGCTGGTCGTGCTCAAGCTGGCCGGCATCCACCTGCCGTTGACCAAGACCATGATCATCGTCACCTTCCTGGCGGGTTTGCTGCCGGTGATCGGCAACCTGATCTCCAACACGCTGATCGTGCTGGTCGCCATGTCGGTATCGGTCTATGTGGCGCTGGCGGCGCTGGTATTCCTGGTGGTGATACACAAGCTGGAATATTTCCTGAATGCGAGGATCGTCGGCACGCAGATCAATGCCCGCAGCTGGGAACTGCTGCTGATGATGGTGCTGGCGGAAGCCGCATTCGGCTTGCCGGGACTGGTGGCGGCGCCGATTTACTATGCTTATATCAAGAGCGAGTTGCATGAAATGGGCTGGGTCTGAGGGCAGCCTGGTTATTTGGCTATCGGGATAACCGGAATATGTGCTTCAGCTGGCCGAAAAGCCGCCGTTTGCTTTAAAATGGCAGATCGTATCCAAGGAGCGTTGCGACAGACACGGTCTGCCAGGCTTGGAACGGTCAATACGCAACTGCGCTCACGTTACTTTTTTTCTAACGAAAGGAGGGCGTGATGAACGCCGCTGTAATGAACTCTACTGCACACTCAACCTCTTCAAACCAAGACTACGTCGTTGCCGATATCAGCCTGTCGGGCTGGGGCGACAAAGAAATCCGGATTGCCGAAACTGAAATGCCGGGCCTGATGGCGATCCGCGACGAATTCGCCGCTGCACAGCCGCTCAAGGGTGCGCGCATCACCGGTTCGATCCACATGACGATCCAGACCGCGGTGCTGATCCAGACCCTGGAAGCACTGGGCGCCAAAGTGCGCTGGGCATCCTGCAACATCTACTCGACCCAGGACCACGCCGCCGCTGCGATCGCCGCCGCCGGCACGCCGGTGTTTGCCTTCAAGGGCGAATCGCTGGACGACTACTGGGAATTCACGCACCGCATTTTCGAATGGCCGGGCGAAGAACAAGCCAACATGATCCTGGACGACGGTGGCGATGCTACCTTGCTGCTGCATCTCGGCACCCGTGCTGAAAAAGATGCGTCGGTCTTGAACAACCCGGGTTCGGAAGAAGAAATCTGCCTGTTCAACGCCATCAAGAAAAAGCTGGCGACTTCCTCCAACTGGTATTCGACCCGCCTGGCCCAGATCAAGGGCGTGACCGAAGAAACCACCACCGGCGTGCATCGTTTGTACCAGATGCACAAGGAAGGCAAGCTGGCTTTCCCTGCGATCAATGTCAATGATTCGGTCACCAAGTCGAAGTTCGACAATCTGTACGGCTGCCGCGAATCGCTGGTGGACGGCATCAAGCGCGCTACCGATGTCATGATCGCCGGCAAGGTCGCCGTGATCGCCGGCTATGGCGATGTCGGCAAAGGTTCGGCACAAGCCATGCGCGCTCTGTCGGCGCAAGTCTGGGTGACGGAAGTCGATCCGATCTGCGCGCTGCAGGCGGCGATGGAAGGCTACCGCGTGGTGACCATGGAATACGCGGCCGAGCACGGCGATATCTTTGTCACCTGCACCGGCAACTACCATGTGATCACCCATGCGCACATGCAAAAGATGAAAGACCAGGCGATCGTCTGCAACATCGGCCATTTCGACAATGAAATCGAAGTCGCCGCCCTGAAGCAGTACACCTGGGAAAACATCAAGCCGCAAGTCGACCACATCATTTTCCCTGACGGCAAACGCATCATCCTGCTGGCTGAAGGCCGTCTGGTGAACCTGGGTTGCGGCACCGGCCATCCGTCGTACGTGATGAGCTCGTCGTTCGCCAATCAGACCATTGCTCAGATCGAACTGTTTGCGAACACCAAGGCTTATCCGGTCGGCGTCTATACGCTGCCGAAGCACCTGGATGAAAAAGTCGCGCGCCTGCAGCTGAAAAAGCTGAACGCCCAACTGTCGGTGCTGACGGAAGAGCAGGCTGCTTATATCGGCGTCAAGCAAACCGGCCCTTACAAGCCGGAACACTACCGCTATTAAGCAGTTAACAATCCGGCCGCCGGTTGCCTGATGGCGGCCGGCGGCGCTTCCACCATCAAGAGGAAACCTCAATGCGCTTACTGATTACCTGGCTGATTAATACCCTGGCCTTGCTGGCAGTGCCGTACCTGATGCATTCGGTGCAGTTCACCAGTTTCGGTGCAGCGCTGATCGCGGCGCTGGTGCTCGGTCTCGTCAATACCCTGATCCGTCCGGTGCTGCTGTTGCTGACCTTGCCGGCGACCTTGCTGACCCTGGGCTTGTTCATCTTTATCATCAACGGCCTGATGTTCTGGCTGGTATCGCAACTGGTCAGCGGCTTCTATGTCGCCGGTTTCTGGGCGGCGGTAGGTGGCGCGATCTTGTACAGCATCGTTTCGTGGGCGCTCTCCACGCTGCTGTTGAAGAAGAATTGATTGGCAAAGAAAATGGCACAAAAGAATTTCAGTATCGAATTTTTCCCGCCGAAGACGCCCGAGGGCACGGAAAAGCTGCGGGTGACGCGCGCCAAGCTGGCCGAGCTGCATCCACGTTATTTCTCGGTGACCTTCGGCGCCGGCGGTTCGACCCAGAAGGGCACGCTGGACACGGTGCTGGATATCCGCAGCGAGGGCCACGAAGCGGCGCCGCATCTATCCTGCCTGGGCAGCTCGCGTGAATCGCTGCGCGCGATCCTGGCGCAATACAAGGATCACGGCATCAAGCGCCTGGTGGCCTTGCGCGGCGACCTGCCGAGCGGTTACGGCGCGATGGATTTTTCTTCCGGCGAATTCCGTTATGCAAATGAGCTGGTGGAATTCATCCGTGCCGAAACCGGCGACTGGTTCCATATCGAGGTCGCCGCCTATCCGGAAATGCATCCGCAGGCAAAGTCACCGCAAGACGATGTGCAGCGCTATGTCAGCAAGGTCAAGGCCGGCGCCAACGGCGCCATCACCCAGTATTTCTACAACGCCGACGCCTATTTCCGTTTCGTCGACGAAGCGCAAAAGCTGGGGGCGACCGTGCCGGTGGTTGCCGGCATCATGCCGATCACCAACTACTCGCAGCTGATGCGTTTTTCCGACATGTGCGGCACCGAGATTCCGCGCTGGATCCGCCTCAAGCTGGCCAGCTACGGCGACGATACCGATTCGATCCGGGCTTTCGGGCTGGACGTGGTGACTCAGCTATGTGAGCGCTTGCTCGTCGGCGGCGCTCCGGGATTGCATTTCTATACCTTGAATCATTCGCCGGCGACGATCGCCATCTGGCAGCGTTTGAAGTTATAGACTGTTACGGTCCGCCAGCTTCGGTGATAATGGCGTCCAGCGCGATATCATGCGGGTCGCCGTCAAATTCCGCTAGTCCGCAGGAGTAGGCAATCCCGATTGCCTGCGGACGCGGCGCCAGCGCCAGCGTCCGGTCATAAAAGCCGCCGCCGTAGCCAAGCCTGAGCTTGCGGCAGTTGAAGCCGACGCAGGGAACCAGCAGGGCCGACGGCTTCGCGCTTACATTGCTGGCAGGCACCGCAACCCCGAAACTATCCTTGTCCATGTTTTCACCGGGCGTCCAGGCGAGAAAACGCAGCGGACTATCGTTGCCGACCACCACCGGCAACGCCAGCGCCACGCCGCTGGCTGCCAGTTCTGCGTAGACCGGCCGCAAGTCTGGTTCACCGCGGATCGGCCAGTAAACACCCAGAACACCGTCCGGCAGCGCTTGTCGCCATGCAGCGGCCCAGGCCAGCACGCGGCGCCCCAGCTCCCGGTCCCACTCGCTGCGGTTATCGGCGGCGATGGCCCGCCGCGCCGCCAGCAGGGCAAGCCGCAATGCGGCTTTGTCCGGGTTTGGTGTTGCATCACTGGCATCACATGCTATGCTAGACGTCATCGCTCGTACCCGTAAAAAATAGGTTTAACATGTTCAAAAAGAAATGGCTTGCTGTTATCGCCGTCGCCGTGGCTTCTTCCGCCGTGCTGACAAGTGCAGCTTATGCGCAAAAACGCTCCGCCAGCAGTGCTTCCATCGGCAGTTACGCCAGCCAGGATGATGCATTCCTCGCCCTGCGCGACGCTGCGCGCGCAAATAACGCCGACAAGGCAGAATTGCTGGCCTCGACCCTGGGTGATTATGACATTCCTTCGTATGTCGATTATTACCGCCTGAAACCGCTGATCAAAGACTTGGTCGCACCACAGGCCGACATCCGTGACTATCTCAGCCGTTACGACGGCAGCGCCATCGCCGACCGTCTGCGTAATGATTGGTTGCTGGAGCTGGGCAAGGCCGGCGACTGGGCTACTTTTGACGAACAATATCCGAAATTCGTGCTGGACGATGACACGCAGCTGAAATGCTATGCGCTGACCTCGGCGGCGCTGAAGGGCGTGAATGTAGCGGCAGAGGCGCGCGCCTTGCTGACGACACCGAAAGATTTTGGCCAGGGCTGCACCGACCTGGTCGGCACGCTGGCGCAGAATGGCCAGTTCACGGCTGATGACGTCTGGTTCCAGATCCGCCAGGCGGTCGAGTCCGGCTTTGCCGGCGTAGCGCGCCGCATGACGCCGTTTGTCGATGCCGACGATGCCCAGGTAGCGCAAGCCATCGACAAATCCGCGCTGTTGCTGGCGCGCGGCCCGGGCGCCGGCCGCAGCGGCCACGAATTATTCATCCTGGCCCTGGGACGGGTGGCCAAGAACGATCCCGGCCGTGCGGCTGGTGCGCTAAGTACATCGTCCGATCAGTTGACCTCCGCCGAACGCTCGCTGGCATGGGCGCAGATCGCCCTGCAATCGGCGCTCAAGCTGGAGCCGCAAGCGCTGGACTACTGGCGCCAGGTAAGGAACAACGCGACCCTGTCCGGCGACGCTTATCAATGGCGTGTGCGTTCGGCACTGCGCGGCGGCGACTGGAAGCTGGTCCGCAGCGGCATTGAGGCGATGCCGGCAACCCTGCGCAGCGACCCGACCTGGATTTACTGGCTGGCCCGCGCTGATCAGGCAGAAGGCAAGGTTGACCAGGCCCAGCAGCAATTCCAGTCTATCGCCGACCAGACCAATTTCTACGGTCAGCTGGCGCTGGAAGAGCTGGGACAGAAAATCATCGCGGTTTCCTCCACCCAGGCCTTCAGCCCGATCGAGATGGCAGCCATGACGAATAATCAGGGCTTTCGCCGTGCGCTGCGCTTTTTCGACATGAATCTGCGCTTTGAAGGCGTGCGCGAATGGAACTGGGAATTGCGCAAAATGACGGACCGCCAGCTGTTGACGGCGGCCGAGTTCGCACGTCAGAACAATGTACTGGACCGCATGGTGAATACCTCGGACCGGACCAAGGTCGAGGTCGATTTCAATCAGCGCTTCCCGTCGCCGCACCGCGATGTCATGACCACCAATACCCAGAACCTGGGGCTCGACATGGCTTGGGTCTACGGCTTGATCCGGCAAGAGTCGCGCTTTATGCGCAGCGCGCGTTCGAATGTCGGCGCCAGCGGCCTGATGCAGGTGATGCCGGCGACGGCCAAATGGGTCGCCAGGAAAATCGGCCTGAGCGGATTTACCACTGACCAGATCTCCGACGTGAATACCAATATTTTGCTGGGGACTAACTACCTGAGCATGGTGCTGGCCGACCTGGACGGTTCGCAGGCGCTCGCCTCTGCAGCCTACAATGCCGGCCCGGGCCGGCCGCGGGCCTGGCGTTCGACCTTGCCCGGCACGGTGGAAGGCGCGATATTTGCCGAATCGATTCCGTTTAACGAAACCCGCGGCTATGTCAAGAATGTGCTGTCCAATGCAACTTATTATGCAGCCCTGTTCGATGGCAAGCCGCAATCTCTGAAAGCGCGTCTGGGCACAGTCGCTCCCAAGGGTTTTGTCGAATCGGCGCTGCCTTGATATAGTTGTCTTTGCGGCTGGCCTCGCATAGGAATGCTGCACGCAATCTAGCCATTCGCAGAATCAGTCGTCCCGGAGCGGTATATGCAAACCACAGAACTCGACCCAAGCCTGTCCGCCGCTTTGCAAAAAGCCGGCAAGGACGGCTTGACGCTGGTGATCGGCAATAAAAATTATTCCTCCTGGTCGATGCGGCCATGGGTGGCGCTGACCGCCTTCGGTATTCCGTTCAAGGAACACAAGATCTTGTTGCGGCAGCCGCATACCGCCAACGAAATAGGCCGCTATTCGGCCAGCGGCCGGGTGCCGATCCTGTTGGTGGGCGAGACGCCAATCTGGGATTCGCTGGCGATCTGCGAATATCTGGCCGACCAGTTTCCCGATCTCGGCATGTGGCCGCAAGACACGCTGGCGCGCGCGACTGCGCGCTCGATCTGTGCCGAGATGCACTCTGGATTCGCGGCCCTGCGTGCCGACATGCCTATGGATATTCGCGCCCACAAGCCGGGGCACGGACGGACCGCTGGCGCACAGGCCGATATCGCCAGGGTGGTCGAGATCTGGGAAACCTGCCTCTCGGAATTCGGCCATCATCAATTTTTGTTTGGCGGGTTTTCAATTGCTGATGCTTATTTTGCCCCGGTCGTGATGCGCTTCCACAGCTATGGCGTATCGCTGGCGCCGGCGTTGCAAGCCTATGCCGAGCGGGTACAGGCGCACCCAGCGGTGACGCGCTGGATGCGCGAGGCGCTGGCAGAAACCGAAGTATTGCCGGACTAGCCATTAGTCTTTTCACATCAGGTTCAAACAACGACATGAAAGTTTATGCGGTAGGCGGCGCGGTGCGCGACGAGTTGCTGGGTTTGCCGGTCAAGGACCGCGATTACGTGGTGGTCGGGGCGACGCCGGACGACATGCTGGCGCAAGGCTTCCGTCCGGTCGGCAAGGATTTCCCGGTATTCCTGCATCCTGACACGCATGAAGAATATGCGCTGGCGCGCACCGAGCGCAAAACCGCGCCCGGCTATAAAGGCTTTGTGTTCCATACCGCCGCCGACGTCACCCTGGAACAAGACCTGGTGCGGCGCGACCTGACCATCAACGCCATTGCGCGCGCCGATGACGGCAGCCTGGCCGATCCGTTCAATGGCCGCCAGGATTTGCAAGACCGCATCTTCCGCCACGTCTCCGATGCCTTTGCCGAAGATCCAGTGCGCATCCTGCGCGTTGCCCGCTTTGCCGCGCGCTTCACCGATTTCACGGTAGCGCCGCAGACCAACGCCCTGATGCAACGCATGGTAGCGGCAGGCGAGGTCGATGCGCTGGTGCCGGAGCGGGTCTGGCAAGAACTGGCGCGCGGCCTGATGGAAAGCAAGCCCTCGCGCATGTTCGAGGTCTTGCGCGCATGCGGCGCGCTGGCGCGCATCCTGCCGGAACTGGATGTACTGTGGGGCATCCCGCAGCCGGAAAAATATCATCCGGAAATCGATACCGGCGTGCATGTGATGATGGTAGTGGATACCGCCGCCCGCGCAAATTATCCGCTGCCGGTGCGCTTCGCCACCATCATGCACGACCTCGGCAAAGGCGTGACGCCGGCCGCCGGCTGGCCCAGCCATCACGGTCATGAAGGCTTGGGGGTGGAGCTGGTGGAGCGGGTTTGCCAGCGCCTCAAGGTGCCAAGCGAGGTGCGCGACCTGGCCCTGATGACTACCCGTGAACACGGCAACGTCGGCCGTGCTTTCGAGCTGCGCGCCGCCACCATCGTCAACCTGCTGGGGCGCTGCGATGCATTTCGCAAGCCCGAGCGCTTTATTGATATGCTACGTGCCACCGAATGCGATTCTCGCGGCCGGACCGGCTATGAGGACAAGCCGTTTCCGCAGCTGGCTTATCTGCAGGCGGCATTGCAGGCAGCGCAGTCGGTCAATGCTGGCGTGATTGCCGGCATGTTTCAGCAGCAGCCGCAGCGCATACCCGAGGCGATCCACGCTGCCCGGGTAGAAGTAGTGGAGCAGCTGCTGCAAGCGCAACGACAATAATCCCGATCAGCTTGCCCGACCAGAGAGGCCAGGATGACAGCCACAGATGTGAAGACGGGCCGTGCCGGCAGCCAGGCGCCGGTCACGGCCGGCGGTTCCGGCTCGGGCCAGGCCAAGACTGCGCGGCCGATCATCTTCGTCAAGGAATTGTCGCGCCGGGCGCGCAAACGCCTGTTGCGCCATTTCCTGGCCTTGAGTAGCGGCGACCGCCTGCTGCGTTTCGGTTCGGTGCTGTCGGACGATCTGGTCAGCCGCTACGTGGAAAATATCGATTTTTCGCGCGACACCGTATTCGGCGTCTACGATCGCAAGTTGCGCCTGCTCGGCGTCGGCCATCTGGCCTTCGCGCCGCGCGAGGCGCTGCCTTCGGTGAGCGCCTCCACTACCAAGGAACGGGTCGCCGAATTCGGTGTTTCGGTGGCTGTCTCCGCGCGCGGCCTAGGGGTCGGCAGCCGCTTGTTTGAAAGGGCGGCGATACGCTGCCGCAATGTCGATATCGATACTTTGTACATGCACTGCCTGTCGTCCAACAAGGTGATGATGCATATCGCCAAGAAGGCCGGCATGGCAATCCACCGCGATTACGGCGAGGCTGACGCCTATTTGAAACTGCCGCCGGCCAATCCTGCCAGCGTGCTGCAGGAGGCGGTGCAGGAACAGGCGGCCATGCTGGACTATACCTTCAAGGCGAATCTGCGCGCCGCGCTCAAATGGTTGAGCAACCTGCCGGGCATCAAACGCGACTAGGCGGTCCTGCTGCGGCCAGGCCGGGGAGCAGCTATAGCAAGGGCAGCGCCGTCGTATCTTTCACCCGTTGCAATGCGAAACTTGATTTGACGTCCAGCACCGCCGGATGGCGCAGCAGGGTCTCCATCATGAAGCGCGAAAAATGCGCCATGTCTTCCACGTGGACCCTGAGCAGGAAATCCATCTCGCCGGTCATTGCATAACATGCAACAACCTCTGGCCAGCGCTCCACCGCGGTGGAAAACGACACCCGCGGCGACATCGTCTGATGCTGCGCGGCCGCAGCCTTGGTGCCGCTCAGATAAAGCGGATCGCTATGCTTTTCCAGGCGCACATTGATATAGGCCAGCAGGCCGAGACCGATCTTGTCCGGTTCCAGCAGCGCCACGTATTGCCGGATCACGCCCGCCTGTTCCAGCTGCTTGATGCGGCGCAGACAGGGCGAAGGCGACAGGTTGACGCGTTCCGCCACCTCCTGATTGCTGAGGCGGCCGTCCTCTTGCAAGATCGCCAGAATCTTGCGATCGGTTACATCCAAGGCAATCGTTGGCATAAATGACCTTAAAGTGAATGATTTTTGATATATTAATGCGCAAATAATTGTTTGTGGGACAAATTTTGCAATTAACTGCTCTCGTCTCAGCCGTATACTGTAGGCATAAAATTGGCAGAATGCCTTGAATCCGGGACCGACAGAATGAATGCAAATGTAATGGACGCGAGCTTGAACACCGATGACTTTTTTGCCACCGTCGCCGAAAAATCGGACGGCGCTTCGCTGCGCGGCGACTACAGCAAGATCGACGCGCGCTATGTGGTCAAGCAGGAGTGGGATGCCTACACGCCGGAGCAGCATGCGCTGTGGCGCCGCCTGTACCGGCGCCAGGCCAAGCTGATCCCGGGCCGCGCGTGCGATGTGTTCATCGAAAGCCTGGAACTGCTCAACATCGGCGACGGCATTCCGCGCTTTGAAGAAAGCTCGGCCCTGCTGTTCAAGGCGACCGGCTGGACGCTGGTGGCGGTGCCGGGCCTGGTCCCGGACCACGTGTTTTTCGAGCACCTGGCCAGCCGCCGCTTCCCGGTCACGGTCTGGCTGCGCGATCCGGAGGAATTCGACTATATCGTCGAGCCTGATGTGTTCCACGATTTTTTCGGCCACGTGCCGCTGCTGTTCAATCCGATTTTTGCCGACCATCTGCAGGATTACGGCAAGGGCGCGCTGAAAGCGATGAAACTGGATGGTCTGTCGATGCTGGCGCGCCTGTACTGGTACACGGTTGAATTCGGCCTGATCCAGAGTCCCGAAGGCTTGCGCGTATACGGCGCCGGGATTCTCTCGTCCGGTGGAGAAATCGAGCATTGCCTCAGCAGCAAGGCGCCGCTGCGCCTGCCGTTTGATGTCGAGCGCGTGATGCGCACCCTGTACAAGATAGACTCCTATCAGGAAACCTATTTTGTCATCAATGATTTCAAGCAATTGTTCGACGATACCGCGCCGGATTTCACGCCCATCTATGCGCGCCTGAAAGACTTGCAGCCATTGCCGGCGAATAGCTTGCTGGATGGCGAGACAAATCTGCAGTTGAAATAAAAAAGCGGATCCTGCCGGGGAGGGCAGAATCCGCAAACTAGTGATAATGGGAACACTAGAGGGAGGAATGCCCGACATGGCTGGTCCAGGGGAGGTATGCAGCCACATCTGACAAGTTGCCATTACACGCTGAGTCGTGCTCCCGATCTACTCGATTTACCAGTTGTTACAGTTGTTACCCGAAGTGCTCATCGGCCCCGCAGCGCGCTTGAATGCTGCGGCGTGCATTGAGTCAAGCCCTCGCTTGTGATAATCTGGGGGCCGTAATAGATAGTAAAAAACAGGACGATTTGCCCACAAGGCGAAGACGTTTTTACCGCGTAGGATAACCTCCACGCAGTGCAATCAAAAACATAATTTTTGGCACGGAGACTGAATGAACGCACCACTCAAATCGGCGCAAGCCTTGCTGCCCACGCAAGCGTCTGAAGCTGATAGCATTTCCCTTGATGATAAATTTACACTAGAACGTGGCCGTGCTTTCATGACGGGCACGCAAGCCATCATTCGTTTGCCGATGTTGCAACGGCAGCGCGATGTGCAAGCTGGTTTGAACACCGCCGGTTTCGTGACCGGCTATCGCGGTTCCCCCCTCGGCAGCGTCGACCTGACCGCCGCCAAGGCGAAGAAATACCTGGAATCGCATCACGTCAAATTCCACCCCGGCATGAATGAAGACCTCGCCGCCACCAGTGTCTGGGGTACGCAGCAGGTGAACCTGTTTCCCGGCGCGCAATACGATGGCGTGTTCGGCATGTGGTACGGCAAAGGCCCTGGCGTTGACCGTTGCGGCGACGTCTTCAAGCACGCCAACATGGCTGGGACCTCCAAGAATGGCGGCGTGCTGGTGCTGGCCGGCGACGATCACGCAGCAAAATCGTCGACCACCGCGCACCAGAGCGAACACATCCTGAAAGCCTGCGGCATTCCGGTGCTGTATCCATCCTCGGTGCAGGAATATCTCGATTACGGCTTGCATGGCTGGGCCATGAGCCGCTATACCGGCCTATGGGTATCGATGAAGTGCGTCACCGACCTGGTCGAATCCGGCGCTTCGATCGATCTTGATCCCGACCGCGTCAAGATTGTCTTGCCGACCGCCGCCGATTTCGAACTGCCGGCCGACGGCTTGAACATCCGCTTGCCCGACACTGTGCTGGGCCAGGAAGCGCGGATGAACAATTACAAATGGTACGCAGCGCTGGCCTATGCCCGCGTCAACAAGCTGAACCAGATCATCTGGGACAGCCCGCGCGCCAAGATCGGCATCATCACCGCCGGCAAATCCTATCTCGACACGCGCCAGGCGCTGGCCGACCTCGGCATCGATGAAACCGTAGCGCGCGACATCGGCATCCGCCTGTACAAGATCGGCATGACCTGGCCGCTGGAAGCGGAAGGCGTGCGCGAGTTTGCGCAAGGCCTGGAAGAAATCCTGGTGGTGGAAGAAAAGCGCCAGATTCTGGAATACCAGGTCAAGGAAGAGCTCTACAACTGGCGCGACGATGTGCGTCCGCGCGTGGTCGGCAAGTTCGACGATACCGGCGAGTGGAGCAATCGCAGCGGCGAAGGCCATGGCGACTGGCTGCTGCCGGCGACCTATGAACTGAATCCGGCGCAGATTGCCCGCGCCATCGCCACCCGCGTGTCGAAATACTTTGCCGGCCATCCGGTGGCACAGCGCGTGCAGCAGCGGGTCGCTTACCTGGAAGCCAAGGAAGCGCTGCTGAACATCAGCAGCAAGCCGGATCCGAACAAGGACCGCGTGCCGCATTTCTGCTCCGGCTGCCCGCACAATACCTCGACCAAGCTGCCGGACGGCAGCCGTGGCCTGGCCGGCATCGGCTGCCATTACATGGTGCTGTGGATGGACCGCGAATCGTCGACCTTCACCCACATGGGCGGCGAAGGCGTGACCTGGGTCGGCCAGGCGCCGTTCACCACGGAAAAGCACGTATTCGCCAATCTCGGCGACGGTACTTATTTCCACTCCGGCCTGCTGGCGATCCGCGCATCGGTCGCGGCCAAGGTCAACATCACCTACAAGATCCTGTTCAACGATGCGGTCGCCATGACTGGCGGCCAGGCGTTCGACGGTCCGCTCGATCCGGCCATGATTTCACGGCAGATTGCGGCGGAAGGCGTGACGCCGATTATCGTGGTCACCGACGAACCGGAAAAATACGGTTCGAGCGTCGACTGGGCGCCGGGCGTGACGATCCGCCATCGCAGCGAATTGGACGCGGTGCAACGCGAACTGCGCGAGATCGAAGGCTGCTCGGCCATGATCTACGACCAGACCTGTGCTTCGGAAAAGCGCCGGCGCCGGAAACGCAACGAATATCCGGATCCAGCCAAGCGCGCGGTGATCAACGAAGCCGTATGCGAAGGCTGCGGCGATTGCAGCGTGCAGTCGAACTGCCTGTCGGTGGAACCGCTGGAAACCGAGTTCGGCCGCAAGCGGCAGATCAACCAGTCTTCGTGCAACAAGGATTTCTCTTGCGTGACCGGATTCTGCCCAAGCTTTGTCACGGTCGAAGGCGGCAACCTGAAGAAGCCTGCCAAGATAGCGGCGACGCCGACCGCGGCCGCCGCCCCGGTGGCAGCCCTGCCATCGCCGGTCTTGCCAAGCACGGTCAAGCCTTTTGGCATCCTGGTGACAGGTATCGGCGGCACCGGCGTGGTAACCATCGGCCAGATCCTGGCCATGGCGGCGCACGTCGAAGGCAAAGGCTGCTCGGTGCTGGACATGAGCGGCCTGGCGCAAAAGGGCGGTCCGGTCATGTCGCACGTGCGGCTGGCGGATCATCCTGACGATATCTACTCGACCCGTGTCGGCACCGGCGACGCCGACCTGGTGATCGGTTGCGACGCCATCGTCAGCGCCAATCGCGATGCACTGTCGCGCATGGGCGAAGGCCGCACTTACGCAGCGATCAATTCAACCCGGACGCCGACCGCGGCATTCGTCAAGAATCCTGACTGGCAATCACCTGACGCCGCCGCTGAACATGACATCCGCGCCGCCTGCGGCAGCGACCGTGTTGAATTCATCAACGCCGGTCATATCGCGACGGCCTTGATGGGCGACGCCATCGCCACCAATATGTTCATGCTGGGCTATGCCTGGCAAAAGGGCTGGGTGCCGCTGACGGAAGCATCGCTGATGCGGGCGATCGAGCTGAATGCCTTGCAAGTCGCTTTCAACAAGCAGGCGTTTGTCTGGGGCCGTACGGCAGCGATCGATCTGGCGGGCCTGGAAAAACGTACCCGCCTCAACGATACGCCGGCACAGGTGATCGAATTCAAGCGCACGCCAAACCTGGATGATCTGATCAAGCGTCGCGTTGCTGTCCTCACTGCCTATCAGGATGCCGCATATGCGGAACAGTACCGTGCTTTTGTCGAGCAGGTGCAGGCTGCCGAGCGTCAGCACGGTGGTCATCGTCTGAGCATGGCGGTAGCCACGTATCTGTTCAAGCTGATGGCTTACAAGGATGAATACGAAGTGGCCCGCTTGTACACCGACGGTGCGTTCAAGGCGAAGATTGCCGCCATGTTTGAAGGCGACTACAAGCTCAAGTTCCACCTGGCGCCGCCGCTGCTGGCCAAGCACGATGCCCATGGCCATCTGATCAAGCAGGAATTCGGTCCATGGATGATGCGTGCTTTCGGCGTCCTGGCGAAAATGAAATTCCTGCGCGGCGGCGCGCTGGACATTTTCGGCTACACCGCCGAGCGCAAGGAAGAACGAGCCTTGATCGTGCATTACAAGGAAACCATCGCTTCCTTGCTGCCGAAACTGACTGCCGACAACCTTGCCAGTGCTGTTGCCATTGCCAGCCTGCCGGAAGAAATTCGCGGCTATGGTCATGTCAAGGAACGGCATCTTACGGCAGCGCGCGCCAAGGAAGTACAGTTGCTGAATCAGTTTGCTGCAGCTGAAGCAAAAGGGGAGTTGTCTCGTTCGATCGCGGCTTGATTGATCGCGTTTGATCGTTAAAAAAATGGCGGGTAGATGAAAATCTACCCGCCATTTTGTATTTTAGCGTCCCGAATTTCTGCGGCGATGGTTTACCGCGCCGGTGACTCAGGCAGCTGGCCCCTGCCTGAATTGCTGGTAGCCGCGGGCGCGCAAGGCGCACGCCGGGCAGGTGCCGCAGCCATAGCCCCAGTCATGCAAGGCGCCACGTTCGCCCAGGTAGCAGGTGTGGGTGTCGGCGCGGATCAGATCGACCAGGGCGTCGCCGCCAAGATCTTGCGCCAGTTTCCAGGTTTCCGATTTGTCTATCCACATCAGCGGCGTTTCCAGCTTGAGCTGCGTCGCCATGCCGAGGTTGAGCGCAACCTGCAAGGCTTTCATGGTGTCGTCGCGGCAATCGGGATAGCCCGAGAAGTCGGTTTCGCACATGCCGCCCACCAGCACGTTCAGGCCGCGGCGGTAAGCGACGGTGGCGGCCACCGTCATGAACAGCAGGTTGCGGCCGGGGACGAACGTATTCGGCAAACCGTTTTCCTGCATCACGATTTCGACGTCTTCCGTCATGGCGGTCGACGAAATTTTTGAAATCAGCGACAGGTCGATCATGTGATCTTCACCCAGCTTGTCCGCCCAGTGCGGGAACTGGGCGCGGATTTTCTGCAGCAGGATCGGGCGCACGGTCAGCTCGACAGCATGCCGCTGGCCGTAGTCGAAACCGATGGTTTCGACCCGGTCGTAGCGCGCCAGGGCCCATGCCAGGCAGGTGGTGGAATCCTGCCCGCCGCTGAACAGGACGATGGCGCCGTTTGGTGTAGTCATGTTATTTCGCTCCCTTGTTGCTGATCTGTTGCAGCGTCTGTTCGACAAAATCCTTGTTCGGATCGGTGAAGCGCAAGCGCACCGGATACCACTCCAGGGAAGGCGCCAGCCAGATATCCAGCTGCTGGTCCTTGGCGTCCGGCGGCGGCGCCTTGAAAATGTGTACGGTATCGAGCTCGCCCATAGGGGTCTTGATCTTTTCCGTGGCTATTACTTTGAAGGTCCATGCCTCGGCGTCGTGCATGCCGGCGACGAAGAAGCTCCAGTTTGAACCAGGCTTGAACTGCTGCGGCGCCGCCCGTGCTACTGAAATCAGTTGCCAGATGATGCTGGTGCGGTCCTGTTCGCCACCCTTCAGCGGGTAGCTGTCGCTGGATTCGGAAAAGCCGATGGTGCCGCTGTCGCGATGGAAAGTGGTGGTGGTGGCTTGCTTGCGATAACGCTTGTTGATGAATTGCGTCGGCGCCAGGCCGAAATCATCGATCGCGCCTTCGCTCGACGATTCCAGGATTTTCCCGAACAACATGGCGCGCGTTTCCGAATTGACGCTGAAGCGCTTGTCGGCGACCTGCCACTTGACCGTACCTTCGCCGCCCAGAGTGATGCCGCTTTGTTTGGCCTGGATGGCATAGTCCAGGTCGGCGGACGGCGGCAGATCGGTTTTGTATTTGGTGGCAGGATGATCCGTGCCGGCCGCGGATGCGTTCAACAGATGGCCGCAGAACGCGACAGCGGCGGCAAGGCGGAACAAGGACAAGGTTGATGATTTCATGATTTCCCAAAAAAATAGTGCTGGTTCGCCAGCCTGGCCTAATTCAGCCCGTTTGGATTCAGCGGCTTCAGATTGGACAGCGACATGTCGAGATAGTCGCCATCAGTTTCGGTAAAGCGCAGTTTGACCGGATACCATTCCTGTTGCGGCGACAGCCAGATATCCAGCCGCTGTTCGTGCGAGCCGGGTTCCGGAATGCGGATCACATGCCAGGCTGTGCGCTGGTCGCCGTCGACATCGATTTGTTCCTGGCCGACGATCTGCATGCGCCAGGTTTCCGCATCGAGCGGACCGGCGACAAACAGGTCGATCACCGCGCCGGGTGAAAATTGCGTACTGTCGCCGCGGCCAATGCTGGCCAGTTGCCAGACTACGCTGGCACGGTCCTGTTCGCCGCCACTGAGCGGATACTTATTGTCCGACGACGAAAAGACAATCTGCTTGAGTTCGCGGTGAAAAATCGTTTTCGTAGCCGGCTTGCGGAAGCGCTTTTGCGTATAGGTTACGGGCGCGACGCCAAAACCGTTGACTTCGCCTTCGCTCTTGAAATCCAGGACGGTAATGAACAAGGCGCCTGCCTCGCCATTGATGGTGTAGTTGCCGCCATCGGTTTGCCAGGTGATTTTACCGCTGCCATGGTAATTCTGGCCTTTCTGCACGGCTTCTACCTTGTATTTCAGTTCTGCCGACGGCGGCGCGCTGGTCTGGTAGTGTTTGCCGGCAGCCGCGGCGGGTTTCGGCGGCTCCACCGGTCCGGGCTGTTCTGTCGGCGGTTTTGTGTCGATGATGCTTCCTGCTGCGTCGGCCACGGCAGGCCCGGCCGGCTGGGCATCAACGATGGGCGTCACTGTTTCCCGGATCGGCGTATCCGGCACTTCTACCGCCGGTTCCGGCGCCGGCCGCGGTTTTGCGGCGGCAACGGGGCGCGGTTGCGGGCTTGGTTTCGGCTGCGCTTTCGGTTCTTGTGGCAGCAGCACGGGCTTTTCTACCGGCGGCAAGGCGGCGATATTTGTCATGACGATGTGATCGCGTCGTTCAACCGACAGCGGCGCATCGAACTGGCGGCCACCCCATACGATCAGCAGGATATGCAGCAAAGCGGTGAGCAGCAAAACGCCCAGCCAGCGGCGGCGGCTGCCAAAGGTAAAACGTGCAGTTGAGATGTGTTCGGAGGAAGACGGCATCCGCATAGTGTAAACGATCCGTCTGGATTAACTTCCGGCAAGCGTAAGCGTATGTAATAAACGACGTAAAATATTGGACCTATAACAAACTGGAATAGTTGCCGATGCTGTACCGATCGCGTTTCCCCGCCGGCCTTGCGCTGGCATGCATGCTGGCTGGCGGCTGCCTGTCATCGGCGGCCTCGGCTTCGCCCGCGGCCACACTGGCGCCGATCCGGCTCGGCATGATTGAAGGCATGTCGGGTCCGTTTGCCAACGCCGGCGAAGCAGTCGAGCACAATATCCGGTTTGCTGTGGAGCAGGTCAATGCGCGCGGCGGGGTACGCTTGCCGGATGGCCGCCATTCTCTCAGCCTGACGGTATTCGACAGCAAGCAGGGAGTAGAAGATGCCTTGTTACAGCTAAAGCAACTGACTGACCAGAAAATCCCTTTCGTGCTGGAAGGCAATAGCTCTGCAGTGGCCGGCGCGCTGGTCGAGGCAATCAACAAGCACAATGCGCGGACGCCGGACAATCGCGTGCTGTTCCTGAACTACTCGGCGGTCGATCCGGCGCTCACCAATGAAAAATGCAGCTTCTGGCATTTTCGTTTCGATGCCAATGCCGATATGCGCATGCGCGCGCTGGTGGAAGTCATCAAAAGCGACCATCAGGCGAAAAGTGTCTATCTTATCGGCCAGGATTACAGTTTCGGCCAGCAGGTGGCCAAGGCCGCGCGCCAGCAGCTGCAGGCAGCGCGGCCAGATATCAGGATCGTCGGCGACGAATTGCATCCGATCGGCAAGGTCAAGGATTTCGCCCCCTATATCGCCAAGATTCGCGCCAGCGGCGCCGACACGGTCATCACCGGCAACTGGGGCAATGATTTGACGCTGCTGGTGAAAGCCGCGAAAGAAGCCGGCCTGCGCCTCAAGTTCTATACTTTCTATGCCAATAGCCTAGGTGCGCCGGCGGCCATCGGCGATGCAGGCGTGGGGACAGTGCGTGCAGTTGCTGAGTGGCATCCGAACATTGCCGATGGCGTCCAGAATGCCGCCAGCGATGCCTTCTACCGTAGTTTCCGCCAGCGTTTCCCGCAGCCGAAAGATGACTATCTGTTTTTGCGCATGGATGTCATGATCGACATGCTGGCGAGCGCCATAGAGAAAGCCCAGACCACGGAGGCGGCAGCGGTGGCGCGGGCGCTCGAAGGCGCACAATACAAGAGCAAGTTTCACGAAGCGAGCATGCGCACCAGCGATCACCAGCTGATCCAGCCATTGTATGTGGCGGTGATGCAAAAGCTTGCCGATGGCGGCATCCGCTTCGACAATGAAGGCAGCGGCTACGGTTTCAAGACCGAGCGCTATCTGGCGCCGGCGGCGACGGCGCTGCCAACGACGTGCAAGATGCAGCGACCGTGAGGCGGAACGAGTGGGCTGTTATAGTCCACGGGCGGTAAGATGGATTTTCCTTGAAGGAGATTGGCGATGAGCGGTTCTAGTATTCCGGGAGCAGATGCAATGCAGGACAGTCTTGAATTCATCAAGAAGATGTGGGGCGGCATGGGCGTGCCGGGGATGGTCGTACCGACCTTGTCGGTGGAAGAGATCAACAAGAAGATCACCGATTTGAAGGCGGTGGAATCATGGCTGAGTCTCAACCTGAACATGCTGCGCACCACCATCCAGGCGCTGGAAGTGCAAAGCGCGACGCTGTCGGCGCTGCGGGCGATGGGCGCGGTCAACCAGCCGGCCGAGGATGGCGGCGAAGCCGCCGCGAATGCTTGGACGATGCCGTCCGGTTTTCCGTTCTCTTTCATGAACGCAGCGCAAGATGCCGATGCGGCTGCGCCGCCGATGCCGAAAAAGGACGAACCGGCAGCGCCGGTCGCGCCGGCTGCGGCGCCTGATACCGGGGCGGTTCCTCCTTCCGCCGGAAATGCCAATGCTTGGTGGGATCTGCTGCAAAACCAATTCAAGCAGGCGGTGAACAGCGTGGCGGCGACGGAAAAAGCGGCAAAATCTGCGCCAGCCGCGACTGCCAAGAGTACTGTCAAGAGTGGCGCCAAGGCGTCGGCCAAACCGCGCAGCAAACCTGCTGTCAAAAAAGCTGGTGGTGCAGCCGCCGGCAAGACAAAAACGGCAATGGGGAAAATCAAGCCGGTTTCTAAGTAAGGGCCGCGGCCCAGCAGGCGTGGCGCAGCCCGGGAAATTGCGCCCTGTGTAAAGATTGTCGAGATGAGATGCTAGTTGCTACAGTGGCAATGTCAAATTCTTCGAACAGCTTGACTAGCGTCGGATAAGTGCCATCATTGAAATCTGGGAGGCAGGCGTCGCCCGAGCCGATGCCTGCAATTCTCATCCTTTCGCAAAGATTATTCGTTGGCCGGCGCCGAAAATCCGCGGCTTGCGCAGGCCGCATGTCAGAGGACGGGTTCTGACCGATTAAAAACTCTAAACGGGGCGTTGACTTTGTTGTGATTTGAGCCATTTTCCCAGTAAAAAATGCTGGTCGGCCGGTTTATAAACGGTCTTGTAACAAATTCTTGGTAAAATCGAGCAGTTAACTCACTTGCTTAAGGTATGTATGCTGTATCCAGAACTGTTTAAATCGCTTGAACAAGTCCGCTGGAACATGGAGACCGATATTCCATGGGACAAGTTTGATGCCACCCAGCTGTCCGACGAACAAGCTCAAACTATTCGTATGAATGCGATTACGGAATGGTCGGCGCTGCCTGCAACCGAGATGTTCTTGCGCGATAACCGTGGCGACAGCGATTTTTGCGCGTTCATGTCGGTCTGGTTCTTCGAGGAACAGAAGCATTCGCTGGTGATGATGGAATACCTGCGCCGCTTCCGGCCTGAGCTGGTGCCTACCGAAGCCGAGCTGGACAAGGTGCGTTTCGAATTCGATCCGGCGCCGGCCCTGGAAACCTTGATGATGCATTTTTGCGGCGAAATTCGCCTCAATCACTGGTACCGCTGCGCCTCTGACTGGCATACCGAGCCGGTGATCAAGCAGATCTACAAGATCATCAGCCAAGATGAAGCGCGCCACGGCGGCGCTTATCTGCGTTATATGAAGAAGGCCCTGGCCGAAGTCGGCGACAGCGCTTCGGCAGCATTTGCCAAGATCGGCGTTCTGATGGCATCGGCGCGCCGTACCGAAAAGCCGCTGCATCCGACTAACCTGCACGTCAACCAGTCGCTGTTCCCGAACGACACGGTGCAGAGCCGCCTGCCGGACCCTGAGTGGCTGGAGCGCTGGCTGGACAACCAGATCAAGTTCGACGGCGTGTGGGAAAAGAAAGTGGTCGACCGCATCCTGCACAATATGTCCTTGCTGTTCGAACGCACTTTCGATACGGTGCAGGAGCTGAACCGCTATCGCAAGGAAGTGGTTGCGCGGCTGGCCTTGAAGTCGGCCGAAGCAGTCTGATTACCAGGGTTGCAGGCGAGGTTTTTCGGCGTCGCCTGCAATCCCGATCATTATTGATATGAAGCCGCGTTGTTGCGGCTTTTTTTATATTCGCCATGCCTACATTTGAAAACAAGCTTTGCTCCCGCGCCGAACTGAAGGCGCGCGTCGCGTCCCTGCCGCAACCGGTGGTGCTGACCAACGGTGTATTCGACATCCTGCATCGCGGCCATGTCACTTATCTGGCGCAGGCGCGCGAGCAGGGGGCGTCGCTGGTGGTGGCGGTGAATACCGATGCCTCGGTCAAGCGCCTGGGCAAGGGCGACGACCGCCCGATCAATACCTGTGCCGACCGCATGGCGGTGCTGGCGGCGCTGGAAGCTGTCAGTCTGGTGGTCGAGTTCGACGAAGATACTGCGCTGGAAGTGGTGCAGGAAGCGCGGCCCGGCGTATATGTCAAAGGCGGCGATTATCAGATGGATGCGATTCCCGAAGGCCAGGCGGTGCTGGCCTACGGCGGCCAGGTAGTGGCGATTGCCTTTGCCCATGACCGCTCGACCAGCAAGTTGTTGGACAAGGTGCGGCAGGGTTCGTGACCGTATCGGCAGGGGATGCAAAAAAAATCGCGAGATTCGCGCTATTTTTATGGGCCGGCGGCTACTTAGTGTTGGTGCATTGCCTCAGGTGACTTGCCGCTCATATCGGTAACGCTGACCGAGACTTCGATTTTTCCGGCTTTCTGGAAAGTCAGCGTCAACGGGAACTTGTCGCCCGCTTTCAAAGGCTGGGTCAGGCCGATCAGCATGATGTGGTAGCCGTTGCCCGGCTTCATGTCGACGGTGGCCGCCGGCGCCAGCGCAATCTCGCCGACTTCACGCATTTTCATGACATTGCCATCCATGGACATGGTGTGGATCTCGGCGCTTTTGGCCGCCGGCGTACTGACGCTGATCAGCTTGTCGGCGTCCTTGCCGGTATTTTCGATGCTGAGGAAGGCGCCGCCGCTGGGCTGGCCCGGTACGGTGGCGCGGGCGTGAGGATGGCCGATGTGCAAGGCGCCGACAGTGTATTCGTGGGCATGGGCCGAAACGCTGATCGCCAGCGCGCAGAAGAACAGGGAAACCGAACGTAAAGACATGCTGATCCTTTGAGTTGATTGCGTAGATGGCGCAGATTGTTCTTGCAGCGCGGCTGTGTTGCTGGCTGCGGTCTGGCTTACGATTATAGCAATGCCGCCACGGTGTTGGCTTTATCCACGGAAATGTTTTATCAGGCGCCGCCGCTGAAGCCATTCTGGCGCCACGCCTCATACACGACCACCGCCACGGTATTGGATAGATTCAGGCTGCGGTTGTCCGGCCGCATCGGCAGGCGGATCCGCTGCGTCGGAGGAAATGATTCACGCAGCGCTGGATCGAGGCCGCGGGTTTCCGAACCGAACACGAAGACGTCGCCCGGCAAGAAGGCCAGATTGGCGAACGGCGTCGAGCCATGGGTGGTCATGGCAAACATCCGCTCCGGCGCATAACTGCCGGCTGCGCGCATGCTGGCGACAAAGGTTTCCCAATCGGCGTGCACCTTCATGCTGGCGTAGTCGTGATAGTCGAGGCCGGCGCGGCGCATCTTGGCGTCGTCGAGCGGAAAGCCGAGCGGCTCGATCAGATGCAATTGAGCGCCGGTATTGGCGCACAGGCGGATGATGTTGCCGGTATTCGGCGGAATTTCCGGTTCAACCAGGACGACGTGGAACAATCTGCTTCTCCTTATATATTAATTGCGCTCTGTCCTTAACGGACTAAAGCAATCGCGACGCAAGCCGGTCAAGGGGTTCTTGCGAAGACGAAATTGGTAATCCGGCGGGCGCCATGGCGGCGCAGGGTCTTGGCCAGCGCGTGCAGGGTTTCGCCGGTAGTCATGACATCGTCGACGACACCTATATGGCGGCCGTCGATTTTTGCGCTGGCCGCCGGCGCCATGGCAAAGGCCTGGCGCAAATTGCGGCGACGCTGCTCCAGGTCCAGCCCCATGGATTGGGGCAGCGTGTCGCGCTGGCGCAGCAGCAGGTCACGGCGCAATGGAATGCCGATCAGACGGGCTAGTGGCTTGGCAATTTCATGCGCTTGGTTGAAACCACGCTGCTGCAGCCGTTGTGCACTGAGTGGAACAGCCATCAATATATCCGGCAACTCCGCCTTTTTGCCAGCCGCTTGCAACAGCACCGCATCCCTCAGCATTTTTGCGAACACCGGCGCCAACGCCAGCTGGCTGCGGAACTTTAACGCCTGGATCAATTGGTCTACCGGGGCCGCATAATCGCATACTACTATCGTGGCGTCGAAGGCTCTGGACTGTTTCAGGCAGTTGCCGCACTGGAGCAGGCCGACGCCGCCGGAGCGGGGCAGCGGATTTGCACATTGGACGCAGCGCTGCGGGCGGCTGGCAAAGTAGTGCTTGCTGCAGCCGCCGCAAATCACGTGCTGGCCTTCCTGCCCGCATAAGGCGCAGCAGGATGGCATGCCGCGCAGAATGCGGGCAAGTTGCTGTCGCGGCCATAGCCGCAGTCGGGGAAATAACAAGGGCAAGTCTCATTGCGGTTAATCAAGGCCGTGAATCAAGGCACTACCGCCAGCTTACATACAATCAAGCGTGTAAACTACTGGCGATTATCGCATTTCATCTCACCTGCCGGATTTTGATGTCTACCTCATTGCCTACTTCTGAAACCAGCCAAAGCGCTCCGATCGACTTGCGCCGGGTACGCCAATTGTTTGCCCAGCCCGCGCTGGTGCGCGAATCCGAGTTCATGCGTCGGGAAATATCCAGCCGCATGCACGAACGCCTTGCTCTGGTGAAACTAGCGCCGCAGCGGGTGCTGGATGCCGGCTGCGGCGCCGGTCCTGATATATATACATTGCAGCAGCGCTTTGCGGAAGCCGCGGTTATCGGGTTGGATGCGTCCGCTGCCATGTTGTCATTGGCAAAAGAGCAACGACAGGGTGCGCAGCTGTCGGTGAACCGCTTATTAAAGAAGTGGCTGCCGTTTGCTGGCGGCGGCGAGCAGTTGTCGTCAGCTTTGCTGTGCGGCGATTTCGCCCAGTTGCCGCTGGCGCCGAACACGGTCGACCTGGTGTGGTCGAACCTGGCGTTGCACTGGCATCCGCAACCGGACCGCGTGTTCGCTGAATGGCGCCGCATATTGCGGGTGGATGGCTTGCTGATGTTCTCCTGCTTCGGGCCGGATACATTTAAAGAGCTGCGCAATGCATTTGCCGGCATCGACGATGGCGCGCATGTGCTGCCATTTGTGGATATGCATGATTTCGGCGACATGCTGGTCAATGCCGGTTTCTCTACTCCCGTCATGGATATGGAAACGATCACCGTCACCTATGACACGGTGGAGAAGCTGCTGGCCGATGTCCGGGCCTGGGGTGGCAACCCGCTGGCGACCCGTGGCCGCGGCCTATTAAGTAGAGAGCAGGGCGCACGCCTGAAGGCTGCGCTGGAAGCGCGCCGCAGGGCGGACGGCAAACTGCCGCTGACCTTTGAAATTATCTATGGCCATGCGTTCCGGCCGGTGCCTAAAACCACCAGCGGCGGTGAGTCCATTGTGCGTTGGGACCTGGGTAAAGACAGGTAAATCAAATAAATCGAAATATTTTAAAGAATTTGGATAAAAGTACTTGCGGGGAATTGGGGGGATTGCTATAGTTCGCCTCCCGTTGAGAACGACGCGAAATAAACGAATGAGCGGCAAGAGATTGAGGCTGATTTGGTAGCGAAGTTTGAGGGAAATAAAGCGGGTTGCAGGTTGTGTTGGAAGTAAAAAGTTTTTCGGTGAGAAGTAAAAAAGTAGTTGACGAAAAACTTGAAACGCTACATAATCTCATCTCTCTGCTGCTGACAAACAAAACGATTTGACAGCGACGCGAACCGGGTGACTGGTGACGCGAAGTAGAAGGTTCTTTAACAATTAACAGTCGATAAGTGTGGGCGTTTGATGGAAGTGCAGCGCTGCTGATGTAAATCAGGAGCGTATAACTTAAAACATTAAATGTTCACAAAAGAAGAAAATAGGCGCTTTCGAGAGGAAGTGGCCTGTCAGTATTTTGAGTGAGCGATAGCAGAGATGCTAGGCAGCAATGCCACAAAACAGAGATTGAACTGAAGAGTTTGATCCTGGCTCAGATTGAACGCTGGCGGCATGCCTTACACATGCAAGTCGAACGGTAACAGGGAGCTTGCTCCGCTGACGAGTGGCGAACGGGTGAGTAATATATCGGAACGTACCTTTGAGTGGGGGATAACTAGTCGAAAGATTAGCTAATACCGCATACGATCTACGGATGAAAGTGGGGGATCGCAAGACCTCATGCTCATAGAGCGGCCGATATCTGATTAGCTAGTTGGTGAGGTAAAGGCTCACCAAGGCTTCGATCAGTAGCTGGTCTGAGAGGACGACCAGCCACACTGGGACTGAGACACGGCCCAGACTCCTACGGGAGGCAGCAGTGGGGAATTTTGGACAATGGGGGCAACCCTGATCCAGCAATGCCGCGTGAGTGAAGAAGGCCTTCGGGTTGTAAAGCTCTTTTGTCAGGGAAGAAACGGGGGGTCCTAATACGGTCCCCTAATGACGGTACCTGAAGAATAAGCACCGGCTAACTACGTGCCAGCAGCCGCGGTAATACGTAGGGTGCAAGCGTTAATCGGAATTACTGGGCGTAAAGCGTGCGCAGGCGGTTATGTAAGACAGGTGTGAAATCCCCGGGCTTAACCTGGGAATGGCATTTGTGACTGCATAGCTAGAGTGTGTCAGAGGGGGGTAGAATTCCACGTGTAGCAGTGAAATGCGTAGAGATGTGGAGGAATACCGATGGCGAAGGCAGCCCCCTGGGATAACACTGACGCTCATGCACGAAAGCGTGGGGAGCAAACAGGATTAGATACCCTGGTAGTCCACGCCCTAAACGATGTCTACTAGTTGTCGGGTCTTAATTGACTTGGTAACGCAGCTAACGCGTGAAGTAGACCGCCTGGGGAGTACGGTCGCAAGATTAAAACTCAAAGGAATTGACGGGGACCCGCACAAGCGGTGGATGATGTGGATTAATTCGATGCAACGCGAAAAACCTTACCTACCCTTGACATGTACAGAATCCCGAAGAGATTTGGGAGTGTTCGAAAGAAAACTGTAACACAGGTGCTGCATGGCTGTCGTCAGCTCGTGTCGTGAGATGTTGGGTTAAGTCCCGCAACGAGCGCAACCCTTGTCATTAGTTGCTACGAAAGGGCACTCTAATGAGACTGCCGGTGACAAACCGGAGGAAGGTGGGGATGACGTCAAGTCCTCATGGCCCTTATGGGTAGGGCTTCACACGTCATACAATGGTACATACAGAGGGCCGCCAACCCGCGAGGGGGAGCTAATCCCAGAAAGTGTATCGTAGTCCGGATTGTAGTCTGCAACTCGACTACATGAAGTTGGAATCGCTAGTAATCGCGGATCAGCATGTCGCGGTGAATACGTTCCCGGGTCTTGTACACACCGCCCGTCACACCATGGGAGCGGGTTTTACCAGAAGTAGGTAGCCTAACCGTAAGGAGGGCGCTTACCACGGTAGGATTCGTGACTGGGGTGAAGTCGTAACAAGGTAGCCGTATCGGAAGGTGCGGCTGGATCACCTCCTTTCTAGAGTTTGCATGAAAGTTAAGCGTCCACACTTATCGTCTGTTAATAAAGAAGAACAGGTATCGGTCAAAGGCTGCGGCGTGAAAGCGCTGAAGTTGATGGTAGGCTCGTACTGATCCAAGCGGGTCTGTAGCTCAGTTGGTTAGAGCACCGTGTTGATAACGCGGGGGTCGTTGGTTCGAGCCCAACCAGACCCACCATAAAGTTTCGGGGGTTTAGCTCAGCTGGGAGAGCACCTGCTTTGCAAGCAGGGGGTCGTCGGTTCGATCCCGTCAACCTCCACCAAGTTTCCTTGGTGAGAAGAAGCGTGAAATATCAAACCTAAGTCGGTGCAGCGAATGCAAATTCGGGCATGTGCTGAGATTTAGGTTTGGTCTTTTTAAGATCATTGGTAATGCCGTTCTTTAACAATCTAGAAGAAGTAGTAAAGATTCGTCCATGACAAGACATTGTTATGGATGGGTATGATTGTATCAAATCAAAAAGTATGTAAAGAGTTCTCAAAAGACTCCATGAGCGCAAGCTGCATGGAGAATGCGATAACACTTTGGATACGGCAAACGCTAAACTCATAGAAATACCTCTATAACCGCTTTTTAGCTGTGAACGCAGCTAGAAGCTAACGTTATAGGGACAAGTGAATAAGTGCACATGGTGGATGCCTTGGCGATATCAGGCGATGAAGGACGTAGTAGCTTGCGATAAGCTGCGGGGAGCTAGCAAACAAGCTTTGATCCGCAGATTTCCGAATGGGGAAACCCGGCCCTAGTGGTCATTGCATGCTGAATACATAGGCATGCAAAGCGAACGCGGCGAACTGAAACATCTAAGTAGCTGCAGGAAAAGAAATCAACCGAGATTCCCAAAGTAGTGGCGAGCGAAATGGGAACAGCCGCAAGTTTTAGCAGTGGACATAGTAGAACGACTTGGAAACGTCGGCCATAGAGGGTGATAGCCCCTTATACGAAATGATCATTGTGGAACTAAGCTTGCAACAAGTAGGGCGGGACACGTGTAATCCTGTCTGAACATGGGGGGACCATCCTCCAAGGCTAAATACTCGATATCGACCGATAGTGAACCAGTACCGTGAGGGAAAGGCGAAAAGAACCCCGGAAGGGGAGTGAAATAGATCCTGAAACCGTGTGCATACAAACAGTAGGAGCGGACTTGTTCCGTGACTGCGTACCTTTTGTATAATGGGTCAGCGACTTACATTCAGTGGCAAGCTTAACCGTATAGGGAAGGCGTAGAGAAATCGAGTCCGAATAGGGCGTTCAGTCGCTGGGTGTAGACCCGAAACCAAGTGATCTACTCATGGCCAGGATGAAGGTGCGGTAACACGCACTGGAGGTCCGAACCCACTAATGTTGAAAAATTAGGGGATGAGCTGTGGGTAGGGGTGAAAGGCTAAACAAACTTGGAAATAGCTGGTTCTCTCCGAAAACTATTTAGGTAGTGCCTCAAGTATCACCATCGGGGGTAGAGCACTGTTATGGCTAGGGGGTCATCGAGACTTACCAAACCATTGCAAACTCCGAATACCGATGAGTGCGAGCTTGGGAGACAGACGCCGGGTGCTAACGTCCGACGTCAAGAGGGAAACAACCCAGACCGCCAGCTAAGGTCCCAAAGATTGGCTAAGTGGCAAACGAAGTGGGAAGGCTAAAACAGTCAGGAGGTTGGCTTAGAAGCAGCCATCCTTTAAAGAAAGCGTAATAGCTCACTGATCGAGTCGTCCTGCGCGGAAGATGTAACGGGGCTAAGCCAGTCACCGAAGCTGCGGATATCAATTTATTGATATGGTAGGAGAGCGTTCTGTAAGCCTGCGAAGGTGTCTTGTAAAGGATGCTGGAGGTATCAGAAGTGCGAATGCTGACATGAGTAGCGATAATGGGGGTGAAAAGCCCCCACGCCGTAAGCCCAAGGTTTCCTGTTCAACGTTCATCGGAGCAGGGTGAGTCGGCCCCTAAGGCGAGGCAGAGATGCGTAGCTGATGGGAAGCAGGTTAATATTCCTGCACCGTCGTTAGATGCGATGGGGGGACGGATCGCGGAAGGTTGTCCGGGTGTTGGAAGTCCCGGTTCCTATATCAGAGAAGGCTGTTAGGCAAATCCGGCAGCGTAATTCAAGGGTATGGGACGAGCCAATTTATTGGTGAAGCAATCGGAAGTGGTTCCAAGAAAAGCCTCTAAGCTTCAGTCTAACGAGACCGTACCGCAAACCGACACAGGTGGGCGAGATGAGTATTCTAAGGCGCTTGAGAGAACTCGGGAGAAGGAACTCGGCAAATTTGTACCGTAACTTCGGGATAAGGTACGCCCCGGTAGTTTGACTGGCCTGCGCCAGAAGGACGAAAGGGCTGCAATAAAAAGGTGGCTGCGACTGTTTAATAAAAACACAGCACTCTGCAAACACGAAAGTGGACGTATAGGGTGTGACGCCTGCCCGGTGCTGGAAGATTAAATGATGGGGTGCAAGCTCTTGATTGAAGTCCCAGTAAACGGCGGCCGTAACTATAACGGTCCTAAGGTAGCGAAATTCCTTGTCGGGTAAGTTCCGACCTGCACGAATGGCGTAACGATGGCCACACTGTCTCCTCCCGAGACTCAGCGAAGTTGAAATGTTTGTGATGATGCAATCTACCCGCGGCTAGACGGAAAGACCCCATGAACCTTTACTGTAGCTTTGCATTGGACTTTGAACCAATCTGTGTAGGATAGGTGGGAGGCTTTGAAGCGGGGACGCTAGTTCTCGTGGAGCCAACCTTGAAATACCACCCTGGTTTGTTTGAGGTTCTAACCTTGGTCCGTTATCCGGATCGGGGACAGTGCATGGTAGGCAGTTTGACTGGGGCGGTCTCCTCCCAAAGTGTAACGGAGGAGTTCGAAGGTACGCTAGGTACGGTCGGACATCGTGCTAATAGTGCAATGGCATAAGCGTGCTTAACTGCGAGACTGACAAGTCGAGCAGGTACGAAAGTAGGACATAGTGATCCGGTGGTTCTGTATGGAAGGGCCATCGCTCAACGGATAAAAGGTACTCTGGGGATAACAGGCTGATTCCTCCCAAGAGTTCATATCGACGGGGGAGTTTGGCACCTCGATGTCGGCTCATCACATCCTGGGGCTGTAGCCGGTCCCAAGGGTATGGCTGTTCGCCATTTAAAGTGGTACGTGAGCTGGGTTTAAAACGTCGTGAGACAGTTTGGTCCCTATCTGCCGTGGGCGTTGGAAATTTGAAGGGGGCTGCTCCTAGTACGAGAGGACCGGAGTGGACGAACCTCTGGTGTACCGGTTGTCACGCCAGTGGCATTGCCGGGTAGCTAAGTTCGGAAGAGATAACCGCTGAAAGCATCTAAGCGGGAAACTTGCCTTAAGATGATATTTCCCGGGAACTAGATTCCCCTAAAGGGTCGTTCGAGACCAGGACGTTGATAGGTCAGGTGTGGAAGCGTAGTAATACGTTAAGCTAACTGATACTAATTGCCCGTGAGGCTTGTCCCTATAACCTTAGCAGGTTATATGATGAGCTTATTTGTTTGCCAAGGTGACTATCCTCAACAGATAGCAACACCGTTTGGACATTCATACCCAACCGGTCACACACACCCTTGTGTGGCCGGTATAAAAAACTACTTCTTCTAGATTGCGTTGTTTGTTGCCACTACAGTGGAACAAGCAGCGGTTACAAGTTATGCCTGATGACCATAGCGATTTGGTACCACCCCTTCCCATCCCGAACAGGACCGTGAAACGAATTTGCGCCGATGATAGTGCTGCAACCAGTGTGAAAGTAGGTCATCGTCAGGCTTTTATTAAAAAACCCTCTGCTCCTTACCGGACAGAGGGTTTTTGCTTTGCGCGTTCACTTTACAAAATACGGAAAATCTCAATATCTGCTCAGAAAGTCGTCTCAAAGCCTGAAACTACGCTGTGAACCGCTGGAATCCAGTGCTACAGAGCCCGCTTCATTGCGAAAAGTGGCGTCTCCGATGTAAGCGTCGCTCCGCGACCGTCTTGACGTATTCAAGAAGGAGAATTACCCCTTCAGTCGCCGGATGCGCAAGTTTGCGGAGTTGATATCGAATCCTTCCGGATCGAATGCGCCGCCGACCCAGCGCAACATGTCGATATGCTGCTCATGTTTGGGATCAGCGATGGCGTTGACGAATTCACCGTAGCCAGGGATTCCGCCGACGTCCTCCGGGGGGCAAGCGCGTTGACCAGCCACGCAAAGCGAACCCTTCCATGCAGGATTTGCGTCTTGCACATTCTCCACCACCACCCGGTGCAGCCAATCGTCGCCGAAATCGTATTCGTAGACGAATTCGCGTATGTTCCCGGCAAGCACGGACGATAGCTTGATTCCCTTCTCGTCGATCAGCGTCATGTCGCCATACGGATCAGGTTCGCCATACTGTTCAGCATCGATATGAAATTGATGCAAGTGAGAATTGGTCCAGCCCATGGCGCCCTGGATGGCGCGATGTAGTTTAGGCAAGGTGATCGTGGTCGGCACCAGCAAGCGGCGCCAGATCAAAGGCTCAATACGCGTCAGTTCGAGACGCAAACTATAGTAGTTTGTCGGTAGGCTCATGCCGAAATTATAAAGCAGTGTGACGACGCAAAGAACCGTGCGTCAATCGCGAAGTTTAAACAGCGAGATGCGCTGGGACGGCCAGCATCGATGCGACATTCCAAGGCAGGAATTCGTCAACTCGATTGACCGGATGGTCAGCGATGTGCGTGAGCACATGACGCAGATACGCTTCGGGATCAATGCCGTTTAACTTGGCAGTGCCGATCAGCGTATAGATCGCTGCGGCCCGCTCCCCACCGCTGTCGGCTCCAGCAAACAGGTAGTTGCGTCGTCCAATCGCAATTGCGCGCAGCGCACGTTCGGCAGCCGAATTATCAATCTCGACGATTCCGTCGTCACAATAGCGCGTCAGCGCTGGCCACAAGTTCAGGGCATACATGATCGCCGCCGTCGTATCGGATTTGCGCGATAGCGTTCCCAGGATGGCTCGCAACCAGGCCTCTAAGTCATCCAGCAATGGACGCGATCTTGCGCGGCGCACCGACAAGCGCTCATCGGGCGGCTGGCCCCGAATGTCCGCTTCAATCACGTACAACTCTCCGATACGGCGCAGGGCCTCGGCCGTTACTGCCGACGGCCGCGCATCGTGCAGATCGAAGAATTTGCGCCGGGCATGCGCCCAACAAGCTGCTTCGTGGATGCGACCGGTCTCATAGACGGCGTTGAAGCCGGCATAAGCATCAGCCTGCAGGATGCCGGCAAAGGGAATCAAATGTGTCTGCGCATGGATGCCTTTGCGGTCCGGCGTATAGGCGAACCAGACAGCCGGCGGGATCGTTGCGCCGGAAGGCCTGTCATCGCGCACATAGGTCCACAATCGGCCCGTCTTGGTCTTGCCATTGCCCGGGGCCAGTACCGGTACCGGCGTATCGTCGGCATGCAGTTTATGACCGGCCATGACGTGGTGGCGTACCGCATCGACCAGAGGACGCAGCAGATTGCTGGAGGCACCGACCCAGTCGGCCAATAGCGACCGGCTCAATTCCACACCCTCACGGGCATAGATCACAGATTGCCGGTACAACGGCAAATGATCGGCAAACTTCGATACCAGAACATGGGCCAGCAGGCCGGGACCGGCCATGCCGCGTTCGATGGGCCGGCTCGGCGCCGGAGCTTGCACGATGCTATCGCAGCAGGCGCAAGCCAGTTTGGGACGAATATGGCGGATCACCTTGAAGCTGGCGGGAATGAATTCCAGTTGCTCTGATACATTTTCGCCTAACTGACGCAGCTCACCGCCACAATCGGGGCAGGCGACAGCGTCGGGCCTGTAAACCTTCTCTTCGCGGGGCAGATGCGATGGCAATGGCTTGCGCTCCGGACGGGTACGTATGGCACGCCCGCGACGCTCCATCTCTACAGCGGCCTCTTCCTCATCGGCCTGCAAATCTTCCAGTTTTAATTCCAGTTGTTCGATCTGGCGATCGAGCTTCTCGGATTTACGACCGAACTGCATGCGTTTGAGTTTGGCGATGAACAATTTGAGTTGTTCGATCTCGACCTTGCGGCCAGATAGTTCTTCACGCAGGGCTTCGACCATGTCGTCGCGCTCGCGGATCATGGCTTTTAAGGCGTCGATATCGTCAGGGAGGGCGGCGTGCGAGGGCATGTCGGTAGTTTACGTAAAGGCGGGGATGTTTACAAGCCTGACTGGGGGCGTTGAGTACGTTCCGGACGCCGCCAGTCTATCCCTTCGATGAGCATTGATAGCTGTGCCTGACTCAGATGCACGGTGCCGTTGCGTGCCTGCGGCCAGACAAAGTATCCGCGTTCCAGGCGCTTGGCGAGCAAACAAAGGCCATCGCCGGTCCACCACAGCAGCTTGACGATATCGCCGCGCCGGCCACGGAACACAAAAACATGGCCGCTGAACGGATCTTCTTCCAGCGCAGTCTGCACCTTGGCAGCGAGTCCATTGAAGCCGCAGCGCATGTCGGTTACGCCGGCGACAATCCAGATGCGTGTTCCTGCTGGCAGGCCGATCATGCGCTGAGATGTTCCAGGACCATGCGCAGTGCGCCGGGATCGACAGCACCAGTCAGGCAAACTCGACCTTTCGGGAGGTGCAGCTCGATGGTCCCGGTTGCCGTGATCGGTGATTCTGCTACGGCGGGCATCACTGCTACATCGGTGTGGCTGAGCATGACCGGAATGAGCGTCGAGGCGATAGACTCTGAATGTCGTTTGCCCTGATACTCCCGCATCCATTTGAATACCTGGTTAGTATTAAGATCATGGGCGCGGGCAACACGGGAGACGGAAGCGCCGGGTGCCAGAGCCTCTTCGGTAATGGCCTTCTTCTGCGTGGCCGTAAAGCTCCGACGTTTCGGTTTCGTTGGTTTGGGTTCGGGCGGTATGTAAGGCATAGTGTCCACTATCGATAGCGGACACCATCGTCGCGGATCATAAAGTCAGTGTCCAGACGGCGGTGAGACGACGCTTACTCTCCGATGCCGAATCATTCCAATATGTCTTGAATTTCCTCCAAACATAGATAAAAAAAAGCCAGTCGGCTTGCGCGACTGGCTTTCTTGCTTATGTATTCTGCTTTTATCTTGATTCGAGATCCGGATCAGAACGGATAAGCGACCCGCAACACGGCAAAATTTGCGCCGCTGTTCGGTTTCTTGATGCCGCCGTTCGAGAAATGCTGCAGCTTGATGCCGACATCCAGGCCATTGCCGAACACATAGCCGGCGCCCAGATGGTCGCCAAACTCAAAAGCGGTGGAGAAACGGCGGCTGTTGTTGTCATACAGATGCGACATCAGGTGCACGCCGATGCCGGCTTCACCGTACAAGCCCCTTTTATCGTTGCTCTGGAAGCGGAATACCGGGGTAAAGCCGATGTCGGTCAGGTTCTTCGATTGACCGGGAACATTCTGATACTGGTTTTGACGGAATTCAGCCAGGCTCAAATCCCAGTAGCCGCCGAGTTGCGTGCTGCTGCCTTGCCACAATGGCGAACCCCAGTTCCATTGCGCGGCAACGCGGGCCAGCTGGCTCTTGTTACCGGTGCCGAGTTCGAGCGATGCGGAATCAACCGCGAAGCTGTTTGCATGAACGCCAGCCAGAAGGCAGGCTGCGGCCAGAATCTTGAGTCCGGTTTGTTTTTTTTGCATAAAAGACTTTCGAGCGTAAGAAAATAAAAAGCGAATGACAGCTCGCCTTCGCTTTATTCATGGAAGGGCTACACTGGCCGCCTGGCACCGGCATAATGCTGCCCTGTCCGGATCGCTGCGGCGCGCAGCTACAGCCCTAAAGAATAGTCGAAAACGAAAATTATTGCCGAACTACAGGCAATTCCTGTCGTAAAACGGTGACTCAGCGCCTTGAAATCAGGCGATGTAAGCCGGTTCTGATCTGCCGGGCACGTCCACGCGCAGCGCCAGCACGCAGCCCGAAAGCGGATATTGCTCCAGTTCTGCCTGGCTGCGCTTCTCGCGCACGCTGGTGATATACAAGGTGCGTAAATCCGGGCCGCCAAAGGCCATCATGGTCGGGCAGCGCACAGGGACGATCACTTCTTGCAGCACTTCGCCGGAAGGCGACAGCCGCAGCAGCCGGCCGCCTTCATACATCGCGCACCAGTAAGCATCTTCACTATCGACCGCCGCGCCGTCCGGACGACCGCCGTAGTCGGGCGCATTCTTGTCCATGGCGAACTGCTTGAGCACATGGCCTGAGCCGATCTTGCCGCTGGCCAGGTCAAACTCGTAGCGGGTAATCCGGTGCGCGGTGGTGTCGCTGTGATACAGCGTGCGGCTGTCGCCGCTGAAGCCAAGACCGTTGGAAACGGTGACCGGATTGCCGGCCGCGCGCACCACGCCTTTTTCGATGGCATACAGCTGCGCGCCGGCATGGTCGCGTGGCTCATAGATGGTGCCTGCCCAGAACCGGCCTGCAGCATCGCTGCGACCATCATTGAAGCGCGCGGTGGCGGTGTCGTAAGGCGCATCGGCAATATGCGTCAGCGCCCCAGTGTCGGTATCCAGGTAGGCAACGCCGGTGCGCATGGCAACCACCAGGCCGCCGCCGACGCGCAGGCCAATACAGCCGGGCTCCGCATCTAGCTGCCACATGGCGTGCTTGCCGTCCGCAGGGTGCAGGCGATGCACCTGCATCGCTGAAATATCGACCCAGTAAAGAGACGCTTCCGCGGCATGCCAAAGCGGGCATTCGCCCAATTGCATAGGGACGTCATATGCGGCTGCGATTTGATTCATGTTCGTATCATGTGTGTAATGAGGTTAAGAGAAGGTGCAGAGGAGATCAATCGGCGTGCCGTGATTCATCGTTGAATCACAGCCGCCATATTGCATCGTCATGTTGTCGGCTGGCGTCGCAAGCAAGGCAACAATCACGTTTTCTTTAAATAGCTCTCGGCAAGATTGACCCAGTAACTGGCGCCAATCGGCAGCAAGTCGTCGTTAAAATCGTAGCTGGCGTTGTGCAAATTGCAGGGGCCGAGGCCGTGACCGCTATCTCTGTGGGCACCTTCGCCGTTGCCGATGAAAACGTAGCAGCCTGGTTTGTTCTGCAGCATGAAGGCAAAATCTTCCGCGCCCATGGTCGGTTCAACCTGCGGATTGACATTGTCGCTGCCAACCATCGCCTGCAGCACTTCGACCGCGAATGCGGTCTCCTTGGCGTGGTTCACCAGCGGCGGATAATTGCGATGGAAGCGGAATTCCACTTCGGCGCTGAAAGCTGCCGCGGTGTGCTGCGCGACTTCCCGCATGCGCGCTTCGATCGTATCCAGCACAGGCAAGGAAAAGGTCCGCACCGTCCCGATCAGTGTCGCTACATCGGGAATCACGTTGGTGGCGCTGCCGCTGTGAATCTGCGTCACCGACAGCACAGCCGGATCGTTCGGATTGAGATTGCGCGAAACGATGGTCTGCCAGCTTTGCGCGATCTGCACCGCGACCATCACCGGATCGACGCTTTTGTGCGGCTGCGCCGCATGCGAGCCCTTGCCCTTGACGATCACTTCAAATTCATTGCTGGATGCCATCATCGGCCCCGGCGTCACGCCAAAGCTGCCGGTCGCCATGCCTGGCCAGTTATGCATGCCGAATACTGCCTCCACCGGGCATTTCTCAAACAAGCCGTCATCGATCATGCGCTGCGCGCCGCCGCCGCCTTCTTCCGCCGGCTGGAAAATCAGATATACAGTACCGTCGAAATTCCGGTGCTTGGACAGATGATGCGCCGCACCAAGCAACATCGCGGTGTGGCCGTCATGTCCACAAGCGTGCATCTTGCCCTGATGTTGGGAGGCATGTGGAAAAGTATTCAACTCTTGCACCGGCAAGGCATCCATATCGGCGCGCAAGCCTATGGCGCGATCGCTGCTGCCGTTTTTTATGATACCGACAACGCCGGTGACGCCCATGCCGCGCAGAATCGGGATCTGCCATTCGGTGAGCTTGCGCGCCACCACGTCGGAGGTGCGCTGTTCTTCATAATTGAGTTCGGGATGGGCGTGTAAATCACGTCGGATGGCTTGCAGTTCCGCCTGGAAGGCGATGATGGGATCGATCAAATTCATATTCGGCTCCTGATATATGGCATGCCTCTTGCCTGTAAAAAGGCCAGAGGCGTAGCGTCCAGAATGTGTATATTACGCCTACACGGTCCATCGGTGTTCACTCACAGGAGAGCATTATGCGTCTGATGTCTTGGCCAGCAATGGGATTACGTGCATTTTTCATGGCTGTCCTGCTGGCGCTGACCGCGCCAGTCATGCCCTCCGCGGTGGCCCAGGAGTTCAGGTTGGCGATGAGCTCGCCGCCGACTTCGATGGATCCGCACTTCTATAATTTATTTCCAAACATCAACGTTTCCGATCACATCTTTGAACAGCTGGTGGCGATGGATGCCGACAGCCACATCATTCCCGCGCTGGCCGAGTCATGGAAGCTGGTGAATAACCTGACCTGGGAGTTCAAGCTGCGCAAGGGCGTGAAATTCCACGACGGCACGCCGCTGACGGCGGAAGACGTGGCCTGGTCGCTGGAGCGGCCGGCCACGATAGTCGGCAGCCCGGGGAAATTCGACACCTATACCAAAGCCATCGTCGATAAAAAAATCATCGATCCATACACCATCCAGCTCACCACCAAGGAGCCGTATCCGCTGCTGCTGGCGGACCTGACTTCGATCTACATCGTTTCGAAGAAAGCGACGCAAGGCTTGAGCAGCGACGATTTTTCCAGTGGCAAGGGGATGGTCGGCACCGGCCCGTTCAAGTTCGTCAAATTCCAGCGCGACGACAGGATCGAACTGGAGCGCAATAACGACTACTGGGGCAAGAAGCCGGCCTGGACCAAAGTCACCCTGCGTTTCATTCCCAACGACGCAACGCGCCTGGCAGCCTTGCTGGCCGGCGACGTGCAAGCGATCGAAAACGTGCCGACGCCAGATCTGGCGAAGGTCAGGGCAGACAAGGACCTGAGCTTCTACTCCAAGGTGTCGCATCGCGTGATTTATCTGTATCCCGATACGCGCCGCGAAAAGTCGCCGTTCGTCACCGACAAGGATGGCAAGCCGCTCGACAAGAATCCGCTGATGGACCAGCGCGTGCGGCGCGCCCTGTCGATCGCCATCAACCGCGACGCGATTCGCGATCGCATCATGGAAGGCTTGTCGGAGCCGACGCTCAACCTGGTGCCGGCCGCGCTGTTTGGCCATAATCCTGACCTCAAGCCGCCCAAGTACGATGTCGACGCGGCGAAGAAATTATTGGCCGAAGCCGGCTATCCGAACGGTTTCGGCTTGACCTTGCATACTCCGAACAACCGCTATATCAACGACGAAAAAATCGCCCAGACGATTGCCCAGATGTGGTCGCGCATCGGCGTCGCCACCAAGGTGGAAGGGGCGCCGATGTCGGTCTACGCGGCGCGCGGCGCCAAGAGCGAGTACTCGATCGGTCTGCTGGGCTGGGGTGCGCAGACCGGCGAAGCCTCGTCGCCGCTGCGGGCGATGGTGGCCTGCGACAATCCGGCGAAAGGCATGGGCGCGGTCAACTGGCTGAAATACTGCAATCCGAAAATGGATGCGGTGCTGACCAAGGCGCTCGCCAGCGTTGACGACAAGGAGCGTTCGGCACTGCTGCAACAGGCCACCGCGATCGTGATCGAAGACGGCGGCGTCATCCCGATTCACCAGCAAGTGACGACATGGGCCACAAAAAAAGGTATCGTATATATCCCGCGCACCGATGAGCGTACCCACGCTTACGGCTTTTACCCGCAGTAGGACGGCTGCGCATATCCGCTCACCGCCGTTGGCGAGCGGATTTTTTATGGATTCCGGGATATTCGATGCTGGCTTTTATCATCCGCCGCGTATTGCAAAGTCTGGTCGTGCTGCTGGTCATGTCGCTGCTGGTGTTTATCGGCGTGTACGCGATCGGCAATCCGATCGACGTCCTGATCAGCCCCGATGCCGACCAGATCGAGCGCGCCAAGGTGATCGTTGCCTTCGGCCTCGACAAGCCGCTCTGGCTGCAATATTTCATTTTCCTGAAGCATGCTGTCGGCGGCGACCTGGGACGTTCATTTGCTTATTCGACGCCGGCCCTGAGCCTGATTTTCGAACGCATGCCGGCGACGCTGGAACTGTCGACCGCGGCGATCCTGCTGTCCATCGTGCTGGGACTGCCGCTCGGCCTGCTGGCGGGGTTGCGTCCCAACGGTATCGTCGGCAAGACCATCATGGCGGTGTCCATCCTCGGCTTTTCGCTGCCGACATTCTGGGTCGGCCTGATGCTGATCATGGTGTTTGCGGTGCAGCTGGGCTGGCTGCCCACCAGCGGCCGTGGCGAGACGCAGCTGCTGCTGGGAGTGCCGGTCAGCTTCCTTAGCTGGGACGGCCTGAAGCATTTGCTGATGCCGGCTTTCAACCTGGCACTGTTCAACATCGCGCTGGTGATCCGCCTCACGCGCTCCGGCGCGCAAGAGGCGCTGATGCAAGACTATGTCAAGTTCGCCCGCGCCAAGGGCTTGCGCAACAGCCGCATCATCGGCGTCCACGTCCTGAAAAATATCCTGATTCCTATCGTCACCGTGGTGGCCCTGCAATTCGGCTCGATCATTGCGTTTTCGATCGTTACCGAAACCGTGTTTGCCTGGCCAGGCATGGGCAAGCTGATCATCGATTCGATCCGCGTGCTGGACCGGCCGGTGATCGTCGCTTATCTGCTTTTGATCGTCACCATCTTCATCGTCATCAATCTGGCAGTCGACATGCTGTATTCGCTGCTCGATCCGCGCGTGCGGCTGGCGGAAAGCAAAGGCTGACATGCAACTGACCCAAGCCATCGAGACCGTGGAAACGCCCTGGCGGCGTTTCGTCCGCAATTATTTCAGCAGCAAGATCGCCACCGCCGGTTTCGTACTGCTGGTGCTGATCCTGCTGGCGGCGATCTTCGCACCGGCGATTTCACCGCAGAATCCTTACGACCTGGCCAAGCTGGATGTCATGGATTCGCGCCTGGAACCCGGCAAGGCGTCGGTCGACGGCAGCATGACCTATCTGCTCGGCACCGACGACCAGGGCCGCGACATGCTGTCGGCGATCCTGTACGGCATCCGCATCTCGGTGATGGTCGGCGTCGTCAGCACCCTCATCGCGCTGTCGCTGGGCCTGACGCTGGGTCTGCTGGCCGGCTATGCCGGCGGCCGCACCGAAGCGTTCATCATGCGGGTGGCGGATATCCAGCTATCCTTTCCGCCCATCCTGATCGCGCTGATCCTGCTGGCGCTGACCGGCCGCGGCGTCGACAAGATCATCATCGCGCTGGTGGCCGTGCAATGGGCCTATTACGCCCGCACCACCCGCAGCGCCGCGCTGGTCGAGCGCAAGAAGGAATACATCGAAGCCGCTACGGCGCTCGGTCTGGCGCCGCTGCGCATCATGTTTCGCCATCTGCTGCCGAACTGCCTGCCGCCGCTGATCGTGATCGCCGCCCTGCAAGTGGCGTCGGCGATTTCGCTGGAAGCGACGCTTTCCTTCCTCGGGCTGGGCTTGCCGATTACCGAGCCTTCGCTAGGCTTGCTGATTGCTAACGGCTTCCAGTATCTGCTCTCTGGCAAGTACTGGATCAGCGTGTTTCCCGGCATCGCCTTGCTGCTCACCGTGGTCACCATCAACCTGGTGGCGGACCAGCTGCGAGACGTCCTCAATCCACGCCTGCAAACACAATAAAACAACCATGGATACTCCAGCGACATTAGTGGTGAACGATCTGCAGACCCAGTTTGCCACCCGCGCCGGACTGGTGAAAGCGGTCGACCAGGTGTCGTTCGCCGTCAAGCGCGGCGAAATCATGGGACTGGTGGGCGAGTCCGGTTCGGGTAAGTCGATGACCGGCTATTCCATCATGGGCCTGATCGATGCGCCCGGAAAAGTCGTCGCCGGCCAGATTCTGCTGCAAGGAAAGGAATTGCGCGGCTTGCCGGCGGAAGCCATGCGCAAGATCCGTGGCAATCGCATCGCCATGATTTTCCAGGATCCGATGATGACTTTGAATCCTGTGCTGCGCATCGATACGCAAATGATGGAAGCGGTGCGCGCGCATCAGAATGTGAGCCGGATGGTGGCGCGTGAAATGGCGCGCGAGGCGCTGGTGCGGGTCGGCATTCCTGCTCCGGATGAACGCTTGCAGGCGTATCCGCATCAGTTCTCAGGTGGCATGCGACAGCGCGTGGCGATTGCGATCGCTTTGCTCAACAAACCGGACTTGATCATTTGCGACGAACCCACCACCGCGCTCGATGTGACGATACAAGGACAGATTTTGTACGAGATGCAGAAGTTGTGCCGGGAGTCGGGCACGGCCTTGATCTGGATCACGCACGATTTGTCGGTGGTGGCCGGCCTGGCCGATACGGTGTCGGTGATGTATGCCGGCCGCGTCGTTGAAAGCGGTACAGTGCAGCAAGTACTGGAACATCCGCGCCATCCCTATACCTATGGCCTGATTGCGTCGGCGCCGTCGCGCAATCCGCGCGGCCAGCCGCTGCAGCAGATCCCGGGCATGACGCCGTCGCTGCTGAATCTGCCGGCGGGCTGCGCCTTCCGCACGCGCTGCGTCCATGCAACGGATGAGTGCCTGCAGACACCGCCGTTGCGCGCGCTCGGGGAGCGCATGTTGCGTTGCTTCCATCCGCTGCAGGATAGTCCGAACGGGGCAACGCAATGAGCACGCTGGAAGATCGCCAGGCCGAAACAATCTTGACTTCGCCGCCGCTGCTGGAAATGCGGACGGTCAGAAAGCAGTTCGTCAAGGGGCTGGATAGCGCAGCGAAAATCGCCAACCTGTTTGGCGCCCGCATGCAGTCGGAAGTGGTGCATGCGGTGGATGACGTCAGCCTGAGCATCACACGCGGCGAGGTAGTCGGGCTGGTGGGTGAATCCGGCTGCGGCAAGTCGACCCTGGGACGGATGGCGGTCGGCTTGCATAGCCTCAGCGCCGGCACGCGCCTGTGGAAAGGAGAGTCGCTGGAACAGCTCAGTGTGCCTGAACGGCGCAAGAAGCAACTGGCGATCCAGATGATTTTCCAGGATCCCTATGCCTCACTGAATCCGCGCATGCGGGTGCAGGATATCGTTGGCGAAGCGCCGCTGGTGCATGGCATGGTGAGCGCAGCGCAACAGCGCGAATATGTCGATAGCTTGCTGCAAAGAGTCGGCCTGGAGGGCAGCATGCTGCGCCGTTTTCCGCATCAGTTCTCCGGCGGCCAGCGGGCCCGGGTCGGTATCGCCCGCGCGCTGGCGGTCAAGCCGGAATTCCTGGTATGCGACGAGGCGGTGGCAGCGCTGGATGTGTCGATCCAGGCCCAGGTGCTGAACCTGTTCATCAAGCTGCGCGACGAGCTCGACTTGACTTATCTGTTCATCAGCCACGATCTGGGCGTGGTGCGGCATTTGTCGGACCGGGTACTGATCATGTATCTTGGGCGTATAGTTGAATCGGCGGCGGCCGATGTCATCTTCTCCCGCGCGAACCATCCTTATACCCAGGCTTTGCTGGCGTCGGCGCCCAAGCTAGAAGTCAGGAGAACCGAATTCTTTGCGGTGAAGGGGGAAATCCCGTCGCCGCTGCAGCCACCCGCCGGCTGCCATTTCCATCCGCGCTGCCCGCATGCGATGCCGCGCTGCAAGGAAGAAAAGCCGGCATTGAAAGAAATCAGCAGCAACCATTTTTCGGCCTGCCATCTGAACGACGGCTAGCTTACCGGACAAATACAGGACCAATCATGAACACTCCGCACACTCCAGCACTGACACCTTCCGCCGACGTCATGGCAATGATAGAACGCTTGATCGCGTTCCCGACCGTATCGCGCGATTCCAACCTGGGATTGATCGAATGGACCCGTGATTACCTGGCCGGCTTCGGCGTCAAGTCGCGCCTGACCTACGATGCCAGCGGCAAGAAGGCCAATCTGTTTGCCACGCTCGGCGCAGGCCCCAAGCCCGGCCTGATCCTGTCCGGCCATACCGACGTGGTGCCGGTGGAAGGCCAGGCCTGGGACAGCGATCCGTTCAAGGCCACCATCAAAGATGGCTTGCTGTATGGCCGCGGCTCGGCCGACATGAAGAGCTATATCGCTACTGCCTTGGCGCTGACGCCGCAGTTCCTGGCGGCCAGGATGGATGCGCCCTTGCACTTTGCCTTCTCGTATGACGAAGAAGTGGGCTGCATCGGTGTGCAAGGATTGATCAAGGACCTGCAGGAACTGGGATTGCGGCCGGCGGCCTGCATCGTCGGCGAGCCGACCTCGATGCAGCCGATCATCGCGCACAAGGGCACGCACCGTTTCCGCTGCTGCGTACGCGGCCGCGAAGCGCATTCCAGCTACACCACCATGGGCGTCAATTCCATCGAATATGCAGCACGCGTGATCGTCTACATCCGCCAGATGGCGGACCGCTTCGCCCAGCTGGAGACGCGCGACTATGGCTTTACCGTACCCTACACCACCATGCAGACCGGGCTGATCCATGGCGGCCTGGCGGCCAACATCGTGCCGAAGGATTGCAGGTTTGAATTCGAGGCGCGCACCATGCCGGGCATCGATGTCGAACGGCTGTACCAGGAAATCCAGGATTTCGCCGCGACCCTGCTGCCGGAAATGCGCAAGGTGGAGCCGAACGCCGCCATCGATTTTGAATGGCTGGCGTCCGCGCCTGGCCTCAACATGCAGGAAAGCGACGACGTGGTGCAACTGGCGAAGGCGCTGGCGCGCAATAAATCGCATGGATCGGTTTCCTACGGTACTGAAGCCGGCCTGTTCCAGCGCGCCGGCATTCCTACCGTGGTGTGCGGCCCGGGCAGCATTGAGCAGGCGCACCGGCCGAACGAATTTGTGGCGCTGGAGCAGGTGGCGCAGTGCGAGGCATTCATGCTGCGCTTGATGGATCCTGGCATGCAGCTGCCAGCCGGTAAATAGAAAATCGTATACGGCTGGATTTTGCTAAAGTAGCGTATTGAAGCACCCTGGTTTTGATGACATTATGACTACTTCCATCGTTCGTGCCGCCTGCCCGCATGATTGTCCCGATACTTGCGCACTGCTGGTGACGGTGACCGACGGCGTCGCCACCGAAGTCCGCGGCGATCCTGACCATCCGACCACGGCCGGCGTGCTCTGCACAAAGGTGTCGCGCTACACCGAACGGACCTATCACAAGGACCGCCTGCTGCACCCGCTTAAACGGGTCGGCAACAAGGGCGAAGGCAAGTTCGTGCAAATCAGCTGGGATGAAGCAATCGCTACGATCGCCGAGCGGCTCGGCCAGATTGCCGCGCGTAATCCGCAAGCCATCCTGCCTTACAGCTACGCCGGCACCATGGGCCTGGTGCAGGGCGAATCGATGTCGATGCGGTTCTTCAACCGTATCGGCGCCTCGTTGCTGGACCGCACCATCTGCGCTTCCGCCGGCGGCACCGGCTACAAATACACCGTGGGCGCCAAGATCGGTACCGATCTTGAGCAATTCCAGAACGCCAAGCTGATCCTGATCTGGGGCGGCAACCCGATCGCCTCCAATCTGCATTTCTGGATGCGTGCGCAGGAAGCCAAGCGCAACGGCGCCAAGCTGATCGCCATCGATCCCTACCGCTCCCTGACCGCCGACAAATGCCATCAGCATATTGCGCTGCTGCCGGGCACCGATGCGGCGCTGGCGCTGGGCATGATGCACGTGCTGATTGCTGAAGACTTGCTGGACCACGATTACATCGCGCGCCACACGCTGGGCTTTGAACAACTCAAACAGCAGGTACTGGAATGGACACCGCAAAAGACCGCGGAAGTGTGCGGCATCAGCGCCGAAGAAGTGACTGAACTGGCGCGCGCCTATGGCGGCGCAGCCCTGCGTGGCGAGGGCGCGGCGATCCGCATCAACTACGGCTTGCAGCGCGTCCGCGGCGGCGGCATGGCGGTGCGCAATATCACCTGCCTGCCGGCGCTGGTCGGCGCCTGGCGCCATGCTGCGGGCGGCACCCAGCTCTCGGCTTCAGACAGTTTTCCAAAGAATAACCAAGCTTTGCAACGTCCCGATTTCCTGGTCAAGCAAGGCGTGGCGCCGCGCACCATCAACATGAGCACTATCGGTGATGATTTGCTGCGCGAAGCCTCGCCTGAGTTCGGCCCCAAGATCGAGGCGCTGATCGTGTATAACTCGAATCCAGTCGCGGTGGCGCCGGAGTCTGGTGCGGTCGCCCGCGGCTTTGCGCGCGAAGACCTGTTTACCGTAGTGCTGGAACATTTCCAGACCGATACCGCCGACTACGCCGACATCGTGTTGCCGGCAACTACCCAGTTGGAACACGTTGACGCCCATTCTGCCTACGGCCACCTGTACATGCTGGCGAACAACGCAGCGATTGCACCGCTCGGCGAAGCCAAGCCGAATACCGAGATTTTCCGCCTGCTGGCGGCGCGCATGGGATTCGACGATGTCTGCTTCCGCGAGAGCGACGATGAAATCGCCGCGCAAGCGTTTGACCGCAGGAATGTACGCGCTGTCCATTTTGACTGGGATACGCTCAAGCGTAACGGCTGGCAAAAGCTCAACACGCCGGACGCGCCGTTCGCCGACGGCGGCTTTCCGACGCCTTCGGGAAAATGCGAATTCTACAGCGCGCAAATGCTGGCAGACGGCCTCGATCCTCTACCCGCATATATCGCACCGTACGAGTCGCGTGCCAGCAATCCGGCACTGGCCAAGAAGTATCCGTTGGGGATGATCTCGCCGCCGGCGCGCAATTTCCTCAACTCCAGCTTCGTCAATGTCAAAAGCTTGCGCGACACCGAAGGCGAGCCGCATCTCGACATGCATCCTGCCGACGCCGCGCAGCGTGGCCTGGCCACCGGCGATATGGTGCGCATCTTCAACGACCGCGGCAGCTTCAACGCCCGAGTGAGAGTGACCGACAAGGCGCGGACCGGCCTGGTGGTAGGGCTGTCGATCTGGTGGAAAAAAATGGCGAGCGACGGCAAGAACGCCAATGAGGTGACAAGCCAGCGCCTGACCGACATGGGGCGCGCGCCGACCTTCTACGATGTCCTGGTGGAAGTGGAAAAAGCGCAGACCGGCGACGTCAACGGGATTAGCGCCAACGCATGAGAACGCGCCGGCTGCTGCCGCTGCTTGCCTTGGTGCTGGTGTCGGGATGCGCCCAGCTGGCCTATTACGGACAAGCCGCCAACGGCCAGTTCACGCTGCTCGACCGCGCCCATCCGATTGACGACTGGCTGGCCGATCCGCACGCCGATGCCGGCCTCAAGGCAAAACTGAAGAGCACCAAGCAGATGCGCCGCTTTGCGGTGACCGACCTCGGTTTGCCGGACAACCGCAGCTACACCGAGTACGCTGACCTGCAACGTCCCTTCGCGCTGTGGAACGTGGTGGCGGCGCCGGCGCTGTCGCTGGAACCCAAGCAATGGTGTTTCCCGATCGCCGGCTGCGTGAATTACCGCGGTTACTTCAGCAAGGAGGCGGCGCAGAAATTTGCCGCCGAGATGCGGCAGCAAGGTTATGACGTCCAGGTCAGCGGCGTGCCTGCCTATTCGACGCTGGGCTGGTTTAACGATCCGTTGCTGTCGACCTTCATCAAATACCCCGACGGCGAACTGGCGCGGCTGATTTTCCATGAACTGGCGCACCAGACCGTGTATGCCAAGGACGATACCCAGTTCAATGAATCTTACGCCACCACCGTCGAGCAAGCCGGTGTCGAGCGCTGGCTGCAGGCGGCCGGCGACCCGAAGATGCGCGCTGCCTATGTCCAGTTTGAAGGACGTAAACAAGAATTCCTGGCGCTGCTGCTGAAGTATCGTGAACAGCTGGCAAGTAACTACGCCAGCGATCTCAGTGATGCACAAAAATTGCAGAAAAAGGCCGAGATCTTTGTCGCCTTGCAGGAAGATTATCAACGGCTCAAGGCCAGCTGGGGCGGTTACACAGGCTATGACCGCTGGTTTGCCGAGCCGCTGTCGAATGCGCATCTGGCGCTGGTGGCGACCTATTACGATCTGGTACCGGGCTTCAAGGCTTTGCTGGCGCAGCAGCAGACCTTGCCGAAGTTTTATGCCGCGGTCGCCAGGCTGGCGGCGCTCAGTAAAGAAGAACGGCATCGCCAGTTGGACGAGCTGGCAAAAGGCGCGATTCCTTAGCGATCACATGCAGTCGTATTACCTAAGGCAATTGGTTACAATGACAAGATGACCTTCAATACCGACCTGCATCGCAGCACCCTGAAACTGCCTGGCCGCCTGGGGCGCGACGGCGGCGCCGCGCTTGAAATGAGCGTGGTCGATGCCGGTCCGGAATATGGCCGCGGCGCCAGGAACCAGCAGCCGACCATGGTCTTCATCCACGGTTTCGGCGGCCGCGCCGCCTATTGGGAATACCAGCTGGAACAGTTTCAGGCCGACTACCGCGTGATCGCGCTCGACCTGCGCGGCCACGGCTACACCGACGCCCCGACCGAGGCCGACGGCGCCCGTTACGATGTGCCGGAACTGGTTGCCGACATCGCCGCCGCGCTAGAGCTGCTGGAAGTGCCGCCGCAATTTATCCTGGTCTGCCATTCGTTCGGCGGCGCACTGTCTTCCTATTTCCTCAAGCAGTTTCCAGAACGCGTGTCGGCCTTGATCATGATCGCCTCGGCCGCACGTTTTCGCTTGCGCTGGGCCGGCCGCACCTTGTTGCGCATGCCGCCGCCGATTTTCGGCATGGTGCGCAAAGTGATGCCGTATTTCGGCATCACCGCCGCCCGTATTTATCCGCCACCGCATGTGGTCTACCTGCAAAACAAGAATGCCTTGCTGCCATGGGATGGCCGTGAATACCTGCGCGCGATCAAGGTGCCGGTGCTGGTGATTCTCGGCCACCGCGATATCCTGTTTGATGAAACGGCGTATAAAGAGGTCGCCAGCCTGATTCCCGACGCCGAAGAACTGGTGGTGCCGGTTTCCGCACATCAGGTGATGGTAGAGCGGCCGGATGCTGTCAACCGCGCCATCGAACGCTTCCTGCAGATGCAATCCGATCCGGCCGAGCAGGCCGAACGCCGCCTGCGGCAAAAGGCGGAGCGGCGCGCCGCGCGCAAGCAGCTGGAGAGTGAGCGGCCATGGCTGAAATTCTACGATGCCCGTACGCCTTACCGCATCAAGCTGCCGACCGTGGCTTTACCGCGCTTGCTGGAGGCGACCGCCAGGCGCTTTGCCAAGACCACCGCCTTGTCTTACCGCGGCGGCAAGATCGGCTGGCGTGAGCTGGACCGGCAGGCCAACCGCTTTGCCAATGGCCTGATCGAAATGCGCATCAAGCCGGGCGAGCGCATCTTGCTGGCCATGCCGAATATCCCGTCCCTGGTGATTGCCTATTTCGGTATCTTGAAAGCCGGTGCGGTGGCGGTGCTGAGCGATGCCGCCACGCCCGCAGAAATCTTGCTGACGCGGATAGCCGACGCCGGCGCGGTGATGCTGGTGACCACCACCAACCGCTACGACGAATTGCGCGACATCTTGCAAAGCGATCGTCGCGCCGCCGGCTTGCGGCGCGTGATTTTCGCTTCGATGATCGATCACATGGGCTGGCGCGAAAAGCTCAAGTTCGTGGCCTTGCACCATGTCCAGGAAGGCCACTGGCTGCCATGGTTCCGGCAAGACAAGCAGCATCGCAAGCATGAGCGTCGCTATCTGAAATTCAAGCAGGTGCTGGGGCGCGGCACGGTCTATCCGACCGAGCTGGTGCAAGACGTCAACGATATCGCAGTGGTGGTGTACACCTATGGCGCCAGCGGCACGCCGCTGCCGGTGGCGCTGTCGCACCGCAATCTGGCGGCGAATGCCTTGCAGCTGCGTCACTGGCTGCCGGAATCGCGGCCAGGCGACGAACGCTTCCTGGCGCAGCAACCCTTGTCCAGCGCCTACGGCCTGACCGGCGTTTTGCACTTGGGCGTCTATCTGGGCGCTACCTTGATCCTGTTGCCGGGGGCCGAGCTGGAACCTTTGCTGAAGACCGTGAAGAAAATGCGTCCGACCTATTTCCCGACCACGCCGCGCATGGTGCGCGAGCTGGCGCACACGCCTGGCGTGCGGCGCTACGGCCTGGCGTCGATACGGGTGTGCGCGGTCAGCGGTTCGCCGCTGGCGCAGGAAGTGCGCGAGGAATTTGAAAAACTGACGCGCGGCCGCCTGGTCGAAGCTTATGGCTTGACCGAAGCTTCGCCGGCGGTGCTGGCGATGCCGCTCTCGGCGCGCCGCAACCCGGGCGTAGTCGGCGTGCCGCTGCCGGACACGGAAGTGAAAGTGGTCGATCTGGATAGCGGCGAGCCGCTGCCCAGCGATACCCTGGGCGAACTCTGGGTGCGCGGGCCGCAGCTGTTCGCCGGCTACGATCAGGGCCATGCCGATGGTGCGGGACACGGCGCCACTCCGCTGAATTTGATTGCCAAAAAAATAAGCAAGGAGCGTTTGCATGAGGGCTGGCTGGCCACCGGCGACGTTGCCAGCATCGATGAAGACGGTTTTGTCTCCATCATCGACCGCAAGAGTAATATGTTGGTAAGGGGCGGCCAGCGGGTGTTCCCGCGGCAGATCGAAGAAGTCTTGTTCGAGCATCCCGCAGTCGCCGTGGCGCACGTGAAATGGAGCCCGGACGAAGAGGGTGTGAAGCACTTGCGGGCAGAGGTTTTGTTGCATCACAACATGAAGCTCAGTGTCGACGATTTGCTCAAATATGCGTCAAAACGCTTGCATGCCGACGCTTTGCCCGATAGCATCGCGATAGAACAAAAAAATACAACCGTGCTTTTTTAGCGGACCTGTACCATCCCCCTATCGGCGTGTTTTTTTTATCTCAAGTGAAACAAGCCAAAAAGAATGCATTTATAACAATCAGAGACTAAAGGCAGAGTATGGATAAATACGTGGATAAATTTTGGCTCAAATCGTATCCTGAAGGCGTCGCCACTGAGATCGATTACACGCAATACCAGTCGCTGGTGCAATTGCTGGAAGAAGCGTTCCAGAAATACGCGACACGCAATGCCTATGCCTGCATGGGTAAATACCTGACCTATGACGAAGTTGACCAGCTGTCGCGCAAGGTCGGCGCCTGGCTGCAGGCCAAGGGTCTGCAAAAGGGCGCGCGCGTAGCCATCATGATGCCTAACGTGCTGCAGTATCCGGTGGCGATCGCCGCCATCCTGCGCGCCGGCTATATCGTGGTCAACGTCAATCCGCTGTACACTCCGCGCGAGCTGGAACACCAGCTGAACGATTCCGGCGCGGAAGCCATTTTCATCCTTGAAAATTTCGCCACGACCCTGCAGCAAGTGGTTGCGCGGACCAAGATCAAGCACATCGTGGTGGCCAGCATGGGCGACCTGATGGGCGTCAAGGGCTTGCTGGTGAACCTGGTGGTGCGTCATGTGAAGAAAATGGTGCCAAGCTTTTCCTTGCCTGGCTCGACGCCATTCAACAGCGTGCTGTCGCAAGGCGCGGCAACGCAGCTGAAGGCAGTCGCGCTGGGCCCGGAAGATGTCGCCTTCCTGCAATATACCGGCGGCACCACCGGTGTCTCCAAAGGCGCAACCCTGACGCACCGCAACGTCGTGGCCAATGTGCTGCAGGCGGAAGCCTGGCTCTCGCCCGGCCTCGCCAGCGGCCCCAAGATCGAACAGCTGGCGTTTGTCTGCGCCTTGCCGCTGTACCATATCTTTGCACTGACGGTGTGCGGCTTGCTGGGCATGCGCGAAGGCGCGCTGAACCTGCTGATCCCGAATCCGCGCGACATCGCCGGCCTGATCAAGGAAATGTCGAAATACCAGATCAATACTTTCCCGGCCGTGAATACCTTGTACAACGCGCTGTTGCACCATCCCGATTTTGCCAAGCTGGATTTCTCCGGCTACCGGGTGTGCGTCGGCGGCGGCATGGCGGTGCAAAAAGCGGTTGCCGATAAATGGAAGGAAGTCACCGGCTGCCCGATCATAGAAGGTTACGGTTTGTCCGAAACTTCGCCGATCGCCAGCGCGAATCCTTGCACGATCACCGAATACAGCGGCACCATCGGCTTGCCGCTGCCGTCGACCGAGATTGCCATCCTGGACGATAACGGCCAGCCGGTGCCGCTCGGACAGCCAGGCGAAATCGCGATCCGCGGCCCGCAAGTGATGCGCGGCTACTGGAACCGCGACGATGAAACCGCCAAGGTCATGACCGCAGACGGCTTCTTCAAGTCGGGCGATATCGGCGTCATGGATGAGCGCGGCTACACCAAGATTGTCGACCGCAAGAAAGACATGATTCTGGTCTCCGGCTTCAATGTTTATCCGAACGAAGTCGAAGGCGTGGTGGTGCAGCATCCTGGCGTGCTGGAATGCGCCTGCGTCGGCGTGCCGGACGAGCATGCCGGCGAAGTCGTGAAGATTTTCGTGGTGCGCAAGGATCCGTCGCTGACTGCGGAGCAATTGATGGCCTACTGCCGCGAACAGCTGACCGGCTACAAACGCCCGAAGTACATCGAGTTCCGTACCGATTTGCCGAAGACTAACGTCGGCAAGATCTTGCGCCGTGAATTGCGCGATGAAAAGCCAGCGGAGCAAAAGCAGGCTGCCTGATCTTTGAAAACCGCAGCATCTTGCCGGATGCCGCCGCGTAGTGAAAACCCCGGATCTGCCATAAGCGGATCCGGGGTTTGTTTTTTTCGGAGGCAGTGCTTATTCGTCGCGTCAATAGCTGAAATTTTTGTCCCCCATGCTCGGGGAATCAGGCTGACTGGCGGTATCCATGTTACTCGAGCGCCGTTTCAATCCCGGAATTCAATGCGCTGAATATGGTTTCTATTGCCTTGACGGAGGTAGGATGCCCGGCCACATCCAGTCCCGTCAAAAAATACTTCGGAGAGGCATACAGTTTTTCTACTGCTTCCGGAATATCGTTAAAAAACTTCTTGTACTGATTTTTAACAAAGAATGCATTAGAGCCCGTCACGTTGCAGCAGGCAAGAAAATAACCATGCGCCTCGAAGAGATCGGAAAAAGAACAAAGGCTCGCGCCAAAATAATCATCGCCTGCCCAGCGATGTTGATCGTTGTACTCTATTTTGAAGCGGATGGGCGGTATGAATTTCGCGTTATATTCAACAATAAAGATCTCTGGCAAAATGCCGGAACGTAGCAATTCTTCAACAAAATAACAATCGTTCCCATCTAAATCCAATGAAATAAGATCGCATCGCGCGCGCTCGATTTGTGCCAATCCTTGTTGATAAAGATTGACGATATTGGACTGGGAAATCCATTCTTTCTGATAATGGAAGTTAAGCTTTTTGGCAGCTTTGGGATTAGGGTTGAAGCCAAGATCTTCTGCTCCAACCCAGAAACCACTCCACCCAAGGGCAGCAAGGGCAAGCGTATTATTTTCCATGCCATTGCCAACACCGAATTCTGCAAATACGCCCTTCTGTAATCCGAGCCGCCTCAGAATTTCAAATGTAATCCCATCTTCGTCATTTTGTGAATAGACTTTACAGCCACAACTTGTCAGAGGATTGAGATGATTCTGTAATGCCGCACCCCCTGCATACCTGCCAATTAAATGTGCTTGATGAAGCTGTGGCAGCAGCGTGCTGAGGAAATGATTGTAAAATTCGAGGGTAGACGGTTGTTCCATCATTCTTCCTTTATTCATGAGTGACCTGGCGCCATCATACCCAATAGTATCTATTGAGTACTCGGTCATCCTCAGGAGGGAAGGTATCAGGCGGTTATACGCTCTACTTTTCCCACTAACAGGATATATGACAGCGCGCCCACCAGCGCCATCACGGCGACGTAAGTGATGGCGGGCGCGAAGCTGTTGCCGCTGACCAGGAAACCGATCGCCAGCGGCGTCGTGATGGCGGCCAGGTTGCCGATGAAATTGAAGACGCCGCCGGTCAGTCCCAGCATCTTGGCCGGCGCCAGCGACGACACCAGCGACCACGAGATCGAGGCGAAGCCGTTGCCGAAGAAAGCGATGGCCATGAAGACGATGATCCATGCGGTTGAATCGGTATAGTTGGCGCCGATGATGCTGGTGGAAATCAGCAAGCCGCCGATGATGGGCACTTTGCGCGCTACGCCGAGCGAGGCACCCTTGCGGATCAGCCAGTCGGAAAACACGCCGGAACTCAGCACGCCGAGAAACGCGGCGAGGAAGGGCAGCGACGCCAGGAAGCCGGACTTGATGAAATCCATGCCGCGATATTTGACCAGGTAGGTCGGGAACCAGGTCAGGAAGAACCATAGCGTCGAATTGACCGCATATTGCCCCAGGTAGATACCCCACAGCTTGCGACGGCTTAACACCAGCTTCAGGTCAGCGATGCTGAAGCCGGGTTTCTGCATGCTGCTGGCCTGGGCGATATCGACCAACCCGCCGCCGGCGCGTATCAGTTCGATTTCTGCCTGGTTGGCGCCCTTGAACTGGCGCGGCTCACGATACACCAGGTACCAGATCGCGGCCCACGCTACGCCGGTCAGGCCGGTGCTGACAAACACCATGTGCCAGCCGTAACGCTGCTGCAGCCAGGCCAGCAGCGGCGTCAGGAAGGCCAGGCCGACGAACTGGCCGGAAGTATAAAAGCCGATGGCGGTAGCCCGTTCGCGTTCCGGGAACCAGGTGGTGACAACGCGGTTATTGATGGGGTAGGCAGGCGCTTCCAGCGCGCCGACCAGCAGGCGCAGCGCAAACAGGCCGACAAAACTGCCGATGAAGCCGAGGCAGATGGTCGCCAGCGACCACAGCGCCAGGGCCAGCGCATACAGCACACGCGGCGCTACGCGATCCACCAGCCAGCCGCCGGGAATCTGCATGGCGGCATAGGTCCAGCCGAAAGCGGAAAAGACCCAGCCGGCATGGACCGGATCGATCGCCAGCTCGCGCATCAGCTCGGGAGCGGCGATCGACAGATTGCTGCGGTCCAGGTAATTGATCACCACTGTCACGAACAACAGCAGCATGATCAGGAAGCGTTTGCGGCTGGCTGCCGGTGCGGCTGTTGCAGAGTTTGCTGCGGACTGCGGTTCTACTTGAAGCACCTGCTCTTGCATGTCGATCTCCAGGCCGGCGGCTGCCGGACCAACTTATGGAATGCGAAGGCTATGCTGCCTCTTGTACAACGGCTAATTCCTTGATTGCTTCCCTGTTGCGCTTGCTACCATTCGGCAAAGCTGCCATCCTTGTGGCGCCAGATCGGATTGCGCCAGCGATGGCCGATGGCGGCGCGTTCCTTGACATACTCTTCATTGATTTCGATGCCCAGCCCCGGCCCTTGCGGGATGGTGACGTAACCTTTGTCGTAGGCAAATACCTCAGGATTTTTCACGTAGTCGAGTAAATCGTTGCTCTCGTTGTAGTGAATACCGAGGCTCTGTTCCTGGATGAAGGCGTTGTACGACACCGCGTCCACCTGCAGGCAGGCGGCCAGCGCGATCGGCCCGAGCGGGCAGTGCAGCGCCACGGCGACGTCGTAGGCTTCGGCCATGGTAGCGATCTTGCGGGTCTCGGTGATGCCTCCGGCGTGCGACACATCCGGCTGGATGATGTCGACATAGCCTTCGCTCAGGATGCGCTTGAAATCCCAGCGCGAATACAGCCGCTCGCCCAGTGCGATCGGGGTGCTGGTCAGCGGCGCCAGCTCCTTCAGTGCTTCGTAGTTTTCGCTCAGCACCGGTTCTTCGATGAACATCAGCTTGTACGGATCCAGTTCCTTGATCAGGATCTTGGCCATCGGCTTGTGCACGCGGCCGTGGAAATCGACGCCAATGCCGATATGCGGGCCGACTGCCTCGCGCACCGCGGCGACGTTGGCTAAAGTCGCTTCCACTTTTTCATAGGAATCGACGAACTGCAGTTCTTCAGTGCCGTTCATTTTCACCGCGGTAAAGCCGCGCGCCACGGCATCCTTGGCTGCCGCCGCGGTATCGGCCGGGCGGTCGCCGCCTATCCACGAATACACGCGGATGCTGTCGCGCACCGGGCCGCCCAGCAACTGGCTGACCGAAACGCCAAGCGCCTTGCCTTTGATATCCCACAGCGCCTGGTCGATGCCGGCCAGCGCGCTCATGTGGATGGCGCCGCCACGATAGAAGCCGCCGCGGTACAGCACTGTCCAGTGGTCTTCGATGTGGCGTGGATCCTTGCCGATCAGGTAATCCGACAATTCCTCGACGGCCGCCACCACGCTGTGCACGCGGCCTTCCACCACCGGCTCGCCCCATCCGACTACGCCTTCGTCGGTTTCTATTTTCAGAAAGCACCAACGCGGCGGTACGATGTAAGTGGTGAGTTTGGTGATCTTCATTAATCCGTTCTCCTGGTTACAGGCCGCGGCACAGCCGCGCGCCCGGTCGACTATCTGTTGTTTTGTTCTTGTACTGCGCACCATGCCGCGACAAACTTGTTGGCATGCTGGCCCACTTGTTCAGCGCTCAGACCCGGCTTGTACAACGCAGAGCCTAGGCCAAAGCCGGAAGCGCCGGCATCGATGAAGGTGGCCAGGTTCTCGGGCGTGATGCCGCCCACCGGCAGCAAGGCGATCTCGCGCGGGATCACCGCGCGCCAGGCCTTGACCACATGTGCACCCAGCTGTTCGGCCGGGAACATCTTCAAGACGTCGGCGCCGGCCGCCAGTGCGGCAAACGCTTCGGTCACGGTAGCCACGCCCGGCGCGCAAGCCAGGCCGGCCTGCTTGGCGGCTGCGATCACCAGCGGATCGCTGTGCGGCATGACGATGATTTCACCGCCGGCGCGCTTTACTGCCGCCACCTGGTCGTTGCTCAGGACGGTGCCGGCGCCGACCATGCAATCGGCCGGCAGGGCAGTGCGCAGCGTGCGGATACTGTCGAAGGGTTCGGGCGAATTGAGCGGGACTTCGATGATCCGGAAGCCGGCTTCATACAGCTTGAGGCCGATCGCCGCCACTTCATGCGGCTTGACGCCGCGCAGGATGGCGATCAGTCCGCATTGTTTCATTGCGTTTTTTAGCATGATGATTCCTCAGGTGCCGCTATCAGGTAGGCAGCAAGCCGGCGCTCAGCGCCAGCTGCCACAGTCCGCGTTCGGTGGCTTGCTGCGCCACCTCGATCCGGTCGAAACCATAGCAGCGCAATGCTTGCACATATCGCGCGCACAGGCCGGCCTCGCCGACCAGCATGACCTGCGCTGGCAAGCGCTGCTGCGCGTGCAGCATGCTGCGCAAGGCGGCGATCTCGTGGCCGATCAGCAGGCCCGACAGGTACTCGCGCTGGCCGCTGCCGTCCAGCACGCCGGTCAGCCCGAGGGTGCGGGTGCTGAATATGGTCGACAATACACCAGCTTGGCCGGCAGGGGTTTGCGCTACTTGCAAGCCGCGTTCAAAGTCCTGCTGGGCGCTGCTGCTGGTGTTGTTGTTGTTGTTGTTGTTGTTGTTGTTGTTGTTGTTGTTGTTGTTGTTGTTGTTGTTGTTGCCGTCGCCGGCAGTCATGCCGCGTCCGAGTATGGTGTGGCCGCACAGCGCCGCATAGACTTCGCCAGTCATGAAGGTGTCGAAATGGCGCACTTCTTTCTGGGTTTCGGTCTGGTGGATTTGCACCCATTTGGAATGGGTGCCGGGCAGGCCGATCAGGATGTCCGCGACTTTGTCGTGCTGGGCATTCAAGGACAGTACGCCAACCACCTGGGTTTCTTCGCCGCGCATGACATTCGGCAGCTGCGAATTTTCCATCAGACCGGGCACGATATGAATCAGTTGGTCATGGCGGTTGCGCAAGCTGGTCAGGCTGCCGCCGATCTGGGCGACGGCGAGCGGCACCTCCAGATAGGGCGCTTCGCGCCAGCCCTGGCGGCTGCCGACCATGCCGGCCGCAATCACCGGCGTCGCCGGCGCGGCTTTCAGCCAGTCGCCGCAAGCCTGTTCAAAAGCCGCTTCAAAACCGGCATTTTCTTCATTCCCGGCATCCGGCAGCTGCATGATGCCCCATGGCAGGACGCGCAGCTCCAGGCGCTGGCCGTCTGCCCCCAGGCGATAGGCGCGCAGCGAGGAAGTGCCCCAGTCGAGGGCGATCAAGCGCGTTTCCGTTTCTTTCGTTGCTAGTGCTGGATTCATCGGCTTGAATGGATTCTGTATGGGTTCGGTCTGCTGCGGCCAGGTGCGTCGATCAAGTGTTGCGTACTTTATTCCGGCTGCCATGCCTTGTCAATATATGATATGCTATCCCAATATATGGGATTTAACCGTTTGAAGGATGGAGAGATGCGAAAATCGCCGGACTTGATAGCGCCGATAAAAAATGCCGATGACGAGGGCGCCGCGATGCCAACCGGCACCCAGACCCTGACGCGCGGCCTGGCGGTGCTGCAGGCAGTGGCCGGCGGTGCGCGCGACCTGAAAGACATCGCGCAATTGCTGGGCACCACCCGCAGCACCACCCATCGCCTGGCTAGCTGCCTGGCGCAAGAGCGCTATCTGCGTTTTACACCGGGCATCGGTTATGTGCTGGGACCAAAGCTGATCGAACTGGGTTTCCAGGCGCGCGAGGAAGTTTCTTTGAGCGTAGTGGCGCGGCCTTACCTGGAGCAGTTGGCGGAGCAGTCCGGCGACACCATCCATCTGGCCTTGCAGGATAGCGACGATGTGCTTTATCTCGACAAGATTCCTGGCAAGAAGGGTTTGGAAATGCGCTCGCGCGTAGGGCACCGCATGCCTATCGCCACCACCGGCGTCGGCAAGGCGCTGATGCTGGGCATGAGCGAAAGCGAATGGAAGAGTCTTTACGAGAAGCGCAGTTCGGCCACCAGCATCGATACTTCTCGTTTGCTGCCGAAGCGCAGCTGGAGCGAATTCCGCGATCAGATGCGTGCGTATGCCAAGGGCGGCTATGCTTTTGACCTGGAAGACAACGAGCCGTCGATACGTTGCGTGGCGGCGCCGATCTACGACGCCAGCCATGCCATCGTCGCCGCCATCAGCGTTTCCAGCACGCTGCCTTACATGCCGCTGGAGCGCATGCAGTCGCTGATTGCGGTGGTGCAAGGCGCTGCCGCCGGCATCTCCGGCGAGCTGGGCGGCAATCCGGAAATCATCGGCAGCGGCCCGGACTGAACAGGGTTGATCAGGCCACTAGCTCTGGCAGCTTGCGCGGCTTGCGCTGGTCGTCGGTGGCGACATAGGTCAAGGTCGCTTCAGTCACCTTGACGATCTCTGTCTGCAAGCGGTTGCGCTCCGCATAGACTTCGACATTGACGGTAATCGAGGTATTGCCGACCTTGACGATGCTGGCGTAAAACGACAGCAGGTCGCCGACGAATACCGGCTGCTTGAACAGGAAGGAGTTCACGGCAATGGTGGCGACGCGGCCGTTGGCGCGGCGCGTGGCCGGCAGCGAGCCGGCGATGTCGACCTGGGCCATGATCCAGCCGCCGAAGACGTCGCCGTGGACGTTGGCGTCGGCCGGCATCGGCATCACGCGCAGTTGCGGCATGGTATCTGGCGGTAATTGATTGTCGTTTTGATCAGCCATCTTTTATTTTCCCCGAGAGCTACAATTGGTTGTTGTTGCCTGTAGCTTAAACCATTCTTTAAGATTGTCACTCAATGCGCCACCATTCAAGCCCACAGCCGGACGCTGCTGCCACTGCCAACAACGGCGCGCAGCCCAAGCGCAGCGACTGGGCCACGCTCAAGACCTTGCTGCCCTACCTATGGACCTACAAGTGGCGGGTCTCGCTGGCGCTGCTGTTCATGCTGGGCGCCAAGCTGGCCAATGTCGGCGTGCCGCTGGTCTTGAAAAAACTGGTGGACAGCATGACCATCACTGCCAGCCATCCGCAGGCGATGCTGGTGCTGCCGTTAGGGATACTGGTGGCCTACGGCCTGCTGCGCCTGAGCACCACCTTGTTCACCGAACTGCGCGAATTCGTGTTCGCCCGCGTCACCCAACGCGCGGTGCGCACCATCGCGCTGCAGGTGTTTCGCCATCTGCATGCGCTGTCCTTGCGCTTCCACCTGAACCGCCAGACCGGCGGCATGACGCGCGATATCGAACGCGGCACGCGCGGCATTTCTTCGCTGGTGTCTTATGCCTTGTTCAGCATCCTGCCGACGTTGATTGAAATTTCGCTGGTGTTGGGTTACCTGGTGCTGCACTACGATATCTGGTTTGCCGGCATCACGGTGGTGGCGCTGGTCAGCTACATCGGCTTCACGGTAACGGTGACCGAGTGGCGCACCCACTTCCGGCGCACCATGAACGCGCTCGATTCCAGCGCCAACACCAAGGCCATCGATTCGCTGATCAACTACGAGACCGTCAAGTATTTCGGCAATGAAGAATACGAAGCCAAGCGTTACGACGATGGCCTGATGCGTTACGAAACCGCGGCCGTGAAGTCGCAGACTTCGTTGTCGCTGCTGAATACCGGGCAGTCGCTGATCATCGCTATCGCTGTCACCCTGATCCTGTGGCGGGCGACGCAAGGCGTGATCGACGGCAAGATGACCCTGGGCGACCTGGTGCTAGTGAATTCCTTCATGATCCAGCTCTACATTCCCTTGAATTTCCTCGGCGTGATCTATCGCGAAATCAAGCAGAGCCTGGCAGACATGGAAAGGCTGTTCCATCTTCTGGATGAGAACCGTGAAATCGCCGACGCCGCAGGCGCTCGCCCGCTGCTCACCGGCGGCGCGCAAGTGCGTTTTTCGCATGTCGATTTCAGCTACGAGAGCAAACGCCAGATCCTGTTCGATGTCGACTTCACCATCGCCGCCGGCACTACCACCGCGGTGGTGGGCCATAGCGGCTCCGGCAAGTCGACCATGTCGCGCCTGCTGTTCCGCTTCTACGATATCAGCGGCGGCCGCATCACCATCGACGGCCAGGATCTGCGCGACGTCACGCAAGCCTCGCTGCGCCAGGCGATCGGCATCGTGCCGCAGGATACGGTGCTGTTCAACGACAGCATCGAGTACAACATTGCTTACGGCAAGCCGGGCGCCAGCAAGGCGGAAATCGTGGCGGTCGCCAAGGCCGCGCATATCCACGATTTCATCGAGTCGCTGCCGGACGGCTATAACTCGATGGTCGGCGAGCGCGGCTTGAAATTGTCCGGCGGCGAGAAGCAGCGCGTCGCCATCGCCCGCACCTTGCTGAAGAATCCGGCGGTGCTGATTTTCGACGAGGCGACTTCGGCGCTGGATTCGAAATCGGAGCAGGCGATCCAGGCCCAGCTCAAGGAAATCGCCAAGGACCGGACCACGCTGGTGATTGCCCATCGGCTGTCGACGATTGCCGATGCCGCGCAGATCCTGGTGCTCGATCACGGCCGTATCGTGGAACGCGGCACGCACGCGCAATTGCTGGCGGCGGACGGCGCCTACGCGCAGATGTGGCTGCGCCAGCAAGCGCATCCGGAAGAGTTGGAACCGCCGTCACCAGGGCTCGACGGCGCCAGCGATTTTTCCGGGAACGTGATACGCATGGTGTAGCAGCACAACGCCAAGGCAGATTGTTCGCGTGCAGTTTGCCAATTCGCTATGCCGGGAATGCCGACTCGCGTTACGATAGCGGCATGGAAAGCAAATGGCTAGAAGACTTCATTTCGTTGGCGGAAACCCATAGTTTCAGCCGTTCGGCAGAATTGCGTCACGTGACGCAGCCGGCGTTTTCACGCCGCATCCAGTCGCTGGAGGCCTGGCTGGGGGCCGATCTGATCGACCGCACTTCTTATCCGACGCGCCTGACCGCGGCCGGCGAAGTCTTTTACGAGCAGGCGCTGGAGATGCTCGGCCAGATCAACAACGCCCGCGCGCTGATGCGCGGCAAGCGGCCGACGGCCTTGAGCACGGTCGATTTCGCGGTACCTCATACGCTCTCCCTGACCTATGTGCCACGCTGGATCCGCGTACTGGAAGAAGGCTTCGGCCCGCTCAATACGCGCCTGCTGGCCTTGAACGTGCATGACGCGGTGATGGCGATGGTTGACGGCGGTTGCGACCTGCTGCTGTGCTACCACCATCCGCGCCAGCCGGTACAGCTCGATACCGGCCGCTACGACCTGATCACGCTCGGCAGCGAAGTGTTGCGCGCCTACGCCCATTGCAACAAGGCCGGCGAACCCGATTATCGTTTTCCCGGCAGCGCCAGCGCGCCCCTGCCGTTCCTGTCGTACACCAGCAATGCCTATCTGGGGCGCATGGTGGAACTGATCCTGGCCGACGCCAAGAAGCCCTTGCATCTCGAAAAACGCTATGAAACGGATATGGCGGAAGGCTTGAAAATGATGGCGCTGGAAGGGCACGGCGTGGCTTTCCTGCCGGAGTCCGCAGTGACGCGCGAGGTCAAGCTGAAGCAGCTGGCCAGCGTCAGCCAGTCGGCGCCGGAATGGGAAGCCACCATGGAAATCCGCCTGTATCGCGAGCGCCCTACCGTACAAAGGCCGGGCAAGCCGGTGGTCGCCAGATTGTGGGCTTATCTGCTGCAACAGCAGGAGCTGGCGGTCAAGGGCGCCAAACGTAAACCCCCGATCCCCGCCATTTCCAGCCAGCGTTAAGCGCCAGCCGATAGTCGCAGAAAAACGGTGTTTGCTTCAGGAAAATTGCTTTGTGAATAACAATGCAAAATTTGCATAGTTACATGCGCACAAAGCATTGGCAATGCCCTGTGCCGTTGTCCTACGATGCGGCACTAGATCGATTTTGCTCCCGCTGCAGTCTTTCATATGGGAGCCGGTCTGCCATTTCCTGGAGCGCGCAAAGTATGACTATCAAGCACGAAGTCCCATCTTATCTCACGCAACATGGCATCGGCCCATGGGGCGATTATCTCGAACAAATCGATCGCGTCACCCCTTACCTTGGCAACCTGGCCCGCTGGGTCGAGACCATGAAGCGTCCCAAGCGCATGCTGATCGTTGACGTCCCTATCGAACGTGACGACGGCACCATTGCCCACTTCGAAGGCTACCGCGTCCAGCACAATACATCGCGCGGCCCGGGCAAGGGCGGCGTCCGTTTCCACCAGGACGTGACACTGTCGGAAGTGATGGCGCTGTCGGCCTGGATGACGGTCAAGAACGCAGCGGTCAATGTGCCGTACGGCGGCGCCAAGGGCGGCATCCGGGTCGATCCGAAGACCTTGTCGCAAGGCGAGCTGCAGCGCATGACACGGCGCTACACCAGCGAAATCGGCATCATCATCGGCCCTAACAAAGACATTCCGGCGCCGGACGTCAACACCAACGAACAGATCATGGCATGGATGATGGATACCTATTCCATGAACCAGGGCAGCACTGCGTCGGGCGTGGTGACCGGCAAGCCGATTTCACTGGGTGGCAGCCTGGGACGGCGCGAAGCCACCGGCCGCGGCGTGTTCGTGGTCGGTTGCGAAGCAGCGGTCAAGCGCGGCCTGGATATCCATGGCGCCAAGATTGCAGTGCAGGGCTTCGGTAACGTCGGCAGCATCGCTGCGCGCCTGTTTGCCGATGCCGGCGCCAAAGTGGTGGCGGTACAGGATCATATCTCCACGGTGACGCGCTCGAGCGGCCTGGACGTGGCGGCATTGCAGGCCCACGTACAGAAAACCGGCAGCGTAGCCGGCTTCAGCGGCGGCGAAGAAATCAGCGACCGTGCGCAGTTTTGGGCGGTGGATTGCGATATTTTGGTGCCGGCGGCGCTGGAACAGCAAATCACAGTCGAGAACGCCGGCTCGATCCGCGCCAAGATCATCCTGGAAGGCGCGAACGGCCCGACCAGCCCGGCAGCGGACGACATCCTGCATGAAAAAGGCGTGCTGGTCGTGCCTGACGTGATAGCCAACGCCGGCGGCGTGACCGTGAGTTACTTCGAGTGGGTGCAGGATTTCTCCAGCTTCTTCTGGACTGAAGACGAAATCAACTTGCGCCTGACCCGCATCATGCGCGAAGCGTTCACGGCAGTATGGCAGCTGGCGGAAGAGAAAAAAGTATCCCTGCGCACCGCAGCGTTCATCGTTGCCTGTACTCGGGTATTGCAGGCGCGCGAAATGCGTGGTTTGTATCCTTGATTGATGCCGCGCTAAGTTGAGCTATAGTCGAAATGTTTTACATTCGCGCAATCGACGGCCCAAACCGCCGATTGCGCGTGTACTATCTGGCCCCGGTAGAATCCGGGGCGTTTGTCCATCTGGAAGCGATGAAAAACAATCGCACTGGACAATCGAATAGCTGGCTTGAATATTGCATGTTATGCATATTCCGGACCGAAAAATAGTTCGACATCATTAGCGCATATCAACGGGAGAGCAGCGTGGCAATCAAGGATAGCAACAAGAAAAAAGCGAGGAGCGGCGCGGCCGCATGGCGCCGGACAGCAAGCTTGAGCGCGGCGCTGGCGCTCAGCCTGGGTTTGAGCGCGGCGGCACATGCGGAAGACGTGCTGGCAAGGATTCGCGACAGCAAGACCATCACGATCGCCTATCGCGAGGCATCTTTCCCTTTCTCTTTTCTGGACCAGGATAAAAAGCCGGTGGGCTACGCGATCGACCTTTGCCTGAAAATAGCAGATGCTGTAAAGCAACAATTAAAGCTGCCGCAGTTGAATATCGCCTACGTGCCGGTGACGTCGTCCAATCGCATCGATGTGATTGCCGGCGGCAAAGCAGACCTGGAGTGCGGCTCGACCACCAACAATGCAGAACGGCGCAAGCGCGTCGATTTCACCATCGCGCACTTCATGGCATCGTCGCGCATGATCGTGCGGGCTGACGACAAGATCAAGAACTGGCCGGACCTGCGCAATAAAAAAGTGGTGACGACCAAGGGCACGACCAGCGTCAAGTCGCTGGAAGACCGCGGCCAGGTTCGCTCGCTCAACATGACGATATTGGAAGGACATGATCACAACGAGTCGTTCAAGATGGTGGAAGACAAGACCGCCGATGCTTTCGTGATGGATGATGTACTGTTGTACGGCTTGAAGGCGACGGCCAAGGATCCTGCCGCCTATGCCGTGGTCGGTGATCCTTTGACAACCGAGCCGTACGCGATCATGCTGCCTAAGGGCGATCCGGTCTACAAGGGCCTGGTGGATCGCGAAATGGGCCGCATCATTCACGACGGCGAAATCTACAAGTTGTATTCGAAGTGGTTCCTGAGCGCGATACCGGCAAAAAATAATCTTACGTTGAACATGCCGATGAGCTATCTTTTCAGAGAGTCATTGCGTTTTCCGTCGGACCAGGTCGGGAATTAGCAGCAGCAAGGTCATGACAATAATAAAATTGAACGTAATTGAAAATTCATACAGGTTGGGGAGACCGGTATTTTTGGAGGAGAGCTGGACATAATAAATAAGCATGGGTATAAGTCCGCTGTGCAAGCAGCGAGTTTGTTAAACTATACAGATAATTTTTTAACGGGAGTTGTTATGATGTCATCGAAATTGGTCGTCGCTTTGGTTGGCCTGGGAGTGCTGGTTAGCTCCGTGCAAGCACAAGAATTGACCGGAACACTCAAAAAAATCAAGGACACCGGCACCATTACCCTGGGTGTGCGCGATTCTTCTATCCCTTTCTCTTACCTTGATGACAAACAGTCGTATCAAGGCTATTCGATCGACCTGTGCCTGAAAGCCGCTACCGCGATCCAGAAACAGCTCGGCCTGACCGCACTCAACGTCAAGATGGTCCCAGTGACATCGGCGACCCGCATTCCGCTGATCGCCAACGGCACGATCGACCTGTCCTGCGATTCCGCCACCAACAATGCCGATCGCCAGAAGGTTGTGTCCTTTGCGCCGACCATGTACGTGACGGCCAATCGTATCCTGGCCAAGAAATCCTCCAACATCACGAAGCTGGACGACCTCAAGGGCAAGACCATTGTCTCGACTTCCGGCACATCCAACCTGAAGCAAGTCACGATCCTGAATGGCGAGCGCAACCTCGGCATGAACATCCTGGCTGCCAAGGACCACGCCGAAGCGTTCCTGATGGTGGAAACCGGCCGTGCAACGGCATTCGTGATGGACGACATCCTGCTGGCTTCGCTGGCTGCCAGCTCGAGAGCGCCTAACGACTACGCGATCACCACCGAAGCGCTGTCGGTTGAGCCATACGGCATCATCGAGCGTAAAGACGATTTGCCTTTCAAGCAGGCTGTCGATACTGCCTTGACCAACCTGTACAAATCGGGCCAGGTCAACGACATCTATGCAAAATGGTTCCTGAAGCCTATCCCACCTAAGGGCGTCAACCTGAACGTGCCGATGAGCCCGCAATTGAAGGCGGCATTTGCTCATCCAACCGATTCCGGCGATCCGGCTGCCTATGCTGCCGTGCCTGAAGCGCAAAAACAGTCGTTGAAGAAAAAATAAGATTGGCGATCTAAAGAAATGAAGGGAGGCGCAAGCCTCCCATTTTGTTTCTGGAATTGATTTGCTGCGACGCACAATTTTCTCTATCATGTGCGCCGGACGGCGGCAGGTCTGGTGCATCTGGGTAGCTTATTGGTAGCTTATGCAGCAGCAGTGGATGAGAGAGTGAGAGGGGACTTAATATGCATTACAACTGGAACTGGGGTATCTTCTGGCAAGAGTCTCCCGACGGTGTCAGCACTTACATGGACACCTTGCTGGCCGGCCTGAAATGGACGCTTGCATTGTCTATTTCAGCCTGGATCATGGCGTTGGTCATCGGTACGGTGATCGGTACGATTCGCACCATGCCAAACAAATGGGCAGTACGCGTGGCCAACGGCTACGTCGAATTATTTCGCAACATTCCTTTGATCGTTCAGATGTTCCTCTGGTATTTCGTGATGCCGGAGATTGTACCTGCGGGCATTGGCAACTGGCTCAAGAGCCTGCCGAATGCATCATTCATCACCGCCTTCCTGGCGCTGGGTTTCTTTACGTCGTCGCGGATTGCCGTACAGGTTTCCGCCGGCATCAATGCACTGCCCCGTGGCCAAAAGCTGGCGGGTACTGCACTTGGCTTGACGTTGCCGCAAACATATCGCTACGTATTGCTGCCGATGTCGTTCCGGATCATCATTCCGTCCCTGACCAACGAATTTGCCGCAATCATCAAGAACAGTTCGGTCGCCTTGACCATCGGCCTGGTGGAACTGACCGCAGCCACTTATTCGATGCGTGAATTCACGTTCCAGACCTTCGAATCCCTGACCGGCGCCACGGTAATTTACGTGCTCATCTCGGGGATCGCCTTGCTGCTGGCGCGCTGGCTTGAAAAAGCCATTGCGATTCCAGGATTTATTGCCTCTGGCAGTGCGAATACAGGAGGTCATTGATCATGTTTTCGAATTTCGACTTTGATGTAATCCAGCGCTCCTGGTTCTACCTGTTCACCACCGGCATGAAGTTCACGCTGACGCTGACCGTGGTGGCGATGATCGGCGGCATTCTGTTCGGCACCGTGCTGGCGATGATGCGGCTGTCGCACAACAAGGCGATCTCGCTGATCGCCACCAGCTATGTCAACCTGATCCGTTCTGTGCCGCTGGTGCTGGTGATTTTCTGGTTCTACTTCCTGGTGCCGTATATCGGCGCCTGGATCATCGGTGCGCCGCAGCCGGTGCAGGTCGGGGCCTTTTCATCGGCGCTGATTACCTTCATCCTGTTTGAAGCGGCTTATTATTGCGAAATCATGCGTTCCGGGATCCAGTCGATTCCGCGCGGCCAGGTTTCTGCCGGCTATGCGCTCGGCATGAACTACTGGCAGATGATGGGCAATGTGGTGCTGCCGCAAGCGTTCCGCAACATGATCCCGATCCTGCTGACGCAAACCATCGTGCTGTTCCAGGACGTCTCGCTGGTCTACGTGCTGGGTTCGGTGCCGGACTTCGTGACGGTGGCGTCGAAGATCGCGCAGCGTGACGGCCGCCTGGTGGAAATGTACATGTTTGTCGCCGTGGTGTACTTCGTGATGAGCTTCGGTCTGTCGACGCTGGTCAAGAAGCTGCAGCACCGGGTGGCGATTATTCGATAATGGACGGCGGCATGCCCTTGGCAGGGCGGCCGCCAGTTGGAAAAACAGAACTCAGCAGAATTCAGGAATTAGGAGAAATACTCATGATTAAGCTTAACAACGTCAGCAAATGGTACGGCCAATTTCAAGTCCTGACCGATTGCACCACGCAAGTGGCCAAGGGCGACGTGGTCGTCGTGTGCGGACCGTCGGGTTCCGGCAAATCGACGCTGATCAAGACCGTCAACGGCCTCGAGCCGTTCCAGAAGGGCGAGATCACGGTCGATGGCGTTTCGGTCGGCGATCCGAAGACCAACCTGTCGAAACTGCGCGCGCGCATCGGCATGGTGTTCCAGAACTTCGAACTGTTCCCGCACATGTCGATCCGTGAAAACCTGACCATCGGCCAGGTCAAGGTGCTCGGCCGCAGCCAGGATGAAGCCAATGAAAAAGGCTTGAAATACCTGGACCGCGTCGGCCTGATCGCGCAGAAAGACAAGTTCCCTGGCCAGTTGTCCGGCGGCCAGCAGCAGCGTGTGGCGATTGCCCGCGCCTTGTCGATGGATCCGATCGCCATGCTGTTCGACGAACCGACTTCGGCGCTCGATCCGGAAATGATCAACGAAGTGCTGGACGTGATGGTGGGCCTGGCGCAAGAAGGCATGACCATGATGGTGGTGACCCACGAAATGGGTTTCGCCAAGAAGGTCGCCAACCGCGTGGTGTTCATGGACAAAGGCCTGGTGGTGGAAGACTGCCGCAAGGAAGAGTTCTTCGGCGCGCCGCGTTCCGACCGTGCGCGCGACTTCCTGGCCAAGATCATTCACTGATCGCAGGATTGCCCGCCAGACAAGAAGCCGCTCCGGTGCATGCCCGAGCGGCTTTTTTACGGGCGCCTGCCGGTGCTGGCCGTGGCTGCGATTCAGGCTGGCAAGTGCAGCTGCGGTAAAATGGCGCTTATCGAAGTCGCCGCCACGCCATGCTTTCCATCAAACCTTACCTGCGCAGCCTGAAACTCAATCCCGATAAGGCGATTGACTACGATGCCTATCCGTTTAGCATTCCTGCCGTGCGCGAGCTGGAACAGATCGAGTTTCATCCGGAAGTGACCTTCCTGGTCGGCGAAAACGGCGCCGGCAAATCGACCTTGCTGGAAGCCGTGGCGATCGCCTGGGGTTTCAATGCCGAGGGCGGCACCATGAATGCGCGTTTCTCGACTGCCGACGCACATTCCGAGCTGCACAGCTACCTGCGCACCGTGAAGAGCTTCAAGCGGCCGCGCAACGGCTATTTCCTGCGTGCCGAAAGTTTTTTCAACCTCGCCACCTATGAAGAAGAGCTGGAAGAGGGCGCCGGCCGGGTGCACCATTCCTATGGCGACAAGGGGCTGCACCGGCAATCACATGGCGAATCCTTCCTGGCGCTGCTGCAAAACAAATTCCAACCGGACGGCTTCTACATGCTGGACGAGCCCGAGGCGGCGCTCTCGCCCAACCGCCAGTTGACGGCGCTGGCGATCATTCACAAACTGGCGCAGAATCGCTGCCAGTTCATTATCGCCACGCATTCGCCCATCCTGCTGGCATACCCGCATGCGCGGATTTACCTGCTGGACCAGAGCGGGCTCAGCGAGACCCGCTACGAAGACACGGAACACTATACGACCACCCGCCATTTCCTGAACAACCCGGCAGCCATGCTGGAGCGACTTTTTGCAGAAGAGAATGAAGATGACTGATGCCTTGACCGATACACTGACCATTACCCGTCCCGACGACTGGCACTTGCACCTGCGCGACGGCGTAGCGCTGGCCAGCGTGCTGCCGCACAGCGCGCGCCAGTTCGGCCGCGCCATCGTGATGCCTAACCTGAAGCCGCCGGTCACGACCACCGCGCAGGCCGCGGCCTACCGCGAGCGTATCCTCGCCGTGCTGCCGCCCGAACTGACGTTCGAGCCGCTGATGACGCTATACCTGACCAACAATACGCCGCCGGACGAAATCCGCCGCGCCAAGGACAGCGGCTTCGTACACGCGGTCAAGCTGTATCCGGCCGGCGCCACCACCAACTCGGACGCCGGCGTGACCGATCTCAGCAAGTGCTACAAGACACTGGAAGTGATGCAAGAGCTGGGCATGCCCTTCCTGGTGCATGGCGAAGTCACCGATCCGGCGATCGACATCTTCGATCGCGAAGCGGTCTTCATCGAACGGGTGATGCTGCCGCTGCGGCACGACATGCCGGAATTGAAGGTGGTGTTCGAGCACATCACCACCAAGGACGCCGCGCAATACGTTGAAAGCGCCGAAGGGCCGGTCGCCGCCACCGTCACCGCGCACCATTTGCTGTACAACCGTAATGAAATCTTCAAGGGCGGGATCCGCCCGCATTACTATTGCCTGCCAGTGCTGAAGCGCGAAGAGCATCGCCAGGCCTTGGTGCGCGCGGTGACTTCCGGCAGCAGCCGTTTCTTCCTCGGCACCGATTCGGCGCCGCATCCCAAGGGTTTGAAGGAGCATGCCTGCGGCTGCGCCGGCTGCTACACCGCACTGCATGCGATGGAGCTGTACGCGCAAGCCTTCGACCAGGCCGGCGCGCTGGATAAGCTGGAAGCCTTCGCCAGCTTCAACGGCCCGGCGTTCTACAACCTGCCGCGCAACCAGGGCAGCGTGACCCTGAAGCGTCAGCCGTGGACCTTGCCGGCCGAACTGCCGCTGGGCGAGACCACGCTGGTGCCGCTCAACGGCGGCGAAACCATAGACTGGCAGTTGCTGTAAAGTCATCCGGCCGCCGGCGCGCGGCGGCCGTTCGCATCGACATGGTGCGATTTTTGCATGCTTGCATGGCAGCGATGGATAAAACACGCTCCCATCCTGTCTAACCGTAGCTCATTGAGTCGTCCGCGGACGAGGGTTCCAAGCATGCAAAGTCTACGTATCGTCGTTGTCAATCCAGTCGCCATCGAAGGCGAAGACGACCCCGCGTTTGCCGCCCAGGCTGCGCGCGGCAAGGACTTGCGCATCGGTTTGCTGGAGGCCGGCTACAACATCATTGCCTCGCTTCCGGCCGACCTCTATCTCCCCGAAAGAATTGCTCAATTGCAACCAGACATGATCATCGTCGATGCCGAATCCGACGCCCGCGACGTGCTGGAGCATGTGGTGGTGGCGACACGCGACGCCCGCCGTCCGATCGTGCTGTTTACCGAGGACGCCAAGACCTCCAGCATGGATGCCGCCATGGCTGCCGGCGTCTCTGCCTATATCGTGGCGGGCTTGCAGACGGCGCGCATCAAGCCGGTGCTGGATGTCGCCATGGCGCGTTTCCGCCAGGAGCAGAAGTTGCTGGCGGAACTGTCCGACACCAAGCTCAAGCTGGCCGAGCGCAAGGTGCTGGAACGGGCCAAAGGCTTGCTGATGGAACATCATAAACTGAGCGAGCAAGAGGCCTATCAGAAGCTGCGCAGGCTGGCGATGGACAAGAACCTGAAACTGTCCGAGGTGGCGCAGCGGATCATCGATGCCGCCGATTTGCTGGGCTGAGTCTTGTCTGAGTCTTGTCTGAATCTCACCTGAGATTCGCCTGAATCTTGCGATTGCAGCAAGCCGGCATCGGCAGAAATGCCCGAAAATCGTGAGCCGGTTTGGTGCGATGCACAAAGCGAGTGCGCTTTTCGGCCAGGACTCTGACGTCTCTCCCTCTGCAACTCCTGGCACGTGGTTTGCATAGTCAATAACAGGCGCCAGCGTTGGCGCTGCTGGAATCGGCTAACGGCGGTCTTTTCCACATAAGACAAAGGTGTCTTTCCACATGACTTGCGTATTGTGGAACGACGCCTTTTTTTGTTTGCCGAGAACACAGTGGAGCCATGCGATGGAATCAAAAAAAGCACTGCCGCAAGATGGTCTTGACCTGAGCCTGGCTGTCGACGGCAAGCGCCGCCAAATACTACAAGCCGCCACCGTTGCGGCAGGAGCCAGCATGTTGGGATTATCTAGCACCGGAGCGTGGGCCGCAGGTTCGGACAAGCCGGAAAAAACCGAAGTCAAGATCGGCTTCATCCCGCTGACCGACTGCGCCTCGGTGGTGATGGCGTCGCTGCTTGGCTTCGACAAGAAATACGGCATCAAGATCATCCTCAGCAAGGAAGCTTCCTGGGCCGGTGTGCGCGACAAGCTGGCCAACGGCGAGCTGGATGCTGCCCATGTGCTGTCCGGCCTGATCTACGGCGTGCAGATGGGCATAGGCGGCCAGAAGAAAGACATGGCGATCCTGATGGGGCTTAACAATAACGGCCAGGCCATCACGCTGTCGAAGAAGTTGGCCGACAAGGGGGCCGTGGACGGCCCTTCGCTGGCGAAGCTGATGGCCAGCGACAAGCGCGAATATACCTTTGCCCAGACTTTCCCGACCGGCACCCACGCTATGTGGCTGTACTACTGGCTGGCCGCCAACGGCGTCAATCCGCTCAAGGACGCCAAGGTGATTACCGTGCCGCCGCCACAGATGGTGGCGAATATGCGGGTCGGCAACATGGATGGCTTCTGCGTCGGTGAACCGTGGGGCCATCGCGCGATTGTCGATGGCGTCGGCATCACCGCCATCACTACCCAGGAAATCTGGAAAGACCATCCGGAAAAAGTGCTCGGCACCACCGCAGAATTCGCCGCCAAGAATCCGAACACCTGCCGCGCCTTGATCGCCGCGGTGCTGGAGGCCGGCAGGTGGATCGACGCCTCGCTCGCCAACAAGAACAAGATGGCGGAAGCGATCGCAGACAAGTCCTATGTCAACACCAGCAAGGACGTGATCGACCAGCGCATCATGGGACGCTATCAGAATGGCTTGGGCAAAACCTGGGACGATCCGAACTACATGAAGTTCTACAACGACGGCCTGGTCAATTTCCCCTATCTGTCTGACGGCATGTGGTTCATGACGCAGCACCGGCGCTGGGGTTTGCTGAAGACGGATCCCGATTACCTGGCGGTAGCCAAGTCGGTGAGCCAGATCGACCTGTACAAGGACGCGGCGGCCATGACCAAGACGCCGCTGCCGAAAGATGTGCTGCGCACCTCGAAGCTGATGGACGGGACGGTGTGGGATGGCAAGAATCCCCAAGCCTATGCGGCTTCCTTCAAGATCCGCGCATAGCAGCATCGCGGGCCACCCTGATGTTTCGGAACCGCATTTTTTGGGAGAGCCATTATGAGTGCAATCATGGACACAGAGGCGAATGCGAATCGTCAGGCGGTGACCATGCGTGACGGCGTCGAAGTGTCCGGAGAGGCAGAAGCCGAGGCGCCAAGCGCAGCAAGCAGCGCCATTGCCAGACCACCACAGAAATCCAGCAACCGGCGCAGCAGCGTGCCGCCCTGGCTGATGCCGATCGTGGCGCCACTGCTGGGGCTGGCGTTCCTGGTGCTGGTCTGGCAGATCATCGCCATCAACAACAACCAGTTCCCGACGCCGCTGCTGACTTTGCAGGAAGCGCTCACGCTGTTTGCCGATCCGTTCTACCGCACCAGCCCCAACGACCAGGGCATAGGCTGGAATATCCTGGCGTCGCTGCAGCGCGTCGGCGTCGGCTTCGGACTGGCGGCGCTGGTCGGGATTCCGCTGGGTTTCATGATCGGCCGTTTCAATTTCCTCTCCAGCATGTTCGGCCCCATCATCAGCCTGCTGAAGCCGGTATCGCCGCTGGCGTGGCTGCCGATCGGCCTGCTGGTGTTCAAGTCGGCCAATCCGGCAGCGATCTGGGCGATTTTCATCTGCTCGATCTGGCCGATGGTGATCAACACCGCGGTCGGGGTGCAAAGAGTGCCGCAAGATTACATGAATGTGGCGCGCGTGCTGAACCTGTCGGAATGGAAAATCATCACCAAGATCCTGTTTCCGTCGGTGCTGCCGTATATGCTGACGGGCGTGCGGCTGGCGATAGGCACCGCCTGGCTGGTGATCGTGGCGGCGGAAATGCTGACCGGCGGCGTCGGCATCGGCTTCTGGGTATGGGATGAATGGAACAACCTCAATGTGCCGCACATCATCATCGCGATTGTAGTGATCGGCGTGGTCGGCCTGCTGCTGGAGCAGTTGCTGGTGACGCTGGCGAAAGCGTTTACCTACGAGCAGGTTGTTAGCTAGTCCAATGCGATAGCCAAGGAAAAAAAACATGGAAACACGCGATGCCAAGTTCATCGATATCCACCAGGTCGGCATGCTGTTCAACACCCACAAAGGCCAGTTCCATGCGCTGCGCGATATCAGCCTGACCGTGCGCAAGGGCGAGTTTGTGACCCTGATCGGCCATTCCGGCTGCGGCAAGTCGACCTTGCTGAATCTGATCGCCGGTTTGCTGATGCCGAGCGAAGGCGTGCTGATTTGCGCCAGCCGCGAAATCGGCGGGCCGTCGCCCGAGCGTGCAGTCGTGTTCCAGAATCATTCGCTGCTGCCTTGGCTTACCTGCTTCGAGAATGTCTATCTCGGCGTTGAGCGCGTATTTTCGGCAACGGAAAACAAGATCGCCATGAAGGAGCGCACCAAGGCTGCGCTGGCGCTGGTGGGTTTGAGCGCGGCCGGGCAGAAACGGCCGCACGAAATTTCCGGCGGCATGAAGCAGCGCGTCGGCATTGCGCGGGCGCTGGCGATGGAGCCCAAGGTCTTGCTGATGGATGAACCTTTCGGCGCGCTGGATGCGCTGACGCGCGCGCATCTGCAAGACGAGTTGCTGAAAATCGTCGCCAAGACCGGCTCGACGGTGGTGATGGTGACCCATGATGTCGATGAAGCGGTGCTGCTGTCCGATCGCATCGTGATGATGACCAACGGTCCTGCCGCCACTATCGGCGAGATCGTCCAGGTAAGGCTGGCGCGGCCACGCGAGCGGCTGGCGCTGGCGCAGGATCCGCTGTATGCCGAATACCGCACTTCTGTGCTGGAATTCTTGTACCGCAAACAGGCGGTGGCGCATGCGGCGTGACGTATGACAGGAGGTAATGACCATGCATACCGGCAAGGTGATATTGGTAGGGGCGGGGCCGGGCGATCCGGAGTTGCTGACGTTGAAAGCGGTCAAGGCGATTTCCCAGGCTGATGTGCTGCTGGTGGACGATCTGGTCAATCCCGAGGTCCTGCAGCATGCGCCAGAGCGTGCACGCATCGTTCATGTCGGCAAGCGCGGCGGCTGTCGTTCGACCTCGCAAGAATTCATCCAGCGCCTGATGGTGCTGGAAGCGCATGACGGCCACTGCGTGGTGCGCCTGAAAGGCGGCGACCCCTATCTGTTCGGCCGTGGCGGTGAGGAGCGCGCCTACCTGCGCCAGGCCGGCGTGACAGTGGAAGTGGTGCCGGGCATTACCAGCGGCATGGCGGCCGCCGCCAGCATTGGCATCGCGCCGACTCACCGTGACCACAGCCAGGGCGTGATTTTCGTGACCGGCCATGGCAAGAACGAAGGGGCGCAGCCGAACTGGCCGGCGCTGGTAGCCTCCGGCCTGACCTTGGTGATCTACATGGGCGTGGCGCGCTGCCGCGAGTTGCAGCGCGCTTTGCTGGATGGCGGCATGGCGGCAACAATGCCGGTAGCGGTAGTGCGGTCGGCGACGCTGCCGGCGCAAGCGCAGCTGCTGACCAGCCTCGGCCGTTTGCCGCAGGACTTGCTGGTGAGTGGCCTGGGCAGCCCCAGCATTATTGTCATCGGCGAGGTGGTGCGCTGCGCCGACGGCTTCGGCGATATCGGGCTGGAGCAGATGCAACAGGCGCTGGCTTGAGCCGGGCTTTGGCGGCTGGCCCGGGGAGATGTAAAATGCGCGGCAAATGCCTAGCTCTGACTTCCATCCGCTCTCCGATTCTGCGCCATCGTTTCTCACAGCGATAGACTGGTCGCAACCCTGGCTGCAGCCATTGCAGCCGCTAGGCCGACGCTTGAGCGTAGCGCCCGACTGGCGCCAGGCCTTGAACGCGGTCGCGCAGGAACGCGCGATCTGCAACTACCTGGGTTTGCCGCTCAGCTTTGTGACGCAGGCCGAACTGCCCGTCGCCATGGCCTACGAAGCATTCATCGGCAGCAGCGGCAAAGTGCCAACCCGCGACAATTTGCACGATTTCCTGAATGCACTGATCTGGCTCTCCTTTCCTGCCATCAAGGCGCGCCTGAACGCGCTACAGGCTGCCGAACTGGCCAAGGCAGGCACGCTGTCGGGCAGCAGCAAGCCGCGCGGCCCCGCGCGCGACGCCGCCACCATTTTCGATGAAAACGCGGCGCTGCTGCTGGTGCGCGACAACACCGAGGGACAAGCGCTGGTGGCCGCTTTGCGTAACCATCAGTGGACCGATGCTTTCGTCGCGCAACGACAGTTGTTCGGCAGGGATGCCGAAGTCTGGCTGTTCGGCCACGCCTTGCTGGAAAAGCTGGTGCGTCCCTACAAGGCGATTACCGCCCATACCCTGGTGGTGACTGCGCCTGAGTCCTACTTTGCACTTGGCGAGGATGGCAGGCGCGGCTGGATCGATGACCGCGTCGCAGCCGATCTGGCGCAGCACGGCTCCCTGATCGGGCGCCTGACGCCTTTGCCGGTGCTGGGCGTGCCGGGCTGGTGCCAGGACCAGGACGGCGACTTCTATGCAGACGGCGCGGTATTCCGGCCAAAGCGCGTCAAATAGCCGCGGCCTGATAAAATTCAGGCTACTTCTTTTTCAGATCGTTCCAGCATGCCATTCCTTGACCAAGCCATCACCGACTTCGATAACGCCCTGCGCGTGATCACCGGGCAAGCTTCCGCTTCGCGTCCGAGTCCCGCCCTGCAGGCGCCGGACGGCGTGCTGGATGCGGCCGAGCAGCGTCATAGCGCCGGCCTGATGCGCATCAACCATGTCGGCGAAGTTTGCGCCCAAGCCTTGTACGATGCCCAGGGCCGCTTCGCCCAAGGATCGCCGATCAAGCAGCAGTTTGCTGAGGCTGGCAGGGAAGAAGAAGACCATCTCGCCTGGACGGCTGAGCGCTTGCGCCAGCTGGGTTCGCGTGTCAGCTTGCTGAATCCCCTGTGGTATGCCGGTTCCTACGCACTGGGTACGCTGGCGGCGCGGCTGGGCGATACGCGCAGCCTGAGCTTTGTCTCGGAAACCGAGCGCCAGGTGGAAAAGCATCTCAATAGTCATCTGGAGCAGCTACCGCTGCAGGACGCCAAATCGCGCGCCATCGTCGAACAGATGCGCGACGATGAAATCGCCCATGGCGAGGCGGCGCGTTCTTTGGGAGGAGTGGAAATGCCCTTGCCGGCGCAGAAGGCAATGCAGGCGATGTCGAAAGTGATGACGACGGTCGCCTACTACATCTGATTGCTAGGGTGGGCATCCTTGCCCACGCGGATGGTTGCGCCTCAAGGTGGGCAGAAATTCCTGCCCACCCTCCCAAATATCAGGCCTCAGCCGCGGTTTCCGCCAGGTCGTCGATGATTTCGAAGGAATGGGTTATTTCGGCGGTCTTTTCCAGCATGATCGAGGCCGAGCAGTACTTCTCGTGCGACAGCTTGATCGCGCGCTCCACCAGGTTGGGCTTCAGGTTGCGGCCGCGCACGGTGAAATGGAAGTGGATCTTGGTGAAAACCTTGGGTTCCTTCTCGGCCCGCTCCGATTTCAGCGTGACGTCGCAGCCGCGCACATCCTGGTGGCCTTTACGCAAGATCAGCACCACATCGTAGGCGGTGCAGCCGCCGGTGCCGGCCAGCACCACTTCCATCGGACGCGGCGCCAGGTCGCGGCCGCCGCCATCCGGCGCGCCGTCCATGGTCAACAGGTGGCCGGAGCCGGTTTCAGCCAAAAAAGTCATGCCGGACAAGCCGGTCCAGCGTACTGTGCATTCCATAGGTTCTCGCGCGGTGTTGGTGGTGGTCGCGTTATTCTAACTGCTCTTGGCGGCGGCCGTTCAGGCGGGGTTTGTTGTTATTTTAAAAACTCAAGCCGGGATTCTTGGTAAAACTCCCTAATTTTCTACCTTGCGATGCACAATTCCGTTTGCTAAGATGGATCATCGATGGCCGGAGTTGGCTCTTGGCAATCAACCCATGTCTCCTCCACCCCTCCACAGGAGTGGATTTAAACCCGACGCCCAAGTGCAGATCGGGTTTTCTTTTATCCGGGGCCGCCGCCGGCCGGGAACCTGTCGCCGGATTTACAAGCGCATTTACAACAATTCCTAGTCCAAATGCCGATTATTTTCAATCGGTTTGACGCCAAGTCCTTGAAAAGGCTATAATTTACGGCTTTTCCGTTTGCTCAGGAAAAGATAACAAGGCAGAGTCTGTCGCTGATGCAGGACGAAAATCCGGTCTAACAACCAGGTTTCCGATAGTGATGGAACCACCATTTGAGCGAATTAAACTAGTTAGGAAGTCAACATGAAAACTTTTTCCGCTAAGGGCCATGAAGTCCAGCGTGATTGGTTCGTGATTGACGCGACGGACAAAGTCCTCGGACGTGTTGCCAGCGAAGTGGCACTCCGACTGCGCGGCAAACACAAACCGGAATTTACTCCACACGTTGATACCGGCGATTTCATCGTCGTCATCAATGCAGGCAAACTGCGCGTCACTGGCGCCAAGGCAACCGACAAGACATATTTCCGTCACTCCGGTTACCCAGGCGGCATCTACGAAACAAATTTCCAGAAAATGCAACAGCGTTTTCCAGGTCGTGCGCTGGAAAAAGCGGTCAAGGGCATGCTGCCTAAGGGTCCGCTTGGCTACGCCATGATCAAGAAGCTCAAAGTGTACGCAGATGGCACCCATCCGCACACCGCGCAGCAACCTAAAGCACTTGAACTCTAAGGAATAGACATGATCGGTAACTACAATTACGGAACCGGCCGTCGCAAGAGTGCAGTGGCTCGCGTTTTCATCAAGTCCGGCTCGGGCCAGATCATCGTCAACGGCAAGCCAGCGAATGAATACTTTTCGCGCGAAACCGGTCTGATGGTGATTCGTCAACCACTGGAACTGACTAACCATGTCGAAACTTTCGACATCAAGGTCAACGTCAGCGGCGGCGGCGAGTCCGGCCAAGCTGGTGCAGTTCGCCACGGTATCACTCGTGCACTGATCGACTACGATGCAACTTTGAAATCGGAGCTGTCCAAAGCCGGCTTCGTTACACGTGATGCACGTGAAGTTGAACGTAAAAAAGTTGGTCTGCGCAAGGCGCGTCGCGCAAAACAATTCTCCAAGCGCTAATCTACGCTTTCAGAATATCGAAAAGCCGCCAGGTTCGCGCCTGGCGGCTTTTTGTCATTTGCTGCGTCAGAATTTCATGCACGTAACATTGGCTGCCGGCATTGCCATGCTAATAACGGCAAAATATTGCCGAAGTGAATGTTGACAAGCTCAAACAATTGGCTGATAAAATAGTCGGCCCTATACCGTCTTGCCGCAAAAAGCAGCAGTGGCGGATTGCCGGTTATCAGGTTCAGGAAGACCAAGCGCACAACGCTTCCAAGCAAGGAAAAGAAATGATCAAAGTCGGGATTGTGGGTGGTACGGGTTATACCGGGGTCGAGTTGCTGCGTTTGCTGGCAACCCATCCGCAGGTGCAGTTGCAGGCGGTGACTTCGCGCAAGGAAGACGGCATGCCGATTGCGGACATGTATCCGTCGCTGCGCGGGCGCGTTGCGCTGGCCTTTTCGGCGCCTGAAAAAGCCAAGTTGACCGAATGCGATGTCGTCTTCTTCGCTACCCCGCATGGCGTCGCCATGGCGCAGACGCCGGAGCTGCTGGCAGCCGGCGTCAAGGTGATCGACCTGGCCGCCGACTTCCGCCTGCAGGACACCGCAGTTTTCGAAAAATGGTACAAGATGCCGCACAGCTGCCCTGAGCTGCTGAAAGAAGCCGTGTACGGTTTGCCTGAGCTGAACCGCGCCGCCATCAAGGATGCGCGCATCATCGGCAACCCTGGCTGCTATCCGACCACGATGCAACTCGGCCTCGCGCCTCTGCTGAAGGCTGGGGTGGTAGATGCCGGACATCTGATCGCCGATTGCAAATCGGGCGTTTCCGGCGCCGGCCGCAAGGCCGAGGTCGCCATGCTGTTCTCGGAAGCCAGTGACAATTTCAAGGCTTACGGCGTCTCCGGCCACCGTCATTCACCGGAAACCGTGGAGCAGCTCGGCAAACTTACAGAACAGAAAATCGGCTTGCTGTTTACGCCGCATCTGGTGCCGATGATACGCGGCATGCATTCCACCATTTACGCGCGCCTGACCAAGGAGCTCGACAACGCCGCGCTGCAGGCGCTCTTCGAGGATGCCTACAAGAACGAGCCGTTCGTCGACGTCATGCCGTTCGGCGCGCATCCGGAAACCCGTTCCACCCGCAGCTCGAACATGCTACGCATCGCTCTGCATCGCCCGAACGACGGCGATACCGTGGTGGTGCTGGTGGTACAGGACAATCTGGTCAAGGGCTCAGCCGGCCAGGCAGTACAGTGCATGAACCTCATGTTTGGCCTGGAAGAAACGACTGGTCTGATGCACGTGCCGGTCATGCCATGATGCTTGCGCTATCGGGGCTGGCCGCCACGCCGGCGACTGTGGGTGTGCGACGGAACCAGCCGCGATGAAGTACAAGCTGTGGGTTCGGCGCATGTCGATTTCGGCGCCGAAAATGACCGTGAAAAGCCATTTTCCGTGGCCGCTGAAGGCGCTTTTCCTGATCGTGGTGCTCGGTTTCGGCGGCGCCATCGCCATGTGGATGTACGATCTGGGCCGCGATTTTACCGGCCACAGTCCGGGCATCAGCAAGCAGCAGCTGGCCGACCTGAATGAAAAGGTGAGCAGCCTGACGGCGGAGCGCGACCGCTTTTCGACCACCGTCAACGCCGCCGAAAGCCGGATGAATATCGAGAAGGCGGCGCAAGAACAACTGGGTCACCAGATCAAGGTGCTGGAAGCCGAAAACGCCAAGCTGAAAGAGGACCTGGCGTTTTTTGAGGGTTTGCTGCCGAATGCGACCGGCAACCAAGGCATTACCATTCAGCGCCTGACCGCGGAATTGCAGACGCCGACGCAGCTGCGTTATCGGATGCTGATTATGCAGGGCGGCAAAGCGCCTAATTTCACCGGCGAAATGCAATTGCTGGTGACGGCGACGGTGGCGGGGAAAAGTACGGTGCTGACTTTCCCGGGCGCCGGCGCGACGGCGGCAGACAAGGCTGCCTACAAGTTGGATTTCAAGTATTACCAGCGGGTCGAGGCCGAACTGACTTTGCCGGAAGGCGCAGTGGTCAAGGCGATTCAAGCCAAGGTCATGGACAAAGGCCAGATGCGGGCGCAGCAAACCACTAATTTGTAAAAAAGGAAACATCATGTTCAACCGCAAAGCAAAGAGCACCATCGACAGCCTGATCGGTTCGTCGACCAGCATCCAGGGCGATGTCCACTTCAAGGGCGGTCTGCGCATCGACGGCCATGTCAAGGGCAATGTGGTGGCTGAAATCGGCCAGGCCAGCGTGCTGGTGATTTCCGAGAGCGCCAAGGTGGAGGGCGAAGTGCGGGTCGCGCATCTGGTGGTCAACGGCGAAATCAGCGGCAACGTTTTCTCGTCGGAACTGCTTGAATTGCAGCCGAAAGCCCGCATAACTGGCGATGTCAATTACAAGGCGCTGGAAATGCATAGCGGCGCGCTGGTAAGCGGCAAGCTGACCCATGAACAGAACGTGATCGAACCGGTGCTAAAACTTGCCATGACGCAATCTGCCTGAGTAGTGTGCAGAGAAGCGCACCCGGTTTCGGGCTTTGCCTGCATGAATCCAGGCAAGCGCCTATAATGCAGTATTGTATGTATCCCCCCCGCAGGAGCCAAAAATGAATGCTGTCGCTGAAATCCAAGATGTAGTCGCATCCCCTATCGTGTTTACCGATAGCGCCGCCGCCAAAGTTGCGCAACTGATCGAAGAAGAAGGCAATCCCGACCTGAAATTGCGCGTATTCGTGCAGGGTGGCGGCTGTTCCGGTTTCCAGTACGGTTTCACTTTTGATGAAATCGTCAATGAAGACGACACCACCATGAGCAAGAACGGCGTGCAGCTGCTGATCGACTCGATGAGCTACCAGTACCTGGTCGGCGCCGAAATCGATTACAAGGACGACCTGGAAGGCGCGCAATTCGTGATCAAGAACCCGAACGCGACCACCACTTGCGGTTGCGGTTCTTCGTTCTCGGCCTGATGCACCCGGCCGGTTCTGAACCGGCCTGAGCAGGACACGGTAGTAAAAAAGACGCTGGGGAATTATCCCCGAGCGTCTTTTTTTATGTCGTTTTGAAGCCGGAGCCGGTTTCGTCAGGCCGGGTATAGCGCGCCCAAGATGCGCGCACCGCGCGCGCCAGTCACCAATGGCAGGTTGCCGGGCAAGCGCTGGTCGAAGCGCAGCGCCAGCCAGGCGAACGCCACTGCCTCGACATGGTTGGGGGCAATCCCCAGCGCTGCGGTCGACTGCACGTGTGCCCGCAGTCCATGGCTTTGCAGAGCCTGTGCCAGTTGCATCATCAGATAAGGGTTATAGGCGCCGCCGCCGCAGACATACACGGTTTCTGCTGCGGGCGCGTGACGCACAATGGCATCTGCGATCGTGGTGGCGGTCAGCGTCGCCAGGGTGGCCTGGACGTCGGCCGGGCTCAGCTTCAATGGCGCCGTATGACTTAATTGCTGGTCTAGCCAAGCAGCATGGAACAGGTCGCGGCCGGTGCTCTTGGGCGGTGCAGCGGCAAAATATTCTTCCTTGCGCATGTGCGCCAGCAAGGCGGCCGAAGGCTGGCCGCTGGCGGCCCAATTACCGTCTTTATCGTAATCCTTGTCCAGATGGCGCTTGATCCACAAATCCATCAGCACATTGCCCGGTCCGGTATCGAAGCCGATCACATCGCGCTCCTCGCTCTCAGCCGCCTGGCCATGCAAGACGCTGATGTTGCCGATGCCGCCGATATTCACCACTACCCGGGTTTGCGCCGGATCGGCGAACACCGCCTGGTGAAAGGCCGGGACCAGCGGCGCGCCCTGGCCGCCGGCGGCGACGTCGCGGCTGCGGAAATCGGCGATGACGTCGATGCCGGTCAGCTCCGCCAGCAGCGACGGATTGTTGGCCTGGCGCGTAAAGCCGAGCTCGGGGCGATGGCGGATGGTCTGGCCGTGGACGCCAATGGCGCGAATCTGTCCAGGCTTCAGGTCGGCGTCGGCCAGCAAGCGTTCGACGCAGGCGGCGTAGTGGGCGGCCAGGGTATTGGCCACCAGCGCTTCACGTTCGATTTCATCCTGGCCGGCGCTTTGCAGGGCCATCAGCTCGGCGCGCAAGCCGGCGGAAAACGGCACGTAGGCCGAGGCCAGGGTGGCGACCGCCTGCTGTTCCGGCGCGGCGGCAAAGGCGGCGATGACGCCATCGACGCCATCCAGGCTGGTGCCGGACATCAGCCCGATGTAAAGATTGCTGGGGGAGTTTGGTGTGGACATAATAAAACCGTTGTGAGATCGCTTGATTTTACTAGCGCTCCCACAACGGTTCTACGTTTATCCGGTACTAATGTGCAAATTACTTTGATGCCAGCTTGGTGGTCGGTGCTGCCGGTTTTGCCGCTGGTGCTTCGCTGCCGCTCAGCAGGTTGAAGCGATGGGTGATATCCGCCGCCACCGTCTTGAAACGCTGCAGCTCGGCGCCTGCCAGCGGGCTGGCGGTAGGCACCACCACCGAGAGCGGGTCGCGCGGCTCGTTGGCGACGCGGAACTCATAGTGCAGATGCGGGCCGGTGGCCCAGCCGGTCATGCCGACATAGCCGATGACGTCGCCCTGGCTGACTTTGCTGCCTTTGCGCGAGGTCGGCGCGAAGCGGCTCATGTGAGCGTACACCGTGGAATACTTGCTGTCGTGCTTGATGATGACCACATTGCCGTAGCCGCTCTCGACGCCGGCGAAGTCGATCACGCCGTCGGCGGTAGCGTGGATCGGCGTACCCATGGCCGCAGCGAAATCGACGCCGGTGTGCTTTTTCCACTTGCCGAGGATGGGGTGGATGCGCATCGAGAAGCCGGATGAAATGCGGGTAAAGGTCAGCGGTGATTTCAGGAAGGCCTTTTTCAGCGACTTGCCGTCGAAACCGTAATAGCCGCCCTGGCCGCTGCTGTCAGGATCGTCGAACCAGACTGCCTGGAACGGTTTGCCGCCGTTGACGAATTCGCCCGCCAGGATGCGGCCGGCGCGCAGGAACTGGCCGTCTTGCCAGAATGTTTCATAAGCGACATTGAAATGGTCGCCACGCTTCAGGTCGGAGGCAAAATTGATATTGGTGCCGAACATGGCGACAATCTGCGACGCCACGCTGTCCGGAATATCTGCCGCATCGGTGGCGGCGAACAGCGAGGAGCGAATCACGCCGGTATGCATTTCGACGCGCCGTTCAACCGTCGGTGTTTCTTCGGCAACGCTGAATTTGTCGCCGTCGCGTCGGATCAGCAGGTTCTTGGGCGAGTTGTCGCGGCCGTCGGCCATGGTGGCGCGCAGCATCTGCAATTGGCCGTCATTGCTGGTTTGCGCTTGTACGGCGGTGCCCGGCTTGAGGCGCAGCATGGCGCGCGCGCTGCTGTCGGACTTGATGAAACCGGCGGCCTCATCGTCGTCCACGCCCAGCCGTGTCAGCAAGGCCGCCAGGGTATCGCCGGCGCGCATCTTGTCTTCCGCAACGTACAATTGTTGCTGGGCTTCAAGCTTGGCAATCTGCTCACTCAAACTGGGCAATTCCAGTTCAGCGGAAATCGCCCGAACCGGCACATCGTCAGGATCAGTTGGCAGCGGAGCAACACCGGCCGCGCCGAAGGCGACCAGAGTCAACAGCACGGCGGAAGCGGAGACTATACGGGTTTTACGTGAAGAATCAGTAAACAGGACGGGTATCTGCTGGAAAAACGGCTTGATACTGGACCGCAAGTTGATGATTTTATCTTTGAGAGACATGCAATACGTTAAAATTTGCCGTTTGCTACCGATTCTTGTGTTGTTGTTTGATTGAACGACTTGCGGCGGGATTAAAAGGATCAGGGATTATACCCTAGCCCATCCCGGTGAAATGTAGGACTAGTCTGATTTATCGTAACCGTCTGTAGTCCCCGCATTTCCGGTCCAGGCAGCACAAGCGCTACTCTTTTTAGCATTTTTAGATTTCATTTTCGCTGGATTTTTATTTCCTATGGCTCACGATTCTCAAAACGCATCACCGCAAGCAGGCGCTGCTGCTGAAAACATCCTGCCGGCGCTGTCGGACCGCACCCTGGAAGCGCTGGCGATCACCAAGCGCGGCGTCGACGAACTGCTGATCGAGAGCGATTTTGCGCGCAAGCTGCAGCGTTCCGAACAAAGCGGCAAACCGCTCCGCATCAAGCTCGGCCTGGACCCGACCGCACCCGATCTGCACCTCGGCCACACCGTGGTGCTGAACAAGATGCGCCAGCTGCAGGACCTCGGCCACAACGTGATTTTCCTGATCGGCGACTTCACTTCGATGATCGGCGATCCTTCCGGCCGCAACATCACGCGGCCGCCGCTGACGCGCGAACAGATCGAAGAAAACGCCAAGACTTATTTTGCCCAGGCCAGCCTGGTGCTGGATCCGGCCCGCACCGAAATCCGCTACAACTCGGAATGGTCGGACAAGCTCGGCGCGCGCGGCATGATCCAGCTGTCGGCCAAATACACGGTGGCGCGCATCCTGGAACGCGAGGATTTCACCAAGCGCTACAAGGCCGGCACGCCGATCTCGGTGCACGAACTGCTGTACCCGCTGATGCAGGGCTACGATTCGGTAGCGCTGGAATCCGACCTGGAGCTGGGCGGCACTGACCAGAAATTCAATTTGCTGGTGGGGCGCGAGCTGCAAAAGGATTACGGCCAGGAGCCGCAATGCATCTTGACCATGCCGCTGCTGGAAGGCCTGGACGGCATCGAGAAGATGTCCAAGTCCAAGGGCAACTACATCGGCATCACCGAGCCGGCCAACACCATGTTCGCCAAGGTGATGAGCATTTCGGACGTCATGATGTGGCGCTACTACGAGCTGCTGTCGTTCAAGTCGCTGGCGCAGATCGCCGCCTACAAGACGCAGGTCGAGGGCGGCCAGAACCCGCGCGACATAAAGGTGGCGCTGGCGCAGGAAATCGTGGCGCGCTTCCATAATCAGCAAGCGGCGGAAGACGCCTTGAGCGATTTCAATAACCGCGCCAAGGGCGGGATTCCGGACGACATTCCTGAGCTGACCTTGAGCGGTGCGCCGCTCGGCATTGGCCAGTTGCTCAAGCAAGCCAATCTCTGTCCGTCCACCTCCGAAGCCTTGCGCATGGTGGAGCAGGGCGGGGTGCGGATTGATGGTGCGGTGATCAGCGACAAAGGTTTGAAGGTCGATGCGGCAACTTTCGTGATACAGGTCGGCAAGCGCAAGTTCGCCCGCGTTACCCTGACCGCATGATCGCCTTGCTGCAGCGGGTCAGCCACGCCAGCGTGGTGGTCGATGGCGTGACCATCGGCGCCATCGGCGCCGGCCTGATGGTGCTGCTGTGCGCCGAGCGTGGCGACAGCGAAAAGCAGGCCGACGCTTTGCTGGCCAAGCTGCTGGCGTACCGCGTGTTCAGCGACGACGCCGGCAAGATGAACCGCAGCGTCAGCGACATCGGCGGTGGCTTGCTGCTGGTGCCGCAGTTCACGCTGGCGGCCGATACGCAATCCGGCACGCGGCCTTCGTTCACGCCGGCAGCGGCGCCGGAAGACGGCCGCCGCCTGTTCGATTATTTTGTGCGCCAGGCAGGCAGCCTGCACCCGCAGGTGCAGACCGGGCAGTTTGGCGCCGACATGAAAGTGTCGCTGACGAATGACGGTCCGGTGACTTTCTGGCTGCAGGTAAAACCACCGCTGGTCAAAGCGTAAGGCTTTTATTTGCTGTAGTCTGGCAGAACTGAAATTATCCACGGGAGCTTGCCATGAAACTCTGGAGCAATTCTTTTAAGGACGGCGCTTATCTCCCTGGCGAATTCGCTTTCGCCGTCAGCCATCCGGAAACGCATCTCAGCTTGTCGGCCAACCGCAATCCCCACTTCGCCTGGGAGCAGCTGCCGGCCGCTACGCAATCGCTGGTGCTGATCTGCCACGATCCCGACGTGCCGTCACGCGGCGACGATGTCAACCAGGAAGGCAAGACAGTCGCCGCCGATTTGCCGCGTGTCGATTTTTTCCATTGGCTGCTGCTGGACCTGCCGCCAAGCACCGCCTCGATTGCCGCGGCCGCCTTCAGCGATGGCGTCACGCCGCGCGGCAAGCCCGGCCCGGAGATCGAGGGCAGCCCGGGTTTGCGTCACGGCCTGAATGACTACACCGCTTGGTTCGCCAGCGATGCCGCGATGCGCGGCGACTATTTCGGCTACGACGGCCCTTGTCCGCCGTGGAACGATGAAATCGTCCATCGCTACATCTTCACCTTGTACGCTCTCAGCATTCCGCGCCTGGCGGTGACCGGCAAATTCACCGGCGCGCAGGTACAGGCGGCCATGCACGGCCATATCCTGGCGCAGGAATCGATAATCGGTCTTTATACCTTGAACCCGGCGTTATAGCAGCGCTGGGCCTTGCAGAAAATTTATGGCAACTACTGAAATCTTATTGATACGCCACGGCGAAACGGACTGGAATCTGGAGCGCCGCCTGCAAGGCCATCTCGACATTCCGCTCAATCAGGTCGGCCAACGCCAGGCACTGGCGTTGGCGCGCAGCCTGGATGGCGTCGCCATCGATGCCATCTTCAGCAGCGATCTGCAGCGCGCCCGGCAAACCGCGGCGCCGCTGGCAGCGGCCCGCAAGCTGAGCTTGCAGCTTGACGCCGGCTTGCGCGAGCGTTGCTACGGCGCGCTGGAAGGCTTGCGCTATCCGGAAGCAGCAGAACGCTTTCCTGAAGCCTATGCTGCGCTGATGGAGCGCGCCGTCGACTATCGCTATCCGGCCGGCGTGCATGCGGCGGAAACCATGCGTGAATTTTACGAACGGGCGGTACATGCCCTGCTGGCGATACTAAGCGCCGGCAATCCGGCGCGCATAGCCATCGTCACGCATGGCGGCGTGCTTGACTGCATCTACCGCTGCGCCAACCAGTTGCCGCTGGAGCAGCCACGCAGCTGCGATATTTTCAACGCCAGCATCAATCGTCTGAGCTGGAATCCGGATTGGGCGCAGCCCTTGCGCGTGGACGGCTGGGCCGACGTCGCCCATCTGGACGAGCTGACCCTGGATGAAATCGATCGCTGACCCGCTGGCAAGCTGCCAAGCCTTTACCGGCGGCATTTCATTGCCGTAGATCAACATCGTAAAACTGCTATAAATCTGTATAAGCTGCATTCAAAACAGTTGTGATAAAGGCAGCGTGCCTGTGCTAATCTTGCTGACAAGAACTAAAACAACAGTGGGACTGCCAGCATGAAACTTAATCTCTTCCCCTCTTGGGCGCAGCGTGCTGCTGACCCCGAGTCAACGCTGGAATCGGCCGCGGGGAAAACGGCAGCCGCGGCGTCTTCCGTCTCAGCTCTGAATGAAGAGCAACTGGCGCTGGTCAGCGTCTTGCACCAGCTTCTGCAGACTTTACCGCAGGCCTACAGCGGCCGCGAAAGCGTCAAGCGCCTGTGTCAGATGATCTTGCCAGCCAGCCCGCATATCCGGCTGGTGTGGGTCGGTTTTTGCCAGGACGACTCGGAAGCGGCGATCAAGCCGGCCGCGATCGTCGGCAAAGCACTCAGCGAATCGGATCACTGGCAGCTGTCCAAGGACTGTTTTGACTATGTCGCGCCGTTTGCCCAAGAGGCCGATTGGGAAGCCGGGCACGACAGCGATTTCCAGGCCCTGTTTGCACCGTGGCAAGCCCACCCGGAAAACTGTTCCGTCAAGGCGGCGCTGGCGATACCGCTGCGCTCGGAGAAAGCCCGCATGCACGGCATGATGGTGTTTTACGCCGATAGCCAGGACTATTTCTCCAATACCGGGCACGCTTCGTTCCAGGCTTTCGGCCATGTCTGCGAGGTGATCTGGAAGCAGTCCAACCTGTCGCACCTGCTGACACGGCAGGCCCAGATCGATTCGCTGACCGGCTTGCTGACGCGGCGCCGTATCGTCCATGTCTATGAGGAAGCCGTAGCCGCCACGGCGACCGATGAGTCGCCGCTGTCCATCCTGTATTGCCAGCTGGATGAATTTCACAAGATTAACGATCTCTATGGCTGGGCCGTGGCCGACAATATCCTGGCGGCCTTCGCCAAGGATACCGGCGGCCAGTTGCGCAAGAGCGACAGCGGCGGCCGCTGGAATGCGACGGAATTCCTATATGTGTTGCCGGCGACCGACACCGTGGATGCCGAAAACCTGGCCGCGGTCTTTCTCAGCCATTTCAAGAATCATCCGGTAAATATCGAAAACTGGTCGATCCGGCTGGCGCTGTCGGTCGGGGTGGCTACCTATGGCGCCGATGGCCGCGGGCTGGACGAACTTATCCATTACGCTACCCAGCATCTGCACAGCTCCAGCACGGCAGCCGAAGACGAGCTCTAAAGTACACATCGAGAATAACCCGCGTGCGGCGGCAATCGCGATAAAATGACGCCTTTCCCGCTGCAACTCACCTGAGCTTTCGATACCGCCATGAATATTGGCCCTTATTTCCTGCGCAACAATGTCTTTGTGGCACCGATGGCTGGTGTCACTGACAGGCCGTTCCGGCAGCTCTGCAAAGAGCTGGGCGCCGGCTATGCGGTGTCGGAAATGGCGGCTTCCAATCCACGCCTGTGGCAGACCGAAAAGACCTCGCGCCGCATCAACCACGATGGCGAGATGGAGCCGCGGGCGGTGCAGATCGCCGGCGCCGATCCGCAGATGCTGGCGGAGTGTGCAAAGTACAATGTCGATCACGGTGCGCAAATCATCGATATCAACATGGGCTGCCCGGTCAAGAAAGTCTGCAACAGCTGGTGCGGCTCGGCATTATTGCAAGATGAGCAACTGGTGGCGCGGATCCTGGAAGCGGTAGTCGGTGCGGTGGATGTGCCGGTGACGCTGAAATTTCGCACCGGCTGGGATCGCCTCAACAAGAATGCCTTGAGCATCGCACGCCTGGCGGAAGCCAGCGGCATCGCCATGCTGACGCTGCATGGACGCACGCGCGCCGACGGCTACAGCGGCGACGCCGAATACCAGACGATTGCGGCCGTCAAGGCTGCGGTGTCTATTCCTGTGGTCGCCAACGGCGACATCACGACGCCGGAAAAGGCGCGCCAGGTGCTGGAATACACCAAGGCCGACGCCATCATGGTCGGCCGCGCGGCACAGGGCCGGCCCTGGATTTTCCGCGAGATCGAACATTACCTGCGCACCGGCGAATACTTGCCGGCGCCGCTGGTGCAGGAAGTGCAGCAGCTGATGGATGAACACTTGCGTGCGCATTACGGATTCTATGGGGATTACCTTGGCGTCCGCACTGCGCGCAAGCATATCGGCTGGTATGTGCGCGATTTGCCGGGCGGCGAGGCATTCCGGCAGCGCATGAACCTGCTGGAAGATTGCGGCCAGCAGCTGGCAGCAGTAAATAGCTTCTTCGAATCGCAGTTTGCGTTTGGGGAGCGGTTACAATACGGGGTGGCCGAGCAGATGGCGGCCTGAATCAGATTAACAAGAAACAGGACTGGGCAGGATTTTCCGGCAAGCTGGCTGCGCCAAAAGCGCGGCCCTGCGGGAATCCGGTCCGGATCTTAAAAAAAGAATAGTAAAAAAAGAATGAGTAAAGAAAGTATCCAAGACGTGGTAAAGCAAAGCCTTGAAAAATATTTCAAGGATTTGGGCGAACAGCCGCCGTCGAATGTCTACGACATGGTGATTTCCACGGTTGAAAAACCGGTATTGGAAGCCGTGATCGCGCGCGCCGAAGGCAACCAGTCGCATGCCGCCGAAATGTTGGGCATCAATCGCAACACCCTGCGCAAAAAGTTGCAGCAGCACGGCCTTTTGTAATTTTTGTAATTTTTGCAATTCGCAGTTTTGCGCTGCCGGGCCGCCAGGTGCGCCGGAGCGCCAGATCAAGCAGAGGTTAGCAACATCAGGCTGCCATAGCCGTCACCGGAGGCAGCGGTTCCGCCAAAAGCGGTTTTCCAGCTGAGCTTATCCGCAGTCCGCCTTTTCGTCATTCATCACCTTCCTGAGTTTTCACTATGATCAAACAAGCCCTCATTTCCGTATCCGACAAGACCGGGATACTCGATTTCGCAAAAGAGTTGTCGGCGCTGGGCGTGAATATTCTGTCGACTGGCGGCACCGCCAAGCTGCTGGCCGATGCCGGCATCAAGGTGACCGAAGTGGCGGACTATACCGGCTTCCCGGAAATGCTCGACGGCCGGGTCAAGACCCTGCACCCGAAGGTGCACGGCGGCATCCTGGCGCGGCGCGATTTCCCTGAACATATGGCGGCGCTGGCGCAGCACCAGATCCCGATGATCGACATGGTGGTGGTCAACCTCTACCCGTTCCAGCAGACCATCGCCAAGGAACAGTGCTCGCTGGAAGATGCGATCGAGAATATCGACATCGGCGGCCCTGCCATGCTGCGTTCGTCAGCCAAGAACCATAAGGATGTGATCGTCCTGTGCGATCCTAGCGACTATGCTGCGGTATTGAGCGAGCTGAAAGCCAATGACGGCGAAATCGGCTACGGCGCCAAGTTTGCGCTGGCCAAGAAAGTCTTTGCCCACACCGCGCAATACGACGGCGCGATCACCAATTACTTCACTTCGCTGGGTGAAGACAAGCAACACACCACGCGCAGCGCCTATCCGGCGACCTTGAACCTGCATTTCGAAAAAGTGCAGGAAATGCGCTACGGTGAAAACCCGCACCAGTCGGCCGCGTTCTACCGCGACACTCGGCATGTCGAAGGCGCGCTGGCCAACTATAAGCAGTTGCAGGGTAAGGAGCTGTCATACAACAACATCGCCGATGCCGATGCTGCGTGGGAATGCGTCAAGACCTTCAGTGAAACCGCCTGCGTCATCATCAAGCACGCCAATCCTTGCGGCGTGGCGATCGGCGGTAATCCGCTGGAAGCTTACAGCAAGGCGCTGCAAACCGATCCTACCTCGGCCTTCGGCGGCATCATCGCTTTCAATCAGGAACTCGACGGCAATGCCGCTGAAGCGGTCGCCAAGCAATTCGTCGAAGTGATCATTGCGCCATCCTTCACCGAACAAGCCAAGCAGATCTTTGCTGCCAAGCAGAATGTGCGCTTGCTGGAAATCCCCCTGGCGCATGCGATCAACCTGCATGACTTCAAGCGCGTCGGCGGTGGCCTGCTGGTGCAATCGCCGGATGCCCGCAATGTTGCCTTGAGCGAACTGAAAGTGGTCAGCAAGAAGCAGCCCACCCAGCAGCAGCTGCAGGACCTGATGTTCGCCTGGCGCGTCGCCAAGTTCGTCAAGTCGAATGCGATCGTGTTTTGCGGCAATGGCATGACCCTGGGTGTCGGCGCCGGCCAGATGAGCCGCGTGGATTCCGCCCGCATTGCCTCGATCAAGGCGCAGAACGCCGGCTTGTCGCTGGTCGGTTCGGCGGTGGCCTCGGATGCCTTCTTCCCGTTCCGCGACGGCCTCGACGTCGTGGTTGATGCCGGCGCAACCTGCGTGGTGCAGCCGGGCGGTTCGATGCGCGACCAGGAAGTGATCGATGCCGCCGACGAGCACGGCGTCGTCATGCTGCTGACCGGCACCCGGCATTTCCGCCATTAATGTAGGGTGGGCACATCGTGCCCACGCGTGACCTTGCTTCATTTACATGCTCATGGTGTGACCGGGGCATATACTCCGTTTATCACGTTAACGCGTGGGCACGATGTGCCCACCCTACGGGGTTTTGCGTAAGTACCATATGAAAATCCTCGGTATCGACCCAGGTCTGCGGACCACCGGTTTTGGCATCATCGACAAGCAGGGCAACAAGCTCAGCTATATCGGCTCGGGTACTATCAAGACGCCGGACGCCGACCTGCCACAACGCCTGAAGGTGATCCTGGCCAGCGTGTCGGAAGTGATACGCACCTATGCGCCGGATTGTTCGGCCATCGAAAAAGTCTTCGTCAACGTCAATCCGCAATCCACCTTGCTGTTGGGGCAGGCGCGCGGCGCTGCCATTTGTGCGTTAGTGAGCGCAGACTTGCCGGTCGCGGAATATACCGCTTTGCAGATCAAGCAAGCTGTCGCCGGCCATGGCAAGGCGCAAAAGCAGCAGGTGCAGGACATGGTACAGCGCTTGCTGCAACTGCCCGGCTTGCCCGGCACCGATGCCGCCGATGCGCTGGCGGTGGCGATTTGCCACGCGCACAGCGGCGATGCCCTGGCGCATTTGAGTGCGTTGGCGCCTGGCCTCGCCAAAAAAGGTTTGCGTGTGCGCGGCGGCCGGTTGGTGGGCTGAGCAGGCAAAAAACACAGGATTGTTGTTCATTGTTATGTCAAAGCCTCGTTATCTTCCGTTGTCCGGCTGTTCATCCCGCACTATCAAGCTGCCTACTCCCTTCTTTATCTGCGATTTGTACCATTTTGGATCGCCAGCAGGGTTGCCAATTGTGAACCTTTGTTTCGGCATGTTTGCCGCAAACACATGTGTATAGCTGAGAGCTGACATTTACAATTCTCGCTAAGTCCTTCATTTATTTAGTAATTCAATGTAAACACATTCATTGCACATTGTCAGATAGTGGCGCTAAGTCATTGACTTTACTCGAATATTTTCCAATTGCTCCCTGCTAAATGGCTTGACCTAGAATAGTGCATCCTCTAAAGTGGGTGGAAGTGTGGAAAAGTGTTTTTTTGTGGGGCATTTTTGCCGGCTTGCAAAGAACTATTTTCAGGATTCAGCAGCAACTAACAGGAGCGTGTGCGGTGTTTCAGGGTGCGTCAGCATTAAATCTCGATGCGAAAGGACGGATGGCAGTGCCATCCAAGCATCGTGACGCGCTGACCGTTCAGTGCGAAGGCCGGCTGACGCTGACCAAGCATCCGCATGGCTGTCTGTTGCTGTTCCCACGCCCGACATGGGAGAGCCACCGCGAGCAGATCGCCGCGTGGCCGATGTCGGCGCGCGCCTGGCAACGGATTTTCCTGGGCAATGCCTCGGATGTCGAGCTGGATTCCGCCGGCCGCATCCTGGTGGCGCCGGAGTTGCGCGCGGCCGTCGGCCTGACGCGCGAGGTGATGTTGTTGGGCATGGGAAGCCATTTCGAGATTTGGGACGCAGCCAAATTGGCTGAGAGCGAGTCGCAAGCAGTTGCGGCTGGCATGCCCGAAGTGTTAAGCAATTTTTCGTTCTGACAGGCCCGCCATGAGTGAACCAGTGGTGCCCGAGTTCCAGCACCGCACCGTGTTATTGGACGAGGCTGTCAGTGCGCTGGCGATCGAGGGCGCACGCGCCGACGGTATTTACGTCGACGGCACCTTCGGACGCGGCGGCCACAGCCGCAAGATTTTACAAAGCCTGGGCGAACGCGGCCGTCTGATCGCGTTCGACAAGGATCCGCAAGCCATCGCCACCGCAAGCACTATCGCCGATCCGCGTTTCGAGATCGTGCATGACAGTTTTGCGACCATGGCGCAGGCCTTGCAGCAAAGAGGAATCAGGCAAGTCGATGGCGTGCTGCTGGACCTGGGCATTTCATCGCCGCAGGTGGACGACGCCAGCCGCGGCTTCAGCTTCCGCGCTGATGGCCCGCTCGACATGCGGATGGATACGACACGCGGCATATCGGCAGCAGAATGGCTGGCCAGCGCGGATGAACAAACAATCGGAAAGGTGGTACGTGATTATGGGGAAGAACGGTTTGCTGTTCAGATTGCAAAGGCGATTGTTGCTGGCCGGACAATCAAGCCCATTACTGGCACACGACAGCTTGCCCAGATCGTGGCAAACGCCGTCAAGACCCGCGAGAAAGGCAAAGACCCGGCCACTCGTACCTTTCAGGCTATACGGATTTTCATCAATCAAGAGCTTGAAGAACTCGAGATAGTACTGGACCAGGCATTTCGGCAGATGGGCCAGCAAGGGAGATTAGTCGTGATCAGCTTTCATTCGCTGGAAGACCGGATCGTCAAGCAGTTCCTGGCCTCGAAAGCCCGGCTGCCGCAGCCCGACCGTCGCCTGCCGATCCGTGCGGTCGACCTGCCGCAGCCGGAGCTGAAACTGATCTCGCGCGTCAAGCCGTCGGATGAGGAAGTCGCTGAAAATCCGCGCGCCCGTTCCGCCATCATGCGGGTCGGCGAACGGCTGGCCGTCAAAGAGGCGCAGGCATGAGCGGCCGCCTCAATTTCGTCCTGGCGCTGGCGCTAGTGCTGTGCGCGCTTGCGCTGGTCAATGCCCAGTATCAGGCGCGCCAGTTGTTCATCGAACTGGAACGGGCGGCCAGCCAGTCGCGCCAGCTGGATATCGAGTGGGCGCAATTGCAGTTGGACCAGTCTACGCTGGGTAAGAACGCCCGGATTGAAGCCGCCGCCACGCGCGATCTCAACATGGTGCCGCTGACTGCCGCGCGTACCCAGTACCTGACGCTGGGGGAAAAATGACGCGTAATCCCCCGCGCAGCTCTCATACCGGCCGTATCGCGGCCGGCAAGGGTGTGCCGTTTTCGGCCAGCCCGGTGCTGAAAATCAAGCTGCCGGTATGGCGCTCGCGGGTGGTGCTGTTCGCCATGTTCGCGGCCTTCCTGGCGCTGATCGTGCGGGCTCTGTGGCTGCAAGGGATTTCCACCGACTTCCTGCAAAAGCAGGGTGCTTCGCGCTATGCGCGCACGCTTGAGTTGCCGGCCACGCGCGGCAAGATCACCGACCGTAACGGTCAGGTGCTGGCGTCGTCGGTGCCGGTCAAGGCGATCTGGGCGATTCCCGACGACGTCAAGGATGCGCCTAAGGAAAAACTGCAAGCCTTGGCCAAGCTGCTCGACATGAGCAGCGCCGAGCTGAACAAGAAACTCGATTCCGACCGCAATTTTGTCTACCTCAAGCGGCAGGTAGAGCAAGACATTTCAGACCAGATCGTCAAGCTTGGCATCGACGGCATAGAAACCCGCAAGGAATACAAGCGCTTCTATCCTGAAGGCGAGGTGGCGGCGCACGTGGTCGGCTTCACCAACGTCGAAGATGCCGGCCAGGACGGCATGGAACTGTCGCAGCAGAAAAACCTGGCAGGCGCCACCGGCAGCCGCCGTGTGATCAAGGACCGGCTCGGCCGCATCGTCGAAGATATCGAGGCGGTCAAGGAGCCGCATGACGGCAAGGACCTGGTGCTGTCGATCGATAGCAAGATCCAGTACATCGCGTTTACCCAGCTGAAGGAAGCGGTCGAGAAGTTCAAGGCCAAGGCTGGCGGCATCGTCGTGGTCGACGCCAAGAGCGGTGAAGTGCTGGCGCTGGCCAACCTGCCAAGCTATAACCCGAACGACCGCTCGGTGCTGACCGGCGCGCAGCTGCGTAACCGCGTGATGACGGATACCTTCGAGCCTGGCTCGACCTTGAAGCCGTTTACCGTCGCCCTGGCGCTGGATACCAACCGGGTGCAGGCCACCACGACTTTCCAGGTGCCGGACAAGATGACCATCGGCACCGCGACCGTGGGCGACTCCCATCCGCATCCGGTGCAGACCATGAGCGTGGCGCAGATTATCCAGAAGTCGTCGAATATCGGTACCGCCAAGATTGCCTTGCAAATGCCGGCTGAAGAGATGTGGGAGATGTTTACCACCGTCGGCCTGGGGCAGCAGCCCAAGTTCGGCTTCCCTGGCGCCGTCGCCGGCCGCGTGCGGCCGTTCAAATCGTGGCGGCCGATCGAACAGGCCACCATGAGCTATGGCCATGGCATCTCGGTTTCGCTGATTCAGATGGCGCACGCCTATACGATTTTCGCCCGCAATGGCGACTTGATCCCGCTGTCGTTCCAGAAGGTCGCTGAACCTCCGGTCGGCCAGCGCGTGGTGTCTGAAAAGACCGCGCTCACCATGCGTGCCATGCTGGAGCGGGTTACTGCGCCGGGCGGCACCGCGCCGAAAGCGCAGGTCCCGGGTTACCGCGTCGGCGGCAAGACCGGTACTGCTTACAAGATTGAAGGCGGCAAGTATGTCAAAAAATACATTGCTGATTTCGTTGGCTTTGCGCCGGCTTCCGATCCGCGCCTGATCATTGCCGTGATGGTGGACGAGCCGACGGTCGGCTCGCACTTCGGCGGCGACGTCGCGGCGCCGGTGTTTGCGACGGTGGCGGCGAACGCCTTGCGCGCGTTGAACGTGCCACCGGATTCCAGCGTCACCGACATCATCATCCCGGCCGATGGCCCGCAGGAGGGCTTGTGACCGCCTCCATCGAAAAACAATTGCAAGGCATCCAGCAGTGGCTGGACAGCGTGGCGCCGGCTGGCGCCACGCTGGTGTCGGACTCGCGCAAGGTGAAAGCCGGCGATGTGTTCTTTGCCTATCCTGGCGATGCCGCGGACGGCCGCGCCTATATTGCACAGGCGTTGAAAAATGGCGCTTCGGCAGTGCTGTACGAGAGCGATAAATTCAGCTGGGACGCCGCCTGGACGATGGCGCATCTGGCGGTCGGCGGCTTGAAGCAGCTCTCCGGCCAGATCGCCGCAACCTATTATCGGCAAGCTGATGCGGGCATGCTGGTGGTGGCTGTCACCGGCACCAACGGCAAGACTTCCTGCAGCCAGTGGCTGGGGCATGCGCTGTCGCAGCTGGGGCAGCCTACCGGCGTGATCGGCACGCTCGGCACCGGTATCTATACGCAAGGGCAATCCGGCGATTTCGACGAAACCGGCAACACCACGCCGGACGCATTGCTGCTGCAGCAGACCTTGAGCGCGATGCGCAGGCAAGGCGTAACAGCGCTGGCGATCGAGGCATCCTCGATCGGCCTGGAGCAAGGCCGCTTGAACGGCATGCATGTTGATATCGCCCTGTTCACCAATTTCACGCGCGACCATCTGGATTATCACGGCGACGAACAGCACTACGAAGCCGCCAAGCGCATGCTGTTCGACTGGCCGGGTTTGCAGAAGGCCGTGATCAATCTGGATGACGACATGGGCTTGCGCCTGGTCAGTCATCTACAGAAAAAGAAGCATGCGATCCCGCTGATCGGCTATACCTGCGGCGAACTGGAGGCCCCGGCGGATGTCGCCGTGTTGCGTGCCTCGGCGATCCGCTTTAACGCCAGCGGCACCGTGTTCCATGTCGAATCGCCATTCGGCTCGGGGCAGTTGAGAACGCAATTGGTGGGCCAGTTCAATGTCAGCAATGCGCTGGGCATCCTGGGTGTGCTGCTGGCCCACGGTATCGAATGGAAGGCAGCGCTCGATGCGATTGAACTGTTGGTCGCCGTACCGGGTCGAATGCAGCAGTTCGGCGGCCAGGATGCGCCGCTGATCGTGATCGACTATGCCCATACGCCAGACGCGCTGGAAAAGACTCTGAGCACGCTGCGCCAGGTGGCGCAGCAGCGCAACGGCGAATTGTGGTGCGTGTTCGGCTGCGGCGGCGACCGCGATCCCGGCAAGCGGCCACAGATGGGCGCCGTGGCGGAACAGGCGGACCACGTCATCGTCACAAGTGACAATCCGCGCAGCGAAGAACCGGCGGCCATCATCGGCCAGATCCTGGCCGGGATGAAGGCGCCGCAGGCTGCGCAAGCATTGGAAGACCGCGCTGCCGCGATCTTGTGGGCGGTACGTCACGCGGCCAAGGCCGATGTCGTGCTGCTGGCAGGCAAAGGACATGAAACATATCAGGAAATCAAAGGAAAGAAATTGCCGTTTTTAGACGCCGACCATACTGCCCTGGCGCTTGCTGCGCGGGCGACGATGAAGGGCGGCAGCCTATGAATGCCACATTGGCGCAACTGCAGTCGTGGCTGGGATTGCCTGCCAGCGCAGGGGCTGCCGGCGAAACCGTGATCAACGGGCTGTTCACGGACAGCCGCGCGGTGACGCCAGGTTCCGTGTTCGTCGCTTTGCGCGGCGAGCGCTTTGACGCCCACGATTTCCTCGATCAGGTGATTGCCCAGGGCGCCGTCGCGGTGGTGGTCGAACAAGCCTTGGCAGGGCTGGCGGTGCCGGCGCTGGTGGTGCCGGATACCCGTCTGGCTCTGGGGACGATCGGACAACGCTGGCGCCAGCAGTTCCGGCTGCCGTTGATCGCCGTCACCGGCAGCAACGGCAAGACCACCGTTAAGGAAATGATTGCAGCGATCCTGGTTGCGGCTTTCGGTGTTGACAAGTCGCTCGCCACACGCGGTAATTTCAACAACGAGATTGGCGTGCCGCTGACCTTGTTGCGATTGCAAGCGGAGCATCAGGCGGCCGTGATTGAGCTGGGCATGAACCATCCCGGCGAAATCGCCGTGCTGACGGCGCTTGCCGAGCCGACTGTCGGCTTGGTCAACAATGCCCAGCGCGAACATCAGGAATTCATGGCCAGCGTAGCAGCCGTCGCCGAGGAAAACGGCAGCGTGATCCGCGGCCTGGCGGCCAGCGGCATTGCGGTGTTTCCGGCCGACGATCCATATACTGAACTGTGGCGCAGCTACTGCGCCGGCAAGGGCGGTAGTCTGACTTTCGGGTTGACGCCGGCGGCGGATGTGCATTGCAGTTACAGCAACGGCGTCGATGGTTTCGGCAGCGAGTTGGCGGTGAGCGTGCCCGGCCAGCCTGGCTTCGTGGTGCATCTGTCTGCGGCCGGCGAACATAATGTGCGCAATGCGCTGGCGGCGATCGCCTGCACCCTGGCGATTGGCGTCGATCTGGTTGCCATCAAGCGTGGCCTGGAATCGTTCGCTCCGGTCAGTGGCCGCCTGCAACGCAAGCAGGCCAGCTTGGCAAATTGCGCCGGTGCCTTGGTGATCGACGATACCTACAACGCCAATCCGGATTCGGTACGGGCCGCGATCGACGTGCTGGCGCAGGTTGCCGCACCACGTTTGCTGGTGCTGGGCGAGATGGGCGAAGTCGGCAACGACGGCCGCCAGTTCCACCATGAAATCGGCGCTTACGCGCAGCAGCGCGGCATTACGCGGCTGTTCACGCTGGGCGAGATGGCGGCCGAGGCGAGCATCGCTTTCGGCCCTCAAGCCCAGCACTTTACCGACATCGCAGCGTTGCTGGCCGCGCTCGATGCCACCATGACACCGCATACGACCGTGCTGGTCAAAGGTTCGCGCTTCATGAAAATGGAGCGCGCCGTCCAGCACCTGGTTGGCACAACATCTGAGGGGACTCACTAACATGCTGCTATGGCTGGCACAAAATTTTCAGCAGGATTTCAGTTTCCTGCGCGTCTTCAACTTCATCACGTTCCGCGCGGTATTCGCGACCTTGACGGCGTTGATGATCGGCCTGATCGCGGGACCGGGCGTGATCCGCATGCTGGCGCGCCTCAAGGTTGGCCAGGCGGTGCGCACCGACGGTCCGCAGACGCATCTGATCAAATCCGGCACGCCGACCATGGGCGGCGTGCTGATCCTGATCGCGATCGGCATTTCGACTTTGCTGTGGAGCGATCTCGGCAACCGCTTTGTCTGGATCGTGCTGATCGTGACGCTTGGGTTCGGCACCATCGGCTGGGTCGACGACTATCGCAAGGTGGTCTACAAGGACCCGAACGGCATGCGTTCGCGCGAAAAATATTTCTGGCAATCGGTGATCGGTGTGGTTGCCGCGACCTACCTGGCGTTCTCGGTCTCGGCGCCGAACAACACCCAGGTCTGGGATTTGTTCGTGGCCTGGGTCGAATCCGGCTTCAGCCTTGATCTGCCGCCCAAGGCCGACCTGATCGTGCCCTTCTTCAAAACAGTCAGCTATCCGCTGGGCGTGTGGGGTTTCATGGCCTTGACCTATTTCGTCATCGTCGGCACCAGCAACGCCGTCAACCTGACCGATGGCCTGGACGGCCTGGCGATCATGCCGACTGTGATGGTCGGCGCCGCGCTGGGACTGTTCGCTTATTTGACCGGCAACGTCACCTTCGCCAAATACCTGCTGATTCCGCATATCCCGGGCGCCGGTGAATTGCTGATTTTCTGCGGCGCCATGGCCGGCGCCGGACTCGCCTTCCTCTGGTACAACGCCTATCCGGCGCAGGTATTCATGGGCGATGTCGGCGCGCTGGCCCTGGGCGGCGCCCTCGGCACGGTGGCGGTCATCGTGCGCCAGGAAATCGTGCTGTTCATTATGGGTGGTATTTTCGTGGTCGAAACTTTGTCGGTGATGTTGCAGGTAATCTATTTCAAGTACACCAAGAAGCGTTTCGGCGTTGGCCGCCGGGTGTTGCTGATGGCACCTTTGCACCATCACTATGAACAAAAAGGCTGGAAGGAAACGCAGGTTGTTGTGCGTTTCTGGATCATCTCGATGATGCTGGTGTTGTTTGGACTTTCAACTCTGAAGTTAAGGTAGTGGGCAGCGGTAATGAACTATACGGGTAAACATGTTCTGGTATTAGGGCTCGGAGAATCGGGCCTGGCATCCGCTTTGTGGCTGGCACATTGCGGTGCGACCGTGCGCGTGGCGGATACCCGCAGTGCGCCGGAAAGGCTACCGCTGTTGCAACAAGCCATTCCAGGCGTGGAATTTTGCGGCCCCGGCGACAACGCGGCCGGCGGTTTCCCGGTCAGCCTGCTGGATGGCATCGACTTTGCCGTCACCAGCCCGGGCCTGGCGCCGACCGGCGAACTGAAAGAGATCCTGTCGGCAGCGACTGACCGCGACATCCCGGTATGGGGCGAAATCGAAGTATTTGCGCAAGCCCTGGCGGCACTGCGCGAGAGCCAGGGCTATGCGCCGAAAGTGATTGCCATCACCGGCACCAACGGCAAGACCACCGTTACCAGCCTGACCGGACTGCTGTGCGAACGCGCCGGCCTGACGGTGCAGGTGGCCGGCAATATCAGCCCGGCAGCGCTGGACGTCTTGCGCAGCGCGCTGGAGCGCGACGCCTTGCCGCAGGTCTGGGTGCTGGAACTGTCCAGCTTCCAGCTGCATGCAACCTGCGGCCTGCATGCCGACGCCGCCACCATTCTGAACATCACTCAGGATCACCTGGACTGGCACGGCGACATGGCCTCGTATGTGGCCGACAAGGCGCGTATCTTCAGCGCCAATACCGTGCGCGTGCTGAATCGCGACGATCCTTTGACGATGCAGTTCGCCAACGGCAACAGCATCAGCTTCGGTTTTGATGAGCCGCATGAAGGTGATTGCTTTGGTCTGGTCAGCGACAATGGCATGCATTGGCTGACCGTTGCGGTGCCAGGCGATGAAGAAGAGCGCGCGGAAGGAAGCAGTAAGCGACGCAACAAGAAGGAGCAGTTGGCCTTGCTGCCGGTGACGGTCAAACGCCTGATGCCGGCTGACGCCTTGCGCATCCGCGGCCGCCACAATGCCGCCAATGCCCTGGCCGCGCTGGCCCTGTGCCGCGCGATCGACTTGCCGTTCGCACCTTTGCTGCATGGCTTGCGCGAATATCATGGCGAACCGCACCGGGTCGAGCTGGTGACGACCATCGGCGGTGTTGAATATTACGACGACAGCAAGGGTACCAATGTCGGCGCCACGGTTGCCGCGCTGAACGGCCTGGGGCGCGGCTGCGATGGCGACACCACGGGTGGAGCCAATCCTAGCCGTTTGCTGCTGATCGCGGGCGGTGACGGCAAGGGGCAGGATTTCGCGCCGCTGGCGGCGCCGCTGGCTGCTTATGGCAGGGCGCTGCTGCTGATTGGCCGCGATGCGCCGGCGATTCGCGCCGCAGTAGAGAGTACGGCTGGCGCGCTGGAAATCGTCAGTTGCGCGACGCTGGAAGAAGCTGTGACGCGCGCGGCAGAACTGGCACGCCCGGGCGATGCCGTGTTGCTGTCGCCAGCCTGCGCCAGTTTCGACATGTTCCGCAATTATGCCCACCGGGCGCAGGTGTTTGTCGATGCGGTGCGTGAACTGGCTTTGTCGCGCGGCGAGGTCGGACTATGAAATTCGCCTTTCCATCATTTTCAGGCAAGCCGGCGGATAATGCGCCGGCGCGGCCGCGCGCACTCGACAGCCAGAAGCCCGGCGTCCAGCGTTCAAAAATGATGGAATACGATCAGCCGCTGGTGTGGGTGGTCGTCTTGTTGATGCTGTTTGGCCTGGTGATGGTGTATTCGGCCTCGATCGCGTTGCCGGATTCGCCCAAATATTCGAACTATACGAATGCACACTTCCTGGTGCGGCAAGCGATCTTCATCTGCGTCTCGCTGGTGGCCGGCCTGGTGACCTTCCGCATTCCGATTGCGACCTGGCAGCGCTGGGCGCCGTATCTGTTTGTCATCACCCTGATCCTGTTGGCGATGGTGCTGGTGCCTGGCCTGGGACGCGGCGTCAACGGCGCCAAGCGCTGGCTGTCGTTCCGCGTGTTCAATCTGCAGCCTTCGGAATTGATGAAGCTGTTCATCGTACTGTATGCCGCCAACTACACGGTGCGCAAACAGGAAGTGATGCACAAGCTGACCAAGGGATTCCTGCCGATGACGGCGGCGGTCGGCCTGGTCGGATTGCTGCTGATGCTGGAGCCGGATCTGGGGGCGCTCGGTGTGATCGTCTGCATCGCCATGGGCATTCTGTTCCTGGGCGGGATCAACGGCATCTGGTTCGGCGGCATAGGCGCCATGCTGGCGGGTATGTTTACCCTGGTGATCTGGCTGTCGCCTTGGCGTCGCGAGCGGATTTTTGCTTATCTGAATCCATGGGCCGAAGAAAATGCCCTGGGCAAGGCTTACCAGCTGTCGCACTCGCTGATTGCCTTTGGCCGCGGCGAGCTGTTTGGCGTCGGCCTCGGCGCCAGCGTCGAAAAACTGCACTATTTGCCGGAAGCGCATACCGACTTCTTGCTGGCGGTGATCGGCGAAGAGCTGGGGTTTGCCGGCGTGCTGGTGGTGGTCATGCTGTTTTACTGGATTATCAAGCGCTCTTTTGAAATCGGCCGCCAGGCAATCGCGATGGAACAGACCTTCGCCGGCTTGACCGCCAAGGGGATCGGTATCTGGATCGGCGTGCAGACCTTCATCAACATGGGCGTCAACCTGGGCTTGCTGCCGACCAAGGGCTTGACCTTGCCGCTGATGAGCTACGGTGGTTCCGGTGTGCTGATCAATTGCATCGGACTGGCGATCCTGCTGCGCATCGATTATGAAAACCGGGTTCTGATGCGTGGAGGCCGGGCATGAGCGCACAGCCAAAACGTCTGGTCATCATGGCGGCGGGTACCGGTGGCCATATATTCCCCGGCCTGGCGATTGCCGAGACGATGCGCGCGCGCGGCTGGCAAGTCAGCTGGCTGGGCACCACGCACGGCATGGAATCCGATCTGGTGCCGCAGCACGGGATTGAGATGGACAAGATCGTCTTTGCCGGCTTGCGCGGTAAAGGGCTGGCGCATACGCTGCGCGGCGCCTGGCGCATGTTGTTGAGCTTTCCGGCTTGCTTCCGCATCCTGGGGCGGCGTCAGGCTGATGTGGTGCTGGGCATGGGTGGTTATGTGACGGTGCCGGGCGGCGCCATGGCGCGTTTGCGCGGTGTGCCGCTGGTGCTGGTGAATGCCGATGCGGCCTTGCTGCTGTCGAATAAAGCCCTGACGCCGCTGGCGCAGCGGGTGCTGTTCGGTTTCCCTGCCGATTTTGGCAAGGCGGCCAGCAAGGCGCTGGTCACCGGCAATCCGGTGCGCAAGGAAATCCTGGCGCTGCCTTTGCCGGAGCAGCGCTACAGCGGGCGTATCGGCCCCTTGCGTTTGCTGGTAGTAGGCGGCAGCCTTGGCGCAAAGGCGTTGAACGATTGCCTGCCGGCGGCATTGGCCTTGATTCCCGCGGAATCGCGGCCCAGCGTTACGCATCAGTCCGGCAAGCAGCATATTGAAGCCTTGCGCAACGCTTATGCGACGGCCGGCGTGACGGCGGAAGTGGTGGCGTTCATCGACGACATGCCGCGCCGCTACGCCGACGCAGACCTGGTGATTTGCCGGGCCGGGGCGATTACGGTGTCGGAACTGACCGCCGCCGGGGTCGCCAGCGTGCTGGTGCCGCTGGTGGCTTCGACTACCTCGCACCAGCGCGACAATGCGCGCTGGATGGCGACACAGAAGGCGGCGATTCATTTGCCGCAGACGGATTTAAGCAAGGAGCGCCTGGCCGCGTTGCTGACGCGGATCTCGCGCCAGGACTGCCAGACGATGGCGCAGGCAGCATATGAAAACGGCCGGCGCGATGCGAATGAAGCAATCGCGCAGGTTTTGGAAGAATTGGCAGGTCCGCAGTGAGTACATCATGAAACATAAAGTTAAAAACATCCATTTCGTAGGAATCGGTGGCAGCGGCATGAGCGGCATCGCCGAGGTGCTGCTGAATCTCGGCTATACCATTTCCGGCTCCGATCTCGGCGACAATGCGGCGACGCGCCGCCTGGCCGCGCTGGGCGCAAAGGTCAGCCGCGGCCACGCCGCCAAGCATATCGACCAGGCCCACGCCATCGTCACATCGACTGCGGTGCAGGCTGATAATCCGGAAGTCGTCGCCGCCCGCGAAAAACACATTCCTATCGTGCCGCGGGCCGTGATGCTGGCGGAACTGATGCGTCTCAAGCGCGGCATCGCCATCGCCGGCACCCATGGCAAAACCACCACCACCAGCCTGGTGGCAAGCGTGCTGGCGCAGGGCGGACTGGATCCAACTTTTGTGATCGGCGGCCGTCTCACCAGCGCCGGGGCCAACGCCAAGCTCGGTTCCGGCGACTTTATCGTGGCCGAAGCCGATGAGTCGGATGCCTCGTTCCTGAACCTGTCGCCGGTGATTGAAGTAATCACCAATATCGATGCCGATCATATGGATACCTATGATCACGATTTCGGCAAGCTGAAGCAGGCTTTCGTCGAGTTTACGCAGCGGCTGCCGTTCTATGGCGTCGCCGTGCTGTGCATGGACGACGCCAATGTGCGTGAGATCATGCCGCAGATTTCCAAGCTGATCACGACCTACGGTTTCCATGAAGAAGCCGACGTGCGTGCGATCGACGCCAAGGCGGCCGGCGGCCACATGCAATTCACCGTCATCCAGAAAGGCTATGCGGCGATGCCGATCAGCCTGAACCAGCCTGGCATGCACAATGTGCAGAACGCTTGCGCGGCGATTGCGATTGCACGCGAACTGGGGGTTGCCGATAGCGCCATCCAGCAAGCGCTGCTGGAGTTCAACGGCGTCGGCCGGCGTTTTACCCGCTACGGCGAAATCAAGCTGCAGGACGCCGCCGGCAAGCCTAAAGGCGAATTTGCGCTGGTCGACGATTACGGCCACCACCCGGTGGAAACCGCGGCTACCATCCAGGCGGCGCGCGGCGCCTATCCGGGCCGGCGGCTGGTGCTGGTGTTCCAGCCGCACCGCTATACCCGTACGCGCGATCTGTTTGAAGATTTTGTCAAAGTGCTGTCGACGGTCGACGTGCTGGTGCTGGCCGAAGTGTATGCCGCCGGCGAAGCGCCGATCGTTGCTGCCGATGGCCGTGCCCTGGCGCACGCCTTGCGGGTGGCCGGCATGGGCGAGCTGGTGTTCGTGGAAGACATCAACGACATGCCGGCTTCGGTCTTGAATATCGTTCGCGACGGCGACGTCGTGATGACCATGGGCGCCGGCTCGATCAGCGGCGTGCCCGCCAAACTGGCACAACTGGTAGAGCAATGAACATGAGTAACGCGATGAGCAAAAAAAAGACAGGTCATCCATTCGGCAAAGTCGGCGTGCTGTTCGGCGGCCGTTCGGCTGAACGGGAAGTCTCCATCATGTCCGGCAACGGCGTGCTGAAGGCGTTGAAAAGCCACGGCGTCGATGCCCATCTGTTTGATACGCGCGAGCGTAGCCTGGCCGAACTGGCTGCGGAGAAGTTCGACCGCGTGTTCATCGCCTTGCATGGCCGCTACGGTGAAGACGGCACGCTGCAAGGTGCGCTGGAACAGCTGGGCATTCCGTATACCGGCCCGGGCGTCATGGCGTCAGCGATTGCGATGGATAAGGTCATGACCAAGCGCATCTGGCAAAGCATGGGTTTGCCGACACCGCGTTTCCTGGTCCTGGATGCGCACGAGGCGAGCCGTGAGGAATTGCGCCAGGTGCCGGATGTGCTGGGTTTGCCGCTGATGTTGAAGGCGCCGCATGAAGGTTCAACCATCGGCATCGCCAAGGTCGCCGGCTATTCCGATATGAGCGAGGCTTTTGCCCTGTGCGCCAAATACGATGAGGTGGTGCTGGCGGAAGAATTCATCCGTGGCCGCGAGCTGACGGTGCCGGTGCTAGGTGCCGGCCGCAGCGCGCGCCCTCTGCCTATCGTCGAAATTCGCGCGCCCGAAGGCAACTACGATTATCAGCATAAGTACTTTACCGACGATACCAAGTATTTAGTTCCTGCGCCGCTGGATGCCGCGCTGACCGAGCGCATCCAGGCGCTAGCGGTGCAGGCATACAAGGCCATCGGTTGCGAAGGCTGGGCGCGCGTCGACTTCATGCTGCGCGATACGGATAACGAACCGTTCCTGCTGGAGATCAACACGTCGCCGGGGATGACCGGGCATTCGCTGGTGCCGATGGCAGCCAAGGCGAACGGCGTCAGCTACGAAGATCTGTGCCTTGAAATCCTGGCCTCGGCAGCGCTCGATCTGGCGCCGACCGCAGACTGGAAGCCGGTATGAGCGGTAACTAGGGAATGAATATTAAGAGAAATTAATTAAAGATTTACCTAACGATCCAAGCGATAAAGTCGATAACCATGTGGCAAGACGTCAAAATGTTGAACGCGATCTCCGGCACCTTGCTAGGACTGGCTGCGCTCGCATTGCTGGCGTCCGGCATCTGGTGGCTGGCGCAGCGTCCGATGTTTACGCTGAAGACCATCCGTATCGAAGGCATTAGCCAGGGTGAACTGCGGCGCATCAATCCTCTGATCGTGCGTTCGACGGCACTGCCGCGCATCAAGGGTAATTTTTTTACCGCAAACCTGGATACGGTGCGCACGGCATTCGAGTCGGTGCCGTGGGTACGCAAGGCGACAGTGCAGCGCGAATGGCCGAACACGCTGGTCGTGACGGTTGAGGAACATCAGCCGCTGGCGACCTGGGATGACGATGGCCGGCTGCTGTCGGTGCACGGCGATTTGTTTACCGCCAACCTGGATGAGGCCGAAGAAGACGGCGAGTTGCTGCGTTTGTCCGGTCCGGACGGCAGTGAAAAAGATGTGGTGGCGCGCCTGGCCGATTTCCGCCAGTGGTTTGCGCCGCTCAAGCTGAACCCGGTGGACGTGGCTTTATCGAGCCGCTACGCATGGACAGTCAAGCTGGACAACGGCATGACGGTGGAGTTGGGACGAGAGCAAAACAAGACCACGCTGAAAGACCGGGTGGCGCGGCTGGTGCAGATCTATCCGCAACTGCTGTCGCGTTTGCAGAACCGGATCGAAAGTGTAGATATGCGGTATCCGAATGGCTTGGCGCTGAAGGCTAGCGGCATGACGGGCGGATTGGGAAGCAAGAAAAAATAAGCGAAACATTATGACAAAAGACGCAAAAAACTTGATCGTCGGACTCGACATCGGCACCTCGAAAGTGGTGGCGGTGGTAGCCGAGGTATTGTCGGATGGACGCCATGAAGTGATTGGCCTGGGCCAGGCAGAATCCAAGGGGTTGAAAAAAGGCGTGGTGGTGAACATCGAAGCCACCGTGGAATCGATCCAGCGTGCGCTGGAAGAAGCAGAGCTGATGGCTGACTGCAAGATCCGCAATGTCTACACCGGGATCGCCGGCAGCCACATTCGCAGCTTCAATTCCAGCGGCATGGTGGCGATCAAGGACAAGGAAGTCAGCGCAGCGGACGTCTCGCGCGTTATTGAAACGGCCAAGGCGGTGAATATTCCTACCGATCAGCAATTGCTGCATACAGTACCGCAGGAATTTATTGTCGACAGCCAGGAAGATGTGCGTGAACCAATCGGCATGAGCGGCATCCGACTTGAGGTCAAGGTACACATCGTGACCGGCGCCGTGTCTGCGGTCCAGAACATCGTCAAGTGTATCCGTCGTTGCGGGCTGGAAGTGTCGGATCTGATCCTGCAGCCGATGGCCTCGGCCGATGCGGTGCTGACGCCGGACGAGAAAGAGCTGGGCGTGGTGCTGGTGGATATCGGCGGCGGCACTACCGACGTCGCCGTGTTCACGGAAGGGGCGATTCGTCATACCGCGGTGATCCCGATTGCCGGCGACCAGATCACCAACGACATTGCGATGGCGCTGCGCACGCCGACCAACGAAGCGGAAGAGATCAAGCTGCGCTACGGCGTCGCCAAGCAGATCCTGGCCGATCCGGGCGAAACGCTGGAAGTGCCGGGCCTGGGCGACCGCAATCCGCGCACCTTGTCGCGCCAGGCGTTGGCGGCGGTGATCGAGCCGCGCGTAGAGGAATTGTTCGCGCTGGTGCATCAGGTGGTGCGCGAGTCGGGTTACGAAGAGGTGCTGTCGAGCGGCGTGGTGCTGACCGGCGGTTCGGCCATGATGCCGGGCATGATCGAGCTGGCGGAAGACATCTTCCTCAAGCCGGCACGGCTGGGCACGCCGGACTACCGCGGGCAGCTGGCGGATGTGGTGCGCAGTCCGCGTTACTCGACCGTGCTGGGCTTGCTGCTGGAAGCGAAGAAGCAATACCTGCGTGGCTATATCGTGACGCGCCAGGAAGGATCGGCGAAGGCGATCTGGCAGCGGATGAAGGAATGGTTCTTGGGTAATTTTTAATTTTCTTTCTGCGGGTCGGAGTTAAAGAGGCGTCGGGCGATTTGATGGCGCAGCACTTTGTTCTCGCAGATTACGGGCGAAGTTTAATTTTAATGTTGTTTGTGCAACACGCAGTTGTCAGTTGCTAGGTCTCACACAGCGTGATGCCTATTGACTGGATGCTGCATCTTTATGAGGAAATATCATGGAAATCGATATGCTTGACAATGCAACTTTGGGCACCGTGATTAAGGTCGTCGGTGTCGGCGGCGCCGGCGGCAATGCGGTCCAACATATGATCAACAAGGGTGTGTCGGGAGTGGAGTTCATCGCTGCCAATACGGATGCACAAGCGCTCAAGCAATCGAAGGCGCATAACGTGATCCAGATCGGCGAGACCGGCCTGGGCGCGGGGATGAAGCCGTCGGTAGGCCGCCAGCTGGCGGAGGAATCGCGCAACCGCATCGAGGATGCATTGCGCGGCGCGCACATGGTGTTCATCGCCGCCGGCATGGGCGGCGGCACCGGCACCGGCGCGGCGCCGGTGGTGGCGCAGATCGCCAAGGAACTGGGCGCGCTGACCGTGGCGGTGGTTTCCAAGCCATTCTCCTATGAAGGCCAGAAGTGCATGGACATCGCCGACGAAGGCCTGGAGGCGCTGTCCCTGCACGTCGATTCGCTGATCATCATTCTCAACGAAAAACTCGAAGAGATCTATGAAGACGACAGCATGATGGAATGGCTGCAGCACGCCGACGATGTGCTCAACAATGCCGTTGCCGGGATTGCTGAAATCATCAATGTGCCTGGCCATATCAACGTCGACTTCAACGACGTCAAGACCATCATGGGTGAACAGGGTAAGGCGATGATGGGTACCGCCACCGCATCCGGCGTCGATCGCGCCCGCCTGGCAGCCGAGCAGGCAGTCGCCTCGCCGCTGCTGGACGGCATCGATCTGTCCGGCGCGCGCGGCGTGCTGGTCAACGTCACCGCCAGCCGCAGCCTGAAGGGTAAGGAAATCAAGGAAGTCATGGCGACCGTGCGTGCGTTTGCGGCGCCGGATGCTTCGATTGCCCAGGGTATTGCCTACGACGAAACCATGGGCGACGATATCCGCGTCACCGTGGTCGCCACCGGCCTCGGCCGTTCGCGCAAGGCAGTGCAGCTGGTGCAGGCGCCGATGATGCGGACCGGTACCCACAACGAGCCGCTGATGCACGGCCAGCCATCGGTTGGCCATGGCAGCTCATCGTTCGAAGGCATGAAGGCGCCGGCGGTATGGCGCCGCGAGTCGGCTTCCGATACGGTGCGCGCGTTGGAAAAGAACGGCATGGAAACTTACGACATCCCGGCTTTCCTGCGCAAGCAGGCTGACTAAGGCGGCGCGTTTCCCTGTGCGGGCCTGGCGGCTGATAGCGGGTTGAAATACCCGCTATCAGCCGCCAGGCCCTGCATGATTTTGCGGAACAAGGCATACTGCGGATTCCACGCCGCGTCGCGAGGCGCGGCGTTTTCTTTTTAGCATGCGTAATCATGCGATATCATGCGCTGTCTCGGCAGATCGGTGTACGGCTCAGGCCGCGGCGCCGGTCTGGAGGCTTCATTCACTAGACAAGGACTTATCATGACCATCAAGATCGGCGATCGCCTGCCGGAAGGCAAATTAGCAGAATTCATCGAAGTCGAAACCGCAGGTTGCGCGCTCGGCCCGAATACATTTAACGTCAGCGATCTGGTCAAGGGCAAGAAGATTGCCTTGTTCGCGGTTCCTGGCGCCTTCACGCCGACCTGTTCGGCCAAGCACCTGCCAGGCTATGTCCAGCACGCCGCCGATTTCAAGGCCAAGGGCGTTGATGAGATCTGGGCGATTTCGGTGAACGATGCGTTCGTCATGGGCGCCTGGGGCCGCGATCAAAAGGCGACCGGTATCGTCCGTCTGCTGGCTGACGGCAATGCGGATTTCGTCAAGGCGCTGGGCCTGGATGCAGATTTCGGCAAGTTCGGCATGGGCACGCGCTCGCAGCGTTTCTCAGCGCTGATCGACGACGGCGTGGTCAAGCAATTGAACGTGGAAGAAGGCGGCAAATTTGAAGTGTCGAATGCGGAAACGCTGCTCGGCCAGCTGGCATAAGACTTCTTTTTGTTGGTAAGCAAGGCGGCGCCGAGTGCGCCGCTTTTTGCGTCTGCAGCCCTGGGAATCGGGGACAAGCCGATAGCTTGTCGATATGTCTGCGATAGAAAAAAATGGCTTGGAACGCCGGGCGTGTTTTTTACCCCACACCGAGTACACATCGTTACAGAATAATTATCAGTCAGACTTATAATGTCATCATGTTGAAACAACGCACCATCAAAAAAATTGTCAAGACGACAGGCATTGGCGTCCATTCCGGCACCAAGGTCGAGCTGACGTTACGCCCGGCCGCGGTCGATACCGGGATTGTTTTCCGTCGTGTCGACCTTGACCCTGCGGTCGATTTCCCGGCGAAAGCGACCGAAGTCGGCGATACCCGCATGGCCTCCGTGCTGGTCAAGGACGGCGCGCGGGTGTCGACCATTGAACATCTGATGTCGGCCTGCTCCGGGCTGGGTATCGATAACCTGTATGTCGATGTCACCGCGGAAGAAATCCCGATCATGGACGGCTCGGCATCCTCCTTCGTGTTCCTGCTGCAGCAAGCGGGGCTGGAAGAACAGAACGCCGCCAAGAAATTCGTCCGCATCAAGAAAAGCGTGGAAGTGCGCGAAGGCCAGGGCGACCGCGAGAAATGGGCGCGCCTGGATCCTTGCAACGGCTTCAAGCTCAAATTCTTTATCGAATTCAACCATCCTGCAGTGGACGGCACCGGCCAGACCGCGGAAGTCGATTTCAGCGTCGAGTCATACGTGAAAGAAGTGGCGCGCGCGCGCACCTTCGGTTTCATGCAAGACGTCGAAACCATGCGCGGCCTGGGGCTGGCGCGCGGCGGTTCACTGGAAAACGCGATTGTGATGGATGAATACCGGATTCTGAACAGCGACGGCCTGCGTTATGAAAATGAATTCGTGCGCCACAAGATCCTGGACGCCATCGGCGACCTGTACCTGATCGGCCATCCGCTGCTGGCCAGCTACACCGCCCACAAATCCGGGCACGGCTTGAACAATCAGCTGCTGCGCGCCTTGCTGGCGCAGCCGGACGCGTATGAAGTGGTCAGCTTCGACGAGCTGACCGAAGCGCCGGGCGCTTATCAGCGGCAAGTCGGCCAAGAGTGGGCCTTGAACTAAACCTGATTACTAAGCTTGTTTTTAAGCTTGTTTTAAAGCTTGATTACTAGGCCCGTTTCTTTTCCTCGTTAAACGTCCCGCATCAAATCAAGCGTCTATCCGGCGTTTGTTCCCTGTGTCTCTTGCCCCTCGTGCACCTCCAGGTGCACGCTGCCGCTGCGCTGGTCATAATCCAGGATCTCGGCGTAACGTCCCCAGGAAATCAGCGTCGCGAACAGGCTCTCCGGCTGGTCGTAAGGCAGCACGCTGGCCAACTCTTCGAGAATCTCGTCTTCTTTCACCCGCGCACCTGGATTTTCATTGAGGCGCGCCGTCAGCATCTGGAACAGGCGCAGGCGCAGGATCTGTTTCCTGAATAGTGTCTTGCGTGCCGCCAGCGGCGCGGCCAGGAAGTACCAGCCGAGCGTAGTCATCGTCACTTCGTGTTTCGGCGTATCGACCAGGTCCAGCATCTCCGCTGCCTTGACGATTGCAATCGTTTCGCCGAAATCGGTGCCGATGCGCGTGCTCAGTTCGTAGATATTGATGGTCTCCTGGTTGTTCTGGAGGATCTCCAGCAAACCGACTATCCGTCCCACCGGCACATTAGGAATCGGCTCGACGCGGCTGGTGCCTGCATCCTGGGCTGCGATGGCCTGCACCTCCTGTTCCTGCAAATTGTCAGCACCGGCTTCGGCGGCCTCGCTTTCCTCACCCGGCTCGTCCGGCAACGCCAGTGCCGTGATCGCATCGTGGATCTGATTGACCAGGGCGGCGAATTCCTTCGACTTGACGTCGCGCGGATAGGGCAGCGGATTGGGAATGACGTTCTTGATGCGCCCAGGATGGGAGGAGATGATCACGATGCGCGAAGCCATGTAGGCGGCTTCAACGATGTTGTGGGTGACGAAGAAAATGCTCTTGATGCCGGTTTCGCCGGCGTTGTTCCACAGGTCGACGACTTCGGCGCGCAGGTTCTCAGCAGTGAGCACATCGAGCGCGCTAAACGCTTCATCCATGCACAGTACTTCGGGTTTGGCGACGATGGCGCGCGCCAGGCCGACGCGTTGCCGCATGCCGCCTGACAGCTCCTTGGGGAAAGCATTCTCGAAGCCGGACAAACCGATCAGCGTCAGCACCTTGTCGATTTCTTCTTGTTCCTGCTCAACGCTCAGGCGGCGCTGGGTCAGGCCGACCTGGACATTCTGCTGTACCGTCAGCCACGGATACAGGGCAAAACTTTGGAATACGATGGAGAGCGTGCGGTTGATGCCCTCCAGCGCCTTGCCATGGCTGAGCACGGCGCCGCTGGTGGGATCCGTGAGGCCGGCGATCAGGCGCAGGATGGTCGATTTGCCGCTGCCGGACTGCCCCAGCAGCGCCAGCATTTCACCTTCGCGCACGGCCAGGTTGATGTCGTCGAGAATGGTGACGGGTTCGCCGCCGCCGGTGGTATAGGCTTTCGACACATGCTGCAGTTCGATCAACGGCGCCGCAGGGTTGCGGCCGGCGCTGGCAGGCGCTGCAGCGGTGGAAACAGTGGAAACGGAGTCTGACATCGGTCACATCCTTGAAACGCTTGTTGAACGCTCAGTGCGTGCACAGTGATTGAATACTGAGCAATTAATCGAGCTTGAATTTCTGCTCTGCCAGCGCATACAGCCGGCGCCACAGGAAACGGTTGATCAGCACCACGAATAGCGACATCACCACGATGCTGAAATAAATCGCGGGCTTGTCGCCTTTCTCCGTGACCTGTGCGATATAGGCGCCCAGGCCGTCGGCCACCAGCTTGTTGTTGCCCCATGACGCCACCTCGGCGACGATACTGGCGTTCCATGCGCCGCCGGTGGCGGTGACGGCGCCGGTCACCCAGAACGGGAAGATCGCCGGGATGATCACGGTCTTCCACAGGCGCCATTTGCGCAGGCCGAAGATCTGTGCAGCTTCCCGCAGGTCGGTAGGAATCGCCATGGCGCCGGCGATCACATTAAACAGGATATACCACTGGGTGCCTAACGCCATCAGCAGGATGCTGCCGATGTTGATGGGGATATTTGCCGTGATGAAAAACACCACGATGAAGGGAAAAGTCATGTTGACCGGAAACGAGGCGGCGATCTGCGCCAGCGGCTGGGCGATGCGCGCCACCCGTGGCCGCAAGCCGATCCAGACGCCGATCGGGGTCCAGATCAAGGTGGCGACAATCATCATCGCCAGCACCCGCAGGAAGGTCAGCAGACCCAGCCAGACCACATGCAGCATGGCGGTGCCGGTCATTTCGGTCTTGATTTCGCGGGCGACGCCGAAGGCATCGATCACCAGCCAGGCCATGCCGGCGGCGATGGCCAGCCAGAGCGCCACGCGCAGTGCCTGCTTGAAGAGCGTCGGCGCATTGCGCGCCACGCTTTCCGTGACATCGGTGGCGACCGAGGACAGGCGTTGGCTGGCGCGTCCGACCACGCGTCCGATGCGCTGGAACAGCCAGCCGATCACGTTGGAACGCCGCAGCAAATCCAGCATCCAGGATTGCGGGCTGTCTTTCGCTTCGGTATTTTCCAGCTTGAATTTCTCGGCCCAGGCCACCAGCGGACGCCACACCAGCTGGTCAATCAGGAGAATGGTGAAGATCATGGCGCCGATCGCGTACAGCGCAGCGCGGGTGTTGCCTGCCTCGACCGCCGCCGCCATGTAGGAACCCAGGCCAGGCAGCTTGATGTTCTTGTTCAGCACAGTGATTGCTTCGCTTTGCGCCACGAAAAACCAGCCGCCGCCAAAGCTCATCATCGAATTCCACATCAGGCCTATGGCCGATGCCGGCAGTTCCAGCGTGGTGAAGCGCTGCCAGCGGTTGAGACGGAAAATGGAAGAAGCTTCCGACAGTTCTGCCGGAATCGTCACCAGCGAGTGGTAAAAACCGAAGGTCATGTTCCAGGCTTGCGCCGTGAACACGGCAAAGATGCTGGCGCACTCGACCCCCAGCAGGCTACCGGGGAACAGGGCCAGGAAGCCGGTTACCGTGATCGACAGGAAACCCAGCACCGGCACCGATTGCAGGATATCCAGGATCGGCAGCATGACCTTGCGCGCGCGCGGACTCTTAGCCGCTATATAGCCCCAGATAAAGGTGAACAGCAAGGATGCTGCGAAAGCGATGAACATGCGCAGTACGGTGCGCGCGGTGTAATACGGAATCATCTCGACGTCTAGCGACAGCGGCGGCGGATGCAATTCGTCGAAATGCACGCGCATGTCGCCGCTGAGCGAGAACAGCAGCCAGAACAGCAGCAGCATCGCCACCACCACCAGGATGTCGACCCAGCCAAAGCGCCAGCCAGTCCGCAACTGGGGCGCAGTGATATCCGGGTAGGCGCGATTAGGCATTTTTCTTATTCAGGCCAGTTGGTAAAGATACGACGTGCGGCGTCAGCATCGCCACACAAGCTCAGCCGTTCACGAAAGCGCCGGTCCTGGAACATCTCGGCGACTTCCGCCAGCAGTTTCAGATGCTGGTCGGTGGCGTGTTCGGGGATCAGGATGACAATGATGTCGGATACCGGCGCGGCGTCCGGCGCATCGAATGGCAGCGGTGTGCGTGGCCGCAGGTAGGCCAGGACGGCCTGCGCCAGGCCGCGGATGCGCGCATGCGGCACCGCGACGCCGGCGCCCAGGCCGGTGGAGCCCAGCGCCTCACGCGCCGTCAGGGCATACAGCACCTGATTTCTGGATAAGCCGTGGCGGCCGCCGAAGAGTTGTTCCGCCGCCTCGAAAACCTGTTCTTTGCGCGATACATCCAGATCAAGAAGGATATGCTCGGTTGCCAGCAGTTCACCAATACTGTTCATGAATCTGTCTATCGTGGTTCGAGGTTCAATGGAATGCCAGGCATCGGTTTCCGCCAGCAGGCAACAGGATATCCGTCTTGTCTGACTGCAACAACGTTTTTGAAGCGGCTGGGTTTACATCGTGCGATTTTTTGCTGTATCCGGTGCCGGAATTAAGAAAATCCTACATGTTTTTGGGAGTGAAAATCTGGAAGGCGGCGGGGCTGCTGACGTATAATGTTTTTTACACAATATTCTATTATTCTAAAGTAATAAGAAATCAGTCTTTGCTGTCCTTGCTGCTTTTACTGCGATGACGATTAACCATCGCTGCGATCGCATTTTTAAGCGCTTCATTCGCAGAGGATGGTTCCAGATCCTCCATCAGCGAAGCGAATGCCGATACGGCGTTGGACGTTAACAGGGCTTGCTTGACCGGCGGCGCTTTCACCAGGTTTTGGCTTACTTGCACTTTGATTCGGATTGCATTAATCTGCCAATTTCCTGTTTGCAACTGGTTTTGCAGGCGTGGCAGCTGTTGCTTCAGTTTAGTTGCAAGAGCTGCATTAGGCGCTGACAAGACAAGTTGTCCTGCTTCACATTGCAATACTTCGCAAGCACTGAACATGGATGGCAATTCGGCGGCGCATTGCTTTTGCAAGGCCGCCATGCGTGTGACAGCGGGCAGTAACGCCGCCATCCTGTCATTTCCCCGTAAAAAATCCGTGGCGTCCCTGGATGTTTTGGTTTGCGGCCTGGAGCCGAATGCCGATGGCCGGTAAGAAGAAGGTGAGATCGAAGGTGAGAGTCTGCGCATGATAGTGAAACCTTATCACACCTGTGATCCTCTCGGCGCGCCACAGGAGTTGCAATGCAGGTAATTCTGTTGCACCCGCGCTTCAACCGCGCAAAATCCATTACTTTGGGCGCCAGGCACCTCGCCTTGATGGTCGCCGCTTTCCTGTTGTCGGTAGCGCTGGCGACGGTCTTGCTGTATTTCCTCACGGTCCATTATTCGCTGAGTCTGCCGTTTATCGGCAAGGCCGCAGTCAGCACGGCGGCCGGCGGCATGCCGGACAAGGACAAGTATCTGAAGGAAAACCTGGCGGCGATGGCGATCAAGCTCGGTGAAATGCAGGCCCAACTGATGCGTCTTGACGCACTCGGCGAACGGGTGCAGGGCCTGGCCGGCGTCAAGCCGGAAGAGTTCAATTTCAAGGAAGCGCCTGGCCGCGGCGGCGTCGAATCCAGCAGTTTGAGCGGCCGCGCTTCGCATGACATGAGCATGAGCGAGTTCCAGCAGGCGCTGGACGCCATGTCGCGCGACGTCGGCTATCGCGCCGATTATATGAACGTGGTCGAAACCGTGCTGATGAGCGACCGCATCAAGTCAAAGCTGTTGCCGACCAATCAGCCGGTCAATGTCGCCTACAATTCATCGAGTTTCGGCTGGCGCCTTGATCCGTTCACCGGCCGCAGCGCCTTCCACGAAGGGCTGGATTTTCCTGCTACCGTAGGCACCGCGATCGTGGCGGCGGCGGGCGGCGTGGTGATCGACGCCGAATACCATCCGCAGTACGGCAACATGCTCGATATCGACCATGGCAACGATATCATCACGCGCTATGCGCACGCTTCGCGCTTGCTGGTCAAGGTGGGCGATATCGTGCAGCGCGGCCAGCACATTGCCGATATCGGCACCACCGGGCGCTCCACCGGGCCGCACCTGCATTTCGAGGTCAGGATCAAGGGCGTGGCGCAGGATCCGCGCAAGTTCCTGAATGCCGGCACCGATTTGGCCAAGGCGGCAATATTGGCAGGAAAATAATGGATATTGTTGTATTGAAGTAAGTTAATTGCAGCAAGATGCACGGAAGATGCAGTGCAGGCCGTGCGAATGCGGCACAATTTGCGCAACTTGCTATTGTTTCCTGGTGCATAAGCCCAATCTGTCCGGGACTGCATGATAAAATTCTCCGATTAATTTAGCCACAGCCCGGATTCGTGCTCACGTGTTCATTCACAAGATGTCACGGAATGTCGCCGGCGCTCTTTTTTAGAATCCAAGCATGTCATTACTGACCCAGATTTTCGGTAGCCGCAACCAGCGCCTGCTCAAACAATATAAAAAAGTCGTCCGACAAATCAATGCACTCGAACCGGCATTCGAAAAGCTGTCCGATGCCGAGCTGCAGGCCAAGACGCCTGAGCTGAAGCAACGCATAGCCGACGGCGCCAAGCTGGACGACCTGTTGCCTGAAGCGTTCGCGGTGTGCCGCGAAGCCGGCAAGCGCGTCTTGAAAATGCGCCATTTCGACGTCCAGCTGATTGGCGGCATGGTTTTGCATTATGGCAAGATTGCTGAAATGGGCACGGGCGAAGGCAAGACGCTGATGGCGACCCTGCCGGCCTACCTGAATGCGCTGTCCGGCAAGGGCGTGCACGTGGTGACCGTCAATGATTATCTGGCGCAGCGCGATGCCGAATGGATGGGTCGCCTGTACGGCTGGCTCGGCCTGACGACCGGCGTCAACTTGTCCTCGGTCGAGCACGACGCCAAGCAGGTCGCTTATGGCGCCGACATCACTTACGGCACCAACAACGAATTCGGCTTCGACTACCTGCGCGACAACATGGTGTACGACGCCGCCGACCGCGTGCAGCGCACCCTGAACTTCGCCATCGTCGATGAAGTCGACTCGATCCTGATCGATGAAGCACGCACCCCGCTGATCATTTCCGGCCAGGCTGAAAACCATACCGACCTGTACTACAAGATCAATGAAGTGCCGCCGCTGCTGACCCAGCAGATTGGCGAAGAAACGCCGGATGGCAAGGGCAAGGTTGAATTGCCAGGCGATTACACCAAGGATGAGAAGGCGCACCAGGTCTTGCTGACCGAAGCCGGCCATGAAAAGGCTGAGCAGATCCTGACCAGCATGGGCTTGCTGGCGGAAGGCGCTTCGCTGTACGACGCGGCCAACATCAGCCTGATCCATCACCTGTACGCCGCGCTGCGCGCGCATTCGCTGTACTTCAAGGACCAGCACTATGTGGTACAGGGCGGCGAAATCGTCATTGTCGACGAATTTACCGGCCGCATGATGACCGGCCGCCGCTGGTCGGACGGTTTGCACCAAGCGGTGGAAGCCAAGGAAGGCGTCAAGATCCAGAACGAGAACCAGACCCTGGCCTCGATCACTTTCCAGAACTATTTCCGCATGTACGGCAAGCTGGCCGGCATGACCGGCACCGCCGATACCGAAGCTTACGAATTCCAGGAAATCTATGGCTTGGAAACCGTGGTGATCCCGCAAAATCGCCCGAACCAGCGTAAAGACCGCCAGGACCAGGTCTACAAGACCTCGCAAGAAAAATACAATGCAATGCTCAAGGATATCCAGGACTGCTACGAGCGCGGGCAGCCGGTGCTGGTCGGCACCACCTCAATCGAAAATTCGGAGCTGCTGGCCGACATCCTGAGCAAAGCCAAGCTGCCGCACAATGTGCTGAACGCCAAGCAGCATGCGCGCGAAGCGGAAATCATCGCCCAGGCCGGCCGTCCTAAAGCGATCACGATCGCTACCAACATGGCCGGTCGCGGTACTGATATCGTGCTGGGCGGGAATGTCGAGAAACAGATCCAGTTCATCGAAGCTGACGAAGCATTGAGTGAAACGGAAAAGCAGCTGCGTTCCGCCAAGCTGGGCGACGAGTGGCAATCGCTGCATGACCACGTGGTACATGCCGGCGGTTTGCACATCATCGGCACCGAGCGCCACGAATCGCGCCGGGTGGATAACCAGTTGCGTGGCCGTGCCGCGCGCCAGGGCGATCCGGGTTCTTCCCGTTTCTACCTGTCGCTGGACGACGCCTTGCTGCGCATTTTTGCCGGCGACCGCGTGCGCGCCATCATGGACCGCCTGAAAATGCCGGAAGGCGAGCCGATCGAGGCTGGCATCGTGTCGCGTTCGATTGAGTCGGCGCAGCGCAAGGTGGAAGCGCGTAACTTCGATATTCGTAAGCAGTTGCTGGAATACGATGACGTCGCCAACGACCAGCGCAAGGTGATCTATCAGCAGCGTAATGAATTGCTGGAATCGCAGGGCGTGTCAGAAACCGTGGCATCGCTGCGCGAAGGCGTGCTGGACGATACATTCCGCACCCACGTGCCGGCGGAGTCGCTGGAAGAGCAATGGAATATTCCAGCGCTGGAAGCGACCCTGGCCAATGAGCTGCACCTGGAAGTGCCGCTGGGCGAGATGCTGAAGTCGGAGCCGAACCTGACCGACGAAGAATTGCTGGAGCGCGTGCTGAAGACTGCCGAAACCAGTTATGCCGCCAAGACCGAGATCGTCGGCAAGGAATCGTTTGCGGGCTTCGAGCGCAGCGTCATGCTGCAAAGTGTCGACAGTCATTGGCGCGAACATCTGGCGGCGCTGGACCACCTGCGCCAGGGCATCCATCTGCGCGGTTACGCTCAGAAGAATCCGAAGCAGGAATACAAGCGCGAAGCGTTTGAACTGTTCGGCCAGATGCTGGACCTGATCAAGAATGAAGTGGTCAAGGTAGTGATGACGGTGCGCATCGAAAACCGCGAAGAAATCGCTGCGGCGGAAGAGGAGCTGGCGCAGTCTCATGTTGAGAACGTCCATTACCAGCATGCCGACTTTGATCCGACGGCAGCACCGGAAGCATTGCTGGCGCCGACTGCCCGCAGCGACGAGGCGCACTCGGCCAGCGAAGTGCCGAAGGTTGGCCGCAACGATCCTTGCCCCTGCGGCAGCGGCAAGAAGTACAAGCAGTGCCATGGCCAACTGATGTAAGAGCTGTGGCCGGCTGTGGTTGAAGAAGCAGAGCAGGGCGGAGAAATCTCCGCCCTTTGCTTTTGTTGCGGCAGATTGCACACAGCCTGGCCATACGCCTTAAAATAACCGTCTGGCAGTGCAGCAGATTGTTTGCCGGCGCCATTCAGCGTCGCTGGATCACTATAGTTACCAACATACATATTTATATTTAGTTAAGGATTCCCATGGCCGTCAATTCTCCTGTTCCTGTTGCCGCTGACCTGCTGCCTGTTGCCGGCATCGAGCTTGGCCATGCCGAGGCCGGCGTGCGCAAGGCGAATCGCAAGGATTTGCTGGTAATGAAACTGGCGCCAGGCGCTACCGTGGCAGGGGTATTCACCCAAAACCGTTTTTGCGCCGCACCGGTGCAGGTCAGCAAGGCACATCTGGCCGCTGCCGAGATTTCGGGCGAGCCTATCCGCGCACTGCTGATCAATACCGGTAACGCGAACGCCGGCACCGGCGAAGCCGGCCTTGCGGCAGCCAATGCGACCTGCGATGCGCTGGCGGAACTGCTGGACTGCCATGCAGCGCAGATCCTGCCGTTTTCCACCGGCGTGATTCTTGAGCCGCTGCCAGTTGAACGCATCGTTGCCGGCTTGCCGCTGGCGATAGGCAACCTGAAGAGCGATAACTGGTTCAATGCGGCGGAGTCGATCATGACCACCGATACGCAGCCGAAAGCGGCCTCGCGCAGCCTGGTCATCGCCGGCAAAACGGTGAATTTTTCCGGCATCAGCAAGGGGGCCGGCATGATCAAGCCGAACATGGCGACCATGCTGGGTTTCCTGGCGATCGATGCGAAAGTGCCGCAGCCGATGCTGGAGAAGATGGTGCGGCAGGCCGCCGACCGTTCCTTCAACTGCATCACGATCGATGGTGACACCTCGACCAACGATTCTTTCATGCTGATCGCCACCGGCGTCGGCGAACTGGAAATCACCGGCGTCGATAGTCCTGAATATGCTGAACTGGCTGCCGCAGTCACCGATATTTCGCAGCACCTGGCGCAGATGATCATCCGCGACGGCGAGGGCGCCACTAAATTCATCACTGTGACGGTAGAGCAGGGCCAGAATGTCGCCGAATGCCGCAAGATCGCTTACTCGATCGCCCATTCGCCATTGGTGAAGACGGCGTTCTTCGCCTCAGATCCTAACCTGGGGCGCATCCTGGCGGCGATCGGCTATGCCGGCGTCGACGACCTTGATGTCAGCAAACTGGATTTGTACCTGGACGACGTGCTGGTGGCCAAGAGCGGTGGCCGCAATCCTGAATACCAGGAAGCGGACGGCCAGCGTGTGATGAAGCAAAGTGAAATTACGGTGCGTGTGCAGTTGGCGCGCGGCGACGCCGAGGCGACTATCTGGACTTGCGACCTGTCGCATGACTATGTATCGATCAATGCGGATTACCGTTCCTGATATGCCGTAACAGGGTTGCGGCCGGACCGGCTCCGGCTGCCGTCCGGCTGGCCCTGTGCAGCTGCTGCGGCGAATAATATTCATCTACTATCATTGTGCTTTACGCCAGAATGGTGGCCAGCCAGCGATCATCCGGTCGCCTGCATTCCTGATTTCTTGAGCCATGACCCAATTAGACCAGTTCCTCCTCCGTGCCGAAGCCCTGCTGGGCCGTCTTGAATCGATTTTACCAAAGGCCGATGCCGTGCCCGACTGGAACGCTGCAACCGCCTTCCGCTGGCGTCATCGCGGCGGCGCGGCCGGCGGCTATCTGCAGCCGGTGGGCCACATCTCGGATATCGCCCTGGCCGATTTGCATAATATCGAGGTGCAAAAGCAGCAGATTGACCAGAATACCCGCCAGTTCGTCGATGGCAGGCCGGCTAATAATGTGCTGCTGACCGGCGCCCGCGGCACCGGCAAGTCGTCCTTGATCAAAGCCTGCCTGAATCAGTATGCGCCCCAGGGCTTGCGCTTGATCGAGGTGGACAAGGACGATCTGGCGGCATTGCCGGATATCGTCGACCTGGTAGCGGCGCGTCCGGAGCGTTTCATCATCTTCTGCGATGACCTCTCCTTTGAAGAGGGCGAGAGCGGCTACAAGGCGCTCAAGGTGGCGCTGGACGGCAGCATCGCGGCGCAGTCGGATAACGTCTTGATCTATGCTACCTCCAACCGCCGCCACTTGCTGCCTGAGCGGATGTCCGACAATGCTACCTACAAGACGACCGAAGACGGCGATCTGCACCCGGGCGAAACCGTCGAGGAAAAAATTTCACTTTCCGAACGTTTCGGCCTGTGGGTATCGTTTTATCCCTTCAAGCAGGACGACTACCTGGACATCGTCGGCCACTGGCTCGGTCATTTCGGCTGCAATGCCGAGCAGATCGCCGAAGCGCGCGCCGATGCCTTGCGCTGGGCCTTGCAGCGTGCCTCGCGTTCCGGCCGGGTCGCCTGGCAGTTTGCACGAGACTATGCCGGCCGCATGAACAGCAACGATTGAGCAGAAATTTGATGACAAAAGAACAGATATTGCCAGTCAACGTGGCCGTTGGCATCCTGATGAAGCCGAATGGCGATGTGCTGCTCGGCCAGCGGCCCGAGGGCAAGCCGATGGCAGGCTATTGGGAATTCCCGGGAGGCAAAGTCGAGTCTGGAGAATCGATTTTCGATGCGCTAAAGCGCGAGCTGCTGGAGGAACTGGGGATAGAGGTCAATTCCGCTGAACCATGGTGCGGCATCGAGCATCAATACGCCCATGCGCATGTCCGCCTGCATTTTTATATCAGCCGCGACTGGCAGGGCGAGCCGCAAAGCCTGGAAGGCCAGGCTTTTTCCTGGCAGGGCAGCGTTGGCGTCGAGCCCCTGCTGCCGGCAGCCATCCCCTTGATCGAGTGGCTGGATGAATTGCGGCGTGATATGCCGGTTTAAGCAGTTATTTTCTCGTAAGTTGCGGGAAGTTATTGCTTCAGCTTGCTATCGTCGTCGATTTCATCCGGTGGATTGACTGCCGGGATGGTGTATTTCTCTTCAGCCCAGGCACCCAGATCGATCTGCTTGCAGCGTTCCGAGCAAAACGGCCGGAATTTATTCGCCGCAATCCATTCAACTTTTGTGCCGCAAGTCGGGCAATCGACGGTAGTAGTCATACAATTCTGTTCAAAAAATCAATTAAAAATTACACAAGGTCAGTTCAAACGGCACATCGCCTTCATACGCCTTGGGCTTGAGGTCGCCGCCTTGAGAGGTGAAGCGTACCCACAGCATGTACTTGTTGGCCGATATTTCCGGAATCGCCAACAATTGCTCATCGATGATCAGGCGCAGCATCTGGTAGGATTTTCCCTGCAGCATTTGCTGGTAACTACCGTTTTGTGCGTCTATTTTTACAGAACTCCCGGTTTCTCGCAATAAGCGCAGCACGATGCTGATGGCGTCGAACAAGGGGGCCAGCGGCCCGAACCAGCCGAGAATGTCGGCAAAACGCTGTTCCGCGGGATGTTGCTGCCAGGCGTAATAGGAAGGCAGGTCGAATTCGCAGGCGCCGCCGGGGATGATGGTGCGGCCGCGGATGCTCATCAGCCATTCATTGTCGCGGATGTGCTGGCCGGTCTTGCCCTGGGTCGCCATCAAGGCGGTGCTAATACGGTCGATCTCTTGCAGGATGGCGTCCAGCATGTCCGGCGCTACATTCGGATTCGATTTGAAGCCGAGCAGGGTTTGTCTTTGTCGTTCCAGTTCTTGCAGCAGATCCGATTTCAGGTCGGCGCGCCCGGCGACCTCCAGCATTTCAAAAATGGTGGACAGCGCGATATGGTGTTGCAGCGGACTTTCCTGGTGCACGAAGAAGCCGAATCTTTCATGCAGGTCTTCCAGCCGCAACAGGGTGCGAATGCGCTCGTTGAAAGGATATTCGTAGACGATCAAAGTGACATCCCTTAAAAATTTGAGCCAGATAAGACATGATTCTGAACGATGCGAACAGAAATTACAAATGCCCGTCTACTTTTACATTATCCGATAGGTGCGCGCGTATGGCTTTATACCATTTATAACGATCGGCTAAATGCCTCATATAAGGCGTGCAAGCGCTCCACTTGCGGCAATAGCGCTGCCCGTGCGCCATCATTGACGATCACATCGTCTGCGGCTTGCAAGCGCTGCTGCCTGCTGGCCTGCGTCGCCATGATGGCGCGCACTTGCGGCTCAGTCAGTGCATTGCGCTGCATGACGCGCTGCAGCTGGACCTGTTCATCGCAATCTATGACTAGTATGCGCCCAACCCGCTGTTTCCAGTTGCCGGACTCAACCAGCAGCGGTACGGCGAAGATCAGATACGAACCTGACGCGCGCTCGCCGGCATAGCCGGTCTCGGTGCGAATCAGGGGATGCAGTATCGCTTCCAGCTGCTGCTTTGCTGCCGGGTCAGAGAAGACATGGGCGCGCATCCTGGCCCTGTCCATGGCGCCGTTGGCATCGATGAAATCATCGCCGAAACGGGCTCTGATCGGTGCGATGGCGATGCCTCCAGGGGCGGTCAATTGACGGGCGATGACATCGGTGTCGATGACGGCCGCACCACGTTCAGCGAACAGGTCGGCGACGGTACTTTTGCCGCTGCCGATGCCGCCGGTCAGGCCGACGCTGAATCTTGGCTTGAGCGGCGCTGGTGGGATCGGATTGCTGGCATCGTGCTGGTTCATACGATGTTAGGCAACGAAATTGAAATAAGTTTCCGTGATAGTGCGGCCATATAGCAACGCGAGCAAGCCGGCCGCTGCCAGATAAGGGCCAAATGGGATAGGAATGTCGCGTCCACGGCGGGCAACGATGATCAGGACGAGGCCGACCACGGCGCCGACCAGCGACGAAAACAGGATGATAATAGGGAGCATTTTCCAGCCCAGCCAGGCGCCCAGCGCCGCCAGCAGCTTGAAATCGCCGTAGCCCATGCCTTCCTTGCCGGTCAGCAGCTTGAATGCCCAGTAGATCAGCCACAGGCTCAGGTAGCCGGCGGCGGCGCCGATCACCGCGTCGCTGAGCGGTACGAACAAGCCGGAAATATTCAGCAGCAAGCCCAGCCACAGCAACGGCAGGGTCAGGTCGTCAGGCAGCAGCTGCGTATCGGCGTCGATAAACGTCATGGCGATCAGCAGGTAGGCAAAGACCAGGGTCGCCATGCCAGCCCAGCCGCTGCCGAAATGCCAGATCAGCAGCCCCGACAGGACGCCGGTAAATGCCTCCACGATCGGATAGCGCGCTGAGATCGGCGTCTTGCAGGAGGCGCATTTGCCGCGCAAGGCCAGATAGCTCAGCACCGGCACGTTTTCCAGCGCGCCGATCTGGTGTTTGCATTGCGGACAGGCGGAACGCGGTACCACCAGATTGTAGCGGTCGGTATGCGGCAGCGGCTGGCCGCTTTCGTGCGCCACGTAGTTATCAGATTCGCGCTGCATCATGATCGGCAGCCGATGAATCACGACGTTGAGGAAACTACCGATGAGTAAGCCAAAAATAGCGGCGATGGCGGTGGGAAGCAGGCTCCCCGCCGCCAGGAAAAAAATACCTTCTTGCATCAAACCACCGTACCCAGCTTGAAAATAGGCAGGTACATGGCAATCACAAGGCCGCCGATCAGGACGCCCAGGATCACCATGATCAAAGGTTCCATCAGGCTGGACAGTGACGCTACCGCGTCGTCGACTTCTGCTTCGTAGAAATCGGCCACCTTGCCCAGCATCTGGTCGAGGGAGCCCGATTCTTCGCCGATGGAAACCATTTGCGTCACCATGTTGGGGAACACATTGGCATTTTCCATTGCAGTAGTCAGACTGGTGCCCGTGCTTACTTCGTTCTGGATTTTCTTGGTCGCGTCCAGATAGACTGCGTTCCCCGATGCTCCCCCAACCGAATCAAGCGACTCTACCAATGGCACACCTGCAGCAAACATGGTTGCCAATGTACGGGTCCAGCGAGCAATCGTTGCTTTCCGGATTACCGAACCAAAAATCGGTACCTTTAGTAATACGCGGTCCATGAAGCGTTGCATTTTGAGTGAACGCCTCCATGACTGAAAGAACAAATATAGGCCGGTGAATATAGCGGGGAATATAATGTACCAGTTAGCCACCATGAAATCGGAGATGCCCATTACGAAAAGGGTCATCGCGGGTAGGTCTGCACCAAAGCTTGAGAATACCTGCTTGAATGCAGGAACCACCCAGATCATGATAACTGCGGTAACGATAAAGGCCACTGCCATAATAGATACGGGATAAAACATCGCAGATTTAATCTTGCTTTTGATGGCAAGGGTCTTTTCTTTATAGATTGCCAGCCGCTCCAGCAAATCTTCAAGAATGCCGGCCTGTTCGCCAGCGCCAACCAGGTTGCAGAACAGGGGGTCGAAATATAACGGGAACTTGCGGAAGGCCTGGCTCAGGCTGGTACCGGTTTCAACGTCGCTACGGATGTCATTGACCAGTTTCGATACTGATGGATTGGCATGGCCCTTGGCTACGATATCGAAAGACTGTAGCAAGGGCACGCCGGCCTTCATCATAGTAGCCAGTTGGCGAGTAAGCAGGGAAAGGTCCTTGTCGGTAATTTTCTTGCCGCTACGGAAGGTCTTCTTTTTGACTTTGGTGACCAGGATCCCTTGTCGGCGCATGGTGACATTGACCACAGTCTCGCTACCTGCGCGCAATTCTCCGCGCACAACCTTGCCTTTTTTATCCTTGCCTTCCCACAGATACACCAATTCCTTGACCTGACGTGAGCTTGCCGCTGTTGCCATGAACTATTCCCCTAATTAGATATTGGTGCAACCGAGCACTTCTTCGAGGCTGGTCATCCCTTGTTTAACCTTCATCAATCCCGACTGTCGCAGGGTTTTGACGCCTTCGCGCTTGGCTTGTGCTTCGATTTCCAGCGCCGTGCCATGGGCCAGAATGATGCGTTCTATTTCTTCTGTGATCGGCATGATCTGATAGATGCCGACCCGTCCCTTGTAGCCGGTGCCGTTGCAGCGTTCGCAGCCGACGGCCTTGTATGGCAGCCAGCTACCGTCGATGTCGTCTTCGGTGAAGCCGGCTTCAGCCAGGGCTTCCTCCTGGATCGTAATCGGCTGCTTGCAGCTGCACAAGCGGCGCGCCAGCCGCTGGGCGGTGATCAGGATCACGGAAGATGCAATATTGAAAGCCGGCACGCCCATGTTCATCAAGCGCGTCAGCGTCGACGGCGCATCGTTGGTATGCAGGGTGGAAAACACCATGTGCCCGGTTTGCGCAGCCTTGATCGAGATGTCGGCGGTTTCCAGGTCGCGGATTTCACCGACCATGATGATGTCGGGATCCTGCCGCAGGAAGGCCTTCAGCGCCACCGGGAAAGTCAGGCCGGCGCGGTCGTTGATGTTGACCTGATTGACGCCGGGCAAATTGATTTCGGCCGGATCTTCGGCGGTGGAGATATTGATGCCGGGCTGGTTCAGGATATTCAGGCAGGTGTAGAGCGACACGGTTTTACCGGAGCCGGTAGGGCCGGTCACCAGCACCATGCCGTAGGGACGCTGGATGGCGTCCATCAGGATCGCTTTCTGGTCCGGGTCGTAGCCCAACGCGTCGATCCCCATCTGCGCCTGGCTTGGGTCCAGGATACGCATCACGATTTTTTCACCGAACAGCGTGGGCAGGGTGCTGACCCGGAAATCGATAGCGCGTGTCTTGGACACCACCAGCCGCATCCGGCCATCCTGCGGCACCCGCTTTTCGGAAATATCCAGCTTCGAGATCACCTTGATGCGGGAGGCCAGTTTTTCCTTGATCGACAACGGCGGTTGCGCCATGTCGCGCAGCACACCGTCGACCCGGAAACGGATCCGGTAGAATTTTTCAAACGGTTCGAAATGCAAGTCGGACGCGCCCTGGTTGATCGCATCGGTCAGGATCTTTTGCAGGAAGCGTACTACCGGCGCGTCATCGATATCGGCGGTGGCGTCGGCAATCGCTGCCGTATCCTCTTCGACGAAATTGATTTCCTGGTCGTCGCCGACCATTTCGCTCAGGCTTTGCTCGGCCGATTTGACCAGCTTCTGGATCTGCTTCACCAGCACCGGATGCTCGACAATGATCGGTTCGACCATCAGCTCGGTCTGGAACTTGATCTGGTCCAGCGCCTGCATGTTGGTCGGATCGGACAACGCCACGTAGATCTTGTTGCCGCGCTTCGCCAGCGGCAGCACGAAGTGGCTTTCCATCAGCTTGGCGTCGATGGCTTTTTCCGGCAGCGTGCTCAGGTTGAGCACGCTCAGGTCCAGCTGCGGATAACCGAAGGTCTCGGCGCAAAACAGCGCCAGCGCGCGCGCATCGAGATGGCCGCTCTCCAGCAAGGCGGCGATGAACGGCGTTTGATCGCCGCTGGCTTTCTTGTGCAAGGCTTCCATCTGCACCGTCGACAAGCGGCCGGCTTGCAGCAATGCGCGGGCAAGTCCCGAGATCGGACCGGTGGTACTGGTGTTAGGAAATACTGCAGCCATAGGGGATCAATATCAAAAGATGTGTGTAGGGCCCCGTTAGGGAATAAATTGGGCATTTGGGCGGCCGTAGCTGGCGCGCTGCTGCCGCTGTTACGTTCGCCACCGCTTGCAGTGCTCGCACTGCGGCGCGTCGGGCGCCTTGCATCGCATCCAGCTAAGGCCGCCCAAATGCCCAATTTACTCCCCAACGGGCCCTGACCATTACAACCGGCCAATGATGCCCTACGGGAAACTGGGTTGTAAAGGTTTTGTGAAGAAATGTGTCGCAAAAATTGCCGTAAGGCAGGTTTTGTCGTTCTTATAGTGTATCCGGCCGGATCAATTTAGCAACCTTGATCGCCTGGTTCTGCACTTGCACGATTTCTATGATGCATCCGGCAATTTTCAGGCTGACATTATTGTCTGGAATATCTTGCAGCCATTCCAGCAGCAGGCCGTTCAGCGTCTTGGGGCCGTCCAGCGGGAAATTCAGGCCGAGGCGTTTATTGATGTCGCGCAGGGTGGTGGCGCCCTCCAGCAGGCACTGGCCCTGGGCATTCCAGGAAAAACTGTCGGCGCGCGCAGCGCCCGGTTTAGAGGTGGTGAATTCGCCGATCATTTCTTCAATGATGTCTTCCAGCGTGACCAGTCCCTGCACTTCGCCGTACTCGTCGACGATGATGCCGAGCCGCTCGTGATTTTCCTGGAAATATTGCAGCTGGGTGAAAACGTCGGTGTCTTCTGGAATGAAATAAGGCGTGCTGAGCAGCTGGCGGAAATGGTCGACCGTCAGTTCGGCTTCCTGGTTGAGCAATACCATCGCCTTGCGGACGTGCAGAATGCCGACGATCTGGTTGATCTCACCCTCATACACCGGCAATTTATTGTGATAGCAAGTCGTCAGCTGATGCTTGATGTCGTCCACCGAAGCTGCCAGGTTCAGCGCTTCGACTTGGGCTCGCGGCGTCATCACGTCTTCCACCGAAATCTTTTCCAGGTCGAACAGGTTCAGCAAAATGCTCTTGTGCTTTTGCGGCATGAAGTTGCCGCCTTCCAGCACGATCGAGCGCAGTTCTTCCGGCGAGACGCGCTGTTCCTGCGCGTGCTTGCCGGTTTTGATGTGCAGTATTCTCAGGATGCCAGAGACGAACAAATTGACAAACCAGATCAAGGGCTTGGCCAGCGCCATCAGGGGTTTGAGGATGAAACTGGTGGGCAGCGCGATGCGTTCCGGATAGGTGGCGCCAATCACCTTCGGGGTGATTTCGGCAAACACGATCAGCAGGAAAGCGACGCCGGCAGTGGCAATCGTGATCACATTCTGGTGATTGCCGAATGTCGTAATGGCAATTGCGGTAACCAGTGCGGTAGCCAGGGCATTGACCAGGGTATTGACGATCAGGATCAGCGACAGCAGCTTGTCGGTGCGTTCCAGCAGCCATAAGGTAGTGGCGGCGGATTTGCTGCCGCGCTTGGCCAGATGGCGCAGGCGGTGCTTGTTGGCGGCAATCAAGGCAGTTTCCGCCATGGCGAAAAATGCTGAGAGGAAGATGAGTACGACTAGTGCAAGAATCTGCACCCAAATGGGCACGGCATCCAAAGGGTCACCGTAAAGAAAAGGTTAATAAACCAATATTGGTTGGTCGGGGTGAGAGGATTCGAACCTCCGGCCTCTACGTCCCGAACGTAGCGCTCTACCAGGCTAAGCTACACCCCGATTTAGCCGTTCAATAACTTGAACAGGTTTTTGGGCTGCCGTGCCTTACGGTGGTGGAACGGCAGTCCCGTTACTCATGGATTCTCAGTAACTGCGCTCAGTGATTACGATCCACTGCGAACACGGATAATTGTAGCAAAGAATCCTTGAACTGACTATTTGGCAAGTCTGCGATTGCTGCAGCGGCGCGCTGCGCCGCCTTCTCGGCTTCGCGCCGGGTGTAATCGAGGGCGCCGGAGCTGGTGATGGCGGCCAGAATTTCATCGAAATGCTGTTCGTCGCCATTTTCGATGCAGCTGCGCACCAGTTCCCGTTGCGCCGGCGTGCCGTGGCTCATCAGGTAAATCAGCGGCAAGGTCGGCTTGCCTTCGCGCAAATCATCGCCGACGTTCTTGCCGATATCGCTAGCGTTGCCGGAATAGTCCAGCACGTCGTCGATCAGCTGGAACGCGGTGCCCAGGGAGCGGCCGTACTCTCCCGCGGCTTCAATCGCCGCATCATCGGCGCCGGCGATTAGTACGCCCAGTTGCGCCGCGGCTTCGAACAGCTTGGCGGTCTTGGAGCGGATCACCTGCAGATAATTTTCTTCCGACACATCCGGGTTATGCATGTTCAGCAACTGCAGCACTTCACCTTCGGCAATGACGTTGGTGGCATCAGCGACGATCTGCATCACGCGCGCATTATCCACCGCAACCATCATTTGAAAGGCGCGCGAGTACAAGAAATCGCCGACCAGCACCGAGGCGGCGTTGCCGAACAGGGCATTAGCGGTCTGCCGGCCGCGCCGCAGGGACGACTCGTCCACCACGTCATCGTGCAGCAGGGTAGCGGTATGGATGAATTCGATCACCGCGGCCAGTTCATGGTGTTTGTCGCCGGCATAGCCGCAAGCGCGCGCCATCAGCAAGACCAGCACCGGGCGCAGGCGTTTGCCGCCGGCGCTGATGATGTACTCGGCAATCTGATTCACCAAGGGCACTTCCGAGTGTAATTGACGGCGAATAACCGCATTGACCGCGTCCATATCGGCCGCGATCGGGGACATCATGAATTGTGAGGATGAGGTATTGGGAGCGGCTGACAAAATAAAACCTGTTGGAAATCGATTGTGCCGTGATTATACGATGACAAGGGGCCGGAGATTAGGTCCAGACTGATTTTGTCGGCGTGATGCAGGTTCAGTCGGCGCCGGGTGGAGCGGCGTCGACTGACGGAGTTGCTTAACTGCTATCCCTTGAGCTTGGCGAAAGCGGCGGCCATGGCATTGTTGGCCGGGGCCGGCGCGGCTTGCCGCTGCTGATGCTGGGACAAGCGCTTGGCGTCGTTGCGGTCAGCACGCTGTTCCGGCTTGGCGCCGGCCACCGGCGCATTGTCGCTGAGGCGCATGGTGAGCGCGATGCGCTTGCGCTTTTCATCGACTTCCAGCACCTTGACTTTCACCACCTGGCCGGCCTTGACGACGCTGTGCGGATCCTTGACGAAGGTGTTGGAGAGCGCTGAAATATGCACCAGACCGTCCTGATGCACGCCGATGTCGACAAAGGCGCCGAAGGCCGCCACGTTGGTGACCACGCCTTCCAGGATCATGTCGGGACGCAGGTCGCGGATTTCCTCGACGCCGTCCTTGAAGGTAGCGGTGGTGAATTCCGGGCGCGGATCGCGGCCCGGTTTTTCCAGTTCCTTGAGGATGTCGGCGATGGTCGGCACACCGAATTTTTCATCGGCATACTTGGCCGGGTTGAGCGAGGTCAGCAAGCGGCTATCGCCGATCACGCCCTTGACGTCTTTCTTGATATCGGCCAGGATCTTTTCCACCAGCGGATAGGACTCCGGGTGCACCGCTGAACTGTCCAGCGGATTGTCGCTATTCATGATGCGCAGGAAGCCGGCGGCCTGTTCAAAGGTTTTGTCACCCAGCCGCGGCACTTCGCGCAGTGCCGCGCGCGAAGCAAACATGCCCTTCATGTCGCGATAAGTGACGATGCTCTGCGCCACGCTGGCGTTGAGGCCGGAGACGCGCGCCAGCAGCGGCGCCGAAGCGGTATTGACGTCGACGCCGACGGCATTCACGCAATCCTCTACCACGGCATCGAGCGAACGCGCCAGCTGGGTCTGTCCAACATCATGCTGGTACTGGCCGACACCGATCGATTTCGGATCGATCTTGACCAGTTCCGCCAACGGATCCTGCAAGCGGCGCGCAATCGATACCGCACCGCGCAGCGAAACGTCCATGTCTGGCAGTTCGCGCGAAGCGAATTCGGACGCTGAGTAAACCGAGGCGCCGGCTTCCGACACCACGATCTTGGTCAGCTTCAGTTCAGGGCGCATCTTGATCAGGTCCTGCGCCAGCTTATCGGTTTCGCGCGAAGCGGTGCCGTTGCCGATTGAAATCAATGAGACCTGATGCTTCTCCGCCAGCTGCGCCAGCGTATGCAGCGAACCGTCCCAGTCATTGCGCGGCTGGTGCGGGTAAATCGCGGTGGTGGCAACCACCTTGCCGGTGGCGTCGATCACCGCCACCTTGACACCGGTGCGCAGGCCCGGGTCCAGCCCCATGGTAGCGCGCGGACCCGCTGGGGCCGCTAGCAGCAGGGCTTTCAGATTCAGCGCGAAGACGTTGATGGCTTCGATTTCAGCTTTTTCGCGCAGCTTGGTCATCAGTTCGGTTTCCAGGTGCATGAAGACCTTGACCCGCCAGCTCCAGCGCACGGTGTCGCTCAGCCATTTGTCGGCGCCGCGGCTCTTGTTGCTGATGCCGAAGCGGGCGGCGATGCGGCCTTCGCACGGATTGTGCGGCGCATCCCATTTCGGCTTTTCTTCTTCGGTGTCGAGGCGCAGCACCACGTTCAGGATTTCTTCACGGCGGCCTCGGAACAATGCCAGCGCACGGTGCGAGGGAATGGTGCCTATGGTTTCTGAGTAATCGAAATAGTCGGCGAATTTTTCACCGGCATCTTGCTTGCCTTCCACCACCTTGGATTCGACCACGCCGTGTTCGGTCAGGTATTCGCGCAGCGCCTGCAGCAAGGTGGCGTCTTCGGAAAAACGCTCCATCAGGATCTGGCGGGCGCCGTCCAGCGCGGCTTTGGCGTCGGCAACGCCGGGATTGTCGCCGTTGTCGGTGCTGAAGGCCGGCTTCAGATATTTCTCGGTTTCCAGTTCAGGATTCAGTTCCGGATCTGCCAGCAGCGCGTCGGCCAGCACAGTCAGGCCGGCTTCCGCGGCGATCTGCGCCTTGGTGCGGCGCTTCAGCTTATAAGGCAGGTAGAGATCTTCAAGACGCGTCTTGTCTTCCGCCAGAGTGATCGCCTGCAGCAGCGCCGGCGTCATTTTCCCCTGTTCTTCGATGGAAGCGAGGATGGCGCCGCGGCGCGCTTCCAGCTCACGCAGGTAACGCAGGCGTTCTTCCAGCAGACGCAGTTGGATGTCATCCAGGCCGCCAGTGGCTTCCTTGCGGTAGCGGGCGATAAAAGGCACGGTGGCGCCTTCGTCCAGCAGGGCGACGGCAGCGGCGACTTGCGCCGGTTTGGCGGCGAGTTCAAGGGCGAGGCGTTGTTCGATCGAAGGCAGCATGAGGATTCTTAAGAATGAAAATCAAGCGTTGGATCATACGCAATCCAGATAATTCCGCCAGTCTTGACAGTGCGAAAAGAAGCCTTCCCGAAAATCCGGATGCCTGAAATGCTTGTCATGTCACCATATTTGTATTTCCCAATGGTATTATTTACGCATGCTTGTCAGACTGTTCAATAGATAACTGTCAGGCGAATCCGATCAGATGCGAAGAAAATGGCTGTAAATGAAAAATCTTGTTAAATGATAATTTTTTTCTTGTTTGCCGATGAGTCAGCAAATATGCTGGTGGCCGTATGCGACGGGCCAAGGCCCGTTGTCCATTAATCACAGTAGTATTTCTTCAGGAGTCAACTATGCATCTTTCCAAACGTCTGGGCGCGGAAGCCCTCGGCACATTCTGGCTGGTTCTCGGCGGCTGCGGCAGCGCGGTGCTGGCGGCCGGGTTCCCGGGCCTCGGCATCGGTTTCCACGGCGTCGCGCTGGCATTCGGTCTGACTGTGCTGACGATGGCTTTCGCCATCGGCCATATTTCCGGCTGCCACCTGAACCCGGCAGTGACGCTCGGACTGGCGACCGCCGGCCGTTTCCCCAAGAGTGAAATCCTGCCTTATTGGGTAGCGCAAGTGGTGGGCGGCATCATTGCCGCGGGCATCTTGTACCTGATTGCGACCGGCAAGCCAGGCGCGGAAATCGGCGGTTTCGCCGCCAATGGTTACGGCGAACATTCGCCGGGCCTGTATTCGATGAGTGCGGCCTTGATCTGTGAAGTGGTGATGACCTTCGTCTTCCTGATCGTGATCCTGGGCGCCACCGATAAGCGCGCGCCGGCCGGCTTTGCGCCGATCGCGATCGGCCTGTGCTTGACCTTGATCCACCTGATCAGCATTCCGGTCACGAACACCTCGGTCAACCCTGCACGCAGCACCAGCCAGGCGCTGTTCGTCGGCGGCTGGGCCTTGCAGCAACTGTGGCTGTTCTGGCTGGCACCCTTGGTTGGCGCCGTGATTGCCGGGATTGTGTATCCGGCTATCTGGGGCGAGAAGGACTGATTTTCAGTCTGGCGAGAAAGCAAAAAGCGCGGCATGCCGCGCTTTTTATTTGTTGATCAAACGGTGGTTCGCAGTCTGCCGCCGCTGACGCGTTCAATCCCGGCCAGGTCTTGCCAGCTTTGCACCGCTTCGAACTGCTGTACTTGCAGCAAGGTGCGTACTGCGGGCGCCTGATCGTAACCGTGTTCCATCAGCAGCCATCCGCCGTTTTTGAGGTGATGGCCGGCGCCGCCGACGATGTTGCGCAGGGCGCTCAAGCCATCCGCATGATCGGTCAAGGCATCTTGCGGTTCAAAGCGCAGGTCGCCTTCGGCCAGATGGCGGTCGCCGGCGACGATATAGGGCGGATTGGCGACGATGATATCAAATCGCTGCTCGCCCAGCGCACTGTACCAGTTGCTTTGCAGGAGCCGGAATGGCCCGTGCTCCAGCTGCAGATGACGCGCCGCATTGCGGCCGGCGACTGTCAGCGCGGCGCTGCTGATATCCAGTGCGGTGACGGCGAGGTCGGGGCGGCTGTGCGCAATGGCGATGGCAATGGCGCCGGAGCCGGTGCCGAGATCGAGCACGCTCAGCGCCTGCCGCGGATCCGACGGCAGATGTTGCAGGGCCAGTTCTACCAGCAGCTCCGTCTCAGGGCGCGGAATCAGGACATCCGGCGTGACTTCCAGCTGCAAGCCGTAGAACTCGCGTTGGCCGATGATATAGGCGATCGGTTCGCCGCGCAGGCGCCGGCCGAACAAGGCAGACAGTTGCTGCGCCTGCTGCGCATCAATGCTGCGTTCATCCTGGGTAATCAGCTGGATGCGTGACAGCTGCAGGGCATGCATCAGCAGGATGCGGTTTTCCAGTGGCGCCAGCGGCGCTTTCTGCAAGAGCGCGCCGATGCTGCAGCCGGGCTCAACCGTGAATGTGGCGGCAATCCCTGTCATTTCAGCGTCAGTTAGAGGGTAGAAGAGAGTAGATCAGTAGCGGCGATCGGCGCCGTTACCGCGTTTGAACAGGGTAGCCACAAGGATTACCAGCAGTATGACAAAACCCAGCAAAGACCATTGCGGGATCGACAGGCCCATGATCGGATCGTAGGCCGTGGTGCACAGTGCGAAGGCATCGACCTGGAACACGGATGGCAGCAAAGTCGCTGGCGGCAAGGCGTTCATCGGTCCTTCCAGCGCATCGCGGCCGCAGGAGATGGCTGGATGGGCGATGATCCACAGATGCCAGATGGCGGTGCCGGCGCCGCCCAGTGCGGCCAGGATGCCAAGGCCGGCGCCGGCTTTCTGGGCGCCTGACGGCAGGCCGGCGCAAATCAGGCAAATTAGTGCAATGGCGGCGAAGGCGTAGCGCTGGATCACGCACAGCGGACAAGGCTGCATGTTCTGGTAGTGCTGCAGATACAGGGCGGCGCCGAGGATGGCCAGGCAGATGAAGGCGACTGCAAGCAAAATGGATTTGGAAGTTTTCATTATTTTATCGATGTAGGGTGAGTCGAAGAGGGCTTGGCCGTACCGAGCATCAGATAATACCGCCGGCGCTTGGTTCCAAGCCAGACGCTAGCATATGCGATTATTCAGCAAGCGGTGGCGCCGTCCTTAAACTGTGTCGCCCAGCGCCGCCAGCAAGTCGGCCTGATGTTCTGCCGCCAGCGCGTTGGTCAGTTCTTCGAGGTCGCCATCCATGATGAAGTCAAGCTTGTACAAAGTCAGGTTGATGCGGTGGTCGGTCATGCGGCCCTGCGGGAAATTATAGGTGCGGATCCGTTCGCTACGGTCGCCCGAGCCGATCAGCGATTTGCGGGTCGCGGCTTCCTTCGATTGCTGCGCGCGCAGTTGGCCGTCCTTGATGCGTGCCGCCAGCACCTTCAGGGCCGAGGCCTTGTTCTTGTGCTGGCTGCGGTCGTCCTGGCACTCGACCACGATGCCGGTCGGCATATGCGTGATGCGCACCGCGGAATCGGTCTTGTTGATGTGTTGGCCGCCAGCGCCTGAAGCGCGGTAGGTATCGATACGGATATCGGCCGGATTGATGTCGACATCGCCGACCTCGTCCGCCTCCGGCATGATGGCGACGGTACAGGCCGAGGTATGGATGCGACCCTGGGTTTCGGTCGCCGGCACGCGCTGTACGCGATGGCCGCCGGATTCGAACTTGAGTTTGGAATAGGCGCCGAAGCCGAGCACGCGCACGATCACTTCCTTGTAGCCGCCGATTTCCGAGGCCGATTCGGACACCATTTCAACCTGCCAGCGGTTGCGCTCGGCAAACCGGCTGTACATGCGCAGCAGATCGCCGGCGAACAGCGCCGATTCGTCGCCGCCGGTGCCGGCGCGGATTTCCAGGAAAATATTGCGTTCGTCGTTGGGATCTTTCGGCAGCAGCATTTTTTGCAGGTCGCCTTCCAGCTGCTCCATGCGCGCCTTGGCCGCCGTGATTTCATCCTGTGCAAATTCCTTCATGTCCGGGTCGGACTGCATTTCCTGCGCCGCTTCGATATCGCCATTGGCCTGCTGGTAGGACTGGTACAGCGCGACCAGCGGTCCCAGTTCCGCATGTTCGCGCGACAGCTTGCGGTAATTGTCCATGCTGGCGGTCGCATCTTCCTGCATGAGCAGGTCATTGACCTCGGCCAGGCGGTTGGCGAGTTGGTCGAGCTTGGCGAGCATTGATGGTTTCATGGCGGGTTTCAGTCAGAAGAAGACGGGATAAAGCATCGGGAAATAATGTGCCGGCAGCCAATGGCGGGCGCGGCGCATCAGTAAGCAGGAGTAGCGCAGCTGCGCTAACGCTTGGTGCGGAACAGTTGCGGCAGGAGGGCTGCCAGGCGCGCGCGTTCGTCGCCCTGGGCATTGTGCAAAGCCTGTTGCGGGCCGTGCATGAATTTGGCGGTAAGGCCTTTGGAGAGGGCTTCCAGGACTACCTCGATATCTTCGCCCTTGGCCAGCATCTTGCGGGCGCGTTCCAGCTCCAGCCGGCGCATCGCTTCGCTCGACTCTTGCAGGTCCTGGATGACCGGCACCACAACCCGGTTGTCGACCCAGTGCATGAACGACTGCACGCGGGTTTCAATGATCGCTTCCGCCTGGGCGACTGCGGCCTGGCGATTTTCCATGCCGGTCTGCACGATAGAACCGAGGTCGTCGACGGTGTACAGGAAGATATCGTCGAGGCGGCCGATTTCGTTTTCGATATCGCGCGGCACGGCCAGGTCCAGCATGAACATCGGCTTGTGACGGCGCGCCTTGACGGCGCGCTCGACCATGCCGAGGCCGATGATAGGCAGGCTCGATGCGGTGCAGGAAACGATGATGTCGTAGTTGCCCAGCTGCGTCGGCAGGTCGGCCAGCCGGATGGCTTGGCCATTGAAGCGGTGGGCCAGCAGTTCGGCGCGTTCCATGGTGCGGTTGGCGACTGTCAGGGATTTCGGATTTTGCGCGGCAAAGTGGGTGGCGCACAGCTCGATCATTTCGCCGGCGCCGATAAACAGCACGTGCTGGCCGGCGACGGTATCGAAAATCCGTTCCGACATACGTACCGCCGCTGCTGCCATGGAGACGCTGTGGGCGCCTATTTCCGTGGTGCTGCGGACTTCCTTGGCGACTGCAAAGGTGCGCTGGAACAGCTGGTGCAGATAAGTGCCGAGGCCGCCCGCGGCGTCAGCGTAACGCACAGCGTCTTTCATTTGTCCCAGGATCTGTGCTTCGCCCAGCACCATCGAATCAAGTCCGGAGGCCACGCGGAAGGCATGGCGTACAGCATTGTCTTGCGGCAGGGTGTACAGGTGCGGACGCAGGTCGGCGTAAGGCAACTGGTGATAGTGGGCCAGGAAATGCGCGGTTGAATCAATCGCGGCGTCGACGCCTTGGCGCAGATTACTGCCGGCGGCATACAGCTCGGTGCGGTTGCAGGTTGACAGGATTGCCGCTTCGTCCGACATGCTGACATCATTGCCGCCGCTGAACCAGGCGCGCGCCGCCATCACCGCCTGACCGATCTGGTCAGCCGGGAAAGCCACCTTTTCGCGCAAGGAAACTGGCGCGGTGGTGTGGTTGAGTCCGACGGTTAGCAGGTGCATAGGGCGGTTGCGGATGGGAAGGGAGCTTACCCGGACAATTAAGGCAATATTGTTAACCCCGGATTATACTCTTAGTCACTCGGATCGAAGCGGCGGCGGCCCATACCGGCTATGCCTGTCAGTAATACAAGCAGGCTTAACTGGCGATAGCTGGCAAAGTGACAATGAATGTGCTGCCCTCGCCCAAAGTGCTTTCCAGCGTGATCTCGCCGAAATGGCGTTCGACGACGGTTTTGACGAATACCAGGCCGAGGCCGGTGCCGTCCGAATGCGGCTGGCCGGGGGCGCTGACTCTTTGATAACGCTGGAACAGCTTGACCTGGTCGTGCGGCGCGATGCCGAAGCCCTGGTCGCTGATGCGGCACACCACCTGCGGCAGCATTTTGACGTATTTCAGGCGCAGGGTGCAGGTAATGCGGGTATCTGGCAGGCTGTAGCTGATGGCGTTGGAAATCAGGTTGCACAGCGCCCGCGCCATCAGCGAACGGTCGATATTGGTCAGGAATTCCGGCCCCTCGATGTCCGTGATCAGCTCGATTTTCTTGTTGTTGGCAAGGCTCCACATTTCGTCGACGGCATCGTACAGCACGTCCTGGAAATCCACTTCTTCGAGCCGGTATTCCGATGATTCGGCGCGCGCCAGCTGCACGAAATTGTCAGCCAGGCCGAGCGTCTTGCGTGCGGCCTGTTCCAGGCGCGCGAAGAATTCCTTTTGCGGCAAGGCCGAGGCGGCATTGCCTTGCAGTTCCAGCAAAGCCAGGATCGAAGCCTGCGGCGCGCGCATGTCGTGCGACAGGAAGCGCAGGGTTTCGTCGCGGCTGCGTTCGGCGGCGCGGATGATGGTGATGTCGACGATACTGACGATCCAGCCGGTCAACACCTGGTGCGCGGAGTGGCAGGGGCCGCTCTTGATCAGCAGGTCGCGTCCCTGCTGGTCTTGCACCGCGGTGCCGCTGGTGAGCGTGGAAACATGCTCAAGATCGATCAGGTCCCACCAGCTGAAGGTGTGGCTGGCCGAGGTATTGGTGGCCTGCGGCGTGCTCATGTTGGAAAACAGATAGGGCAGCAGCGCACCGTCGATGTTGCGGATGCCGGCGGCAGCGAAATAGTCGCGTGCAAACTGATTTGACACCAGCACGTGGCCGTCGATGGTGGTAATCAGGGTGGCGTCCGGCAAGCTGTTGACGCTATCCGAAATGAACTGACGCAAATCGCGCACCCGGCGCGCCGCTACGCGCATCGCGTTGATGCGCTGCTCAAGCAAGTCTTCCACCTGCTGCGGCGCGCGTTCCGTGTTCACTTCCGGCAGCAGATGCGGTTCCTGGTCGAGCAGCATGAATTCCTGCCCCAGGTAGGAAATCGCCGACTCCAGGCGGATCCAGTTCCATATCGGATGCGCAATCGCCAGCGCGATCAGCGCCGCCGTGGGAGCGATCCATATTCCCAGCGTCAGCAGGAAATAGCTGACCGCCATGGTCAGTATCATCAATGCGGCGGTGATCAGCAGCGAGACGCGGGGCGTCCACAGCAGGTAGCTGGAAAGTGCGATCAGTACCGGAATGATGCTGAATAAGGCCGTCTGCAAGGGGCGGGCGATGCTGATGACCTTGTGGTCAAGCAGGCCGGCCAGGATATTGGCGTTGATTTCGATCCCCGGCATGACGCCGGAGGTGCCCGACACCGGCGTCGGGAAGGTATCCGCCATGCCGAGCGCAGTGGGGCCGATCAATACATATTTGCCGGTGAAGAATTGATCGGGGACATCACCGCGCAGTACCGAAGCATAGGGCACGGAGCGGAAATGGCCGGTGCTGCCAGCGAACGGGATCTGGATCTGATAATCGCGCTGCCAGCTGTCCCCCTTATGCTGCTCGGTGTCGGGCGGCATCGCGCCCAGGCGAGCACCGGGCAGGTTGCCGCTGGCATTGGTGATGTTTTGTCCGGCGACGCCAGCCAGCGCCACTGCAAAATGCGGCCACCACTTGCCGTCCTGGCCTTCTTGCAGGAAGACGCTGCGCACCACGCCGTCCGGATCGAGCTCCAGGTGCACATGGCCAATGCCACGCGCGGCATTCAGAAATTCCGGCGTCGGCAGCAGAGCCTTGAGGCCCGGGCCGGCGCTGGCGGCGACCATCGGCAGCACCGTCAACTTACTGGCCGCAAGCGCCTTGGTCAGCGCCCGGTCGTCGGCGCGCTGGCCTGGCGTCTGTCCCTGTTCCGCTTCCGGCATGATGACATCGAGCCCGATCGCCAGCGGATTGGCGTGCATGATGCGGTTCAGCAGCTTGGCGTGCAGGCTGCGCTCCCATGGCCAGCGCCCCAGTTTGCTGATGCTGTAGTCGTCGATGGCGACGATGATGATGTCGTCGCGCGCGGGCCGCGAATCGGCCCGCATGAACTGGTCGTACAGCGTGGTGTCGAGCCGCCCGAGGCCGTTTACGTAGCCCATGCTGCCGGCCACGATCAGCATCAGCACGGTAATCGCCAGCCATTGGCGAAACGCCACCCGTTTGATGAGGGGAATCACCTGTTTGATCATGGACGGCGCGCGAGAGCTTGCATGGCGGCGTCCGGGTTAGTAGCCAGCCTGGGTATTGCCGCCGACGTTGAGCAGGGGCGAGCCGTCGCTGGTGACCCAGCGGCTGCCGATATACACTTTTTGTGCTGGCGAAAACGGGCTGACGTAGCCATCGGGATCGATCGCCTTGATGCGGATGAAATAGGTGCCGCTGGCCGGGCGCGGAACATTGATTTCCGGCGTCGCGGTATCTTGCGTCAGCAGCAGGCTGGAGAAGCCGGCGTCATGGCCGATCTCGACCACGAATTTCTGCCCCGGTTCGCCGGTCCAGCGGAACGACAGGTCGCCGTCCACCGCGTCGGCAATCTTTGGAATCTGCAGGGCAGGCAGCAGGCTGAAGCCTTGCGGATCGCCGTAAGGTCCCTGGTCGCGGACACCGGCGGTGTCGACGATGGTCGCCACGCGCCAGTAGTAGGTGCCCAGGGCCAGTTTGCCGGCGTTGAATTGTGCTGCGTTCAGTGCAGCTTCGTCGATGATGATGTGGCTGAATTCGGCATCGCTGGCGACCTGCAAATGATAAGCCTGGGCATTGCTGACTTCGGCCCAGCTGAATACCAGGTTTTCGCTGCGCGATTTGTTTTTCGGTTCGATCGAGATCGGCGGCTCCGGCCGGGCTTTCAGGGTAAAGGCGGCGATCAGCGGCTTGCCTTGCAAGCCGGCCTGGTCGAGTGCGGTGATGCGCACAAAATACTTGCCGTCGTCGAGGCCGTTGATCTTGATTTCAGGACTGTCCGACTCTGCCTCGCTGACGACGTTATTGAGGCTGGCGTCGGTGGCGACTTGCGCGCGATAGCCGCGGGCGCCGCTGACCGGACTGACGGTGAAGCGCAATGTCGGCCGTTCCTGCAACTGTGGCCGGCCCGTGAATTCTGGCTGAGACAACAGCGCCACCGCCTTGCCGACGCCCTTGGTATTCGTGATATTGCCTTGGCCGGCACGCAGGGTCAGCGCGGCCGGCTTATCTTTCTTCGCCACCGCCACGCCGCCGCTCAACACTTCGGTCATGACCTTGTCGCCGACCAGGTCGACGCGGAAATCGGTACCGCGCACGCCTGCGACCGCCAGCGGCGAATGGACTTCAAAGCGGCCTTTGTTTTTTTCCAGCGGCGATACCTTGGATTCGACCCGGCCTTTCAGCAAGCTGATCTCGGTGCGTGGGCTCTTGGTATAGCGCGCGCTGCGCAGTTTGCTGAGCTTGACCTGGCTGTTGGACGGGATGGCGATATGCGACTGGTCGGGCAGGCTCAGCGTCAGGAAGCTGTTGCTGCCGGTGTTGATGATGGTGCCCTCGGTCAGCGTAGTACCGATGCCGATGGTGATCGCACGGCCATCGGCGCCGGTGGCGTCGATGGTGCCGGACATGGCGGCCACCTGGGCCGAGCTGGGGTCGTCCGGCAGCAGCGCCACCGGGATGATGATGGCAGTGCCGATCGGGATGGTGCGGTCGTTGCCGATGCGGTTGAGCTTCGCCAGTTGCACCCAGTTGCTCTTGTTGCCGGTGAGCTGGTCGGCGATCACGCTCAAGGTGTCGCCCAGTTGCGCGTGGTAGGTGATTGTTGCGGCATCCACCTGGAGCGCTGCCGGATCGAGCGCTGCTGGCGGGGCGGCAAATAACAGTGAGGAAGGCGCCGACAACAGCGCCAGTAGAGCTAGTTTGGTGAATGTGCTGCGCATATTTGTCTATCAGCGCAACCGCAACGCGCCTTATCCTGTTAATTGTTCCAATCGATACCCATAGCTATAAACCGGTGCGAGCCGATAGCCGTTTTCTGGTCGTAATTGTAACTTACTCCTTACCCGCGAGACGTGGGTATCCATGGTGCGGGAGGGGATGTCGACGTCGCGCGACCAGACTGCCTCTAGGATATAGGCGCGTGAGAGGGGGCGGCCGAGGTTGCGAAAAAACAACAAGGCCAGGTCGAATTCCTTCTGGGTAATCTCGATGGGCTTGCCGGCCAGCGTCAGACGGCCTGAACGGGTTTCAAACAAATAGTCGTTGAAAACGATCTGTTCACTGCTGTTCTGGATCGGATAAGCACGCCGCAGCAGGGCTTGCACCCGTGCCACCAGCTCGCTGCGCCGGATCGGCTTGATCATGTAGTCATCGGCGCCGGCGGCCAGGCCTTCCACGATGTCGTCCTCACCGGAACGGCTAGTGATGAACAGGACCGGAATGGTGCGCGGCAGCTTGTCTCTTACCCAGCGCAACACCTCTGGCCCGCTCAGATCCGGGACCTGCCAGTCCAGCACCAGCATGTCATAGCTCTCCCGTCGCAGCTGGTTCAATATTTCTTTCCCGCTTTGGAACGGGTGGCAAATATGGCCACTGGATGTGAGCACCTGGCAAACTAGATCGGTTTGACTGGGGTCGTCATCAAGGACAGCAATTCTCATGTTTTATATATGTTAGGTGAGCCGGCCTCGATAGCCGGCATCGATGTTGTGGCGCGTACAAGGAGTATATTATTCTTATTGCTACATTGCTGTAGATAAATGTTCTCAGTGTCTTGCAATTGCCACAAATAAATTAAAAATGGCGATATCCGATGAATTTAACAAAGCATGCGCCGAAACGCTGACTGGCGCTGGGTTTGTCCGGGCGCGATTGTCATACAGTGTATGACGGGATTTGTAAAATTCCACCTTCGGGGCAGAGCGCCATGGCCAGCGTCTGCGCGGAGAGCTGAATCAGCCGTCACGCAGCGGGTGGCTGTGCGGCGAACAGATTGGTGCGGGACCGGGGATGCCGGATACCGCTTCAGGCGTCTGGCAACACCACATTCACGTCCAGTACTTCAAGATTGCCCTGACGATCCAGGGAGATCTTGATGTCGTCTGCATTGACCTTGGTGTACTTGGAAATCACCTCGATCAGCTCCTTGTGCAGCGCCGGCAGGAAATCGTGCCCTGAGCGGCCGTTGCGCTCGCGGGCAATGATGATCTGCAGGCGCTCCTTGGCGGCCGACGCGGTCTTGGGCTTGCTGTTAAACAAGAACGAGAGCAATGCCATCTTATTTCCCTCCAAAGATGCGGTGCAGGAACCCCGGCTTTTCGTAGGAGGTAAAACGCAGGGTGACTTCTTCGCCGAGGAAGCGCGAGACTACATCCTCATAGGCCAGGGCGACATCGCTGCCTTTGATGTGAATCGCCGGATTACCCTGGTTGGAGGCGTGCAGCACCGATTCCGACTCAGGGATGATGCCGATCAGCGGGATGCGCAGGATATCCTGGACATCGGTATACGACAGCATTTCGCCGGCTTCGACCCGCTTCGCCGAATAACGGGTGATCAGCAAGTGTTCCTTGACCGGCTCGCCGCCATTCTGGGCGCGGCGCGACTTGGCCTGGATGATGCCGAGGATGCGGTCGGAATCGCGCACCGACGATACTTCCGGATTGGTGACCACGATGGCTTCATCGGCAAAGGTCAGCGCCATCACGGCGCCGCGCTCGATACCGGCTGGCGAGTCGCAGATGATGTATTCAAAATCCATCTTGATCAGGTCGTTGAGAACGGTCTCGACGCCTTCTTCGGTCAGGGCGTCCTTGTCGCGGGTTTGCGAGGCCGGCAGGATGAACAGGTTCTCGCAATGCTTGTCCTTGATCAGGGCCTGGGTCAGCGTTGCTTCCTTGTTGACGACGTTGATCAGGTCGTACACCACGCGCCGTTCACAGCCCATGATCAGATCCAGGTTGCGCAGGCCGACGTCAAAATCGAGCACGGCGGTTTTGTGGCCGCGCATGGCCAGACCCGATGCAAAACTAGCGCTGGAGGTGGTCTTGCCAACTCCGCCTTTGCCGGACGTAACAACGATGATTTTCGCCACGAAGAGCTCCTAAGGTTATGCATTGCGGGACAGAGTTTAAGAGGCGCCGCAGTGCGACGAATTACACTCTCCGTGCGGCTCTGTCCCCAACTGACTAGATAAAAACGTTCAAGTTACAGTGGAAGGCTGCAAAACAAAACTGCAGCGCTTCGATAAATTGTATGTGACCCCAAGCGCCATCAATTACGAGACGCAGAATTGAGCGATAGTACGTCAATCCGGTCGCCGCTCAGTCGAATTTGTGCGGGCTGGCCCTTTTGTTCCGGCGGCAGGCCGTTTTCAAAAGTGCGGTAGACGCCGGCGATGGAGACCAGCTCGGCTTCCATGCTGGCGGCAAAAATCCGTGCCGAAGTATCGCCGCTGGCGCCGGCCAGCGCCCGCCCGCGCAAGGGCGCGTAGACGTGGATGCTGCCGTCGGCGATGATTTCGGCGCCATTGTTAACCGTGGCGGTGATGACCAGATCGGCGTCGCGCGCATAAATGCGTTGTCCGGCGCGGATCGGTGTATCGATGATCATGGTGCTGGCGGCGGCCTTGGCTGGTGCTGCAACAACCGGTGCTGGAGGCGGCGGCGCTGCGGCCGGTTCCTGGCGCGCGGCCACCATCTGGTCGATGCTTAGTCCGCTGGCGAGGATGTCGGCTTCCATGTCAGCCGGGGCGTTGCGGACTGCGACTGCATTCAGACGATATTTTTTCAGCAGCGAAACCAGTTGCGGCCAGTCTATCGGCGGCCTGTCCGTTCCCAGCGCGGCGACGTCGATGACGGCAAATTCGTTGTCAAAGAAATCCGCGGTGCCCCCCGTCATTTCCTGCAAGGCTGCTTCCAGGGCCATCGGATCGGAATCATGCAAGATCGCCGAGACGGCGACCACTGTTGCAATTTTTATTTCAATCGGCTTGCGGGATTTGTTTTTGAGCATAAAGCAGTGTGGTGTCTGGGCTAAACGTGGCGAAAAGCGCCGGCGATTGGCTTATAGGAACGTTTAGGCAGCAATTGGTTCGTTTTAATGGGATATAAAATATTGTCTTAGTTTGTGATCTTACCAAATCTCGGGGGGATCACAAAAAAGGATTGCCGTTTGTTGTTGCAATATCTGGTGATATATAGAGCACCGGCAAGTCCAGGCCGAGGATTGCCCTCGCTTGAAATGGCTTCGCAAATGCAAAAAGGGCTTAGCCGAAGCTAAGCCCTTTTTGATATTTTGGTGGCCCGGGGCGGAATCGAACCACCGACACAAGGATTTTCAATCCTCTGCTCTACCGACTGAGCTACCAGGCCAAGGGACAGGAGTATAGCAAAACATTTTTGATCCGCAAAGCCCATTGTTGAATTTTTTTTAAAAAACTTTGCGAGGTCCTTTGCCGGCCGCTTTGGCTGGGCTTCGGCAGCCCGGCGCCCCTTATTTCATGGCGCTCGCCGGCTCTTACGAGCGTAATCGCTATAATGACGGCATGAAAGATATCGGATCAATCTCGAAAACCGCTGGTGTGCCGCCGATGACAAAACATCAGTGCGATATATGTATCGTCGGCAATGGCGCTGTCGGCAAAGCGGCAGCGCTTGGTCTGGCGCAGATGGGCCTGCGCGTCACCTTGCTGGGGATGGCGCCGGGCGCTCCCGCAACTGCTGCGGCGGAGAGCTGGGACACCCGCGTGTATGCGCTGAATCATGTTGCGCGTACGCTGCTGTCCACAGTAAAAGTATGGGATGCGCTTGATCCGGCACGGATTGCCGCGGTTGACGGCATGTCGATCAAGGGCGGGACCGACAGCAGCACAGGGAATCTGTCTTTTGATGCCTACAGTGCGCACGTCGATGCTCTGGCGTGGATCGTCGAGGACCGGAATCTCAACCAGGCTCTGGATGCTGCCCTGAAATTTGCGTCGAATGTGCGGGTGCTTCATGGCCGCGTGCAAAGCATGCAGGCCGATGCCGCAGCCGCAACGGTGCAGCTGGAATCGGGCGAGGCGATCAACGCGGCCCTGGTCGTCGGCGCCGACGGCGCGCAGTCGTGGGTGCGCAGCCAGTGCGGCATCGGTATCGATTACCGCTCGTATAACCAGCGCGGCGTGGTCGCCAATTTTTCCTGCGAGCGGCCGCATCACGGCATTGCGCATCAATGGTTTACCGAAACCGAAGGCATCGTCGCTTTGCTGCCTTTGCCCGGCCAGCGCGTGTCGCTGGTCTGGTCGGCGCCGGAGGCGCTGGCGCTTTCCTTGTTGGAAGAGCCGCTGTCGCAGGTGGCGGCGCGCTTGTCGTTGCTGGCCGCAGAGCAGCTGGGGCAGTTGCAGCCCTTGCAGCCGGAGCTGGCGCAAGGATTTCCTCTCTCTCTGCTGAAGACGCATGCGCTGGTGGCGCCGCGGGTGGCGCTGATCGGCGACGCCGGCCACGTGGTGCATCCGCTGGCAGGGCATGGCATGAACCTGGGTTTTGGCGATGTCGCCACCTTGATCCAGGTGCTGGCAGAGCGCGGCGCCCATCGCGACTGCGGCGACGAGCGTCTGCTGGCGCGTTATGCCCGTGCGCGCAAGGAAGAGATATTATTGATGCAGATGACGACCGATGGCCTGGAACGGCTGTTCGGCTTCGATTTCGGCCCATTGCGCCTGTTGCGCAATGCCGGTTTGAACTTGCTGGACAAAATACCAGTCTTAAAAAGACAACTGATGGCCCACGCTTTGGGTCGGACAAGCGAATAACTGGAATAGCGATGATAGCGATGAAAAAAACGAGTGTGATGCTGGCAGCCTTGCTGGGCCTGTGGGCAAGCGTGGCCGGTGCCGAAACTCTGCAGGAAGCCGCAGTCAAGAAACTGATCGAGCCGCGCCTGGGCGAAGGCGCCAAGGTCGACGAAGTCACCAAGACGCCGTATGCCGGCTTGTTTGAAGTGCGCGTCGGCAGCGACATTTTCTACACCGATGCCGCGGCCAAATATGTATTCGTAGGCCGCATCATGGATGCCCAGTCTTCGCGCGACTTCACGCGTGAAAGAGTCGATGAGTTGAACAAGGTCAAGTTCGCCGACCTGCCGCTGGACCTGGCCATGAAGAAGGTCAAGGGCAATGGCAAGCGCGTGATCGCGGTGTTCGAAGATCCGAATTGCGGCTATTGCAAGCGCTTCCACAAGACGACGCTGCAGGAGGTCGATAACGTTACCGTTTACACTTTCCTCTTCAACATCCTGGCGGAAGACTCCTCGGTCAAGGCGCGCAACGTCTGGTGCAGCGCCGACCGCAACAAGGCATGGACCGACCTGATGGTCGACGGCAAGGCCGCTGCTGCTGCACCGGCATCCTGCCAGGCGCCTAACGACAAAGTCCTGGCGCTTGGACAAAAGCTGAATGTAACCGGCACGCCGACCATCATTTTTGCCGACGGTTCGCGTTCGCCGGGCTGGATCGATGCCAAGACCATGGAAGCAAAGTTCTCCTCTTTGAAGTAATTTCTTTCCGCGCAATCCCACTGCTCACAGTTCGCTATGAGTCTCCCTCTATATAGCGGCCAGATCGTCGGCCTGTTGCTGGCTGCCGGCCGGGGCCGTCGCTTTGATCCGGCCGGCATCCACAACAAGCTGCTGCAATCGCTGCCGACGGCTGCCGGCCGCACCGTGCTGGCCAGCGCTGCCGCCGCGCTGGCCGCGGCGCTGCCTGTCTGCATCGTGTTGCGGCCGGATGTGCCGGAGCAGGTCGCGCAAATAGCTGAATATCCCTGGGTGCAATGTGTCAATGCCGATGACGGCATGGCGGCGTCGCTGGCGTATGGCGTGCAGCAGACCCGGGAGGCGGCGGGGTGGGTCATTGCGCTGGCCGACATGCCTTATGTGGAAAGCGCGACCATCCAAGCCCTGGCGGCAGCGCTGCGCCAGGGCGCCGACATTGCGGTGCCGACATTCCAGGGGCGGCGCGGCAATCCGGTCGGCTTCAGCCGCCTGCACCTGCCGCGACTGCTGGCCTTGCGCGGCGACCAGGGCGCCCGCAGCCTGCTGCAGTCGTTTCCCTTGGTCGAGGTGGCGCTGGACGATCCTGGCATACATCAGGACATCGACACCGTCGCCGATATACGACAATCCTCCTCGTGAAGCAGGGTATCGGCAGGCGTTTTCAGCGCCACGCTGCCGAGGAAGCGCCGAATCGGCGCAATCCCGCTACACTAACGTCTTTTTTGTGCGCCCCCGGCTCGTGCCTTCCGCCAGCCTATTTGACGTTATCCTGACCCGATGAATCCACATTTCCTGAACAAACGCATTATTCATTTACTCGGCTATGCCGGGCTGATTCCTTTCGTGCTGCTGACGCTGGCGAGCTGGCTGGTCAGCGTCGACTGGCTGCGCGATTTCATCCGCGGCCAGCTGGCATACGGCATTGCCGCGCTGTCTTTCCTGGGCGGCATCCATTGGGGCGCGGTGGTGCTGCGCGCCAACCTGTCTGCCGATCACACCCGCAAAGCCTTGATCTGGGGTGTGGCGCCGACCATCATTGCCTGGTTCTCGACCATGGCCGGCGGCTTTGGTTTCGCCTTGCTGATCGCCGGCTTCATCGCGGCTTACCAGGCTGACAAGCGCCTGTTCCCGTGGTACGGCTTGCCGTCCTGGTTTATTGAATTGCGTTTCAGGTTGACCTGCGTCGCGGTGGCGGCGCTGATGCTGACCGTGATTGCCGGTAACGTTCGAGGATAAGAAGATGAAAAAGAATACCAGTAGAAAATCTGCCGCCGGCCGCAGCGCGCTGTCATACAGCATTGTCGCCGCCGATCCCGCCGCCCATCTGTTCGCCGTGACCTTGACGATTGCCGATCCGTCTTCTGTCGGCCAGATCGTCGCCTTGCCGGCGTGGATCCCGGGCAGCTACATGATCCGCGAGTTTGCCCGCAACATCGTGCAGATTCGCGCCGAATCCAATGGCCGCAAGATCGCGCTGCGTAAAATCGACAAGCATTCCTGGCAAGCCGCGCCCTGCGACGGTCCGCTGACCTTGCACTATCAGGTGTACGCCTGGGATCTGTCGGTGCGTACCGCGCACCTCGACCAGACCCATGCTTTCTTCAACGGCACCAGCGTTTTCCTGCGTGTGGTCGGTCAGGAAGATGTCGCGCATGTCGTCGATATCCAGCGGCCGCAAGGCGACGCTTATGAAGCATGGCGCGTCGCCACCGCATTGCCGACGCTCAAAGCCAAGCGCGGCGCCTTTGGCAGCTATGTCGCGGCCAACTACGACGAACTGATCGACCATCCGGTCGAAATGGGCGCTTTCCAGCTGCTCAGTTTCAAGGCGCATGGCGTGCCGCACGAAATGGCGATCACCGGCAATGTGCCGAATCTCGACCTGGCGCGCCTGAGCGCGGACCTGAAAAAGATTTGCGAAACCCAGATCGCCTTCTTCGAGCCGGCCGGCAGCAAGTTTGCCAAGCGCGCGCCGATGGATCGCTACGTATTCATGACGCTGGCGGTCGGTGATGGCTATGGCGGGCTGGAGCATCGCGCTTCGACGGCCCTGATCTGCGCGCGCGCCGATTTGCCGGTCAAAGGCCAGCCGGAGATGAGCGACGGCTACCGTACTTTCCTCGGCCTCTGCAGCCATGAATACTTTCATACCTGGAACGTCAAGCGCATCAAGCCGGCGGCTTTCGCGCCTTACGACCTGCAGGTGGAAAACTACACGCCGCTGCTGTGGCTGTTCGAAGGCTTCACCAGCTATTACGACGACCTGATGCTGTTGCGCAGCGGTCTGATCGACCAGGCGGCGTATTTCAAGCTGATCGAAAAAACCGTGAATGGCGTCCTGCTCGGCAGCGGCCGTCACAAGCAAAGCGTGGCGGAGTCCAGCTTTGACGCCTGGGTTAAATACTACCGCCAGGACGAAAACGCGCCGAACGCGATTGTCAGCTATTACACCAAGGGCTCGTTGGTGGCGCTGGCATTGGATCTGACCATCCGCAGCGAAACCAAGGGCAGGAAATCACTGGACGACGTGATGCGCGCCCTGTGGCAGAAATACGGCCGCGATTTTTATGCCGATAATGCCTTGAGCGGCCGTGGCGTCAGCGAAGCCGCGGTCGAGGCCTTGTTCGACGAAGTCACCGGCCTCAAGCTGAAACGCTTCTTCGACCGCTACGTGCGTGCCACCGATGACTTGCCGCTGGCGAAACTGCTGGCGCCGACCGGCATCGTGGTGGCCGATCAACGCAAGCCGGGCAAGCCTTCGTTGGGTGCACGCATCGCATACAGTGGCGGCGATTGCAAGCTGGCCAATGTCTATCACGGCGGCGCCGGCCATCGCGCCGGCTTGTCGGCCGGCGATGTGCTGGTGGCGATCGACGGTATCCGGGTGCCGGCCAAGTTGGACACCTTGCTGGCGCGTTACCGGGTTGGCGACACTATTATGGTCCATGCATTCCGGCGCGACGAGCTGCTGGTATTCAGCGTCCGCCTGCTGGCGGACAGCGCGCCGCAAGTCAGTCTCGATACCGAAGCCAAGCCGGCGCTGGGCACGGCCATGCGCAACGCCTGGCTGACTGGCCGCAACAGCCGCTAGGTTTTCGCAGGCGATAAAAAAACCGGGCTGTGTGCCCGGTTTTTTATTCCGCTTTCAAGCCGCTCCAGCGTGGCGTCAGCGCATGTTCGATGGCAAACAGGTCCAGCACCCGCCCCACGGTATGATCGACCATCTCAGCAATGCTTTGCGGCCGGTGATAAAACCCTGGCAGCGGCGGGAAAATGATGCCGCCCATTTCGGTGACGCTGGTCATGTTGCGCAGGTGCGCCAGGTTGAAAGGCGTTTCGCGCACCATCAGGACCAGGCGCCGGCGTTCCTTGAGGACCACGTCGGCGGCGCGGGCAATCAGATTGTCCGACAGCCCGTGGGCTACCGAGGCCAGGGTTTTCATGGAGCAGGGGGCAACGATCATGCCGTCGGACTGGAACGACCCGCTGGCGATGGAAGCGCCGACATCGCGCACACTGTGCACCACGTCGGCCAGCGCTTCGACCTGCTTGCGGCGCATCTCCAGCTCCTGGTGCAGGTTCAGTACGCCGGCGTCGGAAATCATCAGATGGCTTTCGATGCCGGGCAGTTCACGCAGCAGCTGCAGCAGCCGCACGCCATAGACGACGCCGGTGGCGCCGGTGATGGCGACGATCAGGCGGCGTGGTGGTGGCAGTGACGGGCTGGCTGAGACCACGGGCGGTCTCAGGCCTTCAGCAAGGTTTGCAGTTCGCCGGATTCAAACATTTCATTCATGATGTCCGAGCCGCCGACGAATTCGCCGTTGACGTAAAGTTGCGGGATGGTGGGCCAGTTGGAGTAATCCTTGATGCCTTGCCGCACGACCGGGTCTTCCAGCACATTGATGGTGACGATGTTTTCAGCGCCGCTGGTTTTCAACAACTGGATGGCGCGGCCGGAAAATCCGCATTGTGGGAACTGCGCGGTTCCTTTCATGAACAGCACCACTGGGTTGCTGGTCACGGTTTCCTTGATCCACGCTTGTACATCGCTCATGGCAATACCTTAATAAAAAGTTTCAGAATACCGCCATTATATGAAAAAGGCCGCTTGGCTGCTGGTGAGTCTGGCCTTGTAAGGCCACTGAGAGCTTCCCTTCGGCTGAAGTTGCCGGAGGGAAGCATGGAAGTGTGGTGAATTCCGCACTTGTCAAGAGTTTTTGACGAAAAGCCCGAGTCCATGTACAATCTCAGGTTCTCCCGATTCCGCCCAGCGATTTAGCATGTGTTTGTCGCTGACTATGGTGTTTTAGGAAAGAAATTTTTTTAATAGTCTTCAATCATTTCGATGAGGTTTCATATGTACGCGGTCATAAAAACCGGTGGCAAACAATATAAAGTTGTTGCCGGCGAAAAACTCAAAATAGAACAGATACCTGCAGACATTGGCACCGAACTCACTATTGATCAAGTGCTTGCAGTTGGCGCTGGCGATTCCCTGAAATTCGGGGCGCCATTGGTCGAAGGTGCTACGGTGTCGGTTAAGGTATTGGCGCAAGGTCGCCACGATAAAGTCAAGATCTTCAAAATGCGTCGTCGTAAGCATTATCAGAAGCATCAAGGCCATCGTCAAAATTACACCGAAATTCAAATCGTTTCGATCAACGCTTAATTGCGTCGATTGACTTAACCAGATACCAGGAGTTTTAAATGGCACATAAAAAAGGCGGCGGCACTACGCGCAACGGCCGTGACTCAGAGTCAAAGCGACTCGGCGTCAAGGTCTACGGTGGCCAGGCGATCAACGCCGGCGGCATCATTATTCGTCAGCGCGGCACTAAGACGCATCCAGGCGAAAATGTTGGCATGGGCAAGGATCACACCCTGTTCGCACTGATCGACGGCAAAGTACAATTCGTAACCAAGGGCGCTACCCAGCGTAACTACGTTACTGTCGTAGCAGCTTAAGCAACACTCTAAGCGTCGACATAAGCAAGGCCGCTGGTCTTGCTGCGAAAGGCTCTGCCGCTGGTAGAGCCTTTTTAGTTTCTGGTCGTAAAACACTGCCTGAACTGCAATGAACGCGCCGCGATTCTTCCATCGCGGCAGCGGATTGCGCCTGGCAGGGTTGTCGCTATTGCAAGCCCGGCTTGGCCGTCGCTGCAACAATGCGCAAAAATCGGTAAAGTTACCTGTGCATTTCAATAAGAATTTAACCTCCAACCTCATTAGGACCTTCGAATGAAGTTTATAGATGAAGCAAAAATCGAAGTCATTGCCGGCGATGGCGGCAATGGGGTTGCGAGTTTTTGCCGTGAAAAATTCCGCCCGTTCGGCGGCCCGGACGGTGGCGATGGCGGCGTAGGCGGCAGTATCTGGGCCGTTGCCGACCGCAATATCAACACCCTGGTCGACTATCGTTTCTCCAAGATGCATCGCGCCGGCCGTGGCGAAAACGGCCGCGGCTCGGATTGCTACGGCAAGGGCGCGGACGATATCAAGCTGCGCATGCCGGTCGGCACGCTGATCGTTGACGTCAACACCGGCGAAGCCATCGCCGACATGACCGACCACGGCCAGGAAGTGTTGCTGGCCAAGGGCGGCGAGGGCGGCTGGGGCAATATTCATTTCAAGTCCTCGACCAACCGCGCACCGCGCCAGAAGAGCGACGGCAAGGAAGGCGAACGCCGCGAACTGCGATTGGAGCTGAAGGTGCTGGCCGACGTCGGCCTGCTGGGACAGCCGAATGCCGGCAAGTCGACCTTCATCACAGCAGTGTCGAATGCGCGCCCGAAGATTGCCGATTACCCATTCACCACCTTGCATCCGAACCTGGGCGTGGTCCGCGTCAGTCACGAAAAGAGTTTCGTGATCGCCGACATTCCAGGCCTGATCGAAGGCGCGGCAGAGGGCGCCGGACTAGGCATCCAGTTCCTGAAGCACTTGCAGCGCACCGGTTTGCTGCTGCACATTGTCGATCTGGCGCCGTTCGAAGATACGGTCGATCCGGTCAAGGAAGCCAAGGCCATCGTCAAGGAATTGAAGAAATACGATCAGTCGCTGTTCGACAAGCCACGCTGGCTGGTGCTGAACAAGATGGATGTGATCCCGGAAGGCGAGCGCGTCAAGCGCGTCAAGGATTTCATCAAGCGCTTCGGCTGGAAAGGCCCGGTATTTGAAATCTCCGCACTCAACCGCGACGGTTGCCCGGAACTGGTGACCGAGATTTACGGCTACCTGGCCGAGAAGCGCCAGCAGGAGACCCGTTCGGAAGAAAAACAGATGGTGGTGGAAGCACAAGCCATCCTGTCTATCGATCCGGACGATCCGCGTTTCAAGATACTGGACTAAGCTGTCATTTGGCGGCCGTTGTCGATAGGGGGCAAAGACCCGTTTCGATCGCGGCCTTATTTTTGCCCGCCGTTTTTGTCCGCCGATCGGCAGCGCGACGGCCGCTATAGATAAATCCATGAATTCCGTCATTCAAAAAGCCAAGCGCATCATCATCAAGGTCGGTTCCTCCCTGGTCACCAATGACGGCAAGGGGCTGGACGCCGGCGCCATCGCCAAATGGGCGACCCAGATCGCTGAACTGCGGGCCATGGGCAAGGAAGTGGTGCTGGTCAGTTCCGGCGCGGTAGCTGAAGGCATGCAAAGGCTCGGCTTCGACAAGCGTCCTACCAGCATCGACGAATTGCAGGCTTGCGCCGCCGTCGGCCAGATGGGCCTGGCGCAGATCTATGAAACCAGTTTCCGTGCCCACAATATCCGTACCGCCCAGGTCCTGCTGACCCACGCCGACCTGGCCGACCGCGAACGCTACCTGAACGCCCGCTCGACCTTGTTCACCCTGCTGCGCTTCGGCGTGGTGGCGATCATTAACGAAAACGATACCGTGGTGACCGATGAAATCAAGTTCGGCGACAACGACACCCTCGGTGCGCTGGTCGCCAACCTGATTGAAGGCGATGCCCTGATCATCCTGACCGACCAGAAGGGCCTGTACACTGCCGATCCGCGCAAGGACCCGAATGCCGAATTCGTGCATGAGGCGAAAGCCGGCGATCCGGCGCTGGAAGTGATGGCAGGCGATGCTGGAACCAGCATCGGCCGCGGCGGCATGATCACCAAGATCCTGGCCGCCAAGCGTGCCGCCAGTTCCGGCGCCCATACGGTGATCGCCTGGGGCCGCGAAGATGCGGTATTGACACGGCTGGCCAGCGGCGAAGCCATCGGCACCCAGCTGATCGCGCAAACCGGGCAACTGACGGCGCGCAAGCAGTGGATGGCGGATCATCTGAAAACCGCCGGCAAGGTGATGCTGGATGCGGGCGCCGTGCAAAAGCTGCGCAACGAGGGCAAATCCCTGCTGCCGATCGGCGTGACTGCGGTTTCCGGCGAGTTTGGCCGCGGCGATGTGATTACCTGCACCGACAGCGACGGCCATGCCATCGCGCGCGGCATCAGCAATTACACCAGCTCGGAAGCGCGTCGCATCATGCGTCATCCGTCGGCGGAAATCCAGGCCATCCTGGGCTTTGTCGAGGAATCCGAACTGATTCACCGGGACAATATGGTATTGCTTTGAGCAGCTTGCGATCGCAAGACAATAAAAAACGGCTCCGCAAATTGCAGGAGCCGTTTTTCATTGAATCAGGTATCAGCGCCGATCAGCTACCCAGCTTGATCGGGTGATTAGTGCGCAACCTGCTGCGGATATCGTCAGCCTTGCCGGCCACCATGCCATCCTGACACAGAAAATCCTTGGCTAGCGCCGCATGCTGGCGGTTGCCGGTAGCCTCGCTGATCTGCTTCCAGTCATTCAGGCGCGCGCGCGACCAGTTGCCATCCTTCTGGCCGAAAGCATACAGCTTGCTTTCATAAGTCTGGCAGCGGATCCCTTCATAGCTGACATTTTCAGCGCCGGCCTGGCTCTTGCTGACCATGGTGTAGCGCACCACGCCATCTGCACCGACGGAGATCGAATTGACATCGATGAAGAAATTCATGGTGGCGGTCGGGCTGACATAGAACGAGAGCAGGTTGGCCGCCTGCGGCGCCGGCGGAATCTCGGTCTTGATTTCTTGCCATGATTTCCCGTCATCGTCATCGAAGTCGCCGGGATTCATTTTCATGGCGCTGCCCTGGTCGAATGAATCGGCATGCACATGCGCGCTGAGGCCCAGCAACAGCAGGCTGGCGGCCAGCAGCTGTGATATTTTGATAACTGGAGTGGGTAAAACAAAAGCCATGGAGGCGCTCACTTTTTTTCAGGTTCGGCGTTGACCGGGGTGGATTGGCTCGTCGTACGCGGCCCATGGCCGGTGCGTAGATGGCGGGCATGATGTGGCGTGTTTTGCAAGGGACGCGTCAGGAAACGTGACAGTTCTTGCAAGGCGCGTTGATAGACATCGCGTTTGAATTCGATCACGACATCCAGCGGCACCCAGTAGTCATGCCAGCGCCAGGCGTCGAATTCGGGATGTTCGGTCAGGCGCAGGTTGACGTCGCAGTCGCGGCCGGTCATGCGCAGCAGGAACCAGATCTGCTTCTGGCCGCGATAATGCCCGCGGACGTCGCGCTTGATGAAATGGTCCGGCACTTCATAGCGCAGCCAATCACGGGTGCGGCCGATGATCTTGACGTGTTCCGCCTTCAACCCGATTTCTTCCTCGAGTTCGCGAAACATGGCCTGCTCCGGGGTTTCACCGTATTTGATACCGCCCTGTGGAAATTGCCACGAGTGTTCGCGCACGCGCTTGCCCCACCAGACTTCATTCTGGGTATTGAGCAAGATAATGCCGACGTTCGGGCGAAAGCCTTCACGGTCAAGCATGTTGTTACCTCAAAACTTTCTGCGGCCAGGCGGTTCTCCTGCCTGATTCCTTGCTTGCTGTCATCATTGCGGAACAAAACTGCCGGCCTAGCGCCCGGTCAACCATCCTGTCCTCGCCCGATTAGGCGCGCAATCTGCCCCGGCCGGGGGTATCTATGGCCAGAACATCAATCAAATGTGCAAAGAGTAGGCGCATCAGCCAGCTAATCCTTTAAAATTGAGTTGATTATAACCCTCTCTTTTTAAAAAGAATTCATCGTTATGCGCGCCTCCCGTTTTTTTATCTCCACGCTCAAAGAAGCTCCATCCGACGCTGAAATCGTCAGCCATAAACTGATGATGCGCGCCGGCATGATCAAGCGCATCAGTTCCGGCATCTACACCTATATGCCGATGGGTCTGCGCGTGATCCGCAAGGTCGAGAACATTGTGCGCCAGGAAATGAACCGTTCGGGGGCGGTGGAATTGCTGATGCCGGTGGTGCAGCCGGCCGAGCTATGGCAGGAAACCGGCCGCTGGCAGAAATACGGCGCCGAACTGATGCGCGTCAAGGACCGTCACGGACGCGACTTCATTATCCAGCCGACTTCGGAAGAAGTGATTACTGACATCGCTCGCACGGAACTGCGCTCTTACCGCAAGCTGCCGGTGAATTTTTACCATATCCAGACCAAGTTCCGGGATGAGCGCCGGCCACGCTTCGGCTTGATGCGCGGGCGCGAATTCACCATGAAGGATGCCTATTCCTTCGACCGCGACCTGGACGGCCTGAAGCAGTCCTACCAGATCATGTACGACGCCTATGTGCGGATTTTCAACCGTTTCGGTCTGCAGTTCCGCGCCGTGGCGGCGGATAACGGCGCCATCGGCGGCACCGGTTCGCATGAATTCCACGTCATCGCCGCCACCGGCGAGGACGCCATCGTGTACTGCCCGAACTCGGAATACGCTGCCAATATGGAAGCGGCCGAATCCTTGCCGCTGATCGCAAGCCGTGCGGCGCCGGCGCAAGCGCTGACCAAGACGGCGACGCCTGGCAAGGCCAAGTGCGAAGCGGTGGCCGAGCTGCTGCAGCTGCCGTTGACGCAAACCATCAAGTCGATTGTGCTGACCGTTGAAAAAGAAGCAACGGATAAAGAGCCGGCCAGCAAGGTGGTCTGGCTGCTGATGCTGCGCGGCGACCACGAGCTGAATGAAATCAAGGCCAACAAGATCCCAGGCCTGGCCGGCTATCGTTTTGCCAGCGAAGCGGAAATCGTCGAATATTTCGGCACGCCGCCCGGCTATCTCGGTCCGGTCAACACCAAGAAGCCGGTGACCGTAGTGGCCGATGTCACCGTGGCGAACATGCACGATTTCGTCAGCGGCGCGAATGAAGTCGATTTCCATTACACCGGCGTCAACTGGGGCCGCGATTTGCCGGAACCGATGGTGTTCGATATCCGCAATGTGGTGGAAGGCGATCCTTCGCCGGACGGCAAGGGCGCGCTGGCGATCCTGCGCGGTATCGAAGTCGGCCATGTGTTCCAGCTCGGCACTGCCTATTCGGAAGCCATGAAGGCGACTTTCCTGGACGAAGGCGGCAAGCCGCAGTTGTTGCAGATGGGTTGCTACGGCATCGGCATCACCCGCATTCTGGGCGCCGCCATCGAGCAGAATTTCGACGACAAGGGCATCATCTGGCCGCTGGCGATTGCGCCGTTTGAAGTGGTCGTCTGTCCGATGGGCTACGACCGCAGCGAAGCGGTCAAAGCCGAAACCGACAAGCTGTACGAAGCGCTGCTGGCTGCCGGCGTCGACGTCATCCTGGATGACCGCGGCGAACGCCCGGGTGCCATGTTCGCCGATTGGGAGCTGATCGGCGTGCCGCATCGCATCGTCATCGGCGACCGCGGCCTGAAAGATGGCCAGATCGAATACCAGGGACGGCGCGACACGGAAGCGACACAGGTGCCGCTGGTTGAGATGGAAGCGTTCATCAAAGCCAAGCTAGTTTCCTAAATACAACAAAATGACGGTGCAACGGTTTCTCGCACCGTTTTCTTTGTATACTCCTTGAAAAATAAAAAGTGTTTCTTAGGGAGTAACGATTGCGCTGGTCTCGCTGGATGAGCGTGCTGTCCATCTTGCTGCTGTTGTTGAGCGGCATGGCGCATGCCGGAAATCAAAAAGAAGAAGAACTGGCGGATTCGGTACGTCTGGCCTTGTCACGCGCCATCAACGATGCGCGGCCGCCGAAACCCCAGTTCAGCGACATCGACCAGCGCATCCAGTACCTGTACTGGCTGGGCGAAATGTCGGAACGCTTGAAGAAGAAGCTGCCGGACGCACAGATGCGCATCGAATTTCTGGAAACCGCCTGGTATGAGGCCAAGCGTGCCGGCCTCGATCCCGGCATGGTGCTGGGCCTGATCCAGGTGGAATCAGCGTTTCGTAAATATGCCTTGTCCAGCGTCAGCGCCCACGGCTACATGCAGGTCATGCCGTTCTGGAGCCGCGTGATCGGCGATTCCGACCGCAGCAAGCTGTTCAACATGCAAACCAATCTGCGCTATGGCTGCTCCATTTTGCGCATGTACATCGATATGGAAAAGGGTAACCTGTATCTCGCGCTGGGCCGCTATAACGGCAGCCGTGGCCGTCCGGAATATCCGAACGCTGTGCTGGCCGCCTGGAAGCGCTGGGAATACCAGGATGCCTCGCCGTTGCATACGGTATCTGCCCGCCAGTAATTATCCTCGTCTGAGGCTCCGCGCTCGCGGTCGCTCACCCCTCGCTTTCCCCTGAAGCATTACCCAGATCGCCGCTCCGGCAGCGCCTGGCCTGCCCTTTATTGTCCCTCATTTAGATCTTTTACCGGTCCGTAGCGTGCTGCAGCTGTACGCCTACGGATTTTTTACGGCCGGCGACAGCAATCGCTCCAACGTCATCAAGTTGTAACAAGATGCAGTTACAGTTGTAACAAATTATTACAAATGCTTGCACATTTCTGATTGACAACACGGAGCGATAAATGAAATTAAGTATGTTGATTGCCGCCGCCACGGCGTCGGTAGCACTGGCCGGGTGTAGCGGGTCCAGCAATTCCCTGGTGGAAGGGCCGGGCGAAAAGCCAGAAGTCAAGCCGGTGGCCAAGAACGTCATTTTCTTCCTGGGCGACGGCATGGGCATCACCACCATGACCGCGGCGCGCATCTACAAGGTGGGCGAGGAGGGCGACCTGACCCTCGACACTTTGCCGGAAACCGGTTTCGTCACTACCTATTCGAACGATGCCCAGGTCACCGATAGCGCGCCGTCGATGGCGGCCTACATGACCGGGGTCAAGGCCAACAACGAAGTGATTGCCATGTCGGCCAACACCAGCGCCCGCGACGCCAGCGGCAAGAGCTACGTCAGCGGCGCCGACAGCACCTGCCCGAGCGGCAACGGCACGCCGGCCGATACCTTGCTGGAAATCATGAAGGCCAAAGGCTACAGCACCGGTGTTGTGACCACGACCCGGATTACCCATGCGACGCCAGCGGCGACATACTCGCATATCTGCCACCGCGACGGCGAGAACAATATCGCCGCCCAATTGACACCCAAGGGCGCCGGTTTCAACGGCAAGCTGAGCGATGGCGTCGACGTGATTTTTGGCGGCGGCCGCCGTCATTTCCTGCCGAAGACCGACGCCGACAGCAAACGCAGCGACAGCCGCGACCTGGTCGCTGAATTCAAGGCTGCGGGATATACCTACGCTGCCAATTTTGCCGACTTCGATAAGCTCAGCAGCAGCGCGCCGAAAGTGGTGGGGCTGTTCAACAAGGACCACATGACCTACGACCTCGACCGCGACGCGGCCAAGGAACCGAGCCTGGCGCAGATGACCGCCAAGTCGATTGATCTGCTGAACAACAAGAAGAGCGGCTTCTTCCTGATGGTGGAGGGCGGCCGCATCGATCATGCGCTGCACGCCAACAATGCCCGTCGCGCTCTGCAGGAAACCGTCGCCTTCGATGATGCCATCAAGGTTGCGCTGGATAAAATGCAGCAAGTCGATCCTGGCTTGAAGAACACGCTGGTAGTGGTCACCGCCGACCATGATCATTCGATCCTGCTGAACGGCTATGCCAAGCGTACCGGCAAGACTAGCGGCAGCGAGCCTGGCGTGCTGGGGCTGGTGAAGAATGTCCTGAGCGGCCAGCCGGAACGCGATATCAACAACAACCCGTACACGGTGATCGGTTTCGGCAACGGCTCCAACCACCTGGCGACGCGCGGCGCCTTGTCGGATATGCAGGTGGCTGACAAAGATTATTTGCAAGAGTCGGTGATTCCGACAGAAGCGGGCGGCGAGACGCATGGCGGCACCAATGTCTTTATCGGTGCGCAGGGCATGGGCGCCGAGAATATCCGCGGCGTGCTCGACAACACCGAGGTGTTCGGCTTGGTGAAGAAGGCCATCGGCCTGTGAGGCCTGCCGCGAGCGATGCGCAGGCGTCGCGCAAAATCAAATAAAACGGAATAAAGAGTGCAAAGGTCAGACATGAAAATTCAACTAGCAGCTTCCAAGCAGTTCCCGCATCGCCTGCGCCAGGCCCCTGTCTTGTGCGCGTTGGCGCTGCTGTTCAGCGGCCCGGCATTGGCTGCCGATGCGGTGCCGGCGAAAGCCAAGAACGTCATCTTTTTCCTGGGCGACGGCATGGGGCCTGTGACCGTCACCGCAGCGCGCATCTATGGCCACGGCGAAGCCGGCCGCCTGACGATGGAAACGCTGAACCGCACCGCCCGCGTCAAGACTTTCTCGCTGGATGCCCAGACCACCGACAGCGCGCCGTCGATGGCGGCCTACATGACGGGCGTCAAGATGAAGAACGACGTTATCTCGATGTCGTCCGACACCAATGCCTACGACGCCAACGGCAAGCCGTATCAAGTCAAGGCGGATTCCACCTGCGTTGCCGGCAACGGCCAGCCGGTGCAGACGCTGCTGGAACTGTCCAAGAGTGCAGGCAAGGCGGTCGGCGCGGTCAGCACCACTCGCATCAGCCATGCTACGCCGGCAGCGACCTACGCCCATGTCTGCAATCGCGATGCCTACAACTCCATCACCGAACAGGCGACGCCAGGCGCGGCGCGTTACAACACGGCGCTGAAAGATGGCGTCGATGTCTTGCTCGGCGGCGGTTTGCGGCATTTCCTGCCGAAGAGTAGCCCTGGCAGCCAGCGTAACGACGAACTGGATGCGCTGGGGATGTTCAAGGCCGCGGGTTATACCTATGTCGCCAGCGGCAGCGAGCTGAAAAGCGTCAACCCTGCCAATGTCAGCAAACTGCTCGGTTTATTTACCGCCAGCGACATGGATTACGAGCTGGACCGGGTCAAGAAGAAGCTGAACCAGCCTAGCCTCGCCGAAATGACCGAGAAAGCCATCGGCGTGCTGAAGAAAAACCCGAACGGCTATTTCCTGATGGTGGAAGGCGGCCGCATCGACCATGCGCTGCATGGCACCAACGCCAAACGCGCGCTGGAAGATACGCTGGCCTTCGACGCGGCGATCAAGAAGGCGCTGGAACTGGTCGACCTGAAAGACACGTTGATCGTGGTCACGGCGGATCATGATCACGCCATTGGCTTCAACGGCTACCCCAAGCGCGGCAATCCCATCCTCGGCAAAGTCACCAATTATGCCGACGGCAAGCTGGCGCTGGCGGCTGACGGCAAGCCCTACACCACGCTGGTGTTCGGCAACGGCAGCGCGCCGCGGCGGCCGGAAGACGGCGACCTGACCAATGTCGATACCGAAGCTGACGATTACCTGCAACAGGTCGGCGTGCGCTTCGCCGGTTCGCCCGGTTCGGAAACCCACGGTGGCGGCGACGTCATGCTGTTTTCCGCGGGCGCCGGCAGCGATAGTTTCAAAGGCACTTTTGAAAACATCAAAGTGTTTGGCAAGGTCAAGAATGCGCTTGGCCTGTAATAGGGTTACCTGAGTAGTACTTACGCCGCCATCGTTCCGGTGGCGGCATTTTTTTGGTGAAAAGATGATTTTTTTTAAAAGATGCGGGAATGGCTTGATGCTTGCCGTACTGGCCTTGGCGGCACAGGGACCGGCCGCCCAGGCGGCGGAAACAGTCAGCGGCCCGGACCAGAATTTGCAGGTCCGTCATTATGCGATGACGATGGGGCGCGATGGTGTCAAGCGCGAAACCACTTTCAGTGAGCGCGTCTACCGCCGCAACGACCAGGTGTGGACCGAGCGCCTGGTCGAGAGCGAGCCTGTCGGCAGACGTGATCACAGCGATGACCACAACGACGGTCACAGCGGCCACAGTCATCCGGATGCTGGCAGCTCGCCGATGTGGGTAAGGCGCCAGGCCGACGGCGCGCTGGACGCCAGGCTGATCGAGCGTCATCAGCGGCGCAGCATCAAGGTCGATTCGCAGTACTACGGCAATATCGGCTTCAACGGCAACTGGGGCAGCACGTTTTTCCTGAGCGATCCGCAAAGCCTGAAAAGCATGCGCATGGTGGGTGCGCTCAAGGACGGCGTGCAGCAATACGAAAGCAAGCGCGGCGATCTGACGGTGCGCGTCAGCTGGGATGTCAAAGGTCAGTATCCACGCCGGGTAGAATCGCTGGATGGGCACGGCAAGACACGCCGGGAAACCCTGGTCAGCGTGATCGAAGCGCCTAAGGTGCTGCCGTGGAAGCTGCTGGCCGGCTATGCCGAAATCGACTATTCGGATTTGCTGGATTGATGTCTGCGCTTCTGTTGCAATGCAAATGCAGCGGATACAAAAACGCCCGCGCGATGCGGGCGTTTTTGTTTGGCACCCAGGGCGGCGCAGAAAACTGCAGCTAAGCCCCAAGCATTATTTCAAGTGATCGGAAATGAGTTTTGTCATTTCAAACATCGACACTTCTTTTTTGCCGCCAAAGACAGCTTTCAATTTGTCGTCTGCGACAATATTGCGCTTGTTTGCTGGGTTTTGCAGATTGTGCTTCTTGATGTACTCCCACACTTTCTTGGTGACTTCAGTGCGTGGCAGCGGGGCCGCGCCGACTACCGCAGCCAGCGTGGCCGATGGTGTCAGTGGTTTCATGAATGCTGCATTCGGCTTGCGCGCTACAGTACCTGTTGCAGTGACTTTTTTAGGAGCTGCCTTTGGCGCAGATTTGGTCGGCGCTTTTGCTGGTGCGGCAGCTTTCTTTGCCGCTGGTTTTTTTGCTGCTGTGGCCATCTTTGAGCCTCCTTCAGGGATATGGGAAAAATGCGTCAAGCACGCATCGCTAATAGTGTTGCGCTTTTCTTGGCGATGCAAGCGTTTTTTATGGGTTTGTGCGGGATTTGATACGGAAGCGCAAGCCCTGCCGAGCCGGGGCAAACCCCTGGCTGACGGGCTTGAGCGGCGGTTGACGATGATCCTTGGAGATCCGGGGGCAGGTAACAGTTGGCGCCGGCGCCGGCGGCGCAACCGCCCAGGTTACCTCCAATTTGCTGAAAAGCCTTGCAAGTCAATGACTTGCAAGGCTTTTCGGGTCTGGCAGCAGTGCTGGAACAGGGGTTAGCGCATGCCTGGCATCATACCCTTCATGCCGCGCATCATTTTCATCATGCCGCCACCCTTGAGCTTTTTCATCATCGACTGCATCTGGTCGAATTGCGACAGCATGCGGTTGACTTCCTGCACCTGGACCCCGGCGCCGACCGCGATGCGGCGTTTGCGCGAGGCCTTGATCAGTTCAGGCTTGGCGCGTTCCTGGGCGGTCATCGAGTTGATGATGCCTTCCATCCGCCGTACCTGTTTCTCTGCCTGGTCCATATTGGCGCCGCCGGCAGCCTGCTGGAATTGCGCCGGCAGCTTGTCCATCAGGTTCGACAGGCCGCCCATTTTTTTCATCTGGCCGAGCTGCGCCTTGAAGTCGTTGAGGTCGAACTTGCCGCCGCCCTTGATTTTGTGCGCCAGGTCCTTGGCCGCGGCAACATCGACGCCTTTCTGCGCTTCCTCGACCAGCGCCAGGATGTCGCCCATGCCGAGAATACGGTTGGCCATGCGGGTCGGATCGAAAGCTTCCAGGCCGTCCAGCTTTTCGGCGGTACCGGCAAACTTGATCGGCTTGCCGGTGATATGCCGCACCGACAGTGCGGCACCGCCGCGGGCGTCGCCGTCCAGCTTGGTCAGTACGATGCCGGTCAGCGGCAACGCATCGTTAAAGGCTTTGGCGGTATTGATGGCGTCCTGGCCGAGCATGGCGTCGACCACGAACAGGGTTTCGATCGGCTTGACGGCGGCGTGGATAGCGCTGATTTCCTTCATCATCGCTTCGTCGATGCCGAGGCGGCCGGCGGTGTCGATGATCAGGACATCGTGGTAATGGCGCTTGGCATAGTCCAGCGCAGCCAGTGCGATATCCACCGGCTTGTCGGTAATTTCGGTCGGGAAGAAGTCGGCGCCGACCTGCGCCGTCACGGTTTGCAGCTGGCCGATCGCGGCTGGGCGATAGACGTCGGCGGAGACGGTCAGGACCTTTTTCTTCTTTTGTTCGCGCAGATACTTGGCGAGCTTGCCGACGGTGGTGGTTTTACCCGCGCCTTGCAGGCCAGCCATCAAAATGATCGCCGGCGGCTGGGTCGCGAAACTCAGCTGTGAAGCTTCAGGGCCGAGATCGGCGCCCATCAGCGAGGCCAGTTCGCGCTGCACCACCCCGACCAGGGCCTGGCCCGGCGTCAGCGAGGCTATGACTTCTTCGCCCAGCGCTTTTTGTTTAACGTTGGCGATAAATTCGCGCACGGCAGGCAAGGCGACGTCGGCTTCGAGCAGGGCCAGGCGTACTTCGCGCAGCATTTCCGCGGTATTGGTTTCGGTGAGGCGCGCTTCGCCGCGCATGGTTTTGACGACTTTGGCGAGGCGTTGGGTAAGATTGTCGAGCATGGGTACGCGGCGTTTCCAGAAGAGGTGCAATCGGTCAATGTGACCCAGCTTACACGCAGCCGACACGCCCGCGCACTGTAAGAAGGTCACAATAATCACTGTAAGAAGGTCACAGTAATGCTTGTAAACCACCATTTTACCTGATGCTGCTCAAACGCCTAGCATTCCGGGGCAAGCAGTCGCAAACGCCGCGCATATTAAATAACAGACAGAAATGATGTTCAAGTTGCAAGAAACGGAACAGGGTGCCGACGGCATGCATGTTCGCCTTGTTTGAGCACGCCGCGCAGACGCCACATGTTGTAAACTTACACGATGCAAACATCTCTTTTCGTTCTGGTGGCGCTGCTCTATATAGGCTGCACCTTTTTGCCGGCTAGCCGGCGCCAGACTATTTCGATTGTCGTTGCCGCCGCCTGGTTGCTGCACGGCGGCGTGTTGTGGGCCGATGTGGTTGGGCCGGAAGAGTTGCGAGTCGGCTTTTCCATGATGCTGTCGGCGACCTTGTGGGTCTCGGTGGCGGCCTACTGGCTGGAAAACCGCAACTACACGCTGGACGGCCTGCGCGTGCTGGTGCTGCCGATGGCGGCGCTGGCGGCGGTGCTGCCGGCCATCTTTCCAGGGAATATGGTGCCGCTGAACGGCAAGTCGCCGGTTTTCCTGTGGCATATCGTGATTTCCATCCTGGCCTACAGTACCCTGACGATTGCCGCTTTCCATGCGGTGCTGATGGTGTTGCAGGAATCGCGCCTGCATACCCGGCCGGGCGGCGTTAAAGCCGGCTGGTTTGGGCTGGCCCTGGATCGCCTGCCGGCGCTGCTGACCATGGAAAAACTGCTGTTCCGCCTGATTGCGTTCGGGTTTTTCCTGCTGACGCTGACCGTGCTGTCAGGCGTGGTGTTTTCGGAAGAGCTGTTCAACAAGGCTTTCAAATGGGATCACAAGACCATTTTCACCATGCTGTCATGGGCCTTGTTCGGCCTGCTGCTGGCCGGCCGCAGGTGGCAGGGCTGGCGCGGCCGCACCGCGCTCAGTTTTACCTTGACCGGATTTGCCGTTTTGCTATTGGCGTATGTAGGGAGCCGTTTCGTGCTTGAAGTTGTGTTGCATCGGGTATTAGTATGAAATTCATCATCTTGATTGTCATTGTGCTGGCCGTGGTCGTCTGGCTGCAGCGCCTGCAAAAGAACCTCGGCCGCGACCGTTCGTCCTCGGCCGGATCGCCGTTTCCGGGTGGCGCTGCCTCGGCCGCCAATGAGCCGGCGCAGGCGGAAGCGATGGTGGCCTGCGTCCATTGCGGCATCCACTTCCCGGCCTCGGAAGCGGTGGCCGATACCTCCGGCGCGGTATTTTGCAGCGCCGAACACCGCCGCCTGCATGCGTCCTAGCGCATGACGAGTTCCAGCCGCACTTTGCAGGGCGACAAGCCCGACACGTTCTGGCGTACGCTGCAAACCTTTAACGTGACGCGGATTGTGGTGGCGATGGTGATGCTGGCCTATGTCAGCAGCCAAAGCAAAGGCGAGATATGGTTTTCCCAACTCATCACCGGACCCGAGATCTGCGGCGTCTATCTGCTGTGCGCGGTTTTGTTTACGCTGGTGACCGCCTATCATCGGCGCCATTACATGCTGCAGATCGTGTTGCCGATTTCAGTGGACCTGGTCGCGGTGTCGATCCTGTATATAGGAGCCGGCGGCGCCAAAAGCGGCCTGGCGATCCTGTACCTGTTCCCGCTGGCAGGTGCGGCGATTCTGGCGCCCTTGCTGGTGGCGCTGTTTTTTGTTTCGATCGCGACCATGGTGCTGCTGGCGGACAGCGGCTACCAGATTCTGCAATCCGCCCCGGATATTTCCACCGTGCAGGCCGGCTTGTATGGCGGCGCTTTCTTCTTTGCCGTACTGGTGATCAACCGCCTGGCGCACAAGCTGATCAAGCAGGAAGAACTGGCGACCCAGCGCGGCAGGGATTTGCGGGTGCAGATGGACATCAACCGCATCGCTATCAAGGACATGGGCGACGGCTTGCTGGTGGTCGATCCGATCGGCACGCTGATCATGGCCAACCCGGCGGCGGAACGCATGCTCGGCCTGTCGTTCCCGATGTCGGATGACGAGCCGCGCCATAAGCTGAGCGACTATGCCTTGCTGGCGCCGATCACCGATGCGCTGTTTGCCTGGGAATCGCGGGTCAGCGATCTGCCGCAGCCTGGTTCGCCGGTGGTCGGCGAGGCGGTATTTGTCACCATCAAGCATACCGACGATCTGGGCCAGGAAGCGGCGCTCATAGACTGGAGCGGGCGGCGCGAGCTGGCTGCGCACTTGAAAGTACGCTTTGCCGCGGTCAGGATGCGCGAACTGAGCGAGTATCGCGCCGTTATTTTTTTGCAGGATGTCAGCGAAATCGAAAACCAGGCGCAGCAGCTAAAGCTGGCTGCCATGGGCCGCCTGACTGCCAGCATTGCCCATGAGGTGCGCAATCCGCTGGCCTCGATTTCCTATGCCGCCACCTTGTTGTCGGAAGAGGTGGCTAGCCAGACGCAGGCGCGGCTGGTGACGATTGTCGAAGACAATGTGGCGCGCCTGGACCGCATGATCGAGGATATCTTGAAGCTGTCGCGCAAGGCCCAGCGCCAGCTGGAGCCGATTCAGCTGGCGCCGCTGCTGCACGATATCGTCAATGAATTCAAGCAGACCCATGCGGTGGCGCCTGGCGCCGTTGCCCTCCAGATCGATCTGGATGACCGCTACCATGTCTGGTTCGATCCGCTGCATTTGCGCGAGGTGGTGACCAATCTGCTGTCGAACGCGGTGCGTTATGCCAGCGGCAAGCCTGGCGGGATGCGCCTGCATGTCATGTCCAGCGTCGCCGGCAGGCTGGAGCTGCACGTACAGGACGATGGCGAACCGATTTCGCCGGCGGTGCGGGCGCACTTGTTCGAGCCGTTTTACACTACCTCCAGCAAGGGCACCGGGCTGGGCTTGTTTTTGGCGCGGGAATTGTGTTTGAATAACGGCGCACTACTTGATTATGAATACCGGCATGATGTTCAAGGACAGAATTCCAGCCATGTGAGTGGTCGTTTTGTTATTGCGTTTGCTCCCCGTGATCCTCTGTCGCTAGCTGACTAGAACTATTATTAAAAAAGACCATTGCCATGACTTCACCCCGTATTCTGGTCGTCGATGACGAAGCCCATCTGCGCGAACTGCTAGAAATAGCGCTGGTCAAGATGGGACTCGATGTCGACAGCGCTGACAGCCTGGCCGCCGCGCGCAGCCATCTGGCCAGCAACGACTATGCACTGATCCTGACTGACATGCGGCTGCCGGACGGTCTCGGCATCGAGCTGGTGCGCGAAGTCACCAGCGGCGACAAGGTGATTCCGATCGCCGTGATCACGGCCTATGGCAGCGCCGACAACGCCGTGGTGGCGTTAAAAGCCGGCGCTTTCGACTATTTGTCGAAGCCGGTGGCCCTGGACCAGCTGCGCCTGATGGTGCAATCGGCGCTGCGCATCGGCAAGCCGGCCGAGAATCCGCGCCAGCCCGGCGACGTCAAAACGCGCGGTAATGGCAGTGGCAACGCCTTGCGCCTGATCGGCCAGTCCGCCGCCATGCAGGAATTGCGCACCCAGATTGTACGGTTGGCGCGCAGCATGGCGCCGGTGGCGATTACCGGCGAGTCCGGCAGCGGCAAGGAACTGGCGGCGCGCGATATCCATGCGCTTAGCCCGCGCGCCGACAAGCCGTTTGTCGCCGTCAATTGCGGCGCCATCCCGGAAGCCTTGATGGAGGCCGAGTTCTTCGGCTACCGCAAAGGCGCATTTACTGGCGCAGCCGACGACCGCGAAGGATTTTTCCAGGCGGCCAATGGCGGCACCCTGCTGCTGGACGAGGTCGCCGACCTGCCGCTGGCGATGCAGGTCAAGCTGTTGCGTGCGATCCAGGAGCGGCGCGTGCGCAAGGTTGGAGCGACGGTGGAAGAGCCGGTGGATGTCCGTTTGATCAGCGCTACCCATCAGAATCTGGCCGAGTGTGTCGAATCAGGTAGATTTCGCCAGGATTTGTACTATCGTTTGAATGTTATCGAATTAAAACTGCCGCCTTTGCGGGAGCGCCTGGACGATCTTGGCTTGCTGATCGGCGCGGTGCTGGCGCGCTTGTCGGTGTTTGCACCGCAGGCGGGGCCGGTGACGCTGGCGCCGGCAGCCATGGACGCTTTGTGCACCTATGCCTTTCCGGGCAATGTGCGCGAGCTGGAAAATATCCTGGAGCGGGCGCTGGCGTTTGCCAACGACGGTGTGATTGAAGTAGCGGATCTCGGCCTCAAGGGCGGCGGCAATAGTCGTGCGCTGGAAGCGCAAAGCCTGGATGACGGCTATCCCGATGCTGGCGTAGGTGTGGCGGGCATCGCGGTGGTCGGATTGGAGCCGGTTGCTGTCGCAGCGGCAGCGTTGCCGGGCGGCGCCGAGTTGCCGCCCTCGCTGCCGGACTACCTGGATGATATCGAGCGAGATGTCATCCGGCGGGCACTGACCCGCACGCATTTTAACCGGACCAAGGCGGCCGACCTGCTGGGCATCAGCTTCCGCCAGTTGCGCTATCGCATGCAGCGCCTATCGATTCACGAGCAGGATTAAGGCTAGGTAACAATGACGGAGCAGAATGCGCTTCATCCCTACTTCGAAGTCGGCGCCGACGGCTGGTGCCGTCCCGATGAGGTGGTGCGCCAGTCGTCGCCCAATTGCGACGACCGGCCGGCCGGCAGTGCCATCGACCTGCTGCTGATCCATAACATCAGCCTGCCGCCCGGCCAGTTCGGCGGCCCGTATATCGCTGACCTGTTTGGCAACCGTTTAGCGTATGATGCGCATCCTTATTTCGAACAGCTGCGGCCGCTGCGGGTTTCTTCCCACTTCCTTATCGTGCGCGACGGCGGCGTGATCCAGTTCGTGTCCGCCAATCAGCGGGCCTGGCATGCCGGCGTTTCCAGTTTCGAGGGGCGCGAACGTTGCAATGATTTCTCGATCGGGATCGAGCTGGAAGGCAGCGATTTCGAAGAATTTTCCGTGATGCAATATGGTGCGCTGGCGGCGTTGACCCATGCATTGCAATTGCGTTATCCACTGACCGCGGTAGCTGGACATGAACATGTCGCGCCCGGCAGAAAGACCGATCCGGGTCCCTTTTTTGACTGGGCCCAATACCAGCAAGCCTTAGCCGGGCATGCGCCGGAAATCTCCGGCAAGCCGATCCTGCGCTTTCCTGCCATAGATAAAAAAGTCAATTAAATAGTCTCTTTTTGAATATAAAAAAGATCCTATTTTTGGATTGCGTCGACAGGGTCTAGGTACTACAATTAGTAAAAATCAAATCCAGAAACCTATATGTAGTGTTTTTTTGTATCTCTTCATTGGCTTGTTTTGCATGGCCTGTCCACTTTGTGGTGTTTTGTTTTTGTACTCATATCAGTATAAATGCAGGTGTCGGACAGGCTGCTAAGCGGCCTCTGGATTTGTTGTCAGTCATTGGTTGCTGGTCATCGCGTACCCCTTTTTAACGTTGAATTTTCTCGTGTCATCCGGATTTGGGCATCAGCCATGAAGCCTGCGGAGAGCGCGCCGACAACGCAATGACGAATATGGAAACAGCAGGGAACAGCAAGAAGCAATATAAGCAACATAAGCAACAACAAGCAACAACAAGCAGCAAGAAGAAGCGGCAATATCTGAACCATCAACGGTTCCACGGTTCTAATTAATCACGGCAGGCGTAATGAGTTCGCCTGCTTTCACAGTCTCGGGAGGCTCAGTGCAATCTACTCAAGAAATTTCCGTTAAATCATCAGCCGAAGTCGCTGGTGTTCCGTCATCAACCGGTAGCGGCTCTCCCGTCAAGGTATCCAGCAGTTTTGGCGACTACAGAATCATCCGTCGCAATGGCGCCGTGGTCGGCTTTGAGCCATCCAAGATCTCGATCGCGGTCACCAAGGCTTTCCTCGCCGTCAACGGCGGTCAGGGTGCAGCATCGGCGCGCGTGCGCGAACTGGTCGAACAGCTGACCTCGAACGTGGTCGCCGCGCTGGTGCGTCGCCAGCCGAACGGCGGCACTTTCCATATCGAAGACATCCAGGACCAGGTCGAACTGTCGCTGATGCGCTCCGGCGAACACGATGTGGCGCGTGCCTACGTGCTGTATCGCGCCAAGCGCATGGAAGAGCGTTCGCAACAGCAGCCGGCGGCCAAGTCGGTGGCTGGCGGCGCCGAACTGTTTGTCACTGAAGATGGCCAGCGCCGCGCGCTGGACATGAACCAGGTGCGCGACCTGATTACTGCGGCCTGCATCGGCCTGGAAAAGCATGTCGACGCCGAAGCCATCCTGGCCGAGACCGTCAAGAACCTGTACGACGGCGTGCCGGTGGAAGAACTGCACAAGTCGGCGATCCTGGCGGCGCGTGCGCTGATGGAAAAAGACCCTGCCTACAGCACGGTTACTGCGCGTCTGCTGATGCACACTATTCGCAAGGAAGTGTTCGGCAAGGAAGTCGCACAAGCTGACGCTCCGGCGGAATATCTTGAATATTTCCCGAAATTTATTAAAAAGGGTATTGAAGCCGATCTGCTGGATGCCAAGCTGGCCCAGTTCGACCTGGCCAAACTGGGCGAAGCCCTGAAGCCGGAGCGCGACCTGCAATTCGGTTACCTCGGCCTGCAAACGCTGTATGACCGCTATTTCCTGCACGTGCGCGATATCCGTATCGAAATGCCGCAGGCTTTCTACATGCGCGTGGCGATGGGCCTGGCATTGAACGAAGTCGACCGCGAAACGCGCGCCATCGAGTTCTACAACCTGCTGTCCAGCTTCGATTTCATGAGCTCGACGCCGACCCTGTTCAACTCCGGCACCCAGCGCTCGCAGCTGTCGTCCTGCTACCTGACAACGGTGGCCGACGATCTCGACGGCATCTACGAAGCCATCAAGGAAAATGCCCTGTTGGCGAAATACGCCGGCGGCCTGGGCAACGACTGGACGCCGGTGCGTTCGCTGGGCGCCCATATCAAGGGCACCAACGGCAAGTCGCAAGGCGTGGTGCCGTTCCTGAAGGTAGTCAACGATACTGCCGTGGCGGTCAACCAGGGCGGCAAGCGCAAGGGCGCGGTCTGCGCCTACCTGGAAACCTGGCACATGGACATCGAGGAATTCCTCGACCTGCGTAAAAACACCGGCGACGACCGCCGCCGCACCCACGACATGAACACCGCCAACTGGATTCCGGACCTGTTCATGAAGCGCGTGATGGAAAAGGGCGAATGGACCCTGTTTTCGCCAAGCGATGCGCCGGACCTGCATGACAAGGTCGGCAAGGCTTTCGAAGCTGCTTATACCGGCTACGAAGCCAAGGCTGCCCGCGGCGAGCTGCGCCTGTTCAAGAAGATCCAGGCGCTCGACCTGTGGCGCAAGATGCTGTCGATGCTGTTTGAAACCGGCCACCCATGGATTACCTTCAAGGATCCATGCAACATCCGTTCGCCGCAGCAGCACGTCGGCATGGTCCACAGCTCCAACCTGTGCACCGAGATCACGCTGAACACCAACGAATCCGAGATCGCGGTCTGCAATCTGGGCTCGGTCAACCTGCCGGCGCACATGAAAGACGGCCAGCTGGATCATGCCAAATTGCAGAAAACCATCAATACTGCGATGCGCATGCTGGATAATGTGATCGATATTAACTATTATGCAGTGAAGAAGGCGCGCGATTCCAACCTGCGGCACCGTCCGGTCGGTCTCGGCATCATGGGTTTCCAGGATTGCCTGCACATGATGCGTATGCCTTATGCTTCGAAAGCAGCGGTTGAATTTGCCGATACGTCGATGGAAGCAGTCTGCTACCACGCTTATTGGGCATCGACCGAACTGGCGGAAGAGCGCGGCCGTTACAGCAGCTATCGCGGTTCCCTGTGGGATCGTGGCATCCTGCCGCAGGATTCGTTGAAACTGCTGGCGGAAGAACGCGGCGGCTACCTCGAAGCCGACATGTCGGAAGCGCTGGACTGGACCCAGCTGCGCGCCCGCATCAAGGAATTCGGCATGCGCAACTCGAATTGCGTAGCGATTGCACCGACAGCGACGATCTCGAACATCATCGGTGTATCGGCATGTATCGAACCGACTTATCAGAACCTGTACGTGAAATCGAACCTGTCCGGCGAGTTCACCGAAATCAATGCATACCTGGTGCGTGACTTGAAAGCACGCGGTCTGTGGGATGAAGTGATGATCTCCGACCTCAAGTACTTCGACGGCAGCCTGGCCAAGATCGACCGCATTCCGCAAGATCTGCGCGACATCTATGCAACGGCATTCGAAGTGGAGCCGTCCTGGCTGGTGGAAGCTGCATCGCGCCGCCAGAAATGGATCGACCAGGCACAGTCGCTGAACATCTATATGGCAGGCGCATCCGGCAAGAAGCTGGATGAAACCTACAAGCTGGCGTGGTTGCGTGGCCTCAAGACCACCTACTACCTGCGTACCATCGGCGCAACGCATACCGAGAAGTCGACCTCGAAAACCGGTGCACTGAATGCGGTAGCGGTAGATGGTGGCATGAGCGGTGGCGCGGCTGCGGCATACGGCACTGCAGCAGTGGAAGCGGCGCCGCAGGAACTGGATGGCCCGGCATGCACCATGCGTCCTGGCGATCCTGGTTTCGAGGAATGCGAAGCCTGCCAGTAAGCTAATCTAGCTATTTGGGGACAGAGGCGCACGGCGAGTGTTTGAGAGCCACCGTAGCGTGGCGAATTACACTACCCGCGCAGCACTTGCCGTGCGCCTCTGCCCTCAACTGGCTAGGTAAAACGTATAAATTGCAAAGAAAAGTAGGGTGGGCAAGTTTTTTGCCCACGCGTTACCGAAATAAACCTGGTGACGGATTTGACGTCACGCGTGGGCATGGATGCCCACCCTACAAAGATAAAGGAATAAAGAATGCTCTCCTGGGATGAAGAAAAAAGTTCGGCGCCCGCTCCTCGTACCCCGTCGGCGCAGCCAGGGTTTATCCCCTCGGGCCGCCCGCAAATGTCCGATACCGCTTTCAACCCGGCATTGATGGCACAGACTGCAGCGCCTGCGGTCGACACTACGCATCGCGTCAACGCGGCCGACAAGCGCATCATCAACGGCCATACCGACGTCAACCAGCTGGTGCCGTTCAAGTACAAATGGGCTTGGGACAAATACCTGGCCGGCTGCGCCAACCACTGGATGCCGCAGGAAATCAACATGCAGCGCGACATCGAGCTGTGGAAGAATCCGAACGGCCTGACCGAAGACGAACGCCGCCTGGTCAAGCGCAACCTGGGATTCTTCGTCACCGCCGACTCGCTGGCGGCCAACAATATCGTGCTCGGCACCTACCGCCACATCACTGCGCCGGAATGCCGCCAGTACCTGTTACGCCAAGCGTTTGAAGAGGCAATCCACACCCACGCCTACCAGTACATCGTGGAATCGCTGGGTTTGGACGAGGCGGAAATCTTCAATGCGTACCACGAAGTCAAATCGATCCGCGACAAGGACGAGTTCCTGATCCCCTTCATCAATACGCTGACCGATCCTGAGTTCAAGACCGGCACTACTGAAAACGATCAGAAACTGCTGCGTTCGCTGATCGTGTTTGCCTGCATCATGGAAGGTCTTTTCTTCTATGTCGGCTTCACGCAGATCCTTGCGCTGGGCCGTCAGAACAAGATGATGGGCGCCGCCGAACAGTATCAATACATTCTGCGCGACGAGTCGATGCACTGCAATTTCGGGATCGATTTGATCAACACGATCAAGATGGAAAACCCGCATTTGTGGACACCGGAATTCCGCGACGAGATCAAAGCGTTGTTTTTAAGCGCAGTGGAGTTGGAATATCGCTACGCAGAGGATACAATGCCGCGTGGAGTGCTCGGTTTGAATGCGCCAATGTTCAAAGGGTATTTGCGGTTCATCGCAAATCGCCGCGCGCAACAGATCGGACTGGACCCGATGTTCCCTCAGGAAGAAAATCCCTTCCCCTGGATGAGTGAGATGATCGATCTGAAAAAAGAACGCAACTTTTTTGAGACTCGTGTAATCGAATACCAAACCGGCGGTGCACTGAACTGGGAATAAAGGCTTCAGATCTCGGACAAGAATTATTAGTAGTGGATGGATGAGGTGAGGAGACCTGCAGCGCTTAGTACATAAAAAAGTCTGCAAACTGAAAGGTGATTTCCAAACTTAATGAACAACCAAAGACAGAAACGTACTTATCTGTTGTCGCCGCTTACCCCGATTCAATCGGGTTTGGCGGCGTTTTCTTTGGAAAAATCTAAAATTATTTGTAACAGAATTCCGACGCCGGCTTAGCCGCTGGCGTTTTTTTGGCCAAGGATCGCTGCCGCAAGGTATTGCGAACACTTTCTCCCCAGTCTTGGAACTGGCGAAAAGACCCTGGTCAACAATGGCTGAAGTGCTGCATCAATGAGGGGATGGAGCAGTTCAGCTGGTGCCGAATTCATTAGCGCAAGCAGAGTTGATTGCGCCGATGAATAATCCGCCGTTCCCATCGCGATGGGTTCGTCGGGTTTCCAACTTGGAGCTTGATTTTTTCCATCACGTGAAGGAGAAACAAAATGGCAACAGCAACAAAGAAAGCCGCAGCGAAGAAACCCGCTGCGAAGAAGGCAGCTCCGGCTAAGAAGCCAGTAGCTAAGGCAGCAGCAAAACCAGCAGCTAAGAAACCAGTTGCTAAGAAAGCTGTCGCGGCCAAAAAGCCAGTAGCTAAGAAAGCAACAGCTAAGCCTGCAGCGAAAGCAGCAGCAAAACCAGCAGCTAAAAAACCAGTTGCTAAGAAAGCTGTCGCGGCCAAAAAGCCAGTTGCTAAGAAAGCACCAGCAAAACCAGCAGCGGCTAAGAAGCCAGTTGCTAAGAAAGCTGTCGCGGCCAAAAAGCCAGTAGCTAAGAAAGCAGCAGCAAAACCAGCAGCCAAGAAACCGGTTGCTAAGAAAGCTGTTGCGGCCAAAAAGCCAGTAGCTAAGAAAGCAGCAGCAAAACCAGCAGCGGCTAAGAAGCCAGTTGCTAAGAAAGCTGTCGCGGCCAAAAAGCCGGTAGCTAAGAAAGCAGTAGCAGCCAAGAAGCCGGTTGCCAAGGCAGCAGCAGCGAAACCAGCGGCCAAAAAGCCGGCAGTCAAGAAAGTCGCGGCTAAGCCAGCAGCAAAAAAGCCAGTAGCTAAAGCTGCAGCGAAACCTGCTGCAGCTAAGCCAGCGGTTAAAAAGGCAGCAGCGAAACCTGCGGCCAAGAAGCCGGCAGCTAAGCCAGCAGCAGCACCAGCAGCAGCAACTACCGTGCTGAACCCTGCGGCAGCTTGGCCTTTCCCAACCGGCACACGCCCGTAATTAGCGTTTGCCGGCTTACCTGATTAAGTTCAGGTATATCGCCCGCTGAATGGCCTAGCGCCCTTCAGCGGGTTTTTATTTGTGGCTGCGGATTTGTTCATGGAACAGGTATGCGCCCGGCATAAGTCCGCGTGGACCGCTCCGTCAGCTCGCGCGAAATAACTGCTAGGATAAGCAGCTGGCAAGTCAGTTATTTTTAAACCTGGTGTTTGTCCACATTCCCGGCCTACATCTGGTACTCGAATTCGGGTAAGTTAGCAGGTAAATTAGCAGGTAAATTAGCAGTATAGAGACTGGATCGCCGCAGCTTGGTGCCGGTCCGCCTGAGTCCTTGCTTTGTCTGGAAAGGGAAATACCTCGTGTTGCAGAATATTTTTAGCCTGATCATCGAAACCATCGCCAGCGTCCTCGGCGGCGTCCTCTTGCTGCGCTTCTGGATCCAGGCGGTACGCGTGCGGCCGCCGCAGCAGCTGGCGCAGTTCATCTTCACGCTGTCCGACTGGGCGGTAAAGCCGTTGCGGCGGCTGTTGCCGGGCGTCGGCGGCTACGATTGGGCCAGCCTGATCGGCGCAGTGCTGGTGGCGGTCGCCTGCATCCTGCTGGAGCTGGGCGTGCGCTCAGCCTTCAATGCTTCCCTCATCTTCAGCCTGTCGGCGCTGCTGTTTTTCCAGTGGGTCTTCTACGGCTTGATTGCGCTGCTGATCATTGAAGCGGTTTTCAGCTGGGTCAATCCGAACGCTCCCCTGGCGCCCTTCGTACGCGCCCTCAACGAGCCGCTGCTGCGTCCTCTGCGCCGCATCATCCCGCTGATCGGCAGCGTCGACCTGTCGCCGTTGGCAGCTTTGATACTCTTGAGAGTGGTGCACCAGCTGGTGATCTATCTGATTTCGATAGTGGCATGAGCGGTAGCGTCGGCGCTGGCACATCAGCCGGGCTGGATGCTGCCTGGTGCTCGCCGATAGCCGGCGGCGTGCGCTTGGCGCTGCAGGTGACGCCGAACGCCAAGAAAAGCCAGGTAATCGGTCCGCTGGACGATGTGCTCAAGCTGCGCCTGCAGGCGCAGCCGATTGAAGGCAAGGCGAATGAAGCCTTGATCCGCTTTCTGGCGGAGTTGCTGGCGCTGCCGCGCAGCAAGATCAGCATTACCCACGGCCAGACCAGCAAGAAAAAGCTGGTCGAGCTGATCGGGGCGCAATTGACTGTGGATGCCGTCGTGTACAAACTGCTGTCTGCAATAGCGTAAGCACGAAAAAAAAGCTCCCGACCGAGGTCAGGAGCTTTTTTACATTTGCTGTTGCTTGCTGCTTAGGCGTCCATCTGGCTTTGCAGGTAGTTTTGCAGGCCGACCTTGTCGATCAGGTCGAGCTGGGTTTCCAGCCAGTCGATATGTTCTTCGGTATCTTCCAGGATTTCCGTGAACAGCTCGCGCGAGACATAGTCGCCGGCTTTTTCGCAGGCGGCGATGCCTTCCTTGACGGTCTTTTGCGCACCCTGTTCCAGCTTCAGGTCGCATTGCAGCATCTCCGGCGTCGATTCGCCTATCATCAGCTTGTGCAAGGCTTGCAGGTTCGGCAAGCCGTTCAGCATCAGGATGCGGTCTATCAGCTTGTCGGCGTGTTTCATTTCGCCGATCGATTCTTCGTATTCTTTCTTGCCGAGCTTTTCCAGGCCCCAGTGCTTGTACATGCGGGCATGCAGGAAGTACTGGTTGATCGCTGTCAGTTCGTTGGTCAGCTGCGCATTGAGCAGCGTGATGATTTGTTTTTCGCCTTGCATGGGAACCTCGCTATGGTGTTGGGGCAGAGTGGAGCGGCGATAACAGGGGGATGTATGCCGGCTGCTCACGTGATCGGAGCCTCGTTTAACCGAAATTCAACCGAAATCGCAGCCATGATAGCGCAAGCAAAAAGCTTTTTCACCATGAGATAGCGCGAATCATTTTCATTGTGATTTGTGCATCTCGCAGAGAGTGGATGCCGCCCATGTAAATAGAGCCCGCACATGAAACCATGGCGGGCTCTGAAGGCGTTGAGCCCTGAGTGGAATGCGCTTACTTAGCGTCGGGCTCGGTCACGAAACCGATCTTTCCCAAGCCGCCGGACTGGGCGGCGGCCATCACTTGCGCTACTTTCTCATACTGTACGGTGCGCGCCGCGCGCAAATGCAGCTCCGGTTGCGGCTGCTTTTGCGCCGCTGCCGCAATCCGCGCAGTCAGTTCATTGCGGTCAAGCGCTTCTTCGTTCCAGAACAGCTTGCCGTCGGCATCAATCGACAGATTGATGCTTTCCGGCTTGACCTGGTCCGGCTGGTTGGTGGCGCGCGGTAGGTCGATCTTCACCGCGTGGTTCATCACCGGAATAGTCATGATGAAGATGATCAGCAGCACCAGCATCACGTCCACTAGCGGAGTGGTGTTGATCTCTGGATTGAAATCGTCGTCCGAATCGGACAGAGAACCCATGCCCATCATGCACCTTTCACGGCGACCAGCTTGGCGCCATTGGCCGCACCGCTGTGATTGTCCGCTTCGTTATTGCTGGAGCGGGAACCGGTGACAAACAGCGCATGCAGGTCGAAGCCGAACTTGTTCAATTTGGCGATAATGGTCTTGTTGCCGCGCACCAGCGCGTTATAGCCGAAGGTGGCCGGAATCGCCACTGCGAGGCCGAGCGCTGTCATGATCAGCGCTTCGCCGACCGGACCGGCAACCTTGTCGATGCTGGCTTGGCCAGACGTGCCGATCGACACCAGTGCGTGATAGATACCCCAGACAGTGCCGAACAAGCCCACAAACGGTGCGGTCGAACCGACCGATGCCAGTACCGCCATGCCCGCCTGCAGCTTGCCGGAGACTTCGTCGATCGCCTGGCGCAGCGATAGCGTGACCCAATCGCTGACCGACAGCTGATCGTGCAGATGGCCTTTATGCGCGGCGTGATGGCGCATCGAGGAAACCCCGGCCTGCGCCACTTCGGCAAACGGATTCTCGGTGCCCAGTGTGGCGATCCCTTCCGGCAGGCTGGTGGTGTCCCAGAACTGGTGGCCGGCGGCATGGGCGGCGCGCTGGAAGCGCAGGATCTGCAATGCCTTGGTCAGTATCACGTACCAGGAGGCGATCGACATCGCGACCAGCAGCACCGCCACGCTTTTGATGACGAAATCGCCCTGACTCCAGAGCGCCTCTAATCCGTATGGACTTGCTTCCATGATGAACTCCCCTTGTATCTGTGATGTAATCTATGACGCAAATGCGGCTGCACCGGCTGTGCGGCAGGCAGCGCTGTTGATTAATTGGACAACTGAAAATTGATCGGCACGATGGCGAATACCGCCAATGCCTTGCCGTCTTCCATATAGGGCTTGAACAAGGCGCGCAGCACGGCCTGCCTGGCGGCGTCGTCGAGACGGCTGGAGCCGGACGATTTCTGCACTTCGGCCCGCTCGGCGCGGCCTTTGTCATTGATGAGGACGCGGATGATGGCCTTGCCTTCTTCACCCATTCGCTTGGAAACCGCCGGATACTTGACGTCGGGCGGCTGGATGTATTCCACGCCGGAGGTAATGGTGCGCGGCTGTGGCGGCGCTGCTACCGGTGCCGGGGCGGGCGCCGGCGCGGCGGGCGCTTCTTCGTGCTGCGCCGGCTGTGGCGGCGCTACCGGAACCGAAATCGCGCTTTCCGAGGGAGTATTGTTGACTACTGGCGTCGGCCGCGGCGGTGTGATGCTCTTCTTTACCACGGCTACGGTCTTCGGCGGCGCCGGTTGCGGCTTGGGCGGCGCCGGCTCAGGAGCTTTTTCCGGCGTGATGAAACTGGCGAAGATTTCCTTGGGAACGGCTTGCGTAGCCTGATGGATCAAGCCGCTTTCCAGCGCCCAGAAAAAGGCGACGTGGAGCAGCAGGATCGTGCCGAGAGGAGCGATGCGTTTGACTTTTTTCCATGCAAGCGCAGGGTGGCTGATTGCTGCTGACGACATGGTTGCGCTCATTCCAACCGACATTAAGCGGCTTGTATGTTTTGCTGGAACACCATGGCGTGAACGTGACGAAGGGCTGCCGGCGCCTTGTTATCCAGGCACTCGCGCAACACGCTTTTGGCGCAGGTATGGCACTTGCCACAGCAAGTGGCAATCCCCAGGTTTTCGCGTAGCTCGGCCATGGATGACATGCCCGAGTCGACCGCCTGGCGGATCTTTCTATCTGAGACGTTGTTGCATACACAAACAATCATTTTGCGTCCTACTGCCATAGTGGAAGGCAGATTAAAAATAAAAGTCGGCCGACAAAGATGCTATCGCGGCCTTATGGTTTATCGATACTGCTCTAACAGACCCTGCTGCCGGCCACCAACCTGCTGAACAGATTGTATTTTTCCGGCGCCGGCATGCTGCTCTCTACTACCGTGCCCCATTGCTCCGACAGTTGCAGGCAAGTGGCGCGCAACACCGGCGCCAGACTCGGCAGATCGGCCAGCGCCTTCAAATGCCGCTCGATCACCGATGCCAGCTTGACGCAGCCGCTGGCTTCCTGGCTGCTCGCCGTGTATTGCGACATCAGGTGCAGCACCGCCGAGACCAGCAGTTCCGGCTGAGCCGGCGCGCCGTTGGGCTCCACGAAAGCCGGATTGATTTTCTCAGAGACCATCAAGTAACTCCTATAGTGACTCGCTGGCTGGCTTCCGTATGCTGCTGGCGGGCTTTACAAGTTATGTCGAATAGTTATGGCGAATGAAGCGGGGCTGCTCAGGCAGTCAGGATCAACTTGTTCAGCTGGGTTAGCCTGAGTTTATAAATTCTGCCGCCATGATCGATTTCGAGTTCGCGCATTTGCTTGAACAGATCCTGGCTTTTGATTCGCGTGACTGCAGATGCAACTGACTTCGTGATGCTGGACACAGGGGCTTTTTCAAGATGTGCTTCGCGTCGTATCGAGTGGCTCATAATAGTCCTTTCTGTAAATGCGAACAATTCGTATTTGTATTATTCGCTACTTGCGCAGGGAATGCAAGCGCTTTTAGCACGGCGTGCCATGGCGCTACAGAATGATGATGGACGCGCAACAGAGTGCCCGGGCGAGCAATGATGCCCATGGGAAAAGTTGTGCTAAGGAATAGGTGAATCCGGCAGGCGGCAACAAGCCTGAGCCGTTTTAGGGATCGCGAAGAGGGAGTTTGTTGCCGGGAGGCAGCAAAAAGGGGCTGGATGTGAAACAAGCGCAAAGATTGCGCTTGTTTGATGACGAACTGTTAAGCAGGCGGACCGCCTGTCATTCGGCCTTGGGCTTGGCGGCTTCACGCCGGTTGAAGCCGGCCACCATGTCGAAGCGGAACAGCCTGCATTCCAGGGCGCCGTTGAAGAATGGCGTCTTGCGCGCTTCTTTCAGACGCAGCAGCTTGGGCAGGCCGAGGTCGGCCGAGAACAAGAAGATGCTCCAGCCGGCAAAGCGTTGCTTCAGCGTGGTGCTGAAGGCGGTGAAGAAGGCGGTCAGCAGGTCGTCGCTGCTCAGGGTACTGTCGCCGCGCACGCCGATCCGTTCGCCGTATGGCGGGTTGGTCAGCATGATGCCGCCTTCGGCATCGCTCGGTGGTTTGACTTCCTGGGCTTCGATCTGTTTGACCGGCACGTCGAACAGGATGCCGGCGTTGCGCAGGTTGTTGAGTGCGATCTGCACCATGTCGCCCGAGATGTCGCTGCCGAAGATGGTCGGCGTGGTCGGCAAGGGATGCGGCTTGAAGCTGCCTTTGATGGCCAGCCATTTATCGCTTTCGAATTCGTTGAATTTTTCGAAGGCGAAGCGGCGCCGGGCGCCGGCTGGAATGCCGGCCAGGATCTGGGCCGCCTCGATCAGGATAGTGCCGGAACCGCACATCGGATCGAACAACACCGTGCCAGGCTTCCAGCCGGAAGTACGCAGCAGGCCGGCCGCCAGGTTTTCGCGCAGCGGCGCATCGCCGGTTTCGGCGCGCCAGCCACGCTTGAACAAGGCTTCGCCGGAGGTGTCGAGGTACAAGGTAAAGTTGTGGGCGTCGAGGAAGCCGACGATGCGCATGTCGGGCGTGCCGGTATCGACCGACGGCCGTTCATTGCAGAGGTCGCGGAAGCGGTCGCAGATGCCGTCCTTGATCTTGAGCGTGGTGAATTGCAGGCTGCGCAGGGGCGACTTGACCGCCGTGACGTCGACGCGGATGGTATGGCTGACGGGGAACCAGCTTTCCCATTCCTGTTCCAGCGTCATGTCGTAGATATCGTTTTCATTCTTGTAAGCGCCATGCGTCAGGCGCAGCAGTACCCGGCTGGCGATGCGCGAATGCAGGTTGATGCGCCAGGCATCGCTTAGCAAGCCTGAACAATGGACGCCGCCAGGCACCTGGGTATGCACCTTGAGCGTGACCGCAGGGGCGCTGAACTGGGCGATTTCTTCCAGCTCTTCCGCCAGCGCGGCTTCCAGGCCGCGCGGGCAGGGGCAAAAATAGGAGTGCTTATCGGTAGATTTGTGTGACATGGGGATCCCTTTATCCGTTGGCGATCGGACCTCGATAAACCTACTGCGCGGCCCAATCTCGGCACTGCGATGCTCACCGTACTTTCGTACGGTTGCGCTTCTCTTGCCGACCTTGAGCCGCTCGCTACGGTTTCTCGAGGCCCCTTTACTACTTACTATAATAAAAACAATCTATCTGGCGAACGCGCGCTCGACGAAATCCAGCCGGTCCTGGCCCCAGAATGCTTCGCCATCGACCACATACCAGGGCGCGCCGAAGATGCTGGCGGAAATGGCATCGTCGGTAAAACGATCGAATTCGCTCTGGACGCTGGCGGTTTCCGCCGATTTCAGCAAGGTCTTGCCGTCGTGACCGAGCTCGGTGGCGATTGCCGCCAGGGTGGCGCTGTCGGCGATATTGCGCTGTTCTGCCCAGACTGCCCGCATTATAGCTCCGGTCAGCGCCAGGGCTGCATCTGTTCCATGCGCCAGCTGGGTGGCGATGATCAGTTTTGCCGCATCGTCGCTCTGCACCGGGAAAAATGTCGGCTGCAGATTCAGCGGCACTTGCAGATATTCGCTCCAGCGCCGCAGCTCTTCCAGGCGGTAAGCTTGGCGCTGAGGCGCCCGCTTTGCCAGCGGCAAGCCACCGGACGTGTTGAATACCTTGGACAGGTCGCAGGGTTTTAATGCGACTTTGACATCGTATTGCTTGGCCAATGCCACCAGGCGGGCATGGCCCAGGTAGGCAAAGGGCGAATGCGGCGCGAAATAATATTCACAAAGCTTGCTCATGACGGGGCCTCGAATGGCGTTGGAACGGTTTAGAACGGTTTGACTACGACCAGGATCACAATCGCCAGCAACAGCAGAACCGGCACTTCGTTGAAGTAGCGCAACCATACATGGCTGCGCGTATTCACGCCTTTTTCAAATTTCTTCAGCAGGCTGCCGCAGGCATGGTGATAGCCGATTACCAGGATGACCAGGAACAGTTTCGCGTGCAGCCAGCTATTGCCGGGACCTTTGCCGATACCGTAGCCGAGCCACAGCCAAGCGCCGAACAGTACCGCCGGCAGCGACAGGATAGACATGAAGCGATACAGCTTGCGCGCCATCAGCAACAGTCTCTGCGTGGCGGCTGGATTAGTTTCCTGCGCCAGGTTGACGAAGATCCGCGGCAGATAAAACAAGCCGGCAAACCAGGAGGCGATGAAGACGATATGCAGCGATTTGATCCAGAGCATGGGCGATTTCCTTTTTTACCATTGATGGTCGGGGGGCCGCGAAAACACGAAAGGCACGAAAACAAAAACAGGATTTTTCGTGCCTTTCGTGTTTGCGTGGACTTGTCTAAAAACTACTGGCGTACTTCACCATGTCCAAACACGACGTATTTTAACGAAGTCAGGCCATCGAGGCCGACCGGTCCGCGCGCATGCAGCTTGTCGTTGGAGATGCCGATTTCGGCGCCGAGGCCGAATTCGAAACCATCGGCGAAGCGGGTCGAGGCATTGATCATGACCGAGGCGGAATCGACCTCGCGCAGGAAGCGCATCGCCCGCGAATGATTCTCGGTGACGATGGTGTCGGTATGCTGCGAGGAGTAAGTGTTGATATGCTCTATGGCTTCATCGACATCGGCGACGATCTTCACCGCCAGGATCGCTGCCAGGTATTCGGTGCGCCAGTCTTCCTCAGTGGCCGCGCTCAGCTGCGGGTAGCCTTGCAAGATGGCTTGCGCTTCGGCGTCGGTGCGCAATTCGACTTGCTTGCCCTGGTACAGGCTGGCTAGCCGCGGCAGGATTTGCGGTGCGATGCTACGCGCCACCAGCAAGGTTTCCATGGTGTTGCAGGTGCCGTAGCGATGGCACTTGGCGTTGAAGGCGATGTCCGCCGCCTTCGCCAGATCCGCCTGGTCGTCGATATAGACGTGGCAGATGCCATCCAGGTGCTTGATCATCGGCACCGTGGCTTCTTCGATCAGGCGCGCGATCAGCCCCTTGCCGCCGCGCGGCACGATGACGTCGACATACTGCGGCATGGTGATCAGGGCGCCGACGGCGGCACGGTCGATGGTGTCGACCACTTGCACCGCATCCGGCGGCAGGCCGGCTCCAGCCAGGCCTTCCTGCACCAGCTTGGCCAGCGCCTGGTTGCAATGATGGGCTTCCGAGCCGCCGCGCAGGATGGTGGCGTTGCCGCTCTTGATGCACAGGCCGGCGGCGTCTACCGTGACGTTCGGACGCGCTTCGTAAATGATGCCGATGACGCCCAGCGGCACCCGCATCTGGCCGACCTGGATGCCGCTCGGGCGGTATTTCATGTTGGAGATTTCACCGATCGGATCGGGCAGGGAAACGATCTGTTCGAGCCCGGCGATCATGGTGGCGATGGCCTGCTCCGACAGCGTCAGCCGGTCCAGCATGGCCGGCGCCAGGCCATTGGCGCGCGCGGCCGCCAGGTCGGCCTGGTTGGCGGCGACCAGCAACTCGGCGTCGCGGCGGATGGCGGCGGCGATCAGGGTCAGCGCGCGGTTTTTCACGGCGGTGTCGGCACGCGCCATCGCGCGCGATGCGGCGCGCGCGCGTTGTCCGACTGCGGTCATGTATTGTTGGATATCCATGTGCCTAGATTTTTCTTTGCAATTTACACTTCTTGTCTAGTCAGTTGGGGACAGAGTAATTCGGCGCACGGCGGCGCCTCTTAAACTCTGTCCCCAACGAGTTTTAATCCCAGCTGCAGCAACGCATCCCAGGCGTCGCCGCTGAATGCTTTTGCGCGCAGCCCCTTGACCATCTTGTCGACCTGCGCTGCATCTTTCAATGCCGCTTCCAGCGTCGCCAGGCTCAGGCGCCGCAATGCCGGTTCCATCAGGCGCTCGCGCGGTCCCCAGATCCGATATTCTTTCAGCAAGGCTGGAATCGGGCGGCCTTGGGCGGCGGCTGATTTCAGCTTCAGCAAGGTGCGGATTTCCTCCGAAACCGCCCACAGCACCAGCGGCAGCGCCTCGCCTTCGCCTTTCAAGCCGTCCATCATGCGCACCAGGCGGGCAGTATCGCCCGCCAGCATCGCTTCATTCAGCTTGAAGACATCATAGCGCGCGACGTTGAGGACTGCATCGTGGCACTGTTCAAAGCTGAGCTTGCCGGGCGGATGCAGCAACGCCAGCTTCTGGATCTCCTGGTGCGCGGCCAGCAGGTTGCCTTCGACCCGGTCGGCGATGAAATCCAGCGCCTGGCGGTCTGCGCTTTGCTGCTGGGCCGCCAGGCGGACGCCGATCCAGTTCGGCAGCTGCGCCCGTTCTACCAGCGGGATGTCGATATATACCGCGGCCTGCTGCAGGCTGGCGACCCAGGCTGCCTTTTGCGTCGCCCAGTCCAGCTTGGGCAGGCTGATGATGGTGACGTTGTCTGGATTCAGCGTGGCGGTATAGCTTTGCAGGGCCTGGCCGCCATCCTTGCCCGGCTTGCCGCCGGGGATGCGCAACTCGATCAGCTTTTTATCGCCGAACAGCGATTGCGACTGGTTGGCCGCCAGCAGTTCACCCCATTTGAAGCTGCGGTCCACCACCAGCACATCGCGCTCGCTGCAGCCGTGGCTGCGCGCGCTTTTGCGTATCTTGTCGGATGCCTCCAGCGCCAGCAGATGCTCGTCGCTGGTGATCACATACAAGGGCGCCAGGGTTTTCCCCAGGTGGCCGTCGAGCGCGTCAAACCGCAATTGCATGCACTTTACCCTTGAACTGGTTACTTGGCCGGCGCAGCGGCCGGTGCTGCCGGCGGCGTGACGGCCGGCGTTGCCGCCGGAACAGCTTCAGGCTGCGTCGGCTGCGCCATCTTGATCGCGGCCAGACGGCGCAGGATCTGCTGCACCATGTCGGACTGCATGTCGCGGTACAGCAGCACTTCTTCCGCATCCTTGGACAATTCCTGCGACGAGTTGTAGCTGATATCGCGCTTCAGGGTGATCAGGGTCGGCGCCAGCAATTCCTTGTTCTGGGCGTCGGTCACATGGAAAGTCAGGCGGTAGTACAGCATGTATTCGCTCGGACGGCCGGAGCTGTTGAGCGTCAAAATGACTTTCTCACGGGTCTCGCTAAGCACGCCCAGCGTAACTTCGGCGCCTTCCGCTTTCGACAGCACCTTGGTGTTGCCGCTAGCAATGATATTGCGCTTCAGTTCGATTCCAAGAGGCGAAGTCGGCGCGAAGGTCATGTAGATCGAACTGAAAGCCAGGTTGGCAGAGCCGCGCAGGTGGAAGCCGCAGGCGCACAGCATGGCGCTGATCAGCAGCACGACAGGCCAGCGCAGCCAGTTGCGGGAAACCGGCATAGGGAGAGACATTCGGTTCAACATTCAGGCATTCCTTGTTTCAAGATTCAGGCCGGATCCGCGAATCCGGCCCCGGTCATCGCCTAGGCGACGATATTGACAAGCTTTCCAGGCACCACGATGATTTTCTTGGGCGCGCCTTCGAGATATTTCTGCACATTCTCGTTGGCCAGCGCCGCCGCCTCGATGCTGGCCTTGTCGGCATCCTTGGCGACGGTGATGCTGCCACGCAGTTTGCCGTTGACCTGGATCATCAATTCGATCTCGCTCTGCTCCAGCGCCTTGGCGTCGACTTCCGGCCAGCTGGCGTCGAGCAGGTCGCCATGCACCGCGGAAAAACCGAGTTCCTGCCACAAGGTGTGGGTGATGTGCGGCGCCACCGGATTGAGCACGCGCAGGAAAATCGACAAGCCTTCCGTCAGGACCGCATTGCTGGCCGGCGACTGGTCGAGCTTGGCTGCTTCCAGCGTGTTCAGCATTTTCATGCAGGCCGAGACCACCGTGTTGTACTGGATGCGCTTGAGGTCGTGATCGGCCTGCTGCAGGATCTTGTGGACTTCGCGGCGCAAGGTTTTCTGGACATCGTTCAGGCCGGCGAAATCCGCCGCGGCGCCAGGCGTGATGCTGGCGGCGCGCGCATAGCTGAAAGCCCAGACCCGACGCAGGAAACGGTTGGCGCCTTCAACGCCAGTGCCTGACCATTCCAGGGTCTGTTCCGGCGGCGAGGCAAACATGGTGAACAGGCGCGCCGTATCGGCGCCGTACTGGTCGATCTGGGCTTGCGGGTCGATGCCGTTGTTTTTCGACTTCGACATTTTTTCGGTGCCGCCGATTTCGACCGGCTGGCCGTCCGATTTCAGGATGGCGGTCAGCGGCCGTCCCTTGTCGTCGAAAGTCAGGTCGACGTCTTCCGGATTGTGCCAGGTCTTCTTGCCGCTGGCGTCTTCGCGGAAATAGGTTTCGTTCAGCACCATGCCTTGCGTCAGCAGGTTGGTGAACGGTTCGTCGAACTTGATCAAGCCGAAGTCGCGCATGACCTTGGTCCAGAAGCGCGCGTACAGCAGATGCAGGACGGCGTGCTCGATGCCGCCGATGTACTGGTCCATCGGCATCCAGTAATCGTTGCGGGAATCGACCATGGCGTCGTTGCTCTTTGGCGAACAATAGCGCATGTAGTACCAGGACGAATCGACGAAGGTGTCCATGGTGTCGGTTTCACGGCGCGCCGGCTTGCCGCACTTGGGGCAGTCGACGTGCAGGAACTTCTCATGCTTGTTGAGCGGATTGCCGCTGCCGTCCGGCACGCAGTCTTCCGGCAGGATCACCGGCAGGTCTTTTTCCGGCACAGGCACGGCGCCGCAATCGTCGCAATGGATGATCGGAATCGGCGTGCCCCAGTAGCGCTGGCGAGAGATGCCCCAGTCGCGCAGGCGGTAGGTGATCTTCTTTTCACCCAGACCGTGCGCCGCCAGGTCGGCCGCTACCGCATCGACAGCCTGCTGGTAGTGGAGGCCGTCGTATTTGCCGGAATCGACGCAGACGCCGTTTTCCTTGTCGCCATACCATTCGTGCCAGCTTTCCTCGGAGTAGGTCTTGCCTGGCACCGCGATCACAGGCCGGATCGGCAGCACATATTTCTGGGCGAAGGCAAAGTCGCGCTCGTCATGCGCAGGCACACCCATCACGGCGCCGTCGCCATAAGTGATCAAGACATAGTTGCCGACCCATACTTCGATCTGCTGGCCGGTCAGCGGATGCGACACATACAAACCGGTCGGCATCCCCTTCTTTTCCATGGTCGCCATGTCGGCTTCGATGACGCTGCCCTTTTTGCATTCGGCGATGAACTCGGCCAGCTCCGGATTGCTCTTGGCGGCGAAGGTCGCCAGCGCGTGTTCCGGCGCCACCGCACAGAAGGTCACGCCCTTGATGGTGTCGGCGCGGGTGGTGAACACCCACAGCTTGCCGTCCTGGATCAGCTTGCCGTCTTCTTCGATCTTGTGTGGAAAGGCGAAGCGCACCCCGGTCGACTTGCCGATCCAGTTGGCCTGCATCAGGCGCACCCGTTCCGGCCAGCCCGGCAGCTTGGTTTCCACGTGTTCCAGCAACTCTTCGGCGTAGTCGGTGATCTTGGCGTAGTACATCGGGATTTCGCGCTTTTCGATCAGCGCGCCGGAACGCCAGCCGCGGCCGTCGACCACCTGCTCGTTGGCCAGCACGGTCTGGTCGATCGGGTCCCAGTTCACGGTGCCGGTTTTCTTGTAGATGATACCTTGCTCCAGCATCTTCAGGAACATCCACTGGTTCCACTTATAGTATTCCGGCGTGCAGGCGGTCATCTCGCGCGACCAGTCGATCGCCAGTCCCATCGCCTGCAACTGTTTCTTCATGTGGGCGATGTTGGCATAGGTCCATTGCGCCGGCGGCACGCCGTTGGCCATCGCGGCGTTTTCCGCCGGCATGCCGAACGCGTCCCAGCCCATCGGCATCAGCACGTTATAGCCGTTCATCCGCAGGTAGCGGTACATGACGTCGTTGATGGTGTAGTTGCGCACATGGCCCATGTGCAGCTTGCCCGATGGGTAAGGCAGCATGGAGCAGGCGTAGAATTTCTTTTTATCCTGGCCGTTCTTGTCCTTGGCATATTCGACGGCCTTGTAGGCGTCTATGGATTGCCAATAGTCTTGCGCTGCTTTTTCGACGTCGGTTGAACTGTATTTTTCTTGCATGACGGGAGCTAAAAAGTGAATGTTATCCGCGCCCACCGCAAACGGCTTCAGGAGCAGCCATGCTGTCGGCGGTAATGCAGGCCGGGACGAGCGGGGCGTTTCTGATCGTTCTTGATGTGCTTCGGAATGGGAACTTGCTGGGCTGGGGCAGTATTTCACGATCTGTGAAACATTGCCTCATCGACCCCGAACCGATGATTATACTGGTTCGGATGCCGCTTTAGCGCATGGGAAGCGTGGAGCTATGCAACGCTGCTTGCCGGAGCTAGCCGCAAGAGACGCTATGCGCGCGCGAATCTGCCGGAAAAACCTTCTAATGCGGCCTGCACTGCGCGTTCCGTCAGATCGATGCGTTTGCGTGCTTCCGAGCGTTTGCTGGAGGGAATTTCCTGCAGATTGGGTGACGGAATCTCTTCGCAAGAGAGCTGGTACTCGCCGTCGGTGCGGCGCATTGCGCCAATTTCTTGCCAAAAATCATCATAATCGGCAAAAACCTGGCCCGTGCGCACTTGATGGGACATGACGCGATTCCGGTTTCCCACCAGGATCAGCTGTTTGCAGCCATAGGCGCGGCCGATTTCCCTGACCAGCCGCACCATCAGGCCCTTGGGCCGCATGCCGAACATGTCGCGGGTGGCGTGGCGCACCCGTTCCTGGGCATCGCTGCCGCGCGGACCCTGCAGGCAGCCAATGCCGATGGCGGGACTGGCTTCGTTGCCATGGAAAGTGAAGGCCACCGAGAACAAGCGCTGCTGAGCGCAGCACAGGTCGAGCGCCAGTTCGCCTTCACGGTCTAACGTAGCGATCGCCGACAGGCGGATTTCGTAGAGGACGCCGGACTTGCCGCTGAAGCTGCCCAGCAGCTGTGGCGATTTTGCCGCCTGCAGGATCAGGGCTGCGAGACCTTGCTGGACAATGAAGTTGTAGTGACTGACCAGCAAATCCATCCGCTCAGCGCTGCGCAGGCGCAGGGATTGGTAAGGACGATAGATTTTTTGCAATAGTCGTGGCGTCGCCTGGGCCAGGCTGGCGTGCATCGGCGAGCCATTCCAATAGGCCAGCCAACGCCGGGTTTGCCGGTAGTGCAGCAGCGTACGGGCGCTCAGCTTGATCTGTTTGGCAAAATAGGACAGGCCGCGCGGCGAGTGCTGCAGGCAGCTAAGCAAGGTGACGCGCTGCCCGCCATGCCGATATCCGGGCTTGAGCCAGGCCGCCGGCGCCGGGAATAAATGTGACAGTTCCGACAGCAAGCTCAGGTTTTGCAGGCGGCTGTTGATGAAGCGGATCGCTCCGTCGCTGACGACCTTGCCGTATTTCGAATTCATGGCCAGCATCATGGCCAGTGAGATCAGGCCGGCGCCAAAGATATCCAGCGGATAGTGCATGCCCAGAAAGACCTTGGCCCAGCTGACGGCGAGCGACAGCATCACCAGCAGTACGCCGACCCATTTGATCTTGATCGCCCGCGCAGTCCAGAGCGTCAGGCCGGTGGCCAGGATAATGGCAATCGTGACGCTGGGGGTCAGGAAATACTCGCCCTGGGGCTGGTAGATATAGCCGCCGTCGTCCACCGCCGGTTGCGTGGCAGTCCACAGCAGGGCAATCATCTTGCTGGCTATCACGGCCGCCGCCATGGTCACTACCGCTTTCAGGGAGGTGATGCGGGTTTCCCTGCCGCCGCTGACCCACAGGGCCAGCAGGCTGGTCGGCACCAGATACACGCCCCACTCGGCAATCGCCAGCGCCAGTAGCAAGGGCAGGCTGATAAATCCGGAATGAGCGGTTGTCCCTAGCAGGTAATTGTAAGAGGACGGTGTCATATGCTTGGATGGATGAAATGGTCGCAGGGCAGTGCGGAAATAATTGCCATATTGAAATTCTTTATTGCCCTCATTTATTATTGTAATTTGTTGATATATAGAGATACAAATGAAAATATAATGTTACATCCAAAAACGCCAACCGACGCCATTCAGTGCAAATTATTAGATTGCTAACGGGAAACTATTGGTATCGAGGCGAGGCGCAAGAGGGCGCAGTGCGCGGCTGCGGACAGCCGGCGCTAGATACAAACGGATACAGGAGGAGTGGCCGGCCGGAGCGGCCAGATGCCGGCGTGTAAAGCGGAGTGAGGAGTTACTTGCCGTCGTCTTTGGCGGGCACGGTGACAAAACCGATCTTGGCCAGCCCATTGTTTTGCGCCAGCGACATCACCTGCGCCAGGATTTCGTAGCGGGTATCCTTGTCGGCGCGCAATTGTAGTTCGGGCTGCGGTTGCCGCTGCGCCGAAGCGACGATACGGTCGGCCAGTTCGCTTTCCGACACCGGGTCATTATTCCAGAACATCTTGCCGCCGCGGTCGATGGAGAGCGAGATGGTTTCCGGCTTTTCCGGCGCCGGCGCGGATTGCGCGCTAGGCAGGTCGACCTTGATGGCGTGGGTAAACAGTGGCGCCGTAATGATGAAAATCACCAGCAGCACCAGCATGACGTCGACCATCGGCGTGATGTTGATATCCGCCATCGGCGCCTGGTTCTGGTTATCGTTGAAGCCGCCAAAAGCCATGATTTGCCTCTACTCGGTGAAATGCAGAAAATTGTCGTGAAATTGTCTTGATAGCGGCCGACGGCGGATTACTTGCCGACCCGGCTGCCGGTAGTCAAATAAGCGTGCAGGTCATGCGCAAACGCATCGAGTTCCGCCAGTGTAATCCGATTGACGCGGGTAAAGGCGTTATACGCCAGCACAGATGGAATCGCCACCACCAGCCCGAGGGCAGTCATGATCAGCGCTTCGCCCACCGGGCCGGCCACTTTGTCGATCTGGATGGTGCCGCTGGAAGAAACTGCCTCCAGTGCATGATAAATGCCCCACACCGTGCCAAACAGGCCAACGAACGGCGCGGTCGAACCGACCGAAGCGAGCAGGGTGAGGCCGCTTTCCAGGCGCGACGAGACGCGGTTGATTTCACGGCGCAAGGTCCGGGTGATCAGCTCGCCTGGGTCGGAGGCGGCGTTCAGGGAAGCTGCCGGCGTGCCAGGGGCGGGCGGCTTGATGGCTGCGGCGTCGGCGGCCTGGCTGGCCAGCGGCGAATAGACGTTTTCGCTATCGAAAGGCTTGATGCCGGCGATCGCCACTTCCAGCGTCGGCGCTTGCCAGAAGTCATCTAGGGCAGCGGCGCTACGGCGAATGCGCCATGAACTCCAGGTTTTTGAGAGGATATAAAACCAGCTGACCACCGACATCAGTACCAGCACATACGCCACCGAGTGGGAGATAGCGTCCGTTTGCGCCCAGTAGCGGGCTAGTCCGAGAGATTGATCCATGGCGTCGATCCGAGAAGATGAGTGGCGTGACGGGTCACGCCATTACAGCAGCCGGTCTGGCAGCCGCCAGCCCGGCATGGAAAATCAGCGCAGGCCCAGCACGTCCTGCATATCGTACAGGCCGGTGCTCTTGTCGCTCAGGAAGCGGGCGGCGCGCAAGCTGCCATGCACGTAGGTCACACGGCTGGATGACTTGTGGGTGATCTCGATGCGCTCACCGATGCCGGCAAACAGCACCGTATGGTCGCCGACGATATCGCCACCGCGGATCGCCGCAAAGCCGATCGAGGACGGATCGCGTTCGCCGGTGACGCCTTCGCGCGCATACACGGCAACGTCGTCCAGCTTGCGTCCTTGCGCGGCGGCGATCACTTCGCCCATCATCAGCGCGGTGCCGGACGGCGCGTCGACCTTGTGCCGGTGGTGCGCTTCGATGATTTCGATGTCGTAGCCGTGGGAAAAGCTCTTGGCGGCCAGCTCCAGCAGCTTCATGGTGACATTGACGCCGACGCTCATGTTGGGTGCGAACACGATGGCGGTCTTTTTGGCCGCGGCCGCGATCGCCGCCTTGCCGGCTTCATCGAAGCCGGTAGTGCCGATAATCATCTTGATGCCGTGGGCGGCGCAGTATTCCAGGTGCTTCAGCGTGCCTTCCGGACGCGTGAAGTCGATCAGGTAGGCTGCTTGCGCCAGGCCCTTGGCCAGGTCGGCTTCGATCAGGACATTGGCAGGCTTGCCGAGGAAGGCGGCGGCATCGCTGCCCAGCTCCGGCGCATCCGGCACGCCGAGTGCGCCCACCAGCACCGCGTCATCGGCGTTCTGGATTGCTTCGACCAGCATGCGCCCCATACGTCCGGAGGCGCCGGCAACGGCTATTTTCATCTGAGTCATGTTAATTCGGCGATCTGAGATCTGTACAGTGGATCCTGGTTGCTTGAGCCAAGCTGCTCGCGGCAAGGACCATGCTGCGCATGGCAGCATGGCCCAGTCCTTATGCAGGCTTAGTTTTTGGCAGGAGCGGGTGCGCTAGGCACGGTTGGTGCAATTTCGACATTCTTGACGCTCTTCTTGGCTTCCGCCGCGCCGCCGGAAATCCGGTCGAGGTAGTCATTCTCGGTAGGCAGGTTGCCGCCGTCGATGCGCGCCAGCAGGTTGCCGTTGAAGAAAGCGCTGACCCGGCTGGTGGTGATTTCGCCGTTGCCCTTTTGCAGGCGGAACACATAGTCCCAGCGGTCGTCATGGAAAATATCCGTCACCAGAGGCGTGCCGAGCGCAAAACGCACTTGTTCGCGCGTCATGCCTTCTTTGACCTGGGCCAGCATTTCCTTGGAAACGAAGTTCCCCTGTTGTATATCTATACGATACGGGGAAAAAATGCCCAGGAAGCGGCGATGCTTGATAGTTTGCACCCCGCTGGTGTCGGTGCTGACGGTAGCGCCGGCAGCGTCGCCAGGCGCAGCTGCGGCAGGCGTGTCCAGCAAAGGATTTTTCGAGGCGCAGCCGGCCAGTGCGGTCATCAGGACGACAGCAGCGGCTAACGGGACGATGCGGGCGGAGGTACGGGCAGGGGAGAGCAACATTCGCATAAGGATCTCAATTGATTGAGCAACTGTGCTAAAACGCTATATGATAAAGCAGATCATCCATTTGTGACCAAAACATGCCGAACAATCCATCCGAACTAAAAGCCAGCGGCCTGAAAGCCACATTGCCACGCCTGAAAATCCTGGAAATCTTCCAGAATAGCGAGGTGCGGCACCTGAGCGCCGAAGACGTCTATAAAATCTTGCTGAGCGAGAATCTTGATGTCGGTCTGGCAACTGTGTACCGCGTATTGACGCAATTTGAGCAGGCTGGCCTGTTGCAGCGCAATCATTTTGAAACCGGCAAAGCCGTGTTCGAACTCAACGAAGGATCGCACCACGACCATCTGGTCTGCCTGGATTGCGGCCTGGTCGAAGAGTTTTACGACGAAGAAATTGAAAAGCGCCAGAAAATCGTCGCCAAGGAACACGGTTTTGAAATCGCCGACCATGCGCTGGCCCTGTACGGCCATTGCCGCGATTGCCGCAAGAAAAAAGCTTGACCCTGAGGCTTGATCCCTTGTTTGCTGCCGCTCAGCGTGAACGCGTTTTAGATGCTTTAGGCGCAGGCTTGGCGTTAGCCTTGCGCACAGCCGCCGCATAAGCCAGCCGCGCCCACGGCGTCATGGCGTTGGCCGAATCCATGGCGTCTTCCGGCGCCGACCAGTAGCTCATCTCGATCGGCTTCCCCTTGCTCTCGGTAACGAATGGCCGGCAACCGGCAGCGGCAAACTGCGGCCGGGTCAGTTCATCTGTCTTCAGGAACAAGGTGCTGTCGGCGACCAGGCCGATCATCACGCTGTCGTGGTAGATGCCGTAACCGCCGAACATGCGGCGCGCGCTGATTGCGCCGAACGGCTCCAGCAGCTCACGGATATAGTCGATGATGGCGTCGTTGCGCGACATGCCGATGCCCCAGGTCAGCTGTGGCTGAGGGCATTCGACAGCAGCTTGGCGGTGATGTTGACGATCGGGATGACCCGTTCATACGCCATCCGCGTCGGCCCGATCACGCCCAGCGTGCCGACGATCTTGCCGTTGACCTCATACGGCGCCGTCACCACGCTCATTTCGTCCATCGGCACCAGCTGCGATTCGCCGCCGATGAAGATCTGCACACCGGTGGCCTTGCCGGAAATATCCAGCAGCTGCATGAGGCCGGTTTTTTGCTCGAACATGTCGAACAGTTTGCGCAGCGAATCCATATTGGACGACAAGTCGGTCACGCTGAGCAGGTTGCGCTCGCCGGAAATTACGACTTCGTCGCTGTTGTCGGTCATGGCGTCGCTGCCGGCTTCCACCGCGGCCTGCATCAGCCAGGTCATGTCATCGCGCAGCTTGCGCAGTTCGCCCTGCAGGCGCAGACGGACGTCGTCCAGGCTGAGGCCGCCGTAGTGCTGGTTGATATAGTTGGCGGCCTGCACCAGCTTGGCCGGGCTGTAGTCGACATCAGTCAGCAACAGGCGGTTCTGGACATCGCCGTTGGGGCTGACGATCACCAGCAGGATGCGTTTTTCCGACAGCCGCAGGAATTCAATCTGCTGGAAAATCGATTCGCGCCGCGGACTCAGCACGACGCCGGCGAAATGCGATAAAGATGACAACACCTGCGCCGCATTGGCGATGATTTTCTGCTGCGAGCTGGGCTGCAGGCTGTTTTGCATCTTTGATTCGAGCGCGGTCTCGTCGATGGCCTCGACCGTCAGCAAGGTATCGACGAACATGCGGTAGCCGCGCGGCGTCGGCACCCGTCCGGCCGAGGTATGGGGACTGGCGACGAAACCCATTTCCTCGAGGTCGGCCATGATGTTGCGGATGGTCGCCGGCGACAGTTCCAGCCCCGAGATCTTGGACAGGGCACGCGAGCCGACCGGCTGGCCGTCGGCAATATACCGTTCGACCAGGGCCTTGAGCAGGGTTTGAGCGCGATTATCTAGTTGCATATGGGTCTATTTTAGCGAGCGCTGCGCTTGCTTGCCAGCGCCTTACGCACTTTAACTAATGCACTTATACACTGTTTTGGCTTGAATGCATCTCCCAAATCATATGCCAACAGACTCTAAAATCGCGTTTGTTCGAGCCATGCCTCCAGTTCATCCAGGCTGGTGCAGCTGGCCTGCGGCTGGACGCCGTCCGGCAGCGTACGCTCGAAACGATTGATCCAGACTGCCTGTAAGCCCGCCTGCTGGGCGCTGACCACGTCCAGCATGGGGTCGTCGCTGACATACAGGGTTTCTTGCGGCGCCACCTTGAGAGCGGCGCAGGCGGCGTGGAAGATCGCCGGATCGGGCTTGGCGCAGCCGAAGCTGTGGGCCGCGATCGAGGCCTGGAAGTGACCGGCCAGGCCGATCTTGCCAAGATCGGCAAAGCCGTTGGAGACCGTGCCCAGCGGCAGGCGGCGCTGCAGCCGGGCCAAGGCCGGCTGGACGTCGGCGAACGGCGTCACCGCATGGCGCGCTTCGGAAAACACCGTCATGGCGGCGTCGGCCTTGGCCGGATCTTCGCCGACGCTGCTCAACGCCGCGCTCAGGGCGGCGTGACGCAGCTTCCACAAATCGAAGCGAAAGACCGGATTGGTGGCGACCAGCTGCAGCCTCTGCTGGCGCAGGCCGTCGATGCTGAACTGACGCGTGAGCGCCGTCGCATTGGCTTGCAGCCAGTCGAACAGGATTTGCTCGGCGCGTGCGATCACCGGCCCGATCGGCCATAGCGTATCGTCAAGATCGAACAAAACCGCTTTGATGACAATCTGCTTACCCGGCTGCGAGCCGGGGGAGGGTGTTGAATTATTCGTCAGAGCCATGTGCGTATCCTTCATTGCAAGCCTAAATTATGGTCTAATCGCCAGCATGTGGCCTATAAAATTACCTTCTCAAGCGAATTTGCAGGAACCTGCGCCGAAGACCATTGCGATCGTCGGCAAATATTTTGCCGCCGGCATTTCCGAATCGCTGACGGAAATCGTCGATTTCCTGCAAGGACGGGGCCATCACGTGGTGCTGGAGGCCGAGACGGCGCAGAATGTCGCCTTGCCCGGCATTGCCGCCATGACCCCGGAGCAGATCGGCGAACAGGCCGACGCCGCCATCATTGTCGGTGGCGACGGCACCATGCTGGGCATTGCGCGCCAGCTGGCGCCTTATGATGTGCCCTTGATCGGCATCAACCAGGGCCGGCTCGGCTTTATTACCGATATTTCCCTGGAGCGCATGCTGCCGGTGCTGGGTGAAATGCTCGATGGCCAGGTCGAATCCGAGCGCCGCAGCCTGCTGCAAAGCGCGGTGATGCGCGACGGCCAGCAGATTTTCAGCGCGCTGGCCTTCAACGACGTGGTGGTGACGCGCGGCGCCGGCTCCGGCATGGCGGAGCTGATGGTCGAAGTCGACGGTCGCTTCATGTACAACCAGCGTTCCGACGGCTTGATCGTGGCGACGCCGACCGGCTCCACCGCCTATGCCTTGTCGGCCGGCGGGCCTTTGCTGCATCCGTCGCTGGGCGGCATCGTGCTGGTGCCGATTGCGCCGCATGCGCTGTCGAACCGGCCGATCGTGATCCCGGACAGCAGCGAAATCGTGATCGAGATCGTCAACGGCCGCGACATGAGCGCCAATTTCGACATGCAGTCGCTGGCCAGCCTGCAGCACGGCGACCGCATCCTGATCCGGCGCTCCGAACACACCATTACCTTTCTGCATCCGGCCGGCTGGAGCTATTACGCCACTTTGCGCCAGAAACTGCACTGGAACGAATATCCATCGGCGGAAGGACAGCTGAAGTAATCCCGATCATCATGTAAGCTGTTGACGTATTTTCTGGCGACTTTGCCACTGCCGTGGCGGTCCGCGCTATATTGACATCCATTTTTGAGCCCATCCCAGACTCCCATGCTGCGCACACTTTCCATCCGCGATTTTGTCATTGTCGATGCCATCGAGCTTGAGTTCGCCGCTGGCTTTACTGTATTCACCGGCGAAACCGGCGCCGGCAAGTCGATCCTGATCGATGCCCTGGCGCTGGCGCTGGGCGGCCGCGGTGACGCCAGCGTAGTGCGCGAAGGCGCCGCCAAGGCCGACGTCACGGCGGAATTCGCCATGGCCGCCGGCGTTGACGCGGAGGCCATCGCCTGGCTGGAGCGCAACGAATTCGGCAGCGAAGACGGCGTGATCCTGATGCGACGCGTGATCGACAACGCCGGCCGCTCGAAGGCCTTCATCAATGGCGTTGCCGCCACTGCCGGCCAGTTGCGTGAGCTGGGCGAAATGCTGGTCGATATCCATGGCCAGCACGCGCACCAGTCCCTGCTGAAAAACGATGCGCAACGGCTGCTGCTGGATGGCCAGGCCGGCCTGGCTGACGATTTGCTGACGCTGGCCGCCGCTTTCAAAAGCTGGCGCTCGCTGGCGCGCCAGCGCGAAGAATTTGAAACCAATGCCAAGAACGTCCTGCTGGAACGCGAGCGGCTCGAATGGCAGGTCGGCGAGCTGGAAAAGCTGGCGGTCAAGCCGGGCGAGTGGGATGAAATCACCAACGAACACAGTCGCCTGTCGCATGCCGCCAGCCTGATCGAAGGGGCGCAGGAAGCGCTCAACGTGATTTCCGAAAACGAGGCAGACGACACGCCGCCGATGCTGTCGCAGCTGTCGGCGTTGAACCAGAAGATCGGCAAGCTGGTGGATGTCGACAGCAGCCTCAAGCCGGTGCTGGAAGCGTTGGAGCCGGCCCGCATCCAGCTGCAGGAAGCGGTGTATGCCTTGAATGATTACCTGAGCCGGGTCGAGCTCGATCCGGCGCGCCTGCACCAGGTGGAAGACCGCATGGAAGCCATCCACTCCGCCGGCCGCAAGTTCCGGCTGGCGCCGGATGAGCTGCCGCAGGAACTGGAGATCTTGTCCACGCAATTGCGCCAGCTGGCCGACGCCAGCGACCTCGACGCCATGCGCGCGCAGGAAGAAAAGCTGAAAGCGGCCTATCTGGCGCTGGCGCAAAAAATGTCGAAGGCGCGTACCAAGGCGGCGCAGGCTCTGGGTACGGCAGTGACGGCGGCGATGCAGGACTTGAGCATGAGCGGTGGACGCTTCGCCGTGGCCCTCAATCCTTGCGAGCCTGCCAGCTATGGCGTCGAACAAGTAGAGTTCCTGGTGGCCGGCCATGCCGGCGTGGCGCCGCGGGCTTTAGCCAAAGTGGCGTCCGGCGGCGAGCTGGCGCGGATTGCGCTGGCGATTTCGGTGATCACTTCGAGCTCGACTGCTACCCCGACCCTGATTTTCGACGAAGTCGACAGCGGCATCGGCGGCGGCGTCGCCGAAGTGGTGGGACGCTTGCTGAAACGCCTGGGGCAGGACCGCCAGGTCTTGTGCGTGACCCATTTGCCGCAGGTCGCCAGCCAGGCCAACCAGCACTTCCAGGTCAGCAAGCAGAGCCAGGGCAACAAGACCGTGTCGGCGATCGACGGCCTGGACGCAAAGAACCGGATCGAAGAAATCGCCCGCATGCTGGGCGGCCTGGAAATCACTGCCACTACCCGCAAGCACGCGCGCGAACTGCTGGCTCTCTAATCCCGCGGTCATTTTCCTGGACATCTTTGCATGGCATTTCTGAAAGAACCACCGTTCACCCATGGCAAGACTGGCAAGACCGCGGTGTTGCTGGTCAATCTCGGTACCCCGGATGCGCCTACCACTAAGGCGGTGCGGCGTTACCTGAAGCAATTCCTGTCCGATCCGCGCGTGGTGGAAATCCCGCGCGCGATCTGGTGGCTGATCCTGCACTGCCTGATCCTGCCTTTCCGTTCCAGCAAGTCGGCCCATAAATATGCATCGATCTGGAGCAACGAGGGTTCGCCGCTGAAAGTCCATACCGGCAAGCAGGCGACACTGTTGCGCGGCTACCTGGGCCAGCGCGGGCATCGGCTGCAGGTGGCTTACGCCATGCGCTACGGCAGCCCTGCCATCGGCGAAGTGCTGGAACAGCTGAAAGCCGAGGGCTGCGAACGGCTGCTGGTGCTGCCGGCCTATCCGCAATATTCCGCGACCACCACGGCATCGATCTACGACGCCGTGTTTGCCCATTATGCGCAAGTCCGCAACGTGCCGGAACTACGTTTCATCAAGCATTACCACGATCATGAAGCGTACATCCAGGCCCTGAAAGATTCGGTGCTGGCCTACTGGGCCATGCACGGCGCACCCGACAAGCTGATCATGAGTTTCCATGGGGTGCCGAAGCGCACCTTGCTGCTGGGCGATCCCTATCACTGCGAATGCCACAAGACCGCGCGCCTGCTGGCGCAGCAACTGGGGCTGGGGCCGGAGCAGTACCAGTTGACCTTTCAGTCGCGCTTCGGCAAGGCGGAATGGCTGCAGCCTTACACCGCGCCGACCTTGCAGGCGCTGGCCAAGCAAGGCGTCAAGCGGGTCGACGTCATGTGTCCGGGCTTCACCAGCGATTGCCTGGAGACGCTGGAAGAGATTGCGATAGAGGGCAAGCAGGATTTTCTGCAGGCGGGTGGCAAGGAATTCCATTTCATCCCATGCCTGAATCAGGCGCCCGGCTGGATTTCAGCCATGGCGGAGATCGTCGAAGAGCAGCTGATCGGCTGGCCGACGCATCTGACCGAGGCCGAGCGGGAAGAGTTGAAGCTGCAGGTGGAAATGTCAAAAAAACAAGCGCTGAGCCTGGGGGCGAGCCAGTAATCCGGCGGGTTTGCGGCAGAAATTTAGGGTGCTGATGCGCCGCGGCGGCAAGGCGCAACTATAATGAGCGCCCAAACTCGGGCTGGAGAAATAGAATATTATTTATTCTGCAAGCAGCCGGAGGCTTTGGCCGGAAGGCAGAATCTAGTACAACGCAACCAGTTGCGAATAGCTGATCATGCCGGCGGCGAGTAAGGTGTACACGATCAAAAGTGCGGAAATCAACGGCAGTTTCACGATAATCCCCTTTTTTTGTTAGTGGGGCAGAGGGCTCTCCGAGAGGGCCTGCAGGTTGCTGACTCTTGCTTGAGCCACGCTTTCAGGATAGTCCCTATGTGGCATCGCAGCAAACCCAGTTCTGGTAAATATTGTTTCAATTTGTTGCCAGAAACTCCCGATTTGTGGGGTCCTTGCTCGATATTGCGTGCGGCCGACTTTTAACCCTTGAAAAAGTAAGGGCATAGCCTCATTTGGACTGCTATAGGTTAATAAGTTATTGATTGTTGGAGGTTTTTGAATGGAACACATGGAAAATCAGAACGAGCCGGTACAGACGGCGCAAACGGAAAAAAATGCTGTTGCCGATGATGCAACGGTGATTCCCGAGTCGGCGCTGGAAGTCCAGCTGTCGGAAGCGCAAGCCAAGATCGCCGAAATGCAGGACGCGTTCCTGCGCGCCAAGGCTGAGTCGGAAAACATCCGCCGCCGGGCTCAGGAAGATATTGCCCGTGCGCACAAATTTGCCATCGAAGGCTTTGCCGAAGCGCTGGTGCCGGTCAAGGACCACCTTGAAATGGCGCTGAAGATCGAGACGCCGTCGCTGGAGTCGCTCAAGGAAGGCGTCGAAATGACGCTCAAGCAACTGTCCTCGGCCTTTGAAAAAAACCGTTTGCTGGAAATCTCGCCGGCAGTCGGCGAGAAGCTGGACCCGATGAAACACCAGGCGATCTCGACCGTGCCGGCCGAGCAGGACGCCAATACCGTGGTGACCGTGCTGCAAAAGGGCTATACCATTGCCGATCGTCTGTTGCGGCCAGCGCTGGTCGTCGTGGCGCAAGGAAAATAGAAAAAAAACGCCAGGAGCGAGCAGTTTAGCGCTTGAAAGCGCGCTTTCGCTCCCTATATTCAGACCATCCAAACATTCATCAGATATTCAGTAAAGGACATACACCATGGGTAAAATTATCGGCATTGACTTGGGCACCACGAATTCTTGCGTTTCGGTTATCGAAAACGGTCAGCCAAAAGTGATCGAAAACTCGGAAGGCGCGCGTACCACGCCTTCCATCATCGCTTATCAAGAAGACGGCGAAATCCTGGTCGGCGCTCCTGCCAAGCGCCAGGCAGTCACCAATCCGACCAACACGCTGTACGCCACCAAGCGTCTGATCGGCCGCAAGTTCGACGAAAAAGAAGTGCAGAAAGACATCGCGCTGATGCCTTACCAGATCATCAAGGCCGACAATGGCGATGCATGGGTAGGCGTGCGCGACCAGAAACTGGCGCCGCCGCAAATCTCCGCGGAAGTGTTGCGCAAGATGAAGAAGACCGCTGAAGACTACCTCGGCGAAGAAGTCACCGAAGCTGTGATTACCGTGCCGGCTTACTTCAACGATGCCCAGCGTCAAGCGACCAAGGACGCCGGCCGTATCGCCGGCCTGGACGTCAAGCGCATCATCAACGAGCCGACCGCGGCTGCGCTGGCTTTCGGCTTGGACAAGGCAGAAAAAGGCGACCGCAAGATTGCGGTATATGACCTGGGCGGCGGTACATTCGACGTCTCCATCATCGAAATCGCCGATGTCGATGGCGAAAAGCAGTTCGAAGTGCTGTCCACCAACGGCGATACTTTCCTCGGCGGCGAAGACTTCGACCAGCGCATCATCGATTACATCCTGGACGAGTTCAAGAAGATCAACGGCATCGACCTGAAAAAGGATGCGATTGCCCTGCAACGCATCAAGGCTTCGGCCGAACGCGCCAAGATCGAATTGTCGTCGTCGCAACAGACTGAAATCAACGAACCGTACATCGCCATGGCGAACGGCGCACCGATCCATCTGAACCTGAAGATGACCCGCGCCAAGCTGGAATCGCTGGTGGAAGAGCTGATCGCCAAGACTATCGAGCCTTGCCGCATCGCCATCAAGGACGCCGGCGTCAAGGTTTCCGACATCGACGACATCATTCTGGTCGGCGGCATGACCCGCATGCCTAAGGTGCAGGAAAAGGTGAAGGAATTCTTCGGCAAGGAACCACGCAAGGACGTCAATCCGGATGAAGCTGTCGCCGTCGGCGCCGCAATCCAGGGTTCGGTCTTGTCGGGCGACCGCAAGGACTTGCTGCTGCTGGACGTGACGCCATTGTCGCTGGGTATCGAAACCATGGGCGGCGTGATGACCAAGATGATCCAGAAGAACACCACCATCCCGACCAAGTTCAGCCAGGTGTTCTCGACGGCCGACGACAACCAGCCTGCCGTGACCATCAAGGTTTTCCAAGGTGAGCGCGAGATGGCTGCAGGCAACAAGGGCCTGGGCGAATTCAATCTGGAAGGCATCCCGCCGGCATCGCGCGGCACGCCGCAGATCGAAGTCACCTTCGACATCGATGCTAACGGCATCTTGCACGTCGGCGCCAAGGACAAGGCAACCGGCAAGGAAAACAAGATCACCATCAAGGCCAACTCCGGCTTGACCGAAGAAGAGATCCAGAAGATGGTGCGCGACGCCGAAGCCAATGCGGAAGACGACAAGCGCCTGAAGGAAGCAGCGGAAGCCCGCAACCAGGGCGACGCACTGGTCCATTCGACCAAGAAATCCCTGGCGGAATACGGCGACAAGCTGGAAGCCGGCGAGAAGGAAAGCATCGAAGCCGCGATCAAGGAACTGGAAGAAGCGTTGAAGGGCAGCGACAAGGCCGCCATCGACAACAAGACAGCCGCCTTGACCACGGCAGCGCAAAAGCTGGGCGAAAAGATGTATGCCGACCTGCAGGCGCAGCAAGCTGCAGCCGGCGGCGCTGAAGCAGGCGCTAGCGCCGGCGCGGAAGCCAAGCCGAAGGAAGACGACGTGGTTGACGCCGATTTCAAGGAAGTGAAGGACAAGTAATTTAATTGCGGGACAGAGTCGCCCGGATAGGGTTTAAGAGCCACCGAAGCGTGGCGAATTACACTTTCTGTGCGACTCTGTCCCCAACTAATCAAATCAACGTTTAAATTGCAAAACACTTAGCCGGGTAGAGTTTATGAGCCATCAAAACATGGCAAATTACTCTGCCCGGCGTTTTCGCTTAAACAACAGGGTGCAAAAAGATGGCGAAGCGTGATTTTTACGAAATACTGGGTGTTGCGAAAAACGCTACTGATGATGAAATCAAGAAGGCGTACCGCAAGCTCGCAATGAAGCACCATCCGGACCGCAATCCGGATAGCAAGGGTGCGGAAGAAAAATTCAAAGAGGCAAAAGAAGCCTACGAAATGCTGTCCGACCCGCAAAAGCGGGATGCCTATGACCGTTACGGCCATGCCGGCGTCGATCCCAACATGGGTGGCGGCGGTGGCGGCGGCGCGGGTGGTTTTGCCGATGCCTTCGGCGACATTTTCGGCGACATTTTCGGCGGTGGCGGTGGCCGCGGCGGCCGTGGCGGTGGACCGCAGGTGTATCGCGGCGCCGATCTGCGCTACAACCTGGAAATCACGCTGGAGCAGGCTGCGCACGGTTTCGACACCACCATCCGGGTGCCAAGCTGGGACGAGTGCGAACCTTGCCATGGCAGCGGCGCCAAGCCCGGCACCGAACCAATCACTTGCCCGACCTGCGGCGGCCACGGCCAGGTACGCATGCAGCAAGGCTTTTTCAGCATTCAGCAGACTTGCCCGAAATGCCACGGCAGCGGCAAGATCATTCCGGAACCATGCCCGTCATGCGCCGGCGCCGGCCGCATCAAGCGCAACAAGACACTGGAAGTGAAAATCCCGTCTGGCATCGACGACGGCATGCGTATCCGCTCCTCCGGCAACGGCGAGCCGGGTATGAACGGCGGCCCGACCGGCGACCTGTATGTGGAAATCCACATCAAGCCGCATGCGGTGTTCCAGCGTGAAGGCGACGATCTGCATTGCGAAATGCCGATCTCGTTCGCCAAAGCGGCATTGGGCGGTGAAATCGAAGTGCCTACATTGAACGGCAAGGCGTCCTTCACGATTCCGGACGGCACCCAGTCAGGCAAGACCTTCCGTCTGCGCAGCAAGGGCATCAAGGGCGTGCGTTCGGGCTACGCCGGGGATCTGTTCTGCCACGTTGTGGTGGAAACCCCGGTCAAGCTGAGCGACCGCCAGAAAGAGCTGCTGCAGGAATTCGAGCAGCTGACCAGCGAAGGCGGCGCCAAGCACAGTCCGCAGAGCAAATCCTGGAAAGACAAGGTCAAAGAGTTTTTTGAGTGAGATTGAAAAATAAGCTTGAAGATTGAGCTTGAATTCAGGCTTTGATTCCCGCAAAACCGCCAGCCCGCAAGGCTGGCGTTTTTTTATGGGCGCAGCGGCAGGCGCCGCGCCATGTAGAGTCCGCATTAACAAATTCCTTATTGCATAATTTCGCGCCGCTCTCTATTCTGTATAGGGTAATAATAAAACGATCGTTCTTTTATTTTCGATCAATACAAACTCCATATACAAACAAACCATAGGAGGAGACACGATGATAGTTGCTCAATTAAAGCGTGCAACGGCTTGCGCTTGCGTACTGTCCGGGCTGATGCTGGCGCAGGCGGCATTTGCGCTGGATCTGGCCGGCGTCAAGATCGACGAAAGCGCCAAGGTCGGCAACCAGGACCTGAAACTGAACGGCGCCGGCATACGCTACAAGGTGATTTTCAAGGTCTACACGGCGGCGCTGTATCTGGCTGAGAAAAAAACCACGGTGCCGGAGGTGATGGCCGCCAGCGGCGCGCGCCGCATCGAACTGGTCATGTTGCGAGACGTCAGCAGCGAGGATTTCAGCCGCGCCTTCATGACCGGCATCCAGAACAATGTGGACAAGGCGGACAAGGCCAAGATCATCAACCAGCTGTTGAAATTCGGCGAACTGTTCGCCTCGATTCCTGAACTGAAAAAAGGCGATGTGCTGACCACCGACTGGATCCCCGGCGTCGGCACGCAAATCCATTTCAACGGCAAGCCGGTATCGGAAACGCTGCCCGACCAGGTTTTCTATAACGCCTTGCTGAAAATCTGGCTCGGCGACAAGCCGGCCGACAGTCGCCTGAAGCCGTTGTTGCTGGGCCAGCCGGCTTAGTGTCGTGTCATGCCTATCTGTCGGCATCTCGCTTGTCCTTGACCCGTATCGCGTCGTTGCACCTCGTCGCCATAGCCCCGCTATGTCTCCTCGGTACGCCTAGCGCTACGGGCCAAGGCCGGCGCGATATCCCGACAGATAGGCATGACATGACACTAGGGCGCCTCCATCCGCATAATGGGTATTGGATAAAAGCCGATGGGGAAAGCCAGTTTTCTATAAAATAAGGCCCAGGATGTCGTGCCGGTATTGTCAAAATACCACGCAGATGGAACTTTATTGAATAGAAAACGATGACAGCAAACAACAAGCAATCCCTGACTCGAGAAGATCTTTTCCAGAGAAACCGTGAGTGGGCGGCGGCAATCACCGCCCGCGATCCGGAGTTTTTCAAGACGCTGGCCTCGCAGCAGGCGCCCGAGTATTTCTGGATTGGATGTTCCGACAGCAGGGTGCCGGCAAATGAATTGCTGGGCTTGTTGCCGGGTGAGCTGTTCGTCCATCGCAATATCGCCAACGTGGTGGTGCATAGCGATTTGAACTGCCTGTCTGTGCTGCAGTTCGCGGTTGACGTGCTGAAGGTCAAGCATGTGTTCGTGGTCGGCCATTACGGCTGCTCCGGCGTCCATGCGGCGCTGACCAAGCGCCGCGTCGGCCTGGCCGACAACTGGCTGCGCCATGTCGAGGACGTACATCAGAAGCATGAGCGCTACCTCGGCGAAGCTTTGCCGGAAAGCTTGCGCCACGACCGCCTGTGCGAGCTCAACTCGATGGAGCAGGTCGCCAATATCTGCCGCACCACGATCGTCCAGGATGCCTGGGAGCGCGGCCAGCCGCTGACCATCCATAGCTGGGTGTATAGCGTGCGGGACGGCTTGCTGCGCGACCTGGAGGTGACCGTCAGCTGCATGGCGGATCTGGCCAAGGGCATGGAAGCCAGCCTCAAGCGCTACGAAGATTGAAACGTTCCGGTTTAGCGGAAATGAAAAAAGACGGCCTAGGCCGTAATGCCGTTCAGTTAAGGATACTGGGAATAGCGCTTGTCGCGTCATTCCCGCGAACGCGGGAATCCATTTTTAATCACCATGCTCTGCAACATGGATCCCCGCGTTCGCGGGGATGACGGAATGACCGCATTGGTCCACCTAAAGAATGCCGTTCGGAGCTTAAGTGAACGGCATTACGACCTAGGCCGTCTTTTTTATTGCCTCAGCGGATGAGCGCTTAGATGACGATGGTTTGCGCTTCGCCTTCGGCGCGGGCGCGGATTTCACCGATGACGTTGACGGTTTCGCCGGCTGCTGTCAGTTGGGCTACTGCGGCCGCAGCGTTTTCCTTGGAGACGATCACGGTCATGCCGATGCCGCAGTTGAACACCCGGTGCATTTCAGCGTCGGCTACCTGGCCGTGCTGCTGCAGCCAGGTGAACAGCGGCGGCATGGTCCAGGCATCGCTGCGCAGGACAGCGGTCAAATTGTCTTGCAGTACGCGTGGGATGTTTTCCACCAGGCCGCCACCGGTGATGTGCACCATGCCTTTAACTTCCATCGCTTCCATCAAGGCCAGCAGGGGCTTGACGTAGATGCGGGTAGGTTCCATCAGCACGTCGGCCAGCTTGCGGCCGTGGAAGTCGCCGTCCAGGTCTGGCTTGGCGACTTCGATGATCTTGCGCACCAGCGAGTAGCCGTTGGAATGCGCGCCCGATGACGCCAGGCCCAGCACGACGTCGCCCGGGATGATCTTGGTGCCGTCGATCAGCTTGGATTTTTCCACGGCGCCGACGGCAAAGCCCGCCAGGTCGTATTCGCCGTCCGGATACATGCTTGGCATTTCAGCGGTCTCGCCGCCGATCAGAGCGCAGCCCGCCAGTTCGCAACCCTTGGCGATACCCTTGATGACGTCGGTGGCGCTAGGTACGTCCAGCTTGCCACAGGCGAAATAGTCGAGGAAGAACAGCGGCTCGGCGCCTTGCACCAGGATATCGTTGACGCTCATCGCCACCAGGTCGATGCCGACCGTGTCGTGGCGTTTCAGGTGGAAAGCCAGCTTCAGCTTGGTGCCGACGCCGTCGGTGCCGGATACCAGCACCGGTTCCTTGAATTTCTTGCTGATTTCGAACAGGGCGCCGAAACCGCCGATGCCGCCCATCACCCCCTCCCGCATGGTGCGCTTGGCGAAAGGCTTGATGGCCTCTACCAGGGCGTCGCCAGCGTCGATATCGACACCGGCGTCACGGTAAGAGAGTGGCACGTTGGAAACGTTTGAAGTGGAAGTCATGATGTGATTGGCGGCAGAGGCGGTAAAATAGAGAAATTCGGCCGCGCATCTCGCATCTATTATATATACATCGCTGTATATGCGATGAAATGCGCGGTAAAAGCGGTATTTTATCAAACCGATCCACCAAACTCTCGATTCCATGCCATTTTCTTTTACAGACGAACAAAAACAAACTGCGTTGTGGCTGGGAATTGCGCTGCTGCTGGTGGCGCTGATGGTGGCTCTGGGGCCTATCCTGACCCCTTTCATCGCCTCCGCCATTCTCGCCTACGCCCTGAATCCGGGCGTGGACTGGCTGTCGCGCCGGCGTATCGGCAAGTTTCCCTTCCCGCGCGCGCTGGCGGTGCTGATCGTGATCCTGCTGCTGGTGTTCGCCATCCTGGCGGTGATCCTGATCGTGATCCCGGTACTGCGCAAGGAGTTGCCATTATTGCAAAACCAGATTCCGACCTTCCTCACCAAGCTGGACGGCGTGATCGGCCCGCATCTGCAGGACTTCGGCATCAATGTGCGGCTGGACGGCACCGGCATCAAGGAGATGCTGACCAAGCAGCTGTCCACCAGCGGCGATGAAATCTGGACTTCGGTGCTGGCCTCGGTGAAGGTCGGCGGTACCGCGGTGCTGGGCTGGCTGGCCACGATCCTGCTGGTGCCGGTAGTGTTGTTTTATCTGTTGCAAGACTGGCATTCCATCGTCGACCGGGTCGGCAAGCTGGTGCCGCGCCGCTGGCAAGGCAAGACCGCCGCCATGACGCAAGAGGTCGACAGCCTGCTGGCGCAATATTTGCGCGGGCAATTGCTGGTAATGTTGGTTCTGGCGATTTATTATTCGACCGGACTGGCGATTGCCGGTTTTGATGTGGCATTGCCGGTTGGCATTATTACCGGTTTGCTGGTATTTATTCCCTATGTCGGCTTCGGTCTCGGACTGGCGCTGGCGCTGATTGCGGCAATGCTGCAATTCGACGGCCTGCATGGCTTGATCGCCGTCGCCATCGTGTACGGCATCGGCCAGGTGCTGGAGAGTTTCATCCTGACGCCGCGCCTGGTAGGCGAACGCATAGGCTTGCATCCGCTGGTAGTGATTTTTGCCCTGATGGCCTTCGGCCAGCTGTTCGGCTTTGTCGGCATCCTGCTGGCGCTGCCGTGTTCAGCGGTGATGTCGGTGGTGGTCAAGCACGTCAAAGCCCATTATCTCGATAGCAGTTTTTATCAAAACTAAGTAATCAAATAAAGCGGGCTCGAAAAATCGTACTGCAGGTTTGTCGAACCACCTTAGGTAACAATGAAGAAATTAGCATGAGGCAGTTAACGCTGGACATCACTGCGGAAGAACCGCAGACCTTGGCCACTTTCGTGGTCGGGCAAAACCAAGAAGCTTTACAGTTCTTGCAGCGTCTGGTCGCGCCTAGCGCGGCATACCTCACCGCGCCGGGCGACCGTTTTGTCTACCTGTGGGGCGGCGCCGGCGCCGGCAAAAGCCATGTGCTGCGCGCCCTCGCCAGCAGCACCGGCGCGCGCCTGATCCGCGGCAGCCAGTACAACGGCGACGTCTTCAACTTTTCGCCGGATGTGCCCGGCTACCTGATCGACGATTGCGACAAGCTGTCGGCCGGCGACCAGATCGAAGCCTTCGCCCTGTTCAACCAGATCCGCGAGCATGGCGGCTGGCTGGTCACCAGCGGCCAGCTGCCGCCGTCCGAGCTGAGCGTGCGGGAAGATTTCCGCACCCGCCTGGGCTGGGGCCTGATCTACCAGCTGCACGGCCTCAGCGACGAAGAAAAAATCGCTGCCCTGACGCACGCCGCGCAAGTCCGCGGCCTGCACTTGTCGAGCGGCGTGTTACCCTACCTCATTACGCATTTCCGGCGCGATATGCGGTCCCTGACAGCCATGCTGAACGAACTGGACCGCTTTTCGCTGGAGACGCAACGTCCCATTACGCTGCCTTTGCTGCGCAGCTTGTTGCAACTCGAATCCGAAGATAAACACACACTATGAACCTGGCCCTATTCGACCTTGACCATACGCTGCTGCCCGTCGACTCCGACTATGAATGGGGGCAGTTCCTGGCGCGTATCGGCGCAGTCGATCCTGACGCTTTTGAAAAAAGCAACGCCGAGTGGTTTGCCCAGTACCAGGCCGGTACGCTGGATCCGGTCAAGTACCTGGAATTCGCCTTCGGCACCTTATCCAAGTTCCCGCGCAAGCAGCTCGACGCCTGGCACCAGCAGTTCATGCAGGAAGTGATCCTGCCGACCATCACCCCGGCGGCCCGCGCGCTATTGCAAAAGCACCTGGACGCCGGCGACCTGGTGGCAATCGTCACCGCCACCAACAGCTTCGTCACCGAACCGATCGCCAAAGCGCTGGGCGTCGATTTCCTGATCGCTTCGGACCCGGAAACCACGGACGACGGCGAGATCACCGGCCGCCTGGCGGATACGCCGACCTACGGTCCCGGCAAAGTGATCCATACCCACGCTTGGCTGGCGACCATGGACATGACGCTGGCTAGTTTCCCGCGCAGTTATTTCTATAGCGATTCGCACAACGACCTGCCCTTGATGAAGCTGGTGACCGACCCGGTCGCCACCAATCCCAACGCCCTGTTGAAAGCCCACGCAAGTGAGCACGGCTGGCCCATCCTGAATTTATTCGACGCGCAATGATCAAGAAGCTGATTCGCTCCATCCTTGGGAAAAAGAAGAAAGATCCCACCCAACCGTTGATACTCGGCCCGAAAGAGCACGGCATCAATCCGCAACTGGTGTCGCCCAACGCAGTCAGGGTCACCAAGACGCTGCAGGATAACGGCTACAAGGCGTTCATCGTCGGCGGCGCTGTGCGTGATCTGCTGCTGGGGGTCAAGCCGAAGGATTTCGACGTCGCCACCAACGCCACGCCGGAACAGGTCAAACGCCTGTTCCGGCGCGCCTTCATCATCGGCAAACGCTTCCAGATCGTGCACGTGATGTTCGGCCAGGAGCTGATCGAAGTGACCACTTTCCGCGGCGCTTCTTCCGACGGTTCGCCGAAAGACGAGCATGGCCGCGTGCTGCGCGACAATACTTTCGGCGAGCAGCATGAGGATGCGGTGCGGCGCGATTTCACCATCAACGCGATGTACTACGATCCGGCCACCGAAAGCGTGCTGGATTACCACGGCGGCATCGCCGACATCCGCGCCAAGACCCTGCGCATCATCGGCGAGCCGGAAGCGCGCTACCGCGAAGATCCGGTGCGCATGCTGCGCATCGTCCGCTTCGCCGCCAAGCTGAAATTCACCATCGATCCTGCCACCCGCGCGCCGATTCCGGTGATGGCGGCGCTGATCGACAACGTGCCGGCGGCACGGGTGTTCGATGAAATGCTGAAACTGCTGATGAGCGGCCACGCGCTGGCCTGCCTGCAGCAATTGCGCAAGGAAGGCTTGCATCACGGTTTGCTGCCGCTGCTGGACGTGGTGCTGGAGCAGCCGCTGGGCGAGAAGTTCGTGACGTTGGCGCTGGCCAATACCGATGTCCGCGTACAGCAAGGCAAGCCGGTTTCCCCTGGTTTCCTGTTTGCCTCGCTGCTGTGGCATCAGGTGTTGGAAAAATGGAGCGCCTACAAGGCCGCCGGCGAATTCCCGATCCCGGCGCTACACCTGGCGGCCGACGATGTGCTGGAAGCGCAGACCGACAAGCTGGCCCTGCAGCGCAAGATCGCCTCCGACATGCGCGATATCTGGGCCATGCAACCGCGCTTTGAGCGGCGCACCGGCAAGGCTCCATACAAGATGCTGGAACACCTGCGCCTGCGCGCCGGTTACGATTTCCTGCTGCTGCGTTGCGCCTCCGGCGAAATCGACGGCGAAATCGGCGAATGGTGGACCGCCTTCATGGAAGGCGACGGCGACGAGCGCGAAGCATTGATGGCGCAAAAGCCGAAAGGGCCGGCCGAAGCTGCGCCGGCCAAGAAACGTCCGCGCCGGCGCGGTTCCCGCAGCGGCGCCAAGCCGGTCAACCCGGGCGGCCGTAGCGACGATGGGCAAGGCGCATAGTTCCATGGCCTCGACTGCCACGTCTGCGGCGGCTGGCCCTCTGGTCACCGCCTACATCGGCATCGGCGCCAACCTGGGCGACGCCGCCGGGCAGGTGCAACGCGCCATCTTGCAACTCGGTAAGCTGCCGCACACCAGCCTGGGTAGCCAGTCCAGTTTGTTTGGCACGGCGCCGCTGGACGCCGGCGGCGACGATTACGTCAATGCCGTTGCGCGTCTCGAAACCCGCCTCGGCGCCCATGACCTGCTGCGTGGCTTGCAGCAGATCGAGCAGGATTTCGGTCGCCAGCGGCCCTATCCGAACGCGCCCCGTACGCTCGATCTCGACCTGCTGCTATACGGCCAGTCCAGCATCCAGGACGAAGTGCTGACGGTGCCGCATCCACGCATGACGCAACGCGCTTTTGTCCTGATCCCGCTATTGCAGCTCGATCCTTTCATCGTCATTCCCCAGCACGGCGCGGCGCATCAGTTCGCCCCGCTGGTGGCGGACCAGCGTATCCGCAAACTATAGACCGCGTGCTTTCCCTGGCTAAGTGTTGGATGCGGCAGCTTCTGGCACACTATTGTCTTTGCACACGCGGCATTCACGGTTGAACATGAATCTAGATAATTACAAATACATTGTAGTAGAAGGTCCTATCGGCGCCGGCAAGACCACGCTGACCAACAAGATTGCAGCGCATCTGGGCGCGCGCGTTCTGCTGGAGCAGCCGCAGGCCAATCCTTTCCTGGAAAAATTTTATCGGGATGCTCCCCGTTATGCGTTGTCGACCCAGATGTTTTTCCTGTTCCAGCGCATCAACCAGTTGCGCGAGACTTCGCAGAACGATTTGTTTGATGGCCGCGGTCATCTGGTGGCCGATTTCCTGCTGGCCAAGGATGCCATTTTCGCCAGCCTGACCCTGGCCGACGAAGAGCTCAAGCTGTACCAGCAGATGTATGATCATCTGCGGCCGCAGGCGGCCACGCCGGACCTGGTGATTTACCTGCAGGCCGAGCCGGAAACCCTGATAGAACGCATCAAGAAGCGCGGCATCGAGATGGAAAGCGCCATCACCCAGGACTACCTGGCGCGCCTGTGCGAAAGCTACAGCCGCTTCTTTCATCACTACGACGACGCGCCGCTGCTGATCGTCAACAACGAACACCTGGACCTGGCCGGCAGCGATGCCGATTTCAGCTTACTCTTGGCGCGTATCGACAGCATGCGCGGCAAGCGTGAATTTTTCAATCGTGGAGAATGACAATGGCAGCTTATTCACAAGACAGCGTACAAGACAGCGTACAAGACAGCGGCGCAACAGCGGCGCGCAGCAAGCCGGTGACGATTCCGGCCCTGCAGGCATTGCGCGACAAGGGTGAGAAGATCACCATGCTGACCTGCTACGACGCCAGCTTTGCGGCCTTGATGGACCGCTGCGGCGTCGAGACCTTGCTGATCGGCGATTCGCTCGGCATGGTGTGCCAGGGCCACAGCTCGACCTTGCCGGTGACGGTGCAGGAGATCGCCTATCACACCGCCAGCGTGGCGCGCGGCAACCGCACTGCACTGGTGCTGGCGGACCTGCCGTTCGGCGCCTACGCGACGCCGGAAAGCGCATTCGCCAACGCCGTGCCGGTGATCCAGGCGGGCGCGCAGATGGTCAAGATCGAAGGCGGCGCCTGGCTGGCGCCAACCGTGCGTTTCCTGGTCGAACGGGCGATCCCGGTATGTGGCCACTTGGGGCTGACGCCGCAATCGGTGCATCAGATGGGCGGCTATAAAGTACAGGGCAAGACCAGCGCCGCCGCCGAGCAGTTGAAAGCCGACGCCCTGGCCCTGCAGGAAGCCGGCGCCAGCCTGCTGGTGCTGGAAGCGATTCCTGCGGCGCTGGGCAAGGAAGTCAGCGAACTACTGACGATCCCGACCATCGGCATCGGCGCCGGCCCGGATTGTTCCGGCCAGGTGCTGGTAATGCACGACCTGATGGGGGTTTTCCCTGGGCACAAGGCGCGTTTCGTGAAAGACTTCATGCAAGGCCAGACCAGCATCGACGCTGCCGTGCTGGCGTATGTGCGGGCGGTCAAGGATAAGTCGTTTCCGGCGCCGGAACACTGCTTCTGAGTGAGTGACTGATGGTGCTATTGCAGTTGCATCGCCATTTCATGCCAGGCCATGCCGCCATGGTCTGAGTCGGAAGCCTTGAGGTAGCTGAAGCCCATGCTTTCATAGAGCGCCACATGGCGCTCTTTGCACATCAGGTGGATGCTGGATTTGCGCAGGGCGCGCATGCGGGCGATGAATTCCTGCATCAGTTGCCTGGCAATGCCGCGCCCCTGGAAGTCCGGATGCACCACCACCGACATGATCACTACGTGCGGCCCGTCCGGGTCATGCCCGATCAGTTCCTTGAATGCCTCGTCCGCCATCTCGACCTTGAAGGCCGCGCCGCCGTTGATGAAGCCGGCCACCGCGCCATCGATTTCACAGACAATGAAACCTTGCGGCCAGGTGGCGATGCGGGTGGCGATCTTTTCTTTGGTGGCGGCTTCGTCGCCTTCGTAGGATGTCGATTCGATTTCGTAGCAGCGCGCAAGATCGGCGCTGGTGACGAGACGGATCAGACCGCTGTGTGAAGTCATGGATGCGTTGCGCCGCGACAGCTGTTAAGGCTGTTCGTTACCGTCAGGCCCTTGCGCCAGGGTTTGCAGCGGTATCGGTTGGGCAGGGTTGGGATTGGCCACGGGCGGCGCCAACACCAGCGGTTCATTCTGCGAACCCTTTGCCAACACCACGTTCGGCACGGTATCGGGATTGGCGTTCCAGACCGGATCGGCGAGGCCATTGAACACCGCGGTCAGTTGCTTGCCCCAGTTCTCGTGGATCATCTGGAAGTACTGGTTCTTTTCGTCGATGGTGACGAAACGGGTCACCGCCAGCGTGTCGGTGCCATACAGCAGCAAGTCCAGCGGCAGGCCGACCGAGATGTTGGAACGCATGGTGGAATCCATCGAGATCAGCGCGCATTTGGCCGCCTGGTCCAGCGTCGAGGCCGGGGTCACCACGCGGTCCAGGATAGGCTTGCCGTATTTCGCTTCGCCGATCTGGAAATAGGTGTTCTCATTCAGCGACTCGATGAAATTGCCGGCGGCGTAGACCTGGAACAAACGGCAGCCTTCGCCTTTGATCTGGCCGCCGAAGATGATGCCGACATTGAAATCGATGCCGAATTTTTCCAGCTTCAAGGCTTCGCGGTCGTACACCACGCGTACCGCTTCGCCGACGATCTGCGCCGCTTCGTACATGGTGGCCACGGTCCAGATCGTCTTGCCGGCGGCGTTCACGTATTCGCCGATGACTTGCTTGATCGATTGCGAAATCGAGAGGTTGCCGGCAGTCATGAACACCATCAGGCGCTCGCCCGGGTTCTCGAACACGCTCATCTTGCGCGCGGTGGCGACGTGGTCCACCCCGGCATTGGTGCGGGAGTCGGAGAGGAAAACCAGACCGGAGTCCAGGCGCAGAGCGACGCAGTAAGTCATGATGTCAAAGAAAAATACAAAGTGGAGATTCTACAGGAAGCGACCGCCGTTTCCCGGAGTAGCGCCTGTTTTATGGTTGAATGTACAATAAATTGTGGCGTCGCAGTGGGTAGTCTCATTGTTGTGATGGCAGCGCGGAAACATTCACTTGCACGCTCATGGTTTCTTCGCCACCGCCGCGCCGTACGCCGCGCACCGGCGCCGCCGATTCGTAGTCGCGCCCTATTGCTAATCGGCAATAATTATCGCTGGCGAAGCAGGCGTGGGTGACGTCGATGCTGATCCAGCCGGCGAATGCGCCTTCCTCTACCCAGACGTCGACCCAGGCATGGCTTTCGGCATGGCTGGTGTTGCCGGGATCGATATAGCCGGAGACATAGCGCGCGGAAATCCCCAGCGTGTGGCAGCAAGCCAGGAACAGGTGGGCATGATCCTGGCACACCCCCTGGCCCAGCGCCAGGGCGTCGTCGGCGCTGCTGGTGACGGCGGTGGAGCCGCTCTGGTAGGCCACTGCGCTGCAGATGGCTTGCGCCAGGTCGAGCAGCTGGCTGCTGTCGGCGCCCGCCTGCAGATGGCGATAGGCGAAATCCATGACGGCGGCGGTCGGCTGGGTCAGCGGCGTCGGCACGGTAAACACCAGTGGCGAAAACTCTCCCGCCTGCGGCAGCCGGCCTTGCTGCAAAGGCGTCACCGCCACCGTGCCTTCAGCGATGATGCGCACCTCGTGGTGCGGCTTGGTGACGGTCAGCATGTGGCTCAGGTTGCCGAAGGCATCGGTGAACGGATGGCGGCTGCCGGAACTGCTGATATGCCATGCCAGCGTGCGTTGCTGCGCTTCCGCGCGCGGCCACAGCCGCAGCTGCTGAATCGTGTAAGTCAGGGCTGCGGTGTAGTGGTAGACGGTTTCATGGCGGATGGTGAGTAGCATCAGGTTGAACAATCGGCCATCAGGTATTGAGAGGCACCAGGAAATCGCGGCTGATGCGATTGCCAAGCTCGAAGATGCGGTCGAAGAAGCGCGTCAGGTAATCGTGCAAGCCGGCGTCGAGGATTTCATCCAGGTTGCTGAATTTGAGGTCGGCGTGCAGCTTGCCGGCGAAGCGTTCAGTGTCGGAGGAGATATCGTTGTGCACATGTTTGAGATTGCTCACTACCTGCTCCATGCAGGACAACAGCGAGCGCGGCATGTCCGGCCGCAAGATCAGCAGGTCGGCCACGCGCGCCGGCGTGATGACGTCGCGATAGACCTTGCGGTAGATCTCGAAACCCGAGACCGAGCGCAGGATCGCCGCCCAGTAGTAGAAATCGATTTGCGGATCGGCGGCGATGGCGTCCTGGTCCTGACTTTGCTGCTGGCGAACTTGCTGGCTTTGCTGCTGGCCGTTCTGGCCTTTCATGTAGCTGCTTTCCTTGGCGCCGTGGAATTTGACGTCGATGATGCGGGCGGTATTGTCGGCGCGCTCCAGGAAAGTCCCGAGGCGGATGAAGTGGAAGGCTTCGTCCTTCAGCATGGTGCCGATGGTGACGCCGCGCGACAGATGCGAACGATGCTTGACCCACTCGAAAAATTCAGCCGGGTTCTGTTCCAGCGCATTAGTCTGCAGATAACCCTGCATCTTGATCCAGGTCGCATTCTGGATTTCCCAGGCTTCCGTGGTCAGCGCGCCGCGCACGGCGCGCGCATTCTCGCGCGCCTGCTTCAGGCAGGAGGCGATCGAAGACGAATTGCTGGGATCGCGCACCATGAAATCGATCACGTCCTTTTGCGTCAGCACATTGTATTTCTTGTCGTAGGCGTGGGTCAGCTCGGAAATGCCGAGCACGGCGCGCCAGCCTTTTTCGACATCCTCGACTGACTGCGGCAGCAGCCCGGTCTGCACGTGCACATCCAGCATGCGCGCGGTGTTTTCGGCCCGCTCGGTATAGCGGGACATCCAGAACAAATGGTCAGCGGTACGGCTCAGCATGTTATTTCTCCAGAATCCAGGTGTCTTTGGTGCCGCCGCCTTGAGACGAGTTGACCACCAGCGAGCCTTCCTTGAGGGCGACGCGGGTCAGGCCGCCGCGCACCAGGGAGACATTCTTGCCGGACAAGACAAACGGCCGCAGGTCGAGGTGGCGCGGCGCGATGCCGGCTTCGACATAGGTCGGGCAGGCCGACAGCGCCAGCGTCGGCTGGGAGATATAACCATCCGGCTTGGCGATCACGCGCTGGCGGAAGTCTTCGATTTCCTGCTTGGTCGAGGCAGGGCCCACCAGCATGCCGTAGCCGCCGGCGCCATGCACTTCCTTGACGACCAGATCCTTGAGATTGTCGAGCGTGTACTGCAAGTCTTCTTTCTTGCGGCACTGGAAGGTCGGCACATTGTTGAGGATCGGCTTCTCGGACAAATAGAATTTGACCATGTCCGGTACGAACGGATACACCGACTTGTCGTCGGCGACGCCGGTGCCGATGGCGTTCGCGAGGGTGACGTTGCCGGCGCGGTACACCGACAGCAACCCGGGCACGCCGAGCGAGGAATCGGGCCGGAAGGCGAGCGGATCGAGGTAGTCGTCGTCGATGCGGCGGTAGATCACGTCGACCCGCTTGGGACCGCGCGTGGTGCGCATGTAGACGTGGTTGTCGTTGACGAACAGGTCTTGTCCTTCGACCAGCTCCACGCCCATCTGCTGGGCCAGGAACGCATGTTCGAAATAGGCCGAGTTGTACATGCCAGGCGTCATCACCACCACGGTCGGATCGGTGACGCCGACCGGCGCCACCGAACGCAGGTTATCCAGCAGCATGTCGGGATAATGGTCGACCGGCGCGATCTTGTGGCGCAGGAACAGCTCGGGGAACAGCCGCATCATCATCTTGCGGTTTTCCAGCATGTAGGAAACGCCCGACGGCACCCGCAGATTATCTTCCAGCACGTAGAACTCGCCCTCGCCGGCGCGCACGATGTCGACCCCGGCGATGTGGGCGTAGATGTCAGAGGCCACCGAGATGCCTTGCATTTCGGGACGGTATTGGGCGTTGCGGAAGATCTGTTCGGCTGGAATCACCCCCGCCTTGACGATATTCTGATCGTGATAGATATCGTGGATGAACATGTTGAGCGCCTTGACGCGCTGGATCAGGCCGGCTTCCAGGGTCGCCCATTCCTGCGCGTGGATGATGCGCGGAATGATGTCGAAGGGGATCAGGCGTTCAGTGCCGGCATCGTTGCCGTAGACGGCGAAGGTGATGCCGACGCGGCGGAAGATCAGATCGGCTTCGGCGCGTTTGCGCGCGATGGTTTCGGCGGTCTGGGCATTGAGCCAATTGGAAAACTCGTTGTAGTGCGGACGCACCAACGAGCTGCCATCGGAGTACATCTCATCGAAGAAATTTGCCATGATCTTGCTTTGCTGTGGTTTGATCGGGAACTATCAAGTAGCTATCAAGAAGCGTGCCTGTAGCACGCTATTGGTTGACGCGTTGTTGCAAATTAAGCATTAACTTGTCCAAAGATTAACATGCTACTTCGTATCTTGAACAGGCTTTATTTGCAACAATGCAGCGTCAACTCTTAGCAAATTTTGCGTCTTTCTGGTGTCGGCCTCCGTCTTGTTTTATGTGAGAGCGACTGCGAACTGCTGGCTAGCCCGCTGCCTCAAAGTGCATCCATGCGACTCTCATACCCACGGCTTGGGCGCCGGAACGGCGCAGGGTCCGGGCATGTCGACTGAAGTGAATGCGGCCGGGCTAACGATTTCAAGATACTCCATGTCTTCCGAGTAGTCGAATAAAAAATGCACGATGCCGGGGCGCTGGTGCACGCAGTCGCCGGCCTTGACCAGGGTTTCCTGGTCTTCGTACATGAAGCGGGCCCAGCCCTTGAGCATGTAGACGATATGGAAATCCGCTTCGTGGCGGTGCCAGCCGGTGCCGACTTCCGGCGCCATGTTGGCCTTCACCAGGTGCGCCACCACCTTGCCGCCGGTGGCGGCGGCGATACCGAGATCGCGGTACAGGAAAAAGTCGCGCAGGCCGCCGGATTCAAATGCGGTGTCGCCTTCGCTAACGTGGGAAAACAGATTGGTCGAGCTCGCTGCGCTATCCATCGGACACTCCTTTCATTGCCTTCTTTGCAGGCCAGGTCAGAATTCCACATCCAGTTCATTGATATCTTCCGGTTCCAGCTTGGCCGCCTTGATCCATTCCTGCATTTCAGGCATGGCGATGATGCGCTTGCAGTAGGCGCTGCAGACGGAATCGAGCTTGACGTCGTAGGTAAGGAAGCGGGTCGCTACCGGCGCATACATGGCGTCGGCCATCGAGCGCTCGCCGAACAGGAAGGGGCCGCCGTAGGTCGCCAGGCATTGCTTCCAGATGGTGGTGATGCGCTTGATGTCGGCCTCGGCGCGCGACCACACCTTGAAGTCCGGAAAGCGCGCCTTGATGTTCATCGGCAGGGCCGAGCGCAGGGCGCTGAAGCCGGAATGCATTTCGCCGCAGATGGAACGGCAATGGGCGCGGGCTGCGCGGTCGGCCGGCAGCAAGCCGGCCTTGGGGCGGATCTCGTGCAGGTATTCGCCGATCGCCAGCGTATCCCACACCACGATATTGCCGTGATACAGGCAAGGCACCAGGATCGACGACGACAGCAGCAGGATTTCCGCGCGCGCGTCGGGATCGTCCGGCGAGATAATGTTTTCCTGGAATTCCAGGCCGGAAAATCGCGTCAGCAGCCAGCCGCGCAGGGACCATGACGAATAGTTCTTGCTGGTGATGCTCAAGGTAGTCTTAGGCATGGCAATATTCTTCCGTAGCGGGTCGACAGGGATAAGATTGGCAAACCGTTTGCTGGTGTTTGTTGAATACCGAGCAAGGCCCGTGCCAGAGTTTGGGCATGGTTATTGCACTCGAAGGGAATGCCGGCATTCCAATAATAGGGTAGTCCCATGACGAAAATTTACCAGGCATATCAGGGCTATGCGGACCTCAGCGATCCCATGCGCATCTTGGCTGGCGCTACCGCAACAATGTTCGGCGCCAGATGGCCGGGCTGGCCCGAAAGCCTGGCGCTGCGCAAGCTGGCGGCGGCCTGCGAAGTGTTTTCGTGCACCCGCTTGACGCATCAGCGCCCAGCATTCGGGATAAACAGTGTGGAAGACGGCGGCTGCACAGTTTCGGTGCATGAAGAGGTCGCCGACCAGACACCGTTCTGTACCTTGTTGCGTTTCCGTAAGGAAATCAAGACTCCACAACCGCGGATATTGCTGGTGGCGCCGATGTCGGGACATTTCGCCACGTTGCTGCGCGGCACAGTGACCACCCTGCTGCGCGATCACGACGTCTACATCACCGACTGGCACAATGCGCGCGATGTCGCTCTCGACGACGGCCGTTTCGGCTTCGACGAATACGTCGCCCACCTGATCCGTTTCATCGAAAAAATCGGCCCCGGCACGCACCTGGTGGCGGTCTGCCAGCCGACTGTGGCGGCGCTGGTGGCGGTCTCGCTGATGGCGGCCGAGCGCCATCCGATGCAGCCCGCCAGCATGACCCTGATGGCCGGCCCGATCGACACCCGCATCAATCCGACTGCGGTCAACGAGTTGGCGAAAAGCAAACCGATCACCTGGTTCGAGAAAAACCTGGTGAGCACCGTTCCCGGCCGCTACGCCGGCAGCCAGCGCCAGGTCTACCCCGGCTTCCTGCAGCTGACGGCATTCATGAACATGAACCTGGAGCGCCACATGAAGGCCTTCCAGAACCTGTATAACTACCTGATCGAAGGGGAGGATGAAAAAGCCGATGCCATCAAGACTTTCTATGCAGAGTATTTCGCCATGTCCGACCTGGCTGCTGAGTTTTATCTGGAGACCGTACAAAGCGTATTCCAGGACCATGCCCTGCCGTTGGGCGAAATGCAGGCATTAGGGCGTACCATAGAACCGGCGGCGATCCGCCGCACCGCCCTGTTCACGGTGGAAGGAGAGAAGGACGACATCTGTGCCGTGGGACAGACGGTGGCGGCGCAGGACATGTGCAGCGGCATCCGGCCGTACATGAAATCGCACCATGTGCAGACCGGGGTAGGGCACTATGGCGTTTTCAACGGTCGCCGCTGGGACAATGAAATCTACCCGCGCCTGCGCGATTTCATTCATAGCCATGCGCAGTAAGTAGCTGTAATCGTTTTGTTTTTTCGCTGAATATCGGACCGCGAATTTTTCGCTGGCCGATATACTGATTGTTGATTGTCGCAAAGGATAGCCATGTCAATTCACGTTGCACTCAACCATCTCACTACCTACCGCTACGACAAGGCCATCAGCCTCGGCCCGCAGATCATCCGCCTGCGGCCGGCGCCGCATTGCCGTACCCGGATTCTGAGTTATTCGCTGCGGATCTTGCCGCAGCCGCATTTCATCAACTGGCAGCAGGATTCGCAGGCTAACTACCTGGCGCGGCTGGTGTTTCCGGAAAAGACCACCGAGTTCCAGATCGAGGTCGACCTGGTGGCGGAAATGTCGGTGCTCAACCCCTTCGATTTCTTTCTCGAACCGTATGCCGAGAAAGTACCGTTTTCCTACGCCGCTGAATTGCTCAACGAGCTGGAACCCTACCGCAAGAAGCTGCCGGTCTCGCCGCAGCTGCAAAAATTCCTGGATACGGTGCCGCGCGAAAAGATCCGCACAGAAGACTTCCTGGTCAACCTGAACCAGAGCCTGGCGCAGCTGATCAGCTATACTATCCGCATGGAGCCGGGCGTGCAGACGCCGGAGCAGACGCTGGACCTGGGCTCCGGCTCTTGCCGCGATTCGTCCTGGCTGCTGGTGCAGATCCTGCGCCACCTGGGACTGGCGGCGCGTTTCGTGTCCGGCTATCTGATCCAGCTGACGGCGGACCAGAAATCGCTGGACGGCCCCTCCGGCACCGAGGTCGATTTCACTGACCTGCACGCCTGGTGCGAGGTGTATCTTCCGGGCGCCGGCTGGATCGGCCTCGATCCGACTTCCGGCTTGCTGGCCGGCGAAGGCCACATCCCGCTGTCGTGCACGCCGGAACCGTCATCCGCGGCGCCGGTGAGCGGCATGGTGGAACCGAGCGAAGTGGAATTCGGCCACGCGATGAGCGTTACCCGTATCTGGGAATCGCCGCGCGTCACCAAGCCTTACAGCGAACAGCAATGGGAACAGATCGAAGAACTCGGGCACGCCATCGACGATGACCTCGATGCGCTGGATGTACGTCTGACCATGGGCGGCGAACCGACCTTTGTGGCGCTCGACGATCCCGAGGGCGACGAATGGAATACCGCCGCCATGGGACCCGGCAAGAAACCGTTGGCGGCGCAGCTGTATCACCGCCTGCGCCAGCAATATGCGGCGCAAGGCTTGCCGCATTTCGGCCAGGGCAAATGGTACCCGGGCGAGCAGCTGCCGCGCTGGTCGCTCAACTGCTACTGGCGCCGCGACGGCGAGCCGATCTGGAACACGCCGGAGCTGATCGCCGATGAAACCAAAAAACAGGCGACCGAAGAGGGCGTCGCCGAACGCTTCCTGCACGGCGTCGCCGCGCGCCTGACGCTGGAAAGGCAGAATGTGTTCGCCGCTTATGAAGACATTTATTACTATCTATGGCGCGAGCGCCGCCTGGCGATCAATGTCGACCCTTCCGATTCGCGGCTGGACGACAAGCAGGAGCGGGCGCGTTTGGCGCGGGTGTTTTCGCAAGGGCTGCGCAAGGTAGCCGGCTACGTCCTGCCGCTGGCGCGCAGCGCCGACGAACGCAGCTGGAAGAGCGGCAACTGGTATCTGCGCGGCGACCATTGCTATCTGTTGCCCGGTGACTCGCCGCTCGGCTATCGGCTGCCGCTGGATTCGCAGCCATGGGTAAAGGCCGGTGACTATCCTTATGTGCACCAGCCCGATCCGACTCAGCAGTTCCAGCCTCTGCCGCCAGCACAGCAGCAACGCGACAAGCTGGCGCCTAGCGCCGGCGCCAAGACCGCAGCGGCGGCAAACGATGCGCCGAAGTACAGCACGGCCTTCAGCAGCGATCCGAAGTTGACCTCCACCTTGGGGGCCAAACTCACCAGCATCCCGGCGCCCTTGGAGTCGGCGGACAAAATCACGCGCACCGCCTTGTGCGCTGAAGTGCGCAACGGCGTACTGTATCTGTTCATGCCGCCATTGGCGCGCCTGGAGGATTACCTGGAGCTGGTAGCGGCGATCGAAGCTACCGCCGAAACCCTGCAGCAGCCGATGCTGCTGGAAGGCTACGAGCCGCCCAACGACCCGCGCCTGAAGAAGTTCAGCGTGACGCCGGATCCGGGCGTGATCGAAGTCAATGTCCAGCCGATGCACAGCTGGAGCGAGCTGGTAGCGAATACCAGCTATCTCTACGAGGTGGCGCGCGAGACGCGCCTGACCACCGAGAAATTCATGCTCGACGGCCATCATTCCGGTACTGGCGGCGGCAATCACCTCGTGCTGGGCGGGGCGACTACCGGCGATTCGCCGTTCCTGCGCCGTCCCGATCTGCTGCGCAGCCTGATCAGCTACTGGAACAACCATCCGGCGCTGTCCTATCTGTTTTCCGGGATGTTCATCGGCCCCACCTCGCAGGCGCCGCGGGTGGATGAAGCGCGCAACGATTCGGTGGTGGAGCTGGAGCTGGCTTTTGCGGAAATGGAAAAGCAGCTAGCCAAGGACAGCTGTGCGCCATGGCTGGTCGACCGCCTGCTGCGCAATCTGCTGATCGACGTCACCGGCAATACGCATCGCGCCGAATTCTGCATCGATAAGTTGTACTCGCCGGACAGCAGCACCGGCCGTCTCGGCCTGCTGGAATTGCGTGCCTTTGAAATGCCGCCGCATGCACGCATGAGCCTGACCCAGCAACTGCTGCTGAGGGCACTGGTGGCGCGTTTCTGGAAGACACCCTACAAACCGCCGCGCCTGGTGCGCTGGGGCACCGAACTGCACGACCGCTTCCTGCTGCCGCACTTCATCTGGCAGGATTTCTGCGATGTCATGGACGATCTGCAGCAGGCCGGCTATGCCTTCAAGCCGGAATGGTTCGCGTCGCATTTCGAGTTCCGCTTTCCGAAAATCGGCGACTATGCAGTCAACGGCATCGCACTCGAACTGCGCACCGCGCTGGAACCGTGGCATGTGCTGGGCGAGGAAAACCGTTCCGGCGGCAACGCCCGCTACGTCGATTCCTCGCTGGAACGGGTGCAGGTCAAGGTGAGCGGCATGGCGCCGGATCGCTACGTCCTCACTTGCAACGGCGTCGCCGTGCCGCTGCAGCCTACCGGCCGCGTCGGCGAGTTCGTCAGCGGCATCCGCTACCGTGCCTGGCAACCGCCGTCGGCCCTGCATCCGACCATCGGCATCGATTCGCCACTGACTTTCGACCTGGTCGATACCTGGAACGGCCGCAGCCTGGGCGGTTGCCAGTATCACGTGGTGCATCCGGGCGGGCGCAGCTACGATACCTTTCCGGTCAACGCATTCGAAGCGGAAAGCCGGCGCCTGGGACGTTATTTCCGCCTCAACCACACGCCGGGAATGATGCAGGTAAAGCAAGCAATAGCGTCCGTCGAGTTCCCATTTACGTTAGACTTACGTCACTTCTGACCAACCTTAAGTATTTAGGGGCTCCTCTCATAGCTCCGTCATCCCCGCGAACGCGGGGATCCAGGTTGCCGTCTTTGCCGGCTAAAATGGATTCCCGCGTTCGCGGGAATGACTGGGGGCGCATAGCCGCGCTGGAGTTTTTTGATCCCTTGATGATGGTTGTCTTTAACCAATAAAAGTGACGCAAGCGATCAACCATGTACCGGCGTTTACTCGAAAGTTATCCTGCTGAGGCCGATCGTTACGACGAAATGCTTGAGGCGGGCGGCCGCCTGCGGCCGCACTGGCGGACCCTGATCGACCAGCTGGAAGATCTCTCGCCTGAGGTGCTGCGGCGCCGCGCGCGCGAAGTGCGCGAAGCTATTGCCGCCGATGGCGTGACCTACAATGTCTATGCAGATCCCCAGGGGGCGAACCGGCCCTGGGAGCTGGATCTGTTGCCGCAGATTATTTCCGCCGAAGAATGGCAAACACTGTCTGCTTCGGTCATCCAGCGCGCCAAGCTGCTGAACGCAGTGCTGGCCGATCTCTACGGGCCGCAAATGCTGCTCTCGGAAGGCTTGCTGCCGCCGGCGCTGGTGTTCGGCCAGCATGGCTATCTCTGGCCCTGTCGGGGCATCGAACCACCGGGCGGCATCCACCTGCATTTGTATGCGATCGACCTGGCGCGTTCCCCGGACGGCCACTGGTGGGTTATTTCTGACCGCACCCAGGGCCCCTCCGGCGCCGGCTATGCCTTGCAAAACCGCCAGATCATGTCGCGCGCGATGCCGGACACGGTGCGCGACATGCATGTGCAGTCGCTGCTGAAGTTTTTCCATACCCTGCATAACAGCTTGAGCGAACTGGCGCCGGCTTGCGGCGAGCCGCCGCTGGTGGTGCTGCTGACGCCGGGACCGTATAACGAAACCTATTCGGAGCACGCTTTCCTGGCGCATACGCTGGGCTTCCCGCTAGTGGAGGGAGCCGACCTGATGGTGCGCGGCGACATGGTCTACCTGAAGACCCTGAGCGGCTTGCGCCGGGTGCATGCAATCCTGCGCCGGCTGGACGACGACTATTGCGATCCGCTCGAGCTGCGCGCCGATTCCGCGCTCGGCATTCCCGGCCTGGTGCAGGCGGCGCGCCTGGGCAATGTGCTGATCGCCAACTCACTCGGCAGCGGCGTGCTGGAATCGGGCGCTTTGCACGGCTTCCTGCCGGCCATCTGCCAGCGCCTGCTGGGCCAGCCATTAGCCTTGCCGGCCGTGGCCTCTTGGTGGTGCGGCGAAAAGCCGGCGCTGGAATACACCTTGGCCAATCTGGAACAGCTGGTGATCATGCCGGCTTTCCCCTCGATGCGCATGCAGCCGGTCTATGGCCACAGCCTGAATGCGCAATCGCGTCAGCGCGTCATCGAAAGCCTGCTGACTCAGCCGCATGCTTACGTAGCGCAGGAATGGGTGCGTTTGTCGCAGGCGCCGGTCTTGTCGCGCAGCGGCGAGTATCGCCTGATGAGCCGCGCCGTCAGCCTGCGCGTGTTCGTGGTGGCCGCCGCCGACGGCAGCTATCACGTCATGCCGGGTGGGTTGACGCGGGTGGCGCCGCGCCAGCGCAAGGATATCGTCTCGATGCAGCAGGGCGGCGCCAGCAAGGATGTCTGGGTGCTGGGGCAGATGCGCACGGAAGCAGCCGACGGCCCTACGGCGGCAAGCGCTGCCGCTGAAAGCCAGGATGGCCGGCAGCGCAGCTTGGACACCGCGCACACCTCGCTGGACACCATCCGCAGCACCGTCGACATCTCGTCGCACGCCGGGGAAAACCTGTTCTGGATGGGCCGCTACGCCGAGCGCTGCGACAACCTGTCGCATCTGCTGCGCGCTACCCTGCAGCGGAGCACCGATCTCCAGGGTGACGCGCGTGAAAATTTTTACCAGCTGTGCGAGATCTGCCGCGGCCTCGGGATTGCCTTGCCGGCGCCGGCGGCGAGCGGGCGGCCAACCGTCAACGCCTTGCAGCAGGCACTGATCGCGGCGATAGTGGATCCCACTGCCGCCACCAGCATCGCCGCCAATCTGCGCCATTTGCATCATTGCGGCTACCAGGTGCGCGAGCATCTGTCGCTGGACAACTGGCATGCAATCAACCGCATGCCGGGCCTGGTAGCGGATAGCGGCGGCGCGGCAGGCATGACGCCGGCGCTCGCATTGAACATGCTGAACAATGTGATCCAGGCTTGCGTCGGCCTGGCCGGCCACGCGCTGGACGACACCACGCGCGACGAGGGCTGGCACTTCCTGATGCTGGGACGGCATATCGAACGCATGACGCATCTGGCTGCCTTGTTCGGGCAGTTCCTGCGGCAGCCGCCGGCAGCGCAGATTAAGATCCTGCCGTGGCTGCTGGAATCTGCCAACAGCGTGGTGACTTACCGCGTGCGCTACCGCCGCACGCCGGAGTGGTTGCCGGTCTTGCATCTGCTGGTATTCGATGTCAGCAATCCGCACGGCATCGCGTTCCAGTTCCAGATGCTGGAACGTTACCTGAGCGATATTGCCGAGCAGCTGGGGACGCTCAGCATGGATACGCCGGCGCACCTGTCGGCCTTGCTGCATGAGTTCGAACTAGAGGATCTGAGCCACGATTCGCTGTTCGTGGCCGATGCGCATGCGCGCCTGGTGCAGCTGATGCGCGAGGCGATCACCGGCGCTTTTGCCTTGTCGGACGAGCTGGCGCGGCATTTTTTTACGCCGCTGAATGCGCCGGTCAGCCAGGGAGTATCTTGATGAGCGAATACGTCTATCACATCCGTCACGATACGCATTATGCCTACTCGCAACCGGTGCGTCTGTCGCATCAAATGCTGCGTCTGACGCCGCGTTCGCTGCCGTGGCAGACCTGTACTTCGCACGGCATCGCGATTACGCCGGAGCCGCAGAATCTGCGTTTGTTGCTGGACAGTTTCGGCAACCCGATGCAGTCGTTTTCGCTGGAGAGCGATCATGCCGATCTGCGCGCGATTGCCGATTCGTGGGTGACTTTGACGCAGCGCCAGCTGTCGCCGCTGACGCCGCCGTGGGAGCTGGCGCGCGGCAAGTTGTCTTATCAGGCCGGGCAGTTCCTGTTGCCTGACGACCTGGAGGCGACGCGCTATCTGTTTGAATCGGCGCATGTGCGGATCAAGCGCGAGTTCCTGGCTTATGCGATGGAATCGTTTACGCCGGGCTTGTCTTTGCTGGACGGGATCCAGGCGTTGATGACGCGGATTTTCCGCGAGTTTACTTTCGATCCGCTGGCGACCACGGTGTCGACGCCGGTGACGGATGTGTTTGCCACGCGGCGCGGGGTGTGCCAGGATTTTGCGCATTTCATGTTGTCTTGCTTGCGTTCCCTGGGGCTGGCAGCGCGTTATGTCAGCGGTTACCTGTTGACCGAGCCGCCGCCGGGGCAGCCGCGTTTGATTGGGGCGGATGCTTCGCATGCCTGGGTATCGGTGTATTGTCCTGGCGTCGACGGCCAGGCTAGCAGCTGGATCGATGCCGATCCGACCAATGGCATTTTCCCGGACACCAGTCATATCACCCTGGGCTGGGGCCGGGACTTTCTGGATGTCTCCCCCTTGCGCGGAGTATTGATCGGCGGCGGCCAGCAAACCATGGACGTCGCCGTCACCGTCATGCCGGCACATGAGGCGCCGGGCTTCGGATTTGCGGTCTGAGAAAATGCGCCAAGACCTTGAACTAGCTAACACTATCGACGCAGCAGTCAACTGGGGTCAGAGTTTTTTTTCGCGGCTCTTTGCGAAAATTACTCTGACCCCAGTTGACGGGCCACGGAGTACATGCGGCGATATTCGCTTAACCTTCTTCGTTACTCTGACCCGGGCCGCAATTTCTACTTTTTATTTCCCCTATAAAATAAAAAGCATATGAAAACCTTCCTCCAGCTCTGTCAATTGGCCGCTTGTGCCATGACCATACTTTCGACACCGTCTCTTTATGCGGCAGAACCGCAGATCGCACCACAAGTGCAGAACGCAGCACAGGCAAGCTTCAAGGAATGGGCCGAAGTGTTGGCAATTCCCAACGACTCCGCGGTAGCAGCCGATATACAGCGCAATGCAGCCTGGTTTGAACAGGCTTTTCAGCGACGCGGTTTTCATACCAGGCAGTTGGCTAATAACGGCAAGCCGCTGTTGTTTGCCGAGTTTCCCAAGAGCGATCCGGGCCTTCCCACAGTGCTGTTTTACGGACACATGGATGGGCAGCCGGTCAATCCATCTGAATGGCAGCAGAAAAGTCCGTGGGCGCCGGTACTGAAACAGCGCAACGCAGCAGGCCAGTGGGAAGCCATGCCGCTGGATAAATTGTTCGCCAGGGATGTCGATCCTGAATGGCGTTTGTTCGCCAGAGCTTCTGCGGACGACAAAGCGCCGATCATGATGTTGCTGGCTGCGATGGATGCACTCAAAGCCGGCGGCAAGACACCGGCGATCAATCTCAAGGTCATTCTCGACGCCGAAGAAGAAAAAGGATCGCCGTCATTGGGCGCCGTCGTTAAGCGGAATCAGGATTTGTTGAAGTCCGACATGCTGGTGGTGCTGGATGGTCCGATGCACCCCAGCAATCAGCCAACATTGGTATTCGGCAATCGCGGTATCGTGGTCGGTACTTTGAAGGTGTATGGTCCGAAACAGGATAGCCATAGCGGGCACTACGGCAACTATGCCGCCAACCCGGCGCAATTGCTGGCGCGCTTGCTGGCATCGATGAAAGACGATGAGGGCCGTGTTACGGTCCCCGGTTATTACGACGGCGTCAAACTGGATGCCGATTCCTTGCGCGTCATGCGCGCAGTGCCTGACGACGAAATGGCATTGCGCCAGCGTCTCGGGATTGCTGTCGCAGATAAGGTTGGACAAAACTATCAGGAAGCGATGCAATATCCATCGCTGAATGTGCGTGGCATGCAGTCTGGCGATGTCGGCGAGAAAGCGCGCACTGTGGTGCCGGCGCTGGCCGTCGCTGAACTGGATCTGCGTACCGTTCCTGAAACTGAGCCGGCAGCTTTGGTGGCTTTACTCAAGGGATTTGTGGAGAAGCAAGGTTTTCACCTGGTCAATGGCGAGCCAAGCGATGCGGATCGCGCCCGCTATCCTAAACTTGCCTCGCTTACGTTCGAGTCGGCATCGGCTTCCAGCAGCGCCGTCCGTACCGACCTGAATGCGCCTATTGGTAATTGGCTGCGCCGTTCTTTGACCAAGACCTACGGTAAGGAACCGGTACAGATCAGAATGATGGGCGGCACCGTTCCCACGGGTGCTCTGGTCGATGCACTGAAAGTTCCTTTTGTGATCGTGCCGCTGGTCAATGCCGACAACAATCAGCACAGCGCCAATGAGAACATGCGATTGGGAAATTACATCAATGGTGTGAACACACTGGTAGGAATTCTGTCGGAGCCATTCAGCAGCAAACCTTGAACGATCTGAAAACTGCCACGACAGCAGTCAAATGGGGTCAGAGTTTTTTTTCGCGGCCTTTTGCGAAAATTACTCTGACCCCATTTGACGTTCCACGGAGTACATGCGGCGGCATTCGCTTAACGATCGTCGTTACTTAAAACGGGTGCTACTCCGTGGAAGCTTGCCGGGGGTAGCCCGGCAGCTAGTCACTTTTTCTTGCTTCGCCCCCTCGCCGGGCGCAAGAAAAGTAACCAAAAAGAAGGCGACCGCAAAGCCGTTGCCCTCCCTTCGGTCGGGTCCCCAAATCCGGCGCGTATCAGCCGGGTGGGGGACAAAACTCGCCTTCGGCTCAAACATGTCCCCCACAATTCCCGGCTGACACGCGCCGGATTTGGCAACGTCTCAATGCGGGGTACTTCAAAAACAGCCTCAACTTCAAAAGCAACGGCAACGGCAAAATCGCAATGCGCTAGTTAATTGGGGTCAGAGTTTTTTTTCGCGTCCTTTGCGAAAATTACTCTGACCCCAATTGACGGGCTACGGAGTGCATGCGGTGGCATGCTAAAACAGCTAACGTAAAATCAACGGCAACAGCGCTACGGCGCGCGGATTTGATCTAGCAGTTTCAGGGCGCGCGGGTCTGGTGGCGGGGTTAGCAGGCTGACGACGATCAGCGCCAGCAAGCCGGCCGGTACGCCGAACACCCCGGCGGCCATCGGAGCGATGTGGAACCATTGGCCGCTAGCTGAGCCGCCCAGTGCGGGATAGGTGTGCAGCATGTAGTACACGCAGGTGGCAAAGCCGACCACGATCGCGGCCATGGCGCCTTCCTGGTTGCCGCGTTTCCAGAAGACCCCCAGCGCCAGCACCGGAAACAACGCGGAGGCGGCCAGGGAAAAAGCGGCGCCTACCATCGACAGGATGTCACCGGGTTTCAAGGATGCCGTGTAGGCGGCCAGCAGCGCCACCACCAGCAGCAACAGCTTGGACACCGTCACGCGCTTGGCGGTCGAGGCTTGCGGGTCGATCATTTTGTAGTAGACGTCGTGCGAAAGCGCGTTGGAAATCGTCAGCAGCAAGCCGTCTGCCGTGGACAGCGCGGCGGCCAGGCCGCCGGCGGCGACCAGGCCGGAGATGTAGTAGGGCAGTTTGGCGATTTCCGGCGTGGCCAGCACGATGATGTCGCCGTCCAGCACGATTTCCGAGAGCTGCACGATGCCGTCGTGGTTGATGTCGGTGATGCTGACTAGCGGATGCGCCTTGTCGATATTGGCCCAGTAGGACACCCATTCCGGCAGGTGGGCGTAATCGGAACCGACCAGCGAGGTGTAGATATAGTATTTCACCAGCACCGCCAGCGCCGGCACCGTCAGGTAGATCAGCAAGATGAAAAACAAGGTCCAGAATACCGATTTGCGGGTTTCCTGTACCGATGGCGTGGTGTAGTAGCGCATCAGGATATGCGGCAGGGCCGCGGTGCCGAGCATCAGGCAAAACACCAGCGCCAGGAAATTGTTGCGCTTGATGTCCGAGGCTTCCGGGCTGGCGGCGGCGAAGGGCGTCGCTTGCGGAATCGGCGGCTCGGCGCGCGCCAGGTAGCCGGCCTTTTCCTGTTGCCAGGTACGTTCGGCTTCCTCAGGCGTTTTCGGATAATTGCTGAGAGCTCGGCTGGCCGCGCGGATCTCGATCAGGGAACCATTGTTGCGCTTGAGCTTTTCCAGATACTGCTGAGTTTCTATGCGGCCTTGGTCCCAGGATGTCGGGAGGTTGCGCAGGCGCACATCGTAGGCGTCGGCTTTGGCCTTGAACATCGCGCGCACCTGGATTTCCTTGGGATCGGCGTCGAATTTTTTTTCGATGTCAGTGATCTGGGTCAGCACCGTACCGTAAGACACCTGCGCCAGCGGACTGTGCGTGTGCTGCGTCGACAGCAGCACAACCGGGATCAGATAGGCGAACAGGATGATGATGTACTGCGCGACCTGGGTCCAGGTGATGGCGCGCATGCCGCCCAGGAAAGAACAGACCAGGATACTGGCCAGCCCGAGGAAAATGCCGACCGAGAAATCGACGCCGGTGAAGCGCGAGGTGATCAGGCCGACGCCATAGATCTGCGCCACCACGTAAATGAAGGAAATCAGCACGGTGGCGATGACGGCCAGGACGCGCACCGGATTGCCGCTGCTGTGGCCACGGTAGCGCGCGGCCAGGAAATCCGGAATGGTGTATTGGCCGAACTTGCGCAGATACGGTGCGATCAGCAGCGCCACCAGGCAGTAGCCGCCGGTCCAGCCGATGATGTAGGCGAGGCCGTCGAAGCCTTGCAGGTAGAGGCCGCCGGCCAGGCTGATGAAGGTAGCAGCGGAAATCCAGTCGGCGGCGGTAGCCATGCCGTTGAACAGGCCCGGCACGCGCCGTCCGGCGACATAATATTCGGAGACGTCGGAGGTGCGGCTCATGATGCCGATGCCGGCATACAGCACGACGGTGGCAAACATGAACAGGTAGCCGATCCAGGTGCGCGGCAAGCCTTCCTGCTCCAGGATCGCCAGCACCACCAGCAAGGCGATGAAGCCGACCGTGTACCAGCCGTAGTAGCGTACCAGACGCCAGAAAAAGGATTTGTCGTTCATCGTGCGCTGCTGTCCGCTTTGCCGGCCTGATGGCGGCGGTCAATCTTGCGCATCTGCCAGGTATACAGCGCGACGATCAGCAAGTAACCCAGGGCCAGGCCTTGCGCCGCCATGTAGAACGAGAGCGGCCAGCCGAACCAGGTGATGGCGGACAGTTCGCGCGCAAAGAAGATGGCGGCGAAGGTCAAGGCGAACCAGACCAGCAGCAGCGCCAGGGTCAAGCGGCGGGTGCTGCGCCAATGGCTGGGAGGACGGGGAATCGGCATGGAAAGTTTTGGTCTCGGTGGGGCGGTCAATGGAAATCCGCTCTGTTTGTTTTCAGTAAATGCAGGCTGACGCGGAACAGGCTGCCCGGCAGTTCCGGATCGCTGCTGCGCGGATTGTAGGAAATCGCGATTTGCGCATCGTGCTGCTGGGCGATTTCGCGCACGATCGCCAGCCCCAGTCCGCTGCCGCTACGGCTGCGGCTGTTGTCGAGGATGCGGTAGAAGCGCTGGAAGATGTGGTCGCGTTCGGCCGGCGGGATGCCCGGGCCCGTGTCTTCCACTTCCAGGATGGCGAACTGCGCCTGTCCAGGCTCGCCGTCGGCGCGCACGCGCACCGTGACCCGCCCTTCGACCGGAGTGTAGTGCAGCGCATTGTCGATCAGGTTGCCGATCAGCTCGCGCAGCATGAGGGGATTGCACATCACTGTCAGCGGCTGCTCGGCTTGTTCGAAGCCGAGGTCTATGCGTTGCGTGAAAGACGCCTCGACCCAGTCCTGCACCACGCCGCGCGCCAACTCGGACAGATCGCGCTGCACGAAAGGGGCATTTTCCTGCGACTGGTTTTCCGCCCTGGCCAGCGACAGCAGCTGATTCACCAGCCGGGTGGCCGACTCCGAACTCTTGGCCAGCTGTTCCAGCGAACGGTGGATATCCTCCTGGCGGGTCTGGCGCAACGCCAGTTCCGATTGCATGCGCATGCCGGCCAGCGGCGTCTTCATCTGATGCGCGGCGTCGGCGATGAAGCGCTTCTGGGTTTGCATCGACAGCGAAAGCCGTTCCAGCATATCGTTCAGGGAACGCACCAACGGTGAAATCTCTTCCGGCACCTGGCCCGAATCGATCGGGCTCAGGTCGTCCGGGCGCCGGGCGCGGATGCGCTGCTGCAGTTCGGACAGCGGCGACAAGCCGCGCGACAGCGCAAACCAGATCAGCGCCAGCACGATCGGCAGGATCAGGAATTGCGGCAGGATCACGCCCTTGATGATGGCGTTGGCGAGACGCGCCCTTTTTTCCAGCGTCTCTGCCACCTGCACCAGCGCCGTGCGCGGCGGCGCGGCGGCATTCGCCTCGGCGATGCTGCGCAGATCGACATAGGCGTAGGCGATTCGCACATCATTGCCGTGCAGGATCGCGTCGCGATGCTGCACCGTGCCTGGATGGGCAGTGTCTTCCTGAGCGATGTCCGGCGGAATGATCAGGTCGCGGTCGCCTTCGACGATATTGCCGCTGGTATCGGTGATCAGGTAATAGACATTGTCGATATCGTCTGCACGCAGGAAATCACGCGCCGGGCCGTTGAGCCGCGTCGCCACCTTGCCGTCGACTTCAATTACCTGCTGTGACAGCACCGTGACGCTGTCGTCCAGGGCCTGGTCGAAGGGCTGGTTGGCGATGGTTTTCGCCACTACATAGGTAATCGCGATGCTGATCGGCCATAGCAGTAGCAGCGGCACCAGCATCCAGTCGAGGATTTCACCGAACAGCGAGCGCTGGACGCGCTCTTCAACCGGCTGTGCTAGCGGCGCCGCGGGCACATGCGTGGTCGGCAGCGTATCCGGAGACAGGGCCATGGCGCGGCTTCAGCGGCGGCTGGAAGAGTCGAGCGGAGGGAGAGCCGTGGCAGGAATGGGATGCGGTTCGCTGATTTTTTCCAGGCAATAGCCGAGGCCGCGCACCGTGGCGATGCGCACGCCGCCGATTTCGATTTTCTTGCGCAGCCGGTGTACATACACTTCGATGGCGTTGTTGCTGACTTCTTCGCCCCATTCGCACAGATGATCGACCAACTGTTCCTTGGAAACCAGGCGGCCGGTGCGTTGCAGCAATACTTCCAGCAAGCCCAGTTCGCGCGCCGACAAGTCCAGCATCTGCTCGTTGATATAGGCGATCCGTCCGACCTGGTCGTAGCTCAACGGTCCGTGTTTGATGACGGTGGGGCCGCCGCCGGCGCCGCGGCGGGTCAGGGCGCGCACCCGTGCTTCCAGTTCCGACAGCTCGAAGGGCTTGGCCATGTAGTCGTCGGCGCCCAGGTCCAGCCCCTTGACGCGCTGTTCGAGCGAATCGGCGGCGGTCAGGATCAGCACCGGCAGGTGCGAGTTTCTTGCGCGCAAGCGGCGCAATACTTCCAGTCCGCTCATCTTCGGCAAGCCGAGGTCGAGGATCAGCAGGTCGAAATCCTGGATCGATAAAGCCGAATCCGCTTCCATCCCGTTCATGACGCAATCGGTGGCATAGCCCGACTGCCGCAGCGAACGCGTCAATCCATCGGCCAGTACACTGTCGTCTTCGGCAAGCAAAATGCGCATGATCTGGGTATTCCCCTTCAGGATGGATGGAAACTACTATTTGTAGTCTATGGCGTTTCATTCCCATCAGCAAGACAGACTGTGAAATAGCTGCTTTTGGTATAATCATTGCTCCTTGATTCTGCCCTTGCTTGGTTTACTGCCTTGATGCAACGCTTATGCAACGATTATTGATCCTTCTGCTGGTGTTTCTGCTGCCTATGCAAGTCTTTGCAGGCATCGCCGAATCCAAAGCAGATGCGATGGCGACGCAGGCATATACGGTTCAGCTGGACGATGCAGCGGCGCAATGCCAGCTCGCCGACAGCCAGGATAGGCAAGATGCGCAGGACAATCAAGACAGCCTTGCCGACGACATCGAGATGCACGTCGATCTGGGCGACGATACCGTACCCGCTTTTCCCTTTATTTTTGCCGCCACGGCAATCGCTGACAGCCCCGCGCTGAGCAACGACAAGGCGCGGCAGCCGCCGTTCCTGCCGCCGGCCGGACCTCCTCCTCGAGCATAAGCGCCCTCACGCCGCCTGGATATCTGTTCCGGCGGCGGGCGCCTAGCCATCTGCCGGATTTTATCCGGCCCTCCTCGCAGTCATTGTTTGCATTGTTTGCCGCTGCTCAGCTTGCCGGATTGCCTTGTGCATTTCCTTGGCCTGTCCGCTCGGCCCTGCCTGCGAGGAGATCCAGTCAATATCGTCAGCACTACCCGCAGCACCTATAGCCATGTTTTGCATGGCGTTAAATCTCAGGAGAAAGTATGAAGAAATTATTCGTCGCGCTGATCGTCGTTGCAATGACGTTCTCAGCCGGTATCGCAACCGTGGAAGCCAAGCGCATGGGCGGTGGCGGTTCCTTCGGCAAGAAGTCGCAAAGCATGAACCGCCAGGCCGCGCCGGCGCCAAGCCAGGCAGCCAAGCCTGCTGCCGCGGCGGCAGCTCCGGCCGCGGCTGGCGCCGCTGCAGCAGCCAAGCCTAGCATGTGGAAAGGCATGCTGGGCGGCGCCTTGCTCGGCCTTGGCCTGGGTGCATTGCTGTCCAGCATGGGCCTCGGCGCCATGGCCGGCATGATCAGCAACATCATCATGATCGCCTTGTTCGCGTTTGCCGCCATGTTCATCTACAAGCTGGTGCGCCGCAAAATGGCCGGCGGCAATTCGGCTAACGCTGGCATGCAGCCCGCTTTCGCCAGCGCAGCGCCGTCCAGCTTCACGCCGGAAATCGCTTCACGCATCGAACAGCCTATGCAGCGTGCTGCATTTGATGCAGCGCCGGTCGCGGCTGCCGGCGCTGGCGCCGCAGGCGTTACCGCTTGGGGCGTGCCTGCCGATTTCGATACCGCAGGCTTCCTGCGTCACGCGAAGACTTACTTCCTGCGCCTGCAAGCGGCCTGGGACAAGGCTGACAGCAACGACATCCGTGAATTCACCACGCCAGAAATGTTTGCCGAACTGCGCATGCAATTGCAGGAGCGCGGCGCCTCGGCAAACCATACCGATGTGGTGTCGCTGGATGCTGAGCTGCTGGGTATCGACACGGTCGACAGCGACTACCTGGCGAGCGTGCGTTTCACCGGCATGATCAAGGAAGACGACAACGCTGCGGCGGCGCCGTTTGCCGAGATCTGGAACCTGTCCAAGCCGACTGCCGGCCAGGGCGGCTGGATCCTGGCAGGGATCGAGCAGGAAGAGAAAAGCAGCTGATAGCGGTTTGTTGCAGGCCGGGCGGGCTTAGCTTCGCCCGGCACTGCAGTCTATCGGCTGGCAGCAAAAAAGCCGCCGGCGAGAAATCGCCGGCGGCTTTTCTCATTCTTGAGCGCCGCTGATGGCACAATATAGGGTTTTCAGGATATCGCTAAAAAGGAATGTTAATGAGTTTGCCAACGAACGAGTCTCCCAAGCCCACCGAATCTGCCGTGATCCTGACCGGCGATCGTCCTACCGGTCCGCTGCACCTGGGCCACTTCGTCGGCAGCTTGCGTAATCGTATCGAATATCAGCACAGCTACCAGCAGTTCATCATGCTGGCCGACGCCCAGGCGCTGACGGACAACATGGACGACACCAACAAGGTGCACCGCAATGTGGTGGAGGTGGCGCTGGATTACCTGGCGGTCGGTATCGATCCGGCCAAGTCGACCATCCTGATCCAGTCGCAGATTCCTGAGCTGGCGGAATTGACTTTTTATTATTTGAACCTGGTGACGGTGGCACGCCTGGAGCGCAATCCGACAGTGAAGGAAGAAATTCGCCTGCGTGGTTTCGAGCGCGATATTCCGGCTGGCTTCCTGACTTATCCGGCCAGCCAGGCAGCGGACATCACGGCCTTCAAGGCGGCGCTGGTGCCGGTGGGCGAAGACCAGATTCCGATGATCGAGCAGACCAATGAGATCGTGCGGCGTTTCAATCGTACCGCTGGCCGCGATGTGCTGGTGGAGGCGAAGGCGCTGGTGCCGGAGATCGGGCGTTTGCCGGGGATCGACGGCAAGGCGAAGATGAGCAAGTCGCTGGGCAATACGATCAACCTTGGCGCCAGCGCGGATGAGATCCGGGCGGCGGTCAAGCAGGTGTATACCGATCCTTTGCATTTGCGGGTGCAGGATCCTGGGCATCTGGAGGGTAATGTGGCGTTCTTGTACCTGGATGCGTTTGACCTGGATAAGGCTGGCCTGGCGGAGATGAAGGCGCACTATGTGCGTGGCGGTTTGGGCGATAGTCTGGTGAAGGCGCGGCTGGAGGCGTGCCTGCAGGATTTGCTGGCGCCGATCCGGGCGCGGCGGGAGGAGCTGGCCAAGGACAAGGGCCATGTCATGCAGATCCTGAAGGAAGGTACGGCGAAAGCGCGCGAAGTAGCGGCAAAAACAGCCGACGAAGTCAAAGCTGCCCTGGGCCTGAGCTACTTTTAAGCCACCCGGCAGCGGCCAAACTCACCGCTACCGCAGTCAAATCCACCGCCGCAGCAGTTAAATCCATCGCCGCAGCAGTCAATTGGGGTCAGAGTTTTTTTTCGCGTTCTTTGCGAAAATTACTCTGACCCCAATTGACGTTCTACGGAGTACATGTCTTGGCAAGCTAAGAACGGTTTGAGGATTGCTAAAACGCTCGCGACTCCGTGGAAGCTAGCCGGGGGTAGCCCGGCAGCTACTTACTTTCTTTTGCTTCGCCAAAAGAAAGTAAGCAAAGAAAAGGCGACCGCACAGCCGTTGCCCGCCTTCGGCGGGTCCCCAAATGAGGCGGGCGCCAGTCGGATGGGGCACAAACTCGCTTCGCTCAAACATGTGCCCCATAATTCCCGACTGGCGCCCGCCTCACTTGGCAACGTCCGCATGCGGGGTACTTCAAAAGCAACCCCAACGTCAAAAGCAACGGCAACGTCAAAACAACCCCAACACCCCACCGTCAACTATGGCAAGGCCCAGCATCAATCACCAGCTCCCCACCCGTAACAAACCGGCTGGCGTCTGACGCCAGGTAAAGGACGGCGGCGGCGACGTCGGTGGCGGAGCCGCGGGTGGTTTGCATTTGCAGCTCGGCGCGGTCGGCCAGGGCTTGGGTGAGGTCGTCGCGCTTGCGCATTGCTGCGGCTAGGGCGGGGGGGCGGACTACGCCTGGGTGGATGGCGTTGACGCGGATGTTTTGGGTGGCGTAGCGCATGGCGTTCATGCTGCTCATGCGCAGTGTCGCTTTCGCGGCATGATCGGCTGCCGCCGCTTGCACCCGGCTCACGGCGCAGGGCGACAAGACGTTGACGATGGAGCCGCCGCCGGCGCGCTCCATGGCCGGCGCCACATGCTTGCTGCACAGGATGCTGCCGTTGACGTTGGCCTGCATCGCCTTTTCCCAATGCTTCTGCAACAGTCCGTTGGCATACGGCTGGCTGGCGTCGACGCCGGCGCTGTTGATCAGGATGTCGATGCGGCCGAAGTGCGCTTCGACGGCGACCATCACTCGTTGTACGGCGTCGTTGTCGCTGACGTCCAGCTGCCAGAACCTGACTTCGGTCAGTTTGCTGCCTAGCAGCCCGGCGATAACGCCGCCTTCCTGCTCCCTTTCATCCAGAATCGCTAAATGTGCACCAGCCGCAGACAAGGCGCAGGCAATGTGTAAAGCTATGCCGCGTGCTGCGCCGGTCACCAGAGCGACCTTGTTTTTGAGCGGGAAGTACGTGGAAAGTGGGTCCATATCGCTAAAACCATTGTCAGTTTTTACATATGTATTAAAGCATTCTTTAGTGCACATTGCAACCATGCTTTAATTGAATGAAAGTATTCTTTACCGATGGTGAATAATTATGGCGCGCGACTTGCAGATGCTCTGCAGATAGCCCGAAAAGACAGGCAGGAACTCGCGGACGCCATCGGCGTCAGCGTGCAGGCGGTCGGGCAGGTGATTGCCGGCAAAACCAAGGCGTTGACAGCGGAGAACTCGGCGCTCGCCGCGAAATTCCTGGGCGTCGACATATTCTGGCTGGCCACCGGGATCGGCCATCCGAAAATAGCGGCCAAGCATTCCGGCCAATGGCCTTTCAGCATCAGCCTGGAATCGTTCCTGGAAATACCGGAGGCGGAGCAGAACCGCGTCGGCGAGTACATCGAATTCTGCGTCCGCAAGTGGCAGGCGGCGCATCCAGAAAAAAAATAGACCGCGGTATTTGCCACCCAAGCGCCGTTACTTTGTCTTGCGCGGGGATCTGGCGGTCGCCAGGCGATTCTGTTCGGGAAACAACTGTCCCAGCACCGCGCGCAGCCAGCGGTTGGCCGGATCAAGCTCCGCATTCTCATGCCAATATAAATACACGTCCAGGGTCGGCGTCGGCAGCGGCAGCGGATAGATCCGGTTCGGCAGGTTGAGGTTGGCGATCTGCGCGTAGTGCTCAGGCATGGTGGTCAGCAGGTCGGAGGCGCTGACCACATGACAGGCGGCGTGGTAGTGCTGGCAGCGCAAGCCGATCTGGCGCTGGCGGCCCATGCGCGCCAGTTCGACATCTTCGATGCCGGGTCCGGTGCGCCGCGAGGACACTAAAATGTGGCTTTGCGCCAGATAGGTTTCCAGGTCCAGGCCATTCTGCAATGCCGGGTGATCCTGGCGCGCGATCACTACCAGCGCATCGCGCGATAAAGGTGTACTGTGGATTTCCGCCGGCCGCTGCAGCAAGACGTCGACCGCGATGTCGAGCGTGCCGGCCGCCAGTTCTGATGCCAGCTGGCGCCGTTCCACCCGCACCGAATTGATCGCCACCATCGGCGCCTGCGCTTGCAGCAGCTGCATCAGCGGCGGCAGCAGGCGCGCTTCCAGCACGCCGGTCAGGCCGAGGTTGAAACTGCGGCGGCTGCTGGCCGGATCGAACTGGTTGCCGTGCTTGACGCTGACTTCCAGCGTCTGCAAGGCTTGCCGCACCGGACCGATCAGGGAGCGCGTCATCGGCGTCGGCAGCATGCTGCTGCCTTGCCGGATGAACAAGGGATCGCCCAGCAGTTCGCGCAGGCGCGCCAGGGCGTGGCTAACGGCTGGCTGGGTCAGGCTCAGCGCCTTGGCTGCGCGGGTAATATTACCTTCTGCGTAGATGGTGTCGAGCACCACGAACAGGTTGAGGTCGATGCGGCTGATATGCATGAAATTAATTATTATCTATGTAAATCATTCATTTGATGAATTATAGACCTTGCGGCACACTGCTTGCATAGCCAAACAGTCGAGGAATGTCATGGATTTTGCTTATTCGCCCCAGGCCCGCCAATATATCGAGCGGCTCAACGCCTTCATGAGCGAGCATGTGCTGCCGGCCGAAGCGGAATACTTCAGCCAGCTCAAGCGCGGCGCGCGGCCATGGAATGTGCCGCCGGTGATGCTGGCGCTGAAAGCCAAGGCCAGGGCCGCCGGCTTGTGGAATCTGTTCCTGCCGGACGCGGAGTTCGGCGCCGGCCTCAGCAATACCGATTACGCGCCCTTGGCGGAAATCATGGGCCGCTCGCACATCGCGCCGGAAGTCTTCAACTGCAACGCGCCGGATACCGGCAATATGGAAGTGCTGGTCAAGTACGGCTCGCCGGCGCAGCAGGAACAATGGCTCAAGCCGCTGCTGGCCGGTGAAATCCGCTCGGCCTTCTGCATGACTGAACCCGAGGTCGCCTCCAGCGACGCCACCAACATGCGCGCCACCGCCATCGTCGAAGGCGACGAAGTGCTGCTCAACGGCCGCAAATGGTGGAGCACAGGCATCGGCCATCCCGACTGCAAGTTCGTGATTTTCATGGGACTGACTTACCCGGATGGTCCCAAACACGCCCGTCATTCGATGGTGATCGCGCCACTGGATACTTCAGGTGTGAAGATCGAACGCATGCTGCCGGTGTTCGGCGCGCTGGATGAACCCTACGGCCACGGCGAAGTCAGCTTCACCAATGTGCGAGTACCGCTGGCAAACATCATCGCCGGTCCGGGCCGCGGCTTTGAAATCGCCCAGGGTCGTCTCGGGCCAGGCCGTATCCATCATTGCATGCGCGCCCTCGGCGCGGCCGAAGTCGCCTTGGAAATGATGTGCCAACGCGCCTTGACGCGTACTGCTTTCGGCAAGCCGCTGGCCGAGCTCGGCGGCAATGCCGACATCATCGCCAATGCCCGCATGGGTATCGAACAGGCACGCCTGCTGACCTTGAAAGCGGCGTGGATGATGGACACCGTCGGCGCCAAGGCAGCGATGAGCGAGATTTCCCAGATCAAGGTGGTGGTGCCGAACGTGGCGCAACTGGTGATTGACCAGGCGATCCAGATGCACGGCGGCGCCGGCGTCTGCGACGACCTGCCGCTGACCGGCCTGTATGCCTATGCCCGCATCCTGCGGCTGGCGGACGGCCCGGACGAAGTGCATCGGGCCTTGATCGCCAAGCTGGAGCTGAAAGCGCAAGGCGCCCACGCCGCGGCGCTGGGAGCGGCGGCATGAGCCTGATCGATCAAGCCGGCGCGGTGCGCAGCGGCGAAGAACTGGATGTCGCCAAGATCGCCACCTTCCTGCAAGGCATAGACGGCAGTCTGCAAGGCTTGCCGACGGTGAGCCAGTTTCCCGGCGGCGCCTCCAACCTGACCTATCTGCTGAGCTACGGCGAGCGCGAACTGATCCTGCGCAGGCCGCCGTTCGGCGCCAAGGCAAAATCGGCCCACGACATGCTGCGCGAAGCCAATATCATGGCCGAGCTGAAGCCGGTCTATCCCTATGTGCCAAGCGTGTTCGCAACCTGCCAGGACCGCGCGGTGATGGACAGCGATTTCTATGTGATGGAACGCTTGCGCGGCATTATCCTGCGCAACAAGCTGCCGCCCGGCCTGGTCCTGAGTGAGAGCGATACGCGCCAGCTGTGCCTGAACGTGATCGACAAGATGATCGCTCTGCACAAGGTCGATTACCAGGCGGCCGGCCTGGCCCATCTGGCCAAGGGGGAAGGCTATGTGCAGCGGCAGATTGCCGGCTGGAGCGAGCGCTTCCGCAAGGCGCGCACCGACGACGTGGTGGACTGCGAAGAAGTGATGCGCTGGCTGGCCGAAAAGATGCCGGCGGCCGATGTCGCTACCTGTCTGATCCACAACGATTTCCGCTTCGATAATGTGGTGCTGGATGCCGACGATCCCTTGAAGGTGATCGGCGTGCTGGACTGGGAAATGGCGACCCTGGGCGATCCGCTGATGGATCTCGGCAATACGCTGGCTTACTGGGTGCAAGCCGACGACGAGCCGCAATTCATGATGATGCGGCGCCAGCCGACGCACTTGCCGGGCATGCTGACGCGCAAGGAAGTGATCGCCTATTACGGCGAGCAGACCGGTTACCGCACCGACCATTTCGATTTCTATGAAATCTACGGCCTGTTCCGGCTGGCGGTGATTATCCAGCAGATCTATTACCGCTTCCATCATGGACAAACCACCAATCCGCAGTTTGCCATGTTCGGCCACGTGGTCAACTACCTGGACCAGCGCTGCCGCAATCTGATCGCGCAATCGACCATATGAACCACGCCATGCTGACGACAGCAGCGCCGGAGCAAATCTGAAATGGGCGCCATCTATCTGGTGCGGCATGGCCAGGCCAGCTTCGGCGCCGCCGATTACGACCAGCTGTCCGAGCTGGGCGTGCGGCAGGCGACCTTGCTGGGGCAATGGCTGGTGCAGACCGGCCAGGATCTTTCCTTGCTGGTCACCGGCAGCCATCGCCGCCACAAGCAAAGCAGCGACGCTTGCCTGGCTGCGTGGTTGCCGAACGGTGAGCGGGCGCCGCAGGTTTTGCAGGATCCGGGCTTCGACGAATTCGACCATCAGCAAGTGCTGTTGCGGCTGATGCCTGAGTTCGCCGATCCTGCCGTGCTGGCGGCCTACCTGGCGCAGCAGGAAAATCCTGCGCGCGCTTTCCAGAAAGTGTTTGCCAAGGCAGTGGCGCGCTGGGTCAGTGGTCAGCATGATGGCGACTATAGCGAGTCATGGGCGGTGTTCAAGGCGCGCTGCAACGCTGCCCTGGCGCGCTTGCTGGAAGCCGCCGGCAAGGGGCAGTCGGCCTGGGTGTTTACCTCGGGCGGCCCGGTCAGCGCGATCTGCCAGCAGCTGCTGGCGATTCCAGACCGGCAGATTTTCGAATTGAACTGGGCGCTGGTCAACACCGGCGTCACCAAGCTGTTGCACAGTCCGGGCAGGGTCAGCTTGAGCTACATGAATAGTTACGCGCATCTTGAAAGCGCGCGCGATCCGGGCTTAGTGAGTTATAGATAAAAAACCAGCGATAAACAACCAGCGACAAGTTAAAAGGAGCAAGGCATGAGCAGCACATCCCTGTTTGACCTGAAAGGAAAGATCGCCCTGGTGACCGGCGCCAGCCGCGGCATCGGCGCCTCGATCGCGCGCACGTTGGCGCAGCATGGCGCGCACGTCATCGTGTCCAGCCGCAAGGCGGAAGCCTGCGACAAGGTGGTGGCCGAGATCGTCGCAGCCGGCGGCACGGCTGAAACCATGGCTTGCCACATCGGTGAAATGGCGCAGATCGAAGCATTGTTCCAGGCTATCACCAGCAAGCATGGGCGGCTCGACATCCTGATCAACAATGCCGCCGCCAATCCGCACTTCGGACCTATCGTCGACACTGACCTGGGCGCCTTCCAGAAAACCGTCGACGTCAACATCCGCGGCTATTTCTTCATGTCTTCCTTCGGCGCCAAGCTGATGGCGCAAGGCGGTGGCGGCGCCATCGTCAATGTCGCTTCGGTCAATGGCGTCACGCCCGGCGTGTTCCAGGGCATCTACTCGATCACGAAGGCGGCGGTGATCTCGATGACCAAGGCCTTCGCCAAGGAGTGTGCGGCCAGCGGCGTGCGCGTCAATGCCTTGCTGCCGGGTTTTACCGAGACCAAGTTCGCGGCCGCCCTGATCGACAATCCGGCGATCCTGAAGCAGGCTTTGCAGCACATTCCGATGAACCGCGTCGCCCAGCCGGACGAGATGGCCGGCGCGGTACTGTACCTGGTGTCGCCGGCGGCTAGCTACACCACCGGGGTTTGCATGAATGTCGACGGCGGTTATTTGTTGAATTAAGCACTGACAGGAAAATACGCATGAAGAATTTACAAGGTAAGGTCGCGGTTATCACCGGCGGCGCCGAAGGTATAGGCAAGGGCATTGCGGTACGGGCGGCGGCCGAGGGCATGAAGCTGGTGCTGGCCGATATCAACGCCGCCAAACTCGAAGCCACGGTGGCGGAGTTCAAGGCGCACGGAGTCGACGTGATCGGTGTGCCGACCGACGTTGCCCGCGAAGAGCAGGTCAACGCGCTGGCGGAGCAAGCTTTCGCCAAATTCGGCAAGGTGCATCTGCTGGTGAACAACGCCGGCGTCGCGGTCGCCAAGCCAGCCTGGGAAACCAGCCAGAAGGATTGGGACTGGGTCATGGGCGTCAATTTCTATGGCGTCACCCATGCCTTGCGCGCGTTTGTGCCGACGATGCTGAAACACGGCGAGGAGGGGCATATCGTCAACACGGCTTCGATGGCCGGCCTGACTTCACAGCCCAGCCTGTCCAGCTACAACGCCAGCAAGCATGCGGTCGTGACGCTGTCCGAAGGGCTGCATCATGACCTGACGTTGCGGCAGTCGCACATCAAGGTTTCGGTGCTGTGTCCGGGCTGGGTCAAGACCGGCATCGGCCATTCGGAACGCAATCGCGACGGTGATAAAACCGTGCCGACGGCCATCGATCCGGTGGCCGCCAAGGTCGGCATGGCGGTGCTGCATGCGGTGGAGCACGGTATCCCGGTAAGCCAGGTGGCTGGCGATGTATTCGACGCGATTGCCGCCGAGCGTTTCTATATCCTGACGCACCCGGAAATGAAGCAGGCGATCCAGGTGCGAATGGAGGATATCTTGCAGCAGCGCGCACCGACTTTGCTGAAAATATAAAGAACGTAGGGTGGGCACGTTGCTGTGCCCACGCGTTGCCGGATATCTCCACGTGGACACAGCATCGTGCCCACCCTACATGAAAAAAGGCAGGATGAGCTTTTGCATGCTCGTCCTGCCTTTTTATTTCAACTAGCGCGGCTTAGTCGATATCAAACTTGACGCCCTGTGCCAACGGCAAGGTGCGGCTGTAGTTGATGGTGTTGGTGGCACGACGCATATAAGTTTTCCAAGAATCGGAACCTGATTCGCGGCCGCCGCCGGTGTCTTTCTCGCCGCCGAAAGCGCCGCCGATTTCAGCGCCGCTGGTGCCGATGTTGACGTTGGCCAGGCCGCAATCGCTGCCGCTGGCCGACATGAAGGCTTCAGCTTCGCGCACGTCATTGGTGAAGATGGCAGACGACAGGCCTTGCGGCACGGCGTTGTTGAGGCGTACGGCATCTTCGAAGTTATCGTAGGACAGCACATACAGGATAGGCGCGAAGGTTTCGTGATGCACGATGGCGCTTTGCTGCGGCATGCGCACCAGCGCCGGCCGCACATAGAATGCGTTGCCGTTGTCGCCGACCTGCACTCGTTCGCCGCCGGTGACCACGCCGCCTTCGGCCTTGGCTTGCACCAGCGCCGCTTGCATGGCTTCGAACGATTGCTGGTCAACCAGCGGGCCGACCAGGGTATCCGCTGCCAGCGGATCGCCGACCTTGACGCTGGCGTAGATGCGTTCGATGCGGCTCACCACATCGTTATAAATGTTGCTGTGGACAAACAGACGGCGCAGGCTGGTGCAGCGCTGGCCGGCGGTGCCGACGGCGGAGAAGGTAATCGCACGCAAAGCCAGGCTGAGGTCGGCGGTCGGCGTGACGATCATGCCATTGTTGCCGCCCAATTCCAGCAGGCTGCGGCCGAGGCGCTCGGCGACAGTAGTGGCGACCTTGCGGCCCATGCGCACGCTGCCGGTAGCGCTGACCAGCGGCACCAGCGGCGAGGCCGACAGGGTGGCGCCGATTTCGGCGCGGCCCAGCACTACCTGGCACAGATTTGCCGGCAGCAGGTCCGGACGCTGTTGCGAGAAACGCGCAACGGCTTTTTCATAGAGCGCATGGACGACCAGTGCGACCATCGGGGTTTTTTCGGATGGCTTCCAGATCACGGCATTGCCGCATACCAGCGCCAGCGCGGCATTCCAGGCCCACACGGCGACCGGGAAGTTGAACGCGGTGATGACCCCGCACACGCCCAGCGGATGCCAGGTTTCCATCATGCGGTGGCCTGGACGCTCGGAAGCGATGGTCAGGCCGTACAGCTGGCGCGACAGGCCGACTGCAAAATCGCAGATGTCGATCATTTCCTGCACTTCGCCTATGCCTTCGGACAGGATCTTGCCGGATTCCAGCGTCACCAGCTTGCCCAGCGGCTCGCGGTGTTCGCGCAGCACTTCACCCAGGATGCGCACCAGTTCGCCGCGCACCGGCGCCGGCACCACGCGCCATTTTTCATAGGCTTGATGAGCATTCTTGATGGCGGCTTCGGTTTCTTCCACGGAATTGGCGCGCAGCGCGCCGATCGCAGCGCCGTCACGTGGCGAGCGAGAATGCAGGTCCTCGCCGGCGCGGGCGGAAAAGTCGAAACCGAGTTCGGCGAAGATGGATGAGATTTGCGTCATGATGTCCTTGTTCTGAGTTCTATCAGCTTGCCGCAAGAATGGGCGAGTTTCATATCAGCGATATAGCTGAGTATAAGGAATAAATCGGGGATTCTTAAAATCAAAAAATATCAGGACATCATTACCTTTGATCATGCAGAGAGGTAAAAGCGTGGCTCAGACGTCTGCCAGTTCGCCCAGGATCCACTCCTGGAACTTGAGCACCGCCGCCTTGCTGGCGTTTTTCTCGGGATAGGTCAGGTAATAGGCTTGCGGGCTTTTCACGGCAAAAGGGAAGGGCACGTGCAGCTGGCCGAGGGCGATTTCGGTCTCCACCAGGAATTTCGGCATCAGCGCCACGCCAAGGCCGGCGGCCGCCGCCTGGATCACCATCGCCAACTGCTCAAAACGCGGGCCGGAGAGGGCGTCGGGGCAGGCCACGCCGACATGGTCGAACCAGTCCTGCCAAGCTTGCGGGCGGGTGGTATGTTGCAACAAGGTCATGCTGCCGAGGTCTTCGATGCGCTTGATCTGCTGGCTGAGCGCCAGGCTGCACACCGGCACCACTTCCTCGCCCATCAGCCGCACCATCACCGCGCCCGGCCAGTTCGGTTCGCCGAAGTGGATGGCGGCGTCGACCGAGCGCTTGTTGAAATCGAAAGGCAGCACCTCGGTGCTCAGGTTCAGGATCACGTCAGGATGGGCTGCCGTGAACTTGGCCAGGCGTGGAATCAGCCACTTGATGCCGAAAGTCGGCAATGTTGCCAGATTGAGCACGCCGCCCGAATTTTTGTGTGCCATCACCTGGAAGGTCGCCATCTCGATTTCTTTCAGGATGACGGCCACCTGGCCGGCGTATTCGGCGCCGGCGGCGGTCAGGATCAGGCGGCGGTTGATGCGCTCGAACAGTTTTACCCCGAGGTAATCCTCCAGGATCGCCGCCTGCCGGCTGACTGCGCCCTGTGTCATGTGCAGTTCGTTGGCGGCCTTGGTGAAGGACAGGTGACGCGCCGCCGTGTCAAAAGCGATCAGGCAGGAGGTCGAGGGGATGAATCTGCGCATTTTTCGTGTTGCCGAGTAGGTATGTGCTGCCGTGCTTGCTATCGAGCAGGCACTATACCAAACGCGCGGCTTTTCAGCTTTACCTTTAGCTTGCATGGGCGCTAAGCGGCATCGACGGCGGCATTAGCGCGTAGAAGCAAAGCTGGTCACTCCCAGCAAGCGCTCGGGATCGAACACGGTTTGCATCCTTGCCGCCAGCGCCAGCTGTTCCGGCGTCGTGTAACGCTCGTAGAATTGCTGGTTGAACGGGCCGACCCCATGTTCGGCGCTGAAGCTGCCTTTGTATTTGAGCACCGCGAGGTCGTAGATTTCCTGGCGCAGGGCGTTGATGCGCAGCGGCGGGAAATCGGCGATCAGCTGTTCGGGAATCGCCAGGTTGAAATGCAGGCCGCCATCGCCCCAGTGGCCGAAATCGAAGACCTTGATGCCGGCATAGCCGTGTTCCAGCAGCGCCACGGCGTCCTGGCGGAACTGGCCGAGCCGGGAACGCGGCACGGAAATATCGAAAGCCACCACTTTGCCTTCCTGGCGCACGCTGTCGCTGATGGCGTGGCGGATGCGCCACAGCACCTCGGGTTTGTCGATCACGGCATCCAGGATGAGGTCGCCGAAACAGCTTTCCAGCCAGGCGCCGAACAGCTTTTCCAGGTCGAAATCGGCGCTGCGCGGCCGTGCCGAACTCAACTCGATCAAGAAGGCATAAGGCGGCAGCGGTTCGAACGGCGCCGTGATGCCCGGCACATGCTGCAGCACCGATTGCAGGGCGTTTTGCGAAATGCCTTCAAAGGCGCTGAGGAAGTCGGCGAAATTGCGTTCGGCGTCGCGCAGCAGCAGCGCCGCTGCTTCCATCGAAGCCGGCGCCACCAGCGCGGTCGCGCTTTGCTGCGGCCGCGGATGCACCTGCAACACCACCTGGGTGACCAGGCCGTAAGCGCCGCCGGTGCCGATAAAGCATTGTTTCCAGTCGGGGCCGGTATTGTTTTTACGCAGCCGGTTGGTCAGGTCCAGCCGTGCACCGGGCGGATCGATCAGCAACGCTTCCAGCCCCAGGGTGTTGTGGCGCACATCGCCATAGCGGATCAAGCGGGCGCCGCCGGTATTGGCCGCCAGCATGCCACCCAGCGAGGGATCGGCGCCGAGGTCGATAGGGAAATACAGGTCGTGCTTTTCCAGCGCCTGGTTCAGCTCCGACAAGCGGGTGCCGGCATAGGCTTGCACCACGCGGTCGACCGGGTCGATATCGATGATGCCCTTGATGCGTTCCATGCTGAGCACCACATCGTGGCCGCTATGGTCGGGCGAGGACGCGCCTACCAGGCCGGTGTTCGCGCCCTGGGCGACGATGCGGATCTTGTCCCGCGCGCACAGGCGCAGCAGCTCGGCCGCCTCTTCAATGTTGGCTGGGCGAGCAATGCACAGGCTCTTGCCGCTACCGTAGCGGGCACCGTGTTCGTACGGCTGGCGTTGCTCCGGCGTGCTCAGGCAACCTTGCGGGCCAAGCAGGTCGCTGATTTTTTGCAGGGGCAGGCTGGCGCTTGTCATTGTTGCTTCATCTTTGGTTCATTTCAGGCATCTGCTGCATTAGCGGTCTGCGCGGCGGAAGCGGTCATCTTGAAAATACCCTGGGCGTTGCCGCTGTCGAAGGTCAGGTCGAGCCTTTCGGTCTGGCTGTCAGCGTCCAGGTAGCGGTCGCGCGAAATGAATTCGTAGAACGAGCCCGGCACCTTCATCTCGACCAGTTCGCCGTTTTCATCGCGCATGGCGCGCGTTACGCTGCTGGCGCGGAAGGCGGTCTGGCGCACCCGCCCGTTGCGCGAGACTTCGATCTTTTCCTTGATGGCACGGCCCAGAGCGCGCTGCGCATCGGCTACCTGCTCCACGTTCGGCACGCGGTCGGTGGCGTGGTTGAAGGCATTGCCCTCGGTCGAAATCCAGGCCATCTCGGCCGATTCCGCCAGCAGGGTCTGGTAATCGGCGATGCTCGGCAGATCATGCTGGCGCTCGAAACAAGCCACCAGCACTGGCAACAGCGTCAGCGCGTTAGCTATCGGCAGAGCCTTATCCTTGCCGAGCTGCTGCAGCAATTGCGCCGAGTGCAAGTCGATTGGATCCCGCGAGGTTGCCAGGACCCGGTTGACGGTGTGCTGGAATTCAGCCGAGAAATTGTGCGGATGCAGTTCGCTCAGGAAGAACTGGGCGATTTCTTCGGCATCGTCCTCATGGGCGTAAGCGCGGCCGGTCATGCTGATCCGCTGCAGAGGGTAGATGCCGTTGACGCGATAGCCCAGCGGCCGCAGGATGCGGGTGAATGCCGCCTCGCCGGCCGGCAGAGTGCCGGTGCTGATGCCCAGCACGGTACGCAGGGCGCCGTGATCGAAGCGGATCTTGTTGCCGGCGCGGACCGAATCCTGCACATAGTCGTTGCCTTGCGGGACAGCTTTCAGTAGTTTTTCGAACAGCAACATGTTCAGCGCCTGGGCGATTTCGATGCGCGCTACATTTTCTGACCGTGGACGTAGAGTGCTGGCCGGGATCTTCAGCAGACTGGATAATTGTTCGGCATGCTCGGCGCCCAGCAGGGAGGCCAGCATGATTTGCAGATTGGTGGTGGACATGCGCGCTCTTTATCGGAGGAGGATAAGCGCAGTGTAAATTTGATTGCGCCGCGGATAAAACGATAAATACTATTGGAGCCATGCGTTTTACTCATGGAAACGGTACTTTGTTTTGCGCGGGCGAAAAAAAAGATGGACACGAATGCCCATCTTTTACGTAACAAACCGGAAACGGCTTATTTACTTATTTTACTTATTTAGTAACCGATAGCAGCGCCGGCAGGGCGGCGCGTATCGTTGGCGCCGTAATACAGGCCCGGACGGACAATGCCCGAAACACCGGCATCGTTGCCCGAGCTGGCTCCGGCAACGCCTGCCGCACCCGGCAAGCCGATCATGATCAGCTCAGCCGCGCCCCAAGGGGTTTGTTCCTTCATCTTGTAGCCCATGCCGTCGAGGATCTTCAGGGTATCCGGCGACAGACCGCGGGTTTCGTAGTACACCTCGTCCGGCAGCCATTGGTGATGGATGCGCGGCGCATCGACCGCTTCCTGCGGCGCCATGCCGTAGTCGATCACGTTCAAGGCGGTTTCCAGCGTGATGGTGATAATGCGCGAACCACCCGGCGAACCCAGCACCATGTAAGTCTTGCCATCCTTGGTCACCAGGGTAGGCGCCATCGACGACAGAGGACGCTTGCCGGGGGCGATCGAGTTGGTCGCGCCCTGCACCAGGCCGAACAGGTTCTGCACGCCGGCCTTGACGGTGAAGTCATCCATTTCATCGTTGAGGAAGAAGCCGGTGCCCGGGGCAATCACCACGGCGCCGAAGCGGCCGTTGATGGTGTAGGTGGTGGACACCGCGTTGCCATCCTTGTCGACGATCGAGTAGTGGGTGGTTTCAGGCTTCTCGTGCGGCGCCATGCCCGGCTGTACTTCTACCGACGGCGTGGCTTTGTCGGCGCTGATTTTTTCCCGGATGGAAGCGGCGTATTCCTTGCTCAGCAGACGGTCCAGCGGATTCTTGACGAAGGCCGGGTCGCCCAGGAAAGTGTTGCGGTCCATATAAGAATGGCGCATGGCTTCGGTCATGTAGTGCACCGCCGATGCCGAGTGGAAGCCGAGTCCCTTCATGTCGTAGCCCTCAAGGATATTGAGGATCTGGCACATGGTGGCGCCGCCGGAACTAGGCGGCGGGGCGGAGACGAAGACATAGCCGCGGTAGTTGCACGACAGTGGCGCGCTTTCGCTGATCTTGTAGCTGGCGAAGTCGGCTGCGGTAATGATGCCGCCGCCGGCCTTGGAGGCGCGTTCCACGGCTTCCGGGATCGCGCCTTTATAGAAAGCGTCGGGACCGTTGCGCGAAATCGCTTCCAGGGTCTTGGCCAAGTCCTTCTGCACCAGGCGGTCGCCCGGCTGCAATGGCGTACCGTCGCGGCGCAGGAACAGGCGTGCCGCTTCCGGGTCCTTCTTGAACTGGGCGATGGTGGTGTCGAGGATGTCGGTGTCACCGCGGTTCAGGATGTAGCCGTCGCGCGCCAGCTTGATTGCCGGCTGCATGACTTGGGCACGGGTCAGCTTGCCGTATTTGCGTTGCGCACTGTCGAGACCCAGCACGGTGCCCGGCACGCCGGCCGCCAGGTAGCCGAACAGGCTGGCGTTGGTGATCGCCTTGCCGTTAGCGTCCAGGTACATATTGGCGCTGGCAGCGGCCGGCGCCGTTTCGCGGAAATTGATGAAAGTATCGCGGCCGTCGGCCAGGTGGATGGTCATGAAGCCGCCGCCGCCGATATTGCCGCAGCAGGGATTCACCACCGCCTGGGCGTAGCCTACCGCCACCGCCGCATCGATGGCGTTGCCGCCCATCTTGAGGATGTCGACTCCGACCTGCGAAGCCAGGTGCTGGGAAGTCACCACCATGCCGTTCTTCGCCTCGACCGCCGGTGCGGATGCCGCCTGTACGCTGCCCAGCAAGCCCAGCAGCAGCACCGATGCCGCCAATGGTTTCAACCAATAAGTAGTACGCATACCTTCTCCCTTTTATTCGGAGGCAAGCCGCTTGCCCCCAGCTTTGAATATGGCGCCTGTGCCTGATCCGGCAGCGGACTGGCTGTACGGACAGAAAACAAGCGTCACAATTATTGCACTGCTGCCGTCCGGCCGTTGTGCTTTTTACTTTACCGGATGACGATATGCGTATTAAGCATAATTTGCGCCTGCATCATCGGACCGGCTTTCACCAGGAGCGTGCATAAGTTCCGGCCTAAACAGGTCCCTGATCTGGCAGTTTGCGATAATCCGGGTGCAAGACCGGGGCTTGCTGTCGAACTTCATTTAACTCGAAACTAGACATTCTTTTAATTCAAAGAGTTATATGTTCACTGCTCGGCTAACTTTGCATCAAATAATCATCTAAGTCTGAATTCACGGGGATTTTGTTCATTTAACTCTGAATTTTTCATAGTGGCTCGATTTTCCTAAATTTTTGAAGCGGCGCGCGATAAATTGGTCTGAAAAGATGAGATAAATGGGGTCGTAAGAATTTACACATACAGTAAATTAATTACAGATTATCGATTGAAGCGCAGACAAAATGCCAGACCTTGGCATTTTTTTCGGCTGAACTAAACGCACCGCTCCAAAGTGTTAAAGAATGATGCGTGTGCGCCAACAGTTTGTTGTGGCGCAATACAGGACACTCAATACACTAGGCAGGGGCTTGATGGTTAATCCACAGGCATTGCTAGATGCATTACGACTAGGCGGTATGAAACATACCAGCTGCCGACGGATGTTTTGTTGCGAGGTGGCGTACTATAACAGCTGGGCTGTCACATTTGTCCGTTGAAAAATAGTCGTAAATCTTGTCTCATTGATCTTGCGTTCTCCTTATCTATCTTTGAGAAGAAAAAACATGACAGCAGACTCTTATTTTTTGGGGGAGAGGGGGATTTACCAGGAAGCCGGTGCTGAAGACCGCTCATATTAGTCGTCACTCCATCACTGTCGTATGGTTCCAAGACTTCAAAAAAAGCCGGACACGATGACCTTTGTCCGGCTTTCCCATTTCCAGAGTATATACAACTGAGCAACATCACTCTGTCACCAGAGGTTTACACCGTCGCGGAAGGGGATCCGACTTGGAAGATAGGTGGTAAACCAGCGCTGTTTGCTGAAAATTTCAGCAAACAGCCACAGGCGGCTTAAGAAACGAGTGTCAGTTGTTGAGGGTAAACCTCAGAATCAGTGGGGCGGCGTTTAAAAATCGCTTACAACTGACATTGCTCTTGAAAAGGCACTGGCCTGTTTCGCCTTCAGCGCGCTCAAGACCGCCGCATGTGCGGTATCCCGACATGCGAAGCAGCCGAACTCAAAGCCTGACCGGCGTAAGACATAGCCTGGAACATGCCATTCATGCCCTGAATCACCGAAGCGCCGACGGACCTCAGGAACTCGCGCTTGGGGGCCAGAATGCCTTGCAGTTCCTGCGTAGATATCGGTTGGGCGCCCGCCTCCTGATCGTTGCCGCGGGCGCGGTCCAGGATTAAGTTGACTACTTGCGCGTGCTTCTGGTGATCGGATGTCATCAGCCCACTCACCCCTACCTTCGCTGTGATGGCCAGAAAATTCAGCCCAATGGCCTCGATGGGATTGAATGCGGTACTGCGCACGATCCGCAAGACCGATTCCGGCACCAGTTTGGTGGCCGTATCTCCCAGGATGAACGGCACCAGCCCGATGACAGCGGCAAGCCCCATCGATTTTTGCGCAATGCTCTCACCTGGCGCGATGGCTATCGCGTTATCGACCATGCGCTGCACATGCGCTTCCTGCGTCTCGCCCGGCAGCGGCGGTGCCAGCATGCCGTCGCTGATCTTCTGTAGAAGAGCATCGTGCATGCCTTCTTCACCTTCCTTCACTTCCAGCGGCACGCCGGCTGCGGCGGAGAAGATCGCCGCTTCGGTCGTGAGCACGTTCAACGCGGTATCGACCGGTTTAATGCCTGTGCTCATGTATTGCAGCACGTTGTTGGGATATGAAAACACTGCCGACATCGCGCCCGCCTTGATCGCCTTCGGCAGCAGGTCCTTCAGTGACCAGTCCTTTTCGCCCTTCATCGTCTTCATTATCGACAGAACAATCAGCGTATCCAATGTTTCGATCATCAGTGGCGGCACAGAATCGATGCCGGCCAGCTTCAAACCCAGCTTCGAGGGGGAAAAGCCCTTACCGAACAACGAATCCTTGATCACATGAGACAACCACAGCTCCCAACCCGAGCCCAGGCCGCTGCTGACCAACAAACTGCCCATCAGTCCCTTGAGGTCCAGTTCTTTCTTGGTCGCTATTTCCAGCAGCGCACCCGCCCCGAGTTTGAGCTTGAGTTCCGGGCTCTGATTGACCTTCTGGTTGACCACCCGCCCCAACTCGGCATGGTTCGATACAATGTGCGGTGCCGCCGCTTCCAGCAGCCATGCCACGTGGGCATGCTCGCCGAAAGCTGCGCTGCCCTTTGTGATGACTTGTTGCAGTAGCGGAATCATTACGTTGCCTACGGCACTTGCTTCTTCTCCTTCCTGCGCCGGGGTCGTCACCTTGCAATGCTCGGTGAGCTCCTCCAGCTGCGCCGCCAGGTCCGGGCTATGGGTCATCTTAAGCTGCGTGCCAGACCCGATGTGCAAATTGTTGATCTCGCTACCCGCCTGTTCGGCGCCGGCATGGCGCAGCAAAGCGCCAATCACCGGGTCTTTCGCCACCAATAGGCCATTGCGTTTGCTGACCGTGCTCACATGCGCCGGCTTGCCAGCAGACATGGAAGATGGCGCGGGCGATCGGCGAGGCCCCGCTCCGATAATTTCCAATGCGGCATCCGGCAAGCTGCGATCGGACTGCGGCCGCAAGCCGGACAGCAAAGCCAAAGGCCCGAAATCTCCAGAACTGCGGCTGGACGATCCTGAACGTTGGCCCAAACGTTCCTGTGTTGTAGTGGAAAGCTCGTCGTTAGTTTGGATATCGTGCATCGCTTCGCTCAACGCGACGGCAACTCCGCCTGCCGCAGGTTTTTTGGGGGCGATCAACTGGTTCGACACAACGACCTGCCGTTTCCGCACATTCGATGAACTCGATGTCTCGGGCATCTTGCGCTTTTTGCGTACGGGCAAACCTGCAAGCTCGAATGAGCTGCTTGGTGTGGAAGGTAAACGTTCCTGTGCTGATATGGAAAGCTCGTCGTTAGTTTGGGTATCTGTATTGGCGGGACTGGCTAAAACTTGATTATTATTAATGTGCATTTATCAACTTTCTGAATTTTTATTTATAGTTTGTTATTCCCTAACGTTATTGGACGGGATCGACTCGAACCGCCTCGAGTGAGCAGCGAAAACTTGAGTCTCACGGCGAAACCTTAATGCACGAAATACATGAAAAACTCGCTCTGTACACCCTCCTTGAAGGATCTGAATCGGCCGATATATAGACTTGCTTGCAAACGGCACGAAGCAGCGGTTAACCCTCTTACCTGATTGATCAAGGCAGTACGCTGATGCACCAGCAATTCACGTACGCGATGAACCGCTCTCATGTCTTGCTGTTCAACCGACTTTACCGGTACAAATCGCATGGTCGGCCTACTGGCAGCCTCAACGATCGCTGCAGCATCGTTGGCGTCGTTCTTGTTGGTCTTGACGAAGGGGCTGACATATTGCGGACTGATCAACTTTACTTCGATATTCATTTCCTTGAAACGCCGACCCCAGTAATGCGCCGAGCTGCAAGCTTCCATGGCAATAATTCGTGGCGCGAGCTTGCGTACCGTGCTGAGCAGCTCTGCACGCATCACTTTGGCGCCATACTGCGCATAGCCGCGACGATCGGCGCCGTGCAATTGGAACACCCGTTTGGCCAAATCGATTCCCAGAATGTCGATATCCATGACAGACCTCCTCCACACGTAAATTGGATGAAACGCTAGTTTGATCCTCTTGGTGGTGTCGGGTCCATCTCAGTAAATCAACAACGTAGGCCAAGTAACTTGAAAGACGGTTTGCTGGCGCCGGATTTCGATCCGGATGTCGCCAGAGGACTGAGCACCGGCAGCCTTCAATGTAACTGGAACCAAAGTCGTTGGCGCGCAGCTCGCAGGCTTAATGCGCGGCTCGATATTCGTGTTTGCAGTTACGCCGGCCAGTTGTTGATCTCGATACGTCTTGACCCAGCCGAGAAAAAATTGGCATTGAGTTGATTGGCCAGCACAACCGATGCAATTGATACGTCAGGCTGTAGGCAAGCCGCAATCACTTTAGCCTTGAAACTTGGCTGAGTTCAAGGCTGACCGAGATCAGAGAGATCGCCGGTCGGCTAGCGGGATTACCGACGAGTGTGAGGAGACAGGATAGGCGGATTGCGTTGTACCAGCGCTAGCAGATTATCGACTAAGACAGCGGGGGAATTGCCTGCCTGACGAGCAGCGTTAATGACTGCGGGATCCACCTCCCGGTTTCTGGCAATGTCTTGAAGGTGGTCGAGCGCTCTGAGCGACGCCATGCCATTCGCACCGTGGAAGACCACGGTCTCGAAGCCGGTCAGCATGTTCGAGGCCGTCTGCAGGACATCACTCCTAACGCCTGCATCGCCCCCACGTGCTCGCTGTGCAGGAGGCAGCGCTGCCTCTGGGTGGCGCGCATAATAATTGTTGACCTGATTCCCAATTCGCCCTATGCGTCGACGGAAATCGTCGCCACCGCCGGCGCGGACGCCGCCTTCAAGGCGACGACGGATCTGGCCCTGCACATGAATTGCAGCGTCGTGTTGGGCGCTGAGGGCGGGAATACCACTAGTGACGCGAACCAGATGATTGATATCATGAGTCATGTGCTGTATATCTCGAAGCATCCGCTGCACCACGTCGCTCGTCGGGGACCTCATTGGAGTTCCGATCGGCGTTCGCATCGGAGTCATGGGCCGAGACGCCCCCGGCGAGGAGCGCACCGGGCGACGACCTAGCTCATTCAATGGCGAATGCCCCGGGTTGGGTGTCGCTGGCCTTTGCCGGGGAGGCGTCATTTGCACGTGATCGTCGTAGGTCGTGGGCGCATGAGAACCGCCAATACCTGTGCATAGATTTCCCATCGTATTTCCTTTTCAAATTATAAAGTGTAGGGGAAACCATTAGACGGTATGGGCTTCCAGCCCTCGGGTACTAAGCGAATGGATGGATCGGAATTCGAAGTCAGGGCAGGTGAGTCGGACCACATCTATCCAAACTAACGACGAACTTTCCGCTCCAAATTTGAGGATTGTGGACAAAACGCTCATGGTGCTTCGCCAGTAAGGAGATATAGAGAAGCGTAACGCTGAGATCCTAATATGGCAATTAGTTTGGGACGAAGATCGCAAGAAGCCAGCTACCTAAAAGGGGCAATGTGGGAGCAGCGGACCACCATGTCCAGCTGGAGACTAATTTGTAGTATTTTTAATGTCTCTCCCCATTTTCACGAATTTATGGGGGTGTAAGAAATTTTATGACATTGATTTTATTGAAAATTTTTATTCCTGTTGGCGGACTCTTATTGCCTGTCTCTGCCGGAAACACGACCAGAAAGCTAACCATATCGAAGCGACGTCGCCCATATCTTTCAGCCGGCGCGCCGCTTCCATCTTCTGCCGGCGGCTAATGGCCATTAAATTCTTAAATCATATTTCTAGGTGTGGTTTCCGACGTAGAACCGTCTTACAAGCGGGGACAGTTACCAAGCTTGGCGGCCAGGTTCAGCAGGCTGACCTTGTACTTGATCACATTTTGAGGAACACTACGCATAGGGTACTCCTTGGCGCTTACGCGCTAGTTTAATAAAAATTAGTACCTCTATCAAACCGGGTAATCCCGCCCTTTGGCAAGGCCTTACTGTCCTAACAAGTCGGAATTACTACACTTTATTTTTTGATTCCCATTTTGCCTGCTGCTGCCTAAGCCATTCATCTGCAACATCGCCCATGCTCTTGCTTGATCCGCTTTGAATCCATGCTACTAAGGCCCTGTTGAATGTGAAATCGCTCCCGCATTGACGAGCCATAAAGCGACGTACATTTTGCGTATTCGTGTAGGCATTGTCGACCATGGTTGATCGCGTAATCGTACTCCGGCGCCAATCAAATCCATTGGTGTTCTGCGCTCGGGTTGTAAAAAAGTTGTCCAACATTGTCGAATGTTACTTAGAAATAGTGCCGAACGAAATAGTCTTGATCAGACACGGCCGTCCAATCATGTCGAAACTGTTATATTTGAGAAAATTGAAACGATATCCGTAAATCGCTACAAATTAGCCGTCTGCGCTGGCTACGGCATTTGCCAGGTCATGATTTTATTACGTGACACACGAGCTGGCCGGGAACATCGTCAGATCAACTTACCTTGGACTTGTCTCGCCTTCGCTGGCTAGCTGATGCCTCAGCTTTGCCGCCAACATACGCTTAGCCAGCATCTTCTTGAGCTATGCCGCAAAGCCAGATTCGCCATGGATCAACTCGGTGTCCTTGTTCTGCACTTGGGCCAGCAACTGGTTAATCAGATCGTAGGTACTTTCTGATTCATCGGTTTTTTGTGATCATACCGCTGGTCATGGAATTTCCCTTTCGGTACTATTTTATTACTCCGTTCACACAGAAAATCTGACAGGTTCGATCAGAGACGACAGCGGGGTCCGCCCCACTGTCGCTGCACGCGCTCAAACCAACCGCAAGGGCCCACAGTAGCACCAACCGTTTCCTATCCACTCTTTTCTTTTCCATTTATCCACCTCCGATTTTATCTTTCATTCATCTACCTTCCGATACAACGAGATCAAATTTTAGAGATGGGCGTCACACAGGCTAAGCAGATTATGCATTTCGCCTTGAAGCCAGAACTGCGCCGTAAAGTCCGCTTAGTTAAGTTAAAACCCACAATTAGTTCGACAGATTTTTGCAACCACTTCAATGTATTCGTCGTTTGGTAATGAATCTGAAATATTCAGGTTAGGTGCGCCGCGGAATGGTTGATACATTGTTACTTTCTGCAACATTCACCATCAGCTATGATAGGCATTAATTTCACTCCCTGATATAAATATTGAAGAATGTCGGAGTAAATTCCAATAAGATAATCCTGAAATTCACGTAGGGATTTTCTCCAATATTGGGACTCTAGAAATGTCATTATCTTCAGATGTTATGCAGCGAATATCGGCAAGTGTCAATACGCCGGGCCTCGCGTGTGCCCGTTTCCATCTTGGAAACCGGTAACGATTCTTATCGTTTTAAACAGCGAAAAAACCGCTCTCAGCAAACCGATAAAGTGGAAACAATTGGACGCTGGTTGACACTATATTGGCCTTGGCGACCAGTTCGAGCGGTCTTAAATTCTGGACGTAGTGTCCGTGCGTGACACGATCCATCCCGGCGCCGGCGAGTTTTGCCACCGTACGCAATCCTGGGGTGAGCGCCACGCTGTCGAGCTTGCCACCGTGCAAAATGAGGTTTCTCTGCCGGTACAGCCGGTGAAAGGGATCAGAAATCACCTCGCGCATGACTTCCAACTCCACCTTGGGATTGCGAAACAATTTGCGCATCCGCGTCACAGCAGCCTGGTCACTTAAACCTCATAACACAGGCATGCTCCCGTCAATGATCATTTCCCCGATCGTGCGCGAACGTTCACGGTTGCTTACCGCGTTTTCGAGCGCGGGATGGTTAATGGGTGACCCACTTGTGGGCTAATTTGAAATTAATAGTTGCCAGCAGAAGTTATAGTCTTGAATACGTTTTACGGTCAAAAATTTCGCATGAGGGTGAGGTGAGTTTTTTGTCCATGAGATGATGGTGATTAGATAACTCAATTCGGTAAAATATGGAAAACTTTCGCATTACGGGCCAATATCATCCATCGATCGACCCAACCTCGTCACAGAGGAATTCCAAGAATATTGAAGCATTAGATAAAAAGAGTTCGTCGACTTATCAAAAATCGAAATCAAAATTGGATAGCCTGCCAAAGCGGACATCTACCAATCGCCCAGATTCTATTTCGTCCTTTAGAAAAATAGCAGTTTTAAATGGCATATGTTCGTCGCAGCCACGAGTTGACGAGCACTCATATGTGGGAGGTTCGTCAAGCTGGGCTGTACATAGAACCGCGCCGTTTGTTCAAGGTGATATATTGGAACATGAGGCGCCCGGACATGCAGGGGCATGTGTCATATACAGCTTTCTTTGGATGAATAAAATTGCCAAGCAGTCTGGCAATGCCTCTTCCAGAATGAATTCTCTAAGTCAATCAACTACTGAAGTACTTCAGTTGCACCAAGAATACGAAAACAGGGTTTTCCAATGCAACAATGATCCTGATAATCAAGAGGATCCACTTATTCAGACGGCACGAGCATTCGGGGTTAGTCCAGCTGGAAACACCATTGCTGTCGATATTCTTACAGATGAAGAAGCCGCAATGACCTCACTTTCGGAAATTCTGAATAGGCCAGGCACCTCCAATATAATATGGTTGGGAAATGTAGACCCCAACTCAGCCAGCAATCACGTAATTGCTTCCCACGCAACTGGCGGCCGCGTTGTGTTGTTTGATCCCAATATAGGCGAGTTTCGCCTAAAATTATCAGAAGTAGCTGTAGTCATGCGTGAAATTGTTGCCAGAAGCTCAATGCACTTTGCTGTTCCTGAGCTTTGCATTTTGCCAATGAGAGCTTGACAATCCATTTTCTGAGCGACAACAATGTAATCTAATTTTATTTTTCTCCGTCCCAGATCAACGTCCAGTCAGCAGCAACATATTTCGCTCATTACGCGGAAAACATGGGCAGTTTTATGGTGATCTTGCCCCTGCATAACCAGACACAGGTTAGCGCCTAAATTGCGTCATTTACCTGAGTCTGACGCCCCAACTTCCTCCTGAACATGCGAGCGATTTCCACTTCAAAGCTGAATGCGGATGGCCGTCTTTCGCAGGGGACGTCCTCGAGCTGTACTACACCATTCGGACCAAGGCTCCCTGCGCTAGCCGCGACGATCGGCGCCGTGCAACTGGAACACCCGTTTGGCCAAATCAATTCCCAGAATGTCGATATCCATGACAGACCTCCACACGTAAATTGGATGAAACGCTAGTTTGATCTAATTGGTGGTGTCGGGTCCATCTCAGTAAATCAACAATCCGCGCTCAGGACGTGCTCACGAGGGAAGAGCGCTGGGCTGTGAAAGGGTCAGAAACACTACACTTGACGCGTGCAACGCAAGCTGTTATCCATCCTCAACGCGATGCTCCGGGATCAAGTAACCTGGGACGCCGCAAAGCATCTCGAGTCCTCAGAAACCGCTTGACCTGGAACACAGTTGCTTACCCTGGGCCCACTACACTAGATTGCGGAGCCAGGGCGGACACTCAACCCACTTCACGTTGGTGGACTACGCTGCGTCCATCGGGGCGATGAACGACCTCGCTCACCTGGAACTTCGTCCCAGGAGGAAACAGAACTTCAGCCTCGCTCCTCTGATACGAAAACAAACTGATCCTCTTGCCGTTCCTTGATTTGGTCTGGAAGCTCACGGGGAAGTCGAAAGCACCGAAGTTGGCCGCAGAACTGGAGAAGAATCGTCTGTTGACGGTCCTTTGGCCGGCCCGGCAGTTGGATCGGGCCCAATCCTGCGTTTCGTTTCTGCCGGTATAAACCGTTCCGTGATGGTTGTAGCTGCCGGGCAGAGAATGCAATGCGGAAATGAGTGCTTTGGCCCACGCGAGCGCCTCCGCTGTGACGACGCTCCCGTGTTCGAAAACGTCGCGCAGAGTCTTGTAGTCATCGCCGGTCCATTCACGAATTGCGAGCAACTCTGCAGCGTGCATGTTCTGCAGTTCCGGATGATCCCTTTTAAGGGAATCCATGTACTCGGTAGATCGCGTCCACGATGCCTCGGGGCTTGGGTAGTCTCGGCTGTGCATGGACAACCACGCTGATTTGAAGTCCGCGCGCTCCTCGGGTGTGATTCGGAAATTGGCCCCCTCGCTTTCAACCCGGGAAATCAGTGCCTGCTTTTCGCGCTCGAGCGAATTGCCGGAGAGCGATCGGAGCAGGTCCAGGCCGGCCCGGCCTGCCAGGTTGCCTGCCTGATTCGACTGGGACGTTCGCGCAAGGAGGCCATGAGGAACGGACGGTGTGCGGTCCGCGGCAGAGCGGGACTGGCCGGACTCTCGCGGATTCGGCGTGGCGTTTGACCGGTCGGCGTAGTAATTTTCTTGCGACGTCAGTGGCTTGGAAGAAATGCATCCCATGGTGGTTCCTCGTTTTGTCTTGAACCACGAGAAGTCTATGGAGCTCAGGGGTGCCTGAACGGTTGAACGCGAAGTGGTGAGTCCTGAAACGAGGTTGGCTCTATGCCGTTTCGTGTGGAGCGCGACAGTCTCATCTGGCGGCAGCTGGCGCGAACGGATGATCGGGTAGATGCTTGAGACGCGAGAGTCGCAGATACCAGGTCAAACGACTTCGACACCCCGCCCGTTGAGCAGAAATTGCGCTCCCGCTATCCTACTACTCGGGCGTTTTCCACACGCGATATGTTCCAAGGACGATTTGCCCGTCAAATTGCGAACCTGGCTAGAGCTTGTTAGAGCTCAATGGGACCACATCGAACTCTGTGTTGATTCCCAGACCGATTGGGATCTATTGATCAATGCTTTGGAATATCAGGTGCCGAAGTGGTATCGGCAGACGTTCGTTGGTAATAATATTGACGAGTTGCTTCGCTGTGACTATTACAAGGAAAAATGGCTTCCTGAACATCATGCGCTTTATGATGCTATGGCGAATCGCTGTGCTTTTCGATAGCCAACAAGAGTTGCTACGATACGCTTGCGTTACGTCTACGTGAGCGCATTCATGGGTAAATATATGAATGGCTTGATTCCAATCCCTTGAGAAGCAACGGTCGATTTTAACGGCGGTTACAAAACCAGGGAATTGACCACGCTGTTGCCCCTGTCGTTCATTTCCGCTGACAACACGTTGACCGCATAGTCGGAGCGAACGTGTTCCCTGATAGAGCGTTCATCTACTTGCCTCGATAGGCTTCTCAGAATCAGATAACGCCGTAGGAGGCGACTCTATAGACCGCGGGGTTGCTGCGACGCTCCTCCACAAGTTGGCTTTGATAGCTGCTTCAAGCACTTCGCGATCGCCCAGGCATTGGCCCGCCGCTCGGTGCGTTGTCTCGCTACGATCGGCACATCGGTCTCGCTGGCATCCGGGTAACAGGCCCTAGTGCAAGGATCAAGTTCCTATGAAACCTCGGCGGCTGTCGTGCAGTTTGATTTATTCAATGTATTTTCCAGTTGTCCACTCTCACTGTTGACAGGTTGAGATGCATGTCCAATGCATGCTACCTTCGCTCACCGTCGACGATTTCAACGCAGTCACTTGAGGCATCAACGGCGTCCGCAAATCGACAACGGCTCTGAAAACACTGGTCGCCGCTCTGCCGTTTTGTTGTTTCAGCTGCACATCATTTTTTTGTTTTTTTGGCGCACCCTCGTTGCTATTCCCACTCACAACTGAAAAAGGAATTCACATGACCAGCCCACTTACACTGATGATGCCCGTCATCCCGGGAACCAGCCTGGTGACGATTGCCGCCGCCCTGGAAGGCAATAGTAAAAAAATCGACGCCGCCCTCAACGGCATCGGTACCGTCCACTTTGCCCGCTTTCTGCTGCTGGATCGCTCTCAAGCCAATCTGCAGCCCACCAGTGCGCCCTCCAACTCCTTGCTGATCGGCGTCGTCACCGAGTACGACGGCAATTTCAATGCCTATATCAGCGATTTCGTCGCCCAACTGGGTCCCGTGTTCGATCAACTGCTGTCATTTGTCGTCGGCGGCGCCGCGCTGATCCCGGTCGCCAATAATGTCGCCGCATTCCAGGCTTTCATTGCCGCCAACGATGCTTCGCAACACGCGCCAAATGTCTCGCTGTATTCCGCTTATCCGCAAACCGTACAACAGATCCTCGCCGCCTTCTGATTTTTGCCATTTCCATACTGGTCGCATGAGAGATGAGATCCGGCCTGACGGCCGTTCTCATGCGTCACCCAACCTGACTTCAACGCCGGGAGCGATAGCATGGCCGATCCTGTAATCGATTACGACGACGTACAAGGCACCATCCTGCGCGGCTATCGCGTCGATCTGGCGCGCCATTTCATCCTGTCCATCACGAATCCGCAGGCCGCCGGGAAATTGATAGGCGCGCTCGTGGACGGCAGCGGCGGCCTGCCAAAAATAACCACGGCCAGACACATCCAGCCCAAGCCGCCGTGCTTTCTCAACATCAGCTTCACCTGCCCAGGTCTAGCCAAACTCGGCCTCAACACCGAGCAACTCGCCACATTTGATGCGTCCTTCCAGCTTGGCGCGACTAGTTCGGTCAGCGCACAGGCAGTCGGCGACGTCGGCCCCAGTGCGCCGCAAAATTGGATAAGCGGATTGCAGGACGGCGCCAAGGTGCACATACTGTTGAGCTTGTGGGTAACGGAATCTGCGTCGGTATTGGAATCGGTATCAGCCAAGTTGCGCGCCGCATTTAGAGGCTGCATGGCTGAGCTGTGCGTGCAGGATGCGCAGGCTCTACCAGACAACAAAGTCCATTTCGGTTATCGCGACAGCATTGCCCAGCCGACCGTGATTGGCGCCCCGGCGACCAAGCGCGAGGCGCCAGACGATCAGCCGGCGGTCAAGACCGGAGAATTTCTGCTTGGCTACCAGAACGAACTCGGAGGCGTCTACAAGGTATCGCCGCCCGAGTTGTCAATCAACAGCAGCTACGCGGCGTTTCGCATCCTGGAGCAGGACGTCGCCGGGTTCGATGCCATGCTCGTCAATCATGCCGAGGAAACCGGACTTGACACGGAAATGCTGGCTGCCAAGATATGCGGGCGCTGGCGCAACGGCAACCCTCTGGAGCTGACGCCAGACGCGCCGGGCGAACTCCTGCCGCCATCGAAATTGAACAATTTCAACTACGTCACCGGTGTAGCGCCGAGCGATGATACCCTGGGCCTGATTTGCCCGATAGGTTCGCATATCCGCCGCAACAACCCGCGTAACGGCGCAGTGAACGGAACCGACAGCACCCACCATCGGATTGTACGGCGCGCCATGCCCTACGGGCCGTCTTACGATCCACTGCAACCCGTCGACACGCAGCGCGGCCTGACCGGCTACTTTATCAACGCCAGCATCCACAACCAGTTCGAATTTCTCACCAGCGAATGGAATCTGACATACCTGTTCGTGAAAGCGGCCACCGGGCCGGGCGGCTCAAATGACGGCAACGCGGTCAATAACATCAGCGGCGAGGACGTGTTCCTGGGCGTAAATGATCCGGCGAACAGTTCGTTCACCCTGGCCGAGGTAGGCCCGCGCGGTTCCAACAACAAGGTGATGAAAGACTTTCCCCGCACGATTACCACGCGCGGCGGCGTCTACTGCTTCTTTCCCAGCATCACCGGCCTGCGTTATTTGGCGCAGTTGACTTCCACAAAGTAAGCATGTGGGCGATGGTTTGTGTTTTCTGCCAACAAGGCGTCGATAAGGGGAGAGATGTAAATAGATAATGAAAGACGGTATAAAACAAAAAAACCGCATCAGCACTAGGGCCGCTTTGATGCGAAATTGTCTCGTTAATTAATGAATTAAAATGCTTCGAATAGATAGATTTGTCTCATTCACTACTGATCGTTCACAAACCTATACTGACCTCTGAACTTTACTATCGGCGATAGAACTGGGCAATTTACGCTGCTGGCATACGTTGCCCAACGGAATATTTTTTCGGCTTTGAATTCATTGACACTTGAAGTTTCCAAGTTAATACTCTATCAATTACCTCAATACAAGTTTAAATGGAGGCAGCAGATGTCAGGATTTGGTGGATTCGCTTTCGATAGCGTGGTGGAAGCGCCCCGACCTAGCCATTACCATTAACTATGGCCAGTTGGCAGCCAAGGCCGAGATTCTGGCATCGCAGACGGTTTGCGCAGAACTGAACATTGAGCACATAGTTATTGACCTGGACTGCCGTGCGCTGGGTTCTGGTGATATGGCGCGAAATAATGCCAACGTCAACGCCCCAGCTAGCGATTGGTGGCCCTACCACAACCAACTTCTGATCACCTTGGCCGCAATGAAGGCGATCTCGCTGAATGTTACCCATCTTTGGATTGAGACAGTGAAGTCGGATGGCATACATCTCGATGGCACACCGAATTTCGTTGCGTCAATCTGCAAGCTGCTCATTGAACAGGACGGGGCGATGCAAGTTGAGGCACCAGCGATCGAGATGTCGACTGGCGAACTGGTAAGGATAGCCGATCGGGCGCTGCTGTCGGACGGATTCCCGCCCTCGTTCTGGTCTGGCTCCCCGGCTGAGATTGGCGCCGAAATGAAAGCGGTTGGAGCACATCAGGCGGATTTCATCGTTGCCCAGACGAGCGATCGGGACGCCGGCTGCATGGAAGTCGCATCGCCTCCAGCGGAATGCGCAGGACGAACCGGGTCGTTCTATTGGGACGAAAACAATATCGCTACACCGAATTTCCACCAATCGCAGAGCGCGATCTCGGACTATCGCGCCGTGCTGAGCAATGGACTCCCGATCCTATGGTGGCAGACGCCGATGAGCGTGCCGTCCGCCACGACTGGCTGCACTAATCAACACTATCGCTACAATCGTGTCGACTACATGCTACGCAACCCACAGGAATATGGCGATATCCATACCTTCGCAATCGTCTTCAGAGCAGGGGGAGCCTTCCAAACCACGATCAATACTGACGGCGGACAATTTGCCCGTCTCCTGAGTCAGTATTTCACGCAAGGCGGCGCCACTCTGCGATAACGATGGCAGTGCGCCATCGGCGACAACCTGGTGACCCAAGCGTTACAGCTTGGGTCACCAGGTTGGATTACGGATGCACCGTTACCGGAGTATGCTTTTCGCGTGTCATCAGTCTGATGAACAAGCTACGACAAAAAGATTGACAATGCCGGATGGTATGTCGTTCTGTTGTCGGCTAATTGACGCGGCGTAAGGAATTTTCGACGCCGATTTCTCGCATGCCGACCTGAAAATCATGATTTCGTGATGCCTGCTGTCCTTCGGATTGATTAACATTTCTGCTGAGGGAATATAAAAACAAGATTAGATTTTTGGAAATACAGTTGATTTCATGTTAACAACCGAAGGCAAGCAATGAGGAATGCAGGCGGCGTGGATGAGTACATCAAAAATGCCAACAAGATGTTGGATGCCGTCATCGCCAAGCTGGGACTAAAAAACGACGCTCCACTTTCGCGGCGCCTGGAAGTGAGTCGGCCTGCCATCAGTAAAATCCGCCGTGGCCGGCTGCGGGTCGGCGCATCCATACTGATCCACTTTCATGAAACCAGCGATCTTTCTATTGCCGAACTGAAGAGCTTTTTTTGAGGCCCAATGGCATGTTTCTGGACGATACTGGATTTTAGTTCCGATTGCCGTGGAGCGTGTGAGCGGTACGTATCAATTGGATGCCTATAAAGGTTTTTTTACCATATCATGTCGCAAAGGCATCCTCAGGAAAGCCTTGTTTATGCCCTCAAACGGCAATAGGAATCTGAATGATGCGTTTGCGCTGGCGTCGTCGACTGATCGTAATGCTGTGGCTGGGTTTCCTGCTGCCGGCGGCAATTTGCCAGCAGCTGCCGCTGCGTTACTACAGCCAGTCAGATGGTTTGACAAACATGGCTGTCACCGCGCTGGCGCAGGAGCCTGGCGGCTATTTGTGGATTGGCACCCAGAACGGTTTGTTTCGTTACGACGGTGCACGGTTCCAGCGCTTTGAACTGCGCCAAGGCTTGCCCGATTCGTTTATCACCGCATTGCATGTCGACGGCAGCGGCCGGCTGTGGGTCGGCACCAGCGAAGGTTTGTACCTGTGGCAGGGACAGCGTTTCGTGGTCATGCAATTTCAACATGTCCAGTTCACGTTCTACCAAGGACAGACCTTTGCCACCCTCGGGCCGGATCGCCTGCTGATGCTCAGCAAAGACCGGCTGTGGCTGGTGCAATCGACGGACCACGGCCAATCCTGGCAGGCACGCGAATTTTTCGAGGCAGGGCAGTTGTCACGCTATCCGGAGATGCAGACCCTGTTCAGCATCCATGTCGGCGCGCGCGGAGACTTATGGATGGGATGCGCGCGCGCGCTGTGCCATTACGACCAGGGAAAGCTGCAGGTCCTGGGCAGGAAAAACGGTTTGCCCGCCGGCGAAAATTGGCGCGCTATCCTGCACGACAGACAAGGACAGCTCTGGGTACGCGGTGAACACAAGGTTTTTGTGCTGGCGTCGGAGGGCGGTCTTTTCCAGGACCGCTCGCCAGACCAGAGCCAGCAGCAGAAAGCGCACGGAGTTCCGTTCCTGGCGGCGGACGCCGCCGGCAGGATGTTCAGCCGGCAGGACGAAGGTATCCTGCGCTGGAACGGCAAGCGCTGGGAATCCTTCGGCGAGTCCAGCGGACTGATAGTCGGCGGCGGCATCAACGCCATCCTGTTTGATCGCGACGGCGGCGTCTGGCTCGGATCGACGGGGCATGGGCTGGTGCATTGGATAGGTTATCCGAACTGGGAGAACTGGACTACCAGGCAAGGCCTGCCCAGCAATGTCGTGCTGTCGTTCTTGCGCGACCGGCAAGATTTGCTGCATGTAGGCACCCGTTCCGGCGCCGCCACATTGCAGCAGGCTGGGTATTTTTCGGTTACTCCAACAACCTATGGCGGCACCTCCCACCAGTGGGGAAACACGATTGAAGACGCCCAAGGCAATATCTGGGCCGGCTCGCTCTCAGGACTCCTGGTACGCCGCGGGCGCGGCGCTGAAGCTGACGTCAAGGTTGCTGAACTGCCACCGATCAACAGCATGTTTTTCGACCAGTCGGGACAACTCTGGATTGCTACCGAGATCGGCATTTACAGCATCAGGCAGCCGCAATCGAATCCGGTTCCGGTAAAAATAACGGCGTTTCCTTCCATTGGGGATATCAACGCGTCCCAGGGGTGCCAGGGCCGGGCCGGCGTGCTGTGGTTTGTCACCGACAAGGGGCTGCTGCGTTTTGACGGCGTGCAATGGCGTAAGCCACGAATCAAGCCGGCGGCGCAGGTTTTCCAGCCTAGCGCCATGGCTTGCACCCATAGCGAAATACTGTGGCTGGGGGGCGACGCAGGGCAGGTCTGGCGCGGTGTCGACCAGGGTGAGGCGGTGGACATCAGCGAGGTTACGCCGTCGCTGCTGCGGGATCGGTCGGTGGGGGCGCTGCTCGAAGACAGCCGTGGCTGGTTGTGGGTATCTACGGACGCCGGAATCGGCGTATGGAATCACAAGCAATGGCGGTTTTTCAACCAGGAAAGCGGGCTGGTATGGAACGACACTAACCTGAACGCCTTTTATGAAGACAGCGACGGCTCGATATGGGTAGCGACCAGCGGCGGCGCCTCCCATATCCTGCGGCCGGAATCGCTGTTCGCGCCGTTGCGGCTGGATGTGCTGGTGGAAGGCATCACACGCGACGGCGCAACCGTTGCTCGCGACCAGCCAGTGCGCCTGCCGTGGAGCTCCGGCCCGCTCAATTTCAAGCTGGCCGCATTGTCTTACCAGAACCGCGAGACCCTGAATTTTCGTTACAGGATGCAAGGCCTGGAAGCTGACTGGTCAAAGACCAGCGTTCCCGAAGTGCGCTACGCGGCTTTGCCTCCCGGCCGTTATCGTTTTCAGGTAGCCGCTGACAATCCTGCCATGCAGGCGTATTCGCCGACGGCGGAAGTCGAGGTTGTGATTCTGTCGCCGTGGTGGTCAACCAGGACTTTCTACGTGGTTTGCGGCTTGTTGTCGCTGATGCTGCTGTACTTGATGCATCGCTACCGCATGCATAGGCTGGTGGCCCGTCAACGGCTCAAGGAACAGCAGGCACAAGAGCGCGCTTATGAACTGGAAGCGTCGCGGGAAGAAGAGCGCAAGCGCCTGACGCGTGAAATTCACGATGAACTGGGTCAGCACTTGTCGGCGCTGCGCATGGGAGTATCCGTGGTCGGCTTGGAGTTCGGAGGGAAAAATCCATCGTTGCAAGGAAAAGTCGAACGCATGGTAGCGCTGGTCGACACCACCATCAAGGTCGTGCGCAATGTCGTCTCGTCGCTGCGGCCGTCGGCGCTGGACATGGGAATAGTATCGGCGCTGGAGTGGCTGACCGAAGAATTTACGACCAATACCGGTATTCCGTGCCGCCTGGATGTGCGCGAGGAAAACATCGTCCTGGATGACGCGCGGGCGACCACCATTTTCCGCATCGCGCAGGAATCGTTGACCAATATCAGCCGCCATGCGCAAGCGAGCCAGGTAGAAATCAGCCTGGATAGAAAGGAACAGCATTACCTGTTGGAGGTGCGCGACAATGGCACGGGATTTGACACCAGCGTGCAAAAGAAGAAGTCGTTCGGCCTGATCGGCATCCGGGAACGGGCCCACATGCTCGGCGGCGAGGTGAGCATTTTCAGCGAGCCCGGGGCCGGTGCCACGATCCGGGTGTCGATTCCCATCGACGATGCGGCAGAGAATCCATGAGGGCAGGGCTGGATATCATTCTATGAGGTTGTAGGTAATCGCGTAGCGCATCAGCTCGGCGTTATTCTGGAAATTCATTTTTTGCATCAGCGGCGTCTTGTGGGTGCGGACTGTCTTATTGCTGATCGACGGTTCTTCGGCAACTTCGTTGACGCTTTTGCCGCGCGCCAGCAGCCGCAGGATATGGAACTCGCGATCGGACAGCAGTTCATGGGGTGGACGCTGGTCGGAGCTGCCGGATCCGAACACCATCTGTTCCGCCAGTTCAGGATCGATGAAACGTCCTCCCACAAACGCTTTGCGATAGTGGCCATCAGTATTTTCGGTTTGTTATCCTTGGTCAGGTAGCCGGCGGCCAAGGCCCGGCGTGCAATTGGCAGTTCATTGTGCATGCTGAGCAGCAGGATCGGCGGATTGGATTCATGGGCACGGATGCAGTAGATAAGGTCGACGCCGCTGACGCCGGGCATGGTCATGCTGTTGCTCCTCTATTCGACCTTCCGGCCGAGATTGTGAAACAAAGTCGCCACTTAACCAACTGTCCGAATTTCCTGAGCCACTTCTCCTGTCCCGTAAATAACTGGCATTAAATTTGCTTGTTCATCAGGTATCTTTCCTGATGGAGATATCACGATGAGAACAGGCAGACGGAAAAGCGAACTGGTGCTGAGCGAGGACGAACGATCGCAACTACAGGCGTTCGCATGCAGCCGCTCGTTGCCTGCAGCACTCAGCAACCGGGCTCGCATCATTCTGAGTAGCGCTGATGGCGAGGCCAACAGTTTGATCGCCCAGCAACTGACACTGGTCAATGCCACGGTGGGCAAGTGGCGCACTCGTTTTAATGAACACCGCATCGCTAGTCTCTACGACGATGTTCGCCCTGGCAAGCCACGCACGATCGACAATGAGCATGTCGCGCAGCTGATTAAGACCATGCTTGCACACCAAGCCGACTAATGGTTCGACGCACTGGAGCGTACGATCGGCGGCCGCTGAAACCGGCATCTCCAAGGCCAGTGTGCAGCGCTACTTCCAACTCTTCGGCCTGCAACCTCATCGCACTGAAGGCTTCAAACTGTCCAACGCCCCGTTCTTCATCGAGAAACTACGCGATGTCGTCGACCTGTATCTGAGTCCGCCGGAGAACGCGCTGGTGCTGTGCGTGGACGAAAAGAGCCAGTGCCAGACGCTTGAGCGTACCCAGCCGATGCTGCCAATGGGGTCCGGCTACGTCGAGGGCGTCACGCACGACTACAAGCGGCACGGAACGACCACCTTGTTCGCTGCTCTGAACGTGCTCAACGGCGCGGTGCTGGCCGGTTGCAAGCCGCGCCATCGACCTCATGAGTTCCTAGCCTTCTTGCGTGAGATCGACAAAGCGGTGCCGGCTGAATTGGACATCCACTGTATCGTCGACAACTACGCCACCCACAGCCATCCGACGATTAAGGTCTGGCTCGCCAGCCGGCCTCGTTGGGACCTGCATTTCATACCGACTTACGAATCTCGCCAAGCAGGCTGGCATATTGCGCCTCGATTTGCTGAAGCAGCTGGCAGGCCCTCTCCCGCACGGATTGTTCTAGATTCCCATGATTTTCCAGCGCCTCGAAAATGCCGTCGGCGAGCCTGTCGTACAAATGCAATTGATGTTGATTGCCGCAAATGCGTTCCCACTCTTCGCGAAAAATCAAATCGAGTGCTAGGCTTTCAATGAATCGCGCGGCACTGGTCGTTTCATCCAGGTTGAACGAGCGTAGTACTTGCGCCAGCAACATGAAGTCGTCGTCTAGAATTTTCTGTGCCATATGGTCTACTCCGTCTATCCCGAAAAACACGACAATTCGCAAGATTTACAACTATCGATAATCTGAATTTGCTGACTCAGGACAGCTGCGGCCCCGGATGATTTTCTAGAATCGATAGTGGATAATGCAAGAAAATATTTCAATCAGATAATCCTGAACTCCAGGTAAGCATTTCCTTCAATCCTCGAATCGCCGGCCGACGGCGGATTTAAACAAGCGACGCATCAAGCGGAAAATGCTTGCTCCAATGCCTCCGTATACGATCACGGCTTCATAGCTAGCGTAAGGAATTTCTGACGGGGTGCTTCCCGGATCCCCCGAAAATATCAAGATCCCCTGATACCCTTGCCTCTGCATATTGCTTACTCTTGCAGCAAGTTCACCTGCCCGAGGGCACGTCTTGCAGGATATCGTCACTGCAGAAAATCGGAGCTAACGATTTAGCGCATCAAGGGGAAAACCATGCCACGTCCGTCAACAGAAAATATTCCGGTGTTCGTCCGAAATCCCACCCACCGGTATGGCTGCCGTGATGCGTAAGACCGCCTTCATTTCTGTCAAACATCTCGCTGAAAAAGAACTGTTGCGATATGAACTCTTGATGCAGATAGCGGATGAAAAAACTGTGTTCCGCTGGATTTCGTCTGATCTCAAGTTTGCCTCGGTAGCACTGCTGGATTCTGCCATCTTCAATTCCCGCGAGGCGCTGCCAGCAAGCTGCATCTGTATCTGGATTTCTGACTCTGTCGTCCCCACGGCAAAAAAAATCGACATGATCTTGCCGGTCAGCTTTCGCCTGCCAGACCTGATCAGCGTGCTGGACCGAGCCGCCTTGCGCATACTGGACATGAAGACTGATCAGATCTGTCCAGGAGATGCATCCGATCCTTTTTATCAAAGAACTTACCGGATCTCGAAATGGACCCAACTGGAGCACGATCTTTCAGTTATTCGATTCCAGAAAATCCTTGCAATCATGACCAAGCAATCCGTCAACTGGTATTGGCTGCTCGCGTACGGCGGATTGACAGAGCGGGATGCCTATCTGTTTCTTGATGAATTAAGAAAGAAGAATGTGCTTGTCCAAACAATAGAATCGCCAACCGTCAATGAAACTTCGGGAGTGACGTATCCAGATCGGAAGGAAAGCGGTGTCGGAATGTTTGTAAAAAAAATAAATCATTGGCTGGGCAGGAGCCGTTTGCAAGAATTGGAGAGAACCCGATAGTGTGCATACTTAGAATAGTCCTGCTAGGACCTATGGGCATAGGGAAAACGACGGCGATCCGCTCCTTGTGCGGCGTTTTGATGGTCGATTGCGATGTCCCCAACATGGACCCTGCCTCGTCAGAAAAAACAAGCACAACCGTAGGGGCCGACTTCGGGGTAGTCGACCTGGATGGCGGCGAACAGCTGCATATCTACGGTAGCCCTGGACAGGACCGTTTCGATTTCATGCGCGCCTGGCTGCTCTCCATGGCAATCGGGGTGGTCGTCATGATCGATCCCAATGAAGCGGATGCCGTGCGGACGGCGCAACATTATCTTCAGACCGCCTTTGAAATTTCCGAAACCATGCCATGTATGCTGTTACTGGCGCGCCCGATCAATCCCGAGGCAAGCAACCGCTTCGCGTCGGAACTGACAGCTGTGCTCGGCATTGCGGTCCCCATGTTCGCCGTGGACGTACGCGAAAAATCGCAGATGCTCGACGCCTTGGATATATTTTCTTCGCTGCTGATAACAATATGACTTCACACAAAGCTAATCTCGCTTCTGCATCACTGGCAGCCAACCACGTATTTAATCAGATCGAGTTGTCCCAGCACGGCATATCCACGGTTGTCATGACTACGCTTGACGGACAGGAAATGGCTATCTACGACCCGGGGCGGAAATTCAGTGCCATCCGTCTCTCGGCAATGACCAGTTCGCTGGTTGCAATCGCGCGTTCAGTCGGCAGGGAAGTGAATTTCGACGGCTGCGATCGCCTGATGCTTGAAACCCCGGCGGGAAAAATCATTTTTCGGCCGGTCGGCAGTCCATATCCCTATCTGCTGTGTGTGGTGGTCAATCGCGATGCCATCCTGGGCCACACGATATGGATGGTCGACAAGATCGTCAGCAATTTCATCCAGAAAATAACCCTGGATCAATGATTCCGTTTTACCCATCACCGAAGTTGGTTGGCAGGCGGTGATGTTTCTGTTCCATCCAACGCCGCTATCCATATAAACAAAGGAAAAAGCATGAGCAACATCAATGTCATCGTTGACACATTACTGAAAATCGACGGCGCGCTGACAGCCGCAGTCGTCGATAGCAACAGCGGGATGGTTCTGGGGTCCGGCGGTTCAGGCGTCGATCTTGAGCTGGCGGCAGCCGGCAATACAGAGGTGGTGCGCGCCAAGATGAAAACCATCAAAAGCCTTGGCTTGAATGACGTTATCGAAGATATCCTGATTACCCTCGGCAAGCAATATCACATCTTGCGTCCGATAGAGAAATACGTAGGCCTGTTCATTTACGTGGTACTCGATAAAAACAAATCTAACTTGGCGCTAGCGCGCCGTAAAGTACTGGATACAGAAGAAGCGCTGGAGATATAATCATGTCTGGCTGGCGCACTCCGCGCGGAGGCTACCCGAGGCACTCGCGGTCCGCTCCAGATAGATCGTGTTCCACAGCATGACGGCCGCCGTCACCAGGTTGAGGCCGCTGGCCCGGCAACACTGCGGCTCAAAGCCGCGGTCACGGATTTCCCCGGCCCAAAATTTGTCGGCTTTTTCGTCCTTCAGTCAAAGTTACTTCACGGTTTCCGCATGTTTTTCTGATTCATCCGGCTTCGTATTGGGAATTCGATATGGCGCGGATTGTGCTAAAGGTGTCGCCCGAAGATGACTGCGCATGTATCGACTCCGCACCTATTACCATTCGAAATTCCTTCTGGAAAAATAATTTTCCCCTTTTGACAAGATGGAAAAATCATTCTTACGGACACTTTTTTCTTTTGAATAAAATGACTTTTTCTTTGAAAAAACAAATTTTTACAGCGGTCACTATCTGCCTGATACTCAGCGCTTGCGGTGGCGAACCGATGGGAAATACCCTTGTGGAAAGCGCCCCAGCGGGAGGCGCTCCAGTGGGAAGTACTCCGGTGGGCGGTGCTCCAGTGGGAAGTACTCCGGTGGGAAATACTCCGGTGGGCGGTGCTCCAGTGGGAAGTGCTCCAGTGGGAAGTACTCCAGTGGGAAGTACTCCAGTGGGAAGTACTCCGGTGAGAAATACTCCGGTGGGAAATACTCCAGCGGGAAGTACTCCTCTGGTCCGCGTTTTCAACCATCCAGGCGTCGGGCTCACCCTCTCGGATCTCACGACGCTCAAGACATACGTCGACCAGGGCAGGGAGCCGTGGAAGTCCGGCTACAACCAACTGGCTCGCAGTCCCGAGTCCAGGCTCAGCTACGCAGGGCGTGGTGGCCCATTCGCGAAGGTGAGCCGCGCCCCCGACGAGAATCTCAATGCTTGGCGCTCCGATATGGTCGCGATCTCGAATCTCTCGCAGATGTGGTACTTCACTCGTAACGAGCGTTACGCGGAGAATGCGCGCAAGTTGCTGCTTGGGTGGGCCACCACCCAGACCGAGTTCTCGGGTCGCGAGTCGATGCTCGACCTGGGCGACTACGCGCTCCAGTTCGTGGGCGGCGCGGAAATCCTGCGCGCCACATGGCCGGGCTGGAAGGAGTCCGACACGGCGACGGTGAAGAAGTACTTCAAGGACGTCCTGATGCCGGCATCGAATCCCTATGGCGAAAGCATGTACGGGGCCGCCAACAAGGGCGCACTGGCCCTCACTGCTCTTGGACTGATGGCGATCTACAACGACGACATCGAGACACTGGACAGGGTCGTCTATCAGACGCGCACGCTGGCCCATATCGGGTTGCGAAATTCCAATGACATCGGCATGCTCGGCGACTACCTCCGCGACCAGGGGCACGCCTATGGGCAGCTCAAGTCGCTGACCATGCTGGCCGAGGCGCTGTGGAGCCAAGGCATCGACATCTATTCCGATTTCGACAACCGCCTGCTGGCGGCGGGTGAGTATTTCGCGAGGGTGAACGAGCTCGTCCCAACGACAGCCCTTCCTTTCGGCACCACCGATCGCTACTACCTCACCGACGTCACCAATCGCGGCTGGGACGGCGCCAATGGCGGGAGCGTGGCGCTGACCCAGATCTATGGCGCCTACGTCCTGCGCAAGGGTCTCCAGGCACCCTTCATCGCGCAAAGGCGTCTCCGGATGCCGGTGGACGGCACCAGCTTCATGTTCCTCAAAGAGTCCGACACCTCGAAGGCGACGCCGCCGCCGGCGCTGCCGATTCCGTCGACTACCTCGATCACCACGGGATTCAGCAATGCTGACATCGGGGGCGCTTGGCCGGCGGGCGGGGCCACATACGCCGACGGCAAATGGATAGTGCAGGGAGCGGGTAACGATATCTTCTGGCGCACGCAAGACGCTTTCCACTTCACCTACAAGGCCATCACCGGCAACGGCGCCATCATCGCGAAAGTCGAGTCCGTCCAGAACACCAATCCGGCCGCAGTGGCGGGCGTGATGATCCGCACAAGCCTGGAACAAGGGGCTCCGCGCGCCTGGATGGCTATCGCTAGCAGAGGCAACGCCGAACAGAACATGCAGAAACTCGCCGTGTATGGTGGCTCGAACTATGGGACCAAAGCCCTGGGCATCGCGAGCGCCACGCCCTCGTACTGGGTGAAGCTCGAGCGCATCGGGAACATCATCACCGGTTATCTTTCTCCCGATGGCACCAATTGGGCTGCTACCGATGTTGGCCGCATCGACGCCCCCGTTCCCGATACGATCTATGTCGGCCTTGTGGTCTCCTCAGTCGCCAATCGCACCCTGAACAGCTCCACCTTCAGCAACGTGCAGATCACCGGCGGCGACGGTGGTGCGCCGAGCGTCATCCCCGCCGCGCCCGCCATGCTGTTGGCCTCGCCGGGCGATGGCGCGGTCCCGCTGCGCTGGCAGGCGTCCTTCGGCGCCACCAGCTACACGGTCAAGCGCGCCGCCTTCAGCGGCGGCCCAACCACAACCATCGCGTCGGGCGTCACCGGCAGCAGCTACACGGACAAGTCGGTGATCAACGGCACAACCTACTACTACACCGTCACAGCGACCAACCCCGCCGGCACGAGCGATAATTCTGCCGCGGACAGCGCTACGCCGATGCATCCGATGTGAACCTCGCAACCGGTGGCACCGCAAACGACAGTGCGGGCAACGCGGCCAATGCCAGAAGCGCCTTCGACCAAAACTCGGCGACGCAATGGCTCTACGGGGGCGTGACAGGTTGGCTGCAGTACGACCTCGGCCACACGGAGCGCGTCCAGCGCTATACGGTCACCAGCGCCAACGACAGGGTCCCGCGCGATCCGAAGGACTGGCAGTTCCAGGGCTCCACCGACGGCTCTACCTGGACCACGCTCGACACGCAAAGCAACCAGGTGTTTGCCACACGCCTAAAGATGAAGACCTACACGATCGCGAATCCGGCCGCCTATCGCTACTACCGGCTCAACATCACAGCCAATAATGGCGATAGCAAATTTACGGATCTCGCGGAAATGGGGCTGTTCGCGTCCAAGCCGCAGTGAAGTTGATACTCGTTGACGTCGGGAACAGGTGAGCAACTGGGCGCATCGTACACGCCCAGATATCCGACCTGACGTTGCGTGACCCTGGTTCGGGTACGTTGGGTCATCAACTCCTCCGGCGTTCACACTGTCGGTGGAACCCTCGGAGCGCTCGTGTCCGGCTTTGTCGCAACGCCGGACACGAACGCCAACCTCGTCACGAACCTCAAGGGGCTGCCTCAGAAAGCGGAAAAATCGCAAGCTAAGCCGGTCGCCGGGTTGCAATGGCCTGAACTTGCCCGCACAGAACTTGGTGCTGCTGATCGCCGGTCAAGCTGATGTACTCAGGTCGTACAGACGCGACTGGGAAGACGCTTACGCACATATCCGCTACGCCATCAGTCAATTATCAGCGTCATCCACGAGGGAATCGATAGAGGAAGCTGATTTACTGGGGATCAATGATTTGTTTGTGCACGAACGGTAACCAGCTGATTGGTGCAAACAATGAGCATCGGAAGAAATCGAGCCATCAACGAATGTCAGTTGATAGATGCTGCGACGGAAGGTCGGATGGCGGTAGAATTTCAGTTTGGCATAGCAATGCTAGGAAGACTATGGCGACACAAAACATGAACGTTGAAATGACTGAAAAGATGCATCGTCAGGTCACAGTGGCTTTCGAAAAAATCATTGCAAGCGGAAAGCAACAAATCTTGACTTGGAACGGAGAAAAAATTGTCGTCACGCCCATTGATGGAAAACGTGCCCCGAAGTTGTTTGAACAGTCGAACTGCTTGGGTGTCTACGACGTTGATTCTACTTCAGAGCAGATATTGATTGATTTATTCGTCGTCATCGAGAAAAAAGATTGATGAAAAACGTCATTGCGACTGCATCAGCTACGCGAATAGTTCGACCTAGATGTTTCATTGGGGACGACTGTAATCCAACCGGCAAGATAGCAGTCTGTCCCTTTGCTTGCGAAGTTGATCCTTTCTAATGATCCAGTCTCCACTGTCTCGCGAAGGTAGCAACCCTGTCATACGACCCCTCAAATCCCAACGCACAGAGATCAATGTGCATCTGTTTCAAACTCCGTCGTTGTTTCCGAGATTTAGCTGCCTCCGCCTTTAACCAGGCTGACAATTTGAGGTAAGCGGCCGGTGAAGTCATCTTGAGAGAACGACGATCAGTGAGGATGATGGTGTCCCCCCAAATTATTTTGGTGGACACCTATCTGCATCTGAAAACCGAAGTCGGTGAACCGGCCGTGCTGATCGCCAAAGTGTCTGGCGATGGCGGCAGCGTGGATGCCGGTGAATGCATCGCACTGGTGGCGCCATGTCTCCCTCTACAAGTCTTCTTTGTCTCATTGATTGTCGGGCCGACGATGCTTTAACTCAACCCGAGGAAATCCGCGCTTTCGTATCGGTACATAACTCTTCGCAAGACGGCGGCATTGTATTGTTCTCCATTCTTATACTGGTACTCTAACCAAAGAGGAGAGAGTATCGTGCGTATCCCGTCCAACAACCCGGATGCGTCCGGTAGTGTCGAAGAGCAACCATTGCTACCCGATGGTTCAAGCAGGTCCGGCAATCCTGCAACGGCGAACGTGCAGGAATTGAACTTGAGAACCAGCCGTTCCAACGCCTGGCAGACGATGGACTCCTACTTCAGCGGCCTCAAGCCAAGAGCAAAAGTTGAGCCGACTGGCGTCCCGGGCGTGTACGTCGATCATGCCGCGAGCGACACATTCAAGCAGAAAACCGGTGAAGCATTGCGCCGCCTAGGCAATATTCCGACCGGGCGCGCGGTATTGAAGCAGGTGCAGTCGATACACGAAATGCATACGGAAAAACGCGTCGTCATCCGTGACGGTGGTGCGATGGGTCATGGTTCAGCCACCGCGGCGGCATGGAACGCCCCGAAGCACATCCTGCCCGGCTTCAATAGTCTGGAGACGGCGGTCGCGCGACAGACGGAAGATCCGTTCATGCCTTTCGTGGCAGGTTCCGGTGTGGATACCGCCGTCGTGCTGTTCAATGCCGAGCAGGGCCACAACTATGCAGACAACCCGCACACGGGCGAATGCGATGCCTCGCTGGCTTTCGTCGATCTGGGGCACGAGTTAATTCACGCTAACCGGCTTCTACATGGCGCGCAATATGCCGTTCCGATAGGGAATCCTTCATATGACGGCAATAACCCGGCCGCGGAAGAGGAACTCCGCACCACCGGCGTCGGCCCCTGGCGCGATGAACCGATTTCCGATAACGCGATGCGGCGCGAATTGGGTTTGACGGAACGCGCCAGCTATGTTGGGAATCAGGGAATCCGCCTGCGTCAGCCTTCCGAGAAGAATTCTGCCCACACTGAACAGCGGCTGGCCGAGCTGCAAGCAAGCGCCAAGGAAAAGCAAAGCTGACGCGCGCCATCATTTCGCGTTCCGATGAAAAATCCGGGCGGCAACGCAGACGATCTTTTCCTTATTCATATAAAGGAATTCCGTTGTACTATCTAATAGCAAGTAAGAAAAAAGAAGAAATTTCTGACAGTATTTGCATACGAACATCATCCTAGCCTCTGAACCAGCTCGAAAAATCCGCTCCGGCAATCGGGGCGTCTGAGCAAATACACCCCCCGATGGCCACGGTTGTTCTTCTCGGTACAGCGAATTACTCAGCCTTGTCGTTCTCTTTTCCGTCTGCCAGAGCGGCTGACCGCGGTTGTCTGGTGAGATCGGTGAGACGGTCGCGCACGTCATGACTCATCTCTTGGCCGCGATTGGCCGCGTGCCGGGTCATGGATAGCGGAACCTGGGCCACGATCTGACTGATTGGGGACGTGATCGACGCATGCATGTTGTTGACGATCATGCCGGTGCGCCGCATCTGGAATTTTGCCTTGGTGCCGGCTGGCGCGTGCTTATAGCGCCAGTTAAAATAGTTCGATGTGCCTCTCAACTTGCCGGTTGCAATGTTGATCCCACCAATCGAAAGCTTGATGTCGTCTGGCAAATCGGCAAGTCTTTCGAGATCATCCATCAGCTTGTCGAGCGCGACATCGATCCGCCGATCGCTCATATCCATCGTCGCCGGATCTACCTCGGCGATTTCCAGTTTAAGAGAAACCGGATCGCCGTTCCGCGCCAACGTTTCCAACAACTTCGCCATGCCGGTCTTCTGGAACCGAGCGCGTTCGGCCGAGATGTATGGTGCCGTGACCGGAGCCGTTCCTTGCACAAACACGCGCGCGTCGTTCTGATTGTTGTATATCTTGGAAGCGTGGATGCCATGGCTTAGCTGGACTTCTTTCTTGATATTGAGGCCTAGGCTTACCGTAGCGCCGATTATATTGGCGGCACCCGCCAGCGTGGCAGAGCCGGCATTGGTTATGGTGTAGCGCTCGACCTCGCCGGCAGTCAATTTTTTCGCCAATTCGGTCGCTGCTACCTGACCTCGACCATCACCGGTGAACAGTGCCTGGACATCGAGATCCTTGATCGCCGAGAGAGCCCGGGCAGCCGATTGCAAACCGGCTTGCGTAGCGGGGTCTTTCTCCTCGGAAAGCGTACTCTTGATATTGGCTTGCGCCAGCTCGAATGAAATCCAATCGCGCAAGCTCACTTTGACGTCGGCCCGCAAGCCGGCATGAATCTGTGCCCGCGCAAATGTGCTGCGCTCGGTTCGGTCGGATGATGCATGCCCGTTGCGGGCGGCGGATTTTAGCAATGCCGTCAACGTCTTGCTGCTCTTGCCCAGCAAAATACGACCCATGCTGTCCAGGCGCATGCGATACGGCGTTTTCCAGGAGTCGGCGAGGGTCGAAACCTTGAATTCGGCCTGGTGCGCCTGGGTAAAAGCCACTTCCAAGTCCTGCATGGCATGTGGATCGCCTGCGGCGGCCTCCATCTGCTGCCGGTAATCGGCATAAGCCGACCAGTTCGCCAGCGGCTTGACATCATGCTCTGTGGTGTCGCGGCATGCTATATTGTCCAGGGCGGCGAGCAATTTAGCTTTTGCCTGCACACGTACTTCCGGGCGGCGCCAGAGGCGTTTTTCCTTGATGTAAGTTTGATAGGCCTGCGCTCTTTCCTTTTGTTGTTTGGACGCATTGCCGCCGAGCAGATCAAGCGACTTCCCAAGCGCCACTATGGCGCGTTTTGCCTTGGCCTCGCCATCTTTGCTCGGCCCGGAACTGAGCTGATAACCCACATACATCAATGCCACTGCCGTCACCGCCGCGGCGCTGACGCCGCCCGTCACGGCGGCTGCGGCAGCATGGGGCAATATACCCAGAATGGTCGCCGTAACGGAAAATGCAGCGCTCGCGCCACTGATGCCCAGGTAGCGCTTGTTACCTTCATATTCGATTTTGGCGCTTTCAGAAGCGGTTTTGTAGTCCGTCTTGAGTTCGTTGCGTAAGCAGAATCGCGCGTATTCGATGCTAAGATTTTCTCCTGCGGCACGGATATCGCCTTCAGCTTGCAGACGCTCTGTGGGAGAGATGTCCGCAGCTGCCAGCCTCGATTTGGCGGCATCGAGCTGGACCTGCGCTTTTTCCATCCGCTGCACGCATTGCCGGATCTTCGGTAAACGCCATATCAGCGTTGCCGCCGCACCCAATACGTTGGGCCCGGTTTTCGCACTCGGAGAGGCATCGGCTTTCCCTAGCGGCATGATTTCCTCAGTTCCGGCGTTGCGCAAGCGCAACTCGGCCGAATCAAACGAAAGCTTGGTGGTCACGGCCGTGAGAATCAATTGGATTGCGGACAGTACGGTTTTTGCTGCCGGATGAGAGGAAGCGGCAATCTGCGCGACGCTACTTACTGCACCGCTCACCGTAGACGAAGACATGACCGGTTGCCGGTGCAGCGCACCAGTTCCGGTCGTCTTGAAACTATTAAGCACTTCGTCAGCATTCTCGATCCCCGCTGCTTTGAAGAACGTCGCAATCATTTCCCGATAGTAGTCGTCTGCTCTCGCCCCTTGGGGAAGAAGCCTCTTCCCTCGTCTTTCCTCGGGAATCGTGCTGGCATGGGCACGTTCGAAATTCAGTGCCATGAGTCTGGACAATTCCGGTATTGCAGGCGAGCCGACCTGGCTGTTGCGCCATCCCAGGCAAATTTCAAGCGCGCTGTCCAGATTCCACTGTTCAACCTGGATAGGGGGGGTGAAAGGGACTTTTTTGATGTTGACCAACTGTGCGAATCGGTCTTTGAATGTGCCGCGGGAGAATTGCGAAGCGGCAGTTGAAGCTGTGTTCAATTGAAGCTCCCGCACCCGCGGCCGCGACTTCACGCTACCGCTGCGCGGCGCGCCGGAACTCGTAGGGGGCGCGGTGCGTTGTCGGTCTGCACAGTCGTCCTGGCGTTCGGCTATGCTGGGTAAGGAGCGAAGACTGCGCCGGGAAGAGCCGATCGGTGATGCGTTTAATGCAATCGACGAAGGCTCGCTCTCAGCGTGCCTGCGCGGATTGTTCAATTCAGCCTTTGACAGCCGTGAAGCGACGATTTCCGCACTGACAAGCGGGGCGTCCAATGAGTGCAAGTCTGATAAAGCGTGACGGTCAATCGCGCCGAAAAGCTCATCAAGTTTGGCCTTGCCTTTCGAAGCTATCGACTGCTCCAATGTTTCCTCATTCCATACTCCATCGTCGCTACGCACCGTGCCATCGAGCAGTGCTACTGAAGCGGAGGTCCTCGGTTCACGAAAACTGCGTGATGAGGGAAGACCTGGTATGGCGTGGCGTGAGAGTCCGATATCAGACTGGGAGCGCCGCACGATTTGATCGACTCGAGCAGATCCTTCGGCTGCATGCGAAAGAGAAAACGGCGTCATGTGAATATTTGCGTCAACATCCATCCGTTTTTTCGAAGGAATATCGTCCACGCGGACGCTTGCATCCATGATGCTTTCCCAATTCACGCTCTTTGCATCGCCGGTTTCGGCATCTTTCTCAAGGGGGGTGAGCGACTCCCGAAAACTGCGTGGCGAGGAAGCGGCTACTCCTGTCTCGCTTGGCAAACTTAGCTCGGATCTGGACCGCCGTATTCTAGACATATCGGAAAGCGCGGACAATTGCACCGACATTCCGATCACCCGTCGGTGTCCCACTGGTGGGTTCTCTTGTGCGATCGCTGACGTGGTGGATGGCAGCTCCTGCGCAGAGGTTTGCGCTGTGACCGGAGTTTCCCGATTAACATTGGGGCTGATAGGCATGACAGACTCCAGATAGTTTGCAACATTAATGTCATGCCAGGCATGAAAATAAATTTATTGACTCGAGTACAATTTGACGTGCGGCTGGCTTCAAACTGCCGTACAGCAGACGTGATGCTCTGTTCGCACTGAACGGTAGAGTGCGCCATAACGAGCCAAAATCGCCGAGTGGAGCCGTGAGGCCCAGCAATAGCCGTAATCGAATGAACGCGGATAGAGGGCATGGCCCGGTTTCATAGTGATGATTTTTTCGAAGCCGCGTGTGGTACTGGCGCAATTGCAAGTTCAACTGCAGGCCGCCGTGACAAGAGTGGGGGCATCCTTGAAATCGTTTTCCAAGTCGGGTTATAGCCGCGTAAATCCGGAGCGGTGGATCCAAGGAAGACGTGGTGCCAGTCGCACTTGAACGCATAGGGCCAGCAAAACGCAAATGATTGGCACTGGCTCTGCTGCTGCGGTTCAAGCCGGCGCCGAAAAGGCAACTGCTTTGCTTCGGCGAAGGAACCATCGGGCATTCGCTCCAGATCTGTACTCTGTGATGGAAACCGTCGGCCACTCGCTTGAGAAAGACTGTGGCGAGCAGCGCACCGGCACGGGAAAACGCACCTAGAGAGAAATAGGGATGTATATCGATGCGGCTATGCAATTCGGTTTGCGATGCAGCTTGTATCTCAACCCATTTTTCTCGTTTCAATTCCACGATCGCTGGCGGGTCGAACCCGGTGAGGACGAGGATATGCATAGGTGCATCGGTTGGCCGAAACCCAATGGCCGGGGTCGACCAATATTGTGCGTAATCCATAGTGTTTCGAGAATAATCGTCTTGATGGGATCGTCAATAACGTCCGACATTTCACCACGATCAGATGACATGATCGTGACAAGACAGAGGTTCCGGAGTCCCACCGCCGCGGCACGGCCTTGGCCACCCGCTGCTTTGTTTCGTTTTTTGCCGCACAGCTTCGCCATACATAAATTGGTCTGCAAAAGGCATCGTAATACTGCTGCCGATGGCGAGCTGATTCTTGCGTATGATGCCTATCAACTGGATGCCGATTAGTACGTTTCTGGCCGAATGAAAGGACTTGAAGTTGAATATGGATTCGGTCACTCCCTTGATAGCACGGTGGTCCTGCTCGATGATGTTGTTGGAATATTTGATCTGACGCACCATGATCGGTACATCTCGACCAACATTGATCGCATTGATGGCTACTTTGTTGGCGCCTTCCTTGCCCATAGTTACTTTTGCGGGAATGTCGTTATCGCGCATAGTCTTGTCAAAGAAGCGCTTGGCTGCTGCGGTATTGCGTTTTTCCGTAAGTAGAAGTCGACCGTTTTTCTGGCGTTATCGACAGCGCGGTTGAGGTGTTTTCATATCCGCTTGTTTCATGGGAATCGATCGATACCTCCAAGCCCTCCAGCGTAGCTTCGACTGCCCCCAGTCTTCGCATACTCGAATTCGAAGTTGAATCGCCGCCATGAAGTGCAGCCCGCACCGTATACCCTTCGCTCTTCAGCTGCCGGAGGTAAGTTCGAATATCCCGCTGAGTAAGTTCATTTGCAGATATGACATGAAAGATTCGGGCCTTCGCTTCGGGGCAGCCAGACGTCGCCCCTCCTCCCGAACGCGACTGCACAGCACAAATCCAGTCCATCGGTCACGCACAGTATTCCAGGTTTTGAAGTACCTGTCGAAGCCGTATGGCCGGCCCCGGTTGAATAACCTTCGCCCTTGATTTCGGTTGATCGAATCAAAAGGAGTTGGTGCGGCGTGAGAAATCCCCCCGGCGCACGCGCGATTCCGCTAGGCGCACGCCGGGCAGGAAAGGCTTCTTTAGTACTGCGATCATTGAACGGCGTATCAGGGCGACTTCTGGCTGCTTGATTCCTCATCGGCGTGGCTTGCTGCAGCGGCAGATACTTCACCAGAATATAGAAATATCGATTAATTGAGCTGATCATATTTGATCTTTTGGGCGAATGAAATATTGGATTTGCATGCGCCTTCATCGAGTTTGCGCTGTCGCAAAACTATTGGGCATTTAGCTAAGGCGATCGTCGCTCCAATCTGGAGATCGATTGGTGACGGCACCAATTGGTCGCAGATTGTAGGAACTCCCCTACCGAAAAACCTACCTTTCCCGATAGTGTTCTGTATCCGTCGATGCATACTTACTCATTCATGCACCGGCGAAACTAGCGCATGCGGAAAAAAAAGAATGGGTTCATGAAAATATCAATAATACGAAAGCAAGCAAGATGAAAATTCGCAGTATGTCTCTCCGCTCCCTCAGCGCTACGCTGTTTTCCGTTTTTGGACTGATGTCGACGCTGGCGTATGCCGACGTGCGTATTTCCGGCTCCGATACGGAAGAAAATCTGATCACTACCGCCATTATGCAATATCAGCGCGGCAGTAAAAGCGATATCAAAGCCGAATTCAAAGGAACCAGTATCGGCTTCAAGGACCTTTGCAAAGGCGCGGCGGATATCGTGCCAGCATCGAACAAGATACAGGCCGATCAAGCCAAAGCGTGTGCGGATAAAAAAATTTCCTATCTCGAGCTGCCAATCGCTTACGACGCCGTCGTGGTGATCGTTAACAAGTCGAACAATTGGGCTAATGACTTGACAATGGCAGAGTTGAAATCGATTTTTCACCCCGAATCTTTCAGTAAAATAACCCACTGGAACCAGGTGAGAATGGCCTACAGCGATGCACCGCTGAAAATCGTATCGCCTGATACCAAGTCGGGCACCACTATGTTCTTCACGGAGCGCGTGAATGCCATGCGAGGCTTCTTGCGTGGCGACACTACGATATTCAGCGACCATGGCAAGATCATCGATGCGATATCGGAAGATATCAATGCCATTGGCTTCGTCTCTCTTGGCGCGCTGGTCGAGCGCAAGGGCAATGTCCGTCCGGTGCCGATCAATTTCGGAAAAGGGGCGGTAATACCGGATACAAGCTCGGTGCTGTCGGAAGCCTATGGGCCGTTAACCAGGTTGCTGTACGTGTACATCGCCCAATCGGCACTAACCAAGCCTGAAGTTACGGCGTTCGCCAGCTATCTGTTCGAGAACGGCGACCGCTACGCGCGTTTTTCAGGATTCGTGCCGCTGACAGCCGCAAGCTATATCAATGATGTGCGTCGCATAAAGACCGGGCAATAGCGGTTGCGTCCTGCCGACAGTCGCTGAATTGCCGTGAGTTGTCGTTCGAACTGGGTCAGGATTCAGCTGTTTTTATCACTTGCAGAAGAAGAGGCTTGTATGTTTCGCAACCTATTTATCGCAGTTCCAGGCTTGCCAAATGCATTCCTGCCGAGGGCGCCATATTGCCAGGCACAGTCCGCCGCGGCCTCGAGATTGACGCATAGCGGATTGTTGCGGACGGCGCCCTCGATTTCGCCGAAGAACATGCGACGGTTAACCATAGAGGCAAGCCTATCTGGCAGTTCCTGCGCTATCAGGTCAAATCGGATCAAACCGCAGCGTTTACGATGGATGTGCTTTCGTTGCCCTCATTTACCCGCAAGGCCGAGCAAATCTGCTACGGGCGTGCGATAAGCAAGGGCACCGCGTTCTTCATGAATTGAATCCCGGTCCGGGTCATTCGATGAAGTGGCCGCCCGCGCCGATTACCGTAACCGTGACGAATTTCGAACCTGCATGGTCGTTTTCATCGTAGTTCACGACGAAATCGCCGGCATCCCAGTGATGCATCGTTTCCAGCGCCTTGGTCAATGCCGGCCTGCTGGGATTCGGCCCGGCGCGCCTTAAACCCTCCACCATCACTTTCGCTGCGATGTAGCCGTCAAGGCCGATATAGCTTGCCACCAATTTTCGTCCAGCCGCATTCGTGGTTTTCAACGCAGCCTGATATTCACGGGAGATATGTGTCTCGCCGTTGAACGGCGACGGCGCCACTTGCGATATCACGATGCCCCTGCTTTCGCTACCCAGTCTTACAACCAGCTGATGGCCGCCGATAAGGCTGCGCGCGAAAAACTGGACCGGAAACTTATCGGCAGCCTGATTGAATTGGCGTACGAAGGCAACGGCGTCGTCACCGGAGACGCCGAGCACGATCGCTTGCGGGTGTATCTTTACTATCTTGAGCACTGCATCGGCGGCTTGCGCTGAATTGAGCCGCATCGTGGCGACACCGGCGGGCGCCAGCTTGATTGCTTTCAATTTTTCTTCCAGGTCTTTTTGCAAGGCGGCGCCGCTGGGGCTATCGTAGCGCGCCAGCGCTACCCGCGTTAATCCCATTGCCTGCACATGGCGCAGCAGAGCGTCTAGTTCAGCGGAATAGCTGGCGCGCGTCATGAACAGGATGTGATTTGGCGGCACCGCATACAGCGCCTCATTGCCGGCATACGGCCCGACATATGGGACGCCGGCAGCAGTGGCCAGAGGAAGTGAAGCGAAGACTGTATTGGAGAACATGTGGCCGAACAACGCCAGCGCTTGATGCTGCTCGATCAATTCTTTAGTGTTGACTTGAGCGCGCTTGGCGTCGTAGCCGTCATCCAGCGTGATTAAACGGATGCGCCGGCCGTTTACGCCGCCTTCCTTGTTGATTTTTTCAAAGTAGATTTGCGCACCGTCTCGATAGGCTTCGCCCATTTCACTGAAGCTCCCGCTTAAGGGGGCGGATTGGCCAAGGACAAGATCGGACTGTTCGCCTGCATGTGCCGAAAAGAATAAATGCGTCGCTGCCGCGAACACGACCAATCTGATAAGCATGTGTTTAAGTCGCATCTAAAGTTCTTACTATTGAATATGTGAATGGATTTTCAATCTTGCGGGGCTGTGAAAATAATCTCGTATTTTTTCCCGGACCTCGGCTATCTGTCGTCAAGCACCTTGGCCAGACGCATTACCGTTACGCCGGGAGCCACATGGCGTAACGGCACCGAGCGGGCGCATGACGAAGGAAATGCCGAATATGCCGACACTGAGCAGTAAAGACGTGGTTTCGTCTGCGGTGGGGAAAAACAGTTTGCCGATTACAATCGCGAAATATCCATAGATCAGCAAATCGTAAAATTCCAGTGCGTTGCCGATGCTGGCTGCGCAGATCTTTTTCCAGGGATTACGCCTTGCGACCGGTATTGCGCCTAGGTTGGGGGAACGAAACTGAGCTGACACGAGATATCTCCGGAATTGTAATGAGCAAGAAGTGTAGGGCGATGTTTTTTGCGCTCATTGCTATTTCGGCAGCGATCGCTGCTCATTTGGCGTAGATGGTTTGTTGTGCACGCAACTGGTGCTGAGTACTGCAGCAAAAGAGTTTATTTGGCGCAGTGGCGCACAGTGCAATGCGCGGTGCGAAGTACAGCTTGATGCTCAAAGCGACACTTCATGAAAGTGATGTCATTTCCTTATTTTTTTTGCGGTCGATGACAGACCCTGCCAGATCGCATCCAGCCGCGTATTGTTGTTGCGGCGCGAGCGGTGCAGCGAAATATCGAAGCTGACGCGCATGCTGGCGTCGCCGGCGGCCGTCAGGTGACCCTGCTTCAATTCATCCTGCACCAGCCTCTGCGGCAACCAGGTCAAGCCGGCGCCACGCTTGGCCATTTCCAGGATCGCTTCGTAAGAATCGGCCTGGCAGACCATGTGCAGCGGCAATTTGTGCGGCAGGCTCGCCAGGTGCTGGGATAGCACGCTGCGCAGGGTCAGTGTTGGAGAATAAGCTAGCCAGGGAATCGGCGTATCGCCGGTTGCAGAAATGCGGAATTGAGGACGTCCTTTTACATCTGGCGCGCTGACGGGCAGCAATGTTTCGCGATCCAGCAAGATGGATTCATAGAGATCGGGATCGATCAGCAACCGGGTGGACGGACTGCCGTAACTCAACAGCAAATCGACATCGCCGGATGACAAGCGCGCGATCCCCTCTTGCGCGCCGCCGGTCCTGAGAGACACCAGGAATGGACCGAAACGGCGATTGAGGGATTCACACCAGTCAGGGAAAAAGGTTTTCGCCAGCGTCCGGCCGGTCGCAATTCTGAGAGTCTCCTCCGCGTGCGGCGTGGTGTTTTGCAACTGGGCGCGCGCTGCGTGCAAAACATCCAGCGAATGGGTGGCAGCATCTAGAAACAACATGCCGGCCGGCGTCAGGGAAACCGGCTGTTTGCGTTCCGCCAGTGACGCACCGACCCATTCTTCCAGTGCGCGAATGCGGCGGCCGAAGGCTGGAGACGTGACAAAGCGATTTTCTGCCGCCCGGGAAAAATTGCGTGTTCGAGCCAATTCTACGAAATCCTCCAGCCATGCTAGTTGCATTTTTATCCTCTTGTTAATCGAGTAATCAGACTGGCCCGACTAGCTCAGCTGACGATCCACTTGAGCATACGGCAAGTTGACTTGCGGTCCTGCGTCGAAATGATACATGAGCAAATATAACCACAGAGACTATATGCATGCAGCTTTCAATCGGGAACAAAAATGTAGGGAACGATAAAACCGAGGCGTTGCATCGGCGATCCTGCATGACAACTTCGCTGTAAGCCCGGTTAGCAGCCAGATCGGATCGCGATGACACAGTTAGTGCGATGCTGTGGGAATTCTGTTGTTGTCGGCGTCATACCGGGCCTCCGGGTACAAGACGTCCTTGGCGTCTACTGTCAACACGCCAAGGAAATTAAATTGCGGTTTGCCCTCCGCCGTCTTGCCGACTTTGCAGAAATGTTCGATGCTCTTGGGGGAAACGCCTTCTGCGTTGTTCGCCATCAATCCGGTAAATTCGGAAACGATCTTTTCCAGCATCGCCTCTGCTTCGTCGTCGGTCGGCAATTCCTGGTTTTTCTCCACTTGCTTGGCCAGCGCAATCTGGGCATGCGCCGCCTGATACAAGCGTACAGCGACGCTTGAGCAAATTTCTCCCGGAGTGCGTTCTTTCGGGGTCATGGACAGGAAATGGACGCCATCCGAGGGTTGCGCCTGCGGCGGAGCATGGGTGAAGGGATCCGACGCCACCTGCAGGATATCCTTCTGGGCCGCATCGGTAAATTTTGTAAATTTGTCTCCCGGTTTCATCGAAGTGCCCAGGATGGTTTTGCTATAAGGGACGTCCTGCCACATTTGACCCGCCTGAGCCGCCCAATCGCCGACATTCTTGTCGGTGGGTTTGTAAACCCAGTATTGGCCTTCCTGTATCGAGGACGCCTGCACACGCATGGTGTTCGACGTACCGAGTCCGCCGCGCGCTTCCAGTTGTTCTGCCTCGCCTTTTCCATCCAGCTCTGTTTTGACCGGATTATGCTGATCGTGCGCCCACATCATGATGTGAAAACAATTATCATCGCCTTGGTTGTTCTCGATACCATTCAGATTAGGCACCATTTGCAGTCCCAGGGAAAACGCGTGCGCCTTCGACTCGGGAATGCTTTCCTTACGCACCAGAATGCATCCGGGAAATAAATTTTCTTTGCCGATTTTATGGGTGAAGCTTTGGGTTGCCTGCGTATGAAGGGCAGCTTCGGTCCCCGGTTTTTTCAACCATGTCTGCACCTGGCCTTTAACGTATTTCACCAGGTCGAGCGTATCTTTCACTTTGACTGTATCTGCTTCTTTGACCGTAAATTTACCATTGACTACCATCTCATCCATCTTGGCATCAAGCTGCGATGCGTTGGTAAATGCGTTCTTCAGATGCGCAGAAAGAGCGGCATTGCCTTCATGGCTGCCGCTCCTGCGGGGAGCCGGTTCAATTGCCAGAGTCGGTAGCGCGCGGCTTTCTTTGCTGCCGAAAACGTTGTTGCTCGCTACATTCTTTCCGCTACCGGAAAGCGACTCCAGCCCGGGCAGCGATTCCCGGGTTGGCGACCTGCTGCCGCTGCGACGTGCTGCACTGTCGGTTTTCTGTCCCGAGGCAGCTTCGGTATCGATATGCCGGGATGTTGCGGGGGCGTTCCTAGTGACTTCCATTTTCTTACTCCGTGATGTGGTGACATTACATTCTGGCGGCTAGACGCTGGCTGTTAAAAAGCGGTGGCGAAACTACCCGGAAAATAGCGAAGCAGATGACCGCAGGACGCCAATATTTCCGGGGACGAAGGCAAGGGAAGCATCCGGTTTCGCGATGACAGGTTGGATGAGGCGAGATGACGGACCATTAGGAACTTACAACACGATGACGGCGGGCGGGAAATGAAAACACAGGGAAACCGTCAGGCGCGAATCCAGATGTATTCTCCAGAGGCGATATTCTCGAACATGTCGTCCCGCGCCTGGAACATATTGTCGCGCCAGTAACGGCCATGTCCAAGATAGTGGTCGATGAGATCGACCAGCCATTTTCCATTGATTTCATCATCCAGCGCAATACGGCTGATCAGCACGATGCCGCCGGTATCTACCTCTAGCCCAAGTTGCGCCTGATCTTGCGCATAGACGGCGAGATTGGCTTCCAGCAGCAATCTGAAGATACGCAGCGTACGGCCGGCCGTGACGATGCCCAATTGAAAATTGGCGTAAATGGCTTTGGGATCGTCGTCGAAATAATCGATTACCACCTTGAAGCTGTCAATTTCGAGCAAGCCAGAATTTACCGCTCCCTCGACGTCAGTAATTTGCCGAATCGCACACAGTTCGCGAATTAATTCGTCGCGGCGTTTTATGCTCATAAATTTGCACGAAGAGGGTTAGGAGATCGGGGGCTCGACAAAATGTGAAATGCCATATCGTCAAGGGCAATTTGCCTGGTATCCGGTACAACAGCAGCAAGCAAGCGCTTGATCGTCAGCCAACGATATCTTTGGCCGCTTTAAAGCCCATCGTATGGACTTTGGCCAAAGTATTGGCCAAATCAATGACGTTCTCTGCCGCAGCGGCAGCTTCGATGATATCCATCTGTTTATCTGTATTCAGACCGGCTATGGCAGACATTTGGCGCTCCCAGGTGAAAGCGTTACATTTAGAAAGCGGTTGGCCGACATGACGAAGAATGCAGATCGGCCGTGCCTGAAGATTAGCCAACAACATCTTTGGCAGCCTTCAGACCCATCGTGTGGACTTTGGCTAGGGTGTTAGCTAGGTTGATGGCATTTTCCGCTGCCGCTGCTGCTTCGATTTCTGCGATTTGCGCAGCTGCATGTATACCTGGAAGTGCTGATTTTTTCACTTTGATGCTCCTTGAGAGAAGTGATACAGATTGAATGAAATAAAGGCTGGTCGGCACCCTGGCGAGTGCCGGCCGGCCGTTTGCTATGCCGATTAGCCGACGATGTCTTTTGCAGCCTTCAGACCCATCGTGTGAACCTTGGCCAATGTATTAGCCAGGTTGATGGCGTTTTCTGCTTCTGCTGCTGCTTCGATTTCTGCGATTTGTGCGCCTGTGTCCAGACCGGTAATTGCTGCCATTTTGATTCTCCTTGACGGAAGTGATGTAGATTAAAAAAAGGTTGGTCGACGCCTTAAAGGCGCTGGCCGCTCGCTACGCTGATTAGCCGACGATGTCTTTTGCCGCTTTCAGACCCATCGTGTGAACCTTGGCCAATGTGTTCGCCAGGTTGATGGCGTTTTCCGCGTCCGCTGCTGCTTGAATTTCAGCGATTTGTGCACCTGTGTCCAAACCTGTAATTGCTGATGCCATTTTGATTCTCCTTGACGGAAGTGATGTAGATTAAAAAAGGTTGGTCGAGGCCTTAAAGGCTCCGGCCGCTTGCTACGCTGATTAGCCGACGATGTCTTTTGCCGCTTTCAGACCCATCGTGTGAACCTTGGCCAATGTGTTCGCCAGGTTGATGGCGTTTTCCGCGTCCGCTGCTGCTTGAATTTCAGCGATTTGTGCACCTGTGTCCAAACCTGTAATTGCTGATGCCATTTTGATTCTCCTTGACGGAAGTGATGTAGATTAAAAAAAGGTTGGTCGAGGCCTTAAAGGCTCCGGCCGCTTGCTACGCTGATTAGCCGACGATGTCTTTTGCCGCTTTCAGACCCATCGTGTGAACCTTGGCCAATGTGTTCGCCAGGTTGATGGCGTTTTCCGCGTCCGCTGCTGCTTGAATTTCAGCGATTTGTGCACCTGTGTCCAAACCTGTAATTGCTGATGCCATTTTGATTCTCCTTGAAGAAAAATATGCTTCGATCTCGAAGCGAGCTAGATGGGCCCCGTAAGGAGCCCGGTTAAAATGTGCAATTCCCCCATGGGCGTTACACAAAACTGGATCGATGCCATGCAATGGAGCCGCATGGCAGTGAAGACTGATCAACATTACGCAGGCTGCTCTACTGCATTGCGACATAATTCGGCTGCCGCTCTCAATCCATCTACTATCACGCTGCCGGTCTGGCGCTGGCTCGGATCAGCGCCCGCCCGATTGGCTTCGGCGGCGCTGAGCGCCATCTGTTCCAACGCCTGGGCAACCGCATTCAGTTCGACGGAATGGGCTGGGTCGCCGGCCAACTTAGGTAGCGCATTTAAAGTTTTGATCAGCGGTTCTGTCATATATTCGTACATTGCAATTACCTCATTGGAAACGGAGCGAAGCGTGTTGTGGTGAAACGAAGTTTTTTGTACCATCGCTCGATGCGAAATATTGCAGGCCATCGACCGCCAGTGCGGAACCGATGTCCTTGGCAGTCGCGATTTCATCGGCACGTATGACATCGACATCGACTTGTTTGACCAGCGGTCCCAGATCGCCGCGGAATTGCTCTACAACTTTATGGACGGCCTCAGGGTGCAATACGGTTCCTGTCACCGCAAACACGCCGTCGCCCTTGTATTGCACATTCACGTCGGGGGTACGCAATGATTCCTTGAGATCGCGCACCACTTGGTCCGCCGCCCTGACGTTCCACTTTAAATGTCCCGCTGCGAAGGCGTGCGCTGCTTGATAAATCTTGGCTGCGGCAGCTCCCTGCTTGATAATGCCGCTGACATTGATCACGCCGTCTTGCTCGGTAATGGTCAGGCCGTCTTGATTTAGGTGCGCCACGGCCAGTTTCAGCGCATCCAAAGACGGCTGCGGCTGCGGCAGAACGTCGCTACGCAACGGATTCGCGCCGGGCACGATCATCGCGGTGGCTGTCACGGCCGCCAGCAGCGATGAGGCCAGGACCAACCAGCTGACGGTGGCGTGGCGCGCCCAGATGCGGGTGGCCTTGACCGAATGCCGAGATGCCGGCGCCTGGCCCGGTAATTTTTCCGAAATGGCTTGCTGATCGATTTGCTGGGTGCACACCAAACGCAGCAAGCTCATGTCGGACGGCCATGTTGCGTCTGCCGGCCCTGCACATAGAACAATATCGCTGAAGCTGCGAGGCTCAAAATCTTCAAGCCGGACCTGCTGTTCGCTGTCATTTGAGATGCCTATCGCGACCTTGCCTTGCTCATCCAGCGTAAGCAACATGGAGGGGGCGTTCCAGTCCGAGATTTGAATTTCAAATGTGGCGTCGCAGCCGATCGTGGTATCGCCAATGGCCAGATTGATTACTGCTCCGGAGTGATGGCCAGTCAATATGCGAATCTGTTTATTCATGGGCTAACTCCCTTGTTCTGTCATTGGAGCAGGATCAATCTGGCTGCTGCCGCTTTCCACCTTACTGCTTTGATATAAGTCTATCTCTGCGTTTTTCCGGCCACAGGCCGAGGGGCGAATTCATTGGCTTGCGAACGAACTTGACTACCATCCGCGGCCGCGCAGGATAAGTGCGGAAAGCTTCGAGATGCCGATCGCGAGTTCCATGTCTGTACGTTTGCGGGACAGGCTCAGCAACAACAGGGGCAACAGCAGATTCATGGTTTCCTCGGCCGGAGTGCATGCTTGGCGGGACGCCGAGCCGGATCGAAACAGCTGGATTGCGGAGGAGGAATCGTCGGTTCCAGTTGCTGCTGGTGCTGGCTGCTTTCCCGATCCTGTCAGCGCCACCAGACGGTCGCGCACCATGTGCAAAGTGGTTGTCTGCGCGCGCGCTGCAACCGGCATTTGCAAAAATTCGCGCATGATTGCCAGAATCCTGTAGGTCGTGCCTGATTGCGCCTTGCCGGAAACCAGGTTGTCGCGTACCCCAAGTAATGCTGTTTCGGCGGCCGCCTGGCCTTGCAACGGCAACTTGGTGCCATGCGCCAACGGCCAGGTGTCGAGCAGCAGCGCTTCTTTCCGGATTGGACCTCCGGCGGGCCGCATGGTGTCGATAGTACGCGCCCAGCCCGCGGCATCAAATTGCATGCGTCCGGCATGGCTTGCACTATCGCGGCGGCCTTCGCGCTGGTCGTGGTCGGACGGCCTGCCATCGTCGCTGGATTGGTGGAAATTTATGGTGCTGAGTTTTGTCCGTTTCGAGGAGGCATGCTCTTCCAGCATCATCAGCAAATCGTCGCTCATGGCGCCTGAATCCAGCTGCTCCGGATCACCGCTGGCGCCGCGCCGCGCCGACTGCCGCCTGGCGCGCAGGGCAGAAGCCCGGTGGCGATGGTGGCCGGGAATTGGAAGCTGGATCGTCTGCTCCTCATCTTCCACCTGGCTCAGGTTGCCCCAGCTGCCGATACGTGTGATGCTCATGGGAAGATCACCTGGAACACGGAACGTGCATAGTTCTGGATCGCGGCGGCGGCCCACGGCGCGCTGATAACCACCACCACCGTCACGACAATCATTTTAATGCCCTGCGAAATGCTGGAATCCTGCAGCGAGGTAATCGCCTGCAGAAAAGCCACTACCAGGCCGGTGATTGCAGCAATGCCGACAACCGGCAGGGAAACCAGCAGGGCCAGCGTCAACGCCTGCGTCGTCATGTGGGTGATTGCGTCATATTCCATGGCTTCACCGATAAGTGGATATGAGTCCGTGGACCAAGGTGGACCAGCCGTCCAGCGATATGAACAGCAGCAGCTTGAATGGAATCGCGACGTTGCTCGGATTGACCTGGGATAGTCCCAATGCCATCAGCACGTTGGCGATCACCAGATCGATCACGATGAAACACAGGTAGAGCAGGAAGCCGATCTTGAAAGCTGCGGTCAGTTCACTCAATACGAACGCCGGCGCCAGTACGATCAAGTCGTCCGGTTTCAGCTCCGCGGCCCGTTCCGGCGGCCAGATCTGGCGCGCCGAGCGCATGAAAAACGCCTTCTCGCGTTCCGATGTATGCTTGCGCAAAAAGGCGCGAAACGGCTCGCGCGCGGCATCGAATAACGGCATGATCTGCGATCCGGCGGTTTGTTCGCTTGACAGCTGCGCGTGCTTGACAGCTTCCATGCCGACCGGCGCCATCACGAAGCATGAAATGATGATGGCAACGCCGTTCAGCACCGAGGTCGGCGGCACTTGCTGCAAGCCGAGAGCGTTGCGCAGCAGGCCGAGCACCACGACGATCTTCGTATAAGACGTCACGACCATCGCGGCGAACGGCAAGATGGCGAGGGCAAGCGCTGCGATCAGCAGCGATGCAATGTCAGGAGAGCCGGTCATTGCGTTCTGCCATGCGGTGAATTTGCAGGCCCAGCTGGCCGCCGACTGCTACCAGTTCGCCAAACGCCAGAACCTGGCCATGCGAAACCAGCCGAATCTGGGCGTCGTCTACCGGAACCGGGAGCTCCAGGATGCATCCGGGTTCCAGTGCGGCGATTTGCGCTATGGGCAAATTAAGCGTGACAATCTCAAGATGGACCGGAATCTCAAGCTGTCCGACATCGATCTGCTCCGCCGCTTCCGTCACTTCTCGTTCCGCAAGCTGGTCGTTGTCTAGATTGTAGGTCGTTGTCATAGGTTTGTTCTCCAGGGTTATGGTGTGTGCCGCGACGCTTGCCTGTGCCGTGGCGCACCAGCCGTTGCCAGCGCCCCAGCGCAGCGTGACGTTGTCGATAGCTGCGCCGCGTACGTGATTTCCGCGTGGCTGCCAGCCGAGCAAGATGTCGCCGCAACGTAAAGAAGCGAGCAAGGCCTGGCTGCAATGGCGGCTGCGCAGCCGCAGATGGGTGGGCAGGGATAGTGCGGCGGGTAGTGCTTGCGCGGCACCGGATGCAGTCAGCCATTGCCGCTCGAGCAACGTCGCCAGTGGCAGCGGCAGATCGACAATCACAGCAACTTCAGCAATCTCAGGGCAAGTCTTTGCCGCTGCGAGCCGGAATCCGAATGCCAGTCCCTGCGTCGCCGTAGATACGTCGACCAGCGTCAGTTCCGCAACGCTTGGTTGAGGATAGCCATTGGCCGCCAGTTTTTCGAGCAGTGGCGTTAGCCACAGATTGGCCAAAGCGGTACTCCTTTGACGGTTGCTGTCGAGCGCGATCGCTTCAAGCGCCGGATGGCCAGCCAGGTCAATGAGTGCGGTCAGTACGCCGTAGGAGGAATCCAGGCGCAACGTTGCAGCGCGTTTGAAGCTAATCGATGCTGCCGGCATGGCACGCAGTTCGATGCCGATAGCGCCGACTGCGATGCGCATCGTGCTACGCGCATCGAATACACCTCGGGACAGACTGGCCAGCGCTGGCGGATATGAACGCAGGCGGTTGGCGATCGGTGTTGCCCTGACTTTCTCCGTGACTTGCTTATGCATAAGAATCCGTCTCTTTTTTGAAGGCTCAGGCCGTCTCGACGTCGATATCGAAGCTGGCATCGAGCCGGGAACGCAGGCGCTGTAGCAATGCATCCGTGTTCAGGCAGATTAGGTCATTGGCTCGTGCATCATTGGAATCGAAGCGAAGCCACAGCCGGAATGGCGAAAGATTTAAATGCAGGTTGGTCTCAGGCAGGATGGCCGGATTGAGTACGATGGTTACTTCCCAGGTTCCGCCTCTCTTAACGGCCGGCGACAAACAGAAATTTGCGACGCGTTCAGCCAGATGCTCGACGACCAGGTCGGCCTCCGCTGCCTGCGAACACTGTCTGATCATGTGCGCCCGCAGAGCGGCGAGTCCATCCCGCTCGGCGTCGTTGCCATCCGCCGCTTTGGTAGTTGTCGCCGCCCGGCTATCCTGATCCGGCATGACTGACGGAGCTACCTCCCGCTGGTCGGCGTCGTCATCCATCGATCTATCTTCGGAGCCGGCGCTGGCGCCGTCTATCAGCTCCCGCCGGGCGGCTCCGAAAAGTGTGGCAAAACGTGCCGTCCGCTGTCGTGCGGGCCGGCTTGGCGTGATGTCTGAATGTTCAGAAGAAAGTCGCAGGACCCGCAATTCGCGCGCCTGCCGGAAGCGGTTATCCATGGCTAGAGATTAACCACACCGACCGGCTGCAGCTCGACATTCGCACCCAGCTCCTGGAATGAATACACTTGCAACGACGGAAAGCCTTGTTCAATCATGCGCCGGAAGTAGCGTCGGATATCCATTGCCGTAACGACCGAGAGGCCAGCCGCAGATTCGCTGCCGATGGCGCTTTGGACAGACTCCAGCAGCGCGTCGATTTGCTGCGGTTCAAGTGTCAGAAAATTGCCTGCCGGGGTGGGTTTGATAGCCTGGCGAATCGCCTGCTCAACATCGGCGTCGAGCACGATCGCCTGCATTTTTCCGGTGCCTGCCGTCGCCCGGTGGGCGATGAAGCGGCCGAGATCTCCGCGCACGTATTCGGTCAGCATCAGAACGTCCTTTTCCTTGGCGCCCCATGCAACCAGGCTTTCCAGGATTGCCCGGATATTCCGGATGGGCACCTGCTCTTCGAGAAGGCGCCTGAATACTTCTGCTATCTTCGGCACGGTCGAGACTTTCTGCACCTCGGCGACCAGACCCGGATATTCCGCTCCGATGCGGTCCAGTATCCATTGCGTTTCTTGCAGTCCGACGAAGAGATGCGCTTCACGCCGCACCGAATCGAACACATCGTCAGCCAACGCCTTTTCGCCCTGGCTGACCGACTCCGACATCTCTACCGGCGGCAGCGGAACCTCTTGCAGCAGGATTTGGTATGACATGCCGGACAAGTCGTGGGCGGTCCACACCGCGGTGCGCGGAAAAGGCAGACCGAGTTCTTCCACCAGCCGCAGCCGTATCTCGGTCAGGGCCTGGTTTAAGGCCGTCTCGGCGAGCCGGCCGCTGAGTTTTTTCGATAAGCGTATTGATAATGGAACGGCGAACGCCGGAGCATGCTGCGCGATGCTGGGCGCGCCCCCTTTGACACCATCGGTGCGCAGAGCGGATAGTTCGGTGCCGGAATCGGGCTTGGATTGCTGCTGCTTGCGTCGCAAGTTATAGCCGCCGACGAAGATGGCAGTTGCCAATACCAGGAACAAGGTGGTTGGAAAGCCTGGCACCAATGCGAACCCACATAACATTGCCGAAGCGCTAAACAATGCATTCGCATTGGTTGACAGCTGCGAAGCGATATCCATGCCTAGCGAGCTCGGACGGCTATGCTCGTCAGCCACGCGCGTGATCAAGATGCCTGCCGCGACCGAGATCAACAAGGAGGGAATTTGCGAAACCATCGCATCGCCAATGGAAAGCACGGAAAAGCGGTTGGCGGCTTCGCCGGCGCTCATGCCATGGTAGCTGACGCCGATCACCATGCCGGCGAGAATATTGACCATGGTGATGACCAGGCCGGCGATCGCATCTCCCTTGACGAATTTCATCGCGCCGTCCATGCCGCCATGCAGCTGGCTCTCAATGGCCAGCAGCGCACGTCGCTGCCTGGCGTCGTCGACCGAAATATTGCCTGCCTTGACGTCGGCGTCAATGCTCATCTGCTTGCCCGGCATAGCATCCAGGGTGAAACGCGCGCCCACCTCAGCCACTCGTTCCGAGCCTTTGGCGATAACGATGAATTGCACGGTTGCGATGATCAGGAACACAACCAGCCCGACCACCAGATTGCCGCCGACCACCAGCTCACCGAAGCTCTCGATGATGTGGCCGGCTTCGGCGTTAAGCAAGATCGATTTGGTCGACGCGATGTTAAGCGACAGGCGGAACAAGGTGGTAAACAACAGCAGGGAGGGAAAAGCCGACAGCGATGTGGCGCTGGGAATGTACATTGTCACCATCAGCAGCACGATGCTGATGGTGATATTCAGGCCCAGCAGCATATCGATCAGGAACGTGGGCAAAGGCAGGATCATCAAGGCGATAACCGCGATCACCAATGCTACGATGCCGACTTCGCCGCTGATATTGAAGAGGCGCGACGATTTCATGTAAATTTCCTTCAAACTGGATTGACAGCTGTGGTGTGGCCTTTGCCCATATCATCAACCCAGGCGAGCACTGCTGCTACCGCGTCGAAAAGGGTTTCGGGGATGGTTTCTTCCAGAGCAACCAGATAAAGTGCGCGCGCCAATGGCGGGTTGCCGACGATCGGGACGCCATGCAAAGCCGCCAGTTCACGGATGACGCGCGCTTCATCATCGGTGCCTTTGGCGATGACGCGCGGCAAGCCGCATTCTTCAGGCGCATAGCGTAGGGCGACAGCGTAGTGGGTCGGATTGACCACCACCACATTCGCCTGTCCCACATGCGATTTTTGCGGCGAATTGGCAAGTTCTTTTGACAGTTTGCGCAGCTCTTGCTTGATTTGCGGATTGCCGTTGCTTTCCTTGTTCTCCCGTTTGACTTCATCCTTGCTCATGCGGTGGTCTCTGATGAACAACCAGTGCTGGATAGCAAAATCGGCCGCGCCTATCACCAGGAAAACCACGGCAGAGATGGCGAGCATCTTGCACAGAGCGCTCCAGGCGATGCTGTCCAATCCCAGAATCGGCTGATACACGACACCAATCAGCAATGGCATCAGTATCAGCACGGTTTTCCACAATACCGCGCCCAAAATGCAAGCTTTGATCACGGTTTTTGCCAGTTCTATCATCGAGCGCATCGAGAAAATCCGCTTCAGTCCTGATGCCGGGTTGATTGAATTGAATTTCAGTTCCAGCGGCTTGAAAGCGAGCTGCAATCCGACTTGCGCCGCAATAACGGCAGCCGAAATCAAAGCAGCGATTAGCGCTATGGGTAGACAAAGGGCTAAGCCGCGCGTGCCGGCAGTCACTAGCGCATCGGTATAGCTAAAATTTTCCGATTGTGCATTCGCAACGTCGAGCCCCATGCGCAGCAGCAGACGTAATTGTTCCGTCATGACAGGGCCGCCCAGCGAGAAACCGATCGCCGCACTGAATAGAATGGCCGCAAACGGCAAATCCTGGCTTTTCGACGTTTCGCCGTCGCGCCGGGCGTCGGTCAGTTTCTTCTCACTGGGTTCTTCGGTTTTTTCGTCGGACATGGATGTATACCGAAATAAGGTGTGAGGCGATTATTGCGCCGGCGCGACGTCGGCAAGAGCGTGAATGCGAACCGATGCGCATTGTGGCGAAACAGGAGGAAATGCCGAATTCGGGAAGTTGTAACGCGGCGCGATGTTTCGCTAGTTGCGATGCAGGTTCGTATCTGCGGCGGCAACGGCTGCGAAGCTGATTTATCTTCCGTTACTACTTACCGCGCAATGCGTGCTGTTCTCAGGGCGGCGTGCGGGGGTTTTTCTTCGAGGAGCCGAATATGAAGATGGGAAATTGCAGTAACGAGCTGTTAACGGGGCTGATCGAACTATTGATGTTCGGCGCCAAGCATAGCTATATTGAGCCAACCGAGCGCCTGCTGGCTGCGGTGCACCTGATGCGGCCGGGGTTTATCGAACTGCGCGCGTACGACGCCTGGATATTGATCCGTCAGAGGCGTTTCTCCGACGCCGTGCGTCTGTTGCGAGAGCTTGAGCAGCAGCCTTTGCGAGGATCGTTCGGTCCTTACGTCAGTTCGCTGCTGGCGATCTGCCTGGCCAATCAGAATGATGAGTCCTGGCGCCACTATGCAAATGAAGTCATGTCGGGTAAGGAGGATGCCGACTCGATCGAGCTCATGACTACCCTGATGGGGCAGGCAGGCGACAAGGCGGCGAAACGGCCGCCTGTGGCGCAGATCGACAAGAGTCAATTGCAATTTTTGTTACAACACCGGCATCTGCGCGCTTAAGGAGATCAATATGAGTATGATAATTTCACCACTGCCACCGATCTCAAGCGCACCCGCAATGCAGGGTGGCGCCGGCGCCGCCAAGGAAAGCGCGGGGGCCGCGGGTGGGGCGACGCCGGTGCCACGTAGCGATCTGGTCGAACAATTTCGCGCCAAGTTCGAGCAAGCGCGCCTTTCACCACAAAGCGTAACGCACTTCCAGGGACCTTCCGCGGTATCGGAAATGATTACGCAGCAAGATCAGGCCATGGGGAACTTGACCGGTAAGGTCGACGCGTTCGCCGCGGGCGCCGACAAGATGAGCATGCAAGAAGTGGTGGCGCAATCGGTAAAGGTACAGCTTGACGTCGCTACTTTGACAGCCAAGCTGTATCTCGGACAAACGCTTGCGCAAGGCAGCAAGGGCGCCATCCAGACCTTGGTAAAGAATCAATAGGAGCGCCAGATGCCACACTATCCGTCGTTGCACTGCAGACTATGCATCGCTTTGCTGAGCGTTGTACTCATCAGCGGTTGCAGCGAACAGCTGTTTGCACAACTATCCGAAGCCGACGCCAACGACATGCTGGCGGCGCTGCTCGACGCCGGCATTTCCGCATCCAAGCAGAAAGACGAAAGCGGAAAAAGCTGGGCGGTGAGAGCAGAAGAACGGGATTTTGCGCAGGCCATCAATGTGCTGCGGTCGCAGGGTATGCCGCATCAGAAGCACGAAAATCTCGGTGAGATGTTCAAGAAGGATGGCCTGATCTCTACGCCCACCGAAGAGCGGGTGCGTTTTATCTATGGGGTGTCGCAGCAGCTGTCGGAGGTGCTTTCACGGATTGACGGTGTCAGTTACGCCAGTGTTCAGATCGTCCTGCCGAATAACGATCCGTTGGCCAACGAAGTCAAACCCTCGTCGGCAGCGGTGTTCGTCAAGTATTTGCCTGGCACCGATGTCGCTTCGCTGGTGCCGAGCATCAAGAACCTGGTTGTGCATGCGGTGGAAGGGCTGACCTATGACAACGTCAGCGTGACGATGGTGGCCGGCGCCGACTTGCCAGCCGCGAGATCTCTACGCCGCAACGCCGGCGACGCCTGGCTGGCCGGAGCAGGGCTGCTTTTTGCGGCGATTCTGGCCGCGGCGCTGGCGTTTGCCGCCAGACGCTACGGACTGCTCCGTAAGCTGGCGCCGGGTGGCTTGCGGGCTTTGCTTTGGCGGAGCAAGCCGTCTTGAATGCCAGCGACGGCAGCAAGGTTAGCGGTCCAAGCGCAAGCGTGCCGGCAACGCATGCCCAGTTGCATGCCTGGATCGGCAAGTACGAAACAAGGGTGGGCGAGGAGGCGGCGCGCCAAGCGCAACTTCATTGCCAGCGTTGGCGCCAGGCTTGCACTCCTGCCGCCGTCCAGATATGGCTCGCTGCACGCGATGTCTGGCTACCGGGTGTCGTTTCCGTCGACCAGCTGAGTGTCAGCGTCAACCGGCTTGCACTGCTGGACGCCGCCGATTTGCGCAAGGTTTTGTCAGCTCGTGTGCTGTACCGGTCGCGCGCCGGTCTGCGCCGGGTGGTGGCCCGCAGCCAGCGTGAACAGTTGCTCGCCGCGGTTGGAGCACGTGCTCTGGAATGTCTGCAGCGAGAGGATGCGGCTGTCGCTACTTCTGCGCCGCCGTTGCCGGCGTCGTTCAGCGCAGCGTCGCTGGCGGCCGAAGGCTGGCAACTGATCCAGTCCGAGGATATCGGGCTGGCTCCGACGGCTGCTGCGCTGGTGGCTTTTGCCCTTGCGTCCGAGCAGATTGCCAACGTTGCCATGGCAGAGGTTGCGGGCGGAGGCCGGGATAAACACGGGTTGTCAGGTCAGCTTTCCGGCGACAGCGAGTCGGCGCGCTTTTTTTCGAAACTAGGATCGTTCTTCCCGGAGATGCAATGGCTATTTGGCTAAGCTCGGAACAAGCGTCCGTCGGACCCGACGTAGACGTGATACGCAGCGCGGAACTCGCCAGCGTAATAGCCCTCGATCAAGCGTATGGCGCACTCGAACGGCGTTATGCCGGACTACTGGCTGAAGCCGAAGCGACTGCCCAAGCCATCGTGGCGGCAGCGCGGCAACGGGCGGATACGCTGGAGACTGCGGCGCAGCGCCGCTTCGACAATAGCGCGCGTCTGGGTTACGCAGCAGGCCGCCGGCGCGGACTGGAAGAGGTGCAGGCCCTCATGCTGCGCCAAGCGGCATCGCAGCACCAGATGCTCAGCGCCACCCGCGAGCGGATCGTGCAGATTGTCACGGGCGCTGTCGAACGCATGCTGGGGGCTGCGGATCCCAAGGCGTTGTTTGCGCAGGTTGCCGGAACCGTCGACCGGCTCCTGGCCGATTCATCCTTTTTGACTGTACAGGTTGCTCCTCAGGACCTGGATGCCGCACGAGAAGCCTTCGGCGTAGCCTGCAGCGCCAACCAATGGGGCGTCAATCCGCAAGTCGCGGGACGCGTCGACCTGGCGCCGGGCAGCTGCCTCTGCGAGTGGGACTACGGCGTGATCGACGGCAGCCTCTCATTGCATGTCGATGCGCTGAGGCGCGCCGTTGCCGGCCTGGTTGCCGAGCCGTCTTCGCAATTCCGGCGATCCCACGACGAGCCTGCGCCGGAGCAGGACGAAGCGCTGGACGAACATGAAAGCATGGAATGATGGACGGATTCGATAGCTTTCTCGACACGCTGGACGCCACGCTCGATGCGACGCCAATGCTCAAGCAGCACGGCAAGGTGGTCGAAATCATAGGTACTTTACTGAAAGTGGGCGGCCTGGACGCCACGCTAGGCGAATTATGCGAACTGCGCGAAGCCGATGGGCGCTTGGTGCAGCGTGCCGAGGTGGTCGGCTTCACCCGTCAGTTCGCGCTGCTGGCGCCATTCGGCAGCGTAGTCGGCTTATCGCGTTCGACCCGGGTAGTCGGGCAGGGCAGGACATTGTCGGTGCCAGTAGGTCCGGCGCTGATGGGCCGCGTGCTGGACGGTCTGGGCGAGCCGCTGGACCGACTCGGCGCAATCGAGACCAAAGAATTCCGCTCGGTCATCGCGCCTGCGCCGGATCCGCTTACCCGCCGCATGATAGAAGAACCGCTTGACACTGGCGTGCGCGTTATCGATGGCTTGATGACGATTGGCGAAGGTCAGCGGGTCGGCGTCTTCGCTCCGGCTGGCGTTGGCAAGAGTACACTGCTTGGCATGCTGGCCCGCGGCGCGGCTTGCGATGTGAATGTGGTGGTGCTGATCGGCGAACGCGGCCGCGAAGTGCGGGAATTCATTGAACTGATTCTTGGCAAGGAGGGCATGGCCAAGAGCGTGGTGGTATGCGCGACTTCGGATCGCTCATCTATCGAGCGTGCCAAGGCCGCTTACGTAGGTACTGCCATTGCTGAGTATTTTCGCGACCAAGGCATGCGTGTGTTGCTGATGATGGATTCGCTGACGCGTTTTGCGCGGGCCCAACGTGAAATCGGCTTGTCGGCTGGCGAGCCGCCGACCCGGCGCGGCTTTCCCCCTTCCATTTTTGCCGAGTTGCCGCGCTTGCTTGAACGCGCCGGTATGGGCAGCGTGGGTTCGATCACGGCGTTTTATACAGTGCTGGCTGAGGATGAGGAGGGGAGCGATCCGGTCAGCGAAGAAGTGCGCAGCATTCTTGATGGTCACATCGTTCTGTCGCGCGCTATCGCCGCCCGTAATCACTATCCTGCGATCGACGTTCTCAACAGCTTGAGCCGGGTAATGACCCTGGTGGCGAGCAGCGCGCATTGCAACGGCGCCGGGCGGATACGCAAGCTGATGTCGAAATTTAACGAGATCGAACTGCTGCTGCAGATTGGCGAGTATCAGCAGGGAACCGATCCGCTGGCTGACGAGGCTATTTTGCACCACGACGGAATCGAACAATTCCTGATCCAGAGCACGGACGAAGAGGCACCGGGAGCGCATACCCACGCAATCGTTTCGCAATTTTCTAGCTGATGGCGTTCGATGAGCGCTGATGCCGCAAAAATATGGCGGGTAATCGTTGCTGCGCAATTGCGCCGGCAGCAGCGCGCAAAGGATGAACTCGAAGCTGCCAGGCAAGACATGCTGGCGGCTGAGGCGGCGCACGCCGCCGCTGCTGCTGAAACAGCGCAAGCCTGCGAACGTCGCCGCATCCATGAAAGTGGTTTGAAGGAACTGCTCTCTGCAAGTTTGTCGGCAGCACTGTATTTAAGCCATGACGCCTGGCGCGGGCATTTGCGTGGTGAAGTCCAGGTCATGCAAGCGCGCGAGAGACAGGCGCACGACGCCATCGAAAAACAGGAGCGCAAAGTTGCAGTAGTGCGTACCAAGCTCGCTCGTATAGATGTCGCACTCGACAAATGCCGTCTAAAATTGAAACAGATTGAAGACGACACCCGGCGTCGCCGCGAGGAAACCGCTGACGAGGAAGCCATTGAATCGCTGCTGGCGCGGCGTGCCTTAAGGTGAACCGCATCATTTCCGCGTTCGCCGTAGCGACGAAACTCTTGGAACCCTTTAAGGCAGATAACCATGAATGAATTAACGGTTCTGAGCAATACGCTGCTGTCCTTATACACGGCATATCACAATTTGATTGTCATGATGCTGCTCGCCGGCATGCGCATCATGATTGTATTTCTCGTATTTCCTCCTACCAGCGATCAGGCGATACCGGGCATAGCCCGCAACGGCGTCATCTATTTGCTCACTTATTTCGTGACGGCGGGACAGAATCCTGAAGCTTTTGAAAGCTTGAACAGTGCGACGCTGCTGGTCTTGACGGCAAAGGAAGCTTTTCTTGGATTGGCGTTCGGATATTCGGCTGCCACGGCATTTTGGATCGCGCAGAGCGTCGGCACGCTGATCGACGATCTGGCCGGGTTCAATAATATTCAGATGAGCAATCCGTTGCGCGGCGATCAAAGCACACCGGTGTCGACCGTGCTGATGCAACTCGTGGTTACCTTGTTCTACGTTGGCGGCGGCATGATCTTCATACTCGGCGCTTTGTTCCAATCATTCAAATGGTGGCCGGTGGAGCAGCTCATGCCATCGCTCTCAAGTACCGCCGAGGCTTTCCTGATTCAACGCACGGACTCACTCTGGATCGGCATCGCCAAACTCGGTACGCCAATCATGCTGGTGCTGGTATTGATCGAAATCGGCATAGGCTTGATTTCCCGCGCGGCGGATAAACTTGAGCCGAACTCGTTGAGCCAACCGCTGCGCGGCGCGGTCGGCCTGGTGATGGTCATCGCGCTGACGGCGGTGTTCGCAGGACAGGTTGTAAACGATATCAAATTTCTGGGTTTCGGCCGGGCGTTAAGCGCCGGGATGGTCGGTAATTCACAAGACAACTCGCAAGATAAATCGACGCCGGAAAATATACTGAAAAAGTGAAGATTGTTGTGGAATCAGATGTTGTTTGTTGAAATTTGCGAAGTGGCTTTCGCCTATGATGTACTGGTCGCTGGGGGTACGCATTCGGCAACCGGCAACGGATCGTCTGACTTTTCTTGACAACCCACACTGGAGTAACGTTCATGTTTTCCACCGTCTATTTTGCGCTCTCTTCGGCGCTTTCCTTGCAAGATAAACTTCCCGCCTATTCCACCGCATTGCTTGACAGCGCATTCGATCGGGCCTATTGCCAGGTCGACGACGTGCTTGAATGCAGTCGCCGCGAGCTGACATCTGACGATATTGCGCGCCTGATTGGGCTGGGCGATTCGTCGCTGCTGCTTGGCCATGATGAAGATGCCGAAGAGGCATATCGTCGCGCCCAAAAACTGCTCGGAACCAATGGCGACCGCCTGCGCATCATGTCTTGCCGAAATACCGGCTGGCAGCTGATGCTGCGCGATCGCTACAGCGCTAGCGCAAAATGTTTTACGCGCATGTGCAACGACGAGGCCGCCAGTGCCAGCGATATGCTGGAAGGTTTGCTGGGAATCGCACTGGTGCAACATCAGATTGGCCACCAGACTGCGGCGGATGACGCGCTGTTGCGTGCCGCGGAGTTGGCCGATGAACATCGCCAGCCTGGCTGGCGCTTGCTGGTCGCGCTGCTGGCAAGGGAATTCGACGTGCAGTTGCAGATTCGCGGCGCTGCGACCTTGGGTGATCACGCGTTCTGGACTTCGGCGCGTAGCGCCAGCATGCAGTCAGCCGGCGAGCGCGCCGCACGTATGCGCCATGTGCATGAGGAGACCGCTGTCATGTCGCCTATGCCGTTGTTGCTGCAGCAGCGCCGAGAATATCTTAATTTACTGGATCGTTTGGTGCAAGGCGACGTTAGCGCGGCGGACCGGCTTTTTCTCGCAATTGACGAACCGCAACGCTTCGGCGGCGCCGGTCAGGGCTTCCTCGCCAAGCTCGACGTCATACTGGCGGCGCTGGCTGGCGGGCTCGACGACATTGCGGATCGCGTCCTGGTCAAGATCAATAGGTCTGAAGGAGAAGCAGGAACGCGGCGCTGGAATGTCGAGTATCTGTATGCCTCGTCGAAAGTTGCAGTGCGGCGCGGCAATCCAGCCCAGGCGTTGCAGTTCTATTCGAAATATGCCAGCGAGGCGTTGCGCTGCCTGCGCCTGGAGGTGGTTGAGGTGAGGCCGCTCGACAAGACACATGGCGGGACGCACAGCGGAACGGCGACAAGCGATGATGTTTCGGCGCGCCTGCCTGCAAAATACCGGCGCGCATATCGCTACATTGTCGATAATCTGAACCGGGCAAATCTGAGCACGCGCGAAGTTGCCGCACATGTCGATGTCACCGAGCGCGCCTTGCAGCTGGCGTTCAAGAGATCGATCGGCATATCGCCCAGCAACGTGATTCGCAGCTTGCGGCTGGACGGTGTTCGCAACGATCTGCTTGATGGCGATTGGGTCGGGGCGTCCATCTTCGATACGGCCAGCCGCTGGGGCGTCAGCAGCCGCTCCGCGCTGGCCAAGGGTTATCGCAGGAAATTCAATGAGTCGCCATCCGAGACCATCTACGGCTAAATCCCGAGGCGGTTCGCACGAACCGCCCCTCACTCATACCTATCCATGACAAACACTCCTATGATGTGCGGGCAAGCGTACAGCGCGGTTTCCCATCTGCGCAAACGGCGCAACGCACTGTGTCGAAATATCTTCTGGGTATTGCCGCTGATTCTATGCGTGGCGGCAGCCAGCGCCGGAGCTCAGCCGCTGGTCTGGAAAAGCCAGAGATTCCAGTACGTGGCTGACCATAAAGACCTTAAGGATGTCTTGCGCGACTTCGGCGCCAGCGAAAATATAATGACTTCGATTTCTTCCCATGTCGAAGGCTCTGTGTCAGGGCGCTTCGAAAGTTCTCCGGAGCAGTTCCTGGACAAGATGTCCAATACATTCGGCTTCATCTGGTATTACGATGGCGCGGTGCTCAGCATTGCCGGCGCCAACGAGGCGCGTAACGCTACGATCAGCCTCAAGCACAGCAATGTGGCGGAACTACGGCGCGTGCTGACAAGCCTTGGCATCGCGGATCGGCGCTTTCCTATCCGTTACGACGGCGAAACAGGATTGGTGATTGCTTCGGGGCCGCCGCGATACGTAGAACTGGTATCCGATGTCGCCCACCTGATTGATCAAACCTCTGCGCCTAGCGACAAGATTGTGGTGCAGCGTTTCCCCCTGAGCTATGCCTGGGCCACCGACCGTACCGTTACAATTGATGGACAAGGCGTGACGGTGCGCGGCGTCGCGTCGCTGTTGCGCGGTCTGTATGCTGCGAACGGCGGCGATCAGGCAGCAGCAGGCGACGTCATTCCGGGGCCGCGCGATACCTATCGCATGAAGAGTCTGCGCAATACCGGCAACAATGCGGCCAACAACGGCGGTAATGCCTTTGCGCCGGGCGCCAATGGACGGCCGCCGGTACCGACCTTGCCCGGTCTTTACTCCGACAATTCGCGCCAGTCTGGCGCAGACTTGCCGCCGCTTCCCGGGGGCGCCGTCGGTGGCCGTGCCGACGCTGGCACTGTTGAACATGGTGCGGCATCTGCCGGACCTGTGATTGAAGCCGATCCGCGCAGCAATGCAATTTTTGTTCGCGACCGCGCCGAAAATATGCCGGCTTTCCAGGCGCTGATCGAATCGCTGGACCAGCGTCCCGGTGTTCTTGAAATAGATGCGACTATCATCGAGATCACCGACAATGCGTTAAAAGAGCTAGGCGTCGACTGGCGGCTGCATTCCGGCCACATGGACGTGCAGACCGGCAACGGCGCCCTGGCCCAGACTGGAAATCCTGATTCCCTCAATCCGCAGGGTTTCGGCAATCCGGCGAATCAGACCAGTACCGGGCCGATACTCTCGACACCGGCAGGCGGCGTCCTGACAGCCGTGATCGGCGGCGCCGGGCGTTACTTGCTGGGGCGGGTCACGGCACTCCAACAAAGCGACCAGGCGCGCGTCACCGCCAGCCCCAAAGTCGAGACGCTGGACAACGTCGAAGCCATCATGGACAACAAGCAAACCTTCTATGTCCCGGTGTCTGGTTACCAGTCCGCGGACCTGTACAGCGTGTCGGCCGGCGTATCTCTCAGGGTGTTGCCGATGATTGTGCCGACCTCAAGCACTGAGCAGATCCATCTCAACGTGCATATCGAGGATGGCCAGTTGAGCACCCAGCAGGTTGGAACTTTGCCGATTGTCAGCAACAGCACCATAGATACGCAGGCGCTGATCAACAACGGCGAGAGTTTGCTGATCGCGGGTTACTCCGTCGACCAGGATGATCATGCGGAAACTGCTGTGCCGGGTTTGTCGAAAATCCCCTTGATTGGCGGCCTGTTTCGCTTCAAGCACCACCAGGGCCAGCGTTTCCAGCGGCTGTTCCTGCTGACGCCGCGCATCATTGCGGTGTCAGGTCCGTCCGCCGCTAACGTTTCGATAAGTTCAGTTCGCTAGCGTAGCCTGGTTTTTTGGGGCTTTCACGTCTTCCCCAAAAAATGACAGCTTTAAAATAGCCGGCAGCCTCAAAAAAAGCATCCTTCGTGCTTTCGCAGGAAGGATGCTTTGTTTCATTCGAGGCAGCCATGGCCTCGCGCTGCCGACGTCAGGTCAAGTACCCAAGATCCATTGCCGATTACGCGAATGCGTGCTTCTGATGCGAAGAGCGCTCGTTGTCGGCGTTTTTTTGATTGCGGCTGACATCGGGCGCCAATAACAGAAACGGCAGGACATTCGAAGCCAGTTCCGCGATTTTTGGATTCGACGCCAGTTTTGTTTCAGCGTAATCTTCAACCTTGGAAACCACTTCGCTTTTGGCGAATTTTTCGGCGCCCTTGACCATTTCACCTACATTGCCGTGCACTGCACCGGCCACCAGGTCGTCGATCTTGGCATTGCCGATATGCGCAGCGACCATCACCTGGCTCCCCATGTCTACCGCCAATCCTTCCGGCGTCAGGTCGGCCGCCACGGTTGCCACATCTTCACCCACTTTCATTGCATCGCCCATTGCGGCCTTCAGATCGCCATGGGCCAGATCTTTCAGCATCTGAACCGAGCCGGTGGCGATGCCGACCGTGGAATCGGCAAGCGTCTTGACTGTCGAATCAACGCCTTTCTCCACATCGGTGGCGACTGTCTTGATCTCCTTTTCGGCGCCAGCCGCGAATTTGTCCACGCCTTTGGATATATGCAAGTCGCCAAGCAAGCTCATTGCCATGTTGGCTTGCGTGGTGACCAGATCGCCGGCGCCTTTGGCTACGTCATCCGTCACCTTCAGGAAGTCCTGCAAGCCTTCCTTGAAATTGCCCTGCATCAGTGCTTCAGTCATCTTCATCGTGTCTTGCAAAACGTGCCCAACGTCCTTTTCCAGCGTTTTGACGACGCCTTCGACGTCGTGGACGGCGGCCTTTGCTACATTTTCGACCTCGTGGCCGACCTTCTCAAAAGCGTGCTTGATTTTTGAAAAAATGCTCATAATGTTTCCCCATTAGATTGATTACCAGAATACGAGACATAGCCTCGCGTTTAACGATGCGGTTAAATAATTTCCTGTATTTTTTTCAAAGCGGCGCTCACCTCCTTGGCTAGAAATTGAATTGATTGCGGCAATATGCGCCGCCATGGCGTTGAACAGCTGCGGCCTCGGGTGCTCATCTCGTCGTTCTGACGACGATGCATATCCGGAAATAAGCAGCGCAAGCGGCGAAAGCGGGAAATTTCGTCGCACGTCTGCATGTTCCGCTGGACAGGTTAGGGGATTTGCAGTTACGGCGTAGTCCGCAACCGCGAAGTTTGAGGCATGCATCCGAAGCGGCATCCGCTGCGGCTGCTGACGGGGACGGCAACATTTCGTTGAGGTTGAGGTTTTTGTCTGCAAGCGCGAAAAGTCGTTCTCACAGACGACGCGCCGGGGCCGCGTACTACATTGTTTCGGGAACCAGTCCGCAATTTCGCTACGGCGGGGAGAATAACTCGGTGCCACCGTCAAGCTGCAAACGTACTCTCATCAATCTTTCTATCCACGCGGGCAGAACTTTCTCGACTTCTTATGGCGACCGCTATGTCATTACATTTCTCATCGCGTCAGCGTTCTTCAGCCGGTGCGGCAAAGGCCGCGCCGATCGCAGCGATCCTTCCCGAGGCAGGCGTAGAGGCAACGATCGCCGCACTGTTCAACCCTGGCAACGCCATTGCACGGTTTGGTAGCGTCCGCGAGATGGCTGATTTGTTGCATGGGCGACTCGATGCTTCGACCGGCGCTGGCGCTGCGGCGGGCTTTGCAACGGGCCTGCATTTGGAGTTTGTCGTGCGCAAGCTGAATCTTCTTTTCGGCAGCAACTGTGCCGTGGCGCTGGCGGCTTTGCATAGCCTGATCAAGGCGCGCAGGCCGCTTGCCGCGAAGGGGGACGCTTTTCACCTGGCGCGTGTGCTGGCAGGTAGCGTCACCGGAGAAGCAGCTTTGTGTAGTTTGCTTGAAGTACCTGTTCGGGATGCGAGGCCGGACTCATCCAGCATTCGACGCGAGGCCGAAAAGCAAGCGCTGCGAGCCGCCAACTTCCTGATCGCCGTCGCTCCGCTCGATATGCTGGTGCCGCGCAATATCGATGAATCTACCGAGTTCGCGCAACGTATGCTACCTGAACATGAACGCACCGAAATTGTTGAGCCATTGCCAACCGGTGCATGCCGGGCAACCATTCCCGCCAAAGCGATACTCGCTGCGGTGGCGTTGGCGCGCAGTCCCGGCGCTGAGTTGTTGCCGCACCTGAAATTGGCTTATTTCGCCTGGTGCAACGGTTTTCATGAAGAAGGCCCAGGTACGCCGCTGGATAGCGTGAAAGAGCATTTTTTTGCACTGTCGCGTTATACCGGGTTGGTCAGTTAGATGGAGGTACTGGTTGTCCAGATTTCCGCATGGCTCGACAGCTGGCTTTTTTTGTCGTTCCCGCGTTCGCGGCAATGATTAGGGACTGTAGCCGAGGGCGCCGAGACAGGGGCGTTTGCTGGGACATGTGCCCAGGTGATTCGATGACGCAGTAGAAAATATTCACTGCAAATTGGACCTTGCTCGCGCCAAATCAATCGCCGCATCGCTTTGCGATGCGCGTTTTATAGCGATAGCTGGATAAATATTTCATCAAGCAATATTCAATAGGCTCGCGCCGGTCCGACAAGGTGATTCTTTCGCAAATAAGCAAAGGATCGCCCTTTTTGATACCCAACAAATGCGCATCTTTCTGCTCGGCGGCGTCGGCACTGAGGTTTTCGACCGCCTCGACAGGGGTAAAACCGAATTTTTCAGTCAGCAGCTTGTACAAGGAGCCGGCTCGCTCGATTTGGGAGGGTGTTACTTTTGCTCGCGGCGGCAAGACAAAATAAGCGTCGTGCAAACCGACCGGTACATTATCCATCAGGCGGATCAGATATACGCGGATCAAGGGATCGCCCGGCCTGACGTTCAGCAGGCCGGCAATCGCCATCGATGCAGCAGCAATCGGCTCGACAATCAGAACGCGCTGGCCTGCGACGCTGCCTCGATTATTTGCATCTTGCGAAAAGCTGTCGATGAACCGCGTGGTTCCGCGCACGATGGCCGGCGCCACAAAAGTGCCTCGCCCGTGTCCGCTGTAAATTATGCCGCGCTCCTCCATATAGCGCACCGCTTTGCGGACGGTGTCGCGACTAGCTTCGTAACGCTCGGCCAGTTCGCGCTCGGAAGGCAAGACTTGGTTGTCAGCGAGCAGGCCCTGGCTGATCGTCGTGCCGATAATATTGGCAAGCCATTTGTAGTGCGGCACGGTTAGCGCTGTTGTATCGAGAGTTCAGAGATGAAAACGACTTTGGACCGGGTATGCTCTGGCTGGCGGCGTCGCTCGCGATGGCGATATCCGTATTGCCTGCGAACGCAGATACCTGAATTCGATAAAACGCTACGCCGAAATGGCTAGCGTCGCTCTCGCTGCAGTACACCTACGGATCGTTTTATTCGTCTATCCAAGGGCGTTATGTCGGTGGGTGCTATACCTCGCTGGTCAATAACGATCAGGTCGGCGGCCATACCTTATACGACATCGGCGCCGGCTATCGATTCGCACCAACTGCTTTAATGAAGACGACAATGATTCGCCTGACGGTATCCAATTTGTTCAGCAAGCAATACCTGAGCATGACCGATACCAACGGCTCGTCGTTTGCAAGCAACGTCAATCCGGTCATTGTAGCGTCAGCACAATAAAAGCAAGAATGTTTCGCGCTCGCGCCTGCGCCACGCTGCGTCGCACCTTGCCAATACTGGGAGGTCTTTTGGGAAAGAGTCCTTGAGCGAATTATTGAGGAAAAAATTTCACCTTCCACGCTAGTAATCCCAACTTCTACGAATCCATCGGTTATATACGTCGGCTAAAGCCGAGGAAAAATCTTATCGACAACTTACCGAGCAATCCATCTCGGCCTGACTCAAACCAAAAATCCTCCACGAAACTCGGAGAGTTGAAAGTCGTGTGTCCGCAGAACTCTTAGTCAGAAATGCATACGCACGACGGCGGTTTTTGTCGAAAGCATAGCGTCCAATAAAAGCAACAGTCGGTGCTGAAATGGCAATGCAAGACAAAAACATTCTTTTATAATTTTCTACGGTAATACGATAAACAATTTTGCAAAGAAGAGCTTCATTGCGCCGCTTGTCGGTTCGAATGACTCATTTCGGAACCATGCATTCAACCTACCCCCCCTCTATTCGCTCAGCGCAGGAACGTCTCCTTGTGACCGCGTCGGAGTTATTTTACGCGCAGGGCATTCGTGCGACCGGCATAGATGCAATTATTGAATGTGCCGGGGTCTCTAAGTCGAGCTTCTACCATCACTTTCCTTCCAAAGACTTGCTGATAGTTGCGGTATTGCATCGGCGCGACAGAGAATGGCGCAATTGGTTTAGCACCACTGTCTCACGCCTCAGCCCGGATCCAGCTGGTCGCCCCCTGGCCGTGTTTGACGCGCTACGAGAATATTTTTCATGTGATGATTTTCGTGGATGTGCATTCATCAATTCAATAGTGGAGTCAGCTGACCGTCACCATCCGGTACATTTGACTTCCGCTAGACACAAAAAACAAGTCCTCAAGTATCTTGCCGAGATATTGGAGTCGGCCGAGGTACCTAATGCCCAGACCCGCGCCTCCGATTTCATGCTGCTCATCGATGGCGCCTTTGTCACTGCGCTACGCGAGGGTGGTATCAATGCAGCTAAAGCCGCGAAGCGCTTGGCCAAGCAGCTTTTGAGCCAGACAAATAACTAATTGTTGATTTGTGCTCATTCTTGATCTGTTCTCGCCTGTTCTCAAGTGAAGGTTTGCACTTGAATCGGTCCAATGATTACTGTAAGCACCTCGTCAACTTTTCGTTTGCCGGTTGAATTGACTGACCGTCTTTTCATTGTCAGGTGAGCGCAGCGATCCCGTCCTAAGACCCTTTGAATTCAAAATCGATGAACTCTTGGTGGAGCTGCTGGAGGTTATGTAGCTACTTGTGGGATTTTACTGCCTCGGCTCTAAACCAGATTGCGCCAGAGTCTTGACGCCGCCTTTGTATCGCGACCACCTTCGCTTCAGAAGGTCACCTGGGTAACTTGTCGGAAATGCAGCGGTGGTGACCGTCGAGGAATGTGACAGCAGTTGTGTTAGCCAACAAGATGGCGCGAACGGCATGGGCGATTCTGGCCCACGGTCGGGTGTACCAAAAGGGCTATGTGAGTCAGAAGCCCGCATAGAAAAAATTAACTTGAAAAGGATTTAAATGTGCCGATAGGTTGCGCAGGATGATACATCGTATGTATGGCAAAACAGGTTGGACCGTAAGAACGCAAACCTAAAGACCGGCAGGCGCTTTACAGCGCGAACTACAGATAAGGGCGTTCTTGGCGAACTCCATCATGGCCCGCAGACAGAGTTCAGTTTGCAACAAGGCCGGATAAAAGACTGTTGCCAGTTCCTCGGTTTACCAAAAATACGAAATATCGCTTGCCATACCGAGAGGTGTCCACATAGATGCCGGTCTGGAAAAATAGCAGATGCCGAAGCACCATTCAGTACAAGCACACACTCGCAAAATTGCGTGGGACAAATCCACGAAAATAATCGTCGTCTCTTCATTTCGCGCAAATCGCGCGATGGATGGTTGAGATACCGTCTGCCTCACATTTCTGAAGCAATCGCCTGATTTTCATAGCCATTCAGACAACAGCAAAGGAAATGCCTACCTGTAATTCAGGAATATCCGATTGAAATTATATTGAAATATGGCAACAATAACAATCCAGCAAGCGTATTCAATATGGATTTCTATGCATGGAAGTTATCGCCTAAATAACTAGTCTGGAAAAATTCGCACTGCATGCATCATCTTCGCATGAAATGGTACTCACTGAGAGAACACAACTTTGTTCTTGAATATGCTTTTCACCATAAATGATCGTGGTGGGGCAAAAAAAGAACAGATGTTCGATAAATCACCCAGCGTCTGCTGCCAGTTTTCCAGCAGCAGAAAATTTCAAAAATGCTCAATCACCTTTTCAAGGTGATTCCAATAGAGGATTAGGCATGCGATTTGCGATTTTGACTGACGATACGGTTTTAGTGCAGAAACTGGCGCAATACTTTGAGAAGTACTCAATCACCATAGACGCCTACTGTACTGAGCTGCTGATACTGCGCGCGATGCGCACCATCAGCTATGATCTGGTGCTGCTTGACGCCAGGAGCACCGTCGAACTAGCCAGCAGCCTGCTTTCATGGCGCACCTGCAACGCTGATTTTTATACACCGGCGATCATATTGACCTCGCTTCTGACATGGAACGTAATGCAAGATTGGATCGAAGCCGGCGCACATGATGTTGTCAACCGCGCAGACATTGATCAGATTGGGCTGAGGGTATGCGTCGCCCTGCGGCGTCTGGCCCATTGCACTCGTGTCGACAGGATACAGGTCGGCGGTTATGTACTAAATCTCGGAAGCGATATGGTTACCTGCGACGGTATCGACGTCAGCCTCACTCCGCGCGAATTCTCCATCGCATGGCTGCTGTTCTCCAATCCAGGAAAATTCCTGAGCAGGTCTCAGATCATTACAAGCGTCTGGGGAAATTCAGAAGAAGTTGCGGCTCGCTCGCTGGAACAGCATATTTATAAGCTGCGCAAGAAATTAGGTCTATCGTCCACGGCTGCCGGCGCTAGCCTGAGGACGGTGTATGCACTAGGTTACAAACTTGAGATTTCTCCGGACCTGCGACAGGCTGAAAAATCCGCTCCAGAACAACTTCAGGTCGAGGTACGAGCGGAGGACGATGGTAGTGTGATTCCTGCGATTCCCTGACAGCTTGATGTCCCGTCCATAAGGACAGACCTTCCATCAGCAATGGCTATCAAAGATGTTCAGCATCCTAGCAGCTAACAATTGTGGCACCATTGTAGAAGCCGTCCGGACGCATCCGACCCGTTATGCGAAATTCGGGCATGGATAACGAAATTCTTACTTGTCGGAAGTCGCCGTTGCCGAATCAGCGTCTGGACCGAGGCTAAGCTGCGTCGTTGCCAATAGATTCAGGTCGGCGCCCAGTACACGATCGATTTTCTTCAGCAACGGCTAAAAGCCTGTTTGTCCCGTAAGCGACCCTGAACGAATGCCCGCCTGACTTACAGCCGCTTCCCGAAAACTTGACGAACCATGTCATCGGAGTATCTATAGTTCCATCTGAGTTCCGCTCCAGCGGGAATATCGCGTGTGGAGAAAAATGCACGGATTGAAAATTTTCCACCGATATCCGACTCGACGTCAAAAACCACCGGCTCGACATTGTAAGCGTCAGGCGATTGACTGGCACAGTGACCGGATTCGTCATACTCGAGGGAAGTGTTCATCATCGCCAGGATATTTTCGCCATCCAGGAACGAGACTGCATTACCGCTGATCGATGAAATTGCAAACGAATCGGAACGCAACATGAAATACATCGCCGGCGTCATCAGGCGGCCGCCGTAAACCCCGACGCACTCCCCTTTCTGCAGCGGACGGGTCGCGAAAACGCCTCTTTCGCCGACTAGGCTCGATTCCCTTGGATCCTGCAGGTCACTGGACTCGATAAGCCGGCATTGAATCATCGAATGATAACGTGCCATTCTCGCCTGCGCAGTTGTCAACGGGTCGATCGATGGCCAAACTGCATCAGGCGAATATACTTGTCCCGATGCAGTGGGTTTCGATTGCCATATTTTTCGGATCATTACAGGCCGGGATTCGGCATCGCGAAAAGGATATCTGCCGTCCAGCTCGGGCGAATACGGCAAACGTTCGATTGCGCAGTGTGCTTGCAATGTCTGGAATTCCTTGAGCAGCCGGTATGCTCCGTATCGGACCAGCAACCACATTTCGCAAGCTCGCTCGAGTTCGGCGTCACCGCTGAAATTGTCTATGATTTCGCAGCGGATGCTATTCCCGTCATCCGTCAATTCTCCTTCAACCTCGGCCCCCGTCTCCCAATCGACGCCTAAGCCGGCGGCTTGCAGCTTCGCGAGCATTGCCGGCGTGAGTATCCGCTGAATTTCGCCGCGAAGCGCTGGAACCGTTTCGAAGAGAAACTCACGCTGTTCCAACAAATTGGAAAACTCATCGGCATCATTCAGGCGCTGATGAATGTATTCGCGCAGTCTTCTGCATTCAGTCGCGATTCGGGAAGCGCGCACGCTGTTTTCACTAATTGAAATTACAGCACTCATAACAATTCTCCTATGTCTTTTTAGAACTACGGTTTTACGTTTAATTTTTGATTTTCTGCATCGTGCCGATCCGAAGCGGCTAACGGATTATCGCTCCAGGCGGCAACGATGCGCTGGATGCGTAGCGTATAGGCGTCGCGTTCCAGCGACCGCTCCGAATGATAGGCGCCGACCGCCTTCCAGTTGTTGCCGTATTTGCTTACCATCCGCCGCAGATGCCAGGCCGCGATATAAACGTTCTGGCAAGGTTGCAGCAAGGTCTGCCGGTGAACCCCGTACTTGGAGAGTTCGGCAAGATGAACCGAGTTGATCTGCATGACGCCATAGTCGGTAGAGCCGTTCGAATTGACATGAATCGCATCGGCCTTGTTATGGGATTCTTGCCAGGCGATTGCCCGCAATATAGTTGGATTCACGCGGTGGTAAATCGCCGCGTCGTCGAAGCAATCGGCGCGCGCAACTTCAGTCGGCAGCAGCATCGATGCCGGGCCGTACAATAGGATCCAGCCGATGCGACAGGCGGCACATTTTTTTCTGGTTTTCACGATTGATCTCCGCTGTCATGTACTGCGATGAAAACTGGAATTGGAAAAAGACAGGTGACTCGATCGCTATCGCGTCAGGTCACCCGTCGCTCCAGCTCAGATTGCGATCTTGCCATCGAAGCTCTTGCTTCTTAGCCGATTTTTTAATCGATCGCCATGTTCAATGAACAGCACACGATTGTCACCTGCGCCGCTTTTCCGCTGCTCGGTTTCGAAACCCGTCATCTCGTCGAAGATCGAAGTGAATTCGATTTGGCGATGCGGTCTCAAATGGACGCTGTCAAAACGCATCGGAATCCTCCGCCTTGAGATCCGCATTGATTTCTTTCGATTGCTGTATCGATTGCTGCATGATCGAGATGGCGAATTGAACTATCAAAGCATTCAGCTGGTCCTGATCCGTGCTATTGGAATCATCCTTTTTTTTTTTAGAATTGTCCGTTTTGTCAGGTTTATGCGTAGTGTCAGGCTTGTGCGTAGTATCAGGGGTGTGCGCAGGAGGCGACGAATGAGGTGTTACGGAATGGGATCCCATATAAATCTCCAAGAGTTAGATGAAACTCAAAGATCGCAGATTGAGATCGCAACTAGTATGCAAGCACGAATGTAGGGATTGCAAAACGAAACTGAGAATGCAGCTTAGCATTGCCTGGATATTCGATATTTCTCCTAGAGAAAAAACTGGAAGTGCACGCCGACGCATCAGGCTTTTTGCTTTCCTGCCGCGGCCATATCGTCCGCCGGCGTAACAGAATTGCCGCTTAACGCGGTGAATTTATCCACCAAAGCTTGTTCCCCCGCCATATAGGAAGAGGTTTGCGCAAAACCCTTGGGCTTGGTCAGTAACTGGTCAACCGTGTTTTTCTCTGCGTTGCCGGCCGACAGACAGTTGCTGCCATCTGCCGCTGTCACCAGCTTGTACTGCCGGTCGCCGGCATAGGCGGCGCGGTGAAACACATGCAATAGGTTGCCGGCGCTTAGTCCCTCTCCGTTGACTTCCATGTTAAGCGCCGTGTGCTTGCCATCCTGACTGCGAATCGCATAAAACCTATCGGCGCCGACGCCTATCATGATGGCCCGTTCGGCAAACAGCGATACTTTGTCGTAAGTTTTGTTGATGTCGATCCGGCTATCCATGTCGATTTCATGATCAGGCCCGACCCGGACCATGCTGATCGGCTTGCGCAACATGCTGGCGGCGGTCGCCTGCTTTACCAATTCCAGCATCAGCGAGGACATCGGTCATCGTCCATGCCGCAAATACCGTTGCGCTGGCGAGCGTTCCGACTGTTTCCTGGATTGCGGAGATGTCGGCTGGGTTCATTCTCGCCTTTGTCGCGGCGATTCCGGCCGCACTTTTCACCGCAGAGACCAGAGGCGCGGGTGGCTCCGACATTCGGGGTATGCTCAGTGTTCTCGGACACAATTGTAGGTTGTGATTGGTTTTGTAAACGCATTTTTGATCCGCCATAAAAATATCAAAATTCTGGGTCGTAATTTGCTGCCAAATTGTCTCGTCTCTCAGATGATATTTCACATTGGAAATGTCAGTTTCGTTTGCATAGTGCAGCATGTGATCATGCCAATCTCTTCAAGGCAAGAAATAAAGTTCCGCTGAACGAACAGACTTAATTAGAGTAAATTTGGATAAACAGATGAGCACGCCTCGACGCGGAAGCTTCATGTGGAGCACCGAGTTTTTATCACGATTTTTGAGGCGAATCCGAATTCGGCTACGCTAAGGGAAATTGCGCTGCGGTACGTTGTCCATCGACTGTAGTGACACTTTGTACTCGTAATCCATAGTTAAGACCGAGATTTGTCGCCTCCTTGCCTTTTTCTCGAACGATCAGCATCAGCGGGCGCCACGTAGCCGTTTGCTGCAAAACGGCGTCAGCCAATTTCATTTTTTCGTTCATTCGCCCCACATCGCCAAGGACTTCAGCCAGCTGGCCAATCAGCCGAGCACCATCTATTCGTGCAGATGCTTGGGGTCGCATTGAGTAATTGACGTTAAACTGGCAATACTTGCCGTCTGTTTCCAGGGCCACGATAACCTTTTCAAACTGGGTGAGCAGTCTCTGTGCCTCGGCGCGATTCTCCGGTGTATCCTTGGTCCCATCCACGTCCGGCAGCGTCTCCAAGGCACGAGCGCACCACTGCTCACGGTTTACAGCAATTTCCGCAAGCATCTCTTTGGCGCCAAAGTAGTGCCGGTCAAGGTCGCCATCCTGCTTGTCATTGATGCGGAACGGCGATAATCCATGTTTCTGTAGATGCTGGGCGAACTCCCTTTCAAACGAAAAGTCAATGGGCAAACTGCCTCCACCCAACGTACCTTTCCTGCCATGTGACAGGGAAAGTGTTTTTGCATTGCGCGGTAGCGGCAACTGCACATCCAGTGAAGCATTGAACGTTTGCTTTCCTGTACTTGATTTGTCGGACACTACATATACCGCTGCTTTGTCCTCCGTCCGATATTCAAACACCCTTTGTGCTTTCGCCTTGATGGTCAATATTGCGCCAAGTCCATATTCAGCATTATGGCTGTCCGGTTTGGTTTGAAGCCGGAGCCCGGCACTTTCTCTTATCTCGCCCTGGATTGCGATAGAGCCAGCATCGAATCCGGTAATCACCGCATCAGGCAGTCGACAAAGAATGGCTTCCATCGGCCCTGAGAAGCCTGTATCGCTTTTCGTCGGTTTCAGGTCACTCCACAACACAGTAGATTCCCATGTCTTCAGCATATTTTGGCGCTGTGTCTCATCCTGTCCCCGTGCGCGCAAAAAGCGCACAACAGTGCCATTCATCTTCATGCGCTCGTGAGTAGCAGCAATCGTCGCAGTTCCCCCGGCATAGAGATGCTTGCCGCGCGTCTTGCCGATTGCAATACCCATGCCAGTTTCCGTGGTTTTGCTCTTACTCTCGCCCACCATCATCTCGAATCCAAGAATAGGCTGAAAGAATTGAACAAACGCTTCCTGTTTCTCAGAATAGCCGGCGGTTAGCAGGGGAGTGACAATCTTGGGCGATATATAAGGCAATAAAGGCAGGCCTAATCCCAGCGTCCCGCCGCTCGATGTTTTTAATTTATTGCGGAGCCCCCATTGCGCCAACATCGGCTTGTAAAACTTGACCAGGTCTCGGTTATCGTCGAGGCGCAATTTCTGGCCTTGACCATAACGCGAAATATGCGAGAGGCGGAAGTTATCCTGAATCTCTGCTGCGTCCAGACCCAGTCCGTCCACGATAGAAACAATCTGGTGCGGACTCAAATACTGGGCGTTCCTTTGCAGAAATTGTTCTGACACATCGCGCAAGACAGACTCTGCGCTCACTCCAATATTGGCTTTGCGGCCCAAAGGAATCGATCTGCTGCTGCGCGCCGTGGCATTGGCTTCGGCAGCATATTCCTCCATGATTTCAGGTAACGATTGCTTCACTGCGGCTCTGTCAGCGGAGGCTGTCGACAGCTCATAATTGAAGCGTTTTCTGATCGCGTCGAAATCCGTCGGCGTCAACGCGCGAAGCTCGGCAAAGCTTTCCCTTATGTAATCGCACAACACCGCAACAGCCACGCAAAAAACTTGTTCATTACTGGTTCGAGCGCTCGTCGGCAAGCCTTTGGCGGCTTCGCTTAATGACGAAGCTGCCGCTGAGATTGCCGCCGCGGCCTTGCTCGCATGAGTCGTAATACCGAAACGCTCTGCCATAGCTGCCGTATTTACCAGAGCGTGAGATTTAAACGGTGTTTTTGCGCTGGACGGGACTAAGCCCCGCAACAAGCCTTCGCCATAACGACCCAGCCTGCGTCGCATCCATTCTTCGCCGACTTTGCGCAACTCCTTGTCACGAGCATCGTAGGGTGAGCCAGGCTCGTTGCTGACATAACCGTTTCGAACCGCATTGTATGCGCCGAGCTGACGCTCGCCGAACCGCTCAGACAAATGCCGGTCCTGGTCCACACCGGTATCCAAGTGCAACCTTTCCACAGCGACTAGTTTGGCGTCATTCAGCCATGCCTCGACCGATGCCGATTTTGACTGGGAAATTGCCATGTCGGCTTGCCAATATACTCGCAACGCAACCATTTGTTTACTGGCAATGATTTCACCGGCGTTATTGCCTAGAGAGTGCAATACTTCGACTCCACGCGGCATGGTGGCCATCAGGTGAAATAACGCCTTGAGGTCGGTCGAGATTTGCGCAGACGATGAGCTGGACGCTCCTGCATTATCCTCTCGCAAGATCATAGACATGGTGGGACGTGCTCTCAATTCCCGCAACAATGCAGTGGCACGCTTAGCATCGCCTACGCTCGCTATCGCCAAAGCATATGAAAGGCTTTCGGCAATATCCGCTTTCGACAGGGCGTCGGCTGCCGCGTTCAGCGGTATCGCGTGCATTGCGCTATTCAACTCTCGACTTAACGTCTGAAGCGATTCCGAGACTCCAAAGCCCGGCGGGTGCAGCAGCAATTTGTCGGCTGACTCTGAGCTCACAACATCCATTATTGAATGTATTTTCTGGTTTTCGGTGATTGTGACTACAAGCCTTTCCTCGACAACAGCCTTGGCTGACGACAGCGCTTCCTGCGCCTTTTCAGAACCCTGAATGCCAGTCCGTGCAGTGTGAAGGCCGCGCATTACCGCATCCAGTTGTTCAAGTACATGTTCAGCCTCGCCAACCGTGTGCTCGACACGGACTTCCGCCGAGGCGACAAGCGTATCGATTTCTGCAATCAAGCTGTTGAGGGCATCTTCCAGCTGCCCGAAATGGGCGTATTCGACCTGAATGGAGCCTAGTTCATCGGCATTGGTCGCGGGCTGCTCGGAAATAGTCGTCAAACGTTGTTGCAAAGCGGTTTTGTGTCCTAGCACCAAGCTTAAGTCGTTCTTGAGAGAGGCGTGAGTATGCTGTTGAACAGCACATTCGGTTTGAGCCAATTGCAGGTTTTCGCATATCTGCTGGTGAGCCTCCACGAGCGCTCCGAGAGCAGGTTCAAGACTGGCCTTGTCAGTCTCGCATTGTTTAAGGAGTGCCTGAGAAATATCGCTTAGCCGGCCTAGTTCCACCTGAGTAAAGTCCAGATGCTTGACAGCGATGTCTGACGCCAATACGGTTCCAGCTATGTCATTTACCTCACTGGTCGTCACAATTGCATGCAGGCGTGAGGCTACACGCAGCAGCCGTTTTTCAGCGTTAGTGCTCGCATCTGCCGCAGATTGCTCTCTCTGCAGCAATGGCGCCAACCGCCTGTTTTGCGATGATTGCTGCAATCGGCATTGCTGAAGCTGCGCTTCCAGGCGCCTGGCTTCATGCTTCAAGCTCACCGCTTCCAGTCGTTGTGGTGAAAAGCTTGGCGCGTGCTGCGCGACCGTTACCCGGCTCTGGATATTGTCTATGTCCTGCTCTGTTTTTTCATTCAAAGGAGTTAGCATGGCAATCTTCTCTTCGAGCGCTTCGCGCTGCGTTTTCAATTGCCGATACGCATTTGTCTGCGTTTGCCAATCCTGATGTGCCTCCTGATATTCTTGTTCAAGTCCCTGCAGGTTTTGCACTAAACGGGTTTTGACGGATTCGGCTTCTGCAGTCGTCGACGCACTTGAAGAGTTGGATTGCTTCACGGGCATCGTTTGGAGCGTCTGTATTTTCGGCACGTCATGTGGCTGGAGCACCGGAAAGCATTCAACTAATTTTTCCCAAGTGGTAGTCGAACCACCGGGCCTATCCGACAAGCTGTGGGACGGTTGCGTCAGACGTTTCTGCAAGGACTTCGCTTGCTCGATAATGTCATCGAACTTGCCTTGAATACCCTGAGGTTCAAGTGAACAAGCTTGCTCAAATTTCTTATTGAGTTGACTTCTTGGCGGCCGTTCCAATACCAGAGAAGTGCCAGGTAAAGGGCCGCCAGTGCTGATTGGCCGCCCCTTGATTGTTTTGCTCGCCGTACGATAACCGCTATGGATATTTTTTAGCGGTGCGAAGAAAGAACTCGACGCAGTTCTCCTTGCGCTGGCTCTTTTCTCGCCCGTCGATTCTGTTATCTCGGCTTTATCCGACGAAACAGGAGATTCGACTGTTGTGAAAATTGATTTCTTTGTAGTGATAGTGAATGCAGGCATTCCCCCTCCCAATTCATGAACTTATGAGCATGCGAGGCGTGCACAGCACTATTCTTCGGCTCCTTGCGACAAACGTACGTCCATGCAGTCCGCTCAAACTCCAATGCGCGAAAAAAATGGTCGGAGTACGAAGCAACCGTCGAGCCCCATAAATATGGGTAAGCGCTTGTCCTGCATTCGACAATCCGCATGGACGCGGGCTCCGCCTCCACTGCTGCACACAATTTCAATTAGCATTGGAAACGAAAACCAGGCGCAAATCTGCGATTTACAAAAATTGCGAAGGCTTCGTATCCCGCAATATAGATTCGGCAGAGCCAGGGGCGCGGGAAGAAAATGAAGTGACTATTTGCCGTGCGAGGTTGTTGGAAAGCCTGAAAGCTCTATGAAATCCTGAAGCAACAACCAGGGTGGCTTGACAACCGAGACATAATCTTATTTAACCTAACCAGAGGACAATCATGCACGCAAATCACACTAATGCTCTTTTCGCGACGCTGTCGGGCAACATATTGAAGGTATCCAAGCCTGGTGCAGGAGCAATTGAAATTCCGATCAACGACTGCGCAATTCACACCAAATTGAGCGGCGTCCATCTGCATGGCGGACCGTATTTCCAAATCGGGCCGCTGACTTCCGACGAACTCATGATGCTGCGGCATTTGGGCGTTAGGGAACCAAATCTGGAGTTGATCGACATCGTTCGTCACTGAAGTAATGCCTCTTGCTGTTGAGGATTGCTTAAAATTGATAATCATCTAGCGGTCCTCGCTCGGCAAGCGCCGAGCGACAAAGTATCGGTGCGAATCCAACTTTGTCAGGGATAACTTGGCAATTCGGTATCGCGAGCCAGCGTGCAAACTTTATCAACTAGAGCGTTGTTTTACGTAAGGTTGGTAACGGGTAGTAATCCAGTGCGTGGTTGAACTCTGAGCCAAAAAATTGGTTCTTCACGGATTATCGGGAGGTGACGTAGAAATGGGAAAGCGGTGAAATAAGTATAAATGTAGTAGTAGCGATCTGATCTGAGATCTCCGGTTTGACGTATGCAGCGGTCAGGTCAGATGCCGTTGTTCGGTGAATTTCCCTCAATTCTTCAAGTTGGCTCACTCAGTCTTCTCGAATACCGAGATGGCCTCGGATTTACGGTATAAAGCAGCCAAAGCTCATCTAGTTTTCCATAAATTTCCAGGCTTTACAGCCGATTTCTGCTCTGCAAAATATCCTGGTTTTTAACCTCGTCCTTCAACAAATATGCGACTCCGGATATTTTTTGCGGAGCGGCTTTTGGCTCGAAAAATCTGGGGCAAAGCGATGATTCAACGCGAATAAAAAAAGCCAGCATTTTGAACTAAACCCCAAAAGTTGGCCCCAACTTTTGGGGTTTTTCATGACAAAGTACAGTGAGAAGTTCAGGTTGACCGTGGTCCAGCAGTATTTATCCCGCACGGCAGGTTATAAAACAATCGGAAAGAGCCATGGGCAAAATCCCACGATAGTGAAGCGGTGGGCGGCCCCCCAACCAGAACAGTGGGCATATGTCAGTTCTCATCGGTGTTGACAAGAAGACCAGCAGTGTTGTTTACCATGATCCTCAGAAAGGTCCGGACAGAGCCATGCCGCTAAGTCACTTCAATCAGCGCCTTGCATGGGAGGTGCCATACGCCATGATGCATCATTAAGTTCAGTTCGTTCTGGCGGAGTTTGTCCCTAAAGAACGCTTGCAAGCCCCCGTCGCGACGTGCCAGTCGCGCCGGGGAAGGATGCGGTCCTTGAAATCACACGACAGCCATGCCTAAGCCTTCGCTCTCTATGTTTGCGGCAGATTTTATAGAGCCGTCACCGCAAATAAATATAACGATATGAGAATTTTTTAGGGTTTTCGAAAAAAAATTCGCAAGAGTGAACGGTGGTTCGTGGCGCCACAAAAATGATTGCGTCAAACATGTAATCTGTCATCGTCAAAAAAAGAAAGCCATTATGCATATTCCTTCATCCACAAACAAATCGGCAGCTGTCGACGATGCCGTATCACATGAGCGATCTGGTGCAGTTGATAAAGCAGACCCCCGTTCTGTGCAACGCTCATTGAGCGAAGCGAGCGCTGCGTTGAGAGTTCTGGGGTCATTACGCAATTCGACCGGCGACGCTGCTGGTGGTCCAGTCGAAGAGGGGCCGGATGCCGGCACGATATCGCAACGACCGAGGATGTCTGCGAATAACCTAAAACCGCTTGTCGCTATTCACGCTACGCTCGACCCGACGCGGGCCGTCGGCACAGGCCCGAGATCGGCGAGCAGCCTTGGCGCGGTTGAAATTTGTGGCACGAGCTATGACGCGCTTAAAGTGCTTCCTCAACAAATGCATGATATTGCGTCCAGTTCCGGTTCGATCGGTCCGCATGTCATTATTCGCAATGAAGAAATTACTGCGGAAAATGCTCCATCTCGCATAACCCCGCTTGGCGAAGCCGGGAATGCCACGGTGATCGATATGCCGAGCGAGCACGAGCTGCATCGAGACTTGATGGCGCATAGCAAGGCCTTTGTCGAGGAGGACAGGATTGTGTTGAATCCGGAACATGTCCAGGCATTCATCGAAACTCGGGCGCAGGCGCTTAAAACAGGTGACTGGACTCAGGCAAAACTATGTTTCAACACGATGCTGAATCTGGAGCAGAGTGGCATGGACGCAGGGTTCAGAGAGGGCGGGAAGGCGTATTCCTGGCGCAATGCTCCAGCCTCGATAATGTCCTTGCTGCCTACCATTTGCACCTTCAAGGCACATGGCAATGCGCCGGGTCCTGCACGGAACTGGGCAGCGGGCTATTTTGGCAGTGTGATGGCGGTTTCCACGGTCAGCAGCTTGGTAAATACCTATACCTTGCTACATGTAACACCCTACCAGGATATGGCTTTTCGAAACGCGGCCGATATTGCTCCGGAATTGAATACCCCGACATTCGACAAGATCGAAACGGAATTGAAGCAGGTACTGCAGCACGTGCAAGATGAATCTCCCAGGCTGCAGGATCTGTTAACACGTTCCGTGGCGGATCCCGGAAATCATGAACTCAGGGCGGCGGCAAATCATGCTGTAGATGAAGTCGCAAAGACACTTGATCACGCCATCAATCATTACACCACGCGCTGCCAGCTCAATCGCGTCTATTTCGAGGGGCTGCACCGGCAGTCATGTTTGCAGACGCTCAAATTCTACGGCAATCTTTTGGCCGGATGGGGGGGCTATATTGCGAAGGATCCCCGTGTCGCGGCGGGGATCCAAATAGCTACATCCGTCTCGCAACTGGCATTGCAGCGGTTGGTCGCGCCATCCGATGAGGTAGACAAGCAGAATCTGATGATTGATCTGAAAATGCTGACGGCGGACGATCCGAGCAAATTCAAGGAACTCATGCGAAGCCCGTTGCAAATACGGGTAAAGACACTGGATCAGATATTCACGGGGCAGGTCAGAGAACTGGAGCAGCAGATTGCAGATACATTGCATATGGGGGCGAACGGACCGAACGACTGGCGAACTCACGCGGGACTGAAGGATCGAGCAGAATATCCGGCGCGGCTCGCCGCAATAAGCGATATCAGAAGCGGTGCTTTTGAATCCTTGGGAGCTGGTGAAAAGGCCGCGGTTCAAGCGCTCGAGATCGAATTGGCGTCGGCGACAGACATCCGAAATTATGAACGCGCGGACGAGTTGCATGCGGTCATTGCCGGCACGTTAAAGATCGACGCCGACGTACTAAAGACGCACGCCAGCCTTCAGACTCAGGCGAACAGGTTGCCGCCATTGAGCCATGAAGAGCGAGCGCAGCTGGCGCTACTGAGCAGCAAGATCGAGACGGCGTCGGGTAATTTGCCGGATAGCCAGAGAAGCAAATTCAATACGCTTGTCATTGCCTGGGAGTCAACCCGCCATGATCCTCAGCGCGTACGCGAGGGGCGGTTCACAGAGGTTTCTGATTACAACGATAACAAACGCACCGTCCGTGACGGCATGCAAGTCACGGAACACACGAATTTTTTCGAACTCTCGCCGGAATTCAAAGTGGGATTCATCAAGGCTGGCAACACCCGCAGCGGATTGCCGGACGAGGTCTCCGCGACTTACGGTGCGGCGTCCTGGAGGGCATTTCAATTGGGGGTCGCGGGCATCAATGGCTCATTGATGATCAATTCCCTGCTGGGCTTGGTCAGTGCGCAAAAAAAGACCCACGATCCGACCTACCAGGAACCTCTTTGGGAACGATACCTATCCCTTGGCATCACCATGAGCGCGGTGCTGGTTAATGTTGCTGCCGCATATCAGGTTGCGAATGCCAAAACCAAGCCGCTGGGAAAATTATGGGGGCAGGTCGCCTCCGGACCAACATCGTCCATATCGGAAACCGTTTATCAAAACAATAAACTGGACGAGCGGCGCAAGATTCGTGAAGCGACAGCAAATGGATCGTATCCCTATGTCGGTGTCAGCATCAAATCGCTCTCCACTTATTGCCTTGGTGCGCTCAAGTTGGGTTTCAAGGGCATGGCTTTTATGCCGCGGGACGGAATTGCCGCCTCGAAGGCGAGGGCGGCGTTCGAGAAAGCCGAGGGGAAGCAGAAAGAGCTGGAGCGCATGAAAAATGGTCTAACACAATTTGATCAGGCTTTAAATATCGCCGATGACGCGAGAGCTTGACCTATTGCGCATGACAGCCGTGAATCGCCGCTGCTGCTGATTCCAGCGCTGGGTTGTAGCTGGACCGCATTCATGGACGCTCGATAAATTTTTACAAAATAGGTGGAGAAATATATGGCATCTGAAAATTATCGGAAACTGATAGATGAAGTATGTGCGATCGCAAAAATCGCGAATCCCAAACTGTTTTATACGACTGCTGATGTGACTGTCGATGGCGTCAATTTCACTTTGATCGACGGTAGCACCGAACAAGAAGAAGGTTTGGCCATGTACTGCGATTTTGGTGCGCTGCCAGTAAAAAATCGTGCCGATGTGCTGGAACGGTTACTGGAAATAAATTTGACGATGCATGGTGTAAATACACCAGTATTTACGGTTAACTTCGAAACCCGTCATGTTTTGCTAGCGCGGCGCATTCCTATTGGACATATATCGGCACTTGATCTGATGAATACGTTGTCAGAATATTCGGCGCATTCAAAGGAGTGGCGCAGGACTTTTTATCTGCATGAAGCCAGATAATCAATGCTGTCAATTGACAACGCCTGACTTAAATTGTGTGATGTCATAGACATCGTTTCAATTAAAATGGCGTCATGAATGACGATATCCGGAAGCGGCTACGATGGCTTCAGTTGTACGAGGAACTTGGCAGCGCAGGCGTTGTATGCCTGCGCTGCGGGATCTCGCGGCCGACGGCTGCGCAAGTGGTGGATCCGATATCAAGAACATGGAGAGGCGGGCCTGCAAGAGATTTTGCTATCGACTGCGACGATCCATAAAACCCTGGAGCTCATTGGCAAGCCGATACTGAATGACAAACGGGCCCTGCAGAAAACAAGTCATCGGGTACAGCCGGCCCACACCAGGTGACCGTGTGCAAATGGACGTTTGCAAGATCGCGCCTGGCATCTATCAGTACACGGCTATTGACGACTGCACACGCTACAAGGTCCTACGGCTTTTTCGCCGCAGAACAGCAAGCAACACGATGGAGTTCTTCGGTGCAGTGATCGAAGAAATGCCGTTTGCGATCCAATGAATTCAAACAGATCGCGGGCGCGAGTTTTTCGCCACAAAATTTCAGGAGCGGCTTCTAGAGTGGGGAATTAAGTTTCGCCCCATCAAGCCTGCATCGCCACACCCAAACGGCAAGGTGGAAAGGTCACAATGAACTGATCTCGACGAGTTATATTCCACGGTCGATATCAGAGATCCGTTGCTGGCCTAGCTGCGTTGGCGGCGTATTGGATCACACCGACGCCTCTATTGGGTGGTATCACGCCGGTAGAAGCCAAGGCGATTTTTGATGAGTGCTCGGCAACCCGGTATGCCAAGAAAAACCTGTTTCTGATCGAAGTCAAGGATCCGATGCCGTCCAGCATGGATTCGTTGGTATCGAAGCTGATGACCGGCGACGGCGCCAGCATGTTTAACTTGTTTGCGATCGAGGTCAATTTTTTCACCCTGGACGATTAGCGGCGACAAGGTGAGGGTGGGATCGGGCTCAATCGATTCGGTGCATAGCCTCGAATCTATCGATCTGGGACTCACGACCATGGACGATTCGGTGGGTACAGTCGTATTGAAGAATTGCTTCCGCTCAAAGTTCGGCCGGCTGAGAACTCAATCAGCAACGCAGTGTAGAGTACTTACACACGAGCCAGTAAATTCACTGCTGCCTCGATGCTCCTCTTCGGAAATTGCACGGAGATTTCGCATATCTGCACATTCTGTATCTGGGTGGGACTCATAATTTAGACTTTCATTGATACGAATCAACTAATCCTATGGGAACTTGCGTATCGAAGCTTCATGTAGCAGACCCTGCATCGAGTTCGCTTGACCCCGGCAGTGACGAAGACATTGCCTCTAGCGCATCAACAAGCCATAGAGCTTATAGATCAAAGGGCCCCCTTGATGGTCTGCGCTCTAGGCCTAGCAATGAATTGCCAGGCTCAGCGAGTCCTGGCCCATCGTCTTCGTCGCCGCCGAGATTAGGCCTGGCGAGGCTTAACATGAACGCATCACGCGTATCCTTGTTGCGAGAACAGCCATCATTTACCACACAGAGTCCAACAAGTTTTCGGAAACAATTCGTCGCCCTCGGAAGAAATTATAGAACTTCAGAGGCAGATCAGCGCGAATTCATTGAAGCCTTCGTTGCGCATCGAAATGACAACTTGTTCCAGGACGGTCAGCAGGACTATGCGGACTATTCACGGCATATTAAGTCGGTGATAGAGAAACATCCGTCGTTGGCCAACATACCATTAGCCGATCTGGTAGCGCTACGTGTTTGGACAAGTAATGATTACGGACGCGTGCAGGATAGTTTGGAAACGGGCCAGCAAATTTTCCCAGAATCAGTGCCATTTGCACGGGCCATTGTCTCGGCATTAAATGCACTTCCCGACGAATTCACGCACACAGGACTAGTCCATACTGGCGAGAATCAATCTATCCAGTGGGTGAATGACCGATATAAAGCAGGGCGGTCGAGGACCGATTGGCGTTTTTTTGCAACCAGCGAAACGAAAGAAGGCGCTTGGAAAAACCAATCAGTTGAAATTAGTACGATTTCCGCCTCCGGTAAAAAGATCTCCATGTTTTCCATCAATCCACAGGAGGATGAAGTTTTATTTCCGCCGGGATCGCGTTTCTTTGTGGAGTCGGTCGACATTGAAAGTCGGAACGACAGCAATCGAGTAACAATCGTGCAACGCGAAATTCTGTAATGTGTTTGCCGCAACTCTGTTGCGATAGTCTGTATGGAGAGTGATCAAAAACTTGGGGGCGACAGTGATGCAGGGTACTGCCCTGTGTGTGTTGCCCGGGGCAGCCATCGACCAAGGACCGCCAGTCAGCGCGGTTTTGTAATCTATTGTGCGATGGTGAGCTTCGTGTGTTGAGGTAAGCATGGCGGCAATGGCAAGGTCTTACGTGCTCTTCATGTAAGTGTGAAAGGGTTGATCCTCCGTTTTAATGGGGCTCAACGATGAGATTTGATGGTGAAAGTGATACATTCACTTTCACCATTTTTTTAAGTGTTTCGGCAACCGATATCTAGTATGAGTATCTGTCAATTGATTGGATGCGGATCTTTTCTTCCGAAAAGCGTACTGCAGAGGTAGGTTGAAAAAAGTGGAGGCCAACGTTTTGTAAAATAGACGAAATGGAAAATCGCATGAATAAGCCCCGAAATGCAGTTACACGCAAGAATTCCGCGGCCACGCGGTTTCTCTCTCGAGCATTAAAATGGCCATTGCTGAAAATACTCAGGTATGCACAGATGGCGGCTTCTCGCTCCTTCTTAGTCATGATTCGGTTACATTGAAAAGGAGGCCGACAAAGCAGCGGAAGAGTGGCTGGTGCAGCATAGCCACGACTTTGATCCTGATCGTGATGACCAGGGGACTTCTACGAATCTGCAAATGACGCCGGGAGTGTGTTTTAGCAGCTCCTCAGTGATATGTGTGACGGTACTCGTTTGAGCGTTGTCGCCGGGATGCTCCACCAATGGGATAAGCAGTTGCGCGACTGGCTAGTGCAAGAGATACGGCACTGGCATCGGGGTGATATTGCGGTTTCTAAGAGTTGGTCAGTGGATTTTTTGAAGATTGCGGATCTACTTGACGGCCTTGGCTGGAAGATCGCAGGTGAAAATTTTTTGCCCAGCTCGACGCGTGCCACTTGGTCGTCAATGTCTATAAACATGGCGAGGGGAAGTCGTTTGATGATTTGAAAAAGCAACACCCGGGATATATCAATGATCCATTCAAAACCGATGGCGGATCGTTTTTGAACTCGGATGATTTGGATCATACAAATCTTATGGTGAATGATGCCCAGATTGAGGAATTCTCTATAGCGATCGTGGAGTTCTGGCGGAAGGTCCCAGCCAATATTTTCGCATCCGAAGTAGGCTCAGTATCAGTTCGGTTTGAGAAGGCCATTTTGAAAGATAGAGAAACGAATAAAGGGCGGGGCGACGAAGCCGCAATCGCGAATTGCTCACGAACAACAACAGACGGCTTTTAATTATCATTGTGATGCTACCCCTTGAAAAACAAGGTACTGTCAGTTTGTGCTTGTCCATTAAAATCATTAAAAACGGACTCAGCCCCAGCACTATGTCCATTTTGTTCGACACTTGAAACGTCACCTCGTAGTGGTCTAATTTGCCCAGACACCTTGATAGTCGGGCAATCCCCGCAACGACGGCCAGGCTAGCTGCCGCGTTGATGCGAGAGTCTCCTCGATGCGGCACCAGTTCTTCCGTTCGCGGCCGTCGCTCTCTTGCGCGCAGGACAGTGCGTAGAGTGAGTAATCCTATTCTAGAACCCCAAATATTGGCGGAAATTCCTACATTATTTTAAGGATTGTCTGATTGGAATTTATTCTGACATTCTTCACCATTGTAATTAGAAAATTAAATCAACACCTCTCTAAGTTAATAACTAATGTTATGACAAGAGACACTGGTTGCGACAAGAGGCATTGTGTGAAGATTCTTGCAGCGCAACTAACCGGAATTATTTGATATTTCGGATTCGTGTGCAGGCAACAAATACGTTAATAAAATTGAAAATCTTATGTGCTAATCGCGCTTTATTTAGATTAATCGAGCCGACTTTACTGGACATCAATCTTCAAGACGAGGCGCAAAATCTACTTATCCTATGCGACGCTCACCTCTAAAATCTGATCTCATTGCATAGTGGGCAGATGCAGAAAAAGGTAAAGAATGGGCGGGAGTGGTTGGTACTGCTATGTGCTCTTGCGTTTTTTCGCATTCATTGACAGACATTGTATCTGCGGTGGGCCAAAGCTATCTTTGCAAGCAATTTTTCACCACGTAATTTAGCGTAAGACACTGGGGGTACGAGTTTTTCAGACTGTGTTTGCCGCAAGTTATTCAATCGAGTAGATCCATGAATCGCAAACATAGCCGTCGTTTTCCCTTGTCAGTCGTTTCCATCGCCGTCATGAGTACGCTCGCAGCCTGTGGCGGCGGTGGCGGCGGTTCCAGCAACCCCGATGGCGCCCAGCAGCCGGTATCCACCAATCCAGCGCCGGCCACACCGGCGCCGACAACGGCGGCGCCAGCCCTCAGTCCCAGCGATCCAAGCAACGCCAATGCAGCGCACGCGCGCGGCATCAACGGCGCCGGCGTCACGGTGGCGGTGGTCGACACCGATTTCAATGTATCGGATCCGGAGTTTGCCGGACGCTTGACCAAATACGTCTACGCCAGCGGCGGCGCCGGCAATCCGCACGGCAGCGAAGTGGCGGAAGCTCTGGGCGGCAGCACCTACGGCGTGGCGCCGGCAGTCAGCATGCTGGGGGCCGCGGTTGGCACCGGCGGCGACAATGTTTCGTTCACCAGCCCGGTGTACCAGGATCTGTTCAACAAGGGCGCGCGCCTGTTCAACCAGTCGAACGCCTTCGGCTCGATCGCCACGCCGGGTGGCAACGGCCCGACCTTCTACCACATTTATCAGCCATTCGTCAGCCAAGGCAGCCTGTTTATCTGGGCCGCCGGCAATGACGGCAGCGCCCATCCCAGCCTGACCGCCGGTCTGCCGGCTCTGTATCCAGACCTGCAAAAGGGCTGGCTGGCCGTGGTGGCGGTGAACGCCGCCGGCGGTGCGCAAGGCTACAGCAGCAGCGACACTACACCGGGCGTGATTTCCAGCTATTCCAACCGCTGCGGCGAAGCCGCCAACTGGTGCCTGGCTGCGCCCGGCGATTTCATCTCGGCGAGCGCCGGCGGCCGCGTTTACGGCACGTCGTTTGCCGCACCTGCGGTCACCGGCGCGGCAGCGCTGGTGCAGCAGGTATTTCCCTGGATGAGCGCCGACCAGATCCGCCAGACCATCTTGTCGACCGCTACCAGCATGGGCGATACCGCCACTTACGGCTGGGGTTTGCTGAACGCCAGCAAGGCTGCCAGCGGACCGGGCTTGTTCGATACCCGGCTGACGCTGGGCGGCAACTTCGTCGCCAAGTTCGATTCCGTCAGCTCGACCTTTGGCAACGATATCGGCGGCAATAGCGGTTTGCTCAAGGATGGTACGGGCACGCTGACGCTGGCCGGCAATAACACTTATAGCGGCGCCACTGAAATTCTCAAGGGCACGCTCAACGTCACCGGCGCGGTAGCGACCGCGGTGACGATCGACAGCGCCGGCATCCTCTCCGGCGACGGCGGCAAGGTCGGCGGCAGCGTCTTCAATTACGGCCGTCTCAGCAATACCGGCAACGGCATGACCATCAACGGCAATTACACCGCCAGCGCCAGCGCGGTGCTGGCCAACCAGTTCAACACGACCTTGACGGTGGGCGGCAACGCGGCGCTCGGCAATTCGCACCTGGTCGCCACCACGCCGGCCGGCAGCAGCGATCCGTCCGGCTATGTGGCGCAGCAGGTCGGTGTCAAAGGCAAGGTGCTGACGGCCGCTAACGGCGTCACCGGACAATTCCAGGACGTCTCGTTTGAACATGACGGTACGGCTTTCAATCCCGGCACTTTCCTGAGCGCGACGCTGGGCTATACGCCAACCGAGGTCGATCTCACCGTCGCGCGCAATGACGTGCAGGCGGTGGCGGCGAAAGCTTTCGCGGCGGATCCTACCCGCACCAGCAGCGCAGCCAATGTCGAACAGGGGCTTAAGGCCGCCGACGCCATGGTCGCCAGCGGCAATACCGGCGGCAATAATGCAGCCTTCCTCAGCAGCGCCGCGGCCATCCAGCGCACGGCGGATATTGCGGCTGCCGGCCAGGTATTGGATAGTTTGTCGGGCCAGATCTACGCCTCGTCGCAGGCCCTGACTTTCCAGCAGTCGCAAGCCATCAACCGTGATTTGTCGAATCGCCTGGCGCTGCTGGGCAGCCCGATTTCGTCGGATGCCAAGGCTGGTTTATGGGCAAGCGTGATCGGCGCCACCGGCAAGCTCGGCCAATCCGGCTATTCCTCGGCCGATACCTCAACCTGGGGCGGCCAGTTCGGTTTCGATACGCATCTGAATGACAAGGCGATCGTCGGCGCCGCGCTCTCCTACTCGGAAAGCAAGGCCAGCTTCGACCGCTTCGGTGGCGCTTCCGACAGCCAGAACACCAGCCTGTCGCTATACGGCCGCTATGCGCTGAGCAAGGATGGCGTGTATGTTTCCGGCCGCGCCGGTGTCGCCAGCATCACCAGCAAGATCAACCGTACGGCGTTGCTCGGTAGTGAAACCGACAGCCTGTCCGCCAACCATACCGACAGCATGATCTCGGCCTATGCCGAAACCGGCTACGTACGCCAGCTGTCGCCGACAGCAACGCTGACGCCGTTTGCCGGCATCAGCTACGATCGCCTCAAGCGCGGCGGCTTCACGGAAGCCGGCAGCGCCTTCGGCCTGACCGCTGGCAGCAACACCTATCAACAGACTGCGAGCGTACTGGGTCTGCGCGGCGACACCAGGTTTGACTGGTTCGGCGGCAGCAGCAATCTGCAAGCCTACGGCGCCTGGCAGCACGGCTTCAACAGCGGCAACCTGGATTTCAACGCTGCTTTCGTTGGTGCGCCGACCGCTGGTTTCAACGTGCAAGGCATCGGCCTGCCGCGCAACAGCGGCTGGGCCGGCATCGGCATCACCACCGCAGTCAGCCGCAAGTGGAGCTGGTATGGCAATTACGATGCGCAGTTCGGCAAGGACGGCGTAGTCAACAATGTGCTCTCGGCTGGCGCACGCATAGCCTTCTGAAGATGGCATACAAAATTATGCGAAATTTACTCTGAGAGCATCAGCATTATTCGATAGCCATTCCATTATCGGTTCGCTCGCTTCATCGGCTATGCCGTCGTCCCAAAACTGTGAAGCCTCCAAATCGTCAACGTCAATCCCCTCTAAAGAAATCCTTGCGATAATCACACCAATTTGCATGCGTCGAATTCTTTCCACAATCCCCAAACCTTGATTTGGCCCTGGCGGTGACTAAGATGCTGTTGCGAAATTAGTGCTTTAAGGAAGTTCCAACAAATAAGCGAGCATGCCAAGGAAAGGAATGCTTCATGCGGAACGGCGAGCTTCTCATAACGAATTTTGAGACGTCGAAACGAATGCAACCAAGAAATCGATCGTTCCACAACCCGACGGGTTTTCCCCAGGCCGCTGCCATGGGCGGTGCGACGCTTGGCAAGTTCGGAAATAGTCGACTGTTGGCACAAGATGCGGCGCAAAGGCTCGGAGTCGTTGCTACGATCGCCTTGCAATATCTTCGGCTTTTTCAACGGCCGTCCACGTTTGCTGGAAATGGCCGATATGGTTTCCACCAGCGGTAGCGCCTGCGTCACGTCGTGTGTATTGGCGTTAATCAGGATGATGGCCAGCGGGATGCCTTTTTGTTCGATGATGAGATGATGTTTGCTGCCGAGCTTACACCGATCAAGGGGACTGGAGCCGGTTTTTTCCCGCGAACATAGCTCGCACAGAAGAACTGTCGACGATGACGCGTGCCAGATCGAGTTGGCCACGTTGGCGCAACTCGGCCAGTGGACCTGTCAGGAGTTCTGTGTGCGGGATCAGAATTTCATAGTTAATCAATTGCGTTGGGAAAGCGTTCGCCGAACATGATGGCGAATTGGTTGGCTGTTAGCGGCCATGTCCACTGTGGCATCTTCCAATATTTTTCGATATTGCGCAAGGCGAGGAACAGCAATTTTTTTGCGGTGTCATCGCTAGGAAGTGGCCGCGATTCTTGGCGATCTTCGAAGGCGCATATGCAGACTCACTATGGCGTTGGTCGTATAGATATTCGTGCGTACCTTGGGCGGATAGGCAAAGAACGGGATGACCTGCTGCCACTGGCTGCCACGGTCGGGAATTTGGTACCCCACGGCTCCTGCGCAAACTCATCCAGCGCCACAGCCGCCAGGTCCGCGTTGGCGGCCCGATAGACGGATTTTAAGGCCGCAGCCAATTCCTTATGGTCCTTCCAGGAGGCCAGCGTGGTGGAATTGCGGATCAGGTGCACGATGCATGTCTCGGATCTGCGCCTGCGGGTAGACCACCTCAATAGTATCAGGGACGTCGCGCAGGCCGTCAACGACGGCAATCAGGCTGTCCGCCAACTTGACCAGCTCAGGATCGGACTTGGCTCGTTTGGTGCGTTTTACGTAGGTCATTTTTTCCTCAATGGTGGAAGTGTCCTGCCTAATGACCGTTTACACAAAATTTATTACACCCTCGAAAGATATGAAGAATTGAAAGATTGCGCTGACGTTTGCATTATGCCTGGGTGAGTTGTTCAGCCATCTGAACGGCCAGCATCGAATCGCTGACAGCCGTGAGAGGAGCACCGCTACTGACAAATTGTTCCAATTGCACTATTTCTTCTGGTGACAACGCATGCGGATCGTTCGGAACCGCCCCGAGTTCTGCGCTCCGCCCCGGCATCGGCAAGGTGACGCCCGATGCCGCAGCGCTTTGCGAGGTTTTGGCCGCGTAATGATCGTTCATCACCTTTCGGACCAGGAACCACGATCCGAGTGCCATGACACTATTCATCGCGCCGCCGATGCCGGCCGCGGCAAGCGAGCTACCGGGAAGATCGCTCCTTGCTTTGGTGATGGCTGTGCTGACATCTCCCATGGCGCTGGCCGCTCCGGCTGCAGTTCCTCCGATCAGGCGTGATTTGAACTCGTTCCATGACCAATTCGCTGAGATCTTGCCGAATCCCTTGGCTAGCAACTGTGTGATACCCTCCGCGGCGGCGCCGCCGAACGCGGAAAATGCGATGTCCAATGCATAGGCAAGCGCGACGTCCTCTTCTTCATTTTCTTGCTTGGGAAGGGATGATCTTGCCATGCCTTTGCAGGCCATGAAAGTGGTGAACGTGGCGATGAAGATGGCTTGCTTCATCGCTTCGCTGGAGACCTTGGGCGTATATTCGCTGCCTTTGCCGATGGCGAGCCTGATTTTTTTCGCGCCATACTCAGCCGTGTAGTGTGTGGAACCCAGTGCTATGCCACCAAGCAGGTTGCCCAGTGCCGCACCGGCAATCTGCCCGTAGGCGGTACCTGCGGAGCCGCTGCTCTTGCTGCCGATCAATTGTCCGATTGTCGGAACGAATTCCTCGAACAGCTTGCGGGAAACGCCCCAACTCACGCCGCTGACGAGGAATTGCTGCATGACCGACGAGAGATTGGCATTAAGTTTTTCGGAAGAGGAAAGGTCTGAGCCGTCTGTAGTTGCAGCAGGGGCCGTCCCAGTCTGGTGTTCGACTGCGGAATGTCCGACGATGCCAGACTCCAGGTCGGCCGGGTTGCTGGTGCCGGCATGGAAAGATTCCGGAGCGCCGATCCTTGACGTCGAGTGATGCTGATCGAGGGGAGAGCAGCATAGCACGCTACTAAGGCGTGCCGAATCAAACCGAGCCGAGGCAGGAGTCGACGACCCGCCTTCGAAGAGCCGCTTAGTTTCGCTTTCATCGCTTCGCCCCTTGAGGCGAAGGGAGGGCGGCAGGTTGCTGGTGGTCTGCCGAGACATCTGCCTGGTAGACTGAGGTGTCTGCTCTCGATTGGGGAGGGCTTCCTCCTGAGATAGGTGGGGCATCGAATATGAACGGGCTGAGTCTGTGACATTTTTATGCATTCTTGTCTCCTTGCTGGTCTTGGATCGGAAAAGAGATCCGCGTCTGTTGCTGAAGAGCCGACTCTCGTTGCGGTATGGTATGGCGCAAGGTATTTTCACGGGATATCGAATGCATGCCAAGTTAAATTCCCCGGTGAGCATCGCGTTGCGCCCGGAAATCGGGAGGCATGGTTCTCAGTTCGGCTCTCAATGGAGCAAGAACAGCCTATATCGACGTCCCCTAGCAGCGACGGGGTGGTGCGAACCGATGTTTCGTTTGGCGAAGCGAACGTCTCGCATTAATTCAAAAATTGTCGAAGCGGCCGAATTCAGAAGCGACGCTATTGATGGCGCCCACCCACGCGATGCTTTTTCTTCTTTCGTTCGTGAAAGCCATCGCGCTATTAAGTCGACATTGAAGTATTGAACGATATTTGATGAATGGATTCAAATCTGCCGTGGAAAAAAATGATCCTCGATCGCTGTCGGTGGACACGCTCAATGAACGGCGCCGGTGCGCAGTGAAGATGAGACTAGATAGTCTGAGCGTCAAAAAACATGGCGGCACATACGAGATGTCACACACGACAGTTAGCCGCGTGTGGCTTTGTTGCACAAATAATCGCTGGTCGTAATCCCCCCAATTCCCAGATGGATTTATGGCATGTGCAAGGTCGTTGGCGTCCCGAGATGGGTGAAGCGATTCAGGATGGCTACACCGACTTGCAGCTCCGCGAACCGAATGGCGGCATCGCTGAACTTCGGCCTACGCCCACGCTTACCATTCGCACTGCCATGCCAGTGCATCTCTTTGTGAGGTAGCCCGACTTTTTCGGACACTTCTGTTTGGTAATATCACCAAATGGAGAAATCATGACAGAAGCGAATTCAAGAAATTACACGCCGGAGTTTCGGGAGGAATCGGTGAAGACGATATTGGCGCAGGGCCTGTCGTTGGAAGAGGCTAATCGGCGCTTAGGGGTTCCGAACGGTACGCTGGCGAACTGGGTAGCTATCGCTAGGAGAGACGTTACCGCCATAACAGCACTAGGCAGTCGCACCGTGGCGGAGTTGGAGGCCGAGGCGGCTAGGCTACGTAAAGATCTCGTGGAAGCTTGCATGGAGCGCGGTGTGATAAAAAAAGTCGTGGCGCGTTCAACTGGTGGTCGCAACACCTTCTGGTCTAATGTTGGTCTAGGAGGGAAGTTATTTGAATCAAAAGAGAAGATGCGGGCTCTCTGCCACACAAAAGACATTGTTGTGGCAGAGGTGGAAAGATGGTGAGTCGTTAAGCGACATCGGCCGCTGGCTGGGCAAGCATGCGGCGTCGCTACGTCTGTCGGCGTTGGACATGGGGATCGTGTCGGCGCTGGAGTGGCTGGCCGAGGAGTTCAGGGACAATACCGGCATTCCGTGCAGTCTGGGTGTGCGTGAAGAAAACATCGTCCTAGATGACTCGCGGGCGACTACCACCTTCCGCATCGCGCAGGAATCGTTGACAAATATTAGCCGTCATGCGCAAGCGAGCCAGGTAGAAATCAGCCTGGATAGAAAGGACCAGCATTACCTGTTGGAGGTGCGCGACAATGGCAGGGGATTTGACGCCAGCGTGCAAAAGAAGAAGTCGATCGGCATCCGGGAGCGGGCGCTCATGCTCGGCGGCGAGGCTGCCATTTTCAGCGTGCCTGGTGTCGGCACCACGATCCGGGTGTAGATTCCCATCGCCGATGTGGCACTGACCAATGACAGCCGGCGACAGAGGTCATTCGATAAGGTTGTAGGTAATCGCGTAGCGCACCAGCTCAGCGTTGTTCTGGAAGTTCATTTTTTGCATCAGTCGGGCCTTGTGGGTGCTGACTGTCTTGTTGCTGATCGATAGCTCTTCCGCAACCTGATTGACGCTTTTGCCGCGCACCAGCAGTTGCAGAATGTGGAACTCGCGATCGGACAGGAGTTCATGGGGCGGGCGCTGGTCAGAGCTGCCGGATTCGAACACCATCTGCTCCGCCAGTTCAGGATCAATGAAACGTCCTCCCGCGACGACTTTGCGGATAGCAAGCATCAGTGTTTCCGGTTTATTGTCCTTGGTCAGGTAGCCGGAAGCGCCGGCCGCAAGGGCCCGGCGTGCAATCGGCAATTCGTTGTGCATGCTGAGCACCAGGACCGGTGGATAGGATTCATGCGCACGTATGCGCTGGATAAGATTGACGCCGCTGACGCCCGGCATGGTCATGTCGAGCAGCACCAGGTCGATGCCGCCCGCATGCAAGGCATCGAGCACTTGCCCGCCGTTGACAGCTTCGCCAACCGCCGCCACTTCTGTGCCCAGGGCAAACAATTGTTTCAGCCCTTCACGCACGATCGCGTGATCGTCGGCAATCAATACTCGTATCATGAATCCTCAGTTCATTATAGATGCAAATATCAGCCGCGCTTTTTGCGTCATATACTGACATTCGCTAAACGCCGATTTTTTTGCCATTATCGCGCACCTTCCTGTAAGCAATGGGTTTCTTTTGTTGTTATCATTTAGATAGCATATTTTGTCTCTGCCGCCGCTCTGGATTTTACTTGATACAGCGGCAAGGTATAGCATATAGATGGTAAGGAAATCCCTGCATCAACTTCAGGATATTACGATATTTCCCAATTGAACGAATTGCTATGATCGAGTCCGCACACCATTTTTGTTGTGCCATCAAGTTCCTTGTTTCCCAATGCAAAAAACACCATACCGGCCGATTTTGGATATCAAGAGCAGCCTGCTCCAGACCGTCTACGCCATCAACGATTGCACCGGGACCGGGTTCGATACCGTCCCACTTTGCCCGCCGCCGTTGGCAAATTTCCGATTACCCGGGCCAACCTGAACAACAATACGAATGTGACAACCGGCATAGACGCCATCCCTGAGAAACCGTCGGGCTGGTATATCGACTTGGAACTGAGCGGCAACAATATCGCGATTGGACGACGCACCTGAGTAACGACACGAGGAAGGTAAGGGCGAGCAGGTGGAAAGCGAAAGTCGACAGATGGAGATGAGATGAAAACTTTCAATTTCAACGATGTGTGGCAATTCATACGGTCGCAAAACAGTCATCTGAGAATGACCGATTTGGCGGTGGGAAGCATCCTGGGTATGTTGATGGGGACGACGTTGGCGGTTCTTGTTGCGTTTCGCCTGAGCCGAGAGACGTGGAGCCCGGACCTGATTTTACTGGGCGGGTTATGCGGCGCCGGACTAGTTGCTTTTTTTATTTACGGCGCCCTGGCCTTCGACAGGGGCAGGGGATTTTCTGCGCGACGAACTGACCGGCGCAGCGATATAGCCTAGGCGCTGGCTTCCCGAAGTTTTTATCTCTACATCAAGATCAGGATCTCCCGAAATACCCCCAGTCAAACTACGATTATCCTGACTGCGGCGCAATGGCCGCCAAATGTATTTTTCTAGGATTTTGCATCCCTTTTTTTTCGCAACGAGGCGATTCAATGCACGCTGATGGTTTGCCTAGAGCGCACATTGCCCACCAGCATATCGCGACTCAGTTCGTATTCTAGATACAAACTCTTGAGTGCATTCTTTGTTGGGTATTCTCGGGAGACACCTAGGTCGGTGATAGTGGGCGTCACGATCAGAGTAAGCGACAGGCTGATCCCCGCCGTTTCCAGTGCGTGCTCCGGTACATTATTCACGCGGCATTCATAACCAACTGATAAAGGCGACTAAATTACAAATGATATTTCTACCTACGGTTTTCCCTACGATTATTTCGGGATTATCTGATGGACGGGGGGGATTTTTTTCTGCAATCATCAATCATCTGATAGTTATAAAAAATGATTTGAAAAATTAAATTCCAGAATGAAATAAGATAAAAATAATAAATAGAGAAAAATTATTCTATTTTGGAAGGAACGACTCAGGAGCCTGATATTGGAGACAATCAATTATCTATATATCTATAAATAATTGATGCGGAACGACAATCTGAGATTTGTAATCTAGCTCTCGATAAATTTTTGCTATGAAGGATTTCCAAAATGGGCGAATTGACTAGTATCGAGTTCCAAGACAACGCTGAAGCGACATTTACGATTACGATTACGCACGCGACCGGGCATACCATCTTGATCAAAGATGAGGCCTTGGCGATAATCCATTTTATGACGCGAATTGGATGGCCGGATTTACTCAAACATTCAAAAAATAACGACGAAGCATATGTAATGATGAGAGCAATTGATAAAGCTCAAACGGCGTTTTGTAATGCCCAGCATCGGCCCATATAGCAGGTCCATGTCGAGGGATCATACGGCCGAGTTGCTGTCCGTGAATCGTACACGACTCTTGACTGCTGATGCACGTGTTATTTCGGAAGCGGATCAAAAACAAGCGGCGCGAACTGGCAGTGAAATGGTAAAAAAATCATTGCTTGCCGGCCGACTTATCCGAAGGGCGATTGATCATGGACAGAAATTCTAGCTGAGGTGCGAGCCACCCATGTACGTTATACGTATTCACAGATTCACGGATTTTTTCACTCATTTCTTTGCGTTCCTCTTTCGTCATGCCAATCAAACTTCTTAAATAAACGGCGAGAGCGGGAATATCGCCTGATGGGAACATACTACGTTGACGGAATTGCTCCGAGGTTTGAGAGAATTCTTCTGACGCTCCCACACCGGTGGACATCACCATGACGCCAGGATGTACATCCTGGCCTTGCGCAGCGGCGAATTCCTTGACCCCAAGATGCTGACCATCCCACGGAGACGATGCCACGTATATATCGATCAACCGAAAAAGTTCTGGCAAAGACGCGCGACTCACCAATTCGTTGTGGTAAATGACAGGCGTCCAAGATGTAGTTCCATGGTCGTTTTTAGTTCCATACTTATTATTGATCTCCGCCACAAACTTTGCGATCTCATCGTGAGCTTCCTTATATGCGGGCAAATCTGACCGTGATGGCGCCGCAACTTGGACAAATACCAACTGTCCGTAAAGAGAGGGATTCACCTCAAGCAAATCAGCATATGCTTGAAGGCGCCCGAGAATGTCTTTAGTCCAATCTTCCCGATCAACGCCGCCTATCACCGTGCGTCCCAGTGTAACTTCATTTTCTACTTTGGTTAGTAAGGCTCGGTCATTCTCGTCTGTTTTGCCGCTTAAAAACTCTGGAACATCAATGCCGATAGGAAAAGACTTTACGCGGGTTGCCGTGCCGGAAACGATCACGTCATATGAACCGTCTTCAAGCCTCACCGAGGTACCATGCAAATGCTCTTTCACGTAATTGCAAAAATTTTCCACGTCATTGTTGGTCTGTAGCCCGACGAGATCGCAGGAGAGCAGCGACGACATCAATTCCTTGTGGTTAGGCATTTTGTAGGCCTCTTCAGGCGTCGGTATCGGTATATGGTGGAAGTAGCCTATCGGATTTTCGATGCCTTTTTCCCGCAGGATTTTTGGAAGCACCATATGATGATAATCCTGAATAAGCACAATTGAGTCCGGCGCCACGTTCAGCCGGTCGATTACCTGCAGCGCAAATAAGTCGTTGACCTCCCGATAGGTCTCTATCTTGGGGGCTGGCATTATCAAATCCGCTCTGTAATGGCAGGCAGGCCAAATTACTTGGTTCGCGAATTCTTCATAAAACCCAATATGCTGCTTGTGGCTCAGAGGAAATTGTCTTACTTTTCCTCCATCGTCAAAAGTATTTTCTGCGACAGTGAATACTTCACTAACTTTTTTGTTCGTAAAAAGCCAAAAATTTCCGGGCAGCTTGGCTACCGAAGCCACTGCTGGTACCAGTCCGCCTCCTGTACCTTCCGCTTGTGGAGAATTAACGTTGACCCCTGCGTTCGACACAAAGAGCACACTGCGGGGTGAGGGAATGACTGCCGCAGGTTTTTTGGGGTCGATCAACCGGTTCGACACAACGACCTGCCGTTTCGGCACATTCGATGAACTCGATGTCTCAGGCATCTTGCGCTTTTTGCGTGGGGGCAAACCTGCAAGCTCAAATGAGCTGCTTGGTGTGGAAGGTAAGCGTTCCTGTGCTGATATGGAAAGCTCGTCGTTAGTTTGGGTATCTGTATCGGCTGGACTGGCTAAAACTTGATTGTTATTGATGTGCATTTGTTAACTTTATGAATTTTTATTTATAGTTTGTTATTCCCTAACGTTATTAGACAGGATCGGCTCGAAGCGCCTCGAGTGAGCAGCGAAAACTTGAGTCTCACGGCGAAGCCTTAATGCACGAAAAGCATGAAAAACTCGCTCTGTACACCCTCCTTGAAGGATCTGTGTTGATTTGCACGCGGAATTGATCCGTTCTTGCTTTCGGCGTTGACCCCGCAGTAATCGTGGAACCCATGGGCTCTACCTGCATTCTGAACGGCTTCGCTGGATCACAGGCAGGTGCAAAAGTGGGGCGAACGAGGTGCAAATCAACACGCTGTCGACTTAGCGGTCATTTTAGACAATCCAAAGCGAACCTTCGATCGAATCACTAGACGTTAGCCCCCCATTTGTTGAACTCATCCTCGGGGGCTGCGCGTCCATACCATCAGCGTGTGGAACGATTTGATTTCTAGCCCGATTGATGGCACGGGACCTTTGAGTAGTTATTCATCCAAGTTTGTATAAGTTCAGAGTTAGATGAGCAAAAGTTCAGAGTTAGCTGAAAATCGACAGCAAGACCGGGGCTTGCGGACATACAATATGGCCACAGGTTTTCTGAAAAAATCACGACAGTGCTTGCATAAATCACTGTTTTTTTATACAGTGCTTACCTGAAGCCTCGAATATATCAACACTTTTGTCGAAAGAGCAACCATGGACGATAAAAAATCCGCCGTCAACCCGGATAAAAGCAAGGCCCTTGCCGCGGCCTTGGCGCAGATCGAAAAGCAGTTCGGCAAAGGTTCGGTCATGCGGATGGACGACGGCGCCGTGGTCGAAGAAGTGCAAGTGGTCTCGACCGGCTCGCTCGGCCTGGACATCGCGCTCGGCGTCGGCGGCCTGCCGCGCGGCCGCGTGGTCGAAATCTACGGTCCGGAATCCTCCGGCAAGACCACACTGACCCTGCAAACCATCGCCGAAATGCAAAAGCTGGGCGGCACCTGCGCCTTCATCGATGCGGAACACGCGCTGGACGTCGGCTATGCCCAGAAACTGGGCATCAACCTGTCCGAACTGCTGATCTCGCAACCGGATACCGGCGAACAGGCGCTGGAAATCACCGATGCGCTGGTGCGCTCCGGCGGCGTCGACCTGATCGTCATCGACTCGGTGGCGGCCTTGACGCCACGCGCCGAAATCGAAGGCGATATGGGCGATTCCCTGCCTGGCCTGCAAGCGCGCCTGATGTCGCAAGCGCTGCGCAAGCTGACCGGCAGCATCAACCGCACCAACACCCTGGTCATCTTCATCAACCAGATTCGCATGAAGATCGGCGTCATGTTCGGCAATCCGGAAACCACCACCGGCGGCAATGCCCTCAAGTTCTACGCTTCGGTGCGCCTGGATATCCGCCGCACCGGCTCGATCAAGTCCGGCGACGAAGTCATCGGCAACGAAACCAAGGTCAAGGTCGTCAAGAACAAGATCGCGCCGCCATTCAAGGAAGCGCACTTCGACATCCTGTATGGCGAAGGCACATCGCGCGAAGGTGAAATCCTCGATCTCGGTTCCGATGCCAAGATCGTTGAAAAGTCGGGCGCCTGGTACAGCTACAACGGCGAACGCATCGGCCAGGGCAAGGACAATGCACGCACCTACCTGAAAGAACGTCCGGAACTGGCGCGCGAGATCGAAAACAAGGTACGCGCATCGCTGGGCGTGCCGCTGCTGGGCGAGATCAAGGCTGCCGAGGGCGGCGACAAGGCTGACAAAGCCGCTGCCAAGGCCAATAAAGCTGCTGCAGCCGCGGCCGCCAAGGCTGAAGAGCCGGTCTGACATCCTGACTCGCCTCGCCTAAGTAATTAGGCAGGCTTGATAGTCAAAGAAAAACGCCTTTCATAAAATTCCGCGCTGCGGGTTTTTGAAAGGCGTTGTTGTTTGTGGCAAGCTGTAATTACAGTACATAACAAGCGTTACTTAATAGGTATCAACCGGAAAGCGGAGATGGCCAAACTGCAAATCAGCCTGAAGGGTAGGGCGCTGCGCTATCTGTCGGCGCGCGAGCACAGCCGCATGGAACTGGCGCGCAAATTGTCGCGCTATGCGCAGGAAGGCGATGACATCGAAGCCTTGCTCGATACGCTGGAAGCGGCCAAGCTGCTGTCGCAATCACGCTTCTCAGAATCCCTGATCCACCGCCGCGCCCATCGCTACGGCAACAGCCGCATCCTCTCCGAGCTGCAAAGTCACGGCATTGATGCCGAATCATTGGTGGATATCAAGGCCGATCTGGCCAGTGGCGAAGTTGCCCGCGCGCGCGAGGTCTGGCGCAAGAAATTCAATCAGCTCCCGGCGGATGCAGCCGAACGGGCAAAGCAGATGCGCTTCCTGCTGCAGCGAGGGTTTTCTCATCGGGCGATACAGGCAGCGATCAAAGGCGGGGACAACGACACCGACGATTACTGATCCGGCAGCAGGACATCTTTTATAGATGTGATTGAAATGCGACAAAAACAGTAAATTTTCCGGGCTTATTAAATCTATCCCCAGTCTTCTTTCTCCCGTTGATTCCAGCGGGGATGCCATCGATGCTAATTTTGCAACCCTCCATCAGCATCGCTAAGCCTCCGAAGCTGTGCTACACTTTTGGGGTTTTTTGCAAACCGCAGGAGCGGCAGTTACCATAGAAACTGTGGTAACGACACGCAAATAAGTCCACCATTATGTCTCTGACACCTTCCATTTCCCGCCGAGCGTTGAAGCACACCCGCGCGATTCACATCGAAGCATTTGTGCGCGATGACGGCTTGTGGGAACTGGATGCGCACCTGATCGATACCAAGCCTTTTGACCTTTCTTTGCCTTCTGGCAAGCTGCCTGCCGGCGCAGCACTGCACAGCCTGTGGCTGCGGCTGACGCTGGATCGCCAGTTCACGATTGTCGAGGTTGAGGCAAATTCGGAAGCTGTGCCGTATCAGGGTTATTGCAATACCATCAACCCCGCGTATGAAACCCTGGTCGGCCTGAGCCTGGTCAAGGGCTTCCGTCATACGCTCAAGGAGCGCATCGGCGGCGCCCTGGGGTGCACCCATTTAACCGAGCTGGCGCAAATCCTGCCGACCGCTGCCTTGCAGGCATTCGGCGGCGAGATAGACCGCAGCGCCGATCCGGCCGCCGAGCAGCGCAAGCCGCCCCAGCTCGATCGCTGTCATGCTTTACGTAGTGAAGGCGCAGTCGTCGCCCAATATTATCCGAAGTGGGCAATCAGCCCACCAGCCGCAGTAGACAAACAAACACATTTATCCAACCAAGCAATTTCATTTAAATAAGTGTCAGAAGGGAAGCTCGCATGAAAATCCATGAGTATCAGGGTAAAGAAATTCTCCGCCAGTTCGGAGTGACAACACCGCGTGGCATCCCGTGCCTGAGCGTCGATGACGCGGTCAAGGCTGCCGAAACACTGGGCGGCTCGGTCTGGGTCGTCAAAGCCCAGATCCATGCCGGCGGTCGCGGCAAGGGCGGCGGCGTCAAGGTCGCCAAGTCGCTGGAACAAGTGCGCGAATACGCCAACCAGATCCTCGGCATGCAGCTGATCACGCATCAGACTGGCCCAGAAGGCCAGAAAGTGCGTCGCCTGCTGATCGAAGAGGGCGCTGACATCAAGCAAGAACTGTACGTCAGTATGGTTACCGACCGCGTCAGCCAGCGCGTGGTGCTGATGGCATCCAGCGAAGGCGGCATGGACATCGAAGAAGTCGCAGCCAGCCATCCAGAAAAGATTCATCAAGTCGTCATCGATCCAGCTACCGGCCTGACCGATGCCGAGGCTGACAGCATCAGCACCCTGATCGGGGTTCCTGCCGGTTCGATCGCCGATGCGCGCGTCCAGTTGCAAGGTCTGTACAAGGCTTACTGGGATACCGATTGCTCGCTGGCGGAAATCAACCCGCTGATCGTCACCGGTTCCGGCAAGGTCATCGCCCTGGACGCCAAGTTCAACTTCGACGCCAACGCCCTGTTCCGCCACCCAGAAATCGTCGCTTACCGCGACCTGGACGAAGAAGATCCAGCCGAAATCGAAGCTTCCAAGTTCGACCTGGCTTACATCTCGCTGGACGGCAATATCGGCTGCCTGGTCAACGGCGCCGGCCTGGCCATGGCCACCATGGACACCATCAAGCTGTTCGGCGGCGAACCTGCCAACTTCCTCGACGTCGGCGGCGGCGCTACTGCTGAAAAGGTCACCGAAGCATTCAAGATCATGTTGAAGAACCCAGGCCTGAAAGCCATCCTGGTCAACATCTTCGGCGGCATCATGCGCTGCGACGTGATCGCTGAAGGCGTCATCACTGCATCCAAGGCCGTTTCGCTGCAAGTGCCGCTGGTGGTCCGCATGAAGGGCACCAACGAAGAAATCGGCAAGAAGATGCTGGCCGACTCCGGCCTGCCGATCATCGCGGCAGACAGCATGGAAGAGGCGGCGCAGAAGGTTGTTGCTGCGGCCAACGGTAAATAAGTAAATAACTAGGAACAACTATGTCGATCCTGATCAACAAAGACACTAAAGTCGTCACCCAAGGCATTACCGGCAAGACCGGTCAATTCCATACCCGCGGCTGCCGCGATTACGCAAACGGCAAGAACGCTTTTGTCGCTGGCGTGAACCCGAAAAAAGCCGGCGAAGATTTCGAAGGCATCCCGATTTTCGCTAACGTTTCTGAAGCCAAGGCCGCTACCGGCGCCAACGTTTCCGTGATCTACGTGCCGCCAGCAGGCGCGGCAGCAGCGATCTGGGAAGCCGTCGAAGCTGAACTCGACCTGGCCATCTGCATCACTGAAGGTATCCCGGTCCGCGATATGCTGGCATTGAAAGACCGCATGGCAAAAGCCGGCAGCAAGACACTGCTGCTGGGCCCTAACTGCCCAGGCCTGATCACGCCGGACGAAATCAAGATCGGCATCATGCCGGGCCACATCCACAAGAAGGGCCGCATCGGCGTGGTTTCGCGCTCCGGCACCCTGACTTATGAAGCAGTCGGTCAATTGACCGCACTGGGCCTGGGCCAGTCTTCGGCAGTCGGCATCGGCGGCGATCCGATCAACGGCTTGAAGCACATCGACATCATGAAGATGTTCAATGACGATCCTGAAACCGATGCCGTCATCATGATCGGCGAAATCGGTGGTCCGGACGAAGCGAATGCCGCTTACTGGATCAAGGACAACATGAAGAAGCCAGTGGTCAGCTTCATCGCCGGCGTTACCGCTCCTCCGGGCAAGCGCATGGGCCATGCCGGCGCGCTGATCTCGGGCGGCGCTGACACTGCACAAGCCAAGCTGGACATCATGGAAGCGTGTGGCATCACCACGACCAAGAATCCATCGGAAATGGCGCGTCTGTTGAAGGCGATGCTGTAATCGCCGTTTAAGAACAGAAGCTTTGGTCCCAATGCCGTTCAGTTGATACTGAACGGCGTTTTTTTTGCCCGTAGGGTGGGCACGCTTTTGTGCCCACGCGGATACCGATACAGCGTGGGCACAAAAGCGTGCCCACCCTACGGGCATTTGGGCGAATCATGCGCCTGCGGTGCGGTTGTTGCATCCTGAAGCCGGTACTTGGCGGGACTGCAATTTGTCTTGCCGTCCCCGGCAGAACCAAGGAAAATGCTTGTAATCTGGCAACCGCCTAATCTGTATCATCTTTTTTCACCGAACATGTCTCGACATATGCCGCTTGAGTTTGCCGCCAAAACGGATATTGGTATGGTGCGAGTACAAAACGAAGACACCGTCGTCGTCGATGCCGGCTTGCAGCTGGCGATCCTGGCCGACGGCATGGGCGGCTACAACGCCGGCGAAGTCGCTAGCAGCATCGCCACCGTCGCCATCCAGGAAGAAATCGAAAGCCAGCTGCAGGAATACCGCCGCTTGCAAAAGCCGGAAGAGGAATTGCCGACCCGTCTGTGGCTGATGCAAGCCGTGCGCCAGGCCAACAGCACCATCATCAACGCCGCCCGCCGCGAGCCGGAATACCGCGGCATGGGCACCACCCTGGTGGTGGCCTGGTTCGAGCCTGAAGGCCAGGTCAGCATCGCCCACGTCGGCGATTCGCGCGCCTACCGCGTCCGCGACGGCTTGCTGGAGCAATTGACGCGCGACCACTCCCTGCTGCAGGAACAGATCGACGCCGGCCTGATCCGTCCGGAGGATGCGCAATTTGCGCTCAACCGCAATATCGTCACGCGTGCGGTCGGCATCGACTATCAGCTGGTGGTGGAAGTTCATCAGCATGCCCTGCAGGCCGGCGACCTGTATCTGCTCTGTTCCGACGGCTTGTCGGACCGCATCGGCGACGGCGATATCAGCAACATCATCAGCGACGCCCAGGGCGACCTCAAGATGGCATGCACCATGCTTATCAATGCTGCCAACCAATGCGGTGGGCAGGATAATGTGTCAGTGATACTGGTCAGGGTGGCGCAGAACGAATGAGCCCAGTTGTCAAATTGCCAGTGCAGGCCGCCGGCGACGGAACAGCCGGGGCCGCAACATAAATCCCGGATTTTGAGTACGATTGCCCCAAAACAACATTAAACTGGGGTGTGTGTCAGCATGTACGGCACGATGTGTGAATTGTGAGAGCAGCGCCAGCACCAATAGCCGCCAGGATATTGTTTTAATCAACTTACAGATAGCGTTTCCCAAGAGAGATAGGAATGGCGAAGATCATCCTGACCAAAGGCGGCACCGTAATACAAGAGATGACGCTCACCAAAGAGCGCACCACCATCGGCCGCCGCGCCCACAATGACCTGGTCATCGACAACCTCGCCATCAGCGGCGAGCATGCGGTCATCATCACTATCTACAACGACTCGTTTCTGGAAGACCTCAACAGTACCAACGGCACCCAGGTCAACGGCCATCCGGTCACCAAGCACTTCCTGCAGCATAACGATGTGATCCAGATGGCTAGGTATAAATTGTTGTACCAGGTTGATACGGATGAGGAAATCAAGGATAACCGGCCGAAGATGTTTCCGGTGCCGCGGCCGGATGCGACTATTACCGTGCTGGATGGACCTAGCGCCGGCAAGGAGATGCTGTTGACCAAGGTGCTGACGACGATTGGCCGGCCTGGTATCCAGGTAGCAATTGTGACGCGCCGGCCGCATGGCTACGAGTTGACCCATGTAGAAGGGCAGACCTATACCCGGGTCAATGACACCCCTTTGAACGCAGGTGCCCGGGCATTGAAGGATGAGGACGTAATTGATATTGCAGGGACTTTGATGAAGTTTTCCTGGAAGGCCGTTTAGGTGGCTGGCGGTGTACCCACCTTCTCTCGTCACTTCTTTAGCGCTATGTTCCCGATCTACGTCGTATCCATGTTGCAAGGGAATGATCCTGCAATATGGCATCCCCCCGAAATTTAAGCTCAATGCCAGTTCTATTTACCTCGGTCATCGATGAAACTGGGGTATGTCTTGCCACATTTCATATCTTGGCGACCGCACATACATCGGTTGGGGGATTAAGTTACAACAACCGAATAATCACAATTTCCTTGTGACAAACTTTGTCAGCTTCGCATCGAAATTCTGCCAAATTTCCTCACTTTTTTCGACTGAAACCTTTGAAAACCGGAGATTTTTCACTGGCACAGACATTGCTGTATATCCCGTGTAGTGAAGCGAAGCCCCCTTTTTATTAACAGGAGAAACAAATGAAATCGATGCAAATGATTAAACGTGCTCAGCGCGGCTTTACCCTGATCGAATTGATGATCGTCGTGGCGATTATCGGTATTTTGGCAGCAATTGCTTTGCCAGCTTACCAAGATTACGTAGCAAAATCACAAGTTGCTTCTTCGCTGGCAGAAATTACCCCGGGTAAAACACAAATTGAAACAAAACTCGCTGAACCCACTCTAGTAACTGCCGCTGCAGATATCGGTTTGCAGGCCAAAACGAGCCGTTGCAGCGCAATCGATGTCACAAACGCCGCCACAGGCGCTTCTTCAATTACATGCACTATGATTGGCGGTGCGCAAGTTAACGGGAAGAAAATTATCTGGACTCGTGTTGATGATAGCAAAGGTGGTGCATGGGCATGCAATACTGAAGTTCTCATGAAGCTTGCGCCAAAGGAATGCCCAGGCGTCTAAGCTATATCTAAAGCAAGCAATTGAAGCCGCCCGAGGGCGGCTTTTTAACATCTCGGCGATTTGAGAAGTGATTCTGTGCCTCGGCTGCTAGCTTGCTTCAGCCAAATTATAAATTAGAGATACCTAGCAACCCAATGTCCGAGTGTCAACGCTTCTGCCGATGCTATTGGAACTAGCTGTCCTCATACCCAAAGATGTTCAGGAGTACAATTTGAAATCATCGCATCGATTGTCTGCAAATTTGGAAAACGGCTTCACGCTGATTGAGTTGATGATGGTCGTGGCGATAATCGGGATTATCGCAGCGATTGCTTTTCCCGCATATCAGGATTATGTAGCCAAAGCCAAATGGTCTGCGGCGCTGGCGGAAGTTTCCTCTGGTAAAACCGGGCTTGAATCGACTATTTTCCAGGCCAGCACTCTCACACCCGCGATAGTTGGATTACAGACCTCGACATCCAATTGCGACATGACCGTTGGCGGCCCACCCGATGGCAGCGCGGACAATACACTGGCTTGCAGCATTAAAGGCGGGCCCGCATCTGTTGCGACCAAAACCATCACGTTGAAGCGCCTTGCCAACAACGCGGCAACCGATGCCGGTAAATGGACATGTGTGACTACCGCCATGCAAAAATATGTCGGATCAGATGCCATTTGCACGGGTATCTGAAGAGGTCTGCTACAAGCAGTGCTGCCGGATCATCTAGTCCCAGTTTATTGCTATAGCTTGATCGTAGAAGCGGGTTGTAAATTTTCATATGAATCCGCTCTTTCACCGGTTGATTTGAGTGGGGGGAGATGTTCCAATATGACTTTGTTTACACCTCAATCCGCCACCCAGTCTCCCGATTTGCCACCCCGTTTTTCCATTACCCGAACGTCAGTAATGACCATCCCCCGGTCTACCGCCTTGCACATGTCATAGATCGTCAGCAAACCGATCTGCACCGCAGTCAGTGCTTCCATCTCTACCCCAGTCTTCCCTACGGTTTCCGCCTGCGCAACGCATGTAACGCTTGAAGTACCTTCATCAATGCTGAAATCGACTGCCACCCGAGTCAACGCCAGAGGATGGCACAAGGGAATCAGATCACTGGTACGCTTGGTCGCCATGATGCCGGCGATACGTGCAATCCCCAGCACATCGCCTTTTTTTGCCGTGCCTGATTGAATCAAGGCCAACGTCTCTGCCTTCATACGGATACAACCGCTGGCGACGGCGATGCGGTGAGTGTCGTCCTTGCCGCCGACATCGACCATGTGGGCCTGGCCGGTTGAATCGAAATGGGTCAGGTTGGTTGCTGGTGGAGTTTTGCTGGTCATGGTGGTATTTTCTTTAGATGACGCAATCAGGCGCGATGCGGATTTTTATCCGCCCGGCGCCGCTTGCTGAATGTGGAACAATTATCCTCTGTTAGTATCATAGCATCGTGATTTTGACACTAGCCAGCACTCGATGACGCGACCCATGCAATTTCCACTGCGGACACTACTGGCAGCGCTGCTAAGCGTTTGTTGCGTCCTGCCGCCCATGCCTGTAACTGCGGTGCAAAACCTGCCGACCCTGGGCGATACCTCGCGCGAAACACTTTCCCCGCTGATGGAGCGCAAGCTGGGCGAGGAGGTGATGCACGATATCCGCCGCGATCCGGACTACATGAACGATGCGCCGCTTCTGGAATACCTGAATAACTTCGGCTGGACCCTGGTCGCGGCGCGGCCGGAGGTGCGCGGCGAGGCGGGGTTTGATTTCTTTTTCTTTGCGGTGCGCGATCCTGTCTTGAACGCATTCGCCTTACCGGGCGGTTTCATCGGCGTGCATTCCGGCCTGCTGCTAGCGGCGCAGAGCGAATCGGAGCTGGCTTCGGTGCTGGCGCATGAAATCGGCCATGTGGCGCAGCGCCATATCGCGCGCATGGTGGGGAGCCAGAAGCAGGATTCCATGATTGCGCTGGCGTCGATGCTGCTGGGGATGCTGGCGATGCGCGGCAGCAGCGATGTCGGCTCGGCGGTGATGATGGGCGGCACCGGGCTGGCGATGCAGCGGCAGCTGAACTTCAGCCGTGATGCCGAGCGTGAGGCGGATCGGATCGGCTTGTCTATCCTGGATTCTGGTGGCTTTGACACTAGCGGCATGGTGGCGTTTTTTGGCCGTTTGCAAACGGCTTCGCGTAATTATTCGGATAGCCTGCCGCCGTATCTGTTGACGCACCCACTGACCACTGAACGTATCGCCGATATCGAAGCGCGCATCCGCGAGCAGCGTTATCGGCAGCATGCGGACAGCCTGGATTTTCAGCTGATCCGGGCGCGGGTGCGGGTGCTGCAGGACGATAGCGAACAGGGGCGGCGAGACTCCCAGTATTTCTTTGATTCGCAACTCAAGCAGAATACCAAGCAGCAGATTGTCGCGGCTAAATATGGCATGGCTTTCCTGGCGTTTCAGCGCGAGGATTATGGCCAGGCTGAGCAGTTGCTGCAGGAAGTGATTGCAGCAGCGGCGCCGGCCAAGCAGAGCCTGGTGCTGACCGACCTTGGGATTGAGATCATGCTGGCGACCAAGCGCGAGGTGGAGGCCTTGAAGCTGGTGCAGCAGGCGCAGTTGCAATTTCCTTTGTCGCGCGGGCTGGCGCATCAGTATGCGCGGGTGTTGATTGCTTCCAAGCGTTTCGAGGAGGCTAGCAAGTACCTGCGCGAGCAGGCGCAGCTGTACCGGCAGGATGCCGATGTGCAGGATTTGCTGGCCAAGGCATATTCGGCGCTGGGCAAGCGGGCTTTGCAGCATATGGCTTTGGCGGAGTCTTATGTGCTGACGGGGAGTGTGCCGGCGGCTTTGGATCAGTTGAAGATTGCGCGGAATTCGCCGGATGCGGAGTTTTATGATCAGTCGATGATTGATGCGCGGGAGCGGGAGTTGCAGGAGCGGTGGAAGGATGAGTTGAAGGCTTCCAAAGAACGCTAGTGTTGTGTTGCGTTGTGTGCTTCTTGGGCCGTCAATTGGGGTCAGAGTAATTTACGACGGTGAAGCTGTCGTAAAAAAACTCTGACCCCAATTGACTATGTTGGTCTTGGTTTTGGCACAAAACCAAATGCGGAGGCGATGTCTTTGGTCGCTATTCTTGTGACGGGGATTGTTGATTCTGCCTGTTGCCAGGTCAGGATGCGCTGGTCTGTGGGGTTTGCCAGCCATTCCAGCAACGCTTCGTCGCTGAGCTCTCTCCCATCCATGCGCAGCTGCGCCAGGCATTGGGCCAGGTCGCGGTCGTCGACCGCTACCACTTGGCCCGGTATGGCCAGCAGCAGCCTTCCTTCTTCGGTCAGCATGACGGAATTCACGGTCGGCATTGCTTCACCGGTTTGCAAGACAAAGCCTTGCAGCGGATCGGTGTGGGCGATGTAGGGTGTCAGCGCCAGATCCACGTAGACACGTTGCGGGCCGTTCTGGAAATACCAGCAGCCTTGTTCATCGGCCTTGTAGTTACGGTTGATGAAGCCGACCAGCGCGGTGTGCATGATCTTGTCGCCTGGCAGATCTTGCTGCTGGGTCTGCTCGTCGCGCATGCGCCAGGCGCCGCGGGCGTCTAGCGCGAGCCAGCCGTAGCAGTGCGGGACGTTGGGCCATTTCTGCATGGCTTGCAGGACGATCTGGTCCATCAAGTTTCCTGCAAAAAGCGCAGCATGCGCTGCGGCAGCCAGTCCAGGCGGCCGGGCGGGCCGCCGACGGCGAAGCCGACGTGGCCGCCTTGTTCCGGATATTCCAGGGTGACGCTGGGTGCGGCTTTGGGCGGCAGGTGGCGTGGCGGCAGGAAAGGATCGTTCTTGGCGTTGAGCACCAGCGTCGGGATCGTGATGTCGTTCATCACCAGCTTGGCGCTGGCGCGGTGCCAGTAGTCTTCGGTATTGCGGAAGCCGTGCAGCGGTGCGGTGACGATGTTGTCGAATTCGTAGAGGTCGCGCGAGCGCAGCATTTTTTCGCGGTCGAACAGGCGCGGGAACTGCTGCAGCTTGTCGAGCGACTTGCTTTTCATGGTGCGCAGGAAAGAGCGCGTGTAGACCATGTTGAAGCCGTGCGACAAGGCTTCGCCGCCGCCGGCCAGGTCGAGCGGCGCCGAGATGGCGCAGGCGGCGTCAACGATCTTGGCTTCGTTCTGCGATTCCCCCAGCCAGCGCAGCAGCGCGTTGCCGCCCAGCGAGACGCCGGTGGCGTAGAACTTCGTGAATTGTTTTTCCGCACGGCTGGCGACCAGCCGGCGCAGGATCCAGTCGACTTCCTCGGCGTCGCCCGAGTGGTAGAAGCGTGGCGCCTGGTTGATTTCGCCGGAGCAGCCGCGGAAGTGCGGCACCGCGCCGGACCAGCCGAGCTTGGCCAGCTGCGCCATCAGGGCGCGGCTGTAGTGGCTGTCGGACGAGCCTTCCAGGCCGTGGAACAGCACCACCAGCGGCTGTCCGGGCTGGCCGTCGACGAAATCGATGTCGATGAAATCGCCGTCCGGTGTATCCCAGCGCTCACGGCGGTAGGCGACTAGCGGCTTGCTGATGCAGGTGGCGGGGTAAATGGTCTGCAGGTGGCCGCCCGGCAGCCAGAGCGGCGCCGGATAAGATGCGGGGAAAATCGAAGTGCTCATACGAATGCTATATACCTATACTGGGTGGAACGCCACTTTTTAATGCAAGGTAGCGCTCGATACCGTTTCTTCCGGCGCTGCCCCCGGGGCGACCGAGGCGTGATGCAGCACGATGCGCCAGCCGCGCGGGGTCTTCATGTAGACGTTGGTGGCCAGGATATGCATCTCGCGGTCGGCTTCGCTGGCCTGGTGCAGCTCTTCCACCAGGTTATGGATGCTGGTCGACATATTATGGGTCACATGCAATTGCCGCGCGCGGATATGCACGCCGCCGCGTTCAAACAAGGCTTCGAAGGCGGCCCGGATCGCCGCATGGCCATGCAGCCGCGGCGCATTCGGATGGACGCAGACGATTTCGTCGTCATCCGCCCAGAGCGCCATCATGGCCTCGATGTCGGCGCGGCTCATGGCGTCGTAAAAAGCGGTTTCGGTTTCTTCTGCTGAACCATGCATAAATTTGACATGCGGCATATTGACTCCCTGCTGACCCGGATTGTAACAACGACACGCTTGCTGCATCAAAAAAGGGAGCTGGGCTCCCTTTTCGATTAGTGTCCGTGGACTACGGCACCTGGTTTCAAGCGGTATTGCGTGCCGCAGTAGGGGCACTTGGCGCTGCCGCTGCTGTCCAGGTTGAGGAACACGCGCGGATGCGAGGACCAGGTCGGCATCAGCGGGTTAGGGCAGTGCGCCGGCAAATCCTTGCCATCGAGTTCAACTACTGCTTGCGGGCTTGTTGCTGTGTTCATTTTTTACTTCTCCAGATTGACAGGTGCTCTAACTTGTTAATACGGGCTTACTTTCCAACCACGGTAAGCCAGTGTTGATATTTTTCCGACTTGCCCGCCACCACTTCAAAGAACAGGGACTGGATCTTTTCCGTGATGGGGCCGCGCTTGCCTTCGCCGATGCTGCGGTTGTCGAGTTCGCGGATCGGCGTGATTTCCGCCGCCGTGCCGGTAAAAAAGGCTTCGTCGGCGCAATACATTTCATCGCGAGTGATGCGTTTTTCGATGACTTCGATGCCGCTGTCGCGCGCCATGGTCAGCACGGCGTCGCGAGTGATGCCGTCCAGGCAGGAAGCCAGGTCGGGCGTGTAGATCTTGCCGTTCTTGACGATGAAGACGTTTTCGCCGGAACCTTCGGAAACATAGCCGTCGGTATCCAGCAGCAAGGCTTCGTCGTAGCCGTCGGTCAGCGCTTCCTGGTTGGCCAGGATGGAATTGATGTAGTAGCCGCTGGCCTTGGCGCGCACCAGCGAGACATTCACATGATGGCGGCTGAAAGAAGAGGTCTTGACGCGGATGCCCTTGGCCAGCCCGTCTTCGCCCAGGTAGGCGCCCCAAGGCCAGGCCGCGATCGCGACGTGGACGGTGTTGCCCTTGGCGGCGATGCCGAGCTTTTCCGAGCCGATCCAGATCAGCGGCCGCATGTAGCACGACTCCAGCTGGTTTTCACGGACCACGGCGACCTGGGCGTCGATCAGGGTTTGCAGGTCGTAAGGTACCTGCATCTGGAAAATCTTGGCTGAGTTCAGCAGGCGCTGGGTATGTTCCTTCAGGCGGAAGATCGCCGGCCCCTGATCGGTCTTGTAAGCACGCACGCCTTCGAACACTGCCATGCCGTAATGCAGCGAATGGGTCAGGACATGGATGTTGGCGTCGCGCCAGTCTATCAGTTTGCCGTCTTTCCAAATCTTGCCGTCGCGGTCATCCATGGACATGTTCAAATCTCCTGTTTTAAATAAGAGGGCTTCAAAATCCCGTCATCCTCGCGAACGCGAGGATCCAAGTTGCTGTCTAAATAAATTGGATTCCCGCGTTCGCGGGAATGACGCAACTAGGCGCAATTAGGTTTTAAGGCACATAAATTGATATTTTAACGGATTCAACCAGACCTACTCTGTAGAATATTGGTCTGGGCTGTATGTCTTTTGAGCAGCCTTATGTGCGTTAAACGGTGTTTTGACGGAGCCTGCTGGAGTAAAATAGCGGCTTTTCCTCACTAATATTGTCTGATCGACATGAAATTCAATCGACTAAGCGATTTGATCGCGCAACACCAGCTGCAAGGCAAACGTGTTTTTATCCGCGCCGACCTCAATGTGCCGCAAGATGCCGCGGGCAATATTACTGAAGACACGCGCGTGCGCGCTTCGGTGCCGGCGATTCGCCAGGCGCTGGATGCCGGCGCCGCGGTGATGGTGACATCGCACCTGGGCCGTCCGACCGAAGGCGAATTCAAGCCGGAAGATTCGCTGGCGCCTATCGCCAAGCGCCTGGCGGAGCTGCTGGGCCAGCCGGTCGAGCTGAGGCAAAACTGGGTCGATGGCGTGGAAGTGGCGCCGGGCCAGATAGTTTTGCTGGAAAACTGCCGCGTCAACAAGGGCGAGAAAAAGAATAGCGACGAGCTGGCGCAAAAGATCGCCAAGCTGTGCGATATCTATGTCAACGACGCCTTCGGCACGGCGCACCGCGCTGAAGCGACTACCCACGGCATCGCCAAGTTTGCACCGATCGCCTGCGCCGGCCCTTTGCTGGCAGCTGAGCTGGATGCGCTGGGCAAGGCGCTCAACCAGCCGGCGCGGCCGCTGGTGGCGATCGTCGCCGGTTCCAAGGTATCGAGCAAGCTGACCATCCTGAAGGCGCTGGCCGACAAGGTCGACAACCTGATCGTCGGCGGCGGCATCGCCAACACCTTCCTGCTGGCGAGCGGCCTGAAGATCGGCAAATCGCTGGCCGAGCCGGATCTGGTGGACGAAGCCAAGGCCATCATCGAGATGATGGCCAAGCGCGGCGCCTCGGTGCCGATTCCGGTGGACGTGGTCTGCGCCAAGGAATTCTCGCCGACTGCCACTGCAACGATCAAGAAGGTCAGCGAAGTCGAAGACGACGACCTGATCCTGGATATTGGTCCGCAGACAGCGGCGACTCTGGCGGCTCAGATTGCGCAGGCCGGCACGATAGTTTGGAACGGCCCGGTCGGCGTGTTCGAGTTCGACCAGTTCGGCGAGGGCACCAAGACGCTGGCGCTGGCCATTGCCGATTCCAAGGCATTCTCGATTGCCGGCGGCGGCGATACGCTGGCGGCTATCGCCAAGTACCAGATTACTGACAAGATTGGCTATATCTCCACCGGCGGCGGCGCTTTCCTGGAATTCTTGGAAGGCAAGACCTTGCCGGCGGTTGAAATTCTGCTGCAACGCGCTGCTTAATAGAGGGATATTCTTAGAGGGATATTCTTAGAGGGATATTCTTAGAGGGATATTCGGTCACCTCGTCATCCCCGCGAACGCGGGGATCCAAGTTGCAGCCATAAAATGGATTCCCGCGTGCGCGGGAATGACGGAGATGGAATAGTTGCACATTCATCCATGCAGTATTGAAAGGTTTTCCATGCAAAGAGCTACCAAGATCGTCGCCACTATCGGACCTGCATCGAGCGATGCCGACACACTGGCGCGCATGTTTGTCGCCGGCGTCGATGTGGTGCGCCTGAATTTTTCGCATGGCAAGGCACAAGACCATATCGACCGCGCCAAGCTGGTGCGCGAAGTCGCCGCGGCCTGCGGCAAGCAAGTCGCCATCATGGCTGACCTGCAAGGACCGAAGATCCGCGTCGGCAAGTTCGAGCAGGGCAAGATCGAGCTGAAGAACGGCGACAAATTCATCCTCGACGCCGATTGCGGCATGGGCAGCCAGGAACGCGTCGGTCTCGATTACAAGGCACTGCCGCGCGACCTCAAGCCGGCCGACGTGCTGTTGCTGAACGATGGCCTGATCGTGCTGGTTGTCGAAAAAATCCTCAACAATGAAATCCACACCATCGTCAAGATCGGCGGCGAACTGTCCAACAACAAGGGCATCAACCGCCAGGGCGGCGGCCTGACGGCGCCGGCGTTGACCTCCAAAGACATGGACGACATCAAGACTGCCATGAGTTTCAGGGCGGATTATGTCGCGGTGTCTTTCCCGAAGAACGCGACTGACATGGAAATGGCGCGCCAACTGGCCAATGTCGCCGGCGAAGCCTACGACCACAAGCCGATGATGATTGCCAAGATCGAACGCGCTGAAGCCATTCCTGTATTGCAAGAAATCCTCGATGCCTCCGACGGCATCATGGTGGCCCGCGGCGACCTCGCGGTAGAAGTCGGCAACGCTGCCGTGCCGGCGCTGCAAAAGCGCATGATCCGCATGGCGCGCGTCTCCAACAAGCTGGCCATCACGGCAACGCAGATGATGGAATCGATGATCGTCAACGCCGTGCCGACCCGCGCCGAAGTGTCCGACGTCGCCAACGCCGTGCTGGACGGCACCGATGCCGTGATGACTTCTGCTGAAACCGCTTCCGGCAAATATCCGGTCGAGACGGTGGAAGCGATGGCGGCGATCTGCCTGGAAGCCGAAAAGTCGGAAGACTGCAAGCTGGACGCCGATTTCCTCAATGTCCGTTTCACCCGTGTCGACCAGTCGATCGCCTACGGCGCCTTGTTTACCGCTCACCATCTGCGGGTCAAGGCGATTGCGGCGCTGACCGAGTCCGGTTCTACCGCGCTGTGGATGAGCCGTCACAACATCGATATCCCTATTTTTGCCATCACCCCGAGCGTCGCCACCCAGCGCAAAGTCGCCTTGTACCGCAATGTGCAGACTTTCGAGCTAGCCAAATCGACCGACCGCGAAGCCGTGCTGAAGGCCGCGCAGAACCTGCTGCTGGCCAATGGCGTAGTGCAGCTGGGCGACCTGGTGGTGGTGACCTGGGGCGAGCCGATGGGCCAGATCGGCGGCACCAATGCGCTGAAGATCATGAAGATCGGCGAGTATTGATTTGATGCTTAAGCAAGTTTCTCAATACAACGTCATCCCCGCGCACGCGGTCGCCAAGGCGGGGAATCCATGTTGCGGCCTAGCGCAGTCGCCAAAATGGATTCCCGCGTGCGCGGGAATGACGTGGTAACAGGTAGCACAACAGGTTTTTATTATCGGAGTACAACATGCCTCTCGTATCCATGCGTCAATTGCTGGACCATGCTGCTGAAAACAGCTACGGCCTGCCTGCTTTCAACGTCAACAACCTGGAGCAGGTCACCGCCATCATGCAGGCCGCCGATGAAGTCGGCGCGCCGGTCATCATGCAAGCCTCTGCCGGCGCCCGCAAATATGCCGGCGAAGCCTTCCTGCGCCACCTGATCGAAGCCGCGGTCGAAGCTTTCCCGCACATTCCGGTCGTCATGCACCAGGACCACGGCCAGTCGCCGGCGGTCTGCATGGCCGCGATCAAGTCCGGTTTCACATCGGTGATGATGGACGGTTCGCTGATGGAAGACGGCAAGTCGGTCGCCAGCTACGAATACAACGTTGAAGTATCGCGCAAGGTGGTCGAGTTCTCGCACGCCATCGGCGTTACCGTGGAAGCCGAACTGGGCGTGCTCGGTTCGCTGGAAACCATGATGGGCGATAAGGAAGATGGCCACGGCGCGGACGGCAAGATGACCCGCGAGCAGCTGCTGACCGATGTCGCGCAAGCCGCCGATTTCGTCAAGCTGACCCAGTGCGATGCGCTGGCGATTGCGATCGGCACTTCGCACGGCGCTTACAAGTTCTCGCGCAAGCCGACTGGCGACATCCTGGCGATCGAACGCATCAAGGAAATCCACACCCGCATTCCTAACACCCATCTGGTGATGCACGGCTCTTCGTCGGTGCCGCAGGAACTGCTGGCGGAAATCCGCGAATTTGGCGGCGACATGAAAGAAACCTACGGTGTGCCAGTGGAAGAGATCCAGGAAGGGATTCGTCACGGCGTGCGCAAGATCAATATCGATACCGATATCCGCTTGGCCATGACTGGCGCGATCCGCCGCTACCTGATCGAAAATCCAAGCAAGTTCGATCCGCGCGACTACCTCAAGCCGGCGCGCGAAGCGGCCAAGGCTGTGGTCAAGGCGCGTTTCCTGGCGTTCGGCTGCGAAGGCCAGGCTGCCAAGATCAAGCCGGTATCGCTGGAAAAGATTGCTGAGAAATACAAGAAGGGCGAGCTGGCGCAGATCGTTCAGTAATAGGGTGTTACCGGCGCCAGGCAAGGCTTGGCGCAATAACTTACCAGGCGCAGGATGATGCTTACATCGTTCTCTGCCTGGTTTTCTGACTTTTGGAATAACCATGACAAGCCTCTACCAATCCACCATTACCTCACTGCCACTGCTGGGTCGCGGCAAGGTGCGCGAAAACTATGCCGTCGGTGAAGACAAGATCCTGATCGTCACCTCCGACCGCTTGTCGGCTTTCGACGTCATCATGAACCAGCCGATCCCGGGCAAAGGCAAGGTCTTGAACCGCATGTCCGATTTCTGGTTCGACAAGCTGGCGGCGGTCGTGCCCAACCACCTGACCGGGATTGCGCCGGAATCGGTAGTGGCGGGCGACGAAGTGGAGCAGGTGCGCGGCCGTGCGGTAGTGGCCAAGCGTCTGCAGCCGATCATGGTCGAGGCGGTGGTGCGCGGTTATATTATCGGTTCCGGCTGGAAGGATTACCAGGCTACCGGCGCCATCTGCGGTATCAGCCTGCCGGCAGGTTTGCAGCAGGCCGCCAAGCTGGCCGAGCCGATCTTCACGCCGGCGGCCAAAGCCGAAATGGGCGAGCATGACGAGAACATCAGCTTTGCCGACATGGAAAGCCGCATCGGCAAGGAACTGGCCGAGAAGATCCGCAGCGTCAGCATCGAGCTGTACAAAACCGCCGCCGACTACGCTGCGACGCGTGGCATCATCATCGCCGACACCAAGTTTGAATTCGGTCTCGATAAAGACGGCGTCCTGCACCTGATGGATGAAGTGCTGACCGCCGATTCCTCGCGCTTCTGGCCGGCTGCCAGCTACCAGGTCGGCATTTCGCCGCCATCGTTCGACAAGCAGTTCGTGCGCGATTACCTGGAAACCGTGACCAGCTGGAACAAGACCGCGCCGGCGCCGACGCTGCCTGACGACGTGATTGCAAAAACCGGCGACAAATATCGCGAAGCTTTATTCAGCCTGACCGGCGAAACGCTGAAGGATTGATGATGAGCAAGGACACTGTGGATCAGTTGGCGGCCAAGCCGGTCATCGGCATCGTCATGGGCTCTTCTTCCGACTGGGATGTGATGCAGCACGCAGTCGCCATCCTCACCGAGTTTGGCGTCGCCCACGAGGCGCAGGTGATTTCGGCGCACCGCATGCCGGACCAGATGTTCGCCTACGCGGAAAGCGCGCGCGAGCGCGGCTTGCGCGCGATCATCGCCGGCGCCGGCGGCGCTGCGCACTTGCCGGGCATGATCGCCGCCAAGACGATTGTGCCGGTGCTGGGCGTGCCGGTGCCGTCCAAATATCTGCGTGGCGAGGATTCCTTGCTGTCGATCGTGCAGATGCCGAAAGGCATTCCGGTCGCCACCTATGCCATCGGCGAAGCCGGCGCGGCCAATGCGGCGCTGTCCGCCATCGCCATGCTGGCCACCACTGACCAGGCGCTGGCCGACAAGCTGCTGGCCTTCCGCGCCAAGCAGACCCAGATTGCCCTTGATATGAAATTGCCACCGGTATGAGCAGTATGCAACAAGATTCCATCGCCCCGATTGTTCCAAGCACAACCCCGCCAACCTGGCTGGGTGTGATGGGCGGCGGCCAGCTGGGCCGCATGTTCACCCATGAAGCGCAAGCCATGGGCTACAAGGTGGCGGTGCTGGAGCCGGAGCAGGATTGCCCGACCGGGCACGTCGCCGATCGCCACTTCCTGGCTGACTACAGCGATGCGGTCGCCCTGGGCGAGATGGCCAGCCTGTGCGCGGCAGTCACCACCGAGTTTGAGAACGTCGCCGCCGACAGCCTGGCGCTGCTGGCGCAGAACAGTTTTGTGGCGCCGGCCGCGGCCAGCGTATCGGTGGCCCAGGACCGCATGGTGGAAAAGCGCTTCTTTACCGCTTGCGCCAGGGAGTCCACGGTATTGCCGGCGCCGCATCAGCTGATCGCATCGGCTGCCGATATCGAGCAGGTGCCGGCCGATCTGCTGCCCGGCATCTTGAAAACCGTCCGCCTCGGCTACGACGGCAAGGGCCAGGCGCGGGTCCGCACCCTGGATGAGCTGCGTGCAGCATTCGCCGGCATGAACGGCGTGGACTGCGTGCTGGAAAAGATGCTGCCGCTGGCATATGAAGTCTCGGTGCTGGTGGCGCGCGGCGCCGACGGCAAGGCAGTGGTCTATCCGATTGCCGAAAACGTCCATCGCGATGGCATCCTGTTCACCACCACGGTGCCTGGTCCGAATGTCTGCGATGAAACCGCCAAGCGCGCGCAGCATGCGGCGCTGGTCATCATTGAGCAGCTGGCCTATGTCGGCGTGCTGTGCATTGAGTTCTTTGTCTTGCAGGATGGCTCGCTGGTGGTCAACGAGATGGCGCCGCGTCCGCACAACAGCGGCCATTACACCATGGATGCCTGCGTCACCAGCCAGTTTGCGCAGCAGGTGCGGGCGATGGCGCGCATGCCGCTGGGCGATACCCGCCAGCATTCGCCGGCAGTGATGCTGAACATCCTTGGCGACGTCTGGTTTGACGGCGGGTTTGACGGCGCTAGCGAGCAAGCCCGGGAACCCGCTTGGGAACAGATCCTGGCGTTGCCGGCAGCGCATCTGCATTTGTACGGCAAGGCGCAGGCGCGCCGTGCCCGCAAAATGGGGCACATCACATTTATCGCTCCGACCCTGGCCGAAGCGCAGCAGCAACTGGCCGCTGCCTGCGCCATTCTCGGCATCGCCGCCTGAATGAAGCATGCGATGACGGACGCGACTATCGACATGCAAGAGATTCGCCTGGCGGCCCGCAAGCTGGAAGCGGGCCAGCTGGTGGCGTTTCCGACTGAGACGGTGTACGGATTGGGCGCGGATGCCGAGAGCGCCGCGGCGGTTGCCAGCATTTATGCCGCCAAGGGACGTCCATCCAATCACCCGGTCATTGTTCACCTGGCGCCGGAAGCTGACATCAGCTATTGGGCCGATGCTATTCCGCCACAGGCGCATGTGCTGATCGCGGCGTTCTGGCCGGGGCCGTTGACGCTGATTTTGCCGCGTGCGGCGCACATACCGGATCAAGTCTCGGGCGGCCAAAGCTCGGTCGGTTTGCGTTGTCCCTCGCATCCGGTGGCCCAGGCTTTGCTGCGCGAATTCAAGGGCGGCAAGGGCGGCATCGCCGGCCCCTCGGCCAACAAGTTCGGCCATGTCAGTCCGACCACGGCCCAGCACGTACGCGACGAGTTCGATACCGACGGTGACAGTCCGATCGCTTGCATCCTGGATGGCGGCCAGAGCGAAGTCGGGATCGAATCGACGATTGTCGATTTGTCGCGCATGGCGACGCATGGGCCGGTGCTGCTGCGGCCGGGCCACATCAGTGCGGCCGATATCAGCGCCGTGCTGGGCATGCCGGTGCAAGCTGCGGATGCCGCAGCGCCGCGCGCTTCCGGCACGCTGGAATCGCACTATGCGCCGCGTACGCCGGTGCTGCTGGTGGCGCCGCCGCAACTGGCGGCGACGCTGCTGCAGCTGTACGAGGCTGGCCAAAGCCTGGCACTGATCTCTTATTCGCCGACGGCAGCGGCAGTCGACAGGCCGCCGCTGGCGGCGCAGTTCGCCATGACCGCCGCGCCGCAACCCTATGCCCACGATCTTTATGCTGCATTGCGCAACATGGATCATGCTGCCGCCGACCTGATCGTGGTGGAAGCGCCGCCGTCGGAGCCGGCCTGGCAGGGAATCAACGACCGTCTACGCCGTGCCGCGCACGATTCCTTAGCCGTCCTGGCGGGATTTAAAACGAGCTTTAAAAAATAATTGCGGTAAAAAAGCTACAACTATAGTCAAATCATTCTAAAGCTGGCATAGTGTAAAAAAAAGAATAGCACGCGCGTTCTTTTCGGGATATGAGCGGAGCGCAGATTCTTGAAATGGGAATCACGCTTACTTTGATGGTTGAAGTTGAAGAACAGAGCGCTGTCTGGTCTGACCAGAACTGCAAAGTGCCGGAAATGGTTTTGTACTGCATTCGATGCAGTGCAGGATCCAATACTAAATTGAAGTGAAACTTGGAGAAGACATATGAAAAAACAATTCAACGCGATACCAAAGCTGGCAGCCCTGTCCTTACTGGCCGCATTCGCAGCGCCGGCCATGGCACAGCAGGCAGGCGACAATGTAGTCAATTTCGGCTGGGCCCATATCGGTTTGAACCAGTCCAGCGAGCCGCTCAAACTTGGCAGCACCACTGTTCCAGGTAGCGGTGCGCACGTTTCTAACGCCGATACCGCGATTCTGCAGCTGACGCACTTCTTTACTGACAATATCGCAGTCACTACGGATTTGGGCATCCCGCCGAAATTCAAGCTCGCTGGCGAAGGTACGCTCAACGGCCTGGGTCAGCTCGGTACCGCCACACAATGGAGCCCGGCAGTTATTGGCCAAGTATTATTTCGGCGATGCTAACAGCCAGTTCCGTCCATACGTCGGCGCCGGGGTTGCTTATGTCTGGTACTCGAACATCAAGCTGACCAGCAGCCTGACCGGATTGCTGGGCGGCGGCGATCCTAAGGCTAGCACCAGCGCGGATCTGAGCAGTTCCTTTGTGCCGGTCGCGAACATTGGTATGGCCTACAACTTCGACAAGAACTGGTCCGCCAACTTCTCGCTGTCCTATGTGCCGCTGAACACCAAGGCCGATCTGACCACTACCCATGGCGATGGCAGCGTCTCGCACGCGACCACCAAGATCACTCTGAATCCTATGGTTTCCGTGCTGACCGTCGGCTACAAGTTCTAAATCGCTGGCTAGGTTTTATCTTAAAAAGCCCCGCAAGGCATGGTCTTGCGGGGCTTTTTTTCGTCTGTTGCAGCGCTTGGCCGATAATCTATTTCTTCGTCGACAAGACAGAGCAGATTGCGTTACAGTGAAACTGTCAATTGTGAGTAACCAGGGGAGCAGCGACCATGACTAAAGAAGTGGCGGTATTAGGAGGTGGGTGCTTCTGGTGCCTGGAAGCGGTCTATCAGGAAATCAAAGGGGTGGAGCATGTCGAGTCCGGCTATACCGGCGGCCATGTGGACAATCCCAGCTATGAGCAGGTATGCGAAGGCACGACCGGCCATGCCGAAGTGGTGGCGCTGACCTTCGATAATGAAAAGATCAGCTATCGCGAATTGCTGGAAATCTTTTTCACCATCCACGACCCGACCACGCTGAACCGCCAGGGTAACGACGTCGGCACCCAGTACCGCTCGGCGATCTATTACCAGTCGCCGCAGCAGAAAGAGGTGGCTGAAAAGGTGGTCGCGGAAATGGCGAATGTGTGGGATGCGCCCATCGTCACTGAATTGAGTGCCGCGGAAACCTATTACAAGGCTGAAGACTACCACCAGAACTACTTCCGCCAGCATCCGCTGCAAGGCTACTGTGCTTTCGTGGTGGCGCCGAAAGTGGCGAAGCTGCGCAAGATGTTCATCGATAAAGTTAAAGCGACCAGCTGAATCCGCGCCGCTGCGCCGGTGAGCGCAGCGGCGCAGCTTGCTCAAGTCACTTGCCTTGGTATATGTAGTCGCGCGACCAGGGTAGTGTGCCGGCGCTGCGTCCGGCTTTGCGGCAGACCACCTGGTACAGCGACATCCAGTCGCGCTCGAAGCCGTAGGAACTCCCCGCCAGGTAAATCCGCCAGATACGGAAACGGCGGTCATCGGCCGCTTTCCTGACCTCGTCGGCATGCGCTTCCAGATTGTCGGCCCAGATACCGCAAGTCTTGGCGTAGTGGCGCCGCAGGTTTTCCACGTCGAAGACTTCCAGCCCGCCTTGCTGCATGGTTTTCAGCACCATGCCGATATGCGGCAGCTCGCCATGCGGGAACACATATTTTTCAATGAATTCACCGCCGCCGTACGGCGTCTCGCCATTGTCGATGTCGGTGGTTGTGATGCCGTGGTTCATGGCGATGCCGTCATCGGCCAGCAGCTCGCGGATGCGCGAGAAATACATGGGCAGGTGGATCAGCCCGACATGTTCGAACATGCCGACGCTGGTGATGCGGTCAAAACTGCCGGTGACATCGCGATAGTCTTGCAGGCGGATTTCTATCTGATCCTGCAGGCCGGCCTGCGCTACCCGCTCTTTCGCCAACGCGTACTGGTTTTCCGAGAGCGTCACACCGACGCATTTGGCGCCGAATTTCTGTGCTGCCCGCAACACCAGCGCGCCCCAGCCGCAGCCGATATCGAGCAGGGTCTGGCCCGGCTGGATCTGGATCTTGGTCAGGATGTGATCGATTTTCTTGAGCTGCGCGGTGTCCAGGTCTTCATCGCCGTGTTCGAAATAGGCGCAGGAGTAGACCATGTTCTGGTCCAGCCACAGCTTGTAGAAATCGTTGGAAACGTCGTAGTGGTAACGGATCGCCTCGGCATCCTTTTCCTTGTTGTGGCGGAAGGTGCGCGTGATGCGGGAAAATTTGCCGTCCGGCTTGAGGGAGTTGGCAGCCAACGCATTGCCGACGGCGATGATTTCCCTGATTTTTCCTTCGACTTCGATTTTCCCTTCGACGTAGGCTTCGCCGAGATTGGCGAGGGAAGGCGTCAGCAGGTAGCTCAACGCCGATACATGCGGTACGCGCACGGTGACTTCCGGCGCCGCATAGGTGCCGAAGTCGAAACGCTGACCGTTCCATAATTCGAGCCGTAGCGGTATTGCGGTGCGGTGACGAATATCTTCAACCCAGTTTTCAAGCTTCTTTTCCCAGAACACGATTTCTCCTCCGGTCATTAAATACTTGTACCAAGCGGTCAGCGTCGACCGGTGACGGTGATGATGACGGACCCTAAGGCTGCAGGCGTTGTCGCAGCCACTTGTCATCTGCGTCCAAGGTATACAAAATCCGGTCGTGCAAACGTGACCGGCGTCCTTGCCAAAATTCTACCGTATCCGGAAAAAGTCTGTAGCCGCCCCAGTGTTTTGGGCGTGGCGGGTGCTCGCCGAATTGTTGTTCGGCCTTGGCGTATGCTGCTTCCAGCAGTTCGCGGCTGGCGATGGTCTCGCTTTGCGCCGAAGCGATGGCGCCGAGCCGGCTGCGCAAGGGCCGGCTGTTGAAGTAGGCGTCGCTTTCGCTGTCGTCGACTTTTTCGACGCGGCCTTCGATGCGTACCTGGCGTTCCAGCGCGACCCAGTGAAACAGCAGGGCGCCATAAGGATGCTGCTCCAGGTCGTGGCCCTTGCGGCTGTCAAAGTTGGTGAACCAGGTGAAGCCGTGTTCGTCGAACTGCTTGATCAGCACGATGCGCGACGACGGCCGGCCGTTGCTGCCGACGGTGGCCAGGCTCATGGCATTGGCCTCGGGGACTTCGGCGCGCATGGCTTCATCGAACCATTTGCCGAACTGGGTAATCGGATCGGCCGCGGTGTCGGCTTCCGACAGGCTGGCCTGGCTATAGTCGATGCGCAGGTCTGCAATCGATTTGTCTACTTGTTGGGTCATGAGGTAATTCCTCGGCGTTGTTGCATGGCTGATCCTAGTTGCTGCATCTGCTGTGCGTTGAACAGCCGCTTCGCCATCGGCGCGATCCAGGTTTCTTCTTTTTCCATGTGAGCGGAATAGATCGCGGAAAATTGCTGGACGTCCTGTGCCGACAGCTGGCTTGCCGGCATGGCCGGCGCGCCGTCGGCGATAGGCGCCAATTGCAGGCTGAGGGCCTGCCACAGGCTATCCATCTGATGATGTTCGGCCAGGATTTCCGGCATCAGCTTTTGCAGCAGGGCGGCGTCCTCGCCGCTGGCGGTCATTGTCAGCATCGGCAGCAGGTCGACTTCTTCATCGGCATGATGATGCGGCGCGGCCTGGTTGAAATAGCGCATGACGCTGTGCGCGGCTTGCTGCGCCTGGGCATCGTTGCCGTGCTGCGGCACATGGCCGAGCAGGTTTTGCAGCGTCTCCAGCTGTTTGCGTATGCGGTCATGGCAATGCTTGAGCACGGCAATCGGCTGGCTGAAATCTGGCGCGGTGGCGATCAGTGCGTTGGGCATAGTGTATATCTCATGTCTGGATAGGAGCATGCATCGAGGGATGGATGCTTATTTGATAATTGGCTGATGGCGGTGTCCATTTCATATTAAAGCACTTCAAAAGTGATCCGTCATGCAGAGCCGGTAAAATAGGCGCAATAGTGGTAGCCAGTTTGATCTGTATCAAGTTCATCCCGGTCTATCTTGTCACATGCCTGTCATTTCACTTTCTTTGCCCATCATGTCCTCTTCTGTTGTAGCCAGCGCTTCCGGCGCCTCTATCCCCACCGCGGTCGATCTCGACGAGATCGATTTCGACCGCCGTTTCGGCGGCATTGGCCGTTTGTATGGCGCTGCTGCGCTGGCCCGCTTCCTGCAGGCGCATGTTTGCGTGATCGGCGTCGGAGGGGTTGGGTCTTGGGCAGTTGAGGCTTTGGCGCGCAGCGCTGTAGGCAATCTGACCCTGATCGACCTCGACAATCTGGCTGAATCGAATATCAATCGCCAGATTCACGCACTGACCGATACGCTCGGCCAGGCCAAGGTGAGCGCGCTGGCGGCGCGTATCGCCCAGATCAACCCTTACTGCCATGTCACCGAAGTGGAAGATTTCATCAGCGCTGATAATTTATCGGAAATGATAGGCGAAGGGCGTTATGACTACGTGCTCGACGCCATCGACAATGTGCGCGCCAAGGCGGCCGTGATCGCCTATTGCCGTGACAAGGGCATCCGCCTGATCACCATCGGCAGCGCCGGCGGCCAGGTTGATGCCACGTGCATTGAAGTGCGCGATCTGGCGAAAACCGAGCAGGAGCCGCTGCTGGCCAAGGTGCGCAAGCGCTTACGCTCGGAGTACCGCTTCCCGCGCGGCGATAAAGTCCGTTTTGGCATCGACGCCGTATTTTCCACCGAACCCATCAGCGCGCCGCTAGTCGAGCAGGCATGTGCGGTCGATGCCGACACCGGCGCAGCTGCCGGCGTCACCGGTCTGAACTGCGCCGGCTACGGCTCGGCGGTGGTGGTGACGGCCACCTTTGGCCTGGTTGCCGCCGGCCACATCTTGCGCAAGCTGGCCGCCGATGCGGCGCCCGTCGCTTGACTTGCCTATGCCGTCTAAATAGAATCCTGTGGACCATGTTTGCAGGAGCCCCGATTTTGGACAGTTGTACCAGTACCCTCGGATGGGCGCCCAGCCCGACGCAATTCGCCTGCTAGCAAGCATTTCTCGCTACAGCCAGTGAATTCGAGCGCTGTAGCATCCCGGGGATGTGTTCCCGCATCCCTGCCACTTATCCCATCCGTTGTTTGATTTGCCTGGCCGGCTGTTCTTCAATTCCTGAAGCGGCGCCGGGCGCCAATGAAATGCCGCCATGCCGTGCGCATGGCGACGCATGCTGAAAGGTAGCGAAGATGGATTGGAAAATATTTACCCTGCGCGTATTGCTGGCCCTGACCCTGGGTTCCCTGATCGGCGCCGAGCGCCAGATGCGCCAGCGCATGGCGGGTTTGCGCACCAATGCGCTGGTGTCTATCGGCGCCTCGCTGTTCGTGATGGTGTCCGCCTTCGAGTCGGATCCGCAGGGGGCAACGCGGATTGCCTCTTATGTCGTATCCGGTATCGGCTTCCTTGGCGCCGGCGTCATCATGCGCGAGGGGATCAATGTGCGGGGCTTGAACACCGCTGCCACCTTGTGGTGTTCGGCAGCAGTCGGCGTGCTGTGCGGACTTGGCCATGCGCTGGAGGCGGCCATCGGTGCCGCCGCCATCCTGGGCGCCAACGTGCTGCTGCGCGGCGTCTCTCATATGATCAACCGCCAGGATTTGCATAGCGCGACGGAAACCGAGCAGGTGTATCGCCTCTCTATAGTATGCCGGCCGGAAGATGAGGTGCAGGTGCGCACCTTGATGCTGCACATGCTGAACGGCATGCCGCACTTGATCGTGCAGTCGCTGCATAGCGAGGACCTGGCGTCCGGCACGCAGCTGGAAGTGCGGGCGGACCTGATTACTTCTGCCAGCAATCATTTGCAGCTGGAGCAGATTGTCAGCCGGATCAGTCTGGAGAAGGGCGTCAGCGCTGCGCGCTGGGCGGTATTGAATTCGGTGGATGTATAAGCAGCTACTAATAGAGGGTAATAGTGGGTGTTGAATGGCTGCAAACGCCCTGTAATAGGGCTAAATCAAATAAATCGAAATATTTTAAAGAATTTGGATAAAAGTACTTGCGGGGAATTGGGGGGATTGCTATAGTTCGCCTCCCGTTGAGAACGACGCGAAATAAACGAATGAGCGGCAAGAGATTGAGGCTGATTTGGTAGCGAAGTTTGAGGGAAATAAAGCGGGTTGCAGGTTGTGTTGGAAGTAAAAAGTTTTTCGGTGAGAAGTAAAAAAGTAGTTGACGAAAAACTTGAAACGCTACATAATCTCATCTCTCTGCTGCTGACAAACAAAACGATTTGACAGCGACGCGAACCGGGTGACTGGTGACGCGAAGTAGAAGGTTCTTTAACAATTAACAGTCGATAAGTGTGGGCGTTTGATGGAAGTGCAGCGCTGCTGATGTAAATCAGGAGCGTATAACTTAAAACATTAAATGTTCACAAAAGAAGAAAATAGGCGCTTTCGAGAGGAAGTGGCCTGTCAGTATTTTGAGTGAGCGATAGCAGAGATGCTAGGCAGCAATGCCACAAAACAGAGATTGAACTGAAGAGTTTGATCCTGGCTCAGATTGAACGCTGGCGGCATGCCTTACACATGCAAGTCGAACGGTAACAGGGAGCTTGCTCCGCTGACGAGTGGCGAACGGGTGAGTAATATATCGGAACGTACCTTTGAGTGGGGGATAACTAGTCGAAAGATTAGCTAATACCGCATACGATCTACGGATGAAAGTGGGGGATCGCAAGACCTCATGCTCATAGAGCGGCCGATATCTGATTAGCTAGTTGGTGAGGTAAAGGCTCACCAAGGCTTCGATCAGTAGCTGGTCTGAGAGGACGACCAGCCACACTGGGACTGAGACACGGCCCAGACTCCTACGGGAGGCAGCAGTGGGGAATTTTGGACAATGGGGGCAACCCTGATCCAGCAATGCCGCGTGAGTGAAGAAGGCCTTCGGGTTGTAAAGCTCTTTTGTCAGGGAAGAAACGGGGGGTCCTAATACGGTCCCCTAATGACGGTACCTGAAGAATAAGCACCGGCTAACTACGTGCCAGCAGCCGCGGTAATACGTAGGGTGCAAGCGTTAATCGGAATTACTGGGCGTAAAGCGTGCGCAGGCGGTTATGTAAGACAGGTGTGAAATCCCCGGGCTTAACCTGGGAATGGCATTTGTGACTGCATAGCTAGAGTGTGTCAGAGGGGGGTAGAATTCCACGTGTAGCAGTGAAATGCGTAGAGATGTGGAGGAATACCGATGGCGAAGGCAGCCCCCTGGGATAACACTGACGCTCATGCACGAAAGCGTGGGGAGCAAACAGGATTAGATACCCTGGTAGTCCACGCCCTAAACGATGTCTACTAGTTGTCGGGTCTTAATTGACTTGGTAACGCAGCTAACGCGTGAAGTAGACCGCCTGGGGAGTACGGTCGCAAGATTAAAACTCAAAGGAATTGACGGGGACCCGCACAAGCGGTGGATGATGTGGATTAATTCGATGCAACGCGAAAAACCTTACCTACCCTTGACATGTACAGAATCCCGAAGAGATTTGGGAGTGTTCGAAAGAAAACTGTAACACAGGTGCTGCATGGCTGTCGTCAGCTCGTGTCGTGAGATGTTGGGTTAAGTCCCGCAACGAGCGCAACCCTTGTCATTAGTTGCTACGAAAGGGCACTCTAATGAGACTGCCGGTGACAAACCGGAGGAAGGTGGGGATGACGTCAAGTCCTCATGGCCCTTATGGGTAGGGCTTCACACGTCATACAATGGTACATACAGAGGGCCGCCAACCCGCGAGGGGGAGCTAATCCCAGAAAGTGTATCGTAGTCCGGATTGTAGTCTGCAACTCGACTACATGAAGTTGGAATCGCTAGTAATCGCGGATCAGCATGTCGCGGTGAATACGTTCCCGGGTCTTGTACACACCGCCCGTCACACCATGGGAGCGGGTTTTACCAGAAGTAGGTAGCCTAACCGTAAGGAGGGCGCTTACCACGGTAGGATTCGTGACTGGGGTGAAGTCGTAACAAGGTAGCCGTATCGGAAGGTGCGGCTGGATCACCTCCTTTCTAGAGTTTGCATGAAAGTTAAGCGTCCACACTTATCGTCTGTTAATAAAGAAGAACAGGTATCGGTCAAAGGCTGCGGCGTGAAAGCGCTGAAGTTGATGGTAGGCTCGTACTGATCCAAGCGGGTCTGTAGCTCAGTTGGTTAGAGCACCGTGTTGATAACGCGGGGGTCGTTGGTTCGAGCCCAACCAGACCCACCATAAAGTTTCGGGGGTTTAGCTCAGCTGGGAGAGCACCTGCTTTGCAAGCAGGGGGTCGTCGGTTCGATCCCGTCAACCTCCACCAAGTTTCCTTGGTGAGAAGAAGCGTGAAATATCAAACCTAAGTCGGTGCAGCGAATGCAAATTCGGGCATGTGCTGAGATTTAGGTTTGGTCTTTTTAAGATCATTGGTAATGCCGTTCTTTAACAATCTAGAAGAAGTAGTAAAGATTCGTCCATGACAAGACATTGTTATGGATGGGTATGATTGTATCAAATCAAAAAGTATGTAAAGAGTTCTCAAAAGACTCCATGAGCGCAAGCTGCATGGAGAATGCGATAACACTTTGGATACGGCAAACGCTAAACTCATAGAAATACCTCTATAACCGCTTTTTAGCTGTGAACGCAGCTAGAAGCTAACGTTATAGGGACAAGTGAATAAGTGCACATGGTGGATGCCTTGGCGATATCAGGCGATGAAGGACGTAGTAGCTTGCGATAAGCTGCGGGGAGCTAGCAAACAAGCTTTGATCCGCAGATTTCCGAATGGGGAAACCCGGCCCTAGTGGTCATTGCATGCTGAATACATAGGCATGCAAAGCGAACGCGGCGAACTGAAACATCTAAGTAGCTGCAGGAAAAGAAATCAACCGAGATTCCCAAAGTAGTGGCGAGCGAAATGGGAACAGCCGCAAGTTTTAGCAGTGGACATAGTAGAACGACTTGGAAACGTCGGCCATAGAGGGTGATAGCCCCTTATACGAAATGATCATTGTGGAACTAAGCTTGCAACAAGTAGGGCGGGACACGTGTAATCCTGTCTGAACATGGGGGGACCATCCTCCAAGGCTAAATACTCGATATCGACCGATAGTGAACCAGTACCGTGAGGGAAAGGCGAAAAGAACCCCGGAAGGGGAGTGAAATAGATCCTGAAACCGTGTGCATACAAACAGTAGGAGCGGACTTGTTCCGTGACTGCGTACCTTTTGTATAATGGGTCAGCGACTTACATTCAGTGGCAAGCTTAACCGTATAGGGAAGGCGTAGAGAAATCGAGTCCGAATAGGGCGTTCAGTCGCTGGGTGTAGACCCGAAACCAAGTGATCTACTCATGGCCAGGATGAAGGTGCGGTAACACGCACTGGAGGTCCGAACCCACTAATGTTGAAAAATTAGGGGATGAGCTGTGGGTAGGGGTGAAAGGCTAAACAAACTTGGAAATAGCTGGTTCTCTCCGAAAACTATTTAGGTAGTGCCTCAAGTATCACCATCGGGGGTAGAGCACTGTTATGGCTAGGGGGTCATCGAGACTTACCAAACCATTGCAAACTCCGAATACCGATGAGTGCGAGCTTGGGAGACAGACGCCGGGTGCTAACGTCCGACGTCAAGAGGGAAACAACCCAGACCGCCAGCTAAGGTCCCAAAGATTGGCTAAGTGGCAAACGAAGTGGGAAGGCTAAAACAGTCAGGAGGTTGGCTTAGAAGCAGCCATCCTTTAAAGAAAGCGTAATAGCTCACTGATCGAGTCGTCCTGCGCGGAAGATGTAACGGGGCTAAGCCAGTCACCGAAGCTGCGGATATCAATTTATTGATATGGTAGGAGAGCGTTCTGTAAGCCTGCGAAGGTGTCTTGTAAAGGATGCTGGAGGTATCAGAAGTGCGAATGCTGACATGAGTAGCGATAATGGGGGTGAAAAGCCCCCACGCCGTAAGCCCAAGGTTTCCTGTTCAACGTTCATCGGAGCAGGGTGAGTCGGCCCCTAAGGCGAGGCAGAGATGCGTAGCTGATGGGAAGCAGGTTAATATTCCTGCACCGTCGTTAGATGCGATGGGGGGACGGATCGCGGAAGGTTGTCCGGGTGTTGGAAGTCCCGGTTCCTATATCAGAGAAGGCTGTTAGGCAAATCCGGCAGCGTAATTCAAGGGTATGGGACGAGCCAATTTATTGGTGAAGCAATCGGAAGTGGTTCCAAGAAAAGCCTCTAAGCTTCAGTCTAACGAGACCGTACCGCAAACCGACACAGGTGGGCGAGATGAGTATTCTAAGGCGCTTGAGAGAACTCGGGAGAAGGAACTCGGCAAATTTGTACCGTAACTTCGGGATAAGGTACGCCCCGGTAGTTTGACTGGCCTGCGCCAGAAGGACGAAAGGGCTGCAATAAAAAGGTGGCTGCGACTGTTTAATAAAAACACAGCACTCTGCAAACACGAAAGTGGACGTATAGGGTGTGACGCCTGCCCGGTGCTGGAAGATTAAATGATGGGGTGCAAGCTCTTGATTGAAGTCCCAGTAAACGGCGGCCGTAACTATAACGGTCCTAAGGTAGCGAAATTCCTTGTCGGGTAAGTTCCGACCTGCACGAATGGCGTAACGATGGCCACACTGTCTCCTCCCGAGACTCAGCGAAGTTGAAATGTTTGTGATGATGCAATCTACCCGCGGCTAGACGGAAAGACCCCATGAACCTTTACTGTAGCTTTGCATTGGACTTTGAACCAATCTGTGTAGGATAGGTGGGAGGCTTTGAAGCGGGGACGCTAGTTCTCGTGGAGCCAACCTTGAAATACCACCCTGGTTTGTTTGAGGTTCTAACCTTGGTCCGTTATCCGGATCGGGGACAGTGCATGGTAGGCAGTTTGACTGGGGCGGTCTCCTCCCAAAGTGTAACGGAGGAGTTCGAAGGTACGCTAGGTACGGTCGGACATCGTGCTAATAGTGCAATGGCATAAGCGTGCTTAACTGCGAGACTGACAAGTCGAGCAGGTACGAAAGTAGGACATAGTGATCCGGTGGTTCTGTATGGAAGGGCCATCGCTCAACGGATAAAAGGTACTCTGGGGATAACAGGCTGATTCCTCCCAAGAGTTCATATCGACGGGGGAGTTTGGCACCTCGATGTCGGCTCATCACATCCTGGGGCTGTAGCCGGTCCCAAGGGTATGGCTGTTCGCCATTTAAAGTGGTACGTGAGCTGGGTTTAAAACGTCGTGAGACAGTTTGGTCCCTATCTGCCGTGGGCGTTGGAAATTTGAAGGGGGCTGCTCCTAGTACGAGAGGACCGGAGTGGACGAACCTCTGGTGTACCGGTTGTCACGCCAGTGGCATTGCCGGGTAGCTAAGTTCGGAAGAGATAACCGCTGAAAGCATCTAAGCGGGAAACTTGCCTTAAGATGATATTTCCCGGGAACTAGATTCCCCTAAAGGGTCGTTCGAGACCAGGACGTTGATAGGTCAGGTGTGGAAGCGTAGTAATACGTTAAGCTAACTGATACTAATTGCCCGTGAGGCTTGTCCCTATAACCTTAGCAGGTTATATGATGAGCTTATTTGTTTGCCAAGGTGACTATCCTCAACAGATAGCAACACCGTTTGGACATTCATACCCAACCGGTCACACACACCCTTGTGTGGCCGGTATAAAAAACTACTTCTTCTAGATTGCGTTGTTTGTTGCCACTACAGTGGAACAAGCAGCGGTTACAAGTTATGCCTGATGACCATAGCGATTTGGTACCACCCCTTCCCATCCCGAACAGGACCGTGAAACGAATTTGCGCCGATGATAGTGCTGCAACCAGTGTGAAAGTAGGTCATCGTCAGGCTTTTATTAAAAAACCCTCTGCTCCTTACCGGACAGAGGGTTTTTGCTTTGCGCGTTCACTTTACAAAATACGGAAAATCTCAATATCTGCTCAGAAATCCTGATCAGCCATGGCATGCAGCATCCACGTCGTGGGAGTGGGGCCTGAGCCCGTCGGGAATTTGATGATTATCGAGCCCTCCTGCCTCCAGCCAGAGACGCGTTTCGGCCGCCGCCCGGTCTATCAGCAAGCCGCATTGGCTATAGTCGTACGGTGAAACGTCCAGCGGGCATAAGGGCGTAACCACGGCAATCGCCGCATGCGTAGACCAGCGCTCCAGATCCGACACCAGCTGCCGTGCTACCAGCAGGTTGAGCGCACTCATGGCATGCTCCAGCGCACCTTTAGGAGGACGCCGTTCGGCGCAGGTAAAGCCGGTGCTCAGCACGACGACGCGGGTGGCGCCCAATCGGATAGCCGTGGAAATCGGCGTATTGTTGGCGACGCCGCCATCGATCAGCATGCTGCCGCCCAGTGCAACTGGTGGGAATACGCCGGGGATCGCCGTGCTGGCGAGCACCGCGTCGACAGCGGAACCTGACGAAATCACCACTTCATTGCCGGTTTTCATCTCGGTGGCGACTACATGCACCGGCAGGTCCGCATCTTCCAGCTTGCGGCTGCCGTAGTGCTCATACAACAGCTCGCGCAGTCGTCCCGAACTGACCAAATGCGTGCCTCGTCCGCGAAACGCAGCTAGCAGGGACAAAAATGACCAAGGTAAGATCTGCTCGCGACGGATGCTACGCCACAGATATTCCAGGCGGAGCGAGCCGGCGGAATGCGGCTGATAGGCAAAGAACACGCTATTGATGGCGCCGGCGGAAGCGCCGACCAGGAAATCCGGCTTCACTCCCGAAGCAATAAGCTCGCGCAGCATGCCAGCCTCGATGGCGCCAAGACTGCCGCCTCCAGCAAAGACAAAAGCAGTTTTTTCCATAGGGTAATCCGTGAATAGCCATCACTGCCGCATGGCGATCTGTATAGGCTACTCCAGCGGCTCTTGCCGCGCCAGCGGTCAGCGCAGCTGATTAGGCTAAAATGGCCTTATTCCTCGAAGGAAAACTCTGAAAGCATACATGCCGGCAGTTATCGTCCCCTCTGTCATCCTGGTCCAGGCATTGGAAACGGATTTTGAAGAATTGCTGGCCTTGCGTATCGCCGCCATGCGCGCAAGCCTTGAACGTATCGGCCGCTTTGATCCCTTGCGCGCCAGGGAGCGCTTTGCTTCCGGGTTTTCCCCAGCCTGCACCCGGCATGTCAGCGTCGATGGCGAGCGGCTAGGCTTTGTCGTCCTCAAACCTGGCCAGGATCAATGGCTGCTGGACCATCTCTATATACGCCCCGGTCATCAGGGGCAGGGTATAGGTGCAGCGGTGCTGGCCCAGGTATTCAAAGAGGTCGATACGGCAGGATTGCCGCTGCGGGTCGGCGCCCTAAAAGGCAGCGACGCCAATCGCTTCTATCAGCGCCATGGCTTTGAGCTGCTGGCCGAAGAGGAATGGGACATCTACTATCTGCGTCCGCCACGCCTTAATGTAGAAAAATAAGCCGCAGGCGGCCGCGCTCGCATAGCGCGCTTTAAGCCCGCCGGCAGCGCAGACGTCATCAACGCGTAACAATGCGGTGGCAAGATGTAAACGTTTACATCGCGGGTTGCACCATGCGTCCATCCATCAAGCAAGTGGCTCTAGAAGCCGGCGTCTCTATCGCCACCGTCTCGCGTCTGCTGAATCAGCCGGACTCAGTCAGCGTCGATACCGCCAGCAAAGTCAATCAGGCCATCGAGGCGCTCGGCTTCCGGCCGAACTTCACCGGGCGTAATCTGCGTGCCGGCCGTTCGCATACGGTGGGCGTGGTGGTGCCGACTTTATCCAATACGGTGTTTGCGCAGTGCCTGCAGGGTATAGAAACGGCGGCGCGCCAGCGCGATTATTCGGTCATGTTCACCGCCACCGAATACCGCCAGCAAGATGAAGCCGCAGCAGTGGAGCTGTTGCTGGCGCATCGTGTGGACGGCGTCATCCTGACCGTCGCCGATGCCGAAGCCAGCACGACGCTGGATGTGCTGGATCGCGAAAGAATCCCTTACGTGCTGGTGTATAACCAGCCGCAACAGAGCACACGGCCATCGGTGTCGGTCGATAATCACGCCGCTGCCTATGACGCGGTAACCCACCTGATCAAGCTCGGCCACCGCCGCATCCAGATGCTGGCCGGCCAATTCCATGCTTCGGACCGCGCTTTGCAACGCTATCACGGCTATCTGCAGGCGATGCAGCAACACGGCCTGACGCTGCTGGCGCCGATCGAAGTTGCGCGCCATACCTACACTTCGCTCGCGCTCGAATACCTGCAGACATTCCGTGATCCGCTGCAACGGCCGAGCGCCCTGTTTTGCTCCAATGACTTGCTGGCCCTGAGCGTGATGCGCGACCTGCGCGCACTCGGCCTGCGCGTGCCGGACGACGTCTCGGTCATGGGCTTCGACGGCATCCCCCTGGGCGAGCTGATGGATCCGATACTGAGCAGCGTCGAACAGCCGTCCGAACAGATCGGCGGACTTGCACTGCGCACGCTGGTGACAGCGATCGAAGAAACGCAAGATGGCTATCAAGCCGCCAGCTCGCACATATTGCCGCATACCGTCCGCATCGGCGCCTCGGTCAAGCCCTTCACGAATCCCCTCTAATCCAGCAAATACAGAAAGGAAGCAGCATGCGTTTAGCACGTGTTTTCCATGCCATGATCGCCGCCGTCGCCCTGGCCGCTTCGGTTCAAGCGGTCGCCCAAAATGCCATCTGCTATAACTGTCCGCCCGAATGGGCAGACTGGGCGACGCAGATCAAAGCCATCAAGGACAAGACCGGCATCACGGTGCCGCCCGATAACAAGAACAGTGGCCAGTCGCTGTCGCAGATCATCGCTGAGCAGGCCAGCCCGGTGGCCGATTTCACCTACGTCGGCGTAACCTTCGGCATAGAAGCAAAAAAGAAGCAGGTGACTGCGCCCTACAAGCCAGCCGGCTGGAATGAGATCCCGAACGAACTCAAGGATCCCGACGGTTACTGGTTCACCATCCATTCCGGCACCATGGGCCTGATGGTGAATGTCGATGCACTCAAGGGCAAGCCGGTGCCGCGTTCCTGGCAAGACTTGCTGAAACCGGAATATAAAGGCCTGATCGGCTATCTCGATCCGGCCAGCGCTTTCGTCGGCTACGTCGGCGCGGTGGCGGTCAACCAGGCGCTGGGCGGCACGCTGGATAACTTCACGCCGGGCATCAATTACTTCAAGGCGCTGCAAAAGAACCAGCCTATCGTTCCCAAGCAGACTTCGTATGCACGCCTGCTGTCGGGCGAAATCCCGATTCTGTTCGGCTACGACTTCGATGCCTATCGCGCCAAGTACAAGGATAAGGCCAACGTTGCTTTCGTGATCCCAAGCGAAGGCACCTTGACCGTGCCTTACGTCGTCAGCCTGGTGAAAAGCGGTCCGAATCCGGCCAATGCCAAGAAGGTGCTGGATTTCCTGCTGTCCAATGAAGGCCAGGCGATCTGGGCCAACGCCTATCTGCGGCCGGTGCGCGCTTCAGCCATTTCCAAGGAGGCGCAGGCGCACTTCTTGCCAGCGTCGGAATATGCACGCGCCAAGTCGGTTGACTACGGCAAGATGGCCGAAGTCCAGCGCAGTTTCAGCGAACGTTACCAGGCAGAAGTGCGGTGAAAAATGCATTGCCGAAACGGCGTCCGCAACGCCGCTTGTACCTGCTGTTTGCCGTGCCGGGCATGACCTTGTTCGTGGCGTTCTGGCTGCTGCCGATGCTGCGGCTGGTGGCGGTCGGGGCCAGCGGCCCCACCGGCGTCGCGGCCTATTTTGCGGTGGTGACTAATCATCACTATTTGATGAGCCTGATTTCGACGCTGCTGCTGTCGGCGGCGGTGACCCTGGCCACCTTGCTGATCTCTGCACTGGTCGGCCTGTTCTTGCAGCGCAACCGCTTCGCCGGCAAAGCGCTGCTGCTGGCCATGCTCACCTTCCCGCTGGCATTTCCGGGCGTGGTGGTCGGCTTCATGGTGATCATGCTGGCTGGCCGCCAAGGCTTGATCGGCGTCGTCAGCAACTGGCTGTTTGGCGATGCCTGGGTGTTTGCCTATTCGCTGGGCGGCTTGTTTCTTGGCTATCTGTATTTTTCGATTCCACGCGTCATCCTGACCATCATGGCGGCCGCCGAAAAGCTGGATCCGGCGCTGGAGGAGGCAGCCCGTTCGCTGGGCGCCAATCCTTTGCAGGTGTTCGCCAACGTCGTGCTGCCGGCCCTGGCGCCGGCCTTGATTTCATCCGGCGCGATCTGCTTCGCCACCAGCGTCGGCGCCTTTGGCACGGCCTTCACCCTGGCCACCAATATCGATGTGCTGCCGATGGCGATCTACAATGAATTTACCAGTTACGCCAACTTTGCCATGGCAGCCGCGTTGTCGATCGTGCTGGGCGCGATGACCTGGCTGGTACTGGCCCTGGCGCGTTCCTGGTCCGGCAATGCCGCCGGCGCCGCGGCCTAGGGAGCGATAAACATGCAGAAATTGTTCCGCTTCTATCCCCAGCTCGGCTTCACCCTGTTGGTGTGCGCCTTCCTGATTATTCCCATCATCCTGTCGATGCTGGCGGGGATCACCGATAATTTTTTCATCGGCTGGTCTAGCGGTTTTACCGCGCGCTGGATAGTACAGGTCTGGGACACCTATCAAGTCACCATCTGGCGCTCGATTGCGATTGCACTGGCTTGCCTGGTAGTCACCACAGTGGCCGGCGTGCCGCTCGCCTACATGCTGGCGCGCCACAATGGTGGCAACAGCCGCCTGGCGCGCGCCATCGAAGAATTGCTGATGATGCCGGTGGCGGTGCCCGGCTTGGCTACTGCGCTGGCCCTGATTATGGCTTACGGTCAGTATCGCGAATTCCGCGGCAGCCTGCTGTTCATCCTGGTCGGCCATGTATTGTTCACGCTGCCATTCATGGTGCGGCCGGTGTTGGCGGTAATGCAGTCGGCGCAACTGCCGGTGCTGGAAGAAGCCGCAGCCAGTCTCGGCGCCGGCCCTCTGCAACGCTTTTTCGGGATCGTGATTCCCAATGTCTTTTCCGGCATCCTGGCCGGCGCGCTGATGGTGGTGACCTTGTCGATAGGCGAGTTCAACATCACCTGGATGCTGCATACGCCGTTGACCATGACCTTGCCGGTCGGGCTGGCCGACAGCTATGCCTCGATGCGGCTGGAAGTGGGATCCGCCTACACGCTGATTTTCTTCCTGATGATTATCCCGCTGCTGATCGCCATGCAATGGGTGACCCACACCACACGCTCAAGAGTCCGCTTATGAAGAATGCCGTTTCCATCAAACTGATCCAGTGCGCAAAGACTTTCGCCAACGGCGCGCAGGCGCTGCAGCCGATAGAGCTGGAAATCCATCCAGGCGAAACCGTGGTCCTGCTGGGGCCGTCCGGCTGCGGCAAAACCACCACCTTGCGCCTGATCGCCGGCCTGGAATTTCCGGATGCCGGCGGTCAGATCCTGTTTGGCGGCGAGGATGTGACGGACCTGCCGATAGAAAAGCGCGGCGTCGGCATGGTGTTCCAGAACTACGCCTTGTTTCCCAACATGACGGTCGGAGAAAACATCGCCTACGGCTTGAAGATCCGCAAGATGCCTGCCGCCCAGCGCTTGGAAAAAATCGACGCCCTGCTCGAGATGGTGCAATTGCAAGGACTAGGTCAGCGCCGTATCGACCAGCTCTCAGGTGGACAGAAACAAAGGGTGGCGCTGGCCCGCGCACTGGCGGTCGAGCCCAAGGTCTTGCTGCTGGACGAGCCCTTGACGGCGCTCGATGCCAAGTTGCGCGAAACCCTGCGCGCCGATCTCAACCAGCTGCTGCGCAAGCTCGGCATTACCGCCATCTACGTCACTCACGACCAGAGCGAAGCGATGGCGCTGGGCGATCGCGTGGTGGTGATGGAACGCGGCAAGATCGCCCAGATCGGCAGCCCGCAGGATATCTACTATCGCCCGGCCAGCCATTTCGTCGCCGATTTTATCGGCACCATGAATCGCGTGACCGGCATCGCCGGCGACGGCCGACTGCGCTTTGGCGGAGGCCAGCTGCCATGCGACACTTCTTCCGTCGGTTTACGGGCGACGCTGATGTTCCGGCCGGAAGACGTCGAGGTGGTCGCCGATAGCATGGGCGCCGCCGACATGCAGGGCGAGATTCTGTCGACCTTCTTTTTGGGCGACCGTACCCGCCTGCTGGTCGATGTCGGGGCCGAGCAGGCGGTGGTGGTCGATACCGGTCGAGGCGCATCTTGGCAAGTAGGAGAGCGCATCGCACTGCGCGTGCCTGAGCACGCCTTGCTGCATTTCCAGGATGAGGTGGCGGCATGATTCTTTGCCAGATTTCCGATTTGCATATCAAGGCGCAGGGCAAGAAATCCTATCGCATCGTCGATACCGCGGAAAGCCTGAAACGCTGCATCGCCCAGGTCAACGCACTCCGGCAGCGTCCCGATGCCGTGGTGATCACCGGCGACCTGGTCGATTTCGGCCTGCCCGAAGAATATGCATTCCTGCGCCAGCTGCTGCAGGCGCTAGAGATGCCGTATTACTTGACTCCAGGCAACCACGATGAGCGCAGCGCCTTGCGGGCCGCCTTTCCCGAGCACCTGTACCTGCAGCAAAGCCAGGACAGGATCGAGTATGTGATCGACGATCATGCGCTGCGCATCGTGGCGCTGGATACGGTCATTCCACACGCCAGCGGCGGCGCGCTGGCCGCCGATAGCTTGCTCTGGCTGGATCAGGTGTTGGCGGAGCAGCCGCACCAGCCGACCGTGATCGTCATGCACCATCCGCCGTTTCATACCGGCATCGGCCACATGGATAAGATAGGGTTGGCACAGCCGCAGGCGCTGGCCGCCGTGGTGCAGCGCCATCCGCAGGTGGAAAGGATCTTGTGCGGCCACCTGCATCGCGCCATCCAGGTGCGTTTCGGCGGCAGCATCGCCTCGACCTGTCCCGGCGTCGCGCATCAGGTGGCGCTGGATCTGAGTCCGCGGGCGGAGTCCCGCTTCGTGATGGAGCCGCCGGCGTTCCAGCTGCATCTGTGGGATGCGGCGCATGGCTTGATCAGCCACACCGCTTATATCGGCGAGTTTGACGGGCCGTATCCGTTCTATGACGGCGACAGCCTGATCGATTAAGCCATCCGCTAGCGCAGGATCAGTTTCAGCGCCGGTTTCTCGCCATAGTCGTCGTAGCGCTCGTTGATCGCAGCAATGCAGAACTCCAGCTCTTCGAGGATTTCGGCGGCGTGCTGGCGCAGTTTTTCGCTGTGCAGTACTTCAATGTTCAGCACCTCGTTTTCCTTGAGGCGGAACTTGCTCATGCCGTCCTCGTCGCGCAGATAACTCAGGCAATCGATCCAGGCATTCATGTTGCGGCCGTAGAACTCGGGAAAGCCGAAGGCCTTGGCCGATTCGCTATGGAAGCTGTCCCAGCCGGTGATCATTTCGCCATTCAGGCTTGCGCTTGGCATGTCAGTTCTCCTGCGTATCTGGTGTCATGCCGTGAACTTACCACATCTTGACGGCGGCTCGCGCGCCGCAGCGGAGTCAATCGATGCAATACGGCGAGGATACGGAAATGAAAAAGGGGTTCCGCTGCCGGAACCCCTTTTTATTCGTTACTGAGAGAACTAGGTTTATTCCAGCCCGCTATGCAGCACGCTGTCAGGCAAGGGTGCCTTGAACCAGCGCTGGGCATTGACGTTAAGCATGCCGTTTTTCTTGATGCTGCTCAGCATGGTGTTGATCTTGTTCAGCAGGGCGGTTTCGTTTTTGTTAACACCGATGAAGCAGGGTGAATCCTTCAGCACGATTTTCAGCTGAGTGCTTTCGGCCTGTTCCTTGGTAAAGGCGGAAATCAGCACGTTGCCGGCAGCCAGCAGCTTGGATTCGCCTTGGAGATAGGATTTTTCCGCATCCTTGCTGGTAGAGAAGCGCTTGATGACGGCGGAAGGCGGTGCAATCTTGGTCAATTCAACATCTTCGATCGAATCCTTGAGCACGGCGATCGTCTTGCCGGCCAGGCCTGCGGCATTTTTTACGTCCAGGTTCGGCGCGCCGAACACGCCCAGGTAAAACGGTGCGTACGCTTGCGAAAAATCGATCTGTTTCAAGCGTTCCGGATTTTTGCCGAGGCTGGAAATCACCAGGTCGACGTGATGGTTCAGCAACGAAGGAATGCGCTCCGCGCTGGCTAGCGGCACCATGTCGAGTTTCACGCCCAGCTCCAGCGAAATCATCTTGGCGATCGAGATATCGAAACCTTCGAGCGACTTGTACTGGTTTTCCGCGCCAAACGGCGGTGTATCTTTCGGCACCGCGACGCGAATCGTGCGCCGGCTCTGGATATCATCCATCGCATCCGCGCGGCTTTCCTTGGCGGGAATCATGCCCCCTGCGATGGCAACGAAATAGACAAAAATGCATGCAACAACACCGGCGTAACGCTTCACAAGAAGACTCCCAGAATGAATTGAATGTAGTGCATGTCTATCCACGATGACAATGGCAGAGACATTGCTGCAATGCCCAGCAGCACCGGATTCTATGTCTGGGGGGAAAGTTTGTATACGGAATAATCGAGGAGGAATGATAGCTGTTGCGTGCCGCCCACTTTGGGCGTGAGCGGACTTTGGCAAACGCTTTGGATTGGTGCAGAAACCCTGTCTTCGCCCGCGTCCGCACCGGATGCGGATTCGGCATCTGCCATGTCGAAGCACAATAAAAAGCCAAGCCGCGGGCGACCTTTCGTAGCGGCAGAGGTGAGCAGAACACCTCTGCCTTGTTACCCGGCGGGCATTTGTAGTATATCGTCAAGCGGCGCTGATGTTCGCCACTTGATCTAGTGCTGTTATCGCGTCGTCCGGCAGCGCCAATTTGCCTGCCGCCAGATTCTCCTGCAGGTGGGCGATAGACGAGGTGCCAGGGATCAGAAGGATGTTGGGCGCGCGACGAAGTAGCCAGGCAAGCGCGACCTGCATGGGTGTGGCGCCGAGACGCGCAGCCACATCCGACAAGGTAGACGATTGCAGCGGGGTGAAGCCGCCGAGCGGGAAGTAAGGCACGTATGCAATACCGTCGCGTGCAAGTTCGTTAATCAGGGCGTCGTCTTCCCGATGCGCTATGTTGTAATGATTTTGCACACAGACGATCTTGCAGAGACGGCGTCCTTCCGCAATCTGCGCCGGAGTCACATTGCTCAACCCGATGTGGCGCACCAGACCCTGGCGCTGCAGCTCGGCCAGCACCGTGAGCGGTTCTTCGATCGACCCTTCGGCAGGTCCGTGGATGCCGAACATGCTGCGCAAGTTAACTACATCAAGCACATCCAGCCCAAGATTGCGCAGATTGTCGTGGACCGCCTGGATCAGTTCTTCGCGCGACATGGCTGGAATCCATGAGCCGTCGTCGCCGCGCCGGGCGCTGATCTTGGTGACGATGACAAGATCGTCGCGATAAGGATGCAGCGCCTCGCGGATCAACTGGTTGGTGATGTGAGGGCCGTAGAAATCGCTGGTGTCGATGTGATTCACTCCGCGCGCGACGGCTTCGCGCAGCACGGCCAATGCCGCGCCCCTATCCTTGGGAGGACCGAAGACGCCAGGTCCGGCAAGCTGCATGGCGCCATAGCCAAGCCGCTTCACGGTGCGGCCGCCAAGTGCAAAGCTGGTGGATGGTTCGGTATTAGACATCATTGTGCTCCTGTATGTGAAAGACGACCCATGGTAGGCTTTTCCCGCTGTCGCGATAACTGGGTACAATCAGTACGGGTTGTGCGGATTAGCGAACAGTGGAGGTGCGGACAAATGAAGGTCGATCTGGGAGATCTCAACGCCTTTGTGGTGGTGGCGCGCGCCAAAGGCTTTCGCGACGGCGCGCGCGCAAGCGGCAGTAGCGCATCCGCGCTCAGCGAGGCGGTACGCCGCCTGGAGACGCAGCTTGGTGTGCGGCTGTTCAATCGCACCACGCGCAGCGTCGTGCCGACGGAAGCGGGTGAGGGCTTGCTGGCGCGGCTCAGCCCGGCTTTCAGCGAGATGGAGTCCGCACTCGATGTGGTGAACGGTTTCCGCGACAGGCCGGCCGGCACCTTGCGCCTCAACGTGCCGGTCAGTGCGGCGCGGCTGGTGCTGGGCAGCATCGTACCGCCGTTTCTCGCCGCCTATCCCGACATACAGATGGAGGTCCTCACCGAGGAAAGTTTTGTCGACGTCATCGCGGCTGGTTGCGACGCCGGCATCCGCTACGACGGGAGGCTGGAGCAGGACATGATCGCGGTGCCGATCGGGCCGCGCGTGCAGCGCTTTGCCGCTGTCGCTTCCCGCGCCTACCTTGATCAGCATGGCCGACCACAACATCCGCGCGAACTGCTCGGCCATGCCTGTCTGCGCGGCCGCTTTCCCAGCGGGTCGATGCCGCCATGGGAGTTTGAGCGGGACGGCGAGATATTGCGAGTTGATCCGACCGGGCCGCTGATCGTACAGGCGGGTGGCGGCGCGGATCTCGCCGTTGAAGCGGCAATCGCGGGCAGCGGCATTCTTTATCTCTTCGAGGACTGGCTGCGCCCCCATCTTGATAGCGGCGCACTGGAAGCCGTGCTGGAGCCATGGTGGCTGCGCTTTTCGGGGCCGTTTCTTTATTATCCCGGACGGCGCTTGGTGCCGGCGCCTTTGCGGGCGTTTATTGATTTTATCAAGGTGTTTCCTGTTCAGCGGTGAAGCCGTTGTCATATCGAACACCAATACAAAAGGCCACCCTTCGGGCGACCTTTTGTATTGGGGGCGGCGGGAATCTCCCGGGTTTTCGCCTGCAGGCGAAAACCGTTCAGACAGCGGCAAGCATGCTTGCCGAAACCCTGTCTTCGCCCCGCGTCCGTGCCGGCCGCGGGATCGATCCTGTCATATCGAACACCAATAAAAAAGGCCACCCTTCGGGTGACCTTTTGTATTGGTGGTGGAGGCGGCGGGAATCGAACCCGCGTCCGCAAGTCCTCTACAGACAGTTCTACATACTTAGTGCTGTCATTTGATTTAACCCAGCCGACGCGGACGCACACGCTTCGTTCAGGCGAGTCACCTAAATTTAACGGTCAGCCAAGTAACCCGGCTAACAGCGATTCCCTGTAAATGACTCTACTGCTGTTTTACCAGCCCACCCCAGGGACGAGATGGTGTAGAGCTAACCGGTTATTAAGCGGCTAGTGCGTACGAGTTATCGTTTGCAGTTAGATCTATTCCGATTGTATTTACGAGGTAGTCGGTCCTCGGTATGCCCTGCGCTGCTTTGTAACCCACGTCGAAACCAGGTCGCCCCCAAGCAGCCTCTATTGTAGCGCACTTGAGGGTTTCCTGTCAGTGCCTTGCCAGGATTGAAACTCGCCTGGCACGACCCTATTTCAGAGCGAAATCGACACGGTTCGGCGCGCCCTTGTCCTTGATGCCGTCGGCAGTCAGTTTCGGTGCGATCAGGAAAATCCGCTCCAGCGGGATCTTGCCCTTGGTTTCCAGGTATTTGCGCACTGCTTCGGCTCGGCGGGTGGCGAGGGCGCTGAGGGCGTCCTGGGTCACCGGGGTGTTGGCAACAATCAACTTTTCCATTTCCGCGGTTGGCAGCGATTTGGCGAAGCCGATGGCGTTGCGCGGCTTGTCGAACTTGCCGGCGCTGTACACCTTGCCCATGTACTTATCCTTGTCGGCATCGGTCAGGGTGACGTCGTCCGATTGCGTATCTTCGCTCTGGTCGACCGAATCCTTTTGCTTCAGCTGTTTCAGCTGGCGATTCAGGACTTGCTGGCGCACGCCGTCGGTGTCGGTTTTCGGATCGACGCGGCCGATCAGGTCCAGCTTCAGGGCCGGACGGTCGTTGAGCGCCTTGGCGATGGTGTCCAGCTTGCCCTGAGTCGCGGCGCTGAGGGTGGCTGAGCCGGGCGCAAACTCGGCATAGCCGAGTTCATCGCCGCCGCTGCCGCCGAAGGCGGAGCTGATTAGTGCAAACGGCGAAGTCACGGCCTTGACGATGAGGTTGATGAAGATACGGACGATGATGCCGCCTATCGAAAACTGCGGGTCCGACAGGGTGCCGGAAATCGGCAGGTTGATGTTGATCTGGCCGTTGCGGTCTTTCAGCAGGGCCACGGCCAGCAGCACCGGCAGCTTGGTGGCGGTCGGGCTGTCGATCTTGTCGCCGAAGGTGAGCTGGTCAATGCGCACATTGTTGTCGGCCACCAGCTTGTCGTTTTCGATGTGGTAGCTGACGTCCATCGACAGCTTGCCCTTCTCGATGGCGTAGCCGGCGTACTTGGCGGCATACGGCGTCAGGCGCGGCAGCTCAACGCCGTTGGCGCTGGCCTTGATGTCGAGGAACATCGGCTTGAACAGCGGATTGAGCGAACCGGAAATGGCCACCGGAGCATCGTTGTCGATCTTGCCGTTGAGGTCGATCGGCGCCGGCGCCGGCTTGTCGGAAGCGATCGCGCCGACGGTGCCGTTCATGCCGGTCATGTTGGCGGTGTAGTTCGGCTTGACGAAGTTGTCGGTGTAGTTGATGTTGCCGCCCTTGATGACTACCTGGCCGATCTTGATCACCGGCGCATTCTCTTTCGGCGGTGCGACAACGATAGGAGCGACAGTGACGGTGCCGGTAGCCGTCGGCTGGGTGACTTTGGGCGTGCCCTGGCCCATGCCTTCACCAGCTTCGGCAGAAGTCAGGGACGGCGCTGGCGCGCCGGGCGGCGCGTTTTTCGAGACCACGATGTCTTGCAGGTTCAGCTTGGCGGTATCAGACAAGATGATGCGCGCATAGAAATCGCTGAGGGCGATCTTGGCCAGCGTGACGTTCTGGCGCGGGCCGCCGATATTGGCGTTGATGCCGTTGACGTCGAGCATTTTCCACTTGAGAAAATCGGCGGAAGTCTCCTTGTCCAGCACACGGAAATTGGCCAGGCGCAGGTTGCCGTTGTAGCCGGTCACCATTTGCTGACGGCCGCTAGGCAGCGCCAGCGACAGCTTGCCCTTGGTGCTGGCCAGGCCCGAGCTCAGCGTGACGTTGAGGAAGTCGGTGAAGTAAGGCTGCAGGGCCGGCACCGGCAGGTTTTGCGCATCGATGTCGAGCGCCACCGATTTCATCTGGGCGGCGACGCTGCCGTCGACCGCCAGTTTGCCGCTCTTGTTGATCTGGGTGCGCAGCGCGACTTTGATCGGTTTATCGAGCTTGCTGGAGATATTCTCCGCGCTCAGGTTGAGGTCGTCGGCGCGCAGCTTGACCGCAGGCTTCACGGCATTGTCGAGGTAGCTCACGCTGCTGTCGGTCAGCGCGAACTGGCTCAGGTTGGCGACCCACTCCGGTCCGCTTGGCTTGGCCGGCGCAGTTGGCGCACTCTTGCCGGCGGCGCCGGCGGGGTCGATGAATTGCTGCAGGTTGAGCTTGCCTTGGGCGTCGCGGCGGACGTCGCCCTGGATGCCGGCCAGGCGCAATGCGGCGGCGTTGAAAGTGTGCGCCTGGGTATCCAGGCTGGCGTTTTCCAGGCTGATTTTCTTGGCGGCGAGGCTGCCGCCGGCGCTGCTTTTGGCGGCGACCTTGAGGTCGCCCACATCGATGCCGAGCTGATGCAGCTGGATGCGGCCATCCTCAATTGCCAGCAGGGTTTCCAGCGACAGCTGGCCGGACACGACCGCCGCCAGCGAACGGTTGACATAGGGCTGGTAGGGCGCCAGCGACAAGGCTTTGATACTGGCCTTGCCGGCAACCATCGCCTTGGCCGGCGTGATCTGGCCGATGAACTGGATGTGCTGGTCGGTGTCGGTGCCGGTCGAGAGCGTGACGGTGGCCGGTTTGGCGTTAGGCGCCGTCGACAGCCTGCTGGCGTCCAGGGTCACGTTCTTGACTTGCAGGTCCAGTGCCGGCGAGGCGTTGGCCGCGTCCTTCCAGTTCACGATGCCGTCGCGGATGCTGAGTTTGGCCAGGGTCATCGGCGCCTGTGCTGTCGCCGGCTTCTTCGGCGCATCCTTGACGATTTCCTGCTTGGCGGCTGGTGTGCTCAGGGCGGCCCAGTTGAGACTGCCGTTGGCGTTCAGGTTGACCCAGACTTCCGGTTTCAGGATCTCGATCTGGTCCAGCGCGGCAGCGCCGGTGAGGACATTCAGCTTACCGATCTGAGCGCTGACGGATTGCGCTTTCAGCAGCGGCGCGGCGTTCTTGTCGGCCAGCGCCAGGTCGGCCAGCTGCACGCCGCCGGAAAGCACGACCTCGGGTTTGTCCTTGTTGCGGATGAAGGTCAGATCAAGCTTGGTAGAGAGCTTGGCGCTCTGGATCGCCAGCGGCAGGGCGACCGGGGAAAAGGCGACGTAACTGGCCACATCCAGCTGATCGATATCGATCGCCAGCGAAGTTTCCAGGCTGCCGGCAAACGGCTTGCTGCGTCCCTTGAGATCGAAGGGCGTACCGTTGATCTTGGCCGATATGTGCGGCTGGACGAAGGTGTCCACCTTGCTGGCGAAATTGGAGATGTAAGGCAGGCCAATGTTCAGCGCTTCGATGTCGACCAGCTTGCCGGTGACTTTGTCGTCAAACTTGATGGCGCCGTTTTGCAGCTGGATATTCGAGACGGAAAACTGGGCCGGCTTGTCGTTCTTGGGCATGGCCAGGATGCGGTCGATTACATCTGAAAAATTGTAGCGGCCGATGCCGTCGGCGCTGGTGCGCACGATATGCAGCTTCGGATTGATCAACTGGGCTTCATCCAGTACCGGCGCCAGGCGGAACAGCGAAGCGAAGGAGGCGTTCACCAGCAGCGTGCTGGCGGAAAAAGCGGGGGTGGTTTTATCGGGTTCGTACAGCGTGAAGTCGGAGGCCGTCAGCGTGAGGTTGAGCGGATTGAAGGCAATCTTGCCGACGCTGGCCTTGCGTCCGATCTGCGCTTCGACCTGCTGTTCAACCAGATGCTTGGCGACCGGCGGCACCGCCAGCCAGCTGATCAGCGCCAGCACCAGCAGGACGGCGACGGTAATGCCGGTCCAGCGGATGGCGCGTGGGAGCCAGGAGGGACGAGGGAGTTTTGCCATTTTTATTCCTTATGGGCAAGCATGTCCACAATATACGCCAGACAGTCTTGCCCGTTATTTTATTAAAGTCTTTGAAACTGTGTATGGCAAGTCGCCAAGTAATCAATCTGACGTCATTCATCTGCCTGGACAGGCATATGACCGGGATTTCGCAGAAAAGTTACTGCTGTGGAAGAAGAGTGAGCAATTGCAGCGGCGTATCTATCAGGGCATCGGCTTCCCAGCTGTCTGGGGCGCTGTCGCCGCAATAACCCCAGGCGGCGGCGACGGTAGCCATGCCGGCGGCGCGCCCAGCCTGGATATCGCGCAGGTCGTCGCCTACATACCAGCATTCCTGCGGTTGCAGATTGAGGCGCCGCGCGGCTTCCAGCAGTGGCTCCGGATGCGGTTTCGAGTGGGCGGTGGTGTCGCCGGAAATGACGCAATCGGCATCCGCCAGGCCGATCTGGGCCACCAGCGGATCGGTGAATACGGCCGCCTTGTTGGTCACCACACCCCAGCCGAGCTGGCGCTGGCGCAATGCTTTCAGGAGGGCAGGGATGCCGTCGAACAGCGTGCTGTCGACCGCCAGCGCGGCCGCGTAGTGGGCCAAAAAGCCGACGCGCAATTCTTCATAGTCGGCATCGCCCGGCTTCAAGCCGAAGGCGGCGCCTATCATGCCGCGCGCGCCGGCTGAAGTGTGGGGACGCAATTGGGCGTAAGGTGTGCTGCTCAAGCCGCGCTCGTTGCGCAGGCGGTTGAGCGCTCCTGCCAGATCCGGTGCGGTGTCGGCGAGGGTGCCGTCAAGGTCAAACAGGATGGCGCGCGGCATTGGCAGGGGCATGATCGGTTCCTAGAGTGCGAGAAGATGGCAGACGGCATGCAGCGCATGCGTTTTACAGCGGCTGCAGTCCGGCCGGACTGCAGCATCGCCGCTTCAAACGTGCATAGTGGACTGTAACAGCCGAATTAAGAGTGCCTGCCACGTATCCGACGCGCATGGCGGCGTTGCACATGCTCGCAATAGTCCCGCTATTGCTCCGCTGTGCGCCTTGCCCTGCGCGTCGGATACGCGTCCTTCACTCTCGATTCGGCTGTTACAGTCCACTAGTGCAGGCCATCAGATAGTTGACGCTGGTATCCTGGTTGAGCGAATAGATCAGCGTCAGCGGGTTATAGCTCATGCCGCGCATGACATCGACGTTGAGGCCGGCGTTGCGGGCGAACTGCGCCAGTTCGGCAGGCGTGATGAACTTGGCGTAGTCGTGCGTGCCCTTGGGCAGCATGCGCAGCAGATATTCTGCCGCCAGCACTGCCTGCAGGTAGGCTTTCGGATTGCGGTTAAGGGTCGAAAAAAACACCTGCCCGCCCGGCTTCACCAGCGTCGCGCAGGCGCGCACGATGGATGCCGGATCGGGGACGTGCTCCAGCATTTCCATGCAGGTCACCACATCGAACTGCCCTGGCTCGCGGCTGGCCATGTCTTCCGCGGCGATTTTTTCGTAACGGACCTGGATGCCCGATTCCAGGCTGTGCAGGTCGGCTACCTTCAATGCTTTATCCGACAGGTCGATGCCGGTAACGGTGGCGCCTTTGCGCGCCATCGATTCGGCCAGGATGCCACCGCCGCAGCCGATATCCAATACCTTCTTGCCGGCCAGCGCGACGCGCGAATTGATCCATTCCAGGCGCAGCGGATTGATTTCGTGCAAGGGACGGAATTCCGATTCCGGATCCCACCAGCGGTGCGCCAGGTCGCTGAATTTTTTGAGTTCTGACGGGTCTGCGTTCATAGGTTGAATCATAGCTGGAAAGTAGGGTGTTGCGGCTTGTGCAGCGTTTAAAAATTAGCGCAATGCCATCGGATTGCGCGTGGTCATGACGAAAAAAAACCCCGCCGAGGCGGGGTTTTCATCGAGTTTGCGTCGATTAGTTGGTACGTGTACCAACAACTTCGATTTCAACGCGACGGTTTTTAGCGCGGCCTGCAGCAGTCTTGTTGTCAGCGACTGGTTGCGACTTGCCCTTGCCTTCGGTGTAAACACGGTTAGCTTCGACACCCTTGTGTACCAGGTATGCCTTGACAGCTTCAGCGCGGCGAACCGACAGCTTCTGGTTGTAAGCAACGGAGCCGATCGAGTCAGTGTGACCAACAGCGATGATGACTTCCAGGTTGATTGCGCCCAGTTTCGAAGTCAGGTCATCCAGCTTGGCTTTGCCTTCTGGCTTCAGGACAGCTTTGTCGAAGTCGAAGAATGCGTCAGCAGCGAAAGTAACCTTTTGCGATACTGGAGCTGGTGCTGGAACAACTGGAGCCGGTGCTGGTGCAGCCGGTGCTGGTGCAGCTTGAGCGATTTCGCCGTCGCAGCCTGGAACCGAGTCAGCTGGTGTCCAGTAGCCGGTGTGCCAGCACAGACCGTACGGGTCACGTGCGATTACACCATTCGAGCTTTGAACGTAGGCGCTGTTTGGGGTAGCCGCCTGGATATCTTTGATTTCCTGCGCAGAGGCAGAGAGTGCGACGACTGCGGACGCAGCGAAGACGAGTTTTGCTAATTTATTCATGTTTCTCCTCTCGGTTGAGATATCCGCAGATTAACTGCGCAACTAATATACGACATCAAAAATTGGATAGTATCACGTGGTTCAGGCCGTTACGTGTGGGATTGACCATACGCAATGAACTTGACCACCATTCTGCCACAGGCAGCAAGCGCTAGCGAAGGATGCCAAATGATCCAGCACACGTTTTGCCTGCTTCGTTGTTTTCATACAACATAACATTATGAAAACATCACCACGGCCGACATATTACATCGACGCAAGCAAAGTATCTATTTTATTTTGAATTTATTGCATTTTTATCACTACTCTGCGGTTAGGCGCGAGACAGACGATGCTTTTCTTGATGCTCAGTTTGTTGCTGCATGTCACTATCGGTTCGGCAGCGCCGGCACCGTTTGTCTCTATCCTGTTGCTGATGCCTTTGCTTTTTAGATAACTGGCGACGCTGGCTGCCCGTCGCATCGATAACTTCCTGTTATATGCGTCTGTTCCAAGGTGATCGGTATAGCCGGTCACCAGGAGCACCTTGGCGCCGCTGCAATCGGCCAGTTTCTCAATGGTCTTTTTATCAATTTCTTGCTTGGCAGACTTGCTCAGGGTCGCTTTTCCAAAGCTGAAAATGCTGTCGCTGGACAAAGTGAACTGACATTGAGCGACCAGATCCGGCTCCTTGGGTTGATCGCTGGCAATGGCTGGGCCGGCGGCCAGTGCCGGCGCGATGGCTTTCATCACCGGCGGCGCCAGTTCGCCGTCGCAGCCGGGGACGGCATCCTTGGCGTCCCAATAGCCGGAGCGCCAGCACAAGCCATCCTGGCTGCGCACCACCGGGCCACTACCGTCTTGCAGGTAGGCACTTTTTTCGGGGGATGCCTGGATGGCGCTGGTCTGGGCAAGACTGGAGCTGGCCGCAAAGCCGCAGGCCGAGCCTAACAGCAGGCTCAGCAGAATCGTATGACGCATAAATTATTTCCTGATAGAAATGGCGTGGGGCGGGTAAGGCGATCCCCAAAAGCCGGGCAAGGCGGCATTTAAACATATTTTTTCGGGGCGGCACGTTTTCGGCCTGCAACGCCTTGCCTGAAAAGCCAGAACTGCCTCTTCCACGTGCTAAAATCATGCGGTTATACCTGCGTTTCGAGCAGCATTTCGCCGGCAACTGGCAGATCGCTCTGGAATGTTGGTTCTATCGCAGGTTCAATATTGATCAACCCAAGTAAAGATTGGCCGACTCGCTAAATGGATCAATTCGCTAAAGAAACAATCCCGATTTCCCTCGAAGAAGAAATGCGCAAGAGCTACCTCGATTACGCCATGAGCGTGATCGTCGGCCGGGCGCTGCCGGATGTGCGCGACGGCCTCAAGCCGGTGCACCGCCGGGTCTTGTTCGCCATGCATGAAATGAACAATGTCTGGAATCGCCCGTTCGTCAAATGCGCGCGCGTGGTCGGTGAAACCATGGGTAAGTATCACCCGCATGGCGACGCTTCGATTTACGACACGCTGGTGCGCATGGCGCAGCCGTTCTCGCTGCGTTACATGCTGGTCGATGGCCAAGGCAACTTCGGTTCGATCGACGGCGACGGCGCGGCAGCGATGCGTTACACCGAGTGCCGCCTGGACAAGATTGCCGGCGAACTGCTGGCCGACCTCGACAAGGAAACCGTCGACTTCGTGCCCAACTACGACGGCAAGGAAAAAGAGCCGTCGGTGTTGCCGACCCGCATTCCTAACCTGCTGATCAACGGCTCATCCGGCATCGCGGTCGGCATGGCGACCAACATTCCGCCGCACAACCTGACCGAAGTGATCGACGGTGCGCTGCATGTATTGCGCAATGCCGATTGCACCATCGACGAACTGATCGAAATCATCCCGGCGCCGGACTTCCCGACCGCCGGCATCATCTACGGCGTCTCCGGCGTGCGCGATGGTTACCGCACCGGCCGCGGCCGCGTGGTGATGCGCGCCAAGACCCACTTCGAAGAATTCGGACGTGAAGGCCGCACTGCGATCATCATCGACGAACTGCCGTACCAGGTAAACAAGAAGGCTTTGCTGGAACGTATCGCCGAACTGGTGCGCGACAAGAAGCTGGAAGGCATTTCCGACCTGCGCGACGAGTCGGACAAATCCGGCATGCGCGTGGTGATCGAACTCAAGCGCGGCGAAGTGGCAGAGGTTGTGCTGAACAATCTGTACAAGCAAACACAGCTGCAAGACACCTTCGGCATGAACATGGTAGCGCTGGTGGATGGCCAGCCTAAGCTGCTGAACCTGAAACAGATGCTGGAATGCTTCCTGTCGCACCGCCGCGAAGTCGTCACGCGCCGCACCGTGTTCGAACTGCGCAAGGCGCGCGAACGCGGTCACGTGCTGGAAGGCTTGGCGGTAGCGCTGGCCAACATCGACGATTTCATCGCCCTGATCAAGGCGGCGCCGACGCCGCCGGTGGCGAAATCCGAACTGATGGCGCGTGCCTGGGATTCTTCCATGGTGCGTGAAATGCTGGCCCGTACCGGCGACGAAAATATCGGCGGCATCGAGTCCTTCCGTCCGGAAAACCTGCCTAAACATTACGGCATCCAGACTGACGGCATGTATCGCCTGTCGGACGACCAGGCGCAGGAAATCCTGCAGATGCGTCTGCAACGCCTGACCGGCCTCGAGCAAGACAAGATCGTCAACGAGTACAAAGACGTGATGGCGCAAATCGCCGACCTGCTGGATATCCTGGCCAAGCCGGAACGTGTCACCGTCATCATCACCGACGAGATGACCGCTGCCAAGAACGAATACGGCATCGGCAACAAGGATGAACGCCGTTCGCAGATCGAGCACAATCCTACCGATCTCGGCACGGAAGACCTGATCACGCCGCAAGACATGGTGGTGACCTTGTCGCACACCGGCTACATGAAAGCGCAGCCGGTCTCTGAGTACCGCGCACAAAAACGCGGTGGCCGCGGCAAGCAAGCGATGGCGACCAAGGAAGACGACTGGATCGACCAGCTGTTCGTCGGTAATACCCATGACTACATTTTGTGCTTCAGCAATCGCGGCCGTCTCTACTGGCTGAAGATCTGGGAAGTACCGCAAGGTTCGCGCAATTCGCGCGGCAAGCCGATCGTCAACATGTTCCCGCTGCAGGATGGCGAGAAGATCACCGTGGTGCTGCCATTGTCGGGCGCCAACCGCAGCTTCCCGGAAGACCGTTATGTCTTCATGTCGACCAGCCTGGGCACCGTCAAGAAGACGCCATTGTCCGACTTCAGCAATCCACGCAAGGCCGGCATCATCGCGGTCGACCTGGATGAAGGCGATTTCCTGATCGGCGCCGCGCTGACCGATGGCCAGCATGACGTCATGCTGTTCTCCGATTCCGGCAAGGCAGTGCGCTTCGACGAAAACGATGTGCGTCCGATGGGCCGTACCGCGCGCGGCGTGCGCGGCATGAACCTGGAAGAAGGCCAGCAGGTTATCGCCTTGCTCGTTGCGGAAAACGAACAGCAATCGGTATTGACTGCCACTGAAAATGGCTTCGGCAAACGTACGCCGATTACCGAGTACACGCGCCACGGCCGCGGCACCAAGGGCATGATCGCGATCCAGACCAGCGAGCGCAACGGTAAGGTGGTGGCGGCAACGCTGGTGGAACCTAGCGATGAAATCATCCTGATCACTACCGGCGGCGTCCTGATACGCACCCGCGTCGCGGAAATCCGCGAAATGGGCCGTGCTACCCAGGGCGTCACACTGATCGCAGTGGAAGATGGCACCAAGCTGAGCGGTTTGCAGCGCGTGGTCGAATCCGACGCCGAGGTCGATGCTGAAGTGGAAGCCAGTGCTGAAGGCGACACCGGCAGCACGGCAGCCGGCGACGCTTCCGAGCCGGCAGCGGAGTAATAAAGCAAGCCGCGCGGTCCAGCCAGCCTGGGCCGCGTATTGCTTTCTGCGCATTGTTTTCTGCGCATTGTTTTCTGTTTTACCGGTAATACCGTAACAACACAGCAACGCCATCTGTTGGGCCAAAGTATTCAAAGAAATTCTACGTAGTCTCTGCAATTCCGGTTCTTTATCTGACGACATTCATCATGCCTATCTATAATTTTTCTGCTGGTCCTGCCGTGTTGCCAAAAGAGGTGTTGCAGCAAGCTGCTGCTGAAATGCTGGACTGGCAGGGCAGCGGCATGTCGGTGATGGAGATGAGTCATCGCGGCAAGGAGTTCATGTCTATCCTGGCCGCCGCGCAGCAGGATTTCCGCGCGCTGTTCGCGGTGCCGGACAATTACAAACTGCTGTTCATGCAGGGTGGTGCGATTGCCGAGAATGCGATCGTGCCGCTCAACCTGCTGGGCCGCGGCGGTCGGGCTCAGCCGGCCACCAGCGATTACATCAATACCGGTTCGTGGTCGACCAAGTCGCTGAAAGAAGCGCGGCGCTACGGCAACGTCAATGTCGCCGCCTCTTCCGAAGACAGCCATTTCGCGCAGATTCCCGATCGCGACAGCTGGCAGCTGTCCAAGGATCCGGCTTACGTCCATCTCTGCACCAACGAAACCATCGACGGCGTCGAGTACCAGTTCACGCCCGATGTCGCCGCGGAAACCAACAATGCGCCGCTGGTGGCCGACATGTCGTCGCACATCCTGTCGCGCGTGGTAGATGTATCCAAGTACGGCGTGATCTATGGCGGTGCGCAAAAGAATATCGGCCCGGCCGGACTGACCCTGGTGGTGGTGCGCGAAGACTTGCTCGGCCCAGGCTACGCGTTGCCGGCTTGCCCGTCCGCCTTCAACTGGAAGATCGTGGCCGACAATGATTCGATGTACAACACGCCGCCGACCTATGCGATCTATATCGCCGGGCTGGTGTTCCAGTGGCTCAAGAAGCAGGGCGGCGTCGCCGCGATGGAACAACGCAATATCGCCAAGGCGGCTTTACTGTATGACTGCCTGGACGCCAGCGATTTTTACCGCACCAAGATCGCCAACAGCTGCCGCTCGCGCATGAACGTGCCTTTCTTCCTGGCCGATGACGCGCTCAACGATGCTTTCTTGAGCGGCGCCAAGGAACGGGGTTTGCTGCAGCTGAAGGGCCATAAATCGGTGGGCGGCATGCGCGCTTCGATCTATAACGCCATGCCTTTGGAAGGCGTGCAGGCGCTGGTGGCGTATTTGCAGGAATTTGAAAAACAGCGCGGCTAGCGCATTACGCCTTGCGCCAGGCTTATTAGCAGAACCAGAGATAGAAACAACATGAGCGAAGACAAACTCCTACCCTTGCGTCAGCAGATCGACGCCATTGACGCCGAAATCCTGGCCTTGCTGAACCGCCGCGCGAAAATCGCGCAAGAGGTCGGCCACGTCAAGGCAGAGACCAATGCCCCCGTGTTTCGTCCGGAACGCGAGGCGCAGGTCTTGCTCAAGGTTGCCGAGCGCAATCCGGGACCGCTGCAAGGCGCCGATGTACAAACCATTTTCCGTGAAGTGATGTCGGCTTGCCGCGCGCTGGAAAAGCGCGTGACGGTGGCCTATCTGGGCCCGGCCGGCACCTTCAGCGAACAAGCGGTGTACCAGCAGTTCGGCCACGCGGTGGAAGGCCTGCCTTGCGTGTCGATTGACGAAGTGTTCCGCGCCACCGAAGCCGGCACCGCCGATTTCGGCGTCGCGCCGATCGAGAATTCCTCCGAAGGGGTGATCAACCGTACCCTCGACCTGCTGCTGCAAACCACGCTCAATATCAGTGGAGAAGTGTCGATCCCGGTGCATCACAGCCTGATGACCAAGGAAGGCACGATGGCCGGCATCGCCCGCATCTGCGCCCACTCGCAAGCGCTGGCGCAATGCAATGCCTGGCTCAACCAGCATTACCCGAGCATCGAACGGCAGGCGGTAGCGTCGAATGCCGAAGCGGCGCGCATGGCCAGCGAGAATGAAGCGGTGGCCGCGATTGCCGGCGAAATGGCGGCGCAGAAATACGACCTGCAGGTAGTCAGCGCGAATATCCAGGACGATCCGCACAACCGTACCCGGTTTGCCGTGGTGGGTCGCCTGCAGAACGGCGCCAGCGGCAAGGACCAGACGTCGCTGGTGCTGTCGGTGGCGAACAAGGCCGGTGCTGTCTACAAGCTGCTGGCGCCGCTCGCCAAACATGGCGTGTCGATGACCCGCTTTGAATCGCGGCCAGCACGCATGGGTGCTTGGGAATACTATTTCTATGTCGATGTCGAAGGCCATGCGGCCGACGACAAGGTGGCCAAGGCGCTGGACGAACTGCAGCAGAATGCTGCGTTCTACAAGCTGCTGGGATCGTATCCGCGCAGCTTTTGAACGGCGCCTGGACACGCACTTGCTTAGCGCCCTATTTAGCTCACTGATAGCTCACTGATTTAACGCATTTACCTCTCATTTACCTCTTATTTACCTAATTATCTCGTTCAATATTTCGTCCTGAAAGCAGACAATGTCAATCCAATTTGGTCCAGAGTATGTGCGCGCTATCGCCCCGTATCAAGGCGGCAAGCCGATTGCCGAAGTAGCCCGCGAGTTCGGCCTGGACGAAGCCAAGATCATCAAGCTGGCCTCTAACGAAAATCCGCTGGGCATGCCGGAGTCGGCGCGCCTGGCGATGCAAAAGGCAGTAGCCGATATTGGCCGTTATCCGGATGCTAACGGTTTCGATCTGAAGGCCGCGATTACCGCCAAGTATGATGTGCCGGCAGAGTGGATCACGCTCGGCAACGGCAGCAACGATATCCTGGAGCTGGCGACACACGCTTTCGTGCAGGCCGGGCAAGCCGCGATGTATGCGGAATATTCTTTCGTCGTCTACGCGCTGGCGACACAAGCGGTCGGCGCCCGCGCCATCGTGGTCAAGGCCAAGGACTATGGTCATGACCTGGCGGCGATGTTCGACGCGATTACGGCCGACACCAAGCTGATCTTCATCGCCAATCCGAATAACCCGACCGGCAGCTTCATTCCGGCCGCCGAGCTGGAAGCTTTCCTGGCGCGCGTGCCGCCGCAGATCGTGGTGGTGCTGGACGAAGCCTATAACGAATACCTGCCGCCGGAAGTACAGTACGAATCGATTTCCTGGGTGCGCAAGTATCCCAACCTGCTGGTGTCGCGCACCATGTCCAAGGCCTACGGCCTGGCTGGCCTGCGCATCGGCTTCGGCATTGCGCAACCGGCGATCACCGATTTGCTGAACCGCATCCGCCAGCCGTTCAACGTCAACTCGCTGGCCCAGGCCGCCGCCGTGGCGGCCTTGAACGATACCGAATTCCTGCAGCGCAGCGCGCAGCTGAATCGCGAAGGTTATCGTCAGCTGACGCAAACCTTCGATGAACTGGAGCTGGAATATGTGCCGTCGTTCGGCAATTTCGTGATGGTCAAGGTCGGCGCCGATGAAGCTGCCGGCGCGCGCGTCAACCTGGCGTTGCTGAAGCAGGGCATCATCGTGCGCCCGGTCGCCAACTATGGCTTGCCGCAATGGCTGCGCGTCACCATCGGCCTGCCGCAAGAAAACGCGGCGTTCATCGATGCACTGAAGAAGCTGCTGGCCTGAGCGCCGGCTGCATGAGTCCGAATAATCTTTATTGAAGCAACGCCCGTGTTCAAGAAAATCGCAATTTTTGGTGTAGGCCTGATCGGCGGATCGTTTGCCCTGGCTTTGAAAAAAGCCGGCGTGGTGGAACAGATCGTCGGCGTCGGCCGCCACCTGACGACACTGCAGCGCGCGCGCGAACTGGGCATCATCGACCAGATCGCCAGCGATGTCGCGGAGGCGGTCAGCGGCGCCGACCTGATCCTGATCGCCGCGCCGGTGGCGCAGACCGGCGCCATCCTGGCGAGTATTGCGCCACATCTGCAAGCCGGCACCATCGTCACCGACGCCGGCAGCACCAAGTCCGACGTGGCGCAGGCGGCGCGCACGGCGCTGGGCGGCAAGATCGGCCAGTTCGTGCCCGGCCATCCGATCGCAGGGCGTGAACAGAATGGCCCCGAGGCGGCGCTGGCGGAACTGTATGTCGGCAAGAAAGTGGTGCTGGCGCCGCTGCCGGAAAATTCGGCCGCGGATGTGGCTCGGGTTGCCGCTGCCTGGCAGCAGTGCGGCGCGCTGATTCATCAGCTCTCGGCGCAGCAGCACGATGCCGTGTTTGCCGCAGTCAGCCACTTGCCGCACGTGCTGGCGTATGCGTTGGTGGATGATATCGCCAACAAGCCGCACGCGGCGTCGCTGTTTCAATATGCCGCCAGCGGCTTTCGCGATTTCACCCGCATCGTCGGCTCGTCGCCGGAGATGTGGCGCGATATTTCACTGGCCAACCAGAGCGCCTTGCTGGGCGAGCTGGATGCTTACATGCTGCAGCTGGGCCGCTTGCGCGGTTTGCTAGCGGCCGGCGACGGGCCGGCGCTGGAAGCCATCTACAGCAATGCGCAGCAGGCAAGACACAACTGGATCAGCGCCATCGAGGCTGCGGAACAACAGAACAAGGAAGGTGGCGATTAATGAGTATCCAACGCAAACAAAGTTATCCCGAGTACCTGGATTTGCATCCTGTGGCAAAAGTGCAGGGGACGGTGCGGCTGCCGGGTTCCAAAAGCATTTCCAACCGCACGCTGCTGCTGGCGGCGCTGGCCAACGGCACCACGCAGATCCACGACTTGCTGGCTTCTGACGATACGCTGGTGATGCTGACCGCGCTCAAGAAGCTGGGCGTCGCCTGGGAGCAGGCCGAGGGCACGCAGACCTATACCGTGCAGGGCAGCGGCGGCGCCTTTCCGGTGCACCAGGCCGACCTGTTCATGGGCAATGCCGGCACCGCGATACGCCCGCTGACGGCGGCGCTGGCAGCCATGGGCGGCGACTACACCATCCACGGCGTGGCGCGCATGCATGAACGCCCCATCGGCGATCTGGTCGATGCTCTGAATGCGATCGGCACGCGGATCGCCTATACCGGCGTGGCCGGTTTTCCGCCTTTGCATATCCAGCGCGGCCAGCTGCATAGCCAGCGGATCCAGGTGCGCGGCAATGTTTCCAGTCAGTTCCTGACTGCGCTGCTGATGGCTGCGCCGCTGATGGCGAAACATGAGGCAGTGACGATAGAGGTGATCGGCGAACTGATTTCCAAGCCTTATATTGAAATCACCCTGAACCTGATGCAACGCTTCGGCGTCACCGTTGCGCGCGACGGCTGGCAGTCGTTCACGGTGGCTGCCGGGGCGCAATATCAAAGCCCACAAACCATCCATGTCGAAGGCGATGCCTCGACCGCTTCCTATTTCCTGGCGGCCGGAGCGATTGCCGGCGGCCCGCTGCGGGTCGAAGGCGTGGGTAAAGACAGCATCCAGGGCGATGTCCGTTTTGTCGAAGCGCTACAACAGATGGGCGCCGGCATTACGCTGGGCGATAACTGGATCGAAGTGTCGTCCAACGGCGTATTGAAGGCCATCGACGCCGATTTCAACCACATTCCCGATGCGGCGATGACGATTGCCATCGCGGCGCTGTACGCCGAAGGCACCAGCACGCTACGCAATATCGCCAGCTGGCGCGTCAAGGAAACCGACCGCCTGAGCGCCATGGCGACCGAGCTGCGCAAGCTGGGCGCCACCATCGAAGAGGGCAGCGACTATCTGCGCGTAACGCCGCCGGCGCAGCTAAAGCCGGCCACCATCGATACCTACGACGACCACCGCATGGCCATGTGTTTTTCGCTGGCCGCGCTGGATGGCGCCGCGCGGCGCGGCACCACGGTGCGCATCAACGATCCGCAATGTGTCGCCAAGACCTTCCCGGATTATTTCACCGTGTTCGCGCAAATCGCCGAACAGAAATTACTGTAGATGACGGGTCGCGCATGAATCTGACACTTGCCGATGTGCGCGATGTGTTGCACCAGGCAACCTTTGACCGTGGCCAGGAGTACGTGCGGCTGCGCCGTGTGCTGGCCGTGGAGCAGGATGGCGACGTCCTCAACGCAACGGTGCAGGGCAGCGGCAGCAACATCTATCAGCAGGAAATCACGCTGTCGGTATTTCGCGATACGCCCGACATCGACAGTGTCTGTTCCTGCCCGGTCGGCTCCAACTGCAAGCATGTGGCGGCGGCCTTGATTGAATACCTGCAGCGGCCTTCCGCCGATCAGCTGGTGATTGCGGCTGCGCCGCCGGTGCTGCCTGCCGACAAATCAGTTGCGGCGCCCAGGCCGGCTGTCGCCAAAGCCAGCCCGCCGCCGACTCTGGCGCGGCCGATGGAAGCCTGGCTGAGCCGGGTCCAGGGCGAAGTTGCTGGCGCCATCGCCCCGCAGCAGCAACAGGCCGGCCTGCGTCAGAAAGTCGCGACGCACCAGGTGGTTTTCGTGCTGACCTCAGCCTACAACGGCAAGAAGGCGGTGCTGCACCTGTGCAAGGCCCAGCCGCGGCCGAACGGCCAGTTCCAGGCTGCGCAGCCGGTCACCGACGTGCCGCGCCTGCTGGCCGACCCGGTGCTGTTCCTGCGCCCCGAAGATCGCGACCTGATTGGCCTGTTTGTGGCCCAGAACGACGGCAACCATGCCCAGCATGCGGCCTGTGAACTGAGCGGCAAGCTCGGCGCCCAGCTGTTGCGCGCGCTGCTGCAGCAACAGCGTCTGCTGTGGGCCAATTCCCTGCCTGACCTGGCGAAGGGCACGGCCTATCCGCTGCAACTTGCCGCGCCGCGCCGCGCCAGCCTGACCTGGCATGAAGCGCTGGACGACGGCCGCGACGCTGCGCGCGATCTGTGGCAGCTAGGCTGGCAATTTGAAGCGGAAGCGGCGAATGGGGCGGCCTCCTTGCGCAAGAGCCTCGATTACATGCTGCCTACCGAGCCGCCCTGGTATATCGACAATCTTTCCTGCGGCGAGCTGCTGCTGACGCAGCGTGATACGCGGATTTCCAGCAAAGCACTCAACGACCTGGTGATCCAGGCGCCGATGCTCGATCCAGACGATAGCCTGGCAGTTGCCCAGCAATTGCTGACGCAGGGTTTGAGCGATGTCATCCCTTTCCCGCCTCAGGTGATACAAACCGTGCGCCGCGACATTGCGCCGCAACCCTTGCTGGTGCTGGGAAATCTTCCCGGCGTCAGCAATCCGTTGATGCAGGATTTCGCCGAACTGCATTTCCGCTACGACGGCGCGTTGGTCTCTGCCCAGTTTGCGTTGGCGCTGAGCCGTAACACGCCGGCCGGGATCGAGCAGGTCATGCGCGACCAGGCCGCTGAAAACGCCTTGCGGCAAACCTTGCTGGGGTTCGGCATGCGTGCGCTGGAAGGAACGCAGCATCCGCTGGCCATGATGCCGGGCATGTTCATGCTGCCGGACCAGTCGGCTTGGCTGCGCTTCGCGAAAGAGGGATTGCCGCAGCTGATTGCGCAGGGCTGGAAGATCGACAAGCGCGCCGAATACCGTTTCGATGTAGTCGAAGTAGAAGACTGGTATGCCGAAATCGCCGAGACAGACGAGGCAGGCGCCAGCGCGGCTTTCGACCTGCAGATGGGCATCGTGGTCAATCAGCAGCGGGTATCGCTGTTGCCGCTGCTGGTGGACCTGATACGCCACGCGCCGCAGGATTTCGATCCGCGCACCATGGCGCTGCGCGACGATCAGGATGAATTGCTGGTGCGTCTGAGCGACGGCGTGCATGTCGCCATGCCCTGGGGCCGCATCAAGCCCATCCTGAACACCCTGGGTGAGTTGTATTTCACGGAAAAATCGGAAGGCCCGGTGCGCTTGTCGGCGCTCGATGCGGCGCGCCTGGCCGAGCTGGATGCCGGCAACCAGCTGCGCTGGGTAGGCGGCGAGCGGCTGCGCAGCATGGGCCAGAAGCTGCTCACCTTCGGCGGCATCAAGCAGGTGTCGGCGCCGCCCGGGCTGCAAGCCACCTTGCGCGACTACCAGCTGCAAGGATTGGCGTGGATGCAGTTCCTGCGCGAATACGACCTGGCCGGCATCCTGGCCGACGACATGGGTCTCGGCAAGACCGTCCAGACCCTGGCGCATATCCTGATCGAAAAGCAAAGCGGCCGTCTGACCGCGCCGGCGCTGGTGATTGCGCCGACCAGCCTGATGGACAACTGGCTGCAGGAAGCCGCGCGCTTTGCGCCCGAGCTGCGCGTGCTGGTATTGCAGGGCAAGCAGCGCCTGGAACAGTTCGAACAGATCGCCGGCTACGACCTGGTGCTGACCACTTATGCCTTGCTGCCGCGCGACGAAGAACACTGGCGTGAGCATGTCTTCCATCTGCTGATCCTGGACGAAGCGCATTACATCAAGAATCCGCGTTCCAAGGTGGCGCAAAGCGCGGCCCTGCTGAATGCGCGGCATCGGCTGTGCCTGAGCGGCACGCCGGTGGAAAACCATCTGGGCGAATTGTGGGCGCAGTTTCATTTCCTGCTGCCGGGTTTGCTCGGCGATGAAAAAACCTTTAACCGCGACTTCCGCCAGCCGATCGAAAAGCAGGGCGACGCTACGCGCCGCGCCTTGCTGAGCCGACGCATCAAGCCCTTCCTGCTGCGCCGGACCAAGGACAAGGTGGCCAAGGAGCTGCCGCCGAAAACCGAGATGCTGCGCAGCGTGACCTTGAGCGGCGCGCAACGCGACCTCTATGAAAACGTGCGCCTGGCGATGGACAAGAAGGTGCGCGAGGAAATCGCCAAGAAAGGCGTGGCGCGCAGTCATATCGTGATCCTGGAAGCCTTGCTGAAGTTGCGCCAGGCTTGTTGCGATCCGCGCCTGCTCAAGACCGACCAGCCGGAAGCCGAAGCAGCACAGGCGGAAATGCCTTCCGCCAAGCTGCTGGAGCTGCTGGAGATGGTCGACGAGCTGCGCCAGGAAGACCGGCGGATCCTGGTGTTTTCGCAATTTACCAGTATGCTGACGCTGATCGCCGCCGAATTGCGCGAGCGCGATATCGGCTATGCGCTGTTGACTGGCGCCACCCAGGACCGGGTCGAGCCGGTGCGCCAGTTCCAGGAGGGCGAAGTGCCGGTGTTCCTGATCAGCTTGAAAGCCGGCGGCGTCGGCCTCAACCTGACCGCGGCCGATACCGTGATCCATTACGATCCGTGGTGGAATCCCGCCGCCGAAAGCCAGGCCACCGACCGTGCCTGGCGCATCGGCCAGGATAAACCGGTATTCGTCTACAAGCTGATCGCCAAGGGCACGGTGGAAGAGAGCATCCAGCTGCTGCAGCAAAAGAAAGCCGACCTGGCGCAGGCCATGTTGTCGCCGCAAGGGGAGGAAGCGCAGAACGTCGGCCTGACCCAGGACGACCTGCAGGCAATCTTTGCGCCGCTGGCTGAATAAATCAGGTAATTCCGTCTAGACCTAAACCGTAACAATTCAATTTCAATAATAACAACCGACTATCCCTATGCCTAATTCCCCTATCCCTGTCATCACCATCGATGGCCCAACGGCATCCGGCAAAGGCACCGTGGCGCAGAAGGTTGCGCAGCACCTGGGTTTCCACTATCTCGATTCCGGCGCGCTGTATCGCCTGACCGCGCTGTCGGTCATGCGGCGCGCTACCCCGCTGGATGACGAACATGCGCTGGCCAAGGCGGCCGAGCATCTGCATTGCCATTTCAACGGCGCCCATATTTTCCTGGCGAATGAAGACGTCACCAACGACATCAGGGCGGAAGAAGTCGGCAACATGGCGTCGAAAATTGCTGCAATACCAACGGTGCGCCAGGCCTTGTACGGCCTGCAGTTGAGTTTTCGGCAACATCCAGGACTGGTGGCCGACGGCCGCGACATGGGCACGGTGATCTTCCCCCACGCCGGCCTCAAGGTGTTTTTGACCGCCAGCGTAGCCGCCAGGGCCGAACGGCGCTATAAGCAATTGATTGACAAGGGTTTTTCTGCTAATATGGAAGACCTCTCAAAGGATTTGACGGAGCGAGATGCGCGCGATAGCAGCCGCAGCTCGGCGCCGTTGAAGGCCGCGCAAGGGGCGTATCTGCTGGATACTTCTGCAATGACTGCCGATCAGGCGGTCGAGCAGGTGCTTAGCTGGTATGCCGCTGCCAAGCCGGTCTGAATGGGAAGCACGTTGTAAATCAGTGGTTTAGCAGCAAGCAGTAACAAAATTTGTTGTTTTTTTGCAGTACCTTGGTGTCCGGCCTGACGCAAAGTCTGACCGGACGTTGAAAAACCTAACCCAATATTGACCGCGTCTTAGCAAGTACTGCTGTAACTGTTGTCCTAAGTACTTTGCATAGATAGAGCGGCAATACTGTCAACTAGTCAAAACTATGTCCATCACTGTTCTGTCCCCTGCATCTGCCGGCGCCGATGAATTTGCCGCGCTGTTTGAAGAATCGCTGTCACGTCAAGACATGCGTTCTGGTGAAGTGATTTCTGCTGAAGTCGTGCGCCTTGACCATAACTTCGTTATCGTCAACGCTGGCCTCAAGTCCGAAGCCTTCATCCCAATCGAAGAATTCAAGAATGACAACGGCGAACTCGAAGTAGCTGTCGGCGATTTCATCTCCGTCGCTATCGAATCGCTGGAAAACGGTTTCGGCGACACCATCCTGTCGCGCGACAAGGCCAAGCGTCTGGCATCGTGGCTCTCGCTGGAAAAAGCGATGGAGTCCGGCGAGATCGTTACCGGTACTGTCAATGGCAAGGTCAAGGGCGGTCTGACTGTCCTGACCAACGGCATCCGTGCCTTCCTGCCGGGTTCGCTGGTCGACACCCGTCCGGTCAAGGACACTACGCCGTTCGAAGGCAAGACCATGGAGTTCAAGGTCATCAAGCTCGATCGCAAGCGTAACAACGTTGTGTTGTCGCGTCGTGCGGTTATCGAAGCTTCGATGGGCGAAGAGCGCCAGAAGCTGATGGAAACCCTGAAAGAAGGCACCATCGTCACCGGCGTCGTCAAGAACATCACCGACTATGGCGCATTCGTGGACCTGGGCGGCATCGACGGCCTGCTGCACATCACCGATCTGGCATGGCGTCGTGTGCGTCATCCTTCGGAAGTGCTGACAGTCGGTCAAGAGATCACTGCCAAGGTTCTGAAGTACGATCAAGAAAAGAATCGCGTTTCCCTGGGCGTCAAGCAACTGGGCGACGATCCTTGGACCGGTCTGTCCCGTCGTTACCCACAAAGCACCCGTCTGTTCGGTAAAGTCACCAACCTCACCGACTACGGCGCATTCGTCGAAGTCGAACAAGGTATCGAAGGCCTGGTCCACGTTTCCGAAATGGATTGGACCAACAAGAACGTGGCGCCAAACAAAGTTGTCCAACTGGGCGACGAAGTTGAAGTCATGGTTCTGGAAATCGACGAAGACCGCCGCCGTATCAGCCTGGGCATGAAGCAATGCAAGGCTAATCCTTGGGACGACTTCGCTGTTACCCACAAGAAGGGCGACAAGGTCAAGGGCGCGATCAAATCGATCACTGACTTCGGCGTGTTCATCGGCCTGGCCGGCAACATCGACGGTCTGGTGCACCTGTCGGATCTGTCCTGGACTGAAACCGGCGAAGAAGCCGTTCGCCGCTTCAAGAAGGGTGACGAGCTGGAAGCCATCGTGCTGGCAATCGACGTTGAGCGTGAGCGCGTTTCCCTGGGCGTCAAGCAACTGGAAGGCGATCCATTCAACAACTTCGCTGCAATGAACGACAAGGGCGCACTGGTTTCCGGTACCGTCAAGTCGGTCGAGCCTAAGGGCGCAGTGATCCAGTTGTCGGATGAAGTCGAAGGCTACCTGCGCGCTTCCGAAATCTCCCGCGACCGCGTGGAAGATGCCGGTACGCACCTGAAGGTCGGCGACACAGTCGAAACCATGGTCATCAACATCGATCGCAAGGCTCGCAGCATCCAGCTGTCGATCAAGGCGAAAGACAATGTTGAAACCCAGGAAGCAATGCAGAAGCTGTCTTCGGCTTCGGACTCCAATGCCGCTTCCGGTACGACCAGCCTGGGCGCGCTGCTGAAGGCTAAGCTCGATAACAGCAAGAACTAAGCAATACTTAAAGTAAGCGAGTCAAGCTAATGACAAAGTCGGAGCTGATTGCCCGCTTGGCCGAACGTTATCCGCAACTGGTAGCCAAGGATGCGGATTACGCGGTGAAAACCATACTCGATGCCATGGCCGATGCTTTATCGACCGGCCAGCGTATCGAGATTCGTGGGTTCGGCAGTTTTGCGCTGAATCGGCGGCCACCGCGGATCGGGCGCAATCCCAAGTCCGGCGACAAGGTGATGGTGCCCGAAAAACGGGTGCCGCATTTCAAGCCAGGCAAGGAATTGCGTGAGCGCGTTGATGCCATGGTCGGGCAACCGATCCGGGAAGACTGAGTCATCAGTTTTGTACAAGCAGCTTGTACGAGCAAAATAGAAACGGCATCTTCGGATGCCGTTTTTTTTCACGTACAATTTCGCATCATTTATAGTTATATTGTTTGTGTATTTGGTGGAGATTTGCAAAAATGACAATGGTGGAGCCAATCGTCGGCAAATTCAGCTACACCATTACCCAATCACACGGAAAGGCATCATGAAAATCATTTCCAGACTTCTTTCGATCTTGCTGTTCGTTGTATTTTTCGGTTTCGCCCTGCAGAACAAAGGCAGCGTCGATCTCCAGTTCTTCCCCGGCACCACCATGCAAGGACCGCTGGTGCTGTTCTTGCTGGGTTTCTTCGTGTTCGGTGCGATCCTGGGCGTACTGGCGATGGCGCCATCGGTATTCCGTCACCGCCGCAATGCCGCAAAAACCAAGAAGGCCCTGACATCCATGCAAAAAGAACAAGAAGCGCAACGGCTGGCAGAGTCACAAGCACCGCAACCGGACAGCATCAAGAATATATAATGCCGCTTAGTATCAAGTTGCCTGCGCTGCTGCTGCAATAACTGTAGCGGCGGCGCACGCGATTTGCCGGCATCTTCACACCCGGGTTCCGCTGGAATCCTGGTCACGCATAAAGCACACCCGTATGGAATTTGAAATTTGGTGGTTACTCGGCATCCCGGTCTTTTTTGGACTAGGCTGGATTGCCGCACGGGTCGATATCAATCAGCTGATATCTGAATCGCGCAGTTTGCCCCGCGGTTATTTCAAGGGTTTGAATTTCCTGCTCAACGAGCAGCCTGACAAGGCTATCGACGCGTTCATCGAAATCGTCAAGCTCGATCCGGAAACCGCCGAGCTGCATTTCGCGCTCGGCAATCTGTTCCGCCGCCGCGGTGAGACCGAACGTGCGATCCGGGTCCACCAGAACCTGCTGGCGCGGCCCGACCTGGCGCAGGAACATCGTTTGCATGCCCAGTACGAACTGGGGCAGGATTACCTGAAAGCCGGTCTGCTGGACCGCGCCGAAGAAAGCTTCCATTTGCTGGCCGGCAGCCAGTACGGCGCGCAAGCCGGGCGGGCGCTGCTGGAAATCTACCAGCGCGAAAAGGAGTGGATGCGCGCCATCGAGGCGGCCCAGACCTTGCAGCAATCCGGCGCCGGCGGCCGGCAAAAGGAAATCGCCCAGTTTTATTGCGAGCTGGCGCAGGACGAACTGGTCGACGGCCGCCCTGAGCAAGCCAAGGCCTTGCTAGACCAGGCGCTCAGCAACGACCGCAACAGCGTGCGCGCCACCATGTTGCTGGGTGATGTACACCTGGCGCAAAACGACGTCGAAGGCGCCTTGCATGTCTGGCGCCGGGTCGAGCAGCAAAGCGTGCTGCATGTGGCGCTGGTGGCGCAGCGCCTGATGGATGGCTATCGCGCCGTCGGCCGGCCGCACGAAGGCGTCAGCCTGCTGCGTTCCTACCTGGCGGAGGCTTCTTCCATCGATTTGCTGGAAGTGGTGTTCAAGGCCGTGCTAGAGCTGGACGGCGTCGAAGCCACCAACCAGCTGGTGAGCGATGAGCTGCGGCGCACGCCGACCTTGCTGGGACTGGATAAGCTGCTGGAAGCGCGCTTGATGAAAATCACGCCGGAAATGCACTCCGAGCTGTCGGTGGTGAAGAACCTGGTGCACGGCTATACCCAGAAGCTGGCGCGCTATCAATGCAGCCATTGCGGCTTCAAGGCGCGTCAGTTCTACTGGCAATGCCCGGGCTGCAGTCGCTGGGAAACCTACCCGCCGCGGCGTACGGAAGAATTGAACGTAATGAATTAATCCCGCTGGCCCGCCCTGGTTGCGGCGGGCAGTGCATTCACGGAATAACATGAAAATTACTATTATCGGTACCGGTTATGTCGGCTTGGTCACAGGCGCTTGCCTGGCCGAGCTCGGCAACGATGTCTTCTGCCTCGACCTCGATCAGGCCAAGATCGCCATGCTGAACGGCGGCGGCATTCCTATCCACGAACCCGGCCTGGCGGAAATCGTCAGCCGCAACCGCGCGGCCGGCCGCCTGCATTTCTCGACCGACATCGCTGCCAGCGTGGCGCATGGCCAGGTACAGTTCATCGCCGTCGGCACGCCGCCGGATGAAGACGGCTCGGCCGACTTGCAATATGTGCTGGCGGCGGCCCGCAACATCGGCAAGCACATGACCGGCTTCAAAGTAATCGTCGACAAGTCCACCGTGCCGGTAGGCACCGCCGACCGCGTCAGCGCTGCGATCCAGGAAGAGCTGGACGCGCGCAAGCCAGGCAGCGAGGAGATTCAGTTCTCGGTGGTCTCGAATCCGGAATTCCTGAAAGAAGGCGCTGCAGTGGAAGATTTCATGCGGCCTGACCGCATCGTCATCGGCTGCGACGAAAGCGCCGCCGGCCAGCAGGCGCAAGCGCTGATGAAGCAGCTGTACCTGCCGTTCAACCGCAACCACGAACGCACTTTCTGGATGGATGTGCGCTCTGCGGAATTCACTAAATATGCCGCCAACGCGATGCTGGCCACCCGCATCTCGTTCATGAACGAACTGGCCAACCTGGCCGACAAGGTGGGCGCCGATATCGAAGCCGTGCGCCACGGCATCGGCTCCGACCCGCGCATCGGCTACAGCTTCCTGTACGCCGGCTGCGGCTATGGCGGTTCCTGCTTCCCCAAGGATGTGCAGGCGCTGGAACGCACGGCCCGTACCTACGGCCAGGAATTGCACATCCTGCGCGCGGTGGAGCAGGTCAACAACAACCAGAAGCATGTGCTCGGACAAAAAATCGGCGAACGCTTCGGCGCCGACCTCAGCGGCAAGCATTTCGCGCTGTGGGGCTTGGCGTTCAAGCCGAATACCGACGACATGCGCGAAGCCTCATCGCGCGTGCTGCTGGGCGAGCTGATCGCGCGCGGCGCCACGGTGGCGGTGCACGATCCGGTGGCGATGACCGAGGCCAAGCGCGTGCTGGCGCTGGATCTGGCGGCGACGCCGGGCGCCTTCGAGCGCATCCGTTTCTGCGACAACCAGACCGACGCCTTGCAGGATGCCGATGCGCTGGTGATCGTGACGGAATGGAAGACCTTCCGCAGCCCCGATTTTGAACAGGTGAAAACGCTGCTGAAGACGCCGATCGTGTTCGACGGCCGCAATCTGTATGAGCCTGAGGTGATGGGCGATCAGGGTTTCGAATATTACGGCATCGGCCGTTCGGTACTGGCGCGCGGATAAGACCATGACTAAGCAAAGCTACAAGTTGCCGGCTTCTTTCGAACATGTGCAGATCCTGGTGGTCGGCGATGTCATGCTGGACCGTTACTGGTTCGGCGACGTCAGCCGTATTTCGCCCGAGGCGCCGGTGCCTATCGTGCGCGTTGAAAAACGAGAAGAGCGCCTGGGCGGCGCCGCCAACGTGGCGCGCAATATCGCCACGCTGGGCGGCAGTTCCGGCCTGCTGGGCGTGGTCGGCCAGGATGAAGCCGGCGACACGGTCGACGGCATGCTGCAGGAAATGGGCGTCAGCAGTTTCCTGACCCGCGATCCGACCATCTCCACCATCATCAAGCTGCGCGTGATCGGCCGCCAGCAGCAGTTGCTGCGCATCGATTTTGAAGAGGCCCCGACCGACGCCGTCCTGCGCGACAAGCTGACCCGCTTCAATACCCTGCTGCCGCAATATCCGGTAGTGGTGCTGTCCGATTACGCCAAGGGCAGCCTGGTCAATGTCGCGGAAATGATCGCCGCCGCCAAACAGGCCGGCAAGTGCATCCTGGTCGATCCCAAGGGCGACGATTTTTCACGCTATGCCGGGGCCACCGTGCTGACGCCGAACAAGTCGGAAATGAAGCACATCGTCGGCAGCTGGAAGAGCGAAGAAGAGCTGACTGTCAAGGCGCAGAAACTGCGCGAGTCGCTGCAGCTGGAAGCCTTGCTGCTGACCCGCTCGGAAGAAGGCATGAGCTTGTACACGGCGCAGGAAATCCGCCACTTTCCGGCCATGGCGCGCGAGGTGTTCGATGTCTCCGGCGCCGGTGATACCGTGATCGCGACGCTGGCGCTGATGCTCGGCGCCGGACTGCCGATCGGCGACGCCGTAGCGCTGGCCAACCGTGCCGGCGGCATCGTGGTGGGCAAGCTTGGCACCGCCACAGTGAGCCGTGAAGAATTGCTGGGGCCAGTTGATTCATGATGTGGGAGTGCGAACGCGCAGCAGGCGCTACAAGTCCAGGATAAGTCAATTCTTGTTTGTGGTGTAAATGTCAATTTTTCGTTTGTGCGTGACTATAATTAATTGGACGTTTTCGCGTCCGATTGATTTTTTAGTCGCCAACACTTACGGGAGATAGACGAAATGCTGAAGAAATTATTGCTGATAATTTGCATATTGATGGCGTCCGCCAGCTTTGCCCAGGTCGATGTCAACAAAGGCGATGCCGCCGCGCTGGACGGCATCAAAGGCATAGGCGCAAGCACCGCCAAACGGATCATCGACGAACGCACTAAGGGCGGCAATTTCAAGGACTGGAGCGACTTTGAAAGCCGTGTGCAGGGCATCGGCGAGAAAAAGGCCGTCAAGCTGTCGCAAGCCGGCCTGCAGGTGAACGGCAAGGCCAAGGGCGATGCTGCGGCAGCGCCCCCGGCCAAGGTGGCCGCAAAGGCTGCGGCCAAGCCCAAATAGGCTGGCCGGCGGGAGATCGAGAGTTGGGTTGGGCTTCCCCAATCCGCCTTGATCTCCGCCCGGTTTTCATGCCGTTCCCGGCTGGCGGTTTATCAGGCTTTCATACGCGTAGCAAAGTCTCATATTAAAATGGGTTCTTTGTACACCACGCCTGATCGCACACTATGCCTTATCTGACTATCGAAGACACCATCGGCAATACCCCCCTGGTCCAACTCAAACGTATTCCCGGCAGCGATGCCGCGCAGCGCAATAACGTCATCCTGGGCAAGATGGAAGGCAATAATCCCGCCGGTTCCGTGAAAGACCGGCCGGCGCTATCGATGATCAAGCACGCCGAAGCGCGCGGCCAGATCAAGCCTGGCGACACCCTGATCGAGGCTACCAGCGGCAATACCGGCATTGCACTGGCGATGGTGGCCGCCATGCGCGGCTACAAGATGGTGTTGCTGATGCCAGAGAACCTGAGCGAGGAACGGCGCCAGAGCATGGCGGCCTACGGCGCCAAGATCATCCTGACGCCGAAGACCGGCGGCATGGAATATGCGCGCGACCTGGCCGAAAAGATGCAGAAGGATGGTGAAGGACTGATCCTCGACCAGTTTGCCAATCCTGACAATCCACTGGCGCATTACGAAACCACCGGTCCTGAGATTTGGCGCGACACTCAAGGACGGATCACCCATTTTGTCAGCGCCATGGGCACCACCGGCACCATCATGGGCGTCTCTACCTATCTGAAAGAACAGAACCCGGCTATCCGCATCATCGGTGCGCAGCCGGAAGAAGGTTCGCAGATTCCCGGTATCCGGAAATGGCCGGAAGCCTATTTGCCGAAAATATTCGATCATTCCCGAGTCGACCAGACGGAATCAGTCAGTCAGGCGGCATCCGAGCACATGGCGCGCAGGCTGGCGAGTGAAGAGGGGATTTTCTGCGGGATATCCGCAGCAGGGGCTTGCGAGGTAGCGTTACGGATTTCACAGCAAGTAGAAAACGCGACGATTGTGTTCGTCGTCTGCGATCGCGGCGACCGCTATCTTTCCACAGGCGTTTTCCCCGCCTAAAGCGGCTGCAAGCAGCGCTCTAGACAGGGAAGGGAGCCGGCATGCTGATTACTTCAGCTTTTCGGCTTCGATCTTGCTCTTTGGCTTGAACTGCTTGTCGCTGATACGGAATTTTTCGCGACGGTCACCCATCAAGGCGCGCAGCTCACGGATCGTCAGGTCGCTGACTTCGTGCATGCGGATCAGCAGCGAAGCGCCAACCGGCAAGCGGCGATGGCGGATTTTACTGATGACCGGTGGCGCCACTTCAAGTGAGCGCGAGAGAGCCGCATCGTTCTTCAAGTGCAACTTGTCGATGAGCGAATCGAGCAAGTGATTTGGATCATAGGTCACTTGTTCATCAAGCTTGTTGCTGATTGGTGCGTCTGGGGTAGTGTTAATAGTCATAATCAATTGATTCCGTTATCCTAGTTGATATTTGGGAAGTGGTTGCGCAATAAGTACAAAACTATTACCAAGTGCACCTCCCAGTTTTATTGGCAAACTTATAAGTCGCCGTATTTTATACTGATTTTGAGCACATTTTTTTCATAAAGAAACTCCCTATTTATTTCTTCATGGAACTACAGTTACAGCTAAGTACATTGCACAGCGTCTTGTACGTTCGGTTGGTAACAAACAAGGTACATCTGTTTAGTGACCAAATATACAAATAAGTTGCACAAGCTCAATTTAAAATTTTCTTGTTACGATGTCTATTACTATTTGGTAACTTTCCGTAAAAAATCATGAAAAATACCATTTTTGCAACAATAGTCTATCTGTAAGGCATCAAATCAAGCTTGTTTTTGTTCCTCCCCTAATATTTTCTGCCAGCCGTCCAATCCAAGTTGCTCCAGGGTTTGCATGTTCTTGTCGAATATTTCCGAGGCCTCCGGGAAGGCATCGACCGCGCGCTCCACGCTGGCTTCACGTAACAGATGCAAAGTCGGGTAGGGCGAGCGATTGGTATAGTTGCTGATATCGTCGATGTCGGTGTCGGCAAACTGATATTCGGGATGAAAACTGGCCACCTGGATCTCGCCGCTAAGATCGAGTTCATCGACCGCGGCATCGGCAACATCGAGAAAATCGTTATAGTCCAGGAAGTTGCGCAAGACATCCGGGTGAATCAGCAAAGTAGTGTCAATCTTGGCCGGATCGGCTTCCTGCAGGAATTCCAGTTCCCTGACCAGGTCCGCCATCAGTTCTTCAGGCGTTTGCGCGCTGCTGACGACATAGCGGATCTGATCCTTGATATGCACGGCCTTGGCAAACGGGCAGAGGTTGAGCCCGATCACGGCACGCTCCAGCCACACCTTGGTGTGAGCGATTACTTCGCTGGTGAATGCTGTTGTTGCTGTAGGGGAAGCAGTTTTCATTAAATATGAGATAACATTTGTAAACAATTTATACAATATAGGGCTGAATGCTGCGGCATCAAGCCCTGCCAGTGCCGCCGTGCCGGCGGTCATTTATATTTCTCGTGGCGCCAAATCGGGTTATTCTTCCGATCCCGTGAGTGCGACACACCGGGTTTGATTCATCTTTATATAACAATAGGCGTTATGGCCCTTAAAGCAACTATTTTTAAAGCCGATCTGCAAATTGCCGATATGGACAGGCATTACTACCAGGAACATGCCTTGACCTTGGCTCGCCATCCCTCGGAAACCGATGAGCGCATGATGGTGCGCCTGCTGGCGTTTGCCCGTCACGCCTCGGCCGCCCTGGTATTCGGCAAGGGCCTGTCAGACGCAGAAGAACCGGATTTGTGGGCCAAGGATCTGACCGGCGCCATCGATCTCTGGATCGAAGTCGGCCAGCCGGACGAAAAGCGCATCCTCAAGGCATGCGGACGCGCTGCGCAAGTGGTGGTGTACAGCTATAGCAGCACCAGCCATATCTGGTGGAATCAGATTGCCAGCAAGGTGGCGCGTGCGCGCAACCTGACCGTCATCAATATCGCCGCCGCCAGCAGCGAAGCCCTGACCGGTTTCGCCCAGCGCAACATGCAGCTGCAGTGCACCATCCAGGATGCGCAGATCTGGCTAAGCGCCAACAACCAGACCGTTGAAGTTGAACTGAGCGTCAGTAATCCTTGACCGCTGGCAGCACCTAGCACCTCGCCGATTACTGCGTGCGCGCCACTCTGACCGCGCGCCCGAGATCGACCACCGACATCGCGTAAAAGAAGCTGCGGTTATATTGCGTGATGGCGTAGAAATTATCGGTGCCGATCCAGTACTCGGCCGGATTCTGGCCATTCTGCAGGTCGATCAGGCCGAAACGCATATCGCCTGGCAACACCACGCCCGGCACTACGCCGGCCGCGATCAGCTCATCCAGCGAATACTTGGCTTCCAGCCCTTGTCCGATAAATGCCTGCCAGCGGTTTTCAGCGCTGGTGTCGGTCGACAAGGTGACCGGGAAGACGATCGGCATGCCGCTTTTCCAGCCATGCTCGGCCAGGTAATGGGCGACGCTGCCAATCGCATCTACTGGCGAGTTGCGCAGGTCGATCCTGCCCTTGCCGTCAAAATCCACGCCGTACTGGCGAATGCTGCTCGGCATGAACTGCGGCCAGCCGATTGCCCCGGCATACGAGCCCAGCAAGGTGAAGGGATCGATGCCGGATTCCCGGGCGTACAGCAGGGTGCTTTCCAGCTCACGGCGGAAGAAGTCCATGCGCGCTTCGCGTGTCGGGGTGTTGGGGTAATCGAAGGCCAGCGTGGTGATGGCGTCCATCACCCGGAAGCTGCCGACATTGCGGCCGTACACGGTTTCCACGCCGATGATGCCGACGATGACTTCGGCCGGCACGCCATATTGCGCCTCGGCCCGGCTCAGGGCGTCAGCATAGGTATTCCAGAAATCGACGCCGGCCTGGATCCGCACCGGCTCGACAAAGCGCGCGCGGTAGGCCGCCCAGTTTTTCGGCTTGCTGGCGGGCGCCGGCTTCATCAGCTGGATGGCGCTGTCGACATAGCGCACCTTGTTGAACATGGTCACCAGTTCAGCGCGGTCGAAACCATGCTTCTCGACCATCTGGTCGATGAATGCGGAGACTTCTTTCCAGTCGGCGAAATTGGCCATTTCGCCATCGTCGGCGTTATTCATGGCTTTGCGCACGCTGACCTTGGCGGCGCTGGCTTTGCCGCTGCTGCTTTGCTGCGCCAGCAGATTAGGACTGATGCTGAGCGCCACGGCGAGAGCGCACAGCTGAGCGATGGTGTGGAGACGGACAGTTGATTTCATCGACATTGGGAGAGCAGTAATTTGAGTTGGGCCAGTTGTGCTTTTAGATGCGTGGGCGCTTTGTTGTGCGGCCCGTTGCCGGATTCGGCGCCATACTGCAGCGCTTCGTACAAGGCGATAAAGCGCTGTACCGCAATCTTGACCTGCGGCGCCAGCGGCGAATCGCTGGCGCACAGGCGGCGGCCGTAAGTCGTGGGGCCTTCGTATTTGTTCCGAGCCAGGCCGCGTCGCCCCATCTGCGCGCACAGCGAGGAGTATACCGCATCGAGCGGCCTGCTCTTGTTTCGCGCCAGCAGCAAAGGCAGCGTGACGCTGGCGACCGCCACGGCGCCGATCGCCAGCATCAACATGCTCAGGGTACGCCAGTCCATCTGGTCGAAGCCGAGCCAGTGCATGAGGCCCATCTGCCGCGCCGGCGTGTAGTTCAGCACCCATTGGTTCCAACCGTTGCCGAGCGCTTCCCAATTGGCGCGCAGCAGGGCAGCGCCGCTGCTCACGACCGACCACCAGTTTTCACGGCCGGGAGCGGCGCCCAGCAGATCGCCAAAGAACGAGCGCGGCATCAGGTTGCTGAGCTGGGTTTCGATCCGGCTTGGCGCCACCGCGGCGGTCGGGTCGACCCTGACCCAGCCGCGCGGCGGCAGCCAGACTTCGGCCCAGGCGTGGGCGTCGGACTGGCGTACGGTCATCATGCCGTCGACCGGGTTGATCTCGCCGCCTTGGTAACCGGTGACTACGTGGGCCGGAATGCCGGCGGCGCGCATCAGCACCACGAAGGAGCTGGCATAGTGTTCGCAAAAGCCGGCGCGGCTGGCAAACAGGAAATCGTCGACGCTGTCCTTGCCCAACAACGGCGGCTCCAGCGTATAGCTGAAATTCTCGCGGCGGAAGAAGGCCAGCACGGCATTCACCAGCGCTGTGTCGTCGGCCGATTGCCGGCGCAGGATGGCGGCAAACTCTTGGGTGCGCGGATTGAAGCCGGGCGGCAGCGCGCGCTCCAGCTGCAAGGCCCTGGCATCAACCTGGTATGGCGGCAGCGAGCTGAGATTCGAGACGACGTCGTAGCGCACGCGCTCGCCGATGGCGCGCGCGGCGCGCAGCTGGTGATCCGCCGTCAGCAAGACCCCGATGCCTTCCAGCGACGGCACCTGCTGCGGCGTTTCCAGCGCAAACAGCCAGCGCTGGCCGTTCGGTTCCATGGTGATTTGCTGGTGCACCTCGATCCCCGGATTGCTTGGTGCGTTGAGCGAAATCTGCCGCCATTGTCCCGACGTTTCGATGCTGCCGCGGCCGATTTCTCCCTGGGTCCAGGTGCGGCCGTCGAAGTCGTGCAAGACGGCGCCGCGCCAGTAGCGTGTGGCTGGAGCGGGCGGGGCAGCCGTGAATTTGACGCGGAAGGCGATGTCGTCGGACATGGCCAGTTGCGAGATATTTCCCGGCGCCATGCTGTCGGACAAGCCGGTGCGGCCGCCATGGGCGTCGCCGGGCAAGCCCCACAAGGGACCCTGGATCCGCGGGAACAGCAGGAACAGGATCAAGGTCAGCGGCAGCGCCATGGCGAGGATCACGCCACTCAGGCGCAATCGCTGCCTCAGCGGCGGCACTGTGCCGGTGTACTGGAACGACAGCTGGGCGGTCAGCAGTAGCGCCAGCGTGGCAAGCATCCACAGCAAGGAAAATATCGACTGCGAATAGAAAAAGGTAGTGAGCAACAGGAAGAAGCTCAGCAGCAGCACCACGAACAGATCGCGCCGGGCGCGCATTTCCAAAAGCTTGAAGGTCAGCAGCAGGGTCAGCATGGCGACCCCGGCATCGCGCCCGAGCCAGGTGCGGTAATCGAGATAGACCGCGCCCATGGTCAGCGCCGCCAGCGGTATCAGCAACCAGAGCGGTGGCAGGCGCTGGCCGCGCAAGGTGATCCAGGCGCGCCACAGCAAGAGGCCGCCGCAGATCAGCGAGGTCCACCAGGACAGATGCAGGAAATGCGGCAGCAGCACCATGGCGCAAGCGCTCAGCAGCAACACGGTATCGCTCTTGTCGCGCGGCAGGGTCTTGACGTAGCTGCTGGAAATGCGGAACAGCGGCTTGTTTTCGAGTTCGCTGCGGAGTTGCTGCAGCGCGGCTGTGTTGGGGGCGAAGCTCATAGCTGCCCCTCATACAGGGCCAGCGCCCGCAAGCAGGCGCGCTGATGCGCCGGCCCTAGCGCTGCGGCGTAGACCTGGTCGCCCAGGCGGAACGCGTACGGCAGCTGGCGGGCTTCCGCTTCCAGGATCCAGCGGGTCATGCGAGAGAGTTTGCTTTCGACCGGCATGCCGTATGGCAGCGCTTCATAATCGATCGACAGGTCGCTGGCGGCGCCTCCTTCGAATTGCTTGGTGATGAGCTTGGCGTCGAGTTCGGTATCCAGCTTGGCGATCTGGCGCCACGCCAGGTGCTTGGGCGAGTCGCCGCTCTGGTAGCTGCGGATACCGGCAAAGTCCTGATGGCCGGCAACGCCGCTACCGTCGCTTTTTTCGACAGGCGCCAGCGGCAGCGGCGGCGTCGACAGCGACTCTTCCGGCTGCGGGTAGACCAGCGCCTTGCTGTCCGGCTGCCAGTAGCTCCAGGCGCGCAACAGGCCAAGCGGAAAGCGCGTCCGCAAACGTATCCTGGGCGCTGGCTGCCAGCCGCGCCGGCTGGTGGTCACGGCCAGCGTCAGATGGCTGGTGCCGTGTCCCGGCACGTCAGCGGCGCGCTCGAGGGCCGGCATGCCGCGGCCGATGAAACCGAGCCAGATCGCATAGCGCGCATGCTTGCGGCGGTTTGCCAGATGCAGTTCAAACAGCGCATCTTCGCCGGCAAATACCGGCGCCGCCTTGCCTGCGCTCAGATGCAGGTAGGCCAGGTTGCGGAAGGTCAGGTGCATGTCGATGACTGCGCATGCGGCCAGCAGGAAGGTCAGGCCGAAGCCGAGGCTCAGGTTGTAATTGATGGAGCACAGGAACAGCAACACCAGCATGAAGGCGAACGCCAGTCCAGGCCGGCTCGGCACGATGAACACGCGGCGCTGGGTCAGCAGCACTTCGCCTGGTTCGGCGTCTCGCAGCTGGAACAAGGACTGGTCCAGCCAGTGGCGGATGCGCTTGCGCAGGAACGTCAGCATGGCCGAGGGAAGCCTAGACCGCGACGGACTTCATCAGCTGCAATACCAGGTCGCGCGCGCCCAGGGCGCTGCCGGTGTGGGCTTTGAGCGGCCGCAGGCGATGGGCGGCGACCGGCACCAGGACCGCCTGCACATCTTCCGGCACCACGTGGTTGCGCCCCTCCAGCGCAGCCCAGGCGCGCGCCGCCTGCAGCAGCGCGATGGCGGCGCGCGGACTCATGCCTTCAGCAAACAAACCATTCTGGCGCGAGGCGTGCGCCAGCGCCTGGACATAATCGACCAGCGCGCTGGAGGTATGGATCAGTTTCAAGGCTTGCCTGGCTTCGATCAGTTCCGCTGCCTGCATCAGCGGCGCCAGCGATTTCAGCAAGGTGCGGCGGTCTTCGCCCATCAGCAGCGCGCGCTCCGCCGTGGCGTCCGGATAACCCAGCGACAGGCACATCAGGAAACGGTCCAGCTGCGATTCCGGCAAGGCGAAGGTGCCGACCTGGTGCGCGGGATTTTGGGTGGCGATGACGAAGAACGGTTCCGGCAGGTCGCGCGTTACGCCTTCCGCCGTCACCTGGCGCTCTTCCATCGCCTCCAGCAACGCCGACTGCGTCTTCGGCGTGGCGCGGTTGATCTCATCGGCCAGCAGCACCTGGGTGAACACCGGTCCGGGATGGAACACAAAGCCGCTCTTCTCGCGATCGAACACCGAAATACCGACCACGTCCGCCGGCAGCAGGTCGCTGGTGAACTGCAGGCGATTGAAGCGCAAGCCCAGCGAAATCGCCAGCGCATGCGCCAGGGTGGTCTTGCCGACCCCAGGCACATCCTCGATCAGTAAATGGCCTCCTGCCAACAGGCATACCAGGGCCTGGCGGATCTGATGGTCCTTGCCGACCACAATCTGGCTGACTTGCTGTGCTACTGCGTGAATTTTTGCGAACATGGCGTCGTGTTTGTGAGGAGGGAATTACCGAGAGAGAATCATACAAACTTCCTCAGCGTTAACCTAGTTTCTTTGAGAAAATATTCTTCGGGATCGTCCCGTCTGCGGCGCCGGGCACGTGCAGCCTGTCCAGATCCGGGCGAGAATGGCTCCACGTGTACACTATCAGCATTTCCAGCAAGACTTTTGGCGAGATCAATTGACTACTGCTTTCTATACCCATCCCGATTGCAAGCTGCACGACATGGGCGCCGGCCATCCGGAATCGCCGGCGCGGCTGCAGGCCATCGAAGACCAACTGATCGCCAGCCGTATCGACCAGCTGCTGGATTACCGCAGTGCGCCGCTGGCGCAGGAGAGCGACCTGGCGCGGGTGCACAGCGCCGCCATGATTGCCCTGGTGCGCCAGCATAGCCAGGCGCTGGCCGGCACAGCCGCTACCTATCCGCTGGATCCCGACACGGCAGTCAATGCGCATAGCTGGCAGGCGGCATTGCGCGCAGCCGGCGCCGCGCTGGCGGCGACCGATGCCGTCATCGGCGGCGAGGTTGACAATGCTTTTTGCTCGGTGCGCCCGCCCGGCCATCACGCCACTTCCACCGCGCCGATGGGGTTTTGTCTTTTCAATAACGTAGCAGTGGCTGCGCGCCACGCACTGGAAGTGCACGGACTGGAGCGGGTGGCGATCGTCGATTTCGATGTCCATCACGGCAATGGCACCGAAGAGATCTTTGCGCATGATCCGCGGGTGCTGATGGTGAGCTTTTTCCAGCATCCGTTTTATCCCTACAGCGGCGCCGAGCAGGGCAGCGGCAAGGCGGTCAATATCCCGCTGCCGGCCTACAGCGATGGCAAGGTGGTGCGCCAGCTGGCGACGGAACAATGGCTGCCTGCCCTGCAGGCGCATCGGCCGCAAATGATTTTTGTCTCGGCCGGCTTCGATGCGCATAGAGAAGACGACATGGCACAGATGGGGCTGGTCGAGGCCGACTACACCTGGCTTACCCGGCTGGTGATGCAAGTCGCGGCCGAGCATGCGCAGGGCCGGATCGTCAGCTGCCTGGAGGGCGGCTATGACCTCTCGGCGCTGGGGCGCAGCGTGGTCGCGCACATGAAGGTGCTGGCTGAACTGGAATGATTTGCTTGTTTTTCGGCAATTAAATGGAGCATTAGCGGCCTGCCGAGGGCGCTTTGACGTGTTTCGCCTTGCACGGCTTGCGGCCGCGATTGCGGTGGGAGCGGAATAAGTCCGTACAATAGCGGTTTATTTTAGTCAGACAAGACAACGCATGTCCATACAATGGTTCCCAGGTCATATGAACGCCGCCCGCAAGAAGGCGGCGGAAGCTATGGAGAAGGTCGATCTCGTGATCGAAGTGCTCGACGGCCGTTTGCCGCAAGCTAGCTGCAACCCCATGATTGAACAGCTGCGCGTGCATCGCCAGCGTCCCTGCCTGAAAATCCTCAACAAGAGCGACCTGGCCGATCCGGCCGCCACCCAGGCGTGGCTCAACTTTTACAATGCGCAGAAAAATGTGCACGCAGTGGCCCTGAGCTGCAAGAAGCCGTCCGATGTCGCCAAGATCCCGGGTTTGTGCCTGACGCTGGCGCCGCATCGCGGCACGCCGCTCAAGCCATTGCGCATGATGATCATGGGGATTCCCAACGTCGGCAAGTCGACCTTGATGAATGCCTTGCTCAAGCGCCGCGTGGCGGCTGTCGGCGACGAACCTGCGGTGACCAAGGTGCAACAGCGCCTGTACTTGGGCAACAACATGGTGCTGATCGACACGCCAGGCATGCTGTGGCCGAAGATCGCCCATCCGAGCGACGGCCTGATGCTGGCCGCCAGCCACGCCATCGGCAGCAATGCGCTGATCGAGGAGGAAGTAGCGACCTTCCTGGCCGACGCGCTGCTGTTGCGTTACGCGCCGCTGCTGACGGCCCGCTACGGCATCAAGACCGAAGGTATCGACGGCGTCAGCGTCATCGAAGGCGTGGCGCTGCGTCGCGGCTTCCGCCTCAAGGGCGGCGATCTCGACCTGGAGAAGGCGGCGCATACGCTGCTGCAGGATTACCGTACCGGCGCGCTCGGCCGCATCAGCCTGGAGACGCCGCAAACACGGGCGGTCTTGCTGGCGCTGCATGCGGAAGAAATGGCCAGGCGCCAAGCCGAAGCGGAAGCCGAAAAAGCAGAACAGGATGAGCAGGACAATCAGCGCTAAAACTGCTCAGCCTCGCCAAAGCCCGCAATGATGTTGTGATTGCGGGCTTTTTGTTGTCCGGACCGATGGCACCGTCATGGCATGGATGGTGCGGGAAATAATTTTACATTTTCTCCCAGGTACCGGCAGGTGGCGAGCGCACGCCGCAGGATTTTTTTCCAATCATGTTTCACATTGTCCGGACATACAGGTCTGTCCGTTAAGCAACTTCTTGGACTGTATAGATGCTTAGCCGGCGGCGTAATTTGTTGTCACTAATACTAGATAAAATAGCATTTTCACGTCGACAGTTTTATCTTCCGTGTCTTCATTGATGTCTGTCGTATAGACATTGTCTTTCATTCCAAATAATTAATTTTGAAAAACACATTTATCATTTCCAGTGAGAAATAAAACTGTATTTTTATTGCCTTGTGGAATATTTTATTTTTGAGGCGTCCAACTATTTTCCTCTAAATAAGTTGTTTTTCAGCAACGACGGAAATTAGATATTCAATATATGTATATCTTGAAAATATCAATATTTATAAGGGCTTACAGGTTTTTTTAAATTTAAATAGTGTCTTGAATGCATAAAAATGGTAGATTTTTGAGATGCTTTCAATCGTCATATATGAATAAATTCGTTGTTTATTGGCGACTTTAGGGAACTTATTTAGATGACATAAATATCAATTGAAATTAACATTTGGCACTTTCTGCGAATTACGAATCTGGACATTTATTAATGTCAAAATTGAAACTGTAACGAAGTGCTGAATGCATTGGACGCAGCGCGTGCCGGACGATTAGCAATATCTTGATTTTCAGTAAATTACCTAGGCGGATTTCAAGCGGTTCTGATGTGAATCAGCTGCTTTTTATGTAACAAGTCGATTGGTAAAAATAGTTAAAAGCAACAATAAATGTTACTTAAAGTCCAATATTGTTACTTTAAGTAGAGCGCAAAAGCGATAGCATTTCCCGGCAATCATGCCGGTTTCCGAGCTCTAAATTTTTCGATCGAGATACGAGGCAAGCAGAAGGAACGCTTGCATCTCGGCTCCCCGGTGTGATGAAGCTGAGTTCTTTGTGGTCTAGAGACATCAAATTTTCAGGGTGAAAAATGAAAAAAATAAATCAAGTGACGAGCCTCAAGATCTGGCTGCAAGAGTTGAGCCAATCGCAGGCAGGCTTAGCCGCGTCCTTAATTTCGACAAGCAGTGTTTGCTGTTGACTGGCGGCGTGCGGTCCTGTGCTGGTGCGATGGCCCAGCAGGCTGCGCCGGTAACAACTGCCTGTCTTCCTTTAACTCCCTGATTTTTCGCGTTGTCCATGTGATCTCGCTTGCGCGAACGGTCCGATCCCATGGCGCAAGTTCCATCATATTTTGATTAGAGCAACTCATGAATAAAATTTACCGCACCGTATATAGCGAAGTACTTGGCGCCTGGGTTGCCGTCTCCGAAAATACAGCTGCTCGAGGAAAGCGCAGCCGCTCTATATTGGCTGCTGCAATGGCGACTGCGGGGATCAGTGCTCAGCTGTTTTTGTTTACGCCGAATTACGTATTTGCACAAACTTTGCCAGAGGCGGTATGTACGGCAGGCAGTAGCGGCACTATGTATGGTGGCACAGCCTCTTGTGTCAACTATGTCAACAACACCAGAATTTACCTTAATAGCTTATCGACATCCACATCGACGACGGTAACCAGTCTGTCAACGGGACTGAGTACGACTAATAGCAGTGTGTCGTCACTATCGACTTCGACATCAACCGGTCTGAGCGCGGCCACTAGCAGCGTCACGTCGTTGTCGTCGTCCGTGTCGACGGGCCTGAGCACGACTAATAGCAGTGTGTCGTCGTTGTCGACCTCGACTTCGACCGGCATCACATCACTATCGACTTCGACATCGACAGGTTTGAGCACAGTCACTAGCAACGTCACTTCGCTGTCTAGCGGTCTCAGTACCACGAACAGCAATGTTTCTTCATTGTCGACATCCGCGTCGACTGGCTTGAGTGCGGTCACCAGCAACGTCACTTCGCTGTCCAGTGGCCTCAGTACCACGAACAGTAACGTTTCTTCGTTGTCGACCTCGACCTCAACAGGCTTGAGCACGGCCGCCAGCAGTGTCACGTCGCTGTCTAGTGGTGTCAGTACCACCAACAGCAGCGTTTCATCCTTGTCGACCTCGACTTCGACCGGTATTACATCGCTGTCGACTTCTGCGTCGACTGGCTTGAGCACGGTCACAAGCAACGTCACTTCATTGTCCAGCGGTCTCAGCACTGCCAACAGCAATGTCTCTTCGCTGTCGTCGTCTACATCGACTGGATTGAGCACAACGAACAGCAGCGTTACCTCACTATCGACTTCGACGTCGGCTGGCTTGTCTAGTCACACCAGTAGTATCAATTCTCTATCGACCGGCCTTAGCACTACCAACAGCAACGTAACGTCGCTGTCGGCGTCCGCATCTACCGGTCTGAGCACGGCCAACAGCAGTGTTTCGTCCTTGTCGACCTCGACTTCGACTGGCATCACATCACTGTCGACGTCAACATCGTCAGGCTTGAGTACGGTTAATAGCAGGGTAGACTCGCTGTCTACATCAACTTCGACCGGATTGGGTGCAGTTACCAGTAACGTCGCTTCGTTGTCGAGCGGTCTGAGCACCACCAACAGCAATGTTTCCTCGCTTTCGACATCTGCATCTACCGGCCTGAGTACGACGAACAGCAGTGTTACATCCTTGTCGACTTCAACGTCTACAGGTTTGTCCAGTCACACCAGCAATATTAATTCGTTATCTAGCGGCCTGAGCACTACCAACAGCAACGTTTCCTCGTTGTCGACTTCGGCTTCAACTGGTTTGAGCACAGTGAGCAGCAACGTCACTTCGCTCTCTAGCGGTCTCAGCACTACGAATAGCAGTGTTTCATCCTTGTCGACCTCGACTTCGACCGGCATCACATCGCTGTCGACTTCCGCTTCAACGGGCCTGAGCACAGTCACCAGTAATGTCACTTCGTTGTCTAGCGGTCTCAGCACCACGAACAGCAATGTTTCTTCATTGTCGACGTCTACATCGACTGGTTTGAGCACGACTAACAGTAGTGTTTCGTCCTTGTCGACATCGGCATCGACCGGTCTGAGCACAGTCACTAGCAACGTCACTTCGCTGTCCAGCGGTCTCAGTACAACGAACAGCAATGTTTCCTCGCTGTCGACGTCGACATCCACCGGCTTGAGTACAGTCACTAGCAACGTCACTTCGTTGTCCAGCGGCCTTAGCGCCACAAACAGCAACGTCTCTTCATTGTCGACGTCTGCGTCTACTGGACTGAGCACAACTAATAGCAGTGTTTCCTCCTTGTCGACTTCGACTTCGACCGGCATCACGTCGCTATCGACTGCGGCGTCGACTGGCTTGAGCACAGTCACCAGCAATGTCACTTCGTTGTCCAGCGGTCTCAGTACCACGAACAGCAATGTTTCCTCGCTGTCGACGTCTGCATCCACCAGCCTGAGCACAACTACCAGCAGTGTCTCGTCCTTGTCGACCTCGACTTCGACCGGCATTACATCGCTGTCGACATCGGCGTCGACTGGCTTGAGCACAGTCACCAGTAGTGTCACTTCGCTATCTAGCGGTCTCAGCACCACCAACAGCAGCGTATCGTCACTGTCGACCTCGACTTCGACCGGCATCACATCACTGTCGACTTCGGCATCTACAGGTTTGAGCACGGTCACTAGCAACGTGACTTCATTGTCTAGTGGTCTCAGCACGACGAACAGTAATGTTTCTTCGTTGTCGACATCTGCATCGACCGGCCTGAGCGCAACTAATAGCAGTGTTTCGTCCTTGTCGACTTCAACGTCTACGGGTTTGTCCAGTCACACCAGCAGTATTAATTCGTTATCTAGCGGCCTGAGCACTACCAACAGCAACGTCTCCTCGTTGTCGACTTCGGCTTCAACTGGTTTGAGCACAGCGAGCAGCAATGTCACTTCGCTGTCCAGCGGCCTCAGCACCACGAACAGCAATGTTTCCTCGTTGTCGACATCTGCATCCACTGGACTGAGTACGACGAACAGCAGTGTTTCGTCCTTGTCGACTTCGACCTCAACCGGCTTGAGCACAGTGAGCAGCAACGTCACCTCGCTGTCTAGCGGTCTCGGTACCACGAACAGCAGTGTTTCTTCGTTGTCGACGTCTGCATCGACTGGACTGAGCACGGTCACTAGTAACGTCACTTCGTTGTCCAGCGGTCTCAGCACAACAAACAGCAATGTGTCTTCGTTGTCGACATCGGCATCGACCGGCCTGAGCACAACTAATAGCAGTGTTTCGTCCTTGTCGACTTCAACGTCTACTGGTTTGTCCAGTCACACTAGCAGCATTAATTCGTTATCTAGCGGCCTGAGCACTACCAACAGCAGCGTTTCGTCCTTATCGACCTCGGCTTCGACCGGCATTGCATCGCTGTCGACTTCCGCTTCAACGGGCTTGAGCACAGTCACCAGCAATGTCACTTCGTTGTCTAGCGGTCTCAGTACCACGAACAGCAATGTTTCATCCTTATCGACCTCGACTTCGACCGGCATCATATCGCTGTCAACTTCGGCGTCGACCGGCTTGAGCACAGCCACTAGCAACGTCACTTCACTATCCAGCGGCCTTAGTACCACGAACAGCAATGTTTCTTCGCTGTCGACCTCTGCATCGACCGGCCTGAGCACGACGAACAGCAGTGTTTCGTCCCTGTCGACCTCGACTTCGACCGGAATCACATCGCTGTCAACTTCGGCGTCGACTGGTTTGAGTACGGTCGCCAGCAACGTCACTTCATTGTCGAGCGGTCTCAGTACGACCAATAGCAATGTTTCTTCGCTGTCGACATCTACATCTACTGGCTTGAGTACGACTAACAGCAGCGTTTCATCCCTATCGACCTCGACTTCGACCGGTATTACGTCGCTATCGACTTCGGCTTCAACCGGATTGAGTACAGTCGCCAGCAATGTCGCTTCACTGTCGAGCGGTCTTAGCACTACGAACAGCAATGTTTCTTCGTTGTCGACGTCTACATCGACCGGATTGAGCGCAGTCACCAGCAACGTTACTTCACTGTCGAGTGGCCTTAGCACCGCGAACAGCAACGTTTCCTCGTTGTCGACGTCTGCGTCAACCGGTCTGAGCACGACTAACAGCAGTGTCTCGTCCTTATCGACCTCAACTTCGACCGGCATCACGTCGTTGTCAACATCAGCATCGACTGGCTTGAGCACGGTCACGAGCAACGTCACATCGCTGTCGAGTGGTCTCAGTACGACCAATAGCAATGTTTCTTCGTTGTCGACGTCTGCATCAACCGGATTGAGTACAACGAACAGCAGTGTCTCTTCCTTGTCGACCTCGACATCGACCGGCATCACATCGCTGTCAACTTCAGCGTCCACTGGGTTGAGTACAGTCGCTAGCAACGTCACGTCATTGTCGAGCGGCCTCAGTACAACGAACAGCAGTGTTACATCCTTGTCGACCTCGACTTCGACCGGTATTACGTCGCTATCGACTTCGGCTTCAACCGGATTGAGTACGGTCGCCAGCAATGTCACTTCACTGTCGAGCGGTCTTAGCACTACGAACAGCAATGTTTCTTCGTTGTCGACGTCTGCATCAACCGGATTGAGTACAACGAACAGCAGCGTCTCTTCCTTGTCAACTTCGGCTTCGACCGGTATCACATCGCTGTCGACTTCAGCATCGACGGGCTTGAGTACGGTCGCTAGCAACGTTACTTCACTGTCCAGCGGCCTCAGTACGACGAACAGCAGTGTTACATCCTTGTCGACATCGACTTCGACCGGTATTACGTCGCTATCGACTTCGGCTTCAACCGGATTGAGTACAGTTGCCAGCAATGTCACTTCGCTGTCTAGCGGTCTTAGCACTACGAACAGCAATGTCTCCTCGTTGTCGACGTCGGCATCGACCGGCATCACATCGCTGTCGACTTCAACATCCTCAGGCTTGAGTACTGTCAATAGCAGGGTAGACTCGCTGTCTACATCAACTTCGACCGGCTTGGGTACAGTTACCAGTAACGTCGCTTCGTTGTCGAGCGGTCTGAGCACCACCAACAGCAATGTATCTTCGTTGTCGACGTCTACATCGACTGGTTTGAGCACGACGAACAGTAGTGTCTCGTCCTTGTCGACTTCAACGTCTGCAGGTTTGTCCAGTCACACCAGCAGTATTAATTCGTTATCTAGCGGCCTGAGCACTACCAACAGCAACGTTTCCTCGTTGTCGACTTCGGCTTCAACTGGTTTGAGCACAGTGAGCAGCAACGTCACTTCGCTCTCTAGCGGTCTCAGCACTACGAATAGCAGTGTTTCATCCTTGTCGACCTCGACTTCGACCGGCATCTCATCGCTGTCGACTTCTGCATCGACTGGCTTGAGTACGGTCGCTAGCAACGTCACTTCGCTGTCCAGCGGTCTCAGTACAACGAACAGCAATGTTTCCTCGCTGTCGACGTCGACGTCAACCGGCTTGAGTACAGTCACTAGCAACGTCACCTCGCTGTCTAGCGGACTGAGCACGACCAATAGCAATGTCTCTTCCTTGTCGACGTCGACTTCGACCGGCATCACATCGCTGTCGACTTCAGCGTCTACAGGTTTGAGCACGGTCGCTAGTAATGTGTCTTCGTTGTCGACCTCAACATCGACCGGCATCACATCGTTGTCGACTTCTGCGTCGACTGGGTTGAGCACGGTCACCAGCAACGTCACTTCACTGTCTAGCGGCCTCAGCACGACCAACAGTAGTGTTTCGTCCTTGTCGACCTCGACTTCGACCGGCATCACGTCGCTATCGACTTCAGCGTCGACTGGCTTGAGCACGGTCACTAGCAACGTTACTTCATTGTCGAGCGGTCTCAGTACGACGAACAGCAATGTATCTTCCCTGTCGACCTCGACTTCGACTGGCATCACGTCATTGTCGACGTCAACATCGTCAGGCTTGAGTACGGTCAATAGCAGGGTAGACTCGCTGTCGACATCAACTTCGACCGGCTTGGGTACAGTTACCAGTAACGTCGCTTCGTTATCGAGCGGTCTGAGCACCACCAACAGCAATGTTTCCTCGCTGTCGACATCTGCATCTACCGGCCTGAGTACAGTCGCCAGCAATGTCACTTCGCTGTCTAGCGGTCTTAGCGCTACGAATAGTAATGTTTCCTCGTTGTCGACGTCGGCATCGACCGGATTGAGCGCTGTCACTAGCAACGTTACTTCACTGTCTAGCGGTCTCAGCACGACCAACAGCAACGTTTCCTCGCTGTCGACATCGGCATCCACCGGACTGAGCACGACCAACAGTAATGTTTCGTCCTTGTCGACCTCGACTTCGACCGGCATCACGTCGCTATCGACTTCAGCGTCGACTGGCTTGAGCACAGTCGCCAGCAACGTTACTTCGCTGTCCAGCGGTCTGAGTACTACGAACAGCAACGTGTCCTCGCTGTCGACGTCGGCGTCGACCGGCTTGAGCACAGTCGCCAGCAACGTCACTTCACTGTCCAGCGGTCTCAGCACGACCAACAGCAATGTTTCTTCGCTTTCGACGTCTGCATCGACTGGGCTGAGCACGACTAATAGCAGCGTCTCTTCCTTGTCGACGTCGACTTCGACTGGCATTACATCGCTGTCGACTTCGGCATCGACGGGCTTGAGTACGATCGCTAGCAACGTCACCTCGCTGTCTAGCGGACTGAGCACGACCAACAGCAATGTTTCTTCGCTTTCGACGTCGGCATCGACCGGTATCACATCGCTGTCGACATCAACATCGTCAGGCTTGAGTACGGTCAATAGCAGGGTAGACTCGCTGTCTACATCAACTTCGACCGGCTTGGGTGCAGTTACCAGTAACGTCGCTTCGTTGTCGACCTCTACGTCTACTGGCCTGAGCACGACCAATAGCAGCGTCTCTTCCTTGTCGGCATCTGCATCGACCGGCTTGAGCACGGTCACCAGCAACGTCACTTCACTGTCGAGCGGCCTCAGCACGACCAACAGCAGTGTTTCTTCGCTTTCGACGTCTGCATCGACTGGCCTGAGCACGACTAATGGCAGCGTCTCTTCCTTGTCGACTTCAGCGTCTACAGGTTTGAGCACGGTCACCAGCAACGTCACTTCACTGTCTAGCGGCCTCAGCACGACCAATAGTAGTGTTTCGTCCTTGTCGACCTCAACATCGACCGGCATCACATCGTTGTCGACTTCTGCGTCGACTGGGTTGAGCACGGTCACCAGCAACGTCACTTCACTGTCTAGCGGCCTCAGCACGACCAACAGTAGTGTTTCGTCCTTGTCGACCTCAACATCGACCGGCATCACATCGTTGTCGACTTCTGCGTCGACTGGGTTGAGCACGGTCACTAGCAACGTTACTTCATTGTCGAGCGGTCTCAGTACGACGAACAGCAATGTATCTTCCCTGTCGACCTCGACTTCGACTGGCATCACGTCATTGTCGACGTCAACATCGTCAGGCTTGAGTACGGTCAATAGCAGGGTAGACTCGCTGTCGACATCAACTTCGACCGGCTTGGGTACAGTTACCAGTAACGTCGCTTCGTTATCGAGCGGTCTGAGCACCACCAACAGCAATGTTTCCTCGCTGTCGACATCTGCATCTACCGGCCTGAGTACAGTCGCCAGCAATGTCACTTCGCTGTCTAGCGGTCTTAGCACTACGAATAGTAATGTTTCCTCGTTGTCGACGTCGGCATCGACTGGTATCACATCGCTGTCGACTTCGGCTTCAACCGGCTTGAGTACAGTCGCCAGTAATGTCACTTCGCTGTCTAGCGGTCTCAGCACGACCAACAGTAATGTTTCGTCCTTGTCGACCTCGACTTCGACCGGCATCACGTCGCTATCGACTTCAGCGTCGACTGGCTTGAGCACAGTCACCAGCAATGTCACTTCGTTATCCAGCGGTCTCAGTACTACGAACAGCAATGTTTCCTCGCTGTCGACGTCTGCATCAACCGGATTGAGTACAACTAACAGCAGTGTCTCTTCCTTGTCAACTTCGACTTCGACCGGCATCACATCGCTGTCGACTTCAGCGTCGACTGGTTTGAGCACCGTCGCTAGCAACGTCACTTCGCTGTCGAGCGGTCTCAGTACCACGAACAGCAATGTGTCTTCGCTGTCGACATCTGCATCGACCGGCCTGAGCACAGTCGCAAGCAACGTCACTTCGCTGTCTAGTGGTCTGAGCACGACCAACAGCAATGTCTCGTCCCTGTCGACGTCGACCTCGACCGGTATCGCATCGCTGTCGACTTCAGCGTCGACTGGCTTGAGCACAGTCGCCAGTAACGTTACATCGCTGTCCAGCGGTCTGAGTACTACGAACAGCAACGTGTCCTCGCTGTCGACATCTGCGTCAACCGGCCTGAGCACGACGAACAGCAGTGTCTCTTCCTTGTCGACCTCGACTTCGACCGGCATCGCGTCGCTGTCGACATCAGCGTCGACTGGTTTGAGTACGGTCACCAGCAACGTCACTTCATTGTCCAGCGGTCTCAGCGCCACGAACAGCAATGTAACTTCGCTGTCAACGTCTGCATCGACCGGCTTGAGCGCGACTATTAGCAGTGTTTCGTCCTTGTCGACCTCAACTTCGACCGGCATCGCATCACTTTCGACTTCGGCATCGACCGGCATCACCTCGCTGTCGACGTCGACGTCGACTGGCTTGAGCACGGTCGCTAGCAACGTTACTTCATTATCGAGTGGTCTCAGCACGACGAACAGCAGTGTTTCTTCGTTGTCGACGTCTGCATCGACTGGCCTGAGCACTACCAACAGCAATGTTTCCTCGCTGTCGACTTCGGCTTCAACTGGTTTGAGCACGGTAACCAGCAACGTCACTTCGCTGTCAAGCGGTCTCAGTACCACGAACAGCAATGTAACTTCGCTGTCAACGTCGGCATCGACTGGCTTGAGCACGGTCACCAGCAACGTTACTTCGCTGTCGAGTGGTCTCAGTACTACGAACAGCAATGTTTCCTCGTTGTCGACATCGGCATCGACCGGCCTGAGCACTACTAACAGCAGTGTTTCTTCGCTGTCGACGTCTGCGTCTACGGGACTGAGCACGGCCAAGAGCAGCATTTCATCCCTGTCGACCTCGACTTCAACCGGCTTGAGCACCACGAACAGCAATGTGTCTTCGCTGTCGACGTCTGCGTCTACGGGACTGAGCACGGCCAAGAGCAGCATTTCATCCCTGTCGACCTCGACTTCAACCGGCTTGAGCACCACGAACAGCAATGTGTCTTCGCTGTCGACGTCTGCGTCTACGGGGCTGAGCACGGCCAAGAGCAGCATTTCATCCCTATCGACTTCGACTTCAACCGGCTTGAGCACCACGAACAGTAATGTGTCTTCGCTGTCGACGTCTGCGTCTACGGGACTGAGCACGGCCAAGAGCAGCATTTCGTCCCTGTCGACCTCGACTTCAACCGGCTTGAGCACCACGAACAGCAATGTGTCTTCGCTGTCGACGTCTGCGTCTACGGGGTTGAGCACGGCCAAGAGCAGTATTTCATCCCTGTCGACCTCGACTTCAACCGGCTTGAGCACCACGAACAGCAATGTGTCTTCGCTGTCGACATCTGCGTCTACGGGGCTGAGCACGGCCAAGAGCAGTATTTCATCCCTGTCGACCTCGACTTCAACCGGCTTGAGCACCACGAACAGCAATGTGTCTTCGCTGTCGACGTCTGCGTCTACCGGCTTGAGCACGACTAATAGCAGTTTGTCGTCCTTGTCGACCTCAACTTCGACCGGCATGACATCGCTGTCGACTTCAGCGTCGACTGGCTTGAGCACAACCACCAGCAGCGTTACATCACTGTCTAGCGGCCTCAGCACGACCAACAGCAACGTGACATCGTTGTCGACTGGCCTGAGCACAACGGCCAGCAACGTCACTTCGCTGTCTAGTGGTCTCAGCACGACCAACAGCAACGTGACATCGTTGTCGACTGGCCTGAGCACAACCACCAGCAGCGTCACTTCGCTGTCCAGTGGCCTCAGTACCACCAATAGCAATGTAGACTCCCTGTCTACATCGACATCGACTGGCTTGAGCACAACCACCAGCAGCGTTACATCACTGTCTAGCGGCCTCAGCACGACCAACAGCAACGTGACATCGTTGTCGACTGGCCTGAGCACAACCACCAGCAGCGTTACATCACTGTCTAGCGGTCTCAGCACGACCAATAGCAATGTAGACTCCCTGTCTACATCGACATCGACTGGCTTGAGCACGGCCACCAGCAGCGTTACATCACTGTCTAGCGGTCTCAGCACGACCAACAGCAACGTGACATCGTTGTCGACTGGTCTGAGCACAACCGCCAGCAACGTCACTTCACTGTCCAGCGGCCTCAGCACCACCAATAGCAATGTAGACTCCCTGTCGACATCGACATCGACCGGCCTGAGCACAGCCACCAGCAACGTCACTTCGCTGTCCAGCGGTCTCAGCACCACCAACAGCAACGTGTCGTCACTGTCGACTTCGACTTCGACCGGCTTGAGCACAGCCACCAGCAACGTCACTTCGCTATCCAGCGGCCTCAGCACCACCAACAGCAACGTGACATCGCTGTCGACGTCGGCGTCGACCAGCTTGAACACGGTTTCCAGCAATGTGGCATCTTTGTCGACTTCAACCTCAACCGGCTTGAGTTCTGCCACCAGCAGCATCGGATTCCTGTCGACCGGCCTGAGCACCACCAACAGCAACGTGAAATCGCTGTCGACTACGGTGTCGGGACTGCAAAGCTCCGGGGTCGCCAATTACTTCAAGGCCGATGGCAAGCAGAATGATCTGGATAATGCATCTGTCGGCGTCGGATCCAATTCGGTGGCGATCGGCGCCAATTCGAATAATGACGGGCGCATTAACGTCGTATCGGTAGGTACGGCTGGCAAAGAACGGCAAGTCATCAACGTCGCGGCCGGTACGCAGAATACCGATGCGGTGAACGTCAGTCAGCTGAATTCGCTGTCGACGGCGACTTCTAATGGCCTGGGATCGTTGTCAACCGCTCTCAGCTCAACCAACAGCAATGTCAATTCGCTGTCAGCCTCGACCTCGACGGGCTTGTCTAGCAACACCAGCAGCATCAGTTCTTTGTCGACCGGCTTGTCCAGCAGTACATCGAACGTCAACTCGCTGTCGACCGGGTTGTCGACTACCAACGGCAATGTCAGCTCCCTGTCATCGTCGACTTCGAGCGGGATTTCTTCTCTCTCGACCGGTATCTCGTCGCTGTCGACCGGCCTGAGCCAGGTCACTTCGCTCTCAAGCGGCCTGAGCAACATCGCCAACGGCACGACATCCTTGTCGACCACGCTGACGTCGCTGGTGGATGCGTCGAAGAACGCGACTGCCAACGGCGGCACGCTGGGCGGCACCACGAGCGGCGGCGCCAACAGCAATGGCACGGTGCAAACGCGCGGCACCAGCGGCACTGTCATCAATAGCGTAGTGGCGGCGACGTGCAGCAGCGTCAATGGAGTCGATGCCACTGGCTCCGGTTTGTGTGCGCAAGCTACCAAGGATGGTGCAACGGCGATCGGTTCGAACGCCCAGGCTACCGATACCAACGCCACGGCGGTGGGTTTCCGTGCCTTGGCTTCGCAGGCAGGATCGGTCGCCATTGGCTATAACGCCCGGGCGACTGGCGATCCTACCGTTGCTATCGGGAACAATGCCTTGGCTTCGGGCAACGATGCAGTGGCAACCGGCGCCGGCGCGCAAGCCACGGCGAACAACTCGGTTGCCCTGGGCGCCTATTCAGTTGCGGACCAGGCCAATACGGTATCGGTCGGTTCTCCCGGCAATGAGCGCCGTATCACCAATGTCGCGGCAGGCGTCAATCCTACCGATGCCGTCAACGTATCGCAGCTGAACAACGTGCAAAACCAGATCGGCGATGTCAAGCGTATCGCTTACTCCGGTGTGGCCATGAGCATGGCGATGTCGGGCGCCGTGACCAGTGCGCTGGAACGTGGCGAAGGCCGGGTTGGGGTGGGTATCGGCTCCTACCAGGGCTATGGCGCACTGGCCCTGCAGTTCCGGGCAAAGAGCAGCACCGGCAACAACACCTGGGGCGTTGGTGTCAGCACCACCGGCAGCGCCTGGGGCGTATCGGCCGGCGTCGATTTCAAATTGTGGTGATCTTGCCGGCGTAGTTTACCGGCGGCCTAAGCTGCAAGACGTCTCGAAAAACCCCGCAATGACTTGTTCATTGCGGGGTTTTTTATCGCCTGGAGGTTAACAATCGTTGCCGCGCAGCCGCTTGACAATTGTTTCCAGGAATTTTCAGGCCAGGAATTTAGTTGCCGTATGCCAATTTCAGTGGTGCTCGAGAGACAAATACTTGTCGCATGGAAAATAAAATGTGAACAACTGTTACGCCGTGTCAAAGATTGTTAAGTTGCGAAAAAAGGAATATGAGCCGGTGATAAATTGCGGCTGTCTCACGATTTATCTGAGCTCTTGATGTTTGAAGCGGCAGCAGGGATATAGCAGATCAAAAAAAATCAGATCAGTTCATCTCGTCGCCCTTGATGTGAAAAAGAGTTCTTCGCGGTTAGAACAACGCTTAATTTCCAAAGGGAAAACATGAACAACTTGCATCAAGTGGCTAATCGCCGGCTGTCCTCCGCCTCAAGTGCGGCTCCTCATTTTTTACAGCAAAAAACGCCGGCATTTGCTGCCCCGTTTTTTCTATTTCCCTTGGTCATGGCAGTTCCAGTGGCCGCTGCGGAGCGTTTGCTTCTGGCTGTCCGCCATCTGTTTTCCTTTTAGTTTTTCCCAATTACCTGTTTCTGCGCGATCGATTCGATCCCTTTAAGCAAGCTGTAATCACATTTGTATAGAGCCAACCATGAACAAAATCTACCGCACCGTCTATAGCCAAATCCTGGGTACCTGGGTTGCCGTTTCGGAACTGGTTGCCGCCAAGGGTAAGCGATCGGGATCGAGCCGCAGCGCCGGCGCGCCTGCCGAGGCGCGGGGCGCTATCTGGGCGGCTTTCCTGGAAGGCGGTTTGCCGCTGAAACCCGCGGTCATAGCCCTGGCATTGGCTCTGCCGTTGTCCGGATACGCGTCTACCATTGCCAATACCGGGGGATCCGGTTGCGGCTCAAGCTATGGCGGTCCGGATGGGACGACATTCAACGCGCCAGGCGCTGCACCCATGTACCAGACCGATGGCTCCGGTTATTACTCGACCGTTGCGGGTTGCGGCGCTAGCGGTGGTCTTTTCACCGGCGTAACGTTGTTTGGTTCGGGTACCCAGGTGACAGGAAACTACGGCTCTGCATTGGGCTTCATGAGCCAGGCCGGCAATCAGGCAACAGCGGTCGGCGTGCAGGCAAATGCCTTTGGCCAGAGTAGTGTGGCGGTTGGCTTGCTGAGCCAGGCGACTGCGCTCAATACCGTTTCCATCGGCTCGGGCGGCAGCGCAACCGCGCCGACCAAGGCCACTGCCACAACGGCGGGCGCAGCCGGCGCCGTCGCCATCGGTGGCAACGCCACCAGCGGCGCGCAAGCGCTGGCCACTGACAGTCTGGCGTTTGGCGGACAATCGTCGGTCGCCTCTGGCGCCACCTCCGGCGTGGCGCTGGGACGCGGCGCCACAGCTTCATATGCCAACAGCGTGGCGCTGGGCGCCGGTTCGACTACCGGAGCGGCTGCCCCCACCGGCACGGGTTTCCTGACCGGCGCGGCAGCGCCGTTATCGGAAGTGTCGGTCGGTTCGGCCGCGGCGCTGCGCCGCATCACCAATGTGGCAGACGGCGCTGCGCCACAAGATGCAGTAACCGTACGGCAGCTGAGCACTGGCATGAGCACTGCCAACAGCAGCATCACCTCGCTGTCGACATCTACATCGACCGGCCTGAGCACGGTCAGCAGCAGTGTGACTTCGCTGTCGACTTCAGCTTCGACCGGCCTGAGCACCACCAACAGCAGCGTGACTTCGTTGTCGACCTCAGCTTCGACCGGCCTGAGCACCACCAACAGCAGCGTGACTTCGCTGTCGACGTCGACTTCGACCGGCTTGAGCACCACCAACAGCAGCGTCACTTCGCTGTCGACCTCGACTTCGACCGGCTTGAGCACCGCCAGCAGCAACGTGACATCGTTGTCGAGCGGCCTGAGCACGACCAATAGCAATGTGACGTCGTTGTCGACTTCGGCTTCGACCGGCCTGAGCACAACAAACAGCAGCGTCACTTCGCTGTCGACTTCGGCTTCCACCGGCTTGAGCACTGCCACCAGCAACGTCACTTCCTTGTCGAGCGGCTTGAGCACGACTAATAGCAATGTGACCTCGCTGTCGACTTCGGCTTCGACTGGCTTGAGCACCACCAACAGCAACGTGACCTCGCTGTCGACTTCGGCTTCGACCGGCCTGAGCACCACCAACAGCAGCGTCACTTCACTGTCGACTTCAACATCTACCGGCTTGAGCACAACCAACAGCAGCGTGACCTCGCTGTCGACTTCGGCTTCGACAGGCTTGAGCACAACCAACAGCAGCGTGACCTCGCTGTCGACTTCGGCTTCGACAGGTTTGAGCACCACCAACAGCGGCGTCACTTCACTGTCGACTTCAGCCTCGACCGGCCTGAGCACCACCAACAGCAGCGTCACATCGTTGTCGAGCGGGCTGAGCACGACCAATAGCAGCGTGACCTCCTTGTCGACGTCGACTTCGAGCGGCCTGAGCTCCGCCAACAGCAGCGTGACGTCGTTGTCGACTTCAACATCGACCGGATTGAGCACCGCCAACAGCAGTGTGACTTCACTGTCGACTTCAACTTCCACAGGCCTGAGCACCGCCAACAGCAGCGTGACTTCGCTGTCGACTTCGACTTCGACCGGCCTGAGTACCGCCAACAGCAACGTGACTTCCTTGTCGAGCGGCCTGAGCACCACCAACAGCAATGTAACTTCGTTGTCAACCTCGGCTTCGACCGGCCTGAGCACCACCAACAGCAGCGTCACCTCGCTGTCGACTTCAACATCTACCGGCTTGAGCAGCACCAACAGCGGTGTCACCTCGCTGTCGACCTCAGCTTCGACCGGCCTGAGCACTACCAACAGCAGCGTCATCTCGCTGTCGACCTCAGCTTCGACCGGCCTGAGCACCACCAACAGCAGCGTCACTTCGCTCTCGACTTCGACGTCGACCGGCTTGAGCACTACCAACAGCAGCGTGACCTCGCTGTCGACGTCGACCTCGACTGGCCTGAGCACCGCTAACAGCAACGTCACTTCGCTGTCGAGCGGTCTGAGCACGACCAACAGCAATGTCAGCTCGCTGTCGACTTCCACTTCGACCGGCCTGAGCACTGCCAACAGCAGCGTGAGCTCGCTGTCGACTTCTACTTCGACCGGCCTGAGCACCACCAACAGCAGCGTGAGCTCGCTGTCGACTTCTACTTCGACCGGCCTGAGCACCACCAACAGCAGCGTCACTTCGCTGTCGACTTCGGCCTCGACTGGCCTGAGCACGGCCAACAGCAGCGTGACGTCGCTGTCCACCTCGACCTCCACAGGCCTGAGCACAGTCAACAGCAATGTCAGTTCCCTGTCGAGCGGCCTGAGCACCACCAACAGCAGCGTCTCGTCGCTGTCGACTTCGACCTCGACAGGCTTGAGCACAGTCAGCGTCGGCGTAGCATCCTTGTCGACCAGTTCGTCCAGCCTGAAGGCAGCCGGTGTCTACGATTACTTCAAGGCCGACGGCAAACTGGACGGCTCGGACCCTGCATCTGTCGGCGCCGGTTCGAACTCGGTGGCGATCGGTGCGAACTCCACCAACGGCGGCCGCAACGACGTCGTATCGGTCGGCGCTGTCAACAAGGAACGGCAAATCATCAATGTGGCTGCCGGCACCCAACTGACCGACGCTGTCAACGTCAGCCAGCTGACTTCGTTGTCGACATCGACCTCGACTGGCCTGAGCACGACCAACAGCAGCGTCAGTTCGCTGTCGACCGGTCTCAGCACGACCAACAGCAACGTGAGCTCGCTGTCGACCTCGACTTCGAGCGGCCTCAGCACCACCAACAGCAGCATCACATCGCTGTCGACGTCGACCTCAACCGGTTTGAGCACCGCCAACAGCAGCGTGACTTCGCTGTCGACGTCAACCTCGAGCGGCCTGAGTACCGTCAACAGCAGCGTCACCTCGCTGTCGACTTCCACCTCGACCGGCCTGAGCACCGTCAACAGCAACGTGACGTCGCTGTCGACCTCGACCTCGACCGGTCTGAGCACCGCCAGCAGCAGCGTCACCTCGCTGTCGACCTCGACTTCGACCGGTTTAAGCACCACCAACAGCAGCGTCACCTCGCTGTCGACCTCGACTTCGACCGGTTTAAGCACCACCAACAGCAGTGTCACTTCACTGTCGACGTCTACTTCGACCGGCTTGAGCACGGTGAACAGCAGTGTCACATCGTTGTCGACGTCGACCTCGACTGGCCTGAGCACTACCAACAGCAGCGTGACTTCGCTGTCGACCTCGACCTCGACCGGCCTGAGCACCACCAACAGCAGCGTCACTTCGCTGTCGACCTCGACCTCGACCGGCCTGAGCACGACCAACAGCAGTGTGACGTCGCTGTCGACCTCAACCTCGACCGGCCTGAGCACCGCCAACAGCAGCGTGACTTCGCTGTCGACCTCGACCTCAACTGGCCTGAGTACTGCCAACAGCAGCGTGGACTCGCTGTCGACTTCGACCTCGACTGGCCTGAGCACCACCAACAGCAGCGTCACATCGCTGTCGACTTCGACCTCGACCGGCCTGAGCACCACTAACAGCAGCGTCACCTCGCTGTCGACGTCGACGTCGACCGGCCTGAGCACCACCAACAGCAGTGTTACATCGCTGTCGACCTCGACCTCGACCGGCCTGAGCACCACCAACAGCAGCGTCACATCGCTGTCGACCTCGACATCGACCGGCCTCAGCACCGCTAACAGCAGCGTCACCTCGCTGTCGACCTCGACTTCGACCGGCCTCAGCACCACCAATAGCAGCGTTACATCCCTGTCGACCTCAACCTCGACTGGCTTGAGCACCGCCAATAGCAGCGTGACTTCGCTGTCTACCTCAACTTCGACTGGCTTGAGCACGACCAACAGCAGTGTCGCCTCGCTGTCGACCTCGACGTCGACCGGCCTCAGCACCGCCAACAGCAATGTGGACTCGTTGTCGACGTCCACCTCGACTGGCCTGAGCACCACCAACAGCAGTGTGACTTCGCTGTCGACCTCGACCTCGACTGGCCTCAGTACGGTCAACAGCAGCGTGACTTCGCTGTCGACCTCAACCTCGGCCGGCCTGAGCACGACCAACAGCAGCGTCACCTCGTTGTCGACCTCGACTTCGACTGGCCTGAGCACGACCAACAGCAGCGTCACTTCGCTGTCGACCTCAACCTCGACCGGCCTGAGTACGGTAAGCAGCAGCGTCGACTCGCTGTCGACCTCGACGTCGACCGGCCTGAGCACTACCAACAGCAGCGTCACATCGTTGTCGACCTCAACGTCGACCGGCCTGAGCACGGCCAACAGCAGCGTCACTTCGCTGTCGACCTCGACCTCGACCGGCCTGAGCACTGCTAACAGCAGCGTCACTTCGCTGTCGACCTCAACCTCGACTGGCCTGAGTACTACCAACAGCAGCGTCACTTCGCTGTCGACCTCGACCTCGACCGGCCTGAGCACGGTCAGCAGCAGCGTGGACTCATTGTCGACCTCGACTTCGACAGGCCTGAGCACCACCAACAGTAGCGTCACCTCGCTGTCGACTTCAACCTCGACCGGCCTGAGCACGGTCAGCAGCAACGTCGATTCGCTGTCGACCTCGACCTCGACAGGCCTGAGCACCACCAACAGCAGCGTCACCTCGCTGTCGACCTCGACCTCAACCGGCCTCAGCACCACCAACAGCAGCGTCAATTCGCTGTCGACCTCGACGTCGACCGGCCTCAGCAGCACCAACAGCAATGTCAATTCGCTGTCGACCTCGACGTCGAGCGGCTTGAGCACCGTCACCAGCAATGTCAGCTCGCTGTCGACTTCGGTCTCTGGCCTGCAGAAATCCGGCGTCAGCAATTATTTCAAGGCTGACGGCAAGCTGGACGGCTCGGACGACGCCTCTGTCAGCGCCGGTTCAAACTCGGTGGCGATCGGTGCAAATTCCACCAATGGCACCCGCAGCAACGTGGTGTCGGTGGGTTCCGTCGGCAAAGAGCGTCAGATCATCAACGTCGCAGCCGGTACGGAACTGACCGATGCGGTCAACGTCAGCCAGTTGAACTCGCTGTCGACCTCGACCTCAACCGGCCTGGGATCGCTGTCAACCGGCCTGAGTTCGACCAACAGCAGCGTCAATTCGCTGTCGACATCGACCTCGACCGGCTTGTCGACCAACACCAGCAGCATCAATTCGCTGTCTACTGGCTTGTCGAGCAACACCTCGAACGTCAACTCACTGTCGACCGGTCTGAGTTCAACCAACAGTAACGTCAACTCGCTGTCGACTTCCAGCTCGACCGGGATCGCCTCTCTGTCGACGGGGATTTCTTCCCTGTCGACCGGGCTGAGCCAGGTCTCGTCGCTGTCAACCGGCTTGAGCAACATCACCAACGGCGCCAATTCGCTGTCGACCACCCTGACTTCGCTGGTGGACGCCTCGAAGAACGCCACGGCGACCGGCGCCACGCTGGGTGGCACCACCATCGGTGGTTCCAACGGCGACGGCACGGTGCAGACGCGCGGCACCAACGGTACCGTCATCAATAACGTGACGGCGGCAACTTGCACCAGCGTCAACGGCGTCGACGCCACCGGCTCCGGCCTGTGCGCGCAAGCAACCAAGGATGGCGCAACCGCGATCGGCTCGAATGCGCAAGCGACCGATACCAATACCACGGCGGTGGGCTTCCGTGCCCTGGCGTCGCAAGCCGGATCGGTGGCAATCGGTAATAACGCCCGGGCGACCGGCGATCCGACCGTGGCGATTGGCCAGAATGCGCTGGCATCGGGCAATAACTCGGTCGCGATGGGGGCAAATTCCCAGGCTACCGCGGCCAACTCGGTGGCCTTGGGGGCAGGTTCCGTGGCAGACCAGGCGAACACGGTTTCCGTGGGCTCGGTCGGCAATGAGCGGCGCCTGACCAATGTCGCGCCGGGTATCAACCCGACCGACGGTGTCAATGTCTCGCAGCTCAACAACGTGCAGAGCCAGTTGGGCAACGTGCAGCGCATCGCTTACTCGGGTGTGGCCATGAGCATGGCCATGTCAGGCGCGGTGATGCCGAACCTGGAAGCGGGCGACAAGGGTGTGGGTGTCGGTCTTGGCACTTATCAAGGATATGGGGCGCTGGCCTTGCAGTTCAAGGAAATCAGCAAGACCGGTAACAGTGCCTGGGGCGCTGGTGCAAGTACGACCGGTAATGCGACGGGCTTCAGTGTTGGTTACGGCTTCAAGTGGAAATAAGCCGTTCCGATCTGATTCTTCTCGCAAACCGTAGTTATTTTGTATCGAGCCAACTATGAATAATATTTACCGCACCGTATATAGCCAAGTCCTGGGGACCTGGGTCGCGGTCTCGGAGCTGGTTGCCGCCAAAGGCAAGCGCTCCGGATCGAGCCGGGTGAGCGGCGCCTTTGCGCCGCGCGACGGCAGCGCGTTGCATGACGCCGAGGGAGGCGGATGCCGCTTGAGAGTGTCGGTCGTGGCGCTGCTGCTGGCGCTGCCTTTGTCGGGATACGCCAGCACCATTGTTCCGACAGGCTGCAACACCAACATCGGCCTGGCCTTCACTGGCCGGGACGGCACCACGCTTAGCGCTACTTTTACCGATGGCAGCAGTAATACTTCCCTGGTGTCGGGTTGCGGCGCGAACGGCAACGGTAAGCTTTCCGTGACCTTGTTCGGCTCCGGCACGCAGGTTAGCGGCGACTACGGCAGCGCTTTTGGCTTCATGAGCCAGGCTGGCAATCTGGGAACGGCGGTCGGCGTGCAGGCAAATGCCGCTGGCCAGAGTAGCGTGGCGCTCGGCTTGCTGACCCAGGCGACTGCGCTCAATACCGTTTCCATCGGCTCGGGTGGCAGCGCAACCGCGCCGACTGTGGCTACGTCTACAACAGCCGGTGCAGCCGGCGCCATCGCCATCGGCGGCAATGCCACCAGCGGCGCGCAAGCGCTGGCCACTGACAGTCTGGCGTTCGGCGGACAATCGTCGGTCGCCGCTGCCGCGACCGCCGGCGTGGCGCTGGGACTCGGCGCCACCGCTTCCTACGCCAACAGCGTAGCGCTCGGCGCCGGTTCGACTACCGGTGCGGCAGCGCCTACCGGCACGGGTTTTCTCACTGGCGCGGCAGCGCCGTTATCGGAAGTGTCGGTTGGTTCAGCCGCGGCACTGCGCCGCATCACCAATGTGGCCGACGGCGCGGCAGCACAAGATGCAGTAACCGTGCGGCAGTTGAGCACCGGTTTGAGCACCGTCAGCAGCAGCGTCAGCTCGCTGTCGACTTCCACCTCGACCGGTTTGAGCACGGCCAGCAGCAGCGTGACTTCGCTGTCGACCTCGACCTCGACTGGCCTCAGTACGGTCAACAGCAGCGTGACTTCGCTCTCGACTTCGGCCTCGACCGGCCTGAGCACCGCCAATAGCGGCGTCACCTCGCTGTCGACTTCGGCCTCGACCGGCTTGAGCACGAGCCGGAGCAGCGTCACTTCGCTGTCGACCTCGGCCTCGACTGGCCTGAGCACTACCAGCAGCAATCTGTCTTCACTGTCGAGCGGCTTAAGCACAACCAACAGCAACGTTACCTCGCTGTCAACTTCGGCTTCGACCGGCCTGAGCACAACAAACAGCAGCGTCACCTCGCTATCGACTTCGGCTTCAACCGGATTGAGTACCGTCAGCAGCAACCTGACATCGTTGTCGAGCGGCCTGAGCACGGCCAACAGCAACGTCACATCGTTGTCGACTTCGGCCTCGACCGGCCTGAGCACCACTAACAGCAATGTCAGCTCGCTGTCGACTTCCAGTTCGACAGGTATCAGCACGGCTAAAAGCAACGTTACCTCGTTGTCGACTTCCACCTCGACCGGTCTGAGCAGCGCCAGCAGCAGCGTGACCTCGCTGTCGACCTCGGCTTCCACCGGCCTCAGCACCACCAACAGTAGTGTGACTTCGCTGTCGACCTCGGCTTCCACCGGCTTGAGCACCACCAACAGCAATGTGAGTTCGCTGTCGACCTCGACATCGACCGGCCTGAGCACCACCAACAGCAGCATCGGATCTTTGTCGAGTGGTCTCAGCACCACGTCGAGCAGCGTGACATCGCTGTCGACCTCAGCGTCGACTGGCCTGAGCACCACCAACAGCAGCGTGACGTCGCTATCGAGCTCGGCCTCGACCGGCTTGAGCACCACCAACAGCAATGTCACTTCACTGTCGACTTCGGCCTCGACCGGTCTGAGCACGGCTAATAGCAGCGTGACATCGCTGTCGACTTCGACTTCCACCGGCCTGAGCACAGTCAGCAGCAATCTCACATCGCTGTCGAGCGGCCTGAGCACGACCAACAGCAGCGTCACATCGCTGTCGACTTCCGCTTCGACCGGCCTGAGCACTGCCAATAGCAATGTGACATCGCTGTCGACTTCGACCTCGACCGGTTTGAGCACTGCCAACAGCAGCGTGACATCGCTGTCGACTTCGGCTTCCACAGGTCTGAGCACTGCCAACAGCAGCGTGACATCGCTGTCGACTTCGGCTTCCACAGGTCTGAGCACTGCCAACAGCAACGTGACTTCGCTGTCGACCTCGGCGTCGACCGGCCTGAGCACTGCCAACAGCGGCGTGACTTCGTTGTCGACTTCGGCGTCGACCGGCCTCAGCACTGTCAACAGCAACGTCACATCGCTGTCGAGCGGCTTGAGCACGACCAACAGCAATGTGAGCTCGCTGTCGACCTCGGCTTCGACTGGTCTGAGCACCACCAACAGCAGCGTGAGCTCGCTGTCGAGCTCTGCGTCGACCGGTCTCAGCACCAGCAACAGCAGCGTGACTTCGCTGTCGACCTCGACTTCGACCGGCTTGAGCACCACCAACAGCAATGTCACTTCACTGTCGACCTCGGCTTCGACCGGCTTGAGCAGCACCAACAGCAGCGTGACTTCGCTGTCGACATCGACCTCCACCGGCCTCAGCACCAGCAGCAGCAATGTCGCCGCCCTGGCGAGCGGGCTGAGCAGTGCCAATAGCAACGTGAGCGGCTTGTCGACGTCGGCGTCTACAGGGCTGAGCACGGTCAGCGCCGGCGTCGCCTCTTTGTCGACCAGTTCATCCAGCTTGAAGGCGGCCGGTGTCTACGATTACTTCAAGGCCGACGGCAAACTGGACGGTTCGGACCCTGCCTCCGTCAGCGCCGGCTCGAACTCGGTGGCGATCGGTGCGAATTCCACCAACGGCAGCCGCAGCAACGTCGTATCGGTCGGCGATGTCAACAAGGAACGGCAAATCATCAATGTGGCAGCCGGCACCCAACTGACCGACGCTGTCAACGTCAGCCAGCTGACTTCGCTGTCGACCACGACGTCGACAGGCCTGAGCACCGTCAACAGCAACGTTGATTCACTGTCGACCGGCCTCAGCACAACCAACAGCAACGTGAGCTCGCTGTCGACCTCGGCTTCGACCGGCCTGAGCACGGCCAACAGCGGCGTTGCTTCGCTGTCGACTTCCACCTCAACCGGCCTGAGCACCGTCAGCAGCAGCGTAGATTCCTTGTCTACGTCAACGTCTACTGGTTTAAGCACGGCCAATAGCAGTGTGACCTCGCTGTCGACCTCGACTTCGACCGGGCTGAGCACGGTCAACAGCAATGTGACCTCGCTGTCGACATCAACCTCGACCGGCCTGAGCACCGTCAGCAGCAGCGTAGATTCCTTGTCTACGTCAACGTCTACTGGTTTAAGCACGGCCAATAGCAGTGTCACCTCGCTGTCGACCTCGACGTCGACCGGCTTGAGCACAGCCAATAGCAGCGTGACATCGTTGTCGACTTCCACTTCGACTGGCTTGAGCACGGCCAGCAGCAGCCTGGACTCGTTGTCTACATCGACTTCCACCGGTTTGAGCACTGCCAACAGCAGCGTCACGTCGCTGTCGACTTCCACGTCGACCGGCCTGAGCACGGCCAACAGCAGCGTCGCTTCGCTGTCGACTTCCACCTCGACCGGCCTGAGCACCGCCAATAGCAGCGTGACGTCGCTGTCGACCTCCACTTCGACCGGATTGAGCACTGTCAGCAGTAATATAGACTCGCTGTCTACTTCCACTTCAACCGGTCTGAGCACCACCAACAGCAGCGTCACCTCGCTGTCGACTTCCACGTCGACTGGTCTGAGCACGGCCAACAGCAGTGTCACCTCGCTGTCGACCTCTACCTCGACTGGCTTGAGCACGGTCAACAGCAATGTAGACTCGCTGTCTACGTCGACTTCAACCGGCCTGAGCACCGCCAACAGCAGCGTGACGTCGCTGTCGACCTCCACTTCGACCGGCCTCAGCACCGGCAACAGCAGCGTCACCTCGCTGTCGACCTCCGCTTCGACCGGCCTCAGCACAGTCAACAGTAATGTAGACTCGTTATCTACTTCAACTTCGACCGGCTTGAGCACGGCCAACAGCAGTGTCACTTCGCTGTCGACCTCCACCTCGACCGGCCTGAGCACGGTCAGCAGCAGCGTAGACTCGTTGTCTACTTCGACCTCGACCGGTCTGAGCACAGCCAACAGCAGTGTGACCTCGCTGTCGACTTCAACCTCGACCGGCCTGAGCACCGTCAACAGCAACGTAGACTCCCTGTCTACCTCAACCTCGACCGGCCTGAGCACGACCAACAGCAGCGTGAGCTCGCTGTCGACCTCCACGTCGACTGGCCTCAGTACCGCCAGCAGCAGCGTGGATTCGTTGTCTACTTCGACCTCGACCGGCCTGAGCACGGCCAACAGTAGCGTGACATCGCTGTCGACTTCGACCTCGACCGGCCTGAGTACGGCCAACAGCAGCGTGACCTCGCTGTCGACTTCAACCTCGACTGGCCTGAGTACGGCCAGCAGCAGCGTAGATTCGTTGTCTACTTCGACCTCGACCGGCCTGAGCACAGCCAACAGCAGCGTGAGCTCGCTATCGACTTCAACCTCGACCGGCCTCAGCACTGTCAACAGCAACGTAGACTCCCTGTCTACTTCGACCTCGACCGGCCTGAGCACGACCAACAGCAGCGTGAGCTCACTGTCGACCTCGACTTCGACCGGCCTGAGCACGGCCAACAGCAGCGTGACCTCGCTGTCGACTTCAACCTCGACTGGTCTGAGTACGGCCAGCAGCAGCGTAGACTCGTTGTCTACTTCGACCTCGACCGGCCTGAGCACAGCCAACAGCAGTGTGACCTCGCTGTCGACTTCAACCTCGACTGGTCTGAGTACGGCCAGCAGCAGCGTAGACTCGTTGTCTACTTCGACCTCGACCGGCCTGAGCACAACCAACAGCAGCGTGAGCTCATTGTCGACCTCGACTTCGACCGGCCTGAGCACGGCCAACAGCAGCGTGACCTCGCTGTCGACTTCAACTTCGACCGGCCTGAGCACCGCCAACAGCAGCGTTGATTCGCTGTCGACCTCGACTTCGAGCGGCTTGAGTACCGTCACCAGCAATGTCAGCTCGCTGTCGACCACGGTCTCCAGCCTGCAAAAATCCGGCGTCAACAATTATTTCAAGGCGGACGGCAAACTGGATGGTTCGGATGACGCCTCTGTCAGCGCCGGCTCGAATTCGGTGGCGATCGGCGCGAATTCCACCAACGGCACCCGCAACAACGTGGTATCGGTAGGTTCCGTCGGCAAGGAACGCCAGATCATCAATGTCGCCGCCGGCACGCAAAATACCGATGCAGTCAACGTCAGCCAGCTGACTTCGCTGTCGACCGCGGCTTCGACTGGCCTGAGTTCGCTGTCGACCGGCTTGAGTTCGACCAACAGCAACGTCAACTCGCTGTCGACTTCGACTTCGACCGGCTTGTCGAGCAACACCAGCAGCATCAATTCGCTGTCGACCAGTTTGTCGAGCAACACCTCGAACATCAGCTCGCTGTCGACCGGCTTGTCGACGACCGGCAGCAATATCGTCTCGCTGTCCGTATCGACCTCCACCGGGATCGCTTCCTTGTCGACCGGGATCTCGTCCTTGTCGACTGGCCTGAGCCAGGTATCGTCGCTCTCGACCGGCTTGAGCAACATCGCCAATGGCGCCAATTCGCTCTCGACCACCCTGACGTCGCTGGTGGATGCCGAGAAGAATGCGATTGCCAACGGCGCCACGCTGGGCGGGACCACCATTGGCGGCTCTAACGGCAACGGCACGGTGCAGACGCGCGGCACCAGCGGCACGGCTATCAACAGCGTGACGGCGGCAACCTGCACCAGCGTCCATGGGGTAGACGCCACCGGTTCCGGCCTGTGCGCGCAAGCCACCAAGGACGGCGCCACCGCGATCGGCTCCAATGCGCAAGCGACGGACACCAACACCACGGCAGTCGGCTTCCGTGCCCTGGCGTCGCAAGCCGGTTCGGTAGCGGTCGGCTACAACGCTCGCGCTATCGGCGATCCGACCGTGGCGATCGGTAACAACGCGCTGGCGTCAGGCAACGATGCAGTGGCGCTGGGAGCGGAAACGCAGGCACTGGCTAACAACTCGGTGGCCTTGGGCGCCTACTCGGTCGCAAACCAGGCGAACACGGTGTCGGTGGGCTCTGCCGGCAATGAACGGCGCCTGACCAATGTTGCGCCGGGCATCAACCTGACCGATGGCGTGAATGTCTCCCAGCTCACCAATCTGCAGAACCAGATCGGCGACGTCAAGCGCATCGCCTACTCGGGCATCGCGATGAGCATGGCGGCGACCGGCGCGGTGATGCCGACGCTGTACGGGGGAGAGAAGGGTGTTGGCATCGGCGTCGGCGCCTTCCAGGGTTACGGCGCGCTGGCCTTGCAGTTCAAGGCGGTCAGTAAAAGCGGCAACAGCACTTGGGGCTTGGGTTTCACTTCTACCGGCAGGGATAGCGGCATCAACGTCGGCTTCGGCTACCGCTGGCAGTAAGCCGTTGTAGCGCTGCCTGGCACGGCATCGCTACGATAGCGTCAGACGAAAAAAAGCCCGCGTTGCTGTCAGCAGCGCGGGCTTTTTCAATAACGGCTTACCAGGCTGGGATGACCGAGCTCTTGAACTGCGTCACAACGTATTGTTTCACTTCAGGGCTGTGGTAAGCCTTGACCAGCTTGGCCACCCAAGGCTTGTCCTTGTCGGCAATGCGCACCGCGATCACATTGGCGTAAGGGCCTTTGGCCGCTTCGATGGCGATGCCGTCCTTGGTCGGATCGAGTCCGGCCGATTCCGCATAATTGCCGTTGATGGCCGCCGCATCCAGGTCATCCAGCGAGCGTGGCAGCTGGGCCGCATCGATTTCAACGATCTTCAGCTTCTTCGGATTGTCGGCGATATCCAGCGGCGTCGCCTTCAGGCCGGCGTCCGCCTTCAGCTTCAGCAGGCCTTGCGCCTGCAGCAGCAACAGGGCGCGGCCGCCGTTGGTCGGATCGTTAGGGATGCCGATGCGGGCGCCGTTCTTCAAATCCTTGAGGGATTTGACTTTCTTCGAATACACGCCCATCGGGAAAGTGATGGTGTAGCCGACGTTGACCAGCTTGTAGCCGCGATCCTTGATCTGCGCCTCCAGGTAGGGCAGGTGCTGGTAGCTGTTGGCATCCAGGTCGCCGGCTGCCAGCGCCGCGTTGGGCTGCACATAGTCGCTGAATTCGACGATCTGGATATTCAAACCATCCTTGGCAGCGACTTTCTTGACCACTTCGAGGATCTGCGCGTGCGGACCGCCGGTAGCGCCGATCTTGATCGGCTTTTCCTGGGCGGAGGCGATGACGGGAGCGCTCAGGCTGGCGACCACGCCCAGGCCGGCAAAGAATTGCACTAATTGACGACGGTTCATTTTCTTCCTTTCAAAAATCACGATGAATCCGCTGCTGCAAGAGCTGAGCGTCGCGGATTCGGGAATATCAGCGATGGCTGAGGCGGCGCACCAGGATGTCGCCCAGCGTTTGCACCAACTGCACGAAGACGATCAGGATCACCACCACCAGCAGCATTACTTCCGGCAGGAAGCGCTGGTAGCCGTAGCGTATCCCCAGGTCACCGAGGCCGCCGCCGCCGATGGCGCCGGCCATCGCCGAGTAGCCGACCAGGCTGACGAAGGTGATCGTCAGGCCGGCGACGATGCCGGCGAAGGCTTCCGGCACCAGCACCTTGTAGACGATCTGCCAGGTGGTGGCGCCCATCGCCTGCGCCGCCTCAATCAGGCCGCGGTCGACTTCACGCAGCGCGGTTTCCACCAGGCGCGCGATGAACGGGGCCGAGGCAATCGTCAGCGGCACGATGGCGGCGGCGGTGCCGATGGAGGTGCCGACAAAAAAGCGCGTGAATGGAATCACCGCCACCAGCAAGATGATGAAGGGCGTCGAGCGCACCGCATTGACGATCAGTCCCGCAATGCGATTGAAGATCGGATGCGGCAGCACGCCTTCGCGGGCGGTCAGGTGCAGTGCGATACCCAGCGGTACGCCAAGCAGGGCGCCGAGGATGCCGGAGATGCCGACCATCATCAGGGTCTCGCCGAACGAGGATAAAAACAGATCAAGCATTTCAGATGACATGGTTCAATTCCTCAACGGTGACGCCCTGGGCCGTCAGGTAAGCCATGGCGGCCTGGATGTTTTCAGTGGTGCCGTTGGCCAGGATCGCCAGCGAGCCGAACGCCTGTCCTTGTATTTCGTCGATCTGGCCGTGCAGGATGTTGAAATCCAGGTCGAATTTGCGTACCGCTTCCGACAACAGCGGCTGATCGACGCCCGAACCGGTGAAGGCAAAGCGGAACAGATGGTCAGTGCCGCTGCCGGCATCGCTCTGCGCCAGCCGCACACGCAGACGTTGCAAGACGCCTTGCGGCAGCTCCTGGGCGATGACGTCGCCGATCAGGGCGCGTGTCACTTCGTGCTTGGGGGAGCGGAACAGTTCCAGCACTTCGCCGTGTTCGATCACTTCGCCGGCTTCCATCACCGCCATGCGGTCGCAAATCATCTTGATCACTTCCATCTGGTGCGTGATCAGCACGATCGTCAGGCCCAGCTCACGGTTGATCTTGCGCAGCAGTTCCAGGATAGAGCGGGTAGTTTCCGGGTCCAGCGCAGAAGTGGCTTCGTCCGACAGCAAGACCTTCGGCTCATTGGCCAGCGCGCGGGCGATGCCGACGCGCTGCTTCTGGCCGCCGCTGATCTGCGCCGGATAACTATCCTTGAGCGCGGTCAGGCCGACCAGTTCCAACAGCGGCGTCACCTTCTTGGCGATCTCGCTTTTGGACAGCCCGGCCAGCTCCAGCGGCAGCGCGATGTTGTCATACACCGTGCGCGACGACAGCAAATTAAAGTGCTGGAAAATCATGCCGATTTCCCGCCGTGCGCCGCGCAGCTGCTCGGCGTTCAGCGCTGTCATATCCTTGCCGTCGACGATGATGTTGCCGGAAGTAGGGCGGTTCAGCAGGTTGAGGCAACGCACCAGCGTGCTCTTGCCGGCGCCGCTGCGGCCGATGATGCCGAAGATCTCGCCCTTGCGGATCGACAAACTGACGCTACGCACCGCATCGACCGGCCCGCGCGCGCCATTGAAGCGCTGGGTGACTGCTTTGATTTCTATCATTTCAGAATGAAAAAAGGCAGCTGATTGTCGCAATATCAACAATCTCGCCGCCATTATGTTTTTTAGTAGGTGCTTATTTTATAAGCGTTTGTTACGCAAGGGAAGGAACATTTAAGCATGGCGTTATTACCGTCGTGTCTATGTAACCCTACGGATGCAGTTAAATGGGGTCGGAGTTTTTTTACGACAGGTCTATCGTCGTAAATTACTCCGACCCCATTTAATGGGCTACGGAGCGCGGTGTAAAAACACCTCGTTCTTTCTTCCTTGCTGTCAATAGGGGACAGAGCTGCACGGGAAGTGTAGCTCACCGCGCTGCGGCGGCTCGCAAACTCTGTCCCCAATTGACTACTATTATCGGTCGCGCAAAAAAAAGCCCGCGACAGATAACCATCGCAGGCTTTTTCAAAAAGCAGTTAAATGGGGTCGGAGTTTTTTTACGACAGTTTTATCGTCGTAAATTACTCCGACCCCATTTAACGGGCTACGGAGCGCGGTGCAAAAACATCTCATTCTTTCTTCTGGTGCCGTCAATAGGGGACAGAGCTGCACGGGAAGTGTAATTCGCCGCGCTTCGGCGGCTTACAAACTCTGTCCCCTATTGACTACGATTGGTCGCGCAATAAAAAAAGCCCGCGACGGATAACCATCGCAGGCTTTTTGATGTTCCACAAGGGCCAGATAATTCCGGCCCTGCAAATTACATCATGCCGTCCATACCACCCATGCCGCCCATGCCACCCATGCCGCCTGGCATGCCGCCAGCCGACTTGTCTTCTGGCTGTTCAGCGATCATGGCTTCGGTAGTCAGGATCAGGGAAGCAACCGAAGCGGCGTTTTGCAATGCCGAACGGGTAACCTTGGTTGGGTCCAGGATGCCCAGGTCGATCATGTCGCCGTAGGTGCCGTCGGCAGCGTTGTAACCGTAGTTGCCCTTGCCAGCCAGGACTGCGTTAACCACAACCGATGGCTCGTCGCCAGCGTTGAATACGATTTGACGCAGTGGCTCTTCGATCGCGCGCAGCACGATCTTGATGCCGGCTTCCTGGTCAGGATTGTCGCCCTTCAGGTCCTTGATGTTGGCACGTGCGCGCAGGAATGCTACGCCGCCGCCTGGCACAACGCCTTCTTCCACTGCTGCACGGGTAGCGTGCAGAGCATCTTCAACGCGTGCTTTCTTTTCTTTCATTTCAACTTCAGTTGCAGCACCAACGCGGATCAGCGCAACGCCGCCGGCCAGCTTGGCAACGCGCTCTTGCAGTTTTTCACGGTCGTAGTCCGAAGTCGCTTCTTCGATCTGCGCACGGATTTGCTTGACGCGTGCTTCGATAGTGATGGCTTCGCCGGCACCGTCGATGATGGTGGTGTTTTCCTTGCTGATTTCGATACGCTTGGCTTGACCCAGTTCGGTCAGCGTAGCTTTTTCCAGAGTCAGGCCGACTTCTTCAGCGATCACTTGGCCGCCGGTCAGGATAGCGATGTCTTCCAGCATGGCTTTACGACGGTCGCCAAAGCCTGGCGCCTTGACAGCTGCAGTCTTCAGGATGCCGCGGATGTTGTTCACAACCAGGGTAGCCAGCGCTTCGCCTTCGACATCTTCTGCGATGATCAGCAGTGGACGGCCGGACTTGGCGACTTGTTCCAGGATCGGCAGCAGGTCACGGATGTTCGAAACTTTCTTGTCGAACAGCAGGACGAACGGATTTTCCAGGGCAACAACTTGCTTCTCTTGGTTGTTGATGAAGTATGGCGACAGGTAGCCGCGGTCGAATTGCATACCTTCGACGATGTCCAGTTCGTTTTCCAGCGACTTGCCATCTTCAACAGTGATCACGCCTTCTTTGCCGACCTTGTCCATTGCCTTGGCAATGATTTCACCGATGTCGGTGTCGGAGTTAGCGGAGATCGAACCAACTTGCGCGATTTCCTTGCTGGTGGTGGTTGGCTTCGACAGTGTCTTGATTTCAGCAACGATGGCGACAACAGCTTTGTCGATACCGCGCTTCAGGTCTGTCGGGTTGAAACCGGCGGCAACGTACTTGAAGCCTTCGCGAACGATAGCTTGTGCCAGCACGGTAGCGGTAGTAGTACCGTCGCCAGCGTTGTCGGAAGTCTTGGAAGCGACTTCTTTCACCAGCTGCGCGCCCATGTTTTCCAGCTTGTCTTTCAGTTCGATTTCTTTAGCGACCGAAACACCGTCTTTAGTCACGGTAGGGGCGCCGAAGCTGCGCTCCAGAACCACGTTACGGCCCTTAGGACCCAGGGTGACCTTGACTGCGTTAGCCAGGATGTTGACGCCGTTGACGATCTTGGCGCGTGCTTCATCGCCGAAAATTACTTGTTTTGCTGCCATGTTTTATTCTCCTGAATACGTTGAATTCGATAGTGTCGTGTACGGATCTGATCGGAAGCGCCAGGCGCCGGCCAATCAGAGAATCCCGGACTGACCGGAATTACTTGCCTTCGACTACGGCAAACAAGTCTTCTTCGCGCATCACCAGCAGCTCATTGCCGTCGATCTTGACAGCCTGGCCCGAGTATTTGCCGAACAGAACGCGATCGCCAACCTTGACTGCCAGCGCACGGACGTTGCCGTTTTCCAGAATCTTGCCGTTACCGACGGCCAGCACTTCACCTTGATCCGGCTTTTCAGCAGCAGCTTCAGGCAGCACGATACCGGATGCGGTTTTGGTTTCCTGGTCGAGACGCTTGACGATAACGCGATCGTGCAAAGGACGAAGATTCATATGTGACTCCTTAAGATTCAACAGGTTATTTGTATTTGCAGCAACTTCGCAGCAAAGTGGACTGACCGCTCTGCTTTGCTATATAGAGGCGCCGCACAGTGACTAGGTCGAGGAGATTGTTAGCACTCTCTCCTAACGAGTGCTAAGTATAGGGACGCTCTGTCGATTTTTCAAGCCCGCATTTGTCCGCGATTAAATTTCTCCGAAATTCGATTAAATTTCTCCGAAAGTTTTTTCTCTGTTGATTTGCGCCGAAAACTGACCCACTTAGCTGGATAATTTGCATCGAAAATTGACCCACGTATAGACCACAATCCTACTCAATATAGTGAGTGGGAGATTGGAGTGATCGACGTGGCATTATTAGGCATTATTCGACGCTGGCACCTTCGTGACCAGGTCTCCTTGAGGGAGATCGCCAGGCGCTTGGGGATCTCCAGAAACACCGTCAGACGCTATCTACGCTCAGAAATCGTAGAGCCGGCTTATCGGGATCGACGCACTCCCAGTGCTCTTGATCAGTACGCCTTCAAACTTTCATCCTGGCTTAAAACCGAAGCGACAAAGTCTCGAAAACAGCGGCGCAGCTTAAAACAGATCCATGCTGATTTATGTGAGCTAGGCTTTGAAGGATCCTACGACCGGGTTGCCGCCTTTGCGCGACAGTGGCGAGTGGATCAGTTGGATAGGGTCAATTCTGCAAGCAAAGGGACAGAGAGGGGATGGACAGCGAGAACGGCGGGGACTACAGTCGCAAAAGGCAGTGTTTTCGTAACAATTAATTGCAAAATGGCAATTATGCTCAAAATCGATGACGAGCTGAAAAGCCGCGTCCAGCATTTGGCGGGATTGCGGCTGCGCCCTGCTGCACAGCCTGACGCCCACAGGGCGCAGCGTCCTTGAGCAGGGTCTGGAGATCGCCCGCGTATCAACGAGGAATCATTCGAGAACCTGACCCAGGCCGAGCGCGCGCAGTTGTTGACGCTGGTGCGCAAGGCCATCGCCTGACAGACGTCATGCATGCGGCCGGCGCAGCTGCCAAATGTCGAGCAGATGGTTTTTGTTTAGCACGTCCCTGGCACGGCACTGTTCCAGGCGGATACGATGCATGGTCCGTTAGCCGGTAGAATATGAGTCATTACTCGTTTTGCGCCAGATGCTATCGTGACCACAAGAAAACGCCCGTCATTAAAGCCGCGCAAGATTCCCCAGCAATCGCGCGCCGGACAAACCGTTGCCGCGATCCTGGAGGCAGCAGCCCGCATCCTGGAAACCAAGGGAATCGAGGGACTCAATACCAATAGTGTCGCGCAGCGCGCGGGCGTCAGCATCGGCTCCCTGTATCAATACTTCCCCGGCAAGGATGCGCTCATCGTTGCCCTCTGCCAGCGTGAACGTGCCGTGTTCTTTGCCGAGGCAGAAGGAGCGTTGCGCGAGCCGAGCGGCGAGAGGGCCTTGCAGCATCTGATTGCCGCTTCCGTGCACCAGCAGCTGCGGCGGCCAGCGCTTGCGCGGCTGCTCGATGCCGAGGAGGGCCGACCCGCCATTGCCAGGGAACTGGCGCCGTTCATTGTCGCCATGAGTGAGTTGATCGGCCAGATCCTGGCGCATGAGGACATTCCGCCGCAGCCGAGCATCGAGACAGCTGCCGACGACATCATCGCCATCGTGCGCGCCATGGTGGATGCAGCGGGATACCGTGGTGAAGAGGACCGCGCAGTCTTGGAAGAGCGTGTCAGCCGCACCTTGTCCGGATACCTGGGGATGGCTGGCTGATCGCCGGCCAGGATAACCCACGGGTGGCCGCACAAATGTGAGCAAGCGCCCAACCCCTTGCTGCGCCTGGCCCCTGGCGTGTCTATGACTGCACGCTTCAGGCCGATGCGGGTTCAATGCGAGTTTAAAAATCGAGCAATTGCTCACAAAATGGACCTTGTGGAGAGTCAGCCAACCGGCACAGTTGCATGGATTGGCGACGGTTTTCTCTATGGCGTATTTCAACCTTTTTGCGAGAGCTATCATGCATATTCATACCCAGGCAAAGCTGAACCATTTGAGTTTTCCCACCACCAATGTGGCTGAGACGGCTGCATTTTTCGAGAAGTACCTTGGCTGCGAAATCATCGCTGCCGGCGACAGCTGCCTGCTCAAGCGGCACGATTTTGACATTGTCCTCGACCACGTCTCGGAGGAACAGCCGGCGTGGCCCAAGAATTTCCACTTCGGCATAGAGCTCGACAGCCTGGATCAGGTTCATGCTCTATATAAGGAGTTCTTGGCAGATGGCGTTGAAATGGAGACGGAGGTCTTCAACAACGCGCGCGGATCGCGCTTTTTTTGCCGTACGCCTGGCGGCGTCCTGCTTGAAGTGAATACCCGCGCGGACATGCAGCAGCAGGATCAATGGCAAAAGCTGTTTTCATAACACTGTCATGCCTTGCCCGCCCGGACCGCGTTCGCTGCCACATCGTCTGCGCGCACGTAGTCGGAGCAAGCCGATGCGGTCAAACCTCAGCTATTGCTCGCTGGCGTCGCAATCGCCGGCATCACCCGCCGGCGTGATGCCGTGCGCGATCTGCGCCTTCACCAGCGTCATTTCGCTAGGGGACAAGGGCCGTACTTCGACGCGGGCCGTGCCTTTGCCGGCGAAACCCAGCTGTTTCGCCGCGCTGTAAGAGACATCCAATATGCGTTTGCTGTGGAAGGGGCCGCGGTCGTTGACTTTCAGCAGCGCCATCTTGCCATTGCCGACATTACGCACCAGCACCCAGCTATGCAAGGGCAGGCTCGGGTGCGCAGCTGTCATGGCGTGCATATTAAAACGCTCGCCGCTGGCTGACTTGCGCCCATGCAGCTTGCCGCCGTACCAGGAGGCCATGCCGCGCTGGACCGGTTTTTTCGGCGCATCGTCATCCGTCAGCGCATGATCGTCGGCGGGCGCCGGACACAGGCTAGCCGGCGTTGGCGTCGCCATTGCTTGCTGCGTGGCGGCGGCTGCTTCGTCGCCGGCATGCGCCTGAACTGGCGCTGCATCGGCAGCCGCATCGACGGCGCTGGCCGCCTGAGCTGCCGGCAGCCACAACATGCAGGCGCAAGCACTCACTCGCAGCAACAGAAGCATGCGGTAGCGGGGGCTAGGCATCATGGGGCTGGTGTAAAAATCATCATCTGACCAAGTCTACATTTCTAGCCGCAATGTTGGCCACCTGTGTTGCAAAATTAAACAAATCTCCTGCTGCGACGCCTGTGTTTCGCCTGCCGGCCGCATCGCGGTAAACCCTAGAAGAATCTACATAGAGTATTCAGCAAAATTGGCTGGAAGCAAGTTATTATTGCCGCTCAGAAATTTGAACAGTCCGATTAAGTCGTTCATTACATTGTTTTTATGCAACTACAATGCATATTTGATAAAACCCGGTCCGATTGCATTCCATCCCGCGTTTTAGTCGATTTATCCTATCAAATCTGCAGATTGTCGCAATCGCATACTCAGTAGCAATTTTCCTCTTTACAGTGTCGCCACACCCTGTACATTGGAGAGTTGTGCAGGGCAAGCAAAGATCTTGTTACATCTAGATAGGCAGTACGAAAACCGCATAAAAACAATTGAACATCCCGCATTTGGGAGCCCCGTAAAAAACTAAGTAAGGGAAAAAGATGCGTTTATTAAAGATGCTCGGCAGCGTACCCCTGCTGTCCGTGATCGCCGGTTGCGTGGTTGGGCCTACCTATCAGGTACCCTCGCCAACGACATCATCGCAAGCAGTACTGCCGCAATTTCAAGGCGCTTTGCCCAAGCCCGAGGCCGGCGCGACCGACCTGACGCGCTGGTGGTCGCAATTCGACGATCCGCTGGTGGCCGAACTGATCGCCACCGCCGAGGCCAGCAATCCTAGCGTGGCGCAGGCGCTGGCGCGCATCAAGCAGGCGCGCGCCACGGCCGGTTCCGCCGGCAGCGCGCTCTATCCCTCGGTGGCCGCCGACGCCAGCAGCACCCGTAGCAAATCCCTTTCAGGTGTGACCGGCGGCTTCGGCAGCCCGACCATCGTCTCGACCAACAGCAGCGCTACTTTCGACGCCAGCTGGGAACTCGACCTGTTCGGCGGCAAGCGCAAGACCGCTGAAGCCGCCAATGCGCGATTGTTCGCCCGTGATGCCGACTGGTACGGCGCCAAGGTGTCGCTGGCAGCGGAAGTCGGCAGCACTCTGGTGGATTACCGTGCTTGCGTGGCCACCGCGGCGATGCTGGCGCAGGACCTGAAGTCGCGCGAACAGACTGCCCAGCTCACCGCGCTCAAGGTCAAGGCCGGCTTCACCGCGCCAGCCGACGGCGCCCTGATCAACGGCTCGACCGCGGATGCCCGGCAAAAGCTGGTGGTGCAGCGCACCGAGTGCGATCTCAACGTCAAAGCCCTGGTGGCGCTGACCGACATTCCCGAGCCTCTGCTGCGCACCAAACTGGCTACCAACGAGCGCTTGCCGACACCGCGCGCTTTCGTGGTCGAGAGCGTGCCGGCGCAGGCCTTGTCGCAGCGACCCGACATTGCCGTCGCCGAGCGCGAGCTGGCAGCTGCCAGCGCCGAAATCAACGTCGCCGAAGCCAACCGCTATCCGGGTATTTCTCTGCTCGGCAGCATCGGCATAGGCGGCTTCCGCTTCGACGGCAGCAGCTCGCGCTCCGATACCTGGTCGTTCGGTCCGTCGCTCAAGCTGCCGTTGTTCGATGCTGGGCTGCGCAAGGCCCAGGTCGATCTGGCGCAGGGGCGTTATGACGAGGCGTATGCCGGCTATCAGTTGCAGGTGCGGACCGCCGCGCGCGAAATCGAAGAAGCCCTGGTGCGCCTGGATGCGGCGGCACGGCGGGAAGACGACGCTGCGCTGGCGGCCAAGGAATACGAAAGCTACTTCCGCGCCAACGACGACAAATTCAAGGCTGGCAGCGGCAGCCTGTTTGAACTGGAAGATGCGCGCCGCACTTTCCTGGCTGCGCAAACCACCCAGATCAGCGTGCAGCACGATCACGTGACTGCCTGGATTGCCCTGTACAAGGCGTTGGGCGGCGGCTGGCGCAACCAGACAGAACAGGCGGCCTTGCCGGCCGCGCCTGCCGGATCGCCAAATGCCGCGCCAAACTCCGATCGTTCTTAATATAGATAAGCAAAGAAGACAGTCATGAAAAAGCCATCTTTGAAACTGGTAGTCATTGCGGTGTTGGTCGTAGTCTGCGGTTCGGCCGCGGTTTGGGCCATGACAGGTAAGAGCAGCAAACCGGCTGAGAAGGAAGCCAGCAAGCCGAAAGCCTCCCTGACGGTCACCACCACCAGGGCGCAAAGCGCCGACTGGCCGCTGACCTTGTCGGCCAACGGTAGCATCGCTGCCTGGCAGGAGGCCGTGGTCGGCAGCGAACTGGGCGGCTTGCAGCTGGCCGAGGTGAGAGTCAACGTCGGTGATATCGTCAAGCGCGGCCAGGTGCTGGCGCGTTTCAGCAACGACAGCGTGGAAGCGCAAGTAGCGCAGCAAAAGGCGGCGGTAGAAGAGGCCAAGGCGGCGCTGTCGGAAGCGGATGCCAACGCCGAACGGGCGCGTACGCTGGTCAACAGCGGCGCCTTGAGCGGCCAGCAGACCACTCAGTATGAAGTCGCCGAGCGTAGCGCCAAGGCGCGTTTGCAATCGGCCCAGGCCAGCCTGGAAATGCAGCAGATCCGCTTGCGCCAGACCCAGGTGCTGGCACCTGACGACGGCGTGATTTCATCGCGCACCGCAACGGTTGGTTCGGTAGCTTCGCAAGGGCAGGAATTGTTCAAGCTGATCCGCCAGAACCGCCTCGAATGGCGCGGGGAGGTGAATGCCACCGACCTGTTGCAGATCAAGGTCGGCCAGGCTGTCAAGCTCAGGGTTACCAATGGCGTGATGGTGGATGGCAAGGTGCGCATGATTGCGCCAACCGTCGATCCGCTTACGCGCAACGGCCTGGTCTATGTCGACCTGCCGGCGCCGGGCAGCGCCCAGGCCGGCATGTTCGGCACCGGCCAGTTTGCGCTGGGCCGCGCCGCGGCGCTGACCTTGCCGCAGAGCGCGGTGGTGATGCGCGACGGTTATAGCTATGTCTACCAGCTGGGTAAGGACGACAAGGTGATCCAGACCAAGGTGACGTTGGGACGGCGGGTTGGCGACCGCATCGAGGTTGCCGAAGGCCCGAACGGTGTCACGACGGCGATGACCCTGGTGGAAAAGGGCGCAGGTTTCCTGGCCGATGGCGATACCGTGCGCGTTGCGCCGGAATCGAAACCGGCTACACCGCTGGCAATGAAATAAGCGAGGACCGGCCATGAATTTTTCAGCTCTCTCGATCAAGCATCCGGTTCCGGCCATCCTGCTGTTCATCCTGCTCACCATCATGGGCCTGATGAGTTTCAAGGACATGCTGGTGCAGGATCAGCCCGATATCGATTTTCCCTTCATTTCGATTTCCACCAGCCTGCCGGGCGCTTCGCCCTCGCAGCTGGAAACCGAAGTGGCGCGCAAGATTGAAAATTCGGTCGCGACCGTCACCGATGTCCGTCATATCTACACCATGATCAACGACGGCGTGGTGAATACCACCGTCGAGTTCCGCCTGGAAAAGGATATCTCGGAAGCGATGGACGATGTGCGCGATGCGGTCAACCGCATACGCAGCGATTTGCCTACCGACGTCCGCGATCCGGTCTACGGCAAAGCGAACACCTCGGGCCAGCCCATCATCACCTATACCGTCAAGTCCGACCAGCTGGATGAAGAATCCTTGTCCTGGTTCGTCGATAATGACGTGTCCAAGGCCTTGCTGTCGGTGGCGGGCGTCGGCAAGATCGCCCGCGTCGGCGGCGTCAACCGCGAAGTGCTGGTGGAGCTGGATCCGGAGCGGATGGCGGCGCTGAACGTGTCGGCGGCGCAGATCTCGCGCCAGCTGCAGCGCGTGCAGCAGGAAGCCCCGGGCGGCAAGGCTGACATCAGCGGCGCGCGGCAGTCGGTGCGCACCATCGGCACGGTCGGCAACGTAGCGGAAGTCGCCGCCTTGCAGATGGCTCTGCCGGATGGCCATGTGATCCGCCTGGACCAGGTCGCCAAGGTGACCGACGGCATCGGCGAGCGCACTGCGCTGACGCTGCTCGACGGCAAACCGGTGGTCGGCTTTGAAATCACCCGTAGCAAGGGTGCCAGTGAAATCACTGTCTCCAAAGCCGTCAAGAAAGCGGTCGCCGAGCTGAGCAAGAAAGCGAGCCACGTCAAGATCGAGGAAGCTTTCAACAACGTCGACGTGGTCCAGGAAAACTACGAAGGTTCGATGTCCTTGCTGTATGAAGGTGCGATCCTGGCGGTGCTGGTGGTCTGGTTCTTCCTGCGCGACTGGCGCGCCACCCTGGTGGCTGCAGCGGCGCTGCCGCTGTCGATCATCCCGACTTTCATGGCAATGAAATTCCTCGGCTTTTCGCTCAACGGCGTGACCTTGCTGTCGCTGGCGCTGGTGATCGGGATCCTGGTGGACGATGCGATTGTGGAAATCGAAAACATCGTACGCCATCTGCGCATGGGCAAGACGCCGTACCAGGCAGCGCTGGAAGCTGCAGATGAAATCGGCCTGGCGGTGGTGGCGACGACGTTTACGCTGGTGGCGGTATTTTTGCCGACTGCGTTCATGAGCGGCATCGTCGGCCGCTTCTTCAAGCAGTTCGGCTGGACCGCGGCGATCGCGGTGACCACTTCGCTGATCGTGGCGCGCTTGTTGACGCCGATGATGGCGGCCTATCTGCTCAAGCCTATCGTGCATGAGAAAAAGGAAAGCCGCCTGATGGCGAAGTACCTGGCGGTGGCCTCTTGGTGCATGGCGCACCGGGTCAAGACCATGGGCATGGCGGCGCTGTTCTTCATCTTGTCGCTGGCCATGATCCCGTTCCTGCCGACTGGTTTCATTCCGCCTAGCGATCGCGGCCAGACCCAGGTCACGCTGGAACTGCCGCCCGGCAGCATCCTGGAAGAAACCCGCGCCAGCTCGGAACAGGCACGCCGCCTGCTGATGACCAACAAGAATGTCGCCCAGGTCTACAGTGCGATCGGCGGCGACGAGGCACGCCGCTCCACCTTGACGGTGCTGCTCAAGGACCCGCCTGAGCGCAAGGAAAAGCAGACCGAGGTGGACAGCGAGTTGCGCAAGTTGCTAACCCAATTGCCGGGGCTGCGGTTTACCGTTGGCGGCGGCGGCAACGGCGAAGAAATTCAGCTGCTGCTGTCGGGCGACGATCCGGCGGCGCTGAGTTCGGTGACGCGCGCCATCGAGCGCGAAATCCGCACGATTCCCGACCTCGGCAACATTACCTCCAGCATCAGCCTGGTGCGGCCGGAAATCATCGTCACGCCGAATTTTGCTAAAGCTGCCGACCTGGGCGTGACGTCTTCGGCCATCGGCGAAACCTTGCGTATCGCTACCTCGGGCGATTATGACCAGCTGGTTGCCAAGCTGAACCTGCCGGAGCGGCAGATCCCGATCCGGGTGCGCTTGCCGGAAGATGCGCGGCATGACATGAGCGTGCTGGAGCGTTTGTCGGTGCAGGGCAAGAGCGGCAACGTGCCTTTGAGTTCGGTGGCGGACATCCGCTTCGACAGCGGCCCGGCGCGGATCGACCGCATCGACCGCAACCGCCGCGTGATTATCCACGTCGAGCTGAACGGCCATGAAATCGGTGAAGTGATGGATAAGATCAATGCGCTGCCGAACGTGAGGAATCTGCCGCCTAACGTCAAGCGCGGCGAACTGGGCGACGCCGAAATCATGAAGGAGCTGTTCTCCGGCTTTGCACTGGCGATGCTGACCGGCGTGCTGTGCGTGTACATGGTGCTGGTGCTGCTGTTCAAGGGCTTTTTGCAGCCGGTGACCATCCTGGCGGCCTTGCCTTTGTCTATCGGTGGCGCATTTGCAGCGTTGCTGATCACGCATAACTCGTTCTCGATGCCGTCGCTGATCGGTTTGCTGATGCTGATGGGGATCGCGGTCAAGAACTCCATCCTGCTGGTGGAGTACGCCATCGTGGCGCGCCGCGATCATGGCATGAGCCGTTTCGAGGCGCTGATGGATGCCTGCCATAAACGGGCCCAGCCGATCGTCATGACCACCATCGCCATGGGCGCCGGCATGCTGCCGATCGCCTTGGGGGTGGGGGCGGATTCCAGCTTCCGTGGACCGATGGCGATTGCCGTCATCGGCGGCCTGGTGACCTCGACCTTCCTCAGCCTGCTGGTGATTCCGGTGGTGTTCACCTACGTCGACGATCTGCTGGTGTGGACGAGCAGCAAGTTCCGCCGTAAGCCGGGCGAAAGCGTGGCGCACATGGTGGCCAGCAAGTTGCACATTACCGAAACCTGATCGCAGCATGATCCAGAAAACGCCCGCAAGGGCGTTTTTTTATTGCCCTAGATATTTGCCGGTTTTATTCAGCGCTAGCCAGGCTGCCTGCCAGTTCGGCAAACGCCCTGGCCGCGGCGCTTTGATAACCATCTTTGCGTCGCAATAGCGAGACGGTGCGATGCGGCAGGGCAGGGTCCAGCTGGATTTCCTGCAGGCCGGGATGTTCGCGCGCAATCGCCTCCGGCAGGATAGTGACGAGGCCGCCGCGGCAGACGATTTCCACGATCGCACTGATGGTGTTGGCTTCGACTGCAATCTTGGGCGCAATGCCCTGTTGCTGCAGGTAGGCATCGACAAAGCTGCGGGTAGCGAAGTCGCTGCTGAGTAGCGCCAGCGATTGCCGGCCAAGCTCGCCGGCGGTCAGCACCGCCGCAGCAAGAGTAGCAGTAGCGCGCTGCGCCAGCGGATGCGCCAGGCCGACCACGGCGCACAGCTTTTCATCGAACAGCGGCTGGCTGTTGATCTCCGTAGAGCGCACCTGGCTGAAGGCCAGCCCGAGGTCGACCTGGTCCGCCGCCAGCGCCGTTTCAATCGCATCCAGCGTCTTTTCAATCACCTGCAGCGTGATGCCGGGATAACTGGCGTTGAAGCGCGCGATCAGCGGTCCGGCCAGGTAGGAAGTCAGGCTGGGCGTCATGGCCAGGCGCAGGGTGCCGCGCACGAGGTCGCGCACATCGTGGATGGCGCGCTGACCGGCCTCCAACTCACGCAGCGCCCGCCGCGCGTAGGCGATATACGCCTCGCCGGCATCGGTGGCGCGCACCACCCTGCCGCTGCGGTCCAGCAGTTGCGCACCCAGTGTCTCTTCCAGTTGCCGTATTTGCTGCGACAAGGTCGGCTGCGACACATACAGGGTCTCGGCGGCTCTGGTGAAATTGCCTTGTTCGACCACGGCGAGCAGATAGCGGATATGGCGTAATAGCATGTTTGATAACTATAGGTAATTCTTATAGATATGATTGTATATCGGTCTTTGACCTAATAGCTGGATGTCTTCATCATGGCTTCATTACTTCAACACCTAGAAGGAGAAGCGCCATGAAGTCCATCGTCGATGGGGTCTTGAAATTCCAGAAACACACTTTCCCGGGCCTGTCCGGCCTGTTCAAGGAACTGGCTACCACCCAGAGCCCCAGCGCATTGTTTATCACTTGTTCGGATAGCCGCGTGGTGCCGGAGTTGCTGACCCAGCAGGATCCGGGCGACATCTTTGTGATCCGCAATGCCGGCAATATCGTCCCGTCCTACAGCTCGGCGCCGGGCGGCGTCACCGCCACGGTCGAATACGCAGTGGCGGTGCTGGGCGTGAGCGACATCGTGGTCTGCGGCCATTCCGATTGCGGCGCCATGACCGCCATTTCCAGCTGCAAATGCCTGGATCACTTGCCTGCGGTAGCCGGTTGGCTGCGCCATGCCGATTCGGCCAAGGTGGTGAACGCAGCGCGTACTCACGCTTCACCCGCTGCACGGTTGAGTTCGATGGTGCGTGAAAACGTCATCGCCCAGCTGGTCAACATCAAGACCCATCCTTCCGTGGCACTGGCGCTGGAGCAGGGCACTTTGAACCTGCATGGCTGGGTGTACGACATTGAAACAGGGACTATCGTGGCGTTGGACGGCGCCAGCAATCAGTTCGTCTCGCTCGCCGAGTTTCCCCAGACGGTTGCTACGCAAACCAAGCGCAACGCCCTGGCCGCTTAAAGTTTAACCACCGTCAGTTCTTCATCCGCGCTCTCACTGAACTGTCACTGAACTGTCACTGAACCCTCACTGAAAAGGAAACATCATGCAACAAGCAAACGTGTATCAAGAAAACCGCGTCGCCCTCACTTCCCGCGTCATCGCCGCCAAGGCGCTGCAAGACCTGTCCTGGAAACAACTGGCCGAAGGCACCGGACTGAGTGTGGCTTATGTCACGGCGGCGCTGCTGGGACAACACGCCTTGCCGAAGGCCGCCGCCGAAGTGGTGTGCCGCCATCTCGGCTTCGAGCCGGAAGCCGCGGCAGAGCTGCAAATGATCCCTCTGCGCGGCAGCATCCCGGGCGGCATTCCTACCGACCCGACCATCTACCGCTTTTACGAAATGCTGCAAATCTACGGCACCACCTTGAAGATGCTGGTGCACGAAGAACTGGGCGACGGCATCATCAGCGCCATCAACTTCAAGCTGGACCTGAAGCGGGTGGAGGATCCGGACGGCGGCTCCCGTGCGGTCATCACCCTCGACGGCAAATTCCTGCCGAACAAGCCTTACTAAAAGCGGCGTAGCGCGGCGGCTGTGGCCGGGGCACGCTGGTCTGAGGCAGGGCAATACCGGGCCTCAGCCAGCTCTGGTAAAGTGCCCCTATTTACAGACCGTATAAAGGAAAGCAGCATCATGTGGCTCAATAATCTGGTTTTTCGTACCCACCCGCGCCTGGTCATCGCCATCGTGCTGGGCTTGATCGTATGGGCGCTGGCGCCGCACAGTTCGGCCATCACCCGTGCCCTGATCGGCTGGAACGCAGGGGTCTGGGGCTATTTGCTGATGTTGTGGTGGATGATGGCCCGCGCCAGCTGTGAGCAGGTCAAGAAAAGAGCTGCGCTGGAGGATGAGAACGATACGATGATCCTGGTCCTGATCTGCGTCGCGGCCGTTTCCAGCATCGCCGCAGTGGTGTTCGGCCTGACCCAGGCCAAGGATTTCCTGCCGGAGCCAAAAGAGACCCGCTATCTGTTTACCGGCATGACGGTGCTGGGTTCCTGGTTCCTGGTCGGTACTATCTTTACCTTGCACTACGCGCGCTTGTTTTACGCTGCAGATGAAGCAACGCCGCCGCTGCGCTTTCCCGACGACGAAAAGAATCCGAACTACTGGGATTTCCTGTACTTTTCATTCACCATGGCGGTCGCGGTACAGACTTCCGATGTCAGCGTCATGACGCGCTCCATGCGCAAGATCGTGCTGTTTCAATCGGTGCTGACCTTCCTGTTCAATTCGGCGATTCTCGGCTTGTCGATCAATATTGCGGCGGGGCTGGTGGGCTAGCTTGTCTGCCAAGAAGCGTAGGGTGGGCACCAGTGCCCACCCTACCGGCAAAATACCGGCAAAAAAGAAGCCAATCGTTTTGTGCGATTGGCTTTTTTGTTTTGCCGGGAAGAGATGGATATTTGCATCTCTTCCCGGCGTGGTGCTGCAGTTTGTTACTGCCAGCCGTAGCGCCTTGCGTACCAGCCCTTCATCGCCTGTGTCAGCACGGCATAGGCGACCAGGATAAGCACCAGCCATGGGAAGTAGGTCAGCGGCAGCGCCTGCAGCTTGAAGTAATGGGCCAGCGGCGACATCGGCAGCAGGATCCCGACTAGCATGATGATGATGGTCATGCTCATCAGTGCCCACGAAGCACGGCTCTGGAAGAATGGAATCTTGCGGGTGCGGATCATGTGCACGATCAGCGTCTGCGACAACAAGCCTTCGATGAACCAGCCGGACTGGAACAAGGTCTGGTGCTCTGGCGTATTGGCGCCGAAGATGTACCACATCAATGCAAAGGTGGTGATGTCGAAAATCGAGCTGATCGGGCCGAAGAACACCATGAAACGGCCGATTTCGCCAGCATTCCAGCGCTGTGGTTTTTCCAGGAATTCCTTGTCGACGTTATCGAAAGGAATCGTGATCTGCGAGATGTCGTACAGCAGGTTTTGCACCAGCAGATGCAAGGGCAGCATCGGCAGGAACGGCAGGAAGGCGCTCGCTACCAGCACCGAGAACACATTGCCGAAGTTCGAGCTGGCGGTCATCTTGATGTACTTCAGCATGTTGGCGAAGGTCTTGCGGCCCTCCAGCACGCCTTCTTCCAGCACCATCAAGCTCTTTTCCAGCAGGATGATGTCGGCGGCTTCCTTGGCGATGTCGACTGCGGTGTCGACCGAAATGCCGATGTCGGCGGCGCGCAGGGCCGGCGCATCGTTGATGCCGTCGCCCATGAAACCGACAACATGGCCCTTGTCGTGGAGGACGCGGACGATGCGTTCCTTGTGGGTTGGGCTGAGCTTGGCGAATACCGTGGTGGTTTCGACTGCGACCGAGAGTTCGGCATCGCTCATTTTTTCAACCTGGTTGCCGAGCACCATGCCGTCGACAACCAGGCCGACCTGGCGGCAGATCTTGGCAGTCACCAGCTCGTTGTCGCCGGTCAGGATCTTCACGGTGATGCCGTGTGCCTTGAGGGCATCCAGCGCCGGCTTGGTCGATTCCTTTGGCGGATCGAGGAAGGCGATGTAACCGATCAGCACCAGGTCGGATTCATCGGCCACGCCGTACACTTCCTTGGTCGGCGGCAAGTCCTTGGCGGCCACCGCCACCACGCGCAGGCCCTCGGCGTTGAGGCTGGAAGTGGTGTCGTAGATTTCCTGCAGCAGTTCCTTGGTGAACGGCACCACTTCGCCGTTGTGGCGCGCGTGGGTACAGACCGAAACGATTTCCTCGACCGCGCCCTTGCAGATCAATTCATGGTGGTCGTCGCGTTCGCTGACCACCACCGACATGCGGCGGCGCTGGAAATCGAACGGAATTTCATCGACCTTGCGGTAAGCCGAGGCCAACGCCATTTCGCGCTGCAATTCTGCGTGTTCCAGCACGGCGACGTCCAGCAGGTTCTTGAGGCCGGTCTGGTAGTGGCTGTTGAGGTAGGCATATTCCAGCACCAGGTCGTCCTGCTCGCCGAGGATGTCGGTATGGCGCTCCAGGAAAATCTTGTCCTGGGTCAGGGTGCCGGTCTTATCGGTGCACAGCACGTCCATGGCGCCGAAGTTCTGGATCGCATCCAGGCGCTTGACGATCACCTTCTTGCGCGACAGTGCGACCGCGCCCTTGGCCAGGGTCGAGGTGACGATCATGGGCAGCATTTCCGGCGTCAGGCCGACCGCGATCGACATCGCGAACAGGAAGGCTTCGACCCAGTCGCCCTTGGTGTAGCCGTTCAGCAGGAACACTACCGGGGTCATCACCATCATGAAGCGGATCAGCAGCCAGCTGACCTTGTTGACGCCAGACTGGAATGCAGTCGGCGTGCGGTCGGAGGCGGTCACACGTTCCGCCAGGGCGCCGAAATAGGTGCGGTTGCCGGTAGTGACGACGATAGCGGTGGCGGAACCGCTGACCACGTTGGTGCCCATGAAGCACAGGTTGTCGAGTTCCAGCGGGTTGCTGGTGTCGAGGCCGCGATGGACCACGAATTTTTCCACCGGCAGCGATTCGCCGGTCATGGCCGCCTGGCTGATGAACAAGTCCTTTGCGGTCAGCAGGCGCAAATCGGCCGGGATCATGTCGCCGGCGGACAACTGGACGATATCGCCCGGCACCAGCTTCTTGATCGGCAGTTCGATGCGGCGCGCACCCTTGGGATGCAAGGTGACGTCGAAATAGCGCAAGGCTTCTTCGGCGATGTCTTCCGCCAGGTCGTGGCGCAGCACGGTGGCGGTATTGCTGACCATCGCCTTGAGCTTGTCGGCCGCGGTGTTGGAGCGCGATTCCTGGATGAAGCGCATCAGGGTCGACAGCACAACCATCGAACCGATGACGATGGTGGCCTTCATGTCTTCGGTGAGGAAGGAAACGGTGGCCAGTACGGTCAGCAGCAGGTTGAAGGGATTCTTGTAGCACTGCCACAGGTGAGCCCATTTCGAGATCGGCTTTTCGTGCTCGACTTCATTTGGACCGGCGCTGACGCGGATATCGTCGGCTTCGGCGTCGGTCAGGCCGTCGGCACGGCTATGCAGTTTCTTGAACAGTTCGCTGACGTCGATGCTGGCAGCGGTCGATAGCGCTTCCGCCAGCGACGGCGGCACTTCCTTGGTGACCGGGGTACTGCGGAACATGTCCGGAGCCAGCCGGCGGAAATGGCGATCCATGCCGTGCGTGCGGACAAAGCTAACGAAGGTGTCTTTGAGAATATTCAGATTCATGGAATTCTTCTTTTTTCATGCAGTGCGGTCGGCTGTCGTCGATCAGAGGGGCTGGCTGGCGTCCTTAACCTGATGTTAACGACTTGCTATCCATATGGATGACAGGTTCTTTACAAAAGGCAAAAACGTTCAGCGCGGCACAGACTGTAAATTCGATCGGTGACATCTTGATGACAATCAAGAGCCCGGAGACAGGCGCTACATTCGATTACCCGGCGCGCGGACGCGGAAAACGGGATCAGCCAAGCATGCAGCCGGTATAGGTATAGCCCGCCCGGCAGCGCAACTTTGCATAACAATATGAGGTGGTGGAACACTGCATGCCGGAAATATCTTCCATGCACCGGGATACCATCATCCGCCGTTGGCGAGATGACGGCAGGGGAATCCTGCGTTATCTTGCCGAGGCGATGCCAGAACGGGTCTGGCAGCAACTGTCACTCGAACAAGTGCCCATTAAAGGGGCTCCATAAAATTTAGACTGGTGGATAGTAGCCGCGCAGTTGATGGCGGTCAAGAAAATTGTGCAGGACAGCAGAAGGTTTTTTTATCGGTTTTTATTGTCTTTTTGAGCACTGCTGCGCTGGTCATTCGCGTATTCCTCCTTGCTTTCAGGCATGCCAAACCTATACTGAAATTACAAGTAAACCAAGGAGACCATCATGATCAAGGTAATTATGGACAACCTGCTGTTTTTCGTCCCGATGGCGTTCGCCGGGTTGATCTTGTGTGGTGAAGTACCGGTTGCGTCGCGCCTTGCGCGCGGCAGCCTGCGCGCCGTCGGCGCTGTTTGCGGCGCCATACTGGCGCTGATTATCCTGGAAGCCATACCAGCCCTGCTATAGCAGCGAGGCGGCGTGCGTTTGCAGTTGGCGGGACGCTGGCGTCCCGCGGCGGCCTGATGTTTTCTGCGGGTCGGATCTTTCCTTATTTTCCAATTCGTCACAACATGTGACTTTGCATCGGCTGAGTGCGTGGGATAATCCTGCGCAACCTCTCTTTTTCCGCCGGTGTCCACTTGAAAAAAATTCTCGCGCTCAGTCTTCTGCTCAGTTTTCTATTTTTATCTTCTTTACTGCCGGCCAGCGTCCAGGCACAAGAATCATCGCTTCCTCCTACGTTTAGCAAGGCCCTGCAAGTAGCCGGCATTCCAGTCCAGAGCGTTGGCGTGTACGTGCAGGAAGTCGACGGCACGGGCCAGGTGCTGGCGTCGTCGAATGCCGCCATGCCCTTCAATCCGGCCTCGACCATGAAACTGGTCACCACCGACGCCGCGCTGGAGCTGCTGGGGCCGACCTACCGCTGGAAAACCCAGGCTTACGCCAGCGGCAGCCAGGTCGGCAATGTCTTGCAGGGCGACCTGATTTTCAAAGGCAATGGTGATCCCAAGCTGGTGCTGGAAAACTTTTGGCTGTTCCTGCGCCAGATCCGCGCCAAGGGCATCCGCGATATCCGCGGCAATATCGTGCTGGACCGTAGCGCTTTCGATCAAAACGCCTACGATCCCTCCGAATTCGATGGCGATCCGATGAAACCGTACAACGTCGGCCCGGATGCCTTGCTGCTGAACTACAAGACGCTGACCTTCCAGTTCGTGCCCGATGCCGACAAGCGCCAGGTCAGCGTCGTCCTCGATCCACCCATGAGCGGCTACCCGGTGCGGCCGCCGCGCCTGGGGCAGGGCAGCTGCGATGACTGGCAGGGCAAGCTGCAAGCCGTGGTGGAGACCGATGGCGCCAGTTTCAACGGCGCGCTGCCGGCTTCCTGCGGTGAAAAGACCTGGTATGTGAATCCCTACAAGATGAACTCCACGCAATACTTCGGCGCGGTGTTCCGGCAGATGTGGAGCGATCTCGGCGGCAGCTTCAGCGGCGGCGTCAAGGATGGCCTCACGCCGCCCGATGCCCGCCTGGTCGCCGAGTGGAGTTCGGTCACCTTGCCGGAAGTGATACGCGACATCAACAAATACAGTAACAATGTCATGGCGCGCCAGGTATTGCTGACCATCGCCGCCGATATCCTGAAACTCCCTGCCACCCCCGAGCGCGGCGCCCGCGCCATCCAGAGCTGGCTCGCCGGCAAAGGCATAGACGCCAGCGGCCTGGTGATCGAAAACGGTTCCGGCCTGTCGCGCAATGAAAAGATTTCAGCCAAGACCATGGGCCGCATGATGGCCGCTGCCTTCCAGTCGCCGACCATGCCGGAATTCGTCTCGTCGATGCCGCTGGTAGGTTACGACGGCACCATGCGCAAGCGCCTCAAAGACCAGAGCGTCGCCGGCCAGGCCCACGTCAAGACCGGCACCCTGAACGACGTCCGCGCCATCGCCGGCTACGTCCTCGCCGCATCCGGCAAATACTACGCCGTGGTCTGCCTGATCAACCACCCCAACGCCCCCCGCGGACAGGCAGCGCAAGATGGCTTGCTGCAGTGGGTCTATGAGAATGGTTGAACTTCGCGGTTGAACTTCGCCAAAAATAAATCGACTCTCGTATATTGAACCTACCGCGTCGCCATCGGATAATAAGGATGTAGAAGCGGCCGGGCAGAGTGATGCCGATTAGACTGAGTGCCATTGAGCACGTGGGTCAGATAGGCGCCTCTGCCTGTTTCATTTTATAAGTCCGAACGGTATCTTGGGCCATCGCCTGATGCGTAAGCCCGCATACGAGAAAGGTCAAAAATGGAAACGGTATGTGCAGTTGTTGGTATCGATGTGAGCAAGAAGAAGCTCGATATTGCCTTGCTGGTCGACGGCAAGACCAAGGCCAAGGTGGTGGAGAATTCCGCCGACGGATACAAATCACTCCTGGAGTGGCTAAGCAAGGCGAAAGTCGCTAAAGAAACGCTGCATGTCTGCATGGAGGCCACTGGGATTTATTATGAGCCGGTGGCATTGGCGCTGCATGACGCGGGAGTGAGCGTTAGCGTGGTCAATCCGGCCTGCATCAAAGGCTTCGGCCATAGTGAAAATATTCGCAACAAGAACGACACCGCCGATGCCGGTCTCATTGCGCGCTATTGCGCCGCCATGAAGCCGGCACCTTGGACGCCGCCACCGCTGGAGCAACGCCAGCTGCGGGCCTGGTCGCTGCGAGTACAAGCCTTAAAAGATATTCGCCAGCAGGAAGAAAATCGGCTTGAAGCCAACACCTTCACCGGCATGACCGACGTCGCCGAACATGTGAAGCAGCACATCGCCTGGCTAAGCGCCGAGATCAACAAGTTGGAGGACGACATCGATGATCACATTGATCGACATCCCGGCCTCAAGCATGACGCCGAGCTCATCACAAGCATCCCGGGCATCGGCACCACCACGGTGGCAAGAATCCTGGGTCAGTTAGGCGATATCCGCAGATTTGACAGTGCCAAGGCATTTGCCGCATTTCTCGGCGTAACCCCGAAACAACGCAGCTCCGGCACCTCCATCAAAGGTCGAACCATGATTAGCCGGGCAGGAAGCATGTCGATGCGAGCGGCGCTTTACATGCCTAGCTTGGTAGCATGTCGACACAACCCGCTACTACGTTGCTTTGCTGAACGGCTATTGGCCACCGGCATGGCGAAAAAAGCTGTGATCGGGGCCGTCATGCACAAAATGACACATCTGATTTACGGAGTGATCCGTACCGGCAAGCCCTTCGATCCAAATTATTTAACCAACGGGCTTGCTATTCAAGACGGTATCTGACCCTAAATTCAATTGGGGTCAGAGTCGATTTAATTGATTGCGGAGGCTACAGGACTAGCGGCTTGTCCGACAGTTCGTTCTTCTTGCGGCCCTGATCCGGGAAGTGCTGCGTCAGATAGCCGTTCATCTGTTCCAGCGCCGCCAGGGTGCTGTCATGGAAGGCGCCGCTGGCGAATTCCTTGGTCATGGTCTTGCATACGGCTTGCCATTCCGCGCTCTTGATGGCGCGGCCTACTGCGCGGTCGACGATGATTTCGACCTTGTGATCGGCCAGGTTCACATACAGCAGGACGCCGACGTTTTCTTCGGTGTCCCAGATGCGGTAGTGGGCGAACAGCTCATGCGCGCGATTGCGGGAGGTTACGCCGTTGAGCACGGCCGGCAGGCTGAGCGAGCCTTCGACGATTATCTTGACTTCCGCCCGGTGCGTGACTTCGCCTTCTGCGATCTTGTGCTGGATGGCCTTCAGCGTGGCGGCCGGGAAGGCGCGCCGCGCGCTGCGTTGCGTGGTCGTCAGGTGACGCCAGAGTCGTTGTAGAGTACTCATCACCAATCTCCCGAGGCGCCGCCGCCGTCAAAGCCGCCACCGCCGCCGGAAAAACCGCCGCCACCGCCACCGAAGCCGCCGCCACCTCCAAAGCTGCCACCGCCGCCGCGTCCACCCTGGCTGAGGATGCTGCCGATGATGACGCCGGCGGCATTGCCCCAGACATTGCTGTTGAGCGCGCGGCCGGAACCGGCGCTGCCGCCGCGCGAGCGGGAAATGATGGTGATCAGGATGATGAAGCCAAAGAACATCAGCGGCGCCAGAGTGCCTAGCAGGTCGGAGGAGGGCTCTTGCGCCTGCGCCGGCTTACGGCTGGGCGGCGCAAAATTTTCCTGGTCCAGCAGCGGCATGATGGCGGAAATGCCCGCGGTAAGGCCACCGTAGAAATCGCCCTTGGAGAAGTACGGCGCGATGATTTCCTGCAGTACGCGCTTGGACTGGGCGTCGGTCAACGTGCCCTGGACCCCGCGTCCGGTGAGTATCATCATGCGCCGCAGGGCCTTGGGATTGTCCTTGGCCACCAGCAGGATGACGCCGTCGTCGATGCCCTTGCGCCCCAGCTTCCAGGCGTCGGCGACGCGCACCGCATAATCTTCTATGCCCTCCGGCTCGGTCTTGCTGAGCAGCAGGATGGCGATCTGGCTACCGGTGCGGCTTTCGTATTCGCTCAGGGTATTGTCGAGCGTGGCGCGCTGCTCCGGCTGCAGCATGCCGACCAGGTCGGTGACATGCGACTGCAGCGGCGGCACGGGCACCTGCGCCGCCATGGTTTGCGCAGTGGCAGGTAGGGCCAGCAGCGCCAGCAAGCCCAACAGCGCCAGCCACGCAGCAGGCGCGCGGATTACGCTACGCGACATTATTTTTTGCCACCGAAATCGACGTCAGGCGAAGTCGAGATCGCTTTTTCGTTATCCACGGTGAAGGATGGCTTGACCTTGTAGCTCATCGCCATGGCGGTCAGGTTGGTCGGGAAGCTGCGCGCCAGCACGTTGTAGTCCTGTACGGCAACGATGTAGCGGTTGCGCGCCACCTTGATGCGGTTCTCGATACCTTCCAGCTGCGATTGCGCATCGCGGTACAGGCCGTCCGCCTTCAGCTGCGGATAATTTTCCGACACCGCCATCAGGCGCGACAAGGCCGACGACAGTTGGCCCTGCACCTGCTGGAATTTCTCGAACGCAGCCGGATCGTTCAGCACTTCCGGCGTGATCTGGAAGCTGGTCGCCGCCGAACGCGCCTTGGTCACGGCTTCAAAAGTGGCTTCTTCATGGGTGGCGTAGGCTTTCACGATCTGGGCAATCTTCGGCACCAGGTCGGCACGGCCCTGGTACTGGTTGACGACTTCGCCCCAGGCGGCTTTCACGGCCTCATCCTTGGTCTGGAAATCGTTGTAGCCGCAAGCGCTGAGGACAGAAGCGAAGGCAGCAATGGCCAGCCATTTGAAGAAAGTTTTCATGGAATATCCCTGATAAAAGAAACAATGTAATGCACGTTAGCAAACTATGGCCGGCCGCTCAAGTGTTAAATAGCGGAGAAAGGCTGCAAATTGACAGCATATCGGCCTGTTTGCCAGTGAATTCCGGGGTGTTTGGATTTACAATAAGGGGTTCGCATTATTGAGGCCTGATTGTGACTTTTATAGAAAAACTCTCCGCCGCCTGGCGCACCAACAATTCATTGCTGTGCGTGGGCCTGGACCCCGATATTGCCAAATTCCCTGCCCACCTGCAGCAGCAGCCGGACGCGATCTACACTTTCTGCAAGGAAATTATAGACGCTACCGCCGCCACCGCCTGCGCTTTCAAGCCGCAAATCGCCTATTTTTCAGCCATGCGCGCTGAAGACCAGCTGGAAGCGATCTGCGCCTACCTGCGTGAAAACCACCCGAACATCCCGATCGTGATGGACGCCAAGCGCGGCGACATCGGCGCTACCGCAGAGCAATATGCGCGCGAAGCCTTCGAGCGCTACGGCGCCGATGCCGTGACGGTCAGCCCCTACATGGGCTTCGACTCGGTCGCGCCCTACCTGGAATGGAAAGACCGCGGCGCCATCGTGCTGTGCCGCACCTCCAACGCCGGCGGTTCGGACTTGCAGTTCCTGACCGTGGATGGCGTGCCGCTGTACCAGCACGTTGCGCGCCTGGTGGCTGAGAAATGGAACACCAACGGCCAGTGCGGCCTGGTAGTGGGAGCGACCTTCCCGCAGGAACTGGCGCAAGTGCGCAGCATCATCGGCGATATGCCCTTGCTGGTGCCAGGCGTCGGCGCCCAGGGCGGCGATATCGAGGCGACTGTGCATGCTGGCAAGACGTCCAACGGCATGGGCATGATGATCAATTCCTCGCGCGCCATCCTGTACGCCAAGCCAGACCTGGCAGCCGACGAAGATTTTGCCCAGGCAGCAAAACGCGTCGCCCTGGAAACACGCGACGCTATCAATCTGCATCGCGTCTGAGGCTTGCGCCTGAGGCGCCTTGGAGTTATTTCAGGAAGCGCAGCAAGCCCTGCAGTGCATGGATCACAGTCTGTTCCCGCACTGCGCGGCGGTCGCCCGCAAACACCAGCCGTTCGGTGTGGGTTTGATGGCCGACTGACCAGCCGAAGCAGACCGTGCCGACCGGTTTGCCCGGGACCGCGCCGCCGGGGCCGGCGATGCCGGTGGTGGAGAGTGTGACGTCGGCATTGCTGTTGGCCAGCGCGCCTTCGGCCATGGCGGCGGCGATTTCCTCGCTCACCGTGCCGTGCTGGGCAATCTCGGCTTCCGGGATATCCAGCAATTCCGTCTTGGAGGCATTCGAGTAGGTCACGAAGCCGCAATCAAACCATTCCGAAGAACCGGCGATTTCCGTGATTGCCTGCGACACGCCGCCGCCGGTGCAGGATTCCGCCGTCGACAGGAACCAGCCCTTGGCTTGCAGGGCGCGGCCGGCTTGCGCTGCCAGATCAGTGATTTGTTCGGTGTTGTCTGCGAGTGCGGTGGTCATGGTGCAACTCCTGTAATCTGCCTGATAGGTAGACACATACTGCCACTTGTTGCTGGCAGATGCAATCCGTCCCGGCCATGCCGCCTGTTCAACCAGGCGTTAAATCAACCGCCACAGCGCCAGCAGCAGCAGCGTATAGAACGCCGCCACAATGTCATCCCACATGACGCCGAAGCCACCCTTGAAATGGCGGTCGAAATAGGCGATCGGCGGCGGCTTCACCATGTCGAAAAAGCGGAATACGACGAAGGCGCCGAACTGGGCCGACAAGCTGGCCGGGGTGACCAGCACCAGCACCAGCCAGAAGGCGATGATCTCGTCCCACACCATGCTGCCATGATCCGGCGCATGCAGATGGCGGCCGGTGGTCTGGCAAGTCCAGACGCCGACCACAAAGCCGGCCGCGATGATCACCAGCCAGTTGAGCGGCGTGAAGATTTCCGGCCAGCGCGTGGTCATCACGACATACGAGAGCCAAGCAAACAAGGTGCCGAAGGTGCCCGGCATGATGGGCGACAGGCCGCTGCCGAAACCTTGGGCGATGAAGTGGGCGGGATGCGACAGCATGAAACCCGGGCCAGGCCGGATCGGTTGCTGAGAAGGGTTTTGGTCCGCTGTTGTCATGTAGTTTGAAAGTGATCGAAAGAGCTAAGTTGCAGGTTGAGCGGCGCCAGGCTGGCGTCTTGCAGGCGCAGTCCCGGCGCGGCATCGATAGTGCCGATGCGCGTCACCGCGGTAGCACTGGCCTGGGCCGCGGCCAGTACGGCGTCACGCCGGCTGGCGGCGGCGGTAAAGCACAGTTCGTAGTCGTCGCCGCCGGCCAGGGTGAAGTGGCGCCGGATCGCTTGTTGTTGCTGATTCAGTATGGCGCCGGGCGGCAGGCTATCGACCGCCAGCGTGGCGCCGACGCCGGAGCGCTTCAGGATATGGCCGAGATCGCCAACCAGGCCATCGGAAATATCGATGGCGGCATGAGCAATCCCACGCAAGGCCAGTCCCAGCGCAACGCGCGGGCTGGGCTGGTGCATGCGGGCCGCCGCCAGCAGGAAATTCTCGCTACCCAGTTGCAGGTCGGGATTCAGCTGGCCGCCCAGTTCCTGACGATAGACCGCCAGCGCCAGCCGCGCATCGCCCAGCGTGCCGGAGACCCAGATATCATCGCCCGCCTGCGCGGCATCGCGGCGCAGGGCCTGGCCCGGCAAGGTTTCGCCGAACACGGTGATGCAGATATTCAACGGCCCCTTGGTGGTATCGCCGCCGATCAGTTCGCAATGATGGGCGTCGGCCAGCGCCAGCAAGCCGCTGGAAAACGGCGCCAGCCATTCCTCGCGCGCAGCAGGCAGCGCCAGCGCCAGCGTGAAGGCCAGCGGCCGCGCGCCCATCGCCGCCAGGTCGGACAGGTTGACCGCCAGGCATTTGTGGCCCAGCGAGAAAGCATCGGCATCGGGGAAAAAGTGCCGCCCCTCCACCAGCATGTCAGTGGAAATGGCCAACTGCATGCCGGCCGTCGGGGTCAGCAATGCGCAATCGTCACCGACGCCAAGGGCAATATGCTCGATATTGCTGCGCGCGGTGCGAGTGAAGTAACGGGAGATCAGGTCGAATTCGGACAACATAGACGGATTGTACCGAATGGCGGGGCGCTGCACGGGCATTTTGCCAAAATTGCATGCCCCACACGGTCAATTTGCTTCAAAAGCCGGCGCCGCAGGAGGTGGTGCGCGAAATCGCGCCCTTCTGCATGATGTCTTCACCCTTGGTGTTGCCCACCGAAATCTGCGTGACGCAATAAGTGCCGGTCGGCCCAGTCACCTTGGTGACCCGCTGGCCGTTAGGCAGCGTGATGTCTTCCATGGTGGTTTCCTTGGGCGAGCGTGGCGTCGGAGCGGCCGCGGGGGCCAGGCCCATTTCCAGCTTCTGCTGCATGGTCGGTTCCGCGTTTTTCGCGGCAGTCTCTTTGGGCGGCGCATCCTTGCGCAACTCGCGGTCTATCTTGCCGGCATCGCGTTTCGCGGCCTCGACCATGTTCTCAGCCGAGGGCTTGCCAGATCCTGCCGGCAACTGCGTCGCCGAGCCGGGAGTCGCGGGCTGGTAATGGGTATCCTCCACCGTGATCGTTCCCGGCGGCAGCGGTGTTGCCTGCTCTCCCGCCTGTGCCAGCGGAAGATGCGACAGGGCAAACAGCGCTGCCGAGGCAGCGAGCGTGGCCAGCCGGCGGTCAATGCGGGGGAAAATTCGGCTTATCAGCATAGTGCGGACTTCCTCTAACAATTCAGCTCAAACCAGCTCAAACGCGCGTGAACACCAGGTCCCAGACCCCGTGCCCCAGCCGCAAGCCGCGATTCTCGAACTTGGTCACAGGCCGGTACTCCGGCCGTTCCGCGTAAGTCTCGGCGGTATTCTTCAGCAGCGGCTCCGCGTTCAGCACTTCCAGCATCTGTTCAGCATACTCCTGCCAGTCGGTAGCGCAGTGAAGATAGCCGCCCGGCGCAATGCGCGACGCCAGCAGGCTCACCAGCGGTCCCTGGATCAGGCGCCGCTTGTTATGGCGCGCCTTGTGCCAAGGATCGGGAAAGAACACATGGGCGCCGGCCAGCGAGCCAGGCGCAATCATGTTGGTCAGCACTTCCACGGCATCGTGCTGGATCAGGCGCAAATTGCTCAGCTGCTGCTCGCCGATCAGTTTCAGCAAGCTGCCGACGCCCGGCGTATGCACTTCTACGCCGACGAAATTCTTTTCCGGCATGCCGGCCGCAATCTTGACCGAGGTCTCGCCCATGCCGAATCCGATCTCCAGGATAGTCGGCGCAGTGCGTCCGAAAACCTGCGCCAGATCGACTTCCGCCTTGTTATATGAGACACAGAATTGCGGCCCCAGTTCCTCGATGGCACGCGCCTGCGCCGTCGACAAGCGCCCCGCGCGCGTGACAAAGCTGCGGATCCGGTGTTCGGTCGGATCGTAGAAGAGGGGTTTGCCGGATTTGTTTTCTGACATGCTAATTAGACTTTAGGTGGAGCGAAGCAGGCGCTGGATTGGCCTTGCGGATAGCGCCATTGTAACGCCAGACAAATACCTGCCTCAAAAATACAAATGGCACCCTGGAAAAGCGGGTGCCAACAGTGGCCTGGAGCGGGTAGAGGGGATCGAACCCTCGTCTAAAGCTTGGGAAGCTTTCGTTCTACCATTGAACTACACCCGCAAGACCTTGATTTTAAACTAAATTTAGTTGTTTCTGAAAGTCTAAAATTATCGGAATTGCGGAGCGCTCCGCAAAAACTGAATATTCCCTACTTTGTCGGCTCTACAATCTTGGCTCTCCGGAGGGAATGCCGCTGTGTTGTTTTCACATTATCGTGACCCAGCAGATCACTTGCGGCCTGGTCGCCACGGTCATGGTACTCAAACACGCTGAGAGAGCGTCGTCACGAAGAATTCAGTTACCAGCCGCACACGGGCGGGTACAAACCTACGCTTTGGCCAGATGAGGCTGACGTCTCTGGTTTCATTCAGAAACCGGTCGAGTACAGTAATGATGTCTGGATGCTGGAGTTCGTCGACCAACGACGCCCGGGAAAACATGCCAATGCCCACACCGGCAAGCACCCCGGAAAGAATCGTCTCCATACTATTGGATGAAAGATTGCCGCTCACTGGCACGGTGAATTCTCCTTTTGGACCGACAAAAGCCCAATTCGTCATCTCGTTGTAGACAAGACAATTGTGATTGACAAGATCGTCCGGGACAGTGGGCGCCCCGTGCCGATCAAAATAACGGCGAGACCCGACACATGCCAATGAAGTGCCCGTCACTCGTTTGACCACCGCATCCGGATCGTGCACCGGACCGACTCTAACCGCCAAATCAATCCCGTCCGCAAGCAAATCCCGGACGCTGTCCGAAAGACCAAGGTCCAACTTGATCTTGGGATGAAGTGACAACAATTGTGGGATGAGCGGAAGGACATGAAGCCGGCCGAATGTGGAGGGTGCCGCGATCCTGACGAGACCGGAGACCTCCAGAGTGCTGCTGGTTAGCTCTCCGTCGGCTTCGTTCACTTCCTCAAGAAGCGGCTTGATACGGTCATAGTATTTCCGTCCTTGGTCGGTCAGCGTCACGCTGCGCGTGCGCCTATTGAATAGCAGCACACCTAGCCGCTTTTCCAATGCACTGATGGATTTGCTCATTCCAGATTGTGAATCGTCAAGCCGGCGCGCGGCAGCGGAAAAACCACCTGCTTCTACGACCGCGATAAAAGCGGTCAACTCATGAAATCGATCCATTGCGTTTCCCCGGCGAACTCAGTGCGGCTCGCATGAACCCTGTCAGAAATCAGCTGCGCAACCTCCGCAACAGGCACATCGACCTATTCTTTTTAAGAATAGTACTATGAAATATTTGCCCATTATCAATCTTGGTGAATCAAATTAGTATGGATACGTTCCTGAACGACCGGCGGGACAGTGGCAATAGCGAACATGGTGACACGTTTGAACGAAACAGGGCGTCACAGCGGCCCAGAGCCATTTCGCAGCTTGAAACCCTGGTGGACGGAACGCCGCTGATCGAGTTTTAGCCGCTATGTAACGGCGATTCTTCGGTCCATAACGAAACTACTGACCAATAGGACTAGAGCCATGAGCACAGCAACGAATGTTCGAGAACAACCGTCACCGCCCTTACTGAGCCTTTCAGGAAAAAAGGTGGTGGTGGTCGGCGGAAAAACGGGAATCGGCCTTGGAATTGCGCGCGCGGCGTATGCAGCGGGTGCGTCCGTGACGGTCGCTAGTCGGCGTATCACCTCGGTGGAGGAACGCCCGGATCTGGCTAATTTCGAACAAGTAACATTGGATATTTGCGATGAGGCAGCAGTGAGAGAGGCCTTTGACGGCATAGGACCATTCGACCATCTCGCCGTCACGGCAGGGCCCGACTTGGGGACCTGGGGGACTTTCATGGACGACGATATGCGCGGCGTTCGAAGCTATATCGAAAATAAGTTCTTGGGCAGTTGGGCCTGTGCGCGTTATGCAGCGCCCCACCTGAGAGCCGGCGGCTCGATTACCTTCCTTACAGGTGGCATCGGAGCGCGACCAAAAGTCGGCTTCAGCGCTGTCACTTCGGCGTTTGTCGCAGTGGAATCCTTATCGGGCTCACTCGCGTTCGAACTGGCGCCTACCCGTGTTAACACGATACGCCCGGGCTATGTCGACACAGACTTGTGGCGCGTTATGTCCGACAACGAGCGCGGGGCCTTGAGAGCAAAAGTACGTGAGACCTTTCCGGCGCGACACGCGGGCACGGCGGATGATATTGGACACGCCGCGCTGTTCCTGATGACCAACCCCTATGTAACCGGCACCGTCATCGAGGTATCCGGTGGTGAGAACCTGGTTCCGAGCGTTTTCTAACGAGCACCACGGCTTCTTTAGCTCCGGCAAACGAAGGTCGCCGGGTAAGATTCGAGGGAGACTGTACGGAGCTCGAAGGCATCCATGTCGGAGGCGACTACCCGAAACACCCACAGAAATGTGGGCTTTTTATTTGCGTTGAGTTATCGTTTTGGCCCAGATTTTCGAATCAAAAACCGCTCCGCAAAAATATCTGGAGTTGTCTATTTGTTGGGTGGCAAGGTTGTGAAAATAGGATATTTCCGGAGCGGAAATCGGCTGTAAAGCCTGGGAATATATGGAAAACTAAATGAGCTTGGGAAGCTTTCGTTCAGCCATTGAACTACACCCGCGATACCCGCATTTTACGAGGGTTTGATGGGGGGAAATTTGAAAGGCGTTTTGAGGGGATGGGAATGTGATGGCCGATTTATCCGAATGTGATCGCTTAATTAAGAGCAGTGCATCAATGGCATCGTCGATGTTTGGTTTTCCCTATTTACGCAGTTTCTTATGACACAAATTAATATTTGTGCGCGCGGCATCCAGTATCCCCGAATAAGCTTCTGCATCTGCGGGCGGATAATCCTTAATAGCATCGTTGGTCGTCATGGCTGCGTCTTTGGCGTACGGCTCAAGTGTATTTAAACAACCGGAGAAATCACCAAGATGATATTGGGTGATGGCTAGGTCATTTCTGATCGCCCCCAATTCATACTGTCCCAAGGTTGTGCTGCAGCTATTAAGAAGGGTTTCAATCGTTAAACGTGCGTCTCGATAATTCTTGCTGTCATACAGGTGCTTGAATTTATCTTTGGTTGCTTGTCGATCTATGTTTTCACATCCTCGAACAGGTTTTAGGTAGAGTCCATCAAAGCCGGCGCGCATTCCACAAAACTCTCTGCACTCCTGCGGCGTCTGTGGAACGACATTGACGCCACGACTTGAAGGCTGAAAATCAATTAAGCACGGCTTCTCTTTGTCTGAGGACTCCAGTGTGGCCCGCCCGTTGCGTATCTCTCCTTCAAGCTGACAGCTATGTGCGTTAGCGCCAAACGAATGAATCTCAAAGACAATTCCTTCGGGCTTTTTCTGTTGAATTGATAGATTTCCCCATCCGCCTTCGGTGATGTAATTGCCGATCGGGGGCATAACATCTTGTGCGATTCCGTGCGATGAGACGAACAATCCGATCACAAGCACAGCGGCATTTTTGTTCATGGCTTCACAAAGGCTGGATGAAGATAGTTGAGGGAAATATTACGAATGAGAGGCTCGGGGTAGGACGAATCGTCGCTGGTAGTAAATGGCTAGTTATGTGACTGTGAAATCTGAAAGAAATTACCTAGAATGCCCACAAATTTCAGATGCTGATTTCCCAGATCCGAGTCGTAAGTGCTAAACAGAACATAGTTATTTCTCACGGCGCTGCTAGCAATGAAGCTGCTGGCTACCCCTCCAAATAGTGTCCCGAGTGTCCGGGTTACGTCATCCCGCTTATTGGCTTCCTGGGTGATTACTTGATGAATGTGCTGTTCATAGCTGTCTAGTTTTGGATTTGTGAATGCCATTAATCCCATGATCGAAAGCACTACGATGGTTGATGTAGGTTTCATTCTTCGCGCCTATCCAATTTCCTGTTGCAACTGCTCCACCAACTCTTCAACGAGATACCTGCGGTGTGGCGGCAATTCCTGAATCTTCGCGGCTAGATTAATCAACTCTGGCGATACCTTCTTCGCGCCTTTTGCTGCCGCGTCCCTTATCTCGGCCGTTGACTTCGACGGCGCAGGTCCATAGTGTAGCCAATGCTGATCCACGCTTAGCCATTTCGCGATTGTCGCCAGCTTGTCGTTAGTAGGAATCGCCCGTCCCGTTAGCCATTTATGGGCTGTCTGCGGCGAGATGGCATTGCCTTCGTGCCGGAGGTTGAATCTCAGCGCGAGCTCAGTCGCGCCCTGAACCGATTCGGGGCTGCGTCGCAATGCAAATTCCAGGCGTTTCGTGAACGCCGCTTTCTCTGTGTCGGTAGGCATGATGCATTCTGCGATATCTCTTATCACATCACGTCAACCAATTAAGATAATATTATCTTAATTGGTTTAAATATATCTTAAAATTGATTGACGTCCTCCGCATCCAACGAAGGTTGTTGAATACGTGGCGCTTGCGCGAGGTTGCCAATAGTTGATTAACTGCACATAAGGAGCACGCAATGACCAGCATTCCTTCACCCACCCACTCATTGACTGAAACCGCGCATCAATCATTTTCGTGGCTAACGGAAGATCTGCGCATGAATGCGTCGGCGCAGTTCATGGCCATCACGCTGGATATCAGCCTGGGCATTCAAACCTGCCTGTCGCTGACCTACGCCAGCGATCTTGCGCGCGAGCAGCGCGACGATGCCTTTCCGCCGCCGCTGAATGTGGCCGACACCGAGAGCCTGACGCGTTTGGCGATGGCCGCTGCGCGCATGCTGTCGGAGCGGGCACAGAGTCATATCGATGTGCTTAATGACATGCATGCGCGTGGAGATAATGGCAAACGCAATATGTGATCCGAGATATGGCACAAATGTGCCATATCTCAATAAGCAGCAGAGGAATCGCCATGTCTACAACTACAATTCGCTTGCCATTGCCATTGCCATTGCCCAGCCATGGCCGTACAAGTGAGCGGCCTGTTTCCGGGCCAGGCCGCATCAGCTTAATTCCACGGCAGCGAGTAAGTCTTGGTGTTGGAAAAACTTTTCATGGCTTCCAGCACGCCTTCCTTGTAGCCGAGCCCGGAGTCCTTGATGCCGCCAAACGGTGTCAACTCCAGACGATAGCCCGGTACTTCTCTGACATTGACGCTGCCGACCTCCAGTTCGCGGACGAAACGGGTGATGTAGTCCATGCGGTTGGTGCAGACGGAGGACGACAAGCCGTACGGTGTCGAATTGGAGATCCGGATGGCATCGGCAATATCGGTGCAGCGGATCACCGGCGAGACCGGCCCGAAGGTTTCTTCGGCAACCAGCTTGCAGTCGGCGGGGACGTGGTCCAGTACGGTCGGCGAATACACCGCGCCGTTGCGGATATTGCCATATAGGAGTTTGGCGCCGTGGTGCTCGGCATCCTTGACCTTGGCCTCGAACTCGACTGCCGCGCGTTCGTCGATCACCGTTCCCATATCGTTGTGCGGATCCATCGGATCGCCATACTTGATCGCCCGGGTCTTGGCCACCAGCTTCTCGACGAATTCATCCGCTACCGCCTGATGCACGATCATGCGCTTGATCGCGGTGCAGCGCTGGCCGGAATTTTTGTACGATCCCGATACCGCCAAGGTCGCCGCTTCTTCAATATCGGCATCTTCCATCACGATGATCGGATCGTTGCCACCCAGCTCCAGCACCTGGCGCTTGTAGACGGCTTTACCGGCGATGTATTTCCCGATCGGCACGCCGCCGGTGAAGGTGACCAGGTCGACATCGGCATTGGTCAGCATTTCGTCGGCGATTTCTTTCGGATCGCCCGTGACGACCGAAAACATCTCCGGCGGCAATCCGGCTTCATACAAGATGTCGGCCAGCAGCAGGGCAGAAAACGGCGTCTTCTCGGTCGGCTTCAACACCATCCGGTTGTTGGTCGCAATCGATGGCGCCACTTTGTGCGCGACCTGGTTCAGCGGATGATTGAACGGCGTAATGGCGGAGATCGCGCCGAGCAGCGGTTCTTTCATGGTGTAGACCTTGCGCTGCTTGCCATGCGGCGTCAGGTCGCAGGAAAACACTTGGCCGTCATCCACCAGCGCCTGATTGGCGGCAAAAACGAAGACATCGCAGGCGCGGCCCACTTCATACAGAGAATCTTTCTTGCACAGTCCGGCTTCGGCGGTGATCAGGTCGGAAACGGCATCGGTATTGGCGCGCAATATTTCCGCTGCCCGCAGCATGATTTTGGAACGCTCGAAGCGCGTCAGCGTTGACTTGAACTGACGCGCGATGCGGAAGGCGTCGCGGATATCGCCGACAGTCGCCTTCGGGATCGTCCCGACCAGTTTGCCGTTGTAGGGATTGAGCACCTCGATCAAGCGCTCATTGCCCACCAGCTTGCCGGCAATCCGCATCTTCTGGTGCAGCGGTTCGCCTTCCTTGATTTTTTTCAGTTCGCTTAGCATCGACATTTCATCTCCGGATTAGTTAATTGTCAGCGCCACTGCCAAGCGCCATCCGCTTGGGCCAGTGAAGCAATACAGACATCAGGCAGCAGCATTCATCGCCAGGAAAAACACATCGAAGTTGCGCAGCCGGTGGTCAGACGGAATCGCGGCAAGGTGGCGATTGAACATCAACGGCACGCGCTGTTCCGAGATGCCGCCGTGCGAACGCAGCGGCAGCTTCAGCTCGGACAGATCGTGGCGGCTGGCTGAGGTGCCGATCACCGTCAGGCGTTCGCTGACCACCACCAGGTCGCCGATGCGATCCTCGGGCAACTCAAAGCGGGCAGCGGCCTCGGTGCGCGTCAACACCAGTTCGATGCCAGGAATCGCGTTGACCTGCCGCGTAACGCTTGCCAGGTCCGCGCCTTCATTCAAATATACGGTGGCGTAAGAACCCAGTGCGCCGTGGTGCACGACATACGGATCGGTGATCGGCAAGATGACGCGGGTTTTGCCATTGCCAACCTTGGCGTCCAGCACATCCTGCAGATAGATTACGTTCGGCTTGCCGGCGCTGTCGGTCTTGGCGTTCATGCCATGGTCGGCGGTCAGGCCGATCACCGCGCCCAGTGCATCGAGCTGGGTCAGGTAGTGATCCATCATGGCGTAGAAGGCATTGGCGCCCGGCGTGCCCGGCGCATACTTATGCTGGATGTAATCGGTGGTGGAGAGATACATGATGTCCGGGCGTTGTGTCTCCAGCAGCTTGACGCCAGCGGCAAACACAAACTCCGACAGCTCGGCGCTATACACTGACGGCAGCGGCATGCCGACCAGCTCCAACAGATTTTCTACGCCATTCTGTTCCAGCGTGGCCTGATCGGCTTTCTCTGCCGAGAAGCAAATGCCGCCGCGCATCTTGTGGCCGAGCAGACTGCGCAATTTGTCCTTGGCGGTGATCACGGCGACCTTGGCGCCAGCGTTCGAGAAGGCCTCGAACAGGGTGCCGGCGCGCAGGTATTTTGCGTCATTCATCATGACTTCCTGATTAGCCTCGCGATCCAGGAAGTAATTGCCGCAGATGCCATGCACGGAAGGCGGAGCGCCGGTGACTATCGACAAATTGTTTGGATTGGTAAAACTGGGTACGACGCAATCGCCGGTAAGCACGGTTCCTTGCGCCGCCAGTTTTTTCAAGAATGGTGTGACGCCGGCCTGGATCGCCTGATTGATATATTCCTGCTCACAGCCGTCGACGCAGACGACGACCACCGGTTGTTTCATCCACGGATAGCTGCGGCCATTGACTTGCAGGGTTTTGTTGTCAGACATAATTTAGCCTTCTGGTTTTTGAGAAAATCGAGAGGAACTGCCGCCGCATGTCCACCATGCATACGGCGGCGGCCTGTCATGGCCGGCGCCTGCATGATGGACGGGCTACATGAAACGGCCGGGCAGTCCTGTCAGCGTTTGATGAACATGGCGACCACTGCGCTGATGACGCAGCTGACGGCAACAATCGGAAATATCAATGCGGTATTGCCAGAGTGATCCAGCATTCTTCCGATCAGCGGTTCGCCGAGACCTGCAAACAGGTAGGACGAAAAATTCATGATGCCGGTGGCGGTGCCGGCGCGGCGCGAGCCGACCAGGTCGGGACATAAGGCCCAGAACGAGGACGCTGGTCCGTACACAAAGAAGCCGCAGAGGAATAAAGCCATGATCCCCAGCATCGAATTGCCGGGTATCGTGAACATCCACATGGTCGTCATCGCACCCAGCACCATGTAGAGCATGATTGCCTTATATCTCTTCGAACCGAACAATTTGTCCGATATCCAGCCGTTGCTGAGCGCGCCGATCGCCATGCCCACCGGCAGAGCGACGCTGATCCACTTTGGGTCAATCAATGCGTCCGGCGACTTCGCCCAGTTCGAGCCGAAAAAATGGACCGGGACCCAAACGATGAGGCCGTAGCGAGCGGCGTTCTGAAAGCCGAGGGAAAGGGCTGCCACTATCAAGCGCCAGTTTTTCAGCACGGCCTTATAGCGGGCCCAGGAAGACTCCTGTTGCTCATCATGGGCAGCGTGTGCGACATCTCCCTGGTTGGCAACGCCGGTGTCTAGCGGCTTGAATCCCAAGTCTTCCGGCCGTTCGCGGGCAACCAGATAGAAGAATATGCCGCCGCCCAGCATCAGCAGGACAGGGATCCGGAAGATCCAGCGCCAGTCAAGATGCAAGACGTCGAGCACGGCAATCGAGGTAATGTAAGAAAGCACCGAGGCGCAGCCGGCGGCAAATACATAGAAGCCGTATACTTTTCCGCGTTCGCCGATGCCCCACCAGTTTGACAGCAAGCGGCTGCCAGGCGCCCATCCCAATGCCTGAAAGTAGCCGTTAACTCCCCATGGAATAATGAGGGTCGCGTAGCCGCTCGAAAAACTGACGATCCAGTTGGCCAGGCAGGAAAGAATCGCGCCTAAACTCATGATCCGGCGGCCGCCGAACTTGTCGGCGAGGTTGCCGTTGATGGCCTGTCCGATGGCATATGACCATAACATCGCGCTGGATACCCAGCCCAGGGTCTCCTTGGTCAGGCCAAATTCCTTTTGAATGCCGGGAATGGCAAAGCCGAAGGTCTGTCTGCCGGTGTAGAAGAACAGATAACAAAGCATCGCCGCCAGCAGCATTCTCCACTGTGCCCTGCGAAAGCTTGTGTCGGTTACCGCGAGCGGATCCGACGTCGTATAGACGTAACTCATTGCGTGTCTCCTTTATAGAGGATAACCGAGTTGATATGCCCCGGAAAGCCTCGTTCCTATTTGGTTGGAAAAGGTAATTTTTTATTGTTTAATCAGTTTGAATCATCAGTTTGAATCTTGTGCTGTTGCAGGCTGCTTGCCCCCTTCACGGAAATATGAAAATCATCTGCTGCGTGAGATTTTTCACGACTTTCTGCCTGTGCTTCATGGCTAGGCGACAGCGGCTTTCGCACCGATAAAGTTTTTCCCGCGCGCACCCTGCATGGCGTGTTGCACCATCTGCTGCGCTTCTTCGCCCGAAACGCCATAGTCGGAAAATTCGGTCCGGACTTCCAGCTGGTGCAGGAAATCGCGTAAGCGCGCTACCGCGGTTTTTCGGTCGCAATTGAACGCTTGCTGCAGGACGGCGTCTCTGTCAGGACGCTCGCCCCACGCCATGCCGAGGACCAGGGGCAGCGTGAACGAGCAGGCGATCCCATGCGGCAAGCCGTAGCGCAGTGTCATCTCGTAGGAAATGGAATGGGCGAGAGCTGTCTTGGTATTGGAAAATGCCAATCCTGCCTTCATCGCCGCGAGCGCCATGGACGATCGCAGCGCCTTGTTATCGAGTTCCTGCGCCAGCAACGGCAGGCAAGCCATGATCTCGTGGATCGCATCGATCGCGAAGGCGTCGGAAATCGGGTTGGCATTGATGTTCCAGATCGATTCCAGCGCGTGCGACAAGGCGTCCAGTCCCGTAGAAACGGTAATTGACCTGGGCAGCGTCAGCATCAGCTCGGGGTCGACGATAGCCGCTTTTGGCCAGGTGCAATCCAGATGCAATGAATATTTCTTTTGTTGCGCCGCGTCCCAGATCGTGGCCCATGGGGTTACTTCGCTGCCGGTGCCTGCGGTGGTCGGGATGGCAATCAGCGTCTTCACCCTGCTTGGCGTGAACGGCTTGCCGCCGGCAAGCAGGGCCAGCAGTTCATCGAAACTGCCGCCTTCCGTTCCAACGATTAATGCCTTGGCGGTATCGATGGCGCTGCCGCCGCCCAGCGCCACCACCGTATCGCATGCGTCTGCGTTCTGCCAGAAGCGCTCATACATTGCCGCCAACTGGGCGACATCCGGATTAGGGTGGACATTTTCAATGACATCAACCAGCTGCTCGCCCAGCAGGTCCTCCAGTTTTTTTACAAGACCTAAGGAGCGCGCTTCCGGAAACGTCACGACCACCACTTTTGCGCCGCCGACGATACGGGGCAGTTCTTCAAGGCTGCCCGGACCGAAATGGGTGGCGACCGGATTGCAGAATCGTTGCGTCATGAATATCTCCTGTTTTTTGGCTGAATTTTTAGTAATTTGATTGTCGGCGCGCCCAGGCCTTAGTACAAATCGATTATTCTTCCATTTCTATCGTTTCTACCGATAATAGAAAACGCGCTTGTTTTGATGGCGCACGGGCAAATTTGATGGAGCAGTCATGGGACGTGCGTTTCAAGTGCAGCCGCAACTGTCCTGCTCTGTTTGTCAAAACGGAAAGACTATATTTGTTGCTCAGAGCGATGCATGGAGATAATCTATCGGCGTAATCGATAGCAGGCGGATTTGTGCGGCTGCGAGATTTGCCGCGGTAAGTTGACGGCAGATGGCGTAGCTTTAAATGGCAGGGCGGCCATGTGGCCACGGAAGAAGATGCGCTCTTGAAGGAGCTTTATGTATCAGTACCATAAATGGATCCGTTCGTTCCATGCCGTAGCCAAAACGCACAGTTTTACCGCTGCGGCGGCCTACCTGAAAATAGGCCAGCCCACCATTAGTGAGCAGGTCAAGGCATTGGAAAGCAGATTTTCCGTCGAGCTGTTTTACCGTCGTGGCCGACATGTCGAATTAACCGATGCGGGGCGGCGGCTGTATGAAATTACCGAAGGGATTTTCGGTCAGGAAGACGAAGCCGTCCAGCTGTTGCAAAGCCTGCATTCCCAAAAAACAGGATTGCTGCGTATCGGCGCAGTTTCACCGCCTGTCGTGATGAACCTGACCTACGATTTAATGCGCAAGCATCCCGGCATTGAATTTGCGATCTCGATCAACACGGAAAAGGAAGCGCTCGCCCGGCTCTATGATTTCACCATCGACATAGCGATTCTGGCTTTCATAGAAACCGACAAGCGCTTGCACGTCGTGCCGTACCGGACCTACCCCATTGTCGCCGTCGTCAGAGAAGACCATGCCTGGGCGAGCAAATCGTCCGTGCCGCTGGCCAGCATAAAAAATGAAGCGGTCATCATGCGCGAACCCGGCTCCAAGACGCGCGAATTGCTCGAGAACGCGTGCAAGAAGCAGGGCGTCCAGATCAATTGCGTCATGCAGCTTAACAGCCGGGAAGCCACCATGCATGCGATTGCGGAAGGTTTGGGCATTGGCTTCGTCTCGGAAATCGAATACATGGCGATACCCGGAACGAAAGCGATCAAGCTGAGAGACGCGCCGGTGACCATCGATTATTACATGTGCTCGCTCGCCGTACGAAAAAACCGGCCGCTCCTTAGAAGCGTGCTGGAGTCGGAAACCTTGCAGAAGACTAGTCGTAAGAAATAGTGTCGGCGTGCATAGGTATTATTCTTGGCGCGCCGGGCAGCTAGCGCAGGCGCGCCATTTCCAGAGTGGCGCTGAGTTTGCCGAAGCGGGCCGTAATCTCTTCAAACGCTTTTTGCTTTTGTTCCGTGCTCAGGCTGGCGTCGTACATGTTGCTGCGCAAGAGTCCGAACATGGCGATGTCTGCAATGGGCTTTAGCTGGGCGTCAGTGGAATGCTGAAAACCGGATAAATTCAGTATGTTTTGCAGCACGTCGGGATGGCTGGCCGGATCTTTCGGCTTGCCGTAAGTAATGAAAAATTCTTCGATCCTGGCTTTGGCAGCGGCCGGCAAATCCTTGCGGTACAACAGCGGATCGTTGGAGATAAGGGGCGAGGTCCAGATCACGCGTATCTTGTTGAATTGCTCGGGCGCCTCTTTTTTCAAGCGATCCAGCTCGTCGGTATTGTTGGTGGCGACATCGACCTGGCCATCGATCACGGCTTGCAGGTTCTTTTTGTGGTTGCCGACGGTGATTTGCTTGAACAGCCTTTCCGGTTCCACCTTGTTTTTGGCGAAGGCGTAGTAAGCAGGCACCAGATAGCCGGAGGTTGAGCCCTTGTCGCCGTCATAGAAGCGATAGACGCCTTTGTTCGCCAAAATATCTGCCAGCGATTTGATCGGACTGGCGACCGGCACGATCAGCACCGAGTTGTAGCCATGCGAACCGTCTATCTTCACCATCTGGGCGAAAATCGTTGCGTGCTGGTCTTCCACGGCGTCCAGGGCGGCCTTGTTGCCCAGCCAGGCTACCTGGATGGCATTGGATTTCAGCCCGGCCAGAATCTTGTTGTAGTCGGTGGAAACCACCACATGGACTTCTGTTCTTGTGTACCTTGCAAAATCATCGATGACCGGCTGCCAGCGCTTTTCGGTATCTTCGGCCGTGGTGGTTGCTATCAGGCCGACGGTGATCTGCTTTGGAAGGTCCTCGTCCTTGGCGAATGCGCATGATGCGGCCATGGAGCACAGAACAAGGATGATTCCCCATAAATTTTTCATGCATTGCCTTTCTAGTTGTTATTCAATCCCTGTGAAAATCCGTGACGACGCCGCCCTGGCTAATCGCCGGCCGTCGCCATCGTTCATGCGCCGTTCATGGCATGCGCCAGAAAGCTTGCTGCCTTACCAGCGCAACACCGGCGGCCGTGTCAGGCCTTGCTGTCCTTCGGTGTAACCCACCATCGACTGCATGAAATTGCTGTCGCCGTCCAGCGTGATCTTCAGGTCGTACCAGCCGCTGGTGGTGCTGAACTGGATGGTGACGGTCTGCTGCGGCGCTACGGTGATGGTTTGGCTGCTGGTACTGGCCGAGGTGATCCGATCCAGCAAGGTGAACACCGCGGTGTTGCTGGTGCCGCTGTTGTCGAACAAGATGGTGATCGCCTGGCCGGCGCCATTGTTGGTCAGTTTCACCTGCGGTTCCGGCTGGCCTTGCCATGCGGCGGCGTTGAGATAGCCTTTGAAGCGGCGGTAGAACTGGTTCGGCGCCAGCATCTCCAGGTCGTAGTAGCCGTTGCCATAGGCGATTGCATGCCAATAGTGGCGCGAGGTGGCGTTGGCCGCCATGGTGTCGATCCACGGATTGTCGGTGCGATAATTGTTGGCATTGATCTGCAGTGGCGCCGTCTTGCTGCCGCCATTGCTCCAGTTGGTCCAGACTTCTTTGTTGGCCAGGTCTTGCGTCAGCCAGCCGTTCAGCTGGTAGGGTTGCACCCGCAATGCCTTTTGCCCGGCTTCATAGGTCGGCATGACCGTGTTGGCGGCCGGCGGCACCGGTTTCGGCAGGCTCTTCTGGCTGGTGGCCAGGGCCGCCAGCGCGGCGCTGTCCGGCAGCACCGGGAAGGCCGCATTGCTGGTGGTGAAATCAAAGCAGGACGTCAGATCGCCGCAGATGTCGCGCCGCCACTGGCTGATATTGGGGCAGGTGACGCCGGTCCATTTTTCCAGGAACTGGATGGTGGAGGTGTGATCGAACACCTCGCTGGCGACCCAGCCGCCGCGGCTCCATGGTGAACAGACGATGGTCGGCACGCGTGAGCCGAGGCCGATCGGCACGCCGCTGACGAATTCGTTGACGGTGCCGGCGGGTGGCGTCGGCGTGGTGACGTGGTCGTAGAAGCCGCCATTTTCGTCATAGGTATAGATGAAGACTGTCTTCGCCCACACCGCCGGATTCGAGGCCAGCGCCTGCAGGAACTGGTTGACGTAATCAACGCCGACATTCGGCGCGCCGCTCGGATGTTCCGACTTGGCTGCCGGAGAGATGATCCAGGATACCGCTGGCAAAGTGTTGTTGGTGACGTCGTTCTGGAAATCCGCCAGCACGCGGGCCTGCACGCCGTTGATATACAGCGGCGAATTGGTCGGCAGGCTCTGGAACTGCTTGAACCAGGCCAGCGCATTACAACCATAGTTGTCTGTTTCCTGGTAGACGCGCCAACTGATGCCGGCCGCCTGCAACGCTTCCGGATAGGTCTGCCAGGTCAGCGATCCGGGGGTGAATCCGTTGGTGGTGGCGGGGCCGCCGTGCAGGCCTTGCGGATCGATAGTGCCGCTCATCAGATGCAGGCGGTTGGGATAGGTCGAGGTGCGCGCCGAGCAGAAATAGTTGTCGCACAAGGTGAAAGCGTCAGCCAGCGCGTAGTGATAGGGCAGGTCGCTGCGCGTCATGTAGGTATGCGAATTCATACCCTTGTTGGGAATCCACTTATCGTTACGGCCCTTGTTCCAGGCCGCCGTGCCGGTATTCAAATCATGCGGGACATCCGACAGCCACTGCGCCGAAGCAATACTGGAATTCAAACGCCATGGCGTGTACAGCGCGCCGGTGCTGTCGGCCTGACTGAAGACGTTGCGGCTGGTGCCCTGGATGGTGGCGGCGTGATCATCGTTGAAACCGCGCGCACCCTTGATAGTGCCGAAATAATGATCGAAGGAACGATTCTCCTGGCAGAAGATGACAACGTTGCCGATAGAACCCAGCGTACCACTGACGGCAGGCGCCGCCAGCGCCTGTTGTACCGCCGGCGGCAGCATGGTCGCTCCCATCGCTGCCACAGAATCTTTGAGAAATTTTCTACGACCTGAATGTGCCATATGCTTCCTATAGAGATAGAAAAAAGCGCCAGACGCTATGCTTTCTAAGATCGAGGGCGTTGGCGCAGCGAGTTGCTCATTTTTCCCGGCCTGACATTCTTCACAGAGGAGGAATGGCAGCGGGTGGAAATCAGGATGCAGGCCGGATTGCTTAAGCCGGCCGTATTCAAAGTGTGAAAGGGCGCTGGGGTATCTTCAATGGCACTAGCCAGTTCTTGCGGCTAGCCAGACAAAAGGGGGAGCGGCCGGACTGAAAAATCCTTGCGTCATCAATGTCTCCTGTTTGTTGCTCATTATTTTTTAGTCGACCGATTGTCGACGCGCCGACGTCGAAGTACAAATCGATTATTACGTTATCCCTATCGCTGCAATCGATAGCAGGAAGTCCTCTGTTTTTGTTGGTGTACGAGTGATTTTTGGAGAAATGAAGTGGGAGACAGCAGGAAATTCCGGGATGTTTGCCAAAGCGCGTACAAAAAAAAGCAGGGGGAAAAGTGCCGCACTTTTCCCCCTGCATATCTTGTTAAGCTAATTTTCCAGCGACAACCGACTATCCGGCCAAATCTGATTTGCTACTGTATGTCATCGATATCCGGAGCCCAGCCTGAAGGATTGGAAATCGTCAGCGTGTTATTCCCATTCTGGAATATCCCCGTTACCTGCACGGTCCCGACGCTAGCCCAGCCGCCGGTAGGCGGGAACGAAACGCTTGCGGGCGCTGCGCCGTTAAAGCTGACTTGCGCCGAACGTGGCCCCGGATCGCCGTTGGCGTAGGCAATCGTGACGGCATAGCTGCCCGCGGACGATGTGGCAATGCCATTGAAGGTAAGCGTTCCGCCGTTGCCGATATAGCCGACATCCTTGCTGCTCGAGCATGGCTGGCAATTGGCCACTACGGCGCCGCCGCTCAACGTATTGTTTGCGGCCTCAGCCTCGTACTTCGCATGGAGCGACTGCGCCGTCATCGCAATGCCGTCGATATCGGGAGCCCAGCCTGAGGGATTGGAAATCGTCAGTGTGTTATTGCCACTTTGGAGTACGCCGGCGACTTGCACCGTGCCTTCGCTTGACCATCCCCCGGTTGACGGGAACGATACGGTGACCGGCGCGGCGCCGTTGAAACTGACTTGTGCCGAACGTGGTCCTCCATCGCCGTTAACGTAGCCGATCGTGACGGTGTAATTTGCCGTGGCTGGCGCCGCAACGCCGTTGAAGACCAGCGTGCCGCCGTTGCCGATATAGCCTACATCCTTGCCGCCCGAGCATTGCTGGCAATTCGCCACTACGGCGCCGCCGCTCAAGGTATTGTTGGCGGCTTCAGCCTCATACGTCGCATGGAAAGGCTGGAGCGCCATCGGTCCGGCCACGGTCGCGATGCTGCTGATGTCCGGCGCGGCTGTTGTGCTATCCACGTTGGAAAGCGTCACCGTGTTTTGCCCCGCTTGCAGCAAGGCGTAAGCCGTGACCGTGCCGACACTGCCGTTGCTGCCGCTTGGCGGAAATGCGAGCGTGGTTGCCAGCCCGCCGTTCACACTCAGTTTCGCCTTCAGCGTTTGCGTACCGCTGTTGACGTAGGCAATCTGGACGAAGCCGCCTGCGTTAGCCGAGGCAACGCCGCTGAAAACGACGGAACCAAGACTGGTCACCTTGCGCCCGCCGGCACAGGAGGCGCACGATGCATAGACTGCACCGCCTGTCAGCGAGCTTGGCTGATAACTGGTTGCCGGCGTGTCAGTGCCGCCGATCCTGAGCATGACTACGCCGCCTGCCGGCACCACTGGCGCGGTGTAGGAACCGGCATAGTTGCCGAGATCTTTCTGCGCCAATACATCGCGCACGCTGGCTGACGACGGCAGCAAGCCGAGCTGATTCCAGGTCACTGTCATGGCAGCATCGGCCGCCGTGTTATTGAACAGAACTACCGCACGCTGTCCGCTTCCAGCCAGCAGCCTGGACCAGACTTGCTGCGCGCCAGACTGCCCAACCAGTAGACCTTGCACGCCCAGCGCATCCTGATCGATCGCAATCACTTCCGGGTTCGTGATCAAGCTGATGGTGGCGGCCGAAACAGGTTTAGCCAGGTCGTTGCCCAGGATGAGCGGCGCCCCGGAAAGCGCCCACAGGCTGACATGCGCCTGATCGTGCACGGCCGACATGCCCATGCCTGCAATCATCATGTCTGGATCGTTGTAGTAACCGGTATGTTGCGCCTCGGGATGGTAGTTGCCGGCGAGGTTGCCGGTGACAGCGCCGAAATTCGGCACGCCGCTGTTGGGGCCATAGATATCGCCGGTAGTCCGCCACGATACGGCCAGGCCAGGCGCCCATGCCCACGGCCCCTGCTGATAGTCAGGGTAGGCGCTGTTGTTGCCGATGGTGCCCCAGTCGCAGATGTTCAGCGCCAGCTGCTGCCCGGTTTGCACATAGGCGTTCTGGACTGCGGCGGCAACCGCCGTGTAGGCATTCTGCGGATCGTAAGAGGCGTTGCTGCCGCCGCAGAAATCCACTTTCACGAAATCGTATCCCCATTGGGCAAACTGCAAGAAATCATGCGTGTAGTGCGCATAGTCGCTGCCGACAAAATGTGTGCCGTTTGCCCTGGTGCCGCAACCCACCGGGCCGGCATCGATATAAATCCCTGCCTTCAGGCCCTTGCTGTGAATGTATTGCGCCATGGCTTGCATGCCGCCTGGCCATTGCGCGGTATCGATAATGAAATTGCCGCTGGCATCGCGCTGGCCGGAAGTCCACCAGCCCTCATCGATATTTACGTATTGATACTTGGGACCGGAGGCGATATTGGCGTTCAATGCCGCCAGGCCATCGGCTTCGGCCTTGATGGTGTTGTAGCTGACGTTTTCTTCCAGGCTGTTCCATGACGACCAGCCCATGGGCGGTGCTGGAACCGGAATCTGCGGCATGGCAGGGGATGGCGTGTTGCTGGCCAAGGCGGCCGCGCTGGCCTTGGCTACGCTCGCGCCGCCAGGATCACTGTCGCTACCGCCGCCGCCACATCCGTACAAGCTCAAGCCAATGCTGAAACACAGCGCGGTGATGCCCCGCTTACTATTCAACCAAGTCATGTATGTCTCCTTGAGGAATGATTTGCTGTTATGGATTGCCGTACTTTTACAGTATGGCAACTGTAGCAATATCCATCCAATGAATTATTGTCTTACGGCAATATCTAAATTGATATCGTGTCAAGGCTGATGCGTGGCGAGAGGAGGGCGCGCTAGGGCTTCTGCTTGCGGGACAAAGCGATGGTCACAGCGATTGCGGCAGCAGATGCTTAATGACAAAAGTGTCATCAGAATGCCACTCGAAAGATCCTGCCGATCTTCTAGTATTGGCATCAACCGGGCATGCAAATGCAGCGGCCAGCCGGTCCTGGGGCACATTTCAAGTGGCCGGCGCCAGGATACTTTGCACTCGTCAGTGATCAAGGAGATCAAATAATGGAAACCAAAAATGCATTAGCAACGGTGTACAACCCGGCCCATCCGCAAAGTGGACGCAGCGTCGCCGTCCGCCGCTTTGCATTGCTGTCGCTGTTGTCATTGGTGGCGGTGATCGGCTTGCGCTCCACCCACGCTGCTGAAACGGCAGTGAAAATTCCCGCGCCCAAGATAGACATCGCGATGAGCACTGACGCAAGCCAGGCGACTGCGATCTTGGCCGGCGGCTGTTTCTGGGGTGTGCAGGCGGTGTTCCAGCATACGCAAGGGGTGATTGCTGCGGTCTCGGGCTATGCAGGCGGCGATCAGATGCATGCGCACTACGATGACGTCAGCTCGGGTTCTACCGGACATGCCGAAACGGTAAAGATTACCTACGATCCGCACCAGATCTCTTACGGCAAGCTGCTGCAGATTTATTTTTCCGTGGTCCAGGATCCGACCCAATTAGACCGTCAGGGGCCGGACAGCGGGACACAGTACCGCTCTGTCATCTTCTATCAGAGCGACGAGCAAAAACGCATTGCCACGAGTTACATTGCCCAGCTGGATGCGGCAAAGGTATTTCCGAAACCGATCGTGACACAGACGGTTGCGCTGCCTGTTTCGTCGTTTTACGCGGCGGAAAAATACCATCAGGATTTTGCTACCTTGCACCCGCAGCACGGCTATATCGCCTATTACGACTTGCCAAAACTGGAAAACCTGAAAAAACTGTTCCCTGCTGAATACCGGCCTGTCGCCGTAACCGTGGCCAAGTCTTGATTGGAGATGAACGATGAAAACGACGCGCCGAACTTTTCTGGGTGCCGGCTTGTTTGCCGGCTTGTCGGTCGGGCTGGGCTCCCTGGTCGCGGCGACTTCCCGCGCTACCGTGGCCGAACCGGCGGAGCACTTCGAGGTCATGCATAGCGACGCTGAATGGCGCAGCCTGCTGGGCGCCAGCAGTTACGCCGTCCTGCGGCAGGAGGCAACTGAACGCCCGTATAGCAGCCCACTGAATGAACAGCATGGCGCCGGTGTCTTTAGCTGCGCCGGCTGCGCTCGGCCCTTGTTTTCTTCCAGCACCAAGTTCGACAGCCATACTGGCTGGCCAAGCTTCTGGCGACCGCTGGAGAACGCGGTGCTCACGCGTGAGGACAGGACTTTTGGCATGCTGCGCAAGGAAGTGCATTGCCAGCGCTGCGGCGGCCATCTCGGCCATGTCTTCGACGATGGTCCCAAGCCGACCGGACTGCGTTATTGCATGAACGGGATCGCGATGAACTTTACCGCCTCGACCACCTGAAAAGCGACTTTGCCTTCCGTTCGGATGAGCGCGGCCTTATATCGTTTTGAGGTGTCCTCGCTCAAGATAAAACGATACAGGCAGCAGGGTTGAGACGCGTATCGGCCGGCCATTTTCTTGATGCAGCTTGCAGTGCGCCTGCATGACGGAAGTAACTGCCGCTGCATCAAGCTCGGCGTTGCCGGTCGAGGTGCGTACTTCGGCCGTTTCTATCTGGCCGCGGGTCCCGACCGTAATATGCAGAATGGCCGTCCCTTCCATCCCCAATTGTTGCGCGTGTGACGGATAGAGCAGTTGCGGGATCTGGCAGGAGATGTCGCCTACTTCCTTGGCGACCATATTGTCGGGCATTTCTTGCGCGGATTCCTGCGCAGTCGGTGCTGTCGCCAAGACTGTTCCGTGCAGCGCAATAGCGAATGCGGCAGCAATGATTTGCCGGTGCGGGCCGGCTCTGCTCAAGACAGCGCAGCCTTGCGCTATAGGGCGAGTGGTCTGCTTCCGGGTAAGAAAATACATTGCTTTCTCTCCTTAAAAATGCAATAGGGGACAGGGGAAATTCACTGCATCGGCAGAGCATACGCGGTGTAAAGCTCGCTCGCTATTTTCCAGGCGCCATTCACTTTGAGGAGCTGGAGGGTTTTCCAGCCATAGCTGCCTTTCTGCGAATTTGCTTCCTTGGTCACGAAATCCAGGGAAGCTTGCGCCAGCTCGCCGTCTTGCTCTATGCGGACGTTATAGAAGCGCTGCTCGAAGTGTTTGCCGCTGGCGAAAACCGCTTGGCGAAAATCTGCGTAGCGGCGCGTATCGAGCGGCTTGTTGCCTGTACTGCGGCTATCCAGGGAATAGGTCGCCATGAAGGGTATCTGTTCATCCAGAAGCAGCGCCGCAAAGCTCTTCTCGTCGCCGCTGTTCAGCGAACTGGTGTAGGCAGCAAGCACCCGCTCGATCGCTTGCCTGTCCTCGGGCGAGGAGTGGTGCTGGGAGAGGAAGGATGGTGCTTCCTGTGCCGCTAGCGACGCTGTGGCGAGCAGCAAGACTGCCGCTGCAAGAAAATTCCGAGATTGCATTGCGGCTCCTGAATTCGAGAATGGTGGTGTGCGCTTACGCTATGTAGCGGAAACTCGTCTATGTAATCAAGACGTCATCAAGCACTCTTACTATGCCTGTTGCCGTACTGGAGTGTATATGGAGATGCGAACAAGCGCAGCGAGTGCCAAGGGGATGAAAATGAGTACGCAAAAACAAGCAGACGAACGGCAGCTCTACTGGGTAATGATTATTTCAGCGGCATTCACCTTCATTGTGCTTACCTGCAATTTGCTGATGACGCCGCCCGCATGGGTCAGCTATATGCGCGGCCATCTCGCTAGCCGCGGCAGCATCATGGTCTTGCTGACTCTATTGGCCTGCATACTCGTTTCGGAAAGAATCTGCCGCCGCGCGGCGCGGGTTCTGGCCGGCAGGGTACGTCGGCCGGTTTGAAAAAAGCGCCTTATTTTTTCTTTAGCTGCACGTCTTCAAACAGCCAGGCCAGCGCGAACGCCAGCGCGATGATGCAGCCGGCGACGATATACACCGTGCTCAAGGCGCCGCCGAAGGCTTGCAGATAATCCCCGCGCAATGCGGCGGGCAAATGGTGCACGGTGGCCGGGCCGAAGGTTTGCGGCAGCTCGGTGCCGGCCGGGATCAGCGTCGCCAGGCGCGTATGCAAGCCCTGCGTGAACAGCGCGCCGAAGGCGGCAACGCCGATGGAGCCGCCGATCGAACGGAACGTCATGGCGCCCGATGTCGCCACCCCCATGTGCTTGTACGCCACGCTGTTTTGCACTGCCAGCACAAGCACCTGCATCACCATGCCGAGGCCGGCGCCGAGCAGGCCCATGTACAGGTACATGGTGTGCAGCGGCGTCGCGTTATCGATGGAGGCCAGCAGGAACATGCCGATGCAGGCAATGAAGGTGCCGATGATAGGAAAGTAGCGGTAGCGGCCGATCTTGCTGATGATCTGTCCGCCGATGATCGATGTGACCAGCAGGCCGCCCATCAGCGGCAGCAGCTGCATGCCGGCTTCCGAGGGCGTCGAATTCTTGACCACCTGGAGATAGAGCGGCAGGAAGGTCACCGATCCGAACAACGCCATGCCGACGATGAAGCCGATCAGGCTGCTGACCACGAAGGTGCGTTCGCGGAACAGTGCGAGCGGGATGATCGGTTCGGCGGCCTGTCGTTCTTCATAGATGAAGCCGGCGATCGACAGGATCGCCAGCGCCAGCGTGAACCAGAGTTGCGGCGACGACCACGGCAGGATGGTGCCGCCCTGGCTGGTGAACATGATGATGCAGGTCAGGGCGGATGCCAGGAAGGCGGCGCCCATATAGTCGATTTCGTGTTTCACGCGCACGATGTGCGGCTTGAACGCGGTGCCGATCACCAGCAGCGCAACGATCCCGAGCGGCAGGTTGATGTAGAAAATCCAGCGCCACGACAGGTGCTCGACCAGGAAGCCGCCGATCAGCGGGCCGACCACGGTCGCCAGCCCGAAGACGCCGCCGAACATGCCCTGGTAACGGCCGCGGTCGGCCGGCGGAATGATGTCGCCGATGGCCGCCATGGTGACCACCATCAGGCCGCCGCCGCCCAGCCCTTGCAGCGCGCGCAGCAGCACCAGCTGGGTCATGTTCTGGGCGATGCCGCACAGCACCGATCCCAGCAAGAACAGTACGATCGCCGTCTGCAGCACGATCTTGCGGCCGAACAGGTCGCCGAACTTGCCATACAGCGGCACCACGATGGTCGACGCCAGCAGATAGGCGGTGACCACCCACGACAGGCTTTCAAGGCCGCCGAGGTCGCTGACGATGGTTGGCAACGCGGTCGAGACGATGGTCTGGTCGAGTGCGGCCAGCAGCATCACCAGCAGCAGCGCCGAAAAGATCAGGCGTATCGGCGGATGGCCTTGCGTTTGATCGCTGACGCTGGCGGCGTCTTCAATGCTTACGGTAATATCGGCGCTCATGAGGTGACGGTCCGTTTGAAATTAATTAAATGATCGTTTAATATATGCTGAATTTCCTGGGTAGTCAAATGGCCGAATCGAAGTTGGTGAAAAAGCAATCTCCTGCGCGCACAAGCGCTGCGGTGGACAAGAAGGCGCCGCAGGCAGCGGCAAAACGGCCGGGGCGGCCGGCCGGCAGTGCGCGGGGTCCTGAGCAGCGCAGCCTGCTGCTGGACACGGCGCTGGTCTTGTTTGCACGGCAGGGCATCGCCGACACCACGCTGGCCGCTATCGCCCGTGAAGCCAAGGTGACGCCGGCGATGGTGAACTACTACTTCACCAGTCGCGAGCAGCTGATCGACGGTTTGATCGAAGACCGGTTCCTGCCGGTGAAAGCTGCATTGGGCGGTGTCTTCCAGAGACATCCGGACGACCCGGTGGCGGCCATCACAGAGCTGACGCAGAAGTTTGTCGATGTCGCAACCGACTATCCTTGGTTTGCACCGCTCTGGCTGCGCGGAATCATCTCGCATGACGGCTTGCTCAAGCAGCGCATGCATGCGCGCGTCGGCGACGATGATCAGCGGGCGGCGCTGCTGTGCATCAAGAAATGGCAGCGCGACGGCTTGCTTAACGCAGAACTGGAACCGGCGCTGCTGTTCATGTCGCTGATGGGGCTGACGATCCTGCCGCTGGCTGCGATCATGACGCGCAAAATCGGCCCGGAGAACAAGCCGATTGATGCGCGCGCCATCGCGCGCCATGCGATTGCCTTGCTGGTGCATGGGGTTGGCGCCTGAAGTCGATAACGTTGAGGCCATGTCCATGTCCACGGCGATGGCATGCTAATTCTGCGCTAATTGTTTCCTGATAGCATGGTGCGGCCAGCCAGGATATCCCGGCTGCCATAGCCGAAACAATTGACCGTTAGCCACTGGAACTCCAGCCATCCCTCCATCAGATACATGAAAAACTTCTCCTTCAGCAGTTCGACCATGACGGTCGCCGGCGCTGCTTTGCTGTTACAGATTGCGCTTGCTCCGGCGGCCCGGGCAGCAACGCCTGAGTACTACAAGATCGTTGCGCGCTATCCGGTAACCGGCGTGGAAGGCTGGGACTACATCGCTGTCGACAGCCAGCGGAGCCATCTGTTTGTCAGCCGCTCCGACCATGTGCAGGTCATCGATACGCGCTCGGGTGAACTGGTTGCCAACATCGCCGATACAGCGGGCGTCCATGGCGTGGCGTTCGCGCAGGATCTGAAACTTGGATTCACCAGCAATGGGCGCGCAGGCACGATCACGGTTTTTGAGCTCGACAGTCTCAAGACCGTCGACACTATCAAGGATGTCGGCGCCGGTCCCGACTCGATCATGTATTACCCGCCATTGCAGCGCATCTACAGCTTCAATGGCAAAGACCAGAGCGTGACGGTGGTCGATGCGGTAACGCGCAAGGTTACAGCCAAGCTGCCGGCTTCCGGCCAGCCGGAATTCGCTGTCGGCGACAGCCTGGGCCATGTCTTTTTCAACGTCGAAGACAAGAACGAAATCGCGGTGCTGGATGCACAGTCGTCGAAAATCGTCCAGCGCTGGCCCATGGCGGCGTGCGACGGGCCGAGCGGCCTGGCGATCGACGATGCGCACCACAGGCTGTTTTCGGTATGCGGCAACAGGAAAATGATGGTGGTCGACGCCGTCTCGGGAAAAACCGTCGCGACCGTGACCATCGGCGACCGGCCGGATGCCGCAGCCTTCGATCCTGCTTCGGGGCTGGTGTTTGTTTCCAACGGTGGCGGAACCTTGACGGTAGTGCATGAGGACACGGCCGACAAGTACACGGTAACGGCCAACCTCGCCACGCAAAAGGGCGCGCGGACCATGGCGCTCGATCCGGCAACCCATCGCGTCTACCTGGTAAGTGGAACATTCGGCGCGGCGCCGGCGCCAACTGCGGCCAATCCGCGCCCGCGCGCTCCGCTGTTGCCGGACACCTTCAATGTATTGGTAGCCGCGCCAAACTGAGCAAAAGCGGCAGAAATGCCGCTTCTCTCCTCATGAAATGTTGTCTTGTGGCATTTATGCCGGCGCAGTAGGATGTGAAATTCCAGCGCAACAGGGCGGGCGGAAGCAAGCCCGTTCAAAAAAATGCGCGATTTTGAATCCAAAACGCCGTCCAGCCTCATCCAAGCAGGGTAAGCCATTCAAGAAACCCGTTCCGGAGACAACATGAACCTGTCAGACCTTACGCACCTCGCTCCCTTCCTGATTCCCATCGTCGGCATGTTTATCCCCATCGTCGCTATCATCATGGGCGTCTCGGCCCGGATGCGCCGCACCGAGCTGATGCACGAGACCTTGCGGCAGATGGTGGCGCAAGGCCGTGAAATCCCGCCGCAGCTGCTGGACGGCAGCTTGCTGGCGGATCGTTCCGCCAACCGCAATGGCAGCTGGCAGAGCAAGAGCGGCCAGTTGATCTTCGGCGCGACTAACGTCGGCGTAGGCCTGGGCGTGATGGTGATGTTTTACGCCATGAGCCCGGGCGACTGGCTGTGGGCGATCGGTTGCATTCCCTTGTTCGTCGGCATCGCGCTGCTGGTGGTATGGAAGATGGAATCCAAGTCCGTACCGCGTTAACTCCCGGTGAAGGCCGACGTCGCCGTGCTGCCCGCAAGGCAGTTGCCTGAAGATCCCGACCTGGCCCTGCTGCAGCGGGTGCGCCAGTATGACGACCGGCGCGCTTTCGCGCTGCTGGTAGGCCGTCACCAAGGCGTGGTGCGGGCGCTGCTGCGGCGCCTGGCCGGTGGTGATGCAGCCTGGGCGGATGAGCTGGCGCAGGAGACCTTTTTACGCGCTTATCAGAAGCTGGACGGTTTCCGCGGTGAAGCCCGCTTTCGCACCTGGCTGATCCGTATCGCCACCAATGTGTTTCTGGAACAGCGGCGGCGCGGCGATGCGCAGCTGCAGGCCCAGACTCAGGCTTTGCACGAAGCGGCGGATGAGCATCAGGTCTCTGCCGATGTGCTGGCGCAGGTGAGCCAGGCCCTGCCTTTGAGCGATGCGGTGGCGTTGTCGCTGGATATGCAGCGCGCGCTCGCGGTGCTGAGCGAAGCCGAGCGGCAAGCTATCGTGCTGAGTTATTGGGGCGATCTCTCGCACGCCGAAGCCGCGGAAGCCCTGGGCTGCCCGCTGGGCACCCTCAAAACCCATTTATTGCGCGGCCGCGCCAAGCTGGAAACGGCGCTTGCGGCCTGGGCCCCGCGCAACACCATGGAGCAGTGCAAATGAAAACTACCCCTCCCATGCATGCCGCAGCCGCTGGCGAAGACTGGCTGGCTGCACTGCTGCAGCAGCAGGCGGCCCTGGATGAAACGGCGGATCAAGGATTCTCCGCTGCCCTGATGCAGCAACTACCGCCGCAGGCTGACGCGGCGCGGCGGTTGGCGGTAGCGTTGCCGCGCCATGTAGTTGCTTCAGTGCTGCCGGCCTGGCTGGCAACCGCCTTGCCTTGGCTTGGCCTGTACGGGCTGGTGGTCAGCGCGGCCACCATGCTGTGGCTGGCGCTGATGCAGGCGCAGGCCGTGCTGCCGGGTGCGGGCTGGCTGCTGCTGTTCGGCTCCGGCATGGCAGAGTCGCGGCAAGCGCTGGTCAATTTGCTGGCGACCAGCCTGGCGCCGGCGGTGATCCTGGGCTGGCTCGCCTGGTGGCTGCGTGAGCAGGAAGGGGTGCTGGAATAGCGCGCCAGAATAATCGGGCTACTATTTATCTGCCGCATTCTGGTGACAAACTGTTACAAATAATAGGGTCGCTTGATGGCCCCTTCTTTTGCCTTGGCGGGCATCACTTATAAGGACTCCTGCAACAGGCGGGTGGCTCAACGATCTCTGCGCCATTTTTAAATGGGAATTTAAGCGGGAATATTAGGAGAATGTACATGCGTGATTTTCAGCGGTCGTCCAGGATGGTGGTGCTTAATCTGAGTATGCTTGCGGTGCTTGCGCTGGCAGGTTGCGGCGGTGGCGGCGACGATGCCAAGCAGGGTAACGCAGGCTCTCCAAATTCCGTGGCCGGCGCCGACCAGCTTTATACCGATCCGGTGGCCTACGCGACGGACGGCACTGCCGCGCTACCGAGCGCTACCGAGAATGCCGCTGTCACGCACCACAGCATCACGCTCGGCGGCCAGGCCGTCAGTTATACCGCCACGGCAGGGCACCTGACCGCCAGCGCGCCGGCGGTTGCCGGCCAGCCGCAGGACCAGGAAGTCTCGTTTTTTTACGTCGCTTATACGCTCGACGGCCAGCCGCTCGGCACGCGCCCGGTGACATTCTTCTATAACGGCGGTCCGGGTTCATCGACCATCTGGCTGCACCTCGGTTCCTGGGGCCCTAAAACCTTGCAGGTGGACGAGGCCAGCCTGACGCCGGCAGCGCTTGCCAGCCAGCCCACCAGCTTCCCGCTGATCGACAATGATGTGACCATGCTCAACGATTCCGACCTAGTGTTCGTGGATGCCACCGGCACCGGCTATTCGGAAGCGATTGCGCCGCACAAGAATGCGGACTTCTGGGGTGTCGATGCGGATGCCGCGGCGTTCCGTGATTTCATTGCCGAGTACGTCAAGGTCAACAATCGCCAGACCTCGCCGAAATATCTGTACGGCGAATCGTACGGCGGCATCCGTACGCCGGTGCTGGCCAAGCTGATTGAAGAAGCCGGCAGCCCGGGACAGGGAGGACCGGCCCTGACCGGCATCATCATGAATTCGCCGATTCTCAGTTACAAGACCAACTGCGACGGCTCTGCCGATTTCCTGTATGGCGGCAGCGCTAACTGCGTCGGCTTTTTCCCTAGCTACGCGGCGGTAGCGTATTCGCGCAACAAGGGAAGTAACCCGAACCAGCTGCTGCTGTCCGATTATGTCAACGGCAGCCGCCAGTTCGCCACGCAAACATATGCGCCAGCGGATGCGGCTTTCCAGACCTGGGTGAGCGCCAATAATTTTGCCAACTACGGTACGCCATATGCGCCGCCGGACACGACACTGCTGCCGGCGCTGGCCGGCTGGAGCGGCATCGGCACGACCGATTGGGCAAACACCTTTGACATGGATCCCGATACATTCTCCGGCGCGATCCTGGGCATGGATTCGAGCCACATGGATGCCTATAACGGACTGGTCAACACGCCGGCCAACACCAGCTATGGCGGCAGCAACTACAACAACCTGGCGTTTGCCAACCAGATCAAGTCTTTCCTGCCGCAATTTCTTGGATATAGCAGCCAGACGGCTTACGCGGTCGAGCCCAATGCGCCCATCAACCAATGGAACTGGAACCATGGCGACGACAAATCGAACAGCCCGAGCTCGATCCCCGACCTGCTGGAAGTGCTGACCCTGCATCCCGACTTGAAAGTGGTTGTCTTTGGCGGGTATCATGACCTGAGAACCCCATTCCACCAGACTGAACTTGATCTGGCAGGGGCCGGCCTGACGGCGACGGTTCCGGTAAAGATTTTCCCGGGCGGACATATGATTTACCTGACGCAAGCATCGCGTGCGCCGATGAAGCAGGCGATCGACGGCTTCTATAGCGGCGCCTCGACAGTACATTGATCTGCCCCGGCTTTCGTCAAATTTTATACAGGAAACCTATGAAATCTCTACACGCACCAGCCATCATGGCCATCGTTGCTGCAGTGATGTGCGTTTCATCGTCATCTGCCGCCGAATACGCGCTGCTGGTTCCCGATGCCGGCGCAGCACGGCTGATCAAGGTTGGCGACATGCTGCCGAAGCCGCCGCCGGATGAGCCAGGGACCAGCCGTCCCGAGCTGCACGGCCAAGCCCTGCGCAACCAGGCCATCGGCAACCTGAAGAAGCGTTTCGACGCCGCCGCCGATCCATCGACCCATCTGCTCTCGCTTGCCGATGCCAAAGCTGCAGGTTTTGGTTACGTGGCCGACCACTTCAAGGAAATCGATCGTAACGGCAGCGGCTATATCAGCTTTGCCGACTTGGTGCTCTACCTGAAATCGCGCAAGGGGCCAGCTTTCAACAAGGACAGTTAAAGCCTGGAATGAAGACGCTGCTTGTCAGGAGGATCTATAGAGAAGACGCGTGCTCAGCTGCTAGCGGAGATTGCTTTTGATAAAGCGATGAAGAAAGAAACTGGCCGCTGCCCAGGCAATGCCGAACACCAGGATGACGGGAAAATCGAAGCCGATATCAGGCGCCGCTTCGCGGACGAACGGATCTGCCGCGAAGGGCATGGCCAGGCTGCCAACCAGCCAGGCAATGCATTGCTTCCACTGCAGGGTATTGCGGTCTTTCGGGATCAGCGGAAAGGTGGTGTTTTGGGTGGAGATGGCGGAGAGGGGACGTGCATCTCTGGATCGGGAATTACTTGGATACTCTTTTCCAGGCACAGATCTCAAGCCCTATGCCGGCAACAAAGAAAGCGGTCACGCCAGTATCTGATCCAAGCACATACATGGCCAGGGCGCCAGCTAAACAACCGAGAGTAATCACGTATTTCATTGGCAGCTCCTTTGTCATCAGACAGTCAGGTATTGCTGAGACGATATCACATTGAAGCCGCTCCCGGTGAGATCACCTTATCTGCATTGCTCAGAAATCCATGCTTCCAGAAACAAAAAAGGCAGCGCTCCGGGGGAGGCGCTGCCGTCAATCGACTATTCAAGGAGACCCAAAGAGTCGAAGTTACCTGGATTTGCTATGTCTTAAATTGCCCAACCGCCTGCATAGAAGACTGCCAGGGCAATCGCAATTGCGACCGTGCCGACGTTCAGCTTGCGGAACTCGCCAGACACCACGCGGCCGATCACCAGGGTGCAGAAGCCGAGCATGATGCCGGTGACGATGTTGCAGGTGAGGACGATGAAGACTGCGCACAGCAGGCCGGACATGGCGTCGACCATGTCGTCCATGTGCATGCGGCTGACGCTGCCCAGCATCAGCAGGCCGACGTACATCAGTGCCGGCGCCGTTGCGTAGGAAGGCACCAGGCCTGCCAGCGGCGAGAAGAAAATCACGGCCAGGAACAGCAGGCCGACAACGACGGCGGTCAGGCCGGTGCGGGCGCCGGCGGCGGTGCCGACCGTCGATTCGATATACGCGGCAGCAGGAGCGCCGCCGACCAGGCCAGCGAAAATCGAGCTCAGAGAATCGGCTGTGAGGGCCTTGCCGCCATTGTGGATATAGCCTTTTTCATTGACTTGTCCCGCTTGGCCGGCAACCGCGCGGATGGTGCCGGTGGCGTCGAATACGGCAGTCATTACCAGCGCCAGTACGCTAGGCAGCACGGTCATGCTGAGTGCGCCCTTGATGTCCATCGAGCCGATCAGGCTGGCATGGCCAGGCGAGCTCAGTGCGGGCATGGAGAAGATGCCGGTGAACTTGACTGCCGGATCGAAGATCAGGCCGATCAATGACAGCGAGACCACCACCAGCAGGATGCCGCCTGGTACGCGGCGGCGCTCCAGGCCGAAGATGGCAGCCAGGCCGACGATGCTCATGACGACTGGAAACGCAGTGATATGGCCGAGCGCCACCGGCAAGCCAGGGCCGGCATTCTTGACCACCAGGCCGACATCGCTGGAAGCGATCAGCAGCAGGAACAGGCCGATGCCGACACCGGTGCCATGGGCAACGCCGGCCGGCAGGTTTTGCAGGATCCAGGAGCGGATCCCAGTGACGGAAATCGCGGTGAACACCAGTCCCATCAGGAATACGGCGCCGAGGGCGACCGAAGGCGACAGGCCTTTGCCGAGCACCAGGCCGAAGGCGGTAAAGGCGGTCAGCGAAATGGCGCAGCCGACGGCGATCGGCAGGCGCGCCCACAGGCCCATCAGCAGCGAACCGAAAGCGGTGGTCAGGCAGACGGCAACGAATACCGCGCTGACGTCGAAACCGGCTCTGCCCAGCATGCTCGGCACGACGAAAACGGAGTACACCATGGCCAGGAAGGTGGTGATGCCGGCGATGACTTCACGGCGCTGGGTACTGCCGCGCGCGGTAATCTGAAAGTACTGGTCGATTTTACTTCCGGCGACGGCGATAGGTTCGTCCAGGCCCACGACAGGCTGGGACTGGAGTTGTTGTTCCATCATGATCGAGCTGCTCCTTTGTATGTCCGCTGCAGCGGCCGGTAACCGGCGTTTCATCGACCGTTAGCCGACCGTCCACAGGGTGTCTCGTGTTATGTTTTTGAATTGCCAGCAACCGCACACCGAACCTTGGCTGCTGGACTGCTCGTCATTTGCAAAGAAGATCAGTTCGGCGAAGACAGCTTAGGGTATGGACAGGCGCGAATCCATCATGAGGGTTCAATAGCCGCCATTCGCATTTCGATATGCGGGAAAAAGGCGGGGCATTGAAAAGGCGGTCCGCACAGAGTGAAAGCGCCGGGGGAGAGCGGCTATCGGCGGGGTAGTGCGGGAGGAATATAAATCCGCTGGCAGAACGACAAGACTGCGGTGTGGCCAGTGTTCTGACTCAGGTCACTAGTGATGGATGGTGTAGGTCAGGTCATGCCAGTTGTGTGAGGTTTTTGCGCCGCGGCTCTTGCCGGGGAAGCGCATGACTGCGATTTCGCGCTGCGCCCGCGCATCCAGTTCCGGATCGCCGCAGCTTTTTCTGATCGCCACATCGGTCACGTGGCCCGCGCTGTCGAGATATACGCGCACCAGGACCTTGACCGCTTGTGCGGCGGCGGGTGCGGAGTTGGATGGCGCGGCTTTGGCAAGCAGTTTTTCGATGAGACTCATGGGTGTATCCTTATCTGCAGCAATTCTCTCTCACTTTTCTTGTTTAAGATATAGCATGTGGCATTCCATAAACATCGGGAGAGCACAATGCGTTTCAGCTTGATTACCCCCTTGCTTTGCGCGCTGCTGGTGTCAGCCTGCGTGACCGTGCCGGAAGGCGCCGGCGGCGATCTGTGCAAACAGGCTGGCGGCAGCAGCCAGCTGCAGGCCGAACTGCTGTTCGGGCGCGATATCAACGGCCGCGGCCCGGTAACCGATGCCGAACGCGCCGGCTTCATGGCCGACGTCGTGACGCCGCGTTTCCCGGATGGCCTGACGACTTGGGACACGCGCGGCCAATGGCGCGATGCGGCGAGCGGCAAGACCATCCAGGAAGACAGTTTCGTGGTCCGCATCGTCGCTACCGAAACGGCGGACACGCTGACGCGCCTGGCGCAGATACGCAGCGCCTACACCAGCCAGTTCCATCAGGATTCGGTGGGTTTGCTGTTCACCCGCACTTGCGCATCGTTCTGAGCCGCCACTAATCCTGGTCTGCAATTTCCAACGGCCAGGCGATGGCAAAGCCAAGCCAGAACACCTCAGTCAGCTGGTTTTTTTTAGACATGGCATTCTTTCATAAGCATCAATTTATTGCCATGTGGAAATATATCTGTCATTGTCGTTTTGCACACATTTGTGTGTAACCTCTCATGGAGATGACATGACAACGACTATTGAATCCTTACAGTTAACCCTGAAGGAAAAGCACAATCTGTTGACCAATCATGCTGTTTTTTCGGCCATCCGCAACCAGGACGATTTGCGTCTGTTCATGGAGTGGCATGTTTTTGCGGTATGGGATTTCATGTCGCTGGTGAAGCGCCTGCAGATGGATCTGACCACCACCTCCATTCCCTGGTACCCGCCCGCCAATCCGAATGCCGCGCGCCTGATCAACGAGATTGTACTGGGAGAAGAGTCGGATATCACGCCGAAGGGAGCGATGACGCATTTTGACCTGTATCTGTCAGCGATGAAAGAGATCGGCGCTTCGACGCGGCAGATCAACCAGTTCCTGAACATGATCAGGAAAGGCGATGCAGTCGCCACCGCGCTCAAGCGGGCGGAGGCGCTGGCGCCGATCCAGCGCTTTGTTAGCGCGACCATCAGCACTTGCCAGGACGGGCTGACGCACCAGGTTGTCGGCAGTTTTTTCTACGGCCGGGAAAACGTCATTCCCGAGATGTTCCAGGCCCTGCTGAAAAGCTGGAGCATCGCGCCGGAAACCGTCCCCGAGCTCAATTTCTACCTGGAGCGGCATATCGAAGTGGATTCGGGCGACCACGGGCCGGCGGCGCAGCGCATGATCGAAGAGATCACCGGCAACGATCCGGTGCAGATGCGTGAAGTGCTGGAAGCCGGGATCCAGGCGATCGATGAGCGGCATCGGCTGTGGGACAGCCTGCTGGTGGCGCTGCAGCATTCGCCCTCCTGAAAGTGGGCTGCCGGTAGCGCTTGCAGATGCACCTGGCGGGAGAGATTGCATCCGCCGCCGAAGTCATTTTCCAGTGCCGGTGGCGGTTTTATGAGCAAAGCGCTGTATCGGCAGGTGTAGTACGCTGCTCCGGCCGGATAGTTTGATTTGGTTTGATTTGGCCGGAGCTGCCCAGCTACAAAATAATCCTTTAAATTGCAAATGAGAAATCTATTTCCGTGTGGAATTTAATGTACTATTGTTGTTGATAGGCAATCATAATAACAAGTAGGTAATACTTCGATAATTACTCCTGTACGTGAACTGGCGAGGTCGAATATGTGGCTTAAAACAATTTTCAGCAAACCCACAACCAGTACCCGCGACGAGGAGAAGCACGACGCAGTAAAAAAGTCCCACAGCCAGCAGTCAGTACCGCCAGCCAGAAAACCAGCACCGCCGCCTGCGACCGAGCGGGCGGCGCTGCAGCCGGCGAAAAGCGCCGGCAGTCAGATCGAGTACGATGAAAAACTGATCCCGCAATTGAAAGGGGACCATGCGGCGCTGCTGCTGATGTACTCGACGGTGGCCAACAAGATGAGCGCCGACAAGTGGGACGCGGTGCCTGCCGCCTTGCGCGAGATGCGCATGGCGATGTACGGCCATTTGCTGACCGAGGGCGTCAAGCTGTATTCCTACATGCGGCGCAGCCTGGCGGAAGATCCGGCGCTGCACGATGTCTACCGTTCCTACAAACGGGAAATGGATGGCATCGGCCGCGTGGCGTTTGATTTTTTCGACAAATACCAGGGCAAGGAATGGGTCGTCTCGCGCGATGCGCGCGTCACCTTCAAGGACGAGTTTGAAAATCTCGGCAAGGTGCTGGTAGACCGCATCACGCGCGAAGAAAATATTCTCTACCCTCTCTACATCCCGAGCTAGCCGCGGCTGCACAGCTCGGCGGCCGGCTCACGGCTGCCAGGCGCCGTTGCGGTATACCACTTCATCGTCCAGATAGACCGCCTCGGTGACCGCAAAGACGTCGATATGATATCTGGCGCTGGTGCGCTTGATGTTTGCCTTGCTGTAGACCCCGTGTTTGGCGCCGAGCGAGAGATGGATCCCGCACATCCGCTCGTACGTGCCGATGTCGCTGACTCTGCGCTCCTGCGAAAACGCGCGGTTCATGCCGAAACCAAGTTCGCGCAGCCACACTTCGCCTTCGTCGGCGCGGATATTCGCCAGCACCTGGTCGAACTCCGGCGTCGAGTCGATCGCCTCGATCACCCGGCCTTTGCTGATCACCAGGGTGATCGGCTGGGCCGGCTGGTTGACCCGGAAGGCGGTATCGCCGAAGACGAAGATGCGCACCTTGCCATTGACGGCTTCCAGGTCCTGCGCCTCGGTGAACACTTCGCCGATGGGGAACTGGCCGCCGACATTATTCATCTCGCTGTAGTCGCCGATGTTCAGCTTGGCCGCTTCCAACGGCGAATCGAACAGCAGTTGCTCGCCTCCGCTGTCGACCATTGCGCGGCGCGCGCAGTCGATGCGCGCCTTGAGGGCATAGCCGACACCGCGGTAATAGGCTGGATCGTAGGCCAGCGATTCGATGTAATACAGCGCTTCCGACCCCGGCATGCGCGACAGGTGCGGGTGCTCGATCACCTTGAGGCCGCGCTTGAACAATTCGACGCGGATGCGGAAGGCTTCCAGGCGGAAGTTGGTGGACTGCACCAGGATCACCAGGTCGCCTGCCTGCAGCGGCGCAAAAGCCGCCAGCACGGCGTCCGGCGACACCGCATCGAAGTCGATGAAAGTGGCGTCCGACAGGCAGCGCCGGTAAGCCGCCGTCAGCGTGGCGGCGAGTGCGCAGCGCGCGTCCGACACCACCACCGCGGCATGCGGCGCTGCGTGCTCGATCGCCAGCGCGAGGATATCGCGCAGATGCTTTTCTGCGGCGTCCAGGGCTTCCTGGCTAATCACGTTGGCGGGGGCTTGGTTCTGGATCGGGGTCATCGTCGCATATCTCTCGGAAAAGGAGATGCCATGCTGCAAGCCATGCCATTCCTGTTGGAACAGCATTTTAATCGACAAGCCGGGCTGGGGGCGTTTTTGCCCGGAATTGCCGTATCGATCGGTCGCTAGCGCCGTTGCTCGGCCTGCAGCAGCACGATGGCGGCGTCAAGGCGGCGTCGCAGCCTGCGGCATTCGGTGAAGCAGCTGATCGCCAGCAGGGTGGCGAAAAGGGCGCAGAAGCCAAATAGCGGCAGGGCGTACTGCCCTTGCTTAAAGGCGTTGAGCACTGTGCCATACAAGATGCCTTGTACCGACAGGCCGGTAGTGCAGACAATCACGGCTATCATCCACCAGGAAGTCGACTGCGATCTGTCTTTCTGGTTCAAGATGGTTTCCGCTGCTGCATGCTCCGACACTTCCCTGGCAACGCGTTCGCCGATGATCTGGGTTTCTACTGTTTCTACTGACATTGTTGGCTCAAAAATGAAAAAAATAATAGAAAAAACCAGCCACTCAATGTGGCGCGTTCTGTAGCGAATTTCTGTCTTGATATGCGAAGGATAAAAGCACAATCCCGAGAAGGACCATGGGTATCGAATACATCTGGCTACCAGACAAGGTTACGCCAACTATATGTACTTCGAACTCGGGCGTACGGAAATACTCCGTAAAGAAGCGTGCGCTGCCATACAAGAGCGCGAACATGCCGCTGACGGCCATAAGGGGACGTGGGCGACTGGAGTAACGCCATAGAATAATAAAGACCAGCACGCCGTCCAGCAAAGCCTGATAGATCGGAGATGGATGTCTCGGCAGCATATCCACGTTAGGCCAGATCATCGCCCAAGGCAGTGACGGATCAGCAATACGGCCCCACAATTCACCATTGATGAAATTCCCGATCCGGCCTGCTGCGTAGCCCAGCGGTACAAGTGGCGCAATGAAATCCAGCACCTCCATCAGGCGAAATCCCCGCTTCCTAGCCCAAAACATCATGGCGACCGCAACGCCAATGAAGCCACCGTAGAATGACATGCCGCCGGTCCACAGTTCCAGTATTTCAACGGGATGCAGAAAAAAATATTCCGGGCGATAGAGCACTACCTCGCCCAGCCTGCCACCTATGACAACTCCCAGGACGCCGTAAAAAAGCATGTCGTCCAGATCTTTTTTCGTCCAGCCGGCATCTCTCACTTGAATTTGCTTTAAACGCAGACGGCCGAGAAGCAAGAACTGCGCAAACGCAACCAAATACATGAGTCCGTACCATCGAATTGATAGCGGGCCGATCAGATGCAGGATTACCGGGTCGGGCAGCGGATGTATAAGCATCGTATTTTGAGGAATGGATTGATATAAGCTAGATCATAGCTGTCCCGGTGCTGTGAGGATAATTTTCTTGTCGATTATTGACCCGAGGGTGATTTTGCCTATGTCGGCGACTCCGCAATGTTCGCCGGCACGGACGGGCGCTTTGGATGGAGGTTTGCTGTGGCCTCGTTTATCTGGAAAAGCCATAATCGACAAGGATTTGCTGGGCTGCCGGCGTCAGCAGGAACAAGGCGAAGCGGTAAGCCGTATCATGCGAGCCGCTGCGGGGATGCAATACGGTCAGGCCGAAATCTGCCGCCACGGCGAGCTCCCGTGGCAGCGTGACCTTGGTGAAGCGTGTGTCCGGCGTGGTTTCGCGCGAACTGCAGTAGCCGATGAAGGTATCGACCTGCTTGTGCTCGAGGAAGTACTTGACGGCATCCTGGCCGGCCGGCACCGATGGATTGTTCTTGCCGCCTACCAGTTGCTGCGCCTTGCCCTCCAGCAGTTCGCGCGCGCCGGGCTGGACCTTGCCGGCATTGGCAAACAGCACCCAGGCGTAGTCGCCGCCGGGATCGGCCTTGGGCGTCGAGGTGCCGATCTTGATGGCAGGGTCGAGCAGCTTGGCCAGAAGATTTTCCTTCGTCAGGCTCAGCTCCGGACGGGCCAGTACGCACATGCTGTTATGGATAAATACCAGCGGCGGGATGGCCTTGCCTTCACGCGCCAGCTGCTGCGGGTGCGCCATGTTGGCCGAGGCGAACACATCCGCAGGCTCGCCTTGCTCGATGCGCTCCAGCAGCAGCCCGGCGGGGCCGAACACCATCTGGACCGGCTCGCCGCTGTCGGCCTCGAACTGTCTGGCAAGCACGGTGAACGGGCCGGTCAGGCTGCCGGCGGCAAACACCTTGAGCGGCTCCTTGGCGCAAGCCGGATTGAGCGCCGTCGCCAGCAGGGCAAGAGACAACATTCCGTATGAGAAAAGTGAGGGTCTGAACATGTTCATGGATCGCGGCGGCAAGTGGTGATGAATCAATGGTCGCTATATTTTAAAGGATATAGCGTTGAGTAAAAAAAAGCCGTCAGTCCGGCTTTCCCTGTGTAACGGCTGGAGGCCGGGCTCAGTCTGCCAGGCCCTTCGCCAACAGCTCGCCTACCAGCTGGTTGAGATCGGTTTCGCGTTCCTTGGCCAGGGTTTGCAGCTGCAGCACCAATGCGCTGTTGAGCTTGACGGCAAACGGCACCAGACCCAGCGCCTGATCGCGCTTGCGCTGTTCCTTGCGGTCGACCACGGTGACGTCGCTGTTGCCGAAGCCGGCAGCGCCAGGCGCGGTCATTTTTCCCATGAGCTTCTTGGCATCGCTCTTTGCCATCCCGGTCTTTTTCACTATTGCTATCCTTCTCTATTAACGATCACGGAGTATAAGCCTGTTACGCGCGCTGCTGCCGTTTGCAGCGCAATCGGCGTGGATAGCTTCGAATCCACTTATTCGCGCCGCTGCCAGCTCATGGCCCAGGAATAGAAGCCGACCAGGGCGCCGAACTGGACCAGGCTGGAGCCCAGCAGGTAGATCAGGGGATGCCACAGCAGCGAGCAGCGCAGCATCAGCCAGGCGGCAAAGGTGTACTGGAAAGGCGTCAGCACGATCAGGTAAAGCACTGCCAGTATGGACAGCAGCAGTTTGCGGCGGATGCCGAAATCGAAGATGTTGTACAGCAGGCCATAAATCCAGGGCGTCAGCAGGATCAGCACCATCGACGCCTGCGTCAGCGCCGAGATCGAGGAGGCCGACTGATAGGGAAATTCCGCCGCCCAGAAGTAGAAATAAAACTGGCTGGCCAGCTGCACCAGGCCGATCACGCGCAAGGCATAGGAAATCGGCAGCATGCGCGTCGGCAGCAAGGTGGTGGCCAGCAGCAGCGTGATGCTGATCAGCGCGCCGCACCACCATTGCAAGGGATCCGGCAGCGCCGCCTCGGCGTAGGCATAGGGAATCGCTTGAATCCCGGGAAATGCGCTGTGGCCTATTCCCAGCGTCATCTGGTCGCCAAGGCGGTTGGCCCAGAAGCTGACGATGGCAGCCCATAGCTCGGCAATCAAGGGCCAGGCCAGCAAGGTGCAGCAGAACACCAGCGCCGGCACCAGCAGCACGTCGATCCAGCGGCTGCGTGGAAACGCCAGCCGGCGCAGGGCGCGGTGGGTTTGTATCAGCTGGCCGCCAAAGCCGGTAAAACGCGGGTTGACGACGGCCTGCCTGCGCGTTTTTACGGGAGCGGATTTTTTTTCCGCATTGGCGGCAGCTTTCACCGGAAGCTCCAGCGCCAGCCCAAGTTGAAGGAAAGCCGGTCGTAGGCCGGACTGCGGTAATACTCCAGGCCTGCCAGCAGCATGCTGATGCGGCTGATTCTTTCGCGCCATTGGAGATTGACGGTATTGCTCTTGAAGTTCACCAGTTCGGGGCCGCCCGGCAATACCTTGTAGGTTTCCTTGGCGTGCTCGTAGCGGACGATGATGGCGCGCCGGTCGTCATTGCCGAAAGTCGCCGCGATATACTCGCTGGGGCCCAGTATGCGGCCAGGATCGGCCCAGTTCAGGCGGACGCCGCCTTCGATCACCGTGCCTGGCAGATAGGCGATGCCGGTCAACAGCAAGCCTTGATCGGAACGCGCGCTTTCGTTGCCCTTGGCGTAGTAGGCGCCGATGCCGGCGACGTACTGGAGTTCGCTGCCGAACTTGCGATAGCCGGTGCCATCCACGCGCCAGCTGGAAAACAGCGGACTGTTGCCGGTGCCGACACTGACAGTGCTGTAGTAATCCGGCGAGAAATCGTGGGTCAGCGAGACGCTGCCATAGTTGCCGCTATAGCCGAAACGCGATTGCTGGGTCAATTCGCCTTGCACCACGCCAAGGGAGGTCACGGCCATGCCGCGCAGCGACATCAGGCGCGCGTGGCCATAGCCGTTGCTCATGTTGCCGTCGCCGCCAACCAGTTCGAGGGCGCCGCTTTCCGGGGCTAATTCCGGTGGCGCAACGGCCGGGCTTTCGGCCGGCGTTACGGCAACCGGCGCCGCATCGACGGGCGCCGCCAGCGCCAGCTGCGCGGGTGTCGTATCGACCGCGGTGGCTGGCATGGCATTGGGCGGGGCAGGGGCAGCACGTATTGTGGGTGCAGCTGGTGCAGCTGGTGCGGTTGGTGCGGCTGGTGACGCTGGCGCGGTTGCCGCTGAGGCAGCAAGCGGCGCTGCCGGCGGTAATAGGGCAACCGGCACGGCAGCAGGAGCTGGAACCGGAGCTGTAACCAGCGCCGGCGCGCTGTTCATCAGCGGCATCAGGCGCGCGTGCTGCAAGGTAGGCACCTGTATGTCGGTGCTTTCGTCAGCCGATGCGCTGGCCGGCAATGCGGCGCAGCCGAAGGACAGGCCCAGGGTTGCCAGTGCGGTTTTCAATGCAGTGCTTCCTTTATCAACGGTGTTGAAATGCGAAGTTGCTTGCCGTCGCCGGCGATCACGGCCCAGTTTTCGCCGCGTTGTTCCACTCTAGCATTGCCGTCCAGGATGCGCGGCTTTTCATACAGGGCGACTGGAAAAACCCAGCTGAGCTGCTGCAATGAAGCGGCATTGGCAGCATCGACTACTACGGCGCGCTTGTCGCTGGAAATATGCCACACGGTCTGCTCCCGCCGGTTCATGAAGCGCGCCTGCTCGGTCATGGTGCGCCAGCGGAAACTGCCCTTTTTTTCGGCGGCGTCGGCGGCCAGCATCAGCTGATTGATGGCGTCGGGATACAGCACCGCACCCGGCGGATGGAAATAAATCAGCCTGATCTGTCCGCTATTTTCGGTAAATTGCACCAGCGACGTCAACCAGTTGCTGATTTCGCTTTCCGGTATGTGCTCCATATAGGCTTCTTCGATGGTGCTGATGTGGCCGTAGGTCTGTACCGGGAACGACCAGATATGCTGGTCGCGGCGGCCGTCGCGATAGGTATGGGTCGGGCCTTGTCCGATATTGCCGGTGAAATAATAGGCCAGCACATCCTGGCCGTCCAGCCAGTCGGTGACCCAGACCGGCTGGTTGCCGGTCGGCGCCGAATACTCGGTCTGAGGGTGGCCGATCAGGGTTCTCACGGCCGCGGCATTCTGTTCCAGGTAAGTGGTCATCTTGCCGGCATTGGCCTCGCTCAGGTTCTTGCCGAACCAGTCGTGGATCCAGCCGCCGTGGCTGCCGATCTCGTTGCCCTGGCTTTGCAAGCCACGCAGGAGCGCCTGGAAGGTTGGATTGTGGTTGAGGTCGACCCCGAGGCCATCGCCGAAGGCGCGCTGGTCGGGGCCGGCGGTGACATGGATGCTGAACGGCCCGCGGGTAAACACGCCGGCCTTGATCAGCTGGTCCATGGCGGGAATGCAGATCTTGGCGTCGCAATGCCAGTTCAGGATCAGTCCGCCGATGGCGTCGGGCGCGGCGGACAGCTGCGGTTGGCCCATGATGTGGTTGGCAAAGTAGTGCAGGAAACCATGCATCAGGATGCCGTCGGTGCGCAGCTTCAGGTATCCCAGCGGCAGGTTGACGAACAGTACGCGACCCTTGCCGACCTCATGTTCGCCTGCAATCACGGTATTACCCTCGGCCTGCATGCGCAGGGTGCCGGCATAGGTGGCGGCGGTACGCAAGACGGGATAACGCAAGGTGTCTTCGCCGTAGCCGGACAATACCGCCTGGTCGCCGCTCTTGATCCAGCGCCCCGGCGGAATATCCAGCGCCTGCATGGTCTGCGGGCTGCCGGAGATGGTCGGGTTGAACGACATCTTGTCATGCAGTGCGCCATACAGCGCGTAACTGGTCCCGGCCAGCCTGGAAAAGCGCGATGCCGGTTCGCTGTAATAGCCGTTTTCGTCCAGTACGCCGGCATCGCCCACCAGCATCAGGGCGCCGCCGTTTTCTACAAAGCGGCTGATCTGGTTGACGAAGGCGGTATTAATCTGGCGATGGATGGTGTCCGGCAGGATCACGCCGGCGAACGGCCGCTCGCCCTGCAGTCCGCGCCGCGAGAATTCAGAAGCGCTCACTGCTTGCAGGCGGATGCCTTCTTCCGCGGCCCCATCCAGCCAGGCCGAGGCAAACAGCCGGTTGGCGTCCGACAGCTCATCAGGCAGCACCAGCGCAATGGCATCGCTTTGCCATTGCGCCGGGCTGACCTGGCCGATGCGATAGACCCAGCTGGCGGCGCCGCCGATGATGGCGGCAAGCGCCAGCGCCAGCAGGACCTGGCGCAGAGGGACGCGGCGCATGGCGCTCATGATGATGGCTCCGCGGCGCCAAGTGCGTGGCGCAAGCCGACGCGCACCCCTTCTTCGACGATGTTCCAGCGGCCCGCCGCGCGCCAGGCGGCAGAAGTCTCAAGCCAGCGCCTGGCGCTGGCCTGGTCGCCGTTGCGATAGGCGGCCCAGGCGATCAGGCCCCAGGGATAGTGGTCGCTTTCCCCGGCCAGCCATGGCGCGCCGTGGCGTTCCATCCACAGCCGCCAATAGCGTTCGCCGCTGGCGCCGCTGCGCAGTCCGTAGAGCCACAGGTAGACCGGCGCCACCGCATTCGGATAGAAGCCGTAGGGCGTCGGCGGCAGGCTGGCGCGTTCCGGTTCAAGGGGGCCGGCGGGATCGTAGCCGTAGCTGTGGCGCAGGCCGTCAAGCATGCTGGCGCTGGCCGGCAAGGCCGCCAGCTGGACCGCAAAGCGCAAGCTGGCGGCGCTGCTGCGGCGCAGTTGGGTCAAGACGCCGATGACTTCGACGTTGTCGGCGAAATACGCCGCACTGCCGCCGGACAGGGCGTGGAATGTCTGCTGCGCCGGATCCCACAGAGTCGCTAGGTTTTCCAGCGATCTGACGCAGCTGGCGGCCAGCACTTCATCGGTGGGCAAGACTTCGGCTGCCAGCATGCACCATAACGCATCCAGGGAGTCGTCGGCGTCTGCCGGGCCGCAGGCCAGCCAGTCCGCGGCGCCGCTGCGGCAGATGCGCGGAAAGGGGCCGTTGGCCTGCTGGAAAGGCAGCAGCCAGTGGCCGAAGGCGCTGGCCGGCGCAGCGACGTCGACGCCCAGCCTATGCGCCGCCAGCAATGCCTTGAGTGCGAAGTAGGGCTCGACATAGTCGCCTTTGGCAAACACCGTGAGTGCGCCGTTCGGCGCGGCGAAATCGGCGAATGCCGGCGCGGCTGGGGCATCCGCGGCGGCTGCCGTGGCGCCGGCACAGCAGCCGGTCAAGATGCATGCGCAGCAGAGCGATGCTGCGCGCCAGCGCCTCCGGCCTTGATCAGCGGCCATGGGAGATCTCCGCCGGCATGACCGTGGCGCCGTCTTGCGTGGTGATGACGCCATGCACCGTGCAGCCTGTGGCGATGGTCAGCTTGCGGCAGATCACGGTGGTTGCCGCCTCCGGCGTGCCGATGCGGCAATCGGGGCCGATTACGATATCGTTCTGGCTGATCACGGGACCCAGCACGGAACAACCCCGCTCCAGCACGATGTCCTTGTTGCTGACCAGGCTGCCGGCGATGCGGCTGTGCTCTCCCAGCTGCAGGTCGCCATAGGTCTTGATGTTGCCGGACACGCTGCTGCCGGGACGTATGCGGTAGGGGCCGCGCACCACATAGTCGCCCGCCTGGTCGAGGGCCGCGGATTGCTGCGCGCCGTCGTCCAGCACATGGCGTATGCGCGGCGAAGGCGCTTGCGGCGCCGGCGCGGCGGCAGTGCTGGCGTCGCCGAATTGCATGAGCGGCGCACCGGCGCGCACAAAGCGGCTGCCGGCACAGAAGTTGAGTTCCTTGAGGGCGGTAATGCGGCCGTCGATCGCAGCGTTGCTGCCGACATGGATGCAGGGCGCATCGATCCAGCGATGCACTACCGTATCGGCGCCGAGCGTGATGACGCCCTGCGCCGAGCAGGCGCGCAGACTGGCGCCGTCGCCCACCAGCAGGTCGGCGGCGGCAAACAGGTCGGCCTGGCTGTGGCTGTCCGGTGGCAGCCAGGCATCGTGGATAAAGATGACGATGCCGTTCTTTTGCCGCAGTACTTTCAAGGTTGCCGGCGGGTAGCCCTTGCCGGCATTGCCGTCCAGGCGCTGATGGACCACGTGCAGCTTGTCGCTGATGCTGACGGTGCGCTCGGTCTGGATGCTTCGCAGTTTCGGCAAGTCGATGACCGGCATGGCAGCAATGGTGAGCCGGAAACTGTCGGCGAAATAGCGCAGGTTGTTGATCTCGTTGCGCCGCACCGGCAAGGGCGCAACGTCGGTCGGGCGCAGCCATTCCTGCAGCGCCGGGATAAACGGCAGGCACATGATCAGCAGCACGCTGATCAGCAGCAGCGCTGGATAAGCCATGCTCAGGACACCTCGGCCGCCAGGCCTGGCAGCCCACTGTCGCTCGGCAGCGGCAGTTCCGGGGCAGGTGCTGCCGGCGTCAGCCTGAAGCGTTCGGTTTTGTGCCACACCAGCTCGCGCTTGCGCAGCGCATCCATGCACTGGCTGAAGGCGGCGCAGGAAATCGCCACCAGGCTGACCAGGAAGCCGAAGATATTCAGCGGCAGCAAGCGGATGCGGTTGCGGTTGCCGTCCAGGTAAGTGGCGGCCGCCATTTCGAAAAAAGCCGCATTGGTGCCAAAAGCGCCATATGCCACCATGCCGCTCAAGACCAGCCAGCCGAACAGCCACTGGTGCGAGGTCATGAAAAACTGGATGACGGTGATGCTCCAGCCGATCACCAGCAAGGGCGGCATGATGAATACGCACAGCAGCAGCACGCCGTCGGCCCTTTCGCGCAGGCTGATGCGCGGATTCTTCAGCAGCTGCATCAGGTTGCGGCCCATGACCTGGTTGTGTCCGCGCGACCATCTGCTGATCTGGCGGATCCGCACCGGCCACACCTCGGGTACTTCTTCGTAGCATTCCGAGCGGTTCTGGTACACCGTCTTCCAGCCGTGCTGCAGCAGGCGGAAAGTGACATCGGTGTCTTCCGCCAGCATGTCGCTGTTCCAGCCGCCGATTTCTTCCAGCGCGCAACGCCTCACGCCGCCCACCGTGCCGCCGTACTGCGGCACCAGCCCCAGGTTCATGCGCGCCGCCTGGTCAACCTGGTAGCCGCCGGCCCGTTCCAGGTCGAGCAAGCGGGTGAGCAGGTTGGCGCCGGCATTGAGAGGTACTACGCGGCCCATGATGGCGCCTACTTCGGGATCGAAAAACGGCGCCACCAGCTGTTTGATCAGGCCGCGCGCGGGCAGATAGTCGGCGTCGAAGACGATGATGATCTCGGCCGCGATCCTGGCGGTGGCGTCGCGCAATGCCGCTGCCTTGCCGGGCCGTCCGCTGTCGCGGTGGAACAGGGTGAAGCGGCCGGGATGGGCGGCGGCGATGCGGTCGATAATGGCGTGGGTGCCGTCGGTCGAGCGGTCGTTGACCGGCATGATGATCAGCTTGTCGCGCGGATAGTCGACTTCCAGCAGGGCGTTCAGAGCATCCGCGATGACCCGTTCTTCATTGTGGGCGGCGACGCACACCACGACTGCCGGCCAGGTTGCCTGTTCGATGTCGAGATAGGGCTGGCGCTGGCGTCCGAACAGGCGGTTCAGGGTGAACAGGTAGTGGCGCACGGTATAGATCACCAGCAGGCATATGATGGCGGCCAGGATGGCGGTCATCAGGTCCAGGCCTGCTGTGCGGATATTGAATGCCATGGACGATGCGTGCGCCTTGCCGGCGATCGCCAGCAAGCCGGCGATGAGAAGGAAAGAGGGCAGGCGCGTGAAGGCCGCCGGCGGCCGCCGGCATGCCGCTGCCTTGCCTGGAATAGCGGGCCTGTCGTCCATATTCCCCTCCCTTTTTTGATGCAAACCGCCTAGATTTTTTGAAAGATCTTCGCGACCAGGCGTGCTTTTTCCAATGGTTCAATTTTTACCATGCCAAACTCATCGATTTCCCTGCCGCACAGCACGCTGGCGATGCGCTCCGCGGCGTGGCCGTCGCCATAGGGATTGAGGCGTTGCGTCGTGCACTGCCAGACGGCGTCATCCTCGTACAGCTGGGTTACCGCGGCGATGATGCGTGCCGAATCGGTGCCGACCAGCTGCACGGTGCCGGCGGCCACCGCTTCCGGCCGTTCCGTAACGTTGCGCATCACCAGCACCGGCTTGCCCAGCGACGGCGCCTCTTCCTGGACGCCGCCGGAATCGGTCAGGATCACGTGCGCACGCTGCATCAGCCGCACAAACAGCAGATAGTCCAGCGGTTCGATCAGATGGATATTCGGCAGTTGCGCCAGCGCGGCCTGCACCGGGCCCTGGACGTTCGGATTGAGGTGCACCGGATAGACAATCTGGATGTCCGGACGGCGCGACAGTGTCGCCAGCGCGTCGCAGATTTCGGCGAAACCCGGGCCGAAATTTTCGCGCCGGTGGCCGGTTACCAGCAACAGCTTTTTATCGGCGCGCAGGTAAGGGAAATGGGCGTCCAGGCGATCGCGCAGCTTGTGGTCGAAGGCGATCGATTCGACGGTCAGCCGCAGCGCATCGATGACCGTGTTGCCGGTGACAACCACGCGGCCGGCGAGGTATTCCGCCTCCAGGTTGCTCTTGGCCATGGCGGTGGGCGCCAACAGCAGGTCGCTCACCACATCGACATAGCGCCGGTTCATTTCTTCGGGCCAGGGCTGGCTCAGGTCGCCGGTACGCAAGCCTGCTTCCACATGGGCCACCGGGATGCGCCGATGGAAAGCGGCGAGGGCGGCGATCATGGCGGTGGTGGTGTCGCCGTGCACCAGGATGCGGTCCGGCCGGGCAGCCTCGAGCACTGGATCGAGCAAGCCGAGCAGGCGTGCGCTCAGGCCGTTCAGGGTCTGGTCTGGCTGCATGACGTCGAGGCTGTAATCGACTTTGATGTCGAACAGGTCCAGCACCTGCTGCAACATCAGCCGGTGCTGGCCGGTGACGCACACCAGCGACTCGATGTCCGCTTCGCAGGCAAGCGCGCGCACCACCGGCGCCATTTTCACGGCCTCCGGGCGGGTGCCAAAGATAGACAGAACTTTCACTTTATATACTCGGTTGTGCGAGTGAAAAAGCCGGCCTGGCGAAATCGGTTTCGCCAGGGCCATGGTGTTCTTGTTGCGCGCGCCTATCCGGCATGGGCCCCGAACCGCAGGGAAGTCGACTGCCCGCGACGACGGCTTTGGGCAGTGACAAGCATCACATCGATGCTGAGTTGTTTTTACAAATATATTTCCATAAGGAAATATCTGTTCACTATAGATGATAATGTCGATTAATGTAAATCTTATAATAGGGATGGAAATTTAACTGTTACTTATTGTTAGAAATTTAATACGTATGGGAAATACGCGGGACACCGGCAGCAGCTGATCCGGGGAAGTTGCGTGTTCTTGCTGTGCGGAAGTTAAAGCAGCTGCGGCGCCATGGAATTTCCGGCAATTAAAAGGTAACAATAAAAATGACCATCGCCGTCTGTGCATAAGACGGGAATAGCCATTACCGAGTCCACGCAAGCATGGTCCGGGTTTCACCGCTATCATTACGAGCATTGCGCTTTCGGCGCGGCACGTTTCAACCACTTCTTGCACGGCATCCCATGCTTTCCACTCTCCTGATTCTCAATCCTTTGTCTGAACAAAGCCTGCAGCGCATCAAGCAAGTCTGGCAGATTGTGTATGCGCCCACGGCCGCCCAGCGCAGCGAGGCCATCGCCGGCCATGCGCAGCAGATACGGGCGGTGCTAACCATCGGTTCGATCGGCCTGTCGGCGCAGGATATCGCAGCCTTGCCTCAGCTCGAATTGATTTGCGCGCTCGGCGCCGGTTTTGAAAACATCGATCTGGCCGCTGCACGCGAACGCGGCATCACGGTCGCCAACGGCGCCGGCACCAACGACGCTTGCGTTGCCGACCACGCCATGGGCCTGCTGCTGGCAACGGTGCGCGGCATTCCGCAACTGGGCGTGGCGCTGCACCAGGGCATCTGGCGCGATGCGCTGCCTTTGCCGCCCAGCGTCTCCGGCAAGCGCCTGGGGATCGTCGGGCTGGGTACCATCGGCAAGCAGATCGCGCGCCGCGCTGCCGGTTTCGACATGGCTATCGGCTATCACAATCGTGCGCAGCGCGATGATCTGCCGTTCACTTATTTTGCTACGCTGCTGGCCCTGGCCGAATGGGCGGATTTCCTGGTGATCGCCACCCCGGGCGGCGCCGGCACCCGCCATATGGTGAGCACGGCAGTGCTGGATGCCTTGGGGCCGCAGGGCTTCATCGTCAATATCGCGCGCGGCAGCGTGATCGACACCGCTGCGCTGGCGCAAGCGTTGCGCGAGGGCCGGCTCGGCGGCGCCGGTCTCGACGTCTATGAAAGCGAACCGTTGCCGCCGGCGGCATTGCTGGATTTGCCGAATGCCGTGCTGACGCCGCATGTGGCCGGCTGGTCGCCAGAATCGGTGGCGGAAACCGTGCGCCTGTTCCTGGAAAACAGCCAGCGCCATTTTTCCGGACAGCCGGTATTGACGCCGGTCTGAAGCAAAAAAAATCTGGTGGCTGCCGGATTTTTGTCGATTGCCGCCGGAGTCGTAGGGTGGGCAGGTTTTCTGCCCACGCTGAATGCATCCTTCGATTGGTCTACGTTCCGCGTGGGCAAGAAACCTTGCCCACCCTACGATCGCGGCGTGTCAGTTCAGGAACTTCTTGTCTTTGGTGATCATGGTCATGTCGACGAATTTCGAGCCGCTGTGATTGCTGGCGCTGAAATTGATGTCGAAGCCGCCGCCGTTGTAGTTCTTGTTGTTGATGCTTTCCAGCGCCTTCACCAGTTTCGCGCGCGTCAGGTCCTTGCCCGCCCGCTTCAAGCCTTCGACGAATACCTTGGCGGCGATGAAGCCTTCCAGGCTGGAAAAGTTGACGTCCTTGAAGCCGGCCTTGTCCATCAGCTTGGCATACTCGCCGACCACCGGGCTGGAGGAACTCCAAGGGAACGGCACCACCTGAGAAATCACCACGCCTTCGCCATCCTTGCCCAGGGAGTCAGCCAGGGCCTGGCTGCCGACGAAAGAGACGTTATAGAACTGGCCGTTGTAGCCAGCCTTGCGCATTTCCTTGATGTAGGCCGCGCACGAAGCATAGGCACTGATCTGGATCACCGCGGCGGGACGTTTCGGCAGGATCTTGGCGACCGCCGGCGCGACGTCGGTGCTGTTGCGCTCGACGGTGGCGGCCTCCACCAGCTCCAGGTTCATTTTTTTCAAGGCGCGCTGCACGCCTTCCAGTCCGGCGCGGCCATAGGCGTCGTTCTGGTAAAACACAGCGATACTCTTGATGCCGACATTGGCCAGCTTTTCCACCAGGTGCTCGGTCTCATCGAAATAGCTGGCGCGGATATTGAAGACCTCACGGTTCAGTGGTTCGCGCAGCGATTGCGCGCCGGTCACCGGAGCAAAGAACGGTACTCCGGCCTGGGTGAAAATCGGCAGCGCCGCATTGCTGGTCGGCGTGCCGACATAACCGAACAAGGCGAACACATCGTCTTTCTCAATCAGGCGCTTGGTGTTGGCGGCGGCCAGGTCGGCTTCGTATTTGTCGTCTGCCTTGATGATTTCAATGCGCCGTCCAAACACCCCGCCTTGCTCGTTCACCGAATCGAAGTAGGCTTTGGCGCCGGCATTCATCTGGATGCCCAGCTGCGCGGCAGGACCGGAAAACGCTGCCGACTGTCCCAGCAGGATTTTCTGGTCGGTGACGCCGGATTCGGCAAAGCTGGAAAGCGGGCTGCAGATGCCGATGACAAGCGGCAACAGGAAAGACAAAAGATGAAGTCGGGAAAACATAGATAGCACTTTCTGATGTTGATCAAGCGACGCGCAACAGCAGCCTGATTCGCTGCCGCCGTTGCGCATCGTCGCCTATTATAGGTTTATTGCTAGAAGAAAACAAAAGAAGAGCTGAATTTAACGGCAGTTAGCGTTTTATCAGCTACGTAATACTACTTAAGGTGAGCACGGGTGGCTTCGGTGCTGCGTACATGCCGCATGCGGACGAACATGTGCTCACAGCTGAAACGGTGTTCTTCAGCGCCGATGCCGTTCATTGCATCGTTGATCTGATGGTAACCTTCATGCAGGAATATCCGGCGCATATCCTCTGCCTGGCGAGGCCAAGGCATAAGAAAGAAAATTGCCGGTGCTGGAATTCAAGCTGGCGGTGGCAGTCTATCTGCACCATGGGCGGAAGCGTGCGCCTGCCGCAAAACGCGATAAGGAATAAAAATGCAGTATGTTTCAATGCACGAGGCGATCGGCTTCGACGTCATCCAGAATACCCGCGACCTCGGCGCTTACCAGGCTGCCGACGGCCGCCGCATCCAGGCGCGCAGATTGCTGCGCGGCGCCAATCCTGGCCTGGCGTCGGTGGCGGATATCGCAAAGCTCAAGAGCTACCAGCTGGATCTGGTGCTCGACTTCCGCAGCGAGGCGGAAAAACAGGTTGCCGAAGCGCCGTTTGCCGCCGCGTTCGCGTGGATCGCCGATCCGGTCATGGTGGGCAACTTGTCGCAAGAGACGCTGCTGCCGCTGCTGCGGAATGGCAGCGCCGAGCATAGCCGGCAATTCATGCTCGATTTCTATCGTGCCTTTCCAGTCAACTATCAAGCCCAGTTCGGCCGCTTCTTGCGGCTGGCCGAGCAGGGCAAGACCATGCTCTACCATTGCACTGCCGGCAAGGACCGCACCGGCTTCGCCAGCGCGCTGCTGCTGTCGGCGCTGGACGTCGAGCACGCCACCATCGTCGCCGATTATCTGGAGTCGAACCGGCACAATGCCGGCGCCAGCGCCAAGGTGCTGGCGCAGCTGTTCAAGGCCGACCTGGCGCCGGAAATCATGCGCCCCTTGCTGAACGTGGAGGCCGCCTACCTGGAGGCGGCGCTGACGGTCATCGATGAACGGTACGGCGGCATGGCGCATTACCTGCGGCAGGTGCTGGATGTCGATGTCGAACGCATCCGGCGCAACTATCTGGTCTGAACCGGCAAATTGCCTGTCTGCGATTTGGCGAAAAAAAGGCCACCGACATTGTCGGTGGCCTTTTGCCAGCGGCGAAGACTAGGCAGTGCTTACCACATGATGACGCGTTGCTCAGGCGGCAGATACATCTTGTCGCCCGGCTTGACGTCAAACGCGCTGTAGAAGCCAGGCTGGTTGCCTAGTGTGCCGTTGCCGCGGAAGCGTGGCGGCGAGTGCGGGTCGGTCTTGACGTAGACGATGGCTTGCGCATCGCGCACCTTGCCGCGCCATACCTGACCCCAGCCCAGATACAGGCGCTGGTCACCGGTGAGGCCGTCGATGACCGGCGGCGTCTTGCCGTCCAGCGACAGGTGGTAAGCCTTGTAGGCGATCGCCAGGCCGGAGTTGTCGGCGATGTTCTCGCCCAGGGTCAGTTCACCGTTGACCTTGTAGCCAGGGACCGGGCTGTAGGCATTGTATTGCTCCACCAGGGCCTTGGTCTTGACCGCAAATTTCTCGTGGTCTTCCTTGGTCCACCAGTCGCGCAGGTTGCCGATTTCATCGTACTGGCTGCCCTGGTCGTCGAAACCGTGGCTGATTTCGTGGCCGATGACGGCGCCGATGCCGCCGTAGTTGACCGCGTCATCCGCATTGGCGTTGAAGAATGGCGGTTGCAGGATCGCCGCCGGGAACACGATTTCGTTGAGTTCCGGGTTGTAGTAGGCGTTCACGGTCTGCGGCGTCATGCCCCATTCGGCGCGGTCGACCGGCTTGCCGAGCTTGTCGATATTGCGCTTGAATTCGAATTCGCTGGCACGCATGGTGTTGCCGACCAGGTCGTCACGCTTGATAGTCAGGGCTGAGTAGTCGCGCCATTTGTCCGGATAGCCGATCTTCAGCATCAGGGTCGACAGTTTCTTTTGCGCTTGCTTCTTGGTGTCCGGACCCATCCAGTCGAGGCCGTCGATGCTCTGGTTGTAGGCAGCGATCAGGTTGCGCACCAGTTTTTCCATGCGGGCCTTGTTCTCCGGCGGGAAGAACTGCTCCACATACAGCTGGCCCAGGCCTTCGCCAACGCCGGCTTCGACCACATTGATGCCGCGTTTCCAGCGTGGTTCGTTTTGCGGTACGCCGCGCAGCACGGTGCCCTTGAACGCGAAGTTCTGGTCAACATATTGTTTCGACAGCTGGGAGGCGTAGCCGCTCAGCACATGCCATTTGAAATACGCTTTCCAGACTGGCAGCGGGGTGTCTTGCAGGATCTTGTCGAGGCCCTTGATGTAGGTCGGCTGGCTGATCACCAGGTAGCTGACCTTGTCTTTCAGGCCGGCGCCGGCCAAGTAGCCATCCCACTCGAAGTGCGGCGCCAGCGTGTGTAGCTGATCCAGTTCAACCCGGTTGTAGGCCTTGACCGGATCGCGCAGCTCGACCTTGGTCCATTGGATCTTGGCGAGCGCGGTTTCCAGGGCCACGATGCTGGCGGCGTTTTTCTTGGCAGCCTTGTCGCCGGACATGGTCAGCATGGCTTCGATATGGGCGTGGTACTTGGCCAGCGTGTCTTTCAGCTTGGCGTCGTCGGCTTTCAGGTAGTAGTCGCGGTCAGGCAAGCCGAGGCCGCTCTGGCCGAGGTCGGCGATGACCTTGCTCGAATCCTTGGCGTCCTGATGGATGCCGAGGTCGTAAGGCGCACTGACGCCGATGGCGTTCAAATGGGCGATCAGGCCCGGGATCTGTTTCTTGTCCTTGAGGGCGTCGATTTTGGCGAATTCGCCTTCGAGTGGCTTGATGCCGAGTTTTTCCAGCGCCGGCTCATCCATGTAGCTGGCGTACAGGTCGGCGATCTTTTGCTTGTTGGAGCCTGGCTGCAGGTCTTTTTCCGCGCTGACGGCGTCGACGATGGTGTGCAGCTGGGTCAGCGAGTTCTCGCGCAGTTCATAGAAGGCGCCCCACGACGACTTGTCTGTCGGGATTTCGGTTTTCTTCAGCCAGCTGCCATTGACGTAGCTGTAGAAGTCGTCCTGCGGGCGCACCGCCAGGTCGGCGTTCGCCATGTCGATGCCGCTGGCCAGCTTGGCCGAGCTGGCCACGCTGGCGGCCGCTACGGTACGGGGTGTTTGGGCAAAACTGGCGGTGGAGCTGGTATAGCCTGCAACCAGTGTCAGCACAGCTGCACAGATGAGAGAGCGTTTCACGAGTAAGTAATCCTTATGAGAAGTCATCGGAAAAAACAGCCTGGTAAGGCATTCTAAAAACTATTGCAAATCCTTGTCTATTGCTTGTCCGGTTTTTAATGCAGCAGCGCCGCCGGATCTTGTTTTTCGCGCAAGGCCGTACACAGCAGGGTCTTTTCGCGGGTTTGCGCGAGGCCGCGCTCGGCGCCCGGCAACTGCTTCAGCAGCGGCTGGAAGAAGCTGTTCATGCGGTCGGCCTCGCTTTGCGAACAGCTGTCGCCGGCCACCAGGTCCGGCAAGCGGCCGCCGGAAGTTTCACCGCTGCGCTTGATCAGTTGCTCATGGTTGAGTGTAAACCACTTCCACAGCGCTTCGCGGCCTTCGCCGTCTTCCCGGCTGGCGCGCAGCAAGGTGCTCATCTCGCCGACCTTGACCAGCGGATCCAGCGCCAGGTTACGTGCACGCTGGGCATTGGCCGACGCGGTGGCAGCGCCGAGGCCGCTCAGGATCGCCATGCGCTGGGCCGGTTCGCTGGTGTTGCTGAGTGCCTTGATCAAGACGTCGACGGCCGGCGTTCCCTGTTCCTGGGTAGCGACCGAAAGCGCTGTGCGCAGCAGGTCAGGATTGGCCGCCGCCAGGTCGAGCTTGCCGTCGGCGTTTTTCTCCAGCGCCTTATCGCCTTGCGCCAGCAGCGCCTTGCGCACTTCCGGCAACTTGATGTCGAGCGCCAGGAACTGGGCCAGCGCGGCGCGCAGCAGCGCATCGTCCTGGCTTTCGCCGGCGCGGCGCTGGTAGCCGAGCTGCTGCAGGCGCGGCAGATACATCTTGCGGGCCAGTGCGGTCAGGCGCTCACGCTGGGCATCGCTGCGGACTTCATGTTTTTCCAGCCACTTGAGGGTTGGGATCAGGGCCGTCGCCACTTCGCGCGTGGCGGACTGCGCCAGCTGCGGCGCCGCCGCCAGCACGGCTGCCGCATCCAGGTCGCCACGGCCGAAGCCGGCGTTGATGGCGTCGGCGTAAGCCAGCTGCTCAGTGTCCGGCAGCTGCGTCAGGCTGCCGGTCAGGCGCGCCAGGTCGGCGCGCGCCATATCGAAACGATAATAGCCGGCGGCGTCTGCATTCGGCATGTACCAGCTGCTGGCGGTGGCGCCGGGCAGTACCATCTTGCCCTGCGCCTGATCCAGCAGTTCGCATTGGGTCTTGGCGTCGCCGCCGGCAACGCTGTAGCGTACGCAGACAGGGATGCCCCACAGCCGCTTGGCGTCGCCGGCAGAGCCGAGCGGCAGGTAGCGCTGTTGTTTCAGATGCAGCACGGCCTTGCCGTTTTCCATGCTGAGCGTGGTTTCGACCAGCGGCACGCCGGCCTGGTCGAGGAAGCTCTGCATGGCTTTGCTGAAGCGCTGGTCTTTGCCGGAAGCCTTGGCCAGCGCGCTTACCAGGTCATCTGCGGTGGCATTGGCAAACTGATGTTGTTTGATATAGCTGCGCACGCCCTGGCGGAAGGTGTCCGCGCCGAGGTAGCGTTCAAACATGTTCAGTACGGCCGCACCTTTTTGATAGGTGATGCCGTCGAAGGCGGTTTCGATATCGCCGTTGCCGGTAATCGGCTGGCGGATCTTGCGCACGCTGACCAGGCTGTCGCTTTGCATGGCGTAGTTGGCGCCGTTGATCAGTTCCAGGTCGGCGCGGTATTCCGGATGCAGTTGTTGTGTGATCTTGGCTTGCATCCAGGTGGCGAACGCTTCGTTGAGCCAGATGTCGTCCCACCAAGGCATGGTGACGGTATCGCCGAACCATTGATGCGCCAACTCATGGGCGGTGACGTTGAACGAGCCGCGTACATTGTTGGCTGGCGAATTGGCGTCCAGCAGCATCAGGTAGTCGCGGAAAGTGACCAGGCCGGGATTTTCCATGGCGCCGGCGGCAAAGTCTGGCGCCGCCAGCAGGTCGACTTTATCGAAGGGATAGCCGAAGCCGAAATAGTCTTCCAGCGCGGTGATGATGGCGGGGGTTTGCGCCAGCGCCGGCTTGATGCGCTCGCCTTCGCCATGTGGTGCAATACCACGCAGCGGGGTCGTCTGGGCGCGCCATTGGGTCGCCGGAATTTGCGGACCGTCGACCACATCCCATGGTCCGACGGCAAACGCTACCAGATAGGTCGGCAGCGGCTTGGTGGCAGCGAAGCTGAGCTTGCGCCAGCCCTGCTCCAGTTTCTGTTCCGCGACTTGGCGCGTGTTGGCCACCGCGACCTGGTTTTCCGGGACAGTCAGGCTGAGCGTGAACGGGGTTTTGAAAGAAGGCTCGTCGAAGCCGGGGAAGGCGTAGCGCGCGCTGATCGCTTCCATCTGCGTGATCACATACGGCGCGCCCTGGCTGCTGACCTTGTACACGCCTTCCAGCTGCTGATTGAATGGTGCGCTGTACTCAAGCACCATGCGATAGCGGCCGGCTGGCAGCGTCTGGCCAAACTCCACGGTGGCGACGCCTTCCTTTTGCGCGGCGACCTTGTATTGCGCGGCATGGACCTGGTTTTTGCTGCCGGTCAGCGTGACTTTGATTACGCTCAGATCCTGGCCATGCAGCCACAGGTGATCGGCCGCTTGCTTGAGTTCGATATCGATGGTGGCGCTGCCGGAGTATTCGGACTGGCGCGGATCGACGCGGAAATCGAGTTGATATGCCAGGGGCAGCGCCCAGCGTGGCAGTTTTCCCAGCGGTGCAGTGTCATTCGGGGTCGCCGCTGCGGCGTTGAATGACGAGATGCTGAGGGCGAGAGCGGCTAGTGTGAAACGACGGGTAGTGCACATCACAGGTCAAATCCTCCCAAATTTTGTCTTGGGATTCTAGCGCGCACTACGGTGATTCGCTAGGAAAATAGTATGAACATAAAAAGTAAAAAAATCCGCACCGGCGCGCGCCGGCTGCTTCCCCTTGTTTAGCGCGTGAATACTGGGTTTCGGGCGGTTGCGTGTGCTTATCTCTGTCAGTTTGCCTTATCTGGAATAAGCAAAGGTGATAGATGTGGCGCGCCATGTTCGCCGCGTAAAGGGAAGTGCAGCACGAACATTGCGCCACCCAGTTCCGAACCCGTGACGCGTACGCCGCCGCCAAGCCGTTCGGCGATTTTCTTGACGATCGCCAAGCCCAGCCCGTAGCCGCCGGTGGCGCGGTCGCGACTGCGGTCGAGACGGTAGAACGGTTCGAAAATCCGTTCGCGGTCGTTGTCAGGAATGCCGACGCCGTCGTCTTCCACGATCAGTTTCCAGGAAGCGGCGCTGGCTTCGGCGCGGACCCGGATGGTGCTGTGGGTATAGCGCAGGGCATTTTGCAGCAGGTTGGAAAAAGCGCGTCCCAGGCTGTGCGGTTCGATCACGACTTCTTGCACGGCGGGCGCAATCTGCCAGACGATGGTGCAGCGGCGCAGGCTGAGTTCTTCGGCGGAGACGCCGGCGGCGGCGCGCAGGAAGTCCTCCAGCCAGATTCTTTCCCGGCTTTCCGGCCGCGTGGCCTGTTCCAGCATGCTCAGCGTCAGCAGTTCACCGACCAGGATATCCAGTTCTTCGACATCCTTGCGCATGGCCTTGATGCGCTGATGCGTCTTGCTGTCGTCGGTGGTGTCCATCAGGTTGACCAGGGCGAACTCCAGGCGCGCCAGCGGCGTGCGCAGCTCGTGCGAGGCGGCGTTGACCATGTCTCTTTGCGCCGTGATCAGCGCGCCGATGCGGTCGGCCATGTTGTTGAAGTAAGCGCACAGCTGCTTGATGGAAGAGTTTTCGGACAGCTTGGCGCGCGCGTCCAGTGCACCGTCGCCGAAGCGGGCGGCGGCAATGCGTAGTTTTTCTAGGTCGCGCCAGTGCGGTGTCAGCCACAACAGCATGGCTCCCAGCATGACGCTGAAAATGATCGCATAGGCAACCACTTCAATCCAGCCGGAAGAAATGCGCGGATGGACTGTCAGGATGCTGCCGTCATCCAGCGTCATATAGACCTCAGGATGGTTAACGTCGCCGCCGGGATTCCATGCCAAGCCGTGCTGCGCCAACTCGCTGCGGGCCGTCGCCGACAGCGCCTGCACCTGCTCTTTGGACATGCGGCTGTAACGTTGCTGGCTGATACGATTCATGTCGTTCAGCCTGGCTTGCTGGGCGTCGTCCTGGATCGGACCCAGGTAGCGGCGCAGCAGCATCGCCTCGCCGGCATATTCGCGATGCATCTGGGCCGTGAATTGCGTTGTGAACAGATAGGGGAAGCCTCTTTGCACGAAGATTATTGACAGGATCGACAGGATGGCGACGATCAGGTACAGGCGTATCAGGATTCTTAGCATTATTCGTCCCAGGCGATGGGGCTGAACAGATAGCCGCGTCCCCACACGGTCTTGATCTTGCGCGGTTCGTTGGCGTCGTCGTCGAAGCATTTGCGCAAGCGTGAAATGCTGACGTCGACGGTGCGGTCGAGGCCGTCGAAGCCGATGCCGCGCCAGCGCTTGAGCAGCTCGTCGCGGCTCAGGACCTTGCCGGCAGCTTGCACCAGGATCACGAACAGATTGTAGTCGGCGGTTTTCAGATCGACTTCTTCGCCCTTCCAGCACACCTGGCGCGCCGACAGGTCGATTTCCAGTTCGCCGAACTGCAGCAGGGTGCCGCGCGCCGGCTGGTCGCGCAAGTCCATCCAGCGCAGGATCACGCGCAGGCGCGCCAGCAGCAGGCGCGGCTCGACTGGCTTGAGCATATAGTCGTCAGCGCCGATCTCGAGGCCGGCCACCTGGTCGAAAATGTCGGCGCGGGCGGTCAGCATCAGCACCGGCAGCGCCGAGGTCTTGCGGATGGCGCGGCAAATATCCATGCCGTCCATGCCGGGCAGCATCAGGTCCAGCACGACTACATCCGGCTGTTCGCGGGCAATGGCGTCCAGCGCCAGGTCGCCGCGCAACACCAGGGCGACTTCAAAATCGTAACGGCACAGGTATTCCGATATCAATTCGGCAAGCCGCGCATCGTCTTCGATCAATAAAACCTTCTTCATGCCATTTTTTCCTTTTTTTCATCATAGCGCCTGCTTTTGGCTGCAACTGACCCGATTACAAACAAACACATAAATGCTACGGATCCGTACATATTTCCCACTAATGCCTCACAGACATACGGCCGCGGCGTGCCGAGAATGTGGCCTGTCAATGCACTGCGGATTTGCATCACGATTTTGCGCTATCGGCATTACTTAACCTCCGGAGAAACAATGAAACACCAGTTCAAGTCAATTCTCGTCGTCGCCCTGTATGGCGCCCTGGCCTCGCGTACGGCGCTGGCGCAGCAGGCGCCGGCGCCGTCCAAGTCGTGGCTGCAGGACAGCCAGGTCACGATCGGGCTGGGCGCAGGCGCCATGGCGCGCTATGCCGGCAGCGACGAATACCACGTGGTGCCGGTACCGGTGCTGAAAATCGTGACGCCATCGGGCTTCTTTGTCGACACCTTAGAGGGTGCCGGCTACCGCTACGATATCAACGACATGTTTTTCGCCAAGGCGGCCATCGGCTATGGCGCCGGCCGCAAGGACTCCAACGATGGCCTGCAGCCCGGTTCGGCAAAACTGAGAGGCATGGGCGAGATCAAGGGCTCGGTGCTGGCCAACATTGAGGCCGGCATCAAGCTGGGGCGCATCGGTACGCTCTCGCTGGCCATTTCGGAGCCGCTCAGCAACCGCGAACGCGGCCTCAGCTACCGGGCCCAGATCAGCAGCACCGTGCTGACACTGGCCAAGGACAATGTCAGCGTCAGCGCTGCCGCCATGTTCGGCGACGCCAAGTACAACCAGACTTTCTTTGGCGTCAATGCCGTCCAGAGCCGCAATTCGGGCTATGCCCAGTACACGGCCGAATCCGGTCTGAATGCGGTGAATGCCTCGCTGGTATGGACCCACATTTTCAACCGCACCTGGTCGGTATCCACCATGCTGGGCGCCACGCATTATATGCAAAAAGCCGCCGACAGCCCGCTGGTGCTGGACAAGACCAACTACAGCGGATTCACGACCGTCAACTATTCATTTTGACCGAACCGAGACTGGTGCGCCGACATGGTATTTAATCTGTTTCCAAGATCGAAATGGCTGCGCGACAAACTGCAAGCCGAGCAGCAGCGCTTGCCGGCAGCGCCGCCGCGGATTTTCCTTACCGGCGTCACCGGTTTCGTCGGCGGTGCGATTGCCGCCGAACTCGCCGGCGGCGACAGCTTCAAGGACATGCTATTTCTGGTTCGTGCACCATCCCCGGCCGAAGGGGCACGCCGGGTGCTTGCATCGATCGCTCGCTTCACCCCGGCCGACATGCCGCTGCACATCGCGGAAAGCCAGGTCATCCTGGCTGACCTGAGGGATGCGCAGGCGTTTAGCGATGCGCGGCTGGAGCAGGTCAGCCATGTGATTCATTGCGCGGCCGTGACTTCGTTTGGCGAGCGGTCGGACATTTGGGAAATCAATGTCGACGCCACCATGCGCCTGGCCGAGCGATGTTCCCGGCTGCCGGGCTTGCAGCGCTTCGTGTATGTCGGCATGGCCATGGCGTGCGGCGTGGCGCGCGGTCCGGTGGTCACCGAAAGCTTGCGCTTGCCAGTCGAGCGCGCGCATCTGGTGCCGTATACCGCCTCCAAGGCGCAAGCCGAAAATCAATTGCGTGAGCTGTTCCCGGAGCTGCCGCTGGTGACGGTGCGGCCGTCGATCATCGTCGGCCATTCGTCGCTTGGCTGCAGGCCATCGGCCAGCATCTTCTGGATTTTGAAAGTGGTGGCGCAGCTGAATCGCTTCGTTTGCCCGCCAAGCGCCTATCTGGATATCGTGCCGGTCGATTATTGCGCGCGTACGATTGTCGCCCTGACCTTGAAGGCAACGCTCAGATTTTCCACGTATCACATCTCCGCCGGGCGCAGCGGCAGCGTCATGGTGGAGCAGTTGCTGCAGGCTTTCCACGGCATGAATGTGGCGGCGCGAGGGCAGCCTTACGAGCGCGTGTCGGAAGCAGCGCTGCGGCAGATGGCGCTGGCGTTTGGCCTGCGCCACGCGGTGCAAGGCAGTGCCACCTTGAGCGGCCGTAACGAACCGATCAACACGCGCATGCTGCACAAGGCGCTGATGCTGTACGGACGTTTCTCCAAGCTCAATTATGTATTTGATGAACGGCGGACTCTGGGCGAAGGGCTGGCGCCGGCGCCTTGCTTCCTCGAATATATCGGCCGCTGTGAACGTAGCGCCGCGGGCATGTCGCTGAAGGCGCAGATGGCGTATGACTTCAAATAGACAGGAACATCTTGTGCGGGAACAAAAAAACCCGCCGAGGCGGGTTTTTTATGCAACTTGCTTGCTGAAACTCAGGCGCGCTTGATCAGCCGCAGAATGAACAGCAGGATCACTGCGCCCACGGTGGCGGTCACGATAGAGGCGATCCAGCCGCCGCCCACCTGAATGCCAAGTACTCCTGCCAGCCAGCCGCCGATGAAGGCGCCGACGATACCGACGATGATATCAACCAGCACGCCGAAGCCGCCGCCCTTGACCAAAACACCTGCCAGCCATCCTGCAATCGCGCCAACTATCAACCAAGCGATGATGCCCATGAGATTTCCTTTCAAAGTTGACCATGTTTAGACTACCCGGCAAGAGTAGCGTAAACATCATCAAATAAAGTCGTCCAATTGTAAAAGATAGATAAACCGGAAAATTGCTTTAGCGGCTGCGGCATTGCCAGGAAAACGGCCGCACATGCAAACAGGGCCAGGCAATCTGCCTGGCCCTGTCGCCTCAGCTGTTAGCTGCAAGCCTTGCCGTGGTCGGCGTGGTTGCCTGCCGCCTTGGCGGCGGCTTCTGTCATGTAAGAGCCAGCCTTGGTTTTGCCATAGTATTTGCTGCCTGCGCAGTGGTATACCTTGCTCGAGGTATTGACCCAGACGTCGCCTGGATTAGCGCCGGCTGCAGGAGCGGTTGCTGCAGCTGCCGGTTTTGCCGGCGCCATTGCTGCGGGCGCAGCGGCGGCTGGCTTGGCCATAGCGGCAGGCGCCGCGGCCGGGGCGGCTGCTGGAGCAGCGGCAGGTGCGGCTGCGGCGGCTGCCGGTGCTGCGGCGGCAGCGGAGTACCATTCTTTTACGCCTTTATGGCCGGCGCAAGCGCCTTTCTTGGTGGCGTTGGAAGAGTAACTGCCGTCCTTGCACAGGCCGGTGCTGCCGGCTGGCGCTGCTGCCGGTGCTTGCGCGAAACTGGCGGCGGAAGTCAGTAAGGCTGCTGCAACTGCTGCTGAAATAAACAATGCTTTCATTTTCTTCTCCATGGAGTAAATAGTGCTCATGTGTGTTGCTGATCTCGACACCTTAGGTGTCAATCTGTCTACTTGCAGCACGACCGTGCAACTTGTTGTGCGCCGCACCTGGCAATATGACCGAGGTAGGTAATCAACGCGGTCATCTTGGATATGGCTGACATAAACTTCGATACAAATGAAAACAATTGTGAGATTTTTACGTTCGCAGGCGTTTTGATTATTAAAAAATCATGAATCAGCAGGGGCGCGGCCGGCAGCGTACTGCCGGCCGCATGACGCTAGAACGCGTAGCGGGCGCCAATAGTGGCCGTATAGCGCGGCGCCAGCTGCACGCCGTTGACCTTTTGATAAACCGGCAACTGTACGAAGCCGTAGAGCGAGACCTGTTGCGAGATCGGCACGTTGATGCCGGGGCTCAGGTAGACCAGGGTGCCGCCGGTACTGATGGTGTCGGCATTGGCGCCGACGTCGTGCAGCACGCGCCGTACGTTGAGCTGGATCTGCGGCGTGAAGCTGCTGTTGCCGACGTAGCGCAGGCCCAGGTTCAGGTTGGCGCCGTCGCCCGGACGGTACTGGTCGCTGGAATTGAGTGCCTTCTGCACGATGCCCTGGGCGAAGTAATCCAGGTTCTGGCTCAGCGTATCCATATAGTAGATGCCGAGGATGGCATCGGTGGTGCCGCTGCCCGGTTGCAGGCCGCGATCGATGGCGACCTGTCCCGGCGCCGTCGGATCGCTCGACAGCGCGGTATCGGTATGGCTGCCGGTGGGCAGCTTCACGCCGAACAGGATGCCGAAATTATGCTCAGGCGTGAAGCCCTGGTAGCGGCCGATCAGCTTGATGTCGCCGATGCTGGAGGTGCGGGAATCATACTGGCCGCCGCCGTCGCCGGGGGTGACGCCGTCCGATGCGGTGCCCAGGGTGCTATGGCTGCGCATGATGTAGGGCAGCTGCAGATTGATGCCCCAGTCTGGATTGAAGCTGTAGTCCAGGCCTAGCGTCAGGTAGTTGTTGCGGGTGTATCTTTCCACTTCCTGCGGATCGCCGTTGTGGGAGATCTGGCTGGCGGCGGCGGGCGAGATCTTGCCGCTGCCGCTGCGCAGCTGGTTCTGGTCCAGGTAATCGTAGCGCAGATCCATTTTCAGTCCGGATGAACTGCTGATGCCGAGGTTGTCCCAGTCGGAACTGAGGGTGCAGCCGCAGCCGGCGCAGGCCAACGCGGTTTGCGGGAAAAGGAGGCTCAAAGACAGGGTGCTCAAAGACAGCACCGCCAGCGGCAGCAAGCCAGAGCGGGCGCGGCGAGAGAATGGCGTAGCCATGGTGAAAGTCTTTCTGATTCAGGTGGTCAGGCGTAAAGGCGCACTTTCGCGTAGCGAAAGCGGGCTGCGGTGAACAAGATCAGGAAAGAGCGGGCGGCCCGCGCGACTGCGGATGCAGGCGGACGATGCTGGCATGCAGCGTGGATACTGCCTGGGGAAGATCGATGCCCTCGCTGGCCGGTAGCTGCCACTGGCTGACGCCGGGCGGCAGGCCGAGATCGGCAGCGTGCAGGAAGCACAGCAGGCAATGGCCCTGGTGGTCCTGGTCGGGGGCGTCGTGATTGCCGGAAGCCGGCGCCTGCAGATGGCCGGCGACGCTGCACAGTTCGCCCAGCCCGAGCGGCTGGCCATGGGCGGCCGGCAGCAGCTGCACCACGCTTGGCAGCAAGGCTGCAAACATGGCCAGGCAGATGGCAAGCTGGCGCAATGGACGGGGCAGGCGGAACATGGATAAAGGCGTCGCGGTTGGCCGGCGCCGGGATGGCGCTGGCAGCCGTATGTTAGCGCGTCGCCCGCGGCGCAGCAATAGACGCCGCGGTATAGCCGTTACATGGCCACCATTGCCTGTCGACAGGAATGTTGGCTTATTCCTAAGCCTCGGGGTGGAGGTCGACCTTGAACAAATCCTTGCCATCGACGTCGTGCAGGGAGACTGTCATGACCTTGCTCCTGGCGTCGATCTTGCCGACGCCGAAAAATTGCAGCAGCTCGCTGGGCGGGCGGTTCTGCTTCATGTCGCTGGGGATGCTGACGTAGCGCACATCGGGTCCGAAGGTACGGTCGATTTCACCCGGACCGAAAGTGCCGGCGTGCAGCGGCCCGCCGACAAATTCCCAGAACGGCTTGAAGTCGGTGAATTGCGCCTTGTCCGGCGCATAGTAAGTGGCGGAGGCGTAATGCACGTCGGCCGTGACCCACACTACGTTCTTGATATCGTGCTGCTTGATGAATTTGAGCAGGCTGGCTACTTCCAGCTCGCGTCCGCGCGGCTTGCCGTTATCGCCGTTGGCCCAGGCTTCGAAGGTACCCTGCGGCACATCCGGGTTGAGATCCGGCACCACGATCGAGATCGGCATGTCGCTGGCAATGACTTTCCAGGTTGAACGTGAGCGCAGCAAGGCTTGCTTGATCCAGCGCAGCTGGGCGGCGCCGAGAAAGGCGGCGTCCTGCGTCAGCGCGCTCTGGCGGTTCTGCGAGTTGGGGCCGCGATAGCTGCGCTCATCGAGCATGAAGATTTCCAGCAGCGGGCCGTAGTTGAACATGCGGTAAACCCGTTCCGGATCGCTGGGATCGATGCGGAACGGATTGTATTCAAACATGGCGCGCTTGGCGTTGGCCGCCAGGGTCGACAGATCGCGCTGCTGGTAGCGTTTTTCAGCGGCGCCGATGGTCTGGCCCGGATACCAGTTGTTGCGCACTTCGTGATCGTCCCATTGCACCAGGAACGGCACTTCGGCGGCAAAGCGGCGCTTGTTCAGGTCTAGCAGGTTGTAGGCGAAGTTGCCGCGATAGTCGTCCAGCGTTTCCGCCACCTTGGACTTGGCTGGCGTCACCAGGTTTTGCCAGAGCGTGCCGTCGTCCAGCCTGACTTCCTTTTCGAGGACGCCGTCGGCGTAGATCTGGTCGCCGGAATGGATAAAGAAATCCGGTTTCAAGCGGCGCATGGTTTCGTAGATGCGGTAGCCGCCCCAGGCTTCGTTGATGCCCCAGCCCTGGCCGGCTTCATCGCCGGAAAAAGCGAAAGTGATGTCGCGCTCTCCACCGCCGGGGATCAGCAGGCTGCCGCTTTGCGGCGCGCTGTAAATGGCCGGATTCTGAATATCCTGGAAGCGCACCCGATAAAAAATGGTTTGCCCGCTGGGCAGGCCGCCGAGATCGACCCGTGCCGAGAAATCGCTGCTGGAGAGTGCGATCGGACCGTTGATCGTTTGAGCGTTGTGGAAATTTTCGTTGCTGGCATATTCCACCACCATGCGCGAGGGGCGGTCGGCGCGGCTCCAGATGATCGCCTTGTCGCGGCTGATGTCGCCGCTCATCACGCCGCTAGTCATTTGCGGCCGCAAGCGCTCAGACGTGACCAGGGCTGGCGCCGCGTTTTGTCCAGCGCTCTGCGCGATCACGCTGTGCAGCGGCGCGCCGCTCAGCAGAACACCGGCGCCGGCGCCGACCTTGCGTAGGAAAGTACGGCGTTTATAGGCGGTGGCGTCGTTCGGCATGGCGTGCTCGGCGGGAGGGGGCGGAGCGTTGATTTTATCGTGCTTGTGTTACAGGCAGATGAACTGAAGTGGACATTCGTGCGGCAAAAAAAAGCCGGCCAGCGCAATGCTGTCCGGCTTCGCTGTCAGTGCTGGAATCAGTTGGCCTTGACTGCTTCGACCTGGATCGCCAGCTTCACTTCCGGTGCGAATTTCGGCACGCCGTAGCTGATGCCGAAGTCGCTGCGGTTGAATTCCGCGGTGGCGTCGGCGCCGCACACTTCGCGCTTCAGCATCGGGTGCATGATGCACTTGAAGGAATTGATGGTCAGCTTGACTGGCTTGGTGACGCCGTGCAGGGTCAGCTCGCCGTCGACTGCCACCGGCTTGTCGCCGTCGAACTGGATCGACGTGCTCTTGTAGGTGACGTCAGGAAATTTCTTGACGTCGAACATGTCCGGGCCGGAGGCATGCTCGTTCATCTTGGCGTGACCGAAATCGATAGTGCTGGGATCGATATGGATATCGATGGCGCCGGTCTTGGCAGCGCGGTCCAGGGTGACCGAACCAGTGGTCTTTTCAAATTTGCCGCGCCAGAATGAAATGCCCATGTGGTCGGCGGTGAAGCTCGGATAGGTATGGTTAGGGTCAATGGTGTAAGTTTCGGCAGCGGCAAATGCGCTGGCGGCGCTGGCGGCCAGCAGGGAAGCGATGATGAGCTTGAGTTTCATTGAGGGTGATCCTTTCAGTGGAATGATGTTTCTGATTAATTCGCTACAAGATGAAACTTGATGGTGATTTCGTCCGCCACCATGCTGGTGTCTTTCCATTCGCCTTCACCGATATTGTAGGTGAGCCGCTTGATCGGCAAGACGCCGTCGAAAACCTGGGCGCCGCCGTCTTTCTTGACGCTCAGGGGGAAGCTGACATCGGTGGTCTTGCCCTTGATGGTCAGCTTGCCGCTGACATCGTATTTGCTGCCTGCCGGCGCGCCGGCGCTGGCCTTGATCGCACTGGCGACAAAACTGGCCTTGGCGAATTGCGCCGCATTGAACCATTCTTTCTTCAGCACTTCCTTGTTGTATTCAGGATCGCCGAGGTCGAAGCTGGCGATGTCGATGTCGACGCTGGCTTTGGCCGCAGCTGGCTGCGCAGCATCGAAATCGATGGCGGGGCTGAATTTCTTGAACTTGGCTTCCACCGGCACATTCATCTGCTTGAAGACGATGGTGACGCTGCTTTTCGCCAGGTCGGCTTTCAGCGGCGCCGCCATGGATGAGCTGCTGGCGCCGAGGGCCAGCAGGCCGGCGGCAGTCGCGAGGGTGAATTTGTGCAAGGTCATGAAGCTTCCTTTGGATTAAATGAATGAAGGACTAAGGCAGCATGCGTTTCAGCACGCCGTCGCGGTCGATGAAGTGGTGCTTGAGCGCTGCCAGAACGTGCAGCGAGACGGCGCCCAGCATGATTATGTTGAGTGTGTAGTGGACCAGTTTCAGGACCGGCTTGAGATCCGGGTTGGCGGCGATCAGCACCGGCATCGGCCAGATTCCCAGGTAAGTCACCGGCACGCCAGCCGCCAGGCTGTAGAAATAGCCGGACAGCGGTACCGCGAAAATCAGCACATACAAGAGCACGTGCAAGCCGTGCGCGGCCATTTGCTGCCAGGGCTGCATGCTGGCCGGATAGGGCGGCGCGCCCTTGGCCTTGCGCCATAGCAAACGCAGGCAGGCCAGGCCGAATACCGTCACGCCTAGCCATTTATGCCATGAAAAATATTTCAGCTTGGTGGGCGTCAGACCGGGAATGTCGACCATGGTCAGGCCGAGCGTAAAGGCGGCAACAATGAGGATAGCGACCAGCCAGTGCAGCACGATGGCCGGGAGTGAGTAACGTTGCATAAAGTATCGGGATGTAAATGTACTAAGCGTGTAATAGCGAAAACAGGATTCAGAACCGCCAGTTGCCGGCCGCATCCGGCTACGACCAGCAAAACAGCAACGAGTTTCCGTCAGCGCGCGCATTTGACAGGTTTTTCATCCATGCTTCAATGCATCGGCGCATCCAGCGAGTCGCTATAGTAGCGGAAATTCCTGAACCATGTTTTCCGGCGCAAGCCCGCGCCATTGTTACGGCTTGCGCTGATAACTGCCTTCGATGGCAGGAGCGCCGTTCATGTCGTCGCCGGGGCTGTACAGCGAAATCACCACTTTCCCCGGCGTTGCCGAAGGGGTAACGCGCAGCTGTCCGACCGCGATCTTGTTGATGACGCAGGCGCTGCCCCGATCGATTTCCAGCCGTACCTGCTGCGGGCTGCTTTCCAGTACATGTGTCCTGGCCTGGTTGCAGGTGAGGGCGTTGATGCCGTGGGCGGAGATGGCTATTGCGTCGCCGGTATAGATTTCGGCATAGGGCGACGGCGTCGCGCTGGTCGGCAGCCAGGCGCCGGTTGCCCAGCGCGGTACCTGGGGCAGGGCTGGCACCAGCGGTAGTGGTGGCGCCGGAGATTCAACCGCCACGACTGCAGGCGCCATGGCTGCTTCCTGCGGCAGCGAGGATGGCGCCGGTTCTGCCACAGGCGCCGCGCCGAGATCAGGTGGTACCGCCGGCAGCGGCAGCATCGGTGGCATGGCTGCCGTGGCTTCAGGTGCCGAGTCGGTGACTGTCGGCGGTACTACCTGCTGCGGCTGTGCCTCGACTGGCGGTGCGGCGAACAAAGGTTCCGGATTGCTGACTGGCGCCGGCATCGTTGCTGCTACAGCAGATGGCATGGCGGGCGGTATGGCGGACGGGTTTGCGGCCGAGTTGGCGGCCGAATTGGCGTCATTACTGACACCAAGCAGGTTTGGCAAAAGCGCGATGGCGAGCTGTCTCGACATGGCAATCTGCAACTGCGGCGCGTCGATCGCATTCTTGACGTGCGTGGTGCTGACCGGCTTGCCGTCGATCAGCAGGGTCAGGTCCTGCTCCAGCGCCGCGGTTGTGGCCGCCAGCATGCGCTGCTGGGCGTCCTGGCTGAGGGTGACGTCCAGGACGATCTGATCCGGATTGGCGTTATAGGTATCCCTGATGTTCAGGCTGATTTCGGTGAAATCGCTGCGAGAAGCAAAGGCGATTTCGGCGGCGTCGGCGCTTGCGGCAACGGCCGCAAATGCCGCGCATAGCGCGGCTGTCATTATTTTCCAGCGTGCATGCATGATTATTCTCCCTGGATGATATCGGTGGCTTGCTTGGTATCCTGCTGCGGCGTCAAGGCCACGTGCACTGCTTCGGCCACGCTCAGCGCGCTCAGGCAGGCAGCCGGAAAGGCTGGCGTCACGGCGTTCTTCATAATGTCGTAGACCGGATCTTTCAGGCGCGCCAGCAGCAGCTGCAAGCCGCTGGCCTCGACGAAGGTGAAGAAATCGTGCAAGCCTTCCAGGCTGGTGCTGTCGAGGTCCGGCGATTCTTCCAGGCTGAGGATGACGGTGTGCAGATCCTTGGCGGCAGCGATGGAACGGCGCGCCTGGCTCAGGATGCGTTCGGCGTTGGCAAAGAACAGCGGCTCGTTGGGACGCAAGATGATGATGCCGGCCACCGGCTGCGCAGCCGGATGGGTGCGCATGTTGACGAAGTCATGGCTGTCGCCGAGCTGGCCGAGGATGGAAATGGTGGATTGCGAAAACTGCCGCAGCATCATGAAGATGCTGATCACGATCGAGACTAGCAAGCCGTCCAGCACGCCGAGCAACAGCACTGCGATGACCGAGGCAACCACCACCAGGCGATCGCGGCGCCACTGGAAGTACGGGCGGAACGCCATCGGATTGAGCGTGTGGCTGACGGCATGGATCACGATTGCCGCCAGCACCGGCTCCGGCGTCAGGGCGATCCCCGGCAGCAAGGTCAGCACGATGGCCAGCATCACCAGCGCCGCCACCCAGCCGGACAGGCGCGAAGTAGCGCCGGCCGCTTCGTTGGCGGAAGTAGCGGAATAACCGGCGCCGACCGGCATGCCGTGGAACAGGCCGGACAACAGGTTGGAAGCGCCCAGCGCCAGCAGATCGCGGTTGGGCGCCGTGGTGTCGCCGTGCTTGATGGCGAAGCTGCGTATCGAGCCATACGACTCGGCATACAAGATCATGCCCATGGCAAAGCCCAGCTCGCCCAGGCGCAACCAGTCGGCGCGCGACAACATGGGCAGCGTCGGCAGCGCCAGCTGCAGATGGATGCTGCCGACCAGGCCGACGCCGTATTGCTGCAGATTGAGCCACTGGCCGGCGGCGACGCCGATGACGATCACCAGCAGCGCGCCCGGCACCCGCCGCAGCCGTGCGAACAGGAACAGCAAGGCCAGCGCCGCCGCCATGACGGCGACGCTGATCCAGTTCCAGCGGCCGGCCTGGGCCAGCATTTCGGGGATGAAGCGGGTCATGTCGCTATGCACGGGATGGATATCGACCACGCTGGCGATCTGCTTGACGATGATGACGATGGCCAGGCCGAAGGCAAAGCCGCGCAAGACCGGCTTGGCGATGAAATCGGTGACGCTGCCCATGCGCGCCAGCCCCGCCAGCAGGAAGAACAGGCCGGTGATCATCACCAGGCCGATCGCCAGCGTCATGCGCAGGCCGATGTCGCCATTCGCCATGGAGGCGGTGGCTGCCGCCAGCACCGCCGCGGAGGACGAAGTCGCTGAGACGATCGCAAAGCGGCTGCTGCCGAACAGACCATAGCACAGGAGGCCGGCGAACAGCGCGATGACGCCGGTCTGCGGCGGCAGGTTGGCGATGCTGGAATAAGCCACGGCTTCGGGCAGCAGCAGTCCGGCGATCGAAAGGCCGGCCACCAGGTCGGCGCTGATCACGCGCTTAGGCGCGGGCGTCGGATTCAGGTCGGCGTGTTGTGATGGTGCAGCGCTCATGCGCCTCCCTGAAGGTGGATGTGTATTTTTTGATTTTATGCTGTTTTCGCAACAATGCGAAGCTGCAACTAGCTGCAAATAAGCTGCATCTCCGCAAGTGCGACCATCGGTAAGCGTCAAACGTTGTTGATTCTAAGTCAAATATCATTTGTCGATATACCCATTTTTCTCAATAAACAATACGTGCATAGTGTCTGTATCGACGGCCGCCCAGGCATCGTCCAGACATCATTCAGAAATCAATCAGACAAGGAAAGAACATGCAGGTATTTATCACTGGCGCAAGCGGATTCATCGGCGGTTCAGTCGCCGCCCGTTTCATGCAGGAGGGCTATCAGGTGCGCGGGCTGGTGCGGACGCAGGAGCAAGCCGAACGCGTGAAGGCGCTGGGCGTGGAGCCGGTGCTGGGAACGCTGGCCGACGGCGAGATCCTCAGCCGTGAGGCGAAGCAGGCGGATGCGGTGATCAATGCCGCCAGTTCGGATAATCTGTTTGCGGTACAGACCTTGCTGGATGCGCTGGCCGGTTCCGGCAAGGTATTCATCCATACCAGCGGTTCCAGCGTGATCGGCGACGACGCCCGCGGCGACTGGTTATCGGAACAGATATTCGACGAAGACACGCCGTTCACGCCGGCGCCGGAGAAGGCCGCGCGCGCTGCGCTCGACAAGCTGATACGCGACGCCGCGCAACGCGATGTGCGTTCCGTCATCCTGTGCAACACCATGATCTACGGTAACGGCCTCGGCCTGAAGCGCGACAGTGTGCAGATTCCACCGCTGGTGGCGCAGGCGCGCAGCAGCGGCATCGCGCGCTATGTCGGCAAGGGCCTCAACGCCTGGTCCAATGTGCATATCGAAGATGTGGCGGAGTTGTACCTGCTGGCATTGAAAACGGCGCCCGCCGGTTCTTTCTATTTTGTCGAGAACGGCCAGGCCTCGTATGCCGAGATCGTCGGCGCCATTGCTGAGCGTTTGGCTCTGGGGCCGGCGCAATCCTGGCCGGTGCAGGACGCCATCGATGCCTGGGGTTTTGGCCACGCGGTGTATTCGTTCGGCTCGAACAGCCGGGTGTCGGCGGCCAAGGCGCTCCGGGAACTGGGGTGGCAGCCGCAGCACACATCGGTGCTGGACTGGATCAGGAACGATATGAAATTGGATTAAAAAGGCCCGGGTCAGTCCAAACCCGTTTTTTTATTTCGCAGCCGCTACCGGGCGCTGCCCCGGCTTGACGATGACGGTGCAAGTCATACCGGCCGCCAGCGTGATTCCATCCGGCACCTTGTCGATATGGATGCGTACCGGTACCCGCTGCGCCAGCCGCACCCAGTTGAAGCTCGGGTTGACATTGGCCAGGCCGTAAGTGCCGAGCGCGTTGTCGCGGTCGGTGATGCCGCGCGAGATGCTGTCGATGTGGCCGTTGATGAGCTGCTCGCTGCCGAGCAGGCGCATGTCGACGGCGTCGCCGACTTTCATCAGCGGCAGCTTGTTTTCTTCAAAGTAGCCGTAGACCCAGAAGGAATTGGCATCGATCACTGCCAGCTTGGGCGAACCGGCCTGGGCGAAATCGCCGGCGTGCACGTTCAGGTTGGTGATCCAGCCGTCCACCGTGGCGCGCACTTCGGTGCGTTCCAGATTCAGCTTGGCGCTGTCGCGCGCCGCCAGGGCGGCCTGGTAGGAGGCCTGGGCCGCGGAAGCGTCGGCGCTGGAATTTTCCCGGTTCTCATTGGAAATGACGTCGCCGTCCAGCTTGGCGCGGCGCTCGGCGTCGCGCTGCTTGGTGGTGAGGCCGACGCGGCGTTCGGTCACCAGCGCTTCGGCCTGCGCCAGCGCCAGCGTGTAGCGCGCCGGATCGATTTTCATCAGCAGGTCGCCTTTGTGCACGTAGCCGTTGTCGGCCACCGGCACTGCCACCACGATGCCGGACACGTCGGCGGCGACGCTGATGACGTCGGCTCGCACCCGGCCGTCGCGGGTCCAGGGCGTGTTCATGTAGCGCTCCCACAGTGCGCGCGCCAGCAAGACGGCGGCCAGGACCACTAGCAGGGTGATGATGACCTGCAGCAGGGTTTTCAAGATGGTGGATGATTTCATGGCGACCTTAGAACAAATTTTTCACAGCGAATTGAATAACGTATTGCACGACGTACTACACCACGTGAAGTAGCAATCCGGCGCCGCCGAAAATACAAAAGAACAGGGCGATGCGGAACAGGCTCGGGTGCCAGACATAGCGGTACAGCCCGAGGCGGGTAAACAGCCAGTCGACCGCCATCTGCAGGAACAGGCAGGCGATGAAGACCAGCAGCAAGGTCGGGATGAGGGCATCGAAGAGGGCGATTTCGCGCGGCATGGTCACTTCCCGGTAGTAGTGTTGGTAGCTGGATTGAGGGGCGACGGCGGCGCCGTGGTTGCGGCCGGCGTCAGCACGGTGACGCGCTCCAGCATGGCGCCGCGCATCAGGTGCAGGTTGGCCAGCACCGCCGGCATGTCGCCGCATACGGCGATTGCCGCCAGCACGCCATCCAGCGCCAGCCGCAGGCGGCCCTGGCTGGGACGCGCAAACAGACGGGCGATGCTGCGTATGGCGTCGTCGATCCTGGCGTGCACTTGCGGCTCGGCTATGCTCAAGGTCTCCTGCCGCAGCTGGATCACGGCGCGGCCGATTTCCAGCACCGACAAGAGCCAGGTCATGATGGCGCGGTCGTCTTCGTTATCCAGCGAGTGCGTGATCGCAAAACGCGACAGCAGATCGCGGGTGCCGCTTTCAAAGCGTCCGGCCAGCCCCGGCAGCGGCCGGCCGCAGGCTTCCACCACCTGGTTGCGCAGGGCGCGCGCCAGGCGGCGCTTGATCCAGCGGCTGTCGGATGGGTCGATGATCTGGTACATCACGGAAGCGATGGCGACGCCGAACAGGCCGCCGGCCATGCCGTTGAGCAGTTCCAGCATGTCGAACTGGTAGTTGCTGCCGATGCTGGCGTAGGAAAAGAAAAACAGCAGGATGCCAGTGCCGATGCCCGCATATTTCCTGGTGGTGGTGAGCCAGGCGCCGATCAGGATGAAGGGCGCCAGCGCGATGCACAGCATGGTGAAATTCTCGGCCTGCGCTTGCAGATAGTAGGCCGACAGGAAGCCGAAAAAGCCGCCCAGCGCGCCGCCTATCATGAACTGACGCACCACTTTGATGGGCGATGGCGCTGCCGCAAACAGGGCGCTGACCACGGTCGCCATCACCACCGCATCGGTGCCGGAAACCCAGCCGGTCTGGATCCAGAACCAGGCAGAAAGGATGAAGCCGATTGCCGCCCGCAGCGCCGAGGTGACGATCAGGGTCGGATCGGTGCGCGCCACATAATGCGCGGGCAGCTGGACGTCGTCCGCCATGTGCATCTCGGCCTGGATCACGACCGCATGGATCCTGGCGTAGATCACCAGTTCATCGGCGAACCTGGCCAGCAGTTCGGTGGCCGAATCGAAATCCAGCAGGTGGCTGCCGTCGCTGTCGAGGCTGCTGGCGGCCAAGCCGCGGCGCAGGGCAGCCAGGCGCCCGGGAATGCCGTTGCGGACCTGCTTCAGCTGCGTCCGGTCCTCGCTGGAGAGGGCTCGCGCAATCGCCCGGTATTCCATCATCAAGGCGTCCAGCGTGCTGCGCTTGCCGCCGGCCTGCAGGCGGCCGAACAGCTGGTCGAGCGAGTGGAAGGTGGTGGATGCGGTCATGAAGGCATTGTTCAACTGGCGCAGCTGCAGGCTTTGCAAATGGCCGGCAGCGCTTTCAAATACCGATGAGGTGCGCAGCGCTTCCAGCGAAATCACCTCGCCGATGAAGCGCAGCACCAGGCGTTCGCGCGCCGGCCGCGAAACAGCGGCGCTGTCGTCCAGCGCAATGAATTTCTTGAAGTCGGCAAAGCGTTTGCGCACCGTCAGCAGCAAGACGTCCGACAAGTGCTGGGGGAACAGCACGTCGCTGACCACGCCTGCGCACAGCAGGCCCAGCATCACCTCGCTCAGGCGCGTCATGGCGATGTCGAAAGCCTGGGCCGGCTGCAGCGCCGCCGGCAAGCCGACGATGACCAGGGTGTAGCCGGCCAGCACGAAGGCGTAGGACTGGAAGTTGCGGAAGATGGTGGAGCCGGCGGTGCAGAAAGCCAGCCAGCAGGCGCCGGCCGCCAGGAACAGGATCGGCTGCTGGGTAAACGAGGCGGCCAGGATGATTGACACGACCACCCCTACCGAGGTGCCGATGAAGCGGTAAAAGCCTTTCGCCAGCACCAGGCCGCTGCGCGGCTGCAGCACGATGATGACGGTGACCATGGCGGTGCCGGGCTTGGCGAGGTCGAACACCAGCGACAGTCCGAGCGCCAGCAAGGTTGCCAGCAAGATCTTGCTGACATGCAGCAGGTCCTGGCCGTGGCTTTCCACCCAGATGACGCCGGCCTGCGCCAGATGATGCAGCCAGGACTGGCGGCTGCTTGCGGTTTCGCTCATGACGGTGGCCGCTTATTTACCAGCGTTGCCGGCGGCGATGGCGTCACCGCTGGCGCCGGGCTGCGGCAAGGGTTGTGGCAAATCGTCGCCGAGGCCGCCGCCCAGCGCCTGCATCAGCTGCGCCCAGCTATCCAGGTAGCCGGCGCGGATTTGCGCCACCCGCAGTTGTTGCTGCAGCAGCACCAGCTGGGTCTGGATGACGTTGATGTTGGCGGTCAGGCCGGCCTGGTAGCCGCGCTTGGCCAGGTCGTAGGATTTCTTCGAGAGCGCCAGCGCCTGTTCCGACTGGCCGCGCTGCTGCTGTTCCGATTTTAGCTTGATAATCTGGTCGGCTACGCTTTGCAGGGCTTGCACCAGCGTGTTGTTATAGCTTTCGATGGCGCCGTCGAGGGCGGCGGTCTGGGCGCCGAGGTTGGCGCGCAGGCGGCCGCCGTCAAAAATCGGCAGCGAAATGGCCGGCCCGGCGCCACGCACGCCGGACGAGGCGCTCAGGAAATTGGTGAAGCCGAGCGCCTGCAAGCCGATGAAGGCGGAGATATTGATATCGGGATAGAAGGCGGCCTTGGCGACGTCGATATTCTTGCTCATCGCTTCGACCCGCCAGCGTTGTGCGATCACATCCGGGCGGCGCCCGACCAGGTGCGCCGGGACGTTGTCGGGCAGAGCGATCGGCAATTGTGCACTGCTGTCGCTGCCATCTGCAGGGGCGATCAGGGCGGTGGCCAGGACTGGCCGCCGGATTGTTTCGCCGCTGCCGGGCCCCTTGCCGCTCAGGGCGGCAATCTGGTTGCGCAGCAGGGCAATATTTTCGTCGATTTTTTCTATATTGGAACGGGCGTCGGGCAGCGCGGTTTCCGCTTGACTGACTTCCAGGCGGGTGCCGAGGCCGGCGTTCAGCTTGCGTTGGGCGATATTGGCGATCGAGGTCTGTTGCACCAGCGTCGCGCTGGCGACGTCGCGTAGCGCGAACTGGGTCGCCAGTTGCAGATAGCCGCGCACGACAGCCGTTTCCAGGTTGAGCTGGGCGCTGCGCGCCTCGGCGGCGCTGACGTGGACTGTATCCAGGGCCGATTCCAGCGCGCTGCGGTCCTTGTCCCAGAGGTCGAGATCGTAGCTGGCCTTGACGGTGATTTCATTGTCCCAGTTCCAGCTGCCGCCTAGCGGCGGCGGGAAAATGTATTCCTCGGAATACAGGCCGCGTGTGCTGCTGGCCTCGACGCCGACTTTCGGCAGCGTTGCCGCGCGCGCCACGCCGGCCAGCGAGGAAGCCTGGCGGATGCGGGCCTGGGCGATTTTCAGGCTGGGACTGTCGGCGACGGCCTGCTGCACCAGCGCGTTGAGTTGCGGATCGCGGTAATTTTCCCACCAGGCGCTGCTCGGCCATGCGGCGTTGCCGATATTGCTGAGTGTGCTGCCGGCTGCCAGCGCACTGCCGTCCGCCAGCCTGGATTGCGGAGCTATGCCAGAGAAATCGGCACAGCCACTTAGCACGACGGCCAGCGAACAGGCCGTCAGCAGGCTGCTTGGAAGGTAAGGCTTGGAGGGGGTAGTTGACCGCATGGTGACCCGGAATAATGTAACGAGAAAAAAGGTCTGAGTAATGATCTTTTGAACCGGATCTTTTGAAGCGGATCTTTTAATGCGATCTGTTGCTGCATCAGCGCACTGCCGACGGCGCTATGGCATGGCGCATGGGACTATGATCGGATAATAGCAAAACGCCAGCATTGCTGGCGTTTTGCTTAACTCTTTAAACCTGGGGGAGTTACTGTCGCATCAGTGGCTAATGGCTGTCGCGACTTAGTTGCCGTTATAGACCGATGGCTCGGTGTTGCTGATCTGGCTCACGACTTCAGCACGGGTGACTGGCTTGCTGGCTGCTGCAACCGTCGGATATTCGCTGCGGGCCTGGTTCAGTGTGCCGTCTTTTTGGGCTTGCGCCACTTCAGCCTGCACATCGGCGCGGGATTTGGTGGAGACAAATGGGGTTTCTGGCGGATATGGGGCATCGGCCAGGGCGCTGCCAGCGGCAGCCAAGATAGCGAGACCTGCGATAAGTTGTTTGGCATTCATGTTTTTCTCCAGTGATTGATAGATGGCACCGGGCTCGGCGGAACAGGCGATAACTATGTTGCCCGTCGGGTCCTGCCTCGGTGAGCGGCGCACTTGCATTGCTGAAATAGTGTTGCTTGTGTGTTGCGCCCATCGATGAAGCTAAGTGTAGAGACTTCACTATCAACAATAAATGGTCTTATTGGAAATTTACTATTCCGTAATTGGCAATAATATTGGGGAACTTATTGTTGCAATTACACGACAAAGTGTGTTTGGGCAAAAATTTCTGATGAATTTGGACGGAGGCCCGGCCAGGACGGCGCGGCAGGCAGGAAATACCCGGCTTACGCCTGCAAGGCGTAAGCCGGTATGGTGCTCAGCCTTATAGGCCGGAAGACTCGATGATGCCGCCGCCAAGGCAGACATCGCCGTCGTACAGCACGGCAGACTGGCCAGGCGTCACCGCCCATTGCGGATCGCTGAAGCGCAGCGCGAAATTCTCGCCGGCGTCGACTCGCAGGCTGTCAAAGGCGCAAGCCATGTCGGCCTGGCGGTAACGCGTCTTGCCTGACAAATGCGCATTTTGCGGCGCATCGCCGGCGACCCAGCTGAGCTGGCCGGCCTGCAGCGTCGACGACAGCAGCCACGGATGATCGTGGCCCTGCACGATGTACAAAGTGTTGTTCTCCACATCCTTGCGCGCCACATACCAGGGATCGCTGTCGCCGCCGGCGTTCTTGTGCGATTTCATGCCGCCCAGGCCGATACCCTTGCGCTGCCCCAGCGTGTAAAAACTCAGGCCGACATGCTCGCCCACCACGTCGCCATCCGGCGTTTTCATTGGCCCCGGCTGGTAAGACAAATAGCGGTTCAGGAATTCGCGGAACGGCCTTTCGCCGATGAAGCAGATGCCGGTGGAATCCTTTTTCTTGGCGTTCGGCAGCTGGATCTGTTCGGCGATCTTGCGCACTTCGGTCTTCTGGATTTCGCCCAGCGGGAACAGGGTGCGCGACAGTTGCGACTGGTTCAGCCGGTGCAGGAAATAGCTTTGGTCCTTGCTGGCGTCGACTGCTTTGAGCAGCTCGAAGCGGCCGGAAGCGGCTTGCCGCACGCGGGCGTAGTGGCCGGTGGCGATCAGGTCGGCGCCGAGTTTCATGGCGTGGTCGAGGAAGGCCTTGAACTTGATTTCGGCGTTGCAGAGCACGTCCGGATTCGGCGTGCGGCCGGCCTGGTATTCGCGCAGGAATTCGGCGAATACCCGGTCCTTGTATTCGGCGGCAAAATTCACGGCTTCGATATCGACGCCGATGACATCGGCCACGCTGACCGCATCGATCCAGTCCTGGCGGGTCGAGCAGTATTCGGAATCGTCGTCGTCTTCCCAGTTCTTCATGAACAGGCCGATCACTTCATAGCCTTGCTGTTTCAGCAGCCAGGCCGAGACCGAAGAGTCGACCCCGCCGGACATGCCGATCACTACCCGCTTCTTAGGAGAGCTCATGTTCTACTCCATAGGCGCTGGGATGGGTATTCAGCATGGACAGGGGCGCGCGCTGGCCGCGCAGGTAATCGTCCACGCATTGCAGCACTTGCGGACTGCGGTGGCGTTCGCTGCAGGCCGCCATTTCGTCACGCGACAGCCACAGGGTGCGCAGGATGCCATGATCCAGCGGCTGGTCGTGCTGGGGGCCCAGATCGCCGCAGAAAGCGAAGCGTAAGTAAGTGACCGCTTTGCCGGTGCGTGCCGAGACATAACGCGCCATGTACATGCCGACCAGCGCGGTCGGGGTGAATTCGTGCGCCGTTTCTTCCAGCGTCTCGCGCGCAACCGCCTGCAGCAGCGACTCGTTGGGATCGAGATGGCCGGCTGGCTGGTTGATGCGGATACCGTCACTGGTGGCTTCTTCTATCAGCAAGAAGCGGCCGTCGCGCTCTATGATCGCTGCGACCGTGACGGAGGGTTTCCAAACGTCAGTCATAAATTCCTCGGTTAATCCGATATTTTAACTTGCCTGCCGCTTTTCGATGAAAAGTACGTCAGGAGTGCAGTAGATAGCCCGATGCGGCCGGCGGACAGGACACTAGCCATAGTTGCAACAATGCAGCTAATTTTAGGATAAATAACCTACATCAAGACTCAGGTTGTTTGGCCGCAATTTTTCCGTGTAATATTCCATGCAGCTCATTGCGGGACAGTCTTGCCCTGTTCCCGGCCTGTTTGCGGGGATTGCCGAGGCAAATCTCCGACAAATCGACAGAATTCTTAACATAGTGGGAGAAGTACATGAAAATCGGCATCCCTGCCGAGTCGCGGCCCGGAGAAACCCGGGTAGCCGCGACTCCAGAGACGGTAAAGAAGCTGGTAGCGGCCAAACACCAGGTCCTGGTGCAGTCCGGCGCAGGCATTTCTTCCAGCATCACGGATGAGGCTTACGCCGCCGCCGGCGCTGAAGTGGTGAGCGCTGCCGCCGCCTTCGGCATGGAAACCGTGCTGAAAGTGCGCGCTCCCAGCGCCGACGAACTGCCCTTGCTGAAAAGCGGCACGGTGGTGGTCGGCATGCTGAACCCTTTTGATGCCGACAATATTGCTGTTATGGCAAGCCATGGCCTGACCGCGTTTTCATTGGAAGCGGCGCCGCGTACTTCGCGCGCGCAGTCGATGGACGTGCTGTCGTCGCAAGCCAACATCGCCGGCTATAAGGCGGTGCTGATGGCGGCCAATACCTACCAGCGCTTCATGCCGATGCTGATGACTGCTGCCGGCACCGTCAAGGCGGCGCGCATGCTGATCATGGGCGCCGGCGTCGCCGGCTTGCAGGCGATCGCCACCGCCAAGCGGCTGGGCGCGGTGATCGAAGCTTCCGATGTCCGGCCCGCTGTAAAAGAGCAGATCGAGTCGCTCGGCGCCAAATTCCTGGACGTGCCCTTCATCACCGATGAAGAAAGAGAAATCGCCCAGGGCGTCGGCGGCTATGCGCGGCCGATGCCGGCCGACTGGATGCGGCGCCAGGCAGAACTGGTGCACGAGCGCGCCAAGCAGGCCGACATCATCATCACCACCGCGCTGATCCCTGGCCGCAAGGCGCCGGTATTGATCAGCGAGGAGACCGTCAAGGCGATGAAGCCGGGCTCGGTGATCCTTGACATGGCGGTCGACCAGGGCGGCAACTGCCCCTTGTCGGAAAGCGGCAAGACTGTCATCAAGCACGGTGTCCACATCATCGGCGAGGGCAACCTGGCGGCGCTGGTGGCGGCCGATGCTTCGGCCCTGTATGCGCGCAACTTGCTGGACTTCCTCAAACTGATCATCAACGCTGAAGGCGGGCTTGTGATTAATCGTGAAGACGATATAGTGGCGGCCACTTTGCTGTGCAGTGCCGGTGAGGTACTGCGCAAATAAGGGAAGCAGGTAGCTTGAACAATCACGTTTCAATCACGTTTCAATCACGTTTGAACGTACTACCGTTTTAATCAATAGCTGTGGATATGGCTGTAATACACCACCGGCTGCGGCTGGCGGTTTGTAAACTGGAGAAATAATATGCAACGCATCATGCTGCGCGCAAAGATTCATCGCGCCACCGTTACCCAAGCCGACCTGCACTACGAAGGTTCGTGCGGGATAGATGAAGACCTGCTGGAAGCGGCCGACATCCGCGAGTTTGAAAAGATCGAACTGTACAACGTCAACAACGGCCAGCGCTTTTCGACCTACGCCATCCGCGGCAAGCGCGGCAGCGGCGAAATTTCGCTGAACGGCGCCGCCGCTCGCTGCGCCCACCTGGGCGACCTGCTGATCATCTGTACCTATGCGCCACTTTCCGACGAAGAAGCGCGCAGCTACGTGCCGAAAGTAGTGTTTGTCGACGACAGCAACAAGATCACCGGTTTGAAAAAGATCTAAAAGACGTGTCATGCCCGCGTATGCGGGCATGACGTAGTGGAAGTCATTCGAGCTCGCTCCATTAAGGGGAAACCATGGAAGTCACGCACACCATCACTAACCTGATCATCTTTGTACTGGCGATCTACGTCGGCTACCACGTGGTCTGGACCGTTACGCCGGCGCTGCATACACCGCTGATGGCGGTCACCAACGCCATCTCCGCCATCATCATCATCGGTGCCATGCTGGCGGCCGGCCTGACCGAGGGCATTGTTGGCCAGATCGCCGGCACGCTGGCGGTGGCGCTGGCGGCAGTCAATGTATTCGGCGGCTTCCTGGTGACCCAGCGCATGCTGGAAATGTTCAAGAAAAAAGAACCGAAGGCCAAGCCTGCGGCTAAAGAGGGAGCGGCGCAATGAGCATGAACCTGGTGACCTTGCTATACCTGATCGCCTCGGTCTGTTTCATCCAGGCGCTCAAGGGTTTGTCGCATCCTTCTTCGGCGCGGCGCGGCAATGCTTTCGGCATGGCCGGCATGGCCATTGCGGTGGTGACCACGATTGCGCTGATCGTCAAGCTGAAAGCGGAGTCGCAAGGCGCCGGCCTGGGCTTCTGGCTGGTGGCGGGCGGCGTGATCGTCGGCGGCGGCATCGGCGCGATGCTGGCCAAGCGCGTCGAGATGACCAAGATGCCTGAGCTGGTGGCGGCGATGCACTCGCTGATCGGCCTGGCTGCAGTCTGCATCGCGGTGGCGGCGGTGTCCGAGCCTTGGGCTTTCGGTATTGCGGCGCACGGCGAGGCGCTGCCGGTCGGCAATCGCATCGAACTGTTCATCGGCACCTTCGTCGGCGCGATCACTTTCTCTGGTTCGGTGATCGCCTTCGGCAAGCTGTCGGGCAAGTATAAATTCCGCCTGTTCCAGGGCGCGCCGGTGAGTTTCCGCGGCCAGCATTTCATCAACCTGCTGCTGGCGGTGGCGATGGTCGGCCTCGGCATCATCTTCGTCCTGACGCAAGCCTGGCTGCCGTTCATCCTGATGGCGCTGATCGCCTTCATCCTCGGCGTGTTGATCATCATCCCGATCGGCGGCGCAGACATGCCGGTGGTGGTGTCGATGCTCAACAGCTACTCTGGCTGGGCAGCTGCCGGCATCGGTTTTTCGCTGAACAATTCGATGCTGATCATCGCCGGTTCGCTGGTCGGTTCCAGCGGTGCGATCCTGTCTTACATCATGTGCAAGGCGATGAACCGCTCCTTCTTCAACGTCATCCTGGGCGGCTTCGGCGGCGATGCTGCCGCGGCAACAGGCGGGGCGGCGCAACAGCAGCGGCCGGTAAAATCCGGCTCTGCCGACGACGCTGCTTTCCTGATGGGCAATGCCGAAACCGTCATCATCGTTCCGGGCTACGGCCTGGCGGTGGCGCGCGCCCAGCATGCCTTGAAAGAGCTGACCGAGAAGCTGACGCACAAGGGTGTGATCGTGAAGTATGCGATCCACCCGGTGGCGGGACGCATGCCGGGCCACATGAACGTACTGCTGGCGGAAGCCGAAGTGCCGTACGACCAGGTGTTCGAGATGGAAGACATCAACGGCGAATTCGCCCAGGCCGATGTGGTGCTGGTGCTGGGCGCCAACGACGTCGTCAATCCGGCCGCCAAGGATCCGAAGTCCTCGATCGCCGGCATGCCTATCCTGGAAGTCTATAAAGCCAAGACCGTGATCGTCAACAAGCGCTCGATGGCCGCCGGCTACGCCGGGCTCGACAACGAGCTGTTCTACATGGACAAGACCATGATGGTGTTCGGCGACGCCAAGAAGGTGATTGAAGATATGGTGAAGGCGGTCGAGTAAGCCCCGCCGCTCTAGCTAAAAAGCCGTGCCGGATAACACCGGCGCGGCTTTTTTTATGTTGAACGATGAAATCGCAAGCAGGGATCAGCGTCGGCCAAACATCATTTGCTGCGCCAGCAAGCGCCGCGCCGGCTTGATCACGTCGACTAGCCCCAGGGACAGGCCAAGCAGGGTTTGCGACCAGGCGCCGTCGGGCGCGCTGGCGAAAATCCGCGCCATGACGTCGGTCAGGTGGATCGTCACGCTGCGGTCGGCTTGCCTGGCGGCGGCGAACTGCAGCAGGGTTGCCGACGACAGCTCGGCTGCCAGCATGCGCGCCAGCACCGTGGCGTCGCGCAGTCCCAGGTTGAGTCCCTGGCCGGCTACCGGATGCAGGGTTTGCGCGGCGTTGCCGATCGCGACGATTCTGGCCGAGCTTGCCGGACGCGCATTCAGGCCAAGCGGAAAACTGTTGCGCGCCGTCGTCTTGGTAAACCGTCCGAGGCGGCCGCCGAAGGCTTGCATCAATGCCTGCAGGAAGGCAGTGTCGTCCAGTGCCAGCAGATTACTGGCGGTATCGGGCCGGACACACCACACCAAGGCGTAGTTATTGCCATGTCCATCATCCTGCGGCAGCAGCGCCAGCGGGCCCTGGTCCGTAAAGCGTTCAAAGGCGCGCTGTGCAATCGGGGCGCTGGCCTGGACGTGGGCGACGATGCCGACCTGCTGGTAGTCGCGCTGCAACGCCTTGGCGCCTTGCGCGCCAAACAGGCCGCCTTCGGCCTGCACCAGTAATCTGGTGTGCAAGGCGCGGCCATCCGACAATTGCAGTTCGACGTTATCTTCATGTTCCGTGCTGGCAGTCACCTGCAGCGGTCGCAGCAACTGGACCCCGCTCAGGCTCGGCAGCGCCGCCAGGGCCGTCACCAGCGTGCCGTAGCGCGTGACATAGCCGAGCGCCGGCAGCTGGAATTCGTCGCGCTGGATCAGCGTGCGGCCGAAGTGACCGCGGCGCGAGACGTGGATCTGGTGGATGGCGGTGGCGGCCAGCGGCCAGGCGCCGATTTCCTGCAGGATCTGGCTGCTGCCATAGGACAGCGCCAGCGAACGTGGATCCTGCCGTGCCTGTTCAACGGTCTTGGCGTCGATCAGGGCGATGCGTGCCGCCGGTATTCCGCGCTTTACCAGCAGCGCGGCCAGGCTCAGGCCGACCGGGCCGGCGCCGCAGATGGCGATGTCAGCCTCGGTCTCGCTGTGCGAATTATTGTTGTCGCTCATGTCGGCAAACCCCAGTCGCGCAGTTGCACGGCGGTTGCTGCCGGATCGGCGTGATGGATGGCGCGCCAGCCGAGTGCGCGCGCGGCCAGCACATTGCGTTCGACGTCGTCGATGAAGATCAGATGCTCCGGCTGAGCGTCGGGATGGTGCGCGCGTATGCGCTCTAGCATACGCTGATAGATGCGCGGATCCGGCTTGATCAGCTTTTCTTCGCCCGACACCAGGATGTCTTTGAAGCGTTCCAGGATCGGCTGGTATGGAGCATTGCTGCGGGCGTAAGGGAAGGTTTCGGACGACCAGTTGGTCAAGGCGTACAAGGGGACACCGCCGGCTTCCAATGCATTGAAAATCGCCACGCCCGGCGCCAGCGTGCCGCCCAGCATTTCCGTCCAGCGGGCATAAAAGGCGGCGATCAGCGGCGCATGTTGTGGATGCAGCGCGCTGAGGCTGGCGGTGGCTTCAGCCAGCGAGCGGCCGCCATCCTGCTGGATATTCCATGCGCCGTTGCAGACATGGGCGAGAAACCATTTGCGCTCGGTTTCATCGGCGATCAGCTTGCGAAACAGGTAGTCCGGATTCCAGTCGAACAGGACGCCGCCGAGATCGAACACGACGATGGCGGGTGTGGCAGCGATGGTGGCAATGGTCATAGCCGTCATGATAACAGCGCCTGCAGCGCATTGCAGTCCCGCAGCAGGCGCAGCGTCATTTGCGCATCAACGCTTCGATCTCGGCCACCGAGGTCGGCACATCGTGCGTCAGGTTGATATTGCCATCAGCCGTCACCAGGATATCGTCTTCGATGCGGATGCCGATATGCCAGAACTGCTCGGGCACGCCTTCCGCCGGCCGCACGTAGATGCCGGGTTCGACCGTGGTGACCATGCCCGGCTGCAGCTTGCGCCATGGCTTTTGCTGGCCTTCCGGCGCGGCTTCGCCGGGTTCACGGTAAGCGCCGACATCGTGCACGTCGAGGCCGATCCAGTGGCCGGTGCTGTGCATGTAGAACTGGCGGTAGTCGCCGTTGGCGATGACGTCGTCGAGGCTGCCGACCTTGTCCTTGGCGAGCAGGCCGGTATCCAGCATGCCTTGCGCCAGCACGCGCAGGGCGGCATTGTGGCCGTCGATGAAGCGCTGTCCGGGACGGGTGGCGGCAATCGCGGCGTGCTGCGCTGCCAGCACGATTTCATACAAGACCTTTTGCGGACCGGAGAAGACGCCGTTGGCAGGAAAGGTACGGGTAATGTCAGAGGCGTAGCTTTCGAATTCACAGCCGGCGTCGATCAGCACCAGGTCGCCGTCCTTCAGTTCGGTATTGCCGGCGCGGTAGTGCAGCACGCAGGCGTTGGCGCCGGCGGCCACAATCGAAGTATAGGCGGGCGATTCGGCGCCGTTGCTGCGGAATTCGTGCAGGATTTCTGCTTCCAGATGGTATTCGCGCAGACCGGGGCGCGCCATGCGCATCGCCCGGCGATGGGCGCCGGCGGCAATCTGGCCGGAGCGCTGCATGATGGCGTGTTCCGAGGCATCCTTGAACAACCGCATTTCGGCCAGCAGCGGATCCAGGCTGTGGATGGTGGCCGGCGCGCTGACGCCGACACGGGCCTGGCCGGCCAGCTTGCCGAGCCAGCCTTGCAGCTGGCTGTCGCGGTTAGCCTGCTTGCCCAAGGTATAAAAAATCGCCGGCGCGTCGGCCAGCAGTTTTGGCATTTCGCTGTCGATCTCGTCGATCGCAAAGGCGGCGTCAAAACCGAGCTGCTCACGCGCGGCAGCCGGGCCAAAGCGGAAGCCGTCCCAGATTTCCCGTTCCAGGTTTTTCTCGCGGCAGAACAAGATGGCCTTCGGGTCTTTACCTGCCACGAGCACGATGACGCTGTCCGGTTCGGTGAAGCCGGACAGATAGTAGAAGCTGCTGTCATGCCGATAGGGAAAATCGGAATCGGCGTTGCGCATCGCTTCCGGCGCCGTTGAGAGGATGGCGACGCCGCCACCCATGGCTTGCATTTGTGCAATCAGTTTGCTGCGGCGTGTGCTGTAAGGAGTCATGCTGGCGCTCATTCCTAATTTTTGTAACAGGTTGTCGTGCGCCGTTTACAGCGGCGCGTTGAGTTGATCCAGGCGTTCGATGGTGCCGACGTCGGTCCAGTCGCCACGATATACCTCGCCGCCGAGCTGGCCGCGCGCTGCGTACTTGCGCATCAAGGTAACCAGCTTTTCGGGCTGGCCGGGGCTGACGCTGTCGAACATCTCAGGGCGGTAAACGCCGATGCCTGAGTAAGTATAAGTATGGCCGGCGTCGCCCTCGTTGCTGATGGAATAGCTGTGCAGGCCGAAGTCGCCTTGCGGATGGTGGGCGGATTCTTCACCAGATACAGCCAGGCGACGTCGCGCTTGTCGAGCGGGTATGGCTGGCCCCACAGGTCCTTGTCTTCCAGCGTATTCTTGACCTGTTCGAAATCGAAATGCGGGCAGTAGACATCGCCGGCAATCGCCACGAACGGTTCTTCGCCCAGCAAATGACGGGCCTTGGCGATGCCGCCGGCGGTTTCCAGCGCCACGCTTTCCGCTGAATATTGGATGGCGGCGCCGTATTTGCTGCCGTCGCCTAGCGTTTCTTCGATCAGGTTTCCCAGGTGGGCGTGGTTGATGACGATGTCGGTGATGCCGGCGCGCACCAGGTTGACGATGTGCCAGACGATCAGCGGCCGGCCGCGGACCTTGAGCAAGGGCTTGGGAATGGTGTCGGTCAGCGGGCGCATGCGCTCGCCGCGCCCGGCTGCAAATATCATTGCTTTCATTATTCTGCGAAATTCTTTCGATACTTCAAGCTTCTTGCTTGATCAGTTGAGGACAGAGTCGCACGGAGAGTGTAATTCGTCGCGCTACGGCGACTTTTAAACACTTCCCGTGCAGCTCTGTCCCCAATAAGTTAAAAAGTGTAGCCAACTTGCACCGCTTTATCTTCCAGCTTGTCCAGCATGCGCACCAGCGGGATCAGCTCGCGGTAGCGCAAGGCTGTCTTGCGGACGTAATCCATGACCAGCGGGATGTCCTTGAGGTAGGCTTCCTTGCCGTCGCGGTGATACAGGCGCGCAAACAGACCGAGAATTTTCAGGTGGCGTTGCAGGCCCATGTATTCGAAATCGCGGTAGAAGCTGTCGATGTCCGGCGCCACTGGCAGGCCGGCGCGCTTGGCCCGCTCCCAGTAGCGGATCAGCCAGTCCAGCACCTGGGCTTCATCCCACTGGATGTAGACATCGCGCAGCAGCGAGACAATGTCGTAGCTGATCGGGCCGTACAGGGCGCCCTGGAAATCCAGCACGCCGGGATTGCCGTCGGCAAGCACCATCAGGTTGCGCGAATGGTAGTCGCGATGAATAAATACTTGCGGCTGCGCCAGGTTGTTGGCGAGGATGGCGTTGAACACTTTGTCGAGATCGGCGCTTTGCTGGTCGCTCAGGGTGGCCTTCAGATGCTTGCCGATATACCATTCTGGAAATATTTGCAATTCTCGCAACAGGAAGGCGCGGTCGTATTCCGGCAGCACATCCGGTTGACTCTTGGTTTGCAGCAATACCAAGGCGTCGATGGCGTCCATGTACAGCTTGTGCGCATTTTCAATGTTGCTATTGCTGGTGAGTTGCTGCAGGTAGGTGGTGCTGCCCAGATCGGACAGCAGCAGGAAGCCGCGTTCGACGTCTTGCGCCAGCACCGTCGGCACCGACAAGCCGATACCGCCAAACAGCGCGCCAATCTCGATAAAGGGGCGCACATCTTCCTGCGGCGGCGGCGCATCCATCACGATCAGGGTGCCGCCGGCAGTCGTGCCTGGACCGGCCGTATCAATTCTGAAATAGCGGCGGAAACTGGCGTCGGCAGAGGCTGGGCGCAAGGTCGCGGGCAAGGTAGGAATGTCGCTGAGCGTAGTTAGCCATTCGACAATTTGAGTCTGGCGCAGATCGGGTAAAGCAGGGGCAGACTGTGATAAAGACATTAAGCAATCCAGTAAAACGGCTGTTGATGGTGAGTTCCCATATAATAAGGGATTAATTTCAAAAAATCGCCTGCCATGGTGTTTGCCAAATTCATTTCATGACCCGGTCCTCCTCAGCGCTTCCGCAGTATCTCCAGCCACGTTCAGGTCCAGTCCGGTCCGGTCCGGCTGCGTCCCAATTGCCGGCTTTGCGGCGCATGACCATCCTGGTGGCTTCGGTCATTGCGGCGGTTTCCATGCCGATGTGGGCCTGGGCGCAGTCTGTCGAGGTTACGTCGCCGGTCGCTCCTGATTCACAGACTAACCCACAGGCCAGCCCGCCGAAGGCCAAGGTGCCGCGCGTCAACGATGCCGATGCGCCGACCACGGTGGAAGCTGAGCAGATGACCGGGCGCCCGGACCGTTTGCTGAACCTGGATAACGATGTCGACATCACCCGCGGCGGCACCAATGTCAAATCCAAGACCGGGATTTACCGGATTGTCGAGAATGAGGCGGAGGCCCACGGCTGCGTAAAGATGAACCGCTACGGCGACCGCTACACCGGCGACGACCTCAAGCTGAACATGGATTCGGGGCAAGGCTATCTGACCAATCCGACCTACTGGTTCCAGGCCAACGATGGCCACGGCAGCGCGGAACGCATCAATTTTCTGGATGAGGACAGGTCGGAAATCGTCAAGGGCAACTACACGACCTGCCCGGGCACCAAGCCGGACTGGTATATCAAGTCCAGCACGCTGGATGTCGACAGCGGCCTCGGTGAAGGGGTTGCCCACAACGGCATCCTGTATTTCAAGAGCGTGCCTATCCTTGGTTCGCCGAGCTTGTCCTTTCCATTGTCGAACGACCGTCAGTCCGGCGTGCTGCCGCCGATCATCGGCAGCACCAACAATGGTGGCCTGGAATTCAACCTGCCGTATTACTTCAATATTGCGCCCAACCGCGACTTGACGATCTATCCCAATATCATCAGCCAGCGCGGTTTGCAGATGGGGGCGGATGCCCGTTACATGGGCGTGGGTTATAGCGGCCAGACCAAGGTTGAATATTTGCCCGACGACAGGCTATTCAAGAGCGACCGCTATGCGGTGCAGTCGGTTCATACGCAGACGCTGTATCCCGGCCTGACAATGGGCTGGAATGTTAACTTTGCCTCGGACAATAATTATCCCGACGATTTTTCGCGTTCGATTACCCAGAGCTCCTTGCGCACCTTGAATCGCGAATTCGATTTGAACTACAGCGGTTCGTTCTGGAGTGTAGCAGCGCTGGCTTCGCGCTATCAGATCCTGCAGGATTTCAATGCCGCCGGACTGCCTACCCTCAGCCGTCCGTATGATCGTATGCCGCAAGTTACTTTAACCGCCGGCAAGCAGGATATTTTTGGCTTTGACTGGAACGTGAATGCGCAGTACACGCGTTTCCGGAACAGCCAGTATGATTTTCCACAAGGTAGCAGCACGTCTTACACCGCCAGCACTCTGCTGCCGCTGGGCGGCGAACGAGTTTACATTAATCCGCAGCTGTCCTATCCGATTATCCGTCCCGGCTTTTTCATTACTCCGAAGATCCAGCTGGATGCGACGGCCTATAGCATCACGCCAAACAAATTCGGCGTAGCGAATCCGATCGCCACGGCGCCGGGTGTGGTCAACCCGACAGCGCTGGGCAACGATTTCAGCCGGGTCCTGCCGACTTTTTCGCTGGATGCCGGCCTGATCTTTGAACGCGACGCCAAATTCTTCGGCCATCCAATGACACAGACGCTGGAGCCGCGTGTGTTTTATGTGCGCACGCCGTATCATGACCAGAGCCAGTTTCCTTTGTTCGACAGCGCTGTCTCGGACTTCAACTTTGCCCAGATCTTTACGGAAAACCGCTACAGTGGCCATGACCGCATCAGCGATGCCAATCAGTTGACCACGGCCTTGATTTCCCGTTTCATCGAGGAGTCAGGGGTGGAGCGTCTGCGACTGGGCATCGGCCAGCGCATGTACTTTACTCAGCCGCGCGTAGCCCTGAATGTTGGTGCCAACAACGATGACATCACCACCAGCCGTTCGGACCTGCTGCTGATGGCGGGTGGCCAGGTGACGCCGACGCTGGGCGTCGACAACACGATTCAATACAGCCAGAGCAACAACCAATGGGTGCGCGCCAATTCGACAGTCAAGTGGCAGCCAGGCCCGAAAAAAGTCATCAATTTCTCGTATCAGCTGGATCACACCAACATTGATCCGCTGGATCCAGACCAGAGATACCTAAAGCAGTTTGACCTGTCAGCACAGTGGCCGCTGAGTAAGCGCTGGTATGGCGTCGGCCGTGTCAGCTATTCCTTGACGGAAAAAACAGTCGGACAAAGCCTGCTCGGACTGGAATACAAGGCCGACTGCTGGGTCTTCCGTGTCGTTGGACAACGCACGCCGACATCGTCAACCCGCACGACTACGGGTATATTCGTGCAACTTGAATTGAATGGATTATCAAGTATCGGGTCAAATCCGATGCAAGCCCTGCGTAGCAGTGTTCCAGGTTATCAGAATATCAATCAACCCGATTCGTTCATCAGCCGTTGAACCTGTTATTCTCCCCGTCATTCTTCAGATTATTCTCACCCATGAACGTTTTTCCAATTATGCGTAAAACCAATCAAACCCAACTCACGGCACTTGCATTCATGCTGTTGTCTGCAACCGCCGGAAGCGCTTGGGCACAAGCTGTGTCGAATCAGATTACGCCGCCTCTGGTTGCTCAGGCTGCAGCTGCGGCGCCGGCTGCTGTCGCGCCGGCAACCAAGGGTACCCCGCAAACGGTGGACGCCATCGTCGCGGTGGTGAACACGGATGTGATTACCCAGCAGGAATTGGCCAAGCGCATGAGCGATGTGGTGCAGCGCATGAAGGCACAGAATATCGAATTGCCGCCGGTGGCGGAGCTGCAAAAGCAATTGCTTGAGCGCATGATCCTTGAGCGCGCCGAAGTGCAGCTGGCGAAAGAGAACGGTATGTCGGTGGACGACGTCATGCTGGATCGCGCGATCGGCCGGATTGCCGAGCAAAACAAGCTGTCGATGGCGGATTTCCAGAAACAGCTGGCGGCCGACAAGATTCCTTATCCGGCCTTCCGCGAAGAGATCCGTCAGGAAATGCTGTTGCAGCGCCTGCGCGAACGCGAAGTCGATAACAAGATCCAGATTTCAGAATCGGAAGTCGACAATTATATTACCGCTGACGCCAGCAACAAGCAAAATGCCCAGGAGCTGGATTTAGCGCAGATCCTGGTGCGCGTTCCTGAAAACGCCACGGCCGAGCAGATTGCCCAGCGCGCCAAGCGGGCCGAGGAAGCCATGCAACAGATCAAGTCCGGCGGCAACTTCGCCGCTGTTGCTGCCGCGTTTTCCGACGCCAGCGATGCCCTGACCGGCGGCGACATGGGATGGCGTACGCAAGACCGCCTGCCGTCCTTGTATGTCGAAGCAGTCGCCAACCTGGCTCCCGGCCAGGTATCGGCCATCCTGAAGAGCGCCAACGGCTTCCATATCGTCAAGCTGGTCAACAAGCGTGCTGCTGCCAGCGCGCCGACAGATACCGCCGCCGCACCGGTGCAGCAGACCCATGTGCGTCATATCCTGATCAAGGTCACGCCAACCGTGACAGCGGCCGACGCGCGCCGCCGCCTGCTTGACCTGAAAGAACGCCTGGATAACAACGCCGCCAAGTTTGAAGACCTGGCCAAGCAGTACTCCAACGACCTGTCGGCATCCAAGGGTGGCGACCTGGGCTGGGTGTATCCCGGCGACACCGTGCCTGAATTCGAGCGTGCGATGGATGCCTTGAAGCCCGGCCAGATCAGCGACCCGATCGAATCGCCATTCGGCTATCACCTGATCCAGGTGGTGGAGCGCAAGACCAACGATGTCTCGAAAGAGCGTCAGCGTCTGGCGGCCCGCATGGCGATCCGCGAACGCAAGACGGAAGAAGCCACCAACGACTGGCTGCGTCAGTTGCGCGACCGTACTTATGTCGAATACCGTAACGACGATCACTGATTGCGGCTTGTATTACAGCGCGATCCGCGATTCGGTCAATTCTTGAAAGCTGCGCATGTCTGAACAATCTGGGGCCATGCCGTCCGGCGCGCAGCGGCGGCCGGTATTGGCCGTCACCTGCGGCGAACCGGCCGGCATCGGCCCTGAGGTGTCGATCCGGGCTGCCTGGGAGTTACGCAGCCAGATCAAGAGCGTGCTGATCGGCGATGCGGCTTTCCTGGCGATGACGGCGGCAGCCATCGATCCGCAGATCAAGCTGGTGGCCTTGTCGCAGCAGGCCTTGCGCAACAATGGCTTGCCGAATTTTTCCATCGACCAGATTGCCGTGATCGATTGCCAGCTGGATGCCCATGTGCGTCCAGGCGTGCTGGATGCGCGCAACGGGAGAGCAGTGCTGCGTACGCTGGATATTGCGATTGAGGGTGCGCAGCAAGGCATTTTCGACGGCATAGTCACCGCGCCACTGCAAAAGAGCACGATCAATGACGCCGGCGTCGCATTCACCGGCCATACCGAATACCTGGCGGAAAAAAGCGCTACCGCGCAAGTAGTCATGATGCTGGCGACTGACCGCACCACGCCGCCGCTGCGCGTGGCGCTGGCGACCACGCATCTGGCGCTGAAAGATGTCGCGGCGGCGATTACCTTTGACAGTCTCAGCCGGACCATTGCGATCCTGCACGCAGATCTAAAGAATAAATTCGGGTTGACGCAGCCCCGCATCCTGGTGACTGGTCTCAACCCGCATGCGGGCGAGGGTGGCTATCTGGGCCGCGAAGAAATCGATATCATCGGTCCCGTACTGCAGGCTGCCAAGGAAAGCGGCATTGCGGTCAGCGGACCCTATCCCGCCGACACCCTGTTCCAGCAAAAATACCTGGCCGATGCCGATTGCGTGCTGGCCATGTATCACGATCAAGGCTTACCGGTATTGAAATACGCCAGCTTCGGGCACGGCATCAACATCACGCTGGGTCTGCCGTTTATCCGTACCTCTGTGGATCACGGCACCGCGCTCGATCTCGCCGCCGCCGGCCTTGGCCACGCCGACCACGGCAGTATGCTGGCGGCGATGAATGTGGCGGCGCAGATGGTGCGGGCAGGGCGGGCACATCGTGTCCACGCGTGACTGCGATAACCGGGGCACGGGCCACGAGCACACAGAAATAGGTATATACGCGGAGCGAGTGCACGCGTGGGCACGATGTGCCCACCCTACCAATTAAAGAAGAATATGAAGAACCACATCCCTCGCAAGCGCTTCGGCCAGAATTTCCTGACCGACGACACCGTGTTGTACAACATTATCAGCGCGATTGCGCCGCAGGCCGACGACAACATGGTTGAAATCGGCCCTGGCCTGGCGGCCATGACCAGCCTGCTGCTGGAATCGCTGCAGCAGTTGCATGTGGTCGAACTGGACCGCGACCTGGTGGCGCGCCTGCAAAAGAATTTCGATCCGGCGCGCCTGCATGTGCATTCCGCCGATGCGCTGAAATTCGATTTCAGCAGTATTCCTCTGACCGCCGGCAAGAAGTTGCGTGTGGTCGGCAACCTGCCTTACAACATCTCCAGCCCCTTGCTGTTCCACCTGGCGGAGATCGCACCGCAAGTGCAAGACCAGCATTTCATGCTGCAAAAAGAAGTAGTGGAACGCATGGTCGCCGCGCCCGGCACCAAGGCGTTCGGACGCTTGTCCGTGATGCTGCAATGGCGCTACACCATGCAGCTGATGTTCATCGTGCCGCCGACCGCATTCGACCCGCCACCGAGAGTAGAGTCGGCCATCGTACGGATGATCCCGATCGCTCAGCCGCTAGCTTGCGACCAGAAGAAACTGGAAGACGTGGTGCTGAAAGCATTTACGCAAAGACGCAAGGTGATCAGGAACTGCCTGGCTGGCATGTTTACCGAAAACGATTTGATCGACGCCGGAGTCGATCCGCAAGCACGGCCCGAGACCGTGGCGATGGAATTGTTTGTCGCCTTGGCCAACCGCTTGCCGTGAAGCTTCCATCTCCCGCAAGCGAGAGATGGAACGCAGACTTGCTGTGCTGCCTTACCAGCCGAAACTGACGCCGACCGTACCGCTGGATTCGCCGCCGCTGGCGACCGAAGCGCCTACCAGCAACGCGCCGCTGTTGGAGATGCGCCTGGCGTAACCCAGCGACAGCGCTGTTTGCCCGCCATAGCCGCCGAGCGCCGCGCTGACGCGGTTTTCATTGGGCGGTGCAGCTGCGATCGCTCCAGCCATGCCGGCCATCGCACTGGCCATGGCGCCGACCCGGTTGATCTTTTTATGCACCATGTCAAAGCGCTGGTCGACACTGCCCTTGAAGTCGTTGAAATCGCTTTGCGTGACCATGTTCGCCACCTTTTTATCCGTGTATTGGTTGGCGCCGCTTAATGTCTGCTTGTTGCCCGCATCGGCATAGTCCTTGACCTCATCAAGCTGGTCCTGGGTCACGATCTCCTTGCCGCTATCCGGCACGGCGCCAGGATCGGCGGCCGGCGCTACTGCCGGCGGCGCGACGTCGCGCGCCATCTTGGCGGTCGGCTTGTGAGCACTAGCCGTCTCAGGCGCGCCGCTTTCCAGATTGCTGACGCGGTTGCCGAGGGAGTCCAGGGCGCCGTCCAGCGCGCCCAAGGCATCGCCGACATTGTGATAGCTGCCGCCCTGGACGCCGAATACCGGGCCGACAAAGCCAGTCGGCCCCATCATGGCACCGCCGCCCAGCATTTGCGCAACGCTGTCGCCAAGCTGATTCAACTGGCCGCCGTTGACCGCCTGTTTGCTGCCGGCGCCGATGACGCCGTCGGCCAGGTTATCGATCACCGTGCCGCCGCTGCCACCCAAAGTCATTTTTTGCTTGCCGGCATCGTCATACAGCATGGCGCCCGCCATGCTGCCGCCGATCGCATCGTTCATTTGTCCCAGGTTGACGGCATCGTTGTCTTCGGTGCCGGCGCCGACATTGGTGATCTGGCGCGTAGTGCCTTCCAGGATATTGCCGACCGATACGGTATTGTCGCGGTCGGCATAGGAGAATTGCCCCAGCGCTACCGAACTAGCGCCGTTGCTGATCGCGCGCGGGCCAATTGCCACGCTGTTGTCGCCGTTGGAGCGCGCACCGCCCCCCAAGGCGACACTGTTTTTGCCTACGGCATGGGTGCCTTCGATCGGACCAATCTCGCCGTCTGAAAATTCATAGTTGCCGCCGATAGCGATCGAATTGTTGCCGTCGGCCACGCTGGATGTGCCTAGCGAAATACTGCCGCTACCGGCTGCAGTCGCCGCCGTGCCCATTGCGATGGCGGCGCCTGCAGCGTTGGCGTCGGTGCCGATGGCGATGCCGCCGCCAGCAAGGTCCATGGCGCGAGAGTTGGCGCCGATGGCAATATTGGCGTCGCTGCCGCTGTCTGAAGTGGCCGTGGCGCCAGCTCCCAGCGCCAAGGAGCCGGTGCCCTCGGCCAAGGTGCTGGTGCCGTAGGCCGTAGCGCCGTCGCCGCTGGCTGTCGCTGATGCGCCTGCCGCCATGGTGTTGTCGCCCACAGCCACGGCATTATCGCTGCCATCTTTCCCGCCAGTGGCAGAAAAATAGTGACTGGCGCTGCTGACGCTGTCGACCACCCCATCCAGTTGCGCCTTGTTGATAGCATCGCTAGCTTCCGTGCCCGCTGCGACATTGGTGATCTGACGCTGGTTGCCGGCGCTGCCGACCGAGACCGAGTTGGCGCGGTCGGCCACTGAATCGACCCCCAGCGCGACACTATTCTCTGCTTCTGCCCGACTGGCGGCGCCTATCGCGCTGCTGTTGATGGCAAGTGCCGTGGCTTGGGCGCCGAGGGCAGAACTATGATCTTCGGCAGCATAGGATTTTGAACCGACGGCAGTGGAGCGATATGCTTCTGCTGCGCTATCGGCCCCAAGGCACTGCTTTCCAAGGTAGTAGCGCTAGCGTTAAGGCCGACCGCGACCGAACCGATGCCTTCGGCACGGGCGCTGGCGCCGATGGCGCTGCTGCCGTAGGCAGACGCAGAGGCGGCGCTGCCAAAAGCACTGCTGGCCTCTCCCAGTGCTTGGGAATTGCTGCCTGCCGAGACACTATAATTACCCTTGGCGTAGGCGTGGGCGCCGAATGCCGACGCGCCAACGCCCAGTGCGCTGCTGAATGCGCCCACCGTTGATGCATCTACCTCGCTTGCCATGCTATTGGCGCCCAACGCAGTCGAGCGCATGGCTTGCGCCAGTGAACTGGCGCCTAAGGCCGTGGCATGGTTGTTGAACCAGATGCCGGTAAGCGGATCTTCGAAGCCGGCACGGCTGTTGAAGCCGACGGCGGTGTTGTCGTCGTTGCCGACCCTGGCGTAAGCGCCAAGGGCTGTCGAGCGATTGCCAAACGCCATCGTGCCATAGCCGACCGCCAAACTCTGGCTGCCTGCGTTGATGCCGCTGCCGGCGCCTAAAGCGGTACTTTCCTTGCTGTCATCGGATATGGTGGCGCCGGTGCCGATTGCCGTGCTGAACTCGCTATTGAAGCCAACGGTGGTGCCTGATCCTATCGCCAGCGAGCCCAGAGAGCCGGCGCCGGCGGCAAAGCCGATCGCGGTTGTCAGCGGACCTACTGCCTGGCTGCGTGCGCCGATGGCGACGCTTTGGATGCCCGTGGTAGCGCTGTTGCTGCCGATGGCAACATTGTCTGTTTGTCCGGCAGCGGCGTTATTGCCGATGGCAATGCCGCCGATTGCCTGTGCTAAAGCGGAATCCCCCAGCGCCACGCTGCCGGCGCCCTGGGCCGCGCTGAACATGCCGATGGCCACCGCGGCGTCGCCGTTCGCCACCGCCGCATAACCAGAGGCGATGCTGTTGTCGCCTAGCGCGGCTGAACCGTAGCCGCTGGCGATGCTGTAGTCGCCGATGGCATGGCTTTGCGAACCAAGAGCGGTCGCCGCTGTGCCGGTTGCGCTTGCCTTGGCGCCGATGGCGGCGGCGTTATTGCTGCTGGCGACGGCATCGTCGCTGCCATCGTTGTTGCCGGCGACTTTGAGATAGTGTTGCATGCTGCCGTCGCCTACCAACTGTTTGACCTGCCCGAGATTGACCGCATCGGTATCGGCTGTTCCTGCCGCCAGATTGGTGATCTGTCGTTCGTAGCCAGCCTTGCCGGCAGAGATGCTGTCTACCTTGTTGCCGGTGTCAACGCTCATGCCGCGGGTAGCTTCTACCGGTGCGTCCGCCGAGTCCGCCGCAATGTCGCTGCCGATAGCGAGTGCAGCAATCCGAGGGGCTGCTGGCGCGCCGGTGTCAGCTGCCGAGGAAACAATGCCAGCTCCCTGCAGTACTGCGCCAGTCTGGGGTGCGCCCGCTTTGATTGCATGGTCCTTGCAGTTGCTTTGGTCGTTGGCGCTAAGGTGGCGCTGCGTGCGTCCGTCGGTACTGCGGCAGTTCAGCTCTGGCAGGTTCGTCTCTTCAGAGCTCTCTGTACTGGCCAGGGCGGCATCGGCGCCCATTACGCCGAGGCTAAGGGCGACAACGCGGGCCAGCATTTTGGCGGGCCCGGTTTTGCGGGATGTGGATTTCCCTCTGGCTCTCGCCAGTTCCGAGACAGCGCAGCAGGTGTTGGCAGACGCTTGCCAAATGACGCGATATGACTGATTCATGATGACTCCTTTTATAAGTTTTTTGATAACTACGCTTGGAGCATGGAATGTATTTTTTATCTCGGAAATAGGAAAATTCCGAATTTTTTGTCAGTTATCTTTCCAAGTCCAGGCGAGGAGGTGAAGGATTACAGCAGGAGCTGCCAGGACTGGAAGGTGCTTTATGTATTGAAAATACAATTAGCAGAGGCGTCGATGGGGCGATGCGACAGCCGGGCTGTGCCCACGCGTAACGCCGGCCAACCGTGAGGTGCATTCAGCGTGGGCAGAAATCTGCCCACCCTACGACCGGGAGAGGAGTAGCAGCAGGCTGAGGTCAATTGGCTGCCCTCAAGGAAAGTCTTTATATGGAGCCGATGCTACAAGCCATGTGCATATGGCGCATAAAACTCATCCGCCAAAGGGCGGATGATGATTGACGGCGTGCTATTTTTTTCTGTCGGGGCTTATAAAGTAGTGCCGGCGGAAATTCCTTCCTTGCGCTCAATCAATTCAACCTTGTAGCCGTCGGGATCCTGTACAAAAGCGATCACGGTGCTGCCGCCCTTGACCGGACCCGCTTCGCGCGTCACATTGCCGCCCTGCGCCTTGACGTCGGCGCAGGCTTTGTAGGCGTCTTCCACCGCTACCGCCATATGTCCGAAAGCCGTGCCCTGGTCGTAGCTTTCAACCCCATAGTTATAGGTCAGCTCAAGTTCGGCATGATCGGGATTGCTGCCGTAGCCGACGAACGCCAGGGTGTACTTGTATTCAGGATTGTCGTTGGTGCGCAGCAGCTTCATGCCCAGCACCTTGGTGTAGAAATCGATGGAGCGTTGCAGGTTGCCGACGCGCAGCATGGTATGGAGGATTCGCATGGGTGTTCTCGATGGTTGGGAAGGGAGATTCTTTTTCAAGCTTGTGTCGCTATTTTAAAGCGGCGCGGCTGACAGCGTAGCCGGGCCTCAGAAAACCGGCAGGGTTTCCTGGGCGCTGTCGCGCAAGGTTTTTCGGGCGGTTTCAAACTCGGGGAAAATCGACTGTACCGTGGCCCAGAAACGCGGGCTGTGGTTCATCTCGCGCAGATGCGACAACTCGTGGGCGATCACGTAGTCGATCAGCGGCAAGGCGAAGTGCATCAAGCGCCAGTTGAGGCGAATCTTGCCCTCCGAGGTGCACGAGCCCCATTGGGTGGTGGCCGAGGACAGCGCAAACGACTGGTAAGTGACGCCGAGTTTTTCCGCATAGATCGGCAGGCGTTCACCGAACACGCGCTTGGCTTCCAGCTGCAGCCAGCCCAGCACGCGGTCTTTCAGCTGCTGCTCGCCGGCGTCGGCCGGCAGGCAAACGATCAGCTGGTCGCTGGCGTCGTCGAAATGGATGCCAGCCTTTTGCGTGGCGTGGATGCGCAGGGTGATGCTGCGCCCCATGTAAGGCAGCGTTTCGCCGTCGCGCCATTGCATCTGCGGCTGCATGCGGCGGGTGGAACGGTCGCGGTACTCGCTCAGCTTGGTGAAGATCCAGCGTTTCTTTTCCCGGATGGCGACTTCGATATCGCCTAGCGTGACCCATTTGGGGGCAGTGACGCGCAAGCCATCATCGCTGATCAGGAAGCCGATGGAGCGCCGTTTCGAGCGCAGCAGGGTGTAATCGAGCACATGCTCGCCAAAGCGCAGGCGGCGCTTGCCTGGCGCCAGCGCGCCGGCATCGGCAGCCGGCGGTGTTGGCGGCTGCGGGGTGGCGCGTGGATTTGTTCTTGGATTGGGAGTTGGCGGCGCCGGCGGCGTGCTGACGATTGAATCGTCGGCAAACAGATCCAGCTGCAACGCTTGCTGCTGCGGTAGCTTGCCCTGAGGCCGTGCATTCGGCCCCAGGTGTTGCTTAGTTGGCTTTTGATGCAATAGTTTCAATGTTGACTTGTGAGTATTATTTTTGCCTGGAATAGACATGGGGTGAAATCACCCGCATTTCAGATTCTATCCAATTTTCGACTTTTGCCATCAGCTCGCTGCTATCCATGCCTTCTGGAGCAATCGGCTTGCCGATGGAGACGGTGATCAGGCCGGGTTTCTTGATGAAGGAATTCTTCGGCCAGCATTCGCCTGCATTGTGGGCAATCGGCACGACGACCGTATTGGTTTCCACTGCCAGGCGGGTGCCGCCGTTCTTGTACTTGCCGGTCTGGCCGACCGGAATCCGCGTGCCTTCGGGGAACATGATGATCCATTGGCCGTCGGCCAGCCGCTTGCGGCCTTGCACTACCACCTGGGCGAAAGCGTCGCGGCCTTTGCTGCGGTCTATAGGAATCATGCGCAGCAGGGCGATGCCCCAACCGAAGAAAGGAATGTAGGTGAGCGATTTCTTGAACACGAACACCAGCGGCCGCGGCGTCATCTGCAGCAAGAAAATGGTTTCCCAGGCCGACTGATGCTTGCTCAGCACGACCGCCGGCGCATCCGGGAAATTCTCGAAACCCTTGACCTCATAGCGGATGCCGCAGATGACCTTGGCCATCCACACCACGATGACGTTCCAGCGCGCCGTCAGGTAGTAGCGGCGCGCGTAAGGGAAGGGGGCAAACAGGACGCAGGCCAGCGACCAGACAACGGTCAGGATTGCCATCAAGACGGCAAACAGCAGCGAACGCAGAAACAGGGAAAAACGCAACATGCAGACTCCAGATAATCCTAAATTTTTTTAAACCATGTCGTCCCCACGCACGCGGGGATCCAAGTTGCCGTTGAAAATGGATTCCCGCGTGCGCGGGAATGACCGGGGCGCGTAGCCGGGGTCGACAATGACGAGGCCGCTAAAATCATACTGCCAGATCCATCGGCTTCTTCAAGAGGAAATCGACGACCGCCGCCAAGTTCGGATAAATCAGGGTGCCGGGGGGCAGGCCACCTTTTTCGCGGGTCTTTTCGCCTTTGCCGGTGAGCACCAGGTACGGTGCGCAACCGGCGACGAAACCGGCCTGCAAGTCGCGCAGCGAATCGCCGACCGTGGCCACGCCGCCGCGCAGGCTGACGTCGAAACGCTTGCCGATGTCGTGGAACATGCCGGCTTTCGGCTTGCGGCAATCGCAGTTGTCGTCGGCCGCATGCGGGCAGAAAAAGATAGCGTCGATTTCGGCCCCGACCAACTGCGCTGCCTCATGCATCTTCTGATGGATCGCCATCAGCGTTTGCATGTCGAACAGGCCGCGCGCGATGCCCGACTGGTTGGTGGCCACCACCACCCGGTAGCCGGCCTGGTTGAGGCGTGCGATGGCTTCCAGCGAACCCTTGATCGGCACCCACTCGGCGGGCGACTTGATGAAAGCGTCCGAGTCGTGGTTGATGACGCCGTCGCGGTCGAGGATGATCAGTTTCATGTCAGCTCGTTATCCGGTTAAGCCGCCAGCTTGGAAATGTCGGCGACCTGGTTCAACATCACATGCAGGTTCGCCAGCAAGGCCAGGCGGTTGTTGCGCAATTGCAGGTCGTCGGCCATCACCATCACGTCGTTGAAGAAGCCGTCGACGTTTTCGCGCAGACGCGCCAGGGCTTTCAGCGCGGTGCTGAAATCGCCTTTGGCAAAAGCGGCGTCGACTTCCGGCTTGAGCCCATTCATGGCGGCGAACAGCGATTGTTCTGCGCTGTCCTGCAGCAAATCCGGCTGCACCGTGCTGCCGACACCTTCGGTCTTTTTCAGGATGTTGGTGATGCGCTTGTTGGCAGCCGCCAGTGCTTCCGCTTCCGGCAACGCGGCAAAGGCTTGCACCGCATCCAGCCGTTCGATGATGTTGTCGAGCCGTTCCGGCTGTTGCGCCACGACTGCTTCGATTTCGTTCGGCGAATAGGCGCGCTCGCGCAGCAGGCCGCGCAGGCGGTCGTACAGGAACGGCAGCACATCGCTGCTCGGGTCCTTGAAGTTGGGGTTGCCGGCAAACTGCAGTGCGGCGCTGCCCAGCAATTGCTTCAGCGAGACCGGCAGGCGTTTTTCCAGCAGCATACGCAGGATGCCCAAGGCATGGCGGCGCAGCGCGAATGGATCCTTGTCGCCGGTCGGCTGCAGGCCGATGCCCCAGATGCCAACCAGGGTTTCCAGCTTGTCGGCCAATGCCACCGCGGTGCTGGTGTCAATGGTCGGCAGGGCGTCGCCGGCAAAGCGCGGCTGGTAGTGTTCCGAAATCGCCAGCGCCACGGCTTCCGCTTCGCCGTCATGGCGTGCATAGTAGTTGCCCATGATCCCTTGCAGTTCCGGGAACTCGCCCACCATGTCGGTCAGGAGGTCGGCCTTGGCCAGCAGGGCGCCGCGTTCAGCCAATGCGGCCAGCGCGGCATCGCCGCCGAGCAGGCCGGCGATCGCCGTTGCCAGCGTCTTGACGCGTTCAGTGCGCTGCAGCTGGTTGCCGAGCTTGTTGTGGTAAACCACGTTGGCCAGCAGCGGCACGCGCTCGGCCAGTTTCTTTTTCTGGTCTTGCTCGAAGAAGAATTTTGCATCGGACAGGCGCGGCCGCACCACGCGTTCATTGCCTTCGATGATGTAGTGCGGTTCGCTGGTTTGCAAATTCGAAACGATCAAAAAGCGTGAACGCAGCTTGCCGGCGCTGTCGGTCAGGGCAAAGTACTTCTGGTTGGTTTGCATGGTCAGGATCAGGCATTCCTGCGGCACGCTGAGGAATTCATCCTCGAACTTGCAGGCATACACCACCGGCCATTCGACCAGCGCCGCCACTTCATCCAGCAGCGCTTCCGGCATCAGCACCTGGTCATCGGCGGCAGCCGCCAGCAGGGCGCCGCGGATCTTTTCCTTGCGTTGGCTGAAGCTGGCGATGACTTTGCCTTGCTCCGCCAGCGCGTCGGCATAGCTGTCGGCGTTGGCCAGCGTGATGCGGCCCTGCGACAGGAAACGATGGCCTTCGGTCAGGCGGCCGGCGTCCAGGCCCAGCAGGGTCAGCGGCAGCACCTGCTCGCCGTGCAACGCCACCAGGCTGTGCGCCGGACGCACGAAGCGTACGGTGTGGCCGGCAGCGTGGCCGTGCTGGCGCTGGTAGCTCATGACTTTCGGGATCGGCAGCTTGGCGACGCTGTCTTCCAGCACCGTCTGCAAACCGGCTTGCAGCGCCACGCCTTTAGCGGTGTAGCTGTAGAAAAAGCTTTCGGCCTTGCCGTCGGGCGCGCGTTCCAGCTCGGCTGGCGTGATCATCACCTTGCCGCACTGGGCGGCGAGGGCAGCCAGTTTCTTGACCAGCGGCGCCGACGGCCGGCCTTCTGCGTCCAGCGCCACCGATACCGGCAGCACTTTTTCGCGCAGAGTCTTATCGAGCGAGGTGGCGCGCACGTGGCTGATGGAGACTGCCAGCCGGCGCGGCGTGGCGAACGCGGTGGCGAGTGCGCCTTCTTCCAGGAAGTCGCGCGCTTTCAAGCCATTGAAGATACCCATGGCGAAGGCGTCGCCCAGTTTCGCCAGCGCTTTCGGCGGCAGTTCTTCGGTAAAAATTTCGATCAGCAGGGTCTGACTCACGAGCGTGTCCTTCATGCTTTATCCCCTGCGCGCTGAGCCACAGCCGCCATGTATTCATCTCCAAATTCTTGCAATAACAGTTCGGCGTTTTCCTTGGTGATTTCCCACATCGGGAAGCCCAGTTTCGCCCGTGAATCGTAGTACGCCTGCGCCACCGCGCGCGACAGGTTGCGGATCCGCCCCATGTAGGCGGCGCGTTCAGTAACCGAGATGGCGCCGCGCGCATCCAGCAGGTTGAAGGTGTGCGCGGCCTTCAGCACCATTTCATAGGCTGGCAGCGCCAGCGGGACTTCCAGCAGGCGTTTGGCCTGGGTTTCGTAGTTGCTGAACAAGGGGAACAGGAATTCGGTATCGGCGTATTCAAAGTTGTAGGTCGACTGCTCGACTTCGTTCTGGTGGAATACGTCGCCGTAGCTCAAGGTCTTCTTGACGCCGTTTTCAACCCATTCGGTCCACACCAGGTCATAGACGTTTTCCACGCCTTGCAGGTACATGGCGAGCCGTTCGATCCCGTAAGTGATTTCACCCAGCACTGGCTTGCAATCGAGGCCGCCGACTTGCTGGAAGTAGGTGAACTGGGTCACTTCCATGCCGTTCAGCCAGACTTCCCAGCCCAGGCCCCAGGCGCCCAGGGTTGGATTTTCCCAGTCGTCTTCGACGAAGCGCACGTCGTTGCGCTGCAGATCGAGACCGAGCGCGGCCAGAGAACCGAGGTACAGGTCAAGGATGTTTTCCGGCGCCGGCTTCAGCACCACCTGGTATTGATAGTAATGTTGCAAGCGGTTCGGGTTTTCGCCATAGCGCCCGTCTTTAGGGCGGCGCGAAGGCTGGACATAGGCGGCGCGCCAAGGCTCCGGGCCGATGGCGCGCAGGAAGGTCGCGGTATGCGAGGTGCCGGCGCCGACTTCCATGTCGTAGGGTTGCAGCAGGGCACAGCCTTGCGCATCCCAGTAATCTTGTAATTTGAGAATGATTTGTTGAAATGTAAGCATCGTTTTTGTTGCTTTTCCATGCGGCAAAATGCCGGTTAGTTAGCTGAATATTGAGCTAAATCCAGAGTGAAATACCGGGGGCGACGCAGAGCGTAATAAAAGACCCGCTAAAAGCAGCGATTTTAGCGGGTTTTGTGGGCTTAGTCCCGTTTCTGGTCGCCTTGCCGGCGGCTCCACCACCAGCTGCCTGCCAGCATCAGCAGCACTGCCACTAGCAAGCTGCGGTTACCAAACAGGATATAAGGCGTCATGCCGGTATACCCTTGCACGGAGACCGCCAGCGTGGCACGTGTGTATGGCGCCAGCCGGGCGCTGACCACGCCGTGTGGATCGATCAGCGCGGTGGCGCCGGTATTGGTGGCGCGCAGCATCGGCCGGCCGCTTTCCAGGCTGCGCATCTGCGAGATCTGCAGATGCTGCGGCAAGGCGATGGTGTTGCCGAACCAGGCGATATTCGACATGTTCAGCAGCAGTGTCGCAACCGGCTTGCCGTCGGCATTGGCCGCGGCCAGCTGGGCGGCGATTTCATCGCCGAACAAATCTTCGTAGCAGATGTTCGGCAATACCCACTGGTCTTTCACCGCAAACGGCGCCTGCACGGCGGCGCCGCGCTGGAAGTCGCCGAGCGGGATGTTCATCATGTCGACGAACCAGCGGAAGCCGAGCGGCACGAACTCGCCAAACGGCACCAGATGCTGCTTGTCATAGCGGAATGCGGGCACGGCCTGGTCTTGCGGGGCGATGCCGATGACGCTGTTGGAATAACGATAGGGGCCGTCGATGTAAGGAATGCCTAGCGCGATATGGCTGCCGCTCTGGCGCGAGAAATCCGCCAAGGCCGGCAGGAAGTCCGGCGGCAGCTCAGTTTGCAGGATCGGTACCGCGGTCTCCGGCGTGGCGATCAGGTCGGCCGGCGCGGCACGGATCATGTCGGCATAGAGGCGCAAGGAATTGATGATCTGGGCCGTATTGAATTTTTCTTCCTGCGGCACGTTGCCCTGCAACAGGCGCACGGAAATCGGCTTGCCATGCGGCGCGGTCCAATTGATCTGGTGCAAAGCGAGGCCAGCCAGCAGCGCCAGCAAGGCGGCGCCCGCCGGCAGTTTGCGTTGCGGCAGCAAAGCCAGGCAGCCGGCAATTACCGCAGAGATGCAGCCCACGCCGTAGACCCCGACCAGCGGTGCAAAACCGCTTAGCGGACCGGCGGTATGGGCATAGCCCGAAATCAGCCAGGGGAACCCGGTGAACAGCCAGCCGCGCAGCCATTCCGTCAGGCCCCACAGAGCAGGGAAGATCGCCAGCGCAAACAGCAGCGGCGAGGCGTTCCAGCGCCGTTGCAGCCACAGGCTGAGGCCGGCGCAGAACGCTGTGTACAACCCCATGATGGCGGCCAGCAGCGCGACCGCCAGCACCGCCAGCCAGCCCGGCAGGCCGCCGAAATCGTGCAGCGAAATGTAGATCCAGTAAACCCCATGTGCGACCCAGCCGAAGCCATAGGCCCAGCCGAGCAGGGCGCCGCGTTTGACGCCGCCTGCGCCGTCGAGCCGCAGCAGGCAAAAGATTAGCAGCGCCAGGGTCGCGAGTTGCAACGGCCAGAGGCCATAGGGAGCAAAGGAAAAGACGTTGATGGCGCCGGTGACGGCAGCCAGCGCCAGCAGCAAGGGGAATGGGATGGAGCTAAGGCGAAAGCGCATGGGCAGCGGAGATGTTGCTGTTAGAGGTAAGTCGGACAAGCGCAGCGCCGGACCGACCTACGCTCTTATCTTCAGGATTCTTCCTGGCCAGATTCTGACAGCTTTTCGACCAGCAGGACATGCACCTGGCGGGCATCGGCGCGCAATACTTCAAAACGCACATTGTCGATGATGAATTCATCGCCCTTGCGCGGCACGCGGCCGAGGTGGTTGGCGACCAGGCCGCCGATGGTGTCGACATCTTCGTCGACCAGCGCGGTTTCCAGCGTCTCGTTGAACTGCTCGATCTCGGTCAGCGCCTTGACGCGCCAGCGGCCGCCGTGGTCGCCGTCGCGGATGGCCAGGATGTTGTCTTCTTCTTCGTCGAAGTCGTATTCATCCTCGATATCGCCGACGATCTGTTCCAGCACGTCCTCGATGGTGATGAGGCCGGCGACGCCGCCGTATTCGTCGACCACGATCGCCATGTGGTTGCGGTTGGCGCGGAAGTCGCGCAGCAGGACGTTGAGGCGTTTCGATTCGGGGATGAATACCGCCGGGCGCAGCATGTCGCGCACGTCGAAGGAATCTTCGGCGTAGTAGCGCAGCAGGTCTTTCGCCAGCAGGATGCCAATCACCTTGTCGCGTTCGCCGTCGACGGCAGGAAAGCGCGAGTGGGCGGTCGACAGGACTTCGGGCATCCAGTCTTCGATGGGCTTGGTGACGTCGATCATGTCCATTTGCGAACGCGGGATCATGATGTCGCGGGCGGAGAGGTCGGATACCTGGAACACGCCTTCGATCATCGACAGCGCATCGGCGTCGATCAGGTTGCGTTCGTGTGCGTCTTGCAGCACATCGAGCAGTTCGGCGCGATTTTCAGGTTCAGGGGAGATCAGTGCGGTCAGGCGTTCAAAAAGTGACCGGTGGGGTTTAGCGTCAAATGATTTGACGCTACTAGGGTGCTCTGGCATATGGCGTTAGCCTTGGTTTCACATTGTTTCGGAAGCAATAGCATACAACAAATATGTGACAGGACGACGAAACGCATGTGTCATCGATGTCATATCGTGCCTCGAATCGCTGTTTTGACACATAAAAAAAGCGGATAGTGCTTAAAGGCACTATCCGCTCTTGTTGCTAAAGATGTAATTATTTCTTCATTTCATCTTTAGCCATGCCGTCCTTGCTCATTTCGTCTTTCGACATGGCATCCTTGGACATAGCGTCTTTCTTGTGCATTTTCTTGTGCGGCTTGGCCATTTCATCCTTGGCCATGCTGTCCTTGCTCATCGCGTCTTTCGACATGGCATCCTTGGCCATAGGGGCAGCGTCCTTGGACATGGCGTCTTGCGCAAAAGCGCCGCCGGCAGTCATCATCAGGCCAGTAACCAACAGGATTGTGAGGCTTTTCTTCATTTTGAATCTCCAGGTAAAAGTGGCAAAAGCGCCAAAAAAAAACATTAAAAACAATAAATACAGCAAATTGCGGAGCCGTCAGGACCCGCCAAACCAGTTGTACCCCTGGTCTTCCCAGTAGCCGCCGGGGTACTTGTTGGTCACTTCCATCGAAACAATGTGCTTCGGATTCTTGTAGCCCAGCTTGGTCGGCATCCGCAGCTTCATCGGAAAGCCGTATTTCGCCGGCAGGATCTCGCCGTCATAGGTCAGGGTGAGCTGGGTCTGCGGATGCAGCGCGGTCGCCATGTCGATGCTGGTGTGGTAGTCGTCGCCGCACTGGAAATCGATGTATTTGGCGCTCATATCGGCGCCTATCATTTTCAGGAAATACGAGAACGGGATACCGCCCCAGCGGCCGATGGCGCTCCAGCCCTCGACGCAGATATGGCGGGTGATCTGCTCGTTCTGCGGCATCTTGTGCAATTGCTCCAGCGTCCAGGGACGCTTGTTGGCAACCAGTCCGAGGATTTCCAGCTGATAGTCGCTGCCGTCGATATCCGGCACGTCCTCGATGCCGTAAAAGGCGTTGAACGGAAACGGCCTGGTCATCTCTGCCTGGGTGTAGGTGGGCGCCAGCCGCTTGGGATCGAACAGCCATCCTTGCACGCCGTCGTTCATGCGCGAGATGCGTTCCAGCATGCGGTTGACGGAGGCTTCGTCGGTGATATTGCAGCCGGTCAGCAGCGACAGCCCGCCCAGGGTCAGCGCGCGCTTGGCGAACAGGCGGCGCGACGGCAGCGCCAGTTCGCGCCGCGCATCTTTCAATATGGCTTCGGCGTCAAGCTGTGAAGCCGGTCCGAGGTTTTTCTTGATCATCATCTTCTCCTCAGCGGCCGCGCAGCATGGCCAGCAGTGTGCGCGGAACCAGCGCCACCATGATCACGTGCACCACAATAAAAACGACCAGGAAGGCCATGGCGAAAAAATGCACGATGCGGGCATTGTCGAAGCCGCCCATCAGATCGCGCAGGACAGGGAACTGCACCGATTTCCAGATCGCCAGGCCGGACACCACCAGCAGGATCAAGTCCAGGATGACCGAGACATAGGCCAGTTTTTGCACGGCGTTGTAATGATCGAGGGAATCGTGCTGCAGCTTGCCGCGCAGCGCCTTGAGCATGTCCTGGATCACTTCCCGAGGACGCAAAGGCAGGAATTTCTTCCACAGGCGGCCGCTGCCGGTGTTCATCAGCAGGTAGACCAGGCCATTGAAAGCCAGCAGCCACATTGCCGCGAAATGCCATTGCAAGGCGCCGCCCAGCCAGCCGCCCAGGGTCCATTCGCTGGGAATGCGGAAGGGGAAGATCGGCGAGGCGTTATAGATGCGCCAGCCGCTCAGGATCATGATGATCACGGCCAGCGCGTTGAGCCAGTGGGTAATGCGCAGCCAGATGGGATGAACGACTGGTTTCTTTAGCGTGTTGAGAGCGGGGGATGCCATTTCAACCCTCCTGCAGGTGAGGGAACAGGGGCAACATGCGCAGCGCGGCTGGCTTCATGATGGTCTCCGGAGACTGAGTGATGTTGTATTCATGTGGCTTAGTCGCGGGCCGCATCGATTCATTACATCAATTCATCATAATCTTATTACTTAAAAATGCATGGGATGATTGCAAGTCTTGAATGTTGCATTAATAGCATCTATCTGTGACATTTTTATGTTGCTTCGTGAATATGAGGGCTTATTCGGCGCCGGAAATGAAAAACGCCGCATAAGCGGCGTTTCCTGACGGCTGGGTGGAGCGTGTTTCTGTTCAGCGGTCTGCGTAGGGATTGGGCCAGCCCAGAGCTTCCAGGATTTCAATTTCCAGGCTTTCCATCTCGATGGCTTCTTCCTCGTCTTCATGGTCGTAGCCCTGCGCATGCAGGACGCCATGCACCACCAGATGGGCGGCGTGCTCTACCACGGACTTGTCTTGTTCCTTGGCTTCTCGCTCCAGCACATCGGTGCACAGGATGATGTCGGCCTGGGTGACGCCGTTGTCTTCCTGCTTTTGATCCTCGGAGTAGGCAAAGGTCAGCACATTGGTGGCGTAGTCCTTGCCGCGGTAGTCGCGGTTCAGAGCGCGGCCTTCTTCGGCATCGACAAAGCGGATCGTCAGCTCGGCCGGCGCCAGCAGGGCGGCTTGCACCCAGCGCCGCAATTTTGGGCGCGTGACGCTGTCTTGCAGGCGCGGGTCAGGATATTGCACCGACAGGGAGAGTTTATTTTTTTGCGGCATCGTGGTTATTTGCGCTTATTTTCTGTTGCGTGCGGTTTTGGTGATGCCGGTCGATACCGGCTTGGCAACTTTGACCGGCTGCGGCGTGGCGGCTTCGATGACGCCATGGGTGGAGGCTACCGGTGCTGCCGCCGATGCGCTTTCGTAGGCGTCGACGATGCGCGCCACCAGCGGATGGCGCACCACGTCACTGCTGTTGAAGCGGGTAAAGGCGATGCCGCGTACGTCTTTCAGGATATTCATGGCGTCGATCAGGCCGCTCTTCTGGCCCCGTTGCAGATCGATCTGGGTGACGTCGCCGGTGACCACGGCCTTGCTGCCGAAGCCGATCCGGGTCAGGAACATCTTCATCTGTTCCGGTGTGGTGTTCTGCGCTTCGTCCAGGATGATGAACGCATGGTTCAAGGTGCGGCCGCGCATGTAAGCCAGCGGCGCGATCTCGATCGCCTGCTTTTCAAACATCTTCTGGGTGCGGTCAAAGCCCAGCAAATCGTAGAGCGCGTCATACAAGGGACGCAGATAAGGATCGACCTTCTGCGCCAGGTCGCCCGGCAGGAAACCCAGCCGCTCGCCCGCCTCGACCGCCGGCCGCGTCAGCACGATGCGCTTGACCGCGTCGCGTTCCAGCGCATCGACCGCGCAAGCCACCGCCAGATAGGTCTTGCCGGTGCCGGCCGGACCGATGCCGAGCGTAACGTCGTGTTCCAGGATAGAGCGGATGTACTGGCTTTGATGCGGGGTGCGGCCGCGCAGATCGCTGCGGCGAGTTTTCAGCACAGGACTTTCGATGTCGGTTTCCGTCAACTCGGCATCGGCCGGATCCGTACTGGCTTCGCCGCCGGATTCTGCACCGGCCTTGCCGTTGCCCTTGACGGCTTTCAGTTTCTTGCCCATGCCCAGCTTGGCGCGCTGTTCCACTAGCGCCAGCTGGATTTCATCGACCGAGATCACTTTGTTGGCGACGGCGTAGAACTGGTCGAGGATTTCGACCGCCCGTTCCGCATTGCTGCCGGCGGCGATGAACTTGTCGCCGCGGCGGAAAATCGAGACATCCAGCGCCGCCGAAATCTGCCGCAGGTTTTCATCCAACGGCCCGCACAGGTGCGCCAGCCGCGTATTGTCGAGCGGCTGCGGGATGAAATAATGCGGCTGGGTAGGGGTTTTAGTTTTCAAACTGGCGTGTGCTTCTCGGTTGTTTGATTTGATGGAGGTGTCGGTTAGGTATCAACTAGACGGCGACGATTTCGCCGCGCAAGGTATAAGTCAGCGTCTCTGTAATGGTGACGTCGATCAGCTCGCCGATCAGGCGCGCGCCTTCTGGGCCGCCGTTGAAATTGACTACCCGGTTGTTCTCGGTGCGGCCTTGCAGCTCCGCCGGATTCTTCTTGGACGGGCCTTCCACCAGGATGCGCTGCACCGAACCGACCATCGCCGCGCTGATGCGCGCCATGTTTTCTTCCACCGTCGCCTGCAGGTGCTGCAGCCGCTTCAGCTTGACTTCATGCGGCGTGTCGTCCTGCAGGTTGGCCGCGGGCGTGCCCGGGCGCGGACTGAAAATGAAGCTGAAACTGTTGTCGTAGCCGATATCGGTGATCAGCTTCATCAGCGCTTCGAAATCGGCATCGGTTTCGCCCGGGAAGCCGATGATGAAGTCGCTTGAAATCGTGATGTTGGGGCGCACCTGGCGCAGGCGGCGGATCACCGACTTGTATTCCAGCACGGTATAGCCGCGCTTCATGGCCGACAGAATACGGTCGGAACCGTGCTGCGCCGGCAGGTACAAGTGATCGACCAGCTTTGGCACCTTGGCGTAAGTGTCGATCAGGCGCTGCGTGAATTCCTTCGGGTGGCTGGTGACAAAGCGGATCCGCTCGATGCCAGGGATCTCGGCGATGTACTCGATCAGCAAGGCGAAATCAGCAATCTCGCCATCCGCCATGACACCGCGGAAGGCATTCACGTTCTGGCCCAGCAGCGTGATTTCCTTGACGCCTTGCTCGGCCAGCCCAGCCACTTCAGTCAGCACATCTTCAAAGCGGCGCGACACTTCTTCGCCGCGGGTATAGGGCACCACGCAGTAGCTGCAATACTTGCTGCAGCCTTCCATGATCGAAACGAATGCCGTCGCGCCTTCTACCTTGGCAGGTGGCATGTGGTCGAATTTCTCGATCTCAGGGAAACTGATGTCGACCTGCGAATTGCCGGAAGCGCGGCGCTGGCTGATCAGTTCCGGCAAGCGGTGCAAGGTTTGCGGGCCGAACACCATGTCGACATACGGCGCGCGCTTGATGATGGCAGCACCTTCCTGCGACGCCACGCAACCGCCGACGCCGATCAGCAGGTCGGGATTGTTGCGCTTCAGCTCGCGCAGACGGCCCAGGTCGGAGAACACCTTCTCCTGCGCCTTTTCGCGCACCGAACAAGTATTCAGCAAGATCACGTCAGCGTCCTCCGGACGGTCAGTCTTGACCAGCCCGTCGGAAGCGTTCAGCACATCGGCCATCTTGTCCGAGTCGTACTCGTTCATCTGGCAACCGAAGGTCTTGATGAATACTTTCTTTTGCATCGTTTTTTCCATGACTGCTTATTTACGTTTCATTTACCGTTTCAGGCTGTTGCGCTGCGCTTCGATTTTTACGCCGGCTTCATCGGAAGTCAGGATCCAGACGCGATCGATATCGCCTTGCATGTTCAGGGTGTAATTCACCAGATAAGTGTTGCTGCCCAGCGAGCTCGGGATCTGGGTCAGCTGCTGGGTGTTCCAGATGCGCGAGCCGGGCGAAAGGCGCAGTACATTGCCGCTCATGCTGACGTTGGGGTAGTCGGTGATGGTCAGTTTGCCGCGCAGCGCAGCGGCGGGGAAATCGCGCTCGACTGCCATGGCGGAAAAGGCCAGCGTCGCCAGCAGAAAGATCATAAGCAGGCGGATTGGGCGTATTGTTGCCGACATTGCTAACTCCATTATTTAATGAACCCACACTGCATCTGCGTATGGCGTTGAAAAAGACAGTTTAAAGATGGTCAAAGCAGTGAGCATCGCCAGGTTGCGAATGCATGAGTCGGCTTTGGTTTTAGCGCCAGGCCGCATTTCATAGGCTGTTAGTCCGGTTACAGGACGCGCGGATTATAGCATTTGGACGCCTTGGCATCGACACGCTGGCACATTTCCCTTGGCGGCGTCATTTGAAAATATTTCTGGGGTGAAGTTATTTTTTTTATCACCATTTTTGACGGGCGGCATTCAGATGGCGATAAGCGGAAGCTTAAATGGTTTCTTTGTGGAAATTCGGAACTTATAATCTATACAGGCAGCGTATGGTGCGAAGCGACGATGACTGGTCTTGTTTATATGTCACGTTTGCAAAAATCAAATCTAAAGAGAATGTCATCATGACCAAGGCAAGCAAAGGTTTCACATTGATCGAAATGATGATCGCGGTGGCTATCATCTCCATCCTGGCGTCTATTGCCCTTCCGATTTACACCGATAATGTGCTGCGCGGCTATCTGGTGGACGCCACCAATGGCATGGCTTCTGCGCAGGCGCAACTGGAACAGTATTACCAGGATAACCGAACATATGTGGGCGGCCCTTGTGCAGCAAATACCGCAAACTTTAAATTTAGCTGCCCCCCTACTGCTATCGACTACACCATCACTGCTACTGGCCAGGGGCCTGCCAGTGCATTTGCGTATTCATATACGTACACGGTTGCTAAAGGACTGGTAAAAGCTACTTCGTCGACGAAAGCAAGTTGGGGTGGCGCATGTCCCACAGACTGGATCGTGAGAAAAGGCCAATCATGCCCTTGACGTCGCGCGCCCCAAGCCGGGGATTTACCTTGATCGAACTAATGATCACAGTGCTCTTGGCGGTGATCCTGATGATGGTGGCGTTGCCGGTGTTTACAAAGTGGATTCAAAATACCAAGACCAGATCTATCGCCGAATCGCTGCAAAACGGTATCCGATTGGCAAAAACGGAAGCGCTGCGACGTAGCCGATTGGTCGATTTTCGGCTGACTGCGGCAACGCCGGGAAAGGGCGCTGCGACCTCGAAGAGCGGTACAAATTGGTACGTACAGCAAAATAGCGCGTTGCTGGCGGCTGACTCAACTGATGCTAATTACAATCTTTATGTGCAAGGCTCTTCGCAATCGGATGCTAATTCCAATGTAACGGTAGCTGGCGACGTGGACGTACTTACTTTTAGCAGTCTTGGTCGGCTAACCAACACTGGAGCCGCATCTTATAAATTTGTCGTTAGTAATCCTAATGGCGATCGGACACTCAACGTTATCGTCACACAGGGCGGTCAAATTCGTATGTGTGACCCTCAGATAACTCTGTCCAGCACAAACCCAACAGGTTGCTAAATCATGAAAATCTCTCTGAAACAGCAAAGCGGGTTCTTTCTGCTCGAGGTTTTGATAGCGGTACTGATTTTCTCGTTTGGCATATTGGGCCTGGTCGGGTTGCAGGCAACGACGATCAATAACTCCGTCAGTGCTGAAGATCGCAGTCAGGCAGCATTGCTGGCTGATAACCTTGTTGGCATGATGTGGGCCAAGAGTAAATTGGTTGGCGGCAGTTGCGACTTGCTGTGTGCTACGGATGCAGGTAGCGCAAAGGATTACACCAACTGGAAGACGCAAGTTGCGGCTTCTTTGCAATCCGGGGTAGGTAAGGCGACACTTGACGCTACAAATCCAAGTTTGGTCACCATCTCGATTACCTGGACCGCCGCCTCTAAAAGCAATAACACCAAGACGGCCAGCCATAACTACACAACTGAAGTAGTGGTGCAATGAGAAAACTATCGAAAAATAATATGCCGCCGACACACGTGATGCTTCAGCGCGGCGTGACATTGATTGAAATGATGGTGGCGCTGGTGATCGGATTGGTAGTGTCTTTGGCGATCTTTAGCGTAATTTCGGTGAGTGAGGCACGTAAGAGAAATACCACCGGTGCCAACGATATGAACCAGAACGGCGCCTATGCGCTGTATCAATTGGACCAGGCGGTCAGGAGTGCCGGTACAGGTTTTTCCCAGCAATACACTTTGACTTTCGGTTGCGCGATCAATGCGATGAACGGCGGCAAGGCGGTAATTCCGCCAGCTGCGCTGCCGAGTCCATTTGACAGTTTGAAAGCAAATATAGGTGGTGCGTTTCGTATGGCGCCTGCAATTATCTGGCAGGACCCTAACGGCAAGCTCTCCGATCTTCTGATTGTCATGTCGGGGTCTGCCGGCTACGGTGAAATGCCGATCGAATCAACCAGCGTCCCTAGCACCAGTCCGGCTCAATTGCATTTGTTAAATACGCTGTCTTTTTCTGCTGGCCAGAAATTGCTGGTGGCGGAACGTCCTGGCGCCGGTTCGCTTCCCGCGTGTCTGGTGGAGTCTGTTGACGCATCATATGCTGGCCCTGCCAGCACTGGTGTCTTGCCGTTGGGCGGCGCGTTTTATACCGTTGGTACCAATAAGACTCTGGGAAGCTATTCCTCTGACTCGGTCGCTCTCAATCTTGGCTTCAGTCCATCATTCAATCTCTTTGGCGTCGGTGCCAACAATACGCTGGTCGGCTACGATCTGTTAAATGGTTCGGCAGGTACAGATCTGATAGGCGACGGTGTGATCGAAATGCATGCAATCTACGGCGTGGATACAGCCAACAATGGCACCATTACCTGGACCGAGCCAACCGGGAGTTACGCAGCTAGTGCGTTATTGGATGGCAGCGTGAATTCGGGAAAGTTGATTGCGTCAATCAAGGCAATCCGGATCGGTATTATTACTCGCTCTGAGGTTGAGGATAAGAATACGGTGTCAGGGACAACATTGCCTCCTATGTTTGCTGGCACTGCTGCGTCCTATACGCGGTCATTGAGTGCGGCAGAACAGAAATTTCGTTATCGCGTTCTGGATGCAACCATTCCGTTGCGAAATTCTCTCACGCTAGACAATTGAGGAGGGCAACATGACACGATATCTCTCTTCACAACTTTTATCCTTGCGTGGTCAGCGTGGACTTAAAGTCAATCGGGGCCAAGACCTGCCTGCGCAGCAGCGTGGATCGGTACTGATCATGGCGCTGATTTCGCTGTTGATCTTGATGCTGGCCGGCGTCGCGTTGATTAGCTCAACTAATACATCTCTGCTGACTGCCGGGAATCTCGCCTTTAAACGCGATTTGGCAAATCAGACTGAGCGAGCTGTCACAGCGGTAAGAGCGCAGTTCGTTAGTGGCGCGCTACTATCGCAAACAACTTTGTATACCGATCAATCTAGCCAAAACTATTGGGCCCATGCTTTGCCGTCGACAAACGCCAAGCTGCCAGGTATCCCAGATGTATTGCTCGCCTCGACAAAAGCCGACGATATCACCGATGCTGCGACGGGCATCAGGCTGCGTTATGTCATTGACAGAATGTGCATCTCTGGAACCGTTCCGGATAAGTCGATTTGTACGATGGGATCATTCGTGGATGACAAGAAGGGTACGGCCGGCGTGACCAAGGTAAGTGCCGGCCTGGGGCCAGTTTATCGGCTCACGATCATGGCGCTCGGCCCGCGCAATACCCAAACTTTTACCCAGATCACGTTCACTCATTAAAGTGTAGATGGCTGACTGTCATCGTTATGACTGTTCAGCATCAAACAGGAGCACCAATACATGAATCGAATTCGTAAGTCGCCACGAGCGTCCCTTTGGTTGAGTTGTCTTCTGCTTAGCGCCATGACGCTGGGCAGTGCGTCGACGGCACAAGCGCAAACCTCGCTGAACGATACGCCATTATTCAGTAACGTTATCGTGCCTTCTAACGTGCTGTTGGCCTTATCTGTGGAATATCCAACGGCGCTAAGTCGCGCGCATACCGATCCGTATGCCTCGGCCTCAACTTTTATCGGCTATTTCGATCCTGACAAATGCTACGACTACGATAATGTTAACGGCTACTTTGCGCCAAGCAAGGCTGCAAAAAGCCATGTCTGCTCGGGTCAATGGAGCGGCAATTTCTTGAATTGGGCAACCACGCCTACCATCGATCCTTTTCGTTGGGCGTTAACCGGCGGCTATCGCGTGATAGACACGACCACGACCACGGTATTGCAAAAGGGTTATATGTCGGGTCAGGCCACAACAGGGAATTTCCCGGTGCAGGCCATTTCCAAGGATTCTACGACGATCAGCGGCGCAACACCTTTCAGTGGCTGGAGCAATATTTATGTGCGTGTGTATAATTTCGGGACTTCGATGCGGGTGTCGAATAGCAACACCAGCCAGACAATCAGCAAAGATGATACTCCAAGCGCGTCTGCAGTTTTCGTTACTACTGCCTATACTTCGGGGGGGAAAAACATTCCGGCCTCAAGCAGGACTAACAGCGGGACTTTTGATATTCCAGTATTGGTCAAGGTATGTGATTCGACAGTATCCCTGGAGGCCAATTGCACCAAATACGGGTCCAATATTTACAAGCCGACGGGTCTGATTCAGAACAATGCTGATAAGTTACGGTTTGCAGCATTTTCCTATTTATATGATTCGAATCTTCAGCGCGATGGTGGTGTGTTACGTGCCAGAATGAAATCAGTTGGTCCTACTACACCTGTGCCGGGATCGACTAGTCTCAATAACCTTCAAAAAGAATGGGACCCTGCTACCGGTATTTTTGTCACAAATCCCGATAGTGCTGATGCTACGGCAACCGGTAGCGCTACTGCCAGCACTATTACTAATAGCGGCGTTATCAACTATCTAAATAAATTTGGCCTTACCAGCCTGGGGTATAAGACTTATGATCCGGTCAGCGAAATGTATTATGCGGCGCTTCGCTACCTCAGGCATGTAGGAAATGTCCCTGAATACACCAGCGGTTTGACTGCTTCCATGGCAGATGGTTTTCCTGTGATCACGACGTGGGACGATCCAGTTCAATATGCATGCCAAAAGAATTTCATTATTGGCATCGGCGACGAAAATACCCATGCTGATTCCAATCTTCCTGGAAGCACGATTGCCGGTGCTGGCATAGAGCCTACCATGCCAAGCAGCGTCGCCAACGACGTGCCTGCATCGAAGCAAGATAAGTGGCCATTTAGCGTTCAAGATGCGACCAATCAGGTAGGCATACTAGAAGGCATAAGCAACCTTGGAACAACTCATCCAACATGGTGTTGCAACCAGAATAGTTATTTTATTGCCGGTCTTGCTTATGCCGCGCACACCAGTGATTTGCGCCCCAACGATTTTCTTACTCAAAAGGCAAAGTTCACCACCACTGCGGCTACCTACTGGTTGGACGTAATGGAAGGTAATATTGAACGGAAAAAAAATCAATATTGGCTGGCAGCCAAATACGGTGGATTTGCCGTTCCTGCCGGCTATAGCACCTATAGCAATACAACGGCCCTTGCACAAGCTACGTGGAACAAGGCTGGCGATACGGATAGAAATGGTGATTTAAGACCTGACAATTACTATGACGCTGGTAAAGCAGCGTTAATGGTGTCTTCTTTAACCGATGCTTTCAAGAATATTAATTCGGCATCGCAATATTCTTCGGCGCTAACAATTGCCTCGCCGATAAGCGTCACCAGCGGCAACGCTAGCTATAGCACCCAGTATTTTGCATCCAATTGGTCAGGAGACGTGATTGGTAGCACGCTGACATTTGACGCAACAACGGGACAGGCGACGGCTGCGACCAATTGGAATGCTCGTTTGTTGCTTGAGACGCAGGCGGCGTCTACCGGGACAGGCAGTACGGCGGTCAATGGCTGGGACACAAAGCGATTCATTGCGACGAGTGATAGTGGCAAAGGCGTGGCCTTCCGTGCTGCCAATATCGCCAATGCCACTAATTCTGCCGCATTGACGGTGAGCGGAGTAACCAGCACCGACGTCGTCAATTTCTTGCGTGGCGACCGTAGCAAAGAGGGAGCTTCTTTCCGTCAGCGAGCTTATTTACTGGGCGACATTGTTTCGTCCAGGGCTTATCCGGTAGGAGTACCATCGGCGACTTATGCAGATACCAGCAACCCGGGCTACAGTGCTTTTGTCACCGCCCAAAAATCGCGCAAAACGGTAGTCTACGTGGGTGCCAACGATGGCATGCTGCATGCATTCGATGGAGCTTTAACAGGAACCGGCGGCAGCGAATTATTTGCATACGTCCCTAGTTTCCTGTTCAACGGACCGACTGCTACTCCTGCTGTAAATGGTCTAGCTTCGCTGACTAGCACCAATTACATTCATCACTTCTTTGTTGATGCGACACCGGTGGTGACCGACGTCAATTTCGGTAAAGCCGGTAGTGCTAACACGGGGGCTGATTGGCGATCCCTGTTGGTTGGTGGTTTAGGTAAAGGCGGTAAGGGCTACTATGCTCTTGATGTAAGCAATCCTGGCAACTTGAGTAATGAGACCAATCTTGCCAAAGCAGTGCTTTGGGAGTTCACGGATTCCACCATGGGATATAGCTATGGTCCGGCAGTTGTTGTAAAAACCGCTAAATACGGCTGGGTTGTCATATTAACGTCTGGTTATAACAATGCCGACGGCAAAGGTTATTTTTACATCGTTAATCCTACGAACGGGAAGTTGCTAGAGCCTCCAATTTCTACTGGTGCCGGCAGCACTAGTGCACCAAGCGGCTTGGCTCAGGCTGCAGCCTATGTCGGTGACTATACTGACTACACTGCTGATGCGGTGTATGCTGGTGACTTGCTAGGTAATGTGTGGCGTCTGGATTTAACCAAAACCACCGGTACCAGCTACGATGCTCCCACAAAGATAGCGTCGTTAACGGACCCATCTGCTGCTGCAGCCGTACAACCGGTAACAACGCGACCGTTGATCGAGGTTGACAAAAATTCATTGAAACGTTATGTGCTGATCGGCACGGGTCAACTACTCGCGGATACAGATATCAAGAGTAGTCAGGTGCAAACCTTTTATGCCATTAACGATGGCACCGGAACTGCATTTGATACTTCCGCCACGCTACCGGCGTCTGTCGGCAGCTATCCGATCACCCGGGCAAACTTGAATAATAATAGCGACGTGACAACGGGGATCGGCGCAACTCCATCCAAGCCATCTGGTTGGTATATTGATTTGGCAGTGAGTGCCAACAATATTGCTCGACGAGTTAGTTCGCAAGCCGCGGCAAATGGCGGCGTAGTCTCGTTTGCGGCGAATTTGCCCGATGGAGATGCCTGTACTCCATCAGGGAGCAATGATGTTTATGCAGTGAGTTACAGCACTGGCACCTCGCAACTGAACAACCTCGCTTTTGTAACTACATCTGGATTGAACAACGGTATTTACTTTGCCAATATTGATGGCAAGGTGAAGCTGGTGACTACCACCACCGCAGGTACTAGTAACATCCAGGATGGCCAATATAGCGTTAATAACCCGTTCAATCGCTTGAACTGGCGTCAGATTCCTATTATGAATTGAGCGGCTTGGATGATGTGTTATGGCGGCGGAAGGTGTTGCGGCAGAAAAGGGCGGTATGAAATGCCATGTATGTCGGTGGCTGGGCGTCGTGGTATCCCTTTCTGCCCATTTGATCATCATTTCATTTTGGTGGCATCAGAATAGTGCCATCGGCTTATCTTCTACATTCAGATATCCAGATCGAGCTGGGTACCTGGATGTGCGCTTGATTCGGGAATTGCCCCAGGCAATAGCACCAGCAAACGGCGAAGCGCCAATCGGGCAAGTGCGGCAACGTGAAGAGGCGTCGGTTGCCAATTTGCATTCCCATGTTGTGGATAACTTTACAACGACGCCGACGACGCTAATATTTTATAGCCCTCAAGAGGTTGATAAAGGCGCATTGCCATACAGCGCCCCAGATCCCGAATTGCTGACTGGACTAGTGGTATCGGGAGTGCCGATCCGTTTGAGGCTATATATTGACGCTAGTGGTTTGGTTACAGGAGTTGAGCAGCTGCAGGCCTTGCCGGATGATCAGGAGGCAGTTAACAGGATTGATAAAATGTTGCGCGGAACAACATTTATGCCCGCAAGACTAGGCGGGGTTGATGTCAACTCGTACCAGGACCTGGAATTTAATATAGGTCCAGAATTGAACAAAATCAGCGCACCACAATAGGTGGGCTGTAATAACCCTCACAAATCCCACTCATTAAAAAGTTGGTTTTATAGGAAATCAAATATATCGGCACTGCTGTCAGTATCGGTTCTGATTAATGAAGTGGGCTCAAACGGATAGCAATGGGAAAGCGACCTTCTCGAGGCGAACCAGATATTAATCGACGACGCTGAACATCCTGAAACAAAAAAACCGCATCAGCACTAGGCTAGAGGCGGGTTTCTGTACGTTGCTGGACTTCTTGAAACGTGTGATAGGTGGAGTTGAATAATGCTTGCAAACCCAATTATTGAAATGGTTTATTTTCCTATTTATTGAAATGTACCCGCACTGATACCCGCAAAATTTTTTCCTTATCTATCCTATCAACTTCTATGACCGGTTTCTCCTTCAAGTCTTGAATAAGGCAGCTCTTCACTGCCGCTTTTGCTTTTGTGCGCACATATCCCGATTGAGTAATCATAGATTGCGGCTTCTGAGTCAATGAATGCTGGTAGCCGAGTGGCTGCCATTTTCAGAAGATAAATGAGCCCGGATTGGAATTAAATACTCATTATTAATGCTCTTACTGATAACATTGCCGAAAATAAATTAATTATTGGCGAGGAATTATCGTTATGAAAAAAAACAGCGCGCCTATGGCAAAGATTCTCAAGGCGACGGCATTGGTTATAGGATGTTCGGGAATTTTCATTACAGGTATTTCAAGCGCGGCAATCGAAGCGCAGGTGAGCCAAAGCAGCCACGATGTCGATGCGGCCCGGGCCATGCTTGATTCTTGGACAGGATATGGCCCGCTTTTGAACCAGGCGAAACAGAAACTCGATGGGGTGCTGGGGGCCGATCCTCAAAATTACTTGGCGCTTAAGGAAATGGCTCGCTATGAAATAATGGCTGGCCTTTTGAACTCACGTCGAGTGCAGTACGGAGCACATTACTACCAGGTCGGAAATTATGTCCCAGGCACGCTGGAGCAGGCAGAAGCGACAGTCCGGGAGGCTATCCAGATAAAGCCTGACTTCGCTGAAGGCTATGTGTTACTCGGCCATATTCAGACACAGCAGACTAAACTGGTCGAAGCTGAACAGTCCTTGCGTCAAGCAGAGAAGCTTGGAACCAATGACCCATGGCTGGAAATCAACTGGGGTTCGTTGAATGATGCCCGGGGCGAATATTTAACGGCTATTGATCGGTGGCAACGCGTGCTGAAAAGCGGTGCCACCAACCCAAAGGCCTTGGGTGCAACGTATAGCCTTCTGGTCAGATGCTACACGCGGTTGGAAGATCAGGAAAAGGTTATCGCTCTTTACAAAGATCAGATCAAGCGGTATCCAAATAATGCCTGGCCGCGAGGCAATCTGGCGGAATATTTAACTTCCACACTCGACCGCAATGACGAGGCAATCGAGCAGGCTACCGCGGCACTGAAGATCATGAACTACAGGTTTGCTCAGAAAGCTCTCGCATGGGCGTTGTATCGGAAATGGGCTGGCATGGTGACGCAAGGAAAAGAGGCTGGTGCGGAGGAATATTTTCGGGCGGCTTTGACAATTGACCCGAAACTCGATCAGGTCATGGCTTATGGCGGCTCTGAGCCGGCAGGCGCGAACTTGGCAAAAGCGCTTAGCACTAAGAAGGGCGTATCCATAGATTCGCGTGCTGAAGACGGATCGACTGCTCTTCTCTTAGCGACGAATCTGAACCGAGTTAAATTGGTTCAAGCCTTGCTCGACTTAAATGCCAATCCAAACCTGCCTGATAGGAACGGTTGGACACCACTGCTCAGTGCGGCCGACGAAGGTAATGCTGAAATTGTCAGTATGTTACTTGCAAAGGGAGCCGATATTCGGGCCAAAAAAGGGGGCTGGGATGCAGTAGCTTTCGCGCAGCGAAAAGGCAACTCTGAACTTGCGGCAATGCTTAAGAAGCGGGCCGAGGACGCAAAGTAACCGGTCCGTGACTGGGTTAATCTTGTTTTCCCGTGTGCATTTAATCCTTAGATGCAAAAGATGTTTTTTATGAAGTCCTGTTCTGTGAAAATAAAGTAGACCGTTTTCGGGCGATTTATGACTCACAAGAAATTTGGAGTTACCTTCCAAATTGCGTTTGAATTAATGAACATAAATCGCCCCGTCTTGATCTTGGATTATGGTGTGGTAGCCGCAGGGAGGTTTCCATGCCCTGACGCTTGTAAACCATCTGCCAGCGCTTTATACCAGTGGGTTCAACCAATATATATAAGCCGTGCCCGTCGCCAATTTTGTATCTTTTGGGGCGCGGTTTTAGCTCGGCAATCTGCGTTTCAGTCAGCGGCGTGGCTAATTTAGGCATTTTTGTTGGTATGTGATTTTGTTGAACGTCCTCGTATCAACAAGGGTACCAACATAAACTTTGGATTGCAATGGACGCTAAAAACGCTCCAGAAACAAAAAACCCGCATCAGCACAAGGCTAGAAGCGGGTTTCTGTACGTTGCTGGACTTCTTGAAACGTGTTCTTGGTGGTGATAGGTGGACTTGAACCACCGACCCCAGCATTATGAGTGCTGTGCTCTAACCAACTGAGCTATATCACCAATGAAGCCCTAAATTATGACGCAATTCTCCAAATGCTGTCAAGAAAAACAGCTTCTGATGCTGCAAATTGGCAACCGGGACGCATTCTCAGCGGCTTAGCGCGCTTGTCACAGTCGCAAGCACCGTCTCCGCGACCTGGTCGCCGATGCAGTCGATCACGATCCGCTCCGGCATGGCGCGCAGCCAGGTGAGCTGGCGCTTGGCCAGCTGGCGGGTAGCGGCGATGCCTTTTTCTCGCATTTCCTGATAGCCGTACTGGCCATCCAGGTATTCCCAGGTCTGGCGGTAGCCGACGCAGCGCATCGAGGGCAGGCCCAGGTGCAGGTCGCCACGGGCGCGCAGGGTTTCTACTTCGTGGATCAGGCCGCCGCTGTGCGGATCCAGCATGAGGTCGAAGCGCTGGGCGATGCGGCCGTGCAGGACGCTGCGGTCGGACGGTTCGAGGGCGATCGGCAGAATGTCGAACGGCAGTTCCGGCGCCGGCTGGTTGGTCAGCAGAGAGGACATGGTCTGGCCGCTCAGTTCGATGATTTCCAGGGCGCGCTGGATGCGCTGGCTGTCGTTGGGTTTGAGGCGTTCGGCGGTGGGCGGGTCGAGCAGCGCCAGTTTTGCATGCATGCCGGGCACGCCGATGATGGCGGCTTCGGCGTCCAGGCGGGCGCGCAGCGCCGGGTCGGCTTGCGGCAGGGTGTCGAGGCCGTCGCGCAGGGCTTTGAAGTACAGCATGGTGCCGCCGACCATCAGCACTTGCTTGCCGCGCGCGTGGATCTCGGCGAACAGGCGCAGGGCATCGTCGCGGAACTGCATGGCCGAGTAGGATTGCGTCGGCTCCATGATGTCGATCAGGTGGTGCGGCACGGCGTCCAGTTCGGCACGGCTGGGCTTGGCGGTGCCGATGTCCATGCCGCGGTAGACCAGGGCCGAATCGACCGAGATGATTTCTGACGGGATATGGCGGGCGATTACCAGCGCCGAGGCGGTCTTGCCGGAGGCGGTCGGGCCCATGATGGCCACTACCAGCGGCTTGCGGGCTGCTGCGGGTGTGCTGCTGTGCTCTGCCATCACTGGCCGCGCAGGAAAAGTTTGTCGAGGTCGGACAGCGCCAGCTGGCTCCAGGTCGGGCGGCCGTGGTTGCACTGGTCGGCGCGTTCGGTGGCTTCCATCTGGCGCAGCAGGGCGTTCATTTCCGGCGCTGTCAGGCTGCGGTTGGCGCGCACCGCGGTGTGGCAGGCCAGTGTGCCAAGCAGCTCGTTGCGGCGTTCCACCAGGACCCGCGAGCCACCGAATTCACGCACATCGCGCAAGACGTCGCGCGCCAGCGTCTGCGCATCGGCGTTCTTCAGCAAGGCCGGCACCGAGCGCACCGCCAGGGTGGTGGGCGAGATCGCTGCGATGTCGAAGCCGAGCGCGTGCAGGGTTTCCTGGTTTTCTTCGGCGGTGCCGACTTCGACTGCATCAGCGAAGAAGGTCACCGGGATCAGCAGCGGCTGCACCTGCATGGCGTCTTCATCGAGGGCGCCCTTGAGCTGTTCATAAAGGATGCGCTCGTGGGCGGCGTGCATGTCGACCAGCACCAGGCCTTTGGTGTTCTGCGCCAGGATGTAGATGCCGTGCAGCTGGGCCAGGGCGAAGCCGAGCGGGAAATCGTCGCTGGGCAAGGCCTGGCTGGCCGCTTGCGGCAGCGCTGGAAATCCCGGATTGCCGCCGTTGGCCGAAGTAGGGCGGGCGCTGTCCGCGAACAAAGCGCCATAGTTGGCGGTGCTTTGGGCGACGCCCGTGGCGCCATGGGCGAACTGCGGGCCGAACGAGGTTTGCTGTTGCGGCACCAGCGAGGCATCGCCCGGTTGCAGGATCGCCTGCAGATGTTCTTGCGAGCCGCGGATCCAGGGCATGGCGCCGCTGGGCGACGGCAGCGGCGCCGGCGTCGCGCCGAAGGACGTGGCGGACGTCTGCGCCAGCGCTCGGCTTACTGCATGGAACACGAACTGGTGCACGGCGCGGCTGTCGCGGAAGCGGACTTCGATTTTCGATGGGTGGACATTGACGTCGACCAGCGCCGGATCGAGGTCCAGTCCCAGCACATACGAAGGATAGCGGTCGCCGTGCAGCACGTCCTGGTAGGCGGCGCGCACCGCGTGCACCAGCAGCTTGTCGCGCACGAAGCGGCCGTTGACATAGAAGTACTGGGCATCGGCGCGCGCCTTGGAGGCGGTCGGCAGGCCGACGAAGCCATGCAGGCGCAGCGGCCCGGCGGCTTCGTCCAGCGCCAGGCGGGCGTCGGCGAATTCGTTGCCGAGGATGCCGGCGCTGCGTTTGCCGATTTCCGTGACCATCCAGTGATCGATGGTCTTGCCGTTGTGGGTCAGGGAAAACGCCACGTCCGGCCGCGCCAGCGCGATACGCCTGACCACTTCTGCGCAATGGCCGAATTCGGTTTGTTCGGATTTCAGGAATTTGCGCCGCGCCGGCGTATTGAAATACAGGTCCTGGACGTCGACCGTGGTGCCTTGTGCGCCGGAGGAGGGCGTCACCGCCTGGGTGCTGCCGTCGATTTCGGAGGCATGCGCGGCGTCGGCCGTGCGCGAGGTTAAAGTTAGTTGCGAGACTGATGCGATCGACGCTAGCGCTTCACCACGGAAGCCCAGGGTGGCAACGTTTTCCAGGTCGTGCAGCGAGGCGATCTTGGAGGTGGCGTGGCGCGCCAGCGCCAGCGGCAATTGTTCCGGCGCGATGCCGCGGCCGTTGTCGGTAATGGCGATGCGCTTGACGCCGCCTTGTTCCAGCCGCACCGTAATTTGGCTGGCGCCGGCGTCGAGGGCGTTTTCCAGCAATTCCTTGACTACGGCGGACGGCCGTTCGACGACTTCGCCGGCTGCAATTTGCGAAATCAGGTTGTCTGGCAACTGCTGGATGGAGCGGATAGGGGAGAGCGGTGCATTCATGCAGCGATTATACCGAAGCCGGCGTTGCCGGTTGCTCGGGCTTACGCAAGCAAACAATTGCCAAAACCGCCTTTGCCCACTCTGCGGTAGTGTATTATTCCGGCGCACCCTGAGGAAAAGCTTGCCGGCTTTGGCCGGCTGGATAGGCAGGAATGCATCATGCGGCGGCCGCATTGCGGTCGGTCCGGTGAACTTTATTCAACAAAGGAAAGTCAGTGTGCATAGACTTTTCAAATATAAAAGCGGTTAACTGAGGAACAAGGACTATGGACTTTATGCAATTCATCGACGTCATCCTGCACGTCGATAAATCCCTGGGCTTCCTGATCAGGGAATATGGCACGCTGGTCTACATGGTCCTGTTCCTGATCGTTTTCTGCGAAACCGGCCTGGTGGTGCTGCCTTTCCTGCCCGGCGATACCTTGCTGTTCATCGGCGGCGCCTTCTGCGCCAACGGCGAGATGAACATCTGGGCGCTGATGGGCCTGCTGATCATTGCGGCAACCACAGGCAATACCCTCAACTACTGGATCGGCAGCCTGATCGGGCACAAGGTCTACACCCACGATTACCGCTGGCTGGACAAGAACGCTCTGCAAAAGACCCATGCCTTCTATGAGCACCATGGCGGCAAGACCATCATCCTGTCGCGTTTTGTGCCTATCGTGCGGACTTTCGCGCCGTTCGTGGCGGGCGTGTCGGAAATGAATTTCTCCAAATTCCAGTTCTTTAATATTACCGGCGCCCTGATCTGGGTGGTCGGCCTGGTTTCGGCCGGCTATTTCTTCGGCAATATCCCTGTGATCCGCGATCACCTCAACACCATCGTGCTGGTCGGGGTCGGCGCGGCAGTGGTGCCGGTGGCGCTGGGTGGCTTGTGGAAGTTCTACAAGAAGATGCGCGGCGCGTAAGCAGCTAAACACGGTTTGAAATGCAACAAGGGCGCGCTGCAGATTTGCAGCGCGCCCTTGTTGTTTTGGCATCGTTCCGGCTTGACGGGTTTCAGGTCAGGACATCAGGTTAGAACATTTCTTGCCAGCGGTGGATTACGGGCAAAGTACTTCTTGATGCCTTTCAGGATGGCATCCGCCATCTGGTCCTGGTAGGCATTGTCGGTCAGCTTGGCTTCTTCTTCCGGATTGGAGATGAAGGCGGTTTCGATCAGGATGCTCGGAATGTCCGGCGCCTTCAGCACGGCAAAGCCGGCCTGTTCCACCGAGCCTTTGTGCAGCTTGTTGATGCCGCCGATTTCGCCCAGTACCGCGCCGCCCAGCTTCATGCTGTCGCTGATCTGCGCCGTGGTCGAGAGGTCGAGCAGCACGCTGGCCAGCTGGCGGTCATGGCTCTTGATGTTGATGCCGCCGATCATGTCGGCCGAGTTTTCCTTGTTGGCCAGCCAGCGCGCTGCGGTCGAGCTGGCGCCTTTTTCCGACAAGGCAAACACCGATGAGCCGCGCGCCGACGGCGTTACAAATGCATCGGCGTGGATAGAGACAAACAGGTCGGCCTGCACCTTGCGCGCTTTTTGTACGCGCACGCCGAGCGGCACGAAGAAATCGGCGTCGCGCGTCAGCATCACCCGCATGTTCGGTTGCTGTTCGATCCTGGCCTTGAGGCGCTTGGCGATCGACAGCACCACGTGTTTTTCGTGATTGCCGCCGCTGCCGGTGGCGCCCGGATCTTCGCCGCCATGGCCGGGATCAAGCGCGATGGTGATCATGCGCGTCAGGTTGGATGTGCGGTCCGGCTTGGGATCGATTTTGGCGATCTGCGGCTGTTCCGGCTGCGGCTGCAAGGGCGGCGTCGGTTTCGGATCAGGCTTGGTCTGCGCCACCGGTGGTGCTACTTCGCCCGGATTGGCGGAGGGCCATTCGCCTTTTTCGATCATCATCGCGATCGGGTCGGGCGGGTTGACCGGATACAGGTCGAACACCAGCCGGTGCTGGTAGCCGGCCACCGGCGGCAGCGTGAAGACCTGGGGTTTGACTTCTTCCTTGAGGTCGAACACCAGGCGCACCACGCCCGGGCGGTTTTGGCCCACACGTACCTGCTTGATATAGGGATCGTTAGGCTGGATCTTGGCGACCAGTTCCTTCAGCGTCGAATTCAGTTCGATGCCTTCGATGTCGACCACCATGCGGTCCGGATTCTGCACCACGAAGTGCGTGGTTTTCAGGTCCGAATCGTTTTCCAGGGTGACGCGGGTGTAGTCGTCCGCCGGCCAGACCCGTACCGCAACAATTTGCGCGGCGCGCGCCACGCTTGGCACCAGCACTGAAATGAGCAGGGTGCCGCCCGCCTTCAAGACGGTGCGGCGGGTCTTCGATGTTAGAGGTTTGGTGCAAATTTCAGTCGAGCGAGACATTGACTACCCTTATCAGATAACGCCTGCAATTCTACATCACGTCCCGTGTTGGAAATACTGGAAACATGGGAAACGCTGAGTAATACGCTGATGTCGGGTGGCGGCAACGCTGCGGCGGCTTTTTCCGGCCATTCGACGATGCAGATGGTGCTTTGGTTGAAATATTCGCGGAAACCAGCCTCCAGAAATTCGTCCGGACTGGCCATCCGATACAGGTCGAAGTGCATGATTTCGACGCTGTGTTTGTCTATCTGGATGGAATAAGGTTCCACTAAAGTATAAGTGGGACTTTTTACATGGCCCTGGTGACCGGCGGCATGCAGCAGCGCGCGCGTCAGCGCGGTCTTGCCTGCCCCCAGATCGCCATGCAAATGGATCGCCAAACCGGGCAGCAAAGCACGCGCTAGAGCGGCGCCCAAGGCATTGGTGCCGGCTTCATCATGCAGGTGGGTTGTAAAATGCGGCATCTCGTAACATAGTCCTTCTATAGTAAATTCAATTGTGTCTCTTAAAACCGCACCAGCCATGGCCGTCACGCAGCAGCACTTCACCGGGCAAAACCCGCCGGATCCGGATCTGGCGGCGCTCGCCGTCGCCATCAAGGCATGGGGGCGCGAACTGGGTTTTGCCGATATCCGCATCAGCGACGTCGACCTGGCCGAGCAAGAGGCTGGATTCCAGGCCTGGCTCGAACTCGGCTACCACGGTGAGATGGATTATATGGCAGCGCACGGAATGAAGCGCGCCCGTCCGGCGGAACTGGTGCCGGGGACGATCCGGGCGATTGCGGTGCGCATGGATTATCTGCCGCGCGGCTACCAGGATGCGCCCGGCCAGTGGCGTCCGCTTGAACAGGCGCGCCTGGCGCCGGCCGCCGCCGCCACGGCCACCATTTCGCTGTACGCCCGCGGCCGCGATTATCACAAGGTGATCCGCTCGCGCCTGCAACAGCTGGCCGACCGCATCAAGGGCGAGATCGGCGAGTTCGGCTACCGCGTGTTTACCGATTCGGCGCCGGTGATGGAAGTGGCGCTGGCGCAGAAGGCCGGTCTCGGCTGGCGTGGCAAACATACCTTGCTGCTCAACCGCGAAGCCGGTTCCTTCTTCTTCCTCGGCGAAATCCTGACTGACTTGCCGCTACCGGTCGACCCGCCCACCAGCGCGCATTGCGGCCAGTGCAGCGCTTGTATCGACGTCTGTCCGACCCAGGCCATTGTCGGTCCTTACCGCCTCGATGCACGTCGTTGCATCTCTTATCTGACGATCGAACTGAAAGGCAGCATCCCGCTGGAACTACGGCCCTTGATCGGCAACCGCGTCTACGGCTGCGACGATTGCCAGCTGTTTTGTCCCTGGAACAAATTTGCCCAGCCGTCGACGCTGGGCGATTTCGATGTGCGCAACGGCCTCGACCAGGCCACGCTGGTAGAGCTGTTCGGCTGGAGCGAGGAACAGTTCAACAGCCGCATGGAAGGCAGTCCTATCCGCCGCATCGGCCATGAGCGCTGGCTGCGCAACATGGCGGTAGGTCTCGGCAACGCCGCCGCGACAGGCATCAGCACGCCGGAAATCATCGCGGCGCTGCAGGCGCGTAGCGCCGACCCCTCAGAACTGGTGCGCGAACATGTGGCGTGGGCCTTGCAGCAGCACGGCGCCTGAACGGTAACTCAGTGTTGCAGCAGCCACAGCCAGAACGGCAGCGTCAGGGCTGACAGCATGGTGCCGGCAGAAATCAGGAAAGCCACCAACGGGCCGTTGCCGCCCATGCGCGCGGCCAGGATGTAAGCGCTGGAAGCAGTAGGCAAGGCGCAGAACAGCACGACGATCTGCAGTTGCGACGGCGCCAGGCCGGCCCACTGTCCCAGCAGCCAGGCGATGGTTGGCACTGCCATCAGCTTGAGCGTCAGGAAGTAAGCAGACAGCGCCTTGGCCTGATGCACTCCGCTCAAGCGCAGGCCTGCGCCGACCAGCAGCAAGCCCAGCGCCAGTGCGGCGTTGCCCAGCCGCGACAGGACCGCGCCGGCCACTTCCGGCAGCGGCAAGCCGCTCAAACTGTACAGCAGGCCGCAGGCGGTGGCGATCAGCAAGGGATTGCGCGCCAGTTCCTTGAACAAGCCGCCGCTTTTGTGCGCCAGCGCATGCACTGCGGCCAGGTTGCACAAAGGCACGCCGAAGCCGATCAGCAGAGCCATCATGCCGGTGGCCTGCTCGCCGCCCAGCCGTGCCGCCAGCGCTAGCGCCATGTAAGAATTGAAGCGGTAGCTGGTTTGCATGCCGGACTCGTAATCCATGGGCGCCGCCTTGATCCACGGTTTGCCCAGCCAGGTGAGGATGATGGAGCCGGCCAGGGCGCACATGCCGACCGCCAGCATCTTGCCGCTGGTGTCGAAGCTGAGCTGGGTGCGCGCGGTGGAATAAAAAAGCAGGGCAGGGAACAGCAGAAAGTAGACTAGTTTTTCGGCGCCGGTCCAGAATGCGCTGCCCCAGTTGCTGACGCGGTGCAAGACCACGCCCAGCAGTATCAAAGAAAAATCGGGAAGTAACAGGTTGACGATATACATGGAGAGGCAGATATTGTGTGAACGGAGCCGTCAGCAGGGCGGTTTATGCGGCGACAGTCATGTTTATTTCCATGTGGAAATCTAATCGAGGTTAATTTGATTAGTTTGATAAGGGTTTAGTGTAAACCTATGTTGTTTGCGCAAATTCATTCATATAAATTATTTGTTAAATCTGGGTAACACCTGTTACAGTGCGACCACAATTTGACATTGAGAGACAAAAAGCAGCGGTGTATGCCAGCTGCGCCGTTCATCGGGTCTCTGCGATGCAGTAGACAGGTAGCACAGGATTCAGATTTTTTAAGCAGCAGAGAAGTTGGCAACGCGCTTGAATTACAGAGTTATAGGTGGTGGTGCATAAGAACGGTATTGATACCGGGGATACTGAGGAGACCGTGCAGTCCAAATGAGCTGTCTAAACAGCCGGGATTGCACACGGAGTAATTTGAGGCGCATCGACAGATGCGCCTTTTTTATTTTATGCTAGCGGTATGCAAATAATCTCCGATAGTCCATTCAAGCGTGTAGCCGATGGTCAGCTCCCCGCCCAGCACTTCACCGCCGTGGTCGCGGCGCCATTCGGCGCGGTAGGCATACGCACCGACGCCGGCCTGCTGCGCGAACTGGTCTATCTGCCTCCCTCCTTCCACGAAAAAGATGCCACCGACGAGTTGTCGGCGCGCGTGGCCGAGCAGGTCAGCCGTTACTTCGCACAGCCCGACTTTCGTTTCGACCTGCCGCTGGCGCCGCTCGGCACCGCCTTCCAGCAGCGCGTCTGGAAAACAATTTCAGCTATACCGCGCGGTGAAGTCCTGACTTACGGTCAGGTCGCCAAGCTGATCGAATCGGCGCCGCGCGCAGTCGGCCAGGCTTGCGGCGCCAACTGGTTTCCGCTGGTGATTCCCTGCCATCGCGTGACGGCCTCCGGCGGCATTGGCGGCTTTTCCCATCACGATGACGCCGACGGCTTTCACCTGCGGGTAAAGCGCTGGCTGCTGCAGCACGAAGGCTGGGTCGGCTTGTGAGCGGCTTGTGAGAAGATCCAAGGCCGAGCTTGAGGCCAGACCCGTGCTGCAGCCTGAATACCAAAGCGCGATCGACGAATTTTGCGACAGCTTGTGGCTGGAAGACGGCCTGGCCAAGAATTCCCTGGAAGCCTACCGGCGCGACATGACGCTGTTTGCCTTCTGGCTGCAAGAGCAGCCGGGTGGAAAGTCGTTGTTTGCGGTCGATGCCGGCGACCTCAATGCCTATTTCCTCGCCAAACACGACAGCAGCAAGGCGACCTCGTCGAACCGGCGGCTGGCGGTGCTCAAGCGTTTCTACCTGCTGGCGCTGCGGCAAAATCGCATCACTGCCGATCCCTGCCTGCACCTGCGTTCGGCCAAACAGGCGCCGCGTTTTCCCAAGGTGCTGTCGGAGGCACAGGTAGAGGCGCTGCTGGCCGCGCCCGATGTGGCGACACCGCTGGGCCTGCGCGACCGCACCATGCTGGAGCTGATGTATGCCAGCGGCCTGCGGGTGTCGGAGCTGGTGCTGCTGAAGTCGCTCGAGGTGGGCATGAATGAAGGCGTCCTGCGGATTACCGGTAAGGGCGGCAAGACCCGTTTGCTGCCGTTTGGCGAAGAGGCGCGCAACTGGATCGTCGGCTACCTGAAGGACGCGCGCGGCCAGATCCTGAACGGCCAGATGGACGACGCCCTGTTCGTGACGGCGCGCGGCGGTCCCATGACGCGCCAGATGTTCTGGACCCTGATCAAAAAGTACGCCGCCAAGGCGATGATCAACGCCCCCTTGTCGCCGCATACCCTGCGTCATGCGTTCGCCACCCACCTGCTGAATCACGGTGCGGATTTGCGCGTGGTGCAGCTATTGCTGGGGCACGCCGACATATCGACCACGCAGATTTATACGCATGTGGCGCGGGAGCGCCTGAAAGCCTTGCATGCAGCGCATCACCCGCGCGGGTAAATTCAGCATCGACTATTATTGCTATAATGAAACTATAAATGGGTGCTTTGACAAGCTTTTGCCCTGCCGAATTCTGCATCTTTCCAATTATTCTCCTGTATCCTGTACTACATCATTCAAGAGTCTATTTAGGGGGCGCAATTGGCAAAAACGAATTTTCAGTATGAAAAACGGCAAAAGGAATTAGAAAAGAAAAAAAAGAAGGAAGAAAAGCTGAAGCGCAAGCTGGAGAAGGGTTCTACTTCCGAAACTGAAGTCGATGAGACCGCTGACGAAGCGGCTGAACCTGCGGCAGGCGAACCTGCGACTGGCGAACCTGCGGCAGGCGAACCTGCGGCCGACGCGCCAAAGCAGCCTTGAGCACGATGACGGCAGCTTGACTCCATGGATTGCGGATCGAGGACATCTCCTATCCGCGGTCTGTCGCTGCATCAGGTTTTACGAAAGATGACTACAGGCAGACGTCCGGCACAGGATGCTGCATCCGAATTCCCGGTATGACAAAACATATTTCAGAGACCCCGGCCACGCAATTCCTGCGCAAGCACGGCGCAGTCTTTTCCGAACATCCCTATGCTTATGAGGAACATGGCGGCACGACGGTATCGGCGCGTGCGCTTGGCGTCGATGAGCATCATGTGGTGAAGACGCTGGTCATGCAAGACGAAGCGGCCAAGCCGCTGATCGTCCTGATGCACGGCGACCGCAAGGTGTCGACCAAGAACCTGGCGCGGCAGACCGGCCATAAATCGGTCGAACCGTGCAAGCCGGAAGTGGCCAACCGCCATTCAGGCTATCTGATCGGCGGCACTTCGCCATTCGCCACGCGCAAGCCGCTGCCGGTCTATATAGAAGAAAGCATCCTGAAGCTGCAGAAGATATATATTAACGGTGGCCGGCGCGGCTACCTGATTGGCATGGCGCCGCAGCTCGTGGTCGATCTGCTGCAAGCCAGGACGGTCCAGTGCGCGCTGGAAGAATAAGCGCCACCTTTAGCACCACCTTTACATTGATGAAGATAAAAAGAAAGAGACACGCATGTACACATTGTTAGCCGTGATTGGCGCTTACCTGCTGGGTTCGGTTTCATTCGGCATCATCACCAGCAAACTGTTCGGGCTGAGCGATCCGCGCAGCTATGGCTCCAACAACCCGGGCGCCACCAACGTCCTGCGCAGCGGTAACAAGGGAGCTGCTGCGCTGACCTTGCTTGGCGATGGCTTCAAGGGCTGGCTGGCGGTCTGGCTGACGCAAAGATACGGGCCGCAATTCGGCCTCGGCGACGGCGCCGTGGCGCTGGCGGCGGTGGCCGTATTCCTGGGCCACTTGTGGCCGGTGTTCTTCCGCTTTGCCGGCGGCAAAGGCGTGGCCACCTTGCTGGGCATCCTGATCGGTCTCAATCCCTGGCTCGGCTTGGCCACCATCGGCACCTGGCTGATCGTCGCCTACGCCTTCCGTTACTCGTCGCTGGCGGCACTGGTTGCCGCTCTGTTTGCACCTTTCTTCTATGCCTTGATGGAAGGGCCGGACATGATCCTGCTGGCGATCGTGGTGATGAGCGCCTTGCTGATGTATCGCCATGCCAAGAACATCGGCAATCTGCTGGCCGGCAAGGAAAGCCGCATCGGCGCCAAGAAAAACGGCGGCAAGGCGGCCTAGTCTAGTGTCGTATCACGGCATTTCTGAATTTATCAACCCAAGGGAAAAAATGAAAAAACTGATTTTGATGGTGGCTGCGGCCGCGGGAATGTTGTCGAGCGCAGCGCCGGTACTGGCCGCTGACCGGGTGGTGATGCTGCCGCTGGCTGCGGCGATGGCGGATAACGATGCCAAGACCCGCCTGGGGGAGGGTGTCCGCTTTTATTTCGGCAGCCAGCCGACGCCGGCAGTGCAGGAGAAACTGGGTAGTGACAAGACCAGCCAGAAAACCAATGCCTTTGGCAAGTCGGATGAAAAAGCCTGCAACTGGGCCTTCCTGTCGGCCATGCTAAGTTTGCAAAAGCGCGCGCAGAACCTTGGTGCGAACGCGGTCACCAATATCGTGAGCAATTACAATAATGTCGAACATTCGAGCCCGACCGAATTCGAATGCCATGCCGGAGCGATCATGGCTGGCGTCGCCTTGAAGGGCGATTTCGTCAAGATTGCTAATTGAGATAAGCTGCCGGGCAGCTCACCCGTATTGCGAAAATTGCTGGAAAGAACGAAATACGGTTTTGCATTCCTTGAAAACGGTATTTCGGGAAATAAAAAGCGCTGGCCATTTTTGGCCCAGCGCTTTTTTATTTAGATTTATCGGACTCTTTATATCGAATTGACTATAAGTCAGAAAATGTCGATGTCAATATGTAACTATTGTTGCGCCGCGCCATATGAATAAGTCTGCATATTTTGCTTATAGACCAATGACATTACTTTTCGGACAGAGATTTTTTTGAAGATCTGCCTTGCTATGCAGCATATTTTCATAATATGAAACGTCATATCGCTATTTGGAAATGGAAAAAACTCCTGTTAGAATTTGGCGTCCGTCTACGAAGCGATGTAGATGCTTGCGACCCAACCCGCTAATCCAATGCTAAATTGGACAGGCGCACAAATTCAGGAGACTCAGCATGTCAGCCCAGCTCGACCAGGTTTTGGCCCAGGCCGCCAACGATCCAGACGTCATAGAAACCCAAGAATGGCTTGATGCGCTCGAAGCTGTGATTGAAACCGAGGGCCCTGAACGCGCCCATTATCTGATGGAAAGAATGGTTGACCTGGCGCGCCGCCGCGGCGCCCAGATCCCATTTTCCAGCAACACCGCTTACGTCAACACCATCCCGGCCCACATGGGTGAACATTGCCCCGGCGATCTGGAGATCGAAGAGCGCCTGCGCTCGTGGATGCGCTGGAATGCGATGGCGATGGTGGTCAAGGCTAACCGTCTCGACGGCGACCTGGGCGGCCATCTGTCCAGCTTTGCCTCGCTGGCCAACATGCTCGGCATCGGCTTCAACCATTTCTGGCATGCTCCGTCCGAAAACCATGGCGGTGACCTGCTGTACATCCAGGGTCACTCGTCGCCAGGCATTTACGCACGCGCTTTCCTCGAAGGCCGCCTGACTGAAGAGCAACTGCTGCATTTCCGCCGCGAAGTCGACGGCAACGGCCTGTCTTCCTACCCGCATCCGAAGCTGATGCCGGATTTCTGGCAATTCCCTACCGTATCGATGGGCCTGGGGCCGCTGATGGCGATCTACCAGGCGCGCTTCCTCAAATATCTGCATGCACGCAGCATCGCCGATACCGCCAACCGCAAGGTCTGGGCCTTCTGCGGCGACGGCGAAATGGACGAACCGGAATCGATGGGCGCGATCGGCATGGCCGGCCGCGAGCGTCTGGACAACCTGGTGATCGTGGTCAACTGTAATCTGCAACGCCTGGACGGTCCGGTACGCGGCAACGGCAAGATCATCCAGGAACTGGAAAGCGATTTCCGCGGCGCCGGCTGGAACGTGGTCAAGGTTATCTGGGGCGCAGGCTGGGACGACCTGCTGGCGCGCGACAAGGAAGGTATCCTGCAGCGCGTGATGATGGAAACCGTCGACGGCGAATACCAGAACTACAAGGCCAAGGATGGCGCGTTCGTACGCAAGCACTTCTTCGGCAAGCATCCGAAATTGCTGGAACTGGTCAGCAAGATGTCCGACGACGACATCTGGCACCTGACCCGCGGCGGCCACGATCCGCACAAGATCTACGCTGCTTTCAAGGTAGCGCAAGAACACAAGGGCCAGCCGACCGTGTTGCTGGTCAAGAGCATCAAGGGCTACGGCTTCGGCAAATCGGGCGAAGCGCGCAACACCGCGCACAACACCAAGAAGCTGGACGACGAAGCCATCAAGGCCATGCGCGACCGCTTCCAGCTGCCGATTTCCGACGAACAGCTGCCGAGCGTGCCGTTCTTCAAGCCTGCTGACGACACCCCGGAAATGCAGTACCTGCATGCCCGCCGCAAAGCGCTGGGCGGCTACCTGCCGCAGCGCCGCCAGAAAGCCGACGAAGTATTGGTCGTGCCGGAACTGTCGGCATTCAAGGGCGCGCTGGAACCAACCGCGGAAGGCCGCGAGATTTCCACTACCCAGGCTTACGTTCGTATCCTCAACACGCTGCTGCGCGACCCGAGCCTGGGCCAGCGCGTCGTGCCGATCATGGTCGACGAGTCGCGTACCTTCGGCATGGAAGGCTTGTTCCGCCAGATCGGTATTTTCAGCCAGGTCGGCCAGCTGTACGAGCCGGTCGATAAAGACCAGGTGATGTACTACCGTGAAGACAAGGCGGGTCAGATCTTGCAAGAGGGGATCAACGAAGCCGGCGGCATGAGTTCGTGGATTGCCGCGGCGACTTCGTACTCGACCAACAACCGGGTCATGATCCCGTTCTACACCTACTACTCGATGTTCGGCCTGCAGCGTATCGGTGATCTGGCCTGGGCTGCCGGCGACATGCGTGCCCGCGGCTTCCTGCTGGGCGGCACTGCCGGCCGTACCACCTTGAACGGCGAAGGCTTGCAGCACGAAGACGGCCACAGCCATGTGCTGGCGTCGACCATCCCGAACTGCGTGCCTTACGATCCGACCTTCTCGCACGAAGTGGCAGTCATCATGCATGACGGCTTGCGCCGCATGGTCACCAACCAGGAAGACGTGTTCTACTACCTGACGCTGATGAACGAGAACTACAGTCATCCGGGCCTGAAGGAAGGCCAGGAAGAGGGCATCATCAAGGGTCTCTACCTGCTGCAGGAAGGCGGCAAGAAGAACAAGCAGCGCGTCCAGCTGATGGGTTCCGGCACTATCCTGCGCGAAGTGATCGAAGGCGCGGCATTGCTGGCCAGCGACTGGGGCGTGGATGCCGATGTCTGGTCGGCGCCATCGTTCACCCTGCTGGCGCGTGATGGCCAGGATGTGGAACGCTGGAACATGCTGCACCCGACGGATACCCCGCGCGTGGCGCACATCACCCAGTGCCTGCAAGGCACCAGCGGCCCGATCATCGTCTCTACCGACTACATGCGCACCTTCGCCGAGCAGACCCGCGCCTTTGTGCCGGCCGGCCGCACTTTCAAGGTGCTGGGCACCGACGGTTTCGGCCGTTCCGATACCCGCGCCAAGCTGCGTGAATTCTTTGAAGTCAACCGCTACTATGTGGCTGTGGCGGCACTGAAGGCACTGGCCGACGAAGGCAAGATCAAGGCCTCGGTTGTGGCCGATGCGATTACCAAGTATGGTATCAATCCGGACAAGCCGAATCCGGTCACGCAATAAAGGTACTGGTGTTAATCACTGGATAAACAGCCAGTATTAAAATTTCCACGGCTGCCTACGCGGGCCTGAACTTTCTGAAAAGAAACTCAGGCCCGTGATATGCAGCGGGCAGAATGAATGGAGCTAAGCGATGAGTATGGTGGAAGTCAAAGTCCCGGATATCGGCGACGTCAGTGAAGTTGAAGTCATTGAATTGATGGTCAAGGTCGGCGATACGGTCAAGGTCGACCAGTCGCTGATCACGGTCGAATCCGACAAGGCCAGCATGGAAATCCCGTCCAGCCACGCGGGCGTGATCAAGGAATTGAAAGTCAAGCTGGGCGACAAGGTCAAGGAAGGCACTTTGGTGCTGGTGCTGGAATCCGATGCAGCCGCGGCAGCCCCGGCCAGCGCTCCGGCTGCGGCGCCTGCACCAGCCGCAACGCCGGCAGCAGCAGCTCCGGCTCCTGCGCCAGCAGCAACAAGTGCACCGGCGCCAGCGCCTGCGGCTCCTGCACCGGTAGCAGCAGCCCCGGCGCCAGCCGGCGGCAGCATCCCGCATGCATCGCCATCGGTACGCAAATTCGCGCGCGAGCTGGGTGTCGACCTGAGCAAAGTCGCCGGCACCGGCATCAAGGCCCGCATCACCCACGAAGATGTACAGAACTATGTCAAGGGCGTGATCGCCGGTACGGCAAACACCAACGGCGCTGCAGCGGCCAAGGGTGGCAGCGGTGTCGGCCTGGACCTGCTGGCATGGCCATCGCTGGATTTCAGCAAGCAAGGTCCGACCGAACTGCTGCCATTGTCGCGCATCAAGAAGCTCAGCGGTCCGAACCTGCACCGCAACTGGGTCATGATTCCGCACGTCACGCAGTTCGACGAAGCCGATATCACCGAGCTGGAAGAATTCCGCAAGCAAGCCAACGACAGCTACGCCAAGGCCAAGTCGCCGGTCAAGCTGACCATGCTGGCGTTCGTGATCAAAGCCAGCGTCGCGGCGCTGAAGAAATTCCCGGCATTCAATGCCTCGCTCGACGGCAAGGGTGAAAACCTGATCCTCAAGCAGTACTACAACATCGGTTTTGCCGCCGACACGCCGAACGGCCTGGTGGTCCCGGTGATCAAGGATGCCGACAAGAAGGGCATCGGCCAGATCGCCCAGGAAATGGGCGAATTGTCAGCTCAGGCGCGCGACGGCAAGCTGAAGCCGGCCGACATGCAAGGCGCGACCTTCACCATTTCGTCGTTGGGCGGCATCGGTGGCACGGCTTTCACGCCGATCATCAATGCGCCTGAAGTCGCGATCCTGGGTTTGTCGAAGGCCTCGATGAAGCCGGTCTGGGACGGCAAGCAGTTCGTGCCGCGCCTGATGATGCCGACCTCCCTGTCCTACGACCACCGCGTGGTCGACGGCGCCATGGGTGCGCGCTTCAGCGTCTACCTGGCCGACGTGCTGGGCGACATGCGCAAGACATTGTTGTGATGTAGGGTGGGCATGCAATACCCACGCGGATACATATTGCCGCGTGGGCACTTCGTGCCCACCCTACCGGTCGTTTGGCAAACCGATGGAGAACAACTATGACTACCTGTGTTGTCGTCAAAAAAAATGGGCAGATCGCGATTGCGTCGGACTCGCTGGTGACATTCGGCGATACCCGCTTGTCGCACGCCTATGAGGTCAACAACAAGATCTTCCAGGTCGGAGATTCGTATATCACCCTGGCCGGCACTGCCGCCCATTTCCCGGTGATGCGCAAGCTGTTGACCGGCATGGGCGAAGACTGCAAGCTGACTAACCGCGAAGAGGTGTTTGAAACTTTTTCCAAGGTGCACGGCATCCTCAAGGATCAGTATTTCCTGAACACCAAGGAAGACGAGGACGACCCTTACGAATCGTCGCAGATCACCGCGTTGATCGCCAATCCGTACGGTATTTTTGGCGTGTATTCGTATCGCGAGGTGTTCAGCTTCGACCGTTTCTGGGGCATAGGCAGCGGCCGCAATTTTGCCCTGGGCGCGATGTATGCGGTCTACGAGCAGGATCTCAGCGCCCAGCGGATTGCCGAGATCGGCGTGCACGCCGGCGTCGAGTTCGACAAGAGTTCTGCCACGCCGCTGCGCATTCACAGTTTTGAAATGAAATCCTGAGCGGCGCGCAAGGCATCGCCACACCACATCACACACCACACACATATCTTCTTCCCGCAGGAAGAGAGCACGGAGCAAACGCTATGAGCATGGTTGAAGTCAAGGTCCCGGATATCGGCGACGTCAAAGAAGTTGAAGTTATCGAACTGATGGTCAAGGTCGGCGATACGGTCAAGGTCGACCAGTCGCTGATCACGGTCGAGTCCGACAAGGCCAGCATGGAAATCCCGTCGAACCAGGCTGGCGTCATCAAGGAAATCAAGGTCAAGGTTGGCGACAAAGTCAGCGAAGGTTCGCTGGTGCTGGTGCTGGAAGCCGCGGCTGCAGCAGCTCCAGCGGCAGCGCCGGCCGCAGCTGCAGCACCGGCGGCCGCAGCTCCTGCATCGGCAGCCGCCCCCGCGGCGCCTGCCGCGGCCGGCGTCGCCAGCACGATTGAAATCAAGGTGCCGGATATAGGCGACGTCAAGGAAGTCGACGTCATCGAACTGATGGTCAAGGCTGGCGATACGGTCAAGGTCGACCAGTCGCTGATCACGGTCGAATCAGACAAGGCCAGCATGGAAATCCCATCCAGCCAGGCCGGTGTCATCAAGGAAGTCAAAGTCAAGGTCGGCGACAAGGTCAGCGAAGGTTCCGTGGTCGTGCTGCTGGAAACTACTGGTGCTGCCGCACCTGCTGCTGCGCCGGCGCCGGCAGCAGCGCCAGCCGCATCGGCCGTTGCCGCTCCGGCGGCTGCCAGTTTTGGCGGCAAGGTCGATGTCGAGTGCGATACCGTGGTGCTGGGCGCCGGTCCTGGCGGGTATACCGCAGCGTTCCGCGCTGCCGACCTTGGCCAGAGCGTGGTCATGATCGAGCGTTATCCTAGTCTCGGCGGCGTCTGCCTGAACGTCGGCTGTATCCCGTCCAAGGCTTTACTGCACGCAGCCAAGGTCATCACCGAAGCGGAAGAAATGGCGCATTTCGGCGTCAAGATGTCGGCCCCGGAAATCGATATCGATGCGCTGCGCGGCTGGAAAGAAAGCGTCATCAAGAAGCTGACCGGCGGCTTGAACGGGCTGGCCAAGGCGCGCAAGGTGCAGGTACTGACCGGTAAGGGCGCATTCAGCTCGGCCAACACGATCACCGTGGAAACCGCGGATGGTCCGAAGGTGGTCGGCTTCAAGAATGCCATCATTGCAGCCGGTTCTTCGGTCGCCAAAATTCCTGGCTTCCCTTACGACGATCCGCGCCTGATCGATTCCACCGGCGCACTGGAGCTGCGCCAGATTCCGAAGAAATTGCTGGTCATCGGCGGTGGCATCATCGGCCTCGAAATGGCTTGTGTGTATGACGCGCTGGGTTCCAAGGTCACCGTGGTTGAGTTTGCTGATGGCCTGATCCCTGCCGCCGACCGCGATGTCGTCAAGCCGCTGCAGAAGCGCATCGAGAAACGCTACGAAGCGATCCACCTGAAAACCAAGGTGACCAAGCTGGAAGCCTTGAAAGAAGGCCTGCGCGCGACCTTTGAAGGCGCCGACAGCAGCGCGCCGGCAGTACCGGAACCGCAACTCTACGACATGGTGCTGGTGGCAGTCGGTCGTCGTCCTAATGGCAAGGAAATCGCTGCCGAAAAGGCCGGCGTCATCGTCAACGAGCGCGGCTTCATTCCGGCCAACAAGCAACAGCGCACCAACGTTTCGCACATCTTCGCCATCGGCGACATCTGCGGCGATCCGATGCTGGCGCACAAAGCCACCAATGAAGCCAAGGTTGCCGCCGAAGTGATCGCCGGCCACAAGGTGGAATTCGACGCCATGACGATTCCTTCGGTGGCTTACACCGATCCGGAAATCGCCTGGATGGGTCTGACCGAAACCGAAGCCAAGGCCAAGGGCATCCCGTTTGAAAAAGCCAATTTCCCATGGGCGGCAAGCGGCCGCGCGCTGGCGATGGGACGCGACGACGGCATGACCAAGCTGCTGTGGGATCCAAGCACCAAGCGCATCATCGGCGCCGGCATTGTCGGCGTGAATGCCGGCGAGCTGCTGGCGGAAACCGTGCTGGCGATGGAAATGGGCGCCGACCTGGAAGACCTGGCGCTGACCATCCATGCTCACCCGACCTTGTCTGAAACGCCAATGTTTGCGGCTGAAATGGGCTTGGGTACGATTACCGACCTGTTCATTCCAAAGAAAAAATAAGCAGGTGGTAGGGTGGGCATCCCGTGCCCACGCGGATCGCAAATTTTGCCGGTGTCGCCTATCTCCATTCAGCGTGGGCAGAAAAACCTGCCCACCCTACAAAAAAAACGCCGCGCCGATTTGCATCGGAGCGGCGTTTTTATTATTGCGCATCAATCAGTGGTAATCAGTCGCGGTAGTTAGTCAAAATATCTGCGGACCGCTTCAAAGCGCGCCGCATAATAACTATTGTCGAGACGGTCTATGCGCACCTTGCCGTTGGTCGACGGTGCATTGATGAAGCGGCCGTCGCCGATGTAGATGCCGACATGCGAAAACGCCCGGTGCATGGTGTTGAAGAACACCAGGTCGCCCGGCCGCAGCTCGGCCTTGGTGATGGCGCGGCCCTGGCGCGCGATGTCCGCCGCGCTGCCGCTGACCTTGAGGCCGGCCGCCTGGCGGTAGACATAGCTGACCATGCCGCTGCAATCGAGTCCGGCTTCCGGATTCTTGCCGCCGAAGCGGTAATTGGTGTCGATCAGGCCCAGCGAGTAGATGACGATATCGTTGCCCTTATCGCTGATCGGCGTGTTGTCCTCAGAGCCGGGGCGGACCGAACCGGTGCCGCCGCAGGCTGCCAGCAACAACGCCAGGCAACAGATAAAGAGATTTCTGATCGTCATCAAGCACTTACCTTTATTCAATCTTGCTTCTTGATCTGGCTGATCACGTCCGACAGCATCGCGATCATCTGGTCGATTTCCGCAGTCGTCACATTCAGCGAAGGCATGAAACGCAGCAGGTTTGGCCGCGGCGAATTCAGCAGCAGGCCGACCGGATTGAGGTCGCGCGCAATATCGACGATCTGCGGGCCGATGTCGCTGCCCAGTTTCAGCGCCCGCAGCAAACCTTCGCCGCGTTCGCCTTCGAGTCCGTGTTTCTCGGTCAGTTTCAGCAACTCGGCGCTCAGGTAGGCGCCCTTATCTTTCACCGACTGCAGGAAGCCCGGCGCCAGCAAGGTTTTCAGCACTGCGACGCCGACTGCCGTCATCAGCGGATTGCCGTTGTAGGTGCCACCCTGGTCGCCTGCTTCAAACACTGCAATCTCTTCGCGCGCCAGCAGGGCCGCCAGCGGCACGCCGCCGCCGATGCCTTTGCCGAGCGTCATGATGTCCGGTTCGATGTTCGACAACTGGTAGGCAAACAGTTCGCCGGTACGGCCCATGCCCGATTGCACCTCGTCGACGATCAGCAGGATGTTGTGCTTCTTGGTCAGCGCGCGCAAGCCTTGCATGAATTCGCGAGTCGCCGGAATCACGCCGCTTTCGCCTTGCACCGGCTCGAGCATGACCGCCACCGTCTTGTCGTTGATCAGCTGTTCGACGCTGGCGAGGTCGTTCAGTTCCGCTTTCGGGAAGCCCGGCACCTGCGGCGCGAAAATCGTATCCCAGCCCGGCTTGCCGCTGGCCGACATGGTGGCCAGGGTGCGGCCGTGGAAGCTGTGGTTGAAAGTGATGATTTCAAAGCGGTTCTGGCCGGCCGGGTTCGGATTCTTCTTGCCCCATTTGCGCGCCAGCTTGATCGCGCCCTCGTTGGCTTCGGCGCCGCTGTTGGCGAAAAACACGCGGTCGAAGCAGGAGTTGGCGGTCAGCAGCTCGGCCAGTTCAATCGAGGGCGCATTGTAGAAAGCGGGCGAAGGATTGAGAATCTTCTTCGATTGCGCGACCAGGGCGTCCTGGATGCATTGCGGCGAATGGCCCAGCGCATTGACTGCCCAGCCTTGCAGGTAATCCAGGTAGCGCTTGCCGGTATGGTCCGTCATCCACATGCCGTCGCCTTCGGTAAACACCAGCGGCGGGCGGTTGGTGATGTACATCAGGTCATTGACCGAATACTGCTTGAATTCCCGCTGTTCCATTCGATGGACTCCTAAAAAGGGCAAAAAAAAACCACAGGCATCGCCTGTGGCTTCGTGATCAGACAGCGTTCACGCGCACGGCTTACCTGGCAAAGGTAATGAAGTATGGCGTCGCAAGAAGGTCTGGATCATGTTCATGACGCAAATATTAGGACTTTTTGTGTGGTGCGTCAAAAAGAATTTACGGACTTGTTGCAGGGTATCCGCAAGGATCTCAGGTGTTTCCTGGCCGAGGCCGATCTGGCTTGGATGGCAAGATTGTCAAAATAGTTCTTAAAAGAAATAAAATCTGATATCTTGCATGATGATGACCTTGATCATGGCGTTGCCGCATGCAGAAGTCCAAGGCGCAACGCCGCTGCTTTGATCCTATCCGAGGAGGTGCGATGTGACATTTCCGCCTAGTAAAACATTGAAGTCCTCGCGGCCGCTGGTGATGCATCACCTGATGCTGCTGCAGGGGACGCAATTCGCCTGGATAGGCCGCTCGGCCCTGGCGCTTGAGCGCAATGTCTGGAGCGGCGAGCCGAAACCGGAATCCGCCGCACGTGCCAATCCTTTGTTTGCCATCGCCGATCTGTTCGAGCGCACCCCGCGCGGCCGCCTGAAAAGGGCAGACAAGCTGACCGTGCTGCTGGGTTATCCCTACGTCAAGCACGCGCTTTTGCCGTGGCAAACGGGGCTGACCCAAGCGGCGGATTGGCAACGCTATGCCAATACGGTATTCGATGCCCAGGATGGCGTTGCCAACCCGCGGCGCCAGGTAGTGGTCGATCCGGCGCCGTTTGGCCAGCCCAGGCTGGCGGCGGCGGCCGATGCCGCGCTGATAGAAGGTTTGCAGACGCTGGCCAGGCTGCATAAATTGCGCCTGGTGTCCTGCAGCTCATTGCTGAGCGCCGCCGTGCAGCAGCACTGGTCCCTGCTGGAAGACGATTGCGTGCTGAGTCTGCCGCAGCCGGATGCGCTCGAATGCCTGTTCAGAAAACAGGGAACATGGCAAGGTGTGTGCGGCATGGCGGTGGCGCCGGATGCGGCCTTGGCCGATAGCGTCGCCGCTGCTGCCATGCTGAGCAAGGCCACCGTCGCCACCGAGAGTACCGTTCCTTTGCTGGCGGTGACGCCGTTCCTGCCTGCTGCAGGCCAGGCGCAAGACGCCATGCATCCTGTACGTTGGCTGGGACCGGCCCATCCCTGGCTGGCCGGCAGCGGCGTCCAGGAGCGCGTGCATGGCTTCGCGCGCAGTCAGGCCTGGGCCGGACCGGCAACTGCCGACGGACCTGCCGCGCGGCAGGCCGGCGCCAGGAACACCATCGGCGGCTACAAGTGGGGATACTGGACGGCCGACAATCTCATGGAGGAACAGTCGAAGTGTTATGGCGCATGGGGCAAGCAGGTATTGCGCCATCCCTTGACCTGCTCCACCTATAGCGTGATCTACTTCAGGCCACGCTTGCCAGCGTCACGCCGGCGCAAGGAACTGCGATGAGCGATGCGCATCGACCCCTTCAGTTGAGAATGGCGGACGCCAGCCCGGTGCTGGATTTTGTGCAGACGCCAGCGCGTTCCCGCCTGCGTTTGCCGATGCTGATGCTGACGGTTCTGGTGGTGGCGGTGCTGGCTTTGCAGGGAGGGCGCTGGTGGGCGCCAACCAAGGCTGCTGCTGTCGTGTCTGACAAATCCACGAAAATCCTGACGGCCGAGAACAGCGGCAATATGCCGGCTCCGGCGCAGGAGAACGAAAGTGCTCAGCCGGCGGCAGCGCATCAGGCGCTTACTGAAAAACAGAATAAGCCAGTCGTGGCGGCGATGTTGCCGGCGCGTGACAAGATGAGGGGCGAGACCGCATCACGCCCGGGGCGGCGCCGGCCGGCGCCGCATGCACCTTCACGGGTGACGGTGGCAAGTGCGGAAATGCCTGCCAGCCATGGCAGCGGGGAAGTGTTGTCGGCAAGCGCTGAGCGGCGGGAACCGGAACCGGCGCTCGTCATGCCCGAGGTGACGCTCAGGAGCCACGTGCGGCTGACGAACGGGGCGCTTAATTAAGCACAGCCATGCTTACGCGGCCAGATCCGCTTCTGACGTAAACGAATCCGCATAAAACTCTTCCGCCGGCAATTTGCACAGGGCGACAAAGTCGCGCTGTGCCGATTCCACCACCACCGGTGCGCCGCAGGCGTAGACCTGGTAAGCCGACAGGTCCGGGAAATCGTCGATCACCGCCTGGTGCACGAAGCCGCCGCGGCCCTGCCATTGATCTTCCTGCAATGCGTTGGAAATGACCGGCACGAACTTGAAGTTCGGCAGCGTCGCCGCCCATTCCTCGCACAGCGCCATCATGTACAAGTCTTGCGGCCGGCGGCCGCCCCAGTACAAAGTGATCGGCCGTTGCGAGCCGGTGTGGATGCACTGCTCGACCAGCGCCTTGATCGGCGCGAAGCCGGTGCCGGACGCCAGCAGCACCATCGGCTTTTCCGAGTCTTCGCGCAGGAAGAAGGTGCCGAGCGGCCCTTCCAGGCGCAGGATGTCGCGCTCTTTCAGCGTAGTGAACACCTGGTCGGTAAACAAGCCGCCCGGCATGTGGCGGATATGCAGCGTCAGATGCTCGTCCTTGTAAGGCGCGTTGGCCATGCTGTAACTGCGGCGCTTGCCGTCGCGCAGAATGAATTCGATGTACTGACCGGCCAGGTATTGCAGGCGCTCATTGGCCGGCAGCTGCAGCGACACGATGACGACATCGTCGGCCACCTTGTCGATTTTTGCCACCCGGGTCGGCATTTTACGCACCGGGAATTCGCCGACGCCGGCCACTTCGCGGGCTTCGATGGTGACGTCGGAATGCGGCGTGGCGCAACAGAACAGGGCAAAGCCGAGTTGTTCTTCTTTTACCGGCAGCGCTTTTTCCTGGTGCGGGCCATGGCTGATCTCGCCTTCCAGCAACTTGCCCTTGCAAGAGCTGCAAGCGCCGTTCTTGCAGCCGTAAGGAAGGCCCACGCCGGCGCGTATCGCGGCGGTGAGGATGGTTTCGCCTTCGTCGCAAGTAAATTGTCGGCCGCTAGGCTGAACCGTTATCTGAAAACTCATACAATCCTGTAATGAAAAATATAAATACAAATATAAAAGCGCATTATGGCGACAGGCTGGGCAAGCCACGCCTGCTGATTCTTGGTTGCGGCGATGTTGGATTGCGTTTGTTGCCGCTGTTGCAACATCGGTTCCGCGTTTTCGCGGTCACCAGCCAGCCGGAGCGCTGTGCCGAGCTGCGCGCCGCCGGGGCGATTCCACTGGTGGCGGATCTTGATCAACCATCGACGCTGGGGCGCCTGGCGCGTCTGGCGCAGTTTGTCGTGCATCTGGCGCCGCCGCAGTCCGCCGGTGAGAAAGACCGGCGCACCCGCAATCTGGCCGCCATTCTACCCGAGCGCGCCACTCTTGTTTATATCAGCACCACCGGCGTCTACGGCGATTGCGGCGGCGCCCTGATCGACGAAACTCGTGCGCTGGCGCCGCACAACGGCCGCGCCATGCGCCGCGTCGATGCGGAACAGGTGCTGCGCGCCTGGGCCCGGCGCCGCAACGGCCGGCTGGCGATCTTGCGCGTGCCTGGCATCTATGCAGCAAACCGCCTGCCGCTGGAGCGTCTGCACAAGGCGACCCCGGCGTTGAACGCCGAAGACGACGTGTATACCAATCATATTCATGCCGACGACCTGGCGCGCATTATCGCCGCGGCGCTGTTCAAGGCGGCGCCCTTGCGGATCTACCACGCCAGCGACGATTCGCGGCTGAAGATGGCCGAGTATTTCGACCTGGTGGCCGAGGCCTTCGGCCTGCCGCCGCCGCCGCGCCTGCCGCGCGCCGAACTGGCGCAGGTGGTGTCGCCGATGCTGCTGTCGTTCATGTCGGAATCGCGCCGTCTGCAAAACCAGCGCGTGAAGCTGGAACTGGGGGTGCGCCTGCGCTTTCCTGACGTTGCGGCAGCTCTGCCGGCGCTGGCTGCGGACCGGAAAACCAAGCCGGGCGGTTAAAATTTGCGCTCATGTGAAGGTTTTATATCTGTTTTTTGCATAAGCATAGAAGTTATAAGTTGTTGTAAGGCGGAAAGTTGACCGATAAAGTGAAAAGTAAATAAAAAATCCACTTTATATGCGCTTGCCGACTAAGCAGCGCTGCAACGCTACCGGTCGCCGCTTCCCATGAAATTATCTTTTAAGCATGTCAACAAGCAGTTTTCCGGCTTGCCGGTGATTGCTGACTTTAGCCGCGACATCGAAGAGGGCGAACTGGTCGCGCTGGTCGGGCCTTCCGGTTGCGGCAAATCGACGCTGCTGCATCTGGCGGCCGGTCTCGGCGCTCCCAGCAGCGGCGCGGTGCTGGCCGATGGCGTCAGCATCAAGGGGCCGCATCCCGAACGCATGCTGATGTTCCAGGAAAATGCCTTGTATCCGTGGCTGACGCTGGAAGCCAATGTGGCGCTGGCGCTGGAACTGCAAAAAGTCAGCAAGGCCGGCGCCCGCCAGCAGGCGCGCGACTGGCTGGCCAAGGTCAGCCTGCAGGGTTTCGAAACCTATTATCCGCACCAGGTGTCCGGCGGTATGCGGCAGCGGGCGGCGCTGGCGCGCGCTTTCATCAGCAAGCCGAAAGTACTGTTGCTGGATGAGCCGTTCGGCGCGCTCGATGCCCTCACGCGCATGACCTTGCAGGATTCCCTGCGCCAGCTGATCCGGGAAGAGCGTCCGACCGTGCTGCTGGTCACGCACGATGTCGACGAAGCCTTGTTCCTGGCCGACCGCATCCTGGTGTTCAGCCCACGTCCGGCCACGGTGCTGCGCGAGTTCACACTGAACCGGCATGAGAAGACCCACGATCTGTCCGAATTTGCCGCCACTCGGCGGGAGATTCTCTGCCTGCTCGGAATCCATGCAGAGCAGGACGCATTCGCTAAAAAACTTGAGGATATCGCCGCATGAGATTCATAAAATTCGTCAACCCCGGATTCAAATCATTCTTGTTGCTGCCGACGCTGTTGCTGGCGCTGGCAGGCCATGTCTCGGCCACGGAAAAATTCAAGATCGGCTATCTGCGCGTGATGGACGATGCGCAGGCGATCGCCGCTTTCGAGGGCGGTTTTTACAAAAAGCATGGCCTGGATGTCGAGCTGATCGAATTCAAATCCGGCACCGATCTGATCAAGGCCATTGTCGGCGGCCAGCTGGATAGCGGCGTGCTCGGCTTTACCAATGCTGCAGCCTGGGCTTCCAAGGGCGCCGACCTGAAAGTCGTGGCGGGCGCCCAGCACGGTTACCACGCGCTGGTGGTACGCGAAGACAGCGGCATCAAGGATGTCGCCGGACTCAAGGGGCATACCCTGGCCTCGCAGGCGGAAGGCAGCACCGCCGACACGGTGCTGAAAGGTGTGACGCTGAAGAACGCTGGCCTTAAGGCAGATGACGTCAACATCCTCGGCGTCAGTCCACAGGTGGCGGTGCAGTCGCTGGTCGGCAAGCGCGTCGATGCCGCCTTCCTGTTTGAACCGCAGGCCAGCATTGCGAAACTGGTGGCGCCGGTGAAGCAGATCTATGAAGTCGGCGAAGTCTGGCCTTTCCCTTGCATGGTGGTGATCACTTCCGGCGAGACGCTGGCGAAACGGCGCGAGGCGGTCTGGAAATCGCTGGATGCACAGCGCGAAGCGATCAACCTGCTGCAAAAAGATCCCGCCGCGGCATCCAAATTGATTGCTGGCTATTTCATCGCCGACCCGACCCTGAAAACCCTGAAGCACGGCGACTTGCTGCGCGAAACGGTGATCAGCGACGCCATCAAGAGCCAGACCTTCAGCGCCGTGCTGACCGCCAAGGAGCTGGCGCGCATGCAGGAACTGGCGGATATCCTGCAACAGCAGGGTTCCCTGAAAACGCGCGACGGCAAGCCGTTCAACGTCAACGCGATCATCGATCTCGACTGGCAAAAAGACCGCAAACTTTGAGCATGTCGTCCCCGCGAACGCGGGGACCCAAGTTACCGAGCAGGGTCATGAAGATGGATTCCCGCGTTCGCGGGAATGACCGGGACGCGTAGTCGGGGTCGCCTAGGCTGTAATTCCAGAATCACTTACGCTTTCTTCGTTTTTGTTTATCGCGATTTTTTCAACCATCTCGAATTGTTCTAGTTCATCTATGAGTACTCAAAGCCGGCTGCTCGGTTATCGCAAAAAGCTCGCCATGCTGCTGGCCATCGTGTTCATCTTCCTGCTGTGGCAGATCGCCGCCTGGTCCTTGCCGGATTTCCTGATGCCGGGCGTGCTGCCGGTGCTGGGACGCTTGTGGCAAGAGGTGCAGACGCCTGAATTCCGTACCGCCTTGTGGGGCAGCCTGACCCGCCTCGGCGGTGGCTATGCGGCGGCGATGCTGTTCGGCATCGGCTTCGGCCTGGTCGGCGCGGTGCTGTTCTTCTTCCGCGAGGTACTGAAGTCGGCCATCATCATCCTGCAATCTATCCCGTCGATTGCCTGGGTGCCGCTGTTCCTGATATTGATGGGCTTCGGCAATCTGCCGATCATGGTGGTGGTGGCGCTGGCGGCGTTTTTCCCGGCCGCGCTGAGCGTCATGAACGCCACTGAAAGCGTGCAGCAGGTGCATGTCTCGGCGGCGCGGGTGATGGGCGCAACCCGTTGGGACATGCTGAAGCGGGTTTATCTGCCGGCGGTCATGCCGGAGTTGATCACCGGCGCTCAGTTGGCCTTCGGTAACGCTTGGCGCGCACTGATCTCTGCCGAGATGCTCATCGGTTTTGGCAAGGGGCTGGGACGGACCTTGGCTTATGCCGGCGAAACCGCCGACATGGTTGGCGTCATGACCAACATCCTGGCGATTGCGATCCTGGCGGCGCTGATCGACCAGGTCGTCCTGGAAAACCTGAAGCACCGGGTATTGCGCTACCAGTACGTCTGACGCGCCTGGCTGATTTCCATGAAACCTCTGTCGCGCTTCTTGCCTCTTGCCGCTACCTTCCTGCTGCTGGCTTACGCCTTGCAAGCAAGCGCCGGCGCGGCCAGCTTGCAGCAGATCAGGCAGCGCGGTACGTTGCTGGTCGGCGTCAATCATGTCGCGCCGCCATACGTTGCCGGCGCCAAGTACCGCACGCAGGAAGGTTTTGACCAGACCGTGGCGGCAGACCTGGCGCAGCGTCTCGGCGTACGCCTGAAGATGGTGGCGCTGACTGCGCAAAACCGCGGCCAGGCGCTGGCGCAAGGGCAGGTCGACCTGCTGCTGCTGAACCTGCCGGACGCCGAAGCCGCTGCTTTACGCGCCAGCGCCAGCCTGCTGCCGACCGCCTACCAGGCCGGTCCCAAACTGATCATGCGCAACGACACCGACATCAAACGCCTGGCGCAACTCAAGGGGCGCAGCGTCTGCCTGGCGCAAGGCAGCGCCTATGTCGGAACCATGGCGGCCAATTACGCTGCGCGGGAGAAAGTCTACCCGGCGCCGGCCGATGCCTTGCTGGCGCTCAGGACGGGCGTCTGCGATGCTGCGGTGCATGACGACGCCGTCCTCAACGGCATGCTGGCGCTGCCCGAATGGAAGAAATTTTCGGCCAGTTTGCCGCTGAAGGCGATGCCGGTGCGGCTGACCTTTGCACTGCGGCCGCAAGATGATGTGCTGCGCGCCTATCTGCAACGGCTCAACCGGGAGTGGGGCAGCAGCTACTGGCCGGCACAGCAAAAAAAATGGATCAATGACGTCGCCTTCGAAGTCTATCTGGATCAGAACGTCCCCGACTGCCACTGAATTTCATTCAGCCGGCACTTCTCTGCAAGCAGCCGATTTATTTCCTATTGCCTCGGATAGCAACTAAAATCCAGGCTAGATCGCGTCTTTTTTCCATCGAATCTACGGAGAAGCCGTCGCATAAAAGAATTTAATGTGGCGGCGTCCCTGCTAGGATTCGATCTGCAAGAGCCGTCCCCGGACTCCCACGCCTAACGATGGGAGCCGTTATTAAAAAAACATTATATTAAAGACAGACGAAAGGAAAAGCCATGTACGCACGGACCAAATTGATGATGGTGTTGTTGGCAGCATTCCCAGCGCTCGCGATGGCGCAGGAGACACAAGAAGTAAAAATCGGCTTCAGCAGCCCGCTGACCGGTCCTCAGGCATCTGCCGGCCGCGATAACCAAGGTGGTCTGGCCATGGCGATCGACAAGCTGAATAGCCAGGGAATGGTTATCGGCGGCAAGAAAATCAAGTTCGTAGCGCAAATGGAAGACGACCAGGCGGATCCGCGTGCCGGCGTCGCCGTCGCGCAAAAACTGGTCGACATGGGCGTCAAGGCGGTGGTCGGTCCTTACAACTCGGGCGTGACGATTCCTGCTTCGCGCGTGTACAACGATGCCGGCATCGTCATGGGCACCGTGGCTTCCAATCCAAAAGTGACTTTGCAGGGCTTCCACTCGGTGTTCCGCGTGGCTGCCAGCGACAGCCAGCTGGGCGGCAAGATGGCGCTGTACGCTGCCAAGGAACTGAAGGTCAAGACCGTCTCGATCATCGATGACCGCACTGCGTACGGCCAGGGCCTGGCGGAAGAGTTCTCGAAGGTGGCCAAGGCTAACGGCATCAAGGTGCTGGGCAACGATTTCACCAATGACAAGGCGACCGATTTCACCGCTATCCTGACCTCCATCAAGGCCAAGAAGCCGGATGCGATCTTCTTTGGCGGCTACTCGCCACAGGGCGGTCCGATGATGCGCCAGATGAAGCAGCTGGGCGTGAACACCAAGTTCCTCGGCGGCGATGGCATCTGCGCACCGGAAATGGGCCGTCTGGGCGGCGACGCGATTACCGACCAGGTGTACTGCACCCAGGGCGGCGCCTTGCTCGACAAGCTGGCTTCCGGCAAGACTTTCGCGGCGGATTACCAGAAGCGTTACAGCCGTCCGGCCGAAACCTATGCTGCCTCGTTCTACGACGGCATGATGGTGATCGCGCAGGCGATGAAAGACGCTAACTCGGTCGATCCTAAGCAATACGCCGCGGCGCTGGAAAAGATCCACTACAAAGGCGTTGCAGGCGTATATGAGTTCGACGCCAACCACGACCTGAAGCAATCGCCAGTCACGGTGTACCGCTTCAAGGCCGGCGCGCCAGAAGCTTTGACTAGCTACTAACAAGTTCACGCGTGGGCACAGGTGCCCACCCTACCTCCAGACAAGCGAAGTAGGGTGGGCAAGTTTTTTGCCCACGTATCGCCTGCAATTCTGCAGTTCTCTTTGCACAAAATTCCCATGCTAAGTTACACACGCACCATTCACACGGTCGATGCCCATACTGGCGGCGAACCGCTGCGCATCGTGATTTCCGGCTTGCCGCCGGTGCCGGGCAAGACCATTCTTGAACGCCGCAGCTGGCTCAAGGCGCAACGCGACGATGTGCGTCAGTTCCTGATGAACGAGCCGCGCGGCCACGCCGACATGTACGGCGCCTACCTGCTGCCGCCGGTCACCGAAGCAGCCGATTTCGGCGTGATCTTCATCCATAACGAAGGCTATAGCGACATGTGCGGCCATGGCATCATCGCGCTGGGCAAGGTGCTGGTCGAGCTGAATCATGTCGAGCGCACGATACCGCTGACGCGCATCGGTTTCGATACCCCGGCCGGCTTTATCGAAGCCCAGGTCGAGTGGGATGGCCAGCGCGCCGGCGCCGTCACCTTCCGCAATGTGCCGGCCTTCATTTACCAGCGCGATGTCGAAGTCGAGACGCCGAGTTTCGGCAAGGTTAGCGGCGACATCGTGTTCGGCGGCGCCTTTTACTACTACATGAACGGTGACCAGGCAGGGGTCCAGATCAAGCCCGAGCAGGTGCGCCAGCTGATACAGCTGGGCGCGGAAACCAAGCAGGCGGTCAAGGACAAAGTCAAGATCCAGCATCCGCTCGAACCGGGCCTCGATACCCTGTACGGTACCATCATCGACGGCGCGCCGAACGATCCGGCGGCGGATCAGGCCAATGTCTGCATCTTTGCCGACCGCGAAGTGGACCGCTCGCCGACCGGCACCGGCACCTCCGGCCGCGCCGCGCAATTGTTCCTGCGCCAGCGGCTGGCGCTGAATCAGCCGCTGGTCAATGAAAGCATCGTCGGCAGCTGCTTCCGTGTGCGCGTGACCGAGACTGCCAAGGTAGGTGACTTCGATGCCGCCATTACCGAAGTCACCGGCAATGCCCACATCATGGGCTTCAACCAATGGGTGCTGGAAGACAGCGATCCGTTCCCGCAAGGTTTTTTCTTGCGCTGATCCCGTTTAAGGATGGACGACAGGCCAATGCAAATTTTCAATGCTGAACAGACTGCCGCCGCGCTGCCATTTGCGCAACTGGTACCGGCACTGGTCAAGGTCGCGCAGCAACTGCGCGAAGGCAAGATCAACGCACCCGAACGCATGGTGGTGGAAATCGACAAGGCCAGCGTGCTGCTGTGCATGCCGGCGGTGGCCGCCGACATCGGCATGACCAAGCTGATCACCGTGCACGCCAATAACGCTCAGCATCAGTTGCCGGCGATCCAGGGCGAAGTGGTGGTGTTCGACGCCGCCAGCGGCCGCCGCCTGGCGCTGTTGCACGGACCAACCGTCACCGCGCGCCGCACTGCAGCGGTCAGCCTGCTCGGCATCGAGGCGCTGCTGCCGCGCAAGCCGCGATCCGCGCTGTTGATCGGCACCGGCGTCCAGTCAATCGCCCACGTCGATGGACTGGTCGATTATTTCGGCATCAGCGAATTCTGGATCTCTGCCCGCGACCTGGCCAAGACCCAGGCTTTTTGCGATGACCTGCAGCGGCGTCATCCGCAGATCGCGATCAAGCCGCTGGCGGCCGCCGACTTGGCCAGCGCGTTGCCGCATACCGATCTGGTGATTGCCCTGACCACTTCGCGCACAGCGGTGATCCCGCCACATATCGCAGCCGATACGCTGGCGATAGGCGTCGGCGCCTTCAAGCCGGACATGGTGGAATTCCCGGCCGAACTGCTGCACAGCCGCACGGTAGTGGTCGACTGCCTGGCCGGCGCCAAGCATGAGGCCGGCGATCTGATACAGGCGCAGATCGACTGGAGCAAGGTGCGTGAATTGCCCGACGTGCTGGCGCATGGCTTCGTTCAGCAAACGCTGCTGCCGGTGTATAAGACCGTGGGCCAGGCCGCCTGGGACCTGGCAGCGGCGCGGGTAGCGATTGCTTCCTTGCGGGCTTAGACGAATCGCAGCAACGCCGGCCAGCGTTTTGTGAGAACCTGATCACCCGCAAAACGGCCGGCGCCGGCGAGTAATATCCAGAACAGCAGCAAGCCGTAGAGTACTTCCGGCAGGTAGAGAAACCAGTCGTACCAGTCGAGCGGACCAAGACCGGCTGGAATCTTGTGGATGCCGTCGGTAGCAGTCGCGACGCTGACAATCGCCAGCAGGACCAGCGCACTCGGCCTGGTCAGCAAGCCCAGGCCCAGGAGGGCGCCGAACACAAATTCAAACATGGCGACGAACACAGCATTGAATTCCGGAAAAGGAATGCCGGCGTGCTGCATGGTGTCGAGCATGGCGGCCTGGTTGGCTGGCACGAACAGTTTGTTGTAGCCGGAAATCGAAAAAAACAGGCCGACGTTGACGCGGGCAAGCAATAGTGGCAGCCACTGCAGCGACTGCCGTAATTGGACGAGGCGATCAATTACAATCATGCGATTTCCGGTGATAAAACAATGAAGACTGTGCATGCTGCCACTGTCGATGAACGATAATAGACTGTCATCATCTGCGTTTAGTTGCGACTAATCGCAGATTCTGGCCGTGCACGCTACAAAACAAGGGGATGAATTTGATTCGCGATGCTACCGCAGCCGATTGCACGAGCCTGACCGCCTTGTCGATACAGGTCTGGCTGCACACCTACGCCACGGAAGGCGTCAGCGACGATCTTGCGCGAGAAGTGCTGTCGACATTTACACCCGCTTATTTCCAGGATCTGATCGGCGACCCCGATTACCGTTTGCTGGTCGACGTTGATGAAGATAATTTGCTGGGTTATATCCTGCTCGATCTGGACTCACCATGCGAGACTGAAAATTACGGCGGCGTCGAGGTCGACACGCTCTATGTGCAGGAACACTTTCATGGCCGCGGCATCGGCCGTGCGCTATTGGATCACGCCAAGCAGAATGCCGGCGAGCGGCTGTGGCTGACGGCATGGGCCGGCAATGCCCAGGCCCTGGGTTTTTACAAGGCCTACGGCTTTGCCGACATCGGTATGACCTGGCACGAATTCGAAGAGCAGAAATACGAGAACCGGATCCTGGTTCTGCAAACATCCTAAGCCGCCCTGATTGCGCAAAGCGATCTTTTATAACACCGTCATCCCCGCGAAAGCGGGGGATCCATTTTCATTGCCTTGGTCAGCAATCTGGATTCCCGCGTTCGCGGGAATGACTGTCTGTTGAGCGCTCCTTAAGCGCCCATCCAGGGCAAACCAGCCTTGCACCAGCCGTTGATGTTCTTGCGATGGCCTTTGTCGTCCTTGTCGCCCTCGAAGCCTTCCAGGATATTGAAACAGTTGTTGTAGCCATGCTCGGTCGCCAGTTTGGCGGCATGCTGCGAACGCACGCCGGAACGGCACAGGAATAGCAGCGGCGTGCCTTTTTCTGCGATCTGCGCCAGTTGCGCCAGGAAGTCCGGATTCTGTACGCCGCCTGGATATTGCGACCACTGCACTGCTGCGTGCTGGGCGTTCTGGATCGCGACGCGGCCGACCCAGTCGCGCTCGGCATTGGTGCGCACGTCGACCAGCATCACGGCAGGTTCTGCTTCCAGCAAGGCGAAAGCCTCGCCTGGCGTTACGGCGCCGGCATAGGGAAGCTGGTCGGTCTGGCCGCGCTGCTTGGCGGTGGTGAGGATTTCGCTGCTGGTGGCCATGGTGTTTCTCCTGGAAATTACCGGTTTATCGAATCGAAAACTCAAATCTCGTCTTGTTGCACCAAAATAGCGCAAAACATCAATTTATCGCATGGTGCGCACGGAAATAGTGCCATTGCGAGCGATCGCACCGATATGGTGATTTGCTTTTATGGTAATGATATGGGCCGGCGAGCTCAAAATCGCTGAATTCAGCCTTCCGAACTAGCAAATTACAATACCGACTATGGGCCGTTTCGTAAAAGGATGGTGGCATGGATTCTGCTATCATCCTGCCTGAGTTCTGGTCGTACTGAGTTGCTGTCCGGTCATAGTTTCTCACTACCTGTTCATGATGTTACTGCGACGCTGAGTTTGCGCGCAACAGATCCTGGACCGGTGCGCACAATTCAATTCGCAATATTTTCATATTCCTTAGGAGATTCACATGGCAATGACGGCCGCAGAAGTCTTGAAAATGGCAAAAGACAACGAAGTCAAATTCGTTGATTTTCGCTTCGCTGACACTAAAGGCAAGGAACAGCACGTAACTGTCCCGGTCTCTCATTTCGATATCGATAAATTCGAATCGGGTCATGCATTCGACGGTTCTTCTATTGCTGGCTGGAAGGGTATTGAAGCTTCCGACATGTTGCTGATGCCGGATCCGAATACCGCGAACATCGATCCGTTCATGGAAGAAACCACATTGTTCATGCAATGTGACGTCATTGAGCCATCCGACGGCAAAGGTTACGACCGCGACCCGCGTTCGATCGCCAAGCGCGCAGAAGCCTACCTGAAATCGTCCGGCCTGGGCGACACCGCCTACTTCGGTCCGGAACCGGAATTCTTCATTTTCGACGACGTCCGCTGGGGCGCCGACATGTCGGGCTGTTTCGTCAAGATCGGTTCGGAAGAAGCATCGTGGAGTACCGGCGCCAAGCTCGAAGGCGGCAACACCGGCCATCGTCCAACCGTCAAGGGCGGCTACTTCCCAGTGCCGCCAGTCGACAGCTTCCAGGACATGCGTTCGGAAATGTGCCTGATCCTGGAGTCGCTGGGCATCCCGGTTGAAGTGCATCACCACGAAGTGGCCGGCGCCGGCCAGAACGAAATCGGCACCAAGTTCTCGACCCTGGTCGAGCGCGCCGACTGGACCCAGAACCTGAAGTACGTGGTCTGGAACGTTGCTCACACCTACGGCAAGACAGCGACTTTCATGCCTAAGCCTATCGTTGGCGACAACGGTTCTGGCATGCATGTGCACCAATCGGTCTGGAAAGACGGCAAGAACCTGTTCGCAGGCGACGGCTATGCCGGCCTGTCGGAATTCGCGCTGTTCTACATCGGCGGCATCATCAAGCACGCCAAGGCGCTGAACGCGATCACCAACCCAGGCACCAACTCGTACAAGCGTCTGGTGCCAGGCTACGAAGCACCGGTCAAGCTGGCTTACTCGGCACGCAACCGTTCCGCTTCGATCCGTATTCCGCACGTGGCGAATCCAAAGGGCCGCCGCATCGAAACCCGTTTCCCGGATCCGCTGGCTAACCCGTACCTGTGCTTCTCGGCATTGCTGATGGCAGGTCTGGACGGCGTGCAGAACAAGATCCATCCGGGCGAAGCAGCGTCGAAGGACCTGTACCATCTGCCGCCGGAAGAAGACAAGCTGATCCCTACCGTTTGCGCTTCGCTGGAAGAAGCATTGGAAGCGCTGGACAAGGATCGCGAGTTCCTGACCCGCGGCGGCGTATTCAGCGACAGCATGATCGATGCTTACCTGGACCTGAAGATGCAAGAAGTTCAACGCTACCGCATGACGACACACCCGATCGAATTCGACATGTACTATTCGGTCTAAGCCGATTCGGAAATGTTGATGGCCGGCCTTGCGCGTTGCAAGGCTGGGCGGCAAGATAAAAAGGACAGGGAATTTTTTCCTGTCCTTTTGTTTTTCGTGCGCCGGTTTTATCTATCCATCTCCTATAAGTAATAATATGTAGGATGGTTTGTCATTGGATGTTTCTTGACATAAACTAGCGTCTCCATTGAATTGCGAAGAATATCTATGAAGCGTCTCATGTTGCGTTTTTCCCCAGGATTTCTGCTGCTGGCCGCCGTCAGCATGCTTGGCAGCGTCGCGCATGCCGAAAGCGAAGTGTTTCTGTGCGTGGACCAGAACGGCGTCAAGGAATACAAGAATACCGGCGACACCAAGGGCTGCAAGCGCGTCAGCCTGCCGCCGCTGACGGTGACCTCGTCCGGCGGCAGCGGCAACAAGGCGCCGCGCGAAGCGGCTGCCGGCAAGCCGGCGGCATCGACGCCGACCGATTTCCCGAAAGTGGACAACGGCACGCAAAAGGCGCGTGACAACGATCGCCGCCAGATCCTGCAGGACGAGTTGAGGAATGAGCAACAGCGCCTGGCGGATCTCAAGAGTGCCTACAACGACGGCACGCCGGAGCGCCAGGGCAACGAAAAGAACTACGCTAAGTATCAGGACCGCGTGGCGTCAATGAAGGAAGACATCTCCCGCAGCGAGAAAAACATCGATGCGCTCAACCGGGAGCTGTCGAATCTTAAGTAGCACCAGCGCATGGTATCAACCTTGCTTAATGCATAAGGCCGCCATCGCGGCCTTTATTTTTGCCTATCCGGTTTAAGATAAGGAAGCGCCGGATGCACCATATTGTGGCAATCCGGCATATTAGCCACCGACATCGCTTACAAAGCTTGTTATGCTCGGAAAATGCACCATTTCAATCACCCAGATACTTCCCGTGACAGCGCTGCCTTGTCGCCTGCGGGCGGCTTTGTCTGCTGCAGGCGGCGCCAGCCGCCATCAGGTCTTTTCATGAGGATGCCCGGATGCCAATAAAAACTGCCGAACGGAACGTGCTGGCCAGCCTCGATCTGCTGGCATCGGCCGTGCTGGTGCTGGATCCGCATGCGCGCCTGGTGTTTGCCAACGCCGCCGCAGAAAACATGCTGGAAAGCTCTTGCCGTTTGCTGAAGCAGCAAACGCTGTCGGACCTGTTCCTCAACCCGGAACAGCTGCTGGTGATTTTCCAGCAGGCGCTCGAGCACCAGTTCGATGATTCGCGCCAGGACCTGATTCTGGAGCGGGTGGGGCGCGAGCCCTTGTGGGTCGACACCATCGTCACTGCGCTCGACAATCCCGAGATGCCCGTGCTGATCGAGCTGCGCGAGAACGTGCAGCAGCTCAAGCTGGAGCGCGAGGAGCGCCTGATCGACCAGAGCCAGGTCAACAAGGAACTGGTGCGCAACCTGGCGCATGAAATCAAGAATCCGCTGGGCGGCATCCGCGGCGCGGCGCAGTTACTGGAACTGGAGTTGCCGGAGCGCCACGTCAAGGAGCTGCGCGAATACACGCAAGTCATCATCAAGGAGGCGGACCGCCTGCAGACCCTGGTTGATCGCTTGCTGGCGCCGCACCGGCTGGCGCAGATCGTCGGCGACGTCGACATCCATGAAGTGTGCGAACGGGTGCGCAGCCTGATCGTCGCCGAGTTTCCCAGCGGCCTCACCATCAAGCGCGATTACGACCTGTCGATCCCGGAATTCCGCGGCGACAAGGAGCAGCTGATACAAGCCATCCTGAATATCGCCCACAACGCTGCGCAAGCCTTGAGCGAGCGCATCAAGGCTGGCGATGCCGAGCTGGTTTTCCAGAGCCGGGTGGTGCGCCAAGTGACGCTGGCCAAGGTGCGTTACCGGCTGGCACTAGACTTGCATATCACTGACAATGGACCCGGCATCCCGGCCGAGATCCAGGAACGCATTTTCTATCCGCTGGTATCGGGCCGCGATGGCGGCAGCGGCTTGGGTTTGACGCTGGCGCAGACCTTTGTGCAGCAGCACATGGGTGTCATCGAATGCGAAAGTCGGCCGGGGTGCACGGATTTCAGAATTCTTATACCACTGCCTTGAAGCCTGTTTTTATCGCAAGATTGGCGAGAACGAACGGCTTATACCGGTAAGTGTTTAGCGTGGCATAAAGAGAAAAGATCATGAAACCAATCTGGATTGTTGACGACGACGAATCGATACGATGGGTGCTTGAAAAAGCGCTGGCCCGCGAGAACCTGACGACCAAGAGTTTTTCCAATGCGCGCGACGCGATTGAAGCGCTGCAAACCAATACGCCGCAGGTGCTGGTGTCGGACATCCGCATGCCCGGCGCCTCCGGCCTTGAGCTGCTGCAAACCGTCAAAGCCAAGTTTCCCGGCGTACCGGTAATCATCATCACCGCATTCTCCGATCTGGATTCGGCGGTGGCGGCCTTCCAGGGCGGCGCCTTTGAATACCTGGCCAAGCCGTTCGATGTCGACAAGGCGGTCGAACTGATACGCCGTGCGCTGGAGGAGAGCTTGCGCGAAGCGAATGTCGAGCAGGCTTCGGCCGAGACGCCTGAAATCCTCGGCCAGGCGCCGGCCATGCAAGACGTGTTTCGCGCCATTGGCCGCTTGTCGCAATCGAATGTGACGGTGCTCATCACCGGCGAATCCGGCACCGGCAAGGAGCTGGTGGCGCGTGCCTTGCACAAGCACAGTCCGCGTGCCGCGCAGCCATTCATTGCGCTCAACACCGCGGCGATCCCGAAAGACTTGCTGGAGTCGGAATTGTTCGGCCATGAGCGCGGCGCCTTCACCGGTGCCCAGGCATCGCGCCGCGGACGGTTCGAACAGGCCGAAGGCGGCACCTTGTTCCTCGATGAAATCGGCGACATGCCTTTCGATTTGCAGACGCGCCTGCTGCGGGTGCTGTCCGACGGTCATTTCTACCGCGTCGGCGGCCACCAGTCGCTGAAAGCCAATGTCAGGGTCATCGCCGCCACCCACCAGAACCTGGAAATCCGGGTGCGCGAAGGCTTGTTCCGCGAAGACTTGTACCACCGCCTGAACGTGATCCGGCTGCGCCTGCCGAGCTTGCGCGAGCGGCGCGAAGACATTCCTATCCTGACCCGCTACTTCTTGAGCCAGAGCGCCAAGCAATTGGGCGTGGAAAGCAAGCGCGTCTCGGACAACGCCATGCGTTTCATGAGCGGCCTGGAATTACCTGGCAACGTACGCCAGCTGGAAAACCTGTGCAACTGGATCACCGTCATGGCGCCAGGCCAGACGGTGGAAATCAAGGACTTGCCGCAGGATCTGGTGAGCGGCCGCGAACAGGGAACGCAGCTGGAAAGCCCGGCCCATCGGCCAGTGGCGTTCGATCCGCATTTTTCTGCCTCGACCTCGGGCAGCGGCGCTGCGCTTGCGCCTTATGCAGAGGCGGCGCCAGCGGCGGTTCCGGCACCGGGTGTCAGCGAAAAGCAAAGCTGGATCAGCTTGCTGGAAACCGAAGCTGCAAGCATGCTCAGCAACGGCGATGCCGACGTCATGGATGTGCTGGGGCGGCAGTTCGAATCGGCCCTGATCAAGATCGCCTTGCGCCATACCCATGGCCGCAAGAACGATGCCGCGGTGCGCCTGGGCATAGGCCGCAACACCATCACGCGCAAGATCCAGGAACTGGGGATTGCCGGCGCCAAGGACGATTGAGAATACGGACGCGCTAGCGTGTAGTGATTTTTACTTCACTATATGCAGCGCGCGTTTCAGCTCTCTCAGCGTGGCAAGTGGATAGAGATACGACGTGCCGACGATGGACGAGACGGCGACTTTCCCCTGTTTGCAATAGCGGCGAAAGGTCGCGATCGAAACGCCCAGATATTCTGCCGCCTCATCCGCTGTGAATTCACTATCCTGCAAATGGCCGAACAGTTCTGCATGGCTGAGATTGTCGCCATTGGAGAAGGCGCGCCTGGCAATCAGCGAGAAGAATTTCTCCCGTTCTTGCGAGGGCATCTGCTGCAGGCTTTTGAAAAGTGTTTCAGCTGTCTGGGTCATTTGTCGCATCCATTAAATCGCCGGTCGTGGCGTCGTCGATATCAAATCTGGCCCGCCTCATCTTCAATCACAGCCTGGAAAGGTTTGTGCTGTTTTTTCGCAAAGACCGAAAAGGGTTTCATATAGCTCGCTGGATGGGCCATGGCAACTCTCATTTCTATCAAATATGATATAGATCACTATCGATCGCAAGCTGCAAACGGTGAAATGAGATATCGGCTTCTACTTCAGGCTGCGCCGCAAGGTGGCGCAGCCGATTGCCATATATCGCACCGGGCGGCATGATTGCATGTGCTTCCGGCTGGTGGTTCTATCATCGAGCAATCCATCGATAACAAGATTATTCGTCCGTCCGCGGTTATGCGGCTCAAGAAGCTTTAAAATTTGTCCCGATTGGCAAACGCGAATGCTGCTTGTGATTAAAATGATAATCCCGGCATTTGCGCGAGCCAACAGGTGGCTGTATCGCTGTTTCCGCGATGCTGCCTATGCTTACTTATTGCCTGAGGGCAGGGACCACATGATCGCTCGTAACTACCTGAATTGCCGTATCGCCTCCGCCTTGACGCTCACCGCCTTGCTGGCGGCCTGCGGCTCCAGCGTGCCGCTGGCCGACACCAAGCCGGAACCGACCTTGCCGAACCTGCTCAAGCTGGAACCGACGCCGTCAGCCGCTCTGCTGACCGGCAATTTCTTTTGCGAGCTGGGCAACCGGGTCGATCTCGCCAGCGCTGCCGGCGACGGCAGCGTCAAGCTGACCTGGAAGGGCCGCAGCTATCCGATGACTACCGTCAGCACCACCACCGGCGCCGTGCGCCTGGAAGACAAGGCCAGCGGCCTGGTCTGGATACAGATCCCGGCCAAGTCGATGCTGCTCAATTCCAAGCTCGGCCAGCAGCTGGCGAACGAATGCAAGCTGCGTTGATTGCCTGAAGCGGCAGGGCGTTCGGATTGAGAGTATAGATAGAAGCAGTGCGGTTCCCGGTTTCAGGTTTTGCTTTCGGCCTAAAGGAAAATCATGTCGGCTCACATTTCCAACGCCCGCCCGAAATATGACAAGGTGCTGATCGATATCGTCGATTACGTCAGCAAATACAAGATCACTTCCAAAGTGGCGTACGACACCGCGCGCAACTGCCTGATCGACACCCTCGGTTGCGGCCTGGAAGCCTTGGAATACCCGGCTTGCAAAAAGCTGTTGGGGCCGCTGATTGCGGGCACCGTGGTGCCCAACGGCGCCAAAGTGCCCGGCACCCGGTTCCAGCTCGATCCGGTCCAGGCTGCCTTCAATATCGGCGCCATGATCCGCTGGCTGGATTTTAACGACACCTGGCTGGCAGCCGAATGGGGCCATCCGTCGGACAATCTGGGCGGCATCCTGGCGACGGCCGACTGGCTGTCGCGCACTGCCATCGCCGCCGGCAAGAAGCCGCTCAAGATGAAAGACGTGCTGAGCGCGATGATCAAGGCGCACGAAATCCAGGGTTGTATCGCGCTGGAAAATTCCTTCAACAAGGTTGGCCTCGACCATGTGGTGCTGGTCAAGGTCGCCTCGACTGCGGTAGTCGCAGAGATGATGGGCCTGACGCGCGAAGAAATCCTCAATGCGGTATCGCTGGCATGGGTCGACGGCCAGTCGCTGCGTACTTATCGTCACGCGCCGAATACCGGTTCGCGCAAATCCTGGGCCGCCGGCGATGCGACCTCGCGCGCGGTGCGCCTGGCGCTGATCGCCAAGAGCGGCGAGATGGGCTATCCATCGGCGCTGACCGCCAAGATCTGGGGTTTCTACGATGTCTCGTTCAAAGGCCAGCCGTTCAAGTTCCAGCGCAAGTACGCATCGTATGTGATGGAAAACGTGCTGTTCAAGATTTCCTTCCCGGCCGAGTTTCATGCGCAAACCGCGGTGGAAGCGGCCATGACCCTGCACGCGGCGCTGGTCAAGGCTGGCAAGCCGGTGGGCGACATCAAGAAGATCACCATCCGCACCCACCAAGCCTGCATCCGTATCATCGACAAGCAGGGGCCGCTCAGCAATCCGGCCGACCGCGACCACTGCATCCAGTACATGGTAGCGGTGCCGCTGATTTTCGGCCGCCTGACTGCCGCCGACTATGAAGACGGGATTGCCGCCGACAAGCGCATCGATATCCTGCGCGCCAAGATCGTCTGTGTTGAAGACCCGGGTTTCACCAAGGATTACCATGATCCGGGCAAGCGCTCGATCGCCAACGCCATCACGATTGAATTCAAGGATGGCAAGAAATTCAAGGAAGTCGTGGTCGAATATCCGATCGGCCATGCGCGCCGTCGCAAGGACGGCATTCCGCTGCTGGAAGCCAAGTTCAGGATCAACCTGGCGCGCCAGCTGTCGGCCAAGCAGCAACGGGCGATCCTGGAAGTTTCGCTGGACCAGAAGCGGCTGGAAGAGATGGCGGTCCATGAGTATGTTGACTTGTATGTGATCTAAAAAACCGTGTTCCGCTTCGGCGGCGCACAATAGCATATGCAGTGAGACGCCCGCAGAGGCGTAGCGTGGGCAAGGAACATTTTCCCGCCCAGCGATTCTTTTCAAGAAACCAGGAGACAGCATGAGTTTCGCCACCTTTTATCAGCGCTCGATCGATGATCCGTCTGCGTTCTGGACCGAACAGGCGCGCCGCATCGACTGGCACCATCCCTTCTCGCAAGTACTGGACGACAGCCGGCCGCCATTTACCCGGTGGTTTGTCGACGGCGCCACCAACCTCTGCCACAACGCGGTCGACCGTTGGGTGGCGACGCGCGGCGAGCAGCCGGCCTTGATCGCGATTTCCACCGAGACCAATAGCGAGAAGACATATTCCTACCGTGAACTGCACGCGGAAGTCCAGCGTATGGCCGCCATCATGCAATCACTAGGCGTCGGCCGTGGCGACCGTGTGCTGATCTACATGCCGATGATTGCCGAGGCCACCTTCGCCATGCTAGCCTGCGCCCGCATCGGCGCCATCCATTCGGTAGTGTTCGGCGGCTTTGCCGCGCACAGCCTGGCGAGCCGCATCGACGACGCTACGCCGAAACTGATCGTCTCTGCTGATGCCGGTTCGCGCGCCGGCAAGATCTTGCCTTACAAAGGTTTGCTGGACGAGGCGATCAAGCTGGCGCAGCACAAGCCAGCCCAGGTTTTGCTGGTCAACCGCGGCCTGGCTGCGATGGCAACGGTCGCCGGCCGCGATCTCGATTATGCCGAGCAGCGCCAGCGGCACATGGACGCCAAGGTGCCGGTGACCTGGCTGGAATCCAACGAAACCTCTTATATCCTGTACACCTCCGGCACCACCGGCAAGCCCAAGGGCGTGCAGCGCGACGTCGGCGGCTACGCGGTGGCGCTGGCGACATCGATGGACACCATCTTTTGCAGCAAGGGCGGCGGCACGTTTTTCTGCACCTCCGACATTGGCTGGGTGGTCGGCCACTCGTATATTGTCTACGGCCCCTTGATTGCGGGCATGGCGACGATCTTGTATGAGGGACTACCCGTTTTGGCAACATCGCGGCCCGACGCCGGCATCTGGTGGAGTATCGTCGAGAAGTACAAGGTCACGCGCATGTTCTCGGCACCGACCGCGATCCGGGTCCTGAAAAAGCAGCCGCCCGAGCTGATGCAAAAATACGATTTGTCATCCTTGCAGGCGCTCTACCTGGCCGGCGAGCCGCTGGATGAAAACACCTCCAGCTGGATTTCAGCGGCGCTAGGCGTGCCGGTGATTGACAATTACTGGCAGACCGAATCCGGCTGGCCGATCATGACCGTCGCCAAGAATATCGAAAACAAGCCGAGCAAGCTGGGCAGCCCCGGCCTGCCGATGTACGGTTACAAGGTGCGGCTGTTGAACGAAGCCACCGGCGCGCTGTGCGGCGCCAACGAGAAGGGCGTGGTGGTGATCGAATGGCCGCTGCCGCCCGGCTGCCTGCAAACCATCTACGGCGACGACCAGCGCTGCGTCGCCACCTACTGGGCGACACGGATGCCGGACAGCGGGCTGCCGGCCTACTCGACCTTCGACTGGGGCATCCGCGACGAGGACGGCTATTACTTCATTCTCGGCCGCACCGACGATGTCATCAATGTCGCCGGCCACCGGCTCGGCACGCGCGAAATCGAGGAAAGCATTGCCAACCATCCGAATGTGTCCGAGGTGGCGGTGGTAGGCGTCGAGGACAAGTTGAAGGGGCAGGTGGCGGTGGCTTTCGTGATTCCCAAGGCAGCGGAAAGCAGCGCCGAAGGGCGGGCCAGGCTGGAGACGGAGATCATGCGCGTGGTCGACCAGCGCCTAGGCAGCGTCGGCCGGCCGGCACGGGTGTATGTGGTCGGCCTGTTGCCGAAAACCCGCTCCGGCAAGCTGCTGCGCCGTTCCATACAGGCGCTCTGCGAAGGGCGCGATCCCGGCGACCTGACCACGATAGAGGATCCGGCCTCGCTGCAGCAGATCAAGGATGCCTTGCGCGTTTGAAGCCGGCGCGGAAAATGCTGCGGCTTTGACTATGGCGGCGGCGGGGGTATGATGACAGATTAGCTCTTGTAACCTGCTTTCATATCCATCCCAGCCATGACGCACATCATACGCCCGGCCACCATTGCCGATGCAGCAGCTATTTGCCATATCTACAATCCCTACATCCTCGACACCGTCATCAGCTTTGAAACCGAGCCAGTGACGGCCGAGCAGATGCGCCAGCGCATCCTCGACATCACGGCCAACCTGCCGTGGCTGGTGTGCGTCGAGGGGGATGAAATCCTAGGCTACGCCTACGCCACCAAATGGCGTGCGCGCGCGGCGTACCAGCACGCAGTGGAAAGCTCGGTGTATCTGTCGCCGCTGGCTGCCGGCAAGGGACTCGGCAGCGCGCTGTACCGTGCGCTGATCGCCGAACTGGAAAAATTGCCGGTGCATACGGTGATCGGCGGCATCGCCTTGCCTAACGCCGCCAGCATCGGCCTGCATGAAAAAATGGGCTACGTCAAAGTCGCGCATTTTGCCCAGGTCGGCAAGAAATTCGACCGCTGGATCGATGTCGGCTATTGGCAACGGGTATTGCGATGAAACAGGCGTCGCCACCGTTACCGCCGCTGCCGGTGGTCGACGGCGTGGCGCCCAGCTATCTGTGGCTGCCGGTGGAAACCTGGCCGAATCTGCTGGCATTCCTCGAGCAGCGCTTTCCGGCGATTTCCAGCGCGACCTGGGTGGAACGCATGGCGCGCGGCGAGGTCGTCGACCACACTGGTGCGCGGCTGGCGCCGGATAGCCCCTACCGCCGCGGCAGCTGTATTTTCTACTATCGCGAATTGGATGCCGAGACGCCGATTCCGTTTGAAGAAACCATCCTCTATCAGGATGAGCGGATACTGGTGGCCGACAAGCCGCATTTCCTGCCGGTGATTCCGAGCGGACGCTTCCTGCACGAGACCTTACTGGTGCGCCTGAAAAAGAAAACCGGTCTGGCGCAGCTGACGCCGATCCATCGGCTTGACCGTGAAACCGCCGGCGTGGTGATCTTTTCTCACGACATCGCCAGCCGCGGCGCTTACCAATCGCTGTTCCAGCAGCGGCGGGTCGACAAGACTTATGAGGCGCTGGCGCCAACCCGGCCCGGGCTGGCGTTGCCGCTGGTGTATCGCAGCCGCATGGTCGACGGCACGCCGTTTTTCCGCATGCAGGAAGAAGCCGGCGAGGCTAATTCGGAAACCCGCATCGAACTGATCGAAGAGCGGCAAGACTGCAGCCTTTACCGCCTGCATCCGCTGACCGGCAAGAAACATCAACTGCGTGTACATTTGGCTGCATTAGGGATACCGATCATCAACGATGCCTTTTATCCCGATGTCTATCCCTGCAAGGGCGACGACTGGTCGGCGCCGCTGAAATTGCTGGCCCGGGAGATCGCTTTCATCGATCCTCTGGATGGCCGCCAGCGCCATTTCAGCAGCCAGCGCCAGCTTTGAAACTCAACAAGGAATTAACCAGCAGATGAGCAATACCAGGAGAACGCAATGAGATCAACCCGAGCCACGGCGGCGGTCGAACGTCTCAATGCCCGCAGCAGCGAAGTACGGTATTCGATGGTGCGCACCGCGGAAGAATTGTTTTACCTGACCCAGAACGCCGGCTTTGAAGCGCCCATCAAGCTCAGCGACGCGCTCGAGCTGGATGACTTCGTGCGCTTCGTCAACGCCTACGGCCCGCAAAAGCCGAAGCGCATCAGCAAGCTCGATGTCGCGTTTGAAAAGCAGCTGAAGAAAAAAGAATAGCCATGCCATGAACACGCAAGCCGACAGCAAGGTGCATGCGATCCTGGTGCACGGCATGGGCCGCACCCCGGCCTCGATGCTGCTGCTGTCCAGGCGCTTGCGTGCGGCTGGCATCACCACCCATCTGTTCGCTTATTCTGCGGCCTTTGAGCGCTGGCAATCTTGTCTGGAGCGCCTGCGCAAGTTCATCGTGCTGCGCGCCGGCGACGAGCGTTTCATCATGGTCGGCCATTCGCTCGGCTGTGTGTTGACGCGCGGTGTCTTGCCGCAGCTGGAACACGCGCCGGAAATGGCCTTCCTGCTGGCGCCGCCAACCCGCGCCTCCAGCTATGCGATCAAGTTGTCGCGCTGGCGCCTGTTTCGTTTGCTGACCGGCGAAATGGGACAACTGCTGGCCAGCCAGGAATTCATGGACAGCCTGCCGCTGCCGTCCATCCCGCTGCACGTGTATGCCGGCATCAAGGGACCGCGCGCCAGCTGGATGCCGTTCGGCGACGAGCCCAACGACGGCATCCTGTCGGTCGGCGAAGTGCAGCTGGGCACGCTGCCGCTGCATCTGCTGCCGACCATCCACACCGTCATCATGAACTCGCGCCAGGTGGCGCGCGATATCGTCGCCATCGTCCAGCGTTCCTGAGTTCTCCCTTAGCGTGCCGGTGCAGGAATCCCCGGAATCAGGTCGCCGCCCGCCTGATGCCCCTTGATGCGCAACACCAGTATCGCTGCAATGATGCATGCCGCACCCATCAGCATCGACGACAAGGTATAGCTGCCCAGGCTGTTGCGCAGCGAACCCGCCAGCATGGTGGCGCTGGCTGCGCCCAGCTGGTGGCCGGCGACGATCCAGCCGAACACGATAGGCGCCGCCAGCCGGCCAAACACATCGTTGGCCAGGCGCACGGTCGGCGGCACGGTGGCGATCCAGTCCAGGCCATAAAACAGCGCGAAGACCGGCAAGCCGAAATAGCTCAGGCCGAAAGCATGCGGCAAGAAAATCAGGGCGATGCCGCGCAAGCCGTAGTACCAGAACAGCAGCACGCGCGGATTGTAGCGGTCTGACAGCCAGCCCGACATGGTGGTGCCGACCAGGTCCAGCATGCCCATGGCCGCCAGGATGCTGGCGCCGCCCACGGCGCTGATGCCGTAGTCGCCGCACATGGCGATGAAATGCGAACCGATGTAGCCATTGGTGCTCATGCCGCAAATGAAGAAGCTGAAAAACAGCAGCCAGAAGTCGCGGATCTTGACTGCTTTGCCCAGTGCGCCAAAAGCGATCGACAAAGGATTCTTGCCCTTGCTGACGGCTTCCGGCGGCAAATCGTCATGCTGGCCGTAACGCTTCAGGCCGATATCCTGCGGCCGCTCCGGCAGGAAAATCGCCACCAGCGGAATCGCCAGGGCCGCCACGCTGGCCACCAGGATCGCCACCGAACGCCAGCCGAAATGCTCGACCATATAGGCCATCAGCGGCAGGAACACCATCTGGCCGGTGGCGGAACTGGCAGTCAGCAAGCCCATCGCCAGCCCGCGCCGTGTCTCGAACCAGCGGCTGACGATGGTCGCTGCCAGGGTGTTGGCGGCGACGCCGCTGCCGGCGCCCACCAAAATGCCCCAGGCCAGCACCATATGCCACGGCATCGTCATGAAGGTGCTGGCGAACGTCCCCGCCGCCAGCAGCACCAGGGCGCCCAGCACGATGGGCCGGATGCCGTAGCGCTGCATGGCCGCCGCCGAGAACGGCCCGATCAGGCCGTACAGCGCGATATTCACCGAAATGACGAAGGAGATGGTGGTGACAGTCCAGCCGAATTCATGTTCCAGCGGCAGTATCATCACCGACGGCGTGGCGCGGATCCCGGCCGCGGACAGCAGGACCAGGAAGATGATGCCGACGACTATCCATACGTAGCTGAAACGCAGGCGCGCCATGATGGCTTGGATGGTGGTGTTCATGGGATGGCGTGCTCGTGTTGTTCGAACTTGTGGTTAGCGGTGTCGACCAGATTCATCAAGGCATGATGTGTCTCGTCGCCCAGGATGGCATCGATTTCGTTTTGCGCCTTGCGCCAGTTGGGCATCGATTTTTGCCACTTGTCGCGCCCGGCGCTGCTGAGGCGGACGCCGAAGGAGCGCTTGTCGGTCAGCATTGCCAGCGGCAGGTCGACGGTCTCAATCCAGCCGAGCGCAATCAGGGGCTTGAGCGTGCGGCTCATGGTGCTGCGGTCCATCCCCATGTTGACGGCCAGCGGGATGGCGCCGATCGGCCCGTATTTGCCTATCCTGGCCAGCAGGGAATACTGGCTGATGGTCAGTTCATCCGCGGCAAGATAGTGATCGTAGATATTGGTCATCTTGCGTGTGAGCTGGCGCAGGGTGGAACAGCTACATTGGCTTAGCATGGGTGTCCTTTTTATCGTGCATATACATCGATGCATATGCATGATATGGTTGCGGCGAGTGCTTGTCAACACACATGTTGTAATTTGAGCGTTTGGTATTTGGTGTAAAGTGCAGGCGTGGCGGATCCGGTCTCTTTTACGCACCGGACTGCATCTTTTTACATATTGAAGAATCCGAATTTGATGAAAATAGCAACGTGGAACGTCAACTCCCTCAAGGTGCGCCTGCCGCAAGTGCTGCAATGGCTGACCGATAACCCGGTCGACATCCTGGCCCTGCAGGAAACCAAGCTCACCGACGATAAATTCCCCGCGGCTGAAATCGAAGCCGCCGGCTATCACGTGGTGTTCAGCGGACAGAAGACCTATAACGGCGTTGCCATCTTGTCACGCCACCCGATCACCGATGTGGTCAAGAACAATCCGCTCTACGAGGACCTGCAGCAGCGCATCATCGCCGCCACCATCGACGGCATCCGGGTTGTATGCGCGTATATTCCTAACGGCCAGGCGCCCGATACCGAAAAATACCAGTACAAGCTGCAGTGGCTGGATGCCTTGCACAGCTGGCTGCAGACTGAGCGCCAGCAGCATGCCAAGCTGGTGCTGCTGGGCGATTACAACATTGCGCCGGAAGACCGCGACGTCCACGATCCGGCAGCGTGGGTAGGGCAAAACCTGGTGTCGCCGCCGGAGCGGGCAGCGTTCGCGCGCTTGCAGGCGCTGGAGCTGACCGACGCCTTCCGCATGTTCGAGCAGCCGGAAAAACTGTTCAGCTGGTGGGATTACCGGCAGATGGGGTTCCGCTTGAACCGCGGCATGCGGATCGACCATATCCTGTTGTCGCCGCCACTGGCCGCGCAATGCACCGCTTGCGTGATTGACCGCGTGCCGCGCAAGTGGGAGCAGCCTTCCGATCACGCACCGGTGATCGCTACGCTAGGCTAAATAAGGTAGGGTGGGCACATCGTGCCCACGCGTGAATTCACTCTACGCACATGCCTGTTTCCGTGCAGCGCGGACCTGTGCACCGATTATTGCGGTCACGGGTGGGCACAAAAACGTGCCCACCCTACGTGTACGGCGTAGAAATAAAAACGGGGTGTTGGCAGTCATGCCAACACCCCGTTTTCCATGCTGTCTACTTAGTGATTACTTGGCCGCAGCTGCGCGGTTCATCAGGAAAGTGGTCAGCAGGGCGACTGGACGGCCGGTCGCGCCTTTGGCGGCGCCGCTCTTCCATGCCGTGCCGGCGATGTCGAGGTGGGCCCAGGTGTATTTCTTGGTGTAGCGTTCCAGGAAGCAGGCTGCGGTGATGCTGCCGCCGGCCGGGCCGCCGATGTTTGCCATATCGGCAAAATTCGATTTCAGCTGTTCCTGGTAGCTGTCTTCGATAGGCATGCGCCATGCAGTGTCGCCGGTCGCCTTGCCGGCGCTCAGCAACTCGTTGGCCAGGGCGTCATGGGCGCTGTCGTGACGGGTGAACAGGCCGGAATTGTGATGGCCGAGGGAGGTCACGCAAGCGCCGGTCAGCGTCGCGATGTCGACCACGGCAGCCGGCTTGAAGCGTTCCACGTAAGTCAGGGCATCGCACAGCACCAGGCGGCCTTCGGCGTCGGTGTTGAGGATCTCGATGGTCTGGCCGGACATGGAGGTGACGATGTCGCCTGGTTTGGTGGCTGTGCCGGACGGCATGTTTTCCGTGGCCGGAATCACGCCGATGACGTTCAGCTTCAGCTTCAGTTCAGCGATAGCGCGAATAGTGCCCAGCACCGAACCGGCGCCGCACATGTCGTACTTCATTTCATCCATGCCGGCGCCGCCCTTGAGCGAGATGCCGCCGGTGTCAAAGGTGATGCCTTTGCCGACCAGTACGGTCGGGGCATCCTTGGCTTTGCCGCCGAGGTGCTTGATGATGATGAATTTCGGCGCTTCGCCGCCGCCGCGTGCGACCGACAGGAAACTGCCCATCTTCAAGGCTTCGAGCTGCTTGCGGTCCAGTACTTCGACCGACAGCTTGAATTCCTTGGCCAGCTTCTTGGCGGTGTTGGCCAGGTAGGTCGGGGTGCAGACGTTGCCGGGCAGGTTGCCCAGTTCCTTGGTCAGGTCGATGCCGTTGGCCAGGGCCAGGCCTTCAGCAACGGCTTGCTTGGCGGCGGCCGCATTGGCGGCGGCGACCAGGAAAGCAACTTTCTTGACGCCGGATAATGTTGTCTCTTTCTTACTTTTCAGAGTGTCGGAGCGATAGCTGTTATCGCGCAGCACCAGGATGCTGTTACGGATAGCCCATGCCAGGTCGCGTGCCGGGGTCTGTTTGGCCAGGCCGTCGAACGGTAACGCCAGCACGGCATCGCTGCCACCCAGGGTAGCGATGCTGCGCGCCACGCACAGGGCCGCCATGGACATCACCTTGTCGCTCAGCTCGCCGTCCGGGCCAAGGCCGATCAGCAGCACGCGTTCGGCGGCGACGCCGGCGACTTTGCGCAACAGCAAAGTGGAGCCTGGTTTACCGGAAATGTCTCCGGACTTTAGTGCAGCAGTGATTTCACCAGATTTGTCAAGAACTTGCGCTTGTGGCGAGAGTTTCTTGTTTTCATAGATCCCGACTGCGATACAGCCGGCTTTCAGAGAGGCAATTGAGGTTTTTGCGTCAATGGTTTTTATGCTAAAGTCCATCACTTACTCCTTTTTTTGATCCGCAATTATATTCCCCAATGATCTTTCAGCGCGCACTCCGACGCGAATTAATTAGCACCGCCGGTGCAGTTTTTACTACGCTCTTCACAATTATCGTCACGGTAATGTTGATCAAGATTCTGGGACAAGCAGCCGGAGGACAGATTGCGTCCCAGGATGTGGTCGCATTGATTGGTTTTCAATCCCTCAATTACATGCCGATCCTGCTGATCCTGACCGGTTATATTTCGGTGCTGCTGGTGGTCACGCGCAGCTATCAGGATTCGGAAATGGTGGTCTGGTTCGCCTCTGGCCAGAGCCTGGTGCGCTGGGTGCGGCCGGTGCTGGAATTCGGCTTGCCGATCATTATCCTGACCGCCATCCTGAGTTTCGTGGCGACGCCTTGGGCGAATAACCAGAGCGCGCAATACCGCGAGCGTTTTGAAAAGCGCGAAGACATTTCCCGTGTTTCACCCGGCAAGTTTCAGGAATCGGCCGCCGCCAACCGCATCTTTTTCGTCGAAGGCATTTCCGGCGACAGCACCAAGGTCAAGAACGTCTTCGTCAATACCCAGCAGGAAGGCAAGAACAGCATCGTGGTGGCCAAGGAAGGCAACCTGGAAATCGACAAGAACGGCGACAAGTTCCTGATCCTGTCGAAAGGGCGCCGTTACGACGTCCTGGCGGGCAAGAACGAATTCCGTCAGATGGAGTTTGAGCGCTACGGGGTGCTGGTGGCCAGCAACTCGCAGGCCGAGAATGGCGATCGCTCGGCGCAAGCCTTGCCGACCGCGGACCTGCTCAAGGACCGCAACGGCTTCAACATGGGCGAGCTGCTGTGGCGCTTGTCGCTGCCGCTGATGGCGCTGTGCCTGATGCTGCTGGCGATACCGCTGAGCTTCGTCAATCCGCGCGTGGGCCGCTCCGCCAGCTTGCTGATCGCGCTGCTGCTGTACGTCTCGTATAGCAACGTGACCAGCATTTTCCAGGCGGCGGTGGTGCAGGGACGCTGGTCCTTCATGCTGGCCTGGTGGCCGATGCATCTGATCGTACTGTTCATCGTCGGCCTGCTGTTCATGTGGCGCCTGAACGTCAACAGCCGCTGGCATCCGCTGGTCATGTGGTCTGCAGTCAAGCATGCACGCCTGTTGAAAGTTAAAAGTTCGACTAAAGAATCGGCGGCGGCATGAAGGTATTGCAACGTTACTTTACCGCCGAGATCGTCCGTTCGGTCTTGTTTACGCTGGCGGCGTTCCTGGCGCTGTTTGCGTTCTTCGACCTCACCACCGAACTGAAATCGGTCGGCCATGGCGGCTACAAGCTGCAGCATGCCTTCCTGTTCGTCATGCTGGGCCTGCCCAGCTATGCCTATGAACTGATGCCGATCGCGGCGCTGATCGGCACCATCTACACCTTGTCGCAATTCGCTGCGCGCTCCGAGTTCACCATCATGCGCGTGTCCAGCATGTCAACCATGATGACCGCCAGGATACTGATCAAGATCGGCTTGATATTCGTCGTGGCGACCGTGCTGATCGGCGAATTCGTTTCGCCCAAGAGCGCGGAATTTGCCGAAAAACTGAAGCTGCAAGCCAAGGGCGCGTCGATTTCGCAGAAGTTCAAGACCGGTCTGTGGAGCAAGGATGTGATCCGTACCGACGGCACCAGCGGCGACATCGTCGGCTCGCGCTTTATCAACATCGGCGAGATCAAGCCGGATGGCCAGCTGGTCGGCGTCAAGCTGTATGAGTTCGACCGCAGCTTGCACATGACCGGGCTGATCCAGGCCGCCCATGCCGATTACCAGGGCCAGCACGTCTGGCGCCTGGACGATGTGGTGCAGACCGATTTTGTCAACGGCACCTCGACCGACGACATCACCACGGCGATCGCCACCAAGAAATTCCCCAGCAAGGACCTGGTGTCCGAAATCACGCCGGAAATCCTGTCGGTCCTGTTTGCCGATCCGGACCATATGTCGGCCTACAATCTGTGGGCGTATTCCAAGCATCTGGCAGAAAACAATCAGCACAGCGAGCGTTACGACATCGCCTTCTGGAAAAAGCTGGTGTACCCGTTCTCGGTATTCGTGATGATGGCGCTGGCCTTGCCGTTCGCTTACCTGCATTTCCGCACCGGCGGCGTCAGCCTGAAGATCTTTACCGGCATCATGATCGGCGTCAGTTTCCAGCTGGTCAATACGCTGTTTTCGCATCTCGGCCTGCTCAATACCTGGCCGCCGTTTTTTACCGCGGCCTTGCCCAGCACCTTGTTCCTGCTGATTGCGATCGGCGCCCTGTGGAGGATCGAGCGGCAGTAGCGGCGCTCGGACCAGCTCATGTCACATCCATCTCCGGCGCCGCATCAAGCGATCATCCTGTTTGCCCACGGCGCCCGCGATCCCTTGTGGGCGACGCCGTTTGAAGTCCTGCAGCAGCTGATCGAGCGGCAGCGGCCGGAACTGCGGGTCGGCCTGGCCTTCCTCGAACTGATGCAGCCGGATTTGCCCGGACTGCTGCAACAGCTGGCGGCGGAAGGCATCCGCGAAGTCAGCGTGGTGCCGGTATTCCTCGGCCAGGGCGGCCACGTGCGGCGCGATCTGCCGGCCCTGATCGCCCAGGCGCAGCAACGGCATCCGCAATTGACGATCACCGTAGCGCAGGCGGTGGGCGAGCAGCCGCAGGTGCTGGCCGCGATTGCCGGCTATTGCGCCGCTACCTTGCCCAAGTCCTAAGCCCGGATACTTTCAGAGGTTTCCCTGCCCTTGGCTTGCAGCCAGGCGGTGAAATTGGCCAGCACCGGATCCTGCAGGCCGGCGCGGAACAGCAGATGAAATCCTTTGTCCTGCAGGCATAAATCGGGGAATGGCGGCAGCAGGCTGCCGTGCGCGAGATCTTCCTCCATCAGCGCCAGCGAACCCATGGCCACGCCGAGATCGGTGAGCGCCGCCTGCAAACTCAAAAAGAAATGCTCATAGATCTGGCCCGGCAACTGGCCTTTGACCGGCACCCCGACTTCGTCAAACCAGCGGGTCCAGGTCTGGGAACGGCTGGACAGGTGCAGCAGGGACGCTTGCAATAAATCTTGCGGGCGCTTGAGCGGATGCTGCTGCAGATAGCGCGGCGACGCCACCGGCGTCAGTACGTCATCGAGGAAGCGTATGCATTCGTAATCGGCTCTGTGCATCGGACTGCGCCGTATCAAGACATCGAATGGCTCCTTGATTGCCTCTACGGCCACGGTCGACGTGGTGACGCGGATTTCCACCCGCGGATTGTCGATCTGGAACGACGACAGCCGCGGAATCAGCCAGCGCATCGCCATCGACGGCGTGCAGCTGACGCGGATGATGCGTACCTTGCCGGTATTCAGCAATTGCTCCGCCCCCAAGGCAATACGGTCCAGCCCGGCTTTGACGTCGGTAAAAAACAGCCGCGCCGCTGCGGTCGGCTCCACCCCGCGCTGCCCCCGGGTAAACAGGGTGATGCCGAAGTGCTGCTCCAGCAGCTTGATCTGCTGGCTCACCGCGCTGTGCGTGATGTGCAGTTCGGCGGCGGCCAGGGTCAGGCTGCCGGTGCGCACCACGGCTTCGAATACGCGCAAGGGCTTGAGCGGCGGGAGTCTGGTTGTCATGTTAAATAAACTTATATTTCGGATAGAAAATACGGCTTTCAGTCTAATCTTGATCGGCCTATTCTACAAGCATCGTTCCTCTGGATTTGGCTTCCATGGGGAGGTTTTTGATGTTTCTATTTGGAGTTGCGTATGTCGTTATCCAATAAATTTTCTAATATTAAAGACTTTTGGAGGAAGGCCGCCGCCGGCACCGGCATGACTTTGCCCGAGGCGGAACAGGCCTATCTCGCCGCAGCCGCCGACCACCAGGATCTGGAGCGACGGATGCAAGTGCTGGACTGCCGTCACGGTTCGGTTTTGCACACGCTGCGGGTGTTGCGGGCCGGCTCCTACTGAGCCGCAAGCGGCTTGTGGCGGCGCCCAAGTTTGCTGGGGATTTCCCAGCTGTTGCGAATATGTTGGCTACGCACAAAATCCGGCGAATGTAAAGTCATTTACTTGACAGAATAGCCAGTAAGAAATATAATCTCGGTATTGCATTGTATGGAGGTCCATATTTTGGACAGTTGTTCTAGTAGTAGCGGTGGATGGGTCCTCAGCCCGGCACATTACGCATAGTCTTTAGCAGACCTCCGTCGTCCGCTGCAGCTTGCGTATTTGCGAGCTGTAGTATCGTAAGGTTTATCGCCGGATTTTCATTTTTCCTGCGGTAAACGTCGTAGCAAAGTTGTAGCAGAGAATGCCGCAACGATACTCCCATCCGATTTTTGTAGTACCGATTGTTCGTGCCGCCTTCCGGCGGATTGCGTACGGCCGTGTATTTCCGTTCCTGGGTCTGCCCGGGCTTGGCGTTTCCCTGTGCATCTTGCAGGGCAGGCGCACAGCCCGGTAATGGCACAGCAGCAAATGCATGTGCGCCTCGTTGGGTACGCCTGGCCGGCAGGAACAACGGAAGTGGGAAGGAAATCGTCATGCCATTCATCAAACTGCATGCATTTTTTAAAAAACATCGTTCTTCGTTCACCGCCTCGCAAGAGGATCACGGCTCTGCTTTGCCATATCGCATCGTGACTACCTGCCGCAGTTCGGAAGTGGCGTATCTGGAAAATCTGATGCGCAAGCTGCTGGCGAACTATGACGTCACGCATCAAGCCAACGAGCCTGCGGTGCAGACTAACCTGACCGCCATCACGGTGGAAGTGAAGTGTTCGGTGCGCGAGCGTGCCGGACTGGTGCAGCTGGTGACCCGCCTGGCGCAGGAAATCAGCGTGCGCAGTGTGCGCTGGGAAAGCATTCCCCAACGCTCCGCACGGGCGGCAAAGCCAGCTTATGAACCTTCCACGCGCGGCGGCAGTCCAACGATACAACCGGCTTGATCAGGTTTGATCAGGCATTTTTGAATCGGGAGCTTTTGTAATGGACTGTCCCAGTTGTCCGGCTTACCGGACCAGAAACTCAGTAACGCAAATACATAAAGCAATTGTCTGCTTGCAGTTGCCTGAAACAGCCTAGCTATCCTCACATTTCCCGTGTCGCTTAGCCAGGCTGTCCAGCCTGCAATCGACTGGCGGAACATTTCTCTTTCACCGTCGCTGTCGTGCGTGCCCCAACCGGCGCGTTGCACAATCGCTTTCCATGATCAACGCAGCTACACGGATGCCGCCGCTTATGCGACGCCCGCGCAGCAAGCATGAAGAGGTGAAATGATGACTATCAAAACTCTGCTGGGTCTGGCATCCGGCAAACAGAACAAAGTAAACAAGGGCGGCAACTGGACTTTCGGCTGGTCGCCCAGCCAGGCTTCGGCGCTGTCCGGCAATGGCAAACAAGCCAAGCGCAGCACCGCTTCCAGCGACCGCGCGGTCGGCATGTACGGTGTGCTGGCGACACGCAGCGGCAACGGCCGCTAAACAATCGAAATAATCGGAATGAAGATGTGAAGGGCATCTCTGCCGCCAAGTCATTGGCGGCGGGGCTGCTGTCATTTGAATGCGCTGCTTTGCCGGTAGCGCTGCGCTATTTATGGTCAGCGCTGGCTGGTTAGCACCGGAATCAAAGGAGCGCAGTCAAAGAAAATATTGCAGGTAAGGAGTCAACAATGAAATGGGAATTTTTGAATAAAAGAATAGCAGTATTCTTGGTATTGACCGTAGCAGCCGTCGGCCTGGTCAGCTGGATCAATGTCTTGTCGCCGGAAGACCGGCTGGACCAGCCCGGCCCGGTCCTGCAAAAAGCACTGGCGTCGGAAGCGCACGCCAAGCCTGTCGTTCGCTAAAGTTTGCTAAAGCGAGAATGGATGCCGCTCTGCCTCAGGCCGCGTTCCTGGCCTTGGCAACCTTCTGCTGATCGCCGGCAAGCTGCTGTCCGGCGCGGCTGGCGAGCGCTTCGCCTATCATCACCAGCACCGGACCTTCGCATTGCTGCAAGCCTTGCTCCAGCTGATCCAGGCGCAGGCGCAGGATGCGCTGATTGTCGCGGCTGCAGTTTTCCACCACTACCACCGGCGTCGCAGCGGAGCGGCCTTGCGCTAGCAGCCGTTGCGCCGTGGCGGCGGCTTCGCGGCCGCCCATGTATTGCACCAGCGTGTCGCAGTTTGGCATGTTCACCTGCTCGGATTCGCCGGGCGCGGTGCTGGAAGTAAAGAACGCCACGCTGCGCGCGACGCCACGCTTGGTCAGCGGCTGCTGTGAGCTGGCCGCAGCCGCCAGCGCGGCGCTGATGCCAGGCACCACTTCAACTTCGATGCCATGCTTTTCCAGCGCCCGCAATTCTTCATCGGCGCGGCCGAACAGCATCGGATCGCCGCCTTTCAAACGCACCACCACCGCATACTTGCGGGCATTGTCGACCAGCTGCTTGTTGATGAACTGCTGTGCAGTGGAGAGTTTGCCGCAACGTTTTCCGACGGCGATCTGCAAGGCTTGCGGGCACAGTGCCAGCATGTCTGGCGTCACCAGGGCATCGTGCAGCACGACGTCGGCCTGCGCCAGCAAGCGCGCGCCGCGCACCGTGATCAGGTCCGCGGCGCCAGGGCCGGCGCCGATCAGATAGACTTTGCCGTAAGTAGCTTGGGTGCTGGCGTGGTTGGCTTGCATGGCGTGTTCCGCTGTGTGGATATGGATTGGCGTTGTTTCAGTCGAGACGGATCATGCCGGCAGCGACGGTCTGGTGCGTGACTTCGTCGATCAGGATGAAGGCGCCGGTAGCGCGTATCTCATCGTAGGAGTCGGCAGCGATGGCTTGCTGCAGATTGAGCGAGACGCTGGCGATGTCGTTCAGTTTCAGCGACTCCGCCGGGCGCCGCTGCTGGGTATTGATATCGAGCAGCGTGTCGATCCTGGTGATGCGGGCGGCGGTTTGCTTGGTGCTGTGCTTGAGCCAGTACTTGCGGCGCAGGTCGAGCGCATCTTCCGACAGCCAGCAGAGGTCGGCGTTGACGGTCTTCAGCAGGGCAGGAGCACGCTCCACCGAGGTCAACATATCGCCGCGCGAAATGTCCAGGTATTCTTCCAGCAGCAGGGTCACCGACTGGCCGACCGCGGCCGACGGCAGCGAACCTTCCAGCACCAGGATGTCTTTCACGGTGGCGCTCTGGCCGCTAGGCTGTACGATCAGCTTGTCGCCCTTGCTGACCTTGCCGGCCTCGATACGGCCCATGTAGCCGCGGAAATCGTTGGCTTCGTGGCCGTTGTGGCGCGCCACCAGCTGCACCGGGAAGCGGAACGGCTCGTCATGCGATTCGTCGTAGACGCTGAGCGATTCCAGCAGTTCGATCAGGGTCGGGCCCTGATGCCAAGGCATCTTGTCGCCGGCTGCCACCACGTTGTCGCCAGCCAGCGCTGACAGCGGAATCGGGCGCACATCGCGCAGGCCCAGCTGCGTAGCGAATTCCAGGTAGGCGGCGACGATGCGGTCGTACACGGTCTGGTCGTAGTTGACCAGGTCCATCTTGTTGACCGCCACCACCACGTGTTCGATTTGCAGCAGGTGCGCGATGGTCGAGTGGCGCTTGGTCTGGGTCAGCAATTCAACGCTGCCGTCGTCGCCCAGCTTGACCTTGGAGACGTCGATCAGGATGATGACGGCATCGGCGGTCGAAGCGCCGGTCACCATGTTGCGCGTGTACTGCTCGTGGCCAGGGGTGTCGGCGATGATGAATTTGCGCTTCGGCGTGGCGAAATAACGGTAGGCGACATCGATGGTGATGCCTTGTTCGCGCTCGGCTTCCAGGCCGTCGGTCAGCAGCGACAGGTCGATGGTGTCGCCGACGGTACGCTTGTGCTTGGCGCGCGACATGGCGTCCAGCTGGTCGGCGAAGATGCCCTTGCTGTCGAACAGCAGGCGGCCGATCAGGGTGCTCTTGCCGTCATCCACCGAGCCGGCGGTGATGAAGCGCAGCAAGCCGCGTTCCTGGCCGCGTGCTTGTGGCGCAGGGCCGCTATCGCTGTTGAAGTTGCTGCTCACATTGTTAACCACGGCGTTCATCAGAAATATCCTTCTTTTTTACGTTTTTCCATCGATGCTTCCGAGGTCTGGTCATCCATCCGGGTAGCGCCGCGTTCGGTGATCTGGGTCACCGCGGTTTCGGCGATGATGGCTTCGACGGTCGCTGCGTCGGAGGCCACCGGGCAGGTGCAGGAAATATCGCCGACGGTGCGGAAACGCACTTCGCGGGTTTCCACCACTTCGCCTTCGCGCGCCGGGGTCAGGTCGGTCAACGGCACCAGCAGGCCGTTGCGCGGGATTACCTGGCGCTGATGGGCGAAATAAATCGGCGGCAGTTCCAGTTTTTCACGGGCGATGTATTGCCAGACATCGAGCTCGGTCCAATTGGAGATCGGGAACACGCGCATGTTTTCACCCGGGTGCACGCGGGTGTTGTACAGGTCCCAGAGTTCCGGGCGTTGCGCTTTCGGATTCCATTGACCGAATTCGTCGCGGAAGGAAAAGATGCGTTCCTTGGCGCGCGCCTTTTCTTCATCGCGGCGGGCGCCGCCGATGCAGGCGTCGAACTTGTGTTCGGCAATGGTTTCCAGCAGGGTCACGGCTTGCGCTGCATTGCGCGAATCGGTCTGCGGATTGCGCAGGCGCACGGTGCCGCGCTTGATCGAATCCTCGACTGAGCCGACGATCAGGCGTTCGCCCAGTTCCGCCACACGCTTGTCGCGGAATGTGATCACTTCGGCGAAGTTGTGGCCGGTATCGATATGCACTAGCGGGAAAGGAAATTTGCCGGGACGGAAAGCTTTTTCCGCCAGGCGCAGCATCACCACCGAATCCTTGCCGCCGGAAAACAGCAGGGCCGGATTGCTGCATTCCGCCGCCACTTCACGCATGATGTGGATGGCTTCCGATTCCAGCCAGTCGAGATGGCGGTTGGCGGCCTGGTCCAGGAAAAATTTTTCAACAACTGTGTTCATAGCGGTTCTTGTCATTTGATGTAGCGATGATGAAGCAGTAATGAAGCAAAAAGCGGGATCAAGCGTTCTGCTGCGAGACGGCTTTGATGCGTATCAGTTTGCCGTCCACCACGTGCAGGCCGCATTCCTTGGATTCCGGATTTTCCCACCACCAGCGGCCGGCGCGCACGTCTTCGCCCGGCTGGATGGCGCGTGTGCAAGGCTCGCAGCCGATGGAAGGATAGCCCTTGTCGTGCAGCGGGTTGTACGGCACGTTGTTGCTGCGGATGTATTGCCAGACATCTTCCTCCGACCAGTCCGCCAACGGATTGAACTTGCTCATGCCATGTGCCTCATCATGCTCTTGCACATGCAGCTCGGCGCGCGTCAGCGACTGCGCCCGGCGCTGGCCGGTGATCCAGGCCTTGTTGCCGGCCAGGGCGCGGTTGAGCGGTTCGATCTTGCGGATGCGGCAGCATTCCTTGCGCATCTCGACGCTGTCGTAGAAGGCGTTCAAGCCATTCTGTTCGACATAGGCGGCCACTGCTTCCGGTTGCGGCCGGTAAGGCGTGACCTCGTAGTCGTAGGTTTCCTTGATGCGGTCCAGCATGCCCAAGGTTTCCGCATGCAGGCGGCCGGTTTCCAGCGTGAAGATGGAAATCTTGTCTTGCAGCTGGCCGCGCAGGATGAGGTCGGTCAGCACCATGTCTTCGGCCGCCAGGCTGGAGGCGAATACCGCCGGCGTATATTCGGCGGCGATTCTTTCCAGCGTCGCCTTGGTGGCGGCGACCAGTTCCAGCAGGGAGGGAGTCGGGCTGCTCATGATCAATCCTGGCTGACGGCTTGGCGGTTCACGCGACGGAACAAGGGCGTTTTCTCGTCCCACGAAGTCTGGTATTTTTCGGTGAAATCGGTGAGACCCTTGAGGGCGTCGTGGATGTTCTTGTCGGCGCGTACCGCAAAAGCATCGAAGCCGACCCGCTGCATGTAGAACAGCTGGTCGCGCAAGACGTCGCCGATGGCGCGCAGCTCGCCGCTGTAGGCCAGGCGCGTGCGCAGGTTGTAGGCGATCGAATAGCCGCGGCCGTCGGTAAACTTGGGGAAGTCGACCGCCACCAGGTCGAAATGCGCCAGATCTTCTTTCAGTACATCGGCCTGGGCGTCGCTGCTCAGCCATACACCGATAGGCTTACGGTCCTGCAGCTGCGCACGCTGGGCTTGCCAGACGCTGAACGGTACGATCACCTTGCCGGCCGGGATGCTGACGCTTTCAGCGGTTTCACCTTCTTGCAGGCGCAATACGCTCCAGTCGTCGCTGACCACGGCACGGTTCTTGATGATTTCATTAGTAGACACAGGCATCCTCCCCATGGGTGTAACCGGTCGGGATCGGACTGGCGTAGACGTATTCCTTGAACGGCGCGATGCCGAGACGCTGCACGGTATCGATAAACAATTCTTCTTCGTGGCGCTGCTTCACATACACATCCAGCAGGCGCTCGATGACCACCGGCATTTGCTGTGCCGAGAACGATGGCCCGATGATCTTGCCGATGCTGGTGTTGTTGCCCTGCGCACCGCCAATGGAAACCTGGTACCACTCGGAACCATCTTTGTCGACGCCGAGGATGCCGATGTTGCCGACGTGATGGTGGCCGCAGGCGTTGATGCAGCCCGAGATGTTCAGTTCGATCTCGCCGATGTCATGCTGGAAATCGAGGTTGTCGAATTTTTCGGCAATCGCTTGCGCGATCGGGATCGACTTGGCGTTCGCCAGCGAGCAGAAATCGCCGCCAGGGCAGCAGATGATGTCGGTCAGCAGGCCGATATTCGGTGTCGCCAGGCCTTGCGCCTTGACTGCCTGCCACACCGTGAACAGGTCGCTCAGCTTGACGTCGGCCAGCACCAGGTTCTGCTCGTGGGTGATGCGCACTTCGCCGAAGCTGTACTGGTCGGCCAGGTCGGCCACGAAGTCGAGCTGGGCGGCAGTGATGTCGCCCGGCGGCACGCCGGTTTTCTTGACCGACAGGATCACTGCGGCATAGCCGCTTACCTTGTGCGCCTTGACGTTGCGCAGCAGCCAGTTGGCGAAGCCCTTGTTTTCCGCCTTGTGCGCCTCGAAGCCGACATCGCTGGCGGCCAGGGTTTCGTACGGCGGCGGCACGAAATACTGGGCGATACGCTGCAGTTCTTCGACGGTCAGGGTCGCCGGGCCATCCTTGATGTCAGCCCATTCGGCTTCCACCTGGCGGCCGAATTCTTCCGCGCCGAGTGCTTTCACCAGGATCTTGATGCGTGCCTTGTACTTGTTGTCGCGGCGGCCGTGCTGGTTGTAGACGCGCAGGACCGCTTCCAGGTAAGTCAGGGCGTGCTGCCATGGCAGGAATTCGCGGATCACGCTGCCGATGATCGGCGTACGGCCCATGCCGCCGCCGACCAGGAAACGGAAGCCGACTTCGCCTTCAGCGTTCTTGACCACGTGCAGGCCGATGTCATGCACTGCCGTGGCGGCGCGGTCCTGTTCGGAACCGCTGATGGCGATCTTGAATTTGCGCGGCAGGAAAGCGAATTCGGGATGGAAGGTACTCCATTCGCGGATGATTTCGGCGTACGGACGCGGATCGATGATCTCGTCGGCGGCAACGCCGGCCAGTTCGTCGGAAGTGGTGTTGCGGATGCAATTGCCGGAAGTCTGGATCGCGTGCATTTCCACCGTCGCCAGTTCCGCCAGGATGTCCGGCGACTGCTCCAGGTTGATCCAGTTGAACTGGATGTTCTGCCGCGTGGTGAAATGGCCGTAGCCGCGGTCGTAGGTGCGGGCGATATGGGCGAACATGCGTACCTGGGCTGTGGACAGCATGCCGTAAGGCACGGCGATCCGCAGCATGTAGGCATGGCGCTGCATGTAGAGGCCGTTCTGCAGGCGCAGCGGCAGGAATTCCTCTTCTGTCAGTTCATCCGACAAACGGCGGCGCACCTGGTCGCGGTACTGCGCAACCCGTTCCTTGACTATCTGGTGATCGTATTGATCGTAGCGATACATCTTTGTCTTCCTTATGGGTTGTGGCTAGCTGCGCCACGCCTTTGCAACTGTTTCAAAACGAATGCGGGAGCCGCGTACTGCGGCTCCTTAATAAATCAGTTTCACTGCGACGCTGGTCAGCGTTACGGCCAAGAGGCCGCGCAGGAATTTTTCCGGCACCGAACGTGCGGCCAGCGAACCGAGCGTGATGCCGGGCACCGAACCCAGCAACAGCGAACCCAGCAAGTTCCAGTCGATCGATCCCAGCCACCAGTGGCCGAGCGCGGCGATGGCGGTCAGCGGCACCGCGTAGGCGATGTCGGTGCCCGCCACTTCGGCCGGCGACAGCCGCGGGTACAGCAGCACCAGGATAGTCGCGCCGACGGCGCCGGCGCCGATCGACGACATGGTCACCAGTGCACCCAATGTCAGGCCGGCGACCACGGTGGCGATCGTCAGGTTCCTGCCTTGCAGCTGCTTTTCCGGATGCGCGTTCAGCCACAACTGCAGCTTGCCTTTGAACAGCAGCGCGACCACGGTCAACAGCACGGAAATGGCGATCGAGTAACGGATGACCTGGCCGATTTCATTGCTGATGCCGCCTAAATACTTGAGGATCAGCGCGGTGCCGATGGCGGCCGGCAAGGCGCCCAGCGACAGCAGCTTGACGATGTCCCAGCGCACGGTGCCCTTGGAGCGGTGCGCAACCGTACCGGCGACCTTGGTCACCGACGCAAACGCCAGGTCAGTGCCCACAGCAACGCTGGGATGGATGCCGAACAGCAGGGTCAGCAAAGGCGTCATCAGTGAGCCGCCGCCGACACCAGTCAATCCCACCAATAATCCGACGGCAAAACCGCTCACTACATAAGAAACAGTCATATCACCTCGTACTAAACACCTCGAATCGTAATAAACTTCGCATATATGTCCAACTACAGACTATTTATTTGCTTATATGCGTATTTGATATATGTAAATACAGGGAGCGCGCTTGCTGGCAGCGGGACTTTGAGTGTAGCAGGGAGTGGTACGGGTAGATAGTTGCTGGGATGAAACGATGTTTTCATCAATCCCCCGGTTGGGCCGGACAGATTCTTATTAGAGAAAAAACAAGGAAAATTCATGAATCTCCATCAGTTCCGCTTCGTCCGTGAGGCGGTGCGCCAAAATTACAACCTGACCGAGGCGGCCAAGGCGCTGTATACCTCGCAGCCGGGCGTCTCCAAGGCGATCATCGAGCTGGAAGAAGAACTGGGTGTTGATATTTTCACACGGCACGGCAAGCGTATCCGCGGCCTTACCGAGCCGGGCCGGGCGGTGCTCAAGTCGGTCGAGCTGATCATGCAGGAAATCGATGGCCTCAAGCGCATCGGCAACGAATACGCCGCGCATGACAGCGGCAGTTTCACGATCGCCACCACGCATACCCAGGCGCGCTATGCCTTGCCGAAAGTGGTGCAGGCGTTTACCCAGAAATTTCCCAAAGTGCGCTTGTCATTGCTCCAGGGGAATCCGAAGCAGGTGGCCGACATGGTGCGCAACGACCAGGCCGACCTGGCGCTGGCGACCGAAGCCATCGTCAATGCCGACGGCCTGGTGACCTTGCCTTGCTATCAATGGGAACACGTGGTGGTGGTGCCGCCCGATCATCCCTTGCTGCAGTCGAAGGCGATCACGCTGGAAGAAATCGCCGCCTTTCCCTTGATTACCTATGACAGCGCCTTCACCGGCCGCACCAAAATCGACCATGCGTTTTCCTTGCGCAACCTGAAGCCGGACGTCTTGCTGGAAGCCATCGATGCCGATGTCATCAAGACTTACGTCGAGCTGGGCATGGGCGTCGGCATCATCGCCGGCATGGCGTTCGATGCCGAGCGCGACACCGGCTTGCGTTCGATTCCGGTCGGCCATCTGTTCGGCACCAACATCTCGCGGGCGGCGGTCAAGCAGGGCGCCTACCTGCGCAGCTATGTGTATACCTTCATCGAGCTGCTGGCGCCGACCATGAACCGCAAGCTGATCGAGCAGGTGATGAACGGCGAGAAGGACATGTACGAGCTGTAAGCCGGCCAGTAAAAAAGAAAAGGGGCAAGCGCGCGGCTTGCCCCTTTTTCAATTCCAGACTGCAGTTCTTAATAACCGGCGTCGCGCATGGCGTCTTCAGTCGCGTGCTTGGCCATTTCGATGCGATGCATGGCGTGCTGCTGCAGGCCGAATACGCGCGGATCGTCTTCACGCTGAGCAACATCGCTGCGCGCGCGTTCCAGCGCCTCTACCGCATCATGCAGGCGGCCGCGGTGGTCCGGGCGGGCGTCCGGGCGCTCTTCATGATAGACATCCTTGCCGACATCGGCGCCCAGCTGGGTGATCTCGCGCGTTGCGGCATCGATCTCAGCCAGGGCGATCTGCTCGTTGCGGCCCATGACCCAGTTGTCGCCGGGACGATGGTCGATCAGCCAGCGCGCGACGTGCAAATCAGCCAGCGCATGCAGATAGGCGCCGTGATGGCCGGGTTCGTCGGCATGGGCGGCAAGCGGCAGCAGTGTCGGCGCCAGCAGCAGGGGAAGGACGAGTTTGTGGATCAGTTTCATAATGGCTCCGTGTTTATTTTTGTATGGCAATGTATTCGATGGGAAATTCAAACCTGAGGCGTTTTGAAATTTCCGATCGGCAATTATACTGATGCCCTGGTATTGCTTAAGTGCACTTACTTTTACTTACTACTTAGTAGCGGTCGTAAGGATGGTAGTAGTGCGGACGGTAATAGCCGGGGCCGATTGGCGCCACGATACAGCCGCTCAGCAAGGTGCTGAGGATGGTGCCAAGCACCAGTGAGGCAATGAGCTTTTTCATGATGTCTGTCCTGAGTGAAATGAGTTACCAGGACTTCAGGATGCCACCGACAGACTGATACAGGTGCTTCGAGACGGTGTGAGATGTAACGCTTTGTGAGGTAGTGTTGAAGCCGGAAACTAAGCCAAAAACGCAGACCGGGCGGGCCTGCCGCTGGCCCGGTCTGTGCCGCTTGTCTATTCCGTGACCGCGCCTGCTTCGGGTTTGATGTGCAGGGTAATCGGCGGCACTTTGCTCACCAGCCAGAGTGCGATGCCGGTGACTACGACCGCCAGGCCGACGCCCATGTGGATAGATCCGATCAGCGCTTCGCGCGCGGCTTCCAGCAGCAACTGGCCTTGATGGCCGGCGCTCGCCAGTTGCGCCAGCACCGTGGTCTGGGTCTCATGGCTGATGAGGATTTGCGGATCGGCGAAACTGCTGAACCAGGCATCGGCTTTCTGTTCCGCCAGCGCCTGCCGCACGCTGCCGGCATACATGTGGTTGATCAGGGTGCCGATGATGGCGGTGCCCAGCATGCTGCCGATCATGCGCAGCGATTGCATCAGCGCGGTGGCGATGCCGAGGTGTTCGCGGCCGGCTTCCTGCTGGATGAAGATGGTCAGGTTGGGCAGGATGAAACCCAGTCCGAGGCCACCGGTCAGCATGAAGCCGGCGATCACGCCATGCGAGGTCCAGCGGTTGGAAATCACCACGCCCAGGCAGGACAGCGCCAGCAGGCTGAAGCCGATGTAGAGCATGATGTTGGGATTCTTCAGGCGCGGGATGATGCGGCCGTTGGAAATGCTGCCGACCATGATGCAGGCCACCAGCGGCGTGATCAGCAGCCCGGCTTCCTGCGGCGACAGGCCGAAGCCGCCCTGGTACAGCAGCGGCGCATAGAACATCAGCGAAAACATGGAGAAGCCGCTCAGCACCGACAGCAGGAACAGGACCGATAACTTGGGATCGAGCAGCAGGTCGAAAGGCAGGATCGGCTGCGGCGTGTGATGTTCCCATTTCCACAGCGCGACGAAACTGACGATGCTGGCCGCCAGCAAGCCCAGCATGGCGAGCGACAAGCCATGCTTGGGCAGCATTTCCACGAACAGTTGCAGGCAGCCGAGCGAGGCGGTGATCAGCAGCGCGCCCGGCCAGTCGAGGCGGATCTTGGCGTCCGGATGGGTATGGCGCAGATGCGGCAGGTATTTATAGACGAAGAACAGCGACAGCACGCCGACCGGCAGGTTGACATAGAACACCCAGCGCCAGCCCCAGTACTGGGTCAGGAAGCCGCCCAGCGATGGCCCGACCGCGGTGGCGATGCCGAACGCGGTGCTCATCAGCACTTGCCAGCGCAGGCGCACGTGGGCGCCCGGGAACAGGTCGGGAATGCAGGCAAACGCGGTGCCGACCAGCATGCCGCCGCCTATGCCTTGCAAGCCGCGCGCAATCACCAGCCACAGCATGCTGTCGGCCATGCCGCACAGGATGGAGGCGGCGGTGAACAGGATGATGGAGACCAGCACGAAGGGTTTGCGGCCGTAGAAATCGCCCAGCCGTCCAAAGATCGGCACCGTGATGACGGAGGTCAGCAGGTAGGAAGTCGCGACCCAGGCATACAGCTCAAAGCCTTTCAGTTCAGCAACGATGGTGGGCAGCGCAGTGCCGACCACGGTCGAATCGAGCGCCACCAGCATCACCACGAAGGCGATGCCCAGCATGGCAAGCAATGATTCACGGAAGGGCAGTACCTGGTCGCTCGAATGCGCGGAGGCGGAATGGATGGCCATAGGATTGTTTTATCGGCGGAGTCGCCGGTTGGTGGAACAGGGCATGGAAATCTATGATTGATTGCCGCAAGGCACAGCAGGATACGGATGAATACTTATTGCGAAGACAAGATGATACGCCCCTTGGCAGGTTTCTGCTGCGCGTCGCCAGAGGCACTTATAATCACACCCCAATCCGCGGTAAAGCAAGCGATGAAAAAAACAGACAACAAGGCGCTCAACGTCGTCGAACAGCACGGCCAGGCCAGCCTGTCGCCCGCGCAGAAAATCTTCAATGCGCTGCTCAGGAAACTGGAGACCGAACGCCAGCTGCTGGCGGCATGGCAGGAAGTGATTCCCTTGCACCAGCAGTACTACGCCAGCCAGTACCAGCCGCTGATGCGCAGCTACCACGCACTGGTGGCGCAGCTGGTGCGCCTGCTGGACGATGCCTACTCGGCGAAAGGCCTGAGCCGGCACGACCAGGAAAAAATCAGCCACATCATCTGTTCCGTCGGCGCCGCCATCATAGTCGACAGCGATGCCGCGGACCTGAAACGGATCTACCGGATGCATGGCGGCGCGGCTGTCGATGCAGCGGAAGGACAGCCGGAGGACCTGGCGGAATCCGGACAGGAAGCCGATAGCGAGCCCCATGCGTCGGCTGAACAGCAACGTGAACATGCGCGCGCGGCAAAACGCAAAAAATCGTCCAAGGCTGCCGCCAGGGAAGCCAAGCAGCAGGAAGAACTGCACAAGGCCAGCCAGTCAGTGCGCGAAGTCTATCGCAAGCTGGCCAGCGCGCTGCATCCCGACCGCGAGCAGGACCCGCTGGAACACGCGCGCAAGACCGCGCTGATGCAAAGGGTGAATATCGCCTATGACAAGAAGGATCTGCTCGGCTTGCTGGAACTGCAGCTGGAAATCGAGCAGATCGACCAGAGCCGCATCAATTCCCTGTCTGAACAGCATCTGCAGCACTACAGCAAAGTACTGACGGAACAGTCGGCGGAACTGCGCGATGAGATTGCGGGGCTGGAAGCAGAGTTCCGGATGCGCTTCAACCTGGGATTGCAGGAGGCCATGTCGCCGCTGCTGGCGATGCGGCATCTGAAAAGCGCGGCCAAGAGCGTCCAGCAGAACATCCATGCTCTCAAGAATGACTTGCTGGCGTTTGAAGATATCAAAAACGTCAAGGCCTGGCTCAAAAACTATCACATCTAGACGGCCTGTTTCTTTGCACCGGCGTCCTGCAACCGAGATGGCTAATTGTGTTTTTATTACGCATAGGCTGGGCCGGCCTGCCGCCGCCGTGTCGGCTTGATCGACATGACTATGGCCAATTTGGCGGGAATTGCGCAGGGATAATTTATAATCATGTCTTTGCGCCCAATTCCAATGAATCCGCTTCCCCCTAGTTTTTCCGATCAGACGCTGCGTCAGGTACGGCGCGCTTGGCGTAAATACGGCATTTTGTGGATGGGGGCGGTGCTGGTCGGGCTGGTTGCGGTGCTGTATGCCTGGCTGATGGATGTCGGTTTCGGCATGTTCCGCTCCATGCAGCAATCGCATTTCTGGCTGCCGCTGTTTATCACGCCGGCGGTCGGCGCGCTGTGCGTATGGGCCACACGCCGCTATTTTCCCGGCTCCGAGGGCAGCGGCATTCCGCAAGTGATCGCCACGCTGGAAGAAGACACCACCCGGCGCGGCCAGTCGCTGCTATCGATCAAGCTATTGCTGGGCAAGATCGGCGTCTCCTTCATCGGCATCCTGGGCGGCTTCACCATCGGCCGCGAAGGTCCGACAGTGCAGGTCGGCGCGGCGCTGATGTTCAATCTGCGGCGCCTGTATCCGCGCGCCAGCGCAGCGCTGGAGCGGCGCTTGATCCTGGCGGGGGCTGCGGCCGGCTTGTCGGCGGCATTCAACACACCGCTGGCCGGGATTGTGTTTGCGATTGAAGAATTGACGCGCAGCTTTGAACACAGAGCCAGCGGCGTGGTGATTACTGTGATTATTTTTGCCGGTGCGGTGGCCTTGGGCTTGAACGGCAACTATACCTATTTCGGCACCATTCACATCAACAGCGCGCTGACCGACATGCTGGCGCTGGCGGTATTGGTGACCGGGATTCTTACCGGCATCGCCGGCGGCTGTTTTTGCTGGCTGCTGCTGAATACCAAGCGCTGGATTCCAGCCCGGCTGCAGGATCTGCGCAGCAACCGTCCGATCGCCTTCGGCGCGCTGTGCGGCCTGGCGGTCGCGCTGATCGGCATCATTGCCGGCGGTGCTACTTTCGGTAGCGGCTATGTCGAGGCCAAGGGTTTGCTGGAAGGGCATCAGCAGCTGTCGGTGTTTTATCCATTCCTGAAAATGGCGTCGATGGTGTCGTCCTACCTGCCGGGGATTCCGGGCGGGATTTTCGCGCCGTCCTTGTCGATCGGCGCCGGTTTCGGCAATCTGCTGCACCAGGTGTTCGGCAATACCTCCCTGGAGATGTTGATTGCGCTGGCGATGGTGGGCTATCTGGCGGCGGTGACGCAATCGCCGATCACTGCCTTCGTGATCGTGATGGAAATGATCAACGGCCATGCACTGGTGATCTCGCTGATGGCGACGGCGCTGATCGCCAGCCGCGTTTCGCGTTTCTTTGCGCCGCCGCTGTATGACGCCTTGTCGGAACGTTACCGGGTCGCATGTGCCGCTGTGATGCCGGCGCAGATTGCAATGCCGCAAACAGGAATTGAAGAAGTGAAAGAAATTGCAGAAGTGAAGGAATTGAATAATGAGCAGAAGAGTGAGCAAGACGGTGAACAGGAAAGCGGAACCAAAAAATGATTAATACCGATATGGCGGCGTATTACGCCAAACGTGCTACAACATATGAAGAGATTTACCAGCGTCCCGAGCGCCAGGATGAATTGCTGACCTTGCAGGTCAGGGTGCAGGAACTGATGGAAGGCCACGACGTGCTGGAACTGGCATGCGGCACCGGCTTCTGGACCGAGCAGATCGCCGCCACCGCGAAATCGGTGCTGGCGACCGATATCAATCCGGAAATGATTGCGTTGGCCGAAGCCAAGCGGCTGCCGGCCGGCAAAGCCACGTTTGCGCTGCAAGACATCAATACCTTTGAGACAGACCGCAAGTTCAGCGCCTGCTTCCTGGGCTTCTGGTGGTCGCACGTGGGACGCCAGGACCAGGTCCGTTTCATCGCCCAGCTGCGCGAAAAACTTGGCAAGGACATCTTGCTGGTGATGATAGACAACGGCTACGTCGAAGAGCAGAGCACGCCGATCGCCCGCACCGATGCCGAAGGCAATACCTACCAGTTTCGCACTTTGCCCAACGGCGAGCGCTATGAAGTCATGAAGAATTTCCCGACCGACAGCGGCCTGCGCAAGAAACTGTCGCCGATCACGCGCGAACTGCGCATCCTGCGGCTGGAGTACTACTGGCTGCTGAGCTGCCGCATCAAATAGTTCCCAGGCCCTAGGCCTTGGAGCCGGCCGCCGGTAAGTCCGGCGTGCCGTTCTCCACCGGCGTCGACGCTGGCGGCTCGACCGCAGTCAGCGGAAAATTCGCCCACTCGGTGGCGAAGTGCACCTTCGGATCGTCATCCACTTTTTTCTTGATGCGCAGGTTGAAGCCGCGCATGACCTCGCTCTGGGTTTGCGGCTTGGTACGGATGCCGGCCAGCAGCGCTACGCCGTTCAAGTCGAAACCGTTGACCCCGTAAATTTCGATCGGCTGCAGCAGCAGCCGCCGCAGGCGCCGGTCTTCCAGCATCTCGGCGCCGGTTTCGCGCATCAGGCGCAGCGCCTGGTCGACATCTGAATCGTGGGTGACGCTCAGCTTGAGTGAGGCATAAGTGTATTCGCGCGAGTCGTTCTTGATCGCCGTGATCTGCGAAAACGGCACGCTATGCACCGAGCCGTTGCTGTCGCGCAGGCGCACGGTGCGGATGGTCAGGTTCTCGACCGTGCCGGCATGGCCGTTGCCGACATCGACCCAGTCGCCGACCGACATCGAATCTTCCATCAGGATGAAGACGCCGGTGATCAGGTCCTTCACCAGCGATTGCGAACCGAAGCCGAAAGCCAGCCCGACCACCCCGGCCGAGGCCAGCAGCGGCGTCACATTGATGCCGAGATTGGCCAGCGTGGTGATCACGGTGATGGTCAGGATCATCAGCATCAGAGCGTTGCGCAGCAGCGGCAGGATGGTGCGCATGCGCGTGCTCGGGTTCTTGCGCGCGTAGCGGCTGTTGCGGGTTGGGTTGATGGCTTCCTGGATGAAGGTGTCGAGCAGGATCCAGATCAGCCAGGCGATCACCAGCGTCAGGCCAATCTTGCCCAGCGCCGAGACGATCATCTGGCCGATCAGGGTGGCGTTGGCGAATTCCAGCAGCGAATGTTCCCAGATCCTGGTCAGCAATTCGAAGAAACCGATCCACAAGGCCAGCTGCAGCAGGCTGAAGCCGACGTTGCTGAGGCGCAGGATATAGGGTGATTGGCGGCGCGTCACTCCGGCCGTCGCCTTGCGGGCGCGTATGCGCTGCAGCAGCGCACCGATGAAAAACATGGCGATCAGCAGCGCCGCACTGGCCAGCGCGTGATTCAGGGCTGAATTATTGGTCGACAGATCGAGGATGGTGGCGACGCTGACGGTGATGCTCAGCAGCAGCACCGGCAGGTACCAGACGGCCGCCACCACTTCCAGCGTTTCCATGCGCGCCGGGTGGTCGCGCCGCACCGCCCGCGGCCGGTTGCGGATGATGTGCGCCACCGGTCGTCGGAACAGCAGGGCGAACACCCCGCCCAGTATCGCCGCCGTCAGGCTGGCCAGGGTCGCCACCACGCTCGAGAGGTGGACGCCGATGATCTGGTTCACGTGCGGATTGTCCAGGGCGTCGCCGAGCCAGCCGGCGCAGCCGATGACAAAGAGCAGCTTGAAACCACGCTGGTACAGGATGTGCACCGCGATCATGCGGTGGCCGCCGTGCGACAGCGAAAAAATGATGGCGCAGATGGCCTGGAACAGGCGCGCGCCGACCAGGGTGTACAGCAGCACCGTGGCCAGCACCCGCCCCAGCGATTGCCCGTGCGCCGCATCCAGGCTGATGGTGACCGAGATTTCCACCACCAGCGCCAGCAGTAGCGGCGCGATGTGGCGCCATATATACAGCAGCAATTCCTTCATGCTGGGATCGGACGACAGCGTCGTCTGGATATTGAAATGCCGTTGCACCCGCTTGCCGATATAGTGCAAGGCGATAGCGACGGCGCCGAACAAGGCCAGCATTTCGAGAAAGCCCGCCAGCGCCTGCCATCCGGTTTCCGATTCCTGGCGCTGCAGGATGGTCGACAGGTCTTGCCAGGCCAGCGAAAACTGCCGGTTCCAGAATTTTTCCGGCGTGATGACCTGATGCAGATGCGCCTGAAAAGTGTCGAGGCTATTGGAAATCAGGCCGATGAAACCCTTCTGTTCGGGCGAGGCCTTGCTGTTCTGCTGTTCGGCCTGGATCAGCGTGGCCACCAGGCTGCCCGTGCCGGGACTGCTTTGCAGCACCTTGGACAGCGAGTCCAGCGGCGCTGGCGCGGCAGCGGGAGCGGCCGGCGTGCTGGCGGCGGTGTCAGCGCTGGCGGCGGCCGTTGCCGCCCGTGCCGGAGCGCCGTTTGCCAGCAGCAAGCAAAACAGCAGAAGCGAACCCGATAGCAAGCGTACTAGATGCTGGGGATAGCTGGTTTTCATGTCGGCTAGGCAAAAGTCATAAAGTGACAATCTTACCGTACCGCAGGCACAAGCTGGCCGAATCGATATGTGTCAAAAAAACATCTTGCGGCCGGCTTTTACCATGGAGCAGGCCGCGCGAGTTCAGGCCGCCGGCAAATCGTCTTCGATATAGGCGCGCACCACGTCGTCGAAGCTACTGTCGCCGACGAAGCCGAGGTCGAGCGCGCGGCTGGCGTCCCAGGCGCCCGGCCAGCTGGAAATGATGCGGTCTATGATGGCGTCGTGTTGCCATTCAATGCGGGCGGCGACTTCCTTGCCGGCGACGCGTTCCAGCGCCGCGACCATTTCGGCGACGGTGACCGAGATCCCTGGCAGATTGATGGTCCGGCTTTTCCCCAGGATATCGGCCGGCAGCGCATAGCCGTGGATCAGGCAGGCGATTACCTTGCGCGGCGATAGCAGCCACAGGTGCACATCCGGCGCGACCGGGCAGACTGCCGGCTGGCCGTTGAGCGGTTCGCGGATGATGCCGCTGGCGAAAGAGGAGGCGGCCTGGTTGGGTTTGCCGGGACGCACGCTGATGGTCGGCAGGCGCAGCACGCGGCCATCGACGAAGCCCTTGCGGCTGTAATCGTTGAGCAGCAGTTCCGCGATCGCCTTTTGCGCACCGTAGGACGATTGCGGATTGAGCGCGGTATGGTCTTGCACGACTGACGGCAGGACGCCGCCGAATACCGCTACCGAGCTGGTGAAGATCACGCGCGGCACATGACCGCAGGCGCGGCAGCGTTCCAGCAGCAGCCGTGCGGCATCCAGATTGATGCGCATGCCGAGATCGAAGTCGGCTTCCGCCTGGCCGCTGACAATCGCCGCCAGGTGGAAGACCGCCGCGGTCTGGCTGGTGATCGCGCGTTCCAGCAAGGCGCTGTCGGTGATGTCGCCGGTGACCTGTTCGATGCGGCTGTCGTCGAAGCCGCTGGCGGCGACTACGTCGACCAGGACGATCTTGCTGATGGTTTGCAACTGGCCGCTGCGGTCGGGCAGGCTGCCTTGCTTGAGCAGGCTGCGCGCCAGGCGCTGGCCGAGGAAGCCGGCGCCGCCGGTGATGACTACTTGCATGATGTTCCTTTGTTCAATCGTGTTTGTATCGTGTATCTATTTACAGCCAGGGTTTGAGCCAGCCCAGGCCGGCAGAGGTGGCCCCGCGCGGCCGGTACTCGCAGCCGACCCAGCCCTGGTAGCCGAGCGAGTCGATCAGCTCGAACAGGTAGGGATAATTGATCTCGCCGCTATCCGGCTCATGCCGTTCCGGCACGCCGGCAATCTGGATATGGCCGATGCCGGCCTGCGGGCGCTGCATGTCGCGCTTGAGCTTGACCGCCAGGTCGCCTTCGACGATCTGGCAGTGATACAAGTCGAACTGCACCTGCAGGTTATCGGCGCCGACCTCGGCGCAAATCGCCTGCGCCTCATCCTGGCGATTCAGGAAGAAGCCGGGAATGTCGCGCGTATTGATCGGTTCGATGACGATGGTGACGCCATGTACGGCGGCCTGGGCCGCGGCATAGGCCAGGTTTTCCAAGTAGACGGCGCGGTGGCGAGCGCGCTCCTGCTGTGGCTGGATCAGGCCGGCCATCACGTGCAGTTTGCGGTTGCCCAGCACTTGCGCGTATTCGAGGCCGGTGGCGACGCTGCGTTTGAATTCATCTTCGCGTCCGGGCAAGGAGGCCAGACCGCGTTCGCCGTCCGCCCAGTCGCCGGGCGGCGCGTTGAACAGCGCCTGGCTCAGGCCGTTGTCTTGCAGTCTTGCCTGCAGTTCAGTAGCGGCATGTTCATAGGGGAACAGGAACTCGACACCCTTGAAGCCATCTTTGGCGGCGGCTGCAAAGCGGTCGAGGAAGGCATGTTCGTTGTACATCATGCTCAGGTTGGCGGCGAAACGTGGCATTGCGGACTCCTGGAATTTTCTTGGAAAATAAGCGTTATCGATTGACCATTTTAGGCGGTGTCTTCAGGATCGCAATGGCGCCGATCACCAGCATCCCGGCCAGCATGAACATGCCGGTCCGGTTGTTGTGCGTGGTGTCCTTCAGCCAGCCAACCAGGAAAGGACTGACGAAGCCGGCCAGGTTGCCGACCGAGTTGATCACCGCGATGCCGGCGGCGGCGCCGGTGCCAGACAGGAAAGCAGTCGGCAGCGACCAGAACAGCGGCGAGCAGGTCAGCACGCCCATGGCCGCCAGCGACAGGAAAGCAATCGCGATCACGGTATTGTCAGCGGCCAGCGCCGAGACCACGAAGCCGACCGCGCCCAGCAGGGCCGGCACGATCAGATGCCAGCGCCGCTCCCGCAGGCGGTCGGAACGGCGGCCGATCAGGATCATGGCAAATACCGCGCACAGGAAGGGAATCGCGCTGATCAGGCCGATCTTGAAATCGCCCACCACGCCGGAAGCCTTGACCAGCGTCGGCAGCCAGAACGTCAGGCCATACTGGCCCATGACGATGCAGAAGTAGATCAGGCACATATGCCAGATACGGATGTCCTTGAACACGGCCGCGGTGGTTTTCGGGCTGTGCTTATCCTTCTGGTCGGCGCGGATTTCCGCTTCCAGGAAATCCTTCTCCGCTTCCGTCAGCCACTTGGCCTTGCGGATGCTGTTGTCCATCACGAAGAACACGGCAATCCCGACCAGCACTGCCGGCACCGCTTCGATCATGAACATCCATTGCCAGCCATGCCAGCCGCTGGCGCCATGGAAAGCCTGCATGATCCAGCCCGACAGCGGGTTGCCGAAAATGCCGGAGATCGGAATCGCCGCCATGAAGGTGGCGACTACCTTGGCGCGCCGGTGCGAGGGAAACCAGTAGGTCAGGTAGAGGATGATGCCGGGATAAAAGCCGGCTTCCGCTACGCCCAGCAGGAAACGCAAGACATAGAACTGGGTCGGCGTCTGCACCCAGGCGAAGCAGGCCGACAGCACGCCCCAGGTAATCATGATGCGGGCGATCCACAGCTTGGCGCCGACCCGGTTCATGATCAGGTTGCTGGGCAGCTCGAACAGGAAGTAGCCGAGGAAGAAAATGCCGGCGCCGAGGCCAAAGATGGTTTCGCTGAAGCCCAGGTCTTGAGACATCTGCAACTTGGCAAAGCCGACGTTGACGCGGTCCAGGTAGGCCACCACGTAACACAGCATGATGAATGGCACGAAGCGCCAGAATACTTTCTTGTACAGATTTTCTGCCTGCTCGGCCGGCAGGCTGACGCCGGCCGGTATGGCCTGCTTGTTGATCGTTACGGACATCTTGTCTCCACCAATGTGATTTTTAGAATGCGGATGTTTCTATTGTCTGAAACTTACCAGCGTGCGCCAAATACCCGATACAGCTCATCCAGGGCCGCGGCGCTGAGCGGCTCCGGTTTGTTTTCCAACATCAGCCAGAGTCGCGCGGTTTCTTCCAGTTCTTCCAGTGCGAACGCCGCCTGCGAAACGCTCTCGTGCCACAGCACCGGCCCCAGCCGTTCCAGCAGGACGCCGCGCACCGAGGTCGCCAATGACTTCACTTGCTCTGCCACTTGCGGATCGCCAGGACGGCAATAGGGAATCAAGGGAATCTGGCCGACCTTCATCACTTGATACGGCGTGATCGGCGGCAGCACGCACCGGTCGTGCCAGACGCCCGCCAGCGACAACGCCACCAGATGGGTCGAATGGGTATGCACCACGGCTTGCGCCTGCGGGTTGTTGTCGTACACCGCGCGATGCAGCGCCAGTGTCTTCGACGGCTTGTCGCCATTGACCCATTTGCCGCTCAGGTCGACCTTGGCGATTTGCGCCGGCGCCAGGCGGCCGAGGCAGGCGTCGGTGGGGGTGATCAGCCAGCCGTCGTCCAGCCGGGCGCTGATATTGCCGGCGCTGCCGACGGTGTAACCGCGCTGATACAGACTGGCGCCGGTTTCGCAGATTTCGGCGCGCAGCGCCTGTTCTTTCAATGCCGTGTTCATAGTCGCGTTTCCCCCAACTGGCGCAGCGCTTTTTCAAAGAAATCCACGCTGCCGAAATTGCCGGACTTCAGAGCCAGCGCCAGCACCGGAGAACCGTCGGTGGCTATCGATGCTGTCGCAGGCACGCCGGGATCAATTTGGGCGCCTATGCGCAATGCGTGCACATCAAGCGCCTTGACCACCGCGCCGGAAGTCTCGCCGCCGGCAATCACGAAGCGCCGCACACCGCTGGCTTGCAAGGCGACGGCGATGTCGGCTAGCGCCTGTTCGATCAGCTGGCCGGCGCGTTCGACGCCGAGCTCGGCCTGCACTTGCCTGACTTGTTCCGGTGTGGTGGTTGCGTAGATCAGCAGCGGTTGTTGTTCGAGGTGCTTGTCTGCGAAAGCCAGGGCTTGCGCCACTATTGGTTCGCCACGCGCCAGCGCGAGCGGATCAAGGCGGAACGCCGGATGTTTTTCCATCCATGCCGCAACCTGTGCATTGGTCGCTTTCGATGCGCTGCCGGCCAGCACCACCGACCAGCCTTCGACGCCGGGCAATGCACTTGCCTTTGCGCCAGGCTGCAGCAGGCCGGCCTTGACGAAATTGGCCGGCAGGCCGAGTGCAATGCCCGAGCCCCCCGTCACCAGCGACAGATCCGCACAGGCGGCGCCGATGGCGTACAGGTCCTGGTTTTCCAGCGCATCGACGATCGCCATGCGCACGCCTTGCCGACGCAGGCCGGCGATCTCCGCCTGGATCTTTTCGCTGCCTTGGGATACTGCCGGATAGGCGATTAGGCCGACCTTGGATGGCGTCTGCTGCTGCAGCACACGCACCAGGTTGGCGTCGGTCATTGGCGTCAACGGATGATTCTGCATACCGGATTCATTCAGCAGCTGATCCTGGATGAACAGGTGGCCGCGATACAGGGTGCGTCCGGTTTCCGGGAACACCGGACAGGCGATGGTGAAGTCGCTGCCCAATGCCTGCAGCAGGGCATCGATCACCGGACCGATATTACCCTTGGCGGTGGAATCGAAAGTGGAACAGTACTTAAAGAAGAACTGGCGGCAGCCTTGTTGCTGCAACCAGCTTAATGCCGCCAGCGAATCCGCGACCGCTTCTGCGGCCGGCGCTGTGCGGGACTTCAAGGCCACGACGATAGCATCGACATCCTGCGGCGCGGTTGCCGGCACGCCGATGGTCTGCACGGTGCGCATGCCTTCGCGCACCAGCATGTTGGCGAGGTCGGTGGCGCCGGTGAAGTCGTCGGCGATGCAGCCGAGCAGGGGGCTTGATGCTGTATTGGATTGCAGTGACATGCCTTACTCCTGCGCCGTCGGCAACTGGATGCCCGGGAAAATCTTGATCACCGCGGAATCGTCCTCGCCGCCATGACCGGCGCTCGACGCCATCATGAACATCTGATGGGCCGCCGCGGACAATGGCAGCGGGAATTTGCTGGCGCGCGCCGTATCGAGCACCAGTCCCAGGTCCTTGACGAAAATGTCGACTGCCGAGAGCGGCGTGTAATCGGCTATCAGGATATGCGGCACGCGGTTCTCGAACATCCAGGAGTTGCCGGCGCTGTTGGTGATGACTTCGTACAGCGCATCGGCATCGACCCCTTCGCGCAGGCCCAGCGCCATCGCTTCGGCGGCGGCGGCGATGTGCACGCCAGCCAGCAGCTGGTTGATGATCTTGACCTTGGAGCCGACGCCATGGGCGTCGCCCAGCCGGTACACCTTGCCGGCAATCGCCGCCAGCACTGCTTCACCCTTGGCGTAAGCGGCGGCGGGGCCGGACGTCATCATGGTCATTTCACCCGAGGCGGCGCGTGCGGCGCCGCCCGAGAGCGGCGCATCCAGAAAGAGCAGCTGCTGCATGGCCAGCCGTTCGCCCAGCTTGACCGCATATTCCGGCGCCACCGTGGCGCTGGCGATCACCAGGCTGCCGGGACGCATCGCCGCTGCCGCGCCCTGTTCACCGAACAGCACCTGCTCGGTTTGCGCGGCGTTGACCACCACGGTAATCACCACATCGCATTGGGCGCCGAGTTCGGCCGGTGTGCTGCAGGCAATCCCGCCTTCGTTAACGAACTGTTGCAAGACTTGCGGGCGGACGTCGCAAGCATAGGTGCGGAAATACGCGCGCAGTAAAGAACGGGCGACGCCCAAGCCCATGGCGCCAAGGCCGATAACACCTACATTGATGGTCATTTGCTGGTCCTGACTATGGTTTTTTTGAAGTGCTCTTGGCTTTCGGCGCCGCCTTGGCCGCGACCGCGCCTTGCGACAGGCGGCGCGCCGCATTGAACATATGGTTTTGCGCGGCATTGCGCGCGCCCAGCGCATCGCCTGCGGCAATCGCGGAAGCGATGGCGGCATGCTCTTCATACACCTGGCGCATGAAATCGTCGCGCCGCGCTTCATTGCTACGGGTGACCGCGGTGGCGGCTTCCAGATATTGACTGAGAAAGGCCAGCGTCTGCAGCAGGAAAGGATTGCCGGTCGCTTCGGCGATGCTGCGATGGAACATCACATCGGCCAGCACGCCGTCGCCACCGGCCTTGACGTCGGCTTCAATCCCTTTCAGCGCGGTTTCGATCGCCTTCAGCTGGCGCGGCGTGCGGCGGGTGGCCGCCAGCGCTGCCACTTCGGCATCGATGGCGCGGCGCAGTTCGACGATCTGCAGCACCGCATCGGCCGAGGAGGCCTGGTCGAACTGGATACGTAGCGGCCGCAGATGGCCTTGTTCGCTGACATATACGCCGCTGCCCTGGCGCGGCTCGACCGCGCCTTCATTCTTCAAGCGGGAAATCGCCTCGCGCACCACGGTGCGGCTGACGCCGAACTGTTCCGACAGCGCCGGTTCGGTCGGCAGCTTGGCGCCGGGGCCGAACTCGCCGGTCTGTATCTTTTTCAGCAATTCCTGGGCCACGGTGTCGCTCAGGGAAGTGCGGTTGGCATTCAGTTTATTGAACATGGTGTCTCGTCCGCTTGCCTGTTTTTATCGTAATGTGACCATATCATCATACGAATTATTGGAAAAATCAAGGTCTGTTGCAACGATTCCTGACAATTGTTTACTTGCCCAGGGTCAATGATTGACGCAACTTTCAAGGCTAACATCCTGCCATCAGCTGGAAAACCGCATACCGGCACGAGTCCGCCCGTGACATTCCAGTAGAATCCTGTCCTTGTGGAAACGTAGCAGCAACCATTGCCATCGTCATCGGGATCGCTATTCAATGAAGAAAATCATGTACAGCTGCCTTGCCCCCATCACCATGCTGGCAGTCTGCGCCGCGGCCAGCGCGCAGATCAAAATCGGCGTCGACATCGCCGTCACCGGCCCGGCAGCCGCCATCGGAGCGCCGACCAAAAACGCCATCCTGTTATGGCCGAAAGAGATTGCCGGGCAAAAAGTTGAGTACATCATCCTGGACGACGCTTCCGATCCGACCAACGCCGTGCGCAACGCGCGCAAGCTGATCAGCGAAGAAAAGGTCGACCTGATCGTCGGCCCCAACACCACGCCGGCGGCGCTGGCGCTGCTGGATGTTGTGGCAGAGTCAGGCACGCCGATGCTGGCGCTGGCAGCCTCGGCCTCGATTGTCGAACCGCAGGATGCCAAACGGGCCTGGGCCTTCAAGCTACCGCAAAATGATTCGCACATGGCCACCATCCTGACCCAGCACATGGCCGCTAACGGGATTAAAACGGTCGGCTTCATCGGCTTTGCCGATGCCTACGGCGATAGCTGGTGGCGCGAATTTTCGCACCTGGCCGAGCTGCGCAAGATCAAGGTGGTCGCCAGCGAGCGCTATAACCGCAACGACAGCAGCGTCACCGGCCAGATCCTGAAGATCATGGCGGCGCAGCCGGATGCGGTATTGATCGCCGCTTCGGCGACGCCGGCGGTGCTGCCGCAAAAGACCCTGGTCGAACGCGGCTACAAGGGCCGGATCTACCAGACCCATGGCATCGCCACCGCTGATTTCCTGAAGGTGGGTGGCAAGGATGTCGAAGGCACTTTCTTTCCGACCGGGCCGGCCGTGGTGGCCAGGCAGCTGCCGCTGTCCAATCCGGTCCGGAAGACTGCGCTGGATTTCACCAGCCGCTATGAAGCCGCCTATGGCGCCGGCAGCATGACGCAGTTCGCCGCCGACGCCTGGGGCGCCTACATGCTGCTCGCCAACGCGCTGCCGCAGGCGCTGCAAGCGGGGCAGCCGGGCAGCAAGCAGTTCCGCGCCGCCCTCCGCACTGCGCTGGAAAACACCCATGACCTGACGATTCCGCAAGGCGTGGTCAACATGAGTGCGAAGGACCATGTCGGACTGGACCAGCGCTCGCGCGTGATGGGACGCATCGTCAACAATAAATTCAGCTACGCCTACGGCGGCTGAACCTTCATCAAAATCAAGAAAATCGAAAGCAAAGAAGATGAATTCCTTGGGTTTGTGGTTGCGCGGCTTTATTCCCGGTTCGGTGGCGGTCAATGCCACCGAGCGCCTGCGTGCTTGTTGCGGCGCTTTGCTGGGGATTTTGCTGACCGGGCTGGTGAGCCACTGGGTGCTCGGCCCGGGCGCTCCCTTGCCGCTGCTGATCGCGCCGATGGGCGCTTCGGCAGTGCTGTTGTTTGGCGTGCCGGCCAGTCCGCTGGCGCAGCCCTGGTCGATCATCGGCGGCAACCTGGTGGCTGCCGTGATCGGCGTGGCTTGCGCGCGCTGGGTCCACGATCCGGTATTCGCGCCGGCGCTGGCGGTGTCGCTGGCGATCGGCGCCATGTTTGCCCTGCGCTGCCTGCATCCACCCAGCGGTGCGGTGGCGCTGACGGCAGTGCTGGGCGGGCCGGCGGTGACCAGCCTGGGCTTCCATTTCATCCTGACGCCGGTGCTGTTAAATTCTATTTTTCTGCTGTTGGTGGCGCTGCTGTTCAATAACGCCACCAAGCGCCGCTACCCGCACAGCGCCCATCAGGATCCGGCCAAGCTGCACAAGACTATCGACCAGCCCAGCGGCGCGCGGATCGGCTTTACGCAAGAAGATCTGGACCATGTGCTGGAACAATACAACCAGGTGCTGGACGTCAGCCGCGACGACCTCGAAAGCCTGATCCTGCAAACCGAGATGCACGCCTACCGGCGTCGCTTCGGCGCTATCACCTGCGCCGACATCATGTCGCGCGATGTGGTCAGCGTCGAGTACGGCACGTCGCTGGAAGATGCCTGGGGTTTGCTGCTGAAGCACCGGATCAAGGCGCTGCCGGTCATCAACCGGGCGCGGCGCCTGGTCGGCATCGTGACCCAGACCGATTTCATGCGCCAGGTGGATCTGCAGCTTTACGCCGGTGTCGACCAGCGCCTGAAGCAGTTCCTGCGGCGCAGCACCGGTACGCATTCGGACAAGCCGGAAGTAGTGGGGCAGATCATGACTGCTGCAGTGAAGAGCGCGGCCTCGTCCATGCATATCGTCGAGCTGGTGCAGCCGCTGTCCGATTCCGGCATCCATCATATGCCGATTGTCGACGATCAAAACCGGCTGGTCGGCATGGTGACGCAGTCCGACATGGTGGCGGCCCTGTACCGCGGCAACGCGAACCTGGCTACGCTTTAACCACACTTTTAACCGCGGCAATTGCCGCCAGACCGCGCCCGCCTTACAATGGCGGGGTTTTGGTGCACGCGGACATGTCCATGTCCGCAGTTAAACGGGAAACACGGCGCTAGGCGTATCAGATCGCCAGCCAACGTGTGCTGCCCCCGCAACGGTAAACAAGCGCCGCTTGTCTGTATCCAACAGGATGCGACAGGCGGCAGGGCGCATCTCATGCCACTGTGTAGCGGTTTTACATGGGAAGGTTATGCACTCCGACTTGCTAGCCCGGATACCGGCCAGATCAGGGGGAGCGAGGTAGCGGCGAGGTCACGTTTGTGCCACGCCCTTGCCTGGCGACTGTTGCAACCGGGCTTGCGGGGAAGCAGGCCGGGGACTCTTATCGTATCCAAACATGACCTTATCTTTATCATGCCGTTCCGGCGCGGCCCTGAAGCCGCTCGCGCTGGCTGCCGCCATTCTTTCCTGCAGCTTTGGCTCTGCTGTCGCTCAAACCGTCCAGGAGCAGAGCCTGGTGCCGGTGGTGGTGACCGCCGCCCGCGTCGAGCAGCCGCAAACCGATGCCTTGCCGCACACTACCGTGATCAGCGCGGAAGATATCCGCAATTCGCAGGCGCCTGATTTGCCTGCCTTGCTGGAGCGCCAGGCCGGCATCCAGATCACCCGTGTCGGCGGTCCCGGTCAGCAGGCTTCGCTGTTCATGCGCGGCGCCAATACCTCGGAAACCCTGATCCTGATCGATGGCGTGCCGATCCGCCGCCAGGCTTCCTACGGTTTGCCGGCGCTGGAAAACATCCTGCCTGAGCAGATCGACCATATCGAAATCGTGCGCGGCAACGTCTCCGCGATCTACGGTTCCGGCGCCATCGGCGGCGTGGTGCAGATTTTCACCAAGCGCGGCAGTGGCGCACCGGCCCTCAATGCGTCGGTCGAAGCCGGCTCGCGCGGCACTTATCAAGGCAACGTCGGCGTCAGCGGCAAGAGCGGCGATACCCGTTACGCCCTGGCCCTGACCCGCTTCAAGACCGACGGTTTTTCGGCGCAGAACCCGCAGCAGAGCCCGAACGTCAATCCGGACCGCAACGGCGACGGCAACACCAGCGTCTCGGGATCGGTATCGCAGGAATGGAGCAAGGGCAATGAAATCGGCGCCCGCGTCTATGCCAACGACGCCAAGTACACCTTTGACGATGCCTACGGCACGCCGACTGACCAGAACCGTGGCCATTCCAAGAGCCAGTCTTTCGCCGTGTACTCCAAGAATAATTTCACCCAGAACTGGACCTCGACACTGACGCTGTCGCAAAACGTCAACCGCGACAACCTCGACGACCTGACGCAGTTCGGCAACAGCAGCAATGGCTACAAGAGCACGCAGAACCTGCTGCAGTGGGCCAATGAATTGCGCTTGTCGCCGATGTGGACGGTAACTGCCGGCGTTGACGCTGGCCGCGAAAAGGCGGAAGTCGAGTCCAACAGCAGCTACGGCAATTCCAGCAACAGCTATTCGCGCTCGACCTCCAGCGTGTACGCCGGCGCGCTTGGCAAGATCGGCCCGCATCAGCTGCAACTCAACCTGCGCCACGACGATGTCGGCGGTTCCGGTTCGGATAATACCGGCTACCTCGGCTACGGCTATGCGCTGACCGACAGCGTCAAGCTGATCGCCAATGCCTCGACTGCATTCAATGCGCCAACGCCGGTGCAGCTGTATGACCCGCTGTACGGCAACACCAACCTCAAGGCCGAGCGTTCCAAATCCTATGAGTTGGGCGTGCAGTACGCCGCCGGCGCTACCTTGTTGCGCGCCACCTTGTTCGATACCCGCACGCGCGACCAGTTCGGCTACGATCCCGTGACCTTCCATACCATCAATATCGCTCGCGCCAAGAACCAGGGACTGGAACTGAGCGCCAGCGCCACCCTGGCGGAAATCGACTGGCGCGCCAGCCTGACTCTGCAGAATCCGAAAGATGAATCGACCGACAAGACCCTGGTGCGGCGGGCCAAGACGCTCGGTTCCTTCGGTGCAGCGAAAAGCTTCGGCGCCTGGCGTATCGGCACGGATGTGCAATACACCGACAGCCGCACCGACATTCCCGGCAACCCGCAGCTGGCGCCGTACTGGCTGACCAACGCTAATGTGCGTTATCAGCTGACCAAACAGACTTCGGTATATGGCCGTGTCGAGAACCTGTTCAACCGCGACTATCAGACCGCCTACGGCTATAACCAGCCGTCACGTGGCCTGTTTGTTGGTGTAAATTGGCAGCAGTAACTCTTTAGGCCTACTGCGCGCCTCAATCTCCGGCCTGCGATGCTCACTGTACTAAAGTACAGTTGCGCTTCTCGGCCAGACCTTGAGGCGCTCGTCAGGGCCTAAAGAGCTACTGCAATTTACGAATACATTTACCGCGAAGCGACTCGTTCATTGACCAGCATCACCACACTGCGCCGCGCTATCCTGATCCTCCTCTGCCTGACGGCGGCGGCGGGATTGGCGCTGTCGCTCGCCGTGTTGTGCGGCAGCAGTGGCTGTGGGCGTCCGCTGGTGGCGGACCAGATTTACTTTTCCTTGCGCCTGCCGCGGGCGCTGACGGCTTTCATCGTCGGCGGCCTGCTGGCGCTGGCCGGGGCCTTGATGCAGGTGTTGCTGCGTAATCCCCTGGCCGAACCTTATGTGCTGGGTATGTCCGGAGGCTCCGCCGCCGGCGCCTTGACGGCCCTGCTTGTGGCCAGTCATTTCGGTTTCATGGGCGACACCGCTGCTGCATTCGGCGCCGCACTCGGCGCGGGGCTGGCGGTGTTGCTGCTGTTCGGGCTGGCGCGCCAGGCTTTGCGGCGCCTGCCCAGCGTGGCCCAGCATAGCGGCCATCGTCTGATTCTTACTGGCGTGATGATCGCCGCCGGCTTTGGCGCGATCGTGACGCTGGTGCTGACCCTGGCGCCCGATGCGCAGCTGCGCGGCATGCTGTTCTGGCTGATGGGCGACCTCGAAGACGGCCGCCTGCTGTTGCCGGCGGCGGTGCTGTTGCTGCTGCTCCTGCTGTGGAGCGTGTTCAAGGCGCAGCAGCTCAATCTGCTGGCGCGCGGCGAGGGTTTCGCCCAGCTGCTCGGCGTGCCCGTTTTGCGCTTGCGCTGGATGACACTGGCTGCGGCATCGCTGGCTACCGCCGCGGCGGTGACGGTGGCCGGTACGATCGGCTTTATCGGGCTGGTGGTGCCGCACGCGGTCCGCCTGCTGGTCGGCAACGACCAGCGCATCCTGCTGCCGGCCAGCGTGCTGGCGGGCGGCGCCGCGCTGGCGCTAGCCGATCTGGCGGCGCGTACCGTGGTGGCGCCGACGCAGCTGCCGGTGGGCGTGATTACCGCTCTGGTGGGAGTGCCGGTGTTTCTCTGGCTGTTGTCGCGCAGCCGCGCATGAGGACGCATGCATGAACGAATTCAGCGCACCATTGCTGGCGGCCGAACAATTGAGCGTCAGCGCAGATCAAAGAATCTTGTGCAAGCGGCTGGACTGGCAAGTGATGCCGGGCCAGTTCTGGTGTGTGCTGGGCCGTAACGGCATCGGCAAGACCACGCTGCTGCATACGCTGGCGGGGCTGGCGCTGCCGGGGGAGGGCCGCGTAGCGATCCAGGGCAAGCGCATCGATCGCATTCAGCCGCAACAGCTGGCGCGTCTGCGTGGCTTGCTGGCGCAGCAGCAGGCAGACGCCTTTTCCAGCAGCGTGCTGGCGGCGGTGATCGCGGGCCGCCATCCCTATCAGTTCGGCTTTGGCTGGGATCGCGAGGAAGACCGTGCCCAGGCCATGCAAGCCTTGCAGCGCGTCAGGATGGCCAGCTTCAGCGAACATGACGTGATGCGCCTGTCTGGCGGCGAACGGCAGCGGGTGGCGCTGGCGACGCTGCTGACGCAGGATCCGCTGCTGCTGATGCTGGATGAGCCGACCGCGCATCAGGATGCGGCGGCGCAGATCGTGGTGATGGAATTGCTGCGTAAGATAGCAAATGGCTTGCCGCGCAAAAAAGCGGTAATCGCCGCCTGCCATGACATCAACCTGGTGGCGCGCTACGCCAGCCACGTGCTGTTGTTGGGGGATGGCCAGACCTGGCAGGGCAGCGCCGACAAGGTGCTGCAGCCGCAGCTGTTGCAGGCCGCTTTTGGCTGCGCGTTTGAAGTATTGGATAACGGCAGGCAGCGCATGTTCATGCCGCTGGCCGATACCGCTTCGGTATCAGGCTGATCCGTCCGCGGACTGTCGTGCATTCCACTGCATTTGCGTAATGCGATACAGCAGGTGCGGTTTGAGCGGATGGCCATCGGCCAGTTTCGGATGCAGGAAATCATCTGCGGGATCGCGCTGCATGCCGATCGCTTGCATGACTTTTTGCGAGGGCAGGTTGCTGTCGGCGGTAAACGATACGATCTGTTCCAGTCTCAGTTGCTCGAAGCCTGCCGCCAGCGCCGCCGTGGCGGCTTCGGAGGCATAACCTTGGCGCCAATACGGCCTTGCCAGGCGCCAGCCGATTTCCACTGCTGGTGTAAACGGCGCGCTAAAACCAACTTGCAACAGCCCCGTCAGTCCAATCAGTGCGCCGTTATCCTTGCGCTCCAGCGCCCACAGGCCAAAGCCGTGCTGCGCGAAATGCTCGCGTATGCGTCCGATCAAGGCAGCGCTTTCGTCATGGTTCAAGGTGGCAGGAAAATAACGCATCACTTGCGGATCGGCGCACATGGCTGCGAGTTCCGACAGGTCGGCGTCGCGCCATTGGCGCAGCAGCAGGCGCGGGCTTTCCAGTTCCAGGATATTTGCCATCAAGCGTCTCCACAGAGATGAGCCGGCAAGCCGGTTCTAAGGCTGGCTGCGGTGGCTGCGCGCCAGGTCCAGTTGCTGGCACAGTTCGGCGGCGCCGTCGAGTATGCGCGGGCCGGGTCGGCTCATCCAGTTCGGCGTCAGCGTAAAAAGATTGTTGCCGGCCACGGCTGCCAGCTTGGGAAAACGGCGCCATCCGCCGTCTACGCTCTTACCGCCGTCGGCAGAAAAAATGACTTCCGGATTGGCGCTCAGCACGGCTTCGGTGCTGACGGTAGGCGCCAGCTGCGGCAGCTGGCCGAACACATTCTCGCCGCCGCACAGGCGGATCACACTGGATACCATGTGCTTGTTATTAAGGGTCATCAAGGGTTTTTGCCAGATCTGGTAAAACACCCGCACTGGCGGCCGCTGCTGATATGTTGCCGTCAGCTGCGCCAGCCTGGCGCTGAAATCCTCGGCCGCCGCTGCACCCTGGTCCGGGATGCCGGCCAGCTGCCCCAGCCGCTGCAGCGACGAGGCGATGGCTTCCAGCTGGCGCGGTTCGCTTTCAAATACAGGAATGCCGAGCGCGCGCAGCCGGGCGAGCTGGCTGGCAGAATTGCCGCTGCTCCAGGCCACTATCAGATCTGGCTTGAGACTGACGATGCGTTCGATATCCAGTGCGCTGCTGCTGCCGACTGAGGGCAGTTTGGCGGCGGCCGGCGGATAGTCGCTGTAATCGCTGACGCCGACGACGTAGGTGCCGGCGCCGACAGCGAACAGCAGTTCGGTGGCGTGCGGCGCCAGGCTGACGATGCGATGAGCAGGCTGCGGCAGGGTGACTGCGTGCTGCGCATCGTCTTGCACCGTGATGGGCGCGGCCAGGACGGCAAGCGGCGCCGCCAGGCTCGCGGCGCAGAATGCCGTCGCTGCAGCCAGCATCCGCGTCTGTCGGTAGGCGGAAAGGCGCAGCTTATATCTCCAGATTGTCGATCAGGCGCGTGCTGCCGAGCTTGGCGGCGGCCAGCACCACCAGCTTTTCGCCTTGCGCGAGGTCGCCGGCGGCCGGCGCCTGCAGGTCGCAGCGCTTGCGGATCGAGATATAGTCCGGCTTCCAGCCGCGGCTGCCGAGCTGCGCCATCGCTTCTTTTTCCAGTTCGAAGATATTCAGATGGCCGGCACGTACTTCTTCGGCGACCTGGTTGAGCGTCTTGAACAGGCTCGGTGCTTCTGCCCGTTCGTCGGCCGACAGGTACATATTGCGCGAGGACAGCGCCAGGCCGTCGTCGGCGCGCCAGGTTTCGGCGGCGATGATCTCGGTCGGCAGGGCGAACTGCTTGGCCATGTTGCGGACGATCATCAGCTGCTGGTAATCCTTCTTGCCGAACACCGCCACGCGCGGCTGCACGCAAGAAAACAGTTTCAGCACGACAGTCGTCACGCCGGTAAAGAAGCCGGGACGGAATTCGCCTTCCAGCGTATTGCCGAGATCGTCGGGCGGCCGCACGCGGAATTCCTGCGGTTCCGGATACAGATCTTTCTCGGTCGGAGCGAAGAGAACGTAGACGCCTTCCTTTTCCAGTTTCTCGACGTCGGCGGCGAAAGTGCGCGGATATTTGTCGAAGTCTTCGTTGGGGCCGAACTGCAGGCGGTTGACGAAGATCGAAGCGACAATAGGATCACCGTGCTTCTTGGCCAGGCGCATCAGCGACAGGTGGCCTTCATGCAGGTTGCCCATGGTCGGCACGAATGCGGTACGCAGTTGGCCGCGCAATTGGTCGCGTAGCTCTTCGATCGAGGAAATGATTTTCATGAAAATTTATTTTTGCGGAATAAAATGTAAGCGTCATCGTAGGGTGGGCAGGTTTTGCTGCCCACGCGTTGCCGACGCGGGTACGCTTGAGTTACGCGTGGGCACAGGTGCCCACCCTACAAAAATCAAGCCGGCGCATAAGTAGGTGAGTAGGCCAGTCGCACATAGATAGGCGCAAAAGGTTCGGCCTGGGTAATCTCGATCAGGGTTTCCTTGGCCAGCTCCAGCAGGGCGATGAAGTTCACCACCAGCACCGGCACGCCGCGCGCAGGATCGAACAGCTCGGCAAATTCGACAAAGCGCGACGACTGCAAGCGCCGCAGGATCCCGGTCATGTGCTCGCGCACCGACAGTTCTTCGCGGCTGATGGTGTGGTGGGCGGTCAGTTTGGCGCGCTTGATGACGTCGGCCCAGGCCGCCTGCAGATCGTCGAGGTTGACATCCGGCCAGCGCGTGACGGTGTTTTGCTCGATGTAGATCTGGGTGCGTACATAGTCGCGCCCGAGTTGCGGCAGGGCGTCGATCTCGCGCGCCGCCAGCTTCATCTGCTCGTATTCCAGCAGGCGCCGCACCAGTTCCGCGCGCGGATCTTCGGCTTCTTCGCTGTCGGTTTTGCGTACCGGCAGCAGCATGCGCGACTTGATCTCGATCAGCATGGCTGCCATCAGCAGATACTCGGCCGCCAGCTCCAGGTTGGTGATGCGGATCTGGTCGACGTATTCCAGGTATTGCAGGGTTACCTGCGCCATCGGGATATCGAGGATGTTGAAGTTCTGCTTGCGGATCAGGTACAGCAGCAGGTCGAGCGGACCTTCGAATGCTTCCAGGAAGACTTCCAGCGCATCCGGCGGAATGTAGAGATCGGTCGGCATGCGGAACAGCGGCTCGCCGTACAGGCGCGCGTAAGCCACGCCGTCGATCACATTCGGGGTCGAATCGGCTTGGCCTTCCAGGGTCAGTTCGGCGGCGTCCGACGAATTCTGGCTCATCTGATCTTACCTGGCCGGGACTGGCTTAGTGATTGTTTTGATACACATAGGGTTGCTGCTCGACGCGTGATTCCTCGGTGCGCTGCTGGTTGTCGAGGTCGATCGGCGTCTTGTCCCACAGCAGGGCGCGGCCGGCCAGCTGCTGCTCTTCCAGCTTAGGATTCTTTTCCTTGAGTTCGGCAACGAATTTGGTGATGTCGGATTGATAACCGTAAATTTGTTTGGAAAATTTCATGGGTGCTTTGATAATGGGCTGGGATTAGGCGCTATTTTATGCTATTTCGAGGTCGCCCAACGGATTGTCGTTGACAGCGGCCAGGATTGTTTTGTGTCTAAATGGCAACTATCGAGTAGAAAAAGGACGATATACTTGGATAATCATCGTAAGCAGGAGACGGCATGAAATCATGGGTACGCAAGCTTGTACTGCTGCTCGCGCCATTACTGGTCGCGGCCTGCGACCAGAATGGCAACTTCATACAGGAGGCGGGCTTGGAAAAACTCAACCGCGGCGTATCGTCGGAAGCCGATGTGCGCAACGCCATGGGCCAGCCGGATACGGTCTGGGAAAAGGAAAACGGCGAACGTACGCTGGAATATCCGAAAGGGCCGTCCGGCACCCGTACCTGGATGTTCTATATCGGCCCGGATGGCAAGCTGTCTGACTACAAGCAGGTGCTGACCGAAGAGAATTTCGCCAAGATCAAGGTTGGCATGCGCAAGGAAGAGATCCGCCAGATGCTGGGCAAGCCGCGCACCGTGGTGCAGTTCACCCGCAAGAATGAGGAAGTGTGGGACTGGCGTTATATCCAGAGCGACGCCAGCCAGGCGTTTTTCAATGTCCACATGGATATCACTAGCGGGCTGGTGACCGGTACCTCGGTGTCTCAGGTATACGGACATTAGCGTAGGGTGGGCACAGCGTGCCCACGCGTGAACTCACACCACGCACATGCCTGTTTGGGTAGCACGTGGGCACGCTGTGCCCACTCTATCGCCTGAGCCAGCGCCGCATCACGGTCGGCGGCTCTTGCAGCGGATTGGCGCGGGCGTATTCCAGCTCCGGCGCCAGTTCGAATTCAAACACTGCGTACAGGTCGACCACACGCGCCTGGTCGGCGCGCACCGCCAGCCTCAGTTCCTGCACATCGGCGCTATGGGCGCGATGAATCAGTGCTTCCATCAAATGTTGTGACAAGCCCTGGCCGCGATAGGCTGGCAATATGCCCATGCGCAGGATTTCCCAGACATCGGATTCGGTATCCGACGGCAGCCAGCGCACCGAGCCGGCCGGTTCGCCATCCAGCAGCAGGATGAAGCCGCCGCCGCGCTGCAGGTCTTGCCGGACCCGCTCGGCCTGTTCGCGATGGCCGCTGGAGCTGGCTACCACCCGCTCAGCCCAGCAGGCGCGGGTCAGCTCGGCGATCAGTGCGGCATCGTCGGCGCTGGCTTCGCGCACCTGCAGGCTCATGCGCTTGCCCTTAACTGACCCGCATGCCCGGCTCGGCGCCTGGCCATGGAGTCAGCACGTAGATGCCCGGATTGGCTTTGCCGTCTACCGCGGAAGCCGCCAGCACCATGCCTTCGGAGATGCCGAACTTCATCTTGCGCGGCGCCAGGTTAGCCACCATCACGGTCAGCTTGCCGACCAGTTCTTCCGGCTGGTAAGACGATTTGATGCCGGAGAAGACATTGCGCAAACGGCCTTCGCCGACATCCAGCGTCAGCCGCAGCAGCTTGTCGGAACCGTCCACGTGTTCGCAGTTGACGATCTTGGCGATGCGCAGGTCGACCTTGACGAAATCGTCGATCTTGATTTCGGCGGCCAGCGGCTCGATGCTGCTGATTGCTGCCGGCGCTGCTGTTTCCGTTGTTTCTGCAGCAGCGGCCGGCGCCGGCGCATCAAACAGGGCGTCCAGCATCTTCGGCTCTACCCGCGTCATCAGGTGCGCGTAGGCATTGATGACGTGGCCGTCGGCCAGCGGTTTGGCGACGTCGCTCCACACCAGCGGCTGGATCTGCAGGAAGGCTTCGACTTGCGCCGCCAGCGCCGGCAATACCGGTTTCAGGTACAGGGTCAGGATACGGAACGCTTCCAGCAGGCGGCTGCAGACTTCGTGCAGCAGTGCTTCCTTGCTCGGATCCTTGGCCAGTTCCCATGGCTTGTTGGCGTCGACGTAAGCATTGACGGCGTCAGCTTGTTCCATCACGGCGCGCAGGGCCTTGCCGTATTCGCGGCTGTCATAGAGCGCCTGGATATCGCTGGCGACGGCGCGCAGCCTGGCCAGGAAAGGATCGCTGTCGGTGGCCCAGGCGGTGCTCAGCTTGCCGTCGAATTTCTTGGCGATGAAGCCGGCGGCGCGGCTGGCGATGTTGATGTACTTGCCGATCAGGTCGGAATTGACGCGCGCCACGAAGTCGTCCGGATTGAAGTCCAGGTCTTCCACCTTGGCGCTTAGCTTGGCGGCGATGTAGTAGCGCATCCATTCCGGATTCATGCCGAGGTCGAGGTAGCGCAGCGGCGAAATGCCGGTGCCGCGCGACTTCGACATCTTTTCGCCGGAGACCGTCAGGAAGCCGTGCACGAAGACATTGTTCGGCACTTTCTGGCCGGAGAAGTGCAGCATGGCGGGCCAGAACAGTGTGTGGAAATAGGTGATGTCCTTGCCGATGAAGTGATACTGCTCGGTCTTCGGATCGGCCATGAAGGCGTCGTAGTCGCGCCCGGTCTTGCTGAAATAGTTTTTCAGCGAAGCGAGGTAACCGACCGGCGCATCCAGCCAGACATAGAAATACTTGCCCGGTTCATCCGGGATCTCGATGCCGAAGTAGGGCGCATCGCGGCTGATGTCCCAGTCGCCCATGCCGCCGTCGCTTTCCAGCCATTCCTTGGCTTTGTTGGCGACTTCCGACTGCAGGCGCGGCTTACCGTCGACATTGCCGAGCGCCCAGCCGCGCAGGAATTCCACGCATTGCGGGTCCGACAGGCGGAAGAAAAAGTGTTCCGAGGATTTCATCACCGGCGTCGCGCCAGTCAGCGTCGAGTACGGATTTTTCAGGTCAGTTGGGGCATACACCGAGCTGCATACTTCGCAGGAATCGCCGTACTGGTCCTTGGCGCCGCATTTCGGGCATTCGCCCTTGATGTAGCGGTCCGGCAGGAACATGTTCTTGACCGGGTCGAAGAACTGCTCGATGGTCTTGGTCGAAATGAAGCCCGCCGCTTTCAGCTTGCGATAGATGTCGCGCGACAGCTCGTGGTTTTCCGGGCCGTCGGTGGAATGCCAGTTGTCGAAGGCGATATGGAAGCCGTCCAGGTACTGCTTGCGGCCGGCCGCGATCTGCGCCACGAATTCCTGCGGCGTGATGCCGGCTTTCTCGGCGGCAATCATGATCGGTGCGCCGTGAGCGTCGTCAGCGCCGACGAAATTGACTTCGTGGCCCTGCATTCGCTGGAACCGCACCCAGATGTCGGCCTGGATGTATTCCATGATGTGGCCGATATGAAACGCTGCATTGGCGTAAGGCAGGGCGGTAGTAACGAATAACTGGCGTGGAGTTGAAGTCAAAGTAATGCTCATTTGGCAATGAATTTGCAACGTCAAGCGCTGCTGGTTGGAATAAAGGGTTGATTTTAGCAGCCAACGACAAGAATTGCGGGATAGCGTAACCGTAGGGTGGGCACATCGTGCCCACGCGTGACTGTAATAAACGGAGCGCCGACCCGCGCAAGTATGTACCCGCCCTACGTCGCGCCAGCGGAACAGCGGCAATTTGGTTTAGACTTGCCGCATCTTATAAAGAACGTGCAGAGGAAAAGTAATGAGCGTCACGATTGAAGCAGTCAAGGCAGCGTTATCCAGCGTCATCGACCCGAATACCGGCAAGGATCTGATCAGCAGCAAGTCGGCCAGGAATATCCAGCTGGACGGCGCCGACGTCTCCTTCGACGTTGAGCTCGATTATCCGGCCAAGAGCCAGTTCGCGCTGATCGGCGCCGCGGCCACCAAGGCGGTGGGCGCATTGGCCGGCGTCGGCCAGGTGCGGCCTAACGTCTATTCCAAAATACAATCGCATGCGGTGCAGCGCGGCATCAAGCTGATGTCCAACATCAAGAACATCATTGCGGTGGCGTCCGGCAAGGGCGGCGTCGGCAAATCGACCACGGCGGTCAACCTGGCGCTGGCGCTGGCGGCGGAAGGCGCCCAGGTCGGCATCCTCGATGCCGACATCTACGGCCCTTCGCAGCCGATGATGATGGGCATCAGCGGCCGTCCGGAAACCAAGGATGGCAAGACTATGGAGCCGCTGGAAAACCACGGCCTGCAGGTATCGAGCATCGGTTTCATGGTCGATCCGGACGAGCCGATGGTGTGGCGCGGTCCGATCGTGACCCAGGCCCTGCAGCAGCTGCTGGACCAGACCAACTGGCGCGACCTCGACTACCTGATCGTCGACATGCCGCCAGGCACCGGCGATATCCAGTTGACGCTTTCGCAAAAAGTGCCGGTCACCGGCGCCGTGATCGTCACCACGCCGCAAGACATCGCCCTGCTGGATGCGCGCAAGGGCCTGAAGATGTTCGAGAAGGTCGGCATCCCTATCCTCGGCATCGTGGAAAACATGAGCACCCACATCTGCTCCAACTGCGGCCACGCCGAAGCGATTTTCGGTGAAGGCGGCGGCGCCAGGATGTGCGGCGAATACGGCGTCGATTTCCTCGGCGCCCTGCCGCTGACCATGTCGATCCGCCAGCAGACCGATTCCGGCACGCCGACCGTGGTGGCGGAACCGGACGGTCCGGTAGCGCATATCTATAAGGAAATCGCGCGCAAGGTGGCGATCAAGGTGGCGGAGAAAGCCAAGGACATGAGCAGCAAGTTCCCGACCATCGTCATCAAGAACGATTAGGTTTCTACTAAGCCGCAACGTCAGCGCCAGGGTCATGATGGATCGCCAACCAGATGGTCGGCTGCGCGCCATCGGTCCATTCTATGCGGTGGCGGCGGTGGGCCGGGATGTGCAGCCAGGCGCCGGCCTGCATCACATGCTCGGCGCTAGCGCCCTCCAGCGTCAAGCCGGCGCTGCCGCTCAGCAGCAACACCCATTCTTCCTGCGGATTGTCATACCAGAAGCCGGGCGGGCTGGCCTGTCCATGGGAAACGATGCGTTCGATAGTCAGTCCGGCGCGCTGGTGCAGCAGCTCAAATACTTCTTCCGAACTGGCGGGCGGCAGTCCTGTCAATAGATTGCCGCTGGCGATTTGCATGGTATTCCCCCTTGAAAGCGATGCCGGCAGCATCCCTGTATTATGGCACTCAGTCAATTGTAGCTGCCTGTACTGTCTTGCAGACGGGTACCGGCATTATCCGTTTTTCACTGAAAGGACAAGACGATGAAATCACGAATTTTTTCCTTGCTGTTTTCCGCTGCCGTGCTGAGCGCCGGCCTGTTGCCGCAGATGGCCCATGCTGCCTCGGTTTCCTTCATTGAGCCGGCCGACGGCGCGGTAGTCAGCAGCCCGTTCACCGTCAAGTTCGGCGTCAGCGGCATGGAAGTCAAGCCGGCCGGCGACATGACGCCGAACACTGGCCATCATCATTTACTGATCAACGAAGACAGCATCCCGGCAGGGCAATCGATCCCCGTCGATGAGAAACATATACATTTTGGCAAGGGGCAGACCGAAACCTTGCTGACGCTGCCGCCTGGTAAATACAAGCTGACCATGCAGTTCGCCAACGGCGCCCACCAGTCTTACGGCCCGGAGCTGAGTAAAACCATCAACGTGACTGTCAAGTAAGCCGGCGGCATGGCGGGCGGCGGTTCCATCCGCTGCTGCAACGCGGTAAAATGGGGTTTTCCCTGATAACGGCCTTGGCATGCCAAGGCCGTCTTTATTTATCATGACTGCTAGCACTCCAGCTTCAACTTCTCCAGCCACCAAGGTTCGCACGCGCTTTGCGCCGAGCCCGACTGGCTACCTGCACTTGGGCGGCGCCCGGACCGCACTGTTTTCCTGGGCGTTCGCGCGCCACTTCGGCGGCACTTTCGTACTGCGCATCGAAGATACCGATCTCGAACGCTCGACTCCGGAAGCAGTGCAGGCGATCATCGACGGCATGCAATGGCTGGGCCTGGAACACGACGAAGGTCCGTTCTACCAGATGCGCCGCATGGATCGCTATCGTGAAGTGATCGCGCAGATGCTGAAGGACGGCACGGCCTACCATTGCTATTCGTCGCCGGAAGAAGTCGAAGCGATGCGCGAACGGATGCGCGCCGCCGGCGAAAAGCCGCGCTACGATGGCACTTGGCGCCCTGCAGACGGCAAGACTCTGCCGCCGGTACCGGCCGACCGCAAACCGGTGGTGCGTTTCAAGAATCCGCTCGACGGCGACGTCAGCTGGGACGACGTCGTCAAGGGCAACATCACGATTTCCAACCGCGAGATGGACGACCTGGTGATCGCCCGTCCGGACGGCACGCCGACCTACAATTTCTGCGTGGTGGTGGACGACTGGGACATGGGCATCACCCACGTTATCCGCGGCGACGACCACGTCAACAACACGCCGCGTCAGATCAATATCCTGAAAGCGCTGGGCGCCACCTTGCCGCTGTACGGCCACGTGCCGATGATCCTCGGCGCCGACGGCGAGAAACTGTCGAAGCGCCATGGTGCGGTCAGCGTGATGGATTATCCGGCGCAAGGCTACCTGCCGGAAGCCATGCTGAACTACCTGGCGCGCCTGGGCTGGAGCCATGGCGACGAAGAGATTTTCAGCATGGAGCAGTTCTGCCAGTGGTTCAATCTCGACCACCTGTCGAAATCGCCGGCACAGTTCAATCCGGAAAAGCTGGCCTGGATCAACAACCATTACATCAAGCTGGCCGACAACCAGCGCCTGGCCGCCATGGTCAAGCCGCTGATGGAACAGGACGGCGCCGATTTCAATGGCGCGCCGGATCTGGCGAAAGTCATCGGCCTGTTGAAAGAGCGCGCCCACACCGTCAATGAAATTGCGCTTGCCGCCATGCTGTTCTATCGCCAGCCGGCGCCGGATGCAGCTTTGCTGACGCAGCACTACACCGACGCCATCAAGCCGGCGCTGGCCGATTTCGCCCAGCGCTGCGCCACGGTCGAATGGACCAAGGAAAGCCTGGCGCCGATGATCAAGGAAGTGCTGGCCGCGCACAAGCTGAAGATGCCGCAGTTCGCCATGCCTTTGCGCCTGATGGTGACAGGGCAGTTGCAGACGCCGGCGATCGATGCTGTGCTGGAATTGTTTGGCCGTGAGGCCGTGACAACACGTTTACAACCCTATCTACTGTAAATCTGCAATAAATCTGCAAATCGGGATTTACAAGCGCTAAATAAGCTTGCTATAATCTCGCTTCTGCAAACGGGGGTATAGCTCAGCTGGGAGAGCGCTTGCATGGCATGCAAGAGGTCAGCGGTTCGATCCCGCTTACCTCCACCAGCAAATTGGTAGCAGAAGTAGTAAGGTAATAAAGTAGTTGGATAGCTTGCTGTCCCCATCGTCTAGAGGCCTAGGACATCACCCTTTCACGGTGAGTACGGGGGTTCGAATCCCCCTGGGGACGCCAGAATTCTTTTGGCATCGACAGGAAAGCAGTCAGAAAATCGCTGCAGAATATTGGTGTGGAGTGTTTTCGATACAATCGATAAGGCCGCCAAATGCGGCCTTTATTGTTTTTAGCAAGCAGCAGTAGAAGCAAGGCCAGTACGGACAGATTACTGTCCCCATCGTCTAGAGGCCTAGGACATCACCCTTTCACGGTGAGTACGGGGGTTCGAATCCCCCTGGGGACGCCAGAATAAAAAGGCCCGCGCAAGCGGGCCTTTTTGTTTTGGTGGCCACAAGTAAGCCGCCTGCGCGGCTTACGTGGGGGATGAGAAGGGAATCGCCTGCAGGCGATTCCGCGGCCTGCGGCATGTAGGCGAATCCCCCTGGGGACGCCAGAATAAAAAGGCCCGCGCAAGCGGGCCTTTTTGTTTTGGTGGCCACAAGTAAGCCGCCTGCGCGGCTTACGTGGGGGATGAGAAGGGAATCGCCTGCAGGCGATTCCGCGGCCTGCGGCATGTAGGCGAATCCCCCTGGGGACGCCAGAATAAAAAGGCCCGCGCAAGCGGGCCTTTTTGTTTTGCTACGTAGGGTGGGCAGGTTTTTCTGCCCACGCGGAATCGCCTATTGAGACCTGGATCCGCGTGGGCACGGGGTGCCCTCCCTACGTCATACGCGCAAGCAAGCTTTTCTATTTTTCCGATTCAAAGACCATCAATCCGCAACCGTCCAAGACTCGCGGCAAGCCGCAAGCGCGCCGTCTGCCAGCTGGTCAGCGACAGGATGCGCTGCTGCTGTGCGCCTGCCAGGTCGCTTTGCGCCTTCAGCAACTCCAGGATATTGCCGACTCCGGCCTTGTAGCGTCCCTGCGCCACTTCAAACGACTGGCGCGCGCTGCGCAGCAGGATCTCGGTGCTGTGCAGGTTTTCGGCTTCGGTGCGCAGGGCCTGGTTGCTTTTCCATACTTCCAGCGTGACCTGCTGTTCGATGCCGGCCAGCTCCGCTTCCTTGCTGTCGGCCTGGGCCTGGGCGCCGCGTGACTTGTACTTGCGGCTGAAGCCGTCGAACAGCGGAATGCTGAGCTGTAGGCCGATGCTGCGGCTGTTGATGGTTTGCCTGGAGGAGACCTGGGTGATCGGGGTGTCGCTGCGGTCGCCGGTGGCGAACAGCGACAGCGTCGGCCGGCCATCGGCGCGGGCAGCGTCGGCCTGCGCCTGTGCGGCCTTCCATTGCGCTTGCGCCGCCAGGATTTTCGGATGGCTGCGGACGGCGTCGGCGATCAACTGGTCGACAGCCTGCTGCAGCAGCGGCGCGTCGCTGGCGTCGCCCAGCGCCGCCAGCGTCAGCGCGGTGTTGGGACGCCAGCCCATGACGATGGCCAGGCTGCCCAGCGCGTTCTGCAGGTCGCCGCCCGCTTGCGCGCGTTTCAGGCTGGCCTGGGCGTAGGCCGTCTGCGCCTGCAGCTTGTCGGCCAGGGTGCCGGCGCCGGCCTGGTATTTGGCGGCGCTAGACTTGAAGCTTTGCTCGGCTGCCTGTTCGGCTTCCGTGGTGGCGGCCAGCAGCGCCTGCGCCGCCTGCGCTTCGTAAAAACTTTGCACGGTGCTGAGAAAGACCGTCTGCAGCATGTCGTCCTGGGCGGCATTGGCAGCGTTCAGCAATTGCCGCGCATTTTCCAGGTTGGCGGCGCGCAGGCCGAAATCGTACAACACCCAGTTCAGGTTGAGGTTGACGTCGCTGCTGTGGGTGGTGAGGGAAGAATCGTTGGCCGGAAAATCTGGATAGGTGGTGCGATTGTCTGCCTTGCTCCAGGTGCCGCCGGCCGTCAGCGTCGGCAGGTAGGCAGCGCGGCTGACGCCGACCGCAGCCGCTTGCGCCTTGACGTTGGCCCAGGCCTGGCGGGTTTGCGGATTGCGGCACAGCGCGCGTTCGACCGCATCCAGCAGCGTCAGCGGATCCGGCAGCCGGGCATTGAAGCTGCAGCCGATGCCATATACGGTGCTCACCGGCGTCGTTGAAACCTCATGCATGGTGCGCAGCGGATCGGACCAGAGCGGTTCGGCGCGCAAGGGTGCGCCAGCCATCGCCGCCAGCGCCAGCATGCAGCAGGCTCGCAATGCGCGGCTCATGCCGATGCCGCTTGCTGCGCTTGCACGGCCAGCTCGATCACTTTGCCATCGACCAGCATGATCACGCGGTCGGCGCTGTTGATGGTTTCCGGCCGGTGGGCGACGATCACGCGCGTGATGCGCATGGCGCCGATGGCGTGGTTGACCTGCTGTTCACGCTCGATGTCGAGGTGGCTGGTGGCTTCGTCCAGGAACAGGATCTGCGGCCGCTTGTACAAGGCGCGCGCCAGCAGGATCCGTTGTTTCTGGCCGCCGGAAAGAATGGTGCCCATGTCGCCGACCAGGGTGTTGTAGCCCATCGGCATGGCGCCGATATCCTGCTCGATGGCGGCCAGCCGCGCGCATTGGCGGATCCAGGCCTGGTCGGCCTGCGGATCGAAGAAGCTGATGTTGTCGGCCAGCGAACCGGCGAACAGGACGTCGTCCTGCAGCACCGTGCCGACCATGCGGCGCAGGGTGTCGAGGCCGACCTGCTGCACCGGCTGGCCGCCGATCAGCACTTCGCCCTGGCTCGGCGCCAGTATCCCCAGCAAGACATTCACCAGGGTAGTCTTGCCGCCGCCCGAGGGACCGACGATGGCTACCGATTCGCCAGCCTCGATGCGGAACGAGACATCGTCCAGCACATACGGCTCCTGCTCGGCATAACGGAAACGCAGGCCGCGCACTTCCAGCGACGGCGACAGCATCGCTTCCTGCTCGCCGAGATTGCAGCCATGCGTGGTTTCCGGCGGCTGCAGCACGATGTCGGCCAGCCGCTCGCCTTGCAGTTGCAGCATCTTGAGTTCAACGAACTTGTCGATCAGCGAACTGACGCGGCTGTCGAACTGGCCCTTGTAGGCGGTGAATGCCATCAGCGCGCCGACCGTGAAATTGCCATCCATGACCAGGCGCGCGCCAAGCCAGATGGTGAGGATGTTCTCGATGCCGAACAGCACGCCGTTGAGGGTCTTGTACAGCAGGCTCAGCTTTTGCGTGCGCAGGTCGGCGTTGATCTGGTCCACCAGCAGGCTGAGCCAGGTGGAACGGCGCTCATCCTGACGCTGGAACAGCTTGATGGTCTTGACACCGCGGATGGTTTCCAGGAAGTGGGTCTGCTGTTTGGCAGCGTGGATGATCTGCTCTTCGGTGGCGTGGCGCAAGGGCGCGAACCAGGCCCAGCGCCCCAGCCCGTACAGCAGCATGGCGGCTATCGTGATCCAGGCGAGGGTCGGGCTGTAGATGAACATCAGCGCCAGCGTCGCCACCGTCATGACGCCATCCAGGATCGCCTCCAGGAAAGAAGTGGTGAGCGTGTGCTGGATGATGCCGACCGCGCCGAAGCGCGACACCACATCGCCCAGGTGGCGCTTCTCGAAATAGGCCACCGGCAGGCGCAGCAAATGCGTAAAGACATTGGCCTGCCATTGCACGTTGAGGGTGGTGCTCATGTACATCAGCACCCAGCTGCGGCCGACGCCGATCGCCTGCTGCATCAGCATCAGCAAACCGAATCCCAGCGCCAGGGTGGTCAGCAGGTCGCGGTCAGCCGCGACCAGTACATTGTCGATCACCCATTGCAGGAAAAACGGGCTGACCACGGCAAACACTTCCAACGCCAGCGACAGCAGCAGGATCTGGCTGAAGGAGCGATACAGGCCGCTGATGCGTCCCAGCAGGCGGCGCAGCGGCACGCTCTCGACGGCGCGGGCAGGCTTGAAGCCGGGATTCGGCCACAGTTCCAGCGCCACGCCGGTAAACGCTTTGGCGACTTCAGCTAGCGACAGCTTGCGGATGCCGAAGGCCGGGTCGTACACCGTCGCAGAGCGGAGGCCGACTTCCTGCAGCACCACGAAATGATTTAAGTTCCAGTGCAGCACGCAGGGCAGCTTGAGCTGGGCCAGGTCGTCGAGGTCCAGCTTGAGCGGACGCGAAGCCAGCTCCAGCTGCTCGGCGATGGCGATCAGGTCGCGCAAGGTGGAACCCTTGAGCGAGACCGGGAAACGGCGTCGCAAGCTGGCCAGATCGGTGCGGTAGCCGTGATAGCCGGCCACCATGCCGAGGCAGGCCAGGCCGCATTCGGTGGCCTCGGTTTGCAGCATCAGCGGCAGGGTGGCGTGGATGCCGAAGGCAAGTCGATTGAACATGGTCACAGTTTGCCGGTCAGGCTGTAGAGGGGTTCCAGCACCCATTCATAGAGGCGCAGCTTTTCCTGCTGGATGTCGGCGTCGAGCAGCATGCCGGCCTGCAGCGGCTGCGGCCGGCCGTAGGCCCGCACCTGTTGCGCAGCCAGCCGCACGGTAATCCGGTACATCGGTTCGCTGCCGTTGCCGCCGGCGGGAACGCCGATGGCGTTCAGTTCATTGTTGGGCAAGGCGGTCCTGGCGACTGCTTCGACCACGCCTTTCTGGTGGCCGAATTTCTGGTAGGGATAAGCCTGGTAGCGGATCAGCACCTGGTCGCCGGGACGCACGAAACCGATCGCGCGGCTAGGCGCATACAGTTCCGCGCGCAAGGTGGCGCCGGCCGGCACGATGCTCAGCAGCGGCCGGTTGCCGTCCACGGCCTGGCCGGCATCGGCCAGCACGGCGGTGGCGATGCCGGCTTCCGGCGCCGTGACGACGATGCGGCGCTTGGCTTCGCTTTCGCTCAGTTCCTGGCCGGTGCTGGCCAGCGTGCGGTCGATCTGCGCCAGCTGGTTCTGCTGTTTCAGCGACAAGCCGCCCAGTTCGCTCTGCTGCGCCGCCAGCTCGCGGCCGACGCTGATGCGGTCGCGCTCCAGGCTTTGCTGGCGGTTTTTCTGGTCAAGCAGGTCTTCCTGCTTTTGCTGGAATTGTTCGCGCGAGATGTAGTCTTGCTGCAGCAATCCCTGGTAGCGTTGCAAGGCATCCTCGGCCAGCTTGACGCGCTCCTGCTGGCCGCCGATCTGCTTGTCCAGCTTGGACACTTCATTGGCCAGGCCGGCGATCTTGTTATTGAGGCCGCTGCGTTCTTCCTGCTGCAGCATGCGGGTCTTTTGCAGTTCGTCGCGCAGGCTGACCTGGCGCTGCTCGACCTGGCTGCTGATGGCGGCCTGGGTGGCGCCCTGGGTGCTGCTCTGGCGTTCGCTCGACAGCACATACAGGATCTCGCCGGCCTGCAGCGCCTGGCCTTCCTTGACATGCTGTTCGATGACGATGCCGCTTTGCGGCGCGTAAACCTTGATCAGGCCGCCGCCCGGCAGCAGCTGGCCGCTGACGGTGCTGTGCCTGGTGTAGCTACCCCAGGCCAGGAAAGCGCATACCGATAGCGCCAGCAAGGCGGCGCCGGCGCTCAGCAAGGTAAACGACAGCGGCCGTATCAAGACGATGTCGCCCAGCCATTTGCTTTGTTGGGCGGCCACAGCCTGTTCGCGGAATAAACTCATGATGTCTTCAAAATGACAAAAAACACGGCAAGCGGCTGCCGTGTTTTTTGCTGGAAAATCGAACCGCTGTTAGGCGGGTTGCGGCGGTGTCGGCGGCTTTGGCTTGTTGCAGCTTGGCTTGCTTGGCATGCAGCTCTTGAAGAAGTTGCTGAAGCAAGATGAGAAGAACTTGCTGAAAAACAGACAGCAGCCGCCGCTGACTTGATCGATTTCCCGTGCTGATAATTGCTGAATTGCCATATTTTCTCCCTTTGGATTAAAAACACTGGCGCGATTGCCGCTGATGGTTCGTCGCCAGCGAAATCCGGCACATGCCGAAAATTACATAAAAAAACATTAACTAATTATCGTATTGATATTATTGTTTGATGGTCAATGCGAATGCAATTCATTAATTGCAAATATAACAATAATTAACAATTGTATTTTGGAATGTAAAATGGATTTTCATGCGCCACGGAGGGCGGCCGCGACGGCAGCCGCCGGCGGGCAAGAAAAAAAAGCCGCAAAAGCGGCCTTTGATCATGCAAGCGGGGAGGGGATCAGCGGCGTGCGCCGACGGTCATTTCACGCGCGCGCTGCATATCGCGGTCGAAATTGACGCGCGCTTCGCGCTTGCAATCCATGGCTGCGCGTCCACGCATCGCGCGGCAATCGTTCATGGCCTGCGCATAGGCATTGGTATTTTCTTTTTTCATGGTTTCAAAGCGCGCCTGCGGCGTCCGGTCCGGCACGCCCCAGCGTGGCGGATCCCGGTACTGGACGTTTTCTTCAGCTGCATTGGCATGCAGCGCGAAAGCATTGGCGGCGATAAAAAAAGCCAGCGACAAAGGTGTGATGTGGATTTTCATGATGCCTCCTGGTGTTGTTGCATTCAGCAAGATGCGGAATGTGAACGTACTGATAGGGCCGATGAAATCTGATGCTTTGTTCGCCCGGCGGCAATCCGTGTCTATCGGGATTGCCGCCGGGGTTCAACCACTGCGGCGAGAGTTTGAAAACTTAGTAACGCGAAATCTGGCCGTTATCGACACGCACCCGGTCACCCACCCGCAGATCGCCGGGGTTGCTGACGCTGATGGTCTGGTAGCCGTTGTTGTTCATGCGCACCCGCACGTTATACGAAGTCGAGCCCGGGCTGTTGCGTGCTTCCAGCTGGTTGCCCGCCACTGCACCGCCGACCACGCCGGCAATGGTCGCCAGGGTGTTGCCGTTGCCGTGGCCGATCTGGTGGCCAACCACGCCGCCGAGCACGCCGCCGACCACCGCGCCGCCTATACCCTGGCTAGGCGTATTGACGACATCGATGGCATCGACCACGCCGTAGTTGCTGTTATTGTTTTGTTGGTAGCCGCCCTGGTAACCCGGATAAGTTTGCGGAGGCGGATTGCTATAACCTTGATTGCCATAGCCTTGGTTGCCATAACCTTGTCCGCCATACGGCGCGGCGCAGCCGCCGAGCAGCAGCGTGCCGCCGATGACTGCAGCCAGCATGGCTTGTTGAGTTGTTTTGCGGATTGTCATAGCTGCCTCATGATGTTGGTTAATATATTCAGTGTAGTACTTCGCAGCGGTCGTGCATGTGCGATTCACCACACTAAAACGATGTTGCTTACGGCTCGGTTGACCGGCGCACCATGAGAAGACGGGAATGTTACGGAACTTACATTTCGGCAATCAATCTTGTTTTTCAGCATGGGTTTTCAGCCCTTGCTCCAGTAGTCCGGCTGCGCATAGATCGATTTCAGGCGGTCGATGAAGAAACGCACTTTGGCCGGCAGATGCCGCTGCTGCGGATAGACCGCCATGATGTCGTAATGCGGCAGGGCGAATTCATCCAGCACCGTCAGCAGCTCGCCCGACGCCAGCTGCGATTCGATTTCCCAGGTAGAACGCCAGCCCAGTCCGAGTCCTTCGCTGACCCAGCGGTGCAGCAGTTCGCCGTCGTTGCAATCGAGGTTGCCGGCGGTCTTGATGATCACCGGTTTGCCGCCTTGCTGGAAATACCAGCCGCGCTGCTGGCCGCCTTGCAGGTTGAAGGAAAGGCAGTTGTGGTGGGCGATGTCTTCCAGCGTGCGCGGGATACCGTTGCGATGGAAATACTCCGGCGTGCCGCATACCACGCGGCGGTTGCCGGCCAGTTTCACCGCAACGAAATTCGGATCGATGGCGCCGCCGATGCGGATGCTGATGTCATAGCCTTCGCGCACCAGGTCGACCACGCGGTCGGTCAGGTTGAACGAGATCTGCACTTCCGGATTGGTGGCGATAAACGCCGGTGCATGCGGCGCCACGTGCTTACGGCCGAAAGCGGCAGGGGCCGACACCACCAGATGGCCGGTGGCTTTGTGGCGGCCTTCAGAGATGATTTTTTCCGCAATATCCAGCTCGGTCAGCAGCTTGCGGCAATGGTCGAGGAAGACCGTGCCTTGCTCGGTCAGGGTCAGGTGGCGCGTGGTCCTGTGCATCAGCTTGGTGCCGAGCCGTTTCTCCAGCGCATCGATGCGCCGTCCCAGCATCACCGGGGTAATGTTCTGTTCCAGCGCCGCGCCCGCCAGGCTGCCTTTTTCCACCACGCTGACGAAAGCTTCTATCTGTTTGAGTTTGTCCATGTCTCTTCCGGCTTCGTTGTTGGCTTTGTTGTTAGCTTCGTTGTTAGCTTATCCAAGTCTGTATTTTGCTCTTTTTCTTAGTATTCCATACTTGACGTATCGAATAAAGCGATTGTTTGTGTTCTTATCAAACAATATGTTTGGTTATAGCATGTGTCTCATCCACTCGGCAGTCTCCATACCGTCCCCGAATTTCCAGCAGTATTACGGGGCAAATCCGGAGCGGTCCGCAGGCAGTGGCAATAATTTCACATTCTGTAATCCGGAGGCAACATGGCAAAGATGAAGGCAGTTGACGCAGTAATGCACGTATTGGCGAAAGAGGGCTGTGTGCAAGCCTTTGGCGTGCCAGGCGCCGCAATTAACCCGTTCTACTCGGCCATGAAACGGCATGGCGGCATCGAGCACGTGCTGGCGCGCCACGTTGAAGGCGCATCGCACATGGCGGAAGGCTACACCCGCGCCAACCCGGGCAACATCGGCATCTGTATCGGCACCTCCGGTCCGGCCGGCACCGATATGATCACCGGCTTGTACTCGGCCCAGGCCGATTCGATTCCTATCCTCTGCATCACAGGCCAGGCGCCGCGCGCCCGTCTGTACAAGGAAGATTTCCAGGCGGTCGATATTGAATCGATCGCCAAGCCGGTCACCAAGTGGGCAGTCACCGTGCGTGAGCCGGCGCTGTTGCCGCGCGTGTTCCAGCAGGCTTTCCACGTCATGCGTTCCGGCCGTCCAGGTCCGGTCCTGATTGACATGCCGTTCGACGTGCAGATGGCCGAGATCGAATTCGATCCGGACACCTACGAACCTTTGCCAGTCTACAAGCCGGCAGCGTCGCGCGCCCAGATCGAAAAAGCATTGACCATGCTGAATGAAGCAGAGCGTCCATTGCTGACCATCGGCGGCGGCGTCATCAATGCCGATGCAGCTGAGCTCGCGGTTGAGTTTGCCGAACTGACAGGCGTGCCGGTGATTCCGACCCTGATGGCATGGGGTGCGATCCCCGACGACCATCCGCAAATGGCGGGCATGGTCGGACTGCAAACCAGCCACCGCTACGGCAACGCCACCATGCTGGCCTCCGACTTCGTGCTCGGCATCGGCAACCGCTGGGCTAACCGCCACACCGGTTCGGTGGAAGTGTTCACCAAGGGCCGCAAGTTCGTCCACGTCGACATCGAACCGACCCAGATCGGCCGCGTGTTCGGTCCCGACTACGGCATCGTCTCCGACGCCAAGGCAGCCTTGAAGCTGTTCGTCGAAGTCGCCAAGGAATTGAAAGCCGCCGGCAAATTGCCGGACCGTTCGCAATGGCTGGCCGAGTGCCAGGAGCGCAAGCGCACCATGCAGCGCCGCACCCACTTTGAAAACGTACCGGTCAAGCCACAGCGCGTCTACGAAGAAATGAACCGCGCTTTCGGCCGCGACACCTGCTACGTCAGCACTATCGGCTTGTCGCAGATCGCTGCCGCGCAATTCCTGCACGTGTACCACGCCCGCCACTGGATCAACTGCGGCCAGGCCGGTCCGTTGGGTTGGACCATTTCGGCGGCGCTGGGTGTCTGCGTGGCAGATCCGAAGCGCGATGTAGTGGCGATTTCCGGCGACTACGACTTCCAGTTCATGATCGAAGAACTGGCGGTAGGCGCTCAGTTCAACCTGCCTTACCTGCACGTGGTGGTGAACAACTCCTACCTCGGCCTGATCCGTCAGGCGCAGCGCGGCTTCGAGATGGATTACTGCGTGCAGCTGGCGTTTGAAAACATCAACGCGCCGGAACTCAACGGCTACGGCGTCGACCACATTGCCGTCGTCGAAGGCCTCGGCTGCAAGGCGATCCGCGTCACCGATCCGAATGCGATCCAGGACGCCTTCGCCCAGGCCAAGCGCTGGATGAAGGAATTCCGCGTGCCGGTAGTGGTGGAAATCATCCTGGAACGCGTCACCAACGTTTCCATGGGCACCGAGATCGACAACATCAACGAGTTCGAAGAACTGGCCACCAGCCGCAGCCACGCACCGACCGCCGTGTCCCTGCTGGACTGATTTCTGGAGAGAGACGACATGACAAAATTAGCTGCCAACCTGACCATGCTGTTCACCGAGCTGCCGTTCCTGGAGCGCTTCGATGCCGCAGCCAAGGCCGGCTTCAAGGGCGTCGAATTCCTGTTCCCGTATGCCTTCCGCGCCGAACAGATCGCCGACAAGCTGGCTACCAACGGCCTGGAACTGGTGTTGCACAACCTGCCTGCGGGTAACTGGGAAGCCGGCGAACGCGGCATCGCCTGCCACCCGGACCGCGTCAGCGAATTCCAGCAAGGTGTCGACGATGCCATCCGCTACGCCAAGGTATTGAATGTCAAGCAGCTGAACTGCCTGGTCGGCATCGTACCGGTCGGCGTCAGCAGCGACCTGGCGCAGGCGACCGTGGTCAGCAACCTGAAATTTGCTGCCGACAAGTTGCAGGCCGCGGGTATCCGCTTGCTGATCGAGCCGATCAACAGTTTCGATATTCCCGGTTTCTTCCTGACCGGCACCAAACAGGCGCTGGACCTGATCAAGGCGACCGGCTCCAGCAACCTGTTCGTACAGTACGACATCTATCACATGCAAAGAATGGAAGGCGAGCTGGCCAATACCGTCAAGGCTAACCTGGCGCAGATCAAACATGTGCAACTGGCGGACAACCCGGGGCGTTTCGAGCCGGGCACGGGTGAAATCAATTATCACTTTCTGTTCAAGTTCCTGGATGAGATCGGCTACGACGGCTGGATCGGCTGCGAGTACAAGCCGAAGGCCGGCACGGTGGAAGGTCTGGGCTGGCGCGCGGCGCACGGCCTGTAAGTTTAGCGGTCTGCATTTACATAATTACGGAGAAATATCATGGCAAAAGTTGGCTTTATCGGACTCGGCATCATGGGTGCGCCCATGGCGGAAAACCTGCAGCGCGGCGGCCACAAGCTGTACCTGCATGACCAGAAGAATCCACCGGCAGCATTGATCGACGGCGGCGCCACGGTCTGCACTTCCGGCGCCGAAGTCGCCAAGCGCGCTGACATCATCATCGTCATGGTGCCGGACACCCCGCACGTGGAAGCCGTCCTGTTCGGCGAAAAAGGCGTGGCCGAAGGCCTGACCGCCGGCAAGACCGTGATCGACATGAGCTCGATCTCGCCGATCGCCACCAAGGGTTTCGCCAAGAAGATCAACGCCCTGGGTTGCGAATACCTGGATGCGCCGGTCTCCGGCGGCGAAGTCGGCGCCAAGGCGGCATCGCTGACCATCATGGTGGGCGGCTCGGAAGGCGCGTTCAACGATGCCAAGCCTTTGTTTGAACTGATGGGCAAGAACATCACGCTGGTCGGCGGCAACGGCGACGGCCAGACTACCAAGGTGGCCAACCAGATCATCGTTGCGTTGAATATCCAGGCGGTTGCCGAAGCCTTGCTGTTTGCTTCCAAGGCCGGCGCCGATCCGGCCCGTGTACGGCAGGCGCTGATGGGCGGCTTTGCTGCTTCCCGTATCCTGGAAGTGCACGGCGAACGCATGGTCAAGCGTACGTTTAATCCAGGCTTCCGCATTGAGCTGCATCAGAAAGATCTGAACCTGGCTTTGCAAGGCGCCAAGGCACTGGGCGTTTCGCTGCCGAACACGGCTGCGGTGCAAGAGCTGATGAACTCCTGCGCAGCCAACGGCTTGAGCGGGCTCGATCACTCGGCGCTGTGCCGCGCTGTCGAAATCATGTCCAACCACGAAATCGCCAAGGTGTAAGATATCGCGCAGGGTGGCCATTCGTGTCCATCCTGCGCGATGGATGTAGCATAGAATAAATAGAAATCTCAGAGACACCTGCTTCATAGATCAAGGCATAACAGCATGACTACCGCGCACAGTATTAAGCCCCGCCAGCTTCTCCTCGATATGTACCAGGCCGCGGTCGACGCCGTCAGCGCCGCCAAATGCCTGCCCGAATACCTGGCGAAGATCCCGGAGCCGTCCGGTAAAGGCCGGACACTGGTGATCGGTGCGGGCAAAGGCGCGGCAGCCATGGCTCAGACAGTGGAAGAGCATTGGCAGGGCGAGCTGTCCGGGCTGGTGGTGACGCGCTACGAGCATGGCGCCGACTGCAAGCGCATCGAGGTAGTGGAAGCATCGCATCCGGTGCCGGACGAAGCCGGCCGCCAGGCTGCCGTACGGATGCTGGAACTGGTCCAGGGCTTGACTGCAGACGATCTGGTGATCTGCCTGATTTCCGGCGGCGGCTCGGCCTTGCTGGCGCTGCCGGCGCCAGGCATTACGCTGGAACAGAAACAGGCGATCAACAAAGCGCTGCTCAAAAGCGGCGCCACCATTTTTGAAATGAATTGCGTGCGCAAGCACCTGTCCGCCATCAAGGGCGGCCGGCTGGCGCTGGCCTGCGCCCCGGCGCGGGTGGTGACGCTGATGATTTCCGATATCCCGGGCGACGATCCCGGCATCATCGCCAGCGGCCCGACCCTGGCCGATCCGACCACCTGCGCGGATGCCTTGGCGGTGCTGCGCAAATATAGTATTGAAATTCCTGAGGCCATTCTCAAGCACCTGGAATCCGGCGCCGGCGAAAGCGCCAAGCCCGGCGATCCGCGCCTGGAGCGCAACCAGCATTATGTGATCGCCACCGCCCAGGACGCATTGGACGCGGCAGCAGCCACCGTGAGCGCAGCTGGCCTGACGCCCTACATCCTGTCCGACGAGATGGAAGGCGAGGCGCGCGATATCGGCCTGGCGCATGCTGCGCTGGCGCGCCAGATTGCCCGTCGCGGACAACCGTTCAGCAAGCCTTGTGTGGTGATCTCCGGCGGCGAAACCACCGTCACCGTGCGCGGCAAGGGACGCGGCGGCCGCAATGCCGAATTCCTGCTGAGCCTGGCCATTGCGCTGGACGGTTTCCCAGATATCCACGCGATAGCCTGCGACACCGACGGCATCGACGGCTCCGAAGACAACGCCGGCGCCATCTACCAGCCGGATTCGATGCGCAAGGCAGCGGAGCTGGGATTGCGTCCGCGCGCCATGCTGGACAACAACGACGGCTACGGCTTCTTCAGCGCGCTGGGCGACCTGGTGGTGAGCGGACCGACGCGCACCAACGTCAACGATTTCCGCGCCATCGTGATTCTCTGATACAGCGGCACTCCGCAACACTCTCTCAATAAACAGAAACCTGCGCCGGCTGCCACACCGGACCGGCGCGGGGAGTCCCTTTTCGCCTTGCCATTAGCTGACCATCTAAAGAAAGCACATCATGCGCCGCCAACGTAAAGCAAAAATCGTCGCCACGCTCGGTCCCGCCAGCGCCGACCAGAGCACCATCCAGGCCTTGTTCGAAGCAGGCGCCGACGTCTTCCGTTTCAATTTCAGCCATGGTAGCCACGCCGATCATCAGCAGCGCTACGATATCGTCCGCGCGGTGGAAAAGGCAGTCGGCCGGCCAGTCGCCATCCTGGCCGACCTGCAAGGCCCGAAGCTGCGCATCGGCCAGTTCGCCGATGGCAAGATCGAATTGCACGCCGGTCAGGAATTCACGCTGGACCGCGACCCCACCCCGGGCAACAGCGAGCGCGTCTGCTTGCCGCATGCGGAATTGTTTGAAGTGATCGCCGGTGACCAGGCGCTGCTGCTGGATGACGGCAAGGTGCGGCTGGAAGTGCAGTCCTGCGACGGCCAGTCTATCCGCACCCGGGTAGTCAACAGCGGCACATTGTCGGACCGTAAGGGCGTCAACGTGCCGGATGCGGTGCTGCCGATCCCGGCGCTGACTGAAAAAGACAAGCGCGACCTGAAATTTGCACTGGAACTGGGCGTCGACTGGATTGCGCTGTCCTTCGTGCAGCGGCCGGAAGACGTGCTGGAAGCGCGCGCCCTGATCGGCGACCGCGCCAGCATCCTGTCGAAGCTGGAGAAGCCGGCTGCGCTGGAACAGCTGGATGCGATCGTGCAGGTTTCCGACGCCATCATGGTGGCACGCGGCGACCTCGGCGTGGAGCTGCCGCCGGAACGCGTGCCGGGCGTGCAAAAGCGCATCCTGCGCGTCTGCCGCCAGCATGGCAAGCCGATCGTGATCGCCACCCAGATGCTGGAATCGATGATCACCTCGCCGGTGCCGACCCGCGCCGAAGCGTCCGACGTCGCCAGCGCCATCTACGACGGCGCCGATGCCGTGATGCTGTCGGCCGAATCGGCCAGCGGCGCTTACCCGGTCCCGGCTGTCTCCATCATGGACCGCATCATCACTGAAGTCGAGCGCGATCCGCTGTACCTAAACATGCTGGATGCACAACACTATGAAAGAAACGGCGGCCCGCTGCCGAACCGCGGCGACGCCATCTGCTCGGCGCTGCGCGATGTCACCCGCATCATCGGCGCCAAGGTCACCGTGACATACACCAGCTCCGGCCACACCAGCCTGCGCGCCGCGCGCGAACGGCCGATGGCGCCCATCCTCAGCATCACGCCGAAACTGGCGACCGCGCGCCGGCTAGCGCTGGTGTGGGGCGTGCATTCCACCATCAGCGAACAGGTGCATAACGAAAGCGAAATGGTGACTGCCGCTTGCCAGACCGCCTTCAAGGAAGGTTTCGCCAAGGTCGGCGACCAGATCGCGATCACCGCCGGCATGCCGTTCGGCCAGCCGGGCAGCACCAACCTGTTGCGCCTGGCGGAAATCTGGGCGCAGTAAATCTGTAAGCGGCAGGCGTGGGAAAAATCACGCTAACCGGTGAGTTGATACGGTTCTGCCAGACAGGCAACCAAAAATATCCCCCATGCGTAAGCGTCGGGGATATTTTTTTATGTTGTGTGCAGCATTTAAACCGACTCTTCCTCAGGCTGGTCTCTGACGAGCTGGAACGATGGCACCAGCTCCGACAGCTGCAATCCAAACTGCGCATCCAGTTTTTTTGCCCGTCTAAGTATCATCGTTCTGAACAACGGCGTGACGCTGCCTTTGATAAAAAAAGCAATGCAGTTATGGCTGTCGCTGGTGCGGCACCACCATATGCGCCAGTCGGATGCCGCCAGCGCCTGGCCGATCGCTTGCACCAGGAAATCCGGGCGGTCCCACAGATTCGACACCACGATGCCGCCAGCAGCAAGGTTACGCAGGCAGGCGGCATAGAAGCCGCTGGTGCTGAGCGCCTCGGCGGGACCGTCGGCGGAAAAACCGTCCAGCATGATGATGTCGGCGATGTTTCCCTGCTGTGCCTGCATGTAGGCTGCGGCATCGGTGTGGATCACCTGGAAGCGCTGGTCGTCGGCCGGAATCATGAAATGGTCGCGCAAGGCGATCACTTCTGCACTCAGTTCGAGCACGGTGATGCGGGCGTCAGGGAAATGGCGATAGCAGTATTTGGCTAGAGAACCGCCGCCCAAGCCGACCAGCAGGATGTGCCTGGGCGCCGGGTGAAACAGCAGGAAGCCCATCATGGCCCGCGTATAACTCAGCAGCAGCTTGTGCGGCTCGGCAATCGACATCGCGCTTTGCACGTACTTGTGGTCAAAATGCAGTGTGCGCATGTCGCCGTGCTCAAACACAAAGGGCTGTCCGCCGCTTTGCTCGAGCAATAGTTCGAAGGAAGAGGGTATGGTCATGATGTGAAAATCAAACCAGCACGTGGCGCGTTTGCGCGAAATAATCATAGATCCGCTCTTCTGTCAGCGGATCGATCATGACTGCCGGACCCTTGCCGTTGGGGCAGGCCAGCTTGGGCGTGGTGCCGAACAAACGGCAGACCAGCGGACGTTCGTCATACACCTGGCAACCTTCGGCGCCCAGATGCGGGCAGCTGAGCGCCGCCAGCGCCGCATCCTGCTCCTGCGCGCTCTTGCGCGGCAGCCTGGCCATCTCTTCGCTGGAAGCCAGCACCGGGCCGCAGCAGTCATGGCAGCCCGGCACGCAGGTAAACGCCGGGATGCGCTGCCTGAAGAACTTGATGATGTGAACATTGCTTTTCATTACAACGCGCTACTCCTGTAATGATCGTGAATTGTCTTGCGATAGGGATTCTGGGTGCTGAGGCACAAGCTTACCATTGGCGGACGGCGGTCGCAGGCAGCTTTGTCGATGAGGAGGGCGGGGCGATGTTGAGGGCCGGCGGCAAGCGGCCGGCAAGCGTCTGTTGCGCGGCTTGGGCAAAGGCTGCTGCCATCGTGCAGCAGCCTTTGCCTTCAGCAGCTTGAGGATGGCGGCCTGTCAGGCTGCGAATCCGCCATCGATGGTGAGGCTGGCGCCGGTGATGTAGGCCGCTTCCGGGCTGGCCAGGTAGGCGACGAAGCCGGCAATTTCCTCGTCCGTGCCATAGCGGCCGATCGGCATCATGGCCTTCAGGCTGGTGGCGAATTCGCTGTTGGCCGGATTCATGTCGGTGTCGACCGGGCCTGGCTGCACGTTGTTGATGGTGATGCCGCGCGGGCCGAGGTCACGCGCCAGGCCGCGGGTCAGGCCGACCAGCGCCGACTTGCTCATGGCGTAGGGACCGCCGCCGGCAAACGGCATGCGCTCGGCGTTGGTGCTGCCGATGTTGATGATGCGGCCGCCGTCGCCCATGTGGCGCGCGGCTTCCTGGCTGGCGATGAAAACGCTGCGGACGTTGATGGCGAGCGTACGGTCAAAGTCTTCCAGGCTGAATTCGGCCAGCGGCGCTATCGCCAGCACACCAGCGTTGTTGACCAGGATATCCAGCCGGCCGAAAGTGCTGACGGTCTTGGCGATGGCGGCCTTGATCTGCCAGGCATCGGCGCTGTCGGCCTGGATCGCCAGCGCCCGGCCGCCGGCTGCTTCGATATGCTGGACCACTTGCGCGGCTTTTTCCGGCGAGCTGACATAGCTGAAGGCGACCGCCGCGCCGTTCTTGGCCAGGCGTTTAGCGATGGCGGCGCCGATGCCGCGCGAACCGCCTTGGATGAAGGCGACTTTGTTGTCCAGTACGGCGGCTGCTTGATGGTTCGTCATGGTATTGCTCCTGTAAGTTGGGCTGCAGGCCGAATTGGCAAGCAGCGGGTTGACAGGCACAGTATCGGACGATCATTATGTTGTTACTAGTCTCTAATCGGCATAATCAATTCATACCAAAGGTTTAAAATGGAAACGATGATCGGCATGCAATGCTTCGTCCGCAGCGCCGAAGCCGGCAGCTTTTCCGAGGCGGCGCGGCGGCTCGGCATGACTTCCGCGGCGGTCGGCAAGAACGTCGCCAGGCTGGAAGCGGGGCTGGGCGTGCGGCTGTTCCAGCGCAGTACGCGCAGCCTGACGCTGACCGAGGCAGGCGAAAGTTTCCTGCACGAGGTCAAGGACAGCCTGCTGACGATCCAGGCCGCGGTCGACAACCTGGCCAGCGCTGGCGGCCAGCCGGCCGGCATGCTCAAGGTCAGCATGGGCACCGGCTTTGGCCGCGCCTACATGGTGCCGCTGCTGGCGCCTTTCCTGGCAAAGTACCCGGGCATCTCGCCCGACTGGCATTTCGATAACCGCCAGATCGACCTGATCGCGCAAGGCTTCGATGCCGCCCTCGGCGGCGGCTTCGAATTGCCGCCCGGCGTGGTGGCGCGCGTGCTGGCGCCGGCGCACCGGGTGCTGGTGGCGGCGCCGGACTATTTCCAGGACAGGAAAACGCCAACATCCCCCGATGAGCTGGACACCTTCGACGGCATCTTCATCCGTTCGCCTCAGACCGGGCGGGTGCGTTCCTGGCCTTTGCGCAACCGCGCCAACCGGCAGGCGCCGGTGACGCTGCGCACGCGCATGACCATGAGCGATCCGGAAGCGGCCTGCGAGAGTGCGCAGATGGGGCTCGGCATCGCCCTGGTCAGCGTGCCGAACGCTTTGCCCTTCCTGCGCGCGAAAAGCCTGGTGCGGGTGCTGCCGGACTGGTATGTCGACGGCGGCACTTTGTCGCTCTACTTTGCCGCGCAAAAGCTGCTGCCGGCCAAGACCCGGGTGTTCGTCGATTATGTGGTCGAGCATTTCCGCCAGAAGCGCCTGGCGCAGCAGTTTTCAGCGATCTGAAAGTTTGTTGCATCACTGAAACAATTCTCGCAAGAAAATGGTCGCGTTCTGTGGATAATTGCTGATGCTTACCTTCTCGTCAGTTGATCGCATGGAAATCCAAAAATATGCTGCCTGATCATCCTGCTAAAAAGAATCGGCTTCCTCGGTCGTACTCACTGCTCTGCATGGCAGTGTTGCTGATGGCATTTCTGCATGCCGCACGCGCGGAAAATGCGGCAAGCAGTTGTCGCTATACGAATTTCGCCACATTTACGGTCAAGCCGATCAACGGCTTCGCCACAATCGGGGGCAGCATGAACGGCAGCGCCGTTGCAATGATGTTCGACAGCGGTTCGCAGCGCACCCAGATTACTCGGCGGGCAGCGGAAAAGCTGGGATTGGCGCTCAGCCATTCCAATACCTACGGGATAGGATTGGGCGGTGAATCCATGTCGTACACAACACGGCTTGATGACTTCTCATTTGGCAAGCTAGCCTGGCGCGGTGTGCGTTTGGGCGTCCTGTGGGACATGGACAAGTCCTTCAATTATGACGTGCTGGTCGGCGCCGATATCCTGTTTCACCAAGACGTAGAGATTTCCATGGCGAATCGGCAAATCAAGTTTTTTGAGCCGAGCGCTTGCGACCAGTCATTTTTAGCATATTGGGATGAAAATGCGGCGAGCACGTCGACGCATGCGATTGCTCCCGACGATCTGCGCCAGGTGGTGACGGTTCACATCAATGGCAAGGAAGCAAGCGCGCTGCTGGACAGCGGGGCATCTACTTCGATCATTGATCTTGCAGCGGCAGCGCGTGCCGGGATCACTACCGAATCGCCCGGGGTAGTGGCATTAGGCAGTGGGGGCGGGGTCGGAAAACATCGTTCACAGATGTGGCAGGCGCAGTTTCAAAGCTTTGCGATAGGCGAGGAAATCATCAGCAATCCAAAGATTTGCATCATGGATCTCTACGGGGCGGCGCGCTCAGATTCCAATCATGTCGCCGCTACCAACACCATGCTCCATGATCAGCCTGAGATGGTGCTCGGCGCGGATTTTCTGCATTCTCACCGTCTGTTGTTCGCATTGAGCCAGAAGCGTCTCTATTTTTCCTATCTCGGAGGACAGGTATTTGGCACAAGCAGCAAAACCAAGCTTGCAGAAGAAGCTGCGTCGCCATGACGGGATAATCAATCGGACGCTTTGCCGGGGTGGGAACAAGGCGAACCCACCCCGGGCTAAGACTTAGCGCGCTGCTTCAGCCAGCGACAACGCCAGCTTGTTATGCCGTTCCAGCACATTGCCGAGGTCGACCGTGGTGAACTGGCCGTTGCGCACCACTACGCGGCCGTTGATGATGCTGTAGGCGACATCGGCCGGCGTGCAGAACACCAGCGCCGCCACCGGATCGTGCCAGCCGCCGGCAAAGCCGACCTTGTTCAAATCGAACAGCACCAGGTCGGCCGACATGCCCGGCTTCAGGGCGCCGATGTCGTCGCGGTTGAGGACCTTGGCGCCGCCCAGCGTCGCCAGTTCCAGCGCCTGGCGCGCCGTCATGGCGTCCGGGCCGAAACCGACGCGCTGCAACAGCATCGCTTGCCGCACTTCGCCCAGCATGTGGGCGCCGTCGTTCGAGGCCGAACCGTCGACGCCGATGCCGACCGCCACGCCGGCGTCGACCATCTTGCGGATCGGCGCGATGCCGGAGGCCAGCCGCATGTTGGAGCAAGGGCAGTGGGCGATGCCGGTGCCGGTGCGGGCGAACATGTAGATGCCGTCATCGTCCAGTTGCACGCAGTGGGCATGCCAGACGTCATGGCCGACCCAGCCGCAGTCTTCCGCGTACTCGGCCGGCGTCATGTTGAATTTCTCGCGGCTGTAGGCGATGTCGTTGACGTTTTCCGCCAGGTGGGTATGCAGCGAGACGCCGTGATGACGCGCCAGTATGGCGGACTCGCGCATCAGGTCGCGCGACACCGAGAACGGCGAGCAGGGCGCCACCACGATGCGTTGCATCGCATGGCGGCTGCTGTCGTGATAGGTTTCGATCAGGCGCTGGGTATCTTGCAGGATCGCCTTTTCGTCTTCCACCACACGGTCCGGCGGCAAGCCGCCTTTCGACTGGCCGACGCTCATCGAGCCGCGCGCGGCATGGAAGCGCATGCCGATCTGCTGCGCCGCTTCGATGCTGTCGTCGAGCTTGCAGCCGTTGGGATAGATGTACAGGTGATCGCTGCTGGTGGTGCAGCCGGACATGATCAGTTCCGCCATCGCGGTCAGGGTCGAGACCTGGATCATCTCCGGCGTCAGGTTGGCCCAGATCGGATACAGGTTGGTCAGCCAGTTGAACAGCTCGCCGTTCTGCGCCGCCGGGATGACGCGCGTCAGGCTCTGGTACATATGATGATGGGTATTCACCAGGCCGGGGATGACGACGTGGTTGCCGGCGTCGATGACTTCGTCGGCAGTCTGCGGCAGGTCGGCGCCGTTGCCGACCTGTTCGATCACGTTGTCGCGGATGAAGACGGCGCCGCCGGCGATTTCACGGCGCGCATCGTCCATGGTGACGACGACGCGCGCATTTTTTATCAATAAAGTTTTAGACATTGCATTAGTTCCAGATACGCTGGTTCAAGACTTGGCTTTGAAGTGGCGTAGGAAATCCAGCAAGATTTGCGCCGATACTTCGGCATCGTCCGCAGTCATTGTCTCCAATGGATTGTGGCTGATGCCCCCGTTGCCGCAACGCGTGAAAAGCATGGCGACATCCGTTATTTTGGCGATGGTCATGGCATCATGGCCAGCGCCGGAAGCGAGTTTGAACGGTTTCACGCCGGCCCGTTCGGTGGCGGCAGACAGTTGTTCCATCAGCCATGGCGCGCAAGGCGCGGCCGGCGCCGAGACCATTTTTTCGACATTGGCTTCGACGCAGCGGCGCGCGCAGACTGTCTCGATATGGCGCAATACGTCTTCCACCGCGGCGTCGCGGATGCCGTCGTCGGCGGCGCGGATATCCAGCGAGAAGATGCAGGCGCCAGGGATCACGTTGGTGGAGCCGTTAGGCACCTGCAGCTGGCCGACGGTGCCGACCAGCGAAGCCTGCTGGTCTTGTCCGCAGCGCTGTTCGACATACAGCAGGATTTCCGCGGCGGCGGCGGCGGCATCCTTGCGCATCGCCATCGGCGTGGTGCCGGAGTGGCTGGCGACGCCTTTCAGCTGCACCATGTAGCGGCAGCTGCCGGCGATCGAGGTGACGATGCCGACCGGCAGGTCGCGCTGCAGCAGCACCGGGCCTTGCTCGATATGCACTTCGACATAGCCCAGCAGATCCGCCGGATTGCGCGCGATGGCAGAAATCGCCGCCGGGTCGTGGCCGGCCTGCAGCAGGGCGTCGCGCATGCTGACGCCGTCGCGGTCGAGATTGTTCAGCAGTTCCAGGTTGAACTGGCCGATAATGGCGTTGCTGCCCAGGAAAGTGCTCTTGAAGCGCACGCCTTCCTCTTCCGAGAAGGCGACAATTTCAAAATGGAAGGGCAGTTTCTCACCGCGCTCGTGCAGGTGCTTGACGATGGCGATCGGCAACAGGATACCTTCGCGGCCATCGTACTTGCCGCCGTTGCGCACAGTGTCGTAGTGGGAACCGGTCATCAGCGTCTTCGCCGAGGCGTTGTCCGACAGGTAGCGTCCGACCACATTGCCGACCGCATCGATTTCTGCTTGCATGCCGGCTTCGCGCATCCAGCCGGCGATCTGGGCGGCGGTGCGGCGGTGCGTGTCGGTCATGTAGGCGCAAGTAAGGCCGTTGTCGTCGTCGCTCCAGGCGCCGATCTGCTCTGCCCATTGCATGATGGTCTTGCCCAATGCTGGCGTGTAGCCGAGCAGGTCGTTGCTGCGCATTTCAGCGATGCGGCCGATCTGGCGCAAGGCTTCTCCCAGTTCATCGTCGAACTGGTTTTTCAGGCGGCGGCTGAAAGTGGCGATGATGGCCTGGCGCGACAGACCTTGGCCGTCGGCGCCCTTGACCGCCAGGATGAAGGGGAAGCCGAATTTCTGGTTGTAATCGGCGTTCAGCTTTTGCAACGTGGCGAATTCCTCGGCTGTGCACAGGTTGAGGCCAGCCTTGGCTTGCTCGCCGGTCGATTCCGCCGTCAGTTCGCCGGCAATGGCAGCCTTGCCGGCCAGCTCCGGGTGGGCGCGGATCAGGCCCAGCTGCTCTTCGCGGCTGGCGCTGCTGACCACTGCTTGCATCGCCTGCTTGAGCGCGGTGACGTTGGCGAATGGACGTTGGGCAGCGGCGCGCAGCGGGATCCACGGCGAATGTTCGTAGATGCCGTGCAGCGTTGTCACGAAAGCCTGCGCATCGGCGCTGTTCAATTGTTCTAGTGTTGTCATTTGTATCATCGGCGGGCCGGCCCGCTTCGTCCTAAGTTAAATCGCTCTGTTACTGCTACGGATGGGAATTACATTACTTCAAAACCGCTTTCATCGCAGCCAGGCCCGTTTTGCGCCACGCTGTCGACTTGTTGCCTATTAAGAATTTCATGAAGCACGACAAAGCCGTATTCGGTTTTCGTCGCGCATCACACACGCAGCTAACTGGGGTCAGAGTGAACTTTCTGCGCGCTTTTTGCAGAAACTTCACTCTGACCCCACTTAGCGGAATACTACGGAGCGCGTATCTCTGTCATTGCCGTGCCACGTTCTTCAAACACGATGATTCCGCTTGATTGCTGCTTAATTGCTGCCTAGTGATCTGAGCTTTGCGCCGCCGCCAATGCATGCGCATGGCTGTCCTCGCTGGAGCCTTTACCGTTGAAGAACAGGTTCAGCAAGACCGCCATGCTGGACGCCAGCAGGATGCCGCTATGCAAAATGGTCGACAGGAACAGCGGCATCTTGTCGAAAAAAGTCGGCGCCACGATAGGGATCATGCCGGCGCCGAAGCTGACGGCGACGATGAACAGGTTATTGCGGTTGCGCTGGAAATCCACGCTCGACAGGATCTTGATGCCGGTCGCTGCCACCATGCCGAACATGACGATGCCGGCGCCGCCCAGCACGAACTGCGGGATCGAGGCGGCCACGTGCGCCATCTTGGGGAACAGGCCGAACAGCATCAGGATTACGCCGGCGGCGGCGCAGACATAGCGGCTGCGCACGCCGGTGACGCCCACCAGGCCGATGTTCTGCGAGAACGAAGTGTACGGGAAGGTATTGAAAATGCCGCCGATGACGCTGCCCAGGCCGTCCACGCGCAAACCGCGCGCCAGGGTCTTGTCGTCGACTTTCTTGCCGACGATTTCACCCAGCGCAATGAACATTCCGGTCGATTCGATCATGGTGACGATCATCACCAGGCACATGCTGATGATGGAGCCGAGGTCGAACTTCGGCCAGCCGTAGTGGAAGGGGCGGATGAAGGCGAACCATTCGGCATCGCCGAGGCCGTAGAAACTGATCTTGCCCATCGCCATGGCGATGACGAAGCCGATCGCCATGCCGGTCAGGACCGAGATGTTGGCGATGAAGCCTTTGACGTATTTGGTGATCAGCAGGATAGAGATCAGCACGATCAGGGCGATGCCGAGGCTGGTCGGCGAGCCGTAGTCAGGGTTGGGAATCTTGGTGAAGACGCCGTCGACCAGGGTACCGATCACCGGCTGCCCGCCGGCCGCCCAGTTGATGCCGACGCCCATCAGGGAAATGCCGATGACGCTGATCACGGTGCCGGTCACGACCGGCGGGAAGAAGCGCATCAGGCGGCTCATGTAGGGCGCCGCGAAGACGCAGAAGATGCCGGAGACAATCACTGCGCCGTAAATGTGTACGATGGTCAGCTGCGGATTGCCGGCCATGGCCACCATCGGGCCGACGGCGGCGAAGGTGACGCCCATCATGACTGGCATCTTGATGCCGAATTTCCAGAAGCCGAGACACTGGATCAGGGTCACCAGGCCGCAGCAGAACAGGTCGGCGCTGATCAGGAAAGCGATGTCGCTTTTTGCCAGGTTGAGGGCGCCGCCGATGATCAGCGGCACCGCGATGGCGCCGGCATACATCACCAGCACATGCTGCAGGCCGAGGGCCGCAAGTTTTCCTACGGGGAGTATTTCATCTACCGGTTCTGTGCTGCTGGTCATCGTGTGTCTCCTAGGTACCATTTATAGTTAGTGCTTGCGGCGACATCAATCCGGCCTCCAGTAACCCTGGGATTTCTGCCCGACCGGCCTGCTGCGCCACAGCCTTCACAAGTCACCGCTTGCTGGAAGCGGGCTCGTGCTGTTCGATACTACTTGGCCCAGTCCCTCACGATATATAGCTTGCCTGATAGTTGATTTACGTATTTGGATATATGAGGAAAACTCGTTGCTACAGAGGAATTTGTGTTGTGTTTTTGTGTTTATTGCTACTTCGCCAGCATGCTCTTGGCGGCAATCCCGATCTGTTCGCGCAGCCATTTGTGTTCGGTGGCCTGGTGCACTCGTTCATGCCATAGTTGATAGAAACGCATGGGTGGAAACTTGATCGGCAGGGTGAAGCTTTTCAGCGCCAGCGTCTTTTCATAGAAGCGGGCGAACTGGCGGCCGGTGGTCAGCACCAGGTCGGTTTGCGCCACCATATAGGGCAGCATGCCGAAATAGGCCGATTCCACCACCACGTTGCGGTTCAGGTTCTGGCTGTCGAGGAAGGAATCGATGATGCCGTGGTAGCCGGGCAACACCTGCCACGGCGCCACGTGCGGCAATGACAGGTAGTCTTCCACCGTCATCTGGTCCGGCCCGGTGCGCTTGGCGTAGGCGCTGTCGGCCCGCATCAGGCAGACGATGGGATCGTCGAACAGTTTCGACAGGTGCAAATGGGCCGGCGGTTCGTCCCAGTTGGCGATCACCAGGTCGAGGTCGCCGTCGGACAGCAGCCTGACGTAGTCGGTTTCCGGCCCCAGGGCGTGGATCACGATGCGGCTCTTGGGCGATTCGCGCCGCAGGCGCGCCACCACTTCCAGGAAAAACGGCGTATTCATGTAATCTGGTGCTGCAATATGGAAAGTGCGCGCCTCGGCCTGGGGCACGAAGGCGGTCTTTTGCACGAACAGGCGTTCGGTTTCTTCGAGGATGCGCTTGGCCGGCTTCAGCAGGCTTTCGCCGTGCTGGGTCGGCACCATGCCGCGCGCGCCGCGCACCAGCAAGGGGTCGCCGGTGAGTTCGCGCAGCTTGCGCAGCGAGGCCGAGATCGAGGGTTGCGGCTGGTTGAGTTTGAGCGCCACCCGCGAGACGTTCTTCTCGCACAGCAGCAGATACAGGATGCGTATCAGGTGGATATCCAGGTGGTCCGGCAGCTTGGCCATGTTGTCTCCTGCAATTTATATTTATTGGTTTCGTATTTTTACGATACTCTCGAAGTTCATTTTGTTATATGGATATGCATATGTCAAATATATCTGGATATCCATGTTTTCAAAGGCCGTTGCGTTTATCTTGCGTGAATCTGGCGCGCTTTTTACGTTAAGGGGCCGTTAGGGAATAAGTTGGGCATTTGGGCGAACGTAACAGCGGCAGCAGCGCGCCAGCTACGGCCAGCACAAATGTTCAACTTATTTTCTGACGGGGCCGAAGCGCAGGCAGGGGAAGATGAAGGATGGGCAGGCAGGTATCTTGCTTATCCGCTCATGTTGGCCGTAGCGGAGCTAAGCAGTTAAAAAAAGTTCGCGGCCGTGTTGAGGTAAATATTTCGATTTTTATTTGAAGCGGGAACAAGGCGAAGCAACGCAGTTATCGGTTCAAATATAAAGCGAAATAACCTCTATCGTTTGCAGAGCCCGCAGTGGCAGACGAGCATTAATCGTTGGGGAAGACATGGATGCATTGTTAGTTTCATACGGGGTCGAATGGCTCAATCTGCTGGTCCGCTGGCTGCACCTGATCACGGGTATCGCCTGGATCGGCGCATCCTTTTATTTTGTCTGGCTCGATAATTCGATCCGGCCGCCGAAAGCGGGTTCCGACCTGGCCAAGAAGGGCGTCTCCGGCGAGTTGTGGGCAGTCCACGGCGGCGGCTTCTACAATCCGCAAAAATACCTGGTGGCGCCGGCTGAACTGCCGGACGACCTGCACTGGTTCAAATGGGAAGCCTACGCCACCTGGCTGTCGGGCTTCGCCATGCTGTTCATTGTGTATTACTTCAATGCTTCGGCCATGATGATCAACAAGGACGTCGCCGACCTCAGCACCTGGCAGGCGATCGGCGTCGGCCTCGGCACGCTGGTCATCGGCTGGACTGTCTACGACCTGCTGTGCCGCTCGCCGCTGGGCAAGCGCGATGGCTTGCTCGGCCTGGTCATGTACCTGTTCATCGTGGCCGCCGCCTATGTCCTGACGCACCTGCTGAGCGGCCGCGCCGCCTACATCCATGTCGGCGCCATGATCGGCACCATGATGGTGGGTAACGTGCTGATGGTGATCATTCCTGGCCAGCGCAAGCTGGTGGAAGCGATGCGGGTCGGCAAATCGCCGGATCCGATCTACGGCAAGAAGGCCAAGCAACGCAGCGTGCACAACAACTATTTCACACTGCCGGTGCTGTTCATCATGATCAGCAACCACTACGGCATGACTTACAGCCATCCGTACAACTGGCTGATCCTGGCCGCCATCATTGCCGCTGGCGCGCTGATCCGTCACTTCTTCAACCTGCGTCATGCCGGCCGTGTCTCGATCGGCTATCCGATCGCCGGCGTCGCCTTGCTGCTGGCGGTGGCGATTGCGATTGCACCTAAGCCTGTCCAGCCGGTTGCACCTGTCGCCAAGGCAGAAGCTGCTGCGGTTGCAGGCGGCGCCGTCGCCGCCGCAGGCACTGCGACCGCCGCGCCGGCAGCCGACATGGCGCACATCCAGGAAATCATCGGCCAGCGCTGCGCCACCTGCCACTCGGCGCAGCCGACCCAGCCGGGCTTTGCCACGGCGCCGGCCGGCGTCATGCTGCAAACGCCTGACCTGATCCGCCAACACGCCGACAAGATCTATCAGCAAGCGGTGCAGCTGAAGGCCATGCCGCTGGCGAACATGACGCATATCACCGACGACGAACGCGCCCTGATCGGCGCCTGGTATACCGCCGGCGCCAAGTAAGCCGCGCGCTGTTACCTTCCAGTCAAACGCAGGAAGCCGCCTGAGCAATAGCTTTACGCTCAGGCGCTGTCGCCTGCACTATCCCTACAGTTTCATTTGGAGTTTTCATGTCCCAAACCATCACTATCGACGGTTTCAACCTGACTGCGCAGCAAGTCGTCGACGTCGCCCGCGCCCCGCACTTGCCGGTGACCCTGGCAGACTCTTCACGCGCCGCCCTGAAGGAAAGCCGCGACTACATCGAATCGACCTGGATGCACGACGAAGCGCCGATGATGTACAGCTTCAACACCGGTGTCGGCCTGCTGAAAGATACCCGCATCAAGGTCGAGCACATCGAACTGTTCCAGACCCAGTTGATCAAAGCCCATTGCGCCGGCCTCGGTGAACCGTTCCCGGAAGAAGTCAGCCGCGCCACCATGCTGTTGCGCGCCAACGCCTTCGCCAGCAATTACTCGGCGCCGCGGGTGGAAGTGGTGGACCGCCTGCTGGCTTTCCTGAATGCCGGCATCCATCCGATCATGCCGCAAAAGGGCTCGGTCGGCGCTTCCGGCGATCTGGCACCCTTGTCTTATCTGGCGGCAGCGATTGCCGGTTTCGATGAAGCCGAAGTGATGTACCAGGGCCAGCGCATGAGCGCGCCTGAGGCGATCACCAAGTCCGGCGTCGGTCCGGTCAAGTTTGACCTGAAAGCCAAGGATGCATCAGCCCTGATCAACGGCTGTACCGCTTCGCTGGCGGTGGCTGTGCTGGTGACGCACGATGCGCGCAACCTGCTGAGCGACGCCTGTTTGTCGCTGGGCCTGACGCTGGAAGCCATGCGCGCCGAAATGGCCGCGTTCGACCACCGCATCCAGCAAGCCCGTCCGCATGCCGGCCAGATCAAGACCGCCGCCATCATCCGCAAGCTGCTGTCGGGTTCCACCCGCACCACGCACGAAGCGCGCTCGGTGCAGTTTCCGGAAGAAACGCGCCGCACCGATATTCCATACAGCTCGCGCATCCAGGACGTCTACTCCCTGCGCTGCTCGCCGCAAGTCTACGGCCCGGTGTTCGATGCGCTGGATTACATCGACAACATCGTCGACAAGGAAATCAATTCTGCCACCGACAACCCGCTGATTTTCAGCAAAGAAGAAGCGGAAGGCGGCGGCTTCGAGATCATCTCCGGCGGCAATTTCCACGGCCAGTACCTGGCGCAAGCGATGGACTTGCTGGCAATCGCGATTGCCGATCTGGGCAGCATCTGCGAACGCCGCATCGCCCGCCTGATCGATCCGACCCTGTCGTGGGGCTTGCCACGCAACCTGATGAGCGGCGTGCGCGGCGTCAATACCGGCTATCCGGTAGTGCAATGTTCGATGAGTTCGCTGGTGATGGAAAACCGCACCCTGTGCATGCCGGGCAGCGTCGACAGCATCCCGGCCAAGGGCAACAGCGAAGACCACGTCTCGAACTCGACGTGGTGCGCGCGCAAGGCGGCCACGGTGGTGGCCAACACGCAGTACATCATCGGCGTTGAAATGCTGCTGGCGGCGCAGGCGCTGACCATGACGGAAGACCTGCTGCCGGGCTTTGTGCTGGGTCAAGGTACGCAAGCGGCTCACCAGGAAATCCGCCGCCAGATCCCGGCTTGCCTGGAAGGCGACCGCTGGTTCCACAACGATATCGTGGTGGCGCAGTCGTTCGTGGTCAGTGGCTCGGTGCGCAATGCGGTGGTCAAGCAGATCGGCGAGTTCGCCTGACTGAGATAGGGTGAAGGAGGGCGGTTCAAGGAATCGCCTTCTGTCAGATGTAAATAAAAAAGGAGCTGCAATGACGCCGCTCCTTTTTTTACGTTTGCGAGATTTGCCGCAGGCTCACTCAGACCACAGCTTGCCGGCGGTAGCCCAGTTCTCGCGTTTTACTTCCTGGATGATGATATCCACCGATTCCGGTCCGCAATCCAGCGTCTTGCAGGTGACTTCTGTGATGGCCTGGACGAAGGCGCGCTTTTGTTCCGGGCTGCGGCCTTCGAAGAGTTGTACATTGAATGTCGGCATGCTTGTCCTTGGTGTGAGAGTTGATCAGTGCTGGTAGCCGGAATCGACGGCGTCCAGCTGGCGCAGCAGCGCCGGCCATTCCAGCAGGCCTTCCGGGCTGCCGTCGCCGAGCAGCTGGTCGCGCGTCTTGCGGCAGATGTCGTGCGAAGGCATGTTGAGCCGGCCGCTGCCGGCATGGGCCTTGAGCTGTATTGCGCATGCCTTGTCGAGCGTATCCATCAGTACATAGGCTTCGGCGATGCTGCGGCCGCAGACCAGGCTGCCGTGATTGCGCAGCAGCATGGCAGGCAACTGGCCCAGCTTGGCGATCAGGCGGCTTTGCTCGGTCGGCGTCAGCGCCAGGCCCTCATAGTCATGATAGGCAATCTGTTCATAGAAGCGCAGTGCGTGCTGGGATAGCGGCAGCAAACCGCCGGCCTGGATGCCGATAGCCACCGCATTGGTGTTGTGCAGATGCATCACGCACATGGCGTCCGGGCGTGCCGCGTGGACTGCACCGTGGATGGCGAAGCCGCTGACATTGACCTGGTAGGGCGAATCGCCGACGACGCGGCCCTGGGCGTCGATCTTGACCAGGTTGGAAGCGCAGACTTCATCGAAACGATAACCGAAGGGATTGAGCAGGAAGTGTCCCGGTTCGTCGGGGACGGTGGCCGAGATATGGGTATAGATCAGGTCGTCCCACTGCTTGAGTGCGCACAGGCGGTAGCAGGCTGCCAGGTCTTTGCGCACCTGCCATTCGGCGCTGCTGATGGTGGAAAGATTCGTGTTCATGGTATTCCAGACGGTAAAACGCGCGCCGGTCGCTGGGCGATCGGCGCGCATCAAGAAATGCACCTGCGGTATCAGCTTGCCCGAAACTTAGAAGCGGTGACGGATACCAAAAGCAATGCTGTTGCCGACGGTCTGCTCGGTGATCTTGTCGTACATATAGATCGCATACAGGTCAGTGCGCTTCGACATATTGTAGTCGTAGCCCAGCGATGCCGTATTGCGCTTGAGCGATTCGCCTACCGCCGCGCCGGAGCGCTTGGTGTTGGCCCAGGACGCCAGTACCGCGCCCTGGCCCAGTGGGATGCTGGTGCCGAGTTGCAGCGTCTTGTCTTTCAGGTCGATGTCATGCGAGGTCTGGTCGTAAGTGGCAAACAGCTTGGCGACGGTGAAATCGTAGGTGGCGCCGAGGAACCAGGCCGACTGGCGTGCCGCTACCATGCCGCTTGGCAGCGGGATATTGGTGGATGGCTGCACGTTGCCCGGCGACAGTTCCAGTGGGTTGTTGACCTTCACCCGTTGATAGTAGGCGCTCAATGCCAGCGGACCGTGGAAATACAGCACGTTGGCGCCGATATTATTCTTGCCGGTGTTGCCCGCCTGTTCGCCGAACTGGTAATGGAAGTTGGCTTTCAGGCCGGCGAAGTCCGGCGTGGTGTAGATGACTTCATTGCTCCAGCCGGTATCGCCTGCCAGCGAGCTGGTCCAGCCGGAAGCGTTGAACCAAGGCACATCCAGGTGCAGGATCAGCGGCGACAGCTGGAACGAATCGCCGAACGGGTTGAACAGGATCGACGGCAGGAAGTTCGGCGCCAGGTCGCGCCCCAGGGACACTGCACCGAAGCCGCCGACCAGGCCGACGTTGGCGTCGCGCGAGAACATGGTTTCATTGCCGTCGAAGCGGCCGGTCTGGCCGGTGTCGGCGCGGAAGAACGAGGTCAGGTTGAATTTGGCGGACAATCCGCCGCCCAAGTCCTCGGTGCCCTTGAAGCCGATCCAGGAAGTGGTCAGGCCGCCGCTGTTGACGACGCTGGTGCGTCCTGAGTCGCCGCTGTATTTCATCGAGCCGACGTAAGTGTCGACCAGGCCGGTCACCTGCACCGAAGTTTGCGCCATGGCCGGCAGCGCGACCGCTGCGCCGAAAGCGGCAGCAACTTGTAGTTTTCTCAATCTGTTTTTAGCTGGGTACATCCCTGTCTCCTGATTTTTATAAGATGGTAAATAAAATAAGTTGTAAATAAATAGACTTCCGGTTTTATTCATTTGAAACAACACGCGTCCGTGTTCAAGCAAGGTCCGTGGAACCGCCACGGCGGGTTGAAAAAGCGTTATGCAGAAAACGGATGCGTCGCGCGCCAATGATCGGCGATGTCGATACGCCGGGTAATCCACACCTGGCCGTGACTCTGCACATAATCGAGGAAGCGCGCCAACGCTGCAGCCCGTCCGGGACGGCCGACCAGGCGGCAGTGCAGGCCGACCGACAGCATTTTCGGCTGGTTCAGGCCATGCGGATCGCCTTCGCGGTAGAGCACGTCGAAAGCGTCTTTCAGGTAATCGAAGAACTGGGTGCCGGAATTGAAGCCTTGCATGGCGGCGAAGCGCATGTCGTTGGTGTCCAGGGTGTAAGGTACGATCAGCTGCGGTTTGCTTTGCGCCGTACCGTTGCCATCTTTGAAACTCACCTGTTCCCAGAACGGCAGGTCGTCGCCATAGTGGTCGGCGTCGTAGCTGAAGCCGCCGTGTTCCATGACCAGGCGGCGGGTATTCGGCGAATCGCGTCCGGTATACCAGCCGAGCGGGGCGCTGCCGGTCAGTTGCTGGATGACGCTGACCGCTTCGGCGATATGCGCGCGTTCGGTGGCTTCATCAATATTCTGGTAGCTGATCCAGCGCAAGCCGTGGCAGGCGATTTCGTGGCCAAGTTCTTGAAAAGCCGCGGTCGCTTCCGGGTTGCGCTGTAGCGCGCGCGCAACACCGAACACGGTCAGCGGCAGGCGGCGCTCTTCAAACATTCGCAATAAACGCCAGACGCCGGCACGCGAACCGTATTCGTACAGCGATTCCATGCTCATGTGGCGCGCCGGGAAACTCTGGGCGCCGACGATTTCGGAGAGGAAGGTTTCGGAGCCGGCGTCGCCGTCCAGCACGCAGTTTTCGCTGCCTTCTTCATAGTTCAGCACGAACTGCAGGGCGATCCGGGCCTTGTGCGGCCATTGCGGATGGGGCGGCGTGCGGCCGTAGCCGGTCATGTCGCGTGGATAGTGGGGATCGGTGTTGATGGTCATTGCTAGGCCTGGAGTGTGCGATTGATCTGAATGCATTGTAGGAATTATGTGCGCTGCAGCCATGATTAATATATGCCGGATAGTATATTGACCTAGACCCTGCGGTATATCATTTGCTCGATACTCGTTTTCAACTAATCGATATAAGGAATTATCATGGGGAACGCCGTTGGAAAATTAAGCACGCATGTTCTGGATATTACCCAGGGCAAGCCGGGCGTAGGGGTCAAAATCGCACTGTATTCGGTCACAGCCGCCGGCCGCAGCCTGCTGAAGAACGCCGTGACCAATCAGGATGGCCGGGTAGACGTGCCTTTGCTGCAGGGTGAAGAGATGCAGGCCGGACAATACGAACTGGTGTTTTCGGCCGGCGACTATTTCGCTGCGCAGGGAATCGAGCTGCCGGCCCCGCGTTTTGTTGATCGCGTGACACTGGCTTTTGGCATCGCCCATGCCGATCAGAACTACCACGTGCCGCTGGTGGTATCGCCGTGGTCGTATTCTACCTATCGCGGCAGCTGAATAGTCCCGCCAGTCTGCCACGCGGGGCACGCCATCCAGGCGGCCCCAGGTTGAGATAGACCCTGGGTCTATCGTCAAATAACCACATCCGCAAGATCAATCCGCCCGCCCTATAAGCTTTGTGCTAAACTGTGTCTCAACATTTTTCGATAAATGGCGGACCGGTTGCAGCTTTAGCCCGGCCGGCCGGATTGAAATCTAAGGAATGAGCGGTGCACCCGTGGTGCGGCTGTCTTGTTCAAGTCTTATTGTCCCCGCCCTCATTAATCCTCCTCTAACGGGCGCTGGACAGCAGTATCAACAGCTTTCTCTTTGACCGGGCATCAGGCAGATTTACGACGCCTGCCGTTGAACATAAGCTCTGCAAATTTTTTAATAAAATTTAAATAAACTACGTCGTACATGAATACTATTGAGGCCAAGAAAGTCCTCGAAACTGCATTGCTCTGTGCTCACGAGCCGCTGTCGCTTAACGACTTGAAAAAGCTGTATATGCGAAATGGCGAGGATAGCGCTGAGGATGACGGCGAAATCAATGCAGATACGATCAGGTCTATGCTGGAGGAACTGCGTTCTGACTGGTCGGACAAGGGCATCGAGGTAGTTGCCCTGTCGACCGGCTGGCGCTTTCAGAGCCGCCCGGAGATGAAAATCTACCTGGAGCGCCTGAATCCGGAAAAACCGCCGAAATACTCGCGCGCCACCCTTGAAACCTTGGCAATTATTGCCTATCGTCAACCGGTAACCCGCGGCGATATCGAGGAAATCCGTGGCGTCACTGTCAATTCGCAGACCGTGAAGATGCTGGAAGAACGTGGCTGGATCGAGGCGATCGGCCACCGCGATGTGCCGGGGCGGCCGGCCCTGTTTGCCACCACCAAGCATTTTCTCGACGATCTCGGCCTGACCTCGCTGGATCAGCTGCCGCCGCTGCAGCAGGTTGCCCGGAATGACATGCAGGAAGGCAATCTGCTCGAATTGCAGGCGCTCGAAGCAGACCTGGAAGCGAGCATGGAGGCAAGGGCAGCGCTGGATGCCGCCGCAGCCAAGGAAGCAAGCGAAATACAGCTGGAGTCCGAGTTGGCTGAGCTGGATCCGGCAACGGATACGGCAGCCGAGGACTCTGCCGGCGAAGAACATATTGCAGAACCAGTGGCGGAAGATGTTGTCGATGAAAATATCGGCGAATCGGAAGCCATGACGGAAAATGCAGCGGAAACGACTGAGGAGATAACTGCTCAGCCACAGGAAACAACCGCTGCATCGAATGAAACCCACACCAACGACCAAGCGCCCGCATCGGATGATGAAGCCACGCCAGGTCGGCATAACCAACACCTGAATAATGAACCCACCTAGTTCCAATGATGCACCGGTCGTCGACGTGACAGCCGCCACTGAACCGAAGCCAGCTAAAAAGCCGAGAGCGCGCAAAGTCGCGGTTGACGCTGGGGCCGTTGCAGAGGCTCCCGTTGCGGCCGAGCCGGCCAAGCGTGCACCGCGTGCGCCGCGCAAGAAAGTCGCCGCGGCCGCCGATGAAAACAGTGCAGCATCGGAAGTCGCTCCTGTCGCCGTCAATGCAGCGGAAGCAGCGGCCCCGGCCAAGCCGAAAGCCGCACCGCGCAAGAAGGCCGCAGCACCTGTCGAGCCGGTTGCCAGTGTAGAGGTGGTTGCATCCGTGGTTGCCCAGGCGGTACCGGTGGTGATGGAAACTGTACCGTTCGTCAGTACGACGGAGCAGGACGGCGCACCGCGTGAACGGCCGGCCAAGCGTGGCGTGCGCGGTCCGCGTGCCTTGCGCAGCAACCGTGCCGCCCAGCGTGCACAAGAATCTTCAGCTGCTGCTGAAGCCGCAGCCGAAGGTGGCAATCCGGCCGCTGCTGACGGCCAGCCGGCTGTAGCGCAGAATGGCGAAGCAGGCGAACAGCGTCAGCCGCGTGGCGAACGCAACAATGGCCGCGGTGGTGAGCGCGGCGCCGACCGTAATTCACGCGAGCGTCCGCAAAAAGGCAAAAAGCCGCAAGCCCAGGGTGGCAAGCCGGGCCAGCAAGGTCAGCGCGGCGGCAAGCCGGGTGGCCGTGGCGCCGACGCCGACGAGGTGTTTTCCTTTGTTACCTCGGAATCGTTCGATACGCTGGTGACGACAGAGGATGCCAATGACCGCCGCCAGGCCGCACAAAAGGCCGTCCGCCGCGACCTCACCGCGGAAGACGATGCGCCTAAGCTGCACAAGGTATTGGCGGAAGTCGGCCTGGGTTCGCGGCGCGACATGGAAGAATTGATTATCGCCGGCCGGGTGTCGGTCAACAGCGAGCCGGCCCATATCGGCCAGCGCATCCTGCCGACCGACCAGATCCGCATCAACGGCAAGTTGCTGCAGCGCAAGGTTAGCAAGCGTCCGCCGCGGGTGCTGGTGTACCACAAGCCGGCTGGCGAGATTGTCAGCCACAACGACCCGGATGGCCGTCCATCGGTATTCGATCGTTTGCCTAACATGAAGGCAGCCAAATGGCTGGCCGTAGGACGCCTGGACTTCAACACCGAAGGCCTGCTGCTGTTTACCACCTCCGGCGACCTGTGCAACCGCTTGATGCATCCACGTTACGGCATCGACCGCGAATACGCAGTGCGTACCCTGGGCGAGCTGGAACAAGGCATGCGCCAGAAGCTGCTGGCTGGCGTCGAGCTGGAAGACGGCCTGGCGCAATTCACCAAGATTGCAGACGGCGGCGGCGAAGGCATCAACAAATGGTATCGCGTGGTGATCGGCGAAGGCCGTAACCGCGAAGTGCGCCGCATGTTCGAGGCCATCGGCCTGACCGTGTCGCGCCTGATCCGTACCCGTTACGGCGCCATGACGCTGCCGCGCGGCCTCAAGCGCGGCCGCTGGGAAGAGCTGGAAGAGAACGCAGTGCGCGACATGATGGCAGCTTATGGGCTGGACAAGCCGGCAGCCGGCCAGAATGCAGGCGGCGGCAAGGGGCGTCCCGATTTCAACAAGGATCGCGGCGAACCTAACGGCAATCGCGCCGACAGCGCGCCGCAAGGCCCGGGTGTGGGTGTTTACCGTGACCAGGGCGGCTTTGGCGGTCAGCGTGGCAATCAAGGGCGTGGCCCTGGCGGCGGCCAAGGCCGTCCGCAAGGTGGCGGTCAAGGCCGCCCACAGGGTGGTGGCCAGGGTCGTCCGCAAGGTGGTGGCGGTCAGCCGCGCAGCCGTCAGCCGGATCCTCTGCAGACTGCCCTGGGCTTCCCGGATGCCGGGCAGCACCGGCGCAATGGCGGCGGCAGCGGTTTTGCCCGTCCGGCGCGTCCTAACAAGACGGCTGGCGGACCGACCGGCGGCGGACATTTTGGCGCGCAAGGCGTACCGCGCCGTCGTCCACGCGGCTGATCGGCAGTTTCTTGCCATGGCGGCATTTTGCCGCTGTGGACAGGATGAAAAGATGTGGCGGGAAGTGTTGCAATAATGATCAATTTGCTGTCTGTGAACGGGCGAATGTCAATAAATGCAAATTTCCTGCATTGCGGTACATAGCCCAATCGTTTATAATTTACAAGTTAACAGAAGTCATTAACGAGATTTAATGCGAAATTAAATTGGAAGCAGGTCAAAAATTTCAATTTGATGCGCAGCCGGTCTCGCGAAACTGCTTGAAATGACAAACGATAAGAAGATGGGCAGATGCCCATTTTTTTTTTGCTTTTCGTTTTTGGCGGCTTTTGAGTCGTACGTGCAGATTGTGTGTGTATCGGGCCTGCGTTGCCGGGCCGGTAGCATTATTTATAGGGAGTTGCCTTGCAGTTGCTGGAGCTGATTGAAACAACCGTGGTTGGCATGGGCTATGAGCTGGTCGAATTCGAAAAGGCCGCGCGTGGCTTGTTGCGCGTATACATCGATTTCACGCCGGAAAATGCCGCGCAGGGCCAGATCACGGTAGAAGATTGCGAAAAAGTGACGCATCAACTGTTGCACGTGCTGACGGTGGAAAATGTCGTGTACGAGCGGCTGGAAGTATCGTCGCCAGGCCTCGACCGGCCGTTGAAGAAACTGGCTGACTATGTGCGTTTCGCCGGCAAGGAAGCCATCGTGAAATTGCGCGTGGCGATGCCGGGCGCAGCACATCGCAAGTCGTTTCAAGGCGTCCTCGGCGAACCCGACGGCGAGAACTTGAAAATCGAATTTGAAACAAAAGATGGGTCGGCGGTGTTGGATTTTACGCTCGCTGACGTAGATAAGGCACACCTGGTGCCGCAAGTGGATTTTAGGAGTCGCAAAGCATGAGTCGCGAAATTTTATTGTTGGTCGATGCGCTCGCGCATGAAAAAAACGTCGATCGGGATGTTGTGTTCGGTGCGCTCGAACACGCGCTTGGACAGGCAACCAAAAAACGCTACGAGGGCGACGTCGATATCCGCGTCACGATCGATCGTGAAACCGGAGAGTTCGAATCCTTCCGCCGCTGGCACGTTGTGCCGGATGAAGCGGGTCTGCAATTGCCGGACCAGGAAATCCTGCTGTTCGAAGCCAAGGAACAGATTGACGACGTTGAAGTCGACGACCACATCGAAGAGCCGATCGAATCGGTGGAATTCGGCCGTCGCTTTGCGCAAGACACCAAGCAGGTCGTGCTGCAACGGATCCGTGACGCTGAACGCGAACAGATCCTGGCCGACTTCCTGGAACGCGGCGATTCGCTGGTCACCGGCACCATCAAGCGCATGGAACGCGGCGACGCGATTGTCGAATCGGGCAAGATCGAAGCACGCTTGCCGCGCGACCAGACGATTCCTAAGGAAAACCTGCGTATCGGCGACCGTGTCCGTGCCTTCATCCTGCGTATCGACCGCAATGCACGCGGCCCGCAAGTGATTTTGTCGCGCACCGCGCCGGAATTCATCATGAAGCTGTTCGAACTGGAAGTACCGGAAATCGAACAAGGCTCGCTGGAAATCAAGTCGGCGGCACGCGACCCTGGCGTACGCGCCAAGATTGCCGTGTTCACCGCGGACAAGCGCATCGATCCTATCGGCACTTGCGTCGGCATGCGCGGTTCGCGCGTGCAGGCCGTGACTGGCGAACTGGGCGGCGAACGGGTCGACATCGTGCTGTGGTCGGAAGATCCGGCGCAATTCGTCATCGGCGCACTGGCTCCGGCCAATGTTTCTTCCATCATGGTTGATGAAGAGAAGCATGCCATGGACGTCGTCGTCGACGAAGAAAACCTGGCCATCGCGATTGGTCGCGGCGGTCAGAACGTGCGCCTGGCGGCAGAACTGACCGGTTGGCAGATCAATATCATGACGGCGGAAGAGTCTGCGGATAAATCAGCGGTGGAAACTGCTGCGATCCGCACCCTGTTCATGGAAAAGCTGGACGTCGACCAGGAAGTCGCTGACATCCTGGTGGAAGAAGGTTTCGCCAGCCTGGAAGAAATCGCCTACGTGCCGATTACCGAAATGCTGGAAATCGATTCGTTTGACGAAGACACCGTCAACGAACTGCGTAACCGTGCCCGCGATGCGCTGGTGACAGAAGCGATTGCTTCGGAAGAAGGACTGGAAGGCATGGAAGATGCGCTGGTCAATTTCGAAGGCATGGACCGGGTTACCGCCGGCAAGCTGGGTTTGGCGGGAGTCAAGACATTGGCTGCGTTCGCCGCCCTGGCTTATGACGAATTTGGCGCGATCCTGGCTTTATCAGCCGACCGTGCGCGTCATTTGATTGAAGAAGAGTTTAAAGATGTGACCGACGATGAGATGAAACTCATCGATGCCAAGTACGATGATCATGCCAAGGCCCTGCAAGCCAAGGCATGGAATACAGCGGAAGCCAAGTGATCAAGTGATCCGAGAGGTTCCGTATCGTCTGCCGCGCCACATAGAAAAAGAGGACTGAATGGCGAGTAACAATGTAGCCCAATTTGCTACCGAACTGAAAATGCCAGCGGATCTGCTGCTGACACAATTACAGTCGGCTGGCGTCCAGAAAAATTCGACTGACGACGCCTTGTCGAAAGAAGACAAGGATCGCCTGCTGGAACACCTGCGCCGTTCGCACGGTGCGGTGCCAGATAGCGAAAAGAAGAAAATCACGCTGACCCGCAAGGAAACCACCGAGATCAAGCAGGCTGACGCCACCGGCAAGTCGCGCACGATCCAGGTTGAAGTGCGCAAGAAGCGTACTTTCGTCAAGCGTGACGAGCCGGTTGCCGAAGTAGCGGCAGCTCCGGCCGCGCCTGCTGCGCCCGTCGTCGACGAAGCAGAACAGGCTCGCCGGGTGGAAGAAGCTCGCCGTCAGGCAGAATTGATCGCTCGCCAGGAAGCCGAATTGCTGGAAAAACAAGAACGCCTGGCCAAGCTGGAAGCTGAGAAGGAAGCGCAAGCCAAGGCTGCGCAAAAAGCTGAAAACGACGCCAAGAAAGCTGAACTGGAAGCCAAGAAAGCCGCTGCGCAAGCCCCGGCTCCGGCCGCTGCCAGCGCTGATGCTCCTGCCAAGCAGGAAGATCCGGCGGCAGAAGAAAAGAAACGCCTGGCTAGCGAAGAAGCCAAGCAAAAGGTTGCGCAAGCCGCCAAGGAAGCCGCCGAGAAATCCGCTGCGACTGAACGTGCCCGCAAGGCCGTGCAGGATGAAGTGGCGCAGATCAAGGCCATGATGAATGCACCGCGCCGCGTGATCAAGGCGCCTGAGCCGGTAGCGCCTGTCGCTGCCCGGCCAAGACTGCCGAAGGCACGCTGCACAAGCCGGCCGACAAGAAACCGGGCGAGAAGAAAGACGACAAGAAGGTCGTGGTCGACAAGAAGTCGATCAAGTCCGCCAACGTCTCTTCGACCTGGCAGGACGACGCCGCCAAGAAGCGCGGCCTCGGCATCAAGACCCGCGGCAATACCGGCGGTGGCCGCGATGGCTGGCGCGGTGGTCCGAAGGGCCGCCGCGGTTCGCATAACGACGACCACGAAAGCAATTTCCAGGCGCCGACAGAAGCGGTCATCAAGGATATTTATATCCCTGAAACCATTACCGTCGCTGAACTGGCGCACAAGATGTCGGTCAAGGCTTCGGAAGTCATCAAGCATTTGATGAAACTGGGCCAGATGGTCACCATCAACCAGGTGCTGGACCAGGAAACTTCGATGATTCTGGTCGAAGAAATGGGCCATACCGCGCACGCTGCGAAGCTGGACGATCCGGAAGCATTGCTGATCGACGGCGAAGAACATGCCGACGCCGAACTGCTGCCGCGTGCACCGGTGGTCACGGTCATGGGTCACGTCGACCATGGTAAGACCTCGCTGCTGGATTACATCCGCCGCGCCAAGGTTGCTTCCGGCGAAGCCGGCGGCATTACCCAGCACATCGGTGCATATCACGTGGAAACACCGCGTGGCATGATCACCTTCCTCGACACCCCGGGCCATGAAGCGTTTACCGCGATGCGTGCCCGTGGCGCCAAGGCAACCGACATTGTCATCCTGGTGGTGGCAGCCGACGACGGCGTAATGCCGCAAACCAAGGAAGCGATCGCCCATGCGAAAGCCGCCGGCGTACCGCTAGTGGTGGCGATCAACAAGATCGACAAACCGGGCGGCAACCTGGATCGCGTCAAGCAGGAACTGATCGCGGAACAAGTGGTGCCGGAAGAATACGGTGGCGAATCGCCATTCGTGCCGGTATCGGCCAAGACTGGCGAAGGCATCGACAACTTGCTGGAACAAGTCCTGCTGCAAGCTGAAGTGCTGGAACTGAAGGCAGCGGTTGCTGCCCCGGCGCGTGGCCTGGTGGTGGAAGCGCGTCTCGACAAGGGCCGCGGTCCTGTGGCGACGATCCTGGTGCAGTCCGGCACCTTGAAGCGCGGCGACGTCGTGCTGGCGGGTTCGGCTTATGGCCGTGTCCGTGCGATGCTGGATGAAAACGGCAAGGCGATTTCCGAAGCCGGTCCATCGATTCCGGTCGAAATCCAGGGTCTGACAGAAGTGCCGGTTGCCGGCGAAGAAGTCATGGTCATGGCAGACGAGCGCAAGGCGCGTGAAATCGGTCAGTTCCGTCAAGGTAAATACCGTGACGTCAAGCTGGCCAAGCAGCAAGCCGCGAAGCTGGAAAACATGTTCGACCAGATGGCCGAAGGCGAGGTCAAGAACCTGCCGATGATCATCAAGACCGACGTCCAAGGTTCGCAAGAAGCGTTGGTGCAGTCGCTGCAGAAGCTGTCGACCAGCGAAGTCCGGGTTCAGGTGGTGCACGCCGGCGTCGGCGGCATCAGCGAGTCGGACGTCAACCTGGCAGTCGCTTCCAAGGCCGTGATTATCGGCTTCAATGCCCGAGCCGATGCGTCGGCACGCAAGCTGGCGGAAGCCAACGGCGTCGACATCCGTTACTACAACATCATTTACGATGCCGTGGACGAGATCAAGGCAGCGATGTCCGGCATGTTGTCGCCGGAGAAGCGTGAACAGAACCTCGGCCTGGTGGAAATTCGCCAGGTGCTGCTGGTCAGCAAAGTCGGCGCGATTGCCGGTTGCTACGTGCTCGAAGGCCTGGTCAAGCGTGGCGCTTCGGTCCGTCTGCTGCGCGACAACGTAGTCTTGTGGACAGGCGAGCTGGATTCGCTGAAACGCTTCAAGGATGACGTCAAGGAAGTCCGTTCCGGCTTCGAATGCGGTCTGACCCTGAAGAACTTCAACGACATCAAGGAAGGCGATCACCTCGAAATCTTTGAAGTCGAAGAAATCGCGCGTACCCTGTAATAGTCAAAGCACACGCACGCAGTTCCGGTGCGTAAGGCAGGAAAATCGGGCTAACAGCCCGATTTTCGTTTGGTAATATCATGTGGTTTCGTAGGGTGGGCACTTCGTGCCCACCCTACGGGGCATCGATTTCGATGCATGGTTTGCAAGGTGGGTATTCTGTCTACGTGTCAGTTGAAAAGTTGTTGGTAGTTCATTTGTGAAAGATATAGCGTGTAACAGCGCCGAATAAAAGTATGGCTAAACATAGTAAATCCATCCCCGGCCGCGGCCTGCGCGTTGCAGACCAGATCCAGAAGGACTTGTCCGAGATCATCGTGTTCGAGCTGAAAGACCCGCGGGTCGGCATGATCACGATTACCGAAGTGCAGGTGACGCCGGATTACGCCCATGCCAAGGTGTTTTTCACGATGCTCAACGACGACAAGGAAGCGATTGCGAATACCGTCAAGGGTCTGAGCCAGGCTGCCGGTTTCCTGCGCAACCAGCTGGGCCGCCGCCTGTCTATCCACACCTTGCCTGCCTTGCATTTCATCCATGACAATTCGACCGCCCGCGGCGTCGAGATGTCGCGCCTGATCGACCTGGCGAACGCCACCCGTTCCAAGGACGATGGCGAGGAATAAATGGCTTCCCGATCAGGTTTGATCGGCGGTCATTGCAGTCATTGTTAACCATTTGATGCGGCTTGCCACGGCAGGCCGTTTCCGTTTCTCCGTTTCTCCCTTTTTTCTGCACTGCGACCATGGCATCACGTCCACCTAAAAGAATCCGCGTCCCGCTGAACGGCGTCCTGCTGCTGGACAAGCCGGTCGGCTTTTCCAGCAATGACGCACTGATCAAGGCCAAAGGCTTGCTCAATGCGCAGAAGGCCGGCCACACCGGTACGCTCGATCCGTTCGCCACCGGCGTGCTGCCGCTCTGTTTTGGCGAAGCCACCAAGTTCGCCCAGGATTTGCTGGACGCTGACAAGACTTACGAAACCTTGATACACCTGGGAGTGAGTACTACCACCGGCGATACTGAAGGCGATGTCCTGGAGCGCAAGGACGTTAATGTCAGCCGCGAACAGATCGACGCCGTGCTGGCGCAGTTCCGCGGCCCGATCAAGCAGGTGCCGCCGATGTACTCGGCGCTCAAGCGCGACGGCAAGCCGCTCTACGAATATGCCCGCGCCGGCATCACGCTGGAACGCGAAGCGCGCGACGTGAGCATTCACACACTGGAATTCCTGGCCTATGAAGTACCGTTCCTGCGCCTGCGTGTCGCTTGCAGCAAGGGTACTTACATCCGCGTACTGGGCGAAGACATCGGCAACGCGCTGGGCTGTGGCGCCCATTTGCAAGAGCTGCGCCGGGTCCAGGTCGGCCATCTGACGCTGGACGGCTGCGTCACGCTGGAGCAGTTGACGGCTACCGAGCCGGACCAGCGCAGCGCTTTGCTGGCGCCGGTCGACAGCTTGCTGCTGACGTTTCCTGAAGTATTGCTGTCCGAAGCGCTGGCCAAGCGTTTCCTCCAAGGCCAGCGCCTGACGCTGACGAAAGAAGGCGTAGCCTTGCCGGCGCAGGCCGGACGGGTCAGGGTTTACCTGCAGCCGGTTGATAACGTGTCTGCAAGGCAATTGCTGGGCGCCGCGCAACTGCATGAGTACGGCGTCCTGGCACCCGAACGCCTGATTGCCACCGCCGCGCTCGTATAAAATGTCTTTTAAATAATATCCGTGCTGGGATTGAGGCAGCAACTCGTTGAAATTACAAGGCTTTTCATAAGGTAGTGCAGCGCATCATGCTATAATGCGCGGCCTCCCAAATTCCGCTACATCTGCCGTGCTTCTGTGCAGTGCCTTAGCGAGCATGTTTGGCCGCATTTGTAGTAATAGATATTCTCGCAATAAATAATCTCGCAATAAATATTCTGCGCAATCGTTATCTGCGCACTTACTAAGTTCTTCAATCTTCAAACTGACCATGTCAAACACACCTCGCGCTATCCGCAACATTGCCATCATTGCCCACGTTGACCACGGCAAGACCACTCTGGTTGACCAATTGCTGCGTCAATCCGGCACTTTCCGTGACAACCAGCACGTCGATGCACGCGTGATGGATTCGAACGATATTGAAAAAGAACGCGGCATCACGATTCTGTCGAAGAACTGCGCAGTCGAATACAAGGGCACCCACATCAACATCGTCGATACCCCTGGCCACGCCGACTTCGGCGGCGAAGTCGAGCGCGTACTGTCGATGGTCGACAGCGTTCTGCTGCTGGTCGATGCGCAAGAAGGTCCGATGCCGCAAACGCGTTTCGTGACGCGCAAGGCACTGGCGCTGGGCCTCAAGCCAATCGTCGTGGTCAACAAGATCGACCGTGAAAACGCCGATCCGCAAAAGGCTGTGAACGCCACTTTCGAACTGTTCGACAAGCTCGGCGCAACCGACGAGCAGCTGGATTTCCCGATCATCTACGCATCGGGCTTCAAGGGCTATGCAGGTCTGGAAGACACCGTGCGCGACGGCAACATGGAACCGCTGTTCGACGCCATCCTGAAGCACGTCCCAGCGCGTGAAGATGATCCTAACGGCCCGCTGCAACTGCAGATCACTTCGCTGGAATACTCTTCCTACGTCGGCAAGATCGGCGTTGGCCGTATCCTGCGCGGTAAAGTCAAAGCCCTGCAAGACGTGGTCTGGATGAATGGCCCGGACGACAAGCCAACCAAGGCCCGCATCAACCAGGTGCTGACTTTCCGCGGCCTCGACCGCGTGCTGACCGACGAAGCGCTGGCTGGCGACATCGTGCTGATCAACGGCATCGAAGAAATCAGCATCGGCTCCACCATCTGCGCACCGGACCATCCGGAAGGCTTGCCGATGCTGAAGGTTGATGAACCGACCCTGACCATGAACTTCATGGTCAACAACTCGCCGCTGGCTGGCCGCGAAGGCAAGTTCGTCACCACCCGTCAGATCAAGGACCGTCTGGACCGCGAACTGAAAGCCAACATGGCATTGCGCGTGGTACAGGCTGAAGGCGATGATTCGACCTACGAAGTGTCGGGCCGCGGTGAATTGCACCTGACCATCCTGATCGAAAACATGCGTCGTGAAGGCTACGAGCTGGCCGTTTCGCGTCCACGCGTGGTGTTCAAGATGGTCGATGGCGTGCGTCAAGAGCCATACGAAAACCTGACTGTCGACGTCGAAGAAGCCAACCAGGGCGGCGTCATGGAAGAACTGGGCCGTCGTCGCGGCGACCTGCAAAACATGGAACCGGACGGCAAGGGCCGTGTCCGTCTCGAATACCGCATGCCAGCACGTGGTCTGATCGGCTTCCAGGGAGAATTCATGACCCTGACCCGCGGTACCGGTTTGATGAGCCACGTGTTCGACGAGTACGCACCGGTCGACACCTCCAAGGGTGAACTGGGCGGCCGTCGTAACGGCGTGCTGATCTCGCAGGACGACGGCGCAGCCGTTGCCTACGCTATCTGGAAACTGCAAGATCGCGGCCGTATGTTCGTGAGCCACAATGACCCGGTCTACGAAGGCATGATCATCGGTATCCACTCGCGCGACAACGATCTGGTGGTTAACCCGATCAAGGGCAAGCAGCTGACCAACGTCCGTTCCTCCGGTACCGACGAAGCGGTGCGCCTGGTGCCGCCAATCGAAATGTCGCTGGAATATGCGGTTGAGTTCATCGACGACGACGAGCTGGTCGAAGTCACGCCGAAGAGCATTCGCCTGCGTAAGCGCTACTTGAAGGAACACGAGCGTAAAAAGGCTTCGCGCGACGCGTAAGCTGCTCAGTGCTCTGGACCTCTGGTCCGGTCACTAAAAGAACCCGCCGATCCGTGTCCTTGTCCAGGGCACGCGTCGGCGGGTTTTTTATTGGCGAAAATTGTAGGGTGGGCACCTGTGCCCACGCGTGAATTCACTCCACGCACATGCCTATTTCCGTGCCACGCGGACCTGTACTCCTGTTATTGCGGTCACGCGTGGGCACAAAGACGTGCCCACCCTACGTATTATTTTGAGACGGTCAGGCTCGCCGCATGCTGCGCCTTGAGCACTTCGCCGATGGCAGCAAACAACTGGTCGATCTGTCCCGGTTCGATGATCAGCGGCGGCGACAGGGCGATGATGTCGCCGGTGGTGCGGATCAGCACGCCTTTCTCCCAGAAGCACTTGAGGAAAGCATCGAAGGCGCGCGCGCCCGGCTTGCCGGCAATCGATTCCAGTTCAATCCCGCACACCAGTCCCAGGTTGCGCACGTCCTTGACGTAAGGCAGGCCCTTCAGGCTGTGCGCCGCCTGCTCGAAATAAGGCGCCGTTGCAGCGGCGCGGTCGAACAGGTTTTCGCTCTTGTAGACGTCCATGGTGGCCACTGCCGCGGCCGCCGCCAGCGGATGGCCGGTGTAGGTATAGCCGTGGAAGAATTCAATAGCGTTCTCGTTGGCGGCGCTCATGAAGGCGTCGTGGATATCCTGGCGCACGATCACCGCGCCCATCGGTACGCTGGCGTTGGTGAGGCCCTTGGCGCAGCAGATCATGTCCGGCACCACGCCGAAATAGTCGGCCGCAAACGGTGCGCCGAGGCGACCGAAGCCAGTGATCACTTCGTCGAAAATCAGCAAGATGCCGTATTTGTCGCAGATGGCGCGCAGCTTTTGCAGATAACCCTTGGGCGGCAGGATGACGCCGGTCGAACCCTGGATCGGTTCGACGATCAAGGCCGCCACGGTGGCCGGATCATGCAGCGCCAGCAGCCGTTGTTCGAACTCGTCGGCGATCTCGGCACCGTGTTCCGGCAAGCCGCGCGAGAATGCATTACGCGCGATATCCAGCGGATGGCGCAGATGATCGACGCCGGCCAGGGTCGGGCCGAAATGCTTGCGGTTGCCGGCGATGCCGCCGACCGCGATGCCACCGAAGCCGACGCCGTGGTAGCCGCGCTCGCGGCCGATCAGGCGCGTGCGCAAGCCGTCGCCGCGCACCCGGTGATAGGCCAGTGCGATCTTCAGCGCAGTATCCACCGACTCCGAGCCGTCATTGCAAAAGAACACCCGGTTCAAGCCTTCCGGCGCGATTGCCGCCAGCGCGCTGGCGGCTTCGAAAACCTTCGGGTGCCCCATCTGGAACACCGGCGCAAAGTCCATTTGCGCTGCCTGCTTCTGGATCGCTTCGACGATCTTCGGATGGCAGTGGCCGGCATTGCTGCACCACAGACCGGCGGTGCCATCCAGAATCTGGCGGCCGTCGTCAGTGGTGTAGTACATGCCCGCTGCCGAGACCAGCATGCGCGGCTTGCTCTTGAACTGGCGGTTGGCGGTAAACGGCATCCAGAAATGGTCGGTGTTCAGGGGGGTAGGCATGGGATCTCCTTGATGGTCGGCGGCGAATCCGGCACCGGCGACTGAACCGATGGCGGATCCCTGTAACGATGGTAGTCCGTTTATGCCGCCTGCGGTAGGGCCACTTGGCGCTGCCTATTCTGGAAAGCGGCCTGCCTGCGGTATCGGTGACGACGCTTCCAGGCGCGCCTCAGGCTGCCATGGCATCCTGTTAACTTTGACAGGATGCCAACTACCTCCCTTGTGCTATAGCATAAATTTACCCGTGTCCATACGGCAAGGGTCCATTTAACTCTTCAAGAGGGGTAATCCATGGTCAGTTTTCAGAAATGGTTGGCAGGCGTCACGTGTGTGGCGGCAATCGTTGTAAGCGGCTCGGCTTACGCGGCAAAGGCGGATATCCAGGTCACGATCCAGGAAGCGAGTGCGAAAGGTGACGCGGGCGCCGGCAAGGTGCTGTACACCATCAGCAACACCAGCGCCGCGCCTTTGCACATCCTGAATTGGGAAACGCCGCTGAACGGCGTCAGCGGCGACTTGTTCAGCGTCGCGCTGGGCGGTCAGCCGGTGCGCTATGTGGGACGGCTGGTGAAACGCAAGCCAGCCACCGACAAGGATTACATCACGCTCAAGCCGAATGAAAGCCGGGCGGTCGAGGTCGACCTCAGCGCCTACTACGAGATGTACCGTGGCGGCCAGTACGTGGTCAAGTACAAGCGTACTGCCGAAACCCTGGTGCGGGAAGCCGGCAATGCGGTGCTGGCCAAGACCGGCGCCGCTGGCGGTGGCATCACGCTGGATACCAACGCGCTGCCGTTGAATGTTGACGGCGGTCCGGCGCCATCCTCCAAGCAGACTTCCGGCGACTTGCTGGGAGCGATCAACGCCAGCGGCTCGACCAGCTTCGCCAGCTGCAGCAACAGCCAGAAGACCGCGCTGACTACGGCCCGCACCGACGCTACCTCGATCGCCACCAACGCCAAGAGCTACCTGGCCGCCAACAAGACCGGCAGCCGCTACACCTGGTGGTTCGGCGCTGTCACCAGCGGCCGCTATGCGACCGCCACCAGCCACTACAACAACATCAGCAACGTGCTCGGCAACCAGTCGTACAAGTTCGACTGCAGCTGTACCGATTCCGGCACCTATGCCTATGTCTATCCGGACCAGCCTTACACCGTCTACCTGTGCGGCGCCTACTGGCAGGCGCCAGCCAACGGCACCGATTCCAAGTCCGGTACGCTGGTGCATGAAACCAGCCACTTCACGGTAGTGGCCGGCACCGGCGACCATGTCTACGGCCAAAGCGGCGCGCATAGCCTGGCCACCAGCGATCCTGATTCCGCGCTGGACAATGCCGATAACCACGAGTACTTCGCAGAAAATAACCCGGCGCGGCAGTAAGGCTGGAGGCGGGCTGGCCGGGATGCGCAGATTACGTGTTCTGGCCAGCGGTATCCGCGGCAAGTGATGACTGCTGAATCCAGCGAATTTTTTAACTGAAGCTGATCAGTTGTCTTTTCGATGTCCGCGGACGGAGTAGCGCTGGCGCCAGTCCCGGGCCAGCACCGCCAGCACCGAAGTACTCCACCAGCGCCCCTGGAAAAACCGGTTTTCCAGAAACAGCGCCTCATGCCGCATCCCGAGGATCTTGCACAACCGGATCGCCGCCTTGTTTTCTGAAATCGTTTCGGCGTAAATGCGATGTACCCCGCGCTGGTCAAAGCCAAAGGCCAGCACCGCATTGCCGGCTTCCAGCGCGTAGCCTTTCTTTTGCCACTCGCGCCCAAGTTCGCAGCCCACCGATGCCTGCTGGTCGGCCTCCAGGCGGATGCCGCAAGAGCCGATCAGATCGCCGCTCTTGGTGACTATCGCAAACTGGTACTTGTTTCTCGGCAGCTCAAGGCTTTGTGCAATGAAGAGATCCAGCAGGGCGTCCGATTTGTCGGTCGAGACATCTTCTTCGCTATAAAAGCGAGCGAATTTCTGATCGTCGCGCAACGCACGGTAGGCATCCCTGTCCACCAGGGAAAAGTCACGCAGGACTAGGTTTTCCGTTGTTATCGTTTGCATGGGCTGGCCTGCCTGTCTCTTGAGGTAGCTTGTTCCTGATCTATTTTGTTATTGTATGACTAATATTGCTAAATTATAAAATATTTGCAATGTAATTTTTGTCGGAATGCGGCCCGTTTCCATCCACGGGCTTGGCTACAAATTCCTGCCCGCGGAGCATCGCGCTGCGGGCGGCTGCGGCTTCCTGATAAACTATGGTCCCTGTAGTGCGTATGCCGCCTCGAATTGGTTGGGTGTGTGTATTGTCGCCAACCCGATAGCAGTGCTCCAAATTTGAACTTGGGCATTGATCACGATAAGCCTAAGGCATTCCTCGTTTCGCAACATTAGTTTGTCTTACGAAAATCTTTACTACTGCCGTACGCTTTTCGGAAGAAAACGATCCGCATCCAATCAATTGACAGATACTTATCTAGATATCGGCTGCCGAAACACTTAAAAAAATGGTGAAAGTGAATGTTTCACTTTCACCATCAAATCTCATCGTTGAGCCCCATTAAAACGGAGGATCGCCCCCTCTACACTTACATGAAGAGCACGTAAGACCTTGCCATTGCCGCCATGCTTACCAACTCCAACGTATGCCGGCATCCGCCATCACCGTGCGTTGTTGCGCTCCGCCTAGGTTGGCAGTGTAGGTTGCAGTGACAAACGCATTGGTCGATTTGTTAATTGTTGCGACCAGACCGGCGTTCAGCTGGCCCGCTGTCTGACGCGTACCGTTCGAGATCAATGTGGTGCCATCAAAAGTAGTGGTGTCATTAGAACCGGAACTGCGCAGCAGGTTCAGCCGCAGATATGGCCGCCAGATCGCTGCAACTGTTTCAAAACGGCTTTGCAAGCGCACTCCGAGGCGAGCGAGGAAGGTGTTGCCGTTGTTAAAGCCCACAGTCGAGACACCGTCATTCAAGTCATTGAACGATAGATTTTGCCAGATCACTTGCGCCTGAGGTTCGATGGTCACATCCGCGCTGAGTGGAATCGGCAGGCCACCTTCGATCGATCCGATGAGTGCGCTGCCATGCGTATGCGCGCCGATGCCATCGTGTGAACGCGGATCCGCCGACAGTGAACTTCCCATCAGGACTGCATCCGTGTACCAGCCACTCGGGCCGACGTGAGTCCAGTAGCCGCCAAGACTATAGGCGTCGATAGCAAGATTGCCGACATCAAGATTCTGCACGGCCATCGCAAAACCGTTGACGTTGCCGGTGGCATGCGCATAACCGAGAAACAGACCGTAATGATCACGTTGGCCACTGGCGCTGGTGTCGGCATAGATGTCGTGACCGACCTGCATTCCCGTCATTGATCCATCGAACTGGGGCGAGACAGTACCGTCCTGGCGTTGCTTGGTATGGCTGCCCCAAACACGCCCCCAAGCTGCCGGCAGTTCGCCGTTCTCGGTCAACAGCGATTGCTCCCCTTGCCTATCATGGAAATTATCGAGTTGCTGGATATTGAGCTGCCGGGCGACGCTGGCAATTTCCGTATAGATAGGCACTTCGGGGCGATACAGCGGGATTGCTCCAGAGCCTGTCGATGGCGTAGCTGGAGGCACAACTGGAGGTGCGCCTAAGGTCGTGGTTGGAGGCACAACAACGGGTGGCGTTGGAGTTGGAGTTGGAGTTTGTGTCACTGTGTTACGCAAATACCAGTTTTCAGATGTACCGCTCGTCACGCCGCCTTTGGCAAGATAGTAAGAATAGGCGCCAGCCTTGACCGGCCCCGCAAGTGCAAATGCGCTTGCAGTGGTCGTCGCACCATTCACGGCCTGCACCACCTCAATACCATCGGCGACAATGGCTGCGCCAGGACCACCAATATTCGTGATGCGTAAGCTAGACGAACCGCTGGCGGCGCCACCGCTGATCACTAACCGGTCAGATGCCGCGCCATCACCTGCGAGGAAGGTGTTCAGGGCGATGCTGCCATTTTGGCCGACATAGTTGCCGACAACATTGAGCCGGTTGCCAACCCCTTGGCCGCCGATTTGCACTAGGCCAGCGTTGTTCAATGCCCCGTTGATTGTAAAGCTGCCGTTGCCCGAGCCGGCAAACTGAGGCAAAGCATTGGCGACCGCGATTCTGCCGTTGTTGGTCACCGGTCCTGTGACGCTGCCGTAACCGCCCAGCGTGGCACCTGACACGATGGTCGTATTTCCACCACCAGACAATGTTGCCGCAGCGTGCGACGCGTCGCCCACTGCTAGTATGCCGGCCGTGACGATCGTTCCTCCGGTATATGGATTGTCCGAATTTAGCACTGTCATGCCGGCACCGGCCTGCTTAACCGAACCGATCCCGGAAATCGTGCCAGGGAGAGTCACGTCGTCGGAACGGTTGAAGACCAGCGTACCGTTGTTTGTAACATCGCCCACGATGCTACCTGTTGTGCCACCGCTGCCAAGTTGCAGCGTACCGGCCGAGATGCTGGTTCCACCGCTATAGGTGCTGTTCCCGGTTAACACCGTGGTGCCGCTACCGGCTTGGTTGACCGAGCCTGTGCCTGAAATCGTTCCAGGAAAAAGGAGCGTGTCGGAGCGGTTAAAGACAAGAGAACCATTATTGAAGACATCGCCAACGATGCTGCCAGTCGCGCTGCCGTTACCCAGCCGCAGCGTACCCGCCAAAATCATCGTGCCGCCGGTATAGGTATTGCTTCCTGCAAGCGTCAGGCTTCCCGTTCCTGCTTTGCTGAAGCTGCCAGAACCAGTCATGCCTTGCGTCAGCGTGGATGCAAATCCCTGCGTGTCGATTGTGCCGCCCGGTGCATTTATCGTTACCGCACGCGAATTGGCGAGATTGAAATTTTTCAAGAGCTGGAGTGTGCCGCCGTTGAATGTCAGCCCACCGGTGTTTGCACCAAGTGCGTTGTCGGCGGCGACAGCAACGGTGCCGCCGGTGAGCGTGGTGCCGCCGGAATAGGTATTGCCGCCAGCAGCTGTCGGTGCCAGCACTAGTGTGCCGGCCTGGGTCTTTTCGACTCCACCAGTGCCTGAAATGAGACCGGCATAAGTGCCATTGTCAGGCTGTGCAAAGCGCACCAGGCCATTGTCGATGACGCTAGGCGTCAAACTCTGCGCCCGCGCTTCAAGCGTGCCTGCCGCGTCGACGGTCATGGTGCCGGCATATGCGCTGTTGTTGCCGGTAAGCACTAGCGTGCCTTGTTGAACCTCAGTGACAGTGGGCCCGGTGATTGCGCTGGTCAACGTCCAAGTTCCAGAATCAGTTTTGATAAGTGACGAGAAATTCTTTATGGTTCCGGAAAGGGACGAGGTTCCGGCGCTGTTCAAGAAGACGGTGTTATTGCCCCCGCCGCCATCGAAGTTGCCGGTAATGACCGATCCCGTATAAAGCCGCAACGTGTCATTGCCACCTGCAAAAACGAGATTGCCGATGACTTGTCCTTTATTGGTAAAGTCGACCGCTCCATTGCCGGATGCGCCGATCACATTGCCTGGCGCCTGGATGATTCCTGTTGCATTATTGACGATCGTGTTCAGGCCGCTGGCATTCTGAAACCAAATGGCGGCGGAATTATCTGCCTTGATCGTGCCATTGTTGACAATGACATTGCCGGTGCCTTGCGGATTGACCGCTTCCGCACGGCCTTGAGTGCCGGTTGCGAGGATTTGACCTCCCTGGTCAACCGTCAATGTGCTGTTGTTGCGGAATTCGACCGTGTTGGCGCCGGTGCTGTACAGGCCATTGTTGCTGACCCCCTTGGCGCTCACCGTGCCGCCGTTCTGGACCGTTATATTTGCGTTGTCGCGCAGGCTGATGGCGTTCGCATCGCCGACCGCTAGTTGGCTGCCCGTTCCAATGGTGACGGTTCGGCCATCCTCGGCGGGCACATTGCCGGTCCCCACTGTCGCCCCCCAGGGATTGGTCGCAGTGGCATCGCAGTTTGTGATTTGACCAGAAGTATTGCAGGCTGCGTAGGCTGTTCCAGGTATCACACTTAGCGCGGGAATTAGCACAAGGGAAGAGGCCGCAGAAAGAACTAGACGATAGTGAATAGGTTGAGGCATTTTTATTGTTGGTTACAGTTTTAACATTTGGTGTTTGTGGCTCACATTGCAAATTAACAATATGAGATGATATTTAACATTTTGAATTCTATAAATCCACTGAACATTCAGTTAAGTCTGGTTTCGAATTAACAATTCATTGTCTCAGGATTGCATTGCCTTACGGCAACAAGCGACAATATTTGACATTTAAATATTGTAAATAGACAACACATGCCGATATCGTCAAAAAGATGCCGCGTGCGGGATAGGTAATACTGATAATTGACTGGCAATCTTCTTCACGCCAGGAATCGATGCGTCCTGGCGCCGGGCAATAAAGACCACCGCGCTTCCTGGAACGGATACCAGGTGACAGGCGAGATGAAGATATTGGTCAGGGAAATTTTGGTGACGAATTGCTCATTTCATTTGCATTTCGCTCCATGCATCCATGTTGCGCGAGATTGCTTGCCAAATATTGAGGCAAGTTTTCGGCACGCCGATTTCTGCCATTCTTAAAGAACTAAATACGCCTTATTGCTTTGGTAATGATCCGAAAATTGAAATTAAATCTCAATCAGTCGATCCCCAAAAGCTTGTAAGGATTCCCCTATGAAAACAATAATTCATCGTTGGCAAGGAAGAAGACTATGCGCAACGATCGCTTTAGCACCCCCCGACGCAGCAAGTACCAAAAAGCTGCTAACGAAACTCATAGGCTTGTAAGCGTTCCACGCTGCCACGTTGTGGATTTCCGCTGTCATCGCACAAACACATCAGCAGCTTTTACTTACACAGGTGGGCTAGAAAATGTGATGGTTGCTAACTCGTTGATTAGCGTGGAGCTTTTAATCCATGTCATATCAACGCAGCGGAGAGCCGCATGAGCAGTGGGGTTTTGACCCTCGTCTAAAGCTTGGGAAGCTTTAGATCAAATACGGCTAATCGGCCAATTTATTAGCTGCTTACTTACTCTTCACTCTCGTACCTGATCCCGCCAAGCATTTTTGCGATTGCGTTATAAGTGACGCACGCCACGAGCGTACCTAGCGAAGCAAAGAGGGCCAGAACTATCGGCGACACTAGCCAGCTTGGCGTGCGCCGCCATTTCCTTGCCACCGGCCTGTTCTTGGCCTAGCGGTTCAAGCCGGTCCACATCGTAGGCGCCTTCGTTCAAATTCCGGTTCTTGTGGATCTGGGTGCGTTGCAAGTACATGTTCGCCATCAGGTCGCCGGCCTTGCGATTGGTAAACAGGCTGCCGATAGTGTCGAGGATCTTGTCCTTGCTGGAAATGCCGTGCTTTGCCAACTGCGGCAGCAAGACCTTTTCCATCCACTCAAACTGGCTTTTCTTGAACAGGTCCGAACCTAGCAGCGCACCAGGATCAAGCTGGGCAGTCTGCCCGACCTTGTCGTGTTTCACTTTGGTGTGGTCGCCAATCAGGCCCAGCTTGTCCATATTCATGGCGGCCCGCTTGCTGGTGCGTCCCTGGTACAGATTGTTATAGCTCGACATCAAGCCGTTACCGACGCCAAAGCCGCCCAATTCTTGGACCAGCGGTTCCAGCTCGTAGTAAAAGGATTTTTCATCCATGCCCTTGGCCGCGATGCCGCCGGTCTTGATGAGGTTCAGCCACTCGGTAGGACCGACCCGGCCGCCAGTGGCGGAAATGACCTTTTGCACCATGTTGGCTTGTTCGTGGAATTTCTCCGAGCTGGCCGTGCCGCCGCGCACCTCGATGACCTTCAACATGTCCATGAACTTGCGCTCATTCTCCCCGCCGACTTCCTCGCCATAAAACGCCTTGTTGGCGAATTTCATCTTTGCCAGCATGGGGGCGACCATCTGCGCGTGCGGCAGATCGCCGAACACGGACATGCTGTCCCGCACCAGCTCCAGGTTTTCGGCGTGGCTGGTGCCGTAGGTCTTCATGCTGCGGGCGTATTTCTCGGCCTCGGCGCTTACTTGCGGTCCCAGGCCCAGGGCAGTAATGCGGCCTTTCTCGGTCTGGTAATGCTTCGCCTCTTTCAGGCCAGTGACGAGGGGCGCGCCCACGGCGGCGCCAGCGACGGTCGCACCGATGCCGGCAGCAGCGACATTGCCGGCGGTGGTGCGCAGTTTGTCGGCATGCTGGCGGGCGCCGGCGACCTTCTGCTGTTGCGCGCCGACCGCCGCGAGCTTCTTCTGCTGTGCGGTCAGTTCGGCAGCTCTCCCGACTTCGGGCGGCGGATGGTGACTTCGCTGATGAAGGTGTCGCCGCGCTTGATCGGTTCGTCCAGGATGATCGGTTTGGAGTTAGCGGTAGCGGCGTTGGAAGTGACAGAAGCGTTTTTCATGGTGTGGTCCTAACGCGACAAGTGGCACTTGTCCACGGCGATCGATCGCGTGGAGGGGCAGATCGAAGCGCGCATGGTGCAGCTGATCGACAAGGAAGTAAAAAGCGGCAGCGATTTCAAGGAAATCGACTTACTGACGCGCTCCCTGGTGCAGATGTCGCGCAAGCGCCGCTATGACGGCGGCGGCAATGAGGCGGACCTCAATCCGAACCTGGACAAGAGAAATGCCGGCCCGAAGAAGAAGCCGACGCGCAACGATTTCAGCCCTGAGCAGAAAGACCAGCTACTGGAGGCGTTCCGCGATTCGCTGTTTGATTACCAGAAGGTCTGGTATCGCAACGGTCACGAGCGCACGCGCATGATCCTGAAATCGCGCCAGATCGGCGCGACGTGGTACTTCGCCCGCGAGGCGCTGGCTGACGCCATGGAAACCGGCCGTAATCAGATCTTCCTGTCGGCGTCGAAAGCGCAGGCACACGTTTTTAAACAATACATCGTCCAGTTCGCCCAGGATGCCGCCGGCATCAGCCTGTCCGGCGACCCGATCATTTTGCCGAATGGCGCCCATCTGTATTTCTTGGGGACCAATTCGCGCACCGCCCAGGGCTATCACGGCAATTTCTACTTTGACGAATTCTTCTGGACCCACAATTTCCAGGAGTTGAACAAGGTGGCGTCCGGTATGGCGCTGCATGAGAAATGGCGCAAGACCTATTTTTCGACGCCATCATCGACCACGCACCAGGCGTATCCGTTCTGGACCGGCGAGCTGTTCAACAAGGGCCGATCCAAGGCCGACCAGTACAAGATCGATGTCACCCACGCCAAGCTGATGAACGGCTTTACCGGCCAAGACCCGACGCCGGTGTTGGACCATGCCGACATCATGGAAAGCCTGGAATGCTGGCTCAATGGCCGCTGGTACGAGCCGCCAGTCAGTTGGCAGGGCCTGGCGAAGTCGTTTAATTCCAGCGTCCACCACTCCAGTGCCATCCACTTCAAGGCCAACATTTTGACGTCGACCTTTGTGCCGCACAAATGCCTGTCGCGGGATGCGTTTAAACGGTTCACGCTGGATTTCCTGACCTTCGGCAATGCTTACCTGGAGAAGCGCGCCAGCCGCACCGGGCAGATCCTCCAGTTGAAGCATTCCCTTGCCAAGTACATGCGACGCGGCACGGACTTGGATAACTATTTTTTCGTGTCCGGCTGGCAGCAGGAACATGAGTTTGCCAAGGGCGCGGTCTTCCACCTGATGGACCCAGATGTGAACCAGGAGGTCTACGGCCTGCCGCAGTACCTGTCCGCTTTGCAGTCAGCCTGGCTCAACGAATCGGCCACGCTGTTCCGGCGCAAGTACTACAAGAACGGCTCTCACGCCGGCTTCATCCTGTACATGACCGACGCCGCCCAGGACATCAAGGACGTGGACAAGTTGCGCAATGCACTGAAAGACAGCAAGGGGCCGGGCAATTTCCGCAACGTCTTCATGTACGCGCCCGGCGGTAAAAAGGACGGCATCCAGATCCTGCCGGTGTCCGAGGTCGCGGCCAAGGACGAATTTTTCAACATCAAGGGCGTAACCCGCGACGACCTGCTGGCGGCGCACCGCGTGCCGCCGCAGTTGATGGGGATCATGCCGAGCAATGCCGGTGGTTTCGGCGCCGTCGAGCCAGCGGCCAAGGTGTTCGCCCGTAACGAGCTAGTGCCGCTGCAATCGCATTTTTTAATGATTAACGAATGGCTGGGAGAAGAGATAGTGAAATTTAACGACTACACATTAGAGAACATGGAAGGGAAGGCAGCATGAGCGACGTAGCAGACCGCGCCGAGTGGCGTATCGCAAAGGATATCGAAGCAGCCATGGCGCATGCGCGCCGCACGCCCAAGCTGGAGGCGGACGGGCATTGCCATTACTGTGATGATGATGTCGCCCATGGGGCGCTGTTCTGCAATACGGATTGCCGGGACGACTACCAGAAGGAACAGGAAGCGCTCAGGCGCGCTGGACGCTAACGGTATTATATGCTCTCGACCGCGTCCCATGCTGTCAGAACTATGAGGTGGCAATAGAATAAAGAAAGAGCAGAAAAAATCCAATTGTGAGATATTGAAAAATACGCCTGGTAAGACTACGAAACTGCGTTTTCTCTTCTCGAATTTGTTTGTAAATTTGAGGAATCGGGAGTTTCAGGGAAATCTTCGGCCCAAGTAAAATCGAGATAAATGCTGACGTACTAGCCAGGCCGACAAATATCTTACTTGTAGAGTGGTCTTTCATGGCCGAGACCAGCAAGATCACTGCAACTAGAAAACCAAAAATATCGAAACTCCGCGACTTTATAAATTTAAATATTTCGTATTGCATACGTCGATCCTTGCATGCTGAAAGTGTTTTAGAAGGAGGCATTAATGTGTTGCCGCAGAGCTACTGGAATGTTCAATGTGAATCTACTGTGCGTTTATTCTATGCAGCAAAAACGGAATGCAAAAAAAGCGCAAAAAAAACAATCATCAGTAATTGAAAAACACGCTGAATGTTGGTACTGCGCCGTATCGTCCCATCTCGAAACCTTTGGAAAATTTGTGGAAGAGTCATTTTCAAAGATATTTTTGGGCCAAGCAACGTATCTATGAAAGAAGATATACATGCTAGCGAAAGATAAGCGAAACGGGCTTCATAATTTTTCACTGAGAATAAAAACAAAATAATGAAGCAGATTGAACCAAAGACATCAAGACTTCGCGATCTGATGAATTTGAATATGGCGTAATACACTAGAAAGTCCTCGCGCGCACGTTTGACACTTAGAAATGGACCGATCTTCGTCGAAAAATTAAAACTATCAGGGGAGATAGTTTTAATTTTATTTTTAGTGCTAACTGAATTTAATTAAAGCAATCTATCAGTTTTGGCAACTAAGACAATTGGCACAAATACGTACTTGCACTCATGGATTTGGATCGCAATTGGCATTTGTATGAATGCTGCCAGCGGTCTGAAATTTGAAATCACCGCAAATATGGTTATTGTGCATCATTTCGTTGTAGGCACCAGAAACGCCATAGTCGCCGCTGTAATTCCCAGTGGCCTCGCCTCGCGCGCCTATACTTCCGCCCAGAAGATTGTCCAAACCTTGCTCATAATGTCCTTGTTGAATACTATTCCCAGCGGAGTAAATATTCTCAACCATTCCGTAAATCGTACCACCTATAGCATCGCCTAATTGGGGGTCATAAGTATTGATGAGTGCGTTGATACCTGTACCGATATAAGTACCAGCTTGCCACGCTGCCCACAAATGAGCACCTGAAAAAATTGATGTTTCTGCTATAGCGGCAGAAGGTCCCAAGCTACCAATTGGTGCAGTGCGATATTCTAGATATATTTCGTAAATAGTCATGTCGATGGTTGGCGAAGCAAATATCGTGGCCTTTCCTCCGCCGGGAGTAGCGGCACTGCGCTTCGCTTTTTCTTCAAAGGCTACTTGAACGTCTGAAGATGCATGCGTGCTTACCGCGATTGAAACTGGTACATAGCCGAATGCGCCGGCTACGCGTGCCAATCGTTTCCCATCTAATTTCTGTGCCAAGCTATCCAGTACGTTTGCGTGCTGTCCACCTAGCGCTTTGGTATAGGCAGACGCTAAATCCTGCAGTTCCCGTTCACTTAAGTTGTCGATCAATTTTTGTATGTGGGCGCTGCTCCCCCGCGCAAAATTTTCTTCAATGACAGCTGCAAAATTAGAATGGATGATAGCGGCGACATCTTGTTTTGACTGGCCAGGACGAATGGCGTAATTTGCGTGAAATGCCGATTGAGTGGAGTGTGAAAAGTCAGTTCCTTCGGTGCTTACTTTGGCATGTGCGGTGCCTACCAGAGATACTGAGAGTACTAATGCGGTAATAAGCGCTTCAGTCCGACATAGAAATTGCAGCATAGGGATCCTTTTTGGGGAGTGTGTGTAAGAGAAATTTGTAAATGCAATCCAGAATATACAGAATGGTCAGTCTACTTCCAGTAGGATAGCCGAAATGCCATTGTTTCTTATAGAAAATATTGGCATATGGAAATGCGTTTATACTCGGAATTCAGATGAAAAAATGTCGCTACGATAACTGCACGTACGAAAATGGATTGCTGCGAATTTGCGACAGTAAATAGAAATAGCGAGGATTGACACGGACTTCTAGCTACATTCCACGCCGTGAACTCGGGGAATAGATTGTCGCCGCATTGGATGTCTCAACCGTAGGCGAAGTTTGAGCGAAAACGGATCCATGTCCGGGCCCTCAGACCTAGCCGTTTTTGCGCAGTCTGCGGTGGTCTGCAATACGGATTGTCGGGACGACTGCCAGAAGAATCAGGCCGCGCTCAGGTGCGCCGGACGCTAACGGTATACCTGCCCCGCCGCCACGTCGTAACGGCGGCGCCTGCATCGATCTGAGCCGCCTTGTGCCGCTTTTTTAATGTTCTAACATGCCGTCTTGTCATGAAAAAGACGCCGGCAGCGGCCTTTAAAACGGTCGGGTAACAGCAGCGCATTGCTACGCCGCCGTCCCCTAAGAACGGAGCGTGCGACTTTCACCGCACTCCGCTCAAGCCTCTCGAAGTCTTCTTTCGTCAACCGGCTAGTCCCGGAATCGTCGGTCTTTGCGCCGCTCGAAGTAATCATTCCACTCCGGATCAAATGGATTAGCGGCACATCGAATTTTGAGGTGTCGCCGGATTTTCGTGTCGCGGGCCTTGACCAGCGCAACCAGTTCCGTTGAACCTGTATTTTCGGTAGTAGCAAATACCCAGTGGCGATGTGCTATGCACTTGAAGTATTTATCTTTAATCCATCTTGCCCTTTTGTGGGGATGACGTCGAGTAGCCCAGCGCCACAGTAACTGCCATAGATACGTATCCACATCCGTAAAGATTTTCTTGGCAACACCATGTCGATGATATTGCGTCCAACCACGGATGACCGGGTTGAGTTGCTGTATCAGGCTATATTGTTTTGCCGTCAGATTATCTTTAACGATTTTCCTGAGCTTGCTGCACAGAGACTGAATGCTTTTCTGTGCAGGCCGCGTGAGCAGCTTGTCGCCGAAGCGACGAAGATTCACGCCCAAGAAATCGAATCCCTCCTCAATTGCAGTGACCCGCGTTTTCTCAGCAGAGAGGGTGAGACCCCGTTCCGCCAGAAACGCTTCGATGCACGGTTTGACTTCTTGTTCCAGGAACTCTTTCGAGTGGCCTGTCACAATAAAATCGTCGGCGTATCGAACGAAGTTCATATGGAGTCGATTGCGCTTCCCTTCGGTGTTTGCGAGCTGTTGACTTAAACGTGCTTGCAAGCCATCGAGTGCCATGGTTGCCACTGTCGGAGAAATAATACCCCCTTGTGGTGTGCCCGCCATAGTTGGAGAGAGGATGTGGCTTTCCATGAAGCCGGCTTTTAACCACGTTGCCAGTATCGCTTTATCCGTTGGGATATTGGCGAGTAACCAGTCATGGCTAAAATTGTCGAAGCATCCTTGAATATCGGCTTCCAACACCCACCGAGCAGAGAATTTCTGCGACAGCGATCTGAAGCACTGTTCTATCGCATCTGCTGTTGAGCGTTTTGGCCGAAATCCATAGGAATGCGGGTCCGCCGTGGTCTCCGAAACAGGTTCGAGAGCTTGCAGGTAAAGCGCCTGCATGGCCCTGTCACGCATCGTCGGAATACCCAGCGGCCGCAGCTTGCCATTACTTTTGGGGATGTACACCCGTCGCAACGGTAGAGCCCGATACCCGCATCTGCTGAGCGACAATATGCCGCTCCATTTGGCATTGGGAGTCAACCATGTTGCCTTATCGACCCCCGCTGTACGCTTACCTTGATTTTCGGTCACCCGTTTAACTGCCAGTGCTTTCGCACTGAACGAGTGGGTTAGCAGCCATTGCAAGGATTTCACCTTGTGCCAGCGGCCTTCCTGTACTGCCTTCACGATACGCACTTGCAGCTTTCTCACTTCTCGGCGACACTGGTGCCAGTCGATCTGGTTCCAATGCTCAGAGTTGCGGGCTGGTGCACCCATCGGATAAGTGATGGTCATTTGCGATTCCTGCCTTCAAAAGTTCTACAAATTCTCTCGTGATGAGAGACCGGACGGAAGTGGGCCTGCTTTCGCATGGGATGATGTTGCAACCCCTATCTCTGTCATTACAGCAAAGCATTCGCTTTCTCCGTCTTCCTCTACCCGCACCGCCAACAGCTTCCCTTGCGGGTCGCCTGCCCAGAAGGCAGCGATACGGGCTTACCATGTTCCGATGAGATAACACAGTGGGTTAGGTTCTGCCTCTCCGCCGGTAGCTATGATGTCCGTGTATCCCGAGGACTAAGAGGGATAGCCAGCTACGTGCCTTTTGGCTCCAGCCTGTCAGCGCTTTTGGCTGGTTCGTGGTGACGACGTTTATCAGCAATTCACTTATGTTAACCAATACCACCAAGCCTAGCGTGAGAGCCGCATTTGCGCTTGCAGCCCTCCATGCATTGTCCTGACCGCTTCAGACCAGACAGTTACCCATCTCGCCTGGGTCAGTAGGCTACCGTTGACGGCACAACGGGCTTTGTCACCACGATGTTCAGTGGGCAAAGCAATTACCTCATCAGCACCATGTCGCACTAGTCCCCCCACGCCTGCGGGCTTCGCTAAATGCACTGCTTTTAACGCATTTCGCAAAAGCGCTGAGCCCCCAAGCTGCGCGGGGTGCGTAGGGAAATTGGCCGCAACGAATTGACGCAAAATGACGCATTTTTGGTGTGAACCCTTGCGACTGGACCAAGGGCAGAAAAAGACTCAAGTTTGCGTAGACCAAAGCAAACGATACGTTACGGACGCGAAATTGCGAAATACATCAAATCTTGCAACAAGGAACTGTATACAAGAAATATAGCTATTTTGCAGGCAGAATAATCCCGTATATGACTGCATAAATTGAGTTTATATCGAATATATATGAAAAATGTTGTATGTTTTTGTGCTGTGTATACGGTATATTTTTGATATACAACCGCGCTCTTGTTCGTTTACGAAGAGGAGGTTTGCTAATTGGAGGTTACATGGAAAGAAAACGTGACGCTCGCGACAAGTTCGTTGAGCTAGCCAATAAGCGGGTAACGAGGACAATTAAGGACTTGCGACTCATAGGAAATCTGGCTAATAAGCGTGCATATATCTATACGGATACTGATGCAAAAAAAATCGTTCGCGCACTCCAGCGTGAGGTCGATGTGCTGAAGGCTCGGTTTCGTGGTGACGATGGAGAAGACGACTCCATTTTTTCTTTATAGGACGGTTACATGACTGCTAAATGGAAATTCCCACCGACATCAGCATTTGGCGTTCAAGGACGAGATCTTTCCGAAGACAATTTTGCGCAGGAAGAAAGGTCAAGTCTTGAGATATTGATAAGAGAGGCGTTGCAGAACACTCTTGATGCAAGAGCCCCTGACAACACAAGTAGTGTCAAAGTGAACATCCAGGTTCTAGATGCTGAAGGATATGACGCTGCCTATTTGCACGATTTGGTAACCAAAGAGTACATGGCAAGGCTTGAGGCCTCGGGTGGAAGTGCTTTGCAAAACGTCGACAAGCGAGTCATCGTTATCGAGGATTTTGGAACAACTGGGTTGCAAGGCACCTACATTGACCATAATGTTGATGGTGCGGGCGAGAATTGGAACGCGTTTTGGTTCCGCGAGGGTGAGGGAGCCAAATCGTCAGCTGGTAGCAATGGACGGGCGGGACAGGGGAAAATTACATATTATCGCGCTAGTGTGGCTAGATCTGTATTCGGCTATACGGTTCGGAAATCAGATCAGAAAGAGCTATTAATGGGACGGAGTGCGTTTCGACGCATGTAGCCTTGCTCGAAAAGGCGCGATACTCCTTCGTGTCTCAGATCATGGAATCTCAAGTCAATGATTTTGAGCGCATTACAAGCACGAGGGAAAAGGCTGCTGATAGTGCCGTCTGTTACTGGAAAAATGCGCGGGTCACTTGTGCGAGGTTGACGCATCGCAATTGTGAAAGCGTCGGCAAGTAAAGGCACTTCTTGATCATTCCCCTTTTTCTCCTGCGGATGTTTGCGGTCTCTAATAATAATTGTCCTGTCGGTCTCGTTAAGGTCGTCCCACTTCAAGTTGATGATTTCCCCCGCCCGCATAGCTGTCGCAATCGCGAAATGAATCAAATCCGGCATTGGGACTTTCTGTCTAGAGCCTTTGGCAAGAAACCATTCGCAAATCTGTTTGATTTCAAGTTCTGTTGGTCGCCGGTCTCGCTCAGTGGATTTGGTCCGAAGGCCCATGTACTTCAGGTTGGCCCGAGTTTCGGAAATAATGTCCAAGTCGATCGGCATCTTCCAAAGCTGCTTGGCTGCCTTGAATACGCTACCGAGATAGGTTAGTTCGACGCTGATCGTAACGCCGCCGGCGCCCTTCGTTCCCTCTGGCTTGACCTGCTGCCTGGTTTTTATGTACTCCATGAGTTTTTCTGATGTGATCTCAGGGATAGTCAAGGCACCTATATTTTTTTTGAGTCGGGTCAGGACGTCAAATTTATTGCGTCCGAAGGGCTTTGCAACCTGCATTTCTTTGGAGTAGCGTTCAATTAATTCAGACAGGGCGACGCCGGAGAGGCTGCGCCCGTCCTGGAAATCTAAGGTGTCAATCTCGCGCTCGATTTTGCGAGTCCATTCTTGGGCCATTCCTTTGGTCGGGAACGACTTGCTGATAGACTTGTGGCCTTTTCGCCGGATTTGAGCGAACCAAGATGCGCCTCGTTTTGTAATAGTTGCCATATTCCTTGATGCAAATTTGATGCAGTGAGATAGCAAAATACCACAAAATTGAACAAAATAGCGCATAAACTGCATCACTAAATAGCCGCAAAAATAGTCGTTTATCTCAATGAAATCAAGTAATTACATGAAGAGGCGTATATCTGTTGCGCCCATGATGGACTGGACCGAATTAAGTATGTCCTCATAGAGGAAGTGCCGTGGGTTTTAGCTAATTTGTCCAGTTTTTGTCCAGTCTGTTTTATTTTCTCATCTAAGAAATTAATACATTAGGAGCCAAAAGCCCGAGGATAGTAGATACCCCACATGGGGAAAAAATGCGACACTCCGCGAAGAATACGTTCTTGTTCCTACGCGAGGGTCCATGTTCAATATCACTGAAGCAGTCACCGCATATTCAACTCTCTTTCTTGCGATCGTAACGACGGGTCTGGCCTACGCTACATATAAGCTCTGGAGCGCGACGGGCAGCTTGGTTCAAGATGCTCGAAATGTGTCACATCGAGAGTTACGAGCCTACGTTTGGGCTTGTGAAGTCAACCAGCAACCTGTGAATGCGCCGGATATCGGCCTCGACAACAATTGCCGTATCACGGTGTTACTGGAAAATGCGGGGCAGACCCCAACCAAAAATCTTCGTATGAACATACATTGGGATGTGTTCGATGAGAAATTACCGCAGGATTTTGCTTTTCCTGAATCGCATTTGCCGCCAGCCGCGGCACACATTGGACCTGGTGGCACAGTCCACTCGCGACATGTTGATATTCCTAACCCGATACTCTCTCTTGTCGCTCGGCGATTGAGATTTGTCTATGTGTGGGGATGGGTTGACTACGATGATGTCATTGATCCGACAACGCGACATCGAACGGAATATTGTTTTGAAATGCTCATGGATGGTGATTTAAGCAGTTACGCGATGCATGAACAATTCAACGCAGCTGATGAAGATTGCCTTCGAAAACCGGCCTCGTTTTACGATTGATAGGCCTGCCTCTGCCTCTGTTTTAATGCGACAAAAAAAAGACGCCGAAAGGCGTCTATTAACGTGTGATGTTAGATGCATGAAGCATGCGCGGTCTTTGCTTCCTCCCGCCTTTTATCCAAGTAGGCCCCCACATCTCTGACATCCGCCACTCGGTTTCTGCCTTCTTTTCGTGTTGGAATTGGAAACGTTCCAGCTGATAGCATATTGTGGGCCGTACCCGTTACTATGCCGATCTCTTCACATACTTCTTGCAAGGTAAGTATCAGCCGTTCGTATTTCATTCCAAGAAATAAAGTTGCTTTCATAGTCATCCCATTACCGTTTCAATGAAGGCTGTGGCGGCTTCCGCGTTGATCGCGTTGCCGTAGGCGCGCAGTCGTCCCACTCGGGCGGTAGCCCCATGAGCCAGCGGGAATGTGCCGGGTTCAACTGGCCGGAATTTTTCGTCCCGACATCCGAGCCAGTCAGCAGCTCTCCAGAAGCCGTTAGTCGGGCCGGGGAGCCCAACATCATTGCCATATCCCGCAGCATGAATCCTCCCGCACCTCTCGCTACCTTCGCCTCCAAACTCTCTGCGCCTGTGGTGTCGCTGGTCGTACACGTTGGCCATCCGGCCAGATAGGCTTGTCGTGGTAATTGATCTACTCGATCCTTTCCATCGCGTTGAGCCACCATTCCAGGCGTGTCTTTGTGGTCCCGCACCGTCGGAGTTACCCACCCAGTAAATGCGGTCGCGGATGTGGGGAGCGCCGACGCCCGCAGACGGAAACGGGATCGCCCCGAAGGGGTAACCCAGCGCTTCCAAGTCAGCTTGTACAAGGTCGATCCAAGCATCTGCGTGTTTGCTCGCAACCTGCTCTCCAAAAATTGTTGGAGCTGGTCGCTTCTGTCGCTTACACCAGTTTTTGTGCTCGCTGATGAGATGGTAAAAGGCAGGCCAAAGGTGGCGCTCGTCATCAAATCCAGTTCCTTTGCCTGCCGTGCTGAAAGGTTGGCACGGACAGGAACCGGTCCAAACAGGTCGATCGTCAGACCATCCAGCGCGTCGAAGTGCATAGGACCATACGCCGACGCCGGCGAAGAAGTGGCATTGCGTGTATCCGTGAATGTCGTTTGGTCGAACATCTCTTATATCTCTTTCATCTACGTCACCGGCAGCAATGTGTCCGGCGGCGATTAAATTGCGCAGCCATTGGGCTGCACCTTTGTCATACTCGTTGTAGTAGGCTCTCATCCGCACATCGCTGGTTCATCGGTGACGAGCACGCGTGTTGCCCAGTTGACGCAGAAGTGAATTGCTGAAGGTGGCCCGATATGATCGGAAGTCAGGATGTCGGAGACTGGAACAGCTCGGAACATGCCCGGCCACTGATGATCGAGTTCGACCCAGGCATGCAGCTCACCATTGCCGACATCTCGCCGCAGGTCGTTGACGTAGCCGGCCTGGATGCCTTCGTCGGTGTCAAACGTCACGCGGTCGCGCACTTTGACGGTGATAGGTTGGGTAGCCTTATTCATGAAAAGCCCCCAGGAGCAGGCCGACCAGCAGAGCGGCGAGAATGAGCAGAGCTATGAGGAATGCCAACACGCCGTGGTAGCGGATCTTGCGGAGTATCAATGTCGGCTCGATGATCTCGGAGATGCCCACTAGGGCGAATGCGATAAGCGAATTGAGGCACACGTACATCATGGTTTTCATAGGTCGCTTTCAGTAATAAAAATTCGTGGATAGGGGCAGGCGCCGAGGGCTGCCCAGGTCGTGACAAGGCGCTTGCGTGCCGCCATGTCGTTTTTTTCATACGCGGCCACTTCCTGCCCGCGCGTCTCTTCACACCGCGCATTCATCGCGGTGGCAAATTTGTCGGTTTCCCGTTCTAGGTCTTTCGATTTTTTATCAATCGCCGACCAGTCGGTAGGCTGGTACGTCGGCTGCGGTTTTTTTTCGATGAAAGCAGCAAGCCGAACTGCTGTTGCTGCTATTTCTTCCGGCGATAGAACCGAAGTGGAAATTTTCTTTTTTGATTTTTTCGTACAGTTATTTACACCAGTCCAAGGAAAGTCAAAAGCCACAGCCTTGGCGGCGCCGACGACCGTCCACTGATAACGGACCGATTCATAGACTGCGCGGGGATTCCATGCGTGATAAATCCCGCACGGCTTTTCCGTCTCATAGGTCGCGTACTTGCCTTCGACCACGGTGCTGCGCGTGGCGATCTTGACCAGACCCTTACGACCGACCAGGGGGCCGCCTTGCGCCCGCAGGTAATCGCTGTAGGAGGCTTGCTTGATCGTCTTGACGGTCTCCACGCGCTTGCCGTCGACAATGTTGGTTTCCGTGGCCTTGATGGTCTGGGCAGCCTGCCAGGCCGATTTAACCGCTTCTGGTGCGTTGATAATGCTTTCGCTCTTGACGCGCCGCAATTCGCGCCAAGGACCGATAGGCGCACCGCCGACCTGCTGAAACTGGCGAATGCCCCAGGTCTGCGCCCAATAGCACACGCGCTGGCTCGGTGTCAGCATTTCGTCGCCGGCCAGGTCGTCGGTGACAATGTAGGTGCGGCCGTCTTCCCGCATGTGGTGTTCGCCGACGTGTTCGCCGTCGATGTTCTTGGCGATATATTTAGCGATGTAGCCAGCGGCAGTACCCTTGCCGGCTTCAATGCGGACCAGCTTGACCCGGTTCTTGTCGGCGCCGCGTTCGTCGCCGTCTTCGATCAGCGCGTAAGCGGTGATGATCGCCTCGTAACGCTCTTGGTGCTCAGGCGGTATAAACATCAGCATGTGCCAGTGTGGGCAACCGTCGTGATGCGGTTCAGCAATGCGGAAACCGTAGGCATGGATGCCGTCGCGGTGCAGCTTGGAGCGGATGCGCTTCCACACGTCGCATAGGTATAGCTGGGCATCGCGTGGCGTGGGTTCGCCGAACTCGATATATTTGGGATTCGATTCGCCGCTCTTGCTCAGTACCGCGTGATACTTGCTTGGCGCCGTGATCGTGGCAAACAAGCCGACATGGCCCAGGTCGAAAGCGATTTCCTCAAAGCCGCGAATGCGGGTCATTAGTTCGCCGCGCCGATTGGATTTGTTGGCGATGCCGAGTGCTGCCAGGGCGTCCAGGCTGTAGACCTGGCCGTTTTCGTTTTGCAACTCGATAGAAGCTAGCAGCTTGGCGTTCTGCTTATTGCGACGCTGTTGGCGATAGGCGGTTTCGTTGCTGACATAGGGGCCGGTCTTGAAGCTGGTGAACCCTAGGCGGATCGCCATATGTTCGCAGCGGCGCGCATGCGCCTTGCGAATGCCGCGCAACCACCAGGCTTTGTCCAAGGCCCGGCGGATGATCTCGTTCTCTTCTTCGCCTGCCGGCGGTGCCACAGTCAGGCGCGCACAGAGATCGCGAATGGCGGAGAGGATCGCATCCAGGGATTGCAGGTCGGCACAGAACTGATAGCACTCGCGGGCGGCGCTGTCGGCTGCGCGATATAGCGCCTCATCAGGCGCATCAAGCGGCAGCAGGTAGTGATCGGCCGACCAGATCTCATCGATGACGTCGATCTTGTGTTCGTGCTTGTCCATGCCATCGCGGGCGAACAGATCGCGCAGGACGCGGCCCATGCGCTTCGGCAGGCTGGTGATGGCGTCGCTGGAATAGAAGCGGTAGCTCATGCGGCAATACCGTCCGATGCGTGGCCGGCTTCGGCGAACTGGTGAGACATTTCGCCGCCTTGAGCGCAACGCAGGATGATAGGTAAATCTTTCATCAGTCGGCGGGTTGTGCAATGGATCTTGCCCCGCTCCAGTGCTGTCAACGACTTAAACGGCACTTCGGCTTTGCTGCCATCCAGACCGGCCATCCACACGATCATTTTTCGCACACGTGGCGTCAGATTGTTCCAGAGCGATGCGCGCCAGCTTTCCTTGTCACCGGCCAGCATGATGTAGGCGTGTTCGAGATGGATGTGCGCAATGTCCTGCTGGGCCTGTTGGGAATGGATCGCCATGGTTTACCCCCCGATGACGCCAATGGCTTGCAACAGGGGAGCGGCCATAATCAGGAGGCAGCCGAGTGTCATCACAAAGAAATCGAACAAAAATTGTTTGAATTTTTTCATACTGTCACCTGTGTGTTTGTGACCAGGTCGCCCAGGGCGAGAGCGTGCACGCCAGCTTCCAGACCGAGCGTCAACTCTTGATTGCTGCCATCCTCGAAATGGAACACGATTTCCTGGGTGGAGTAGATTCCGATAAATGCGTCTGGATGGCGACGCGCTTTTACTGGTTTCACAGTGATCTGCTTCAGTTGGTCCAAATACATGCGTTTCGACATGATTTACCTTTCTTCAGGGTGAGCGAATCCCGCACGTCTGAAAACAGACGTTGCAGGCAACAACGGGGGAGGGAAGGAACTAGCGGGGGATTACGGCGGCGCTAGGTTGCGAGGTGTCATCATGGGTGGCTCACAGGGTCAGCGCCAACTGAGTGGCGCAGGCATTGCGGACATGCTGCGACACATGGATACGTACATCAGGGTTCGGCATAGCCGACATCGACAAGGTGCGCAGGACTTCTAGGCTTGCGACGAAAACGTGCCCGCATTCCGGGTTCTGGCACATGTAGGTGATCTCTTTCATCATGTCCGACATGGTGCGGCTCTTGGCGGCACGCACACGATGGTGGCAATGTGGGCAGGGAATGCTGATGACTCTCATTGGGGAATCCATCACTGATAGGTGGAAAGTTCGCGTTTGTAATCTTCCAAGCCACGCACAACCATTTCATGAAGGAACCAGGTGAGTGATTCATCCTCGTTCATAGCGTAATGCTTGACCTCAGCCATTTCGCCGGACGTTAAACGCACACTGTGAGTGTGGCAAATAGTTCCATTAGGCAAACGTCTGGCTTTTGGCAATATTTTCATGGTGATATGATGTGTAGTAACTAAGAATAGTGTAATTATGTGTATTTTAATGCACATCGTCAAGGAAATATAGTGTCTTTTAACGCGAATTGTGGTGACCGTCTACGTGAAGAACGGGATCGTTTAGGATTTACCCAGCAAGAAATGGCTGAGCGTATGGGCGTTCGGCGAGAGATGTCGAGCAAATATGAACGTGCGCAGGCAGTACCTGGTGGCGACGCTCTGTCTGCATTTGCTGCTGTTGGTGGCGACGTACAGTATGTTCTGACCGGGCAGCGCTCCAATAGCGCCATGTCGCCAGACGAAAAAGAATTACTGGCTGGTTATCGCAGTCTGGACATACGCGGGAAAGCTAATATGCTGGGCATGCTTGATGTCGTTGGGGAAACGCAGAACGCCGCACAGAGAAATACCGCCGTTCCCCGTGTGGGGAGCGTGCAGTTCCATGGCGAGGTAGGTCAACATATTGTCGGCGACATCACTGCTCCGCAAACGATCAATGTGGGCGGCGGGAAAAAGACAAAAAAACCGAAAAAAAATTTGGACGAATAGATTCTGTGCTTGGAACAGAAAAGACGCGGCTGTCATCGGCCAGCTGGTGTTTGGCAATGTATTAGTTCCATCGAATCTATTTGATGCTATCAAGCCGGCAATACTTCGGCTTGCCACCGAACAGCAGTCAGGCGGTGCTCGCAGACTAAAGCGCGCCTTCCGATTGCAGTCGGCGGCATTCATGGCGGCACTCATGACTGGTACTTGGCCGTTATTCCAAGACCCAACGGTAGTGAGAATAATGCCAGAATCGTACTGCAGATTAGACGAGCATTTTTATGTAGTCGGCGCTCTTGCAAAGCGAGCGAACGGAACGTATCAGGAGTGTTTTTTGGATCGACCTGGATTACGCCCATACTGGGGCACGGAATCGCGGCCTCGCTCGCGTGCGCCACGACTGACGTAGTTATCTATCGCAACAGCCTGTAATCGAATGGGGGCGAAACACCAGAATTGCACCATCCTCCCAGTTAGGGGCATTCACGATTGCCTGCAATCGGCCAGGAGCAATCGCTAACAAACTCAGCCCAAAGCGGACATCTGATCGTCATCGTTATATGTTACCGCTTGAGCCCCGTACGCCTACCCTTTACAGCCTGGTCCGCTAGATGGACCTAGAATACGAACAAGGAGTGCAAATAGTGAATAACGGTAACCGCCCGCCGGTATGGCAAATGGTTAAAGAAGCGGTCCAGCAATTGAATGGCGAATGTACGTATCAAGCAATTAAAGCAAAAGTGAGGTCGATGTACGGCGATGGCATAAACGACAGTTCAATGACATGCAGCATTATCTCGGGGGCGGTGAATCATCCATCGCGTATCCATTACAGCGACAACAAGAAACCACGGCTCACCGACACAGCCTACGATTACTTGTTCAGCACTGGGCGCGGACGGGTTGTTTGGTACCAGCCTGAGAAACACGGCGTGTGGGAAATCGCGCATTCTGCCGACGGCGCACTGATCGTCCGCCTTGCGGACGGCGTGGGCGACAATCCAGCGCAGATCGCCGAAGTCGTAGAGGCAACCGATGAGTCGTACAGCATGTTCGCTCTAGAGGCGCACCTTCGCGACTACCTCGCCAAGAAGCTTCCGAAACTACTTGGTCACGATGCGCCGCTTGCGCTATACCGCACGGACGATCGTGATGGCGTGGAATTTCAGACCGACGTTGGTCCCATCGACATTTTGGCGACTGGCAACGGCGACTTCTACGTACTCGAACTGAAAGTGGGCCGCGGACCAGACGCGGCTCTGGGACAAATCCTTCGGTATATGGGCTGGGTCAAAGAGCACCTAGCGGGCGACAAGAATGTGTATGGCATCATCATTGCGTCGGACATCGGCAAGAAACTGCGTTACGCGGCAACGCAGGTTCCGAATGTCCGCCTGATGGAGTACGACCTCGCCGTAACGCTTCGCTCCGCGACCCTGCATGTTTGACCGGGCGTCATTACTGGTCCAGGCAACGCTAAGACTAGTTACCGCCCCTTCAATGGGACAACAGAAAAAGCGACGTGCTCAAAACGGCCAGAAGCAGTCACTCAAAGCATTCAGATAGTACATGTCGCAATTCCGCTCGAGGGGGGGGTAATGGAACAACAGGAGCTAGCCAATCACGCACGGCTCGGTCGATTTCTTGACGGATGTGCAGCGCTTGATCGAGATGTCGAGTTGCTGCTTCGTGACGGTTGGAACGTCTCGTCAGCCCGTCATGTCATCACCATGGGGTTCTGCCGAGCGGCGCTCGAACACGCCATTAGTCAGCGCGTACTTATGGGGGCAGGTCACCACGGGACGGCCCTAGCGTTGGTCCGACTGCACTTCGAGACAACTGTCCGCGCTGCGTGGGTGCAGATTGGGGCGGCTGAAGACTGGCTGAACAAGTTCACTGAGCCTGTGCCGGTCGGGAGCTTGACGGAGCCCAACTTAGGCCCTTCCATACCTTCTATGTTGGATGCGATTGAAGCCCGCGCTCCAGACATGGCTCTTGAGGGTAGAAGGCTCTACCAGACAGTGAAGGTCATGCACTCGTTTGTCCATGGCGGTGCCCACCTAGTAGCCCATGCTCTTCGAGGCTATCCATCCGACAAACTAATCGACGTGCTGCGCAATCGCAACCTTCTGTGCCTCATGCTGTGCAACGTAATCGTCGTTACCTCGGGCAAGAAGGAACTCTACGGAGCTGTCGGACACTTGTCGCGTGAGCATGGAGATGTCATGCCGCCCCCGCTTGGATGAGAGGCAGAGGCGCTAGATGCCTGGTCTACGATAGTCATCATTTGTAATCAGCTCTTAAACTAACCTTGGATTTCCATGTATTTTTTTATTGCCGTCGTTCTTGCAACTGTTGCATATTTCATTTTCAAAAAGAAATCTTCGAGAAATCCGGAGCAGATGCTCGATGAGCATTTCTCGATCTGGCTAAGAGCATACAGCAATGCTCAACAGGTCGATAAAGAGCAATTGGCATACGCATATATGCGCTCAGTGATTAACGCCGGCGAAAAATTTCAACTATTGTCCCGGGCGGATTCGATTGAGCTTAAAGCACTCCCACTCCATGAAGCTCGTGAAGCAGTTGACGGGTGGATTGAGGTTGCTCTTCCTCACATTCAAAGAATCGTAAGTTCTGAATATGTTTCCAAATCGCCAGCCTGGCTAATCGGTACCCTCATGCTGGCCGGTGTTATTGACCTAGACCCGGAACGCGGAATAAGAAAACTTTTAACCAAGATATCTTGATTTCGCGGAACAGGGAAATCGCTTACGCTTATCGTTCCCCATCTCTCGATTCCTGCTCCTTGCGCGCTTGAAAAAATTGAGGAGACACATAAATATCGGCGAGTCGTTCAATAACAGTTTGAACGCAGAAGAGACCATTGTCGCTTTTGCTAACGTCCGCTTTTCGTATGCGCGACCGGCGCCTTTGGGGCGTTAGCGGACTAAGGCGCTGGCAAAAAATGACAAATTATTGCGAGCTAATGCAATTTATCTAGCGTTGTTTTCATCAACAATTTCACGTCTCTCTTGAATTTTTTCCCATTCCAGTTTTGCGGCGCGTGCGGCGGTTTGCTTGTTGGCGTAGACGTGCTGCAGCGTTTTTGTGCTGGCCGTCGCGCCGGCTGCCGGTGCCACATTCTTGCCCTTACCGGTCGAGGGGGCGAACTCCTGGCCGGTCTTCTTCGTGGCGACGTTGCGCCACTTGGCGTACACGCCGGTAATGCCAGCATCTGGATCGACCCCATCCTCGCGCTCAACTTCTGCTTCCTCGGTGCGCGTCTCCAGCTCGATACCGCTGGTAAAGCCGGCATCGCTGATGCTGTGCCGGACCTTGGCCGTTAGCCAGTCCTGATTATCAATATCGGTTTTGAATCCCACGACTTCCACAGGCGATTGCGGCATCAGCGCCGGGTCGCCAATTGCCAGCGACAATTCCAAGGTTGCAGCGCCGCGCTGGATGCGCTGCCACTCGGCGACCGCCGCCGTGCGTGCGTCGGCCTCATTGGCATAGGTCGTGCGCAGTCGTTTGCTGTTACCAGGTGCGCCGGCAACGACACTGCGGCGTAGGCCGTGCCGGTCGTCGTGCCAGAACACGCGCACGCCGCTGTAGCTGTCGCGCTCGGCGCTATGGTAGCGATGCCGGTCGCCCAGGTTGCGCGTGATGCGGATCACAGGCAAGTCGCGGCCTGACGCTGTCTTGCTGCGGCCCGCCGGCATGAACAGCAACGTGTCATTTTTCACGGTCGCGGCAGCATCGTATTTCTTCCCAAGCCGGCGCAGGAATGCCGCGTCGCTCTCCCTGGTCTGGTCCAGATGCGCAATCTTGACACCCCGTAGCGCGTCGGCAATGCCGGCTTTCAGCTCCTGCTGAAACGCGATCACCTCGATCACTGCACCCAGGGTGGTGTCGTGGAAACTGCGCTCGACGGGCTGGCGGAAGGTATCGATCAGGCTGGCCGTCCTGGCACGCAAGGTCAGCAGATCCGGCGCGCCGCTATGCTCGATCTCATCAACCGTAAAGACGCCCTTGTCGACCAGGCCGGATTCCTGCCAGCCAATCTGCACGTTGATCCTGGCGCCCTTGCTTGGTATCGCAAGCTGGCCGTCCGTATCGGACAGCGTGATACTCAGTTCGTCGGCGCTGTCGCTACGGCACTCGGTCAGGTCGAGACTGACCAGGCGCGGCGCGAATTTCCCCGTAATGTCCTGGCCGTCCAGGGTGATCTTGAATGCAGGGATGGGGTAGTCCATCAGAATAGGCTCCGCATGCTGTTGGCAACATTATCAAACGTCGACTTGCCGGCATTGATGGCGTTGCTGGCGCTGTTGCTGATGCCCTCCAGGCTCAACATGTTTTTGATGCTGCCCAGGTCGCCCAGGGTATTCAGCAGACCTAGAACGGATTCGTCGGTACGCTCCAGGGTGATCGAGAACTCGATCTTGCCGGCGTCGCCGTCCTGCGCCAGCACCGTGCGGCCCTCAGTCATGCCGGTGATGACGTAGGACCCGAGGATGCGCCCGGTCCCAGCAATCAGAATCCACGATTTGCCGGTATCGGCCATCAGGCGCAAGGCATCGAGCGAATAGACGCTGCCGGTCAGTTCCGGCGCGATCCAGCCGGATAACGTGATGGTGTCGTCGCCCTTGCCGGTGTACTGGCGGGCGTTACGGGCGCCGACCCGTGAGGTGCTAGGGTGCTTCCAGTCGGTCTTGCGCTGCAGCTCCTGGTAGGCCAGGGTCGGCAGGCTGAAGACGAACATGCCCAAGGTCATCATCATAGTAAAAATCCTTAAAAGTGATTGTCGGACAGGCTGGAGCGCGTGCGCGCTGCCTTCTGTCTGTCTCGCTCTTCCATCGCCAGCATGACGGCTCGGGCAATCGCCTGTTCGTCCATGCCGGTTTGCGTCTGCACGATGATCTGGACGGTGTCGCCCTGGACCACGATGTTGGCGCCGGCGGCACGCGACGCAATGGGCGTGCGCGTATCGAAAGACAGCGCCGGCATAGCTGTTGCGCCGATGGCGATGCCGGCGCCGAGTTGGGTCAAGCGCTTGGCAAGACCGCTAACCTGGTTGATCGGCGCATCCTGTCCGTTCTCTATGCCGAGGGCCAGTCCTTCAGTGATAAAGCCGCCGAACCGACTAAAGACCCGGCTAGGGCTGTGGATCTCCTGCTCCTTCGCAAAGGTCATGCCGACCATGGCCCCGAGCTGCTTGATTTTGTCTTTCAGGAAACTGAATCCGGACGAAATGCCGTTGACCAGCCCCTGGATGATGTTGGCGCCGAACTCGGTAAATGTTCCCGGCAGTTCAACACCGAACCAGCTCATCACGCCGGCGAATGCCTTATAGAACAGCCCCAGCGGCGACCAGTTCATGATTAACGCGCTAACGCCCCCGATACCGCCGTCGAATGCTGTTTTCACATCCGCCCACAGGCCGCCGACAAAGGTCTTGATGGTTTCCCATGCACGATTAAAGCGCTCGGTGATGCCGTCCCACAGATCGCTAAAGAATGCCTTCAGGGGTTCCCAATTTTTATAGATCAGGAAAGCCAGCACTGCAATAAGGGTAATCAGCAGCACAATCGGATTTGTCAGCAGGGCGCGGCCCAGCCACAAGATGGTTTTTCCGACCATCATCAAGCCGCCGCTAAGGCCGCGCAAGATAGGCGTCAGCACGCCGCCGGCGACGCCCATCTTGGCGAACAGCACATGCAACATCGCATAGGGACCGATCAAGGCGGCCAGGCCCAGCATCAGCGGTCCCAGCATCACCAGGATGCCGGCGAGTATGCCGAAACCGACAATCATCGCTTTGGCCGTGGCCGGGTTGCGTTCCATGAAGCTGTTCAGCCCTTCCAGCGCTTTCGTCACAGTCTCGATGGCGCTGGAATACAGCGGCAGGATCTTCTCGCCCATCGTCAGCTGGAGGTCGGCCAGCTTGGCGTGCGCGTCCATTTCCTTGCCGCCGGCCTGTTCGCGGGCCAGCGGTTCGAGCCGGTCGACATCGTAAGCGCCTTCGTTCAATTTCCGGTTCTTGTGGATCTGGGCGCGCTGCAAGTACATGTTCGCCATCAGGTCGCCGGCCTTACGATTGGTAAACAGGCTGCCGATGGTGTCGAGAACCTTGGTGGGCTTGGTGATGCCGTTCTTCGCCAACTGCGGCAACAGGACCTGTTCCATCCATTCGAATTGGCTTTTCTTGAACAGGTCCGACCCCAGCAACGCACCAGGATCAAGCTGGGCAGTCTGCCCGACCTTGTCATGTTTCACTTTGGTGTGATCGCCAATCAGGCCCAGCTTGTCCAGGTTCATCGCAGCACGCTTACTGGTGCGGCCCTGATATAAATTGTTGTAGCTCGACATCAGGCCGTTACCGACGCCAAAGCCGCCCAGCTCCTGCACCAGCGGTTCCAGCTCGTAGTAAAAGGATTTTTCATCCATGCCCTTGGCCGCAATGCCGCCGGTCTTGATGAGGTTCAGCCACTCGGTAGGGCCGACCCGGCCGCCCGTGGCGGAAATGACTTTCTGCACCATATTGGCCTGTTCGTTGAATTTCTCCGAGCTGGCCGTGCCGCCGCGCACCTCGATGACCTTCAACATGTCCATGAACTTGCGTTCGTTCTCGCCGCCGGCTTCCTCGCCGTAAAACGCCTTATTCGCAAACTTCATCTTCGCCAGCATGGGCGCGACCATCTGCGCGTGCGGCAGATCGCCGAACACGGACATGCTGTCCCTGACTAACTCCAGGTTCTCGGCATGGCTGGTGCCGTAGGTCTTCATGTTGCGGGCGTAGCTCTCGGCGTCGGCGCTGACCTTCGGTCCCAGGCCCAGGGCAGTAATGCGCCCCTTTTCGGTCTGGTAGTGCTTCGCCTCTTTCAGGCCAGTGACCAGGGGCGCGCCCACGGCGGCGCCGGCGACGGTCGCGCCGATGCCCGCGGCCGCGACATTGCCGGCGGTGGTGCGTAGCTTGTCGGCATGCTGGCGGGCGCCGGCAACCTTCTGCTGTTGCGCGCCGACTGCGGCCAGCTTCTTCTGCTGGGCTGTCAATTCGGCATTGGTAAAGGCTATGCTATTTTTGAGCCAGGTTTGTGCCGATCCAAGCTGGCGCGTATCGATGCCAGCGCCGGACAAGCGGGAGCGCAGGATCTGCATCTGTTCGCCTTGCTGCTGGCCGGCCTGTTTCAAGGCGCTGGCCGACTTCACGGCGGCGTTAAATTCGCGGGTCATGGCACGCGTGGGCGTTGTGGTCAGCTGCATTCGCTGCGCCAGGGCGGCAATCTGCTGTTGCGTCTCGCGTAGCTTACCGGAGCTGGCCTGCAAGCCGGCATTCAGTTCGCGGAAGCGCCCAACATCTTTCTGCTGGGCATTCAGTTCCTTCAGCCGGTCGTTATTGGCCTTGATGGCTTTGCCCAGGGCGGACGACTCGCCGGTGATCTTTTTTAAGGGGCCGGTCAGCTTATCCAGCGCCGCGAAGACCACCTGTAACCGTAATTGCTTGTCGCTCATTGAGTAAAATTCCTATTCTTCCGCGCCGCTGCGCACCCTGGCGCGTTCGCGCCAGGCCATCAATTCCGATACTTCCAGCTCATCCATGGCCTGCGGTGGCCAGTGAAACACCACCGCTATATCGGCCATCGGGTCTTCTACTCGGTCCGGAAGGCCGCCAGCCGATCCGCTCTCTTCACCAAAAAAATGGCAACCTCCGCGCCGATCTCGGTCAGATCCGCAGGGTCCATGCCGGCGACTTCGTGCGCGGTCAAGGTCGGTTGCGTGATACGCGGCAAGACCGTCTGCAAGGCGGCCACGCTCAGGTTGCCCAGTTCCATCAACGACACGCCGCGCAGTTCGCCCGCCTTCGGGCGGCGGATGGTGATTTCGCTGATGAAGTCGTCGCCGCGCTTGATTGGTTCGTCCAGGGTGATCGACTTGGCGATAGCGGTCTTGGAAATAGCAGTAGTGTTTTTCATGGTGTGGTCCTAAAAGTAAAAAAATAAAAAGGGGTTGGGGTTGTTCTTGACCTGGCTTACAGGCCGATGGCGCGGCGCAGATCTGCGTTGCGATCCACGCCGCCGATTTTCTCGACACCGTTGACGAAATCGAATTCGTAGATCGGCTTGTTGTCGATGGTCAGCTTGTAATAGCTGCAAGCGGTGCTGTATTTCTGGTTCGTCTCTTCGGTGGACTTGGCGCTGCCCATATCGATTTCCTTGTGGCGCCCGCGCACAACGATTTCCACGGTGGAGACGGTGCCGTCGTCGTCATTTTCATAGCCGCCTGAGAAGCGCAGCTGGGTGGCGTTATGACTGCGAGCGCCGTACTGCAGCAGGGCGTCGATCAGGATGCCGCCGGCGGTCCATTCCAGGGTGATGGCTTCGTTGCCGAAGTCCACCGATACCGGGCCGGTCATGCCGGCGGCGCGGTATTCCTCCATCTTGCGCGATAGTTTCGGCAAGGTAATTTCCGTGACCTGGCCGAAGTAGGAATTACCGCTATCAAACAGATTGAACAGTTTTAATTTTTTAGGCATGCCCATCAGGGAAGTTCCTTTTTCTATAAATGGTTAAGCGTTGACGGCAGCGGCGAAGTCGGCCAGGTAGCGGTCGGTAATGCGCTGCTGGAACATCAGGTTTTCCAGCGGCGGCACTGGGGTGTAGTCGTAATCGATGGTCAGCTTTCCGTCCTTCAAATTTTCCTTTTCATTGAATTGCGGATCGCACCAGGCGCTGCCGCCGATCAGATAGCCACGTTTGACCAGGTCGCGGAATTTGGCGTTGATGCTCTCGACCAGGTCTTTTGCCAGGGACGGATGCAAGGGCTTGTCGGCAAAGGTCATATGCGCTTCGGCAATCGTGTCGGCCAGCACCTGGGCGGTGCGGGTGTAGTTCTCAAAATAGAAGAATTCCGGCGTTTCGCAAGTGCGCGAACCCCAGAAGCGGAAACCGCCGCTGTTAATCAGCGTGGTGACTTCCTTGGCGTTCAGGAAGCCGGCATCGGTGGCCGGATCTTGTAGATCCCAGAACACGTCCGCCGAAATGCCGGTCGGGCCGTTGACGACCATGTTGGAGAGGGTCTTGTGCCAGCCGATCTCTTCGTCCAGTTTGGCGCGCAGGCCCAGGGCGTAGGCGACTGCCGAGATATTGGCGTCCGCATTGGTGGCGGTGTCCCAGCTCACGAAATCCGGCCAGATCAGCATCAGTTCGCGTTGCCCAAAATCCTTGCGGTACAGCACGGCGTCTTCCTTGGTCAAACAACCGTGCGCCGACGCATAGACAAAGCCGCGCAGCTTCTGGGCGACGCTGACCATGGCGTTCGTGACGGCTTTGGTGTCCAGCCCTGGCGCGCCCAGGATGCGCGGTTTGACGCCGAGCTTGCTTTGAGCTGCCAGCAGCGCCTTGATGCCGGTGTACTTGCCAGCCGCGGTTGTGGTGCCGATCACATTAGAGGTGATTTCGGCTTCATCCTTGCCCTCGGCCACGCGCACCACGACCGTGAACGGCTTGGTTTGCATGCCGATAGCGTCCAGGGCGCGGCGCAACGTCCCCTTGGTGCCGGCTTTGCCGATGGCGGCGGGTACGTTGGTCAGCAGGACCGGCGTATCGAGAGGGAAGACAGCCGGGTCGGCATCCTCGGCGGTGGCGACAAGGCCGATGACGGCGGTGCTGATGGTGCGGATCGGGCGGGTGCCATCGTTTTTTTCGATGACGCGCACGCCATGATGGTAATCAGTAGGCATATTGGCTCCTGTAAATGAGGTAAATAATTAAATGGCTGGGGTGTCGGGTATGACCGGCCAGGTGATGACGTGCGGATAGCCGGCCTGGTTCGGGATGCGGTTCAAGGCAACGCGGTATTTCTTCCAGGCCAGCAGCAAGCCGATATCGGCGTCGCTGGCGTCGTCCACATCGACGCGGTCCTGATACTTGGTCACTTCACTACTGGCGCGGCGCAGTTCGCCGGACATACGTTCTTGCGCCACGGCCAGGAACTCGGCGTCGCTCGGAAAATAATCCGGCACGCCGTCTGCTGCGCGGGCTTCGCATTCCGCATGGATGGTGCGGCCATGCGCTTCCACATCGTCCGGACAGGCCAGGTACGCGAGATAGTCGTCACGATGAAGAAATTTCACTGCGCACTGATAGCCCGCCGCCACCCGGACAATGTCCTTGATGTCGGAATAAGCGAACGGGTCGACCGGCTTTGGTAGTTCCGCAGGCTGCAATTCCGGGAACAGAAGAGGCCGCGCCGGCGGAATCTGTGCCTGCTCGGTGCTGGGCGGCAGCTCCTGGACAATGTCTCCTGGTGCTGGAATTGCTGTTGCTTGCTCGATTGCTTGTTTTGCTTTTGCCATTACCCCACCCTTTGCCATAAAGCTGCTCGTGAACCGACACCACCGTCGCCGCCCGACCCGAAGTCGTAGGCATAGCCGCGCAATTCCCAGGCGCCGGCGACCTCGGGAGAGGTGTAGTTCTTGTTCATGATGTAACCGCCGATGCCTTGGTTTTGCAGTCCTGCGCCAGACAGCTGGTTTGCATACATCGCTGAGACGCAAGAGCCGACCGCCATCGAGGTGCGGTTGTAGATAGAAAATTCGTTGTGACCGGCCTCGATACCCAGCACGTAATAGGGCTGGACGCCGGGATTTTCTGCAAAGCGCAACGGGAAGCCGCTCCAGGTGCGCGCATTGCCGACGCTGAGATTACCGACGACCGACAGGCGCGCTGTGGTCGGCCCGTCGCTACCCCATACGTAAAGGGTCTGGCCGCCGGGATCAGACCACTGGAGCCGCATATAGCTGTTGCCGTTGCTGATGTTTTCGGAATTCTGAGAACGTGCGCTATCGGTGGCATATTTGACGCTGAATTCAGACGGGTTGTAGACGCATATATCGCCCGCGCTACTACCACCCAACAACCACGGCGGCTGACCAGATTGCCCCACCCAGCGCATGCGCAAAGTCTGATTAGCAAATACAAAATAGCCCTGGTCGGTGGCGTCGACGGTGGCCTTCAGGCCATCGCCGGCTGCCCAGCCAATTTTTACCCGGTTAGGGAGCTGACCGACGCCGGTGCCTTCCTGGACGGGCGTGTATCCCAGCGCGTTTTGCTTGGCCGCTGGGTCGAAATTACCGGCATGCCACAGCTTGTAGGAAACCGCACCCATTGAGTAACCGCCAACGGATAGGTCATTATTGGCGTCTAGCCCGAAGTGTGTTGCGTATGCACCTGGCTTGTGGAAGGTCATGTAAGCATCATCGGACTTGCCGCTTGACGCCACCTCGATGCATGGCCGGCCGGGTCCGAGACTGCCCACGGCGCCAGTGGACCCGGAGACTTGCAAGAGGCCAGTAACACTGCCGCCAGTCAGCGGTAGATAATTTTTAAGCGCTGCTTCCAGATTCGCCTGGAATATCACGGCGCCCATGTCGGTATCGTCAACGGTGACTTTCAGGTTTCCGCCCGACCAGCCAATTTTTACGACATTGGATTTCTGCCCGATGCCGGTGCCTTGCTGGACCGGTGTAAAGGGCAGCTTGTCTTGCTTGGAAGCGGGGTCGAACGTCACGGAATCCCAGAGCAACTTCCAGTCGCGCCCAATGAATGGCAGCGGTGCGCCCAGGTAGCCGGTGCGCTGCCAGGTTCTGCGTGCGGTGGTGCCTTCGGTATAGACCTGGTGCACGAACTGGCCGCCGTTCTCGGTGGTCAGGGTGCCATAGCCATCGGCGCCCATAGGTAGGCCGGTGGCGGCAATGACGCCGCGATCATTGGCGACCGACACATCACGCACGCCGGTGTCCAGTAAAGTATCGCAATGGGTATCACTATCGGTAACGGCTGGTAGTTTGTGGAAATACAACGTGTTGCCGCGTTCTGAGGTCAGGTATTGCTGATGCGGATCAACTGCGACCAGGTGTTTGGCGATGGCCTGCGCCAAGGCCGGCGTCAGCCCTTCCGGCGTGACGGCGCGGGTGCCGTCTGTGCCAGCGACGGTCTCAGTTGGGGTCGCCAGCTCGACCACGCCCTGGCGCTCAACGGTCGCCGGCGGGTTCGTGAAGTTGGCATCGCCGAAGGTCAGCAAGGTGGCCTTGATATCCGTAAAGACCAGGTCAGCGGCCAGCAGCAGCATCGACTGCGTGGACTTTTGTAAGATCGGTTCCGGCTGGCTGTAGACGCCCAGGAGAACGCCGTTGCTCAACCAATAACCAATGCCGCGCACCGTATAGGTGTCGGTGCCATCGTCGCGAACAGTGACGTGGAGCGTATCGGGCGCCACGACTTCGCCGGAAATGGTTTTAATGCGTTTGATTTCACCCGGCAAGGTGGTCGTCTCTTTGCCCGCCGTGAAGACAGCGCCAGTGATACCGATCTCGGTAATTTTGAGCGACGCCGTGCCGTTGTGTTCGGCATTGACCAAGGCGGCGCGGCCGGCGTTGGTGATGATGATTTGGAGTCCAGGCATATGGTTTTACTTTGCTTGTGTCAGATTCAAACGGGCATAGATCACAGGGCGGACCGTCGCTGCCACGGCAATCGCGGCTTGCGTCTCGATGCCCTGGGTAAACGTAAAATGGCTCCTGATGGACTTGGTGCGATTCACCTCGGCGATCACGTCATCGACAAATTCAGCCGTGGCCGACTGGCCGCCGGCGCCGGATAGCGTCATGACCAGGTCGAAGGTGTACGGCTCACCCATCGGCGTTTTTTGCCACCACTCGCGCAGCAGGATGGACCCGCCAAAGGCGGCCACCACGTCCTTGACTGCCTTGGCCGTTCCCTTCTGGCGGTGGATCTTCATGGCGTTGCGCACGCGGGCGCGCCGCACCTCTTCCGTCCAGTAGGATTTCCAGCTATCGACCGACCAGTGCCAGGCTAACCAGGGCAGCAGATCAATATCGATGGTGTCCGGGTTGTGCAAGGTACGCAGTGGGACCGGCACATCGGAGGTCCTGGCCGTGGCCGCTTCCAGCGCCCGTTCCAGTGGGGTGGAATTGGGCGGCAACAGAGATTTGATTTTTCTCTTGGTCATACCTTGCCCCAAATGCCGCCGTACTCGATCTGTATGTCTTCGCAGTAATACGCCACCAGCTTCGATATTTCTGGATCTGCGGTCGGCGACACCAGGATGACGCGCTCGACGCCGGCAACGTGTACCGCCGCGTCGATGCCCGAATGGGTAGGCACGCGCCCCAACTGGTGCGCTTCCTTCGCATACTTCTGCATGCGCTTGTTCGCCTCAATCAGCACAACGGTCGGATCAGGGCCAGAGAAGCTGTACAGCTTGGCGTGTACCTGGTAGCGGACAATTTGCGCGGCAACGACTGTGACGTAATCAGTCAAGGGCCGCACGCCATCATCAAGCATGCGGGTGGCGACGATGTCCAGCAGCTCCTGGGAGGGCGTGCCGTCGCCTTCGTGCGACAAGATCGCTACTACCACGTGACCGGGCGAGGGGCTGGTGGCCGTCGCGTTGCGCACGCGTCCGTCCGCGCTCAGGGCATGGAACACATAGGCGCCTTCCGGTCCTGCCACGGACATGCCTTGCGGCGCCAACTGGATCCGGCGGCGGTAGTCGTCATCCGCTTCCATGACAGCGGCAGTTCCCTTGTCAGGATCTGCCGGCCAGATCTGCAAGCGCGGCACGTCCATGTTCGCGCCGATCTGGTCCAGGTCCGATTTCATTGCATAGGCCAGCATCAGGGCGCGGGCGGCTTCGTTGATGCGCTGGCGCAATTTCAATTCACGATAGGCGTTAAGCTGGATCACCTTGATGGCGGGGTCGGATTCCGTGAGTTCGTCCAGATTGACGCCTTGTGCTTCCAGGTCGGCCAGGTTCTGAGTCAGGATCGTCTCAAAATCTAACGGCTCGATGACATTGGGCGCCGGCAGTTGCGACAGGTCGATAGCTGCGCTCATAGCGTCGCTCCCGAACCAACAGGCACGGCCAATTGCACACTCTGTTCATTGGTGACTCCGTCCAGAAGCAGCGTGGCTTGTCCATCAGCGCCGCGTTGCAATTGCACGCCGGTCAAGGCAATGCGGCGCTCCCAGCGCAGGACGGCGTAAGCCGTGGCGGCATAGATGCGTAGGACCGTGGCGCCGTTCAGCGGCTGATCGATCAGCTCCGGTACTTCGGAGCCATAGGTGCGGCGCATGACGCGGGAACCGATAGGGGTGGTGAGAATGTCGGCCAGGGACTGGCGGATATGGGCCAGGCGCGACATGGCGCGGCCGGTACGGGCGTTCATCATTTCGGACCACCTGATTCGTCTTCGCCCTTTTTGACGCCACCGTGCGGGTGTTTAACTAGGCTGATGGCGCCGGCGATAACGTCTTCAGTAGCGCGCAAGATCCCCTGGATCACAGCCGCCGCACCGCCTTTGCTGCCGGCCTGGACGTTCATGCCGGCATTCAAGGCCGACATGCCGTTGACAGTCAGGTTCTGATTGACGACCAGATTTTTTTGCACCAACAGGTTGCCGGTGCATTCCGTATCTTCGGCATTCGATGTGACCTTGCCAGGTGCGACGGTCACGCTGGTGCCGTCCGCCAGCGTGGCCGTCAAGGTGTGCGCGTCGCTGTCGTACTGGACGACGGTCCCATCCACGTAGCGAGTAGTGTCGTGTGCTGGGTTGGTCGATGGTGATTTGTATTTGTCTGAATAGATCGCCGGCAGGATCGCGGCATTGGCGAAATCACCCTCGGGCGACAACACGATGACCTGTTCGCCCATGGAAGGCGGAAACCAGGTCTGTGCATCGCCGGCGCGGAATGTGATCCAGGGGCGCCATGTGGTGACGTTCTCGCCGACCTTGACGCGCACGCGCTGGGTGTCGTGATTGATGTCGGCAATGGTGCCGAATCGAATCAGATTCAGGATTAAACGCAGCAGTTCGGAGTAGTCAGCAGTCATGCATTGCATGTTGCCGGGTTGCCTGATTCGGCGCACCTGGTAGCGGGTTGATATCCGCGTTACCAACTGCTGGCGGGTGTTTTGTTGCGAGGTGGCGTACTACAGTGCCGGTCTGGAAAAAGAACGCGGCGACGTAGGGAGTGCGCTAACACTATCTACGCCGCCGTGCCGGCAGAATGAGGCTGCAAGCAAGGCCAAGGCCGCGCCACCTGTACAGGTAGGCCGAAGGCTATCATATTCGCGCAGGTATACCCAAATGCAAGACATTCGTTGTGGAAGTTGTTCCCGAAAATTAGGAGAGGGTGAATACATCACCCTCTCTATCAAGTGTCCGCGATGCGGCACATTGAACCACCTGAGAGCCACGCGCCCCGCACCAGCATGCCGTCGAGCATCTGACATTGGAGCAGTACGTGCAAGCAAGTCCGATTATTCCCTGGATGGGTGGCAAGCGCCGCCTGGCCGATAAACTCATCCCGCTATTTCCGCCGCACGAGTGTTACGTCGAAGTGTTCTGCGGCGGCGCCGCGCTGTATTTCCTGCGGCCAGTGCCAGCGCGTGTCGAAGTCATCAACGACATCAACGGCGAACTTGTCAACCTGTACCGGGTTGTGCAGCACCACATGGAGGAATTCACGCGGCAGTTCGAGTGGGCAATCAGCAGCCGGCAGCAGTTCAAATGGCAGCAGGATGCACGACTGGAGACCTTGACCGATATCCAGCGCGCAGCCCGATTCTATTATTTGCAACAGCACGCCTTCAGCGGCAAGGTGGTTGGGCAGCATTTCGGCACGGCCACCACTACACCATCACCCGATCTAAGCCGGATTGAAGAAAATCTTCGCGCTGCCCGTCTGCGGATGGCCGGCACGTTTGTAGAAAATCTGCCTTGGCTGGAATGCATGAAACGCTACGACCGGGAGCACACTTTTTTTTACCTTGACCCGCCATATTGGCAGACGCCTGGTTATGGCGTGGAATTTGGGATGGAAGAATACGAACAGATGGCAGAATTTATGCGAACCTGCAAAGGCAAGGTCATGGTCAGCATCAACGATCACCCTGATATTCGACAAGCATTCTGCGGTTTTACCATGATGGGCCTCGATATCAAATATGGCATTGGCAACGTACATGGCCAGCCAGGCGGCAGTAAGGAACTGGTCATTACAAATTGGGATGCTGACGTGATGACGCAGCTTTTCTAGAGGATTTTGGAAGTATGAAAAATGCTAATATTGGTTCAATCAGTAATCCAACTGGACATTATGAAAACTACCTATCGAATTTCAGAAAAAGAGTATATGCAGGCAATCAATTTAGCTTCGAAGTCCTCCCCGCGCCAAATAGGTCTGATTTTCATGATGGTGCTAGCGGCGACGGCAGTACTGTCTTTTCTAGGGACGGGGACGGGGCTAGATATTACGTTCAATTGTCTATTGATTTTGACTATATTCGGAGTAGTCATTTTTATTTATATTCCACACGTTGCTCGGAAAGGTTACCGGCAAAACAAAGACATACAGGGAACATTAACCATCGAGCTTCTTGACAATGGCGTAGAATTTTCTTCACCGAATACCGTTGCACGCGTCCCATGGGACCATATTGTGAAGTGGCGTCAAAAGGGCGACTGGATTTTTATATATCGTACCTCCAGAGCTTTTCATATGTTGCCAAAATCGGTCGCAACTAACGGTTTCGACCTACCTCTGTTGATCGGTCGGTTAACCCAGCATGTAGGCGACCCTGTTTAGTTTTCAAAATCCGTCAAGATGGCGCAACAGCGATTCACGAATTAGCGCTTGATCCGCTGCGCGGAAACCAAGTAAAGGCCGGGCCGGATAGTGATATTCCGGCCCTTTTTTTGCGACCTTGTCAGTCAATCCCTCCTGGTGCACGCGGGCGATCCGCGCCACACGCCCAAAGAAGCCGACCGACAGCTGGTTTTCGTCCTGCTCGATCTTCAGATTTTTTTGCGTGCGGATCTTCTCAAACATGGCGGCCTTCTGCCGTTTGATTCTCCCTTTCTTGCCCCGTAGATTCTTGCGCTGCTTGCGCGCCGCATAGGGTGCGCCGTCCGGCGCCTGCTGGCTGGCGATGCGTTGCGCCTGGCTGCGGCGCAGATCCTGGGCAATCCTGCGCGTAACGACGCGACGCTGGCCTGGCTGGAGCTGGGCCAGCAGCGCGCCGGCCCAGGCTTCCAGGGCGTGCAGATCGTCGTTCATTCGGGATTGGCCGGCGTATGCCATTCGGCCAGCAGCGCGTCGCCTGCATAGGCCTGCCAGAATGCGTCGGCATACGTGGGCGTCGGTTGCGGCTCGGCCCGGTGTATGACTTCCAGCCGGCCAGCGCCGGCCTGTTTCACGATCACGCTTTCAGTCAGCGCCAGCGTAATCTCCAGGTCAATCGATTCGGAATTGTTGAAATCGACATTAAAGCCGATACCGGTCTTGCGCAAGTCGGCATTGTCCAGCAGGTCGCGCTGGTGCACTTGGACCCAGGCCAGCAACGGAACCATGAGCGCATCCTCGCTGCCGCTGTAGTCGGTAATGATGATATTGAGCTTATACCGATATTCAAACGAAAGCGACTTCGTGCCGGTGGCCACCGTATTGCCACCGTCCGCAAAGATCAGCAGCTTTTCGGGATTCTGCCGCAACTCGGCGCTGACGGCGGTCAGGTGCGCTCTAAGGCTTTTGGGCTTGTACACGTTCGGCATCCTCCTGGCAATCAACAGCGGCATCTACCTTGGCCGCACAAATACCCCATGCTGCTTCTGTGCGCTCCAGGGCAAGAAGCAATGCGCCGTTAGTCGTGGGCGCCGCTGCTGGCAACTGGCAACGCGTGATTGCTGGGCAGGCGTTGACTGTAAGCGTCGGCGCCGATGACGGTCGGATGCTCCCGCAGGCGGGCAATAGTGTCAGGCAAAGCAGTATCGGCCCAAGTGCGTATCGTTGGATCATGATATTGAAGGCTTTCTAGTAGGTTTTCTCGTTCGGTGAGGGTGGCGGCGATATTGTCGCGGGCGGCTTGTAGCTTGGCGGCGGCCTTCTTGTTCCTGGCTGCCGCATCGGTCAAGGTCTTGATGGTGCCGTCGCGGTCGCGTGTGATCTTTTCTGCCGCCTCGGCGCGCTCCTTGGCAGCGGTCAGACTGTCGCGCTGGACGTAAATCACCAGGCACAGCGCGCCAATTCCCAAGACGGAAATCAAGCTCTTGGCGATCAGTTCCATAGACCGACCCGAGTTCCGCGGCTGTCGATCGTCAGCACCTGGCGGCGCGGCGTCTTGCCCTCGACCGCAATGCCCAGGTGTACCCACACCGCGCCGCCGACGCGCTCATAGATCAGTTGGTCGAATTGCAGATAGGATTTCTCCAGCGCCTGGCAGATCTCCATCGGCGTGCCGAATGCCGGCGCCGTAAAGTCGCAGGCCAGGCCGTCCAGGTGCGCGCTGTTGCCGGCGCCGCCGACTGCCCGGTTCAACGACTGGCAGCGGTAGCCGCTGGAAATAACCATCGCCGCGCCGCCCAGCTCCAGGCGTACCAGCTCGTTAAACTTTGCCAGGCGCCGCAGGTTGGCGACGATGGCCGGCGCCGGTGTATTGTCGATAGAGAGGGACCGCGCCTTGTCGCTGCGCGTGAATTCTTGCAAAGTAAAATGTTCGGTCAATGGTGTGGCTGTTGTCATTCGATACTCCTGATGATGTTGGCGACGTTGCCCTGGGCGCGTTGCACCAGGTAGCACAAAGTTAAAGCGATGCCCGCTTCCCCGAAGGAGGCGCGGCCATGGTCGAGCAGGATCTCCAGGGCGCTGGTGCCGGTGGCAACAATCAACAACCAGGCCACCAGGGAGATATGCAAGCGGTGATTTGCCAGGCCGCGCCGGTAGCACAGCAGCCGCAGGCAGGTGCTGGCGTAGGACAGCAGCGCCAGCAAGGTCAGGGTTTTAGTCATGGCTGCCACCCTTGCGCAGCCAGGCCGGCAGCTCGATGGTTTTAATCAGGTCGATGCCGTGCAGCGTCAGGGCAATGGCCGCCGCCGACGCGAAGAAGGCGGCCACACCCGATTGTTTTAAGGGCGTATTGTTGATGACCTCCGGCGCGGCCAGGTAGCCAATCGCCAGGGAAATGACCATGTACGCCAGGCGTTGCAGGACCGGCAGGTTCTTGCTGGAGATCGCCACCAGCGTGGCGCCGGCGAAAGCGCCAATCAGCGCATTGCCGTCAATACCGGGAAACAGCGTTGACAGGCCGATGCCGGCGGCGCTGGTGACGACCAGAGTGGTGGTGCTGGGTTCTGCCATAGATGATTCTCCGATTAGTCCCAAAGGCTCACGACCTGGGCGGTTTTAGTGGGTGTTGCGGTAGTTTCTGGCAGGTTGACCAAGAGGCCATGCGGCAGGATCGGCCCCAGGTCGGCCAGGCCGGGATTCAGTTCGAGCGCCACCTCGACCACATTGGCAGTGGCGCCTAGGTGGCGCCAGCACAGTGCATCCAGCGTGTCATGCTGTTGGGCGCGCACCTGCATCAGATCAGCTCGACCGTCATGTGGGACCGGCCAATGATGTTGGTAATGGCCCAATGCGCATTACGGCGCTGGTCGGAAGGTGCGTCGTCCAGGACATCCATGGTTTTCTTGTCGTTCAGCGATGAGGCGGTGCTGTCGAAATCGCGGTAACGCTCGGTGAGATCGGCCTTGGCCCAGCAGTAGACGGCACGGCGATAGTGAGAAATATTGACGCTTTCACGGTCAACACGGTCCGCCGGCACTGCCGCCAGGGAGGTATAGCCGGCGGCAATCTGTTCCAGCTTCCAGTCGCGCAGCTCATTATTGACGTGGAGAATGGCGGCGACGACCGCTTGCCGCAGCCGCACTTCGGTGACGGTGCCGTCCAGCCGCTCCGCGTCGCGCATCTGCGATAGCTGGATATCCATATACCAGCCGTCGTTTTCAACAACGGAGGCGACCGGCGCTGGTGGACCGGAAGGGGGTGAAGGTTCAAAGGCAATAAAGCTCATGCGGATTTCTCATTAAATCGGCGGTGGGCGGGCGTCAGAATGAAATCGCAGTGATTCAATCATCGACCCGCGCCGCCGTGCGCCAGGGGTGCTCGTTTAGTCCGGTACGGTTTTGGCAATGCGCGTGCGCAGGCGGTCCATGACCTGCTTGACGCCCACACCAGGGAACAAGGCCAGGGCGCGCTCCATCAACTTGTGGGCGGCTTCCGCCTGCGGGAGCTGGGACGCTGTCAGCAGCTCGTTGCCGGCCTGGTCCAGGACGGCGACCATCGCGTAGGCGGCCGCCTTAAACAACTTGGCCCGCGCCTGGTCGGGCGCGTCGCAGTGTTCCGTCAACTGCTGGACCTGCGCCAGGACCTCGACTGCCTGCGCCGGATCGTCGGCCAGCTTGCCGTGCGAGTACGCCATAGAGAATTCATCCAGGAGCATCGTCGGGATGTCGCGGTTGAACTGGTCCGGCAAGGTCAGCTTGTGGGCGACGGCATAGCGCGCCATCTCGACCGCCCGCGCAAACTCGCCGCAGTCGATATGCCACACCAGGAGCGCGGCAAAGACATCATCCTGGCCGCCTTGACCCTTCGCCAGCACTGCGTCAATCCAATCCTGGTACTCAGGCAGCAATGTGGCCTTGACCTCGATCTTGCGCGCCACCGACTGGATGCTGCCCAGGCTGCGGCGGTCGTTCGCCAGTTTATAAAGCATCATTTCGTAGGCGCTGCCGTGGGTGACGCCACCGGGGGCGGCTGCTTCGGCGGCACGCTCGGCCAGGACACGCGCCTTGTGGCGCTGGGCGGGAGAGGCGTTTTCCATATCAGGCCGCCAGGACGATATTTTCCAGCACGGCGCCCAGGCCCAGATCCTCGACCACATACGCATCGTTGGACGATTCGTAGTTTTCAATGCGGTCGCGCTCAGGCTTCTCGACCACCCGGCGCCGGCGGGCTGACTCCTGCCAGTAGATCGACAGGTTGTCGAGGCGGGTAGTAAAGATCGTGTTATCTGGGAAGAACGGCACGGCGATGGCCGGCAGGCCGCCGATGCGCTTTTGGCTGATGACGATGTCCGCCGCCAGCGTCTCGGTCGGGGCCTGCTTGGTGTTCACCAGGGGGAAATACTTGTCGTGCATCAGGTTGCGGCTGACGATCACTACCAGGCCGGTGTCCTTCTGATACCAGGGATCGAGCAAGTTGATGGCGTCATACACTGCCGCGTCCAGGTTTTCATAGTCGCCGCCTGCGCCGATGACCAGCTTGCCCGAATCCTTTTTGCCTTCATGCATGACACGCTGCGGCGCCTGTTCGCGGTAGTGCTGAAGCCAGCCCTTGTTGACGTCTTGGAGCATCGGATTCTTGTCGATGTCCGTATCGGCCGCCACAGTGCGGCCGTGAAAGCCGATCATCATGCGGTCCAGCGCCTGGCGCTGCAAGATGGCGTTGGCAAGGCGTTGCTGGAAATCGGGGAACTTGGCCCAGGCGTCCAAGGTTTGATACTTGACGTGCGTATCGAAGTTCGTTTTTTCGCAGCGATAACCCTTGCCGTCCAAGGCGGTCAAATCTCGGGTCTTGCGGTCGCCCTTGTCGGTATTGGTGCGGCTGGCGGTCGGGCCGGAAACGCCCAGGCCGACTTTTTCGCCCTCCTGTTCGGATACGCCGATGACATTGATGCTTTTCAGGAATTCGCTGGATTCCTGGATCTTGGTTTCCAGTTTTTGCTGCACTGTCGGCGCCACGCCGAAAGTGCTAGCGACATTGCTGGTGTCGTTCAACTGTGCCAGGCGGGCGGTGTATTTGTCGAAGGCGAGGCGGGTAATTTTTTTCATGCGGATGACTCCTGTATGTATGGGGCTGTGTTCGTGCTAGGACGGGTGGTTAGCGCTGATTAGCAATCGGTTTCGATCAGGCCGTCGCCGCCGGTGGCGGCAGGGCGGTGCGAGCCATTCGCGTCGGTCGACTCGACCTTTTGGCGGAATGCAGCGAATTCCTCATTCGTCTTTTGCAAGGCCGCTTCCAATCCATCGACGCGGGTCTTTTCTGCCGCGAATTCATCCGCGCTCAGATTCGCATGGGTTGCCAGGGTTTCGACGGCGCCGACCAGCTCGCCGAAGCGCGCATCGTCGCCGGTGGTCTTGTTAGTGAAGCGATTCAACAGATTTTTGAGGGTGTCGGACAATTTGATTCCTTCGGTTTCAGGTTGGGGGGCATCCTCGAATTCCAGCGTCGTTTCCTCCGCCGCCGAAAACAGGTTGCCGGTGTTCTTGGTGGCGAACGATAAAACCTCGGTGCCAAGGCTGGCGGGGCTGTCGGTCACGGCCAGGCCGACCAGGTAGGCTTCGCCGGTGTCGGAGAATTTCGGATTGATTTCGATGCTGGTGTAGATTTTTTGGCGTGCCTTGTTCATGGCGACTAGTTCCGGCGTGGGCGAGATCTGCGCGTACAACGCCAGCTTCTTGACGCCGCCCAGCTCCACTTCTTCGGCTTTGACTGCCGTCACATCGCCATAGGCTTTAAAGGCGCCATCTGCCCAGGTGCTGCGCAGGTGTTCGACCCAGATGCGGGCGCCATACACCTGCGGGTCGAAATTCGCGGCCATCTGTTCAATGAAAGCGCGGTCGATGACACGGCCGTCGGTGGTGGCGCCTTCGACGGCGACGCGGAAGAATTTGGATTTTGTGGGTGCGGTGCTGGTCGTCTTTGCCATGGTGTCGGTATTTGGGAAGTTCGAATACCGCCATGGTCGGCGTTGCTGCATGTGGAAACAATCGGCAGCGGGTTGATAACAGTCTTACCGACTTTCCGACAGGGGCTTTTACGAGCGTTGGCCTCTACGCTGGCGGCATGTTAATCAAACCTGTCCAAATTAAGCCAGCCAAACGCAGCGCCACGCGCGCGCCAGGCACGCTTGCAAAGTTCACTACCGTTGCCAATGATCCTGCCGCCATGCGGGACGCCGCCCGTAGCCTGTTCTGGCAGGGTTGGCGCATCTCTTCGATTGCCAAGCATTTAAAAATCAAACGCAGCACCGTCGCCAGCTGGAAGGAGCGCGACAAGTGGCACTTGTCGACGGCGATCGATCGCATGGAATCGACCATCGAAGCACGCATGGTGCAGCTGATCGACAAGGAAGTAAAAAGCGGTAGCGACTTCAAGGAAATCGACCTACTCACGCGCTCCCTGGTGCAGATGTCGCGCAAGCGCCGCTATGACGGCGGCGGCAATGAGGCGGATCTCAATCCGAACCTGGACAACCGCAACGCCGGCCCGAAGAAGAAGCCGACGCGCAACGATTTCAGCACTGAGCAGAAAGACCAGCTACTGGAGGCGTTCCGCGATTCGCTGTTCGATTACCAGAAGGTCTGGTATCGCAACGGCCATGAGCGCACGCGCATGATCCTGAAGTCTCGCCAGATCGGCGCGACATGGTACTTCGCCCGCGAGGCGCTGGCCGACGCCATGGAAACCGGCCGCAATCAGATATTCCTGTCGGCGTCGAAGGCGCAAGCGCACGTTTTTAAACAATACATCGTCCAGTTCGCCCAGGACGCCGCCGGCATCAGCCTGTCCGGCGACCCGATCATTTTGCCGAATGGCGCCCATCTGTATTTCCTGGGGACCAATTCGCGCACAGCCCAGGGCTATCACGGCAATTTTTACTTTGACGAATTTTTCTGGACTCACAATTTCCAGGAGCTGAACAAGGTCGCGTCCGGTATGGCGCTGCATGAGAAATGGCGCAAGACCTATTTTTCGACGCCATCATCGACCACGCACCAGGCGTATCCGTTCTGGACCGGCGAGCTGTTCAACAAGGGCAGATCCAAAGCCGATCAGTACAAGATCGATGTAACCCACGCCAAGCTGATGAACGGCTTTACCGGCCAGGACCAGATCTGGCGCCAGATCGTGACCATCCTGGATGCCGAGCGCGGCGGTTGCAACCTGTTCAACATCGACCGCCTGCGTAATTTCGAGTACAGCCCGGACCAGTTTGAAAACCTCTTGATGTGTAATTTTATCGATGACACCGCATCGATATTTCCACTCGCCGAGCTGCAACGCTGCATGGTCGATTCCTGGGAAGCGTGGGAAGACGTCAAACCGTTTGCTGCGCGCCCGTTCGGCTACCGCTCGGTCTGGATTGGTTACGACCCGTCACTGACCGGCGACAGCGCCGGCTGCGTGGTGCTGGCGCCGCCGCTGGTCGTCGGCGGCAAGTTCCGCGTCCTGGAGCGCCACCAATGGCGCGGCATGGATTTTGCCGCCCAGGCCGAAGCCATCCGACAAATGACGCTGCGCTACCAGGTCGACTACATCGGCATCGACACGACCGGCATGGGTATCGGTGTTTTCCCCATCGTAAAACAGTTTTTCCCGAACGCGACTGCGATCAACTATTCGCCCGAGGTCAAGACCCGCATGGTCTTGAAGGCCAAGGACGTCATCAGCAAGGGCCGCTTGGAATTCGACGCCGGCGCCACAGACCTGGCGCAAGCCTTCATGGCGATCCGCAAAACCATTACCGCCAGCGGGCGCCAGGTCACGTATGACGCCGGCCGCACCGACGAAACCGGCCACGCCGACTTGGCCTGGGCCTGTATGCATGCGCTCGACCACGAGCCAATCGAAGGCGTATCGAAAGCCACTACCTCATTTATGGAGATTTTTACCTCATGAAGAAACAACGATTCAAACGTACCCAACAAACCGCGCCGGCGCCGCCCGACCAGGTGGCGCCAGCATCGTCCGTGGAGGCGTTCGCTTTTGGCGACCCGACGCCGGTACTGGACCATGCCGACATCATGGAAAGCCTGGAGTGCTGGCTCAATGGTCGCTGGTACGAACCGCCAGTCAGCTGGCAAGGCCTGGCGAAGTCGTTTAACTCCAGCGTCCACCACAGCAGCGCCATCCATTTCAAGGCCAACATACTGACGTCGACCTTTGTGCCGCACAAATGCCTATCGCGGGATGCGTTTAAACGGTTCACGCTGGATTTCCTGACCTTCGGCAATGCCTACCTGGAGAAGCGCGCCAGCCGTACCGGGCAGATCCTCCAGATGAAGCACTCCCTTGCCAAGTACATGCGACGCGGCAAGGATCTCGACACCTATTTTTTTGTGTCCGGCTGGCAGCAGGAACATGAGTTTGCCAAGGGCGCCGTGTTCCACCTGATGGACCCGGATGTGAACCAGGAGGTCTACGGCCTGCCGCAATACCTGTCCGCCTTGCAGTCGGCCTGGCTCAACGAATCGGCCACGCTGTTCCGGCGCAAGTACTACAAGAACGGCTCTCACGCCGGCTTCATCCTGTACATGACCGACGCCGCCCAGGACATCAAGGACGTGGACAAGCTGCGCAATGCGCTGAAGGACAGCAAGGGGCCGGGCAATTTCCGCAACGTCTTCATGTACGCACCTGGCGGCAAGAAAGACGGCATCCAGATCCTGCCGGTGTCCGAGGTCGCGGCCAAGGACGAGTTTTTCAACATCAAGGGCGTGACCCGCGACGACCTGCTAGCGGCGCACCGCGTGCCGCCGCAGTTGATGGGGATCATGCCGAGCAATGCCGGCGGCTTCGGCGCCGTGGAGCCGGCGGCCAAGGTGTTCGCCCGTAACGAGCTGGTGCCGCTGCAATCGCATTTTTTAATGATTAACGAATGGCTGGGAGAAGAGATAGTGAAATTTAACGACTACACATTAGAGAACATGGAAGGGAAGGCAGCATGAGCGACGTAGCAGACCGCGCCGAGTGGCGCATTGCAAAGGACATCGAAGCAGCCATGGCGCATGCGCGCCGCACGCCCAAGCTGGAGGCGGACGGGCATTGCCATTACTGTGATGATGATGTCGCCCATGGGGCGCTGTTCTGCAATACGGATTGCCGGGACGACTATCAGAAAGAACAGGAGGCGCTCAGGCGCGCCGGACGCTAACGGTATACCTGCCTCGCCGCCATGTCGTAACGGCGGCGCCTGCATCGATCTGAGCCGCCCTGTGCGGCTTTTTTAACGTCCTGACAATGCCGTCTTGTCATGAAAAAGACGCCGGCAGCGACCTTTAAAACGTAGTCCCCCCCACGCCTGCGGTGGAAGTTAAATGCACTGCTTTTAACGCAGTTCGCAAAAACGCCAAGTCTTCAAGCCACGCGGGGTTGGCGGGGAAATTGGCTGCGTCAGCGTGACGCAAAATGACGCACTTTTGATCTGAACCCCTGCGACTGGACCAGGTAGAGGGAGCGTGTTACGCTCCATAGGACCGAAGCAAATTTTGTATTTTTTTCAGGGAAATTTCAAATATCCCTGAAATATTTTGACGCGATTTAGACTGCTTTGAAGATGCAGAGATTGCTGCGGTCGCTGAGCTAGTCGGTCCATTCGTGGGGAAGTTAATTGCATGCTCAGGAATACGACCAAGACCGATGCGCTGAATGAATGCCGCGAAACGTTGCTGGACTTTTGTACTGTAAGGGGGGATTAGACGACCAATCCGCCTACCTTTCCACTCCCCCCAAGACGCAATTTTTAAGGCTTTAAACTGAAAGCGCACTGTTACGCCATTTCCCATAGCGAAAACCACGCTTGTTGTATCCGTTTCTTTAAAGTTACCAAATTCGCTAGCATAACTGTCGTGTAGCTTGTCTTCAGGGATTGCATCTCCTCTAACTAGATAGAGCTCTATCGAGTCTGCACTTTCCCCATCCCGTGCGACGCAATCGCATTCCGGTCGAACGTTAATGAAATATTTTTGTTTGTACTTGAAAATGTCGCCCACGGAAACGTCCGCTTGCAGCCGATCATTTCGAATAAAACGCTCACCTTCTAATACATCGCGAACTTCCTTTGATGAGACCTCAGTTTTCAATGCGTCGAAGTGTGCGGCGGATGCTAAAATTTCAGAAGAAAACTGGACGGGAGCCAATCTCGATAGGATATTTCGGCCAATCACATTTGTTAGTTCTGCTGCCTCAGAAACCCCATCGGCAGTGTAAGTCTTCCATAAAACTACGGGCCAGAGCCTGCTAAATGAATAAAAATCAACGAAGAACGCGTTGCGTGTCTTCATATATGCGGCTTCCCAACGCTTTAGTACGTAGGCGCTGGGGTGCGTCTTAAGCCACTCCGAAAGAATATGGAAAACTCCACTTTCAATTACTGTACGTTTTTTCTGAACGAAAATGTGATCACTTGGCCCGTTCAAATAAAGTTTGTTTTTTTCTAAAACTCGTTTGACAGTGTCAATGTCTTCATTAGTAAAAATAAATATTGGAGTGAATCGGCGTTCGCGTATTTTTTTAATAAATGCAATATTTTCTTGGATATGCTCTTTGCTCAATCCTTCAGGCAATTTAATACCGGACATTTCGTCAGCTAACTCTGCATCTACCGCAATGTTGTAAAGATTCCAATCCAAAATAAAAAAAGCAGCTTCAGTCAAAGAGTCCAATTGTGCATCTGTTGGCAATTTTGGAATGCGAATTACATGGCAATTTTCTGCTTCGATCTGATCTGCCAGTTTGCTAATCGATGAATTAGGGTCCGCTACTTCATCGTCAATAAGAACCGTAATTCCATGAAACAGGCTTGATAAATTATGCATGCTTACTTCCCCTTGACGAAGCTAATGACGAAATTCGCCCCTTGCATAATTTTGTGAGCTTTTATGTCTGCGAGCTCAATCGAATAGTCATGTCGTTCGAGTAATTGACGTGCGATATACAACCCGAGCCCCCTACCTTCCTCGCCTTTCCCAGAATAGAAAGGCTCAAAAATATACTCAGCATCTTCAGCGCGAATCCCGGGGCCGTTGTCTGAGAAAATGAGAAGGCCTTCTTTTCCATCCAGTTGTATTTTTATTTTTTTATTTACGGTATCGGTTGAATCCAACCAAAAAACGGCATTGTCGAATAAGTTTAAAAGAAGCTGAAGCAAGACGGCATCGGTCGTCTTTGCGACCAAGGGGCCGCCAATTACTTCGATCTCTAATTCTATTTTTGCTTTGCGTATTGAGTTTTCGTAGATCTTTACCACTTTATCGAGCACGTCACGAACACGAATGTCTCGACGACGTTGTTTTGCAGAGCGGAACAACAACTGAATGTCATGCAGCTGCGCGTCAATAAAACCCATCATACCGCGGACTGTCGCGAGTGCATCGAAGAGACTGTCTAGATCAAGATTTTTTCTATTTGTGCCAACTCTGATCATCCCATCCATCTTTTCAAGCGCTTTTGTCATGACTGAAGTAATGTCATGAGAGGCAGTTTCTACTGAAAGTCCGACGCCAGCTAGATCTTCTGTTGTCTCCGCACGTCGAATTAAGAATTGACGCTCAGCTTTGTAACGTTTTTCAGCTTTGTCTAATATTGCTACCGCGTTTTTATTATCTTTTATTGCGTTTTTTAATTCGCCAAAGTCTTTTTGTACCTGCTCCTCTTTGACGACGTTGACAATTTTTTTATCCAAGAGACTCATCCGATACTGCGCATATGGTTTGGCACGCACGAACGCAAGAAACGTTTGAAGCAAGCAAATAAAATCGTCCGTTGGATTGCCAGTCTCAATCAAACCCTCACGATTGGTTTTGTCTTTTAGACCAGGATTTCCCTTCTCGGAGATATTGATATAGCCAACAACTTGATCGTTGCTCAGAAACTGACCGGCACTAATTGTGCCTCTGTACTGGTCGATACGAAGCCAGTCATCTTCGGGCTCACCATATGGATAAACACGAATCCCGTCGCGATACAAATATATTCGGTGATCCTTAATGAGTTCTTTATCTTGCTTGTCTAATAGATATTTAGGCTCAGCACCAGCGCTGAAGTCAAAAACGTAAAATCCAAATGTGAAAGATCCACATTCAGTTTGGCGTTTTTTTAATTCTTCCGCAGCTTTTCCAAAGTGTTCACGGAAGACGCGGATTCCAGTTATGTCTGGATCATTTAAGCTGAGGACGTGTGGTTGACCGTTTAGTTTAAAACTAAATGCTCTTTTCTTTTGATCGTACGCGCCATCTTCGATTCTAAAAACAGAGCTGTCATCCAGAAGAGTCAGCAGGCGCCCGACGTATTGCGACGCAAATGGCTGTTCTTCTTCATCGGCATAAATATAGACAGAGAAATTTTTTTCATCATCGAAATTTTCACTCTCTACAGAAACCGCTTTATCGAAAATGGATTGAAGACGCGTTAAATCTCTGAAAACATCTCGAACTTTTTTCTCGTTCCAGACGCCTTTTAAATCAGAAATCTCAATTCGTGTGCCGTGAGGTTTTCTCACGATCTTGTGGCCGCCCAGGGTAATATCTTTACTCGTTATTTCAGTGGCGGTTCTGTCGTCAACCTCGATTGAAAGTTGGTCTAAATATAGTTCTTTTGTCGTCCCATTTTCACTTAAAAAATCATCGTCAAATCGACTGAAGTCAAAATTAATAATGAACTCTTTTTTGCCGCCTCTAGGGCGCGTTGTTACGACTGATTTTTTCCCCAGCTTAAGCATTGCGAATCGCCCAATCCCTTTTTCGCCCTGGATTTTTCGACCCTTTGGCGTCGTATCATCGGACTGCTTTCCGATTTTTTTAACGGGAGTGGCGGGGCGTAGCCAATGGTCCCTAATTATCTCTAAAGACATCCCACCGCCGTCGTCCTCGATCACTATTCGTGATGTGTCATCCGCCTGAAAATCAGCAGTGAAATCGAGAAATGATATTTTTACCCATGATGCGTCTGCATCATAAGAATTTTTAGCAAGTTCTGCGAGTGCGATTCGCTCATTTTTAATGAGTTGCTCACCCAACATCGTCAGCAATCTGGCGAATGGGCGAATCTGATAATTTTCTTTAGACATTAGCGTTCCGCGATTAGAATGAATTCTTCACTGTAAATCTCCGTATTCGCACTCGAATTAGATCGAGTGAAACGGCCCGCTGGGGTACGGTACGGCGTGAGTATTTTGTTCGTTATCCTGCGTTTGGCAATCGATACTTTGGCAAAGCCTGCATCGAGTAAAGCTTCAGCCAAGTGGCCAGCGTTGTTTATGGGAACACCTTTGTAGCAAGTATTTCCTATGACAAATACACCGAGTCCCTTAGGACGTACAACGGAGGCGCAACGCAACGCTACTTGTTGCATGTCGAGATAATATTTTGCCACTGATTTTGCCGCGCGCGAGTCTTCAGATAGCAAACGAAATACTATTTCGGTGCCACTTTTGTTGAGACGTTTCACCTCGCGATTAAAATTAAAATCATGCTGAGTGGAGCCAATTGATCCGTTACGTAGATCACGATAATCTTCGGTAAATCCTAGCCAGAGCGATGACAGCTGGTGAAGATCGGCATATTCATACGAAGTGACATATGGTGGACTGGTTATGATCATGTCGACCAATTCAATCGAATTATTTGAGGAAGATAAAAAATTTGATGTGGAAATCGTGGTTTTGGCATTCGATTGCGGAGGGCATTCTTCGAAAGCGCGAATCATAAATTTCACCTGATTCTGAAACGCAGGCAAGACTTTTGCAGGTATTTTTTCAGGATCAAGCTGAGGCTTAATAGATTTTGTAAGCCACCTTGAAGTCGATTTGAGAATGTTGGAAAAGGCACATAAAAAGAAATCGCGATAATGCGATTCTGAGGGAATGGTTCGAAGTATTGCATTCTTTAAACGCGCCAAATCTCGCATTTGAGCGTCAGGAAACCAATATTGCAGACGTGCGCTTGCTGAACGTGATAATCCAACAGCCCGACTAACAGTCTTAAATGACGCTTCAATTTCCGTGTTGTAGCGATGTAGCCATGCCGTGTTGTATGTGTGACTCTTCGCTCGAGCTATTAATGTGGCTACTGGGTTGAGGTCGCATCCCCAAAAAGCCAGTTTTTCTCTCTGCGCTTCGAACGCCACAGTTCCACAGCCGCAAAAAATATCTGCGATTTTTTCAACGTTTACATTTTTTCTTCGAGCGTATTCAAGAGCTTTACTGGTAATAAATGCGGGGAATTTTGCAGGGTAAGAGTGGATCCGATGCATTTTAAGTTCACGCTCATCTCCTGTGTCCCAAGTGGCATTATGCGGAACATCGCTTAGGTCTTTGCATGCAACGTCTGCCGCGCCGGTATAACCGATGTAATCGTCGAGCATATTCGCTCCCCCTATATGTTGTGATAACGCAATGCCGAATTGGGTCTATTATGCAGCGAAGAGTTGTACAAAATAAACTAAATTAATGGCTTTTGGTTGCAGTTGGCTGGTTCAAGATCTGCCGGCGGCAAAAGGCCCATTGACTTCTACTATCCTCGTATGCGCGCAATTCTGCCAAGTTTGCCGCGTTCATGGCCATGTTTTCATTCACCAATTGTTGTTCTTGGTTATTAATTTGCCATAAACATAACATAGATTCCGAACCCTACCGGATTTTGCAGGATCGGGGTAAGGGGCATAATAAATTCCTTGTTACCTTGCTGGGAGCGACGCATGTGCGGGCGAATAACCCAAACCAGGACCATCAGGGAATATGGCCGCGCAGTCGGATGGACCGAGGAAGAAATTCGTCGGCGCGATATTGGCGGTTTCCGACCTGAGTTCAACGCGTCACCAAGCGTCCCTCATCTTATCCTGCGCACTCTTGACGACATTCTCGTTGCAGAGATGGTGGTGTGGGGCTGGCTACCCAGGAGTGATTGACTGGCCAGCGCTGCCATCGGCCTCAGTTTGATTTGTCGAGTTGCCAGCGCCGGACGTTGTCACTGGAAAGTGAGTACCGATTCCAGATACTCACTGATCATCAGCCTAGCAGTGGCGTCCAAAATCCGGCCGAATAGAAAAGCACCGTCAGCACTACGAATGTCCCAAAAAACCATCCCCACTTGCGTACCGTCCAACGCTTCCAAGCAAACGCATTCAACAAGCAAAACGCGACGCTTGGCCCGAAGATACTTCCGAAGAACGCTGGATATGTCCACCAGTGCTTTGCGCAATGATCGATTTCATAGCATCCGTGGGGGCGGGTACGAGGGGCTGGCCAGTTGATATGGCTAAAGCCGTAGAGGCATAGCCACGTTAAAAACAACCCAAATGCCAAGCCTGCGAAAGCAATCCCGAATCTCTTCATTTTATTTCCCAAAACAGAATCTGCTTTGACTTACCAAGGTCAGAATACCAATTCCCCTCTCGACCACGAAGGAACGCCAGCGGATTCGGCACACGGTTTATGCCGGCACGAAACCGCAAGAATGATTCAACAGACGGCGTTAGTGTGGTTTTGTTCCACAGATCAATATGACCGCCGCTTGTATCGCTTCCCCCGTCGGAGTCGCGCTGCCAATAACCCTCGAATGCAACAATGCCTGTGCGACCTTTGATTTTAAATTGCCAGTCCGCACCCGTGATGTTCTCGGCTTTATAGATATTGGGTATCGGATGCAGATTAAGCCACTGGCGAAGTTCATTGGCGCGGGTGGCTGTTGGCTTACCGTCTAGCAAAATGCGGCCTATGCTCTTTTCTCCATTTTCGGGCTTGACTACCTTTGATGAGAACGACTTCATATCAATGCCCAGCTTGTGGAAGGTCGCGCTCATGCGGATTGCACATTGATTATCAAAGCCGTCTGGTACTTTCCCATCGACCTTGTAAGGGTCGCCTGTTACATAGTTGCTCCACAGTTCCTGGAAGGAAACCGTTTTGAGATTCACTTCCTTGACTGAATTTTTAGTGCTGTTGGTCTTGATGATGGTCGGTGCATTTGGCATTTGAGGTCCTTACTCTTTTTCGGCTTGTTTAGCCAACGCGTCATCGCCCCAATGCACCTTGTATTGACCCTCGCTGGCTGTAGATATGCGCGGTATCTTGCCTTCGGAATCGGTTACACCGGAGAACGTACGCCCATCCTCGGTTTCTACGAAATATGGATGTTCGGCCAATCCTTGCCCGTCTACCTTGGCATGCGGCATTTCGTCAAAACTGGCACTTTGGGAAGCAGTCGCAGCGCTGGATGATTCAGCTGGCTTGACGGCTTCCGCACCAGGAGAGGAGGCGGCGTGGGACGCAGCGCCATCGTCGAACGTCGTTGTATGGTGTAGGTTGGCTACGAGCTTTGGATGAATGGGGCAACCACAGATAACGATGTCATCCTCCAGTGCCACTTCACCCATGAAGTTCATCCGACGTGGTCCGCCGGCCTTGGCAATGGTCCCGACACCTTTGCAAGCCAGGCAGGTTGCCTGGCCTCCGATGAGCGCAACCTTGTGGTCAGCATCGCCGACTGAAAAAGTTGAGTTCGCATTTGGTAGAATCGTACCGCTTGTTGTAGTTTTATCACCGACAACGACAACCTTTCGCATCACCATATTTATTCCTGATAATTGCTGTTGAAGCAATTCTACAGAGTATTGGCAAAACGTAAAATTTTGTTGGCGACTATGTTGCAGATAAGAAAATATTTAGAGAGGCGGTATCCTGACCCATAGCGCAGTCGACTACCCACCCATGGCATCACCCATCTGAAACGTGGGCGAAATTTGGGCGAAAATGGAGACCTTTTGAGCCATCGCCAGACCTCGCAGTTTTTGCAACCCCTAGCATTTATGAGGTCTGCGGCGGTCTGGAGTGGTTTGTAATGGTGGAGGCGGCGGGAATCGAACCCGCGTCCGAGGAGGGCAATATATAGCCGTTTAGGTTGGGAAGCTTTAGAGCGACTTGTTATGGTCTATCGCCTTTACTTGCTCCGCCAATCGGCATCACGAGACACCTTTGTATCATTCGCCAATTTTTGAATCAAAAGTTCCGCTACTTTGTGCGAGGCATTGTGCAACGTTCCACATAAGATGATCGTCTCAGGACTTGATAAGTCGGAGTAGGCCCATTCTCCACGGTAGGGGTGAATACAAATTACGCCCCGGAATACGGGTACTGCAGGCTTTACCGCTACATCTTGACATGCACAAACGCACACAGTCTCTCCGTAGTTCCAATCGCGCCTGGACGCAGAAAATCCCTTTTCACAGAGCCATTGAATGGCGTCCTCTCGGGTTTCAATTGTCGAATTCAAGTCCACTCCGTTATGCGACAATTACTTAAGAGCGGAAATCAGGCGCTCGAAAACGGCCATATTTTCAGTTTGATGCTTAATCACACCGGCCGTGATGTCCTGGGTTGTGCCGTCTGGCATCTGAAGGATCGCCTTCACGCCCCCAGAGCTGAATAACTCAGTCTGACGACGGGCTTCTATCTGCGCCTGCTGGCACCACTCGACCAGATCGATGTCTTCAGAACTCACGGTCTATCCTCCTATCGATGCAAATCTTTGGCCCGAATCTGTGTATATCGAGCCAGCATTTTCCAATCCTTGTGGCCAGAGACAAGAGCCACTTGCTCGATACTATAACCTTGTTCAAACAGGCGGGACACTCCCTCGTGTCGGAGATCGTGGAAACAAAGGTCTTCGATTTCGAGCGCATTGCATGCCCGAGGGAAAATCGTACTGACCGTGCCATTTGTAACGGGAAATATACGGGGTTCGCCGTCCTTCTTAGGCTGGCGCTTTGCGATCTCGAAAGTATTGCCCAGCAACGGTACTTCCTGATCGTTGCCTTTCTTCGCACGCGGGTGCTTCCGGTCTCTGATAATAATGGTCCGATCAGATTCGTTCAGATCCGACCATTTGAGTCTGATGATTTCCCCGATACGCATCGCAGTGCCGATTGCAAAGTGAATCAATTCGCTCATAGGCACGCGCTGCCGTTTTTTTGCGTCAAAATGGGCGCACAGACTTTCGATTTCGCCTAGTGTTGGTCGGCGTTGCCGTTCTTCAGATCGGGTCGACAGGCCAAGATAATCCATATTCGCTCGGGCGGCGGCAACAGCGTCGAGATTGACCGGCAGCCGCCAAAGCTGCTTCGCCGTCTTCAATACCCCGCCCAAATAGGTCAGGTCGATAGCGATAGTGACGCCGCCGGCGCCAGGGCGTTCAGCGGTCCCCGTACTGCGCATTGCAATATAGTTAACAAGACGGTCGGATGTCAGATTGGGCAGCAAGACGTCGCCAAGTGCTGTTTTGAGCGAGGCCAAGACGGCGGTTTTATTCTTGCCAAATGGCTTTTTTGCGCCGATCTCCTCCGTATAACGGTCGATCAGGGTGCCTAACGTCAGGTCTGATATGATACGTTCATCCTGAAATTTCAGCGCCCGCATGTCGGATTCGACCTTAGATGCCCATTCTTGGGCACGTGCTTTTGTATCAAACATTTCGCTTACAGCTGGAAAACCCTGTTTACGAACCCTAGCACGCCAGCGCTTGCCGATTTTTTGAATAGTTGCCATTGCCTTAAATTCTGTCCAATTTTTGTCCAATGACGAATGATAAACCATTAATAAACGTGAATTTTCGTGAATTCTCAAATAGTTTCAAACACCGCTGAAAGCCGCGCCAGCATTGATAAGTTGGCGAAATCAGGGGTGCGCAGAATTTCTGTTGCGCCCATGATGGACTGGACAGACCGCCATTGCCGCGTGTTCCACCGTCAAATCACCCGCCACACCTGGCTGTACACCGAAATGGTGACTACCGGCGCGCTGTTGCACGGCGATGTCCCGCGCCACCTGGATTTCGACGAGGTTGAGCATCCGGTCGCCTTGCAACTGGGCGGCAGCGAACCGGCCGACCTGGCCAGAAGCGCCAAACTGGGCGAACAGTGGGGCTACGACGAAATCAACCTGAATTGCGGCTGTCCTTCCGAGCGCGTGCAGAAGGGTGCATTCGGCGCCTGCCTGATGGCGGAATCGGTGCTGGTGGCGGATTGCGTCAAGGCCATGCGCGATGCGGTCTCGATTGACGTCACCGTCAAGCACCGCATCGGCATCGACAAGACCGAATCCTATGAATTCGTGCGCGATTTTGTCGGCACCGTGGCAGAAGCAGGCTGCCAGACCTTCATCGTGCATGCGCGCAACGCTATCCTGAAGGGGCTCAGCCCGAAGGAAAACCGCGAAATCCCCCCTTTGAAGTATGAGTACGCCTATCGGCTGGCGCAGGATTTCCCCGCACTGGAAATCATCATCAACGGCGCCATCAAGACTACCGCCGAAATCGATTTTCACCTGCAGCACGTCGACGGCGTCATGTTGGGGCGCGAGGCTTATCACAATCCCTATCTGATGGCGGATTTCGATGCGCGCTATTACGGCGCCGCCGAGGCGCAGCCGAAGACGCGCGCCGAGGTGATCGAGGCGATGTTGCCGTATATTCGCAGCCAGCTGGCCTTGCACGGACGCGACGGCCACGGCTTGCGTCTGAACAGCATTACGCGCCACATGCTGGGACTGATGGCGGGCGTGCCTGGCGCCAAGTCGTTCCGGCAGGCGCTGTCTGACTCCAAGCGGCTGGCGCTGGGCGATCCGAAGCTGCTGCTGGATGCATTGGCAAACATGCAACCATTGGCGGCCTGAGCAGGCTTGCTCGACAGCGACGTCAGGTTTTAGCGTAAAACTACGGAAAGTAGCAGTCGTAAAACATTTTCAGTCTGCTAAATCCTTTAAAATAGCCACCTCTGGCTTATGCTTGCATAGCCAAGGACGGCGACGCTGCCGTCCGCATGCCACAATTCTACTTAAAGTATTAACCTAAACATAATTCATGGCCCGCGGCATGGCTCACAAGGCTTCCGCAGCGGCTGTCTTCAAGGCGAAACATGTCAATTGCAACTACAGAGGAAATCATTGCTGAACTCCGTGCCGGCCGCATGGTGATTCTGGTGGATGAAGAAGATCGCGAAAACGAGGGCGACCTGGTGCTGGCCGCCGATTTCGTCACGCCGGATGCGATCAACTTCATGGTGCGCCATGCGCGCGGCCTGGTCTGCCTGACCTTGACCGAAGAGCGTTGCGACCAGCTCAACCTGAGCATGATGACCAGCCGCAACGGCACCGCCTACGGCACCAATTTCACGGTATCGATCGAGGCCGCCGAGGGAGTCACCACCGGCATCTCCGCCGCCGACCGCGCGCGCACCATCCAGGTGACCGTGGCGGGCGACGCCAAGGCTGGCGATATCGTGCAGCCGGGCCATATCTTCCCGATCAAAGCGCGCAAGGGCGGGGTGTTGATGCGCGCCGGCCATACCGAAGCCGGCTGCGACCTGACCGAGATGGCGGGCTTGACGCCGGCCGCGGTGATTTGCGAAATCCTGAAGGAAGACGGCAGCATGGCGCGTCTACCCGACTTGCTGGAATTTTCCAAGGAGCACGGCTTGAAGGTCGGCACCATCGCCGACCTGATCCACTACCGCGGCCAGCATGAAAGTATCGTTGAACGCCTGGCCGAGCGCACCACGCACACGGCGCAAGGCACGTTCAAGACCATCGCCTACCGCGACACGCCTAGCGGCGGCGCCCACCTGGCGCTGCTGCACGGGACGCCGTCGCCGGACGTGGAAACGCTGGTGCGGGTGCATCAGCCGGTCTCCATCCTCGACCTGCTGGAAACCGAAGCCACCAACCATTCCTGGAACATGGCATCGGCGCTGGCGGCGATCGCTGCTTCGCCTTGCGGCGTGGTGGTGCTGCTCAACTGCGAAGAATCGGCCGAGCAGATCTTCGCCAAGTTTGCGGCGCTGGAAGCCGCTTGCAGCGGCGTCAAGCCGCCACCGCCGCGGGTCGACCTGCGCACCTACGGCATTGGCGCCCAGATTCTGAAAGACCTTGGTGTCGGCAAGATGAAACTGCTGGCCAGCCCGCGCAAGATGCCATCGATGACCGGCTATGACCTGGAAATCACTGGCTACCAGAACAAGCCGAATGCCTGAACGGGCAGGCGGCAAGCATTAACGTTTTTTAGTAGTGCCCTCGCAACAGCAGCAGATGGAAACAACCGGTAGCAGCCGGCAGCAGCGATGTGTAGCAAGGCATTTTTGTAATCAATTTGAATGAAAAAGCGCCTGGTGCGCATAAGAGGAAAGCCATGACAGTCGGAGTTTACGAAACCAACCTGGACGGTGCTGATCTGCGCATCGGCATCGTGCAAGCCCGCTTCAACGAAGATGTCTGCCACGGTCTGTTGGCGGCCTGCCTGGCGGAACTGAAGCACCTTGGCGTGGCGGATGAGGATGTCTTGCACGTCACCGTGCCGGGCGCCCTGGAAATCCCGCTGGCGCTGCAGAAGATGGCGGAAACCATGCAGTTCGACGCGCTGATCGCGATCGGCGCCGTGATCCGCGGCGAGACTTACCATTTCGAGCTGGTGTCGAACGAATCCGGCGCCGGCATCACCCGCGTCGGCCTGGATGCCGGGATCCCGATCGCCAACGCCGTGCTGACCACGGAGAACGACGAGCAGGCGGAAGCGCGCATGGAAGAGAAAGGCACCGATGCCGCGCGCGTCGCGGTGGAAATGGCCAATCTTGCGATCGCGCTGGAAGAACTGGCCGAAGCCACCGGCGAAGAGTAAGACTGCGCAGTAGCGGCGATGCGTGGCTGCATCGCTACGTGCACAATGTAATTTTTAAATACGTTCAGATGATCTGCAAGCCGACGCCTTGGCCGGGCGCCGGCCAGAGATGAAATGCAGATAAACAAGTAGCAACCCAAGCTGGAAAAACTATGACCACCACCAAAACTTTGCACGCCAATCCGAGCAAGAGCCGCACGCCGCGTCACCGCGCGCGCGAATTCGCGTTGCAGGGCCTGTACCAATGGCTGTTGAACAATGAAGACGTGACTGCCATCAGCGAGCATATCCGCCAGGCGCACGGCTTCGACAAGGCCGATGCCGAGCACTTCAACTCGCTGCTATACGGTGCCATCAAGGATGTCGTCACCTTGCGCGCTGGCCTGGCGCCGCTGATCGACCGCAAGATCACGGAACTGTCGCCGGTGGAACATGCAGCCTTGCTGATCGGCGCCTTCGAATTGCAGAACCACGTCGAGATTCCTTATCGCGTCGTCATCAACGAAGCTGTCGAACTGACCAAGTCCTTCGGCGGCATCGACGGCCACAAGTATGTGAACGGCGTGCTGGACAAGTTTGCCGCCAAAGTGCGCGCGGACGAGATCAGCGCCGGCAAGAAATCCTGAAAATCTGTCTCTGCAAGCGGGGCCGCGCCACATCGGGCATGATGTGCGATAGCGGTCCCTGATGTTTCAGGCGACAACAGCCGCCGGCTACCGGGCGCGGCTCGCCAATCGGAAAATCTGTTCATGACATTCTCGCACTTAGTGTAGTGTTTCGCACATAATGACACTTAATAAACGGCGTCAAGCTGACCGCGTCTTTTCGCGCCATGCGTCGTTGCAAATCCTCGCGATAGTCCCGCTATCGCTCCGATTTGCGCGGGGCGGCCATCCGCCTAGCCTGGCGCGAAAATACACCATTTCTTAAGCGCCATTACATGCGAAACACTACACTAGCCTCACGTCTCGATAACATCGCACCGTTCCATGTGATGGAACTGGCAAAAATGGCGGCAGCGCTGGAACAGCAGGGCCGCCATATCATCCACATGGGCATCGGCGAACCAGATTTCACGGCAGCGCCGCTGGTGATCGAGGCGGCCGCCAAAGCCATGGCCGACGGCAAGATGCAATACACCTCGGCCACCGGCCTGCCAGCGCTGCGCGAGGCGATCTCCGGCCACTACCGACAGGTCTACGGGTTGGATATCGCGCCCGCTCGCATCGTCGTCACGGCTGGCGCTTCCGCCGCTCTGCTGCTGGCTTGCGCGGCCCTGGTGGAAAAGGGCAGCGAAGTGCTGATGCCTGATCCTTCCTATCCTTGCAACCGCCATTTCGTTGCCGCCTTCGACGGCCGCGCAAAGATGATACCCAGCGGCCCGGCCGAACGCTTCCAGCTATCCGACCAGATGGTGCGCGAGCACTGGGGCGAGGATACGCGTGGCGTGCTGCTGGCCTCGCCGTCGAATCCGACCGGCACCTCGATCCTGCATGGTGAACTGGGCAAGATCATCGCCACCGTGCGCGCCAAGGGCGGCTTTTCCATCGTCGATGAAATCTACCAGGGCCTGAGTTACGACGAGGCGCCGTTTTCCGCGCTGTCGTTGGGCGACGACATCATCGTCATCAACAGTTTCTCCAAGTATTTCAACATGACCGGCTGGCGTCTTGGCTGGCTGGTGTTGCCGCAGCAGTTGGTGGCGCCGATTGAAAAGCTGGCGCAGAACCTGTTCATCTGTCCGTCCTCGATTGCGCAGCACGCGGCACTGGCCTGTTTCGACAAGGATTCGCTGGCCCTGTATGAAACGCGCAAGGCGGAATTCAAGCGCCGCCGCGACTATCTGGTGCCGGCCCTGGTTGAACTGGGCTTCAAGGTACCGGTGATACCGGACGGCGCCTTTTACGTGTACGCCGACTGCAGCGCGCTGCTCAAGGACGGCGAGGATGCCGACGCACTGGTCAAGGATATCCTCAACCAGGTTGGCGTCAGCATGGTGTCGGGCCTGGATTTTGGGGCGCATACCGCGCGCAGCTATATCCGCCTGTCGTATGCAACCTCGATGGAAAACCTGCAGGAAGCCGTGCGCCGCCTGGGCCAGTACATCAGTCAGAAGCCAATACCGAATTGAGACATTGTCCGCTGCCGGCATCTCGGCAGTATTGAAAAAGGAGCTCCCATGCACTTCGCTTTCCCGCCAAAACCAGCCGCTGCGGTACCCGTCGCCGGCAGTGATCAATTGTTCCCCGTGCACCGCATCTACTGCGTAGGCCGCAACTACGCCGAGCACGCCAAGGAGATGGGCAGCAGCGGCCGCGAGGCGCCGTTCTTCTTCATGAAGCCGGCCGACGCCGTGTTGCCGGTTGCCGCCGGCAGCGTCGGTGAAATGCCGTATCCATCGATGACGCAAGACCTGCACCACGAAATCGAACTGGTGGTGGCCTTGTCAACCGGCGGCAAGAACATCCCTGCGGCAGAAGCCATCAAGCACATCTGGGGTTATGCAGTCGGGCTCGACATGACGCGCCGCGATTTGCAAGGCGAGGCCAAGAAATTGGGGCGGCCATGGTGCACCGGCAAGGGCTTCGATTATTCGGCGCCGATTTCCGCGATCCAGCCGGCCGGCGCCAGCGGCCTGATCGAACAAGGAGATATCCATCTCAACGTCAACGGCGTTTTGCGCCAGCAAGGTGATATCAGTCAGATGATCTGGAACATCGCTGAAACGATCGAGCAGCTGTCGGCTTATTTTGAATTGCAGGCCGGCGACCTGATTTTTACCGGTACGCCGGCAGGCGTGGCGGCGGTGGGCAAGGGTGATTTTCTGGAAGGCTCGGTTGCCGGCGTCGGTGAGCTGCGCGTGCGTCTGGTCTAGGCTGATACCGATGAAACTGTATAGTTATTTTCGCAGCTCCGCCTCCTATCGGGTGCGGATCGCATTGAACCTCAAGGGCATGGCTTACGATACCGTGCCGGTGCATCTGCTGAAGCACGGCGGCGAACAGCTGAGCCAGATGTACCGCACCTTGAACAGCGATGGCCTGGTGCCGACCATGGTCGAGGAGGAAGCAGCCGGCGGCCAGGCCGTGTTGACGCAATCGTTGGCGATCCTGGAATACCTGGAAGAAGTCCAGCCTGCACCGGCCTTGCTGCCGGCGGCGGCGTTGGACCGTGCTTTTGTGCGCAGCATAGCGCTTTCGATTGCCTGCGATATTCATCCGATCAACAATCTGCGCGTGCTGCGTTACCTGGTGCACGAACTGAAGGTCGACGAAAATGCCAAGAACGCCTGGTACCGCCATTGGTGCGAGAGCGGTTTGGCTGCGCTGGAAACAACCCTGGCGCGCGATGGCCGGACCGGCAAGTTCTGTTTCGGCGATACCCCCACGTTTGCCGATTGCTGCCTGGTGCCGCAGATATTCAATGCCCAGCGCTTGAAGTGCAACCTGGAGGCGATGCCGACCTTGATGCGGATTTACCAGAACTGCCAGGAGCTGGATGCCTTTATCCAGGCGGCGCCGCAGAACCAGCCGGACGCCGAAGCCTGAGGACCGGCGGGCCATTAAAAAAGCCAGGATTCGCAAGAGTCCTGGCTTTTTTTCAAGCTGCGGCCTGGATCGGCTCCGCCGGATGAAAACTTTCTGCGCGCGAGATTGGCCAGTATTTTGCAAACACTGGATAGCGGTAATTCTGGTTCAGCAAATCGCCCGGCTGCAGGTATGACAGCAGGTCAGACATCAACTTCACTTCGTGATCCGAGGTGCGCCGCACGATGTGATGCGCGCGCAGGGCGGAAGCGTGCGGCAGGCCCGCCGCCTGCACCAGTTCCTGCAGCGCATGCAGGGTGCTTTCGTGGAAACGGTACACGCGCTCGGCCTTGTCCGGCACCACCAGCGCCTTCTGACGGCCGATATCTTGCGTAGCCACACCGGTCGGACAGCGGTCCGTATGACAGCTTTGCGACTGGATGCAACCCAGCGAAAACATGAAGCCGCGTGCCGAATTGCACCAGTCGGCGCCGATCGCCAGAGTACGCGCCAGGTCGAAGGCAGTGATCACCTTGCCGCTTGCGCCGATCTTGATACGGTCGCGCAGGCCCGCGCCGACCAAGGCGTTGTGCACCAGCAGCAAGCCTTCCTGCAAGGGCATGCCGACGTGATCGACGAATTCCAGCGGCGCCGCGCCGGTGCCGCCTTCCGAGCCATCCACCACGATGAAGTCAGGCAGGATGCCAGTCTGCAGCATGGCTTTGACGATGCCGAAAAATTCCCAGGGATGGCCGACGCAGAGCTTGAAGCCGACCGGCTTGTCACCCGACAGGGTACGCAGTTTCTGGATGAACTCCAGCAAGCCGATAGGATTGGAAAACGAGGAATGCGTAGCGGGAGAAATACAGTCGACTCCCATCGGCACGCCGCGCGTCGCCGAAATTTCCGGCGTGATCTTGGCTGCCGGCAGAACCCCGCCATGGCCAGGTTTGGCGCCTTGCGACAGCTTGACCGTAATCATCTTCACTTGCGGCGCGGTCGCCTGCGCCACGAACTTTTCTTCATTGAAACTGCCGTCGCCATTGCAGCAGCCGAAATAGCCGGATGCAATCTGCCACAGCAGGTCGCCGCCGAATTCGCGATGATACGGAGAGATCGAACCTTCGCCGGTGTCATGTGCAAAGCCGCCCTTTTTTGCGCCGCGATTGAGCGCGCGGATGGCATTGGCAGACAAGGCGCCAAAGCTCATCGCCGAGACATTGAACACCGACATCGAATAGGGCTGGGCGCGCTCGGCGCCCACCGTGACGCGGAAATCATGGCTGGCAATGATGGTCGGCGACAGCGAATGGCCGACCCACTCATAGCCGCGCATCTTGACATCCAGTTCGGTGCCGAACGGTCGGCTGTCAACTTCACCCTTGGCGCGCTGGTAGACCAGGCTGCGTTCCTTGCGGGTGAACGGCGCACCGTCGTTATCGCTTTCGAAAAAATACTGCCGCATTTCCGGACGGATCATTTCAAACAGAAAACGGAAATGCCCCATCAGCGGATAGTTGCGCAGGATTGCGTGGCTGCGCTGGTTCATGTCCCATATGCCAAGCGCGCTCAACAGCGCCGGCGCCACCGCCCACCACCAGGCAATCTTGCCCGCAGCGGCGGCAGCGACGAGCGCCACCGTCAGCAACAGCACTATCCAGAAACTTAGGTAACGACTGACTTTCATGATTTCTTTCCTTTTATCGCTGGTGATTGCTGCTGCATGCAGTTCGCCTAGGGGAAAGGCGTTTCGGCAGTGGCAAGCTGACAATTTTACACACTCATGGCCGTCTCTGCGCCCGCGGCTCTTCCGTTTGTCCTACAACCCAATCGGTTGCCGTCCTATAGGCCATCCGACCGCGCTTGGCTACCATAGGTACAAGTTGGCGCTGATGACATGCCAGTACAGCGGCATCGCCACACTATTCAAAGCAAAGGAACACTTATGCGTATCAAGAAAATCATCGCGGGCATGATAATCGGCGTTGCCGCTTGCAGCGGCGCTTCTCTGGCTTTGGCGGCAGACAGTTCCAGGACTGCCTACAGTGCTGCGCAAGACGCGGCAGACGCCGCTTACAAAGCCGACCGGGCCAAGTGCGACGCACTCAGCGGCAACGGCAAGGACGTCTGCGTCAAAGAGGCCAAGGCCACACGCGAGCACAGCAAGCAGGACGCCAAGGTGGAATACAAGAAAACTCCCAAGGCACTCGCCAGTGCGCGCAAATCCGAAGCGGATGCCGATTACGCCGTAGCCAGGGAAAAATGCGACAGCCAGGCGGGCAATGCCAAGGATGTCTGCTTGAAGCAGGCCAAGGCTGGACAAAGCGATGCGATCGCCAATGCCGATAAGCAGCTGGACATCAGCAAGGCCAAGGCCGACGCTCGCGAAGAGCGCGCCGATGCGCGCTACAAGGTGGCACTGGCCAAGTGCGATGCGCTGGCTGGCGCAGCCAAAGACGATTGCGCAAGCGCCGCCAAGGCGGAATTGAACAAGTAATGGTGAGCTGGCCGCAACGCTGCCTTGTGCGGCGGCGGCCGGCGCTTCACAGGACGAGGAAACTTTGATTTTTACTAATTTGTTTACATTGACGCCGGGCGGCCGCACACTAAACATCATGTAATGACTTCTGCTTTGCCTCGGCCCTGGCGCTTGCGTTCGCCAAGCTGTGGCGATGCCAGATAACCTAACTGATTGTGACGGTTGAACAGATGATAAAAATCCTGGTGGTTGACGACCATGCGGTAGTACGCGCCGGTGTCCAATTCTTCATTGCCGACATCCCGGACTACGAGATTGCCGGCGAAGCTGCCAATGCGCATGAGGCAATCCAACTGGTGCGCGGCAACGACTATGACATCGTGCTGCTGGATATCGCGATGCCGGACAAGAGCGGCGTGGAAGTGCTCAAGCAGATCAAGCGCGAGAAACCGAAGCTGCCGGTGCTGATGCTCAGCATGCATCCGGAAAGCCGCTATGCGGTGCAGGTGCTGCGCAGCGGAGCTGACGGCTATGTGCAGAAGGAGGCGCTGGCGACGGAACTGGTGAAGGCGATCAATACGATCTTGCAGGGCCATAAATACATCAGCTATGGCGTCGCCGAATTGCTGACAGCAGACCCGGCAAGCAAGGACAACACGCCTTTGCACGAAACCTTATCAGCACGCGAGTACGAGATTTTTTACAAGCTGAGCCAGGGCGAAGGGGTCACCAAGATTGCAGAAGAATTGTGCCTGAGCGTAAAAACCATCAGCACCTATCGCACCCGCGTCCTGCAAAAAATGAGCATGGCCAGCAATGCGGATATTATTTATTATGCCATCAAGAATAATTTGATTGATTAGAAGAATGCGTGTTTAATTTATTCAAAGGATTGTAATCACCTGCATGTTGCCGTATCGAGGGACTTGCCAGTCCCTAGCATCCAGTTCTGGCGCAATGCACGAAATAAATGAGCTTATCGGCCGTCAGTCACTATGGACCATACAACAGCCTCCAACACCATCAGGTCGGGCGTCATGCCGCTGCGGATTTTTCTTGTGGAAGATTCGGTCGATGTGCGTGATCTGATGATTGAAACCTTGAGCGAGATTCCCGGCGTAGTGTTTGCCGGCTTCTCCGAAGGGGAAAGCGATGCCTTGCAAAAAATCGATGCTGATTCTTTCGATGTGCTGATCCTGGATATCGAGCTGAAGCAGGGCAATGGCATGAGCTTGTTGCGTACCTTGTCAAAATCGGCGAAGCCGCTCAATTCGCTGAAAATCATTTTCAGCAATAATGTCAGCAGTGCCTTCCGCCGCGCCGGAGAGCAATACGGCGTGCGGTTTTTCTTCGACAAGAGTTCGGAATTTACCAAACTGCGTGATTTGCTGGCGGCGCTGGGAACCGGTTTGCCGGATCATTGACCGTACTTTCGTCGTTGCGGATATCATCGCTAATGCCTGCCCGCGTAGTTCAGCGGGCTTTCATGTTTTGAAGCCGCTGATGCAAGCTGCTGCCGCGCTTCCTTGATGCCGGCATGCACCTGCAGCGACGTTCCTGGAGTCGATTTGAATAATATAGAGAGCTTAGAGAGCGAAGCGGCCGCCAGCGGTAATCCGCATTATCAGGATCTGCTGAAGACCCGCGCGCTGGACAGCCTGGCATCGACCAAAACCTATGTCTGGCGCACCACCGCCGCCGCGCTGGCGGTGAGCGCGCTGGTGTTTGCGGTGGCGGCGCTGGTGCTGGTCGATTGCCTGTACCAGATCACGCTGCCGTTTTCGGAATCGCAATTGCCGCTCATGGGCGCCAATACCGCAGCCGGCTTTCTGCTGGCTACCGCCAGCCTGATCGTGCAATGCCTGGTGATCGGGCCGCGCCGGCTGATCAAGTTTTTCGGCAAGCTGCTGGCAGTCCTGTTGCTGCTGCTTGCGGTTGCCACGCTGATGCAAGACTTCATGGGCAGCACCAGTTGGCTCGATGCTGCCCTCGGCCGGCTGCTGTCGCAACCGGACCTGCACTTGCCCATCGGCTTGCACCCGATGGTTGGCATCGGGTTCTTGTTTGCCGGCAGTGCGTTGCTCCTGCTCGATTTTCGTCTCGGGAAAGAGCAGTACGTGGCCGAATACCTCGCCATCTCCCTGCTGTTCCTCAGCGCCATTCCGCTGCTCGGTTACCTGTATGGCGTTTCCGCCATGACGCAGATGGTGTATGCGACCAGCATCCCCTTGTTGTCGGCGCTGGCGTTTCTGTTGTTCGGCCTGGCGCTCATGATGTCGCGCCCGCGCCACCGCTTGATGGCGATCATCACCCGTCATGCTCCTGGCGGACAGATGCTGCGCCGTTCCTTGCCGCAGATGCTGATCTTGCTGATCGCCTTGCATTGGCTGGCGGACTGGGGAACGCGCCAAGGTATATACGACCGCAGTTCGCTGCCGCCCTTGCTGACGCTGGTCGATAGCGTGCTGGTGCTGTTCATTTTCTGGCGCGCCGGCGGCAAGGTCGATCTGGAATACGGCGCGCGCCTGCAGAGCGCGGCCGAGCTGGCCGAAGCCACCGCGCTGCTGATCTCGGTCAGCGACAATACCAACGACCCGATCTTTGTAAAGGACAGTCAAGGGCGGTTGATTTTCGCCAATCCGGCCTGCTTGCGCCGGCTCGGCTTGAGCTGGGACCAGGCAAAAAACCGGCGCAGCCGCGAGATCTTGCCGCTGACCGAGGACGCCGATCGAGTCGACCAGGACGATATCCGCATCATGAATGGCGGCGTGTCGGAGACTCTGGCGCAGACTGTCCAGCTGCCGGAGGGAATCGTGACCTTCCAGACCACCAAATCGCCCTGGTTCGGCCAGCAAGGGCAGGTCATGGGCGTGGTCGGCATCGCCACCGACATCAGCGAGCGCAAGCGCGCCGAGGATTCGCTCAAGCAGCGCGAGCTGGAACTGGAGCGCACCATCGCCCATCGCACTGCCTTGCTGCGCGAACTGGCCAACCATATGGAAACCATCCGCGAAGAAGAGAAGCGGGCGATAGCGCGCGAGCTGCATGACAATATGGGCGCATCGCTGACGGCGCTCAGCATGCATCTGGAGGGCGTCTACAAGATCCTGCCGGAAAATGAGCATTGGCAGAACCGCCAGGGCCAGATGCAGACTTTGCTCAGCTCGCTGGTGGCGACCACGCGGCGGATCCAGACCGAATTGCGGCCGAATATGCTGGAATTGTTTGGCTTGAAAGCGGCGATCGTCGAGCAGCTGGAAGATTTTGGCGCACGTACCGAAATCCTTTGTAAATCCAGCTTGCCGGATGAAGACATCACGATTGACCATCGGATTGAAATTGCGGTGTATCGCATGCTGCAGGAAATCCTGAATAACGTTTCCAAGCATGCGCACGCCAGCCAGGTGGAAGTCATCCTGGATATCGACGAAGACCGGCTGGCGTTGACGGTGCGCGACAACGGCGTCGGCATGTCGCAGGAACGTTTTGAAAACACCAGCACCCACGGCTTGCGCGGCTTGAATGAGAGAGCGACCTACCTGGGTGGGAAGGTGCGTTTTTCGGCGGCCAAGGATAAAGGCACCGCGGTGGTGATCGAACTGCCCATATCGGTGCAGGTGCAAAACAGCGGCGAGCAGGGCCAAGCCTGACCAGCCGCTGGCCACCTGCCAGCTTGCCGGGTCCGGTGCTACAAGGAGGGGTGCTGCTCAGGCAGGGCAGATATCGGTCGCCACCAATACGCTGCACGGCACTTTTTCGACCAGCATGGTGTCTACGGAACCGCGCCACCAGCGTGTCGCCAGCGGCTTCTTGCGCGAATGGCCGACGATCACCAGGTCGATGCCCAGCTTGTTGACCAGGTCGCTGATGACGTTGACAGGTTCGCCGCTTTCAAAGTGGTCGATCGGCTTGAGGCCGGCGTCGGTGAGGAGTTTATGGCCCTTGATCAGTTCTTGTTCCAGCAGGGTCTTTTCGGCCCTGATCGCGGATTCGGCGACGAATTCGCCCGCCATCAGATAGGTCGCGAGATTGATGACGCCCAGCAGGTGGACTTCAGCCCCGGGGCCGGGCGCCAGCTGGATGCAGGAATACAAAGCCGAACGGCTTTCGGGCGTGCCATTGTAGGCGACGAGAATTTTCCGGTACATATGCCCTCCTGAAAATTGTGTTTGCAATGGTCTCTGTCTTCATCATAGCGCAGACTGGTGCTGCGAACCAGCGGCCTTTGCGCTAATTCGGAAACCCTTCCTTCCAGTCGGTTTTGCATGCTGAGAGAGGATTCCGGCGTGCGGCCGGCTGCGCTGTTTTGGGTAGCCGGCGTTTTTTCTGAATACTGCAAATTGGCGTGGCGTGATCAATAAAAGGCAAAAATACGTCACTATTGCGCATTGCGCCATTATAAAAGTAGACTTACTGCGTGCTTCGCTGCCGCGCAGCGGATAGAAAGTCGAAGCGCTATTGATTAATGTATCGGTGAAGGAAAGATGGATGTCGGATCAAATCGTGATTGTAGGCGGTGGCGCAGGCGGGCTGGAATTGGCTTGCAAGCTCGGCCGCAAGCTGGGAAGCGGTCACGTGACCCTGGTTGACCGGGCCCTGTATCACATCTGGAAACCGTCCCTGCACGAAGTCGCCGCCGGCACCCGCGATATCCACCAGGAAGGCCTGTCTTACCAGATGTTGGCGCACGACAATAAGTTCCGCTTCGTGTACGGCAGCATGACCGCGCTCGACAACGCCGGCCACAGCATCACCGTCGATGCGGTCACCGACGAGTCCGCCACCGAGCTGCTGCCGCCGCGCCAGATCGCTTTCAGCAAGCTGGTGATCGCGGTCGGCAGCGTCTCCAATTATTTCGGCATTCCGGGGGCAGAGCAAAACACCATTTCGCTGAACTCGACCGAAGATGCGGAACATTTCCGCGTGCGCCTGCTGAAGATGCTGGCGCTGGCGGATCTGAAGAAAGAAAAGAATCCCGATGCCGGCGTCGATATCGTGATCGTCGGCGGCGGCGCCACCGGGGTCGAGCTGGCGGCGGAATTGCGCGACGCCAGCAGCGTCTACACCGACTACGATTTCCCGCACCTGAATCCGAACCGCGATGTCCGCATCACCATCCTGGAAGGCGCGCCGCGCTTGCTGGCGCCGCTCACCGAACGGGTATCCAAAGCAGCCAGCAAGCTGTTGCAGGAACGCGAAGTGCGGGTGGTGACCGATTGCCGCGTCGCCAGCATCGCCGAAAATTTCGTCACGGACGCTAACGGCAATGACTATGCTTCCGATCTGTGCGTCTGGTCGGCCGGCATCAAGGCGCCCGATTTCCTCAAAGGACTGGGCCTGCCGGTGATCAAGTCGGGCCAGCTGGAAGTGGATGGTTTTCTGAAGGTGGCCGGCGCGGAGCATATTTATGCGCTGGGCGACTGCGCGGCCTGCATCGGCACGGATGGCAAGATGGTGCCGCCGCGCGCGCAGGCGGCGCATCAGCAGGCCGACTACCTGGTCGAGATGTTCGTGCGCGCCAGCAAAGGCCAGCCAGCGTCAGACGCCCCTTATGTCTACAAGGACCACGGTTCGCTGGTGTCGTTCGGGCGGAATACCTCGGTCGGCACGCTGATGGGTTCGCTCACTAAACTAGGCTGGTTCGTCGACGGCTTTTTCGCCCGCATGATGTACGCCAGCCTGCACCTGATGCATCTGAACGCCTTGCTGGGTCCGGTGCGCACCGGTGTTACAGCGGCGGCCAGCGGCTTGATGAAACACGCCAAGCCGTCGGTCAAGCTGCACTGAAGATAGCAACGCCTTGTGGTGGTCTGAATGTTACCTCAGGTGTAAGCATGTTGTGCAAATGTAAAAGTATGTATCGTTTGCAGGCATTTGACGGCGGCTCGGCTATAGTCCAACTTAACAACCGTGGCCTCGCAGTGGGCGAGGCAGCGGTTTTTTGATGGTGTTAATAGGGCCGTATGTCCCTTGAAGGATGCAATCATGCTGTACAAAAAATGGATCTGTATCGCTCTGCTGGCCAGCTCGACTGCCGCAGTGTCCACTTCCGCATTGGCTTACGATGACGGCGCCAATACTGCGATCGGCGCGGTTGCCGGCGCGGTGATCGGCGGCGCGGTCGGCGGCCGTCACGGCGCGATTGTCGGCGGCGTGCTGGGTGCTGCGGTGGGCGCTACTTCCGGTTACCGCCAAGGCGGCTACTACGGCGGTGGCGGCTATTACGACCGTCCGGCAACTTACTATCAGCCTGCGCCGGTGTACTACCGTCCAGCCCCGGTCTACTATCGTCCTGCGCCAGTGTATTACCAGCCGGCCCCGGTCTACTACCGCCCGGCTCCGGTGTATGTCGAACAAAGCCGCGACGATTACTATCCGCAGCCGTATCAAGGCGGCTACTACGAGCGCTGATCGCTCACCAGACATAAATCGTTGAAGTTCCGCGACGCCGGTCCAGATGTGAATCTGGACCGGCGTTTTGCATGGCCGGCAGGATTTTTCGCTTTCGGCAGGGCGCGCCAGGCTCTATAGTGAAGGAAGACGACCAGCCCGTCGTCGCGCTATGAGGAGACACCATGTCCAAAACCAAATTGCCTGCCGCCCCCGTCAAGGAAAAGAAGACGCAGCCCGTCAATCCGGCCGATCGATGGACCGGCCACGCCCTGGACGGCAGTCAGCAGATGGATATCGTGGAAGAGCAGATGTATGCGAATGAACCGGGGTCGACCAGGGACCAGCCGCTGGTGCCGTCGAAGCCGCCGAAGTAGGGAGGCGACGACATGTTATTCAATGTTGTCATGTGTTAATAAACTTGCTAGTTTATAATCTGACCTGAATACGTTCCCAAAAAATGCCGCAGCATAAAAAACAGGAAAATCATGTCGATTCTTTTGCGGGGACCGGAGGCAAGACGTGCTGTGCGGCGCTGGCGATCCGGGTTTCTTGTAGCGCTTGCCTTGGCCGCCATTTCGCCGGCAGCACAGGCGGCTGAAGCCGATTCCGCCGCCGTTCCTGATACCATCAAACAGCGCCTCACCGCTTGTACCGCCTGCCACGGCGAACAGGGACGCGCTACCAACGACGGCTATTACCCGCGCATCGCCGGCAAGCCGGCCGGCTACCTTTACAACCAGCTGCACAATTTCCGCGAAGGGCGGCGCCAGTATCCGATGATGACCTACCTGGTCGATCATCTGTCGGATGCCTATCTGCAGGAAATCGCCGCTTATTTCGCCGACCAGCACCCGCCTTACCCGCCGCCGCAACCTCACGATCCATCCGAGGCCACCCGCGCCCGCGGCGACCTGCTGGTCAACAAGGGCGACGCCGGCAAGCAGATCCCTGCCTGCATCGCCTGCCACGGCAGCGCCATGACCGGCGTGCAGCCGGCCACGCCGGGTTTGCTCGGCTTGCCGCGCGATTATCTGGTGAGCCAGATCGGCGCCTGGAAGAACGGCGCGCGCCATGCGCTGGCGCCGGACTGCATGGCGCAGGTGGCGCAGCGCCTGAGCGCTGAAGATATCGGCGCGGTGGCATCCTGGCTGGCGGCGCAGCCGGTGCCGGCTGGCGCCACTGCGGTTGCTCCCGGCTCCGTCAAGCTGCCGCTGGCTTGCGGCAGTGTCCCTGCCCTGAATTAAGTGGAGCGCACATGAAACGAATACTGATGTGGCTGGCGGGCGCAGCGTTGTTGCTGATCGCCGCCGTAGTGGCTGTGCTGGCGCTGCTGAACGCCGATGACGACAGCGCCGCGGCAAGGCAGCCGGCGACGGCTGTGGCGGCGGTGGATGCTGCCGCGCAGATTGCCAAGGGCGCCTATCTGGTGCGCAGCGGCGACTGCATCGCTTGCCACACCGCGCGCGGCGGCAAGGAACTGGTAGGCGGGCGGGCGATACAGACGCCGTTCGGCGCCATCTATTCGCCCAACCTGACGCCGGACAAGGAAACAGGCATCGGCAACTGGACTGCCGACGATTTCTGGCGCGCCCTGCATAACGGCAAATCCAAGGATGGCAGCCTGCTGTATCCAGCCTTCCCCTACACCAATTACACCAAGGTCACGCGCGAAGACGCCGACGCCATGTTCGCCTATCTGCGCAGCGTGACGCCGGTGGCGCACAAGAACCTGGCGCCTGCTTTGCGTTTCCCTTATGACCAACGGATTCTGCTGTACGGCTGGCGTGCGCTGTATTTCCGACCCGGCGTTTATCAGGAAGAGAAAGGGCAGTCGGTGGAATGGAACCGCGGCGCCTATCTGGTGCAAGGCCTGGGCCACTGCAGCGCTTGCCACACTACACGCAACGCGCTCGGCGGCAGCGATCTCAAGGCAGAGCTGGGAGGCGGCTTCATCCCGGTAGTGAACTGGTATGCGCCGTCGCTGACCTCGGATGATGAAATCGGCCTGGGCGACTGGGATATCGAGCACATCACCGGCCTGCTGAAAAACGGCGTCTCGCCGCGCGGCACGGTGCTGGGGCCGATGGCGGAAGTGGTCGGCGCCAGCCTGCAGCACCTGAGCGACGCCGACGTCAAGGCCATGGCGGTCTACCTGAAATCCCTGCCGCGCCAGAAGGAAGCCGAGCCGGCCAAGGAACGCGCCAGTGCGGACGAGGTGGCGCGTGTGCTGGCACAGGGAGAAAAGATCTACAAGAACCACTGCGTCGATTGCCACCAGGCTTCCGGCAAGGGCACATGGCCGGCCTATCCGCCGCTGGCCGGCAATCACGCCATCACCATGGCCTCGCCGGTGAATGCAATCCGGGTGGTGCTCAACGGCGGCTTTTCGCCCAGCACGGCAGCCAATCCACGGCCCTATGGCATGCCGCCTTACGGTCCGGCCCTGAGCGATAGCGAAGTGGCGGCGGTGGTTTCGTATATCCGCAACAGCTGGGGCAACAAGGCGCCGATTGTCAATTCGGCCGAGGTCAACCGCTATCGCGCCATTCCGCTGGACTAATGCGGTTGCCGATTAAATAGACGTAGGGTGGGCACAGCGTGCCCACGCGTTACCGTGATGACCGGAGTGGGGGGCTGAGCGTCGCCGAAGCACGCGCGTAGATGGAGTGAATTTCGGCGTGGGCACGTTGTGCCCACCCTACATGCTCGGCGACATGGCGGCTCAGGTCGTCAGCATGATCTTGCCGATATGCGAGCTGCTTTCCATCAGCGCATGGGCTTGCGCTGCCTGTTCCAGCGGGAAGGTCTTGAAGATCACCGGCTTGATTTTCTTGGCTGCCAGCAGCGGCCAGACGCGCTCGCGCAGCTGCGCTGCGATGGCAGCCTTGAACGCGATCGGTCGCGGCCGCAGGGTAGAGCCGGTAATGGTCAGGCGCCGCATCAGCACTTGGCGGAAATCGATGCTGGCGCTGCTGCCGCCCAGGGTGGCGATGAACACCAGGCGGCCATCGTCGGCCAGGCAGCTGATTTCGCGCGGCACATAGTCGCCGGCTACCATGTCGAGGATCACGTTGACGCCTTTGCCGTCGGTAGCTGCCTTGATCACGGCAGCGAAATCTTCGCTGCGGTAATTGATCCCGCGCTCGGCGCCCAACGCTTCGCAGGCGCGGCATTTCTCATCCGAGCCGGCAGTTGCAAACACGCGGTGGCCGAGCGCGGTAGCGATCTGGATCGCCGCCGCGCCGATGCCGGAACTGCCGCCCTGCACCAGCAGGGTTTCTCCAGGGCTGAGACGGGCACGATCGAAGACATTGCTCCATACCGTGAAAAAGGTTTCCGGCAGCGAAGCGGCTTCCACCGCGCTCCAGCCATCCGGCAGCGGCAGGCACTGCGCCGCCGGCGCGCTGCAGTACTCGGCATAGCCGCCGCCCTGCACCAAGGCGCAGACCAGGTCGCCTTTCTTGAAAGGGCTGCCGCTGAAATCGCCGTCGACGATTTCGCCGGCGATTTCCAGTCCCGGCAAATTGGAGGCGCCCGGCGGCGGCGAATAATTGCCGGTGCGCTGGAATACATCCGGCCGGTTGATGCCGGCCGCCTGCACCTTGATCAGAACTTCACCGGCCTTGAACGACGGCACCGGGCGTTCGCAGATTTGCAAAACCTCGGGCCGCCGGGTTGGGTAATTTCGATAGCGCGCATGGCTGGGTCTCTTGGAGGGAAAACGGTCATTGTATGACAAACACGATTTTCTCTTTTGCACGGGCAAGTGATAGCTTTTCTGTATTAGCTTGCGATAGCCATTCAAGTTATTATTTTGATGCTTCTGGGCAAAATTTACCTTAAGGTAAGCCGTAGTTTTCCGGGCATGATTAAATCACTGATGATCGACCGCGCAACTATTGCACGCAACAAAGCTGCCGCCAAGCCGGCGTGGACCAGCAAAAGCGTGTCGCCAGCGACCCGCCAAGCCACGACGCGTCAGCGTCGGCGCGCGCTGTGGGTCTGTATCGGCATTGTTTTAATGACATTGATCCTGTTGCCGGTCGCCAGCGTGATGGGGCCGCTATTTCCGTTTTTCCTGCCTTCCTACCAGACCGCGACGGTAGTTGCCTACGTCATCATCACCTACCTGATTTTTGGCCATTACCGCGCCACCAAGGAAGTCGACCTGCTGTATATCGGCGCCGGCTGCTTCTATGCCGCGGCGATCCTGATCATGCAGTTCCTCGCCATGCCGGGTGCATTCTTTCCGCAACAGAGTTTGCTGGGCGGCGCCCAGACCACTATCTGGCTGTGGTTTTTGTGGCATGCCGGCCTGGCCCTCAGTATCCTGCTGTATGCGGTCAGCCGCTGGTGGAGCCCTTCCTGGCTGGCGAGCCACCCGGAGCGCATGCCGAACTGGCTGATCGCGGTGGTGCTGGCGGCGCTGGCTGCCAGCCTGCTGCCGGTGGTGGTGTTCCATGCCGACCTGCCGACGCTGATCGAGCACGGCAATTTCCACCGCGTCACCACCAGCGGCCTTGGTTTCCTGCTGCAGTCGCTGACCGCCCTGGCGATGCTGGTCCTGTGGCGTGCCACCGGCTTTCGCGCTGTGCTGCATGTATGGCTGGGCGTGGCCCTGGTCGCCCTGCAATGCGACAACGTGATCACCATGGCCGGCGGCAGCCAATTCTCGATCGGCTGGTATGTCGGCCGCTGCAACGCCCTGATCTCGGCTACGGTGCTGCTGATGATCTATTTGCGGGAAATGAATCAGGTCTACCTCAAGACGGTGCAGGATGCGCGCCTGCTGGCGCTCAACAACGCCATGCTGGAAGTGCAGATGGACCAGGTGCGGCTGGATGACCTGACCGGCCTGCCCAGCCGCTCGCTGTTCCTGGAGCTGGCGGAAACCTTGCGCGGCCGCGGCAGCATCAGCCGCCAGGCGGTGGCGCTGTTGTTCATCGACCTGGATGGCTTCAAGTGGATCAACGACAACCTCGGCCATGACCGCGGTGATGCTGTGCTGGTCGAGGTTGCGGCGGCGCTGCGTTCGGCGCTGCGCGACAGCGATATCGCCGGTCGCGTCGGCGGCGACGAATTCGTGGTTTGCCTGATTGCGCCGGCGCTTTCTATCAAAGCCACCGCAACTGCTGTCGCCGGCCGTATCGTCAGCCGCGTCGCCGAGATTGGCGACGGCATCGGCTGCAGCATCGGCATTGCCCTCTGCCAGGCCGAGAGCCTGGAGTGGGATTCGGCCTTGCGCCAAGCCGACGAAGCCATGTACCAGGCCAAGCGGCAGGGCAAGAGCCGCTTTACCGTGTACGGCCATTCCTTGATCGACGAAGTGGCTTGAGGCCAACGCCCGTGGCCCGGATGGCCAGCGATTGGCACTGTGTTCAGCATCGCTATCTCGGTAATCGATAAATTCGATCATTGGCCCATAAATTTTCCGTTTTTCATTTGATTTTCTGTCCGCCATACTGCTTTTCATCGACGCAAAACGTCGTCGTGGTCCAGTATTTGCGGGTTTTTGGCTGTGCTGGATTGTGTTCGATATTTTGAATAATTTACTCTTAGCCAATGCAGGAGAACAGCGTGCACGCAGACATGATTTTGTTGAACGGCCGTTTCCATACGGTCGACCAGGCCCAGCCGCTGGCGACGGCGGTGGCCATCCAGGATGGCAAGTTCCTCGCCGTCGGCGACGCCGAAGAAGCCATGCGACATCGCGGGCAGGACACGCAAGTAATCGATCTGCAAGGACGCACGGTGATTCCCGGCCTGAACGACTCCCACCTGCACCTGATCCGCGGCGGCCTCAACTACAACCTGGAATTGCGCTGGGAAGGCGTGCCGTCGCTGGCCGATGCCTTGCGCATGCTGAAAGAACAGGCGCTGCGCACGCCGCATCCGCAATGGGTGCGCGTGGTCGGCGGCTGGAGCGAATTCCAGTTTGCCGAAAAGCGCATGCCGACCCTGGACGACATCAACGCCGCCGCGCCCGATACGCCGGTATTCATCCTGCATTTGTACGACCGCGCCTTGCTCAACCGCGCGGCTTTGCGCGCGGTGGGCTATACCAGGGACACGCCGAATCCGCCCGGCGGCGAAATCCAGCGCGATGCCGCCGGCAACCCGACCGGCATGCTGATCGCCAGGCCGAACGCCATGATCCTCTACGCCACGCTGGCGAAAGGGCCGGCGCTGCCACGCGAACAGCAAGTCAATTCGACGCGCCAGTTCATGCGCGAACTGAATCGCCTGGGCGTCACCAGCGTCATCGACGCCGGCGGCGGCTTCCAGAATTACCCGGAAGACTATGCCATCGTCGAGCAGCTGGCGCGCGACCAGCAACTGACGATACGCATCGCCTACAACCTGTTCACCCAGCGCAAAGGCCAGGAGCTGGAGGACTTCCAGAAATGGAGCGAGATGGTCAAGCCGGGCGACGGCAACGATTTCTACCGTCATAACGGCGCCGGTGAGATGCTGGTGTTTTCCGCCGCCGACTTCGAGGATTTCCTGGAGCCGCGGCCGGAGCTGGCCGCCGGCATGGAAGGCGAGCTAGAAAAAGTGGTGCGCCATCTGGTCGCGCAGCGCTGGCCGTTCCGCCTGCACGCGACCTACGACGAATCGATCAGCCGCATGCTGGATGTGTTTGAGAAAGTTAACCGTGAAATTCCTTTCGACGGCTTGCACTGGATCTTCGACCATGCCGAAACCATCACGCCGCGCAATATCGAAAGAGTGCGCGCGCTGGGCGGCGGCATCGCGATCCAGCACCGCATGGCTTTCCAGGGCGAATATTTCGTCGACCGCTATGGCGCCGCTGCCGCCAAACATACGCCGCCGGTAGCGCGCATGCTGGAGATGGGCGTGCCGGTCGGCGCCGGTACCGATGCCACCCGTGTGGCCAGCTACAACCCCTGGACCGCGCTGTACTGGCTGGTGTCGGGGCGCACCGTCGGCGGCATGCGCCTGTACGACACGGCCGGCCAGTTGTCGCGCCAAACCGCGCTGGAATTATGGACCGCCGGCAGCGCCTGGTTTTCCAGCGAGCAGGGCAAGAAGGGCCGTATAAAACAAGAGCAGCTGGCCGACCTGGCGGTGCTGTCGGCCGATTTCTTTGCGGTCGATGAAGACAGCATCAAGGCGCTGGAATCGGTGCTGACGGTGGTCGGCGGGAAAATTGTTTATGGCGCGGCGGAATTCAGCGCGCTGGCGCCACCGCCTATCCCGGTGCTGCCGGACTGGTCACCGGTGAACACCGTGCCGGGCCATTATCGCCAATTGCCGCAACAACGCCAGGCCCTGCCACATCAATGCGCCGGCGCTTGCGGCGTGCACGCGCATGCCCACGATGTGGCGCGCAAGTCGGCCGTACCGGTCTCTGACTATTCCGGTTTCTGGGGCAGCCTGGGTTGCAGCTGTTTTGCCTTTTGATTTTGCACAGCGAAGGAAGATCATGCCCGATATCAAAAGCCGCCGGACCTTGCAAAGCATCGCCCTGAGTTTTCTGGCCGGCTATGTCGATACGGTGGGCTTCATTGCGCTGTTCGGCTTGTTCACCGCGCACGTCACCGGCAACTTCGTGCTGATCGGCAGCGAACTGGCCAATCCCTCGCACGGCGTGCTGATCAAGCTGCTGGCCTTTCCTGCATTTATCTTTGCGGTGGCGCTGACGCGCATGGCGGTGATCTGGCTGGAGCGCGGCGGCAAGGCGCCGATGTTCTTCCTGCTGTTGCTGCAACTGGTTTTCCTGCTGGGCTTCATGCTGGCCGGCCATCTGGCGGGGCCGGTCATCGATTCGCGCGCGCCGCTGGCGCTGCTGGCCGGCATGCTGGGCGCTGCCGGCATGGGCGTGCAGAATGCCAGCAGCCGCCTGGTGCTGCAGCATCTGACGCCGACCACGGTCATGACCGGCAATGTCACGCAGGTGATCATCGATCTGGTCGACATCGTGCGCGGCGACGCCAGCGAGGAGATACGGCAGCGCTGCGTCAAGTTCTTCTGGCCTATTGTGGCGTTCGGCGCCGGCGCTATCGGCGGTGCCTTCGCCTACAAGCAAGTGTTGTTTCTAGCGCTGCTGTTGCCGCTGGCGATACTGCTCTGGCTGAGCGTCAATGAATATCTTTCTGAAAAGACCGGAGCCGCGACGCCATCAACTTTATAATATCCATAGATGTTTATTGCATTATTGTGAAATTGCCAATCTGGCGATCACGGCTATGGATACGAGGCGACGACAGCGATGACCTATTTGTTTCATTTGATCGAGCAATACGGGCTGATCCTCGTCTTTTTCAACGTGCTGGCCGAGCAACTGGGCGCCCCGGTGCCGGCGTATCCGACGCTGGTGATCACCGGCGCGCTGATGCATCGCGGCGAGTACTCGGCGCCAGTGCTGTTGCTGACGGCGGTGGTGGCGGCCCTGATCGCCGATTTCTTCTGGTACATGGCGGGCCGCCGTTACGGCCGCAAAGTGCTGTCGACGCTGTGCCGCATTTCCTTGTCGCCGGATTCCTGCGTGCGCCAGACGGAATCGATCTACTCGCGCTGGGGCGCGCGCTCGCTGCTGGTCGCCAAGTTCATTCCCGGTTTCGCTTCCATCGCCAGCGCCCTGGCTGGCACGGTCGGCACCAAGCGCGCTACTTTCATTCTCTATGATGGCCTGGGCGCGGCCTTGTGGGCCGGCCTGGCGATCTACCTTGGTTCGCTGTTCAGCACCACCGTCGACGATCTGCTCGGCGTACTGACCGAACTCGGTCAGTACGGCATGATGCTGGTGGCGGCCGCCTTCGCCGTTTTTGTCGCCAGTAAATGGTGGCAGCGCTGGCGCTTCCGCCGCTCGCTGCGCATGGCGCGCATTTCAGTGGCGGAACTGGACCAGCTGTTCAAACAAGGGGTGACGCCGGCCATTGTCGACATTCGCTCGCCGGCATCGCAGCAGGCCGGGCGCATTCCCGGCGCGCTTACCATCTCGCACAAGGAAATCAGTACCTTTGTCTTCGATGCGCCGATAGACCAGGAAGTGATTGTCTATTGCGCCTGTCCCAATGAAGCTTCGGCGGCGCTGGTCGCCAAGCAGCTGATGCAGCGCGGCTACAAGAAAGTGCGGCCGCTGTCGGGCGGTATCGATGCCTGGATCGCCGCCGGCTATGCGATCGATTCCTGATACATCGCCTGTGCTTGCAGCCATCTCTTTAACGGGAATTCCATGTTCAGAATCAGTCTCGATGCGCTGTTAATTCTCGATGCCATCGACCGCCGCGGATCGTTTTCCGCCGCCGGCAGCGAACTGCACCGCGTGCCTTCGACGATTTCTTATACGGTCTCCAAGCTGGAGCAGGATCTTGGCGTACAAGTGTTCGAACGGCAGGGGCCGAAGGTGGCGCTGACGCGCGCCGGCGCGGAATTGCTGAAGGAAGGACGCTATCTGTTGAAAGCGGCGGAAGACCTGGAGCAGCGCGTGCGCCGGGTCGCGTCCGGCTGGGAAACCGAATTCACCATCTGCATCGATTCCCTGTTTTCGGTCAGCGCGCTGGAGTCCGATATCCACGCCTTCTGCGGTGTCGCCGACAAGACCCGTTTGCGCATCGCCCGCGAGTCGCTGGCCGGTACTTGGGAGGCCTTGCTGGAGCGTCGTGTCGATTTGCTGATCGGCGCGCCAGGACAGGGGCCTGCGGGCGGCGGCTACGTCGCCGAGCAGATGGGCACGATATCATTCGTGTTCGTGGTGGCGCCCAATCATCCGTTGGCCAAGGTGAAGAAGGTGCTGGGCAAGGCAGAGCTGCATCCCTACCGCGCCATCAGCGTCGCCGATTCGGCGCGCAAGATGCCGTCGCGCACGGTGGGTTTGCTGTTCGGCCAGGATACCTTGACGGTGCCGGACATGCGCAGCAAATATGACCTGCAGCTGGCCGGCATCGGTTTCGGTTTCCTGCCCGAGCCGTGCGCGCGCGCGGCAATTGCGTCGGGCGCCCTGATCGTCAAGAAGGTCGAGGAACCCAAGCCCGATGAAACATTTTCGATGGCATGGCGCAGCGGTGAAGAAGGCGCAGCGCTGGCCTGGTGGATGGACCGGGTGCGCTATACCGACGCCATGGCACGTCTGATCGAGCATGTGCCTGGCGCGCCGGGACAGCCGTAAAAAACTTCTTCACCGATTGGCGGTATAGCCGGCTTTCATCCGTAGGGTGGGCAGGTTTTTTTGCCCACGCGGGAAGGTTGATCCGCATGGGGCCATCGATGCGCATAGGTCATGCGTGGGCACGATGTGCCCACGCTACTAGTCTGGACTCAGCCTGCGGAATCAGTAGGGCAGGTCGAACAGCAATATTTCCGCGGCTTCGGCGTTGGCCAGCGTGACCACAGTCTCGGCAGTCACCTTCACCGCATCGCCGCCATTCAGTTCGAGGCCGTTGACGCTGAGGCGACCGCGTATCACATGCACATAAGCGCTGCGCCCTGCATCCAGCGTGTGCTGCAGAGCCTGGTCGCCATTCAGAATCGCTGCGTAGATGGCGGCATCCTGATGTATCAGCACCGAATCTTCACGGCCATCGGATGAAGCGATCAGGCGCAGCTGTCCTTGTTTTTGCGCAGCGGTGAAATGCTTTTCTTCGTAGCTGGGCGGAATCCCTTTGACGTTCGGCTGGATCCAGATCTGCAAGAAATGCACGGGCGCGGTCTGCGAATGATTGAACTCGCTATGGCGCACGCCGCTGCCCGCGCTCATCCTTTGCACGTCGCCGTAATGCAGCACCGAACCGGTGCCCATGCTGTCCTTGTGTTCCAGCGCACCGTCCAGCACATAGGAAATGATTTCCATGTCGCTGTGGCCGTGCGTGCCGAAACCCTGGCCCGCTGTTACCCGGTCTTCGTTGATCACCAGCAGCGGCCCGAAGCCGGTGTGCAGCGGATCGTGATAATGGCCGAACGAAAATGTGTGATGCGAATTCAGCCAGCCGTGATCGGCGACGCCGCGTTCTGTGCCTTTGCGAATTTCAAGCATGGTTTTTTCTCCGTCTGTTGCCGCATTTGCCGCCGTGGCTGGGGATCAGCGAAGCAGGGTAGCTGCGGTATTGAATGAACTGATATGAAGTATGCGCGCTGCCAAATCAAAAGAAAAACGGAAAAAATGCCGGTCTATATTCGAAATTATCGATGATAGGCATAAAGCCTTTATTCAAGGGGTTTCAGGCAGATAATGCGATTTTCCTAGGCTTTTCGCGGGACCGTGGCGGAGGTGAGTAACGTAAAATTCGAAAGTAACCGGATGCCGGAAAAATCAGACTGTATTGATGCTGGATCCAGTGTTCGCAAGATGATGCCTACATCCACTGCCTGCGAAAATTGACAGCTATTTATTTCGCCAGTCGCTTACTACCATGAACGAGCACCATCACAGTGACGCGCATGCCGTGATCACTGAAGTGTTTTAGTTCGTCACTTGTTTGTCACTTTACTCAACCCAATCTAGGAGCTTAAAAATGTCAACTCAAACTGCCGCCGTGTCGTGGGGAACCAGCTCGCCGTCGATCCGTGTTTATACTTCCAATGGCTCTACCATCACGGAGCGTTGCTACGACGGATCGAAGGGTTGGTACACGGGGGCCTTTAAGCAGCCAGGTGAAAATGCCTCTGCAACCTGCTGGCTGAACGGAAGCACTATCCATATCCGCGTCTATGCAACCACTGGTAGCCAAACGACCGAATGGTGCTGGGATGGTGAAGGTTGGAGCAAGGGTGCTTACACCGGCTAGTCTTGTGCGAATCGGATAGCGCAGAACCGATCTTGCCTATGCAAGTTTTGCGGAAGCGGTGAAGCATCGCGGAGCTATGCAGGGGACAAAGAAAAAGGCCCCCATTGCTGGGGCCTTATCTGTACAACTTATTCGTGGTAGGCCGTGCGGGATTCGAACCTGCGACCAACGGATTAAAAGTCCGCTGCTCTACCAGCTGAGCTAACGACCCGAAAGACCGCTATTATAGACAAAGTGCATATCAGGTGTCAAACCTATATGCACTTTTATTTGCGAAATGTGCCAAATAATATTTGGCGCTTACTTCAGTGTGTCTATGCGCTCTTTGGCCGTCTGTGCTGCCGGCGTGTTGGGATACTGCGACAGCAGTTGTTCCAATGCGCGTTTCGCCTGCGGCTTGTTCTTCAGCTCAGTGTAGCTGCTGGAGATATTCAGCAATGCATCCGCGGCCTTGGGGTTGTCGGCATATTTGGTGACGACGACCTGTTGGGCTGCAATCGCATTCTTGTAGTCGCGCAGAGCATAGTAGGCATTGCCCAGCCAGTATTGGGCCGATGGCGCCAATCCTGAATCGGGGCTGCTGCGTACAAAGTTCGAGAATGCCGTAGCCGCAGTCTTGTAGTCGCCAGACTTGAAGGTTGCCAGCGCTGCGTCATAGGTTTTTTGATCGTTGGCGCCGATGCTGACTTCCTGGCCGTCGACACTGACCTTTTGCGGTTCCAGCTTGCGCAGGCGTGTATCGAGGTCGACGTAGAAATCTTTCTGGCGCTGTTGCGTGTTGGCCAGTTCATTGGTCAGCACTTCGATCTGTCCGCGCAGTTTGGCCAGTTCCTGATTCAGGCGGTCATTCTGGTCCGACAGGCTGAGCGAACTGGTTTTGTCCGCCTTGGTGTCGACCCGTGCATTGACCGCATCGATCTTGGCGCGTATATCTAAAATCGCCCGACGTGCTTCATCGTCGTCAAACAGCCCGGCGTGGGCGGTCGGAGCGGAAAAAACTGCGGCCAGCATGGCCGCAGTCATCGTGGCTTTGAAGAACGTCCGCATCATTATTGATAAACGATGTCTGAGCGGCGGTTTTCAGCGTAGGAAGCTTCGTCGCTACCGGTTGCCTTAGGCTTTTCCTTGCCCAGCGAAACTGCTTCGACCTGAGTGTCCGACACGCCTAACAGCACCAGCGCTTTGCGCACGGCTTCAGCACGTTTTTGTCCCAGCGCCAGGTTGTATTCACGGCCGCCGCGGTCATCGGTATTGCCTTGGATGATGATCTTGCGGTTCTTGTGGCTGTTCAGGTATTGGGCATGCGCTTCAACCACAGACTTGAACTCGTCCTTGACGATGTAGCTGTCGAAGTCAAAGTAGATGCTGCGCTTGGAGAGGATGCCGCCTGGCTGGTTCAACGGATCGGCGGAGCCGGCGTCGACCGTATTGACGGAACGGGTATCGGCACCGTTGTTGGCGCCGCTATCGACGACAGGGACTGCCTTGTCATCCAGCTTGACTGGGGATGAGCAAGCGGCCAGCAAAATGGCGCTGGCAACGACGAGGGCAAAGTTTCTGATATTTAGCATTTTTAATTCTCCAGAGTGGGAAACGAACGTCGATTCAAAGTAAACATTGTAAAACATGATTATTTCATGAAAGGACCCCAAGTAGGCTCCCGTATATCGCCTGCCTGCATAGTTAAACGCTGTTTTACGCGGCCGTCAACTGAGACCACTGCCAGCGAGCCGCGGCGTCCTGATTCTGTGGCGTACATGATGTATTTGCCATTGGGGGAAAAACTTGGGGATTCATCCTTGACGGTATCCGACAATCGCTGCTCCTGATTGTTGGTCAGGTCCAGCGCATACAGCTGGAAGCGGCCGCCGCGCTGCGAAATATACGCTAATGTCTTGCCGTCCGGTGAAATCCGCGGGCTGATGTTGTAGCTGCCGCCGAAGGTCACGCGCTGGGCGTCGCCGCCGCCGGCGCTCATCTTGTAGATCTGCGGGCCGCCGCTGCGGTCGCTGGTGAAGTAGATGCTCTGGCCGTCGGCCGAGAATTGCGGTTCGGTGTCGATGCCGTTGGTCTGGGTCAGGCGGCGCAGGTTGCCGCCGTCGCTGTTGACCACGTAGACCTGGGTCAGGCCGTCGCGCGCCAGCGCAATCGCCAGCTTGCTGCCGTCCGGCGACCAGGATGGCGCCGAGTTGCTGCCCTTGTAGTTGGCCACCACGATGCGCTGCTTGGTGATCAGGTTCTGCACATACACCACCGGCTTCTTCGCTTCAAACGAAACGTAGGCGACCTTGGTGCCGTCCGGCGACCAGGCCGGCGAGATGATCGGTTCATTCGAGCGCAAGGCTACTTGCGTACCTTCGCCGTCGGAGTCGGCTACTTCCAGCCGGTATTCCTTGCCGGCCTTGATGATGTAGGCAATCCGGGTGGCGAACGTGCCGCGCGCGCCGATCAGTTTTTCATAGATGTCGTCGGCGATCTTGTGCGCGGTGACGCGCGTGTACTGTGGCGCGGCAGCCATCGCCAGGGCCGACAGCTGGGCCGACTTGACGGTGTCCAGCAAGCGGTAGCGCACGTCGAAACGGCCGTCCGCCAGGCGCTGCACGCTGCCGATCACCAGGGCGTCGGCGCCGCGGGCTTTCCAGTCGGGCAGGTTGACCTGGCTGGCTTCGGAGATGACGTCGCCGGTGTCGATGATCTTGAACATGCCGCTGCGCGCCAGGTCGGCCTTGATGATGGCGGTGACCTGTTGCGGCGCCAGGTTTTCATCGCTGAAGCCGGCGATCGCGATCGGGATCTGGCTGGCGCCGACGCCGGAGGTTTCGATGCGCAGTTGGGCCTGGGCCGGGACGCTGGCAACCAGCGCGCTCACCGCAAGTCCGAGGACTGCGAATAATTGATGCAATTTGTTTTTCATGGCTTACTGATCTTTCGGTCTATGAATTCCGGTAAAGCCGGATGGCACGGCGCCGGTCTTGTTGTCTTTCGGATAAGGCGCGGATTTCTCAATCGCACGTTTCACCGCTTCGTCAAAACCGGACACTCCGGAGGATTTCTTCAGTCGAACGCTTGCTACCGACCCATCGGGCAGCAATTGGACATCGAATTGCACGTCAGGGTTTCCTGCCAAGCCTTCAGGGACATTAAAGATAATGTTCGACTTGATCTTGGCGCCCACCTTCTGTCCGTAGCCAGGATCGCCGCGCGGTCCTTGCGACTGGGCAGCGGTGCCAGTGCTGTTGGCCGCGCCGTTGCCGACGGCTTGGCCCATCATGCGCTTCAATTCATCGCTGCGGCGCTTGGTTTCAGCGGCAGAATCGGCCGCCTGTTTCTTCTTGGCGGCTTCGGCTTCCAATTTCTTGGCAGCGTCCTGCTTCAGCTTTTCCTGGGCTGCTGCCTTGTCCTTGGCGGCTTTTTGCTCGGCTTCAGCTTTCAGCTTGTCCTTGCGCTCTTCCTCTGCTTGTTCTTTTTGCAATTTCTGCTGTTTTTCCAGTTCTTCCTGGCGTGCCTGGTCCTTGCGTTCCTGTTCTTTACGCTTCTTTTCCTTTTCCAGCGCGATCTCAGGATCGGGCAGCGGCGGCGTCACGACCTTCGGCGGCGCGGTTTCCTGCACTACCGGCTCCGGCTTCGGCTCGGGCGTAGGCTGCGGCACCGGGGTCGGTTCCGGCGCCGGCGGCGCGGCTTCCTTGATGTCCGGGCTCCAGACTTCGGCTTCGACAGCGATCGGCTGCTGGCTCTGCCAGTGAATGCCGAACCACAGGAAAGCGAACAGGGCGGCATGCACTGCCGCTGCTAGGAGGATGGCGCGGATGCTGCCGGGTTCTTTTGGTACGGAATACGGGGAGTTGCCTGTCATAACCAGATCGTCACTTTGTCGCCAGTCCGACGCGGTTAATGCCAAGCATCTTGGCCTCGGAAATGACCTGGATCACTTCATCGTACTTGATATCCTTGTCGGCCGAAATCATCACCGGCATCTCAGGCTTGTCAGCGTGCAGGGCTTGCAGCTTGCGCTTGAGGCCGTTGCGCGGCACCGTTTCAGCGACGCTGGTGCCGCTCTTCTGGCCATTGATGCGGACGCTGGTCTGTTGATCAGGCTTGAGGGTGATCTCGATATATTCGGTCGGCGGCGTCGCCGATTTCGCCGCATTCGGCAAATTGATCACGCTCGGGTTGGTGAGCGGCGCCGAAACCATGAAAATCACCAGCAGCACCATCATCACGTCGATATACGGCACGACGTTGATTTCCGCCTTGAACTTGCGGGGACGACCCCCGCGCATAGAGGATCCGGACATTAGCGGGCCTGACGTTGCAAGATGTTGGAGAATTCTTCGATGAAGCTTTCAAAGCGGATCGCCAGGCGGTCGACGTCATGCGAGAAACGGTTGTAGGCGACCACTGCAGGAATCGCCGCAAACAGGCCGATGGCAGTGGCGATCAAGGCTTCTGCAATACCCGGCGCGACGGCGGCCAGGGTAGCTTGCTGCACATTGGCCAGGCCGCGGAACGCATTCATGATGCCCCACACGGTGCCGAACAGGCCGACGTAAGGCGACACCGAACCGACCGAAGCCAGGAACGCCAGGTGCGATTCCAGCGCATCCATTTCACGCTGGTAAGCCGCACGCATGGCGCGCCGGGCGCCGTCCAGCAGGGCGGCCGAATCGTTGCCGCCTTTGTGGCCGAGTGAAGCCTTGACCTTGTTGAACTCATCCATGCCGGCTTCGAAGATGCGTTCCAGGGCGCCGGTCTGGCTGGCGCCTTTACGGCGGTTCGAAGTGGCATCCTGGTACAGGGTGGCCAGGTTGCCGCCGGACCAGAAGGCGCGTTCGAATTCTTCGGTTTGCCGGCGCGCACTGCGGATCGCAAACATCTTGCGGAAAATGTAGGTCCAGCTCATCACGGAGACTGCCAGCAGCAGCGCCATGACCAGCTGTACTAATACAGAGGCGTTGGTAATCAGGGTGATAAACGAAAGATCTTGGGTGACAGTCATGGATAGCGGTCTTGAGGAATGGTCTTAGGTTTAAGTAAAAGACTTAAACAGTGAATTGTAAACGTAAAGTGCTTACCGCCAAATTAGCAATTGATGAAGGAATTGTTACCGGACGTTATCGCTTGCCCCGGGTTTATTGCAATGTTGCTCAGACCATACATAGAGCAGGAAGGTTCAAGGGTTGCCTCTGAGAACTGTTTTGTCGCGTAGATTGAAGCAAGCTTTATGCCGCTGCCGGTACGGTATGGCCGGCGCCGGGCTTGATCTTGTGCAGCACCTGCTTCGGAATGCCTTGCGGCCGGAACGTGGCGGCATTGACACAGGCCACGCTGATGCGGCCGGTCGCCAGCAGGGTCGGCTTGTCCTCACCCAGGCGCCAGGCTTGCTGGATGAAGTCGACGCTGGCGCGGCCAAGGCGCTCGACTACCACCGTCAATTCCAGCTCGTCATCCAGTTTGGCCGGGGCGTGATAGTCAACGCTGGTGCTTTTGACGATAAACATGACGCCGTCAGTCTGTTCCAGCGTGCGCTGGCCGACGCCGGCCGCGCGCAGCCATTCGGTGCGTGCGCGCTCGAAAAACTTCAAGTAGTTGGCGTAAAACACCACGCCGCCGGTATCGGTGTCTTCGTAATAGACACGGATGCGCCAGCGAAAGTCCGACTGAGAGGTGGTCTGGCTCATTGTCTGTTGCGCTTCTATCGTAGGGAGGAATCAGGGCGGGCGGCTGCGGCCAGATGTTGCGCCGCAGCCGCGTTGCTGTGGTTTTGCTTAATTGCGTTTGATGCTCATGCCGGCAAAACCCTGGCAGGTCGGCATCATCTCGATGCGATTGATGTTGATGTGCGGCGGCAGGGTGGCGACCCAGAACGCGGTGTCGGCGATATCGCCCGGCGTCAGCGGCTGTGTGCCTTCATAGACCTTGGCGGCCGCTTCATCGTTGCCGCGGTAACGCACGTTCGAGAATTCGGTGCCGCCGCACAAGCCGGGGGCGATATCGGTGGCGCGCACGCCGGTGCCGACCAGGTCGGCGCGCAGGTTCAGCGTGAACTGCTTGACGAAAGCCTTGGTGGCGCCGTACACATTGCCGCCCGGATAAGGATAGGCGCCAGCGATCGAGCCGAGGTTGATCACCGTGCCGCGGCCGCGCGCCACCATGCCCGGCAACACCAGGCGCGTCATGGTCACCAATCCTTTGCAGTTGGTCTCGATCATGGTTTCCCATTCTTCCAGCGAAGCCTGCTGTGCCGATTCCACGCCCAGCGCCAGGCCGGCGTTGTTGACCAGGACGTCGATGTCCTGCCATGCCGCCGGCAGTGCTGCCAGCGCGCTGCTGATCGAAGCTTTGTCGGTGACATCCATGACGATAGGCAAGACTGCCGCGCCCAGTTCGGCGGCCAGCTGCTCCAGGCGGTCCTTGCGGCGGCCGGTGGCAATCACCTGATGGCCATTTTTAGTGAATTTACGTGCCATTTCGGCGCCAAAGCCAGATGTTGCGCCAGTAATCAAGACAATCATGGTCGATGCTCCTATCGTTGCAATATGCTGAGCGGGAAATTGTAGCCCAATTCGGCTGGGGCGCCGTCGACAAACTCGGCAAGGGAAGGGCGGCAGTGCCGGAGATTGTCACTTCGTGAGCGCGTCTGCCATACTTGCTTTGGTGCAAGTTGCACCAGAACATGGCAGCAGTCCACGCATTTACCGTGTTTGCGGGCCGGACCGATGAAATATTGCGTGGCATAAATATTGCTGAAATGTGATTTCCAGCGCAGGGCATTGCTGAAAGTTATAGGAGACCACAACGATGACAAAGAAACGCTATTCCGGGAATTTGACTTGCGCACTGACCATGGCCGCCGCCTCTTCCGCCTTCTGGGTGGCTGGCGCCGCGGCCCAGCAGCTTACAGACGGCAGTGCAGATATGGCTGACGCCGCCGCTGCAAAAAAATCTGCCCGTTCCAGCGAACAGATCGCATCGGTGCTGGTCACCGCCCAAAAGCGCAAGGAAGATGCGAGCAAGGTGCCGTTGAGTATCTCGGTGATCAGCGGCGAAGACCTGCAGGCTTCGCACATCAACGATTTTTCCGATTTGACGCGCGCCGTGCCGAATGTCTCGTTTTCCGGCGCCAGCGGTTCCGGCGCCGGCCTCAGCAATATCGAAATCCGTGGCATCAGTTCGGCGGCCGGTTCGGCCACGGTCGGCGTCTACCTGGACGACGTCTCGATGACGACGCGCAACCTGTACAGCCTCGGCAGTTCCGAACCGAAGTTTTTCGACATCGACCGCATCGAAGTGCTGCGCGGTCCGCAAGGCACGCTGTACGGCGCCAGCTCGATGGGCGGCACCATCAAGTTCATCAGCAACCAGCCCAACCTGAAAGAACGCGAAGCCAGTGTCTATTCGGAAGTCTCGGGGACTGCCGGCGGCGGCACCAACTATACCGTCAACGGCGTCGTCAACCAGCCGCTGATCCCGGGCGAACTGGCGCTGCGCATCGGCGTGCAGACGGGTCATCAGAGCGGCTATATCGACCAGGTATCGCCGACCACCGGCAGCGTGATTGCCAGCGGCATCAACGCGCAGGACTCGAGCGTGGTCAAGCTGGCCATGAAATGGGCGCCGACGCCGCAGCTCAGCATCACGCCCTCGGTGTTCTACCAGGAAGTCAATTCCAAGGATATCGACGCTTCCTACCTGGATCTGCCGAAGAACCAGACCGGCAAGCTGGTGCGCGAGCCGGGCAACGATCGCCTGCTGGTGCCTAGCCTGACCATCAACTACGATTTGGGCAAGGCCGACCTGGTGTCGGTTTCCAGCTTTTACCAGCGCACCTTCAACCGTACCCAAGACGGCACAACCGTCAATAACCTGGGATCGGCAGTGCCGGACACGCCGCCCGGCCTGGCTGCCGCGATCGGCGCCTTGCCGTCGGCGGTCTACCTGCAAAACCAGGTGCGCCAGTTCTCGCAAGAGTTGCGCGTCGCCTCCAAACCGTATGACCAGAAGGTCTCGCCCTTCACCTGGCTGGGCGGGGTTTATTACGCCAACCTGCATACCAACGTCACCGACAACGAGCCGATTTTCGGCCTGAATGCAACCTATGCGGCGTTCGGCGCCAATCCGGCCGATCCGGGCCAGCTCGGGATCGCTTTCCCCAACGATAATTCGTATTTCAGCGAGCGCCACTACCATACCGAACAAGAGGCGCTATTCGGTGAGCTGAGCTACTACTTCGCGCCTAGCCTGCACGCCACGGTCGGCATGCGCTACCTGAAAGCCACCGACAGCCTGAGCCGCAACGGCGACGATTACTGGAACGGCGGCCCGACCAGTTCTTCGGTCAGCACCAAGTCCTCGGCGTTCACGCCGAAATTCTCGCTGAGCTGGGAAATCGATCCCAACAATACGGTGTACACCTCGGCCACCGAAGGTTTCCGCCTGGGCGGCAACGATCGCCCGATCCCGGCTTCGCTGTGCGCGGCGGATTTCGCTAACCTCGGCATCACCGAAGCGCCGACTTCGTTCAAGTCGGACAAGCTGTGGAGCTACGAGCTGGGCAACAAGTCGCGTCTGCTGGGCAACCGCCTGCAGGTGAATGCCGCCTTGTTCTACATCAAATGGAACGGCTTACAGCAGGATGTCACGCTGCCGGGCTGCGGCTTCGATTATGAAACCAATGTCGGCAACGCCAGCAGCTATGGCGCCGAGTTCGAGATCAAGGCCAAGCCGACTTCCAACATCGTGCTCGGCCTGTCCGGCGGCTACACCAATGCCACTTTGTCATCCGATGTGCCGTCCTTGCATGCGCATGCCGGCGACCCGATTCAGGGCGTGCCGAAATACAACGCCACCCTGACCGGCCAATACAATTTCAACCTGCCTGGCGATTATTACGGTTTCGCCCGCGCCGCCGCGCACTGGACCGGCAGCAGCCACGGCACGCTGGTGGCGACCGACCCGGATTACCAGCGGCCGGCCTACAGCACCTTCGACGCCAGCATCGGCGCCACTTTCGACCGCTGGGAGCTGACCTTGTTCGTCAAGAATGCCTTCAATAACGACAAAGTGATCCAGCGTCCGAACGTGCAGTCGGTGTCGGAAGGTTACCGGCTCGATCCGCGCACCATAGGCATCAGCCTGGCGGGCAAGATATAAGGATCCTTCATCGTTGTCTTTTTAGTAAATTTTGCGCAAAAGCCGCCCTCCGGGGCGGTTTTTTTTATCCGGCGCCGAAGCCCGGGCCAATCTTGCTCAAATCGGGTGCTTCGCTTACAATAAGCGCACCATTTCGTCTCACGTGACTGGCGAAAAAACCAACCCGCCGCAGGTTCAAAAAATCGCGGCAGGCATTGGCAAAAGGTGGGCATCCACCGGGAAGCGTGAGATTTCATCCGCCGTGCGCCTGGGCAGCCCGAATGGAAAGTACGACTGAGGCTGCCGCATTCCCCTAATTTTCTGGCCCTCATTCGATTTAGGCAGACCCTTATCGATTGGAGTATTAACATGTTCGAGAAAAACCATACCTTAGCCAACGTCGATCCGGAATTGTGGAGCGCCGTCCAGAAAGAAAACCATCGCCAGCAAGAACACATCGAGCTGATTGCGTCGGAAAACTACACTTCGCCGGCCGTCATGGAGGCGCAAGGCACGCAGCTGACCAACAAGTACGCTGAAGGCTATCCAGGCAAGCGCTACTACGGCGGCTGCGAATTCGTCGATATCGCCGAGCAGCTGGCGATCGACCGCGTCAAGCAACTGTTCGGCGCCGAAGCCGCCAACGTGCAGCCGAATTCCGGCTCGCAAGCCAACCAGGGCGTGTTCTTCGCCATGCTGAAACCGGGCGACACCATCATGGGCATGTCGCTGGCGGAAGGCGGCCACCTGACCCACGGTATGGCATTGAACATGTCCGGCAAGTGGTTCAACGTGGTGTCCTACGGCTTGAACGAAAAAGAAGAAATCGACTACGAAGCCTTCGAGCGCCTGGCGCACGAAAAGAAGCCGAAGCTGATCATCGCCGGCGCTTCCGCTTACGCCCTGCGCATCGACTTCGAGCGCATGTCCAAGGTCGCCGAGGCAGTCGGCGCCTACTTCATGGTCGACATGGCGCACTACGCCGGCCTGATCGCGGCCGGTGAATATCCGAACCCGGTGCCACATGCCGACTTCGTCACTTCGACTACCCACAAATCCCTGCGCGGTCCGCGCGGCGGCATCATCCTGATGAAGGCCGAGTTCGAGAAAGCCATCAATTCGGCGATCTTCCCAGGCATCCAGGGCGGCCCGCTGATGCACGTCATCGCCGGCAAGGCAGTGGCGTTCAAGGAAGCGCTGACACCGGAATTCAAGGCTTACCAGCAGCAAGTGGTGAAGAACGCCGACGCTCTGGCGAAGACGTTGATCGCGCGCGGCTTGCGCATCGTTTCCGGTCGCACCGAATCGCATGTCATGCTGGTCGACCTGCGCGCTAAGAAGATCACCGGCAAGGAAGCCGAAGCGATCCTGGGTTCGGCGCACATGACTTGCAACAAGAACGCCATCCCTAACGATCCGGAAAAGCCGTTCGTCACTTCCGGCATCCGTGTCGGCAGCCCGGCGTTCACCACCCGCGGTTTCAAGGAAGCGGAAGCCGTCAAGGTCGGCAACCTGATCGCCGACGTGCTGGATAATCCGCATGATGCAGCGACCATTGAACGGGTCAAGGCCGAAGTCAAGAAACTAACTGACGCCTTTCCGGTATATGCAGCTTAATACCGTAGTCTGATCTGCTGGCTAGCGGCAAGCCTTTGGGCAGGCCGGCGTCAGAGAAATCCTGGGCCCGTTGCAGCTTCAACACTGCACGGGCCCTGGTGCCAAGTAAGCCCCTGTGAAATACCGGTTGCCAGCGACCGGCGCGTGGCCCCGAATAGGAATAATGTAGAGATGTCCAGCCAGCCAGCCGCAATCACCTTCGGATTACTGCCATCATGAAATGTCCATTCTGCCAGCATGAAGAAACCCAGGTGCTCGACACCCGCGTGTCGGAAGAGGGCGATTCGATTCGCCGCCGGCGCCGCTGCATGCATTGCGACAAGCGCTTCACCACCTTTGAACGGATCGAGCTGGCGATGCCGGTGATCGTCAAGAAAAACGGCAGCCGCACCGATTTCGATCCGCTCAAGCTGCGCGCCAGCCTGATGCTGGCGCTGCGCAAGCGTCCGGTCTCGGTGGAGGCGCTGGACGAGGCTCTGCAGCGTATCAAGGACAAGCTGCTCTCCAGCGGCGAGCGCGAAGTGCTTTCCGGCCATGTCGGCGAACTGGTCATGCGCGAACTGAAACGGCTGGACAAGATCGCTTATATCCGCTTCGCCTCGGTCTACAAGAGTTTTGAAGACGTCGCTGAATTCCAGAACATGATCGAAGAATTCTCCGGACCGCCAAGCCGAAGGAAGTAATTGCTTAAATAAGCCAGCGCCGTCACTAGCGGCGCTATTTTTTTGTCAGAATGCTTGTCTGAAATGAAAGTCTTCAGATAAACAGGAGGCAAACCATGTCCATTCCACGATCGCCTGAGCAGGCCTTGCCGCGGCAGGACGGCATCACCTTGATGGAGGCCTTGATCACGCTGGCGCTCATGGGCATTCTGCTGGGCCTGGCGCTGCCATCCATGCGCGCATTCGTGATCCAGAACCGGCTGGCGGCGGAAACCCGCCTGCTGATTGCCGCGCTGACGCTGGCGCGTAACGAAGCAGTCGAGCGCGGCCGCCCGGTGCTGCTCTGTCGCAGCAGCAACGCCGATGCGGCCGATGCCCGCTGCAGCGGCGCCGTCAGCGGCGATCGCGACGGCGCCGACTGGGGCGCGGGCTGGCTGGTGCTGGCGGCCGACGATCGCCAGGTACTGCAGCGGCAAGGCGCGCTGGACGCCAATACGCAGGCGCGGGCCAGCCGCAGCACGATTAGCTATCACGCCAGCGGCGATGCCAGCGGCAACTTCACCAACGTAGTATTCGGCCACAACAACGAGTTTGCGCGCACGGTATGCATCGCTGCTTCCGGCCGCATCAGCCTGAAGCACGACAGCAGCGAATGCTGATGCCGATTTTGAAGCTGATTTTGAAGCCAATCCGGCAGCGCGGCTTTTCGCTGGTGGAATTGCTGGTGGCGATGACGCTGGGCACGGCCCTGGTCTTGTTGAGCAGCACGCTCTATTTCAGCAGCAAAGCCAGCTTCCGCCTGAACGATGAAAAACTGCGGCTGCAGCAGGATGGCAGCCATGCCATGGGGGTGATGGCGCAAAACCTGCGGCAGGCCGGTTTTGGCAAGCTGGCGTCTGCCGGCAGCCTGGCCGTGACCGATTTCATCGAAGCGGATGGTCAGCCGGCGCAAGGCTTGCGCGGCTGCGCTTACGGTTTTGCCAGGCCGCTCGGTCCGGGCAAGGATTTTTCCTGCAGCAACGCAGCCGGGATGGCCGCTTTTGAAGTGGCTTACCGCACCGACAACTATGCCGATCCGGCCAGCGGCGCCGGCGTCGATTGCAACGGCAGCAAGGTGCAGCCGATCGCGGTGCCCGTGGATCATCCTGCTTACCGTCTGGGGCCGCAGGTCAGCATCGCGAAGAATCTGTTCTTTGTCGCCCGCCGCGCCGGGAGCACGGCCAGCGCCTTGTATTGCCAGGGCAACGGCAACAACAACAGCGCGCAACCCTTGCTCAACAACGTCGAACAATTCCAGCTGGCGTATGACGTGGCAGATGCCAGCCCGCGCCGGTGGCTGGACGCCAGCCAGGTCTCAGCGCTGTCGGATGACCAGCTGTCCAACTGGAAAAGAGTGACCAGCGTCCGGCTATGCCTGCAGATCCCTGGCGAACAGATGGTCAGCGCCGAAGTACAGCATTATGTCGATTGCGATGGCGCCGCCCGGGTGGCGGAAGACCGCAGCCTGCGCCAGGTCTTCACCAGCACCGTCACGCTGCGGAACCAGGCCGTCGCCATCCAGGTGCCGCCGTAGCCCGCTAAGTGGGGTCGGAGTGAAGTTTCTGCAAAAAGCGCGCAGAAAGTTCACTCCGACCCCAGTTAGCTGCGTAGCTTAAGCACGACGAAAACCGGCTTATGATTTTGGGCGTTTCATCATTCACGACATCGTCGCAAAAAATGGACAGAGCCATCTGGGGTCAGTCGACTTTCGCGGCGTTTTTTCGCGAAACTCGACTCTGACCCCACATGGCGGATTCGGAGAAAAGACAGAATGCACTACATGGATTTTTTCCAGCGGCGAGGCATGTACTCCGTAGCCCGCTAAGTGGGGTCGGAGTGAAGTTTCTGCAAAAAGCGCGCAGAAAGTTCACTCCGCCCCCACTTAGCTGCGTAGCTTAAGCACGACGAAAACCGGCTTATGATTTTGGGCGTTTCATCATTCACGACATCGTCGCAAAAAATGGACAGAGCCATCTGGGGTCAGAGTCGACTTTCGCGGCGTTTTTTCGCGAAACTCGACTCTGACCCCACATGGCGGATTCGGAGAAAGACAGAATGCGCTACATGGATTTTTTTTCAGGTGCGAGGCATGTACTCCGTAGCTCACTTAGCTGCGCAGCTTAAACACGACGAAAATCAGGTTACGATTTTTCGCGCTTTATGAAATTCTCAATAATTGGCAGTGGCGCCGTCATATTTTGTACAATCGCTGCATATCCTCTTTCTGATCGCTCACTATGCTTTTCCTGTTCACGCCATGACCCAGGCCGAAATCTTCATGTCGCAAGCCCTGCAGCTTGCTGAAAACGGCTTGCTCTCCAGTGCGCCCAACCCCGCCATCGGCTGCGTGATCGTCAAGGATGGCCAGGTGATCGGCAGCGGCTTCACCCAGCCGCCGGGCGGCAACCATGCCGAAATCCAGGCTTTGCAGGATGCCGCCGCCAAAGGCCACGATGTACGCGGCGCCACGGTGTACGTGACGCTGGAGCCGTGCAGTCATTTCGGCCGCACCCCGCCTTGCGCCGATGCGCTGGTGCGCGCCGGCGTCGGCAAGGTGGTGGCGGCGCTGGAAGATCCCAATCCGTTGGTGGCAGGGCAGGGCATGGCGCGCCTGCGGGCGGCCGGCATCGCTGTCGAATCGGGCGTGCTGGCGACGGCGGCGCGCGAACTGAATATCGGCTTCTTTACCCGCATGCAGACCGGCAAGCCCTGGGTCCGGCTCAAGGTGGCCGCGAGCCTGGACGGCAAGACTGCGCTGCATAACGGCCAGAGCCAGTGGATCACCTCGCAGGCGGCGCGCGACGACGGCCACATGTGGCGCGCCCGCGCCGGCGCCATCCTGACCGGCATCGGCACCGTCAAGGAAGATAATCCCCAGCTCACGGTGCGCACCGTCAAGCTGGCGCGCCAGCCGCTGCGGGTGATTGTTGACAGCAAGCTAAGCATCAGCCCGGAGGCCAAGATCCTGGCCGGCGGCGGCAACCTGATCTTTACCGCCAGCGTCGATGCCGCCAAGCAAGCCATGCTGGAGCAGCAGGGCGCCGAAGTGGTGGTGCTGCCGAACCCGAATGGCAAAGTGGATTTGCCGCAAGTTATCCTCGAGCTGGGCAAGCGCCAGATCAATGAGCTGCACGTGGAAGCTGGCTCCAAACTCAACGCTTCGCTGTTGCGCGAGCATTGCGTGGACGAGTTGCTGGTGTACCTGGCGCCGGCCATCCTGGGCGATGGCCGCGGCATGTTCAGCCTGCCCGCGCTGGAAAACCTGCAGGATAAAATTGCCCTGAAATTTCACCAAATCGAGCAAATCGGCGAAGATTTGCGTATCCTTGCACGATTCCATTAATTTTCTGCTTACATCCTACTTACTTTCTACTTACTATCATGTTCACAGGTATCGTCGCCGCCGTCGGCAAAATCACTTCCGTCAAACCCCTGGGCAGCAGCGCCGAAGACGGCGTCCGGCTGGCGGTTGACGCCGGCGGCCTGGCCTTGGCCGACGTCGCCTTGGGCGATTCTATTTCCCTTAACGGCGCCTGCATGACCGTGGTCGCCAAGACCTCCACCATGTTCGAGGTAGATGTCTCGCGCGAAAGCCTGAACCGCACCGTCGGCCTCGACGCCAGCGGCGAAATCAACCTGGAAAAGGCGCTCACCCTGGCCGACCGTCTCGGCGGGCATCTGGTGTCGGGCCACGTCGACGGCCTCGGCCGCGTCGAAAAATTCGCGCCGGTAGGCGAGTCCTGGGAACTGGTGATCAAGTCCGCGCGCGACCTCGCCAAGTATTTCGCCTACAAGGGCTCGGTCGTGGTCAACGGCGTCTCGCTGACCGTCAACCGGGTCGACGATGTCGCTGACGGCTGCCTGTTTTCGATCAACCTGATTCCGCATACGATTGAAGTGACCGCGCTCAAGCATCTGCAGGTGGGCAAGCAAGTCAACCTGGAAGTCGACCTGATCGCCCGCTATGTCGAGCGCATGCTGAGCCTGGAGCAGGGCGTCGCCTGAAGCTGTCCATGAATAAAAATACTGCTCTCGCACCGCGCCTGCTGCTGCTCCTGATCGCGCTGATTGCGTGGTTCGCCATCATTTCGCAATTCTCGATTTCGGTTCCCCTGCTGCTGGCCAAGGGCATGACCTATGGCGAAGCGGTGTGGCGCATGTTCGGCTACCTGACCATCCTCACCAACGTGCTGGTAGCGGTTGCCTGTACTGTGCTGCTGCTGAAACCGGAGTCGCTGCCCGGCCAGTATTTTTCGCGTCCGGGCGTGCAGACGGCTGTGACCCTGTACATCCTCTTTGTCGGTCTCGGCTACAACCTGCTGTTGCGCAACCATGCGCCGTTCACAGGCCTGCACCGCTTGTCCGACGAGGGTTTGCACACGGTGGTGCCGCTGCTGTACGTGCTGTACTGGTCCTTGTTCGTGAACAAGCAGGGTTTGCAGGCCAAGGACAGCCTGCTGTGGCTGATCTATCCGCTGGCGTATTTCGTGATGGCGATGCTGCGCGGTTCCTCCTCCGGCTTCTATCCCTATCCTTTCCTGAATGTCACCAACCTGGGTTACGCCCGCGTGATGGGCAATGCCGCCATGCTGCTGGTGGGTTTTTTCGTGATCGCGCTGGGCATGGTCGCGGTCGCCAGGTTCAAGCGCAGCGAACTGGCTACCGATTAGCTTTCATGTGTCAGCAAAAGGCCACAGTTTTGCTATAGCGATACATGTTGTTACAGGCCTTACGACTTCTGCGTGGCGATGTTGCCGAAATTTAGGTTAAATATAGTTATGTTTAACCCAGATACATCGAGAACTGCCATGAAAAAGACCATGCGCCTCACCCTGCTTGGATTGCTCGCCGCCGGCGGCCTGATGTTGTCGGCGACGCCTGCGTTTGCCGCCCGCTGGTCGGTCAATGTCGGTGTCGGCGTGCCGGGCTACTATGCACCTGCGCCGGTGATCGTTGCGCCGCCGCCAGTCTATTACGCACCGCCGCCGCCGATCTATGTGCGGCCAGCGCCGGTCGTGGTGTACGGCGCGCCCGGCTACTATCCTCCTGGCTACTATGGCTATGGCCGTCCGGGCTACTGGCGCGGCCGTGGCTGGCACGATCACTGGCATGACCGCGGCTGGCGCCGTTGATAGGGCCGCACTGAAAGTATGGCAATATAGCGTGGCGGACTAGTAGCGTATCCCGCCACGCCAGCGCCGCACCCTAGTGCAGCGTGACGAAAAACAGACACCCTGCATTTTACTGTATGCATATACAGTACTTATGGTACAGTTCAATCTCCTTCAACGAGATTGGAAATGCTGCCATGACGAACTTGGATATTACCTCCGGCTCCCGCTTTGGTATGGAGTCTACCCCTTCCTCAATCATGATGCGTTTCGGCAAGCGCGAGCTGTTCATCTGCCGCGATTTCTATAAGCGCATGTATCGAAGCAATCCTGTAGTCGAATGCAACGCCGGCATCCAGCCCGGCCATCTGGAAATCCTGCTGTTCCGCAAATGGCTGGTCGTCATGTCGAAAGCACACTGAATTCGCTCAATATTGCACCGATCCTTTTGCGTAATTGAAACAATTGCTCTAGCTCACCACGTAGCGTGATTTTCCCGTAGCTGTTAAATTTGTTGCATCGGCCGGCTTAGCCTGCTGCATGCAATACCAATAACAAGACCGGGAGACGCGACGTGGATCAAGAGTTCGACTTTGTGGTGGTAGGCGGCGGTTCTGGCGGCTGTGTGATGGCCGGGCGTCTGACGGAAGATCCTGCGCTATCGGTCTGTCTGCTGGAAGCCGGCGGCAGCGGCGACAGCTGGGCGGTGAAAATGCCGGTCGGCGCGCTCAGCATGGTGCCCACCAAGCTCAATAACTGGGCTTTCGAAACCGTGCCGCAAGCCGGGCTGGACGGCCGCCGTGGCTACCAGCCGCGCGGCAGGACGCTGGGCGGTTCCTCGGCGATCAACGCCATGGTCTACATCCGCGGCCACCGCTCGGACTACGATCACTGGGCGCAGCTAGGCAACAACGGCTGGTCCTTCGACGATGTGCTGCCGTACTTCAAGAAATCCGAACATAACGAGCAGTTTGACAACGTCTGGCACGGACAGGGCGGTCCTTTGTGGGTCAGCGACCTGCGCACCGACAATCCCATCCACCAGCACTACCTGGAAGCCGCGCGCCAGGCCGGCTATCCGCTCAGCACGGACTTCAATGCCGAGCATCAGGAAGGCCTGGGCGTGTACCAGGTGACGCAAAAGAATGGCGAGCGCTGGAGCGCCGCGCGCGCCTATCTGCTGCCGCACCTGGGCCAGCGCAGCAATCTCAGCGTGCTGACCGGCGCCTGCACCGAGCGCCTGATCTTGGAGCAGGGGCGCGTGGTTGGCGTGGAAGTGCGGCATGGCGGCCAGTTGCGGACGCTGCGTGCGCGGCGCGAAGTGATCCTGTCGGCCGGCACTTTCCAGTCACCGCAGATCCTGATGCTGTCCGGCATAGGCGATGGCACCGAGTTGCGCAAACTGGGCATCCAGGTGCAACACCACTTGCCCGGTGTCGGCAAGAACCTGCAAGACCATCCCGACTTCGTCTTTTGCCACAAATCCGACAGCCTGGATACCTTCGGCATTTCCGCCAGCGGTTCGCTGCGCATGTTCAAGGAGCTGCAGCGCTTCCGTCATGAACGGCGCGGCATGCTGACCAGCAATTTCGCCGAGTGCGGCGGCTTCCTGAAGACCCGGCCGGAATTGCCGGCGCCGGACCTGCAGTTGCATTTCGTCATCGCCTGCGTAGAAAACCATGCCCGCAAGCTGCATTTGGGCCACGGCTTTTCCTGCCACGTCTGCTTGTTGCGCCCGCGCAGCAAAGGCGAGGTCAGGCTGCGCAACACCAATCCGCAGGACGCGCCGCTGATCGACCCGAATTTCTTCGGCGATCCGCAGGACCTGGAGGACATGGTGGCGGCATTCAAGATGACCCGCAAGCTGCTGGATGCGCCGGCGCTGGCCGCCTACAGCAAAAGCGACATCCGCACCGCAGGTGTGGAGTCCGACGAGCAGATCCGCGCCGTGCTGAAGACCTATGCGGATACGGTCTATCATCCGGTCGGCAGCTGCAAGATGGGCACCGACCCGGCCGCCGTGGTCGATCCGACCTTGAAGGTGCATGGCATCCAGGGTTTGCGGGTGGTGGATGCCTCGATCATGCCGACCCTGATTGGCGGCAACACCAACGCCCCGACTATCATGATTGCCGAAAAGGCCGTGGATTTCATTCGGCAGGGGCGATGATGCAAGACCATCAGCAATCAGTTTTCTCCAAAAGAGCCATATGACAGGAAATGATCTGGAACCTGCAGAAACAATCTTATCGACGCCGCGCCTTGACCTGGAGCCGCTGCTGGCTAGGCATGCCGCGCTATTGTTTGCCCATCTTAGCGATGCTGCCCTATACACCTATATGCCGCACCAGCCGCCGGCATCGGTAGCGAGCCTGGCCGAGCGTTATCAGCGCCTTGAAAGCCGCCGCTCGACGGACGGTTCCGACATCTGGCTCAACTGGGCGGTGCGGCTGGCCGACAGCGAGGAATATGTCGGCTATGTCCAGGCCAGCATTGAAGCCGACGGCCACGCAATGCTGGCGTATTTTGTATTTACGCCTTTTCAGCGGCAGGGCTATGCAATGGAAATGTGCAGCAAGGTAAGGGACTATTTGTTAAACGCCTTTGCCGCCAGCTCGGTGTACGCCCTGATCGATACACGCAACCGGGCGTCCATTGCGCTGGTGGAGAAGATGGGCTTCTAGCGCGAGGCCATGCTGCCCAATGCCGATCACTTCAAGGGCGCCAGCAGCGATGAATACCGCTATCGCTACGCGAAATCCACCTGAGCAACAAGTTGTATCTGTCTGTGTGGGTGCAAAACAACGCTATGTTGCGGCGCAAGATGACTGTTAAAGTGTTTTGGCTCAGTATCACTTTCACGCAAAAAAGAGTCCATCTCTCTAGAGGTGAGGAGACAGGGAAAGCCCGCATCGTTAAAGATAGCGGGCTTTTTATATGGGGAAACGACAATGCGGCGGCCGTGTTATTCACAAAGTTGATAGTAGGCATCAGAAATAAGAATTGGCAATATGTGCAGCGTTTTTATATGCTGCAATGCATCAACACCACCAATTCTTTTCGGAGCCCTGCCATGAACTTTCTTCAAACTTTGCCGCTGCTGGCTGTTGTCGCTGCTTTCGCCCTGCGTTTCTACCTGTCCCGCAAAGCCGGCGGTTCGCAAGAGTAATTGCTTGCCGTGCCGGCTAGCCAGTCATGGTTAGCAGACGCGACAATAACAAAATCGCAAAACCTAGTGTCGTGTCCTGCCTCATCTGTCGGTATATCGCGCCGGCCTTGGCCCGTAGCGCTAGGCGTGCCGAGGAGACATAGCGGTGCTATGGCGACGAGTCGCAACGACGCGATACGGGTCAAGGACCAGCGAAATGGCGACAGATGAGGCAGGACACGACACTATCGCCATGTTTACCCCGGCACCACATCGGTGCGCATCACCGGGTAAAGATTGAAGCGTTCGTCCCAGGATGAATGCCTACGTGCAAAAAACTCCAGCCGTGCTGCCGGATCCTTGGCAAATGCAGGATCGTCGACCAGTTTTTTCTGGAACTCGGCTGCCAGCGCCGGATCCGCCGCCAGTTGCGCGCGCGCGACATCTTCGGCAACATACGCTTCCATATATTCCTTCTTCTCGAAGGCGTTGTTGAAACGGCCCCAGGCTGCCAGCGAATCCGGCGCCTGCGGTTCCAGCAACGCCATCACCAGCCGCGCCTTGGCTTGCGCGATCGGTACGAACAGCGCGCCGGCGCCGAGGTCGCGTGTTTCGCCGTGCCACGCGCCCTGCAGCTTGAGCATCTGATGGCTTTCCATCGATTGCGCATCAAACGTGGTTTTGGTGGCGCGGAAGGTTTCCAGTGCGACCTTGTCTAGCGCCGCCGGCAACACGCGGAAAGCAATCCCGTGCTGCCGCAGTTTTTCGCCGACCCAGGCGGCATGCGCCGCCGGCACCAGGTAACCGGCCAGCGGTGCGTTGACGCTCAGCTTCGGCTGCAGGTCGTCGCGTACTGTCACATTCCAGATCTGCGGCTTACTCTCATCGTAGCGTGTCATCAGCGCACCCGAAATATCCGACTGCGTGCGCGTATATTCATAACCGCGGAACGCCACCGGACGGGTTTTTTCGCTTGCTTCATAGCTCAACGCCACCGGCTGGCCGGCCAGCTTGGCGGCGCGCAGGTCGGCCTGCTGCGCCGTCTTCAGCCAGGCCTCGCCATGCGCGGCGATCTGCGCCATGATCGAGACGATGGTGTTGTGTGTGATGCGTACCCGGGTCGGGTAATCTTTCCAGGAATGGGTCTCGACCAGCATGCCGAAGCGGTTGCGCAGATGGAAATAGCCGGTGGAAAAGCGCGGCGGCGAAACGTCGTCGACAAAACCGGAACTAGGATCGTCATCCACCTTGAACGACATGTAGAACGGCAGCGGCAGCGAACCCTGTTTGCTCAGGTCGCCGATGACGGCGTCGCGCAGCGCCTCGCCATCCTTGCGCTGGGCCAGGTCGCTGGCGTGCACCGGTTCGACCTGGATCGACACGTCATGCTCGAACTTGGCGCCATCGGTGACATGCAGGTCGATATAGGCCAGCGGATCCCAGCGGTTGACCAGCTGCAGCATGGCTTGCATTTCCGGTGCGTCGGCTTTTGCGTAGTCGCGGTTGAGGTTGAAGTTCTGGCCGGTGGTGCGCCAGCCCATTTCTTCCGGACCGCGCTGGTTAGGGCGGTTCCAGCGGCCAAAACGCTCATGGCCATCGATATTGAACACTGGGACGAAAATCAGTACTTGCTTGTTCAGCACGCTGTTGGCGGAGGTGTCTTGCAAGGCTTCGCGCAAGGCGAGGAAGCCGGCATCTTTGCCGTCGATCTCGCCGGCATGGATGCCGCCTTGTATCAGCAGCACCGGCAAGTTGCGCTGGTGCGCGGCTTCCGCGCTCAGCGCGCCGCTGCGCGAGACGATCAGCGCCAGCATCGGCCGTCCTTCGGGCGTGCGGCCGAACTCGGTGCAGCGCACCTGCTTAGGATAAGTTTTCTGAAAGGCGGCGCACAGCGCAATGACTTCTTCGTAGCGTCCGGTTTTCTGGAAACCGGAACGCTCGGCGACCGTGCTCAAGGGATCGCTGGCAGCGTTGACGAGGGGCGTGACGGTGAGGGTTAGCAGGGCAGACAGTACGGCAGAACGCAGCATGAATCGGGCTCCATTGGTTTGGATGGTCTGTAACGGAATGTAGCCCTGATTCTAGCGCGCCTGCCGAAATATTGCTTAGCGGCATTGATCAGGCCGCCCTGGTCAAGCCGATCGCTTTTTCCGGGCAAGCTGTCACGCACAAGCCGCAAGCGCGGCAGGCGTCGGCATTGGGCGTGTAAGCCACCTGCATGCCATGCACGCGCAGCTTGAACTTGTTCAGCGGCCCCAGCGGCTGGTAATCGGCATCGTCGATGCGGCGGATCTCAAACACGTTTTCCGGGCAGACCGCCACGCAGTCGGCCTTGCCCTCGCAGCGCTTGAAATTCACCACCGGCACGATGACCCCAGGCAGCTGCTTGCAGTTTGCTTCGGCAGGCTTGCTCATGTCATTCGCCGCGGCCGCGGAACATGCGCATGCCATCCTTGAATTTTGCCCGTTCTTCTTCCGTCATCTGCTCCCAGCGCTGGCGATGATGGCCGCCATGCCAGCCACCACGGCGGCGGAAACCGCCGAACAGGATGCGGCACAAGACCAGCAGGCCGATGGCGCGCAGGAAGTCGATCTGCTGCACGCCGGCGAACAGCGACGGCAGCAGCCAGTTCCACAGCGACATCACGATCCAGCCCAGCACGGCGATGCCGAGCAATACCAGCGGCACGATTTTCAGGAACTTCCATTTTCTGTTCATTTCCATTTCTCCTTCATTTCCTCGTTACACATCTTTCACAAATCGAATTCGTCATAAATTTCTTGTAGGCGCTGGCGTAGATGCAGAACGGCATAGCGCTTGCGCGCCAGCAGCGTGTTGACGCTCTCGCCGCTTTCCGCCGCCAGCTGCTTGAAGCTGCGCCGTTCCAGTTCGTGGGCGATGAACACCTCGCGCTGCTTGGACGGCAGTTCGTCCAGCGCATCCTGCAGCGCGTCCAGCAGGATGCTGCGCGCATAGGCGGCTTCCGGGCCGGCGTCGGCCTGCGGCAGCAGATCGTCGATGCCGCTGTCGTCAGCGTCACTGAGCTCTTCAGTGTCCGGCAACTGCTGTTCTTTTTTCTTGCGAAAGCGGTCGACGATACGATTGCGGGCCACCCGGAACAGCCAGGCGCCGACCTGTTCTATCGGCTCCGGCAGGCGGCTGGCTTCCACCAGTTCCTGGAACACGTCCTGCAGCACATCTTCCGCCTCGTTGGCGTCGGCCATGCGCTGGCGGATGAAGCTGCGTAGCCTTGCCGTTTCGCGCAAGACGGTGTCAGTGATTTGCTTGTCGGATGCGGCCATCAGGTCAGGGGTCAGCGTCGTTGCCATACTGTGAAGACGTATCACAGGCGGAAATATTGTATCGGCCGGAGATTTAAATGCGGCACTGACCTCGGGGAAGGGATTATTTGGCGAACAACTGCTTCAGATCCTTGAACGCCTTGAATTCCAGCGCATTGCCGGAAGGGTCGCAAAAGAACATGGTGGCTTGTTCACCGGGCTCGCCCTTGAAGCGGATGTAGGGCTCAATCACGAACTTGACTTGCGCTGCCTTCAGCCGCTCGGCCAGCGCCTGCCACTGCGCCATGCTCAGCACCACGCCGAAATGGCGTACCGGCACGTTCTTGCCGTCGACCGCGCCGGTGGCGGCGATGGCGGTTTCAGCGGGAGCGAGGTGGGCGACAATCTGATGCCCGTACAAGTCGAAATCGATCCAGGCATCGGAGCTGCGGCCTTCCGGACAACCGAGCAGGCCGCCATAGAATGCACGCGCCGCGGCAAGATCGTTGACCGGGAAGGCGAGGTGGAACGGCGGAATCGATGTGTCAGTCATGGTATGTCCTCGCTGGATAGCTGATGGGAAAGGAAAGCACAGGATAGGCGAAGCAAAATGCGCTGTAAAATGATTTGCGTCTCAGGCCGACCCTGGCAGCTCCATCATAAACCTGCACACTGAAAACAACATGGATGACAAAAACGCTCCTTACCACGCCCATATCTATTACCGGCTCGATCAGCGCGCTGCCGCCGAAGCCATCCACCTGCGCCTGAGCGAACTGACACAGCCCGGAGGCGTAGCGCCTATCCTGTTTGTCGGCCAACTGCGCGACCAGAAGGTCGGCCCGCATCCGATTCCTCAGTTTGAAATCCATTTTACAAAAGAACATCTCGCGGCCATTGTCCCGCTGCTTGAAGCTTCAGGGCTGACGGCGCTGGTGCATCCGCTGACCGACGACGACCTCGCCGACCACACCAGCCTGGCGCAATGGATAGGCAAACCGATCGAACTCGATCTGGCGCCGCTCGATCCGCCCGGCATGAACAAGGGCGTCGCCCGCTTCGGCAAAACCGATTTTTAGCAGGTATGCGAAGAACAGATCGTTGCAACGGATAGCAGATAGAAGATAGAGGGGCCAGCCAATGAAAACTTTACTTTTGCCGTCAGGCGCCGCCATCCCCGTACTGGGACAGGGAACCTGGTACATGGGAGAAGACCAGGCGCAGAGAAAGCGTGAAATCGAGGCGCTGCAGCTGGGCCTCGATCTTGGCATGACCCTGATAGACACAGCCGAGATGTATGCCGACGGCGGCGCCGAGCAGGTCGTGGGCGCGGCCATCGCAGGACGGCGCGACCAGGTGTTCCTGGTCAGTAAGGTCTATCCGCACAATGCCGACAGGCGCGGCATGCAAGCCGCTTGCGAACGCAGCCTGCGGCGGCTCGGCAGCGACCATATCGATCTCTACCTGCTGCACTGGCCCGGTTCGGTGCCGCTGGCGGAAACGCTGGCAGCCTTCGAATCGCTCAAGCAGGCAGGGAAGATACGCGACTTCGGCGTCAGCAATTTCGACAGCGCCGGCATGCAGGAAATGAGCGAGCTGCCTGGCGGCGGGCAAATGGCGGTCAACCAGATACTCTACAACCTGAAGCGGCGCGGCGTCGAATGGGATTTGCTGCCATGGTGCCGTGAACGCGCCATGCCTGTGATGGCGTATTCGCCGCTGGAATCTTCCGCCGACGAGCAGCAGAGAATGCTCGGCAACCCGCAACTGCAGGCGGTCGCCAGGCGGCATGATGCCAGCCCGGCGCAGATCGCCCTGGCCTGGCTGCTGCAGCAGGAACAGGTCGTCGTCATTCCCAAGGCGGTCAATCCGGCTCATGTGCGCGAGAACCGCGCCGCGCTGGATATCGTGCTCACAGCGCAAGATCTTGCCGAGCTTGACCAGGCCTTCCCGCCGCCGCGGCGTGCCCATCCCTTGGACATGCGATAGAAGAATGCATACTGGGATTTCTTAATTAAAGGGAAAATGCAGATGAAAACGATTGGCCTTATCGGCGGAATGAGCTGGGAGTCGTCGGCAGAATATTACCGCCTGATCAACCAAGGCATGAAAGCCCGGCTCGGCGCGCACAACAATGCCAAGAGCCTGATGGTGACGGTGAATTTCCAGGAAGTGGAAGAGATGCAACGTGCAGGCCATTGGGACGCGGCGGGAAATCTGCTGGCGACAGCCTCGCGCCAACTGGAAGCAGGCGGCGCCGATTTCATTGTGCTATGTACCAACACCATGCACAAAATGGCTGCCGCGATTGACGACGCAGTCACGATTCCATTGCTGCATATTGCCGATGCCACCGGGGCCGCCATCCAGCGCGCCCGGATCAAGCGCGTGGCTTTGCTCGGAACCGGATTCACCATGGAGCAAGATTTCTACAAAGGGCGCCTGAAAGAAAAATGCGGCCTCGATGTCATGGTTCCGGATGAAGCTGACCGGCGGCGCGTGCACACGATCATTTACGATGAGCTTTGCCATGGCCGGATACGCGAGAGCGATCGGAATGAATATCAACGCATCATCGCCGGGTTCCAGGCTGACGGCGCCGAGGGGGTGATTCTTGGATGTACCGAAATCATGCTGCTGATTAAAGCTGGCGACGTCTCGCTGCCGATTTTTGATACGACGCAGTTGCATTGCGATGCGGCGATCGAGATGGCGCTGAACTAAGCAATCGCCATATTGCTGTGACAAAATGTTGTTTTTCCACCACTAATTGACCCTAATATTCTTGTCAACTGTCAATCTTTGCAAGATTAGACAGTTTGTTACAATTCTGAAACAATCGGCAACTAGTTCCTCACTACAATCTTGCTTCTAATATAAGTATAAAGAAGGCATTGAAAATGGGGAAAAGTGTCTTGCCTGGCAAGGGGGAGTGGTGTCTGTCAGGTTTTAGCAAGGGTATTGGGCTGGCAGTTCTGCTGGCCGGTGGCATGGCTGCGGCGCATGCTCAAACAGTGCAAACCACGGACAGCGAAGAACTGCGGCGCCGCAGCCAGGCCGAAGCACAGGAGCGCCAGCGCCAGTTGCAAGCGCCGAATGTGGACCTGCAAAGCAGCGTGCCGGCGCAAGCTGCCGATACGCTGGCCTTGCCGACGGAGTCTCCCTGCTTTCCGATTCAGCATTTTTCCCTGGAAGTCCCGGCGCAGTTATCGCCCGCTATCCGCGCGGCAGGCGCCAGCGATCTGCAGCACGACCCCTTCCGCTTTGCCGTCAATTACCTGCGCCAGTATGAAGGCGCTTGCGTCGGCAAGATCGGGTTAGACCTGATCGTCAAACGCCTGACAGATCTCATTTTAAGCAAGGGCTACACCACAACGCGCCTCGGAATTCCCGAACAGGATCTGGCCAGCGGTGTTTTAAAACTGATGCTGGTTCCCGGCGTCATCCGCGAAATTCGATTTACGGATCCGAGTCTTTACGGAACCTGGAAAACCGCGTTTCCCACCGGCCCCGGGCAACTGCTTAATCTGCGCGATCTGGAGCAGGGCCTGGAGCAAATGAAGCGCGTTCCCAGTCAGGAAGTGGACATGCAAATCGTCCCTGGCGATGCGCCAGGCGAGAGCGACGTGGTGATTGAGGTCAAGCGCAGTAAGATCTGGAAGCTCACCGGCACCTTTGACGATAGCGGCGCTAAAGGCACAGGGAAATTGCAAGCAGGCCTCAACCTGGCGGTCGACAGTCCCCTCGGTTTGAACGATTTGTTCAATATCGGCATCAATACCGACGCGCAGCGCAAGGCAGGTCAGCTCGGCACCAATGGCGACAATGTCTATTATGCGATTCCCTTTGGCTACTGGAATTTCGCGGTATCGGCGAGTTCCTATGACTACCATCAGGTAGTGGCCGGCGCGAATCAGGATTTTGTTTCCAGCGGCAAGTCACGTAATGCGGAACTGAAGATTTCCCAATTATTCCAGCGCGATCAGTCCCAAAAGAACAGCTGGCAATTCAGGGTCGGCAAGCGCTGGAGCCATTCCTATATCGAAGGCACCGAGATCGCTCTGCAAGAGCGCGATACCACCTTTGCCGAACTGGCTTGGGTGCATACGCATTACTTCGGCGCGGCCCAACTCGATCTGACGCTTGCCAATAAATGGGGCGTCAACTGGCTCAACGGTCAGACCTATTCCAGAGACACCACGGGACAACAGGACCCGAGCACCAACAATCTGCATTACACGTTGCAGACGATAGACGCGACCTTGAGCGTGCCATTCAAGATTGCTAGTCAACCCTTGACTTATGTTGCCACGTTCCGCGGCCAGGCTACGCGCTCGGCGCTGTATGCAATGGATCAGTTCAGTATCGGCGGCAGATACACAGTGCGGGGTTTTGATGGCGAGCTGACTTTGGCCGCTGAACGCGGTTTCTATCTGCGCAATGAACTTGATCTCCCTATCGCCAACAGCGGGCAAGTTGGCTATCTCGGCTTGGACTATGGACAGGTCTACGGCCCCAACGTGCGCGGCTGGCCAGAAGCCGCCGATAGAGCCGGTAATCCTGGCCTGCTCGGCAATAAGCTGGCCGGCGCCACGGTCGGTTTGCGCGGCGGCATGTTCGGCCTGACCTACGACGTGTTTTCCAGCTGGGCGCTGTACAAGCCGCAAGGCTTCAATACCGCGACGCCCGCTGTCGGCTTCAATCTGACCTATCAATACTAATACCTGAGCTGTCCCTACCTGCATCGGATTACGAACATGAACAAGAAAAATTTCCGCGTTATTTTCAATAAGAACCGTGGCATGTTGATGGCGGTAGCAGAGAACGTCGCCAGCCAGGGTAAGGGAACGGCGTCAGGCAGTGCATCCAGTGCGAGCGGTACGCCGCTGATGCGCCTGGTGCATCTGGGTGTGGCGATAGCTGCGCTCTTCGGCGGCGTCACATTCGTACAGGCGCAGATCGTGGCCGATCCGAATGCTGGCAATCGCCGGCCTACGGTGTCGACGACAGCCACGGGTATACCGCTGGTGAATATCGTGGCGCCGAATAGTTCCGGACTGAGCCACAATCAATACAACCAATTCTCCGTGGGCGCCGGAGGCGCAATCTTGAACAACGCGCCGACCAGCGTACAGACGCAGCAGGCAGGCTGGGTTCCCGGGAATGCCAATCTGACCCCAGGTAACAGCGCCCGGATCATCTTGAACGAAGTGACGGGTACGGGCCGCTCGCAGCTTAACGGCTATGTCGAGGTTGCAGGGCAGCGTGCGGAAGTGATTATTGCTAATCCGAATGGGGTGAGCGTCAATGGCGGCGGCTTCATCAATACCTCACGCGCTGTTCTGACGACCGGTACGCCCGTCCTGAATGGCGACGGCAGCCTGAGCGGCTTCAGAGTGACGGGTGGCGATATTCAGATTGGCGCAAACGGCCTCAATGGCAATAATCTGGATCAGATGGATCTGATTTCCCGCAGTGTTGCCGTGAATGGCCAGTTATGGGCTAATCAGCTCAATGTGATCACGGGTGCTAACCAGGTCAACTATGCCGATTTGGGTGTGCAGGTCATTGCCGGTGACGGTAACAAGCCTACAGTGGGGATAGACGTTGCCTTGCTGGGCGGGATGTATGCCAACAAGATCAAGCTGGTTGGTACGGAAAATGGTGTTGGGGTCATGGCGCTGGGGAATGTCGCCAGCCAGGCCGGCGACCTCAACATCGACAGCCAGGGACAGATCACCCTGGCAGGACGCACCACCGCGACGGGCTCGGTGCGGATTGCCGGTAACGATGGCATCACCAATTCCGGTACGCTCTACAGCCTGCAAGGCACGCAGCTCTATAGTGCGGGACAGATCGCGAATAGCGGCACCATCGCCGCGCAAAGCGATTTATTGCTGTTCTCCGGGGCGATCAATTCGACCGGTGTGCTGGGTGCAGGTATCGATGCGAATAGCCACGCCACGCAACCGGGAAGCCTGACTCTGATTGCTGCCGGCGCGATCAGCGCTACCGGCCAGAACACGGCGACCACCAACATCGGCGTCAATGCAGGTAGCGGCATCAGTCTGGCGCATGGACAAACCAGCGCCGGCGGCAATATTGGTTTAGCTGCCCGTGCAGGCAACATCGATCTGACGGGCGGCACGCTGCAGGCTGCTGGCAGTGGCACGATGAATGATACCGGCGCTTTGATCAATGATCAGGGCAATATCAATGTGTCGCAGCTGACGGTTAATTCCGGCAGCGTCTCGAACGCTGGCGGTGCGATAACGCAATCCGGGACCGGCGCGACCAGCATCACGACCACAGGGGTATTGAGCAACAATGCAGGGTCGATCACGACCAATGGGCAGAGCCTGAGCATCGCCTCCGGCAGTCTGGACAATAGCGGCGGCCAGATTAATCATGCGGGATCAGGCACCGCCACGATACAGAGCGGTGCGCTGACGAATGCGCACGGAACAATTGCCAGTAACGGACAAGTCAATCTCACGGCCGCCAGTTTGAATAACCAGGGCGGCCGGGTGACAACACTCGGCAGTGAGAATCTCCATGTTGCCGGCGATGTCTCGAACAGCCAGGGAACACTGCAATCCGGCGGCGCGCTCTCTCTGGCTGGCGCGAATATTGACAATACCTCGGGCAACGTTAAATCCCTGAACGGCGATGGTCTGACGCTGACAGCGAGCGGTCAGCTCATCAATGCCGCAGCCGGTGTCGTCGGCGGCAATGGCAACGTCGCTGTGTCGGCAGGAGCTATCGTCAACAGCAGCAGCATCACCGCCGCGCAAAATCTGTCGGTTACCGCCGCGCAGGCGCTGAACAATGCATCGGGCACCCTGGCCGCCAGCGGCGCTGTCAACAGCACGGCCGGCACAACGCTGACCAATAATGCAGGAACCATTTCGGGGGCACAGGTCAATCTTGGCGCGCACGATATTCTCAATCAGTCCGGCGTGATCTCGCAAAGCGGCGCTGCAGCCATGACAATCTCTGCCGCCGGCGTGATCGATAACACGCACGGCGCCTTGACCACCAATGCGCAGAATCTGACGGTTGACGCCGGCAGCCTGAACAATGCCAGCGGTCAAATCAGTCATGCCGGATCGGGTGTCGCCACGATCCAGACAGGTGCTATGAGCAATGCGCAAGGCGTCATTGCCAGCAACGGACAAGTCGCCGTTTCCGCTGCCAGCCTGAATAATCAGGGTGGCCGGATCACGGCGCAGGGCAGCGAGAAGGTCAATGTCGCCGGCGATGTATCGAACAGCCAGGGAACGCTGCAATCCAGCGCTGCGCTGACATTGACCGGTGCGAATATTGATAATACGGGTGGCAGCGTCAAATCGCTGAATGCCGATGGTCTGACGCTGACAGCCAGCGGCCAGCTTATCAATGCGGCAGCCGGCGTCATCGGTGGTAATGGCAACGTTGCTGTATCGGCAGGAGCTATCGTCAACAGCAGCGCCATCACTGCCGCACAAAATCTCTCCATCAGCGCCGCGCAGGCGCTGGACAATTCGTCCGGCACCTTGGCCGCCAGCGGCGCTGTCAGCAGCTCAGCCGGTGCGACGCTGACCAACAACGCGGGCACCATTTCGGGCGCACAGGTCAATCTTGGTGCTCACGACATTGTCAATCAATCCGGGACCATTTCACAAAGCGGTACCGCGGCAATGACGATTGCCGCGACTGGCGCCATCGACAATACGCACGGTGCGTTGAGCACCAATGCGCAGAATCTGACGATCAATTCCGGCAGTCTGAACAATACGTCGGGCAAGATCACGCATGCAGGCTCAGGAACTGCCACGATACGCAGCGGGGCCGTCACGAACGCACAAGGGGTCATTGCCAGCAACGGCCAGGTCGCCATGACAGCGGCCAGCCTGAACAACCAGGCAGGGCAGATCACGGCAGCCGGTACGGAAACCATCAATGCCTCGGGCGCCGTGTCGAATGACCAGGGAACATTGTTGTCCGGTGGGGCGCTCGCTTTGACGGCGGGCAGCATCGACAATACCGCAGGAGCGATCAAGTCTCTGGATACCGACGGGTTGACGGTCACGACCAGCGGCCAGCTCACCAATGCCGCTGCCGGCATCATCGGGGGTAACGGCAATGTTGCCGTGTCGGCGGGATCGCTGACCAACAGCAGCACCATCTCGGCCGCGCAAAATCTGACGGTCGCTGCCGCGCAGGCGCTGGACAATTCTTCCGGGACCCTGGCTGCCGGCGGAGTACTCACCGGTACCGCCGGGACGACGCTGACTGACAACGCGGGCACGATTGCGGCTAATCAGGTCACCCTGCACGCGCACGACATCGTCAACCAGGCCGGCTTGATTTCGCAGACCGGCGCCGCGGCGATGACCTTGCAGGCCACAGGGCTGTTGAACAACGCGCAAGGCAAGATACAGAGTAACGCCAATGACCTGACGCTTACTTCCGGCGCGCTGAGCAACGACAACGGCATCATCTCCCAAGCCGCTGCCGGTACTCTGAACATCAGCACAGGGACGTTATCGAATCAACAGGGATCGGTGGTTACCAACGGCGCTGCGAACATCGTGGCTGGGGCAACGACCAATAGCGGTTCGATCACCGCGCAGCAGACGCTGAATCTGGCGGCGACTTCGCTGAACAACAATAGCGGCACCTTGGCATCGAACGCTGCCTTGACAATCAATGCCGGCTCACAACTCAGCAATAGTGGCGGGAAGATCCAGGCCGGATCGACGACGACCCCGAGCAGTGCGACCGTCACGGCAACGACGCTCGATAACAGCGGCGGTGTGCTTGGCGCTGGCACCATTGACCTGGAAGCCGGCACCCTTAAAAATGCTGCCGGCCAAATCATCCAGAACAACGCCAATGGCACGGCCACGATCAATGTGTCGCAACTGCTAGACAATAGCAACGGCATGATCGGGGTGTTGGCTCGGAATCTGACGCTGGCGCCAGCCACCTTGAAAAACGATGGCGGTTCTGTCGCCCATATGGGGACGGGTGCGCTGACCGTCCAAACGGGGGCGTTGTCGAATAACGGCGGCGTGCTGGGAACCAACGGTACCGGGACCATTAAGGCCAGTTCCATCGTGAATGAAGGCGGCAAGCTGACCGCCGTTGGTAATGAATCGGTCACCAGTGCCGCCGCACTCGACAACAGTTTGGGTGGCTATATCGGCGGCGCCGCTGTGGTCGTGAATGCGACCGCCGGGCAGGTCAATAATCAGGGCGGCACGATCGAAGGGGCGACGGCCGGGGCAACTGTCAACGCGCAATCGATCAATAACGCTGTCGGTAAAATCCAGAATCTGGGGACTGGCGCGATTGCGGTGAATGTGGCGCAGGCGCTTGACAACGACGCCGGGAGCATCAGCGGTAAGGGCGGTGTCACGGCTGCGGCTGGCAGCATCAGCAATGTCGCCGGCGCCATTGGTGCACTTGGAAATCTGACGGTCTCGTCGGCTAGCGCGCTCGATAATCTGAATGGTGCAATGGAGGGGATGGGCAATGTGTCCGCCACTGCCCAGGGTGCGCTGAGCAACGTCGGCGGCAAGATCGAATCTCTGGGCAGCGGCAGTCAATTGCAGGTGTCCGGCGGCACGCTCGACAACACGAACGGCAAGATCATCAACGTCGGCACCGGCCTGACGACGGTCGCCGCTACAACCAGCATCACCAACGCCGATCCGTCCGCCGTCACCGGTTCCGGCCTGATCGGCGGCGCCGGCGATGTCACGATCGCTACCCCGGTGCTGTCCAACGTACAGGGCGGTCATATCGTCGCCGGTGGCGCATTAAATCTGAATACGTCAACCAGCGTCGACAACACGGCGGGCCAGTTGCTCGCTACCGGTGCACTGACGATGAATCAGCCGGGCGCAACGCTGATCAACGTAGGCGGCGGCATCAGCGGCGGCAGCGTGGCCTTGACCACGGCCAGCATCGACAACACCAGCGGCAGCATTGCCAATCCCGCCGGCAGCGGCGGCGGGGTTGCGATCACCACGGGTACTTTGACGAACACCAATGGCTCGGTGGGCAGCGATGTCGATCTGACCCTGAGCGCGAATGCCTTGGTTGGAGACGGCAAGATCGTCGCTGGCCGCGACGGCAATGTCAGCCTGCAGGGCAACTATACCTATGATGCCGGCAACCAGATCACCGCCAACCGCAACCTGACCTTGTCGACGACCGGCTCCCTGGTCAATACCGGCACGCTGGCGGCGGCAGGCAATCTCACGCTCAATGCGGCGAATCTGTTCAACGTAGCAGGCGCCGACATCGCTTCCGGCAATCCGGGCAACCTCGCTACAGGCGTCACTACCGTCAATATCGGCACCGGCGAAATCCTCAATGCCGGACGCATCGAAGGCAACAGCGTTAATACGACCAGCAATCTGCTGGGTAATACAGGCACCGTGATCGGTAACAGCGTCACCGTCAACGCAGCGACGCTCACCAATGATGGCGCTGCGGCCATCATCGCCGGCGTCAACCAGGTCAATCTGTGGGTGACCGGCACGATCAATAATCAGAATGGCGCGACGCTCTATAGTCTGGGCGACCTGAACATGGCGGCTAATGGGGCCAAGGACGCCAACGGCTACCTGTTCAACCAGACTGGCACGATCAATAATCTGTCGTCCACGATTGAAGCTGATGGCGTCCTGAATGTGGCCGCCAATCAGATCAACAACGTGCGGCAGAATGTGCAGACCAATACGGTCACGACCTCGGATACGACGACCACGATGACCACGCCGTCCTGGTGGTCATCGCTGCGCCCCTCGCCATCGTTTGGTGGCGGTGATCCATTACGTAATGCGAATACCCGGATTCGGGATGCCTATTACGTCGATCCTTCCCAAGTCATCTCCAGCACGCCGATGGTCACCCCTGACGGTTTCCTGATCTATAAGGTGGTGGTCAAACTGAGCGCTAATGACTCGGCCTTTGAATACCTGCAAAGCGATTTGACCTATCCGCTGCCTAACGGCGGTGGACAGATCAAGTATGGTGGCCAGTCACGGGTGACGCCAACTGCAGGAACTCAGACCTTATATGTGACGGCTGTGGCAAACAATCAGACCAATCCGGATCAGATCGCAAACGGGGACGCGTGGTCGCAATTCAGCAACAATGTGATCTTGAATACGGTCAGTTCGATCACCTACTCGAACCAGTATGGTGGATGCACTACGAATTGCATACGTTTGCAGACCTATAAGGGATATACCGACCCTAACGGCGTGATTGGCGGCGATACGATGCGGACGCAGGCCGATAATCCTGGTGGCTATCCGGTAGAAGTACAACGTACCGCGCATCAAGTCGTAACAGAAACGCAGTTATTGTCGACATCCGGTGCGCCAGCCAAGCTCACCTCTGGCGGCGACATGCATATGGCCATCGGTACGCAGTTGAATAACAACAACGGGCAAATTGCCGCCGGTGGCAATTTGACGATTGACGGTGTGGCTTCAGCAGATGGCAGCAACAATACCAAGATCCTCAATACCGCCACCCAATTGACGCGCACCTATACCTCCGATAATCAGAGCGGATTTGGCAGCGCCAATATGGCCGGTTCGACACCGGTGCAATGGACGTCCTGGAGCAATACGCCAATTACGCAGAATATTGGCGTCGTGGGCGGTACTATCACCAGCAATCAGGCAGTCTCGATTACGGGCGGCCAGATCAGCAATACCAGTGTTGGAGCTTCGACCCGGCCAGTAGGCCAGAGTGCTGCGTCGCTCGGCCTGGGGGATGGTATCGCGCCATTGGCATTGGCCACGGATAACACCATCAGTGGCGTGCCAAGCGGGAACCAGAGCGGTGTCGGCGGTGCGGCAGCGGTAGGTGGCAGCGGCAATACAGGCGTTCCAGGCGCATCCACGGGGGGCTTGTCGGCCGTAGGCGGTTCCGGTAACCAGCTTGTGGCAGGTTCCACGGGCGCCTTGCCGGCGGCAACGAACACCACGGGTACAACGACGCCAGGCGCCGCGCGTGTTGTTGACGGCGCCCGCGCCGGTGCGGTGAACACGGTATTGCCTGCCAATGGCCTGTACCAGATCGAGCCGAAGGCGAACCAGCCCTATCTGATCCAGACCGATCCGCGCTTTACGCAGTACGGTAACTTCATTTCCAGCGACTACATGCTGAACCTGCTGGGAGTCAATCCGGCGGCGACGCAAAAGCGTTTGGGCGATGGCTTCTATGAAGAGAAGCTGGTCACGGACCAGGTCACGAATCTGACCGGCATGCGCTATTTGCATGGTTATGCCAGCGCGGAAGACGAATATAAATCGCTGATGACCAACGGCGCGCAGTATGCCAAGCAATTCAATATAGTACCCGGCATGGCGCTGTCGAATGCGCAGATGGCGGCGCTGACTACCGATATCGTCTGGTTGGTGAGTCAAACCGTGACTTTGCCTGACGGCAGTCACCAGACCGTACTGGTGCCGCAGGTGTATCTAGCCAAGAACATGGATTTGTCGCCGACCGGAGCATTGATCGCCGGTAATTCGGTGGCGATCCACGGCACGGATATTACCAATACCGGGGGAACCATTTCCGGTACGCAGCAACTGTTGCTGGCGGCGGACCACAACATCAGCAATATCGGCGGCACGATCTCTGGCGGCAATATCGGTTTGTTTGCTGGTAACAACATCCTCGATCAATCGACGACCAATACAGCGATCACCAATTTCGGCAACAACAGCTCAGCCATTACCGCCGTCGGGGCGGTCGGCAAGATCACCGCGACGCAGAATTTAGTGATGTCCGCCGGCCAGAACCTGACCTTGCAGGGCGCGCAGGTTAGCGCCGGCGGCAATGCGATGCTCACTGCCGGCAATGCGATCAACGTGGAAACCGTGTCGACGGGATCGCATTATGTGACGCCGGTAGGCAACACGTATACGGAGGTGCAATCCACGTATGCGGTAGGCAGCACGGTGGCTGCCGGCGGTAATCTGGGAGTCATGAGCGGTAGTGATCTGACCGTGACGGGCAGCAATCTGTCCTCTGGCAAAGACATGCTGGTGGCAGCCGGCGGCAACGTCAAGATCCAGAATGCGACTGACAGCAGCAGTTACCATACAGACGGCAGCAGCAAGGATGGCTCGCAGGTCATTGATCAGCACAACCAGACGGCGGTGGGCAGCACTTTGACGGCTGGTGGCAACGCGACCGTACTGGCGGGCGCACAGCAAGACGGATTCGGTAATATGGTATTGGTTAAAGGCGCGCCGGCGAAAGATCTGACGGTGACGGCCAGCGCCATCAGCGCAGGCAACAACGCCGACGGCAAGGGCAATGCCATTCTCGGCGCGACTGGCAACGTGACCGTGGGCGAGGCCATGCTGCACAACGATTTCAGTCAGGAAGACAAGAGCAGCCATAAAGGCTTCATGTCGAGCAGCAGTAGTCATGATGTGCGCACCATGACGGGTGACGTGGCGCAGGGCAGTACCGTGGCCGGCAATCAGGTGAGCATCACGGCAGCCAATGACCTGACGGTGCGCGGCAGTAATGTCATCGGTGTCAACGACGTATCGTTGACGGCTACTGGCGGCAAGGTGGCTATCGTGTCGGTGCAAGACAGCAGTCAGACGGATGTCAGCCATGAACAGAAAAAGTCCGGTTTCACGGCGGGGTTCTCCGCCGGCGTCGCCAGCATCGGCTATGGTAAATCCAGCGCAAACGGTCAAGACAGCGTTCAAACTGTCACTCAGCAGGGCTCGAGTATCGCTTCGATCAATGGCAATACCCGGATTCAGGCGGGGCAGGACTTGAGTGTCGTGGCCTCGGACATCAGCGCCGGCCAAAATCTGACGCTGATCGGTAAGAATGTGGATCTCTCCGCCGCGCAGAACACCAGCGTGGAGCACGGCTCTCAGCAATCAAGCTCCAGCGGCCTGTCGGTAGGGCTGACGCTGAACCCGGTCGCTGCCTTCAAGAGCGCCTATCAGCAAAGCGCCAGCGGCAATCCGAGCACCAGTTTTCTGGGCAAGAGCAGCAAGTACGGCGATGCGATTGGCGACGGAGCGCTGGCAGCGAGCACGCCAGTGGTGGTGCAAGCCGGCTCCAACAGTAGCAGCGGCAACCAGGATCATGCAATCAGTACCGCGCAGGTCAGCTCGCTCACCGCGGGTAAGAATCTGACCGTGCTGGCTACCGGCGGCAGCATCAACAGCCAGGGTACCAGCATGAGTTCCGGCGGCGATGCCACGCTGATCGCCAAAGATAATATCAACCTGGATGTGGCGCATAGCTTCGAGTCCCAAGGGCAAACCAATACGGCCAAAGGCTGGAGCACGGATAATCGCGGCAATATGCCGGTCGGGGTGTTTAACAGTAACGGCAAAGGCAACGGCAGCACCGACACCGTCACAGGTACTACGCTCTCGGCAGGCGGCAAGGCGACGCTGGCGACGACAGACGGCGACATCAACTTGACCGCAACCAATCTGGTGGCCACCAGCGATGTCAGCATCAACGCCGCCAAAAACCTCACCATCCGAAGCGGGCAGAATACGCTGACGAACGCCAACCAGAGCAGCAGCCAGGCCATCGGTAAAGTGGTCATTTCCGATACCGAGCGGTTTGCTGGATATAGTTCAGACAAGAGCAAAAACAACGATACCAGCATCACTCAGGTCGCTTCCAATGTCGGCAGTTTGCAAGGCAATGTCAATCTTGCCGCTGGAGATAAATACACGCAGACCGCCAGTAATGTGCTGGCAGCCCAGGATGTCAACATCGTCGGTAAATCGATTGACATCAATACCGCTGCCAATACAGGCAGCAGCGACCAGAGCAGCTCAGACCTGAAAATAGGCGCGTTTGCCAGGGTCACGTCGCCATTGATCGATCTTGGCAACAATCTTGAGAATGCGAAGAAATCAGACGGCCGTCTGCAAGCCATGCAGGGACTGGCAGCGGCGGCGAACGGGTATCAGGTTGCCAGTGCTGCCAGTGCCGCCTTAAAAGAGGGCGGGAGTGGCGAATTATTGAAAGCCGAAGTTGGTGTCGGCTTTGCGACGGCGAATAGTCAGGACCGCAGCAACTATACTCAAGCCCAGGGCAGCAACATTCAAGGTGGCGGCAACGTCACTCTGACCACGACGGAAGGCGATATCCATGCAACCGGCGCGCATATCGCTGCCGGCGATGCGGCGGGTAAAACATTGACGCTGGATTCGGCCAGAAATATCCTGCTCGATGCCGGACAGAGTACTACCACCAGCAGCGGCAGCAATCATAGTGCTGGCGTCGAGGTTGGTGTGGGGTATGAGGTGGGTGCACAAACCGGTGCCTATGTGTATGCCACAGCTAACGTTGGCAATGGTAATTACAACAATACCGCTACGACGAACAGCAATACCCAGTTAAGCGGCAATACCGTCACCTTGAAGTCCAAGGGCGATACCACGTTAGCTGGCGCCACTGTCAACGCCAATACGATCAATGCGGATGTGGGTGGTGCACTGGCGATCACATCCATTCAAGATACCGCTACCCAGCACAATGAGCAAAGCAGCGTCGGCGGGCGAGTGCAGGTCGCCATCGGCACGGCCTGGGAAGCATCGGGCAGCCTGTCGCAATCGAACGCCAACGGCAGCAGCAGTGCCGTCAATCAGCAATCGGGCTTGTTTGCGGGAGATGGCGGTTATCACGTGACTGCAGATACGATTGCCTTGAAGGGTGGTGCGATTGCCAGTACTAATGCCGCTAAGTCCGACCTGACGGCCAATTCCCTCACCGTTGCGAACATCACGAACAAGATGGATTATTCTGCCGACACGTCGAGTATATCGGGCGGTATGAGCAATGAAAGTGACAATGCTAAAAATCCCAATGCCCCACTGACACAAACAAGTACCGGCTCCAGCAATCCGAACGTCACTCCCGTTATTCCGTTGCAAGACAAAGGTAGCGCCACCTCGACGACTTACGGCACCCTGACCGATGGCAACATCAAGATCGGCGGTCAGAACACGACCGCTGCCGCTGTAGGCGCGCACACCGACCTGGCGACGGCAAATGGGGCGATTGCACCTTTGCCTGACCTGAAAAACGTCATGAACAATCAACAGGCCATGGCCGCCGCCGCCAACACGGTGACTGCCACCGCTGCACAAATCGCCAACGATCAGGCTGCGGCTGCGAATAAGCGGGCTGGTCAAACAAAGCAAGTCCTCGATAGCGCCAATGAAAACGTAGCGCAGGCACAGGCCGCTTTGAACGGCAGCTCGCCAGATCAAAAGGACAACGCCCAGCAAGCGTTAGATCTTGCTACCCAAAACCGTGACAATGCCCAACTGGCTTTCAATCAGGCACAGGCAACAGCGAGCAGCTGGGGGGCGACGGGCGATAACAACCGCTATTTAAAAATCGCAACAGGGATTTTAGTCGGCGCTGTTGCCGGTCAAGGTACTGGTCAGATTGCCGCCAATGCCAGCGCGCCGTTTGCAGCGCAAGCAATTGGCGATTATTTTGCGCAACCTGGCCATGACAACCAAACCTTACAAGTTCTTACCCATGCCGTGCTAGGTGGAATCCTCGCCGCCGCCAGTGGCGCGAACACCGCCGCCGGCGCGGGTGCGGGCGCCGCAGGTGAACTCGCAGCGCAGGAGATTTCGCGTCAGTTGTATCCAGACGCGTATGATGCCAACGGAACTTTCCACCCTGAGAAATTGGATGCCAATCAGCTCAATACGGTGATTGGTTTATCCACGGCAGTTGGTGCACTGGTGGCCGGCGCGACGGGCGGTTCGGCACTGAATGCCGACGTAGGGGGTAATATCGCGCAGAATGCGGCGACCAATAATTGGTTGAGCCAAAAGAACAACGGTATTCGGCTATCGCAGCAGCAGCAGTTTGATGCGGCCCAGAAAAAATGCGCGGAGACTGGTGATTGTTCTGCGCGGGACAATCTAGTTAAAATTTCTGCATTACAGGATGCTAGTTTAAATGCCGCTTGTACAGATCGGGCTTCAGCTGCGTGTGGTGCCGCGATCAGCTACGCTCAGGCGAATGGTAATACAGTGATTTTTGGGGGAAATGGGCAGACTATCGCTTATCCGACTGGTTCTCCGACCGTCCAAGCCATACCTAACCCAGGGCAAGGGACGTTTGAAGCGGCGCAGGCAGCCAATCTGAACGATGCTTTGCAGTATGTAGCAATGGATTCTGCGACCGGGCTGGCTATTAAAGGAGTTTTTTCGGGGGCTAAGGCGATTCTTGGAGGTGTTGAAACGCTTTTTGGTGGTGTGACAAAAGGGGCAGCGGAAACAGCCGTTGCGGCAAATACCGTTGATACAGCTGCTGCTGGAAGCCTTGGATCGGAAACAAGTTCCTTCGCGCGGAATGGAAGTCGATTGGTTATCGATCAAAGGTATGTTTCAGACATCGGAAATGTTGCATGCGGCCCTACCGCATGTGCAATGGTCTTGAATGACAGTGGAAAGTGGGTGAACGTAACTCAGATTGCAAAAGATGCTGGTCTCGTTCCTGGCATAGGCACCGATGTAATGGGCCTATCCAAGACTCTGCAGATTAGTGGATTGAGTTCTGCTAGATGGACACTGAATGCATCCGTTGATGATTTGGCCGCTGCCACTTCGAATGGTAACGCAGCGATTGCACGTGTTATGTTGGACAATGGAGAGGGCCACTTCGTTGTTGTGGATGGTGTTACGGTTCGCCAAGGTCAGTCTGTAGTTGCTGTTCGGGATCCAGGAACGGGAACACAGTATTTTGTTCCCTCGAAGGAATTTGCCAGCAAATTCTCCGGTCAAGCCGTTTTAACACACTAAGTGAAGGAATATTTTATGCAAATTATCGACGTATTGGCTCAGAGAGAAATCATCAAAGGCTGCGAATTAACCATAGAAGGCGTTTTCGTAATGGAGCGCGGTGTTGGTTATTTCGTCCAAGCAATGAACAAGATAGACGACAAGAGCCAAGCTATCTTGGTTGATCACCCGGAACTTGAAAAACATCTTTTATCTAGTGTTCCAGCCTATGGTGGCGGGAGATTTAGCTATTGCGATATTGCCGTCGTTTCTGGTGTTATCAAAGAGAGTACAGTAATCGAATTTTCTTGTGCGATTGGTCAAATTTTCGATTTCATCGTTCATAAGTACGGCGAGCCGATGAGCGTGAATTTATAAAAATGTAAAGACCAAGGCTATCAAGGAATACTGGTCCCATCTGCCCAAACTACAAAGGGCTAAAATCTAGTTACCTTAGGAAGCTAGGGTCATAGGAAGCTAGGGTCTTGCAATGCCACATTTTGTGTTCTAGCATGATTGGATTATGTCCCGACCCTTAAGATTAGAACTCGCTGGCGGTGTCTATCATATTACTTCACGTGGTGACAGACGCGAAGACATCTATATCGATGATCAAGATCGATTACTCTGGCTGGAAATTTTTGGACAGGTCTGCAAGCGATACAACTGGAATTGCTACGCCTGGTGCCAGATGTCCAACCACTACCATATTGTGCTGGAAACAGCCGACGCTAATCTGTCAAGGCATGCGACAACTCAATGGGATTTATACGCAAAGCGTGAATCGCAGGCATGGCCAGGTAGGGCATGTCTTTCAGGGGCGTTACAAAGCTATTCTGGTAGAAAGGGACAGTTATCTGCTGGAGCTATCTCGATATGTGGTACTTAATCCTGTGCGTGCTCGTATAGTCAGGGATGTCGGCAAATGGCGCTGGAGTTCATACGCAGCGATGCTTGGCGCGGCAGAGTGTCCGGTATGGCTGAAGACTGATTGGATACTAAGCCAGTTCGGTCGTCAGAAAAAAAAGCGATCGCCAGATATATCGATTTTGTCCGGGCAGGTATTGGTTTGCCGGCCATCTGGGAGAATTTGCGCGGGCAGGTCTATTTGGGTAATGAAGAATTCCTGCACCGCATGCAAAATTCCCTCGGCTCGGAAATCCCTGAGATTCCGCGTGTGCAGCGACACCCTGAGGCGCAACCACTGTCGTTTTACAGCGAACGTGAGCATGAGGCGCCGCAGGCAATGGCGGCTGCATTCGCTACGGGAAACTATACTCTGCGCGAGATTGCGGAGCATTTTGGTGTGCATTATTCGTAAGCGTCGTCTCACCGCCGTCTGGACACTGACTTTATGATCCGCGACGATGGTGTCCGCTATCGATAGTGGACACTATGCCTTACATACCGCCCGAACCCAAACCAACGAAACCGAAACGTCGGAGCTTTACGGCCACGCAGAAGAAGGCCATTACCGAAGAGGCTCTGGCACCCGGCGCTTCCGTCTCCCGTGTTGCCCGCGCCCATGATCTTAATACTAACCAGGTATTCAAATGGATGCGGGAGTATCAGGGCAAACGACATTCAGAGTCTATCGCCTCGACGCTCATTCCGGTCATGCTCAGCCACACCGATGTAGCAGTGATGCCCGCCGTAGCAGAATCACCGATCACGGCAACCGGGACCATCGAGCTGCACCTCCCGAAAGGTCGAGTTTGCCTGACTGGTGCTGTCGATCCCGGCGCACTGCGCATGGTCCTGGAACATCTCAGCGCATGATCGGCCTGCCAGCAGGAACACGCATCTGGATTGTCGCCGGCGTAACCGACATGCGCTGCGGCTTCAATGGACTCGCTGCCAAGGTGCAGACTGCGCTGGAAGAAGATCCGTTCAGCGGCCATGTTTTTGTGTTCCGTGGCCGGCGCGGCGATATCGTCAAGCTGCTGTGGTGGACCGGCGATGGCCTTTGTTTGCTCGCCAAGCGCCTGGAACGCGGATACTTTGTCTGGCCGCAGGCACGCAACGGCACCGTGCATCTGAGTCAGGCACAGCTATCAATGCTCATCGAAGGGATAGACTGGCGGCGTCCGGAACGTACTCAACGCCCCCAGTCAGGCTTGTAAACATCCCCGCCTTTACGTAAACTACCGACATGCCCTCGCACGCCGCCCTCCCTGACGATATCGACGCCTTAAAAGCCATGATCCGCGAGCGCGACGACATGGTCGAAGCCCTGCGTGAAGAACTATCTGGCCGCAAGGTCGAGATCGAACAACTCAAATTGTTCATCGCCAAACTCAAACGCATGCAGTTCGGTCGTAAATCCGAGAAGCTCGATCGCCAGATCGAACAACTGGAATTAAAACTGGAAGATTTGCAGGCCGATGAGGAAGAGGCCGCTGTAGAGATGGAGCGTCGCGGGCGTGCCATACGTACCCGTCCGGAGCGCAAGCCATTGCCATCGCATCTGCCCCGCGAAGAGAAGGTTTACAGGCCCGACGCTGTCGCCTGCCCCGATTGTGGCGGTGAGCTGCGTCAGTTAGGCGAAAATGTATCAGAGCAACTGGAATTCATTCCCGCCAGCTTCAAGGTGATCCGCCATATTCGTCCCAAACTGGCTTGCGCCTGCTGCGATAGCATCGTGCAAGCTCCGGCGCCGAGCCGGCCCATCGAACGCGGCATGGCCGGTCCCGGCCTGCTGGCCCATGTTCTGGTATCGAAGTTTGCCGATCATTTGCCGTTGTACCGGCAATCTGTGATCTATGCCCGTGAGGGTGTGGAATTGAGCCGGTCGCTATTGGCCGACTGGGTCGGTGCCTCCAGCAATCTGCTGCGTCCTCTGGTCGATGCGGTACGCCACCACGTCATGGCCGGTCATAAACTGCATGCCGACGATACGCCGGTACCGGTACTGGCCCCGGGCAATGGCAAGACCAAGACGGGCCGATTGTGGACCTATGTGCGCGATGACAGGCCTTCCGGCGCAACGATCCCGCCGGCTGTCTGGTTCGCCTATACGCCGGACCGCAAAGGCATCCATGCGCAGACACATTTGATTCCCTTTGCCGGCATCCTGCAGGCTGATGCTTATGCCGGCTTCAACGCCGTCTATGAGACCGGTCGCATCCACGAAGCAGCTTGTTGGGCGCATGCCCGGCGCAAATTCTTCGATCTGCACGATGCGCGGCCGTCGGCAGTAACGGCCGAGGCCCTGCGCCGTATCGGAGAGTTGTACGTGATTGAAGCGGACATTCGGGGCCAGCCGCCCGATGAGCGCTTGTCGGTGCGCCGCGCAAGATCGCGTCCATTGCTGGATGACTTAGAGGCCTGGTTGCGAGCCATCCTGGGAACGCTATCGCGCAAATCCGATACGACGGCGGCGATCATGTATGCCCTGAACTTGTGGCCAGCGCTGACGCGCTATTGTGACGACGGAATCGTCGAGATTGATAATTCGGCTGCCGAACGTGCGCTGCGCGCAATTGCGATTGGACGACGCAACTACCTGTTTGCTGGAGCCGACAGCGGTGGGGAGCGGGCCGCAGCGATCTATACGCTGATCGGCACTGCCAAGTTAAACGGCATTGATCCCGAAGCGTATCTGCGTCATGTGCTCACGCACATCGCTGACCATCCGGTCAATCGAGTTGACGAATTCCTGCCTTGGAATGTCGCATCGATGCTGGCCGTCCCAGCGCATCTCGCTGTTTAAACTTCGCGATTGACGCACGGTTCTTTGCGTCGTCACACTGCTTTATAATTTCGGCATGAGCCTACCGACAAACTACTATAGTTTGCGTCTCGAACTGACGCGTATTGAGCCTTTGATCTGGCGCCGCTTGCTGGTGCCGACCACGATCACCTTGCCTAAACTACATCGCGCCATCCAGGGCGCCATGGGCTGGACCAATTCTCACTTGCATCAATTTCATATCGATGCTGAACAGTATGGCGAACCTGATCCGTATGGCGACATGACGCTGATCGACGAGAAGGGAATCAAGCTATCGTCCGTGCTTGCCGGGAACATACGCGAATTCGTCTACGAATACGATTTCGGCGACGATTGGCTGCACCGGGTGGTGGTGGAGAATGTGCAAGACGCAAATCCTGCATGGAAGGGTTCGCTTTGCGTGGCTGGTCAACGCGCTTGCCCCCCGGAGGACGTCGGCGGAATCCCTGGCTACGGTGAATTCGTCAACGCCATCGCTGATCCCAAACATGAGCAGCATATCGACATGTTGCGCTGGGTCGGCGGCGCATTCGATCCGGAAGGATTCGATATCAACTCCGCAAACTTGCGCATCCGGCGACTGAAGGGGTAATTCTCCTTCTTGAATACGTCAAGACGGTCGCGGAGCGACGCTTACCATTATTCCACAGTCAGTAGAGCGATAAAGAAGATTGAAAAAGGAATTCAGTAGTGGTCAAAATCGACGTTCTCCATATGTAATTCTTGTTGCGCTGCAATGACAATGTGTCATTGCAAGACCTGACCCTGACTCTGCTTACTGGCGAGAGTACTTGCGCAATGCGTGACCCGCGAAAGCCAAGATTAACGGAATGCGCCACACAATTATTGTATTGCGCGTGAAATCATTACGTGCGCATTTCTGTATTTCGAGGGACCGACAACTTTGGAAAACGTGTACGGAGGCGGGTAGCCAACGCACCCAGCATGTCGTCGCGCTCTAGGCTTGCCTCGACGAGCAATGCCACCGTCTTTCGGGGGCCGGCGCCATGAACCAATGCATCAGTCCAGCCTTTCTCGGCACCCGTTATTTCGACGGCATCAAGGATGCGCTGAAGACATTGCGGAGCTTCTTTCGCGACGATACGTATATACTCGGCTGCATTGTCGTACCAACTCGGATGAGCGTTCGACAGCACTTGTCCGGTTGGAATCTCATAGGGCCGCAAGACAGACTCGAGGAATTCTGGTCGCTCTTCGACCAAACAGGCTATTGTCGCGTATCCAAATAACCAATCCACATGGCCGTACTGCGCAAGCCGAATTAACCCTCCTTTTTCAATGTGTTCGTAAGCTACGGAGGGTGCGATTAGGAATAGTTTCGGCGGGAAAGCTTCGATCCGATAAAGATTGACCCGAATCATTTCCGTCAGCATCTCACGTGAAGTTGTGGCTCCGTAAGCGATCATAAAAAGCACTTCTACATCGTGCGGGAGATTTCTCCATTGTGATCCGACCGTCTCCGCAATGCGCGTCCAGTTAATTCGGGCAACAGTAGACCGAAATTTGGCTGGTGACGTTCGCGCCAAGAAGGACAGGAGAAATGAGGCTGTTTGGAACTCTCGAAGATGGGCTGCCGAGAGTTGAGCAGCAAGGCATTGGGGCTTAACCTCCCTAATCAATTTAGCTGCTAGATTGCGTTGCCGTGGATTTGGAGCGAACTGACCGACACAAACGCCCAGAGGGTCAAACACGCGAAGTACTTGCCATGTGATGTCTTGTAGATCTCTGAAGGCGGAGACGGGACTATCAGTCAACAGCTTCTGCGCAGTGGGGACAAACTCTTCGACCATATCTAAGGTCAACGCCGCATCGTGATCAGCCATTGCTTTGCAAAATACTGCGAAGGCCCACGCCGGTTCGGACAAAGGCCATTCAGAGGCGAAAACAACGAGTCTCTGTCGATCGAGATTTGTTCGAAATGTTTGACTCCATGCATTTTCTCGATCAACCCTCAATCCAGAGAGAAGTTCGCCAAGATAAGAGGCCGTCTTTGGCGTAACGGCAGAAATTGTCGTGGCGACGACATACGGATCTGCTGCGCTCACGATAGAAGCGACGAGAGCTCTGTCTTGATTATAAATAGAATGAAGTAATCGCCCCAGCCCAAAGCTGCTCTGCCCACGGGTGTGCGTGATCCAGTTCCCGATGGTTTCTTCGTGACTGAGAAGTAATTTGTGTAGGCCACCATTGATATATGCACCCAATTCACTTAGCAGTAGACTCGCATCTGATTTGTCCTCCGGGTTGAAAGGCTGCCAGATTCTTTCAATAAGGGGCGTCAAGGCCTGCTCCGGTATCAAGTGTGCCCATGTGCCCCCATTGACAGCAAATTGCAGTTCGTGCAGGAGCGAACGCAGGCCAGCAAGGGGAAACGCGGCATCCGCGATGACTTGTCGTAACATGCGGCCCACGTTCTCTCTACCCTCCGGGTTTTGAGCCGTCAGGATTTGAGCAAGCACGACAGCGGCGAACCGTTGGTGCGGACATCGCAGATCGTCCGAGCCAATAAGCATACGTTCGCGAACCAACCATCGCACAGCCTGTTGCGTTTCCGTAGCGTCTACGCAGACTACCTCCAATAATCCTGAGAGCTCGGCAAAACTAGGGCTAGCGTCTCGGGACGCGATCTGGCGAATGGCGGCAGCCGCCAATGCGATATCTGCTCCGTTGGCTCGCGCAGTATCTGCCGCTATTTTTGCCCGGCGCCAACCTCCGCCCAGAATGAAACAGAATTGCCAGGGAAACTTGGCTTTTGCCTCTGCGTCGTCGATTCTATCTTCCAGGGGCATCGTGCCGATGTTGTCGCCTATCTGGTCGTCGACACGTCGGACCACCTCTAGAGTTTGTTTGGGCGCAGATCGGAGCGCTGCGGCTATGGTCCGAACGGCACGCTTGACGTCGATAATTATTGAGCCACGGTATGAGGTATCGTACTCATTTGCATTGTGGGTCGAGAGCAGGAAACGCTTCGGCCCGGTCATCTCCTCAGCGGCCAATAGTACGGAGGGATTAGTGAGGTGGGCATCGTCAATGAGGAAAAGTGTTGGGCTGGTATCTTCAGATGTCTGTAATTCGATGACGTCTGCGCGCGCATCGCTTAGTCTAACGATATTCCAGCCCATCGTAGCGAATTGCATAGCCGCCTGGTAGGCGCACGTTGACTTTCCTGAGCCAGGCTCACCAACGATTCGGACCGAGAAAGCTCGCTTTAGCTCGGCAACTGCCGCGTCGGATTCCTGCAGTTTTGGACTAGAGGCTGCATCCTCGGGGCCGAGTGGACGCCCCATAAGCGCAGGGCCCAAGTCACGCCCCTCGCCAAATATAATTGGCCGCCAGAAGGGGCGGCCATCGTCGTTGGATGTGGCAGCGCCCCACGTTTGGTGGACTCCCCGTTTAACTATGTCTAGAAGTTCACGAACCTCAACCCCGTGTGGCATTGCCAGTATTCCCTTGAGCAGGCCGGTGACATCTATGCCGTGCTCCGGGTAAATCGCAGCCAATACTTCCTTTCGCTCGCAAAGTAGGCTCTCAATGTCTCCCCAGCCAAGCACACTTACGGTGAAACGTCCTGCTTTTGAACGTAAAGTCGAAATTTTTCGTGCCGCCTCTTGTAACGTAGCGTCTACAGGCGCAGTTGTTGCATAGATCCAGTGCTGTAAACAAGGCTGGAAACTTTCGGCTTTAGCGATCTCACGCTCTAGTTCCGAGATGTTCGGTTTTGCACCATATTGTGTTTCTTTCCCTTTGCATTGAACGCCCTGATGAAAACCATAGTCCCCTCCAGGAGAGCCATAGATGTCAACGCCATTTTGAGCCTGGCCGGACCGACCGTTCTTTTGAGCGAGCGGATCATTCCATATTGCCTTAAAGAGGCTATGGCACAGGTCTTCAAACGCGATCCAGGATTTTGGGGGAGGAATCTGTTTGTCGCGGTCATCCATAGGAGAGGGGCTTGAGTCGAATTTGGTACGGGATGCGACGAATGGGACAGATAATGTTTTCGGCCAATTTTGCTACTGTGATTGGAAGAGCAACAAATGAGCCGCCGCCTTTATCAAGGATAAGCAAGAATAATGAATTGGTCTATAGGAAATCAGTTTGAACTGCTTCACGATATGGAGGACGTGACGAGTCATGTAAGAAGTTATATTGCAGTGGAGGTGTCCGTCCAACCTGTAACGGAAGAGTAAAGAGGCCTAAGGTTCTGGTTGAACGCCAGCGTAGTACTGCCAGATACATGCAAATTTAGAATGAGGGGATACTCAAGCCAAATTCTAGAAATGGGGTTACACAGCGCTTACATGGCGCAATGATGAAGGCCGAAAACAAAAAAGAGCTACAGGCCGAAGCGTGTAACTCTTTGATTTGATTCGTATTCTTTGGGGTGGCTGACGGGACTCGAACCCGCGACAACAGGAATCACAATCCTGGACTCTACCAACTGAGCTACAGCCACCATTGCATTACTTCTACAACATCTCAATGCTTGTTCAGCACCAAGACAGCTGGCTATTATACAAACTAACCTGCCGCCTGGCAAATCAAATAATGCAGAATTACGATATTCCTTCCGGCAAGGCGATCGTCGCCACTGGGGACACGGACGGCTGCAGCTGCAACAGGCTGTCGAAGGTGGTTTTGAGCATCGATACGCTGCCGGTGGCAAAAGCAGCCACGCTGCCTGCGCGAGCCTGCGGCTGCAGCAGGCCATGTTCGCCCAGAACCCTGGCCAGCTGGCGGCAGACGGCGTCGCCGGTATCGATGATGGCGACCGGGCTGTTGCTCAGTTCTTGCACGACATCCTCGATCAGCGGCCGGATGAACGGGTAGTGGGTGCAGCCCAGCACCAAAGTATCCGCCCCCTGTTCCAGCAACGGCGCCACATAGCGGCGTACCAGCAGGGCGGTCTGGGGTGAGCGCAGCTCGCCTTTTTCGATCTGGTCGACCAGGCCGACGCAGGGTTGCAGGATAAAGCGGACGCCGCTGGCGACGCTGATCTGTTCCTGCAGCGCCAGCAGGCGGGCGCTGGACAAGGTGGCTTTGGTCGCCAGCACGCCAACGATCTTGCTGTGGGTTTGCGCGGCGGCGGGCTTGAGACCGGGCTCGATGCCGATCACCGGCAAGGTCGGGTAGGCCGCGCGCACGGCCTTGATGGCGGCGGTAGTGGCGGTATTGCAGGCCACCACCAGCGCCTTGGCGCCGCTTTGCAGCAAGAATTCCGTCACCGCCAGCGTGCGCGCTGAAATCGCCGCTTCCGATCTGTCCCCATAGGGCGCGTAGGCGGAGTCGGCGAAATACAAGAGGTCTTCGTGCGGCAGGTTCTGGTGGATATGGCGTAGCACCGACAAGCCGCCGATGCCGGAATCGAAAATGCCGATGGGCGCGCTGGGCGCCATCGGCATGGTGTTACTGCTTGCGCTCATGGAGTTGACTGGTCAGATGGTGGTCACGGGGATTTTCGAGAGCGCGGCATGCGCAATCTTTTCCTGCCATTCCTTCGGTCCGGTGTTGTGCACCGAGATGCCGTTGGAATCGACCGCCACCGTCACCGGCATGTCCTTGACGTCGAACTCGTAGATCGCTTCCATGCCGAGGTCGGCAAAGCCCAGCACCTGGGCCGACTTGATTGCCTTCGACACCAGGTAAGCGGCGCCGCCGACGGCCATCAGGTAAGCCGACTTGTGCTTCTTGATCGATTCGATAGCGGTCGGGCCGCGTTCCGATTTGCCGATCATCGAGATCAGGCCGGTCTGTTCCAGCATCATGTCGGTGAACTTGTCCATGCGGGTAGCGGTGGTCGGGCCGGCCGGGCCAACCACTTCGTCGCGCACCGGATCGACTGGGCCGACGTAGTAGATCACGCGGTTGGTGAAATCGACCGGCAGCTTCTCGCCCTTGGCCAGCATTTCCTGGATACGCTTGTGCGCGGCGTCGCGGCCGGTCAGCATCTTGCCGTTCAACAGCAGGGTCTGGCCTGGCTTCCACGAAGCTACTTCTTCCTTCGTCAGCGTATTGAGGTCGACGCGCTTGGATTTCTCGGTGTCCGGCACCCAGTGCACTTCCGGCCATTCCGACAGCGATGGCGGTTCCATGTAGGCCGGGCCGGAGCCATCCAGCACGAAGTGGCCGTGGCGGGTCGCCGCGCAGTTAGGGATCATCGCCACCGGCTTGGAAGCCGCGTGGGTCGGGTGCATCATGATCTTGACGTCGAGCACGGTGGTCAGGCCGCCCAGGCCTTGCGCGCCGATGCCCAGCGCATTGACTTTCTGGAACAGCTCGATGCGCAGTTCTTCGGTCTTGTTTTGCGGGCCGCGCTTGAGCAGGTCGTACATGTCGATATCTTCCATCAACACTTGCTTGGCCATCAGCATCGCCCGTTCGGCGGTGCCGCCGATGCCGATGCCGAGCATGCCCGGTGGGCACCAGCCGGCGCCCATGGTCGGCACGGTCTTCATGACCCAGTCGACCAGCGAATCGGAAGGATTCAGCATCACGAATTTGGTCTTGTTTTCCGAACCGCCGCCCTTGGCTGCGATCTGTACGTCAACCGTATTGCCGGGCACCAGTTCCATGTGCACCACGGCTGGCGTGTTGTCCTTGGTGTTCTTGCGCTCGAATTGCGGATCGGCCACGATCGAAGCGCGCAGCATGTTGTCCGGGTTCAGGTAACCGCGCCGCACGCCTTCGTTGACCGCATCGGTGATGGAACCCTTGAAGCCTTCAAAGCGCACGTCCATGCCGATCTTCAGGAAGACGTTGACGATGCCCGTGTCCTGGCAGATCGGCCGCTTGCCTTCAGCGCACATGCGTGAGTTGGTCAGGATCTGCGCGATGGCGTCCTTGGCGGCAGGATTCTGTTCCTGCTCGTAGGCGCGCGCCAGGTGCTGGATGTAGTCGACGGGATGGTAGTAGCTGATGTACTGCAGCGCAGCGGCTACCGACTCGATGAGATCTTCTTGCTTGATCGTGGTCAGGGTGGCTAGAGTGGTCATGGCGTTTCTCGGTAAAATTCTCGGTAAAATTTTCGGTAAAATTTTCGGTAAAAATTAAACAATGTAGGGTGGGCACTTGTGCCCACGCGGCGGTACTTTAATTAATGCTCTCCGTTGGCCTGGTTCTGGGTCGCCGTCATGATGCGGTCGCACCAGGCGATCGCCAGCGCCGACAGCAGGAAAGTGATGTGGATGCCGGTCTGCGCCAGCAGCGTCTTGACGTCATAGGCGTTGGCGTTGATGAAGGTCTTCAGCAGATGGATAGAGGAAATGCCGATGATCGCCATCGCCAGTTTGACCTTCAGCACCGAGGCATTCACGTGCGACAGCCACTCCGGCTGATCCGGATGGCTTTCCAGGTTCATGCGCGAGACAAAGGTTTCATAACCGCCGACGATCACCATGATCAGCAGGTTGGAAATCATGACGACGTCGATCAGCCCCAGCACCACCAGCATGATGGTGGCTTCGGTCAGCTTGGTCGGACGCACCGCGCCGTCGATCGTGACCACATCCAGGATATGATCCAGCGAGGCGGCGTTGCCGAACACGGCGCCGATCAGGTCGGTCAGTTCAACCCAGAAATGAAACACATAGACGCACTGCGCCAGGATCAGGCCGAGGTACAGCGGCAGTTGCAGCCAGCGGCTCATGAAAATCAGGTTCGGCAGCAAGCCTATGGCTTTCTTGGCCGGGGACGGTTGAATGTTGCTCATTGGTATCTGTGGGGTGATGACGGTGAGGTAAAACAGTGCAAAAAAGCCTACAAAAATGCTGCGGCAGCGGAAGCGACGCTATTTTACACTTCTTGCACCGCTTTCACGGACTGCGGCCAACTGGCCACCGCAATCCCGGTCAGCACCAGCGCCAGCGCCACGAAATGCGCCCAGCCCAGGCTTTCATGCAGGAACATCACGCCGATGAAGGCGGCCGCCAGCGGCATCAGGGCGGTGAAGATGCCCGCCACATTGGCTTGCACGTGCTTGGTGCCGGTCAGCCACAGCCAGAACACGATTACGCTGGCCGCCACTGCATACCAGATGATCAGCAGCCACATGCTGGCGGTGACCACGCTGAAATCGAAAGACAGGGCGGCGCTCAAGCCGATGGGCAGCATCAGCAGCAGGCCGAACAGATGGCTGTAGGCGGTAATCCGCAAGGGCGACAGGGTCTGCGTCAGGCGCTTGGACAGCACCACGTAGGTGGCTTCGCACAGCACCGCGGCGATGATGAACAGGTTGCCGACCAGCGGCGTGCTGGCGCCGTCGCCGCTATCGCTCTTGCTCAGGTTGAGCACGGCGATGCCGGCGATCGCCAGCAGGATAGATGCCAGGGTGCGCGCCTGCAGCTTTTCCTTGAGGATCAGGCGCGACAGGATCGCCACCGCCGCCGGCAGGGTGCTGGTGATCACGCCCGCGGCCGTTGCGGTAGTGTGCTGCACGCCATACAGCATGCACAGCGTAAACAGGAAAGTGCCGAAGAAAGCCTGGCCGAACAAGGTCAGCCATTCATGGCGCGCCAGCCGCGGCGCCGCCTTGAAAAATTGCGGCGCCATCACGATCACGGCAATCACGAAGCGCAGCAGGGCAAACGCCAGCACCGGCACCACGGCAATGACAGCCTTGCCGAAACCGATGTTGGCACCCACCAGCATCATGGCCAGCGCCAGGTAAACGTAAGATTTTGTGTGACGCATGGGCTGTAGGAATAAGCTGAATGTGCGATGATATCTGATTGTGGCGCTCTGGTAGCGTTAGCATCTCCGTAGGGTGGGCACACCGTGCCCACGCGGAACGCCCTCATTCGGCGTGCAGATTCAGCGTGGGCAGAAATCTGCCCACACTACGTAAGGCTTGAGTAAGTGTAAAAGTTTATTGTCAGCGTAATTACTAAAAGCAGGAGACAGCATGGCGAACATCGAAACCTTTGGCCAGGAAACCCGCATTTTCCCGGCTCCGGCAGAATTTTCCAAGACTGCGGCAATTTCCGGCATGGACGCCTACCGCGCCCTGGCCGCTGAAGCGGAGCAGGATGAACAGGGCTTCTGGGGCCGCCTGGCCCGCGAGAACCTGCACTGGCACAAGCCCTTCACCAAGGTGCTGGATGAATCCGATGCACCGTTCTACAAATGGTTCGACGACGGCAAGCTGAACGTCTCCTACAACTGCCTCGATGTTCATCTGACTAACGGCAACGCCGACAAGGTCGCGGTCATCTTTGAAACCGACGGCGGCGATGTCAGCAAGGTCACCTATCGCGAACTGCACCAGAAAGTCTGCCAGTTCGCCAACGGCTTGAAATCGCTGGGCATCAAGAAGGGCGACCGTGTCGTCATCTACATGCCGATGTCGGTCGAAGGCGTGGTAGCGATGCAAGCCTGCGCCCGTATCGGCGCCACCCATTCGGTGGTGTTCGGCGGCTTCTCCGCCAAGTCGCTGCAGGAACGCATCATCGATGCTGGCGCAGTCGCCGTGCTGACCGCCGACGAACAGGCGCGCGGCGGCAAGCGCCTGCCGCTCAAATCCATCGTCGACGAAGCCCTGGCGCTGGGCGGCTGCGACACCATCAGGAACGTGGTGGTCTACAAGCGCACCGGCGGCGACATCAACTTCGTCGCCGGGCGCGACCTCTGGTTGCACGAACTGGTCGCATCGCAGGCCGACGTCTGCGAGCCGGAATGGGTCGAGGCCGAACATCCGCTCTTTATCTTGTACACATCAGGCTCGACCGGTACGCCGAAGGGCGTGCAGCATTCCTCCGGCGGCTACCTGCTGTGGGCGGCGCTGACCATGAAGTGGGTGTTCGACATCAAGCCCGATGACGTCTACTGGTGCACCGCCGACATCGGCTGGATTACCGGCCACACTTATATCGCCTACGGCCCGACCGCAGTCGGCGCTACCCAGATCATCTTTGAAGGCGTGCCGACTTTCCCGAATGCAGGGCGTTTCTGGGACATGGTGCAAAGGCATAAGGCCACCATTTTCTACACCGCGCCGACCGCGATCCGTTCCCTGATCAAGGCCGCCGATGCAGACAAAAACATCCATCCATCGCAATACGATCTGTCGTCGCTGCGCTTGCTCGGTACGGTCGGCGAGCCGATCAATCCGGAAGCCTGGATGTGGTACCACAAGCATATCGGCGGCGAACGCTGCCCGATCGTCGACACCTTCTGGCAAACCGAAACCGGCGGCCACATGATCTCGCCGCTGCCGGGCGCGACGCCGCTGGTGCCGGGTTCCTGCACCTTGCCGCTGCCGGGCATCCAGGCGGTGATCGTCGACGAAGCAGGGCACGAGCTGCCGGACGGCCACGGCGGCATCCTGGTGGTCAAGCGGCCATGGCCTTCTATGATTCGCGCCATCTGGAACAATCCGGAACGCTTCAAGAGCGCCTACTTCCCGCCCGAGTTCGGCGGCAAGCTCTACCTCGCCGGCGACGGCGCCATCCGCAACAAGGACACCGGCTACTTCACCATCACCGGCCGCATCGACGATGTGCTGAACGTCTCCGGCCACCGCATGGGCACCATGGAAATCGAATCGGCGCTGGTCGCCAATCCAATGGTGGCCGAAGCTGCGGTCGTCGGCAAGCCGGATGAGACCACCGGCGAAGCCATCTGCGCCTTCGTGGTCCTCAAACGCAGCCGCCCCACCGGCGACGAAGCCAAGCAGATCGCCAAGGAATTGCGCGACTGGGTCGCCAAGGAAATCGGCCCGATCGCCAAGCCCAGGGAAATCCGCTTCGGCGACAACCTGCCGAAAACCCGCTCCGGCAAGATCATGCGGCGTTTGCTGCGGGTATTGGCGAAAGGCGAGGAAATCACGCAGGATGTTTCCACTTTGGAAAATCCGGCGATCCTGGAACAGCTCAAGGAAGCACAATAATTCCTTGGATTGATAAATTGGACGAAGTTGCAGGATGAAGCTGCAGTTTTGCCGGCAAATCCATCAAAGTGAGCGGCATGGAACAGAAACCTCTACTTCTGCCCGATTTGTTGCTATAATACGCGGCTTCGTGAAATTCAAATTACACGAAACGTTGTTGTAGTTGCAGGAGAGATGGATGAGTGGTTGAAGTCGCACGCCTGGAAAGCGTGTATAGGTTCATAGCCTATCCGGGGTTCGAATCCCCGTCTCTCCGCCAAATATGTCGCAAACGATAGCAAAGTTTGCCTAAAAACCCCTAAGAAATCAACGTCTTAGGGGTTTTTTAATGCCTGTAACGCAAAAGGTTGCCCATTTGCAGCCACTTTCTTTGGCGGTATACTTCGCGGTATTAATTTATACCTCTAAAAGAGATACCGTCAAAATGCCAAAACTTGTTATTCCGCTCACCGATCTTCAGCTACGTACCGCTAAACCCAGGGATAAACCTTATAAGCTGGCAGACGGTGGCGGCATGTATTTGCTGATCAATACAGACGGCGCGAAGTACTGGCGCATGGATTATCGTATTTACGAGAAGCGCAATACGATTGCCTTTGGTAAATATCCGGAAGTCCCATTGATTCAAGCCCGAGAGAAGCGCAAAGATGCACGTGAGTTGTTGCTTTCTGGGAAAGATCCAGCTCGGGATCGCGATGAGAAAAAGCAGTTTGCCGCTGATGCTGCTGCCAATACTTTTGAGAAATTGGCCCGCGAATGGCATACCAACCGCCTAAGCGCATGGAGTTCATCTACGGCCAAGAACACCATTGATCGTTTGGAAAACGATATTTTTCCGGAAATTGGCAAAATTCCGATTGCTGAGATTAGCCATAAGCAAATGATCGCTGCCTTGCGCAAGATCGAAGACCGGGGTGCGGGGGAAGTGGCGCGCCGCCTGAAGGCGACATGCGCCCGGGTATTTAGCTATGCAAATCAGCACGGTATTGAGAACCGCAATCCGGCAGCGGATCTGAAAGACGTCCTCAAGCCTGTGAAGGCAGGGCACTTTGCCGCTATCGCACCGGATGAATTGCCTGCCTTCATGAGTGCCATACGGGAAAACAACGCAAGACTGTATATCCCAACACGTATTGCCTTGCGCTTGATGTTATTAATTTTTGTACGCAGTAGCGAGTTGCGTACTACCCCTTGGTCTGAAATCAATCTTGATACTGGCGATTGGGTCATTCCCTGGCAGCGTATGAAACGCGGGAAGCTGACGGTGAATCCGGATAAGACCGACCATCATGTATGCCTGTCACGTCAGGCCGTTGAGTTGTTGCGGGAACTGCATATCTACACCGGCGGCAACAAGTATTTATTTCCGAACCAGCGCGATCCTCAAAAGCCGATGAGTGGGGATGCGATTCGGATGGCATTAAATCGCATGGGATATGAAGGCCGGATGACTACGCATGGATTTCGGGCGTTGGCGATGACTACGCTCAAGGAAAAATTGGGCTATCGCCATGAAACGGTGGACAGGCAACTTGCGCATGCGCAGAAAGATAAAATTGCAAGTGCTTATGACCGTGCGCAATTTTTGGACGAACGCAAAAAAATGATGCAGCATTGGGCAGATTATTTGGATGGCATCCTGTTATCGACAAATGTCATACCGTTCAAAGTTGCGTAGCCATTGTATTGGTTGGGCTACGCTATAGGTTGAGTTTTCATAAAAACTAAGGACTGGCTGTTTAGAACATGCTACTGCTATTGCAGGAAGGTAGATAGCGCCCCTTGTATCTGTCGGCATGGTTTTTGTTTCAAGGGGAGAGGGAAAAGTAGGAATGGAACAAAAGAGTATATGGGGGCCACCTAGTAGGCGAACGTCAGTAATAGAGGCACATATCGTCTTATACGAGCTTGCGGACATTTACCAAAAGGCGTTTCAAGATTCTGAGCAGCCATTTAAGACGGCGAAATTTATCGAGGTATTTCTTAAGCCGCTATGGGAAGACGAAAATACGAGCGGGGAGCGTCAGATCGATGAATTCAAGGAAACCATGGAAATGGCGGAGTGGGAAGGCGAGCCGGTAGTTACTTCCGTCATGCGAGAGGTAATGACCCATATGATGATCACCGGGGTAGCGTCTGCGTTTGCAATTCAGTCCATCAAAGCCGAAAAGAATAGCGCCTCGGCTTGGTTTTATGCGTGTGAAGCGAATCACTGGCTTGGAAGGCTGCAAGGCTACACTTCAGGGAAAGCAGTAAATAGTCGGCAAGATTTCTCGCGCAAAGGTGCGGAGGCTAAGAATATGCCAATGCAAAAATTAAAAAAATGGGTTTTCGACAAATACGATAACGGGAATTGGCCGTCGGCGCACAAGGCATCCTTCGATATTGCGCCGGAAGCGTTAAAGAAGGCGCCGATATTTGGCACAAGAATGAGCAGTCAACGTGCACAACAAACCATTTATGAATGGCTCCGAGGCCGGATAAAATCGCAATTCGCTGACTAACGTCTGCCGGCAGACGTATAACGTCAGCTTGCACATGCGTAACGTCTGCCGGTAGGCGTTCTATTATTTCGTTGCCGCGGTTCTTACTATTCGTTCCTCGCCGCTAACCCTAGCGGTCCCTTGGAAAGAATAGGCAACGATGGTAAACCCCACAACAGAAATTAGTAAAGCGCTTCCAGCGGACGGTATGAGCCGCTGGAATCAGATTGCCCCATTTTCCCCCTTTAGCCGCGAGAAATTTCGACAGTTAGTTCGCGCCGGGAAAGCACCCAAGCCGGTAAAATTTTCCCAGCGTTGCACCGCCTACCAAAATCGAGAGCTTCATCGCTTCTTTGCCGATCCATTAAATTATCGGGCCGAAGGGTGTACGGAATGAGTGCAGCTCTACTGATCGATACGGCAGCGCAGTTTCGTGATGCACTAGCGACATATAACCTGCATCCGCCTGAGATTGTGGCGGACGGCGCGATACGCCGTTTTGATTCTCCAGACGACAAGCGTGGCAAGCAGTCGGCTTGGTACATTCTGCATGACGGCGATTTACCAGCCGGGGCTTTTGGCGACTGGAAAACCGATCTTTCCGAAAAATGGTGCAGTAAATCTATTGCCTCGTTGTCCCCGATGGAACGCCAGCAGCATAGCGACCGCATCAAGCAGGTCAGTGAACGGGCGGCAGCGGCTAAGTTGGCACACCAGGCAGCAGCGGCAAAGGTATGCGAAAGAATATGGAGCAAGGCCCGAGACGCGATCGACAATAACCCGTATTGCCAACGCAAGGGGATTAAGCCGTTTGGGTTGAGGGAGTTCAAAGACCGCCGTACCTTGATTGTTCCCATACGTGACGCAGACGGTCAGCTTACCAGTCTGCAATTCATTGACGCCGATGGGGGGAAGAAATTTAAGAGCGGTGGGCGTATCGATGGCGGGTATTACAGCTTCGGCGGTAAACCTGTCGATACAGTGCTCATCTGTGAGGGGTTCGCTACTGGCGCGAGTCTGCATCAGACAACCGGTCATCCCGTTGCCATCGCATTCAATGCCGGGAATCTGGGTGCCGTGGCGAAGAGCATTCGCGCCAAACTGCCAGCAATACGCATTGTCGTATGCGCTGACAACGATCGCTTTACTGGCGCTGACAATACTGGCCTCGATCACGCGACTAAGGCTGCATATGCGGTATCGGGATCATTGGCAGTACCGCAATTCCAGAGTGACGATAAGCAGCCTACCGATTTTAACGACTTGCACTTGACCGAGGGTATCGACGCCGTGCGCAATTGCATTGCGGCGGCGCAGAGGATACCGATCCAGGATGACCAAAGCAGCGCAAAATTGATTAACGCTACTGAAATTGACAAGACAAAAAAAGGGGCAGGAAAAACGGGGCAGAATGTAGCGGGGCTGCCTTATGGCTTTACCATTTCAAATTCGGGTGTGTTTTATACATCGGAAGGGACTGATGAGAAACCAGGCAAGTCGATACGGGTTTGCGCACCGATGCGCATAACAGCGATGATTCGGGATCGCGCCTCGGAAAATTGGGGGCGCGTGATCGAGTTCGATGATGCCGACGGTATTTGCCATCAATGGGCAATTCCGATGGAAATGCTGGCCGGTGACGGTGCGGACGTGCGACGTGAATTATCGCGCCTTGGGCTAGAAATTGGGGCGGGACTGTCAGCAAAAAACAGGCTATCCGAGTACCTGATCGAGAGCAAGCCAAAGGAGCGGGCGCGGTGTGTCCAGCAAACCGGCTGGTTCGACGATGTATTCGTCATGCCGGATCGCACCATTGGCGACAGTAACGAAGTTGTCCTGTATCAGTCGGAAAGCAGGACGGCTTGCCAGTACGTACAAAATGGGACACTGAAACAGTGGCGCGAGAACATAGCGCTACTTTGCGCGGGGAATAGTCGACTGATCCTTGCAGTGTCGGCGGCGTTTGCGGGAATGATCTTGCGTCACGCGGGGCAGGACTCGGGCGGCCTGCATTTTATCGGCAGTAGTTCAACCGGTAAGAGTACGGCACAGCAGGTAGCGGCTTCAGTATACGGTGGCCCTTCATTTAAGCAAAGTTGGCGGGCGACAGGGAATGCGCTGGAAGGCACATGCGCCTTACATAACGATGCGGCGCTGATACTGGATGAGATGGCGGAGGTGGAACCGAAAGAGGTAGGCAGCATTGTCTATATGATCGGTAATGGCACTGGCAAGGGACGTGCCGGACGCGCAGGCGAGACAAAGCAGCGCAAGACGTGGCGATTGATGATTGTGAGTTCTGGCGAAATTGGCCTCGCGCAGCACATGCGTGATGGCGGCAAGATCGCCAAGGCCGGCCAAGAGGTACGCATGATTGATATTGCTGCTGATGCTGGTGCTGGGCATGGCTTGTTTGAAGAGTTGCACGGCTATGAGGGTGGCGCTAAATTGTCAGACACGATCAAAGCTGCAACGCAGGTTTATCACGGCACCCCCGCCGTTGCTTTCTTGGAGCATCTGACACGCGACCTTAAAACATTCACTCTCACACTAAAACAAGCCATGAGCCGCTTTGTTGCTGCCCACTTACCTAGTGATGCTGCAGGCCAAGCCGAGCGTGTATGTAGCAGGTTCGCCGTTATTGCCATTGCAGGAGAATATGCTACCGGCGCAGGCATTACCGGATGGCAGCAAGGCGATGCGGTAGAGGCAGCGGCGACCTGTTTTAGGGCGTGGTTGGATAGAGGCATCGGGCAAGGCAATGGCCATGGGAAGCGCGGGCCATGTTGCGCGCTCGTCTGCGCATGCTTTCTTAAAATTCCTATTGCCGTAGGAATTAATTATCAGGGTCATCGGAGGATCCGCCACGCAAGCATCCAAATGGGCCAATAGCCTGGCGGTTCGCCTGCCTGCTTCTGTTGTTGCTGCGCTGGAATTACAGGAAGGCGACCATATCAAGCCGCTGCACGCCAGGGCCGGATCACGGGGGATCCTTCTTGAAAGCGACAGCACCAGGCGGCAGCTGAACCCACGGATGCCGGCGGCAATCGTAGACGGACACCTGAGGCGCCGGAAAGCCAGGGTCGGCAAAAGCGCCGACGGCAACGCTTACGCGCCCGGTTATTCCGTCTTCGGTGTGGAACAGGTTGGTGCCGCAGACCGGGCAGAAGCGGAAAATGAATTTGGCCCCTTGATCGCCGGTGCGGACATATTCGGTAGCTGAACCAGTGACCTGGTAGGGAGCGGCAAAGCCGGCCAGGGCGGCGAAGACGCTGCCGGTTCTTTGTTGACAAGCAAGGCAGTGGCAGAGTCCGACACCGGTCGGCGCGCCTTGGACTTCAATGCTTAGCTGACCGCAGGTGCAAGAGGCTGTTCGCGTGGGCATGGGCGTCTCCATGGATGGTTTTCATTGATCCTTGATTTTACGCCACAGCGTGGTGCGGCTGATGCCGAGGTGCCTGGCGGCCGCTGCGCGGTTGCCGTCGAAGCGGGCCAGCACTTGCGCGATGTTTTCTGTGATTTGCATTGCTGCGTCTGCGGCGGTTGCTGTTGCTGCTACGGCCGGTGTTGTTGTCGCCTGCGCGAATTCCGGCGCGACGCTTGCGATAAAGGCTGGCGACAGCGCCTGCAGCGGTTCGGCCGCCAGGAACAGCGCCAGCCTTTCCATCAGATTGCGAACTTCGCGCGCGTTGCCGGGCCAGGCGTAGGCGCCGAGCAGGGGAGCGCAAGCCATGATTTCGGCATGCAGGTTCGGATGCGGACGGGCGCCCAGCGCGGCCAGCGCTTTTTTCAGGCACCATTCGGCCAGCGCGATCAGGTCTTGCGGGCGTTGGCGCAGCGGCGCCAGTGTCAGGCGCAGCACGGCCAGTCGATAAAACAGGTCGGCGCGGAAACGGCCTTCGCGGATGCGCTGTTCGAGGTCGCAATGGGTGGCGCTGATGATGCGCACCTCGACCGCAATCGGCCGCGTGCCGCCGACCCGTACCACTTCGCGTTCTTCCAGCACCCGCAGTAAACGGGTTTGCAGCGCCAGCGGCATTTCGCCGATTTCATCCAGGAACAGCGTACCGCGGTGCGCCGCTTCGAACAGGCCGGCATGGCCGCCACGGCGCGAGCCGGTGAACGCGCCTTCCTCGTAACCGAACAGCTCTGACTCCAGCAGCGATTCCGCAATCGCGCCGCAATTGACTGCGATGAATGGCTTATTGCTGGATTTATTGCCGGCGACGGTGCGCGGATTTTCGCGGTGGATCGCTTGCGCCACCAGCTCCTTGCCGGTGCCGGTTTCCCCCTGGATCAGCACCGTTGCCTGCGATTTGGCGTACAGCACGATGGACTGGCGCAGGGTTTCCATCGCTGGCGAGTCGCCGCGCAAATCGTTGATGCCGTGCTTGGCACGCAGGGTGTCGGCCAGCGGTGCGCTGCTGCGGCCGCGGCTGGCTTCCAGCTGCGTCAGGCGGGCGATTTCCAGGGCGTCGTCGAAAGCCTGGCGGATCGACGCCGCGGAATACACGAAGACCGCCGCCAGCCCGGCTTCCTCGGCCAGGTCCGTGATCAGGCCGGCGCCGACGATCGCCTTGACGCCGCGCGCCTTGAGTTCATTGATCTGCGCCCGCGCATCTTCTTCGGTGGCGTAGTCGCGCTGCAGGATGTTGAAGCCGAAGGCGTCGCGGAATTCCTTCAGCGCCGGCATGCTCGACTGATAGGTGATGATGCCGATGTCGGGCGTGATCTTGCGCGCGCGCGCCAGGGCCTGCAGCACGTCGAAACCGCTGGCCTTGGCGATCACCACCGGCACTGATAGCCGGCTCTTCAGGTAGGCGCCGTTGGAGCCGGCCGAGATTACTGCGTCGCAGCGTTCGGTTTCCATCCGTTCGCGGATATGGCGCGCGGCTTCGTCGAAGCCCAGTTCGATCGGTTCGATTGTCGCGCGGTCGTCGTATTCCAGCGTGATGTCGCGGAACAGGTCGGACAGGCGCGACACCGAGACGGTCCAGATCACCGGTTTCTGGTTGCTGTCGCCAGCATTGCCGCCATGGTCGGTATCGCGGCGGGCAGGGGAGGAGGGTTGCATGTTTCAAATACGTTTAACGCATATGTTTCAATAGCGATTAATGTAACACAGAATGAAACATTTCTATTGTTTGGTGAAGCGAGAAGTGGATTTGATTTTTTGCTATTTTGTTTTCTAAGTGATTGATTTTATTTTGTTATTTCGATTTTCTTTACGGTCTGCCATTGCCCCGGGCTGGTTTGGCACGCTGATTGCTCTATAGTAGGTAAATCCCCATGCAGCTATCTGCATGAAACAGACGTAGGGTGGGCAGATTTACTGCCCACGCTGAACGCGTTCCTTGAATAATCGACGTTCCGCGTGGGCACGGGCGCCCACCCTACGAGTTCTCGCAAATCGGCATTAGTGCCCGTAGGGTGCAATTTTTTTCAGGAGAAGACATGAGTTCATATTCCGCAGGCGCGGCTTTCCGCAAGGCGGTGCAGGAAGAATCGCCGCTGCAGGTGATTGGCGCCATCAACGCCAACCACGCGCTGCTGGCCAAGCGCGCCGGCTTCAAGGCGATCTACCTGTCCGGCGGCGGCGTCGCTGCCGGTTCGCTCGGCTTGCCCGACCTCGGCATCTCCAACCTGGACGACGTGCTGACTGACGTGCGCCGCATCACCGATGTCTGCGACCTGCCGTTGCTGGTCGACGTCGACACCGGTTTCGGCGCCAGCGCCTTCAACGTCGCGCGCACCGTCAAGTCCATGATCAAGTTCGGCGCCGCCGCGATCCACATCGAAGACCAGGTCGGCGCCAAGCGCTGCGGCCATCGTCCCAACAAGGAAATCGTCAGCAAGCAGGAAATGGTGGACCGCATCAAGGCCGCGGTCGATGCCCGCACCGACGACAATTTCGTGATCATGGCGCGCACCGACGCGCTCGCGGTCGAAGGACTGGAATCGGCGCTGGAACGCGCAATCGCCTGCGTCGAAGCCGGCGCCGACATGATTTTCCCGGAAGCCATCACCGAGCTGGGCATGTACCAGACTTTCGCCGCCGCGGTCAAAGTGCCGGTGCTGGCCAACATCACTGAATTCGGCTCCACGCCGCTATTCACGGTGGAAGAATTGAAGTCGGCCGATGTCGGCCTGGTGCTGTATCCGCTGTCGGCCTTCCGCGCCATGAACAAGGCGGCCGAAAACGTGTACGCCGCGATCCGCCGCGACGGCACGCAAAAGAATGTGGTCGACACCATGCAGACCCGCATGGAACTGTACGAGCGCATCAACTATCACGATTTCGAACGGCACCTGGACGCCTTGTTTGCGGCCCAGAAGAAATAAGACCATCCATACACATCGATACTTTTCCGTCAGGAGATCAGGCAATGAGCGACGCATCAACAAATGCAGCAACAAACGAACAAACCACTGCTTTCAAACCGAAGAAATCGGTCGCCCTGTCCGGCGTCGCCGCAGGCAACACTGCCTTGTGTTCGGTCGGTAAAACCGGCAACGACCTGCATTACCGCGGCTACGACATCCTGGATATCGCCGATACCTGCGAATTCGAAGAAATCGCTTACCTGCTGGTGCACGGTAAGCTGCCGAACAGCGCCGAACTGAAGGGCTACAAAACCAAGCTGAAAGCCCTGCGCGGCTTGCCGGCCAGCGTCAAGGCCGCGCTGGAAGCGCTGCCTGCCGCTTCGCATCCGATGGACGTGATGCGCACCGGCGTTTCGGTGCTCGGCTGCGCCTTGCCAGAGAAAGACGACCACAACGCGCCCGGCGCGCGCGACATCGCCGACCGCCTGATGGCATCGTTCGGCTCCATGCTGCTGTACTGGTATCACTTCAGCCACAACGGCAAACGCATCGAAGTCGAAACCGACGACGATTCCATCGGCGGCCATTTCCTGCACCTGCTGCATGGCGTCAAGCCGTCCGCCTCGTGGGAAAAAGCGATGCACGTCTCGCTGATCCTGTACGCCGAGCACGAATTCAATGCCTCCACTTTTACCAGCCGGGTGATTGCCGGCACCGGCTCCGATTTCCACTCTGCCATCACCGGCGCCATCGGCGCCTTGCGTGGCCCGAAACACGGCGGCGCCAATGAAGCCGCGTTTGAAATCCAGAAGCGCTACGACAATCCGGACGAAGCGGAAGCCGATATCCGTAACCGGGTCGCCAACAAGGAAGTGGTGATCGGTTTCGGCCATCCGGTGTATACCGTCTCCGATCCGCGCAACAAGGTGATCAAGGAAGTGGCGCGCAAGCTGTCGGTGGAAGCCGGCTCGACCGCGATGTTCGATATCGCCGAACGGCTGGAAAGCGTGATGTGGGAAGTCAAGAAAATGTTCCCCAACCTGGACTGGTTCTCCGCCGTCTCGTATCACATGATGGGTGTGCCGACGGCGATGTTTACGCCGCTGTTCGTGATTTCCCGCACCTCCGGCTGGGCTGCGCACATCATTGAGCAGCGCATCGACAACAAGATCATCCGACCATCGGCCAATTATGTTGGCCCGGACAACCTGGAATTTGTTCCGATCGGCAAGCGGTAGTTTTAAAATTCCGGTCATCCCCGCGAACGCGGGGATCCATTTTCCTTGCTATCGTCAGAAACTTGGATTCCCGCGTTCGTGGGAATGACGGGGCCGCCCAGACGTGGCCGACGAGGCCGGGACGTGTAGTCGGGGTCGCCCAGACGGGTCGCCCGGATGTAACCAGAAGATATCTCTTTTCCAGACTGAGCCATGAACACAGCAAACCGCAAACCTCTGCCCGGCACCAAGCTGGATTTTTTCGATACGCGCGCCGCGATCGACGCCATCGCACCTGGGGCCTACGACAAGCTGCCGTACACCTCGCGTGTGCTGGCCGAAAACCTGGTGCGCCGCTGCGAGCCGGCGACCCTGAACGCATCGCTCAAGCAATTCATCGAACGCAAGCGCGACCTCGATTTCCCGTGGTTTCCGGCGCGCGTGGTGTGCCATGACATCCTCGGCCAGACCGCGCTGGTCGATCTTGCCGGCCTGCGCGACGCCATTGCCCTGCAAGGCGGCGATCCGGCGCTGGTCAATCCGGTGGTGCCGACCCAACTGGTGGTGGATCACTCGTTGGCAGTCGAGTGCGGCGGCTTCGACGCCGACGCCTTCGACAAGAACCGCGCCATCGAAGACCGCCGCAATGAAGACCGCTTCGATTTCATCAACTGGACCAAGAAGGCGTTCAAGAACGTCGACGTGATCCCGCCGGGCAACGGCATCCTGCACCAGATCAACCTCGAGCGCATGTCACCGGTGATCCAGGTGAAAGACGGCGTCGCTTTCCCCGATACCCTGGTCGGCACCGACAGCCACACGCCGATGGTCGACGCGCTGGGTGTGCTCGCCATCGGCGTCGGCGGCCTGGAAGCGGAAAGCGTGATGCTGGGCCGCGCTTCCTGGATGCGGCTGCCGGACATCATCGGCGTCGAGCTGAGCGGCAAGCCGCAGCCGGGCATCACCGCCACCGACATCGTGCTGGCGCTGACCGAATTCCTGCGTGCGCAAAAGGTCGTGTCTTCCTATCTCGAATTCTACGGCGAGGGCGCCTCGCACCTGACGCTGGGCGACCGCGCCACCATTTCCAACATGGCGCCGGAGTTCGGCTCCACTGCCGCGATGTTCTACATCGATGAGCAGACCATCAAATACCTGCGCCTCACCGGCCGTGAGGAAGCGCAGGTCCTGCTGGTGGAAACCTACGCCAAGCAAGCTGGCCTGTGGGCCGACAGCCTGCGCAACGCCGAGTACGAACGCGTCCTCAGCTTTGACCTGTCTTCCGTGGTGCGCAATATCGCCGGACCATCCAATCCGCACAGCCGGGTGCCGACTTCGGAACTGGCGGCGCGCGGCATCAGCGGCAAGGTAGAGAACGAACCGGGACTGATGCCGGACGGCGCCGTGATCATCGCCGCCATCACCAGCTGCACCAACACCAACAATCCGCGCAACATGATCGCCGCCGGCCTGCTGGCGCGCAACGCCAATGCCCGCGGCCTCAGCCGCAAGCCATGGGTAAAGAGCTCGCTGGCGCCCGGCTCGAAGACGGTCGCCTTGTACCTGGAAGCCGCCGGACTGCTGCCGGAACTGGAAACGCTGGGCTTCGGCGTCGTCGCTTTTGCCTGCACCACCTGCAACGGCATGAGCGGTGCGCTCGATCCGGTCATCCAGCGCGAAGTAGTGGAGCGCGACCTGTACGCCACCGCGGTCCTGTCCGGCAACCGCAATTTCGACGGTCGCATCCATCCCTACGCCAAGCAGGCCTTCCTGGCCTCGCCGCCTCTGGTGGTGGCTTACGCGATTGCCGGCACCATCCGTTTCGATATCGAGAAAGACGTGCTGGGTATCGACGCCGACGGCCATCCCGTGACCTTGAAAGACATCTGGCCGTCCGATGAAGAAATCGACGCCATCGTCGCCGCCAGCGTCAAGCCGGAACTGTTCCGCAAGGTCTACGAGCCGATGTTCGCGGTGGTCGCCGATAACGGCGAGAAGGTCAGCCCGCTCTACGACTGGCGTCCGCAGACCACCTACATCCGCCGTCCACCCTACTGGGAAGGTGCGCTGGCCGGCGCCCGCAGCATGACAGGCATGCGGCCGCTGGCGGTGTTGGGTGACAATATCACCACCGACCACCTGTCGCCGTCGAACGCCATCATGCTCGACAGCGCCGCTGGCGAATACCTGGCCAAGATGGGCTTGCCGGAGGAAGATTTCAATTCCTACGCCACCCATCGCGGCGATCACCTTACTGCACAGCGCGCTACCTTCGCCAATCCCACCCTGAAGAATGAAATGGTGCGAGAAAAGGATGAAATAAGTGGCGAAATGAGCGGCAAGGTCAAAGCCGGTTCGCTGACGCGTGTGGAGCCGGAAGGCAAGGTCACCCGCATGTGGGAAGCCATCGAGATCTACATGGAACGCAAGCAGCCGCTGATCGTGATCGCCGGCGCCGACTACGGCCAGGGCTCCTCGCGCGACTGGGCCGCCAAAGGTGTGCGCCTGGCGGGAGTGGAAGCCATCGCGGCGGAAGGATTCGAACGCATCCACCGCACCAACCTGGTCGGCATGGGCGTGCTGCCGCTGGAATTCAAGCCCGGCGTCAACCGCAACACCCTCGCCATCGACGGCAGCGAAACCTTCGACGTATTGGGTGAACGTACACCACGCACCACGCTGACGCTGGTCATCAACCGCAAGAACGGCGAGCGCCTGGAAGTCCCAGTCACCTGCCGCCTCGACACAGCGGAAGAAGTCTCGATCTACGAAGCCGGCGGCGTGCTGCAGCGCTTCGCCCAGGACTTCCTCGAATCGTCGACGGCGGCCTGACAAGGCGCTTAAGGCACGTAGCTAACTGGGGTCAGTAGCTAACTGGGGTCAGAGTGAATTTTCTGCGCGCTTTTTGCAGAAATTTCACTCTGACCCCACTTAGCGGACCACGGAGTACATACCGTGTCGTTAGAAAAGAAAAACCATGGATGCGCTCTTTCTTTCTCCGAATTCGTCATGTGGGGTCAGAGTCGAGTTTCGCGATAAAGCGCCGCGAAAGTCGACTCTGACCCCAGATGACTCTGACCATAGACGACCCCAGATGACTCCGCCCATTTTCTGCGACTATGTCATGAATGATGGAACTCTCAACAGGAAAGCATGATATGACCCACGTACCCCAGATCAAGATCGCTGCCACCTACATGCGCGGCGGCACCAGCAAAGGCGTGTTCTTCCGCCTGCAGGACCTGCCGGCGGCAGCGCAGGCGCCCGGCGCCGCGCGCGATGCGCTGTTGTTGCGCGTCATCGGCAGTCCGGACCCCTACGGCAAGCAGATCGACGGCATGGGCGGCGCCACCTCCAGCACCAGCAAGACGGTGATCCTGGCTAAGAGCAGCAAGCCCGGCCACGATGTCGATTACCTGTTCGGCCAGGTCGCCATCGACAAGGCTTTTGTCGACTGGAGCGGCAACTGCGGCAACCTGTCCGCCGCGGTCGGTTCCTTCGCCATCGCGAGCGGCCTGGTCGACGCCGATCGCATTCCGCAAAACGGCACGGCGACAGTGCGCATCTGGCAGGCCAACATCGGCAAGACCATCATCGCCCATGTGCCCATCATCAACGGCGCGGTGCAGGAAACCGGCGACTTCGAACTCGACGGTGTCACCTTTCCCGCAGCTGAAGTGCAGCTGGAGTTCATGGATCCAGCCGCCGACGAAGAGGGCGCAGGCGGTTCCATGTTCCCGACAGGGAATCTGGTCGACGACCTCGAAGTCCCCGGCATCGGCAGCCTCAAGGTCACCATGATCAATGCCGGCATCCCGACCATTTTTGTCAACGCCGAAGCGCTCGGCTACAACGGCACTGAGCTGCAGGACGCCATCAACGGCGACCCCGCGGCTCTGGAAAAATTCGAAACCATACGCGCGCACGGAGCGCTGCGCATGGGCCTCATCAAGCAGCTCGATGAAGCGGCCAAGCGCCAGCACACGCCGAAAGTGGCCTTCGTCGCCAAGCCGGCCGCCTACGTTTCCTCCAGCGGCAAACAGGTGGCCGCCGCCGATATCGACCTGCTGGTGCGGGCGATGTCGATGGGCAAGCTGCACCACGCCATGATGGGCACCGCCGCCGTCGCCATCGGCACCGCCGCCGCGATACCTGGCACCCTGGTGAACCTCGCCGCCGGCGGCGGCGCCCGCGACGCCGTACGCTTCGGCCACCCGTCAGGCACTTTGCGGGTAGGTGCGCAAGCCAGCCAGGTCAACGGCGAATGGCGCGTCAGCAAAGCCATCATGAGCCGCAGCGCGCGGGTCCTGATGGAAGGCTGGGTACGCGTGCCGGGCGATGCATTCTGAGAGTCTGCTTATCCCTGCAAGCTAAGCCAGCAAGACCTTAAATGGGGTCAGAGTCGAATTTTTGGGAACAATAATTCGACTCTGACCCCATTTAGCTGGGAGGGTTTAATGTTAGGATGCCGGCGCAATAATGCTTGTATAACGAAGATTCGACACTATGCAGAGTTATGAGATAAGCGCTGATATCTTGCGCGGCGCGATTGAGTTTGAGGCGACTGCGCACGGCGTGCTGCCGCATCGTTTGCCGGCCTGGGCGCGTTTGCAATGCTCTGATCCGCAATTGGCCATGGTTGAAGCGCAACCTGCCGGCGTGCGGCTCGTGTTTCGTAGCGCGGCTACGGTGATTGAACTGGACACCTTGCGCACCAAGCGCGCATACGCCGGGGCGCCGCCGCGTCCCGATGGCATCTATGACTTGCTGGTGGATGGCAAGCTGGCTGCTCAGGCTAGCGTCGCCGGAGGCAATGTTCTTTTCATTGACATGCCCGCCGGTACGATGAAAGCAGAGCCTGGCCCGGTAGGCACACTTCGATTCGCCGGTTTGCCGGCGCGCGCCAAGAATATCGAGATATGGCTGCCGCATAACGAGACCACGGAAATCGTGGCGCTTCGTAGCGACGCACCCATCGCACCGGTGGCTGCCGACGGCCGCAAGGTATGGCTGCATCACGGCAGTTCCATCAGCCATGGCTCCGACGCCGCCAGCCCGAGCACGACCTGGCCTGCGCTGGCGGCCTCGCTCAGCGGCCTGGAGCTGATCAATCTTGGACTGGGCGGCAGCGCGCTGCTGGATCCATTTGTCGCCCGCGTCATGCGCGATACGCCGGCCGACCTGATCAGCTTGAAAATCGGGATTAATGTGGTCAACACGGACCTGATGCGTTTGCGCGCTTTCGGACCTGCGGTCCACGGTTTCATTGACACCATCCGCGAGGGGCATCCAGATACCCCGCTGCTGGTCATGTCTCCCATCCTGTGCCCGATGCACGAGGACACACCAGGTCCCAGCTTGATCGACATGAGCGGGCTGAGTCTTGGTCAGCTACGCTTTCGCGCAGCCGGCAATCCCGCTGAACGTGCGGCAGGCAAGCTGACGCTCAATATGATTCGCGACGAGTTGCAAAGGATCGTGACGCAAAGGGCGATTGATGACCCGCACCTCTCTTATCTTGACGGCCGCGAACTCTATGGTGCGGCGGACGCGGAGGAATTGCCTCTGCCTGACAATTTGCATCCGGATGCGGTAACGCATAGACGCATCGGGGAACGCTTCGCGCAGTTGGCGTTCAAGATGCAGTGATGAGCAGGGCCGGCTGCAGCTAACGGTGAAATGGAATTGCGCGGCTTGGGCAGGTTGCTTGTACCAATGCCAGACTCAGGCAAACCAGCAGCCGGCATCCAACGCTGATTTGCGGGCATTATGAATTGCGTAATTTCTCAATGTTGTTCATTTTCGGTTGTGAATCAGTCTGCCGGATGCTTACTGCAAGTAAAGCGACGTTGAGCAATACCGACGCCGGACCAGTCCGCTCAACATGCATCAACGTGCATCAACGGCATCATGATCTTGCGCGCGCCATTCGCGCCGCAAATGCACCATCCGGTTCACGGCCGCCCTTGCCAGTTTCCACCAGGCGAACGGACGCGGATCAGCCAGCATGCTGATCGCCCTGGCATAGTCCAGCGTCAGCCCCGGCGTCCACGCCATCGTCACCGCGCGTTTTCTGATCTGGGCGGCCACCCACAACTCTGGCGTCGCCAGGATCCGCAGGAACACCCTCCAGCCGGCGCGCTGGCCGTACAGACGGCCGACGGCGCCGTCGATGGCTGCTTCCAGCGCTTGCGCCACGGTGCTGGAACAATTGCGGTGGGTGAGGTTGTAGGTTGTGTCGCTGCGATAGCGCAGCCAGAAAGATTGCAGGCGGCGCGGGTCGTAATTGCGGATGCGCACCTGGACGGTGGACGGACACCATGCTTTTGATTCGGTCGCATAGTCCGGCTGGAAGACGCCCGGCACGTCGTTCTCGCGGGTGGCGCGCAGCAGGCGCCCGAAATCGTCTGGCGAACGGTCAATCTCCACGCCCGGGTACAGGCTGATGTATATGCCCTCCGGCGTTTCCAATGCGGCATGGCCGGTGGAGATCACGCCGTTGACATCGACTGCCGCGATATAACGGTCGACAATCGGGTAATTCTGGGTCGGCGATTTGGCGGAACCGGTAGGCGTCCAGACGTGCACCGTGAGCGCCTGTTCGTGCTCTGCCGGCGGACCTTCCCACTCTACCTGGGTGAAGGCAGAAACGAATGCCTCGTCCGGCTGCACGGCCGGATGCGCCGATCCCGCCAGCGCGGGATTGCCGTTCATGCGGCGCACGCGGCTTGCCAGCGCAATCATGTTGGCGCCGCCGAAAATCAGGAACAGGCCCAGGCAATACGGCAGCGTGCCGACATAATGGGTCGGGTAGGGCTGGTAAAAAAAGATCGCCAGCAGGATTTCGGCCACGCCCCAGGAGAAGGCGACGCGCCAGCGGCGATAGCGCACCATGTAGGCAGAGATGCACTGTATCAGCCCGTCGGTCAGGAACAAGGTGCCGAAGATCATCGACAGCAAGAAATTGCCATGGTGATGGCCGGCGAATATGAGGACGGCGGCCAGCACCACAGCGCTGCCTTTCACGTAGCGCAGGATGCGCTGGCCGCCGACGCCGGTCCATGCCACGGCCAGCGTCGCCAGCCCTTCGATGAGGAACAGGTAGGCAAAGAAATTGATAGGGAAGTACGCCGCATCATCAAGCGCATCGACAAACACGACCAGGCCAGCGACCAGCCATAGCAGTCCGATGACGAGAATGCTGCGCCAACGCTTGCGCAGATACTCTACCCCTAATAACAACAACACCAGGCGGATCATGAAGCCTCCCACTATTTGCTTGCGGCACCGATGCAGGTCTCACGCCACGGCGATATGGCGAAGCGCATCGACCTGAGCCGTTCCAGGTGAATTATTTTCCTCGCGGCAATGCTGTCCTGTCAAGAAAATTGGACGCTAGCAGGTCAAAAGCCTAATCGCGGAGGAAGTCCCGCAGACCGGGTTAGTACGGATAGCCGGCCAGCCGCTTGATTTCCTCTAGCGGCGTGGTCACGATCCAATGGCAGTACTGGTTGATTTTCGTCCGGTCCAGCGCCTGCAGGTCCATGTGCGCGTATTTTCCGGCACGATAGTGGTGCTTGGAAAAGTAATCGTCGGTATGAATGCCGTGGATGTGGAAGGTCATCTGGTCGATGGCGCCGACGCTATAGCTGGGCACATCCAGGATCTGCGTCTTGCCGTGCTCCAGGAACGCGGCATAGTGGTGGTTGGCCACGATCTCTGCCGCGTACATGGTGGTCACGCCGCGGAACCAGCCCGGCCACTGGCCCGGACAGAGCGGCAGCCGTCCGCTCCTTCAAGCGGATCCGGCGTAATCATAGCAGTATTGATTGACAGTTTTTATACTCGCGAAAAACAATTGCGTGGGAGATTAGTCGTCTCTCAGCGTTGCCGCCACACCACCATGGTCGTCGATATACACCGGCGGATCCTGGCATCAGGAGGTGCCGAACAGGGCGCCGATGCGCTGGGTATACGCTTCGACATTCGCCGCCGCCGTTGCATCGACGCTGTGCAGGAAGGCTTGCGCCTTCGCCGTGTAGCCGGCGCTGTCCTGATCGTGCGACAGCGCCGCTTCGGCCAGTGCCCTGGCGCCGTCGGCGACATCGAAATCGCGGTAGTAGTAGCCGACCTCGCTCAGGAACGGCGAATTGTGCACCAGCGGATAGCCGCCATACAGCGCGTCGTAGAAAAGATAGTTGAGGCCGTTTTCCCACTGGTGGGAAATCACGATGTCGGTGTGCTCGGCAGCGAAGGCGCAGAACGGAAAGCGGTGATCCGCCGTGGCCTTGCCATCCTTGACCATCTCCAGGCCCAGGGCGAGATGCTTGAACGCGCTGTTTTCCTTGAGCTGGAAAGTATTCGTCATGAATACATGCGCCAGCAGGGTGGGGTGGGCAATGTAAAACTGGTTAGTCGCCAGCATCGGTATCAACGTGCTCTTGACGACATTGATGTTCGGCTCGAAAATTGCCACCCGCTTGGCGCTGCCGTGGTTGCGGTAGCCCCATTTCTGCCGCAGCTCAGGGTTTGCCGCCAGCGCCGCCTCAATGAAATACGGCGCCCAGATATGCGGCAGCACCTGCACCGGCGCCTTGTAGACGCTCTCCCAGTAGCTCTTGCAGGTATGGACGTGCTGGGGATTGGTCCATAGCTCGTCGAACATGACCCGGTGCGGATTGGGTTGCCACTGATCGCGCCCGAAGGTCATGGTCTCGACGGCGATCACGTAATCGTTGCCAAAGCGAAAAGAGACCGCCTTGCCCTTGCGCCGGCGCACCCGTTCAACCTGCTCCTGCGAGACGAAACCGTTCATCTCGACCAGCAGGTCGGTCTTGTCCAGCACGCTCGATATCGGCCGTAACGCGCGCTGCAGGTCTCCCAGCAGTAGTCCGGCAGGATAGTTCTTGATGCCGTCGCTGTGCACCAGCCAGACATGGTCGACCAGTGGCGACTTGCGCAGCAGCTGGTACAGGAAAAAGCAGTTCTGGTTGGCGCCGTTGTACCAGATCGACTGCTGTGGATCGTCACTGATGTTCAGGGTGATGGCGACGTTTATCTTCATGATCGTAAAATAAGTATGCTAGTTGTTTGCACAGCAAACTTACCATGGGTGCGCATTTTCCTGTAGAAAAATTAATCGGCTGCAAGAAGGCCGGATCCGGCTACGGCAGGACAACCGGGCAGCGCCGGAATACAGCGCCGGCTGGGCTGGCAATGCATGCTAAGATCACGCCACGATTAGCATGGAGAGCAAAATGGCCTTTAAAGAAACCAAGGGAAACAAGACGGTCGAAGCGCAGGTTGCGCCGGCGCCGGGCGGCATGTTCAAAGGCGTGATCCAGGTGTCGACGCAGCGCGGTGATCAGGTTTTTGTGCAAATCATCGGTAAAGGCTGCGGCCGGCCGGTAAAGACCGAACAGGCGGCGTTGGAACTGGCTGAGCGGGAAGCGCGCCGCGTTATCGGCGCGTGAGGCTTGTAAAGCACGACTGGTAACACCAGAGTTGCGGAGCCGGGCAGCCGGGCAGCCGGCTGACCGGGGTTTGGCCGGCCGGTTTACCTGCGCTTTGATTGCTGGTTTTTCAGATTACCATTTGCAGCCCCCGTCTTTCTTTGAGAGCACTGCGTCGGCGACCAGGAACAGCGGCGCCAGCAACCCCTTTGAGCTTTGGCTTTGCAGACAATCGGCGCGCGCACTGCGCTGTATGTCTTGCCCCAGGCGGCTGTCTGGATTGTCTGCTTCCAGCGGATGATTTTTCAATTGGGCGACTGCTCTGTCGTCACGCATGCTGTTTGGATCCTTGGCAAACCTTCCTGCCATTTTCACTGCGGCATCCAGGTCCACGCGAGGTATCGGCTTGGATGACGCCTGCTGCTCTTTTGCTTCTGCGTGAATTGTCTCATTGACGCTGGGCGATGCAGCTAAGGGCAGTGCCATGTTTTTCTTGCTGCTATTGGATGCGGGCCGACGGGAATTGCGTTGCGCCGCTTGCGGCGCGGCAGGCTCCAGGCGTTGTACCTGTGCGTGCGCTAGCCGTGGCTGCGGTGTCGGCAGCAGGAACAGCGTCATATCCGCGAACGTGCTTTGGGTCGCCGCGGGTGGCGCCGTCTCATGATGCAAAAACATTTGCAGCAGGGCGGCGTGCAACAGCAGGGAGACGGCGATACCCCAGCGCATTGCACGTGAATGCCGCGCTGCGGGCCAACGGCTTGCGTAAGACATTTTCCATTTACTCCGTAATTGGGCAGCCTGCGAGTCCGGGAGGCCTAGTCGCCGGCGGCCTGCGGCAGCTTGTCGTCCGCTTCGTAGCTCAGCAGATCGCCCGGCTGGCAATCGAGATAGCGGCAGATGGCTTCCAGGGTTTCCAGGCGCACGCCTTTCACCTTACCTTGCTTCAGCAGCGACAGATTCTGTTCGGTAATGCCGATCGCAGCTGCCAGATCCTTCGATTTGGCCTTGCGTTTTGCCAGCATGACGTCCAGCGTAATCACGATACTCATCTACATCCTTAAACGAATTGTCGGTTTTCAGCGTCGACTTCGCTGGCGCGCTGCAGGATGCGGGCAATCACGGTGATGGAGGCAGCCATGAACAGGCATACCACTTCATTGCTGCCGAAGGCGACGTTGATCAGGCGGTGCCCGACCGGCCGCATCATTGTCAGCCAGGCGCTAGACAGAGGCTGGCACAGCACGCCTAGCAGCACCCACCAGGCCACGCTATAGCCGACTCGGCCCAGGTGGATGGCCGCCAGCGGCGAAAAGTATTCGCCCTGGGCATAGCGCTGGAACAGCGCGCGCAACTGAAACAAGCCGTAGGCCAGCGCCAGCAGCGGGATGCTGGTGATCACCATGATCCCGGCCAGCTGCCAGTGCGGCAGGCTGGCAGGATCGATGTCTAGCAAGGTGGCGCTCCTGGTGAATTCGGCCAGCGAGGAAAATTTTTCCGGGAATATCCAGCTGAAGACATTCAGCGCCAGCATGCCAACCAGCATCAGCATGGTAATGCCTGCCATGTGCTGGCTGGTTCGCGCAATACGGTCTTGCTTCAGGTTTTGTGGTGTAGAGGCTGTCATTTTTGATAGTTCAGATGGATGGAAAGATAGGCGTTGAACACATTGTCCAGGCGCGCCATGGCGTGATTGGCCGTGGCGGCATGGAAACCTATTTTCATGGAACCGTGGATGCCCATCAGCGGCATGACCTTGAAGCCGACGTACAGCGTCATGATGGCGATCGCCAGCCACGAACTGAATATCGCCAGGCACTGGCGAGCGAAAATGATGAAATCCGGCTTCACGACGCTTCCTTGTAGGTAGGATGGTCGTATTCTAATCTAAAATTATCGTAAAACAATAATAAATAGTGATTTTATGGTGATTTATTATTGATTTTAATTTTCGAAGGAAATGCCTGCGGCAGGCTATTGTGGTGTTTGCCGAAGCGGCTTGCGAACTTGCCGCTGGCCAGGGCAGTCCCCAGCAGCACGATGGTGCAGCCGGCCAGCATGGTGGGTGTGACCTTTTCCCCAAGGAAGAGCGCGCCCCATAGCAGTCCGAAAACCGGGATCAGGAAGGTCACCGATGCCGCATATGTCGCGCCCACGCGCTCGATCAGGCGGAAGTACAAGATGTAGGCAAAGCCGGTGCAGATCACGCCGAGCGCCCCCACGCAAGCCCAGGTCGAGACGGCGATGGCGTGGCGCGGCCAGAACGGCAGCGCCAGCGGCAGCAGCACGATGGTGGCAAACAGTTGGCTGCCGAAAGCTACTACCAGCGGCTGTATGCCGGCCAGGTGGCGTTTCGAGTAATTTACCGCGAAGCCGTAGCAGACCGCTGCCGCCAACGCGGCGGCGATGGCCAGCGGCACGCCGGCACTGCCGGCGCCGACTGTATCCCACACCAGCAGCACCACCCCGGCCAGGCCCAGCAGCAAGCCGGCCAGCTGCTGGCGGCCGAGGCCGGCCTGGAACCAGGCGGCGGCGATGAGGGCGGTCCAGATCGGCGTGGTGGCGTTGAGGATGGAATCCAGTCCGGCATTGATGTACAGCGTGGAATAGGCAAACAGGCCGAACGGCAGCGCCGAATTGCTGATGCCGACCACCAGCAGCGGCCAGGCCTTGGCGCGCAACTGGCTGCGCGCCAGCGCAGAACGCAGCACCGGCGCCAGCACCAGGGCGGCAATGCCGACGCGCAGGGCGATCAGGGCGAGCGGGCCGAATTCCGGTGCGGCGATGCGCAGGAACAGGAAGGAGGCGCCCCAGATCGCCGCCAGCAGGCAGAGTTCAAGCAGGTTCATGGCGGCTATCCTTCAGGTTGAGCGGCAGGCGCCGCGAACCCGAAAGATACTGCTGCTCCGGACCGCTGGAACTCTGGTTCTTGCGGTCGAATTCAGCAGGCGCGCCGCAGTGCGCGATTATTGGGCGATTATTGGGCGATTATTGCGCCAGACGCTTGACCAGGCGATACAGGAATTCCCTGCTTTCGTACACGCGCGGGATCTCGACCCGTTCGTCCAGTCCGTGCGTGCGGCGGTCGGACGGCTCGACAAACAAGCCCGACACGCCATACATCGGAATCCCGGCATTGCGCATATAGCTGCTGTCTGTGGCGCCGGTGCTCATGGCCGGTACAACCGGTACGCCTGGCCACATCTCCTGGGTCAGGCTTTCCACGGTCTTGACCAGGTCGCCGTTGAGCGGTGAAGCCGGGCTGCGCAGCGGCGGGTTGGTGTAGCGCACGCTGATCTTGTCGTTGTTGATTACCTGCTTGAGCTGGCGATCTATCTGCTCCGGATCGTCTTGCGGCAGAATGCGGCAATTGACCGTCGCCTTGGCCGATTGCGGCAAGGCGTTTTCGGCATGGCCGGCGTTGACCATGGTCGCCACGCAGGTGCTGCGCAGCTGGGCGTTGTAGTCGGGAATCGCCGACAGGCGTTCGATGGCGGCCGCGTCTGGCTTGCCGCCGCCGACCGCCCGCATGTCTGCCGCCAGCTGGCCGCTGGCGAACGGCGCGCTGCGGGCGAAATAACCGGTGGTGACTTCCGCCAGGTGCACCGGGAAGCGGTACTCGCCGAGACGGGTCAGGGCCGCCGAGATGGCGTAGATCGGATTGTTGGCGTGCGGCGTCGAGCTGTGGCCGCCGGCGTCGCGCGCTTCCAGTTCGTAGGTGGCGTAGATCTTTTCGGCCACCTGGATGCGGTGCAGGTTGGGTTTGCCGTCGCGCAGTTCGCCGCCGCCGCCCTCGTTGATGCCGAACTCCGCCTTGAGCAATTCGGGTTTGTTGGCGATCAGCCATTTGGCGCCGTTGCTCTCCACATCGCCGCGCTCTTCATCGGTGGTCAACGCCAGGATGATGTCGCGGCTGGGCTTGAATCCCTCCTGTTTCAACTGGCTCAGCACCGAGACGAAGGCCGAGGCCATGGCCTTGTCGTCGATCGAGCCGCGCGCGGTGAAGTAGCCGCCGGTTTCTTGTAGCTGGAAGGGATCGGTTTTCCAGTCTTCGCGCTTGGCTTCGACCACGTCGATATGCGCCAGCAGCAGCAAGGGCTGCTTGCTGCCGTTGCCCTTGAAACGCAGCACCAGGTTGCCCTTGCGCGGAAACGGCTCGATCACCTGGACTTCGCTGGCGCTGAAGCCAGCGGCCAGCAGATGCTTTTCCATGGCGCGCGCGGCCTTGGTGGTGTCGCCGGCAGAGTGCGTAGTGTTGATCTCCACCAGTTCCTTGTAGAGATCGTGATAGCTTTGCTGTGCCGGTGTGAGCGTCTGTGCGGCGGCCGAGGCCGCCAGCGCGGCAAAGAAAAGGGATAGAGACAGGGACAACATGGTCTTCAGCGGCAATGGGCGAATCTGCGTGCTCATGGATTTCCTTTCCTGGTGGGGTGGCTAGTGCTCAGGCAGCCTTGCACAAATCGTCGGGGATGTCCAGATTCAGCATGGCTGAACTCAGGCATTTTCCGTGCGCATCGAGCGCCAGCGAACGCGTCACGCCGCCGCCCAGGGCACGCTGCATGACGAAGTTGAGGGCGCCTAGCTGCGGCAAGGCATAGCGGGTGACGTCGCCATCGACAATCTGCGAGAAATGCTGCTTCACGCGTTCCGGCGTGAGATAGCGCTCCAGCAAGGCGTAATCTTTTTCATGGTAGGCGATCACAGAAATATTCGAGATATCGCCTTTGTCGCCGGCGCGGGAATGGGCGAGTTCGCGTAGTTTCATGTCAAGCCTCTGCAAAATGAATGGCGCTCTGCGCCAGTTGCCGCGGCAGCAGGGTGGACTGCACGGCGACTACTTCGCGTGCCGACCTGGTGGCGCCGCCGCCGCCCGCCGGGCCGCAGGTGTACAGTGTTTCAACCTCGTTGCCGATACGCGTGGCATCGCGCAGATTGTTGCTGCGGGCGCTTACCCGTACACGGACTTCGTAAGGCGGCGCCGCCTGCGCCGACAAGGCCGCGCCGTGGATGGCGTCGACCCCGAGCAGGTCGTAGCGGATTTCATCGAAGCCGATGCCGCTCAATTGCAACCTTTGCGCGACGATCTCCAGCGCCAGCCGGCCACGCTCCAGCGCCCCTGGTCCGGCATAGGAAATCTGGCCTTCGCCTATGTAGCTGTCGATGTAGCCTATCGATACCTTGAGCGTATCGGTCCTGGGGCGTCCAGTGGCGCCTTGCAGCAGCACGCGGTCGGGCCCGATTTCAGTTACGCGCACGGCGGAAAAATCTGCCACCACATCCGGCGTCAGGTAAGTGCGGGGATCGTGGATCTCGTATAGCAGCTGTTCCTTGCAGGTGGCGGCGGTGACTTGTCCGCCAGATCCCGCCACCTTGGTGATGATCACCGAGCCGTCTGCCGCCACTTCGCCGATCGGGAAACCCAGGCGCGCCAGCCCGGCCACGTCCTTGTAGCCGGGATCGGCGAAATAGCCGCCGCTGATCTGCCCCGCGCATTCGAGCAGGTGGCCGACCAGCGTGCCTTGTCCCAGCCGCTGCCAGTCGTCCATGGCCCAGCCGAATTCATGGATCAGCGGCGCCAGGAACAAAGAGGGATCGGCGACCCGGCCGGTAATGATGACGTCGGCGCCCTGCGCCAGCGCCTCCACCAGCGGCGCGGCGCCAAGATAGGCATTGGCCGACAGCAGCCGCTCGCCCAAGGCATTGACCGGGTTGCCCTGGTCGCTGATAAAGGCGCCGGCTTTCAGCGTTGCCAGCACATCGTCGCCGCTGATCGCCGCCACCTTCAGGTCGAGCTGCATGGCCGTGGCGATCTGCCTGACCTTGGCCGCTGCCGCGAGCGGATTGGCGGCGCCCATATTGGTAATGATCTTGATCTTTTTTTCACTGCAGATGTGCAGCACGGCTTGCATCCGCTGTTCCAATAAGGGATCGTAGCCCAGCGCCGGATTGTGCATCCGGGTTTGCTGGGCGATGGCGATGGTGCGCTCGGCCAGGCATTCAAACACCAGGTAGTCGAGCTCGCCCTTTTCAGCGAGTTCGACGGCGGGTTCGATGCGGTCGCCGGAATAGCCGGCGCCGGCGCCGATTCTGATAGGTCTCACGATAAGCTCCTGGGCTGGTTCTGTTCTACAAGGGAAAGACGCCGATCACGACACAGGTGATGGTCATGATGACGGATGCCGCGAACAGGTATTTGAAGGTGTATTTCTGGTGATCGGCCAGGTCGATGCCAGCCAGGCCGGCCACCAGGAAGGTCGCCGGCGTCAACGGGCTGACCGGGAAGCCGGTGGTCATCTGGCCCAGCAGCGCGGCTTGCGCCACGTGCAGCGGCTGTACGCCCAGCATGTGGCCGACTTCGGCGATCACGGGCAGCACGCCGAAGTAGAAAGAGTCGGGATCGAACAGCATCGACAACGGCATAGCCAACAGGCCCAGCACCACGGGGATATGCGAAGCCATCGAAGGCGGCACGAAGCCGACCGCCATCTTGGCCATGGCGCTCAGCATCCCGGATTTGGTCATGATGCCGGTAAACACGCCGGCGGCGAACAGGATGCTGGCCATCAGCAGGGCCGCCTTGGCGTGGGCATCGATGCGTGCGCGCTGCATGTCGGCGTTGCGGTAATTGATCATCAGCGCCAGCACCACGCCGATCATGAACATCACCACCGGATCGATTTTGCCGCTGATCATCACGCCCAGCACGAACACGGTGAGCACGATATTGATCCAGAAATTGCGTGGACGGCGTATGTTCTTTTCCGCTTCCGACAACTCGTGGGTATGGACGAAACCGAGCGGCGCGCCCTTGGTCAGGCCGAGCCGCCGTTCTTCTTTCAGGCCGAGATAATAAGCCACGGAAAAAACGAACACCAGGCCGACGATCTGCACCGGGATCAAGGGCGTGAAGATGTCGCTGACCGGGATGTGCAAGGCAGCGGAAGCGCGGATCATGGGGCCGGTCCATGGCAGGAAATTGACGCCCGCCGCCAGCGAGGCGACGCAGGCCAGGATGCGCTTGTCGATGCCCAGCCGGGTATATAAAGGCAGCATGGCTGGAATCGTCACCAGGAAGGTGACCGCGCCCGAGCCGTCCAGGTGGATCAGCAGCGCCAGCAGCGCGGTGCCGGGCACGATGCGGGTAGGGCGGCTGCCGACGATGCGCAGGATGGCGGAGATGATCGGATCGAGCATGCCGGCATCGGTGACGATGCCGAAAAACAGGATGGCGAATACGAACATGCCGGCCACCGGCGCGATGCTGGTGATGCCGGCTACGATGAATTTGGAGGTCTCCAGGCCAAAGCCGCCTATCAAGGCGGCGATGATGGGAATCGAAATGAGCGCCACCAGCGGCGACATCTTTTTTGTCAGGATCGCCGCCAGCAGAGTGGCGATGGTAATGAAGCCGAGTAATGCCAGCATGATGTCTGTCTCCTATCCCTTGATATTTTTATGGGAATACTTGTTATGGCTCTTCTTTTATGTGCATTCTGAGAGCGGGAGTTTGTGCTGTAAAATGGTTTTTTTCGATGGATTGATCGTAAAAACGGATTAATCAATGAAGCTCAATATCTCCACCCGTTCGCTGCATGCCTTCCTGGCGCTGCGGGAATGCAAGCATTTCACCCATGCCGCCGAGCGCTGTTTCATGTCGCAATCGGCGTTCAGCGTCATGATTCAGAAGCTGGAAGTGGCGGTAGGCGCCAAGCTGTTCGAGCGCGATACGCGCAACGTCACGCTGACCGCGGAGGGGGAGCTGTTTGCGGAAGTGGCGCGGGCGCTGGTGAGCGATATCGAATCAGCGTTTGCCGACATGAGCGACTACGTCGCCAGGCGCAAGGGCCGGGTCGCGATCGCGGCCTTGCCGTCGCTGGCGGCAAACGGCTTGCCGGCGGTGATTGCCGAATACAAGCGGGCTTATCCCGGGATCACGGTGCAGCTGTTCGACGCCTTGTCCGACCAGTGCCTGGCCATGCTACGCCAGGGCAAGGTGGATATCGCCTTGACCGCGCCCGGCTCGGGCCTGACCGAATTCGATACCAAGACCTTGTGCAGCGATCCGTTTTACCTGGTGTGCCGCCAGGATCACGCGCTGGCCGGCAAGCGCCGCATCCGGCTGTCTGACCTGAGCGGTTGCGAGCTGATCCACCTGGCGCGCTCCACCAGCGTGCGTCAGCATGTCGAGCTGCTGTTGCGCGGCATCCCGGTGATGCATTCCGGGCTGGAGGTGGAGCATCTGGCGACGGTGGCGGGTCTGATCGAGTCCGGCCTCGGCGTCAGCATCGTGCCGGAGCTGACCTTGTTCCAGTTTCGTCACATGGACCTGGTCAGCATCCCGATCGATGCGCAAGACATCGTGCGGCCTATCCTGATCGTGAAAAAGAAAGAGCGTTCTCTGTCGATTGCGGCGCAGGGCATGTCGGAGTTGATTGAAAAGCGGCTACGTAAAATGGCAACAGCGAACAACAACCGCCCGTTGCGGCGCAATCGGGCGGCTGAGTAAGCGGATTACTGCAAGGCCATGCCGAAACGTTCGGTGCGCGGCATCCAGTTGCCCTTGATGTCGGCTGACACCAGGATCCGTTCGGCGCGTCCGATCAGCAGTTCGCGCGGCACGAAGCCGAAGTGGCGGTAGTCGCCGCTGTTGTCGCGATTGTCACCGAGCATCAGGTAGTGATCCGGCGGCACCATGATGGGGCCGAAATTGCGGTTGGCGTTGACTTGCGGCAGGACCTGGATGCGGTGCTGTTCGCCGCCCATTTTTTCGTTCAGGCGCAGGGCGACGATGCTGCCCTGGCCCATCGGTTCCGGTGCCGTGCCTAATACCGCATAGCTGGCTTCATGGCCGTTGATGATCATCTTTTCATCGCGCATTTCCACCGTGTCGCCGGGCAGGGCGATGACACGCTTGATCAGCCGGGTGTCGTCCAGCGGCGAGAAGAAGGTAACGATATCGCCATGTTTGGGCTCGCCCAGATGGCCCAGCACGATATTGGTGAGCGGGACTTTCAGGTTGAACGCCAGGCGGTTGACGAACACCACGTCTCCTTCCAGCAGGTTGGGGCGCATGGAGCCGGACGGAATCGGATTCCAGTCAGCCACGGCGGTGCGGAAAATCCCGAAAAGAAACAGGAACAGTAAAAATCCCTTGTTGAGCCGGATCCAGTTTTTCATTGTCATTCCGCCTTCGAGTGAGTGCCGACGCATTCCTTGGGAGGCTGTTGCAGAGCGCGCTCCCAAATCTCTTTAAAGCCTTATCATGGAGCATACCCGCTCTCATATCTGCACAGTATGCCACCAAATTCACCAACCATTATTTACTCCGCGCGGCTGGCTTTGCGCCGCCCCAGCAGCCAGGATATTGCTGCCCTGTTCAGCATCTACGGCGATCCGGCCACCAATACCTTCAATCCAGCCGGCCCCTATCAAAACGTGGCGGAAGCGGAAGCCACCATGGAGCGCTGGCTCAGGCAGTGGCAGCAGCACGGTTTTGGACAATGGGCGGTGAGTTTGAAAGAGGATGAAGAACGGATCATCGGTTTTGGCGGCCTGACCCATGCTCTGTTCGGACAGCAGGAAAAGGTCAATCTCGGCTATCGTTTTGCCACCGCGGCGTGGGGACAGGGATTGGCCACGGAGTTGTCGGCGACCGCGCTGGAATTCGGCTTTGGGACTCTGGAGCTGGAGGAGATCTGGGCCCTGGTAAGAGAAACCCATCAGGCCTCGCGCCGCGTGCTGGAGAAAGTCGGCCTGATACAGATAGACAAGGTTGCCGAGCCGCTGGGTGGCGCCGGCAGCGTCATCTATGCTCTCAGGCGCGACGACTACAGGGCGGCGTAAGCTTCATCTCTTGCGGCGCCGTGCTTGGCTCTACGGCAGTTGCAGAATCTGCTCGGTCGTCATCAGCGCGCCGAAGGTGTCAGCGATGGAAGCCAGCGCTGCGCGATGCAGCACGGCATGCGGTAGTACGCTGCCGTCGGCATTGTCGAGATCGCGGGTAGCGCAGGCATCTTCCGCCACTACTACGTCATAACCGAGCGGTACGGCATCGCGCGCAGCTCCGGCAACGCAGGCATGCGTCATCAGGCCGCTGATGATCAAGGTCTTGATGCCGGCTGCCTTGAGGCGCTGGTCGATATCGGACGTCGGAAACACGCTGACGGAAGTCTTTTGCACGACGCTGTGATGCGCCGCCGGTAGCAATTCAGCATGGAAATGCACGTTAACGCTGTCGGCGGCAAATACGGGCGCGCCGGCGGGACTGAGGTGCTGGACATGGAATACCGGCATGCCGGCCTGGTCGGCCATGGCGATCAGGCGGCTGGCGTTGCGCAGGGCGCGCATGCCATCCGGAATTGGCATCTTGCCGCCGAAGTATTCGTTCTGGAAATCGATCACCAGCAAGGCAGTAGCGGCGGCGTCGAATTTGACCGGCGCGGCGGCGCCGGCCATGGTGCGGATGGTTGGATGATGCATGGTGGTACTCCCGGTTGATATCAGGCGCGATGGACGCCCATCGTCTATCGTCGCCTATGCCGTCTCCGTTAACCGAAGGCGGCGGAACAGGAGGAAGTATCGGCGGCGGGAGTCATGGGCGAAAGTGTCCCGATAGACATAATATGATAGGATCGGGCCATGTCGACTTTACCCTCCCTTGCCGAAAAAAAGCACACCGTCGCGGTGGTCGTCTTCGAGGGCATCAGCCCGTTCCACCTGTCGGTGCCCTGCATGGTGTTCGGCGACGACCTGGCGCGGTTGGGCGTGCCGCGCTACCGCCTGCTGATCTGCGGCACGCCGACCGGCCTGGTGCCGACCATGTCGGGCTTCAATATCGAGGTGTAACATGATTTGTCGGCGCTGCAAGAGGCCGATACCGTGATCGTGCCGGCCTGGCGCGATCCGGATGAAAGGCCGCCGGAGCTGCTGCTGCAAGCCTTGCGCAGCGCCCATGCACGCGGCGCCCGCATCGTCGGCCTCTGCCTGGGCGCTTTCGTGCTGGCCGAAGCCGGCCTGCTGGATGGCCGCGCCGCTTCCACCCATTGGGTCTGGAGCGAAGATTTTGCGCGCAAGTATCCCAAGGTCAAGCTGGACCAGAAAGTCTTGTACGTGGACGACGGCGACATCCTGACCTCGGCCGGCACCGCCGCCGCCATCGACTGCTGCCTACACCTGCTGCGGCGCGACCATGGCGCCGACGTCGCCAACCGCGTTGCTCGCCGCATGGTGGTGGCGCCGCACCGCCACGGCGGCCAGGCGCAATACATCGAACAGCCGTTGCCGGCCAGCGGTGGCAGCGACGCCCTGACCGTCACGCTGGACTGGGCCATCGAACACCTGGAGCAGCCGCTGTGCCTGGATGTGCTGGCCGAGAGGGCGGCCATGAGCCGGCGCAATTTCACCCGCCGCTTCAAGCTGAAGACCGGCACCACCGTTTCGCAATGGCTGCTCAACCACCGCCTGGCTTCGGCGCAGCGCTTGCTGGAAACGTCCGACAAGGCGATTGACAGAATTGCCGAGCTGGCCGGCTTCGGTTCCACGGTGTCGCTGCGCCAGCATTTCAGCGCCGCCTTCGCCATCTCGCCCGCTGCCTACCGCAAGCAATACCGGCGCGCATGAGGGTTTGCCGCCGCTGCTATACAATGCGTCTTCCCGCATTTTTTTGCCGCTTCCTGAATTTCCCGACGCAATGACAGACCACTCCGCAGCATCCCCCGAAGAATCCGCCGCCGGCGCCGACCAAAATATCCAGGAGCCGCGCCTGTGGCAAGACGACGGCTGGACCGCGCGCATCATCAAGAACGACGACGATGACGGCTGGGCGGTGGCGATGATCAAGGACGGCGAACCGGAACCGGCGCTGATCGGCCCCTGGACCATGGGCCGCGACAAGAAGAATCCGAAGCCACTCGACCCTTCTGCCTTCATCACCCTGGTCAAGACTGCTTCCGAATTCGTACGCCGCCACGAGCAGCAGCTGCATGCGATGCTGCACAAGACCGTCGTCGTCAGCGATGGCACGGCAGACATCAGCGTCACCCTCGACATCGTGCCCGACGATGACTTCCCCTACGCGCTGCTGAGCGCCCACGATCAGGACCGCGAACAGCTGGCCCAGGTGCGTGTCGCCGCCAGCTTCAAGCTGAGCCCGGCCAGCGCCAGCGCCTGGGTGGATGGCGGATTCCGCAAGCCCAACTGACGGCACATCCCTGGTAGATTTTTTATCGCCGGCGCGCATGGCCGCGGATTTTCTGTGCGTCGCGCGGCAAGACAGAGCCGGTTAGAGTAAATAATCCATATCATTGCCTATTGCAAAAAAGGACAGGTATGATTGCCATCGAAATTCAGTGCCTTCCCGCTTGGCAGATGGCGGGATGCATCCGATGCAGCAGTCATTTTCCGAGTATTCAATAACCAAGGGAGAACCATCCATGTCGCATCCGTCTCAACAGCCGTCTTTCGCCTTCGTTGCTGCCTCATGGGCGGCGCTGCTCGCCGGTTTCATCGCTTTCCTGGTCGGCCTGTTCAACGCCAACATGCAGCTCAATGAGCGCGGCTACTATTTCACCTTGCTGGTGTACGGCCTGTTCGCCGCCATTTCCGTGCAAAAAAGCGTGCGCGACCGGGTCGAGGGAATTCCGGTGACTGGGATCTACTATGGTTTGTGCTGGCTGTCGGTGCTGCTGGCCGTGTTCCTGCTCGCCATCGGTTTGTTCAACGCCAACCTGCAGTTGAGCGAAAAGGGTTTCTACGGCATGTCGTTTGCCCTGGCTCTGTTCGGCGCCATTGCCGTGCAAAAGAATACGCGCGACATGCAGGGTACAAAGCAGGTTGTCATCGACTAGGAAATACGTCCGCGTGGGCACAGGTGCTCACCCTGCAAGTACGCATGCGTGGGTACCAGCGGCTCCCTGCAAATCGGCAAGATAGGATAGGGTAGGGTGGGCAAGTTTTTTTGCCCACGCGGTAGCGAACTACATCCTGCAAATCAGGAAAATGCTTGGTGCGATTTAAGTTAAACCTTATACTGGGTATTTATACAGCTTTGGTGAACAATGCCGCACAGGTTTCGTCGTTTTCTCATTGTCGGCTTACTGCTGACATCCTCCGCTTTTGCTACCGATTGTCCCTCTCATTACGCTGCCGGCCAGGCTCCCAGGATTCTGAACGACAAGCTGGCGCGCCAGACCCAGGAGCTGTGCTTCCAGGCTTTTGCCGTCATGCATTCAGGTATCACGCGCACGCCGCTGTGGTCGGCCGAGCACCTGACCGGCAACACCATCATCGCGGCACGCACGCTGTCGCGCGAAAACTCCTTTCATCCCGAGCCGGCCTTGCTGATCAATGACCGCGCCGAGCTGAAAGACTATGCCCGTTCCGGTTTCGACCGCGGCCACATGAGCCCGAACGGCGACATGGCCAACCGCACATCGCAGTATGAAAGTTTCAGCCTGGCCAACATGGTGCCGCAGAATCCGCAGAACAACCGCCACATATGGGCCGAGATCGAGAGCGCGGTGCGGCGCCTGGCGGTGAAAGAGGGCGAACTGTACGTGATCACCGGCCCGGCCTTCCTTGGCCAGGATCTGCAAAAGGTCGGCAACGTGCTGGTGCCGACCTATATCTATAAAGTCGTCTATAGTCCGAGGAGACAGCAGGCGGCCGCCTATTTCATCAAGAACGCGGATACCTCGCACTACCAGACCTTGTCGCTGTCGCAACTGGAAAACACTTTGCGCATTGATCTGCTGCCCGGCGTGCCGAAGCGCGTCAAGGATGTGGCGATGACCCTGCCGGCGGCGGGCGGGCGCGGCAGCGGCGGCGAACGCTATGCGGCTGAAAAAAGCCCGCCCGAAAGAAGCGCCGAGCCGGCCGCCCAGATCAAGAAAATAGAGAAGGACTTGCTGTCCAAATTGATGGATGATGTGGTGAAGATGCTGGTCAATTTCGTTACGAACCTGATAAACAAAGGATGGTCGCATGTCTAAATTTGTACCGTTTGCCGATGAGAGCGCAACCCTTGCCATCGGCAAGCTGAATGTCGAAAACCGCCTGGACCGGGTCAGCCTGTTCGGCGACCTCGACCTGACGCTGGACCAGGCCGGACTGGAGCACGCAAAGACCTTGCAGGCGCTGCTCGACAACGTGGTGGCGGTACTGGAATCGCAAACCTTGCCGGACAAGATCGCCGCTGCGCCGGTGGTCAAGGTCAGCAATCCGTTTTGAATACAAGAGGCAGGCAGATGGATGACGCATTGAATGCAGCAACTGCGGGCAGCGACGGCGGCTTGAGCGATGTCGGCATGCTCGGCAATGGCGCGCCGCAGAGCCAGTTGCTGGAGCAGGTGGCCATGCGCAAGCACGGCGTCGACGGCTGGGAGCCTTTCCATTACGAGAAAATTTCCGAAACCGAATACGAAGTCAGCGGCGGCGTGCCGGTGCTGGTCGGCGGCGTCAAGAAGTGGCCTGGTCCGCACAGCACGGTCGTGGTGGCCATGGCCGAGCTGGAGCGGGCTGGCGTGCCGCTCGCGGCTGCGCTTGTGCAACCGCAGACCGCCGCACTGGTGACACCCGGCTTGCCGGGACAGAGCGCCGATGGCGGCGCGGCGCCCAATTTTCTCACCGTGGTTTTGCAGCTGCCGCCGGACGAAGCCGGCCGCAAGCGGATTTGCAATGCGCTCAGCCTGGATGCGGATTTCTTCGGGGCCACCGTGACGGCCACCTCGCTGGCCGATGAAATCGCCGTCAACCAGCTGCTGGAACTGCGCTGCGATCCGGCCGACGTCAGGCAGGCGCGCGCGCATGCCGCCAGCCGCAAGAAGGCCGCTCTATAAGGACGTACGCAGGGAAAACAGTTCCGGGAACAGCACCACGTCCAGCATCTTCTTCAGATAGCTGGCGCCTTCGGTGCCGCCGGTGCCTTTCTTGAAGCCGATGATGCGCTCCACCGTGGTCAGGTGGCGGAAGCGCCAGTAGCGGAACGCGGTTTCCAGGTCGACCAGTTTTTCCGCCAGCTCATACAGCTCCCAATGCGTGTCCGGCGCCTTGTATACCGTCAGCCAGGCCGCTTCCACCGAGGCATCGGCGACCGTCGCCTTGCTCCAGTCGGCGTTCAGGCGTGCCGGATCCAGCACCAGGCCGGCGCGCGCCATCAGCATCAGCGCCTCGTCATAGATCGAGGGCTGCAGCAAGGCATCTTGCAGGCGCGCATAGGATTCCGGCGACTGCTGATGCACCTGCAGCAGGGCGGCGTTCTTGTTCCCGAGCAGGAATTCGATTTCCCGGTACTGGTAGGACTGGAAGCCCGACGAATGGCCCAGGTAGGGCCGGATCGCGGTGTATTCCGGCGGCGTCATGGTCGCCAGCACATCCCAGGCATGCACCAGCTGGTCCATGATGCGCGCCACCCGCGCCATCATCTTGAAAGCCGGCGCCAGTTCATTGGCGCGCAGCTGGCGGCGCACCGCGTGCAGCTCGTGCAGCATCAGTTTCATCCACAGTTCGCTGGTCTGGTGCTGGATGATGAACAGCATTTCATTATGGTTGGGCGAAAGCGGACGCTGCGCCGACAAGACCTGGTCCAGCGCCAGGTAATCGCCGTAGCTCATGTCTTCCTTGAACTCCATTTGCGCGCCATGCCAGCTCTCGTTCGGCTTATAAGGGCATTCCATCTCTTGTCTCCTAGGTGACGGCTTCTTGCTGCGCGTTGATTTGATATTCTTTGCCGGCGACGATCTGGCGCAGCGTTTCGACGGCGTCCCAGACATCGCAGAAACCGGTGTACAGCGGCGTGAAGCCGAAGCGCATCACTTGCGGTTCGCGGTAGTCGCCGATGACGCCGCGCGCGATCAGCTCGCGCATGATGCCGTAGCCGTGCGCGTGGGCGAAACTGACATGGCTGCCGCGCTCGGCATGGGCGCACGGCGTCACCAGCGTCAGGTCGAGGCCGGCGCAGCGGCTCTCCACCAGACTGATGAACAGGTCGGTGAGCGCCAGCGATTTCTTGCGCAGCGCTAGCATGTCGGTTTGCGCGAAGATGTCCAAGCCGCATTCCACCAGGGCCATCGAAACGATGGGCTGGGTGCCGCACAGCGCGCGCCGGATGCCGTCCACCGGGGTGAATCCGGGTTGCATGGTGAACGGCGCGCGATGGCCCCACCAGCCTGACAGCGGCTGGCGGAACTGCGCGTGGTGGCGTGGCGCGATCCAGGCAAAGGCCGGCGCGCCCGGGCCGCCGTTCAAATATTTGTAGGTACAGCCGACGGCGAAGTCGGCATTGGCCGCATGCAGGTCGATCGGCAAGGCGCCGGCCGAATGCGCCAGGTCCCATAGCACCAGTGCACCTTGTTCTTGCGCGGCGGCGGTGACCGCCTGCATGTCGTGCAGGTGGCCGCTGCGGTAATTGACGTGGGTCAGCATCAGCACCGCGGTCTCGGCGTTGACGGCGCTGGCCAGTTCCTGCGGCGAGTCGATCAGGTGGATGCGGTAGCCACGGTCCAGCCATTCGGTAAGACCCTGCGCCATGTAGATATCGGTTGGAAAATTGTCGCGTTCGGTGACGATCACCTTGCGTGTCGCCGCATCCGCTTTGGCGGTTTGCAGCTGCAGCGCACCGGCCAGCAGCTTGAACAGGTTGATCGAGGTGGAATCGGTGATCACCACTTCATTGTCCTTGGCGCCGATCAGCGGCGCTAGCTGGTTGCCGAGGCGGGCCGGCAGATCGAACCAGCCGGCCTTGTTCCAGCTGCGGATCAGGTCGACGCCCCATTCCTGCTGGATCACTTGCTGGGCCCGCTGCAGCGCCGCGCGCGGGCGGGCGCCGAGCGAATTGCCGTCCAGGTAGATGACGCCGGGCGGCAGGTCGAACTGTGCGCGCAGCGGCGCCAGCGGGTCGTCGGCGTCGAGCGCCTGGCAGGCGGTACGGCTGTCTATGGTGTTGGTCATGACTGGATTCCTGTTGATGAAAGAGGGCGCAAGATGGCGCGTACGGGACTGGCGTCCATGCCGGCAAGACGTAAGGGCAGAGCGATCAGTTCGTAGTCGCCCGCGGCGACCGCATCGAGCACGATGCCTTCGAGGATGGCCATGCCGTGCTGCTTGACTGCGTGGTGGGCCGCCATGGTCTTGGATTCCTGCGGATCGAGCGAGGGCGTATCGATGCCGACCAGGCGCACGCCATGCTGTGCCAGCATGGCGATGGTGTCCGGCGCGACGGCGGCAAAGGCTGGATCCCACTGTTCCTGCGGGGCCTTGGCGTAGGTGCGCAACAGCACGCGCGGAGGGATATCCGCCAAGGCGTGTGCGATATCTTCCGGCCTGACCGGCGTGGCGCCTATGCAGTGGATCACGCGGCATGGGCCGATATAGGCATCCAGCGGCACCTGGTCTATCGCCAGGCCCTGGGTGTCGTAGTGGCTGGGGGCATCGGTATGGGCGCCGGTGTGGGTGGAAAGCGTGATGCGGCTGACGTGTACCGGGCAGCCGTCGGCGATTTCCCAGGTGGCCTGGGCGCTGAAGGGGGTGTCGCCGGGCCAGACCGGGATGCTGGCGGCGAGCAGCGGGCTGATGTCCCAGATGTGTTGTGCGGTAGCGATGGCTTTCTCCTTTGGCCGGACTGGATCGATGGAATTATTTTAGGCGAGCGGCTTGGAATTTTTATACGAAATTGCTGTAAAATTTGCATTAATTTTAGAATATATTTAGATATTAACTATAAATATTGAAAGATAATTTCAATGCAGCTCGATACCATCGATTTGAACATTCTGACGCTGTTGCAGCAGAATGGCCGCATCAGTAACCAGGACCTGGCGGAGCAGGTGTTCCTGTCGCCTTCGTCCTGTTTGCGGCGGGTGCGGATCCTGGAGGAGGAGGGCATCATCAGCCGTTACAGCGCTTTGCTGAGTCCGGAGAAGCTGGGCCTGGAACTGGATGTGTTCGTGCAGGTGACGATGCGGCGCGATGTGGAAAGCTGGCATGAGAATTTCATGCAGGCTTTGCAGAATTATCCGGAGGTGGTTGGCTCCTATATCATTACGGGCGACGCCAATTACCTGTTGCGGGTGAAGGCGCGCAACCTCAAGCATTATTCGGCGTTCGTGCTGGAGAAGCTGTACAAGATCCCGGGCGTGCAGGATATCCGTTCGAATATCGTGCTGCAGGCGATCAAGGAAACCTATGAATTGCCGCGCGAGCTGTTGCGCGATGCTTGATGATTTAACTGGAACTGTAAAAGTAGATTGAAAATATGGCAAAGACGATAGACGAAATTCGTGACAGGCAAAAGGACGGGGCGCAGTTTGTGTTGTCTGCAGCGATGCTGGGGCTGGAGGTAGAGGAGTTCGATACCGTTGCCCGCATCTGGGTGGCAGAAGGCGGCCCGGGATTCAAGGTGGCTGGCGTGCCGCACCGTAAATGCATAGACGGCGAATTCTTCATCGACCGCGTAACCGTCACCAAAACACCACTGCTGTAGTCAAATGGGGTCAGAGTTTTTTTTCGCGGCCTTTTGCGAAAATTACTCTGACCCCATTTGACGTTCCACGGAGTGCATGCCTTGGCACGCTAAGAACGGCCTGCGGGTTGATAACACCGCAGCTACTCCGTGGATACAAGCCGGGAGCGGCCCGGCAGCCGCCTACTTTCTTTTGCTTCGCCAAAAGAAAGTAGGCAAAGAAAAGGCGACCGCACAGCCGTTGCCCTCCCTTCGGTCGGGTCCCCAAATCCGGCGCGCGCCAGCCGGGTGAGGGGCAAAACTCGCCTTCGGCTCAAACATGCCCCTCACAATTCCCGGCTGGCGCGCGCCGGATTTGGCAACGTCCGCATGCGGGGTACTTCAAAAGCAACCCCAACCCCAACCCCAACGTCAAAACCACGGCGCAATAGTCAATTGGGGTCAGAGTTTTTTTTCGCGGCTTTTTGCGAAAATTACTCTGACCCCAATTGACGGACCACGGAGTACCTGCGGTTGCGTACCGATCAGTTGTCTTTCTCGCAGTTGACCATCCAAGGCGTGCCGAACTGGTCGGTCAGCATGGCGAAACGGACTGCCCAGAAGGTTTTTTCCAGGGGCATCTTGACGCTGCCGTTTTCTTTCAAGGCATTGAATACGCGCTCCGCCTCGGCGATGCTGTCGACGTTGAGCGAGAGCACGGTGCCCTGGGCTTTTTCGAAATACTCGGGCGGGCAGTCGGAACCCAGCAGCACCATGCTGCCGGATTCGAGGCGCACGTGGGCAATCTGATCTTGTGAGCCCGGCGGGCATTGATCGGCCATCGGGGTTTCGCCGAAGCGCAGCTTGAGGGTGATTTTCCCGCCCAGGACTTTTTCATAGAACTTGAAGGCAGCGTCGCAGGTACCGTTGAAATTGAGGTAGGGGTGCAATTGCATGACATGCTCCTGTAGTGGATGACGAATGATGGAAATGCGGAAAGGGATGCTCGTCGCTTATTTTTCTGCAACGCTTTTCAGGGTGGCGAGACCGGTTTCAAAATCCTTGCCGATCATATTGTCCATGCTGAAAAAGATGCCCATCACCTTGGCGACATAGGGCGATGGTCCATACATGGCCCAAGTGACCTTGCTGCTGTCGCCTTGGGTGTCGATGCTGAATTCAGCCGTGTTGTGGCCTTCCAGCGGTTTCGTGAAATCCAGCTTGATCAGGATCTTGCTGGGCGGCGTAGACTCCTTGATCTCCATGCTGCCGGCGCCGGCCTTGCCCGTGCTGTCCCAGGCATAGGCCGCGCCCTTGCCGCTGGCGGCGCCGCTGAAACTGCGCTTCATGCCTGGATCCAGCTGTTCGAAAGGCGACCAGCTGCCCCATGCGTGGAAGTCGTCGATCAGGGCAAAGATTTTTTCCGGCGGCGCCTTGATCGTGACAGAGCGCTGGACGCGGAAATCGTCTGGCCGCAACGTGGCATAGCCTAGGATCGCGGCGATGGCGACGACAATAACGATGGCGATGGTCTTGAGCATGGGTTCTCCGCTGGTCGATGGATGGCAGGATTAAAGTTTGCTGTTGTCGCTGGCCTGGCGGCGCAGGCGTTCTTCGGCTTCGCGCAGTTCCGGCGTCAGCTCGTCGCCGAAATCTTCTGCTTCGAATACCTGGCGCAGCTCCAGTTCGACGCCGCCATTTGCGTCCAGCGGTGGCCAGCGCTTGACCCATTCGAGCGCTTCCTGCTTTGACTTGACCTGGATCATGGTGAAGCCGGCAATCAATTCCTTGGTTTCGGCGAAGGGGCCGTCGAGCACGGTTGGCTTGCCGCCGGAGAACTTGATGCGCGCGCCCTTGGCGCTGGGTTGCAAGCCTTCGCCGGCCAGCATGACGCCGGCCTGTATCATTTCTTCGTTGTACTTTATCATCGCCGTCAGCAGCTCTTCGCTTGGCATTTCGCCTGCTTCGGTTGCTTTGTCGGCCTTGCGTATGATCATGAATCGCATCTTGAAATCTCCATTGGTTGTGGTTGCCTTACGTAGTCCTTGGCCGCTTAAATCCCGCATCTGCTAACTAGTCGAAGGGCGGAGGCCTGAATCGACAGCCGCGCAATATTTTTTCGAATTATATTTGCTGGCGAGGGATTGCTTGCTAAAGCATTAAATATTGTCTCTTGGTGGCAGCGCTGGACAGCACTACGCGGTTGGACGGCCTAGGTAGTGTACGGGTTCAATCAAAGCCTAGGCAAGTTGATCTGCCAATCAAACCGATCGCTCGTTCAAATTTTTGGCCATGGCCGGAACAATCGAATCCAAGGCTTCGATTGCCGCTTTTTTGGGCACTTCAGCCAATATCGCGCACAACATTAAGCACGACAAAAAAATCCATATAGATCAGTTACATAGAGGATGTTGACAGAGGTTATCAACAGGACTATCCACAGATTCTGTGAATAACTTTGGGTGAATGAGAATTCAATCCGGAATGTTCAGTCAATCACGACGGCCATGAAGACGGTCGACAAACTGAGCAGGGTGAGGCCGAAGATGAAGGCGATATCGGCATATTGTTCGAGACGCGTGCTCTGGCGCGAACGCATCGATGCGTAAGAGAGCACGCCGCTGGTGAGGAACACCAGGCTGTTGAGCGCCAGCAGGTGGCTGAGCCAGATGGCCAGGCCGCTGAATCTTGCGAGTTTGATAATCGACAACGCGGTGATGCAGACGCCGATCATGGTGGCGGAGGAGGGCAGGATGTGCTGCGATAAATTATGGTTCTTTATCGGATTGAACATCACTGCCCCGCTTTCCGTCGTGTGGGATTTAGCCCAGGTTCAAAGGAACGAAGATCTTGTCTTTGTCACGCTGCACCAGCAGGGCGACGTTCTTGCCGGCCTTGCTGACCAGCTGGCGCAGCTGCTCGACGCTGTTGACCGGCTTGCCGTTGAGCGACAGTATCACATCGCCGCGCTGGATGCCGGCCAGCGCCGACGGCCCGCTGGCGTCTTCCACCACCAGTCCGCCGCGGATGCCGACCTGCTGCTGTTCGTCCGGACTGAGTTCGCGCAAGGCCAGGCCCAGTCGTCCCTGTGAATCGCTGCCGTTGTCCTTGCCGGCGATTTTCAGCGGCGTGGCTTCGGTCAGCTTGACGGTCAGGGTCTTGCTTTGGCCGCCGCGGATCACTTCGATCGTGCTGGAAGTACCGGGAGCGGTGTCAGCCACCAGGCTCGGCAGGTCGGCCGAGTGATTGATGGCCTGGCCGTTGAAGCGCAGGATGACGTCGCCTGTCTGCATGCCGCCCTTGTCGGCCGGACTGCCTTTGTCGACCGAGCTGACCAGGGCGCCGGCGGCGCTCTTCAGGCCGAACGATTCGGCCAGGGCCTGGTTGACTTCCTGCACGCTGACGCCAAGATGGCTGCGGGTGACCTTGCCGTGCGCCACCAGCTGCTGTTCGACCTTGGTGGCGACGTCGATCGGAATCGCAAACGACAAGCCCTGGTAGCCGCCGGTCTGGCTGTAGATCTGCGAATTGATGCCGATCACTTCACCCTTGATGTTGAACAGCGGGCCGCCCGAGTTGCCGGGATTGACGGCGACGTCGGTCTGGATGAACGGCACATAAGTGTCGTCCGGCAGCGAGCGTGACTTGGCGCTGACGATGCCGGCGGTGGCGGTGTTTTCAAAGCCGTAAGGCGAGCCTATCGCCAGCACCGGCTCGCCGACGCGGGTCAGGGCCGGATTGCCGATCTGTACCGTCGGCAGGTTCTTGGCATCGATACGGATCACGGCGATGTCGCTTTGCTTGTCGGAGCCCAGCACCTTGGCCTTGAATTCGCGGCGGTCGGTCAGCTTGACGGTGACTTCCGAGGCGCCTTCGACGACGTGGGCGTTGGTCAGGATCAGGCCGTCGGTGCCGATGATGAAACCCGAGCCTTCGCCGCGCATGATTTGTGGATGGCGCGGGATCTGCAGCTGCGGGCCGAAGCGCTTGAAGAATTGTGAAAACGGATCGTTGGGATCGAGGCCGGAGTCGTCATCCTGGTCGGAGACGGCGCTCTGCTTGGCCTTGCCGGTGACGCTGATGTTGACCACCGCCGGGCCGGCGCGCTCGACGATGCTGGAGAAGTCGGTGGCCACGGCGACTGCGGGCGCCGCATTGCCAACCGGCGCCGGACTGGCGACTGGCGCTGTGATGGCCGCCGGCACTGCGGCGTTGGCGTTGTCGATGCCGATATCGCCATTCCTGGAATGCAGGTAAGCGCCGCCGGCGACAAGCAGAACGGCGACGGCGATGGCGCTGCGGTTAAAGGTCAGACGGCTCATGTGTTGCTCCTTCGCTGATGGAATAACACACAGCATAAAGAGCCAGAATTAAAGCAAACTTAAAAAATTCAAAGTTTTTTTGCGAGAGATGTAGGGTGGGCACGCTTTTGTGCCCACCCTACTTCTTGGCAAGCCATGCAGTCCGGCGCCGCTTCAGGCCGGGAAATGCACGCTTGCCAGCAAGCCGTGGCCGGTATTGCGCAGGCTGACGCTGGCCCGGTGGGCGTCGGCGATCTGCTTGACGATCGCCAGGCCGAGGCCGCTGCCGACCGCTTGCGCCTGGCTGCCGGCGGCGCGATAGAAGCGGTCGAACACGCGCTGCAGATCGGCTTGCGGGATGCCCGGGCCGTGGTCTTCCACCGCCAGCGTCACGCCGTTGTCATCGCTGGCGAGCGAGACATCGATGCTGCTGCCGGCGGCACTGTAGCGCAACGCATTGTCGACCAGGTTGTTGAGCAGGATGCGCAGGGCATCGGCATTACCGCTGACGCTGGCCGGGACCTCGGCGCTGATGCCAAGGTCGACCTGGCGCTCGTTGGCGGCCAGTGCGAAATCGCTGACCACGCTGTGCATCAATGGGCCTAGTTCGACGCGGGCGTGGGCTTGTTCAAACGCGCCTGGTTCTTGCCGCGCCAGCGTCAGCAGCTGCTGCAGCAGATGAGTGGCGCGCTCCAGTCCTTGCCTGAGGTCGCCGAAAGCGGCTTGCCGTTCGCTGTCGTTGCCGGCACGTTCGGCCAGCTGCACTTGCAGCCGCAGGGCGGTCAGCGGCGTGCGCAATTCGTGCGCGGCGTCGGCGACGAAGGCGCGCTGGGCGTTGATCGATTGTCCGAGGCGCGCCAGCAGATCGTTCAAGGCTTGCGTCAGCGGCTGGATTTCCTGCGGCAGGGTGGCGTCCGGGATCGCCGACAGCGCATGCATGTCGCGCGCCTGTACTTCGGCGGCGGCGCGCTTGATCGGCGCCAGGCCACGGCTGACCGCGATCCAGATCAGGATGCCAAGCAAGGGAAACAGCAGCAGCAAGGGCGTCACGGTCTTGACCGCCATCTGCGCGGCGATCTGGTTGCGCGCGCTTTGCGGTTGCGCGATTTGCACCACAGTGTTGCCGATCTGTGCGCTGTAGACCCGCCACAGGCCGCTTCGCAGGCGGACGTCGGTGAAACCCAGTTCGGCCTGCAGGGGCAGGAAATCCTGGGCATGCGAGTGATAGATGACGACCCCGGTGTTGTCCCAGATCTGGATCATGATCTGGTCATCCAGCTGCGGACCGCCGACGCTGCCGTCGATGATCGGTGGAAACGCCTGGCGCGGCAGCGATGCGACAATCTGCCGCATCTGGTAATCGAACAGCTCGTTAGCTTCGCCGCGCGCCTGGAAGTACAGCGCCAGCCCGGCCAGCAGGATACCGCCGCCCAGGCCGACGGCGAGCCAGCGCAGCAGGCTCTTGCGGATCGACGGTAGCGACGGCGTGGTTTTCATTTCGCCACCATGTAGCCGATGCCGCGCACGTTCTTGATGAAATTGCTGCCCAGCTTCTTGCGCAAGGCGTGGATGTAGACTTCGACTGCATTGCTTTCTATGCTGTCGTCCCAGCCGTACATTTTTTCTTCCAGCTGGGCGCGCGACAGCACCACGCCGGGACGGTCCAGGAAAGCGCGCAGCAAGGCAAATTCGCGCGCCGACAGGTTGACTTGCTGGCCATCCAGCGTGACTTCATGGGTGGCGGGATTGAGGACCAGGCCGCCCAGTTCGACCAGTGGTTCGGCGCGTCCCGACTGCCGCCGCAGCAGCGCGCGGATACGCGCCGCCAGTTCTTCCAGGTCGAAGGGCTTGACCAGGTAGTCGTCGGCGCCGGCGTCGAGCCCGGCCACGCGGTCCGACACCGCATCGCGCGCGGTCAGGATCAGCACCGGGATCTGGTTGCCGCCGGCGCGCAGCGACTTCAGCACTTCCAGGCCGTTCTTGCGCGGCAGGCCGAGGTCGAGCAGCAGCAGTTGATAGTCTTCTTGCGCCAGTGCGCTCAGCGCGGCGACGCCGTCTTGCACCCAGTCCAGTGCAAAGCCGTCCTGGCGCAAACCCTTGCGTACGGCTTCGCCTACCATCAGGTCGTCTTCTACCAACAGCAAACGCATCGGTCCGGCTCCTTAGAAAAAAATGCGGGCGCGCTTCCTGCGAAATCATGCGGCCGCCAATGGCAGCAGTTTAGCCGGATTGAATTAAATGATTCTTAAACAAATCGCGCCACGCCCCGAAACGGCCTGTGCCGTCATCTGAGCATGGAGAAAAAACCGATACAGATCAGCTACTTAGCTAAACCGTTAGGGAGTTATCAACAGGACTGTCCACAAAATCTGTGGGTAAGTATACAGAGTGAAACTGAGCAGCGATAAAATTCCCTTACAGATCAAGCACTTAAGGGAATTGAGCGGTAGTTATCAACAATGCTGTCCACACAATCTGTGGGTAAGTAGGCAGGGAAAAGGGAATTAGAAGCGGAAATCTAATGGCCGATATTGTCAATTCTTAATTGTTGCCACGTGCCAATATTCGCCCGGGCATGCCTTTGCTGCCGCCCGCTGAACGCCAGCTGCGCTCAGCGGACGACCTCGGCCTATTCCGTTGCCGGCGCTTCACCGCAACTTGCGCCGGACCTCCCAAATGATCCAAAGATGGCAAGACAAAACAAGGAATCCAGCAATGAAAACTCTGTTTGTATTTTGTGCTTTGTGTTCGAATATGGCGCTGGCGCAAGTCGCCGCCGATGTAAAACCCGATCCCGCTTATACCCATCACCTGTCCTCGTCGGGGCCGTTGTCCAAGGAACAGCTGCTGAAACAGAAGCCGGCCAAGATGCCGGTCAAGACCCCAGCTGGACGCAGCCTGGCCGCCGGCGCTGCCGTCAACGCCGCCAGCACCAGCACCTACACCTATTTGCGCTGCTGGTACCGCACCGGCAGCGATCCGACCAAGCCGACCACCACCTATGCCTGGGGCCTGGATCCGTCCAGCGGCGATTATTACCGCATCAACGGCTACTGGTGGGCGGGTGGTTTGCTGAACTGGGAAAACATGTTCTACAGCGATACCAGCCAGGCGACCCTGCAATCGGTATGCAAAAGCACGCTCAACGCCAAGGGCATCAGCCAGCCGGTGGCGCTGGTCGCCGCCGCCGACAATGCGTTGTCGTTCAACTACACGGTCTGGACCAACGACAGCGTGACGCAGAGCGGCATCAACAAGATCGTCGCCTTCGGCGACAGCCTGTCCGACAACCAGAATATCTTCAACGCCTCGAACTGGAATTTGCCGAATTCCAGCAGCTGGTTCCTCGGCCGCTTCAGCAACGGCAACAACTGGGTCGAATATTTCGCCAACAACCTGCAACTGCCTCTGTATAACTGGGCGATCGGTGGCGCCGGCGTCGACACCCAGCAACTGGTGATTCCGGGCGTGATCCAGCAAGTGCAGTCGTACGTCAGCTATATGCAGAAGGCGCAGAACTACCAGCCGCAAAACACCTTGTTCACTTTGCTAATCGGCGGCAACGACCTGGTCAATTACAACAGCACCGTGGACCAGGTCATCAGTGGCGAAACCCAGGCCCTGCAAAGCCTGATCCAGTCCGGCGCCCGCAATATCCTGCTGCTGAAACTGCCTGACGTTTCCAAGGCGCCGGTGTTCGGCATCAAGACCACCGGCCCGACGGTCGCGGCGCAGGTGATCGACCTCAACAACCGCCTGACGGCGCTGGTCGCTACGCTGCAGGCGCAATACGGCAGCAGCCTGCACATCCAGCTGTACGATACCTATGCCTTGTTCAATGATCTGCTGGCTAACCCGGCCAAATACCAGGTCAGCAACACCACCCAGTCCTGCCTCAACATCAATACCGATTCCAGCACGAACTACCTGAGCAAGCAGAGTGCGCGCTCACAGTGCGGCAATCCGGATAGTTTTGTGTTCTGGGATACCTTGCATCCAACCACGCATACGCACAAATTGCTGGCCGATGCGGTGACGGCGTTCTACCGGGCCAACCTGCAACCTTAAGCGTTTTGTTAAGCGCCAATAGGTAGCTGGCGAGGTAGCCAGCGGCGGGAAGCGGCTCGGCAGATCTGCGCCAGGCCGCTTCCCGCTTCAGTTCAGATATACAACATCGACGTTGCCGCTGGCGCCGTGCTTGCGCCGTTCATCTTGGGCTGAGCGCAAGGAAAACGGCCGCGTGCCGCAAACCGCAGGCAGCGACGTAAAATACGTATCTGAATCCTGATCGAGAAGCACATGACACAAACATCACATAATCATCTGCACGGCGTCACGCTGGAGGCGATGCTGACCGAGCTGGTCGCGCATTACGGCTGGGAAGGCCTGGGCCAGCGCATCGACATCCGCTGTTTCAAGAGCGACCCCAGCATCAAGTCCAGCCTGAACTTCCTGCGCAAGACGGAGTGGGCGCGCGAGAAAGTGGAAGCCTTGTACGTCGGCATGCGGCGGGCGATGAAATGAGAATTCTGAAAATAGGGTAAAGTTTTGTCGCGGCCGTGTGGATTGCCGGCGGCAAGGAATTGCTTGTTGCGCCATTTCAAGAAACCCGGATAGTCCCTGTTCATGGCGCTCGTTGATCTGATGCTTCGCTTATCGCCCGAAGGAAGAACCAGCATGCGCAATGTGATCTATAAGACCGTGGTCCTGAAGGCGTCGGCGGAAGCGCTGTTCGACATGTATCTCGATCCGCAGCTGCACCAGGCCATCACCGGTGCGCCGGTCGCCATCGGCGCTGAAGCTGGCGACACCTTTCAGGCCTTCGACGGCGCCCTCAGCGGCGTCATGCTGCAGGTGGTCAAGCCGCGCCTGATCGTGCAGACCTGGCGCTCGCCGGCATTCGGCGCCGACGAGCCGGACTCCATCCTGTTCCTCTCTTTCCATCCGCAGGGCGAGCATGGCCGTATCGACCTGGTGCACCTGGACGTCCCCGAGCAGGACTACGAAGACGTCAAGAAAGGCTGGCGCGAAAAGTATTTCGAGCCCTGGCGCGAGTTCCTGGCCAATGAATGGTCGACCACGCGCTAAGGCTATCCCGCCGTTCCCCTAAAACAGCGCTACCGTCGCCTGCAAGCCCTTCATTTGCGCGGCATGGTCGATCGCCGCTTCCAGCGCGGAAAAGGCGAAGGTCTTCAGCTCCACCGCATCCAGCGGCAACAGTCCGGCCCGCAGCAGCGCCAGCAGCGCGCGGTAGTCGGCCGCGGTGTACATGAAGTTGCCGATCAGTTCCCAGTTATTGAGCAGCATGGCGCCGTACGGCAGCGGCAGATCCACCTGCATGCTGCCCATCAGTACTAGTCGGCCGCCGCGTCCCAGGCTATGCAGCAGCGCCAGGGTGCTGCCGGCGTCGGCGGCCTGGCCGACCATGTCCAGGCCCAGCGCGACGCCGCCGCCGGCAGCGGCGCGGATGGCCGCGGCATCGCCGGCAACATCGCCGGTCAGCGTCACCGCCAGCACCCGCCCTTTACCCAAGTCAACCAGCTGCTGCAATGCCTGCGCATTGCGGCCGAGCGCAATCACCCGGGCGGCGCCCATGGCCAGCGCGGCCAGCACGGCGGCCGAGCCGAAATAGCCGCCGGCGCCGTTGATCGCCACCGTTTCGCCGGCGCTCAGGCGGCCGCGGCGCAAGCCGCCGAAAGGGACGATGAACTTCGCCAGCAGCGCCAGCCGCTCTGGCGCCACATGATCGAGCCCGTCCAGCGGCAGCAGCGTGGAGGCGGGAAAGTCGGCGATTTCACGCCAGCTGCCGTGGGGATATTCCGCTAGCATGGGCGCGCTGTCGGCGCTGATGCCGGTCAGGCCGATCAATACCTGCGGCGCTTCCGCCACGGCTTCATCGGCGATCCAGTAGGGATTGAGGGCAACCCGTTGTCCCGGCCGCAGCGATTGCACGCCGGCGCCGACCGCGACGATACGGCCGATGCCGTTGGTGCCCGGCGTAAAAGGGCTAGGCGGATAAGCATAGGGCAGCTTGCCTTGCAGGTAGTTGCGGGTATAGCTCAGCAGCGGCACAGCTTCCATGCGCACCAGCGCGGCGCCGGCGCGTAATTCTGGTTGCGCCGCATCTTGCAGCGCCAGGGTCAATTCGTTGCGGTTGAAGATCCATGCGTTCATGCTGCTCTCCTGTGGGGTGGTGAAGACGATAATTGAACTTTAAGGCGTGCCAACGTATATTTGAAATCAATTAATGGTATAGGACCTATCAATGTGATTGATCTTCGCGGGATAGACTTGAATTTGCTGGTGTCGCTCGACGCCCTGCTGGAAGAGTGCAATGTGACCAAGGCGGCGGCGCGCCTGCACCTGACCCAGCCGGCGGTGTCGACCCAGCTGGCGCGCTTGCGCAAGGTGTTCGATGATCCCTTGCTGATACCGGCCGACAGCGGCCGCGGCATGACCCCGAGTGCGCGCGCGCTGGGCTTGATTGCGCCGCTGCACGCCGCGCTCAGCGACCTGCAGACGGTGGTCAGGCAGCGTCCCGCCTTCGATCCCTTGCAGGACAACCGCCGCTTCGTGATTGCCGCCAACGACAACGCCACCGCCGTGCTCGGCCTGCGCCTGATGGAACAGTTGCCGCAGCTGGCCGGCGACGGCGTCAGGCTCGCTTTCGTCAGCGCCGATCAGCGCCAGGTGGCGCAGCAGCTGGAACGCTCGGAGATCGACCTGCTGCTGGGTTCGGAACGCATGGTGCCGGCTGTCATGAAAGCGCGGAAAATCTATGATGAGCATTTTGTCATGGCACAGCGCAAAGGCCATCCACGCGGCATCGGCGCGCTCGACCTCGATCAGTACTGCGGCCTGAAGCATGTGCTGGTGTCCACCAGCGGCGGCAGCTTTCACGGTTTCATGGACGAGCATCTGGAATTGCTGGGACGGCAGCGCGAGGTCATGCTATCCGTGCAGAATTTCACGCTGGTGCCGGACTTGTTGTGCAACAGCGACTATGTGGCGACCTTGCCCAGCCGTTTTTTACAGCGCCATCGCGATCGCCTGGATGGCTTTGCCTTGCCGTTCCCGGCGCGCGGATTTTCCCTGTTCGCTTGCTGGCACCCGCGCAATCAGAACGATCCCGCCTTGCTATGGCTGCGCGACGCCATTGCGGCGCTGGCATGATTACTTTAATGCTATCGAAAACGCATTGTCGATTAGTAAATGAATGACAGGATTCCCGATTTGTAAACCTGTTAAATGTGACAGGTGTGGCGGCAGCGGATTCTTACTAGAATGAGTTGTCTATCGGAGCCTATCCTCTCCTATGTTGATATTTAGCCCGCTGCCGCAAGGTGGCGGGCTTTTTTTATCTGCCGCCTTTTCCGCATGTTTTTTCAGCAGCCGCAAAGATTGCGCGCGCTTTTGCTTCCGCTTAAGATCTGCCATTGCTCGATGCCATGACTGCAACGTGCGCCATCACCGGAAAATTGCATGCAAAAAATCAAGACTAACTTATCCGCCTTGTTTCTGTTCGGCTGTGCCTTGCTGCTGGCCGGCTGCGCTTCCTTGTCGACGTCGATTTCGCAGTTTGAGCAGGGTAACTATATCGCCAGTATCAAATCGACAATTGTTTATCTGGACGATAAATACAAGAAGGCCGGCTACGACGACAGCGATGAACGCAACGGTATCCGCGAACGTTTCCGGATTATCGAATCCAGCTATGAATCGACCATCAGGAGTGTTGGCGATCGCGATTACGACAAGAAAATCGCTGCCTATTCAGCTTTGTTGGAAATTCGCACTTTGCTGGCCAGCAGAAGCTATTACGCAAAATATACCGATTTGCCGGATCGCTACACCGAACGAGGGCTGCGCGAAAATCTGGCTGGCCAGTACTACCTGAAAGCCAGCGTTGCGGCCGCCGTCAAGGACAACCGCCAGGCCGCCATCGGCTTTGCCGCCGCTGCCGACACGTTTCAACAATATGGTCTCTACAAAGACGCCGCCAAGCTGGCCGATAAATACAAGTTCGCCGCCGACAATCAGGACGCCGGCGAATTCTACCGGCAGGGCCAGGACCTGGTGGCGCGCAACCAGCAGCGCAGCCGCGCCCTGTACCGCGACGCCAGCCAGGCTTTTTACAATGCCTATACAGTTTACCGCGACCATGGCGCCTACAAGGATGCGCAAACGCTGGCCGACAAATACCGCGCCATGGGCACGGTGGTGCTGCAGGTCAGCAGCAACGAACCCAACAGCGACATCACCCGCAGCGTGCTGGCCCTGTTCGATCTTGGTTTCACCCGCTTCCAGTACCAGAGCGGCGGCACGGCCGATCTCGGCATGTACCTGAACACTTCCTATCTCTACTATCCGCCCAAGGTGCGGCAATATGTGGAAGCGGTGAGCGAGAACGTCGACGTCAAGAACCAGGACGGCACAACGTCGGTGCGCACCTATCGTTTCAATCGCAGGGTGATGGTGGAAGAAAATTCCATGCAGATCACTCTGGACCTGTCGGTAACCCGGGTACCGAACCTGGACCTGCGCTATAACGAAGTGGCTGAAAGCCGCCGCACCACGATCAGCTACTACGGCGATGTGCCGGGCAACGGCCGCTACGGCTATCGCACTGAAGGATATCTGATGGGCCGCGACCAGCTATGGCAGGCCGCGCAGGCTCAGCTGATCAACCGCCTCAACAGCGACAACCGGATCCGCATGATCCAGGACGATATCCGCAATTTCTGAGTGCCGCATGGCTTCGCGCGGCGCCAATAATCTGCCGTGCATCCTGCTAAACTAGTGGATTCGGCATGCCGCCATTCTTTCCGCTTATTTTTTATTGACTATGACTTCGATCCGCGGCCCATCCTTTCAGCTAGTCGACCAGATCGACGCCGAACAGCTTCAGCGCGACGGCGGCTTTGGCGCGCGTACCCGGCCGCTGCTGGTGAAAGGGGCATTGCGCAACTGGCCGGCGCAGCGCAACTGGTCGTTCGAACAGATGGCGGCGCTGCGTTACAAGGACGGCGGCGCGCCGCAGGTGAAATTCCAGAATGGCCTGGTGGAGCAGGGCCAGACCCGGCATCGGCCGGTGATGCCGGTCGGCCCCTATCTGCAGGAGTTGGCGCAACTGGCCGCGCAGCCATTGGCGGACGATGTCGGCCTGCTGCCGGACCGCCGGCGCCACCAGCTGGCGGCCGGAGAGGAATTTTTTCTCGACTGGTCGCACATGCAATCGTTCCAGCCTGACCGCATGTATCTGGCGCAATGGAATATCCTCGACGAATTCCCGGCGCTGCGCCACGATTTCTCGATCAAGGATTTGTGGCCGGGCTGGCGCTGGACCTGGGAATACGTGTTCATGGGGCCGGCCAACACCGTCACCGGGCTACATTACGATTTCCCGCATAATTGGTTTTGCCAGGTGCGCGGCAGCAAGGAGTTCATCCTGTTCCCGCCGGAGAATACGCCGCACATGTGCATCTCGCAGAAGTTCGACTGGGGTGCGATCCTGAGCGATATCAATATCTCGCGCCTGGATCAGCAGCCTGAGCAGCTCAAGGAATTTGAAAAGACCCAGGGTTTGTATGCCAGGGTGGAAGCGGGCGATGCCTTGTTCATTCCCAAACGGACCTGGCATGCGGTGGTGGCGCTGGAGCCGTCGATCAGCCTCGGCGTGTTTGGCCTGACGGCGCCGGAAGTCTTGTTCGGCGGCGTGCCGAACGAGATCAAGCATATCTTCCACAAAATGCATCTGTACCGCTGGGGTAATTGCACCTGCCATAAATTCTAGGTTGTTCAGATTCCTCTGCAAGTAAAGGAGGAGACTCTCCTGCATGGCTTGCCAAGAGGTAGGGTGGGCACGTTTTTGTGCCCACGCTGTATCGGTATCCGCGTGGGCACAAAAACGTGCCCACCCTACACGCAGGGGTAATTGCACCTGCCATAAATTCTAGCGCCGTATTTCCCGCGGCAAGCGTGGTTTCCTGCGAGGACAGTAGATTGATGAAGACGCAACACGCGCATCTGTTTCTCTGGCGCGGCCGCTCACTGGTGATCGGTCCCGGTATCGACTCAAAATTCCACGCGCATTTCGCCACCCAGCTGACCTGGGGGCTGGACGCGCCGTTCCAGGCGCGCTTGTCGCCCGATCAGCCGTGGACCACCACACGCGCCGCCATTTTTTCATCCAACCAGCCGCACCAGATCCATTGCGAATCTACGCTATTGGCGCACTTGTTCATCGAATTGCCGCAACGCTCGCCGGCGGCGCACAGCGTGCTGCAGGCCGACTATGGAAATACCGCGGGTTTCGCGGCGGTGCGCGACAGTCTTGCCTTGGCGCGCCATGGCAAGCTTGATTTGCCACGCGCTGAACAGCTGACTCAGGACTGGCTGGCATGCAGCAGCTTGTACCAGCTTGCGCGGCCTGGTTTCGACCAGCGTATCAGCCAGGCGCTCGCCGCCATCGCCACCCATCCGCGCGACTCCCTCAACGGCGCCGCGCTGGCGGCGAGCGTGCATTTATCGGCCAGTCGTTTTACCCATCTGTTCCGGCAGCAGACCGGGTTGTCGCTGTCGCGCTATCTGCTGTGGTCGCGCCTGATGGCGGCGGTGCAAGCGGTCGCCGGCGGCGCCAATATGACCGACGCCGCCCATAGCGCCGGTTTTGCCGACCTGGCCCACATGAGCCGCACTTTCCGTAATACCTTCGGCGTCGTGCCCTCGGAACTGCAAAAGATGGCGATTGCGTTCAAGCAAGAGGAAAAATGATGGTCTAAGATGGTCGTATACCAAGAATGGAGACCGTCATGAACCAGACTACTCAAGCGCAAACAGGCAGGGCTATCGACAGCCTGCTTGCCAAATATTCTGAAAGCCACCTGAATCCGGTCAATGAAGTGATCCACTTCATTTGCGTACCGGTGATCGTCTTCACGCTGCTGGGTTTGCTGTGGGCGATCCATCCGTGGGTGGCGCTGGCCGGCGCGTTGGCCGCCATGCTGTATTATTTTTCGCTGTCGGCGCCGCTGGCCGTCGGCATGCTGCTGATGTCGGCCGCGATGCTGGTGCTGCTCTATGTGCTGCCGCCGCAGTGGGTGCTGCCGCTGTCGATCACGGTGTTTGTGCTGGCCTGGATCGGGCAGTTCGTCGGCCACAAGATCGAAGGCAAGAAACCGTCCTTCTTCGATGACCTGCGCTTTCTGCTGATCGGCCCGCTGTTCGTGCTGGGCTTCCTCTACCGCCGCCTGCATATCGCCTATTGATGGCCAGAATCGCGGTGTTCGGCGCCGGTTCGATCGGCGTCTATATCGGCGCCTCGCTGCATGCCGTCGGCGCCGATGTGGTCATGATAGGGCGCGCCCGCATGCGCCAGCAGATCGCCGAGCAGGGCGTGCTGCTGAGCGATCTCGAGGGCCGTCGGCAGCAACTGGCCGCGGCCGGCTTCCCTTATCAGGAAAATCCTTTCGCGCTGACGGATGCGCAGCTGATCCTGGTCACGGTGAAGAGCGCCGACAGCGCCGCTGCCGGCGCCGTCATTGCGCAGCACGCGAGGCCTTCGGCGCTGGTGGTCAGCCTGCAAAATGGCGTTGGCAATGCCGCTGCCTTGCGCAGCGCCTTGCCTGGCTGGCAGGTATTGGCGGGCATGGTGCCGTTCAACGTGGTGCAGATGGAGGGCAGCCGTTTTCATCGCGGCAGCGGCGGCCAGCTGATGATCGAAGCCAGCCCCGCGCTGGCGCCATGGCAAGCCGTCTTCAGCCAAGTCCATTTGCCGATCCAGCCCTGCGCCGACTTTGACGCTGTCCAATGGGGCAAGCTGCTGCTGAACCTCAACAATGCCGTCAATGCGCTGTCCGGCCTGCCGCTTAAAAACCAGCTGTCGCAGCGCGCCTACCGGCGCTGCCTGGCTTTGCTGATCGAGGAAGCGCTGCAGTTGCTGCGCGCCGCCGGCATCCGTCCGGCAAAAATCGCCAAGGTTGCGCCGCAATTGCTGCCGCTGCTGTTGCGTTTGCCCGATGCGGTTTTCACGCGGGTAGCCGCAGCCATGCTGAAAATCGATCCGCAAGCACGCTCTTCCATGTGGGAAGACCTGCAGGCAGGGCGCCTGACCGAGGTCGATTACCTGAACGGCGCAATCGTCGGCCTGGCGCAGTCACTGGGCAAGGATGCGCCGGCCAACCGCCGGATGACGGCGCTGATCCATGCCGCCGAGGGCGCGGCGTTGCCATCTTGGCAGGGGGATGCGCTATATCAGGCATTGCGCATCAGATAAGAAATTCTTGGAGAAGTGAACGTAAAGGCGTAGATTGGCTCGAAGCTAGGCCGTTGTATCCGTGATCCATTTTGTTCATGCAGTGCTTACGAAAGGTCCGATATATGAAGAAGCTATTGAGCGTGCTGGCGCTGTTGCTGGCGATTGCCCCTGTTGCGCATGCGCAGGATGAGCCAAGGCGGCCGCAGCCAGGCATGGGGTTGGAAGGGCATCCTGACGCCAGGAATGACCGCCGTCCGGAATCTTTTTACGATGGTAAAAATCGCGTGAACACGCACAGTGTGATGCGTTGCAAGGATGGCGCCATGCGCAAGGCGCGCGCAGATGCCTGCCGCGGCCATAATGGCATGCGCAAGTGATTAGAGATATATAAATATAGAATATCTGTTATCAGGTAAATAAAGCAGACATGCATGCTGCGTCGCCATATAGTTACACCTGTCTCCTCCAACACCTCCTAAGGTTTGGATTCAGCCCGCAACCGCAAGGTGAGCGGGCTTTTTTTTGCCTGTGGCAAATGTACAGCGCATGCATGGCTCCGCCGAAGCTTTAGCGACATATAAGCTGCGCGTGCGACCCTGTCATAGGCAGCGACTAAAACTTCATGAAAATCAAATACTTGGTTTTTTACTGTGAGGTTATCAACAGGCTTGCGCACAATTTCTGTGGGTAACTTGGTGAGGGCAGATTTGTTACAGGCAATAAAAAGCCCCGCAGGCGGCGGGGCTAGTCGGTACTGCGGGCGCTCTGGATTCAGAAGCGCAGGAAAGAACCGCTCATTCTTTTGTACGGTGCGCTCCAGATTGCCAGGATCTTGTCGAGCAGACCTGGCTCTTGCTGAACTGCGCTCTTGTTGCTGAACTTGCGTGCGTCCAGACGCGCTTGCGCCTGCATGCTGTGTGCGATGGAACGTGCCGACATCGGCAGTGGAGGAGAGATCATAATATGCCCTTTCATTTCGTCTTCTATGTTGCAATGCAGTATAGACATGTTGAAATGACTAATCCAATTTCAGTTTCACATACGAGTCATTCAATTTATGAATATCATCATGCGTTGATGTAGCAAGCACGCCCATATGCTGTTGCCGCATATGTATATAGCTGACATATTGGCAGCAGACAATTTTCGTGCTGTAATGCAGCAAGCCTCACTGCATTCGGTCAGGCGGCCTAACCCAACTGTCGGAAACGGAGAAAACCATGAAAAAACTGTCAGCTCTGGCATTGCTCGCTTGTTGCTTTGCTTTTAATCCAGCATTTGCCGCCAATACGCAGCAAAGCAAGATGGCAACCTGCAACAAGGACGCCGCCGGCAAAGCAGGCGATGACCGCAAGGCTTTCATGAAAGATTGCCTGAGCACAAAGCCGGCAGCAGCCGCTCCCATGACGCAGCAGGAAAAAATGAAGTCGTGCAACGTCGACGCCAGCGGTAAAAAGGGCGACGACCGCAAGGCATTCATGAAGCAATGCCTGTCGAAACCTAAGGGTTAAGACCGGCTCAAGGCGATCCGCGGCGCCGCATCGGCGCCGCAAGAAAAAGCCCCGTCTGGTACGGGGCTTTTTTGATTTTCATTTTGTTACCAATTTGCCGCCTCGCAGCGGGAATTAATGTTTACTATGCAAAGTCGAACCCTGCACGCACCTTATAAGGAAAACCACATGAAAAAATTAGCGCTCACCCTGACTCTCGGCCTCGCTTGCGTCGTGGCCAACGCCGCCGACTGGCAATCCGTCGGTTCCAGCGATACTTCCGAGCTGAAGCTGGACCAGGCATCGATCAAGGAAAGCAATGGCATCCGCGAAGCATGGTCGATGTGGAACTTCAAGGAGCCGCGCAAGAACGACGGCGATCCCAAGGCGCTGGCGACTTTCCAGTCCTACCAGGATTTCACCCAATACAATTGCAAGGCCAAGACCCTGCGCCTGAGCAAAGAGATTCTGTTCGCTGAATTGGATGGCGCCGGCGCCAAGGTGGATCATAGCGACGCCCTGAAAGGCGCCACGTTTGTGAAACCGGCCGCCGGCTCAGTGGCCGAAGTGATGATGAATTTCGTCTGCAACTTCCCGCTGGACGGCAAGCCAGCTCCTGCCAAGTAATCAACCGTAGGGTGGGCAAGAGTGCTCACCCGGCCGGCCATACACCGGCCCCCGCGCTAGACGCGGAAGGGCTCCAGCGTCTCGTCGAAGACACAGAATTCATTCTTTCCTGCACGCTTGGCCTGATACATGGCGATATCGGCCTGCGACATCAGCTGCGAAGTGGAAATCCCGGCCTGCGTATACAAGGCAATGCCGATCGACGCGCTTAGCTCGAACAGCCGCCCGTCGACGTTGAAAGGAATGCCGATCGCTGCCAGTAATTGACCGGCGACGCCGACCGACGCTGCGCGCGCATCGCCGAGATCGGTCAGCAAGATCACAAATTCATCGCCCCCCAAGCGCGCTACAGTATCGGTGCTGCGGCGCTCATCCAGCAAGCGCGCCGCCACCTGACGCAGGATGGCGTCGCCGGCCTCGTGTCCGAAGGCATCGTTGATCGGCTTGAAATTATCCAGATCGCAAAACAGCAGCGCAAAATGCGAACCGTCGCGCTGCGCGCGCGCCATTGCCTGCTGCAGGCGGTCTTCCAGCATGGCTCGGTTGCACAGGCCGGTGAGCGTATCGTGGTGCGCCATGAACGCCATGCGCGCCTCGCTCGCCTTGAGCGCGACTTCTTTGTCGCGTAGCCGCTCCACCAGATAATTGAAACCCAGCACCAGGCTACCGACCTCGTCGCGCCGCTGCACCGGCAACGGCGCCAGCGCGCGCTTGCCATCTGCCATGTCGCGCATTGCATGGGCAGCGTCGGTGAGTGGCCGCAAGGTGCGCGGCAACAGCAGCAGCATGAGGGTGATCATGCCGGCGAGGATCACCAGGGTATTACGCAGATAGAAACCGAGCATGGCATTGATCGGATGGAACACTTCCGCCGTCGGGATGCGCGCCACCACGAACCAGCCGGTGCTGGGCACGGTCACCATCGCCGACAGCTCTTCCACACCCTTGGCGTTGATGGTGATGCCGGTGCCGCGGTAGCCGGCCATGGCGCGGTCATGCAGCAAGTTGACGCCCGGTGGCGGCGTCGGCGTCAGCACCATCGCCGGGTCGCTGGCGCCGACGAACAGCTTGTCGGCCGGCGACACCAGCAGGAAGCCGCCGCTGACGCCAAGTTTGGTTTCCTGCAGGCGGTCGAGAAAGCCTGGGGTGTTCAGCACCACCACGCCGGCCAGCACCGCCACCACCTGGCGGGCCGCATTGCGCACCGGCACCGCCATCACCAGGATCGGTTCGTGAATGGCGCGCCCGCGCTTCGGCCGCCCCATCACCGGGGTGTCGGCATGTAGCGCCGCGCGGAACCAGTCGCTCGCGGAAAAGAGCAGCTCCTCGCGCCCGGGCACCGTTGGATACTGCGCCAGCACGCCCTTACCGTCCGGCGGCACCACTAGCAAACCGCTGTTGAACAAGGGATTGATGCGCTGCCGTTCGCGCAGCCAGGCCGTCAGCTGTTGCGGTTGCGATAGCAGCGCCGGCGGCAGCGCCGAACTCAGTTCGGTCAGCAGCGCGCGGCGCGCCTGGATGCTGTGGTCGATGTCGCGGGCGACATACGATGCCATCGAAAATTGCTGAGCTGCAACTTCATCCCTGAGCAATCCTTGGGCGAAGGGCAAGGCAAAAAACAGGCGCAAGCCGATGCCGGCCACGATAATCAGGATACCGAGGCCAATCAGGCGGAACTTGATGCTTTGGAACATTGGCATGAGGGAATGATACAGAAATCCGCTGTCGCCTAACGCAGCTGTGGTTTTAAAGCTGCATTGTTGCGGCAAGGCATTTCTCGCCCGCTGGCGCAGCGGGTTGCCGTTGCCCGGATGAGCCGATCCGGGTGCCTCCAATCGGGGAAGTCATTGCCCTATACCGGATTTACCCTACATACATTCGTTACCTGCTTATCTAGCATAGAGCTCGCTGTAATGGATATGCACCAGACAGCCGGCGCTTTCCCGGGCAGTGGCCTGGAATCGTGAGATCTCGCTAATACCGTATTCATGCGTGAATCCGTGAACAGTCTTGCTGCACGCCAAGAGCGCAGCCAACAGCGACGCCATCGGTTTCAACGCACAGGTCCCGCTGTTGCGGACCGAAGCGATTTTATTTGCAGCAGATTGAAAACAATATGTCATTTAACTTGAAAAAACACCTCCAGCGCTGGACCGTCCTTGCCTCGCTATTGCTCCTCACTGCTTGCGTCACGGTGCCGGGGATGCGCATGGAGCAAGCCGCTTCCGAGGAAGGCGGCAACCACGGCGCCGCCGCATTCAAAACCATCACGCCGGAACTGGTGCGCGAGGAGAAAGCTTTGGTGCAGCAGAGCAGCGGCCCCGACCTGACGCCGCTGATGAAGGCCTCGGCGCCCTATCTGATCGGCAATGGCGACATCCTATCCATCATCGTCTGGGACCACCCGGAACTGGCTGCGCCGGCCATGGCCGCGGCCCAGGCGACGGCAGCAAGCGCCGAGGGCAGCACCGCGCCTGGCTTCGTGGTTGACCAGAACGGCATGGTGCAGTTTCCCTATGCCGGGCTGCTCAAGTTGGCAGGTCTGACGGAGTCGCAAGCACGCGATGTGCTGACCGCAAAACTCGGACAGTACTTTAAAAAGCCAAACCTGACCCTGCGTGTGCAGGCTTATCGCAGCCAGCGCGTGTATTTGAGCGGCGAAGTCAAGACGCCAGGGATACAGGCAATCAACGATATCCCGATGACGCTGGCGGAAGCGTTGAGCCGCGCCGGCGGCGTGCTGGAGGGCGGCGACGCCAGCCAGATCGAGGTGACGCGCAACGGTGCGAATTACAGGATCGACCTGCCGTTGCTGATCAGCCGGGGAATGGGGCCGGCCGGCGGTATCCTGCTGGCCAACGGCGATGCGGTGCGGGTCTTTGCGCGCGCCGACAGCAAGGTGTTCGTGCTGGGCGAGGTAACGCGTCCGCTCACGCTGGCCTTGCGCGACGGCCGCATGACGCTGGGCGAGGCGCTGGGCGAAGCCGGCGGCTTGAATCCACTGACCAGCGACGCCCGCCAGGTCTACGTGGTGCGCGGCGCGGCCGGCGATACGGCGCAGCCTCAGGTGTTTCACCTGGACGCGCGCTCGCCGGCAGCTTTCGTGCTGGCCAATAATTTCCAGCTGAAGGCCAGGGATGTGGTGTACGTCGATGCCGCGCCGCTGGCGCTCTGGTCGCGCGTGGTGAGCCTGGTCATTCCTAGCGCACAGTCGGTCACCAGTGCGGTGCAGGCGGGGAAATGATGAATAACCTCCTGGTGATCTGCATCGGCAATATCTGTCGCAGCCCGATGGCGCAGGGCTTGCTGCACAAGGCTTTTCCGGACAAGACGATCCGTTCTGCCGGCATCGACGCCCTGGTCGGCTATCCCGCCGATCCGCATTCGATCCAGATCATGCAGGAGCAGGGCATCGACATCAGCGGCCACCGGGCGCAAAGGCTGACCGACCGCATGGTGCGCGAAGCCGATTTGATCCTGACCATGGATACCGAGCAGAAACGCTATATCGAAAAAAATTATCCCGCAGCCAAAGGCAAGGTCCTGCGCAGCGGCGAGTTTGGCGATTTCGATATCCCCGATCCTTATCAGCAAGACATGAGCAGCTTTCGGCAAACCTACCGCCTGATTTCGCAAGGCATGGCCGAGCTGGCCAGGAAAATCGTGCAAATCGGCTGACAGGCTTGCATCCGCCCATGTTCTTTTACATGAGACGGCAATGCCTGTTGCATCTTTCTTCAAGAAAGTAGCAACCACTTCTATAGAAAAACAGATCTAACATGAACGCCCAACAACATTCCGCGGCAGACGATTCTTCGGCCGACGAGTTCAGCTTCGTCACTTTTCTCGATGCAATCTCTGACCATCGCTGGCTGGTGATCAGCATTTTCCTGATTGCCAGCCTGCTGGGAGCCGGCTATGCGCTGATCGCCAAGCCGGTCTACAGCACCGATCTGCTGGTCCAGGTGGAAGACAGTCCGAATACCTCCAAGAACTTGCTGGGCAGCCTGTCGTCGCTATCGTCGCTGGTGGATGTGAAGGCCGATTCCGCCGCCGAAATCGAGATTCTGCGTTCGCGCACCCTGGCCTCGCAGGCAGTGGACAGCCTGCGTTTGAACGTGTTTGCACGCGCCAGGTATTTTCCCTTGATCGGTTCCTGGATCGCTTCCGGCCAGGATCAACTGTCTACGCCAGGCTTGTTCGGATACGGCGGTTACGCTTGGGGCGCTGAGAAAATCGAAGTGGCGCGCTTTGAGATTCCGAAATCGCTGGACGATCAGGACTTCGTGCTGACGGTAACCGCGCCGGGTCATTTCATCTTGCGCCAGAATGCCCATCAGATAGTGCTGGAAGGTGAAGTTGGCAAGGAATTGAATATTGCGATCGGCGAAGGCAATATCGTACTCAAGGTCGCTGCACTGAATGGCAAGCCAGGAGCCAAGTTCATCTTGCGCCATGCATCGCGCATGCAGACTGTCGCCGAGCTGCAGAAATCCATGACCATCGTGGAAAAAGGCAAAGGTTCCGGCATCTTGAACATCAGCCTGCAGGGCCATGATCCCGAACTGATTGCTCGCACCCTGAACGGCATCGGCCTCGATTACGTGCGCCAGAATGTCGCCAGGAAATCGGAAGAGGCAGAGCAGACGCTGGCTTTCCTCGACAAGAAGTTGCCGGAGCTGCGGGCAGAGCTGGAACAGTCCGAGAATAAATACAACCAATTCCGCAACAGCAGCAGCACGATCAATCTGGGCGAGGAATCTAAGCTGATGCTGCAGCAGAACGTGGCGGCGCAGACCAGGCTGATCGAACTGAAGCAGAAAAGAGAAAGCTTGCTGATCGGCTTTACGAGCGACCATCAGGCGGTGATCGGGATCAACCGCCAGATCGCCGACATCAACGACGAACTGCAGAAATATTCCGCCCAGATCAAGCGTTTGCCGTTGTTGGAACAGAACTTGTTTCGCCTCAACCGCGACGTCAAGGTCAACACCGATCTGTACACGGCCTTGTTGAATTCGGCGCAGCAGCTGCGTCTGGTGAAGGCGGGCAAGGTCGGCAATGTACGCATCATCGATCCGGCGCTGGTGCCTGAGCATCCGCTCAAGCCGCATCGTTCTGTCATTGTGCTGCTGTCGATGGCGCTGGGGCTGTTTGCGGGCATGCTGTGCGCCATCGTCAAAAAGCTCGTGTTCGACGGCGTCAGCGATGCTTTTGAAATCGAAGAGGCGCTGGGCGTGACCGTGTTCGCGTCGATTCCCCGTAGTAAAAAGCAGGAACAGCTGTTCCAGAAAATACATGCCAAGGCACCATCGATTTCCGTGCTGGCGCAAAATTTTCCTACCGACATGGCGGTCGAAGGCTTGCGCGGCCTGCGCACGGCCTTGCAGTTTTCGATGCTGGAGTCGCGCAATAATGTCGTGCTGATTACCGGCCCCACGCCTGGCCTGGGGAAATCCTTTGTTGCCGCCAATTTTGCCGCCGTGCTGGCAGCCGCAGGCAAGAAAGTGTTGCTGATCGATGCGGATTTACGCAAGGGTTATCTGCACCAGTATTTCGGACTGGAGCGCGGCAACGGCCTGTCAGACCTGATCACGGCCAGCGAGGACATAGACCAGGTACTGCACAAGGAGTTGCTGGAAAACGTCAGCTTCATTTCCACCGGCCAGCTGCCGCTCAAACCGGCGGAATTGCTGTCGCATCAGAATTTCGGCAAGCTGCTTGAATCGCTTTCCGCCAATTACGATTACGTCCTGATCGACACGCCGCCGGTGCTGGCGGTTTCCGATGCGGTGATTGCCGCCGCACATGCCGCAACGGTTCTATTGATTGCACGGGCGGAAGTCAGCGGCACGGGAGCGATCAAGGAAGCCTTGAAACGCCTGGCTCAGGCAGGTATCTCATCGCAGGGAGTGGTGCTCAATGACGTCAAGCTGCGTTCCAGCCGCTACGGTACGCGCGACGGCCGCTATCGGCAGGAGAAGTATGTCTATTGAGCAAGCGACTCTTGTTCTATCGGCAATCAAGACGGAAGCATGTTTTTTGGTGAAACTGGTGCCGGAGAGAGGAAATTGATTCTGTTTAAAATCAATGGGTTACTTATTTAATTTGTAAAGAGTGGGGATGGTGAAAATAATTTTGAAAAGTGCGGCCAGAGATGCTGAAGGTTTGTCGCTATTTCGAAACAAATTCATATTTCGGCCAAGTATAGCAACGCAGATCTAATTGTCTCGTTAGTTCAAGGGGACCCCTCGGGAAAACGGTAACATTGGTAACTTTTTTTGAAAATCGGCCGCAAAGCCTTGCAACATAAGGCTTTGCAGGTTTCGATAAAAGGTAACTTCGGAGTAACATCGGGGTAACATGGTTACCATAATAGAAGGTAATATAGATAAAAAATAATAGTTATATATATCAATGACTTAGATATAAGTTACCTTTAAGGTTACGAAAGATTACCTTTCAAAGGTAACCACCTAAACCTATATAAATCAGGTGCTTACAAACGGAAAACAGGGTAGGTTACCAAGGTTACCTTTTCCCCGAGGTCAAACCTAAAATCAGCTTTTCATCGCCCACGCCAAGAGCTCATTTTTACCCCTACAGGCGCGTCATTTTGCGTCACTTTTTTTCGACGCATTATGGCCCTCAGACGGTTGGTTTTTCCTATGTGCGTCACTTCCAAAAATTTGAGTCGGAAGCGAGCTATTTAGCGGGCAGGCGTGGTGGATGGATGACTGCGCGCGGGGTGTAGATTTGTGTGCCGAATTGACTCATTTTGCGGTTGGTGATTATCTAGCAAGGCGGCTGATATGCGCGCAGCACATATTGCGTCCAGTATAATCTCGGATCAACCCACGTTACATAAATGGAGCAAATGGAGATGCAATTCCACATCGACGTCTAATTTTTCAATCAAATAGGTTGATCCGGAGTCATCGTCCTGTTCGTCACGCAGTTCGTAAATAGCTGACTGATGTGTGTTGCGACAGGCAGTAAACGACCGAGGCTGTGTGAAAACGCATCCAGTTAGTAAACTATTTCTCGATACAAGCGTCAAATCGACATTGCATATTTGATCGAGGCTTCGATGAAACGCTTTGTCCAGGGAACGGATCGCACGCAGAGTATCCTGCTACCAGAGCAGCTCGAGGATTACGTCAGTGAAGATAACCCGGTCCGAGTCATCGATGTCTTTGTCGATTCGCTTGATCTTGAATCGCTTGGTTTCGGTGGCGCGAAGCCAGCGCAGACCGGACGGCCGTCTTATCATCCCAGCGTGCTGCTGAAGATTTATATCTACGGCTATCTCAACCGTGTCCAGTCAAGCCGGCGCCTGGAACGCGAAGCACAACGCAACATCGAGGTCATGTGGTTGACGAGTCGCCTGACACCGGACTTCAAGACCATTGCCGACTTCCGCAAGAACAACGGGCCAGCGATCAGCAAGGTTTGTCGTCAATTTGTTCTGATGTGTCGCAATCTCGATCTGTTTGCCAATGCCGATATCGCCATCGATGGCAGTAAATTCAAGGCGGTCAACAATCGCGACAAGAACTTCACCGACAGGAAGCTTCAGGCACGAATCGAGCAACTCGAAGCCAACATTGCACGCTACCTCGAGGAGCTTGATCGTGCCGACCGCCAGCCAGAGTTAGTGCCTGAGGCCCGCGTCTCACATCTGAAGGAAAAAATTGCCTCCATCAAGAAGCAGATCGAAGGATTCAATGAGATCAACAAGCAGCTGCAGCAGACACCAGATAAGCAAATATCTCTGACAGATCCGGATGCCAGATCCATGGCCACGAGTGGCCGTGGCACAGGCATGGTGGGCTACAACGTCCAGACTGCGGTCGATACCAGAAATCATCTGATCGTGTCGCATGAGGTGACCAATGTCGGGCACGATCGAACGCAGCTAGCGTCGATGGCGGCACAAGCGCAAAACGCAATCGGAAAGCAAGATTTGACTGTGGTCGCGGACCGCGGCTATTTCAGCGGAGCGGAAATTCTCGCATGCGAGAAGCTTGGCGTGACGCCGCTGGTACCGAAACCTCTGACTTCGGGCAACCGGGCACAAGGCCTCTTCGATAAAACGGATTTCATTTATCTGGCGCAAAGCGACGAGTACCAGTGTCCGGCCGGACAACGAGCTATCTGGCGTTTCACAACAATCGAACACGGGTTGCGGTGGCATAAATATTGGTCGTCTGCCTGCCCGGCATGCCCAATCAAGGCGCAATGTACTACCGGCACCAATCGGCGTATCGCCCGTTGGGAACATGAGGATGTACTTGAGCGAATGCAGCGGCGCTTAAATGTCTGGCCCAATCCTGCCCGCTTACGCCGGCAGACCGTCGAGCATCCATTTGGCACGCTCAAGGCATGGATGGGTGCAACGCACTTCCTGACCAGGTCACTCCCACGGGTGAGTACTGAAATGAGCTTGCACGTACTGGCTTACAATCTGAAACGGATCATGGCAATACTGGGTACTCATCGATTGATTGCAGCCATGAGGGCCTGACGGCCTTTTTTTGCATCTCTACGAGATATTGTTCCTGCTAATTGAGCAGGCCTTTCGCAGCCGTTAAATATTTTTTTTGTCGCCGTGCTCCGTGCTAATGTTTTACGTGCAGGTTCGTTTCCAAATTGGATCGAAGACGAACGCGCTCACCTGAGAAATGATTTTGCGTTTTTACACAGCCTCGACCCAAAGCGGAAGTAGCCGCTATATTGATAGCGGTCGTTCACTGTAAGCATTGCGCTAACCGCCGCGTTGACCAATAGGCGATACATCTGCCAAATTTTAGAATTGCAGTCATTCAATTCTTTTTTTCATCGCTAGACTGTGGCGGGACAACGGGGATGAGCCGTTGAAACTCATCTGGTGAGTTAGGTGTGGTAATAGGAAAAGGTGCTTTAGCACCTCCCGCCGATTGCCATCCACCTTTTATTCGAACCAGCACTGGGCATCCTTGATCCAACGAGTCAAATGGCGTCCTAACAAACACTTTCAGATGCAATACTTCCTGACGATAGAACCCATTTATTTCCTTGATTTCACTGGCTGAAACCACTCCCGAATGAGAGTTAAGTTCATGCCCGTGATCTTGTACATTGCTAATAACATTGGCTTCTTTGATTTCCAGAGGTAGTTCGTTCAACGGTATTTTTTCCCAAGCTTGGCCCTCATATTTGAAGATCACGTAAGGCGGATTGGGACGTCCCCATTTATTGAAAGAGGTGCAACCAACAGGAACCGTGACCATATAGGGCGTACCATGAACGACATCTATCGCCAACAATCCTAGACTTGCACTCCCGGGTTCATTGTTTATTTCCTCCGTCCATACGATAGATTTATTGGTATTAGGCAGGATGAAAGAAATTGACTCCTCTTTGACTGGAGATGGCTGACCAATTTCATGACGCCCCCCGTAGCTTTGGGACCGTTCCACGATCAGCTTTTGTCCGTCATGCAGCAGCACTTCTTCTTTCCAGCTATCGCCACCGAAGCCAAAGAATCCTGCACTTGCATGCATACTGGCCGCCAAGAGCGATATTAATCCGATCAATTTAAGTATCCGCAGTCCACTTGCTTTACTCATATAACTTTCCTGATCCGATAAGGTTTGCTATGTCGGTTGTATGTATTTCCGAACATCGAATAATTGACATTGATATACCAGATTCACAGGTTGATCGGATAGCTGCTTTTGGCCGATAGTGGAAATTAACTGCCCGATTTCAATGAAATTTCACTCATTGCCTTGCGAAGCATAGGTCTGGTGTACAACTCTTCATTCGTACCAGGGGGTTGCCCAGGGTGCAAGTATTCACCTTCGTCAAATGCTCTATATATGGCCCACGAAAATTCCGAAAATTTCTCAAGGCGTGCCCAGGAAGACAAACAGTTTATTGCACAGTCTGCTATGTCGAAATCCAACGAATTATCTAGATAGCGCTCCGCCACCATTTTGGCGAAGCTATCACAGAACGCGTTTCGGGGACCACCATGCGAAGCCAATGCCAAGTCAAATGCACCAACATCTGGCTGAGTATTTTTGTCGATTTGTTTAAGGATATTTTCTATGTTCATTTTCGAAATTCGAATGACCGTTGCTGGCCGCTGATTACTGCCTGTCGTCGCGCAGCTTCATGTCTGTTATTGAGATTCAAAGAAATAGGCACCAAGAGCTGCAAGACACGAAAGCATAAGTAAAATCCCAAGAATGCGAATTATCCAGCCCGTGACAATTGCATATCTCGGCGCATGAGTTCCGTCTGGGCTATTGAACCCTCCAGGGAGATCGTCTTCAAGTGTTGCCGCCCAACCGTTGATTAGGATTGCCACTACCACGATCAGAAATGCCCACCAGAATCTCAACCCTGAAATAGCTGCAACAACAGCCGCGAGCACTGCGACAACGAGCAACCAAACTGTGGGCCAAAGTCCGCGTTTCATGGCAGCTTTCGTGTTGAATGTTCGAAAACGCCAATCTAACATGAATGTTTTTTAAACACACCATTACGAACGTCGGCTAACGAGAACAGTTTGCGACCGGCAGGTGGTGGCTGAACTGCGTCATTTTGCCCAAGAGCTTGGGTGAGCAATGACGCTAAGCTGGCACTGTGCTTCCACACAGTTCAAAAAATTTTCCAGCTTGAAATCGTACACCAATCAAATGTTCTTCATCCCATTCGGCTTCATAGCCGAGTTCAGTCGTCATTGTCCCGCCTATTGGACCGATAACGACAAATTGTAGGTTTGCCCTGGTCAACACATCCTTTGGCGATTTAATGTTCTGCAGATTTGAAACAGGATATTCGCCCGCTGCTATTGCCTCAAAATAAGGATCAAAGTGTTCAAAGAGCGCCTGCTCAATAATCGGCTGCCACTCCGGAAATAATGAAACAACTTGGTGAGCTTCAGCAAGTGCACTAGTATCCGGACCATCTTTGGGACCTGCGACCGCCAATGGAACGTCCGCGCATGAACCAAGTTTTATTGTGCTTCTCCAGAAACCACTCGACCGGGAGAGTTCTCCGAAATGTGTATCAGAAATTTTTCGCGATTTAAATAAATCGAACATTAGACAATTTCCCCTGAAATTTCCCGGTCTTGGCTTAGCCTACCGACGCACATGAATGGCCATATAGAATCTAAGTCACGTTGCCAATTGAATTGTAAGATGGGCGGAAGCTCCTGGCCGTTTTGAGCCAGTCGCGACAGACTCAATTCCCCCACTGCAGTCATTGAAAACCAGGCTGATGGCGACGATTATTTAGCTGCTTTTAACTGAGTCCACTCAACTGCAGTCCCATCCCAGTTACCTTCTGGCTCACTCTGCCAGAATCTACCACGTACGTAAATTCGACAAGCCGGATCAGTCTCTAATCGCCCATCTAGCGCATGTTTTAGCATTTCGTGCCGCGATCGATCTTCTGGAAGAGCCGGATGTGAATCAATCGACACTTCACCTTTCTTGAACTTCACTTGCCAGCGTGTCCAAATTTCCCAATCCTCGATAACTAGCGCGAGTAAGTTACTTTCAATTGGAGATAGAAAATATGTGTCTCCATATTCGTCTGAGCTGTGATCAAACTCCGCCTCATATATGTGCGGGACTCCATTGAATTCTGCAACGCCACGTCGAGGACCGTCGTAAAAGTCATTTACTGTCAGCACGCGATTCATTTTCATTCATTCATATAAATTTTGATGGACGGCTTAAGCGTCAAGGACTCCGGGCAATTGCATCGACCCAGCAAGAGACCGCTTATGGCCGTTTCGAGCATGCCGCGGCAGGTTGATTCGCCCCTTAGTCGACAGTCAGGTGGTAATCCCCCCATTTTTAAGCAAAGTTAAAAGTAGAGGCTAAGCCGCAAGGGCCAATTTCTGCTTCGGGGTGATGCCGCCGAGCGCCATGTTCGGGCGTTCGTGATTGTAAGTCCAGAGCCATTTCGTCGCAAATTCCTGAACCTCCTCGACGGATTCGAACAGGTAATGTGCGAGCCAGTCATAGCGAACCGTTCTGTTGTAGCGCTCGATATAAGCATTCTGTTGTGGCTGTCCTGGTTGAATAAAACTGATTTGGATGCCGTGCTTTTCCGCCCACGCGGCCAGTGTCGAACTGATGTATTCGGGCCCGTTGTCACAGCGGATCGTCGTCGGCTTTCCCCGCCATTCGATAATTTGGTCAAGCGACCGAACGACGCGGGCTGCCGGCAGGGAGAAATCGACGTCAATGCCTAAGCCTTCACGATTAAAATCGTCAATGACGTTGAACAGGCGGATGCTACGCCCATCCGACAATTGATCGTGCATGAAGTCCATGGACCAGACGTCGTTGATCGACGTTGGTACCGACAACGGTTCAGGCTTTGCTCTGGTAAGCCGCTTTTTTGGTTTGATTCGCAAATTCAACTCTAGCTCTCGATATATCCGATAGACGCGCTTGTGGTTCCAGCCGAATCCTTTGACATTGCGCAGATACAGGAAGCAAAGGCCGAAGCCCCAGTTTCGCTGGTTCGCGGTCAGCCGGATTAACCAGTCCGCGACACGCTCGTTATCTTCCGATAGCTTTGCCTTGTAGCGATAGCAGGTCTGGCTGATCGCGAAAGTCGCGCATGCGCTGCTGACGCTGATTCCATGCGCTCGGACTGCCGCCTGTGCCATCTCACGTCGGTGAGATGGCTTCACCACTTTTTTTGCATCGCCTCCGAAATGATCTCGGCCTTCAGCTTCTCTTCGGCGTACATCTTCTTGAGTCGACGGTTCTCATCTTCCAACTCTTTCATCCGCGTCATCATCGACGCGTCCATGCCACCGTATTTGCTCCGCCACTTGTAGAACGAGGCCGAACTCATTCCATGCTCACGACAAAGCTCCGGAACTGGCGTGCCGGCCTCGGCCTGCTTCAAGATGTTGATGATCTGACTTTCGGTAAAGCGTGATGTCTTCATGTAAAACTTCCTCAAAATCGCATTTAAGAAAATTCTACTTTTAACTGATACTTTTTTGTGGGGGGATTACCAGGCTTGGTCAACTACGAATTCAGCTTGCGCATCATCTCTTTCGCTGGGGTGCACTTCCTCGATCTCGACAGATGGCGGATAGGTACATCGAGATGCTGCAGCAGACGCTCGCTGAAGGCGAATCGGAAATCGCCCATTGAGAGTTCTTATGGCCTGCACTACTTGCAGCATCAGGAAACCTGAATGACAGCAACGGGTCGAAGTGGATCTGTCGCGACCGGCTCAAAACGGCCATGAGCCGCCATTCGTTCAGGCTCTCGATTTAATTTTTATTGACAACTTTATTCTAGCCATGCATGCCACCACCAATGGACGATGAGATCATCCTGAATGATTGCAATCCAAGTGAAGACACGCTTCGTCGATGGGCTTTTGATGACAATATTCTCCTAATCGATCAAGATGAAGACCTGATTCTCGGTCGCCGCGATTACTTTGCCATTCTTATCCCGTTAGCTGATGATCCAACATGCCCCAAGGCGGATTACATTCTCTCGAGTTTGGACTTTCATCTTATGTTCGTTATTCTTCGCGGCACCGAATTCCATCTTCGAGAAGTGCCAGAGGCAATCCAATTGGCACGGGCAGGAAAGCAACGGAAACTCCATGAATGGGCTGCGTTGCAAGAGAGACGGCTTGCCTATCGGCAGGGTAACGGCCCAGTAAATCGTGAAAAGGCACTTTCGATGGGGCAAGAGCTATTGAATGGTATTTGTCGGCAGGCCGAAATATCGATTTCGAGCGAAAGTTCGGATACCTGGACGGTGCAGTTGTCGGTTCCCCCGTCTCATCATCACCGGGAGTATTTGGTCATCAATAAGCAGGATGGTCAATTTGCTTTCTCCCGATACCGGCAGACATACAGAACAGTAGTCCGCACTCGGCTAGGAGCGGACAATTAAAATTCTCATCAAAATATGAACTCCACCGAAATTTATTTCAAGGTTGTCGACTCTGCCGACAGATTTGGGGCGGCGAATCCTCAGCAGCTGGAGTTCCTGTGTTCAGTGCTATCCAAGTGCGAATCTGACGCATTATCCGTAGCGCTCATAGATGTGTTTGCTAAGTGCGGAGTCATTAAAACTTCATTCGAACGCCAGGAACTGGCCGGCCGAATATTGGAAAAACTGAAGCCAAAATGTTTTCTTGTCCTAACAGACATCATTCGAAGTACCATCTCTCATTGGGATGTCAGCGTTGAGCAGTTTCCTCGTTACCTAGCTCATGTCTATGGGAAAGCTATTTTGATAGTGGCTTTGGAAAACAAGTTAGAGAATGAGTCGGATGAAAAAATAAAACATGCGCTTAAAACCATGCGCTGGTGGATTGGAGAGTAGTACCGATATTTCACACGGCCGGTATCGGCCGAGGCCGTGTAAAAACGCTGAATCCATCAAGGGAGCCGAGATCCACGTCATTTTAACGCGACATTGTTGATAATAGAGAGCCCTGCAAACGCGGCGGCTATTTCCCTTGGCCGAGTAAATAGCCGTCTCCAAACATATCTCCTGACGCTAAAAGCGCCTATGCGCTCATCACCTTCATCAAGGTTCCCACGCCCAGCACGTTGATCATCCGCTTCATGTTGTAAGCCAGGACATGCAAGCTCATCTCGGTGCTCACTCGGGCCTTGGTTTTGGTGAGGAAGTGCGTAGCACCCATCCATGCCTTGATGGTGCCGAATGGATGCTCAACAGTTTGCCGGCGTATTCGCATCGCCTTCGGCGTTCGTTCCAACCGCTCCTGCATGGCCTCCAGTACAGACTCATGCTCCCATCGTGTCACGCGCCGTTGAGGACTTGGCGTGCATGCGGATTTGAGTGAGCACTGCTGGCAATTCGAGCTCCAATAGCGGTGCAAATTCAAGCCTTTCTCTTTGCTCGTGAAACGCCAGATCAATCGCTCTCCGGCGGGACACTGATATTCATTGGCGCGTGCGTCGTAAATGAAATCCGCTTTGCCAAACCGACCTTCAGCAGAGGCATTGGAGGTCAGGTTCTTCGGGACGATCACGTTGATGCCGGCTTGTGTGCACGCCAGGATCTCTTCTCCTTTGAAGTAACCACGATCAGCAACTACGGTCAGCGATGCGGTGCCAATCGCTTCTTGCGCTTGCCGGCTCATCGAGTGCAGTTGATCCCGGTCGCTCCCGATGTTGGTCACCTCGTGCGCCACAATCAGATGATGCTTTGCGTCGACCACCGTTTGTACGTTGTAGCCAACGACGCCTGTACCACGCGTCTTCATCGACCGTGCATCAGGATCGGTTTGGGAGACTTGTTGATCCGGCGTCTTCTGGAGTTTTAATTGGATGTCTTCAAGCTCTCGCATCTGCGCCTTGAGCGCTGCGATATTCTCATGCAGTCGAGTTGTCGTGAGTTGCTTGCGGTCCGGCTCTTGGCGATCCGCCGTGTCGAGGGCTGTCAGATAGCGATCAATGCTCGCTGCGATCTCTTCCATGCGCCGTTGCAGCTTGGCGCTGGTGAAGTTGCGGTCGCGGTTGTTGACGGCTTTGAATTTGCTGCCGTCAATAGCGACCAGCGCTTCAGAGAACAGGCCAAGTCGCTGACACAGCACGACGAACTGCTTGCATACATTGGAGATGGCACGGCCATTGTCTTTGCGGAAGTTGGCGATAGTCTTGAAGTCCGGCGCCAAATGCCCTGTCAACCACATCAGTTCAATGTTACGCTGCGCCTCTCGTTCCAGGCGACGGCTTGATTGGAGTCGATTGAGATAGCCGTAGATGTAAATCTTGAGAAGAACCGATGGGTGATAGGCCGGACGTCCTGTTTGTGCAGGCATTGTTCCTTCGAAACCCATTTGCACCAGGTCCAGTTCATCGACGAAAACATCGACTACCCGCACTGGGTTGCTATCGGCAACGTAGTCGTCCAGTTGCTCGGGAAGCAAAATGCGTTGACTGCGATCCCGCCCTTCAATGAAGCGTTTCATAGGTGTACCTCGAACAGAGTCATCTGTCCGTGTGACATGGATCGCCGCAAATCGTTTACTTCCGATTAGAATTAGCGCTCAACAGCGTTTTTACACAGCCTCGGCCAGAAGCGGACACCTTCCTGTCAGGCTTGAAAATTTTGCAGGCAGAATTTTTATTGTCACCTTCAGCTGAGAGCGGAATGGTAGGTGAGGATGGACGCCATTGAGCAAGTTTGTCATAATATTTTCCAATTAGGCCAATCTACTCCATCTCTCATCCGAGGCTCTATAAGACAATGTCGAGCATTGCAATCACCGATCTAACTGTTGTGCCCGGAGACGTCGACAGCGTCTCGCGACCCGTAGTGGCCTTGAGTGCGACATCGGTAACAAAGGGCTGGGAAAATGCGAGGCATCAGCATCGCAAGGCGCAGCTGATTTACTCCGTACGCGGCATCCTTAACTGCGAAATTGAAGACGGTGTCTGGATTGTGCCGCCGCAGTGCGCCATATGGATACCGGGTGACTTGCCGCACGCGGCGCGGGGCGCTGGTGAAACGGAATGCTATTGCCTGTTCGTCGAGCCAGACGCCGCCCGGGGTCTTCCGAAAACCTGTTGCACGATTTCGGTATCGCCATTGCTACGTGAGTTGCTATTGAAGGTGGCCGGTTTTCCTGAGCTATACGCGCTGGGGGGACGGGAAGACCGGTTGATTGCCGCATTGCTCGATGAGCTGGTGGCCGCACCGGTGGAAGATCTACATCTGCCCATGCCGTGCGACCTCCGATTGCGTCGCCTCGCGGAGATGATGCTGGCCGATCCCACGGACAAAACTTCGAAGGCCGATTGGGCAACTCGCATTGGCATGAGCGAGCGAAGCATGAGCCGTCTTCTGTTGCACGAAATTGGAATGAGCTTCGGGCGCTGGCGTCGCCAGCTGCATGTGATCCTTGCGCTTCAACGGTTGACCAAGGGTGAAAGCGTGCAAACGGTGGCATTGGAGCTTGGGTACGAAAACGCCAGTGGGTTCATCACTATGTTCCGCAAGGCGGCGGGAAAGTCTCCGGCACGATACCTCGCGGATCGCACGGGCGGCGCGCAGCTTGCTCCCGTGCCAGGAATTATGCTCCCCGATGAAACCTCATCCTGATTGCCGACATTTCGAGCACGTCATGGTGATGATGAAAACCGCCTCTTCATCGAGAGCGAAGCCCTCCTGGAATGCCAGCGACTGCTGGTGTTTACGCAACGCAAGGGCTTCAATGAAAAAAGTCGCGCAGCAATGACAACGCAGTGTGTTGTACTGGTCGTCTGGCGCCTCCGGTTTAATGGCACAGAAGGCGCGTCCGCGTGTGCCTGCAGTAAGAACCAGCCACCCAGCAGTCCATAAATCGTTCATCGCTCGGTACCGATCCCTGTGCGAGGCTGTCGAATTGCATGCTGAGGATGCGATATATCTGGCTGGCATCCAGACAGCTCGGGGCTATGTTCTCTAGGCGCCCAACACAATGCGTCGGTCGCAGCCCGTTCGCCTCTAGGCGTTGTCCCTGAGACGATGTCGACGATCCAGTCTTGGCACGGGCTGCCGCAGTGTTCTTTCTCTTGTGTTGGCCTGATGGCGGGTTCTTGCTGCCGAATGACGCAACCAGGTCGACGATCCGACGCGAGTCATCATATGGCTCCATATCATTCTTCCTTAGCTATGCCCGAACTCGCTTGTTCGCCGCAACGCGAATCGACATTGCTCATGGTTGGTCTGGGTCCCAGCGGGGTAGTGGGGTGACCACTCACTGAAGTCCGTAGAAGCCAATGCGCCGCGGCCTGTTCCCATCCGCTACCAAGCGTCTTGAACACGCTGACCCGTGCGGAACCTAGCCGCTTGTCGGGAGCGGCCACTTGCGAACTAGCGCCGATCACACTGGCCAGCGCCACGATCACATCAAGGTAACTGATCGATTCGGCGCGGTAGCGCTGGGTTGAGGTATGGCAAACCACAATTCGGCATAGCGTACCCACGCCAACAAACTTACACCTTGCAAAAATTAGGTCAGAATATTTTTCAATACGGCCGGCACATGGGAATGATCGCGATTGGCCTAATCGAATAACAATCTGGCTTGGTTTCGCTATTGCGGCTTCTTATATCTATTGTTAAATGCGGCATCCAAATAAAAATGATTATTATTTATGCCCACTCTCAAAACTGCTTCGAGTTCCCGTTGGCCAATCGATATGCGCTCAAAGTCCGTCGCCTATCCTCTTCTAGACAGGCCGGACATATGCGTGGTCAGGAGTACGCCGCGCACCGTGCTGGGCTCGGCAGTTGCTGCGGCAGTTCTCATGAGCGCGCAGGGCGCATTCGCCGCTGATTCAACTCAAATTCAGAACAAGGCTGGAAGCACGTCGCAAGAGGAGATAGCCTTGCCGGCAGTCACCGTCACGGGCCGCAAGGATGCGGCGACCACCGAAGGCACTGGCTCCTACACCGTCGACCAGACGGCCGCAGCCACGCGCCTGCCGCTGTCGCTGCAGGAAACTCCGCAGTCGGTGACGGTGATCACGCGCCAGCGTATGGATGACCAGCAATTGAATTCGGTGCAGGGCGTGCTGGAGAACACCACTGGTGTGGCGACGTACCAGTCCGACAGCGAACGGACGAGTTTCTATTCGCGTGGTTTTCTGATCAACAACGTTCAATACGACGGGATACCCACCGTCGTAGGCAATACCGTCAATGGAAGCGGAATCGGTTCGATCGATACCGCGTTCTATGACCGCGTCGAGGTAGTGCGTGGTGGCTCCGGCTTGTTGACCGGCACCGGTAATCCCTCGGCGGCCGTCAACCTAGTGCGCAAACGCCCGACCCGCGATTTTTCGGCGTCGGCCTCCCTCGGTACTGGTAGCTGGGATACCCACCGAGGTATGGCCGACATATCGACACCGTTGACCGAGGACGGTAGGATCCGAGCGCGCCTGGTCGGAACCTACCAGGAGGGGCACTCCTATATCGACGGATACAGGCCTGAGAGAAAGGGGGTCTACGGCATCATCGAGGCAGACCTGACGCCCAGCACCACGGTAAGCCTGGGCTATGACTACCAGGACATCACGCCCAAGGGCGCCACCTGGGGAGGTTTGCCACTATGGTTCAGCGACCGCACGCAGGCGCAGTATTCACGTTCCAGCAGCTACGCACAGGATTGGAGCCATTGGGACAACACCCTCAAGACGGCGTTTGCCGGGATCGAGCACCGTTTCGACAACGGCTGGAAACTCCGGGCCATCGCTAACCAGTACCGCACTGACTATGATGCTGAACTGCTCGGCCTAGTCGGACGCCCAGATCGCGCCACCGGACTGGGTACTTTCCCCAATGGGGCTTATCCAGTCGCACTGGCCTCCGCAGGTCGCAGTCGTCAAAATACCTTCGACGTGATGGCGAGCGGGCCCTTCGAACTGCTGGGTCGCCAGCATGAGCTGGTGGTGGGGGCGACGACTTCACGCCGCACAGCCAGCCAGAGGGATATTGCGCCGTTCTATTCCTCCTTTACGCCGGTCAATGTCTATGACCTGAGCCAGCCCTATCCTCGCCCTGACTTCGATGCCAGGAGTGCGACATTGAGCGACACACGGATCAAGCAAAGCGGTGTCTATAGCACAGCCCGGTTTTCCCTGGCCGAACCTCTGAAGCTTATTGTTGGCGGTCGCTTCAGCAACTACGAAGTCGACGACAACGCCGGTAGCACATCGCTGCACTACAAAAAGAGCAATGAATTCACGCCCTATGCCGGCGTGATCTACGACATCAACAAGATCTATTCGGCCTACCTCAGCTACACGGGTATCTTCAATCCGCAAACCGACTATCGGGATAGCAAGGGCAATGTGCTCACGCCGTCCAAGGGAAAAACCAAGGAAGTCGGCCTCAAGGGTGCTTACATGGAGGGGCGTCTGAATGCCTCGCTGGCGGTGTTTGAGACCGAGCTGGACAACGCGGCACAGATAGTAGCCGGCACCTTCACGCCGGGCGGTGCCCAAGCCTATCAGAGCGTGAATGGCACGAAGTCGCGTGGCATCGAGCTGGACTTGCAGGGTGAGCTGACGCGCGGCTGGAATATCTACGCCGGCATCGCCCACTTTACGGCGCAAGACGGCAATGGCGTCCGTTTGAATTCGCAAATACCGCGCACCACAGCCCAGTTTTTCAGCACCTACCAGTTGCCCGGAGAGTGGAGCAAGTTGACACTCGGCGGCGGCGTCAAATGGCAAAGCCGCATCTACGAGGCACCCAGCACTGGCACCAGCACGTTAGGCGGGGAACAAGCTTCCTATGCGCTGGTATCCCTGATGGGACGTTACGCCATCACGAACAAGACCAGTGTGGACGTCAACCTCAACAACCTGTTCGACAAAAAGTACGCGCTACAGAAGGGCGACTTCGATACCGTGACCTATGGCGCACCACGCAACCTGATGGTGACGCTGAACTATCGGTATTGATTGGCCCGCAGGCAAAAAGCTTCACCCTTTGGAAATTCCCAGACATACAACCATTGATTATCGAGAAAGCGCCTATGCCCCCTAATACTCCCCTAAGCCCCGCGCACGACCTGGCCACGAACAACGGAAACAAGGTCACCTTGTACTGGCTGACGACGGCCGTTGGAGCCGTGCTCTTTGTGACTTTCCAATTGTTCTTCTACGTCAACGACTTTGTGAGAGCGCAGGGAGTGACACCGGCAATTACGTTTGAGCCCGACGTACTGTGGATGTTTTCCGCATTCTACGGCTCTTGGATCGTCACGGTGCTCCTCGCGCTGATCGGTACCCGTACGGCTCAACGGGTTGTCCTGGTCCTCGGCAGCCTGCTTGTCGTCCTCAATACCTTAGGCGGAATCTCCGACGGGTTACGCGACGGCTGGCACGTTACCTTCTCGGCAGTGTTTTTCATTTCGTTGCCTGGTGTGTTCGCTATTGCGGTCACCTGGCGTCACATCAAAAGTAAAGGAAACGACCATGTCGATGAATAGTTCTAACTTCCCTTTTGTCTGGATGAGTCTTACGCAAGAACCCGGCCATGATCATGAGAAGGACTTCGCCGAATTGGAGGCCAATTTGCAGCGCGGAGAGCCCTTCGTACTCTTGACCGATACAGCACCTGCCGAAGACCATGAGCACTCTCCGGAAGAAAAGAAGCGCACCGCGCTCTGGATGAAAAAACACAAGGCTGAATTGCGAAAGTTGGTTGTGGCAATGATCCTTGTCGAACCCAACTCGGCAAAACGTGTTGGATTCAAGGCCTTTGCGGTCGTTTTTGCCAAGTTCTGGGGCTACCCTCTACTTCTTGCTGCCGCACGTGAGCAGGCCATGGAGATGGCAAGAGAACTACTCCTGAAGAATGGAAAGTCATCCTACTGATGACTCACTCTGGTGTCTGATCATCCATGGCACCGGACGTTCCAGCGAGCCTCAGAGCGCTCCTTCTGACCTGTTGGTCAGGGTCTCACAGCTCCACTACCTTCGGGCGCGTATTAGGTCCGCCGAAAGATCAAACGCGGCCGACTTTGACTTATTCTAGAAGCCCTTCATCAAAGCCTTTCTATATGACTCAGTGCTGAGGCAGTCAATTCTGCGGGCAAATCAACACCCAGATTGCGCGACGCCGCGTGGAGCTTGTTCAGAAACGCAAAATGTTGCGAAGATAGCTTATGAGAATGGCCGCAATCGCCAAAACCGGTCGCTCAAGTAATCACCCATTAAAACCTCACACCAATGATGCACCGCCCAGCTGATGCCGAAGTTGTTCTCCGTCTTACGTCTACCAGATAGCAACCAAGATAAAATATTCACTGACAAGCAGTTACTCCGGATGTTGCATAAGTTCTATAGTGTGGCCGTCAGGTCCTCGGGTGTAGACCATGATTGTTCCGCTAGGCGCAGTTTGCGGTTCGCCGGTTGCCGTCCATCCATAAGGGGCCATGCGATTTAGCATTGCGCGCAGATCGGTCACGGCAAACGTCAAATGAGCCGAACCGACGTCGCATGGACGTTGTTTCAAAACCATGCGGTCTTCCGGCGAATCGTACTCAACCAGCTCAACTCTATATCCATCGGGCCCCTCTAGGAGAGCGTTTCTTAAATAAGCCCCCGACACCCCGACCACTTGTTCCATCGCGTGCCCACCGCCAAGCTCTTTGCGGTACACGAGTTGAAAGCCGAGGACCTCAGTCCAGAAATCAAGTACGCCATCGATCGACGCGACAGTCAGCCCAGTGTGCTCGGTGCGCAATACGGTAGAGGTTTGGTCGTTCATAGGTGCATCCTGTTAACAGTCGAGGCCGCAGATTTATGCGAGAGGTAAGAATCCGGTCTGGACCTCCCCCATCACTTTAACAGATGACCGTTATGGGCGGCTTCAGTCGGGAGTGACAATCTGTGATTTTTGCAGCAGAGCAAGCTGCTATCCTGAATGCCGTCGACCGAGTTCGCCCATCACAGTGAAGCTATCGGCCAGTAGCCGCCGTTCGCATTGTGAAGCTCAAGTTTGAATACCGTAAAAATACAGGCCAAATATGCTTCCACCTATTGTTATCGTTGATAGCGTTGAGATGATTCGCGATGGCGGATCTCTTGCAGCCATATTTCACGGAGGTGATAGCTGCGAATACTGGCTATTTTTTAAAATTCGCATATCAAATTCCAATCCGAACGTAGCTGAAAGGTTGGGATATGCAGAGCCGAAAGTCGTTAATCGGAACACCAATAGTGAGGTGGAAGTTACTTGGGAACATGCGGCTGTGATGCTTAGGCAAATTGAAAAATTGGCTCATAGGGACCACGACCGCCAGTGGCTCAAGAAGATGCAGGCTGTTGCAGATTCTAGTGGTACTCTTCCCGACGATGTGGGGAGATTCATGCCAAGCTTCAGACTGGATGAGCTGGCCTAACTCGTCCGTCGGACTTCGGCCAAGAGCGGACCTTCGAACATTCTGTTGAATATATGAGAAATCTTAGCATGGGCACAATTACCGTCATCTCAGTCGAACCGTATACGCCAGGTGATGAAAGTGCTTCTGTTACGTTGAGTAGTGGGAGTGGTGAAATCGTAGCGTTCTGTTGGCCTTGTAGCCTTAGCGTAGGCGATGTCATTGAAAATCGCCTATCCACTATGGAAGGGCATGTTGTGGCGGCTTACTTGTCGGATTGGCCCGAAAATGAGAAAGAGACACTATCCTCAGATTGTCTTGAGCGCACTGGAAATTATTCGTACCGAGGACGTGGACGTGTGATTAATCAGTCAGAAGGCCTTGTTGAGGTAAAAGGATTTGTGATTGAATTTAGCGATGTTTTAAGTGAAGGGCATGTCGATTTCGAAATTGTGCGCCTGGATATTTGTCTATAGTCAGCGACGCCAAACGGCCAAGAGTGGCCGTTCCACTCGACATCATAATTGAAAAATACAGCGCAATGCATTACACCGACCACCTGATCGAACAGGAGTAGGGGATGACTAAGTTAAACGAGAATGATCGTACACGCTTCATACAAGCATTGAGAGAATATCAACAGGCCGGCATAAATTCAGTTTGCTGTAATATTTGCAATGTTTCAATTAGATTTCATGGCAAAGGAAGCGCGATAATCCACGAATGTGACTGCGGAAAATTCAATGGCACGTTGCGAGGTTTGTGACCAGAATTGAAGGGGCTGGAATTCCCACGCGTTTTTCGTTTCGGTCGGTTGTTGGCTTTAGCAGGGCAGCGGATGCGCTGGCAAAATGACAGCACGAAAACTGCTCTCCAGCTTCCACGTCTCCCAAAGCGTGTTCAACAATAACAAGGCGGCACGTACTTTGAATGGCTGCTTTAGAGAAAACTGAACTTCCGCTTTGGGTCGAGGCTGTGTAAAAACGCAAAATCATTTCTCAGGTGAGCGCGTTCGTCTTCGATCCAATTTGGAAACGAACCTGCACGTAAAACATTAGCACGGAGCACGGCGACAAAAAAATATTTAACGGCTGCGAAAGGCCTGCTCAATTAGCAGGAACAATATCTCGTAGAGATGCAAAAAAAGGCCGTCAGGCCCTCATGGCTGCAATCAATCGATGAGTACCCAGTATTGCCATGATCCGTTTCAGATTGTAAGCCAGTACGTGCAAGCTCATTTCAGTACTCACCCGTGGGAGTGACCTGGTCAGGAAGTGCGTTGCACCCATCCATGCCTTGAGCGTGCCAAATGGATGCTCGACGGTCTGCCGGCGTAAGCGGGCAGGATTGGGCCAGACATTTAAGCGCCGCTGCATTCGCTCAAGTACATCCTCATGTTCCCAACGGGCGATACGCCGATTGGTGCCGGTAGTACATTGCGCCTTGATTGGGCATGCCGGGCAGGCAGACGACCAATATTTATGCCACCGCAACCCGTGTTCGATTGTTGTGAAACGCCAGATAGCTCGTTGTCCGGCCGGACACTGGTACTCGTCGCTTTGCGCCAGATAAATGAAATCCGTTTTATCGAAGAGGCCTTGTGCCCGGTTGCCCGAAGTCAGAGGTTTCGGTACCAGCGGCGTCACGCCAAGCTTCTCGCATGCGAGAATTTCCGCTCCGCTGAAATAGCCGCGGTCCGCGACCACAGTCAAATCTTGCTTTCCGATTGCGTTTTGCGCTTGTGCCGCCATCGACGCTAGCTGCGTTCGATCGTGCCCGACATTGGTCACCTCATGCGACACGATCAGATGATTTCTGGTATCGACCGCAGTCTGGACGTTGTAGCCCACCATGCCTGTGCCACGGCCACTCGTGGCCATGGATCTGGCATCCGGATCTGTCAGAGATATTTGCTTATCTGGTGTCTGCTGCAGCTGCTTGTTGATCTCGTTGAATCCTTCGATCTGCTTCTTGATGGAGGCAATTTTTTCCTTCAGATGCGAGACGCGGGCCTCAGGCACTAACTCCGGCTGGCGGTCGGCACGATCAAGCTCCTCGAGGTAGCGTGCAATGTTGGCTTCGAGTTGCTCGATTCGTGCCTGAAGCTTCCTGTCGGTAAAGTTCTTATCGCGATTGTTGACCGCCTTGAACTTGCTGCCATCGATGGCGATATCGGTATTGGCAAACAGATCGAGATTGCGGCACATCAGAACAAATTGACGACAGACCTTGCTGATCGCTGGCCCGTTGTTCTTGCGGAAGTCTGCAATGGTCTTGAAGTCCGGCATCAGGCGACTCGTCAGCCACATGACCTCGATGTTGCGTTGTGCCTCGCGTTCCAGGCGCCGGCTCGATTGGACTCGGTTGAGGTAACCGTAGATATAAATCTTCAGCAGCACGCTGGGATGATAAGACGGCCGTCCGGTCTGCGCTGGCTTCGCGCCACCGAAACCAAGCGAGCCAAGATCAAGCGAGTCGACAAAGACATCGATGACTCTGACAGGATTATCTTCACTGACGTAATCTTCGAGCTGCTCTGGCAGCAGGATACTCTGCGTGCGATCCGTTCCCTGGACAAAGCGTTTCATCGAAGCCTCGATCAAATATGCAATGTCGATTTGACGCTTGTATCGAGAAATAGTTTACTAACTGGATGCGTTTTCACACAGCCTCGGTCGTTTACTGCCTGTCGCAACACATATCAGTTGGTCATGACATGTCTCGTATCCTGATATAGTGACAGGTTGGAATATGGCTGTAACCCGCATGGATATTAGGCTCACGAAGAATTTGTCTAATATCCGTGCAGAATACGCTGATTTATTTTCGGGGCATGGCGCTTTCCTACCAAACTAATATTAGACAATTTCTCATCAAAACCTCGTTCCAAAGACCGCCATTTTTTCCCAGCCGTCGCCCTTGTTTGGGCTCCAACTGCGAAGATTTCGCATCTCATATATAAAAAACTGATAGTGGGACTGCAAAGCCAATTTATCCGATTCGCCGTCATCGGCCTCTCAGAGACTGCTTTTCAATTTACTGTGCTTTGGATACGCGAAATGATGTTCGTCTTCGCACTGAATTGACCATTGCATTGAGGAAATTGATAGAATTCGTGCGCACGAAAGTATCGATTTGTCGCAAATTGCGAATTGCTTCATCACCACACTAAAAAAAGAGCCTGATGACCGAAATCAACGCAACACGCAGAATCTATGGGCTGGACACCTTGCGAGCATCTGCGATCCTATTGGTCATGATGTCTCACTACGGTGTCGTAGTTAGTGGAAAACTCACGTTCGGTTTTCTAACGAGTATCGGCTGGATGGGAGTCGATCTGTTCTTTGTGCTTAGCGGCTACCTGATCGGCAATCAAATCATGTCGACGCTGGCGCGAGGGAACCGTTTTTCGCTCAAGACTTTTTTTGCCCGGCGCTTGCTCCGAACGCTGCCGGCCTACTACGTCGTGCTGGCTATCTATTTTATGTTTCCGTCCGCGTTAGGAGGCTCGAACACACCATCGATTTGGCGCTTCCTGACGTTTACTCAGAACATCGGCCTGCATTTCGGAGAGACCTTCTCCCATTCGTGGTCGCTCTGCATCGAAGAGCAATTTTATTTGATACTGCCAGTCGTGGCGCTGCTGATTGCTAGTTTTCGAAAACCAGTATTTTGGGGCTGGTCTGCAATTGCTGGCGTGATCATCGCCGGTATGGCAGTAAGGGGGATGGCGTGGATGAATCACGGGCAGAACCTGATTAACCCAGCCGATCACGCTGTCTATGTCTATTATTCAAGCTTCGCGCGCTTTGACGAACTATTACCAGGCGTGGCGATTGCTATGCTCAGAAATTTTCATGGTGATCTGTACTCACAGATCATACGCAAGGGGAATCTCCTGCTCGTTTGCGGGGCGGCTTCATTCATCCTGACGGCTTATCTTTTCCTGAATTATCGTGAAATTGACGACTACGGTTTTACGTTTTCGATGATGACGTTTGGGTATCCATTGCTCGCGGCGAGCTTTGCCTTGTTGACGATGTCGGCACTTAGCCCCAACTCATTACTGAACCGGCTGCGCGTTCCCGGCGCCGAAAAAATTGCACTGTGGTCCTATGCGATCTACCTCGTGCACAAGGCAATCTTCAAGTTATCCCTGGCCCCGCTCTCAGGCTGGAATATTGACGCTGATGGGCCAGTAGGTGTGGCCATCGTCATGGGCATCTCCATTTTTGGCGGATGGCTGCTCTACCGACTTGTAGAAACGCCGTTCATGCAACTGCGGGCAAAGTTGTTTCCCTCGGTTCATTTTGAACGTGACGCAGTCTCGGGGAGAGCAGGGAGCATGCAATCTCCAGCATGACAGATGCACGGAATAGTGCGGGCATAAGGAAATTTCGTGATCCCCGAATTTATCAACCCGGTTGCGCGATTCTTCGATGAGTGGTCAATATGCAATCGGTGCAAATGGGACGCGGGTTCGATTCCCGCCGCCTCCACCAATAATTTGTTTAAAATCAATAGTTTAAAAATATATCGCTGTCATTAATTGGGGTGTTTTGGGGTTGATTAAGCTCCAGAATGACAACAAAATGACAGCATTTTTTATACTTAATCTGAAATACCCTCTAAAGCTTCCCAAGCTCATCTAGTTTTCCATATATTTCGAGGCTTTACAGCCGATTTCCGCTCCGCAAAATATCCTATTTTTTAACCTCGCCCTCCAACAAATATGCGAGTCCGGATATCACTCGTGCCGCACCACACGCGCTGAGTATCAGGCAGGCGGAGATTGTTATAAAAAATTGTTTTTTAAAAAGAAATGTCATATTTTTCGTATGCGATAGTTACCATATGGAAATGCCTTGACACTATCCGTACCATATCGAATATCGAACACGCAGTAGGAATTCAGGCGAAAAGGCCGAAGGTGATTCGACCTTGTGCCAGCAGGATATGGACAGAAAATTGACCGAAAAACAAAAAAACTGACACATTTTGTTAGCGCTAACACCGACTGGGCAGTCTCGTTTAACTTGAACAGGCCCAAATAACCGCACTCAAAATTCGAAACAACGAAAATCCAGTTTGTTCTTTTGCTTGCTGCATTGACCTGTCAGTTTGACCCGCTTGCCATACCCAAAATTTGTCGGGTTTTCGTCCTTCGGTCAAAGTTACTTCACGGTTTCGGCATGCTCTTTTGATTCATCCGGCTTCATGTTGGAAATTGCATATGGCACGGATTGTGCTGGTGGTGTCCCCCGAAGATGGCTGCGCACGTGTCGACCCCGCACCTTATTACCATTCGAAATTCCTTATGGAAAAGTAATTTTTTCCCTTTTGGTAAGATGGAAAAATTATTCTTACGGACACCTTTTTCTTTTGAATAAAATGACATTTTTTTTGAAAAAACAATTTTTTACAACGGTCACTATTGTAGTGGTCAAGTAAATTCGGACACGACGATAGGTTTTTTTGCTGCCATGTTCCGTTCGTAGACGGAGGGCGGCAGATTGCCCAGAACGGAATGCAGACGTTCGTTGTTGTAGAAGCCGACGATGTAGGCGGCGATATCGATCTTGGCCTCCGCGTGGTTGGCATATTGGCGCTGCCACACCCTTTCCATTTTGAGATTCAGGAAGAAGCGTTCGGCAACTGCATTGTCCCAGCAATTGCCTTTGCGGCTCATGCTGCAGGTGAAGCCGTGACTGGCTAGCATTGCTTGGTACTGGGCACTTGCATATTGGCTGCCACGGTCTGAGTGGACGACCAATCCTTTGTCTGGCCGCCGCTGTTGAAGCGCCATGTGCAAGGCGTCACAGACCAGCTTGGCCGGCATGCTCGGTGCCATAGCCCAGCCAACCACCTTGCGCGAGAACAGGTCGATCACCACCGCCAGGTACAGCCAGCCGGCGCCAGTCCGCACGTAGGTGATGTCGGAGACGTAGGCCTTGTTTGGCACTACCGGATTGAACTGGCGGCCCAGCACGTTGGCTGCGATCGGCAGATCATGCTTGCTGTCGGTAGTGTGAATGAACTTGCGCTTCCAGACTGGCTTTAAGCCCGCCTGGCGCATCAACCGACGAACCTTGAAACGCCCGGCCGTGATGCCGCGGTTTGACAGCTCCGTCACCATACGGCGGCTGCCATAGCTCTGGTGACTTGCCACGAAAGCAGCTCGTACATGGACACTCGCTTTGCAAACAACCGGCGCGGTAGCGCGGCGCTTCGCTTCGTAAAAACCGGAACGGCTAACGCCCAGCACACGACAGCTCTGTGCGACAGGGATGGCCTTCGTTTGCAGCTCGTCGATCAGTCGAAAACTCATTTCAGCTCGCGGGCAAAGAAGGCCGAGGCCTTTTTTAAGATTTCTACATCGCCTCGCAGTTGGCGGTTCTCCTGCTCCAACTGCCTGATTCGTTGTTGCTCGGGTGTCAGCGGTTTGCCAATGCCTGCCTGGCCGGATTGCTCGGCATCGTACTGCTCTATCCAGCGACGCACGGCGGTCGGGCCAATGCTCATGCTCTCGCATACGTGTTGAACACTGAGTCCCTGTTCTTTGATCATTTTGACGACCTCAAGCTTGAAGCTGAGATCGAAATTGCGGCGTTGCCTTGTCATGCAAATCTCCTCGAATAGTGGATTGTCCACCTATCGAGGTGTCCGGGCAAATTAGACCACTACAAAATTACTGACTCTGAAGCAATGGGATTGTCTGTCTGCCAACATCATGCCAGAACTGGGGAGGTTTTTAGAGGTGCCCTTAAGATCCAGGTTAGTCGCTCTCTTGAACGAGGAACGGCATTACTCCCCACTGGCTCATTTCAGGACAAGTGGGGGAATGTATTATCTTGCTACAGGGTTAGTTGGGCGCAGTCCCGGGTAATATTGTAGATAAAATACGAGTTCCACATTTTCCATTTACTAGGCAGGTGTTTATTGCCTGCGCAGCAAACCATTTGTGTGTATCAAGGTTGTAATGGACGCTGCCATCCCCGCCCCCCAAACTACCACCTGTATAAATAGAGTTAGGGCTGACGACGGTAGTGGAAGCATCAATGATCGAGTAGTCTGATGGAGCAGCGGCCATCAAATCAGAAAAGACTTTTTGCATTGTCGGTGTGTATCCATTAAACACTGCGGCTGTAGATAGAGGCTTAACGATTTGTATGGGGAAATGGGCTCCTACTGCATCATAAAAACCTTTAAACAATGTCGCATAATTGCCAGGGGCATTTGCGACTGTTGTGGCTGACTTTTTAGATGCCGCAGTTGTATTATCCGCCTCAGCCTCCCATTGATTCCATTGCATTCCAATAATCCGAGGAACCTTCCCAGAATTCATAATATCGCGTAGGGCTAGATACAGAATTCGTCTGGCAAAAGGAGCGAGTGCATAAGATGGTTGCTTTGATGTGTCTAACCCTGGCTGCCAAAGATTGACCCCATGCTTGACCCAGTTTGCTGCATTTGGATCATAATAATCCAATGGATCAATACCCTGACTTGGCCAGCCGATGTGGATAATATGCAAATCAGGTAACTTGTTTCCTGCATTGATTAGAGATTGCCACTGGTATGCAGCAAAATCTGCCGCATTTCCGCTTCCTTTATTATTGAAGCCAAGATTCATGTCATTACCGCTAGACGAGTCAGTCCAATGAGACCAACTTACTGAACTAATAGTTGATATGGCACTAGTAAAAGCAGGCGTAGTGCCATTTCCATTGCCGGCCATATAATTCCATCCAACGTTAGTGATTCCCCATACGTTCGGAGCATTGGTTAACGTAAAACTTGATGGTATCGCATTCATTCCTGCAGAATTACTCTGCCCCATGAAGATCAAAACAGGCACTTCATCACTTGCGAAAGGATTTATAACGGAAACTGTAGACGGTGCAGAAGCAACAGCAACTTTGACGCCACCTGAGGCAATTTTATACCATGAAGATTTGTTCGTGTAATCAGGCATGTACCACACATCAAATGGTGAGGTCGGGCTTACTCCCCATACTTGACCGCCTGTGACGGCCAGACTTGAATATGACGTCCCTAAATCGGTCCAAGATAAATTATTATAACCGTTGCTATCTTTAGTTACCGATGGCACTAGCGAGTTACTACAATAGCTTTCACTTCCATTTCTCGATACGTTTTTTTGGCATAACACACTGCCATCGGTTGCGATCTCATAAACATTGGCTGCGACTTTGTAAGTATTAGCGGGAACTGGATTGGTATAATCATTATATAAATATAGGTTCTGATTAGAATCTATCCCCCAAATCTTATTACCTATACCCAAAGCTATCGTCGACATCGTGTTGATTTTTGTCTTTAACCAAGAAATGCTATGGTAGCCATTGGCATCAGCAGTGGATGGTGGCGCTAATGAAGTAGAACAATAAATATAACTGTCGGTGCTTATTTGACAAAGCAAATTGCCATTAGACGCAATTTTTTTGACGCCATGAGCGACTTTTGTCCATACTATGCCAGATTTGAAATCTGGCAACTGCCAAAGATCAGTATTACTATCAATACCCCATGCCATGTCGTTAGCGACTGTGATTTCAACAAGGTTTTTATTGAGATTTGTCCATGTTAAAGAATGGTACCCATTATTAACAGGGCCAGGCGCTTGATTCGAACACCACGACGCACCCGATTGGGCTTGGCATATTGTTGGTGCAGCTGTTGATGTAGCTTGGGTTGTCAGGGGAACCCCAAAAAAAAACGCTACACTAGCGAATGTAATTGTTAGCATTTTCCGTATTAAACGCGGAATTAGCTTGTTAGTATTGATGCTAGTCATTTTTGTCTCCAGATTAGAATTATCTCTTCTATTTCTTGCTCGTATACCCTATTGCTCTCGATGCCTGTTTATTGACAGATCTTCTTCTGTTTTATACATAAATATGTCTTTGTTGCATCACTACTGAAGATAACGAAACGCCTCCTTTCTCTATAATTCAGGACACATGAATGGTGTCACTGCAAAGTGGACCCGTCAGTCAAGACATCTTTTACGGGAATTTAAGCTATATCCATTACCGCACTTGCAGCGGAACAGCGCTGCCCTGATTCTCCCCGCGCGCCGCCAAATTGAGGGCTGGCCGGGATTCGCGATTTTTTCGCCAAAAAGTGGTCTAAATCATTAATAGCAATGAATTTTTTGGCATCAAAAATGTTTTACGCGGATGCGTTATTTTGCTGATCGCCGTGTCTGTGCCGACTTGACTGCGCCTGTTTTCGCATCGAGCAACCCACGCAACGTTTGCGCCTCAGTCTGGAATCGCACAATACCGCGCTGTGCGTTGTTCGCGCTGTCCTTTGCTACTTGAAGTTCCTTGTCGCTTTTGCCAGCGGCAGTGGTAAGTATGCTGCATACCATTAATTTCCATTAACGCACATAAAAAGCATTGGACCCAATTGTTAGCATTCGAACCGCGACTACTATGTTAGTGAAGTAGGTGACCAGAGTTCCCAAGTACTGTCAATTCGACGAACTTGGAACCGTTATGTGTATCGGATGAATACTTAACGATGTATCCTCCGATGTCCAGGTTGCCTGAATCCAGAGCATCGACCAGTTTTTCCCGATCGGGCTGTTTCCCAGCTTTTTTCAGCCCTTCAATTAAAATGCGAGCATTGATAAAACCTTCAAGGCCATAATAAGATGGCTTGTAATTCTTATTCTGTTTTTTCATAACGCGTTGATATTCTTTTACAATCGGAAGAGTGTCATCCCAAGGATACGGCATCACTTGTGAAATAGCGATGCCACGTGCATCCGTTCCCAGTTCTTTAGCAAGCAAATCTGCGCCAACTGGCGAGAGCGTCGTAAACTGTGTATAAACACCCAAAGCTTTCATTTGCTTAACAAATGCAGCAGTAGGTTTATACAAAGTCACCATGATGACTGCCTGGGGCTTTGCAGCGGAAATGGTCGCTACGGCAGCCGCTACATCGAGCGAGTTTCGTTCCACAACTCCTATAACAACGGGTTGCATATTATGCTTTTTGAGAGCTTGGCTGACGCCATTCAATCCCGATTTGCCAAATCCGTCATTTTGGTAAAATACCGCGATTTTGGTTAAACCGATCGATACTAGTTGATTGACGATCGCAGTCGTTTCATCCGCATAACTTGCACGCGCATTGAACATGTAACGTTCAACAGGCGTACGAAGCGTATCGGCACCGCTGATTGCACCGACCAATGGAGCTTTTGCTACGGAAAATACTTTCATTGCAGCCGTAGTTGAAGAAGACCCGTAATAACCTATCAGAGCAAATACTTTCTTCTCATTCAATAGCTTTTCTGTATTGGCGACTGCGCGTTCAGGTTCGTAGCCATCATCGATTGTGATCAGTTCAATTGCGCGGCCGTATATTCCGCCTTCTTCGTTCGTCTTGGCAATTAGAGCGCTAATTGCCTCATGCATCTCCAGTCCATACGCCCCATTTGGTCCAGACAACGGACTTGACATACCTATCGTAATGGTGCTTTCGGTTACGCCTGGCTCTGCATATGCGAATCTGTACAAAAGCATCAGGGTTACGAGGCACAAAACAAGGTTGGAGTTACACTTCAACATATTTTTCCTGGATAGAAAGGGTAAAAAAACCTAAGGTAATACTGATAATTGACTGGCAATCTTCTTCACGCCAGGAATCGATGCGTCCTGGCGCCGGGCAATAAAGACGACCTCGCTTCCTGGAACGGAACCAGGTAACAGGCGAGATGAAGATATTGGCCCGGGAAATTTTTGTGACGAATTGCTCATTTCATTTGCATTTCGCTCCATGCATCCATGTTTGTGCGAGATTGCTTGCCAACTATTGAGGCAAGTTTTCAGCACGCCGATTTCTGCCATTCTTAAAGAACTAAATACGCCTTATTGCTTTGTTAATGATCCGAAAATTGAAATTAAATCTCAATCAGCCGATCCCCAAAAGCTTGTAAGGATTCCCGCCCCTCCTGAGTTGCTCCCTCCTATGTGCGCCTATTTTAAAAATTTGAGTCGAAAGCATCCCATTTAGTGGGCAGGCGTGGTGGGGGGATGACTGCGCCGCGCCATTCAAAGTCTGTTGAAATGGTGGCATATAAACAACTCGATTCAGTGATGGTTGATGGCCTCAACATCTATCGAGATTCGCATAATCGCAACATTCCCCGTGAGAAATCTTAGCAAATACGCATTACCGTGGCAGAATTAGGTTTTTGATACGCATCAGAAAGCAGGCGTGACATGGTAATGAGAAATTGGCTGTGTGAGCCGGATAAGCCAGAAACTGGTGGTTACATTCTCCCGAACCCTGCGGTCACAGTGACCGTTGGAAACAACATTCGCGCCGCACTAATCGGCAGCAAAGCATACTGCGAGGCCTGCAAAAGCATTGGTATGATCGCCAAAGCAGGTGGTCCCCGAAGGATGAATTTTATGGGCGAAATCGCGCTGGATCACGATATTTTGCTCTGTAAATGTCCGAAGCCGCCGCGAATGATCGCCACATCCACGAGCACCCATCAATATGATGATATGGCTCAAGGAGCTGGAATAGCGCCGAGCGCGACCGCCGCAGTTAGTACTTTGCTGACTAGTGCAGGAGCGGTAATCCCCCCACAAAAAAGTATCAGTTAAAAGTAGAATTTTCTTAAATGCGATTTTGAGGAAGTTTTACATGAAGACATCACGCTTTACCGAAAGTCAGATCATCAACATCTTGAAGCAGGCCGAGGCTGGCACGCCAGTGCCGGAGCTTTGTCGTGAGCACGGGATGAGTTCGGCCTCGTTCTACAAGTGGCGGAGCAAATACGGTGGCATGGACGCGTCGATGATGACGCGGATGAAAGAGTTGGAAGATGAGAACCGTCGACTCAAGAAGATGTACGCCGAAGAGAAGCTGAAGGCCGAGATCATTTCGGAGGCGATGCAAAAAAAGTGGTGAAGCCATCTCACCGACGTGAGATGGCACAAACGGCAGTCCGAGCGCATGGAATCAGCGTCAGCAGCGCATGCGCGACTTTCGCGATCAGCCAGACCTGCTATCGCTACAAGGCAAAGCTATCGGAAGATAACGAGCGTGTCGCGGACTGGTTAATCCGGCTGACCGCGAACCAGCGAAACTGGGGCTTCGGCCTTTGCTTCCTGTATCTGCGCAATGTCAAAGGATTCGGCTGGAACCACAAGCGCGTCTATCGGATATATCGAGAGCTAGAGTTGAATTTGCGAATCAAACCAAAAAAGCGGCTTACCAGAGCAAAGCCTGAACCGTTGTCGGTACCAACGTCGATCAACGACGTCTGGTCCATGGACTTCATGCACGATCAATTGTCGGATGGGCGTAGCATCCGCCTGTTCAACGTCATTGACGATTTTAATCGTGAAGGCTTAGGCATTGACGTCGATTTCTCCCTGCCGGCAGCCCGCGTCGTTCGGTCGCTTGACCAAATTATCGAATGGCGGGGAAAGCCGACGACGATCCGCTGTGACAACGGGCCCGAATACATCAGTTCGACACTGGCCGCGTGGGCGGAAAAGCACGGCATCCAAATCAGTTTTATTCAACCAGGACAGCCACAACAGAATGCTTATATCGAGCGCTACAACAGAACGGTTCGCTATGACTGGCTCGCACATTACCTGTTCGAATCCGTCGAGGAGGTTCAGGAATTTGCGACGAAATGGCTCTGGACTTACAATCACGAACGCCCGAACATGGCGCTCGGCGGCATCACCCCGAAGCAGAAATTGGCCCTTGCGGCTTAGCCTCTACTTTTAACTTTGCTTAAAAATGGGGGGATTACCAGACGATGTCCTTGAGCGGAAAGAGGACGCATTCTATCTACAGAAATATTTGGTCAAGCGCTACGGAGCAAAAAAGAAAGAATCTGGATTTGTGCTTGCGGTCAACGCCGAATGGGGATACGGAAAATCGTTCATGCTCGAACGGTGGAAGGACCAGGCCTTATTTGAGATGCATCCAACAGTGTTCTTCAACGCTTGGCAAAACGATTTTACCGAAGATCCACTTTTAGCTTTTATTGCTGAATTTGATACAGGTCTCAAAGAATATTTCAAACATATTTCCGTCGGCGATAAAGTAAAAACGGCTGCAATCAAAAAAATAAAAAATGTCTATAAACCAGTATTAACTGTGCTTGCCAGTGCTGCAGCAAAGCATTTTGTCGGCATGTCAGCGACCCATATTCAGGCTCTGATTTCTGCCGCCGATAGCGATGGTCAGATGGGGAATATTGAAGGCGCGGCAAGTGAATTTAAGGACTTTCAACAAAAATTAAAGAAGGCTATCGACAAAGCGCTCGCGGGACATAACACAATAAAAAAATTAATCGTAGAGTTCAAAGAGAAATTATCAAAGCTAATTGAAGCGTTGGAAAAAGTTAGCGGCGTCCAATTGCCGCTACTAATTTTTGTCGACGAATTGGATCGTTGCAGACCCGATTACGCCATTGAGTTACTCGAAGGGATTAAACATCTTTTCGGTGTACCTGGAGTTTTTTTCATCATTGCCACAAATATCCAACAACTCGGCGAATCTGTGAAAGCAGTTTATGGCACAGGCTTTGACGGCCAGCGATATTTGAAAAGGTTCTTTGATTTGCAATATTCTTTGCGAGAGCCGAGCAATATTCAATTTGCGAATTTACTGTTTAACAGGATGGCACTTCCAGAGATCCAGAACATTGTTCATGGTTTGAGCTACAGTCATGCGCCCAACGGCCAAGTTCCAATCGGGCAAACTCCAGTCGAAATATTAAGCTTAGTTCTCGAAATGCACGCGGATTCTTTTGCATTGGGCCTACGCGACCAACTTCAGATTGCGACTATTTTGGAAGCTGCTTTTTTGAGTCTGGAAGGAAAACCAGTTCACATATTTTTCTTGATATTTTTAACCGTCATATATCAAAAAAATCCAGCGGTTTTTGAAAAAATAGCGAAGACACGAAATCTGTCGGATGAAACCGGATTCAAAACTCTTGATAGAGTTGCTGGATTTGGAGCCATAGCATTAATGAGCGATGACGGATCCGCAGTTAATATAATTTCGTTGAATCAGATAGCGAAAATTTATTTCGATGATCTTAACCTGAGCTATAGCGCTCGCAATTCGAAGCAGCTCAACGTTCGAATTTTTCCGCAGAACTTAGTCTACGATATAAAGGGTGCACAAAGCGGGGGCACATTTACGCCAGATTATTCCATCTATTTTCACCTAGTCCAACATGCCGGTGGATTTATTAAGCAATAGTTACCGGCATCAGTCTTCAAGACAGGTCATCAAGGAAGAGGAGCATTGATTACTGCTTCGATATGATAGCCGTCTGGATCGATCAGAAAGCACGCGTAATAATTGGGGCCATAATCGGGTCGCAAGCCAGCCGCACCGTTATCACGACCGCCCGCTTGCAGCGCGGCTGAGTGGCAAGCCGCCACTGATGACCTGGAAGGCGCGGCGAACGCGAGATGAAATCCCGGACCGGGCGCTGCCGCATCCGGACGTAGTTTCAGGCACAGCAGATCCTTGTCCTCTTCGACTCCGTAGCCAATTGCCGTGTCGTGCTCAAACACACGCTTAAACCCGAGAGCGCCAAGCGCTGCATCATAGAGCCTTGCAGCAAGTGCCAGGTCGCGTACGCCAATTGAAAGATGGTGGAGCATGTCTATCCTAATTTGTTAGTGAATTTTTATTGCATCTTAAGCGAATCAACGAACCCTGTGAAATGCGTCGTAGATCATTGAAAACGCGCAAGCAATCGCACTTGATTCGCCAAAGTCGACCAGGTCATCATTCAGCGGGTAGTTGAAAACCCCGGAATGTCTAATCAAGTTGATGTAGGCCGGCTGGAGGTCATCGGCACGGTTCAATTCGGCTAACACTTCGCCTTCAATCGAATGGATTAACCACCAGGTAAGGGCTGCCCCTCGGTGCGGTGGCGGGTGACTATTGTGGCAATAATTGGTTCTGCTCGGGCAATTACTGCATCAAATTCGTTCATGTTGGTTAGGCGCATCATATTCTCCAAAGTGCAAACTACTGTATGTGCGTACAGTATAAACGCTTATCGAGTTTTTGCAAAAATCCCGCGCAAAGTGCGTCATTTTGCGTCAACCCGTTGCAGCCACTTTCCCCGCACACCCCGCGCCGCTTGGGGGCTTGGCGTTTTTGCGAAATGCGTTAAAAGCAGCGCATTTAACGAAGCCGGCAGGCGTGGGGGGGACTGGTGCGGCATGGTGCTGATGAGGTAATTGCTTTGCCCGCTGAACATCGTGGTGGCAAAGCCCGTTGTGCCGTCAACGGTAAGCGTCAGGCTATCGAACGGGTAATCGTGTCTCCGAAAATCAACACGATGGAATCAAGATCTCCTTGCGTACATCAGTCATCCACCGACTCCGGCATCACAGACGAATGGTGATTTAAGATCTTCCAATCGCTGTCGACCTTCTTATATACGTAGGTATAACGCGCGTGGACTTTTTTAGCCTTGCCGTCTTTCGTCAGGTTGAATGTATATACCCCGGTGTCGAGTGCCGCGTTGTCGCCGAGGAAACGGATTTGCCGATAATTGATTGTCCCTTGCGGTTTCATCTGCAAGAACTTTACGAAATAACTCTTTATCTCGGCAGGCGTAGTCCGAACCTCGTTTGATACAGTCGGCTCCAATACAGCGTCGGCTGCGTACAGCTTGGTAACCTGATCGGCGTTGCCAGTGGCAAGAGCCGCATTCCATCGATCGAACAGCGCGGCAACTTCGGCTTCGCGAGAATTCGTCGGCGCCGCAGCTACTTCGCGGTAGACCCTTGGCGTCTCGACATTTTTTGCGTATACGGTGGTACTGATAAGCAGTGCTGTGATTACTAGGATTTTTTTCATGTTGCCCTCTAAAAAAACAATCGGAGTGCCGCAGCAATGGAAGCGACGACGAGTGAAGTATGGATATGAAATCGCCAGTTGAAATCAGCTGCTTGGGGGATGGATACTATGCCGATTGGCATATAATTCAGCTACCGACGACAAATAGATTTTTTTAATGAAGACACCTGCTGACCAATCCGATACACCTCTGAATGCCAGGGCTGCGCGCGTGCGGTATCGCCATGCGGAAGGCAGCGCCACGCGGTTGCGTTTATTGGCCGATGCTGGCGGGGCGCTCGCTGTGGACGGCAATCAAGCAACAGCTCTCGCGATAATTCTCGGTAAAGCGCTTGAATTGCTGTCGGTGGAAGACGGCGTATTGCTCTTTGTGAAGGACGACGGATTGCACGTTTATGCCGGGCAAGGTCCGGTGCCCCCTGTCGGCGCTCGCCTGGCAGTCAATGGGGCATTGCGTACCCTGTTACAGGATAGGCAGTTGCCGCTAGTCCGGCAGGATGTACAGAGCAGCTTGCGAATCGGCCGCGAAAAGACGGTGGGACTGGAAGTATTGATACCACTGTGCTTTGGCGGCAAGAACGTAGGAGCGCTAGCGTTGATCAGCGCACGTCAGGTACCTTCGCCACATGCCGACGATCTCGCTACGCTGCAAATCCTCGGCACCATGCTAGCGATGGCTCTGCTCGTGACAAGCAAGCCTGCAGCTCGTATTTCAGGAAACAAGGCAGCCGAGCTGAAAACGCTTACGGCGCGCGAACTGCAGGTTTTTTCGTTGATGCCTCGCGGCCTGACCAATGCTGCGATGGCCGAACAACTCGGCATTGCCACCGGCACCGTCAAGATCCACGTCGAGCGTATCCTGCACAAGCTTGATCTCAGGGATCGCACCCAAGCCGCCGTCTGCGCAGCGGACTATGGACTCGACGCATGAGAAAATTTTACCGAGGCTGGAAAGATTGGTCGCTTACGTTCAAAAGCGGTGCAATCATCGCTTCGTCGCTCATCATGTTGCTAGGTTCAGTGATCACCAGCTACAAACTTGAACAACAAACTGCCGACTCGACCGCGGAGATGCGCCGCACGCTGAAAGTGCAATCCGATATCCAATCACTCCACACACTATTTGCTGAAGCTGCGACCGGGGTAAGGGGTTTCCTGCTGACAGACCGGGACGATTTCCTGGCGCCATACAATGCGGCCGTGGCACAACTTCCGGTGACCATTTCGGCATTGCAGGCGAACGTGCGTGATCCGGTTCAAGTGGCGCGTCTAGGACGCGTGCTATCTTTGATACAACAAAAACTCGCCAGCCTGGACGTGCTGCGCAATCTGGATGGCGCAACTCCTGATGATTTGCGCACCCAGTTGTTGGCTGGCAAAAAAATTCTCGACGAATTGCGTACACAGATTGGCGCGATGACTGTGCGTGAATCGGAGTTGGTAGAACAGCGCACTGCTGCCGTTCAAGATGCGCTGCATCGCAACCTGCTGATGAATCTGGCGACTATTCTGGTCGGTATCATCGGCGCGAGCGCCATGTTGATGTTCATGATGCGCGTGGTGCGGCGGGTGCGGTTCGCTGCAGACAATGCAGAACGACTGGCGCGCGGCATGCAGCTTGAGCCGACCGACGCTGCAGCCGACGAACTTGGACAACTTGCCGAGCGCCTGCATAAAGCCAGTCTGCTGCTGGCCGACCGTGCCGCCGCGGCGCAGGCTGCAAGCCAGGCAAAAACTGAATTTTTGTCCCGCACCAGCCATGAACTGCGGACTCCATTGAATGCCATTCTGGGTTTCGCGCAACTGCTGGAGGACGATCAAGCCAATATCCGCGCCAGGGAGAATGCAGCACAAATCACTCGAGCCGGCCGGCATTTGCTGACACTGATCAATGAAGTATTGGACATTGCTCGCATCGAGGCCGGTAAATTCTCCATCCAAGTACAGCCGATTCAGCTTGCGTCATTATTAGCGGAAGCACTCAATTTGGTTGCGCCGCTCGCCGCTCAGCGTAAGATTCATTTAGATCAGCTTGTATGCCCTGATCAACTGGCCGTGCTGGCAGATCGCCAACGCCTGATGCAAGTATTATTGAACCTGTTGTCCAATGCAATCAAGTACAACTCGCCAAATGGACAGGTACGCATTCAAGTTGCTGCATATGGCGATACGGTTAGTGTCGCTATAGAGGACGATGGTCCAGGGCTTTCCGCCGATTTGACGGAGCGCCTGTTTACGCCGTTCGACCGCCTGGGGGCGGAGCGGGGAACTAGCGAAGGTGCTGGATTGGGCTTGGCGGTTTCGAAAAGCCTGATGCAAGCGATGCACGGTGACATCATTGCCGATAGCGTCCAGGGAAAAGGAACCGTATTTACACTTAGCTTGCCTCATTCGGTACGGCCCGCACAAGCAATACCTGTGGTTACAGTAGGAACGCCTGCCGTTCATCCCCTGGAACCAACCACGACGCGTACCGTGCTATGCATAGAACCCGATGCGTCCAACCGGGCATTGATCGAGACATTGGCAGCACGGCGGCCGCATTGGCGCCTGTACACGGCGAGTACCGGCCAGGAAGGCTTGCAGCTTGCGCGGCAATGTTTGCCGGACGTGCTGCTGGTGGATATTCTTTTGCCGGATTTGAGCGGAGAGGCGTTATTGCACGCGATAGGCGGCGATGCAGTCCTGGCGCAGATTCCTGTAGTGATCCTAAACGGAGACAAGGATTCAGCGGCGATCTCGCTGCTGAACGATAGCGCTATTGCAGGCTACCTGGCCAAACCGCTTAATCTGCAACAATTCTTTAAACTGCTCGATTGGATTATCCAATGAATGAAGACGATTTACTTTCTTCGCGCGTGCTAATCATTGATGATCAGCCTGCGAACCTGCGTCTGCTGGAAGACTTGCTCACGCGGGAAGGCTTGACCCACGTTGTCAGCACGACCGATGCGCAACGGGCATTGGATCTGTATACTGCGTTCGACCCCGACTTGATCATATTGGATCTGATGATGCCGGAGCTTGACGGCTACGCTGTGCTTGAACAGCTGAAGCGCCGTGGCGATCCATACGACTATCGTCCAGTGTTGGTTGTCACCGCGGACGCAACGACGGAATCGAAGCGCCGTGCGTTGTCGCTGGGAGCAAAAGATTTTTTGACCAAACCTTTCGATACCATCGAGGCGATGCTGCGCGTGTGGAATCTCCTGGAGACGCGCGCGCTATACAGGCGACTGCAAGTGTTGTCACCGGGTGAGTCTCCAGCTCCGATTAGGTTTCAGAGCCGCCCGCTTGCAGAAGACAGTATCATCCGCCGGCTCGAAGGAACGGAAACAGATCCCGATCATAAATAATACTGCGATTTTCCCTTTGCACTTCGACCTCGATCAGGCAGTTGGTAAATGGATCTCTTCGCACATTCTGTCATGACCGAAAGATTGGAAAATAAAATTTCACGAACGAGGTATTTGATACACTCATCCACAGTTTCTCATTCAGAAAAATAGTTCCTGGACTCGGCGCAATGTCCGATCAGCATGAGTGTTATGAAATCGCTTTAAAGTCAAATTGAGGAAATAGAAAAAATGAAAAATGGCGACGGGAAAAATGTTCGGCTTCTCGAATATATCTTAGAGCAGGGGATTTTTGCGAGTAGATGGATTCTTGCACCGGTATATGCAGGGCTTGCATTGAGCTTGTTTTTGATAATGTTTAAGTTCGCGCAGAAAAGCTGGTCAATGGCGACACATTTGATATCCATTAGCCTGGATGACACAATTCTGGGAATTTTGTCCCTTATAGATCTCTCTTTAATGGGAAATTTATTGTTGATGATCATGTTTGGTGGATATCAGAATTTTGTTTCCAAACTAGAGTTGCGTGGACATGAAGATACCCCTGACTGGATTGGTCACGTTGGATTTGGCGACTTAAAACTTAAGCTTATGGGCTCCATCGTAGCGATTTCCGCAATTGAGTTGCTCAAGGGATTTATGTCCGTTGAAACAGCAAGTGATCGTACGCTCGGATGGGAGATCGGAATTCATATGACATTTGTTTTATCAGCGTTATTTTTAGCAATTATGGATGCGTTAATGGCAAAGGTGCGTGGCGAAAAATAGAACTGCTTCCAGGACGAGTGACGTATTTTTCTTACACTTTCTGCAGGTGTTTGATTTTGAGTCAAGCCGTTGCATCCAATTCCCCCACGAACTCCGCGCAGTTTGGGACTTGGCGTTTTTGCGAACTGCATTAAAAGCAGTGCCTTTAATGAAGCCCGCAGGCGTGGGGGCTGCCCCGCGCAGGGTGTGGTGGGGCATTTTTTGCAGCAGCAGGCGATGCATCTTAGATGCAAAAAAGCCGCTCATAGAGCGGCTTAAATCGATGCAGGTGGCGCGTAAAGTTGGCATGTATGTCAGGCCTGTGCTTGGCATACCGACCCTTATCGAGAGTTTGTACGTCCGGAAACAGGCTGTTTAATAAAATGGTGTTGCATGTCACCGGGTTCAGCATTCATGCCGTTGATCATCCCCAGCACCCCAGCTTTGCCGCGCTGATCCAGATTGCGATAGCCGGCCAGCAAATCTTTTTCGAATTGCGTTAATGCAGACGCGGCCTGTTCTCCCGTCAGGATGTACTGCACATCCACTCCAATAGCGGCCAACGCCCGCAAATACACCGCATCCGGTGAACGCTCGTTTTGCTCATACAGCGTTTGCGCACGTCGCTTCAGGCCACCCACGGCCGCAAAATCGTCCTGATTCATTGCCAGTCGCAGCCGTTCCTCTTTGAGGATTTCACCAATTGATCTCATTTGAACTCATTTTTAGTAAAGTGATGTGCCGGTATTATGCCTTCATTTGGAGGGTATGTGTGGTAACTAAGGATTCATTAAGTGTCATAAGGTATCTTAAGGAGTCATTTGTAGTCGTTTGTAGTCACTATCTTTTTAACACGATCTCAAATAAGAGCTATATAATTATGCAACTTAACAACCACACCGACTCTCCGCATGAAAAGTGTTGCTCCCCGCCGTTCCCCTGAAGATTGTCTGCTGGCACCGACCAGCGTGCGCCTGAGCACCAAAGAACTCGCTACCGTTGAGGAAATTTCTGAGGCCATCGGGCGTTCTCGCGCTTCAATTATCCGCCGCCTGATTGTGCGTGGCATAGAGGCTTATCAGCTCGATCCACGGCATACCATCATTGATCGAATGAACTTCGCGGCGTGGACCGCCAAAAGAGCAGAAGCTACCGCGCTGGTCTCTGCTTCTGTGATGGCAGATAACGATAGCTGAACAGGATTTTTTAGGCGACGAAGGCGATCAAAATTACAAAATCGCCTCTGCTGACGAAAGTAGCGTCAGCGATGCAAAAGAGTCGCGCAGTAACGGACATTCATCTTTAATCAAAGAAAACCCAACGACAGTGATCGCACGTCGTTCCAGGCTAAACAAAGAACATTCAATGAGAAATATTGGTTTGCGCTGTCCCCATTGCTCGATATTGCCGCGTGCCGTTAAAAGCCGTCCGATGTCGGCTTTGATGAAAGAAATCACCTATATGTGTCAGAACCCCGAATGTGGATTCTGCTTTGTCGCGAGGCTTGAAATCGCCCGGACCTTGTCTCTTTCGTCCATTCCCAAGCCTGGTGTCGACGTGCCGCTGTCGCAACATATCAACTGGTCTGCCATTCAGCAACTACCCTGAGCCCCAGCGTGCCGATGATCCACCCCACCATCCTGGCGCCGCCGTAATCACGGCCTAAGCAATTCCATTAATAAGTAAGCCATTTGTCACGCCTGTCAGCAGGCGTGCCGGCTTTGCACATTCTGAATAAAACAAATAACGTCCATGCAGCCCCATTTTATGCACAACATCTCTCACTTCATTTCCTGTTTTTCTAGCCTCTCAGTCCTTGGAAGGACATGGTTGCGGCGCCATGCAATGCGTTCATTGATATGCAGTGCATCTGAGCCTAGGACGGTCCGTGATGTGGTGATATTCATGCCGTCCGTAGTCATTGTCGAAGCCGGTTAATCGCCATGAATCTATCTTTACATGCTGACATCCACGCCCGTCTGGCTGAATTCAATTTCAAGCCGGAAAAGCAGGGCTATCTGCGAAGCGGCACTTGCCCTCAGTGCCAGAAAAAAGAGTTATACGTCAACGCCGACCATCCCTGGATACTGCGTTGCGGTCGCCTGAACAACTGCGGTTGGGAAGGGCACGTCAAAGAACGCTATCCGGAATTGTTCGACGACTGGAGCAAGCGCTATCAAACGCCGGAGGCAAGCAATCCGCAGGCCGCCGCCGACGCCTATATGCAACATGGTCGGGGTTTTACTCTGGCACGAGTGCAAGGCTTATATAAGCAGGAGAGCTATTACGATCCAGAACTGAAGATCGGCAGTGCCACGGTGCGCTTCCCTGTCGCGGACGGCTATTGGGAGCGCCTGATCGACAAGCCGCAGCGCTTCGGCAAGAAGAAGGCACGGTTCAGCTTTGGCTCGCATTACCAGGGCAGATTCTGGTCGCATCCGTCGCACAGCCTGCAGACCGTCAAGGAGCTCTGGATTGTTGAAGGCATCTTCGATGCCATCGCCCTGGAGCATCATGGTATTGCGGCGGTATCGATCATGAGCTGCAACAATTATCCCGCCCAGTCGCTACAGGATCTGTGTGATGCACGTGGGAATCAGGATTGCCGCCTGGTGTGGGCGCTCGATGGCGATGCCGCTGGTCGCAACTTTACGACCAAGCACATTGAGCGTGCCAGGGAAGCCGGGTGGGAGTGCACCGCTGCGCAAATTCCGCAGAACGATAAAGTCAAACTGGACTGGAACGATTTACATCAGCGCGACAAATTGACCGATAAGGATATCGAGAACTATTTGTATCACGGTGCCTTGTTAATTACCGGCAGCGCCAGTGAAAAAGCCTTATTGATGTATGGGAAAGACAATAAGTTGGAATTCGACTTTAGTTTCCGCAATCGCCTGTTCTGGTTTGATCTGAACCTGGTCGAATACAACAAGGTCATGGAGCAATCGGATAAGGATGATGCTGACTGTCGCCTGTCTGAGGCTGCCAAGCGGGAAAAAGCGCTATTCGCCAGCCATGGCATCCGTCCTATTGCCAATTGCAATCCGACGCCACTGTATTACCAGAAGAACGAATTGACCGACGAAGCCTGGTATTACTTTCGGGTAGATTTCCCGCATGACGGCGCATCGATCAAGAATACATTTACCAGTGCCCAGATCTCCAGCTCAGCGGAATTCAAGAAGCGCCTGCTCGGTATCGCTCCTGGTGCGATGTTCAGTGGCACCAGTGCGATGCTGGATCGCATGATGGAGCGTGACCTGTTTCACATCAAGCGGGTCGAAACCATCGACTATATTGGTTATAGCAAGGAATACGGCTGCTATGTACTGGACGATGTCGCCATCAAGGATGGCGCGCTGCATGATATCAATGGTGAGGATTTCTACGATCTAGGGCGCATTTCCGTCAAATCGTTGAATCGCTCGGTGACCCTCAAAATCAATCGCGATCCGGATGGTTACACTACTGAGTGGGTGGATCTGCTCTGGAAAGCCTTTGGCGCAAAGGGAATGGTCGCCTTGACGTTCTGGTTCGGTGCATTGTTCGCCGAACAGATCCGGGCGACGCAAAGCTCTTATCCCTTCCTGGAGGTAGTCGGCAAGGCCGGCGCCGGCAAGTCGACGTTGATTGAGTTCCTGTGGAAGTTGTTTGGCCGCATTGGCTATGAGGGCTTCGATCCAAGCAAATCCAGCTTGGCGGCGCGCGCGCGTAATTTCTCTCAGGTTTCTGGTTTGCCCGTGGTGCTGATCGAGTCCGACCGGGAGCGCATGGATGGTGAAAAGAGCCACGTCAAATCGTTTGACTGGGATGAGCTCAAGACCGCCTATAACGGAAGATCAACCCGTGCGCGGGGTATGAATACTGGCGGCAACGAAACCTATGAACCACCGTTCCGTGGCGCGATTGTGATTTCGCAGAATAATCCGGTCAATGCCTCGGAGGCGATTCTGTCACGGATTGTTCATCTGTATTTTGACCTGACCACGCAGACATCGGAATCCGGTGAAGCGGCTGATGCTCTGAAGTTCATGCCAGGTGAGAACGTGTCCGGCTTCATTCTGGCCGCGACAAGGAAAGAGAAGGAAATCATGGCGACCGTTGCCGAGCGCACGGCAGTCTATTTGAAAGAACTGCGGATGCGTCCGGAGATCAAGATGCCGCGCCTGGTGGAAACCCATGCGCAGATGCTGGCGCTGACCGATGCGCTGGCACTAGTGATCAAGCTGACACCGGAACAGCAAAGGGCGATGCGAGAACAGATCATCACGATGGCTGGGGAGCGGCAGCAGGTGATTAATGATGATCATTGCCTGGTACAGGAATTTTGGGAAGCGTTCGACTACCTGGACAGCAATGACATGCATCGGTTGAATCACTCACGCGACCCGCAATTGATCGCGGTGAACCTGAATCATTTTGTGCAGATTGCCGCTGAGCGTAGGCAGCAGATTCCTGTGATTGGGGATCTCAAGAAAGTGTTACGGACCAGCCGCCGGCGCAAGTTTCTTGACGTGCGCGTGGTCAACAGCCAGATTCGTGCAAAAGAAAGCCTCAGGGCCAGTACCGCCATGAAATGCTGGGTATTCCAGAACGACAAACCGACTATCTAATTGAATTCAATCTAAGGAAAATTTTATGAAGCAATACAGCAATTTAACAAGTATGAATGCAAAGGTGTTTGAATGAGTGACGTAGAATTGATTACTAAATTGGCCGATGCGCTGGCAAAGCATTTCAAACCAAGTATCCCACTGGGAATTGATCTGTGGGACATTGCGACCATTGGACAGTATTTGAAAAGGGACGCTGCAGTGGTGCGTGAACGTATCGCTTGTCTGCCGGATTTTCCGAAAGCGATACGCCTGCCATCCAGTAAGGGCAGAGCGCATCCCTTGTATAAAGCTTCTGAGGTTATCGGCTGGTCCGAGACTTATAGAGAAAAGCGTTAGTCCAGAAGCTCGGCCAGCTTTTCGGCTGTTTCATTGTAGTAAATCTGCAGCATGCGTAGATCACGGTGCCCGACCATTCTGGCAAGCTCCAGGACATTGAGTTTTTTTGCCAGCCGAGTGATGGCCTCATGCCGGGTATCGTGAAAGGTCATTCCTTCAACTAAGCTCTTCCCTCTTGCCTTGCGAAACAGAGCATCGAGCGACGCCGACGTGAGCCCAAACAGTGGCTCCCCTTCTTGTGGCGTTGGTAAGAACGACAGCAATTCAATTGCTCTGGTCGATAGGGGCACATCGCGCTTAGTGCCATTTTTTGTCATCGGTAAAATTGCAACCCGACCAGAGATGTTCTCAGGTCGTAGTGCGCATATCTCACCGGCCCGCATTGCAGTCTCTATGGCAAACAGAAAAGCGACGGCTACCGCTTGATTTTTTGAGCGGACAGGCTCGTCGTCAAATCCCAGGGCCAGGCACAAACGGTCAATTTCATCAGCGGAAATGCGTCGATCGCGCGGCGCCGGGTTCTTCGGCCGGTGTACACCTTTTGTTGGGCTGTCACCCATCCATCCCCACTCTCGCTGAGCAGTAGTGAATACATGCGACAGCAAATTCAAATCACGATTGACTGTTGATCCAGTCACCGTTTTTAGTCTTGAATCACGCCATTGACCGAGGAAATCTGATGTCAGCTCATTGAGTTTGACGTCGCCGAAGATGGTTTTTCCAACGACGGTTTTGGTCATTCCGGATAGGCGTAAGGCTTCCCATCGAAAACCACGCTTAGTACGCGAAACCTCTTTTTCGTATCGCTCAAAGGCGTCGCGGCAGGTTTTGCCAACGACCATCCCAGTTGCTGCTTCGGTGCGAATCTCGGTTTCGCGCATAGCAGCCCATGCTTGTGCCTGGGCTTTGGTCGCGTAGGTTCCAGACTCACGTTTCCCTTTTATTGCAATTTGAACCCGCCAGCCACCTGCACACTTTACGATTGATGCCATATATCCTATTCCCCCTAAAAAACGGTGCCAATTACATCACGAAACTGGGGGGTCGTTGGGTAAATTCTGGGGAATCGATATCAGTAATTAGTGGTTATTGGTGGTTTTTTGTAGATTGGGACCGGAATGAAAAAACGCCGCAGAACCATGTATTTACTTGGTTTGCGGCGTTTTATGACGATTTCCAGAAATATCTCGTGGTGCCGGAGAGAGGAGTCGAACCCCCGACCTCTTCATTACGAATGAATTGCTCTACCAACTGAGCTACACCGGCACTGCTGTCGCGAGAGATATCGCAAAAGCTGACAATGATTTTATCAGCAATCAATCAAAAGTGAAGCCTAGTCAATGCAGGTCTTGGTCGAGGTCTGCAGTGCGCTGCGGCCGACAGCGATAGATTTCGCGATAGGCCTCCAGCCGTAGCTGCAACGCCGCATGGCGCAGCGGGTTGGGGGTGAATGCCTCGCGTTGCGGCGGCTTGGCGCAAATGATGGCTTCCTTGCTGGGCTGGTCATTGGCCGCCAGCCACGCCAGGCGGGCTGCGCCAAGCGCGCCGCCGGTTTCGCTGCCGATATGGGTCACCATCTTGACGTTCAGCGCATCGGCGATCAGCTGCGCCCAGTAGGGGCTGCGCGAGCCGCCGCCTACCAGCGACAATTCCGTGACTTCGGTGCCGGCCGTGTGCAAAGCGTGCAGGCCGTCGGCCATCCCGAAGCTGACGCCTTCGATCACGGCGTAGCCTAAGGCGGCGCGACCGTGGGCATGCGACAGGCCGTGGAATATGCCTTGGGCGTAGGGATCGTTGTGGGGTGTGCGTTCACCCGACAGATAGGGTAGGAACAGCGGGGCGTTTTCCAGTTCTGCCGGACTGAGGGCGGCAATTTCGTTCAGCAGGGTGGCTTCGTCGACGCTGACCAGGCGGCAGAACCAGCGCAGGCAGCTGGCCGCCGACAGCATCACGCTCATCTGGTGCCAGCGGCCCGGCAGGGCGTGGCAGAAGGCGTGCACGGCTTGCGCTGGATTGGGACGGAAGCGGTCGTTAACGACGAACAGTACGCCGGAGGTGCCTAGCGAGATGAAGCCGTCGCCGGGATTGACCGCGCCGATGCCGACTGCGCTGGCGGCGCCGTCGCCGCCGCCGCCGGCGACGATGACTTTTGGCGACAGACCCCACGCCTTGGCGACTTCAGGCAGCAACGTGCCGGAAGATTCGCCGCCTTCCACCAAGCGCGGCATATGGGCGCGCCGCATGCCGGTGGCGGCCAGCAGTTCGTCGGACCAGTCGCGTTTGGCGACATCCAGCCACAAGGTGCCGGCGGCGTCGGAGGGTTCGGAGACTTTATGGCCGGTGAGAAGCAGGCGCAGCCAGTCCTTGGGCAGCAGCACGGTTGCCATGGCGGCGAATATTTCAGGTTCATGGCGCGCCAGCCACAGCAACTTGGGGGCGGTAAAGCCGGGCATGGCGAGGTTGCCGGCGATTTGATGCAATTGCGGCGCACGCGCGGTCAGTTCGGCGCACTGGCTGATGCTGCGCAGATCGTTCCACAGGATCGCGGGCCGCAATACTTTATCTGCGGCGTCGAGCACGACTGCGCCGTGCATCTGACCGGACAGGCCGATGGCGCGCACTTCGCCGAACTGTTGCGGCGCCTTGGCGCGCAGCTTGGCGATGCTGTCGCCTGTGGCCTGCCACCATTGCTCGGGATCCTGTTCCGACCAGCGCGGCTGCGGCCGCGAGACATTCAGTGCGGAAGCGGCGTCGGCCAGCAGATTGCCGGCCTGGTCCATCAGGACTACCTTGACTTCCGAGGTCCCCAGGTCGATGCCCAGATACATTTTTCAATTCCTCTACGCGTATGACGTACGGCGCAAGCAGCATGCAGCGGACAGATCGGTTCAACGCGGTTCTGTCCCGATCTGCCCCGATAGCGCCGTGTTATTCGAATCAGATCAATTTTGCTGCGCCAGCCAATCCTGGACCCGGACCACGGCTTCGCGCAGCGGCAACTCAAGCTGTGCGCTGCCGGCTAGTGTGCCCCATAAGGCGGTGTCGGCGCAATAGGCGCGCAGCGGGTCGGCGCCGGCCAGCATGGTGCGGGTGGCAGCGGCGTCGAACACGCCGTCCTGGTAGGCATAGGGCAGTTCGCCCTTGGCCCAGCGCTGCAGGAACAGGAAGAACAGTGCGGGCAGGACTAGCGTGGCATGCGGCACCACGCCGCGCGCGATGCATTCCTGCAGGGTGGGCACGATGAAACCTGGAATCTTGGAGAAGCCGTCGGCGGCGACGCGCTGGTTGCTGTCCTGAATATTCGGATTGCTGAAACGCTCCAGCACGGTGTCGCGGTAGTTTTCCAGGTTGAGCGGGCTCGGCGTCAGGCAGGGGATGACGTCTTGCGTGACATAGTCGAAGGCCATCTTGCGGATGTCCGGGCGGGCGCAATCCTGGTCGATATAGTCCAGTCCGACCAGGGTGCCGGCCCAGGCGACACAGCTGTGGGTGGCGTTGAGTATGCGGATCTTGGCTTCTTCATAAGGCAGCACCGATTTGACCATTTCGACGCCGACCTTTTCCAGCGCCGGGCGGCCGGCGGCAAAGTCGTCCTCGATCACCCACTGGATGAAAGACTCGGCCATGAGCGCGCAGGGATCAGGCGCGCCGCAGGCTTGCGCCACGCGCGTCCGCACTTCGTCGGTAGGGCGTGGCGTGATGCGGTCGACCATGGAATTGGGGCTGCGGGTATGCGCGCTTACCCATTGCTTCAAAGATGTCTCGCCGCGCAGTTCAAGAAACTGCAGCAGGCCGTCGTGAAAGCGCTCGCCGTTATGGCGCAGGTTATCGCAGTTGAGCAATGTCACCGGGCCGCCATTGGCAGCCGCGCGGGCGCGAAGGATGGCGCTCATGGCGCCGTAGACGGTGTTCAACTCGCCTTGCAGGTCAGCGGCCAGGTCGGGGTTGGCGGTATCGAGGCGATGATGGTGATCGAGATAGTAGCCGCCTTCGGTGACGGTGAAGGAGATCACCTTGGTGCTGCTGCGGGCGCCGATGGCGGTCAGTTCCAGCAGCGAAGCATCCCACGGTACGATGGTCTTGATCGAACGGATCACTTCATAGCTGCGGACACCGCCGGGCGTGACGGTTTCCAGCGTATAGGCACCGTCCTGCCGCTCCAGCGCATCCAGCAGCGGCGTCATGTCGTCACGGATGTTGGCCAGCGCCAGCGACCAGCTATGGTCGCCGCTCTCCATCAGATGATGCAGATAGACCGCCTGGTGCGCGCGGTGGAAAGAGCCTGCGCCTATGTGCAGCCAGACCTGTTCGGATCCTGAGAGAGCGGAGGAAGCGACTTGCATGATGAGTCCTGATAAACAATAATAAAACGAATAATAAAAACAAATAATAAAAGCGTAGTACTCGATAACCGGCTTGCTGGCGCCGGCCTTATGCCACCTGGGCCGCTGTCCGGCCCTGATCCGTCGCTGCCGTGCCGCCTGAGCCATCCAGCCGGCGCAGGGCGCGGCCGCTCTGGTCGAACAGATGGCAGCGCTGCGGGTCGGCGGAGACGCCGATCTCACTGCCGCGCTGCATGCTGACGGTATCCGCCACGCGCAGCACCAGCGGCTCCTCGGATGCGGTCGAATCAGCGTACAGGTAGGAGAAATCGCCGAGCGCTTCCAGCACCGTGAATTTGGCTTTGAGCATCGGTGTCTTGGCATCCAGCATCAGGTGTTCGGCGCGCACGCCGATGCTGACCGCGGCGCCGATCTGCAGGCTGCTGCCGTCCACCGCGACTGACTGGCGGCCGCCGCTGGCCAGTTCCACCAGCACGCCGTTACCACCGATGGCGACCACTTTGCCGTCGATGAAATTCATCTTGGGCGAGCCGATGAAACCAGCCACGAAACGGTTGGCCGGATGATGGTAGAGCTGCTGCGGCGAGCCGACCTGCTCGATGCGGCCGGCCGACAGCACCACGATCTTGTCGGCCAGGGTCATGGCTTCGATCTGGTCGTGGGTGACGTAGATCATGGTGGTCTTGAGTTCATCGTGCAGCCGCGAAAACTCCAGGCGCATCTTGACCCGCAGCGCCGAATCCAGGTTGGACAAGGGCTCGTCGAACAGGAATACGCTGGGCTCGCGCGTGATGGCGCGGCCGATGGCGACGCGCTGGCGCTGGCCGCCGGACAAGGCCTTGGGTTTGCGGTCCAGCAGATGGTCGATATGCAAGGTCTTGGCCGCCTTCTGCACGGCGGCGTCGATCTCGGCTTTCGACTTGCCGGCGATCTTCAGGCCGAAGGCCATGTTGTCGTACAGTGTCATGTGCGGGTACAGCGCGTAGGATTGGAACACCATGGCGATGCCGCGCTTGGCTGGCGGTACGTCGTTCATGCGCACATCGCCGATGAAGAGATCGCCGCTGCTGATGTCCTCCAGGCCGGCGATCATGCGCAGCAGGGTGGATTTGCCGCAGCCGCTGGGGCCGACGAAGACGACGAACTCGCCATCGTCGATATCCAGATTGATATCGCGCATGACTTCATTGTCGTCATAGCTCTTGATGAGGTTCCTGATTTTTACGCCTGCCATGATGCTCTCCTTCTGCTTATTTTTAAATTACTCTCAAATCACCGTCTAGGTGAAAACTGAATGATGGTGCTAAGCAGCCAGCAGGGCGGGCAGCTGCTGCATGTTGTCGAATACCCGTTCGGCGCCGGCCGCCAGCAGGCGCGCGGCGGCCTGGCCGCGGTCGTGGGCGACGCCGGTAAAACCAAAGACGCGGATGCCGGCGGCGACTGCGGAACGGACTCCGGTGACGCTGTCGTCGACGGCGATGCAATGCCTCGGCGCGACCTGGAAGCCGGCCGCAGCCGCCAGATAGACATCCGGCGCCGGCTTGGGCGTGCCCATGTCGTGGCCGCTGTGGATATGGCCCTCGAACAGTTCCAGCAAGCCGCAGCGGCGCAAGCCGGCATCGATGCGCAGCAGGCTGCTGTTGCTGGCGACCGCCTTGGGCAAGGGAATCGCCGCCAGCACCTCGATCACACCCGGCACCGCGGTGACCTCTTCGCTGCATGCACGACTGACAGCCAGGTTGATGGCGTTGTAGTCGGGCGCCAGCAAGCCGAGGCTGAACTGGGCATTGAGTTCATCCAGCAACTGGTTGGTCATCATGCCCAGCCGCTCCGCAATCGCGCCATGCAGTGCCAACTCCAGCGCCAGTTCGGTCTGGCCGGTGCCTTGCGCCAGGCTGCGCGGCAGGTAGCTGCCCAGTTGCCGATGCAGGACCGCCAGCGCGATGCTTTCGCTATCCAGCAAGACGCCGTCGCAGTCGCAGATCAGGTGCGTGATGTGTTGGTTGATTGCGGTATTCATCATCGCCGTCATTTCACCGCGCCAAAGGTCAGGCCGCGCACCAGCTGCTTCTGCGCCAGCCAGCCGAGCACCATGATCGGCGCGATCGCCAGCAGGGAGGCAGCGGACAGCTTGGCCCAGAACAAGCCTTCCGGATTCGAGTAAGAAGCGATGAACACGGTCAGGGGCGCGCCGTTGACGCTGGTCAGGTTGATGCTCCAGAACGCTTCGTTCCAGGACAGGATGATCAGCAGCAGCGCGGTCGAGACCAGCCCTGGCATGGAGGTCGGCAACAGCAGGTAGAGCATTTCCTGCCAGGCGTTGGCGCCGTCGATGCGTGCTGCTTCCAGGATTTCCTTCGGGACGTCGTTGAAGTAGGTGAACGCCATCCACACCGCGATCGGCAGGTTGATCAAGGTATAGATGATGGTCAGGCCGGTCACGGTATCGAGCAGGCCGCTGTTCTTGGCCAGCAGGTAGATCGGGATCAGCACGCCGACCGCAGGCATCATCTTGGTCGACAGCATCCACAGCAGCAGTTTTTGCGTCTTGGCGGTCGGGAAGAAGGCCATCGAATAGGCCGCCGGTACAGCGATCAGCAAGGCCAGTATGGTCGAGCCGAGCGAGACGATCAGCGAGTTGCCGACGAAGCTCATGTAGTTGCTGCGCGCCAGGACTTCATGGAAGCTTTCCAGTGTCGGCCAGAAAATCAGGGTCGGCACGTATGCCTGGTGCTCGGTCTTGAAGGCGGTGATCGCCACCCAGAAAATCGGGAAGAACAGGACGATGGCGCAAGCCCAGGCCAGCACGCCCAGCCACAGGGGATTCTTGCGTTTCTTGTTTTTCAATGCGCTCATTTTTCGTTCGCTCCTTTCAGGTTCTTGGCCATCATTCGCACCAGGAAGAACGAGACGATGTTGGCCAGCACCACGGCGATGATGCCGCCGGCAGAGGCGATGCCGATATCGAACTGCTGCAGGCCGATCGAATACACCAGGTAAGCCAGGTTGGTGGTTGCCGTGCCGGGACCGCCGGCGGTGGTAGTGAAGATTTCGGCGAAGATCGACAGCAGGAAAATGGTTTCGATCATGATCACCACCGTGATGGCGCGTTTCAGATGCGGCAGCACCACATACCAGAACACACGCACCGGTCCGGCGCCGTCCAGCTGCGCCGCTTCTTTCTGCTCCATGTCGAGCGACTGCAGCGCCGTCAGCAGAATCAGGAAGGCGAACGGAATCCATTGCCAGGCGACGATCATGATCACCGACAGCATCGGATACTCGGCCAGCCAGTCGACCGGCTCCAGGCCGACCAGGCGCATGGCCCATGCCAGCAGGCCGTAGACCGGATGCAGGATCATGTTTTTCCAGATCAAGGCAGCCACGGTCGGCATCACGAAGAAGGGGCCGATTACCAGCAGACGGGCGATGCCGCGGCCGAAGAAGGGCTGGTCGAACAATACCGCCAGCAGGGTGCCGCCGACCACGCTGATGACCAGCACCGAGCCAATCAGCAGCAGCGTGTTGAGGATCGACGGCCAGAACGCCGGATCGCTCAGCAGGAAAGCGTAGTTGTCCAGTCCGACGAAACCGGTCGCTTCTGGCATCATCAGGTTGTAGCGGATAACCGAGAAGTACAGCGTCATCGCCAGCGGCACGATCATCCAAAGCAGCAGCAACAGCACCGAGGGTGTCTGCAGCAGCCGCACCGGCTTGAACTTGCTGGCGCTGGGCCGCGCCGGCACGGCCGCGTTGGCGGTCTGGGCGAATGGGGTGGACATGATTTACCTCTTGCAGTTGTTCGCGCCGATTGGCGGGAAGGGTAGAGTGGGCACCTTGTGCCCACGCGTGGATATACTCGGCGTATTTGCCTGCGTCGCTGCCGCCTGAGTCTGTACTCCGGCTATTGCGGTCACGCGTGGGCACGGGGTGCCCACCCTACGGATTACTTACGCATTTACTTGATATAACGACCTTGACGCATCACCCGGTCCGCCTGTGCCTGCGAGGTCTGCAAGGCGACGTCGACAGTCGACTTGCCCGCCAGCGCACCGGCAATCGCCTGGCCGACCACTGTGCCGAGCGACTGGAACTCCGGGATCGTCGCAAACTGGATGCCGGTATAAGGCACTTTCTGAGCGGTGGCGTCTTTGGTGTCGGCAGTCTGGATGGCGCTCAGGACGAAATCGGAATACGGCGCCGCCTTCTTGTAGTCAGGCGAAGCGTAGGTCGACATGCGGGTGCCAGGAGGCACCAGGCCCCAGCCCTTTTCCTTGGCGACCAGCTGGATGTATTCCTTGGAGGTGGCCCAGGCGGCGAATTTCTTGGCGGCGTCCTGCGACTTCGACGATTTCGGAATCGCCAGCGACCAGATCCACAACCAGTGCGCGCCCTTCGGCGTGACGGCTACCGGCGCCGGTGCAAAGGCCACCTTGCCGACTACTTTCGATTCCTTGCTGCTGTAGATCATGCCGGCCGCTACGGTGGCGTCGATCCACATGCCGCATTTGCCGCTGGAGAACAGCACCAGGTTTTCATTGAAGCCGTTGGAAGTGGCGCCTTGCGGGCCATATTTGCGCAGCAGGTCGACATAGGTGGTGACGGCGTTTTTCCACTCTGGCGTATTCAGCTGCGGCTGCCATTTTTCATCGAACCAGCGGCCGCCGAAGGTGTTGGCCATAGTGCCGATGATCGCCATGTTTTCGCCCCAGCCGGCGCGCCCGCGCAGGCAGATGCCGGCAATGCCGTTTTTCTTGTCGTCGAGCTTTTCAGCGAAGCCGGCGATGTCGGTGTAGGTCGGATGCTCAGGCATCGTCAAGCCCTTTGCCGCAAACAGGTCCTTGCGGTAATAGGTCATCGAGCTTTCGGCGTAGAACGGCAGGGCGTACAGCTTGCCGCCTTCGGTCAGGCCATCGTGCACGGTCTTGATCAGGTCGCCTTCGTCGTAGCTGGCAGGCAAGCCTTCCATCGGCGACAGCCAGCCTTTCTTGGCCCAGATCGGCGCTTCATATGCACCGATGGTCATCAGGTCGAACTGGCCGCTGCCGGTGGCGATGTCGGTGGTGACGCGCTGGCGCAGGACGTTTTCTTCCAGCACCACCCAGCGCAGCTTGATGTCAGGGTTGGCGGCTTCGAAATTGCTGGAAAGTTTTTGCAGTTCGATCATGTCCGGATTGTTGATCGTTGCAATGTTGACGGTAACCGGTGCGGCCCAGGCGCTGCTGCAGAGCATTGCCATGGAAAGAGGGGCCAGGATTGCTGCAAACGAGCTGCTGCCGATGCTGCGACGTTTCATGTTTGTCTCCGTGGTAGGAATCATCAATTAGCCATGCCGACTTGTGCGGCTTCGCTTTGTCACTTTCCGCGGTATGCCGGTGGGCAACCCGAAAGCGCTTGTAACGCTGTCCCTTGTTCTGCATTTCCGGCATTTCGATGAAAATATTGAGCAAAAGACTTTTCGTTGAGCAAATAATCATTCATGATCCAAGCCATGTCAAGATTTTTTTTGCCGAATAAATCCCTGCAGAATGCTTATGTTGCGCTGCGCTATCTGGGACAATCCGTCATCGCATGCCGTACACAAGCCGTGCTTGCATTGCGCCGCAACAAGAGCGAATAGTTGCTGTGCGCCGAAGAAAAAGGACATCAAATGGCATCAAGAAATGAAAAACTGGATCTCGCGGCCCGCGCTGCGTGGATGTATTACGTGGTTGGCGAGACCCAGAACGAAATCGCTGACCACCTCGGCATTTCGCGCCAGATGGCGCAGCGGCTGGTGGCTTATGCGCGCGAATCGGGTCTGGTCAAGGTGCGGGTTGAGCATCCGGTGTCGGAATGCCTGGAGCTGGCAGCCGCGCTGCAGCAACGTTATGGCCTGACGCAGTGCCATGTGGTGCCGAGCGTGGGGTCGGTGGGCAATGTAGTGGACGACGCCGGCGTGCAGCAGATGCTGGCGGTGGTGGGGGCTGAGGTGGTCGAACGCTACCTGCAGCAGGAAAATCCGCTGGTGGTGAATGTCGGCTCGGGACGGACCTTGAAGGCGGTGCTGGAGGCGGTGAGTGAAATGGACCGGCCGCAGCATCGGATTGTTTCGATGGTGGGGGCGATTGCGGCGGATGGCTCGTCGAACCGGTATGACGTCGCGCTGACGGTGGCGGACAAGACGCAGGGGCGTTTCTTCTTGCTGCCGGCGCCGCTGGTGGCGGACAGCGCCGAGGATATGCGGCAATGGTGCCATCACCGGGTGTACCGCATCGTTGCGGATCTGGCGCAGCAGGCGGATGTGACCTTCATCGGGGTCGGCACGATTGCGCCTGGTTGTCCGATGCATGAGGATGGCTTTCTTACCGCGGCGGAGGTGGCGCAGTTGCAGGCGCACGGCGCGGTGGGGGAGATGATCGGGCATGCGATTGCGGGGGACGGGCGGCTGATTGCGTCGCCGATCGAGGATCGGGTGACCAGTCTGCCGCTGACCTCGCCGCCGTCGAAGCCGGTGATCGGGATGGCGGGCGGAGCCAAGAAGGCCGAGGCGATCCGGGCGGTGTTGCGGGGCGGGTGGTGGTCGGGTTTGATTACCGACGAGTATTGCGCGCGCTACGCCCTGCAAGACGATTAGCCAACCGTCAAAGCAGTCAAATGGGGTCGGAGTTTTTTTTCGCGGCTTTTTGCGAAAATTACTCTGACCCCATTTGACGGACTACGGAGTACAGGTCTTGGCATACTATGAACGGCCTGTGCGTTGCTAAAACTGCTGCTACTCCGTGGAAGCTTGCCGGGGGTAGCCCGGCAGCTAGTTACTTTTTCTTGCTTCGCCCCCTCGCCGGGCGCAAGAAAAGTAACCAAAAAGAAGGCGACCGCAAAGCCGTTGCCCTCCCTTCGGTCGGGTCCCCAAATCCGGCGCGCGGCAGCCGGGTGAGGGGCAAAACTCGCCTTCGGCTCAAACATGCCCCTCACAATTCCCGGCTGACACGCGCCGGATTTGGCAACGTCTCAATGCGGGGCACGTCAAAAGCAACCCCAGCGGCAACTTCAACAGCAACCTCAACGTCAAAACCGCGGTGCAATAGTCAATTGGGGTCAGAGTTTTTTTTCGCGTTCTTTGCGAAAATTACTCTGACCCCATTTGACGGACTACGGAGTACATGCCTTCGCATGCTAAGAATGGCCTGTGCGTTGCTAAAACTGCTGCTACTCCGTGGAAGCTTGCCGGGGGTAGCCCGGCAGCTAGTTACTTTTTCTTGCTTCGCCCCCTCGCCGGGCGCAAGAAAAGTAACCAAAAAGAAGGCGACCGCAAAGCCGTTGCCCTCCCTTCGGTCGGGTCCCCAAATCCGGCGCGCGCCAGCCGGGTGAGGGGCAAAACTCGCCTTCGGCTCAAACATGCCCCTCACAATTCCCGGCTGACACGCGCCGGATTTGGCAACGTCTCAATGCGGGGCACGTCAAAAGCAACCCCAACGGCAACTTCAACAGCAACCTCAACGTCAAAACCGCGGTGCAATAGTCAATTGAGGTCAGAGTTTTTTTACGACGGTTTTATCGTCGTAAATTACTCTGACCCCATTTGACGGGCCACGGAGCACACGCGATTTTTCGCAGCAGTTGCTGACACGGCGTTCACTTTATTCGCCAGGACGCTCGCGAAATTTGACCGGTTGTTCTTCTACTGTCGGAGCGCTTGTTCCGCAGCCGGTAGAGCATGAACCACACCCGCTGCCGCAGCCTCCTGCCGCTGCTGTCGGTTGCAGTTGTCCGCCGAGTTTGCGCAGCAAGGCTGGGCGCGACGACTGGCTTAGCGCGTCGGCCAGGTTTGCCTGCAGGCGCTGGCTGGTGGCTGGCATCAGGCGGCGGCAGGCGTAGAGCAGGCTGGCGATTACCGCCAGGCCGATGACCAGGGCCTGGACGATCAGGAAGGGCGTCATGACAGCAGCCTCGTGATTTGATAAGTCAGGAAAGCGGCCAGGTAGGCCAGGCCGAACAGGTAGGCAGTGGCGGCGGCGACTACCTTCCAGGAGTTGGTTTCGCGCCGCATCACTGCCAGCGTCGACATGCATTGCGGTGCAAACACATACCAGGCCAGCAGCGACAAGGCAGTCGCCAGCGACCATTGATGCGCAATCACTTGCCCGAGCTGCGATGCGATCGCATCTTCGCTACCGGACATGGCGTATACGGTTCCCAGTGCCGATACCGCGACTTCACGCGCCGCCATGCCAGGCACCAGCGCGATGCAGATCTGCCAGTTGAAGCCGATCGGTGCAAACACGTATTCCAGCAGATGGCCGATGCGGCCGGCCAGGCTGTAGTCGATGGCCGGCAAGGTGGCGCCTGCCGGCGGGCCGGGGAAGGTCGACAGAAACCACAGCAGCACCGTCAGCGACAGGATGATGGTGGTGACGCGGCGCAGGAAAATCAGCGCGCGCTCCCACAAGCCGATGGCGATATTGCGGGCGCCGGGCAGGCGATAGGAGGGCAGCTCCATCAGCAGCGCATGTTCGCTCTTGTCCTTGCGCACGCGCTTGATGACCCAGGAGACTGCCAGCGCGCTGACGATGCCGGCCACGTACAGCACGAACAGCACGATGCCCTGCATATTGAACAGGCCCCATACGCTGCTGTTGGGAATGAAGGCGGCGATCAGCAGGGTATATACCGGCAGGCGTGCCGAGCAGGTCATCAGCGGCGCCACCAGGATGGTGGTCAGGCGGTCGCGCGGATCCTGGATGCTGCGGGTGGCCATGATGCCGGGAATCGCGCAGGCAAAGCTCGACAGCAGCGGGATGAAGGAGCGGCCGGTGAGGCCGGCCTTGAACATCATGCGGTCCAGCAGGAAGGCGGCGCGCGGCAGGTAGCCGGATTCTTCCAGCACCAGAATAAAGAAAAACAGGATCAGGATCTGCGGCAGGAACACCAGCACGGTGCCGAGGCCGCCGAAGATGCCGTCGCTGATCAGGCTGCGCAGCAGGCTTTCCGGCATGGCGGCCGCAACCCAGGCGCCGACCGCGGCGACGCCGGCCTGGATCGCTTCCATCAGCGGCTGCGCCCAGGAAAACACGGCCTGGAAAATGAAGAACATGATGGCCGCCAGCATTGTCAGTCCGATCACGGGATGGAGCACCCAGCGGTCGATGGCGTCGTCGATCATCGAGGTATTGCGCGGCATGGTGACAGCGGCCGCCAGCATCGCCCGCACCTGCGCATGCAGGTCGTCGTCGACGGTTCCGCTCGCCATGGCCGGTGCGCCGGCCTGGTCGATGTGCCGGATCAGATCGCGTGCGCCGCCGCTGCGCACCGCGACAGTCTCGATCACCGGAATGCCGAGGCGGCGCTGCAGTTCTTCACGGTCGATGACGATGCCGCGCTTGCGGGCGGCGTCCATCATGTTCAGCGCCAGCACCATCGGCCGGCCGAGCCGTTTTACTTCCAACACGAAACGCAAGTGCAGGCGCAAGTTGGTCGCATCTGCCACGCACACCACCAGGTCAGGCAATGCTTCGCCCGGCATCTGGCCGAGGCAGACCTTGCGCGTGATCATTTCATCCGGACTGGTCGCTTCCAGGCTGTAGGCGCCGGGCAGATCGAGCAGCTGGAATACGCGCCCGGAAGGTGCGGTGAAGCGGCCTTCCTTGCGCTCGACCGTGACGCCAGCGTAATTGGCGACCTTCTGGCGGCTGCCCGTCAGCTGGTTGAAAAGGGCGGTCTTACCGCAATTAGGATTGCCGACCAGGGCGATGCGCAAAGAAGTGGTGCTGGACATATTGCGAGTGTAGTGCTTCGTAAGTAGTGGAGCTTCAGAAATGGTGGATTTTCGTGTCAGGCTAGGCGCAAACCGGAGCGATAGCGGGGCTATCGCGAGGATTTGCAACGACGCATGGTGCGAAAAGCCGCCGTTTATGAAGTTTCATTATTTGCGAAGCACTACACTAAATTCAGGAGGCCAGGTTGATATTGACATGCACCCGGTGCGCTTCGGCGCGACGCAGGGCGAAACGGGTGAAGCCGATTTGTATCATCAGCGGATCGGCGCCGACCGGACCGCGCGCCACCACGCTGACCGCTTCGCCGTTGACGAAACCCAGCTCGCGCAAGCGCTGGGCGATGGGGTCGGCAGTCAGGACATCTTCCACATGTTCAATGACTGCGGGTGTAAACGGGATCAAGTCGCAAAGTCTCATACAAACGCCATTACCAATAATGATTCTCATTATACCCATTGATAGCGCTTTGCCGGCCTTTGTTTGACAAATCCAGGGCTCTGTCGCACTGCGTAATCGATGATGCCAAAGCGTTGCATCTCGTCTGTTGTCGATAAAACACATCAAGCCGTCTTTCGGTCTGTGTTGGAAAGCACCGGCTTGGAGCAGAGTTTTAGAAGCAATTTGTAAATTATGTTTCCAAATAGAAAATTTCTTTATGGGCTCGGGTATGATCCAAAACTTTGCTGGCTACTCAGGCGACGGTGCTATGCAGGCTGAGGAGCTTATCCCTAACTTCACATTTATCGAGAACCGGTGCGATGAAATTACCCAATGGCTTGACCTATGTTACGGCGACGGCACTGGCCGTCCTGCTGAGCGCCTGTGGCGGCGGAGGCGGCTCTAGTACCTCCGCAGGGAATTCGCAGCAAGCGCAGGCACTAAGCGCGGACCAGCAGATTTTCGAGCATGAAGAGTTGAATGGCGGCACCTATGCACTGGGGGTGAGCTTGCCTTTCGGTGGCGGCAACCTGGTCAGCGGCGTTAATTATTTCTATTCGACCTCGACAGGCGGCATCAGCGCATCTCCTTCGGCCGCCGGCAGCCAAGTTGAAACCTCGCAAGCCACTTCGCTGGATTCGGCATTGGCTTTGCCGGCTTTTGCGACAACGCGTTATCTGCTTGGCAGCAAGGTTGTTGTTCGCTCCGCCACTGCGCGACGCGCGGTCAGCTATGTCGGCAGTAGCGTCCGCACCGATTCTTACGCAGATGACGGCAGTACTGTAGTGCAGTCCTCGCTGTTTTCCAATTTTAGCGAAACGCCATTGTCCGGGATGATCGATAATGCTCCGGAAGAGTTACAGGCGAACTATCAGATCGATGACTGGGTGAGCGCCAATAATTTCTCAGCCAATGCGCAGTGGCTGAGCGGCGCCGCCTATACCAAGAGACAGGGGGCATTGGCTGGCGATACCTATTTTGCATTGGATTGCACGAATAGTCTCCCCGCTAAAATTACGACGTCGACGGCGACCACGCCTTGCCAGACACAGGTAAATCTCGACGGCTTCTTTCCAGTCACGCTGAAGAACAGCAATTTCCATCCGTATGAAACGGACTTTTCTGCCGACGGCGCGATCAGCGTGATCAACGGCGTTCGCATGTGGGTAGCCAATGCACCGCTGCCGGCGGCGCAAAACGGTACGACTTCCTATCGCATCTATTACGAGTTGAATGGCAACGTCTATATGGGCGCCCTGGAGAAAGACGGCACGCCATACAAGTATCCGCAGAGAGATGGTTCAGTGGTTGCTTATTACATCGGCTTGAACCAGGCGGCCGTCAACAGCATACAGCAGGGCTTGATCACCGGCGCCACCGTGCCCGGCTCCCAGGCGGGTAGTGTTGCCGAAGTGGGCACCGTCGATTTGTTTGGCATCGGCGGGCATGGCGTCAATGGCGCCTTGGCTCCGGCCGATTTGCAGGCGCACTATGGAAATCCCGTTGGCTTGAATGGCGGGGGGCAAACCATTGCACTGATCGAAGCGCCGTCTAGCGGCAACGTTGAAGACGATCTGGCTGTGTACAGCCAATATTTCAATCTGCCGCCATGCACTGCCGCGAATGGATGCTTCCAGCACCTTGACTTATCAAATGGCGCATTGGTTGCAGCGAGCGCCGATTGGGGGGCGGAAGTGGAATTGGATACACAAATGGCGCACGCAATGGCGCCGGGGCCAAGATCGTTGTCGTCACGGCTAAAAGTGCAAGCTTCACCGACCTGTTCGCCGCAGTTAATTATGCTGCCGTACTTCCTGGCGTGACGGCAATATCAATGAGCTTCAGTAGTTTTCCGATGCCGGCCACTGCGCAAAGCGAAGATACGCTGTTGTCGGGTTTCCAGAGCAATCAAGGGGTGGCTTTCTTTGCCAGCGCCGGCGATGGCGGCTTTAGCTCCTCAGGCGCCAGCTATCCGGCATCGTCGCCTTACGTCACCGGGGTAGGCGGCACGCGCATCAATTCTATCGCCTGGAACGGCGCTGCCTCAAACGAGGTGGCATGGCAATTTTCCGGTGGCGGCAACAGCTATTACTCCCCCATGCCGACCTGGCAGTCATCGTACATGGGCGCCAATGTAGCGGCGCTTAACGGCGGCATGCGCGCGGTACCGGATGTCGCCGCAGTAGCGGACAATCAGCATAGCGCTGTGGGCATCTATTATAAGCAACGCTGGGTGATGAGCGGCGGCACCAGCGCCAGTACCCCGATCTGGGCCGGGATCAGCGCGCTGTTCGGACAGTATCTGGCGAACAAGGGAAGTTCTCTGGCGACCTTGATCAAAGCTACGCCGGGTGGCTTTAACGGCTTGCTGTATCAGACCAGGCTGACGCAGGGAAGCAGTCCGGGCTTCGTCGATATCGTTGCCGGCAGCAATAATCTGCTTGGCACGCCGTGCACCATCTGCAGCGCAGTGGCGGGCTACGACAATATCACCGGCATCGGCGTTCCCAACAGCGGGAAGCTATTTGCCAATTTTTAAAGCGGCCTCCAGCATGCATTTCTATCGAGCCGCATAAGCGCTTCTTTGACAACGGAGATACAGCAGGGCGACCAGTAAGACCGGTCGCACTGCTGCTGTTTTCATGGCGTGCAGTTCAGCCAGCCACTCCTCCCTTTTTACTGCATGTCAAGGTTGTTCGTGCGACAGGATATTGCAGGCTTGTGCGCGGGCGGTCAGCGCCAGATTCAATAGCCGGTTTTCGCTATTCCTCGTGGAATATAGCGAGGGCGATTTCTACGCTTTATGGAAGCATTTGTGCTCTGCTTGCTTGACAGCATTACCCGCTTTGCGTTTTACTTGGCGCAATTTTCTGCATTGCAACAAACCGCAAGCTTGTTTTTGCCGATCCAGGTCCCGGTGTGCAGGCACATCGGCAGTTTTTTTCTCTTGATCCCGCGCGCATTTCGTCTCACCATGCTGGGCCCTGCACCCGCGCAATCGCGGATGTCGGCTTACGTGGTTTTTGGGTAGCGCTAACATCGGCAAGGCCTTGCAATTTCTATCAACTCAATCCCTGTGAAGGATCGAATTCCCATGCGCTTCAACAAAATACTTGCCCTCTCGTCTCTGCTGCTGGCGGCCGTCACGGCTCAGGCCGAGACTGGCGTTACTGCCAACACCATTACCCTGGGGCAGTCGGCGGCGTTTTCCGGTCCCGCCAAAGAACTGGGCAAGGGCATGCATGATGGCGCCCAAGCTTATTTCGACCAGGTCAATGCCAGCGGCGGCGTGTATGGCCGCAAGATCATCCTGAAGACTCTGGACGACGGCTACGAGCCGGAGCGCGCCGCAGCCAACACCAAACAGTTCATCGAGCAGGATGAGGTGCTGGCGCTGTTCGGCTATGTCGGCACGCCAACCTCGAATGCCTCGATTCCGGCAGTCAGCAAGGCCAAGCTGCCGTTCTTCGCGCCGTTCACCGGCGCGCAATCGCTGCGCGAGCCGTTCAACCGCAACATCTTCAATATCCGCGCCAGCTACTTTGCCGAGACAGAGAAGATCGTGCAGCAGATCACCACCTTGTCGCTGAAACGGATTGCAGTGTTTTATCAGAATGACGCCTACGGCAAGGCCGGCCTGGAAGGCGTGACCCGGGCCTTGAAGAAGCGCGGCATCGAAGTGGCCGGGCTCGGTACGGTAGAGCGCAATAGCGTTGATGTCAGCGACGCCGTCGCCAAGATCCGCGCCAGCAAGCCGCAGACGGTGATCATGGTGTCCGCCTACAATTCCAGCGCTGCCTTCATCAAGGCCATGATCGCGGCCGGCAGCCCGCCTTCGTTCTGGAACATCTCGTTCGTCGGCAGCCAGCAGCTGGTGACCGCGCTTGGCAAGGATGCCAGCGGGGTCCAGATCGCGCAGGTGATGCCGGCGCCGTGGGACGAGACGCATGCCATCGTCAAGGAATACCGCAAATACTATCTGCAGGATGGCAAGAAGCAATGGGACTACGTCAGCATGGAAGGCTTCATCGCTGCCAAGGTGTTTGTCGAAGGCTTGCGCCGTGCCGGCAGCAACCTGTCGCGCGACAGCCTGATCCGGGCGCTGGAAACCATCAGCCATTACGATGCCGGCGGCTATTTCATCACCTTTAATCCAAGTAGTCACAACGGTTCGGAGTTCGTCGACCTCACCATGGTGGCGAAATCGGGCCGGTTCCTGCACTGATAGATAGCGCTGCCGTGCGCCTGAGTACTTGATCTTGGGCGCGCAGCGGCGCTGCTTTTTCTTCACATTCCGGCCATCCAGTTCTGGGTGGCGTCCTGGTCCTCTCTGTTTTTCTTAAAATGGCAACCTTCTCAAATCGGCTGATTTGACGTGTTTCGTGCAAATGCAACACAGTTGCATTACAATCTCGATATGCAACTGTGTTGCATTTTCGTTTGCATTTGCGTTTAATGCGGCGCCGGTGCCAAAAGACTTCCAGCAGAAGCCGTCCGCGCCGTGCCCATCCGGCCAGCAGTCCAACCACTGTCCAATTCCAGAGATCGCTATGAACCAGTTAAAAAAACTTCCTGTGACCGTCTTGTCAGGTTTCCTCGGCGCCGGCAAAACCACCTTGCTCAATCACATATTGCGCAATCGCGAGGGCAAGCGCGTGGCGGTGATCGTCAATGACATGAGCGAGGTCAATATCGATGCCGAGCTGGTACGCGACGGCAGCGAGGCCGCCGGCGCGGCGCTTTCGCGCACTGAAGAAAAGCTGGTGGAAATGTCGAACGGCTGCATCTGCTGCACCTTGCGCGACGACCTGCTGCAAGAGGTGCGGCAGCTGGCGGCGGCGGGGCGCTTTGATTACCTGCTGATCGAATCCACCGGCGTCTCTGAACCGATGCCGATCGCCGCCACCTTCGATTTCGAGGATGAGGACGGCAACAGCCTGAACCATGTGGCGCGCATCGACACCATGGTGACGGTGGTCGACGCCGCCAACCTGCTGGCGGATTTTTCCAGCGCCGAATTCCTGGCCGACCGCGGCGAGACCGCAGGCGAGGGTGATCAGCGGCGACTGGTGCACCTGCTGACCGAACAGATCGAATTTGCCAACGTCATCGTGCTCAACAAGACCGACCTGGTCGACGCCGCCCAGCTGCAGCAGGTCATGGGCGTGATCAAGGCGCTCAACCCGGATGCGCGGTTGATCCATGCGCAACATTCCAACATTCCGCTGGACAGCATTCTGGACACCGGCCTGTTCGATCTGGTGCAGGCTTCTGCCATGCCTGGCTGGGCGCAGGAACTGGAGGGGCGGGGCAGCTCGGAAAGCGCGGAGTACGGCATCAGCAGCTTTGTCTACCGGACGCCGGAGCCGTTCCATCCGCAGCGCCTGCATGATTTCCTGGCAGCGCCGCTGTCGGGGGTGATCCGCAGCAAGGGCTATTTCTGGCTGGCCAGCCGTCCCGATTGGGTGGCCAGCATGTCGGGCGCCGGCAAGCTGATGACGCACGAACCGGTCGGTTTCTGGTGGGCCGCAGTACCGGCCGAACGCTGGCCGCAGGATGTTCACACCCGTGCGCAGATCAGGGCCGGCTGGAGCGAGCCGTATGGCGATCGCCATCAGGAAATCGTCTTCATCGGACAAGACATGGACCAGGTGGCGATCCGCCGCAGGCTGCAGACCTGCTTGCTGGATGCTGCTGAAACCAGTCTCGGCATGGCTGCCTGGCGCAAGCTCGATGATCCGTTTCCGGGCTGGCAAAGAAGCCCCGATGGGAATCAGGGATGACGCTGCCTGTGAAGCAAGTGCCTGCGCAGGCGGGACAGGATTCAGTTCCGGCCGGGCGCCTGAGCATATTGGCGCGCTCGGCATGGCTGCGGCTGATGCTGGTGCTGCCGGCCTGCGTGCTGCTGTGGTTGGGTGTGTGCTGGGCGCTGGCGGGAGAGCCTCGATGAAACCTGTGATTGCGCTGCGCGACGTCAGCGTCGCCTATCGTCGGCAAGCGGCGCTGCAACATGTCAGCGGTGTTTTTGCGCATGCCTCGCTGACCGCGGTGCTAGGGCCAAACGGCGCCGGCAAGAGTACTTTTCTGAAGGCTGTGCTGGGCCTGGTGCCGGTCGAAAGCGGCCAGGTAGAGATCCATGTGGCGCGCAAGCTGATCGCCTATCTGCCGCAGCAGGCAGAGATCGACCGCAGTTTCCCGATCTCGGTGCTGGATTGCGTTTGCCTCGGCTTCTGGCAGCGGTTGGGCAGCCTGGGCGGCCTTAACTCGGCGATGAGGGAAGCTGCACAGGATGCGCTGCGGGCCGTCGGTTTGCAGGGTTTCGAGCAGCGTCCCCTCGGCAGTTTGTCGGCCGGGCAACTGCAGCGGGTGCTGTTTGCGCGGATCATGGTACAGGACGCCGACGTGATCTTGCTGGATGAACCATTCAACGCGGTCGACGCCAGGACCACAGAAGATCTGCTGGCGCTGATCCACGGCTGGCATGCGCAGCAGCGCACTGTGGTCGCAGTGTTGCATGACCATGAGCAGGTGCGCCGGCATTTCCCGCAAGCGGTGTTGTTGGCGCGGCAGCTGGTGGCCTGGGGCGAGACCACCGAGGTGCTGGCAGCCGCCAATCTGCAGCGGGCCAGACAGATGCCGGATGCCAGCAACGCGAGCGAGGGCGGCCGCTGGCCGGAGCTGGCCGCATGACGCTGTGGTCCTGGCTGCACACGGCACAGCAGCTGGCGTGGGCGCCGTTTGCGGAATTTTCCTTCATGCGCCGCGCCCTGGCCGGCACCCTGGCGCTGGCGCTCAGCAGTGCGCCGCTGGGGGTGCTGCTGACCTTGCGCCGCATGAGTCTGTTCGGCGATGCACTCAGCCATGCGGTGCTGCCGGGCGTGGCGATCGGTTTCATCCTGTTTGGCTTGTCCTTGCCGGCGCTCAGCATCGGCGGTTTCCTGGCCGGCGTGACCGTGGTCGCGGTGGCGACCCGTATCAGCCGCAGCACCGGCCTGAAGGAAGACGCCAGCCTGGCGTCCATCTACCTGATTGCGCTGGCGCTCGGGGTAATGCTGATATCGATGAACGGCTCCAAGCTGGATTTGCTGCATATCCTGTTTGGCAACGTGCTCGGAGTAGACCGTAGCGGGCTGTTGCTGGTAGCCGGCGTCAGCAGTTTCAGCCTGATGCTGGGCGCATTGGCTTACCGCGGCCTGCTGCTGGAAAGCTTCGATCCGTCTTACCTGGCTGCAAGCGGTGCGCGCGGCGGATTGTTCCAGCATCTGTTCCTGATGCTGGTGGTGATGAACCTGGTCGCTTCGTTCCAGACCCTGGGCACCTTGATGGCGGTCGGGCTAATGATGCTGCCGGCAGTCTCCGCCCGTCTGTGGCACGACACTTTGCCCGCACAGCTGCTGAACAGCGCCCTGCAGGCGGTGCTGGCAGCTTACGCCGGCCTGTTGCTTTCCTATTACAGCGGCGCGCCGTCGGGCCCGACCATCATTATTTGCGCTGCCGCCTGCTATCTGGTGTCGCTGCTGATTGCGCCGCGCGGCTGTCTGCCGCGGCTGTGGCGCCGTCCTTGCCACCGCGCTTGAAGCGCATTCCCATTTCCCAACTTCAGGAGTTATCGTGAAAAATGTAAGTCGATTGTTAATGATGGCCTTGCTGGCGATTTGCAGCAGCGCCGTGGCGGCGGAAAAAATCCCGGTGGTCGCCAGCTTCAGCATCCTGGGCGATATCGTCGGCGTCGTCGGCGGCGAGCGGGTAGCAGTGTCGACGCTGGTTGGTCCTGACCAGGACGCCCATGTGTTCGAACCGACGCCGGCCGATGTCAAGGCGATCGCCAGGGCGAAACTGGTGGTCATCAACGGCCTCGGTTTCGAGGGCTGGATGGAACGTCTGACCGGCGCTGCCGGCTACTGCGGCAGCCTGGTGGTCGCCAGCGCCGGCGTGGCTGCCCGCCAGCGGCCGGGGATCGGTGCGCACGCGACGCGGCCCGATCCGCACGCGTGGCAGGATCCAAGCAATGTGATGATCTATACCCGCAACATCGTCGCTGCCTTGAGCAAGCTGGACCCGGCCGGCAGCAGCCAATACCAGACCAACGGCGAGCGTTACCTGCAGGCCCTGGTTGACCTGGACCGTTGGGCGCAGGCGCAATTCGCCGTGCTTCCCGACCGACAGCGCTCGGTGATCACTTCGCACGATGCCTTTGAATACTTCGCTGCGCATTACGGCCTGCGCTTCCTGGCGGCACAGGGCATCTCGACCGAGAGTGACGCCAGTGCGCGCGATATCGCTGCTTTGATCCAGCAAATCAAACAGCAAGATATCAAGGCGGTATTTTTCGAGAACATGAGCAACCCGCAACTGCTGCGGCAGCTCAGCCGAGATGCCGGCGTGACGCCGGGCGGCAAGCTGTATGCGGACGCCTTATCCGGGCCAGGCGGGCCGGCGCCGACCTATCTGCGCATGATGCGTTATAACATCACCCAGATCCTGGCTTCCTTGCGGCGTTCCTGAGGCAGGGGCGGCGGGCGGTAACAGTCCGTTGCCCTCGCTCTCATCGTTTGTCAGGTCTTTGCTGAGAGGTGAATTGTCAACTTCAGATTACCGAATCGTGAAACATTGCCGCTGTTCTTCTTGAAAAGCAAGCCGTCAAATAATATTGTCCAAAAGAAATAGTTAAATCATTTAGTTTTCTTTTGGAAATGATGAATGTGCATTTCGGCCTATTTTAGGGTTAAATATCGTTAATTTATGTGAACTATAGTTAAAAATCTAATTTTTCAGTGGTTTCATAAGGCTCTTGCTTTTACTCTTTGCTTGCATGCTGCCGTCGAACTTAACAAAACGGTGAGCGCATAGCGACAGGGGTAACCGATTGAATGTGATCCGGCGATTTCCAAAAGAAAAAAGATTTGCCGAAAGACAAATCAAGCTGCCTGATGCAAGTTCAACAATCAAAGAGTAGATAGATGCAGAAAATTAATGGCGTTCTTCGAGATGATCAATGGGAGAAGCTGGAGCCTTTGCTGGTAGGCCGGCCGGGTGATTCGGGCATGTGCGGCCGCGACAATCGCCTGTTCATGGAGGCGGTGCTGTGGGTGGCATTGAAAGCCGGCTCATGGAGCAACCTGGCGCCGGAATTCGGCCGCTGGAGAACCAGTTACATGCGCTTCCGGCGCTGGACCAAGGCCGACGTCTGGCGCCGTGTGGCGGAGAGCCTGGCCGATCAGCACGAATTGCAGGCGATGTTGCAGGCCATTATCGTGCTGGGCGATGAGCACACACGTTTGAATACGGAAAGATCGATCCGGCGCGATAACGTGAAAATCTACGGCCGTGCCCTCGCTTCCGCCAGCGGCAGCAATGCCAAGCCGGCGCGCGGCGACGACCTGTCGTCATCGTGGGTATGGCTGGTGAGTAACGACGTCCAGACCAACTGATCAGGCTTTAAGCAGCACTTGCCACCGGCAGCCGCAACTCCACAGGCTGCCGGCGCCAAGTGGTATCTCCCTTGCGCCGACGGCGGCCTGCGCATATCGGCAAGCGATATCGCCCTTGACGCCGCGCAACATCCCCCCTTGTCTCCCAGTCCTGCACCTCTTTTTCCCTATGAATCGGGCAAAAAAACTGCGCCTCCGCGGGCTGCCGCAGAATAGGGGCCACTCTCTAAAGCCCTACCTGATTTGACTACCGTCGCGCGGGATCAGGTATCATCGCCGAAGGGGAGTGTTTGGCAGGAAACTATATGGATCGCGCGTCCTACGGCCGCAGCCGCATTTCTCCCCCGCATAAAAAAGAATGGCCCCGGCTACGAGGCTGAGACAGGTCCGGAACGACAAGATGCCAAGGCGGTAAGCGGCGACAGCGATTCGGACGATTAACATTCGATTAAAAGTACGATTTTGATGAATTTCATTCTGTATTCGGATATTGGCGAAAACACAATCAACAAAAGCCTTGGTTTACCAGAGTACAGCTACTACTTTGTCTTGAAAGCTTTTCGCACCGTGCTGCAGGAACTCGGCACGGTGACCGTGGTGCGGCACCCGGAAACCGAAGTCGATCCGTTGTTCGACGCCTGCCGCGCGCGTGGCGAAGAGTGCGTTTTCCTTTCCTTTTCCCCTCCCAACAAAACCTTGATCGACCTGCGCTGCCCGACCGTGTCGGTGTTCGCTTGGGAATACAGCAACATTCCCGACGAACTCTGGGACGAAGATGTGCGCAACGACTGGCGCATCGTGTTTGGCCGCCACGGCAGAGCGATCACCTTGTCCAGCTACACCGCGCGGATTGTCCGGGAAGCGATGGGGCCGGGGTTTCCGGTGCTGGCGGTGCCGGCGCCATTGTGGGAACAGTTTGCCGAACCACGTGCGCGCTTTGGATCCAGCCTGCCGCCAGGTCAAAGCCGGCTGCAGGTGCGCGGTACCGTGATCGATAGCCATGTGCTGGGTTTGTCCGCCGACGGCCTGATCGCGCATGTCGTTTTTCCGCAAGCAGCAGAAGAACTGGACGAGGCGCCGCCGCAACTGCCGCCGGAACCAGTACCTGAACCGGTTGCGCCGCCAGCCCCGCCTGTGCCTGCCGTTCCGGCAAAAAACTTGCGCTATCGGCTGGCAGTGACCAAACGCCATCTGCTGACCTGGTACCGGGAAGCGCTGCGCGATCTGTTGCCATTGTGGCTGGCGCGCGCGGTGGCGCTCGGCGGGCGCGGCGGCAACACCGTTGCGCGCGCCGTCCTCGGCTACGAAAGCCGTACGCTTCCGCCATTGCCGCCGTCAGCACCGCAGCCAGCGCCGCCGGTTGCAGCCGTTGCACCGACAGCGGCCGTTGCGCCGGAGCCGCAAGAACCTGAAGTGAGCGTCGTTCTGGAAGGGGTGGTCTATACCTCCATCCTCAGTCCCAAGGATGGCCGCAAGAACTGGTTCGACATGGTGACGGCATTTTGCTGGACTTTCCGAGAGGTCGAGGACGTGACGCTGGTGTTGAAGATGAACGAGCGCGATCTGTCGCTGTATCACAACACGCTGCTGACCCTGCTGTCGCAGCTGGCGCCGTTCAAGTGCCGGGTCCTGACCTTGCATGCCTATCTCGATGACGCCACCTATGAAGAACTGATCGGCGCCACCAGTTTTTACGTCAATACATCCTTGTGCGAAGGCCTGTGCTTGCCGCTGATGGAGTTCATGAGTTGCGGCAGGCCGGTCATTGCGCCGCGGCATACTGCGATGGAAGACTACATCGACGAGGGCGCTGCCTTCATCATCAAATCCAGCCTTGAGCACAATGTCTGGCCGCATGACCCGCGCGACCTGTTCCGGACCCTGCGCTACCGCCTGGATTGGGAGTCGATCTGCAACGGCTATGCGGAGAGTTACCAGATAGCGAAGCAGCAGCCGGAAAAATATCTGGCGATGGGCCGCCACGCTATCGCGCGCATGCAATCATATAGCGCAGGCGCGGTGGTCAAGGAACAGCTGCGCGAATTTTTCCAGCAAGCAGCGGTGGAGGAACAATCATGATGCGATCCCCACAAGCTGCGCTTGCAGCACCCTTCGTTCTTGGCTTTATCTGAAAGCCGGCGCCAGATGATCATTATTATTTATTCCGAAACCAACTCCGGCACGATTGCTTCCAATCTCGGCTTGCCTGAATACAGCTATTATTTTGTCCTGAAAGAATTCCGCCCGGTGCTGGAACAGCTCGGCATTGTCGTGACCGTCACCGATCCGGCGCGCGAAGTAGACGATATTTACCGCAGCGCTGCCGCGCATGGTGAATCCTGCGTGTTCCTGTCATTCTCGCCGCCGCATAAAACGGTAGTCGGACTGGCCTGTCCGACCATTCCGGTGTTCGCATGGGAATTCAGCACGCTGCCGAACGAGGTCTGGTTCGGCGAGCCGCGCCATGATTGGCGCTATGTGTTCGACAAAGTGGGCAGCGCCATCACGCATTCGGTATTCACTGCGGATTCGGTGCGGCGGGCAATGACGCCAGAGTTTCCGGTGGCATCCATACCGGCGCCGGTATGGGACCGCTTTTCCACGTTGCGCGAAAAACTGTCGATCGCAAATTACCCGGACGGCGTCGATCTGCAGGTTGAAGGCACTGTCATCGATAGCCGTACGGTCGATCTGTCTCCCTACAGCGTGCCGCAGCGGCGCTTTCCCAAGCCGAACCTGGTGCGGCCACCGGCGCTGGCCCGGCGTGAGCCGGCCAAGGTGCATATCGACGGCGTGGTGTATACCTCCGTCTTTAATCCGTATGATGGCCGCAAGAACTGGTACGACATGATCAGCGCCTTTTGCTGGACGTTCCGTGATACCGCAGACGCCACGCTGGTGTTGAAGCTGACCCACCACGACGTCCGCATAGGCATCGACAATCTGCTGGAAAATGTCTACAAGCTGACGCCGTTCAAGTGCCGCATCTTGCTGATCCATGGCTACCTGAGTGACGCCGACTACGAGAAACTGGTGTCTGCCACCACCTATGTATTAAATACCTCGCATGGTGAAGGACAGTGCCTGCCGCTGATGGAATTCATGTCCTGCGGCAAGCCGGCTATCGCGCCGGTGAATACCGCGATGGCTGACTATATCGATCGCGACAACGCTTTCGTGCTCGATTCCAGCACGGAGCCCAGCCACTGGCCGCACGACCCGCGCCAGGCTTACCGCACCCTGCGCTACCGCATAGACTGGGGCACGTTGCTGACTGCCTACAAGGATAGCTATCGGGTGGCTAAACAAGATCCGCAAAGGTACTGGCAAATGGCGGACCATGCGGTACTGAGCTTGCAGCAGCATTGTTCGCGCGCCGTAGTAAAGCAGCGCCTGGATTCCTTTCTTTCTGACCGCATTGCCAGGCACAGGCTGGACATCGGCAATACAACGGAAAAGGTCATTGCATGATGAAATTTTTTAGCGATTGGCTGCGCCCTCCGAAGGCCAAGGCAGCTGAACCGGAAAATCTGCAAGAAGATCCGCCAGAAGCGCTGCCGGCGCCGGTATCGCCGGAAGGCGTGGTCGATTCGCGCGTCTGCGGCTTTATCGATAACGTGCAAAGCGGCTGGTTTCAGTCGGCAAGCGGCGAGCTGCTGAAAGGTTTTCCGATTGCGCCTGCCGACGTGGTGCTCGATGTCGGCTGTGGCGAGGGCGCGGCGACCTTGTTCGCCGCGCGTTGCGGCGCGCATGTAATTTTTTCGGATACCGATGCGGTTCAGGTGGCGCAGCTATCGGCCAAGGTGGCGAAGAGCCCGGCACGCGGCTATCAAGCGCTGGTTGGAGACACGCAGCCACTGCCGCTGGCGGATGGCAGTGTCAGCCGTATTGTTGCCATGGAAATGCTGGAGCACGTCGACGATCCGGCACAAGTGCTGGCCGAACTGGTGCGCGTCGGCCAGCCGGGGGCGCTGTATTTGCTGACGGTGCCGGACCCGGTCGGCGAGGGGTTGCAGAAACAGTTGGCGCCGCCGTCGCACTTCCAGAAGCCGAACCATATCCATGTGTTCGAGCGTGAAGCGTTTGCCAGACTGGTGACAGATGCCGGCCTGGAAATCGAACATCGGCATGCCTCCGGCTTTTTCTGGTCGATGTGGATGTGCCTTTATCGGGCCGATGAAGCCGGCGCTGGCGGCGCCGGAGAAGCAACGCGCGATAACATCAAGCCGCCGCATTCGCCATTGCTCAATGAATGGGCAAACACCTGGTATCAATTGATTTCACTGCCCGAGGGCGCCAAGATCAAGCAGTTGCTGGACAGCGTCATGCCCAAGAGCCAGGCGATCATCGCCCGCAAGCCAGACCGTCGATAGATTATCGGAGCCGATGGCATATGAATCATCGCATCAAAGACATCGAACTGTTACGCGGAATCGCGGTGCTGTTCGTTTTGTTCGAGCATACGCGCTTCAATCTGTTCGGACAGCCAAGCGAGGTGCTTGCTTTCATCTATACCCATTTCGGCTTCTGGAATGGCGTCGATCTGTTCTTTGCCATTTCCGGCTTTGTGATTGCCCGCGACCTGATCCCGCGCTTGAATCGCAGCGACAGCCGGGAGACTTTTTTCGCGATCGCGGCCAAATTCTGGGTCAGGCGTGCCTGGCGCCTTTGGCCTACCGCATGGCTTTGGCTGGCGCTGCTGCTGGTGGCGACGGTGGCGTTCAAGAAATCGGGGATCTTCAGTTCCCTGCAGGTGAATCTGGAGGGCAGCCTGGCAGGATTGTTGAATTACATGAATTTTCGCGTGATGCTGAAATTCGGCCGCGGTGAGCTTGGGCCCACCACGCCATACTGGAGCCTGTCGCTGGAAGAACAGTTTTATCTCTTGCTGCCGCTGCTGGTGTTCATCTGCCGCCGCTGGCTGTCGCTGGTGCTGATTGTGCTGGTTGTGCTGCAATTCTTTGCTAGCCGCCACCATTCCTTGTTCTTGATGCTGGTGCGCTCCGATGCGCTGTTGCTAGGGGTACTGTTGGCAATCTGGAGCAAGCGCGACAGCTATCGCCGGCTGGAACCGGTGTTTCTGAAAAGCTGGAAATGGGCAGGCTTTATTCCACTCGTGATCCTGGCGGTGTGCCTGGCGAAGATCGGATCGCCGCAATACCAGGAATTCCGCTTTTGGGTCGGAATCGTCGCGCTGATTTCCATTGTGCTGGTGTGGCTTGCATCTTATGACGCGGATTACCTGATGCCTGACAATCCTCTGAAGCACATCTTGCTGTGGGTCGGCAGCCGCTCTTACGCGCTATACCTGACCCATATGCCGGCTTATCTCATGAGCCGGCAGATCTGGTTCTGGATCGCTCCCACCGACACTATTTTTGACCATACTTATAACGTCAGGCTGGCGCTCACGGCGGCGGTTCTGGTAGTGCTGTTCAGCGAACTGAACTACCGATTTATCGAGACCCCTCTGCGCGCACGCGGCAAAAGAATCGCCGACAGGATGGGACAGTCGAGGCTCCAGTTGCAGACATAGATCATAACGATGGAAGCAAAAAACAGTATGCGAGACATGATAAAAAGATTTTTCGGTATCGCCAGGCAGGATGCGCTTGTTCAGGTAATGCCGGTTGCTGAAGCTGCGCTGGTGCCGCTGCCTGCGCCGCCGGTGGCTGCCTACGATTCCTTTCCTGTCGGTTTGAGCGATGCCCTGTCGAGCGGCTGGTATCTGCAGGAAAGCGATGAACTGTACCGCGGTTTTGTCATCAGCGCGGAGGACGTCGTGCTAGACGCCGGTTGCGGCGACGGCGGCAGTTCCTTGTTTTGCGGCCACCGCGGCGCCCATGTCATCGTGGCGGACATCGATCCCGGCAAAGTCGAATTCGCCAAGCAACGCCTGGCGGATACACCCGCGCGGATAGTGCAAGGCCTGGTAGGCGATGCCAATCCTTTGTTGCTGGAAGACGGCATCGCCAGCAAAGTAATCTGCATGGAGGTGCTCGAGCACGTCGACGATCCTGCGCAGTTCCTGGGCGAACTGGTCAGGGTTGGCAAAGCGGGTGCGCATTACCTGTTGTCGGTGCCGGATCCGGTGCAAGAGCACTTGCAAAAGAAGGTGGCGCCGGCGTCGCATTTTGAAAAGCCGAACCACATCCGGATTATCGAGCGCGACCAATTTGAAAAAATGGTGACGGATGCCGGTCTGATCGTCGAACGGCACGAATATTATGCTTTCTATTGGTCTGTCTGGTGGCTGCTTTTTTGGATTTGCAAGGTGGATCTGAGCAATCCTCAACATCCCTTGCTGAACAGCTGGGCAAAAACCTGGAAACTCCTGATGGATAGTCCGAACGGGGAGCCGGTGCGGCAGGCCTTGAACGATTTCATGCCGAAGAGCCAGATCATTGTAGCGCGCAAGCCATGATGGAAACGCGCCATGGCTTTGAGTGATCAACTGCAGGAAAGGAGCGGCTGCATATGAAGCGATTATTTATCACCGGGCAGTCAGGCTTTGTCGGCCTTGCCTTTGAGCGTTTGCGCGAACACGCCGTCGCCGCTCGCGGCTGGCAATTGATAACCGCTGAAAGCGCCTATGATCTTCTGGATCCGGCAGCGCTGGACCAGGTGCTGCAGCTAGCGCGGCCGGACGCCGTGATCCATCTTGCGGGCCAGACCTTTATCCCGGAGGCCTTCCGCGATCCGGCGCACACCCTGGACGTCAACCTGAAGGGCACGCTCAACCTGCTGCAGGCATTGCAGCGCAGCGGCTTCAACGGCACTTTTCTCTATGTCAGTTCGGGTGACGTGTACGGCCGCGTCGATCCGGAATTGTTGCCGATCAACGAACAGCAGCCGGCGCGCCCGCAAAATCCTTATGCGGTCAGCAAGGCAGCGGCGGAGCTGCTGTGCTACCAGTGGAGCTGCAACCTGCCGTGGCGCATCATGGTGGCGCGGCCGTTCAATCATATCGGCCCGGGACAGCGCGAAGACTTCGTGATTTCCAGCGTCGCCCGCCAGCTGGCGCGTATCCGCCTGCAGCTGCAGGAGCCGCGGATACTGGTCGGCGACGTCGACGTCAGCCGTGATTTCCTGGATGTGGAAGATGTCATTTCTGCCTATCTGGCCTTGCTCGAAAACGGCCAGAACGGGGAAACCTACAACGTCTGCTCGGGCAAGGAATATCTGATTCGCGACATGATCGCCAGCATGTTGTACCTGACCGAGACTGACGCCGTGATCGAGCAGGACCCTGCGCGTTTGCGGCCGTCCGACTTGCGCCGGGTAAAAGGCAGCAACCAGAAGATCACGCAGGCCACGGCGTGGCAGCCGGCCATTGCCATGCAGCAGACCTTATTGAACGTCCTGGCGGACTGGGATGCCAGGGTAGCGGCGGCGCAAGCGCAGCCGTGACACAAGAATAATCAAAGACAGAATCAACGGAGATACAGGCAATGACAAAGACAGCATTGATTACCGGCGTCACAGGACAAGACGGCGCTTACCTGGCCAGGCTGCTGCTTGGCAAGGGCTACAAGGTATACGGCATGCTGGCAAGACGCAGCAGCGACACCCTGTGGCGCTTGCGCGAACTGGGCATCCTGGAGCAGCTGCATATGATTGATGGCGATTTGGCCGATGCCACTTCCGCCATCCGTGCGGTATGCCAGGCACGTCCCGACGAAATCTATAACCTGGGCGCGCAAAGTTTTGTCGGTACCTCCTGGAACCAGCCGGTGGTGACCGGGATGGTGGATGGCCTGGGCGTCACTCACATGCTGGAAGCGATTCGCCAGTTCTGTCCAGCGGCGCGTTTCTACCAAGCCTCCACCAGCGAAATGTTCGGCCTGATCCAGGCTGAGCACCAGGATGAAAATACGCCGTTTTATCCGCGCAGCCCGTATGGCGTGGCCAAGCTGTACGGTCACTGGATCACGGTCAACTACCGTGAAAGCTTTGGTCTGCATGCCTCCAGCGGTATCTTGTTCAACCATGAATCGCCCTTGCGCGGCATCGAATTCGTTACCCGCAAGGTGACCGACGCGGCGGCGCGCATCAAGCTCGGCAAGCAGCGTGAACTGCGGCTGGGAAATATCGACGCCAAGCGCGACTGGGGATTTGCCGGCGATTACGTGGAAGCGATGTGGCTCATGCTGCAGCAAGAGCAGGCTGAAGATTACGTGATCGCCACCGGCGTCACTACCAGCGTGCGCGAGATGTGCCGGATTGCCTTTACCCATCTCGATCTGAATTACGAAGATCACCTGGTGATCGATCCGCAGCTGTTCCGCCCGGCCGAAGTGGATGTCTTGCTCGGCAATCCAGCCAAGGCGCAGCGCAAGCTGGGCTGGAAACCGAAAACCGGACTGGAACAATTGATACAGCAAATGGTCGACGCCGACATGCGCCGCCTGGTCTCAGCCAAAGAATAAAGGGAGAGCAAGATGCGTACGCCAGAACCCGGTATTCCATTAACAGCAACGGCCGTGATCGTGCCAGTGGTGCTTTCGGGCGGCGCCGGCACGCGCTTGTGGCCGGTTTCGCGGGAAGGGCATCCGAAGCCCTTCATCAAGCTGCCGGACGGCAAGAGCCTGCTGCAGAAAACCTATCAGCGGGTGGCCGAGATCGGCATCCGCGGCGATATCCTGAGCGTCACGAATCGCGACTATTATTTCCAGAGCAAAGACGAATTCATCTCTGCCGACCTGGGGCCGCATCACCGTCCGCATTTCATGCTTGAGCCTGCCGGACGCAATACGGCGCCGGCAATCGCGGCGGCAGCCGTGTCGCTGCGCGCCTTGCATGGCGATAACACCATCATGGTGGTGATGCCGGCGGATCACCTGATCAAGGATGTCGAGTGTTTTTCCGACGCGGTGCGACACGCCATAGAAGTCGCCAAGCAAGGCTACCTGGTGACCTTCGGTGTACGGCCGCTGACGCCGGAAACCGGCTTTGGCTATATCGAGTGCGGCGACCAGATCGATAGCGCTGGTGCTGCGCAGGTCAAACGTTTTATCGAAAAGCCGGATGCCGAGCGCGCCGCCGGCTTCGTCGGCAGCGGCAAGCATCTGTGGAATGCCGGCATTTTCTGCTTTTCTGTGTCGGTCTTTTTAGCCGAACTTGAAAAGCATGCACCCGAGATTCTGGCGGCAGCTACCGCCTGTATCGAAGCCAGCCCGGCCGCTCCTTCTGCCGGCGTCTTGCTGCAAGAACTGGACAGCGCAAGTTTCATGGCGATGCAGGATATTTCGATCGATTATGCCGTGCTGGAACGTTCCGACAAGGTCGCGGTGATACCGGCCGGCTTTGACTGGAACGATATCGGCTCCTGGGGCGCCTTGCGGCAACTGGTGGAGCCTGACGAGCAGGAAAACCGTGTGCTGGGCGAGGCAGTCCTGATCGACAGCAGGAACAATTACATCTATTCCGAGCAGCGCCTGGTGGCGACTGTCGGCGTCAACAATCTGATCGTGGTGGACACCCCCGACGCGCTGCTGATTGCGCATCCCGACCATGTGCAGAACGTAAAGAAAGTGGTACAGCAGCTCAAAAGCAGCGAGCACGATACTTATAAGCTGCATCGTACCGTGTTCCGCCCATGGGGCAGCTATACCTTGCTGGAGCAGGGACCCAACTTCAAGATCAAGCGCATCGTGGTCAAGCAGGGCGCATCGCTATCGCTACAGATGCATCATCACCGCAGCGAGCACTGGGTGGTGGTGCACGGCATGGCCAAGGTGGTCAACGGCGAGCGGGAAATCTATGTCAATACCAACGAATCGACCTACATCCCTGCCGGTACCAGGCATCGCCTGGAAAATCCCGGTTTGCTGGAACTGGTCATGATCGAGGTGCAGAGCGGCGCCTATCTGGGCGAAGACGATATCGTCCGCTTCGACGACAAATACGGCAGGTGCCGATAGTGCTGAAAGTGTTGAAACTGATGCAGAAGACTCGGGCGCAAACCCTCTTGCGTTCGATCTGGCACTACCGCGGCTTCATTGCCGGCAGCGTCAGGCGCGAGTTCCAGTCGCGTTACCGGAATTCGATGCTGGGCGCGGCCTGGATGGTGCTGAATCCCCTGGCCATGATCGTGGTCTATACGGTGATTTTCTCGCAGATCATGCATGCGCGCCTGCCGAACGCCAGCAGCCAGTTCGCCTACGGGATTTACCTGTGCGCCGGCTTGCTGACCTGGGGATTTTTTACCGAGACGGTATCGCGCATGCAGAACGTGTTTCTTGAAAATGGCAACATGATCAAGAAACTCAATTTTCCGCGCATCTGCCTGCCGATCATTACGGTGTTGAACGCGGGCCTGAATTTCGGCATCATCTTCGCTCTGTTCCTTGGTTTTCTGCTGGTTTCCGGCAATTTCCCCGGCTGGGTCTTCTTCGCCATGTTGCCGCTGCTGCTGCTACAAGTGCTGTTTTCGGTGGGGCTTGGCATCGTGCTTGGCGTACTGAACGTTTTTTTTCGCGATATCGGCCAGCTGTTTGGCATCGTGCTGCAGTTCTGGTTCTGGTTCACGCCGATTGTCTATACGGTGTCGACCTTGCCCGCGGGTGTCCAGACCTTGCTCAAATTTAATCCGATGAGCGCCTTGATCATCGCCTACCAGGGAATCTTCATCAGTGCGGCGTGGCCGCATTGGAGCAGCTTGTGGCCGGTTGCTTTGTTGAGCGTAGCCTTGTGCGTCTTCGGGATGCTGCTGTTTCGCAAACACTCCGGTGAAATGGTGGATGAACTCTGATGGGTAACGTGACGGTTAAAGGCCTGGGTAAGGCCTACAAGACATATGGCGGGCGCTGGGCCCGCTTGGCCGAATGGATGTCGCCGTTTTCCAGGCCGCGGCACCAGTTGCATTGGGTTTTGCAAGATATCGATTTCCAGCTGACGGCCGGCGAAGCGGTGGGCATCGTCGGCATCAACGGCGCCGGCAAAAGCACGCTGCTGAAGCTGATTGCCGGCACCACCCAGAGTACGACGGGCACGATCGATATCCAGGGGCGGGTGGCGGCGCTGCTGGAACTCGGCATGGGTTTCCATCCCGATTTTACCGGCAGGCAGAACGCGATCATGGCTGGCCAGCTGCAAGGCTTGCGCGGCGACGAGATCGTCGCGCTGATGCCGGCGATAGAAGCATTTGCCGAAATAGGCGAGTACATCGACCAGCCGGTGCGCACCTACTCAAGCGGCATGCAGATGCGGCTTGCTTTCAGTGTTGCCACGGCCAGCCGTCCGGACGTGCTGATTGTGGATGAAGCACTGTCTGTCGGCGACGCCTATTTCCAGCACAAGAGTTTCGAGCGGATCCGTGCGTTCCGGCGCGCGGGTACTACCTTGCTGATTGTTTCTCATGACCGCTATGCGATCCAGACCATTTGCGATCGCGCCATCCTGCTTAACCGCGGCCGCCTGGAAATGCAGGGTGATCCGGTAGAGGTGATGGATTATTACAATGCCATGCTGGCCGAACGCGAGCAGCAGACCGTACGTCAGGAACGGTTGGAAGATGGCCGCCTGCGCACCATTTCCGGCACCGGCGAAGCCAGTATTGTGTCGGTGAATCTGCTGGATGACGAGGGCAAGCGGCTGGATGTCGTCGAGGTAGGCGCCTACGCTACGCTGGAAGTCCTGGTGGCGATCAATGCCGAAGTGCCGCGCCTGGTGATGGGCTACATGATCAAGGACAAGCTCGGGCAGTCGATTTTCGGCATTAACACGCATCGGCTGGAGATGCCGCAGACCGACTTGCAGCCTGGCGAGAACCTGACGTATCGCTGCCGCTTCCCGGTGAACCTGGGTAAGGGGAGTTATTCGGTCGCCATTTCCTTGTCGCGGCTGGATTCTCATCTTGACACCAACTACGAGTGGCGCGACTACAGCGTGATTTTTCATGTGATCAACACCCAGCATCCGGATTTTGTCGGCTGCGCATTCCTGGATGCTGAGATAGAGGTTGAGCGCTCGGCCGGCAGCATGCGCACGGATGGAGTGACAATATGAGTAGATTGCTGATCGAATGCACCTATGTATTCCATCATCCCGAAATGAATTCGGGGATACAGCGGGTGGTCCGTAACATCGTCAATCGCCTGCCGGCAGTGCAAGACGAAGCAGTGTGCGTTCCCGTCATATTCAAGCACGGAAAAATACTTGAAGTCACGCAGCTGGCGCCCAGTCACAGCGATGCATGGCGCAGCCGCCTGCAGAAAAAGCTGGAAAAAGTGGCGCAGAAGCTGGTGCAGGTACGCAACCGCTACTGGCTGCTTCATTCGCGCCTGCTGCCCTTATGGCCGTGGAAGGCCTCGCATAATGTCAGGCGGGTAACCTACGTGCTGTGCCGCCTGGTCAGTTTTTCGTTCATGCTGCCTCTGTACCTGACCGAAAAGATGCTGGCAAACATTGATATACAGCCGCGCGCTTTGGAAATGACCTGTCGCGACGACGATATCTTGCTGCTGCTCGACTCTTCGTGGCACGCCGATTTTTTCCCGGTCGCGGAAAAATTGCAGCGGCAAGGCGTATCTATCGTATCGGTCATCTACGACCTGATCCCCTTGACCCATCCGCAGTTCTGCGACGGTCCGCTGGTGCAGGTGTTCGACCGCTGGTTTGAATGGATCGCCAATACGGCCGACGGCTTCATCGCTATATCCAGCACCATACGCGACCAGGTGCACAGCGAGGTGACGCGGCGTCTGGGCAGCGAACGGGCCAGCAACCGCTGGTTCGACTTCTTTCATCTGGGTTCCGAGCTTGACCAGGTTGATGCCGCCAAAACAGTGCGTCCCGCGGTGCAAAAATTATTCGCTTCCGGTCTTTCTGTTTACCTCATGGTCAGCACGATAGAGCCGCGCAAGAACCACGCTTATTTGCTGGATGCCTTTGAGCGTTTGTGGGAAGACGGCAGCGACGTCGTCCTGTGTTTTGTCGGGCGCATCGGCTGGAAGAATGAACGCCTGATTGAACGCGTAAAGAAACATCCGCAACTGAAGCGGCGGCTGTACATGTTCAATGATCTTGACGACGTTGAACTGGAATACGCCTACGGCCATGCGAAATCGCTGGTTTTCCCCTCGTTTGTGGAAGGTTTCGGTTTGCCGCTGGTGGAAGCCATGCAGCGCGGCTTGCCGGTGATGGCCAGCGACATTCCTGTTTTCCGGGAGATCGGCGGCGATTTCATCAGTTACTTCGACCTGGATCAGCCGGAATCGTTGGGCCGCCTAATCGCTCAGTTTGAAAGCAGCGGCATGTTTCCGGCATCGCAAAAGATGCAAGACTGGTCCTGGCTTGGTTGGGAAGACTCCGCGCGTCAGCTGGTGCAGCGTGTCCTGCAGCAGGTGAAGCGGAAAAAACATGTCCAACAAAAGCATGTGGCAGGCGGCCTTGATGAAACTGAAAATTGCACTGAATAGCGGAATTCTGCGGGCGCCGCGCACCGGCATCGGCAACTACGTTGCCGAACTGGCGCTGGCCTTGCAGCAGCATTCCGATCTGGAGTTGCAGTATTTTTACGGCACCAGCTGGCGGCCGCAGCTGGCTGGCGCAGCCATGCCGGGATATTCGCGCTGGGCCGGAGCGGCCAAGCGGCTACTGCCGGCTGCCTACCGGATGCGGCGGCTGCTGGAGCAGCGCTGCTTTGACCGCGGCACGCACAGGATCCGTCCGCACGTTTATCACGAACCGACCTTGTGGCCCCTGGATTTTTCCGGACCGACCGTGATGACCGTGCATGACCTGACACATATTCATTATCCGCACACCCAGCCCAGGGATCGTTTGAAGGAGATTGAACGACGCCTGCCGCCGGCCGTGGCGCATGCCAGCCGGATCTTGGTGGATTCCGAGTTTATCGGAGCAGAGCTTAGGCAGCAGTTCAACCTGCCGCTAGAAAAAGTAGTGCTGGCCCCGCTTGCCTGTTCCGCCATCTTCCGGCCGCGCGATGAACCGGAATTGTTGCCTCGCCTGGATGCGATGGGCCTGGCTTACCGTCGTTTCATCCTGTCTGTCGGGACGCTGGAGCCGCGCAAAAACCTGGTGCTGACACTCAAGGCGCATGCACGCTTGTCGCCACAGCTGCGCACACGTTTTCCTTTGCTGATAGTGGGCATGGAAGGTTGGCAGACAGATGAACTGAGCGGAGCGCTGGCGCGGGCGGTGAACGCCGGCCACGTGCGCTTTGCCGGTTATCTGGGCCAGGACGACCTAGCTAGTGTCACGGCCGCCGCCCGGATCATGGTCTTCCCCTCGCTGTATGAGGGATTTGGATTGCCTTTGCTGGAAGCGATGGCCAGCGGCACGCCGGTGATTGCGTCGGATCGTGCCAGCCTGCCGGAAGTTGCCGCCGCGGCCGGTACTTATATCGATCCCCAGGATGATGACGGGCTGGCCGAACAGATGCGTCGGCTGCTGGAGGATGACGCGCTGTGGGCAGAACGGAGAGTCGCCGGCCTGCTACGCGCACAGGCGTTTTCCTGGACAAGGTGCGCGGCGATCACCGCCGGGGTATATCGGCAAGTCGCAAATGGTTAAATAGCGTTTATTTATATTGTTTGATGTTAGAAGATAAGGACTGTCGCTGAGACCGGCAGTCAGCGTCGATAGAAAATAGCTTTCACTTCTTGTCGCAACGGATGATGAAGCGGAATCAAAAGAGGATGCAATGCGAGTTCTTCATTTTTATAAGACCTACCAGTCCGAATCCTATGGCGGCATCGCGCAGACCATATTTCAGTTGTGCAAGTGCTCGTCCGCCAGCGGTGTTGAAAGCGAAGTGCTGACCCTGAGCGAAGCACCGGAGCCGGCCGAACTGATGTACCACGGGCACCTGGTGCACCGGGTCAAGCAGGATCTGCAGATTGCCTCCACCGGCTTTTCCCTGTCGGCGATCAGGCGCTTCGCCCAGCTGGCGGAGGATTTCGACCTGGTGCACTACCATTTTCCCTGGCCGTTCATGGACCTGGCGCATTTCGTCACGCGCATGAACAAGCCGAGCGTGGTCACCTATCATTCCGATATCGTGCGCTACAAAGTGCTGCTGCAGCTGTATCGGCCTTTGATGCATCGTTTCCTGAGCAGCGTCGACGCGATCGTGGCGACCTCGCCGAACTACCTGCAAACCAGTTCGGTGCTGGCGGGTTACAAGGAAAAGACCCAGGTCATTCCGATCGGCCTTGATAAAAGCAGTTATCCGACGCCGTCCGAAGCCGTGATGGAGCAATGGCGGCAGCGCATAGGCGGCCGCTTCTTCCTGTTCGTCGGTGCTATCCGTTACTACAAAGGCTTGCACATCCTGCTGGATGCAGCACACGGCACCGATTATCCGATCGTGATCGTCGGCGCCGGCCCGATCGAAAAGGAGCTCAAGCGGCACGCCGCCGAGCTAGGTTTGAACAATGTGATCTTCCTCGGCATCGTCAACGATGAAGACAAGGTCGCGCTGCTGCGGCAATGCTACGCCCTGGTTTTTCCATCGCACCTGCGCTCGGAAGCTTTTGGCATCTCTTTGCTGGAGGGCGCGATGTATGGCAAGCCGATGATTTCCAGCGAAATCGGCACCGGCACCAGTTATATCAACAACCACGGCGAAACCGGGCTGGTGGTGCCTCCCAGCGATCCCGCTGCTTTCAGGGCCGCGATGCAACAGCTATGGAATAACCCGGACCAGGCGCAGGCCATGGGGGTGCGTGCGCAAGCGCGTTACCAGAAATTGTTTACGGCGCGGGTGATGGGTGAGAGTTATGCCACGCTGTATCGCGATGTGCTGGCGATGCGTGGGGTGACAGAGCAGCAGGTGAGCCTGGGCGCTTGAGTCTGCGGCCGCATCCGTCTTGGCATTTTTGGATTTGTGATAGGATCCTTTGATAGGTAAGCTATTGATTATTTCATTCAAATAGCGTTTAACTATTAAAAACAATAGATTACATTCGTGCCGGATTTCGGTCCGCACCTATGTCATTTCGTATGTCACTAAATCGCTTATTTGGGCTAATTTCCCTATTGCTGATGCTGCTGTTCCTGACGCTCGCCGGCATCATTGTCGATGGCGAATGGAAGGTGTACCAACGCAGTACGGAAAGCATACCCGCGATCAGAAAACTGCACCTGGCGCTGCAGGTGGAAGAGAAGCTGATCGCCGAACGCGGGGTGAGTAATTTCCTGCTGCAGCAAGATTTTTCGGAAGACAGGGCAATGCACGGCAAGCTGGCGCCGGTGCGGGCCGCCAGCGATCGCTCGCTACGCAATCTGCGACAGGCTTTGCAGGAACGGCCCGGCCCTTGGCTGGCACCGGTGATGGCGGACCTGCTGCTGACAGAGCAGAGGCTGGCTGCGACGCGCACGGATATGGACGCGCTGGCGGCACGGCCAAAGGAGCAGCGCGATCCGGAAGCAGCCGCTGCCGCCATCGCCATGATCCCGAGTACCCTGGATACTTTTGCGCCGGTGGTCGCGGCTCTTTCCAGCATCGCCATCCAAGTGGATCAGCAGTTCCACGACGGTGTGGACAGCGCACAACTTGCCACCAATCTGCGCAATGTCGCCGGCCAGATGGTCTCTACCCTTACTGCACCAGTGGTCGCTCAACGACCGCTGACGGCGCAGGAAAGATACACATTCGCTAAACTCTCCGGGCAGGTCGATCAACTGTATGGCGTGATCGAAATGCAACTGCGCGCATATAGCCACAAGCCGGAGTTCAAAACAGCATTGCAGTCGATTCGTGAAGGTCCCCTGGGTGACGGGCTTGATCTTCTGACGAAGCTGTTTGTCATTGGACGCAGCTCAGGAGGCTATGACTTGACTCCGGACCAAATGATCGCCAGCTATGTGCCGAAGATGGCGGCGATTTCCCGCCTGCGCGATCTGATCGTCATGGACATGATTCGTGAGGCCGAGCAGCGTAACCTGAAGGCGCGTTATTTCTTGCTGGCGACCGTCGGCCTGGCAACTCTGGCCCTGGGAGTTTTTTTTCTGCTGCTGCGAGTGATACGGCGGCGTGTCCTCAGACCGATCCTCGAGGCTACCGATTTATTCGTTTCCCTGGCCAACGAGCGCTTGATTACCAGCATTCCGGCGCCGCGCTACGACGATGAAATCGGCGACATGATGCGCGCGATCCATGTATTGAAAGCGCACAGCCAAGAGAGAATTTGCCTTGGAAAAGAACGCGAAGAGATGATTGCGCAGTTGCAGGCCGCATCGGACACGGATTTCCTGACCGGGCTGCTGAACCGGCGTGCTTTTTTTGCACAAGGGGAGCAGCAATTCGGCATTGCCCAGCGTTATCGGCGGCAGCTGGCCTTGATCCTGATGGATGTTGATCATTTCAAGGCCGTCAACGATCAGCACGGCCATCTGGCTGGTGACCAGGTGCTCTGCAAAGTGGCTGAACTGAGCAGGCGCTGCCGGCGCAAGGTCGATTTGTTGGCGCGTTACGGCGGCGAAGAATTTTTGCTGCTGCTGCCTGAAATCGACCTGGAACAAGGGCGGGCCGTCGCGGAGAAGCTGCGCGTTGAGATCGGAGCCTGCGATTTCCAGCTGGATGACGGCGTCTCTCTCAGGATCAGCGCCAGTTTCGGCGTGGTCGCCTTTGAGCATGACGATACGCTGGAGAGCCTGATTGTGCGTGCCGACCAGGCCTTGTACAAAGCCAAGGACGGCGGCCGGAATAGAGTCATGGCCTTGCCGCGCGAGCCCGGGCAAGACGCCGGCGGCAGGGGGCAGGATGGCGAAGGCTGGGCGCGCGCCGACGAACCAGCAAAGCTGTCGGCGGTTTCCATTGAGAAATGAATCCGGCTTAGTTTGCTAGAATAGCGGGCTAATATCTGGAGACAGCATGCGTAAAATCGTTTTTGTTCTTACTCTAATACTCGCACTCACGCCATTCAGCTACGCGGCAACCCCTCAACAACAACTCAACGCACTATTCGATAGCGACTGGCAATGGAGCTTGCGCACTGCGCCGGAGATGGCGACCGCCGTCGGCGACAATCGCTATAACGATCGTTTGTCGGACGTTTCCCCGGCCGCCAGCCTGGCCGCCAACGCACATCAGGAGAAGATGCTGGCGCAAGCCGTGCGCATCGACCGCAGCAAGCTGAGCGGCCAGGATCTGCTTTCCTACGATCTATTCATCTACGAAAAGAAAAAAAATATCCAGGCCGCCGGTTTCTATCCCTACAATCCGTCGCCGCTGACGCAGTTGAGCGGCGTCCAGTTCGACTTTCCGCAACTGGTGGCGCAGACGCCGTTCAACGACGCCAAGGATTACCGCAATTATCTGGCGCGCCTGCGGGCGTTGCCGAAATACGTCGATGGCGTGATCGCGCAATTGCAACAGGGCGTCAAGTCCGGCTGGGTGGCGCCCAAGGTCACCATGAGCGTAGTGCCCGGACAGTTGCAGGAATTCGTCGCCAAGCTGGATAGCAGTCCTCTGGCCGCGCCGTTCAAGGATATGCCGGCATCGATTCCGGCGGCGCAGCGCGCGCAACTGGCACGCCAGGGGCAGCAACTGTTGCAGCAGGATATCGCGCCGGCTTTCCGCAAGCTTGATGCCTATGTCAGCAACACCTACCTGCCGGCCTGCCGCGATAGCATTGCCGCTTCCAGCCTGCCTGGCGGTCCGGCCTACTATGCCTACAAGGTCAGGGAAAACACCACCACCAGCATGACGCCGCAGGAAATCCACCAGATCGGCGTGCAGGAAGTGGCGCGCATCCAGGCCGAAATGAAGCTGGTGATGCAGCAGACCGGATTTACCGGCACGTTCGCGGAATTCATCACTTTCCTGAATACCGACCCGCGCTTTTATTTCACCAAGCGGGAAGACCTGCTGGCCGGCTACAAGGAGATCATCAAGACGTCATCGGCACAGTTGCCGCGCTTCTTTGCCGATATTCCCAAGGCGCCGGTCGATGTCAAAGCGGTGCCTGACGTTGGCGCGGAAAACCAGGCCGGCGCCTATTACGAACCGGGCACGCCTGACGGTTCGCGCCCGGGATATTTCTTCGCCAACCTGTCGAAGCTGGAGACACGGCCGAAATGGGAAATGGAAACCCTTACCCTGCACGAGTCCATACCTGGCCATCATCTGCAGACTGCGCGGGCGCAGGAAATCAAAGGCTTGCCGGCGTTCCGCCGCTTTGGCTGGTATGTCGCTTTCGGCGAGGGCTGGGCTTTGTATGCGGAAAGTCTGGGCGGTGAAATGGGTTTCTATACCGACCCCTACTCGAAATTCGGCCACCTCAACGATGAGCTGTTCCGCGCGGCGCGGCTGGTGGTGGATACCGGCATGCACGCACTCGGCTGGAGCCGCCAGCAAGCGATCGATTACATGAATGTGAACACCGCCAATCCGCCGCATGACAACCAGGTGGAAATCGACCGCTACATCGTCGATCCAGGCCAGGCGCTGGGTTACAAGATCGGCCAGTTGAAGATCAAGGCGTTGCGCGAAAAGGCGCAGATGGCATTGGGCGCCAAGTTCGATTTGCGGCGCTTCAATAATGCTGTGATCGACAACGGTGCGTTGCCGCTGGAGATGCTGGAGACGCAGATCGACGGCTGGATTGCGCAGCAGGCTTCGATCAAGTAATTACTACATCGGCCGCTCCGGGGACAAGCCGGACCGGCCGTGGCCGCCCTAAGCGTAACGCGCCGCCAGCAATTTCCCGATCCAGTCGACAAACACCTGCACCCGCGGCGACAGATGTTTGTTGTGGGCGTACACCACGGATATCGGTAGCGGCGGCGGTTTGAAATCCGGCAGCACTTCTTCCACTTCGCCGCTCGCCAGCCACTCTTCCAGGCCAAAGCGCGGCGCCTGTATCAACCCCAGCCCGGCGCTGCAACTGGCCAGGTAGGCATCGGAACTGGCCACTGAAATCAAGCCCGGCAGTTTCAGGAAACGCGGCTCGCCATCCTGCATGTATTCCCAGCCGAGATCACGGCCGGTGCGGCTGGAAAAAAAATTCACCACCCTGTGATGCTGCAGATCGCTCAAGGTTTGCGGTCTGCCGTAGCGCTCCAGATACGACCTGGCGCCGCAGTTGATCTGCTCCAGGCTGCCGATGCGGCGGCCGATCAGGCTGGAATCGCTGAGTGCGCCGACCCGCACCACGCAATCGACCGCTTCGCCGATCAGGTCGATAAAACGGTCGGTGGCGGTCAGCTTGAGCCGCAGCTGCGGATAGAGCGCGAAAAACTCCGGCAGCGCCGGAATCACCACCTGATGTGCCAGCCGCTCCGGCAGGTCGACCCGGACCACGCCGCGCGGCTGCAACTGTTCATGCTGGAACAGGGCGTCGACATCTTCGAATTCGGTTAATAATTGCGTGCAACGCTCGAGGTAAGTGACGCCTTCGTCGGTAAGTGTCACTTTGCGCGTGGTCCGCTGCAGCAGTCGCACACCCAGGTGCTTCTCCAGCGCCTGCACCGCATTGGTGACAGTCGCAGCCGGCAGATTCAGCTGTTCTGCTGCACGGCTGAAGCTGCCCAGCTCCGCCACTCTTGCAAAGACTTGCATGGTCTGGATGCGGTCCATTTTTCCCTCTTCCGTAACAAGGCGATTATTGGTAATTTTCGAATAAAGAAATCATTTTATGCCCATTTATTCGATAGCGGGAATGGACAATAATGGTTTCAAGGCAGCCGAACTCAGTCTTTTCTGTTCGCTGCACCTGGATAAATCAACCAAGGATTCAATATGAAAACCCAACAACTAGGCAGTACCGGTCCGCAATCCTCTGTCATCGGCCTCGGCTGCATGGGCATGTCCGACCTGTACGGGCCGGCGGATGAAACGGAAAGCATCGCCACCCTGCATGCAGCAATCGATGCCGGCATTACTTTGCTGGACACCGGCGATTTCTACGGCATGGGCCACAACGAAATGCTGATCCGGGAGGCGCTGCGTAGCCGCAAGCGTGATCAGGTTTTGCTGAGCGTTAAATTCGGCGCCATGCGCGATCCAGCCGGCGCCTGGATCGGCAGCGACGGCCGTCCCGAAGCGGTGAAGAATTTCCTGTCCTACACCTTGCGCCGGCTGGGTACCGACCACATCGATATCTACCGTCCGGCCCGCCTCGATCCGAACGTGCCGATCGAGGAAACCGTGGGCGCCATCGCCGATCTGGTGAAGGCCGGCTATGTGCGTCATATCGGCTTGTCTGAAGTGGGAGTACAAACCATACGGCGGGCGCAGGCAGTGCATCCGATTTCGGATCTGCAGATCGAATACTCGCTGGTCTCGCGCGGCATCGAAGCCGAGATTCTGCCCGTGTGCCGCGAACTGGGGATAGGCGTGACCGCTTACGGTGTACTGTCGCGCGGTCTGATCAGCGGTCACTGGAACAAGGACAAGACGCTGACGCCTGGTGATTTCCGCAGCCGCAGTCCGCGTTTCAGCGGCGACAACCTGGCGCATAACCTGTCTCTTCTGGATGCCTTGCGCGCCATCGCCGACAGCAAGCAGGCCACCGTGGCGCAGATTGCCATCGCCTGGGTGATGTCGCGCGGTAGCGACATCGTGCCCCTGGTTGGCGCCCGCCGTCGTGATCGTCTGGCTGAATCGCTGGGGGCAACCAATGTTCAATTGAGCGCCGACGATCTGGCGCGCATAGAAACCGCGCTGCCGGCCGGCGCTATCGCCGGCGAACGTTATGCGCCGGTGATGATGGCGCATCTGGATAGTGAACATCCGCACGCCGGGTAGGGGGGACCTGTGCCGACACGTGGCCCATGCACATAGAAGATCCTATGCACATCTACCGTCACGCGTGGGCAAAAAATTTGCCCGACCTGCGATTCACAATTTCAATTGCAGGAAATCGAGAAAGCAGCTGATGCGCCGCGCCAGCTGGGTATTGCGGTAATACACCGCGTGAATCTGCTGACGGTAGCCGTTGTTATAGGGTGCGAGGATGTCGATCAGGGTGCCGCGGGCGATATCTTCGCGCACCATGAACGCCGACAGGCAGGCGATTCCCAGGCCGTGCAGCGCCAACTGGCGTATGGTTTCGCCGCCGGACGCCAGCAGGGTGGGGTTGATGCCGAGCTGCTCATCCTGCTGGTGGCGCAAGGGCCAGATATTCAGCGATTCGGGCTGGGTGAAGCCGAGCAGCTGATGCTGTTTGAGCTCGTCGGCGTCGGCCGGTGTGCCATGCTGGCGCAGGTAGCCGGGGCTGGCGACGATGTGCAGCGCGCTCGCTCCCAGCCGGCGTGCATGCAGCATCGAGTCTTGCAAGGCGCCGTGGCGGATGGCGATATCGGTGCGCTGCTCCAGCAAATCGATGTTCTGGTCATTGCTGGTGAGTTCCAGCGTGATGTCAGGGTAATTGCTGCGGAATTCTGCGATGTGCGGCACGACGCAATGCAGCATGAATGGTGGCGACGCATCCACCCGCAGCCGTCCCGACGGCCTTTGGTGGCGCACCTGGATCGCTTCTTCTGCCTCTTCCATCGCAGTCACGATAGCGCGCGCCTTTTCCAGAAACAGATGGCCTTCTTCGGTCAGTTCCATGCGGCGCGTGGTGCGCGTCAGCAGCGATGTGGCCAGCTTCTGCTCCAGCCGCGACAGCGCGCGGCTCAGTCCCGAAGTGGTTTGACCCAACTGCTCGGCGGCGGCACTGAGCGTGCCGCAGTCAACCACTGCGATGAAGATCCGCAGATCGTCCGAATTGATATTCATCGGCCTTAATGTACTCCGCCGCCATGGCTGCCGAGATTGGCGGGCGCATCATCATCCATGCTGGCCAGCCCCTGCAGTATGCCGCAATCCTTGGCCGCCTGGGTTTTCTGGCATTGCTTGCGCAATTGCTTCAGCTGGGTCTGCAGCGCCTTCAGTTCCGCGATGCGGGCGGCAACGTGGTCGATATGGTGATCCAGCAAGGTATTTACTTCCGCGCAGTTGTCTTCCGGCAGGTCGCGGAATTGCAGCAGCCGGCGCACTTCGTCCAGCGTCATGTCGAGCGAGCGGCAATGGCGGATGAACTGCAGGCGCTCGATATGCGTCTGGCCGTACAAGCGGTAATTGTTTTGCGAGCGCGCCGCCAGCGGCAGCAGGCCTTCGCGTTCGTAATAGCGGATGGTTTCCACTGGGCAACCGGCATGCGTGGCCAGTTCGCCGATCTTGAGTGCAGTAGCCGTCATGGATCTGCTCCTTTTCCCGGTTATTTCGCGTAAATCCTTGACCTTATAGTAGCTACAGGGTTTTAAATATGCAAGGAGTATGCGATTTGCATCGACAAAACCAGCGTCAAGGAGAGCACCATGGCCAGTTGCCAGCATGAACATAGCGATCATCCCCACGATCATCATGACCATCACGGTCACCAGCATGGCCATGCCCACAGCCATGATCATGCACAGGCGGACGCCGGCCCGGCCGTCAGCCGCGCAGCCCTGGCCGATGGCGCGCACGAGGCCGTGTTCCTGATCCAGAAGATGGATTGCCCGACCGAGGAAAAGCTGATCCGCGACCGCTTCCGGCAGATAGCCGGCATCGAAGCCATGCAGTTCAACCTGATCCAGCGCGAGCTGACAGTCCAGCATCGTCTGCCCTCCATCGATACGCTGGTCGCCACCCTCAAGGCCCTGGATCTGGAGCCGGCGCTTAAATCGGATACGCTGACCGGCGCCGTCGGCCTTGCCGAAGGCCTGGGCGACGGCGCGTTCAAGATATCGCGCAAGAAATGGCTGCTGATGGCGATCTCCGGTATCACCGCGGTCGGTGCTGAAGTGGTGGTCTGGAGCGGCGGCCAGGATAGCTCGTGGCTGGTGATCGGCCTGGCGCTGGCCGCAATACTGACTGGCGGCCTCGATACGCTGAAGAAGGGCTGGATCGCGCTGCGCAATTTCTCGCTCAACATGAATTTCCTCATGTCGTTGGCGGTAATCGGCGCGGCAGTCATCGGCCAGTGGCCAGAAGCGGCGGTGGTGATTTTCCTGTTTGCGCTGGCGGAAATGATTGAAGCGCTATCGCTGGACCGCGCCCGCAACGCCATCAAGGGTTTGATGGCGATGGCGCCGGACATGGCGACGGTGCAAGGCGCCGACGGTGAATGGCGCGAAACAGCCACCGGCGAAGTCAGGCTGGCGGCGCTGATCCGCGTCAAGCCGGGCGCGCGCGTGCCGCTTGATGGCCTGGTGACGGAAGGACAAACCACCATCAACCAGGCGGCCATCACCGGCGAAAGCATGCCGGTCGCCAAGCAGGCCGGCGACCAGGTGTTTGCCGGCACCATCAACGAGCGCGGCGCGTTTGTCTACCAGGTCACCGCGCTGCAAGCCAATTCGACCCTGGCGCGCATCATCAAGAGCGTGCAGCAGGCCCAGGGCGAGCGCGCGCCGACCCAGCGCTTCGTCGACCAGTTCGCCCGCTATTACATTCCGGTGGTGGTCTTGGCGGCGATCCTGGTGGCGACCTTGCCGCCGCTGCTGGTGGGCGCGGCTTTCTATCCATGGCTGTACAAGGCGCTGGTGCTGCTGGTGATCGCCTGTCCGTGCGCACTGGTGATTTCCACCCCGGTAACTGTCGTCAGCGGCCTGGCGGCTGCGGCCAAGCACGGGATATTGATCAAGGGCGGGGTGTACCTGGAAATGGGGCGCAAGATCAAGGCCCTGGCGCTGGACAAGACCGGCACCCTGACCCAGGGCAAGCCACGGGTCACCGATGTGCAGCTGGTGCAGCCGGTGGCGGACGCCGATGGTCGCCTGTTGCGCCAGTTGCAGCGGCAGGCGGCCAGCCTGGCCGGTCGTTCCGATCATCCGGTATCGACCGCAGTGGTAGCGCATTGGCAGGCCGCTGAAAGCCTGCTGGAAGTCAGCGCTTTCGAAGCGCTGACCGGCCGTGGCGTGCAAGGCAAGATTGGCGGTGAACAGTTTTACCTGGGTAATCACCGGCTGGTGCATGAAATGAACATCTGCAGCCCGGCCCTGGAGGCGCGCCTGTCGGCGCTGGAGAGCGAAGGCAAGACCACCGTGGTGCTGTGCTCGGCGTCGCAGCCTTTGCTGATCCTGGCGGTGGCCGATACGTTGCGCGATACTGCGCCGCAAGCCGTGGCGGCGCTGCGCGCGATTGGCGTGGAAGCAGTGATGCTGACCGGCGACAATGCCCACACCGCGCAAGCCATCGCGGCCCAGGTCGGCATCAGTGATGCCCGCGGCGACCAGCTGCCGCAGGACAAGCTGGCAGCGATCAACGATCTGCGTACGCGCTTCGCCTGTGTCGGCATGGTGGGCGACGGCATCAACGATGCGCCGGCGCTGGCGCAAGCCGATATCGGCTTTGCCATGGGCGCGGCCGGCAGCGATACGGCGCTGGAAACCGCCGATGTGGCATTGATGGATGACGATCTGCGCAAGATTCCAGATTTTATCCGCCTCAGCAAAAAGACCTACGCCGTGCTGATGCAAAACATCACGCTGGCGCTCGGCATCAAGGCAATCTTCCTGGTGCTGGCGCTGAGCGGTGAGGCGACGTTGTGGATGGCGGTGTTCGCCGACATGGGCGCCAGCCTGCTGGTGGTGTTCAACGGTTTACGGCTGCTGCGGGCGTTACGCTGAGATAGGCGCTGCCGGAGCTCGCCGCCGTTATGGCAGCTCTTTCGAATCCGAGCAGCCGGTGAGCCACTCCCGGCCTTTCAGCATCAGGCACCAGTAGACCCAGGGCAGCACAGTGGTTTTCAGGAGCCAGTTAGTGCGGCGGGCGATGACCGGATCGAGCGGGAAGGTCGGCAGCAGCTTGCCGCCATAGCCGAATTCAGCCAGTATCGCCTTGCCCTTTTCTACCGTCAGCGGGCAGGCGCCATAGCCATCATAATGCGCGCTCAAGGGCTTTCCTGCGCAAGCAGCCAACAGGTTAACTGCCACCACCACGGCTTGCTTGCGGATTGCGGCAACCGTTTTGGCGTTGCCGGTAGAGCTGACGTCGCCCAGCGCAAATACATTGCGGTAACGGACATGGCGCAGCGTTGCCGGATCGACTTCGCACCAGCCGTCTAGATTGGCCAGCGGGCTGTTGCGGACGGCGTCGGGCGCTACCTGAGGCGGCACCACGTGCAGCATGTCGAACGATTTTTGCTGGCGCACGATATTGCCGGCGCCATCCTTGCCATCGAACCAAGCCAGCTTGCGCTCGCCGTCGACCTTGACCAGGTTCGATTCGAATACCAGTTGCGTGCGGTATTTCTTGACGTAGGACATCAGCGCCGGCACAAACGTGGCGACGCCGAACAAGACGGCGCCGGCATTGTGGAATTCAACCGCAATCTTGTCCAGCACGCCTTTGCGCAGCCAGTGGTCGCACGACAGATACATGGCCTTTTGCGGCGCACCGGCGCATTTGATCGGCATTGCCGGCTGGCAGAACAGGGCCTTGCCTTGTTTTAGCTGCGACACCAGTTGCCAGGTATACGGCGCCAGGTCATAGCGGTAGTTGGAGGTGACGCCATTGCACCCCAGGGTTTGCTCCAGGCCCTCGATCTTTTCCCAGGCCAGGCGCAGACCGGGGCAGACAATCAACTGCTGATAGGCAATCAGGCTGCCGTCATCGAGCCGCAGGCGATTATGGTCCGGCAGGAATTCCACCACCGAGCGCTGCAGCCATTGCGCGCGTTGCGGAATCACCGAGGCCATCGGCCGCACCGTTTTTTTCTGGGCGTAGGCGCCGGCGCCGACCAGGGTCCATGCCGGCTGGTAGTAGTGCTTGCTGGCGGGATCGATCATGGCGATCTGGATATTCGGCGCGCGCCGCAGCAAGCTGGCGGCGACGGCAATGCCGCCAGCGCCGGCGCCCACTATCACGACTTCAAATTGCCGGGGCTTGTCGTTCGCCGCCCCTCCGGGCAGTGCGAGGTTGCTGGTCTCGGCGGCATTCGCCAGGCGGAAGATATTGGTGGAGCGGTTGCCGGTGCGGCAAAAAGCCAGGATAGGCGGCGGCATGCTGACCAGCAGCCGGCGCAAGGCGGCGCCATGTTCCTTGCTGAGATGGGTGGCGTCTGCCGGCAGATAGCTGAATGCCAACCCTAGTCTTTCGCAGGCGGCGGCCAGTTTCGCGCTGGAGACGTGACGGCCGCCGTCTTCATTATCGGGGCGGTTGCAAATCACCGACTGGTAGCCGGCGGCGGCAATCTCGCACAACTCTTCCTCGTCGATCTGGCCGCTAGTTGAAAATAACTCGCTATGCTTGATGATTTTAAGATTCATAGGTGATGCTTTCATCTTCACGGCTGATTGGCACGGTTTGCCTGCACAAGGTCTGGCTGCTCGGGTCGACGGCTGATGCTGGCGGCGGATCGGGTATCGATACGCGACGCTATCGCCTTGGGTCGCAAATGTTTAAGATGACAAGGCAGAAGCACTCATCCTGTCCGGAGAACACGGATGGATTGGCGAATGCGGGGAATGGCCTTCTGTTTATCAAACCATGTAACAATTCGCGGTTACTGCGGGCGGCTCATGCGGGATTTAGTGCTCCTGTGAAATCTTTGGTTAGTTGCCTTATTGCTACTTATTTAATTGTTAATAATATAGAGATGGATTAAGCAATTGTCAATATTATATATATTTAAATATAGTTACCTATTGTTAAGTTTAAGGATGTGATTTGATGCCTACTCCTCAGGTAGAAGTGATTTTTGATCAGGGTACGTCGACATTCACCTATGTCGTCTACGAGGCGGCAGGCAGCGAATGCGCCATCGTCGATTCGGTGCTGGATTACGATCCGGTGGCTGGCCATACCTCGACCGCCGCCGCCGATCGCGTGATCGCATTCGTGCGCGCCAAGAATCTGAAAGTGCAATGGCTGCTGGAAACCCATGCACACGCCGACCACATTTCCGCGGCGCCCTATTTACGCCGGCAGCTAGGCGGCGCGATTGCCATCGGCGACCAGATCCGGGTAGTGCAGGGCGTGTTCAAAAAAGTGTTCAACCTGGAGTCGGAGTTCTTGCTGGACGGCGCCCAGTTTGACCATCTGTTTGCGGCAGACGAGATTTTCTATATCGGCAAGCTACGCGCGCAGGCGCTGCATGTACCCGGCCATACGCCGGCCGACATGGCTTATCTGGTGGAGCAGGAAACGGCGTTTGTCGGCGACACCTTGTTCATGCCGGACCTGGGCTCGGCACGCTGTGATTTTCCCGGTGGCAGCGCCAGCAGCCTGTATCGTTCGGTGCGCAGCTTATTGGCGCTGCCGCCGGCGACCCAGTTGTTTGTCTGCCACGATTATCCGCCGCCGGGACGCGAGCCGGCCCATGTCGCCACGGTGGCGGAGCAGTGTGCAAAAAATATCCATGTTCGCGACGGCATCAGCGAAAGCGAATTCATCGCGATGCGTACCAGGCGCGATGCCAGCCTCGGCTTGCCGACTTTGATGCTGCCGTCGATCCAGCTCAACATCTGCGCCGGGGTATTGCCGGCGCCGGAGAAGAACGGCGTCAGCTACCTCAAGATTCCCCTGAATCTAACGCTATAGGGTGTTCAGAAGGAGGAACCCGGCTGCTGCAGGAATAGCTGTTCTTCCGGCGTCGATGGCCGTTGCAGGATACGGTTGCGATGCGGAAAGCGGCCGAAGCGGGCGATGATGTCGCGATGGCGCACAGCCGACGACAGGTAGCCGGCAAAGCATTCCTTGTGGCTGGCGGGGACTTGATCGACCAGCGCGGCGTCCAGCGCCACCGCCTGCTCCTGGTCCGCCAGCAATTCTGAATGGGTCAGCGGCAGATGCAGGAAACTGCGTTCGATCGGGCGCAAGGTACGATAAAAATCGGGCTGCAAGCCGAGCCTGCAAAAACGGCGCGCCTGCGCATCGAAGGCGAACGAGCGTGGCGTACCGCGGTACATATTGCGGGGAAACTGGTCATGCAGGATCACCAGCGCCAGCACGCCTTGTGCGGTTGTTTCCCAGTTGGATAACTGCTTGTTTCCGGCTGCCAGCAATGTGCTTTCAAAGCGTTCCCTGATCTGCCGATCGACGGCCGGCTTCTTGCTCCACCACAGGCCCGATTGCTGACGGGCGACGACACTGTCGTCCGGATGGTCGCCGAACCAGAATTGCCTGATCGTCAAAATATCTTCCGTCATTCCGTCTCTCTCCGGTACCCCAGGCGTGCTCGCCTGGCGGGGTTTCTCCTGCGGCGCCAAGAGGCGGGGAAATACCGCTCAGCTGGATGCGCGCCGCGGCAGCACGTAGATCAGCAGGTCGCCGATGGTGACTTTTTGTCCGGCCACAATCTTGCAGGTCTTGCGCAATTCAACCTTGCCGTCGACCGACACCACGCCGCTGGCGACCAGCGCCTTGCCGGCGCCGCCGCTGTCGCAGACGCCGGTCAGCTTGAGCAGTTGATTGAGTTCGACGTAGTCGCTGTTGAGGCGTAGTTCCAGTTGTTGCATAGCATTCCGATGACGATGGTGATTAAAAATTTAAACGCTGGCGCTTTTTTGCAGCGCCAGTTGCGCCTGATCGAGCCAGGCGCCAAGATGGGCTAGCTGGTCGTGCTGGCTGTATGAGCAGCTTTCTTCCGAGAACAGACTGGCGCTCTCCAGCCGGCACAGGATATTTTCCGCCACCCCGGCAAAACGCGGCGGCAATGCCGACAGCAGGGCAGTCTGCGCGCGCCAGGTCCGGCATAGGGCGGCAATACCGGCTGGGGTGTTGTGCAGGGCGCCGACGGCGCCGCGCAGCAATTGAATGGCTTCTTGATGTGGCATGCTGATGAGTTGCGATGAGGGATTGAGGGAGCGCGCGTCTGAATTCAGCGCCCGGCAAGCCCGGCAAGCCGCGCTAGTCGGCTTTTGCCAGGCGCATCGATCAAAGCGTCTTCACTTCAAAGGTGTTGCAGGATTTGACTTCGCCGCTGCTGACGCCTTGCTTGAACCAGCGCACTCGCTGTGCCGAAGTGCCATGGGTGAACGAGTCCGGCACCACATAACCTTGTTCCTGTTTTTGCAGGGCGTCGTCACCGATGGCGGTGGCGGCGTTCAGCGCGCCTTCGACATCGCCTTGTTCCAGGATGCTGCGCGCCTGATTGGCATGGAAGGCCCAGACGCCGGCCAGGCAATCAGCCTGCAGCTCCAGCCGTACCGACATGGCATTGGCCTGAGCCTTCGACATCTGGCGCTCGGCATTGTTGACCTTGTCCATGATGCCCATCAGGTTCTGCACGTGGTGGCCGACTTCATGGGCGATCACGTAGGCCTGGGCGAATTCGCCTGAGACATGGAAGCGCTGCTGCATCAGCTGGTAGAAACTGAGGTCGATGTAGACAGTGCGGTCGCCCGGGCAGTAGAACGGTCCGGAAGCGGTCTGACCGGTGCCGCATGCGGTCCGGGTAGCATTGGTAAACAAGACCAGTTTGGGCGGCGGGTAAGTCTTGCCGTTGGCGCTGAAAATCTGGGTCCAGACATCTTCGGTGTCGGCCAGCACGGTCCTGACGAATTTCTTCTTTTGATCTTCGGGCTGGTTGCCGCGGTTGGCGGTGGGCGCTTGCTGTGATTGCGGTTGGCTGATCGGACCGCCGCCGCCGCTCAGCAGGCTGATGACGGTGGTCGGGCTGATACCGAAGAAGTATGAGGCGACCAGAGCAATCGCAATGGTCCCGAGGCCTATCGAGCGGCCGCCAAATCCGCCGCCACCGCCACCGCCGCCATCATCACGGCGGTCTTCGACGTTGTCACTTTCCCGGTTGCCTTCCCATTTCATGGTCGTTACCCCTGTTGAATTTGTTGTCCTGAATAGAAGGCAATTCTAACGGAAAGCAGCAGCAATTAGGGGCAAGCGACGAATGCAGAAAATATGCGTGGCGCCACGGGGGCTATTTAAAGTCCCATTTCATTTGTTCGGCAATCGGGATGTGCTTTGCCGACTCGACGCACAGCGCAACGTAGTCGGTAAACAGTGGCGCCGGGCGGATCCCTTCCGCCAGCAGGTTGCTGTTGTCGAATACATAATTGAGGCCGGCGAAGGCGCCATACAGCTTGAGCGCGCGCAGCAGCAGGCGGTCATTACATTCCGGCACGCACTCGCGCATGCGCGGCAGCAGGGTGGCGATAGCATCCGGCGTGATCTGCTTGTAGGTGGCGCCGATCGGCTCAATGCCGCGCGCCGCCGCCAATGCCAGGTCGATTTCGCGGAACGAGACGGAGGAACCCTGGCCGGCCGAGATATGGAAGACGTTGTGCGTCAGGGTTTCCTTTTGCGCCAGGTCGATGATCGCCTGCGCGCACCAGTCCACCGGCACCACATCCACTTTTTCATCGAGGGCAGTGGTCAGCGCGCCCAACAGTTGCCACACCATGAAGACCCAGAAAATGCTTTGCGACGGCGCACAGCCGAGCACGGTGTGGCCGACGATGATCGACGGCCTGACATAGATTACCGGCAAGTCTGGATAGGTGTCGCGCAGTTTCTTTTCACCCATTGCCTTGGAACGGGTATAAGCCACCAGGTGTTCGTCGCCTAGCGGCAGGTCGATGTTTTCCTTGACCATGGCATTGATGCCGGCGCCTTCGCCGCAGGCCATGGCGGTGCCGATGTACATGAAGCGCTTCAGGGCAGGGCGCTGGTGCATCAGCTTGCCGAGCGCCAGGGTGCCGTCGACGTTGATCTTTTCCAGCGAAGGATGATTCGAGAAAGTTGCCAAGGCTGCGGAGTGGACCACCACCGATACCTGGTCCAGGCGCGGATCGCCGGCGACGTTGTCGAGTTCCGACAAGTCCGAGCACAGGATCTGTTCAACGCCGATTTGCGCGATGTCGGCCGCGCTGGCGCCCAGCAGTTGCAGGTTCTTGATAACCCGGGCGTGCGCCGCCGCAGGAGTGTCTGCGCGTGCCAGCAACAGCAGATTCTTGCCTAGCCCGCGGTGAATTGCTTCGACAGCGTTGGCGCCACCCAGAAAGCCGGTCGCACCGGTCATCAAAATTAAATTATTCATTAAAGGCTAAATGCTCTTGTAACTAGTTTGGTACGGGTTGATGACTGGCCGCTGGTGGGCCGGCTACGGAGTGCACATTGCGGTATGGGCTGAACCCCCCTCAGGCTCGGCATTTGGTTTTTCTACGTTTTCCCATATCAATGCGCAGCTATGCATGCAATGTAACGCGCGATTCTATACTATGGTTGACAGATAGATACAAAGATTTACAAAGGGTTGCATGTTATTCGTTTGTCATTTCTGTATTTGCTTCCAATAGCGCCGCATAGAGTAAGCTAACTAATTAATTGTTGTTTAACATTTAAATTTGCTGTTCGTGAACTTTTCTCCTCTGGAAAGTGACCAAAGGATAAAGAATTACTCTATTTCCTTAACTGGGCCATGGTTTTCCAGGCAATGCATTTGCCTGACATGCCCACCTATATTCAGTGACGTCCTGTCTTCTTGAGCGCGTTCCGGCTGGCGGCGGTCATGCGCTAGATGCGTCGCAAGGACAACCGTCAAATTGGGAGCAAGCATGTTCTATTGGATTGCAGCGTTGCTTATCGGCGCTTTGGCATTGATGCAGCTGCGTGTCGGCGCCTGGGTTTGGCTAGGCGCCATATTGCTGTGGATAGCCGGCGGCTTCTGGCTGGCGGGCATCGGCGCGCTGGCGGCGATATTGCTGTTGCTGCTGCTGGTGGTTCCGGCCCTGATCGTGGCACTCAAGCCGCTGCGCTATCGCCTGCTGAGCGGGCCGATACTGCAGATGTTTCAGCGCATCCTGCCGCGCATGTCGCAGACTGAACGCGACGCCATCGAAGCCGGCACCACCTGGTGGGATGCAGAACTGTTTTCCGGCAAGCCGGCGTGGGACAAGCTGCTGCAACTGGCGCCGCCCAAGCTGACGGCGGAGGAGCAGGATTTTCTTGATCATGAAGTCGAACAGCTGTGTGGTCTGGTCACCGACTGGGAGAGTACTGAAATCTGGCAGGACCTGTCGCCGCAGGCCTGGCAGTTCGTCAAGGACAAGGGTTTCCTCGGCATGATCATTCCGAAGCAGTATGGCGGCAAAGAGTTTTCCGCCTATATGCATTCGCAGGTGATCATGAAACTGTCGTCGCATTGCTCGGCGGCGGCGATTTCGGTGATGGTGCCGAATTCGCTCGGTCCAGCCGAACTGTTGCTGCACTACGGTACTGAAGCTCAAAAGGATTACTTTCTGCCGCGCCTTGCCGCCGGCGAGGAAATCCCGTGTTTCGCGCTGACCAGTCCCTACGCCGGTTCCGATGCGGCGGCGATACCAGACGTCGGCGTGGTTTGCATGGGACAGTACGATGGCCAGGACATGCTGGGCTTTCGTCTCACCTGGGACAAACGCTATATCACCTTGGGTCCGGTCGCGACCGTGCTGGGGCTGGCATTCCGGGTGCAGGATCCGGATCGCTTGCTGAGCGCCGGCGATAGCCAGGCCGAGACGGACCTTGGCATTACCTGCGCCTTGATTCCGACCAATCATCCCGGCGTGGTTACCGGCCGCCGTCATTGGCCGCTGAATGCGGTGTTCCAGAACGGCCCGACCTCCGGCCAGGATGTGTTCATCCCGCTGGACTGGGTGATCGGCGGCCGCGAACAGATCGGCAAGGGCTGGCGCATGCTGATGGAGTGCCTGGCCGCCGGCCGCGCCATTTCCTTGCCATCCTCGACCGTCGGCTTTTCCAAGCTGGCAGTGCGCGGCACCAGCGCTTATGCAGCAATGCGCCATCAGTTCCGCATCCCGATCGGCAAGTTTGAAGGGATCCATGAAATGCTGGCGCGCATGGGCGGCAACCTGTACCTGATGGATGCCGTGCGGCGACTATCGGCGCTGGCGGTGGATGCCGGCGAGAAGCCATCGGTGATTTCGGCGATCTCGAAATACCATGTGACCGAACGCGGCCGCATCCTGGTCAATGCCGGCATGGATGTCTTGGGCGGCAAGGGCATCTGCATGGGGCCGAACAATTTCCTGGCGCGCAGCTACCAGCAGATGCCGATCGCTATCACAGTCGAAGGTGCGAATATCCTGACGCGCTGCCTGATCATCTTCGGCCAGGGCGCGATTCGCTGCCATCCCTATGTGCTGAAGGAAATGGCGGCAGCGGGCGAGGCGGACCAGCAGAAGGCGCTGGCCGATTTCGACGAGGCATTTTTCGGCCATATCAGTTTTGTCTTCGCCAATTTTTCACGGACCCTGGTGGCAGGCCTGTCGGGCGGCAGTTTTCCTGCGGCGCCAAGCGCGGCGCCGGCCGAGCTGCGCCATTTCTATCGTGCCGTCAACCGCATGTCGGCGGCGTTCGCCCTGTTGAGCGACCAGTCGATGTTCGTCTTTGGCGGTTCACTGAAATTCCGCGAGCGGATATCCGGACGCCTGGGCGACATCCTGTCGCAGCTCTATCTGGTCTCCAGCGTGCTCAAGCGCTATGAAGACGATGGCCGTCCGCAAGAAGACTTGCCCTATGTGCATTGGGCGATACAGGATGCCTTGCATCAGGCGCAGGAGGCCTATCTTGGCGTACTCGACAATTTCCCGAACCGGCTGCTGGCAGTCTTGTTGCGGGTTATTACGTTTCCTTTCGGCCGGCCTTACCACAAGCCTTCGGATGCGCTCGACAGCGCCGTGGCGAAAGCCATGCAAACCAATGGCGCCAGCCGCGACCGCCTGGTCGGCGACATCCATATGCCGAGCGCCGAACAGTCACCGCAAGCTTTTGGCGAACTGGCTTTCCAGCTGATACCGCAAGTGAATGCGATCGAAGCGCGGCTCAAGCCCGCTCTCAAGGCCGGCACCCTGGCGCCGATGCCGCAAAGCCTGATCGCGTTGCATGGCTGGGCCACGGCGGCAGCGGCGAGCGGTGCGATCACGCAAGAAGAGATGCAGGTACTCCAGGATTTCGCCCGTTACGGAGATATCAGCGTGCAGGTCGACGATTTCCCGCAGGACTTCAACCGGCTCGAATCGGTGCAGGCCCGCAGCCAGCACCAGCCTTGAACCTTTAATAGCGACGATATTTGCAACAAAAAAGAAAGACGTTTTATGACTACCCTCGTGCAACCGGGCCTTAAACTGCGCCCGCTGGAGCGCAACGACCTGCACTTCGTGCATCAGCTCGACAATAACAGCCACATCATGCGCTACTGGTTCGAAGAACCCTACGAAGCCTATGTCGAGCTGACGCAACTGTATGACCAGCACGTACACGACCAGAGCGAGCGCCGTTTTATCCTCGAAAGCGATAACGGCGAGATGGTGGGATTGGTCGAACTGGTCGAGATCACCCATATCCACCGCCGCGCCGAATTCCAGATCATCGTGGCGCCGAGCGCCCAGGGCCGGGGCTATGCCGAACGGGCCACCCGGCTGGCGATCGAGTACGCGTTTTGCGTGCTCAATCTGTACAAGCTGTATCTCTATGTCGACAAGGAAAACCACAAGGCGATCCATATTTACCAGAAGTGCGGCTTTGCGCTGGAAAGCGAGCTGAAAAGCGAATTTTTCATCAATGGCGTGTATCGCGACGCGATTCGCATGTGCATGTTCCAGCCGGAATATTTGGCCAAACGCCCGCGTTAATGTTGTTTTCGAGCGGATTGGTCGGGCTGGACCTGCCTGTATCGGCAAATAAAACATAACTTAACATTGACTTAGTAATTTCTAAGATATATCTTATTATCTCGTTCAATGAGATAAGGAAGAACCATGTTTGGTCATCGAAGAGGCTGCGACCACAGCCGTATGCATCAAGGTCATGAAAGGCAACATCGGGGCGGCGGCTTGTTTGAGCGCGGCGGCCGGCGTGAAGGCGGCCGTGGCGGCCGCATGTTTGAGCAAGGCAGCCTGCGGCTGGTAATACTCAATCTGTTGCAGGAAAAGCCACGTCACGGTTACGAAGTCATCAAGGCGATCGAAGAACTGGTCGGCGGCGATTACAGCCCGAGCCCGGGTGTGATTTATCCCACCCTTACCTTGCTGGAAGAGCTGGGCTATGCGGCGATCGAAGCGGAAGCCGGCGGCAAGAAACTGTATCGCCTGACGCCAGAGGGCGCGGCCTTCCTGGCGGCCAACAGCGAAGCCTTGAACCTGGCGCTGCAACGGCTGGAAGCCGCGCAACGCGCATCGGGCAGTTCTGCGCCGGAATTGAAGCGCGCCATGGTGAACTTCAGGATGGCGATACACACCCGGTTGGAAAAGGGCGAACTCACGCAGGAGCAGATCCACGCCATCGTTGATGCCATCGACTTGGCCGCGGTGAAGATCGAACGCGTCTGAGAGCATCCGACGCTTGTAAGAACTGTCTGGAAAGAAGGAGTCACCATGCGTGAACACCGCTACCGTATCACCCTGGAGCACTTGACGACGCCAAAGCAAGGCGAGCCGACCAATGCAGCAATCCATTTTGAAACCGGCAACCATGACGATCTGTTCGCGATTGTCGACAAGGTGCGCGGCAGGGGGCAGTTTGACGCCGATACCGCCGCTTCGCTGGCGCTGGGCCTGAAACTGTTTACCGAAGTCATGCTGAAAAACCGCAGCGATCCGCTGTTCGCTGAGATCCATCAGCCGATGCGCGATTTCATCCAGAAATTGAAAGCGCGGCCACAAGCTGTGGAGCCGGAAACGGCGCCGGCGTCTGAAACTTAGAATTAACTTGTAGGGATTGCCCCGGCGGGACGCCGTCCGGGCAATGTATAAACCAGCGGGGCCAGGATAGTTTTCGTCTGAACAGCCGAAAATTATCCTGGCCCCGCTTTGTTGTGCATCATTTTCGTTGCGCTCCGTGGAGCACTGCCGGCAGTGCTGCTATCCGCGCGCCGGCGCAATCATCTCGGCATATTCGTATAGCGTTCCGAGGATTTCTTCGCCGCGCTCGTCGGCTGTCTCCGACAAATTGTCGATCTCTTCAAACAGCATGTCGACCGTGCGCGCCTTGCCTTCGCCGTCGAACAGGCGCGCCGCGCGGTGTTCTTCCCAGCGTTCCTGCTCTTCCGGGTTCAGGGTATCCGGGAAATTGCGGGCGCGGTAACGGAAAGTCAATTCTTCCAGCCGCTGGTCATCAAAACTGATATGCGCGGCTGCCAGTTTTTGTGGCGTCATGGCGCGCAAATCGTTCAGCTTGCGCCTGTCGTTGTTGCCGACAAAACCGCCGTACAAGTCTTCGTCGACATCGCTTGCGCCTTCGTCCGGACGCTGGAACACCTGACGCCACAAGCCGCTCAGATCGGGCGCCTGCGCCGCGATTTCCGCATGTTTCAAGGCCTGCGGAATATCGATGCCCCATTGTGCCGCCATGTCGGCCGACAGCGTTTGCAGCTTGTTGATCACCATCGGCGATTTGTTCAGGTGCACCGATTTCAGGGGCAGCCGGGTCACGCCTTCGGGCAGGTCGGCCGATTTGCTGAACAGGCGGGTGCGGACGGTGTCGGCGTCGAGTGCAAACAGTTCGCTCGGATCGTAGGCCAGGTCCCAGGCCAGTATTTCATTCTTGTTGGTCGGATGCACGCCGAGCGGCCACATGACTGCCAGGCAGCCGTGCTCGGCCGGGAACATGCCGGAAATATGCAGGAAGGGGCGCGGCGTCGGCAGGCCGATTTCAGCGCCGGCGCGGTCTTTCTTGTGCAGCGCCAGGCAGAAGTCGAATAGCTTGGGCTGGTGTTGGCGGATCAGGCGCGCCAGGGCAATCGTCGCCCGCACGTCGGACAGTGCATCATGCGCGGCTTCGTGACTAAGGCCATTGGCCTTGGTCAGCAGTTCGAGGCGGAAGCTGGGCCGTCCTTCGTCATTAATGGGCCACTGGATGCCGTCCGGGCGCAGCGCGTACGCAGTGCGCACCACATCCAGGATATCCCAGCGGCCGCACTGGTTCTGCCACTCGCGCGCATAGGGATCGATCAGGTTGCGCCAGAACAGGAAGCGCGTGACTTCATCATCGAAGCGGATGGTGTTGTAGCCGACGCCGATGGTGCCGGGTTCGGAAAACGCTTTTTCAATCTGGGCGGCGAACTGATATTCCGGCATGCCGTGCTGCAGGCAATGCTGGGGCGTGATGCCGGTAATCAGGCAAGACTGCGGATCCGGCAGGAAATCATTAGCCGGTTGGCAATATAGCATGATTGGTTCGCCGATCTCGTTCAACTCGGAATCGGTGCGGATCGCCGCAAACTGGGCCGGGCGGTCACGGCGCGGCTGCACGCCGAAGGTTTCGTAGTCGTGCCAGAGGAAGGTGTGGTTAGACATCAGAGCTAGGCTGTAAGGAAGGTGCTGCAGTTTACAGGCATCTTTCCGTGCCTGTATAGCAGTTTTACAACACATTAAGACAAATCCTAGAATGCGCTGTAAAACCGCATTTAGCCCCTTAAATTCACAAAACTGATAACTGCTATTGGCAATCGAAATTGGATAATTGATGGGGAAACGCTATTCTGATTGTGCGACGCAACAATTGGCTTGCGGTGAACGCAAAACGAAAGAGGAATTCATCATGTCTACAATGACAATCAGCAACAATTCTAGTATTGCCCGTCCAGCTCCAGCGGCTCGTCCTGCTGTCGTGAGCCGTCCAGCAGCACCTGCTGTGCAAAGCGTCAGCTCGCTGAGCAAGGTCGCCGCATTCTTCAAGCGCCTCGGTACCGCCTACGAGCGTTCGGAAGCTGCACGCAAGGAAGCCTACCTGGCAGAAGCCGTCGACCTGTACGACCTGGAATACCGCATGCAGCGCCTGGACCGCGAAAGCGCACAGACTGCAGCATGGATCAAGGGTTTCTAAGATAGCATCACGGTTTGACGTTTAGCTTGGGCGTGATTGCCGGAATCGCCGGCAATCGGTAGTCAGCTGCAGTCGTTTGCAGTGAGTCGTATAGCTTTATCAGTAGTTTCAACATCTCGTAGTACATCGTCGCTGCGTAGCAGTCGGGCATCCCGCCGGCATTAGCCGTCTGAACGGGCTGCCCTGCTGCTCGCCCAGTGCACATCTTCTTACTTTTCCATCCTGCAATTAATGTGACTCTGTCAAGAGCGTAAAGTGCTCGACGGTTGGCGCCACGGCAAAAAATGGTCCTACCAGCGCGCGCCAGTCTGTAAATGCCGGCGATTCGCGGAAATCCACGGTGTGGTTTTCCAGGGTTTGCCAGAGTATGGTCAGCACATAGCGCTCCGGCGACTCGATTCCCTTGTGTACCTTGTAACCGGCAAAGCCCGTGGCCTTGCTGATGATTTGCTCGACTCCGCGTTGGATGGCGGCGTCGAACTCCTGTTGCTTGCCCGGCTGGATACGGATATCGGCTAATTCTAGGATCATGGGGGTTTCCATCGTGATTGGTTGGCTGAACGGCGATTGTCGCATTTTTCCCATTTTCGGGTAGCGGCGGACGGCATGGCGGCAATCAGACTTTGTGGATTCCATGCCGATTGACTATGCTGAAGGCATAACCAGTCCATAGGAGAGCATCATGTTGGGCAGACAAAGGCTTTATTTCATGTTGCCGGACGTTTCCAGCGCACGTAGCATGCTGGACGAATTGTTGCTGGCGCGGGTAGGGATACGAAATATCCACTTTTGGGCGGCCGACGGCAAATTGCCGGCCGATATGCCGGAAGCTAATGTGCTGCATAAGACCGACCTGGCCAACGGCGCGGAAGTCGGCCTGCTGGCCGGCGGCGTGATCGGCCTGCTGTTGGGCATGTGGCTGGTATATTTTCCGCCTGAATGGGTGCATCTGAACTGGCTGGCGCTGGTGGCGCTGACGCTCGCCGGCGCGGTGCTGGGCAGCTGGATGTCGGGCATGGCGGCGGCGGCCTTGCCGAATTCGCGCCTGAAGGCCTTCCACGCGGGAATCGAAGAAGGCAAGATACTGCTGCTGGTCGACGTGCCGTTCAAGCGCGTGCCGCAGATCGAGGAACTGCTTGAAAAACGCCATCCGGAAGCCTCTTTTGCCGGCGTTGAAAAACATATTCCGGTTTTTCCATAACATCGCTGAACTGGCGATGCCAAAGCACCGTGCCGCTGGCCGGTGCTTTTTTATGTCAGTTGCGTCAATTTATTCCTGCTTTCTGCCCGATTTCCCTTGAACGCGATTGTTATTTTATGGCTGCCTTCGTACACTAGCTCCGGTTAAAAATAAAATCAATCATACGACCAGCCATGTGCCCGCCCGCGGCACATGGCTGGTCGGCATACAGGGAGGAATTCATGGCAGGATCTTATTTTCCCACCTGGCGCTTGCGCGCCAGCACAGCGGATGGCAAAGGGCAGGTCATCGCCGCCGATGAACGCCTGCCTTGGCCGCAGACTTTTGCGATGGGCGTGCAGCACGTGGTGGCGATGTTCGGTTCGACCGTGCTGGCGCCGCTGCTGATGGGCTTCGATCCCAACCTGGCGATCTTCATGTCGGGCATCGGCACCTTGCTGTTCTTCGTGCTGGTGGGTGGCCGGGTACCGAGCTATCTCGGTTCCAGTTTCTCCTTCATCGGCCTGGTGATCGCCGTCAGCGCCTACGGCGGGCATGGCTTGAATCCCAATCTGGGCGTGGCGCTGGGCGGCATCATCGCCTGCGGCGTGCTGTATGCGCTGATCGGCGTGCTGGTGATGGCGATCGGCACGCGCTGGATCGAAACCCTGATGCCGCCGGTAGTCACCGGCGCAGTGGTGGCGGTGATCGGCCTGAACCTGGCGCCGATCGCGGTCAAGGGCGTCAGCGGCAACAACTTCGACGCCTGGATGGCCCTGGGCACGGTGCTGTGCGTCGGCGGCGTCGCGGTATTCGCGCGCGGCATGTTGCAGCGCTTGCTGATTCTGGTCGGCCTGATGCTGGCCTATGTCATCTATGCGTTGCTGACCAACGGCGCCGGCCTCGGCAAGCCGATTGACTTTGCGATTGTCGCCAACGCGGCATGGTTCGGTATCCCGCATTTCTCGGCGCCGGTATTCAAAGCTGACGCCATGGCTTTGCTGGCGCCGATCGCCATCATCCTGGTGGCGGAAAATCTCGGCCATATCAAGGCAGTAGCGGCCATGACCGGCCAGAACCTGGACAAATACATGGGTCGCGCCTTTGTCGGCGACGGTCTGGCGACCATCGTCTCTGGCAGCGTCGGCGGCACCGGCGTCACCACCTATGCGGAAAACATCGGCGTGATGGCGGTCACTAAAATCTATTCGACGCTGGTGTTCGTGGTGGCGGCCTGCCTGGCGATCATCCTCGGCTTTTCGCCGAAATTCGGCGCTGTGATCCAGACCATTCCGGGCGCGGTGCTGGGCGGTGTCTCGATCGTGGTGTTCGGCCTGATCGCCGTCTCGGGCGCGCGCATCTGGGTTGAGAACAAGGTGGATTTTTCCGACAACCGCAACCTGATCGTGGCCGCAGTGACCCTGGTGCTGGGCGCCGGCGACTTTACCCTGAAGCTTGGGCAATTCTCGCTGGGGGCATCGGCACCGCGACTTTTGGTGCGATCATCTTGCACGCGCTGCTGCGGCAGAGGAAAGCTTAAGCTGGATTCTGAGATCGTCACGCGATCAGAATTTCATTGCCCGCGGGGCCGTTCAGTCAGCAACTGAACGGCCCCGCATATGTTTACGCTAGATTTCAGCCGATGCCAGGGCGGTGAAATTCTGGATTTTTACCGCACCCTCGGGAAACCTGGCGATGATGTCGAGTTCGCCACCCATTGCTTCAATATGAGCGCGCAGCGAGGAAATATACATGTCGGCACGGCGCTCAAGTTTAGCAATTGCCGGTTGTTCGACATGCAGCACTTCGGCCAAGGCCTTTTGCGACAGGCCGCGCGCGCCGTAACTCATGCAAAGGCATTTCCTCGAGCAAAGCGTGGAATTTGGCATTTGCGCGTGCGCGTGAGGCCGGCGACATATTGGCCTCCAGTTCGGAAAATTTCTTAACCATCTGATGGTCCTTCCTTTCGTAGTGCGGCTAAATGTTCGTCGTACAGGTGATCTGCAAGCGGCACGTGCGCCTCGTACCAGCGCTGGCTGCCGGTTTTGTCGCCCCCTATCAGCAAGATCGCGCAGCGGCGCGGATCAAAAGCGAACAAGGTGCGCTAGGGGCGACCCGCATGCTGAGTGCGCAGCTCTCGCATGTGTGAGTGCTTGGAGCCGTGGACTCCACTGGTGTAAGGAAAGCGCAAATCCGGTCCCAGAAGTTGCAGCAACTTAACACTGGCATGTACCGATTCCTGCTCATCCTCGGTTAGGGGTTCCCATCAGCTGCCGAACTCGTCGGTGTATTCAATTTCCCATTTCATTTCAAATATTCCATAAAAGGCATATTCCATCAATGGAATATTTGATGTTTCTTGTCGGACCAAAAAAACGACCCACTCACGTAAGCGAGCGGGTCGTTCAGTCTAATCAGCAATCCAGGTAGCAGGTCAGCAGGAAAGTCTTAAAACTTGATTTCCACCTCAGGTTTGCCTGGCAATTTTTGCCGTAGCTGAGGGAGCAAGCACGGGTTTAAATTCCCTCCGCAGGCTCTTCAGCAGGCACACCATGTACAGCACCAGTACCACTGAAAACGGCAGGGACGCCAGCACGATGGTGGTCTGGATAGCGCTGATGTTATCCGCGAACATCAGGCCGACCGTCACCGCCATGATCAGCGCCGACCAGAAAATGCGCAGCCAGTGCGGCGCGTCGCCTTCACTGTCGTTGCCATTGCTCGTTCCGCGGATCGACAGATTGGCCAGCATCACTGCGCCGGAATCGGCCGGCGTCAAAAACAGAACGAAGCCGACGAAGATCGCCACGCCCGACATGGCCGTGCCAAACGGGTAGTGCGCCAGCAATTTGTACATGGTCATGGCCGGCTGCTGCAGCGCGGTCTGGCTCAGTTCGGTGGCGCCGTGATTGATCAGCAGGTCCAGCGCGCTGTTGCCGAACACAGATAGCCATACCAGCGTGAACGCCAGCGGCAGCAGCAGCACGCCGGTCACTACTTCGCGGATGGTGCGGCCGCGCGAGATGCGGGCAATGAACAGGCCGACAAATGGCGCCCAGGAAATCCACCAGGCCCAGTAGAACAGGGTCCACTTGCCGAGCCAGTCGCTGGGGCGGTCGTAGGCATACAGGTCGAAAGTCTTGCCGACGAAGTTGCTGACATAGTCGCCGAGATTCTGGATCAGCGCGTTCAGCAGGTGCAGCGTCGGTCCCATCGACAAGGCGAACAGCAGCAGGCTGGCAAACAGCACGACATTCAGGTTCGACAGGCGGCGAATCCCGGTCTCGATGCCGGAGATGGCCGCCAGCGTGGCGACGATGGTCATCACGATGATCACCGCCAGCAGTGAGCTATGGCTGTTCTGCAGTCCGAACAGATGTTCCAGGCCGGCGCTGATCTGCAGCGAACCGATGCCGAGGTTGCTGACCAGGCCCAGCACCGTCACCACGATGCCGAAGCAATCCACCGCGTGGCCGGCTGCGCCGTGCACGCGCTCGCCCAGCAAGGGATACAAGGCCGTGCGTAAGGCCAGCGGCTGCTTGTGGCGATAGGCGAAGTAGCCCAGCGCCACGGCGATCAGGGCATAGATGGCCCAGCCATGCAGTCCCCAATGGAGAAAGGTCAATGTCATCGCCTGGCTGGCTGCCGCCGGCGTGCCGGCTGCGCCTTGCGGTGGGTACAGGTAGTGCGTCAGGGGTTCCGAAGCGCCGAAGTAGAGCAGCGAAATACCAATCCCGGAAGAGAACAGCATGCCGGCCCAGGCGCCGTAGCTGAAGGCGGGTTGTTCATCGTCTGCCCCCAGTTTTATCTTGCCGTAAGGCGATATCGCCAGCCAGATGATGAAGCCGAGGTAAGCAGCCACTACCAGCATGTAGTACCAGCCGAAACTGTTGGCCAGGGTCACCTGTGCGCTCGACAGCCAGGCGGTGGATGCCTGCGGGAAAGCGATGATGACGATGGTGAAGGCGATGATCAGCAGCGCTGACGAGAAAAAGACCGGGCGGTTGAGCCTGGTCGCGTTCGCTGGCTGGGCTGCGATGGCGGCAGAGGCGCTCATTTGATCTGCCCGCAGTGCACTGGGATAGCTGAATGGCTTGACTGTCTCATTATTTCTACACGTATTTGATGTTGCATTTAAATAAACCTCATTCCGATTCTATTGCCGGGTTCTGACTTGATGTTGTTTTTAAAAAGAAAACATTTATTGCTTCCGAGAGCCTAAACTTAAATTGATTGAACGTCCAATCAATTTAAATTATACTGATTTCACGCAGCGGATGGGCGGGCCGCTTTCCGCCAACGCAACAGGAGAGTGAGTTGAGGAAAAGAAACGAGATGCTGCCGCTGCGCCGCAAGCAGCTGATCCAGGCGACGCTGGAAGTGATCGACCGGGTTGGCCTGGCAGACGCCACGATTGCCCTGATCGCCCGGCAGGCGGGCTTGTCGACCGGCATCATCAGCCACTATTTCGGCGATAAAAGCGGTTTGCTGGAAGCTACCATGCGCCAGATCCTGCACGACCTGAGCGCGGATACCCGGCGCCGCCGCGACGAACTAGGCGAAGCCGGCGCCGCAGCCCACCTGCGCGCCATCGTCGACGCCAATTTCAACGACAGCCAGGTCAGCGGCCCGGTCATGAAAACCTGGCTGGCGTTCTGGTCTTCCAGCATGCACCAGGAATCGCTGCGCAGATTGCAGCATGTGAATGACCAGCGCCTGCGTTCCAACCTGTGCTGCCAGTTCCTGCGTGAACTGCCGCTGGCGCAAGCACGCCAGGCCGCGCGCGGACTGGCCGCCATGATTGATGGCTTATGGCTGCGCGGCTCCCTCGCCGGCACGGCTTTCGATGCCGATGCGGCTCGCCGGCTGGCTTACGAATACCTGGATTACCAACTAGCAAAGAATACCGGCCTAAAAGACGCGCCTGATCTTTGACCTATCTGACAGCAACCCATTGAGGAGAATTTGCATGCCTGTTTTCAAGCAACAACAACTTTATATCGGCGGCCGCCGTGTCGACGCCAGCGGCAGCGATACCTTCCAGACCGTCAATCCCGCCAACGGCGAAGTGCTGGCGGAAGTCCAGTGCGCCACCAAGGAAGACGTCGACCGCGCCGTTGCCAGCGCTAAGCAGGGCCAGCGCATCTGGGCCGCGCAAACCGCGATGCAGCGCTCGCGCATACTGCGCCGTGCGGTAGCCATCCTGCGTGAGCGCAATGACGAACTGGCTGAGCTGGAAACCCTGGACACCGGTAAGGCTTTGTCGGAAACACGCGCAGTCGACATCGTTACCGGCGCCGACGTCCTCGAATACTACGCCGGCCTGGTGCCGTCGATTGAAGGCACGCAAATCCCGCTGCGCGAAAGTTCATTCGTCTATACCCGTCGGGAACCGCTGGGCGTGGTGGCCGGCATCGGCGCCTGGAATTATCCGATCCAGATCGCCTTGTGGAAATCGGCGCCGGCGCTGGCGGCAGGCAATGCCATGATTTTCAAGCCGAGCGAAGTGACGCCGCTGAGCACGCTCAAGCTGGCTGAAATTTATACCGAAGCGGGCCTGCCTGACGGTGTCTTCAACGTCCTCACCGGCGGCGGCCGGGAAGTCGGCACCTGGCTGACAGAGCATGCCGGCATCGAAAAAATCTCTTTCACCGGCGGTACTGCTACCGGCAAGACAGTGATGGCGAGTGCCTCCGGTTCGACCTTGAAGGAAGTGACCATGGAGCTGGGCGGCAAGTCGCCGCTGATCGTGTTTGCCGATGCCGACCTGGAGCGCGCCGCCGACGTTGCCGTCATGGCCAATTTCTACAGCGCCGGCCAGGTCTGCACTAACGGCACGCGGGTCTTCGTGCACAGCACGATCAAGCAGGCATTTGAAGCCAAGGTACTGGAGCGGGTGGCGCGCATCCGCCTCGGCATGCCGCTCGACATGCAGACCAACTTCGGCCCGCTGGTCAGTTTCGCGCGCATGGACAGCGTGCTGTCTTATATCGAATCCGGCGTCGCCCAGGGCGCACGCCTGCTGGCCGGCGGCAAGCGCGAAGTCAACGGCGCCTTTGCCCAGGGCGCGTTCGTGCAGCCGACCGTGTTCACCGACTGCCGCGACGACATGAAGATCGTGCGCGAAGAAATCTTCGGCCCGGTCATGTGCATCCTCGGCTTCGAAGAAGAAGATGAAGTGATCCGCCGCGCCAACGATACCGAATACGGCCTGGCGGCCGGCCTGATGACAGAAAACCTGAGCCGCGCGCATCGCGTCATCCATCAGCTGGAAGCCGGCATCTGCTGGATCAATACCTGGGGCGAATCGGCGGCGGAAATGCCGGTCGGCGGCTACAAGCAATCCGGCGTCGGCCGCGAAAACGGCCTGACCACGCTGGAACACTACACCCGCATCAAATCGATCCAGGTGGAGCTGGGCGCTTATAGCTCGGTATTTTAAAACCGTCGCGTCTTATCACGATACCCGCACCCTGCCGCGCAAGCGGCAGCGGCAAGCAAGGAGCATCATGCAACAAGCAAAAGAATACGACTACATCATCATCGGCGCCGGTTCGGCCGGCAATGTACTGGCGACCCGCCTGACGGAAGACGCCGACACCACCGTGCTGCTGCTGGAAGCAGGCGGCCCCGATTACCGCTTCGATTTCCGCACCCAGATGCCTGCGGCGCTGGCGTTTCCGCTGCAAGGGCGGCGTTATAACTGGGCTTATGAAACCGATCCCGAACCGCACATGAACGGCCGCCGCATGGAGTGCGGCCGCGGCAAGGGACTGGGCGGGTCGTCGCTGATCAACGGCATGTGCTATATCCGCGGCAATGCGCTCGATTACGATCACTGGGCCAAGCGCGAGGGCCTGGAAAACTGGTCTTACCTGGATTGCCTGCCTTACTTCAAGAAGGCCGAAACGCGCGATATCGGCGGCAACGATTATCACGGCGGCGACGGTCCGGTCAGCGTTACCACGCCGAAGAGCGGCAACAACGTCCTTTATCATGCGATGGTGGAAGCCGGCGTGCAGGCAGGTTATCCGCGCACCGACGATCTCAACGGCTATCAGCAGGAAGGCTTCGGCCCGATGGACCGCACCACGACGCCGAATGGACGGCGCGCCAGCACCGCGCGCGGCTACCTGGACCAGGCGCGGGCGCGGCCCAACCTGACCATCGTCACGCACGCCTTGACCGACCGCATCCTGTTCGCCGGCAAACGCGCCGTCGGCGTCGCCTGGCTGCACAACGAACAGCCGCAAACGGCGCAGGCGCGGCGCGAAGTGTTGCTGTGCTCAGGTGCGATCGCCTCGCCGCAGATCCTGCAGCGCTCGGGCGTCGGTCCGGCCGCGCTGCTGCGCCAGCATGACATTCCACTGGTGCTGGATTTGCCCGGCGTCGGCGCCAACCTGCAAGATCACCTGGAAATCTATCAGCAGTACGAATGCAAGCAGCCGGTATCGCTGGCGCCTGCGCTCAAGCCGTGGAACCAGCCGCAGATCGGCGCCGAGTGGCTGCTGATGGGAACCGGCGTCGGCGCCAGCAACCAGTTCGAAGCCGGCGGCTTCATCCGCAGCGACGACAGCTTCGAGTGGCCGAACATCCAGTATCATTTCCTGCCGGTAGCGATCAATTACAACGGCAGCAATCCGATCAAGGTGCACAGCTTCCAGGCACACATGGGTTCGATGCGTTCGCCTAGCCGCGGCCGTGTCCATCTACGCTCGAAAGATCCGCGCCAGCATCCGAGCATCCTGTTCAATTACATGTCGACCGAGCAGGACTGGCAGGAATTCCGCAATGGCATCCGCATCACGCGCGAGATCATTGCTCAGCAAGCTTTGTCCGCCTATGCCGGCCGCGAAATTTCTCCGGGTGTGCAAGTGCAGAGCGATGCCGAACTGGACGCCTTCGTGCGCCAGCATGCGGAAACCGCTTTCCATCCTTCGTGCTCCAACGCCATGGGCTACGACGAGATGGCGGTGGTGGATAACCAGGGACGGGTGCATGGCCTGGACGGTCTGCGGGTAGTGGATGCTTCCATCATGCCGCTGATCACCACTGGCAACCTGAATGCGCCGACCATCATGATCGCCGAGAAAATCGCCGATCAGATCCGTGGCCGCGATCCCTTGCCGCGGGTTGAAGTACCGTATTACGTCGCTGGCAGTAATCCCGCCAGGAAGTAAGCGGCACGCTCGTTTTTTTTCCGGCGCGATGTTTGGCCGGAGCAAGGCCATAAAACTGCAACCTGGTTTTCGTCGCGCTCAACACGCTAAGCTAACTGGGGGGCAGAGTGGACTTTCTGCGCGTTTTTTTCAGAAACTCCGCTCTGCCCCCAGTTAGCGGGCCACGGAGCACATGCCTCTGTCCATTTTCTGTGACGATGTCATGGATCATGAAACTCTCTGTAACTTGCCCACGCTGCATGCCTGCAGCTCAATGTTTCTGCAGCACGCCAATCACCAGGGTAGCCGCTGCATAAGCAATCCCCAGCAAGCAAACCGCAGTCCAGCCGCCATTCACCCAAGCCAGCGCCGCGCTGGCAGCGCCAAGCGCGCCGCCGACGAAAAAAATTCCGACAAACAAGCCATTCAATCTGCCGCGCGCGTCCGGCTGCAGCAGGTTGATGGCGCGCCGGCCCAGGGTCTGGTCGGTGGTGACGCCGGCGTCGAGGCCGATTGCTGCCAGCACCAGCATGGCGATCGCCAGCAAGGGATGTGCGGCCGCTATAAAGCCGCCCCAGCCAGAGCCGGCGATCCCGGCCAGCAGCAAAGCTGCGATCATCGTCAGGTGTGCGGCATGACCGGCAGGGCGGGTCCAGCCGCGGTCGCCGAGGCGGCCGGCAAGCGGTGCGGCGATGGCGCCGGCGGCCCCGGCCAGTGCAAACAGGGCGATGTGGCGCTGGTCCAGGCTGAAGGGCGGCTGCGTCAGCAGCAGGGCGACGGCGGTCCAGAACAGGCTGAAGGTGGCCATCGCCAGCGCCGCGGTCAGGGCCCTGCGGCGCAGCACCGGCTGGCTCAGCAGCAAATGCCACAGTGATTTGATCAAGGCCAGGTAAGACAGGTTGGCTACCGGTTGCCGTCTCGGCAGCGTGCGGCTCAGGGTAGTCGCTACCAGCGCCACCAATAGCGCCAATATCAGGTACAGCAAGCGCCAGCCACCGAGATCCACCAGCAGGCTGGCCAGTGGCCGCGACAGCAGGATACCCAGCATCAGGCCGCTCATCACATTGCCGACCACACGGCCGCGATGCGCTTCGGGCGCCATCAGAGCGGCTAGCGGCACCATGATCTGGATCGCGCTGGAGGCGCTGCCGGCCAGGAAGATCGCCAGCAGGAACAGCCAGCCGGAAGTCGATACCGTGGCCGCCGCCAGCGCCAGCGCACAGCAAGCCAGCAGGCATACGATTAGCCGGCGGTTTTCCAGCAGGTCGGCCAGCGGCACCAGTAGGATCAGGCCGGCGGCGTAGCCCAGCTGCGGCAGCATGGCGACCATGCCGCTCAGGCGCACATCCAGTCCGAGCGCCGCTGCAATCGGGGCAATCAGGGTCTGGGTGGCAAACAGGTTGATCACGGTGATGCCGACCGCGGCGGCAAACAATAATTGCAGCGCGGCGGAGATGCCGCTATCGCTTATCGGCAGGACAATTGGACGTGTGGCCGGATAGGCTGTGTTAGGTGGCAAGGGTGCATTCATGGCATTTTTCACGTGGCATGGCTCGCAGCGGGGCGGCGGAGTCCGCTTCCTGGCAAGCATTTTTCGATGGGATGATTGTGCATCGCCTATCTTTATGCTACAAGTGAATTATTGTCATAACTATTATGCGAGTTTGTTGTGAATACCCATGACATCGAAGCATTCGTGGCGGTGGTCGAAACCGGTTCGATCATTGCCGCCGCCGCCCGCCTGCACCTGACCCAGCCAGGCATCAGCCGGCGCGTCCAAAGCCTGGAAGAACGCCTGGGAGTGGCGCTACTGGAACGGCAGTCGAAGCCGCTCAAGCCGACTGCCGCCGGCAAGGAAGTCTACGAGCGCGGCCGGCGCGTGCTGGGTTCGGTGGCCGACCTGCTGGCCGGCGTGGAACCAGGCTCGCAAGCGAGCGGCGAATTCCGCCTCGGGGTGGCGCCGTTCCTGGCGGAGCTGGCGCTGACGCATCCGATCGACTGTCTGCGCAGCGAGTTCACCAAGCTGACTTTACGCATCACCACCGGCTGGTCGCCCGCCTTGCTGACGCTGCTGGAAAGCAATGCGATCGACGCGGCAGCCGTGGTGCTGCCCGACGACGTCATGCCGCCGAACACACTGACTGCCCATCTGCTGGGACATCAAATGCCCTTGATCGTCGCCAGCCAGGCATCCTCATTGTGTAGCAAGGGCAGCGTGTCATTGGCGCAGCTGGCGGCGCACTCCTGGGTGATGAACCAGGATGGCTGCGGCATACGCCGTTCGATCCGGCATGCGCTGGATGCGGCGCGTTTGCCGATCGATGTGGCGGTGGAAACCTTCGGTACCGAGTTGCAGCTTTCGCTGGTGGCGCGTGGCGTCGGCATTGGCATGATCATGCCTGGAGCCTGGGCGCGCAGTGCTTTCCGCGATCAGTTGAAAGTGCTGGATGTGCCTGAGTTCAAGGGCGGCGTGAACACCTGGCTGGTGCATGCCAGGGCGCCAGGCCGGCTGGCGGCGCCGCTCGAACGCTTGCGCTGCGACATGAGTGCAATGCTGGAGGAAGAACTGCATCAGCTGCCCTGAGCTGTGCTGAAAGCTGCGCGCCATGAAAAAAGCGACCCGTCCAGGTCGCTTTTTTCATGGCCAGAAAATCCTGTTTGAAGCGGATCAGTAAGCGCCCATGAAATCGCGCTTGCCGATTTCCACGCCGTTGTGGCGCAGGATGTCATAGGCGGTGGTGACGTGGAAGAAGAATTGCGGCAAGCCATAGCCCAGCAGGTAAGTCTGGCCGTTCAGTTTCTTTTCTTTCGGCGTGCCGGGGCGCAAGACGATTTCCAGCGCTTCGCTGGCGTCGATTTTCTCGGCCGACAAGCCGTCGATGAATGCCAGTGTCTTCTGGATGCGGGCATGCAGGTCGGCGAAGCTTTGCTCATTGTCTTCATAGGAAGGGACTTCAGCGCCAGCCAGGCGTGCCGGCACGCTCTTGGCGAAGTCGGCGGCGATCTGCACCTGCCGCACTAGCGGGAACATGTCCGGGAACAGGCGTGCCTGCAGCAGCGCGTTCGGATCGATCTTCTTTTCGGTGGCGTGCGCTTCGGCTTTTGCCAGGACGTCGCTGAGGGCGTTCAGCAATTGCTTGAAGACGGGAATGGAAGTGCTGTACATGGAGATGCTCATGGATATTCCTTGGTTGGTGGTCGCACGATGCGGGAGGAAAGGTGCATGATTATAGTGCTTGCCTGCCGAGTCCGCTGAGCGCGGCGGAATTGCCTAAAGACCAAGCAGTTTACGTTTGGTGGCGACCCATTCGGCGCGCGAAATCAGTCCCTGCTTGTATTGCTCCGCTATCCGGTCCAGCTGGTCGAAATCGACCGGCGGACGTCCTGCGGGGAGTCCCGGCGCGGCAACCGCGGGTGCTGCGATTGCCGGTGAGGCGATGACAGGTGTAGTGATTACCGATGCAGCGATGGCCGGTTCAAGCGTTGCTGATTCAGCGCTTGCGGGTTCGGAAATTTCAGGTCCAGGAACAGCTGGTTCGGCGATGACAAGTTCTGGGATCGCGGTTTCAGGAAGCGCCGGTGCGGGCAACAGCAGCATGGGCGCAGGCTGGCCGGCCGCGATCTTTTTTTCAATCGCGCTCTTGAGCAGCGTGAAACGGGAAAGTTGCCGGCTGCTAAACAATATCGTGTTGGCATCGCTGGCGGCGCGGATCAGGCTGGCGTCGACCGCCTCGCCGTTGACCAGAAAAAAGCGGATATAGCCGTTGCTGAGGAGGTTCGGCAGCTGGATGCGGACTCCGCTCAGCTCAGTCAGCAGAATATCCTTGCCGCCATTGCGGGCCTGCGTCAGGCGGGCCATGGCGCCCGCGCGCTTGATCTGGATCCGGTCACTGAGTAGCGTTACCTGGCCGTTAACGCCCCGTACTTGCATCTCTACCTGTATAACCGCTAGCCCCACGTCTGCTTACCCTGTATTTAGGCCCCGTTAGGAAATAACTTGAACATTTGGGTGGCCGTAGCTGGCGCGCTGCTGCCGCTGTTACGTTCGCCACCACTTGCAGTGCTCGCACTGCGGCGCGACGGGCGCTTGCATCGCATCCAGCTACGGCCACCCAAATGCCCAACTTATTCCCTAACGGGACCTTACTATCTATTTGGCGTCATCTCAGCACATAACGCTGATACTTATAGTCAGTTAATGTAACACCGGCCGCAAAATGAATAAAGACGCCAGACCGAATTTACGGTGTAGCGTCTTTGTTTGTTTCTACGTGGAAATTTCTGGCTGGCTTTTACTTGCTCCAGCCGTCTTTCAGGGTCACCGTGCGGTTGAATACCGGCTTGCCGGGCTGCGAATCGATGCGGTCGGCGATGAAATAGCCATGCCGTTCAAACTGGTAGCGGTCTTCCGGCTTGGCATCCTTCAGGCCTGGTTCGAGGTAGGCGGTGATCACTTCCTTGGCATTCGGATTGAGGGCGGCCTTGAAGTCCTTGCCGCCGGCATCCGGATGCGGATCGGTGAACAGGCGGTCGTACAGCCGCACCTCGGCTTCCAGCGCATGGGCCACGCTGATCCAGTGGATATTGCCCTTGACCTTGTAGTTGGCGCTGCCTTCGGTGCCGCTTTTGCTGTCGGGGAAATAGGTGCAATGCACGGCCGTAACCTTGCCGTCGGCGTCTTTATCGAAGCCGGTGCACTCAACCACGAAACCGTGGCGCAGGCGGACCCGGCTGCCCGGCTTGTCGGCGGTCGGCGGGAACAGGCGGAAATAGCCTTTGACCGGCGTTTCCATGAAATCTTCCTGCTCGATCCACAGCGTGTTGCTGATAGGGAAATGACGCAGCGCGGTAGCGTGTTCCGGATGCGCAGGCGGATAGACCGGCGCATGGCAAGCCACGGTTTCGCCTGCCGGGAAATTGTCGATGATCAGCTTCAGCGGCCGCAGCACTGCCGAGGCGCGCGGCGCCTTCGGGTCGAGGTCTTCACGCAACGCGCCTTCCAGCGAGCTCATGTCGATCCAGCCGTCCGATTTAGTGACGCCTGTGCGGTCGCAAAACAGTTGTATCGATTCCGGCGTAAAACCACGGCGGCGGATGCCGACCAGGGTAGGCATGCGCGGATCGTCCCAGCCGTCGACGATGCCTTCGTCCACCAGCTGGCGCAGCTTGCGCTTGCTGGTGATCACGTAGGTGACGTTGAGGCGCGAGAATTCGTACTGGTGCGGCACCGGTTTTTGCAGGAAGCCGGCGTTGCCCAGGTGTTCCAGGATCCAGTCGTAGAACGGCCGGTGATCCTGGAATTCCAGGGTGCAGACCGAGTGCGAGATGTTTTCCAGCGCATCGGAAATCGGGTGCGTGTAGTCGTACATCGGATAGATGCACCACTTGTCGCCGGTACGGTGATGGTGAGCGTGGCGGATGCGGTAGATGGCCGGGTCGCGCAGGTTCATGTTGGGCGACGCCATGTCGATCTTGGCGCGCACGATGTGCTCGCCATCCTTGAATTCGCCCGCTTTCATGCGGCGGAACAAATCCAGCGACTCGGCCGCAGAGCGGTTGCGGAATGGCGAATCCTTGCCTACTTCGCCGAAATTGCCGCGGTTGGCCGCCATTTCTTCAGCGCTCTGGCTGTCGACATAGGCAAGGTCTGCAGTGATCAGGTATTCCGCCATCTCGTACAGCTTATCGAAATAGTTGCTGGCGAAATAAAGATGCTCGCCCGTGCTGTCTTTCCAGTCAAAGCCGAGCCAGCGCACGCTGTCGATGATGGTGTCGACGTATTCCTGCTCTTCTTTTTCGGGATTGGTGTCGTCGAAGCGCAGATGGCAACGGCCGGCGTAATCGCGCGCCAGGCCGAAGTTGACGCAGATCGACTTGGCGTGACCGATATGCAGGTAGCCGTTAGGCTCCGGCGGAAAACGCGTGACCACTTGCGGCAATGGCTGACCCTGGCTGTCCTGGCGGCCGGCATAGGCGCCAGCCGTCAAATCGGTTTCGATGATGCCGCGCAAGAAATTGGACGAGGCTGGTGCAGGTGGGGTGTGGCCGTTGGTGTGGTCTGTGCTCATGGAGGATCTATTTATACGCTTTGCAGAATGAGGTGATGACTCATTTTACCGTAGCGTGGCGCTTTGCAGGCACCGTACTAGGGATTTTGTTGCACTGCGATCAGGGCAGCGGTAAAAGGATGGCGCCGGATGCTGTTTTATTGACAAAAATGACATTCATGCCGGGGTCCGCCGCGCGCCCCTTACATCTGCTTGAAAAGATGGGCGAACACCCGGCTGACCGTCAGGCTTTCGCTGCGGCCGCGCAGCTTCAGCGACAACTTGCCGCTTTCGTCGCGTATCGCCATCTGGATGCACTGGAGGTTGACGATGGTGCCGCGGTGCACCTGCCAGAACTGGCGGCTGTCGATCTGCGGCAGCAATTCCTTGAGGCTGGTGCGGATCAGTGATTCGCTGTCGGCGGTGACGACGTTGATGTACTTGTCGCTGGCCTCGAAATAGATCACGTCGTTGATGGGGATCATGCGGATCTGGTTGCCGACCGCGGCGCGTATCATGGTTAGCGGCTCGGCGCTGCTGCGCGGTTGCATGTTGTGCAACTGGCCGATCAAGCGCTCGAGCGCGGCATCACCGTCGCTGTTTTGCTGCAGACGTTGCTGCAGGCGCTCCTGCAGGCGGACTATGGTCTTGCCCAGGCGCGCATCGCTGATCGGCTTCAGCACGTAATCGGCGGCGGCATGTTCGAAGGCGGAGATCGCATATTCGTCGTAGGCGGTGACAAACACGATCAGCGGAAACGCTTCGTTTTCCGGCCATTCCTCGGCCAGTTCCTGGGCTGCTTCCAGGCCACTCTTGCCGGGCATCTTGATATCCAGGAACAGGATGTCGGGCCGTTGCTTCAGGGTTTGCTCGACTACCGCCAGGCCGTTGTCGACGCTGGCGATGATCTGCAATTCCGGCCACAGGCGCTGCAAGGCTTGCAGCAGGGCGGCTGCCAGGATCGGTTCGTCTTCGGCTATCAGGGCGCGCAGATTGGATGGTGAAGTCATGAGAGGATAGGGAGTTGGAGTTGGGCGATGACGCCATGCGGCAGATTGGGTTTGACGCTCAGGCTGGCGCGAGAACCGTATAGCGCCTGCAGCCGTTCGCGGATATTGCTGAGGCCGATATGGCTGCCTTGGCTGGCGGGCGTTTGCTGCGCGATGTCGGCAAAACCCGTTGCCAGCCCGAGGCCGGTGTCGCTGACGTCGAGCAGCAGCAGCTGGCCGTGGCGGCTGGCGCTGACTTCGATGCGGCCGCCTTCGATCTTCGGCTCCAGGCCATGCTTGATAGCGTTTTCCACCAATGGCTGCAGCAGCATCGGTGCAATTACGGTATCGCGCAAGGCGGCCGGCAGTTGCAGATCGAAGCTGAGGCGGCTGCCCATGCGCAGCGACATCAGCTCCAGGTAGGCTTCCATCAGACTGAATTCCTGCGCCAGCGTAGTTTGTTCGATGCGCGAGGAGGACAGCGAAGCGCGCAGGAACTGGATCAGCTGGTCCAGCATCTGCTGCGCCCGCGGTGCATCCAGCGCAATCAGGCTTTGCAAGGTGGCCAGCGTATTGAACAGCATATGCGGCTCAATCTGCGCCTGCAGCATCTGCAGCTGCGCCTGCAAGGCTTGCTTTTCGACGGCGACGGCGCGCGCCCGTTCAGTGGCCGCCTGGTTGCGCAGTTCCGCCAGCGTGCTGAGGTTCCAGAAAAACAGGGTGGCGCCGACGCAGACCGAGACGGTCAGGATAACCAGGCCGAGGCCGCTTACGTTCATATACATGGAGAGAAAATTATCTGTAGGGAGTCCGAGCAGCAGGTCGGCCAGGCGGATGCCGATAAACTGGGCGATGCCTGCCGCCACCAATATGTACGCGAGGAAATGCGCTTTGGGCGGCGTAGCGTTGCGCCAGACCAGTGAGCGGCCGGCCTCTATCAGCACCATTGCCGTCAGGCCGATGCACAGCGAAAACACCAGGTTAGGCAGGAACTGGTCGCTGATGCGCATCACGTAAGTCACGATCACGGCGCACATGACGTCGATGCCGAGATTGAAATACAGGGTGCGCAGCAGACGTCGGGCCAGCGGTTCGGCGGTGGGCGGCAATGCTGTCTGTGGAGCTGGTTTCATGTCGGCGGTGTGCGTTTATGTTTTTCTAGTTCTCGTTCTATCATGCGTTGCTTCCACTGCGCGCCTGGGTCCTTGAGGAATACGGCAACGCCGTGAAACAGCAACCCGATGCCCCAGCCCAGGATCGGTCCCAGCGCCCAGGGGTGACCGGGATTATGCAAGAAATTCAGCAGCAACAGGCCACTGTTTACAATCAAATACGCTGCCAGGTGCAGGTAAAAGCCGATTTTCCGTTCGACCTGGCGGCGGGCGTCCTGCAAGCTTGGATTGGCATCATTCATGGCAGTTCTCGCTGGAGTGGGAATGAGGCTATTCTGAGCCCGCTCTTGATCGCCCAAAAGCGGAATGCGACGAAAGCGGGATTGCATGGCGCGAATCGCCGCCGGCAGTCGCCGATTGCCAAAATACGTAAATCCAATAAGAATGAGAGTAATCACGACCGGCTGGCAGCAGAAAATGCCTGTAAAACACGCCTGTCATTCTTGTTTATTCGATAGAAAGAGACGATTCATGTGGCCTTACCCTAAAATAGTCGCGCATCGTGGCGGCGGTACGCTGGCGCCGGAAAACACCATTGCGGCCATGCGCTGCGGTCTGGAGCATGGTTACCATGCGGTCGAGTTCGACGTCATGCTGTCGCGCGACGGCGTGCCAATCCTGATGCACGATCCGGTATTCGGCCGCACCGTGCGCGGCGTCGGCAAGGTTGCCGATTTCAATGCCGACCAGTTGACCGCGATGGACGCCGGCAGCTGGCTGGGGCCGCAGTTTGCTGGCGAGCGCATCTGCACTTATCGCCAGGTGCTGGATTTTTGCCGCCAGAACGGGATCTGGATGAATGTCGAAATCAAGCCGGCGGAAGGCTTTGAAATAGAAACCGGGCGCGTGGTGGCGCAAGTTACCGAGGAAGTCTTCGAGGCCGAACTGGCGGCCCACGTGGCGGCTGACCAAGGCACCTGGCCGGATCCGGCCTTGCCCTTGTTTTCTTCGTTTTCCTTTGATGCGCTACGCGCGGCCCAGGTCGCGGCGCCGGACATTCCGCGTGGTTTCCTGAGCGATGCCATCGAGGACGACTGGCAGCAGCGGCTGGAAGAACTGGATGCGGTGGCCCTGCATACCAATCACAAATACCTGTCGCCGATGCAGGCGCAGGCGGTCAAGCAGGCTGGCTACGGCTTGTTTTGCTATACCGTGAATACGCCGGCGCGGGCGACCGAGATACTGGGCTGGGGCGTGGACGGTTTCTGTACCGACCGCATCGATCTGATCGCGGCCGATTTTGCGTAGGGTGGGCACATCGTGCCCACGCGTGCAATCATTTTGCGCATATGCCTGGTTCCGTGCCGCGGATCGGTACTCCGGTTATCGCGGTCACGCGTGGGCACAAAGGCGTGCCCACCCTACAGGGCTTTACGATTCGTTACATGGCTTACAAGTCCTTTGTCGGCGTACGGTGGCGGTCAGCGTTTAAGGTCTCATGAGCAAGCTGCTCATCCGGCCAGACAGCCTGGCCGAACAACCAGCCGCACCGAAAGGACCACCATGAAAACCACAAAATCGATTTCTTTCCTGCTGACCGCGCTCGTGGCCACCTTGCTGGCAGCGCCGGTCTTTGCCCAGAGCGCCGCCAGCGAAACCCAGCGCGACGTCAACCAGCAGAACCGGATTGAAAGCGGCCTGCAGTCCGGCCAACTGACTACCCGCGAAGCCGGCCAGCTGGAACATCAGGAAGCCAAGGTCGATCGTACCGAAGCCAATGCGCTCAAGAACGGCAATCTGAGCCCGGCAGAAAAAGCCCGGATCCAGGGAATGCAGAACAAGGTCAGCCAGGATATCAGCGCCGACAAGCATAACGGCGCGGTCGGCAATCCGAACTCGGTCTCCAGTCAGCGCATGCAGGCCAACGTCCAGCGCAACGCCAACCAGGAACAACGCATCGAGAACGGCATCAAGTCCGGCGGACTGGACAAGCGCCAGGTCGGTCAGTTGCAGCGCGGCGAGGCGCATGTCGATCACAGCGAAGCGCGTGCCGCCCGTAACGGTCATGTCAACGCAAATGAACAGGCCCGCGTTAATCGAGTGCAGAACCGAGTTTCAAGCCGTATTCATCGTGACAAGACGAATGGCTGATCATGTGTTATCTTTAGTGCAACACATTTGTGTATTTTTACCTCACTGAAAAGGATTTCCAAATGAAGATCAATAAATTGCTGGCTGCCGTAGTCGTCGCTGCTTTCGCTCTGCCAGTCATGGCGCAAACCGCTGCTCCAGCCCCGGCTCCTGCACCTGCCGCACCGATGGCCGCTCCTGCTGCCGCTGCTCCGGATGCAGCTGCTCCAGCCAAGGCAGTGAAAAAGCACAAAAAGCATCACCACAAGAAAAGCCACGCTATCACAGCAACACCAGTGAACAAAGGCGCTTAATAGCGTGCAGCACGGCTGATACAGGACCGGATTCGAGCCGAATTTGACTGAATTCCTTACCTGATATCATTAAAAGCCCGTCGGGAGCGATCCCGGTGGGCTTTTTTCATGTGCTTCCTGCTGAATCGTGCGGCAGGTATCACGTATAATCGAAGGTTTGCAAAAGTACTTATTTGGCAACGCCGCATGGACCAGGTCCTGGTTCTTCCGCGCTGCTGAATGTCGATTGCTTTTATTCCGTTTCATTTTTTGCCCAAGAACATGAACTCAGCCGAAATCCGCGAAAAGTTTCTCAAATTCTTTGAATCCAAGGGGCACACCATCGTGCGCTCCTCCAGCCTGGTGCCCGGTAACGATCCGACCCTGCTGTTTACAAACTCCGGCATGGTGCAGTTCAAGGACGTGTTCCTGGGCACCGAAAAGCGCAACTACGTGCGCGCCACCTCGGTGCAGCGCTGCCTGCGCGCCGGCGGCAAGCACAACGACCTGGAAAACGTCGGCTATACCGCGCGCCACCATACTTTTTTCGAAATGCTGGGCAACTGGTCGTTCGGCGACTATTTCAAGCATGATTCGCTGGTCTGGGCCTGGGAGCTGTTGACCAAGGTGTACGGCCTGTCGGCCGACAAATTGTGGGCCACGGTGTATGAAACCGACGACGAAGCCTACGATATCTGGCACAAGGTGATCGGCCTGCCGAAAGAGCGCATCGTGCGCATCGGCGACAACAAGGGCGCGCCTTACGCTTCCGACAATTTCTGGCAGATGGCCGACACCGGTCCGTGCGGCCCTTGTTCCGAAATTTTCTACGACCACGGTCCTGACGTCTGGGGCGGTCCTCCGGGCAGCCCGGAGCAGGACGGCGACCGCTACATCGAAATCTGGAACAACGTGTTCATGCAGTTCGACCGCCAGATCGATCCGAAAACCGGCGTCGCCACCCTGACCCCGCTGCCGAAGCAATGCGTCGACACCGGCATGGGCCTGGAGCGCCTGGCTGCGGTGCTGCAGCATGTGCACAGCAACTATGAAATCGACCTGTTCCAGCGCCTGATCAAGGCTGCTGCGCGCGAAACCAATATCAGCGACCTGGAAAACAATTCGCTGAAAGTGATCGCCGACCACATCCGCGCCTGTTCCTTCCTGGTGGTCGACGGCGTGATTCCCGGCAATGAAGGTCGCGGCTACGTGCTGCGCCGTATCATCCGCCGTGCGCTGCGGCATGGCCACAAGCTGGGCCAGACCAAGCCGTTCTTCTACAAGCTGGTCAAGGACCTGGTGCTGGAGATGGGCGCTGCCTATCCCGAGTTGCCGGCGGCTGCCGAGCGCGTCGAACAGATCCTGAAGCAGGAAGAAGAGCGCTTCGGCGAAACCCTGGAACACGGCATGAAGATCCTGGAAGCCGAGCTGCTCAAGAATCCGAAAAAGCTGAGCGGCGCCACCGCATTTACGCTGTATGACACGTTTGGCTTCCCGCTGGACCTGACGGCGGATATCTGCCGTGAACGCGAAATCGAACTGGACGAAGCCGGTTTTGCGGCAGCCATGGAGCGCCAGAAAACGGCAGCACGCGAAGGCGGCAAATTCAAAATGACAGCCGCTGTCGAGTACAGCGGCGACAAGACCCGTTTCGTCGGCTATGACGAGCTGGTGCATGAAGCCAAAGTGCTGGCCCTGTATGTGGACGGCAGCGCAGTGCAGAAAATCGAAGCCGGCCAGGACGCCATCGTGGTGCTCGACACCACGCCGTTCTATGCGGAATCGGGCGGCCAGGTAGGCGATTGCGGCGTGCTGGAAGCTGCCGGCGTCTTGTTTGACGTCGCCGATACCTTGAAAATCCAGGCCGAAGTGTTCGGCCATCACGGCAATTTGCGCAGCGGGGCGCTGGCAGTCGGCGACAAAGTCAACGCCAAGGTCGATACCGCAGTGCGCGGCCGCACCATCCGTAATCACTCGGCAACCCACCTGATGCACAAGGCATTGCGTGAAGTGCTGGGCGCGCATGTGGCGCAAAAGGGTTCACTCGTCGATGCCGACAAGACCCGTTTCGACTTCAGCCACAATGCGCCGGTCAGCGCCGACGAAATCCGCCGTATCGAAGAAATCGTCAACCGCGAAATCCTCGCCAACGTCGCTACCGAAGCTAAATTGATGTCGTTCGACGATGCTGTCGGCGCCGGCGCCATGGCCTTGTTCGGCGAGAAATACGGCGATGAGGTGCGGGTGCTGTCTATCGGGACTTCGCGCGAATTGTGCGGCGGCACGCATGTCAGCCGCACTGGCGATATCGGCTTGTTCAAGATCGTCGGCGAAGGCGGCGTCGCCGCTGGCATCCGCCGCATCGAAGCGGTGACCGGCGAAGCCGGCCTGGCGCTGGTGCAGAGCTTGAGCAACCGCGTCAACGAAGCTGCCGCTGCATTGAAAGCGCAACCGGAAGAGCTGACCCAGCGTATCGCGCAGGTGCAGGATCACGTCAAGGCGCTGGAAAAAGAACTGGCCGGCCTGAAATCGAAACTGGCGGCCAACCAGGGCGACGAGCTGCTGACGCAAGCGGTCGACGTCAACGGCATCAAGGTGCTGGCGGCGACACTGGAAGGCGCCGACAGCGCCACCTTGCGCGAGACCATGGACAAGCTGAAAGACAAGCTGAAAACCGCGGCCATCGTGCTGGCAGCGGTCAAGGACGGCAAGGTCAGCCTGATCGCCGGCGTCACTGCCGATGCTACCGCCAAGGTCAAGGCCGGCGAGCTGGTCAACTTTGTCGCCCAGCAGGTTGGTGGCAAGGGCGGCGGCCGTCCCGACATGGCGCAAGCCGGCGGCACCGACCCGAGCGGCCTGGCGGCTGCCTTGCAAGGCGTCGCGGCCTGGGTTGGCGAACGGGCGTAATATTTATTTTGATAAAAGGTATTTTTTGCACGCCCTGTGAGTTGGTTTGCTCTGCAATTTAACCGTTTTTTTCTAGTCAGTTGGGGACAGAGTAATTCGCCACGCTACGGTGGCTCTTAAACTCTGTCCCACAATGAATTATGAATGAATTCAAGTATTGCCCGGTTTGTGCTGCATCGCTGATCCAGCGCGCCGATGAAGACGAGGGCGGCAAATTGCGCCTGGCTTGTCCCGAGGGGCACTGGACGCACTGGGATAATCCGCTGCCGGTGCTGGCCGCGATCGTCGAGATCGACGGCAAGATCCTGCTGGCGCGCAACGCCGCATGGCAGGAAGGCATGTTTGCGCTGATCACCGGTTTCATGGAGCGCGATGAAACGCCGGAGCAAGGCATTGCGCGCGAACTCAAGGAAGAAACCAACCTCGACGCGCAGCAGATCAGCCTGGTCGGTGTCTACGAATTCATCCGCAAGAACGAACTGATCATCGCCTATCACGTCAAGGCCGCCGGCACCATCCGGCTGTCGCCCGAGTTGCTGGAGTACCGTCTGCTGGAACCGGACCAACTGCGTCCGTGGCGCGCCGGCACCGGCCATGCCGTGGCCGACTGGATGCGGGCCCAGGGCCTGGCAGTGGAATACGTCGAGCGGCCATTGCTGCAGACGGCGCAAGCCGAGCCGGCCTTGAAGGCATGAAGCGGTCTGATGCGTAAAAAATAACGCTGCCACACGGCAATGACTGGGTAAAATCACGCTATCGAAATTTTATCCTGCTCCTGAGCCGCCATGCTGATCATCCCGGTAGACCGTAAGCCAGACTGGAGGCGTCCGCCGCTGGTCACGATCCTGCTGGTGCTGGTCAACCTGCTGATCTACTTCGGCATTCAATGGGGCGAACGCAGCCATATGGAGCCGGCTGCCGAGTACTACCTGGCCGAGTCGCGCCTGCCGGAGTTCGAATTCCTGGCCTATGCCCGTTTCCTGGAAAACCAGAACAAGCCGGAGGCAGGCGCCGCCATGCGCAAGGGGCTGGAACGCTGGCGCCAGATACGGGCGCGCAGCGAATTGGCGGCGGCGCGCGACGGCAAAAAAACTTCTCTGGAAGACTACCAGTCCCTGATCGAACGCTGGTATGTGCTCGATGCCGACGGCAAGTTCGGCGCCTTGATGCAGCAGCCCAAGCCGCCGCTGCTGGGCACCGTCGATGACGACGAGCTGGCGCTATGGAAAGAGCAGCGCGAACACTACCTGAGCATCCGCAGCCGCAGCTTCACCGAACGTTATTCCCTGATCCCGGCCCAGGCCGGCGAACGGCCGTTCACCTTGCTGACCCATATGTTCCTGCACGCCAGCGTCGAGCATGTGCTGGGCAACATGGTATTCCTGGCGATGGTCGGCTATGCAGTGGAAATCCTGCTGGGCGGCGGCTGGTATCTGCTGTTTTACCTGCTTTCCGGTTTACTGTCGGCAGGGTTCTACTTGCTGTTCGAAGGCGACAGCATGGTGCTGTCGCTGGGGGCATCAGGCGCCATTTCCGGTGTCATGGGCATGTACACCGTGTTGTATGGCCTGCGCAAGATCCGTTTCTTTTACTGGTTTCTGTTTTATTTCGATTTCTTCAAGGCGCCGGCGCTGATCATGCTGCCGATCTGGGTTGGCAAGGAAGCCTTTGACCTGCTGTTCGGCCAACCGTCGAACACCAATTACTACGCCCACATCGGCGGCTTGCTGGGCGGCGCCTTGCTGGCCTTGATTTATCGGCTGCTGGCGCGCGGCAAGCTGGCACAGGCGCATGCCAGCTATGTCTCCACCGGCGACGACGACAAGCTGCTGCGGGGTTTGCAGCAGAGCGCTTATGCGGCCCTGGCCCGGCTCGATTTCGAGCGCGCCCGACGCGACTTCAGCAGCCTGGTCAGCAAGACGCTGGCGCAGCAGAAAACGCCGCAACCGGACTGGCTCCTGCAGCTGTTCAATTTATCGAAGGGCACGCCATCTGCGCCGGCCTTCCACAAAAGCGCGCAGATGCTGCTGAGCTTGCCGAAAGGCCGTTTCGACGAGCAAAAAATTCATCAGGTCTATCTCGATTATGTCGCCAGCGCCGAGCCGCGGCCGCTACTCAGTGATGAACAGTCGCTGGCGGTCGGCCGCCGCTTCGCCATGAATGGCCAGCCGCAAACCGCTGCCGCCATCCTGCAGATCCTGCTGGTCACGGCGCGCCAGCACCAGCAGCTGCCGCAACTGATACAGTTCATTGCCCGCGGCTTCATGACGGCAGGCCGGCACGACCAGGCGCAGCACTATCAGAAACTGTTGCAGCAGCAGTTTCCCCTGAGCGAAGAAAGCCGCTGGATTTCCAGCCCCGGCAACCGTTACTGAGCTGAGCTCCAAGCCGTGTCTCAAGCCGGTTGCGAGCCCTGGGTCATGGCTTCGATCACTTTCTTGTATTGCTGCGCTTCGCCGGCGGCCGGACTGCCGGGCCATTGCGCGATGACGTGATTGAACAACGTCAAGGCGCGCGCATCCTGGCGCAGATGGTCGGACAGCAATTTGCCGGCCAACACCAGCGCCGCCGCCACATCCTTGTGGCGCGGCGCGCGCTTGTGGAAGCCCGAGACGATTTCAAGCGCGATCTGATATTCGCGCACGCTGGCGGCGGCCGCTGCAATTTCCAGTACATGATCGGGATTCTCGATCCTGAATGCAGGATCGAGCCGGCGTGCCTGCTGCCAGGCTTCGCCGATGCGGCCGGCTTTTCCTGCGCGCGCCAGGGTGAACAGATGGCGCGGCGCATATTCGAGCTGCTTGGCCTTGTCGCCCTTTAACAGCAACAATTTGGCGTAGTGGGCCGACAGTTGCGGATTGAACTGATCGTAGCGCAGTTCTTCCCAGATCATTTCCATCGCCAGGTCGATATTGCCGTCGCGGATCAGCGCGCCGACCTGTTGCGCCAGGATGTCGTCGTCGCTCAAGGGGCGATTGTTGCGGCTGCTGGCAAGCGCATTGATTTCAAAATCGCGGTCTGGCGAATAGCCGATCTCATGATGATATTGATACATCGTATAGCCCATCAGATTGAAGCTGACCAGCGTGAAATAAGCAAAGGCGAAAATGGCCACCGCGATCAGCACGGTCAGCGGCAATTTTCCGACAAACAGCATGATGACAATCGGCGCGCATTGGCTTAGTATGAAACCGAAGACCCACAGCGCCAGATACGGCCAGCCGCAAGCCTTGATCATCTTGAAAACCCTGACCGGATTGATTGCGTCGGTAAAGCTGTGGGTGTGGCCGAGCACCATGATGCTGGCCGGCAGCATCAGATTGGCGATGGCGGTTGCCAGCAGCCCCAGCATGGGATGGATGGAGGCCAGGACGCCGACGAAGAAGCCTTGCACGATCATGATCAGCAGCAGCTTGTAGGGCGACATCTTGTGTACATCGTCGGCCTCGTCGAAATCGGCGCAGCGCAAATTGCCGAGCGAGGTTTGTTCCAGGATGCGGAATGCCTGGCGCGTCAGGTCGATGGCAAAGCCGATGCCGACCAGGATCGCAATGGTCAGGATAAAAGGGGAGAAGCCGCCGTCTTCGTCATGGCTGCCGAGCAGCCACAAGCCGGTGCCGATCAGGGCGTAGACTGCCGGGTGCCAGATCAGGTGGCCCTGCAGCGGGTACAGGAAAAATTGAGGTAAGCGCTGCCAGAACGGCGTGATGTTGCTGAAAGGCTTTTCGCTATGGCTGTCCCGCATGCTGAGTTCCCCGGAATTTGTCATCAGGCCGGGCTGGGAGCCCGGCGACTGTGCTTGTTATTGTGTTTGTTACAGTGCGATACTTATCAATTGCATATTAGCATGTAGATGTCTGGAAAGATTGTATTAAAGACATATTTACTATTCGCCATGCTGTTGTAAAAATGATTGATGGTATGTTGCGACGCGTCAAACGCGCCATCGTTTGGAGTAGAATCAGCGAATAGCAATAAATGTTAAAAATTTTTACATTACGAAGTGGTTATGGAATTTAATAAAGAACTCGACGCCCGCGGTTTGCATTGCCCACTGCCGATTTTGAAAACCAAGAAGGCGTTGGCGGACATGCTGAGTGGCGAAGTGCTGCGTGTGCTGGCTACCGATTCCGGTTCAGTGCGCGATTTCCAGGCATTCGCGAAGCAGACCGGCAACGATCTGCTAGAGCAGAGTGAAGAAAACCGGGAGTTCATTTTCTTCATGAAGCGCAAGTAAGAGCGTAATAAGCGGCCCCATGGCTGAACCCGCGTTTGTCTTGTCCTGCACTATTGTTTGAATGTCCCGCGGCCTGCGTCCTGTAGGCCGCAGTTTGCCTGAGTTGTAGCCTGCTGTTCTCCCTCCTGTCTTGATTTTCCCCTCCGCCGCTTCTGGCCCGAAAGCCGAATCTTCAAGTCGCCCAGCGCATTGAACGTGAGCTGTTTTGCAAGATCCGTGTGCGATTAGGCGAATTGCTCTAAGATTTAATAGAACGATCGTGCTAAATTTCAGCGTCGGATCGAATTCTCTCTTATAATTCCCTATTGAGATTTACGTAAACGTTAACCTTACGTTCGCTGCGGCAGTCCGCTCCAACCCGCGCCAATTCAGGTTCAGATTTTTTTATTTCATATAAAAGGCATAACGATGAAAGTATTAGTACCAGTCAAGCGTGTCGTCGACTACAACGTCAAGGTGCGGGTCAAGTCGGACGGCAGCGGTGTAGATATTGCCAACGTCAAGATGTCGATGAATCCGTTTGACGAAATCGCGGTGGAAGAAGCCACGCGCCTGAAAGAAGGCGGCAAGGTCACTGAAGTGATCGCGGTTTCTTGCGGCGTCACGCAATGCCAGGAAACCCTGCGCACCGCGATGGCGATCGGCGCCGACCGCGGCATCCTGGTCGATACTGCCGACACCGACCTGCAACCTTTAGCAGTGGCGAAGCTGCTGAAGGTCGTGGCCGACAAGGAACAGCCGCAACTGATCATCCTCGGCAAGCAGGCGATCGACGACGATTGCAACCAGACCGGCCAGATGCTGGCCGCGCTGCTGGGCTGGCCGCAAGCCACCTTCGCTTCCAAGGTCGTGCTGGAAGACGGCAAGGTCACTGTGACGCGTGAAGTCGACGGCGGTTTGGAAACCATCGCCCTGACGCTGCCTGCGATCGTCACCACCGACCTGCGCCTGAACGAGCCGCGCTATGTGACGCTGCCGAACATCATGAAAGCCAAGAAGAAAACCCTGGACGTGTTCAAGCCGGCCGATCTCGGTGTCGATGTGACGCCGCGCCTGAAGACGCTGAAAGTGGTGGAGCCTGCCAAGCGCAGCGCCGGCATCAAGGTGCCGGACGTTGCCACGCTGGTCGCCAAGCTGAAGAACGAAGCCAAGGTCCTGTAAGCATCGCCAACGCGCTTACCGACACTTATCAAGAACCAGGCGCAGCGCCGCAAGAATGCAGGCGCGCGTCAATAAAATCAGGAGCCCACATGACAGCCTTAGTCATCGCCGAACACGATAATGCCTCGTTAAAAGGCAGCACACTCAACACCGTTACCGCCGCCAGCCAATGCGGCGGCGACGTTCACGTACTGATTGCCGGCAGCAACTGCGGCGCAGCGGCGCAAGCGGCAGCCCAGCTGGCTGGCGTCAGCAAAGTACTGGTGGCCGATGCCGCCTATTTCGCCGACGGCCTGGCGGAAAACGTCGCCGAGCAGGTGCTGGCGCTGGCGTCGGCCTACAGCCACATCCTGGCGCCGGCTACCGCCTACGGCAAGAACATCTTGCCGCGCGTTGCCGCCAAGCTGGACGTCGGCCAGATTTCCGAAATCACCAAGGTCGACAGCCCTGACACTTTTGAGCGTCCGATCTATGCCGGCAACGCCATCGCCACCGTGCAATCGAGCGATGCCGTGAAAGTCATCACCGTCCGCACCACTGGTTTCGACGCCGCTGCCGGCGGCGGTTCCGCTGCCGTGGAAAACATTGCCGCTGCTGCCGACTTCGGCAAATCGGCCTTCGTCTCGCGCGAGCTGGCCAAGTCGGACCGTCCTGAGCTGACCGCCGCCAAGATCATCGTTTCCGGCGGCCGCGGCATGGGCTCGGCGGAAAACTTCAAGATCCTGGAGCCGCTGGCCGACAAGCTCAACGCAGCGATGGGCGCATCGCGCGCCGCGGTCGACGCCGGCTTTGTGCCGAACGACTGGCAGGTCGGCCAGACCGGCAAGATCGTCGCGCCGCAGCTGTACATCGCCGTCGGTATTTCCGGCGCGATCCAGCATTTGGCCGGGATGAAGGATTCCAAGGTCATCGTCGCCATCAACAAGGATGAAGAAGCACCGATTTTCTCGGTGGCGGATTACGGCATTGTCGGCGACCTGTTCGAGATCGTGCCGCAACTGGTGGCCGAACTGGGCTAAGCCGCTTTCAGCCGACGGGCGTTTGACGGGCGCCGCCAGCCGGCGTCCTGTTGAAAATCGAATGCATAGGGGTGGTAATGCGAATGCCGGCGGCGCCGGCTTCTCTTGCCACCCCGATTTTTAGGAGTAGCACATCATGAGTTATGTCGCCCCGTTGAAGGACATGCTGTTCGTACTGAACGAACTAGCTGGCCTGGAGCAGGTCAGCACGCTGCCCGGTTGCGAAGACGCGACCCCGGAAACCGTGGAAGCAGTGTTGCAAGAGAACGCCAAGTTTTGCAGTGAAGTGGTGGCGCCGTTGAACCGTAGCGGCGACCAGGAGCCAAGCTATTGGCACGATGGCGAAGTTACTACCAGCAAGGGTTTCAAGGAAGCCTTCAAGGCGTTTGCCGAAGCTGGCTGGCAGGGGGTGCAGCACCCGGTCGAATTCGGCGGCCAGGGTTTGCCGAAGCTGGTGGCGACGCCCTGCATCGAGATGCTGAATGCCGCCAATCTGTCCTTTGCCCTGTGCCCGCTGCTGAGCGACGGCGCGATCGAAGCACTGCTGACGGCCGGCAGCGACGAGCAAAAACGCATCTACCTGGAAAACCTGGTATCCGGCAAATGGACCGGCACCATGAACCTGACCGAGCCGCAAGCCGGCTCCGACCTGGCGCTGGTGCGCACCCGCGCCGTGCCGCAGGACGACGGTACGTTCAAGATTTCCGGCACCAAGATTTTCATCACCTACGGTGAACACGATATGGCTGAAAATATCGTCCACCTGGTGCTGGCGCGCACACCGAATGCGCCGGAAGGCGTGAAGGGCATTTCGCTGTTCATCGTGCCGAAATTCATGGTCAACGCCGACGGTACGCCGGGCGCGCGCAACGACGTCCATTGCGTCTCGCTGGAACACAAGCTGGGGATCAAGGCCAGCCCGACCGCGGTGCTGCAGTTCGGCGACCATGGCGGTGCGGTCGGCACCCTGGTCGGCCAGGAAAACCGCGGCCTCGAATACATGTTCATCATGATGAACGCGGCGCGTTTTGCGGTTGGCTTGCAAGGCATCAGCGTGGCAGAGCGGGCTTATCAGAAGGCCGTGGCTTACGCCAAGGACCGGGTGCAGTCGCGCGATCTGGCCGGTTCGGCCGGCGCCGTCACCATTATCCATCAGCCGGATGTGCGGCGGATGCTGATGAGCATGCGCTCGCAGATCGAAGCGGCGCGCGCGCTGGCCTACGTCACCGCGGCGGCGCACGATGCCGCCCATCACCACGGCGACGAAGCAGTCCGCAAAGCCAACCAGGCGTTCTATGAATACATGGTGCCGGTGGTCAAAGGCTGGTCGACCGAGATCTCTATCGATGTGGCTTCCACCGGCGTGCAGATCCATGGCGGCATGGGCTTTATCGAAGAGACCGGCGCTGCGCAGTTCTATCGCGACGCCCGCATCCTGACGATTTACGAAGGCACCACGGCGATCCAGGCCAACGACCTGATCGGCCGCAAGACCGCGCGCGACGGCGGCGCTGTCGCCAAGGCGATCATCGCCCAAGTGCGCGCCACCCAGACTGAGTTGGCGAGCAGTGGTGCGGCCGACTTGGTGGCTATCGGCAAGCAGCTGGCCAGCGGCGCCGAGGCGCTGGAGCAGGTGGTCAACTATGTGGTTGATAATCTGAAGAGCGATATCAAGGGTGTGTTTGCCGGCAGCGTGCCGTATTTGAAGTTGGCCGGCATCGTGCTGGGCGGCTGGCAGCTCGGCCGCGCGGCGCTGGTGGCGCAGCGCAAGCTGGCAGAAGGTGCAAGCGACAGCGGCTTCTACCAGGCCAAGATCGGCACGGCGCGTTTCTTTGCCGAGCATATCCTGTCACAGGCTGAGGCTTACCGCATCTCGGTAGTCGAAGGCAGCAGTGGCGTGATGGCGCTGACGGAAGATCAGTTCTGAGATCGTTTCAAGCGTTAAAAAAGCAGCCTCGGCTGCTTTTTTAACGTCTGCAGTTCGTCGGTTTTGCTCAGCCGTAGGCGCCGCCGGTGTACAGCAGGTCGAAGGTGCGCGCAATCGCGCCGATCAGGCCGATCGCGCCTATGCCCAGGGTCAGCACCACCAGCAGGACTACAAACCAGCTGGAATCGGACTGATGGCCGGAATTGGCGTTGTATTTGGCGTCCCACTTCTCATCCGGGGTGAGGCCGATGATCAGCGATTCCAGAAAGGCAATTAATCCAGAAACGATCAATGGTCCGAACAGAAAGGCAACTTGCTGATCCTTGCCCCATAAGCAATAAGCCAGCAAGGAAATTGGCAAGGAAGCAAAATGCAGCCAGCCCCAGATATCGCTGGATCCCTTCAGGTAAAACCGGTGCAGACCGATACTGCCGAATACGGTGGCGAGGAAAGTGGTGAGTGTCTTGTTCTTGTGGCTGGATGTCATTGGCAGGGAAAGTGAGTGGTTTATCTGGCGCAAACCGCAAAAAAACAAGGCAAAAATACACAATTTGCCTCAAATACGGAAATTGCTAATATACTAGCGCCGTTATCGCTACTGATGTTGCCAACACGCATCGTACGCATCGGACAGCGAATTGAGGGCTCAGTGTACAGCCTGTATCAATTGACTGTCACTGATAGCACCCACCCAGAGCGCCTGCTACTTGCTCACAGAGCAGTACGGCGATTTTTATAGCCTGCAATCACCTTTTGACGTAGTGACGCCACACCGATGACCAGCTTTGGTTGCGGGGTAGGCATAATTTGCGTTATAATTTGCGGCTTTTTCCGTGTTCGAACACTTTTTGGAAACATTATGGTCGTTATTCGTTTATCCCGTGGTGGCGCAAAGAAGCGTCCTTTTTACAACATCGTAGCTACTGATTCGCGCAATCGCCGTGACGGTCGCTTCATCGAGCGCATCGGTTTTTACAATCCGGTAGCGTCTGGTGCTGAAGAGACTTTCCGTATTGCTCAGGACCGCCTGACGCATTGGCAAGGTGTTGGCGCGCAAATGTCGCCGACCGTTGCTCGCCTGGTTGCTGACGCTGCCAAGAAAACTGCAGCTTAATTGCAGTCTGAACCGTTGAGCGCGTTAGCTGAATTGTCGACCACAGCACAAACCGGGGCAGCAATACCTTCGGATCTGGTGGTGGTCGGTTATATCACCGGCGCTTACGGTATCAACGGCTGGGTGCGGATCAAACCGTATTCGGCGGATGCTGATGCGTTGTTGAATGCCAAGACATGGTGGCTGGGCCGGCAGAATTCGCCGGAATTGCGCGATGTCGACATGCTGCAGGCGAAAAACCACAGTGGCGACATTGTGGCGCGCCTGATGGGCGTGGCAGGGCGCGATGCGGCTGAAGCCATGAAGGGCACCGTGGTGCATATCCCGCGCAGCCATTTCCCGGCGCTCGCTGACGATGAATTCTATTGGGTCGATCTGATCGGCTCGGTGGTTGAGAATCTGCAGGGCGAACATCTGGGTGTGGTGGCCGACATGATGGACAACGGGGCGCATCCGATACTTCGGATTACCGTACCCGCGGTCGAAGGTCAGGACAAGGCAGCGCCGGAATTATTGATCCCCTTCGTTGAGCAGTTCGTCAAGACGGTGGATCAGGCCGCAAAGAAAATCACGGTTGACTGGGGCTTGGATTATTAAAATCCAGAGTTCGCGTCAGGCAGCCGCAGTGGCAAACACGCGGTGGCAAAAAATCGCAAGCGAAACAAGAAGGTGAGCGGTATGCAATTCGATGTCGTCACTCTGTTTCCCGAAATGTTTGCTGCATTGACGCAGTCGGGCGTGACCCGGCGTGCGTTTGAACAGAAAAGATGTGAGCTGGCTTTGTGGAATCCGCGCGATTTCACGACCGACAATCATCGTACCGTGGACGACCGGCCTTATGGCGGCGGACCCGGCATGGTGATGATGGCAAAGCCGCTGGAAGCCGCGCTGCAGGCAGCCAAGGCGCGCCAGCTGCAGCAAAGCCTGCCGGCGCCAAGGGTGATCTACCTGTCGCCGCAAGGCCAGCCATTGACCCATCAGCGCGTCATGGAGTTGCGCGGCGAGGCGGGCCTGGTATTGCTGTGCGGCCGTTATGAAGCGGTCGACCAGCGCTTGCTGGACCGTTGCGTGGATGAGGAAATCAGCCTCGGCGATTTCGTCCTCTCGGGCGGCGAGTTGCCGGCGATGGCCTTGATGGATGCGGTAATTCGCCAGTTGCCGGGCGTATTGAATGACGGCGCATCGGCGGTCGAAGACAGTTTTGTCAACGGTTTGCTGGATTGTCCGCACTACACTCGACCGGAGCAGTATGAAGGCATGCCGGTGCCGCCGGTACTGATGGGCGGTCACCATGCCGAGATTGAAAAATGGCGGCGCCAGCAAATGCTGTCGGCAACCGCCAGGAAGCGCCCGGATCTGATTCAAAAGATACGCGCGGCCGGCTTGCTCAGCGCAGCCGATGAAAAATTTTTACGGAATATGGCTTGAGCGCGCAAGCGTTCGACCAGATCGAAGTAGCAAGAGTAGTGAATAGCAACACACGCAGTACCAGCAGTACCAAGGGGAGGCCAACCGGCCGCCTGTGTTTAACCCCATCCTCTACTGAGCAGCCTCGGCCAGCGGCCAAGGCAAAAAACGGCGTCAGCAAGATGGTATATGGAGCTAAAAATGGACTTGATCCAACAACTTGAGCAAGAAGAAATTGCTCGCCTTGCCAAAAATATCCCTGAATTCGCACCAGGCGATACTGTCATCGTCAGCGTTAACGTAGTCGAAGGTACGCGCAAGCGTGCTCAGGCTTACGAAGGCGTCGTGATTTCGCGTCGTAACCGTGGTTTGAACTCCAACTTCATCGTCCGTAAGATTTCTTCGGGTGAAGGCGTTGAGCGTACATTCCAACTGTACTCGCCATTGATCGCTTCGATCGAAGTCAAGCGCCGCGGCGATGTCCGTCGCGCCAAACTGTACTACCTGCGTGAGCGTTCCGGTAAATCGGCACGTATCAAGGAAAAACTGCCACAACGTCGCAACACTGCAAAGGCTGCACCAGCAGCTGAGTAAGTTGTGCCAAAGCAGGCATAGGTATTGCATGAAAAGGGGCGCCGTCAGGCGCCCTTTTTTTTATTTGCGGCATTGCCAGCGATTGCAGATCGGACTACGGCTTTAGTTGCTTCAAAGTAAAATGTCGTAAATTGTTATTATCTGTGAATGTAGTAGGTCATTCATCGCCGTCGCGCTAGAGTACAGAATAGTTGCTATAGGAATTTTCTTGGTTAAATTGACTTTCGATCCCCTGATGCTGCCGGTCGATGCTGTCGCCGGCGAGTCTGCGCTGGCGCCGGACAGGATGAATGCGGCATGGCTGCGCAAGCGTTTTGCGCACCAGCCGGAATGGCATCCCGAGAACATGGATAGCCAGGCCATCCTGCGCATGTCGCCTGGCAAGCCGGTGACGCCAGCCTCGGTGCTGATTCCCATCGTCATGCACGAAGAGCAGCCGACCTTGCTGTTTACCCAGCGCTCCGCGCATCTGACCGATCACCCGGGCCAGGTGAGTTTTCCGGGCGGGCGCATGGAGCAGAGCGACGCCTCGCCGGTAGAGACCGCCTTGCGCGAAGCGGAAGAGGAAATCGGCCTGGCGCGCAGCCAGGTTGAGGTGATCGGCAGCCTGCCGGAATATTTTACCGGCACCGGCTATCGCGTCACGCCAGTGGTGTGCCTGGTCAATCCGCCAGTGAACTTGCGTGCAGATCCGAATGAAGTGGCGGAAATCTTCGAGGTGCCGCTGGCCTTCCTGATGGATGGGCTGAATCACCAATTGCGCAGCATCGATCTGCCTGACGGCTATCGCCGCACGTTTTATGCAATGCCTTACGAGCGCTTCTTCATCTGGGGCGCGACTGCCGCCATGCTGAGGAACCTGTTTCACTTTCTGCGCGCCTAGACAGACTGGGCAAGCGGCGAAAAACAGGAAATCGCCGCGACAAGGTCGATACAAGTTTGATTCTGCGCGTGTGCTGCGTTATCGTATGGGCTATTGCAATTGTTAGACGTAATGGCAAGGCCGGCGCACCGCACATTGGTTCGATAGCGCCACGGACCGGTTATACATATCTTGCAGCAGCGTGCTGCACTGTTGGTTGACTTATAAGGCTGGTTGATGACATTTCTCTCTATTCTGTTTGCATTGCTGATCGAGCAACTCAAGCCGCTGCGTGCGGATAATCCCGTGTATGCCTGGGTGAAGCATTTCGCAAGCAAGATAGAAGCTTCATTCAATGCCGGCCAGGCGCGCCAGGGCCGCCTGGGCTGGTTCTGCGTGATCCTGGCGCTGACCGTGCCGACCGCGCTGATCTATTGGCTGTGCGTGCATATCGGCGCCTGGGCGGCGCTGCTGTGGAATATCCTGATTGTCTATCTGACCCTGGGCTTTCGTCACTACAGCCATTACTTCAGTTCGATCCAGCTGGCGCTCAACAGCGGCGACGACGCCACCGCGCGCACCCTGCTGGCGGAGTGGGCCAAGATCGACACTACCGACATGGATGTCAGCGAGATTTCCCGCATCGCGGTGGAAAAGGCGCTGATCACTACCCACCGCCACGTGTTCGGCGTGTTTTTCTGGTTCCTGATGCCGGTCGGCCCGGCCTGTGCTGTCATGTACCGCCTCGCGGAATACCTGGCGCGCGGCTGGAACGAGCCCGACCATATGCGCAATGAAAACTTCGGCCGTTTTGCGGCGCAAGCCTTTTACTGGATAGACTGGATCCCGGCGCGCATGACGGCGGCGGCGTTTGCCGTGGTCGGCAACTTCGAAGACGCCATTTACGCCTGGCGCAATTTTGCAGGACGCTGGAACAACGAAACCGACGGCATCATCCTTTCCACCGGCGGCGGCGCCATGGGAGTGCTGCTCGGTACGCCACTGGAAACCGCTGCGGTGATTTTGCCGGCGGACGCCTCGACGGTTGACTCCACCGCGCTGGACGGCGATAGCCCGCCCGGCGACGTGCCGACGCCGCGTGCGTTGCAAAGCGCGGTGGGACTGGTATGGCGCGCCCTGTTGCTGTGGATGTTCTTGCTGCTGCTGTTGTCAGTCGCCGTCTGGCTAGGTTAATTGCCGGGCGCTACGAAGGCGGGGCATTCGGGATGGTGTCCAAGTCTTCTATAAGATATAATACGTAAGAATAATCCTGGCGCAAGTCGTCAAAGACTGGCCAAGGGTTTTACCACGTAACCGAGTTGCTTGAAAATTGTAGCTTGCCGGCATTGCAGGGCAAGCAAATCTCTGTAGCAAGCGTTATAGAAGAAACGAGCTGTACGCATGGCTGATATCATTCCATCTCCTGACGCGCCCGCCAAAGAATTTTTCATCCAAGGCATCACCAGCGATGGCCGGCAGTTCCGCCCCAGCGATTGGGCGGAGCGCCTGTGCGGCGTCATGTCCTGCTTTCGCCCGGAAGGCGCGGGCGGACGCAACGCGCATCTGCAATACTCGCCTTATGTCCGGCCGGTCCTGCTGAACGGCGTACGCTCAGTGGTCGTCAATGAAGAGCTGCGGCAAATTGAGCCGCTGGCCTATCATTTTGTAGTCAATTTTGCCAAGGACAACGATCTGCAGATCCTGCAGGGTTGCTTGCTGCCTGACGCGGACGCGCCGAAATCCACCTGATTTTTCGTCGGCATGATCGACGATTATTGCTCTGCGGATTTTAGTTGATTCTGTGAACTAAAAAGAAATCGACACGCGGCGTTATCAGGTAACAAGTCCGTGTAATATTTCGCCTATTGTTCGCAATGGAGTAGAAATGTTTCGTCGTGGCTCGTCAATTTTCATACCCATTGCCTCTTTATCCAGTTTGATATTGGGTCTGGCCATTACGCTCGGCTTGTTTGTCTCGGTGCGCCATCTTGAATACGAGAAAATGGATGCCGAATTCCGGCGCCTGGGCAGCGGCCACCTCAAGGCCGTGGTCGACGGTCTCGATGGCCTGGTGCATGAGCTGGAAACGGTGAACCGCCTGTTTGTCACGATGGATGGGGTCAGCCGCGAGCAATTCCACAATTTCACGGCGCCGATGCTGCGCCGTGCCCCTTATATCAAGTCGCTCGGTTTCCAGCGCCTGGTGTCGGCGGCGCAACGGCCGGCCTATGAGGCCGAAATGCGCAAGCATCTTCCCAATTTCACGATTCGCCAGCTGAGCGACGGCAAGCCTGAGCCGGCCGCCGGCCATGAGCAATACCGTGTGGTGGAATATATCGAACCGATGGAAGGCAACGAAGCGGCGTTTGCCCTGGATGTGTCGTCCAGCACGATCCAGGCGGAAGCAGTGGCGCGTGCGCGCGACACCGGCCAGGCGGCTTCCACCGATCTGTTCGAGTTAAAGGCAAACAAGGACGGCAGCAAGCTGGCGATGCTGGTGCTGATGCCGGTGTACCAGCATGGCGCCGTGCTGGACAGCGTTGACGACCGGCGCCGCGCCCTGGTCGGCTTCACCAGCGCAGCGCTGCGGGCCGACGCTTTTGTCAATAATGTGCTGGCGCGCGACGGCGTCCAGGCGCGCGAGGATTTTTATCTGCGCGTCTATGCTAGCGCCACGCCGCAAGCGGGCACGCTGGTGTATCGCCAGGGTAGCCAGCTGGCGTCGTCCAGCGCCAGCCGCTGGCTGCCGGCCTGGCTGCTGTACGATGCGCCGCAAGACATGTCGCAGACCTTCGAGCTGGCAGGCAAGTCCTGGTACATCGAGGCCTCGGCGCCGCCGCGCGTGTTCACCAAGAAAAACGCCGGCTCGATCCTGGTGCTGATCCTGGGCAGCCTGCTTAGCTGGATGGGCGCCACCTACCTGTATTTCCTGTCGACGCGTTCGAAGCGGATCGAACAGCTGGTCGATGCCCGCACCCAGCAGGTGCGGCTGGCGACGCAGATGATGAAAGAAGACATTGTCGCGCGCAAACGCGCCGAGGACGCCTTGCAGCTGCGCGAGCGCGCCATCGAATCGAGCGCCAATGCAATCATCATTTCCAGCGCCAAGCTGCCCGACTATCTGGTGGAGTATGTCAATCCTGCCTTCGAGCGGATTACCGGCTACAGCGCCAGCGACATGATCGGCCGCAACCTGGAAGTCTTGCAGGGCAACGACCACGACCAGATCGGCCTGGAAGAAATCCGTTCCGCCCTGCGCGAGAAACGCAGCGCCAATGCGGTATTCCGCAGCTACCGCAAGGACGGCACCTTGTTCTGGAATGAGCTGTACGTGGCGCCGGTGAAAGACAGCTCCGGCCGGGTCAGCCATTTCGTCACTTCCTTGTACGACATCACCGAGATGAAGAGTTACGAGGCGGAGCTGGAACACCAGGCGCGCCACGACACCTTGACCGGTCTGGCCAACCGCAACGTGCTGAGCGACCGCCTGAGCCAGGCGATCGTCTACGGCGAGCTGTACGGCCACCGGGTCTGGGTGCTGTTCGTCGACCTCGACCGCTTCAAGTTCGTCAACGATACCCTCGGCCACAATGCTGGCGATCTGTTGCTGAAAGAAGTCGCCGGCCGGCTTAAATCCTTCACGCGCGAAGCCGATACCATCGCCCGCCTTGGCAGCGACGAGTTTGTCCTGATCCTGCCGGAACGTCTCGACGAAGAGCTCAGTGTCGGCCTGATCCAGGGCATGATGGACGCCATTGCACGGCCGCTGCAGATCGAAGGCTACGACTTTTTCCTGAGCTGCAGCATCGGCGTTGCGGTGTATCCGAACGACGGCGCCGATCCGGAAAGCCTGCTCAAGCATGCCGACATCGCCATGTACCGCGCCAAGGAAATGGGCAACAACAATTACCAGTTCTATACCGCGGCGATGAACGAGCGGGCGCTGGAGCGTCTGCGCATCGAGGGCGATTTGCGCAATGCGCTGGAGCGCAAGGAACTGCTGCTCTACTACCAGCCGCAAGTCGACCTGCGCACCGGCCGCATGGTCGGCATGGAAGCGCTGATTCGCTGGAAGCATCCGCAGCTCGGCATGATTTCCCCGACCCGCTTCATCAACCTGGCGGAAGAAACCGGCCTGATCGTGCAGATGGGGGCCTGGGTCATGCATACCGCCTGCGAGCAGAACAAGGCATGGCAGCGCATGGGGCTCGGCTATCTGCGTATGTCCGTCAATCTGTCGACCCGCCAGTTCTTCCAGCAGAACCTGGTGCAGCAGGTGGCCAAGGTGCTGGAAGAGACGGGGCTGGCGCCGCACTACCTGGAAATCGAGCTGACGGAAAGCCTGGTGATGACCGACGTCGAACTGGCGGTCGGCATCCTCAACGATTTGAAATCGATAGGCGTGCAATTGTCGATCGACGATTTCGGCACCGGTTATTCCAGCCTGGCTTACCTCAAGAGTTTTCCTATCGACGCCCTCAAGATCGACCAGTCGTTCGTGCGCGATATCACGGTCGACCAGGACGACGCTGCCATCGTTGCCTCGATCATTTCCCTGGCGCACAACCTGCGCCTGCAGGTGATCGCGGAGGGCGTGGAAACCCAGGAACAGCTGTCCTACCTGCAGCGCCATCGCTGCGATGAAATGCAGGGTTTCTATTTCAGCGAACCGGTCTCGGCGGCCGATATCGAAATACTCCTGCGTGAAGGAAAAGTATTACCATAGAGTCTGGTGCAGTGTTTCGCACATAATGACACTTAATAAACGGCGTCTTTTCGCGCCATGCGTCGTTGCAAATCCTCGCGATAGCCCACTATCGCTCCGGTTTGCGCCTAGCCTGGCGCGAAAATACACCATTTCTTAAGCGCCATTACATACGAACACTACACTAGACGCTTTGCTTGCATGGCTCAACTGGGCATGACGTCGCCACTCTATGGAGCTGAAATGACCACCACCAGGACCGAACGCGACACCTTTGGCAAGATCGAAGTCCCGAACGACAAGCTATGGGGCGCGCAGACCCAGCGCAGCCTGCATCATTTCCATATTTCCAGCGAACGCATGCCGGCCGAACTGATCGTCGCCCTGGCGGCGGTCAAGCAAGCCTGTGCACAAGTCAACCTGGACCTCGGCAAGCTGCAGAAAAGCCAGGCCGGCGCCATCATCGAAGCGGCGCAGGAAGTCATCGCCGGCAAGCATCCGCATGAATTTCCCTTGTCGGTCTGGCAGACCGGCTCCGGCACCCAGAGCAACATGAACATGAACGAAGTACTGGCCAACCGCGCTTCCGAAATCCTCGGCGGCGTGCGCGGCGAAGAGCGCCTGGTGCATCCCAACGACGCCGTCAACATGAGCCAGTCGTCCAACGATATCTTCCCGACCGCGATGCACGTGGCTGCCGCGCTGGCGGTCGCCAACCAGCTGCTGCCGGCGCTACAAAAACTGCGCGCCACCTTGCAGCGCAAATCCACGGAATTCGACGACATCGTCAAGATTGGCCGCACCCATCTGCAGGACGCCACGCCGTTGACGCTGGGCCAGGAATTTTCCGGCTATGTCGCCCAGCTGGACCTGGCGGAAAAAATCATCAAGGCGGCGCTGGAACCGCTGTGCGACCTGGCCGCCGGCGGCACCGCCGTCGGCACCGGCCTCAACGCGCCCAAGGATTTCGGCAGCCGGGTGGCGGCCCAGCTAGCCAAGACCGAAGGCCTGCCGTTTCGCACTGCCGATAATAAATTCGCCGCGCTGGCGGCGCACGATGGACTGGTGGCCGCGCACGGCGCTTTGAAAACCCTGGCGGCGGCCCTGATGAAGATCGCCAACGATGTGCGCTGGCTGGCTTCCGGGCCGCGCTCCGGCCTGGGCGAGATCAGCATTCCGGAAAACGAGCCGGGCAGCTCGATCATGCCGGGCAAGGTCAATCCGACCCAGTGCGAAGCGCTCACCATGCTGTGCTGTCAGGTATTCGGCAACGATGTCGCGATCAATTTCGGTGGCGCTTCCGGTAATTTCGAACTGAACGTTTTCAAGCCGTTGATAGTGCATAATTTCCTGCAGAGCGTGCGTCTGCTGGCGGACGGCATGAGTAGCTTTGAAGAGCACTGTGCTGACGGCATCGCTGCCAACCGCGACCGCATCGCCGAACTGATGGAGCGCTCGTTGATGCTGGTGACGGCGCTGGCGCCGCATATCGGCTACGACCGCGCGGCGCAGATCGCCAAGCATGCGCATCATGACGGCAGCACGCTGAAACAGGCGGCTTTGGCGCTAGGCTATGTGACCGAACAAGAGTTCGCGCAATGGGTGCAGCCGCAGAACATGACGCATCCCGGATAAATTGTTGGCCGGCGGCAAGCGAAAGCGCTTGCCGTATGGCGCCGGCATGACGTTAAATCATGTTACATCTGGCTATATGCAGCCGAGATCCCCTACAATATCGTTTGGGAGCAATGTCGTTTTCGCAAGACAAAAATAATATTTGTTAGAATGACTCTCCGTCCTTGTTGCTCTTGCCTATGTTCCTACAGTTTTTCTCGAAGACAAAAGCCATGCCGCTGCCCATTACGGGCAGTCGCGCATGATGCATCGTTTTGGCCGGCGCTTGACGCCAGCCGTCCATAGCACGATCTTCGCTCTGCTCGTCATGGCCGGCTGCTTTGCCGCGCCCGTTGTCCACGCCGCATATAAGGTAGAGATCGACGCGCCCGGCGATTTGAAAGCGTTGCTGGAGCAGCATCTGGATTTGTCGCGCTATAAAGATCGTGCAGACCTGAGCGAGGACCAGTTGAAATTCCTGATCGATACCGTCGACGAGCAAGTCACGCAACTGACTTCGACGGAAGGCTATTTTTCACCGAAGACCACGGTCAGCGTGGATGCCGGCGAGGTCAAGACCATCCATCTGACAGTCGATCCGCAGCAGCGCACCATGGTGTCGGCCGCCAGCGTCGATGTTGTCGGCAAGGCCGCCAGCGAAGCGCCCGAGCGCGTCAGCCGGATCAAGCAGGACTGGGGCCTGCAGCCGGGCCAGCCGTTCCGCCAGGCTGACTGGGCCAAGGCCAAGGAAGACGGCTTGCAGGTACTGCTGAAGAAGCGCTATCCGGCAGCCAAGGTGGCGCAGTCGGAAGCGCGCATCACGCCGGAAGACAACGATGCGCAACTGAGCGTGAAATATGACAGCGGCCCTGGATTTACCCTTGGACCTTTGCGCATCACCGGCACCAAGCGCTATCCGCCCAGCATCATCGAGAACGTCAATCCTTTGCAGGTAGGCGAGGAGTACAGCGTGGAACGCCTGCTGCTGTTGCAACGGCAGATCCAGAACACGCCGTACTTCGGCAATGTCATCGTCAGCATCGACGACGATCCGCTGCACGCCCAAGAAACGCCGGTCAATGTGCAGGTCACCGAATTCCAGACCCAGCGCCTGCGCACCGGCCTCGGCTATGCTTCGGACACCGGGGCCCAGGTGCAGGGCCGTTACACCAACTACAATGTATTCGGCAAAGCCTGGGTGTTCGACGCCCAGACCAAGATCGAACAGCGGCGGCAGTACGGCTCACTGGATCTGTCGATGCCGCCGGACAGCCGCAGCTTCATCAACGGCGTCAACGGCTCGTATGACCGCACCACCTTGCAAGGGGTCGACTTACGCAGCATGAAGATCGGCCTGAAGCGCGCCCGTTCGCTGGAAAACTACGATACCGCATTGACCCTGGATTATTATCGCGACCGCCTGCAGCAGACCGATGGCGCGGTGCTGCCGCCGAATACCGTCATCCAGCCAGGCCAGCACCAGGCTTTGGTGCCCGGTTTCGCCTGGGTCAGGCGCGCGGTGGATAACTCCATTTTCCCGCGCAGCGGCCATATCTTTTCGATACAGACCGGTTTCGCCGTGAAAGGCTTCCTGACCGACCAGACCTTTTTCCGCGCCGATGGCCGCTATAAGCATTATTTTCCGGTGGCCAAGCGCGACGTCGTGATCTTGCGCACCGAACTGGGCGGTGTGTTTACCGCCGGTTCTAGCGCCGCCGTGCCGGCTTCCTTGCTGTTTCGCGCCGGCGGCAACGAGTCGGTGCGCGGCTACAGCTACGAAAGCATAGGCAACTCGCAAAACGGCACGGTCTATCCGACCAAGTACATGGTAACCGCCAGCGCCGAGTATCAACACTGGATCAGCGAGCAGTGGGGCGGCGCCCTGTTTTACGACGCCGGCACCGCGACTGACAGCTGGGCCAACCGCAGCATCAAGGTCGGTGTCGGCCCCGGGGTGCGCTACCGCAGCCCGGTTGGCACCGTGAATGTCGATCTCGCCTATGGCGTTCAGGCCAAGCAGTTCCGGCCGCATATTTCGCTGGGCATCGCCTTTTGACGTCTCCATTTCCAAGATTGCACGCATGACCGAAGCCACCACCAGCCCTGTCGAACCAGCCGCACCGCCACCGAATCCGGGCGGGGCTCCTGGCCGCCTGCGCTGGCTGCGGCGTTTGCTGGCGGCTTTTCCATTGGTACTGATCTTGCTGGCGGGAGCCTTGTTCTATGGCGTGCGCACGGAGTCTGGTGCGCACACCTTGTGGCAACTCAGTACCTGGGCGCTGCACGGCAACCTGTCAGGCCAGCTGGCCGGCGGCACGCTGGCGGACGGCCTGCGGCTGCGTAACCTGGTGTACCGCGACGCTACTCAGCAATACAAGATCGACCGCATCGATGGTAAATGGCAGCTCAGTTTTTCGCCCCTGAAGCTACAGGTCGCCTACCTGCATGTCGGCATTGTCGACGCCAGGTTGGAACCGACGCCGCCGACGCCGACGGTGATGCCGGCCAGCCTGAAGCTGCCTCTGCAACTGCTGCTCAACGATATCTCGCTGGACAAACTGTCCTTGCACCAGGGGCTGAGCACGACTGCGCTGAGCCACCTGCAATTGCATGGCGAATCGGATGGCGTGCAGCACAAGCTGGTGCTGGAGCGGCTCGACACGCCCTATGGCAAGGCCAGCGCCAAACTCAGCCTGAACGGTGTGTCGCCGTTTGCGCTGAGCGGCGGCGCCGAGCTCGGCGGCGAGTACGAGAAGGAAAAATATCAGTTGGATGCGGCCTTGTCGGGCAGCTTGGCGGCGCTGGGAGTAGAGCTGGTTGCGCGCGGCGACAAATTGAGCGGCACCGCCAAGGTGGCTGCCACGCCGTTTGCAGCGATTCCGTTCCAGACGCTGGACCTGAATGTCGCCCACGTTAATCCGAAACTGTTCAGCAGTGGCGCACCGCAGGCAGACTTGAGCCTGCAAGCCACACTCAAGCCGGTGACGCCGCCGGCTGCTGCTGCGGCCGGCGCCAGCGTCGATCTGTCTACGCTCGCGGTAAGCGGCCCGGTGCGCATCGTCAACAGCATGGCCGGCGCCATCGACCAGGACCGCTTGCCGCTGCTCAGCGCCAGCGCCGACCTGCGGCTGGATAGCCAGACCCAGCAGCTCTCGCAGCTGCAGCTGAAGCTGGTGAAAGACACCAGCATCAGCGGCCGTGGCGAATACCATAGCGACGGCAAGAACAAGCATAGCGGTGAATTCAATTTCGACGTCGCCGGTCTCGACCTGCAGGCCTTGCATGGCAAGCTGAAGCCGACGCAGCTGCGCGGCCCGCTCAACATCAAGCTGACGCCGGACAACCAGCAAATCAGCCTGGACCTGGCGGATGCTACCTACAAGGCCAAACTGGAAGCGGTAATCGATACCAAGCAAGTGCTCCTGAAAAGCGCCCAGCTGGCGGCCGGCGCTGCACGGGTCGACGCCAGCGGCAGCCTTGGCCTGGATGATGGCATGGCGTATGCGTTGAAGGGGACCCTGCGCGACTTCAATCCCTTCCTCTGGATCAACAGCAACGCGCCGGCCAAGACCACCACGCATGCAGGCAAGCACACTGCGGCGGCGCCTGCCGCGCATGCGGTCGCCGCCAACATCAACATGGATATCGATGCGGCCGGCACGCTGACGCCTGAGCTCAAGCTGAAACTGAAATTCGCCGTCCACGACAGCAACTACGACCAGCTGCCGATGAGCGGCAACGGTTTGCTCAACCTGGCAGGCACGCGCTTGCTGCCGAGCGAACTGGCCTTGTCGGTGGCTGGCAACGATGTGCAAGCCAAAGGCAGCTTCGGCGCCGCCGGCGACCGCCTCAATCTGAAGGTGGATGCGCCGGAACTGCAGCGACTGGGCTTCGGCATTTCGGGCGCGGTGCATGTAGACGGACAACTCAGCGGCAGCATGCAAAAACCGAACGTGCAGGCGACTTACCGTGCCGAGAAGCTGGCCTTCGGCGAGCACCGGGTCGACAGCCTGTCGGGGCAGGCCGATATCCAGGCCGACCTCAACGCCAATCTCAACTCGAGCAACAACCGCCTGGCGCTGACGATAGACGGGCGCGGCCTGCATAGCGCCGATGTGGCGCTGGAAAAGCTCAACCTCAATCTGAACGGTACCTACGCAGCGCACACCTTGAAACTGGAAAGCAACGGCACCCTGCGCGGCAAACCTTTGCACCTGGCCATGGCGGCCCAGGGCAAACTCAGCGAGGGCAAGGCCGGCTACGGCTGGCAAGGGCAGCTCAGCGAACTGCAAAACCAGGGTACGCCGCGCATCAGCCTGGCGAGTCCGCTGGCGATTACTGCCGAAGCCGGCAAGGTGCAGCTCGGCGCCACGCGCCTGAATGTAGCGGATGCTCAGATCGATCTGAAAAACTTCAGCTTCGATCACGGCAAGCTGCAATCGGCCGGCGCCATCAATGCCCTTAACGTGGCTACCATCGTGAGCCTGGCGCAAGAGTTCGGCGCACCGGAAGTGCCGGTGAAGACCGACCTGGTGCTGGACAGCAGCTGGGATTTCACGCTGGCCGACAACCTCAGCGGTTTCCTGCAGATTGCCCGCCGCAGCGGCGATGTGCGGGTCAATCCAGGACGCGGCGATGTCAGCCTGGGTTTGTCGGAACTGAAATTGCGCGCGGATTTGGAGGCCAGCCATGTCAAGCTGGATACGCAAGTGGTGAGCGCCAGGATCGGCACGCTGGCGGCGCAACTGCAGCTGGCTTTGCAGAAGAGCGACGGCGTCTGGGGCTTCAGCGACAGCTCAGCCTTGTCCGGACAGGCCACATTAAGGGTGCCGCAGCTGAAATCGATAGGTGCGCTGATCGGGCCGCAAGTGGCGCTCGACGGCAGCATCGGCATGGACCTGGCCCTAAGCGGCGAACTGGGTAAGCCGAAGCTGTCGGGCAAGGTCAACGGCGACCAACTGGCCGTCACCTTGTTCGACCAGGGCATCAAGCTGAAGGATGGCATTGCGCGCCTGAACCTGGCGGATAACGTGGTCGACCTGCAGCAGCTGGAATTCCACGGCGGCGACGGCAACGTGCGCGCCACCGGCAGGCTGCAACTGGGCCACGACAATCCGGACCTGACTGCCAGCGTGATCGCCGATCGCCTGCAATTGTTCGCCAGCCCGGACCGCCAGCTGATGTTGTCCGGCCAGGCCAAGATCGCCAACGTCAAGGAACAATTGCATGTCGACGGCAAGTTCAAGATCGACAAGGCGCTGTTCGATCTGCCGAAGAGCAGTGCGCCAACGCTCGGCGACGACGTCGTCATTGTGCGCAAGGATGTGAAGACGGCACGGGCGACACCGCTGACGGAGCAGGAAAAGCTGGCCAAGACGGCGCAGAAGCCGGCCGGCGCAGCGACGCCGGTGATGAATGTGGAAGTCGACTTCGGCGACGATTTCCGTTTCCGCGGCAGCGGCGCCGACCTGCGGCTGCGCGGCGCCATGCAGGTGCGCAGCGAGCCTTATCAGCCTTTGCGAGCCACCGGCACCATCCGTGTCGCCGACGGTACCTACGAAGTATTCGGCCGCAAGCTGGCGATCGAACGCGGCCTGATCAATTTCCAGGGGCCGATCGATAATCCGAACATCAATATCCTGGCCATGAAACGCAACCAGGAAGTCGAGGCCGGCGCCGAAATCACCGGCAATCCTTCCAACCTGCGGGTCAAGCTGGTGTCCGAGCCGAATGTCTCGGATGAAGAAAAACTGTCCTGGCTGATGTTCGGCCACGGCAGCGACAGCGCGGCGCTGGGACAGCGGCAGGCGGCCGGGCAGGCGCTGGCGCTGCTGGGGAATTACGGCGGCAAGAAGATCGCTCAGGGCATAGGCTTCGACGAATTTTCGATCGGCTCCAGCGATTCCGGCATCGATAACGAACAGGTGGTAAACCTGGGCAAGGCGATTACCGAGAAGATCAATCTCGGTTATGAACAGAGCCTGACCAGCGCCGCCAGCATCCTCAAGCTGACCTGGCAATTTTCCCGGCGCTGGTCGATGGTGATGCGCGGCGGCACCATCAACGGCCTGGAAGTCACCTATAACCTGCGCTTCGATTAAGCAGGTGGGCACAAAGGCGTGCCCACCCTACGGCGATATTTAACCGGCACGGCGGCCCGACATTTCGGCGCCGGCATCGGGCTGCAGCTTCAAGGCAAACGGCAGCGAAGCCATGGCGACCAGAGCGATCGCCACAAAAGCCGGCCAGAAATCGGCGCTGACGATGGTGGCATGGCCCTGGACCTGATTCGACACCTGCAGCGCAAAGCCGCCAATCGTGACGCCTAGGCCGATCGCCAACTGCTGGGCGACGCTGGTCAGGCTGGTGGCCTGGCTCATCTGCTGTTGGTCGATCTCGGCATAGGCAATCGCATTCAGGCTGGTGAACTGCATGGAACGCACGCAGCCGCCCAGCAGCAACAGCAGGATGATGAAGGCATGCGAGGTATCCGCCTTGAGCACCCCGAAGGCGGCCATCGACAAGGCGCCGAGCAGGGTGTTGTAGACCAGCACGCTGCGGAAGCCAAAGCGTTTCAGCACCTTGGTGGTCATGGTCTTGACGAAGATCGCGCCGGCCGCCGAAGCGCAGGTCAGCAGGCCCGACTGGAACGGCGTCAGGCCGAAGCCGAGCTGGAACAGCAGCGGCAGCAGGAAAGGCAGGGCGCCGACGCCGATGCGGAACAGCGAACCACCGTAGACATTCATGCGCAGCGTCGGGATTTTCAACAGGCGCAGGTTGATCAGCGGATGCGGCGTGCGGAAGGCGTGCCAGACATAGACCAGCAAACTGAGGCTGCCGACCGCCACGCAGATCAGCGAAACGTCGCCGGCCGCCAGGTGGCGGCCGGCGCTGGCCAGCCCGAACATCAGGGTCGAGCAGCCGACGGCAGACAGCAGGAAGCCCGGCAGGTCGAGCGGCACGGTATCGTCGCTGCGCAGGTTTTCAATATAGCGCGTCGCCAGGTAGATGCCGAGAATGCTGATCGGCACGTTGATGAAGAAAATCCAGCGCCAGTGGAAGTAAGTAGTGATGAAGCCGCCCAGGGGCGGCCCGATGACCGGCCCCAGCAGGGCCGGGATGGTCAGGTAGCTGAGGGCGCGCACCAGCTCCGCCTTGGAAGTGGTGCGCAAGATCACCAGGCGGCCCACCGGCACCATCATGGCGCCGCCTATGCCTTGCAGGAAGCGGGCGGCGACGAATTGCGCCAGCGTATCCGACATGCCGCACAGGATGGAGCCCAGCATGAAGACGCCGATGGCGCTGCGGAACACGGTGCGGGCGCCGAAACGGTCGGCCATCCAGCCGCTGATCGGGATGAACACCGCCAGGCTCACCAGGTAGGAGGTCATCGCCAGCTTGAGCGCGATCGGACTTTCTCCCATGTCTTGCGCCATCATCGGCAATGAGGTGGCGATCACGGTGGAGTCCATGTTTTCCATGAACAGGGCGCAAGCCACGATCAGTGGCGTGAGGAAGACGCGGGATATAGCCATGAGGGGGCAGGTGAGGAGTGCTGTTCGAGATGCAAACCATGGCGCCGCGGCAAATCTCTTGCCTGGGCTGATTTGCGGCGTTTACAAAGAGCATAATTATAACGTTTTAACCATTTTGCTTCCGATCGGGTAGCATGCAGGCTGTCGTATTCGTTGCCAGCAGCATCTTTGCAAAAAAATCATGATCAACACGCTTCACTCGCCGACTGAATGTTTCGCATTGCTGGATGACCGCACTGCGCTCGCCCCGGATTCTCCCTCATCGCGCCTATACACAGGCCATGTGCGCAGTTTGCAGTGCTCCGCCGCCGACCAGCTGCCACTGCTGATTGCCCAGATGCAGCAAGCCTTGCGCGAGGGTTTGCACGCGGTCGCTGTGTTCACCTATGAACTTGGACTTGGCCTGCAGGGTATTCCACAGCCGGCTGCCGTGAATGCGGAGCCGCCAGTGCTGGCGCAGATTTTATTGTTTTCGCAATGCCGCCATCTGAGCGATAGCGAGGTGGACGACTGGCTGGCGCAGCGTCAAGCCGCAGACCACGGCGCCGCCGGCATCGCCAACCTGCAGCCGAATGTCAGCGCCGGCGAGTTTGCCGACGCCATCGCCAAAATCCACGCCTATATCGAGGCCGGCGACACCTACCAGGTCAATTACACCTACCGCTTGCGTTTCGATGCCTATGGCAGTCCGGTGACTTTGTTCCGGCAGCTGCGCAGTCGCCAGCCGGTACCCTACGGCGGCTTGATCCAGCTGGCCGACGGCGCCACCGTGCTGTCGCTGTCGCCGGAGCTGTTTGTACGGCATGCCGACGGCTGGCTGACCGCACGGCCGATGAAGGGCACCGCTGCCGCCAGCGGCGATGCCGGACAGGATCTGCTGGCGGCGCAGACGCTCGCGGCAGATCCCAAGAACCTGGCGGAAAACCTGATGATCGTCGATTTGCTGCGTAACGATCTGGGCCGCATTGCCGTGCCCGGTTCAGTGCAGGTGCCGCATCTGTTCGAAGTGACGCAATTCAATACCGTGCTGCAAATGACCTCCACGGTGCAGGCACAGGTACGCGACGAGATCAGTCTCAGCACCGTCATCCAGGCGCTTTATCCCTGCGGCTCGATCACCGGCGCCCCCAAGCATCGCACCATGCAGATCATCCAGGAGCTGGAACCCGCGCCGCGCGGCTTATATACCGGCGCCATCGGCTGGTTCGACGCGGAGTCCGCCGGCCGCCAGTTTGGCGACTTCTGCCTGTCGGTGCCGATCCGCACCCTGTGGCTGCAAGCGGCGGCGCCGCAGGGGCCGCACGGCGCCGCGATACGGCGTGGTGAAATGGGCGTCGGCGCCGGCATCGTGCACGACAGCGTGGCGACGGAAGAGTATGCAGAATGTGCTTTGAAGGCGAAATTCCTGACCGGACTGCAGCCTGATTTTTCCTTGTTTGAAACCATGTATGCAAGCAGCAGCGGTGGTTGCCGTCATCTGGATCTGCATTTGCAGCGCCTACAGGAATCAGCCGCCTACTTTGGTTTTCCCTACGACGGCGTGGCCCTGCGCGCCGCGCTGCAGGCGCATTGCGCCGCTTTTCCGACGACAACCCCGATGCGTTTGCGCCTGAGCTTGGCCGCCGATGGCAGTTGCACCCTGCAGAGCGCCGAACTGACCGCACTGGCGACACCGGTCAGCTTGCTGATCGCGCCATTGCCGACGCAATCCGATGATTTGTTCCTGCGCCATAAAACGACGGTGCGCCAGCATTACGACCAGGCCTGGCAACAGGCGCAGCAGCTGGGTGCTTTCGATATGCTGTTCTTTAATCAGCGAGGCGAATTGACAGAGGGCGGCCGCAGCAGTGTCTTCCTCAAGCTGGATGGCCGCTGGTATACGCCGCCGCTGCAAGCGGGATTGCTACCGGGTGTGATGCGCAGCGTGCTGTTGAACGATCCGGCGTGGAATGCTGCCGAGCGCAGCCTCGGCATGGAGGATTTGCTGGCGGCAGAGGAGATCATGGTGTGCAATGCGCTGCGCGGCGCCATGCCGGCGACCCTGCTGCAGATTGCCTGATTGTAAGGGTAGGGTGGGCACCTGTGCCCACGCGTTAGCGGGATATTTGTGTGGGCATGCATGCCCACCCTACCTCTAGAACGCGATAATCACGACCGAGCCGGCGACGATCAGCGAGCCGCCGATGGCAACCGGCCAGGTCAGTTGTTCGCCGGCAAACAGCAAGCCCAGCACGATGGCGAAGGCGACGCTCAGCTTGTCGATCGGCGCCACTTTTGAAATCGGCCCGATCTGCAGCGCGTGGTAATAGCACAGCCAGGACAGGCCGGTAGCGATCGCCGACAGGACCAGGAACAGCCAGTTGGAGGCGCCCACCAGCGCCGGCTTTTGCCACTCGTCGCGCAAGGTGACGATGCCGGCGATCACGACCAGGATCACTACCGTGCGGATGAAGGTGGCAAAGTTAGAGTTCATGCCGGTTACGCCGAACTTGCCGAAGATCGCTGTCAGGCCGGCAAAAAATGCCGAACCGAGCGCAAACAATTGCCAGCTGGAGCTGAATTTCATGGTTTCCCCCGTTTATCGCCTGTTCATCTCATGCCGTGCCGCCGGCAACGATACGGCTATTGCGCGGCCGGCTTGGCGCCGGCAATGGTGGCGTCGCGGTCATTCAGCACTTTGTTGGCCGGCAGCTGGCTCTGATCCCAGCCGCCGCCCAGCGCCTTGATCAGCAATACGCTGGCAGACAGGCGCCGGTTCTGGATATCCAGCGCCGACCGCTCGGCGCTGAGTGCAGTTGCCTGCACCGTCGCCACGCTAGTGTAATTCACCAGGCCGGACTTGTACTGGTTGAGGATCAGCTCCACCGCCAGACGCGCCGACTTGACCGTTTCATCCTGCACCGCCGCTTCCTGTTCCAGGATGCGCAGGGCCGCCAGGTTGTCTTCGACTTCCTGGAAGCCGGTCAGCACGGTCTGTTTGTAGGCGGCGACGCTGGCGTCGAAACCGGCGATCGCCTGGTCGCTCTGGGCACGCCGGGCGCCACCGTCAAACAGGGTGGCCGCCAGCGCCGGTCCGAGCGACCAGATGCGGTTCGGCACGGTCAGCCAGTTGGCAAAGCTGTTGCTTTGGAAGCCGCCGGAAGCGGACAGCGTCAGGTTCGGAAAATAGGCTGCCTTGGCGACCCCGATCTGGGCATTGGCTGCCGCCGCGCGGCGCTCGGCGCCGCTGATGTCAGGACGCCGTTCCAGCAGGGTGGAAGGGACGCCGACCGGGATCGCCGGCAGCACCGCCACCATGGTGGTAGGTGGAATCGAGAAAGTCGAGGCCGGCTGTCCGGTCAGCATGGCGATGGCATGCTCCAGCTGGGCGCGCAGCACGCCATTGTCCAAGGCCTGCGCCTGTGCACCCTTGAGCTGGGTCTGGGCCTGGATGACGTCGGATTTGGCGACCACCCCGACCGCATACTGGTTCTGCGTCAGCTGATACGATTTCTGATACGCGGCCACGGTATCGTCGAGCAGTTTTTGCTGCGCGTCGAGCACCCGCAATTGCAGGTAGTCTTGTGCCAGCGTAGCTTGCGCGCTCAGCCGGGTTGCCTGCAGGTCCGCTGCGCTGGCCTGGGCCGTAGCCTGGTTGGCTTCCACCGTGCGGCTGATGCGGCCCCACAGGTCGGGCTCCCAGCTGACGCTTGGGCCGAGCGAGAAGCTGTTCGACACCGAGCCGCCATTGGCGCTGTTGACGAGAGTGCTGCTGCTGTTGCGGCCGCCGCCGGAGCGGGTGGCGGAAACGCTGGCAGACACCGTCGGCAGGTAGGCAGCCCGGGCCGATTGCACCAGCGCCGCCGCCTGGCGGAACTGCGCTTCGGCCTGCACCAGATTCTGATTGGAGATGTTGACCTGCTCGACCAGGCTGTTGAGCTGTGGATCCTGATAGATTTCCCACCAGTTGCCGCGCAGTTCCTGGTCTTTCGGCGTGGCGGTTTTCCAATCCTTGTTTTCCTTGAAGGCGACCGGTTCTTCGGTACCTGGCCGCACATAGTCAGGACCGACCGCGCAGGCGCTCAAGAACAGCGCCGCAGCTGCCGCCGCCAGCAAGGTTTTATACATGGGTGCTTGCGAGTGTTTCATATCAGATCCATTGAGTGTCTTTGGTCGTGCTTGCCGCGTTTTCGATTTACACCGCTTCAGCTGCATCCGGCGCCGGCCTGCCGCCGCGCCGTTCCCATTTATCCTTGCTCCACAGGCGGAACCTGTCCATGTACAGATACACCACCGGTGTCGTGTACAGGGTCAGTAACTGGCTCATGATCAGGCCGCCGACAATCGCGATCCCCAGCGGCCGCCGCAGCTCGGCGCCGTCGCCCGCGCCCAGCGCCAGCGGCACTGCGCCCAGCATGGCGGCCATGGTGGTCATCATGATCGGCCGGAAGCGCAGGCGGCAGGCTTCAAAGATCGAATCGCGCGGCGACAGCCCTTGTTCCCGTTCCACATGCAGGGCGAAGTCGATCATCATGATCGCGTTCTTCTTGACGATGCCGATCAGCAGGATCACCCCGATCAGCGCGATCAGGCTGAAATCGGTGCCGGTCGCCAGCAGCGCCAGCAGGGCGCCGACGCCGGCCGACGGCAGGGTCGAGAGAATGGTGATCGGATGCACATAGCTTTCATACAGGACGCCGAGCACGATATAGACCGCCAGCAGCGCAGTCAGGATCAGCATCGGCTGGCTGCTCAACGATGACTGAAAGACGTTGGCGGTGCCCTGGAAGCTGCCGTGCACCGAGGTCGGCACGCCGATCCTGGCCATGGCGTCGTTGATCGCCAGCGTGGCGTCCGACAGCGACTCACCGGCCGGCAGGTTGAAGGAGATGGTCGAGGCGATGAACTGGCTCTGGTGATTCACCGCCAGCGCGGTGTTGGTCGGCTGGAAACTGGAGAATGCCGCCAGCGGCATCTGCTGTTCGGCCGCGGTCGACAAGGTCAGCGCCAGCGATGAATTGGACGCCAGTTTGCCGCCTGCGGTCAAGGCTGGCGGCGTACCCAGTGCCGAGGTGGTGGGCGACAGATTGGCGGTGCTGGCAGGGATGCTGACATAAGTATTGTGCAGGATTTGCGGGCTTTGCAAGTATTGCGGCCCGGCTTCCATTACTACGTGATACTGGTTCATGCCGCTGTAGATGGTCGATACCTGGCGCTGGCCGAACAGATCGTTCAGGGTGGCGTCGATCAGCTGTGGCGTGACGCCGCTGCGTATAGCCGTTTCACGGTCTATGGTGAGGGTGGTCTGTAAGCCCTTGTCCTGCTGGTCGGTATTGACGTCGGTCAGCTGCGGCAAGGCGCTCAAGGCGTCGCGGATTTTCGGTTCCCAGGTGCGTAGCTCGTTGAGGTCGTCCGACTGCAGGGTGTACTGGTACTGGGCATCGCTGGAGCGGCCGCCGGTGCGGATATCCTGCACCGATTGCATGAACAGGTTGGCGCCCGGCACATGGCTGAGCTTGCCGCGCAGGCGCGCGATCACCTGATCGGCGGTGAGCTTGCGTACGGTCAGCGGCTTGAGCGTGATGAACATGTTGCCGCGATTGCTCTGGCCGCCGCCGGTAAAGGCGATCACGCTTTGCACATCCGGGTCGCTGCGCACAATGCTGACAAATTGATCCAGCTTGACCTTCATCGACTGGAACGAAATCGACTGGTCGCCCTGGATGCCACCGATCACCAGACCGGTATCCTGCTGCGGGAACAGGCCTTTGGGAATCACCGTGTACAGATAGACGTTGAGGAAGATGGTGGCCACCAGGATGATGATCATCAGCGGCGAGAAGCGCAGCGCCCAGGCCAGCGAACGCTCGTAGCCGCGCAGCATGGCATCGAAGGCGCGCTCGGTGGCGTTGAAGAAACGGCCCTGCTTGCGCTCCGGTTCGTGTTTCAGCAGGCGCGCGCACATCATCGGCGTGGTGGTCAGCGACACCAGCAGCGACACCATGATCGCCACCGACAGGGTGACCGCAAACTCGCGGAACAGACGGCCGACGATGCCGCCCATCAAAAGGATAGGGATGAAGACGGCGATCAGGGAGATGCTCATCGACAGCACCGTGAAGCCGACTTCCTTGGCCCCCAGCATGGCCGCCGCAAACGGCTTCTTGCCCTGCTCGATATGGCGCGAAACGTTCTCCAGCACGACGATTGCATCGTCGACCACGAAGCCGGTGGCGATGGTCAGCGCCATCAGCGACAGGTTGTCGAGGCTGTAGCCGAGCAGATACATGACGCCGAAAGTGCCGATCAGCGACACCGGCACCGCTACCGCCGGGATCAGCGTGGCGCGGCCGTTGCGCAGGAACAGGAACACCACCATGATCACCAGTCCGATCGAGATCAGCAGGGTGCGTTCGGTCTCGCGCAGGGAAGCGCGGATGGTCGGCGTGCGGTCCATCACGACATCGAGGTTGATGGCGGCCGGGATCGAGGCGCGCAGCTGCGGCAGCAAGGCGCGTACTTCGTCGACGGTTTCGATGATGTTGGCGCCCGGCTGGCGGTTCAGGATCACCAGCACGGAAGGCTTGCCGTTGGCCGAGCCGGCGTTGCGTACATTGGCCACCGAATCAGCCACCGTGGCGACATCGCTGACCCGCACTGCCGCGCCATTGCGGTAGGCGACGATCAACGGCATGTACTCGGCGGCGGTCTTGGCCTGGTCGTTGGCGTAGATCTGCCAGTTCTTGTCGCCGTCTTCCAGCACGCCTTTTGGACGGTTGGCATTGGTGGCGGCGATCGCGGTGCGCACGTCGGCGCTGCCGATGCCGTACTTGTTGAGCGCGGTCGGATTCAGCTCGACCCGCACTGCAGGCTGCGAACTGCCGCCGACGCTGACCTGGCCGACGCCTTTCACCTGCGACAGTTTTTGCGCCAGGATGGTGTCGGCGGCATCGTACATCTGGCCTTGCGTCATGCTGTCCGAGGTCAGCGACAGGATGATGATCGGCGCATCGGCCGGATTCACCTTGCGATAGCTCGGATTGCTGGGCAGGCCGGTCGGCAGCAGGTTGCGGGCAGCATTGAGCGCCGCCTGGACGTCGCGCGCGGCGCCGTCGATATCGCGGCTGAGATCGAACTGCATGGTGATGCGGGTCGAGCTCAGCGTGCTGGAGGAAGTCATCTCGGTGACGCCGGCAATCGAACCGAGCGCACGTTCCAGCGGCGTCGCCACGGTGGCCGCCATGGTTTCCGGACTGGCGCCGGGCAGGCCGGCCGAGACTGAGATGGTCGGCAGATCCACCTGCGGCAAGGGCGATACCGGCAACAGCCGGAACGCCACCATGCCGGCCAGCGCTACGCCGATAGTCAGCAGCGTGGTGGCGATCGGCCGTTCAATAAAGGGACGCGATATGTTCATGCTGTCATCACGGCTTAACCGGCTCCGCTACAGCGCCATCGTTCGGGTTGTCGTGCTGGTCGTCGTCGCTGTCGGCATCCTTGCTGCCGAAGCGTTCACGCATGCGGCGCGCCAGGTTGTCGAAGGCCAGGTAGATCACTGGCGTCGTGAACAGGGTCAGCACTTGCGATACCAGCAGGCCGCCGACCATGGTGATCCCCAGCGGCTGGCGCAATTCCGAGCCGACGCCGGTGCCCAGCATCAGCGGCAGGGCGCCCAGCAAGGCCGCCATGGTGGTCATCAGGATAGGACGGAAGCGCAGCAGGCAAGCCTGGTAGATCGCTTCACGCGGGCTCTTGCCCTCGTTGCGCTCGGCGTCCAGGGCGAAGTCGATCATCATGATGGCGTTTTTCTTGACGATACCGATCAGCAGGACGATGCCGATGATGCCGATGATGCCAAGGTCGCTGCCGGCGATCATCAGCGACAGCAGGGCGCCAACCCCGGCCGACGGCAGCGTCGACAGGATGGTGATCGGATGGATATAGCTTTCATACAGCACGCCAAGCACGATATACATAGTGACGATCGCCGCCAGGATCAGTATCAGCGTGTTGCTGAGCGAAGCCTGGAACGCCAGCGCAGCGCCCTGAAACTGGGTCTGGATACTGTCCGGCATGCCGATCTCCAGCTCCGCCGCATGGATCGCCTTGACGGCGTCGCCGAGCGAGGCGCCCGCTGCCAGGTTGAAGGAGATCGTGGTGGCAGGGAACTGGCCGATATGGTTGATCACCAGCGGCGAGGTGCGTTCTTCGATGGTAGCGATGCTGGACAAGGGCACCTGGTTGCCGTTGCCGGCCACCAGGTAGATGCTGTTCAGCGCTGTCGGACCCTTCTGGAATTCCGGCTTGACCTCCATCACTACCCGGTACTGGTTCGACTGGGTGTAGATGGTCGAGATCAGCCGCTGGCCGAAGGCGTTATACAAGGCATTGTCGATCGCCGCGGTAGTGATGCCGAGGCGCGAGGCGGCGTCGCGGTCGATCGCAATATAGGCTTGCAGGCCGAGATCCTGCTGGTTGCTGGCGATATCGGCCAGCTGTGGAATCTGCCGCAGGCGCTCGATCAGCTTGGGCACCCAGATGCTGAGCTCCGCAGGATTGGCATCCTCGACGCTGAACTGATACTGGGTGCGGCTGACGCTGTCTTCGATGGTCAAGTCCTGCACTGGCTGCATGTACAGCGTGATGCCGCCGACCTGGCGATCCAGTTCCGGCTGCAGGCGGCGGATGATGTCGCTGGCACTCATGTTGCGCTGTTCGCGCGGCTTCAGGTTGATCAGCATGCGGCCGCTGTTGAGTGTGGCGTTGGTGCCGTCGATGCCGATGAAGGAAGACAGGCTTTCCACTGCGGGATCCTTCAGCACTACGGCCGCCAGCGCCTGCTGCCGTTCCGCCATGGCGGCAAAGGAGACTGACTGGCTAGCTTCTGAAATGCCCTGGATGACGCCGGTGTCCTGCACCGGGAAAAAGCCTTTCGGGATGAAGATGTACAGTACTGCGGTCAGCACCAGCGTGCCTATGGCGACGATCAGGGTGGAGAACTGATGGCGCAGCACCCATTGCAAGGCGACGCCGTAGCGGGCGATGATATTGTCGAAAAACGCTCCGCTCTTGCGGTAGAACCAGCTTTGCTTTTCTTCCGGGATGTGGTGCAGCAGCTTGGCGCACATCATCGGCGTCAAGGTCAGCGAAATCACGGCCGAGATCAGGATCGCCACCGCCAGCGTGATGGCGAATTCACGGAACAGCCGCCCCACCACGTCGCCCATGAACAGCAGCGGAATCAGCACGGCAATCAGAGAAAACGTCAGGGAAATGATGGTGAAGCCGATCTGCTCGGCGCCCTTGAGGGCTGCCTGCAAAGGCTTCATGCCTTCTTCGATATAGCGTGAGATGTTCTCGATCATCACGATCGCATCGTCGACCACGAAGCCGGTGGCGATGGTAAGCGCCATCAGGGTCAGGTTATTGACGGAAAATCCGGTCAGGTACATGACGCCGAAAGTGCCGATCAGCGATAGCGGCACCGCCACGCTGGGAATGATGGTGGCAGGGACGCTGCGCAGGAACAGGAAAATCACCATCACCACCAGCGCGATCGACAGCAGCAGTTCAAACTGCACGTCCGACACCGAGGCGCGGATGGTGGTGGTGCGGTCGGTCAGGATCTGGACTTCGATGGCGCCGGGCAGGGTATCCTGCAGCTGCGGCAGGATCTTCTTGATGCTGTCGACCACGGCGATGACGTTGGCGCCCGGCTGGCGCTGGATGTTCAGGATAATCGCCGGCGACTGGTTGGCCCAGGCCGCCAGCCGCACGTTTTCGGCATCGTCGACGACGTCGGCAATGTCGGAGACGCGGATCGGCGCGCCGTTCTTGTAGGCGATGATCAGGTTGCGGTATTCGTCGGCAGAGCGCAACTGGTCATTGGCGTCGATGGTGGAGGCGCGCGAGGGACCGTCGAAACTGCCCTTGGCCTGGTTGACGTTGGCGTTGCCGATGGCTGTGCGGATATCGTCAAGATTCAGGCCCAGCGCAGCCACTGCGCGTGGATTCAGCTGCAGCCGTACGGCAGGGCGCTGGCCGCCCGACAGGCTGACGAGGCCGACGCCCGGCACTTGCGAAATCTTTTGCGCCAGGCGGGTGTCGATCAGGTCCTGCACCTTTGGCAGCGGCAGCGTCTTGGAGGTGATCGCCAGCGACAGGATAGGGGTGTCGGCCGGATTGACCTTGTTATAGATCGGCGGCGTCGGCAGGTCGGACGGCAGCAGGTTGCTGCCGGCGTTGATCGCGGCTTGCACTTCCTGCTCGGCGATATCCAGGCTCAGGTCCAGACTGAACTGCAGCGTGATGACCGAAGCGCCGCCGGAACTGGTGGACGACATCTGGTTAAGGCCTGGCATCTGGCCGAACTGCCGTTCCAGCGGCGCCGTCACCGAGGAGGTCATGACGTCAGGGCTGGCGCCGGGATACAGCGTCACCACCTGGATGGTTGGATAGTCCACTTCCGGCAGCGCCGAAAGCGGCAGCTGCCTGTAGGCGACGACACCGGCCAGGAAAATCGCCAGCATCAGCAAGGATGTGGCGACCGGCCGGAGAATAAACTGGCGTGAGGGATTCATGCGTTCCGTTCTTTACGGCCGATTATTGGCTGTTGCTCTTGTTGGCGGCAGCGGGTGCGGGTGCGGCGGCAGTGTCGCTGGAGGCGGCAGCGCTGCTGCTGGCATCCTGGCGATGGCGGTGGCCACCCTTATGAGCGCCGGCGCCGGTGGCATCGGCGCTGCCCGCTGCGGCAGCAGCAGGGCCGCCACGCGACACCGGCTCTACTTTTGCGCCTTCCTTCAGTTTGTCGATGCCGTCGATGACGACGGTTTCGCCAGTGGCGATGCCTTTGTCGATAGCGGTGGATTCGCCTTCGGTCGGACCGGCCGTCACCTGACGGATGGTGACGGTATGGTCCGGCTTGACGACATATACGAAGGTACCCTTGGCGCCACGCTGGATGGCGGCGTTCGGAATCACGATAGCGTCCTTGCGCGTGTCGAGCAGCATGCGGGCGTTGACGAACTGGCTAGGGAACAGGGCGTAGTTGGCGTTGGGCGATTCTGCCTTGAGCTTGACCGTGCCGGTAGTGCTGTCGACCTGGTTGTCGATGGTCAGCAGGTAGCCGCTGTCGAGTTTGTTCTTCTGGTCGCGGTCCCAGACGTCGGTCGGCAGTTTCTTGCCGGCCTGGATCTGCTTCATGACGCTCGGAATATTGTCTTCCGGGATGCTGAATACGGTGGTGATCGGTTGCAGCTGCGTGATGATGACGATGCCGTTGGTGTCGCTGGCGTGCACCACGTTGCCGAGATCGACCTGGCGCAGGCCGAGACGGCCGCCGATAGGCGCCGTGACGCGCGAGTAGGTAAGCTGCAGGCGGGCGCTGTCGAGCGATCCCTGGTCTGATTTGACCGTGCCTTCATATTGTTTGACCAGCGCCGCCTGGGTATCGACCTGCTGGCTGGCGATCGAATCTTGCGCCAGCAAGGTGCGGTAGCGTTTCAAATCGATCTGCGCTGCTTGCAGCAAGGCCGTGTCTTTGGCCAGCTGGCCTTCGGCCTGCGTCACCGCGACCTGGTAAGGACGCGGGTCCAGTTCCGCCAGCAGGGCGCCGGCTTTCACCACTTGACCCTCTTGGAAATGCAGTTTCATCAACTGGCCGTCGACCCGGCTTTTGACCACCGCAGTGGCTTCCGGAGTGACGCTACCCAGGCCGGCAATATAGATATTGATATCGCCGGCTTTGGCGACCGCGACACCGACCGGCAATGGGCCGCCGGCGCCGGCGAATGCACCGCGCTTGCCTCCCCCCTTGCCGCCGCCTTTGCCACTGCCGCTGGCGGCTTGTCCTGTCTGTTCCGGTTTGCCTGCCGCGCCGTCGGCTGCCTGGTGGCCGCGGCCCCAGATCAGATAGGCCGCCAGGGCCAGCACCACGACTGCCGCCAGCCACAGCCAGCCGCGCTGGAATCCGCCCTGGCGTTGATTGGGAAGCAGGGCCGGCCGGGGCTGGCTAGGTTGATCGATTTTTGGAGTCGGAGTAGTAGTCATCGCAGGCAGGAGGTCAGTCAGAGTATGGTCAGGTGCAATGCTTGGATCCGCTGAAATCAGGACTCAGAGGATTGCTGAAATGCAGTTACATGAGTTTAGCGAGTAAATTTTACCGGCGTGTGTATTTATTAGAAATTGTTTCAATTTAATGAACACCGCCAGGCAGTGTAGCGGCAAGCGTTGCGGACGGCAATTGGCGCCGCGCCGGGCGGCAGGAAGGTGGCAAAAGCGCGGCAAATGATGAAGCCGCAGGGCTGCGCGCTGTGATGCGCGCAACGTCTACGGCTTCGCCATTTGCCCGGCCTGGCTGGGCCTGGCTCCCGCTTTCAGTTATGGACGGCTTTCCTGTGCGCCGTCAGGACCGCCGCGGTGGAAGCCGCGATGGCCGAAACGATGCTGTTCCAGGCGCTTGAAGTGTTCGTCGAAGACCTTTTGCTGCACCGGCGTCAGCACGGCGTAGAATTCCTTGACGGCCGCGGTATGCTCGGCCAGACGGGTTTCAGCCCGTTTCAGGAATTCCATTTGATGGTCCAGGCGTTCCGGCGCGCTCAGCTTGGCCCAATCTTCCTTGCTCGGACGCTGTGGCGGTACGGCTGGCTTGACCGGTTTGATTTTGCCGATAAAGGTTTGCCAGGCAGGCTCTTGGGCAGGGGTGATCTTCAGGTCGTCATGCCATTTGGCCTGCATTTTTGCCATGCGGTCGGCGAATTTGGCTTGTTGTTCCGGTGTCGGCGGGCCCTTCTTGGCGCCGTCGGTCTGGGCGTAGGCAGTCAGGCCCATGGCGGCAATGCTCAATGCAGTCACGCCGATCAGTAATTGTTTGCGAAGCTTGAACATGGTGGAGTCCTTCTATGAGTGTGAGTGCAATCTGCACAGTGCGTATTGAAACGCGCCGGTGTGTCGCCGGTTTTTCATAGAGGCCAGGCTTTGTATCCGCGTGTATGGCGTCAAGTTTGCTTTGTATCCTAAAGTGTCGGGACGGGTGGCGGATATGCCAATATACAAATTACTATCGTCTTTGCGGCTCCGCCTTGCCATAATCCTGAAAACGGCAAATACTTGCTGGTAATTTGCCGTCGTTATCTATCGGTTATAGTTTGTCTTGCCGGCATCGTTGCCGATGCCGATGACCGGCATGGATAGCCTTATTTTTGGATTGGCCGTATTTCCGGTCTCACTGCAGCTACTAGGATAATTAAGCATATGGAAACTGCTGCTCATATATTGGTGGTCGACGACGACCACGAAATCCGGACTTTGCTGGCCGAATACCTGGACGCCAACGGCTTCCGCACCCTGATGGCGACCAACGGCAGCGACATGCGCAAAGTGCTGTCGGAAACCCGGGTCGACCTGGTGGTGCTGGATCTCACCCTGCCGGGCGAAGACGGCCTGACGCTATGCCGCAACCTGCGCGCCGACTCGAATATCCCGGTGATCATGCTGACCGCGCGCGGCGAGCCGCTGGACCGCATCCTGGGCCTGGAAATGGGCGCCGACGACTACTTGTCGAAGCCGTTCGAGCCACGCGAGCTGTTTGCCCGCATCCGCAGCGTGTTGCGGCGCACGCAAGCCCTGCCGCCGAACATGGCGTCGCCGGAAGCCCAGCAGATCCAGTTCGGCCACTGGACGCTGGACCTGATCGCGCGCCACCTGGTCAACCACGACGGCCTGGTGGTAGCCTTGTCGGGCGCCGAATATCGCATTCTCAAGGTGTTCCTCGATCATCCGAACCGGGTGCTCAACCGCGACCAGTTGCTGGAGCTGACCCAGGGCCGGGAATCCGATCCTTTCGACCGTTCGGTCGACATCCAGATCAGCCGCCTGCGCCAGAAACTGGGCGACGATGCCCGCACGCCGGTCATCATCAAGACTGTGCGCAACGAAGGCTATGTCCTGGCTACCGCAGTGACAGTCGAGTCGTGATGCGGATGCCAGCGTCCGTTGCGGCTGCCGCGCAGTAGAAAAGGGAATGCCGTCAGTGAGAAATTTCTTTGGCTCGGTAGCGAACCGGGTATTCCTGATCCTGCTGGCCGGGATCCTGGTTGCGGTCGGCAGTACCGGCTGGCTGGCCGACAGCGAGCGGCGCAAGAATTTCAAGGAATGGTACGACTCGCGGATCGCCGACCGCATCGAGCAGATCGTCATTTCAATCGACAATGTCGGTCCTGATACCCGCAACATCGTGCTGCAGACCAGCGAAAAATTCGGCCTCGAGTCAACCCTGGTCAACGAAGCCGAGCCAAAAATCGATGATAATCCGTCGCTGACGGCGGCGATCAAATCCAAGCTGGGCGGCGAACGCCATGTGACTGTGGTCAAGCAGAGGGATTGCAAGCTGCGTGAGCGCAGGGGCCCGGATCCGCGTCATTTCGATGAGTGCCAGGCCGTGTATGTCAGCCTCAAGGACGGCGCCGTCCTGAAGGTCAAGCTGCGCGTCACGCGCCAGCCCGGGGCTCCGGGCGGCGGCCCGCCTGGCATGCCTTTCCCGGCCTTGTATTTTGCCTTGTTCATGCTGCTGATCGGAGTACTGGCGTTTGTGGTCGCCAAGATGACGGCGCGGCCGATCCAGCTGCTGGCGAACGCTGCCGGCGAGCTGGGCAGCGACATCGACCGGCCGCCGCTGGACGAAAGCGGCCCGACCGAAGTGCGGCAAGCAGCGACTGCCTTCAATGCGATGCAGGCGCGCATCAAGCGGCAGATTCAGCATCGCACGCACATGCTGGCGGCGATCACGCATGATTTGCAGACGCCGTTGACGCGCTTGCGGTTGCGCCTGGAAAAAGTGGGCGACGGTGAGTTGCGCCAGAAATTGCTGGAGGACCTGGCGGTCATGCAGAGCATGGTGCGGGAGGGACTGGATCTGGCGCGCAGCATGGATTCGGCGGAGGCGATGCAGAAGCTGGATATCGATTCCTTGCTCGACAGCGTCTGCTCCGATGCGGTGGATGCGCGGCAGGATGTCACGCTGGAGGGACGGACTCGGGCTTCGATCGTGGCACAGCCTAATGCTTTGCGGCGTTGCCTGACCAACCTGGTGGATAACGCGACCAAATATGGCCGTTATGCGCGCTTGCAGCTAGTGCGCGAGGGTTCCGATATCGTGATCCGGATCCGCGATGGCGGGGTGGGAATTCCTGCAGAATTGCTGGAGACGGTGTTCGATCCATTCTTCCGGCTGGAGACTTCGCGTTCGCGGGATACTGGCGGCACCGGCCTGGGGCTGACAATCGCACGCAATATCGCAGAGAATCACCGCGCCACGCTGCAGTTACGGAACCACCCGGCAGGCGGCCTGGAAGTGACCTTACGCTTACCCGCCTTGAACTAAATTCATCCGCTACGCAGTCAAATGGGGTCGGAGTTTTTTTACGACAGTTTTATCGTCGTAAATTACTCAGACCCCATTTGACGTTCCACGGAGTAGATGTCTTGGCATACAAAGAACGGCCTGCGGGTTGATAACGCGGTAGCTACTCCGTGGAAGCTAGCCGGGGGTAGCCCGGCAGCTAGTCACTTTTTCTTGCTTCGCCCCCTCGCCGGGCGCAAGAAAAGTAACCAAAAAGAAGGCGACCGCAAAGCCGTTGCCCTCCCTTCGGTCGGGTCCCCAAATCCATCGCACGCCAGCCGGGTGAGGGGCAAAACTCGCCTTCGGCTCAAACATGCCCCTCACAATTCCCGGCTGACACGCGCCGGATTTGGCAACGTCTTCATGCGGGGTACTTCAAAAGCAGCCCCGACGTCAAAAGCAACAACAACGTCAAAAACCAACGTCAAACCCGCGGCACGCTAGTCAATTGGGGTCAGAGTTTTTTTTCGCGGCCTTTTGCGAAAATTACTCTGACCCCATTTGACGTTCTACGGAGTACGTGCGATGGCATGCTAAGAACGGTTTGTGGCCAGCGCGGTAAGTCAAAAACAAAGGCAACCGCCAAAGTCAAAAACAACACCCACGACATTGCATCTTTTTAGACTATCCCCGTCAGGTAATAAGCCCCAATCACCACAAACACCGCCGCCGTCTTGATCAGCGTCACCACAAAAATATCCTTGTAAGACTGCCGATGCGACAGCCCGGTTACCGCCAGCAGGGTGATCACCGCGCCATTGTGCGGCAAGGTATCCATGCCGCCGCTAGCCATGGCAGCGACGCGATGCAGGACTTCCATGGGAATACCTGCAGCCTGGGCGTTTTCTATGAAAGTGTGAGACATGGCGGCGAGGGCGATGCTGAGGCCGCCCGAGGCAGAGCCGGTGACGCCGGCCAGGGTGGTGACGGTGACGGCTTCGTTGATCAATGGATTGGGGATGCTTTTCAGGGCGTTGGCGATGACCAGGAAACCCGGCAGGCCAGCGATGACGGCACCAAAGCCGTATTCGGAAGCGGTATTCATCGATGCCAGCAACGCGCCGCTGACGGCGGCCTTGCTGCCTTCCGCGAACTTTTCCTTGACGGTTTTAAAGGCGAACAGCAGCACCGAAAAAATCCCGATCAGCAAAGCTGCTTCCACTGCCCAGATCGCTACCACGCCAGATACTTGGGTGACGACCGGCTTGCTGGACCCGGCCAGCGTCATTTCATGGCTGGCGCCATACATCGTCGGAATCCAGCTGGTGAACAATTTGTTCATCACGCCTACCAGCACCAGCGGCAGCAGGGCGATCAGAGGGTGCGGCAACTTGCCGTCGGCGACAGTTTCGGGTTCGTTCAGCAGGTCGCTGCCGTAGCCTTCACCCTTGGCGGCGGCTTTGCGGCGGCACCACTCCAGGTACGCCAGGCCGGTGGCCAGGATGAAGGCGGCGCCGATCACGCCCAGCCAAGGCGCAGCCCAAGTAGTGGTGTTGAAAAAGGTGGTGGGAATGATGTTCTGGATCTGTGGCGTGCCTGGCAGGGAATCCATGGTGAAGGTAAACGCGCCGAGCGCGATGGTGCCGGGAATCAGACGCTTCGGGATGCCGCCCTGGCGAAACATTTCGGCGGCAAACGGATAGACGGCAAACACCACCACGAACAGCGACACGCCCCCGTAAGTCAGCAAGCCGCATACCAATACGATGGAAAGCATGGCGCGCTGCCGTCCGACCACCTGGATGACGCTGGAGACGATCGATTTGGAAAAGCCGGAGAGCTCGATCACCTTGCCGAATACCGCCCCGAGCAGGAACACCGGGAAGTAGAGTTTGACGAAGCCGACCATCTTTTCCATGAAGACGCTGGTGAACATCGGCGCCACCATGGAGGGGTCGGTCAGCAGCACGGCGCCGAGGGCGGCCACCGGCGCAAACAGGATGACACTGTAGCCGCGGTAGGCGACGAACATCAGGAACAGCAAAGCCAGAATAACAACGATGAAACTCATCCTCTATCTCCTTGGGATTGAAGCAGGTCCATGCCGGGGGATTGAATAGTGCCATGAAAAAATGATGACGCGGCATTATCAATATTGTAACTGGAGGAACGGCCTGGCTGCATGCGGCAAAGATGCACTGCCGCGGAATCGCTGGAGGGAGAGTGTGAGGAACCGGCGCGTAAGGAAATATGCGGCCCAGAATGCACAAAGACATGCCGTAGCATGTCTTTGTCTTGGTAACGATCCGCCCGGATCAGTAAGGCGTGTAGTCTGGCGGCGGGCCGTAGTTGCCGCGTTGTTGCGGCGGGTAGTAGTCAGGGGGCACCGAGTACTGTGGCGCTGGCGCATATTGCGGCGGCGCATACTGGCGACGGCTGTTGGCATAGCCGCCGGAAACCGGCACCTGGTTGCCCTTGGCGTACATGCACTGCGTATACACGTTGTTGTACTGGCGTTGCATGCCATAGCTGCTGCCGGCAGCCGAGTTGCCGGCGACCGAGCTGCCTGCCAGCAGGCCGACGCCGCCGCCGATCGCAGCGCCTGCGCCGGCACGGCCGGTTGCCGCGCCGATCAGGGCGCCGGCTGCCGCGCCGATCACGGTGCCTGCGGCGGCAGTGCCGACAGCATTATCTGCTGCCGCCTGCGGCGCATACGGGCCGATACGGTCTTGCGCCGCGCGCTGGCAAACTGCTTCGTCGTTCTGGAACTGTTCATAGCTCTTGCCCGCACCCGGCAGCGCCATCACATTAGGACCGGTCGGCGCCGTGACGCAGCCTGACAGCAGAACGGCCATCGAGACCGCAAATACTTTGGTTGTACTGTTCATTTTTCTTACACCGCCTTATCGAGGTTGAGCTTCATCCGGCAATACTTTCATCCAGCCTTTAGGGCAGCGCGGGACCTGCGGATAATAACCAGCCGGACTAGCGCAGTAATAGGCGTAGTTGGGGGCTTTCTCTATATAGGTTTGCGGTTCGGGCTGAACATAGACCGGAGGCGGCGCGTAATACACCGGCGGCGGTGCGTAGTAAACCGGCGGCGGGCCCCAGTACAGCGGTCCGCCGATGGTGACGCCGAAGCGCGGGCCGTAGAAGCCGCCATGTCCGTAATAGCCGTAAGCAAAGCTGGCCGAACTGGTCGCCATGAGGGCCGCTGCAGCCAGTACCAATAGAGCAATTTTCTTCATGATATATCCCACGCATTTCTCAGTGATTAAATAGTAGACCTGGCAGTTGCAAGGGCCAAAAGGAGTTACTTCTGGTTGCACATGTTGCCTGCCGCTACATGCTTGATACTATTTTAACCCGTTGGCGGCGGCTAGCCGCAACAGGCTTGGGGATGCGGGTAATTGTTGCACTGCGGAATTTATTTTTTGCGCCAGTCCCCTGTCCGTATCGCTGACAGCAAAATTTGCTCGTGAGCTGGGGCCATCCCTGGCCGTGCGCCCATCGACATATCCTATAATCTGCCGATCCACAGCCAGCAAGTCACAGACATGAACCAGCCAACCGCAGAACAGCAATCCTCCCTCCAGGGCGTCAAGGTGATCGAGCTCGGTACCTTGATAGCCGGGCCCTATGCCGCCAGCTTGCTGGGCCAGTTCGGCGCTGAAATCATCAAGATCGAATCGCCCGGCGACGGCGATCCGCTGCGCAAGTGGCGCAAGCTGCATAACGGCACTTCGCTCTGGTGGTATTCGCAAAGCCGCAACAAGAAGTCGCTGACGCTGAACCTGAAATCGGAACAGGGCCAGCAGATCGTGCGCGACCTGGTCAAGGATGCCGATATCGTGATCGAGAACTTCCGCCCCGGCACGCTGGAAGGCTGGGGGCTGGGCTGGGAGCAGTTGTCGAAGATCAATCCGAACCTGATCATGGTGCGGGTATCCGGCTACGGCCAGGACGGTCCTTACCATGCTCGTCCGGGATTTGCTGCGATTGCCGAGTCGATGGGTGGCTTGCGCAACCTGGCCGGTTATCCGGACCGGCCGCCGGTGCGGGTCGGCGTCAGTATCGGCGACACGCTGGCGTCCTTGTATGGCGTGATCGGCGCGCTGCTGGCCATGCATCACCTGAAAGCCAATGGCGGCAAGGGGCAGTTCATCGACATCGCTCTGTATGAAGCGGTGTTCGGCGTGATGGAAAGCCTGATTCCCGAATACGCCGAATTCGGTTTTGTGCGCGAGCGCACCGGCGCGAGTTTTCCCGGCATTTCACCGTCCAGCACCTATCCCTGCCGCAGCGACGAGCGGGGCGAACATTATGTGATCATCGCCGGCAATGGCGACAGCATCTTCAAGCGCCTGATGCAGGCCATCGGCCGCAGCGACCTGGCCGAAGATCCGCGCCTGGCGCGCAATGACGGCCGCGCGCAGAATAACGACATGCTGGACGCCGCCATCAGCGCCTGGACTTCGCAGCATGCGCTGGAGCATGTGCTGCAAGTGCTGGAACAGGCGGAAGTACCGAGCAGCAAAGTGTATACCGCTGCAGACATCCACCAGGACCCGCATTTCCGCGCGCGCGACATGATCCAGCAGCATATGCTGCCGGATGGCCAGCCGATTGACCTGCCTGGCATCGTGCCGAAGCTGTCGGCGACGCCGGGCCAGACTAACTGGGTTGGCCCGGAACTGGGCCAGCATACCGTTGAAATACTGGCCGGCATCGGCAGGAGCCCCGAGCAGATCGCCGCGCTGCGAGAGCAGGGCGTGATCTGAGCCAGGTCGGGGGAAGCGTTACTTCATCATCCAGCCGCGCCGGATCAGTGGCGCAAACAGGCAGCCGTAGATGGCGGAAGCGCAGCGAAACAGCGCTGGCATGAACCAGGGCGCGCAGCGGTAGCAGACGATCGCGCTGACCGCCGAGACCAAGGCGGCGCCCGCCATGTCGAACGGATAGTGGACGCCCAGATACATGCGCGACCACGCCATCGGCAAGCCGAGCAAAGCATACGCCACACCGATGGCGCGCAAGCGTTTGTGCAGCAGGAAGCTGAAGGCGACGCTCCATTGCAGCGTCAGGTGATCGCTGGGAAACGAGGAGTCCGGGCTGTGCGCCAGGAAATTAGTGCCAAGACCGATCGCGAAAGGACGCGGATGCTGCCACAAGGCGCCGATCAGCATGCTGATCGCGAGACCGGCGATGGCAGCCACGACCGCTTCCAGCATCAGCTTGCGGGTAGCCTCCGAGCCGCGCAGCCAGCCGGCCAGCAGCGAAACCGGAATCAGGTAGATCAGCATCTCGGCGAAAAACATTGCCGCATTCAAGGTGAGCGGGTTGGGATGGGCGCTGGCATTGATCAGCAGAAACAGCGATTGATTGAATTCTTCCATGGGGCCTTTAAGCTTGGATAACTGGCGGGATGTTGCTGCGGACAGCGTTCAATTGGGTGGTTTGAGACAAACTGACAACAGGATAGTTGCAAATACTTAGCGCTTGCTGAGGAGGCGGACTGGGGCGTCCGGCAGGGGAGAGGCGGATTTATTGGCAGCAATAAGTTGCTGCCAATAAAAAAGCCGGCAAGACACTGGTCCTTGCCGGCTTCAAGCTTTACTGCGATCCCGGCGATGACACCGGGTTGGTACAAGATCAGAAGCGGGTGCGCATGCCCACGGCAAATTCAGTCTGGTTCTTGAAGCCGTTGGCCGAACCGACGCGATAGCCGTCGCTAAGTTTCATATAGTCGGCAGCCACATACAGTTCAGTGCGCTTCGACAGATGGTAGAAGCTCGAGCCGTACAGGGTTTTCTTGTTGCCGCTGCCGGTGGCGGTCGAGCCGCTGGCGTCGGCGTAGGCGTTCAAGGTGCTGGTGCCGGCTGCATTGTAAGCAGCATTGTCGGCTTTCATCACTTGATAACCGATTTCATAGTCGAAGGAACCTTGCGGCGTAAACTTGGCCGATACGGTATACGCATTGTCCTTGCGCTGGCCCAGTGCACCCTGTTCCGCCGTATAGTGGAAGTAGCCGGCGTTCAAGCGCACCAGATCGAAAATGTAGCTGCCGCCGAGCGAGTAGGATTTGTGTTTTTCCAGGCTGGAATCAATGCCGTTGCCAACGTCGGCCTGATTGATAAAGGCGGAAACGACGAAGTTGGAACCGTTGTAGCCGATCGCCGCAGATTTGGTCGTGTTGCGCGCGAACTGGCCTGCGGTTTCGCCAAACTGGTAGCCGAGGCCGGCCACCACGCCGTTGCTGAAGACTTTCTTCCACACCAGGCCATTGTCGTAACGCGTGCCGGTGGCGCTGCCCGAGTAGAAAATCAATTGCTTGAAGTTGTTATTGTTGGTGTAGCCGCCTTCTTCCAGGCCGAGCTTGGAGCCGTAGGCATCACCGTAGACTTGGGAAAAATCGCGCGCCAATGTGTTTTGGCGGCCCAGTGTGATCTGGCCGAAAGTCTGGTCTTGCAGGCCGACCCAGGCGTCGCGGTTGAACAGCACGCCCGGCGTATCCATTTCACCGGTGCCGACCACGAACTCCGCTTCCAGCTTGAAAATGGCTTTCATGCCGGCGCCCAGATCTTCGGCGCCGCGGAAGCCGATGCGGTTGCCGCTGAACCACGCAACCGGAATACCAGTCAGGCGGTCGCCGTTGCTGTCAGCGTGGTTCACGGTGCTGATGGTGGCGTCGATCAGGCCGTAGATGGTGACATTCGATTGGGCTTGGGCAGCGCTTACGGATCCCAGGCTCGCGAGGGCGGCCAGCGCCAGCAGCGATTTTTTCATTTTTGTCTCCAGATATTTATAGTTTGGTTTGCCGATCGCGTGGATCGGTCCGCAGACTATAAAATTCGCAAGCTTACTAACTGCTTTCAGAGCGCAAATCAGCGCAGCACGGCTGTGGAAACTGCGCCACAGCAGGCGTCAAATAAATCCTGGATTTGAAAGCTGGCCGTAAGCTTTCCTGGGGAAGGGTTTTACTGCGCCGCCGGGGCGCCGCCGGGTAGGGGCGGAAAGCTGACCGTCACCAGCAGGCCGCTGCCGCAGGCTGGTGTCGACAAAGTGACTTCAGCTTTGCTGGCTGCGGCGATTTCGCGCACGATCGCCAGCCCCAGTCCGCTGCCGTCGGAGCTTTCTTCATGTAGCCGGTAGAAGCGTTCGAAAACCCGTCCGCGTTCGGCCTCTGGAATGCCGGGGCCGTTGTCTTCCACCTTTAGCAGCGTGCCGTGCTCGCTGCTGTCGACCGCAACCGTCACGATGCCGCCGGCTGGCGTATAGCGCAGCGCATTGTCGAGCAGGTTGGCCACCAGCTCTTCCAGCATGACCGGCGTCGCTCGCACCATGACCGGATTGGCGCAGAATTCGAAGCCGAGGTCGATGCGCTTGCTTTGCGCTACGGTGGCCTGTTCTTCGATGACTCTTTGCACAACCTCGATCAGGTTGACGTCGCTCTGGCGCAGCGGATGGCCGATGCCGGTTTCGGCGTTGGACAGGGTCAGCAGCTGGTTCACCAGCCGGATGCCGTGCTGTATGCCCTTGTTGATCGCGCGCAGCGCGGCGTCCTTGCCGGCGCTGTCGTCGCTGCGCAGGCCATAGTTGACCTGGGTGTTGAGCACCGCCAGCGGCGTGCGCAACTGGTGCGAGGCATTGGCCAGGAAACGGCCCTGCGCCGACATGTGCTCGTCCAGCCGCTGCACATAATCATTGATGGCATGCACCAGCGGCGCCAGTTCGGTAGGCACCGGCGCGGCGTCCAATTCTTCCAGCGCGCCCGGCTTGCGGCGCTGTACGCGGTCGCGCAGGCGCATCAGCGGCGCCAGTCCATGGCGCAGGCCGAGCAACAGCAAAAGACCGACCAGCAGCAGGATGGCCAGCTGTTGCTGCACCGTGTGCTCCCACATGCGGTCCGACAGGATCTTGTAGGAATGCTGGGTTTGCGCGACTTCGATCATGACCGGCGCGCGCTCCGGATTGCCTAGCACCTGTTGAAAAAAAGCGACGATGCGTACCGGTTCGCCGCGGAAGTTGGCGTTGAAATAGACCGCCTCTTCATTACGGTTGGATTTCGGTGGCGCCGGCAGGTCGGGTTGCCCCGCCAGCAGTGCGCCATGCGAGGTCACCACGCGATAATAGATCAGGTCGTGGGCATCTGACTGGAACAGTTCCAGCGCCGCCGGCGGAATGGTTGCCTGTAGCGCCTCGTCTTCATAGCGTATCTGTTCAGCGATGATGCGCGCCGAACCCAGCAGCATGCGGTCATGCACCACGGTCGCCATTTCGATGGCGTTGTTATAGGTAACCCAGGCGTTGAAGCAGACGAACAGCACCAGCGGCACCAGCAGCCACAGCAGCAGCTGGCTGCGCAGGCTGTTAAACTGCATGCTGGTGCTGCAGCAGGTAGCCGAGTCCGCGCAAGGTGATGATGGCGGCGTCGCCATGTTCCAGCTTCTTGCGGATACGGTGGATATAGACTTCGATGGCGTCTTGCGATACTTCTTCATCCATCGCGTACAAGCTCTCGGCCAGGGCTTGCTTGCTGACGGTCTTGCCCATTTTCATGATCAGCGTTTCCAGCACTGCGTGCTCGCGCCGGGTCAGGGTGAGCGGCACGCCGTCCACGGAAAAGATCAGGCTGTTGCTGTCATAGCTGAGCGAGCCGCATTGCAGGATCGGGTTCTTTTGCTGGTTGGCGCGCCGCAGCAGGGCGCGGATGCGTGCCTCCAACTCGTGCACGTCGAAGGGTTTGGCCATGTAGTCGTCGGCGCCGCTGTCGAGGCCGCCGATGCGGCCCTCGACCGAACTGTTGGCGGTCAGGATCAGCACAGGTACATTGTTGTGCCGCGCGCGCAGCCGCCTTAGCACTTCGCTGCCCTGCAGCTTGGGCAGGGAAAGGTCGAGGATCACCAGTTCATATTGCTGCGTCAGCAGCAGGTGATCGGCATCGGCGCCGTTATAGACGCAGTCGACCGCGTATTTGTTACGGTGCAGCGTCAGCGTCAGCCATTCAGATAATGGCCGGTTGTCTTCTACCAGTAAAATTCGCATATTCGTTTCCGGTAAGGGATGCCGCATGTTTATTGCCATGCGATGACGCGAATTATAAGTCCGCAATTGCGGCCGTAGCGCATGCATTCCGGCAGATTGGCGTTATAGCGCGATTCCAGGTATTTTCAATTGCTCGCTCGAAATGCTGCATGTTAGTATTGGTCCAGCCAATAGACCTTTTGGGTGGCGCACACCAATGGCTACCGCACGACTGCGTTGGATTACTGGCTTGCCATGCAAGGCGGGAGCGTTCTGTATTGATTGTCGGAGGAGGGGTGACAGGTAATGGATCTTGATAACGGCGGCTGCATGCGCATCGACGCCCACCAGCATTTCTGGCTGCTGTCCAACCGGGCGGGGCAGTGGCCGCCGGCCGAGCTGACGGCTATCCATCGCGATTTCCTGCCGCCCGACCTGGCGCCATTGCTGCAGCAATACGGCATAGGCGGCAGCGTGCTGGTGCAATCCTTGCCGAGCATGAGCGACACCTTGTTCATGCTAGGCCTGGCGGAACAGAACCCGTTCATCCGCGCCGTGGTCGGCTGGACCGATTTGAAATCGGCGCATGCCGCGCAGCAGATCGCTGTGCTGGCGAGTCATTCGAAAATGCGCGGCCTGCGGCCCATGCTGCCGGACCTCGCTGACGACTGGATCGCCGATCCGCTGCTGGCGCCGGCCGTCGCCGCGATGCAGCGCCATCGGCTGAGCCTGGATGCGCTGGTCTTGCCGCGGCATTTGCCGGCCTTGCTGGCATTTGCCAAGCGCTACCCGGAGCTGCCGCTGGTGATCGACCATGCCGCCAAACCGCATATCGCTGCCGCCCAGATAGAACCGTGGCGGACGCTGATCAGCCAGCTGGCAGCCTTGCCGCAGGTGTACTGCAAATTATCCGGGCTGGTGACGGAAGCTGCCGCCGACTGGCAGATTGCGCAGCTCCAGCCCTATGCGGCGCACGTGCTGGAGGTATTCGGGTCGGAGCGGGTGATATGGGGCAGCGATTGGCCGGTGCTCAACCTGGCGGCCGATTACGGCCGCTGGCTGGATGCCAGCGAGGCGCTGCTGGCAAAGCTGGACCCCCGGCAGAAGCAGCAGGTCATGGGCGCTAACGCACAGCGCTTTTACCGCTTGTAGCGAAGTGGCTGGCTAACGCAGGAACACCTTGTTCATGATCTGCGTCACCGGATAGGCCACCATGGTCTGCACTGCCGGCGGCAGGTCCAGCGGCCGCATGATCATCTTGATGGTCATGTCAGCAGAGAGGTGAGCGCGGATGGTGGTGTTCATCTTGCTGTGGATGCGCTCCAGCGTGGCTTCGTCGCCGGCGTGCGCGGGCGACCTGGTGCCGAGCACGTGGCGCAGGGCGCAGGCGGCGTCTTCGTTCTTCATTTCCATGGTGCGGCGGCGCAGGGCGCCGAAGATGCGGTGCCGGCGCAGGCCCTCGTTCTGGCGGAAGCGCCGGAAGTAGCGGAAGAAATGCTTGTAGTGGTTCACTTCGTCCTTGGCGATGCGCGACGCCAGGTCTTTCAAGACCGGCTCGCTGGTGCTGCGCGAGAGCGCGCCGTAGAAAGTGGCGGTGCCGGCTTCCACCACGCAGCGCGCCACCATTTCCAGCCCCTTGCTGGGCTCCAGCAGTTCAACCTTGCAATAGCTCGAATACTCGCTCAGGAAATTGGCGTAGGCGACCGGCCAGTCGAATTCCGGCCAGATATGTTCGACGTAGGCGCGCAGCGCCTGACCGTGCTGCAGTTCTTCGACTTCCCATTGTTCGCGCAGCCAGCTGGAAATTTCCGGCTCGTCGCCGTAATAATCCACCAGGTTCTGTGTGTAGAGATCTGAACCGCTCTCTACAAACGAGGCGCAGGTGACCAGGTAGAACAGGTTTTCATCGGGACGGACTTGCGCGATATCGATTTTTGAAAAATCCAGATCGGCGATTTTCCAATGCGTACTCTCTTCGCGACCTTTATGCATGATCAATCTCTCCAGGTGGTTGTGACTGATAATCAGGTATGACGCATTCCTCGGGAATAGGTTCAAGGTACACGATTTTTCAGCAATGTGCGTATTTCCGCCACGTGCTAGGATTATCCTTATTTGCAGGAGGTGAATGTATGAGCGATCAAAGCAGCCAGAACGTCGAATATCGCGGCTATGTGATTACGCCGAAACCGGTCCAGGGGCATGACGACCTGTGGCACGACGGCTACCAGATATTCAAGGGCGGCGCCAGCGTCTCCAGCCGCACCAATACCGAAAGCGCCCACAGCACCTTGCATGCGGCCTACGACAGCAGCGTCGAGTTTGCCAAGATCGAGGTCGACAACCTGGTCGCCCTGACCGGATAAGGCCGCGGCGGCTGCGCCGCGCATTGTTTGTCTGCTTGTGGATATTTTATAAATAAATTATAAAAACTGCTTATGCGACCAGCCTTGTCCTTGCCCACTCCCTTTGCGCTGGCCTTGCTGGCCGTACTCGCAAGCGCGCCCGTTTACTCCCGCGAGCCCGCTGCGCTGCCTGCGGTGAGCCAGGTTTTCCATGCCGCCGGTTTGAAAAAGCCGGCGGAAATATTGGTCGATCAATGGGGTGTGCCGCACATATACGCTGCGAATCAGGACGATGTCTTTTTCGCCCAGGGCTTCAATGCCGCGCGCGACCGCCTGTTCCAGATCGATTTATGGCGCCGCCGCGGCCTCGGCCAGCTGGCCCAGGTGTTCGGGCCGGCCTATGTGCAGCAAGACCGCGCTACCCGCTTGTTCCTGTACCGCGGCGACATGCAGCGCGAGTGGCAATCCTACGGTCCGCATGCGCAGCAGGTGGCGACGGCGTTCGTGGCCGGCATCAATGCCTATGTCGACTACCTCAAGGCCAATCCGGACAAGCTGCCTTTCGAATTCAAGAAACTCGGCTATGCGCCGGCCAGATGGCTGGCGGAAGACGTGGTGCGCATCCGCAGCCATGGCCTGACGCGCAACCTGGAGAGCGAAGTGGCGCGCGCCAATGTCGCCTGCAAGGCTGGCCTCAAGTCCGATGAAATCCGCATCGGACTGACGCCGCCGTGGCAAACCACGCTGCCGGAAGGCCTCGATCCCTGCCTGCCCAAGGATTTGCTGAATGTGTTCAAGCTGGCGACCCAGGGCGTGAAGATCAGCAAGGACAGCCTGGCGGCAGGCAGCAACAGCGATGCCGTCGTCATGGCGGCCGCGGAAAATCCGGAAGAAGTCACCGAGGGCAGCAACAACTGGGTGGTGGCGCCGGCCAAATCCGCCACCGGCCGCGCCATCATGGCCAACGACCCGCACCGCGCCTACTCGACGCCGTCGTTGCGCTACATCGCCCATCTCCATGCCCCGGGGCTGGACGTGATCGGCGCCGGCGAACCGGCGCTGCCGGGAATTTCGATCGGCCATAACGGCAAGGTCGCTTTCGGCCTGACGATTTTCAATATCGACCAGGAAGATTTATACGTTTACGAACTCAATCCGGAGCATGAAAGCCAGTATAAATACCAGGGTAAGTGGGAGCCTTTCAATATCATCAAGGAACAGATCGAGGTCAAGGGCGCGGCGCCGGTCGAGGTCGAACTGACCTTCAGCCGGCACGGCCCGGTGATCTTTGTCGAACCCGGCAAGAACCGCGCTTTCGCAGTGCGTTCCGGCTGGCTGCAGCCAGGCATGTCGCCTTATTTCGGCAGCATCGAATACATGCGCGCCACCAGCTTCGCTCAGTTCAAGCAGGCCTTGCTGCATTGGGGTGCGCCGACCGAGAACCAGGTCTATGCCGACACCAAGGGCAATATCGGCTGGGTTCCGGGCGGGCTGGCGCCGATCAGGCCCAACTGGGACGGCTTGCTGCCGGTGCCGGGCGACGGCCGCTATGAGTGGGCCGGTTTCTGGTCCGGCGACCAGCTGCCTTCCAGCTACAATCCGAAGCAAGGCTGGTTCGCCTCGGCCAACCAGATGAACCTGCCGGCCGGCTATCCCTACCGTGAGCGCAAGCTGGGTTTCGAGTGGACCAACAACGCGCGCTTCACCCGCATCAGCGAAGTGCTGTCCTCGCTGCATAAAGTCTCGCTGGAAGATTCCATGCGCCTGCAAAACGACGATCTCTCGATACCGGCGCGGCGCCTGGTGGCTTTGCTCAAGCCCTTGTCCTCCAGCGATGCACAGACGCAGGCGGCGCTCAAGCTGCTGAGCGGATGGGATGCAGTGGAACGCGCCGATTCGGCGCAGGCCGCCTTGTTCGAGGTCTGGCTATCGCGCCATCTGGGCAGGGATTTCAAGGCTGCCGTGCTGAGTCCGGCAGCCGCCGAGGCCATGGGTGCGCCGGATACCGCGGTGCTGCTGGATACACTGGAGCAGCCGCAAACACGCTTCGGCCAGGACGCCGTGCAAAAGCGCAATCAGGTTTTGCTGGCCAGCCTGACGGCGGCCTATGCCGAAATGGAAAAACTGCAAGGCAGCGACAGCGCTCAATGGCAATGGGGCAAGCTGCACCACAACCTGATGGAACACCCGCTGGCGGCGGCGGTGGATGACGCCACGCGCGCCAAGCTGAATGTCGGACCGATGCCGACCCATGGCGGCGCCTATTCGCCCAACCAGTCGACTTACCGCAGCAGCGATTTCTTGCAGACCAACGGTCCCTCGTTCCGGGTGGTGGTCGATGTCGGCAACTGGGATAACTCGCGCGCGGTCAATTCGCCCGGACAGTCGGGCGATCCGGACAGCCCGCACTATCGCGACCTGGCCGATAAATGGCTGAAGGGTGAATATTTCCCGCTGCTGTATTCGCGTGCAGCGGTGGAGAAGGCTGCGGTCGAGCGGATCAGCCTGCAACCGGAAAATTGACTCCGGCCCGGGGCTGCTCCTCTGGACCGTCGTTCAGGCAAGTTCGATGCGTTGCGTAGTTTCCGGATCAAACCAATGCAAGGCCGCGGCGTCGAAACCGGCCGTGATCTGCTGCCCGGCTTCGACCGCCGTCGCCGCCGGCACCCGCATCACCAGCAATTGATCGCCGATCGAGACGTGCACCAGCAAGTCGGCGCCCAGCGCTTCCACCAGCTCCGCCCGCAGGTTCAAGCCGGGCTGGCCAAAGATCAGCTGTTCCGGCCGCAGGCCCATGATGCAATCGCGGCCGGCGATCGGATGGCAGCTGAAGGGCAGGCTGACGGCCGCGGCATTGTCGATGGCGAAGCTGTTGCCGTCGGCCGCCACACGGCCGCACAGGAGATTCATCGGCGGCGAGCCGATAAAGCTGGCGACAAAGGTGGTGGCAGGACGTGCATAGACTTCCGCAGGTGTGCCGATCTGTTCGGCGCGACCGCCGTTCATGACGATCATGCGCTGGCCCAGGGTCATGGCTTCGACCTGGTCGTGCGTCACATACAGGCTGGTGGTGCCAAGGGTGCGATGCAGCTTCTGGATTTCCAGACGCATCTGCACGCGCAGCTTGGCATCCAGGTTGGACAGTGGTTCGTCGAACAGGAACACCGCGGGCTCGCGCACGATGGCGCGTCCCATCGCCACTCGCTGGCGCTGGCCGCCCGACAGCTGGCGCGGGGTACGCTGCAGCAGCGCACCCAGTTCCAGGATCTTGGCCGCCTTTTGCACGCGCGTTTCGATGTCGTCCTTGCTCAGGCCGCGTATCTTCAAGCCGTAAGCCATGTTCTCGTAGACGCTCATGTGCGGATACAGCGCGTAGTTCTGGAACACCATGGCGATGTCGCGGTCTTTCGGCTCCAGCTGGTTGACCACGCGCTCGCCGATCACGATATCGCCCGCGCTGACCTCTTCCAGGCCGGCCACCATGCGCAGCAAGGTCGACTTGCCGCAACCGGAGGGGCCGACCATGACGATGAATTCGCCGTCGGCGATATCGATCGAAATGCCGTGGATGACATCGACGGCCTTGGGCGCCTTGCCGTAGGTTTTCTTGACGTTCTTCAGATGTACTTGTGCCATATCACTTCTCGGAATCAACCAGACCTTTAACAAACCATTTTTGCATCACCACGACCACCAAGCCAGGCGGCAGCATCGCCAGCACCAGGGTGGCCATCACCATATTCCACTCCACTGCAGAATCGCCGCCGACAATCAGGGTCTTGATGCCGATACCGATCGGATACATGTCCTGGTTGGTGGCGATCATCAGCGGCCACAGGTACTGGTTCCAGCCATAGATGAACATGATCACGAACAGCGCGATGATATTGGTGCGCGACAGCGGCCAGATCACGTCTTTGAAAAAGCGCAAGGGTCCGGCGCCGTCGATGCGCGCCGCTTCCGCCAGCTCATCCGGAATCGTCAGGAAGAACTGGCGGAACAGGAAGGTCGCGGTGGCCGAGGCGATCAGGGGGATGGTCAGGCCGGCGTAGGTGTTGAGCATGTGGAAATCCGACACCACCTGGTAGGTCGGCGTGATGCGCACCTCCACCGGCAGCATCAGGGTCATGAAGATCATCCAGAAGAACAGCGAACGTCCCGGGAAGCGGAAGTAGGTCATGGCAAACGCCGACAGCATCGAGATCGAGATCTTGCCGATGGCGATCGCCAGCGCCGAAATCAGGCTCACCATCAGCATGCGGCCCACCGGCGGCGCCGAGACGTTGCCTGAGCTGCCCTTGGTCAGCAGCGCGCTGTAGTTTTCGATGAAATGCGTGCCGGGCAGCAGCGACAGCGGCGCGGCGGCGGCCTGCTCGGCGCTTTGCGTGCTGGCGACAAACGCCACGTAGAGCGGGAAGGCGATGATGATCACACCCAGGATCAGCACCAGGTGGCTGACCATGTCGAGGATGGGGCGGCGCTCAATCATGAAATTCTTTCGTGATCACACCGTCATCCCCGCGAACGCGGGGATCCAAGTTACTAATTCTGAAGATGAAAATGGATTCCCGCGTTCGCGAGAATGGCGGTAGGAGGGTGTTTGTCATATCCATCATGCGTACTGGACTTTCTTTTCAACATACTTGAACTGCACCACCGTGAGGACGATGACGATGGTCATCAGGATCACCGACTGCGCCGCGGCGCCGCCCAGGTCGCCGCCCTTGAAGCCGTCGTTGAAGACCTTGTAGACCAGGATCTCGGTATCCTTGCCGGGGCCGCCCTGGGTAGTGGCTTCAATGATCGCGAAGGTATCGAAAAAGGCGTAAACGATATTCACCACCAGCAGGAAGAAGGTGGTCGGCGACAGCAGCGGGAAGACAATGGTGGCGAAACGCTTGACCGGGCCGGCGCCGTCGATGGCGGCCGCTTCGAGCAGCGATTTCGGGATCGACTGCAGGCCGGCAAGGAAAAACAGGAAGTTGTAGCTGACCTGTTTCCACACCGCGGCGATGACGATCAGGATCATGGCGTGGCGGCCGTTGAGCACATGGTTCCAGTCGATGCCGATGTAATGCAGCCAATGGGAGACGATTCCCAGCGTCGGGCTCAGCATGAACATCCACAGCACGCCGACTACCACCGGCGACACCGCATACGGCCAGATCAGGAAGGTTTTATAGACGGCGGCGCCTTTCGCCACGCGATCGGCAAAGGCGGCCAGGATCAGCGACAGCGACAGGCCGAGCACCGCGACCAGCACCGAGAACACGGCCGTGGTCTTGAACGAGCCGAGGTAATTGCTGTCGGCGAACAGGGTGCGGAAGTTGTCGAACCAGACGAATTCCGAGTAGCCGCCGAAGGCGTCCTGCAGCAGCATCGACTGGTACATGGCTTGCACCGCCGGCCAGACGAAAAACAAAAGGGTGACAATGATCTGCGGCGCTACCAGCGCATAGGGCAGCCAAGCAGATTTGAAGCGAGCGCGTTTTTCCACGATGGGACTTTCTATCGTCCGCGGCGATGCGGGATATCAGGGTAAGACGGAGCTGCAATTGGTAGGGTGGGCACTCCGTGCCCACGCGTGCATCCAAAGCTTACATGCTTTATTCGCTTACGCGTGGGCAAAAATGCCCACCCTACGTGCTACAGGAAAGGCTAGGTATCAGCTTGCTTTATTTATTGGTTTTCTCGAAACGTTCCAGCAGCAGGTTGCCGCGCTCCACTGCGGTATCCAGCGCCTGCTTGGCAGTGATCTTGCCGGTCCAGACGTTTTCCAGTTCTTCATCGATGATGGTGCGGATCTGCGGCATGTTGCCAAGGCGGATGCCGCGCGACTTGTCGGTGGTCTTGGTGATCATCTGCTTGACTGGCACATCGGTGCCGGGATTGCGGTCATAGAAGCCGGATTTGCGGGTGATGTCGTAAGCCGCCAGCGTGGTCGGCAGGTAACCGGTTTCCTGATGCCACTTGGCTTGCACTTCCGGCTTCGACAGGAACTTGAAGAACTTGGCCACACCCTTGTAGTCTTCGGTTTTCTTGCCGCCCATGACCCACAGCGAAGCGCCGCCGATCATGGTGTTTTGCGGTGCGCCCGGGACATCGTTGTAGTACGGCAGGGTAGCGATGCCAAATTTGAACTTGGAGTTTTTCGCGATATCGGCATAGCTGGAAGACGAGCCGGTCAGCAAGCCGCATTCGCCGGAATAGAATTTCGAGGTTGCCTCGTCCTTGCGGCCGGCGTAGGTGAACAAGCCTTGCTTGGCCCAGTTGGCCAGGTTCTCGATATGCTTGACGTGCAGCGGGCTGTTGAACTTCAGGCGCGTATCCAGGCCGTCGAAGCCATTGTTCTTCGATGCGAACTCGACGTTATGCCAGGTCGAGAACGATTCCAGCTCTACCCATGACTGCCAGGTCGTGGTGTAGCCGCACTTGGCGCCGCTGGCTTTCAGCTTGGCGGCATCGGCCGCCAGTTCGGTCCAGGTGACAGGCGGCTTGTTCGGATCGAGGCCGGCCTTGGTGAACATGTCCTTGTTATAGAACATCACCGTGGTCGAACTGTTGAACGGCAGCGACAGCAGGCCGGCACCCTTGGGAGCGGCGTAGTAGCCGCCGATAGCCGGTACGTAGGCGGACGGATCGAAGGGTTCGCCGGCCAGCTTCATGACTTCCGACACCGGCTTGATGGCGCCCTTGGAGTACATCATGGTGGCGGTGCCGACTTCGAACACCTGCAGGATGTCGGGGGCGTTGCCGGCGCGATAGGCGGCGGTTGCCGCGGCCATCGCTTCATCGTAGGCGCCCTTGTAGACCGGCACTACCTTGAATTCTGTCTGGCTCTTGTTGAACTCGTCGGCCAAACCGTTGACGCGGTCGCCGAGGGCGCCCGCCATCGAATGCCACCAGGAGATCTCGGTAACGGCATGTGCCGATACGCTCACGGTGGCGAGTGCGCAAGCCATGGCTAGTGCGTTGAATTTGAATTTCATGGAGTCCCCCCTAAAATTTTTCGATGGTAGCGAATCGTTGTGACCACCACATGACTTTGTGGACTTGTCCCCGCTCTTGTCACGATTAGGGATTCTTTAAAGCCGGATTCTATAGGTGACTTTATGGGCGGCGCAATGTTTGTTTTACCCATCGGCAATGCCAGCCTGCATGCGCATGCTGTCCGCTGCCGGCGCTTGCCGCTGGCTGCCCGGGTTCGGTTAAAGTTAATGTGTAATAAATATTACCATTTGGTCGAGCTGCTGCACTATCTTTAAGATTGACAAGCGATAAATCCTTAAATACCATCGTTCGGGTAGTTTTTCGATCCGGAATGAATCAAAGTGTAAAATAAATTACACATAATAAAAATATCAGGAGATGCAATGATCCCGCGTCAGTTGTTCAATGCCGACCATGAAGAATTCCGCCAGAACCTGCGCCGTTTCCTCGATGCCGAGGTCTTGCCGCGCCACGCCGCCTGGGAAGAGCAGGGTTTTGTCGACCGCGATATCTGGCAGCGCGCCGGCGAACTGGGTTTCCTTTGCACCAACATGCCGGAAAACTATGGCGGTTCCGGCGTCGACCGCAAGTTCAGCACCATCGTGCTGGAAGAGTTGGCCAGCACTAACGCTTCCGGCATCGGCTGGCCGCTGCATTCGGACATTGTGGCGCCTTATTTGCTGCGCTATGGCAGCGAACAGCTGAAGCAGGCCTGGCTGCCGAAGATGGCGGCCGGCACGGCGATCACCGCGATCGCGATGTCGGAACCGGGCACCGGTTCGGACCTGCAGGCGATACAGACTACCGCGATAGAAGACGGCGACGACTACATCGTCAACGGTTCCAAGATTTTCATCACCAACGGCTATAACAGCGACATGGTGGTGGTGGCGCTGAAGGTGGGCGACAAGGCGCGTGGCGCCAAGAATGTGTCGCTGCTGGTGATCGAAGCCAACCGCCCCGGTTTCAGCAAGGGCAAGCCGCTCAAGAAGATCGGCATGAAAGCGCAGGATACCTGCGAGCTGTTCTTTGATAACGTCCGCGTGCCGAAGTCGAATATCGTCGGCGAGGTCGGCGCCGGTTTCAGCATGCTGATGCAGGAACTGGCGTGGGAACGCCTGCTGATCGCCATCACCTCGGTGGCCAATGCGGAAGCGATGCTTGACGTCACCATCGAATACACCCGCGAGCGCCAGGCTTTCGGCCGTTCGGTCTCGTCCTTCCAGAATACCCGCTTCAAGCTGGCCGAGATGAAGACGGAACTGCAGATTGCCCGTGTGTTCGTCGACCGCTGCATCGAGCTGGAGGTCAAGGGCGAGCTGCAGGTAGACGCTGCGGCGGCCGCCAAGTACTGGTGCTCCGATCTGCAGGGCAAGGTGCTGGATCAATGTTTGCAACTGCACGGCGGATATGGTTTCATGCAGGAGTACCCGATTGCGCGCGCCTTCATCGATGCACGGGCCCAGCGCATCTATGGCGGCACCAATGAAATCATGAAAGAGATTATTTCCCGCACCATCTGAGTGCGTGATGGCGGAAGCGGTTTTTCAATCAGATAAAGATAGATACCATGGCAAATGAATTAAGAAATGAATTACGCTATGACGGCCGTGTCGCGATCGTCACCGGCGCCGGCAATGGCCTCGGCCGCGTGCATGCCTTGTTGCTGGGAGCGCGCGGCGCCAAGGTGGTGGTCAACGACCTCGGCGGCGACGTCCATGGCGGCGGCAAGTCGAGCGCCGCGGCCGACCAGGTGGTGGCGGAGATCGTCGCCGCCGGCGGCACCGCGGTAGCCAACTACGACTCGGTGGAAGCGGGCGGCCAGATCGTGCAGACCGCGCTCGATCATTTCGGCGGCATCGACATCGTCATCAACAATGCCGGCATCCTGCGCGACAGTAGTTTCGCCAAGATGAGCGAAGACGATTGGGACCTGATCTACCGCGTCCACGTGCTGGGCGCTTTCCGCGTCACCCACGCCGCCTGGCCCCACATGCGCAACAAGGGCTATGGCCGCATCGTCATGACCACTTCGGCCGCCGGCATCTACGGCAACTTCGGCCAGGCCAACTACAGCATGGCCAAGATGGGCCTGATCGGCATGGCGAATACGCTGGCGGTGGAAGGCGCATCCAAGAATGTGCTGGTCAACACCATCGCGCCGCTGGCCGGTTCGCGCATTTCCGAGACGGTGATGCCGCCGCAGATGCTGGAAGCGCTCAAGCCGGAATACGTCGCGCCGCTGGCGGCTTATTTGAGCCACGACAGTTGCAAGGAAAGCGGCAGCCTGTTCGAAGTCGGCGCCGGTTTCCATGCCAAGTTGCGCTGGGAGCGTACCCAGGGCCATCATTTCCAGGGCCAGGCTTTCGGTCCCGAAGAAGTGGCGGAGAAGTGGGCCGAGATCGGCGACTTCAGCGAGGCCACCTATCCCAAGACCATCGGCGAATCGCTGATGTCGATACTGCAGGGCGTCAACTCGCCGTTCGGCCAGAGCAAGTAGCCCAAGCCTGACGCGCCATGGCTAACCCGCTCCTGTCCGGCATCCGGGTGCTCGACCTGACCCGTTTGCTGCCCGGCCCCTTTTGCAGCTTCTACCTGGCGCAGCTGGGAGCCGAGGTCATCAAGCTGGAAGAACCGCAGGGCGGCGATTACGCGCGCATGCTGGCGCCGGAGCTGTTCACGCTGGTCAACCGCGGCAAGCAATCGGTCACGCTCGATCTGCGGCAAGCGCAGGCGGTCGAATTGCTGAAGAAAATGGTGCTTGAGGCGGATGTCCTGATCGAATCGTTCCGGCCCGGCGTGATGGACAAGCTGGGCTGCGGTTACCAGGTGTTGAAACAGATCAATCCGCGCCTGGTGTACGCGGCGCTGACCGGCTACGGCCAGACCGGCCCCTATAAAGACCGTGCCGGCCACGACATGAATTACTGCGCCTATGCCGGCGTGCTGGACCAGACTGGCGCCGCCGATGGCGCGCCGGTACTGTCGAATTTCCAAAGTGCTGACCTGGCCGGCGGCGCGCTCACCTGCGCCCTCGGCATCCTGGCCGCCGTCATCGGCGCGCGCGCTTCCGGCCAGGGCACGCTGGTCGACGTCGGCATGCTGGACGGCACCTTGGCGCTGCAGGCACTGTCGCTGGCCACCATCCGTACGCTGGGCGAGAGCAAGGCGCGCGGCAGCGACGTGCTCAGCGGCGGCCTGCCCAACTACAGCATCTATGCCTGCGCCGACGGCAAGCACGTGGCGCTGGCGGCGCTTGAACCGAAATTCTTTTTCAATTTCTGCCAGGCAGTCGAACGGCCCGACCTAGCCGCCATGCCGCTGGCGCCTGGAGCCGGCGGCGCCGCTCTGCGCGAAGCGCTGGCCGATCTGTTCAAGACACGTAGTCGCGACGAATGGGAGCTGCTGCTGGCGGAGTGCGATTGCTGCGTGTCCGGCATCTACAGTCCGCAAGAGGCACTCGCCAATCCGCAAGTCAAGGCCCGCGGCTTGATCCGGGTGGAAGACGGCAAACCTTTGTCTGACCTGCCGATTCGTTTCAGCGATACGGCTGTCGCGGCGGCCGGCGCTTGTCCGGCGCTGGGCGCGGATACCGCAGGCGTTCTGGCCAGGCTGGCCGGCATTGACGACATTCAGCTGGCCGCCTTGACGGCGAGCGGTGCGATCTAGTGTAAAAGGATTTATTGCAAGACAATTTCCAGCAAGGCCAAAGAAACTATAAAAACCAGCAATCTTCCTGAACTTCGCGCGAGGAGACACCCGTGGACGAACAAAAGAATTCGGTGCAAATGATGTTGCAATGGGCCGCTGCCAAGCCCAATGCGCCTTGGCTGTTGCAACCGGTTTTGGGGCAATGGAAAGCCACCACTTGGGCGCACGGTAGCGATCAGGTGAGGCGCATGGCGGCGGCGCTGAAAGCCATGAACTGGGAGCCGGGCAGCCGCATTTGCATCTCTGGCCGCAATACCGCGCACTGGATCATGGCCGACCTGGCGATTTCCATGGCCGGCCACGTCAGCGTCGGCATGTATCCGAAACAGGCTGCAGCCACCACCCGTTATATCTTCGAGCATAGCGAAGCCAAGGCGGTGTTCCTCGGGCCGATGCCGGACGCAGACGATTTCACCGGGGCGATTCCGGACTCGGTGCGCACCATTTCCTTTCCCTATCAGGAAGCGCCGGCCGGGCAGCTCACATGGGATGAACTGGTCGCCGCCACCGCGCCCATGGCCATCGAGGAGTATCTGGCTCCGGCGCCGGAGGCGCTGATGACCTTGATTTATACCTCCGGCACCACCGGCAAGCCGAAGGGCGTGATGCTCAGCTACGGCAATGTACTGTTTGCCGTCTACAGCATCATGAACCTGGCGCCGTCGCTCGGTCAGGAACGCTATTTTTCCTACATGCCGCTGGCGCATGCCTTCGAGCGCTTTGCCATTGCGCTGCCGAGCTGCTACAACGGCGGCGAAGTGCACTTCCTTGAAAACGTCGACAAGATGGGAGAGCAGCTGGCGCAGGTCGCGCCTACCCGTTTCTTTGGCGTGCCGCTGGTCTATGGCCGTATCCAGACCGCGATCCTGCACAAGATGCCGCAGCAGAAGCTGGACCGCCTGATGAAGATCCCGCTGTTGCGTACTATCGTCCGGCGCAAGATTCGGGTGGCGGTCGGCTTGCAGCATGTGCGCTTCTGCCTGTCCGGGGCGGCGCCGATACCGGCGGCATTGCTGGACTGGTACCAGCGCAATCTCGGACTGACGGTGCTGCAAGGCTATGCACCCACCGAAGCCTCAGTCTATTCCAGCGCCTGCCTGCCGGACCAGAACCGCGTCGGCTCGGTCGGCAAGCCGCCGCAGAACGCCGGCTTCAAGCTGTCCGAAGACGGCGAAATCCTGTTCAAGCATCCGGGCTTGATGATGGGCTATTACAAGGATCCGGAGAGCACGCGCGCGGCCTTCACCGAAGACGGCTATCTGCGCACCGGCGACCAGGGCCGGGTGGACGAGGACGGTTACCTGTATATTACCGGCCGCGTGAAAGACATCTTCAAGACCGCCAAGGGAAAATACGTGGCGCCGGCGCCCATCGAATGTTCGCTGGCGCGCAATACCGACGTCGAAAACCTGCTGTTCATCGGCAACGGCATGAACCAGCCGGTGATGGCGGTGACCCTGACCGCGGCGGCCCGCAGCAAGCCGCGGGCCGCGGTGGAGCAGGGATTGATCGACGACATGGCTGCGGTCAATGCGACGCTGGAGCCGCATGAAAAGATCGCCAAATGCGTGGTGCTGAAAGATGCCTGGAGCATAGACAACGGCTTGATGACGCCGACCATGAAGGTCAAGCGCAGCGAGGTGGAAAAGCGCTATGCCGGCCTGATGGAGCGGGAACTGCAGGTGCGCAGCGCGGTCGGATGGGAATGAGCGGCCGCGGCTCCTTGAATATAAATATAGTGGAAAATGACAGCAGAATTTTTAAAGCAACCTGAGGATAAAAAATGACCGTAAACGACATCATCAAGCTCATGCCGAGCGCGCTGGATGCAGCCGCCACGCTGAACATGAAGAACAGCATCCAGTTCGATATTTCGCAGCCGATGTATTTGCTGATCGATCACGGCAAATGCACGGCGCACGAAGGCGTGGTCGATGCGCCCGACGTCGCGTTGACGATGGCGGATGACGACCTGAAGGCGTTGCTGAAAGGCGAGCTCAACGGCGCCATGGCCTTCATGAGCGGCAAGCTGAAGCTGAAAGGCGACATGATGCTGGCGCAGCGCATTCCTTCCTTGTTCGACGCCAGCAAGATTTCCTGAACAGATTAGCCCGATCCAGCCTGGGACGCATTGCATGCGCCCAGGCTGTTTCTGCATCCAGACTATTCGAAGCGCTTGCCTTGCTCCGCCATCTGCACCAGGATTGCCGCCGGCGCAAAGTAACTGCCGAACTGCTCCGCCAGTTGGCGTGCCCGCTTGACGAAATTGGCGACGCCGTAAGCGTTGATGTACTGTAGCGCGCCGCCCTGGAACGGCGCAAAGCCCCAGCCGAAAATGCTGCCGATGTTGGTGTCTGCCACCGTCAGCACGACTTTCTCTTCATAGCATTTGGCCGCCTCGTTGGCTTGCACGAACATCATGCGTTCGATCAAGTCCTTTTGCGGCAGCTGTGTGGCTGCCAGCGGGAACGCTTGCTGCAAGCCTGGCCACAGGTGTTTGCTCTCGTTTTCAGGATAATCGTAAAAACCCTTGCCGGCCTTCTTGCCCTTGCGGTCCAGCTGCGTCACCATTTTTTCCAGTCCGCCATCGGCCGGATGGCCCGCAAATGGCTTGCCGGCGTCAGCGAAATCCTTGCGCGTCTGCTGCAAGATATGCAGTGAGAGCGACAGGCTGACTTCGTCATGCACCGCCAGCGGTCCGACCGGCATGCCGGCCTGCAGGCCGGCCATTTCGATGGCGCGTGGATGCTGGCCTTCCATCAATAATTTCAAGCCTTCCATCACATAGGTGCCGAACACCCGCGACGTGTAGAAGCCGCGCGAGTCGTTAACCACGATCGGCGTCTTCTTGATCTGTTGTACATAGTCGAAGCCGCGCGCCAAGGTTTGCGGGCTGGTATGTTCGCCGACGATGATTTCCACCAGCGGCATCTTGTCCACCGGCGAAAAGAAGTGCAAGCCGATGAAATTGGCAGGCCGCACGCTGGCTTGCGCCAGGCCGCTGATCGGCAGGGTCGATGTATTGGAAGCGAAGACGGCGTCGGCGCTGATCAACGCTTCCGTCTTGCGGGTCACGTCAGCCTTGATGGCGCGGTCTTCAAACACTGCTTCGATGATCAGGTCGCAGCTTGCCAGGTCATTGAAATCCGTGGTCGGCTGGATGCGCGCCAGCAGGGCGTTCTTGCCGGCTTCGGTTTGCTGCTTGCGGCGTATCGATTTATCCAGCAGCTTGGCCGAGTAGTTCTTGCCGTTTTCCGCATTCTCCAGGCTGTTATCCAGCAGCACCACGGCTATGCCGGCTTTCGCCGATGCGTAGGCAATGCCGGCACCCATCATGCCGGCGCCGAGGATGCCGACCTTGCTGACCTTGGACGGTGCAAAGCCTTCCGGCCGCGACTTGCCCTTGTTGATGGCGTTGAGCTGGAACCACAGCGTGCCGATCATGTTCTTGGCTACCGGCGACAGGGCGCAATTGACGAAGTAGCGCGACTCGATTTCGCAGGCGGTGTCGAAATCGACAATCCCACCTTCGAACACGCAGCTCATGATGTTGGTGGCGGCCGGATAGTTACCGAAAGTCTTGGCGCTGGCCATCGACGGCGCGATGGCCCACAGCTGGCCGTTGCCCGGGCTGCGCGAATCGCCGCCGGGCCAGCGGAATTTCTTGTCGTCCCAGGGCTGCTTCGCCTTCGGGTTGGCCAGGCACCAGGCCTTGGCCTTGGCCAGCAGATCTTCCTTGTCATCGGCCAGCTCCTGGATGATGCCCTGCTGCAGCGCTTCTTCCGCGCGCAGTTCCTTGCCTTCCAGGATCAGCTGCAGCGCGCTCTGGATGCCGATCATGCGCGGCAGGCGCTGGGTGCCGCCGCCGCCCGGCAGCAGCCCGAGCTTGACTTCCGGCAGGCCGAACTTGGCTTTCGGATTATTGATGGCGATGCGGTGATGGCAAGCCAGCGCCAGTTCCAGGCCGCCGCCCAGCGCGGTGCCGTTGAGCGCCGCGACCACCGGCCGGCCGCACAGTTCCAGGCGGCGCATGAAGCCCTTGAATTCCTGCACCAGGTCGAAGGCGGCTTGCGCATCGGTGATCTGGTACAGCTTTTCGATATCGGCGCCGGCCACGAAATCAGCCTTGCCGGAGGTGATGATGACGCCGGCAATGGTGGCGTCGGCTTCGATGGCGGTAATCGCCTGCATGAACGGCGCCGTCAGCGCTTCGTTCAGCACATTCATTGAACGGCCCGGCATGTCCAGGGTCAGGGTGACGATGTTGTCGCTGTCTTTTTGGAAATTCACACTCATGATAGATGTCCTGTCAGTGAATCAAACGCGTTCGATAATGGTGGCGATACCCATGCCGCCGCCCACGCACAGCGAGATCAGCGCAGTCCGCTTGCCGCTGCGCTCCAGTTCGTCGAGCGCGGTGCCGAGTATCATGGCGCCGGTAGCGCCCAGCGGATGGCCCATGGCAATCGAGCCGCCGTTGACATTGACACGCGCCGGGTCGATATCGAGATCGCGGATGGCGCGCATCACCACGGCGGCGAACGCTTCATTGATTTCAAACAGGTCGATATCTTTGGCCGACATCTTCGCTTTGGCCAGCGCCTTGCGCGCCGCCGGGGCAATGCCGGTCAGCATGATGGTCGGTTCGGAGCCGGTGACGGCGGTCGCTACGATGCGGGCGCGCGGCTTCAATCCCAGCTTCTCGCCCATCTCCTTGCTGCCGACCAGCACCAGCGCGGCGCCGTCGACAATGCCGGAGGAATTGCCGGCGTGGTGCACGTGGTTGATTTTTTCAACCGTGGTGTATTTACGCAGCGCAGTGGCGTCGAAACCCATCTGGCCGATCTGTTCGAAAGCGGGATTCAAGCCCGCCAGATTTTCGATGGTGGTCTGGGCGCGGATGTATTCATCGTGGTCCAGCACCACCAGGCCGTTGAGGTCGGTCACCGGGACCAGGGATTTTTTGAAATAACCTTCGGCGCGCGCATGCACTGCCTTTTTCTGCGATTGCAGAGCAAAGTTGTCGACATCGCTGCGCGAGAAATTTTCCAGCGTGGCGATCAGGTCGGCGCCTATCCCTTGCGGGGCAAAGCCGGTGCTCTGGTTGACGCGCGGATCCATGAACCAGGCGCCGCCGTCAGAACCCATGGCCCAGCGCGACATGCTTTCGACGCCGCCGGCCACCACCAGCTGTTCCTGGCCGGACATGACCTTCATCGCCGCCAGGTTGACAGATTCCAGGCCGGAGGCGCAAAAGCGTGATTGCGTCACGCCCGCGACCGACTGATCCCAGCCGGCGTACAGCACGGCGGTACGGGCGATGTCGGCGCCTTGTTCGCCGACCGAGGTGACGCAGCCGAGCACCACGTCATCTACCTGGGAAGTATCGAGGTGGTTGCGTTGTTCCAGCGCGTGCAGCAGTTGCGCCAGCAGGTTGACTGGCGTCACCTGGTGCAGGCTGCCATCCTTCTTGCCCTTGCCGCGCGGCGTGCGCACGGAATCGAAAATATAAGCGTCAGTCATAGCGTCTCCGGCTTGTATGTTTGCGTAATAAAAATTACACTTTGAGTGTGTCTGATTGCAGCTGAATACCTACTGTAGTGAAAGCACTGGCCAGCGTCAATTGGTAAGGCACTCTAAACCAGATGGCGGAAACGCTAGCGGATAAGTCCGTAATTTTGATTACACATATGATGAAAATGGCAAAAACACCGCCTGTGGAAAAACAGAAAATCGTGCTCGACCGCGCTCTGCTCAAGCCGGCGATACAGCAACGAATAGAAGGCGCAGTGCTGGATCTGTTCTCGGAACGAGAATTCCACAGCGTCAGCTTTGGCGAAATCGCCGCCGCCGCCAATGTATCGCTGCAGACCATCTACAAATATTATGGCAGCAAGGAAGCGCTGCTGTTCGCCTGCCTGGAAACCTGGCTGGGCGCGCTGGCCTCGCGCATGCTGGATCACCTGCAGGGCATCGAAAGCTGCCAGGACAAGCTGCGCAAGGTGTTCTGGGTAGTGCTCGATTTCTTCGACCGCAATCCCAAGGTCAGCCAGCTGATCATGAGTTCGCTGCAGATCAGCGCATGGGGCCGCGACCGTACTTTCCGCCAGCCGGAAATGATGGAAGTCCTGATGAAAACCTTGACCGACGGCAGGGCTGAGGGCGTCCTGACGGATGAGGTCAATGAAAAAATCCTGCTGGACTATTTCATCGGCATCCTCGAGCGGCTGGTGCACATGCACACCATGCGCGGCGAGCAGGAGCCGCTGGCGCTGCAGGCGAATGCGCTGTTCAAGATGCTGTGGCGGGCGATCGCCCGGCCTGCGAATCATTGAGGTTTTGGTAATTCATGACGCGGCGGAATTATCGCATTTGACCAGCGCAGCACTACGCCGACAAAGTCATCTGGGGTCAGAGTCGACTTTCGCGGTGCTTTTTCGCGAAACTCGACTCTGACCCCACATGACGGATTCGGAGAAAGACAGGGCGCATTCGTATTTTTTTCTAGCGGCTAGATATGTACGCCGTAGCCCACTTAGCCGCGTCTGCTAGGCGCGACGAAAGCCGGTTACGGTTCTGTCGTGTTTCATGAGATTCTCAATAATCAAGAAAATCAAACGTTCCCACATAGCGCGCCCGCGGCCGGATCAGCTGGCCGCTGGCCGCCTGTTCGATGGCGTGCGCGATCCAGCCGGCACAGCGGCCCAATGCAAATAAGGTTTGCGAGGCGCCGCGCGCCAGCCCGAAGGCATGTTCAATTGCCGCCAGCGCAAAATCGATATTCGGAGCCTGTCCGGTGAGCTTGCTGGCGATGTCGGCAAGCGCCAGCAGAGCGGCAATCTCGGCATTGCCTGCCTGCGCCTCCAGCATCTGGATCAGCATGCGGCCGCGCGGATCACCGTCCGGATAGAGGGGATGGCCGAAACCCGGCAACTGGTTGCCATAACCCAGGATCAGGCCGGGCTGAGCCAGGCGCTGCTGCAGTACGCCATGCATGTCATCGCTGGCCATGGCGGCGTCGATCATGGCCCATACGCGCAACGATTCGCCGCCGTGGCGCGGGCCGGACAGCGCCGACAGTCCAGCCAGCAGCGCTGCCGGTAACGACGCGCCGGTCGAGGCGACGCAGCGCACGGTAAAAGTGGAGACATTCAATTCATGATCGGCGCAAGCGATCAGCGCCGCCCGCACCAGATCGGCGTGTTCGGCGCCGAGACGCCAGGCGTCACAGCATTGCTGATGCAGGGGGGCGGTGCTGATATCGGCGTCTAGCAATGCCGCCGCCAGCAGCCGCATCAGCTGCGCGCCATCCGTGAGCGGATCGGATGGTTTGAGTAAAGGCGTGGCGGCTGCCAGCAGGGCGGCGCCGCGTTGCAGCGGTAGGCAACCCGCAAACGGCTCGCGCATGGCTGACCAGCGTTGCGGCTCGATGACAGGAGTCGCGTCATCGAAATAACTCTTGCTGTCGCTATCCCACAAGATCATCGCGACCTGTTCCAGCGTGGCGCTGCGCGCCAGCTTCATGGCGTCGTGGCCACGATAGCGGATGACGCCATGCTCGATCAGGGTGATGCGTGATTCCAGGATCGGCTTGCCCCAGTCTATCGCCTGCTCGACAGCATGGCCGGCCTGGCGGCCATCCTTGCGTCTCGCCGCCAGGCGCAGCAGCTGGTCACGCGGATACAGCTTGCTGCGCTCGCCTGTGCCTGGCAGCGAGCTGAGCATGCCGCGGCTGACATAGGAATACAATGTAGCGGTGCTGACGCCGAGTAGTTTGGCTGCTTCCGCCGCGCTAAGCAATTTCTTCATCGGGAAATTTCTTTATATTGATTGCCGCAATCAAGATTGACGCGGCCAGCCGCCAAATTCTAGACTGAATCCTTACTTCCCATAAGGACGATCATGCACACCGATACCACAGCCGGTCAATTGCTCGGCACACTCTGGCAGCTCGCCGGCCAGGCGCCGAATGCCCTGGAGCAGCTCAGTTTTTCCCATCTGGCGCGACAGTTGCCTTCGCAGTTCCCGGTCGGCGCGCTGGCGTCCGCCGTGATCGGTGCGCAGGCACTGGCGGCGGCGGATTTCTGGCGCTTGCGCGGCGGTAGCCGTCAAACTGTTGCGGTTGACCAGCGCCACGCGCTCGCCATCTTCCGCAGCGAACGCTACCTGCTGATAAACGGCAAGCCACCGGCCGATCCCTGGAGTCCTATCGCCGGCTACTACCAGGCCGGCGACGGCCGCTGGATACAGCTGCACACCAATTTCCCGCATCACCGCGACGGCGTGCTGCGGGTCCTGCAATGCGCCGACAACCGCGCCGCCGTGGCCGCCGCCATCGCCGGCTGGCAGGCTACCGAACTCGATGCGCGGTTGGCGCAAGAAGGCATGTGCGCGGCGCTGATACGTAGTCCCGACGAGTGGCTGACGCATCCGCAAGCGACGGCCGTCGCCGGCTTGCCGCTGTTTGAGATCGAACGGATCGCCGACAGCGCTCCTGAAATGCCACGGCCCGGACAACGACCACTCAGCGGCGTCCGCGTGCTCGACCTGTCGCGGGTGATCGCGGCGCCGGTGGCGGGCCGCACGCTGGCGCAGCACGGCGCCGAAGTGCTGGCGATCGGCGCCGCGCACCTGCCGAATATTCCGACCTTGGTGATCGACAATGGCCGCGGCAAGCGTGCCGCCCAGCTTGATCTGCGCAGCGAAGCAGGACGCCAGCGCCTGCGCCAGCTGATACCTGGCGCCGATGTCTTCCTGCATGCTTACCGGCCGGGGGCGCTCGCCGCGCATGGTTTTTCCAGCGATGCATTGCAGGCGCTGCGGCCAGGTTTGGTCGAGGTGCGTCTTTCGGCCTACAGCCATGCCGGCCCGTGGGCCGAGCGGCGCGGCTTTGACAGCCTGGTGCAGTCGGCTACCGGCATCGCCTGGGAAGAAGGGCAGGCCACCGGCAGCGCCCAGCCCGGCAAGCTGCCATGCCAGGCGCTTGATCATGCCACCGGCTACCTGGCGGCTTTCTGCGCCATGACTGCGCTGCGGCGGCGGGCAACAGAAGGCGGGGGCTGGCGGGTGCAGGTTTCGCTGGCGCAAACCGGCCGCTGGCTGCAGTCCATGCCGCGCCTGGCCGATGGCTTGCAGCATGCCGATCTCAGTCAGGCTGAAGTCGATAAATGGCGGCAGACGATGAGATCTTCGTATGGAGAAATCAGCGCCATCGCACCGGCCGAACAAATGTCGGAGACGCCGCCGCACTTCGATCTGCCGCCCTCGGTCCTGGATGCGTATGAGGCAAGCTGGCAGCAAGAGGGATAAGGACAGGTAACAGAAAAAAGTAAAAAAGGGCGCTTACGATGAGGTAAGCGCCCTTTTTTCTTGCGTGCCGATCAGGCTTTTATTCCAGGCCGGCCATCACAGATTGTCTGTTATGCGAAATTCTTCGAAGCAAATTCCCAATTCGCCAATGCCCAGAATGCTTCCAGGTATTTTGGACGGGCATTGCGGTAGTCGATGTAGTAAGCGTGTTCCCAGACATCGACGGTGATCAAAGGCTTAGCGTCGGTCGTCAGTGGGGTTGCAGCGTTGGAAGTCGACACCAGGCCGAGCGAACCGTCGGCATTTTTCACCAGCCAGGCCCAGCCGGAACCGAAAGTGCCGACGGCAGTCTTGGTCAGTTCAGCCTTGAAGTTGTCGAACGAACCCCACTTGGCGTTGATCGCATCTGCCAATGCGCCGGTTGGTGCGCCGCCGCCTGTTGGCGACAGGCTGTGCCAGTAGAAGGTGTGGTTCCAGATCTGCGCTGCATTGTTGAAGACGCCGCCGGAGGATTTCTTGACGATATCTTCCAGGGATGCGTTTTCGAATTCTGTGCCTGGGATCAGGTTGTTCAGGTTGGTCACATAGGTCTGGTGATGCTTACCATAGTGAAATTCCAGAGTCTCTTTGGAAATGTGTGGAGCTAATGCATCCAGAGCATACGGCAGGGGCGGGAGAGTGTGTGCCATGTTGTGCGTCCTTCCTATAGTTTTATTGGGATTACAAAGAAGCTGTTGCCTATACATCTTAAGAACAGTTTCCAGGAAAGAGCTATTGTAAAGCGCTTAGCTATTCCATGCAGCAAGCTTGCGCTTTCCTGCTGCTTTTATCCGACTCCTTATGTGGCTTGCGCCACATCCGGGGAAACCGTTCTTCAATCAAGCGTGGCTTGCACGCTGTCTATGCCCACCTTGGCGCTGCCATCCGCCAGCTGGACGGTAACGAAATGGCGCGGCTGCAAGGCTTGCGGCGTGCGGATTACATGGCCCTTGGCGTCGGAAACGATGGCGTAGCCGCGTTCCAGGGTGCGCTGCGGATTCAGCAATTCGAGTTGCGCATTGAGCGCCGCCAGCGCCTGCCGCCGGTCACGGTTGCTTGCCGCCAGCGCGCTGCCGAGGCGGCGGCTTTGCTCCAGCAGCCCGGTGCGTGATGCTGAAGTGTCGGGCATCTGCGCCGTCAGGCGGGTGCGCAGGTTGAGCAGGGCGTAGCGTGATTGCGTCAGCGGGATGCGGGTAGCGTGCAGCAGCCGGCTGTGCAGGCTTTGCAGCTTGACACGTTCGTGGGCAATGGTGGTGGCAGGGCTGCTCAGGCGGCGTCCGAGCCAGTCCAGCGTCTGGCTGGCCTCGCCGAGTTGACGGCGCAAGGCGCGGGTGAGGTCGTCGGCATGCGCTTCCAGCGTCGCCAGCCAGTCGCCGCGCGGCACCGTCGCCAGCTCGGCGGCGGCGGTCGGGGTGGCGGCGCGCAGGTCGGCGGCAAAGTCGGCGATGGTGAAATCGGTCTCGTGGCCGACCCCGGAAATCACCGGCATCGGCGCGGCGACGATCGCACGCGCTACCGCTTCATCGTTGAACGACCACAAGTCCTCGATACTGCCGCCGCCGCGGCATACCAGCAGCAGCTCGCATTCGGCACGCGCCGCTGCAGTATTGATGGCGCGAGCGATCTTTTCTGCGGCGCCGTCGCCTTGCACCGGCGTCGGGTACAGGATCACGCGCACATGCGGCGCACGGCGCGCCAGCGCGGTCAGGATATCGCGCAGTGCTGCCGCCTGCAGGCTGGTGACGATGCCGATGGTTCGGGCAAATGCCGGCAGCGGCCGCTTGCGTGCTGGATCGAACAAGCCTTCGGCATTGAGCTTTTCTTTCAGGCGCAAGAAGGCTTCATACAGGTTGCCGACGCCGGCGCGCCGGATCGCTTCGACATTGAGCTGATAGTCGCCGCGCGCGGCGTACAGGGTCACCAGCGCCCGTACTTCCACCTTGTCGCCGTCGCGCGGGGTAAAGCCGGCATGCTGGGCGCGGCCCTTGAACATGACGCCGCGCACTTGCGCCGCATCGTCCTTCAGCGTGAAGTACCAGTGGCCGGAAGCGTAGCTCTTGAAATTCGATATTTCGCCCGAGACCCAGGCCAACGGAAAACTGCGTTCCAGCATCCGCGCGACGGCTTGATTCAAGGCGGAGACTGTCAGTACCTGCGGTCCGCTGGAACGGTTGTCGGGAGGGCTGGAGAGATTCATGCTGGCTTTCGATTCAGTTAATGACCGTGTCCGTTGAGGCAAGCGGACAGGGAGCGCTGATATTGTAAAGCACAGCCGCTGCACAGCGATGGAAAAGCGAAACAAATCAAGGGCTTGTCCGGAATGCAGCAGGCTTGCGCACAAGCTTATCCACATATTCTGTGGGTAACTGCGGATTTCTCTCTGCATGTGGATATACGCCGCCGCCGACATGGCAAAATCATCACGGACGTTGGCGAAAATCCGGTCCGCCACCCGTAAAGCCGTGTTTCAGGCACATTTGCAGCATTCCTTCACACTGGTGAAAATCTGTTGCCAATCAATGACTTCAGGTGAATCCAGTGCGCTTGTGCACAAAGTTATCCCCAAAATCTGTGGAGAACTTTAGGTGCGCAGAACTTGCAGCCACTGCCTGTTTTTGCAGCAGTTGAAAAAATTCCTTATAAATCATGGACTTCACTATTAGTCGAGCGACTTGTCCACAATTTTGTTCACATAATGTGTGTGGAACTCAGCGCAGCGTTTTATCAACATGAAATGCAAGGTAAAACACTGCGATAAAAATTTCTGCTCAGCAATGCTTGTCGTGCTTGCCCGCAGGCCGTCAACAAGTTACATTCTGCATCCATGCTGATGAACCCCTCGTCTGCATTTCTCTTGTCGATACGCTCTACAGCATTCGTACCTCACCAAGGAGTTTCTTTTGTTTGCCATTATTCAAGCTGCGGGCTGGCCGATCTGGCTGTTGTTAATTGCCTCCATCATTGCCACCGCATTGATTATCGAACGTCTCGTTTATTTGCGCCGCGCGCGTATCCTGCCGCCGCAACTGTTGCAGGAAGTGATACGGGTTTATCACAACGGCAAGATCAATACCGAAGTCCTGACTAATCTGGAAACCAACTCGCCGCTGGGACGGGTGCTGGCCGCCGGCCTGCGCAATGTCGATGCGCCGCGCGATCTGATGAAGGAATCGATCGAAGAGGCCGGGCAGGCGACTGCGCACGATCTCGAACGCTTCCTCACAACATTGGGGACGATTGCTTCGCTGGCGCCTTTGATGGGCTTGTTCGGCACCGTGGTCGGCATGATCGAGATTTTTGGCGCGACCACCGGCGCCGGCGCCGATCCTACGCAACTGGGCCATGGCATTTCGGTGGCGTTGTATAACACCGGCTTCGGCCTGGCGATCGCCATGCCGGCGTTGATTTTCTATCGTCATTTCCGCGCCCTGGTGGACGGCTTTGTGGTCGATATGGAGCAGCAGGCAGTAAAATTCGTTGATACAGTTCACGGTGCGCGTAAATGAATTTCCGTAAAGGCAAGGGCCGCGAGGACCCTGAAATCAACCTGATCCCGTTCATCGACGTCTTGCTGGTGATTGTGATCTTCCTGATGGTGACCACCAGCTACAGCAAGTTTACGGCGCTGCAGATCACCTTGCCGACTGCCGATGCCGACAAGGCCATGACGCAGCCGCAAGAGATCAACGTCGCCGTCAATCCGCAAGGCCAGTACGCGGTCAACAACGTGCAAGTGTCGTCCAAGGATGCGGCGTCGCTGGCGCTGGACCTGAAGAATGCGGTGCAGGCGGATGGTCAGCCTGGCCAGTCCAAGGTCGACCCGGTGGTGATCATCAATGCCGACGCCATGGCGACCCACCAGACCGTGATCAATGTGCTGGAGGCTGCGCGTCTGGCAGGTTTCGACAAGATCACGTTTGCCGCCCAGACTAGTGGCCACAAGTAAAAGCTCGCTGGAATCGACCCTGAGCGCCGCCTGGCAGCGGCGCGGCTTGCTGGTATGCCTGCTGTGGCCGCTGTCGCTGCTGTTCGGCTTGCTGGCGGCGCTGCGGCGCCGGCTCTACGCCGCCGGCTGGCAGGCCAGCACGCGGCTGCCGGTGCCGGTGATCGTGGTCGGCAACATTTTTGTCGGCGGTACCGGCAAGACGCCGCTGACGATCTGGCTGGTGCAGGCGCTGCGGCAAGCCGGCTATGTGCCGGGCGTGATTTCGCGCGGCTATGCGGCGCAAAGCGCCGATGGCAAGCCACAGGTGCAACACGTAACACCGGCATCGCTGGCGGCCGAGGTCGGCGACGAACCCTTGCTGATCGCCGGCCGCGCGCAATGCCCGGTGGTGGTCGGGCGCGACCGCGTGGCGGCGGCGCAAGCCTTGCTGCAGGCCCATCCTGAAGTCAACCTGATCTTGTCCGACGACGGCTTGCAGCATTATCGTTTGCAACGCGACATCGAAATCGTCCTGTTTGACGCCCGCGGCGCCGGCAACGGCTGGCTGCTGCCGGCCGGACCTTTGCGCGAGCCGGCCTCACGCCGGCGCGACTTCACCGTGGTCAATGCAGCTGCGATTCCCGCTTCCATGCCGGCCGATTCGATCCGCATGCAGCTGGCGGGCGACTACGCCGAACGGCTCGCTGATCCAACTGACACGCGGCCGCTGGCCAGCCTGGGCGATGCGGCGCTGAAGATCGCCGCGGCGGCCGGCATCGGCAATCCGCAACGCTTTTTCAGCATGCTGAGCGCCGCCGGCCTGAGGTTCGAGACGCTGGCTTTGCCCGATCACCATGATTTTTCCGACAACCCGTTTGCGGCCCTGGAGGCCGAACTGATCCTGATCACGGAAAAGGATGCAGTAAAATGTCGGCAAATAGCGTCTATTAAAGACGATCCGCGCATCTGGGTCGTTCCGGTGACGGCGCAGATTGACGCCGCACTGTCTCAACAAATTCTGGAGAAACTCCGTGGACACACAACTGCTTGACATCCTGGTCTGCCCGATCTGCAAAGGGCCGCTGCATCACGACAAGAAAGCCCAGGAACTGATTTGCAATGCTGACAAGCTGGCTTATCCGATCCGCGACGGCATCCCCATCATGTGGGCCGATCAGGCGCGCGATCTCAACGCTCCGGCCGCCGGCGCGGCACCTGCGGCTTAAGTGGCGGGCAATATAGTGAGTTCGAGCAAGCCTTTCACGGTCATCATCCCGGCGCGGCTGGCTTCCACCCGCCTGCCCAACAAGCCGCTGGCCGATATCGGCGGCAAGCCGATGATCGTGCGCACCGCCGAGCGCGCGGCGCAATCCGGCGCGGTGCAGGTGATCGTGGCCACCGACCATGCGGAAATCCTGGCGGTGTGCGCGCAACACGGTATCGCTGCGCGTCTGACGCGTTCAGACCATCCTTCCGGCACCGACCGCATCGCCGAAGTGGCGGCGGCGCTGGGGCTGGCGGCCGATGCCGTGGTGGTCAACGTGCAGGGCGACGAGCCGATGATCGATCCGGCCCTGATCGCGGCAACTGCCGCCTTGATCAATGCAGAGGTGCCGATGGCGACCGCGGCGCATGCGATCGAGGCGGTGAGCGAGGTATTCAATCCGAATGTGGTCAAGGTGGTGCTGAACCAGGCCGGGCGCGCCCTGTATTTTTCACGGGCGACGATTCCCTGGCACCGGGATGGTTTTGCGCAATCGCAACAGAGCCTGCCGGCCGGCTATCAGCCGTTGCGGCACATCGGCCTGTACGCCTACAGCAATGGTTTTTTGCAAACCTATCCGACGCTGACGGTGTCGCCGCTGGAACAGATCGAAGCGCTGGAGCAGCTGCGGGTGCTGTGGCACGGCTACCCGATTGCGGTGCATATCGCGCCGGCGGCGCCGGCAGCCGGGGTCGATACGCCGGAAGACCTGGAGCGGGTGCGCGGTTTTTTCACGGCATGATTCACTGTATAAAATGCGGGGAAATGTCGGGAAATTATCGTTGAACCAACAGAAATCGCGCCCAAAGCGCGCTGTTTGGTAAAATTGTATGGTAAGTTTCATGCAAAGATAGCGTGATATAAATAAGCATCTCAGGAGACGTCGCTGCCAGTCCGCTGTGCGCCGTCGCCACAATCAATTCAAAACTCACCTTAGGACTTTTAACATGCGCCTCATCCTTTTAGGAGCGCCTGGTGCCGGTAAAGGCACGCAAGCGACTTTCATTAAAGAGAAATTCAACATTCCGCAGATTTCGACCGGCGACATGTTGCGCGCAGCAGTCAAGGCTGGCACGCCGCTCGGCATCGCAGCGAAGAAGGTGATGGACGCAGGCGGCCTGGTGTCCGACGACATCATCATCGGCCTGGTCAAGGACCGCCTGAAACAGGCGGATTGCGCCAACGGCTATCTGTTCGACGGCTTCCCGCGCACCATTCCGCAGGCAGATGCCATGAAAGAAGCGGGCGTCTCGATCGACTACGTGCTGGAAATCGACGTTCCCGATAGCGCCATCATCGAACGCATGAGCGGCCGCCGCGTGCATCTGTCCTCGGGCCGCACCTACCACGCCAAGTTCAATCCGCCGAAAGTGGCGGGCAAGGACGACGTCACCGGCGAAGACCTGATCCAGCGCGACGACGACAAGGAAGAAACCGTCAAGAAGCGCCTCTCTGTGTATCACGAGCAGACCGAAGTGCTGGTCAACTACTACGGCGACTGGGCCAAGGCCGGCTTGCCGGGCGCGCCCAAGTATCGCAAGATCGCCGGCGTCGGTCCGGTCGAGCAGATACGCGACAGCGCGTTTGCGGCATTGGAAGCATAAACAAAAGCGGACTCCGGTCCGCTTTTTCTTTTAATCAATACTTTCTGGCAAACTCATTTAGAATCAATCTTAGAATAAATCAAAGCTTCAATCGTCAGTCAGCAACCAGATAACGCCAGCCCAAGCATCTTCTGAAAATAAAAGGGCAACGAAAAATTTTGCATTACGCAGTATCGGCCGGGAATCGCAGACGCCAGATTGGTGTTCGCAGAGACCGGTGAAATGGTGTGATTGTCTTATTTTGTCGTGCAGCCGTTCGAAAAACAGGAGGAGTCAATATGGCATCAAGTCTATGGTTTGCCGTCGTTTGCGGCATCATTGCCGTGATCTACGGGCTGGTCTCACGCAGCTGGATATTGAAGCAGGATCCCGGTAATCCGCGCATGCAGGAAATTGCCGCCGCGATCCAGCAGGGCGCCGCTGCCTATCTGGCGCGCCAATACCGCACTATCGCCATCGTCGGCGTGGTGCTGTTCATTGTCATTGCGCTCTTGCCCGGATTGGGACTGGTGACGGCTGCCGGTTTCCTGATCGGCGCCGTGCTGTCGGGCGGCTGTGGTTTCATCGGCATGAATGTCTCGGTGCGCGCCAACGTGCGTACCGCCCAGGCTGCCACCAAGGGTATCGGGCCGGCGCTGGACGTTGCCTTCCGCGGCGGCGCCATCACCGGCATGCTGGTGGTGGGACTGGGGCTGCTGGGTGTGACCTTGTCTTTTCTGTGGCTGCTGGCATTCACCGGACCTTCCAGCCAGTCGCTGCATGACGTGATCCGGCCGCTGATCGGGCTGGCATTCGGCGCTTCGCTGATTTCGATTTTCGCGCGTCTTGGCGGCGGCATCTTCACCAAGGGCGCCGACGTCGGCGCCGACCTGGTGGGTAAGGTGGAAGCCGGCATTCCAGAGGACGATCCGCGCAATCCTGCGGTGATCGCCGATAACGTCGGCGACAATGTCGGCGACTGCGCCGGCATGGCGGCCGACCTGTTTGAAACCTATGTGGTGACCTTGATCGCGACCATGCTGCTTGGTTCGCTGCTGGTGCACGGCGCTGAACTGCAGGCGGTGCTGTATCCGCTGGCCCTGGGCGGGGTTTCCATCCTGGCCTCGATCGTCGGCTGCTCCATGGTCAAGGCCAAGCCGGGCAAGAAAATCATGTCGGCGTTGTACACCGGCCTGTGGTGGGCGGCGATCCTGAGCCTGGTCGGCTTTGCAGTGGTGACCTGGCTGATCCTGCCGGAGCCGATGCGGATCCCGCTGATGGGCTCGGCCTTCATCGGCATCGTCCTCACCGGCCTGATGGTCTACATTACAGAGTACTACACCGGCACCGATTTCAAGCCGGTACGCCACATCGCGCAAGCCTCCACCACTGGTCACGGTACGAATATCATCGCCGGCCTCGGCGTGTCAATGAAGTCGACTGCCTATCCGGTGCTGGCAGTGTGCGTCGCCATCCTCGCGTCTTACTGGCTGGCGGGTTTGTACGGCATCGCCATCGCCGCTACCGCCATGCTGTCGATGGCGGGCATCATCGTGGCGCTGGACGCCTATGGCCCGATCACCGATAACGCCGGCGGCATCGCCGAAATGTCGGGCTTGCCGGATTCGGTGCGGGCGATTACCGATCCGCTGGATGCGGTCGGCAACACCACCAAGGCAGTCACCAAGGGCTATGCCATCGGTTCGGCCGGCCTGGCAGCGCTGGTGCTGTTCGCCGATTACACGCATGCCCTCGATTCGGTCGGCAAGAGCACCGTCTTCGATCTCTCTAATCCGCTGGTGATCGTCGGCCTCTTCATCGGTGGCCTGATTCCCTACCTATTCGGCGCGATGGCGATGGAAGCCGTGGGCCGCGCGGCCGGTGCGGTGGTGGTCGAAGTGCGGCGCCAGTTCCGCGACATCAAGGGCATCATGGATGGCACCGGCAAGCCGGAGTACGACAAGGCGGTCGACATGCTGACTTCGTCGGCGATCAAGGAAATGATCATCCCGTCGCTGCTGCCGGTGGTGGTGCCTATCCTGGTCGGCCTGATCCTTGGCCCGGCGGCGCTCGGCGGCCTGCTGATGGGGACCATCGTCACCGGTCTGTTCGTGGCGATTTCCATGACTACCGGTGGCGGCGCCTGGGACAATGCCAAGAAATATATCGAGGACGGCAACCATGGCGGCAAGGGTTCAGAAGCGCACAAGGCGGCAGTGACCGGCGACACGGTTGGCGATCCATACAAGGATACGGCCGGTCCGGCGGTCAATCCGCTGATCAAGATCATCAACATCGTGGCCTTGCTGCTGGTGCCGCTGTTGCCGGCGAGCGGCATGAACCAAGCGGTTGCAGGACAGGAGGTAGTGCTGGTGCCAGTGCCGGTTACCGCACCGGCTGTCGTCGCCGATAACGGCGCCGGCGCTTCAGCAGCGGCTGCCGCAGCATCTGCGGTCATCCATTTTGAGTCGGGTAAGTCGGAAGCGCCTGCGGACACCAGCGAGAAGCTGGCGGCCGTGATCGAAGCCGCCAAGGCCAAGCCCGATGCCAAGGTAGTGGTGAGCGGCTTCCACGACACTACCGGCGATCCAGCCAAGAATGAAGAAATCTCCAAGGAACGCGCCAAGAGCGTCAAGGCGTTGCTGCTGATAGGCGGCGTGGCTGAAGATGCAATCGTGCTGGAGAAGCCGCAGGTTACCACCGGCAGCGGCGACAATGCAGAGGCGCGGCGGGTCGAGGTGAACGTGCGCTAAAGCGGAGTTGGAGCAGGCGGGGCAGCACGACGTAGGATGGGCAGATTTTCTGCCCACGCTGGATTCGCTCCTCGAATGATCGATGTTCCGCGTGGGCACAAGTGTCCACCCTGCGAGTCTTGTGCCGGATGCATGAGAGCGAGATGGCCCCCCCCCAAAAAAAAAATAAGTCACAATAAAAAAGGACACCGCGCGGTGTCCTTTTTTTTTATCGGTGCTGCTTGCAGCCGTTTATTTGTTTACCTTGCAGGCGGTATCGGTATCCCAGCGTCCTGAACAAATCCGCCAGCGGCACAGCTCGCCTTCAATCATGCCCAGCTGCCGGCAGCGTTGCAGCAGGCCGGCGGTACTGTCGCCGTTCTTGCGTTCGACGATATCCGGTCCGCCGTCAGCGGTGTTTTGCGCCAGCACAGGTTCAGCCGCCTTCTTCTTGGCTTGCTGTTTGGATTTTGCTGTCTCTTTGGCGGGTTTGGCCGGCTCGTTCACGCTGTCGCCGTGCGACACCAGCGCGGTCAGGATATTGACGTCGCTGTCGGGCGGCGTGCTGGCTGCTTTTGCCGGTTTCTGGGCAACGGCTTTTTTCTCCGGCACATTGCGGTTCACCAGCGGCGCATTGACGCTCTTGGCGGGTGCTTTTGCTTTTGCCGGCTTCGGTTCTTCCAGCGCTTTTTTCAGCGAGGTAGCGGTAACCGGCACGCCTGCTTCCAGGCTTTCGGTCAGCTTGGCGCGCGGATCGGCTGGTGTCTCGTCAGTCGTTGCATCGGTTTTTTCAGCGTGAGCGGCCGGATCGTTTTCGATGACCGCCGCTTGCGATTCGGTTTTTTCAGGCGCGGGCGTATTGGCGGCAAGGACCGGAGCGCTTGCCGGCAATTCCTTTGGTGCAGCCGGCGTAGGCGCGGCCGGCGTGCTGGCCGCGGTAGCATCCTGCGCGCTGCGTTGATTCCAGGCAAAAAATCCGCCGGCGCCAATCGCTGCCAGCAAGGCCACTACGACGGCGCCGCGCACTACGCCGGATTTCTTTTGCGCAATGCCTTTCGCCGGAGATTCCTTGCCCTCCAGGGCATTCAGGATGCTTCCGCTGCTATTGTCTGTCGCCGCCGATCCCGATAACAGATTCGGTTTTACAGAGCCGCGCGCAGTTTCTTCTGGTGGTTGCAAGACACAGTTCTCCAAATGTCAGGTATTGAACGCAGATCGACGTGACGTCCAGTTTGATAAGGTATACTCTCTGACAACTAAATATGTCAACTGGCAATATATTACCAAAAAAGTATATTTTATCTTTGGTAATATTCACGAAAGGTGTTGCGTTGGTCTTAGCCGTTGCTCTTTATTTCCTACTTGCCTGCGGCATCTCAGGTTTGCTGTTGTTTCCGGCCGCCCGTGAAATTGTATTTACGGCATTACTTAAAAGGCGGCAGCAAATCGGGGCGCGCGTTCAAAACTGGAAAGAACGTCGGTCCAGAACAACAAAATCCTTTACACAAAACCTGCAAGCGTCGAGACTCTCGACTTGGCAGTTTATTAAAAAACATCATTTAATTCTACTCGCAGGAACGGCGGTTGTGCTGATTCCGCCGTTAATTGCCTGGATGTTGAGTGGCAAAGCCATGCTGGGAAGTTATGATGATTCAGGGCAAGTCGTCAATCAGCAGATCGCTGCACTATTGGAAGGGGAGCAGCTGGTGCCACCCCCGCCGTTGCCGCCGGAGGTGTTTACCACCCAGGAAGTAGCACAGGTGCGGCCGATGCTGGATAGCGCCAGCCGCAACTGGCAACAGCTGGATGCTGATTTCACCCAGCGCCTGCTGATGACTTTCAAGATCATGAAAGAGCAGCATGGCTATGACATGGTGATCATCGAGGGGTATCGCAGTCCGGAACGACAGAACGCCCTGGCGCAGATGGGTGGCAGCGTGACCAACGCCAAGGCGTTCCAGAGTTACCACCAGTACGGCCTGGCCGCCGATTCGGCGTTCATGCGCAACGGCAAGCTGGTGATTACGGAGAAAGACCCTTGGGCCATGCGCGGTTATCAGCTGTATGGCGAAGTGGCGGAGTCGGTAGGGCTGACCTGGGGTGGCCGCTGGAAAATGATGGACTTGGGGCACGTAGAGTTCCGCAAGCCCGGTGTAATGAAAAAATGAAGCAGCTCTTTTGCTGTGCAATCCAGATTTACCGTTTAGGTTGATGCAGTCAGGCAAATTTTCTGTTGCGTAATAGCAACAACGTGCAGTCATGACGCTGAATCGGCTATCGTCATGGCTGCCGATGGCAATTGCCGTTTTGCATCACTTTCAAAAGAATCGATTACTTAATTACTGATACCTATGCAACGAATTTGGCAATTTTTGACGAATACACGCACTCTGGCAATCGTCGGTTTTGTGGCACTGGCCTGTTTCCTCTTCCTCGCCGCGGATGCCTTGCAGATCGACGGCATCTGGGTCGTGATTTTCCTGGTCGCAGTCCTGCTGATCTGGGGCCTGGTCTGGCTGTTCCGCAAGCAGCGCACGAAAAAGGCGTCGCAGAACCTGAGCGACATGCTGGAAGGGCAGGCCGAGAAAGCGGTCGACAAGCCTAGTGCGGTCGGCCGCGATGAGACGGAAACCATCCGCAAACGGATGCTGGAAGCGATCTCGACCATCAAGAATTCCAAGCTCGGTGAAAAATCCGGCGCCACTGCCCTGTATGAACTGCCGTGGTACATGATCATCGGCAACCCGGCTGCAGGCAAGAGCACGGCAGTCGCCAATTCAGGCCTGCAATTCCCGCTGGCCGACAAGAACAGCAATATCGTGCAAGGCATAGGCGGCACCCGCAATTGCGACTGGTTCTTCACCACCGACGGCATTTTGCTGGATACCGCAGGACGCTATTCTGTCCATGAGGAAGACCGCGCCGAGTGGTTCAGCTTCCTCGGCCTGCTGAAAAAACACCGCAGCCGGGCGCCTATCAACGGCATCATCATCGCCGTCAGCGTTGCAGAACTGGCCGGCAACCGTCCCGAGTTCGGCATCAACCTGGCCAAGAACCTGCGCCAGCGCGTGCAGGAACTGACCGAGAAGCTGGAAGTGTTTGCGCCGGTCTACGTGATGTTTACCAAGGCCGACCTGATCACCGGCTTTACCGAATTCTTCGTCGACATGGACCGCGGTGAAAAAGACCGCGTGTGGGGCGCCACGCTGCCGTATAACAGGAAGACCAGCAGCCAGGATGTGCTGGCGCATTTCGACGAACGTTTTGACGAACTGTTTGAAGGCCTGAAAGAAATCAGCCTGGCCAACATGGCCCTGAACCGCGGCGACCGCCTGCCGCCGGGCGTGCTGACTTTCCCGCTCGAATTCGCGGCGGTGAAGAGCTCACTGCGCGCATTCATCGCCACGCTGTTTGAAGAAAATCCGTTCCAGTTCAAGCCGGTATTCCGCGGTTTCTATTTCACCAGCGCCTTGCAGGAAGGCAGCGGCATCAGCAGCTCCTCGGAACGCATCGCCGACCGCTTCGATCTCAAGCTGCAAGCGTTGGAACGTCCGGAAATCCATTCCAAGCATGGCTTCTTCCTGCTCAACCTGTTCCGCAAGGTCATCTTTGCCGACAAGGATCTGGTGTCGCAATACGCCAGCCGCCACAAGACCCGTTTGCGCTACACCATGTTCTTCGTCGCCACTGCTTTCGTCGGCCTGGCGTTGGCCGGCTGGAGCTGGTCGTATATCGGCAACCGCCAGCTGACCGCGAACGTCCAGGCGGACCTGGACAAGGCCATCAAGCTGCAAGAAAAACGGATCGACCTGCAATCGCGTTTTGAGGCCATGGAAATCCTGCAGGACCGTATCGAACAATTGCAAAAGTACGACAACAGCCGTCCGCTGTCGCTGGGTTTCGGCCTGTACCAGGGCGACCTGCTGCAGCAGAAGCTGCGCGAAGAATATTTTGCAGGGGTCAAGGACATCATGCTCAAGCCGGTGACGGCGAATATCGAATCCTTCCTGTCTGAAATGAATGCGCATGCCGGCCAGCTGGAACCAATGTCGCATCCGGTACAGCTGACCAGCACGTCAGCGCCGGCCGCGGGTGCAGCGGCCGGCCAGCCAGGCCAGCAGGCGACCGGCGGCGCTGCCGCAGGCGCCAGCGCCCAGGCTGCTGTAGCCGGCAGCAGCGGCGCCACCCAGCAATACAAGGATTCCTCGCCGACCAATGTCGAAGACGGCTACAACGCGCTCAAGACTTACCTGATGCTGAGCGACCGCCAGCGCGCCGAGTCGAGCCATCTGAACGATCAGCTGACGCGTTTCTGGCGCGGCTGGCTGGAAAGCAACCGCGGCAACATGACGCGCGAGCAGATGATCCGCAGCGCCGAGCGCCTGATGAGCTTCTACCTGTCGCAGATCAGCGATCCGTCCTGGCCGACCATCGAAAGCAAGCTGACCCTGGTCGACCAGTCGCGCGATAATTTGCGCCGCGTGGTGCGCGGCATGGCGGCCAGGGATCGCGTGTATGCCGATATCAAGGCGCGCGCCTCGACCCGCTTCCCGTCGATCACGGTGGCCAGCATCGTCGGCGATCAGGACAAGGAATTGATCGTCGGCAGCTATGCGATTCCAGGAACATTCACGCGCGACGCCTGGGAGAAATTCATCCAGGGCGCATTCAAGGAAGCCGCCAACAAGGAATTGCAGAGCGCCGACTGGGTGCTGAAGACCGCCTCCAGCGACGACCTGACGCTGGAAGGCAGCCCGGAGCAGATCCAGAAGGCGCTGGTGACGCAGTACAAGACCGAATACGCCAAGGAATGGCAGAAATTCATGCAGGGCGCGAATATCGCCGACCTCGGCGGTTTCGACAACGCGGTCAAGGCCATGAACCGTTTCGGCGATCCGTCGACTTCGCCGATCAACAAGTTCGTCAGCGCCGTCTACCAGCAGACTTCGTGGGACAACCCGTCGCTGCTGAACAGCAGCCTGGGACGTGCGCAAAGCGGCTTTGTTTCCTGGTTCAAGCAGACCATCATGCGGCAGGCGCCGTCCGGGGTTAATGTGAATGTCAACGTCAGCGCCAACCCCGACGGTTCGGCGCTGCCGATGGGCCCGGTCGGCAAGGAATTTGCCGGCGTGGCGCGCATGGTGACCGCCAAGGACAACAACGCCACGCTGATGCGCGGCTATATGGAAACCTTGTCGAAACTGCGGACACGTTTCAATCAAATCAAGAACCAGGGCGATACCGGTCCGGGCGCCAACCAGCTGATGCAGCAGACCTTGAACGGCAGCGGCTCGGAACTGGCGGATGCGCTCAAGTATGTCGACGAGCAGATGCTGGTCGGCATGAGCGATTCGCAGAAGCAGGCGATCCGTCCAATCCTGGTGCGGCCGCTGATCCAGGCTTTCGCCGTCACCATCAAGCCGACCGAGGCTGAGATGAACCGCACCTGGGCGGCGCAGGTGTACGCGCCGTTCGAGAAAACGCTGGCCGAGAAATATCCGTTTGCCGCCAATTCGAAGATCGAGGCGACCAGCGCAGAGATCGGCCAGACCTTCGGTCCGGACGGCAGCATCGCCAAGTTCGTCAATGCCTCGATGGGACCGTTGGTGGTGCGCCGCGGCGATACGCTGGCGGCCAAGACCTGGGCTGACATGGGCATTACCTTGTCGCCGACCATGGTGTCGAGTTTCTCGCGCTGGGTTGCGCCGCTGGGCGCCAGCAGCGCCGCTGCAGCCGGCGGCGGCGGAGCTGCCGCCGATGCGCAGACGGTGTTCCAGATCCAGGCGCTGCCGGCAGCCGGCACCACTGAGTACACCATCGAGATCGATGGCCAGCAGTTGCGCTACCGCAATACTCAGGCGCAGTGGACCAATTTTGTCTGGCCTAATCCACAAGGTGTGGCCGGCGCCCGCATCACGGCCGTGACGTTTGACGGCCGCACCGTCGAGATCGCCAATCAGCCTGGCCGTTTCGGCCTGGAGCGCCTGATCAACACGGCGGTACGCAAGCGCAAGGACGGTAATTTTGAACTCAGCTGGACCAATGAAAACATTACCGTGCCGATCAACCTGAAGATCATCAGCAGCCCGCAAGTCAGCGCCAAGGCGCCGGATGGCGGGGCCCAGCAAGGGCAGGGCTTCCGTGGCCTGAAACTGCCGGAAACCATCGTCGGCACGGCCGCCAGCCCGGTCAGCAATCCGGCCGCGTCGCCGGCGGCGACAGGAACGGCGGGAGCAGCGGGAGCGGTAGGAGCAGCAACGACGGCCACTGCGGCGGGCGTAGCGACTGCAGGAGGAGCAGCACAATGAGCGTTGGAGAAAAATTGGCGAATATCGGTTATTTCGGAAAGATCCCCAGCCGTGGCGATTTCATCAAGGCCACCGACAACATGCCGCTGGTGTCGATTCTCGACGAGTGGCTGGCGCAAGCCATGGACCTGCTGTCGGCCGAGCCGCGCTGGAAGATCGCCTACGACGCCGTCAGTCCGCTGCACTTCGCCTTTATCGGCCCGCGCAGCCGGCGCGCTATCGCCGGCCATCTGATTGCCAGCAATGATCAGGCCAACCGGCGCTTTCCCTTCCTCGCCGTCAGCACCATGGAAATCGACGAGCCGCAGGATTTCACGGCCAAGAGTCCGATGGCTTTTTCGCGCCTGTGGAACCGCATGGAGAGCCAGGCTTCCGAAGTGGTGGCGGCCACCGACCCGGCGATTTCCCTGCAAAACCTGACGGCCACCGGTATTCCTTTGCAGCTGGGCAGCGGCGCCTATCATGCGGCGTTCACCGATTTCATGGAAATCCAGACCGTCGGCGGACTGGAAAACATGTTGCGCAGCACCGGCTTCAAGGGTTCCTTGCGACACCTGATCCTGGCGCTGGGCATCCTGCTGCAGCCGGTGATGGAGAGCGCTTCCTCACGCCTGGAAAAGAGCCTGGTGATGCCCTTGCCGGAGGATCCGCTCTATCGCAACCTGGTGGCGTCTTACTGGCTGCACCTGATCACGCCTTTCCTGTTGCGCGGCAATTTCGAGCTGGCCACTTTCGTCACCCGCATCAACGACCGGCCGGCCATGGTGATCGGCTTCAGCGGCGCGTCGCCGCGCACCCTGCAAGCCATCATGGATCCGCAGGTGGCGCTCGAGCACCACATCTCTTTCGAGGATGCCGGCTGGGTCGAGGAGCAGGTCAGCACTGACTACAGCATCACCAAAATCGCCAGCTATCTGGCGCAACCCACCTTATCGTTAAAATCGGCTCATGATTCGTTTCGTGAAGCATTTATTGGAGCCTGACGCATGCGTTATCTGAGCATTGCCCTGACATCGTTATTGCTGTCGAACCTGGCGCTGGCACAAAATGTGGCGCCCCCGGTGGCGACACCCAAACCCGGCCAGATCCTGGTCAGCGGCACCGTGCCGGACGAAGCCAGCAAACAGAGCGCGCTGAGCAAGTTGCAGGAACTGTACGGCGCCGACCGCGTGGTCGACCAGATCTCGGTGGGTTCGGTGGTAGCGCCGGCCAACTGGAACGGCTATGTGCAGAAGCTGATCAGCCCGAGCCTGAAGCAGGTCAGCCGCGGCCAGCTGAAAATCGACGGCAACACGGTCAGCATCAACGGCGAAGTCAGCAACGAAGCACAGCGCCAGCAGATCGCCAGCGAAATCGCCGGCAACCTGAACCCGACCTACACGGTCAAGAACGGCTTGCGGGTCTCGGCTTCGGAGCAGGGTTTGCTGGATCAGACGCTGGCCAACCGCACCATCGAATTTGAAAGTGGACAAGCCACGCTGACGCCGTCAGGCATGCGCATCCTCGACGAAATGTCGGGGGCGCTGTCGAAGCTGAAGGACAAGAAGGTGGAAGTCATCGGCCATACCGACAATCAGGGTCTGCGTGCGCGCAATATTTCGCTGAGCAAGGCGCGTGCCGATGCCGTCAAGGATTATCTGACGCAGAAGGGCATCAATGGCGACCTGATCGTTACCTCGGGTCAGGGACCGGACCGGCCGATCATGACCAACGACACCGCCGACGGCCGCTCGCGCAACCGCCGGATCGAGTTCCGCGTATCCCAGTAAATAGAGAAAGCAGGGGGCTGAGTTCAGCGCCTCAGTTCTGGTCGTGCTGCTGGCCGTCTCCGTGCAGGCCCAGCAGTTCTTCGACATGCGCCAGCGAACCCGGATCCTTGATGACGGTGCGCAGCCAGTGATGGAGCGGCAGCTCGCCCCAGTGGGCGGCTTTTTCCGCGAGATAGGCGACCGGGCTGTGCGGTTCGGTGCGGCGGAAGAAATCTGCCACGTGGCGTAGTTGCATCAGGGCCTGGGTGCGATTCTGGATCGGGCCGTTGAGAGTTGCTTGCGGTTCCTGCTGCTCCACCTTGTTCACCTCCTGTTGCACCTTGGGTGCGCTCTGTCCCGAGTTTTGTCCATTGTTGGTATTCGTGTCGGCGCCATTAGCCTGCGCCGCAGGGCGAGTATTGATCCCGGCTTCCTGGGCGAAACGGGTAATGGTGCCAATCACACTCTCCAGCGCTTCCTTGACCGCAGAAAAGGCCGGACCGTCCTGGCCGACCCGGAAATCGATCGATTTTTCCAGCTGCAGCAGCGCCTGCTGGCAATAGCCGGCATCGGCCAGCAGTTTTTCGTAATAGGCGGGCGACGATTTGCGCCGCGCCGATTCGACATCCGCCATCTTGAGGCCATCGCCGCCATCGCTGTTGCCGCGTTCTTCATTGGCGGCACGGATGCGGGCGGTTTCAAAATCGATGCTGGAAAACGCTGTGCCGCGGCCTTCCGTGATCGGGATTTCACGCACCAGCTGCACCGAACGCGACAACAGCCAGCCAACGTTACCGATGCGCAGTTCCTGGTCGTCGTCGTCCGGGATCGGATACAGCATGTCCCAGAAGCGGTCGCTCAGGCCGGCCAGCAGCAGATAGCCGTCTCCCAGCCCGCGGAAATGGCGCACCTTGGCGTTGGCTTCGCTCAGCCAGACTGCCAGGCGCAAATCCTTGCTCTGGGTTTCGATCAGGCGGGCGCAGTTGTCGACCACAAAGCCCCAGTCGGCTTCTTTCAGTTCGGTGATCCACTCGCCCTGGTCCAGCGAGGGGTCGTCGAAACGACGCGCGTGCGCGATGGCGTCGAGGTCGCTGGAAAAGGACAGGTCGGCGCCGCAGGGCGCGGACTCACTGATTGGATTAAGTAATTGTTCGACAGAAAACATAGAGGCAAACCCACAAAAAAATTCAAGCTAAGAAAGGTCGCAGTCGCGGGATCCCGGGAAACTCCGCTGCGCCGCTGGCCGGGAATATATTGCAACAACAAATGAAATCTTGCCAATACATTACATGAAACATAGGACAAATGCTGGAATTTCCTTGGTGCAATCATACTCTAGTGCCAGCGTCGATTTTACAAATGATAGGCAAATTGCCTACACCGGCAGCTGTGGTTTTTCGGTAGCTTGTCTTCGATGCAGCTGTCAAAAAGGAAAAGGATATGTTTCCGTAGTAACATGTGTCCTCAGTGCATGCATCGATAAGGCGCTGTCGGCCGTCATGCGATGCTGGCGCCCGGACCGGTATGGGCACGATGCCTCATGCTGAGAAAGCGGCTGCTCCCGGCCGCTTGACGCACGTGAATTGTCATTATTTGTTAATTGGGTAGCAATAATCGCAGTGAGTGTTGATAGCCGATTATCATGCTTATATTTGAACGGCTGTGTGCTGCTGCCCCAGTTTTACTATTTTTAAGAAAGCGAGCAGGAACTATGAATCATTGGAAAAACAAACTGATCTGCAGCGTCGCCATGAGCTGCTTGATGCTGCCGCTTGCGGCATCGGCCGCGCCGGCCGCTGCCGCGGCTCCTGTTGCGGCTGATGCGGCACAGAAGAACAGCGCAGCCGACCAGGAAATCAAAGTGCTCAAGGACGTGGCGCAGGCCCGTCCAACGGAAAAAACGCCATGGGTGCGCATGACCCAGATCAAATACGATGCCGGCAGCTATGGCGACGCGGTTGCCTACGCGCTGGAAGTGTTGCAGCGCGACCCGGCCGATAAATATGCGCGCGGTGTGGTTGCTCTTGGCAGCCTGAAGCTGTCGATCAAGGCTTTGAATGACCTTAGCGCGCAGAGCGATTTGAACGGCACGGTGCTGACTGATGCGCAAAGCCAGACAAAACTGCTGCGCGAAAGCCTGGGAGAAACCGTGGTCGATCCGGCTGCGGTCGCTGAAGCCAAGCCGAAGGTTAGCCGTCCGTTAAGGAAAAAAGCCGTGCGTGCCGCTAAAGCCGCGGCGCCGGCGGATGCCGGCGGTGACGCCAAACCGTTTGGCGCGCTGCAATAAAGTAAACCGGGCGATGCCAGCCATCGCCGTCCCCATTCTTGCTGCCTCCTTGCGAGGCCCGTCCGCAACCAGCAGCCTGCTGGTTGCACATCTCCCTATCGTCACCTGCCATTCGATCAATGTAAATTATTGTTGCTGAATGTCGCATCCATCCCAAATGTCGATATAATTGCATTCCGGCAATAATGTTGCCGCTCAGTCGTTCAATGCAACATCCAGCGCATGGAAGCCCGCGCCACACTCATTCAGGATCATGGCTTGAATAGCTATCCTCGGCAAAGCCAGTCCTTTTGCGAAATGGAGAATCTCAATGTATCCAAACGCCTCTGCGATGCTGGCCCGCGTCGGCCGCTTCAACCAGGACCGGCGCCTGGTCCGTATCAAGACGCCGCTGGACGCCGACCTGCTGCTGGTGCACCGCTTGCACGGCACGGAAGCGTTATCCAAGCCCTTCGACCTGACGCTGGAATTATTGTCGCCCTACGACCAGCTTGAGCTCAAACAGCTGGTCGGGCAGCCGCTACTGCTGACCATGCAGACCAAGTCCGGCGAACGGCATTTCCATGGTTTCGTGCGCGAGTTTGCGCGCACCGGCAGCGACGGCGGCATGGCCACCTACCAAGCCCAGCTGGCGCCGTGGTTCTCCTTCCTCGATTACGCCAGCAACTGCCGCGTGTTCCAGGATCTGTCGGTGCTCGACATCGCCCAGGAAGTGTTCCACAAATACGGCCAGCTGGCCGACTACCGCTTCGACCTGATCGCCAGCCGCTATCCGAAACTGTCTTACTGCGTGCAATACAACGAATCCGATTTCAGCTTCGTCTCGCGGCTGCTGGAGGATGCCGGCATCTACTATAGTTTCGAGCACAGCGAGAGCGGCCATAAACTGGTGCTGGCCGACGATTCCACCCAATCCCTGCCGCTGGAAGGTGATGCGACGGTGCGGTTCCAGCCCAACCAGGAATTGCAAGCCAGCGACGTGCTCGACGATTGGCGGCCGCGGCGCAGAGTCGGCGCCACGGTGCACAGCATCAAGAGCTTCGATTTCAAGCAGCCGCGCAATCCACTGGCGGTGGAGCAGAAAACCGAGGTCCCACGTGGCAATCTACCGCAGTTTGAACGCTACGCCTACGACGGTTCCGCCAGCTACGGCAGCAGCGCAGTCGGCGAGCAGCTGAGCGCGGTGCGCGCCGAGGAGGCGGGCTGGCAGACCAAGCTGTTCGAAGGTTCGGGCACTTATCGCGAACTGGTCGTCGGCCGTTATTTCGACCTGCAGGGCCACTTCGAACATGAGAGCGACGACGCCGCCGAGCATCGCTTCATCGCCGTGCAAGTCAGGCATGACGCCCGCAACAATTTCGCCAGCGATTTCAGCACCGCCCAGGATTGTATCTATCGTGTCGAAGTCACCGCCTTGCGCCGCAAAATTCCTTTCCGCCCTGCGCGCGACACAGTCAGGCCACGGATGCCAGGACCGCAGACAGCAACCGTGGTAGGGCCGAAAGGCGAGGAGATCTGGCACGACAAATACGGCCGCGTCAAATTGCAGTTCCACTGGGACCGCCTGGGCCAGTTCAATGACCAGAGCTCTTGCTGGGTGCGGGTCGCCAGCCCGTGGGCCGGGGCTGGCATGGGCGGCGTGTCGGCGCCGCGTATCGGCCAGGAAGTGGTGGTCGATTTCCTCGATGGCAATCCGGACCGGCCGATCATCACCGGCCGCGTCTACAACGCCGACAACATGCCGCCGTTCGGCCAGGAAGTCAGCGGCATGCGCTCCAAGACGGTGCGCGGCGGCGGCTTCAATGAAGTCACCATGCACGATACCGGCGGCAGCGAACTGCTCAACATGCACGCCCAGAAGGATATGGCGGTGACGGTGCTGAACGACCACAACAGTACGGTCAAGAACAACAAGGCGACCACGGTCGCTGTCAACCACAGCCTGAATGTCGGCGCCAACCAGGATATCTCGGTGGGCGGCAACCGTGGCGCGACAGTGACCGGCACCGATACCCGCACCGTCACCGGCACCGATACCGCCACGGTGACCGGCGCCGTGACGCAGACCTACCACGCCGGCCAGAAACGGACGATTACCGCGGCCGGTTACAACGAAAACATCACCGGCGATTACGGCAGCACGCTGATCGGCAACTATAGCGGCAATACCAACGGCAACTGGAAAAGAGACATCACCGGTACCTTGACGCATACCGTCACCGGCGCCGTCAGCGACACCATGCACGCCGGCCGCGACGTCACGGTGACCGGCCTCGACCAGCGCACCGTTAGCGGCGAGGTGAAGGATAGCAATACCGGCCATCGTTTATTGTCGGTGACCGGCGACATGGATCACGAGGTATCCGGCACTCACACGCAGTATTCCGGCTCTAACCAGACCATTGTTTCCGGCAGCAAGGTCGACCTGATCGTCGGCGGCGCCGGCATCAGCATTGATGGCGGCGAAATCACGATTACCGCAGGTGGCTCGACCATCAAGGTCAACGGCAGCGGCGTGTCGATCAACGGCAGCAAGATCAATCTGAATAGCTAAGCGGAGAGGGAGCCAGCATGGCCAAGAATCCTGTCGAAAAAAGAGTCGCGACCCTGCGCGACCTGTGGCTGGAGCATACACAAGATCCACGCATGAGAGTGCTGGTATGGCGCATCCCCGCCAATGCCGACCGCATGCTGCAGGCATTCTTCGAGATCCAGCAGCATCCGGGCGACTGGACCACGCCGGATCTGTTCCTGCGCTTTGACGCTGCTTTCGATACCGGCTTCGGCTACAGCCGCGCGCTGCGCCAGTCGCTGGCGGAAAACTATATCGACAGCAAGGACAGCCTGCGCGAGCAAGGCGTGGTTACCGATTGGTCGGTTGCGCAGACGCCGCAGCACGATTCGGCCGCCGGCGTGATGGCGACGCTGGCCTCGTTTGCCCGCTATCACCAGGCTCAGGTGCAGCATCTGCGCTATGTGGCAGCGGTCCTGGCGCCCCATCCGGTCACCAGTCAGGAAGCCTGGGAAGCATGGCTGGATGCCGCGCTGCACAGTCCCGCATTGGCGGCGGATGATGCCGGTGTGAGGCTGGTACTGGTGGATACGTCCACCGATCTGCGCTGGCAAACACTGGCGCAGCGCCACGGCGATCGCGTGCGCGTGGTGGAAGCACCCATCGACATGTTCGACATCGCCCGCGAAACCGTAGCCCAGGCTGGCGGCGCCGGCCCCACCGTGGCTTACCGCCAGTTGCTGACTGACGTCATCACCCTGGTGGAAAAGGGCAGCGCCGCGCAAACCGCGGCGCGTGCCGAAAAAGCCATGCAGATCGCGCAGCGCGAACAATGGCCGGACCAGCAGGTCGTGCTGCAGATGGCCGTCGCCGGCGCCTACCTCAAGGAAAAAAACTATGCCGACGCCATCAAGCGCTATCGCGATGCGCGGGAATGTGCAACCCAGGCTGAGCAAAGCAAGCATCCGATGGGCGCCGACCTGATCATGCAAACCTGGTTCGGCGAAGCCGGCGTATGGCTGGTGGCAAAAGAACCCGAGCGCGCCGCGCAAGCCTATCGCAGTGCGGCTGAGCAGGCGCAGCGCGTGCCGAATCCCATGTTTGAAATTGAAGGTTTCCGCATGGCCGCTTACTGCTATGCGCAGAATGGCCAGCTGCAGCCGGCGCGCGATCACGGTGCGCTGGCCTTGCGCGCCGCCAAGGCGGTGAGCCAGGCCGAGCGTCCGCTCACCACCATGCCGCTGGCCCTGCACGATTTGCTACGGGTGCAGGACCCGGCGCGCACCGCAAAACTGGAGCGCTGTGCGACCGATTATCAGGCAGCGATCGCGGCTGCCCATCTGCAAGCGGAACAGCAAGCAAGCAAGCTGGGCGAGCGGCCACAGGCCAGCGACCTGGAAAAAATTGAAAACGCCATGCACGCGCGTTTCGAAAGCAGTTTCCAGCGCCAGCGTCAGGAGCGAGAGCAGCTGATCGCCGGCGGCGACGAATATTTTCGCAAGGTGGTGGCATTGGCGCGCGAGCTGCTCAACCCACTCTGGAACGGACTGCCCGAGGTCAAGCATCCGCTCGATAAAGATGTCCCGCAATGGAGCGAGCCACCGCAATTTACCAAGCTGCCTGATTCCTCAGGCGTGATCGACGGCCCGCTTGCAGTCAATCCAAACGCGCCTGCCGCGGAGCCGCTGGGCGCCGCCGCAACAGCCTGAAAGGGAAGCGTTCATGACCAACGCCGCCAAACATTTCGATCCACAGATTGGCATCGATATCCACATGTACGAGATGCCGCCGGGACCATTGCCGACCGCGCATATTTCGATTGTGCTGGATCCTTTCGATTATCTGCCGTTCATCGGCGCCACGGTGCAGGTGGCCGGCGTCAAGCGCGCCACGGCAGGCACTCAAGGATTGTCGGTCCACATCCCCCTGGGAGTGTGGATGCCGCCGCTGCGTGCTCCAGAGGGACCGCAGTTTGACGACCAGATCTTCATGGGCAGCAAGACCGTGCTGGCCGATGGCTCGCCATTTTCGCGCCTGGGCATGCCGGTGCTCGATTGCAGCGTAGTCGGCATGGTGCCCCCGTTCCGGCTCAAGAAGTCGGCCGAGCCGCATATGTCGATGACCCTACCGACGTCGGTCAACCTGGCGATACCCGATACCGTCTTCGTCGGCGGTCCGCCGAGTATTATGGAGGCACTGGAGGGAATCGCCGCCCAGCTGGCATTGGCTGGATTGGTCAAAGGCCTGGGCAAAGGTTTAAAGGCTTTGCGCGAGACCAAATATTTCAAGCGCGCCGCCGACGCCCTTAAAACGAAATACAAGAAGCTGTTCGAGAACATGGAGGCCGGCTTCCTCAAGTGCAAGGTGTTGCGAGCTGAACCTGTCGATATTCGCGATGGCAGTGTCGCGGTCTCGCACCAGGATTTCTCCATCCCGGGCCGCTTGCCGCTGAGCTGGACTCGCAATTATTCGTCGAGCAACTGTCATGACGGCATGTGCGGTTATGGCTGGCAGACCCCGGCCGACTTCCGCCTGGAAATCGACGCCGACGGCGCCGTTCTGTTCTTCGAAGCCAGCGGTGCCACCGTCTTTGCGCACTTACCTGCAGCCCCCGGTATCGAGCACGCTGTGACCGAATTTGTCGATGGCACCCGCCTGATATGGGTGCAAGATAACGGTACTGACATATTGCAAGTGCTGACCAAGGATGACTTGCGCTACGTTTTCTGTAATCTGGCTGCCAACGTCACGCCGGCGCGTCAGACCTTGTCGTTGAAGATCGAACGGATCGAGGATTTGTGCGGTAATTATTGGCGCTTCGAACGTGTCGACGGTCATCTGACTCGAATCGTAGAGAGTGGTATCGACATCTTACCGGGGCGTTTCATCGAAGTACATGAGCATGATGGAAAAATTCATCAATTAAGCTTATATGATCCGGCCACCGGCCTGACCCACCCGCTGGCGGCATACAAATATTTGAATCGGGACATGATCGCTGCGCTCGATGCGCTCAATGCCGCCCGTACTTTCGAATACGACCGCCATCATATGGTGCGTCATGCCGATCGCCTGGGCTTATCCTTCTACTATACATATGACGATCGGTGGCGCGCGATTCGCGCTTGGGGGGATCATGGACTGCACGACTATCGATTTACCTACAATGAGTCGCTGCGCGAAACCGAAGTAATCGATTCGTTTGGATACACCTCGCTGATCAAGTTCGATCAGAATAATTTGCCGTTGTGTGAAATTGATCCACTCGGAGGTGTTACGGTTTTTGAGTATGACGAAGTAGGGCGCACCACCGCAGTGATTGACCCTGTAGGATTGCGCACAGAGTTCGCATATGATGAACGCGGCAATTTGCTGACGCTGGTGCAACCGGACGGCAGTATCATGACCGCGGTTTTTGACGAGGCCAATCACGTCGTCGAGATTATTGATCCGCTCGGTCAGCGGTGGCGGCAAAAATGGGATGAACGTGGTTTGTTGCTGGAGCAGACCACGCCGATGGGTGCTTGTTCGCGCTTTGAGTATGATGCACTGGGGCATTTGCTTGCTCATGTCAATCCGCGTGGGGCAACCACTGCACTTTCTTTCGACCGTTATGGGAACTTGTTGCGCATGACTGATGCGCTTGGTCACCACAGTGATTTCGAGCACGATGCATTGGGATATTTAAGGCGGCGTACTGACCCTGTCGGCGACGTCATTGAGTATTGCTACGATGCTAAAGGGCGATTGCTTCAGGTAATGCAAGCTGCGGGCGGCGCAAAGTATGAATACGATGAAGAAGATCGCCTGATTGGTTATAGCGACGAGAACGGGGCACAGACCAAACTTGCGTATTTTGGCACAGGACAGCTCGCTAAACGTCTGCAAGCCGATGGTTATTGTGTCGAATTTCTATATGACGTTGAAGAGCGGCTGATTGGCGTGGTCAATCAACGTAAGGAGACCTATCAGATCAAGTTCGATGAGCTGGGGCGAATTGTCGAGGAAATCGATTACTGGGGGCAGTCATGTACTTATCGTTACGATGCCGCAGGCCGATTATTGGGAAGCTGCGATCCGTTGGGACGAATAATCAGCTACGACACCGATCGACACGGCCGTATTACCAGGAAGGCTCTGCCTGATCACGATCACCCCGGTAAGCAATTGTATGAGACATTCTGCTATGACAAGCGTGGAGCGTTGGTCGAGTTACGCAGTCAGAGTCGTCATATCTTGCGTAAATTTGACGCTGATGGTCGGCTTAGAGAAGAGGTGCAAGACGGGTTCCGTATCGAAAATGTCTATGACGAGGTCGGTAATCGTCTTTTGCGCCGCACCAGCGCCGGCAACCTGGTAATTTCAACTTTCGATTTGCGCAACCAAATAGCCAGCGTGACGGTTAATGATGAACCCGCGGTGGTGATCGAACGCGATGTGCTGGGGCGGATTGTGACGGAACAGTTGAGTAGTAGCGTTCGCCGCGATTTGAAATATGATCCTGCAGGCTATCTCACTGCCCAGACCGTTCTGAATGATAAAGGATCATTGTTTGAAACCCGCTATGAGTATGATTGCGTCGGTAACCAGATACGTCGCAGCGATAGCGAACAGGGGATTAATCTTTATCAGTATGACCTTATGGGAAATTTATTGAGGCATACAGATCCTGCCGGACGTGTGACGGAGATTTTGAATGATCCGGCCGGTGATCGCCTACGAATGCGCATACATCAAGCGGAATTGAAGCAGGTAGTGGGCGGCGAAGGTCTGGTCGAAACGTCGTGGTTTCGTGAAGGCAACCATGACGGTATGGATTATATTTTTGATCGTGCCGGCAATCTGATCCAAAAACAGCAAACCTCATCAGGAAAAACGCAATCTCATTTAGCTGCGGCATTCGATCAAACACAGACAAAACTGAGCTGGGATGCTAACCAGCGGCTGATTGAAAGCTGTAACAACGGGCAGGTTACACGATACGGCTACGATCCCCTGGGGCGCCGCGTATTCAAGCATAGTCCGACGCATATCACCTGGTTTTTTTGGGATGGCGATGCGTTATTGGGAGAAGTCACGCAATCGATTGATACCAAAAACTCCGATGATATTTGGCTGGCTGCCAATGTGGCGGATTTGATGGCAGCACGAAGACGGCTTAGTGCATTTAAGGCATTGCATTCTCAAACGCGAGAGTTTGTTTATTATCCTGACACTTTTGTGCCGTTGGTATTAATTGACAGACAGGTCAAGTTTGCAAAGAGAACAGATCGCATCACGGGAAAAAAAGCAGATTTTTATCCTGTCCAACAAGTGCAGGCGAAACCAACCGCAGTTCCTGTTAATGTGTTTCTTGATAGGATGCCGAAATCTTCGATGACCGACCAGCTAGGCGGACTGGGTGGACTCGGTAGTCTGACTTTGGGGAAAGAAAGCAAGCCCGTTTCATCGGACCATGGTGGAAACCGGCAAGCACGGCTCGCCGGCGTGGAGGCGTCTATTGGATTAGGTTCCGGAATGTTGTTGGGTGTCCATGCTAATGACTTGCCATCTCCGGTTTCCCAACCGATTAATGCGTCAGCGACAGCTATCGGAAGTCGGCCGGAAATGGGTGTAATCCGACAACAGCAATTTGATGAGAAAAAAAATGGTGGCATATTTCATTATCATAATGATCCAAATGGCTGCCCGATCAAACTAACTGATAGCAGCGGGCAAGTGGTTTGGTCAGCCAGCTATGCCGCATCGGGCCGTGCGCAACAAATACATATCCAGACCGTTGATAATCCGATCCGGCTCCAGGGACAATATTACGACGCGGAGACAGAGCTTCATTACAATCGAAATCGCTATTACGATGCGCATATTGGTAGTTTTGTGAGCCAAGACCCGATAGGGCTGTCGGGTGGGGTCAATCCCTATCAATATGCACCGAATCCTGTTGGCTGGATTGATCCGCTAGGATTGTTTTCGAACGCCACCTATGTTTATAGTGCTGATGGAAAACGGATAGAAAGTGCGACCGCGACGATTACACCAGCTGATATTAAAAAAGGTAGCAACACAAACGACACTTCCCGTAAATGGGCGAGAAGTCTCGGCTGTTCTCATGATGATGCCGGCCACGTAGTTGGAAATCAATTAGGTGGGCGTGGCGGGAAGAAGTATGTTTTTCCGCAAGCGCTTGGCGTGAACAGGGGAGCGTTTGCGCAATGGGAGAGTGGTATCGCTGAGCAGGTGAAAGCTGGGAATGTGAACGCAGACATTAGTGTTAAATTAAACTATAAAGACGCCGTCTCGACACGACCGCATGAAATAGTTTATTCCTATACGATTAACGGTCAGACAAGATCAAAGACCTTCATGAATCCCGCTTGCTGTCCGTAACAGGAAAGAAAATGCCAAAAAATATAGAACCGAGTCAAACATCAAGAGAGGTAGCTCAGCTTTTTTTTGACGAGATGGCTGAGTGGGAGCGTTGGAGTAGTGCTGCTGACAGGCTGAATGACACGGTTAATCAACAGCGTCTGGCCAAGGTAAAAGAAATTTTTAAGAAATATCTGTCAAAGCAGGCTCTGGCCAGGCATCAATCCAGATATGACTTTCTGGATTTCGGTGAGCCGCCGGAATTTCAGCTGGAAATTCTTCGAATAGAGGAAGATATGCCCGATAAACATTGGGTATATGTGCCAGCCGGTTTAATCGGCGGGGAAGGGCGATATTATCTAGTGCTGGAAAATGGGGAATGGCGTATCAAATATAAAGAAATCGATATTGCAAACAAGGGGAAGTGGAAAAAGTGGCTAGATTTATGATTCTGGCACTCAAAAAATTGCTGCACAATATGAACACGCATATGACTATTGCAATCATGTGATTTCGGACCGGTGTAGACATTGGCCAGCGTATGATGTCGTTGGAACCGGTCCTGTATATATATATGTTGCTGCGGCTATCAGGTGATCTGAATAATATGCAACCCAGGCTGTTCCTTGCACCGTAAGTGAAAGCTCGCATTCCCCACCTTCAGCGTAATGTGCAAATTATTATCCACCCCACGCTGATCCCCAGTCCCGCCCTCATGCGCTGTCGCTGAAGGCAGCCAAGGCCGTCCCTGCATCAGCTGCAGCAGCCGGCGCGCAGGCGCGCGGGCGGCAGCCGAGGCTGTATCCAGCAAGTCGACGATATCCGCCGGCGTCAGCTTGACGTAGTTGCGCACGTCGGTGGCCTTGTCCTGGTACTGGTGCTTGCGGCTGTATTTCTCGTCGAAGCGCTTCGAGTAGCATTGCTTCAGAATTTGCTGTTTGACTGCTGCATCCATGATTTCTCCTGGTTCTATTTAATCGCGTACTTGAATTGCCCCTGCTTGTTGGCAGTGACCTTGATCTTGGCGATGCTGCCGCCTTCAGCCATCCTGGCCAACACGGTCTCGGCAATTTCCGGCAACAGCGTGCCGTTGAGGATATTGTCGACGTTGCGGGCGCCGGAATCGACCTCTGTGCAGCGCGCCAGTACCGCTTCCACCAGCGGCTCGTCGTAGCTGAATTCGGCCTTGTGGTTGATGGCGATGCGTTTCTGGATGCGTCCCAGCTTGAGGTTGATGATTTCCACCAACACATCGTCCGAGATCGGGTAGTAGGGGATCACCTTGAGGCGGCCGAGGAAGGCCGGCTTGAAGGCTTTCACCAGCTGCGGCCGGATCGCTTGTTCGAGGTCGTCGGTGCTCGGAAGTTCCGCCGCGGCCTTGTTCAGGCAGCTTTGCATGATCAGGCTGGAGGCGACATTGCTGGTCAGGATGATGATCGTGTTCTTGAAGTCGATCTCGCGGCCTTCGGCGTCGTCCAGCACGCCTTTGTCGAAGACCTGGAAGAACAGTTCGAGCACGTCCGGGTGGGCTTTCTCCACCTCGTCGAGCAGCACCACGCTGTACGGATTGCGCCTTACCGCTTCGGTCAGGACGCCGCCTTCGCCGTAGCCGACATAGCCCGGCGGCGAGCCTTTCAGGCCGGAGACGCTGTGCGCTTCCTGGTATTCGCTCATGTTGATGGTGACCAGCTTGCGCTCGCCGCCGTACAGCACGTCGGCCAGCGCCAGCGCGGTTTCGGTCTTGCCGACGCCGGACGGACCGACGAACAGGAATACGCCCTTGGGTTTGTTCGGATCATCGAGGTTGGCGCGCGAGGTGCGCACACGCTGCGCCACCGCTTCGATCGCATGCGGCTGGCCCAGCACGCGCTCATGCAGCAGCGAGCCGAGGTTGATCACGGTCTTGATTTCATCCTTGACCATCTTGCCGAGCGGGATGCCGGTCCAGCTGGCGACGATTTCCGCCACCACCAGGCCGTCGACCTGCACCGGCACCATCGGCGTTTCGCCTTGCAGCGTTTTCAATTCCTCGATCAGTTTCGCCAGTTCCTGGCTTTCCTTGCTGTCCTTGGCGGCGGCCTTCTTGGATGGTTTGGCGGCATCCTCTGTCGGGGTTTGTTCAGCCGCAGGTATTGCTTCCAGGTCGGTGCGCGCAGTCTTGATGCGGTCGGTCAGGGCTTTTTCCTTTTCCCAGCGTTCGCGGTGGATTGCCAGTTCCGCATTCAAGGTGCTCTGCAGTTCGCGCAATTCCTTCAGGCGCTCGGCATGCTTGCCGCCGGCGTTCGATTCGCGTTCCAGCGAGTTCAGCTCCGCCACGAGGCGATCCAGTTTCTTGACGATGTTCTCGATCAGGGCCGGCGTTGCATTCTGGCCCAGCGCGACCTTGGCGCAGGCGGTGTCGAGCACGCTGATGGCTTTGTCCGGCAGCTGGCGGCCGCTGATGTAGCGGTGCGACAGCCGTACCGCTTCGGTAATGGCTTCGTCGAAGACGCGCACGCCGAAGTGTTTTTCCATCAGCGGCGCCATGCCGCGCAGCATGGCGCAAGCCAGCTCCTCGCTCGGCTCTTCGACTTTGACGACTTGGAAGCGACGCGCCAGGGCGGCGTCTTTCTCGAAGTATTTCTTGTACTCGCTCCAGGTGGTGGCGGCGATGGTGCGCAGCTCGCCGCGCGCCAGCGCCGGTTTCAGCAGGTTAGCGGCGTCGTTCTGCCCAGCCTGGCCGCCGGCGCCGATCATGGTGTGGGCTTCGTCGATGAACAGGATGATGGCGTGCGAGCTTTTCTTGACTTCGTCGATCACGCTTTTCAGGCGGTTTTCAAATTCGCCTTTGACGCTGGCACCGGCTTGCAGCAGGCCCATGTCGAGAGTGTGCACCTCGACGCCTTGCAGCACGTCGGGCACGTCTTTTTGCGCGATGCGCAGCGCCAGGCCTTCCACCACGGCGGTTTTGCCGACGCCGGCCTCGCCGGTCAGGATCGGATTGTTTTGCCGGCGCCGCATCAGGATGTCGATGGTCTGGCGGATTTCGGTATCGCGGCCGATCACTGGATCGACCTTGCCTTCGCGCGCGCGCTGCGTCAGGTTGGTGGTGAACTTGTCCAGCGACGGCGTTTTCGAGGTTTCGCCCTTGTTGGTCAGATCCTGCACGGGATCGCCGCCTTCGTCTTCTGTTGCCGCGGTGCCGCCGCCATTGACGGCCGCGCTTTCCTGCGAGCCTTCAGTCAGTTTTTCGAGGTCATGCTTGAGATCGTCCAGCTTGAACTTGATGAACAGCTTGGAGCCGCGGTACGCCAGTTGCACCAGATCCGGCTCGGTCAGCAGCGCCAGCAGCAGGTGGCCGCTGCGGATGCGTCCCGACTGGTTGTCCAGCGAGGCGATCAGCCAGGCGTGTTCAAACAGCTTGGGCAGGTGCGGGGAAAATACCGGGGTGCGCGCATTGCCGTTCTTGAAGCGGTCGATCTCGTGCTGCAGGTCGCTTTCCAGCGCCGCGATGCTGATGCCGGATTTGCGCGCGATCACGGCAAAGTCGCTCTTCGGCTGTTCCAGCAGGGCCAGGAACAGGTGTTCGATATCCACTTCATACTGGCCGCGGCCGACGCAGATGTTTGCCGCACGTTCCGCCGCCAGGCGCGAGGTGTCGTTCAGTTTGCTGATTAAGGTTTTGAGATTAATGCTCATTGAAGCCTTCCCATCCATGCATGGTCAAAGTGAGTGAATTTCGTAACAAACATCGGTGCGGTCGTGCTGTTCAGGGCGGCTGGTGACAAAGGTGTCCCAGCCCAGTTGGCCGCCTTCGCGGTCGGAGTTCAAGGTGACGCTGCGTACCTCGTCCGCGCGCAGGATCAGCTGTACTTCATACTCCAGGAAAACGCTGGTAAACATCGCCAGTATTTTTTGCAGGCCGAGGGCAGCCGAGCCGCCCGGCAAAAAACTCTCAAAATTCTTGCGCCGCAGCGGCCCTATCTTCAGGCGCATGCGCAAGTCGCGCTGCCAGACCCGCTCGCCGACCATGGCAACGCTGCCCAGCGTGGCGTTGGTGGCGCCCAGCACAGTTTGCTGGTCGACCGGCACGTTGTACCAGTGGCCGACAAACTGCTCGATGGCGATCGGCACCGCAAAATATTCGCAAAGCACCCGCTGCATGTAGGCGGCCGACGGCGGCCGGTGCCGGATGGCGGCGGCAAAGTGGCCGATCGATTCGTCCAGCAGGCCTTCGCCGTCATCCGACATGCGGTCGCGCAAGGTGCGGTGACCGAGGCCTGCGAGCGCCATCAGCAACGGCAGGAAGCTGTCCTTGCCGTCGATCTGGTATTTGAACTCCAGCCGGTACTTGCGCCAGGCCTTGAAGAACAGCGCCACGCCGCGATTCGAAAAGACATCGAGGAAGGCGCGCGGGCCGTGATCTTTTTCATACAGCTGGTGCGCGGCAATCCGTTCCGAATAATGGCTGGGAAGCGTACCGTTGCTACCTAAAAAACCGATAAACGCCGGCGTCAGCGCAATGTTGTCGAGCCGGTTACTCTGCAAGGCTTCCAGCAGTTCTTCCACCGTATGCTGGGTCAGCTTGGGGGTTACCTGCAGCGCTTCAATCTCGCTGGGCGGGAAGTTCAGCGACACCGTGTTCTGGAAACGCAGGAAATCGCTGACGGCCTCTTCATGCGGGACGCCATTCTGTTTCAGCCACAGCTCCAGCATCATCACTGCCTGGAAAAACTGGAAACGATGCGGCTTGTCGAGCAGGCGCTGGATTACACTAGGTTCGAATCTCCGCTGCGCGGTAAGCATCGCAGTATCTCCTCACCTGTTCGTTTTGAAGCTATCACCAATTGCGTAAAGCTGTTGGCATGCACATACAGGCCGAGGAAGCGGTCCAGGATGTTGGCAAACACGTGGATGCCGCTCCCTACAAAACCTTCTTCGTCCAGCGTCACCCTGATTTCGATGCCGCGCACCAGCGAGGCGAACGGATTGCCCGGCAGCCAAGCGGTCGCGGCTTTGTGATCGATGCCGACCACGCTGCCGATCTGGCGCTGCGAGATGGCTGAGCGCGGCAGGTCGTACAGGCTGAGGGTTTCCTGCAGTGCTTCCAGGCCGCCCTTGGCCAGCGACAGATGGTTCAGCGCCAGATGCGAAATCAGGCGCCAGTGGGCGCCGCGGCCACGTTCGAAACGGCAGGGCTCGGACGGCTTGCGCAGGAAACTGATCTCGTTCACCAGCGAGCCGCCTTCCAGGAACAGGTCGCCGCCCTCCAGGCCGTAGGACAGCGAAGAGGGCAGGTTGCGGTTGCAGCAAGTCAGCTCGATGCTCAGGGTATCGGTTTCTATGGCGGCCGGATCAAAGTCGATGTCGACGATGGAAATCTCGGTTTCGTAGCCAGGGCTGCGCGCCGCCACCATTTCGTCGCGCCGCATGGCCCAGTAGTGGCCTGCCTTGTCGGCACTTTCGCCATGGCGCAGTGAATAGAAGGGCCGGAATTCTGTAATCGATTCGCCTTCCGGCGTTTGCCGCACCAGTTGCACCGAATCGATGGAATGCACTTCATATGCATAGGCGCGGCGTGAATCGCCGACCACCGGGTAATAGGCGCTAGTGTGGGTCAAGCGGATCGGGTCGCCGCGCTGCTTGAACAGATTGATGACCGGCGTGCAGCCCAGCAGCAGGTTGTTGGTCGACATAGTGCCTAGCATGCGGGCGGTGTTGGAGTCGGCGCGCAGTCCCGACAGCACCAGGTGCAGGGTGAAATTCTTGCAGCCTGGCGGCAGCAGCTTGGTGATGTCGGCGACATTGACATCAAAGAAATTGAATTTCTCAGGATAAGAGAAGTATTCGGTCAGCAGCCGGTAGGCGGGATGCGAGCGCGCCGGGAAATCGATCAGCGATTCATCTTCGTCAAAGCCGACCGGCGTCACCGGAATCTTGCTGACGGCAAGCCATCTTCCGCTCTTGCCGACTTCCACGTAGGCGCGCACGGTGCGCATGAAGAGCGTATCGCGCAGCGCCGCGCAAAATGATGGTTCGCCGTCGATGAACACGCGCAGGCTGGTGACGCCGAGGTCGTCAAAACCTGCTTGCTCGGCTACGCTTTCGAAAGTGATGCCGATGCGCGAGCTGGCCGCCGGCGGCAACAGTACGGCATCCGGCGGTTCGATGATGGGATCGAAGATCGCATGCGACAACCGCACCGGCGCCACCGTGACGTCGTAGCAGGTCTTGAATTTGCAGGCCACGCCCTTGACCTGGCGCGTGGTCAGTTCGGTGCCGCGCGGCACCGGCATGGCCATGGTCAGCTGCGCTGCAGCGGCGGCGTAGTCCATGCGCGCGATCGAGCAGGATGGAAACGGACGCAGGTAATGCGGGTAAAGCACCTCGAACAGGGCTTCGGTGAATTCGGGATAGTCGTCGTCCAGCCGCTTCGAGGTTCGGGCATTGATCAGCGCGAAGGACTGGATCATGCGCTCGATGTGCGGATCTTCGGACACCTCGCCGGACATCAGCAGGCGTCCGGCAATCTTCGGATAGCGCTCGGAAAACTCGCGCGAATAGCGCCTCAGGAAACCGAGCTCGCGCTCATAATAGGGAAGTAATTCGTCCACGTTTTAACCGTCCATGCGCACGGCGCGGCGTGCTTTGCTGATTGAGTATTGCAAGGTCGATGGCTGCAGCACGGCGTCGAAGCTCACGGCTTCCTTGGCTGGTCCTACCACCAGCATGGCCGCGATCGCGAAATTCAGGCGGTTGATGGAGCCTTCGCGCAGTTCGAGCGAAGCGCGCACATTCCTCAGGCGCGGCTCGTGGCGCGCAATGCCTTGCTCCAGGCACTCGCAGATATATGCGCGGTCATCCACGCTGGCCAGGCTCATGCCGGAAAAATCGTTCAAGCCGTAGGTCAGTATCGACTTGCTGCATTCGGGGAAATTCTTCAGTATTTCTTCGGGAATCACGGTGCGCGTATTCAGCATGGCTTCCAAGTCGCGGGCAACCGAGTCTTTCAGGGAATCCATGGACAGCCGCACCACCAGATCGGATTGCGCAGGCGTGCTGTCGCCGCCCATCAACCTGTCAAACAATCCTGGCGTGAAACCTTTCATCGCATACCATTCAAGAGAAAAAAAGAGCCGCAGCATGCCGCGGCTCTCATTGCTGATGCAAAAAAAATTACACGACTTTATTGACAGACAGATCCCAGCCGCCGGAAGTGTTGCCGCCCGAGCCGCCACCGATTTTTTGCTGGGTGTACTTCCATTTGACCTTGGAGTATTTCAGGCTGACGCTTTCGCTCAGGACGTCGCCTTCCTGGACCGAAGGAGTGACGTCGGAGATCAGTACGTTCGACAGTTCGATTTCAAAATATTTGATGCGGTCGCCCTTGCCGTCAGCGCGCAGGAACTCGAACTTGGCGCTGTCGATGGTCTTGCCCGAAGAGCAGTTTTGCAACAGCAGCGGCGTGGCCAGATCGGCGATCTTGGTGAGCACGATATCCTTGTGCTCGCAACGCTCGGCTGTGTGACCGCCGCCGGTCGATGCGGTAGCCGACTTTGGCTGCAATACTTCCCACTGTACCGATTTGCATTCGATCCAGTCTTTATGCGCGCTGTCGGTCGATTCGCCCTTGATGCCGCTAATTTGCAGATATACGTCAATTGCCATGGTGATTCCCCTTATTCAATTAAGTTAAGACTTGGTTGACGCCGGTAATTCTGCGACCAAGCGGAGTGATACTGAAAGTTCGTCAAGCTGGAAGTGCGGACGCAGGAAAGACACTGCGCGATAGACGCCGGGACGTCCTGGTACTTCAGATACCTGCACTGAGGCTTCGCGCAAAGGAAACTGCGCCTTTTGCTCCTGGCTGGCATTGTCATCAAGCAGCACATACTGGGTCAGCCAACGATTGAGGAAATCTTCCACGTTGCCTGCCGAAGCAAAGCTGCCGATCTTGTCGCGCATCATCGATTTCATGTAATGCGCAATACGCGATACCGCGAAAATGTACTGCAGCTGGGCTGACAGCACCGAGTTCGCATTGGCTGAATCGGTATTGTATTTCTTGGCTTTCTGCGCCGACTGCGCGCCAAAGAAGGCGGCATAGTCGGTGTTTTTGCAATGCACCAGCGAGATGAAACCGAGGTCGCTCAGTTCCTTTTCACGGCGGTCAGTGATGGCGATCTCGGTCGGGCACTTGAGCGCGACTTCGCCTTCATCTGTCTTGAAGGTATGGGTCGGCAAGTCTTCCACCAGGCCGCCGCCTTCGACGCCGCGGATCGCCGCGCACCAGCCGAAATCTTCAAATGCCTTGGTCAGCTTGGTGCCGAAAGCATAAGCCGCGTTGCACCACAGGTATTTGGAGTGGTCGGTGCCGTCGACGTCTTCTACGAAGTTGAAGCCTTCGACTGTCTGGCCGTCTTTTGGATTGAACGGTAAGCGGCCCAGGAAGCGCGGCAGTGTCAGGCCGACATAACGGGAATCTTCCGACTCGCGGAAAGACTTCCATTTTGCGTACTCGACAGTCTCGAAGACCTTGGCCAGGTCGCGCGGCTTGCCGAGTTCGCTGTAGGTTTCCAGACCGAACAGTTCCGGCGATGCGGCGCTGATGAACGGCGCATGGGCAGAGGCGGCGATGTGCGACATCTGCTCGACGAAATACATGTCTTCCGGTTGCCGGGTGATTTCAAAATCGCCCAGCAGGGCGCCGAACGGCGAACCGCCGAAGGTGCCGAATTCTTCTTCGTAGACCTTCTTGAAAATGGCGCTCTGGTCGAAATCCAGGGCAGCCTGGAAGTCTTTTACCAGTTCGCGCTTGGTGGCGTTCAAGACCTTGATCTTGATGTTCTGGCCAGTGGTCGAGTTGAACACCAGATAGTGCAAGCCGGTCCAGCTGCTTTCCAGTTTCTGGAATTCAGGCGCATGGATCACGGCGCTGACCTGGGCTGAAATCAGCCGGTCCAGTTCCGCCACGCGGGCGTCGATGGTTGCCGACAGATTGGCCGACACCACCACGGTGCCTTGCATGACCTGGTTGACCAGTTCCGAAATGATGTCTTTGGCGCGGTCGTGTTCGGCGCCGGACTTGGCGACTTTGCTCTGTTCTACGATCTGGTCGAGCAGACCGGATTCTTCTGCCGCCGGGCTGGCTGCCGCCGCAGAGTTATGCTGAAAGGACATCTCAGTCTCCTTGCTTTTTGGTTTGCTTGCTCAACGCCGCCAGCTTCTCGGTACTGTTCAGCACATCGTTCAGGATGTCTTCCAGCTTGTCGTTGCCGGCCAGCTTGTTGCGCAGATCCGCCAGCTTGGTGCGGGCTTCCAGCAACTGTTTGAGCGGTTCGATCTGCTGCACTACGGCTTCCGGACGGAAATCGTCGATAGACTTGAACTTTAGCTCGACGCCGAATTCGCCGCCGGCATCAGTCAGATGATTCGGTACGCGGAAGGTGGCTTTCGGTTCGACGCCCTTCATGACTTCATCGAAGTTGTCGTTGTCGATGTTGACGAACTTGCGGTCCTTCAGCTTGGCCTGGGCCACATCCGATTTGCCGCTGAAGTCGCCAACCACGCCCATCACGAAAGGCAGTTCCTTTTGTTCGATGGCGTCGCCGATTTCAACGTCGTAAGTCATTTGCACCCGTGGTGGACGGACTTTCTGCAAACGTTTTTGAGTACTCTCTTTTTTGGCCATAAAACCCCGCTGATGCTTACCGAATAATCAAGCCCCGGTCCCGCCGCGCGGGATCGGGATTCATTTAAGTTACTGCAACGATCCGAATGGATTGGCGCCGTCGCCGCTAGGTTCAGGCGTGGTGCCAGGTTTCGCCGCCACGGCACCCTTCTTGGGAACGGCAGGGCGCACTACAGCCTTGGGACGGGCCGGCACCAGCACTGTTTCGCCCAGGCTTTCGCGCAGGATCTTCGCCAAGCCTTGTGCTTCGTTACGGACATTGCCGTTCAAATCGTTTTGTGTGCGCAGATCGTTCAGGGCCTTGGTCGATAATCTCAGGCCGCCCACGGCGACGATACTGTTGGCGACCTTGTCTTTCGGATCGCGGTTCAAGCCTTCCAGCGCATAGGAAATGGCATCGCCATAATTTTCTGCATCGAAGCGGATTTGCGCCAGGCGTATCCATGGGCCTTTGTCTGCCGGAAATGCGCTGGTCGCGTCTTTCAGCAATTTGACGGCCTTGTCGGTCTGACCGGCTTTCTGGGCGGCGTCTGCTTCCGCCACGATGGCGTCCAGCTTGGCAGCCGGGTCTACTGCCGGCGGCGGGGTGGTTGCGCAGGCGCTTACGAGACATGTCAATGCCATGCCGTAGATAAATTTACTCTTCCATTGACTCATCTTAAACTCGCTTTCTATGTGGCAACTTTTAAATAGCCCAAATCTTAACAAAACCTGGCGGATGCAGATATCATATTGCCAATCTACATCAAAATTTGTTAACTTTGGTTACACCATTGCAACAAGTTTAGTCCAGACCCATACTATATGTCTAGGCAGCAACTTGTGTGGCGTTGTTGTTTTGTACAAAAATAGTAACAAAATATTAATCCAGACAGTATTATCTATCCAGCATTTTTGCAACCCAAATTAAAGACGATCATTAATGTTAATGCGACCACTTTATCTCTTGGCCTCGCTGGCCGCGGTACTAAGCCTGGCCGGCTGCGCCGCCGGCGCCGTCTCGGCGGTCGGCTCGATTGCCAGCTCGGTATTGCAGATGTCCGGCATCACCAAACCTGAAATCCCTGACGCCCAAAAGCCCCCCAGAACCATCGCCATCAAGCTGCACGCCGGCACCAATCTGAACGCCGACAGCGGCGGCGCGCCGCTTGCTCTGGTAGCCAGAGTATATAAGTTAAGACAAAATGGTGCATTCCAACAGGCAACTTACGATACATTTACTAACCCGCAGAAAGAAAAGGATGTGCTAGGGGCAGATTTGATCGAAGTTAAGGAAATCACTCTGGTGCCTGGACAACGCTATGAAGTCAGCGAAAAAGTTAGCCGAGAGGCCGGTTTCATCGGCATCGTCGCCTTGTTCCGGAAACCGGCGGCGCAGCGCTGGAAACTGACGTTTCCGGCGGAACAGGCTGAGAAATCCGGTATAACCCTGGGTGTGCATGCATGCGCATTGACGGTCGGCACTGGCATTACGGTAGCGGAAGACGTTGGCGCCAGCAAGTTTTTAACCCCGGCCCCATGCGGTTAGCATAGTGCTTTGTACTTTGTACACTAGCGCTTTGCCGGCAACTGCATGATGATGGTTTGAACAAATTTACATGTGAGTCAAATACGTGAATCGAACATCGAAAATCTTATGGGGCGAGGGCTTGTTCCTGCGGCCCCAGCATTTCCAGCAGCAGGACCGGTATCATGAGAATCGCCTGCATGAAACCACCAACGCCTTGCATCCGTATGCGTGGGGAGTGCTGTCGGTGCAGCTGGATCGCGATGCGCTGGCCAACAACACCTTGCGGCTGTCTGAACTGTCGCTGATTTTCCAAGACGGTGAAATCTACAAGGCGCCTGAAGCGGATGACCTGCCGGAAGTGGTCGACCTGACTAACATTCCGCACGCGCAGCAGACCATTACCTATTACGCTGCGCTGCCATACATGAAAGGTTTCGGCGGTAATTTCTCGCCGCTCGGCCAGACCAGCAATGCCACTCGCTATGCGCAGAACAACGCCGCCACGGCCGATCTGTTCACGCAAGCGGCGGAAGCCGAACTGACCTATCTGAAGAAATCGGTGCGGCTGGTGCCGGAGATGGAGCCGCGCGACTCCCTCATCAGTTTCCCGCTGATCAAGCTGCGCCGCATCTCCACCGGCGGCTTCGAGCCGGACCCGACTTTCGTGGCGCCCAGCCTGACCATCCGCAGTGCGCCAGCTCTCTATATACAGCTGCGGCGCCTGATGGATGCGCTGCAGGCCAAGGTCAGCGCCTTGTACGGCCATCATCGCGAACCCAGCAAGAACGTGATCGAATTCCGCTCCGGCGATATTTCGTCATTCTGGCTGCTGCATACCGCCAGTTCGGCGTTTGCTTCGCTGACGCATTATTTCCATAATCCGGCATTTCATCCGGAACGCCTGTACGAGCAGCTGCTGAGCCTGGCCGGCGCGCTGATGACGTTCTCGAAGAGCTACGCGCTGTCCGACCTGCCGGTCTACCAGCACCAGGATCCGGGTCCTTGTTTCGCCAAGCTCGACACCATCATCCGCGAGCTGCTGGACACTGTGATTTCGTCGCGCTATTTCTCCATCGCGCTGTCCGAAAACAAGCCGTCGCACCATCACGGCATGCTCGATTCCGGCAAGATCGACGACAAGACCGCGTTCTACCTGGCGGTCAACGCCAGCATGCCGGCCATTGAACTGGTCGACATCGTGCCGCTGCGTTTCAAGATAGGCGCACCTGACGACGTCGATAAATTCGTGCTGTCGGCGATGCCTGGCGTCAAACTGTCGCATTCGCCGCAAGTCCCGGCGGCGCTGCCAGTGCGGCCGGACACCTATTACTTTGCGCTGGAAAACAAGGGCGCCCTGTACGACCGCATGCTGCAGGCGCAATCGATTTCGATCTATGTACCATCCGGCATCAACGACCTTAAACTTGAGCTCTTAGCGGTTACATCATGAACAGAACTTCAGCCCCATCCTTGCTTGGCGACATGGCTTCCGGCCAAGGCCAATATGCCGCGCCCGACAGCAGCAGTTCAGCCAATTCGCTGCTGGACCTGATGTACGACGGGTTCTACGCCTTGTTCCTGCTGAAGAACCGTTGTTCGCCGGTCGACGAAGCCGGCTTCACGGCGAAGATGCAGCGCTTCCTGAGTGACTTTGAACGCCGCGCCAAGAAGCTGGATGTCTCGCCGGAAGACGTGCACGCGGCCAAATATGCGTTTTGCGCGGCGGTCGATGAAAACATCCTGCATTCGCAATTCAATATCCGCGAATCGTGGGCGCGGCGGCCGCTGCAGCTGATCCTGTTCGGCGACCAGTTGGCCGGCGAACACTTCTTCACGCGCCTGGAAGACCTGCGCGCCAAAGGCGCATTGCACCTGCAGGCGCTGGAAGTTTTCCATATGTGCCTGCTGCTCGGTTTCCAGGGCAAGTACATCATCGAAGGCCCGGAAAAACTGAACTACCTGACCGCACGCCTGGGCGACGAAATCGCCCGCATGAAAGGCAAGAGCGCCGGCTTCGCGCCGCACTGGGAGCGGCCCGACCAGATCAGCCACAAGCTGCGCAACGAAGTGCCGCTGTGGGCTCTGTGCTCGGTGTTTGCGCTGATCGGACTGGGTGGCTATTTCGGTCTGAACACCATGCTGTCGCGTGCCACCGCGTCCAGCATCGCCGGCTACAGCGATATCGTCAAACTGGCGCCGCGGGCGGCGAACCTGACCATTACCTTGCCTTGACGCTTGCTGGGCTTTTCATGTCGGATGCTTGGGCGCTTGCACAAACAGAAGAGATTCTGTTTTCCGGTTCGCGTGCCAGGCATGCGCCGGGCCTCAATTGGATAGAGCAGTAATACATTTCTGCTGGTAATCTTCTGTCTCATGGAGACAAAACAAAAAACCGGCCTCATCCTCACCGGCGGCGGCGCCCGCGCTGCTTACCAGATCGGCGTGATGGACGCGGTAGCGTCGATCTTGCGCGAGCATGGCTGGGCGCCGGAGCAGAATCCTTTCAACATCATCTGCGGCACTTCTGCCGGCGCGATCAACGCGACGGCGCTGGCTTGCCGGGTCGACAACTTCGGCCTCGGTGTGCAAAAGCTGAAGGATGTCTGGGAGCACTTCACGGTGGAGCAGGTGTACCGCGCCGACTCGCTGGGCGTGCTGCGTTCCGGTGCGCGCTGGCTGTCGCTGCTGTCGTTCGGCTGGCTGCTACGCAAGTGGCATGCCCATCCGCCCAATTCCCTGCTCGACAATACGCCTCTGATCACCTTGCTGCACCGCTTGCTGGACCTCGACCGGCTCGACAAGGCGCTGGCCGACGGCAGCCTGGATGCCCTGGCAATCACGGCATCTTCATATAGCGGTGGCCAGCATATTACGTTTTACCAGAGCGCCATCGAGATCCAGGGCTGGACCCGCAGTCAGCGCCACGCAGTGCGTGACCAGATCGGCGTCGGTCATCTGCTGGCGTCATCGGCGATTCCCTTCATCTTTCCGGCGATCCCGATCTTTTGCGAAGGCCGCCGCCAGTTTTTCGGCGACGGCTCGATGCGGCAGCTGGCGCCGATTTCTCCTGCGATTCATCTCGGCGCCAGCAAAGTGATGGTGGTCGGCGCCGGCCGCCGCCAGGAAGCGCCGACCGATTCTCCTACCTTTGCCCGCTATCCGAGCCTGGCGCAGATCGCCAGCCATGCGCTGTCCAGCATTTTCCTGGACGGACTGGCGGTCGATATCGAACGGCTGGAGCGCATCAATCACACACTTTCCTTCCTGACCGAGGAGCAGCGTGAGCGTACGCCACTGAAGCCGGTGGAAATGCTGATCATTTCACCTTCGGAACAAATCGACGATATCGCTACCAAGCATTTCGGCAGCCTGCCAGTGCCGATCCGTACCTTGTTGGGCGGCCTTGGCGCCAAAGACGTGCAGGGCGGGGGGCTGGCCTCCTACCTGCTGTTCGAGTCCGGCTATACCCGCGAGCTGATCCGCATGGGCCAGAAAGATACCTTGGCGCGGCGCGATGAGGTGGCGGCATTTTTCGGGCCGGCCGCCAGCACTGTCACCGCAGTTGGGGAGCGCGCCGCCTAAGAGTTGTTCGATATTGTCAAATATTGCAACACTTGTTCGCGCCGCAAGTATACGGGTTGATTCGTTTTCAGCAACACGTTACCCTACGGTATCGCATATACAAAAATATGAAATTTATGAAAAGCCACGCAACCGAGCGCCATTTCCCTGGTCTAAATGCCGGCTTCGCTGCTGCAATGTTGCGCAACGGCATATTGTTGCTGCTCGGTTTGCTGCTGTCTTTTCAGGTTTTTGCCCGTGAATCCTTGCCGCAAGACATGGTGGCGCTGGATCAGTTGCCGCCGGAAGCACAGACGGCATTGGTGCTGATCAAGCAGGGCGGTCCGTTTCCTTATGCCAAGGATGGCGCCATATTCGGCAATTACGAAGGCGCATTGCCGAAGCAGCGGCGCGGTTATTATCATGAATATACGGTAAAGACGCCGCGTGCCCGCAATCGGGGCGCGCGCCGGATCATTGCGGGAGGCAATCCGCAGTCTTCCGGAGAATATTATTACACTGATAATCATTATCAAACCTTCAGACGCATCCAGGAGTGACTGAGACGAGTGAACCAACTAACACAACAGCAACCCATCATTGCTCTAGCTGAGGGAAAAATGAGCTTGTTTAAAACCGTGCCGCCAAATGTAGTGCAGTCTATCCGCGCCTTCCGTGTGACCGACCTGCAGGCGGAAGCTCAGCGCCTGGGGCAGCATTTCCTGTATGCGTACTGCGCTGAAGCGACCACTAAACAGCAAGTCCTGGCCAAAATCGCCAACGCCTTCCATTTTCCCAAGCATTTCGGTAAGAATTTCGACGCTTTAGCCGATTGCCTGACCGACCTGGCGCATAAGGCCGGTCCGCAGCCCGGTTTTATTGTTGTCATCGAACAACTGCCAAATACCCAGAAATTCGACAAGGAAGCGCGCGAAACCCTGCTCGACGTCTTCCGCGACAGCGCTGATTTCTGGGCAGACAAGAAAGTTGCCTTTCGCGTCTTTTATTCATTCCAATAACACTATTTGCCGCTGGTTTTACTCAAAAACCGCGTTGCAACGGGTACAATGCGCGCCATGAGAAGCATTGTTATCCTGATTTCCGGGCGTGGCAGCAATATGCAAGCCATCGTCCGCGCCGCTCAAGCCGAACAATGGCCTGCCCGCATCGTTGCCGTTATCAGCAACCGCGCAGATGCCGAAGGTTTGAAATTTGCTGCCGCCCAAGGAATTCCAACGGTGGTGGTAGCGAATAAAGACTATCCTGATCGTGAACAGTTCGACGCCGCCTTACGCGTCGCGATTGACAGCTTTGCGCCGGATCTGGTGGTGCTGGCCGGTTTCATGCGCATCCTGACGGCGCCGCTGGTGGAACATTATGCCGGCCGCATGCTGAACGTCCATCCTTCGCTGCTGCCGAGCTTTACCGGTATGGCGACGCATCGGCAAGCGCTGGCGGCTGGCGTCAAGCTGCATGGCGCGACCGTGCATTTCGTCACGCCGACGCTGGACCATGGTCCGATCGTGGCGCAGGTTGCCGTACCGGTGCTGGAAGGGGATACCGAGCAGTCGCTGGAGCAGCGCGTGCTGGTCGAAGAACATCAGCTCTACCCGCGCGCGGTGCGCTGGTTCGTCGAAGACCGCCTGGCGATCGAAGACGGCCGGGTACGTGTCGGCGTCCAGCCAGCCTAGCCCCGGCCTGGCCACGTTCTTGGCTGCGCCACTTATTTGCGCCACGTATTTACGCCACTTAGTTACGCCACTTAGTTACGCCATTTAGTTAATTACGCTTCACCATCGTTTGCCGTGCCGGCACGATAAACAGATTTTAAAGAAAGAATCATTATGAGATTGCCTCCCGCGATCATCGGTCACACCGAAGAAGTCCTGCGCGAAATTTTACGTTTTACCGGCCCGGCCGACGGCACCTTGTCGCACTATTTCCGCGAGCATCCGAAGCTGGGTTCGCGCGAACGCGGCGTGGTCGCTGAAGCGGTGTATGGCTTGCTGCGCAACAAATCGATCTATACCAGCTTTGCGGAATCGGGCAACGGCCCGACCATGCGCCGCATGACGCTGCTGGGCCTGGCCGATGCGGTTGGCGTCGATTCGTTGGGCGGTTTGTCGGAAGAAGAAACTGAATGGCTGACGCGCGTCGGCGAAATCGACCGCACGCTGATGCCGGCGCTGATGCGTTCCAACTTGCCGCAATGGCTGTTCGACAAGCTGGTTGCGCGCGACGGTGAAGCCGCCACGCTGGAACTGGCGTTTGCCATGAACCAGCCGGCGCCGCTCGACCTGCGCGTCAATACGATCAAGTCGAACCGGGAAGACGTCAGCGCTGCGCTGGCGGAAGCGCCTATCCTGTGCGAGCCGACCCCTTATGCGCCGCTGGGTTTGCGCGTGATCAAGAAGCCGGCGCTGCAGAACCTGCCGCTGTTCAAGAGCGGCGCGATTGAAGTGCAGGATGAAGGCAGCCAGCTGCTGGCGCAGATCGTCGGCGCCAAGCGCGGCGAAATGGTGGTCGATTTCTGCGCCGGCGCCGGCGGCAAGACGCTGGCCCTGGGCGCTACCATGCGCAATACCGGCCGCCTGTACGCTTTCGACATTTCCGAAAAGCGCCTGGCGAAGCTGAAGCCGCGCATGGCGCGCAGCGGCCTGTCCAACATCCATCCGGTCCTGATCGCGCATGAGAACGACGGCAAGGTCAAGCGCCTGGCCGGCAAGATCGACCGCGTGCTGGTCGATGCGCCGTGTAGCGGCCTCGGCACCCTGCGCCGTAATCCTGACGTTAAATGGCGCCAGACGCCGGAAGCGATTGTCGAGATGAACGCCAAGCAGATCGCGATCCTGTCGAGCGCGGCGCGGCTGGTGAAATCCGGCGGTCGCCTGGTGTACGGCACCTGCAGCCTGCTGGATGAGGAAAACGAAGCGATTGCCGCGCAATTCCTGGCCAGCCATGAAGATTTCTCGCTGCTGCCCATGAAGGACGTGCTGGCCGAACAGAAAATCGACCTGGAAATGGGCGACTACCTCAAGCTGCTGCCGCACCGGCATCAAACCGACGGTTTCTTTGCCGCGGTGTTCGTGCGCAAGTAATTCGCATCGTGTGCAACGCCGGGCCGTAGCGCGCCCGGCACAGCCGTCTCAAGCTCGCCCCAGTGCGCAGCACTATAGAACGCCGAGACGCTCAGCAACAACGTCGTATCTAAAATCATGCCAGATATTTTCACGGACCTGCTCAACGATTTGCTGACCAACCTGGCCGCGCCCGGACTGGCGCTGCAAGTCGGTTTGCTGTTGCTCTGCATCGCCTTGGGTTGGGTGCTGGCGCGCTTGCTGCGCCGCACTTTCACGCTCAGCGCCGTGCAGCCGCCGGCGATGCAGATCGGCCTGGGGAGCTTCGTCAAGGTGCTGACGCCGATCCTGACTTTCCTGCTGCTGTTGCTGGTCAAGCTGGCTTTGCAGAAGTGGCACCAGCCGGTGAATATCCTGCGCCTGATGGTGCCGCTGGTAGCTTCGCTGGCGCTGATGCGCTTCGTGTTTTACGTCTTGCGCCGGATTTTTGCGCGCAACAGCGGCGTCGGCACGTTCCTGCTGCTGTTTGAAAAGAGTTTCGGCGCGCTGGTCTGGATCGGCCTGCTGCTGTACATCACCGGCTGGTGGCCGGACCTGTTCGATTACCTCGACAGCACGGTGCTGCCGATCGGCCGCTACAAGGTGTCGCTGCTGGCGATCATCCAGGCGCTGGTGTCGGTGCTGGTGACCCTGGTGATCGCGCTGTGGGCTGGCGCTACCATCGAAGAGCGCTTGATGCGGGTCAACACCATGCATTCCTCGATCCGCACGGTGGTGGCGCGCATGGCGCGGGCGTTCCTGATCCTGATCGCGATATTGCTTAGCCTGTCGCTGGTGGGCATCGACCTGACCGTGCTGTCGGTGTTCGGCGGCGCACTTGGTGTGGCGCTGGGGCTTGGTTTACAGAAAATCGCCAGCAGTTATGTATCGGGCTTCGTGATCTTATTGGAACGCAGCCTGGCGATCGGCGACATGGTCGGCGTCAGTACTTTCTACGGCAAGGTGGTGCAGATCAATAGCCGTTACACGGTGCTGCAGGGCCTGGACGGCATCGATACGGTGATCCCGAACGAGATCTTCATGATCAATTCGGTGCAGAACTACTCGCTGACCAACCGCATCCTGCGGCTGGCGACGCAAGTGACGATCGTCTACCAGGATGATGTCGAAAGCATATTGACCATGCTGGAGCAGGCGGCGCTGGAGGTGGAGCGCGTCTCCCATGAAGTGCTGCCGCAAGCCTTGCTGATGAAGATCGGTCCGGATGGGCTAGAGCTAGAGCTCGGATTTTGGATCACCGATCCAGAGAACGGACGCCTGAATGTGTTGTCAGATGTTAACCGCGCCATTTGGCGTGTGTTGCAGACTCAGCAGATCAAAGTTGCTCATGTGAAACGTGAGATCAAGGTCTACGAGGATGAATTGTATAAAAGTAATTTTCACTCAGATACACAACAGGATTTGCAATTAGATCGCCCGGTTGAAGCGCCAAAACCTAAAAACGGCTGATATTCAGGGTACAATTGCAGTCGAATTTCGGGTAAATGGTCGGTAACTACCCGTCAACTTACCCGCAACACACTGCAAATCAGACATTAAAACAAGCAGTGGCGTAATCATTCATTACACATGGAGTACACATAGTGTTCAATGCAATTCTCGATTTCTTATCGAATGGCGTAACAGGTGCTAGCGCCTGGCAGGTGGTCGTGTTCACGCTGGTCGTGACGCACATTACGATCGCCGCCGTGACTATCTACCTGCATCGTTGCCAGGCACACCGTGCCCTGGATCTGCACGCGATCCCGAGTCATTTTTTCCGTTTCTGGCTGTGGCTGACGACTGGCATGGTGACCAAGGAGTGGGCATCCATCCATCGCAAGCACCACGCCAAGTGCGATACCGAAGAGGACCCGCACAGCCCGGTCACCCGCGGCATCAAGAAAGTGTTCTGGGAAGGCGCCGAACTGTACCGCGCTGAATCGAAGAACCTGGAAACCATGGAAAAATTCGGCCATGGCACACCGGACGACTGGATCGAAAGAAACCTGTATACCAAGCACAGCGCTTACGGCATCGTCGCCATGCTGTTCATCGACCTGCTGCTGTTCGGCGTGGTCGGCCTGAGCGTGTGGGCAGTGCAGATGGTCTGGATCCCGATCACCGCCGCCGGCATCATCAACGGCATCGGCCACTACTGGGGCTACCGCAACTACGATTGCAATGACGCTGCCACCAACATCATTCCGTTCGGCATCATCATCGGCGGCGAAGAGCTGCATAACAACCATCATACATTCGGCACCTCGGCCAAGCTGTCGTCGAAGTGGTACGAGTTCGACATCGGCTGGATGTATATCCGGATCCTGGAAATCTGCGGCCTGGCCAAGGTCAAGAAGATTGCGCCGGCGCCGAAGTTCAACCACGCCAAGCTGGTACCTGACCTGGATACCCTGCAATCGGTGATCGCCAACCGTTACGACGTCATGGCCAAGTACGCCAAGTCGTTGAAGAATGCCTGGCATGAAGAGCGCGGTCAGCTGACAGACAAGGCCAAGCAGGGCGCGGTTTTCCTGAAGTCCTCGAAGAAATTGCTGCAGCGCGAACCGACCAAACTGGAAGCGCCGCAAAAGCAGCAGTTGACGGAGCTGTTCCTGCATAGCAAAGCATTGCAAACCATGCACGAAATGCGGGTTGAGCTGGGCGCCATCTGGGAACGTTCGCATTTCACGCGCGATCAGTTGCTGCATCAATTGCAGGACTGGTGCGCACGTGCCGAAGCGTCCGGCATCAAGTCGCTGCAGGATTTCTCGCTGCGCCTGCGTAGCTACTCTTGAGCTGACATAAGAGACGGTTCGCCGCTGCCAGTGCGGCGGCGGTCTTGATCAAGGAAACGGTCCATGCAAATCGGACCGTTTTTTTTCGCCTGGAATTTCTGTGCTGCGGCCGTTCTTCAAGTCTGCTTAGGACAGGCCGGTTTGCCGCAGACGTAAAAAAACCCCGCAGGAACATGCCTTGCGGGGCTTTTCGGAGCACAGATCAATTACTTGATCTTGGTCTCTTTGTATTCAACATGCTTACGAACCTTCGGGTCGAACTTCATGATCGACATTTTTTCCGGGGTTGTGCGCTTGTTCTTGGTAGTTGTGTAGAAATGACCTGTACCAGCGGTCGATTCCAGCTTGATTTTGTCGCGGCCTGATTTCGCCATGATTCTTCCTTTATTCTGCTAGTTAGACTTTTTCGCCACGAGCGCGCAAATCGGTCAACACGGCATCGATGCCGATTTTGTCGATTACGCGCAGACCGGCGTTGGACAAGCGCAGGGAGACCCAGCGATTTTCAGACTCAACGAAAATGCGGCGATTTTGCAAGTTAGGCAAAAAGCGACGTTTCGTCTTGTTGTTTGCATGGGAAACGTTGTTGCCGACCATCGGCCCCTTCCCGGTGACTTGGCAGACACGTGCCATGTTTTTACTCCTAAAAGATTTCCGAAACTGGAAAAAAGGAGAGTATATATAAAAAAACGAGATTTTTCAACGACTTGCAGAAAACAATTGTGTCTTCTGCGCGTTAAAAGATTTAACAATTTGTTTTGACCGATCTTTGGCCGCTCTTACAGCTGGCCATGCTCCGCAAATGAGTAGACCTGGGTGCCGGCAACGATGAAATGGTCCAGTACCCTGACGCCGATCAGGTCCAGCGCCTGTTTCAGGGTTTGCGTCAGCTGGTGGTCGGCGGTGCTGGGTTCGAGCGTGCCCGATGGGTGTAAGGTTGCATTCTCAACTGTCAACACACTTGCTTGGGTGGGCGGCTCCGGCAATACTAATAACTCTGCTTTAATTTCAGGAATTGCCCGGAAAGGGACAGAGCAGGTATTGCCCCTCAATTTAGGATTGCCGCTTCGTCTTGGATTTTCGACATGGTTCATCTTATTCGTAAGTCAGCGTTGCCTGCACCTTGCGCGATACCTGGATGCTTGCGCGAAACGGCTAAGCAGGCATTGACGTTTTCTTTGCGGGAACCGAGACCGCAGGGCTTTCCTCTGCTTTTTACGGCTGACATGCGGCTGATAGAGCCAGCAGTGGCGTTTCTACATGAGCATGCTGTTCTGCGTGCCCACAGTACCGACACTGTAAGAACATATGCTGAGATCCTATACGACTGGTTTGAGACACTAGAGCAAAACGAAATAAGCTGGAAAGATGCTGATGCCACTGATTTAGTCGCCTACCGCAACCGAATGATGCGGGAGGCAAGTGCACATACTGAGCGTCCGTACTGCGTTTCTACTATTAATCACCGCGTACGCGGAGTACTTAGATTTTATGAGTGGGCAGTTCGGATGCGTTGGTTAACCACCTCGCCCTTGTGCGGCCGGCACAATAATTTTAACGTCACAAAACGCATTGCGCCCAATCGAAAAGGCACCTTGGAGTCGGTTGAGCGCAGCCTTTTCGTATTGCGTCAGTTTGAACCATTGCCGAGGCCTTTTTCCCCTGAGCAGGTGCGTGAGCTTTTAGCTAAACTCCCGCCACCTTATGATTTGATGGCACGATGGCAACTTTACACGGGTCTACGTGTAAGTGAGTTGTTACGTCTAAAACGCAATGAGGTCGCTGGGTTAGATACAAGCTCCTTCAAGATTATTGAAGTTCTACGAAAAGGCCGTAAGGATGGGTATGTAATAGCGCCAGCGAGCCTTTTGGATGAGACTTTAGGGTATATCGAGAGCTATCGGCATGCTTGGTTGGAGCGAGCACGTCGTGCTGGACGCGCATCAGATTATTCCGAACTGTTCATAAATTCACGCGGTTCACGCGCTAGCAAAAATGCCTACCAACGAGTGATTCAAAAATCTGGTCTGGCTAGCGGGATTAGGGCTACAACGCATTTGTTGCGGGCGACTTTCGCATGCATGTTGTTGGCTCGCCTGGAACAGATGGCAAGCGGTGGCGTCGCAATCAATCCTCTATTGATTGTTAAGGTCCTCATGGGGCACGAACGTATTGAGACGACGGATCGTTACCTTCGCGCAATTGTCGTGGATGCCGACTCCATCAAGCAGGCTCTGGATGGTTTATTTCCGGAGGGCGAATAAGTGAGCAATCGTCGAACGCCAATACGGCGAGTGTTGCCAAAAGTAGACCTCGACAAGGCACGCTCCGGACATGCTGGTCGATTCGATGAAGCAAGAGTAGTTCGTAACACAGAGATCGACTTCGGTTCGTTGGGATTGCCTAAGGATGTCTGTGCAGAGCTCGTGGCGGCCTTTTGGAGCCATATTGGCATGCAATCCGAAAATTCAATTTTGACGCAGTGGTTTCACGTCAGGGTATTTGCGCGCTTCGCTCACGAAATGAACGTAATCCAGGTATTGGCGGATTTGAATGGGAATACGCTCGTACGCTACGTCGAATGGCTTAACACTCAAACCAAGGCGGACGGTTCCCCGTGGTCTAAATCGGGACGTGCTGGCCCCTATACAACTCTCCGCAAAATGCTCCAATGGATCGAGCGGTGCCGGCCAGGTGTTTTACCTGAGATCGAATATCCATTCAATCCATTTCCTTGGAGGAATCGGGATACTCCGTCGCGGAGTAAGATGCCGCCGCGCGCGATTCGCGACATCCTTCGAGCTTGCGAAAGCGACATTGTGGGGATTCGCGCGCGACGCGACGCCGTCCGCGTGCAACGAACAGTTGATTGCTGCTCCAAAGGTACGCTCGCCTGGCTTCTAGAGTCCATTGATCGTAATTGCGGCGGAATTGTACCAATGGCGACGCAACTCTCTAAGTCAGGGATGTATGACATCAGAATCGCCCTTGAGCGTTTCGGTGGCTTAAAGGGCGTCGAACCTTGCCTTTATCCACGCGCGGAATCGCTGCTCCCATACTACTTAGCGATTATGATCCACGCGGCAGGAAATCCCGACCCTATTGTGGAACTGCGCCGAGACTGCCTGCAGGCCATTCCGCTGCTCGATGAACGTCAAGCGCTTCTGTGGTTCAAGGCGCGAGCGAATGGCATGCAGCGGAGAACCTTCAGTAACTTGGATCCCTTCGAACCACCGGCTCTCGTGAAAGAAATAATTGACTGGAACGAGCGGCTCATCCCGTTTACTCCGGCCAAGATGCGTGACCGTTTGTTTATCTATAAAGGCATTCACGGAGTAACTTCGTTGTCGAGCAGTGCTGTAAAACATCTTCTTAAGTCGTTTTGCGAGCGGCACAATTTGCAGCTTTTTTCCCTAGCTTCGATTCGTCCAAGCGTGCTGACTAGTTTTTACCGAGCGTCAGGAGATCTGCGACGGGTAAAAAATATTGCCAATCACGCGCATATTTCAACAACGATACGATATGTCGAAACGCCTGAGGTTGTCGAACAAAATCGTGTTCGTATCGCTGAGCTCCAGCAAGCTTTTGTTGGGCACATTCAGAAGCGTAAGCCAGACGTTGTTTTGGCTAGACCTAGCCAAAACAGCCCAACATCCTTTGGTCGTGCTGTTTCTATGTTTGGCTTCGATTGCAGTGACCCCTTCGCGGGCTTAGCTCCTGGTTCTCATCGAGGCGAGATTTGTAATCAATTTATGGGATGTTTCACTTGTCCCAACGCGGTCATAACCTCCGATCCTCTAACCTTAGCTCGCTTGCTGCAAGCAAAAGATCATCTTAAACAGGCTGCAACGACCATGCATCCTGCGCGCTGGGAGGCTGTCTACGCCCCACAGTTACGCATCCTTGAGTACGATATTCTTCCCCGATTTGCTAGTGCTGAGCTCGCTTCGGCAGAGGCGATGCGAAAAAATTTGGCGGCGTTGCCGGATCTCCGATGACAGATCCGATGCAAAAAATTTCACTCATTCATCAAACGGCACGTGTCGTTGATCTCGATCATCACCTTGATCGTGAATGGTTTCTCCTAGATTCGGAATGGCCAGATGTGCTTTGGCGGTTCAAGCCCACTAACGTATTGGAGGAGTCGCGTTTAGTGATCATCCGTTGGGACTTCGGATTGCAGAATGGCTTAAATTTTACCGATGACCAATACGCGGCACTTCTGGAAACAAGCCGGCAACTTATTGCGCTTATCCGTAACTGCTCGCTGAGCACAGGTTTAGCTCAGCGAGCGAGCACCACAGTCGGGTATTTTTTATACTTACGGGAACTCATTCGCTGGATGCTGAGTGCCGGCTACGCAAGCTTCGGACAGCTGAATGCACAAGCCTTGCTTGAATTTCAGTACTACATTTCACAACGTAAGGGCGTCAAGCGGGCGACGTTGGCTCCTGCGACTATTCAGAAATATCTGTACCTTTTGATCTACCTCTTTCGCTTCCGTACTCAGCTTAACGATGGCCTATGCTTCGACCCATTTCCTGGGGTTAGCCTCGGGACGGTAGCAGGGGTTCGTGACAGGAACATCCGACGTTGGCCCTATACGCCGGATGCAATCGCGGTCCCTCTCATACAGCGCAGCATCGGGCTGGTTGAGGACGGCTGTTCAATGATTTTGCAGGCGAGGGATATTTATGCGGATGCAATCGCTGCGGCAATGGCCCGTGGCTTCTATGCTAAAGCATGCGACGACGCCGCCACTCGCGCATTGCGGCGGGCTGCGATCTCAATCCCGGGAACGTCAACTACAATTCTCTCAATCAGCGAATTAGCACAGTTAGTCGACATGCTTTACGCTGCATGTTTTATCGTAATTTCTTATTTGGTGGGTCCAAGGCTGAGCGAAATCTTACATTTGGAAGCGGGATGCGTGCGTCTACAAGGAGAAGGAAAAACTGCTGTCACTGTGATCGTTGGGACGATATTTAAGCGCCAACCGGAATATCATGGGCGCCCGCATGAATGGGTAGCGCCACCTGCAGCGGTTCAAGCCGTCCGAGTACTTGAGGCGCTCTCGGAAAATCATCGTCGGCATGCCCAACGACCTCAGCTATGGCTCCGTCGTAGCCATGCGCGCGGAGCTAGTGAGTGGCAAGTCCCCTGCCGAGGGACATTAACAATAACGTCGAATGAACGATTGCACAATTCGTTGAATCGTCTTGCGTTGTGGCTTGATTTACCAACGCATGACAATAAACCTTGGATGCTATCAGCGTACCAAGGTCGCAAAACGTTCGCCCGATATGCCGCGTTACGAGATCGTTCAGCACTTTTTGCCTTGGCGCAACACTTAGGGCACCGCGAACGCTCTGCGACCGATATCGGATACAGCGGCTCAGATTATCGCCTCAACGCTGAGATAGATGCCGAGATACTGGAGCAGTCCACGGGCGCCTGGGAGCATATGCTCACCTCCAGTGGTTTGGCCGGGCGCGCGGGAGCTGAAATTTTATCCAAGCGACCTCGTTTCCGCGGAGCGCGCATGAAGCTTGAGATCAGGGCTTATGCACGCATGCTAGTCGATGTGGGACTTACTCTTGGTGTGTGCGACTGGGGTTTCTGTATTTACAGGGAGCATTCTAGTGCCTGCTTGGGAAACGCTGCGGGACCTAATACTGAACGAAGAGAGCCATCGACCTGCGCAAACTGTGCCAACTTTGCAGTCTCAAACAAGCATCGACCGTATTGGACAGGACAACTTGATCGATGCAACGATATGCTTAACGAAATATCGTTGCCCTTACAGACGCTGAGGATTGTACGGGAGCGCATACAAGAGGCGCAGTTGATCATCCAGAAGTTAGATCAGAATCCGGAGGAGTCTGGTAATGGATAGCTCACCTAAGAAGGAAAGCGCACTCCCGTCCTCGGCTCAACGATTATTTCAGGCTTTGGCGGCGATGGCCGGTGACGGCGTCGAACTAACTGCATCTGCGCTTTGCGAGCGCGCAGGAATTTCCCGAAATGCGCTGTATCGATACAACCCTGAAATTGTTCAGCTATTGCACAAGCTAAAGAAAAAAGAAGTTGATACCACTGCTGAGACTAAGCACTTAATAGCGGCACTGCGTTCTGAGAACGACGCGCTGCGCTTGCAGATAACTCAGATCGCCGCATTGGTCGATCATTATTTCGCTGCATGGCAAGATGCCTCTGAACTGCTTAAGCGGCGTGAGAGCGATCTGACTCATCTTCGCAAATCCAACAACACTGAATTAGTATCAGTACGCAAATAGCTCTTGTGCTCGGAGCCGCTCGGACTTAAGAGGGAAGGCTTTTGCAATAGCGACCACATGACAGCGTAAAACAAGCCCTAGATCGATGCTATCTGCGGCCGGATTCGAGCAAACCTACCGCGTCTCTATGTTTTTCTTTACGGCAAAATTTGAAGGGGAAGTGGAAACTGTGAAATGGGCGCATTGAATATTAGTGACAAAGTATAAATTTCTGCGTGGAAATTATGTTAGCTTAGATAGCCCCCAATCATGGCTGCTGCATCGGAACTGATCATATTAGAGAGCGGACGAAATGCATATTGCATACTTTGAAATCCAGAACTATCGAAAATTAAAGCATTCTCGTATCAGTTTGACGGATCGTGAGACTGTATTCGTGGGCTCTAATAATAGTGGCAAGACGTCAGCGATGGACGCCTTAATTTTTTTTCTCGGTCAACGATCGAGGAAGACCATTTCAGATACAGAGCAGCCTTCTGGTGCAGGAAAAATAATCGCTGCTGATTTCACGTTATCAAACTGGAATGCTATCAATGAGTTCGGTATCACATGGCTGACCGCTGCTGCTCAAGGGATTACTCTGCCAGAATGGCAGTGCCTATGTCCCTCATTGGATATTTGGTTAGACGTGAAACCGGACGAGATCCATCGTGTCAGTCACCTTATTCCGACTTTGAAGTGGGCAGGGGGCACGCTTGGTGTCCGACTGGTGTATCAGCCAAAGGATATTGGCGCTTTAAAATCGGCATTTCTACTTGATTTTGAATCGGCAGCTAAGCTTTTGGAAACAGCCAAAAAGCAATTGCAGAATAAGCAGCCCGCCGACAGCCTTAAGTTATCGATATGGCCGTCGACCTTGCACAACTATCTAGAGCGTGAGATTTCGCGGCATTTCGAAATCAAGGCATATATTCTAGATCCGGCTAAAGCGCAGTATGTTGGCGGTAAACCTTCAATGCCGCAACTGTTAACGGATGATAATCCATCGCTGCCATATCCATTTAATGGACTTTTTAAGGTCGATATTATTGATGCCGCCAGAGGATTTTCGGATCCTAATTCATCAATCGCGGGAGGTAATAAGAGCGCTAGTGATTTGGCTTCTCAGATTAATAAATACTACAATCGTCATCTCAATCCCTCGGATTTGCCGGGCGATGAGGATCTTGATGCTCTCCGAGCGATAGCTGATGCGCAGCACATCTTTGATGAGCGGCTCAATAATGCCTTCAGCCCGACGTTAGGGGAGATCAAGAATTTGGGTTATCCTGGATTCAATGACCCGAGCATTCGACTGTCGAGTCGGGTAAATCCAATTGACAATCTCGATCACGAAGCATCCATACTTTTTGACCTGCAGAAACTAGCAGAAGATAAGAGTCTCCCTTTACTTTCGCTATCTGAAAAATACAACGGGCTCGGATACAAGAATTTAATCGCCATGGTCTTTCGGCTCGTCAGCTTTCGAGATCAATGGATGCGCGTAGGGAAAGCTGCGAAACGCCGCGTTGAAGAGGACGCGGTCATCGAGCCGCTGCATCTGGTCCTGATTGAAGAACCAGAAGCACATTTGCACGCACAAGTTCAGCAAGTATTTATCCGCAAGGCGTTTGACGTTTTGCGTAATCATCCTGATCTCAAGGAACCGTCCTCACTTACAACCCAGATGGTTGTAAGCACACACTCAAGTTACCTTGCGCATGAAATTGGTTTTGAGCGGCTTAGATACTTTAAGCGCAAAGCTGCAAAGCCTGGTGCTTTCATTCCGACTGCAGAGGTAGTGGATCTTGCCGAGACCTTTGGCGAGACAGCAAAGCAGGATGTCAATATCAAGCAGACCGCCCAATTTGTTGCGCGATATCTGAAGTCAACTCACTGCGATCTGTTTTTTGCCAATGGAATCATTTTGGTTGAAGGCGCCGCTGAGCGCATGCTGATCCCTCATTTCATCCGCAAGCACTACGATGGCCCCAAGGGTCTTAACCGTAGTTATATTTCGATATTAGAAGTCGGGGGTGCCCATGCACACCGATTGAAAGCACTGATTGAAAAATTGGGCATTCCTGCCCTAGTCATTACCGACACTGATGCTCTCGAGGCCAGGGTTAATGCTGAAGGAGAGAAGCTGCCAGCAATAGCTGTTCGTCCAGAACGAAATAAGGGATACAAGACTGGCAGCCATACGTTGAAAAACTGGATCTGTGTTGCTGATGACTCGTTGGACGCAGTGCTCGACTTGGGGGACGCGGCAAAGACAAAGGACCATGTTCATGCCGTGTATCAGTGCGGAATTCAAGTGGATTTTGACGGAACCGGCCCAGTAGAAGCGCTTCCCTACACGTTTGAGGATGCAATTGCTTTGACAAATCCAGAGCTCTTCAGGAACATTAAAAAGCCTGCTGGGATGATAGGTAAAATGCAGAAAGCGTTTGCGTGCGGCTCATTAGAAGAATGCTGCAAAGCTCTTTTTGTAGCCCTTAAAGAAGACAAAGCTGCAATGGCGCTAGACCTGATGTTTTGTGAGGACCCTGATCTACTCGCGGTCCCTAAATATATTAAGGACGGATTGGACTGGCTGCAAATTCAGCTTGAGATTGCAAGTAAAGACATTACACCAGAAGTGATCCTTGCCGCAGATATGGGGGGTGCGAAATGAGGGGAGAGCATGTGTGGGATGACCCGATTGACGAAAAAATTTATGGTTATCTGAACTTTGCGAAGCCCGAGAGTTTCATGTTACTTGCAGGAGCGGGTTCCGGAAAAACGAAAACGTTAGTTGCAGTGTTGGAAGCGATTAAGCAAGAGCACGCGTCACGCCTAGCTCTTGATGGACAACGCGTTGCGATCATAACTTATACGAATGCTGCCTGTGAGGAAATTAAGGATAGGCTGAAACGTGATCCTGCGTTTAGCGTATCAACTATTCACAGCTTTTCGTGGGAGTTGATCAAGTCCTTTACTCCGGACATCCGCGCATGGCTAAGAGAAAAATTTGTGGCCGACATAGCGAAACTCGATATCGATATCGGGCGCGCTCGTGATCTGGAAGGAGTGACGGCCAGAAGAAATATCAGGAGTAGGGAGGGGAAAAAGAAACGCTTGGAGTCGCTCGACACTGTATTGTCGTTTTCGTACACTCCAAATAGCATTAGTACAGAAGTAGGATCGGTTCACCATTCTGAAGTTGTTGGATTAGCGGCATATTTTCTAGCGAATGAGCCGCTGATGGGGCGAATCCTTGTGAATCAATTTCCAATTCTGTTAATCGACGAAACCCAGGACACCAATGCCGCGTTGCTGGATGCACTTATTGCCGTCCAGGCCGCAAACTCCAAGAACTTTAGTATTGGGCTTTTCGGGGATATGATGCAGCAGATTTTTGGTGGGGGGAAAACAGATCTGGTTGAAACGTTGCCGGTTACTTGGTTGAGACCCGAAAAGAAGATTAATTATCGTTGCCCCCGACGAGTTATAACGCTGATCAACAAAATCCGCTTGCTCGATGATCCTCATCAACAACATCCAGGCCCCGACTGCATCGAGGGTGCTGCGATTCTGTTTATAGCAAGCTCTGATAGCGCCAAGAGTAAGGCAGAGGTCGAGGCAATTGCGCGGCAAGAAATGGTGGATAGAACGAATGATGCGGGTTGGGAGTCAAAGCTTAAGGTCAAAACGCTCACACTAGAGCATCATATGGCTGCGGTTCGAGGGGGATTTGACGATTTTTTGGTTCCTTTTCTTGGGATCGACCACTTGAAAGACGCGGCGCTGAGTGGTGATAGTAAAGAGATCAAGTTCATCCGACATGTCTTCTTGCCACTTATAATCGCGATCAAATCTGGCGATGATTTCGCAACTGCAAAAGTGGTCCGCGACCACTCGCCGTTACTTAAGCCTGCGCACTTACGTGGTCACGCCGACCCCATCGGCGAAATTCGTGCAGCAAATATTGTTGTGGAACACGTGGCAACGGCTCTCGCAAAAAATCCTGAGTGCTCCATCATAAGCGTATTAAAAATAATTGAAGCGGGAAATCTTCTAACCATCCCGGATGACTTTCTTCCATATTTGATCGATAAGCCAAAGGGGCCTGAGGAAGGCGTGGAAGATAATGAGTTGGAAAGCGCCGAATCTAAAGCGTGGGATTCGGCTCTCAGTGCTGCAGTTGGTCAAGCAGAACGATATGTGGATTACATATCGGATTCCTCTAACTATGATACGCACCAAGGTGTGAAGGGCTTGCAGTACGAACGTGTCATGGTTGTGCTGGACGACGCGCAGGCGCGAGGTTCTGGTTTTAGCTACGAAAAATTGTTGGGTGCAAAGGCATTGTCAGCCGACGACTTGAAAAACGAACGCGAGGGCAAAGACACCGCCGTCAAGAAATCTCGGCGGCTGCTTTATGTGACTTGCAGCCGCGCTCAAAAGAGTTTGGCGGTTGTGGCATACAGCAAGGATCCACAGGCGATAAAGGACTATGTTGTTAAATCGAAATGGTTTGAGGTGGACGAAGTTGTTAGCATCGAGTGAAACAACTATTTGGATCTCGCTCTACTGTCAACCACTACTAGCTCCAAGGCTACTTCATCGGTGATCGCCGGTTATTTGCCTATTTTTTCAGACGTTGGTACAGATGGACTGCTGCGTCGATTATGGCTGACCTATCTTGACGGCAATTACCATGCTTACCAAGGGCTTGCGATAACCATAGATAGTGAAATGAAGGGTAAAGGCTGGCCCCCAAGCGTACTATCTATGCCACAAACGGCCAAAGGCAGATCGCTGAATTCATTTAGCAGCGGCGGGAACAACCTGCGATAAAACGTCATTTCCTGCATGTTGTCGTGTGTTAATATTAATTCATCAATAACAAACGCGCCTTGTCTTTCAGGCTTTCAGATGACTGCATTTTCTAAGAGCCAAGTTCCAGTTCCAGGAATTGGAGAAATTCACGTTTATGTGGGGATGCCCGATTGTCAAGCCTTCTATACATGGGTAATTGAAAATCTTTTAGAGCTGATGCATCCCTCGTTTGAAGCTCCGAATCCCCCTCTCGCCGCTATCACCACTGGTCAGATGGGTAATCTCGGAGAGGCGATCACCTTCCTCGTAGGTCAGTCAGATCGCTTTTCTGCAGAATCGTTTGTGTTTGCCCTTGGAAGTGCTCTTACTCCATTCAACCCGTCTGCTTTAACTGGTGTTGATATCACGATTGTATATCTCGACCCCAATGGAATTGTCGCAAATGACCGGCTCTTTATACAAGAAATAAAAACTACCGGCAAAGCCAATTTGGACTACTCAAAAGCGCTAATCGGTGACTATGAAAAATTGTTGGATACGACCGTTCCTACTCTATCGCTTATGTCCAGGGTAAGCGCTCTCAAATGCAAGCTTAAGTGGGAACATCGCTTTCCTGACGCCAAACTCAAGCGTGTAGAAGACTTGGCTCAGGTTGTGGCCGCTGATTGCTCTCGCATACGTTTGCTACCCACGCTAATCCACGACAGGGGTAGTAACCCTGTGTTGGCGCTGAGCCATGTGATGACCGAAATTCAAAAGCAGGGCTGGCCAACCGGCTGCATTGAAGCCTGGAGTATCTCGATATCCCAACTTAATGAAGCCCTCGTTCATATGGCTAATCGCAGGCGTTTTACAACATGAGAATGGTTCCGGAAAACGTAAATTTTTTAGCTAGCGCAGCATCATCTGCAGCCAAGGCGCGTCAAGCAACTCCGTCAGTGTTTACGTCGGATGGTCTGGACGTTGCCGTCGCATTAAAATGCATCGGAAGCTACCAGCTTGAAGGGACACAGGATGGTATGGATCTGCTAGACGATGAAGAAAATGCCTCGCCTTTAATTGCGGCGGCAAGAACCCTTCTATCGAGCGCAGAACATTTGAGTTTATCTGAATTCCCCGACCAGGTGAGCATTGACGCACTGCGTCTACACGCGGGAATTGCTCACGCTATGTATGGAAACTTTCCTAGCGCGCGAGCCGCTGTTTCCGATTTGCCTGAGACGTATTTCTGCCACAGTCCTATGCGATGCTTAGCTGCTGTGGTTATTAGCCCGACCAGCGACCTTGCGGTTCGCTATAAAGATCCAATAGACGGCGTCGAAAATTTCCGCTGGAATTGGTACCATGCACTTCGTAATGTTGATCGTGACCAAAGACAATTACACTTTTCCGAGGCGTTGAGGCTTCTTGGCGTGATTGCTCTAAATGCTGGAGATTCGTCGGACATGTCGTTGGCTTTAAGTGTCGACGTGTCGATGAAGCAGGCTTTTCGATTGGCAACCATCAACATGCTCCAGCTAGCGCCAGAGATACCAACGTGGTTTGTCATCAATACAGTTGCGTCGGGGATTGTTACGTTGCTCCCGCCTCAATATGATTTATTGATTCAACGTCGGATTGGCCGCTTGGGCAGTAACGGGCTACTTACTCTTCCCACAAGCACTGGTAAGACATTGATTGCAGAAGCCTGTATGGCTGCTGCATCAGCTGTTGACGGTATCAGTGTTTATGTAGCGCCGTATGTTGCTATCGGTGAACAAGTCCGTACTTCTCTCGCTAATAAAACGCGCGGAGAGATTCCAATTATTTCAATGTTTGGCGGATTTAAGTTTGAGTCAATTCAGGGCGGAGGACGTGCCATCCTTGTCATGACGCCAGAGCGATTTGATGCATGGCTGAGGGGGGCGGAGGATAGTCTCGAGAGTTTGCGTTTAGTGGTATTTGATGAAGTACACATTATTGAAAATGGCGTTCGAGGAGCGAGAGTCGAAGGCATGATTTCGCGTCTTCGGTTACTTCAACGACGACTTCCAAATCTGCGGATTCTCGGTCTTTCAGCTGTCCTCGCAGAGGCGGAGCGAATCAGTGCTTGGATGGGTGTAGACGTAGATAACTTACACCGCATTTCGTGGCGCCCGACCGCACGACGTTTAGCAGTTTGTCGTGCAAACGGAACTATGCAATGGGTTTATGGGAATGATGCACTCCGGCCAGCGATGCAGTCTCCAGATAGCCCAATTTCGCACAATGTTAACGTCGACCTACCTAACAATGTGGTGCCTCATCGCAACCCAGTTGTGTATGAGGAGCGTGCCTCGCAGAATGTGGCATCCGTCGGACTGAATTTGCTGCTACGTCTTAAGTCGCCGGGGCTAATCGTTTGTCGCACAAGAACCGATACAAGGATGTTGGCCAAGTCTATGTCACTCCAGCTTGCGCCTACAGGAGATGCTGAGGTGATTTCCATGGCAAACTCGATACGAGAAAGGTACAGCTGGCTAGAAACTTTGGCGAACTGTTTGCTTCATGAGGTGGCATATCATAATGCGTCACTTCCCTTTGACGTAAGGCGTGACGTGGAAGCGCTGACTCGGAATCGGAAGCTGCGAATTGTCTGCTCAACCACGACTTTGGCAGAAGGGGCTGATCTACCTTTTCGATGGACGTTGGTATCACATTGGCTTGGCGGTGACGGGCTTGCGATGAAGTCGATGACGTTCCGAAATATTGCCGGTCGCAGTGGGCGTGCCGGTGCGTTCACTGAGGGGGATACCGTTCTCTTCGAAAATACAGGCGGTCCTCCAGAAGCTTTCGCAGGTGGGTTCATGAAGGAAAAGCTGAACTCTGTAATGTTTAGTTCATCTGCGATTCAATCTACAGCTGGGGATGCCTATGTCAATTTGACTGACGAGGAGAGAATTCCGATTCAAGCTGCGTTCTCCTCGCAACTCCTAGCTGCGTTAAAGGAAAATCAGGGCGAGGACAATATCGTTGCGACTTTTGGGCGTACAACCTATGCGAATTTTAATCAAACGAACACTTTTATCGGGCCATTAATCGACAGTGCCTTGGCGGCGCTATTAGATCCAAACAAACCTGGCGGACCGTTCGCAGTCATGAATAGTCCCGTGCGCCTTACCGAGCTAGGAGAGGCCGCAAATAGGTCAGGGTTCTCACCTGAGTCTGCACATGAGATGCTGGCCTATTTATCTGATGGCGCCGTAAAACCGACAGGTAATGCCTTAATCGAACAATTACTCGTTGTTTTTGCGCAACTTGCGGAGCAGCAGAATTACCAATGGCGGAAAATAGTCGGACAGCCGAATCATCGGTATCCGCTCAAGCTTGCCGACATGCCTGAAGTGCTCGACAAGCTTGGACAGAAAAAGGATTTGAGAGCCATCTTTGAAGAGCTTCCCGCGCGCTTGCGTTCCGCGGCGGTGGAAAATACAGTGGACAAGCAGTTTGACAAATTCGTCTCGTTGGTCGACGGCCTAATTTTCAACTTCGTGCCTTGGTTGCTCAGAGCGATGTCTGTCCTAGCACCTTTCGGAAGCGTAGCAAGCCAATCAGTCGCTTGGGCGCAGTTAGCGCGTGACCTCGAACCGATCAGTGCCGGCGACGAATTGAATGATGACGCTTCGAATGAATAATTTTATCTTGGTCAAATAAGTCCTGATCAGTTTGCTAATACTGGTAAGGTCAACGCTAGCGAATCGTAGATGAATCTGTCAACGACTACCGGCGCGGATGGTCAATTTTACCGGAGTAGTTGTTTTTGCAATATCAGCTTGGAATCGATTTATTGGTGGCGACACAAAACAAATGCGATAAAATCAAAACGCTGCGAACGACTGGTATCGTTCAACGTTTAGGGATTGGCAGTTCAATTTCAATAAATAGGATTGGAAATTGTCTTTTTATTAAAGATGATGCCGAACTCAGATTTTCTTTCAGCTTTTATCTTTAGTTTCATTTCATAAGTCGCTTCATTCTGGAGCGAGCTTCCGAGACAAGACGGCACTCGTCTACTTTCCACGGAAAACGAGTGCCGATTTTGGTTTTGGGGGGCTTGTAAGTTTCCTATTGGCAACATGTGGTGTGGTCACAAATAAATATTAAATTTTGTGGCTATTGCCGCTCGCTTCCAGACAATGATCACCATCGGTGATCGCCGGTGTGACTCGACGGCCGCACCGTATTCTTAGTTGACACAATCTCTCTCAACATAATGGGTGGTTATGCGCCAGCATGACGCTGGCGGCATTGCGCGCCAGTGCCGCCTTGACCACTTCGCGCGGATAGACGCTGGCGTGGGTGAGGGTGCCGCGGAACAGTTCATCGGCGCAGATCAGTCGGTTCCTGACGTCCAGGAACAACACCAGGAAGGATTCATAGGGTTTGTTGGTCAGCAACAACTGCAGGTATTGCTTTACTGCAGCCGGGGCATCGAAGCTGCTGCCGGACTGCAGTTCTTCCGTCAGCGAACGCCGCCCCAGTTCCAGTACCGCCTGCAACTGGGCGAATTTAGCAGGCCCAAGACCGTTGATGGTGCAAAAATCGTCCAGCGAGGCGGAAAACAGCCGGTTCAGCGAACCGAAGTGGCTGCTCATCTCGCGTCCCAGATCGACCGCGCTTTTGCCGGCGGCGCCGACGCGTAGGAATACGGCCAGCAATTCGGCATCGGAAAGCGCCTGCGGCCCGAATTTGATCAGGCGCTCGCGCGGTCTTTGATCGGCAGGCCAGTCGATAATTGACATAGTTGGTTCCCCTAAGCGCGTCAGCTTGTCCAAGGTGGCTTACAATATCATCTTCAGATGAACGATTGCCTTTTTGTTAATGGTATTTTTGCCTAATTATGTCTAACTTGTCCCTGCCGGTTGTCACCGAAGCCTCCTATCTCACCTTGCATTACCGTCTAGCCTCGCAAGAGGGAGAGGATATTGTCAGTACCTTCAAGGAATCGCCCGCTACTTTGCAGTTCGGCATGGGGCAGTTGGCGCCATTCCTGGAAACCTGCCTGCTCGGTTTGCCCGAGGGTACGCACCAGACTTTCGACTTGCCGCCGGAGCAGGCTTTCGGTCCGCGCAATCCTGAACTGATCCAGCGCGTGTCGCGCGCTACGCTGCGCCAGAACTCTCAGCTGGGCGAGGAATACCGCATCGGCGACCTGGTCGAGTTTGCGGCGCCGGGCGGCGGCCAGTTCGCCGGCGTGCTGCGCGAGATCGACGAGCAGGGCGCCTTGTTCGATTTCAATCATCCGCTGGCCGGCCAGTCGCTCAAGTTTGAAGTAAAAATCATCGGCATCCTGTGATCGCCGCTGGAATGGATATGACTATGGATAAAGAAATATTGCTGGCGCAGCCGCGCGGCTTCTGTGCCGGCGTTGACCGTGCGATTGAAATCGTCGAGCGCGCGCTGGAAGAATTCGGCGCGCCGATCTACGTGCGCCACGAAATCGTCCACAATGCCTACGTGGTGGCGGACCTGCGCAACAAGGGCGCCATCTTCATCGAAGAGCTGGCCGACGTGCCGGCCGGGAATACCGTGATCTTTTCCGCCCACGGCGTTTCCAAGGCGGTGCAGGAAGAAGCTGAAGTGCGTGGCCTGAAAGTGTTCGACGCGACCTGTCCGCTGGTGACCAAGGTGCATATGGAAGTCGCCAAGATGCGCCGCGAGGGCCGCGAAATCGTCATGATCGGCCACGAAGGACATCCGGAAGTCGAGGGCACCATGGGCCAGACCGAGGGCGGCATGCACCTGGTCGAAACCGTGGCCGATGTCGCCAAGCTGCAGGTGGCGAATCCCGAACTGCTGGCTTATGTCTCGCAGACCACCTTGTCGGTGGACGATACGGCAGACGTGATTGCCGCGCTCAAGCAGCGCTTCCCCTTGATTACCGAGCCGAAGAAGGGCGATATCTGCTACGCCACTACCAATCGCCAACAGGCTGTGAAATTCATGGCGCCGCAGGTCGACGTGGTGATCGTGGTCGGCAGCCCCAACAGCTCCAACTCCAACCGCCTGCGCGAAGTGGCTGAGAAGCGCGGCACTGCTGCCTACATGGTGGATAACGCCGAGCAGATCGATCCGGCCTGGCTGCAGGGCAAGAGCCGCATCGGCGTGACAGCCGGCGCCTCAGCCCCCGAGATCCTGGTGCAAGCCGTGATCGACCGCCTGACCGCCTATGGCGCCAAGAGCGTACGCACGCTCGAGGGGGCCGAAGAAAACGTCATTTTCCCCATGCCCAAAGGGTTGGCGCGCGCCTGAGCGGGAGCCGGCGAACTGCAGTTCACTTGAGAATCCGCTGATTGTCATGGGCGACTGCAGTCTTGCCGCTGTTAGCCAGCCGCGAGCCAGCCTTTTAGTCGGCCTTAAATTTGCTCGGACATCCTCGCGCAAAGACCTCGCTGCCTCATTCTGGCGCGAAATTATATTCCGAATAAATCCCGCTTTTCCATCGATAGTTTTTTGTTTTCCTCGCTATCATTGCGGCGCTGCAGTTTGATTGTAAAAGCCTGTGCTGAACCGCCTTCAGCAAGGTAATATTGTGGTGCCGTCGGAGTTGATTATCGCTCAACGTTAGCTATAATCTGCACGGTCATGGTGCATTTGTCCATCGAGACAAGGCGCTTTAAGATAAAAACGCTCTTACATAAAGACGTAATAGGAGACAAACAAAATGTGTACCCCGTTCATCCTTCTTATTCCGGCTATTCACGCAATGCCAGATTACCTTTCCAGCTAGGCGGAAGGGCGCATCCCCACGGCACCAGGATTCGTCCAGGGTGCCGTTTTTGTATCGGGAATGATTTTTGCTGTGCAGCCTCTGATGGTCGCAATAGTGTTCTGACCGATTTGAACCGAAACACACAAAGGAAATTATGGATATCTTTATCCAACAAGTTATCAACGGCTTGGTGCTGGGAAGCATGTATGCGTTGATTGCCCTCGGTTACACGATGGTATACGGCGTGCTGAACCTGATTAACTTCGCCCACGGCGATATCCTGATGATAGGCGCGATGGTCGGCTTGTCCATCCTCAAGCTGCTCCAGCATTTCGCTCCCGGCCTGCCTGGCATCGTCCAGCTGGCGATCGCCATCATCGGCGCGATTCCGGTCTGCGTCATCGTCAGCCTGATCATCGAGCGGGTCGCCTACCGGCCGCTGCGCAATGCGCCGCGCCTGGCGCCGCTGATCACGGCGATCGGCGTTTCCATCCTGCTGCAGACGTTCGCCATGATGATCTGGGGCCGCAGCCCGCTGCCGGTGCCGCAAGTCATGCCGTCCGATCCTGTGCATATCTTCGGCGCATTGATTTCGCCTACGCAGATCATGCTGCTGGTGCTGGCTGCCGCGTCGATGTTCGGCCTGGTGATGCTGGTTGAAAAAACCAAGATGGGCCGTGCCATGCGCGCCACCGCGGAAAATCCGCGGGTCGCCGGCCTGATGGGTGTCGATTCCAATCGCGTCATCGTCATGACCTTCGCCATCGGCGCCGCACTGGCGGCCGTGGCCGGCGTGATGTGGGGCGCCAACTACTCGTCCGCGCAGTTCGCCATGGGCTTCGTGCCTGGCTTGAAAGCGTTCTCGGCGGCGGTGCTGGGCGGTATCGGCAACATTTACGGCGCCATGCTGGGCGGTATCCTGCTGGGCCTGATCGAAAGCCTGGGGGCCGGCTATATCGGCGACCTGACCGGCAACTTCTTCGGCAGTAACTATCAGGACATCTTTGCCTTCATCGTCCTGATCATCGTCTTGACCTTGCGTCCGTCCGGCATCATGGGCGAACGTGTGGCTGACCGCGCCTGATCGGGGAGGACCTATGGCTAACTTCTTCGACACCAAAAAGAACCCGACCAAGGCTTACACCAGCCTGGTCGCCCTGGCGATCATGTTCATGATCTTCCCGTTCATTGCCGCCAACTTCGGCAATTCCTGGGTCCGCATCATGGACTTCGCGCTGCTCTACATCATGCTGGCGCTGGGCCTGAACATCGTGGTCGGCTTCGCCGGCCTGCTCGACCTCGGCTACATCGCCTTCTACGCCATTGGCGCCTACATGACGGGCTTGCTGGCATCGCCGCAATTTGCTTCGGTGCTGGAATCTTTCGTCAATACCTATCCCGCCATCGGCAATTTCCTGGTGATGATCTGCGGTCCTGAGATTGTCCAGAACGGCATCCACCTGTCGCTGTGGGTGATCGTGCCGCTGGGCGCGGCGCTGGCGGGCATGTTCGGCGCCATTCTCGGCGCCCCGACCCTGAAGCTGCGCGGCGACTACCTGGCCATCGTGACCCTGGGTTTCGGTGAAATCATCCGGATTTTCATGAACAACCTGAACGCGCCGGTGAACATCACCAACGGCCCGCAAGGGATCAACCTGATCGATCCGATCCGCATCTTCGGCGTTTCGCTGGCCGGCGAGCGCGGTTCCAATGCGACCGTCTACTTCGGCGGCTTCGGCATGCCTTCGGTGAATGCCTACTACTTCCTGTTCCTGGTGCTGTGCATCGCCATCATCTTCATCTCGATCCGCTTGCAGAATTCGCGCCTGGGCCGTGCCTGGGTGGCGATACGCGAAGATGAAATCGCCGCCAAGGCGATGGGCATCAATACCCGCAACATGAAACTGCTGGCGTTCTCCATGGGCGCTTCGTTCGGCGGCGTGGCCGGCGCCATGTTTGCGTCGTTCCAGGGTTTCGTCTCGCCGGAATCGTTCTCGCTGACGGAATCGATCGCGGTGCTGGCGATGGTGGTGCTGGGCGGCATGGGCCATATTCCGGGCGTCGTCCTGGGCGGCATCCTGCTGGCGGCCTTGCCGGAAGTCTTGCGCCATACGGTGGAACCGATGCAGATGGCGATGTTCGGCAAAGTGCTGATCGACGCCGAAGTCTTGCGCCAGCTGCTGTACGGCCTGGCGATGGTGGTCATCATGCTGACCCGCCCAGCCGGCTTGTGGCCTGCACCCAAGCACGAGGACCGGCCCGATGCCGATGTCGACAAACCCGCGCGGGCAAGCGGCGTGGTAGAGGCTTAAGGAGATCACATGAGCGCACCAACAATTTTAAATATCTCCGGCGTCAACAAGCGGTTTGGCGGTTTGCAGGCTTTGTCGGAAGTCAACGTCAAGATCCTCAAGGGCCAGATTTATGGCCTGATCGGCCCTAACGGCGCCGGCAAGACGACTTTCTTCAACGTCATTACCGGCCTGTACCAGGCCGATACCGGTTCCTTCGAGCTGGCCGGCAAGCCTTATTCGCCGTCGGCGCCGCATGAAGTGGCCAAGGCCGGCATCGCCCGCACCTTCCAGAACATCCGCCTGTTCGGCGAGATGACCGTGCTGGAAAATGTCATGGTGGGTTGCCATGTGCGTACCCACCAGGGCGTGTTCGGCGCCGTGTTCCGCCACAAGGCGGCGCGCACGGAAGAACTGGCGATCCGCAAGCGTTCGCAGGAACTGCTGGATTTCGTCGGCATCGGCCGTTTTGGCGAGCGTACCGCCCGCCATTTATCCTATGGCGATCAACGCCGCCTGGAAATTGCCCGTGCGCTGGCGACCGAGCCGCAGCTGCTGGCGCTGGACGAGCCCGCCGCCGGCATGAACGCCACCGAAAAACTGGCGCTGCGCGAGCTGCTGGTGAAAATCAAGAATGAAGGAAAGACCATTTTGCTGATTGAACATGATGTCAAGCTGATGATGGGCTTGTGCGACCGCCTGACGGTGCTGGACTACGGCAAGCCGATTGCCGAAGGATTGCCGGCCGAAATCCAGAAGAACCCGGCCGTGATCGAAGCTTACCTGGGAGGTGGTCACTGATGGCAACCAATATCCTCAAAGTCGATAACCTGAAGGTCGCTTACGGCGGCATCCAGGCAGTCAAGGGCATCAGCCTGGAAGTCAACGATGGCGAGCTGGTGACGCTGATCGGCGCCAATGGCGCCGGCAAGACCACCACCCTGAAAGCCATCACCGGGACTTTGCCGCAATGTAAAGTCGAAGGCGAGATGCACTACCTGGGCGAACACACCAAGGGCATGACTTCGTTCAGCCTGGTCAAGCAAAAGCTGGCCATGGTGCCAGAAGGCCGTGGCGTGTTCACCCGCATGAGCATCCAGGAAAACCTGCTGATGGGCGCCTATACGCGTGACGACAAGGCTGGCGTCGCAGCCGACATCGAAAAGTGGTTTACCGTCTTCCCGCGGCTGAAAGAGCGTGCCGCGCAGATGGCCGGCACCTTGTCCGGCGGCGAGCAGCAGATGCTAGCCATGGCGCGGGCCCTGATGAGCCACCCCAAACTGTTGCTGCTGGATGAGCCGTCGATGGGCTTGTCGCCGATCATGGTGGAAAAGATCTTTGAGGTGATCCGCAACGTTTCTGCGCAAGGGATCACCATCCTGCTGGTCGAGCAGAACGCCAAACTGGCGCTGGAAGCAGCGCACCGCGCCTATGTGATGGATTCCGGCCTGGTGACCATGAGCGGCAACGCCAAGGACATGCTGGACGATCCTAAGGTGAAAGCAGCCTATTTGGGTGAATGATGGCAGGGGTCGGGATCGCAAGATCCCGACCCCTCCGGCAGGAACAAAAAAAAAGAGCCATTGGCTCTTTTTTTTGTTGCTACGGTTTGTACGCTCAGGTCAGCGGCAGCGGGTTCAGCTGATTTTCCGACTGCTGGATACGGTGCTCGATGGCATCCGGCACGTTGACTGCGGCTTCCGCCGGCGTCGGGCTGGCTGCGTCGGCAGGCGCCACGGCCTGGATCGGACGCGCTTTCGGCGTTGCGATTGGCGCGGTCGAGCCGCCCGAAGGCACGTTCTTGCCGGTAGCGACGTCTTGCAGGCGGCGATATTCAGCCAGAACCTTGTAGCCATAGCCGCCATCATTGGCGAAAGCGGCGGCGCCGACATAGCGCTTCAGGCCGGCTTCGACCGAACCACCCTGGGTCACATAGTCCTTCAGGATCATGGAGCCGACCTTGATGTTGGCAGTCGGATTCAATGCAGCCTTGATGCCGCCCATGCTTTCAAACTTGTCTTCATGCACTTTCGACATGACCTGCATCAGGCCTTGTGCGCCAACCGGACTTTCGGCAAACGGATTCAGGCCGGACTCGATCGCCATCACGGCCAGAATCAAGAGCGGATCCAGCTTGGTTTCGCGGGCGGTCTTGTAGGCAGTGGTCACGAACATGTTGGTAGCGTCGCCGGCCACGCGATAGCGCTTGGATAGCCAGCTGGTGACCCATTGCTGCTGGCGTGCGCTATCCAGCGGTTTGGCGGCACGGCTGGCCAGGCCATCCATGTGCAACAGGTGATTCATGTTGGCGTTTGGCGCCGGCACGGTCAGGCTGGCGATATTCTTGCCGGCCGCCGGAACGGCTGCCTGCACTGTCACGGGTGCGGCCGCTGGCGCTGTTGCCGGCTGCGGCGCGCTGCTGGCGAACAGCGGCAGGCTTTGCAGCTTGAGGGCCAGATCGGGTTTCACCAGCATGGTGGTGAAGCCGATGATGGCCAGCATGGCGCTGAACAGTACGGTGATGCGTGTGGTGGCGATGATGCCGCCGACGGTGTGGCGCGCGTAAAACACGCCGTTGACAGATTGCATGCCGAATTTCTTTGCTTGGTCGAGCGTCGCCCAACCGGGTAGTGCTCTGGTAGATCTTGCTAACAATTGAACCTCCTGAATCGTCGCGGCGCATGCAGGCTCCTGGTTAAAGCTGGAGCGAATCTACCGAATGCTGCGTGCACCGTAATCAATATCGCAAGGCATCGCATCTGGTTGCGGTGTGCCGTTACGTCGTTGTTGTCTGCACTTAAGTAGCTTTGGATCGATCGGCCGCAGTAGAGCGTGCCGGCTACAGGCAAACAACTTGTTCGGGGGAGAAGGCTGACGCCTTTTGAAAACACTCCTTAAAATGTCATATGGGACCCCGATCCCGTGAGTATTGAGAGCCGTCCTGAAAACGCTTTTCGGGCGTTGCGGCTTCTTCAAGCTGGGCGCATTGTAGGGGGCGGTTTATATCAAGTCAATACTATAAAAAATAAAATACATAACTTTTATGTATAAAGAATATCTCGGTTTACCGCTGCGAGCCAATAAAATCAAGCACTTCGCGGGAAAGCCTTAATTGTTTAAATAACATTCATAAAGATTGTAAGAATCCATGAAATACTCAGATTTGCGTGATTTTATTATCAAATTGGAACAAATTGGCGAGCTAAAACGGATTTCGACGCCGATTTCACCTTATTTGGAGATGACGGAGATCTGCGATCGCACTTTGCGCGCCGGTGGTCCGGCGCTGCTTTTTGAAAATCCGACAGAGCATTCGATACCTGTGCTAGGTAATTTATTCGGCACGCCGCGCCGCGTGGCGCTTGGCATGGGGGCAGACGACGTCAGCGAATTGCGGCGCATCGGCCACGTGCTGGCGAGCTTGAAAGAACCGGAGCCGCCCAAGGGTTTTAAAGATATCCTCGGCCTCGGCACGCTGGTGAAATCGCTGTGGGACATGGCGCCCAAGGAGCAGCGCTCGGCGCCGTGCCAGGACATCGTCTGGGAAGGCAACGACGTCGACCTGGCGAAACTGCCGATCCAGCACTGCTGGCCGGGCGACGTCGCACCGCTGATCACCTGGGGCCTGGTGATCACCAAAGGGCCGCACAAGAAGCGCCAAAACCTTGGCATCTACCGCCAGCAGGTACTGGGCCGCAACAAAGTCATCATGCGCTGGCTGGCGCATCGCGGCGGCGCGCTGGATTTCCGCGAGCACGCGATCGCCACCGGCGGCAAGCCGTATCCGGTAGCGGTAGCGCTGGGCGCCGATCCCGCTACTATATTAGGTGCAGTGACGCCGGTGCCGGACAGCCTGTCCGAATACCAGTTCGCCGGCCTGCTGCGCGGCAGCCGTACCGAGCTGGTCAAGGCCATCGGCAGTGAGCTGCGGGTGCCGGCTTCGGCCGAGATCGTGCTGGAAGGGCATATCAATCCAGACCCCTCGCATCCGTCCGGATACGAGATGGCGCTGGAGGGGCCTTACGGCGACCACACCGGCTACTATAATGAGCAGGACTGGTTCCCGGTTTTCACGATCGACCGCATCACGATGCGCAAGTCGCCCATCTATCACTCTACGTATACAGGCAAGCCGCCGGATGAGCCGGCAGTGCTCGGCGTGGCGCTGAACGAAGTGTTCATTCCCTTGCTGCAAAAGCAGTTTTCGGAAATCACCGATTTTTATCTGCCGCCGGAAGGCTGCAGCTATCGGATGGCGGTGGTGCAAATGAAAAAGGCCTACGCCGGCCATGCCAAGCGGGTGATGTTCGGTGTCTGGAGCTTTTTGCGCCAGTTCATGTATACCAAGTTCATCGTGGTGGTCGACGAGGACGTCAATATCCGCGACTGGAATGAAGTGATCTGGGCCATTACCACCCGCGTCGATCCTATCCGCGACACCACCATCGTGGATAACACGCCGATCGACTATCTCGACTTCGCTTCGCCGGTAAGCGGCCTCGGCAGCAAGATGGGGATAGACGCCACCAATAAATGGCCGGGTGAAACCAGCCGCGAGTGGGGCCGCACCATCAGCATGACTGACGAGGTGAAGACGCGGGTCGACCAGATCTGGCAGGAGCTGGGCCTCTAAATCCTGATTGACCGGAAACGTTGTATATAAATAGCGTGGAAAATGGCAGCGCCTGCCAAAAAGCTGTAAAAAGCGCTGCCAGCAATGACGCAATGCGGTACAATTCACCCCGGCGGGCCCCTGCGCATTGTGGCGTGGTCAACCTGGTCAGGTCGGGAACGAAGCAGCCACAGCCATTTCCTGCAAGTGCCGCAGACAAGGCTCGCCTCTATCCTCAGTAGTATTCCGCACGGTTTTTCCCCGCAACTCCTCCTCACGTCTTATCCATTGCCTGATTGCCAGTTTATGGCCGGCAACCGTTATCGCTCAGGCAAGCTGTTTCACTGCGCTGCGGCAGCCGTGGCGGGAATGCTGAAGCCGATAGTGGTCACGCCTGCCACGCTGTCGGCAAACACTCCGCCGCCGTGCATCTTGGCGATTGCCTTGACGATTGCCAGCCCCAGGCCGTGGCCATGCAGCTGGCTCGGGTCTTTATCGTTGCGGGCAGGGTCGACCCGATAGAAGCGGTCGAACAGGCGCGGCAAATGGTTTTCGGCGATCGGCTTGCCGGGGTTGGAGACAGCGATCCCGATCGCTTCCGGCTGCTGCGTGATGGTGACCACAATCGCCGCTCCGGGAATCGAATGCTGGATCGCGTTATGCAGCAGATTGCTCATGGCGCGTTTGAACAGCGACGTTTCGATCGACGCTTCGGCGCTGATGTCGCCAGCCACTTTAACCGTCATTTTCGACTCGTCCAGTACGAATTCAAAGAACTCCACGGTCTTGTTGATTTCCTGCGCGATCGAGGTGCGCACCAGGCTGGTGGCGGCTTCGCCCTGGTCGGCGCGCGCCAGGAACAGCATGTCGTTGATGATGGAACGCAGCCGCTCGAGTTCTTCCAGGTTGGATTGCAGCACTTCTTCGAATTGCGGCGCGGTACGCTGGCGCGACAAGGCTACCTGGGTCTCGCCGATCAGGTTGGCGAGCGGCGTGCGCAATTCGTGGGCGACATCGGCATTGAATGCTTCCAGCTGGTTGTAGGCGCCTTCCATGCGCTCCAGCACGCCGTTGAAGGCATCGGTCAAGTCCGAAAGTTCGCCCGGCAGCGGCGCAATCTGCAAGCGCTGCGACAGCGTCCTAGGTCCCAGCGACTGCGCCGCGCTGGACAGCTGCTTCAAAGGCCGCAGCCCCACCAGCGCAATCCAGTAGCCGAGCAGCATCACCAGCATCACGCCCAGCAGCGACAGGCCGACCAGCGCACTCATGAACGCATGCAGGGTATGCATGTAAGGCGCCGCGTCGACTGCCACGATCAGCCTGACCGCGGGCCGTTGCTCGAATGCCGGCAGCGCCTTGGTCAGGGTGTGCAGCGGGTATTCGCGGCCGCGCAAGGTCAGGTTGCCCATGCCGTTCGGATTGCGATCGATTCTTTCGATATCGGCCAGGTCTTTGCCATACTGGAAACGCGGGTCGTCGCTCAGCACCCAGTAGCGGAAACTGCCGTCGGCCGGCGTCAGCGTATCCAGCTTGGCCTGCACCCGCGGCCAGCGGGCGGGGTCGCCGTTATGCTGGATCATGTACTGGGTATCGAGAAAACGGGTGTTCAGTTCATCGTGCTGATGGCGCGCCAGTTCGCGCTGCAGCACGCCGTACAGGGCGCTGCCGATGAGGGAGAAAATCAGCAGGGCGGCCAGCGCAAACATCGCCACCAGGCGCACTTTGATGGAACGCCTCATTCGCTGCTTTCATGATGCTGCGCTTCGTGCGCTTCGCGCGGCTCGCGCGGTTCCAGCACATAGCCCATGCCGCGTATGGTATGCAGCAGCTTGAGGCTGAACGGCGCGTCGATCTTGGCGCGCAAACGCTTGATGGCGACTTCGACCACATTCGTGTTGCTGTCGAAATTCATGTCCCACACCAGTTCGGCGATCGCCGTCTTCGACAGGATTTCGCCTTGCCGCCGCGCCAGCACGGCCAGCAGGGAAAACTCCTTGGCGGTGAGATCGATGCGGACATTGGCGCGGTAGGCTTTGCGGCTGATCAGGTCGATTTGCAAATCGGCGATGCGCAGTTGCGCCGGCTCCAGCGCTCGGCCGCGCCGGGTCAGCGCCTGCAGCCGCGCCAGCAGTTCGAGGAATGAAAACGGCTTGACCAGGTAATCGTCAGCGCCGCCCTGCAAACCTTTGATACGGTCTTCCACGCGGTCGCGCGCGGTCAGCATGATGACCGGGGTCTGCTTGATTTCGCGCAGTGCATGCAAGACTGAAAAGCCATCGACGCCGGGCAGCATGACGTCCAGCACGATCACATCGTAATCGTACTGCAAGGCCATGTGCTGGCCGTCAATGCCGTCATGGGCGACATCCACCGCACAGCCCTGCTCGGTCAGTCCCTTGCATAGATAGTCGGCGGTCTTCAGTTCATCTTCGACGATCAGGATTTTCATGTATGGCTTGTCTCCTGGCTAGCGTAGGGTGGGCACGATGTGCCCACCCTACAATACTTTGAATCTATCACGCCGCGGCCTTACGCGCCGCCTTGCGCGCCTGCCGCGCCTCCTTGCGGCGCTCATACCAATAGTGGGCGCGGTCCAGGTACAGGTAGACTACCGGCGTGGTGAACAGGGTCAGCGCTTGCGACAGGATCAGGCCGCCGACCATGGCGTAACCCAGCGGACGGCGCAGTTCCGAACCGGCGCCATGCCCCAGCATCAGCGGCAAGCCGCTCAGGAGCGCGCACATGGTAGTCATCATGATCGGCCGGAAGCGCAACAGACAAGCCTGGTAGATTGCTTCTTCCGGTTTCATGCCGTGCTGTCGCTCGGCCGTCAGGGCAAAGTCGATCATCATGATGCCGTTTTTCTTGACGATGCCGATCAGCAGGATGATGCCGATCAACGCAATCACGCTCAGGTCATAGCCGCCCATCATCAGGATCAGCAGGGCGCCGACCCCGGCCGAAGGCAGGGTCGACAAGATCGTCAGCGGATGAATGTAGCTTTCATACAGCAGGCCGAGCACGATATACACCGCAACCAGAGCGGCGGCGATCAGGTAAGGCTGCGACGACAGCGAGTCGCCGAAGGCCTTGGCCGTGCCCTGGAAGGCGCCGGTCAGGGTCGGCGGGATACCCATCTGGGTCTGCGCCTTGTTGATGGCGTCGACTGCTTCGCCCAGCGCCACGCCAGGCGCCAGGTTGAAGGAAATCGTCACCGCCGGGAACTGGCCCTGATGGCTGATCGACAAATAGGAAGTCTTGTTGGTATCGATGGTGACGAAGGTCGACAGCGGCACTTGCTGGCCGGTCACGGGGGAGGTCAGATAAAGCTTGCTGAACAGGTCGGGGTTCTGCTGCAGCTTGGGCGTCACTTCCAGGATCACGTGGTAGCTGTTGATCTGCGTGAAGTACTGGGCTACCTGGCGCTGGCCGATGGCATCGTAGATCGTGGCGTCGATCAGCGCCGGCGTGATGCCGAAACTGGAAGCGCGCGCACGGTCGATGGTCAGGCTGGCGGATGCCGCGGCATTCTGCTGGTCGGAGGCAACGTCGGTCAGTTGCGGCAGCTGGCGGAAGCGGGTCATCAGTTTCGGCGCCCAGACGTTCAGCTCATCCAGGTTGGAATCGGTCAAGGTGTACTGATACTGGGTACGCGAGAGACGGCCGCCGACGTTGATATCCTGGCCCGCCTGGAGGAACAGGTTAACGCCCTGCACCTTGGCCAGCTGCGGCCGTAGGCGGGTGATCACTTCGTCGGCGCTGGCGGTGCGTCCTTCGTCTTTCGGTTTCAGGCTGATGAAGAAATTGCCTGTATTGAAGGTGTTCTGGCCGCCGCTCATGCCGAAGCCGGTGACATCCGGATCCTTGCGCACGATGTCGGCCAGCGCCAGCATGTGCTTGTTCATCGCAGTGAACGACGAGTCTTGCGCCGATTCGGCAAAGCCGTAGACGAAACCGGTGTCCTGCTGCGGGAAGAAGCCTTTTGGAATCACGATGAACAGCACCACGGTGGCCGCCATGGTGGCGAAGAATACCATCAAGGTAATGAACTGATGCCGCAATACCACGTTCAAGCCGCGCTTGTAGCCGTTCAGCATGGCGTCGAAACCGCGCTCGAACATCTGGTACATGCGGCCATGCGATTCGGCCGAATGCGGTTTCAGGAAGCGCGAGCAGAGCATCGGCGTCAGCGTCAGCGAAATCACCACCGAGACCGCAATCGTCAGCGTCACGGTAATCGCAAATTCACGGAACAGGCGGCCGACGATGCCGCCCATCAGCAGCAGCGGGATGAACACGGCCACCAGCGACACCGAGATCGAAATGATGGTGAAGCCGATTTCGCCGGCGCCCTTGTAGGCCGCTTCCATCGGCGTCATGCCTTCTTCCACGTAGCGGTAGATGTTTTCCAGCATGACGATGGCGTCGTCGACCACGAAGCCGACCGCGATGGTAAGGGCCATGAGCGACAGGTTGTCCAGGCTGAAGCCGAGCAGATACATGACGCCGGCGGTGCCGAGCAGCGCCAGCGGCACCGTCACGCTAGGGATCAGGGTGGCCGGCACGTTGCGCAGGAACAGGAAGATCACCAGCACCACCAGGGCGATGGTCAGCACCAGCGTGAATTCGACGTCGGCCACTGAAGCGCGGATGGTCTGGGTGCGGTCGATCAGGGTGTTGATATGCACGGTCGGCGGGATTGCAGCCTGCAGGCGCGGCATGGCGGCCTTGATGCGGTCCACGGTTTCGATGACGTTGGCGCCCGGCTGCTTGGTCACTGCCAGCACGATCGAACGGCCGTTGATGATGGTGTTGCCGGCCGGCGCCGCGGCGCCGGCGTAGGCCCAGCCGGCGACCTTGACATTTTCCGCGGCATCGACGGCGACGCCGATGTCGCGCACGCGGATCGGCGCACCGTTCTTGTAGGCCAGCACCATGTCGTTCCATGGTTCTGCGCTCAGCAGCTGGTCATTGGTATACACGGTGAAGCTTTGCTTGACGCCGTCGACCGTGCCTTTTGGCTGATTGACGGTGGTGTTGGCGATCACGCCCCGGATATCTTCCAGGTTCATGCCTAGCGCCGTCAGCTTGGTCGGATCGACCTGGATCCGCACCGACGGCTTCTGCACGCCGCCGATATTCACCAGGCCAACGCCGGGAATCTGCGAGATCTGCTGCGCCAGGATGTTGTCGGCAAAATCATTCACCCGGATCAGCGGCAAGGCATCCGATTGCACCGCGATCACCAGGATCGGCGAATCGGCCGGGTTGACCTTGCGGAACGTCGGCGGACTCGGCAGGTTGGCTGGCAACTGGCCGCTGGCGGCGGTAATCGCTGCCTGGACATCGAGCGCGGCGGCATCGATGTTGCGGTTGAGGTCAAACTGCAGCGTGATCTGTGTGGAGCCGAGCGAGCTGCTGGAGGTCATTTGCGACAAGCCGGCAATCAGCGAGAACTGCCGCTCCAGCGGCTGCGCTACGCTCGACGCCATGGTTTCCGGACTGCCGCCCGGCAGGTTGGCGGATACCTGGATGGTTGGGAAATCGACTTGCGGCAGCGGCGCCACCGGCAGCAAGGGCCACACCGCGGCGCCCACTAGGAAAATCGCGATGGCGAGCAGGGTAGTGCCGATAGGGCGTTTGATGAAATTGGCGGAAATGCTCACTTGCCTGCTCCCGGGGCGCTTGTCTTGGCGGCTGCACTGGAAGCATTGACTGCTGCGTTGCCGGCTGCAGACGTATCCTCAACTACCTTGATGCCTGGCTTGAGTTTGTACTGGCCGTCGACCACTACCCGTTGTCCCGCACTCAGACCCTTGTCGATGACGGCGATGCCGTCCTGGATATTGGCGACCTGGATGGTCTGGATCTGCGCCGTGCCATCGGCTTTGATGACATACGCGTAAGTGCCGTCCTGGCTGCGCTGTACTGCCGCCGCCGGCACCGTCAGCGCCTGTTTACGGTCGCCCAGCACCAGCCGCACGTTGACGTATTGTCCCGGCCACAGTACATGCGAGGGATTCTGGAATATGCCTTTCAGCTGCACCGTGCCGCTGGTGGTGTCGATCTGGTTGTTGAGCAGCGTCAGGTTGCCTTGGGAAAGCATGGTGTCGCTGTTGCGCGGAAAGGTCTGCACGCTGAGCGGCTTCTGGCTGCCGTGCAGGGCGTTGTTGATGCTCTGGAAGCTTTCTTCCGGCAGCGTGAACACCACCGCGATCGGATCGATCTGATTGATCACCACCAGGCCGTTGGTATCGGCGGCGTGGACAATATTGCCAGGGTCGACCAGGCGGGCGCCGACGCGGCCGCTGATCGGCGCCAGGATGCTGGTAAAGCTGAGCTGCACCTTGGCGTAGTTGATCTGCGCGTCGTCGGATTGCACCGAGGCTTGCAGCTGGTTGACCAAGGCCTTTTGCGTGTCCAGCGTTTGTTGGGTGGCGGCGTCTTGCTGCACCAGCGTGGTGTAGCGTTGCAGATCCAATCTGGCGTTGACCAGGGTCGCCTGGTCCTTGGCTTTTTGCGCGATGGCTTGCTCCAGCTGCGCTTGCAAAGTGCGCGGGTCGAGCTGCGCCAGCAACTGGCCGGCTTTCACATCTTGTCCTTCGACGAAGCCGACCTTGTCGAGCTGGCCGTCGATGCGCGCCTTGACCGTCACGCTGGCATTCGAGGTGACGGTGCCGACGCCGGTCAGGTACATCGGCATATCCTGCTGCTTCACGGTGGTGGTGCTCACCGAGACGGCATTGGCGGCGGCAGCGGGCGGTGCGGCAGCGTCAGCCTTGTGGCTCAGGCTCCAGCCGGCAGCGCCGATCAGGACCAGTATCGCGGCAGTGATCAGCAGCGTGGAACGGGTTTTGGAAAGTGTGGTCATGTTGTCGGCTCGGAAAATTAATTGGCGGTATTGTTGTTCTTTGCTTGCGCGGCGTTGTCAGGCTGGCTGAGCTGAGACGCATCCCAGCCGCCGCCGACCGCCTTGACCAGCGCCACGCTGGCGACCAGCTGGCGTCCTACCAGCTGCACCAGCGTGCGTTCGTTGCTCAGCGCCAGTGTCTGTGCTGTGACTACTGTCAGGTAGGTAGCAGTACCGGCGCGGTACTGGCTGAGCGCCAGCTGTTCAGCCAGTTGCGAGGCTTTCACGGCCTGGCCTTGGGCCACCGATTCCTGGTCCAGCACGTTCAGCGTCGCTAGGTTGTCTTCGACTTCCTGGAAGCCGCCCAGTACGGTTTGCTTATATTGGGCGACCGCTGCGTCATACACGGCCACCGCCTGCGCGGTATGGGCGCGGCGCAGGCCGCCGTCGAAAATCGTCCCGGCCAGCGCGGCGCCGAGCGACCAGACCCGGCTTGGCGTATCGAACCATTGCGCCAGGCTGGCGCTGTTGAAGCCGCCACTGGCGCTCAGCGTCAGCGCCGGGAAATAAGCGGCCTTGGCAACGCCGATATTGGCGTTCGCCACCGCCACGTTGCGTTCAGCGTTAGCGATGTCAGGCCGCCGTTCCAGCAAATCCGACGGCAGCCCGGCCGGGATCGCCGGCAAGTTGGCTTGCATCTTGGCCGCCATTTGCGGATCGGCCGGTGCTGCCGCCAGCGTGAATCCGGCCGGCGCCTGGCCAGTCAGGATGGCGATGGCGTGTTCCAGCTGGCTGCGTTGCGCCTGCAGGTCGATGGCTTGCGCCTCGGCAGTCTTCAATTGGCTTTCCGCCAGCGCCACATCCGAGCGCAGCGCGACGCCGACGGCATACTGGCTTTGCGTCAGCTTGAGCGAGCGGGCATAGGCCGCGGTAGTGCGCGCGTACAAATCTTTCAGCAGATCGGTGACGCGCAATTGCAGGTAGTCCTGCGCCAGCGTGGCCTGGATACTGAGGCGCGCTGCCGCCAGGTTGGCCGCGCTGGCCTGGGTGCCGGCGTCGCCGGCTTCGACCGAGCGCCGAACGCTGCCCCAGACGTCCGGTTCCCAGCTGCCCTGGAGGCCGACCGTATAGCTGTTGCCGAGGTTGCTGCCATTGGTGTTGGTGCGTGCCCGCCCGGTGCCGGCGCTGGCGCCGACGGTCGGCCAGAAGCCGGCGCGCGCGGCATCGGCGGCGGCACGCGCCTGGCGATACTGGGCTTCCGCCTGGGCGATATTCTGGTTAGCCTGGTTGGCTTGCTGCATCAGCGTATTCAAGGTAGCGTCGCCATATGCTTCCCACCAGTTGTGATTGCTGTCGATCTGCTTCGGCTCGGCCTGTTTCCACGGCCCGCTTTCTTTATAGTGGGCGGGCACATCCATGGTTGGGCGTACGTAGTCTGGACCGACCGCGCAGCCGGCCAATGCTAGCGCTACCGCGGCAGCCAGAATGGCGCCGGGGAGATTTCCTGAGGGGGGTGAGAAATTCATGAGTCTGATTAGGCTGACGTTCGGAACATCGGATGGAAACGTCCGGGCAGCCTGCGGCGAGAAATGAATTTCGCGCCGCACGCGGCATCGGGCAGTGTGAAGACACTTTAAATCCTGCTGCGGTACCTGATGCTGTCGCTAATATGACAATTCTGTCAGTTTCAGACAGAGTGGGGCCGGCAATCCTCTATACGGAGGTTTCTTGCACCCGCCCGTGGCGGATGCGCAAGGCGCTGATGATGGTGGCAAGCAAGGTTGCACTTGCAGCAAGCCAGAGCGACAAATGCACTGCGCTAGCGTCTAGCTGCGCAGTATCGGCGCTGGCCTGGGCGATGCTGGTAGCGGCCAGCACCACGGCAACCAGCGCTGCGCCCAGCGACTGGCCGAAGGTGCGGGCAATCGCGAGTACGCCGGAGGCGGTGCCGCTGCGGGCGCGCGGTGCGTTGCTCAGCATTTCGCGGTTGTTGGGGCTTTGGAAGAAGCCGAAGCCGAGTCCGCAGACGAACGCGCGCCATAAAATATCCGGGATGGAAGCGTGTTCGCCGAGGCAAGCCAGCAGCGCCAGGCCGGTGGTCAGCACCAGCAAGCCGCAAGTTGACAGCAACGCCGCCGAGTAGCGGTCGGCCAGGCGGCCGGCAATCGGCGCCGTGATGGCGATCGCCACCGGCCAGGGAGTAAAGAGGGCGGCGGAGAGCAGTGGCGTGAAGCCGTAGGCGCCCTGGAACAGGAAAGGCAATGCAATAAAGGCAATGCCCTGGCCGACGAAGGAGCAGAGCGAGGTGGCGACGGCCATCGAAAAGCGCGGCGATGCAAAAATATCAAGTGGCAGCAGCGGCGCCGAATATTTTCGTTGTCGGATAATAAACAGAATGATCGCGATCAATGCTGTGCCGCCTAACAGCAGTTCCTTGCTCCAGCTGTCGTGGCGTGACAAACCGTCCACCGCCATCACGAAAGTGCCGAGGGCGACTGCCGACAGCAGCGCGCCAGTGGCGTCGAACTTGCCGCCGCGGCCGGGATCGCGCGGCAGTACGCGCCGTGCCAGGAGCAAGGTAACAATCCCGATCGGCACGTTGACGGCAAACAGCCAGGGCCAGCTCAGCACCGACAGCATCAGGCCGCCGATGGCCGGCCCGGCGGCCGTGGAGGAGGCTACCACCAGTGCATTGACGCCGAGCGCCGTGCCTAGCAGCCGGGTCGGGAAAATGTTGCGGTACAAGGCCGGTCCGATGCTCATGGCGGCAGCGCCGCCCAGGCCCTGCAGGAAGCGCATGCCGTTGAGCACCGCCAGCGACGGCGCCAGGGCGCAGCCCAGCGACGCCAGGGTGAACACCAGGATGCCGCTCATGTATAGCCGGCGGAAGCCAAACACTTCGCCGATCGAAGCGAACGCCACCATGGTCATGGCGCCGGCCAGGATGTAAGCATTGGCAATCCAGACTGCGGCGGCCGGATCGACATTCAGGCTGCGGGCGATCATCGGCAGCGCGACATTGACGATGGAGCCGTCCAGCACGGTCATGCTGGTGCCCAGGATCATGACGATGATGGCGACCCGCCGCGCCGCGCCGGGCAGGCCGTCGTCTTCCGGCATATCGCCGAACAGCTGGCTCATAAGGGCAGAACGCGCGGCATCGGCGCAACACGTGATTGGAGGAGAGGCAAGATAGGCAAGTCCAGATGGGGAAAATAGGGAGAGAGCTATAGGCCGGGGCCGAAGCCGGGAATTATTACATGAAGCGCAATTTCATGCAGCCCGGCCGCCGGCCGCTTGCCGATGGCGAAACACAACAGGCAGTATTTTTCCGCGCACCGGCGGCTGCCGGGGGCGCTGTTTGATGTATAATTCGAATTTCCCGCATGTGCCGTTCGGCACCTTCTGTAATGACTAAGTTTGTATTTGTTACCGGTGGCGTTGTCTCATCCCTTGGTAAAGGGATTGCAGCCGCCTCACTCGCCGCGATTTTAGAATCACGCGGTCTTAAAGTCACCCTTCTTAAACTCGATCCGTACATCAACGTCGATCCAGGCACCATGAGCCCGTTCCAGCACGGCGAAGTGTTTGTGACCGACGATGGCGCAGAGACCGATCTCGACCTCGGCCACTATGAGCGCTTCATTACGGCCAAGATGAAGAAGGTGAATAACTTCACCACTGGCCAGATCTACGAATCGGTGATCCGCAAGGAGCGCCGCGGCGAGTATCTGGGCAAGACGGTGCAAGTCATTCCGCACATCACCAACGAAATCCAGGATTACATCTACCGCGGCGCCGAAGGCTTCGACGTCGCGCTGGTCGAAATCGGCGGCACCGTCGGCGATATCGAATCCCTGCCATTCCTGGAAGCGGCACGCCAGCTGAGTCTGCGCGCCGGCCGCAAGGCGGCGGCTTTTGTTCACTTGACCCTGGTGCCTTACCTGGTGTCGGCCGGTGAGCTGAAGACCAAGCCGACCCAGCACAGCGTGCAGAAACTGCGCGAAATCGGTATTTCGCCGGATGCACTGTTGTGCCGTGCCGACCGTCCGATTCCTGACGATGAACGCGCCAAGATTTCGCTGTTCTCCAATGTCCAGGGCGACGCCGTGATTTCGGTGTGGGACGCTGACACCATCTACAAGATTCCGCAAATGCTGCACGACCAGGGCCTGGACGCGATCGTCTGCGAAAAGCTGGGCCTGTCGCCGAAGCCGGCCGACCTCTCGGTCTGGACCAAACTGGTGCACGCACTGGAAAACCCGACCTACGAAGTCACCATCGGCATGGTCGGCAAATACGTCGACCTGACCGAATCGTACAAATCGCTGACGGAAGCCCTGCGTCACGCCGGCATCCATACCGGCAGCCGGGTCAACATCGAATACCTGGATTCGGAAGAAATCGAAGCAACCGGCACCGGTCCGCTGGCCAAGTACGATGCGATCCTGGTGCCTGGCGGTTTCGGCAAGCGCGGCGTGGAAGGCAAGATTGCCGCAGCCCGTTTTGCCCGCGAGCACAAGATTCCTTACCTCGGCATCTGCCTCGGCATGCAAGTCGCGCTGCTGGAATATGCCCGCAACAAGGCCGGCCTGCCGCACGCCAATTCGACCGAATTCGATGCCCAGACCGACCAGCCGGTCGTGGCCCTGATCACCGAATGGCAGAACCATGACGGCAAGGTAGAGCTGCGCGACGTCAATTCCGACCTGGGCGGCACCATGCGCTTGGGTGCGCAGACCTGCGATATCAAGCCGGACACCCTGGCTGCGGAAATCTACGGCCCGACCGTGACCGAACGCCATCGTCATCGCTACGAAGCCAACAACCATTACCTGGAGCGCATCGAAGCGGCCGGTCTGGTAGTGTCGGCCCGCACCCCGACTGAAGACCTGTGTGAAATCATGGAATTGCCGCGTACTGGCGACAACGCCCACCCTTGGTATGTCGGCGTCCAGTATCACCCGGAATTCAAGTCGACTCCACGCGACGGCCATCCGCTGTTTATTTCGTTCATCAAGGCTGCGCTGGCGCACAAGCAAGCGAACACTGCAGTGTAAAAAATGAGTAAGTTGTCATTCCCGCGAACGCGGGAATCCAAGTTACCGGCTGCAATTACGAAAATGGATCCCCGCGTTCGCGGGGATGACAGGCTCTCTTTAGAGGCATAGTAAGGAAAGAACATGAAACTTTGTGGCTTTGACATCGGCCTGGATCAGCCGTTTTTCCTGATCGCAGGCCCTTGCGTGATCGAATCGCGTCAGATGGCGCTCGATACCGCCGGCAAATTGAAAGAGATCACCAGCGAGCTGGGCATCAATTTCATCTACAAATCGTCGTTCGACAAGGCGAACCGCTCATCCGGTTCGTCGTTCCGCGGCCTCGGCATGGACAAAGGGCTGGAAATCCTGGCGGAAGTCAAAGCGCAAATCGGCGTGCCGGTGCTGACCGATATTCATGAAATCTATGAAATCAAGCCGGTGGCAGCGGTGGTCGACGTCTTGCAGACACCGGCTTTCCTCTGCCGCCAGACCGATTTCATCAACGCTTGCGCGCAGTCCGGCAAACCGGTGAATATCAAGAAGGGCCAGTTCCTGGCGCCGCACGACATGATCAACGTCATCGCCAAGGCCCGCGCCGCGGCGCGCGAAGCTGGCCTGGACGAAGATAATTTCATGGCCTGCGAACGCGGCGCCTCGTTCGGCTACAACAACCTGGTGTCCGACATGCGCTCGCTGGCGATCATGCGCGAAACCGGTTGCCCGGTAGTGTTCGACGCCACCCACTCGGTGCAATTGCCGGGCGGCCAGGGCAGCACTTCCGGCGGCCAGCGCGAGTTCGTGCCGGTGCTGGCGCGTGCCGCGATCGCCGTCGGCGTCTCGGGCGTATTCATGGAAACCCATCCGAATCCGGCGGAAGCCAAATCGGACGGCCCCAACGCGGTGCCGCTGGGACGCATCAAAGAATTGTTGTCGACCATGATAGACCTGGACCGGGTCGTCAAAAAAAATGGCTTTATCGAAAGCAATTTCGGTTGATTGCTTGAGAGGGCGATGTGATTTTTCACGCTACAGCCGTGTACGCGCGCTCTTCGAAATGCATGTTCGTTGCAATTTAGACGTTGTATCTGATTAGTTGGGGACAGAGCCGCACGGGGAGTGTAATTCGCCACGTTGCGGACTCTGTCCCGCAAATATTTTTATCTGATAGGGAAATACATGAGTGCAATCGTTGACATCATTGGCCGCGAAATTATTGATTCGCGCGGTAATCCGACTGTAGAGTGCGACGTCCTGCTGGAATCCGGCGTGATGGGCCGCGCGGCGGTGCCGTCCGGCGCTTCCACCGGTTCGCGCGAAGCGATCGAGCTGCGCGACGGCGACAAGAGCCGTTACGGCGGCAAGGGCGTCCTCAAGGCCTGCGAACATATCAACACTGAAATCTCGGAAGCCATCATGGGCCTGGATGCCAGCGAACAAGCGTTCCTGGACCGCACCCTGATCGACCTCGACGGCACTGAAAACAAGGGCCGCCTGGGCGCCAACGCCATGTTGGCGGTATCGATGGCGGTGGCCAAGGCTGCTGCTGAAGAAGCCGGCTTGCCGCTGTACCGCTATTTCGGCGGCAGCGGCGCCATGCAGATGCCCGTGCCGATGATGAACGTCATCAACGGCGGCGAGCATGCCGACAACAACCTGGATATCCAGGAATTCATGATCATTCCGGTCGGCGCACCGAGCTTCCGCGAAGCGCTGCGTTACGGCGCAGAAGTGTTCCACGCGTTGAAGAAAATCCTGCACGACAAGGGCCTGTCGACCGCGGTCGGCGACGAAGGCGGTTTTGCGCCTAACCTGGCCAGCCACGAAGAAGCGCTGAAGCTGATCATCCAGGCGATCGAAGCCGCCGGCTATGAGCCAGGCACGCAGATCGCCCTCGGCCTGGATTGCGCCGCCAGCGAATTCTACAAGAACGGCAGCTATGTCCTGGCCGGCGAAAACATGACCCTGACCGGCGCTCAGTTCACTGGTCTGTTGGCATCGTGGTGCGACAAGTACCCGATCATCAGCATCGAAGACGGCATGGCGGAAAACGATTGGGACGGCTGGAAACTGCTGACCGAAACCCTCGGCAAGAAGATCCAGCTGGTGGGCGACGACCTGTTTGTCACCAACACCAAGATCCTGAAAGAAGGCATCGACAAGGATATCGCCAACTCGATCCTGATCAAGATCAACCAGATCGGCACCCTGACCGAAACTTTCGCTGCGATCGAAATGGCCAAGCGCGCTGGCTACACCGCAGTGATCTCGCACCGTTCCGGCGAGACCGAAGATTCGACCATCGCCGATATCGCGGTTGGCATGAACGCCTTGCAGATCAAGACCGGCTCGATGTCGCGTTCGGACCGCATGGCCAAGTACAACCAACTGCTGCGCATTGAAGAAGATCTGGGCGATGTTGCGAGCTATCCTGGCCGTAGCGCGTTTTATAATATTAAGTAATTCGCAAGGAGTAGGGTGGGCACTTGTGCCCACGCGGATGCGGCCACTGCCGCGTGGGCAAAAAAACTTGCCCACCCTACGTTTGATTTGATAAGACGGTAAGTCGACCCTGACACGATGCGCTTAATTGCTATTTTCCTGACCGTCCTGCTGCTGCTTGTCCAATACCCGCTGTGGCTGGGCAAGGGCGGCTGGCTGCGTGTCTGGGACATGGATCAGCAGGTGCATGCCGCGCACGACAAGATCGCTGAGCTGAAAGCGCGCAACGCCAAGCTCGATTCGGAAGTGCACGACCTGAAAGAAGGTACCGGCGCCGTGGAAGAGCGGGCGCGGACTGAGCTGGGCATGATCAAGCAGGATGAGATCTTCATCCAGATCCTCGATCCGAACGGTAATCCGGCCGATGCGCCGGCGCCGCCGAATCCGGAACTGACTGCGGTAGAAAAAACGATTGCGGTTGCGGTCCCGGATGAGCGGGGCAAGAAGCCGCAGCATTGAGGTACAGGATTTCGCGGGCAGATTGCAAGAATTACCCGCTGCAGGAAAAGTTACGGTGCCGCATTATTCAACATAATGCGGCGCCGTTTTGTCTTAGTGCTTGCTGGACCCGGTAGGCAGCAACGCCTCGACCGGCGCTTCGGTGGTGAACAGGTGGGCGCAGTCGACTTTATCGAACTCATAGTGCTGGCCGCAGAAATCGCAATCTACCGCTAGCTTGCCGAGGTCCGCCAGGGCCTCTTCGATTTCCGGCTTGCCCAGCATTTTCAGCATGTTGCCGACTTTCTCGCGCGAACAGTTGCATTGGAAACTAGGCAGCTGGGGCTCGAACACGCGAATGTTTTCTTCCCAGAACAGGCGTCGCATCAGAGTCTGGATATTGGTCGTCAGCATTTCTTTCGGCTGCAGGGTGCCGCCCAGCGCCATGAAGCGGTTCCATGTTTCCAGGTCGTCGTTGATGGGCGCATCGATGCCGCCGTGGTTCGGCAATTTCTGCAGCAGCAGGCCGCGCGCTACCTTGTCGTCGGCCGCCAGCCACAGTTTGGTGTCCAGCTGTTCGGAACGCAGCATATAGTTTTCGATGACCGTGGCGACGCTCTCGCCATCCAGCGGCACGATGCCCTGGTAAGGCTTCTGGCCAGGCATCTTGTCCTGCGGGTCGAGGGTAATGACAAAGCGGCCCTGGCCGTTCAGGTTGACCAGCTGCGACATGCTGGCGTCGTCGTCGATCACGGCATCCGGCGCCAGCTTGGCGGTAGCGCGCATGTGCAGCTGCGAATCGCACTCGGCCACCAGCAGGCGGACCGGGCCGTCGCCATGAATCTGCATGACGATGACGCCATTGAATTTCAGGTTGGCCGACATCAATGCCGCCGCCGCCATCATTTCGCCCAGCAGCGTGGTCACCGGCTGCGGATAGTGATGATGTGTCAGCACCTGCTGCCAGGTCGTCGACAGCTCCACCAGCTCGCCGCGCACAGCGGCATTCTCCACCATGAATTTCTGCAGCGAGTCGCCGGTCGCGTCGCTTGTTTCCACCATCGTTGTTACATCCATATCTTTACCCACTGTTTTCTATTGATTGACTGCTGTTTGCTTTGCTTGCGCTTACTTGTGCTCATTTGCACTTACTTGCACTTACTTGCGCGTTATCCGATCTGCTTGAGCCCGGCCTTGTATTCCTGGCCGCGTTCGATGTAGTGGGTGGCGTTGCCGGCCAGCGCCGCGACATCCTGCTCGCTGAGGGTGCGCACCACTTTGGCGGGCGAGCCGATGATCAGAGAATTGTCCGGGAATTCCTTGCCTTCGGTGACCAGCGCACCAGCGCCGACCAGGCAATTCTTGCCGATCTTGGCGCCATTCAGGATCACGGCCTGGATGCCGATCAGGGCGCCGTCGCCGATCGTACAGCCGTGCAGCATCGCCTGGTGGCCGACGGTGACATTCTTGCCTATCGTCAGCGGGAAACCCATGTCGGTATGCAGCGTGCTGCTTTCCTGGACATTGCTGCCCTGGCCGACCGTGATCAATTCATTATCGCCGCGGATCGTGACGCCGAACCAGATGCTGGCGTCGGCTTCCACCCTGACTTTGCCGATCAGGTTGGCGGAAGGGGCGATATAGGCCGATGGGGCGATGTCGGGGGCGTGCTCGCCCAATTGGTAGATGGCCATAATGTGTGTAAAATGCGCTCCGTAAAATGCTGGTTGCCGTTATTTAATGACTGTAGATATGTCCGTAGTGCGATTTTTCAACCGTAGCGCCATTTTACCGCCGTCGACATGATCCAGCCTTCAGAATCTTGCCTTGCCGTCACCACTGCCGCCAAGGCAGAGCTGCGTGCACGCGCCCTGCAATGCCTGTGCGAGGCAGACGTCGACGCCAAAGTGGCCGCGGTCGGGGCCTTGGCTGCGGCCTGGAGCAAGGGCGGCATGACGCTGGACACGGATGCCGTGCTGAACGCCGTCGCCGCCATTCCGGGGCGGCCCTTGCTGCCGGCGCTGGTGCCGCCGCGCGAGGTGAAGCATCGCTCGATGGCGTCAGTCGAAGGGCGCGCCGCCATGATTCATGCATTGGCGCACATCGAATTCAATGCCATCAACCTGGCGCTCGATGCCATCTGGCGTTTTGCCGGCATGCCGTCTGAGTACTATGCCGACTGGCTGCGGGTGGCCAGGGAAGAAGCTTACCACTTTGGCTTGCTGGCAACGCATTTGCAGACCCTGGGCTACGCCTACGGCGATTTCTCCGCACACAACAGCCTGTGGGAGCTGACGGAAAAGACTAGCGACGACATCGTCGCCAGGATGGCGCTGGTGCCGCGCATGATGGAAGCGCGCGGGCTGGATGCCTCGCCGCGCACCCGCGCCAAGCTGGCGCAGGCCGGCGACGAACCTGCGACCGCCATTATCGACATCATCCTGCGTGACGAGATCGGCCATGTGGCGATCGGCAACCGCTGGTACGGCTGGCTTTGCCAGCACCGCCAGTTGGAACCGCTGGCAACCTTTGCCGCCCTGGCGATCCGCTACAAGGCGCCGATCCTGCGCGGGCCATTCAATCTGGAGGCGCGGAGGGCAGCCGGGTTTTCGGAGCAGGAATTGCTGGCCCTGCAGCAGCAGGAATAAAAAAAGCCGCTCAGGATGCTAAATGAGCGGCTTGTCGATATTGAATGATTTAGTGATACCACTTGTGCTTGCGGGGAGGAACGACGATTTCCGCCATGTTCACCAGCTTGGTGCCGGCGATGCGGTCATGCAGGAACTGGCGCTCCGGATCCAGGTAGATCGTCATGGCCCAGAGGATGAAATTGGCGGCCGGCACCCAGGCCAGCATCCAGGTATGCGCACCGAGCGCCCAGGCCAGCGCCAGTCCCGGCAGGAACCAGCACCAGCTCAGCAGGAAACGCAACGCCGCCCGCCCGCCCTTGACTGCGCTGCCGTCGCGGTTGACCAGCCGGATACGCCAAGTCTTCATGGCCAGGGTCTGGCCGCCATGGCTCCAGCACCAGATGAAATACACGGCCAGCACCAGGAACAGCCACGCTTGCTGGGCATGCCGCAGATAAAGGGCGTTGCGTTGCTGCAGCAGGGTAGAAAAAATCCAGCCTGAAATGAACAGGATGCCGAACAGCAGCATGGCTTCATACATGATGCTGCCGAAGCGGCGTTTCAATGAGGGTGTCTGCTGTGCGCTGGCAAGCGCCGGGGTAGCTGGCGAAACGGGCGTGTTCAAAATGCTTATTTTGCACCGGGCACTGCGGCCGGTGCTGGTGTCGTCGGCACGGCAGTTGCTGCCGGGGTCGCTGCTGCCGGCGCAATTACGGCGGTTTGTTCCGTAGCTGCCGGCGGCGCCAGCTTGACCGGCGCAGCTGAATTGTTCTTGTTCAAGTGGGCCGGCGGCATGGTCGTCACGCGTTTATGCAGCGGCGTGGCTTGGTCGGCCAGCTCTTTCTTTTTTTCTTCGGAGAGTTGCTGGTATTGCTGCCAGCGCAAGGCTCTTTGTTCTGTGTCCAGCTTATTGGCGCGCGCATAGTTTTCACGCGCGATGCGGCGTTGTTCCGGCGTCAGGGTGACCCAGCCGCGCATCCGCGCCTGCAGCCTTTCCTGTTCGGCCGGCGTCATGTTGACGTAGCGGCCGCTGATTTCCAGCCATTTCTTGCGGGTGGCCGGCTTCAGCTTGTTCCAGTCCGGTTCCAGCGGCGCCAGGATGTGCTGCTGCACCGCGGTCAGCTCAACCCAGTTGGGTACGGCGTTGCCGATCACCTTGGTCATCTTGGGGACGTTGACGTGCATCTCGCTGGCGCTGACCGCTACCGGGGCAGCATGGGTCGGCACCACCGGTCCGACAACCGCCAGCACGGCGCCGCCGGTGACCAGCACAGCAAAAGCAGCGCCGAGCAGGCGTTTGGCGCGGCCGCTCAGATTGCCGGCGGCCGTTTTATACGCATGCGAATGGGAAGAAGTGGCCAAGGTCATTGCTCTTGCTGCGTGCTGTCTTGCTGCGGTTCCGGCTGCTGCGCCAGGAAGGCGCTGAAACCGCGGTCCAGGTAGGCTGATGGCGGCAGTTCGTCCGACAGCACGGCGGCATCGATATCGGCCGTGGCCGCAATTCGGTGCTGCTGTTCGAATTGATATAAGCCAGACAACAGCACCGCGCCGACCAGAATAGGCGCAACGACGCCGAGCCGCCTCAGCCAGGACAGCGGATCATTGAAGAAATTACCAGCGAAATTGCCGGCATGGCCAGCCAGTACGCCTTGGCGCGCCACGACACGGACCGGAGCGTCTTTTTTCTTGCGCGCAAGCGCGGCCTGGCGTGCTGCGGCCAGGCGGTCGACGGCCGGCGCCGGCAGGCTATCCAGGTTTTCATTCAGTGCGTGCCGCACCTTGAAAGCGAAGTTGATTTGTTTGTGGTTCATAAGCTGATTCCTTTGGCCTTGAGCGATAGCGCCAGAGTGTGCGTTGCGCGAGAGCAGTGCGTCTTTACGCTGCCTTCCGAGCATCCCATTGCGGCCGCGGTCTCGGCAACATCCATGTCCTCCCAATAACGCATCAGGAAGGCTTCCCGTTGACGTGCCGGCAGCTTCTGTACTTCCTGATCGATGATATTGAGAATTTGCTCACGTTCCAGCTTGTTGGCGCTGGATTCCGTTGCTTGCGAGTCTTCCGGCGATTCGAAGGTTTCCAGGACGTCGTAGTCTTCGTCATTGGCATTGTTATGCCCCATGCTGGAAAACAGGCTGACCCAGGTATTGCGGACTTTTTCCCTGCGGAAATAGTCGTGTATGGTGTTCTGCAAGATGCGCTGGAACAGCATCGGCAGCTCGGCGGCCGGTTTGTCGCCGTATTTTTCGGCCAGCTTGATCATGGCGTCCTGGACAATGTCCAGCGCCGATTCGTCCTTGCGGACGGCATACACCGCCTGCTTGAAAGCCCGGCGCTCGACGTTTTCGAGGAAGTCGGAAAGTTCTTTATCTGTGGCCATGCTGTGCGGCGGATTCGGTCATTGACGGGCTATATTGACGGGCAAATAAGGGCTTACTGCTATGGTTCAAGATGCTGTTTCTCTATGTTGTCATGCTGCCGGAATACGGTCACGCCTGGAGCGGACCCCGTTGTTGACCCGTTTGCGCCAGCCGCCCTTGGCCTGTGCCTGGAATTGTTTGCGCCGTCGCCTTGAGAAACAATGGCTTACAATAAATTTCAAGACTGGCGAATGCTAGCAAAAAAGCAGGGTGTTGTGGGTAAAACTACAGCAAAAGACATGATTTAAAGCCGATTTCATGTAATTTGGCTTGACCGAAATGAAACTACGCATTATGGTAGCTATCCACCTCGGCATCCTGGGGTGTGACTAAGCCTTTTCGCTGACGACCCAACATGTTGTTCAACGGACAGGCATGCTGCATATTTGTAAGCTGTTTGCTCTAACCCGTGCCACAAGCGCGAGAATCAGGTGACAACGTAAGCAGGAATTTCGGCCGAACGAGTAGCGTTTAGCGCCATTTTGAATCGTATCTACGGCTACGCAACGGAATGACGTGATCGCACAAAGAAGGGACGCCGTAACACTGATACGCTCCGCCATTTCGTCAGGAAAGAGCATCCGATCAATTTCCAATGGACCTTGAAAGGATCTAGTAAATGAGCAAAGACACGAACCTGCCTATCACCGGCGCGGAAATTCTCGTGCGCTGTCTGGCGGAAGAGGGAGTCGAACACGTGTTCGGTTATCCCGGTGGTGCTGTGCTGTACATCTATGACGCCATTTTCCAGCAAGAAAAATTCCAGCATATCCTGGTACGTCATGAGCAAGCTGCGATTCACGCAGCCGATGCCTATTCACGCAGTTCGCAAAAGGTTGGCGTGGCGATCGTCACGTCCGGTCCCGGCGTCACCAATGCGGTGACCGGCCTGGCCACGGCCTATATGGACTCGATCCCGATGGTGGTGATTTCGGGTCAGGTGCCGTCCTATGCGATCGGCGAAGACGCGTTCCAGGAATGCGACACAGTCGGCATTACACGCCCGTGCGTCAAGCACAACTTCCTGGTCAAGGATGTCAAGGATTTGGCATCGACCATCAAGAAGGCGTTCTTTATCGCCAGCACCGGCCGTCCCGGCCCCGTGCTGGTGGATATCCCTAAAGACATCACCATGCACCGCCACGTTTTCGACTATCCGAAGGAAGTCGAGATGCGTTCCTACAAGCCGGTGGACAAGGGCCATTCGGGCCAGATCCGCAAGGCGGTGCAGCTGCTGCTGACGGCGGAACGGCCGATGATTTACGCCGGCGGCGGCGTGATCCTGGCGAATGCCGCGCCGGAGCTGAACAAGCTGGTGGATCGCCTCGGCTACCCGTGCACCACGACCCTGATGGGCCTGGGCGGCTACAAATCGTCGAGCGACAAGTTCGTCGGCATGCCGGGCATGCACGGCACCTACGAAGCCAACATGGCGATGCAGAACAGCGACGTCCTGATCGCCATCGGCGCCCGTTTCGACGACCGCGTGATCGGCAATCCGAAGAACTTTACCTCGGTGTCGCGCAAGATCATCCATATCGACATCGACCCGTCCTCCATCTCCAAGCGCGTCAAGGTGGATATTCCTATCGTCGGCAACGTCAAGGATGTGCTGCAGGAACTGCTGGCGCAGCTGGATGCTGCCGAGACCCGGCAAAATACCGCGGCCCTGTCCAGCTGGTGGAAGCAGATCGAAGAATGGCGCGGCCGCGACTGCCTCAAGTTTACCGATTCGAAAGAAGTCATCAAGCCGCAGTCCGTGGTGCAGAAGGTCTGGCAGATCACCGACGGCGACGCTTTCATCACTTCCGACGTCGGCCAGCATCAGATGTGGGCGGCGCAGTACTACGGTTTCGACAAGCCGCGCCGCTGGATCAATTCCGGCGGCCTCGGCACCATGGGCGTCGGCCTGCCGTACGCGATGGGCGTGCAGATGGCCAACCCTGGCTCGACCGTGGCCTGCATCACCGGCGAAGCCTCGATCCAGATGTGCATCCAGGAGCTCGCCACCTGCAAGCAGTATCATCTGACGCCGAAGATCATCTTGCTCAACAACCGTTTCCTCGGCATGGTCCGGCAATGGCAGCAGATCGATTACGGTTCGCGCTATTCCGAGTCGTATATGGATTCGCTGCCGGACTTCACCAAGCTGGCCGAGTCGTTCGGCCACGTCGGCATGAAGATCGAAAATCCGGCCGATGTCGACGGCGCACTGAAGGAAGCATTCGGCATGAAAGACAGGCTGGTATTCATGAATTTCATCACGGATCAAACCGAAAACGTCTGGCCGATGGTCAAGGCGGGCAAGGGCTTGACTGAAATGCTGCTCGGTTCGGAGGATCTGTAATCATGCGCCATATCGTTTCTGTATTGCTGGAAAATGAAGCCGGCGCGCTGTCGCGCGTGGTTGGTCTGTTTTCGGCCCGTGGCTACAACATCGAGACATTGACGGTCGCACCGACCGAAGATGCGACCTTGTCACGCATGACCATCGTGACAAGCGGTTCGGATGACGTGATCGAACAGATCACCAAGCACCTGAACCGTCTGATTGAAGTCGTCAAAGTGGTCGACCTGACCGAAGGCGCACATATCGAACGCGAGCTGATGCTGATCAAGGTGCGCGCGGTCGGCAAGGAACGCGAAGAGATGAAGCGCACCGCGGATATTTTCCGCGGCCGCATCATCGACGTTACCGACAAGTCCTATACCCTGGAACTGACAGGCAACAAGGGCAAGCTGGACGCGTTCATCGATTCGATCGACCGTGCAGCGATTCTGGAAACCGTCCGTACCGGCGGTTCTGGCATCGGTCGCGGCGAACGCATTCTCAAAGTTTAAGTAAACAAAATATTCTGCCGGGACGGTAAGCCGCTATCCGCTTTCCGCCCGGTGCATCTAACGCCAAATTACATATATAGGATTAAAAATGAAAGTTTTCTACGACAAAGACAGCGACCTCTCCCTGATCAAAGGCAAGAACGTTGCCATCATCGGTTACGGTTCCCAGGGCCACGCCCATGCGCAAAACCTGAATGACTCAGGCGTGAAAGTCACCGTCGGCCTGCGCAAGGGCGGCGCTTCGTGGGACAAGGCAAAGAATGCCGGCCTGAACGTGGCTGAAGTCAACGATGCAGTCAAGGCTGCCGACGTCATCATGATCCTGCTGCCGGATGAAAACATCGCCCAGGTCTATGCAGAAAATGTCGCACCGTTCGCCAAGCAAGGCGCCACGCTGGCGTTTGCCCACGGCTTCAACGTGCACTACGGCCAAGTCGTGCCGCGCGCCGACCTGGACGTGATCATGATCGCTCCCAAGGCGCCTGGCCACACTGTCCGCGCCACCTACACTCAAGGTGGCGGCGTGCCGCACCTGATCGCCGTTTATCAAGACAAGTCCGGCAGCGCCCGCGATATCGCCTTGTCGTATGCAACCGCCAACGGCGGCGGCCGTGCCGGCATCATCGAAACCAACTTCCGCGAAGAGACTGAAACCGACCTGTTCGGCGAACAAGCTGTTCTGTGCGGCGGTGCGGTCGAACTGATCAAGGCTGGCTTTGAAACCCTGGTGGAAGCCGGTTATGCGCCGGAAATGGCTTACTTCGAGTGCTTGCACGAACTCAAGCTGATCGTCGACCTGATCTATGAAGGCGGCATCGCCAACATGAACTACTCGATCTCGAACAATGCGGAATACGGCGAATACGTTACCGGCCCGCGCATCGTGACCGAAGATACCAAGAACGCCATGCGCCAGTGCCTGAAGGACATCCAGACCGGCGAATACGCGAAGAGCTTCATCCTGGAAAACAAGGCCGGCGCGCCGACTTTGATTTCCCGCCGCCGCATCACGGCTGAACATCAAATCGAGCAGGTTGGCGAACAACTGCGCGGCATGATGCCTTGGATTAAGAAAAACAAGATGGTTGACCAATCGAAGAACTAATCAGGGCTTCTTTGTTTTGAGGTCAGGCATCATGCAGCAAGCGCCTGCATGCGCTTGCTGGGCCGGACGGCGCAAAGCGGTGCTTTGCGAAACCCCGTCCGGCCTGCCTTGGATTAAGAAAAACAAGATGGTTGACCAATCGAAGAACTAATCAGGGCTTCCTTGTTTTGAGGTCTGGCATCATGCAGCAAGCGCCTGCATGCGCTTGCTGGGCCGGACGGCGCAAAGCAGTGCTTTGCGAAACCCCGTCCGGCCTGCCTTGGATTAAGAAAAACAAGATGGTTGACCAATCGAAGAACTAATCAATCAAGTTCGGATAAACGAGAGGGGACGGCACTGCCGTCCCCTTTTTATTTACATTAGGAGGTCTCTAACCCTAAAGTCTAGGCGACCCCGTCATCCCCGCGCACGCGGGGATCCACTTTGCTGATTAAATAAAGTGGATTCCTGCGTGCGCGGGAACGACGCGGCCGGGGCGCGTAGCCGGGGTCGCCTAGACGCAGTATGGAAATCGAGCTTCGTTTTCAATGTAAAGTACGATGCGATTGACCTGCATTCATACATTGTTTAGATTGTGCCATCGCCAATCACCCGACGCATCTAGGAAATATGGCAACAAACGCTATAGGCAATAAATTCGGAAAACCTGACCGCGGCTGGCGCGAGCGCCTGTATACGATCATTTTCGAAGCCGATACCGAAGCCGGACGCCGCTTCGACACGGCCCTGCTGATCATCATCGTGCTGAGCGTGGCGACCGTGATCGTCGATAGCGTCGGCGCCGTGCGCGCACGCGATTTCCTGGCACTGAACGCGCTTGAATGGCTATTCACCATCCTTTTCACCATCGAGTACGTGGTGCGCCTGCTGTGCGTCAAGCGGCCCCTGCGCTATGCCTTGAGCCTGTTCGGCATCATCGACCTGCTGTCGATCTTGCCGACTTACCTGGCCTTCCTGCTGCCGGAATTCCATTTCCTGATCGACGTCCGTCTGCTGCGCATGCTGCGCGTGTTCCGCGTGATGAAGCTGCCGCGCTACTTCGACGAATCGCAAGTGCTGTGGCAGGCGCTGCGCAACAGCCGCCACAAGATCTTGGTGTTTCTCGGCGTGGTGCTGATCATGAGCGTGATCCTGGGCACCATCATGTATGTCATCGAAGGGCCGGAAAACGGCTTCACCAGCATCCCGGTCGGCATGTACTGGTCAATCGTGACGCTCACCACCACCGGCTACGGCGACATCCATCCGAAGACGCCGATGGGGCAGCTGATCACTTCCTGCGCCATGCTGCTGGGCTACGGCATCATTGCGCTGCCGACCGGCATTGTCGGCGTCGAACTGGCGATGACCATGATGAAGGGCACGCCGACCACGCGCACCTGCAGCCATTGCCTGACCGAAGGGCACGAAGCCGATGCCCTGTTCTGTAAGCATTGTGGCGAAAAGCTGGATCCCTACCAGTACGATGCGGCGGCGGCCGGCACCGATCCATCCGCCAACCTGGCGGACTTCAAGGCGCGCATGGGACGCAATGTGCACCGCGAACCGCCCAAAAAATAAGATGACATTGTCATGTGTCGGATTTCTGCGGTCTTGCGTTTGAATCTAACAACAGGCAACATTGTGATCGAACTAAATTGACAGAATATAATCGAAGGGTGGTCTTAATAATCCTTGGAGCGCACTGTTGGTAGCGCTCCATTTTTTTCTTGGAGAAAAATATGTCGCGATCACGCAAATTGATGTTGTCGTCCCTGCTGGCTGCCACCGGTTTTGCCGCACACGCTCAGGCGCCTGCGCCGACGCTGTCCAGCGGTACCTTGGTGATCGTACCGGCCTATGGCGAGGTCAAGCACGCCAACGACCAGGTCCGGATCACTTTTAACGTCGAAGAACAGGACAAAGACAAAGCTGCAGCAGCATCACGGGTCAACGTCAAGATGAAACAGGGCACCGACATCCTGAAGCGCCAGGACCCGCAGGCGATCCTGCAGACGCGCGGCTATTACACTTACCCGGTCTATCCGGAAGACCAGCCGCAGCCGCGCGGCAACGCCAACAAGCCGCGCCAGCCGACCGGCTGGCGTGTCGGCCAGTATCTGGACGCCACCACTACTAACCTCAACAACCTGCCGAAAACGGTGGCGGCGGTGCAAAGCGTGATGGGTCTGAACGGCTTGTACTTCGGCCTGAGCGACGCTACCAGCAAGAAGCTGGATGACCAGCGTATCGCTGCCACTTATCAGAACCTGACCGAGCGGATCGCTTCGATCGCGCACGCGATGGGCCGCAATCCTGGCGACGCCGTGCTGGATACCGTGGATTTCGAAGGTTCCGGCAACTATGCCCAGGATGCCGGGGCGGCTCCCAAGGCCATGATGATGCGCGCCGCCTCGATGAACGACGCCGCGCCGGTGGAAGAGCCTAGCTTTGAACCGGGCGAAACTACCTTGAACATGCGCGTGGTCGGCAAGGTCCGCTTCAAATGAAGCATTCCGCCGCCATCGGCCTGAGCCTGGCTGTCGCCGCATTGGCGCTGGCCGGCTGCAAGCCTTCCGCGCCGCCACCGCAGATATTCAAGACGCAGACCGATGCGCTGGAAAAGGCCAAAGGGGTAGAAAAGCAGTTGCAGGATGCCCAGGACAGAAATCGTGCGGCGGAAGAAGAGCAGGCGAAATAAGCAATGTCTTAGATCTTAGGCGACTATTCCTAAGCCAGCTGCAGGCCGGGTCAAGCAATGCTAGCCCGGCCTTTCATTTTGTGATGGCGTCACAATTTGTTGCATTATAATTAACTCTATTTCGACTATATTTGCTCACGCCAATAAAGTCGAGCGAGAAGCTTGGTCTTTTTATACAATGCCAAAGATCATCAAGTATCATGCTGACGGTCTGCAGCGTTGATTTGGCTTCCTTATCCAGTGCCGTAAACATCAAGCGGCACGGCGGCAGGTTTTCAGTAAGCGCCATGCGGCAGGTTACATTTGCGTCCTGCTCGACTAGAATAGCCACGCTTTCAAATTTCCATCATTTACCAAGATAATCCGGAGTGCAGTTGAATAATTATCCCCATCCTATTATTGCCCGCGAGGGTTGGCCGTTTTTGGGCATCGCCTTTGCGGTCGCGCTGCTGATCACGTTTTTTTCCCTCGCATGGTCGCTGCCATTCTGGATTATTGCTTTGTTCGTATTGCAGTTCTTCCGCGATCCGGGCCGTGTGATTCCACAAAATCCGGCGGCGGTGCTGTCGCCTGCCGACGGCCGTATCGTCGTGGTTGAAAAAACCATGGATCCTTACGCCAATCGCGAAGCTTTGAAGATCAGCGTCTTCATGAATGTCTTCAATGTCCATTCGAATCGCGCGCCGGTCGACGGCAAGATTGAAAAAGTAGAGTATTTCCCAGGCAAGTTCGTCAATGCCGACCTCGACAAGGCATCGGTTGAAAACGAGCGCAACGCCCTGGTGATTACTGCCGCCAACGGCCAGACCGTGACGTGCGTCCAGGTCGCCGGCCTGATTGCGCGCCGCATCCTGTGCTATGTCAAAGCTTCCGACGTCCTCAGCCGCGGCCAGCGCTACGGTTTCATCCGTTTCGGTTCGCGCGTCGATGTCTACCTGCCGTTGACCGCCACGCCCAAAGTTGCCGTCGGCGACAAGGTTTCCGCTACCGAGACCATCCTGGCCGAGTTTTAAACGCTACGCCTTCCAGGCGCAGCCTGCTGGATTGTTTGCATAGTTGTTGTTTGTATTGAGTTGATTGAAACGGAACTTACATGGCCACATTCAAGCGCCGTAAAGCGAAGAGTAACGTCGCGCAGTTCCCCAAAGCGCTGCGCCCGTACAAGAATCCGGAGCGCAGCGAGTATCTGGACGAAGAAGACATCAGGCCGCCTGTACGGCGCCGGCGCGGCATCTACCTGTTGCCGAATGCGTTTACCACGGCAGCATTGTTTTGCGGTTTCTATGCCATCGTGATGGCGATGAACCTGCGTTTCGACCAGGCCTCCATTGCCATTTTCGTGGCGATGGTGCTGGACAGCCTCGACGGCCGGGTCGCGCGCCTGACCAATACCCAGAGCGAATTCGGCGCCCAGTACGACAGCCTGTCCGACATGGTGTCGTTCGGCGCCGCGCCGGCGCTGGTGGTGTACGAATGGTCCTTGCGCGGCATGGGCAAGCTGGGCTGGCTGGCGGCTTTCGTCTATTGTGCCGGTGGCGCCTTGCGCCTGGCGCGCTTCAACACCAATATCGAGGTAGTCGACAAACGCTATTTTCAGGGCTTGCCGAGTCCGGCGGCAGCGGCGCTGGTGGCGGGTTTTGTCTGGCTGATGGACGATCTCGGTTTCCAGGGCACTTCGCTGAGCTGGGCGGCCTGGGCCATCACCTTGTACGCCGGCCTGACCATGGTCAGCAATGTCCCTTTCTACAGCTTCAAGGACATCAACCTGCGCAAGCCGATGCCCTTCATTGCAGCGTTCCTGTTAGTGTTGGCGCTGGTGGCGATTTTCAGCGATCCATCCAAGGTGCTGTTCGGCCTGTTCGTGCTGTACGGCCTGTCCGGTTTCGGCGTGTATTTCTGGCGCTGGTTCAAGGGCAAGCCGGTCAGTATCGTGCAGACGGAACTTGAGCACGATGATAAAGACTAAGTGCTGACAGACCCTAAGTCATGGCTGTGAAATATTGATAAGGTTAAATGTTGTTAAACCTTTAGTTTCAAGCAGCACTGTAGCGAGGCTAGTGGCATCATCGTTGTTTAACTACTACCGGAGGAAATAATGGGATTACTTTCTTTTATTAAAGAAGCTGGCGAAAAACTGCTGGGAACGAAGACGCCGGATGAAATCGTTGCGGCGCCGGATGCCGCCGAACTGCAGACTGCCGCAGCAGACGCGGTCAAGACCTATGTCGGTACCCAAGGGATAGACACCAGCGGCCTGACCATCGCTTTCGACGCAGCGTCTCGCAGCGTCACCGCCAGCGGCGAAGCGCCGGACCAGGCGACGCGCGAGAAAATCATTTTGTGCTGCGGTAACGTCAAGGGTGTCGAGAATGTCAACGATAGCCTGACGGTCGCAGAGGCAGCCGATGAGTCGCAATGGTATGACGTAGTCAGCGGCGACAACCTGTCGAAGATCTCCAAGCAATTCTATGGCGATCCAAACAAGTATCAGCAGATTTTTGAAGCCAACAAGCCGATGCTGAAAAGCGTGGACTTGATTTATCCGGGCCAAAAGCTGCGCATTCCGCCGCTTGCCTGATAGACGCAAAGCCATACCAGCCGCCCGCTAAGCACCGGGCGGTTTTTTTACGCCTGCAATCTGCTTAATTTTAAGCCGGAAACCAACAAAGCCTTTAAAATCGAAGGTTCACAAGACCAATCTGGAGCACAGCATGGCAGCCAACTCGCCCGAAAAACTGATCATATTCGACACCACCTTGCGCGATGGCGAACAATCGCCCGGCGCCTCGATGACCAAGGATGAAAAGATCCGCATCGCGCGCCAGCTTGAGCGCATGAAAGTGGACGTGATCGAGGCCGGGTTTGCCGCGGCTTCGCCCGGTGATTTCGAGGCGATCAAGGCAATCGCCGGCATCATCAAGGATTCTACGGTCTGCTCCCTGTCGCGCGCCAACGACAAGGATATTGCACGCGCTGCCGAAGCGCTGCAGCCGGCTGAACGCAAGCGCATCCATACCTTCCTGGCGACTTCACCGCTGCACATGGAAAAGAAGCTGCGCATGACGCCGGACCAGGTGTTCGAGCAAGCCAAGAACGCGGTGCGCTTCGCCCGCAACTTCACCGACGACGTCGAGTTCAGCCCGGAAGACGGCAGCCGTTCCGACATGGATTTCCTGTGCCGGGTGCTGGAAGCGGTGATTGCCGAAGGCGCCACCACCATCAACTTTGCCGATACCGTCGGCTACGGTGTGCCGGAACTGTACGGCCATATGCTGAAGACTTTGCGCGAGCGGATTCCGAATTCGGATAAGGCGATCTGGTCGGTGCATTGCCATAACGACCTCGGCATGGCGGTGGCCAATTCGCTGGCGGGCGTGATGATCGGCGGCGCGCGCCAGGTCGAGTGCACCATCAACGGCCTGGGCGAACGGGCCGGCAACACGGCGCTGGAAGAAATCGTCATGGCGGTGCGTACGCGGCGCGATTACTTCAACCTGGATATCGGCATCGACACCACGCAAATCGTGCCGGCTTCCAAGCTGGTGTCGCAGATTACCGGTTTTGCGGTGCAGCCGAACAAGTCGGTGGTGGGCGCCAATGCGTTCGCGCATGCGTCGGGGATCCACCAGGATGGCGTGCTGAAGGCGCGCGACACCTATGAAATCATGCGCGCCGAGGATGTGGGCTGGAGCGCGAACAAGATCGTGCTGGGCAAGCTGTCGGGGCGCAATGCATTCAAGCAGCGGCTGGAGGAGCTGGGGATTGCGCTGGAGTCGGAGACCGAGGTGAATGCGGCGTTTGCGCGTTTCAAGGAACTGGCGGATCGCAAGTCGGAAATTTTCGACGAGGATATCATCGGACTAGTGTCGGAAGAGCAGCAGTCGCACGAGCAGGAGTTTTATCGCTTCGTGTCCTTGTCGCAGCATTCTGAAACCGGCGAGAAGCCTAGCGCGCAGGTGGTGTTTTCGATTGACGGCAAGGAGTCGACTTGCGCGGGCGAGGGTAACGGGCCGGTGGATGCGATTGTGAATGCGATCGAGACCAAGGTGGCGAGCGGGGCGGAGTTGTTGTTGTTTTCGGTGAACGCGATTACTACCGGCACGCAGTCGCAGGGTGAAGTGACCATGCGTTTGTCCCGCTCCGGACGTATCGTCAACGGCGTCGGTGCCGACCTGGACATCGTGGTGGCATCGGCAAAAGCCTATCTGTCAGCATTGAACAAGCTGCATTCCAAATCAGAAAAACTGAATCCGCAGCTGTAGTAAGCCGGTAATTTCGCGCTGACGCAGTCAAATGGGGTCAGAGTTTTTTTTCGCGGCTTTTCGCGAAAATTACTCTGACCCCATTTGACGTTCTACGGAGTACGAGCGGAGGCATTTTAAGTGCGTCCGAATTTGCGCAGTGCCTATGCGGGAAACGTCAAAAGCAACGGCAACGTAGTTAAATAGGGTCGGAGTTTTTTTTCGCAGCCCTTTGCGAAAATTACTCCGACCCTATTTAATGTGCTACGGAGTACATGTCTTGGCATGCTGAGAACGGTCTGCGGGTTGTTAAAACGGTTGCTACTCCGTGGAGGCTAGCCGGGAGCGGCCCGGCAGCCGCTTACTTTCTTTTGCTTGCCTGCGCGGCCCGGCCAAAAGAAAGTAAGCAAAGAAAAGGCGACCGCACAGCCGTTGCCCTCCCTTCGGTCGGGTCCCCAAATGAAGCGGGCGCCAGTCGGATGGGACACAAACTCGCTTCGCTCAAACATGTGCCCCATAATTCCCGACTGACCCCCGCCTCATTTGGCAACGTCCGCATGCGGGGTACGTCAAAAGCAACCCCAACGTCAAAAACCCAGCCTCGCTATTTTTTTACTTCAGGCCGATGCTCGCTCGATTGCAGTTGCGCCCACAAGCGTGCCAGATAAGGATCATGGAAGCCTTCCTTGAGCAGGCCTTCCAGGGTGTTGCGCAGGTATTCCCGGGCCGGGCCGTAGAGGCCGCAGGCGTCGCGCAGGTGGGAAACTACTTTCAGGTCCGGCAGGCGGCCGCTGTAGCTTTCGTGCTGGCGGTTCATGACGAAAGCCAGGGCTTTGATGCGCGGGCCTTGTTTGTCTTTCAGTTGCATCGGCAGCCAGCGCGGCAGGTAGGCGCCGGTCAGCATTTCGCGGCGCCATAGCATTTTCAGTTCGGTTTCTATGCTGATGGCGGGGATGCGGAAGGCGACGCCCTGGCAGGAACCGCCGCGGTCCAGTCCCAGCACCAGGCCGGGATTGTCCCAGGTGCCGCGGTTGATGCGCGAATACAGGTAAAAGCCGCGGTGATAGCCGTACAGCTTGGCGGGTACGCGCTCACTGTGCTCCACCATCGGGTTCCAGATCAACGAGCCGTAGCCGAACAGCCAGACGTCGCCGTTGGGATCCGGCAGCGACGCCAGCGCGGCGCGCCATGATGCTTCCAGCGCGGCTTCCGACAGCAGGGCCGAGGCAATCGGGGTGTTATCCAGGATAGTCCGCAAACGGTCCTGCTCAAGATCTTCACGAGTGATGCTCATGCCTACAGAATAAGGCAGATCGGCATTTCGCAACAAGGGCTTTGCCGCATCAAAATCGGTAGTTGCAATTGATTGCTTGTAAATTAACTACGCTATACCGTTTGCTGCATTCAGGAGCGCAATGGCAACGGTTGCCGGGCGCGCCGCAGCCAGCGTTGCCACAAGGTCACCAGCCGGTTTGCCGTAGGCGCAAGCACCAGGCCGGCGGCAGTCTCGGCGCCGCTGGCTTGCAGGCGGATCCAGCCGCCCTGTGGCAGCACATGGCATTCACCTTCGGTGATGAAAGTGCGGCTGCTCAGCGCGATGCCGGCCAGGCAAGGATCCGCTGCCGTGATCAGGATGTTGCCCTGCGTGGAAATGATTGCCGTGCCGCGGCTGGCATAGAACAGAGTGCAGTACTTGCGGTCCAGGCGGAGCGTGCTGCTGTCGGTAGGGATATTCATGGGTTTTCCCGGTTCAAAGAGATGACTCAAGCCTAACCGCCGACGGCAAGCAGAAACAGGCACAGCGCCCGGCAGAATGCAGCGCAACAGCGCCTGCCTTAGCCATCTGTTACCCTGTGTTTTGGCTTATTCTGTATCTGTTTCGTTCCTGGCAAATGCGCCACACTTGCCTACCTCCTCATCACCATGAACCAGCCTCCCTTGCCACTGTTGCCCGCCAGGCCTTTGTCGCCGCAATTACTCTATCGCCAGTTGGCCGAACATTACCTGGCCGCAATCCAGGCTGGTGCACTGACGCCGGGTGAGCGCATGCCGTCGGTGCGCGAGCTGATGCGGCAGCACCAGGTCAGCCTGTCGACGGCCTTGCAGGCGCCGCGCTATCTGGAGCAGGGCGGCTGGCTGGAGGCACGGCCGCGTTCCGGCTATTTCGTGCTGCCGCAGCGGCGGCTCGCGCTGCTGGAGGAGGTTGACCTGGCGGCCGTGCCGGCGCTGATGTCGGCCCAGTACGCGGGCATCCATGAGCGGGTATCGGAAGTGATCGCCCGCGGCCGCACCGGCACTGTCACGCTTGATTTGAGCAGCGCCAGCTGCGCGCCGGAACTGTATGCGGTGGAAGCCTTGAAAAATGCGGCGATCCGCACGCTGCGCCAGCGGCCGCAAGTATTGACCAGCATGATGTCGCACAGCGCCAACCCGGCGTTCCGCCAGATCCTTGCCAAGCGCAGCCTGGCCATCGGCATCCAGCTGGCGCCGGAAGAGGTGATCGTCACCCATGGCTGCATCGAGGCAATCAACCTGGCGCTGCGTGCGGTGGCGCAGCCCGGCGACACCATTGCCGTCGAGTCACCCACTTACTACGGTTTGCTGCAGGTGCTGGAAAGCCTGGGCATGCGGGCGCTGGAAATCCCGACCAGCGCGCGCACCGGCATTTCGGTGGAAGCGTTGCAACTGGCGCTGCAGACCTACGACAATATCAAGGCAGTAGTGGTGGTGCCGAACCTGCAGAATCCGCTTGGCAGCATCATGCCCGATACGCACAAAGAGCAGCTGGTGGCGCTGTGCGAACAGCACGGCATGGCCGTGATCGAGGACGATTCCTATAGCGAACTGGTGCCGGAAGCCAGCTCGGCGCGCGCCTTGAAGGCCTGGGACCGCAGCGGCAACGTGATCTACTGCGCTTCACTCAATAAAGTCCTGGCGCCCGGCATGCGGCTGGGCTGGATGGTCGGCGGCCGCTGGCAGGCGCGCATCGAAATGCTGAAATTTGCGCATACGCGCGCGAATGAGGAATGGGCGCAGATGGCAGCGGCGGACTTCATGGCCTCGCCCGCTTACGAGCGCCATCTGCGGCGCCTGCGCGAGGCTTTGCGAGTGCAACGCGCCCGCACTGCGGAGGCGATTGCGACGCATTTTCCAGCCGGCACCCGCATCAACACGCCGGATGGCGGCGCCTTGCTGTGGGTGGAGCTGCCGCGGCAGTTGGCATCCAAGGCGGTGTTTGAAGCGGCGCTGCGCGAAGGGATAAAGATTGCGCCCGGCCTCATGTTTTCCAATTCAAACCGCTTCGACCACTATCTACGGCTATGCTGCGGCCAGCCGTTTACGCCTCGGATCGAGCAGGGCATCAAGCGGCTGGGCGCCATTGTCGAAGAACAGCTGGCGCAGCAGCTTACGCCCTAGGCAATATTTCCTCAACCTGGGCCGCGTGCGGAATCGGCGCCACCGCGCCATAGCCGGTGGTCGACAAGGCCGCGCATACATTGGCGTAGCGGGCGGCGCGGAAGGGATCGTCGCCGGCCACGATGCGGGCGATGAAGGCGCCGCCGAAGCAGTCGCCGGCGCCGGTAGCGTCAATCGCTTCGACGCTGTAGGGCGGCACCAGGCGCCGCTCTTTGGCCGTCGCCACATAGCAGCCTTCGGCGCCGAGCTTGAAGGCGATCAGGCCGATGCCGTAAGACAGCAGCTCATCGACAATCGCGTCGCGGTCGTCGAGGCTGGTGAGGGCACTGATGTCATCCCAGCTGGGAAGGCAGATGTCGCACAGGGCAAACGCTGCGCGTATTTTTTCCTGCGCCCGTTCCAGCGGCCACAGTTTCAACCGCAAGTTGGTATCCAGCGAGGTCTTGACGCCATGCTTGCGCGCGTACGCCATCGCCGCCAAGCCGGCGTCGCAGGCCGATGCGCTGATCGCCAGGCTGATGCCGGACAGGTGCAGCACCTTGGCCGCGGCAATCGCCGCCAGCGGCAATTGCTCGCTGCTGTAGCGGCTGGCGGCCGAACCGGCGCGCAGATAGTCGAAGTGGTGGCCATCCTGGTCGTGCGAGACAAAATACACCCCGGTGGCGGCATTGGCGTCGCGCGCGACGTGGCTGGCGTCGACTTGCTCGGCCTGCCACAGTGCGCGCAGCTGCTCGCCGAAATGATCGTTGCCGAGCGCGCTGATATAGCCGCTGCGCGCACCCTGACGGGCCGCGGCGATGCAAAAATTCGACGTGTCGCCGCCGAAGCCTTGCAGGTACATGCGGGTATCGTGCTGCCGCTGGTTGAATTCCACCATGGCTTCGCCGTAGGCCAGGATATCGATTGTCATTGCTTTACTCATTAGCTTGCTGTGCCGGAGTCGGGATTAAAAGAAAGTCTGGATCACGTCCACCACCTGATGCTGCGGATCGAGCACGGCGATCTGGCGCCATTTGTCGAAGGTCAGGCAGGGATGCGAGATGTCGAAGCCGAGCATGTCGCCGACTTTGATGTCGTCGCCGGCATTGATCTGCAGATAAGCGTGCTGGTCCATCATGCCGGTCAGCTGCCAGTGCGCCGGCGTCGCTGTCGGCGCGGCGCTGCCGGGTCGGTAGTGCAGGGCGGGCAGCGGCAGGCCGGCATCGAAGGCAGCGTCGCGCTTGCCGAGTGCGATGATGGCTTTGCCGGCTTCCGGGATCGATTGCACATAAGCCCACAGCTGAAGGGCGGGCTGCAGTTCGCTGCGCATCTTGCGGGCGATCGGATTGCGGGTCTGGATCTGCGCCTGCGCGGCGCGGTAGATGCCGACGTCGTGTGTCAGGTAGCAGCCCGGACGCAGCACCACGTCCAGCGGCAGGCCGATCTCGGTCTTGGCGAATTCTTCGGCGACCACGTCATACCAAGCCGAACCGGCGCCGGTCAGGATCACCGGCCGTGCCGCCTCGCCCGTAGTGCGGGCGGCAAAGCGGCCATCGGCGGCAAGCTGTTTGGCGCAGGCCACGGCATGCTGCAGGAAGGCGCGGATGTCGGTCTCTTCTTTCAGCACGCCTTCATACACTTCGACACCGGCCAGCACCAGGTTGTCGGGCCAGCGCGCCAAGGCTGCCAGCACCGCCTCCTGCTGTTGCGGATTGCGGATGCCGGTACGGCCGCCGTCGGGACCGAGTTCCAGCAGCACGTGCAATTTTTGCTGGCGCGCCTGGAAGAAGGCGCCCAACTGGTCGACGCCGTCGGCCGAATCGACCAGACAGCTGAATTCAAACGATGGATCGTTCAGCAGATCGGCGATGATCGCCATGTTCTGCTTGCCGACCAACTGGTTGGCCATGATCATGCGCCGCACGCCGTGCTGATAGGCGACCCGGGTCTGGTGTGCGGTAGCCAGGGTGATGCCCCAGGCGCCGCCGGCCAGCTGGCGCGCAAACAGCTTGGGCGCCATGGTGGTTTTGCCGTGCGGCGCCAGCTTGACGCCGTATTCGCTGACGAACTGCTGCATCCATTGCAGATTGTGGTTCATGCGCTCTTCATACAGCACGGCGGTCGGCAGGCTCAAGTCTTCCCGCAGCAGGTTCCAGTTGAGCGCCTTGGCGTCGGCGGCAGTCAGGGCTTGCTGGAATGCGCCAAGACCCTTGTTCAGAGGATCGATCAGTGTGTCTTCGGCATTGCGCCCGCCAGCGGTGTGATTGTTTGTAACATTCATGTTCAAGCCCCTTTAACAATAATTCGTTTGACGTAATCATATCCTTGAATTTACTATATTAAAAGCATGTTACAAAGTAACATAAGGAATTTTCCTGGCAGCAAACCGATGAGAGTCGCGCTGACCAGGGTTTGCTCTAATTGCTCAAATTATAATAATCAGCCGGCTACGCTGGATTGCCATCGGATCAGGTCACAAGCACAACACATGAGTCATTCCTTCGATATTGTCTCGCGGATTGCCGAACGCAGCGGCCAGTTGCGGCTGGCCGAGCAAAAAGTGGCGCAGGCGATCCTGAGCGACCTGCCGTTTGCCGCCAGCGCCAGCATCCAGACGCTGGCCAGCCAGGCCGGCGTCAGCGAAGCCAGCGTTACCCGTTTCGCCAAGGCCATCGGTTGCCGCGACGTGCGCGAGCTGAAGATGAACCTGGCGCAGGCAGCTGCCATCGGCCAGCGCTTTTTGCGGACCGAGGATGCGGCCGGGGAACAGGCGTTGCCGCAGATCGTCGACATGGTGTATGCCGATATCCACAAGGTGTTGGAAGTGAACCGCAGCCTGCTGAACCAGGAAGTGTTGCTGCAGGCGGCACAGACGTTGCTGCAGGCGCGCATGATTTACGCCTTTGGTATGGGGGGCGGCTCGACTATGCTGTCTGATGAAGCGCGCTACCGGCTGGTGCGGTTGGGCCGCCCGGTGGCCACCTACCACGACGCCTTGTTGCAAAAAATGGTCGCGGCCACGCTCGACAAGAGCGACGTGGTGCTGGCCTTGTCCACCACTGGCAACGTGGCTGAGCTGAACGCCAGCTGCAAGGTCGCCAAGGAATACGGCGTGCGGGTGGTGGCGATTACTGCGCTTGGTTCGCCGCTGGCGGCGCTGGCCGATGTGCTGCTGCCGCTGAAGTCGCTGGAAACCGATTTTATTTTCAAGCCGTCATCATCACGCTACGCCATGATGATGGCGCTGGACGTGCTGATGACGGAACTGGCGCTGCTGCAAAAAGATCGCAGCCAGGAGCTGCTGAGGCGCCTGAAGTTTACACTGGATACGCATCGCGGCGGCAGCAGCCGTGAGCCGTTGGGAGATTGAGATGAGGAGTGAGCTGAATACAGACAAGCAGGCAGCGATACGCGCATGCGATACGCTGATACTCAACGTGGCGGTGATCGATGGCAGCGGCAGCGCGCCGTACACTGCTGATGTCGCGCTCGACGGCGGCCGCATCGTGCGGATAGACCGCGACGGCGCCTTGCTCGGCTGGCATGCCGGGCAGGTGATCGACGGCAAGGGCAAGGTGCTGAGTCCGGGCTTCATCGATGTCCACACCCACGACGACACCAACGTGATCCGCACGCCGGTGATGCTGCCCAAGCTGTCGCAGGGCGTGACCACCGTGGTGGTCGGCAATTGCGGCATCAGCGCCGCCCCGGTCAGTCTCAAGGCCGAACCGCCGGATCCGATGAACTTGCTGGGCGAAGCGAGCGCCTTCAGCTATCCCACATTCGCTTCTTACGTTGCAGCAGTCAACCAGGCCCAGCCATCCATCAATGTAGCGGCGCTGATCGGCCACACGGCCTTGCGCAGCAACCAGATGGATCGCCTCGACCGCGCCGCCAGCGATAGCGAAATCGCCGCCATGTGCGCGCAGCTGCGGGAAGCGCTGGCGCATGGCGCGCTTGGCCTCAGCACCGGCCTGGCCTATGGCAATGCGATCATGGCGCCGACCAGCGAAGTGCTGGCGCTGGCGGAGCCGCTGGCTGAAGCAGGTGCTCTCTACGCCACCCATCTGCGCAGCGAATTCGCCGATATCCTGGAAGCCATGGACGAAGCCTTCCGCATTGGCAAGCACGCGCGCGTGCCCGTTGTGATCTCGCACATGAAATGCGCTGGTGTCGAAAACTGGGGCCGCAGCGGCGAAGTACTGGCGGCGCTGGAGCAGGCGCAGCGCTACCAGCCGGTCGGCTGCGACTGCTATCCCTACACCGCCAGTTCCTCCACCCTGGATGTGAAACAGGTGACCGACACCATCGATATCATGGTGACCTGGTCCGAGCCGGAACCTGCGATGGGCGGCAAGATGCTGGCCGCCATCGCTGCCGAATGGCAAGTCAGCCTGATGGACGCCGCGCGCCGCCTGCAACCGGCGGGCGCGGTCTATCACTGCATGACGGACGACGACGTCAATCGCATTCTGAGTCATCCGGCGACGGTGGTCGGTTCCGACGGCTTGCCCAACGATCCCTTGCCGCATCCCCGCTTGTGGGGGGCGTTCCCGCGCGTGCTTGGTCATTACAGCCGTGAGCAGAAGCTGTTCCCCTTGACCGTGGCGATCCGCAAGATGACTGGCTTGTCGGCTGAGCGTTTCGGCTTGAGCGAGCGTGGCTTGGTGCGCGAAGGCTATTGGGCCGACCTGGTGCTGTTCGATCCGGAAACGGTGCGCGATGCGGCAACCTTCGCCGATCCGATGCAGCCGGCCGAAGGTATCGAGGCGGTCTGGGTCAACGGCGCCTTGTCTTATCTGGGCGGCGCCGAGAAAGCGCCGACAGCATTGCGGGCAGGGCGCTTCCTGGCGCGGCAGGCAGGAGTGAGAGGAAGTATTTAGCGGTAGGTGGGCGGACCGGCAGCAGAGGCCGGCCGCGGCATTTGAATTTTATTTTTTTACAGAGGAATAATCATGACGATCAAACGATACGGTGTTGAAGGTGGTTCGGGTACCGGCGGCCAGCATCTGCCATTCGCCCGCGCGGTGGAGGCCGACGGCTGGCTGTATGTGTCCGGCCAGGTGGCGATGGTGAACGGCGAGGTGATCGACGGCGGCATCGTCGCTCAGTCGCACCAGGCCATCCAGAATGTGCTGGCGATCCTGAAGGAAGCGGGTTACGGTCCTGAACACGTGGTACGCTGCGGCGTCTGGCTTGACGACACGCGTGATTTCCAGTCGTTCAACCGCGTCTTCAAGGAATATTTCGGCGCCAATCCTCCTGCCCGCGCCTGCGTGCAGTCGGCCATGGTGGTGGATTGCAAGGTAGAAGTGGATTGCATCGCTTATAAAAAGTAAATTGGACAGGCAGATTGAGATGGTGCCTTGATGGCCCCGGCTCGGCGCCCCTCCTCGTCGTTCCCGCGAACGCGGGAATCCATGTTATGGCCATGAATATGGGTCCCCGCGTTCGCGGGGACGACATGGCTGGCGGTTTATCAAAAAATAGTCATGCCAGCTTTACTGGCAGCGTTACAAAATAAATCAGACTGTAGGAGGATTTGATGGAGATGGTTCAGGGAAATCTGTTGCTGCTGTATGCGGTGATTGCAGTGGTCGCGCTGGTAGTGCTGATCGCCAAGTTCAAGATGAATCCGTTCATCGTGCTGATCGTGGTGTCGGTGATCTTGGGGCTGGTGGTCGGCATGCCGATGGCCAGCATTGTCAAGTCGTACGAAACCGGGGTCGGCGGCGCGCTCGGGCATATTGCGCTGGTGGTCGGCCTAGGCACGATGTTCGGCAAGATGATGGCCGAATCGGGCGGCGCCGAGCGCATCGCCAATACGCTGATCGGCATCTTCGGCCCCAAGCGCGTGCATTGGGCGATGATGGTGGTGGCGCTGATTGTCGGCTTGCCGGTGTTCTTTGAAGTCGGCTTCGTGCTGCTGATCCCGATCGCTTTCAACGTCGCCAAGCGCACCGGCACCAACATGATCATGGTCGGTATTCCCATGGTTGCCGGCCTGTCCGTGGTGCATGGCCTGATCCCGCCGCATCCTGCCGCGCTGTTCGCTGTCACTGCCTACAACGCCGATATCGGCCGCACCATCATGTACGCGCTGATCGTCGGCATCCCGACCGCCATCATTGCCGGTCCGCTGTTTGCCAAACTCATCAGCCGCTTCGTCGTGCCGAATCCCGACAATCCATTGATCGCGCAGTTCGTGGAAGAGGGCAAGACCCGTGAGCTGCCAGGTTTCGGCATCACCATCGCCACCATCCTGCTGCCGGTAGCGCTGATGCTCTTGGGCAGCTGGGCCGATCTGTTCTTTACGCCCAAGACTTTCGCCAACGATTTCATGCGCCTGATGGGCAACTCGGTGATCGCGCTGCTGATCGGTACGCTGGTGAGTTTCTATACTTTCGGCAAATCGCGCGGCTTCGACCGTGAAGCCATCCTCAAATTCACCACCGAATGCCTGGCGCCGATCGCCGGCATCACGCTGATCGTCGGCGCCGGCGCCGGCTTCGGCCGCATCCTGATCGACGGCGGCGTCTCCAAGGCCATCGTTGAAGTCGCCAACAACGCCCACCTGTCGCCACTGCTGCTGGGCTGGTTCGTGGCAGCCCTGATCCGGGTCGCCACCGGCTCGGCCACCGTCGCCATGACTACCGCCTGCGGCATCGTCGCACCTATCGTCACCGCCGCCGGTGTTACCGTGCGGCCGGAACTGATGGTGCTGGCCACCGGCGCCGGTTCGCTGATCCTGTCGCACGTGAACGACGGCGGCTTCTGGCTGGTCAAGGAATACTTCAACATGACCGTGACGGAAACCTTCAAGACCTGGACCGTGTGCGAAACCATCATTTCGGTGGTGGCATTGCTGTTGACTTTGGGGCTCGCTACTGTGATCTGACCGATATCAAGCTTGTAGCATTGCCATGGGCAGCCCGCAGAATTTGATTCTGCGGGCTGTTTTTTTATGTGTTCTGAGCGCAGATTACCGCTTCGGGATTGGTTTGAGAGAACCTCCGGCTGTTGTGCAGAATTGCTAAATATAGTGAATTTATCCATTATTTGAGATGCATTGCGGCAATATATATCGATTTCATGGTATTAAAGTAACTGCAATTTTGTTGAAAAACCAATGCATCTAAGCAAGCGCTGTTGCAGGGAGCAACAGTCGACTTGGCGGCAATCGACAAAAAAAAACCCTAAAACCACAATATCGGTCCAGCCATGAAAATCCTGAGAAAATTGATGGTCGCGCTTGTCGCGGCCTTTATCGCCAGCACTTGCCTAGCCCAGACAGCTGAAACCCAGGCAGAGATAAAAGCGGCGGCGGCCGAGGCAAAAAAAGTCTTGGTGGAAGGGCCGAGCAAGATCGAACTCAGTGACCAGGCCACTTTCTCTCTGCCGCAAGATTATGGCTTTGTGCCAGCCGCCGCCGCCGCTCGCTATTTGCGCGCTATCGGCAACGTTATCGATGACAAGTCGCTGGTCGGCGTGATTGTCCCCACGACTAAAGGCGGTGACTGGTTTGCTACCGTCGAGTTCACGAAAGAGGGCTATGTGCGCGACGACGATGCTCGCGACTGGAAGGCCGACGACATGCTGCAGAGCTTGCGCGAGGGCACGGAGCAGGGAAATGCAAGCCGTAAGGAGCGTGGCATTCCCGAAATGGAGGTAGGCGGCTGGGCGGAAGCACCCACCTACGATTCAACTACCCATCGTCTGCTCTGGTCGCTGATCGTACGCGACAAAGGCGCCGTCGCCAATGACGCGCAAACCGGCGTGAACTACCGTACCCTGGCACTTGGCCGCGACGGTTATCTTACCTTGACCATGGTGACGGGCCTTTCGTCCCTGGCAGCGGACAAGCCGATTGCAAACAATCTTCTTGCTGCCATCGACTATCATCAGGGCAAGCGCTACGCGGATTTCACGGCATCGACCGACCACGTCGCGGAATATGGCCTGGCTGCCCTGGTGGTTGGCGTCGCAGCCAAGAAAATCGGCCTGATTGCAGTGATTGCCGCGTTTGCCGCGAAATTCTTCAAGATCGGCTTGCTGGCCGTGCTTGCCTTCGGCGCCGCCATCAAGCGATTCTTCAAGCGCGAACCGAAACCTGCACCGATGAGTGTCAATCAGGTTGACGTCGACGAGTCGCCGTTTGCGCGCCACCAGTTTCCTCAGGCGGCGCCTGACAGCAAGCCTGAACGTCCGGCTGACGCCGCTGATCCGGCCAATCATGCCTGAAGGCGCAGGCCATGACTAAACTGCTCTTCCTGCTGCTGGGAGGCCTGAAACTCGGCAAGATCCTGACCACCTCCGGCACCATGCTGCTATCGATCGCGGTCTACGCCATGTTTTATGGCTGGCGTTATGCGCTTGGCTTCGTGCTGTTGCTGTTCGTGCATGAAGCCGGACACTACCTGGCGGCGCAGCGCCGCGGCCTGGCAGTCGGGGCGCCGACATTCGTCCCGTTTGTCGGCGCCTGGATCCAGATGAAAGACATGCCGCACGATGCGGAAACAGAAGCCTATGTCGGCCTTGCCGGGCCATTGGTCGGTACGGCCGGCGCCCTGGTTTGCTATTTTGTCGCGCGCCAGTACGACAGCAATCTCTTGCTGGCCTTGTCGTACGCAGGCTTTTTCCTGAACCTGTTCAACATGATCCCGATGTCGCCGTTTGACGGCGGCCGCATTACCGCCGTGCTGTCGCCGCGCATATGGTTTGCCGGCGTTCCGGTGCTGATTGCCTTGTTCGCATACCGGCCGACGCCCTTGCTGATCGTGGTGGTCATTCTCGCGTTGCCGCAACTGAAGCGCGCCTGGAACTATGACGCCAGCAGCCCGGAAAACCAGCAGTACTACGGCATAGAGCCCTCGGTGAAGGCAACGTATGCGTTTTACTACCTGGCTTTGCTGGCGTTCCTGGTGCTGATGACGCATGGCGTGCACGATATGCTGGCGCCGGTTCATGGCAGTTGGCTGTAGCAGTTCATTTCGACTTGAAGTAATTGAGAATGTGCCTCCTGCGTGCGGCAGGAAATAGCATGCATTGGAGATTTTTATCGCGATACGGGGTATTTCGTTGAACTTTCAAATTATTTTTCGCAAAAAATGAAAAAATATTTGCAATACGTGATCGTCGCTGGCGTTTTTGCGTCAGCTAGTTTTTCGGCAGTGGCGGATTCCTGGCAACCAATACCGGTATCGGCTGGTAGAGAGTACCTTCCTGATTCGGCATTACGCATTAGCGATCACGTCCACCTACAGACAAGAGGGACGCTTGCCGGCGGAAATGGCACGAGCCAGATCAAGTATGACGCACCAATGGAATTCGACTGTCTTCAGAAGAAAACTCGCGCCGCTTATGCCAATACGGTCGCGAATAATCTGTCATCGACGAGAATTTATGGCAGCTCGATTGCTCGTTATGCGCCCTCTGCATTTGTGTCGGTGGCAGGCCAAAAGGACGGCGAAGCTCTTCTAAGCTGGGCCTGCGGGTTGCCGCCAAAAAATGAGCGGCTTGTAAACGTTGCACGTGGCAGCAAGGACGAACTGTTTCAAATTGACCTGCACAGCATAGTTAGGTCAGGGACTACAGTTGCTGTGTGGGCTCGCACTGAGTACCCGCAGATGAATTTCGATCCGCCGTATAACGCGCCGTTTGACTCCAAGCGTGAATTCGTTCAAATGGACTGCGCATCGAATAAATATAAATCGACCATCGGCTATGACTTTACTCCAGAAAACGCAGTTACTGACGGCATGATCAAGCTCGATGATGCATTAACACCGATCGCAGCAGATGACGAGTATGGACAGGCGCTGCGTGCAGTATGCGGCCAGAAATTCGATCCGGAGACTTATTCTGGCATAGGTGGCGACATTGCAAGAAGAAAAGCATTACAGCCTATTATATTGTCGATTGATAGCGTCGAAGTTCCCCCGGCGGTCATGGAGACGGCCAGCAAGCTAATCAGGATAGTGCCGTCGAAACGTACGACGTCCACAGTTACCTTGGTTCAGTCCTTTACTTCGAAATCTGCCAGTTCTCCAAGCAAGATTGTGCTTGTTATCAAGCCGCAGAATGATGGCGTTACGCACTTGCGTGAAATATACAGTCCTGAATTTTATGTGGATCGTGAAATGGCCGGCGGAATCGTGCAGCTAAAGTCGAAACTGAACTCAACGCGTGCGGAGGTTGGGGGCGTCTACGTCACAGAAAAATTCGACTTGAAGCCGTTCATCTGGAACGCTGATGCTGTTTTTTCTTACTCGACCTCATCGCATGAGGTGCCGGGATCGGCAAAACCGCAAGAGACCACCCGTACTTGCCATGTAGGCAGCATGATCGAGGCCAGTAGTCTTCATCCTCAACTTGCCGGGAACGCCTGGTCGCTGGCTTGCGTCGATAAGGATGGCTTTAAGCACCAAGGTCTTTACATCGAACAGCTTCAGTTCGTCTTCAACACCCTTGATGAGTCGAAAGATTATGGAGTATCCACAAGTAAGATTGACAGCATGAAAATTGAGCCTTGACGTGTGGTGATCGCGATTCTGTGCAGATAGGCATTCAAGTGCGGAAGTTGGTTGTGATGGCTGCAAGAATTCTGTTTTGAATTTGAATCCAACAGGAAATTTATTGATGAGATGCGATGAGCACATACAGACAGGATACAGATAACAAATCGTTCTTCACTAAAGTCGACACTTATCATGGCGCTGTCGCTATGACCCGGGTAACCGCGAAAGTGTTTGCCATTGTCGGCGCTTTGCAGTTGCTCACGGCGTTGTTTACATTGTCGATTATTCGCTCACCCGCGATATTTTTCGACTGCGTTGTCAATCTGGCTTGTGCATACTGTATCTACCGCTTTCACAGCAGGATAGCGTCGCTGGTCGCACTCACTTTGGCGGCGGTGACCTTATTGTTCGCGCTGGTCGGGGGAGTCGGCCCGATTGCGATCATGTTCAGTCTGCTTGCCATGTGGGGTGGCGCAAGGGCATTAGAGGCTACTGTCAAATTGCACGCCAGCCTCGCATCTCCTCCCTGTCCGTCGCGCACCCTGAAGAATTTTGCGTTTGCGCTCTTGACTGTGATATCGGCGTTTGCGGTCATCTATTCTCTTGCCGTGCTCCCGCCTTCAAGGACCGAGCAAAACATGGCCCGGCATATGGAAATCGATGTATTCGCCCTGATGAATCGTGACCGGGTAAAAGTTCTGCAGGAGGATAGCGTAGCGCGATACGGTTTTGTTACGATGGTAGTGATCGTGAGTCAGCAGGGATGGGGAACTGTCCTTAAGCCAGGTACGGAAGAACTGCTGCTTGTCCGCGGGTGGAAAAAATATCAGGGGCGCAATGATGTTTATTGCAAGGAGGGCGCCCAGCTCAGTTTTACGCAGACGATGCATAAAAATGAAGGTGCCGTCAGGGTTAACATGATCTATGACCATTCGTCCCAGCAGGCCTGCGAAGCAGAGCGTGGGACGTAACTACATGCCCAGTTGGCCGAAGATGATATTTCATTAACGTTGCTTGCTGACGGCTTTGATAACAAGGTCTGCTTGAAAAGGGAGGTGTTTATTGCTGCAGCGGGCACTTGTCATTCTTGCGTCACATTGCGTCCTTACAATCAAAAATGTCATATTGGTAATCGCTGGCTTTTTTTTGCAACCTCGCTCACTCTCCCGACCGGACCATGACCTTCCCACTGCTCAACCGCGAACTCGGCGTACTTGCCTTCAATGAACGCGTCCTGGCGCAAGCCGAGGACCCTGCGGTACCGCTGCTGGAGCGGCTGCGCTTTGTCTGCATCACCAGCAGCAACCTGGATGAGTTTTCCGAGATCCGCATGTCTGGCCTGCAGGAGCAGATCCGTGTCGCGGTGGATGGCGTGACGCCGGACGGCATGTCGCTGCAACATGCCTACAGCACCATCAGCGAACGCGCGCAAAAGCTGGTGGCGCGCCAGTATGCTTTGTTCAACGAGGTTTTGCTGCCGGCGCTGAACGCCGAAGGCATCGCCTTTTACCAGGAGTCGGAATGGACCGATGAGCAGACCGCCTGGGCTCACGAATTTTTCAAGACTGAGCTGCTGCCGGTGCTGACGCCGATCGGCCTCGATCCTGCCCATCCGTTTCCGCGGGTGCTGAACAAGAGTTTGAATTTTGCCGTCAAGATGAGCGGCAAAGACGCTTTCGGGCGCGAAACCGAACTGGCCATCGTTCAGGCGCCGCGGGTATTGCCGCGCCTGGTGCGGATGCCGGAACATCTGTCGCGCCACGCTTATGGCTTCGTGCTGCTCAGCAGCTTCATGCAGCGCTTTGTCGGCGAACTGTTTCCGGGCTTGTCGATCAGCGGCTGCTACCAGTTCCGCGTGACCCGCAACAGTGATCTGTTTGTCGACGAGGACGAAGTCACCGATCTGCGCCTGGCGCTGCAAGGCGAGCTGCCGACCCGCCAGCTCGGCAATGCGGTGCGCCTGGAAGTGGCGGACGGCACGCCGGCGTCGCTGGTGCAGCGCCTGCTGAACCAGAACGGCCTGGCGCCGGCCGATTGCTACCGGGTCAACGGCGCCGTCAACCTGGTGCGGCTGATGCCTTTGCCGGACCTGGTGGACCGTCCCGATCTGAAATTCACGCCGCATGCGCCGGTGCTGCCGAAAGCCTTCGTTACCGGTGCGTCGGTGTTCGACATCATCGACCAGAACGACGTCTTGCTGCACCATCCCTACGAAAGCTTCCAGCCGGTGCTGGAGTTGTTGCAGCAGGCGGCGATCGATCCCGACGTGCTGGCCATCAAGCAGACCATTTACCGTACCGGCAACGACTCGCCGCTGATGAGCGCGCTGATGCAGGCCGCCAAGAACGGTAAGGAAGTCACGGTGGTGCTGGAGCTGATGGCGCGCTTCGACGAAGAAACCAATATCGGCTGGGCCGCCAAGCTGGAAGCGGTCGGCGCCCATGTAGTGTACGGCGTGTTCGGCTACAAGACGCATGCCAAGATGCTGCTGATCGTGCGCCGCAAGCGTCACGCCAAGCACACCAAGCTGAAACGCTATGTGCATCTGGGCACCGGCAACTATCATCCGCGCACCGCTCGCTTGTATACCGACTTCGGCTTGATGACCAATGACGACAAGATCTGCGAAGACGTGCACAACGTGTTCCAGCAGCTGACCGGTTTCGGCAAGCAGGTGCCGCTCAAGCGCTTATGGCAATCGCCGTTTACCCTGCACGCGAATGTGCTGCTGGCGATCCAGAAAGAAGTCGATGCGGCTAAGGCCGGCAAGCAGGGTTACATCATCGCCAAGATGAACGCCTTGCTGGAGCCGACCGTGATCGAGGCCCTGTATCTGGCTTCCCAGGCAGGTGTCAAGATCCAGCTGCTGATCCGCGGCGTCTGCGCCTTGCAGCCCGGGGTACCGGGTTTGTCGGAAAACATCAAGGTGCGCTCGGTCATCGGCCGTTTCCTGGAGCATCACCGGGTGTTCTATTTCTACGCCGACGGCGAAGAACACGTGATGCTGTCGAGCGCCGACTGGATGGATCGCAACCTGTTCCGCCGTATTGAAACTGCGTTCCCGATCCAGGACAGCAAACTCAAGCGCCGCGTGATTGAAGAGAGCTTGCTGGTGCACCTGCAAGACAATGCCTCAGCCTGGGATATGGATAGCGAAGGCAGCTACCACCGCGCCAATCCGGGCGAGGATACGCCGCTGGTCAGCCAGATCGATCTGCTGTCGCGCTTTTAAAGTCTGATTCTTAAAGCTTAATTGGATTTGTGAGCCTGCCCGAGCTTGCGCTCAAGCCGGCCTTGCAGGCGTTCAAAGCAAATGCTCAGGCACCAGTAGATGGCGGCGGCGGCCAGATAAAGCGGCAGCGGCCGGAACGTGACGGCAATCACTTCCTTGGTGGCCAGCATCAGTTCGGTCACGGTGATCACTGAGACCAGCGAGGTATCCTTGATCAGGCTGATCAGGGTATTGCTCATCGACGGCACCGCAATCCGAATTGCCTGTGGAATCACGATGTGGCGCAGGGTTTGCCAGTAGGTCAGGCCGAGGCTGTAGCTGGCTGACCACTGGCCGCCATGCACACCCAGGATCGCGCCGCGCAGGCTTTCCGACAGGTAGGCGCCGGCATTCAGGCTGAGCGCGAGGATGCCGGCCGTCAATGGCGAGAAACTGATGCCGATGCTCGGCAAGCCGTAATAGATCACGAAGATTTGCACCAGCAGCGGCGTGCCGCGCATCAGACTGACATATACAGTGGCCGGCCACTGCGCCCAGCGCGACGGCACGATGCGCGCAATCGCCAACGGGAAGCCGAGCAGCAGGCCGCCCAGCATCGAGGCCACTGCAAATATCAGGGTATAGCCGACGCCGCGGAACAAGGTGGGCGCTGCCTGCTCCAGCAAATCTAGTAATTCCATATTGTCGTTGTTAAACTAGTGCCCTGAGACAGAGGTTCGTTGACGAAAAGCGCTGAAATCGGCGCCATGCGTCGTTGCAAATACTCGCAAGGGGACCACCCTTGCTCCGTTTTGCGCCTTGCTTGGCGCCGATTTCATCACTTTTCTTATTCAACGAACCTCTGTCTCAGGGCACTAGATTTTTTGCTTAAAAAAACATCCCCGCAGTGGGCGGGGATGTCTGGTTTACCGCAAGTGTAGCGCGAATCGGTTTATTGCGCCGATGGTGCTTTGCTAACATCGAAGCCGAACCATTTGAACGAGACTTGCTTGAAACTGCCGTCTTTCAGGATTTCGTCCAGCGCCTTGTTCAAGGCCGCTTCAAATTTCGGATTGCCTTTTTGGAAAGGAATGCCGATCTTGTCGACATCGCCGAAAGTGGCGCCGGCCTTCAGCGGCAGGTTCGCGCTTTTCAGCAGATAGCCGACCAGCAGGCGGTCGTTCAAGGCAGCATCGATACGGCCGCTGGCGAGGTCGGCCAGGTATTCAGGCGAGCCAGGATAGGTCTTGACATCGATGCCCGGAACGGCCTTGGCCTTTTGCTCGAAGTTAGTACCTTGGCCGAGGCCAAGTTTATAGCCCTTCAGCGATTCCAAAGTCGGGAAGCTGCGCTTCTCGTCCTTGCGTACGATCAGCTGGGCGCTGGAAAGGGTGTAAGGCTGCGAAAAATCGAAGGCTTTCTGGCGTGCTTCCGTAATGCCGACCTGGTTCAGGATCACATCGTACTTGCCGGCGCCCAAGCCTGCCAGGATGCCGCTCCATTCGGTGGTCGTGAACTCCGGCTTGACGCCGAGCTTGGCTGCCAGCAGTTTGGCGACGTCGACTTCAAAACCGGTCAGTTCGCCGCTTTTTGGGTCCTTGAAATTGAAGGGCGGGTAGTTGCCTTCCATCGCCACTTTCAAGGTGCCGCGCGCTTTGATTGTATCGAGCAGATCCGCCGCGAAGGCGTTCAGCGTGACGCTGGTAATCAGGATTGCTGCTGCAATCTTGCTGAGTCTAGACAGTGTTGTGGCCATTTTTTATCCTTAGGTTGAGGGCACAGACAAGCACAAGGAGGTGTTGCTGGTGACGACTATGTTAAGGCGTTTCCAGGTCAAACGTAAAATGAAGCTTTCACCATTCTATATGCACTTATTGTCTTTGCATTTCAGTTTTTTTTCAGATAACGAATATTGACAATGAAGCAGCGGCTTGAGTCATCTGGGGTCGGAGTCGACTTTCGCGGTGCCTTTTCGCGAAACTCGACTCCGACCCCAGATGACGGATTCGGAGAAAGACAGAACGCGCTACATGGTTTTGTTTTTCAGCGGTGAGGCATGTACTCCGTAGCCCGCTAAGTGGGGTCAGAGTGGAGTTTCTGCAAAAAGCGCGCAGAAAGTCCACTCTGACCCCAGTTAGCTGCCGTAGTTAGTTGCATATATTGGCGCGACGAAAAGCGGGTTGCGGCTTTGTCGTGTTTTATGAATTTTTCTTGCGTGAGGCGAGCTCGGTGGTGGCGCTAACGAATTGTTCATACAGTTCGGCGATTTGCGGCCGCCACTGTTGCAAGGCTTGCAATTGCCGCGCCACGGTCGCCAGGTCGCCGCGGGCGATGGGGCCGGTGAGGGCGGTGGCGGGGCCGAGCCGGAAGGCGTTGGCGGCGCTTTCCGACAGCAGCGGTTCGATCAGCTTGAGCGCCAGTTCTGGCGCGATGCCGGCCGCGACATAGGCCTGCTGGGCGACATCGATCAGAGTGACAAGATAGTTGGAGGCAAATACGGCCGCTGCGTGATACAGGGTTTTCTGTTCGCGCTCGATTGCCACCAGCCGGGCGCCGATGGCTTCGAAGGCCGGGCCGAGAAGCGCCAGTGCTGTGGTGTCGCCCTCGCTGCCGCACCAGGTACCGGCAAAGCTGTCGGCGACTTGTTGCGGCGAGGCGAAACTGCGGATCGGATGGATGCTGGCGACGGCCGCGCCAAGCGCGCTGGCCGAGGCCAGTTCGAGCGAGGACAGGGCGCCGCTGCAGTGAAACACGATGCTGCCGTGCTGCAGTTTGCCGGCAGCTGTGAGAGCGTCGCAGCAGGCGGCGATCTGGTCGTCGCCGCTGGCAATCAGGAACACATCGGCCTGGCGCAGATCAGCAAAGGATGCCGCGGCTTTGCCCGCGCCGATGAAATCGCAGGCTTGCTGCGCACTGGCGCTGGAACGGTTCAGTATGTCGAGCAAGACAAAGGCGCGCGGATCGTGGCCGGCACGATGCCACAGCAAGGCGAGGCTACGGCCGAGTTTGCCGCAGCCGATGATGCTCAGCGTTCTGGGACGGCTACCGGCGCCGTCTTGTACTGGACCTAGTTGCCCAGTTGCTCCAGCGCTTCCTGCTGTTCCAGCCATTCCGCCTCCAGTTGCGTCAGTTCCTTGCTATAGAACGCCTGATCGGTCAACAGCGTCGCCAATTCCTTTTTCTTGTCTTTGTCGTAGATTTCCGGATCGGCCAGGCGGGTATCGACCGCCGCCTTCTGGGCACTGCGCTTGGCGATCTGTTCGTCCAGGCGCTTGATGCGCGACTCGATAGGCTTCTTCTGCGCCGCCAGCTTTTGCCGCGCATCGGCTTCCGCGCGCTTCTGTTCGCGGCGGTCGGCGTTGTCCACCACGGGTGCTGCCGGCGCCACGGCGCTGGCGATCTTGGCTTTGCTGCTGGCTTTCGGCAGCGCGGCATCCGTGGCGCTGTTCTTGGCCGCCAGCTTGGTCTTGAACAGCCAATCCTTGTAGTCGTCGAGGTCGCCGTCGAACGGCGCGACCTTGCCGTCGGCGACGATGATGAACTGGTCGGTGGTGGCGCGCAGCAGGTGGCGATCATGCGATACCAGCACCAGGGTGCCTTCGAACTGCGCCAGCGCCATGGTCAGCGCTTCGCGGGTTTCCAGGTCCAGATGGTTGGTCGGTTCATCCAGCAGCAGCAGGTTAGGGCGCTGCCAGACGATCAGGGCCAGCGCCAGGCGGGCTTTTTCGCCGCCGGAAAACGGCTTGATGGAGCTGGTCACCATCGGGCCGTTGAAATTGAAGCTGCCGAGGAAGTTGCGCAGTTCCTGCTCGCGCGTGGTCGGCGCGATTTTTCCCATATGCCACAGCGGCGATTCGTCATGACGCAGCATTTCGACCTGGTGCTGGGCGAAGTAGCCGATCGACAAGCCTTTGCCGAACTGGGCCACACCGTGCAAGGGCTTCAGCTCTTCCGCGATGGTCTTGATGAAGGTCGATTTACCGGCGCCATTGACGCCCAGCAAGCCGATGCGCTGGCCGATCTGCAGCGAGAAATTGATGCCGGCGACGATCACTTTTTCGGTGACATCGTGGCTGGTTTCGCTTTCAGTGCGATAGCCGGCGCTGACGTCTTCCATCACCAGCAGCGGATTCGGCGCGCTGAGCGGCACCCGGAACTCGAACGAGAATTCGGCGGCGGCGCGCAGCGGCGCCAGTTCTTCCATCTTGGCCAGGGCCTTCATCCGGCTCTGGGCCTGGCGCGCCTTGCTGGCCTGGGCCTTGAAGCGGTTGATAAAGGATTCCAGGTGGGCGCGCTGGCGCATCTGCTTTTCCAGGGTGCCGGCAGCCAGTTCCAGCTGCGCCGAACGCTGGCGCTCGAAGGAAGAGTAGTTGCCGGAATAGCGTTTCAGCTTGCGTTCGTCGATATGCACGATGACGTTGACCACGCCGTCGAGGAAGTCGCGGTCATGGGAAATGATGATCAGGGTGCCGGGATAGCGTTTGAGCCAGTCTTCCAGCCAGATGATGGCGTCCAGATCCAAGTGATTGGTTGGTTCATCGAGCAGCAGCAGGTCGGACGGACACATCAGCGCCTGCGCCAGGTTGAGGCGCATGCGCCAGCCGCCGGAGAAGCTGGCCACCGGCTGCTCCATCTGCGACAGCGAAAAGCCGAGGCCTGTCAGCAGCTGTTCGGCGCGCGAGCGCACGGTGTAGGCGTCAGCGTCAGCCAGCGCGCTGTACAGCTCGCCGATCAGGATGCCGTTCGAGGTGCTTTCCGGCTCGCTTTCCAGGAACGCCAGTTCTTCTTCCAGGCGGCGCAGGGTGACGTCGCCGTCGATCGCGTATTCAATTGCCGGGCGGTCCAGCGCCGGGGTTTCCTGGGCGACGTAGGCCATGCGCCATTTCGACGGGAAATCGATTTCGCCGAGGTCGGCATGCAGCTCCCCGCGCAGCAGTCCGAACAAGCTCGACTTGCCGGCGCCGTTGGCGCCGATCAGGCCGATCTTGTCGCCCGGGTTGAGGGTGACGTCGACATTGTCGAGCAAAGGCTTGACGCCGCGCATCAGGGAAACTTGTTGAAAACGTATCATGTCTACTATCTACTTGCTAAATGAATGGCCATGCATGCGTCAGTGGCATGCCGGTCGTGATGGTCGTGCTGTTTGTGCTGATTGTGTTAGGTTCGGCAAGGGCAGTGGACCCTGGCCGCTGATACTGGATTACGGCAGCTGGTCGGCGGTCAGCAGGAACACCATGTCGTCGCCGGCGCTGGTCGAGACCCAGGTCATTTCCAGATCCGGGAAGGCCGCTTCGGCGAAAGCGCGTTCGTTGCCGATTTCGACCACCAGGATGCCGTTGGCGGTCAGGCGCTGCTTGGCGCCGGCCACGATCTGGCGCACCAGGTCCATGCCGTCGCTGCCGCCAGCCAGGGCGATCTGCGGTTCGCGCAGGTATTCCGGTGGCAGCTTGCCCATCGAACCGGAATTCACGTAGGGTGGATTGGTGACGATCAGGTCGTATTTTTTGGCCGGCACCTTGCCGTACAGATCGGATTCGATCAGCGTGATGCGGTCCTGCAGCTCATAGTCGTCGACATTGCGGCGCGCTACTGCCAGCGCGTCTGCCGAGATGTCGGCGGTGTCGACATGGGCTTCAGGGAAAGCGTCGGCCAGCATGATCGGCAGGCAGCCGGAGCCAGTGCACAGTTCCAGGATGTTGCTGACTGCGGACGGCTCTTGCAGCCATGGCGAGAAATGGTCGGGGATCAGCTCGGCGATGAAGGAACGCGGCACGATTACGCGCTGGTCGACGTAAAAACGGTAGTCGCCCAGCCAGGCTTCATTGGTGATATAGGCGGCCGGCAAGCGGTCGACACTGCGTTTTTCGATGACTTGCAAGACGGCTTCGATTTCATGCGGCAGCAGGCGTGCATCGAAGAAGGGCTCGATCTTGTCCAGCGGCAGCTTCAGCGTATGCAGGATCAGGTAGGCCGCTTCATCCAGCGCATTGCTGCTGCCATGGCCGAAAAACAGCCCGGCGGTATTGAAACGGGTCACTGCATAGCGCAGCAGGTCGCGGATGGTGGTAAACGAATGTGGTGTCATGGTGCGGTTATTTGTATGTGCAGGACGAAGTCTGGTAGCCGCTGGCCGGCGGCAAATCACCTTGTCCCCAGCTGATTAAAGTGGAGCAATTGCGCAGCGGCGCAAAGTGTCAGGCGGATTCTATCGGAAATGCCGGGCCGGATGGGGCGCAGCCAGCCAATTAGCCCGTTATTGCCTTGATTTTCCTCGATTTTATCGGGATTTGATCAACATCCCATTATATCTGAGTGCGCGCAGGGCATTGCCGACATGCTCGCCAGCCTCTGTGCGCAGCGCTTGCGGGTCGCTGACGCGCTGGCCATCCTTGTGCTTGAATTCGAGCATTTGCTGCTGCTCTTGCTGCAGGATATGCTCGATTAGTTGCTCTTGGGTATGATTTCCATCCAGTTTAGGCAGCAACAATCTTTCAACGATGTTCAGCCTTACCCGCTGGTGGCAGAGATTGGTGACGCTGGCGTTGTCCACACTGGCGGCCAGCGCCAGATCTGCGCGCGCGGAAGCCAGGGCGAGCGGTTTTTCGTCCAGGCTGGGCGCGGCCTCCAGCGCTTGCACGCGGTATTCGACGGCGCCGCGGATCACCAGCGCTTCCATCAAACCGATGATGACGCCGACATCGTTGTCCTGCTGCTGCAGGCGTTGCCGGACCGCCTCGACCAGCTCCGGCAAATGCATGGTGGCGGGAAAGCGTTCCCCCAATATCTGCAGCGCGACCTTGCTGAGCTTGCCGCGGATGGCCAACTGCTGGCCACCGAGCGTCATGGTCTGCTCCGCATCGTCCTGGGTGATCGCGGCGGTACTGCCGCCGACCGCACAAGTGTAATGCAGCTGGGCCAGCACCGCCGGGTCGAGCTGATAGCGTATGCGGCCTTGCTGTTGCTCATGCACCAGCAAGGTGTGGCGGAACTGGCGGTTGCGCAAGAAATCCATGTACTGTTCCAGCACCACCTGGTCATTGCCGCATTCGCGCAGCAAAGGCTCGGCGACCTGGCTGCCGAGATTGCCGACGAACATCGATTGCTGCTCCGAATCGCCTAGGTAGCTCAGCTGGTGCTGGCGTGCGCGTACCGCGAACTCGCTCAGGTAGCAGGGCAGGTTGTACGGCTCCAGGTATTCGTGCAGCAGGTAGTAATCGTCGAACTGGCCGCTGAACGTGGCGCTGTGCTGCTCCAGCACTTGGTTCAGCACGCTGCCCTTGCTCGACATTTCATGCATGAAATTGAACATGCCGCGCGCATGCGCCAGCTTGTCGCCCGGATGGTCATGGTCCTTGCCGCGGAACAGCATCGCTTCCCGCACTACCTCCTTGAATTTCCAGCCGGGGTAAGTGTTGTAGCTGACCACGGCGACGCCGTCGGCCGCCAGGTTTTCCGCGCAGACGCGCAGGATCTGCTCCTGCACCTGCGGCGGCACCCAGCTGTAGACGCCATGGCAGACGATGTAGTCGAACTGTCCCAGCGCCGGGCTGATGTCGCTGATGCTCATGTGGTGCAGGCTGACGTTGGTCAGGCCAAGGGCGGACAGCCGCTGCTGACCGGCATCGATCTGTACTTTTGAGAGATCGACGCCGATATAATGGCCGCCGGGATGCCGTTGCGCGTGCGGAATCAGATTGCCGCCGGAGGCGCAGCCCAGCTCTAGTACACGTGCATTCTCGGTGCGCGGCGGCTGCAGGCCGAACAGGGTGGCGACCGCTGCCAGATGTTCCGGCGCGGTGGCTTTGAACGGGTGCGAGGTGTATGGCGTGGCGTCGTAAGATTGTTCGACGATGTCCTTGCTGCTGCCAGCCATAAGTACCTTTGCGTGAGGGGCGGGAGTGTGCTTTAGCCGGCTGCCGGCAGCAGGTTTTCCAGGGTGCGCCGGTAAATGTTTTTCAGCGGATCGATGAACTGCACTTCAACGTGTTCGTCGATCTTGTGGATGCTGGCGTTAGGCGGTCCGAACTCGATCACCTGTGGACAGATCTGCGCAATGAAGCGGCCATCTGAGGTGCCGCCGGTGGTCGACAGTTCGGTGTTGATGCCGGTCTCGGTCTTGATGGCGGCGGTGATGGCGTCGCTCAGCGTGCCGCGCGGCGTCAGGAACGGCCGGCCGCCGACAGTCCAGGCCAGCGTGTATTCCAGGCCGTGCTTGTCGAGGATGGCATGGACCCGCTGCTGCAGACCTTCGACCGTGCTGGCGGTGGAGAAGCGGAAATTGAAATCGATCACCACTTCGCCTGGAATTACGTTGGAAGCGCCGGTGCCGCCGTGGATGTTGGACATCTGCCAGGAAGTCGGCAGATAGTATTCATTGGCTTCGTCCCATTTTTCCGCCGCCAGTTCGGCCAGCGCCGGGGCTGCCAGGTGGATCGGGTTTTTCGCCAGCTGCGGATAGGCGATGTGGCCCTGCACGCCTTTGACCGTGAGCTTGCCGGACATGGTGCCGCGGCGGCCGTTCTTGATCATGTCGCCCAGCGTCGAGCTGGAAGTCGGTTCGCCAACGATGCAGTAATCCAGCTGTTCGCCGCGCGCCTTGAGTTTATCGCACACCACCACGGTGCCATCGGTAGCAGGGCCTTCTTCATCGCTGGTGATCAGGAAGGCAATCGAGCCAGTGTGGTCGGGGCGGGCCTGGGTGAATTCTTCCACCGCCACCGCCATTGCCGCGATCGAGGTCTTCATGTCGGCGGCGCCGCGGCCGTACAGCTTGCCGTCGCGATGACTGGGCAGGAAAGGATCGGATTGCCACTGCTCGCGCGGGCCGGTCGGCACCACGTCGGTATGGCCGGCGAACACCAGCAGCGGCCGCTCGGTACCTTTGCGCGCCCACAGGTTGGTGACATCGCCGGACTGGATGGTTTCGCAGGCGAAGCCAAGCGGCGCCAGCAGTTCGATCAGGAGCGCCTGACAGCCCTTGTCCTGCGGCGTGACGGAGGACAGTGCGATCAGTTGTTCGGCCAGTGCCAGGGTTTTGCTGTGCTTGTTCATGTGCGGCATTTCAATGATGTGGCGACGGGTTGTCGGGTGAACGGCTGATTGGCTGAATTATTGGCTGAAGATTTCCTGGTACAGCGCATCGGAGAAGCCGACATAAGCTTGCTTGCCGGTGTACAGCACAGGACGCTTGATGATCGACGGCAGCTCCATCATCAGGGGCGTGGCGCTGATGCCGTCGGTGATGCCGTTGCGCCGTTGTTCCGACAGGCCGCGCCAGGTAGTGCCCTTGCGGTTGACCAGCGTGTCCCACGGGATGTCCGCCAGCCAGGTGGTGATCAGTTCGGCGCTGACGCCGTCCTTCTTGAAATTGTGAAACGTATAAGCGATCTCCTGGTCTTCCAGCCAGGTGCGGGCTTTCTTGACCGTGTCGCAGTTGGGAATGCCGTAAAGAGTAATTGCCATAGATGAATTCGTTTGCTGCAAGTGATAAGGATGCCGTTAGAGATCCAAGGTAAATTCGGTGAAGGTCGCACCTTCGACGCGTTCCGGTTCCGGCGCAATCGGCGTCAGGTTTTTCTTCGAACTTGGCGTGTGGTTGTTGATCAGCCAGTACAGATTGCTTGGCGAATCGGCATGTTCCAGCGCTTCGTCCTGGGTGATCACGCCGTCTTCGATCAGCTGCATCAGCGCCTGCTCGAAAGTCTGCGAGCCCGGCGCCAGGCTCTTTTCCATCGCTTCCTTGATCTGGCTGATGTTGTCTTCTTCGATCAGCTCGGAAACATGGCGCGTGTTGAGCATGATTTCCACGGCCGGCGTGCGCTGGCCATCGACGGTGGTGACCAGGCGCTGGGAAACGATCGCGGCCAGGGTCGAGGCCAGATCTTCCAGCAATGCCGGACGGTTTTCCATCGGATAGAAACTGATCACGCGGTTCAGCGCGCGGTAGGTATTGTTGGCGTGCAGCGTCGACACCACCAGATGGCCGGACTGGGCGTAGGCGAGGGCGGCCGACATGGTCGCCTTGTCGCGGATTTCGCCGATCAGGATGCAGTCGGGCGCCTGGCGCAAGGCATTCTTCAGGGCGCCGTTGAGGTCGTTGGTGTCGCTGCCGATTTCGCGCTGGTTGACGATGGAGCGGTGGTTCTGGAACAGGAATTCGATCGGGTCTTCCAGGGTCAGGATATGGCCGGCCTGGGTCTGGTTGCGGTAGTCCAGCATCGAGGCGATGGTGGTCGACTTGCCGGAGCCGGTGGAGCCGACGATCAGCAGCAGACCGCGCTTGCGGCCGATCAGGTCGAGCAGCGCCGGCGGCAGGCGCAGTGTTTCGAATGCAGGAATATCGATGGGGATGTAACGGATCACAGCCGAAATGCTGCCGCGCTGGCGGAATGCCGAGAAGCGGAAACTGCCGACGCCGGCGATCGGCACGCCGAGATTGAGCTCGTTGTTGCGCTCCAGCTCTTGCAGCCGTTCGGCAGGCAGCACTTCTTTCAGCAGCAGCAGGATGGTGTTGTCATCCATGTTCTGCTGGTTGACGGGCACCATCTGGCCCTTGATCTTGAGATGAATCGGCGAGCCCGGCGCCAGGAACATGTCCGACGCTTCCTTCTCCCGCATCAAACGAAACAAGCGGTCCATTGCCATCAGCGACTCCTTAAATTATTTTTCTTTGTAATGAGAGCGTTTTATCTAGTCAGTTGAGGACAGAGTAATTCGCGACGCTTCGGTCGCTCATAAACTCTGTCCCGCAAAACTTAAATTTCGCGCAGCAGTTCGTTGATACCGGTCTTGGCGCGGGTCTTGGCGTCGACGCGCTTGACGATCACTGCGCAATACAAGCTGTACTTGCCGTCGGCCGAAGGCAGGCTGCCGGACACCACCACCGAACCCGACGGGATGCGGCCGTAAGTGACTTCGCCGGTGGCGCGGTCATAGATCTTGGTCGACTGGCCGATGTAGACGCCCATCGAGATCACCGAGTTTTCTTCCACGATCACGCCTTCGACGATTTCCGAACGGGCGCCGATGAAGCAGTTGTCTTCGATGATAGTCGGGTTGGCCTGCATCGGTTCCAGCACGCCGCCGATGCCGACGCCGCCGGACAGGTGGACGTTCTTGCCGATCTGCGCGCAGGAGCCGACGGTGGCCCAGGTATCGACCATGGTGCCTTCATCGACGTAAGCGCCGATGTTGACATAGGAAGGCATCAGCACCACGTTCTTGCCGATGAAGCTGCCGTGGCGCGCCACTGCCGGCGGCACCACGCGGAAGCCGCCCTTGGCGAAATCTTCAGCGGTGTAGTTGGCGAACTTGGTCGGCACTTTGTCGTAGAACTGCATGTTCTCGCCGGCCGGCATCGGCAGGTTGTCTTCCAGGCGGAACGACAGCAGCACGGCCTTCTTGATCCATTGGTTGACGACCCAGTTGCCGTCGATTTTCTCGGCCACGCGCAGGCTGCCTTGATTCAATTCGGCGATCACCTTGGCGACCGCTTCGCGGACATCGGCGGGGGCGGTCTTCGGGGAAAATTCGGTGCGCTGTTCCCAGGCTTGGTCGATAAATGCTTGCAGAGATTGAGTCATGATAGGTCGCTGATAAAAAAGTTTAAAAACATGGATTTGACCATGACGACGGTCAAACTACATCGTCACGGTGCAATACGTAAGATCAGGCTGTTGCAGAGGGTGGCAGTTGCGCGTCCGTCTGCGGGCCGATGCAAGGGCTAAAGGCTTTGGCAGAATTCAGCGATGCGATGCGCCGCTTCCAGGCATTCATCGACTTCCGCCACCAGCGCCATGCGTATCCGCTGCCGGCCCGGATTGCTCCCATGGGCGTCGCGCGCCAGATAGCTGCCAGGCAATACCGTTACATTATATTCGGCATACAGCCGCTTGGCGAAGTCGGTATCTGAGATGTTTGCCAGCTTGTCTACTTTTGCCCATAGATAAAAACCGGCGTCGGGCAAGTCGACATCCAGCACCGTTTGCAGCACAGGGGTCACCTGTTGGAATTTTGCCATGTATTTGGCGCGGTTTTCGACGACGTGGGTTTCGTCGTTCCAGGCGGCGACCGAAGCCGCTTGCACTGGCGGGCTCATGGCGCCGCCGTGATAAGTACGATACAGCAGGAATTTCTTCAGGATGGCGGCATCGCCGGCGACAAAGCCGGAGCGCATGCCCGGCACGTTCGAGCGCTTCGACAGGCTGGAGAAGGCGATCAGGCGCGGATAGCCTGTGCGGCCGAGGATATTGGCGGCTTGCAGGCCGCCCAGCGGCGCTTCCGGCTTGAAATAGATCTCGGAATAGCATTCGTCGGCAGCGATCACGAAGCCGTGGCGGTCCGACAGCGCAAACAATTCTTTCCAGTCTTCCAGCGACAGCACGGCGCCGGTCGGATTGCCGGGTGAGCACAGGTAGAGCAGCTTGACGCGCGGCCAGACATCGTCCGGCACGCTGCGGTAATCCGGTGCGAAATTACGGGCCGGATCGGAATTGACGAAATACGGCTGCGCGCCGGATAAATAAGCCGCGCCTTCATAGATCTGATAGAAGGGATTCGGGCACATCACCAGCGCATCTTTTTGCGACGGATCCACCACTGTTTGCGCCAACGCAAACAGCGCCTCGCGCGAACCGTTGACCGGCAAGATCTGGGTCGCCGGATCCAGCGGCGGCAAGCCGTAGCGGCGTTCCAGCCAGCCGGCGATCGCCGCCCGCAAGGGTTCGGCGCCGATGGTGCTTGGGTAGCTGGCCAGGCCGTTCAGGTTGTCGCTCAGCGCTTGCTGGATGAAGGCCGGCGTCGGGTGCTTCGGTTCGCCGATGCCAAGGCTGATCGCCTTGTACGCCGGATTGGGCGTGACGCCGGCGAACAGTGCGCGCAGTTTTTCAAACGGATAGGGTTGCAGCCGGTCTAGTAATGGATTCACGTGGTTGATGACGGACGAATAACAAAGATGGAATGAGGAAAAACGGCGACGAATATGCTGTTTGCATTATATACAGAAGTGGCCTGTTTGATGGCCGCCATTGCAGATCCGAGGGGCTGGCAAAGGCAGATTCGGCGCTATTTTTTACTTTTCATTGTCTTCTTGAAATTTTTCCTGTCCGTGTCCCGGGCCCAAAGCCAATCGTTTTATGCCCGCGCATTGTTATGCCGGAATGGAAAGCAACTGAAGTAACAATCGCATTTCCCGATATTCACAGCCATTCAGATCGCATATATGATGGGGTGGAATGTTATGATGTCGGCCTCCTGCGGGGTTTTTCCCGTTTTTAGTATGACGGCAGCTTTTTCGCCGACTTTGATAAGAACAGTCGATAACGTGCGTCTAACTTCCATTAAATTATCGGGATTCAAGTCTTTCGTCGATCCTACCAATTTCCAGGTCCCCGGCCAGCTGGTCGGCGTGGTGGGGCCGAATGGCTGCGGCAAGTCGAATATCATCGATGCTGTGCGCTGGGTTTTGGGTGAATCCAAGGCTTCCGAGCTGCGCGGCGAATCGATGCAGGACGTCATTTTCAACGGCTCTTCGCACCGCAAGCCGGCTGGCCGTTCATCGGTGGAGCTGGTGTTCGACAACGGCCTCGGCAAAGCTGCCGGCCAGTGGAGCCAGTACGCTGAAATCGCCGTCAAGCGCACCTTGACGCGCGACGGCACGTCGACTTATTACATCAACAACCAGGCCGTTCGGCGCCGCGATATCCAGGATATCTTCATGGGCACCGGACTTGGTCCGCGCGCTTACGCGATCATCGGCCAAGGCATGATTTCGCGCATCATCGAAGCGCGTCCGGAAGAACTGCGGGTTTTCCTGGAGGAGGCGGCCGGCGTTTCCAAGTACAAGGAGCGGCGTCGCGAAACCGAGAATCGCCTGAACGATACCCGCGAAAATCTGGTGCGGGTCGAGGACATCTTACGCGAGCTGAACGCCAACCTGGCCAAGCTGCAGGCGCAGGCCGCGGTCGCGCAGAAATTCCATGAATTGCAAGGCGACCAGGAAGAAAAACAAAAACTGCTGTGGCTGTTGCGCAAGAACGAAGCCAAGGGCGAGCAAGAGAAATACTTCCGCGAGATTGAAAAGGCGCAAACCGATCTGGAAGAACAGACTGCCAAACTGCGCCATGTGGAAACCGAACTGGAACACATGCGCCAGGCGCATTATGCCGCCGGCGACCGCATGCATCAGGCGCAAGGCCATCTGTACCAGACCAATTCCGAGATCGGCAGCCTGGAAGCGCAGATCAAGTTCGTGATCGAATCGCGTAACCGCCTGCAGTCGCAGCTCAATTCCCTGACCGCGCAGCGCGACCAATGGCAACGCCAGGGCACGCAGTTCCAGGACGATCTGGTGGAAGCCGAGATGCACCTGGAAGAGCTGATGGCGCGCGTCGAGCAATCGCAGGTGGCGTCGCAGCAGCATAACGACCAGCTGCCGGCGCTGGAGCAGAGCTGGCGCGAAGCGCAACTGAAGAGCACGGAATCGCGCGGCAAGATCATGCAGATCCAGCAGCAGATCGAGCTGGAGTCTACCCATCAGCGCAACGCCTCGAACATCCTGAATGGCTTGAGCAGTCGGCGCGAACGCCTGGCGCAGGAAAAGAACGGCTTGAACCTGCCGGATAATGCACATCTGACCAATCTGCGCATGCAGCTGGAAGAAAAGCAGGCCGGCCTGGAAGAAACCGGCATGCAGCTGGAAGAGTTGCAAGAGCAGCAGCCGCGCCTGGAAGAGGAACGGCGCGATGCGCAGCAGCAGGTGAATACCGAAAGCGCCAACAATGCGCAGCTGGAAGCGCGCCTGAGCGCGCTCAAGCAGCTGCAGGAAAGCGTGCAGACCGAAGGCAAGGTCCAGCCCTGGCTGCAAAAGCACGAACTGGCTGAGTTGCCGCGCCTGTGGCAGAAGCTGCACATCGACGGCGGCTGGGAAACCGCGCTGGAATCGGTCTTGCGCGAGCGTACCTCGGCCCTGGAAATGTCCAATCTGGACTGGGCCAAGGCCTTTTTCAACGATGCGCCGCCAGCCAAACTGGCCTTGTTTTCGCCGAACGGCGTGGCCGCGGCGACACCTGCCGATGCGCCTGCCGGCCTGAAGCCTTTCATCAACCTGTTGCAACTGAACGATCCAGGCTTGCGCGTGCTGATGCAAGACTGGCTGCACAATTTCTACGCCGCGGACGACACCGTAACGGCCTTTGCCGAGCGCAGCAAGCTGCCGCTGGGGGCCAGCTTCGTTACCCGCCAGGGCCATGTGATCAGCAAGAGTGGCGTGCGCTTCTATGCTTCCGATTCGGAGCAGGACGGCATGCTGGCACGTCAGCAGGAAATCGAAAACATCACCAAGCAGTTGCGGGCTCAGCAGATGCTGGCCGACGAAGCGCGCTCGCGTTCGGTGCGGGCAGACGCGGCATTGTCGCAAGCTACCCAGCGCCTGCAGGAAATGCGCTTGCGCCACACCAGCCTGACCCAGGCAGTGCACGGCTTGCAGATCGATGTCATGAAACTGTCCGAATTGCAGGAGCGTTTCAACCAGCGCAGTTCGCAGATCGCTGCCGACCTGGCGGAAATCGCCGCCCAGGAAAGCGAGCAGCAGCAGGTCAAGATGGAATCGGAAGCCAAGTTCGAGCAGCTCGACATGGAACTGGCCGAGCTGCAGGAAAAGCACGAAGACGGCCAGACCGACTATCTGGGCAAGGAACAGCAACTGAACGACGCCCGTCAGCGCTTGCGTGAAATGGAGCGGGCGGCGCAAGAAGCAGAATTTGCCGAGAAATCCCATCGCAACAAGATCGAAGAACTCAAGCGCAGCATCGCCACCGCGCTGGAGCAGGCGGCGCAGCTGTTCGCCAACATGCAGCAAGGCCATCTGGAGCTGGAAAGCCTGGACGACCAGGCCGCCCAGGCCGGCCTGCAAGATTTGCTGGACAAGCGCAGCGAACAGGAACGGGCGTTGGCCGATACGCGCCACGAGCTGGACCAGGTCTCGCAGAACCTGCGCCAGCACGAAGAAAGCCGGCTGCAAGCCGAGCGCAGCCTGCAGCCGCAGCGCGAACGCATCATGGAATTGCAGCTGAAGGAACAGGCAGCGCGCCTGAACCAGGAACAATACGTGCAGCAGTTGCTCGAAGCGCAGGCGGACGAAGCGGCGCTGAGCGAAAAGCTGACTGCCGAGATGCGGCCATCGTATCTGCAAGGCGAAGTCACGCGCCTGACCAATGCGATCGCCGGCCTGGGCGCGGTCAACCTGGCGGCGCTGGACGAACTGGCGCAGGCCTCCGAGCGCAAGAATTTCCTGGATGCGCAAAACGCCGACCTGACCGAAGCCATCAACACGCTACAGGACGCGATCCACAAGATCGACAAGGAAACCCGCGACCTGCTGCAAGACACTTTCGACAAGGTCAATCATCACTTTGCCGAACTGTTCCCGATCCTGTTCGGCGGCGGCCAGGCCAAGCTGATCATGACCGGCGACGAGATCCTCGATTCCGGCGTGCAGGTGATGGCACAGCCGCCGGGCAAGAAGAATGCGACGATCCATTTGCTGTCGGGCGGCGAAAAGGCGCTGACGGCGACCGCGCTGGTGTTCTCGATGTTCCAGCTGAATCCGGCGCCGTTCTGCCTGCTGGACGAGGTCGATGCGCCGCTGGACGACGCCAATACCGAACGTTTCTGCAATATGGTAAAGCGTATGTCTGCTAACACACAGTTCCTCTTCATTTCGCATAATAAGATTGCGATGGAGATGGCGCAGCAGCTGATCGGCGTCACCATGCAGGAGCAGGGCGTATCGCGGATCGTGGCGGTGGACATGGAGGCGGCCAGAAGTTTTGCCAGCGATGCGGTGGCAGCTTAAGTAATTGCGGGACAGAGTCGCCCGGATAGGGTTTAAGAGTCGCCGTAGCGCGACGAATTACACCATCCGTGCGACTCTGTCCCCAACTGACTAAGGCGGTGCGGCTTGGCCTGCTTGACAACTTTTTGCAGCGACACTAAGCTGATTTAAGTGTCGCGATGCAATATATTGTAAAAAAATGTCTCAATAATTTTACCTTGAGCCCATATACAGTAATACTAGTAGCGTTTTCACAAGAACAGCTCTAATCAATGACCAGACCACGATTTCAATCGCAGATTTATATTTCAAGCGCGTATGCCGGTGACATGGCAGTGTTCGCTATTAAGGCATCAGCAGAATGACAGATTTACAGACCAGCCTGTTCATCATCGGAGGCGCGTTTCTTGTTGGCGTCATTTCCTACAATAAATGGCAGGAATACAAGGCCAAGAAAAGCGTAGAACGGGCATTTTCCGGATCGCATGACGATGTCTTGATGACGCCCAAGGACGGCGGCGAGGCGCCGGTGCGTCACGAGCCGAAGCTGTTCGAGAGCGAACTCGAGAGTGAGCTCGACGGCAGGGGCGACGCCAGGCAGGCAGCCGCAGCGCATGACGACATCGAGCAAAGCGCAGAGCAGCAGGCGCTTGAGCCGCAATACGGCGCTCCGGTGGCAAGCGCTCCGGTGGCAGCACCAGCGGTGCGCCGCGATCTGCCGGTCGATGAACTGATCGATTGCGCCATCCCGCTGGCGCTGGAAGCGCCGGTGCGCGGCGACAAGATATTGCCGGCCCTGCAAAGCCTGCGCCATGTCGGCAACAAGCCTATCCATTTCATCGGCGAGGACGCCAACGGCGACTGGGAGCCGGTGGCGCACGGCGGCGTCTACAGCACTTTGCTGGCAGGCGTGCAACTGGCCAACCGCACTAATCCCCTGAATGAAATCGAATATTCCGAGCTGGTCAGCCGCTTACGCCAGATCGCCGACGACCTCGGCGCCGAGCCGGACTTGCCGGACATGATGGAAGTGATGCACACCGCGCGTTCGCTGCATCAGTTCGTGATTGAACACGATGCGCAGCTGGGCGTGAATATCCAGTCGAACGGCGCACCGTGGGCCATCAGTACCTTGCAGGCTGCCTTGACGCGGCAAGGCTTCGATGCCCGGCCGGAAGGCCGAATGGTGATGTCGGATGGCGATGGCGGCCTGCTGTTCTCCTTATCGACCAATGCCAGCGCGGTGGCCGAAACCACCAGCCGCCTGACCCTGCTGCTGGATGTGCCGCGCGTCGCTCCCGACCGTGACGGCTACGGCGCCATGGTCGCTTGCGGCCGTTCGCTGGCGGCGCGCCTCGGCGGCGTGCTGGTCGATGACAGCAACCAGCCCCTGGCCGACGTCCAGCTGGCCGAGATCGCCGGCCAGGTCGATGCCTTCTACCGTGAAATGGATGCCGCCGAAATTCCGGCCGGCTCAGTGCGGGCCCTGCGTTTATTTAGTTAATTATGTCCCTACCATCATCACACGCCGGCGGCACGGAGAAATCTACCGATGCCGCCGAATGGCGCTTGCGCGCCGCCTGGCTGGCTGGCGAGCTGAATCGCCACAATCATTCCTACTACGTGCTCGATAATCCGTCGATTCCCGACGCCGAATACGACCAGCTGTTTCGCGAACTGCAGGCGCTGGAGCGGGAGCATCCCGAGCTGAACACACCCGATTCGCCTACCCAGCGCGTCGGCGCCGCGCCCTTGCCGCAGTTCGAGCAGGTCCGGCATTCGATTCCCATGCTATCGCTGGGCAACGGCTTTGAAGACAACGACATCGTCGAGTTCGACCGCCGCGTCCGCGATGGCCTCGATACCCATGTCGACAGTGAGATCGAATACGCTGCCGAATTGAAGTTCGACGGCCTTGCCATCAACCTGCGCTACGAAGACGGCGTGCTGGTGCAGGCGGCCACGCGCGGCGACGGCACCACCGGTGAAAACGTCACCAGCAATATCCGCACCGTGCGCGCGATTCCCTTGCGCCTGCATGGCGAGCATCCGCCGAAGGTGCTGGACGTGCGCGGCGAAGTGCTGATGTTCAAGGAAGACTTCGCCAAGCTCAACGCCCGCCAGCGCGAAGCGGAAATGAAGGAATTCGCCAATCCGCGCAATGCTGCCGCCGGCAGCTTGCGTCAACTGGATTCGCGCATCACGGCGCAGCGCACCTTGCGTTTTTTTGCTTACGGCATAGGAACGCTGGAGGGCGCAACCATGCCGGCTTCGCATTCGGCCTTGCTGGACTGGTATAGCGAACTCGGACTGCCGGTCTGCAAGGAACGCAGCGTAGTCAAGGGCGCCGCCGGTCTGCTGGATTTTTTCCGCGGCATCGGCAGCAAGCGCCCGCAGCTGCCTTATGAAATCGATGGCGTGGTGTACAAGGTCAACCGCCTGCTGCAGCAGCAGACCCTGGGGTTTGTCTCGCGCGCGCCGCGGTTCGCGCTGGCGCATAAATTCCCGGCGGAAGAGGCCACCACCCAGGTGCTCGGCATTGAAGTGCAGATCGGTCGCACCGGCGCGGTGACGCCGGTGGCGCGGCTGGCGCCGGTATTTGTCGGCGGCGTCACTGTCACCAACGCCACCTTGCATAATGAAGATGAAGTGCGGCGCAAGGATATCCAGATCGGCGATACCGTCATCGTGCGCCGCGCCGGCGACGTGATTCCGGAAGTAGTGGCCTTCGTGGCCGACTTGCGGCCGGCCGATGCGCAAGCCTTCGTCATGCCGACGGCTTGCCCGATTTGCGGCTCGGCCATCGTCAAGCTGGAAGACGAAGCGATCGCGCGCTGTTCCGGCGGCTGGGTCAAGTGCGCCGCGCAGCGCAAGGGCGGCCTGCAGCATTTTGCTTCGCGCCGGGCGATGGATATCGAAGGCCTGGGCGACCAGTTGATCGAACAGATGGTCGACCGCAACGTCATCACCACTGCTGCCGATCTGTACAAGCTGGGTTTGCTGAAGCTGGCGGAGCTGGACCGGATGGCCGACAAGTCAGCGCAAAATGTCTTGTCCGCATTGGAAAAATCGAAATCGACTACCCTTGGGCGTTTCATTTATGCACTTGGCATCCGTCATGTCGGCGAAGCCACCGCGAAAGAACTGGCGACGCATTTCGGCAGCATCGACGGCGTCATGCAGGCTACTGAAGAACAATTGCTGGAAGTGGCTGATATCGGCCCCGTAGTGGCACGTTCCTTGCAAGCTTTCTTTGCCGATCGGCTGAACCGGGAACTGGTGGAGCAGCTGCGTGCGGCTGGAATTCATTGGCCGGAGAACTTGCCGGCAGAAAGCGCGTCCAAGTTCTTGTTAGGCAAGACCTTCGTGCTGACCGGCAGCCTGCCGACGCTCACGCGCGATGCCGCCGCCGCCATGATCGAGGCGGCCGGCGGCAAGGTGACCGGTTCGGTATCCAAGAAGACCAGCTATGTGGTCGCAGGCGCCGAGGCCGGCAGCAAACTTACCAAGGCGGAAGAGTTGAACATCCCGATCCTGGATGAAGCCGCATTCCGCACTCTTATAGAAAGCGAACAAGGGAACCAACATGAGTAAAATCAGAAAAGCCGTATTTCCTGTCGCCGGCCTGGGCAGCCGTTTTCTGCCGGCCACCAAGGCCCAGCCTAAAGAAATGCTGCCCATCGTCGATAAGCCATTGATCCAGTACGCAGTGGAAGAGGCGGTCGCCGCCGGCATCACCGACATGGTGTTCATCACCGGCCGCAACAAGCGCGCCATCGAAGATCATTTCGACAAGGCTTATGAACTGGAAACCGAACTGGAAGCGGCCGGCAAGGACCGCTTGCTGGATCTGGTGCAGAACGTCATCCCGAAACATATCAACTGCATCTTCATCCGCCAGTCGGAAATGCTGGGCCTGGGACATGCGGTGCTGTGCGCCCGTCCGGTGGTCGGCAATGAACCGTTCGCCGTTTTGCTGGCGGACGATTTCATGGATGTGGCGGCCGGGCAGAAGCCGGTGCTGGCGCAGATGACGGATATTTTCGCTGAAGAAAATTCCAGCATGCTGGCAGTGCAGGATGTGCCGCGCGCCGACACCAAGCAATATGGCATCGTCAGCATTGATGCGTACAAGACCAATCTGGAAAAGGTCAACAGCATCGTCGAGAAACCGCTGCCGGAGCAAGCGCCTTCGACCCTGGCGGTGGTGGGGCGCTATATCCTGACCAACAAGATTTTCGATCATCTGGAAGGTCTGGGCAAAGGCGCCGGCGGTGAGATTCAGCTGACCGACGGCATCGCCGCGCTGATGAAAAACGAGCGCGTGCTGGCTTACCGCTACGCCGGCCAGCGTTATGATTGCGGTTCCAAACTGGGTTACCTGAAGGCGACCCTGGCGATGGGCCTGAAGCATCCTGAAACCGGCGCCGAGTTTGCCGAGTACCTGAAACAGTTCAAGTAATTACATCGAAGAGCCGATCATGACCGTTCGCGAAATCCTGAAGATGGGCGATCCGCGCCTGCTGCGGCAAGCCGAGCCGGTAACCGCTTTCGGCACGCCGGAGCTGGAAAGCCTGATCGCCGACATGTTTGAAACCATGCATGCGGTCAACGGCGCCGGCCTGGCGGCGCCGCAGATCGGCGTCAATCTGCAGCTGGTGATTTTCGGCTTCAAGAACAACGTCCGTTATCCGGACGCGCCGGCGGTGCCGGAGACGGTCTTGATCAACCCACTCCTGCGTCCCTTGTCGGAAGAACTGGAAGACGGCTGGGAAGGCTGTCTCTCGGTGCCCGGCATGCGCGGCGTGGTGCCGCGCTGGACCCAACTGCATTATGAAGGCGTCGACCAGACGGGCGCGCGCATCAGCCGCGACGTCGACGGTTTCCATGCGCGCGTGGTGCAACATGAATGCGACCATCTGAACGGCATCCTGTATCCGATGCGCATCAAGGATTTCACGCAATTCGGCTTTACCGAGGTGTTGTTCCCGGAACTGGATCCGAATCACGACGATTGAACGACGTAGGGTGGGCACGCTTGTGTGCCCACGCGTGAACTCCGGCCATCGCGGACCCGCGTGGGCACAGAAGCGTGCCCACCCTACCATGTACATCACCGCATGAATCACTAAGCTATTAGAAATAAATATTCGATAGCGGATATAATTGCAATTAAGCTAAGGTCAATGCATTTGTCGGCCTCGCTGCGGCCTCACCCATCACTGCCTTGCATGGCGGCGCTGCCTGCGCTGCTCCTGTTCGTGCGCCTCCCCAATAGCCGCTTACTTCTATTCGGAAAGCTTGCCCATGCACCATGCAGTAGAAACCTTCATCCAGGATCTTGCCGTCATCATGCTGATTGCCGGCGTCGTCACGGTCCTGTTCAACCGTTTCAAGCAGCCGGTGGTGCTCGGCTATATCGTCGCCGGCGTGATTATCGGGCCGCACACGCCGCCGTTCTCGCTGATCACCGATGAGCGCACGATCCAGATCCTGGCGGAGCTTGGGGTGATCTTTCTGCTGTTTTCTCTGGGGCTGGAATTCAGCCTGAAGAAGCTGGCCAAGGTCGGCGCCACCGCGTTTGTGGCGGCGCTGGCGGAAATCACGCTGATGCTGTGGGTCGGCTATGAAATCGGCATCTATTTCGGCTGGAAGAAGATGGATGCGGTGTTCCTCGGGGCGATGCTGTCGGTCTCTTCCACCACTATCATCGTCAAGGCGCTCAATGAGCTTGGCATGAAGCGCGAGAAATTTGCGCAGCTGATTTTCGGCATCCTGATCGTCGAAGATGTGCTGGCGATCGGCATGATCGCCTTGCTCTCGGGCGTGGCGACCAGCGGCTCGGTGGATGCCGGCGACGCCGTCACCACGATCGGCAAGCTGGTCCTGTTCATGATCGTGTCGCTGGTGGCGGGTATCCTGATCGTGCCACGCCTGCTCGATTACGTGGCTAAATTCAAGAGCAAGGAAATGCTGCTGGTAACGGTGCTCGGCCTCTGTTTCGGCTTCTGCCTTCTGGTCATGAAAATGGAGTACAGCGTGGCGCTGGGCGCTTTCCTGATCGGCGCCGTGATGGCCGAGTCGCGCCATCTGCATCAGATCGAACGCCTGATCGAACCGGTGCGCGACATGTTCAGCGCCATCTTTTTCGTCGCTATCGGCCTGTTGTTCAATCCCTCCATCCTGGCGCAGTACTGGCTGCCGATTGCCGTCATCACGCTGGCGGTAGTACTGGGCAAGGTGGTCAGCTGCGGGCTGGCGACTTTCCTGTCCGGGCAGGACGGCCGCACCTCGATGCGGGTCGGCATGGGCCTGTCGCAGATCGGCGAATTTTCCTTCATCATCGCAGCGCTTGGCGTCAGCCTGAAAGTCACCAGCGATTTCCTGTATCCGACGGTAGTGGCAGTGTCGGCGGTGACCACTTTGCTCACGCCCTATCTGATCAAGCTGGCCGATCCGCTTTCCAGCCGGCTGGCGAAGGCCATGCCGGGTAAACTGGCGTCGGTGTTCGGTATGTATTCAACCTGGCTCGCCAGCCTGCAGCCACAGGGCGACCGCGCGGAGTTGTCGCGGATTATCCGCCGCATTCTGCTGCAGGTAGTGGTGAACCTGGCGCTGGTCGCAGCAATCTTTATCATCGGCGGTTATTTTGCCGAGGCGCTCGGCGGCAGCATGTCAGCCTGGGTCGCGGATCCGCAAGTGCAGGATGCAATCGTCTGGGGCGGGGCGCTGCTGCTGTCGCTGCCGTTCCTGATCGCGACCTACCGCAAGCTGCATGCGCTGAGCATGCTGCTGGCGGAAATCAGCGTCAGGCCGGAATGGGCAGGCTCCTATAACCATGCGGTGCGGCGCGTGATCGCGGAAGTCATCCCGGTGGTCTCCATCGTCGGCATCATGCTGATGATCGCCGCGCTCAGCAGCCGCATCCTGCCGCCGACCAATCTGCTGATCCTGGTGCTGGTGGGCGCTGCGGTGCTGGTGCTGGTGCTCTGGCAGCGTTTCGTCAAACTGCATTCCAAGCTGCAGATCGCCTTGCGCGAAACCCTGGAACAGCAGCCGGACGAGAAACACTGACAGGCAGCATGGGCGATTGATTTAGGGGGATTGGCCGTCGATTGGTTAAAATAACGCTTTTATCTCTTTCAAGACATTGCCATGACTGCCATGACCCAGGATCAACTCAAACAAGCTGTTGCCCGTGAAGCAATTAAATACGTGGTGGACGGCCAGATTGTCGGCGTCGGCACTGGCTCTACCGCCAATTTCTTCATCGACGAACTGGCCAAGATCAAGCATCGCATCAAGGGTGCGGTTGCTTCCTCCGAAGCCACTGCGGCACGGCTGCGCGCCCATGATATCGAAGTCTATGACCTCAATCAGGTTGCCACCATGCCGGTATATGTCGACGGCGCCGATGAAATCACCGCGCAGGGCGCCATGATCAAAGGCGGCGGCGCGGCGCTGACGCGGGAAAAGATCGTTGCCTCGGTGGCCGAGAAATTCATTTGCATCGCCGACGGTTCCAAGCTGGTCAAGATGCTGGGCAAGTTTCCGCTGCCGGTCGAGGTGATTCCGATGGCGCAGGCGGTGGTGGCGCGCAAGCTGGTCAAGCTGGGCGGCGAGCCGAACCTGCGTTTCAAGGATGGTATTCCGCTGATTACCGACAACGGCAACGTGATCATCGACGTGGTGGGTTTGAAGATCGCCGATCCGGTTGAACTGGAACGGCAAATCAACCAGATCACCGGCGTGGTGACGGTCGGCCTGTTCGCGCAGCAGGGTGCTGACGTGTGCTTGCTTGGCACGCCTGACGGCGTCAAGACATTGACCTTCTAAGTTTTCTTTCTTGCTGCAGGAAGAGGCGAGGGAACATGGTTTCCCTCGCCAGGTGCTACTTGCTGCTAACTATCCCTGATCAGAACTTGTGACGCAGGCCGACGCGCAAGACGTTCTGGCTGCTGTCGTCCGCCGGCGCGCTGCTGTAGGCGCCGTTGATCACGCCTGGGTTGTTGACATCGTTGGCGCGCTGGTTGCTGTACATGGCGTACAGGTCGGTGCGCTTGGACAGGAAGTAGTCGACGCCCAGGTTGAGCTGGGTAGTCTTGCCCTTGGTCGAGCCGGTAGTCTTGCGGCTGATGTCGGCGCGATCATAGATCACGCTGGCCAGCAGGTGCAGATTGCCCGTCAGTGCGTAATCCACGCCCAGGTCAAAAATATTGGCTTTGGTCGCGGTGGTGATGTTGACCAGGCCAGTGCTTGCCACGGCTGTCGCCAGTGGACGCTTGGCTTGCGACCATGCGCCGTAGATCTTGGCCGGGCCGGCTTGGTAGCTGGCGCCCAGGGTGAAGGTCTTCAGATCGGTATCGCCTGCCTTGGTCGGCAAGGCGTCAGCCGCCAGCTTGGTCTGGAAGTAAGCCAGGCCGATGCCGAAGGGGCCGTTGGCATAGTTGCCGCCGAGGCCGAAAGCCTGGCCTGCCGAAGTCTGGCCGGCTACTTCGCCGAAGCCGTAGAACAGGCTGCCGGTGAAGCCGCTCAGGTTGCTGCTGTCGTAGCGGATCGAATTGTTGGTGCGGGCGCCGGAGACACGGTCCAGATTGTTGAAGTGGCCGCCCTTGACGCCGTTGCCGCCGAAGGTCTGCACCGAGGTGTACTTGTTGCCGATGTCTTCCAGGAAGTCGGTCTGGCGGCCGATGGTGACTGTGCCGAACGCACCCGACAGGCCGACCACCGATTTACGGTCGAACAGGGTGCTGGCTGTGCCGAAGGTGCCGTCATCCGCATTGAAGCCGTTTTCCAGATGGAAAATCGCTTTCAGGCCGCCGCCCAGGTCTTCCACGCCCTTGAAGCCGATGCGGGAAGTGGACAGGTCGCCGGAGTCGACGCTGAAGCGGCTATCGTTCTTGGCGCCGACCTTGCTGGTGTATGTCAGGCTGGCATCGACCACGCCGTAGATGGTGACATTGCTTTGAGCGTGTGCATTAGCGCCGATCAGGCCGAGAGCGGCTAGTGCAAATACGGTCTTTTTCATTTCTTCCCTTTGATATTTATAAGTAATTTATCCTGGTGTCCGGCGCAGGGCGTTGCGTAACAAATAGTTACTATTGTTACTAATTGTTACTGGCTGAACGGGCTAGATATTACCTTCCCATAAGAAAAATGCACTTGTTTTTTGAAAAATATTTTCAATTTAATGGACGTTGCCGGTTTATGTTGTTTTTTGACAGCCGTTTATGACATTTATGACTAAACATATGAATTATTCGCGCTAGCGTATAGTGAGAATTCATCGCTGCAATCGGTGGCCTAGGCCGGATAAGCGGCGCTTGCCTGCAAAGCCTTGCCGGCAGGGCTAAGATGGCGCATGGCGCGCCTGTACAATGATTTCCAGGCGCCCGGGGTTTGTCGTTCCATATATCAAAAAGGAAATGTCATGCTGAAAGCTACAGGCTATGCCGCACATAATGCCCACGCGCCGCTGGCGCAATTCGCCTTTGAGCGACGCACGCCGGGTCCGACCGATGTACAGATCGAGATCCTGTTTTGCGGCGTCTGCCACTCCGACCTGCACACCGCGCGCAATGAATGGCACAACACCGTCTACCCGGCAGTGCCCGGACATGAAATTGTCGGACGGGTGGTGGCAGTTGGCGCTCAGGTGAAACAATTCAAGGCGGGCGACCTTGCCGGCGTCGGCTGCATGGTGGATTCTTGCCAGCACTGTCCGAGCTGCGCCGAAGGGCTGGAACAATATTGCGAAAACGGCTTCACCGGCACCTACAATGCCGAAGACAAGCATAGCGGCGGCGTCACCTATGGCGGCTATGCCAGCAATATCGTGGTCGACCAGAAATTCGTCCTGCATGTCTCGGACAAACTCAATCTGGCAGCAGTAGCGCCGTTACTGTGCGCCGGCATCACTACTTATTCACCACTGCGCCACTGGAATGTCAGCAAGGGGCACAAGGTCGGCATCGTCGGCCTGGGCGGGCTCGGCCACATGGGCGTCAAGATCGCCCATGCGATGGGCGCGCATGTGGTGTTGTTTACCACTTCGCCAGGAAAGACCGAAGATGCCTTGCGGCTTGGCGCCGACGAAGTGGTGATCTCCAAGGATGCCGCGCAGATGGCGCAGCACGCCAACAGCTTCGATTTCATCCTGAATACCGTGGCGGCGCCGCATAACCTGGACGCTTTCCTGAACCTGCTGAAACGCGACGGCGCCATGACGCTGGTGGGCGCGCCGGCGGAAGCCCATCCTTCGCCCAATGTGTTCAACCTGATCATGAAACGGCGCACCCTGGCCGGCTCGCTGATAGGCGGCATCAAGGAAACCCAGGAAATGCTGGATTTCTGCGCCGAACACGGCATCGTCTCGGATATTGAATTGATCGCTATCCAGGATATCAACCAGGCTTACGAACGGATGCTGAAGAGTGACGTCAAGTATCGCTTCGTGATCGACATGGCATCCCTGCCTGCGGCGGCCTGACGGACTGAGCGGCCCTGCAAGGATTTCCTTGCAGGGCCGCCCGGGTTTTATAGCTTGTAGGTAAAAGCCGCAGATCAGGCAAACAAGCGCAGCACCACATTATTGATTACTGCGCCGCCGACGATCAGCCAGCCGAACAGGCAGGCCGCAAACAGCAACGGTTTGATGCCAGCCGTGCGTATCGATGAAAAATGGGTAGAGATGCCCAGCGCGGCCATCGCCATCGCCAGCAGCACATTGTCGGCATCGTTGACGTGCGCCACCAGTGCGGTCGGCAGCGCGGCCAACGAATTGAGTGCCACTACCGCCACAAAACCGAAAGCGAACCAGGGAATCGCCAGGCGTCCAGCTTTCCCGGCACGGCCGGCCTTGTCCGATCCGGTCGATTTCTTCGCCACATAAGCCGACAGCAGCATCAGGAACGGCGCCAGCATCATCACCCGCACCATCTTGGCGATCACCGCGGTATTGGCGGCGTCGGGGCTGACGGCGCGTGCTGCCGCCACCACCTGCGCCACTTCATGCACGGTGGAGCCGGTGAAAATGCCGTAAGCCAGCGGCGAAGCGGCCAGGAACTGCCAGTGCAGGTTCAACTGGTACAGCAGCGGGTAAAGGAAGATCGCCAGCGAACCGAACATCACCACCGTAGCCACTGCCACCGTGACTTGCGCCGGCTGGGCGCGCAGCACCGGCTCGGTCGCCATCACCGCCGCCGCGCCGCAGATCGAGCTGCCGGCGCCGATCAGCATGGCGGTATTGCGATCCAGCTTGAACAGCCGGGTGCCGAGCAGCAGCGCCATGCCGAAGGTGGAGCACAGCACCAGTGCATCGATCAGTACGCCGCTGATGCCTACATGGCCGATATCCTGGAAAGTCAGGCGGAAGCCGTACAGGATGATGCCCAGCCGCAGCAGGTTTTGCTTGGAAAAATTCACGCCTGGTCCGCAGGCCGGCGCGATCCGTTGATAACCCAGGTTGCCGACCAGCATGCCGATCACGATCGCCAGCGTCAGGGCGCTGAAGCCGTGCGCCTGCAGCCAGTCGATGCGGGCGGCGGCGGTGGCGGCGGCGGCAATGGCCGCGCTCAGCAGCAGGCCGGCCAGCAGGCGTGGCGACTGGGTCTTGGAAGTTGGGGCTGTGCTTGCCAGCGTCGAGGTATTCACTATGGGTTCCAATCTTGATGCAGCGTGTGCTGCCATGGAAACCACTATAACCAGGCATGGTTTAAAAGAAAAACGGATTAATTTTGTATAATTAACCTGTTTTTCAGGTAGATTGCGATTTCCCTTCGCAATCCTGCGTTCCCTCGCCGTTACCAAGGTCATCCGAGATGCGTCTCACCATCCGCCAATTGCAGATATTCCTGGCCGTGGCCCAGTCCGGCAGCACCACCGCGGCGGCGGAGCAGGTCGCCTTGTCGCAGTCGGCCACCAGCGCCGCCCTCAACGAGCTGGAAAACCTGCTCGACTGCCGCTTGTTCGATCGCGTCGGCAAGCGCCTGATCCTCAACGACAACGGCCGCCTGCTGCTGCCGCAGGCGGCGCAAGTAGTCGATGGCGCCAAGACCATCGAGCAGCAGTTTCTGATGCCGGGCATGGCGCAAGGAGGCGGCCTGCAGATAGGTTCGAGCACCACCATCGGCAGCTACCTGCTGCCGTCGCTGATCGCTTCCTACCGTCATCAGCACAGCGAACTACAGGTACGCGTGACGATCGCCAATACTGCCGACATCGTCGCCGCCGTGGTCAATTTTGAGGTCGACGTCGGTCTCATCGAGGGCCCCAGCCATGCCGCTGACCTGCAGGTGGAGCCGTGGATGATCGACGAACTGCTGATCGTGGCATCGCCGCAGCATGCTCTGGCCGGCGGCGACAAGAAACTGGGTGTGGCGCAGCTGCGTGCGGCCGAGTGGTTGCTGCGCGAACCGGGTTCCGGCACGCGCGAAGCGGTCGAGCAAGCCTTGCTGCCGCACCTGCATTATCTGCAGCAAAGCTATGAGTTCGGCAATTCGGAAGCGATCAAGCATGCTACCGCTGCCGGCCTCGGCATCAGTTGCCTGTCGCATGCGGTGGTGGCGGACTTCCTGCAAAGCGGGCGGCTGGTGGAACTGAAGACTTCGCTGCCGCGCTTGCACCGGCATTTTTACCTGATCCATAGCAAGCACAAGATATTGTCGCTGCGGCTGATGCAGTTCCTGGCTTTTTGCCGCGGCTGGTCCTGAGCCGCCCGGGATTTTCCTTCATTTCAAATTTTCCGTTGGCGCCGGCAGGAAATTGCCGTCGGCATAGGAAAGGCATTTCGCCTTGAAACGCATGCTGGCCGCGAAACTCAAAAAATCTTCGCGCTACTGATATCAAAACCGATATCAATCCAAATTAAAAAGTGATTAGTAAGACCAGCCAAGTGTTTTTACACTGGCTTCGGTATTTGTTCTCTCGGGAACGGCCTTGCAAGGGCATCCGGAGACAATTTATTTTCTATGTAGTAATATCGAAATAGATATCGAAATAATGAAAAAATTCATTTGTTTGATATCAGTGATGTTCGTAAGATAGCGAGGAAATCCACCAGGAAAGGTCTATATTGACAGTTTCGGAATTGTTGTTTGGAAAATATGATGTCTTGCCAGCACAGCTTCCCGCGCAAACCGGACCCACCATGCAGTAGCAGTCGCTTCACCATGTTCTGATAGAAAATCAAAATAACTCAAGGAGACAAGCTGTGAAAATGATTAAAACGACGATTGTTGGATTGATGATAGGCATGTTCGGCCTGGTGACTCACGCCAGCGCGCAGGACAAGGGCCTGATCGGTATCTCGATGCCGACTAAATCCTCGGCGCGCTGGATCGCCGATGGCGATAATATGGTCAAGGTGTTCAAGGAAAAGGGTTACAAGACCGACCTGCAATACGCCGAGGACGATATCCCTAACCAGCTGGCGCAGATTGAGAACATGGTGACCAAGGGCGTCAAAGTCCTGGTGATCGCTGCGATCGACGGCACCACGCTGACCAATGCGCTGCAAAAGGCCGCCGACAAAGGCGTCAAGATCATCGCTTACGACCGCCTGATCCGCAATTCCAAGAACGTCGATTACTACGCGACTTTCGACAACTTCCAGGTCGGCGTGCTGCAAGCCAGTTATATTGAAAAAGCGCTCGACCTGAAGGGCGGCAAGGGCCCGTTCAATATCGAACTGTTCGGCGGTTCGGCCGACGACAACAATGCCTTCTTCTTCTACAACGGCGCGATGTCGGTGCTGCAGCCTTACATCGACAAGGGCAAGCTGGTGGTGCGCAGCAAGCAGACCGGCATGGACAAGGTCTCGACCTTGCGCTGGGATGGCGCGGTAGCCCAGGCGCGCATGGATAACCTGCTCAGCGCCTACTACGGCAACGCCCACGTGGACGCTGTGCTGTCGCCATATGACGGCATCAGCATCGGCATCCTGTCGTCGCTCAAAGGCGTCGGCTACGGCACGCCTAAGCAACCGATGCCGGTCGTGACTGGCCAGGATGCTGAGATCCCTTCGGTGAAATCGATCCTGCGCGGAGAGCAGCGCCAGACCGTATTCAAGGACACGCGTGAACTGGCCAAGGTGACTGCGGGCATGGTGGATGCCGAGCTGAGCGGAAAAACTCCGACCGTCAACGATACCAAGACCTACAATAATGGCGTCAAGGTGGTTCCTTCCTACCTGCTGAAACCAGTCAGCGTCGATGCTTCCAACTGGAAGCCGGTGCTGATCGGCAGCGGTTATTACACTGAGAGCCAGATCAAATAAGAATCGACCCCAGCGCTTCAAGGCGACGGGGCGAAACTCAGAAGATCTTGTTTGGCCGGACCTTGCAGCGTCTCGTTGCAAGGTCCGTTTGTCAGGCGCCGGCGCTGCTGTCATGGTCGCTGTGCGTTGTATCAGGTAAGGGAGACTCAGTCAGCCGCGCAACCGGCTGGCAGAGCTTCCCGCAAGTGAGGTAACACAGATGGAAACTATCCTGGAAATGCGCGGGATCGGGAAGACATTCCCGGGAGTCAAAGCATTAGACAATGTCAACCTGGTAGTACGCAGCGGCGAGATCCACGCCGTGGTCGGCGAAAACGGCGCCGGCAAATCAACCTTGATGAAAGTGCTGAGCGGGGTCTATCCGCATGGTTCTTACACCGGCGATATCCACTATCAAGGCCAGACCAGACAATTCGAAGGCATCGCCGACAGCGAAGAATGCGGCATCATCATCATCCATCAGGAACTGGCGCTGGTGCCCCTGCTGTCCATCACCGAGAACATCTTCCTTGGCAACGAACAGGCCAGCCATGGCGTGATCGACTGGGAAGTCTCCTACGCCAAGACCAAGGAGCTGCTGGCCAAAGTCGGCCTCAAGGAATCGCCTAGCGCCTTGATCACCAATCTCGGCGTCGGCAAGCAGCAATTGATTGAAATCGCCAAGGCGTTGTCCAAGCAAGTCAAGCTGCTGATCCTGGACGAACCGACCGCCAGCCTCAACGAAAGCGACAGCGACGCCTTGCTGGACCTGCTGCTGGAACTCAAGGCGCAAGGTATTTCCTCGATCCTGATTTCGCACAAGCTCAATGAAATTTCCAAGGTCGCCGATTCGATCACCATCCTGCGCGATGGCAGCACCGTCGATACGCTCGACTGTCACAAGGAAGTGATCAGCGAAGACCGCATCATCCAGAACATGGTCGGCCGCGAGATGGCCGACCGCTATCCCAAGCGCAGCCCACAGATCGGCGAGACCATCTTCGAGGTCAAGCAATGGCGTGTGCATCATCCGATCCATCCGGAACGGCAAGTGATCAAGGGCGTGGATTTCCATGTCAGGAAGGGTGAGATTGTCGGCATCGCCGGCCTGATGGGCGCCGGCCGCACCGAGCTGGCGATGAGCATTTTCGGCCGCGCCTATGGCCAGCGCATCAGCGGCAAGGTTTTCTTGCGCGGCAAGGAAATCGATGTCAGCACAGTGCAGAAAGCGATCGACAACGGCATCGCCTATGTCACCGAAGACCGCAAGGGCTACGGCCTGATCCTCGACCAGGACATCAAGAAAAATATTACGCTCGCCAATCTCGATGGCATCGCGGACAAGACCGTGATCGACGAAGGGCGCGAATATTCGGTGGCCGCGGATTATCGCCGCCAGCTGAAGATCCGCTGTTCCAACGTCTTCCAGAAAGTGCTCAACCTGTCCGGCGGTAACCAACAGAAAGTGGTTCTCAGCAAATGGCTGTTTTCCAACCCGGATGTCTTGATACTGGATGAGCCGACGCGCGGCATCGACGTCGGCGCCAAGTACGAGATCTACACCATCATCAGCCAGTTGGCCAGCGAAGGCAAATGCATCGTCATGATTTCGTCGGAAATGCCGGAACTGCTTGGCATGTGCGACCGTGTCTACGTCATGAACGAAGGAAATTTCGTCGGCGAGATGACGGCGGCGGAAGCGTCGCAGGAAAAAATCATGCGCGCGATAGTAAGGAATGTAAAGAATGATGGAGACAACTGAAATGAACAACGATATCGTAGCGCCGGCAGCCAGTGAAAACCGGGCCCAGCCCCAGCCCACGCTGGAAAAGAAAGAGTACGCCGGTTTCCTGAAAAACAATATGCGCGAATACGGCATGCTGATGTCGCTGATCGCGATCATGGCGTTTTTCCAGTACATGACCAACGGCACCCTGATGGAGCCGCTCAACCTGACCAACCTGGTGCTGCAGAACAGCTACATCGTCATCATGGCGCTTGGCATGCTGATGGTGATCGTGGCCGGTCATATCGACCTGTCGGTGGGGTCGGTGGTTGGCTTCATCGGCGCACTGGCGGCGGTGCTGATCGTTAACCTGCACGTCAATTTCGTCCTCGCCAGCATCCTGTGCATCCTGGCCGGCGGCGTGATCGGCGCGGCGCAAGGCTATTGGGTGGCGTTTTTCAAGATCCCGTCCTTCATCGTCACGCTGGCCGGCATGCTGGTGTTCAAGGGCCTCACGCTGGCCCTGCTGCAAGGGCAATCGATTGGCCCCTTCCCGGACGATTTCCAGATGCTGAGCTCCGGCTTCATCCCCGATCTGTTCAACGCCACTGACATGCGCATCACTTCCTTGCTGGTCGGCGTAGTGGTGGCGGCGATCATGATCGTGGTCAAGGTGCGTGCGCGCGCCAAGCAAAGCAAGCACGGCATGGAAGATGAACCGTATCTGTTCTTCATCCTGAAGAACGCCATCTTCGCCGGCGTCATCATTTTCTTCAGCTATCTGCTGGCGTCCTATAAGGGCATGCCGAACGTGCTGATCATCATGTTCCTGCTGATGGTGGTGTACACCTTCGTCGCCAACCGCACCACCATCGGCCGCCGTATCTATGCGGTCGGCGGCAACGAGAAGGCGGCCAAGCTGTCCGGCATCAAGACTTCCAGGGTGTCGTTCTATACCTTCATCAACATGGGCATGCTGGCGGCGCTGGCCGGTCTGATATTCGCGGCGCGCCTGAATACCGCCACGCCCAAGGCCGGCACCGGCTTCGAGCTGGACGTGATCGCTGCCTGCTTCATCGGCGGCGCCTCGGCTTCCGGCGGCGTCGGCAAGGTCATGGGCGCGGTCATCGGCGCCTTCGTCATGGGCGTGATGAACAACGGCATGTCGATCATGGGCATCGGCATCGATTACCAGCAGGTGATCAAGGGTCTGGTGTTGCTGGCGGCCGTATTTGTAGACGTCTACAACAAGAACAAGTAAACGTAGTAATCGGCGCATATATAAGCACGCAAATAAGCACGCATAATTCACGAGAAAGCCACAGATGACAGTCGATAAAAAACGCCCGCTGCGCTCGGCAGAATGGTTCGGCAGCAACGACAAGAACGGCATGATGTACCGCAGCTGGATGAAGAACCAGGGTATTCCGGATCATGAGTTCCAGGGCAAGCCGATCATCGGCATCTGCAATACCTGGTCCGAACTGACGCCTTGCAACGCCCACTTCCGCAAGATCGCTGAGCACGTCAAGCGTGGCATTTTTGAAGCCGGCGGCTTCCCGGTCGAATTCCCGGTATTTTCCAACGGCGAGTCGAACCTGCGTCCGACCGCCATGCTGACGCGCAACCTGGCCAGCATGGATGTAGAAGAATCGATACGCGGCAATCCGATGGATGCGGTGGTGCTGCTGGTCGGCTGCGACAAGACCACGCCGGCTTTGCTGATGGGCGCCGCCAGCTGCGACGTGCCGGCAATCGTAGTGACCGGCGGGCCGATGTTGAACGGCAAGCACGAAGGCAAGGACCTCGGTTCCGGCACCGCCGTCTGGCAACTGAGCGAAGCGGTAAAGGGCGGCCAGATCAGCATGCATCAATTCCTGGCGGCCGAATCCGGCATGTCGCGTTCGGCCGGTACCTGCAACACCATGGGTACGGCTTCCACCATGGCTTGCATGGCCGAAGCCCTGGGTACTTCCTTGCCCCACAATGCGGCGATCCCGGCGGTCGATGCGCGCCGCTATGTGCTGGCGCACATGTCCGGCATGCGCATTGTCGACATGGTGTGGGAAGACTTGCGCTTGTCGAAGATCCTGACGCGCGAAGCATTTGAAAACGCTATCCGCGTCAATGCCGCCATCGGCGGCTCGACCAATGCCGTGATTCATCTGAAAGCTATCGCCGCCCGCATCGGCGTGCCGCTGGAACTGGAAGACTGGACCCGCATTGGCCGCGGCACGCCGACCCTGGTCGACTTGCAGCCCTCCGGCCGCTTCCTGATGGAAGAATTTTATTACGCCGGTGGCTTGCCAGGTGTGTTGCGCCGTCTCGGCGAGGCCGACCTGTTGCCGCACAAGGATGCATTGACGGTGAACGGCAAGACGCTGTGGGAAAACAACCAGGAAGCGCCTATCTATAACGATGAGGTGATACGCGTGATCGACAAGCCGCTGATCGCCGACGGCGGCATCTGCATCCTGCGCGGCAATCTGGCGCCGCGCGGCGCAGTGCTCAAGCCATCGGCGGCGACGCCGGAGCTGATGAAACATCGCGGCAAGGCCGTGGTGTTCGAGGATTTCGACCATTACAAGAAACGCATCAACGATCCGGAACTGGAAGTGGATGCGAGTTCGGTGCTGGTCATGAAGAACTGCGGTCCAAAAGGCTATCCCGGCATGGCGGAAGTCGGCAACATGGGGTTGCCGCCGAAACTGCTGGCGCAGGGCATCAAGGACATGGTGCGCATTTCCGACGCCCGCATGAGCGGCACCGCCTACGGCACCGTGGTCCTGCACGTGGCGCCGGAAGCGGCCGCCGGCGGTCCGCTGGGGATCGTCGAAGACGGTGACTGGATCGAGCTGGATTGCGAGGCGGGGCGTTTGCACCTGGATATCAGCGATGCCGAAATGGCGCAGCGCCAGGTCGCGCGGGAGGCCGTCAATGCGGAGACGGTGACTGCCCACAGCGGTTATCAGCGCCTCTATATCGACCGGGTACTGCAAGCCGACGAAGGCTGCGATTTCGACTTCCTGGTTGGTTGCCGCGGCTCTGCTGTACCTAAGCATTCTCACTAATTGCAATTGTAGGGTGGGCACGCTTTTGTGCCCACGCTGTTTTGATATCCGCGTGGGCACAAAAGCGTGCCCACCCTACGACACTGGAGAAGTACATGTTATTGCTTCAATTCAAGCAGGCCGATGGCCAGCGCCGCATCGGCGTCCTGGAAGACGAGGGCAGGAAGATCCGCGTGATCGAGGGCTATGCCTCGACCTACAACCTGGCGCAGGCGGCGATAGCCGCTCACAGCACGCTGAAAAAGCTAGTCGATGCCGCGTTGGGCCCCACTGTGCTGGACTACGCCGCGATAGCGCAAGCCGGAGGCCTGCTGCCGCCGCTTGACCATGGCGACAGCGCGCATTGCTATGTCACCGGCACCGGACTCACGCATCTCGGCAGCGCTGACGGCCGCGACGCCATGCACAAGAAACTCGGCGATGCCGACACGCTGACCGACAGCATGAAGATGTTCCGCATGGGCCTGGAAGGCGGCAAGCCGGCGGTCGGCCAGACCGGCGTCCAGCCGGAATGGTTCTACAAGGGCGACGGCAGCATCGTACGTGCCGCCGAGCAGCCTTTGGGCATGCCGCAGTTCGCGCTGGATGGCGGCGAAGAACCGGAGATCGCAGCCTTGTACGTGATCGGCCCGGACGGTGCGCCATACCGCCTTGGCTTTGCCATCGGCAACGAGTTTTCCGACCATGTCACCGAGCGTCAGAACTATCTGTACCTGGCCCATTCCAAGCTGCGCGTGTGCGCGGTAGGACCGGCCCTGCTGGTGGGCGATTTGCCGCCGCACGTGGCGGGCATGTCGCGCATCCGCGACAGCCGCGGCGAGGTGCGCTGGGAAAAGCCTTTCGTCAGCGGCGAGGACAATATGTCGCATACGGTCGCCAACCTGGAATACCATCATTTCAAGTATCCGCTGTTCCGTCGCCCGGGCGATGTGCACATCCATTTCTTCGGCACCGCCACCCTGAGCTGTTCCGACGGCATCCAGGTGGCGCTCGGCGAAACCTTTGAAATCGATGTCGCCGCGTTCGGGCCGCCCTTGCGCAACAAGCTGGCGCTGGAGACGGTGCCGGCGCCGCAGATCCATCAGCTTTAAGTTATCGACTACATTCACATTCCGGGAACATCATGAATATCACAGGCGAATCGCTGATCGGCGCCTCATGCATTAAAGGCGCGGGCGCCGATTTTTTTGCGTTCGATCCGGCTGCCGGCAAGGATCTCGAGCCCGCTTTCCATACCGCCGGCAAAGCCGAAATAGATTGTGCCTGCGAACTGGCGCGCATTGCTTTCGATCCATACCGCGCTACCGATCCGGAAACCCGTGCGCGTTTCCTGGAAAGCATCGCACACCACATCATTGAACTGGGTGACCAGTTGATCGAACGCGCCATGCAGGAAAGCGGCCTGCCCAGGGCACGCCTGGAAGGCGAGCGCGGCCGCACCGTCGGCCAGCTCAGATTGTTTGCGGAAGTACTGCGCGAAGGTTCATGGCAGGAGGCACGCATCGATCCCGCCTTGCCGGAACGCCAGCCATTGCCGCGCGTCGATCTGCGTTTGCGCATGATCGGCCTGGGGCCGGTGGCGGTATTCGGCGCCAGCAATTTTCCCCTGGCGTTTTCGGTCGCCGGCGGCGATACCGCGGCGGCGCTGGCGGCCGGCTGTCCGGTGGTGGTCAAGGCGCATCCGGCCCATCCCGGTACTTCGGAACTGGTGGGCAGGGCGATTCAACGCGCGGTGGCCGAGGCCGGCTTGCCGGAAGGCGTGTTCTCATTGCTGACCGGCGTTGGCAACCAGCTTGGCGCGGAACTGGTGCGCCATCCGGCGATCCAGGCAGTCGGCTTTACCGGTTCGCGCCAGGGCGGACTGGCGTTGATGGCAGTTGCTGCCGCACGTCCACAGCCGATTCCGGTGTATGCGGAAATGAGCAGTATCAACCCGGTTTTCCTGCTGCCGCATGCATTGGCGGAAAAGGCCGAGGCGCTTGCAGCCGGCTTTGTCGATTCGCTGCTGCTCGGGGTCGGCCAGTTCTGCACCAATCCAGGGCTAGTGCTGGCGCTGGCGGGACCGGACCTGGAACGTTTCAGCGCAACGGCCGCCGAACAGCTGGCGCAGCGGCATGCCGGTACCATGCTGTCGGCCGGTATCCAGCGCGCCTATGAACAGGGCGTCGGCCGCCTGGCGGGCAACCGCCATGCACGTCAGCTCAGCCATGGCATCGCCAGCGAGACCGGCGGCAAGGGCGTGCCGGCCCTGTTTTCTGCCAGCGCGGAAGATTTCCTGAGCGATCCACAGTTATCGGAAGAAGTGTTCGGTCCGGCCTCCCTGCTGATCGCTTGCAAGGATGTGGCGCAGATGCATGAAGTGGCCGAACGGCTGGAAGGGCAACTGACCGCCACCCTGCAGATGAGCGACGGCGATCATGCGCTAGCGCGCAATCTGCTGCCGGTGCTGGAACGCAAGGTCGGCCGCATCCTCGCCAACGGTTTTCCTACCGGTGTCGAGGTTTCCTATTCGATGGTGCATGGCGGCCCTTTCCCGGCCACCTCGGACAGCCGCGGCACGTCGGTCGGCACTGCCGCCATCCAGCGCTTCCTGCGCCCGGTGTCCTACCAGAACCTGCCGCAGGCGCTGTTGCCGGCGGCAATACAGGATGGCAATCCGCTGGCGATCTGGCAGCGCATTAACGGACAGTTGAAGAAATAAGCGGATCTATCCGCATCACACAGGAGTGGACATGTCGGCGGTAAAGAATGTTGGAAGCGATAAGCTGGCGCATTTCCCCAGCTTGAATGGTAAGAGCGTATTCATCACTGGCGGCGGCAGCGGCATCGGAGAAGCGATTGTCAGCGCCTTTGCAGAACAGGGTGCAAGGGTGGCGTTCGTCGATATTGAAACCGCAGCCAGCGAAGCCTTGTGCCAGCGCCTGGCAGCTGACGGGTGGCATATGCCCTTGTTCCGCCATTGCGATATCCGCGATATCGCTGCCCTGCAGGCCACCATGCAAGCCATGGCGCAAGAGCTCGGCGATTTCGATGTGCTGGTCAACAACGCCGCCAACGACCAGCGCCATCAGTGGCAGGATGTCACTGTCGACTACTGGAACGACCGCATCGCCATCAACCAGCGGCCGATGTTTTTCACTTGCCAGGCGGTGGCGCCTGGCATGCAAAAAAAGGGCGGCGGTTCGATCATCAATCTCAGTTCCATCAGCTGGCACTTGTCCAATGGCGGCTATCCGGTGTACACGACGGCGAAGGCGGCAGTGGTGGGGCTGACGCGTGGACTGGCACGCGACCTCGGGCCGCACAATATCCGCGTCAATACGGTCTCGCCCGGCTGGGTGATGACGGAACGGCAGGTCGCCCTGTGGCTGGATGCCGCCGGCGAGGAAGACATCAAGCGCAACCAGTGCCTGCCCGGCAAGCTGCAACCCTGGCACCTGGCGCGCATGGTGCTGTTCCTGGCGGCGGACGACAGCGCCATGTGCACCGCCCAGGAATTCATCGTCGACGCCGGCTGGGCCTGATTGCTGGTGCTTGCTGTCAGATTGTGCTCAGCCAGGCGCGTAATTCCGGCGTATCGTAAGCGACGTTAAAGCGCAGCCAGGCGCTGGGCTGATGATCGGGATCGAAGGCGCTGCCCGGTGCGAACCAGAAGCCGGCCGCCGCCGCTTCCTGCGCCAGCAGCAGAGAGTCCTTGCCGGCCGGATGACGACACCAGATGAACATGCCTTGCGTTGCTGCTGCGAACGTGTGCCAGCCGCATGTGGACAGCAGCTGGCGCATGCTGTCCTGGCCTTCTCCAACGCGTTTGCGCAACTGCGTCAGGTGGCGCTCGTAATGGCCATGCGTCAGCACCTGGTAGATCGCCTGTTCGATGAATTCCGAGGTAGTGATGCTGATCATCAGCTTGACCCTGGCCAGGGTCTGCAGCAAGGGTGCAGCCGCCGCGATATAGCCGACCCGCAGGTCGGAGGAAATGGTTTTGCTGAAACCTGAAAGATAGACCACCCGTTGCAAGCCGTCCAGGTTGGCTAGTCTTGGCGCCTGATCCGTGGCGAAATCGCTGTAGATATCATCGTCGACAATCGTGAAGTCGTAATTCTCTGCCAGCCGCAGCAGCCGGTGCGCTTTGCTCCAGCTGAGGGAGCTGCCGGTCGGATTGTGCAGCAGCGATTGCATGAAAAACAGGCGCGGCCGCAAGCCGCCGCGCAGCAGGCTTTCCAGTGCGTCCAGATCCGGCCCGTCAGCCTGGCGCGGTACGGCCTGCATCGCCATCCCCGACAAATGCAGCAGGCTGAACAGATTGTAGTAACCGGGCGCTTCTACCAGCACGGTATCGCCCGTTGCGCAGCAACAGCGGATCAGCAGTTCCAGGCTATGGGTGCTGCCTGCGGTCAGCAGGATCTGCTCGGCGCTGCAGTCTATCCCGCGTCGCGCCAGTCTTTGCTGCAGCACATCGCGCAAGGGCGCATAACCCAGCGCCGAACCATAGCAATATACATTGGCGCCGGGGCGCGCCGCGACGCTGCGCAAATGCCGGTGCAAATCCAGTCCTTGCAGCCATTCCTTGGGCAGGGCGCCGCTGCCGCATTTCAGCAAATTGTTGGGTTCCACCAGGCCGCGGATCAGCAGCGCGACATCCAATACCTGATCCAGGTGCGCCGGCCTGGCTTGCCGCGGCGGCGTGGCGTTGATCCGCACGTAGTAGCCAGAACCGTGGCGCGGATTGAGCAAGCCCATCCCGGCCAGCTCTTCATACGCCGCCAGCACCGCGTAGCGGCTGATGCCGAGTTGCGCCGCCAGTGCCCGTATCGATGCCATCTTGCTGCCGGCCGCCAGCTGGCCTTGTTGTATGGCCTGCTGCAGCAGGCGGCAGAGTTGCTGTTGTGGCGGCAGCGGAGAGTGGGGATCTAGTCCAATCGGCGGCATACGGCGCTCCATGACGGGCGTGAGATGGCTTGATTATCGAACACTTGCGCTCACTGTGCGTACTGTTCGACGACAAAGTGCGCAAGTGTTTGACGGCAGCGCCGGCGCCAGCGATATATTTCCATCCAGGCAGCCATATCTTGGCCGTTCCATCCGCTTGACGCACCTCAAGGAGAACAGCATGCACGCCAGACAGCAAGATCATTTTCCCGCAATGGAACCGCAGCCCCAGGTGCATGATGCCGCTACCTTGAGAAGCGCGGCGCAAGTACTCGATGCTTGCAAAAATGTGCGTGAAATGGCGCAGGAAGTGTCGGCGGCGGTCAAGCGCAATGAGATCTGGCGCGGCCAGCAATGCCTCAACCTGTTGGCGCCGGAAGCACCCACCAGTCTTACCGTGCGCAGCTTGCTGTCCGCAGAGATAGGCACGCGCGCGGCGGAAGGGCATATCGGGCCAGTCAACCGTTGGTTCGCCGGCACCCGCCATATCGATGAAGTGGAATCCTTGTGCATGGAGCTGCTCAAGCGCGCGCTGCGTGCCGAGTATGCCGATCATCGCCTGTGCGCCAGCATGATCGGCAACCTCGCGGTGTATACCGCACTGACCCAGCCCGGGGACACCGTGATGACGGCGCCGCAACCCTTCGGCGGCCACTCCAGCAACCGCGCCGACGGTCCGGCGGGGGTACGCGGCTTGAATATCATCGACATCCCTTTTACCCCGGAACTGGAAATCGATCTCGATGCTTTTCGCCGCGCCGCGCAGCAATACCAGCCGAAGCTGGTCACGCTGGGCATGTCGATGACGCTGTTCCCGCTGCCGGCCAAGGAGATCAGCGAGATCATCGCGCCCTGGGGCGGCAAGCTGTTTTTCGACGGCGCCCACCAGCTGGGATTGATCGCCGGCGGCCAGTTCCAGGATCCGCTGCGCGAAGGCGCGGCAGTGCTGACCGGTTCCGCCGGCAAGACCTGGAGCGGCCCGCAAAGCGGCATCATGGCCTGGAACGATCCTGCCATTACCGAACGGCTGGCATGGGCAGTGTTCCCGGTGCTGGCGGCTACCCACCAGGTGAATCGGGTAGCGGCGCTGGCGGTGTCGGCGGCGGAGATGATCGAATTCGGCCAGGTGTATATGGCGCAGATCGTCAGCAATTCGCAGGCGCTGGCGCGGGCGCTGGAGCAACGCGGCATCCCGGTGATCGGCGCCAGCCGCGGTTACAGCCAGACGCATCAGGTGATTGCCGACGTCCGCCAGTTCGGCGGCGGCCTGGAAGTGGCGCACCAGCTGGCGCGCGCCAACCTGATCACCAACAAGAACCTGATTCCGGGCGACGCCGCCAGCGACTGGGACCGTCCGAGCGGCTTGCGCATCGGCAGCATCGAAGTGACGCGGCTTGGCATGCGGGAAACGCAGATGGATGAGATCGCCGAATTCTTTGCGCGCGTGCTGTTGCGTAAGGAGCCGGTGGAGAAGGTACAGCAGGACGTAGTCGACTACCGGCGCCAGTACCAGACCCTGTATTACTGTTTTGAGAACGGCTTGCCGCCTGCGGCGTAGTCCTATTTCCTGACGGCCCTCAGTAAATCTGCGCAGCGACGTCGCGTATTGTTTGCTGCAGGATGGTCGCGCCCGGCGACAGGATTTGCAGGCGCCGGGTGATGATGCCGAAGCCGTCCATCTTGCACGGCAGTTCGATCGGCAGGATCGCCAGCACATTGACCTGTACATAAAAGCGCGCCACTTCGGCCGGCATCACATGCAGGAAATCGGTCTGCTGCAGCAGGCTGCTGATCACCAGGATCGCCGTGGTGTCGACCACATTGGCCGGCGGCGCCAGACCCTCCTTGTGGAACATCATCTCGACCCGGTGCCGCAGGATGCTGCCCTTCGGCGGCAGGATCCAGCCGCTGTCGGCGATATCTTTCAGCTGCAGGTTGGAGACATGACGCAGCGGGTGGTCGACCCGCGCCACTGCGCATACCGGTTCGTCCGACAGTTCTTCATATTCCAGGTTGCGGTTGTCATCCTGGTCCATGATGCGCGCCACCAGGAAGTCCAGCGAACCGCGCTGCAAGCGCTCCAGCAGGATGTTGCTGCTCTCGACTTCGACGCCGATGCGCAGCATCGGCGCCTGCTGCTTCAGGCGCGCAATCGCCGGCGGCAGCAACACCATGCCGGGCGACAGGATGGCGCCGACATTCACCTGCCCCGACAGACCGGACTTTAGCGCGGTGATGTCGTCATGCGCATGCGACAGGCTGGTCAGCGCCATGCGTGAATGGCGGATCATGGCTTCGCCGTAGATGGTCGGCCGCATGCCGCGCGGCAGCCGCTCGAACAACAGCACATCCAGCATGTCTTCCAGATCCTTGAGCTGCTTGGAAGCGGCCGGCTGGGTCATGTTAAGCGCTTCGGCGGCGCGGTGGATATTGCGTTCCTCGTCGAGCGCGATCAGCAGGAGCAGCTGGCGGGTTTTCAGGCGGGCGCGCAGAAACCAGTTGGTGTCGTTGGTGGACATGGTCGTCTCTTTAGTTGGTTTTTTTGTATGCCACCGGACCAATATTTCCACTAGGCAGCGTTCAAAATGATACCAAACATAGTATCAATGTGGCGCAAAAATTCATTGGATGGATATCAATCGAATCCTTACTATGGGGGCCAGCCTGATCTTCAGGCCCATATAAAACAAAATAAATCCAAGGAGACGCATGATGCTTTTCACTAATATCCCGGGCACACCTCTCAAGGCGCTGGCGGCCAGCGCGGCCTTCGGCCTGCTGGCCCTGGCCGCTGCGTCGGCGCAGGCGCAGACCAATGTCACCATCTATGGCCGGGTCGATGCCGGCGTCGATTATCAAACCAATGTTGCGCTGAAAGACGCCAACGGCAACCCAACCGGCCAGACCGGTAGCAAATTGGCGGCATCCGGCAATCAGTGGGGCACCAGCATGATCGGCTTCAAGGGCACGGAAGACCTGGGCGGCGGCCTGGGCGCCTTCTTCCTGCTGGAATCCGGCTTCGACGCCACCAAGGGCACCACCAACGGCAGCGCCTTGTTCAATCGCCGTTCGTATGTCGGCCTGAACGGCAGTGCCGGCTCGATCAAGTTCGGCAAAAACCTGTTCATCGTCAATGACGTCTGGAATCTCGATCCTACAGGTCAGCAATTCATGAGTACGCAGAATTTGGTCAAGGGCCGCAACTGGCCGGGCGCCAACAACGTCATCGAATACCAGACGCCAACATGGGGCGGCTTTAACGCCACCATGCAAACCAGTTTGGGCGAAAAAGCCGGTTCCACCAAGAATGGCCGCAGCGACGGCATATCTTTGGTATACGCCACCGGCGGCTTTGAGCTGCGTGCGATCTACGACGTTATCCGCGACGCTAATGGCCGGTATACCGATGTCTATACCGCATCCAAGGATCTGATTGTGGGCGGCACCTACACCGTGGATAAATTGAAACTGTTCGCCGGCTACGAGAATGTCTCAGCCCCGGATACCGCCGCGGCTACCGATCCGGACAAGATCAATCATTATTGGATCGGCGCCAACTACGCGGTGACACCGGCATTGACCCTGATCGGCGCTGCTTACCATGCCAAGCTCAATCACGATGCAGGAAGTGCCAGCCTGTTCATGGTCGGCGCCAATTACAACCTGTCGAAACGGACTTTGTTGTACGTGGATGTTGGTACGGTACGCAACAAGGGTAATGCCGATTTCGGCACAGAGTTCGATAGCCCATTGCCAGGCCATGCGCAAAACGCCGGTTATGCCGGTATCAGCCATTCGTTCTGATTTTTTGCTTTAAACTGATGGGTAATGCAATAACGAGGCTGCGAGGCCTCGTTATTATTTTTTTCAAGGATCTGTAATGACAACTGCAGCGGCCACCGCAAGCCTGGTATTCGACGGCAAACATCAGCTGGGAGAGGGCGTGCTGTGGTGCCAGCGCACGCAGCGCTTGCTGTGGACCGACATTCTTGGCGCCAGATTGTGGAGCCTGGCGCCGGCCACCGGCGTCAGCCAGAGCTGGCCCATGCCGGAGCGGCTGGCGACTTTTGCCCTGACCGCAGACGACGACAGGCTGCTGCTGGGGCTGGCTTCGCAGCTGGCCTGGTTCCATTTTTCCGAGCAGTCGGTAACGCCGATCTGCGCGGTCGAGGCGGAACTGCCGCATACCCGGGTCAACGACGGCCGCTGCGACCGTTTCGGCCGTTTCGTCTTTGGCACCAAGAACGACGCCGCCGACATGGCCGCCTGCGCCGGCTTCTACCGGCTCAACGCCGACCTGACGCTGGAACGCCTGGCGCTGCCGCCGGTGGCGATCAGCAACAGCATCTGCTTCAGTCCGGACGGCCACACCATGTATTACTGCGATTCGCTGAGCAAGAAGATTCACTGCTGCGACTACGATACCGAGGCCGGCACTATCAGCGGGCAGCGTCTGTTTGCCGACTTGTCGGCGCAGCCGGGCGAGCCGGACGGTTCTGCCGTCGACAGCCAGGGTTATCTGTGGAATGCCCAATGGGGCGGTCATCGCGTGCTGCGCCTGGCGCCGGACGGCAGCATCGAGCGCCTGCTCAAGGTGCCGGTGGCGCAACCCAGCTGCGTGGCGTTCGGCGGTGCGGACCTGAATGATTTATATATCAGCAGCGCGCGTGAATCGCTGTCTCCTGAAGCCTTGCTGGCTGAACCTGCGGCCGGCGGTTTGTTCCGCCATCATGTGGCGGATGTGCGCGGCTTGCCGGAAGCCCGTTTTGGCGGCGCCTGAGAGCGGCCGGCAATTGCACCTTGCTTACAGATAGCTGATGGTCATGATGACCGGGCGCGTATCGGCATCGGCGGCCGCGTTTTTTACTGATAATCCCAATTGTGCATCGCCCTGCAAAGCCATGCGGTAGGCGCTGGCTTCCTTGTCGCCCAGCGGCTTGCCGTCGCGCGTCAGGGTGACTGTTGTCTTGCTCAAGCCGGCGTCGGCGCCGATGCGCTGGAAGGTGACGTCGAAGGCGCTGCGCTGCTCGCAATGGATGTTGATCTGGCCGCGTTCGACGCTGCTGGTGCTGCACGGCGGCTCGACGATGCTGCCGACAAAATGGATGATGCCGCTATTAGCGCCAGCCATGGCGCCGGAGGCGGCGGACAGCAAAGCCGAAGCGGCAGCGAGTTTTAAGATGGCGATGTTCATTGTTACCCTTTCTAAGATCGTAAAACCCGCAAATGCGTTTCCACGTAGAAATAGTACTATATGGAAACTGCATCTGCCAGTATTTCACTGTGCTTAGTAGGGGTAAGGAGTTGCCTTTTTAGGGAGAAAAATCCTTTTTATGAAGGTGTCCGGCCTGCTTGTGCCTTGCTTGTACTTTGCTTATTCTCGCCTTATGCGGCCAGGATGCGCCCGATCGCGGCGCTGTTGACGGCAATCTTTTCACTATCTTGATACAGCAATTCCATGCGCTGCTGCAGCGGATGCCAGGCCGGCCAGTTCTCTGGTTTGGCCAACTGCTCCGCGTCCTGTTGCGCGGCTGTCAGCTGCACGGTCTCAGGCAGCTCGGATGGCGCCGGCGTGGCGGCAGGCGCATCCGGTGCCAGCGGCGCATCGGGATTGAGCACATGCTCGGCCAGCCCTAGCGTCTTGCAGACCCGTGCGGTAGCCGCATCGAGCTCTTCATTGACGGCGGCATGCGGCATGCCTTCGGCGTTACGCCGCAGCAGCATGCGCAAGGCCGCGACATGCGCCATCACCAGGTAATTCTGGACGATGAACTGGTTCAGGTTTTCCACCGCGCGATGCTTACTGACCGGCTCGTCGAGCATGCGCACCAGGGTCGACGCCAGTTCGGACATGCTATCGAGGAAACGCTTGCGGCAGACGCGGTAGATGAAATCGTCGAGCGCCTTGCCCTGCATCAGCTTGTTGCTGGCATCGAGAAAGCGCTGGTTGTTCTTGAGGACATTCTTGATCAGCTGCGGCAGGGTGCGATATTCCCAGCTCGGCAGCACGAAGCTGAAAGCGGTGGCGATCACGGCGCCGATCAGGGTATCGATCAGGCGCTCGCCGATGACATGGCCGCTGCTGGGAATCACCAGGTTGATCTGCAACAGGATCTGCATGCTGGCGGCAATCGCCGTGTAGCGGTACTTGACGTAGATGAAGGCGGGCGCCGCCACTGTCGCCATGAACAGGATACCGAGCAGAGCTACCGGTTCGTGCACGAAACGCAGGATCAGGGCGGTGGCGACGCAGCCGATCAGGGTCCCGATCAGGCGGTCGCCGCGGCGCTGCTTGGTCTGGCTGAAGCTGGGCTTGAGAATGATGGCGATGGTCAGCACCACCCAGTAGCCGTGGCCGGCGTAGGGCAGGGCGTCCGCGGCCAGCAGGCCGCAGGAAATCGCCAGCGCCGCCCGCACCGCAAAGCGGAAGGTCGGCGAATGCCAGCGCAGGTTGGCCACCAGCACGCCCAACTGGTATTTTTGCTGGGTCAGGAACGGCGTCATGTCCTTGCCCAGCAATACCGGCAACGGCCCTTGCACGCTTTGGGTGGCGTGCTGCAGCTGGTTGATCATGTCGATGGCGTCGACGATCTTGCCGTAGGTGGCGCGCAAGATATCGAGCGCTTCTTCCGAAACCTTGCCGGCCAGGCAGTCTTGCTGCAGCTGCTGCAGCTCGGCTTCGATCGAACGCATTTCAGCCTTGTAGCTGACGCTGGCGAAGGACTCGCGCTTGCGCGTGACGGCGTAGGCAATCGCTTCGATATCCTTGGCAGCCTTGTTGACCAGGTCGCGCAGATAGGTCAGCACTTCGGCGTCGGCCAGATGTTCGCGCAGGATGGCGTAGTCGGTATGGGTCGAGAGAATGTGCTCGTAGAGGTCGAACATGCCGAAATGGACTTGCACCAGGATCGCATCCTGCTGGTTGCGCGGATCGCGCAGGATCAGGTCGCGCGAGGCCTGCTGTTTTTCGGCCAGCACGATCTGTTGCCGCACCAGGGTATTGAACTGGCTGTTGAGGTCGACGTGCATGTCGTAGAAGTCGGCCTTGATATTGATATAGCGCGCCAGCTCGAACAGCGCTTCCGCCAGCACCTGCTGTTTGATGCGGCTGCGCAGGAACCACGACACCGTCATCGAATAGGCCAGGTAAGCCAGGCCGCCGCCGAGGAACAGGCCGGTGTGGAAAAACGCCTGCTCCACGTTCATGGCGTTTTCCATCGACAGGGTCATGGCGAACAGGGCGGAAAACTGCAAAGGCATGGCTTTTTTTCCATACACCAGCATCATGCTGGCGAGGAAGGTGACCACCACCAGCATGATGCTGAGCAGCCAGTGGAAGGGCGCACACAGGGTGACGATCAGCGTCACCGCGCTGCACAGCAGCACGCTGGACAGCATCTCGTTGAACTTGTGCCGCAGCGTGCTGGGCAAATCCATCAGGCTGGTGGAGAGGGCGCCGATGCAGACCGTCATCGCGGTCGGCAGGTCGCTGAACTGCAGCACCAGCATGGTCAGTCCGACCACCCCGGTGGCGATGCGCAAGCCAGTATAGAAATAGTGACTGAATATAAAGGTGCGCAGGTCCAGGGCGTAGTGCATGTAGATGTTTTTCTGCGGTAGCTGGCGAGGCTCAAAGTGTACCGCGTTTGCCAGGATAAATTAAGGCGGATGGTGCAAAAAAGACATGAAAGGAATTCACCTTCGACATACAGGGCGATTTCGCCGATTTTTACGGCTTTTTTACACTTTGTTTACACCCCTGTCCCCTCTCTTTACGACATTTTTAGGAACTTTTCTATAGCCTGTCACTACCGAAACTAACCTGTAATGAGGGTAATGATGGACCTGGCAATAGATGGAATGTTTGTCGGCGCAATCGTGGCGATGTTTATCGTCACCTGGGCGCTGGCAGTGGGCTGCAAGAAGCTGGAGGATGGTCAATGAACCCGTTTTATGTACTCGGCGCGGTAGTCACCGTCGCGCTGCTGGTGTATCTGGTCGTGGCGCTGATCAAAGCGGAGGAATTCTGACATGACCTCCCAATCCACCATGTTGCTGATTGCTTTCCTGGGGGTGTTGCTGATCCTGAGCTACCCGTTGGGCAAATTCATCGTGCAGGTCGCCGCAGGCTCCTCCGATCACGCTCCGGTCACCGGCTTCGGCTGGTTCAACCGGATTGAACAATGGCTGTACCGTTGCGCTGGCATCCAGGCCAAATCGGAAATGAACTGGAAGACCTATGCGCTGGCCCTGCTGCTTTTCAATACACTCGGCGCGCTGGCGACCTATGGCTTGCAGCGTTTTCAGCTTTGGCTGCCGCTGAACCCGCAGCACTTTGCTAATCTTAGCCCTGATTCTGCTTTCAACACAGCTGTCAGTTTTATCAGTAACACCAACTGGCAAGGTTATTCGGGCGAAAGCACGATGAGCTACCTGACCCAGATGCTGGTGCTGGCTGTGCAAAACTTCTTTTCCGCTGCCACCGGCATTGCGGTTGCCTTTGCCCTGATCCGTGGTTTCTCGCGTCACTCGGCACAGTCGATCGGCAATTTCTGGACTGACATCACCCGTTCCACAGCTTACATCCTGTTGCCGCTGGCGGTGATTTTCTCGGTGTTCCTGATCAGCCAGGGCGTGATCCAGAATTTCGATTCGTACAAGGATGCGACCATCGTGCAGCCGCTGACGTATCAGCAGCCTAAGGTCGGCGCCGATGGCCAGCCGGTCAACGATGCTGCCGGCAAGCCGGTGCTGGAAACCATGAACACCAAGGTGCAGACCCTGGCCATGGGCCCGGTGGCGTCGCAGGAAGCAATCAAGATGATAGGCACCAATGGCGGCGGTTTCTTCAACGCCAACTCGGCCCATCCTTATGAAAATCCGACGCCACTGTCGAACTTCATGCAGATGCTAGCGATCTTCCTGATCCCCGCAGCACTGTGCTTCACCTTCGGCTTCATGGTGGGCGATATCCGCCAGGGCTGGGCGGTGCTGGCGGCGATGACCTTGATTTTCGTCGTCATGACCGCGGTCGTGATGTATGCGGAACAGCAGTCGCATCCCGGCCTGACCGCGATGGGCATCGACCAGGCGCATAGCCTGCTGCAGTCCGGCGGCAATATGGAAGGCAAGGAAACCCGCTTCGGCATCAGCGCTTCGGCCCTGTTTGCAGCAGTGACCACAGCAGCTTCCTGCGGCGCCGTGAACGCCATGCACGATTCGTTTACTGCACTGGGCGGCCTGGTGCCAATGGCTTTGATCCAGATGGGCGAAGTGGTGTTCGGTGGCGTCGGTTCTGGCCTGTACGGCATGCTGGTGTTCGCCATCATGGCGGTGTTTATCGCCGGCTTGATGATCGGCCGTACGCCGGAATACCTGGGCAAGAAGATCCAGTCGTTTGAAATGAAAATGACCTCGATCGCGATCCTGGCGACACCGATCCTGGTGCTGGGCGGCACGGCAATTGCGGTCATGGCGACCGCCGGCGTGGCCGGCATCCTGAATCCCGGCGCGCATGGTTTCAGCGAAATCCTGTACGCCTTCTCGTCGGCTGCCAACAACAACGGCAGCGCCTTCGGCGGCCTGTCAGCCAACACGCCGTTCTATAACGTGATGCTGGCGATCGCCATGTGGTTTGGCCGCTTCATCATCATCGTCACGATCCTGGCGATGGCTGGTTCGTTTGCTGCCAAGAAGCGGCTGGAACCGAACTCCGGCACGATGCCGACCCATGGCCCGCTCTTCATCGTGCTGCTGATAGGCGTGGTGGTGCTGGTGGGCGTATTGAACTACGTACCGGCGCTGGCGCTTGGTCCGGTGGTTGAACATCTGCAGATGTTTGCAAAATAAAATCATTGTGGGACAGAGTTTATGAGCCACCGCAGCGTGGCGAATTACACGGTCTGTGCGACTCTGTCCCCAACTGACTAGATAAAACGGTTGAATAGTAAAGAAAAGTAGCTGGACCGAATGTAAGAGCCACAGTACGGCGAATTACTTAGTCCCCAACCAATCAAGAAGAAAGAACATCATGTCTCGCACCAATCTGACGCTCTTCGATTCCGCGCTGATGGGCCCGGCCATCGTCGCATCGTTCAAAAAGCTGGCGCCGCAAACGCAATTGCGCAACCCGGTCATGTTCGTGGTCTATGTCGGCAGTATCCTGACCACCCTATTGTATTTCCAAGCCCTGATCGGCAAGGGTGAAGCCAGTGCCGGCTTCATCCTGGCGATTTCTGTCTGGCTCTGGTTCACGGTCTTGTTCGCCAATTTTGCCGAAGCACTGGCAGAAGGCCGCAGCAAGGCGCAGGCGGAATCGCTGCGCGCACTGAAACAAACCGTTTCCGCCAAAAAATTGGACGCCAACAGCAAGTCCAAAGGCGCATCGAGCAACTGGTCGGCAACCCCGGCCAGCAACCTGCGCAAGGGCGATGTCTTTCTGGTGGAAGCCGGCGATGTCATCCCGGTCGACGGTGAAGTCATCGAAGGCGTGGCCTCGGTCGACGAAAGCGCGATCACCGGTGAATCAGCTCCCGTGATCCGTGAATCCGGCGGCGACTTTTCCGCCGTCACCGGCGGTACCCGTATCCTGTCCGACTGGCTGGTGGTGAGGGTCAGCGTCAATCCAGGCGAAGCCTTCCTGGACCGCATGATCTCCATGGTGGAAAGCGCCAAGCGTCAAAAGACACCGAACGAAATCGCCCTGACCATCTTGCTGGTGGCGCTGACCATCGTATTCCTGCTGGTGACCGTGACCTTGCTGCCGTTCTCGCTGTTCAGCGTGGCCGCCGCCAAGTTCGGCACGCCGATCACCATCACCGTACTGGTGGCTTTGCTGGTCTGTCTGATCCCGACTACCATCGGCGCCTTGCTGTCCGCCATCGGCGTGGCTGGCATGAGCCGCATGATGCAAGCCAATGTGATCGCCACTTCCGGCCGTGCGGTGGAGGCCGCCGGCGACGTCGACGTGCTCTTGCTGGACAAGACCGGCACCATCACCCTCGGCAACCGTCAGGCTTCAGCCTTCATTCCGGCGCCAGGCATCACCGAGCAGCAACTGGCCGATGTGGCGCAACTGGCTTCGCTGGCCGATGAAACACCGGAAGGCCGCAGCATCGTGGTGCTGGCCAAGCAGCGCTTCAACATCCGTGAACGCGAGATGAATTCCCTGCACGCTAGCTTCGTGCCGTTCACTGCGCAAACACGCATGAGCGGTATCGATATTGGCGACGCCGGCAAAATCCGCGCCATCCGCAAGGGTTCCTCGGAAGCCTTGAAGAACTACATGGCCGAACTGGGCCAGCCGTTCCCGGCCGAAGTGGCGCACAGCGTCGACGACGTCGCCCGCCGCGGCAGCACGCCGCTGGTGGTGGTGGACGAAGGCGTGGTGATGGGTGTAGTCGAACTGAAGGACATCGTCAAGGGCGGCATCAAGGAGCGTTTCGCCGAGCTGCGCCGGATGGGCATCAAGACCGTCATGATCACCGGCGACAACCGTCTGACGGCCGCCTCGATCGCAGCAGAAGCCGGGGTCGACGACTTCCTGGCGGAAGCGACGCCGGAAGACAAGCTGAAACTGATCCGCAGCTATCAGTCGGAAGGCCGGCTGGTAGCGATGACCGGCGACGGCACCAACGATGCGCCGGCGCTGGCGCAAGCTGACGTGGCGGTGGCGATGAACAGCGGCACACAGGCGGCGAAAGAAGCCGGCAACATGGTCGACCTGGATTCCAATCCGACCAAGCTGCTGGAGATCGTCGAGATCGGCAAGCAGATGCTGATGACGCGCGGCGCTTTGTCGACTTTCTCGATCGCCAACGATATCGCCAAGTATTTCGCGATCATCCCGGCCGCTTTCATCACCACTTACCCGCAGCTGGCGGCACTGAACGTGATGCACCTGGCCAGCCCGTCGTCGGCGATCATGTCGGCGGTGATTTTCAACGCCCTGATCATCGTCGTGCTGATCCCGCTGGCATTGAAAGGCGTGCGCTACCGCGCTGTCGGCGCCGCCTCGCTGCTGCGCCGCAACCTGCTGATCTATGGCCTGGGCGGCATCATCTTGCCCTTTATCGGTATCAAGCTGATTGACATGATCCTGTCAGTCATGCACCTGGTGTAATTAGGAGTATGGAAATGAAATCAGCATCCTCAACAACACTGCCGCCGGCAAAACTGGCGGTCCATTCGAAAGTATCGTCGCAGGGCGTGCTGCGCCCGGCGCTGGTGCTGTTCGTCGGCCTGACTATCCTGTGCGGCGTGATCTACCCGCTGGCCGTGACCGGCATCGGCAAGGCGGTGTTCCCGGACCAGGCTGCCGGCAGCCTGATCACGCACAATGGCAAGCTGATCGGCTCACGCCTGATCGGCCAGGAGTTTTCCGCGCCTAACTACTTCTGGGGCCGTTTGTCGGCTACCAGCCCGATGCCATACAACGCCCAGTCTTCGGGCGGCTCCAACTTCGGTCCGAGCAATCCGGCCCTGATTGATGCCGTCAAAGGCCGGGTGGACGCCCTCAAGGCGGCTGATCCGAGCAACACGCTGCCGATTCCGGTGGACCTGGTGACTGCTTCCGCCAGCGGCCTGGATCCGGAGATCAGCCTGGCCGCCGCCTACTACCAGGCCGGCCGCGTTGCACGTGAACGCAAGCTCGACGTCGATACCGTGCGCAGCCTGATCGCCAGCCTGCAATTGCAGCGCAGCCTCGGTTTCCTCGGCGAGCCGCGCGTCAATGTCATGGCATTGAACCTGGCGCTGGACCGGCAGCATCCTGCCGCAAACTAAGTTTCAACCCGGTTTCACCCCCGTTTCAATCTAAAGCGATAGTGGCTTGCAGGACTGACCGTACCTAGTACGGTCAGCTTCTGTACGCCCCTGTCTTCCGAAGATTGAAATACAACATCGTCACACTACCTTTTGTTTCACTTGGAACTCATGAAGAAAATACTCTATTTCGCTGGCCTGATGACTGTCATCGGCGTGACCGCTTTTACCGCAAACTGCTCGCAGGCAGAAGAGGCGGCAGCGGTTCCCGACAACGCGTTGACATTCAATGCCAGCCTGGTATCCGATTATCGCTTCCGCGGCATTTCGCAAACGCGCCTGGAACCGGCGCTGCAAGGCGGCGCCGACTACAGCAACAACCCGACCGGTATTTACGTCGGCACCTGGCTGTCGACACTGAAGTGGATCAAGGATAGCGGCGGCAGCGGTAATATCGAATGGGATATCTATGCCGGCAAGAAGGGTAACTTCACGCAAGACCTGAGCTACGATTTCGGCGTGCTGACCTATGTCTATCCATCGAACGACTTGCATCCGAACGCCGATACCACCGAACTGTACGGCCAGCTTGGCTACGGTCCGGCTTACATCAAGTATTCGCAATCGGTGACCAATCTGTTCGGCTTCGCCAACAGCAAGAACAGCGGCTACCTGGATATCGGCGCCAATATCGATGTGACCAATGGCTATACGGTCAATCTGCATGCCGGCCATCAAACCGTGAAGAACAATTCTGCTTCCAGCTATAACGATTGGAAAGTCGGCCTGACCAAGGATTTCGGCTTCCTGTCCGGCAGCGTTGCCTTGATCGGCACCGACACCAAGAGTTATGTCGGACCGTCGCCTGACCGTAAAGACCTGGGCAAGACTGCGCTGGTGATATCGGCGACGAAGACGTTCTGATAGTTGTTGCTCAGCTGTAGCTGTGGCCGGCAAGGGTAAAGCCTTCCGGCCGTTGCCATTTGTGACAGCCGAGAGGATGAGAATCTGAAATAGCATGCGATAGTGGCAACCGCGGATGAATTCCATCTACAATTGACGTATAACCTAACGGACCCTCAGCTGTCCGATACAACGGTAGCTCCAACCAGGCCCTCGATAAGCTTATGTCTTCACCCAATCCAAACGGCGACCTGCGTCCCGACCCGGACGCTCTGCTGGCGCAGCTGCAAGTGCAGGAGAGCCTGGCTGGGCGCGGCAAGCTGCGCATCTATTTCGGCGCTTCCGCTGGCGTCGGCAAAACCTACGCCATGCTCAGCGCGGCGCATAAACTGCATAGCGAGGGACGCGAGGTGCTGGCCGGGGTCATCGAAAGCCACGGCAGGGCGGAAACCGCAGCCTTGCTGAACGGCCTGGAGCTGCTGCCGCTCAAGCAGGTGGAATACCGCGACAAGCAGCTGCCGGAGTTCGACCTGGACGCAGCGCTGCAGCGCAAGCCTTCACTGATCCTGGTCGACGAACTGGCGCATTCGAACGCTTCCGGTTCGCGCCATCCGAAGCGCTGGCAGGATGTAGAAGAGTTGCTGAACGCCGGCATCGATGTCTTCACCACCCTCAATGTGCAGCATCTGGAAAGCCTGAACGACGTGGTGGGCGGCATTACCGGCATCCGGGTGGCGGAAACCCTGCCGGATACGGTGTTTGATGCCGCCGACGAAGTGGTGCTGGTGGATTTGCCGGCCGATGAACTGCTCAACCGGCTCAGGCTTGGCAAGGTGTACAAGCTGCCGCAGGCAGAACGCGCCTCGCGCAATTTTTTCCGCAAGGGCAATCTGATCGCGCTGCGCGAGCTGGCCTTGCGCCGCACCGCCGACCGCTTGCAAGGCGATGTCCAGGCCTATCGCATCGAAAAATCGATAGGCGCGGTGTGGCAAACCGATGCCGCGCTGCTAGCTTGCATCGGCCCTTCGCCGAGCGCAGAGCATGTGGTCCGCAGCACGGCGCGGCTGGCGACCCAGTTGAATGCCGAATGGCATGCGATTTATGTCGAGACGCCGAAATTGCAGCGCCTGTCTTCGGCCAAGCGCGAGCGCATCCTGAAGACGCTCAAGCTGGCGCAGGATCTAGGGGCGACTACGGCGGTCCTGGCGGGTAACGACGTTGCCGCAGCCATGGCCGCTTATGCACGCAGCCATAATTTTTCAAAGATGATCATCGGCCGCAGCCAACGCCAGTTTTTCTGGCAGCCGAGCCACGCCGCCCGCATCGCGGCGCAGGCCAGCGATATCGACCTGATCGAAATCGGCGTGCCGCCGGTCAGCGCCGCCGCCAAGGAAGAAGACGCCGCCGGCCGCAGTTTTCCGCGCCAGTTGCCCAAGCAAAGCCGGATCGAATGGTGGGGCTACGGCTGGGCGCTCGGTGTGTGTGTGCTGGTCACCTTGCTGGCGACGCCGATACTGCCGTTTTTCGATCTCGCCAATATCGTGATGCTATATCTGCTGGCGGAAGTCCTGATCGCCATCCGCTACGGCCGCGGGCCGGCCATTTTTGTCGCCCTGCTGAGCATCGCCTCTTTCGATTTCTTTTTCGTGCCGCCGCGCTTTTCCTTCGCCGTCAGCGATTTCCAATACCTGCTGACTTTCGGCGTGATGCTGGCGGTGGGCTTGACGATTACCCACCTGACCACCGGACTGCGCTACCAGGCCCGCATCGCCTCTGACCGTGAAGCACGTTCGCGCGCCTTGTTCGAGTTCGCGCGCGCCTTGTCGGGCGTGCTGCAAACCGAGCAGATTTTCGAAACCAGCCGCCAGTTCCTGCAGCGCAGCTTCCAGGCCAAGACCTTGCTGCTGGTGCCGGACGATGCCGGCCGCCTGCAGCTGCCGGCAGTGATACCGGAAGATGTCGCCAACGTTGCCGCCGCTCTCGATATGGGCATCGCCCAATGGGCCTTCGACAATGCCAGCAGCGCCGGCATCGGCACCGATACTCTGCCGGCCAGCAATTACCTGTACCTGCCGCTGGTGGCGCCGATGCGTACGCGCGGCGTGCTGGCGATCCTGCCGCACAGCCGGCGCTGGATCCTGATTCCGGAACAGCAACAGCAGTTGTATACCTTCGCCACCTTGACCGCGATTGCGCTGGAGCGGGTGCACTATGTCGAAGTGGCGCAGGACGCGCTGGTGCGGATGGAATCGGAACGCTTGCGTAACTCCCTGCTGTCAGCGCTATCGCACGATCTGCGTACGCCTTTGACGGCGCTGATCGGCCTGTCCGAATCGCTGGTGCTGTCGAAGCCGCCGCTGCAGGAGAACCAGCAGGTACTGGCGAGCGCACTGCATAGCGAAATGCTGCGCATGAGCGCACTGGTCACCAATCTGCTGGACATGGCCAGGATCCAGAGCGGCGAGGTGAAATTGAACTTGCAGTGGCAGCCATTTGAAGAAGTGGTCGGCAGCGCGCTGCGCGCCAGCAGCTCGGCATTGCAAGGGCATCAGATAGAAACACGGGTAGCGCATGAGCTGCCGCTGATCTGCTTCGACGCGGTCCTGATCGAGCGCGTGCTGTGCAACCTGCTGGAAAATGCCGCCAAATACACGCCGCCCGGCTCGCATATCGTGCTGGCGGCGGCGGTCAACGGCCGATTCCTGGCGGTCACCGTAGCGGACGACGGCCCGGGGCTGCCGAGCGGCATGGAAGACGCCATATTCGAGAAATTCACACGCGGCGAGCGCGAATCGGCCAAGCCCGGTGTCGGTTTGGGGCTGGCGATCTGCCGCGCGATTGTCGAAGCGCACGGCGGCACCATTCGTGCCCGCAGCGCCGACCATGGCGTTGGTGCGGAATTCATCTTTACCATCCCGCTCGGTACGCCGCCCAGCATGCCAGACCTGGAAGAGCACGACCTCAGAACGGATGTTGCCGCCGCTAGTGCCGGCAATATCGGCAACACGGAGAAAACATGACGATGCAGCCAACCCCTATTGCGCTACTGGTCGAAGACGAGCCGCAGATACGGCGCTTTGTACGCGCTGCCCTGGAAGACGAAGGCTGGCAGATCTTTGAAGCGCAGACCATGCAACGCGGCCTGATCGATTGCGGCACCCGCAAGCCCAACCTGGTGATCCTCGATCTCGGGCTGCCGGACGGCGACGGCGTCGATTTCATCCTGGATGTCAGGAAGTGGTCGCGCGTGCCCATCATCGTGCTGTCGGCGCGTGTCAATGAAGCCGACAAGATCAAGGCGCTCGATGCTGGCGCCGACGATTACCTGAGCAAGCCGTTCGGCGTCGGCGAGCTGCTGGCGCGCGTGCGCGCCACGCTGCGGCGGCAACACCAGCCGCTGGCCGACGACGACGGCCTGATCCGCTTTGGCGACGTTACGCTGGACCTGCAGGCGCGGCTGGTGACCAAGGCACAGCAGCCAGTGCACCTGACGCCGACCGAGTACCGCTTGCTGACAGTGCTGGTGGCCAACGCCGGACGCGTGGTGACCAATCCGCAATTGCTGAAAGAAGTATGGGGGCCGTCGCATTCCGAGAGCGGTCACTACCTGCGGATATATATGGGACACTTGCGGCAGAAACTGGAAGACGATCCGGCCCAGCCCAAGCATCTGCTGACCGAGACCGCGGTCGGCTACCGTATCCTGCTTTCCCAATAACAGCGTTGCAAACCAACGGAGACGAACATGGAGCGACCGGAATGCATCAAGAACTGGCAAGAGATCCAAGGCGCTGACGATTCACACTATCCCGGCAGCGCCGAGCTGATGTCCGTCGGCTCGCCGTTCGGCCGCAGCTTCGGCTTGAAGAGGATAGGGATCCACCATGAGGTGCTGGCGCCCGGACGCCGCACGTCCTGGCCGCATGCCGAGAAGACCGAAGAAGAATTCGCCTATGTCATCGAAGGCACGCCGGACGTCTGGCTGGATGGCCATCTGCACCGGCTGGCGCCGGGCGACGGCGTCGGTTTCGCCACCGGCACCGGGCTGGCGCATACCTTCATCAACAACACCGAGAGCGATGTGCGGCTGCTGGTGGTGGGCGAGTGCTTCCGCGCCGACAACCAGGTGATCTATCCCTTGCATCCGGCACGCAATGCCGAGATCGGCAGCCAGTACTGGAGCGATGCACCGCAGGATCCGCTGGGGCCGCACGACGGCTTGCCGGACAAATTGCGGCTGTCAAACGGTCCTTTCTGAATTGTGTATAGTGCTCGGACCACACACCATCACAGGATCAATTCATGCCAAATCGAGAACGTGTTGAAAGTTTCATAAAACTGGTTGTGCAAGGCAAATACGTGGAAGCGATCGAGGAGTTTTATACCGAAGACGCCTCCATGCAGGAAAACCAGGAACCACCGCGCAAGGGAATGCCGTTGCTGGTGGCGGGCGAGGAAAAAGCGCTGTCGGCGGTCAAGGAAATCCGCACGCTGGCCGCCAAATCCTTCCTGATCGACGGTGACCGCGTCGCCATCAACTGGCTGTTCGAGATCGAACTGCCGGACGGCCGCAGCTTCCGGCAAGATGAAATCGCCTACCAGGTCTGGCGCGGCGACAAGATCGCGGAAGAACAGTTTTACTACGATCCCGGCCAGCGCAAGCCGGCCTGAGCAAGCTCTCCTGCCGGTTTCGTGAAATAGGTGTAAACTACAAAAAGACAGATGCATCACTGCTTGCATCTGTCTTTTTGTTTACCCTACGGTTATCGGCAGTGCAACGTACTCTCCTCATCCCGCTGATTGTTGCTTGTGCGCTGTTCATGGAAAACATGGACGCGACGGTGATTGCCACCTCCTTGCCGGTGCTGGCGCGCGACCTCGGACAAGATCCGCTTACCCTGAAACTTGCCCTGACCTCGTATGTGGTCGGCCTCGGTGTCTTCATTCCGATCAGCGGCTGGGTCGCCGACCGTTTCGGCGCCCGCACCGTGTTCCGTTCAGCGATCCTGGTGTTCTTGTGTGGTTCGCTGATGTGTGCGGCTTCCAGTTCGCTGGCGGCCTTCGTCGCCGCCCGCTTTTTGCAAGGCATAGGCGGCGCCATGATGGTGCCGGTCGGCCGTATCGTGATTTTTCGCACGGTGCCGCGCACCGAGCTGGTCAAGGCGATCAGCTACCTGACGATTCCGTCGCAGCTGGGGCCGGTGATCGGACCGCCGCTGGGCGGTTTCATCACCACCTATTTCCATTGGCGCTGGATCTTCCTGATCAACGTGCCGATCAGCATCCTGGGCATGTACCTGGCCAGCAAATACATAGAGAATTACCGCTCCGACGATTTGCAGCCGCTCGACATGAAAGGCTTTGTGCTGTCGGCGGTCGGCAGTACGCTGCTGATGCTGGGTCTGTCGATGATCGACGGCGAGCTGCTGGCTTCGGAATGGGCATTTGCCATGTGCGTAGTGGGTGGCCTGACCTTGTATGTATATCTGCTGCACGCGCGGCGTGAGCCGTTTCCGCTGCTGGATCTGCGCCTGCTGCGGATCCCGACCTTCCGCGCCAGCGTGCTGGGCGGCTCGCTGTTCCGCATCGGCCTGGGCGCGGTGCCGTTCCTGTTGCCGTTGGCTCTGCAGGTTGGCTTCGGCATGAACGCCTTCCATGCCGGCACCATCACCTGTGCCTCGGCCTTCGGCGCGATCTTCATGAAAGCCATCGGCACCTCGGTGCTGCGCCGTTACGGCTTCCGTTCTGTGCTGATCTGGAACGCGGTGCTGGCCGGACTGGCGTTGGCCTCGTATGGCCTGTTCACGCCGACCACGCCGTACCTGGTGATGATGGCGGTAGTCTTGCTGGGCGGCTTTTTCCCGTCGATGCAGTTCACCTGTCTGAACACCATGGCTTACGCCGACCTGGATAGCGCCGACGTCAGCCGGGCCACCAGCCTGGCCAGCGTGGTGCAGCAGATTTCCTTGGGCTTGGGAGTCACGATAGGCGGCCTGGCGGTACATTTCTCCAGCCGCCTGCAAGGACATGAAACCATCGTCGCCGGCGATTTCTGGCCAGCCTTCATCGTCATCGGCCTGTTCTCGATGGCATCGATTCCGGTGACACGCCGCTTGCCCTTGAATGCCGGGGCGGCGTTGACCGGGCATAAGCCGGCGTAGGGCGACTTCTGATTAGTTGAGATAACGCGAGTCATCTGGGGTCAGAGTCGACTTTCGCGGCGCTGTATCGCGAAACTCGACTCTGACCCCACATGACGGATTCGGAGAAAGAACGAGCGCGCTGCTGGATTTTTTCTGACGACGAGAGGTATGCACTCCGTGGCCCGCTAAGTGGGGTCAGAGTGAAGTTTCTGCAAAAAGCCCGCAGAAAGTTCACTCTGACCCCAGTTAGCTACTCTGACCCAGTTAGCTAAGCCTAAGCGTGTTCAGCACGACGAACTACCGTATTAATCAAACTTCCGCAATCCGCTTGGCGATATGCGCCAGTGCTTCTTCCACCTGGTCGACCAGGATCAGACACAGGTCGCCTGGCGCCAAATGCGACAAGGCGGTATCGATGGCGATGAATTCGCCGTTGATTTCCTCGGTGGCGGTAGTGCGGCGGGCATTCTTCAAGCCTTCGCGCAGCAAGCCCAGCACTTCGCCGTCGGCGCGGCCGCGCTGGCACTGGTCTTGATAAAGAATCACTTCGTCGAAGGCGTCGCCCAGGATTTCGGTCTGGTGGCGGATATCAATATCGCGGCGGTCGCCGGCGCCACTGATGACTACCGAGCGGCGTTTGGCGGGCATGCTGTCGATCGCCTTCACCAGCGCCTGGATGGCGTCCGGATTGTGGCCATAGTCGGCGATCAGGGTGGCGCCGCGGTACTCGAACACATTGAAGCGGCCGGGCGCGGTAGCAGCATCGTTGATGAAACTGGCGAGGCCGGCGTGGATCACATCCCAGTCAAGATTCAAGGCCCAGGCGGCTGCGATGGCAGCCATGGCGTTCTCGACCTGGAAACCGATGCTGCCGTTGCGGGTCAGTGGAATCTCCTGCAGCGGCAGCCGGTGTTCCTGCTTGCCCTTGGCGGCGACGATGGCGTTGCCGTCCTGGTAGACCACTCGGTGGCCCTGGGCGCGGTGGGTGGTCATCAGGGGGTGATGGAAATCGTGGGCGAAGAATGTAATCGAACCGGGGCAGGCCTTGGCCATGCTGGCCACCATCGGATCGGCAGCGTTCAGGACAGCATGGCCTGCGGGTGCGACGTTTTCTACAATGACGCGCTTGACCACGCTCAGGTCTTCCACCGTGCTGATAAAACTCAGGCCGAGATGATCGCCCATGCCGATGTTGGTGACCACGGCGACGTCGCAGCGGTCAAAGCCCAGGCCCTCGCGCAGGATGCCGCCACGCGCGGTTTCAAACACCGCGGCGTCGACATCCGGATGCATCAGGACATTGCGGGCGCTGCGCGGACCGCTGCAGTCGCCGGTGTCGATACGTTGTTTTTCAATGTAGACGCCATCGGAATTAGTCATGCCGACGCGCAGGCCCTTGCGGCCCAGCAGGTGGGCGATCAGGCGCACGGTAGTGGTCTTGCCGTTGGTGCCGGCCACCGCTACCAGCGGGATGCGGCCATTGTCGCCGTCTTCAAACATGGTCGACATGATGGCGGCGCCGACCGCGCGGCCCTTGCCGTAGGAAGGGCTGATATGCATGCGCAGGCCGGGCGCGGCGTTGACTTCGACCACGCCGCCTTCCTGTTCTTCCAGCGGCTGATGGACGTTGTTGCAGACCACATCGACGCCGCAGATGTCGAGGCCGACCATTTGCGCCGCTGCGACGGCGCGCGCCGCCAGTTCAGGGTGTACGTCTTCGGTGACGTCGGTGGCGGTGCCGCCGGTGCTCAGGTTGGCATTGTTGCGTAACACCACGCGCGTGCCTTGCGGCGGCACCGAATCGGCAGCGTAATTCTGTTTCGCCAGCGTCGCCAAGGCAATCGCATCAAAGCGGATCTTGGTCAGCGAGGTGGCATGGCCTTCGCCGCGCAGCGGATCGCTGTTGACATGGTCCACCAGCTGGCGGATGGTGCGCACGCCATCGCCGATCACTTGCGGCGGATCGCGGCGGGCCGCGGCCACCAGATGGTTGCCGACCACCAGCAGGCGGAAGTCGTGGCCGGGCAGGTAGCGTTCGACGATCACTTCCGAACAGATCTCTGCAGCGACGGCGAAGGCCGCCATGACTTGTTCGCGCGCGCTGATGTTGACCGCCACGCCCTTGCCCTGGTTGCCGTCGCGCGGCTTGAGCACGACCGGACTGGCGATTTCCTGGGCCGCGGCCCAGGCTTCTTCGGCGCTGGAAACCACGCGTCCCATAGGTACCGGCACGCCGGCGGCGTTCAGCAGCTTCTTGGTCAGGTCCTTGTCTTGCGCGATCGATTCGGCGATGGCGCTGGTGTGATTGGTTTCCGCGGCCTGGATGCGGCGCTGGCGGCTGCCCCAGCCGAACTGCACCATGCTGCCGCCGGTCAGGCGGCGGAACGGAATGCCGCGCGCTACCGCGGCTTGCACGATGGAACCGGTGCTAGGGCCGAGGCGGATGTCTTCGTCGAGTTCCTGCAGGCTCGCCAGCGCGCTGGCGAGGTCGAAAGGCTGATCCGTCAAGGCCGCCAGGCACAGTTGCCGTGCCAGCTCGAAAGCCAGCTGGCCGACTTCTTCTTCGCTGTATTCGACGATCACCTGGTAGACGCCGGTTTCCATGGTTGGCACGGTGCGGCTGAAGGTGACCGGACAGCCGGCTTCGGACTGCAGCCCGAGGGCGGCGATTTCCAGGGCATGCGCCATGGAAATCACTTCGTTCTTGCCGGTCGCCTGGAGGAAGCCCATTTGCGGAAAGCGTTCACGCAGCTTGGCCTCGAAGCCGGCGATGCCGGCAATGGCGCGTTCCGCTTCGGCGCAGGACACAATGGCTTCAATAGCGGTATGTCGACTCCACAGATTGGGGCCGCGAAGTACTCGGATACGTGATACGTCCATCGACAGGTTTTCCTAATTTCTGATTATTCTGATTTCTGGTTTTTGCTTAATTTTGCTTAATTAAGCAAGCTGCTAAGCCATCTCGAAAGTTTCAATCCCGGCGCGCATCAAGTCGTGCGAGATGTCCAGCGCCCATGCCGCGGCGACCGCTGCCAGTACGTTTTCAGTCTGGAAGCTGTCCTTGCTGCGGGTGATCAGCGGTATGGTGGTGATGTCCGCCAGCAGCAATTCATTCTTGCCGGTAGCCAGCATGATCTGGTCGTTGCGGATGAACACCGCGCGCTTGTTCTTTTCGAGCTGCTCGGCGATGACCGGCAGAGCAGGGTTGATGCCGAAGAAAATCACTTCGCCATCGCACAGCGAGGCCATGTCGGCCACCAGCGCATCGGCGGCGTTCAGCACGGCGACACCGGTCGGCAGCACGACGTCGACCTGGGTGCGGGTGACTTTCACCATTTCCTCGGCGTCGCCGATGTAGTACTGCGGCAGGCTGTCGTTGGCGGCGATGTTGGTGACCACGCCAACCTGGCAGCGGTCGTACACCAGGCCTTCGGACAAGATGGTGTCGTGGCTGTTTTCAAAAACCGCTGCTTGCACCGCGCGGTTGATCAGCACGCGCTGGGCCGATTCCCAATTGGCGCAATCGCCTTTTTCTACCTGGCGCTGGGCGAAGTAAAGGCCGTCGCCGCATGCCAGGCCGACATGGTTGCCGCTCAGGTGCAACTGCCATGCGATCAGGCGCGAAACAGTGGTCTTGCCGTGGGTGCCGGAGACGCCGACGATCGGGATGCGGCCATTGTCGGCGGCGGCGAACAGATGTTCGATGATGGCGCGGCCGACCGGGCGCGGCCGGCCTTCCGCCGGCTTCAAATGCATCAGCAGGCCCGGACCGGCATTGACTTCGACGATGGCGCCGCGCTGTTCTTCCAGCGGCCGTGAAATATCTTCCGCCACCAGATCGACGCCGGCGATATCCAGGCCGACCACGCGCGCCGCCAGCGAGGCGGCAGCGGCGACGCTAGGGTGCACCAGGTCGGTGACGTCGATCGAGACATTGCCGTTGCGTTGAATCAGGACTTGCTTGCCGGCTGGCGGGATTGAATCGCCGTTGTAACCCTGGCGTTCCAGCTCCACGCGCACCACTGGTTCCTGGTCCAGCAGCACCAGGCTGAGCGGACATTCTTCCAGCTCGCCGCGGCGCGGATCGGAATTGATCTGGCTTTCTATCAGTTGCAGGATGGTCGAGCTGCCGTCGGCTACCACCGACAAGGGTTCGCCACGGGCAGCGGCAGCCAGGCGGCCGCCGACGATCAGCAGGCGGTGTTCGTTGCCGCGGATGAAGCGCTCGACGATCACGCTGCTGCCTTCTTCCAGCGCCAGCGTGTAGGCGGTTTCGATTTCTTCGCGGGTGTTGAGGTCGATGAAGACGCCGCGGCCATGGTTGGCGTCGGTCGGCTTGACCACCACCGGCAAGCCGATGTCTTCGGCGGCTTCCCAGGCTTCTGCCGGGCTGTCCACAACCTGGCCTTCCGGCACCGGCACGCCGCAGGCTTGCAGCAGGGTCTTGGTCAGGTCCTTGTCGCTGGAGATGCTTTCGGCGATGGCGCTGGTCTGGTCGGTTTCGGCGGTCCAGATGCGGCGCTGGCGAAAGCCGTGGCCGAGCTGCACCAGGTTGCCGTCAGTCAGGCGGAAAGAGGGGATGCGGCGTTCGTCCGCGGCTTCGACGATGCAGGCGGTGCTGGGGCCGAGGCAGCGCGAATCGACCATGGTGCGCAGCGAGGCAATCGTAGCCGGGACATCGAACGGCTGGTCTTCAATCGCGGCCATCACCAGGTCGCGCGCAGCGTGCAGGGCGGCGCGGGTGACTTCTTCGTGGCGCGCCCGTACCGCTACTTTATAGACGCCGCGCACCGAAGTGCTGCGAGCTTTGCCGAAACCACCCGGCATGCCGGCCAGGTTTTGCAGTTCCAGGGTGACGTGTTCAAGGATGTGGCCGGGCCAGGTGCCGTCTTGCAGGCGCTGTACAAAGCCGCCGCGTTCGCCGTAGCTGCAGCGGTGTTCGATCAGGGAAGGCAGCCAGCCGGTCAGGCGCTGGTTGAAGCCGGGCAGGGTATTGGAGGGGAAGTCTTCCAGTTCGCCAATGTCGATCCACGCCTCAAGGGTTGATCTATACGTCCATATATTCGGTCCGCGCAGGGACATGATACGGAGAATTTCAATGTTTTTCATGAGTCAGCAATGAGGCTATAGGCGTTGGCCAAAAGGGCTGGCCAAAATGACCATTCGTGGATCCTGGACGATTGCGCGTACCGGTTTCAACGCCCTGCAACAACTTGTAACGCGTTAAAGAGCGGTTTGGTTTACATCGGATTACTAAATAATAATGTCCAAAAAGATAGTGTTATTTAGTAACGAAGAGTAACGTTTCCGGAAAACCCGATAGGATATAATACTTGCGGCAGACGATGTGCGCCATTTTTGGACTGTTTTCAATGTGTTGACGGTGCGAGCGCGCGGTAAGCGAAGCCTGCAGCCGCTCTCGAAGAGCGTGTCAAATAATTGTCACCTTGTTCCAAGGCGTTTTCACACAAAATTCCATCCGGTCCGCTAGCCAGTATGCGCGCGGACACACCATGCCGTTTAGATGAAAAGCAACCCAATACCCCCATTATCCCGCGCTGGAAATTATTTATCCCATAATTTGCCTGCTGCATTACCTGCTACTTTGCGTGCCGAAGTGACAACTCAACTCGGGCCGACCGAGGAAATCCTCGCGTCCCTGGTCATCGATCTCAACGCCTCGCTGCATTTTGCACAAGGGCTGGTGTTGGTCACCAGCCAGCGCGTGCTGGCCAAAATGGCCGAGGACAGCAGCTGGCGCGAGTGGAGCTACCGCGCCGGGCTGAAGCTCGGCCACCACGATCACGCCGGCGTCGGCAGCCTGGAATTGCATGACGAGCAACAGCAGCTGGCAAGCTGGCGCTACACGCTCGGCCTGAATCTTGATGCGCTGCGCCTGATCAAGGTCTTCGAACAGCAGCGCGACGACCGCCTGGCCGGACATTCAGCCTTGCGTGAAGAGCAGGCTGTTTGCCCGCAATGCAATGCGCCGCTACCCGCAGACAGCGAGGAATGCCTGATTTGCCCTGAAAAGGGCGCCGCGCCCTCGTCGACCTGGGCCCTGTTCCGCCTGGCGCGCTTCGCCACGCCCTATAAAGGGATGCTGCTGCTGGGTTTCGTGCTGATGCTGATTTCCACCGCCGCCACCCTGGTGCCGCCTTACCTGATGGGGCCGCTGATGGATAATGTGCTGATTCCTTATCAGAACGGCAAACCCATCAATGTCGACCTGGTCAAGCTGTACCTGTCCGGACTGCTGGCTTCCGCGCTGGTGGCCTGGAGCCTGGGCTGGGCCCGCACTTATATCCTGGCGCTGGTGAGCGAGCGTATCGGCGCCAACCTGCGCACCACGACCTATGAACACTTGCTGCGCCTGTCGCAGGAATACTTCGGCGGCAAGCGCACCGGCGACCTGATGGCGCGCATCGGTTCGGAAAGCGACCGCATCTGCGTTTTCCTGTCGCTGCATCTGCTGGACTTCGCCATCGATGTCCTGATGATCATCATGACCGCGGTGATCCTGTTCTCGATCAATCCGTGGCTGGCGCTGGTGACTCTGGTGCCGCTGCCGTTCATCGCCTGGATGATCCACCTGGTGCGTGACAAGCTGAAACACGGCTTTGAAAAGATCGACCGCATCTGGGCCGAAGTCACCAATGTGCTGGCCGACACCATTCCCGGCATCCGGGTGGTCAAGGCCTTTGCCCAGGAAAAGCGCGAAGCCACGCGTTTCCGCGACGCCAACCAGCACAACCTGCTGGTCAACGACCGCGTCAACAAGATCTGGTCGCTGTTTTCGCCGACCGTGACCCTGCTGACCGAAATCGGCTTGCTGGTAGTCTGGGTATTCGGCATCTGGCAGGTGTCCAAGAACCAGATCACGGTCGGTGTGCTGGCCTCGTTCCTGGCCTATATCAGCCGCTTCTATACCCGTCTCGATTCGATGAGCCGGATTGTCTCGGTAACGCAAAAGGCGGCGGTCGGCGCCAAGCGTATTTTTGAAATCCTCGACCACGTCTCCAGCGTTCCCGAGCCGGCCAACCCGGTCCATCTGGAGCACGTCAAGGGCGCCATCGAGTTGCGCGACATCGGTTTCCGCTACGGCAACCGGGCCGTGATGCGCGGCGTCAGCCTGGACATCAAGCCGGGCGAGATGATCGGTCTGGTCGGCCACAGCGGTTCCGGCAAGAGCACGCTGGTGAACCTGATCTGCCGCTTCTACGATGTCTCGGAAGGCTCGATACGCCTGGATGGCGTCGATATCCGCTCGATGCCGATCTCGGAATATCGCCGCAATATCGGCCTGGTGCTGCAAGAGCCTTTCCTGTTCTTTGGCACGATCGCCGAGAACATCTGCTACGGCAAGCCGGAAGCCACGCGCGAGGAAATCGTCGCCGCTGCCCGTGCCGCCCACGCCCATGAATTCATCCTGCGCCTGCCGCAAGGCTACGATTCGCTGGTCGGCGAACGCGGCCAGGCGCTGTCGGGCGGCGAGCGCCAGCGCATCTCGATCGCGCGCGCGCTGCTGATCGATCCGCGCATCTTGATCATGGACGAAGCCACCTCGTCGGTGGATACCACCACCGAGAAAGAAATCCAGAAAGCGCTCGATAACTTGGTCCAGGGCCGCACCACGATTGCGATTGCGCACCGCCTGTCGACCCTGCGCAAGGCCGACCGCCTGGTGGTGCTGGACCGCGGCCAGATCGTCGAAGTCGGCAGCCATGACGAACTGATGCTGCGCGAAGGCGCCTACTACCGCCTGTACCAGGCGCAGCTGCGCAATCCCGAGGGCGACGGCGAGCCGCAACTGGTCGATGAAGACAGCGAAGAGAACGTATGACGACACATGATTTCAAACTGAGCCACAATGCTTTTGGCCGCCTGGTCTACACCGCCGCCAATGGCGAAGTGCACGAAGGCGTGGTGCCGGTGCGTGCTTTCCCGATAGGCGCGCCGGACGACGGCCTGTCGCTGGTCAGCGCCGATGGCCACGAACTGTCCTGGATCAGCCGTTTGTCCGACCTGCCGGACGCGACCCGCGTGATCGTCGAAAAAGAACTGGCTAGCCGCGAGTTCATGCCGGAAATCAAGCGCATCCAGAGGGTCTCCAGCTATACCGCGCCCAGTATCTGGTATGTGGAAACCAATCGCGGCGATGCTTCTTTCACGCTCAAGGGCGAGGAAGATATCCGCCGTATCGTGGCGACCAGCCTGCTGATCGCAGATAGTCATGGCGTGCAGTTCCTGATCCGCGATACGCAGGCGCTGGACAAGGCTAGCCGCAAGATTCTGGATCGGTTCTTGTAATTGCTGTCACGCGTGGGCATTAATGGCCACCCTACATGCCTTTGCAGCGGGGTAGGGTGGGCCGGCTTCTCTGCCCACGCGGTGCTTCCAAATTCCTAGAACTGTTCGTCCGCCCCCAGATACCGCCATTGCCCCTCAGGCAGATTCCCCAGCTTCACGCCGCCAATCCGCACCCGTTTCAAGCCCAGCACCTTCAAGCCGACCATGTCGCACATGCGGCGGATCTGGCGCTTCTTGCCTTCGCGCAGGGTAAAGCTCAGCTGATCTTCGTTCTGCCATTTGACGATGGCCGGCTTCAGCTTCTTGCCGTCCAGCGTCAGGCCGTGGTTGAGGCGGCGCAGTTCGGCGTCGGGCAGCTTGTCGCCTTTGGTATAGCGCACCCGCACCAGGTATTCCTTGTCGACGCTGGTTTCTTCGCCGATCAGGTGTTTGGCGATGCGGCCGTCCTGGGTCAGCACCAGCAGGCCGACCGAGTCGATGTCGAGGCGGCCGGCGGGGACCAGGCTGCGTAGCTGGGTCGGGTGGAACAGGGTGGGCGAGCGGTCTTCGCTCCAGCGGTTGGCTTCCTTGATCAGCGCCACTGCCGGCTGGTAGCCGTCTTCGGCCTGGCCGCTGACGAAGCCGACCGGCTTGTTGATCAGGATGGTGACGCGTTTCGATTGTTCGGCCGCGGCCTGGCGTTCGACGCTGATGCGCTGGCTCGGCAGCACCTTGCTGCCGAGTTCCGAGACGACGATGCCGTCGACCCGCACCCAGCCGCGCGCGATCCATTCGTCGGCCTCGCGGCGCGAGCATAGCCCGAGTTCTGACATGCGTTTGGAAAGGCGTAGTGGTTCAGTCATGGCGTGCTAAAAAAGAAAATTAAAAAATATTATCTGAATCGTAGGGTGGGCAGATTTTTCTGCCCACGCGTGACGGTTGATGAGCTTAGGATCTTAGGACTTTTGCTGTGCATAAGTCACGCGTGGGCACAGGTGCCCACCCTACGCTAAATGTGCAAAGCATCGAGCAAATCGGTCTCCAGCTGGATCTGCATGCGCGCATGGTTGAGCGCATTACCGTCCACCAGGAAGACGTCTTCGACGCGTTCGCCGAGGGTCATGATCTTGGCGGTATGCAGGTTGATCTTGTGTTTGGCCAATACGCTGGCGACCGAAAACAGCAGGCCGGTGCGGTCGTTGGCGGTGATCGACAGCAGGTAGTACTGGCCGCGGTCGTCCGGCCGCAGGTCGACCGTCGGCGTCAGCGGGAAGGTGCGCGAGAGGCGCGACAGCCGTCCGCGCGAGGCCGCCGGCAAGGCGCTGTCGGTTTGCAGCAGGGCGGTCAGCTCGTGCTCGATCAGGTTGATGATGTCGCGATAGTGCTTGGCGAACAGCGGAGCGCTGATCAGGAAGGAGTCGAGCGCGTAGCCGTGGCGCGTGGTTTGGATCTTGGCGTCCAGGATGCTGAAATTCTTGCTGTCGAAATAGCTGCAGATGCGGATGAACAGGTCGCTGCGGTCCTTGGTGTAGACCGCCACCTGCAAGCCTTCGCCGATCGGCGCCAGGCGGCATTTGACGATCGGCGCCGGGCTGTCGATCTGGTTATAGAAGGAGCGGGTTTGCCAGGCGATGTCGGAAGCGTCGTGGCGCAGAAAATAGGCGACGTCGAGCTGCTGCCACAGGGCTTCATGGGCGTCTTGCGGCAAGCCGTACAGACGGAGGGTTTTCAGCGCTTCTTCCTGGCGGTTCTTCAGCTCGCGGTCGGCCGACGGCGTTTCGCCGCCCAGCACGCGCAGAGTCATGCGGTACAGGTCTTCCAGCAGCTTGCCTTTCCAGGCGTTCCACACTTTCGGGCTGGTGCCGCGGATGTCGGCCACTGTCAGCAGATAGAGAGCTGTCAGGTGACGTTCGTCCTTGACCGTGCCGGCGAAGTGAAGGATTACATCCGGATCGGATAAATCCTGTTTTTGCGCCACTTGCGACATGGTCAGGTGGTGCTCGACCAGGAACACCACCAGCGCGGTGTCCTGCGGCGCCAGGCCATGATGCTGGCAGAAATGCAGGGCGTCGGTCATGCCCAGCTTGGAGTGGTCGCCGCCGCGGCCTTTAGCGATATCGTGGAACAGGGCTGCCACATACAGCAGCCACGGCCGTGGAAAATTGGCGATCAGCTGGCTGCAGAACGGATACTCGTGGGCGTGTTCGCTCATGGTGAAACGGCGCACGTTGCGCACCACCATCAGGATGTGCTGGTCGACCGTGTAGACGTGGAAAAGGTCGTGTTGCATCTGGCCGACGATGCGGCGGAAGTTCGGCAGATAGCGGCCCAGGATGCTGGTCTGGTTCATGCCGCGCAGCGCATGCGTGATCCCTTGCGGCGCCTGGATGATCTGGATGAACAGCGAACGGTTGACCGGGTCGCGGCGGAAGGCGTTGTCGATCTTGACGCGCGCATGCCACAGGGCGCGCCGGGTGCGCGCGGTCATGTCGCGCAGTTCGCTGTGCTGGGCCAGCAGCAGGAACAGTTCCAGCATGGCCGACGGCGTGGTCTTGAACAGGTCGTCGTGGGCGATGTCGATCAGGCGGTTCAGGTGGTTGAAGCGATCGTTGATACGCTGCGGCACCATCGGCTGCGGGAACAGCTGCACTTCGATGTTCTGCAGCAGGATGGTGTTGAGCTGGGTCACTGCCTTCGCAGCCCAATAATAACGCTGCATCAGGTATTCGCTGGCGCGCCGCGTTTCGGTGGTCTGGAAGCCGAGCGCTTCGGCGATCGGCGTCTGCACGTCGAACACCAGGCGGTCTTCGCGCCGGTTGGTGTAGATGTGCAGGCGGATGCGGATATCCTTGAAGGCGCGCTCCTGGCGCGACAGCTGGCGTGCTTCCGCCGCCGTGATCAGGCCGTGCTTGGCCAGCTTCGGCCAGGACTCGCCGAGCCCGGCGGCTTTGGCCACCCACAGGATCACTTGCAGGTCGCGCAGGCCGCCCGGGCTTTCCTTGCAGTTCGGCTCCAGGCTGTAGGGCGTGTCTTCATATTTGACGTGGCGCTGGCGCATTTCCAGGATTTTTTCCTGGAAAAAGGCGCAAGGGTCCATCGCCGCGTTGCAGCGTTCCTGCAACTGGTGGAACAAAGCGTGGTTACCGGTCACCAGGCGCGCTTCCAGCAGACTGGTTTGCACTGTGATATCGGCGGCTGATTCGCTCAGGCATTCGTCGACGGTGCGGATGCTGTGGCCGATCTCCAGGCCGATGTCCCAGAACAGCTGGACCAGCTGTTCCAGTCGCGGTTTCAGTTCGGCGTCGGGGGCCGCGCCGAGCAGGATCAGCACGTCGACGTCGGAGTGCGGGAACAGTTCGCCGCGGCCGTAGCCGCCGACCGCCACCAGCGCTGCCGATGCCGGCATGCCGAGCATTTTCCAGGCCTGGGTGAGGGCGAGGTCGACGCTGCGCCGCAGCGCCGTCAGCAGTTCGCCGGGTTTGCCCTCTACCAGGAAGGCAGAGATGATGACTTGCCGCTCGGTTCTAAGCTGTTGTTTCAGGGTCGCGGCAAGTGTTGTCATGTACGGCGTTCGGTGCTTGGTATAGAAATATGATTAGGCGGCGGCAGCTTGCTGGACGAATGCCGGCGGCGGCGGCGTGCCCGCCGAGACGGTCAGCACTTCGTAGCCGGTTTCGGTCACCAGCACGGTGTGTTCCCATTGCGCGGAGAGGCTGCGATCCTTGGTCTTGATAGTCCAGCCGTCGCCCATTTCGCGGATGTCGCGGCGGCCGGCGTTGATCATCGGCTCGACCGTGAAGATCATGCCGGCTTCCAGCCGTTCCAGCGTGCCGGGACGGCCATAATGCAAGACTTGCGGCTCTTCGTGGAATACCTTGCCGATGCCGTGGCCGCAGAATTCGCGCACCACGCTGTAGCCGGCTTTCTCGGCGTGCTGCTGGATGACGTGGCCGATATCGCCCAGATGCGCGCCGGGTTTGATCTTGGCGATCCCCAGCCACATGCATTCATAGGTGATGTCGCCCAGGCGCTTGGCCATGATCGACGGCTCGCCGACATAGAACATGCGGCTGGTGTCGCCGTGGTAGCCGTGCTTGATGATGGTGATGTCCAGATTCACCACATCGCCGTTTTTCAGAACCTTGTCGCCCGGGATGCCATGGCAGATGACATCGTTGACCGAGGTGCAGATGGCTTTCGGATACGGGGTATAGCCGGGCGGGCAGTAGTTGAGCGGGGCCGGGATCGAATCTTGTACGTTTGTCATGAATTCGTGGCACAAGCGATCCAGCTCGCCGGTGGTCACGCCGGCTTTGACAAACGGCGTGATGTAGTCGAGCACTTCAGAGGCAAGCTTGCCGGCGATGCGCATGCCGGCGATGTCCTCGGCGGTTTTGATGGAAATAGTGGTCATAGGTAAGGAATAATTCTGAGAAATAAGGGCAAATCCGCGCTTAAATGGACAGTAAGTGGACAATAAGTGCGCAATAAGCGCACAAAACAGCCGTAAAAGCAGGCATAAACGGCCGGGATTCATTCAGGTAACGATTATAGACGAGCATCACAAGATGCGCTGAAAGATATGCCTGCCGGGACTTGAAGAAGTCCTGGGTTTTGGGTTACAATCTTGGGTTAGCTCGAATTGCTATCGGGCTATACCGACGTTGTTGTCGTTAATTTGTATGTTTAAAAACGCGAATCCGCTCGAAAAGGGTGCTGTTTCCGCCGTAGGCAAAACAGTGACTGAGCAGATTCCAGACCCAACCCTGGAGAAAATTATGTCCGTAACAATGCGTGAAATGCTGGAAGCCGGTGTCCACTTCGGTCACCAAACTCGTTTCTGGAACCCAAAGATGGCGCCGTTCATCTTCGGTCACCGCAACAAGATTCACATCGTCAACCTGGAAAAAACCCTGGGCATGTACCAAGAGGCGATGAAGTACATCCGCCAATTGTCGTCCAACCGCGGCAACATCCTGTTTGTCGGCACCAAGCGCCAAGCGCGCGAAATCGTTGCTGCTGAAGCAGCACGTTCGGGTTCGCCTTTCGTCGACCAACGCTGGTTGGGCGGCATGCTGACCAACTTCAAGACCATCAAGACATCGATCAAGCGCCTGAAAGAAATGGAAGCTTCGATTGAAGACGGTTCGGTTGAGAAGCTGAGCAAAAAAGAAGGCCTGATGTTCCAACGTGAGCTTATCAAGCTGCAAAAAGCTATCGGCGGCATCAAGGACATGGGCGGCATTCCTGACGCAATTTTCGTGATCGACGTCGGCTACCACAAGGGCGCCATCACTGAAGCCGCTAAACTGGGTATTCCAGTTATCGGCGTGGTTGACACCAACCACTCGCCAGACGGCGTGACTTATGTCATTCCTGGCAACGACGACTCGTCCAAGGCAATCGCTTTGTACGCTCGCGGTGTTGCCGATGCCATCCTGGAAGGCCGCGCCAATGCAGTGAACGACGTAGTTGAAGCCATCAAGGGCGCAGCTGGCGACGAATTCGTTGAAGTTAACGACCAGGCGTAAGCCCTGCATCTGAGGATTCATACTCAGAAGAAAAAGGGGGCGTGGTTGCCCCTTTTTTTGTATCACTTGCTGGTGTTGCATTTGCGTTACACCAGGGTTACACCGAATTTATATCTGAATATTTTGAACGATGGCGCGCCGGTTGTTGGCCGCACTGCATGGCAGTAGCGGATCGCCGGTACAGCGTCAACTGAGCTAGGAGAATAGTATGGCGGCAATTACAGCAGCACTGGTAGGCGAACTGCGCGCAAAGACTGATGCGCCAATGATGGAATGCAAGAAGGCGCTGACCGAAGCTGGCGGCGACATGGACAAGGCAGAAGAAATCCTGCGCGTCAAACTGGGTGGCAAGGCTTCCAAGGCTGCTTCCCGCGTGACAGCTGAAGGCGTTGTAGCAGCCTACATCGCCGGCGGCGTTGGCGCCCTGGTGGAAGTCAACTGCGAAACCGACTTCGTCACCAAGAACGACGACTTCCTGGCCTTGGCGAATGCCTGCGCCAAGCTGGTTGCAGAAAAAAATCCTGCTGACGTCGCTGCCTTGTCGGCCCTGCCTCTCGACGGCAGCACCGTTGAAGAGACCCGCGCTGCCCTGATCGGCCGTATCGGCGAAAACATGTCGATCCGCCGTTTCACGCGTTTCGACACTGCCGCCAAGCTGGTTTCCTACCTGCACGGCACACGCATCGGCGTGATGGTCGAATTCGACGGCGCTGACGAACAAGTCGGTAAAGACGTGGCCATGCACATCGCTGCGATGAAGCCTGTTTCGCTGTCGTCCGAGCAAGTACCTGCCGACCTGATCGAAAAAGAGCGTTCGGTAGCAACCCTGAAGGCGGCCGAATCCGGCAAGCCTGCAGATATCGCTGCCAAGATGATCGAAGGTTCGGTGCAGAAATTCCTGAAGGAAGTTTCCCTGCTGAACCAGACTTTCGTCAAGAACGACAAGCAGACGGTTGAACAGATGCTGAAGGCGACCAACACCAGTGTTAAAGCGTTCACCATGTTTGTGGTCGGTGAAGGCATCGAGAAGAAACAAGATGACTTCGCTGCAGAAGTTGCAGCGACAGTTGCTGCGGCCAAGCAGGCGTAAGCAAGAATACGGGCCGAAAGGCCCGTTTTTTTGGCTCTGCGGAATTTTCTTCCCAAGCCACGGACTAAGGAATGCCTTGCCGGATCGCTGCACCTAAAAGGGTGGAGCGAAAACGCAGGAGCCGGCTCCGATTATCCAAAAAAGAGCCTGATAGTAGATTTTGCTGCAGTTTGGCCTGACAATGGCGCTGCAGTGCTTCAGCTAGGCGTGAACAACACACATATCAATCGGAAAGCCACAAGGGGCCCAGACCATGACAAAACCAGCTTACAAGCGTGTTCTCCTGAAACTCTCCGGTGAAGCCCTCATGGGCGATGACGCCTACGGTATCAACCGTGCGACGATTGAGCGCATGGTGGCCGACGTCGCCGAAGTCGCCAAACTGGGCGTCGAACTGGCGATCGTCATCGGCGGCGGCAATATTTTCCGCGGCGTCGCACCTGGCGCCCAGGGCATGGACCGCGCCACTGCAGACTACATGGGCATGCTGGCGACGGTGATGAATTCCCTGGCGCTGGCGGATGCAATGCGCCAGATCGGCCTCACCGCACGCGTCATGTCGGCCATCAGCATCGAACAGGTAGTAGAGCCATACGTGCGCCCTAAGGCGCTGCAATATCTGGAAGAAGACAAGGTTGTCATTTTTGCAGCAGGCACCGGCAATCCGTTTTTCACCACCGACACTGCAGCGGCCTTGCGCGGTTCGGAAATCGGCGCCGAGATCGTCTTGAAGGCGACCAAGGTCGACGGCGTCTATAGCGCCGACCCAAACAAGGATCCGACCGCGACCCGTTATTCGCACATCACCTTTGACGAAGCGATCACCAAGCACCTGCAAGTCATGGACGCCACCGCCTTTGCGCTGTGCCGCGACCAGAAGCTGCCGATCAAGGTGTTTTCGATCATCAAGCCGGGCGCGCTGAAGCGCGTCATCCTGGGCGAAGATGAAGGCACCCTGGTACACGTATAAATTATCTATTCGATTTGTCGATTTGTAATTAATAATTGCGCGCATTTGTTGCGCTATTCCGCGCAATTGCGTTACATGAATAAGATTTGGCCAACTTAGTTAATATTAATCAATACAATTTGTTTTCGTAGAGGAGAGCAGCATGAGCATTGCTGACGTTAAAAAGAATACTGATCAAAGAATGCAAAAGTCGCTGGAGACTTTGCGGGCCGACCTGGCCAAGGTACGTACCGGTCGCGCCCACACCGGCATCCTTGACCACATCACGGTCGACTATTACGGCAGCCCGGCCAATCTGAGCCAGGTCGCCAATGTCACCCTGATCGATGCGCGCACCATCGGTGTGCAGCCGTTTGAAAAGAAGATGCTCGCAGTGGTCGAAAAGGCCATCCGCGAATCCGATCTCGGCCTGAACCCGTCGACCCAGGGCGAACTGGTGCGGGTGCCGACGCCGGCGCTGACGGAAGAGCGCCGCAAGGAAATGGTCAAGCTGGTCAAGGGCGAAGCGGAAGATGCTAAGATTGCAATTCGCAATATCCGCCGCGACGCCAACGAAGGCTTGAAGAAGCTGGTCAAGGACAAGGAATGTTCGGAAGACGACGAGCGCCGTGCGCAAGACGAAATCCAGAAGCTGACTGACAAGTTCGTGACTGAAATTGACAAGCAAGTGGTCGATAAAGAAAAAGAGATCCTGACCGTTTAAGCAGAGATCCGACAGCACTGACTGCGTAGGGTGGGCACTTTGTGTCCATCCTGCGCTTTATTTCTTACTCATTATTTATGGCCCACACAAGTTCCACGCAAACGCTGCCTGCCAGCCCGACGGTGCCACGGCACGTCGCCATCATCATGGACGGCAACGGCCGCTGGGCCACCAGCCGCTTCCTGCCGCGCGTCGCCGGCCACGGCAAGGGCGTCGAAGCAGTGCGTGCAGCAGTAGAAGCCTGTGCCGCGCGTGGCGTTGAATACCTGACCCTGTTTGCCTTCAGTTCCGAGAACTGGCGCCGCCCGGCCGATGAAGTGTCGCTGCTGATGCGCTTGTTCATGGTGGCGCTGGAGCGCGAGGTGGGCAAGATGCACGCCAACGGCATCCGCCTGAAAGTGGTGGGCGACCTCAGCCGTTTCGACGACAAACTGCAGCAGATGATCGACAACGCCGAGCGCAAGACCGCCGGCAATACCGCCATGACGGTCACCGTCTGCGCCAACTACGGCGGCCGCTGGGATGTCATGCAGGCGGTGCAAAAGATGCTGGCTGCCCGTGCCGCCAGCGGCGTTTCGGCGCTGGCCGGGGCAGATACGTTTTCCGAGGATGAGCTGGCGCAGTACCTGGCGATGGCCTACGCGCCCGAGCCGGACCTGTTCATCCGTACCGGCGGCGAGCAGCGCATTTCCAATTTCCTGCTGTGGCAACTGGCCTACAGCGAGCTTTACTTTACCGATACTTACTGGCCGGATTTCGGCGCCGACGAGCTGGACAAGGCAATTGCCTCCTATCAGCAGCGCGAACGGCGTTTTGGGCGCACCAGCGCGCAACTGGTCGAACAGGCTACCTGATGCTAAGAACACGTGTCATCACGGCGTTATTGTTGTTGGCGGTGCTGCTGCCAATCTTGTATTTCAATTATTACCCTGCATTTGCCTTGGTCTCGACGCTCTTTTTCGGCGCCGCGATCTGGGAAAGCGCTCGCATATTCGGCGCCTCGGCCAAGGCCGCGCTGGCCTGGGGGCTGGCGGCGCTGCTCCTGTTCGGCGCTGTGCTGTACGCTGGCGCCGGTCCCGATATCCGCTTGCTGTTTACGCTGTGTGTGGCAATCTGGTGCTTTCGTTTCGTGCCGGCCCTGGGGTTCGGCCTGCCGCCCTTGGCCAGCCTGGCTAACCGGCTGATTGCGGCGACTTACGCCATCGCCATATTTGGCTGTTTCCTCGCCATTGTCGTATTGTTCCATCATTCGCCGCTGTACCTGCTGTCGGTGCTGGTGATTGTCTGGGCGGCTGACATCGGCGCTTATTTTTCCGGCAAGGCTTTCGGCAAGCATAAGCTGGCGCCGTCCATCTCCCCCGGCAAGTCCTGGGAAGGCGCCGTCGGCGGCTGGATCCTGGTGCTGCTCATGGCACTCGGTTTCAGCTTCACGCCGGCGCTGGCGGACACCTTCCCGATGCGGCTGCTGGCGACCTGGGGCTGGGCCGGACTGCTGGCAGCGATGACCGTACTGGTGGCCGCCAGCGTTGCCGGCGACTTGTTCGAATCCATGCTCAAGCGCCGTGCCGGCATCAAGGACAGCAGCAATCTGCTGCCCGGCCATGGCGGCGTGCTGGATCGCGTCGATGCACTGATTCCGGTGCTGCCGCTGGCAGCCTTGTTGAGTTTCTGGTTCTAGGTTTTATGCAAAATATTACTATCCTCGGCTCCACTGGTTCGATCGGCATGTCCACCCTGGATGTGCTGGCGCGCCATCCCGAGCGTTATTCGGTGTATGCCCTGACCGCTCATAGCAGGGTCGAGCAACTGGCGGAACAATGCCTGAAATTCAAGCCGCAGGTGGCAGTGGTTGGCAGCGCCGAGGCAGCTCAGCAGCTAAGTCGCTTGCTGCAGGCACAGGCTCCCCAGATCGAAGTGCTGCACGGCGCCGCGGCTTTATGCCAGGTCGCCAGCGCTTCCGCATGCGATGCCGTGATGGCCGCGATTGTCGGCGCCGCCGGCCTGGAATCGACCTTGGCTGCCGCCAAGGCCGGCAAGAAAATCCTGCTGGCGAACAAGGAAGCCCTGGTCATGTCGGGCCAGCTGTTCATCGATGCCATCAAGCAGAGCGGCGCGGTGCTGCTGCCGATCGACAGCGAGCACAACGCGATTTTCCAGTGCCTGCCGCACAACTACGCCCGTTCGCCGGCCGCGCTTGGGGTTGAAAAGATCCTGCTGACGGCATCCGGCGGCCCGTTCCTGACGCGGCCGCTGGACACCATGGATACAGTGACGCCGGCGCAAGCCATCGCCCATCCGAAGTGGGTCATGGGCCGCAAGATTTCGGTCGATTCCGCCACCATGATGAACAAGGGCCTGGAAGTGATCGAGGCCCATTGGCTGTTCGGCGCCGCCGCCAGCCAGATCGAAGTCGTGATCCACCCGCAAAGCGTGATCCATTCTATGGTGTCGTATATCGACGGTTCGGTGCTGGCGCAGCTGGGCAATCCGGACATGCGCACGCCCATCGCCCATGCGCTGGCCTATCCGGAGCGGATTGCCTCCGGCGTCGGCGCGCTCGACCTGACCGTGATCGGGCAGCTGCAGTTCAGCCGGCCCGACCTGCAACGTTTTCCCTGCCTGAAACTCGCGTATGATGCATTGATGGTCGGCGGTTCGGCTGCAACTATATTGAACGCCGCGAATGAAGTCGCGGTCCAAGCTTTCCTGGATGAAAAAATCGGATTCGGCATGATTGCTCAATTAATCGCTCGCACCATGGACAGCCTGCCGCTGTGCGCGGTAACCGATATCGAGATGCTGCTTGAGCAAGACCGTCTGGCGCGCCAGACCGTCAATGCCCTGATATCCTGACCGAATTTACCGCACTTACCGCACACACACACATACACGGCAATGGCCTTTCTGCAAACAATCCTCGCATTTGTCGTCGCCCTTGGCTCGCTGGTCATCATCCACGAGCTCGGCCACTATTGGGTCGCGCGCATGTGCAGCGTCAAAGTGCTGCGCTTTTCGGTGGGCATGGGCAAGATTGTCTGGTCGCGCCGCTTCGGCCCTGATCAGACGGAATGGGCGATTTCGATCCTGCCATTAGGCGGTTACGTCAAAATGCTGGATGCCCGCGAACAAGATGTATCCGGCATTTCTGCGCAGGACATGAAGCGCGAATTCACCGGCCAGTCGGTATGGCGGCGCATCGCGATTGTCGCCGCCGGTCCGCTGGCGAATTTCATTCTTGCCATTTTGCTATTTGCCGGCCTCTACACCTATGGTGAGATGGAGCCGACGCCGCGGGTGCGGGCGGTGCCGGAGCAAACCGCGGCCTACCAGGCCGGCTTGCGCGGCGCTGAGCTGATTACCGCCGTCAACGGCGAGCCGGTCCAGACCTGGAACGAATTGCGCTGGAAAGTGATGCAGGCAGTGGTCGACAAGACGCCGGTCAAGCTTGATGTCCGGCGTTCGAACCCGGGGCCAGCCGGCGGCAATTTGTTGGATACGGTTAATTTGCCGACTACTGGTTTGGCGACCAAAGACCTGGAAGGCGATTATCTCGGCAAACTGGGTATCAAGCTGGAGCTCGGCAAGCCTATCCTGGACCAGGTTGATGCGGACGGACCTGCCATGAAAGCTGGTTTACAAGCAGGCGATCAGATCACGGCGATCAATGGCGTGCCAACGCCTGATGGCGAAGCTTTCATTGCCAAGGTGAGCGTCTCGCCGGGCAAGCCTTTAACCCTGACTGGCTTGCGAAATGGCAATCCTTTTACCGTGGACGTTACGCCGGAGGCGCAAACCTCCAAAGACGGGACGATTGGCCGGATCAAGGTTAAATTGTCGTCCACGATGCCGGAGATGGTGCTGTCCAGCAGCCCACCGCTGCAAGCACTTGTCAAAGGGGCAAAACGGACCTGGGACAGCAGTGTCCTGACCCTGAAAATGCTGGGTAAAATGATTGTCGGCGAGGTTTCCTGGAAGAATATCACCGGTCCGATCACGATTGCCGACTATGCCGGCCAGACCGCGCGCATCGGTGCATTCAGCTATTTGAGCTTTATTGCCTTTATCAGCATCAGCCTGGGCGTCATGAATTTGCTCCCCATTCCGGTTCTAGATGGTGGTCTTTTGCTGTATTATTCGCTGGAAGTTTTGACCGGACGCCCCATTCCTGAACGGGTTGGTGCAATTGCACAGCGGGCAGGCATCGGCATTTTGATGACGTTGATGATGGTCGCCATGTTTAACGACATCGTTCGGCTCCTATTTTAAACTCCTTTAAGTTCGGCTCTCTTGTCTGACAATCGTGGCGGACAAGGACATTGATAAAAAACGATCGCTAATGAAATTACATTCCGAGCACTTCCCTTTGTCGATTCTTCCCCGTCGTTTGATTGCTGCCGCTGCCTTCGCCCTGTGTTCGGGCCAGGCCATGGCGGTGCAGCCGTTTGTGGTCAAGGATATCCGCATCGAAGGTATCCAGCGCACGGAGGCCGGTACCGTATTTAGCTACCTGCCGGTGCGCGTCGGCGAGCAGTTCACCGACGATAAAGGTACCGCGGCGATCAAGGCCCTGTATGCAACCGGCTTCTTCAAGGATGTGCGGATTGAATCCGAAGGCGACGTGCTGGTGGTCATGGTGGAAGAGCGGCCGTCGATCGCCGCTGTCGACTTCTCCGGCATCAAGGAATTCGACAAGGATCAGCTGACCAAGGCGCTGAAGGAAATCGGCGTCGGCGAATCGCGTATTTTCGACAAGGCCCAGGTCGATCGCGCCGAGCAGGAATTGAAGAAACAATACCTGTCGCGCGGTTTGTACGGCATGAAAGTGACGACCACCGTCACGCCTATCGAACGCAATCGCGTCAACGTCACGTTTGCAGTAGACGAAGGCGAAGTGTCGCGCATCAAGGAAATCCGTTTCGTCGGCAACAAGGCGTTCTCCGACGGCGACCTGCGCGACCAGATCAAGCTGCGTTCGCCGGGCTGGTTTACCTGGTACACCAAGGCCGACCAGTACGCCAAGGAAAAACTGTCGGGCGATATCGAAACCCTGCGTTCCTACTACCTGAACCGCGGTTATATCGAGATGCAGGTTGAATCGACCCAGGTGTCGATCACGCCGGACAAGAAGGATATCTACATCACCATCAACATCAACGAAGGTGAGAAGTACAAGGTTTCCGACATCAAGATGGAAGGCGAGATGTTCGGCCGTGAAGATGAGCTCAAGTCCTTGCTGGAATTGAAAAAAGGCGATGTGTTCAACGGCGAAAAACTCAACAACAGCACCAAGAAGATGTCCGAGCGCCTGGGTAACTTCGGTTACGCCTTCGCCAACGTCAACGCCAATCCGGACCTGAACCGCGAAACCAAGGAAGTAGCATTCACCATCCTGGTCGATCCGGGCAAGCGCGTATATGTGCGCCATATCAACGTCGCCGGCAACACCAAGACGCGCGATGAAGTGGTGCGCCGTGAGTTCCGCCAGTTTGAAGACTCCTGGTACGACGGCTCCAAGATCAAGCTGTCGCGCGACCGCGTCGACCGCCTCGGCTACTTCAAGGACGTCGGCATCGAAACACCGGAAGTGCCGAACACCTCCGACCAGGTCGATATCAACATGGCGGTCACCGAGAAGCCTACCGGCAACATCCAGGTCGGCGCCGGTTTCTCGCAAACCGACAAACTGAGTCTGTCCGGTTCGATCCAGCAGCAGAATGCTTTCGGCAGCGGCAATACCATCGGCCTCGATGTGAACACCAGCAGCTATTCGCGGGTGATTGCGCTGTCCCAGACCAATCCTTACTTTACCGATGACGGTATCAGCCGCACCTACAACGTCTATCTGCGTACCGTGCGGCCGTCGCCATACACCACGGGTGACTATCGCGTCCGCACCATCGGTAGCGATATCAAGTTCGGTGTGCCGTTCTCGGAACTGGATACCGTGTTCTTCGGCGTCGGTATTGAAAACACCAATGTCCAGGCCGACTCTTCCAGCCCGCTGCTGTACCAGCAATATGTCAGCGACTTCGGCAACGGTGTTATGGTGCCGAGCGGTCTGACCCTGCCTAACGGCCAGAGCTATAACGTATTGCAAAATCCAGCTGCCGCTACCACTAACAGCTTCCCGCTGACCGCTGCCTGGCAGCGCGACAGCCGCGACAGCGCACTGGTGCCGACCAAGGGGCGCTACCAGCGCGCCACGCTTGAAGTGTCGGCAGTCGGTACCCTGCGCTACTACCGCGCAAGTTACCAGCACCAGTACTTCCAGCCATTCTGGGGCAATGCGGCTACGCTGGCCCTGAACGGCGAGATCGACTACGGCCGCGGCATCGGCGGCAAGCCGTATCCGGTGTTCAAGAACTACTATGCCGGCGGTATCGGCACCGTGCGCGGTTACGAAGGTTCGACGCTGGGCGTCGGCACCAACGTCGACCAGTACGGCGATTCGATGGGTGGCGCTTCGCGTGTGTTCGGCAACATGGAATTGCAATTCCCGTTCCCAGGTTCCGGCAGCGACCGTACCTTACGCTGGTTTACCTTCCTCGACGGCGGCCAGGTCTATGCCGACAAGGCGCCGATGCAGTTGAGCGAGTTGCGGTATTCTACCGGTCTCGGTTTGAGCTGGGTTTCGCCTATCGGTCCGTTGAAGATCAGCTACGGCAAGCCATTGAATGCCAAGCCGACCGACAAGACGCAGTCCTTCCAGTTCCAGCTGGGCACAGGCTTCTAAACCCGCCGGGCGTGCAGATTCTGGCAAGAGTGGCATAATGCACAAGTTGCATCATTTGAATTGCGGAGAATAGTGTTGAAATCTCTAATTAAATCATTTACATCGTTACCATCGGCAGCCTTGCTGGCTGTGTGCGCATTGTCGGCGGCAGCGCCGGCGCATGCGGATGACGGCTCGAAAATCGCCTTCGTCAGCAGCGAGCGCATTTTGCGTGAAGCCAATCCTGCCAAGGCGGCGCAAAGCAAGATCGAAGCCGAATTTTCCAAGCGCGACAAGGAATTGCAGGACCAGGCCGCGACCTTGAAAGCCAAGGCAGACAAGCTGGACAAGGATTCGGCTGTCATTTCGGATTCCGAGCGCACCAAGCGCCAGCGCGAGCTGGGTGATCTGGACAAGGATTTCCAGCGCAAGCAGCGTGAATTCCGCGAAGACTTGAACCAGCGCCGCAACGAAGAACTGGCCATCGTCCTGGAGCGTTCCACCAAGGCGATCAAGCAGATCGCCGAAGCGGAAAAGTACGATATGGTGTTTCAGGAAGGCGGCGTCTATGTGAGCCCGCGCATTGATATCACCGATAAAGTACTGAAGATCCTCAATAAATAAAACTATTCTGTCAAGGCCAATCAGCATGAGCATTCGGCTAAAAGAATTGGTCGAAAGCTTAGGTGGCCAATTGATCGGTGATGCGGATACCCAGGTATCCGGCATCGCTCCCCTGAGCGATGCCACCGCATCACAGATCACCTTCCTCTCGAATCCAAAATTTCGTCCCCAGGTAGCGCAAACCAAGGCAGCTGCTGTCATCCTGTCTGCGGCGGATGAGACGGCGGTCGGCGCGGATTACCACGGCGCGCGCATTGTCGTACCCAATCCCTATGCCTATTTTGCCCGGACGGCACAGCTTTTCGCTGCCAGGAATGCCGTCCCCGTGGTCCCCGGGATCCATGCGGCTGCCAGCGTCGATCCTGCAGCCCAGGTCGCGGCTAGCGCCTGCATCGGCCCCAATGTGGTCATCGGCAGCGGTGCGGTCATCGGTGAGCATGTCCGCATCGATGCTGGCTGCGTGATTGGGGCCGGGGCCAAGATCGGCGCCGGCAGTTATCTTTATCCTAACGTTACCGTCTACCACGCTTGCGAGATCGGTCAGCGCGCCATCATTCATTCCGGCGTGGTGATCGGCGCCGACGGTTTCGGTTTTGCCAACGATGGCGGGACCTGGGTCAAGATTCCGCAAACCGGGCGCGTGCTGATCGGCGACGACGTCGAAATCGGCGCCAATACCACGATTGACCGCGGCGCCCTGGCCGATACCGTGATTGAAGAGGGCGTCAAGCTGGACAACCAGATCCAGATCGCCCATAACTGCCATATCGGCGCCCACACGGCGATTGCAGCGTGCGCGGGGATCGCCGGCAGCGCCCGCATCGGCAAATACTGCTCGATAGGCGGCGCCGCCATGATCCATGGCCATATCACCATTGCCGATCACGTCCATGTGTCAGCGGGAACGCTGGCTTTGCGCTCGATTTCCGAACCGGGGCAATATACCGGGTTTTATCCGATTGCCAAGCATGGCGACTGGGAAAAATCTGCCGCCCTGGTACGCAATCTGAATACAATGCGTGAGAAAATCCGCTCTCTGGAAAAATCCGTTAAACAGTTAATGCCTCAGCTTACCCAAAAAGATAATGAATAGTCCAAACCAAACGCTAGATATCAATCAGATCAAAACCTACCTGCCGCACCGTTATCCGCTGCTGCTGGTTGATCGCGTATTGAATTGGGAAAGCGGCAAGTCGATCACTGCGATCAAGAATGTCACCATTAACGAAGAGTTCTTCAACGGGCATTTTCCGAACAAGCCGGTGATGCCGGGCGTGCTGACGATTGAAGCGCTGGCGCAGACCGCTGCACTGTTGTCATTTTTGACAGAGGGCCGCAAGCCGGATGAAAATACCGTGGTCTATTTCCTCGGCATCGACAAGGCGCGCTTCCGCCGTCCGGTCGAGCCAGGCGACCAGATCAAACTGCAGGTCGAGATCGTACGCGTAGTGCGCGGCATCTGGAAATACAAGGCGATCGCCAGCGTCGATGGCGAACTGGCGGTAGAAGCTGAATTCATGTGCACCATGCGCACTGCAGTCAGCCCAGGCGCAGCCTCTACTCCCGCGGCCGACAGTGCCGACGCCAGCCCATCAGCGTGATCCGATGACGCGCATCCATCCTACCGCCGTCATCGATCCCAAGGCGAATCTCGACAGTTCAGTAGAAGTCGGCGCTTACACCGTCATTGGGCCGGATGTTGTGATCGGCGCCGGCAGCAAGATCGGCCCGCATGCCGTGATCGAAGGGCACACCACGATCGGCTGCGATAACTCGATTTTCCAGTTCGGCTCGATCGGCGCCGTGCCGCAAGACAAGAAGTACGCCGGTGAACCGACCCGCCTGGAGATTGGCGACCGCAACACCATCCGCGAATTCGTCACCCTCAACCTGGGCACCGTGCAGGACGGTGGCGTCACCCGCATCGGCGACGACAACTGGGTCATGGCTTATGTGCACGTGGCGCATGATTGCCAGATCGGCAGCAACACTACGATCGCCAACAACGCCACGCTGGCCGGCCATGTGCTCATCGGCGACTGGGTGCTGCTGGGCGGCTTCACCACCGTGCACCAGTTCTGTCGCATCGGCGCCCATGCCATGACGGCATTCACTGCAGCCGTCAGTCAGGACGTCCCGCCTTTCGTGACCGCCGCCGGCAACCGCGCTGAACCTGTCGGCATCAACAGCGAAGGCCTGCGCCGCCGCGGCTTCAGCAGCGAACAGATCATGGCCATCAAGCGCGCCTACCGCACCATTTACCGTGCCGGCCTGCCGCTTGAAGAAGCGCTGGCGACACTGGCGCTGGAAGAAAGCAAGGCGCCTGATTCCGCTGTCTACCTGAAGCTGATGCGCGAGTTCATCGCGTCTTCGCCGCGTGGCATCATCCGCTGACATGGCGGGCAGCAGCGCCGATATCACCATCGCCATGGTCGCCGGCGAAAGCTCCGGAGACCTGCTGGCTGCACGCCTGCTGTCGGGGCTGCGGCCGCAGCTGCCAGATGCACGCATGCACGGCATCGGCGGCGCCAGGATGGCTGAATACGGTTTTGTCAGCGACTGGCCGATGGAGAAGCTATCGGTCAACGGTCTGTTCGAAGTACTTGCTCACTATCGCGAACTGAAGGGCATCCAGAACGCGCTGCGCGACCGTTTGCTGGCGGAAAAGCCGAACGTCTTCATCGGCGTCGATGCGCCGGATTTCAATTTCGGCCTGGAAGCGCAGTTGCGCCAGGGCGGCATACCCACTGTCCACTTCATCGGGCCGTCGATCTGGGCCTGGCGCGGCGGCCGCATCAAGAAGATCGCGAAGGCGGCTTCGCACATGCTGGTCATCTTCCCGTTTGAAGCAGATATTTATCGTAAGGCCGGCATCCCGGTGACCTACGTCGGCCATCCGCTGGCGCAGGTAATTCCGTTGGAACCGGATATGGCTGCGGCGCGCAGTGCACTTGGCTTGCCGGCTGCAGGCCGGGTGGTGGCGATCATGCCCGGCAGTCGCATGGGTGAGCTGAAACACAACACGATCGCTTTTGTGCAAGCGGCCAGGATACTGGCGCAGCGCGATCCCGGCATGCGCTTCATCGCGCCGATGGCAGGGGAAAAGCAGCGCCGTTTCTTCAGCGAGTTGCTGAGCCAGGCTGGCTTGCAAGATCTGCCGCTGCAGATCTTGGACGGCCAGTCGCACACCGCGATGGCCGCCGCCGATGGCGTGCTGGTGGCTTCGGGCACGGCGTCGCTGGAAGTTGCGCTGTACAAGAAACCGATGGTGATCGCCTACAAGATGATGCGCGCCAGCTGGGAAATCATGCGCCACATGAGCTACCAGCCGTGGATCGGATTGCCGAACATCCTGGCGCGTGAATTCCTGGTGCCGGAGCTGCTGCAGCATAATGCCACCCCGCAGGCGCTGGCCGATGCGCTGTGGCAGCAGCTGGAAGATCCGGCGCATCAGGCGATGCTGAGGCAGCGCTTTACCGACATGCACCATTCTTTGCTACGCGATACTGCCAGCGAGAGCGCACAAGCGGTGCTGCAAGTCATCGAACAGCATAAGCGTTCATCTTGATTCATGGCGGTCTGACAGACTGCTCACTTTTGTACTGAATGCCGTGACCCTATCCGATCCTAATCTCTCTCTCTTTACCTACGACGGCGAAATCATTTGCGGCGTCGATGAAGCTGGCCGCGGCCCCTTGGCTGGCCCTGTGTTTGCGGCTGCCGTCATCCTCGATCCGGCGCGGCCGGTCAGCGGCATGCGCGATTCTAAGAAATTGACAGCAGAGCGGCGCGAGCTGCTGGCCGAGCAGATCAAGCAAAACGCGCTGGCGTGGGCGATTGCTGAATGCTCCGAAGCCGAGATCGACAGCCTCAATATCTTGCAGGCCACTATGTTGGCGATGCGCCGTGCGGTGGAAGGTTTGTCGTTGCTGCCGACACTGGCGCTAATTGACGGCAATCGTTGCCCGCAGCTCAACATCCGCTCAGAAGCGATCATCAAGGGCGATGACAAGGTGCAAGCCATCTCGGCTGCATCGATTCTTGCAAAGACCGCGCGCGACGCGGCGCTGCAGGTGCTGCACGAACAATATCCGCATTACGCCTTCGATCAGCACAAGGGCTATCCGACGGCGTTGCACATGGAGCGGCTGCGCTTGCATGGCGTCTCGCCGGTGCATCGCAAATCCTATGCGCCGGTGCGGGCCTTGTTGGCGATCGTTCCCGGCGGAGCAGCATAATGAAAAGCATCACCTCGTCCGCCAATCCTTTATACAAGGAACTCAAGCAACTGGCCACCAGCGCCCAGGCGCGGCGTAAGGCCGGCCGTACCTTGCTGGACGGGATCCACCTGACCGAATCGTATCTGCAGCATGGCGGCAAGCCGGAGCTGTGCGTCGCCAGCGAAACCGCACTTGGGAATGCCGAAGCTGCCGCGGTGATCCGCCAATGCCAGGCTGGTGCGGTGCAATGTGTCGTGCTGCCTGACGGCCAGTACCAGACGTTGAGCCAGGTTGAACACGGCGTCGGCCTGCTGTTCGTGATTGAAGCGCCGCAAGCTGCGGCACCGGCGGTGCTGACCCAGTCCGCCGTGTTGCTTGATAATCTGCAGGATCCCGGCAACCTCGGCTCTATCCTGCGCAGCGCCGCCGCCGCCGGTATCAAGCAGATTTATTGTTCGACAGGCAGCGCATCGGCATGGTCGCCGAAAGTCTTGCGCGCCGGCATGGGCGCGCATTTCATCCTGGATATCTTTGAAGGCGTCGACCTGGCAGCGCTCATGAGTGCGACGCTGGTTCCAGTGTTCGCCACCAGCTCCTATGCCACCCAAAGCATCTACCAGGCCGATCTCAGAGCGCCGCTGGCATGGCTGTTCGGCCATGAGGGCCAGGGTGTTGCCGAGGACCTGCTGCAGCTGGCTGGCCAGCAGGTCGTGATTCCGCATCGCGGCCAGATGGAATCGCTGAACGTTGCTGCTGCAGCGGCGGTATGTTTTTTTGAACAGCTACGCCAGACCAGCTAGGCTGACGCAATCGTCCCCACTTTTTTCTTTCCCTACGTGAAGTGTCAAGCTCCACCTATTCGACTGTCTTGAAACACGTCTTCGCGGCGGTGTCGGATGCCAAATTTTGCTGATTATTTCTTTGGATTACTGTTCTTTTTTTGCGACAAGGGTTTTGCAGTGTTTGTCAGAATTGCATTTGAGTTCATTCTTTAAATGATGCTATTTGTTGAATTTTGAAAGTATTCATTGTAAAAAAATGTCACACATGACGGCTGCAAAATTCATTATTCTTTTTGTAATTATTTAATCTCTTACGCGACTATATTGCTAGCTGGGGAAACAGTAACGATGTTGCTGGCACCCTTATCCTTGATTGCATTAATAGACGGTGAGATTTTATGACTTCAAATAAAAAAACTTCTGATGTATCCGCTTTATCCGATGAATCGAACAGTACAGCTTTTCTTGCTGAAGCTGCAAAGCCTGTTGTCAGCCAAGGTTTAGTCGCTGCCTCCTCAGTCGCCAGTGTGGAAGTTGCTGCTGTTGATGCTTCTGCTTTGCCAGCGACAACTATCAGCCGAATCAGGGACGATTTCGGTTCTGAGCAAGGCTTTGTCAAATCGGGTGGGACCACCGACGACATTAAACCGCAGATATTCGGTAACGCTGCTCCCAATACTTTGGTGGTGATCCATGATGGAGCCGACAACCCTATTGGTTCGGTGCAGACTAATAACCTGGGTCAATGGATATTCCAGGTTCCAGCGGATAAAACACTGAGCGACGGTATGCATACCATCACGGCGGTAGCCGCCAATGGTCAAGGCAGCGCCGGCTATGAAATCAACGTTGACACTTCGGCAGTGGTGTCGACGCCGCGAATCTATGCCCTTGGCGATGATGTAGGTCCTGAGCAGGGTCAGTTTTCCCCAGGTATTAAGCCGGGCACTGGCATGATTGCTACTATAAACACAGATGATGCGCATCCGACTCTGTATGGAGAAGCGACCGCCAACAGACTGGTCATGATCTATGATGGCGTGGACAATCTCATCGGCTCGGCGCAGGCCGATGGCGCCGGTCGCTGGTCATTCACCCCGGAGGAGGCACTTAGCAACGGTACCCACACTCTCACTGCTGTGGGTGATGGGCGTGTCAGCAGTGGTTTTTCGATTAATATCGACGCGGCACAACCGGCGGATGGCGAGAAGGTGGAGGTGCCCGGCACTGAGCCGGTCCTTAATCTGGTGATCGATTCGGCGTTTGATAACTTCGGCGCCACTGGCCATATCGGCAATGGCGGCAAGACTGACGACACCACACCGCTGCTGCAAGGCCATGGTGCGCCGGCCAATGCTCTGTTGACCATCTACGACGGCAGTACCCGCTTAGGTGAGACCCTTGCGAATGCGGAGGGAAATTGGCAATTCTATGTCAGTGTAAAGGCCCCGCTTGCGCCAGGTGAACATGCGTTCGCGGCAGTATTCGCCACGCCGGAAGGCAGCGAATCGCGCTCAGAACCGTTCGTGCTGAATATCACTGCGCCGGAACCTATCACTGCGCCGGAACCTGTCAAGCTGGTGATCGACAGTGCTTATGACGGCGCCGGGCTCATTACTGGAGAAGTAAAGAGCGGCGCCACCATCGACGACGTGCGTCCGATTATTCGGGGGCATGGCGGCGAGCCGGGGACTGTTATCGAGATTCACAACGAAAAAGGCGAGCTGGTAGGAGAATCTCGCGTTAACCAGTTCGGCGACTGGAATGCCAAGATCTATGCTGGCACTCCGCTGGCATTGGGTGAGCATGTGTTTACTGCGGTCAGCGATGGTGGCGCAGTGTCGGAACCGTTCACATTGCACGTGGACATTCCTGCTTCGTCCAGGCCAACCATTGATGTGATATTCGACAATGTGGGTGTGACTGGGGAGTTTTCCAGCGGCGACACGATAGATGACCGCTCGCCGACGCTGCGCGGTCACGGTGAACCTAATACACAGGTGGCTGTTTACATCGACGGCGCTCTGACCGACTATGCGTCGGTTGGGGAGGACGGTTCTTGGGCATACCGCATTTCTTATAATAAACCTCTGTCGCCAGGCGAACACGAGTTCAAGGTAAGCGGCTTAGGCATTGCCTCCGAACCGTTTGTACTGACAGTGGGCGACACTGAACCTGTCCTTAAGCCGGTGATCGAGTCGGCGTATGATGACTTCGGCGCCCCTGGTTATATCAGCCATAACGGCAACACTGACGACCGCACGCCGCTGCTGCAGGGCAAGGGCGCGCAGCCATACGGCCAGCTGGAAGTCTACGATGGCAATACCCGCCTGGGCTATGCCAGCGTTGACGGCCGCGGCAACTGGTACTTCAGCGTGAAGAGCGAGCTGGCAGCGGGCGAACATGCGTTCACGGTGGTGGGTGCAGGCGTTGCTTCCGACGCATTTGTGCTGAACATCACGGCGCCAGGTCCGGCCAAGCCGGTGATCGAGTCGGCGTATGATGACTTTGGCGTCTCTGGCTATGTCAGCCACAACGGCAACACTGACGATCGCACGCCGCGGTTGGAGGGCAAGGGCGCGCAGCCGCACGGCCAGCTGGAAGTCTACGATGGCAGCACCCGTCTGGGCTATGCCACTGCTGACGGCCGCGGCAACTGGTACTTTGATGTTGTGAAGAGCGAACTGGCGGTGGGTGAACATACGTTCAAGGTGGTGAGTGCGGGAGTTACTTCCGATGCCTTCGTGCTGAACATCACGGCACCGGATTCGCCCAAGCCGGTGATCGACTTGGCATTTGATAACTTCGGTGCCGCTGGTGACGTCAGCCATAACGGCAGCACTGACGACCGCACGCCGCAGTTGCAAGGCAAGGGCGCACAGCCATTCGCTCTGCTGGAAGTCTACGATGGCAACACCCGTCTGGGTTATGCCTATGTTGAGGAAAGCGGCAACTGGTCCTTCAATGTGAAGAGTGCGTTGGCGATCGGCGAACATGCGTTCACGGTGGTGAGCGGAGGAGTGGCTTCCGACGCCTTCGTGCTGAACATCACGGCGCCGGATACGGCCAAGCCGGTGATCGACTCGGCGTATGATGACTTCGGCGCCACTGGCTATATCGGCCATGATGGCAGCACGGATGATCGCACGCCCAAGATCAGTGGTCATGGTCAGCCATTTGCCCAGATAGCCCTGTTTGAAGGCGATGTCAATCTGGGCTACGCTCAAGTCAAGGAAGATGGCAGCTGGAGCTTGTATCCGAGGCAACAGCTGGACATTGGCGAGCATGTGCTGACCGTGGTTGATGCCAGCGGCGTGAAGTCTGAAGCCTTCGTGTTGCATGTGACTGCGCCAGATTCGGCGAAGCCGACGATCGATGCAGTCATCGATAATGTCGGTGCCGTGGAAGAGCTTCACAGCGGGGCGACTACTGATGATGCGCGGCCGACATTCCATGGTCACGGTCAGGAAGGGACTTACGTGTATCTCCTCGATGGCGCGGCACAGGTTGGCGCTGCGCTGGTCGGCGAGGACGGCAGCTGGACCTTGAATGCCCTCAAGCAGCTGACGCCGGGTGAGCATGTGTTTACGGTGGTTGGCGATGGCGTGACATCGGATCCGTTTACGCTGACGGTGGATAACGTGCCAGAAACACCGAGGCCGACGATTGAATCGGCTGTGGATGATGTTGGTGTGACCGGCATCCTTGCCAGCGGCAACACCACCGACGATTTCCAGCCAGTGTTTCATGGGCATGCCGAGGCTGACGCTCCGGTTATCTCCTTCTACGATGGCGGCAAATACATCGGCGAGACTTCGGTGCATGCTGATGGCAGCTGGGTGTTCAATCTGATCTCGGGAAGCCAGAGTATTGTCTTGCCGCCAGGAGAGCATTCGATTACGGCAACCACGGATGGTGTAGTGTTCTCTGAACCGTTTGTACTGCATGTCGTGGAGCCAACGCCTGCTGGTGCCGGCGTCCAGGCTGTGGAAACAGCCGATGGCGCGAACCTGAACTTGTCGCTGGCGGATCTGTTGCAGGCGCCTGGCGAATTGTTCGCCAGCGCTACCGACATCCCTCCAGCTGGCCAGACCGCGCAAGTGTTCAACTTGAGCGGCGGCGAGTTCGATGCGGCGCTGAGCCATGCGGACTCCTCGTCAGCGCTGGATGGCGTCAGTATCAGCCTGCCGCCGCAACAGCCGTTGTCGGAGCTGCACGAGCTGCATGCTGCATAAGCGGCGTTAAAGCGGTAGGACTGCTGGCTGCTCCTGCAATGGGAGTCGCCTAACGGGGTGGGCATTCGTGCCCGCCCTTTTTCATATTTTGAGCAGACGATATGCCCCTTCCTTGCTCATATTTTATTGCAATAAATGCAATAAAAAGATAACATCACAGCTATCCCCTGATCTTGATGAGATGTGAGATTTGATGAGTCCAACTAAGAAAAAACCTGGTGTGCTAATCCATCTGGACGAGCATGCTCATACAGTTTCCATGGCCGATGCGGTAAGTTCCGATGTGTTTAATCCAGCTAATGACATGCCTGCCGCGGCCGACAGTATGGCATTTCATGCGAGGGCCGCATCGGCCCCGACTGATGATGCCTATACGGATGCAGAGCTTGAGGTCATGCCGCTCAGCCGGGTCGCCGCTATTGACCATCCAAGCCCATTGCAGCCCGCTGCCGCTGCCAATATTCTGGACAATGGCACGCTGACGAGTTCCGCTTATGTTGGCCAGTCCGGCGCCTGGGGGGTCACGGCGGCCCCGCCCGGCTCGCCTACCGCAGTCGAACTGGTAGAGGAAGCGGCATTGCCCGATATTACCGACCCGACGCTACTCGAACCTGTCCCGGAGTCCACCGGCTTGCCGCCACCTGTGATTGTGCTGGCGTTCGACGATTTCGGCAGAACTGGAATCGTTGGCGACGGCGGCGTTACCGATGATGTAGCCCCGATGCTCAGCGGCCAGGGCGAGCCGTTCGCCCAACTGATGATCTTTGACAATGGCGTCCACTTGGGCGACGCCACGGCGGGAGAGGATGGCAAATGGCTGTTTAACGTGAGCGAGCCGCTGGCGCAAGGCGAGCATGTATTTACCGTGGTTGGCGCGGGTGTGACGTCGGCACCGTTCTCGCTGACGATAGGCGCTCCGGATTCCGCCAGGCCGGTGATCGATCAAGTGCTGGACAACATCGGCGCAACGGCACAGCTGGCCAGTGGTGACACGACCGACGATGCGCGGCCGGCCTTCCATGGCAGTGGAGAGCCCGGCACGCTGCTTGAAGTCTACGACCATGGGCTGCTGGTCGGCAGCCTGCCCGTGGGCCTGGATGGCCGCTGGAGTTACACCGATCACTTCGACCGGCTTAGCCCAGGCGAGCACGTGTTCACTATGGTCGGCGCCGGCGTGGCCTCTGAACCTTTTGTGCTGCATGTGGCGAATGTCCCTGCGGCGCCGGCGCCAGTGATCGACAGCCTTGTTGGCCAGGCTGGAGATATCTCCAGCGGCGCCGTGACGGACGACAATCGCCCTGTGTTCAACGGTCGCGGCGAACCGGATGCGCTAGTGCGGCTATACGATGGCGAACTGTATCTAGGAGCGGCCGTTGCCGATGAAAACGGCAACTGGACGTTCCGGCCGGGAGAGCATGCGCCGTTGAGCGATGGCGCGCATGTATTCACCGCGGCTACCGGTGGCGACAGTTCAGCGCTGTTTGTGCTGCAGATCGCTACTTCTGCCGCTACAGGGGAAGCGCCTGCCATGCCGGCAGCCGATGAAGCACTCGGCGGCCTGGTGCTGGCTGACCTGCTGCAAGCGCCGGCGAAGGAGTTGTTGGCGGAGCAGGCAAGCGGCGATGCCGCCGGTGCCGGGTTCGTCAAAACCGCAGCCGCCGATGGTGTGGTTTTGCCGGTAGCGATGCCGGCGGAGCTATGGCAGCAGGATGCCGCGCCAGCCATGACGTAGCGTGTGCAGATTTTCTGCCCACGCTGATTTTTTCTCGAATAATCAATGCTCTGCGTGGGCACAATGTGCCCACCCTACATCCAAGCGCGATTCCTTCGGGCGATTGCCCTGATACTGATGGACTCTCGATGGTGGTGCTTATATGTCTTTCGCTTCGCGCTAAAACGTCCGTATATCCGGCTTGATATCCTGCAAAATCGTCGCCGCGATTTCCTCAATCGACTTGGTGGTCGACGACATCCAGCGTATTCCTTCACGCCGCATGATCTTTTCCGCTTCATTCACTTCATAACGGCAGTTTGCCAGCGCCGCATATTTGCTGCCGGGACGGCGTTCATTGCGGATTTCCGACAGGCGGTCGGCGGCAATCGTCAGGCCGAATATCTTTTGCTTGAAGGGCAGCAGGCCGCTCGGCAGCTTGTCGCGCTCGAAATCTTCCGGAATCAAGGGGTAGTTGGCGGCCTTGACGCCGAACTGCATCGCCAGGTACAGGCTGGTCGGGGTCTTGCCGGAGCGCGAGACGCCGACCAGGATCACATCGGCGTCGGCCAGGTTCTTGTGCGACTGGCCGTCGTCATGCGCCAGCGAGAAGTTGATGGCTTCGATGCGGTTCTTGTATTCGTCGGTATTGGCGGTGTTGTGGCTGCGGCCGATGGTGTGGGTCGACTTCACGCCCAGCTCCTTTTCCAGCGGTTCGACAAAAGTCTGGATCAGATCCATGTGCATCGCCTTGGCCTGCTGGATCACTTTCGACAGGTCGGCCTTCACCAGCGTGGAAAAGACGATCGGCAGCTTGCCGTCGGCGGCGAACGCCTCGTTGATCTTGCGGGTCGCCTCGTAGGCCTTGTCCAGGGTATCGATGAAAGGCAGGCGCACTTGCTTGAAACGCAGCTCGAACTGGGTCAGCACCGAATGGCCGAAAGTCTCGGCGGTGATGCCGGTGCCGTCGGAAACGAAGAACACGGTGCGGTTGGCGGGGACCAGTGGGGCAGGAGCGGGAGCAGGGGCGTGTTCAAGCATGATATTGTCAAAAAAAGAATAAATGAAACTGATGAGAAAGCCAAGGCTGGCCTAGTGCTCCAGCCAGCACGGAAACTTTTAACCGAGCCTGGGCTCTAGTTAAGGCCCCGTCAGGGAATAAGTTGGGCATTTGTGCAGGCCGTAGCTGGCGCGCTGCTGCGTTGCTCACCGCTTGCAGTGCTCGCACTGCGGCGCGGCGGGCGCCTTGCATCGCATCCAGCTACGGTCGCCCAAATGCCCAACTTATTCCCTAACGGGGCCTGACTGTGAAGCGGCTGCCGCCTTGTACGCCTTTTGCGCTTAAATTGGCATAAAATGGCAGCCAACTGAATATTTAAAGCCGTCCGACGAAGAATAACAAAAAGCCAAGGGTGGCGAAGGCAATTGTGAAAATTTCTTATCATCAAACTAGAGGTTGTTATGTCCAATGCAATACAGATGGGTGCTACCCAGGGGGCGGCTTACGTCATCTCCTTTGAAAATCTGCGGATGACGGATGTCGAATCCGTCGGCGGCAAAAACGCATCACTGGGTGAAATGATCAGCCAGCTGGCTGGCGCCGGAGTACGGGTGCCGGGCGGCTTCGCGACCACTGCGCAGGCCTTCCGCGATTTCCTGTCGCATAGCGTCGACGGTGGACCGGCCCTGGCCGACCGTATCGCCGAACGCCTGGCGACGCTCAACATTGAAGATGTGCGGGCACTGGCGCAAGCCGGCGCCGAGATTCGTCAATGGATCGTGGAAACGCCGTTCCAGCCGCGTTTGGAACAGGAAATCAACGATTTTTACAAGCGCTTGGTGGCGGATTCCTCCAGCGAGATGTCGTTCGCCGTGCGTTCTTCCGCGACTGCCGAGGATTTGCCGGACGCTTCATTTGCTGGTCAGCAAGAAACCTTCCTCAATGTGGTCGGCATCGACAATGTGCTGGAAGCCATGAAGCACGTGTTCGCATCCCTGTATAACGATCGCGCCATTTCTTATCGCGTGCACAAAGGCTTCACCCATGCCGAAGTGGCATTGTCGGCTGGCGTGCAGCGCATGGTGCGTTCCGACGTCGGCGCCGCCGGCGTCATGTTTACCCTGGATACCGAATCCGGCTTCAAGGACGTGGTCTTCATCACTTCCAGCTACGGCCTCGGCGAAACCGTGGTGCAGGGCGCCGTCAATCCGGACGAATTCTATGTCCACAAGCCGATGCTGGAGCAAGGCAAGCTGCCGATCATCCGCCGCAATATCGGCTCCAAGCTGATCAAGATGGAATTCACCGGCGAAGCCAAGGCTGGCCGTTCGGTCAAGACCGTTGACGTGCCTATCGAACTGCGCAACCGCTACTCGCTGGACGACAAGGAAATCGTCGAACTGGCCAAGTACGCCACCATCATCGAGAAGCACTACGAGCGGCCGATGGATATCGAATGGGGCAAGGATGGCCGCGACGGCAAGTTGTACATCTTGCAGGCACGTCCGGAAACCGTGAAGTCGCAGGAAAAGGCGACCGATGCGCAGCAGCGTTTCAAGCTCAAGGGTGTCGGCACCGTACTGACCCACGGCCGCGCCATCGGCCAGAAGATCGGCGCCGGTCCGGTGCGCGTGATTCACGATGCATCTGAAATGGAAAGAGTGCAGCCGGGCGACGTGCTGGTTGCCGACATGACCGATCCTAACTGGGAACCGGTGATGAAGCGTGCTTCCGCGATTGTCACCAACCGTGGCGGCCGTACCTGCCACGCGGCGATCATCGCGCGCGAACTGGGCGTGCCGGCCGTGGTCGGCTGCGGCGACGCGACCGATGTGCTGAAAGACGGCACGCTGGTCACCGTCTCCTGCGCCGAAGGCGACGAAGGCAAGATCTACGACGGCCTGCTGGAAACAGAAGTGTCCGAAGTGGCGCGTGGTGCGCTGCCAGACCTGCCTTTGAAGATCATGATGAACGTCGGCAATCCGCAGCTGGCTTTCGACTTCCAGTCGATTCCTAACGGCGGCGTTGGCCTGGCGCGCCTGGAATTCATCATCAACAACAACATCGGCGTCCACCCGCGCGCGATCCTGGAATATCCGAACATCGATGCCGACCTCAAGAAGGCGGTCGAATCGGTCGCCCGCGGCCACGCTTCGCCGAAGGCATTCTATGTCGACAAGCTGGCCGAAGGCATTGCCACCATCGCTGCCGCTTTCTGGCCGAAAAAGGTGATCGTACGCCTGTCCGACTTCAAGTCGAACGAGTACAAGAAGCTGATCGGCGGTTCGCGCTACGAGCCGGACGAAGAAAATCCGATGCTCGGCTTCCGCGGCGCGGCGCGTTACCTGGCCAGCGATTTTGCCGAAGCGTTCGAAATGGAATGCCAAGCGATGAAGCGGGTGCGCAACGACATGGGCTTGACCAACGTCGAGATCATGGTGCCTTTCGTCCGTACCTTGGGACAAGCCGAAAAAGTCATCGGCCTGCTGGGCAAGAACGGCCTGGTGCGCGGCGAGAACGGTTTGCGCGTGATCATGATGTGCGAAGTGCCGTCCAACGCCATCCTGGCTGACCAGTTCCTGGAGTTTTTCGACGGCTTCTCGATCGGTTCCAACGACCTGACCCAGCTCACGCTTGGCCTCGACCGCGATTCCGGCATGGAGTTGCTGGCCGCCGATTTCGACGAACGCGATCCGGCCATCCTGGCTTTGCTGGAAAAGGTGATTGCAACCTGTATCGCCAAGGGCAAGTACGTCGGCATTTGCGGCCAGGGTCCATCGGATCATCCGGACTTTGCCGAGTGGCTGATGAAGCAGGGCATTGAATCGATTTCGCTGAATCCCGATTCGGTGATCGATACCTGGCAGAAGCTGGCAGCGGCGCAATAAGCATTGCGCCGGCTTGCGGTGATGTTGTGCTGCAAGCCGCTGCTTGCACAATTGGATAGGCAATAAAAATCCTCCCTGTTTGTCATCAAACAGGGAGGATTTTTTTATCTGAATGGACGGGATGATTTTATAGTTTCAAGACAGGGTCGTCGGCTCGGCATGGGGCCTGGGTACGATAGCGATCCTGACGCCGAGCGAGTTGATCAGCTTGGCGATGGTTTCAAAGCGCGGCTTGGCGCCAGGGGCCAGTGCCTTGTACAAACTCTCGCGGCCGAGGCTGGCGTCCTTGGCAATCTGCGACATGCCGCGCGCTTTCGCGACATCGCCGAGCGCGGCGATGAATACATCAGGATTGTCGTCCGCCAGCGCTTCGGTCAGATAGGCTGCGATGACTTCGTCGTTATCCAGAAACTCTGCCGCGTCGAATGTTGAAAATACTGGTTTCATGACTTATTCCTTCAATGATTTGGCCATTTCCCTGGCGCGCTTGATGTCCTTCTTCTGCGATGATTTGTCGCCACCCACCAACAGCAGGATCAAGCTCTTGCCACGCTTAGTGAAATAAACGCGATAGCCCGGGCCGGTATGTATGCGCAGTTCGCTAACGCCGTCGCCGATCACTTCAACGTCGCCAAGGTTGCCAAAGCCCGCGGATCTGATGCGTCTCAGGATGCTGGCTTTTCCTTGAGCATCGCGCAGATCATGAAGCCAGCGTTTGAAGAGATCGGACAGCAAAATCTCGAACATGGGAATATTGTATCCAATTGGATACTTAAGTCAAGAATATTCCACTTTCATGCTAGCTAGGATTGTTGTCAAATAAATACGTAACATTCAGCTGATTTTTAGTGAAACACTTAAAAAATCATTCAGTTCCTCGGCCACCCGCTGGATCAATCCATGCCAGTTTCCTGCCGTATCCTGGCGCAGCAAGCGGGCGCTCGGATACCACGGGCTGTCTTCCCGGTCCAGCAGCCAGCGCCAGTCCGGCACCCACGGCAAGAGTATCCATACCGGCACACCCAGCGCGCCGCTCAGGTGAGCGATAGAGGTATCGACGCTGATCACCAGATCGAGATTGGCGATGATCGCAGCGGTGTCGTCAAAGCCGTCGATATCCGCGGCGGGCAGCCGCAGCTTCGGATTCTGCTGCAGGAAGGCGAGGTCGCTCTCCCGCACGTCCTTCTGAATCAGGAAAAAATCGGCGGCATCCGATTGCAGCAGCGGCGCAAAATCCTGTAAGGGCATGGAGCGTCTGTGATCGTTGGTATTGCCCGGATTGCCGGAGCAGACCAGGCCGATCTTCATTTTGCCGTTGGCAAAATCCTGCCGGCTTCTCCAGTGCTCCCGCTTGTCCCGATCTGCGTGCAGATAGGCCGGCCCGGCGGGGATGCTGGCGAGGTCGGTCTTGAACACCAGCGGCAAGCTCATCAGCGGCGTCTGGTAGTCGACTGGCGGCACGCTCTCGCCGATGGCGATGACCTGGAACCCGCCCAGGGTCTGGGCAATGGTTTTCAAGGTGGGATCGACTTCCAGCACGACCTCTGCGCCCAGCGCAGCCACCAGCGTCGCGTAGCGGCAAAACTGGATGGTGTCGCCCAGGCCCTGTTCCGACCACAGAAGGATGCGTTTGCCGGCGATGTCCTGCTGACCCAGCCACAGGGGGAGATCGGTATGGCGTGGGGTATCGGCGTTGCCTTTTTTCCAGCGGTATTCATAGCTCTGCCAGCCAGCGTCGAATTGTCCCAGCACCAGCTGCGACAGCGACTGGTTGGACAGCACGTCGGCATAGCCGCTTTGCAGGCTGAGTGCGCGGCCGTAACTGGCGAGCGCCTGTTCATGGCGCTTCATGCGGCTCAGGGTCAGGCCGTGGTCGCCCCAGGCTTCGGCATTGGCCGGCGCCAGCGCCAGGCCTTGTTCATGATCGCTCAGGGCCTCGTCATAACGTTCCAGCTTGTGCAGGATGACGGCGCGGTCCAGGCGATAGGCGGCGCTCTGCGGCGCCAGGGATACTGCACGGTCGGCGCAGGCCAGCGCTTCCGTATAGCGTTCCAGCTTGTCCAGCGCCAGGCTTTTCTTGTACCAGCCGTCCGCCATGGCCGGCTGCAGCGCCAGCGCCTGGTCCAGGCACAGCAGTGCTTCGTCGTAATGCCGCAGCTGATAGCAGATCGCGCCCTTGTGGGCCCAGCCGTCCGCATAGTCGGGCCAGCGCGCCAGCGCCTGTTCGAGGCAGGCCAGCGCCTCCAGATGGCGTTGCAGGTTGACCAGGGCGGCGGTCTTGGCCAGCAGGATTTCCGGCTTGACATAGCCAAGGGCGATGATGCGCTCATAGGCTTGCAGCGCGGCGGTGAATTCGCCCGACTCGAACTGCACCCGCGCCAGCTTGTAGTGCAACGAGACGTTATTGGGGTCCTGCACCAACGCTTTCTGGAACAGGTCGATAGCCTGCGGGCGCTGGCTGCTGGCGGCATGGATGACGCCAAGGATATGCAGGGCGTCGACATTGGCCGGCTGGCTTTGCAAGATGTTGCTGAGGACTTGTTCGGCCTGCCTGGTGTTTCCATTTTGGAAATCCCGGTAAGCCTGTTGAATGAGATTAATTGTGTTCATGTACTTGAGAGAGCGGCCCGGATCAGGGGCTGTGCCTATGGGCGAGATCAGAGCATAGCATCTCGCCAGGTGCGCGGCAGCTTGGCCGAATCAGGCCGGAGCGGTTTGTTGATTATTCTCATCGAGAAATCACGTGTTTATTTATCAATTGGATTACACTATGTGCTCTACATAACGGAAAGCAATATATGGCTGGATGGGTGATGTGGATGTTGGCGGCCGGGGTGCTGATCGTGGCGGAATTGGCGACCACTACCCTGTATCTGTTGATGGTGGCGATTGGCCTGCTGATGGGCGGAGTTGCCGCGCTGCTCGGCCTCGGTATCGAGTGGCAGTTGCTGGTTGCTGCAGTGGTTGCCCTGGCGGCTACTTATCTGCTGCGCCGCAGCCGTTTCGGCAAGCGTTCGCGGGTCAAGGCCGAGCGCGATCCTAACGTCAGCATGGATATCGGCCAGTCCGTCACGGTCGATCAATGGCAGCATGATGCTGCGACCGACGGCGCCGGCGGCGAGTTCACCGCGCGCATCAGGTATCGCGGCGCCATGTGGGATGTCGAACTGGCGCCGACGGCGACGGCTCGTTCCGGCCTGTTCTATATCCAGGAAATTCGCGGCAGCCGGCTGATCGTCGGCAACAGTCCGGACCAGCACTAGAACCTCGTCCGTCGCCGGCGGACGCCACTGTTCTCAATTCAAAAGGAAAAATCATGTTTGGAAGCGTCTCGTTAGTCTTGCTGGTGATCGTCATCATCTTCATCGCCAAGACCATCAAAGTAGTGCCGCAGCAGCATGCCTGGGTGGTTGAGCGCCTGGGCAAATATCATGCAACCTTGGGGCCAGGCTTGAACATCGTGGTGCCGTTTGTCGACCGGGTCGCCTACAAGCACATCCTGAAAGAAATCCCGCTGGACGTGCCGCCGCAGGTCTGCATCACGCGCGACAACACGCAATTGCAGGTGGACGGCATCTTGTACTTCCAGATTACCGACGCGATGCGCGCATCCTACGGTTCTTCCAACTACATCGCCGCCATCACGCAACTGGCGCAAACCACTTTGCGCTCGGTGATCGGCAAGATGGAGCTGGACAAGACTTTCGAGGAACGCGACCACATCAACACCACCATCGTCAGCGCCATCGACGAATCGGCCGCCAACTGGGGCGTCAAGGTGCTGCGCTATGAAATCAAGGATCTGACGCCGCCTAAGGAAATCCTGCATGCGATGCAGGCGCAAATTACCGCCGAGCGCGAGAAGCGGGCGCTGATCGCCGCATCTGAAGGGCGCAAGCAGGAACAGATCAACATTGCCACCGGCGAACGCGAAGCCTCGATCGCCAAGTCGGAAGGTGAAAAGCAGGCTTCCATCAACCGCGCCCAGGGTCAGGCGGCAGCAATCCTGTCGATCGCCGAAGCCAGCGCCGAAGCGATCCGCAAGACCGCGGCCGCGATCCAGTCGCCAGGCGGCTCGGACGCTGTCAATCTGAAAGTGGCAGAGCAGTATGTGGCCGCGTTCGGGCAATTGGCGAAGACCAATAATTCGATTATCGTGCCGGCCAATATGGGCGATATCAGCGGCTTGATCGCCACCGCGCTGCAAGTGGTCAAGTCCCAGACCAAGTCTTGATTAAGACATAAAAATGCGGCCCCGGCGAAATCCACATTTCGCCGGGGCCGTTTTTTATTGTAGCCGGCAGTGCGCCGGGCTTGCTGTCCGGTTTAACGTCGGTGCTGCTTCATGGCCGCCTGCACTTCGCGTTCGCCGTCGCGCTGGCGCTCGGTATCGCGCTTGTCATGCTGTTTTTTACCCTTGGCCAGGCCGATTTCGCATTTGATGCGGCCGCGCAGGTAGTGCAGGTTAATCGGCACCAGCGTATAGCCGGAGCGCTCGACCTTGATGATCAGCTTCTTGATTTCTTCCGCATGCAGCAGCAGCTTGCGGGTGCGCACCGCTTCCGGGTGGACATGGCTGGAAGCGCTGAGGAGGGCGCTGATGTGGGCGCCGAACAGGTAGATTTCGCCGTTGCGGACGATGACGTAGGATTCTTTCAGGTTGGCGCGGCCGGCGCGGATCGCTTTTACTTCCCAGCCGTGCAGTTCCATGCCTGCTTCGAAACGTTCTTCTATGAAGTAGTCGTGGAAGACTTTTTTGTTGTCAATAATGCTCATGTAGTAGGAAAATCGCGCAGGTCGGTTAAAATTTCAAGTTGTGATTCTATCAAACGGTTGATATTCAATGGCAGTAGTGCATAAAACGGTACTTTTGGGGTACAGCGCAGAGCAGATGTTTGCGCTGGTCGATCGGGTGGAAGACTACCCGCAATTCCTGCCGTGGTGCGGCGGGGTGGATGTGCGTGAACGCGCTGCCGGCAAACTGGTGGCGACACTGAACATACATTACCACGGTATCAAGCAATCGTTTACTACTGAAAACAGCAACACGCCGCCCAGCGCGATGCAGATGCGGCTGGTGGAAGGGCCGTTCAAGCATCTCGATGGCAACTGGAGTTTCAAGGCCTTGCGCGCCGATGCCTGCAAGATCGAATTCGATCTGCATTACGAGTTTTCCAACAAGATCCTGGAAAAGCTGATCGGCCCGGTATTCAGCATGATCGCCAACAGCTTCGTCGATTCTTTCTGCAAGCGCGCCGACGTCGTCTATGGCCACCATGAGTGAAGCAGCAACAAGCGCCGGGCAGATACGGATCCAGGTCTGCTACGCCACGCCCGCGATCCAGGCAGTGAAAGAGCTGTCGGTGCCGGCCGGCACCCTGCTGCACGATGGCATCAAGCGCAGCGGCCTGCTGGAAGAGATGCGTGAAATCGACCTCAGCTGCTGGCGCGTCGGCATTTACGGCAAACTGAAGACGCTCGACACGGTGCTGCGCGACCGCGACCGCATCGAGATTTACCGGCCGCTGATCGCCGACCCCATGGAATCGCGGCGCAAGCGCGCCGACAAAAAAGCCCGCTAGGCAGCGGGCTTTTACGCCGTCCTGCGCGTCATTGGCAGTCGTTCAGGACCGCCCGATTATCGGCGTTCTGCTTGGCACGCTGGTCATCGTTCATGTAGGAGCGCTGGCCGTTGGCGTCGGTCTGGGCAATCCGCGTGCCGGAATCCAGGGTGCGCTGGTTGGCGCGGGCGCGGGCGCAGTTTTCGGCCTTGTCCGAGGCCTGCTTGGCTTCCTGTGCGGTTTTCTTGTTCTTTTCCGCTAGCTCAGCCTTACGTTTTTGATAGGCAGCGTCTTGCTCGGCGACGGTCGGCGGCGCGGCCGGCGCAGCTTTCGCATCCGTGGCCGCGGCGTCGGCCTGGTCGTTGCCGGCTTCCTGGCTACCGGCGCCGCGCGCCAGGCTTTGACCCGGCGTCTTGAGAATCCGCTTGCTCGGCACCGAGGCCGGCGGCGGCATGTCTGAATACTGTTTCACTCCCTTTTCGTCCAGCCAGATGAATTGCGCCAGGGCGGAAGTCGCCAGGCCCAGCAAGACAACAGTCGCGGTGGCGGAGAAAACGTGTTTCAGACGAATTGCATTCATTGCTATTCCTTGAGGCAGTAAAACCGGATTGAAGGTTTATCGAATCGAAGCGCAGATTTCGCCATGATTCACCCGGCATGTCAATGAAACGATAGTGCTTTGTGGAAATATTCTATGCCGGGCGCGTAAAATCACGCAAGGTTAGGCGAGTTGCGCGGATTTCTGTATAATTCGCTTTTGCGCCTATAGGAAAAACTATGCGTCTACTTCAGAAAGCACTCACGTTCGATGATGTGCTGTTAGTTCCGGCTTATTCGGACGTCCTCCCCAAAGACACTACCCTCAAAACGCGTCTGTCCCGCAATATCGATATCAACATTCCGTTGCTGTCGGCTGCGATGGATACCGTGACTGAAGCGCGGCTGGCTATCGCCATGGCGCAAGAGGGCGGCATCGGCATTATCCACAAGAATTTGACTGCGCAGGAACAGGCGCGCGAAGTTTCCAAGGTCAAGCGTTTCGAATCCGGCGTGGTGCGCGATCCGATCACGATCCCGCCCAACATGCGCATCCGTGAAGTGATGGCCTTGTCAGAACTGCATGGCATCAGCGGTTTCCCGGTGGTCGAAGGCAATCGCCTGGTCGGCATCATTACCAACCGCGACCTGCGTTTTGAAGAAGAACTGGACGCCGAAGTCAGCGCCAAGATGACGCCGCGCGACAAGCTGGTCTACGTCAAGGACGGCGCCGATCTGTCGGAAGCCAAGCGCCTGATGAACAAGCATCGCCTGGAACGCGTGATGGTGGTCAACGACGCTTTCGAACTGCGCGGCCTGATCACGGTCAAGGATATCCAGAAATCGACCTCGCACCCGCTGGCCTCCAAGGACAGCCAGGGCAAGCTGCGCGTAGGCGCCGCGGTCGGCGTCGGCGCCGATAACGAAGAACGCATCGAGCTGCTGGTGAAAGCCGGCGTCGACGTCATCGTGGTCGACACCGCGCACGGCCATTCCAAGGGTGTGCTGGACCGCGTCAAATGGGTCAAGCAGAATTTCCCGCAGGTGGAAGTCATCGGCGGCAATATCGCTACCGCTGCTGCCGCCAAGGCGTTGGCAGACCACGGCGCCGACGGCGTCAAGGTCGGCATCGGTCCTGGTTCGATCTGCACCACGCGTATCGTCGCCGGTGTCGGCGTGCCGCAGATTTCCGCCATCTCCAATGTCGCGCAAGCGCTCAAGGGCACGGGCATTCCATGTATCGCCGACGGCGGTATCCGTTTCTCGGGCGACATCGCCAAGGCGCTGGCCGCAGGCGCCTCGACCGTGATGATGGGCAGCATGTTTGCCGGCACCGAAGAAGCGCCGGGCGAAGTGATCCTGTTCCAGGGCCGCAGCTACAAATCGTATCGCGGCATGGGCAGCTTGGGTGCGATGTCGGACGGTTCCGCTGACCGCTACTTCCAGGACTCGGCCAACAAGGCCGACAAGTTCGTGCCTGAAGGTATCGAAGGCCGGGTGCCGTACAAGGGCAGCGTCCTGACCATCCTGTACCAGCTGATCGGCGGCGTGCGTTCTTCCATGGGTTACTGCGGTTGCGCCACCATCGACGAGCTGCGCGAAAGAGCTGAATTCGTGGAAATCACCTCGGCCGGCATGCGCGAATCGCATGTCCATGACGTCCAGATTACCAAGGAAGCGCCTAACTATCGCACCGATTGATAGTTGGATTTGCACCTTGATCTAGTCCAGGAACGCGCCACCTGCAGGGATACTGCCGGTGGCGCGTGCACTTTAAAGATTCTTATTTTTTGCTAAATCAGCCACCAGGCATCCACCATGCACTCAAAAATCCTCATCCTCGATTTCGGCTCCCAGGTAACCCAACTGATCGCACGCCGCGTGCGCGATGCTGGCGTGTTCTCCGAAGTGTTCCCCTACGATGTGTCCGATGAATTCGTCCGCAACTATGGCGCATCCGGCATCATCCTCTCGGGCGGCCCGAACAGCGTTACCGACGGCGACACTCCGCGCGCGCCGCAAGCGGTGTTCGAGCTGGGCGTGCCGGTATTCGGCATCTGCTACGGCATGCAGACCATGGCCGAGCAGCTGGGCGGCAAGGTCGAGATGGGCAAGGTCCGCGAGTTCGGCTACGCTGAAGTGCGCGCCCGCGGCCACAGTGCGCTGCTGGATGGTATCAGCGACTTCGTCACGCCGGAATCGCACGCCATGCTGAAAGTCTGGATGAGCCATGGCGACAAGGTCGACCACATGCCGCCCGGCTTCAAGCTGATGGCATCCACTCCGAACTGCCCGATCGCCGGCATGGCCGACGATGAGCGCCATTTCTACGCGGTGCAGTTCCATCCGGAAGTCACTCACACGCTCAAGGGCGAAGCCATCCTGAGCCGCTTCGTGATCGACATCTGCGGTTGCAAGCCGGACTGGAACATGCCGGACTACATCGCTGAAGCCGTCGAATCGATCCGCCAGCAGGTCGGCAGCGACGAAGTCATCCTCGGCCTCTCCGGCGGCGTCGACAGCAGCGTCGCCGCTGCCCTGATCCATCGCGCCATCGGCGACCAGCTGACCTGCGTCTTCGTCGACCACGGCCTGTTGCGCCTGGACGAAGGCAAGATGGTGATGGAAATGTTCGCCCAGAACCTCGGCGTCAAAGTGATCCATGTCGATGCTTCCGCGCAGTTCATGGGCCACCTGGCCGGCGTCACCGATCCGGAAGCCAAGCGCAAGATCATCGGCCGCGAATTCGTCGAAGTATTCCAGGTCGAATCCGCCAAGCTGCAAAATGCCAAGTGGCTGGCGCAAGGCACTATTTATCCCGACGTGATCGAAAGCGCCGGCAAAGGCAAGAACGCCGCCCACACCATCAAGAGCCACCACAATGTCGGCGGCCTGCCGGAAACCCTCAACCTGAAGTTGCTGGAACCGCTGCGCGAACTGTTCAAGGACGAAGTGCGCAAGCTCGGCGTCGCCCTCGGCCTGCCGCACGCGATGGTCTACCGCCATCCATTCCCAGGTCCGGGCCTGGGTGTGCGCATCCTCGGCGAAGTCAAAAAGGAATTCGCCGACCTGCTGCGCCGCGCCGACGCCATCTTCATCGAAGAGCTGCGCAACACCAAGGACGACAACGACGAATCCTGGTACGACAAGACCAGCCAGGCGTTTGCGGTTTTCCTGCCGGTCAAGTCAGTCGGCGTGATGGGCGATGGCCGTACCTATGAATACGTAGTGGCCCTGCGCGCGGTGCAGACGCAAGACTTCATGACTGCGCACTGGGCGCATCTGCCGCATGAATTGCTGGGGCGGGTGTCGAACCGCATCATCAATGAAGTGCGTGGGATCAATCGCGTGGTTTACGATATCTCCGGCAAGCCGCCTGCGACTATCGAGTGGGAATGATTCGATGTCTAGCACTCGCTAGTACTCAGAAGTAAAAAATGCCTGAAAGCCCGCGTAAATGCGGGCTTTTTTGCTTTTTGGTTCAGCATTGACTGGCATGCGAACGTATACCCAAGTACCTATTTTCGATGGTATATCTAATGGTATTATCCAGGCCGATACCATGAGTCACCTCCGATACCATGTCACATAAATTTCTGTTCTCATGGTATTTGCTTTTGTTATCCCTTTGATTTTTAAGGGATTAACGTGAAAAAAAGGGGTGTTCTGAATCATGGTATTTCTAATCAAAAAAGGACGTGGGCCATGTTGACCGATACCAAGTTACGCAATCTGAAACCAGAGGAAAAACTCTTCAAAGTAAACGACCGTGACGGTCTATACGTGGCGGTCACCCCGTCGGGTTCGATCTCCTTTCGCTACAACTATTCAATTAACGGCAGGCAGGAAACACTGACTTTCGGACGTTACGGCATCGGTGGCATAACGCTTGCGGAGGCGCGAGAGCGATTGGGCGAGGCGAAAAAATTGGTCGCCGCCGGCAAGTCTCCAGCCAAGGAAAAAGCGCGAGATAAAGCACGAGTGAAAGATGCTGAGACTTTCGGCGCTTGGGCGGACAAATGGCTACGCGGTTATCAGATGGCGGACTCGACTCGGGATATGAGGACGTCGGTTTATGCGCGAGAGCTCAAGCCCAAGTTTGAAAATCAAAAATTAATTGAAATGACTCACGAGGATTTACGCGCATTGACTGATGCAATCGTGGAGCGGGGAGCACCGGCAACCGCTGTACACGTGCGGGAAATTGTTTCCCAAGTCTATCGCTGGGCGATAGAGCGCGGACAAAAGGTGGTTAATCCCGCCGATTTGGTACGGCCAACGACCATCGCGACGTTTGAACCTCGTGATCGTGCGCTGACACCGGAAGAAATTGGCGTGGCGTATCAGTATATCGAGCGGATCGGCACCACGCCCTCCATACGGGCGGCGGCCAAACTTCTGCTGTTAACAATGGTGCGGAAGAGTGAACTTACGAATGCGACGTGGGATGAAATCAATTTCAGCCAAGCGCTGTGGACAATTCCGAAGGAACGAATGAAGCGCCGTAATGCGCACCTGGTGTTTCTCTCGCGCCAGGCGCTAGATATCTTCATTGCGCTTAAGACATTTGCCGGTGGGTCAGCATACATTCTGCCTTCGCGCTACGATTCAGATCTGCCGATGAGTAGCGCAACATTGAACCAGGTACTTACTCTGACTTATCGACTTGCACAGAAAGAGGGGCAGGTACTATCGAAGTTCGGGCCGCATGATTTGCGACGCACTGCCAGTACTTTGTTGCATGAGGCAGGGTATAACACCGATTGGATCGAGAAATGCCTTGCGCATGAGCAGAAGGGCGTTAGAGCGGTCTACAACAAGGCCGAGTACAGGGAGCAGCGCACGGCCATGTTGCAGGATTGGGCGGATATGATTGACGAGTGGACGATCAGGCGTAAGAAACTTGCAGCGTAGATCCAGGACGGGCGGCCTGGTCGCCAGACGATTTTCGGATGTCGATCCATTCTTCGATTTCCGATAAGTCCCATGCCACGTTTCTACTTGTAAGTGCTATTCGTTTTGGGAAGTCGCCCCGCTTTTCCATATTGTAGATAACCCGATCTGAAAGTGGAATCATGGCCAGCAATGTTTTTCGATTGATCAGCATTTTGCCTTTGGTCCTTAAAGTGGTATTCATTTGGTGATTTCTGAGTTGGTTATTTTTTAGCTATTACATAACGGCTTCGATAAACGCTTTGGCGGCTTCCGCGTTGATCGCGTTACCGTAACCGCGCAGTCGTCCCACTCGGGCGGCAACCCCATCAGCCAGCGGGAATGTGCCGGGTTCAACCGGCCGGAATTTTTCGTCCCGGCATCCGAGCCAGTCAGCAGCTCTCCAGTAGCCGTTAGTCGGACCGGGGAACTCAGCATCGTCGGCAGATCGCGCAACATAAATCCTCCCGCCCCCCCTTGCTGCCTTCGCCTCTAGACTCTCGGCACCTGTCGAGTCGCTCGTTGTTGGCGTCGGCCATCCAGCTAGGGATGCTATGCCGTTCAACGTCACTTGCGATTTCGTACCGTCCGGCTTGCGTCCTGTCGCTGAGCAATGCGCCATCGTTTGGCCGCCATCCCCGTTTGCTCTTGACGGTGTTGGCCACCCAGTACAACCTGTCTCGGATGTGCGGCGCACCGACGCCCGCAGACGGAAACGGGACCGCCCCGAAGGCGTAACCCAAGGCTTCCAAGTCATCGTGTACAAGGTCGATCCAAGGATCTGCGTCTTTGCTCGCAACTTGTTCTCCAATGATCGTTGTAGGCTTGCACTGGCGGACGAGGTGATGCTAGGCTGGCCATAGATGCCGCTCGTCATCAAATCCAGTTCCTTGGCCTGCCGCGCTGAAAGGTTGGCACGGACAGGAACCGGTCCAAATAGGTCGGTTGTCAGGCCATCCGGTGCTGCGAAGGGCATATGACCATACGCCGACCCCGGCGAAAAAATGGCACTGTGTGTATCCGCGAATATCATCTGGTCGTACATCTCTTATATCCCTTTGATCTACATCGCCGGCCGCAATGTGACCGGCGGCTATCAGGTTGCGCAGCCATTGGGCTGTGCCTTCATCAATCTCGTTGTAGTACGCAGCCATCTTCAGATTGCATCGGCGACTAACGGGGTATTGAGATAGGCGGCGTAGGTTGCCCAATCCATCCCGATGTAGCAGGTCGAAGGTGGTCCGACCTTGTCAGAAGTCATAATGACCGAGACCGGCACTGCACGGAAACAGCCTGGTAAGCTGTGTTCCAGCTCAACCCAGGCGTGCAGTTCGCCATTGCCCAGGTCGCGCCGCAGGTCGTTGACGTAACCGGCCTGGATGCCTTCGTCGGTGTCGAACGTCACGCGGTCGCGCACTTTGACGCTGATAGGGCGATCTGCCTTATTCATGGAAAGCCCCCAGGAGCACGCCGACTACCAGGCAGATGACAATGATTAAGGCCACGAAGGCCGATAGTGCGCCGTAGTAGCGAATCTGAAAGCATTTGAACGCTGGCTGGATGGTTTCGGCGATGCCAAGCATGGCGAACGCCATGAGCGAATTTAGGCATGCGTGCATGAGTATTTTCATAGGTCGCTTTCAGTAATAAAAATTCGTGGGTAAGGGCAGGCACTGAGGGCGGCCCAGGTCGTGACAAGGCGTTTGCGTGCCGCCATATCGTTTTTTTCATACGCGGCCACTGCCAAGCTGATTTCACCGCTCTTGCTCAGTACAGCGTGATACTTGCTTGGCGCTGTGATCGTGGCAAACAGCCCGACATGGCCTAAATCGAAAGCGATTTCCTCGAAACCGCGAATTCGCGTCATCAGTTCGCCTCGCCGGATCGACTTGTTAGCAGTCCCTAATGCCGCCAGTGCCTCCAGGCTATAGACCTGGCCGTTTTCGTTTTGCAGCTCGATAGAGGCCAGCAGCTTGGCATTCTGCTTATTGCGCCGCCGCTGGCGATAGGCCGTTTCATTGCTCACATAGGACCCCGCCTTGTAATTGGTGAAGCCGAGACGGATTGCCACGTGTTCGCTGCGGCGGGCATGAGCCTTACGAATGCCACGATGCCACCAAGCCTTGTCCACCGCACGGCGAATAATTTCACTTTCTGTTTCGCCTGCAGGTGCGGGTACGTCATGGCGGTCACAGAGATCGTGAATTGCCGACACAATGGCATCCAGGGATTGCAGATCGGCGCAGTACTGATAGCATCGACGAGCTGCAGTGTCAGCGGCTCGATACAGCGCTGCATCGGGGGCGTCGGGCGCCGGCAAGTAATGATCGGCAGACCAGATTTCGTCGATAACGTCGATCTTGTGCTCATGCTTCGTCATGCCGTCGCGCTCGAACATCTCACGCAGAGCGCGACCTATGCGCCTTGGTAGTCCGGTGATGGCCTCGGAGGAATAGAACCGATAGCTCATGCCGCTATACCGTCCGATTGCAGATATGCTGGTGCAACGTGTCGGTTAGCGCGTTTGAATTGTCCGCTCATTCTCAGCCCTTGATAACGCCGGCGACTTGTAGCAATGGGCCTGCCATCATCAGACAGCAACCGAACGCGATGACGCAAAGATCGAGAAAGAGTTTTTTCATGCGGTCACCTCTTGATTGGTGACCAGTTCGCCAATGGCCAACGCATTCAAACCTGCATTGAGATGGAGACGTATTTCATGCTGACTGCCGTCACCAAAATGAAAGACAACCGTTTGAGTTGAATACATCCCATGGTCAGGATCCGGGTGTAGACGCACCGCCACTGGCTTGACTGTGATTTTTTTGAGATCGGTGAAAGTCGATTGCGTAGGCATGGTTTGCTTTCTTAAGGGTGAGCGAGTCCCGCACGCGTTGTTTCAGGCGTTGCAGATTGATGTCGAATTGGGGTAAAGCTGGCTAAGGAGGCGTTATGGTGGCGCCAGGATGTCGCAGGTATTAGTCATGGACATTCGTCACCCCTCCCGTCCGGATGCATGGGCGCCGGTGCTCCTGGCATGCTTGGACAATTGGATGTGGACGCTAGGGTCGGGTATGGCTGATGGTGATAAGGTGCGCAGTACTTCCAGACCGGCGACAAAGATATGACCGCACTCCGGGTTCTTGCACATGTAGGTAATCTCCATCATCATGTCCGACATTGTGTGGCTGTTTGCGGCACGTACGCGATGGTGGCAATGCGGGCAGGGAATACTGATAACTCTCACGCCATCGTCCTTTTTATCTGGTGTAGGGTGTGACCTCTGGTGTCGATGTGCTTCAACTCTGTTCGAAATTTCTGAGTGACGAGATGCATGGGCGGTGCCGGAAGCGATCAATTGGTGACTTGCTCATGTTCATACACCTGCAAACCGCGCAGAAAGATGATGCGGATAAACGACGCACGTGACCGGATTTCCGCTTCCGCAAACTGATCTGTTTTAGTAACCTCGTCAGGCAGAAGGCGGATAACGATCTGCTTCGATAGGCAGTTTTTGGGTGCTCGTCGCGCTTTTGGCTTTCGGTCCATAGAGTATTATTTACAATCGTTGCTGGAATAACCTCAAATATAGTATTCAATAAGATTCATGTCAAACGAAAATATAAGTGATTTAGATACTTTTGGTTCTCGCTTGCGTAAAGAACGCGTGCGCTTGGGCTTCAATCAGACCGATTTCGCCGAGATTGGCGGTGTTCAAAAAGACGGTCAGGTGAAATATGAGGCGGACAAGAGGGAGCCTGGAACGGCCTATATGACTGCAATTGCGGCTGCGGGAGTCGATGTCTTGTATGTTCTGACGGGCGTGATTTCCGATCCGGCGAGCGAGGACGAAGTGGAGCTTCTGTCAGGCTATCGCGAGTTGGATGAGCGCAGCAAAACAAGCGTTCTTGGAATGATCGACAGCTTGAGGCCCCGGAGGCATGTATTCAGCGTTAATTTGAGTGACGAAGATCTTGAGTTTTATACCAAGCGAGCTGAAAAGGAAGGTGTTTCTGTTGAGGTCATGGTAAGAAAGATGATCATGGCAAATGCGGAGAAAATCTTGGGACTTCCGCCTCGTTCAAGTAGTCGTAAGAAAATTGATATCGCTGCTGATAGCGAGATGGGGAAGAGTGTGCGCACAAAAATGGCCGCTCTAGCTGAAGTGCGAAAGAAAAAAGATTCGGGGAGATGACCTGACGTGGTCTCGATCTGGCGAGCATGCATCCGGTGTTGGCGCGCGTTCACGTAAGCCGAGCTATTCAATTTGGAGTGATATCGAAACGCTCGGCATCATTTCATTGGTATAAATCGCGATTTGATCTGGCGCGAATTTGTTGATTTGCACACAAAACCGCCCCACGTTTAAGACACAATCCTACTCACGACATTGAGTAGGGGATTTGATTGATCGACGTGGCATTATTAGGCATTATCCGACGCGGGCACATTCGCGACTAGGCCCATCTAAGAAAGATCACTAGGCGCTTTGGCATCTCCAGAAACACCGTCCGGTGCTTTCTACGTACGGAAATTAGAGAGCCGTCCTACGCGGAACGGCGTTCGCCCCGTGCAATCGACAAATATGCGTTCCAGCTATCGGCGTTGCTAACGACCGGGGCGGCCAAATAGCGCAAGCAACGGCGCACATTGAAGCAGATCCATGAAGATCTGAAGAAATTGGATTTTGAGGGCTCTTATAATAGGGCCGCAGCATTTGCGAGGATATGGCGGGCGGGTCAAACTGACCGGGTCAATTCAGCAAATAAACGAACATCCAACGCTTCAATTTCCTGCATAGGATTCATGTTTCACCTGTACGTCGCACCCACCGTGCTCAAAACGGACAACATAGTTTGTCGAGCCCTTTATGGGCACTGCTTTGCTAGGATACGTGCCCAGCGCGATATCGCTGCGGCACGGCGTTTCTTTGAAAAAAAAACGATCAAAACGGCACCCTCGAGATAGGAAGCATCTCAGTAAATCAACATCTAACTCATCTGACAGTAGTTATGATCTCATCGCAAAACCAACCGCCAGCTTGCAGGGCGTGAGCGATCGCTGCGCTAAGCTGCACACGGCTTTGACGGAGGATTTCTTGTCGCTTAGCTGTCCAGCGCCACCCAAGAATTCACGCTCCCGCGAGATTTATAATGATGTCAAGGCCGTAGTTGCGAGGGAGCTCATGCATATTGCCGATACATTGGACTTTGCTATCGAAGAGACGAGCAGCACGGGCAGGTTTGCGGCTAAGAATTACGACTTTGTGACCATTTGAAATTAAGGTGCGAACCAAGCGTTGACCGATCATGCCCGTTGCTCCCGTAACAAGTACTCGTTGAGTACTATTGCGGAAATGAATACGCGCAAAACTCTCTTCAACGCCTAAGTTATTCATACATCCCACCTTTTTGTATCACATATGTATGCTGCTATTTGGTTGCTGAAAATTGTTTGCGTAGCCAACGCATTGGAGCACCGATTAGAGGCAATTTCTGTAGTAGCTCTTCGCTGCTATCCCAATAATCCCTATGCATCTTCACTAGTCCATCATCTCCAAACAATAAATGAGATACGCCGCAAATGACATACGGTTTATTTGTTAAAGAAAAATGAAATTTCCATGTGATAAAAGCCTGTTTTTCGTCAGAAACAGTCTGGTCGATGACGAAATGCGGCTGCTTGGTGGCCGCAAACATATGGTCAAATATTGCTTCAATTGCAGCAGTGCCACGAACATCATTGAACGGATCCTTAAATTGCGCGTCTGCCTGATAGAACTGGCTTATCTGGCTGACGCTTGTGCTTGTCAGCTCTCTGTACCAAGACAATAACGCGGTGAGACGATGGGTCATGATATTTTCAAAAATCTTGTGAAGAGTGCAAATCGTAAGCGATACGGGAGCAATTGCAACAACTTCATCACTTGTGTAACCCGTCGTGGGAAATGGATTTCAAAGCGTCCCGCACTTATCCCAGCCCAGATTACATGAGCTGCCTGTTCTGGTGTTTGCAGGCCTGGCATGGGGAAAGTGTTTTTGTCAGTCAATTCGCTTTTGACAAATCCAGGATTGATGAGGTAAACATTTAAGCCTTTGGGATGTAAATCGCTATACAAAATTTCTGACAGATTTATTAATGCAGCTTTGCTGGGCCCATATACGCTGGCGTTCGGCAAGCCCATATAACCTGCGATGCTGGCGATCAGTGCGATTCCACCATGGCCACGGCTCAGCATATCAGGCAAGATGGTTGCCAGTCCGGTATAGATACTACCCAGATTAATACGCAAGGTTGATTCGGCGACGACAGGATCGACTTCCCAGCTACGTTCAGGGCGATAATTGGCTGCGCAAAAAACGATTAAGTCTATGGTGCCGATTTGATCGAGTATGTGTCGATATGCCACACTCCATGCATCAACATCAAGTACATCGAGGGGCACTACATGGGCGGAAGGATGGGCGGCAGCGACCTGGTGCAAGCGCTCAACCCGGCGCGCCGAAATAATGACATCCGCGCCAGCTGACAAAGCATACCTCGCTAAAGCTGCGCCGATGCCGCTGGACGCTCCAATGAACCAGATGCGTTGTTGTCGCCAGTCGCGAATCGGTATATTCATCGCGGAAAACATGATTAAATCCTTTTCTTGAAAAACAGAGTCACTTGCCCTATTTCTATCCCGAATTTGGACATGCTGGCACGGTTAAGCATGGTTTGTTCATCGATTAAAAACATCCAATCATCAAATTGCACTTCATAAGTGTGGTCATCGACCGGTAACCGTAACGTGTAATTCCAGTGCAGAGTATTACCGGCAATTGTCCCGATCGCTTCGCCTTTGACATCATCGGCTTTGCCACTCCAGCGACCGTCAGGTTGCTGAGCCAAAGTCCATATCCGCTGTTGCGTTGTGCCATCATCGTAGGTAAAACGCTCATCGAGTATCAGTGCATCATGATTCTGTGAGCCTGTAATCACAACGTGAAAACGTTTAACCACTTCTCCGCTACGCTTTTGAAACATGCCCCATGCATCCGTTGTTCCGATAAAATAATGGGGCAAATCTAGTTTTGGTCTGAGCGCCTGATATTGCTGTACGTTGACTCTGGCACAGGCATTTAACAGAATGCAAAGTACCAAGAGATAGATTTTTTTCATGATGCTGCTTTACGATAGGATGAGTAAGAGCGGACCAGCAATATCAGAGCCATACCTTTACAGACGCATGGCACGATTGCATAAGCCAGGGTCAGGGCGGCGCTACCCGCCAATCCTGGTTGATAACCAAAATACGCCAGTATCGGTAAGCCAAGGCCCGATAAGGCCAGCGCGAGTTTTCCCAGCAAAGTCCAAACGCCGTAATAAGAGGCGGCGGTTTCATTTAGACCAATGACTTGCGCCAGCAGTACCGGCGGTAAAGCCAGATCTGCGCCGAGGGCAAGCCCTGCGACGATACAGACAATCATATATTTGTTACTATCACCGGCACCCAACCAGGCGGTACTTGAAAATGCCAGGATGGCCAGCACCATGCCTATACCCCAGCTGGGTGCGACACCAATTTTTTTGGCTAATCCTACCCAGACCGGCAAGCCGATAGTTGCAGCGATGAAGTAACTTGCTAAAAATAACGCGGTCTTGCTCGCGGCTTGGAGTCTGTCGTGAATAAAAAAAATCACTAAAGTTGCTGGAATGGCGACAGAGACTGCATTAAAAAAATAAGGCAACAATAATTTCCGGAACGCCTGATTTGCTTTGATTGCTGACCAGTTATGGCGGAGTTTTGAATGTGAACCGCTGCTGCTTTGCCACTTCGGCGACAGACGCAGCAAAGTGAACATGGCAATCATCAGCAATACTGAAAAGCTCAGACTATACCAACCCATGGCCCATGCAATCTGAGGACGTGGTTTGAGCATGATGATGCTGGGAGCGATGCTGGCGATAATGACACCGACCAGACCGGCACCCTCACGCCAAGCGGCAGCGCCGAGTAGCACGCCACTTTTATGTGGTTCCGAATGCTGCAATTTTGCACCCCATGATAGGTAAGCAATATTGAGCATGCTATGAGCGGTATAAGTCAGTATCAGCATCACTGCCAGCCATAGTGCCAGATAGGTTGTCGCAACCGGCGGTAACCACAATCCTGCAAAGGCCACAGCAAGCCCGAGTGCGGCGATCATCAGCCAATTTTGCAGACCATGCGAGGAACTATGTAGTCTGTCGATCCAATAGCCTAGTAAAGGATCTTGAAAAGTATCGAACAGGCGCGCTAAAAATAAGACCCATCCAGTACTTGCTAACGTCAGACCAAGTTGCGTGGTGTAGTATGCCGGGACTTGTACATACACCGGTAGCGCTGACATTGCCAGTGGCATGCCAAGCAAGCCATAGGCAGCATAGTCACTGATTTGATGCCATATCTTCGGAGCTTGATGAGTATGAGTCCGGCTATTCATTAGGGGCGCCCCAATAGCTGCGTCCGCAATTCGCTGTCTTTGCTGCGTTTATCCAGCCATATCCCAAAAAAGGCCTGTGCTAGCTCTTGGTCTGGAATTTCAGCGAGCAAACTTTTTTGATTGTAGAAATAGCAGCCACGACCGGGCAAAAACACCCCGATTAACTTATCGCCGTTCGATACGTCCGTAAATGCATCCGATAACTCGGTTTCCCAGTGTTGTAATTTATCACTAGGATAACGACCGTTAGACAATCGTTTGATTTCATCCATACTAGTTTTGACTAACTGCTGACGACTAATTTTGCGGTGATAAGTCAGTTCTAAAGCAAACGCAGCATTGATATCAAATGGTTTCTGTGCGCTCCAGAGTTTAGCGCTATATATAGATAGACCAAACCATCGGAATTCTCCGCTTCCGATTAATTGTGCTTGTGGAAATTCTTTTTCCCAGCTCGCCGCATGGCTTGGTGTTACGAATAAAAGGGCCGTCAATATGCATAATGTCGATGACAAAATGCTTTTCAGGCACGCACTAAGCAAGTGTGGGTCAATCAGCGTCAGGAGATGCTTATCTCCGATGAAGTAAAAACTGAATAACATTGGTTCTTCCCTCATCGAAACCAGCCTCGCAATAGTTAAAATACATGCGCCAGATACGTGTAAACCGCTGATTAAATCCCTGTTGATTGATGACATCGCTTTGTTGTTCACAAGCCAGATGCCAACGGCGCAGCGTTTCAGCATAATCCTGACCAAATGCATATTGTTCCAGTGTGTGCAGGCCAGCATCGTAAGCGTGCTGACAAAAACGTTCCGGGCTGGGCAGCATGCCACCAGGGAAAATATATTCTTGAATAAAGTCGGTGCTGCTGCGATAGCGTTCGAAGTAACTCTCATCTATCGTGATCGACTGAATCAACGCTTTGCCATTTGGCTTTAGACGTGCCGTGACGGTTTTGAAGTATTCGTTCCAAAAACGTTCGCCGACCGCTTCAAACATTTCGATTGACACCACTGCATCGTATTGAGAATCTAGGTCACGATAATCGCACAGCTGCAAATTGACCAAATGTTGTAAGCCTTGGTGCGCGATTCTTTCCTGCGCAATGAGTAACTGTGAAGGGGAAATCGTAACTCCGGTAACACGGATGCCGGAACGTGCTGCATGCTCGGCGAAACCACCCCAGCCGCAGCCAATTTCCAATACATGGTCACCATCACACAAGCCTAATTTGTCGATAATGCGTTGATATTTTTTGATCTGTGCATCATGTAAAGACAGGCTGTAATCACCATCGAAAACAGCGCTGGAATAGGTCAGACTTGGATCTAACCAGAGCCGATAAAAATCGTTACCAATATCATAATGCGCATGAATGTTGCGGCGACTGCCGTTACGGGTATTAGGACGTAACAGGTGACGAATACGATACCAGAGGGTCGCCAGCTTACCGCCGAATACCATGCGATTCAGCGCGGACTCATTGCGAATTGCCAGGCGTAGGAGTGCTGTCAGATCAGGGGTATTAATCCAGTTGTCTGCATAACTTTCAGCAAATCCAATATCGCCGGCACGCATAATACGGGCACAGGCACGCCAGTCATTGATCTGTAAAGTGGCACTTGGAGCCTGATGCAAATCACCAAACATCAGAATGTTACCTTCCGGCGTAATTAACTGTAGATGGCCTGACTGCAGGTAAGTCAGTAAATTCAAAAACAGTTTTGCTGCAGAAGGTACAGTGCGCGGAACACCTGCGAAAATTTGAGTCTGGCTCATGATGAGCGCTCCTTTTTAATGCTAATACTAAGACTTGTATCCTGCAGCGGTGCTTGTGGCTTATGAAAAAATGACACGCGCTTAAGCCATAGTTTTAAAGCTTGCCAATGAATTCGACCGACTATACCCAGCGTCAGAAAAGGTTGTTTCAAAAGTGCCGTCAGCATGGTGCCTGATTGCAGAGGCTGAATATGTCCACCGATGCTAGTTTTGAGTAACAGGCCATCGTCATCGTGATAATCGATTCCGGTAAAAGTGGTATGGATGCCGTCACGGAAACGAAAATAGTAGCTGCCACGAAGGGGGCAAAATGGCGATACATGCAAACGTTTCTGACAACTCAATGTCGACTCACTCGTGATCACCTCTTCATGATCGGCTGTGAGCAGATAACGATGTGTTTCACCAAAAGTGTTGTTTACTTCGGCCAGTACAGCACGTAAATCCTTGTGCTGGTCATAGCAATACCAGAAGCTGACAGGGTTAAAAACGAAGCCGAAAATACGTGGAAAGGTCTGCAGCCAGATTTCACCGTCGGCGGTAATTTCATGCTCAGCTAGCAAATTGCGAATCCAGGTAATCAGAGCTGTGCCATCGCGCGCGCCATAATCGCGGGTACGTAGCGATACTGGTCGCTTGCAATCGACGCCAAACCAGATTGAACGATGCTGATTCAGTTGCGACAGGTTGAGGCGCAGATAAAAAACCGGATAGACAAATCGGTTATGTGCTGGGCGCAGTCGTTCATGCATCACCTGACCACGGATCAGTAAAGCATTGGAAGTGGAGCTTTGCATTGTTACACCTTGGCCCAGGGCGGGGCTGCGCCAAAATCCGCAACTACACGCAAGGCAGACTTGAGGCCGTCTTCATGAAAGCCGTATCCGGTCCATGCCCCGGCAAACCATGTGCGATTTTTCCCCTGTATGCTTGGCAGTTGCTGTTGTGCGGTGATTGCGGCATGGTCAAAGATCGGATGTTCATAATCAAATTGTGCAATCACTGTTTCTGGTGCAGGTGCTATGTAAGGATTCAGAGTGAGGATGACCGATGTACTGAAAGGTAGATTCTGCAATTGATTTAACCAGTAGCTGACACACACTGGTCTTTGCTGGTTGGGGCTGATGCCGCCGAGATAATTCCATGCCGACCAGACTTTACGCTGCTTTGGCATTTGTCTGATATCGGTATGTAATATCGCTTTATTCGCTTGATAATTGACTTGGGACAGCAGGGCGCGTTCATGTTCGCTGGCGTCTTGCAGTATTTGTAAAGTCTGTGGCGCATGTGTGGCAAAAATTACCGCATCAAATATTTCAGTGCCGGCATTGGTGGTAACGGTGGCATGTTGTGGAAGACGTTCTACTTTGTGAACTGGTGCATTGATGCGGCAGTCGCTTAATGTGGCTGCAATTTTACGAACATAGGCACGACCGCCGTTTTGTACGGTCTGCCATTGCGGTCTGTTATTGACCTGCAACAGCGCGTGGTTAATACAAAAACGCAAAAAGGTACTGGCCGGGAATTGCAGGATATCGTGTGGTGAGCTGGACCATATTGCCGCAGCCATCGGCAGTAAATATGCTTGACGAAACATCTTGCCATAGCTTCCAGCATCTAATAATTGTGCAAGTGTTATGTCACTGAGACAGGCTTGTTGCAGATTTTTTGTTGCGGCTGCGTTAAAACGCATAATGTCGCGCAGCATACCCAGAAACGAAGGCGATAGCATCCTCCTTCGCTGAGCAAACACAGTATCGAGATTAGTGCCGGCCCATTCCAGTCGGCCCTCATCTAGTGATACGCCAAATGACATATCACTGGCATAACTTGGAACACCGAGTTCTGCCAGCAAGGCAATCAGGTTAGGGTAAGTTTCCTGATTAAACACCAGAAAGCCGGTATCGACTGGGTGCGTTTGTCCGTCTAGTGTCACATCAACCGTATTAGTATGACCACCCAAGTAGGCGCCGGCTTCGAACAGGCAAACATCATGTTCGCGTGTTAGAAAATAAGCGCTGGCAAGCCCTGAAATTCCCGCACCGATAACTGCTATACGTTGTCTTTTTTCACTACGCATGGTGCTTGCCTGTTATTGATGGATGTGGTGTTTTATGGTTCGTGCTAATATTACTACCGATAAAACAGAAAAGCTACTAATTGGTAGCTAAAATTTACCGATGAGTATATTTCCAAAAATAAGCTTTAAAAAACAAGCATTTAAGCTACGTGAAGATGCCATTCTTGATGCCACAACAGCAATATTGGGCAGCAAGGGATATGACTTGATGACTATGGACGACGTTGCTAATGCCGTGGGCATTTCCAAGCCCAGTCTTTATAAGCACTTCAAATCAAAAGAAGAGCTGGTAGGTGATGCATTGATCCGTCTTATTGACGGAGCCAATGACTACTTGGGGCAAATGCAAAATGAACTTAGTCCGATGCAAAAGTTATCTGCATTGTTGGAATGGGCGTTGCGGATCAGATTAGATGGCGGCATGCCATTTTTACCCTCAACCAGTGCACATGTGCGTGAGATGTTGATGCGTAATATGAAATATGTAATGCGTGTTTTGATGCTCAACACCAAACTGGAAAGATTAGTGATCGCTGCGCAAAAGAATGGCGAATTTGATCCGACCTTACCGAGTGACGTAATTTTATATAGTTATTACGCACGTACCTGCGATCCCGCTGTAGAGTATTTGCAAAAATTCAGCAAAATAGACAGTGAAAAAATCATTGCGTCCATGTTACAGGTTGCTTTCCAAGGTTTCAAAATCTGAATGTAAAGTTTTTTTTCGACTGATCCGTCAGGACTGTCTGGCAGATGATGAATATAATTCTGCACTATTTATTTGGTCTGAACTGGTATCCGAAAATTCCAATCTGCCCCAGAGTCTCCTGCAGATAGAAGACAATTTTCCTTTCTCAAAGCCAATGTCCGCCACTGTACCAGTTTGGTTTCGTCGCGATTTACGGTTGTTTGATCATGCTGCTTTATCTAAAACACTGAGAAAATCACAACGTGTCATCGCTGTATTCATTTTCGATTCCACTATCTTGCAAACGTTACCCAGACAAGATCGTCGTCTGGCATATATCTGGCACAGCTTGCAGCAATAAAAGATACTCTGCGCGAGCAGGGCTCAGATTTATTGGTTCGGTATGGCGATCCTTGCCATGAAATTCCTGCTCTGGCATAACAATGCAGAGCCGCTGCGGTTTACACCAACCATGACTATGAAGCGGGAGCGATCTGGCGCGATGCCAGCGTCGCACAATAATTATCTGCGCAAGGTATCAGGTTTCACAGTTATAAATAAGAGTGAGATTTGTGCAGTTCCACTCCTGGTTGCCGGATTGCTGTCGGCGCTAAGCGAGCTCAGTAGCTCAACCTCAAAGTCAGGCGAAGCTGGCGTGGTTCGCCGGGGTGGACGGTGACTCCGCTCGGCACGGCGCCGGCGCCCGGCGAGACTTGGTAGTCTTGCTGGTAAGCGATATCGTAGTACTGGCGATTGAACAAATTGAGCGCATCCATCGACAGCGAAACTTGGGGTGTAATCTGACGTTGCAAACGTAGGTTGGTGACGATCGCTGATTGCGCTGTCAGGCTGCCGTCCTGCGCCAGCGGATAAGGGCCGATATAGCGGGTTTCCAGCCCGGCTGACCATGGTCCCAGGCGCTGCAGCGTGAGCCGCAATAACGCCACCTTGCTGACCGCGTTCGGAATCATGTTGCCGAGCGCGTCGTTATCGTTCATTTTGGCGTAGCGTGCATGGGTCCAGGCAAAATCCGCATCCAGCAGCAGCCAGCGGTTGACGATCCAATGGTTGTTCCATTCAATGCCGTGGCGCTTGCTGGCGCCGTTGGGCGATGTGCTACCGATGCTGGAATCGGCGGCGTAGATGATTTCGGAGTCGCTGTCCAGGCTCCACAGGGCCAGCGAACTTTGCAAGCCGTCGATGATTTCCGTGCGCACGCCGATTTCCTTGCCGCTGCTGCCGGCCAGTGCCGGCACCGGCGAGGCCGGCGTACCGGTGGTCGGATCGATAGTGTTGATCACGCCGCGTGCATCGTTGCTGTGAAAACCTTTGCCGGCATTGACAAAGAATTCAGTCTTGGCCCAGGGGCCGAAGATCAGCGACAGCTTGGGCGAGACTCGGCTGCCGGCTGCGCTGCCGGAATTCTGCGGCAGTGAATACGAGGTCATGTCCATATTGACGCGATCCGCTCGTACGCCAACCAGCGTGCGTAGCCAGTCGCTCCAGATGGTGGTGTTTTGCAGATATAGGCCGGCCAGGGTTTCACTGACCTTGTCGTCCGATACCGTTTCAAAGGGAATGCGGGCTTCGCTGTTCTTCAGGCTGACGTCGATGTTGTCATGCCGGACCTGCAAACCCAGTTCGGTGGTGGAGTCATGGCCGAGCAAGCCGTGGGTCCAGCCTTTGACGATCTGGGTGCCGAGGATGTTGCGGCTCTCGGCTTGCTGAAACTGGTCGCCGGTCGCCGGTCGCAACTCGAAAAAGGTGAAGTTGGACCACAGCTTCAGGCGATAGTGTTCGGCGTAGGCGGAGATTCTGGTGTAGCCGCTGGCGTCATGGCTGTGCCACTCGCCGGACAGCCGCGCACGCCCGCTTTCGCCGCCGTCGGTTGGATCCAGTGCCGAGAAACGTCCCAGTTGCCCAGCTTCGATCAGCTCCAGCGGCACCTGGTCGGTGGAATTCCATTTGGCGTCGTAGTAGATGCCGTCGATCGACCAGCCCTTGGCCAGGTTGCCGTCGCTCAGGCGCAGCAGGGCGTTGGTCTTGTGCATGTCTTCCTTGAGCGCCCACGGCCCGTTGTTGCGCATGACTTCCAGCGCACCCAGCAGAACCGGCCCCTGGCCGACCGCCGCGGTGTCGCTGCCGTCCTGCGGTGGCTGCGTCAACTGTAATGAGCCAGCCATTAGCGCCCGGCGGTAGCCGTAGGCGCCGCCGGTGAGGTCGATGATGTTGTGTGCCAGGCTTTTGCGGTACCGGATATCGGCCGAACCGGCCGAGGCAAAATCGCCGTTCTGGGCGAAGTAGGGACCTTTGCGGTAATCGATGTGGTCGACCAGTTCGGGGATCAGGAAGTTGAGGTCGGAATAACCTTGGCCGTGGGCGTTGGTCGGCATGTTGACCGACACGCCGTCGACGCTGGTGGCGAAATCGGTGCCGTGGTCGAGGTTGTAGCCGCGCAGGAAATACTGGTTGGCCTTGCCGTCGCCGGAATGCTGGGTCACCACCAGTCCCGGCACGGTTTCGAGGATTTCGCCCGGCCGCAGCAGCGGCAGGTCCTGCAGCAGTTCACCGCGAACCATGCCTTGCGATGCGGCGTTGGAGCTGCCCACAGCGTTGTCGTAATGGCCTTCAACCGTCACGATTGGGAGCATTGGGATAGTGGGAGCCGGCGTGGTTGCGGACTGGGCAGCCTGGCCGACCTGGGCCAAGGCCGGAATCGCGGACAAGCAAAAAGTAGTTGCGGTTATCCATTTTGCTGCGCGCATGCCGGCCTGCCTCCCAAGATATTACTTATTTTGATTTCTTCTTACTCTAGCGCGGAAAAAATCGTGCTCATTAGAGATACGCGGCTTTTCTTGCGCCGGATGCAAGTTTTGCGATTTATTTTCACTTTGGCTGCGATAAACAGCCTCTTCTTGAATCCACTAGGCAATCCACTACGTAGAACTCACAGGCGCCGCAAATGCGGGGCAACTGGGCCATCGCTGCGCCGAAACCTTCAATGTTACCCACGGGAGAGCAAGATGAAATCAGTAGCGAGTGCTGCGCTCGGCTTAGCCGCCGGATGTATGCTGATTGCCGGAAGCGCTTTGGCATCCAGTCATAGAGAGTCCCCATTTGTAGCTCAGAATCCGAAAGTCGACGGGACCGACTTTTACATGTTTCGCAGTTATGAAACTGGTCGCAGCGGTTTTGTCACCATCGTTGCCAACTACCAGCCTCTCCAGGATGGCTGGGGTGGACCTAATTTCTTCATGATGGATCCCAAGGCCCTGTACGAAATCCACATCGACAACGTCGGCGATGGCCATGAACACATTACCTATCAGTTCCGCTTCAGTAACAACCTGCTCGATCTCGTGGTGCCTGTCGGCGGCAAGAATGTCTCGGTGCCTTTGATTAACATCGGCGCCATCAATGCACCCAAGGCCGCCACCCTCAACGTCCAGGAAAGCTACACCATCACCATGGTGACCGGCGATCGCCGCACCGGCGCTGTCGCGGCGATCACCAATGCCGCCAACGGCAGCAGCACGTTTGACAAGCCGGTTGACTACATCGGCAACAAATCGCTGCCTAACTACGCTGCCTATGCCGCGCAACATATATATAACATCAACATTCCCGGCTGCGGCACGCCGGGCAAGGTATTTGTGGGTCAGCGCAAGGATCCGTTCGTCGTGAATCTGGGCGGCACCTTCGACCTGGTGAACATCACTGCACCGGCGACTGCATTTGATCCACAGGCAGAGAACAAGGGCCTGGATAATCTCAAGCTCAAGAATGTGACTGCCATCGAAATGGAAGTGCCGATTTCCTGCCTTGCAAGCAGTACTGATCCGGTGATTGGTGGCTGGACTACCGCGAGCGTGCGGCAAGCCAGGCTGATCAATCCTGGACCAGGCCCCGGCGTAGGACTGGCCAGCAAGGAAGGCGGCGCTTGGTCTCAGGTTTCGCGTCTCGGCATACCTCTAGTGAACGAACTGGTGATAGGTTTGAAGGATAAAGATCGTTTCAACACCAGCAAACCATCGGACGATGCGCAGTTCCTTGCCTATGTCACGAATCCTACTTTGCCTGCCTTGCTGGAAATCCTGTTTAGCAGCGCCGGCGTCAAGGCCCCGACCAATATTCCGCGCAATGATCTGGTGACAGCGTTCCTTACGGGCGTGCCTGGCGTTAATCAGCAAAAAGTCGTGACGCCTTCGGAAATGCTACGCCTCAACACCAGCACCGCCGTCACCGTGCCGGCCTCGCAAAGCCGCCTCGGGGTGATTGGCGGTGATTCCGCCGGTTTCCCGAATGGCCGTCGTCCGGGCGATGACGTGGTCGATATCGCCTTGCGCGTCGTCATGGGGCGGCTCTGCACCTTGAATATCGGTTGCGCACCGGCTAGTGCACCGTCCGGCGCCATCGATTTCACCGACGGCGCTTATCTGGACCAGACCTTCTTCGATACCGCTTTCCCGTACCTGAAGACACCTGTGCCCGGCGTGTTTAACTAAGGAGTACATGATGAAACGCCTTATGACATTGACCATGATCGTCGGCGCCGGACTGGTTCTGGCGGCGTGCGGCGGCGACGGCGGCTCTTCGGGGGCACTCGGAGGAACGGCGCCGCCGGCACCTGCGCCAGCGCCTGCTCCGGCGCCTGCCCCCGTAGCTGACGCCTTCACCGTGGAGGTCGAGCAAGTTCTTACGACCACGTCGGATACCGCCAGCCCGATCTCGACCGATTCGATCACGGTAACGCAATCCGAAACCACCTCGCCGGTTCCTCTGAACTGACAGCCGTAAGCGCATCTGGCGGCTCACGGCCGCCGGATGTTTTTTCAAGGAGTGCAGTGATGAACATCCGCAGCTATCTGTATGTTGTGGCATTGATGAGCCTGGCGACGGCTGCCCATGCCGCCAAGCCTGCGCCGGAATACGTCAATCAGCTGGGCAAGGTGTATGCAGGCATCCGCAGCGCCCGAGATCAGCGCGATATCTGCAAAACCATGTATCCGCAGCAGCACGCCAGTTACGACCAGGCCTGGCAGCGCTGGCAAAGCCGCAATCAGCCGCTGGTCAATGAGTTCGAACGCCGTTATGAGCACTATTTGCGCGATCTGGCTGCCGGTAACACCGCCATGTATAAACAATACAAGGCAATCATGGAAAACAAGTTTTCCGAAACCAGAGTGGCGCAGACCATGGCTCTGAAGCATGCCAGCCCGGCCCAAGCACTGCAGACTTGCCAGGACTTTTCCTCGAACCTGGATGGCAGCGCGGATCCCGCCCGCATCTATGCGCGTGAAATATCCGGTAGCCGGCGCCTGGTTCCGGCGATTTGAATCTGCGATGGATCGGCACCGCGATGGGGTGCTGGTGGGGCGTTGAGTCACTGTCAAATAATAACAAAGGAGAAAAATCGTGAGCCACAAGACACTGAAACTGGCCTTGCTGGTGCTGCTATCGCTGGCGGCGGGCGCAGCATCCGCGCACATCGGCCAGGGCGACATGGCGGGCGGCTTCAAGACCGGTTTCCTGCATCCGATTTCTGGCCTGGACCATGTCATCGCGATGGTCGCGGTCGGACTGTGGGGCGCGCAACTGGGGCGGCCGGCGATCTGGGTACTACCGGTGACGTTTCCGCTGGTGATGACGGTGGGCGGCGTCATGGGAGTGCTTGGCGTGCCGCTGCACGGGATTGAAACCGGCATCGCTTTATCGGCGCTGGTACTGGGCGCGATGATCTGCCTGGCAGTGCGGCCACCGTTATGGGTTGCCGGCGTGATTGTCGCGGTGTTTGCGATCTGCCACGGCTATGCCCACGGTGCCGAGCTGCCGTCGTCCGCCAATCCCTTGACCTTTGCCATCGGTTTTGTGCTGGCGACCGGCTTGCTGCATGCCTGCGGCATTGTGCTGGGCTTGCTGTACAAATGGCGCGCCGGCCAATATGTATTGCGCATGGGTGGCCTGGCGATTGCCTTTGGCGGTGCCTACTTCCTCAATCTGGCGATGGCGGGTTGAGCCATGCGTACCGGATTCGCGCGCGCTAAGGAATGGAGATGGCCAGCCGCCGTTGCCATGGGCCTGGCACCTTCGCTGGTGCAGGCGCATGCGGCTTTCGCTGGGGCCGGCGACTTTTACGCCGGCGCGCTGCATCCGCTGACGTCGCCGGAACATATCATGCTGCTGCTGGCGCTGGGGATGCTGGCAGGACAGAACGAGCGCCACCGCTGTTCTTTCCTGATCGCGCTGTTTCCCGCTGCGGTGCTGGTCGGCGCTCTGGTGGTGCAATACTGGCCAGCGCCGCAAAGCATGTTCGTCATTAATGTCTGTACCGTTATCGGCGCCGGCATCCTGCTGGCTGCAGGACGGCCGCTGCCGCGCAGCGTCCTTGGCCTGTTCGCGGCATTTGCCGGCATCACCTTCGGCATGGCCAATGGCTCGGCGCTGGAAGGCAATATGCTGCCGGACGCTTTCTTTGCCGGCATCGTCGGCGTGGCTTTCCTGGCGTTGGCCTATCTGATGGCCGTGGGCGATGCCTTGTTGCAGCTGCGGCAGGGTTGGATCAGCATCGGCATGCGCGTAGCGGGCAGCTGGACCATCGCCATCGGAGTGCTGGTGCTGAGCCTGGCGGGACGCCAATGGCTACCGGCCTGATCATGGAGATGCCCGCGATGCGCTCAGTCCTCGGCTGGTTCAACGTCTTGCTGATCGCTTTGCTCTGCATGGCGCTGACCCCGCTGGCGCAGGCCGAGCCGTTCAAGCCGACGGACGACGCCATGGTGCTGGAAACCTTGCCGCGTCGGGATAATGATGCCTTGAATGCGCGCATCGCTAGCTTGCGCATGCAGCTCAATGCCGCGCCGGCGGACTTCAAGCTGGCCAGCGAACTGGCTGAACGGCATTTGAGCCGCTTCCGCCGCGACAGCGATCCGCGCGACCTGGGCCAGGCCGAAGCTGCTATCGCGCCATGGCTGCGTACGGATAATCCGCCGGCGCTGGCGTTAATCTTGCGCGCCAGCGTACAGCAGAGCAATCATCAGTTTGACGCCGCGCTGGCCAATCTCAACCTCGCCATGAGCAAAACCCCGGGCAATCCGCAGGCGTTGCTGATGCGGGCCAGCATCCTGCAGGTGCAAGGGCACTACGCGGCCGCAAAGGAAAGCTGCGGCGCGCTGATTTTCCAGGATACGGTATTCGCCGGCATCTGCCTGGCGAACGTGCTCGCGGTCAGCGGCCAGCCGGACCAGGCCACGGCCCTGCTGCAACGCATGCTCACGCAAGCGCCGCCAGAACAGGGCATCAAGGCCTGGGCTGCCGCCAGCCTGGCGGAGGCCGCTGCATCTATTGGCCAGGATGCCCAAGCTGAGGCGGCGCTGCGTTCTGGTCTGGCCGCCAATCCGCGCGATGCTTACCTGAAGACGGCGATGGCCGATTTCCTGCTGGCGCAGCGCCGGCCGCGTGAGGTGTTGCCGCTGCTGGCCGACGATATCCGCAACGACAACCTGCTGTTGCGGCTGGCAATGGCTGAGCAGCAATTGGGCAGCGCCGACGCCAGGGCCCACATCGATGACCTGCAAGCTCGTTTTGCCGCCGCGGCGGCACGCGGCGACCGCGTCCACCTGCGCGAAGAAGCCATGTTCCGCCTGATCCTGCTGAACCAGCCGGAAGCCGCATTGCAGCTGGCGCAAGCCAACTGGCAGGTGCAAAAGGAACTGGCCGATTGCCGCATCTTGTTGGAGAGTGCGGTGGCTGCACACCAGCCGCGGGCTGCGCAAGCAGCGCTGGAATGGCTGAAAACCGCTGGTCTGCGAGCGCCATCCTTGCTGGCCCTGGAGCAGCAGGCGCAGCTGCCGGCTGGACGGTAGTGGACTGTAAACCTGGAATATCAAAGGTATATGGATGAAAATCGGCGCGAAAATTCTGCTGACCTGCTGGCTGCTCTGCCTTTCATCGCAGGCGCTGGCGCACAAGCCCAGCGACAGCTACCTGGCCATCAGCGTCGACGGCGCGGACTTGCATGGCCGCTGGGATGTGGCCCTGCGCGACCTCGACAATCCGCTGGTGCTCGACAGCAATGGTGACGGCAAGCTGACCTGGGGCGAGCTGAAGCGGCGCCAGGCGGATATCGCGCACTATGCCTTTAGCCGGATTACCTTAGCTTCAGACGGCCAAAACTGCCCAATACAGCCGGGCGAGATGCTGATCGACCATCATACCGATGGCGCCTATGCAGTCTTGATGTTCAATGCGAAATGCGCGCTGCAGCCGGCCCGGCTCGCTATCGACTATCACCTGTTCGCAGACATCGATACGCTGCACAAAGGCTTGGTCAGCGTGGTCAACGACGGCGCTATCGCCACCGCAATACTGGGGCTGGATCATCCACAGGAAACACTGGACCTGCACGGTAAGCCGCTGGCAAATGTCTTCATCGATTTCATGCTGGAAGGCATGGGCCACATCTGGCGCGGCTTTGACCATGCCTTGTTCCTGATAGCCTTGCTGCTGCCGGCCTCATGGGTGGCGCGCGGCCGCAGCTGGCAGGCGGTAGCGTCGCCCAGGCCGGTGGTGCTGGAACTGCTGCGCATCGTCACTGCGTTCACCGCCGCGCATGCGATCACCCTGACGCTGGCGGCTTTCCACCTGATCAGCGTGCCCGCGGTGCTGGTGGAAATCGGCATCGCCGTCACCATCCTGCTGGCGGCGCTCAATAATATTTATCCGCTGGTCCAGCGGCGCCTGTGGTTGATCGCATTCGCCTTCGGCTTGATACATGGTTTTGGCTTTGCCAATGTCCTGATCGACATGGCCTTGCCGCCGCTGCACTTGGCAGTCGCGCTGGCCGGCTTCAACCTGGGGGTGGAAGCCGGCCAGCTCGGCATTGTCCTGCTGTTGCTGCCGGTGCTCTATCTGTATCGGCAGGAACATTGGTTCAAGTTGGCGGCGCTATACGGTGGTTCGGCCGCGATTTCCGTATTTGCCGTGTCCTGGATCGTAGAGCGCTGTGCCATTCTGAGTGTCTGATGTCTTGCTAGCTATCGGCCTTTAAGTCGGGTAACAGCAGCGCATTGCTGCGCCGCCGTCCCCTAAGAACGGAGCGTGCGACTTTCACCGCACTCCGCTCAAGCCTCTCTAAGTCTTCTTTCGTTAACCGGCTAGTCCCGGAATCGTCGATATTGACGCCGTGCGAAATAGTCGTGCCACTCGGGATCAAATGGATTAGCAGCACTTTGAATTTTGAGGTGTCGCCGGATAAGCGTATCGCTGGCCTTAACCAGCGCGACAAATTCCTTTGTTCCTTCATTTTCATTTGCTGCAAATATCCAGTCGCGATGTCTTATGCGTCTGAAATATTTTGCTTTAATCCACCTCGCACCTTTGTTGTTATGACGACGCTTTGCCCAGCGCCACAGCAGTAACCATAGATAGCTGTCCACTTTTCCAAAGGCTTCGCTGGCCACACCATGACGATGATATTGCGCCCAGCCACGGATGACTGGATTGAGCTGCCGTATCACATTGATCTGTTTGGCCGATGCGTTGCCTTTGACGATTTCCCTGAGCTTGCTGCACAAAGATTGAATACCCTTCTGCGCAGGCCGCGTCAGCAACTTGCTGCCGACGCGCCGGATATTAATCCCAAGGAAATCGAACCCCTCTTCAATGGCCGTGGCACGCGTTTTCTCGGCTGAGAGAGCCAAGCCCCGTTCCGCTAAAAATGCTTCGATAAACGGTCTGACCTTTTGTTCCAGAAATTCTTTCGATCTCCCTGTCACAATAAAATCATCAGCGTAGGCTACCGTTGACGGCACAACGGGCCTTGTCACCGCGGTGCTCTACGGGCAAGGCAATTATTCCAGCAGCTTCATGTCGCACATTGGTCGGGTAACAGCAGCGCATTGCTACGCCGCCGTCCCCTAAGAACGGAGCGTGCGACTTTCACCGCACTCCGCTCAAGCCTCTCGAAGTCTTCTTTCGTCAACCGGCTAGTCCCGGAATCGTCGGTCTTTGCGCCGCTCGAAGTAATCATTCCACTCCGGATCAAATGGATTAGCGGCACATCGAATTTTGAGGTGTCGCCGGATTTTCGTGTCGCGGGCCTTGACCAGCGCAACCAGTTCCGTTGAACCTGTATTTTCGGTAGTAGCAAATACCCAGTGGCGATGTGCTATGCACTTGAAGTATTTATCTTTAATCCATCTTGCCCTTTTGTGGGGATGACGTCGAGTAGCCCAGCGCCACAGTAACTGCCATAGATACGTATCCACATCCGTAAAGATTTTCTTGGCAACACCATGTCGATGATATTGCGTCCAACCACGGATGACCGGGTTGAGTTGCTGTATCAGGCTATATTGTTTTGCCGTCAGATTATCTTTAACGATTTTCCTGAGCTTGCTGCACAGAGACTGAATGCTTTTCTGTGCAGGCCGCGTGAGCAGCTTGTCGCCGAAGCGACGAAGATTCACGCCCAAGAAATCGAATCCCTCCTCAATTGCAGTGACCCGCGTTTTCTCAGCAGAGAGGGTGAGACCCCGTTCCGCCAGAAACGCTTCGATGCACGGTTTGACTTCTTGTTCCAGGAACTCTTTCGAGTGGCCTGTCACAATAAAATCGTCGGCGTATCGAACGAAGTTCATATGGAGTCGATTGCGCTTCCCTTCGGTGTTTGCGAGCTGTTGACTTAAACGTGCTTGCAAGCCATCGAGTGCCATGGTTGCCACTGTCGGAGAAATAATACCCCCTTGTGGTGTGCCCGCCATAGTTGGAGAGAGGATGTGGCTTTCCATGAAGCCGGCTTTTAACCACGTTGCCAGTATCGCTTTATCCGTTGGGATATTGGCGAGTAACCAGTCATGGCTAAAATTGTCGAAGCATCCTTGAATATCGGCTTCCAACACCCACCGAGCAGAGAATTTCTGCGACAGCGATCTGAAGCACTGTTCTATCGCATCTGCTGTTGAGCGTTTTGGCCGAAATCCATAGGAATGCGGGTCCGCCGTGGTCTCCGAAACAGGTTCGAGAGCTTGCAGGTAAAGCGCCTGCATGGCCCTGTCACGCATCGTCGGAATACCCAGCGGCCGCAGCTTGCCATTACTTTTGGGGATGTACACCCGTCGCAACGGTAGAGCCCGATACCCGCATCTGCTGAGCGACAATATGCCGCTCCATTTGGCATTGGGAGTCAACCATGTTGCCTTATCGACCCCCGCTGTACGCTTACCTTGATTTTCGGTCACCCGTTTAACTGCCAGTGCTTTCGCACTGAACGAGTGGGTTAGCAGCCATTGCAAGGATTTCACCTTGTGCCAGCGGCCTTCCTGTACTGCCTTCACGATACGCACTTGCAGCTTTCTCACTTCTCGGCGACACTGGTGCCAGTCGATCTGGTTCCAATGCTCAGAGTTGCGGGCTGGTGCACCCATCGGATAAGTGATGGTCATTTGCGATTCCTGCCTTCAAAAGTTCTACAAATTCTCTCGTGATGAGAGACCGGACGGAAGTGGGCCTGCTTTCGCATGGGATGATGTTGCAACCCCTATCTCTGTCATTACAGCAAAGCATTCGCTTTCTCCGTCTTCCTCTACCCGCACCGCCAACAGCTTCCCTTGCGGGTCGCCTGCCCAGAAGGCAGCGATACGGGCTTACCATGTTCCGATGAGATAACACAGTGGGTTAGGTTCTGCCTCTCCGCCGGTAGCTATGATGTCCGTGTATCCCGAGGACTAAGAGGGATAGCCAGCTACGTGCCTTTTGGCTCCAGCCTGTCAGCGCTTTTGGCTGGTTCGTGGTGACGACGTTTATCAGCAATTCACTTATGTTAACCAATACCACCAAGCCTAGCGTGAGAGCCGCATTTGCGCTTGCAGCCCTCCATGCATTGTCCTGACCGCTTCAGACCAGACAGTTACCCATCTCGCCTGGGTCAGTAGGCTACCGTTGACGGCACAACGGGCTTTGTCACCACGATGTTCAGTGGGCAAAGCAATTACCTCATCAGCACCATGTCGCACCAGTCCCCCCCACGCCTGCCGGCTTCGTTAAATACACTGCTTTTAACGCAGTTCGCAGAAGCATCAAGCCCCCTAGCGGCGCGGGGTGCGCGGGAAAAATGCTTGCAACGATTTGACGCAAAATGACGCGCTTTTGGAGTGAACCCCTGGTCCAGTCGCAGGGGTTCCATCCATTGGGATAGCAGTTGATTATCATCGGTGATGGCTTCCGGAGGCCGGCGAGGATGCTTTCAATTGCTACGGATTAGCCCATGTTCTGATGTTTTGTAGACGATACATGGACGGTGCTTTGTTACGCTTCTATGTGGATTTCCATTGGGCAATAATGGTGACGGTACTTATTGTCATCAATACCGAAATGATAATCAACAAAGTGCACCAGACATATGCGGCCAAGGGCGATGGATTTGACGCCATCGTTGGCTCCTACAACTGCAAACACATGTATTCATGTATTGGGCAATCTGTCCGCGACTGTCTTCGAACGAAACACGATAGAAAAACCTATGGTTGCGTCCGAAATTATTTGACCATTGCAGTTGTCGTCAATAGATTTTGCGCGCAGTGAGATTCATTTCCTATTCATAAATTAACAAAACAAACAGATGAACTACCCAAGACTGAACAAAATTTCTGTGGCATTCCGCCGCGCCCCATTTATTCTCGTTATTGGGATGAGTCTCGCATTGGCTGCGTGTGGTGGCGGTGGAGACAGCGATGGCGGCGCAGCCAACTCGCCGTCGACAGCTGCTCCAGCACCTGGATCCACGCCAGCACCTGGATCCACGCCAGCACCTGGTTCCACGCCAACACCTGGTTCCACGCCAACACCTGGTTCCACGCCAACACCTGCGTCCGCTCCTGTGCCGACATCAGTAGCATTTGCAGCAGCCGGGCCGGTCAGTGTCACAGTCGCCGATGGTTCAACGGGCACGTATTCCAATAGCGCGTCAGCGCAATGCAGTGGCGGCCCCGGCGGGCCCATCAGTTATTCAAGTTCTGATCCTGCAAACGCAGCTGTCGACGCAAACGGAAACGTTATGTACCGCAGCGCCGGAGCGTTTACGATTACAGCGACGGCCGCCGCGACGGCCGGATGCATGGAAGCTACTGCAAGCTACACGCTTGGGGTGAAGAAGTCTGGCGCGTCGATTGTCTGGACAAGCCCGCCGCCGGCAAGCCTGTTCATTGCGGACGCCAATGTGACGCAAGGCGCAAGTTCCGCGGTTATCGCCGCGGCGTTTGTATCTCCGAATACCGCGCCAGCGTCATGTAAGATCACCTACGCGGTCTCAGCGCCAGCCCTTGCAACAGTTACGGGCGCTGCACCCTACACGCTGGCAGCGGTGGCAGCGGGCACTGTTCGGGTGACAGCAAGTGTCTGTGCTGGCGACCCGGTGTACGCGGAGCAGACGTTGTCCGCCGTCGTCACCGTCGGGGCCCAAAAAGACGCGTTGCTTGCGGACGTGCGGAAGATGCGGCAAGCGTATGCGAGCTACGTCGATCAACTGGACAAGAGCGGGGCATTTTTGCCTGACGATCCGAGTCAAGCAACGCCAGCGCAAATGCAAACCTTATATAACGATCCGAACTGGTTTTTGCAGACACCCTGGACAGTCGATCCCGCAATTGCGGATAACACGTCGTACACGCAGGCCGATGGGACTATCGTCAAGATCAACATCCGTGGTGGTCTGGTTAACTCGATGAGCGCCTTGCGGTACTTCTTGCGTACAAAAGGGTATGCGCTGTCCCTGCCAAGCTATATCTACGTTGAATCGATTTCAGGGGTGCCCGGCTCGCTGATCGATTATCGCGAGTTGCTTTATATCACCAGGAACATGAAGTACAAGCCGACGTTCGCATACGACCCTACTAGCAACGCTGACGTATTCACATCTAAGGAGGGACCGCGTCACAACCATATTCTGGCGTCGGATCCGGACACCGAACTTGCCAAGCTACCTATCACGACCGTGGCGAGCACAATAACCTTTACGGCGAATACGATCAATGCGTGGGGCAAAATGTGCCCGGGTTCAACCTGGCCTTGCGCAGATAATCCGACCTACCAGTCCACGGTGGGGGCGTTCGGAACCTATGCGAGTCTGTTGGTACATGAATTAATGCATAGCTTCGGCTACAACCATGCCAACACGCCCGTCGTCACCGCGCTGGGCCAGCTTCTGGGTGCCGACAGCAACGGCGTGATTCAAATCGATGGCGCCAGCTACACGGCTAAAGATGTGAATTACGGCATCCAAGGCGCGATCGAACACGCGGTCTGGTATCAGAGCCCATTCAACCAAAAAACGTCTGGCCTCTACATGCTCTTGCCTACCTATGGGCGATACAGCTTGGGAAATTGCTGCAGCTAGGTTGCCGTCGATGCAGATATCGAGGTCCGTTCCGGCAACCAGCCGGAACAGCGCCACAAGTCGTGCAGACTTGTTTTTTATTCGTTCGAGCGACCGTGCCTCTTATGCACGAATGCTTCCAGGTCGGGCGTGTCTAAACGCGTCCGACCATAGCAGCCGTGAGAAAATGCAGAGCGACCGCGCATGAGCAAATCGAAGCACTCTCGTGGAAGACACACCCATCTTTCGCAAATTTCTCCATGTTCGGCTAGTCCGGCGGATACACCGAATGCCCCAGCAGCATCAGCATAGGCAATCTCGGATTTTGTTTTGCAAAACAGAGTAAGACATCGGCGACTGCAATTGAAACGCACATCCCCTCGGTTATTTCACTAATGTCGCACGCATCGTCGGTACGTGGCGACCTTCAATTATCGGTTGGAGCGATAGAGACAGTCTAAAAATCGATTTGCAGCCAGGCGTAGGTGCGCCGACAATCCAGCTGCCAAAAATAGTACCTAATAAGCAAATATGGCGAATTGCAAGTCATTTGCCCCGTCGCAACTCATTTTTGTTCGAACAATTTGAAGAACTGCCCCGAATTATTCATGGGGCGCGGTTAGCGCGACGCTTAGCAGACCATGCCGATATTTTCGAAGGTCGAATGAATTATCAATTTCGTGGATTGCGTTTCTGCGTTTGTTGGGCAATGAGCCGATGAGGAATTGTAAAAATAAAACCGCATTAATGCGTGTGCACATTTTCCTGCTGTTACAACGTGCCTCATTACTGTACGAAGTAAATCAATGTTAATAAGGCATCCATTAACGTGCCGAGGTACCCATAGGACAATCAGATATGACCGATGCGTGTTTCAGGTTATTAGGTTCACCTGAACTCTCCAATGTTAAGGCAGATCAAAGCGTCAAGCTTTCCTACTCCAAGTTGATTCTGTTGCTGGCCTATTTGGCGTTGGAACATAAAGTGCATACCCGTGAGGCGCTTGCGGATTTATTTTGGCCAGCGTTAAAGATAGAAGATGCTCGGGCGAACTTGCGCCGAGCATTGTTTAACCTGCAGCAGGCGTTTTCAAAAGCCGGGCTACCAAAATCATTGATCTATGCAGATCGCAACACGGTGCGTTTGTCCGGAGAGTGTATTTGGGTTGATGTCCTTGAATTTGAGCGGGGAAGGACCTCGGATCGCGCGTCAATTATCAGTCGTCAGTTGGCGTTATACAAAGGGACGTTTCTAGATGGAATTTTCCCCACTGAAGTTGAGTTGGCTCGTTGGGTACAGGATCGCCGAATCCAATATGAGCAACAAGGCACCTCGCTGCTTGAGCGAATCATCGCTCAAGCAGCGATGGCTGGCGATCTGGATGCCGTTGAACGGAGCTGCAGGCAACTCATTACGATGGATAGCACTAGCGAACTGGCGCATTCTTCTCTCATTGATATCTACATGGACGCAGGCAATGAAGCCGCTGCGTTAAAAATTTATGAAGCGTACTGTCAAAAACTTCAAATGCACCTAGGGAGTGCTCCGCCAGCAACGCTTGCGGAGCGCTTCGGGAACATCACACCTCAACAGCAGGCAGATCTTAAGATAGCGAAATTATTGCCAATAGAGCGACCAAAACGTTCCTCCAGCGTAGTGACGCGTGAAAATCGACTGGTTGCCGTCCTCCATATCCAGATTATTTCTTCGATACAAAGGGAACCGGAAGTATGGCTTCAGCTAAGTTCGGCCATCGTGCAACGGCTTCATATGCTGGCATCGGAATATCATGGTACCTTGCGGCAGCTGTCCAGTTCTATTGTCCTCATTTACTTTGGCTATCCAACGGCGAACGAACACTCCTCGAAATTGGCTATCGACGTTGGATTACGCGCTCATAAATTTATCTCGACAGAGTGCGATCGTATCGACATCAGAAGTGCTGTTCATGCTGATGTAATGATTACCTGCTCAGACAATATTTTGCCCGACCTGATTGGTGAATGTACGATGATTGCCCGCAATCTGGCCGCTTCTGTTGCGTTTGGTACGCTTCTTGCGACTAAGGAAGCGTTGCATGGGATCGCTGCATTCTTTAACATTACACCCGCCGATGGCGCACCACATTCAGCATTTAAGGTGGATGGCAAACGCGAACCACTTGTAAATATACTCAATCCCGACAGCAAACCTTTTGTGGGGCGAGTGCAGCAATTGCGCGCATTCTACGCGGCGTGGAAAAATGCCAGGATCGCTGGAGGAGCAAGCGCGCTATTGGTCGGTGGAGCGGGAAGTGGCAAGTCTCGCTTATTGAGTCAATTTCTTGTTTCCTCCTGCGTGCAAGGGAAGGAAGTCTGCTTGATTCGTTTTTTGCCAGAAGACGAATCTTTGCCATTGCGTCCGGTGCTTGCACTAATCCGATCTTGCTGGGAAATCAGCGAAGAATTAACGCAAGAAGTCGAGCTAAAACTCATCGCCATACTCGTTGAAACTGGTATATGCGATCACTACACGGTGCAATTGCTCGCCGAGATTCTGAGCACGCAAGGAGAACTCAGACAAAATATCTCAACGTCCCAACGAGACAGACTGTTTTCTGCCATCGCCATTAGTCTAAGAAAAATGACAGAGCAGATCTCTTTAGTCACCCTTGCGTTCGAAGACATTCACTGGGCCGATACCCTTTCGCTTGACTTCATCTCTTGGCTACGAAAAAGAGATAAACAACTTCATATTTTTCTCATTATTACTGGCCGCAAATTCCCTGAAGCGTTAACTTCCCACGGCAGTCCGGATACCCTGATTGAGCTCCCCCCGTTTCAACCAGTAGAGGCAATCGCGGTGGCATCGCAGTATCCTCAATTTCTGAGTGTTCCATTGTCGTTGCAGCATCAACTGCTTGAGATGGCTGATGGCATTCCGCTTTTTATTGAACAAATACTGGAATTCGCCTTCGAGCATTCTGGAAAAATAAAGCAATTTTCCTGCCCTGCATCTTTACGTAACCTCTTCATGATGCAGATTGACCGGCTTGGAGATATACGCCAGATGTTGTGCCATGCTGCATGTGTCGGCAGGGAGTTCTCGTTACAGATTTTGGCGGCCATCGAATCGATCAGCGTTCAGCTATGCCGTCAATTCGTCAACAAGATGATCGCTGCAGGATTGGTGGAGAAGCTGCCGGAACCCGATCAATTTCAGTTTCGCTACTGGCTGACTCGAGAAGTTGCATTTAGTACGCTCTTATATGCTGAGCGACAGCAAATACACATAAAAATTACTGAATTTTATTCTCGAAACAATAAGGTGTTGATTTACTGAGATGTATCCGATATCACGAATAGGATCAAACTAACGTTTCATCCAATTTACGTGTGGGGGGGGCTGTCATGGATATCGACATTCTCGGAATCGATTTGGCCAAAGGGTTGTTCCAATTGCACGGCTCTGATCGTCACGGCTAGCCGCATTATCGCCAGATCGTAAACGCGGGCGAAATTTGGGCGAAAATGGAGACAATGTGCGCCATCGCCAGACCACGCAGTTTTTGTTCCCCTCAGTATTTGCGGGGTCTGCGGCGGTCTGGTGTGGTTTGTAATGGTGGAGGCGGCGGGAATCGAACCCGCGTCATATCCATGTTTTCTGCCATATATAATAAAATCCAGACTACATGCTATCTTCTTCAAGTCCTGGTAGAACTAATGGCTCGGATGAGTTGAAAACTAACGGCGGAAACTCCATATTGTTGTGAATTTCATCGGCAATTTTCCTGAGCTCTTCCACATGAGCAATCCTATCCACGTTGTCGTCAGGGCTTTCTTGTTCGGATTCGGCCTCTTTAACAGGATCGGGAGGGATCAATCGCACTTCTAGCGTCACTCCGCTTGCGATCTCACGTGCTATGAAATTAAGGCTTTGTGAGAGTGCATTTTTAAGCTCATTTTTGCGGCCTGCGTCATTTTCCTTGTAGTTCGTATCGACTGTGTCGTCGGCAAGCGTCCGAATCTGAGACTCTAACCTTCCGTCCGTATCTGCTCGGACAGCTTCGAGCGCGCTGGCCGAGGTGCCACTTTTTGCTAATTTTGCAATCAATTCCTTTGAGTGGATCAAATCAGCAAGTATTTGGTTAACTGATCTTATGCACATCGAAATACCAAGAAGCACTGGAGGAGTCGAGAATAAATAGAATTGCCAGTCCGACGACGACATGACTCTAAGTTTTATTGGCTCTTTATCGGAGCTATACAGTTCGACAAAAGGAGAGAGAGAGTTATGCCAGTTGTTAGCTTTTTTTGATAAATCCTTCAGCGTCTTCGTTCCTTCTTCTACGGGAATGCTTATTCCAATTTCATTTTCACCTGGTTCGATTTCTGTGTATTCCACTCCAAGCTCGGTAAACGCATCATCTAATTGACCAATAGTGTCGTAGAATTTATTTATTTTTGAAGAGAATTGCTGCAAGGCTGCTGCCGCTTGCTGCGGAGCTAGTTGATTTGCACTTATAACATCTTTAACTCTTTCAAATAGTCTTGCTCCAATAAAAGAGCGTGCGCCAATTGAATCAAGATTCATCGAAAGGGTGGGGTGTGGATCGTTCAATGGTGCGGCTAGCAAGGACTGCCGTAGTTGTTCTAACGATTCCCTGAATGACAATGCTAGCCCTGGATCTGCGGGATTCGCACCTATTTGATTGAGCGTTTGTATGAGGGTTTCAATCTTTGCCGGTGTCTCCAATTTTTTTATTTCGTTTCGAAACGTCGAAATTGCAAAATGAAATTTTCCTAAATGCATTGATCGTCCCTTTTTTCAATTTATCGTCGGTCGGTAATCCCCCCACAAAAAAGTATCAGTTAAAAGTAGAATTTTCTTAAATGCGATTTTGAGGAAGTTTTACATGAAGACATCACGCTTTACCGAAAGTCAGATCATCAACATCTTGAAGCAGGCCGAGGCTGGCACGCCAGTGCCGGAGCTTTGTCGTGAGCACGGGATGAGTTCGGCCTCGTTCTACAAGTGGCGGAGCAAATACGGTGGCATGGACGCGTCGATGATGACGCGGATGAAAGAGTTGGAAGATGAGAACCGTCGACTCAAGAAGATGTACGCCGAAGAGAAGCTGAAGGCCGAGATCATTTCGGAGGCGATGCAAAAAAAGTGGTGAAGCCATCTCACCGACGTGAGATGGCACAAACGGCAGTCCGAGCGCATGGAATCAGCGTCAGCAGCGCATGCGCGACTTTCGCGATCAGCCAGACCTGCTATCGCTACAAGGCAAAGCTATCGGAAGATAACGAGCGTGTCGCGGACTGGTTAATCCGGCTGACCGCGAACCAGCGAAACTGGGGCTTCGGCCTTTGCTTCCTGTATCTGCGCAATGTCAAAGGATTCGGCTGGAACCACAAGCGCGTCTATCGGATATATCGAGAGCTAGAGTTGAATTTGCGAATCAAACCAAAAAAGCGGCTTACCAGAGCAAAGCCTGAACCGTTGTCGGTACCAACGTCGATCAACGACGTCTGGTCCATGGACTTCATGCACGATCAATTGTCGGATGGGCGTAGCATCCGCCTGTTCAACGTCATTGACGATTTTAATCGTGAAGGCTTAGGCATTGACGTCGATTTCTCCCTGCCGGCAGCCCGCGTCGTTCGGTCGCTTGACCAAATTATCGAATGGCGGGGAAAGCCGACGACGATCCGCTGTGACAACGGGCCCGAATACATCAGTTCGACACTGGCCGCGTGGGCGGAAAAGCACGGCATCCAAATCAGTTTTATTCAACCAGGACAGCCACAACAGAATGCTTATATCGAGCGCTACAACAGAACGGTTCGCTATGACTGGCTCGCACATTACCTGTTCGAATCCGTCGAGGAGGTTCAGGAATTTGCGACGAAATGGCTCTGGACTTACAATCACGAACGCCCGAACATGGCGCTCGGCGGCATCACCCCGAAGCAGAAATTGGCCCTTGCGGCTTAGCCTCTACTTTTAACTTTGCTTAAAAATGGGGGGATTACCGGTCTGCTAACAGAAAGTTGCCATATTGTATCCCTGAAAAGTAGCAAAAAGAAGTTATCCTTTTCACTCTACAAATCTGCAATTGGATAACGCAAGTAGCCAAATTTTTCTTGTACTTTGAAAACAAGGGCGAATTGTTATGGTGCATTGGGAGAGGGGTATCGCACCGACTTGCAAGCTGCTCATCGCGGATGCCGAGCCGGAACATGTGACCGAAATCTTGAAGCGTGCCGCCAAGGCGCCGACCGAGTCTGGGCGGCTATGAAGACCCCCTACGTCCCGCATTTATTCGGCGCTGCCGCCCTGGCTTATATCAACGGCCGTCAGGGCTGGTTGTCTGTAGGTGTGGTTTCGTCGATTGCTTGGCCGCAGCAGGATGTTTGGCTCGAGTACGACGGGCAGGAGTACTTCCTTCAAGGTGTGAAGCCCAAGCAGGAAGGCGAGGTGCGCAGCGCGCCGGGCATTAGCACACCTGCCGAGCAAGGCAACATTGACGAGGCGATGGCGCGGCTGTATCGCTTTACGTCCATTCTTGGCTTCTACAAACGCGGTTATGTTGATATCACGCACCGAAACTGGGGAAGCTTCATCGTTCGCTTCGGGGCCGTTCGGGACGTCTATACCGAGATCATGCAGGGAGGTCCGCACGGATTCGATTGCAACCACATGCCCATCATTGCGAATGACCAGACGCGAAAGGCGCTGGCGTTTTTGCGTGAGGGGCGCCGCTTGAGCCGAGTTCATGATGCCTACAGCTTTCTGAGCTTCTTCAAGGTCATCGAAAGTCAGATGCCAGGCGAGCAGCGCAAAGAGTGGGTCGGTAAAAACCTGGATCAGCTAGCCGAAGAGCGAGCCGTCAAACGCATAAAGGAACTGCGCGACCAGGGCATCGATGTCAACAAGCATCTGTTCGACTCGGGACGTTGCGCGGTGGCTCATGCGAATATCGGCAACATCATCGTGGACCCCGATATTCCGGCGGATCGCCAGCGCATCGCAACGGACTTATGCGTCATGGAGGCATTGGCTAATCGCTACATCAGGGTTGAAGCTGGGGTGCCCGACGAGATGGATGTGTACTCGAACCGCGACCGACTCACTCCCTGGTATCCGCTAATGATGTCCGAAGCGGTGGAGACGCTTAAAGCCGGCGGTGCCGTCGAGGATGTTGTGCAGCTCGGGCAGCTTAAAGGGGCTGCGGTTTCGGTGAGCCTATGGCCCCATCCACCTGCCGACCAGTTTCGAGAGATGAAGCTGCTACCTACTGATAGTGGTGATGGCGTCCTGCGGTTCGTCACGTTAAGCGCTCGCGGCACCATTGTGCTAGCGTTCGCCATGGACGTGGCGAATGGAAAGTTGCATACGTTGCTCAATGAATGCGGCTTTCGACAGGGGGCCGAGATAATCGAGCAGGACATTGAGGACTACACCCGTTATTTCCATAGCGTTATCGGCAACGGTAAGGTGGAAATGCGCATCAAGGGCGACGTGGAGCCGGTCGACTGCGAGGTCGTCTTACCCGTTAACATCATTCCTCAAATACCAGAAGAGGCAGTGCAGCGGGCGCTGGAGCAGTTCAGGCGTAGCCGACAATAGGCGGAAGTGCCTACCGACACTGCGCCTATAGAGTGATCCGCTACTTCAGCCTGATAGGTATATAACGTACAAATCCTGCCGCTGCAATCACCGCAATAGATCGGGGGGGTGTGCCGCATTAGCTGCCGATATTTTTCGGTATGGTATTTTTCATGGTATTTGATGGCGATGTGTAAGGTAGAGTCAATTAAACATTGGGTGTTTTCTATTAATTGATAATTGAGTGGGAATGATCTGAGGTCTAGCACTCGCTAGTACTCAAAAGTAGAAAATGCCTGAAAGCCCGCGTAAATGCGGGCTTTTTTTGTGCGGCACTGTCTGGTGACCTGCCGGCTTTTTCGGATAAATATCCATCTAGGTTACAACCAAATCTCACCCTGACACTATTACAGTCGTCCTAACACCGTAAAAGTGGCCGGATTTTAAAGACTATCGCGTATTTCTCAATACAGACTTCCGCCTAAGGTCTTCGGTCGTTTCCCCATTTCCATCATGTCGCCAACCCGGTGGCTTCAGTAAGTAGGTCAAACCTTCTCCTGCTGATCGCGCCATTTTCAGATCATGAGCCAACTTTCTCCATTCGTCGAATTCGATGGCGAGCAGATTGTAAGTTTTTACAGGCGTTACTAATCCGAAGTGACACGGTACATCGGCTCTCTCGCTGATGTACGTACCAAAGAGGCGATCAAAAATAATCAGCACGCCGCCGTAATTTCCGTCTAGATATTCTAGATTCGACGCATGGTGTACGCGATGAGCCGACGGGGTGTTAAGCAGCCACTCCAACGGTCCAAGGCGTGGAATCCAGGTTGCGTGAATCCAGAACTGATATAAGAGATTGAGCGACAACAACATCAAGACAATACGCGGTGGCATGCCGAGCAACGGGGCAAGCATGAAGAATAGTAACGAGCCCGTAAGACGCCCGGTCCATCCAAAACGGTATGCTGCCGACAAATTGAGCTGATTGGGAGAATGGTGAACAGCATGGGTACACCAGAACCATCGCACTCGGTGCGCCATGCGGTGATACCAATAATAGAAGAACTCTTGCCCAACAAAGCATGCAAGCCAGCCGCTCCAATGGGACATTGGCAACGTCCATAGCCGATGTCGCCAGAACCAATCCATCATATCGATCCAAAACAGCAATGGGAGCAACCAGTGCAATGGATATTCGCGGATTAGGAAGTCGACCACTGATACGCAAGCCGCCTTCCAGTCATAAGCATCTCTCCCTAGCGTAATCGATAGTACGATTGCTTCGAAGATTGAAGACAGCAGGACTATGACGACAGAAAATTTGAGGATTGTAGACAAAACGCTCATGGTGTTTCACCAGTAAGAAGATGTGGAGAAGCATAATGCTGAGATTTTTCTATGGCAATTAATTTGGAACGAATATCGCAAGAAGTCAGCTAGCCGCGTTATCCCCGATCCAAAGACGTGGGCGAAATTTGGGCGAAAATGGAGACCATTTGAGCCATCTCCAGACCTCGCAGATTTTGTAACCCCTAGCAATTATGAGGTCTGTGGCGGTCTGGTGTGATTTGTAATAGTGGAGGCGGCGGGAATCGAACCCGCGTCTAAAATTGAATGTAATGCTGTTAAAGGTAGGTGTGGAAGAATCGGGCAATTGTCGATTCGATATGTAGGTGTATAGCTGCCCGATCTACGCCCGGTGGGTCTTGGCAAATCTCCGGTGCGGACGAGCGCAAGGAATCTGTGCAGACATCAGTAAAGATGAAATGGCCACCTGGTACGGTTTGATATTGTGGTGGTTGAGGTAATGCAGTAGAAAGACCTAATGCATTAGCTTCAGCGGGAAGCGCGCTTTTCTCGGGGTGAAAGATGAGAACGGGCATCGTCACAGATGTAAGCTCTTCATGCTGAAAGGGGATTGCAAACGGGTCAAGAAGTACGATTGCTTTCAGGCTAAGTCTAGATGGCAATGCTGTTTTTTCAACCCTCAGATTTTGCTTTGAGGCGCCTTCGTTTCCACCAGGCGCGTCTTGACAGGACATGACATCGCCAGAGTGCGTGTCGCAATATGAATCAACATGAGCCATGTTGGGAAATGCACCTGCAGTTTCAAGTGTGACTGCGCCCCCTAGAGAGAATCCGAGCATACCCAACCGCGTGGTATCGATATGCGAATTGAACCGAGAATCAGATGCTACTGCATCGAACGCCAATTTAACTTGAAGTGGTCTGTCGAGCAGGCGAGTTTTACCGTGAGCAGGTGCAATAACTATATAACCCTGTCGAGCAAGATATGCCGATAATTCACCAAGCACGAACGGACTGCCCCCAGTTATGCCGCCGCCGTGCGACATTAAAATCACCGGGAACCTGCCTGAGGCTATGGTCGCATTCCGACTTGCTTGAATCTGAAATGGACCTACTTGCCACGGAATTTCCTCATCTTGGGTGGGATACCAGACTAAGGTTTCGACGGACTGGCTGGCTGGAATGGTGAAGCGAATGATTCCTGCGTGAAGCGACTCCTGTTCGCTCGAAGCATTAGTGGCCGGTGCAACAAACAGTATGAATATTGTCAGGAGCAATGCGCACATTTAAATTCCTTTAGCATTGTGAAGGATGCCAGCATCTCTTTTTTGACAAGAAACGGTCAATATCACTGCGACGAAATGCGATATTTGACGGACAAGGCGTAAATACCTCGTGGCCTAACGTACAAATCCTGCCCCTGCAATCACCGCAATAGATCGGTTATGTTTGCCACATTCGCTACCGATATTTTCAATATGGTATTTGATGGTGGTGTAACAGGTAGAGTCAATTAAAAATTGGGTATTTTCTATTAATTGATAATTGATAATTGAGTGGGAGTGATCTGAGGTCAGGCGCTCGCCAGGACTCAAAAGTAGAAAGTGCCTGAAAGCCCGCGTAAATGCGGGCTTTTTTGCTTTATGGTTCAGCATTGATTGGCAGGCCTATGAGTAGCCCAACCGTCGCAAATTGTAAGCAGCAATTTCCCAACGCCCATTAATGAGCGTTGGTCACCTCTTTTTTCAGCCTGCCTCAGTTACTAGCAGTAAATTGAATGTAGGGACTCGCTGCAGCCGTTCCAGCGCTGGCGGTACATTTTCCCAAGGTCAGGTTGTTGGTCTCTCCTGTGGAGCCATGTCCGGCGGGGCCAAGACAGGTTGGTGCATGGGTGCCGCCATCGTTGATGGCGAGTTTCACGCTGACGGAGGAACCTTTGTTGAAGGATGCCTGGGATCCGCCGCCGTTGCCCACCAGAGTGAATTCCGCTTGCTTCCACCAGATTGCGGCAAACACCGTGCTGTCAGAAACTTTATCCGCATAGACATCCTTGCCAACGGTCAGCGTGACCACATCGTTGCCACTCGACGATGCGGAGCCGGCCAGTTTCATATTGGCTAGCTGAGAGATGGCGAATTGAGGGGTGCTGACGCCGTTGCTGTTATGAACGCATGCGGGGCCACTGCTGTCCGTGGCGTCATCCCAGCCGGCGGAGGCTGGACAGCCGGCGCTGTCGTAGTCGGCCTGCGAAGGGAACACCCAGCTTTGTATGAAGGCCATAGGGTGAGTTCCATCCGTATAGGCATCCGTCGAGTAGAGATACTGTTCCCAAACGTTGCAAGAGCCGTAGCCAAGTTTTGCGCATGCAGTCGTTGAGGCGTTGATATCCGTATTGAGCTGCAAGGTATATTGATTCGCCCCGATGGTTCCATTGGACATCGAGCCGCCGAACAGTACATTGACTCCTTTTTCAGATTTCACGCCGCTTACCACTGGAAAGCTGCCCGTCGCAGATTGAATGATTCCCGCTGCCTGAGCGGCATAATCGGTGCCATTGCCAACGGTCTGTGGTTTTACCTCTTCCCTGCTCAAGGAACGGGCGACAGCTGAAGGCAGAACCGGCCGGCTGGAGCGATAGGTCGGCCGCGGTCCGCAAGTGACCTTCTCCCAATTGGCGCTAGGGTAGGATGCATGAAAGCAGCCAGCTGCAGGCGGACCCGCTTTCTTCATCTTTTCGTGCCAGGCCTGCAGTGCCGGTGCTTCTGCAAGCACATCAGGATTAGCATTGACGGCTGCGCTGTTCAAAACAAGGGGTTCAGCTGCCGCAGCGGTAACTGGGCTGGTTGCAATAGCGACAGCGAGGGCTGTCGCAAAAAAATATGTGCTCTTTTTTGTAAATGAGTGCATTTTTTTCTCTATCAGGTGAATTGTTGATCAAACAGTTCTATATGCGTGTGTCGCAGGCGGCGCTGCAAGCAAACAACCAGCGCAATAAGTGCAATAAGCGTCAGTGAAATCCGGTTCAAATGGGCCCGTCGGTGCTTACCTATCCTTTCTGGCGGCACTACCGTGACGACTGCCACGGCAGCGATCGCAAATCCAACACCTGGTTTTTTGCGTAAAACGAAGTCGTTTCACTGGAAGCGACTTCCCCCACGAATGCAAAACGTCTTGCATCCATCTTCTGAAATTCATGTGTGGGGAACGCCAACGAAGCTGGCTTCAGTTGATGCGCTCTTACTAGGCTTGCCCCTCGAGAAGAAAAAAGGGGGCACGTTTCCTTAAGAAAACTTGTAAGTGTTTGTAAGTTTGGGGCTATGCCCACTGCTCAGGGCGTGGCGGCGAGGCGGACCTTGGACATCACCCATGTAAAACCTGGGTGAAATTTGGACGGAGGGGAGATCTTTCCAGCGATCGCCAGACCTTGCAGTTTTTGCAATCCTGGTTATTCACGGGGCTCGCAGTAGTCTGGTGTGCTCCGTAATGATGGGGCGCGGGAATCTTGGGTAGAGGGGGCAATTCCAAAGCAAACAAACATACGGCACAAAATCATGTGCAAGCCGCGGCTTTCATAATTCGTTTCGTATGTTTGCCAGTCCAGCCCCGGTCATCGGGAATTGCGATGAACCCGCCCTGGCGCCAGCAGGCATCGGATGGCTTATGCTCTCGGCATCGACTGATGCCGCCATCACGGCGGTGTCGCCGCAGGCCGCTTCCTCGGCTTCCGCAGGTTTGCCGTCCGGTGCAAGTAGGCGTGTACTGGCATCACGAACGGCTTCGGCGGCCGGGCGGTCATTGCCGACGCTATTCTCTATTCTTGCGAATATCCTGTTTTCAAGTGAATTGCGCATTGTCGCTCCCAGCCAAAGTGGTACACAGTCAAGGGTAGCTGCTTGCGAGGCTGAACGAAATTAGCAAAAACTGCGGAGAGTAGGTGCATAATTGCACAATGCTTACACCTGACTGGGACGACCTGCGATATTTTCTGGCCTTGATTGACGCCGGAACGCTGTCTGGCGCAGCACGGGCGACCGGCGTCGAACACACGACAGTGGCAAGGCGCATCGATGCCCTTGAAGCTGCCTTGGGAATGCTCTTGTTTGATCGTTTTCCAAAGGGCTGGTCACTGACCACCATGGGCAACGCTTTAGTGCCGCATGCCCGCAAGATGGCGGATGACATGCACGGACTGATGCGCGTCGCCAGCGGTTCGGCATCGCTCAGCGGCGTGGTGCGCGTGTCGGCGCCGCCAGCCTTGGCGGCGTATTTGCTGGCGCCGCGCTTGAAGGACATGCTGCGGCGGCTGCCTGGCATCGAGGTGGATTTGCGCGGTGAAACGCGCACGACAGATCTGACGCGGCGCGAATCTGACATCGCTCTGCGTTTTCATCGTCCCGCCGCGCCGGGTCTGGCGGTACGCCAATTGACCAGTGTGGAATATGGCTTGTACGCAAATGCCCAATATCTGGCCGAGCGCAGCCCGCAGCAATGGGAGTTTCTCGGTTACGACGAGCTGTTACGTGACGCTCCGCAGCAGCTGTGGCTGGATAAAATCCGAGGCGAGCGCCGCTACTGCTTGCGCTCGAACGATCTCGGCACCTTATTCCAGGCCGCCGTCGCCGGCTGCGGCGTTGCCGTCTTGCCGCATTCTTTTTTCAACTTCCAGCGCAACGACCTGATCGTCGTCGATACTGAAGTGTGCCCGGTGAAGCGCAAGCTCTGGCTCATCATGCATGAAGACGTGCGACGCTCTGCACCAGTGCGCGCGGTCGCCGACGAAATCGTCGCGCTGTTTTTACCGGCAGACGTTTGAGTCTTCCACGCACAATTCCTTAATCCGGCTGCCTGCCAAGCTGGAGTTGCAAGTTAGCTCCGGTCGCTGTGCAAATATGCAGGGATCACGTGCATATTTCACTAATTCCATTCAGTGTCGCCTGGCGTTAATGTAGCCATCAGCCAATCGACTACTGGAGATTCGAATGATGAAACTGCTGTCTACACTGTTCTGCCTGGGCGCGATCTTGTGGGTACCGGCCGCACAGGCCGCCGTCGAAATGCCGTTTCCGTTGGCCGGCAGCTGGACCCTGGTGGCCGCCGATCTGCTGCATCCGGACGGCAGCCGGACGCATGATTACGGCGAGGCGCCGAAAGGCATGCTGCAGATCGACAGCCACGGCCGCTACAGCGCCCAGATCTACAAATCCGAGCGCCCGCTGTTCGCCTCGGGCGACAAGAAGAGCGGCACTGCCGCCGAGTTCGAGGCCGCCGTCATGGGAACGAGCGCCCATTTCGGCACCCTTATGATCGACACGATGACGCACACGCTGATCTACAACATCGAGAGTTCGGCTTATAAAAACTGGGAAGGGACGCAGCAGAAACGCGTCTATGAGCTGCATGGCGACGAACTCAGCTACCAGGTGCCGGCGCGGCCGGACGGCCTGATTCCGATTTCAGTCTGGCGCCGCATCAAGTAGCCGGGGCGTTAGAACCCGCCAAGCCGACACGGATCGGTTGCTCATATCGCGTGCTGAAGAAGCGCACCGTGCGCACGTGATACAGCAGTTTCAATGTGTGGGAAACCTGCCAAATTGCAGCGGCTTCCGATCCGCACTGCATCCACCAAGCAGGTTCTGATCCCGCATTCGTAAAAGGCCTCGTGAGTTTTCCAGGCTAAGGGTGAGTTATTCCATCAACGGATGCGAGGACGCAATCCGGCCCTTGCGAGCCAAGAAAATGGGGAGAGGCCTGCACTGCGCATTTTTAAGGGGAGAAACAAGAAATGTCTAATCACCGTTTGCTTCGCATCTTGCCGGCATGCCTGACCGGCGCCATCCTGCTGAGCGCATGTTCCAACATGGACCTGGGCAACGCCGGCGCAAAAACCGAGGCCACCGGATCCGCTGGGGGATCCAATTCCACCAACGCCAACGCTACGCTCGAACACTGCGACCGTTCGCTCGGCACCCTCGCCATCATCGAAGATACCAGCGCGCCCTGGTATGGCGTGCTGACCGGTCAATACAAGCTCGGCTCCACCGTGCCGGTGCTCAAGCTGCTGGTGCAGCAGTCCAACTGCTTCGTGGTGGTCGAGCGCGGTCGTGGCTTGACGGGCGTTCTGGGCGAGCGCGCCCTGCAGCAATCCGGCGAGCTGCGCAACAATTCGAATTTCGGCAAGGGCAAGATCGTCTCGGCCGACTACGGCCTCAATCCTTCGATCACCTTCAGCAACAATAACGCCGGCGGCGCCGGCGCCAGCGTCGCGGGTCTGTTTGGCGGCCTCGGCGGCGTGGTCGCCGGCCTGGCTGGCAACATCAACAGCAAGGAAGCCAGCACCTTGCTGAACCTGGTCGACAACCGTTCCGGCGTGCAGGTGGCAGCGGCCGAAGGCAGCGCCAAGAGCACGGACTTCGGCGCCATCGGCAAGCTGTTCGGCAACAGCGCGGCGGGCAGTGCGGGCGGTTATTCGAACACGGCGGAAGGCAAGGTGATCGTGGCGGCCTTTACCGATTCCTATAACAACATCGTGCGCGCCGTGAAGAACTATCATGCGCAAAGCGTGGCCGGAGGGCTGGGCACGGGTGGTCAGTTGGCGGTCCAGGGCGATGGCGACAACGGCACACCGGTCCCCTCCAAGAAGAAAACGGCCAAGCGTCCGTCGCCCCAATAAATCTTTCAATCGTCACCGCCAGACCTGGTCGCTTTTATGCCTCTTGCGAGTCGGACGCAGGGTTGCCGACGAGAGTAGTCATTGGTGTCAGGCAATGCTTATTGTCATTTCCTTAGTCTGTCTTAAGGTGATCTTAATGTTATTGAATGGATTCCTCTTTATACTTGCCTCGTCACTCACCATGACAACATCACCTCTCCCTGATGTTCCCTTTGCCCGCAAACGACAAGTTGGCGGGCATTTTTTTGTCGGCAGCATAGGGCGCCGACCTCGCGCCAGCCCGACACGGAAATTCCCTCCGGCATCGGTGGCCAGAGCCTTGTTTAGAGACCTGCTTAATTCTGCTCGTCTATCGCCGAATTCGAGCGCATCCGTTTACGCAATTCAAATTTTTGTATCTTGCCGGTCGAGGTTTTCGGCAGCGGGCCGAAGTAGACCGCTTTGGGCACCTTGAATCCGGCCAGGATGTTCTTGCAGAACACGATGAGTGCTTCTTCCGTGAGAGTGCTGCCTTCTTTCAGTTCAACAAAGGCGCACGGCGTTTCACCCCATTTGCGGTCAGGCTGGGCGACTACGGCCGCGGCCAGCACCTCGGGATGCCGGTACAGCGCATCTTCGACTTCGACGCTGGAAATGTTCTCGCCGCCGGAAATGATGATGTCCTTGCTGCGATCCTTGAGCTTGATGTAGCCATCGCTGCCGATCACGCCGAGGTCGCCGGTATGGAACCAGCCGCCGGCGAAGGCATCTAGCGTCGCTTTCTGGTTTTTCAGATAGCCTTTCATGCAGATGTTCCCGCGAAACATGATCTCGCCGATTTCCTCGCCATTGGCAGCTACCGCCTGCATGGTGTCTGGATTGAGCACCGCAATCGCGCTTTGCAGATGATAGCGTACGCCCTGGTGGGATTTCCTGGCGGCGCGCAGTTCGGCAGGCAGGCTGTTCCAATCTTCCTGTTCGGCACAGACCGAGGCCGGTCCATACACTTCGGTCAGGCCATACACATGCACCAGGTCGAAGCCCATGGCTTCCATGCTGGCCAGGACTGCCGGCGGCGGCGGGGCGCCGGCAACCATGCCGCGCACGGTGTGTTGTATGCCCTGGCGCCAGTTTTCGGGAGCATTGGCCAAGGCGGCATGCACAATCGGCGCTGCGCAATAGTGCGTGATGCGATGCTCGCGGATCAGGTCGAATACCAGCTTCGGCTCGAATTTCCGCAGGCAGACGTTGATGCCTGCGCGCGCGGCAATCGTCCAAGGAAAACACCAGCCGTTGCAATGAAACATGGGCAGCGTCCATAAATAGACGGGATGCTTGGGCAGGTCCCATTCCAGGATATTCGAGATGGCATTCAGGGCAGCGCCGCGATGGTGATACACCACGCCCTTAGGATCGCCGGTGGTGCCGGATGTATAGTTCAGCGCGATGGCATCCCATTCGTCTGCCGGCAACTGCCACTGGAAAGCGGGATCGCCGCTGCCCAGCAAGCTTTCGTAGTCGGTATTGCCGAATGCCGGATCGTCCGGTCCGAGGATGTCGTTGACTGCGACCACATACAGGCCGGGAATCTGTTGCGCCAGCTGACGCGCCGCATCGGCGAATTCGCTGTCTGCCAGCAGCACCTTGGCTTCGCCATGGCGCAGCATGAATGCCAGCGAGGGCAGATCAAGCCTGATATTGAGCGCATTCAGCACGGCGCCAGCCATCGGCACGCCGAAATGGGCCTCTACCATGGCGGGCGTATTCGGCAACATCGCGGCCACCGTGTCGCCTTTTTCGACGCCGAGCCGGCGCAAGCCGCTGGCCAGCCGACAGGCGCGCAGATAAGTGTCGCGCCAGTTCTGGCGCAGCGGACCGTGCGCGATCGCCAGCCGCTTGCCGTATACTTCGGCGGCGCGCGCAATATAGTCAATCGGGCTGAGTGCGGCAAAATTGGCGGAATTCTTGGCAAGCCCGGAATCGTAGTCGACCGTCATGATAGGTGTCTCCTGAGGAAAATGAACATTCTCCCGTTCTGTGCGGGATGTATTTAGCCTAGCCTACCACTTACGGCTACAACGGTTTGTCGTCTCAATGACAGCTTAAGGACAGTAATCGCATGGACAATACCGAGCAGCTTGGCGAGCACGACTGGTTTGTGGCGCTTTCCGCCTCACATCAGGCGCTGGTGCAATCAACGGTTGTGATGCAACGCTTCGCCGCAGGGGCGTTCGTTGCCCATCGCGGTCAGCTGTCGCAATATTGGATCGGCGTGCACAGTGGTTTGATCAAGCTGGCGGTTTACAGCGTGGAGGGGCGCGGCGCGACGTTTTCCGGCGTGCCTGCAGGCGGCTGGTGCGGTGAAGGCAGCGTCATCAAGCGTGAATTGCGCCGATATGACGTGATCGCGCTGCGCGATTCGGAGATCATGCTGGTGCCGGCCGAGATCTTCCACACCTTGCTGGCGCAAAGCCTGCCTTTTACCGCCTTCGTGATCCGCCAGCTGAATGAGCGCATGGGCCAGTTTATCGCGATGATCCAGAATGAAAGGCTGCTGGGAGTTGATGCCCAGGTGGCGCAGGCGATCGCCCAATTGTTTCATCCCATGCTATATCCGCGGACATCCGAGGTGCTGGAGCTATCCCAGGAAGAAATCGGCATGCTCACAGGCCTTTCGCGGCAACGGGTGAATCAGGCTTTGCAGCACTTGGCTGAACTGAAGCTGATCAATCTTTCCTACCAGTCGATCCGGGTGGTCGATTTGCCGGGTTTGCGCGGTTTCGGACTGGCGCAACTGTGACCGGCTGCCAGTCTCAGGCTACGATGCGGTGATTCCGAAAAAAATGCCGGCAATGATATTTGCCATGGCATTTGGCGGGAGAGTGATCTATAACGTCAATTTGATGCGCCAACTGACGACAGCCGGGAGGACTACCCACATGCCGCAAACCAGGACAGGCGGATTCGCCGACGATCGATTTTCAGCCGCAAGAGAGGCGTTCGAGGCCAACTTTGCGAACGGAGAGGAACTGGGCGCCTCGTTTTGCGCCACGGTAGAGGGCGAGACGGTAGTCGACCTGTGGGGCGGCTATGCCGACGAGGAAAAGAGCCGGCCCTGGGCGCGTGACACCATCGTCAACGTCTACTCCATCACCAAGACCATGACGGCGCTGACGGCACTGCTGCTGGCAGATCGCGGCGAGCTCGATTTTTCTGCGCCGGTGGCCAGCTACTGGCCCGAGTTTGCCGCCAACGGCAAGGATCGCATCACCGTCGCTCAGCTGATGAGCCACACCTCCGGCCTTTCGGGCTGGCGACCGGCGGTCAGCGGTGCGGATTTTTACGATTGGGATAAAGTGACGTCGATGCTGGCCGCCCAGGCGCCGCTATGGGAGCCGGGGACAGCCTCCGGTTATCACGTCTATACCTTCGGTTTTCTGATCGGCGAGGTAGTGCGCCGCATCACCGGCAAGAGCCTCGGCACCGTGTTCCGCGAAGAGATCGCAGAGCCGCTGGGCGCGGATTTCTGGATCGGTTTGCCGGGCTCGGAAGACCATCGCGTGGCCAATCTTGCAGGGGGCGAGTCGCCGCCCGGCACGGCGAATTTGCAGCTCACGGACGTGCAGAGGATCACCTTCATCGACACCCAGACCGATGTGCCGTCAACCCGCACCCGAGTCTGGCGCGGCGCTGAAATTCCTGCCGCCAACGGCCACGGCAATGCCCGTTCCATCGCCGAGATCCACGCTTTGCTGGCCAATGGCGGCGTCGCCAAGGGCAAGCGGATCATGTCCGAGGCCGGCTGCCGCAAGGCGCTCGAGCAGCAGATAGACGGCCCCGACCTGGCCATGGGCCGCAGGCAGGTCCGTTTCGGCTTGGGTTTCGGCCTGCCGAGCGCGATCCTGGCGTTGACACCGTTAAACCCCAACTCTCTTTTCTGGGCCGGCGGTGGCGGCTCCTTTGTCCTGATCGACGTGGATGCGCGCACCACCTTCGCTTACGCCATGAACAAGATGCAGCGCAGCTTGATGGGCGACGAACGTTCTTTCCGCATCATTCGCGCCATGTGGCAGGCACTGGGAGCCGGCCCCGAAAAGGCGGCCTGAGAATATCTTAGGAATTCGCCCATTCCGCCAGTTTTGCCACAGTATTCATATTGCGGGCAGTGCCATTTTTTGCGGCGGCAATCTTCAGTTTCGAATCGGCCATGCCATTACCGTAGTGCACATAGATTTCGCGCACACCCAGCGCGATCTCTTCGTCTTGCCGGCCGCGCGCATCCGCTACCGCATCTTGTGGTGGCGGGTGGTCGAGGAAGATCGCCACGGTCCGATTCGGCGCCGCAGACTTGAAAGGATTCGCGGCCAGCACCGCGGCCATTTCCTTGGCGCTACGCACCAGTACGCCGACCGGTTTGCCGGCGTAGGCATCCAGGCATTTTTCCAGTTTTTCTTTCACCGACGCTTCGGAAAGCTTGCTTTCAAAAACAACGTTGCCGCTGGCAATGTAAGTCCGTACCTTGGCAAAACCCAAGGACTCGCACATGGACTTCAGTTCCGACATCGGCAGCTTGCCGGTGCCGCCAACATTCACCGCGCGTAACAGGGCGACATAGTTATGCATGAAAACTTTCCTTCCATCCCAAGTTATCCATTTTTATGAATGAAACCGGCACGCTTGAATTGTCTTGTGTCAATGAGGCGATGCATATGATTCCTTCCTGCATCACGATCGCGGATGCAACGCGCACATGTAAGCGGAGTCTTGCTTGAATATGGCGCAAACATATCCTATTGTGGCTTGGCGATACAACGATAAAACATCGCAAATCTGCGAGAAAAACCGAGCAAGATGACGACCGGCGTCAACCAACCCGTTGGCGATCCAGCACTCCGCTCCTTACCCCGATACCTGAATGGCTCACATTCGAAGATCACCGGTGCGTATGTCGACCAGATCAGCAGTTCCGCACATCCACAAAGAAAAATTGTTTAACCGCGATGCCCGCGACATGAAAGCCGACCCGAACTGGCTTCAGGGTTGCCGTCCGCACGTTTCTTGCGTTACGGATTACTTTGTCCGCAACAGAATATATCAAATTTCTTTTGATCCCAGGCAAGCTTGTTCGGGATCATGTTCCAGAACGGTTCTGGCCGATTCATGTGGAGATGGCTACATTATTTTCGAGAATGTTTTTTGACAGAAAAGATATCTGACTTTCGCTTGGCGCCTAAGCAGGAGAATCTGCATCGCGGTGCACTTGAGCGTATCCCATTTAAAAGAAAGGATGTTCATCATGAAAAATCTTGTCCTGATGTCGATCTTGGGCGGTTGTGCGCTGGCGGCTGCGGCGCAAACGGCGCCTGATAACCAGACCGTGCAGATCACCGGTCCAACGCTGCGCATTGAAGCCCCTAGCCACTATCACCGCGTGCGGGCGGATGAAGCTTATGACTATTTACGCTCATACAGTCTTTCAAACGGCATGACGCTTGACCTGTTCTACCGCGGGCAGCAGCTTTATGCGGAAGTGCAGGGGCAGGGCCGGCATGCGATTGTCGCTACCTCGACGCATGATTTCGTCGCCATGGACCGGCAATTGAAAATGACCATCAATCTCCATGGCAGCGATGATGCGAGCGGTGAGCTGATCATGGTCGTCCCTCAGCATCAGCTGGCAAATGGTGCTGTTGCCGGCGAGCGGGTATTGATGTTTGCGTTCCGCTAGGCAAGCCGGCTTGCCATTCAGAGAGGGGAGGATAATGCAAATCCGGACATAGGAAGTATAGGCCTGCGGTGCTATCGGAAGCCTGGCTGGAATTTACAATGGCGCGCGTTGCTCCTTTCCCGGTTGCGGGGGAGGAGATCCTGCCACGATTCATCAGCATCGCTCAATCGCTATATTCACTATGACACTGTCGCGCCGTCTGGCAGCCGAGGCACTCGGCACCGCTTTCCTGCTTGCCGCCATCGTTGGTTCCGGCATCATGGCTGCACGCCTGTCAGGGGCGAATGAAGGCGTCGCCTTGCTGGTCAATACCCTGGTCACCGGCCTCGCATTGATGACTTTGATACTCACTTTCGCTCCGGTATCGGGCGCGCATTTCAATCCTGTCGTGACCTTGCTGGAAGTGTGGCAGGGAAAAATGCCATGGCATGACGTGCCGTCCTATATCGCTGCGCAACTGATTGGCGCGTGCGCCGGCGTAGCTGCGGTTGACGTGATGTTTGGATTGCCTGTTTTTTCTGCAGCGACGCAAGTCAAATCCGACTGGCCGCTATTGTGGAGCGAGTTTATCGCCACCTTTGGCTTGATCGGCGTGATAGTTGGCTGTTCGCGCCGGCGTCCGGCAGCAACGCCTTTTGCGGTTGCTGCCTATATCGTGGCGGCATGCTGGTTTACTTCTTCATCTTCTTTCGCTAATCCAGCGGCGACCCTGGCGCGCGCGATGAGCAATACGTTTACCGGCATCCGGCCCGCCGATGTGCTGGGGTTCGTGGCCGCCCAAATCATGGGCGCGAGCTGTGCTGCGGTGGTGTTTGACTGGATGTTCCCGCTGGCAGGCAAACTTGATCTCCAGGCGGAGAGCGCGGCTGTTGCTGACGCTGGCAATGAGATGGCTTCCTAAGCATGGCTGGTGCCGGAGCAGGGTGTTCGCAGATTGCTCGCGGATCCCGCGCCACCGATTTATCGGCGTTGATATCGAATCCTGGCACTACCGGCTCCATAGTTGCTTTAAAATGCTCCGCGTGATCACGCCGGAGCACGCATAGACCGTCTTGACACACATCCCTGACACGCTGCGCAAACTTTATGGATAGGAAGCTGATGATGATTTTAACGCAGCGCTACCGAGCGGTTCTCTTTTTGATGTTGTTAGCATCTACCGTCGCCGATGCGCAGGCCGGGCAAGGCGATCTGTTTGGCTGGGTGGAGAGTAAACCCATCAGCGAAGTGTGGCTGAACGGCGGTTTCTATTCCGAACACTTCGATCGCGACAAGGGACTGAACAACAGCAATTACGGCCTGGGCGCCGAATACCGCTTTTCTACCGTTGCCTCGGCTACTGCCGGCAGGTTCTATAACAGCGACAGGGAATATTCAAACTACGTTGGCGTCTACTACCAGCCGGTATATATCGGGCCGGTACGCCTTGGTGTGGTAGCAGGGGGCTTTAACGGCTACCCGAAAATGCGGCATGGCGACTGGTTCCTGGCGGCGATTCCGGTCGCCAGCATCGAATACAAGCGCATCGGCATGAACCTGGCGGTTATCCCCAGCTATAAGGACAGGCTGTATGGCGCGCTGTCCTTCCAGTTGAAAATCAAGGTTTTTTGATCGCTCTGCGTGATGCGACAGCCGGGTCCTGGGCGGAACCGGCCGCATCGTCACGCCGGCAGTTGGCGTGGATGCCTGGATTTCCAGGCTTTTCCTATGGGCATGGGTGAGTAGCGGGGCAGGGCGAGCGGCTTGCGTCCTTCTTGTTCCGGGAATGATTTCCGCTGATTGACAAATAATTTGATTTTTTACTTTTTTACGACTAATATAATTAACAAATAAGTTAATAGATTGGTTGGTGAAAAATGTCAGCATCTCTCGACAAGATCTTTGAAGCCCTGGCGTCAACGCCAAGACGCCAGATCCTGGCTTACCTTACCGAGGCCGAACTCAGCACGTCTGAGCTTGCCGAACGCTTTTCGATGAGCGCGCCGGCGATTTCACGTCACCTGTCGGTGCTGGAAGCCGCTGAGCTGGTGACGAGCGAGCGCAAGGGGCAGTTTGTCCTCTACAAGCTCAACGCCGACAGCCTGGCCAACAGTCTTACCAGCTATGCGCTGGAACTCTGCCCGGTAGGCCGCCCGCTCAAACGAGAATCGCGCGCTATTGCCAAAAGCCGCAAGGCTGGGTAATCGAGGATATTCAATGCTTAAGCTGACCCAGATTGTCGATACCTTTCCTTCCGTCCGGATTCCCTCCGAGTCCGGCGGCCTCGCCGTAGAGGTATGCCTGATCGCTCAGATGGGGCACGGCGCAGGCAGCCACTTGTTTGCAAGCGTGGCGTCCAGGCAGCGGCAGCATGGCGCTTTTGTGGATGAACTGGATGAGCCTTCTGTCAAATTGGGTGGGACCAACTTTCTCAAAGGCGACGCCACGTCTCTGTATTCGTTTGTTGTCGGAACCGGCGGACATCCATTTCATCGCCATGCCGGCCATCGGGTCTTTACTGCGGTGTCCGGCAGCGGCGGCGCGCAGCTGAGGTTTTCCAGCGTGTCGGCAGAGCAGATGGCTGAGGATCCGCGCAATTTTGTCAGGGCGCTGCGCTTTGTCAATATTCCGCCGGACTGCATGTTCACGGTGCGCTTTGGCGGTGAAACCTGGCATCAGTTTTCTCCTTTGTCCCGCAAATCCATACACCCGGCGTTCTTTGCCTTGTCTTGCCATACTAATGAACTGGGCGGCAATTTACCTGACGACTTAAAACAAAAAGTGCTGGCCAATGACGCTAGCATCCCGGCATTGACTGAGCTGTTGCCGCCTGCGATTGCGGCGCTGCTTGCGGCGAAAGAATTTGATGCATCGTCGATTCCTGCGACGACGCTCTCGCTGGATGCGCCGCCGGGGACCGTGCATCGCCTGGTCTGCAATACCGTCAGAAGCAGTGTGGGCTGGCTACGCGGAGCCTGGAGCTCGTGGAAGGGAGCATCCGGTTTCTTGTCATACGAAGGATCGGACCGCGCCGTCAGGGAGCTCAAGACCGCGCCTGCGGCTTCCTTGCTCAACAGGCAGCTTGCCGGCATGCCGGTACATCACGAAGATACATTTTCCCTGCGCGTTACCGGCGCCAGTTTCAAAGACGCCAGCGCCGCGCAATTGCTGGCTTCTGTCCTGGAGGGTTTTTTGCTTAACCGGCCCGGTGGCGTATCCAGTCTGATGGCGTTGCGCAATGTGTTGGTCAAGCCTTTGGGCTTGCGGACTTCTCCCTTGGGATGTCCGGTTTCATCGCTCCTGTCGGCGGATAGCAATACTTTTTTTGCGAATCGCTATCCTGTCCTCGACCAGTCTGTCGATGCCGCAGATACGCGGGCGCAAGTCATTCTTGGCGCCGACGACAAGCATTTGCTGTTCAGATCTTGCGTCGCCGTTGACATCGTTGACGAGCATCATGTCGACATAACGCTTGGCACCCGCGTCCACTGCAAGAACCTGTTCGGCAGGTTCTACATGAGCGCGATTGCCTATACCCATCGCCGCTACGTTGCACCTGCCATGTTAAGGCTGGCGGTGGAATTTTCCTTAGGCCAGGTAGAAGATTTTCAGATGAATGGCCTGCTGGCGCCGGCCTGAGGCAAGAGAGAGCGGCTGGTACGGCTAGTGGACAGTTGCAATCGACAAGGGAACACGCGCAAATCCTTTCGCCGTGAGCCATGCCGCCATCAGGCTGAAATATTCCGGCGCATCAGGCGCCTGAGCGCTGAACGCCTTAGGATCGATCTGGAATTCGAGCGGCGCGGACAGCATCATGTCGTGGTCGGCGCCGGCGATCACCGCGGTATCGATGTTGGGATGCTGCGCGGCGTTTTTGTGCAGGATATCGGCCGACAGCTTTGCCGGCACCCAGGGGTCTTTTGCGCCATAGATGACCAGGGCAGGCGCATGCACGGCATCGAGCGTCTTTAACGGATCGTGCCTGATTTCTTTGGCCCAGCGCGATTTACCGGGATCCTCAAAGGTCTTGTCTAGATAGGCGAGATCAAACCACGGCTTGTCGACGACGGCATCGAGCCGGGCTTGTGCAGTCGCGCGGCCGAGCCGGCCGCGCTCGTACTCGTCGACTGCTGTGCGGGCTGCAACGGCCATTTCTACGTCGGCTTCCGGATAGCCTTTGATCCGCAATATGTTCGCCACCGCGAAATTCATCTGCACGTCTGGCGTGGTCATCGGCGCCGAGATAGCAATTGCAAAGGCGGTTTCCGGGCTGCGAGCCGCCGCCAGCAGCGATAGCCATCCGCCCTGGCTAAGGCCCCAAAAGCCAATCCGCCTGGGATCGATCCGCGCATCGCGCGCGAGCATCCGCTGCGCCGCAATGCCGTCATCCGCCAGAACGTCGTAATCGCTGTCGGCAAGCATGCCGCCCGATTTTCCGCTGCCCCGCCGGTCATAGACAAAGACAGCGATGCCGAGCGCCGGCAGGGCTTGTATCAGATGACGATAGAGTGCCTGATCCCGGGTCGGCACCGAAGCGGCATGCAGCACGATCACGGCCGGCGCCTTGCCTGGCAACTGTGGCGCGTAAAGGGTTCCGCTGAGTGTGGTCTGGCCGTTATTGAATTGCAGTTCCGATGCGCTGACCGAGGCTGTGGCGGGCGCGCTCCACAAGGCGGCCGGACTGGGCGGTTTTTCCTGGGCCTGTGCCTCGATGGCAAATGTGAGCGCCGCAGTGAGAGCTAGTGCTATTCCGGACAGGATCACGGCGCGGGGAAGGATTTTTGCTGTGGAAATGTCTGCTTGGGTCACGCGGTTCGCTCCTTTGCTTGAGATCGCAATAAGATTCAGCGCAGTCTGGTTTTCCGGACGCCGCCGATGCAGATGGAGCGGCGACGCCGTGGGGGAGGCAAGCCTCCCATTCAATAGTTTCATTATGGCAAATGTTGATCGCCATTGGCCGCCAGCCTGGCAAATTGCCGGGATTTTGTTGGTTTTGCTGGAATTTTCCGCCATCCCGATGCGGGCAGCGGTAGCTGTCTGTATAATCCTGCACTTCGTTTTGCGCAGCAACGGCGCTGGCATCCGCGCTCCGGGTTTGCACTTATACTGGATCGACACGGAGAATCTGCATGGTCATATCCGGCTGGCGCTATCCATCTCTACCTATATCCTGCATTGGCGTCTGTGGCGTGGGTTTGCGGGCGGCAAGCGGAATTCCGGCGTGGCGCCGCCAAACGGGCTAGCCGCGAAGCACTTGCCTTTTCGACAACCATGCTGGATATGCTCCCGTTTTCCCTGCCGGACAACTGAATCCCGGGCGCGGCGCCGCAGGTAGCTTATGATGAATCATGCATTGCAAGTCCGAGGGCGGCTGTCCCCGGCAAACAGAAAGTACGGGTTGACACAGTGACTTACAGCATCAAGGAAATCTTCTACACACTGCAAGGCGAAGGCACGCATGCCGGCCGCCCTGCGGTGTTTTGCCGTTTCAGCGGCTGCAACCTGTGGAGCGGGCGCGAAGAAGACCGCAGCACGGCGGTCTGCCAGTTCTGCGATACCGATTTTGTCGGCACCGACGGCGAGGGCGGCGGCAAGTTCAAGACCAGCGCGGCGCTGGCCGATACCATCAATGCGCTTTGGCCGAGCACCTATACCGGCAGCAAGTTCGTGGTGTTCACCGGCGGCGAGCCCTTGCTGCAGCTGGACGCGGCGCTGGTCGACAGCATGCATGCGGCCGGCTTTGAAATCGCCATTGAAACCAACGGCACGCTGGAACCGCCGGCCGGCATCGACTGGATTTGCGTCAGCCCGAAGATGGGTTCGGTGCTCAAGCTGCGCAAGGGCAATGAGCTGAAGGTCGTGATTCCGCAGCTCGGCCAGTCGCTGGCGACATATGAATCGCTTGATTTCGATCATTTCTATGTACAAGCCATGGATGGCCCGCAACAGGCGCAGAATATCCAGTTGGCCATCGAGACTTGCAAGCGCAACCCGAAATGGAAACTGAGTCTGCAGACGCACAAGCTGTTGCAGATTCCCTGAACCGATTTTATAAAGAACCGATTACCATGCTGACCATCACCCGCAAACTCGAATTCGACGCCGGCCACCGGATTCCCGACCACAAGAGTCAGTGCCGCAACCTGCACGGCCACCGCTATACCTTGGAAATTACCCTGGTCGGCGCCGTCATCGAAGTTGAAGGCAGCTCGGACAATGGCATGATCATGGACTTCTCTGACATCAAGACCCTGGCCAAGCAGCACCTGGTGGATGTCTGGGACCACGCTTTCCTGGTCTACGAAAAAGATGCCGCGGTACGCGATTTCCTGGCCACGCTGCCGAATCACAAGACGGTCGTGATCGACCGCATCCCGACGGTCGAGAACCTGGCGCGTACCGCCTTCGATATCCTGAAAGCCGCCTACAAGGACCATTTCGGCACCGGCCTGCACTTGCAAAAACTGGTGTTGCACGAAACCCCGAATTGCTGGGCCGAGATTTCCGAAGATCGCTGACCTGCCTATGCGCGACGCTATCTACATGCAGCAAGCGATTTCCCAGGCACGCAATGCCTGGGCCCTGGGCGAAGTGCCGGTCGGCGCACTGATAGTGAAAGACGGCCAGATCATCGCCACCGGCTTCAACCAGCCGATCGGCAACCACGATCCGACCGCGCACGCGGAAATCATGGCGCTGCGCGCCGCCGCCACCATCCTCGGCAACTATCGCTTGCCCGGTTGCGAAATGTACGTGACGCTGGAGCCTTGCGCGATGTGCGCCGGCGCCATGCTGCATGCACGGCTGGCGCGCGTGGTGTACGGCGCCAGCGATCCCAAGACCGGCGCCTGCGGCTCGGTGCTGAACCTGTTCGAGCAGGAAAAGCTGAATCATCACACCGAGCTGACGGCTGGCGTGATGGCTGAGGAATGTGGCACACTACTCAAGGAATTTTTCGCCGAACGGCGCCTTGCCCAACAAAAAACATGACCGAAAATACTCAAGTGCAGCCGCCAGCAGCCATTGGCGTGGCAGTGATCGCTCCCGGCGGCTACGCCAACGACGAAGCGGCTTTGGCGCGCGGCATCCAGGCCTTGCAGCAGCAAGGCTGCGTGGTCTACGACTATTACGATCCGGCGGCAAAATTCCAGCGCTTCGGCGGCACCGATGCCGCCCGGGTGGAACAGATTTATGAGGCCATCGATAATCCGCATGTGCAAATCGTGCTGGTATTGCGCGGCAGCTACGGCATGTCGCGCCTGCTGCCGTTGCTGGATTTTCGCCGCCTGGCGGCCAGCAAGAAGATCTTTGTCGGCCACAGCGATGTCACCGCCTTGCACCTGGCCTTGTTTGCGCAGACCGGCGCGGTCAGCCTGGCGGGGCCGATGCTGTGCGCGGATTTCGGCGTCGCCGAACTGAGCGAGTTTACGATGTCGCACTTTTGGCAAGCGCTGCGCCAGCCGGAGCAGGCGATACAGGTCGCCGCTGCCGGCAACCCGACGCTGCATGTCAGCGGCACGCTTTGGGGCGGCAACCTGGCGATGCTGACGCATCTGGTCGGCAGCTCCTATCTGCCGCAGATCGAAGACGGTATCTTGTTTCTGGAAGATATCGGCGAGCACCCTTACCGTATCGAACGGATGATGTTGCAGCTGCAATACGCAGGCATCCTGGGGCGGCAGCAAGCGATCGTGCTGGGCGCTTTTTCCGACTACCGGCTGGCCGAGCACGACAACGGCTACGACTTCGACGCCATGCTGGCCTATCTGCGCGCCAACGTTTCGGTGCCTATCCTTACCGGTCTGCCGTTCGGCCATATCCGCGACAAGGTGACCTTGCCGGTGGGTGCACAGGCCAAACTGGATGCCGATGCCGACGGCTTCCGGCTGGCTTTCCAGAACCCGCTCACGCTATCTGCCTGAAGCGCGGCAGGCCGGGAGCGTTACTGGGCGGCTGCATGGTGCAGCCACTCCTGGAATACCTGCATGGCCGGTGTCGCCTGCTTTGACTTGAGGCGCGTCAGCCAGTAGCTGCCGCTGCTGATCTCTACCTCAAACGGCCGTATCAGCCGCCCCTGCTGCAGTTCCCGCGCGAACATGCGGGCCGGCAGCAGCGCCACGCCGGCGCCTTGCGCTGCGGCTTCCGCCATCGTCAGCGAAGAATCGAATACCGTGCCGCGCAATACCGGGCAGGCGTGGCCGGCGGCGGCGAACCAGATCGCCCATTCGTCGCTGCGGTAGGAGCTCAGCAGCATCTGGCTGCCGAGGTCGGCCGGATCGCGCAGGTAGGGCGCCAGGGCAGGCGAACACATCGGCGTCAGCGGCGCCGCCAGCAAGGCTTCGGCATCGGTGCCGTGCCAGGCGCCGTCGCCGAAACGGATCGCATAGTCGAGGCCTTCGCCGGCGATATCGACCCGGTTATTGTTGGTGAACAGCCGAAAATCGACGAAGGGATGAGCTTGCTGGAAATCACGCAGGCGCGGAATCAGCCAGCCCACCGCGAAGGTGCCTACCGCGCCTACCGTCAGTACTTCGCGCGAGCGGCCGCGGCTATCCTGGAACTGTTCCAGCACCGAGCCGATGCGGCCGAAGGATTCCGCCAGCACCGGCAGCAGCGCAATGCCCTCGGCGGTCAGCGCCAGGCCGCGCGGCAGCCGCCTGAACAGCTGGACTCCCATGCGTTCTTCCAGGTTTTTCACCTGCTGGCTGATGGCGGCCTGGGTAACGTTCAGCTCCGAGGCGGCGCGGGTAAAGCTGAGAAAGCGCGCCGAAACTTCAAAAGCGCGCAGCGCGTTCAGTGGCAGGTGCATGGTTCTTCCTTTAAGGCTTAAGGCGATCAGGCCTAGTATTTCTTATGACTTCATTAGGATATTGTAGCTTGAGAGATCGCCGGCGAGTGGTTATCGTGAACGCCTTGCTTATCGACTTGAGAGGAAAAACATGAATCGACGTCAATTCGCCGGCAATCTCGGCATGGCATTCGGCACACTGGCTATTGGCGCCTGGACACAGAAATCCTGGGGCATTACTAATACACCTTCGGCGCATCCCGTGGTTGAGCAATTGCGCCAGATCGAAGCCAAAAGCGGCGGCCGGCTGGGTGTCGCCATCTTCGACAGCCATTCCGGGCAGACCTACGCCTATCGTGGCGGCGAGCGTTTTCCCATGTGCAGCACCTTCAAGCTGCTGGCCTCCGCCTTCGTGCTGAAACGCGTCGACCAGGGCAAGGAACAGCTGACGCGGCGCATCCGCTACCAGAAGGCCGACCTGGTGCCTTATTCGCCAGTGACGGAACACCACACGGGCGCTGGCGGCATGACGGTGGCTGAGCTGTGCGAAGCGGCCATCACGCAAAGCGACAATACCGCCGCCAACCTGCTGCTGCACAGTTTCGGCGGCCCGGCGCAGCTGACGGCCTACATGCGTGCGTCAGGCGACAAGATGACCCGCCTGGACCGCATTGAGCCGCACTTGAACGAGGCCGCTCCCGGCGACCCGCGCGATACCACCACTCCCAGCGCCATGGTGTCCAGCTTGCGCGAGATATTACTCGGTGGAAATCTGTCGGGCACGTCGCGCCAACAACTCACCGACTGGCTGCTGGTCAACAAGACCGGCGACAAGCGCCTGCGCGCCTTGCTGCCGTCCGGCTGGCGCGTTGCCGACAAGACCGGCACCGGTGACCAGGGCACTGCCAACGATATCGGCATGCTGCTGTCGCCGGATGGCGCGCCGCTGCTGGTCGCCAGCTATTTGACCGGCACGCCGGGGCCGGCTGCCGCGCGCGATGCGGTACATGCGCAGGTCGGCCGGCTGGCGGCGTCTTTGGTCACGCAGCAGTCCTAGTACCTGCCGCCGGGCAGGGATGAATGATGGGAAATGTGGCGGTAAGTCGTTGTTTTATATGGACTCATGCAGTGCACAAATGTGGATACTGTATAATGCCGCCACCTAACCCCATGATTCAATTAAGAAAAGAACCAAAGCCAAAATGCTGTCCACCGCAAATATCACGATGCAGTTCGGCCCCAAGCCGCTGTTTGAAAACATTTCCGTCAAATTCGGCGACGGCAACCGCTACGGCCTGATCGGCGCCAACGGTTGCGGCAAGTCCACTTTCATGAAGATTCTGGGCGGCGACCTGGAGTCCTCGGCCGGCAACGTGATGCTGGACCAGAACGAGCGCCTGGGTAAATTGCGCCAGGATCAATTCGCGTTTGAAGAGATGCGCGTGCTGGACGTGGTCATGATGGGCCACACCGAAATGTGGGCGGCAATGGCTGAGCGCGATGCGATCTATGCCAATCCGGAAGCCACCGACGACGACTACATGAAGGCGGCCGACCTGGAAGCCAAGTTCGCCGAGTACGACGGCTACACCGCGGAAGCGCGCGCCGGCGAACTGCTGCTGGGCGTAGGCGTGGCGATCGAGCAGCACCAGGGCCTGATGAGCAGCGTTGCTCCCGGCTGGAAGCTGCGCGTGCTGCTGGCGCAGGCGCTGTTTTCCAATCCGGACATCCTGCTGCTGGACGAGCCGACCAACAACCTCGACATCAACACCATCCGCTGGCTGGAAGATGTGCTGAACCAGCGCAACTCCACCATGATCATCATTTCCCATGACCGCCACTTCCTGAACCAGGTGTGTACCCATATGGCGGACATGGATTACGGCACCTTGAAGGTCTATCCAGGCAATTACGACGACTACATGCTGGCGTCCTCGCAAGCGCGCGCGCAGCAACTGTCGGTGAATGCCAAGGCCAAGGACAAGGTCGCGGAACTGCAGGATTTCGTGCGCCGCTTCTCGGCCAACAAATCGAAAGCGCGCCAGGCTACCTCGCGCGCCAAGCAGATCGAAAAAATCAAGGTCGAGGATGTCAAGCCATCCAGCCGCGCCAATCCTTTCGTGCGTTTCGACGGCGAGAAAAAGCTGCACCGCCTGGCGGTGGAAGTGCAAGGCATCAGCAAGGCCTATGACCGTCCACTGTTCAAGCATTTCAGCATCATGGTGGAAGCCGGCGAGAAAATCGCCATCATCGGCGCCAACGGCGCGGGTAAAACCACGCTGTTGCGCAGCATCGGCGGCCACGATATCGCTGGCCTGGATGCCGACAGCGGCATGGTCAAGTGGGCGGAAAACGCTAACGTCGGCTACATGCCGCAAGATCCGACTGAAGATTTTGCTACCGACAAGACGCTGACCGACTGGATGGGCCAATGGACCCAAGAAGGCGACGATGACCAGGCAGTGCGTTCCAGCCTCGGCCGCCTGCTGTTCAGCGGCGACGACGTCAAGAAATCGGTGAAGGTGCTGTCGGGTGGTGAGAAGGGCCGCATGATGTACGGCAAGCTGATGCTGGGCCGTCACAATGTGCTGCTGCTGGATGAGCCGACCAACCACATGGATATGGAGTCGATCGAATCGCTGAACATCGCGCTGGAAAAATATGCCGGCACGCTGATCTTCGTTTCGCATGACCGCGAGTTCGTTTCTTCGCTGGCGACACGGGTATTGGAAGTCAAGGAAAATGAAGTGGTCGACTTCCAGGGCTCCTACGAGGATTACCTGAGCAGCCAGGGCATCGAATAATTCTTGCACGGATCAAGCGCGGCAAGCGCTGCCTCCGGATACAAAAAAAGCGTGGCTGAGTTTTTCTGCCACGCTTTTTTATGCTCGCCATGCTCAGACTGGTAGGGTGGGCAGTTATGCCCACGCGGAACGTTGACCAATCGAGGAGTGCATTCAGCGTGAGCAGGAAAACCTGCCCACCCTACGATTCAGGTTTGCGGCCGTTCGCCCAGGTACAGCAACTGATCCAGCCGGCCGCGCAGGCTGCGCGCGATTTCCTCGCCCTTGGCCTTGAGCACCGCTTCCAGGTAAGCCTGGCGCAGCTCGCGGAAGTCCTGCACGCTGCTGGCGCGCTCGACCCGCAGCTGCAGGCCGTAGCCGCGCAGGCCGATCATGCTCTTGATGGTGTCGTTATAGAAATGGTAGATCGCTTCGAACTGGGTCTGGCCGGGAGGGAGTATTTGCTCTGGCGTGGCTGAAGCAGCAGCGGCGATGCTCTTTGCTGTCGCAGGTGCGGGCGATGCCGCGGCTGCGCTAGTGCCGGCAGTCGTTGCTGCGGCAGCGGCTGCTACAGGAGCGGTGCTGCCAGCGTCGCTGCTGGCCTGGATCAGGCCGGCCTGCAGCAGCTCGTCCAGATGTTCCTGGCTCAGTCCGAGGCCCGCTACTTTTCTCAACAGTTCATCGCTGCCGGTCTTGCCGTCGACCAGCAACAGCAGCGTGCGCAAGCGCGGCGCCACAGCCTGGCCACGGGTGGCTATTTCGGTACGGCCACGCTCAGTCTTGTCGAAAATAGTCATGTTGTCCCTGTATTCTTTTAGTGCGTCCGAAAAATGCGCGAAGCCTCACAAGCATTTTTCTGTGACAATCTTTTATGGCAATTGTGAAATAATAGTACGGCAGTTCCCTCAAAGTTGCAATAAGGTAATGTTGAGGCAGTCTTCCAGAGATAACGGTAGAATTCCGCTCCCGCTTTCCAATCTAATAAATTGCCGCGGAATATCTTGCCGTGGCTTCTGTCGTATCATGGCGTTTTACTGCAGTTCATGTCGATTTCCTCAATCTCATCCGCAGCCATCATTACTATGCAACCCCAAGCCATCAAAACCGTTGAATTCGAGCGGCCGCAAATGGAGCTAGGCAGCAGCTGTACCGCACATGCCTGGGCCCGCGTCCCCGAAACCCCCACGCCAGAACAGAAAACCGCCCTCAAGGAACGCATCAAGCGCTTGCTGAAAGAGCAGCAGGCGGTGCTGGTCGCCCATTATTACGTCGATGCCGATTTGCAGGACCTGGCAGAAGAAACGGGCGGCTGCGTTTCCGACTCGCTGGAAATGGCCCGTTTCGGCCGCGACCATCCGGCCAAGACGCTGGTGGTGGCCGGCGTCAAGTTCATGGGCGAAACCTCGAAAATCCTGAGCCCGCACAAACGCGTGCTGATGCCGGACCTGGATGCCACCTGTTCGCTCGACCTCGGTTGCCCGGCAGACGAGTTTGCCGCGTTCTGCGATGAACATCCAGACCGCACCGTGGTGGTGTACGCCAACACCAGCGCCGCCGTCAAGGCGCGCGCCGACTGGATGGTGACGTCGTCGATCGGGCTCGACATCGTCGCCCACCTGCATGCGCAAGGCAAAAAAATCTTGTGGGCGCCGGACAAGCATCTAGGCGGCTACATCCAGAAACAGACTGGCGCCGACATGCTGCTGTGGCAGGGCTCCTGCCTGGTGCATGACGAGTTCAAGAGCGTCGAGCTGGAACTGCTGCGCCAGCAGCATCCGCGCGCCAAGATCCTGGTGCATCCGGAATCGCCGGCAGCCGTGGTGGCGCAAGCCGATGTGGTCGGCTCCACCACCCAGCTGATCGCTGCCGCCCAGACGCTGGATGCCGATGAATTCATCGTCGCCACCGACAATGGCATCCTGCACAAGATGAAAATGGCGGCGCCGGGCAAACGTTTCATCGACGCCCCGACCGCCGGCAACAGCGCCACCTGCAAGAGCTGTGCGCATTGCCCGTGGATGGCGATGAACGGTTTGCAGAACCTGGCCGACGTGCTGGAATCCGGCAGCAATGAAATCCATGTCGATGCCGAGATCGGCCGCAAGGCGGTGATCTGTATCGACCGCATGCTGGATTTCGCCGCGCAACGCAAAGCCAACGTGCGCCCGTCCAGCGATCTGGCGCAAGAGCAAAAACTGTTTTCAGGAATCGGACCCGCATGAGTACTTCTTCCCATAAACCGGCCAGCAATCTGGTGAATCGTTTTGCGCCGTTCGATGCGGCGCTGCAAGCAGCTTTCGAAAACAATATCAGCGCCGCCCTGGAGGAAGACATCGGTAGCGGCGACCTCACCGGCAAGCTGGTGCCTGAGCAGCAGCTGGTGCGGGCGCGCGTGATCGTGCGCGAAGCAGCCGTGCTGTGCGGCGCGCCATGGTTCGAAGCGGTCATGCAGCGGCTCGATGCGCGCATCCGCATCGACTGGCGTTATGCCGAGGGCGACCTGATGCGCGCCGACAGCGAAGTCTGCCTGATCGATGCGCCGGCCCGCGCCTTGCTGACGGCCGAGCGCTGCGCCTTGAATTTCCTGCAGCTGTTGTCCGGCGTGGCCAGCGCCACCCGGGTTTACGTCAACGCCGTGGCCGACACCCGTGCGCATATCCTGGATACGCGCAAGACCATGCCTGGCCTGCGGCTGGCGCAGAAATACGCGGTACGCGTCGGCGGCGGTCACAACCAGCGGCTGGCGTTGTACGACGGCATCCTGATCAAGGAAAACCATATCGCCGCGGCCGGTGGCATTCCTGCCGCGATGAAGGCGGCGCTGAGCCTGGATGCCGATGTCACAATCCAGGTCGAAGTGGAGAATCTTGTGCAGCTGGATGAAGCCTTGAGCTCCGGCGCCACTTCGGTCTTGCTCGATAACTTCAGCCTGGACGCCATGCGCGATGCGGTCAGGCTGACCGATGGCAGGGCACTGCTGGAAGCCTCCGGCGGCATCAATATGGATAGCGTACGGGCGATTGCGGAGACCGGGGTCGATCGGATTTCGATAGGCAGCCTGACCAAGGACATTCGGGCAACCGATTATTCGCTGCGGATCATCGAGTAGCGGGTTTGCAGGGGGCCATGCAGGCGCATGGCCCATCCATCCTGGCAAGCTTGGTAACCTAGTGAATGAGTTTGGCGGCGGTGAAGGCCAGGGTGGTGAGGGAGATGGCGGTTCCGATAAACCACCTGAGTAGCGTCGACTCTAGTCTGGACACGTCTTCCTTGGTGGCCATATGGTCCAGGCGCGTTTCTATCCGTGCCATGCGGTCGCGCGCTTCTTCGGCAAATTCTTCAAGTTTGATGATTCTGGTTTCCATAAAAGGATGGTAGCGCCAGTTTGTCGTGTCATCAAGCATCTGAGCAGAGAACCTTGCCAAGTTAAGTCTTTGGCTTATATTGAGCGGGCGGACAGTTTCCTGTTCGCCCGCCAGCGCGCCTGATCTATTCGACCTTACCTTGCGCAAAATCCATGATCAGCCGCGTCGATAAATACAAGCGCGGAACAATACTGTTCAACAAGACATACTCAGCATCGTTCGAGTGGGCGCCGTAGCCGGTCAGTCCCATCCCTTCGATCACCGCCGCTTTCGATTTCAAGCCGGCGAAGGCCGCATCGGTGCCGCCGCCGCTGGCGACCTCCACCACTGTCATCGGCAGATCGAGTTCTTCGTATATCTTCTTGCCATAGGCCGAGACAGCACGCGAGGCGGCGTTGGTTTCCAGCGGCGGCCGTCGCATTTCAAATGTCAAATGAACCTTGGCGTCCGGGATCAACTGTTTCTTGACGCCTTCCTGCAGCTGCGCCTGCAACTGCTCGAAGTCACTCATCTTCAAGGCGCGGGCATCGGCCTGCGCACTGGCGCTAGCCGGGATCACATTGCGATTGGTGCCGGCCTGGGCCACGGTCCAGTTCAGTTTCAGGCCACGTTCCGGTTGCGATAGCGACCGCAGCTGCAGCAGCTGATGCGACAATTCGTACAAGGCGTTGATGCCTTTTTCAGGCGCGGCGCCGGCGTGCGACGATTTACCTTCGACCGTCAGGTAGGCTGCGGCAATGCCGCTGGTCGCCAGCCGCAGCTGGCCCTGGGGGCCGCCGCCTTCATACGAAAAGACTGCATCCTGTTCGGCGCCCAGCTTGGTATGCAGGCTGCGACCGCCGGGCGAGCTGATTTCTTCGTCGCCGTTGATCAGTACCGTCAAGGTAGCGTAATCCTTGAAGCCGATTTTCTGCAGGATCGCGATAGTGTGCAGGATGGTGGCGATGCCTTGCTTGTCGTCGGCGATGCCTAGGCCGTAGGCCTTGTCGCCGTCAACGCGGTACTGTTGGTCCTTCAGCATGCCGCGCAGGTAGACCGTGTCCATGTGTGCGATCAGCATGATCTTGCGCTTGCCTGTGCCCTTGAATTCGGCGTGGACTATCTGTCCGATTTTTGCCGGAGTGTCGCCCATGCGATAGATTTCAGGCGCGTCCAGCAGTTCCGCTTTGCCGCCCAGCTGCGTCAGGCGATCGCGGATCAGGCCGGCGATCTTGGCCAGGCCTTCGAGGTCGCCGCTACCAGATTCGATGTTCACCAGGTCGCGCATGGTGTCCATCATTGCCGGTTTTTGTTGTTGCGCCAGCTCGTACACCGGCGCCAGCGGGGCCGCCTGCGCCAGGCCGGCGTTCCATGCCAGCGCCGAAAAGACCAGCGCGCCCAGCAGATTTTTTTTCAGGGAAGAAGGTACTCGTTTCACGTTTTGTCTCCGATTTGTTATGCGTTGTTGGATTGGCTGCATGCCGGCTGCAAGAAACAGCCGGCGCTTTCTGTCTCACACATCCTGTAGATTGTCATGGCGCGTCTCGCGCATGCACAGCACCGCGGCCAGGCTGAGCGCCGCCGCCACCGAGACATAGGCGCCGACGTAGGCGAGGCCGCCGCGCTGCGCCAGCAGCTGCGCGATATAAGGCGCAACCGAGGCGCCGAGGATGCCGCCGATGTTGTACGACACGCCGGCGCCGGTATAACGTACGCCGGTGGGGAACAGCTCCGGCAGCAAGGCGCCCATGGGGGCAAAGGTGACGCCCATCAGGAACAGGAAGATGATGAGGAACAGAGCGATCGCCACCGTATTGCCGCTGCCGAACAGCGGTTGCATGGTAAAGCCCGCGGCAATCGCCGCGACGGTGCCGGCGATCAGCACCGGGCGCCGGCCGAAACGGTCGCTGGCCAGCGCCGACAAAGGCGTCGCCAGGGCCATGAAGACCACCGCCAGGCATAGCAGCGCGAGGAATTCCTGGCGCGGGATATGCAGGGTGCCGACGCCGTAGGACAGCGAGAATACCGTCGCAATATAAAACAAGGTGTAGCAGACAATCATTGCCACCGAGCCCAGCAGCACCGGACGCCAGTGGTGCTGGAACAGGGTGACGGCCGGCACTTTGACGCGTTCGCGTTTTTCCAGCGCGGCGGCAAACACCGGTGTTTCGGCAATCTTCATCCGTACATACAAGCCCAGCACGACCAGCACTGCGCTGAAAATGAAAGGGATGCGCCAGCCCCAGCTTTTGAACTGTTCATCCGACAAGCTCAAGGCCAGGGCGAGGAACAGGCCATTCGCCATCAGGAAACCGACCGAGGGACCGAGTTGCGGGAACATGCCATACCTGCCACGTTTCCCCTGCGGTGCATATTCGGTCGCCAGCAGCGCCGCGCCGCCCCATTCGCCGCCCAGGCCGATGCCCTGGGCGAAGCGCAACACGCACAGCAGGACCGGCGCCAGCGCGCCAATCGAGGCGTAGCCTGGCAAGAAACCAATCAGCGTGGTGGCGACGCCCATCACCAGCAGCGACAGCACCAGCGTCGATTTGCGGCCGATGCGATCGCCGAAGTGGCCAAACAGAAAGGCGCCGACCGGGCGCGCGATGAAGGCTATGCCGAAGGTGACAAAAGCCGACAGCGCTTGCGCCGTCGGCGAGTCGTGCGGGAAAAATACCGGGCCGATGACTAGCGCGGCGGCGGTTGCGTATACATAGAAATCGTAGAATTCGATGGCGGTGCCGATGAAGCTGGCGAAGATCACCCGCCTCGCGCTATTTGCCGGCGGGGTGGCGGCTGTGATTTGCTGCGATGCTGCACTCATCGTTTCTCCTCATTTTTTTAGTTTGAGGTTCAAGCATAGCCGAGATGCAGCAGAAGCGACACTGTTGCAGATTAGACTAGCGGCGCCGGCAACCGCTCCAGCACGCGCACTTCGGAAGCGTAGATGATCCAGGCCTGCACCACGAAACCGGCCAGCGCCAGCAGCAGGCAGGCGGCTTCGCCCCAGCGGGCGCCGACCAGGCCGCCCAGCGCGGCGCCGATCGGCCGCGCGCCGGTGTTGACGGTCAGAAAAATCGCCGAGACCCGTCCCAGCATGGCGCCAGGCGTGACGGTCTGGCGCAGCGTGGTGGAAGTGATCACCCAGATGATCGGGCCGACACCGAACAGGAAGAAGGACAGGGCCGCCAGCAAGCCGCTAGGCACGGCCAGCGTCGCCACCATGGTAAGCGCCGCCAGCACCGAGACCGCGGGGCCGAGCTGGATCGCACGGCCGAACGGCAGCCTTGCCACTATGCGCGAGGTCAGCAGCGCGCCCAGCATCATGCCGACGCCGTAGGCGCCCAATGTCATGCCTACCTCGCCGGCGCTGAGGCCGAGCTTGCGCACCGCGTACGGCACATAAGCCGCCTGCAGCACGAACCAGGAAATGTTCCAGGCCACCGCGGTCAGCAGGATCGGCCGCAGCAGCTTGTCGCGCCACACCATGTGGGCGCCGTCGCGCAGTTCCAGCAATGGATGGCGCGGCGCCGCTGCTGCGCGCTGCGGTTCGCGCAACTGCAACAACAAGACTATGGCCGAGCCGGACAGCATGGCTGCCAGCACGAAGGCGGTCGAGGCGCCGGCCCAGGAGGTCAGCGCGCCGCCCAGGGCAGGGCCGGCGGCAAAGGCGGCGCTGCGCGCCAGCTCCAGGCGGCCGTTGGCTTTCGCCAGGTGCTCGCGATCCACCAGCGCCGGCACGATGGCCGGCGCGGCGACGCTGAAGCCGACGGTGCCGACAGCGCCGATGAAACCCAGTACCGCCAGCAGCGGTATCGACAGATGGTTGGTCAGAAGCGCCGCCAGCACGCCCAGCAAGGCCAGCATGCGCAGCGCCTCGGCAGTCACCATCAGGCGCTTGCGCGAAGTGCGGTCGGCCAGCAGGCCGAAGGGAATCGACAGCAGCAGGAAAGGCAGGGACTGCACCGCGGCCAGCGTGCCGATTTCGCCGGGACCGGCGCCCAGCAGCAGCACCGCCATGATGGGGGTGGCTGCCAGGCTTAGCTGCTCGGCCGATTGTGCTGCCAGGTTGGACCAGGTAAGGGCGACCAGGGAGCGGGGAAGGGCGTGCGGAAATTTTGAAGTCATGAGGTTCTTACGGTTTGATTCGACAACGGAGTGTAGTGCCGGCGACGCCGGCAAACACTCCGTTTCTTGGCGCGCAATTCGCATGCGCGCCGCTTGCAGCGATGTTTTAGTGGCGTTGCGGCGTCAGTACGGTGGGCAAAGCCTTGGCCAGCGTTTCCGGATAATCCTGGCTGTAGTGCAAGCCGCGGCTTTCATGACGCGAGAGTGCGCTTTCGACGATCAGCGACGCCACCTGCACCAGGTTGCGCAATTCCAGCAGATCGCGGCTGATGCGGAAGTGGGCGTAGTACTCGTCGATCTCTTCCTTGAGCAGGCGGATGCGGTGCTGGGCCCGTTCCAGGCGTTTGTTGGTGCGCACGATGCCGACGTAATTCCACATGAAGCGGCGCAGCTCGTCCCAGTTGTGCGAAATCACGACTTCCTCGTCGGCGTCGGTGACGCGGCTTTCATCCCAGGCCGGCAGCGCGATGGCCGGCGGCTTTTCCTGCTGCTCGATGAACTTGGCGGTGGCGCGGCCGATCACCACGCATTCCAGCAGCGAATTGCTGGCCAGGCGGTTGGCGCCGTGCAGGCCGGTATAAGCAGTCTCGCCGACCGCATATAAGCCAGGCAGGTCGGTGCGGCCACTCAAATCGGTGACGATGCCGCCGCAGGTAAAGTGCACCGCCGGCACCACCGGGATCGCCTGTTTGGTGATGTCGATGCCGAGTTCGAGACAACGGGCGTAGATGGTGGGGAAATGCTCTTTCAGGAATTCCGGCGACTTGTGAGTGATGTCGAGATCAACGTGATCGAGGCCGCGCTTTTTCATTTCAAAGTCGATCGCCCGCGCCACCACGTCGCGCGGCGCCAGCTCGGCCCGTTCATCGTGCGCCGGCATGAAGCGCAGGCCGGCATCGTCGCCTTCGGTATCCGGCAGCTTCAGCACGCCACCTTCACCGCGGATCGCTTCGGTGATCAGGAAAGATTTGGCGTAAGGATGGTACAGGCAGGTCGGATGGAACTGGATGAATTCCATGTTGGCGACCCGGCAGCCGGCGCGCCAGGCCATGGCGATGCCGTCGCCGGTGGCGCTGTCGGGATTGGTGGTGTACAGGTAGACCTTGCCGGCGCCGCCGGTGGCCAGTACCGTGTGGCTGGCGGCCAGCGTCAGCACCTTGCCGGTCTTGACGTTCTTGGCGTACAGGCCGAGGCAGCGCGGGGCATTCTTGCCGGCCGCGCCGGCCGCCACTTTCTTGGAAGTGATCAGGTCGATCGCGTAATGATCTTCCAGCAAGGTGATGTTGGGATGCGCCCGCACTTTCTGTTCCAGCGTCACCTGCACCGCATGGCCTGTAGCATCGGCGGCATGGATGATGCGGCGCTGGCTGTGGCCGCCTTCGCGGGTCAGGTGGAAACCCATCTCGGCGCTGGCGTCCGGCGTAAACGGCACGCCTTGTTCGATCAGCCATTCGATGGCAGCCTTGCCGTTTTCGACGATGAAGCGGGTTGCGCTTTCATCGCACAGGCCGGCGCCGGCCACCAGCGTGTCGTTGATATGTTCTTCGTGGCTGTCGCCGGAATCGAGCACGGCGGCAATACCGCCCTGGGCCCAGTTGCTGGCGCCGTCCAGCAGCGCGCGTTTGGAGATGACTGCGACCTTGCTGGTCTCGGCGAGATGCAAGGCGACTGACAGGCCGGCTAGGCCGCTGCCGATAATGGCGACATCGAATTTCATGGCGAATTGTTGGTTATTGTTTTCATCGGGTATCGCCCCGCATTGGCACGCGGGGCGATGTCTCTATCTACTGCCTATCCTTTGCTGCGCTGCTGCTTGATATTGCTTGGTGTTGCATGATGCTGGGTAGTGCTGGTTTATTCGGCGATCACCGGTTTGACCTTGGCTGCCGCCTGCTTGGCGCGGATGCGGGCGGTCTCGACGTCGTCGGCGCTGGCGAGGGCAACGCCCATGCGCCGGCGCGCAAAAGACTCTGGCTTGCCGAACAGGCGGATGTCCGCGCCCGGTACGCGCAGCGCATCGGCCACGCCTTCGAAGGCAATGCCCTTGGCGTCGTGCTGGCCATAGATGACTGCCGATGCCGCCGGCGTGCGCAGGGCGACATTCACCGGCAGGCCGAGGATCGCCTTGGCGTGCAGTTCGAATTCGCTCTGCTGCTGGCTGGCCATGGTGACCATGCCGGTGTCGTGCGGACGCGGGCTGACTTCGGAGAACCAGACCATTTCGTTCTTGACGAACAGTTCAACCCCGAACAAGCCGAGGCCGCCGAGGTTGTCGGTGACCTTCTTGGCGATATCGCGCGCCTTGAGCAAGGCTTCCGGATGCATCGGATGCGGTTGCCAGGATTCGACATAATCGCCTTGCACCTGCAGATGGCCGATCGGCTCGCAGAAATGGGTGACGACACTGCCGTCCTGCTGCAGTGCGCGCACCGTCAGCAGCGTGATTTCATAATCGAAATCGATGAAGCCTTCGACGATCACGCGGCCGGAATCGACCCGGCCGCCGGCGGCGGCATAGGCCCAGGCGGCTTCCACTTCGGCGCTGTCGATTTTCGACTGGCCTTTGCCGGACGATGACATCACCGGCTTGATCACACACGGAAAGCCGATGGCTGCGCAGGCTGCCTTCAGTTCATCGAGATTGTTGGCGAAGCGGTAGGGCGAAGTCGCCAGCGCCAGCGTCTCGCCGGCCAGGCGACGGATGCCTTCGCGGTTCATGGTAAGCCAGGCGGCGCGCGCGGTAGGAATCACCGTGACCTTGCCTGCGGCTTCCAGAGCGACCAGAGTCTCGGTCGCGATGGCTTCGATTTCCGGCACGATCAGATCCGGCTGTTCCAGCGCGATCAGTGCTTCCAGCGCGGCGCCGTCGGCCATGTTGATGACGTGCGAACGGTGTGCGACCTGGTGGCCGGGCGCATTCGGGTAACGGTCGACGGCAATCACTTCAACGCCCAGGCGCTGCAGCGAGATGATGACTTCCTTGCCGAGTTCGCCGGAGCCCAGCAGCATGACTTTGGTGGCGGAAGGGGAAAGCGGGGTACCGAGTCTGATTGGTGTCTTCATATTGGAAAAGAGGGCGCTGCCGGAAGCAGCGCGATAGTCATGGATAAGGTGTGGTGGCAGAGATGCAGCGTATGAGGGAGGTTCTATTCTAAAAGCGGCTGGCTATAGGTTTATTTCATCATTATCGGCTGCCAACGCCCGACAATACCAAATATCGGCGCGCATGGACAGTTGGCAAAATGAAAAAAGCCGCCAGAATCATCTGGCGGCTTTTTTTACGCTGCTCAGGCATAACCGTAAGGATATGCCATATCGATCAAGCGCGCTCGGTCTGGTAGATATCGTTGTCCTTGGTTTCCTTGACAAACAACATGCCGATGATAAAGGTGGCGACCGCAATCACGATCGGGTACCACAGGCCGTAGTAGATGTCACCCTTGAAGGCCACCAAGGCAAATGCCGTGGTAGGCAGCAGGCCGCCGAACCAGCCGTTGCCGATGTGGTAAGGCATGGACATCGAGGTGTAGCGGATGCGGGTAGGGAACATTTCTACCAGCATGGCCGCAATCGGACCGTACACCATGGTGACGTAGATCACCAGGATGAACAGCAGCAACAGCACCATCGGTTTGTTCATCTGTTCAGGATCGGCCTTGGTAGGATAGCCGGCAGCCTTGATGTCGCCCGACAGTTCGGCCGAGAATGCCTTGTCCTTGGCGGCGGCATCTTCTTTCGACAGGCCATTGGCATCGTATGAAGTCAGCACCTTGTCGCCGATCTTGATGGTAGCCACCGAGCCTGGCGCGCCGACGACATTCTCGTAATTGACCGATGCCGCAGACAATTTAGCTTTGGCGATGTCGCAGGAAGAGGTGAATTTCTTGGTGCCGGTCGGATTGAACTGGAACTGGCAGGCGGCTGGATCGGCGGTAACAATCACCGGTGCATTTTTCAACGCCGCTTCCAGCGCTGGATTGGCATAGTGGGTCAGGCCGGAGAAGATCGGGAAGTAGGTCAGTGCGGCAATCAGGCAGCCGGCCATGATGATAGGCTTGCGGCCGATCTTGTCGGAGAGGGTGCCGAAGATCACGAAGAATGGCGTTGCCAACAGCAGCGCCAGGGCGATCAGGATATTGGCGGTCGACATGTCGACCTTGAGCGACTGGGTCAGGAAGAACAAGGCATAAAACTGCCCTGTGTACCAGACCACAGCCTGGCCGGCGGTCAGGCCGATCAGCGCCAGGATGACGATCTTCAAGTTTTTCCACTGGCCGAACGCTTCCGTCAGCGGAGCCTTGGAAGTCTTGCCTTCCGCTTTCATGCGGGCAAACGCTGGCGACTCATTCATGGACAGGCGGATCCAGACCGAAACAGCCAGCAGGATGATGGAAACCAGGAAAGGAATGCGCCAGCCCCAGGCTGAAAAAGCTTCTTCGCCAACTGCGCTGCGTACACCCAGGATCACCAGCAGCGACAGGAACAGGCCCAGCGTTGCAGTGGTTTGAATCCAGGAAGTGAATGCGCCGCGCTTGTCATCCGGCGCGTGCTCGGCGACATAGGTTGCCGCGCCACCGTATTCGCCGCCCAGAGCCAGGCCTTGCAAGATGCGCAGGGTGATCAGGATGATCGGTGCGGCGATGCCGATAGTGGCGTAGTTAGGCAGGATGCCGACGATGAAGGTCGAAGCACCCATGATCAGGATCGTCACCAGGAAGGTGAATTTGCGGCCGATCATGTCGCCCAGGCGTCCGAATACTAAGGCGCCGAACGGACGCACGATAAAGCCCGCAGCAAATGCCAGCAACGCAAAAATAAAGCCGGTATTCGGATCAGTACCAGAGAAGAACTGTTTGGCGATAATTGCTGCAAGCGAACCGTACAGATAGAAATCGTACCATTCGAACACGGTACCGAGGGACGACGCGAAAATGACCTTGCGCTCCTCTGCCGTGATGCCGCGGTTGGCAGGTTTAACCCCGCCTGCGGCAGGTTGTAGTGTAGCCATGCTGGTCTCCTAGAATATTTATATTTGGTACAGCTAATCTGGAGTGTGCGGTCCGAACCTTACGCAGGACTTGCTTGAAACTTACAGAAACTTACACAAAGGAAATGTCGAAGTGTTATGTGTTTCCTCCTGTCAACTTTGACAGCTGTGCCGATTTTCCCCAGAAGTTACAATGGCTCCGTCTTCTACACTCTCCCCGAGTTTGGATTCGGCCCGTGACCGCAAGGTATCGCGGGCCTTTTTTTTGCCTCCGTGCACGAGTCAGAGGGGCAATCGTCATACGGCAGTCATGCTGTTGTCATCTTGTCTGCGTAAAATGCAAAGCGTTGACTTAGTGCTCACTCATAAAGCCGGATCTAGCTGAACCCAGTCGGATGCGCGTTTTTCGAAGGGTGTCTTGCCATCAGCAGGTTAGCCGGTAGCCTCGATCACCGGCACCAGATGCCCCATTGCCTTATGAACCCGCTGCCGCAAGGTGTGCGGGTTTTTGCATTGCTGCAGCGGAAATCCGAGGCCGACGCGCCCGGACGCTATAATCTTTGATCCGATGGCGATGCCGTCCAGGATCTTGATTGAAAAACCATGCCATTTTCCGCCGACCTTGTAACTGCTTCCCTTTTACCGCAGCTGCCGGATTCCGTCAGCCAGGCCGGGCTGCGCTACGTCGTCGACGCCGCCCAGCTGGCTGGCCTGAAAGCCGCCGGCATCGTGCTGCCGGCGTCGCTGGCCAATGCAGTGCTGAAGCGCCAGGTGGAATTCGCCGCCGGCAGGTTGTGTGCCCGCCAGGCCCTGCACCAGCAAGGCTATGGCGGGAGCGAGACGCTGGCGATCGGCGAGCACCGGGCGCCGCTCTGGCCGCAGGGCTTTATCGGTTCGATCAGCCATGGCGACGGCCAGGCGATTGCCGTGGCGGCCGCGAGCGGGGAGTGGCGCGCGCTGGGCATCGATATCGAAAGTCTACTCAGCCGCGAGGCGGCGCAACCTTTGGTTGCGCATCTGATGAGCACCGCCGAAGAGGGCATCGGCGATACTGCGGGCTTGCCGCTGGAACGCTGGCTGGGACTGGTGTTTTCGGCCAAGGAAAGCCTGTTCAAGGCCCTGTATCCCTTCGTCGGGCGCTATTTTGACTTTCTCGACGTCGAGGTATGCGAGCTGGACCAGGTGCAGGGCAGCCTCATGCTGAGACTGCTGAGCAGCTTGTCGCCGCAGTGCGTCAAGGGCAGCGAATACTGCATCCGCTACCGTTATTCAAACAATAATATCGCCACGCTTTGCCTATTCTGAGGGCTTGCCCGATAGCTGCGAACGACTGGATATTTGCGCCGCGGCATCTATACTAAAAATCTTCTGGAGGTTTTTATGAAGGCAGCCAAGATCATTGAAATGTGGGGTAGGGCCAGTCGCCAGGTGCCGCTCACCAGCGACGACGACATCGTGCAGATGTTCGCCAACGAAATCGCCAAATTATCCTATAAGCTGACCGAGGAAGAGCTGTTCCGGCTGATCGCGGTCGGCGCGCTGGTCTATCAGCGCGGCTTCCGCGAGTTTGACGGCAACGTCATGGCGGACCTGCTGATCCGGACCTTGCGCGAGGGCGGACGAGCGTAGGGCGGTTCCCATCCTGTCGTGCCGGTCTAATGAAAAAGCCTGCGTCCTCACGGTTCGCAGGCTTTCTCATGTCGGCCAAGGCGGATGTCTGAAGCAGCCTAGACGGGGCTGCCTAGATGAGGATGCCTAGACGGGGTCGCCTAGACCCTGACGATTTTTTCGCCGGTCAGGTCAATCACGAATTTTCCTTCCGCATACGGAGTCAGCGCCCGCCCGTCCGCCAGCTTGTAGATTTCACGTCCCGGCAGGGAAGCGACGGTGCCGTTTGCAGCTGCTCTTTCAATCGAGTCCTTATAGCACTCCACATGATAGGCGTTCCCTGTTTCTTTGCCTTTGGCGTCGAATTTTTCTGCTAAATCCATAAATGTCTCCTTGTGCGCGAGGTTGGAATACCTGCGGTTACGATACCAGATTTTATTTAACGATTGTAGTAATCAATGCATTCCTCCGCCATCGCGCCTGCCCACCCGGCCGCTATCCATTGCCGCTATCCTCCGCGGCGCGTACCATGAGGGTCGCAGCATGGCAAATTCTACAGAGGAAGCAGTAATGAACGACGGTTTGACAAGAGATGAATACGACGCGCTGGAACAGATCGGCAAGGGAACGCACGGCCGGGTGAGCGCTTGCGTGGCAAGAAACACCAAGCGCCTGACAGGGCTGAAGTTCATCGCGTATGAAAAGAACGGCGGCCTGTCGCTGACCGAAAAGGGACAGCAGACCTTGTTCATCAGGAATTGCATCGATGGCCTGCGCGCCATCGCCAGTGATCCTGGCAGCAAGTTGACGGCTGATGTCGCCCTGTTCCTTGGCAAGAAGGGGCATATCAGCCCGAGGCCGGCTGGCGACGGTTTCGACATCACCGACAAGGGACGCGAATCGCTGGCGGATATCGATTCCGCAGCCAGCTAGAGGCTTCCCGCGGCTGGCGGCCGGCTTGTTTGGCGTAAAAAACAGGCCCGCCAAGTTATGCCCGGAGTATCAAGCTTGTGCGTTCGGTTAAAACCTATATGAATCAAAGACTTGATTAAAATCATTGATGGTTATCCACAGGACTGTCCACAATTTCTGTGGGTAACTTTTGCTGTGGATAATCTTTGCATCATTAGTTAGGAGTCTGACTTTGCATACCAAGCCCCTGTTAAAAATCGGCCTGCTGGGCTACGGCTTTGCCGGCGCTACCTTCCATGCGCCGCTGATCGGCCATTCCGGCCGCACCGAAGTCAGCGCCATCGCCAGCAGCCAGGCGGACATCACTAGTCAAGCCTGGCCGCAGGCGCGCATCGTCGCTGACCTGGACGCCTTGCTGGCGGATCCCACGCTCGACTGCATTGTCATCGCGACGCCGAACGACACCCATTTCGATTTTGCCCGCCGTACGCTGGCAGCCGGCAAGCACGTAGTGGTCGACAAGCCGGTTACCCTGACGGCCGAAGAGGCGCGCATTCTGGAGCGCGCTGCGCGTGACGCCAAGCTGTTGCTGGCGCCGTTCCACAACCGCCGCTGGGATGGCGATTTCCGCACTGTGCAGGCGCTGCTGGCCAGCGGCCGGCTTGGCCACCTGACCCATTTTGAATCGCATTTCGACCGCTTCCGGCCTGCCGTGCGGCAGCGCTGGCGCGAAAATGCACTCAGCGGCGGGGGCTTGCTGTACGACCTCGGCCCGCACCTGGTCGACCAGGCGCTGCTGCTGTTCGGCGCGCCGCTCAGCGTGAACGCCACCGTGGCGGCCTATCGCGAGCATGCCGAGGCGGACGATTATGTCCACCTGCAGCTGGGCTACGCCGACAAGCAGGTGGTGCTGCATGCCAGTGCCTTGAGCGCGCTGGAAGCGCCGCGCTTCGTGCTGCACGGCCGTCGCGGCAGTTACCTGAAAACCGGCCTGGACAGCCAGGAAGATCAGCTCAAGGCAGGCCTGAGGCCGGGCCAGCCGGGATGGGCCAGCAATCCGCCCGGCCTGATCCGGGAAGTGGACGGCGCGCTCGACGTGCGCGGCGAACTGGCTACCCTGGATGGCGCTTACGTCGAGTTTTATCGTGCGGTAGCAGCAGCGATACAGGATGGCGCGCCGTTTCCGGTGGCGCCGGATGCCGCCGTCAGCGTCGCCGAGATCCTGGAGCTGGCGCGCCAGAGCGCGCAAGAAGGGCGCCGGCTGCCTTATGCTGCAAAGCAATGGTAACGCTATCATTTGCGTGAATAACTGTTATGCGTTAAATAAATTGGCGGCTTGCAGATCAGCTCTATATAGTTACACCTGTCTCCTCCAACACCTCCTAAGGTTTGGATTCAAGCCCGCGCCGCAAGGTTTCGCGGGCTTTTTTTTTGCCTCACGGCTGCGGAGAATCGGCGGTATTTGACAAAATTCCCTTGTGTTCTTGGCAAAAACAGAGTACTATCCTTGAATGGCCTGTCGTATCCAGCTGTAAAAGATACGATACGGGCCAATACAAGAGTAGATTCGTTACACGTCGGAGCCACTTTCCAGATAGGTCTGGGCTTCGGGAATCTTCTCCTGTATTGAAGAATACAAAAAACCTGCTTGCCTTGCGGCCGCAGGTTTTTTTGCGTCTGATACCGTATTTTTACTATATTGCGGTGCGCAATATTTCCCACTATAGTGATTTCGTCTCCTCCAACTCCCCCTATGGATTGGATTCAGCCCGCGCCGCAAGGTCCAGCGGGCTTTTTTTTGCCCGCTGCAAAAGAAGAGTCGTCGCCGGCGCCGCTCAATGATGAGATTTGGTGGTCCGGCTCCGCTGCAGGCGGGCGTTGGAACGCGCATTGCGGTTGTAGCTGGAGAGAAAGCCGCGGCTCTTGAGTTCTTTGTGCAGCAGGAAGACGGCAAGCAGGGCGGCGAAACTGGCGGAGGCGAGGACGATTAACATTTTTTGTCGGCTTTCTGAGTGATACAGGAAACAGAGCAAAATCCGCGCCAGACCAGCCCTGGCCGTATGCTGACATTTATCGCGCCATCAGCGTATCCAGCAGCCAGCTGCCGGCCGGCCCCAGCCCGCGATGGCGCGACCAGACCGCGTCCACCTGTATGCTTTTCGGCCAGCCGCGCACCTGCAGCTCCAGCAAGCGGTCAGCGGCAAAGCGCTTGGCCAGCCAGTACGGCAGTTCGGCCCAGCCGAAGCCGAGCTCGGTCATTTCGAGCAGCAGCAAGTAGCTGGAAGCGGTCCAGGACTGGCCGCGACGGCGTTGCGTGCTGTCCGCGCTATCTTCGCCATACGTGCTGATGCGCAGTTCGCGCGCGTTGTGCAGCATTTCGGTGGTGATGTGGCGCGCCTTGGTCAGCGGATGCTGCTTGCCGACATACAGGCCGATGGCCGAGCGGTCGGGCACCGATTCGAAGCCGATGTCCGGCGGGTAATCCGCCTGCGCGGCCACCAGCCCGAGATGGGCGCGTCCTTCCTGCACCAGCGTCACCACGTCGTTACGCTCCGCAATCATGCATTCCAGCTCTAGCGCGGGATAACGTTGTTCAAAACTGGTGAGGATTTCTTCAAAGCGGTCTGACTGGTAAGTGTCGGACAGCACCAGCGTCAGCTGCGGCTCGAGGCCGTCGGCCAGCCTGTGGGCTGCGCGTTCCAGGCGGTCGCTGGCCTCGATCACCTGCTGCGCATGGACCAGCATCGCCCGGCCTTGCGGCGTCAGGCCGGGACGGCGAGTGCTGCGGTCGAACAGCGTCAGGCCAAGGTCGATCTCGAGGTTGGCGATGGCTTCGCTGACGGTCGATTGCTGCTTGCCCAGCTTGCGTGCTGCTGCGGAAAAGGAGCCCAGCGTCGCCGCTTCGACAAACATGAACAAGGTTTCCAGCGAATGGCGCATGGGGTCTCCAATGTATCGGTTTAACCGATGATAACTAGTTTGATAGTATCAGTTTAATCGAAGAAAATTCTTGCATCAGGCATTTCTGAAGCAACGGAGGCAGTATGAATACCAATAAAACCTGGGGTGAGCGTGTTACCCACGCATTGATTTTCGAAGCGCTGGCAGTGGCGCTGACGGCACCGGTGCTGTCGTGGGTCATGAAAATGCCGATGGCGCACGCCGGCGCGCTGACCCTGATGATCTCGCTGGTGGCGATGAGCTGGAACATGATTTTCAACGCCATGTTCGATCGCGTTGAACGGCGCTGGCGCATCGTCCGCACGATGGCGGTGCGGGCCGTGCATGCGCTGACGTTTGAAGCTGGCCTGGTGGCGATCGTGGTGCCGCTGGTGGCGTGGTGGCTGGAGATGAGCCTGCTCGACGCGCTGATTCTCGACATCGGCCTGCTGATGTTCTTCCTGCCGTACACCTTCCTGTTCAACCTAGGTTACGACAAGCTACGCGAAGCACTGTTGAAGCGGCGTGCGCTGGTCAATCATTGAACCTGCGGGTGAGCAACCATCGCAGGCAGCGGCTGCCTGCGGTCATCGCTTAAGCGATGCTGGCTAGCGTCTGGATTATTGGAAGTAGCCGCTACCAACTACCAGCGGTTTTCCTTCCAGGCCGGCGCTGATCAGGCGGCGGGCGACGCCTTCGATCTTGCTTTGGAAAGCCCGGTAGGTATCGAGCAGGTCGAGCTTGGGATCTTTCGAATGCGAGAGATCGGAAAGGGTGGTTGCCGGCACCAGGCACTGATATTGTTTGAACTCGACTGTTACCGAAAACAGGATCCCGGCTTTAGTCAGAAGCGGTGCCGCAAGTGCGGGTGCAGCAAGTACGTTGTCCATCATGGTCTCCACGATATTACGGTTGCGCAGAGTCAGACGGGATCGATAGGGCAGGCTATCTGGCTGCTCCCCAATGATGTACGTAAACTGTCTCGCTGGCAAGGACTATGCAAGCGCCGGTTTTGAGTTTTGTTATGCACTCTCCGAATGTAGGGTGGGCACCTGTGCCCACGCGTGACCTATACACATCGACAGTCTTATGCGCATCTGCCGTCCAAGGTGGGGTAATCGTCGCGCGTGGGCACAAAGGCGTGCCCACCCTACGCGCTGCGGGCTTTTTTTGTCCATGTCGCGCATGTGAAAAACCCGCCGCGCCAGACTGGCAGGGCGGGTTGCGGCAAATCCGCCGGCGCCTCAAATAGCGCCGGCCAAGCCAGCGCAATCAATGCGCCATGCAATAGCCATCCAGTTCCAGCAGCAACTGCTGTTTGGCCGCAGCCGGCAGGAAAGTCGCTTCAAAGGCATTCCGCGCCAGCATCACCAGTTCGGTGCGGCTCAGGCGCAGCGACGCTGCCACCGCCAGGAAATTGGCATTCATGTAGCCGCCGAAATAGGCTGGATCGTCAGAGTTGACGGTAACCGCCAGGCCGGCGTGCAGCAGGCGCGCCAGGTTGTGCTTGCGCATGTCGTCGACCACGCACAGCTTGAGGTTGGAGAGCGGGCACACCGTCAGCGGAATCCGTTGCTCGGCCAAGCGTTTCATCAGCACCGGATCTTCTTCGCTGCGTACGCCGTGGTCGATGCGTTCGACGTGCAGCACATCCAGCGCATCCTTGACGTATTGTGGCGGACCTTCTTCGCCGGCGTGGGCGACCAGATGGAAACCGAGCTCGCGGCAACGCGCGAATACCCGCGCAAACTTTTCCGGCGGATTGCCGCGCTCGGCCGAATCCAGGCCGATGCCTATCCACAGGTCGCGGTATTCGGCGCGCAGCGGCAGCGCCGCTTCCAGCGTGGCGAAGGCGTCTTCTTCCGACAGATGGCGCAGGAAGGACATGATGATGGCGCTGCTGAAGCCGTGCCGCTCGCGCGCTTCGCGCAAGGCGCGGGCGATGCCGGCGAACACCACTTCGATGGCGATGCCGCGTTCGGTATGGGTTTGCGGGTCGAAGAAGATTTCAGCATGGCGCACGTTGTCGGCGCGCGAACGCACGATGTAGGCCATGGTCATGTCATAGAAATCCTGTTCGGTCTGCAGCACCGCGGCGCCGGCGTAGTACAGGTCGAGGAAGGATTGCAGGTCGGTGAAAGCGTAGGCCGCGCGCAGTTCTTCGACCGAGGCGTAGGGCAGGCTGACGTTGTTGCGTTGCGCCAGCGCGAACAGTAATTCAGGTTCCAGCGTGCCTTCGATATGCAGGTGCAGTTCCGCTTTCGGCAAGCCTTCGATGAAGGAAATCAGGTCTGCTGCCAGGGGCGGGGTGGTGCTTATTGAATTCATGTGTGCTTCCATATTAACGGTGCCTAATCCGCAATTTTACAGAATTGCGCAAGCCTCCCCCCGTTTTCCCGACAAGTCGCCAATTTTTAGGCAACTTGCTGCTAGTTCGCAGCCCCCAGGAATTGCTGCAGTTCGACCGTTTTCGGATTCACGAAAATCTCTTCCGGCGGTCCGATTTCATGCACTTTCCCCTGGTGCATGAACACCACGCGGTCGCAGACTTCGCGGGCGAAGCGCATTTCATGGGTCACCATCAGCAAGGTCATGCCTTCATCGGCCAGGCTGCGTACCACCGCCAGCACTTCGTTCACCAGTTCCGGATCGAGCGCCGAGGTGATTTCATCGCACAGCAGCGCCTGCGGTTGCATGGTCAGCGCGCGCGCAATCGCCACCCGCTGCTGCTGGCCACCGGACAGCTGGTCCGGATAGGCGTCGAATTTTTCCGTCAGGCCGACTCGTGCCAGGTTGTCCTGCGCCGACTTGCGCGCCGCCGCTTCGGTCGTGCCTTTGACGATCATCGGCGACAGCATCACGTTGCGGCCGACCGTCAGGTGCGGAAACAGGTTGAACTGCTGGAAGATCATGCCGACCTTGAGGCGCAGCGCGCGCAGTTCCAGCTCGCTCTTGCCGAGATGGGCGCCGGCGACGCTGATATTGCCCTCGTCGATGCTTTCCAGACCGTTGATACAGCGCAGCAGGGTGCTCTTGCCGGAGCCGCTCTTGCCGATGATGGCGATCACTTCGCCGGCTTCGACGTCGAGCCGGATGCCCTTCAGCACCTGATTGTCGCCGAAGCTCTTCTTTACATTATCAATCGCGATGAGTGCCATTGAATTTCCTTTCCAGAGACTGACTGTATTTGGACAGCGGCCAGCACAACGCGAAATACATCAGCGCGACCACGGCATACACCGTGAACGGCTGGAAGGTAGCGTTGGTGATCATGGTGCCGGCTTTCGACAGCTCGACGAAGCCGATGATCGAGGTGACCGCGGTGCCCTTGACGATTTGCACGCTGAAGCCGACGGTAGGCGGAATCGCAATGCGCAAGGCTTGTGGCAGGATCACATGGCGCATCTGCTGCAGGTAGGTCATCGCCAGCGACGACGAGGCTTCCCACTGGCCGCGCGGAATCGCTTCCACGCAGCCGCGCCAGATTTCCGCCAGGTAGGCGCTGCTCCAGCAGGTCAGCGCCAGGCCGGCCGCCAGCCAGGCCGGCACGTCGAGGCCGAACAGCGCCAGGCCGAAAAAAGCCAGGAACAGTTGCATCAGCAGCGGCGTGCCCTGGAACAGCTCGATGTACATTCTGGTGAGGCGCTGCAGCCAGGTTTTCTTGGAGCTGCGCAGGAACAGTACGATCAGGCCAAGCAGGCCGCCAAGGGCAAACGAGGCCAGCGACAGCAGCACGGTCCAGCGCAAGGCCAGCAGCAGGTTGCGCACGATATCCCATAGCGAGAAGGAAATCATGCTGCCCCCTTCGGCAATGAACGCGCTGGCCGGCCGAACAGCAGGTTGCCCAGCAGGCGCAGCAGCTGGCGCAAGCCGATCGCCAGCACCAGGTAGATGGCGGTGGACAGCAGATAGGATTCAAACGAACGGAAATTGCGGCCCTGGATGAAGTTGGCCGCGTAAGCCAGTTCTTCTACCGCGATCTGCGAACAGACGGCGGAACCGAGCATCACGATCACCACCTGGCTGGACAAGGCCGGCCAGATCTTTTGCAGAGCCGGCGGCAGGATCACGTGGCGGAAGATCTGCATCCTGGTCATCGCCAGGCTAAGGCCGGCTTCGATCTGCCCACGCGCCACGGCAGCGATGCCGGCGCGGATGATTTCGCAGCTATAGGCGCCGAGGTTGATCACCATCGCCAGCAAGGCTGCTTCCATTTCTGTGATCTGCAAGCCGATGCCGGGCAGACCGAAGAAAATGAAAAACAGCTGGATCAGGAACGGTGTGTTGCGGATCAGCTCGACATAGGCGCTGACCAGTGGCCGCAGCCAGCGCGGTCCCTGGGTCTTGGCCCAGGCCGCGCAGATGCCGACCGCGATGCCGAGCACGCCGCCGATCGCAATCAGCTCGATCGTGACCAGCACGCCCTTGATCAGCACGGCGGGATAGTCGAACGCGGCGAGGAAATCAAAGTGGTAGCTCATGAGACGGGGTCCGCGGCGCGCCAGCGATTACAGACTGGCCGGCAGCGGCATTCCCAGCCACTTGACGCTGATCGCGTTCAGTTCGCCGTCCTTCTTGGTTGCCGTCAGGATGGCGTTGACCTTGTCGAGCAGGTTCTTCTCGTCCTTGTTGAGACCGATCGAGCAGGGCGAATTCTTGATCAGGAATTTTGTTTCCGGTTTCTTCGGCGGATTCTTGGCGATGATTGCCGCCGCCACTACGTTGCCGGTTGCGACCAATTGCACCTGGCCTGAGAGGAAGGCGCTGATGGTGCCGTTGTTGTCTTCGTAACGCTTGATGGTGGCGCTGGCTGGCGCGATCTTGCTCAGCTCCAGGTCTTCCACCGCGCCGCGGGTCACGCCCACGGTCTTGCCGGCCAGATCGGCTGCACTGCTGACTTTCTGGTCGGCGCCGCCAAACACACCGTTATAGAAAGGCGCATAGGCTTCGCTGAAATCGATGACTTTTTCGCGCTCCGGATTCTTGCCCAGGCTGGAAATGATCAGGTCGACCTTTTTGGTTTGCAGGTAAGGCACGCGGTTGGCGCTGGTGACCGGCACCAGCTCGACCTTGACGCCCATTTTCTTGGCGATCAGGGTGGCGACATCGATATCCAGGCCCTGCGGCTTGAGATCGCTGGTGACCGAGCCGAACGGCGGGAAATCTTGCGGTACCGCGACTTTCAGTACGCCGCTCTTGACGATATCGGCCAGCGCATCGGCACGGGCGGTGCTGCTGAACAGGGCGGTAACGGCGACCATGGCAAACAGAATCTTGGGAAATTTCATGTTAAAACTCCTTCAGCTGGGGTGATATTGCGAATAACTGCTTGTCGAAATGGTCGTTGAGGGGGGCCAGTGCCTGCTGCAGTGGCGACAGCGGGCCTCGGCCGCTCTGCAGGGATTCTTCCAGGCCCGCCTCTACATTGCACAGATGGCTATGCATCAATTGTTCTGCCTGTTCCAGGTCGCCGTTTTCCAGCGCCGCAACGATGCCGACGTGTTCGGCGCAGGATTGCCTGGCGTGATGCGATGACTGGTACTGCATGGCGGTGAGCGTGGTGCGTGTGGTCAGGTCGCGCAGGGTATCGGCCAGCAAAGAGTTGCCGAACGATTCGCACAAGCAGACATGGAAGTCGCCCAGCAGGAAGCTGCGGCTGGCGACGTCGTCGCCTTCCAGCGCTGCCTGCTCGCGTTCGACGTGCAGGCGCAGAGCGCGGATCGCTTCCGCGCTGATCGGCCGCGCATGGCGCAGCAGGCCCAGTTCCAGCACGCGCCGTGCTTCAAAGGCAGCGCGCGCATCTTCCGGCGTCGGTTCGATCACATACCAGCCGCGGCGCGCGCTGACCGTGACGATGCCGCGCGTCACCAGCCGCGTCAGCGCTTCGCGGATCTGGGTGCGGCTGACGCCAAACAGTTCCGCCAATTGCTGCTCGCCCAATCGGGTGCCGGGCGCGAGTTTACGCGCCAGCATCGCTTCGGTGATCCGTTCGGCGATCTGGGTGGAGGATTTGGCGGCGATGGTCATATTGATGGCTCAGCAATTCGTGTGCCAGCCTGCTCATCCCAGCTGGTGCACCAAACTGATATACAAGATTGATGTACCAGTTCACCAAATTGGCATTTTAGGTCGAAAATTGTCACTAAAAAGGGGAGTGCCTGCGCTTTTTTGGCACGTGCGCCACATCGTCAGTTGATGTTGAAAAAGCATGATAAGAAAGCGCCGCAGGTGGCAGAATGGAGGGCTGCTTGCGCAACCGCCCGAAAAGGGCTCAACCGGAAATACAACCAGGAACCAGCAATGACCCAAGTATTCAATGCCGATCTATCCGACCCGCGCCATGCCGCCGCCATTGTTGAACTGTTGAACGGCTACGCCATGGACGCCATGGGCGGCGGCCAGCAACTGGCCGACTTTGTCCAGGCCAACCTGATTGCGGCGCTGAGAAAGAGAAGCGATGTGCACGTGGTGCTGGCGTTTGTCGAGGAGCAGCCGGCCGGCCTGGCGATCTGCATCGAGGGCTTTTCCACTTTCGCCTGCAAGCCGCTGCTGAACATCCATGATCTGACGGTGGCCAAAGCATTTCGCGGGCTAGGCATTTCCAAGTTACTGATGCAGCACATCGAGCTGGTCGCCATCGGCCTCGGCTGCTGCAAGATCACGCTGGAGGTGTTGGAACACAACCTGCCGGCGCAGGCGCTCTACAAGGCCAGCGGCTTTGCCGGCTATGAACTGAATCCGGCCATGGGCAAGGCCATGCTGTTGCAGAAGAAGCTGTAAGCCCGGCAACGCCGATTCACACGCACTGGCCGGTGATCCACTGACGGAACAGTTCGACTGCTACGCTGCTGCGCTGCGCGTTTGGCCTGACCAGGAAATAGCCGTTGTCGGTGCGGACAGGATGGTCAACTGCCTGCACCAGCTGGCCGCTCTCCAGCAGCGCCGATACCAGCGGCAGCCAGCCCAGCGCCAGCCCTTGTCCGGCGCTGGCGGCTTGCATCAGCAAGGGGTAATTGTTGAAGCTGAAGTCGTGGCCATGGCCGCGGCCGGCCGCCAGCTTGTAGCGGGCAAACCAGCTCTCCCAGCTAAGCCAGCGCGCCGGATCGTCGCTTTCCAGGTGCAGTAGAGGCAGTTGCGCTAAGTTTGCGGGATCGCCGCTCAAGCCATGTCTGTCTCTGAAACTCGGGCTGCAAACCGGGACGACGATTTCCGGAAACAGCAGCTCTGCCTCGCAACCGGGCCAGCGGCCGTCGCCGAAGGCGATGGCGACATCCACCGCTTCTTCGCGGATATCGAAGGCTTTCTGCGAGGTCACGATGCGTACATCCAGATCGGCCACCAGTTTGCGCAAGGCCCCCAGCTGCGGCATCAGCCAGTAAGAGGCGAAAGCGAAGTCGGTGGCGACGCTCAGCACCTGGCGCGTGCGGCGAGCGCGGATCTGCGCGACTGCATTGCCGATAGTACCCAGGCTGTCATGGACAGCTTCGAACAGGCGGGTGCCGTCGGCGTTCAGGGCAACGCCGCGATGCCCGCGCGTGAACAGCGCTACCCCCAGGTCTTCTTCCAGCAAGCCGATCCGGTGGCTGACCGCCGGCTGGGTGGTGCCGAGCTCTTTTGCCGCGGCAGTGAAATTCAGGTGGCGCGCCGCCGCCTCGAAGAATGCCAGGCTCTGTAGCGGCGGTAGTCGGCGTAGGTCTGCCATAAGCTCTCTTTATGGATGCATAAGGATTTGACGGCTTCACGACCGTAAAACCCCGATGCTAGACTAAATGCCAGCATAACGCCAACCAATGACTGGAGATGTCGATGAAGAGCCGCAAGCCGAATATTCTGATTCTCATGGCGGACCAACTGGCGCCCCGTGCGCTGGCGGCATATGGCAATCAGGTCAGCAAAACGCCGCATATCGATGCCCTGGCCGCCGCCGGCGTGGTATTTGATTCCGCATACAGCAACAGTCCTTTGTGCGCGCCGTCGCGCTATGTGTTCATGTCGGGCAAACTGCCATCCGCCATCGGTGCTTACGACAACGCCGCCGAGCTGGGATCGGAAGTACTGACCTTCGGCCACTACCTGCGCCATGCCGGCTACCGCACCATCCTGGCCGGCAAGATGCATTTCTGCGGCGCCGACCAGTTGCACGGATTTGAAGAGCGCCTGACGACCGATATCTATCCGGCGGATTTCGGCTGGACGCCGGACTGGGAGCATCCCGAGCAGCGTCCCAGCTGGTATCACAACATGAGCTCCGTGACCGAGGCAGGCCCTTGCATCCGCACCAACCAGCTCGATTTCGATGAAGAAGTTGTCGCCGCAGCCCGCCAGAAACTGTTTGATATCGCGCGCGACGACGATGAAAGGCCATTTTGCATGCTGGTCTCCCTGACCCATCCGCACGATCCCTATGCGATTCCCGAGCAGTACTGGAATCTGTACCGCGATGAAGAGATCGATATGCCACGGGTGGATTTGCCGACGGCGCAGCTGGATCCGCATTCGCTGCGCTTGCGCCATGTCTGCGACATGGACAGTACGCCGCTCAGCGCGCAGAAAATCCGCGATGCGCGCCATGCGTACTACGGCGCCGTCTCCTATGTTGATGAACAGATCGGGCATATCCGGCGCACGCTGGAACAGAGCGGCATGGCCGACGATACCGTCATCCTGCTGCTGGCTGACCATGGCGACATGCTGGGCGAACGCGGGCTCTGGTACAAGATGAGTTTCTTTGAAGGCGCTGCCCGCGTGCCGCTGATCGTGCATGCACCCAGGCGTTTCCAGCCGTGCCGCATCAGCGCGTCGGTGTCGCTGGCCGATATCTTGCCGACGCTGGTCGACCTGGCGTTCAATGGCGATGCGCCGGCCGCGCCGGAGGCCATTGCTGGCCGCAGTCTTTTACCGCATCTGCTGGGCCGGGCCGGGCATGACGAAGTGATCGGCGAGTACCTGGGCGAGGGCGCGCTGGCGCCGATCGTGATGATACGGCGCGGTTCCTACAAGTTCATCCATTCGGCGCCCGATCCTGACCAGCTCTATCACTTGGGAAGCGATCCTGACGAGCTGCACAATCTGGCGCGCGATCCGGAGGCTGCCGCGGTGCTCCAGCAATTCCGACAGGAAGCGGCGGCCAGGTGGAATCTTCCGCAGCTGCATAAACAAGTGGTCGCCAGCCAGCGGCGCCGGCGCTTTCATTTCGCCGCCCAAGGCCGTGGCACGCAGCGCCACTGGGATTACCAGCCGGTGCAGGACGCCAGCCGCCGTTTCATGCGCAACCACATCGACCTCGACAAGCTGGAAGCGATGGCGCGCTTTCCGGCCGTCAAAGCGGCTTAAGCGCCAGGGAGCAGCCATGTGGAAAACACGGTTTTCATCGATGCTGGCGGTGCTCAGTGTTTGCGCAAGCCAAAGCGCCTTTGCCGCCGAAGCGGAGGCCTGCAAGCTGGTGCGCATGGCCGATCCCGGCTGGAGCGACATCGGCGCCACCAATGCCGCGGCGGGTATAGTGCTGGCGGCGCTCGGCTATGAGCAGCGGGTGGCCCACCTGTCGGTGCCGATCACCTTCATCGGCTTGAAAAAAGGCCAGATCGATATCTTGCTGGGCAACTGGATGCCAGCCCAAAAGCCATTGATGGAAGCGCAACTCAAGGACGGCGCCTTCGATATCCTGCACGCTAATCTTGTCAACGCCAAGTTCACGCTGGCGGTGCCGCGCTATGTCGCCGCGGCCGGCGTCAAGTCGTTCAAAGATCTCGCCAGGTTTGCGGATAAATTCGACAGCAAGATATATGGCATCGAAACCGGCGCGCCGGCCAACCAGAATATCAAGACCATGCTGGACGCCAAGTCCTACGGTTTGGCGGGCTGGAAGCTGGTGGAGTCGAGCGAGCAGAGCATGCTGAGCCAGGTGGCGCGCAAGGTCGCCGCCAAGGAATGGATCGTGTTCCTGGCCTGGGAACCGCATCTGATGAACAGCAGCTTCCAGCTGACTTATCTGGATGACGGCGATGCCTATTTCGGTCCCAACTACGGCGGCGCCAGCGTCAATACGCTGGCGCGCAAGTCTTATCGGGCGCAATGCCCCAACGTCGGCCGCCTGTTCAGCCAGCTGGAATTTAGCGTCGACATGGAAAACAAGATCATCAACGACGTGCTGGCGCAGAAAGTGGATGCGAAGACCGCCGCGGCGCGGCAGTTGAAACTGCACCCGGAGCTGCTGCAGGCTTGGCTGAATGGCGTGAAGACACGTGGCGGCGAAGATGGTTTGCCGGCAGTGAAGCAAGTACTTGGCCTAAACTAGCGAGAGTCAGTCAGTAGAGTGGGCACGTTTTTGTGCCCACCCTACACGGAGCCCGTCAGCCCGTATTGCGCAAGCCGGCGGCAATGCCGTTGATGCTCAAGTGGATGCCGCGCTTGACCCGTTCTTCCGTCGTGCGGCCGGCCGCGGTCACGCTGCGGTGGCGCTTGATCAGCTCGACCTGCAAGTGATTCAACGGATCGAGATAGGCGAAGCGGTTCTTGATCGAACGCGCCAGCAATGGATTGCCGGACAGGCGGTCCTTGGCGCCGGTGATGGCCGACAGGATGCTGCTGGTTCGCTCATGCTCATCGACGATGCGCTTGAAGATGCTGTTACGCAGCTTGCGGTCGGTGACCAGCCCGGCGTAGCGCGAGGCCACCGCCAGGTCGGTCTTGGACAGCACCATGTCCATGTTCGACAGCAGGGTGGCGAAGAATGGCCATTCCTTGTACATCGCGCGCAGGGTCGCCAGCTTTTGGCTCTTCAGCTTGGCGTCTTTTCCTTCTTCCAGCCAGCTCTCGATGGCGCTGCCGAAACCGTACCAGCCCGGCAGCAGTAAGCGGCACTGGCCCCAGGAAAAGCCCCATGGAATCGCCCGCAGGTCTTCGATGCGGCGTGTCGATTTGCGCGAAGCAGGGCGCGAGCCGATGTTCAGCTCGGCGATCTCGGCAATCGGCGTGGCGGCGAAGAAGTAGTCGGTGAAGCCCGGGGTTTCATACACCAGGTTGCGGTACGACTGGTAGGCGCGTTCCGATAAGCCGTCCATCAGCTCTTCGAACTCGCCCAGCTTTTTCATCTGCTTGCTGTCGGCGGTGTTCGGCATCAGGCTGGCTTCCAGCGTCGCCGCTACCAGCAGCTCCAGGTTGCGGCGGCCGATTTCCGGGTTGGAGAACTTGGACGCGATGATTTCGCCTTGTTCTGTCAGGCGGATCTGGCCGTTGACGGTGCCCGGCGGCTGCGCCAGGATCGCCTGATAGCTAGGGCCGCCGCCGCGGCCGACAGTGCCGCCGCGGCCATGGAACAGGCGCAGCTTGACGCCGGCGCGGTCGAACACACGCACCAGCTGGATTTCAGCCTTGTACAGCTCCCAGTTGGAGGTGAGGAAGCCGCCATCCTTGTTGGAATCGGAATAGCCCAGCATCACTTCCTGCAGCTTGCCTTGCTTGGCGATCAGGCGGCTCACCGGCGGCAGCGCCATGAACTGTTCCATGATGGCGGCCGCGCGGCGCAGGTCGGGAATGGTTTCAAACAGCGGAATCACCATCACCTCCAGCGTACTTGCGGCGTGGTTCTTGCCGTCGGGACGCAGCAAGCCGGTTTCCTGCTGCAGCAGCAAGACTTCCAGCAGGTCCGACACGGTCTCGGTATGCGAGATGATGTAGTTGCGGATCGAGCGCGCGCCGTAGCGCTGGCGCATCTCGCCGGCGGCGCGCAGGATGGACAGCTCGGAAACGGTTTCGTCGGAGTACTCGATATACGGCGAGTACAGCAGGCGCGGCTTGGCCAGTTCGGCCAGCAGCAGGTCGATCTTCTGTTCTTCGCTCAGTTTGTCGTAGGCGCCTTCCACCTGCGCCTGTGCGAACAGCTCGGTCAGCACCCGTTCGTGGACGTCGGAACTCTGGCGCATATCGAGCGAGGCTAGATGGAAGCCGAAAATCTCGGAGGCGCGCTTGAGCGTCGCCAGGCGCGGCTTGATCAGGGCGCTGCCATGATGCGCGCGCAGCGAGTCTTCGATGATCTGCAGTTCCTGCGTGAATTCCTGTGGCGCTGCATAGTGCGCCGCGGCGCCGACTTCCTGGCGCAGGATGTTGGTGGCGCCCAGCTCGCGCGCAGTCGAGGCCAGTCGCGCGTAGATCCCGATCAGGGCGCGGCGGTAGGGTTCGTCGGAGCGGTGATCTGATGTATCCGGCGAATTTTCCGCCAGCACCAGCAATTCCTGGTTGACGCTGACCATCAGGGTCGAGACCGACAGTTCGGCGCCCAGCGCATGCACTTCCTCCAGATAGAAGTCGAAAATCGTGGTCGACTGCCGCGTCAGCGCGCGCTGCATGGTGCCGGCGTTGACATTGGGGTTGCCGTCGCGGTCGCCGCCGATCCAGCTGCCCATTTGCACGAACGGCGCCAGTTCAGTGGTGGCGCTGCGGCCGCGGGTCGGGAACTGGGTGGCGATTTCGCCTTCGATGTCGTCGTACAGGGCCGGCAGTTCGCGCAGGAAGGTGATGCGGTAGTAGGACAGGGCGTTTTCGATTTCGTCGGCCACGGTCAGCTTGGTGTAGCGCAGCATGCGGGTTTGCCACAGAGTGGCGATACGGCCGCGCAGCAGTTCGGTGTTGTCACGCAGTTCCTTGGCGGTCAGCGGACGGTCGCGCTCGGCCAGCAGGCGGGCGATTTCGCGCTCGGCGTCGAGGATGCTCTTGCGCTGCACTTCGGTCGGATGGGCGGTCAGCACCGGCGAAATCAGCGCATCCTTGAGGAAGTTGCGCACGGTGGCGCCGGACACGCCGGCATCGTCCAGTTTGCTCAAGGCGTGGGCGACGCTGCCGGCTTGTGCGGCCGAACCGGCCAGCAGATGGGCGCGGCGGCGGCGGTTGTGGTGCTGGTCTTCGGCGATATTGGCCAGATGGGAAAAATAGGAAAACGCCCGCACCACCGAATTGGTCTGGTCGCGCGTGAGCTTTTTCAGCAGCTTGTCGAGATCGGCGCCGGCTTGCGGGTCCGATTCGCGGCGGAAGCGCACCGCCGTCTGGCGAATGGTTTCGACCACTTCAAATACCGCATCGCCCTCTTGTTCGCGCAGCACATCACCCAGCAAGCGGCCCAGCAGACGGATATCTTCCTTCAGCGGCGCATCTTTGTTGGGAGGGGATTTTTTTACCTGGACAGCAGAATTCAATTGTTTTGCCATTTTAACGAGTGCAATCAGCTTTTCTGGGGTGAGGGACGAAGGGCGTGTAACAGTTACCAAGGGCCATACGCTTGCGATATAACCATTCCGATATAGGATGTACAACTGAGGCTACAGGGGGCACATGTTAAAATCCACAGCGGAAACAATGCATTTCGCAACGCATTTCGTTGGGCATTTTTGATATGGCTTGTTGGCGGTCAGATAACTCTGGTCCGGCGACGTCTGCTGCATCAAGATGCATGGCTAATACCTGAAAGAACCTGTGTCGAAATTATCCTCCCCCTCCAAGTTGATCATTGCATCGCGTGAAAGCCGTCTCGCCATGTGGCAAGCGGAACACGTACGTGCGCGCTTATCTGCATTATATCCAGACTGTAATATAGAAATCCTCGGCATGACCACCCGCGGCGATCAAATTCTTGACCGCACCTTGTCGAAAGTGGGCGGCAAGGGGTTGTTCGTGAAGGAACTGGAAGTGGCGATGGCGGAAGGCCGCGCCGACCTGGCGGTGCATTCGCTGAAAGACATGCCTATGGACCTGCCGCAGGGTTTTGTGCTGAGCGCAGTGCTGGAGCGGGAAGATCCGCGCGACGCTTTCGTCTCCAACGACTATGCCGGGCTGGACCAATTGCCGGCCGGCGCCGTGGTCGGCACCAGCAGCCTGCGCCGTCAGGCGCTGATCGCTGCGCGCTTCCCGCATCTGCAGATCAAGCCTTTGCGCGGCAACCTCGATACCCGGCTGGCCAAGCTGGACCGCGGCGAGTACGCCGCCATCATCCTGGCTGCGGCCGGGCTGAAACGGCTGGGCCTGGCGCAACGCATCAAGGCGCTGATCGAGCCGGAGCAAAGCTTGCCGGCGCCGGGGCAGGGCGCGATGGCGATTGAAATCTGTGAAGACCGCGCCGATCTGCAGCACATCCTGGCGCCCCTGAATCATTTGCCGACCGCGCAGGCAGTGACGGCGGAACGCACTTTGTCGCGCGCTTTTGGCGGCAGCTGCCAGATCCCGTTGGCGGCTTTTGCTACCATCGACGGCGCCCAGATGCGCCTGCGCGCCATGATCGGCACGCCGGACGGCAAGCATGTCGTGACTGCCGATGCCAGCGGCGCTGCCGATGCGCCGCAGGCGCTGGGTGGAAAGATTGCCGAACAGCTGGCGGCGCAAGGCGCGGCGGCAATCCTCGCACTTTGCCGGGATGCCTAGCCCAACCTTGCATCCTGTCATCGTCACCAGGCCGGCGGCGCAAGCCACGGCGCTGGCGCAGCAGATTACGGCGCGCGGCCGCCAGGCGATTGTGTTCCCCTTGCTGGAAATCCTGCCGCTGAACGACAGCGCGCCTTTGCAAGCAGTGCTGGCGCAGCTAACCAGCTACGCGCTGGTGGTGTTTGTCAGTCCAAATGCGATCGACGCCGCCATGCGTTTCATTCCCGCCTGGCCGCCGCAGGTGGCGATCGGCATCGTCGGCGAGGGGAGCCGGGCAGCCTTGGCGCAATATGGTCTGACGGCGCAAAACACCACCATCTTCAGTCCGCCCGACCTGGCGCGCACCGATTCGGAAGGCTTGCTGCAGGCGCTCGACCTGGACTCCCTGCGCACAGCCCCGGTGTTGCTGGTGCGCGGCGAGAGCGGGCGCGATTTTTTTGCCGACGCCTTGCTGGCGGCAGGCATCAAGGTGCAGGCGGTTGCCGCTTATCGGCGCCAGGCGCCGGCGCTGGATGCGGAGGGAAAAATCCGCTTGCTGCAATTGCTCAACAGCCAAAACGACTGGATCGTCACCAGTTCGGAGGCCTTGCGGCACCTGCTGGACCTGGTGCGGCAGGTCGAAAGCGGCAGCGGTGTTGCAAAAATCCAACAGCAGCATCTCCTTGTGCCACATGCCCGTATTGCCGAATCTGCACATGCGCTTGGATTTAGCGAGGTTACTCTCACCGGCTCAGGCGACGAACGGCTGCTAGCCGCGTTACAATTCCCGCTATGAACGAATCGATACCCACTCCAGAATTGAACCAGTCCGCTGGTCCTGCCGCCAGTGCGGCGACGTCGCCGTCCTCGGGAGCGCAGCCGGTGCTGCAGCCGTATGCGGTCAATAGCGGCAAAAGCCGTGGCGGCAAGCTCGGCCTGGTGTACCTGGCTTTGCTGCTGCTGGCGCTGCTGCTGGCCGGCCAGTGGTGGGCGATGCATAACGAAAACAACAAGCTGCGCCAGGAAATCGCGCGCCGCCTGCAAGTCGGCGACAGCAGCAATACCGAAACCAAGGTGCTGGTGAAGTCGGTGCAGGATGGCACCAAGGAGCTGCAAGGCAAGGTCAGCGTGCTGGAGAGCAAGCAGCTGGAATCGCAGAGCCAGCAACTGGCGCTCGAGCAGTTGTACAAGGATCTGTCGAAAAATGGCGATGAGCAAGCCTTGTCAGAAGTCGAAGGAACGCTGTCGACCGCCAGCCAGCAGCTGCAGCTGGCCGGCAACGTGCAGGGCGCCCTGATCGCCTTGCAGAATGCCGACAAAACCCTGTCGCGTTCCGACAAGCCGCAGTTCATCATCGTCCGCCGCGCCATCGCCAGCGACATCGAAAAGCTCAAGGCCTTGCCGACGTTGGACGTGACCGGCATCGCCGTGCGTCTCGACAGCATCATTGGCCAGATCGACAGCATGCCGCTGCTGTCGGATGAAAAGCCGGTGTTCGGCGTCAGCCAGCCGAGCAACCAGGCGCCTGCCGACGGCAAGGTCAAGCCGGCCAAGGCTGCCGCCAATGCCGCAGTTAATACGAACATCGCCAAGTCGCAAGCCGCCACCGATGCCGCCGTGACCGACTGGAAAAACCGCATGCACGACGCCTGGCAAAGCTGGAGCTCGGAAATGTGGACTGAAATCAGCCAACTGATACGGGTGCGCACGGTCGCCACGCCGGATGCCTTGCTGCTGTCGCCGACCCAGGCCTATTACGCCCGGGAAAACCTGAAGCTGCGCTTGCTGAATGCGCGCCTGGGCCTGTTGTCGCGCAATGAATCGGCTTTCCGCAGCGATCTGATCGCGGCGCAGGAAACCATTACCAAGTATTTCGACACCCGCGCCAAACAGACGCAGACCGTGCAGACCATGCTGAAGCAGGTTCAGAACAGCAATCTTTCGATCACCATGCCGGCGCTGGATAGCCCGGCGGCGATCCGTACTTACAAAGGCAAGCCATAGTCATATGCGATTCTTTCTCCGGCTTGTAGCTCTGTTTGCGGTCGCCATCGGCCTGGCTGTGTTGGCGCGTTACAACCCCGGTAACGTGGTGCTGTTTTTCCCACCTTATCGGATCGACCTGTCGCTGAATTTCTTCGTCGTCCTGCTGCTGATCCTGTTCATCATCCTGTACGTGGTGATCCGCACGATCCGGGTGACCCAGAAACTGCCGGCGCGCGTGATCGGCTATCGCCGCCATAAACGCGAGACGACGGCCAACAACGCCTTGCGCGACTCCCTCAAATCGCTGTTTGAAGGCCGTTTCGGCCAGGCGGAAAAGGCCGCCACGCGCGCCGCCGAACTGCAGGACAACCTGGGGGTGGCGGCGCTGATCGGCGCCCGCGCCGCGCATCGCATGGGGCAACCCGAGCGGCGCGACATCTGGCTGGCCAGCATCGAGGACGACGAGCCGTTGAAAACCGCACGCCTGATCACAACCCTGGATCTGCTGGTGGACGAGCACAAATCGCAGGCCGCGCTGCAAGCTGTGAGCGAGCTGAACGCCCGCGGCACGCGCCATATCCACGCCTTGCGGCTGGCGCTGAAGGCTAACCAGCAAGCCAAGAACTGGCCGGAAGTGCTGCGCCTGGTGCGCACCCTGAACAAGCACGATGCCTTGCATCCGGCCTTGTCGACCCGTCTGCGCGAGCTGGCCTATGACGGTTTGCTGTCGGACGATGCGCACGACGCCGAATCGATCACGCGTTTGTGGGCTACTGTGCCAAGCGAAGACCGCATCAAGCCGTTCATCGCCATGCGCGGCGCCAGCGCCTTCAACAAATGCGGCTTGCACGCCGAAGCGCGCGCCATCGTCGAGAAATCCATGGCGACCGAATGGGATCCGCGCTTGCTGGCAACCTACCGCGACGCGGTCGCCGCCGAAGCCACGCCGGCGCTGCTGGCGCAGATCGAGCATTGCGAACAGTGGACCGCCAAAGCACCCAACGATGCCGAACTGGCGCTGACCTTGGGTAGCTTCTGCTTCAAGCAGAAATTGTGGGGCAAGGCGCAGCGTCACCTGGAACAGGCCCTGTCGGATGCGGTAGCGCCGGCGACAGTGCGCGAAGCCCATCTGCGGCTGGGACAGCTGCATGAAGCGATCGAGCAACCGGAACTGGCGGCCGAACATTACCGGCAGTGTGCGCTGGCGACTACGCTGTAGCGGAAACAACCGACCGGCGCCGACGCTGTGCGGCGCCCGAGTGGGGCAGGGTTTTATGCGCTGATGTCGCGTAAATGACTCTGCCCCATTTTTATTGACGGGCTTTGTTCTTTTGTCAAACAGGCCCACTAACTTCTAACAACACCGATTTTGTCGAAATGGCCATGCTCGCCTATACTAGTGGTCCGTCATTACCTGTGAAAGAGATTCATTGAACAACCTGCTATTGGTTATTGCAGCATTATTCTTGGTAGCACTCAACGGTTTCTTCGTTGCTGCCGAATTTGGTTTAGTCAAATTACGCCAGACGCGCATCCGCGCCATCGCCAAGACCCAAGGCTTGCGCGGCCGCATCCTGGCCATCGTGCACCGCCAGTTGGACGCCTATCTGTCCGCCTGCCAACTCGGCATCACTCTTGCTTCGCTCGGCCTCGGCTGGATCGGCGAACCGGCTTTCGCCAGCTTGTTGCAGCCGTTGTTCGGCCTGCTCGGCATCAGCTCGCCGGAACTGATACATGGCGTCTCGTTTTTCTTCGCCTTCTTCCTGATTTCCTTCCTGCACATCGTGATCGGCGAACTGGCGCCGAAGACCGTCGCTATCCGTAACCCGGAAGTCATCGGCCTCTGGTGCGCCTTGCCGCTGTACGGTTTTTACTGGGCCATGTATCCCGCCATCTGGGCGCTGAACGCCAGCGCCAACTGGATCTTGCGCATGGCCGGCCTGGCCGGCGCCCATGGCCACGACTCGCAGTACTCTGCCGATGAGTTGAAGCTGATCCTGCGCGGCAGCCACGCCGGCGAAAAATTCAACCGCGACGAGTGGAACGTGCTGGCGCAGTCGCTCGACTTCAGCGAACTGGAGGTGTCCGACCTGATGCGCCCGATCAATGAGATCACTGCGCTGCACCAGGCCGCCAGCCTGCAGGAAAACCTGCAGACCATCTATCGCCACCGCTTCAGCCGCTACCCATTCTTCGACCAGAGCGGGGTCAATGTGCTGGGCGTGATCCATCTCAAGGATTTGTTCATCGCCCAGCAAGAGGGCAAGCCGATCGACAGCCTGAACGCCTTCCTGCGTCCGGTGGAATACGTCTCGCCGCGCATGCCGGCATTGGAGCTGTTCCGCCGCTTCCGTACCGGCGCACCGCACTTCGCCATCATCGGCAAGAAGGGCAGCAAGCCGGAAGGTTTCATCACGCTCGACAACATACTGGGCGCGATGGTGGGCGAGATCCGTGACGAATTCCGCCGCAACGACAATGAATGGAGCCGCCTCGACGACGGCACCTTGCTGGGCAAGGGCAGCCTGCCGATTTTCAGCCTCGAGCGCATCCTCGGCATCGACGTCGTCATCGACGGCGACGAAGACGTCGACTCGGTCGGCGGCCTGATCATGGCCAAGCTGGGGGATCTGCCGCACGAAGGGCAGAAGATAGCGTTCGACGGCTTCGATATAGTGGTCAAGAAAATGAACGGCCCGCGTATCGTGCTGGTGAAGGTGTATCCGGCGCCACGCACCTTTGACGCCGGATAAGCGTCTGCCTCCATCTCATTGCCGGGATATACCGCCCACTGCGGGCGGCAGCAGTGAAACTGACCTGAAAATCTCCGGCTCTACGGTAAAAACGCCCCCAGCCGCACCGACCAGCTTGCCATCGGCGTGACCGACCAGGCCGCGCGGTTGAACAGGTAAAGGCGCTGGCTGCGCAGCTTGTCCGGCCACGGCTGCTCGTTCAGCGCCAGCCCTAGGCTCGGCTGGCATTCCGGGCGCGGAAAGCGGCCGTCGTGGATCAGGATTTCCTGCGTGCGCTTGACATCCCCAGTCATGCGGAAGGCCATCGGCACCACTTCGTCGACCGGCAGGTCGGCCAACCAGGCATCGCCTACGCACCAGGACGGCTGCGCCGTGAGCGACAGCGCGACATTCTCCGGCAGCGCGGCCCGGCTGCGCCTGATGACGTCGGCCAGGAACGGTTTCTGGCTGTGCATGACTTCAAAATCCAGCTGTACCACCTGGCTCGGGCTGCGTTTCGCCGCCGCCGTGACGGCCCTGACGATGGTCTGCTTTTGCCGCTCGTTGAGCTGCGGCTTGTGGGCGCCGGACGCCATGTCGACATGGACGATGGTGACTAGCGGCGCTTTCGGCAGCAAGCGGCCAGCCGCCGACCATTCCGGCGGCAGGCGCAGCGCTTGCTGGCGGCGCCATACGGTGGCGCTGCCGTCGCGCAGCAGCACGGTGCTATCCAGCGCGGCGACGCCTATGCGCTGCGCTTGCAAATCGGCGCCGGCGGCATCGCCCGCTTCGGCGGACTTTGAGGCCCGGGTGCTGTTGGCAAGCCAGGAACGGGTGTCGTCCGGACGTTCCCATACCCACAGCATCAGCGGCGGCAGCGCGGCCAGCGCCGCCTGCCTGGTGGCGAATGCCGGCGCCGGTGCGGGCGCTTTGGCGGGGATGTTCTTTGCCAGCACGGCCTGGCCGCCGGCCAGCAGCAACAGGCAGCAGAGTTTCAGCCGCAGCAGCCGGACTGTCCGGTACAGATGATAAGAAGCACTCAAGATGAATTCCAGGTTCGGTGTCTGCAGCCTGCCGATAAAAAAAGGCAAGAATATTTTCTTGCCTTCTTGTTCACGTCAATGACTGCAAGGGCGTGACGATTACTGCATGAACCAGCCGTGGCTGACCACGATCGATTGGCCGGTCAGCGCGTTGGATTCGAAGCCACCGAGGAAAATCGCCGTCTGAGCAACATCATGGACGGTGGTGAATTCGCCATCCACGGTATCTTTTAGCATGACAGTCTTGACCACCTGGTCTTCGGTGATGCCGAGTTCCTTGGCTTGCTCAGGGATCTGCTTTTCTACCAGCGGGGTGCGGACGAAACCCGGGCAGATGACATTGGCGCGGATCTTGTCTTTGGCGCCTTCCTTGGCCACCACCTTGGCCAGGCCGATCAGACCGTGCTTGGCAGTGACGTACGGCGCCTTCAGCGGCGATGCTTCGTGCGAGTGGACCGAGCCCATGTAAATGATGGAACCGCCGTTGCCCTTCTTGATCATTTCGCGCATTGCCGCGCGGGTAGTCAGGTAGGCGCCGTCGAGGTGGATCGCCAGCATTTTTTTCCAGTTATCCAAGGTCGAGTCGACGATAGGGGCGATGATCTGGATCCCGGCATTGCTGATCAGGACGTCGATGCTGCCGTAGGCGGCGACAGTGTCGGCGATGCCTTTGTCGACCTGCGCTTCGTCGGTGACGTTCATGGCGACTGCCATGGCGATCCCGCCAGATTGCGTGATTTCATTGGCGGTGGCGGTGGCGGCATCGAGCTGCAGGTCGGCGATCACGACCTTGGCGCCGGCGCGTGCGTATTCAATGGCGATTTCCTTGCCGATGCCGCTGGCGGAACCGGTGATCAGTGCAACTTTATCTTTGAGTGACATGGCTATTCCTTTTTGGTTACTTGGCAAGATAATCGTAAGCGACTGTGCCTAACGGCAAAGTCAGGTCAGACAAAATGTGTACTGCGGAGATGACTTCCAGTACCGGCAGGTCGGCGATAGGCGCCAACGCATGCGGATGCAGGTCGAGCGCGCCAGGGCCGCTCCAGGCGCCTTTAACGGTGATGTCGGTCAGGCTGTACTGTACCAGTTCGCAGATGCGCGGGCTGCCGTCGACATGCGGAATGATTTTCAGAAGGAAGGCAGGTGTTTCCAGCGATTTCTTGATGACGTCGTTGTCGAGCGTCTTGTGCTTGTAGCCCATGGTGCCGGTGGCGATGCGGAAGTCGCTGTAGTCGAGCGTGCCCATCAGGGTGTCGGTATGGACCTGCAACTCCGGGCTGCCGAGTTTCTTGGGGAAGCCCCACAGTTCACGGCCGCCGGCGATCGGCGGGTGATCGTTCAGATACATGCTGTGCACATAGCCGCCGGCGACGCCGTTCAGCGTGACTGGAATCACCTGGCCCGATTCGCAGTAATGACCGAAGCCGGTGGAGTCCGGCATCTTGATGAATTCGAATTTGACGATGGGTTCGATGAACTGCAGCGGTTCCGGGATGATTTTCCTGAGCGCTTCCGGATCGGTGCGGTAGGTAATGATCAGGAATTCGCGGTCAACGAAGCGATAAGGGCCGGGCGGAAAGGCCGGATTGTGGATGGGCATCGCAAAAGCATTTTTGCGGACTTCGTTTTCAGTCATATATCTTCCTCGTTATGAAAAGACCTGCTGTACGGCTTGTCTCTGACAGCTTAAACAAGCGAAAGGTTGCCACTACTTTCCATCTCCCGTGTGGAGCCGCGTTCCGGCTTGCGCCGCAACTGCTGGATTGCTTAAATGGCAATTCAAGGCACACGCTTTGACGATTCAAGATACACGTACATTGTGACAAGGTTATCTCGAGCCCCGCTTGTCAAATATCCCATGCTGGAATTTACTTGAAGAGCAATACGGCACAGAATGCAATTATATTCAGAGTCGCCATTTCGAGTGGTGCACTGCAAGATGATTGCACAAAATGCAATTTCCTGCCGATGCGCTTAAATAACTTGAGCGGTGGTAGCGTTATCAGCTAAAGTTGCGCTCTTTTTCCATCTTTCGTTTGGCGGCATCGGGGAGGATGCAGCGGATGGAAACTGCAAAGATATACATAGCTTTAGCAACAGGATGCAGCGCAAGGCAGTAAGATCAAGGTCGAGGCCATCATCGGGCCGCGGCGATATTCTAAAAAGAACGTAATCTAATCGGAGAGGACAAATGGCAAAACCAGCGCTCTACAAATCACTCTATGTACAGGTATTGACCGCCATCGTGATCGGCGTCGTGCTGGGACATCTCTATCCGGAAACCGGAGCCGCCATGAAGCCGCTCGGCGACGGTTTCATCAAACTGATCAAGATGATCATCGCGCCGGTGATTTTCTGCACCGTGGTGATCGGCATCGCCGGCATGGAAGACATGAAGAAAGTCGGCAAGACCGGCGGCCTGGCCTTGCTGTACTTTGAAATCATGAGCACGGTGGCGCTGATCCTCGGCCTGGTGGTGGTCAACGTCTGGCATCCGGGCACCGGCATGCACGTCGACCTGAGCTCGCTCGATACCAAGAGCCTCGCTGCCTACACCGGCCCGGGCAAGATGGAGTCGACGGTCGACTTCTTCTTCCACATCATCCCGAGCAGCATGATCGACGCCTTCGCCAAGAACGAGATCCTGCAGGTGCTGCTGATCGCGATACTGTTCGGTTTCTCGCTGCATAAATTCGGCGGCCGCGGCACGCTGGTGTTCGATTTCATCGAAAAATTCTCGCATGTGCTGTTCGGCATGGTCGGCCTGATCATGAAGGTCGCACCGATCGGCGCCTTCGGCGCGATGGCTTTCACCATCGGCAAATACGGCGTCGGCTCCTTGCTGTCGCTGGGCCAGCTGATGGGTGCTTTCTACCTGACCTGTTTGCTGTTCATCTTCGGCGTACTGGGCGTGGTCGCCAGGGTGCACGGCTTCAGCGTCTGGAAGTTCGTCAAGTACATCAAGGAAGAACTGCTGATCGTACTCGGCACGTCGTCGTCGGAATCGGTGCTGCCGCGTCTGATGGGCAAGCTGGAAAACCTCGGCGCCAAGAAGTCGGTGGTCGGCCTGGTGATCCCGACCGGTTATTCCTTCAACCTGGACGGCACCTCGATCTACCTGACCATGGCCGCGGTCTTCATTGCCCAGGCGACCGATACGCCGATGTCGCTGATGCAGCAGCTGACTCTGCTGGCGGTCCTGCTGCTGACTTCCAAGGGCGCGGCAGGCGTGACCGGCAGCGGCTTCATCGTGCTGGCGGCGACCTTGTCCGCCGTCGGTCACGTACCTGTGGCCGGCCTGGCGCTGATCCTCGGCATCGACCGTTTCATGTCGGAAGCGCGCGCGCTGACCAACACCATCGGCAATGGCGTAGCGACGCTGGTGGTGGCGAAATGGACCGGCGAGCTGGATGAAGAGCAGCTACACCGTCAGCTGGATGGCAAGGCCGTCGATGCGGATCAGGAACTGGCTGTGCACGACGCGGCGGTGGCGCAGGCGGACCAGCGCGATCACGCGTAATTTGTAGGGTGGGCAATTTATTGCCCACCCTGTCGGGTTAGCCCGACCAGGCGAGCTAGATTTCGCGTGGGCATTGATGCCCACCCTGCATAAAAAAAGGAGATGCAATCGCATCTCCTTTTTTACATCTGCAGCTTGCCGGCTTAGCCCAGCTTGGCCGCATGCTCCCGGGTCTCATGAAACACCACCAGCGGCCAGCGCTCCTGCGTCAGGCGCAGGTTGACGCCGGAAGTAGCCAGGTAAGCCAGGTTGCCGGCGGCGTCGTAAGCGAGATTGTTGCCGGCCGTGGATTTCTCGAAATCGGCCAGGATCTTCTTGTCCTCGCAGGTAACCCAGCGCGCGCTGCTGATGCTGGTGCCTTCGAACACGGCGTCGACGCCATACTCATTGAGCAGACGGCTGGCCACCACTTCAAACTGCAGCACGCCGACCCCGCCCAGCACCAGGTCGCTGCTGGTGACCGGCTTGAATACCTGGATCGCGCCTTCTTCGCCGAGCTGCTGCAAGCCCTTGTGCAGCTGCTTGATCTTGAGCGGATTGCGGATCCGCACCGAGCGGAAGAAATCCGGCGCGAAGTAGGGGATGCCGGTGAACTGCAGCAGCTCGCCTTCGGAGAAGCTGTCGCCGATCTGCATGTTGCCGTGGTTGGGCAAGCCGATGATGTCGCCGGCGTAGGCTTCTTCCACCTGTTCGCGGCTGGACGCCATGAAGGTCACCACGCTGGAGACCTTGATGTCGCGATTCAGACGCAAATGCTTGATCTTCATGCCGCGCTGGAAGTGGCCGGAGCAGACGCGCAGGAAAGCGATGCGGTCACGGTGGGCCGGGTCCATATTGGCCTGGATCTTGAAAACGAAGCCGGAGAAACTGGCTTCCTTCGGTTCCACGGTGCGCACGGTGGCGTCGCGTGAGCCAGGCGGCTGCGCCCAGTCGATCAGCGCATTGAGGATTTCGCGGATACCGAAGTTGTTGATGGCGGAGCCGAAGAAGACCGGGGTCTGCACGCCGGCCAGGAAGGCTTCCTGGTCAAACGGATGCGAGGCGCCGTGCACCAGTTCGACTTCCATGCGCAGCTGTTCGATTTCGCGCGGGAACATTTCATCCAGGCGCGGATTGTCGATGCCCTTGATGACTTCAAAGGTCTGGTCGGCCTTGTCGCTGCCGGCGGCGAACAGCAGGATCTCGTCGCGCAGCAGGTGATACACGCCGCGGAAAGTCTTGCCCATGCCGATCGGCCAGGTCACCGGCGCGCACTGGATCTTCAGCACCGATTCCAGCTCGTCCAGCAATTCCAGCGGATCGCGGGTTTCGCGGTCCATCTTGTTCATCAAGGTGATGATCGGCGTGTTGCGCATGCGGCAGACGTTGAGCAGCTTGATGGTCTGCGTTTCCACGCCCTTGGCGGCGTCGATCACCATCAGCGCCGAGTCGACCGCGGTCAGCACGCGGTAGGTATCTTCCGAGAAGTCCTGGTGGCCCGGGGTGTCGAGCAGGTTGACCACGTGGTCGCGGTACTCGAACTGCATGACCGAGCTGGCGACCGAAATGCCGCGCTGCTTTTCGATGTCCATCCAGTCCGAGGTCGCATGGCGGCCGCTCTTGCGGCCCTTGACGGTGCCTGCCAGCTGGATCGCGCCGGAAAACAGCAGCAGTTTTTCAGTCAGCGTGGTTTTGCCGGCGTCCGGGTGAGAAATGATGCCGAAGGTGCGGCGGCGCGCCACTTCGCTGGCGATCTGCTCGACGGAGACATTGTGGGCGATGGTGTCGGCGCTATCGGCCGCGCCAGCGTCAACGCCGGTAACTTCCGGCTGCTCGGAAACGGGTTCTTGCATGATGCGTGGTTCAGGCGGTCTCGGCCGCCTGCCTTGATAAATAGAGGTACGGGAAAAAGGCAAGCCTGGCTACCGCCGCTGTGCGGGCGGTATTTGCTTCCAATAACCCGCGATTATAACGTATGTGAGGGGGCGGCAGCCCTTTTTCGGGCGTCTGACGGCATGGCCGGCGGCGCTGTTCAGTGTCGAAATGGCATTGATTTCACTGCCATTTATGTCAGGTGCCGGGCCGTTTTCTTGATCTTGGCCGGGGGCGTACTACACTCCTCCAAAAGGGGATGCTCATGGGAAAGATCCTGCCGCAGGTCGAGCACATCGTGGTGGTCATGCTGGAAAACCGTTCGCTCGACAATATGCTGGGCTGGCTGTATGCGGACGGCAGCGCGCCCGCCGTGGTCTTGCCAAACAACAGCGCCAGGCAGTTTGACGGCCTGCATGCCGATATGTGGAACCCGGTGAATGCCGGCTATTTCTGCGGCGATCCGCCGCAAAAGGCGATGGTCGGGCGCGGTACTGTTTGCGGCACCATACCCGATCCGGACCCGGAGGAAACCTTCGATAACGTGAGCTATCAGCTGTACGGCCCGCAGGCCCCGGCTGCGGCGCCGTCCTGGCCGATGCAGGGCTTCGTCGTCAACTACGCCACCACCAACACCGCCGACGCCACCCAGGTCATGCAGTGCCATGACTGCTGTCAGATTCCGGTGCTGGCGGCGCTGGCGCGGCAATATGCGGTGTCCGACGCCTGGTTTGCGCCGGTGCCCAGCCAGACCTGGCCGAATCGCGCTTTCGCGCACGCCGGCACCTCCAACGGCCGCATCAACAACGGCAGTCCGCCGGATCCCTTCGCTTGGGATGTGCCGACCATCTACAACGTGCTGCAAGCGATTGGCAGCAGCTGGTCGGTATACAGCGATACGCTGCTGACGCCGTCGCTGACGCGCACCATGTTTCCCAAGCTGTGGGATCCGCTATTGAATGCGCACTTCAGCCGTTTCACCGAATTTGTCGATGCCTGCGCCTGCGACACGCTGCCGGCCTACAGCTTCATCGAGCCCTGCTTCATGCTGCAGCCGAACGACCAGCATCCGCCGCACGATGTCCAGGCGGGCGAGGCCTTCCTGCACGAGATCTGGACGGCAGTCAGCACCTCTCCGGGCTGGAACCGGACCTTGCTGATCATTACCTATGACGAGCATGGCGGCTGCTACGATCATGTCTTGCCGCCAGCGGGCGCGCAGCCGCCGGACGCCGCTAGTGCGCCGGGCGACGGCGGTTTCGGATTTGACCGTTTCGGCGTGCGTGTGCCTGCGGTACTGGTGTCGCCCTATATCGCCGCGGGCACGGTATTTCGCTCCGGCAGCGGCGTCCCTTGCGACCATACTTCGATATTGGCGACCTTGCGCGACTGGATCGGGATAGCGCCGGCGGACATGTTGCCCAGCAAGCGCATCGCTGCGGCGCCGACGCTGGAGCAGGTGCTGACGCTGGCGACGGCACGCGGCGATCTGCCGTCAATTGCCGTGCCGGCGGCAAATTGGCAGCCGCCGCCGATGTCGACGCCGCTCAACGATCTGCAGAAAAGCCTGGTGAGCGGCTCGGCGCGACGCTTCGGCCTTGATCCGGCAACGACCCTGAACGGCATCCAGACGCGCCAGCATGCGATAGATTTCTTCAAGCGCCGGCCGACCAAGGTCAATTCTTGAACCTCATTCAGCGTCCGGGGACAAGCCCGTTTCCGGGGCCAACGTATGGCGTGATCGTGCTGCCGTAACTGGCAGGCAACAGCGGCTCGTTGGACTGGTCGCCGCTTGCTTTCTTCGCATGGCTAGGAATAATCGAACCGGTGAGATATTGCTTGGGCCCGGAACTGGCCGCGGCGTCAGCATCGGCATCGGCAGGGCTGCTGGCGCAGGCAGACAAAAGCGGCAGGCTAAAGGCGAACAGCAGGTTAATCTTCATGTGGTCGTTCCATCACGGTGAAAGGGTGGCCGGCAGCCAGGACCCGCTTGCCGCGGATTGATTGCTGTCAGGAGAGTGATTGTTTCTTTTTGGAAATTTAGGTTAGCATATTACTTCTGTTTTGCCAGCCAGAATTTTGCTGGGGCAATATCCGGATCGGCCAGCGCACAGGCAGCGGCCGCTGGCGCCTCCATAAGATGCTCATAGATGCTCATCCATGGATGACGCTCTGTATAATCCCATCCTCATGTCAACACCAGAACCCATTAAATCACCGCGCCCGCGCGAGATAACGCCACCGCAGCGCAACCCCTTGCCGCCGATTGTCTTCCCCGAGGAACTGCCGGTTTCGGGGAAGCGCGCGGAAATTTCTGCTGCCCTCAGCGCCAACCAGGTCATCATCGTCTGCGGCGAAACCGGCTCCGGCAAGACCACGCAGCTGCCGAAGATCTGCCTGGAGCTGGGCCGCGGCCTGCACGGCATGATCGGCCACACCCAGCCGCGCCGGATTGCCGCGTCCTCGACCGCCAAGCGCATCGCCCAGGAACTCAATTCGCCGCTGGGCGAACACGTCGGCTACAAGGTGCGTTTCAACGACACCTTGACCAAGGGCGCCTGGATCAAGCTGATGACGGACGGTATCCTGCTGGCCGAGACCCAGACCGACCCCTTGCTGCGCCAGTACGACACCATCATCATCGATGAAGCGCACGAACGCAGCCTGAACATCGATTTCCTGCTGGGCTACCTGAAGCAGCTGCTGCCCAAGCGGCCCGACCTGAAAGTGATCATCACCTCGGCCACCATCGATGCCGACCGCTTTGCGCGCCATTTCGGCAGCGCCGATGGCACGCATACTCGGCCAGCGCCGGTGATCGAGGTGTCCGGCCGCCTGTATGAAGTCGAAGTGCGCTACCGTCCGGTCGATAATGCCGATCGCAGCGGCACCGCTCCAGCCAACGCGCCTGCTGCGGCCAAGCCGAATGCGCCGCAGAGCGCGGCCCAGCGCGACCGCGAACAGCGCGATCTGATGGATGCCGTGGTCGACGCCGTCGACGAGCTGGCGCGCATCGGTTCCGGCGACGTGCTGGTGTTCCTGCCGGGCGAACGTGAAATCCGCGACGCCGCCGAAGCGCTGCGCAAGCACCATCCGGCCCATGTCGAAATCCTGCCTTTGTTTGCGCGCCTGTCGGCGCAGGAGCAGGAGCGGGTGTTCAAGGCGTCCAACGCGCGGCGCATCGTGCTGGCCACCAACGTCGCCGAAACCTCGCTCACCGTGCCGGGCATCCGCTACGTAGTGGATGCCGGCCTGGCGCGCGTAAAACGCTACAGCTACAGGAACAAGGTCGAGCAGCTGCAGATCGAATCGATCGCGCAATCTGCCGCCAACCAGCGTGCCGGCCGTTGCGGCCGGGTGGCGGCAGGCGTCTGCATCCGTCTGTATGAAGAGCAGGATTACCTGCAGCGGCCGAAATTCACCGAGCCGGAAATCCTGCGCTCGTCGCTGGCTTCGGTCATCCTGCGCATGAAGTCGCTGCACCTGACCGATGTCGAAACCTTTCCCTTCATTGAACCGCCACCTGGCCGCGCCATCGCCGACGGCTACCAGCTGCTGCAAGAGCTGGGGGCAGTGGACGACAACAACCAGCTGACCAAGACCGGGCGCCAGCTGGCCAAGCTGCCGCTGGACCCGCGCGTCGGCCGCATGATCCTGGCAGCACTGGACAATGTCTGCCTGAGCGAGATGCTGATCATTGCGGCGGCGCTGTCGGTGCAGGATCCGCGCGACCGGCCGCTGGAAGCGCAGGGCGCGGCCGACCTGGCGCACAAGAAATTCGCCGATGAAAAATCGGAATTCCTCAGCTACCTGAAGATCTGGAAATGGTTTGAAGACGCCATCGAGCACAAAAAAACCAATCGCCAGCTGATGGATAATTGCCGCGCCAATTTCCTCTCGCAGCTGCGGCTGCGGGAATGGCGCGACGTCCATTCGCAGCTGCTGACGATTGTGCGCGAGCAGGGCTGGCGCCTGAATGAAGCGCCGGCCACCTACGAGCAATTGCATTGCGCCTTGCTCACCGGCTTGCTCGGCAACGTCGGCTTCAAGGCCGACGACGATCCGCATTATCTCGGCGCGCGCGGCATCAAGTTCTACCTGTGGCCGGGTTCGCATTTGCTGAAGAAGGCGGGCAAGTGGGTGATGGCGGCCGAACTGGTCGACACCAGCCGCCTGTATGCGCGCTGCATCGCCCAGATCCAGCCGGAATGGCTGGAAAAGGTCGGCGCTCATCTGCTGAAGAAGTCGTATGGCGAGCCGCGCTGGGAAAAGCGCACGGCGCAAGTGTCGGCGTCCGAGCGCGCCACCTTGTACGGGCTGGTGGTGTACAGCCAGCGGCGCATCAATTTCGGTCTGATCAATCCGACCGAAGCGCGCGAAATCTTCATCCGCGATGCGCTGGTCGGCGGCGAGTTCGATACCCGTGCGCCATTTTTCGCCCACAACCAGAAACTGATTCGCGAGATCGAGAACCTGGAGCACAAGTCGCGCCGCCTCGACGTGCTGGTGGACGACGAACTGATCGCAGCGTTCTATGACAAGCTGCTGCCGGCCGATATCTGCAACGGCATCACGTTTGAAAAATGGCACAAGGATGTCAGCCTGCAGACGCCCAAGCTGCTGTTCCTCAACCGCGACGAGCTGATGCGGCATGAGGCTGCCGGGATCACAACCGAACTGTTCTCGAAAGTGATGCGGGTGGCAGGCATCGAGATGGGCTTGTCGTATCACTTCGAGCCCGGCACGCCGCGCGACGGCGTTACCCTGACGGTGCCGCTGTATGCGCTCAACCAGGTGTATGCCGACCGCTGCGACTGGCTGGTGGCCGGCATGCTGAAGGAGAAAGTCCATCTGCTGCTGAAATCGCTGCCGCAGAAAATCCGCCGCAACTGCGTGCCTTTGCCGGATTATGCGGCAGGCTTCTGCGAACGGATTCAGGCCCGCCACGTGTTCGGCCACGGCAATCTGCTGGATGCGCTGATGGCGGATATCCGCACTGAAACCACGGTGATTGCCCGCAGCACCGACTTCAAGCTGGAAACCTTGCCGGCCCATCATTCGATGAACTTCAAGATCGTCGACGAGCATGGGCGCCAGCTGGACATGGGACGCAACCTGTCGGCCTTGCAGGACGAGTTTGGCGGCCAGGCGCGTGAAAGCTTCCAGAAGCTGGCGGAAAACACGGTGGTGAGCAGCGATGTGCCACAAGTATCGGCACAGGTGTCGGCGCAGCAGGGGACGCAGAAAGCCGGCACCGGCAAGCCCGCCGCCAAAGGAGCGGACGCCGCGCCAGCCAAGCCAGCAGGCCAGTACAGCATGCTGACCAGCTGGACCTTCGGCGAACTGCCGGAGCTGCTGGAAATCCAGCAAGGCAAGCAGACCCTGATCGGCTTCCCGGCGCTGGTGGACAAGGCAACCCATTGCGACCTCGAAGTCTTCGACGATCCGAACGAAGCGGCGCGCATCCACCGCCTCGGCTTGCGCCGTCTGTTTGCCTTGCAGCTGAAAGAGCAGCTGAAATTCCTGGAAAAGAATATTCCGGGCCTGCAGCAGATGGGCATGCAGTTCATTGCCCTCGGTTCGCAGGAAGAGTTGCGCGACCAGATCATTTCCGCCGGCCTGGAACGCGCCTGCCTGCAGACGCCTTTGCCACGGAATGCGGAGCAGTTCGCGCAACGCAAGGATGAAGGCAAGTCGCGCCTAGGTTTGCTGAGCAATGAAATTGCCCGGCTGGCCGGCCTGATCCTGGCCGAATACCACGGCTTGCCGAAGAAGCTGCAAGGGGCCAAAGGCCATGCGCAGGCGGTGGCCGATATCCAGTCGCAATTGCAGGCGCTGGTCGGCAAGCGTTTCATCGCCGACAACGACTATGGCAACCTGACGCATTTCCCGCGCTACCTGAAGGCGATCAACGTCAGGTTGGAGAAATTGCGCGCAGATCCGACCCGCGATGGACGTTTGTTGGCGGAATGGCTACAAGTAGCCACGCCATGGCAGCGCGCGCAAAAAGACCGCGGCAGCAAGAATTCCGATCCGAAGATGAATGAATTCCGCTGGCTGCTGGAAGAGTTGCGGGTCTCGCTGTTTGCGCAGGAGTTGAAGACGCCGATGCCTGTCTCGGCCAAGCGCTTGCAAAAAGTGTGGGAAACCATGCAGCGCTAGGCTGGACAACGCACGGATTGAACCGAAGCCGGCGAGATAGCCGGTTTAAAGGCTATTTGGCGTAAAATTGCGCAAAATATATACCTAACCCCACTAATTGATAGAAAACAATGACGATTAAATCCGACAAATGGATACGCCGCATGGCGCAGGAAACCGGCATGATCGAGCCTTTCGAGCCCGGCCAGGTGCGCGAGGCCAACGGCCAGAAGATCGTGTCTTACGGCACCTCGTCTTACGGCTACGATATCCGCTGCGCCAACGAATTCAAGATCTTCACGAACATCAATTCGACCATCGTCGATCCCAAGAACTTCGATGAGAAATCGTTCGTCGATTTCAGCGGCGACGTCTGCATCATCCCGCCGAATTCCTTCGCGCTGGCGCGCACCATGGAATACTTCCGCATCCCGCGTAGCGTGCTGACCATCTGCCTCGGCAAGTCGACCTACGCGCGTTGCGGCATCATCGTCAACGTCACCCCGTTCGAGCCTGAGTGGGAAGGTTACGTGACGCTGGAGTTTTCCAACACCACGCCGCTGCCAGCCAAGATTTACGCCGGCGAAGGCTGCGCCCAGGTCTTGTTCTTTGAAAGCGATGAAATCTGCGAGACTTCCTACAAGGACCGTGGCGGCAAGTACCAGGGCCAGCACGGCGTCACTTTGCCGAAGGCCTGAGATGCCGAAGAACAAGCGGCCTGTGCCACGGAAATCCAGCGTTTCCCCCGAAGACAAAGACGAAGCCGTCACCCAGCATCTGTGCGACCTGGCGATCGACCTGGCCGAGCAGGATGGCGAGGAAGCCGAAGGCGTCGCCGCCGGCGCCGCCTTGCAGCAGGCCGGCATCGATTTCCACAAGAGCATCAAGAAAAACCTGCAGCAGAAGAAGGACGACATCCTGTACGACGCGATCGAGCGCACCAAGTACGCCGATCTCGACGCCTGGCGTTTCCTGAAAGAGCAGGTTGAAGAAGCGTCCGAGATTTTGCTGGTGCGCCGCGATGAGGGCAAGGTGCTGGAGCTGAATGCCTTTGTGGTACCGTTCTTCGCGCACGCCCGCGGCGGCCTCAAGCGCGAGCAATGCTTTCAGGACCAGGAAGCCTTCGATGCGCTGTCCGCCAGCTTCAAGCAGGCGCAGCTGGAAGGACCAGATGCGACCGTGGTGCTGGTCAGCCACGCCTATCATCTCGACGAAATCGACAGCATCCGCTACAGCCATCTGTTTGAAATGAACCGCGACGCTTTCGGCGCCATGGCTGACAAGAAGCTGGCGGCCACCACCGCTATCGAGCGCAGCATCAGCGGCTGGCCGGACAATCAGTTCGGCGCTGACGACGATGCGGTCGAGCTGCGTTTCCTGCTGGGCTTTTCGCTCAAGGCGACCGACGACGCGTTTTATACGGTGCCGGAAGATGAAGCCGGCGCCGATGCTTATTTCACTGCGCGGGAAGAGCGTTTCCATGGCTGGACCGAACAGGTCGCGCCTTTGTTGAAGCGCTGCCTGGTCACCGATGGCAGCGAAATCGACTTGCATTTCCTCTACCAGGACCTGTTCCATGGCGGTAAGGAACGCGGCATTGCCGAGTACTTCACGCTGCAGATGATGTCCGAACTCAACCACGGCCTCGACCAGCATGGCGTTGCGTCTTTCGACGCCAATGCCGTGGTCGGTCCGGCCGATGTGCGCGGCGACATGGTCTTGCGGGTGAATTTGTACGGCAAGGACGGTACCTTGCTGGCCTCCTCGGAAAAGCCGCTGGCTGCCGGCGCCGACCTGCAGATCGAAGTCGACGATACCTATGACGCGCTGCGCACCATCGGCGTCACGACGCTGGCGGTGGCAGTCAGATTTGAAGCAGACGGCCAGCCGTCTGAAATACAGCCATACGAGGTCACCTAACGAGACGAGTAGGGTGGGCAAGAGTCTTGCCCACCCTACGGAGTTGTTTGGATATGCATCACATGTTGGAGAATCAAGTGACTGAAGACGACGCAAAGAAGATTGCCACCCACCGCCATTACAAGGGTGGCTTGTACCGCTACATTGGCCTGGCAAGGCATTCGGAAACTGAAGAAGCCATGGTGGTCTATGAACACCTGTGGCCGCATACCCCGGGCTTGTGGGTGCGGCCGGCCGAGCTGTTCAACGGCTTGCTGGAAAACGGCACACGGCGGTTCGCGCCGTTGTAAAGTCAAAGCCTCAAAACTGAGGCATAAAAAAAACCGGGAGGCTTGATCGAGCCTCCCGGTTTTTTATTAGCCATGCTGGCTGTGGAATTTACTGTCGCACGCAATCCACGAAGTAATCCCGCTTGCCATTCACTTCCCGTTTCACCAGGCCATGCACGTCGGTTTCAAAGCCTGGGAATTTCTCGTTGAAATCGCGCGCGAACTTGAGATAGTCTACGATGGTCTTGTTGAAGCGTTCGCCTGGAATCAGCAGTGGAATGCCTGGCGGGTAAGGTGTTAGCAGGATCGAGGTGACGCGGCCTTCGAGCTGGTCGATAGGGACGCGGTCGATTTCCCGGTGCGCCATCTTGGCGAACGCATCGGATGGCTTCATGGCCGGCTGCATGTCGGACAAATACATCTCTGTCGTCAGGCGCGCCACGTCGTAGGACTTGTAGGTTTCGTGGATCTGCTGGCACAGGTCGCGCAGGCCAAGCCGTTCGTAACGCGCGTTCTTGCCGTGGTTGGCGGCGGCGAACTCGGGCAGGATGCGCCAGATCGGCTGGTTCTTGTCGTAGTCGTCCTTGAACTGCTGCAAAGCGGTCAGCAGGGTGTTCCAGCGGCCCTTGGTGATGCCGATGGTGAACATGATGAAGAACGAGTACAGGCCGCACTTCTCGACGATGACGCCGTGCTCGGCCAGGTACTTGGTGACGATCGAGGCCGGGATGCCGCTCTCGCCGAACTTGCCTTCCAGCGACAGGCCGGGGGTGACGATGGTAGCCTTGATCGGATCGAGCATGTTGAAGTTCGGCGCCAGGTTGCCAAAGCCGTGCCAGTCGTCCTCGGCGCGGATGACCCAGTCTTCGCGGCTGCCGATGCCGTCTTCCGAGAAGCTGTTCGGGCCCCACACCTGGAACCACCAGTCCTTGCCCCATTCCTCGTCGATCTTCTTCATGGCGCGGCGGAAATCCAGCGCTTCCAAAATGCTTTCTTCCACCAGGGCGGTGCCGCCCGGCGCTTCCATCATCGCTGCGGCGACGTCGCAGGAAGCGATGATGGAATACTGCGGCGAAGTCGAGGTGTGCATCAGGTAGGCTTCGTTGAAGGCATCCTGGTCCAGCTGCACGCTTTCCGATTCGCGCACCAGGATCTGCGAGGCCTGCGACAGGCCGGCCAGCAGCTTGTGGGTCGACTGGGTCGAGAAGATCATCGACTTCTTGGCGCGCGGGCGGTCCTTGCCGATCGCGTGCATGTCTTTGTAGAAATCGTGGAAAGTCGCATGCGGCAGCCAGGCTTCGTCGAAGTGCAGGGTGTCGATCTCGCCGTCCAGCATGTTCTTCAGGGTCTCGACGTTGTAGATCACGCCATCGTAGGTCGATTGCGTGATGGTCAGGATGCGTGGCTTCTTGTTGACCGCTTCGCGTGCAAACGGATTGGCTTCGATCTTCTTGCGGATGCTTTCCAGCGTGAATTCTTCCAGCGGGATCGGGCCGATGATGCCGAGGTGGTTACGGGTCGGCATCAGGAATACCGGAATGGCGCCGGTCATGATGATCGAGTGCAGGATCGATTTGTGGCAGTTGCGGTCGACCACCACGATGTCGCCCGGCGCCACGGTCGAGTGCCACACCATCTTGTTGCTGGTGCTGGTGCCGTTGGTGACGAAGTAGCAATGGTCGGCATTGAAGATGCGCGCGGCGTTGCGCTCGGAAGCGGCGACCGGGCCAGTATGGTCGAGCAGCTGGCCGAGTTCTTCGACGGCGTTGCAGACGTCGGCGCGCAGCATGTTTTCACCGAAGAACTGGTGGAACATCTGGCCGATAGGCGACTTCAGGAAGGCCACGCCGCCCGAGTGTCCCGGGCAGTGCCACGAGTAGGAGCCGTCCTGGGCGTAGTGCACCAGCGCGCGGAAGAAGGGCGGCGAGAGGCCGTCCAGGTAAGATTTGGCTTCACGGATGATGTGACGCGCCACGAATTCCGGCGTGTCTTCGAACATGTGGATGAAGCCGTGCAGTTCGCGCAGGATATCGTTGGGGATATGGCGCGAGGTACGGGTTTCGCCGTACAGGTAGATCGGGATGTCGGCGTTCTTGTGGCGGATTTCTTCGACGAAGGCGCGCAGCGATTTCAGCGCGTGGTCGGTTTCCTCAAACGAACCGGCGCCGAATTCTTCGTCGTCGATCGACAGGATAAAGGCGGAGGCCCGCGATTGCTGCTGGGCGAACTGCGACAGGTCGCCGTAACTGGTCACACCCAATACCTCCATGCCTTCGGTCTCCATGGCGTCGGCGAGTGCGCGGATGCCGAGGCCGGAGGTGTTTTCGGAACGGAAGTCTTCGTCAATGATGACGATGGGGAAGCGGAATTTCATCGAGGTCTCCAAGAGACGGTGGTTGATAACAAGGCTGCGGACAGGGCCGTGCGACGGCGGTTAAAAAACATTGTCCCGCTGCGCCAGGGCGGTCGCGGGTGTTGCCTGGGTAGGGCAAAGCAGCCTATCGTTTTCAGCACGCGTATGGATAATTGCCGCACTCGCGGCCGTGCTGAAAAAGAAAGTCGAATTTTCGCAGATATGCACGAAATTGGGGATAAAGATGAGGGAATTCCTGCAGAAAACAACAGATGTCATTCCGTCATCGGATCGGGTCAGCTGCTGGCCTCGCTGACGCTGGCCGGGCGGCGCTGGTAGACCACGAAAGCGTAGTCGAAACCGTTGGCGTCGGAGTGGTGGTTTTCGCGCGAGATTTCCTGCCATTGCGACGGATCGCGGGCAGGGTAGAAAGCGTCGCAGTCGAAGCTGTGACGGATCTCGGTGACGATCAGGCGCTGCGCCAGGTCTTGCGCCGCGGCGTAGATCTCGGCGCCGCCGATGATGAAGGCTTCGGCATCGCCGGCCAGCGCAGCGGCAGCGGCCAGCGACGGCGCGCTTTCGATGCCCTCGTGGCGCCATGCAGGATTGCGGGTGATGACGATATTGCGCCGGTTCGGTAGCGGCCGCCCGATCGACTCGAAAGTCTTGCGGCCCATGATGATGGCGTGGCCCGAGGTGGTGCGTTTAAAGTGCGCCAGATCCTCCGGCAGGCGCCAGGGCAAGGTGTTGCGGATGCCGATGCCGTTGTTGGCGTCGATGGCGACAATAATCGTGAGGCGTGAGGTCATGGGCGCTGTTGCATGAGCCCGCGGTGAGCGGATTTATATTAAAAGCGTGATCTTACTATAAGTTACGGATGGAACTTTGTCGCCGATGCTTGCTCTTAAAAGCCAGGGCCTGTTAACCTAGGCCAGGGTATTTTGTGGATTTGGCGTGCATCGGCTTAGTGCCAGGCGCCATTCTGCTGCCAATTTGGCAATTTCTGCCAATCAATTTTGCAAGTCTTTGTCGCTGCTGGTGCCTGGACTGAGGCGCCACAGCTTGCTCATTGCCGGATGGATATAAAAAATTATAGAACACTGATAGACTACCGCTTGCTCTCGACGCTGCCCACAAGGCTTGGTCGGGCAGGTCAATCAAAGCAGTGTCAGATGGGAATCCAATGTATTTGAATTTGTCTCAGCGGACGCAATCGCGTATTTCCGCTCTAGCGCGGGCGCGCATCGCCGTCCTGCCATTGTCCGCGGCGCTGTTGTTGTCCGCCACCGTCGGCAGCGCGTTTGCCTTTGACTTCGATAACGTTGCCAAGCAGGCAAAGGAGCTGGCAGCCAGCTCTTATAGCAAGCCGGAAGGCAGCCTGCCCAAGGAAATCGCCAATCTCGATTACGGACAGTACAAGGAGATCCGCTTCCGCCCGGAGAAATCCACCTGGCGCAGCCAGAAATTGCCGTTCGAACTGGCATTTTTCCATCAGGGCTATGCCTTTGACCAGCCGGTAAAGATCAACGAAATCAATGGCCAGAGCGTGCGCGAAATCCGCTTTGACCCCAACGATTTCGATTTCGGCGCCCTCAAGGTTGACCCGCGCAAGATGCGCGGACTGGGCTTCGCCGGCTTCCGCGTGCATTTCCCTTTGAATACGCCGAAATACAAGGACGAGGTCTTATCTTTCCTTGGCGCCAGCTATTTCCGCGGGCTAGGCAAGGACCAGACCTATGGCTTGTCAGCCCGGGGCCTGGCGATAGACACCGGACTTAGCTCCGGCGAAGAGTTTCCGCGTTTCACCGAATTCTGGATCGAGCGGCCCAAGGCCAGCGACAAGGACCTGACCATCTACGCGCTGCTCAACTCGCGCCGCGTGACCGGCGCCTATCGCTTTGTGCTGAAGCCGGGCGTCGATAGCACGGTCGACGTCAAGGCCCAGCTGTACCTCCGTGAGAATGTCAGCAAGCTCGGCCTGGCGCCGCTCACCAGCATGTTCCTGCATGGCGACAACCAGCGCTCGCCGATCGACGACTATCGGCCTGAAGTACACGACTCCGACGGCTTGTCGGTGGCTTCCGGCACCGGCGAGTGGATCTGGCGGCCGCTGGTCAATCCCAAGCGCTTGCTGGTGACCTCTTATTCCTTGAGCAATCCGGCCGGTTTCGGCCTGATGCAGCGCGACCGCAGCTTTGCCAGCTACCAGGACCTCAACGCCCATTATGAAAACCAGCCCAGCGCCTGGGTCCAGCCCAAGGGCAATTGGGGCAACGGCAGGGTAGAACTGGTGCAGATTCCGACGCCGGATGAAACCAATGACAACATCGTTGCCTTCTGGGTACCGGAAACGCAGCCCAAGGTGGGCCAGCCATTCAATCTGGAATACACTTTGTCATGGCAGAAGGATGCGGAAAAGCGGCCGCCCCTGTCATGGGTCACGCAGACCCGGCGCGGACTCGGCGTGTTGAAGAAGACCGATGACAACGTCATCGGCCTGGTGGTCGACTTTGAAGGCCCGGTGTTCAAGAAGCTGTCGGACAAGGTGCAGCCGGAAGGCGTGGTCAGCGCCGACGACAACGGCAAGGTGCTGGAGGCCAAGGTGGAGCGCAATGATGTTACCGGCGGCTGGCGCATGACGGTGCGGGTGCGCCGCAACGAGGACAACAAACCTGTCGAGCTGCGCGGCTTCCTGCGCGGCGGCAGCACCACTTTATCCGAGACCTGGAGCTACATATTACCGCCCAACTAAATCGCACGCCGATGTCACCGCCGAGTGCAGCAGAGCTGCAGAATTCGCCCGTCATGATGCCTGAAACCAGTGAGCGTTATCTCGATCGCTTGCCGCTGTCGGCAGAGCGGCGTGCTGCTTTGTCTGCGCAGCTGCAGGCGGGCGGCGACAGTTCCATGGCCGCTGTGCATCAGGCGTTGGCGGCTGGCAGCGCTGATGGCGAGCTGTCGGCACTGGCCCATGCCAATCCGGCCTATGGTTCGGTCGCCGCCCGCCTGCAGCTGGCGTTTGCCGAACCAGCTTCGGCACAGCCGGTGCCCGAGATCGGCACCGACGCCAGCGGCCTCTCGCGCATTGCGATTGCGCCGCCGCTGCAGCGCACGCCGATTGTCGCCCATCCTTGGGGCACCTTGAATCCGCTGGTGCGCTGGATAGAAACCGCCAACAGTAAATTCGACCGCCGGCCGCGCGCCAAGCAGCGCCGCTACAAAAAGGCTGCGCGTTCGACCGCGCTGCCGCAGCCGGAGCCCATGCCGGCCGCCGAAGCCGACAGCCAAGACCAGCACGAGAGCAAGTCGCGCGGCAATCTGCGCCGCATTGTGCTGCTGATGCTGATGCTGGCGCAGACCGCGATGGCCACTTATTTCATGAGCGCCGTGCTGCCCTACCACGGCGACAAGCCGCTGGAGCTGGTCACGCTCGGCTTGTTCGCACTGCTGTTCTGCTGGGTCTCGGCCGGTTTCTGGACCGCCATGGCCGGCTTCCTGGTGCTGATGCGTGGCAGCGACCGCTATGTGATTTCACGCGAAGAAGCGGCGCCGGGGCCGATCCCGGCCAGCGCCCGCACCGCTATCGTGATGCCGATCTGTAATGAAGACGTGACCCGGGTCTTTGCCGGGCTGCGCGCCACCTACGAGTCGGTGGCGGCCAGCGGCGAGCTGGACCGTTTCGACTTCTTCGTGCTGAGCGACAGCGGCGATAGCGATATCTGCAGCGCCGAGCTGGATGCCTGGGCCAGCCTGTGCAAGACGGTGGGCGGCTTCGGCCGCATTTTCTACCGCCACCGGCGCCGTCGGGTCAAGCGCAAGAGCGGCAATATCGACGATTTCTGCCGGCGCTGGGGCGCCAACTACAGCTACATGATCGTGCTCGACGCCGACAGCGTCATGAGCGGTACCTGCCTGGCCACATTGGTGCGCCTGATGGAAGCCAATCCGACCGCCGGCATCGTCCAGACCGCGCCGCGCGCCGCCGGCCGCGATACCTTGTATGCGCGCATCCAGCAGTTCTCGACGCGCGTCTACGGTCCCTTGTTCACCGCCGGCCTGCATTACTGGCAGCTGGGGGAGTCGCATTACTGGGGACACAACGCCATCATTCGCCTGCAGCCGTTCATGGAGCATTGCGCGCTGGCGCCGCTGCCGGGCGAGGGCGCGCTGGCCGGCGAGATTCTCTCGCACGATTTTGTTGAAGCAGCGCTGATGCGGCGCGCCGGCTGGGGTGTCTGGATCGCCTACGACCTGGCCGGCAGCTACGAGGAAATGCCGCCCAACCTGCTGGACGAACTCAAGCGCGACCGCCGCTGGTGCCAGGGCAACCTGATGAATTTCCGCCTGTTCCTGGCGCGCGGCATGCATGCCGTGCACCGCGCGGTGTTCGTGACCGGTGTCATGGCCTATCTGTCGGCGCCGCTGTGGTTTTTGTCGCTGCTGTTGTCGACGGTATTGCTGGCCGTGCATACGCTGGTGGCGCCGGAATATTTCGTGACACCGGGCCAGTTGTTTCCGGTGTGGCCGGAATGGCATCCGGAGCGGGCGCTGGCTTTGTTCAGCGCCACCGCCACCTTACTGTTCCTGCCGAAAGTGCTGAGCGTGGTGCTGATCTGGGCCAAGGGTGCGCGCGAATTCGGCGGCGCCTTCCGACTGACCCTGAGTATGATCATGGAGCTGCTGTTTTCGATGCTGCTGGCGCCGGTGCGCATGCTGTTCCATACGCGCTTCGTGGTCGGCGCCTTTCTGGGCTGGACCATCAGCTGGAAATCGCCGCCGCGCGAAGATGCCGAAACCAGCTGGGGCGAAGCCTGCCGCCGGCATGGCGGCCATACTTTGCTGGGTTTGCTGTGGGGCGGTGGCGTCTACTGGCTGGAACCGGGCTTCCTGTGGTGGCTGCTGCCTATCGTCGGTTCGCTGGTGCTGTCGATTCCCTTGTCGGTATTTTCCAGCCGCGTGACGCTCGGCCGCAGTTTCCGCCATGCGCGTCTGTTCGTGATTCCGGAGGAAGTCGATTTGCCGCCCGAGCTGGCGGCGACCACGGTGTATAACGACAACGGCAAGAAGCTGGCGAATTTCAGCGACGCGGTGGTGGATCCGGTCATGAATGCCTTGTTGTGCGCGGCGGTGACAGCGCGACCGGCAGTGCCGGCGGCGACCCAGGCGGCGCGCGCAGCGCTGCTCGACAGCGCCTTGAAAGGCGGCCCCGACGGCCTGACGCCGCGCCAGAAAAATGCGCTGCTGGATGATCCTTTGACCTTGTCCCGCCTGCATTTCGAAATCTGGAATTCCGAGCAGGTTAACCGGCGCTGGCGCTCACAACGAGCGTAAGCCCGCTGCGCTGGTTTGCAATACGCCGCACCGGGATGCATATTTTTCTCATGAAGCCGCACGGCGGGATGCAGGCAAGAACTCTTGCCGCATCTCTCCGCCTTAGCGTTCTTCTCACATTATGGGGACCCCATCGATGACAAATCGCCGCACATTTCTGCAATCCGCCGCCGCCTCCGCAATGTTTGCCGCCCTCGGCATTCCGCTCGAAGCCATTGCCGCCAACCGCGTGAAGTTCGGCGCCGCGTCGGCCTTTTCTTTCGAGACCTTGATTGAGCAGGCGCGCACGCAAGCCGCTGCACCTTATAAAGTGCAGCAAACCGCGCCGCGCGAGATTCTGGAAAAAATCGATTACGAAGCGCACGGCAAGATCAAGTTCAAGAATGACTATGCGCTGTTCGCGGATGGCGCGGGACAGTTTCCCTTGACCTTCTTTCATCTGGGCCGCTATTTCCAGGCGCCGGTGCACATGCTGCTGGTCGACGGCAGCGGCGCCGACGCCAAGGCGCGCGAGATCGTCTACGACGAGAGTTATTTCGATATGCCGTCGGACAGCCCAGCGCGCCAGCTGCCGCGCGGCAGCGGCTTCGCCGGTTTCCGTTTTCAGGAAAGCCGGAAGGACGATCAGGCCAAGCTCGATTGGCATAAAAACGACTGGGTCGCCTTTCTGGGCGCTTCGTATTTCCGCGCCATCGGCGACCTGTATCAATACGGTTTGTCGGCGCGCGGCATCGCCATCGATGTCGCGCAGGCCGGAAAATCGGAAGAATTCCCGAACTTTACCCATTTCTATTTCACGGCGCCGGAAGACGGCAGCGATACCGTCGTGATTTATGCGCTGCTGGATGGCCCCAGCATTTGCGGCGCCTACAAATTCGTCATGCAGCGCAGAGCTGGCGTAACTTCCGGCGTAACCATGGAAGTCGAGACCGCCTTGTTTTTACGGCGCGACGTCGAACGCCTGGGCATTGCACCGGCAACCTCGATGTTCTGGTTTTCCGAGACGGTAAAAGGCACCGGCGCGGACTGGCGGCCGGAAGTGCACGATTCCGATGGCCTGGCGATCTGGAACGGCAGCGGCGAGCATATCTGGCGGCCGCTGAACAACCCGGCGAAAACCACCGCCTCGGCTTTCGGCGACAACAACCCGCGCGGCTTCGGCCTGTTGCAGCGCGACCGTGTGTTCGATCATTATCAGGATGGCGTGCATTATGAGCGCCGCCCGAGTCTCTGGGTGGAGCCTCTGGGTGGCTGGGGCGAGGGCGCGGTGCAACTGGTCGAAATCCCGACCGACGACGAGATCCACGATAACGTTGTCGCCATGTGGGTGCCGCGCGCCAAGGCTGTCGCCGGCAGCAGTTACCGCCTGCGTTACCGCCTGCATTGGCAGCAGGATGAACCGTTTCCGACGACGCTGGCCCGCTGCGTCGCCACCCGTCTCGGCAACGGCGGCATACCGGGTCAGCCGCGTCCGCAGAATGTCCGTAAATTCATGGTGGAGTTCAAGGGCGCACCGCTGGAAAAACTGGCGTTTGGCGAGTTGCCGGAGGCAGTCCTGACCACTTCGCGCGGCAAATTTTCTTATGTCTTCACCGAAGCTGTCCCTAACGGGGTGCCCGGCCATTGGCGTGCGCAGTTCGACTTGACCGCCGACGGCGCGGAGCCGGTCGATCTGCGCCTGTTCCTGCGCTTCAAGAACCAGCCGCTGTCGGAAACCTGGCTGTTCCAGTATCTGCCGTTCAAGACACGCACGGTATATGAAGGGTGATGCGTTAGCCTGACCTGGCCGCCGGTGCCCCGGTTTTCCCCCGTCGTGGCGATCATCCGCGGCCGGGGCATTTCGAAACAACTGATCAATTTGCAATATACTGTCGGGTTGGGGCCGGCCTGCCGGCCTGTTTTGGAGTTTCCCCATGTTTGCCTGGTTCGAAAGACTACTGCACCCTTATCCTGATACCGTCATGACGCCGCCGCCGCGCGGATTTTTTGCGTTTGTCTGGGCCTGCACCAAAGGCTTGCGCCCTTATATCATCGCCATGACCCTGCTGACGGCTGTCACCGGCGCCTTCGAGGCTTTGCTGTTTGCCATGATGGGCCGCATCGTCGACTGGCTCGGCCATGCCGAACCGTCCACGCTGTGGACGCACGAAAGCAGCAACCTGCTGTTGCTGGCAGCCGTATTGCTGGCCAGTCCTATCGTGGTCGCCCTGCAAAGCATGTTCAAGCAGCAGGCGCTGGCAGGCAATTTCCCGATGCTGCTGCGCTGGAAATTCCATCGCCTGATGCTGAACCAAAGCATGCATTTTTATCAAGATGAATTCGCCGGCCGGGTCGCCACCAAAGTGATGCAGACTTCACTGGCGGTACGCGACGTCTGCATGATCCTGTGCGACATCCTGGTGTTCGTGGTGATTTACTTCTTCACTATGGTGGCGGTGGTGGGCAGCTTCAGCGGCTGGATGCTGGTGCCGTTCCTGAGCTGGCTCGCCTTGTATACGCTGGCGCTGCGCTATTTCGTGCCGCGCCTGAGCAAGGTCGCCAAGACCCAGGCCGATGCGCGTTCGCTGATGACTGGCCGCATCACCGATGCGTACACCAATATCGCCACGGTCAAGCTGTTTTCGCACGCCGGCCGCGAAGCCGGTTATGCACGCTCGGCGATGCAGGAATTCCTGCAGACGGTGCATGGCCAGATGCGCCTGGTGACCAGCTTTGAAATCGTCAACCACACCCTGAGCATGCTGCTGATCCTGAGCACGGCCGGGGCGGCGCTATGGCTGTGGACCCAGGGCCAGGTCGGCATCGGCGCGGTGGCCGCGGCGACCGCGATGGCCTTGCGCCTGAACGGCATCTCGCACTGGGTGATGTGGGAATTCGCTTCGCTGTTCGAGCAGGTCGGCACGGTGCAGGATGGCATCAATACCTTGTCGCGGCCGCACGCCGTCCTGGACCAGGCCGACGCCAAGCCGCTGCAGGTCAGCCAGGGCCGGCTCGATTTCGAGCAGGTCGGCTTTGCCTACGGCGGCCAGCGGCCGGTGATCGACCAGTTGTCGCTGCACATCCGCCCCGGCGAAAAGATTGGCCTGGTAGGCCGCTCCGGCGCCGGAAAATCGACCATCGTCAATCTGCTGCTGCGCTTCTACGATGTCGAGCAGGGCCGCATCCTGATCGACGGCCAGGACATTGCGCATGTGACCCAGGACAGCCTGCGGGCGCAGGTCGGCATGGTGACGCAGGATACCTCCCTGCTGCATCGCTCGGTACGCGACAATCTGCTCTACGGTCGCCCGGACGCCACTGATGCCGACATGCTGGCGGCGGCGCAGCGGGCCGAAGCGCACGAATTCATCCTGACCCTGACCGATCCGAAGGGCCGCACCGGTTACGACGCCCACGTCGGCGAACGTGGCGTCAAGCTGTCCGGCGGCCAGCGCCAGCGTATCGCGATTGCGCGCGTAATGTTGAAGGATGCGCCTATCCTGTTGCTGGACGAAGCCACCAGCGCGCTCGATTCGGAAGTGGAAGCGGCGATCCAGGCTAGCTTGTACCGCCTGATGGAAGGCAAGACCGTGGTAGCGATCGCCCACCGCCTGTCAACCATTGCCGCGATGGACCGTTTGATTGTGCTGGACAAGGGCCGCATCGTCGAACAGGGCGATCATCGCAGCCTGCTGGCGCAAGGCGGCCTGTACGCGCGCTTGTGGGCGCATCAGAGCGGTGGCTTCCTGGGCGAGGAACCCGATGAAGAAGCTGCCCCGGCTGCCGGCACTGCGCAGGCGGAACTGGCTTGAGCCGGTACTGTCTGAATTTATCCTAGAACCTGATCAACCCTAAGTTAGCCTCAATGACCGCTGAACCGACCGACAAGTCCGCTGCGCCCACTGCTTTCGGCCATTCCAGTCGGCGCTGGCTGATCGCCTTGCTGGCGGCGCTGATTGCGATCGGCGCCGGCTTCCTGCTGTGGAAGGGACTCTTGCAGCGGCCGCCGCCACCGCCCAAGCCGGCGCCGGTGCGCTTGCAGACGGAAGCGGTGCGGCGCGGCGACATCGAACAAGCCGTGTTCGCCAGCGGCAAGCTGCAGTTGCACAAGTACAGCGATGTGATGGCGCAGGTCTCGGGCCAGATCAAGGATGTGCTGGTGATGGTGGGCGACGACGTCAAGGCCGGCAAGATGGTGGTCGAAATCACGCCGACCCTGCCGTCGGCCCGGGTCGAAAGCAATCGCGCCCAGCTGGCGCGGCTGCAGGCGGAGCTGGCGGACCAGCGCGCCCAGCAGGATTTCGCCGAATTGCAATACAAACGGCAGACGCAGCTGAAAGCGGAAAACGCGACGCGCGAAGAATCCTATGAATCCAGCCGCATGAGCATGTATTCCGCGGCCGCCAAGGTCGAGGCGATCAATGCCCAGATCCGCCAGATCGAGGCGACCGTGAAAGACGACGACGTCACTCGCAGCCATACCCAGGTGCTGGCGCCGATCAGCGGCACCGTGGTGTCGGTAGGCGCCCGTACCGGGCAGATGGTCAGCGCCGGCCAGCCTGCCGCGCCGCTGGTGCGGATCGCCGACCTCAGCCGCCTGACAGTGCAGGCACGGGTAGCGGAGATCGACGTGCCGCTGCTGCGCAAAGGCATGACGGCCTATTTCACCACGCCCGGCTATCCCGGCAAACGCTGGAGCGGCAAGCTGCGGCAGGTGATACCGGTGCCGGCCGACGGTTCGGGCGAGCAGGGAAAGCAGACTTTCTATAACGTCTTGTTTGAAGTCGATAATCCAGAGGAAGAACTGATGAGCGGCATGAGCACGCAAGTGCGCTTCGTGCTGGCACAGGCGCGTGACGCCGTGCTGGTGCCGGTGGCGCTACTGGGCAATCCGGAGGCCGATGGCAGCTACCGGGTGAAGGTGGCTAACGCTAGTCAGCAAGCCCAGCAAGCTCAACAAGTGAGCTCGCGCGCGATCAAGATCGGCGTCCGCAACCAGCAGATGGCGCAAGTCTTGTCAGGATTACAGCCAGGCGAGCAGGTTGTCGTGGAATCCGCTGCGGCGCCGCCTGCTAAGAATGCAGTGCCAGTAGCTGCCAGCGCTTCCGCGTCTGCGTCCGTACCTGCGGCCAAGGCTCATTGATGGCGGTTAGCATGCATCTTATTTTTCAAAGGTCGCGCAGCGTCGCCAGCGCCTGTTCAAGCGTCGTACTGCTGCTTCTGTTATCAGCCTGTGCCAGCCAGATCGAGATGCGCGAAGCCACGCCTAGCGTCGAGATTCCGCAGAGCTGGGATTTGTCGGCCAACACTGGCGAGCAGGACTGGCCGGATACTGGCTGGTGGCAGCGTTTCGGCAGCGATGAGCTGAGCCAGCTGGTGGCTCAGGGGCAGGCCAGCAACCTGGAGATTGCTGCCGCTGTATCGCGCGTGCGCCAGGCTGAAGCGCAAGCCCGGATCGCCGGCGCACCGCTGCTGCCGAATGCGGATTTTTCCACCAGCATCAACCGCGCCTTGCCGCTGGCTTCCAGCGGCAGCGCCGTCACCTCCACCAGCGGCCTGGTCGAGATCGGCTACGAAGTCGATTTCTGGGGCAAGAACAGGGCCGGGCTGGTGGCTGCGGAAGCTTCTTTGCAAGCGAACCGCTACGATCGCGAAACCGTGGCGCTGACGGTCACCAGCGGCATTGTCTCGACCTACTTGCAAGTGCTGTCGCTGCGCGACCGTATCGAGATCGCTCAGCAAAACGTCGATAACGCCGAGCGCGTGCTGAAACTGGTGTCGGCGCAGAGCCGCGCCGGCTCGGCTTCGCCGCTGGACCTGGCGCGGCAGCGCTCGGCGGTGGCCGGCCAGCAAGCAGTCATTCCCGATTTGAAACAGCAAGAGCGCGAGGCGCAGACCGCGTTGGCGATCTTGCTGGGGCGGCCGCCGCAAACCTTTACCGTGAATGAACCCGGGCTGGCCAAGATCCTGCTGCCGCAGGTAACGCCCGGCTTGCCGTCGGCGTTGCTGTCGCGCCGGCCGGACATCCGTCATGCGGAAGCCGAACTGGCCTCCGCCAACGCCAACGTGGCGGTGGCGCGCGCGGCGCTGTTCCCCAGCATCCGCCTGACCGGCTCGGCCGGCGGCCAGAGCAATGCCTTGCTGTCGCTGTTCAACGGCCCCAACATGCTGGCCAACCTGGGCGCCGGGCTGGTGGCGCCGATCTTCGATGCTGGGCGCCTCAACAGCCAGCGCGACCTGGCCGTCGCCCAGAAACAGGAGCTGGTGCAGATCTATCGGTCGACCGTGATTTCTGCGCTGTCGGAAGTCGATACCGCGCTTGGCCAGATCCGCAGCCTGGATGAACAGCGCAAGCTGAAAGTCACGGAAATGGAACAGGCGCGCTTCGCCTTCGAATTATCGGAAATCCGCTACCGGGTCGGCGCGGAGGATCTGATGACGGTGCTCGATACGCAACGTTCGCTGTCGGAAGTACAGAACGAGCTAGGCCAGATCAAGTTGAAGCGGCTCAAGGCGACGGTGTCGCTCTACAAGGCGCTGGGCGGCGGCTGGCAGGATGTGCATGCCAGCCAGCCGGCGGCAGCGGGCAAGCCGGCACCGGATAAATAGCTTAAGTAGGGTGGGCAGTTGCCCACCGTTCATTGGGGGATTTGAAGTAACGCGTGGGCACAGGTGCCCACCCTACACAGCTACCGGCGCCTTGATGTGCGCCTGCGGATGATAATCGCTGATTTCAAAATCTTCAAAACGGTAGTCGAAAATCGACGCCGGCTGGCGCGTGATGGTCAGCTTGGGCAGCGGGCCAGGCGTGCGCGACAGTTGCAATTCGACCTGCTCCGCATGGTTGGAATAGAGGTGGCAATCGCCGCCGGTCCAGATGAAATCACCCACTTCCAACCCGCACTGCTGCGCCATCATGTGCGTCAGCAGGGCATAGGAAGCGATGTTGAACGGCACGCCCAGGAAAATATCGGCGCTGCGCTGGTACAACTGGCAAGATAGCTTGCCTTCGGCGACATAAAACTGGAAGAAAGCATGGCAGGGCGGCAGCTTCATCTGCGGGATGTCGGCGACGTTCCAGGCCGAGACGATCAGCCGACGCGAATCTGGATTGCTCTTGATCTGCTCGACCAGTTGCGTGATCTGGTCGATATGTCCGCCGGATGGCGTCGGCCAAGAGCGCCATTGATAGCCGTAGATTGGTCCCAGGTTGCCTTCGCTGTCGGCCCATTCGTCCCAGATCTTGACGTCGTTGTCTTTTAGATACTGGATGTTGGTCGAGCCGTTGAGAAACCAGATCAGCTCATGGATGATCGAGCGCAGATGCAGCTTCTTGGTGGTCAGCAAGGGGAAGCCGTCTTGCAGGTTGAAGCGCATCTGGTAGCCGAATACCGAGCGGGTGCCGGTGCCGGTGCGGTCGGTTTTGACAGTGCCATGTTGTTGCACATGGCGCATGAGATCGAGGTATTGGCGCATTGTTATCTTGATTGCTGAATCTAATTTCTAATTCCAAGATTGTAACGCATCTGGCATGGCCCCCGCCCGGGGCTTATCCGGCCTGCGCCTGGAGGATGCGTGCAATCCTTTCCTTGCTGGGCGGATGGGTCGACAGGTAAGGCGAGAATGCGGCGGGCTGGCTGTCGAGTTTTTCGAAGGTACGCGCCAGCTTGGTGAGGCTGATGCCGTTGGCCTTGAACATGGCGATCGCATAGTCGTCCGCCTCCAGCTCGATATCGCGCGAATATTTGAGATCGAGCAGCAGCGGCGGAATGGTCGCGATCAGCGTCGAGACATCGCCGAACAGCAGCGTCGCCGTGGCGCCGATTGCGGACACCTGGATCAGCCGCCGCATCAGGTGGCGGTTATGCAGGTGGCCGAGTTCATGCGCCAGCACGCCCATCAAGGCATCGTCATCGTCCAGCAGCCGGACCAGTTCGTCGGTCACCAGGATGTCGCCGGACGGCAGGGCGAAGGCATTCGGACCGATCTTGCTTTTGCGGAAAATGATCTGGAATGCCGGCGCCCCCTGGCGCGGCGGTTCCAGCGCGCGGAAGCGGCTGTCGATAGAGGCTTGCTGGGCTGGCGACAGGGTGGAAGCGGTGAATACGCGCTGGTCCAGGAACTCCAGCGTACTGCCGCCGATTCTCCTTTCGACCGATTCCGGCAGGGCGTTGGCAATCCAGCCTGAGGCCGCCGGCAACACATACAGATAACCCAGCACCAGGATCAGGACCAGCGCTGCCAGCGCTTGCCACACGGTGCGCCAGCTCTGCTGCATGCGCACTACCAGCGAGTCGGCATGGCCGGTGCTCGTCAGCAGTGCGGCAAAGGCATCGAGATCGATGATTTCAAGATAAGCGCCGTCGGCGAAGGTGACCTTGCGGGTGGCGCTGGAGACCCGTTCCGACACGCGCAACTCGTCCAGCGGCGCTTGCCGCTGCGCCTCGCCGGAGATGCTGGCGAGGCCAGCGGTGACTGTCAGTTCGACCGCATGGCGGCGCGAGGTCTTGCCGTCGAAGTAGAAGGCCCGTACCGCCTGCGCTTGCGCATTCTGCATCTGTGCGCGGCTTTACAGCGACAAGTCGAAATCGAGCAGGTCAGACATACCTTCGCCGGCGGCGGAGCCCTGCGGTTCGGCATCGGCCAGGAAATGGTCGAGCGAGCCGGCTGCCAGCAGGCTGACCGACTCCAGCCGGTATTTGAGCGAGCGGATCTGCGCAAAGGGCGTGAACAAGCCGAGTGTGCAGACGATGGCGATCAGGTTGGTGATCATGATGAAAGCGACCCTGGTCCATTTCAGCTTGCTCTGGAATTGATGGTCCGCCAGCTTGGTATTGTTTCAGATCAGGTTCTGGACCATGGTCAGGGCCAGCGGCATGATCAGGAAGGTCCACGCATACATGGCAAATATCATCATGAAGATGGGACCGGCAAAGGCAGCCGGGGCGGCGTGCTTGCCGGCAGTGGCGGCGGCCATGAGGCTGCCGCCGAACAGTATGCCGATGGCGGCGTAGCCAAGCATGGCGACGGCGAAACAAATCAGAAAGACCTGATAAAAAGAGCCTACACTGGCGTGAAAGGAAAAATGCGTCGCGCCGAACTTGCTTTCCGTGTGCAGGTATTTTTTATTGCGCTGGTAGGCGAAAGGCGAGAGCAGGCCGATCGAGAGCATGGAGATCAGCGGCAGCAGCAGATAAATGAAGTAAGACTTGCCGGCGCTGCCTTTGAAGCCGAAGCGGATGCCGCGGTAGCTGGAGTTGAACAGCTTGAACTGGTAGCTTCTCCAGATCAGCCATGGCATGACCGCAAACATCAGCGCCAGCGCCAGCAATCCAAGTTTAGGGCTCAGCCTGAAGGCGACCTGGTAGCCGCCGATCAGGACCACTGCGATGATGCGTCCTTTCAGGATTGCGATCGGGTTGCCGTGGTATTCGAAACTGCTGCCGGCGACCCGGGTGTTGTCATAGAAATAGCGGGTGCGGCGCACTTTGGCCCAGGCTGAGTAAATGCCGAGTGTGATAATGGATAGTAGAAGGTTAACTATCCATATGCGGAAATATTCACTGCCGCGGCCGGAAAAAACGAAGGCTTCGGGCGTAGGCTGTTGTGGAGGAGGGCTGGCTGGAACGTCGAAAGGCGGTGTATCGGAAGTCGCGGTGTTCATCCCTGTTTCCCTTTGCGCTATAGGTTTGACTGCTGCGGCTGATTATCCGGTAAGCTATAAAAAATGACAATCAAAGTCTGTGCGGCAATTATTATTGTTAGCGGCTAAGAGTTGCCCACGGTTACAAATTAATGGTTTTCTCTATGAACTTTTCCGGAAGAGGGTCCTCGAAAGCTGGAGACCTTTGTCTCACACGGTCATGCAGTATTCGATCATATTTTTTCATATTCATTTGCATCAGCGTGCTGGCCGCACTAATGCAGGCAACACCATTCAGGAGATCACATGCTTAAATCAGATACGTTTTTCGGCGGCAAGCGAGAAACCCCGACACCAAATTCACCGTTCAGCGCCAGCAGCAACCTCACTTCCGGCAACACCTCCAACATTCCTAAGGCTAGCAACCCTGTGAGCACTCCTGTCAACCACTCGTCGTCCAGCACCAATGAAGTCGGCAGCAAACTGATTGTCGGCCCGAACATCAAGCTCAAAGGCGTAGAGATCACCGATTGCGACACGCTCGTGGTCGAGGGCCGGGTGGAAGCCACCATGAATTCGCGCGTGATCCATATCGCCGAAAAAGGCGCGTTCAAGGGTTCGGCGGAAATCGACCTGGCCGAAATCTACGGCGAATTCGACGGCGACCTGACCGTCCGTGAAAAGCTGGTGATTTATTCAACTGGCAAGGTTTCCGGCAAAATCCGCTATGGCAAGGTTGTCATCGAAGAAGGCGGTCAACTGACTGGCGAAGTCCAGGTCGGCACTTCTTCCAGCAAGCCGGCTGCCGCTGCGACCAGCAATTCGGCCAGCAACGCTGCGGCCACCGCCGTAGTCTAAAGTCCGCCGCCGGCCAGTCCGGCGTGCAGCAGCACCAGCTTTTCCGGCCGGGAATCCCGGCTGGAGGGGTGTCTATATGCAAAGCGGCCAGAGCGGCGGCTACGCTCCGGTTTTGTCATGTGCATGCAGGCATGCGACAATAGCGGTTTTGGCATTCTGCCAAGCGTCATCCACTATTGCCCGCATTCGCCAAACTCATGAGCCATCCCGAATATATTCTTACCTTGTCCTGTCTCGATCAGCGCGGCATCGTGCATCGCGTTTCGGGCTTCCTGGCCGATCACGGTTGCAATATCATCGATTCCGCCCAGTTCGGCGACGCCCAGTCCAAATTGTTTTTCATGCGCGTGCATTTTTCATCGGAAGATGCGGCGATTGCCGACGATAGCCTGCGCGCGCAATTTTCCACCCTGGCCGGCACCATGCAGATGAATTGGCAGTTGCACGATGCCGGCAAGAAGCCGCGCATGATGCTGATGGTGTCGAAGATCGGCCATTGCCTGAACGACCTGCTGTTCCGCTACAAGAGCGGCCTGCTGCCGGTTGAGATCACCGCCATCGTTTCCAATCACACCGATTTTTACCAGCTGGCCGCCAGCTACAACATTCCGTTCCATCACCTGCCGCTGGCAGCTGGGGCTTCGGCCGCAGCCAAGCAGGCGCAGGAAGCGCGCGTGATGGAAATCGTCGAAGCCAGCAATATCGACCTGGTGGTGCTGGCGCGCTACATGCAGATCCTGTCGCCGGCCATGTGCACCGCGCTGACCGGACGCGCCATCAATATCCATCATTCCTTCCTGCCTAGCTTCAAGGGCGCGAAGCCCTATTACCAGGCGCATGACCGCGGCGTCAAGCTGATCGGCGCCACCGCACACTTCGTCACTGGCGACCTGGATGAAGGCCCGATCATCGAGCAGGACGTGGCGCGCGTCGATCATGCGATGGAGCCGGAGACCTTGACCGCCATCGGCCGCGACGTCGAGTGCGTGGTGCTGGCGCGGGCGGTGAAGTGGTTCATTGAACATCGCATCCTGCTCAATGGGCACAAGACAGTTGTGTTCAAATAAGGAATCGTAAAGTACAAAAAAAACTCGGTGTGAACCGAGTTTTTTTTATTGTGCGCAGCCTGCTTGTCGGGCGCGCGAAGCCTCAGCGCAGCGCGTCCACCATCTTTTCCAGCTTGACCGCATCGGCGCTGAACTGGCGTATGCCTTCCGCCAGTTTTTCGGTCGCCATCGCATCGTCGTTCAGCATGGTGCGGAAGATGGTTTCATCCAGGTCGATTTTTGTAATCTCGCTTTGCTGCGCGACTTCCGGGCTGAGCTTGCGGCTGACCGCAGCATCGCTTTCGGCCAGCGCCTGCAGCAGCTCGGGGCTGATGGTGAGCAGGTCGCAGCCGGCCAGTTCAGTGATCTGCGAGGTGTTGCGGAAGCTGGCGCCCATCACTTCGGTGGCATAGCCGAACTTACGGAAATAGCTGTAGATCTGTTTGACCGACTGCACGCCCGGATCGTCCGCGCCAGTGTAATCGTGGCCGCTGGATTTCTTGTACCAGTCGTAGATGCGGCCGACGAACGGCGAGATCAGCTGCACCTTGGCTTCGGCGCAGGCAATTGCCTGCGGCATCGAAAACAGCAAGGTCAGGTTGCAATGGACGCCGGCCTTTTGCAGCACTTCCGCCGCCCGGATGCCTTCCCAGGTGGAAGCGATCTTGATCAGCACGCGGTCGCGGTCTATGCCGGCCGCTTCGTACAGCTTGATCAGTGCATGGCCTTTGTCGATCGTGCCCTGGGTGTTGAACGACAGGCGCGCATCGGTCTCGGTGGAAACCCGGCCCGGGATCAGTTTCAGGATTTCCTGGCCAAAGGTGACCAGCAGGTGGTCGATGATTTCCTTGGTCGACAGCTGGCCGTGGTCCTTCACCGCCTGCGCCAGCAAAGGCTGGTATTCCGGCTTCTGCACCGCTTTCAGGATCAATGAGGGATTGGTGGTGGCGTCGCGCGGCGTAAACGCCTTGATCGACTGGAAATCGCCGGTGTCGGCGACGATGGTGGTGAATTGCTTGAGTTGTTCGAGTTGGTTCATGGCAGCGTAGAAAAGCAGAGACTGTTAATCGGAAATGCCTTTCTGCCATTCTACGCATTTTATGAGCGTCTGCCACGATGGAGGGCTGCAGTAATTTCTTACTGTTTTACCATCGTGGCATATTTGCTCAACTGATCCGTTCTTCCGTCTTGGCGTCGAACAGCACCGCCTTCGACAAATCGAAAGCCAGCTGCATCTCGTCCTTCGGTTTGGCGGCGGCGCGCGGGTGCGTGCGGCAAGTGACGCGGGCCTCATTGAAGGTAGTAAACACCAGGGTATCCGGGCCGGTAGGCTCGGTCAGTTCGACCGTGCAGCCGACTTCGGTCGGATGGTAGTTGCTATCGCCGGCCGCTTCCGAAGTACGGGCGCTCTGAGCGTCGGTGACATGCTCCGGACGGATGCCGAGGATCACTTCCTTGCCGACCCAGGCCGCGATTTCCGGCCTTTGCGCCTGCGCCGGCGCCAGTGGCAGCAAGGTCGTCCGGCCGCCGTGGGTCAGTTCGAAAGCAGGACCGTGGCCATTGGCGACCAGGTTGCCGCGCATGAAGTTCATCGACGGCGAGCCGATGAAGCCGGCGACGAACAGGTTGCTAGGGTTGTCGTAGATTTCCTGCGGGCTGCCGAACTGCTGCACCACGCCGTCTTTCATCACGGCAATGCGGTCGCCCAGGGTCATTGCTTCGATCTGGTCATGCGTGACGTAGACGATGGTGCTGCCCAGGCGCTGGTGCATCAGCTTGATTTCAGCGCGCATTTCAACGCGCAGCTTGGCGTCCAGGTTGGACAGCGGCTCGTCGAACAGGAACAGCGACGGATCGCGCGCGATCGCGCGGCCCATGGCGACGCGCTGGCGCTGGCCACCCGACAACAGGGCCGGCTTGCGGTCCAGCAGATGAGTGATCTGCAGGGTGTTGGCGACGCGTTCGACGATCTGCTTCTGTTCGGCTTTAGGGACCTTGCGGATGCCCAGGCCGAAGGAAATGTTTTCGCGCACTGTCATGGTCGGATACAGCGCGTAGGATTGGAACACCATGGCGATGTCGCGCTCTTTGGGCGGTACATCGTTGACGCAGCGGTCGCCGATCATGATCTGGCCTTCCGAGACTGTTTCCAGGCCGGCGATCATGTTCAGCAGGGTCGATTTACCGCAGCCGGAGCCGCCCACCAGGATCAGGAACTGGCCGTCTTCGATTTCGAGATCGATGCCCTTCAGGACTTCATTGCCGTTCGGGTAGACCTTGCGCACATTGCGAATTGATAAGCTTGCCATCTTTAATTCATTCCTTAAATTTATTCTCATCGCGGCCGCGCCCGAGGCGGCGGCCGGTCGCTTCGGTTTAGCCCTTGACCGCACCGGCAGTCAGGCCGCGTACAAAATATTTCCCGGCCAGCAGATACACCACCAGGGTCGGCAGGGCGGCGATGATGGCCGCCGCCATGTTGACGTTGTATTCGGTCACGCCGGTGGACGTATTCACCAGGTTGTTCAAGGCCACCGTCACCGGCTTGGCATCGGAACCGCCGAACACCACGCCGAACAGGAAGTCGTTCCAGATCTGCGTGAACTGCCAGATGAAGCAGACCATGAAAATCGGCAGCGACAGCGGGAAGATGATCTTGCGGTAGGTCATGAAGAAGCCGGCGCCGTCGATACGGGCTGCCTTGACCAGTTCTTCCGGCACCGTGACATAGTAGTTACGGAAGAACAGGGTGGTGAAGGCGATGCCGTAGACGATGTGTACAAACACCAGCCCTGGCGTGGTATTGGCGAGGTTGACGGTGCCCAGCAGGCGCGCCATCGGCAGGATCACGACCTGGAACGGGATGAAGCAGCCGACCATCAGCGCCGTGAACAGGATCTCGGAACCGCGGAAACGCCAGTGCGCCAGCACATAGCCGTTGAGCGAGCCGACCAGGGTCGAGATCAGCACCGCCGGCACCGCCATCTTGATCGAGTTCCAGAAGAACGGCTGCAAGCCGTTGCAATCGACGCCGGTACACGCAGTGCTCCAGGCTTTGCTCCAGGCTGCGCCGGTGGGCGACATCGGTAGCGACAGCAGGTTGCCGGAACGGATTTCATCCAGCGTTTTCACCGAGGTGCTCAGCATCACGTACAGCGGCGCCAGGTAGTACAGCGCGCACAGCACCAGCAGCGTGTAGATCAGCACGCGGCCGGCGGTCAGTTTGCTGCCTTCGTTATAGATGGTATTGCTAGTGCTGTCAGCGGCCATTGCGCGCTCCTTTGGTTTCCAGGTACATCATGGGCACCAGCACTGCCAGTACGGTAGCCAGCATCATCATTGCCGATGCCGCGCCAAGGCCAAGTTGACCGCGTGAGAAAGAAAACTGATACATGAAAATTGCCGGCAGATCGGAAGACGTGCCAGGACCGCCGGCAGTCAGCGCCATCACCAAGTCGAAGCTCTTGATCGCGATATGCGCCAGCACCAGCAGCACACTGAAGAACACCGGACGCAGCGCCGGGATGACGATGCGGCGATAGATGGTCGGCAAGCTGGCGCCATCCACCATGGCAGCCTTGATGATGCTGTCGTCGATGCCGCGCAGGCCGGCCAGGAACAGCGCCATGACGAAGCCTGACGATTGCCAGACGCCGGCGATCACCACGGTATAGATAGAGAAATCGGAATTCACCAGCCAGTCGAAATGGAAGTTGGCGAAGCCCCAGTCGTGCATCATCTTTTCCAGGCCGAGGCCGGGATTCAGGATCCATTTCCAGGCGGCGCCGGTGACGATGAAGGAGAGCGCCATCGGATACAGGTAGATCGCGCGCAGCGCGCCTTCGGCGCGGATTTTCTGGTCCAGCAGGATCGCCATGAACAGGCCGATCGCCAGGCAGAACAGGATGAACAGGCCGCCGAAGATGCCCAGGTTGGCGGCGGCTACCCACCAGCGGTCCAGGCCGAACAGTTCGACATATTGGTTGAAGCCGGAAATTTCGTAATTCGGCAGCATCCGCGAATTGGTCAGCGACAGCCAGGCGGTGACGCCGATGAAGCCGTAGACGAAGACCAATGACAGGATGATAGTAGGTGACAATACCAGGCGTGGCAGCCAGGCATCGGCGATTGCCGCAATCCGCCCTTGCTGCTTGGGCGTGTGGCTTGGACTCCCGACAGCGGCTGCTGTATAGGGGAGGGTGTGATCGGACATGCAAGTCTCCTGATGCAGGATCAAAGCCGGGCCTGGCAATGCAGTGCTAGCCATTGCCGGACACGGCGGGGGCCGGAATCGATCTTACTCGCTCCGGCCCCTGTTCTCATTTGCTCTGATTAAATAATAAAATAAGCAATAAATACTTGTTTACTGTGTTTTTGCTGCTTTGGCCAGCGCCTGTACAGCAGCTTGCGAAGTCATGTTGGAGTTCATGAACTTCGAGACTACGTCCAGGATAGCGCCTTGTACGGCAGAGTTGACGGCCATGCCATGCGCCATGCTTGGCTCCAGCGTGCCAGCCTTGCTGGAAGCTGCCATGTCATCCATCGACTTGATGGCGCAGCTGTCGAACTTGGTGCGTGGGATATCAGGACGGACCGGGATCGAACCCTTGTTCAGGTTGAAGATTTCCTGGAATTCAGGGCTCATGATGGCGGTTGCCAGGGTCAGCTGCGCTTTTTGCGAGTCAGGATTCTTGACCTTGAACATGGCGATCGAGTCGATATTGTAAGTATACGACTTGTCGGTGCCAGGAGCTGCTACGCACAGGAAGTCCTTGCCAGGTACTTTGCCGGCGGCAGTGAATTCGCCCTTGGCCCAGTCGCCCATGAACTGCATGCCGGCCTTGCCGTTGATGACCATGGCGGTTGCCAGGTTCCAGTCGCGGCCTGCAGCGTTCTTGTCGATATAACCCTTGATCTTGCCCAGCGTATCGAAGGTCTTGATCATGGTCGGGCCGGTCAGGGTGGCCGGATCAAGCTTGACCAGCGCCTTGTTGTAGAAATCGGCGCCGCCTACGCCCAGCGCAACGGTTTCAAACACGGTGGCGTCCTGCCAAGGCTGGCCGCCGTGGGCGACGGCGATGAAGCCGGCTTTTTGCATCTTGTCGGCCGCGTCAAAGAATTCAGGCCAGGTGGTTGGTGCCTTGGCGCCGGATTTTTTCAAGACTTCAGGATTGATCCACAGCCAGTTGACGCGATGGACGTTGACCGGCGCTGCTACATAGTGGCCTTGGTATTTCATTGTGTTGGAAACTACCTTAGGCAGCAGCGAATCCCATTTGCCCGCAGTAGCAGCAGCATCGATATTCGCCAGCACGCCTTCTTGGCCCCATTCCTGGATCGATGGACCCTTGATCTGTGCCGCTGTCGGAGGGCTGCCTGCGATGACGCGGGCTTTCAGTGCGGTAGTCGCATTTTCACCGGCGCCGCCGGCGACCGCGAAGTCTTTCCAGGTCACGCCCTTGGCTTCCATGATCTTTTTCAGCTCGGCGACCGATTTAGCTTCGCCGCCGGATGTCCAGTAATGCAGCACTTCAACTTCAGCCGCGTGAACTGCCGCGGCGCTGGACAGCAATGCAGTGGTAGCGAATACCGATTTTATTATTTGACTCAGTTTCATACTTGTCTCCTGTGTTGAGTTGTACCTGTGTTTAACATTAACGCTTGATCATAGGGCTTGATACTAACGCCAGATCTGATGTTGCCTTGCTGGCCGTTCTCCTAGAGCAGCCATGCTGGCTTCCCCTTAGTTGCTCTTCCTTGCTCCTACCCGAAAGACCGCTCCAACGTGTACCGGAACGTCAAACCGTTGCTGTACTGCCTGTTTGCGCAAAGCTAGGCTCTGCGAACATGCTAGTCCATGTGTATCATGTGAAAACTAGTAAAACTACATGCGATCTTGAGTTTCCCTGTGAAAATCCTGGTTTTATTCTCTGCGCCGCTTGTAATTGTAGTAATGCTACATTAATATTGCAATATAAGTTTTTTATTTATTACAAAAATTTTGATGCAACCCAATATTCCTTTTACATTCACCTTATTCGGCGCTACCGGCGATTTGTCGATGCGGAAGATTCTTCCTGCGTTGTTTGTTGCTCATAGGGAAGGAAAGTTGCATCAGGATGGACGCATCATCTGCGTCTCCAAACAGGATTTCAGCCAGGAAGACTATCTGGCCTGGGTCAGCAAGAGCGCCGCGCCCTATGTCAAGGGCGGCGGCGTACAGGACCCTGCCGTATGGCAGGCTTTCCTGGCACGGCTGACCTATCTGCCGCTGGATTTGCTGGATAGCGGCGGTTACCAGGCCCTGGCGCAGGTGCTGGCTGCCCGTCAGGCAGTTTCGGTGTTCTATTTGGCCACTGCGCCGGCGCTGTTCGAGCCGATTTGCGCCAACCTGGCAGCCAGCAAGATCGACCTGTCGCAGGCCCGGGTGGTGCTGGAAAAGCCGCTGGGCCATGACTTGCTGTCTTCGCGTGCCATCAACGATGCGGTGGCGCGGGTGTTTGCAGAGGAACAGATTTACCGCATCGATCATTACCTGGGCAAGGAGGCGGTGCAAAACCTGCTGGCCTTGCGCTTTGCCAATTCGCTGTTCGAGCCGTTGTGGCGGCGCGAGTCGGTGGCCCATGTGCAGCTGACGATCGCCGAGCAGCTGGGCGTCGAAGGCCGCGGCGATTTTTATGAAGGCACCGGCGCTCTGCGCGACATGGTGCAGAACCATCTGCTGCAGCTGCTGTGCATGGTGGCGATGGAGCCGCCAACCTCGATGGACGCCGATGCGGTGCGCGACGAGAAATTGCGGGTATTGCGCGCCCTCAAGCCGTTCTCGCCCGAGGATATGGAGCTCAAGGCGGTGCGCGGCCAGTATGTATCCGGCGCGGTGGATGGGCAATCGGTGGCGGGCTATCAGCAAGAGCCGGGCGTGGCGCCGCAGTCGCGGACCGAGACTTTCGTGGCCCTGCATGCCGAAATCAACAACTGGCGCTGGGCCGGGGTGCCGTTCTTTCTACGCACCGGCAAGCGCCTGGCGCATCGTACGGCTGAAATCATCATTACTTTCAGGCCGATCCCGCACGCGATCCTGCCAATGCCGGGCGGCCAGGCCGGCGCCAGCAGCAACCGCCTGGTGATCCGCCTGCAGCCGGACGAATCGATCCAGCTGCATTGCCTGGCGAAGCAGCCGGGCGACGGCATGACGGTGCAGCCGGTGGCGCTCGATCTGGCCTTCGACCAGGCTTTCAAGCAGCGCCGGGCGGAAGCTTACGAACGCCTGCTGGTCGATGCCATCCGCGGTAATTTGTCGCTGTTCGTGCGGCGCGACGAGCAGGAGGCCGCCTGGCGCTGGGTCGAGCCCTTGCAGCGCCATTGGCAGACCAGCAGCGCAGCGCCCAAGCCGTACATGGCCGGCAGTTGGGGACCGACGGCATCGTTCGCCATGATGGAGCGGGCCGGCGCCCAATGGCCGGAAGACCGCTGAAAAGCGGATTCCGGCTGAAGATATTGAGCATTCGAACAAAAATTTAGAAGCGAGGCAGAGATTTTGCCGCCGCCTCGTCCTGCTAACAGTATCAGTATTCAAGTGAAAGTTTTACACCATGTCTTCATCCACGATCATGAATGCTAGCGATATTTCGGCGACTAGCTATCTGGATGGCCCTCGTCTGCTGGCAGATGTCGGCGGCACCAATGCGCGTTTTGCACTGGAGCGTGCGCCGGGCCAGATCGACACGATACAGACCTTGCGCTGCGCCGATTATGCCGAGTTCGCGCAGGCGGTAGAAACTTACCTGGCTTATAGTGCGACGCAGGGTGCCCATGCGCAAGTGCGCCATGCCGCCATCGCGATCGCCAATCCGGTGCAGGGCGACGACATCAAGATGACCAATCATAATTGGGCATTCTCGATCGAAAACACACGGCGCCGCCTGAACCTGGATACGCTGCTGGTGGTCAACGACTTCACCGCGCTGTCGATGTCCTTGCCGCACCTGGAGCAAGCGCATTGCGTCCAGATCGGCGGCGGCAGGGCGCTCAGCGGCGGCGTGGTCGGGCTGGTCGGCGCCGGCACCGGGCTGGGCGTCGGCGGCCTGATTCCTACCGAAGGGCGCTGGATTGCGCTGGGCAGCGAAGGCGGCCACGTTACCTTCGCCCCTGGCGATGCGCGCGAGGCGGCGGTGCTGGCTTACTGCTGGCGTACTTATTCGCACGTCTCGGCCGAGCGCCTGGTGTCAGGCCCCGGCATCGAAATGATCTATCAGGCTTTGGCTGAGCTGCAAGGCATCGCCAAGCCGGAGCCGCTGCAGACGGCGCAAATCGTCGAGCGCGCTTTGCAGGGCCAGGATGGCTTGTGCATGGAAGTGGTGGAGTGCTTCTGCGCCATGCTGGGCACGGTCGCGGCTGACGTTGCCGTCACGCTCGGCACTCTGGGCGGCTTGTATATCGGCGGCGGCGTGGTGCCGCGCTTGGGGGAATATTTTGCGCGTTCGCCGTTCCGCGCCCGTTTTGAAAACAAGGGACGCTTCAGCAGCTATCTGGCGAAAATCCCGACCTTTGTCATTACCGCGCCGTATCCGGCATTTGTCGGCGTCGCCGCGATCCTTTCCGAGCACCTGGGTGGCGGCAACGCCGTGCCCATCCTGGAAAAAATCCGCAAGGCGCGCGACCAGTTTTCGCCTGCCGAGCAGAAGGTCGCCAGCCTGATCCTGGCGCATCCGCGCGCCGTGATGAGCGAGCCGATTTCAGAAATCGCCCGCCGCGCCGATGTCAGCCAGCCGACCGTGATCCGTTTCTGCCGCACCATGGGCTGCCAGGGCCTGGCTGATTTCAAGCTGAAGCTGGCTTCGGGCGTCACCGGCACGGTGCCGGTCGCGCACAGCCAGGTGCATGTCGGCGATTCTTCACTGGATGTCGGCGTGAAAGTGGTCGACAACACCATTTCCGCCATGATGGAAGTGCGCGATAACCTGAATGCCGATACCTTGTCGCGCGTGATCGAGGTACTGAGCCAGGCCAGCCGCATCGAATTCTACGGTTTCGGCAGCTGCGGCCTGGTGGCGGAAGATGCGCAGCAAAAATTCTTCCGCCTCGGCATCCCGTCGTCGGCCTATACCGATCCGCAGTTGCAAGAGGTGTCGGCTGCGATGTTGAAAAGCAGCGATGTGGTGGTGGTGATTTCGAATTCAGGGCGCCTGCGCCATCTGGCGCCGGCAGTGGAGGTGGCAGTGCATTCCGGCGCCACCATTATTGCGCTGGCGCCTAGCAATTCGCAGCTGGCCAAGCGTGCCCATTACACGCTGGCAGTGGAGCATGATGAAAGCAGCATGATGCATATCCCGATGGTGTCGCGCATCCTGCTGCTGCTGCTGATCGATGTGCTGGCGGTCGGCGTCTCTCTCAACCGTTCCAGTCCGTTTGCCGAATTGCAGCGCCAGGCCAAGCGCGGCATCCTGACCCACATCGCCTCGCTGGGCGAGTCGGACAGCGATAAGATCGCCGCTGAAGGCGACGGCAAATCGGCACAATCGGCGCGCGGCAACCAGGAAGTGACTTTGTGGCCAAACGTTATCTCGCACATCAAGTAAATGGCAACGCGGCTGCTGGCCCTCTTTTTGGAGAGAGGCTGGCAATGCGTCCCGGCCGTTTGTGCTCGGGCTGTGCTTGCCGCCGCGGCATTGCCTGTCTAGATGATACGGCGGAGGGTAGCGTCGCGCTTGATAAAGTGATGCCATAGCGCCGCCAGGGCGTGCAAACCGATCACCCAGTAAAAAACATTTCCCAGCGTCTCGTGAATAGTCTTCATCGATTTGGCCAGGTCATGATCGGGGCCGATTACCGTGAATGAACCCAATCCAGCCAGGTTGACCGGATGGCCGGCCAGGTTGACGGTCAAAATCCCGAGTATGGGTTGGACGATAATGAATATATACAGCGCCAGATGCGCAGCCTTGGACAGGAATTGCATGACGGGCAGGTCCGCCAGCGGCGCCGGCGGCGATCGATAGCTGCGCCAGGCGACGCGCACCACCGACAATATCAGCACGCTGCAGCCGGCCCAGAAATGGGTGGCAGTCCAGAATACGCGCGAGTCGCTGCCTTTGGGGCCGCGCATTTCAATTGCCAGGTAAGCCAGGGCAACCAGCAGGAAAATAGCCCAGTGCAACAGGATTGCCGGCCGTGAGAAACGTTCTTGCGGGGGAGAGGTGGCATGGTCGCCGTTCTTTAGAATGGTTCGAGCGCTGATTCTGGCACAGGGGATAGTCAAAGACAATGCCGCCTGGCGATCGCCGGCGAGAACAAAGCTGTCGCCCACAAAAAATGCCCATTCGCACGCGAATGGGCAAAGTCTGGGAGTTACCCAGGGACGTCTTTCACTAATTGCCACTCTTCGCAGCAAGCACTACAAGGCAGTACTAACAAGAACGATTGACGCGCCGAGCTCAAGCGGCGCGCCAACCATGCTTGCTATCTTTAGAACGAGTGGCTGATACCAGTGTAGAACGTGCTTTGGTTCTGTCCAGTCAAGCCTGTGCTGTCGCCGGTTTGCACTTGGAAATCTGTATTCGAACCATTGCGGATGGTACCAACGCTCGCGTACAGCAGAGTGCGCTTGGACAAGCTGTAGTTGGTGCCGACCATGAACAGGTTAGCGCTGCCGACGTCGTGGTTAAGCTTGACGTGGTAGGCCGCGCCGATCAGTGTCAGGGCAGGTGTCAACTGGTAGTTGGCGCCGAGCCAGAATTGATTGGCTTTGTTGGCTGAAGCCATGCTTCCTGCTGGTGCCAAAGAAGTGTCCTGTGCCGGCGCCGAAATGTTTTGCCAGCCTGCGAACAGTTTCGCTGGACCGAAGGTCACATTGCCGCCGACGGTGATTTCCTTGGAGCGGGAGAACAAGCTGTCGTAGCTACCGTTTTGGTCACGTGCGGTGTCGTACATCGCCAGCAATTCGTAGGTAGGTTGGACGAAACCAACTGCCAGGCCAGTGCTGCTGCCGATATTCGAACCTGTCGGTCCCTTGGTGAACGAGCCTGCTGCTTCGCCAGCGCCGTACATGGCGTGGACGTAGAAGCCACCCATGGTATCAGGCGTGATGTACTGGATCTGGTTGCTGGTTTGTGGCCAGTTGCGGCCTTTGAACAGAGTCGAAGTACTCATGTTCTGCTGACCGGTCGGGTCGATGCTCCATACGCGGTCGCTTGGCAGTGCCAGGTCGCGGCCGATTTTCACGGTACCGAAGCCACCGTTCAAACCAACAAACGAACGACGGTTAAACAAGCCGCTGCCGTTGAAAGAGCCAGTATCGGCTTGGAAGCCGCTTTCCAATGTGAACAGTGCTTTCAAGCCGCCACCCAGATCTTCGGTGCCCTTGAAGCCGATCATGCTGGTGCCCCATTCGTTGCCGCCGACACCCCATTGGCCGCCACGGGTGAAGGTGCCGTCTGCATTTTTCTGGACTTGATTGCTTTGATAGTTGATGCCTGCGTCAACGCGGCCGTAGATGGTCACATTGGTTTGCGCTTGGGCCTGGCCGGCGAAGGCGCATGCCAGGACAGCGGCAACCGCGAGTGGCTTGGCTTTCAGAACAGATTTTCTCATTTCATCTCCTAAGTAAAAATGTGGCGTTGACCACTGCTTTCCGAGTCTTGTGTTGCTCGAAATTCTTGAATCGGACTTTGGTTAGTGCTGGTACCTTGGTGCTGTACTTTGCGTTCAGTTAATGCCGATTTCTTTATTGGTATCGATGGTAAACCGATTTATGAAAATTTTGTTTTATTTGTGTAGTTTTACTATATTTCTGTTGCTAATTTACAGCACTATTTAATTGCTCGTGCGCACAGCGGCGAGTTGTGGCAGCTCGGCGGTCTATCAAAGCTGCCCGGATTTGGTGCGTCATTTATTTATTTTCTTGCAGAAATGTTTTTTACTGTATTTTTACTACAGGTAATTTTGATACATTTATGCGCGCCCAGACAAACCGCGGGTGCGGCGGCAAGCGAGCTAGACTCGTCCCAGCAAGGCATGCACCTGCGCCAGTTGCGGCGGCTTGGCGCCTGCATTCAGGCAGGCGGCCGAACCGCAGGCGACCGAAAACCGCAGATGTTGCAGCCAGTCGGGGCTGGCGGCTGGGGCGGCGGCGGATTCCTGGATCAAGGAGTAGATAAGTCCGGCGATGCCGGCGTCGCCGGCGCCCACGGTGTCGACCACCGTGATCGGCGGCGGCGCTACCTGCCAGTACTCGGTGCCGGCATGGATCGCGGCACCTTTCGAACCCAGCGTCAGCAGCACGGTGGCGGAGGGGTTGAAATTGCGCAGGGTGGCCAGGGCGGCTTCGGTGTCGTCGCTGCGGAACAGGCCGACCAGGTCTTCATCCGAGACCTTGATGACATCCGCCAGCTGCGCCATTTTTTTCAGCACGCTATCGTAGCGCTGGTCCATCACGTTGCGGAAGTTGGGGTCGTAGCTGATCTTGACGCCGCGGTTGTGCAGGTCTTCGGCCAGTTCGATCAACTGCCCGGCCAGCGGTGCGCGGGTCAGGCTGATGCCGCCGAAATGCACCCATTGCGCCGCCTGTTGCCAACCTTCCGGCAGCAGGGCAGCATCGAAAGCGAGGTCGGCGCTGTTGTCGCCGATAAAATTGTATTGCGGCGGCGTGGTTTCATGGACGATCGCCAGCAAGGGCGAGCGCGCGGCCCGCTGCAGGAAGCGCAGATCGAGTTCGCCAGCCTGGCTGGCGGCATACAGCTCATCGCCGAACCAGTCCTGGCTGATCGCACCCGCAAATGCGGAAGGTACGCCGAGGCTGGCGGCGGCGCGCGCCACGTTCCAGGTCGAACCGCCGGTCTTGCTCAGCCACTGGTCGGCGCCGACCCGTATCAGATCGGTCAGGGCTTCGCCGGCGCTGACGAACTGCGGCAGGGGAAGGGAAGGTTTGTTTGTTTCAGACATGACAGCATCCATGCAAGGTCGTTTATTCGAGTGGGTTGCCGACGGCCGCCAGTGCTTCCAGGTAGGCGCCCATCGGATGATAGAAGTCGGTTTTGCCGTGCGGCGGCTTTTCCGGACCGTAGCGGCGGTTGTCGCGCTGCAAGATGCGATACCAGCCGCCGCGTTCCTGGTCGATCAGATGGGCGTCGCTGTAGGCCCATAATTTCCGGTAGCTGTCCCAGTAGGCTTGATCGCCGCTGCGCGCGGCCAGCAGGGCGGCCGTCGCCAGCGATTCGGCTTGCACCCAGAAGTACTTGTCGCCGTCGCACACGCTGCCGTCCGGCGCCAGGCCGTACACCAGGCCGCCGGATTGCTGGTCCCAGGCGGCCGGCATGGTGGCGTCGAACAGCATCCGCGCGCGCGGCAGTAGCCAGCCGGCGTCGCCTTGCAAATGCTGGCCATGGCGCTCCAGCAGCAACAGCAGCTTGGCCCATTCGGTCATGTGGCCGGGCTGGAAACCCCAGGGGCGGAACATATTGCTGCTGTCATGCCGGTTGTATTCCCAGTCGATGCTCCAGTCAGCGTTATAGTGTTCCCAGATCCAGCCGTCCGCCATGGCGGCCTGGCGCACAGTGATGTTGTGCGCCAGCAGTTCGGCGCGCAGCAGGTAGCGCCGTTCGCCGGTCGCTTCAAAGGCGGCGATCAAGGCTTCGCAGCTATGCATGTTGGCGTTCTGGCCGCGGTAAGACGAGACCACTCCCTCGGGCGTGGCTTCGTCGGCGTACAAGCCATCGGCTTCCGACCAGAACAATTTTTCCATCAATTCGAAAGTCGCGCCGATGCCGTCGACGGCCTCGCTGATGCCGATGCGCGCCGCATGGGCATGCGCCAGCAGGACGAAGGCCAGGCCGTAGCAATGCTGGGTGCGGTCGGCCGGCAAGCCGTTTTCCAGCACCCAGGCATAGCCGCCGTAGGATGGTTGCCAATGCTGTTGCTGCAGGAAGCGCAAGCCATGGCGTGCGGCTGCGCGATATTCTTCCTTGCTGTCGAGGCGCCAGGCCAGCGCATAGCAGAACACCATGCGCGTGCTGTTGACCAGGTGGCGGCTGGCGCTGTTGTAGACGCTGCCGTCATCGTTCAGGTAATGGAAGAAGCCGCCGTCCGGATCGATTGCGCGCGGGTGGAAAAAGGCGATGTCGCGCCGCATGCGGTCGCGCAGGAATTCAGGATCGCGATAGTCGGGCGCGGAAGAAGCTGGTCTCATGGTTGTAATTTTTATAGATGCATGGCAGATGACGGCTGGCTTGAGCGCGGGCCGTCAGCGGAAAAACGAATCGAACTGCATGTCGAACTGCTGCAGGGCCTTCTGCGCATTCTGCATTTTCTTGCGAAATTCCGGTCCACGCTTGAGCGCCAGGCCGACTGCCAGGATATCGATCACCACCAGATGCGCCAGCCGCGCCGAGATCGGCGTATACGGATCGATGTTGAAGCTGAGGTCGATCGGCACCAGCACTGTCGCCAGTTCTGCCAGTGGCGTGCCGCTCGGCCCCAGCACGATGATATCGGCGCCGCCCTTCTTGGCCAACTGCACACTGCGCAGCAGGGCAGCATTGCCGCCGCGCTGCGAGATGGCGACCACGGCATCGCCCGGCTGCAGCAGCGAGGCTGCGATGCTGTGGATATGCGGATCGGAGTAGGCGACGGTAGGAACGCCGGAACGGAAAAACTTGTGCTGGGCGTCGGCAGCCACGATCCCGGAAGTGCCCTGGCCATAGAATTCGATCTTGTTGGCCTTGAGCAGGACGTCCAGTGCTTTCTGGATGGCGTCGGCGCTCAGATGGTTGCGCAGATCCAGCAGGGTGTTGATGGAACGGCTGCAGATCTTGTTGACCAGGTCGGCGGCGATATCGTCCTGCGCCAGCATTTCATTGGCGCCTGGCAGTGCTACCGCCAGGCTTTGCGCCAGTTTCAGCTTGAAGTCGTGCCAGCCTTCATAGCCGATGGCACGGCAGAAGCGGACCACCGTCGGTTCCGATACCTGCGCATTTTTGGCCAGGGCGGTGATGTTTTCCGCCAGCGCCAGCTGCGGGTTGTCGAGAATGGTCAGGGCGACCTTTTTCTCCGACTTCGAGAGCAGGTCGATCTGGGTCTTGATCGCGTCCAGCAGCATTGTCATTCTATAGTTCCGGCAGTGCTTCTTCACGCCATTGCAGGCCGTCGCGTGCAATCAGGGCGCTGGCCGCGGCCGGGCCCCAGGTGCCGGCGGTGTAAGGAATCGGATCGTCTTCTTCCTGGTCCCAGAATTCCAGGATAGGTTCGACCCATTCCCACGCCGCTTCCAGTTCGTCGCTGCGCATGAACAGGGTCAGCTGGCCGCGCAAGACGTCCAGCAGCAGGCGCTCGTAGGCTTCCATGCGGGGCGACTTGAAACTCTCGCGGAAATTCAGTTCCAGTTCGACCGGCTTGAGGCGCATGCCGTCGCCCGGGGTCTTGGCCATCAGGTTCAAGGTCAGGCCTTCGTCCGGCTGCAGGCGGATCACCAGGCAGTTAGGTTCGAAGCTGCTGTTCGGCTGGGCAAAGATCGAATGCGGAATGGTCTTGAAGCGGATCACGATTTCCGCCAGCGAATCGGCCATGCGCTTGCCGGTACGCAGATAAAACGGCACGCCGGCCCAGCGCCAGGTGTCGACTTCGGCCTTCAGGGCGACAAAGGTTTCGGTACGCGAATGCGGATTGGCGTCGGCCTCTTTGCGATAGCCGGGTACGGCCACGCCTTCGACGTGGCCGGAGCGGTATTGTCCGCGCACCACGTTTTGCGCCAGCGTGGTGGGCGTGAAGCGCTTCAGCGAACGCAGCACCTTGAGCTTTTCATCGCGCACGGCATCTGGCGTGATCGATACCGGCGGCTCCATGGCGACGATGCACAACAGCTGCAGCAGATGGTTTTGCAGCATGTCGCGCAAGGCGCCGGAAGTTTCGTAATAGCCCATGCGGTTGCCGACGCCGAGTTCTTCGGCGATGGTGATCTGGACGTCGGAAATCCATTCGCGGCGCCACAGCGGCTCGAACAGCACGTTGCCGAAGCGCAGCGCCAGCAGGTTTTGCACGGTCTCTTTACCGAGGTAGTGGTCGATGCGGAAAATCTGCGATTCGGCAAACACCTGGCCGACTTCGGCGTTGATCTGCTTGGCGCTGGCGAGATCGCGGCCGAGCGGCTTTTCCAGTACCACGCGCGAGTTGCTGGTGGCCAGGCCGCTGGCAGCCAGGTTCTTGCAGATCTTCGAGAACAAGCTGGGCGGGGTCGCCAGGTAAAACACATTGGTGATCGCGTGGTCGGGCCGCATGGCTTCCACCAGCGCTTTGTAGGAGGAGGCATCGGTGGCGTCCATGCCGACGTACTTGATGCGCTCGCAGAAGCGCGCCCAGACGGCGGCGTTGAAGCTTTCCTTGCTGATATGCGGTTTGGCGTCCTGTTCCACATGCTTGAGGAAGTCGGCGTCGCTGCTATCGTGGCGGCCGATGCACAGGATGCGGGCATCCGGCGGCAAGTCGTTGGCGCGGTCGCGCGCATACATGGCCGGCAGCAGTTTACGCATTGCCAGGTCGCCGGTGCCGCCAAAGATTGCTAAATCGAATTCTGCAAGAGCCATGATAAGTAAGACCTATAAGTTACTGCCGCTGGTGAGGGATAAAACTTTTGAAACTCTGTCATTCCCGCGTACGCGGGAATCCAGATTGCCGAATATGGCAGTGAAAATGGATCCCCGCGTGCGCGGGGATGACGGTAAGCCGGGAAGGATACGCCACTCCTCTATGGGAGCGCCGCGCGCGCCATCGCAATCAAGCCGTTGGTCGAGCTGTCGTGGCTCTGCTGCGCCGGTGTACCGGTCAGCTCGCCGAGGATGTTGCTGGCTAAAACCTTGCCTAGCTCCACGCCCCACTGATCGAAGCTGTTGACGTCCCAGATTACACCCTGCACGAATACCTTGTGTTCGTACAAGGCGATCAGCGCGCCCAGGTTGGCGGGCGTCAGCGCATCCATCAGAATGGTGTTGCTGGGACGGTTGCCGGGGAAGGTGCGGTGCGGCAGCAGGGCAGCGATTTGTTCTGCCGGCATGCCCTTGGCCTGCATCTCGGCCTGGACTTCATCCGCGCTCTTGCCGCGCATGAACGCTTCCGACTGCGCGAAGCAGTTCGCCAGCAGCGCTGCCTGATGGCCTGGCAACTGGTGGCTGGCGTGCAGGGTGGCGATGAAATCGACCGGCGTGATGTCGCTGCCTTGATGCAGCAACTGGAAATACGCATGCTGGCCGTTGGTGCCGACATTGCCCCAGATGATCGGGCAGGTCGCCACTGGCTGCGCGCTGCCGTCAAGCGTGACGCGCTTGCCGTTGCTTTCCATTTCCAGTTGTTGCAGGTAGGAAGGGAAATTGCCTAAATCTTGGTGGTAAGGTGCGATCGAGACCGAACGGTAGTCGAAGAAGTCGCGGTACCAGATGCCCAGCAAGGCCATGATCACCGGCATGTTCTGTTCCAGCGGCGCGCTCTGGAAGTGCCGGTCCATGGCATGGGCGCCGGCCAGGAATTCGCTGAAATTCTCGAAACCGACCGCCAGAGCCACCGACAGGCCGATCGACGACCATACCGAGTAGCGGCCGCCGACCCAGTCCCAGAACGGGAACATATTGGCCGCATCGATGCCGAACGCAGTGACGCCTTCGACATTAGTGGAAACCGCGGCGAAATGCCGGGCCAGGTCGGATTCGCTGGCGGCAGCGCCGTTTTGCAGGAACCAGTTGCGCGCGGAGTGCGCGTTCATCATGGTTTCCGCGGTGGTGAAGGTTTTCGAGGCGATCACGAACAGCGTTGTTTGCGGATTAACTTGCTGCAGCACGGCGTCGAGGTCGTCGCCATCCACATTGGAGACGAAGTGCAGATGCAGGCCGTCCTGCTGGTATGGGCGCAGCGCTTGGCATACCATCTTGGGGCCGAGGTCGGAGCCGCCGATGCCGATGTTGACGATGTCGGTGATGCGCTTGCCGGTATATCCCAGCCAGGCGCCGGAACGAACGGCAGTTGTGAAAGTCTGCATTCTTTGCAGCACGGCGTGGACGTCGGCGCTGACCTGCTGGCCGTCGACCACCAGCGCCGGCAGGGCGGGGGCGCGCAGGGCGGTATGCAGTACGGCGCGCTGTTCGGTGGTGTTGATCTTTTCACCGGCGAACATGGCCGCGCGCCGCTTTTCGACCTGGCGCTCACGCGCCAGGGCAAGCAGATGCGCCATGGTGTCCGCGGTGACGTTGTTTTTTGCGTAGTCCAGGAATAAGCCGGCAGCCTTGAGCGAGAACTGTTCAAAGCGGGACGGGCTGGTGGCGAACAGTTCGCGCAGCGGCCGTTCTTTGACGCTGGCGTAATGATCGTGCAAGGCTTGGAAGCTGGCGGTAGTATTAAGCGCTGTCTGTGGCATATCCGGAATCTTCATGGTAAGTCAGGAATTTATACGACTATACAACGTTGACGGTAATTTCACTACAAATTATTTTGTAGTTTGCTGAAACTGCCTTATCTTTCTCTTGTCTTTCGCTGCATGGCGCGATGTTTCCCGATTGCCGCTTGGTCCGTTTCAGGGGTAGCTGCTATTGTTTGCTGTGAGGCTGGACTAGCGGTTTCTTGCAGGTACGGCCCGCTTTCAAAAACCACAATGGAAGCGGGAATGGGTTTGCAAATTAACGGCGAACTGCTATTTTGTAGTAAAATTTCAATTCGTCTACTGTTTCAAGGATTTTCATCATGTCTGTTCAAGCCAGCGTAGCCAAAGTCACCGAACGTATTGTTGCACGCAGCCAGCCTTACCGCAGCGCCTACCTGGCGCGCCTGGAGCATGCGCGCCGCCAGGATGTGCAGCGCGGCGCGCTGTCCTGTACCAACCTCGCGCACGGTTTTGCCGCCTTTCCAGTCAATGACAAGTTGAAACTGAAACAGGACAAAAGTTCATCGATTGCGATTGTATCTTCCTACAATGACATGCTGTCGGCGCATCAGCCGTTCGAGCATTATCCGCAGATCATCAAGGACGCGGTGCGCGCCGCCGGTGGCGTCGCCCAGTTTGCCGGCGGCACGCCTGCCATGTGCGACGGCGTGACGCAAGGCCAGCCGGGTATGGAGCTGTCCCTGTTTTCGCGTGATGCAATCGCCATGGCGACTGCCATTGCGCTGTCGCACAATATGTTCGACGCCGCGGTCTACCTCGGCATCTGTGACAAGATCGTGCCCGGCCTGCTGATCGGCGCCCTGCATTTCGGCCACCTGCCGGCCGTGTTCATTCCCGGCGGCCCGATGACCAGCGGCATGAGCAACAAGGAAAAAGTCCGTATCCGCCAGCTCTACGCGGAAGGCAAGGTCGGCCGCGCCGAATTGCTGGAGGCGGAAGCGCAGTCCTACCATAGCGCCGGCACCTGTACTTTCTACGGCACCGCCAACAGCAACCAGATGCTGATGGAAGCGCTCGGCCTGCATCTGCCGGGCTCGGCCTTCATCACCCCCAATACGCCGCTGCGCGCCGCCTTGACTGCGGAAGCCGCGCGCCAGGCCTTGCGCATCACCGATCGCGGCAATCAGTACCTGCCGGTCGGCCACGTGGTCAGCGAGAAGAGCATCGTCAACGCCATCGTCACCTTGCTGGCGACCGGTGGCTCCACCAATCACACCTTGCACCTGGTGGCGATCGCCAAGGCGGCCGGCATCGTCATCGACTGGAACGATTTCGACGCCTTGTCGGCCGTGGTGCCGCTGGTCACCCGCATCTATCCGAACGGCGATGCCGACGTCAATCATTTCCATGCTGCCGGCGGCACCGGTTTCGTGATCCGCGAGCTGCTGGATGCTGGCCTGATGCATGAAGATGTCAAGACCATCCTCGGCGACAGCTTGCGCGCCCATTGCGCCGAACCGTTCCTGCAGGGCGAGACGGTGGTGTTCAAGCCGGCGCCGGAAAAGAGCGGCGACGATTCCGTGCTGCGCACCGCCAGCGCGCCGTTCTCGGCGGACGGCGGCTTGCGCCTGCTGTCGGGTAACCTGGGTCGTTCGGTGATCAAGATTTCTGCCGTCAAGCAGCAGCACTGGGTGGTGCAGGCGCCGGCCATCGTGTTCCATTCGCAAGAAGCCTTCATGGCCGCCTTCCGCGCCGGCGAGCTGGACCGCGATTTCATCGCCGTGCTGAGCCACCAGGGTCCGCGTGCCAATGGCATGCCGGAACTGCACGCACTGACGCCGGCGCTCGGCATCCTGCAAGATGCCGGCCGCCACGTCGCGCTGGTCACCGATGGCCGCATGTCGGGCGCTTCCGGCAAGGTGCCGGCGGCGATCCACGTGACGCCGGAAGTGCTGGCCGGCGGCCCGCTAGGGCTGGTGCGCAACGGCGACATGATTCGCCTCGACGCCGAGAAAGGTATACTGGAAGCCCTGGTGCCGGCCGAAGAATGGGCGCAGCGGCAGCCACAGGCGGCTGACTTGTCGGCCAACCATGTCGGCATGGGGCGCGAACTGTTTGCCATGTTCCGCACCACGGTCAGCGCGGCGGAAGAGGGCGCTACCTGCTTCGGCCTGCCGCCTGCAATGCCGACAACGACAGAAGCCGCAGAGTCGGCACAACAACCACAGAAAGCAACGCTATGACATCCTCAAATCTCTTGTACGGTAACCAGCTGTTAGACATCATGCGCGCGTCGCCGGTGATCCCGGTGATCGCCATCGACGACATCGACCATGCCGTGCCGCTGGCCAAGGCGTTGGTGGCAGGCGGTATTCGCGTGCTGGAAGTGACTTTGCGCACCGTGCACGGCTTGCCGGCCATCCGTGCGATTGCCGAGCAGGTGCCGGGCGCGATCGTCGGCGTCGGCACGCTGACCCAGGCCGATGAGTTCGTCGCCGCGCGCGATGCCGGTGCGGTGTTCGGCGTCTCGCCGGGCCTGACGCCTGCCCTGATCGCGGCCGCCAAAGCCAGCGGCTTGCCGCTGCTGCCTGGCGTCATGACGCCGTCCGAAGTGATGGCGGCGCGCGAAGCAGGTTTTCGCCAGCTGAAGTTGTTCCCGGCGGTCCCGGCCGGCGGCGTTGGCATGCTGAATGCGATTGCCGGACCTCTGGGCGACGTCACTTTCTGCCCGACCGGCGGCATTTCGCTGGAAACGGCGCCGGATTTCCTGGCATGCAAGAATGTCGCCTGCGTCGGCGGTTCCTGGCTGACGCCGAAAGACTTGCTGAAGGCTGGCGACTGGACCCGCATTACCGCCCTGGCTGCGGCCGCTAGCAAATTGCGCAAGGCGCTCTGACCGTATTTCCCCTCTGAGCAGGCCGGCATGGTTTTTCAGCCATGCCGGACTGTTCGCCCCGGCCTGTGCGCCATCTTCCCTGCAAATAAGTCTCCCGCCGCATTTCCTCTCAGATTAATCCTATATTCAGTAGCAAAAAGGCATGTTACTCTGTCCTTCAGACATTCCGGTAATAGCTTTTGCAAATCACATTACTGGACGTCATCAAGAGAAGTTGTTATAATGATCGGCTCTCAACAACATCGTGCTTTCTCAACAGCACATTTTTGGGTTTCGTGGCTCGCGTCAGCGGGTTGTCTCATGCTTCGGCAACGCCGGAGTTTCATCAAGCGTCGAGGAATTCATCCTCGCATTCTGTACCGCCCCATGCGGTAGTCGGCTCGTTCAATGTCCTCCCTGCGGGAAGACCGGACGGGATCATAAAAAATTGTTTGTATGTCGCGCTGACAGGTTCCGGCTATTCCGGTGCGTGTTCGGTGGTCATTCAATATGCATCGCCAGACAAAGTCGGATTCGCAGCCACGGGCCACGCCCGTGCAAACTTCAGACTTTTTCCGGCCATGCTTATGGAAGGGAAAAGCATGACAAATCGCTATCGCAACGCCACGATAGGCGCTGTCGTCACCGTGCTGGTGGTGGCAGCCATTGGCTGGTCGATTGGCCCCGCGGTGATCCATCAATATCAGGGCGACCTGGTCTACTACACCGGGCGCCATCTAGTGCTGGTGGGGTGGTCGCTGTCGCTGTCGCTGCTGTGCGGCATCCCCGCCGGTATCTTGCTGAGCCGGCCGTACTTCGCCCGGCACGCCGAAAAATGGATGCAGCTCTTCAATATCGGCAACACCATTCCTTCCATGGCGGTGCTGGCGCTGGCGCTGGCCTTGTTCGGCATCGGCGACAAGCCGGCCATCATCGCCTTGTGGCTGGCGGCGCTGCTGCCCATCGTGCGCAATACCTATGAAGGCTTGAAACAGGTATCGCCATCGATGAAAGAGGCGGCCAAGGGCATCGGCATGAAACCGCTGCAGGTGCTGTTCCGGGTCGAGCTGCCGAACGCCTTGCCGATCATCGTCGGCGGCGTCCGCACCGCGCTGGCGATCATCGTCGGCACTGCGCCCTTGTCGATCCTGATCGGCGGCGAAAGCCTGGGCGGCCTGATCTTTCCCGGGATTTATCTGAACAACCAGGGGCAGTTGCTGCTGGGCGCCACCGCCACCGCGGTGCTGGCCTTGCTGCTGGATGCGATCGTCTCGCTGGGCAGCAATGCCTATCTGAGCAAGCGCGGATTGTTACGTTGATTGCGCGGATTGCGCTGATCTACCCCAACCGGACAAGGAAAAACCATATGCAAAACTTATCTCAAGCCGCATCGCGCATCGCCACGCTGCTGGCCGTGACGCTGGGCTTCATGGCGCCGGCTGGCGCCAGCGATCTGGTGGTCGGCGGTAAAAACTTCACCGAGCAGCTGATCCTGTCGTCGATGACCCAGCAATATCTGAGCGCCAAAGGCTACACCGTCGATCTTAAGAACGGCCTTGGCACCACCATCATGCGCCAGGCGCTGGAAAGCGGCCAGATCGATATCGTCTGGGACTACACCGGCACCGCGCTGATCGTCTATAACAAGATCGATGAAAAGCTGGACCAGGATCAGTCCTATGAGCGCGTCAAGCAACTCGACGCTGCGCGCAACCTGATCTGGCTCAAGCCGTCGGCGCTGAACAATACTTATGCCCTGGCGGTGCCGCAAAAGCGCGCCGAGAAAGAGGGTTTGAATACGATTGAGGACCTCGCCAACAAGATCAACCAGAGCCATCAGCAGGATCCCGATAAAAAATATCTGATCGGGGTCGACTTTGAATTCGCCTCGCGTCCTGACGGCCTGGAGCCGCTGCAAGCGCTGTACGGTTTCGCCTTCGATCGCAGCGAAGTGAAGCAGATGGATGCCGGCCTGGTGTACACCGCCTTGCATAACGACCAGCTCAATGTCGGCCTGACGTATTCCTCTGACGGCCGGGTACAAGGTTTCAACCTGAAACTGCTGGAAGACAGCAAGGGCTTCTTCCCGTTCTACAGCGCCACGCCGATCGTGCGCAAGGAAATCCTCGACGCCAATCCGCATCTGGCTGAGCAGCTGAACGCGCTGTCGGCCAGGATCGACACCGCCAAGATGACCGAGATGAACAAGAAGGTGGATATCGACCAGTTGCCGATCGCCCAGGTAGCCGCGGATTTCCTGCGCGCCGAAGGCTTGATATGAGAGGCGCGCCATGACATTTTATAACTACCTGTTAAGCGCCTGGCCCGAAATCCTGCATCTGACCATCCAGCATCTGATGCTGGTCGGCATAGCAGTGGGACTGGCAATCCTGATCGGCGTACCGCTCGGTATCGTGATGATCCGCCACCGCTGGCTGGCCAGTCCGCTGATGGGCCTGGCGACCGTGATCCTGACCTTGCCGTCGATTGCCTTGTTCGGCCTGATGATCCCGCTGTTTTCGCGTTTCGGCCAGGGCCTGGGGCCACTGCCGGCGATCACCGCGGTGTTCCTGTACTCGCTGCTGCCGATCATGCGCAATACCTACCTGGCGCTGGACGGCATCGAACATGGCATCAAGGAAGCCGGCATCGGCATCGGCATGACCTTCTGGCAGCGCTTGCGCCTGGTCGACCTGCCCTTGTCAGTGCCGGTGATCCTGGGCGGCGTGCGTACCGCCGTGGTGATGAATATCGGCGTGATGGCGGTGGCCGCGATCATCGGCGCCGGCGGCCTGGGCGTGCTGATCCTGCACGCCATCAGCCAAAGCAACATGCAAAAACTCGTTATCGGCGCGGTCCTGATCAGCTTGCTGGCGATTGTCGCCGACCTGCTGCTGCAATGGCTGCAGCGCCTGCTTACACCGAAAGGAATGCAAAAATCATGATTCAACTCGACCAGCTCAGTAAAGTATTCACCCAGAAAGACGGTACTAAAGTGAAGGCAGTGGACCAGGTTGACCTGACGGTGGCCGAAGGCGAGATCTGCGTCTTCCTGGGACCATCCGGCTGCGGCAAGACCACCACCCTGAAGATGATCAACCGTTTGATCACGCCAACCTCCGGCCGCGTACTGCTGAACGGCGAAGACACCACCGGCATCGATGAAGTCACCCTGCGGCGCCAGATCGGTTATGTGATCCAGCAGGTAGGCCTGTTTCCGAACATGACCATCGAAGAAAACATTACCGTGGTGCCGCGCCTGCTGGGCTGGGACAAGAAGCGCTGCCATGAGCGCGCCACGGAACTGATGGCGATGGTCGCGCTTGATCCGAAGCGCTTCCTGAGCCGCTACCCGCGCGAGATGTCGGGCGGCCAGCAACAGCGCATCGGCGTGATCCGGGCGCTGGCGGCCGATCCGCCGGTGCTGTTGATGGATGAACCGTTCGGCGCGGTCGATCCGATCAACCGCGAATCGATACAGAATGAATTCTTCCAGATGCAGCGGGCGCTCAACAAGACCGTCATCATGGTCAGCCACGATATCGACGAAGCCATCAAGCTGGGTGACAAGATTGCCATTTTCCGCGCCGGCAAGCTGGTGCAGGTGGATCATCCGGATACCTTGCTGGCGCGACCCAAGGATGAATTCGTGGCTTCCTTCGTCGGCCAGGATGCGACCTTGAAGCGCCTGCTGCTGGTGCGCGCCGGCGATGCCGCCGCCAACTCGGCCACTGTGCTGGAAGACGCCAGCCTGGCATCAGCCTACGGTGTCATGGATGACAACGACTATCGCTACGTGACAGTGACCAATGCCGCCAACCATGCGCTGGGCTATGTGGCGCGGCGCGATGCGCGCGGCGGGCAGGGCGCCTGTGTCGACAAGATGAAACCGTTTACGGTGAGCGCCACACCCGATGAAAACCTGCGCGTGGTGCTGTCCAAGATGTACAAGCACAGCACCAGCTGGATGCCGGTGATCGACCAGGACAACAGCTACCTGGGTGAAGTGACCCAGGATTCGATCGCCGATTACCTCAGTTCCGGCCGCACGCGCAATAGGGTGGGCATGTAATGCCCACGCGTGACCTGTGATTTGTCGCCGGCCCTGGTTGCCGCAACGCGTGGGCAATAAAACCTGCCCGCCCTACGGCGCGAACCTCGCTCAGCATTTACAATAGACGGTTTTCGCACTTAACGCCGTCGGCTATATTTATGCTTGGGTACTCAAGGTGGTTCAGCGGGGCTGGCGCATGACGGCTGGCGTGATTGCTTTGGTGTTGTGCGCAGCGCTGCTGCATGCTTCCTGGAACGCCATGCTGAAAAGCAGCGGCGACCGTCTGTGGGCCATCACCCTGATGACCATAGGTTCAGCGCTGGCCGCCTTGCCCATCGTCCTGTGGGCGCCGTTGCCGGCGGCGGCCAGTTGGCCTTATATCCTGATGTCGGTGGCGCTGCATGCCGGCTACAACCTGTTCCTGGTGCGGGCTTACAGGGCCGGCGATTTCGGCCAGTCCTATCCGATTGCGCGCGGCTCATCACCTTTACTGGTGTCGCTGGGAGCAGCCTTCTTTGCCGGCGAACAGCTGGGGACCCTGACCCTGATCGGCGTCGCCCTGATTTCGGTCGGCATCGTCAGCCTGGCGCAGATCAAATTCAAACGTAACACTAACGCCGGTGCCGTTGGCGGCTACCGCCAATGGGATGCCCCCTTGTCGGCATTTACTACCGGCGTGTTCATTGCCGGCTATACCATCGTCGATGGCCTCGGTTCGCGCCTGGCCGGCAGCGCGGCATCCTACGCCGGCTGGATGTTCCTGCTGGACGGCTTGCCCTTGCTGGTGATTTACCTGTCGCTGCACCGCCGCCTGCCGCTGGCGCTGAATACCCGCGCCAGCTGGAATGCGCTGGGCGGCGGCGTGATGTCGCTGCTGGCCTATGGCATCGTGATCTGGGCGATCACGCTGGCGCCGATGGGGCCGGTATCGGCTCTGCGCGAAACCTCGGTGTTGTTTGCGGCATTGATCGCGCGCATTTTCCTGGGGGAAGCCTTGACCCTGCGCCGGCTCTTATCATGCGCGGTGATTGCCGCGGGGGCAGTGGTGCTGGGTTGGACCACCTGAAGGAGATTAAGGCGAGATTGAGAACGCAATGAAAAAGGCCACTGGAATCCAGTGGCCTTTTTATTTATTACGTGGCGATCATGCGATCGCCCGACTTGCCTGGCTGATTAACGATCGCCAAACGAGCGACGCGCGCCGCTGTCGTTGGAACGGTTGCCCTTGTAGCCACCGCCGCCGCCTTCTTTACGCGGAGCTGCACCTGGCTTGCTGAAAGTACGGCCGCCCGGCTTTGCGCCGCCACGGTTGTCGCCTGGTTTCCAGCCGCCTGGTTTGTGGTTCGAGCGCGGAGCCGAAGCCGAACGCTTTGGTTCGAAGCCTTCAACCACGTCGACCGGGATCAGTTGCTTGGTGAAACGTTCGATACGCTTGACGTTGACGCCTTCAGCGTGGTTCACCAGCGATACTGCAACACCGTTACGGCCGGCACGGCCAGTACGGCCGATACGGTGGACGTAGTCTTCCGGGAATTTCGGCAAATCGTAGTTGAATACGTGGGTGATCGCAGGAACGTCGATACCGCGAGCGGCAACGTCGGTAGCAACCAGCACACGGACTTGACCGCGACGCAGGCTGTCCAGGGTGCGGTTACGCGCGCCTTGATGCATGTCGCCATGCAGGGCAGCGGCAGCGAAACCAGCGATGTTCAGACGGTCGGCGATGGTGTCGGCATCACGCTTGGTAGCAGTAAACACAACTGCCTGGTCCATGGTGACGTCGCGCAGCAGGTGATCGAGCAGGCGATTCTTGTGCGACAGATCGTCAACGAAGTGAACCTTCTGTTGAATGTTTTCGTGCTTGGTAGCGGAACCGGCGATCTGGATGATCATCGGGTTCTTGGTGATGCGCTTTGCCATGTTGCCGACCACGCCGTCCAGGGTTGCCGAGAACAGCATGGTTTGACGCGATTCAGGAGTTGCGTCAACGATTTTTTCGATGTCGTCGATGAAACCCATGTCCAGCATGCGGTCAGCTTCGTCCAGCACCAGGATCTGCAGTTGCGAGAAATCGATCTTGCCCGATTCCATGTGGTCGATCAGACGGCCAGGCGTAGCAACCAGGATTTCCGGGTTCTTGGCCAGCAATTGCATCTGCTTAGGGTAAGGCATGCCGCCCAGGATCGAGATCGCCTTGACGCGCTTCATGTGCGAACCGTACTTGTCGGTCGCGGTAGTAACTTGCAAAGCCAGTTCGCGGGTCGGCGTCAATACCAGCATCTTAGGCTGTGCCGGCTTGAAACGTGGACGCTCGCCGCGTGAACGGGAGGCTTGCATTTCTTGATTAGGGGTCTTGCCGGCCGCAGGTGCAGGGGCAGCTTGTTGCTCGGAAGCGAATTTGTGCAGCGCAGGCAGCATGAATGCTGCAGTCTTGCCGGAACCGGTTTGCGAGGAAACCAGCAGGTCACGGCCTTCGATTGCGGCAGGGATAGCTTGTTCTTGAACGCTAGTCGGCTTGGTGTAGCCAGCCTCGGTCAGTGCTTTGATAACGGACGTGTGGAGGCCAAGTGATTCAAAAGTCATTTTTCTTCTTTCGTAAAGTGCAGCGTCATAAGCTACAAATAATCGCGCAAACAATCGACCAGGCGAATGAATGCAGCGAACGCAAAAAAGCAACGCCAACCAACGAAATGACTAAGAGACAAATACAAAGAAATTTCGGCACAAAAGCTTTGCGCCGGGACGGTGTCAGGATCGACACACAAGGCGGGAGGGCTTTTACAATGCGATGTCCTACAGAGATCAGGACACGCCTAGGCTTGCGCAGCTACATATTATTTTTTTACAGCAGGTTTTTACAGAGCACCAGAAACTGGATATGATCGTGAAGCAGTGCACTGTCTGCGCTCGTTATTGCAACGCAGCACAGGATCATACAATACTTTCAGACTTGGTGCAGCATATTCATGCAAATGCCGGGAATATGTCGTTGATTTGTCGCCATATCGTTGTTTGCCGGTAGTGTACCCAAGGTATTTGCAGATTCGGATACAATCAAATATTTACTAATCAACAACAGGAGTGCTTGCATGGAAAATAACGACAGCGAACAAAAGGCAGCATTAGGCATCGTCTGGGCCATCGTCGGCGTGGTGGTGGTGTCAGTGCTGTTGCTGGCAGGCTACTTTGGCCTGACCTCGGGCAAGGGTGGCAGCAAGCCGACGACAACAGTGTCGGCGCCCCAGAATGCCAATGTCCCAGCTGTCGCTAACGTTGCCGCGGGTACGGAGCAGGCCGCGGCAGGCGTGCCTGCCGCCGTCAAGATCTTCTTTGAAACCGGCAAGTCCGAAGTGCCGGCCAACGCCGCCACCGATGTTGCTCCTATTGCCATGTACCTGAAGGCCAATAGCGCCGCGACGGTCGCCGTCTCCGGCTACCATGACGCCAGCGGCAACGCCGACGTCAACGCTGAGGTGTCGAAAGAACGCGCCAAGGCCGTGCGCGCCGTGCTGGTCGCCGCCGGAGTGGAAGAAAGCCGGGTCGTGCTGGACAAGCCGCAGGTCTCGCTGGGCGGTAACGATGCCGATGCCCGCCGGGTGGAAGTCACTGTGCATCAGTAAAACTGACTGCGCTGTACAAGCAAAAAAACCCGGCATGTTAAGCCGGTTTTTTTTTCAGCCGCGCAGCCCTGCGCGTCTGTCGATTGTCGGGATCGTCGGATTACTCGGCGATGCCGCCCACCACGTGCGAGAAGCCGCCGTCGACATAGGTGATTTCACCAGTAATGCCGCTAGCCAGGTCCGACAACAGGAACGCTGAGGCATTGCCGACGTCTTCCACTGTCACGTTGCGGCGTAGCGGCGCGTGCTCGGCGACGAAGCCCAGAATCTTGCCGAAGCCCTTGATGCCGCTGGCGGCCAGGGTCTTGATCGGTCCGGCCGAAATGCCGTTGACGCGGATGCCTTTCGGGCCTAGTGAGCCGGCCAGGTAGCGCACGCTGGCTTCCAGCGAAGCCTTGGCCAGGCCCATGGTGTTGTAGTTGGGAACCACGCGCTCCGAACCGAGATAGGTCAGGGTCAGCAGCGCGGAATTCGGGCGCAGCAGCGGGATCGCCGCTTTTGCCATGGCCGGGAAGCTGTAGGCGGAAATGTCATGCGCGATCTTGAAGCCTTCGCGCGACAGGCCGTCCAGGAAATCGCCGGCGATGGCGTCGGCCGGGGCAAAGCCGATGGCGTGCACCAGGCCGTCCAGGTGATCCCAGGATTTTCCGAGATCGGCAAACAGGGCGTTGATCTGCTCATCGCTGCCGACGTCGCAGTCGAAAATCAATTCACTGTCGAATTCTTTCGCAAAATTGGTGATGCGCTCCTTGAAGCGTTCGCCGACGTAGGTGAACGCCAGTTCGGCGCCTTCGCGTTTGCAGGCTTGTGCGATGCCATAAGCGATCGAGCGGTTGGACAGCAAACCGGTGATCAGAATTTTTTTTCCTTGCAGGAATGCCATATTGACTCCAGGTGTGCGCGCCGTGTGCAGTGCGGGCGCTTGGTGTTGTGTGCTTGAGGTTCTTGGCGAACAGGGCAAGATTGTAGGGGTTCGGCGGGCGAAGGGCAACTATGCCGCTATCCGGCTCGGTGATGCTTTATTGATAATGTTGGCGGTTTTAAAAAAGACCCGTGGCGCTGGCGGGCCAGCGGCAGGGGTCTTTTGGTGGTGACGCTGAAGATCGCGTTGAAGCTGAATATCAGCTGCGTGAGCCGCGCGCCGAAGCCAAGACTACCGGCTTGCCGTTCTTTTTCACGGCTACCTTGTTCTTGCTGCTGCCGCGGCTGGCGACGGCCGTGTGATAGCGCACATTATGGCCGGCTTTCTTGCCGCCGGAGCTAGATGCCACCATGCGGTTAGGCACTTGCAACTGCAGGCTCTGGCCGCGGCTGACGCCGTCGTGGTGCAAGCCGTTCCAGCTTTTCACCTGGCTGACGCTGACGCGATAACGCGCCGCGATCGAGGCCAGCGTGTCGCGCTTGCCGACCTTGACGTAGATGCGGCGGCTTTCCGGTGCATCCGGCGTCACCGCCATGGTGGCGTTGTCGGCGACTTCAGCGGTGATGTCGCTATTGGCTTCTTCGGTTTTCGGCACCAGGATGGTGGAGCCGGCTTTCAGCAGCATTCTTGGCGGAATATGGTTGACTTCGCGGATCACGGCCGGCGTGGTGTCGAACTTGGCAGCGATGGTTTCAATCCGCTCGCGTGCGCTGCCGACGGTGTGCGAGGTCCAGGAGGACAGGGTATGGGTCCACTTGGTCAGGTTGTTCTTGAATTTCTCGGCATTGCTTTCAGGCAGCAGGATCTTGGTGTCGGAGCTGCCGATGATGACCGGGCGGTTGAACTGCGGGTTGAGCGCCTTGAATTCGTCCAGCGACAGTTCCGCCAGCTGCGCGGCGACCTTGACGTCGATGTCGCGGGTCTTGCCGATGGTGACGAAGTAAGGCTGGTTGTCGATCTTCGGTAATGCAATGTTATACATGTCCGGCGCCGCGACGATGTTCTTGACCGCTTGCAGCTTGGGGACGTAGTTGCGGGTTTCGGCCGGCATCAGCGGCGCCAGGCTGTTGAAGTCGGTCGGCAGGCCGGCGGCCTGATTCTTGTTGATGGCGCGCTGCACCGAGCCTTCGCCCCAGTTATAGGCAGCCAGCGCCAGTTGCCAGTCGCCGAACATGCCGTACAGTTTCTGCAGGTAGGTCAGCGCGGCATCGGTCGAGGCCAGGACATCGCGACGCTCATCCTTGAACATGTTTTGCTTGAGATTGTAGTCGCGCCCGGTGGACGGCACGAACTGCCACATGCCGGCCGCCTTGGCGCTGGAATAGGCTTGCGGATTGAACGAGGATTCGATGAACGGCAGCAGCGCCAGCTCGGTCGGCATGCCGCGTTTTTCCAGTTCTTGCACTACGTGAAACAGATAGGGCGAGGCGCGCAAGGTGGTGCGCTCAAAATAATCCGGCCGGGCGCTATAGAAATCGGTCTGGTTGACCACCTGCTGGTTATCCAGGTCGGGGATGCCAAAACCCTTGCGGATGCGCGCCCAGATGTCGATTTGCTCCATGCCAAGCATACCGGCGCTGGGATCGTTCGGGTCGATCAGGCTGAAAGTGGGGGTGTAGATGGAAATGTCGTTGGCTTGAGCCAAGAGCGGAGTGCCGAAAAAAGCCAGTGCGGCAAAGGCGAAGGTCTTGAGTTTTAGCTGGTACATGGGTTCAATTTATGTGACCGGAATGTCATAGACCGGTAATAATGGATTAGACGCAGTGTACGTAAGGCAGTTTTCTCCCGTCAAGCAGAAATTGCACTGTTACATGCGATAAGTGATTGATTTATTAGGTATTACTTTATGGAAATCGATATGCGGAGACTATCTAACTATATCGAACGATCGATCACAATCAATCTTTAGTGCAGGCGCCGCGGTTTGCCGCCCATCTTGCCGAATTATTTGAAGTTGTTTTTCCATTCCCGCAAGGCCGCGAAAGCCGCCACCGGACCGTCTTTTGCAGTGAGGCGGCCATCGCCTTGCAGGCTGGCAATGATGCTTGGCTCCAGATAGCGCAGGAAGGGGTTGGTGGCGTTTTCCAGGGCAATCGTCGACGGCACGGTCGCTTGCTGGCGCGCGCGCTTGGCTTGCTCGGCGGCCATGCGTTCGACCAGCCGGGCATTGTCAGGCTCGACCGCCAAGGCAAAGCGCAGGTTCGAGATGGTATATTCATGCGCGCAGTAGACTTGGGTGTCGCCCGGCAAGCTGGCGAGTTTTGCCAGCGAAGCGACCATCTGCGCCGGGCTGCCTTCAAACAAGCGGCCGCAGCCGCCGGCGAACAGGGTGTCGCCGCAAAACAGCCAGGGCTGGCCTTGCGCCACATAGGCGATATGGCCGCTGGTGTGGCCCGGAACGTCCAGCACCGACAGGCTCAATCCCAATTCCGGAATGGTGGCAGTGTCGCCTTCACGAAGCGGGCTGGTGACGCCGTCGATGGCTTCGCCGGCAGGGCCGAACACCGGCACCTTATAATGCTGCAGCAAAGTTTGTACGCCGCCGACGTGGTCAGCATGGTGATGAGTCAGTAAAATAGCGGCAAGCGTCAGTCCGTGGGCTGCCAGCGCGGCCAGAATCGGCTGGGCGTCGCCGGGATCGACCACGGCGGCCAGGCGTCCATCGTGGATCAGCCAAAGATAATTGTCGTTAAAAGCCGGCACCGCCAATACACTTAGCGACTTATTTGCAGATTCATCCAGTGATTTATTGAACAAGGCAGGCATGGCACATCCGTCAGCAGAAAAGTCCATTATAGCGCTCGGCCCCTGGCTGCAGACGCCCACCGGCAGTTACATGCAGGAATGGGAACAGGCGCGCCTGGATGCGATGACGGCGGATATCTTCGGCTTCAATGCGATGCAGATCGGCGTGCCGCAGATCAAGGCGCTGCAGGCCAACCGCATGCGCCATAAATGGCTGACCGACAGCCGCTTGCCCGAGGCGGGCGAGGCGCAGTCGGGAGTAGTAGTGACCCATGATTTCGCCGAGCTGCCGTTCGCCTCGCAAAGCCTGGACCTGGTGGTGCTGCCGCATGTGTTGGAATTTGCCGCCGAGCCGCACCAGATCCTGCGCGAAGTGGAGCGGGTCTTGATTCCCGAAGGGCAGGTCATCATTTGCGGCTTCAATCCCGCCAGCCTGTGGGGCATCCGGCAAACCGTGGGGCGGATGTCGGGCGCGCACTTCCTGCCGCAGAACGCCGAGTTCATCAGTCTGCTGCGTCTGAAAGACTGGCTGAAGCTGCTCAATATGGAGGTCAACCGCGGCCACTTCGGCTGCTATGCGCCGCCGTACACCAGCAGCAAATGGCTGCACCGTGCCGCTTTCATGGAGAAGGCAGGCAACCGCTGGTGGCCGTATTTTGGCGCGGTCTATATCGTGCAGGCGATCAAGCGGGTCAAGGGCATGCACCTGATCGGCCCGGCGTTCAGCAAGCAAGCCATCAAGGCCGGACGCGGCGTGCCGGCTACCAACAAGATCCACAAGGCGGATCAGAACGGCGCGGAGTAAGCGCGCCATAACTTTTTTACAGTACAGCCTGCCAAGCAGGCTGTACCAATAACAGCGTAGTGAAAGGCAGCATGGATAAAGTAGAGATTTTTGCCGATGGCGCTTGCAAGGGTAATCCCGGCACCGGCGGCTGGGGTGCGTTGCTGGTGGCGGACGGCAAGGAAAAAGAATTGTTCGGCGGCGAACGCAACACCACCAACAACCGCATGGAGCTGAAAGCCGTGATCGAAGCGCTGACCGCCTTGACCCGTCCTTGCGAAGTGATCGTGTTCACCGACAGCCAGTATGTGCAAAAAGGGATCAGCGAATGGATACACGGCTGGAAAGCGCGCGGCTGGAAAACCGCGGCGCGCGAACCGGTCAAGAATGTCGACCTGTGGCAGGCGCTGGACGCCGCCCAGGAGCGGCACAAGATCGAATGGCGCTGGGTCAAGGGCATTCCGGCCACGTCGGCAACGAACGCGCCGACCAGCTCGCCAATCGCGGCGTCACCACGGTAGTATAAGAACAGGCCGAAGGCGCGGCGGCATTGCCGGCGCCGCTTTCGCGGCAAGTATTTTTTAGTGTTTGTATTGAATATGAAGTGACCATGCGACAAATTGTTCTGGATACCGAGACCACCGGCCTCAACCCGCGCACCGGCGACCGCATCATCGAAATCGGTTGCGTCGAGCTGCTGAACCGCCGCCTGACCGGCAATAATTTTCATCGCTACATCAATCCCGAACGCGATTCGGAAGAGGGCGCGCTGGCAGTCCACGGCCTGACCACGGCCTTCCTCAGCGACAAGCCGAAGTTCGCCGAGATTTTCGAAGAACTGCGCGAATACACCCGCGGCGCCCAGGTCATCATCCATAACGCGCCCTTCGACCTGGGCTTCCTCGACGCCGAATACAAGCACCTAGGCAAGAGCCCGTTCTCGGCCGATGTCGCCGGCGTCATCGACACGCTGGTGCAAGCCAAGGAAATGTATCCCGGCAAGCGCAACTCGCTGGACGCGCTATGCGACCGCTACGGCATTTCGAATGCGCACCGCACCTTGCACGGCGCGCTGCTGGATTCGGAATTGCTGGCCGAGGTGTACCTGGCCATGACGCGCGGCCAGAACAGCTTCAGCATCGATCCCGGCAGCAGCCATGGCGATGCCGATGGCGACGGTGCAGCCTTGGAGCTGCTGCCGCTGGCGGAAATCGTCGTGCGCAGCGCCAGCGAGGAGGAGCTGGCGGCACACGAATTGCTGCTCAACGGCCTGGACAAAGACGCCAAAGGCACTTGCATATGGCGCAAGACGCCCGCCGAACCGGTAGAAAATGCGCCGCCGCAGTAATCTTGCAAACTTTTTTCACAAGATACTAGCCACGAATCAAAAATGCCCTTATAATTTCGCTTCTTTAGGCGCGTAGCTCAGCTGGTTAGAGCACTACCTTGACATGGTAGGGGTCGTTGGTTCGAGTCCAATCGTGCCTACCAGTATTCTCGGGGTTTGCGGGGATGCTGGGATAAATTTGGGTTAACTCCGAATTTATTTTATGAAAATTGTTGATAGCAAATTATGAATGGAAGCGCAGTACGGCTTCCATTTTTGCTTTTTCCCTTCCGCGATCCGCGGCATCAATCCACTTCGCATACACAGTAAAAAGCATTTTTGCATTTGCATGCCCTAGTTGTCGAGCAATGTATGCTGGATTTACGCCTGCCATCAGTGCAGTCGTCGCATATGTATGCCTAGTTTGATATGCGCGTCGTGCCCGTATCCCCAATTTTTTCAAACTTGGCTTCCAATAATGGTCTCGTTGCGACCTTTCGTCGTGCCATGGTCGGTCGGTGACTGGATTCTCGAAAATCTCTGCTGCTTTCATATATGTAAAACGTTTTTGTGCCTGGAGCGCATTTATGGCTCGATCAACCAAGTCGATGTCGCGGACTTCGCTCGTTTTCAGATCCTTGAATCTGCCCTTGAACGTTTTTGCTCGTGCGACTCTAATTGTTCGATTGTTCCAATCAATGTCATCCCACCGTAGTGCGATGATTTCCTCGGGACGCATACCTGTAAGGAATGCAAAAGTAAAATAGTGAGCCACCTGCAAGTGGAATCGCTCAATCATGTCGGATAGGATGCGCTCCATCTCCGCGATTGTTAGCGGATCAGGTGGAGTTTTCTGGTGCTTTGAATTGTTGATACCTTCCAGAGGATTTATCAGTTCCCGCATATCACGGCCCGCAAGTACAAACGTGCCGCGTAACGGTATAAGATAATTGTTGCACAGCTTCGCCGATGGCCAGGGATGTGATCCGACGGCAGCTGCGATCTTTCCGTGTGTGATCAAGTCAATCCGCGTTTCGGCGCCAAATTTCAATTTCCAAAATTCAAGCGCGTTTTTGTACTGAGACTGCGTCGCCGCCGCCAAGCGTCCTTTAGTTTCAAGCCAAAGAGCGCATGCGGAGCCAAAAGTAGGGACTTCGCTGGGAGTCTCCGCCGCATTTGCGGAATTGGGGAAGTAGGTCCGATAGTCGAAGGCTCCCACTGAGATTTTGACTTTTATTTCAGCTGCTAAACGTTCGGCATAGCGCACGTTCGTAGGAGTAGGCTCTAAATCCAACGTCTCTTTCCGCTGCTTACCCCTCCACATAAAGAGAATTCGGATACTTTTTTTCCGAATTTCTATGCCCCTTGCTCGACCCATTTGTAGTATTCCTCAACGTTCATTGTTATGTGGCCATCTGGCGCGCGCCGATAGTGCCTACCTTCAATCCAGATATCCATTCCATTCCGAAGCCGCAGAGCACTGGCACGTTGCGTATCACGCGCGCCAGAGGGAGCTCCGTGAAATGGCGGCTGCATGATTCCTGTGTCTGTAGGTGATCCACGGCATGCGGCAGATCGCTATGCCGAACGTACGGCGAAGATGGTTGTTTTCAATCATGCTCAGCGAGTCTGCAAAGGGGCATGCCGCAAGAGAAAGAGTGTCGGGCAGTTCGCGCGCGGGGACGATTTGTGCCGGATGTGTAGGTTGCGGGCATGAGGCGGAGCTCCATGAAGCGTTCGGCGAAGCCAATGCGCCGAACGGCTATGTCCCATGGTCTGACCGGCGTTCTGTCCTCCTCATCCTTTCAACGATCAAAGAAGCCCAAGAAGCGCATCAAGTCCAGTCATAAGCCTTTGACCAAGATACGCGCCTCCGCGCGCGACCAGGAATGCACATTGCGCTTTCCCGGCGCTTGTAACTATCGCACCGATACGACGGTTCTTTGCCATTCCAATTTGCTGGAGGACGGCAAGGGCTATGGCATCAAGGCGCCAGACGAAAAAGGTGCGTATGGCTGCTGCCGCTGTCACGACGTCCTTGACGGCCGCGCAAAGCGTCCCGTTGGCATGAGCTACGAGGTGATGATCAATTTATTTTATAACGGCGTCGCGCGGACGAATGCGATTTTGCGCCGCCTGGGACTGATGGAGGCAATGTAGTGAGTGTTCGTATTATGTCGATGGTGTTTGAGCGCTATCAAAACGGCGGCGGTGAGATGCTTCTGGCGCTGGCACTGGCCGATCACGCCCATGATGACGGGACCAGCATTTATCCATCCATTGAGCAGTTGGCCTATAAAACTCGCCAGTCGGAACGTACAGTGCAATACCAGCTACGGGCGATGGAGAAGAGCGGATGGCTGATCCTGGTCAACTTTGGGAATGGTGGCCGTGGTGCTCGCCGCGAGTATCGCATTTCTACTGATTGGCTGAAGGGTGCAAATATTGCACCCTTATCCAAAATTCCCATAGGAGAGAATTCTGTAAAGGGTGCAGAAATTGCACCCCAAGAAAATAAGGGTGCAACTGACGGTCAAAAGGGTGCAATCCAAAGCACAAAGGGTGCAACTGACGACGTAAAGGGTGCAAAGCTTTTGCACCCACATATAACCGTCACTAACCATCATGAATCATCAGAGAATCGTCAGGACGCTCGCGGCAAGCGCTTGCCCAAAGACTGGACCTTGTCGAAAGCTCTGGGGGATTGGGCGCTGGAGGAGCAGCCAACCTGGACGCCAGAGCATGTTCGTCGCGTTGCTGACAAATTCCGGGATTACTGGGTAGCGGTTGCCGGCAAGGCTGCCCGGAAGACGGATTGGCCGGCGACCTGGCGCAACTGGTGCCGTAACGAAAAGCCGCTGATGGCGGGCAAGCCTGCCGGCCAAGGAGCGTGGTGGGCAACCGATGATTCCGTGATGGCCAAGGGTGCTGAGCTCGGGCTCAAGCCGCTGGCAGGAGAGTCGATGCCGGCCTTCAAGGGGCGCGTGCAAGCGACGATCGATAACGGCGGTCAGGTGCCACCTCCGCCGCCAAGCAGGATCACGGCAGTTCGTAAGAAAGCCGACGATGAGCGAGGCACTAAGCCGAATGGCTTGAATTTGAAGGCATTGATTAAACAGAAAGGCCGGCTAGATGATCTGCACTGAAGGCGCCAAATTGGACTTGGGGACATCGAGTCCAACTGTGACTGTGATTAATTTCGTTGTAGACGGCCAACCAGTGGCGAAAGGCCGCCCGCGCTTTGCTCGCGTAGGGAAGGGCGTCAAGGCATATACTCCGGCCAAGACGGCGACCTACGAGCAACAGGTGAGTTGGGCGGCAAAGGCGGCGATGCGTGGCGCCAGTCCGCTGGCGGGACCCGTTGAGCTGTACGTCCTCCTGTACATGCAAATCCCTGCCAGCTATTCCAAGGCGAAGCGCGCCCGGGCGATTTCCGGCGACCTTCGGCCAACGGGCAAGCCTGACCTGGACAACGTCGTCAAGGGTATCAAGGATGCTTGCAACAACATCGTTTGGGCTGATGACTCGCAGGTGGTGCGGATGGTAGCCAGTAAGCACTACGCGGCGCGTGCGTCTGCCACTGTTATTGCCGCTCCTGTGGAAGGGAATTCGTAATGGCCGGCACCAAGCGACCCCGTAAGGCATACAAGCCGAGAGGAGCATTCGTTCCTATGATGCGATGCACTCGGAACGACCTGGCGCTGGAGCTGCGGCTGGCGATTGAGTTGTTGATTGCAGAACCTAGCCCGGATGCTTACAACCAGCTCTCGAAGATGCTCCTGGCTATGGGGAATACTGGCGCCCGCGGCCCGTCGCTGGCAAGAGCTAACAACACCTTGCTGGCAATCTGTGATCGCTTCGATAGGGTAGGTAAGGTCGGCGTGTCGGCAGATGAAGCTGCGTCGTTGCGTTGTGCCGCCGGTGGGTTGGATGAAATGCTCGGTCACATTCCCATCAATGTATTTAGCGCTGCAGTCGCCGTTGTGACTGCGCAGTGCATGGAGCTGGGCGTATGAACAATTTGGAAAAGCAAAATGAATGCGGAGGGCTCTATGGGATATGTTAATGACATTGCAGCGTTTTCGGCATCGGCAGATAGGCGTGCCGGCGCGGGCGCCCAGGCCTGCGATAGAGGAGAGGAAATCTGCCGCCGCCTCATTCTGGCCAGAAAGCTCAATCACCTCGATCAGCGCGAGGCGGCGAAGACTTTAGGCTATAGCAATTCATCGCAGCTATCCAAGATTGAAGCCGGCCAGGCCAGCGTATCGAGAGAGTTCATTGTGCGTGCGGCCATCGCCTATGGGGTGAGCGCTGATTACCTACTGGGGCTGTCGAATGAACCAGAGCGGGATCCGCGCACGGCTGAGCAGGTGGCGGTTCTGCGGTCGGTACAGGGGACGGTCGAGCAGAACGTCGCCGCGATGGTGACGGTTCTGTTAAAGAACGCCGGTGAGGTAGCACCATTACGTTCGCACCTTGAGAGCTTGACCCAGCGCGTCAGCCAGCTGCAGGAAGCATACGACAAGGTATGCCGCAAGAACGAGGTATTCCAGAACGACGTCCTGGCGGGCTCGATTTTGGAAAAAGCGATTGACGCCGCCGGCGATGCTGCGTGCAAAGCAAAGCAGTTTGTGGAGCGCCGGACGATGGTTGCTGATTTTCGTGCGAAGGCGGCAACGGACGATACTAGTTATCCATTATTTTCCGGGGCGTGCTGACATACAGGTTTTCGCACGGTGTTGCGAGAAAACTCAAATATTTCTGAAAAAGTCATCCAACTTGTAAGACCGCAATCGGCGGCGGATTGCAGGCGTTCGAAAGTGTCTGCCAAACTGATTGCGCTTCAATGTTATTAATACCAAATTCATTACTGTTAGCCTTAACAGTTGCCAACGATCATGTTTACTTAGATGATAGCGCTAACATTGGCGTATAATTTTTATATGGAAATATATCGTTTTGGTACTAACTGATATTTCCATGGCAACACTACTTGCATGTGAGTGAATACGTCTATCGAATCAATACCCAGTTGGGTTTTAAGAAAACTCAAGATCAACATTTTCGAGGAGAGGGGCGGTGCCAATGACCGCTTTTCGCATTTTCTACTGAAACGGGAAACTAAGTTGGGCAATTCCGAGCGCAAACGAGCAGCTTTACCGAAAACCCGATTTAAGGTCCAAGTCGTATGCGAAAATCACATAGACCATAACAAAATAAGATAATATAATCCATATCCACTCGGCAATATAAGTGTTTTTTTGTTATTGAAATTAAAGTTAAGCGGTAACAGTAGGCAACATCGTAGAAAAAACGGTATTTAATTCCAATGCGTACGCATTTTGCGAACAGCATTGTCTCTTTAGTATCTTGTCTGGCGTATTCATCGGCAGTACGGAATACTCCGCTTATTCGAAGTAACTATATGACTCGAAGACGTGTATTTGATCGTGAGCAGTTCGTTGTCGCGGCTCGTGAAATTGTTCAAGAACAAGGGGCAAGTAAGCTCACGTTCGATGCGGTATGTATGAAAATTGGAGCTAGCCGCGGGGCCATAACCTATAACTTCCCCACAAAACGAGACTTGGTGGTTGCCATGATTGATGACATGTTCGAGCACACGAGAAGCCTGGTCGAGCAAGCGATAAAAATGGAAAAAGATGTGCCAAATACCATTCTAAGGTCTATGGTACGTTTGACCGCAGATGTATCGGGGCGGATGAAAGATTTTTCACAAGGACTCTTTCAGAGCGCCGTCGCAGAAGAGCCTCGCGTAATAGAGCCATTCTCCCAGTTCTATGGTGACTATTGGGCAAAAATCGTCGAGGAGGCACAAGATCCAGTTCGGGCTTTAATGATCTGGACGTCCGTGGAAGGTCTGATACTACTTGATAGTTACAAACCGCCACCGTATACACACGAACAGCGAAACGCATTGGTCGAATTATTACTTGTTGAAGCTACGCATGCTTAGCCTGCAGAAAGGCAATTTGAAAATTCTTCGACAAATGCGATTGTGATTGAATCGTATTTATTGAAATAAATGGATATGGAGCTAAGCAAAAAGCCTTGACAAAGATGCTAAAAAATCTGGTTGAGAAAACAAAATATGGATGGATTTGTTCTTATTGTGCTAAGCAACCTAATGTTATTTTTGAGCTCGAAGCAGAAAATACTCTCATCATTCTTGAATAAAATGGTAGACATATTAACAACTAACGTCTCACGTTAATACGCTCCTTAAAAACCAAATGCACCCCATGAAAAATGCAAAGGATGTAAATGAATATGTCAAAAATGCGAACAGGCTGTTGGACGTAGTCAAAATCCAACTTGGACTCCAAAACGATGCTGCGCTCTCACGTTGTCTAAAAGTGCCACCGCCGGCCATTAGCAAAATTCGGCATGGCAATTCGGTTGTAAGTGCATCCCTTTTGATCGCTCTTCACGAAGTCAGTAATTTATCAGTTGCTGAACTGAAGCGTGCTTTGAGCTCGAGTACTCCTTGTGAGTATAAGAATGAATGAGTTGGATCTTGATTTGTGCTCATTCTTGTTCCGTCTTTGGAGTGAGTTCTCAGGTCAGACCAAGGTTGTTTGAAGAATGAAGCCGCTTGCAAAACCTTTTGTGCCTCAAATTGATTGGGTTGTTCCGCAATTTGCAGATCCAAATTGTTCCTTTGCTCGCAGAGTTGACCCTCTCTAACTGATCCACTTTCCACTGCCTGGCGAAGGCGGCGACACGATCATACGACCCTTCAAATCCGAGAGCGCATAGATCAACGTGCATCTGTTTTAGCGTTCGACGCTGCTTGCGTGATTTGGCCATCTCAGTCTTAAGCCAAGCTGATAGCTTAAATGCGTATTTGTCGATGGCACTGGGGGTATGTCGCTCTGGGTAAGCCGGTTCTACGAGGTCGGCACGTAGATATCGCCGGACAGTATTTCTTGAGATGCCTAAACGTTTAGCAATCTCCCTCAATGAGATCTGGTCACGTAGGTGCCGCGCCAGACCGAGACGCCACCGAAGTGATCGGTCTCGAAGCTTGGATAGGTGTTATTTCATTTTCCTTTGGCGTTAGTTAGTACATTTGCTGCGGAAGGCAGCGAAGAGAACCAGAAGACTGGCTTGACCAGAATCTGAGCCCATCTCGTATGCGATGGCGACATTAAATCAGTTGCACAATTGAAGATAAACTCCCCAAATATCATTTCAATATTTGATTTTTTAAAACAATATGAGCATCGACATCGTAGTGAGCATGCGGGTCTTTACCGCCGTGGTGGATGCCGGGAGTTTTGTCGGCGCAGCGGACAAACTCGGTCTATCACGAGGCATGGCCACACGTTATGTGGCGAGACTCGAAGAGCATTTGGGCGTTCGGCTGCTCCAGCGGACCACGCGTAAGCTCTCGCTCACGGAGGCGGGCATTGAATATAACGAGCGTGCGATCGAGGTTCTGACCATGATCTCGGACGCCGAGAGTTCGGCAGCGCAGGAAGCCTCTGCTCCGCGTGGAATTTTGAGGGTGAGCTCCTCGAATGCGTTTGGTGCCGGTCATTTAGGCTTGGCGATCGCAGAATATCTGCAGCAATATCCGGGTGTTCAGGTCGATGTCACACTCAACGACCGGCTGGTCGACTTGGTTGAAGAAGGTTTTGATGTCGCAATACGTGTCGCATCAAAAATTGATCCAGGACTGGTTTCTCGCAAGCTCGCGCACACGCGCCTCGTGGTTTGTGCCTCGCCTGGCTATTTGGAAAAGCATGGAGTCCCTATAGTTCCTGAGGACCTAGCCAAGCACCAATGTCTTACTTACGCCTATGTGAGTGCACCAAACGAATGGCGCTTCAGACGCGAAGATGTGGAGCAAAAGATTCTTGTTTCCGGTATTTTATGGGGCAACAGTGGCGACATTTTGCGCGATGCTGCCGTCGAAGGCCTTGGCATTACTCTGCAACCGGACTTTATGATCTATGAGGCGCTGCGTGAACGGAAATTGGTACGCGTTCTCTCGGATTGGGAAACCGACGATCTCGCTGTATTTGCCGTTTACCCTAATCGCAAGTTTCCGCCGCCTAAAGTGCGCAGCTTCATCGATTTTCTTGTTGAGCGTTTCAGTACGGAGCCCTATTGGAACATTAAAGTGCGCTAACCAGAGAAATGATTTTGCGTTTTCACACAGCCTCGGTCGCAAGCTGTCCATCACCTGTGTTTGCAATTGGCCAGATGGCGGCATTCAAAGTTTTGAGCATTCGAACTCAAACCTTCAATTGATTTCGCCCTTGGTAATCATTTCAACGGGGAGTGAAGTTGATTTCGTAATCAATCCTACCTTGATACTTACAAAACTGATGATGGCGCCAATGCCGAGTGCGAGACCTGCCAGGACTAGCGCGACCTGCATGCCCGCAAGGAGTTTTTCCGGTCCTCCTGCGACCAACGATCCGAACACCCCGACGCCGATGACGCCCCCGATCTGGCGGGCGGCGTTTAACGCTCCAGAGGTAATGCCTGTGCGCTGCCTATCGGCGCTGGCGAGAACGGCGGTCGTCATTGCGGGGACCGTCAGCGCCACACCGATGCCTGCCGCTAGCAATGGGCCGACGATGACGCTGTAGGAGGTTCTGCTGTCGATGCCGGCCAGAGTCAGGTAACCGCAGGCGGCTAGCGCCTGCCCCATCACCATGGGCAGCCGCGGCCCGAACCGCGCGGTCAGCCTACCAGAAATCAAATTGGCGATGGTTACTAGTGCTGTCATCGGCAGAAAAGCTAGTCCAGTCATCAACGGTGAATACCCTTTCGTCGCCTGGAAGAATAGACTAAGCACAAACATCAGCCCGTAGTAGGCGAAGTTGGTGATGAGTCCAACGCCGCAGGAGGCACTCACCACTGACGAGCGAAACAATGACAGCGGCAGCATAGGATCCGCGCCACGGGCTTCCGCCAATAGGAACAACGCGCCGGCCACCAAGAAACAGGTAAAACCTGACAGGACTAGCGGATGCGTCCAGCCGAGTGCGCCGGCCTCGACGAAGCCGAGGGTGAGCCCACCTAACGCGAGAATCGCCAATACTTGCCCGGCGAGGTCCAATCCACGGTTGGGTGTTTTTGAACCCGACGGCGCATAGGATAAAGTCAACCAGATGCCTAATAGCCCGAGTGGCAGGTTGAGGAAGAAGATGCTCGGCCAACCGAAGCGATCCACCATGATGCCGCCAACAACAGGCCCGGCCGCAAGCGCCAAGCCGCCAACGCCAGCCCATATACTCACGGCTCGGGCACGAGAGCCCGCTTCCGGAAAGCTGGCGCTAAGCAATGCCAACGAGGCTGGTACACAAAGTGCAGCACCCACTCCTTGGACGATGCGGCCGGCAATGAGGGTGCTGATTGTGCCCGCCATGCCGCAGGCCAGTGACGCAATGGTAAACAACGCAAAACCTATGACGAAGATTCGTTTGGCACCGAAGCGGTCACCAACGGCACCTGCCGTTAACAGCAGGCTCGCAAAGACCAACGTGTAAGCGTTAATGATCCATTGCAAACCGGTCACGTTGGTGCTGAGCGACGCTTGGATTCTTTCCAGCGCAACGTTCACGACTGTGACGTCAAGAGTGACAAGGACTAAGCCTAGACTGGTGGCTATCAAAGTCAGGCGTGGCGATGTTGATTGATTCGGTTTCAGATAAGGCATGAGAGGAGAGTCCCAGAGATTGTTTTCTTGTTGAAAAATGATCGTCACGAAAACCGCTGACCAATTCCAATCTCATTGTATTGCTTTGAAAAATTATATAAACTGCCATTTTGTTTGATGACTACCTAGGAAATATTGGTAATGGACATCTTCAAGGCTATGGCTATCTTCATCCGTGTAGTTGACACGGGGAGTCTGACGGCGGCAGCAGCGGAATGCGACCTTTCGCCAACCATGGTGGGCAACCATTTGCAGGCGCTAGAGGATCGTCTCGGTACACGGCTCATCAATCGGACCACACGGCGGCAAAATCTGACCGAATTCGGCAAGGCCTATTACGAACGATGCATTGAGATCCTCGATCTCGTTGGAGATGCCGATGCCCTCGCACTCGAAACACAGACCAGTCCCAAAGGGCGGCTTCGTGTTACCGCATCTGCGACTTTTGGCACGGAGCGATTGATACCCGCGCTCGCCGACTATACGGCGTGTTATCCCAAAGTGGATCTCGACGTGGTCATCACCGATACTGTCGTGGATTTGGCTGAGGACGGATTCGAGGCGGCGATCCGCCTTGGCAACCTTCAGGGTTCCGACCTGATTGCCCGCCCGCTTGCACCGTATAGGTTGATGATTTGCGCCGCACCGAGTTATCTGACGAAGCGCGGTGAACCGCGACGACCGGAGGATCTTGCGCAGCACAATTGTTTGGCCTATACCTATTCCTCGCGGTCCGAGTGGCGATCGGCACAGGCATCCTGGCGCATGACTGGTCCAGAGGGCGAAATCAGCGTGCCGATTTCGGGCCGGATGCAAGTCGACAGCGCCCAAGGGTTACGCCAGGCTGCGCTCGCTGGCATGGGCATTGTCATGCTGCCTGAGATAATGCTGTCAAAGGATATCGAGGACGGCCTTCTCGTTCGCCTGCTCCCCGGATATATACCGCCGATCCGGCCGTTGAACCTCATCTACCTACGTGATCGCCGTATGTCGCCCAAGCTGCGCAGCTTCGTTGATTTCGTGGTGGAGCGCTTCAGTTTAAAGCCATGAGACAAGTGGTCGTCATCAAGGATATCATCGAGTACTGTAGTCAGCAGCGGCTGTAAAAAGACTTCCAACGCCATGCAGCTCAATCAGGAGGATGTGATGAGTCAATTGAAAGATGTCAAAAAAGTGTTGTTTGTCGGCCAGCAGCCGGAAACTGTCGATTTCTCGGACCCGGCGTTACCGCCAGGCTTCAATGCAGAGAAAATTCATGCCGGCATTGCCATTGGCATGCAGCAGATGGCAGATCGTGGGTGGCGTGCCGACCTTTGCTTGGTGCGGCCGGATGAATCAGCTACTGTGGCGCTCGAGCGGCAACTTGCCAGCGCGACCTATGACTGCGTTGTAATCGGTGGCGGAATCCGCATCCCCCCTAAGAGCCTGTTGCTCTTTGAAAGACTCTTGAACAGCGTCCACAAATCGGCTCCCAAGGCATCTATCGCTTTCAACACAGTACCCCAAGACACTGCGGATGCGGCTGGTCGATGGTTCTAAACTGTGTAACGAATGCGCGCCATTTTAGATATTTCCTAGTTGCATGAGGCTAGGATGGCTTGCGCGAAGGCGGCTTTGTTATGAACTCACATGGTCGTCGACACTAGGGGCAGCCCAATTGGATCGAATGGAAAACCGGGCGATTTCATGGAAAGGCGACTGCTGAGATATTCGAAAGGGCGATTGAAATGCCAAAGAACTCCCATGTGGTGCTTTACGTTCTGGTGTTAATAGCAGTTGTCGTCGGTGTAGATTTGCTATTCTTTAAGAATCGATTCTGGGAACGGCTGATAGTGAACATCGGTATTGTCTTGGTGTTCGCGACCTTCTATTTGAGATTCTTAAAATGAATCCGTATGCCGGAAGAATGAAGAGTTCCAGAACGATGTCCTTGCCGGTTCCCTCTGTGCGACTGGGTCGGTAGCAATCAATTAAACATTGGGGAGGTAATGCTAATTGAGTGGGAAACGTCTTGAGCCGGCGTGACAATTTTTCAAAGTTGAGTTGCTGGATGTTCGGCCAAAGGTACGAACGTATTAGTAGCGTCAAGCGCATCTATTGAGCCACTCTCGATATCGTAGATCCATCCGTGGAGCGTCAACCGATCTTGAGCCAGAGCTAATGCTACCGATGGATGTGTGCGTAAATTGTTCAACTGCGCAATAACGTTCTCGCGAACCATGCCGTTTATCCGGTCATTCTCGTTCGCGTGATTCTTAGACTCATTAATCATCCGGGCGGCATCGGCATAGTGCAGCCAGTGTTTTACCGCCGGCATGTGATCTAGGCATGCGCACGTTGCGACAGCCTTCATTGCGCCGCAATCGGAATGACCACAGATCACAATATCCGTTACTTTCAATTGCATTACTGCATATTCAACTGTTGCGCTGACACCGCCTGGCTCGGGGCCGAACGAAGGCACGATGTTTCCTGCATTGCGAATTACGAACAGCTCGCCCGGTTCTCTCTGTGTTACAAGCTCCGGCACCATTCGGCTGTCAGAGCAAGAAATGAATAACGCTTTAGGTGTTTGGCCAGTCGCGAGAGTCTTGAATAACTCTTTACGTGCTGGAAAGACATCTTGTTGGAAGCGTAGAAAGCCATTGATAATGTCGCGCATATTCAATTAAAAGCCGATTCAGGAGCGTCATTATCGCTTGAATTTTTACAAGCTGTCATCTAAAAACAGGTGGTTTTCGTAATGGTACCGGTTCTATCTTGACTCAGTTCCGATAGAAGTTCCGCGCACTCTTGGATCCAATCTAATAGTCCTTCGTGCATGTTTTTCTCCTCTTAGGGTGGGCATCTATCGATGCAAATCTTTGGCCCGAATCGGTGTATATCGAGCCAGCATTTTCCAATCCTTGTGGCCAGAGACAAGAGCCACTTGCTCGATGCTACCATCAACATTCGGCACGCCTGAGCGCCTCCTGCCCCTTTTGGTATCTTGACATTTTTATATGGAGACATTCGAATGAGCTACGACTATAAGATTTTTCGCACTATCGGTCTGGCGCCTTCATCACTTGAGGAATTCATAGAGTCATCCGGTAATCCCCCCACAAAAAAGTATCAGTTAAAAGTAGAATTTTCTTAAATGCGATTTTGAGGAAGTTTTACATGAAGACATCACGCTTTACCGAAAGTCAGATCATCAACATCTTGAAGCAGGCCGAGGCTGGCACGCCAGTGCCGGAGCTTTGTCGTGAGCACGGGATGAGTTCGGCCTCGTTCTACAAGTGGCGGAGCAAATACGGTGGCATGGACGCGTCGATGATGACGCGGATGAAAGAGTTGGAAGATGAGAACCGTCGACTCAAGAAGATGTACGCCGAAGAGAAGCTGAAGGCCGAGATCATTTCGGAGGCGATGCAAAAAAAGTGGTGAAGCCATCTCACCGACGTGAGATGGCACAAACGGCAGTCCGAGCGCATGGAATCAGCGTCAGCAGCGCATGCGCGACTTTCGCGATCAGCCAGACCTGCTATCGCTACAAGGCAAAGCTATCGGAAGATAACGAGCGTGTCGCGGACTGGTTAATCCGGCTGACCGCGAACCAGCGAAACTGGGGCTTCGGCCTTTGCTTCCTGTATCTGCGCAATGTCAAAGGATTCGGCTGGAACCACAAGCGCGTCTATCGGATATATCGAGAGCTAGAGTTGAATTTGCGAATCAAACCAAAAAAGCGGCTTACCAGAGCAAAGCCTGAACCGTTGTCGGTACCAACGTCGATCAACGACGTCTGGTCCATGGACTTCATGCACGATCAATTGTCGGATGGGCGTAGCATCCGCCTGTTCAACGTCATTGACGATTTTAATCGTGAAGGCTTAGGCATTGACGTCGATTTCTCCCTGCCGGCAGCCCGCGTCGTTCGGTCGCTTGACCAAATTATCGAATGGCGGGGAAAGCCGACGACGATCCGCTGTGACAACGGGCCCGAATACATCAGTTCGACACTGGCCGCGTGGGCGGAAAAGCACGGCATCCAAATCAGTTTTATTCAACCAGGACAGCCACAACAGAATGCTTATATCGAGCGCTACAACAGAACGGTTCGCTATGACTGGCTCGCACATTACCTGTTCGAATCCGTCGAGGAGGTTCAGGAATTTGCGACGAAATGGCTCTGGACTTACAATCACGAACGCCCGAACATGGCGCTCGGCGGCATCACCCCGAAGCAGAAATTGGCCCTTGCGGCTTAGCCTCTACTTTTAACTTTGCTTAAAAATGGGGGGATTACCATCCGAACCATTTGAATCCTATGAGTCTGTCAAGGCGCTGATATCACGCCATTCTGATGGAATTTTCTGGAATGATAGCGAACAGATAGGTACGCTGGAGAACGATATTGGCCGCTTCGAATTTCAATGCTCCGATGACTTGTTGGAACTCGGCATGATTTCTCTGCGTACGTCGTTTAGACAAGACGTCACGGCTGGACATGATTTTCTCCGCAACCTTTGTCATGCTGAGAATATGACCGCATTGGATGAACAGACTATGGAAATAATCGTTGACACACAATAGGTGTTTTGTGGACGAAGTGTTTCGCTCAAGTCGTGGTTCGGCCAAGAGCTGACAGTCGGTGTTAATCTATTATCTGCCACGGTTAGTTCAAATATCGGGGGCCAATCTAACTAAATGAGGAGTTTATGAGTCGACTACTTGTTCTAACCGTGCTTCTACTCTCTAACACATTGGCCGTCGCTCAAAACACTCCGCCGCCCAATTATGAGAGTTGGGGCGTGTGTCCTTTTGAGTGCTGCACTTATCGGGAGTGGACAGCGGATGGAGAGATAGCTGTACATCAAGACCGCAACGAAAAATCGGCGGTCGTTTTTCAACTGCGTTCTGGACAACCAGTCGATGGCGTCAATGGCGTGGTCGTCGCAGAAAAGCCAGGGGTGATTATCGTAGACCGAGCGATTCGGGATGGTTATATCAAAGGGAGCGACCAACCACAACTATCACTAAGCGCGGGTGATGTCGTGTACGTGGTTTCCCCTTTGGGCGAAGGGTCATATCTGTTCTGGTATGAGGGGAAAATCTACCAGAGCGGAAATAACCTTGCTGGAATGCCTGGCGTCGATGGGCGGGCGGCGAAAATGACTTGGTGGAAGCAGGTGCGAAATAAATCGGGCAAAAGCGGATGGACCGCGTCCGACAAATTTAAGAATGTTGACGCCTGCGGGTAAGTCCGCTTAGGGTTGAGGCTGTGTAAAAACGCAAAATCATTTCTCAGGTGAGCGCGTTCGTCTTCGATCCAATTTGGAAACGAACCTGCACGTAAAACATTAGCACGGAGCACGGCGACAAAAAAATATTTAACGGCTGCGAAAGGCCTGCTCAATTAGCAGGAACAATATCTCGTAGAGATGCAAAAAAAGGCCGTCAGGCCCTCATGGCTGCAATCAATCGATGAGTACCCAGTATTGCCATGATCCGTTTCAGATTGTAAGCCAGTACGTGCAAGCTCATTTCAGTACTCACCCGTGGGAGTGACCTGGTCAGGAAGTGCGTTGCACCCATCCATGCCTTGAGCGTGCCAAATGGATGCTCGACGGTCTGCCGGCGTAAGCGGGCAGGATTGGGCCAGACATTTAAGCGCCGCTGCATTCGCTCAAGTACATCCTCATGTTCCCAACGGGCGATACGCCGATTGGTGCCGGTAGTACATTGCGCCTTGATTGGGCATGCCGGGCAGGCAGACGACCAATATTTATGCCACCGCAACCCGTGTTCGATTGTTGTGAAACGCCAGATAGCTCGTTGTCCGGCCGGACACTGGTACTCGTCGCTTTGCGCCAGATAAATGAAATCCGTTTTATCGAAGAGGCCTTGTGCCCGGTTGCCCGAAGTCAGAGGTTTCGGTACCAGCGGCGTCACGCCAAGCTTCTCGCATGCGAGAATTTCCGCTCCGCTGAAATAGCCGCGGTCCGCGACCACAGTCAAATCTTGCTTTCCGATTGCGTTTTGCGCTTGTGCCGCCATCGACGCTAGCTGCGTTCGATCGTGCCCGACATTGGTCACCTCATGCGACACGATCAGATGATTTCTGGTATCGACCGCAGTCTGGACGTTGTAGCCCACCATGCCTGTGCCACGGCCACTCGTGGCCATGGATCTGGCATCCGGATCTGTCAGAGATATTTGCTTATCTGGTGTCTGCTGCAGCTGCTTGTTGATCTCGTTGAATCCTTCGATCTGCTTCTTGATGGAGGCAATTTTTTCCTTCAGATGCGAGACGCGGGCCTCAGGCACTAACTCCGGCTGGCGGTCGGCACGATCAAGCTCCTCGAGGTAGCGTGCAATGTTGGCTTCGAGTTGCTCGATTCGTGCCTGAAGCTTCCTGTCGGTAAAGTTCTTATCGCGATTGTTGACCGCCTTGAACTTGCTGCCATCGATGGCGATATCGGTATTGGCAAACAGATCGAGATTGCGGCACATCAGAACAAATTGACGACAGACCTTGCTGATCGCTGGCCCGTTGTTCTTGCGGAAGTCTGCAATGGTCTTGAAGTCCGGCATCAGGCGACTCGTCAGCCACATGACCTCGATGTTGCGTTGTGCCTCGCGTTCCAGGCGCCGGCTCGATTGGACTCGGTTGAGGTAACCGTAGATATAAATCTTCAGCAGCACGCTGGGATGATAAGACGGCCGTCCGGTCTGCGCTGGCTTCGCGCCACCGAAACCAAGCGAGCCAAGATCAAGCGAGTCGACAAAGACATCGATGACTCTGACAGGATTATCTTCACTGACGTAATCTTCGAGCTGCTCTGGCAGCAGGATACTCTGCGTGCGATCCGTTCCCTGGACAAAGCGTTTCATCGAAGCCTCGATCAAATATGCAATGTCGATTTGACGCTTGTATCGAGAAATAGTTTACTAACTGGATGCGTTTTCACACAGCCTCGGTTGCAAGCTGTCTATCATCGGTGGCTGTGCCTTTGCTTGCGAAATTGCCCCTATCTCACAGTCGCGGCCGGTGAGTTCAAAGGCTGACGAGAAACTCATTTGGTTGCTAGGCGAAACCGGCTGGCGTCCTTTGCGGGTGCCGCACCAAAGATGCGTGAATAGTCGCGGCTAAATTGGGAGGGACTATCGTAGCCCACCTGATAGCCCGCGCTCGCCGCATCGAGACCATCACTGACCATCAGGCGGCGAGCCTCCTGCATTCTCAACTGATTTCTGAATTCCAGCGGACTCATTGCCGTAATGGCCTTGAAGTGGTCATGAAACGTCGAACGACTCATCCCGGCAATCTTGGCGATGTCGTCAATACGAAAAACCTCCTTGAAATGCGCCCTGATCCAGAGGATCGTCCGCGCGATCTGCCCATGCCGGCTATCGGACTGCGTGATCGCGTAAATGACGTCGCCGCTCGGCCCGGAAAGCAGCCGATAGAAGACCTCGCGCACCGCCAGCGGCCCCAGCGCCTCAAGATCATCAGGCGTGTCCAGTAGCGTGACGAGGCGTATGACGGCATCGAGAAGGCCTGAAGTCATTTCATTGAGGGTAAGCCCCGCCGGGACGGCGCGCCGATGACGCAGAGGCAAGGCGCATCTTTGATACCTACGTGGATCGCGGCGGCAACTTCATCGATACTTCCGTCAACTATACGAACGGGGCCTCCGAGCGAATTCTAGGCAGCTTTATGAAAGGAAAGCGCGACCAGATCGTACTTGGCACTAAGTTCACAATGGCCCGTGATATGGCCAATATCAACTCCGGCGGCAACCACCGTTTCAATCTCGTGCGATCGGTCGAAACCAGTCTGCGCCAACTGGACACGGATCGTATTGATCTGATGTACGTTCATGCTTGGGACTTCACGACCAGGCCCGATGAAGTAATGCGTGCGCTGGACGATCTGGTACGTATGGGAAAGATCCTCTATCTGGGTATCTGCAATACGCCGGCCTGGCGTGTGGCGGAACTGCAAACTTTGTCCGATCTTCGGGGCTGGTCGCCGCTGGTTGCGCTGCAGATCGAGTACAGCCTGGTGGAAAGAACCGTGGAACATGAGCTTCTGCCCATGGCAAAAGCCCTTGGACTTGGCGTGCTACCTTGGTCACCGCTTGGCGGCGGCATTCTGACCGGCAAGTATAGCCGTGCCGATCTCTCCGATGAAAACGGGGCGGATATTGCCACCAGCCGCAAAGGTGTAATCGCATCGTCGGGACATCTCAACCAGCGCTCCCTGGATATTGCCGATGTGGTCGGTGTAATCGCAGAGGAACTGGGCGTCTCTCGTTCGCAAGTCGCAATCGCCTGGACGCTAACCAATCCGGGCGTCGTCTCTCCCATCATCGGAGCGCGTACGTTAAGACAGGCGGAAGACAATCTGGGCGCATTGGAAGTGGCTCTGAATGAGGACCAACTGGCTCGCCTGAATGAAGCTAGCGCGCCGGCACCAATCTTCCCCGAGTGCTTTGTCGGACGCCCGATGGCGCAGCAGCTGATCTTCGGTAGCGCCAAGCTGGCCGGCAGGAACTGAAGTGTGGTTCGCAGCGCATCTGCCTGACTAATCAGCCCCCCCTGATCGGCGCAGCCTGCAGCACATACGTGCGTACGGCGGCGTCGGTCACTAACAGATAGACCACAAACAAAACAGATTACGAAACTACTATGAAGAAACATTCTTACGTCGGCATGTGGGTCACCAAAGACGGAAAAATACGCCAGGAACTGCTATCAAACGGACGCTATGACGAGGCGCGGGGCGCGAAAAAGAGTATGTATCAAGGCCGGTATGAAGTAAAAGGCAGCCATGTTGACTACTGGGACGACACAGGATTCACGGCAGACGGCACCTTTGTCAGCAACGACGAACTCCATCATGGCGGAATGATTTTTTACCGTGAGAAGTAAGCAGGCATCATCGCCGGCGGTAATCTCGAACGTACTCACTGGGCTGACGGATACAGGCGGCTTCACAAATCCGTGGTTTCTATGGAGGCTAATTCACGAGCCGCTCTCGTTGCGTAAAAAGCATTTAAGCATTTGCATATTACGCAACGAGAATTATCTGTTAACTTCATTTGCGGATTGTGCTCGACGATCAGACTTTTCAGAAATAAAAAGAGCTTCCCGGTTCGCAATTATTGCCATTAAATCCACGCAGTCGTGATTGGGATTGTGGCGGTCTGGAACTACCTTGTTGATCAATCGCGCCCAATTACCAGAATTGATTCCGGAGGCGCGCGCAAACAAACTGGCGAACATCCATAGGTTCAGGATGACGCCAAGACCTCGGCAACCCAATCGACGAACGCGCGCACACGTGGAGCCAGCTGCCGCTGGTGCGGATAAACGACTGACACCGGCAGCGGTGCGGCTCGAAAATCCGGCATCACTTCAACAAGTTGGCCATTGGCGAGATGGTCTTCTATCGTGCGACGTGGTAATTGGGCCAGACCAAGGCCAGCGAGGCAACATGCGACGTAAGCTTCGCTGCTGCTGACTGAAATGGCGGCGCGCGTCCTTACCGTTTTTGTCTGGCCGTGTTCGACATATTCCCATGGCAGGTTGCTGCCAGTACGATCGGAAAAATAGTTCACTGTAAGGTGATGTTGCAAGTCGGCCAGCGTGTGCGGTGTGCCTTGACGCTCCAGATAGGAGGGCGCCGCACAGTTGATCTGCTCGAGCATGCCAATGCCCCTTGCGACCAACGCCGAATCCGCCAAATAGCCGACGCGTACTGCGCAATCGATGCCTTCACCCACTAGGTTGACCAGCTGGCCACGCGTGGCCAGCCGGATCTGAATATCCGGATAACGCCTGACGAACGCAGGCAGGGCAGGAATGACGACCAAGCGTGCAAGTCGCTCCGGCAGGTCGACCCGGACAATTCCACGAGGGTTATTTTTTGGACCTGTGAACAGGGCGTCCGTGTCATTCAGATCGGCAAGTACCCGGGTACAGGCTTCGAGGTACTGCGAGCCTTCCTCTGTCAGCTTCACTCGTCGGGTCGTACGCTGAAATAATCGTACGCCGACCTGTCGCTCGAGAGCCTGGATAGCCGTACTGGCGCTTGATGGAGGCATACCGAGGCGGTCCGCAGCCTTCCTGAAGCTTTCCAGTTCGGCCACCTGGACGAACAACTGCATGGTAAGGAAACGATCCATTGATTATTCGCCTAACACGTTTAATGAATTCATTGTACGTGGATTTATCTATTTTTCCTCGGGCTTTAGACTACGCAATATCGAATGTATCAACTGCGTATTCTATCAATGACATTGGGAGTAACAACATGAAAAACCGTAACAAGAAAACAATGATGGGCCGACGCCAAGCAATCAAGGCAGGTTCTGCTGCAGTGGTTGCCGGAATACTGCCTCAGCTCTCGTGGGCGCAACGGGCGTCGCCCGCGGCCGACAATCCGATCCGTATCGGTTTTTGCACCGATCTTTCTGGTCCGTATCAGGAGGTGGACGGTCCCGCGGGCGCTGAAGCTATCCGTATGGCGATCGAAGACATGGGCGAAACTGTTGCCGGCCGACGCGTAGAACTTGTTCTTGGCGATCACCAGAACGACCCACAGCGCGCTGCCGCGATCGCGCGTCAGTGGTGCGCGCACGACGGCGTGGACATGTTGATCAGCGGCGTCAACTCAGATACGAGTCTGGCGATGACTGCGATTGCTGCGGAGCATGGCAAACTGGTTTTTGTCGTTGGGGCGGGCACCTCTGTTCAGACGCGTGAGCGTGCCAACCCCGCGATCATTCAATACGCCTACGATACCGGCGCGCTTGCCACTGTGCCTGGCGTGCTGTTGACGCACCAAGGACTACGGCGGTGGTTCTATGTCACCGCCGACTATCCGTTCGGGAGGGAACTCCAGGAGCACGGAAGCGCTGCGGTCAGGGCTGCTGGCGGCGTAGTCGTTGGCACGGCCATCAACCCGCATGATGCGGATGACTTCGTCCCCTACCTGAAATCAGCCCTCGATAGCAATGCACAAGTAATAGGGCTCGCGAATGGCCATGCAGAGTTGCTAAAAGCGATGGCGGCGGTCGATACGCTGGGGCTGGCGCAGAGGATGAAACTCGTTGGCCTCCTCACCTTCATCGACGATATCCACCATATGGGATTGGCGAAGGCACAAGGGCTGTACCTGGCGGACAGCTGGTTCTGGACTCGCGATGCAGATGCACGTCGCTGGGCCGAGCGATTCTTCGCACGTCGACAACGGATGCCTTCTTCGCTCCATGCTGCCGACTACTCGGCAGCTCTCCAGTACCTGAAAGCGGTCGCTGCGACTGGTACGACCGATCTTGGTAACGTGCTTACACATCTGCGGCGCGTGTCATTTGACGATATGTACCTTAAGAAAGGCCGACTACGCGAAGATGGAGTCTTGCTGCACGACATGCATCTCCTTCGCGTTAAAGCGCCGGCGCAGTCGGACAGCGAGTGGGATTACTACGAATCTATCGCAACACTGGCGGGCGAAGATGCATTCCAGCGTGAATGAGGCGAGTACCTATGTGTAGCGTTCAGGAAAAAGAAAAGGGATTTATGATCTATAAACTGGGAGTCGGATAGGGACGTAAGCTGTTACTGGGTGCATATGCACTTAGAACTTGCTCCGCAGAAGAAACGTTATAGCGGAGTAAAAAAGGAAAGGCCCACATCGCTGCGGGCCCTTTAGATATTGGTGCTGGTTGCAGGACTTGACCCCCGCCCCCCTGATTAAAAATCTTATTAGGAGGTATTCAACTGGAGGGTGGCAGCGCTCGTGCTTACTTACTCCCGCTTTTCTTCCAACGTATTTTGAAAGCGTGCATTTTCCAGCGTCAGTTCAGCCACAATTTGTTTCAGCTTGGCATTCTCTTCCCGCAAGCATTTCAAGTCTTGCGGATAGTCGGGCATGCCACCGTATTTCCTCTTCCATTCCAGAAAGGTACGCTCGGTGACCCCGGCCTGCTTGATCACATCGGCCAACGGCATGCCCAGCTCTTCCTGCTTCAGCGCCGCAGCGATCTGGTCGACTGGGATTGGCGAACGCTTCATGGCATTCTCTTGCATTCTGTTTTAGCGATCTTGTAATGCAGACAGGTTCGGCATTTTTTCCAGGCCAAGGCGAGCTCTAATCAAGGGGTCTTTATATTGATCGCCGATGTTCATCAGGTTTTGGCTGACGGCATTGTTTTCTGCGGAAGGCGAAACCGTCGCTCCTGTTGCTGCGGCTCTTTCCATGCCAGGACAGGAGCGACCGGTGGATTCAACTGCTTTTCGGTTGGCTTCGCTTTGGCAGAGTAGGGCAAGCGCAACGTCGTTCAAGCCCATCGCACGGAATTCCCTGGAATCAAGGCGCCGTACGCAAGCCTGGTCAACCATTGTGGTGCCGCCGGTGGCGCCGAAACCTGTAAACGACAAGCCGAACGATGCAGAACCCATGCAAGTGTCGGACAAAGTGGTGGTCAGCGAAGGTGCGACAATGTTTGGTACGGTCTTGACGGTATAAGTGCCGCCGTAGTCGACCGTGGTCAGTGTGTTGTTGGGGCTGCTGCCGGGTTCGCCGGCTGCTGCCGCGGAGGTAGCAGTCGCACCGCCTGCGCCGCTGGTGGTTCCTGTGCCTGTGCTAGGCAACGATACCGATACGCTCACCGTTGAATTGCCGCCGGCCGAATTCGAGCGCGAGTTGCCGCCGGCGCCGCCGGCAGCAGTGGAGTTGCCGCCGGTCGATGAGGAGCGCGATGCGCCGCCGCCGACGGCCGAGGCGTTTGATCCGCTGGTCGAGCCGCTGGATGAATTACTGTTGGTGCCGATGGTGTTCACGCTTGAGCCGGCGCCTTGAGAAGTCGAGGTAGAAGTCGAGCCAGAATTGGAGCCCGAGTCAGAGGTGGAACCGGATATGATATCCGCCAGCGCCAGATTCGTCGCTGAGAGAGCGATCAAGAGCGCCGTTGCTTTGAGTGCGCATTTCATTTTTTTCTCCTAACAGGGTTACTCGGAAATTACTTTCCTTTCACCCCTTGCGAACGGTTGGCCTGGAGCTACGATGGGGTAGCCGTGAACGCTTGTCTTAGAAGTGGAAGAAGAAAGCGCCGCTGGCTGTATTGGCGCCTGCTGCGGCACCGGTAGTCGAACCAGAAGTGCCGCCTGCACCGGAACCGCCATGGCCAAAGCCGCCTGCAGCGCTAGTGTTGGTCGATGTTGTGCTGGTTTGCGAACCGGTGAGCACACCAGTTGGGCCAAATGTTGCGCCTGAGGTTGCCATGCCGCTGCTGCTATTGGTGGTAGTAGCAGCATGAACGCCATTGCCAACGCTGACTGCACCCGAAGCGCCCCCGGAACTGGAGCCCGATGAGGAAGTAGCGCCAGCATTGCCGGCTGTACCAGCGCCAACGACGGTGACGGCGCCTGCCATTGCTGCGTAACCACAAAGCACGGAAGCCAGAACTGCGATAGTTGTCTTGCGTAACATTTTGATTCTCCTTAAGGTAGGGGCGTCATTCGCCGTGTTGTCTCGTCTATATACGCCCCGATTAATAGACAAGAATTGCTCAACTCAAATATCTATGCGTTGCAAGCGGCCGGCACCTGTGTCTGTTTTCGACAAGGTCAGTGCATGATCGGAAATGCTGCAATTGATCCGTCATACGTGCCGTTTAGCAGGCTCGCTCGTTTGCGTTGATCAGATAATAGGATTGCAAGTCGACGTGCTTACGACAAAACCTTGTCAGTTCCGGCCAAATGAATTGGCCGGTTTGATTGGTGTCTTTCCGTGCTGCATCTTGTGAGCGCTAACAAAAAACTTAAAGAAATGCATTTCATTCTTGAGGAATGAAATAGCGTGGTCGTAAATAGTGGCGTATGGAAAACAATCTATGTAACGTCATGTCCGATTTTGACAAGCCGTAAAACAACGCGCGTACATTTCGGATTGCTTCTTTGGAATTGCGCGCGGAGTGTAGTTTTTGGATGAGGTGTGCGTGAGGATTGTTCGCGGACAACCCTGGGTCGTGTGGCTGCGCAGTTTTCTTGGGTTCGGTGCAGGTGTTGGCGGAAGTGTTTATCGTCGCCTGCGATTATCCGATTGATGGGAGAGATGACTTCGAGTCCGATGCTAAGGTGCAAAATGGAAAACCTGCGGAGAGGAGCGAATTTTTATGGATTCTAATAGTGATCCGCCCAACTCTTATGATGCCTCACAATGTCCCGTCCTCAAATTGCGCCTGTTAAGTCATCGATTGAGCGTCTGCCTGTTGTCATGGCAAGAACCGGAAGAAGTCGCGCTTCGATCTATCTCGACATGAAGAAGGGCATCTTTCCACAATGCTTTAAGGTCGGCATCCGAGCTGTCGGCTGGCTGTCCAGTGACATCGATGCGTGGATTGAAAACCGTGCTCAGGCTGGCCGAGCTGGCCTGCAGGCGTAGGAACTGTGAATGAGTAAGGGAATTACGTCAGGATCTTCGGCGCGCAAGCCAACGAAGAGGGCGGTAAGGGATCCAGCGGAAGATGTCGTGCCTAAGGTGTCAGCTGATGAGAGTACTACACAGGGGCGCCTCCGCCGTGCGCAAGAGATCGTCAACGGCTTTGATCTGCCTCCCAAGGTAAGGCTGTTCATCGTCGAATATCAGTTTGACCCGCTGCGCTTTGCCGTTGAGGTGTGCGGAGTGTCGCCCAGCGCGGACCAGATTGATCTCTATCAGGCCATGGAGCCCATGGATGCCAAGGTCAGCGTGGTCTCGGGTACCTCTACCGGCAAGACCAACTCGTTTGGACGTATCGCGCTCTGGCACCTCCTCTGCTATCCCTACGCGGTCTACGACGGGAAGCTTGAGATCGGATCCAATACCTACATCGGCGCGCCAAACCTGCAGCAGGTGGCGGACGGCGTGTGGAAGGAGATGCAGGACTCCAAGATTGCCATGGCGAATGGCCCGCATTCCTGGTTGTGCGACTATTTCGTGATCACCAAGACCCGGGTGTATGTGACGGGCTTCGAGGAGCAGTGGTTCGTTGGCCGTGTCGCGCTCGCCAAAGGGCAGTCTGTTGGCATCGCCGGTAAGCACCGCTGGGCGCAGCTGATTATTGTTGATGAGGCCGCCGGCGTGAGTGATGACCACTTCGACGTGATCGATGGGACGCAGACGCAACCCTGTAACCGCACGCTGATCGCCTCCTAGGGCGTTCGCAGCAGTGGCCGGCACCACGCCTCGCATCACAAGCTGTCGGCGCGCAATGGCGGTTCATGGCATTCGCTGCGCTTCAACTCTGAGCGCTCGCCTTTCGCCACCACCAAATGGCTCAAGGAACGGGAGAAAGAGAGCGGCGGCCGAGATTCGGTCGAGTATCAGATCCGCGTGCTGGGCCTGTTCCCTGAGCAGTCAGAGCGCTTCCTGCTGGGGCGTAGCCAGGTAGAGAAGCTGGTTGGCGCAGAACGCACGATCAGCGCCGGCGAGCCCTACGGCAATCTGTTCATCATCGACGTGGCTGCAGGCGTGTTTCGCGACAAGACCGTCGGTACTTACGCGCGAGTGATCGGCAACGGCGACCGCATCGATGCCGACCCGCGGCGCGTAGACATCATGGACGTGCCCATCTTCTCGAACGCCCTGGACTGGCAGCACATCGCCGGCGAGGTATTCCACTACACGCAGCGCCTGTCCAACTGCACGATCCTGGTCGACGTCGGCGGGCAGGGGATCCAGTTCGCCAAGATGCTCGAAAACCTTGGCTGCCCAAACGTCGTCAAGATCAACTGGGGCAACCCATGCTTCAAGAAGAAAAATAAGGATCGCTTCTTCAATCTCCGGGCGCAGTGCTCCGTGCTGGCCGCCGAGGCCGTCAAGGATGCCCGAATCACATTCTCCAATCAGTACGTCCAAGACCTACTTGACCAAGCATCCAAGATTCCCTATTTCTTCGACGAGAAGGCCAGGTATCACATCGAGCCCAAGGAAAAAATGAAGGAGGAGGGCATTCCGTCGCCTGACCTATGGGACACGGTTTGCATGGCTTTCCTGGAGAGCGCACATTACATCGTGTCTGCAGATTACGACTCTCGCTATAGTGGTTTGGATGCCGCACGGCAAGCTGCTGAAGTTGCATTTTTCGGAGCCTAGGTTGCTTAGAAATCTACCTGATAGGTACTCTTGATACATCAATTACGGCCAAATCCATTTGCGGAGCGTTGCGAGAGCTGATGGCAATTGTCTTCATGCTTTCTCGCAGATGTTCTACGACCTGGGAAAACGTCAAAAACTGACCTGTGTCAATTTTCCAGCCTTGTTGCCGTGGTATCTGATGCACGACGAGTAATATTCCCCACCTGTCATCGGGATCTCGCAGATATCGCCCCATGAGCTGCAGCGTGATGGCTTGTTCAAGTTCTTTTAACGTCCAACTTTCTGCGACTTTAATCTCGATTGGTAGGCTTGCATCAGCTCCCTTAGCGCGTAATCGTATATCTGGTTCTTTTTCCTCGGCGACGTGTGGCTCGCGCTCCAGTGTATAACTACGGCCCCGACGTTCGTGCAATATATTTGCTATCCAGTTCTGCACGTCCACCTCTTTGGGCAAACGAGCAACTACCTTGCCTTGATTGAAATCTCCGTCAACCAATTCTTCCTGTATGTCAGCCAAGCGTTGCATTGTGACGCGTTGAAGATCGATAGGTGTGTTCGGGACAGTTAGAAAGTCCATCTCAAATTTACGAACGTCAGATGAAATCCATGGTGCCGTTTCTGCATCTTGTTCGGCGCGGCGAAGAGATAGTGCAACTAGGCGTTGCTGAGGAATAGGAAATCCAGGTTTGGAAATCATTCGTTGTATCGCAGCGAAGGTTGCCGGTCCTGGAGTATTTACCAGTATGTTGAAAACGGTACTTCGAGCGCTTTCGGCATGGTCACGCTCATCCGGAGCGTATACCCTGCCGTTAGTGTGTTTGTTGTCTTCTTCCGGAAGCAGTGTCGCGAAGGCAAGTAGAACCAACTGTTCCAAGTTGGTCACAGATAATCCTTGCAGCGAAATTTCACCGCGGGACCATCCATTTCCAGCCAAGCGCGGCAAGACTTCTTGAACTAGTGCTGTCTGAGCCGTAAGCTCAATATCGGCAAGTATATTAGTCAGTGTCGTTGTCGTGATTTGGGGGTTTATGCCATAAGCGAAGGCTAGATAGCAGGCCTTTTCAGGTATTTCAGTATCGCTGATGCTGCGCTGTATTAAAAGGTCTAAAAGGCGCTCGTGATCCACGTATGCGCGACAAAGTATGCGGAGAGCAGGATTTAGGAGTTGAAGCGGTATGACAGGTGTCGCCTCAACTAATGTGAAGATATCATTGGCAATGAGCTGCACGATGCTTGTATCGGCTTGCGAAACGGTTTCAAGTGCATCTCGTCGTAGTTGCTGTGAGGTAGTGATGAGGTCAGCCTCAATGTGTTGTCGTAATACTTCACGCACGGGATCTGGTTTGTTCGTTGCAAGAGTCGAGAGCCAACTTGGAAAACCGTTTAATTCTAGTGTTGCGTAAGCGGCGGCCCGTCGAGCCTCCTCGTCGGTCAACTTGGACGTCCAATTGGGGGAATTCACCGCTTCAAGTGTTACTCCGACAATGCCGATTAAATCCATGGCGCTGCGAGTATTCCGCTCATTCTCTGGGCGGGCGTTTAGAGAGGTAGGTGACCAATTCCGCCAGTGTCTTAAGAACGCGTCGCGAAGTGCGGTAATTACTGCATCGCCGAAGAGCGGGCGTAATGGGCTAAGGTCATCTATTGAATAGCGCGATTGATTTTCGCTATATCTAGACAAGATTTGCCAAAGATAATAGAGTCGCGCATCTACGCCATTGTCGGTCGGTGTCTTTATCGTTCGCAATTGCCCAGGGTCGGCCCGAATGTTATCTGCAAAATCCCTCCACGACTTGTCAATCTCGATTTCTTCTGATGAATTTTTTTGCCGGCGCTCATGTGTGTTTTTTTCGATGGCAAGTTCTTCGGTCGATGGAACTCTTGGAGTTGTCCAGCTTGTCACGACCTCTTCGATCTCTGGTTTTCCTAGTGCGAATGCTGTAATCCTCGCCAGAATTTCTTCTAGCTCCCCCCATTCACGCCACGCACGCATTGCAGTATTTACTGCTAACTTTTGATCACTCTCTGAGATGCCTGTACTCGCATCGATAAGTAGCCAATCTAAATCCTCCAGTTTGATACCAAGAAGGAAACCGTGGATTTCAATTTGCCACGGGGCCACCAGGGAGACGCCACGCAGTTTCTCCGATTTGGAAAGTACTTCTGCACACCGCCAGAACGTTGACCTCCGGCGTATAGGAGTTTCACTCAACATGTCAAATAGATCCGGGGTGTCGATTTGACTCTGTCTAGGACTATAGTGTAGTTGCAATTCACTTAGGTACAGCGCGATATCGATCACTAGCGTCGCCAGAGGTTCGTTACCGGAAAGGGCAATCAGACGTCGACAGCCGGCATCAAGTATGGACGTGAATGGATTGTTTTCAGCTTCATATTCGGTACGGTTTGCGGGCAGGTGCATTCTAAGTCTAGAAAATATTTCCGTTAGAAGACTCGTTATATCGGACGCATCCGTTAGGCGATCAATGAGTTTCGGACCGTAATAGCCTAGTCCCAGGTCTCCACCAGATTCGTGAAGTTTTGGAACTGCAAGTATCAACAATAGATCACTTACTGAAAGTTCGTTAGGAAATAGTTCGCTGATTGCATCCCACACAACGATAGTTTGTACCGTGCTCGCATTGTCACGAATATATGCGGCGTAACTTGTTCTCTCTGCGAGCGAAGCTGTCGCCAATAGCGCCCGTCCCGAAAAGATTTGGGTGTAGTGATCCGTATATTTGCCGAATGACGCTGCAATCGCAATATCCGAGCAGGACTGGTGTTCACCGAGACTAATCATCAATAGTAGTAGTTCTCGAACAGGAGCCGATCCTAAATGTGAATTCCATTTTTCACGAATGAATGGCACCATATCCGGCGCAGAGAATCGCCGAAGCATATCGCTTTCTGGTACGTTGGTTGCCACGTCTTGTTCAATTTGAGTGATTACTTGCGTCAAAATAGCCGTGCGAACGGACAGCGAAAGACTGGCGGGATCGCCGGCGCTCATAAGTAACCTGGGATCTATCTCAATGATTTGATTCGCTACATCAATGTCCCATAATGCTAACCAAGCAGCTGTGTCACGCATTGAAGGTTTTACGAGGGGTATGCCATAGTTAGTCGCAAAGAGAAGTTCTCTAATGACACTGCGAGGGCAATTAATGGAGCGAAGTCGCTTAAGCCAGCGTGCCGCCAAATAAGCTCTGACATTACCCTCATTATCATTGTGAAATCTTACGAACCCTGCATTCGCTGGATCGAAAACGGCCCGCGTGATCAATAATGTGCGGTCCAAGCTAGACAAGTCGGAAAGTATCTCCGCGAGATCCAACACGTTAGTATCTTCGCCAATATCTTTGCCGCCATCTGGAACCTCGATAGTATTGAGCCTCTGTAAGACCATTGCCGCACCAATGCGCTCCAGGGCCTTCATTGCTTTTTCTTGATCGAGCGTGTCCTTGCGAGCTCGATTCATATCGGTTTCCTGCAATCGCTTAAAAATGCTAAGTTCAAGCATTTCTGCTAAGTGTCCGAACGAGTTTTTTTCTTGCCAGTATTCAACTAACCAACCAAGATCAAGCGGACGGCGCGCAAAATTCCACAGATTTGATCTGTCTAATGTTCGGAAAAATGAAGCGATATTAGTCACTCCTTTGGAGTGCGCAAAAATCTCCACTCTATTTCTGTCTAGCGCAGCCATTATGAAGACCACTGGCATTTCTGCTGGCGACTCTACTACGAATTCCGCACGTCGAATTGCATTCACAACTAACACATTTGGATCGACTGAAGGGAGGGGGGCTTCAGGAGGAGGGATAGGAATGATTGTTCTAACTGTTTCGAAATCGCGTTTAAACTCCCAATCGCTATGTCGTCCAGTAATGATTATGTGTGCCCGACCGTGTCATTGTGTTTTCGGATGATGGTTGTTCGGCTTCGATTGGATAGGGAAAGTCTTGAATTGATATAAATTGCAAAATAGCAATTTAACACGTTGTCGGTCTGTCTATCGATGCAGCTCAAAATATTCTGTCTGTATCGCTTGGAGCGGGAGATACATGGCTCCCTGGATAGTGCGCATTGCACCGCGTCGGCGGGCTACACTCCCGTTATTGCGGCTTGGATGCTGCATGGCAGGCCGCGGAAAGTGCTTATACAAGTGCCTAGAGTCTCATTTTTGAAAATTAATTGAAAAAATAATGTTTAATCTGTATTTATGATTGTTTTACGATAAAAATTATTGTATTGTTCGATCGAGTAAGAGGGCGATAAGTGTTTTTGGTGCTGCTCAGAATTGGCTTAATCACAATCAGTATTCGAATGCAAAGGATATTTCCGTGGAAAAAAATTACATTGCTCAGCTGTGCAGGCGTATGGCAACCGCATGTCTGTTTCTAATAATTGGAGTACTTCTAATAGGCGCCATTACTTGGATATTCTTGGTTTGCATGAAATATGCAGCGTTGTTCGAACCCTTGGTGAAGAACAAAGAACTATTTAGTGGAATTGATTTCAAGGCTCTTTCTGTTTGGCGGCTGTTTGGAGCTTTGGTTGTTATCAGCATGCCGATCTTGGTGATGGCTTATGGCTTTTATTTGTTGCGGGTCCTATTCCAACATTATGCGCAAGGCGAATATTTTTCTTCTGTGGCTGTCAATCAACTCGGCCGAATCAGCAAGGTAATAGCTTGGTGGGTAGTAATGGGTTTTATGTCCGAAATACTGTCGAGTGTCCTCCTAAACGAAAACATATCAGTCAGTGAAAAAATTGTGGATGCGGTAGTTAATAGCGGCACAATTACTGCAATGTTTTTGTCTGGATTTTTTAGTGTTATCGCTCTGATCTTGCAGCGTGCCAGCGAGATTGAGGCAGAAAATCGGCAGTTTCTCTAAATGAGTATCGTCATTACGTTGGATGTCATGCTGGCCAAGCGCAAGGCGAAATCGAAGGATCTCGCCGCAGCTATTGGAATGTCCGATCAGAACCTGTCATTACTGAAGCAAGGGAAGGTGAAAGGGATACGCATGGATACATTGGAGGCAATCTGCCTTTATCTAGATTGCCAGCCAGGCGACTTACTCTGCTACTTGCCGGATGCTCAAAATATAGAGCCCCCATTTGACAGCTAAGTTTCGGTTGGTTGTTTGGGTTCCAAAAATAAGGATCGCTTCTTCAATCTCCGAGCGCAGTGCTCCGTGTTGGCCGCCGAGGCCGTGAAGGATGCCCGAATCACATTCTCAAATCAGCACGTCCAAGGCCTGCTCGACCAGGCATTCAAGATGCGACCCTACGGGCTGCGGAGGACGCATTTGCGCATGCCTAATTGTCAGATGCGCGCGCGTATCACGATGATGGCGAGTAACCTGAAAAAGACACTTGTCAGACCTGGAGTCTGTGTTTTTGAAAACAATCGTTAAATGCTGCAATTCCTGATGGACAAGCTTCTCACGGCTATCTAGGATACTTTTCATGTCTACTACAATGTTGCCTGCAATAGGACCTATGAAAACCTACGCCAACGATCCATTTCTGAAGGACAGCGTCAACAAAATTTTGGGACTGGCGACGCTGACGCTATATGGTGTCAATGTTCAACTTGCTGTTGACGGTGTCGTCGACAACGTTTTTCATTACCTGACCACGAGCAAGCCGCGTGATCCTGATGCTTTTCTGTTGGCATTCAAAAGCGCTTTGATGACGCTGGCCGATCGTGCAGACGACAGTATGACGTCTTACAGAAAGACATTGCATGATGCGGCGTTGCTTATCCGAATGACACGCATTCCCCCTCATATGAAGTCTGTCGACTCAACGCAAATCGCTAGTCTGTTCCAGAAATTTCAGTTGAAGATGGGACATCTTTAGTCTCAATCCCTATATCGCATCCAGAGATATCTTTAGGTCCTTTTTAAAGGTAACCGTCCCCTTTGCTTGAACGCAAAACGATACATGACAGTGATGGTTCATCCCATCGCACGACCTTTGGGATACCCTGTGCATGGCCTTTCTAGAGGGAGCGCATTATATTGAGTCCGACAGAAACGAATCCGCGTCATCTGTGCATCATTCGGTGCGAAAGGTGGCATTGTTGTTTTGCACCCGCCGGAGGTCAGTTTTCGGTGCAAATTAGCACCTTACTGTAGCTTCGCTCCCACTAGGCCTATTAATCAATCGAAGAACATGACCGATATGAAAAAAAAACGAGTGGTGTCCTTGAGCATCCTTCTGGCTGCGACCGCTTTTGCGACGGCACAGGCACAGGAAACGTCGCTCACAGGATCGTGGAAGCTGATCGGATATCAGGTTGAATCAAAGGACACGGGCAAGAAGATTCCGGCGATGGGAGACCATCCGACCGGACGCGTGATCTTTACCGCGGATCACCGCGTGGCCTTCGTCTTAACAGGTGAAGGCAGGAAGAGCGGAAAGACCGACGCAGAGAAGGCAGAGTTGTTGAACACGCTGGTCGCCTACACCGGTATCGAGCAGATTCATGGCAATGAGTGGTGCACACAGGTTGAGGCAGCGTGGAATCCGGAGTGGGTCGGTACCGTGCAGTGCCGTGAGTTCCGCCTCGAAGGCGACCGTCTGGAGGTGCTGACACCGTGGCGGCAGATGCCGAACTGGCCCGGCACCACCCGTTCGATCATCACCTTCGTGCAAGACAAATAAATTTGTCGGCTCAGTCATCACACATCGGTCCAGCCACTCAAAGCAAGATTTACCAATTGGTGCTAACCAAGGAGGATCTACTCCAAATATTGGGGCGCATCCAGGTGAGGAAGATAGCCTGAATCAAGTGCTGCAGTATGGAGCGATTTTCCGGCAGGTAGACCGGGTGCTCAGAATACAGAACGCGTGTGCGGTACAACGCATCACAAGGGATGTGTTTTTCGGGCGCAGCGATTTAGGTTGTCAGGGTATCTACCTTGCTAGGGTCATATAAAATCTCAAGTCGTACTCTTTGTTGTGTCAAGAGCTCTGCATCGCGCACACCGAAAGTGGTACTACAAGCTGAGCAAATTAGCCTGCGTCCACGATGGTCTGATCCTCCAAGGAATTGCTTTTCACCTTCAGCACCGCAACGTGGGCACTGGATATAAGCGCGGGTCTTTATCCCCAAGAGAACTTTCGCCTCCCATCGGCCGGATGGATCTAGCTGCAGCAACCACAATCTAAATTTTTTCGTCCAGTTGGCAATGGCTTTGTAATCTACTCCGAGCCGCCTGCACGCTTCTTCATATGGCAATTGCTGTGATAGAAGACGGACAAATGCAGGCATCATTTCTGCGTGGCGAAGTCTTGCCAGCGGCGTGCCGGTCAATCGATTGAACCGTTTGTCGCACTTCCCGCAATAAAAAGCTGGTCTAGGCGAGCGAGCATGTGCTTTTTGTGTCAAAGAGGTATGGTGGGAATGGCAGTATGGGCAGGCAATAGGCTGTAGATCAAGAGAGTACGCCTCGGCCAAGGCTCTTTCCAAGAAGGCCGTCAATGCTTTGTCCTCTGTATCAGGATAGGATCCGCCGGCACGCCGGAACTGCGGTTGATCGACTAGAAAAGGCTTTCTAGTCGGCGCCTCATCTGATTTAGGGGGGAGGGGCGAGGGCTGTACCTTAGCGATAATGCTGCTGAGCTGTTTTGAGCGAGGCTGTGTAGGCGGGATGTTCAGCTGGCGTCTGCGCCAGCTCACCTGCCAAACAGTGACGTCGAGTTTTTGTGCCACGACGGTATCAATGTTCGTGCCTAATTGTGCATCCATCTCCGCGGTCCACACCACAGCTTTCGTGCCAAACGACGCAATCCCTAACTCCTGTCGACGGCGCGCAACTGTAATTCGATTAATTCCTAGTTCTGCAGCAATTGTGCGATCCGAGGCTGTGCCTAATAGTGCCTCTGTCTTTGCAGTCCAGATATGATGGCGACGATTACGGGCATGACTTGATGAGGGATTTTTTTTAGAAATAGGGGCGACCATAAGTACTATTGCAGAATTAAAACGGAAATTCCTAACGATGCCATTTTCGAGCTAATTACTTCAAATTTAGGCTCTATTCATCCGAACCTTCCCCCTCGAAATTGACTTCAAGTATGTTTTGGCTTGGGGTGACTGCCGCCCATATGAAATTTTTCTCGGTGATCTCCCATTAAGGCGCGCAGTTCTCTAATTGGGAGATCAGTGATTTCGTTCATTTGGATCAGAAGCGACGCGCCAACAGGCAAACTGAGGTGTCGGATCTTGCTGACAACCGGTGGCGCGACTTCGAGTGCGCGCGCTAGCGCCGCATCATTTTTCAATTGCAATTTTTCGATGAGTGAATCTAGCAGGTGATTCGGATCGTAGGTTGCCTGCTCACTGAGTTTGTCGTGACCTGAAGCGGCTGGGGCGGGGATAGTACTCATGTCAAATTGACTCCTTATGTTTTCTGGTAATGCGATCTTTAACATAGAGATAATAATCAATATAGCAAAATCGTTTCCACTTTTGCATGTTTATATTGTTGCAGCTTTGCGAAATTAGTTCTCGTGAGAAATATTATAATCTACCCAAGTATTCTTAAGCGAGACAAGGCGCACGTGTGATCTTGGGTGGCCAAATTCGCGAGGCCTTGAAATGAACGGCAGGGAAATTCCATCGCTCCTTTCTATGCTGTTTCAAAACTCCAACAGAAGTGTGAGTTCATGCAAAATTATCTACGCTATAAGTATTTCACACTGGCAACTAAAGATACGGGCCATTATAATTAATGGAATATTTATCAAGTAGAATGATCGGTCTTTTTTCAGCTAAAAAATTGCACTAGTGATAGTTTAATTTCGAGGACTCCCGTATGAGTAGCGTGCTTCAATCCCTGTCCGCTTTGATCCAAGGCCGGCAGAACAACCGTATTCTTCGGCTGTCCTTCCCTCACGACGATGGTCCGCAAGCCCAGCTGCTGGTCAACAAGCTCGATGCCGTCGAAAGCCTGTCGCGCGATTTCGGCTACACCGTGGAATTACTGTCGGATGACGCCGAGCTGGCCCTGAAGGATCTGCAAGGCAAGCTGTTCTGCGTGGAATTAGTCAGAGCCGACGGCAGCCTGCGTTACTTCACCGGTTACTGCTTCGAATTCCGCCTGCTCCGCACCGACGGCAATATCACTTTCTATCAAGCCAAGCTTGGCCCCTGGACCCAATACCTGCGCCTGCGCAAGGATAACTACATTTTCCATGGCAAGACCCTGCGCGAGCAGATCGACGCCATCTGCGCCGACTACGGCACCTTGCCCGACTGGGACTATCGCGTCAGCGGGACCGATCCGGTCATGACGGACGCCATCCAGTTTGACGAAAGCGACCATAACTACGTCCACCGTCGCCTGGAAGCGGCTGGTCTACTGTACTACTACGAGCACACCGACAAGGGCCATAAACTCATCATCACCGATGACTCCACCCAGGCCGCAGCCATCGACGGCGGTGAAGAGATCCGCTTCCAGCGCCATGGCGGTGCTACTGAAGAAGACGGCATTGGAGAATTCTCCCCGGTGCGCCAGATCGTTCCCGGCTCTGTCTCGCTCTCAGGTTTTAATTTCAAGAGCCCGGCGCCGATCAATGCCGGCGTGCCGACCCTGAACAAGCAGGGCAATGTGCAGGATGTTGAATCCTACGAATATACCGGCGCTTATGGAGTAAAAGGCGCCCAGGATGCCGATAAGCTGTCGCGCCTACGGATGGAAGAGATCGAAGCAGTCGGTAAACACTTTGAAGCGGCAGGGAATAACCGCTATGTCTTGCCTGGACGCTGGTACCGCCTCACCGGCCATTTCTCCAGCAGTCCGTTCGCCAGCCGCGAAGACGCCGGCAAGAACGAATTTCTGATCATTGCGGTCCACCACATCGCCAGCAACAATTATCTGCAGCAGGCAGACCAGAAGGCCGAGTACCGTAACGAACTGACTTGCCTGCGCAAGACCATCCCCTGGCGTCCAGGCCGTAACTATTACAGTGTCAACACCAAGATCCTATCGCCGCAAACCGTTACCGTGGTTGGCCCTTCCGGTCAGGGCAGCATCCATACAGACGAATACGGTCGCATCCGTGTCCAGTTCCACTGGGATCGCATCGGCAATAACGATGAACGCAGCTCCGCCTGGGTGCGCGTCGCTAGTTCCTGGGCTGGTGGAGAACTGGGCGCCAAATCGATTCCCCGGGTGGGTTCGGAATGCCTGGTGCAATGGCTCGATGGCAATCCGGACCGGCCCATCGTCACTGGCAGTGTCTACAACCAGCGCAACATGCCACCGTGGAAGCTGGCGACTCAGCAATCGCTGATGGGCTTTAGAAGCCGGGAGCTTACGCCCAACGGCGGTAACAAAGCAGGGGGGAGAAGCAATCACCTGATCCTGGACGACACCAACGGCAAGATCCAAGCGCAGCTAAAGAGCGATCACCAGCACAGCCAGCTGAGCCTGGGCAGCATTACCCGGATTGAAGACAATGCGGGCCGGAAGGACGCGCGGGGCGAGGGCTGGGAGCTGAGGACAGACGGCCATGGCGTGGCGCGGTCGGCTAAGGGGATGCTGATCACCACCGAGGCCAGAAACAATGCTGCTTCGCATATCAAGGATTTGGGGGAAACGGTCAGTCGCCTGACTGCGGCGCGTGACCAGCACGAGTCGCTGGCGGACGCTGCGCAGCAAGCTGGCGCTCAAGATGCACAAGGACAGCAGGCTGATGTTGCCAAAATTCTGAAAGCGCAAAATGACGCGATCAAGGGTGGCGGCACCAGCGACGACGGGACGTTCCCGGAATTGTCGGAGCCGCATCTGGTGCTGGCCAGCCCCGCAGGTATCGAGGCCACCACTAGTGGCAGCACTCATATCGCCAGTGGCGAACACACTGCCATCACGACCGGCAAGAGCTTGTCTATCGCCAGCGGTGACAGCTTGTTTGCCAGTGTCGCCAGAACCGTCCGCCTGATGGTACAAAAAGCCGGCATGAAGATGGTTGCCAGCGCTGGGGACATCGATGTAAAAGCCTTGAAAGATAGCATCAATCTGCTGGCCAAACTCAATATCACGCACACCGCTAATCGCATCACCATTACGGCGAAGGAAGAAGTTGTAATCAATGGGGGCGGTAGCTATGTCAAATACAATGCTGGAGGGATCGAGCACGGAACGAACGGCGCTTTTATTGCGCACGCGGCCTCACATAGCCTACCGGGAGCGAAGAACTTGCCGGTCGTGATCCCTGATATGACAATAGGTGGGCCACCGTACAGCTTGCGTTGGAAGGCGATCAGTGCAGTGGACGGCGACCCCGGTCAGAGTGTCGATGTTGTCGCGCGAAAATTTGGAGAAACCGGCGCAGCAATTACTGCCAACACAGGTGGCGACGGTAGAAATGATCGGCATAGAGATGAAGAAACCCCGACGGTGTACCAAGCCTTGCTGGGCAGTGGTGACTGGGTAGTGCATACCTGCGTTGAAGACGATCCGCAGCAATTAGAAAGAGCAGATTGGCACAACGAAGAAGCTTTGGACCCCAATGAGGATACAGCATGACTACCAGTTATACCGTTCAACGAGGCGATACACTTACTAAAATCGCCAAGCAACACGACACGACGCCGCAGGCCATCGCGGAATTGAACGATTTGTCCAACATCAATTTGATTCACATCGGGCAGCATCTGCAGGTGCCGGCATCTATCCCCCAAGCTTCCGAATCCAGTCCTGCGACACAAAATCATGAACAAGCGCCCCAGGAGCGCACACTGTTTATGCAGTTTGTGGATCTGCTCAATCAGCCGATCAAAGATCTGAAGGTAAAGCTACATTCGGATGGTGAAACCGCCGAACATGTCACCAACAGTGACGGAGAAGTACCGCCCGTTGAGGTTAAGAGCAAGTCCAGCACAGTGAAGGTCGAGGTCGAGACTATCAGCGGGAAATCCAAGCACATCGCCACGGTCAGTCCCAGAGGCGCCAGCACTTATGTGAGATTACACAGTCCCAAACTGGCGGTGCAATCGCAACTACGTACACATGAAGGAAAGCCCCCGACTTCCGCAGCGCCTCCTGCTGCTCCGTCCCCTGTGGCTGCTGCTTCAGCACCTCCTGCGTCCGCCGCTCCAGCACCTCCTGCAACTGCTCCAGCGTCCTCAGCTGCTGCGGCCAACAGCTCTGCATCAAAACCATCGGCCACCACGCCACCTGGCACAGTCACGGATACCCGTTCAGCGGCAGGCCATCCGGTGCAAGAGGTCACGCTGGAGTGTCCGAACAAGCTGAATTTGAAACTGTTGCAAAACTTTAGCTATTACAAGTACATTGTCGATGCGGGAAATCGAGCTGGAATGATTCCTCAGGCGATTGCGGCAATCATGAATGCCGAGTCCGCGACTATTGTTACGTTAGTGGATGTACCGATATTCAATAAAAAGACAGGGAAACCTGCGCTTGATAAAAAGGGGAATCCCGTTGTCAAGAAAAAGCCAATGGATACCCTAGTTTGGGACCCAAATTCCGCTTCACCAAGGTCATCCGCTCGTGGCATGACTCAATTCGTGGATGGAACCTGGATCGAAATGATGATGACCGATGGCACATTCTTGAACGCACGCGCTAAAAAAGAAGGCTGGCTGACCACCACGACTATCACCGCCACTGTTATCAGCAAGCATAAGAAAACCGAAGAGACCAAAGTGGTTCCAGCATTCAAGCTCGAAAATGGAAATTTTGTCACAGCAACGGTCAAACCAAAAAGACGCAGCATAGCTCAGCTACTCGCCTCCAGACCGTATGTAACAGGACGGGCTACCTCCAGCGACGGAAATCTGCAAACAATTCTTGATTTGCGATTTCAAGCCGAATATGCAATTCAAACTGCGGTGGACTATGCCATGCAAAATCTGGCAATGTTGAAGAAGGCAGAGTTCAAAATTGACTCGCTCAACGATGGGGAAAAAGCCAAAATTGCATATCTAGCCCATCATTTAGGACCGAGTGATGTCAAAGATTTTATCAACAACACTATGACAGCAACGCACGCTCAGTATTTGTTAATTGCCCAAGTGGGTGAGGATAGCGCAGCGGATAAAGCTGCAGAAAATCATAACAATTATTTGACAGCTCATCGAACATGGCTTAACGATTTTATTAACAGCAGAATAGAAATAGTCAAATACATGTGCAAGACTGACGCGGCACCGGCGGTCAGAGCACTACTGGAAGTTACGATTGCAATCAGGGCCACAACATGAAATTTATTAAAGCCATCATTTTGCTTCTTCTATTGTCTTTGTCGCAAGCAGGATTTGCCGAAAAAGATAAGCTTGATTTTGTAAAAGATCATCCGATTAAGAAGGAAGAATATTCAAAATTTGGAATGATTCAAATCACGAATGATGGAAGCGTTGTCTTGAATGACAAAGTTCTTCTCCGGGGGAATTTTGAAAAAGACGATTTCGACACGACCATCGATTATTCAATTGCAGGTGCGCAATACGACAAGACTTCTCCTTGGAAAGACGTCCAAGCATATGGAGAAAAAATTAAACATCAGTCTGTCTTACGACTCGTTTTGGTCGGGCGATCCCAAAATCCTGTTTACTACAGAATTTTGGATCTGACTGGAAAGGAACCTTATATCTCAGAGAAATTTGGTAAAAATGAGTACCATTGGACCAATGAGTTTGCCAGTGCAGAATGGGGAAAAAATAAATCCTACATCAATTTGGTAGGAGGAATTATGTACCTATATACAACGTACAAAGATGTTCAAGGGCCGTTTGCTTACTAAGCCTACCTGAACAAATTCAATCCGGGATACCGTCATGTCTCTGAAAATTATTACTGTCGGAGACGATACCGACCACGGTGGCAAGGTCATCGGCGGCTCGCCGACCCACGACATCGGTGGAAGAGCCATTGCGCGCCTGGGCGATGAGGTGAATTGCCCCCAATATTATCCTGATGGCCGGCATCATGGCATTAATAAAATCGTTACCGCTCATCCGACCTTTACTGTGGGTGGTACCCCGGTCGCGGTGGAAGACTGTTTAACCGAGTGCGGTTGCAGGCTAATCGGCAATACGAGTGTGACTGTTGGTTAGTTCCTTGGCCTCAATGGAATAATCCTCAAAAAATTTTCAATGAGTTGCAAAAAAACACCGTTTAGCACATCACATCACGATCCCAAAGCCAGTCAACGTTTGACGATTGAAGCAATGCAGCAGATCGCAGTCGCACGTGGCGGCCGATGCCTGTCCGGTGCTTATGTCAATGTCACGACCCCCTTGCTGTGGCAATGCGCCAACGGCCATCGATGGGATGAAACGCCTGCTTACGTCAAAAGCGGCTCCTGGTGCAAAGCCTGTGTCGCCTCTGTCTGGTTGAATAAAGTGCAGGAGATGGCAAAGGAACGCGGCGGTCGTTGTCTGTCTGACACTTACGTGAATAGCCGGACGCCCATGCTATGGGAATGCGCCAACAAGCACCAGTGGCATGCCTCACAGAATCGCACAGCGCTTGGGCAGTGGTGCCGGCTTTGTGTAAGCGATAGAGAGTTGGAGGCTATGCGACGGATTGCCAGCAAACATGGTGGTTTTTGCCTCTCCAATACCTATGTCAACACTGAGTCCCCATTGCAATGGGAATGCGCCAGGGGACATCGCTGGCATGCTAGGCCTCATGGTATTAAAACCGGCAAATGGTGCCGCCAATGTCGAGACGATAATATGCGCGGCAGCTTGGAGCGTATGCAGGAGGTGGCGCTGCACCATGGCAATGGAGAGTGGGGCAAACGACGTGGGTCAATTCAGCGCCCAAAAGAACACATTCATGCAGCATCGCTCTTCGGGGTATTTCCATGCGGAAATATAAATGTTAACAAATGTCAAAAATGGTATTGAGTTGTTGATTTTTTGCCAAACGGAAATTATTGTAAAAATGCGAATGCGATTTTCTACCTCACATAAGAGTGATTGAGGTTGCATAAATCGCGGCTGACACAGATGAATTCAAGAAACAGACGTTTCTTGAATTTATTGAAGCGCCGAAATACGGAGGAGACAAGTGGGAAAAATACTTCAGGCGATCTTCATCAAGGTTGATGCGAGGTGCAATACGATGTTCCGTTTCGGCAACGCATCCGCTCTTTTCCTGCTGCGCGAGAGCAGGGCTTTGCCTGCCGTTGTTGCATGGCGACGACGAACTATCCATACATCATCCACCGTCATCGCGGCTTCTGTTTCTTTGTCGTGGCGATCAATCTGATTCGCTACCGCAATTCATGTCTACCACTTTTTGGCGGGGAGCCAATTATGAATAAAGTTTATCGCACAGTCTTTAGCCATACTCTGAATGCCTGGGTTGCCGTCTCCGAACTGGTTGCCGCCAAGGGAAAACGATCGGGATCCAGTTGTGCCGCTGGTGCACCTATCTCGGTAGAAGGTGCTGTGTCGGGGATTTTGCCAGAGGGTGGATTTCCGCTAAAGACTTTGGTAGCTGCGCTGATACTGGCCTCGCCACTGTCCATATATGCCAGCACAATCAGCAATAGCGCTGGTTCTGGTTGCGGCCCCAGTTACACTGGCGTCGATGGTACAGTTTTTACAGCCCCCGGCGTAGCACCTACGTATCAAACCGACGGTAGCGGTTTTTTCTCAACGGTGGCCGGTTGTGGTGCTACCGGAAATACATCTCTTACTTCCATAACCTTGTTCGGCGCAGGCACCCAGGTAACGGGGGCCTACGGTACTGCATTGGGCTTCATGAGCCAAGCGGGAGTACAGGCTACCGCAGTCGGTGTGCAAGCCGCTGCCACAGGATTGGGCGGCGTAGCCATCGGCAGCTTGAGTAACTCTGCTGGGGGCGTGGCGGGGACTATCACGGATGACTGGCTGCCAGCGAGCACTCAACGGTCGGTGAGCTATGTGAGCGGCAGCACGGCGATTGGCGCCAGCGCGATAGGTAAAAATAACGGCACGGCTGTCGGTAATTCAGCGCAAGCCACCGGCACCTCAGCATTTGCCGGAGCCTCTGGGGCGAATGCCAGCGGGCGCACTGCAATTGCCGTCGGTGCTGGGAGTCTCTCATCTAATGATTCAACCGTGGCAGTCGGCAATACCGCTACTGCCTCGGGGGCGCAAGCCGTTGCGATAGGCGCAGGGGCCGAGGCTGCAGGGTCAGGAGGCGCATCGCTTGGATTTACAGCTTTCGCTACTGGTAGTCAATCGGTTGCTATTGGGTCGGCGGCCAGCGCAACTAATTCAAACGACATCGCAATGGGCAATGCCGCCAAGGCAACAGGCGGCAATTCTATAGCACTGGGCGGCAATGCCGCGTCTTCGGGTGTGGATAGTGTAGCCCTTGGCTATAATGCCTCCTCTAGTGGCGGTGTAAGCACTGCACTCGGTTTTGGAGCGGTCGCTTCCAACACCGATACCACTGCAGTCGGAAATCAGGCAAGGGCGACTGGTGCGCAGGACACAGCGATTGGCGTCACTTCCGCTGCGACGGGCGGTAATAGTACGGCAGTTGGGAATCACTCCATCGCTTCTGCAGGCAACACCACTGCGGTAGGTGCGACGGCCAATGCTTCTGGTGGTCAGGCCTCGGCTTTTGGTCTTGGCGCTACGGCAAGCGGGACCAATACTACGGCTTTGGGTCTCGGTACGGTAGCGTCGAATTTCGGTGGTACTGCGGTGGGTAATCAGTCGAAGGCTACAGGCGCGAACTCGGTGGCGTTGGGTAGTCTAACCAGCGCAGCGGCGGCTAGCACAGTGGCGATTGGCGATACCTCTTCAGTGGCGTCAGGTGCTGGCTTGGGTTCTACTGCGATAGGCTACAAGTCGAGCGTGACCAGCGGTGCCGGCGCAGTAGCAATTGGTAGTCAGCAGACAGTAAGCGGCAATGGTGCAGTTGCGATTGGTGATCCGAATTCTGCTACTGGTACCGGTGCCGTGACAGTGGGCGCCAACAATACTTCCAACGGTCAAGGTGCCGTCGCGATTGGCAATTCCAACACGGCCACCGGCCAAGGATCTATGGCGCTGGGGAATGCCAGTAGTGCGTCTGCGGCGGGCGGGGTAGCGTTGGGTGATACGGCGGTGGCGAACAATACCAATGATGTGGCGCTGGGTTCGCATTCGACTACAGCGGCGCCGCACACAGGCACCACGGCGCAATTTGGCGGCACCGCTGCCGGCGTGGAAGCTGCGGCCTCGACCAACGGTGTGGTGTCGGTGGGTGCAGCGGGTACCGAACGCCAGATCCAGAACGTGGCGGCAGGTGTAATTTCGGCGACTAGCACCGATGCCATCAACGGTTCGCAGCTGAATTCGGTTGTTACTGGCGTCAATAACCTGGGCACGACAACAGCTGGAACACTGGGCGGTGGCGCCAGTTATGATCCGACTACTGGCAATGTCACCGGTTTCAGCCAGCCAATCAATACAGTGAGCAACACAGGTGCAGTAACGGGTCCTACTGCGCAAACCACAGTTGCTGGTGCATTAACGGCGCTGAATACGAATATCGATAACACGGCCAATATCGCGGTCAAGTACGACGCGGCTGGCGGCAGCAAGATCACCCTTGGTGCGACCGGCGGCGCCGGTGCCGGCGCGCCGGTAACGATCACCAACCTGGCGCCGGCGGCCTTGAACGCGACCAGTACGGATGCAGTGAATGGTTCGCAGCTGTTCGGCACCAACCAGAATGTGGCCAACATCACCAATGGCAAGGCAGGTCCTTTCGTCTCGGACAATAGTGTGACGGCAGTGCAGCCGGTATCGAGCGGCGCCAATGCTAGCGCCGGCGGTTTTGGCGCCACGGCAACGGGTGCGGCGTCCACGGTGCTGGGTAACCAGTCCACCGACAACGGCAACGCTAATGCAACGGTATTAGGTCAGGGTGCCAGCATTGCGGCTGGCACTGCCGGAAGCAATGTCGCGCTGGGCCAAGGCAGCACCGTGGCGGCGGCGGCGGTGCCGACCGCCGGTGCAACGATTGGCGGCACTGCTTATACGTTTGCCGGCGGTGCGCCAACCGGTGTCGTCAGCGTGGGCAGTGCGGGTTCGGCACGCCAGGTCACCAACGTGGCGGCCGGTCAATTGAGCGGTGCCAGCACGGATGCAGTCAACGGCTCGCAGCTGTTTGCGACCAACCAGCAGGTGACTAGCAATACCACTGCAATCAACAACATCAGCAACGGCGGTGGTATCAAGTACTTCCATGCCAATTCGACACTGGCCGATTCGACAGCGACCGGTACCGATTCAGTGGCAGTCGGTCCGGCTGCGGTCGCAACCGGGGCCGGCAGCTTTGCCGCAGGCAATGGCGCAACTGCGAACAATGCCAATGATGTGGCATTAGGTGCAGGTTCAACTACCGCCGTGGCGGTGGGAACACCCAGCACGGTGATCAACGGTGCTAGTTTCAACTTCGCGGGAACAGCACCTACTTCGACGGTCAGCGTAGGTAGTTTCGGCAATGAGCGAACCATCACCAATGTGGCGGCGGGCCGTCTCAGCGGCACCAGCACGGATGCGGTGAACGGCAGCCAGTTGTTTGCCACCAACACGGCAGTGACCAATCTTGGCACGACAGTCACGAACATTAACAACGGTGGTGGCATTAAGTATTTCCATGCCAATTCGATATTGGCGGATAGCCAGGCGACTGGCACGGATTCGGTGGCTTCAGGGCCTCTGGCCGTGGCCTCCGGGGCCAGCGCATCGGCCTATGGCAACGGTGCAAGCGCGGCAGGGGTGAACTCGGTGGCGGTTGGCAATCAGGCAACAGCCAGCAATATCGATGCGACAGCGCTAGGGTTTAACGCCAATGCAAGCGGTAGGAATTCGATTGCCTTGGGTTCTAATGCGGTGGCAGTCGGAAATGTGAGTACCAATGGCGGTCCAGCGAATGGATTTGCAACTGCGATCGGCCAGAGTGCTAGCGCAACTGGCAGTTCCTCTACCGCAATTGGAGGAAATTCCCTGTCTTCGGGAACGAAGTCGCTGGCGCTTGGAGACACGGCCGCCTCGTCGGCAACAAGGTCTGTTGCGATAGGATCAAATGCGAATGCAACCGCAGACTTTGCATTAGCCATTGGGAACCTAGCGAAGGCTATAAACGCTGGCGACGTGGCTCTAGGTTCGGGATCAGCGACGGCGGCGGCGGTTGGTACGCCGAGCGCTATGATTAACGGCATTACTTACAATTTTGCTGGCACCACGCCGGTGTCGACGGTCAGCGTAGGCAGTGCCGGTAATGAACGTACGATCACCAATGTGGCAGCGGGCCGTCTTAGCATCACTAGTACTGATGCTGTAAACGGTTCGCAGTTGAACGCAACCAATACGGCTGTAACGGCCATTGGCAACACTCTCAACAATATCAGCAACGGTGGCGGCATCAAGTACTTTCATACCAATTCGACGCTGGCCGACAGCAACGCGGCGGGAACTGACAGCATTGCCGTCGGTCCGGTCGCCAATGCCTACGGCAACGACTCGATAGCCCAGGGTCTTAATGCAGTGGCCGGCGTCAACGGCACCCCGGCGACTGCCAACGATATTGCACTAGGCAATGGCGCGCAAGCGACCGGCGGTAATTCGATTGCGCAAGGGACCGGGGCGATAGCCAATTCCGCCGGCGCCATCGCCATCGGCCAGACAGCAACGGCAACTGGTGGCAAGGCGGTATCTATAGGCGCGGGTAATACTGCCAGCGGCGACGGCGCAGTAGCGATCGGCGATCCGAACAACGCCACTGGCACGGGCGCCGTGGCGATGGGCGCCAACAATACTTCCAACGGCCAAGGCACCGTGGCGCTGGGAAATGCCAATACGGCCACCGGCCAAGGTTCGGTAGCACTGGGTAACTCCTCGCAGGCAAACAATGCGGGCTCCATCGCCTTGGGCGACGCGGCGACGGTGTCGGCGGCGGCGACGCAAGGAATTGCCATTGGTTCCGGCGCCTCTTCCAATAATCCCGGCGCTGTGGCGTTGGGCGCAGGCAGCACCACGGCGGCGGCTATAGCAACCACGGGCGTGACCATTAACGGCACGGCCTACAATTTTGCCGGCACCACGCCGGCAAGCACGGTGAGCGTTGGCGCCTTCGGCGCGGAACGTACTATCACCAACGTTGCTGCCGGCCAGATCAGTGCGATTAGCACCGATGCCATAAATGGTTCGCAATTGTTTGCCACCAATACAGCGATAGACACCCTGGGTACGACCGTCACGAACATCACCAACGGCAAGGCCGGCCCGTTCGTGTCGGATAACAGCATAACGGCGGTACAGCCGGTCTCGAGCGGCGCCAATGCCAGCGCCGGCGGCTTCGGCGCGACTGCAACTGGCGCCGCTTCCACGGTGCTGGGCAATCAGGCGACCGATAACGGCAACGCCGACGCCACGGTGCTGGGACAAGGTGCGAGCATTGCGGTCGGGACCAGCGGCAGCAATGTCGCCTTGGGCCAGGGCAGCACGGTGACAAGTGCGGCGATAGCAACTACCGGCGCGACGATCGGCGGTACTGCCTACATCTTTGCCGGCGGCGCACCGATAGGCGTGGTGAGCGTGGGCAGCGTAGGGGGGGAACGTCAGATCACAAACGTGGCGGCTGGGCAGTTGAGCGCAAGTAGCACCGATGCAGTCAACGGTTCGCAATTGTATGCAACCAACCAGCAGGTCACCGTCAACACCACGAATATTGCGGGTAATACGGCAGCGATTAGCAATATCACCGCCGGTAAGGCCGGCCCGTTCGTGTCAGACAGCAGCGTGACGGCGACGCAGCCGGTATCGAGCGGCGCCAATGCCAGCGCCGGCGGCTTCGGCGCGGTAGCGTCCGCAACCAATAGTACGGCGTTGGGCAACGGCGCACAGGCCACCGCTGCAAATAGTACCGCCATTGGACAAGGGGCTACTGCCAGCACAGCCAACAGCGTGGCATTGGGTAATGCTTCGACCACAGGAGCTGCGGTTGCCACCACTGGCACCACGATCAGTGGCAATAGCTACAACTTTGCTGGGGCAGCACCGGTAGGGGTGGTCAGCGTCGGCAGCGCCGGCAGCGAACGGCAGGTCACCAATGTGGCGGCCGGCCAGCTTACCGCCAGCAGCACGGATGCCGTGAATGGCAGCCAGCTGTTTGCGACCAATACCGCGATCAATAACCTGACCTCGGTGGTGGCGCTGGGCCAGACCAAGTACTACAGCGTCAATTCGACGGGCGGCAGTAATGAGCACAACGAAGGGGCGACGGGACAGGACGCCATTGCATCCGGCAAGAATGCGGCTGCCACCAGCATGAACGCAGTGGCGATCGGCTCCGGAGCAAGTGCGACAGCCAGCGGCGGCGTGGCGCTGGGTGGCGGTGCAACGGCTGACCGCGCCGGCATGAACGGCGGCAAGGAGCAGTTCTCCAATACGGTGGTGTCGTCGACGCAAGGTGCTGTTTCAGTAGGCAGCGTCGGCAATGAGCGTCAGATCACCAATGTGGCGGGCGGAACGCAGGCAACCGACGCAGTCAATGTGCGCCAGTTGCAAGCGGTGCAGTCAGGCGGGGTGCGTTACGACACCAATCCTGACGGCAGCACCAACTACAGCAGCGTCACCATGGGCAACGGCAGCTCGGCCGGTCCGGTAACCATCCATAACGTCGCCGCCGGAACCGCACCGACGGATGCCGTCAACGTCCAGCAATTCAATAGCGGCCTAGGGGCAGCGGTACAGCAAGCCAACCAGTACACCGATAGCAGAGTACAAGCCTTGCAGAATTCAGTCGACTCGAATCGGCATGATGCTGATGGGGGCTCCGCTGCGGCGATGGCAGTAGGTGGATTGCCGCAGCCTTCAGCGCCTGGGAAGAGCATGGTGGCGATTGCCGGAAGTACGTTCCAAGGGCAAACCGGGTTAGCGTTAGGTATTTCGACTATCTCCGAAAACGGACGTTGGGTCTACAAGGCTGCTGCGACATCGAGTAGCCGAGGTCAAACAGGCGGTGTGGTATCAGCTGGCTTCCAGTGGTAACAGAACCGCCCATAGCCAGTGTGGGTACCTGCACTGGCTATGAAGCTGGCACCTTAAACGTCTAACTGAGGAATAAAAAATGAAATACATAACGATGAAGTTGAAGAACCTGCGAGTGGCGGCATGTGCTGGCATGTTGATGTTTTCCGCCGGAGCATTACTGGCGGATGAGGTTGTGGTTAAGTTTCCAGATCGCGATTCTTCTTACGTGAAAGAAGGAACCTTTGTTTCAATTGAAAATTTGCGCAACATGGGCCCCGGCCTGACGAAGACGCAAGTGTACAATTTGCTTGGGGTGCCACATTTTCATGAAGGCGTCTTCCACGTGCTGGTATGGAATTACATTTTCAATTTCCGTCGCGGTAGCGAGGTCGTAAGCTGCCAGTATCAGGTGCAGTATTCGGACCAAAAACTGGTGCAGGCTACCTATTGGAAGGAGCCTGATTGCGCCGAATTCTTGCGCGAGAAGAAGATTGTAGCGCCTGAGCCGGTCACGCTGACCGTTCCGGAAAAGGTGCAGCGCTACAATTTGGCAGGAGATACCTTGTTTGCTTTCGGCCGCTCAGACTTGGAATCCATGCTGCCGGCCGGCAAGCAGGAACTGGATCGCCTGATCGAGAAGATCAAAGCCGACAATGTCGCAGGCAGCAAGATCGTCGCTACCGGTCACACTGACCGGATTGGATCGGATGGCTATAATCTGCGGCTATCGTATGCGCGTGCTGCCACCGTACGCGATTACCTTGGATCCCATGGCATCGATCGCCATCTTGTGGAAATCCGCGGCGCAGGATCCAGCGAACCGTTAACAAACTGTCCTTCGGGTGGTAGCGCTGCAGTCATCGCCTGCCTGCAACCAAACCGGCGGGTGACTCTGGATGTGCACGGCGAACGGTAGGAATCAGATAGACATATGGGAAGTAGAGGGGGAACATTGTGCGGGATGATCGATGGTAAAACTGTCACTCCCGCTTCCTTTGAAATGCTTAGGACCCAGTAGGTGCTCAGAAATTGAGGTCGTTAGGAAAGTACATCTAGATTGGAAATTCTTTGCGATCGCAGTAGAGTCGTTTCCGCATTCGACAGGAGAGTGACTTAAATAAAGGGGGGGCAGGCCTGGCATTGACACATCGTTCGTATTTTTCGCCCATGCTGCCCCTCTGTTCCCCTTCCAATCTGTGGTTTTTTTGTGGGTTTTTCTAGGGTATTTCAGGGCAATGATGGGGTATGCTCTCCTATGACGCCTCTGCGAAAGCGCACCAAATGGAGGCCTCAAATTGGTTCGAGTCCAATCGTGCCTACCAGTATTCTCGGGGTTTGCGGGGATGCTGGGACAAATTCGGGACAAATTCGAATTTGTTTGTATGTGAATATCGGTGAAATGGAAACGCAGTACGGCTTCCATTTTTGCTTTCTCCCTCCCGCGATCCGCGGAATAAATCCACTTAGCGTACACAGTAAAAAGCATCTTGGCATTGGCATGTCCCATCTGCCTGCTGATGTATGTCGGGTTCACGCCAGCCATTAAAGCTGTTGTCGCATAGGTATGCCGGGTTTGGTAAGCGCGGCGCATCCGAATCCCCAGGCGCTTCAGTGTTGGCCTCCAATAATGGTCACGCTGGCTGCGTTCATCGTGCCACGGGCGAAGGGTGACCGGATTTTCAAATATTTCATCCGACTTCAGGAACGTAAAGGCTTTTTGGGCTTGCAGAACGGTCATTGCTCTCTCGACTAGGTCGACGTCGCGGATTTCATGTGTCTTCAGGCTCTTGAGCTGCCCCTTGAAAGTCCGAGCCCGTTCAACGCGTGCGGTGCCGTGATTCCAATCGACATCACCCCAACGCAAAGCAATCAGTTCCTCGGGCCGCATGCCGGTCATGAAAGCAAATTCAAAATAGTTCGCTATTCGCAGGTCGTAGTGCTCCCGCATATGAGAAAGAATCCATTCCATCTCTTCTGTCGACAGAGGGTCCGGCACGGCCTTTTGGTGCTTTCCGTTCTCGATGCCTTGCATCGGATTTACCAGGTGGCTGATCTCGCGTCCGGCAAGCGCAAAAACGCCCCTGAGCGGAATTAGGTAGTTATTGCAAAGCTTAGCGCTTGGCCACGGGTGAGAGCCCACCACTGCGGCGATTTTGCCGTAGCTGAGCGACTCGATCGCGCTGTCGGCGCCGAGTTTGCTTTGCCAAAATTTCAGTGCGAGTGAGTACTGAGATAATGTGGCTGCAGCGAGTCGTCCCTTGGTCTGGAGCCACAGATCGCTCATCGCCTCAAATGACCTTACTACGGAGCCCATTTTTTCGGCGTTGGGTGAATTCGGGAAAAACTCACCATAGACAAAGCTGCCGAGCTCCATCTTGCGTTTGATTTGCTCAACCATCCGCTCGGCGAATTTGATATTCGGTGCAGTTGGTTTTAGGTCGAGCGTTTCCCGGCAACGAATCCCTCGCCAAGTAAACGACACGCGAATAGCTGATTCGCGAATCTCTATACCGCTGCCTTTACGCCCTCTACCCATTTGTAATACTCCTGCATATTCATTGTTATGTGGCCATCCGGCGCGCGCCGATAATGTGTGCCCTCGATCCAGACGCCATCCTCGATTTTTCGCCTGACAGCTTTATCTGTGTAGCCAGTCAGCGACGAAAAAACGTGGATAAGAACCCATCTTACCTGTACAGCGGGGCTGTCCATCATTTCACCCAGCCTTTCAAGTGACGAGGGCGGATTTTTGTATTTCCATTAAGAAATTGTTGTTCTTTCATGCTACGATTCCTCCCAAAACAGGGGGAGTGAATGGCTCAAGCGTCCAAACAAAATATGACGAAACCAGCGGAAAAGAGCGATTGGGAAGATAGGTATCTGGAGAGTCATCGCATCGAAACGTTCAAATCGACCATTTCGCTTTCTACGGAGATCGTCAAATACCTGACTTTGCTCAATGGCGGGGCGGTGGCCGGCATGCTGACGACGCTCGATAAGCTCACCAAGATTTTGTCGGTCGGCACAATTCGCTGGGCTGTGGCATGTTTTGTCGTTGGGCTCGTATTTAATGGCTTCGGTGTTTTTGCGCTTTATTTCTCCCAGACGGTCGCGTACAAGGAGTTTTCCATAAGACCAGATAGGCCTAGCCAGCGCAGGCAGTTGATTGGAGCGGCCATGTTTCATGTTTTTAGTTTGATGTTTTTTTGCTTTGGAGCGCTCATAGCTGTGGGAGGACTTCATTCCTGAGGCCGACGCCGTTTTATGCTGAAATTTTTGGTGCCATTGGTTGATTAGGATTATTTCTTTGAACGCAATAAGGGGCCATATATGAAATACGGATATGCAGTCGAGCAAAATGCCGATGGACGTTGGCAATGGTTTGTAATAGGTGCCAACGAAGATTTTGCTAGTGGTAGTTTCGGTGGCAGTCTGATTAGCTTCGCTACGAAAGAGGCAGCGGAAACCGATTTTCATCAGCATGCCACTGGAGAACGCGACACATATGGGAGAGTTATTCGCCCCAAGGCCGAAATTCAGAATTTGGTCCGTACCGCGGCCGAAGCTACTCCTGAATGCGCTGATCACGAATTCGGAGAAGTTTACTGGCATGAGCGCGATGCCAGCGGATGCAACTGGGACATACGAGTGTTGATTTGCGCCGAAAACTGACCCACTTAGCTGGATAATTTGCATCGAAAATTGACCCACGTATAGACCACAATCCTACTCAATATAGTGAGTGGGAGATTGGAGTGATCGACGTGGCATTATTAGGCATTATTCGACGCTGGCACCTTCGTGACCAGGTCTCCTTGAGGGAGATCGCCAGGCGCTTGGGGATCTCCAGAAACACCGTCAGACGCTATCTACGCTCAGAAATCGTAGAGCCGGCTTATCGGGATCGACGCACTCCCAGTGCTCTTGATCAGTACGCCTTCAAACTTTCATCCTGGCTTAAAACCGAAGCGACAAAGTCTCGAAAACAGCGGCGCAGCTTAAAACAGATCCATGCTGATTTATGTGAGCTAGGCTTTGAAGGATCCTACGACCGGGTTGCCGCCTTTGCGCGACAGTGGCGAGTGGATCAGTTGTAAGCGTCGCTCCGCGACCGTCTTGACGTATTCAAGAAGGAGAATTACCCCTTCAGTCGCCGGATGCGCAAGTTTGCGGAGTTGATATCGAATCCTTCCGGATCGAATGCGCCGCCGACCCAGCGCAACATGTCGATATGCTGCTCATGTTTGGGATCAGCGATGGCGTTGACGAATTCACCGTAGCCAGGGATTCCGCCGACGTCCTCCGGGGGGCAAGCGCGTTGACCAGCCACGCAAAGCGAACCCTTCCATGCAGGATTTGCGTCTTGCACATTCTCCACCACCACCCGGTGCAGCCAATCGTCGCCGAAATCGTATTCGTAGACGAATTCGCGTATGTTCCCGGCAAGCACGGACGATAGCTTGATTCCCTTCTCGTCGATCAGCGTCATGTCGCCATACGGATCAGGTTCGCCATACTGTTCAGCATCGATATGAAATTGATGCAAGTGAGAATTGGTCCAGCCCATGGCGCCCTGGATGGCGCGATGTAGTTTAGGCAAGGTGATCGTGGTCGGCACCAGCAAGCGGCGCCAGATCAAAGGCTCAATACGCGTCAGTTCGAGACGCAAACTATAGTAGTTTGTCGGTAGGCTCATGCCGAAATTATAAAGCAGTGTGACGACGCAAAGAACCGTGCGTCAATCGCGAAGTTTAAACAGCGAGATGCGCTGGGACGGCCAGCATCGATGCGACATTCCAAGGCAGGAATTCGTCAACTCGATTGACCGGATGGTCAGCGATGTGCGTGAGCACATGACGCAGATACGCTTCGGGATCAATGCCGTTTAACTTGGCAGTGCCGATCAGCGTATAGATCGCTGCGGCCCGCTCCCCACCGCTGTCGGCTCCAGCAAACAGGTAGTTGCGTCGTCCAATCGCAATTGCGCGCAGCGCACGTTCGGCAGCCGAATTATCAATCTCGACGATTCCGTCGTCACAATAGCGCGTCAGCGCTGGCCACAAGTTCAGGGCATACATGATCGCCGCCGTCGTATCGGATTTGCGCGATAGCGTTCCCAGGATGGCTCGCAACCAGGCCTCTAAGTCATCCAGCAATGGACGCGATCTTGCGCGGCGCACCGACAAGCGCTCATCGGGCGGCTGGCCCCGAATGTCCGCTTCAATCACGTACAACTCTCCGATACGGCGCAGGGCCTCGGCCGTTACTGCCGACGGCCGCGCATCGTGCAGATCGAAGAATTTGCGCCGGGCATGCGCCCAACAAGCTGCTTCGTGGATGCGACCGGTCTCATAGACGGCGTTGAAGCCGGCATAAGCATCAGCCTGCAGGATGCCGGCAAAGGGAATCAAATGTGTCTGCGCATGGATGCCTTTGCGGTCCGGCGTATAGGCGAACCAGACAGCCGGCGGGATCGTTGCGCCGGAAGGCCTGTCATCGCGCACATAGGTCCACAATCGGCCCGTCTTGGTCTTGCCATTGCCCGGGGCCAGTACCGGTACCGGCGTATCGTCGGCATGCAGTTTATGACCGGCCATGACGTGGTGGCGTACCGCATCGACCAGAGGACGCAGCAGATTGCTGGAGGCACCGACCCAGTCGGCCAATAGCGACCGGCTCAATTCCACACCCTCACGGGCATAGATCACAGATTGCCGGTACAACGGCAAATGATCGGCAAACTTCGATACCAGAACATGGGCCAGCAGGCCGGGACCGGCCATGCCGCGTTCGATGGGCCGGCTCGGCGCCGGAGCTTGCACGATGCTATCGCAGCAGGCGCAAGCCAGTTTGGGACGAATATGGCGGATCACCTTGAAGCTGGCGGGAATGAATTCCAGTTGCTCTGATACATTTTCGCCTAACTGACGCAGCTCACCGCCACAATCGGGGCAGGCGACAGCGTCGGGCCTGTAAACCTTCTCTTCGCGGGGCAGATGCGATGGCAATGGCTTGCGCTCCGGACGGGTACGTATGGCACGCCCGCGACGCTCCATCTCTACAGCGGCCTCTTCCTCATCGGCCTGCAAATCTTCCAGTTTTAATTCCAGTTGTTCGATCTGGCGATCGAGCTTCTCGGATTTACGACCGAACTGCATGCGTTTGAGTTTGGCGATGAACAATTTGAGTTGTTCGATCTCGACCTTGCGGCCAGATAGTTCTTCACGCAGGGCTTCGACCATGTCGTCGCGCTCGCGGATCATGGCTTTTAAGGCGTCGATATCGTCAGGGAGGGCGGCGTGCGAGGGCATGTCGGTAGTTTACGTAAAGGCGGGGATGTTTACAAGCCTGACTGGGGGCGTTGAGTACGTTCCGGACGCCGCCAGTCTATCCCTTCGATGAGCATTGATAGCTGTGCCTGACTCAGATGCACGGTGCCGTTGCGTGCCTGCGGCCAGACAAAGTATCCGCGTTCCAGGCGCTTGGCGAGCAAACAAAGGCCATCGCCGGTCCACCACAGCAGCTTGACGATATCGCCGCGCCGGCCACGGAACACAAAAACATGGCCGCTGAACGGATCTTCTTCCAGCGCAGTCTGCACCTTGGCAGCGAGTCCATTGAAGCCGCAGCGCATGTCGGTTACGCCGGCGACAATCCAGATGCGTGTTCCTGCTGGCAGGCCGATCATGCGCTGAGATGTTCCAGGACCATGCGCAGTGCGCCGGGATCGACAGCACCAGTCAGGCAAACTCGACCTTTCGGGAGGTGCAGCTCGATGGTCCCGGTTGCCGTGATCGGTGATTCTGCTACGGCGGGCATCACTGCTACATCGGTGTGGCTGAGCATGACCGGAATGAGCGTCGAGGCGATAGACTCTGAATGTCGTTTGCCCTGATACTCCCGCATCCATTTGAATACCTGGTTAGTATTAAGATCATGGGCGCGGGCAACACGGGAGACGGAAGCGCCGGGTGCCAGAGCCTCTTCGGTAATGGCCTTCTTCTGCGTGGCCGTAAAGCTCCGACGTTTCGGTTTCGTTGGTTTGGGTTCGGGCGGTATGTAAGGCATAGTGTCCACTATCGATAGCGGACACCATCGTCGCGGATCATAAAGTCAGTGTCCAGACGGCGGTGAGACGACGCTTACGATCAGTTGGATAGGGTCAATTCTGCAAGCAAAGGGACAATCTTGGACGAGTTGGGCTATCTCCCCTTTAGTCAGTCTGGAGGAGCTCTTTTATTCCATTTGATCAGTAAGCTCTATGAACGAACTAGCCTTATCATCACAACAAATCTTGGTTTTTCAGAATGGGGCGCTGTATTTGGTGACCCAAAAATGACGACAGCATTGCTTGATCGACTTACCCATCACTGTCATATTATTGAAACGGGAAACGACAGCTATCGTTTTAAAAATAGCTCAACACAAACAACAGAAAGGGAGGGGAAGACCCATTTAGTCTCTATGTAACCCAAAAATCGTAATTAAGAATGGGTCAGTATTCGATACAAAATACGGGTCAGTATTCAATGCAATTCAACAAATACCGCCCAATTAAAGTTATTTTAGCAATATTTCTCATTTGCAAACTATCGAGTTTTCTGTGATGATGAGCAATTGGCAATTTATATAGAGCTACTTATGTTGCGGAAAATTGTTGTTGTGGGAGATCCACCCACAACTGGTGGTGAAATCCTTCCAAATGGAAATAGTACATTTTCCGTGGGCGACGCTGGGCACAAGGCTGCGTTGATTGGTGGGCAGGTCCAATGCCTTGGCTGTAAAAGCGTTGGCATCATCGCTAAAGCCGGTGGTCCTCGTAGGATGCAATTCATGGGTGAGGTGGCGCTTGAGAACGACATTGTCATTTGCAAATGTCCTGTGCACCCGAAGCTCGTTGCAAATCTCCATCAAACGATGATGTACGACGATGGGGCGACGTCGCTCGGGGGACAATCCTCATCGGCGGCCTCTGTCACTGCAGCTGTCGCTGTTGGAGTTGTCGCCGCTGCTGTCATCGCAGAGAAATCTGTAGAACCACCGCATGACGAGCTGGTTCAGCTCATGGGACCTGAGCCTAATAATTTGGCAGGTATGTTTTATCGCATCGAGATCAACGACGGCCGTGTGTTTTCTGGAACCGTACCGGAGAACGGTGAAATGCCGCGCATCGGTACGGCCGGTCCGGATAGCTACGACGTATATTGGGGTGATGAGGCATTAGCCCGAGGAGATGATGAATGACGCAAGTGCCTGCAACAGGGAAACATTCCGTCAAGACAAACACGACCCCTGATTCTCGGGTATGCCTGCAGGTTCAAGCAATCACGTTTCAGCAACTGTGGGATAACTACGTCACTGGCTCACCATATGACGATCCTACAGGCGCCTATTCGAATCAATGCGCGATCCGGATGAGTGCGACGTTCCATAAGGTCGGCGTCGACATGAAGTCGTTTTCGCAAAAAGTAGTTCCGCCGGCGAAGGGAAAGGCTAGCATTGGCCGCATTTTGCTAGACGGGAAGGCGACTGCTACCCGGGCGGATGAACTGGCGGCATGGCTAACGAAAGTCCCGTTCTGCGGATTGCCGGCCAAACCAGAAGACATCACCGGCAAGGATTGGGAAAGCAAAGTCAAAGGGCGGACTGGTATCATCGCATTTTCTGGGTATTGGACGCGAGGGAAAGAGTCCGCGGCTGACGCTAGCGGTGGCCATATCGACCTTTGGAATGGGAAGCGTTTGACCATCAGCGGTCCCGTCGATTCGATCGCGACAATTGGGCGCTATCTTGGTATGCGTTCTCTGTTTGCGGGGACCGATTATGGTTGGTCTGACCTTGCTGGATCCAAGCAAATTTTATTTTGGGAAGTCAAATGATCAAGCGCGCGACATTAACTATTTCATTTGCGATTCTTGGTTTTTTTAGTTTTCTGGCTTGGGCGGTCATTGACTCTAATATTTGTTCCGCATATCCAAATTTGTGTACGCCGCGGCCGGGGACGTGTACTGAGATAGATCACTGCCCAACCTCGCTTCACATGATCATGGGACTAGTTTTATTTGTATTTGGTCCTCCGATAGTATTTGCCATTACCGGTTTTGTGTTGAGCAAGAAGAACCGGACAATAAGGCTGTGGCTTGCGTGCGCTGTGATCGCTGTTCTCGTGCATTGGCTTTTCACTTTTGTTGGAGTTCGGCTACTGAAATTATGATTTCTCGCCTAAAGAGATCTGGTTCGTCGCTACCGTTTCTCGGTTTGGCATCACGTTGATCGGCTGGGGTATGTTGCGGTTCCAGCTTCTTGTTATAGGCTGGTATATTTGTCAAATCAATATTCGATCATAGGGATGTCATATGAGTTTTCCACAGTGCCGCGGTAAATCGAACAGAATGAATTTAACCAAAGCCTACGATGTGACGCCTGTGGCGCATGTGATGTTGCTGCCAGGGCAGAAATTTGAAGGCTGTTGTGAAGTGATTGAAACTGAATGCTATACCTTTTCTTATGCCAACAAATCTGATCCGAACGATGTTGGTCTGTTCCATGTAGGGAAACACTGTGCCGATGATTTTATAAATTTCTCTGGAAAAGAGGCGCCTCCGTTGTTTAACCCTTTAACCTCTATCGGTGCTCGTGTCCCTAGAGTTCCAGGCATCCCAGGAATAGGTGGAGTTAATCAACTTTGTGCGCTTAACAAAGAAATTTATGAGGCGATAAGCATTTTGACGTTAGCGTGGGGCCCTCCGAAAGCTCCACTTCAAAAATTTCTGACCTATCTGTCAACTTATCCGTCAACATCAATGTCAGATTCAGACGTGCAACATCTGAACAATATTATTGGAAAAGTAACTGGCCGCACGCTGACTGGAATTATCGCGCAACTAGGTCAGGGCCTTCCTAATCTGCGCACATTTAATTTTCCTCGGGTGGGGATAATTTTGGCTGCTCACGCGAAACCAAACAATTTCTAGCTTGTAGATGCAGACATAAAAAAGCCCACTGCGAAGAATGGGCTTATTTTTTTAGGGCTGCGTAGAATTCCTTCTTACTTACTCCAGCCTGTTTTGACATGAAGTCGATCAGGATTTGACTAAATGGGGCTTTAGGGCAGTCAACCGTTACTTTCCAAAACCCTTTTTCAGTTCTTTTTACCCATTGCTCGTGAGATGTTGATTTTTGATCACGGAGTTCAAAACCCAATATTTTTAATATCTTTTTTACATCTTTACATGTGAGGGGCGGATAAATACTACTCAAGATTAGGCAGGAACTAATGGCATAGTGCGCCGAAAGGCCTTATGCTGCTTATCTTGGCGCCTAAAAATCTTGCAATAAATTCTGCCCGCCCACCACTTTGCCCAATATTTCAGTGGCGCGCGACGAGAGATGAGGAGAGGTGCAAATTCCTGATCTTCATCTTGGGCTTCTCTTAGGTATTCTTTAATTTGACCTTCGAGAAGTTGCTTCGCTTCCTCGATAGAATCGGCTTGTGCGGCAAGTGAAAAATCAAGGCAAACCAACGACCATTGCCCATCCCTTTGCTCACCGTAGATTTTCAGAAGCAAACTGCGTGCTTTCATGACGTACTCCGGTTGATGTTTTTTAAAGCTTGCGTTAATAACGCTATTTGGCAAATGATAGCACAATAAAATTTTGTGCTTATTCCCTATAGTAAAAAAAGTCAACAAAAAATCCCCTTCGTTTTTAAGGGACAAATTCTGCTTAGCAAACTACTCGAATTAGTGCGCGAAATACTACAAGGGTTTCAGCCATGCCCTATAGCACATGTGGCTTGACATCGAAATTTCTCCGCAAGCAGCGCGACCTAGCCAATATTTGGGGGCGAGTGAAAATTGCCATTTTGAAATTGTTCTTTCTTTGTTGTGGTATATATGTCAATATTGATGATTATTGGTTAACGACAATAAATTGGCATGTACAGATTTTTTGAATCCCTCCTTAAAAAAATGGCGGCCAGTTTTCGTAGCATATCCAGGGCGACGGAAAATGAAATGTCGCCTGAGGATTGGTATGGAGATGTGTAGTTGGTGGTTCGGGGAAGCTTTGCGGATATTGACGGATATGTGTTCAATGATGACGAGGTAGCGTAATGACAGAACAATCAGCTCAAATATTTCTAACTGAAGCCCAAGTTGATGAGTTGACTGGAATTCGTCGTGGTGTTCATGGAGTGAGCAAATACGTCAAACAATGTGCTTTCCTGCGTGGCAAGGGGATTGCATTCTGGGACAATGCCAGAGGTCGTCCAATCGTGCCGCTTGCCGCTATCGAAGGGCGTAAGGTTGAAACTCCGCGCAAGACCTGGGAGCCCAAAATAACTGGGACAAATTCCGGGGCAAATTAGGGAAATGCAGGGATATGGAGGGGAGCCCCTTCCTATGAGCCTTTCTTTTTCTTGGGTGTAGCACTGTTAGTAGGTTTGGTTTGTAGTGGTCTAATTTGCCCGGACACCTCGATAGGTGGACAATCCACCATCCGAGGAGATTTGCATGACAAGGCAACGCCGCAATTTCGATCTCAGCTTCAAGCTTGAGGTCGTCAAAATGATCAAAGAACAGGGACTCAGTGTTCAACACGTATGCGAGAGCATGAGCATTGGCCCGACCGCCGTGCGTCGCTGGATAGAGCAGTACGATGCCGAGCAATCCGGCCAGGCAGGTATTGGCAAACCGCTGACACCCGAGCAACAACGAATCAGGCAGTTGGAGCAGGAGAACCGCCAACTGCGAGGCGATGTAGAAATCTTAAAAAAGGCCTCGGCCTTCTTTGCCCGCGAGCTGAAATGAGTTTTCGACTGATCGACGAGCTGCAAACGAAGGCCATCCCTGTCGCACAGAGCTGTCGTGTGCTGGGCGTTAGCCGTTCCGGTTTTTACGAAGCGAAGCGCCGCGCTACCGCGCCGGTTGTTTGCAAAGCGAGTGTCTATATACGAGCTGCTTTCGTGGCAAGTCACCAGAGCTATGGCAGCCGCCGTATGGTGACGGAGCTGTCAAACCGCGGCATTACGGCCGGGCGTTTCAAGGTTCGTCGGTTGATGCGCCAGGCGGGCTTAAAGCCAGTCTGGAAGCGCAAGTTCATTCACACTACCGACAGCAAGCATGATCTGCCGATCGCAGCCAACGTGCTGGACCGCCAGTTCAATCCGGTAGCGCCAAACAAGGCCTACGTCTCCGACATCACCTACGTGCGGACTGGCGCCGGCTGGCTGTACCTGGCGGTGGTGATCGACCTGTTCTCGCGCAAGGTGGTTGGCTGGGCTATGGCGCCGAGCATGCCGGCCAAGCTGGTCTGTGACGCCTTGCACATGGCGGTTCAACAGCGGCGGCCAGGCAAAGGATTGGTCGTCCACTCAGACCGTGGCAGCCAATATGCAAGTGCCCAGTACCAAGCAGTGCTAGCCAGTCACGGTTTCATCTGCAGCATGAGCCGCAAAGGCAACTGCTGGGACAATGCAGTTGCCGAACGCTTCTTCCTGAATCTCAAAATGGAACGGGTGTGGCAGCGCCAATATGCCAATCACGCGGAGGCCAAGATCGATATCGCCGCTTACATCGTCGGCTTCTACAACAACGAACGTCTACATTCAGTTCTGGGCAATCTGCCGCCCTCCGTCTACGAACGGAACATGGCAGCAAAAAAACCTATCGCCGTGTCCGAATTTACTTGACCACTACAGTTCGAGTCCAATCGTACCTACCAGTATTTTTAGTTCTTGGGGACATTCCGGGGACATTTATCACTGGCAGTGAATTAAGTTAAAAAGCCCGTCTTGTAAAAGATGGGTTTTTTTCGTCTATTACACCGACATTTTCCGTTCGCTTGCCGCTGCCGCTTGTTCAAGTGCGGCTTCCGTTTTAGCCTTTTCTCGTCTCCGGCCAGCTGTGTCGGCCAGCCATCAGTGCTGTAGTGGCATATGTGTGTCTGGTCTGATGCGGTCGCCGCATCCTTATTCCGAGACGCTTCAATGCCGGCTGCCAGTAATGGTCGCGCTGACTGCGGTCATCGTGCCATGGCCTCCCCCGTGACAGGATTTTCAAAGATCTCTGCCCGTTTCATATAAGTAAACCGTTTTTGGGCTTGCAGCATATTCATGGCTCGATCAAGCAAATCGACATCGCGGACCTCACTCGTTTTCTGATCCTTGGGACCACCTTTGAACGGTTTTGCTCGTGAAGCGCAAACGGTCCGATCGTTCCGGTCAATCTCATCCGAGACGCCGGCTAGTACTGGCTGGAATAAACCTAGATGGCAATCGCATCATGTGAATAGTATTTCGTAGTGAAGCGAACCGTCCGCCGTCAAGTCCAGACGATGGAGTCGTTGCTCCATAGGAGATATTCTCATCTATTCAAGCGATGCCGCAATAAGTTGCCAGAATGAAATTTTTCTCATAAACTTTGATGCCACCTTAAAGGAGCTCAAGTAAATGCTAAATCATGCAATTAAAATTACTCGTCACTTGAACATCCGGTACCGTCTCCTGAGCTGTCTAGGGTTGGTGCTCATTCAGGCAGCCTGCGCGAGCTATCAGTACATCCCTCCAGCCACGGATACAGGGCGCCAATGTGTGGCAACCTGCGAACTTGGACAACAGTCGTGTATGGCTAATGCTCAGCAGACTGCCGCGAGTGCGTCGCATAGCTGCGAAATGAATCGCGCGTATGCGCTAGATCGGTGCCTTGACCACGCGTCTTCACAAGCTGACAGGCAGAGCTGTAATAACTCGGCATCAGCCAATTACTGCGGCAGATCCGTAAGTCCCTACGAATGTGAACCGCAGTATCGCAGGTGCTTTACCGCGTGCGGAGGGCAGGCAATTGAGAAATAATCGGACACAATAATTTACAGCTAAGAGGGCGGCTAAAGTGAAACGGCTCTTGCGTACGACGATGTAAAAACAGCAAATGAGAGAATCGGATATGCCCAGCAAGAGGGGTTCGCTTGTTTAGAAAGATTTCCTGAGAGTTTGTTGCTGACATTTGCGTTGCCAGGAGCACTATGTGGCTTTGTCTCTTCAGCGTGGGCTATTCTTACAGGCCCACCAATTGACTAGTAACTTTGCATTCGGTTGGGCGTCGGCCAAAACCGATTAATCAGAGAATCTCATATGTGTTGTTCAATTCGATGTTGAAGGTCTGCTTGAGGTGGGCGTGACCGGCCGCAAAGGGGCGTGAGCTACCTATCGCTTGCGGCTGCAATCGGCCAGATAAGCGCTTTCCTCCATAACGGCCATTGACTCATGATGGGCAATATTTTTCTGCACTGGTATCTTCGAGTACAGCAGTCAGCAGCAGCTGTAAAAAGACTTCTAACGCCATGTAGCTCAATCAAGAGGACGTGATGAGTCAATTGAAAGACGTCAAAAAAATTTTGTTCGTCGGCCAACAGCCGGAAACTGTCGACTTCTCGGACCCAGCATTACCGCCAGGCTTCAATGCAGAGAAGATTCATGCCGGCATTGCTGTTGGCATGCAGCAGATGGCAGATCGTGGTTGGCATGCGGATCTCTGCCTGGTGCGACCGGACGAATCTGCCACCGTGGCGCTCGAGAATCAACTCGCCGGCACAACCTATGATTGCGTTGTAATTGGCGGTGGAATCCGAATCCCTCCCAAGAGCCTGCTGCTCTTTGAAAGGCTTCTGAACAGCGTTCACAAATCGGCTCCCAAGACATCTATCGCTTTCAATACAGTGCCCCAAGACACTGCGGACGCGGCTGGTCGATGGTTCGAAACTGAATGACGAATTCACGCTATTCAGTTATTTCCTAGTTGCGCGGGCCCTAGATGACTTTCGCAAAGGCAGCTTTGAGATGAATTGAGTCTGTCGCAGCTGGTTAAAAACGGCCGCAGCAAGACCTTCCTCACGGTGCGCGATTTCGGTTGGCTAACTCTTTGCATGCCTTTTTACGATCTAATCAGCAACGCACTGCGACGAGAATGCTGGATTTAACCCTCTCGATCAGCAACGCATTCATCGAACCACGCCACCAACGTGTGGCCAGCGCCTTATGGCGCGGATGGCCGACAATAATGAGATCGATGCCCAAAGCATCAGCCAGCGCACCGATGACCTCGACTGGTTCACCCATCTGCAGATGAGGCGTCACATCGAGTCCTGCAGACGCCATCAGAGCCCGGCCACACTCCAACTCCTGCTCCATCATCTGCCGCTTAGTAGTGAATGCAATCTCAGGCGCATAGCCGCCAGCCATGCCATACGGCGAAAGCTGAACTACCGCCAGCAAATGAAGTTCTGTCGAAGATGGCGGGTTGATACGAATACATTCATGCAGCGCGGATAGACTCTCTGGTGCGCCGTTATAGGCAACCAAAATTTTCTTGTACATGACGTCCTCCTGCTTTGATCGACCGATTGCATACGAATGGATCAAGCGATAGGGGTATTGTGCGCCCTTTTCAGAGTGCACATAGCATCAAGGCATATTCCGGGTGGGAACCCTCGACGAATATGAAATCCAGTTCACCGATATTTTCGACCAGATCGTCGCCTATACCGCCGGTACGCCGACCGACGTAGTCAATCATGACGTACTAAAGGCCAAGTAAATTGACCGCATAACAATTTTATGATGTTATCCGATTCATACGCCCAGCCTGGTTGCGAATGTCATTCGTAATGCGCAATACTGGGATCTTGCAAATCCAGGTCGAGGATTTACCGATGCTCAGCTTGACGAATTGCTTCGAGTTTAGCGAACGGCCACATACTAAAACTGGATTATTTGTGATGGCTGGAACCGACGGCTTTCCGATGCGCTACCTTTGCTCCATATCCTGCACTGTAGATGCGGACCGTCAATTGGCGTATTTCTCGACACCATTAAAAAAAGGAATCACGCATGACGCCCCCGATCAGCCTTGCCTATCCCACGCCCTTCGAACTCGGCAATGGCAACCAGACCTCCACCTGGGCCGAATGCATCGCCTTCTACGAGCGGCTGGCCGAGCGATTCCCGGGTGTGCTGCGATGGTGGCGGATCGGCACGTCCGACACTGGCCTGCCGATGCACGCCGGCCTGGTCACGGCAGACGGCGTGTTCGACCGCGACACCTTGCGCGCGCAGGGTCGCCCTGTGTTTTTCAACAACAACGGTATCCATCCCGGCGAGCCCGAAGGCATCGATGCCTGCATGGCGCTGGTGCGCGACCTCTGCCTTGAGCCCGAGCGGCTGGCGGCGCTCGGCGATACGGTGTTCCTTTTCATCCCGGTCTACAACGTCGACGGCTGCGTGAACCGCCAATCCAGCTCACGGGCGAACCAGCTCGGCCCCGAGGCGTTCGGCTTTCGGGGCAACGGCCGGCACCTCGACCTGAACCGCGACTTCATCAAGTGCGACAGCCTGGCCTCCCAGGTGTTCAACCGCTTCTTCAACGCCTGGGACCCGGATGTGATGGTCGACACCCACACCTCCAACGGCGCCGACTACGCCTACACCATGACCCTGATCCCGACCCAGCCCGACAAGCTGGGCGGTGGCCTGGGCGACTTCCTGCGCGAGCGCATGCTGCCCGCCATCTACGGCGACATGCAGAGGCGCGGCTGGCCGACTTGTCCCTACGTCAACCTGCTGGCCGAGACGCCGGACGACGGCATCGAAGATTTTCTCGATCTGCCGCGCTTCTCCACGGGCTACGCCGCGCTGCACCACACCATCGGCTTCATGCCCGAGACCCACATGCTCAAGCCCTTCGCCGACCGCGTGGCCGCGATGCGCACGCTGGTCGAGGTGGTGCTGGACTTCAGCGTGGCGCAAGCGGGGCGCATTCAGCAACTGCGGCGCGATTCGCGGGCCGGCGCCGCACGCCGCACACAGTGGCCGCTGCGCTGGCGCAACGACCACGAGCGTCCAGCGCGCCTTCGCTTCAAGGGCTACGCGGCGGTGCGTACGCCGAGCCGGCTGGGCGACTATCAGCGGCTCGCCTACGACCGCAGCCAGCCGTGGGAGAAGGACATCGTCCACTTCGACCGTTGTGTCGAGGAACTGGTGGTGACGGCGCCGAAAGCCTACCTGGTACCCCAGGCCTGGCGCGAGGTGATCGAGCGGCTGGAGTGGAACGGCGTCGTGCTGCAGCGCCTGGACGCCGACCGACTGTTCGATGCGGCCCGGGTGTACCGGGTGCTGGAGGTCGGCACGCGCGCGACCGCCTACGAGGGCCACATGTTCCATGACCGGGTGCTGCTGAGCACGCACACCGAGGCCATCCAGGCGCGCGCGGGTGACGTGCTGGTGCCTCTCGACCAGCCCCAGGCCCGCTACGCGGTCGAGACCCTGGAGCCCGAAGCGCACGACAGCTTCTTCCGCTGGGGGTTCTTCAACAGCGTGCTGGAGAGGAAGCAGGCCTCCATCTCAGCCTATGTCTTCGAGGACACGGCCTTGCAGATGCTGGCCGACGAGCCGGCGTTGCGGCAGGCGTTCGACGAATGGAAGGCCGCGCATCCGGCGCAACTGTCCGATCCGCAAGCGGTGCTCTGGTTTCTGTTCACCCACGGCCGGCGCCATGCCGAGCCGGAATGGCGGCGCTATCCGGTGCCAGCGTTGATTTAGTCAAAAATCTCCCACGCGATGCGAACGCGTCGCGGGCGATCACCGAGCGATGTCAAACACCAGTGAACTCGAAATGGTGTTGCGCCTGTCGATGGCCGCGGCGTTCGGCAGCGTGATCGGCTTCGAACGCGAAGAGCACCGACCTTCGCATCGACATTGGCGAGATCGTGTTCTTGGTTGGCCCTTCGGGGTTCGGGAAGTCCACCTTGTTGGATTGTGTCAATGCACTCGAGACCATCAGCGAATTGCCGACGCTGCTCAATAGCCGCATCGGGGAATTGCTGCCGCATCACTGGATATCGGCCGACTATTTTTTGCCATCATGGGAAGGTCAAGTCCAAACCGAGCATCCTGGCAAGGACGAAGGTGACGAGCACCAGACCCAAGAGCGATAGCACGAAGACCACGGCCACCTTGCCGCCCGCGCGTAGCACCGCGCGCTTCTCCCTCTCCTTCCTCCCTTGATCGTAATGCCACTTGACGGCAAAGTACATGCCTGTGCCGAGCACGAGAACTTTGAACGTAACTAAGACTATAGGGATCCAATCCATCATTTTGAGTATTTCCAAGCTATTACGTGACACTATTTATCGTGAGGAGCACTACCTTAAAACGCTGCTTCAGCAGCTTCATTTGTTGTTCAAACCATCCACTTAGGCATCCTGCTTGAATCTTTCATTACATCTATCTATGAAATAAGAATGGCGTCAAGCGGAGCGATTTGCCGAATCCAGATGAGAGAGGAGAATACGTCAACGACTGCCTTGCACAGATGGTGTTGCTGCACGTCCTGAGACATACTACTTAAAAGCAATTTCCATACATCGAGACAAAATGTCCCAGTTGAAAAACGTACAAGATGAAAATTTGCCAATCTGGTTGCCACGATTGGCCGTGCATGGCGGGCCACGTTTTTTGCAGATTGCGGATGCGATGCAGGCGGCAGTGGTAGAAGGATCGCTGAAACCGGGTGACCGTCTACCTCCGCAGCGCCTGTTGGCAGCACAGCTGGACGTCGACCTGACGACGATCACGCGCGCATACGACGAAGCCAGACGCCGCAACTTGCTGGAGGGCCGCGGCGCTCGAGGCACTTATGTCGCGGCGCCGAAAGTCGAATTGAACGCTATCCTCGACCTCAGCATGAATATCCCGCCACCTCCGGATGGCGTGGACTTCGACGACATGTTGAAACAAGGTTTGTCTCAAGTACTGATGAGGGCAGATAATGAATTGCTGATGACTTACCACTTGGCCGGGGGAAGCGACTCCGACCGTAAGGCTGGAGCCAAATGGCTAGCACCGATGTTTGGACATCTGGATTCTCGACAGGTTGTTGTCTGTCCGGGTGCGCAAGCGGCGATCGCCGCATTGATCCTTGCGCTGACGGAGCCTGGCGATGTCATCCTGGCAGAACCAATGAGTTATCCCGGCTTGCGTGCCGCAGCGACCCAATTCGGCCGGCACGTCATTGCGGTGAAAGCGGACAAGCACGGGATGGTGCCTGAGATGCTTGATGAAGCGTGCCGCCAGCACAAGCCTGGGCTGGTTTACCTCAATCCGACATTACAGAACCCGACCGCCGTCACCATTCCGGAACGCCGACGCAAGGAGCTCGCCAGCATCGCGAAGCGCTGCAATGTACGCATCGTCGAGGACGATCCCTACTGGCTCCTTGCCGATGCCCCGCCACCACCTATTGCCACGTTTGCCCCGGAACAGGTGTACTATATCTCAACCCTGTCGAAATGCCTGACGCCCGGCTTGCGTGTCGCCTTCGTGCTAATACGCGCCCCGCACGAACGCGAACGTTTCCTGGTCGCGCTAAGATCATTTGCGCTGATGGTCGCTCCTCTGACGGCTGCACTGGCCACTCAGTGGATACTCGACGGTTCGGCTGACAGATTGATGGAAGGCGTACGCAACGAGGCGCGCCTGCGCCACTGGATGGCTCGGGATATTCTGGCGGGGCGGTACAGCGGCTTTGGTGACGGCCTGCATGTATGGCTCGAGTTACCGGGGTATTGGAACTCCTCACAGCTTGCGCGTGCAGCCGGCAGCGAGGGCATCGCGGTCACGCCGGCGGAGGCCTTCGCAACTGGCAGCGGATCAGTGAATGCAATTCGGATCTCTTTGGGGTGCATCAAGGACCGTGGACGCTTACAGGCGGGTCTTCAACGGCTGTCTCATCTGCTTGCGCGGCGGCCCGAGTCGTTCAGCGCTGCTGTGGTTTAACTGTCCAGGAAACACTGTGCTTCATCCGGGAGCTCTCTCAATGCGGTCGCACATTGGTTTGCTGCCTCAGTGTTTATTTATCGTGAGATCACGCGCGAAAGTGAACAGGCTGAATGAAAGCTACGTTAGCCGTGCAGCAAAACGTCCGCTTGTGGACGCAAGCTATCTGTCACCTATGGCTGCAATCGACCAATAGTTGTTGGCCTACCTAAGCGTCTGGCAATCTCTCTCAATGGAACCTGGTCGCGAATGTGCCGGCGTCGAATAATTCCAAGAAGCGCCACGTCATTTACTCCAATCCGCCCCTACTCAACCGAGCTATGTTGCTATTTTGCGGGGGAGTAGGGCGGTTGCTTACTCTACATCAATCGCTGCTTCAAACGCTGCAGGGCACTCCTAAATAAGGCGGGGCGGTCAAGCGCTCGCGACAACACTAAAGCACCTTGGATGCCGCCCACAACTTCCTCAGCCAAGGTTTTTGCAGAGGCAATGTCTTTACCGTTGCGCCGCAGAGCATCTTCCAGCGCCGCAACCCATTCGGCGAAATAATTGCTCACCTTCTTGGCGAATCGGTCTCGCTCGTTGCCCAACGCGAATACGCCTACTATGCATATCTTGCGGCCGGACGAAAAATAGCGGTTCACCTCCCGGAACATATTGTCAATGCCGCTGGATGCATCCGCACTATCGCGTAATGGAACGAACACATGAATACTGAACCACGTGTCGATTTCGCTTAGCACTGCCTCAGCCATTTCCTCTTTTCCACCAGGGAAAAAATGATAGATACTACCTTTGCCAAGTTTCGTTCCCTCGGTAATCCGAGACAAACTGGCCCCTTCAAAACCGTAGGTGCGGAACACCTCCGCCAGCATTGGTATCACGTCAGCGCGTTCCGCCACCATTCTCGCCATATTTTTTCCTTGCCCGTTTCTGTCAATTAGAAGCCAAAGTCGCTCAGCCCTGGATGCTCGATTGGTCTTGGTCCGCTCAAATCCCAGTGGAATTTTCGCTCCGACGCTGAGATCGGCGCTTCGTTGATACAAGCATGGCGCCGACGCATTAAGCCGTCCTCAGCGAATTCCCAGTTCTCGTTACCATAGGCACGATACCACTGCCCCGAATCGTCATGATATTCATAGGCGAAGCGCACGGCAATACGATTGCCGTCAAATGCCCACAATTCCTTGATCAGCCGGTACTCCAGCTCGCGCGTCCACTTCCGGCTCAAAAGTCCAACTATTTCGGCGCGACCTTGGGCAAATTCTGCGCGATTACGCCACCAGCTGTCTTCGGTATAAGCCAGCGCGACCTTTTCGGGATTTCGTGTATTCCAGCCGTCTTCGGCCAGACGAACTTTTTGGATCGCGGTATCGCGATTAAAGGGAGGGAGAGGGGGACGGTTTGACATAGTAATTTTCCTCGCAAGTTAAGTTGTATTTTGTACCGATAGTACTTGTGTTTACCAAGCGGTACAATAAAGTGTATTGGCGCGCAAAATACAATGCAAGAAAATTTTGCGATACAACCATTGATATCGCATTGTTTGCAACTGTGCTCTAAGTTCGCCGCGCCAACTGTACCAGTCGATGGTATTGAAGCTATCGAAGCTATTGGAGATCGACACATTAAAATTAAAGTTCTATGTGAAGATTCTGCGGAAATCGATTTTCTTCTCGGGATGGGGCTCAACGGAGAGAATTTATTGGTTGAATAAACCAGTTGGAAAGTATAAGTACACTAAAAATTCGACTCTACGGACTAATTTCCATCCGCGTATTTCCGTGCAACGGATGTCTAATTTGGAGAAATTCGACCGGCGGCTTTGGGCTGTGGATTCAACCGGTGGGTGCAATCGGTCAAATCTGGTCGTTCACGGACGGCGCCTATTTGATATTGCTTTGGAAGTTTTTGTGCGACAGCATGCGACGTTAAATTCTAGCTCCCGTCTTCAAGCATATGGTATTGACGGGTTAGAATTTGCATGACAGGATTTTCAATTGCGTTAGCCCTACACACCTCTGGAGAAATTATGTTTGACCACGTTAAATTCGGAGTCAGTGACTATGCAGCGAGCAAAGCATTCTTCCTCAAGGCGCTCGAACCGCTCGGCGTAGCTATTGACACGGACTGGCCGCAAACCTGCGGCGTCGAGCTGATTGGTCCAACGAGTAAGGCTTCATTGTGTCTGTACCAAACTGAAGAGAAACCGGCGTGTCTTCACTTGGCGTTCACGGCCAAGAGTCGCCAGCAAGTGGATGCTTTCTATCGCGCAGCTCTTGAGGCAGGTGGCAAAGACAATGGTGCGCCTGGTCTACGCCCGCGCTACCACGCGAACTACTATGCAGCTTTTGTCATTGGTCCGGACGGGCACAACCTCGAAGTGGTTTGCCAAGAACCTGAGGCGTAACGTGCAGTCAATGTTTGAGTGCGGACAGCTGCTACCGGCCAGAAGCAGTCCTTCACAAAGCTGCCAGAACCAAGCATTCGGCCCCATTGGGCGATGGATGTGGCGGTCGATGTATGCGCGGCAGCGCTGAAGGCGGTCGTCAACGCTCGTTCATTTGGGGATGGTAAAACGTGAAATCTGATGTAATGCTAGGATTCTCGACGGGCATTTACTCAAAGGAGAGTTTCCAATGTCGCAGATCATAGAAAAATCGCTGCCTTACACATGCGGGGATAAGCAGCATGTAGGAGTGCTTTTGAGAGCGGCCGATCAGCAACCGACTGCCGCGGTAGTCCTGCTGCCTGATTGGAGAGGACAGAGCGGATTGTCTCGCGATCACGCTCGATATCTGATGCAGCACGGCTGCGTGGTTGCCATTGCCGATCTTTACGGCGACGGGTTTAGCCCCAACGATCCAAGTCAAGTTGGCCCTATGGTCAAGCAGCTACTTGATCATCGGGACGAGGGGGTGAGGGCGCTTGATGCATGCGTGGAAGCGATAAAACCACACCTTTCTCCAGGTATGCCAGTTTATTGCCTGGGCTACAGCGCGGGCGGAATGATTGCGCTCGACTATGGGCGCAGCGGCGCCAAAGTGGCTGGAATTATCGTTTGCTCAGCTCTACTTAAGACTGCGGCGCACGGGATGTCCACGCGAATCTTTGCCCCAGTCTTACTGCTGCAGGGTACTCAGGATGCGGTATCGCCCATGGATGTTGTGAATGCAGTGATCAAAGAGATGGATGAAGCTGGCAACGATTTTCGTTTCGAGCTTTACAGTCAGACCCATCATGCGTTCGACAATCCAGAAGCAGGTACCGATCCCACGGCTCGTTTGGTGTATTCACCAAGTTCTGCCGCGCGCGCGCGTCTGGCGATTGCCGAGTTCTTGCGCGAACCGAAAGATCATTAAAAGGGCTGAGTTGAACTAAATACTTATCTCGTGGCCGACGGGCGTGTTGCCATAGCATTTTTTAGCGGATAACTCCCTTCGTAGAACGGCCGCTTTAAAGAAGTGCGACTGGCTTCTTGAGGTCGCAAGCTGTCTGTCACCTGTGGTTTCGATCGGCCAATAGCGGGCACTAGAGCCCACGAAATCGTCTCACTGAAGCTGCCTTCGCGATGTACGATGGGCTTAGGGCGAAGCTCATCAAGTCGAGCCGGATTGCAGGGAACGCCCAAAATCCAGTGGATAAATCTGCTTCGCTGATATGGCGTTTTCGTTGTCCAATTAAAAGTTGCGCGTCATCATGTAGTTTCATTTTCTCTATGGAGGGGGAGTTCACATGATTTACACACGATTTGCAGGTGCAATTTTGTTTTCCATTTTGGCGACGCTAGCTCGCGCCCAAACCATCACACCGGACTCCAGCAACGCTTCAGACAATCACGCAGGGCAAAAAGCCGTGAGCAGAGTTACAGGCATCGGCGGCATCTTTCTTAAGGCAAAGGATCCTGCAATGTTGCGGGCCTGGTACAAAACGCACCTTGGCATTGACGTTCAGGCGTGGGGCGGCACGGCATTTCGTTGGGTGGACAGTTCAGGCCATCCAGTCGCGGGGAAAACCGCGTGGCTCATTGAGGATGGCAAAAGCTTCGCTCCAAGCACCGCGTCCTTCATGGTCAATTATCGGGTGTCCGATCTTCATGGACTCTTGATCGCACTCCGTGCTGAAGGATGTGCGGTTTTGGAGAAAACTGATGAATCAGAGTTCGGCAAGTTTGGCTGGGTCATGGACCCTGAGGGCAATAAGATAGAACTGTGGCAACCTCCAGAAGGGCAGTAATAGGGTTATTCCCAATTGCGGGGCCGCAAAACTGCCATTCATAGCCGACGTGACTCTGTCGCGGCCGGCACAGTTCGGCCAGAAACCGACGTTCGGAAAACCTACGAAAGAAGCAGTTATTGTCATAAAAGGAGGTGCAACGTGAGCGTGCAGCTAAACCATACTATCGTCTGGTGCCGCGACAAGCAGAAATCAGCAACCTTCCTCACGGAAATGCTGGGCCTGCAGTCCGCCACGCGCTTCGGACCAATGCTAGTCGTTCAACTCAGCAATAACGTTTCACTCGACTTCTACGAGAGCGATGGCGAGATTTCGTCTCAGCATTATGCTTTTTTGATTGGCGAGGACGACTTCGATCATGCCTTCGCCCGCATCCAAGATCGGGGGCTGCAGTATTGGGCAGACCCTGGCAAGCACCGGGCTGGAGAAATCAATCGGAACGACGGTGGTCGCGGGGTGTATTTTGAGGACCCCGACGGTCATTTCCTTGAGGTCATTACTCGACCTTATGGGGGTGACGTCAGTCGGAGTGAGTGCTCAAGTAATATCTCTGCGCAAAATGGGAAGATCAGTTGAGTTGAAGTCGCAACGATGAGGCCGGATCATTTAAAAATATCTTGATGCAAAGTCTGCTATGGATTAATGGCAGACGTCCGTTTTCGGCTGCAGACGTTCACGCCACGCTCCAATTTGAAGTTGTTCTGCCAAATGAACCATGTCAATATAAATCATCTCTTTTCGGATAAATGCACATGTGCTTATTCACAAAATCGCTGCGTGCGACTACTCCACCATTAGTATTAGCATGGGGTAGCTTAACCGCTCTTTATATATGGGCCGGCTTCCTACCTGACGAATATTTGATTTATGTTCGTGGCATTACCACTCCACAAGCCTATCCGGTAAAAATGATATTGATGGAATCGGGTATTTCGAGCATCGCGTTCGCAATCGTGGCGTGGGGGCTGTCGTCACATTCGTGGTCACGCGTCGCCAAATTTCTTGTTGGTACTGTCATCGTAGGCGCGGTAGGAGTCTTCGCGGGAATGGGGGCAATGCACGCGCCTAGACATTACATATATTTTTCTCTTGGTATGCTCCTTTTAGCTTTTGTTTCTCTTTTGGGAACCTTGTTTTGGATTGCGCTCGGCATCATGTATAAAGTCTCGCATGCAGATAGCGGGCAAACTGGCAGCTAGATACCTTCAACCTGAGCTGTCACAGGTTGCTGCGGTTCGCCAGCTAGCTGTCGCTTGTGGCAGCAATCGGCGAATGCGATCCTTCCACTGAACATATACAGGGACGATGGAGGAGGGAAGTAGGCCCCACGCAGTTAAAATTTCATGCGGAAAATCCCCCACATTTTTGAAGGCATCTATGAAGTCTTATCGAAAAATCTGTCGTTTATTTATTTTACTGTTCGCTGCAATCGCGATTCCCAATGCGCATGCACAGACGAAAATTATTTACGAAAATCATTTCGACAAGGCAGATGTTCCGATCTATAAATCTAGAATTTTTACAGTTCCTGAAAACACCAGAGCAGGCGCCTTTACCCTCATGGGAAACAAATCTTTTCAGTTCATCGATAGTGAAACGTTGGGTCAAATTTTCCCAGGCCAAGAATTTGATGACCACCGGATGTTGAATGAACAAATTGAGGTCGCGACAGATTACGCCAAATATCGAGAGTCATCGGCGGCCGATCCATTTTTTGCAAATCAGCGTGTATGGATGGAAAACGAAGCCGAAGTGCATAGAAAATTGGCAGAGTATACGCAAGGCATCCATGACAAGCTAAAACCATATTTGTTTAAGGTACCAGTGTATTTTGAAGGTACCGGTGCATTTGATGTTCGCTTAAAAGGTAATGTACTTTACGTTTTCCACGGGTCTCTTGGGCACAGTACTCTTGACACGCACTTAGTGCCAATTGTGGTTTTTTCTGAAAGAAACGTAACCGACGTTAAAGTTGATGCAGCTCTCGCAGAATAGATACCATTGATATATTCAAATCATCAGAGATAGCCTGTGAATCCGCCGACAGTCAATCGCCCTGTTCACCATTGACCGATACTTCCCAATCCTCCTCGTCGATACGGCGAATGTTGAGCTTCTGGCCGTCGAACGACAGGACATATTTGATCTGTGTTCCGTATCCTATGTCTTGTGTGTCGATCACTAGGGTCGACCCGTCCAACCAGGTCCCTTTGGCGGCCGGGATATGGCCCGGGTAGTGGCCAGCGAGCGCGGGCGCGCCTTTGCGATAGCGCCCGTCAAGTCCGATCGGCATGTCGTACCTGACTGAAGAGCCAACCGGAAAACTCAAATACTGTTCGTATTCGAAATGCGGACGAGGGCCGGTTAGAAATAGAGACAAGGACCTTAACCCGAGCTCATTGTCTGGAAATTTATAAATCTTCCCCGAGATGGCAGAGGCAATCGCAGGTGTGGGACCGACGGCCGTGGGCTTTTCGATCGCGGCGTCCTTCGTCGCATTGGAAAGCTGTTCGACTGCACTCGGGTTCGGCGGCAGCGCCGATTCAGACTTGACAGCGCCAGACACAGCGTTGATTAGGGCGCCATACCGGACCTGCTTTCTGGCGGTGGTCACCGCCACAATATCCAGATCGGGAAACACCGTGATCAACTGGCCGTCCTTGCCGTTCGCCATGTACACGTGCTTGTCTGGAAATACCCAAAAAAAGTTCGAATAGCTCTGATTGGGATTGTATGGCGCGTGCATGTTCACTAGCGAGTGATTCAAAACATCCGCCCAGCCGCTTGGAAGAAGTTGCCTTCCCTCCCATACGCCATGGTGCAAATACAAATAGCCGATCTTCGCCATGTCGCGCGGCAGTAAGAACAACATCCCGTTTCCGATTGTCAGACCTTGGGGGTCGCGGACCCAATGCCAATCAGCGATGCCTAACGGCGCAAAGAGCTTTTCACGTGCGTAATCCTCGACAGGCTTGCCCGTAAGCCGGGTGATGATCGCGGAAATGAGATTCGGGTTGCCGTCGCCATAGTTGAAAACCTCTCCCGGCGGATGCGCCATGGGACGATCAAGAATGAACTGGATCATATTGGAGGCTCGGTTCATATCCTGCATTGTTTGCTGCTTGCCGCCCATGAAGCCCTGATCCCAATCGAGCCCGGAAGTCATGTCCAGAAGGTTTTGAACCGTGATCGCTTTCTTTCTATCATCAACGTTTGCAATGTGGCGATCGGCGAAGAAATCCAGCATGGGGTGCTCGAGACGGTCGAGCAGGCCGTCCTTGTAGACCATCCCGAGAAGCGTGCCGGTAATCGCTTTTGTAGAAGAGAATATCTCGTGCGGGATATCTCCAGTGTAGGGAGCGTAGTAGGCCTCGGTGACAATCCGCCCATGACGCACAACGAGGAGACTGTCAAAACTGTGGCTTTCCCCGAAGGCGACAAGCTTGGCGAGTGCGGCCGAATCCATGCCTTGTTTTTCCGGTGTGGACGTCAGCCACGCTGTAGTCGGCCAGACCGGTTTGCCGGCATCCTGCACCTGAATCGCTTCGCTGTGAGCGATGGTCGACAGAATCGCCAGGCTCAGTACCGCACTCAGATGGAAAAGTCTTTTGACTTGCATGAGCATCAACTCCCCGTAATGAGTGGCGGGTCTCTAGTGTAGCAATATCTTGAGGCCGCCCCAACGACTGCCTGGAATGTCTGTTTCCGGATATATCGAGGGACTGTTGTGGGGCGATATCAACTACGCAAAAAAAAACGTCACCCGCTGGCTATTTTATGTTCGCCAAAACGAACGTCCACTTGATATGGACGAAACGACACCTTGAATCCGGAAGAGGTGAATTAAGATGCGATCGAGACTGTGGCGATTGAGCAAAAAAGACTCTTATGAAACCCATTACATGGATTGTCATAGCCGTCTGTCTCACGTTGACGGCGTGTGGCGGTAACGACGCTTCACCGAACGGCGGCTCCTGACGCCTTGGGGAAAATGGGAAGTGGTCCAGTAAGTTTCGTTTTTAAAGGGGAGAAATAAGAATGGTTAATCATCGCCTACTTCGCATCTTGCCGGCATGCCTGACCGGCGCTGTCCTGTTGAGCGCATGTTCCAGCATGGACATGGGCAACGCCGGCGCAAAAACCGAGGCTACCGGATCCGCGGGAGGATCCAATGCCGCCAACGCCAATGCCGCGCTCGAACACTGCGACCGTTCGCTCGGCACCATCGCCATCATCGAAGACACGACCGCGCCGTGGTATGGCGTGCTGACCGGCCAGTATAAGCTCGGCTCGACCGTGCCGGTGCTCAAGCTGCTGGTGCAGCAGTCCAACTGCTTCGTGGTGGTCGAGCGCGGTCGCGGCATGACGGCCATGATGGGCGAACGGGCCTTGCAGCAATCGGGCGAGCTGCGTAACAACTCCAATTTCGGCAAGGGCAAGATGGTGTCGGCCGACTACGGCCTCAATCCTTCGATCACCTTCAGCAACAATAACGCCGGCGGCGCCGGCGCCAGCGTCGCCGGTCTGTTTGGCGGCCTCGGCGGTGTGGTGGCGGGGCTGGCAGGCAACATCAACAGCAAGGAAGCCAGCACGCTGCTGAACCTGGTCGATAACCGTTCCGGCGTGCAGGTGGCGGCGGCCGAAGGCAGCGCCAAGAGCATGGATTTCGGCGCCCTTGGCAAGATCCTCGGCAACAGCGCGGCAGGCAGCGCAGGTGGTTATTCGAACACGGCGGAAGGCAAGGTGATCGTGGCGGCCTTTACCGATTCCTATAACAACATCGTGCGCGCCGTGAAGAACTATCATGCGCAAAGCGTGGCCGGCGGGCTGGGCACGGGCGGCCAGCTGGCGGTCCAGGGCGATGGCGACAACGGCACGCCGGCCCCTGTCAAGAAGAAAACGGCCAAGCGCTCGGCTCCCCAATAAATTGTTCAGCGCTGCGGCCTGCTCGCAGTATATGCGGCGTGAGTGCCAGGACTCGCGTATCGCAGACCTGAGCATAGGGCAACGAACCGATTCGACGCGGCGATCGCGACGGCCTTCGATCTGTTCGGAGGGGATGCCGCGATCGGCCAGAACCCTGGACTAGCTCAAGCCTCGTGCCGCGCCAGGGGGATACGGTGCCTGCATCCATTTATGCGATTTACCCGCAGCCTTGCAGCGGCAAATGACTGTTGCCGAAAATCAATTTATCAGCGAAGATTCTCGACGTATGGAGAAAATGGATTTTCATGCACATGCTCCATAGCTGACATCAATTAGCGAGACGTTAGACGCCGCGCTCGGTCATTCGAAGTTGGATTGATAAAAATGCCATGGATCAATTTGATGCTGTCCCTATCTTTAAGTTTAGTACGGTCGACTACCCTGAACGGGACCGGTTTCACGTCTGGGTGAAAGACAACCTCTGCGACTGCAAATTCGACGATGACGGTTACGGTGCACTCGACGCGGAAGCGAGTGGCGCCGCGCTCGGCCCGCTCATCATTTCAGGGCGGCGTTGGCGGGAACGGCCGCGGCCATTCACCTACTCGGTCTATCGCACCGAACGGCGCATTCGGCTGGATAGCCAGGATTCATTTCGCTTTACGCTGCTGCTGGGCGGCCGATTCTTCTGCCGTTCCATGAGCCCTGAATCCGTCAAGCTGCCTGGTGATCTGTTCTTCTACGATGTGGCCCAGATCAACGAATGTACGGTCGAAGCTGGCGACGTGATCAGCATAGTCGTGCCCAGGTATCTTCTGCCGAGCCATGCCGCGCTGATGCACGGTCACACGCTGACGAGTGGCGTCAGCCGTCTTCTAGGCGATCATCTACTTTCCCTGTTCCGCAATCTCTCTACACTGCAACAACAGGAAGTACCCCAAATCGTGCAGTCAACGCTGTTATTGATGGCAGCCGCTGTTTCACCAACGGTCGAGGCAATGCGTGAGGCAAGCGAACCGATCCGCAGCGCCTTGCTTGAACGGATCAGGCACTACATTGATGTGCACTTGCTGGAGCGCGATCTCTCGCCTGAGCGGATCTGTCGAGACATCGGTATATCGCGCGCCAAGCTCTATCAATATTTTGAGGAAGAGGGCGGGATAATGCGGCAGATCAGGCGCAGACGATTGCGTCATGCCTATCACATGCTCGCCGACCCGCAACGGCAGCACGTCCGCATCGCGGAGATAGCCTGGGCCCATGGCTTCCCGGATGAAAAATATTTCTATCGCCTTTTCAAAGCGGAGTTTGGTCATACACCGAAGGAAACGGTAGAAAATCGCTCCGATCCGGTTTTGCTTCCAGGTGGCATTGCGATGAAAAATCAATGGAAAGGAGCCGCTAGCCTTGCCGGATGGACGTTGCCGTTCGGCGTGCTCAATAATTAATTGTTCCCGCAGCAAATGCAAAGAGTACACTGCCAGTAAAGCTTAATAGAGGAATCTATGAAACAGCTCTCTACCCTTCATCGCTACAATCCTCTCTATGCGGGCCTGCTATGCATAGTCGTATTGTTCGCTCTTGTAAAAGGCCTTGCCGTGGCGATTGCCTACATCGTCGGCGCCACTCTCAAGCTCGGCGTGGTCGGGATAGGCGCGTTACTCGTCCTGAAAGTGCTGCTGGTGGCTGGCTGGCTCGCGTATGGGAAAAAGCGCGGTAGCCACTAGAAACGAAATGTCGTGAGGGTGTGCCATGACAATCAGTGAGATCAAAGAAGCGCTCCTTTGGTGTACTGCGATCAACTACGCGTTGCTTCTCATCTGGGCCGGCATCTTCATCTTCGCCCACGATTGGGCGTATCGGATTCTGACGCGCTGGTTCAAGCTCTCACCTGAAACCTTTGATCCAATGAACTTAGGCGGTATTTCTCTCTACAAGCTTGGCATCATCCTGCTCAATCTGGTGCCTTTGATCGCCCTTCACCTGTCGACATAGCAGTGGACTGCATGGCGTCTCGTCGCTCACCCAAACCGGACAAGTCATGCGCGACCGGATGGCCGGCGTTGGAAGCTACAAGCGAAGCAGGCGGCTTCAATGCAGTTTCAGAATATACTGCAATTCGACAAAGCGAGATGGATGATGGCTAAGCGCTTGACTATAGAAGGACGGGTGCAGGGTGTCGGTTACCGCGCTTCCTTCGCCGGCACGGCGCTTGCCCTGGGGCTTGCCGGTTGGGTGCGCAATCGGCGGAACGGCGCCGTGGAAGCCTGTATTGACGGCGATGCGGCGGCGATTGAGACGATCATTCTTTGGGCAAAGCGAGGCCCGCCTGCCGCCCTGGTGCGTAATGTCACCATCGAAGATGCTGGAGAGCTGCTACTTTCGGATGGGTCATTCAAGATTCTGCCGACGCAGTGAAAATATCTTTTGGTAGTTCGTGTCCGTTGCCGCATCGACGTTGTGGTTAACTTGGCTGTAAGTACGCCCTAGCGGTCGCACTGCAGATAACCGTTGATGTTGCTGAAGCTTCCGCTTCTGCAGGAGGAAATCGAGACCGATGACTGTATCCTGCGATTGCCGCTGCCGCCGCAGTTGGCTTCCAGCACACCGTTACGTACGCCGATATCGTTGCAAGATTGCAGATAGCTCCCCGGCGGCAAATCCCTGCTGTTACGGCCATTGTCACGGCTGCCGGAACATTGCAGATTGCCGTTGATGTTTTCGAAATTCCCGCTGCGGCACGAATTCAGTGCCGTCGATGTCCGCACGCTGCCGCCGCCGTTGCCGCAAGTGGCCTCCAGCACGCCATGCCGCACAACGATATCGCGGCAAGACTGCCGATAACTGCCGGGCGGCGTCCAATCGTCATCGCGATACGAGCGGCCACCGTCATAACCGCCATAGGTCGGAACCGGTGTCGACGTATAGCCATAGTTGCCTGAATACTTGCTGTAGCCGCCGGAATAGGGATCTGCGGCACATGCTGTCAGTATTCCCAAGGCAAGCATAGCGATTGCAGATTTGATCATCATGATTCCTTTAAAAAAATGCCCGCCAACTTGTCGGTTGCGGGCATGAAGTCTTTCAGGGAGGGGAGACATTGTCATGGTGAATGACGGTGCCACTATAAAACGAAATCAACTCAATAACATTAAGATACGATTAAGATGGCGGCGGAGATGACGGGAAACATTTCCAGGTGTCCATGAACAGTTGTCGGCAAGCTGCGAGGCCGGTGTCTGGCGACCCGAGGGGCGCAGCACCGCGGCCAGACTTGTGGATATCCGCACCTGGCAGGTGGCGTGAAGGTGGCCGGGCTATACAATATGCACATACGCTCGCATCCGGAATAACAGAAAATCGAAGGAAAACAAATGACAGCAACAGTCCTGGACGGCAAATCGCTCTCGCTGCAAATGGAAGCGGAACTTGCCGTTCGAATACAGGCGCTTAAAGCCAAACTGTCCGGCAAATCGCCTGTCCTTGCGACCATCCTGGTTGGAGACGATCCCGCTTCGGCGACATACGTGAAGATGAAGGGCGATGCCTGCGAACGGATCGGCATGGCGTCGCGCAAAGTCATACTGCCGGAATCGACCACGACCGCTGAGTTATTGCAGGAGATCGATCAGCTGAATGCCGACCCTTTGGTGCACGGCATCCTGCTGCAGCATCCGGTGCCGGAGCAAATAGACGAACGAATTTGTTTCGACCGCATCGACATCAAGAAAGATGTGGATGGCGTCACCACCCTAGGTTTCGGGAAAATGGCCATGTCTGAACCAGCCTACGGATCTTCTACGCCGGCTGGCATCATGCACTTGTTGCGGCACCATGGGATTGCCATCGAGGGCAAGCATGTGGTCGTGATAGGGAGGAGTCCGATCCTCGGCAAGCCCATCGCGATGATGATGCTTAATGCGAACGCGACAGTCGCCCATTGCCACTCCAGGACCCAGGGCTTGGCGCAACTCGTAGGCCTGGCGGATATCGTTGTGGCGGCGCTGAACCAGCCGGAATTCGTTAAAGGCGCCTGGATCAAGGAAGGCGCGGTTGTTGTGGATGCCGGCTATCATCCAGGCAGGATAGGCGACGTCGAGCTGGCGGCCGTGATCGATAGATGTTCCGCTTACACGCCGGTGCCTGGCGGAGTCGGTCCGATGACAATCGCCACGCTGATGGCGCAGACGATTGAAGCCGCCGAAAAATATGCCTAGATACAGGAGATGGTCATGGAGATGAAACGCATCAATGCCGGCAAGCTGCGTGCGATTGGATATGATCCGCGCGAGCGTGTGCTGCGGGTTGAATTCGACGACGGCAGCGCAATAGATTATTCTGGTGTCGGCAACGAGGTCTGGCGCAGGCTGTCGACCTCGGGTGTGGCATGGAGCTATTACCGCGACAACATTGAAGAGGAATTCACAGGCCGTCGCGGTACTGTGCGGAGCGAAAAGAAATCCAGTCCCCTGGACGATCTGTTCAAGCCGGCCGGTGATGATGCAGAACCTTAAGCAGCGTCCAGGCCGGATCGCTGAATTGTTGATGAAGTGTCGCAATGTAAGAGTGGGCGCCAAACGGCCTGCTCGTATTCCCTTGTTATAGATTGATTCGCAACCACTGTGCCGCAGGGCGCAACGGAATTTCCCATCACAGGAGTGAGCGCAATGCTTGTTTATATTTTTCGAGGACCTGGCCGGGTGTTTGGTATGACGGCTGATACAACGGAGAGCAACCTGCCTGCAAAGTTCGCTCCGTGGGCTTTGTTCAAGCCGGTGGAGCTGCGTCGGGACACGCCGACACCAGGAGTCGATTCGGTAGAGTGCCTGGACGACATTGAGAAGCATGGCTTCCACGTCACCGATGCGCACGTTCGCATTACTGACCAGCTTATATGATGCCGGCTTCAATCCGTAGGTTGCCGGCATTCTCGATTGGGGCGTAGGCCCGTTCTGTCGAATCAATCCTGGCGCCGAAGCTCTGGTTTTAGTTAAAGACTTCCTTCCCAGCACGGCTTCGATTGCCGCCGCCATTACAGATCACGTCGGCCAATAGCTGATTCGGCCGCCACCTGTTTTACCTATCCAGATCGCTAAAACGACCACCGCATTCAGCCTGAATGCGGTGGTCTTCTGCGCTTAAGCAGCACATCTGGCGATGTGCCCGACAAGCAGGTCGGGGTGGTCGCCGGAGTCATGCCTTCTTCGATTCCCGATTCCTGGTGAGCGCCAAGCGATTGGTCGGGAAGAGGGTGTTGTAATTTTATCCGGGTGTTATTGACTCGTTATTTATACCCGGGTATTATTTGCTCAACTTAACCAGGGCTGATAGAGGAACAACAACATGACTGCATTAAATCTGAATGCCGGCGCCATGGCGCCCGTCATGGATGAAGTCGACCTTGCCGGATTTTCCGTGAGCGGAACGATTCCGCCGGATCTTGAAGGTGTGCTGGTACGCAATGGCCCGAACCCGCTGAACGGCCGTTTTGAAGGAAACGACGTGCTGTCCTGGTGGCCGGAAGCCGCCATGCTGCATGGCATCTCGTTTCAAGGCGGCCGCGTCAGCGGCTACCGCAACCGCTGGCTGCGTACCCAGCGCTGGGCAAAGGTGCACGATCCGGCGATGGCGCCGTCGCTGCTCGATACCAATCCGAACATCAACCTGCTGCGTCACGCCGGCGAAATACTGGCATTGTCGGAAGGCGGCCCTCCGCTGGCGATGACGGCCGAACTTGACACGCTGGGAGCGCCGCGCCGCCACCTGGGATTGGCGGATGGCATGACCGCCCACCCCAAAGTTGATCCGCAGACTGGCGAACTGATGAGCTTTCGCGCCGACTGGCGCAAGCCGTGGCTGCGCTATGGGGTGACGGACGCCGGCGGCGTGCAAAGCGTCGACCTTGAAATCGAACTGCCGTCGCCGTCGATGCTGCACGACATGGCGATTACCGCCACGCACAGTATCTTGCTTGACCTGAACGTTGCCTATGACTTCTCGATGCTGGCGCGCGGCCATCGCATGCCGTTGCGCTGGCATGAGGAGCGCCAGGCGCGCATCGGCGTGATTCCTCGCCATGGCGGCGAGATGCGCTGGTTTGACGTCGCGCCCTGCTTTATCCTGCATGTGGTGAATGCCTACGACGCCGATGCATCGACGGTGGTGCTGGATGTGGTCCGCTATCCGTGGTACTTGCGGCTGGCGCATGACATCGCGGCTTTCGAGGACAATCCGCTCGGCGTCCTGTGGCGCTATGTCATCGACCTGGAGCAGGGCATTGTGACTGAAAAGCAGCTTGACGATACCGGCATCGAGCTGCCGCGCATCAATGAAAGCCGGACCGGCCGTCCCTATCGCTTCCTCTACGCTGTGGAGCAGCCGAGCAATACAGAGATGCGCGGCGTGCTTCGCTATGATCTCGACGGCGGTGCTGTGCAGCGCTACCGGGTGCCTGAAGGCGACCAGAACAGCGAGCCGGTGTTTGTGCCGCGTCCCGGCGCTTCCGACGAGGACGATGGCTGGCTGCTGGTCTGTGTCTATCGTAGGGTGACGGATAGCAGCGATGTGGTCATTCTTGATGGCCGCCATATCGAGAACGATCCGATCGCGACGGTACGGCTGCCGAGACGGATTCCCGCCGGATTTCATGGAGCATGGCTAGCAAAGAATGACTAAGTTGCAGTGACGGGATGTACATGCAGCGCCGCGCCGTTCGCAGCAAAACAGGCGGCACGCTATTGTTCTCTACGCGCTTCCGTCAGTGCAATGGTCAAGTGCTGCACTTTCTTTCTCAACTGATTGCGTTCTTCGGTGAGCTCGACCACCTGCAACATCAAGCGATGGATTTCGATCTGCTCCGGCGTCGCATCGATCGGCGGCTCTTCCGCTTCCGGTTTGGGCGGCAGCCGGGCTTCACGGACCTGCCTGGCGGCCTGGCGCAGCTCTTTCTTGCCGCCGGTAACCGCCGCGATCTGCTGTTCGCTGGGCAAGGATGCTACGGCGGCCGCGGCGTTAATCGAAATGATGCCCGACTTTACCGCGCCGACCAGCTCCGGCGCAGCCGTCTTCTGGATTTTCTCGATCTGCCCCAGGGTCGCGCTGCTGACCCGCGCGGCGCGCGCCACCGTTTCCCGGGTCCAGGGCGGATCGCCGCCGGACTGTGCCGGACTGGTCGGTTCTGCAGTGGCTGGCCGGCTTTGCGCCTGCACCAGCCGCGCCGCCACGATTTCTTTCTTGCGCAAGGCGAGCACGCCGCGCTGGAAATCCGATACGCTGCGCCGTCCGAGGTGATTGTCGATCATCCACAGGTGGACATCGTCGATCGACCGGAAACTGTCGTTCTGCAGGGTGTTGAAAGGAATGCCGTGCTTCTGGCAGATGCCGTAACGGTTATGCCCGTCCACCAAAAGATCGCCCCACAAGACCAGCGCGTCGCGGCATCCTTCTGCCAGCAAGCTGCGTTCCAGCGCGGCGTATTCATCTTCGGTTAAAGGATCGATATAGGCGCGCAGTTGTTCGTCAATGGTGATGGTCATGGTTTGATGCTGGTTAGTTCGCGATTCGTGATTTAACAATTTTTAACCGATGTAACACGGCGGCCTCAGATGTGAATTATTGCATCAATGATTGTTTCTGAGAAAATTAAAGATATAGTTTGCAATACTAGATAACCAAGGGAGAGAAAGATGAAACGCATCCTCTGTGCGACTGCACTGATAGCATTGAGCGCCGCGGCTTTTATGCCAGGCCAGGCAATGGCGCAAATCGGCGTCAATATCACGATTGGAACGCCGCCACCGCCGCCAAGGTATGAGAGCGTGCCGCCGCCACGCGTCGGCTACCTGTGGGCGCCCGGCTATTGGAACTGGAACGGCAACCGGCACGTCTGGTCCGGAGGCCATTGGGAAAGAGCGCGCGCCGGCTATCAGTACGACCGGCCGGAATGGCGCCAGGGCAGCAACGGCTGGGAACTGCGCCGCGGCGGCTGGCGCCAGGGCGAGGATCGCGGACAGTATCGTGACGACCGCCGCGGCGACGACCGGCGCGATGACGACCGCGGCCGCTACCATTGCCCGCCGGGACAAGCGAAAAAAGGCAACTGCTAGTTCATGCCTGACAAAGCCGCCGATCTGGTGGCTTTTTTCTTTCTGGCTGCATCGCTGCCGCCCAGAATGTCATCCACGCGGTTTTTAACAAGGCCGTTTACACTTTTGCGTCTTCTATATAGTATACCCCCCTATACTATATATCGAGGAAGCCATGGGCCATACCGTCAAAGACAAGCAAAAGCTGCTGAACCGGGTGCGGCGCATCCGCGGCCAGCTGGACGCCATCGAACGCGCCCTTGAAGAGGAAAAGGGCTGCATGGATGTGCTGCAGCAGATCACCGGCTGCCGTGGCGCCATGAACGGCTTGCTGGCGGTGGTGCTGGAAGACCATATCCGCACCCATCTGGTCGATGCCGACGCCCATGACGGCAATCAGGAAGACGCTAAAGAGCAGCTGATCAATGTTGTCCACAGCTATTTCAAGTGAGCCTGCCATGAACGAATTCTACGAGGCACCGTTCAAGGCTGAGCATGATCACGTTTTCCTGGGGGAGGGCCACGACAGCAACGGCCGCAAGACCTGGGCCGTGATTGCGTTGTGCAGCGCGATGATGCTGGCCGAAATCGTCGGCGGCCATCTGTTCGGATCGCTGGCGCTGGTGGCGGACGGCATGCACATGTCCACCCACGCCGGTGCGATGCTGATTGCGGCGCTGGCATATACCTATGCCCGCAAGCACGCCAACGATCCGCGCTTTGTCTTCGGCACCGGCAAGCTGGGCGATCTTGCGGGATTTACCAGCGCTATCATCCTGGCCATGATCGCCATGCTGATCGGCTATGAAGCAATCGACCGCCTGCTGTCACCGCTGCCGATACGTTTCGGCGAAGCGATTCCTATCGCTGTACTCGGCTTGCTGGTCAATATTCTCAGCGCCTGGCTGTTGAGCGGCGATGATCACCATGGACACAGTCACGGCCATAGCCACGGCAGCGACCAGCATGGCAGTCACGACCATGGCGAAGAAGTGCAGTACATTGAAACGTCGGCTGGGGCATTGGCGCTCTCGATTTTCGAGGATGGCGTCCCGCCTGTGTTCCGCATCAAGGCAGAGCGCGGAGCTGCCGGACTGTCGGCGCACGATGTGACTGTCACGACCGTCCGGCCGGACGGCAAGCGCCAGGTGTTCGCGTTCGCCATGGTTGCCGATTTCCTACAGTCCACCGTCGAGATCCCAGAGCCGCACAGCTTCGAGGCGATGGTGACGCTTGCCGATGGCGAACACACGGTCAGCTTTGCAGAACATGCTCACGGAGCGGACGAGCACGGCGTTGACACGCGCGACCATAACATGCGTGCAGCCTATATTCACGTCATCGCCGACGCCGCCGTCTCCGTGCTGGCAATTATCGGATTGCTACTGGCGAAAACCTTTGGCTGGCTCTGGATGGATCCCCTGGCCGGCATCGTTGGCGCCATGGTGATCGCCAACTGGTCATACGGCCTGATCCGCGATACCGGCGCCAACCTGATGGATATCAGCACCGACGATGCGATGGCAGGGAAGGTCAAGGCAGCGGTCGACGCCGCAGGCGACCAGCTGATCGATTTGCACGTCTGGCGGCTCGGGCCAGGCCACTTCGGCGCAGTGGTTTCAGTGGTCACCGAGGAAGCGTTGCGCGGGCCGGATTTCTATCATCGCTTGCTGTGGCGGCTCAACGGACTGTCGCACATCACGGTCGAAGTGCGTACGCTGCGGGCTGCCTGAGCTACGAATGCAAGCGTATCGAGAATCGTCATGGACTTTTTCTCAGGGGCGCGCGAGCATGACGGGTTACATCGTTTGACTGAAAGTGACGGGCTTCGCAAGCGCCACCTGCGTTCCGGGCTGGATGCTGCCGGCCGAGAAGATTGCAGCAACCGCATCGTTTGTGCGCCATGCCGCCGTGAATGGAACAGGCCCACACCGGGGGCAATATCAGCGTCTCAATCCGGGCGATCCGGAATGCGTTATTGTTGCCATACCACCGCGTTATCGACAGCATACAGTTTGCAGCTGACTTTCCGTCTTGAGCAATCAGCGGCAAACTGTACGATGCTCTTCGTGTCTGAAAACGACCGAGGCTGTGTGAAAACGCATCCAGTTAGTAAACTATTTCTCGATACAAGCGTCAAATCGACATTGCATATTTGATCGAGGCTTCGATGAAACGCTTTGTCCAGGGAACGGATCGCACGCAGAGTATCCTGCTGCCAGAGCAGCTCGAAGATTACGTCAGTGAAGATAATCCTGTCAGAGTCATCGATGTCTTTGTCGACTCGCTTGATCTTGGCTCGCTTGGTTTCGGTGGCGCGAAGCCAGCGCAGACCGGACGGCCGTCTTATCATCCCAGCGTGCTGCTGAAGATTTATATCTACGGTTACCTCAACCGAGTCCAATCGAGCCGGCGCCTGGAACGCGAGGCACAACGCAACATCGAGGTCATGTGGCTGACGAGTCGCCTGATGCCGGACTTCAAGACCATTGCAGACTTCCGCAAGAACAACGGGCCAGCGATCAGCAAGGTCTGTCGTCAATTTGTTCTGATGTGCCGCAATCTCGATCTGTTTGCCAATACCGATATCGCCATCGATGGCAGCAAGTTCAAGGCGGTCAACAATCGCGATAAGAACTTTACCGACAGGAAGCTTCAGGCACGAATCGAGCAACTCGAAGCCAACATTGCACGCTACCTCGAGGAGCTTGATCGTGCCGACCGCCAGCCGGAGTTAGTGCCTGAGGCCCGCGTCTCGCATCTGAAGGAAAAAATTGCCTCCATCAAGAAGCAGATCGAAGGATTCAACGAGATCAACAAGCAGCTGCAGCAGACACCAGATAAGCAAATATCTCTGACAGATCCGGATGCCAGATCCATGGCCACGAGTGGCCGTGGCACAGGCATGGTGGGCTACAACGTCCAGACTGCGGTCGATACCAGAAATCATCTGATCGTGTCGCATGAGGTGACCAATGTCGGGCACGATCGAACGCAGCTAGCGTCGATGGCGGCACAAGCGCAAAACGCAATCGGAAAGCAAGATTTGACTGTGGTCGCGGACCGCGGCTATTTCAGCGGAGCGGAAATTCTCGCATGCGAGAAGCTTGGCGTGACGCCGCTGGTACCGAAACCTCTGACTTCGGGCAACCGGGCACAAGGCCTCTTCGATAAAACGGATTTCATTTATCTGGCGCAAAGCGACGAGTACCAGTGTCCGGCCGGACAACGAGCTATCTGGCGTTTCACAACAATCGAACACGGGTTGCGGTGGCATAAATATTGGTCGTCTGCCTGCCCGGCATGCCCAATCAAGGCGCAATGTACTACCGGCACCAATCGGCGTATCGCCCGTTGGGAACATGAGGATGTACTTGAGCGAATGCAGCGGCGCTTAAATGTCTGGCCCAATCCTGCCCGCTTACGCCGGCAGACCGTCGAGCATCCATTTGGCACGCTCAAGGCATGGATGGGTGCAACGCACTTCCTGACCAGGTCACTCCCACGGGTGAGTACTGAAATGAGCTTGCACGTACTGGCTTACAATCTGAAACGGATCATGGCAATACTGGGTACTCATCGATTGATTGCAGCCATGAGGGCCTGACGGCCTTTTTTTGCATCTCTACGAGATATTGTTCCTGCTAATTGAGCAGGCCTTTCGCAGCCGTTAAATATTTTTTTGTCGCCGTGCTCCGTGCTAATGTTTTACGTGCAGGTTCGTTTCCAAATTGGATCGAAGACGAACGCGCTCACCTGAGAAATGATTTTGCGTTTTTACACAGCCTCGACCCGGGCGCGCCGCGTCGCCGCAGGCGTAAACACCCTGCACTGTGCTTGCCTTCATGAGATCGGTCTTGATGGTGCGGCCGAAAGACCCTTCGTCGAATTCGCAGCCGACCAGGGCGGCGATCGGGCTGGCCACCTCCAGCCTGGTTGCCGTGAACAGCCCGTCAAGCTTCACCATGCGTCCGTCTTGCATGATCAACTCAAGCGCACCTTCGATCCGCGCTATGCGGTTGCGTTCCAGCCTGACGCCGCGCGCCTTGAGTTTCTCAAGCTGTTCATCGTCGGGTTCGAAGGCGTCGTTCAAGAAGAAGGTCGTCGCGCCCCAGTCGGGCAGCAACAGCGCCAGATGCATCGACATGGGCGAGCTTGCGAGTACGCCGATCTGTCCTTGGTTCAGCTCGTAGCCGTGGCAATAGGGGCAGTGGAACACGTGGCTGCCCCAGCGCTCGGCAAGGCCGGGCACATCCGGCAGCAGGTCGACGACTCCGGTCGCCAGCACCAGCCGCCTGGCTTCCAGGGATTCCATGCCTTCGATCTGGACACGAAAGCCATGTTCGGTTCGTTCGGCGCTGCTGGCTTTGCCTTCCAGCCAGTGCACGGTGTCGTAGGCGAGCAGTTGTTCGCGCCCCTTGGCCGCGATTGCGCCTGCGTCTGCGCCGTCCTGGGTGAGGAAGCCATGCGAGTGCTGTGCAAAACGGTTGCGCCGCTGCCCGCCATCTATTACCAGGATCTTGCGGCGTGCGCGCGCCAGCGGCATCCCCGCCGCCAGGCCGGCATAGCTCCCGCCAATAATAATCACGTCATACTGCATGAATGCTCCTTTCGATGCTTGGTTTTCACGGATGGACAAGAGCGGGGGCGCCGGCCGGCTTGATTGCGGCGGTCCCCTGCGCGGCGATGTCACGAAACTATTGAAGTTCCATGATAACTTGAGAAGAATGCTTGCGCAACTTATAATGTTACATTTAGCCGGTATTGCTGGCCCAATCAACTTTTAGGCATACCCGATGAGAAGCGATAGCCGACTTTCCCGCATGCTGCATGTCTTGCTGCACATGGCGCGGCACGACCAGCCGTTCACCTCCGAGCAGATTTCCAAGATGCTCAATACGAATCCGGTGGTGGTCCGGCGCACCATGGCAGGCCTGCGGGAAGCAGGATACGTGCGCTCGGAAAAGGGGCACGGCGGCGGCTGGACGATTGTTTGCGATCTGAAGAAAATCACGCTGCTGGACGTCCACAAAGCCGTCGGCGGGCCGCAGGTTTTTGCCATTGGCAACGAGAGCGATAATCCTGAGTGTGTGGTTGAGCGCGTAGTCAACGCCGCGCTGGATGATGTATTACGCCAGGCGGAATCACTGATCATAAAGAAGCTGGGGCGATCGCCCTGGCCGATCTTGCGCACGACTTTGATGCCTTGTGCAGCACCGGCGGCTGGGGCATCGGTGGACCGCACGCCAAGTAAGGCTTGACGATCAGCGCAGCGGTTTCATCCCGTTCAGTGCAGTGATATCAAGGATATGACGGACGTCGCATATGAAACAAGGACTCCGCCATCACTTCAAAATAGTCCGCCGGTCCGCCGCCGCGCAGGATCGGATGGGCAGCCGCCGTATCGTAACTGCCGTTTTTCAGCAGCGCCTGGTCGATGTGTACGCCGACCACCTCGCCCAGCACCAGCCAGGTGTCAACTTTGGCGCCGGCGGCGCTCGTCAATTGCAGTATCTGGCTGCAGCGGCACTCGAACGCAACCGGACTTTCCGCCACACGCGGCACTTTGACGATACGTCCTGGCACGGGCGTCAGGCCGGCCAGCCTGAACTCGTCTGTGTCGGGCGGCGGCGCCGCTGAACTGAGATTCATGGTCTCTGCCAAGGGCCGCGTCGCCAGGTTCCAGACGAATTCACCGGTTTGCTCAATATTGGTCAAGCTGTCCTTACGGCCGACGCTGGCAAAACCGATGATGGGGGGAGTGTAGTTGAAGGCGTTGAAAAAACTGTAGGGTGCCAGGTTCAGCACGCCGTTGGCCGCATGCGACGCGATCCAGCCGATCGGACGCGGGCCGACAATGGCGTTGAAGGGGTCATGCGCCAGACCATGTCCTTTGGCCGGCTCGTAGAAATGTTTGTCTTCGATCATGTGAAACTCCACCTTCAATCAATTTGATGCAATGGGGAGCGATGCAAAATCACCGCACCTGCGACGGCGAACAGCCGAAACGCTCTCGAAAACGGAGGGAGAATCGCGAGCTGGCGCGATATCCGCAGGCCTCGGCAATCTGCTGGACGCCCCAGCCGGTGGTCTGCAGGAGCGTCATCGCGTGATGCATGCGAATATCCAGCAGCAGGGTTTCGAAGCGTACATTTTCGGCAGCCAGCCGTCGCCTAAGCGTGGCTTCGCTCATGGCCAGTTCGCGACCGGCCTTTGCGGTGGTCCATGGATCTGCCGGTGCGTCGGCGAGCAGATTTTTCAGGCGATCGCTGATACGCTGGCTCGAAGGGCGGGAGAAACGGCAGCCACGCTCAGCCAGGGCAAGCAGCAGGCCGACCAGGCGATGCATTTGTTCGCGTTCACTGAGTTGCGCCGAATACATGCCGCGCAGGCAATGATCCAGCGTATCGGCAAGATCGCTATCGAGAGCCATCTGGCAGCCGTGCGCGACCGCCGACGACGGCGGCATGTCGTTCTCATGGTGCCGGTGGAATTCAAGGATCACTTCCGGGGCGAATGCCAGGAACACGGATCGAAATGTCTGGTCGCCGCCGCCAGGGATTTTCTCGACGTCTGCGCAGGCGTTTTGCGCCATCGCAGTGAGTGTCAAGGGATCCTGCAATGCCAGCACAACTTCGCCATTGTCGAGCGTCATCCGGCCCGAAACCACCAACAGCAAAGTGGCGTCAAAAAAACGGAAGCCGCGCGCATGCTGCGGCCGGCGCAGGCACGGCTGGGCCAGCGTGCACAGCCCGCGGCGAGCGACCAGCGCGCCCGATGGCAGCTGCCACATGGCCGCTCCGGCGCGCTCAAGCGGGCTTGGCAGGCTGGATAGCGACGCGTCGCTTGCGATTGCTTTCATATGCCGGCAAATATCTCACTTTTTTTGCAAATGCGGGTTAAGCGTATAGGTTCCGGTAAGACTGGCTTCTGCCAGCACGTGACCAGCGAGTGCGGCGCGCAGCTTGGCGCCGTTGATGGGGGCGTTGACGCTGATGCTAGGCAGGTCGAGTGCATACAGCGTGAAAACATAATGATGTATCAGCGTATCGTTCCACGGCGGGCACGGGCCATCATAGCCGTGATAGTCGCCTCTCATTTGCTCGTCGCCGGCAAACCAGTCAGTATAGTTGTTAAGACCATGACGCCAGCCATCGGGCGCCGCCGGGCCGGCTTTACCGCCTGGCACCACGCCATCGCTGTGGCTGCCGGCGGCGATTTCACGCGCTGCGGCAGGAATGTCCAGCAAGAGCCAGTGGAAGAAGTCGACCCGCGGCAGCGACGAGGGAATTTCCCGGCCTTCCTGGTTAACGTCCTCGCCACTGCTCGGTACGTCAGGGTCGTGGCAGATCAAGGCGAACGATTGCGTGCCGGCGGGCGCCTCGCTCCAGGCCAGATGGGGATTGCGGTTGCTGGAAAGCGCGATGTGGGTTGCGGGATCGATTACCGCGAAGGCGAACTCGCCGGGAATGGCGGCGTTGTCGGAAAAGCTCTGGCTGGTCAATTTCATGGCTGAATGGCTCGCTATCAATGGGGAGGGAAGAGATAAAAATTATAGTCGACAGCTGCCGGGCAAAAATAACCAATCCAATCATAATTGCGATCAATCCAGTCAATTTGACTGGATTAGGTATGATATTACCGCAAACTCAAAGTGCCACGTTTCCAGGCCGGATCCTGCCACTTGTAAAACAAGCTCAGCGAGCGCGGGCTGTCGGCCTGTTTCTCGACATCCATGGTATCCATCCGCAGCACTTCAAAGCTGCGTTTGAAGCGCCCGTCGACGCGTGCCTCGCGCACCGCCAGCATCTTCGCGCTGCCCGGCACCCAGCCGGCGAATTCCAGGTAGCCGACATCGGGGGCGTTGGCGGCCGGCGGCAAGATGTCGACAGTCCAGCCTTTGTCTCCTTGATGGAATACCCACAATTCGCGCCATGAATCGAGCGGCTGCACGGCGAGCGCCAGCGCGGTCTGCTGGGCATTGACGCTGACTGAGGCCTTCCAGACCAGGCCGTAGGTGCAGCGTTTGAAGAGCGGATTTTTTTGATCGTGCTTGGCGTCTACCAGCGTGACGCAGGTTTCCCCGCTTTCACCCGGCGTGGTGAGGATTGCCAGGCCGCCGCTGGTGGTGACTGGTTCGGGTTCCGCTGCCCAGCGCGAGGCGGCGACGCGCACGGCGGCATCGGTATAGGCGGCCGCGTCCGGCTCGGCAATTTCTGTCTGGTTGACGGCGGCCAGTTCCTGCAAGGCGCGGTTGGCAGCGTCCTGGGCGGGCTGGCGCAACCTGGCGCGCTCGAAGGCGATGCTGGCCCAGACGCCGGCGCGGCGCAGGTGCAGGCGGTTCTTTTCATATTCGGGCAACTCGGTCAGCTGCACGCGGTCGAGAATGTCGGCGCGCCAGGCGTCAAGGCTGTTGCGCTCGGTGGGCGTGATGCTGGGGTCTACGCATTCGGGCCGGGTCAGCGCCAGGGCGGCGCGGGCGCGCTGGCCGTCGTTCGATTTCATGGCCAGTACGCGGCGGAAGGCTTCGCCGTTGTAGCACAGCTGGATGCGGCCGTCGCGCTCGAAACCCTGCATGCCTATGCCATAGCTGGACGCCACTTCCAGGTGCGCCGACAATACCGTGTCGTCAGCCTTGCCCCGTTTGGCGGAGGCGCGGCGCGCCAGGCGGTCTGCCATGGTGCCCAGCGCATCGAAAGGTTCTGGGCCGATCGCTTCGGCCGGCGCTGCTTTCAGGTAGGCCGCGGCGTAGCTGATGCCGAGCGCTTCGGCTCCCGGCGTGTCGCGCAGGAAGCGCACCACTGCCAGCAGGTCGGGCGCGTCTTTCGCTTCCAGCGACTGGGGCCGTACTTGCGAGGCGCGGATATAGCCGCCGCGTTCGCGCCGGTGATCGTAGACCTGCAGGTAGTCCATCTTCTCGCCGCGCACTTCCAGGCTGTCGCCTTGCCACAGCACGGCTTGCTGCTGGGCTGATTCGCGTGGCGCGGCGCGCAGGGCGGCGCTATCCTGGGTGACGATGGCGACCAGGGCCAGGGCGGCGAGCATCATTGTTGTGTCTCCTGAGCAGCGTTAGCTTGCTGGGTTTGGGAAGCGACTGTTTGGCCGCCGCCGAGCAGGGCTGAGCCGATGAAGCCGCCGTTGGCTGGGGGCGCGGCGATGATCACCGAGATCTTGTCGGACAGCTTGTCGGCCATGGTTTTCTGGATCAGCAAGGGGTTCTTCGAGATCAGCGCGCCGTCGCGTTCCAGCTGGGCGCTGGTGACCTTGCCGATGGTTTCCAGGCGATAGGCTTCGACATCGGCCAGCTTGTGGCGTGAATCGGCTTCACCCGAGGCTTCGATGCGGCGCGCTTCTGCGCTGCCTTCCGCGGTCTTGATGCGCGAAACCTTTTCTGCCTCGGCTTCATACTGGCGCTGCTCGATCTGCTTTTGCTTGAACGGCAATACATGTTTCATGGCTTCTTCCTGGGCCTTGGCGGCGATGATTTGTTCGTTGCCGGCCGCTTCCGCCGATTTTTCGCGTTTGACCTTGTCGGCTTCGGCTTCCAGCTCGGTCTGCTGCACTTGCTTGCTCTTCAATTCCAGTGTGTATTTCATTTTTTCGCTTTCCAGCTCCTCGGCCAGCAGCTTTTCCATGCCCTGGCGGTATTCCGGCGGCAGGTCGACCTGGCCCATCTGGACGCCGCGCAGGATGATGCCGTCGGCCGCCAGCTTCGGTTTCAATTCGTTTTCGATTTCCTTCTGGATCTCGCCGCGCTTGGTGGAAAAGATGTCGCGCACCGAATAGCGGGTGAAGGACTTGTAGATCACGCCTTGCACCATCGGCTCGACGATTTCACCGTTGATATCGGCCGGCAGCTCCTTGGCGATGCCGACCAGCCTGGCGGGGTCGATGGCGTAGCGTATGGTCAGGTCCACGCCGAGCGACAAGCCTTCAATCGACTGGAAGGGGGCTTCGCCGTTTGCCTTGCTGCTGCGCACCGGCCGATACACCTGGTCGAGCAAGGAGTAGCGCCGCAATTCATGCAGGCCGGGGATAACCACCACCAGGCCGTCTCTGACCTCAGTGATGCCGCCGGTCAGCTTGTTGGAGCGGATGCCGACTTCGCCCGGTTCCAGCGTCCTGAACGGCGGGTGGGTGACCAGTTCATAGCCGCTGCCGCCGATCAGGATGAGCGCCAGCACCAGCATCCAGGCGCGCCGCAGGGCGCGGCCCAGGCCGGCCAGCGCAGTGCCGGTAGCGTTGACGGTGGTAGTGAGCAGCGCTAGCAAGCCCTGCGCCAGTGATTCGAGCCGTTCAGACATGATATATCCCCTGTTTGATGTGATCGGGAGCGGCATGGATTGCGTTTCCCTGGGAAGAATCTTGCGCTCGGGGTGGCGGAAGCAACAATGGGCAGGCAGGGGCAGTCGCGTTATCCGGCAGCGGTGAATGCTCCGCGACGTCGCAATCCGGTAAGCCGTGTGAAGAAATACTCACAGCGCGGCGCAGACTTTTCGTGGGAAAGCGTGGATACTTTCATGTGCCCGGGCCTGCCGGCGGATAGCCTCCCCGTACGGGGGAGCGAAAGGGCGTCATCGATGATGGAAGCAGCGGAGAAAAAATGACTAAGCAGGCACTAAAAGTAGCGGTAATCGAAGACGACATCCCGACCAGCAATCAGCTCAAGGGCTGGATCGAAGCGGCCAAGCCCGGCATCCAGGTCGACCAGTGGCATACGCGCGACGATGCCGAAGCGGCGCTGGCGCGTGAAAACTATGACGTGGTGGTGCTCGATATCGAGCTGGGACGCGAGCGCCACGCCGGCGTCGCCATCATCAATGCCATCAACAAGGGCCAGGCGACGCCGGTGCTGGTAGTGTCGGCCATGCCGGCCACCATCTACCGCAGCATCATGAAGGCGCTGGACGCCTGGGATTACCTGCAAAAGGCGACCTTCGAGGAAGCCGATTTCATCGATACCTTCCTGGAAATCCTGCGCGCCGCCAGGGAGCGCAACAACGCCAAGGAGGCGCTGCCCGCGGCCAGCGGCAATGAACTGTCGATCGACCCGCTGCGGCAGAAGACGCCGATCTGGCGCGCACAGCGCATCAACCTGCCGTTGACGGCGCAGCGCCTGCTGGCGGCGCTGTACGAGCATCGCGGCCAGGTGGTGACCTACGAGCAGCTGTTCCAGGTAGTCAAGAGCGGCCGCAACCGCGACAATATCCGCAAGCACGTCAGCACCATCCGCGATGCGTTTCGCGAGGTCGATCCGGAATTTGCCTGTATTGAAAATATCCCGATGCGCGGTTTCCGCTGGGTTGACCAGGAAAACTGATGCGCGGCCACTGCAACCGCGGGAATGACTGCCCATGAAGATCCGTTTTCCGAATCTCGCCCAATACCGCTTGCGCATCCTGTTCCGCGGCGCCTTCCTGCTGCTGGCGGTGGCCACCGTGGCGATGGCGCTGTATGTGCTGCAGCAGGAAAAGCAGCTGAGCTACAAAAATTACCAGGCCAGCTTCCGCAAGACAGGCGACCAGATCCTGGCCACCTTGCGCCATCCGGCAGGGCAGCTGGCGCTGTTGAATCCGCGCGTCGATAATGGTGGCGCGGCTGCGTTGCACCCGGTATTGCTGCCGTTTCCCTCGCTCGATTTCGACGACCAGAACAAGGTTCGGCAGGCCATCACCATGTCCGGCTGCCTGGTGCAGTATGGCGACAACGGTGCGCTGTGCGTGGCGGTCGGCAACAATCCCTGGGCCGGCGGCTTCATTTATGTTGCCGGCAGTTTCGTCAGCGATGAACTGGTGCCGCACCAGCGCGGCGAGCTGGATATCGGCGATGCGCATCGCGTGCGGGTGACGGTGACCCTGCGCGGGCAGACCTATCGCTGGATTGCACCGTTTGAAAAGAACGGTGATCCGAACGCGGTGCAAACGCGTGGCGCGCATGGCCGCCTGACCGGGTTCGCCGCTGACGATAGCGGCCATGTGGAATCGCGCCCGGTCAAGGATTTCCGCGGCTGGATATGGCAAAACACCTTGTGCAGCAAGCCCGGCCAGGACGATGGCGGCGCCGCTGCCACCGCTGATTGCCCGCGCAGTGCGTTTTTCTCGCTGCGGCTGCCGGTGGCCGTCTTGCAGGATGAATTGTTCCAGAAAAAAAATCCTGTCTGGCCGCCGGCTGACCTCGACAATATCCAGGTACGCATTGAAGTCCTGCCCCCAGGCGACGGGCCGCTGCTGTTCGACAGCCAAAGCGCAGTTGCGGCGCGAGCGTTTGCCGTGGGCGACCTGGCGTCGCTGCTGTTGCCGGGCGAAAGCTTACGCATCAGGAAGCGCGGCGCGGCAGACGGCGCCGACCTGGTCAACCTGACTGGAGCCGAAGATCATCCGGACGACAGCTCGCGCCTGTTAAGCCGGCTGGTGCGGCGCCTGCCGGTGGATGAAATCGGGCCGCCGAACGAAAGCCGGGAATCGGTCGTGACTTCGAGCGGCATTTATGACGTCAGCCTGAGCGGCGACGAGCGCAGCGTCAACCGCAGCCTGGGCGTGGTGGCTGCGCGCGTTTCGTGGTTTGTCGGCGCCATGCTGCTGGCGCTGTTCGTCGCCTGGCTGATCATCGAGATCGGCATCATCCGCCGCATCACCTTGCTGACCCGGCGCGCAGCCAAGGTATCGAAGATCGTCAAGGGTTCGGGTGGCCTCGACCAGTTCAACCTGAGCGATTTGCGCGGCGCCGATGAGCTCGGGGTGCTGGCAAGCTGCCTGCATGACCTGCTCAGGCGCGTCAAGGAAGACCTGGAGCGCGAGGAAATCCGCGCCGAGCAGGAAAAGGAAATGTGGCATGCGGTGGGCCATGAAATCATGTCGCCGCTGCAATCGCTGATGGCGCTGCACGGCGCCGCCGAAAGCCAGAGCAGCCGTTACATCAACCGCATGCAGCAGGCCATCCGGGTGCTGTACGGCAGCGCCTCTCCCAGCGAGGCGTTTCAGTCCACGGTGCTGCAGGTGACAGCCATCGACATCGGCATCTTTCTCGGCAACGTCGCCCACAACGCGCCGCTGGTCGGTATCGCCGACGTCAGGTTTTCCGGTGGCCCGGAAGGCGTGATGGTGAGGGCCGACGATTATTCGCTGGAAGACGTGGTCACGCACGTCCTGCGCAATGCCGATCGCTGCCGTCTGCCCGGTTCCATGATTTCGATCGATCTGAAAACCACCGAAACCGCGGCCACCATCGTCATCCATAATGTCGGACCGAATATCGCTGAAGAACTGATCGACAAGATTTTCGAGTACGGCGTGTCCGACCAGCTGGAAGCCGGCGCCAACGGCAACCGCGGGCAGGGACTGTTTGTCGCCAAGACGTATATGGCCAAGATGGGTGGCACCATTACCGCGCAAAATGTTACGGATGGGGTGGTGTTTTCACTGGGGTTGCAACGCGTTTGATACCCTGGTTATAGCAGCAGAAAGCCGGTTCTTGTTACACCGGCCGTCATTCAAGATCCGGCATTTAGCTTTCGCTGTTGACGCCTCTGCGAATCTTTTCAACGTCCACCGTTGCCATATATTTTGGAATGTTTTTCCAGAGCGCGTGATAGCCATAGCCGCCGTCGGTCAGCTCTTCCAGCGCCATCTGCTTGCTCCAGCCCTGGAATACGACGCGATACATGGCGCTGACGAGGCCGGTGCGGTCGGCGCCGTGCCAGCAATGCAGCAAGACCGGGCCTTCCTTGGCGCCGGCGCGTATCGCGCGCAAGGCCTCGATGACATTCTTGTCGTTGATCTCCCAGGTGTTGATGCCGACATGCACGGCCTTGATGCCGGTATTTTTCAGCAAATCGTCGTCGGAGTGGAATGAACGCAGGTTGACCACCGTTTTGACATCGAGTGCGTTGAGGGTCTTGATATCCTTGGGTTGCAGGGCGGCGCTGCGATAGAAATTTTTGTCGACCAGATAGAGATTGGCCGAGGTGTCGACGGCTTGCGCCCATTCGGGCTTTCGAACGGGTGCCTGGCTTGCTTCTGCCTGTGCATATGGCGTAAAGACCAGCGTCAACTGGATTAGCAAAACTGATCGGAGCAGGCGCTTCGGGATGGAATATTTCATGGATTGCTGTGCGCGCTTGTCGGCGCTTGGAGGCGGTCGGGAATCGTATTATGCCGTTCATCCGCCAGCCCGGCCAGCAGCGCCGTGCCATCGCTTGCCACGCGGAAGATCGCGTAGCGGGCCTGGGCGAAGCGGGTCGCTTCTCCTTCGGCAAAGAAGTAGCTGTTGCTCGGCAGGTGGGCGCCATTGTCTTCCCATTTCAGGCGTACCAGGGTTTCCCCGGCTTGCAGCTGCTCGCCCGGCTTGGCCATGCGAAGAAACTGCGCGACGCCGTCGCTGTCCGTACCGAGCACTATCGCCAGCGCCTGCCCGGCGGCCGGCGGCGCGGCCATCAGGTCGTGCGTGAGCTGTTGCGTCAGCTGGTAGTCGAGCGCCATGTAATCGCCTTGCATCAGCGAGCGCGGATCAACCGGACGTAACGGCAGCAGCACGGCGTGGCCCTGGGCCAGAGTCTGTTCGTGGCGCCAGACGATGCCGTTCAGGAACAGCAAAGTGATCACCGCGGCGATAATAAAAAGGGGCAGGCGCCAGCGCATCATGCGGTCCTCCTTGACATGAACAGCCAGACTCCCAGCAGCACCGCGCCGCTTGCCATCAGCAGCAAGCCCTTGTGCAGCAAGGGCCAGTGCAAGTTGTAATAGAAGGCGCCGAAGCTTGCCAGGGCGGCGGCAATGCCGAGCGCCGTCAGATAGCCGCGGCCTTCGGCCAGGCCTACCCACAGCACCAGCGCCGCTGTCGCCAGCGCCGGCGACAAGACGCAGAGCGGCAACAGCACGGCCAGCGGCCAGACGCGTGCGGCCAGTCCTGGATTACGGCGCAGCGTGAGGAATACGGCCAGCAGCAAGGGCAGCAGGTCGAGCAGCCGGCGGGCCAGCCAAATCCCGTTCGGCGCCAGCCATGAATCGAGGCCGACGCGCGTCTCAAGCAATAGATCCCAATCGAACGCCTGCCATACCTGTACCCCAAGCCAGAACCACAGCAGGGCATGGCGCACCGGCTGCCAGACTGCCGGGCCGAGGCCGAACAGTTTCAGAGGATGGGTCCATAGCCACCACAGCGCCAGCGAAAACAGCAGGTTGCGCAGCGGCGCCAGTTGCCACAGCCATGTGACTTGCTCGCGCAGGCCGTAGTGGTAACGTCCCACCCATGGCGTCATCCAGTACCACAGCACCGCCAGCATGGTGCCGGCCGCGATAAAGCGCAGCAAACGATGTCCGGACAGCGCGAACAGGATCAGCGCCAGCACGAAGGTGGTCAGTTCCCATGAATCCGGCTTGAGGCCGGCGCCGATCAGGATGGCGCCGGCAATCGCTACCGGCACCGCCATCTGCGGCAGGAAAAACGATTGCCGGTTGAGCCGCATCACGGCTGTCGCGGCAGCTATCAGCAGCACGCCGCAAACGATCCAGGCGCTTTCGTTGCGGGCGAGGAAAGCCGGCACTATCACCGCCCCGACCAACAGGGCGGCGGCAATCCAGGCGGCGATGGTTTGCAGGATCATGACCGACCACGGCAGGGCGTTGTCGTGCTCAGGCAGCACGGCCTCGCGGCGCAGGGAACCGCTCTCGCGCAAGCCGGCGATCAGGTCGTCCCAGCCGGCAATCTGATTGGTTGGCTGGCTCATTGCGCGGCCTCCGTTAGCGCAGGCAGCGGCGCTGCCTGCCATGCCTGGTTACGGCCATGCAGCCACCAGCCGATCAGGCCGAGGCCGGCAATCGCCAGTATCGAAACCGGATACAGCCAGTCGTCGCCATGGGCGGCGCCAACCACCCAGGCCAGCACGGCGACCCAGACAGAAAACAAAGGCAGCGCCAGCAGCAACAGATCACGCCGCCGCAAATAAAAATAGAGCGCGGCAAGCACGCAAGCCAGCCACAAGCTCACGATCACGGCGCCGCTGGTGGACGACGACAGGTTGAAGACATGCTGATGCTCGCCAGCCAGCACCATGCTGGCCTGGACGGTCAGCAGCAGCGCCAGCGCCAATCCCAGCAGGCGCGGCAAGATGCGCGCGGTCCATGGCGCGGCCGCGCTTTGCAGCCGTTCGGCAAGCGCCAGTGCTGCCAGCCAGAAGCCGATCAAGGGCAGGTTGATTTCATCAAACAGGCTCCAGGCCGACAGCGCCGGACGCCAAGGCGCATGCGGCAGCCACAGTTGCAGCGCCAGCGATACGATGACGATCCACAATCCCCACAGCGGCGCGAAATTGGCCAGCAGCGCCCATGGCAAGGCCAGTGCTGCCCATAGCGCAAACAGCTGCCAGGTGTCGGCGCCGGTCTGGTAGGTTTGTCCGATCACCGCCAGCCAGATGCCGGACATGGCGGCCACAGCAAATAAGGCCCAGCGTCGCCCGTCACTGTCGGGCCGGGCGAAGAAAGCCCAGGCCAGCAGCGCCAGCCAGCCGGCTTCGGCGATGCCGACCCGCATCAGGCGCGGCCAGGTCAGCCAGTTGGACGCGAATGCCATCAAGACGCCGGCCAGCAGGCACAGCGCGCCGCCGACCAGCAGCAAGCGGGCGGCCAGTTGGCGCCAGCGTTCCGTATCAGGCGCCAGGTGCAGCGCCAGCAGCGCGCGCCGGTAGCCGGCCTGGTCGAGTTCGCCGCTGTCCTGCCAATGATCAAGAATGCTGCGTGCATTCATCGTCAGACTCCATTCTGGAATGATGGGTGGCGTTGGCGCCAGAGGCGGCCGATTCCCAGTAGCCGGCCGCGATTGGGATTATATTAAGCTATTTATTTTTGCTTGTTGTGCTTTATATGCGAGCGCTTCATCAAATCTTCATGTTGATGAAGCGCAGTCGCAAGATGCCTTTGACGTCAGTCCAGCAGCAAGGGAATCCGGCCGGCGCGGCGGCTAATTTCCCTGCGTTCCCAGCCAGTGCGTGAGATAGCGCGCCAAGGCCTCGCTGTCGCGCGCATCGGCAATCAGCGCCACGTAAGCGTCGGGACGCACCAATACCAGTTGCCCGGCGCGCAATCCATAGGCGTCGCGCAAATGATTATCCACATCGGCCAAGTCTGCAACGCGCTCCGCATCGGCTGCCCTGACAGTTTTGACGGCGATGTCGATCGCGTTGAATCGGTGGTGGATTTCAGGCGCTTCCGACTGGTATGCCAGCAGCGTAAAATGCGGGCCCTTCAATATGTCGAACAGGCGCACCACGCCGTCCTGCGGATCATGCAAGCGGGCATCCGGCGCGCGGTCGCCGGCGCGCAAGTCGCCAGGTGCGGCACGCAACTCCTGCGTCAGCACAGAATCCCGGTAGGCCAGGTCCAGTTGCTGAGCATCGCGTCCGCGCTGCATCGGGCGGTTTTCCTGCATGGCTTTCAGATAGCCCATGCTCAAGCGCAGCATGTCCGCTGCGATCGGACGGCGCTCCGCTTCGTAGGTGTCGAGCAAGGCGTCTGGCGCGCCATGCAGCACCGCCGCCAGTTTCCAGCCAAGGTTGTAAGCATCCTGGATGCTGGTGTTCAAGCCTTGTCCACCGGTGGGCGGGTGGATATGCGCGGCGTCGCCGGTGATGAAGACACGGCCGACGCGGTAGCGCTCCGCCAGCCTGGCGCTGACGCCGAACACTGAACGCCAGAGCGGAGGGTGCAGGACAAGGTCGGCGAGGCCGCTGCGTTGCCGGATCAAGGCGTGGATGTTCTCATCCGACAAGTCCGCTTCTTCTCCCTCCGCCAGCGCCGCTGTCATCTGGAAAGTATCGCCGCCCGGCAGCGGGCATAGCGCCAGGTGGCCGCCTTCTGCTTTCGGCCATTGATGCCATGCATCGCGGGACAGCTTGTCTACGCGCAGATCGGCGACGATGGCGCGCTGGCTTGTGCTTTCGCCGGGAAAGCTGATGTCCAGCGCGCGTCTGACAAAGCTGCGGCCGCCGTCGCAGCCGATCAGGAAGCGGGCGCGTATTTGCTGCTCGCCGGTGCGCGTGTTCAGGCTGGCGGTAACGCCGTCTGCATCCTGCGCGAATCCAGTCAGCTCAACACCGAATTCCGGGGCATGGCCGGCTGCTTGCAAATGTGCGCGCAGGATTTCTTCGGTGCGCCATTGCGGCAGCATCAAAGGGATGACATGCGGCTCAGCGGGTGTCGGCGAGCGCGCTTGACTGATGGCGCTGACCTTTACCTGGCTGCCATCGTAAGAGTGGACCGGAGGATAGGGATTGCCGCTGGCCAGCAAATCGCCGAGCACGCCCAGGTCTTCGAAGATTTCCATGGAACGCGGCTGCAAGCCCTTGCCGCGCGAACCGGCAAACGGCGCCTCCAGCTTTTCCACCAGGCGGAACTGCACGCCGCGCCGTGCCAGGTCTAGCGCCAGCACCAGGCCTGCTGCACCGGCGCCAACGATCAGTACCTCGGTTGTTTCAGGATTGTGACGATTGCTCATTGCATTCTCCAGGGGTTTGCGTGCAAAATGCACGGATATATATGTGCATAATACACGGATATGGTGCGTGTGCAAAAAAAGAGTGCATAATCCACGGAATGAAAAATCCTCTACACGAAGCGTTGCTGGACCTGGTCGGCGTATTCAACCGTCCGCAACCTGATCACATGCTGCTGCAGCGCGCGAATGTCACGCTTGACCGGGCTTTGTTCCCCTTGCTGATCAGAATCGGCATGCGTGGCCCTATCGGCGTGGTCGAACTGGCCGAACTGGTGGGGCGCGACCATTCCACAGTCAGCCGCCAGGTCGCCAAACTGGAAGAACTGGATCTGGTGGTGCGCAGCCCGAGCAAGCTCGATCAGCGGGTCAAGGAAGCGGTGGTGACCAAGGCTGGCGGCCGCATGGTGGAGCAGATCGGTGCAGCGCGTAACAAGATATTCGAAGAGGCGCTGGCAGACTGGAGCGCCAAGGACCGGGCCGAACTGACGCGGCTGGTGCGCAAGCTGGCGGATGCGGCAATCGGCTTTACCAGCAGATAGACTGCCGCCGCAGCCTCATGCTGTCGCTGTTTTTCTGAGACGCTCTACATCCCGCTGCGGCGGCATGCCGTAAAGCCGGCCGTATTCGCGGCTGAACTGGGATGGGCTCTGATATCCCACGCGGTAACCCGCAGTTCCTACATCCAACTGGTCGACCAGCATCAGCCGCCTGGCTTCATGCAAGCGCAGCTGTTTCTGGTATTGCACAGGCGTCATGGCGGTGACCGCCTTGAAGTGATGGTGCAGCGACGAGACACTCATGCCTACGCGCTCCGCCAGTTCCGCCATGCGCAGCTGCTCGCTGTAGTTGGATTTGAGCCAGCCGATGGAGCGGGCGATCTTGTTACCGGGACTGTCGGCCGTGGCGATCTGAAGCAGTTGCGCGCCGCACGGGCCGGTCAGCACGTGATACAGGATTTCTTGCTCGATCAGCGGCGCCAGGGCTGGGATATCCGCCGGCCGGTCCAGCAACCTGAGCAGCCTGAGGGTCGCCTCCAGCAAATCTGCCGATGCCGTGTTGACGGCCACGCCTAGCCGTCTGTCAGTGGCGACGGTGCTGGCCGGCAGCGCGATCCGGCTCATCAGGTCGGCCAGCGTGGCGCCGTCGATCGCCATGCCCAGGCCCAGGTGCGGCAGCTGCGGGCTGGCCTGGGTGACGCGCGACACGACTGGCAGGTCGAGCGACACCAGCAGGAACTGGCCGACGCCGTAGTCGAAAGTATCGGCCCCCAGCATGATGCTTTTGGCGCCTTGGGCGACCATGGCGAAGCAAGGCCACTGGCTGACATGCAGAGGCTGGGTGGGGGAGGAGCGGCGGTTGAAGAACAGGTTGCCGATCGCGGTCGCGTATTCGCTGTCGGCCGGTGCATGGCGGCCGATGATCTCGACGATCTCCTGGAAATGTTCAGATGGCGGATGCATTGAAGGCTGTCTTTCTCTTTGCGTGGTGGCTGACACGATCCTACTCGAGTCTTGCGATTGCCGCCTGCGGATGTGCAGACGCTTGCAGGATCGTGCATGAGATGTACAGGATCCGGATAACCGCAGTCTAGCCCCCTGCCGTAGGATTGAGCGCATCAAGTCCTCTTCTCCTGTCATCAAAGAAAGCACGTAATGAACTACTCCAAAGCCTACGCCGTTGCTGCTGCGCACAGCCCCTTAGCCCCGTTCACGATACAACGGCGCTTGCCGGCGGACGAAGACGTCGCAATCTCGATCAAGTACCGCGGCATCTGCCACTCGGATGTTTCCATGGCGCGCAATGCCTGGGGATTTTCGATGTTTCCCATGGTGCCCGGACATGAGATCACGGGCATTGTGACGGCGGTTGGCGCCAAGGTGCAGAAATTCAAGATCGGCGACCGTGTCGGCGTCGGCTGTTTTGTCGATTCTTGCACCAGCTGCGCCACGCGCAATGTCGACCTGGAGCATCTGATGCCTGGCCTGGTGCAGACCTACAATAGCCTCGAAGCAGACGGCCGCAGCCTGACCTATGGCGGCTACTCGGAATCGATCGTGGTCAAGGAGGGTTACGTGCTGGCGATCCCGGACCGCTTGCCGCTGGATGCTGCGGCGCCGCTGCTGTGCGCCGGCATCACCATGTATTCGCCGCTGCGCCGCTGCGCCGCTTCGCGGCCGGTCCGGGCAAGCATGTCGCCATTGTCGGCATGGGCGGCCTCGGCCATGTCGGGGTCAAGATTGCCCGCGCCATGGGCGCCGAGGTAACGGTGCTGAGCCAGTCGCTGTCGAAGGCGGATGACGCCATGCGTTTCGGCGCCGATCATTGCTACGCCACCGGGATGGCGGATACTTTCCAGGCGCTGGCCGGACGTTTTGACCTGATCATCTGCACCGTCTCGGCTGAGCTCGACTGGAACGCTTATCTGAGCTTGCTGGCAATCGATGGTTCGCTGGTGATTATCGGCATCCCGGAAAAATCGATTCCGCTCAGCGCGCTATCCTTGGTGGTTGGCCGCCGCTCCCTCAGCGGCTCGCTCATGGGCTCGATCAAGGAAACCCAGGAAATGCTGGATTTCTGCGGCCGCCACGACATCGCCGCCGAAATCCAAACCATCCGCATCCAGGATGTTAACGACGCCTACGAACGTTTGGAGAAAAATGATGTGCGCTATCGTTTTGTGATTGATATCGCCTCGCTGCAAGACTGATACAGAAAAATTGATACAGAAAAATTGATACAGAAAAATTGATACAGAAAAATTGATACAGAAAAATTGATACGGCAAGGAGCATGACATGAAAGAAGCAATAGAAATCACCACCTTCAAGTTGGCAGGCCATTCCTGCGCAGACTTCATCGCCGCCAACGCCGATGTCGATGCCTGGCTCAAGCGCCAGCCGGGATTTCGCTCGCGCCACCTGGCCGAGCGGGAGGACGGTACCATCGTCGACATGCTGCTCTGGGACACGATCGCCCACGGCACGGACGCCATGCAGCGGCTGATGGATGAGCTGGCCGATTCACCGGTGCACGCGATGATCGACCAGGATACGGTGTCCTGGAGCGTGACGCCGGTGCGGCACCGCATGACACGCTAGGGAGCTGACCTGGCGCTTGCCATTGTTGTTATTCCCCGACTGAAAATTATTTGCACTGCCAAGTTTACTTTTCTATGTTATAAACTACACTGTGTAGTGTAATATATTCCAGTTTTCAGCAGAAATCGTCAAATAACCGGCATCCGGACAGGACAACCAGCATGGCAAGCGAAACTCTCAAGGCCTTCGATACGGCCCTCCCGATTCAATATTCAACGCAGCGCGACGGCAAGTTCAGGAACCGCCAGGCTATGCACAAGAACGGTTTGCGCAAGACCTTGCGCTTATTGTGGCGCGTGATTTTCGAAAAGCCGGCCGGCACCGTGCCGGCGCGGCCGATCCCGGTGCAGGCGATCAGCACGGCGCAGCTGCTGGCGGCGCCGGACCGTTCGCTGTTCCGCCTCGGGCACTCGACCATGTTGCTCAAGCTGCGCGGCGCCTTCTGGCTGACCGACCCGGTGTTTTCCGAGCGCGCCTCGCCGCTGCAGTGGATCGGCCCCAAGCGCTTCCACCAGCCGCCGATCAGCATCGCCGAGCTGCCGCCGATCGAGGGCGTAATCCTGTCGCACGACCATTACGATCACCTGGACCATGCCGCCGTCCTGCAGCTGGCCGGCAAGACCAAGCACTTCCTGACGCCGCTGGGCGTCGGCGATACGCTGATCAAATGGGGTATCCCGGCCGAAAAGGTACAGCAGCTGGATTGGTGGCAAAGCACCCGGGTTGGCGGCTTGCAGCTGGCGGCGACGCCGGCGCGCCATTTCTCGGGACGCAGCCTGAGCGACGGCAACCGTACGCTGTGGGCCTCCTGGGTAATCCTGGATGACGATTTGCGCCTGTTCTTCAGCGGCGACAGCGGCTATTTCGACGGCTTCAAGGAGATTGGCCGGCGCTATGGCCCGTTCGACCTGACCATGATAGAAACCGGCGCCTACGACCATGACTGGCCGGATGTCCACATGCAGCCCGAACAGACTTTGCAAGCGCATCTGGACTTGGGCGGCAAGCATTTGCTGCCGGTGCATAACGGCACTTTCGACCTGGCCCTGCATCTGTGGCAAGACCCGTTTGAGCGCATCGTTGCCCTCGCTGAGGAGCAGGGGGTGGCGGTCAGCACGCCGCAGATGGGTGAAATGCTAAGCGTTGCGGCGCCAGAGGCCGGGCGGCGCTGGTGGCGCGAGCAGGATGCAGGCTGATCAAGTGTGCGGCCTAGTGGTACTTTTTCCGGGGGAAAGATGGATAAAGCGATTAGTTGTGAACAAGACTATCTGCTGATGGTGGCGGAATTCGATGAATTGTGGGGACGTAAAACCACGCCGCGGGAACAGGCCCGCATGGATTACATGATCGGCTTGATCAATGCTTTTGACGCCGCCCATGCGGCGTCGGCAACACTTAATCCGCATCGAGCAGCCCCAGCCGCTCATGCCAGTCCGCCAGCGATTCACGCGGGAATTCGGCGAACTGCTTATCCTTGCGGCCGGCCTTGACTTCCACCCACGGCGCTTTGTAGGCCAGCAGCAGGTGGGTATGCTCAGGCGGTATCGGTAGCGGCGTATCGATAGCCGAGGCGAACGGATGCACCAGCTCCGGCCATTCCGGGCTGAACAGCCACAAGGCGCTGCCGCAGCGCCGGCAAAAATGCCTTTGCGCAGTGCTGGTATGGACCCGGCGCTCGCCCTTGCGCTTGAGTTTGGCGTGGTAGACGCTGACGTCGTCGCTGCCGCTCACCTTGAGCGTGCTGGCGTCGCCGCCGATATTGATGGTGTAGCCGCCACCGCCCTGGGTCTTGCGGCAGATCGAGCAGTAGCAGCGCTGGTAAGGGTAGGGCGTGGCGCTGTCCAGGCTGAAGCGGACGGCGCCGCAATGGCAGGATCCTTTGAGTTTCATCGCTATCTCCTGATGGTGATGCTTCATCGACATGGCAGCAACATGAAGCAGCAGGATCGGCGCGCCATGCCCGGGTCTGGCCGGGTTTGCCAGGCCCCGGGCATTTCCGAAACTTACTTCATGGTCCAGTTAGTGACTTTGATTACATCCGCATCAGCATTCTTGAGATCGGTTTCGCCCAGGCCCAGCAGGGTGCTCCATTCTTTCACCCGGTTCTTGCCGTTAGGCGGCTGGTTGTACTGATTGGTGTCGACGATCTTGCTGCGTTGCGCGTAGAAGCTGGTCATGAACGTCTTTTCATCGGTGCTCTTACCCGAGCGCGACAGCACGCCTTCCAGTGAACCCGAATCGCCGCTGGCGCCCTGGTTCAAAGCGGTGTCGACAAACGAGCCGATCGTCAGCGCCGAAGTGAAGCCGCGCTGGCGCGCCTGCTGCAAGCTGTACTTGATATACACATTATAAAAAGTATGCCACATGGCTTCGCGCCATGCAGGGTTGTTTTGCAGCGCCTCGATCTTCTTGTAGAAATCCGCCTTGCTGTCGGTGATTTTCAAGATGGCGCCCTGCATGTTGCCATGCGCGCCGGCGCGCGCCAGACCGCCTGCGATGGAAGGATTGGCGGCGCCGCTGGCGGCGTCGAATTCCTTGAACAGCGCCGGACCGTCCGGCCCTTCATCGTTGGGGCCGCCGGTGGTGGCGCCGAAAATGCCGATAGTGTAGCCGCGGTCGTCATTGATGTTTTCGCAGTAGCCGTAGTACTTGGTCCAGTTGAGGGAGTCCTGTTCCGGCTTGTTGATCAGTTTCATGATGTTGTCCCACTGCTCGCCGTCGAGACCGGTATTGGTCTTCAGGAATAGCAGCGTGGCCGGCGAGAAGTTGGCATCGTGATCGTTGGCGGCCGCTTTGGCTTGCTGGCAGCTGGCGCCGCTCACCCACGGCTGTGCCGCCGTGCTGGCGCCGCTGCTGCCGGCCGGGTTGTTGCCTTGGGTCCAGTAGGCGGCGCTGTAATTGACGCCGCCGTAGCTGACCTTGTCGCCTGCGGTGTAGACCGCGCCGTCGACCCAGGCGCCGTCGCAGGGAGCGATCCTGGCCTCCAGCCTGGCTTGGCTGCCGGCCGCCAGGCCATGCGCCCCGGCATTCAGGGACAAGGCCAGCAGGCCGCAGGAAAGCAGCAGCGCTTTCGATAATTTCTTCATGGGTAAATTCTGCAAGATATTCTCCAAAATGAGTGATGTCGTGGTTGATTGATTTTCAAGTCAAGCATTGGTCGACTAAACCATCCCCGAGCAGGTAAGCCTGCATGTTTTTATTGCGCCAGCCGGACCACGCTGGATGCTGCGTTGGCGCTGTTGCCGTATTGATTGATGACATGCGTGATCTCGCCGACGCCGCCACCCAATGAGACCGTGGTCATGTTATGGAACATGGCGCCGTTCAGGCCGGAGGCTGGCGCTTCGATGGCGCTCGAGACCTTGACGCTGCTGTTGCTGCTGAAGTAGCAGTAGATGCCCAGTCCCCATGCCTGATGGCTGGTGACTGTATCGGCCACCTTGTAGGAGGTGTAGCCGTTCTTGCTGCCGTTCATCCAGCTACTCTGGTTCGGCACATCGTAGGGCAATTCGCTCTGGTAGAAATAGACGCGGCCGCCGTTGCCGTTCCAGAGCGTCTGGTATTGCTGGAAGTGCTCGACGAACAAACCGTAGATGGTGACGTTGGCGCCGTTCACGATGAGGCCGTTGGCGGCGGTGTTGCTGTTCCAGCCGACGCCGTAGGTATGGTCGGCGCGCCAGATCCAGAAATCGTCGCCGATGACGTCGCTGCTGTTGATCTTGAGGGCCACCGCGGCCTTGCCCACGGCTGCGCCGCCGATCCGGAAGAACAGGTCGTGCAGGGAAGTCGGATTGGCGGCATGGCTGGCACTGCTTCCGGCAGGGCCGACTTCGAGCAAGACCGGCGAGCTGACCGGACCGGCATCGAACAGGATGCCGGCGATCTTGACGCCGTCGACATCGGCCACCGACATCGCCGCCACGCCATTATCCGGCAGCAGCGTCGCCAGGCCGAGGCCCAGCACCACGGTGTTGGAGCGCGTGATGCGCAGGGTGTCGTTGAGGTGATACACGCCCGGCGTCAGAATCAGATTCTTGCCCTGGCTCAGGGCTGCGTTGATGCTGGCCGCGGTATCGCTGCTTTCCTTGGCGATATAGAAACTACCGATGGCGAGCGACTGCCCGGCTGCGGCGCCGTTAGTCCAGCTGGCGCCGTGGCCGTTGCTGGCCAGCGCCGGCACGAAGACGTTATAGTTGCCCGCGGTGTCGATGGTGAGGAAGGGTTTTTCGCGCACCAGCGGCGTGCTGCCCAGCACGGTGTCCGGAGGATTCGGCCAGACCACGCCGCCGGGCGCGCCGTCAACCCCTGCGAACACCATGTTCCAGTTGGCGCCGCTCCAGCTGCCGATTTGCGAATTGCGGGTAAACCATTGCTGCTGGCCACCCGACTGGACCTGGCCGTCGACTTTGGAATCGGCCAGGAAGCCGCCGCTGGACCAGCCGCCGTCATCCAGCGCCAGGTTGCCCTTGATGTGCATGCGGCGCAACGGCGAGCCTTGCGATACCGCCCAGCGATCCAGGCCGCCGCTCGGGCTGACGGCGATGTTCTCGGCGCCACGCCAGAAATTCTGGGTGGCGTTGCCATTGTCCCAGTCGGCTTCGGCGTGCACCGCGCCTGTGATATTGACGTCGTCAGGTGAATTGCCCAGCCCCAGCACCTGAGTGTAGAAGCCGACATTGACGTCAACGTTATAAGCGCCGGGCTTGAACAGCAAGGCATAGCGGGCGTTGCCGAACTGATTGCTTTCCTGCTGACTGAAGATGGTGTTGAGCCGGCCCTGGATGGTGGCGGCCGGCATGCCGGGATCGAAGACCAGGACATTGGGGCCGAAGTCAGGCGCGGCGCTGCCGACCGCAAGCCAATTGAAATTGCCGACCGCGCCGCTGCTGCCGGCGCTATCCATGTACAGCTGGATCACGTGCTGGCCGGCCGTCAAGTTGATGCTTGAGGAAAGCGTTTGCCAATTCTGCCAGCCTTGGGTATCCGGGATCGTCAGCTGCGAAGTTGCCGCCACTCCGTCCACGTTGACATGGAATTTCCCGCCCTGGCCCAGGCTGGCGACGCGCACCTGCAACGGATAGCTGCCGGCCGCCGCGACGTTGACGCTGTAGTTGAGCCATTCGCCTGCGGTAGTCCAGCCGATGTCGTAACCAGCGCCGCTGTCGCTGGAAGCTTCGATGCCGATGCCTTCGGCGCCGCGGTACTGGCCGCCCTGGTTGCTGTTGGCAGCGTTGTAGTAGCCGACATTTTGTCCGCCGTTATCGAAGTTCTCGGCTTCGATGGTTCCCGGCAGCGCCCATGGCGTGCCGCCGTAAGGAGCGCCGATAGCGGCGGCAGCCGCGCTTTTTGCGCTGCTGCCGGCCGCGGTGCTGCCGCCGTCGCCGCAAGCGCTGAGGATACAGGCGCTGAGGATGCCGGCGCCGGCAAGGGCCAGCGTGAAGTTCTTGAATAAATATCCGAGAGCGTCAGTGTTCAACATATTCTCCAGTCGGTTAGATTGCGCGTGGCAGCGGGTTGCAGAACGCAACTCCGGCGGCCGCCATCATTTTGCGGGGCTGCCGCCGTGCGTCAGGGTTTCCAGGATCACGTCGTGCAAATCGTCCGGGCTGGCTTGCGGCCGCACATCATTGACCAGGTGCTTCAAGGTCTGCGGCAAGGCTACGCCGAGCCGGTTGTGATAGGCGTTGTAGGCGCGTTCCATGGTACCTTTCAGCACCGGGATATAGCTGCCGTCGCACAGCCCGGGGAAACCGGCGGGAACCGGAACGCTATCGGTTTGCGAAGTATTGCGCACCCCTTGCAGCATGCGTGCGTGGTACTCCAGCGTTGTCGTCAGGCGCGCCTGCATCGGCGTGTACAGATCGCTGCCTTGGATATACGCGGTCTCGGCGCCATTGAAGGTCGCCGCCATGCCAAGCTGAACGTGCTGGGTGTCGCGGCAGGTCTCTTGCGAGACGCCGCTGGTGGCTGCGTTGAAGACGGTCTGTCCGTTCCAGTTGCTCGGGCTGCCGCTGAATTTCACCGGGCTTCCGCCATCCTGCGCGTAATTGTAGAAATAGGCCGGTACCCATTTTTTCCACAAGGCGGTGGCCGAGGCGAACAGCGCCTTGTCTTCGGTGAAGACGGCGATGCCGAGCATACCGTCGATCATGCTCAGTTCCCAGTTGCCGTTCTTGCCGGCGCCCTGGTTGTTGTTGATATAGGGCAGGTACTGTGACGTCAGCATTTTTTGAAACGCCGCGACATCGGCCGCTGCCCAGCCGCTATAGGTGTAACGGATGATTTCCGCTGCCGCCGGCCATTTTTCGGCACTCCATGCCGATTGCAGCGGCGCGTTGGAGCCGGTATGGCCGCCGCTCAGGTTGCGCGCATAGGTATTCATGATGGCGATGGCGTTCTTGGCATAGGTGGCGTTGCCGGAGATGAACCACAGCAGGGCCTGGGTGTAGGCGGCCGCAGCATCGCTGTCTTCGGTCGAACAGCCGTGATCCGGCACCGAGCCGGAGCCGCATTCGATCACGTGGCTGGCCGGTGGTCCTTGCACCCGGTAGCTGAGCGAGCCTTGCGCCGTGTTTTTCGCCGCTTCATAAGCCGAGGAAAAAGGTTCGGCGCCGGCATTGACCTGGTTCTTGATGTAGTTCAGGCGGGCGAGGTCGACCAGCACGCCGGGATGTTTGAAGGTAGCCGCACTGGCGGCGTTTTCCTGCGCTGCGGCCCAGCTGCAGCCGCTCAGGGCTAGCGCATTGGCGAGGGAAAAGGCTGCACTGATGGCGAGATATTTGACGGCAGTGGTTTCCAAGATGGCTCCAGTCGAAAGTAGGCTTCTAGTTTCAGAGAAGCGCTGCGGGGAACAGCGCGCAAACAGGACTTGCCATTCCCGGCTGGCTGCCGGGAATGGACACGCTGATGGAATCGATGAATGCGTTGCTTAGAAACCGAGCGCAGAGAGGAACTTGTTGGTGTAGCCCAGGGTTCCAGCCTTGCCGTAGTTGTTACAGGTATCGGAGGAGTTGTTGTCCGATTTCGCCGGAGCACAATCGCGGTCGCGCGAGAACGACCAGAAATGCACGCCGCCCAGTTTTTTCGAAAGGGCATAGCTGGAGACGGTGGCGGCATCGGCCAGGGTGAAGGTTTCGGCGATGCTGTCGTTGCCGCCGATCATAGGGGTCACCTCGATCTGGCTGTAGGGCACTTTCCAATGATTGTGCAAGCTCTCGGCGGCGCTGATGGTCGATTGCCCCATATCGCATTTGCCGCTGCTGTTGAGCGTGCACAGGGCGGAATTTTCTTGCCCGGAATTGGCGAAATCCATGGTCATCAGGTTCACGGTGTAATTTTTCAAGCCGTAATTCTGGATCGCTGTCATCACCTTCACACCCATGTCGCCCAGACTCTGGCTTTCATTGCCGCCGTCTGTCGCCAGCGTAAAGCTGTAGCGCAAGTTCGGATAAGCCGCCTGTGCCGCCGCCACCCGCGCGACCAGATTGTTGATGTCGCTCTGGGTCTGGGTGTTTTCTATATCGAAGTCGATGCCGAGCAGGTTTGCGCTGTAGTAGGTCTTGATGAATTTCGTGAAATTGGCGTCCGAGGTGCAGGTGAAATTGGCGCCGGCGCCGCCGGTCGAGACGATGTACTTCTTGCCGGCGCTGACGAAGCTGGCCACGTTGGCCTTGGCAAACGCCGCGGCCGACACGCCATTCCAGTTTTCGCTGCCGCAGCTGCCGGTGGCAAACGCCCAGGTCACCGCTGTCAGTTTGGCCGGCATCGCTTTGAGCAAGGTTTGCGAGCTGCCGGTAACCGCCGTATTGAGCTGGTCGCCGCCGGTGTCGCCGGAGTAAAAGTACGGACTGTAGATGAGCCCGGTCGACGGTGGCGGCGTCGATGAGCCGCTGCAAGTAGTCGGTTGCCAGTACCAGGTGCTGATGGTGGGATCGGTGCCGTCACTGCCGTTAGTGCCCGCGTTCACCTCTTTGTAGAAGGCGCCGTTGGCCGGATATTGGACGATGGCGCCGATCGCATAGTTGACGCCGGCGGTCCAGGTGCTGTACTGGCAGCTGGCTGCCGGCGTGGCGTTCGGGGCAGCTTGCGTGTTGGCCGCACTGGCTCCTGCGACACCTTGCAAGCTGGCGCCATGCGCCGCCAGGGCGGTATATGAAAGACAGCTTGCCAAGCTTTTTATCATCTTCAGTTTCAGTTTCAATTTCTTCTCCTGGGTAGGGTGAAGCGGCTGGTGCAGCGCGGTGCGCTGCCTGGAGCCGCAATGTGAAATCGTGATCAAAAACTGCCGCAAGCAACCGTGCCTGAGGTGGGCCGGGTGTCCGCGAGGTGTTCGCGAAGTTTCGGGTTAGCGCCGAGATGCCGTTGCAATGAGATCGCAGAAGCCGGATACGAGACTGCGAAATTTCCATGTGGAAACGTCTTGTTGATGGACTTTAGGGACCCGAAAAGTGGTTGTCAACCTGTATCAAAGTGGTATTAGCATATAAAAATATTGCTCTTATCCGGGTTTTTCAAATGCGCTCATAAACCTTTGTTTGGATTGGTTTTTATTTAAGTCATCGGACCTGTTGTTTTCGCAAGTGGCCTTGCTGCTATTTTTTCGGAATCAGGAGGAAATGGCCAAATATAAGGAGGTGACTGGATGAAATACGCGGGTGGTTCTCGCTAAGTCTCTTTAAAGATTAGTGATTAATTGCTTTTTTAATTAGTGATCGCACGACATGCCGACGGATTTTGACTGGCAATCAGACTGCAGGTGAGCGAAAAAGAAGGGATGCAGACTTTCCGTATTACCGCGCTGCGCACGGAATTTGATATTGTCTTGCTAATAAATTTATGACAATATTGGCCCGGCTTTTTTTTGCCAAGCGCAAACCATGCGTTTGAGGCGTGTCATTGATCTTAATTGGCAATCCTGGCAATCCTGGCATTTCTGCCTTCTCCCCGGCGCGGCCCTGCACCGAAATAATTTGTGGTGTAAGCGATGCAAACGGCAATACGTTATTCTTAACTATTTCCACAAGGCAATTGTGTGCCGAATTTAAGGAGATGCCTCCCGGTTCAGGGCGGCCGCAAGCTGCCTTGCGGCCGCCTTAGCATTGAAGGCTTTCCTGCAAAGGGCCATCGCGGCGTCGATATATGTGTAAGAAACGAAAGGAAATAGATGATTAACTTGGATACCCTGGAAACATTAGTCGCAGCATCGCTGGTCTTGCTGTTGGGACGCAAGCTGGTATCTTCGTCCTCGCTGCTAAGAACCTATAGCATTCCCGAACCGGTGGTGGGCGGCTTGCTGGTGGCCTTGCTGCTGTTCGGCTTGCGCAGTTTTTCCAGTGTCCAGGTGCAATTCGACAATACCTTGCAAGGACCGCTGATGCTGGCTTTCTTCGCCACCATCGGCTTGAACGCCAATCTCGCCAGCCTGAAAGCCGGCGGCCGCACCTTGGCCTTGTTCCTCGGTGTGGTGGTGGGCTTGCTGGTCCTGCAGGACGCGATCGGCATCGGCATGGCCAAGTTGATGGGGCTCGACCCGCTGATCGGCTTGCTGGGCGCGTCGGTTACCTTGTCGGGCGGCCACGGCACCGGCGCAGCCTGGGGCAAGGTGTTTTCCGAGCGTCATGGCCTGGTCGCGGCGACTGAGATCGCGATCGCTTGCGCCACTTTCGGCCTGGTGCTGGGTGGCCTGATCGGCGGTCCGGTGGCCGGTTTCCTGGTCAAGCGCGTCAAATTGCCGAGCGTGCAGAAGGCGCCTGCCGACCATACGCCGCTGAGCTTCGAGCAACCCAAGGCGGAGCAGCTGATTACGCCGCAAGCCTTCATCGAAGCGCTGGCCCTGATTGCCGTCAGCCTGTCGGCCGGCACCCTGATCGCCAACCAGCTGAATGGCACGGCGTTTGAGCTGCCGACCTTTGTCTGTGTCCTGTTTGTCGGCGTGGTATTGAGCAACGGCTTGTCGCTGCTGATCGGCTACAAGATTTTCGAGCGCGCCATCCTGGTGCTGGGCAATGTCAGCCTGTCGCTGTTCCTGGCGATGGCGTTGATGAGCCTGCGTTTGTGGGACCTGGCATCGCTGGCCTTGCCGGTGCTGCTGATCCTGGCGGTGCAGGCGGTGGCGATGGCGGCTTATGCGGTATTCGTGACCTTCCGCGTCATGGGCAAGAACTACGATGCGGCAGTACTGGCAGCCGGCCATTGCGGTTTCGGCCTGGGTGCGACACCGACCGCGATCGCCAACATGCAGGCAGTGACCGACCGCTTCGGTCCGTCCCCGCTGGCATTCCTGGTGGTGCCGATGGTGAGTGCGTTCTTCATCGATATCGCCAACGCGATTGTGATCAAGCTGTTTCTGGCTTTGCCGATTTATAACTAACCCATCTCGCAGCGGGGCGCCGGCATTGCCGGTCGCCCCGCCTGACTGTCTTCGTTTTGCCTTGCTTCTGCATCCTTGTTTGTTATTTTTGACGAGAGAAATCTTTTCAAAAATTGCCGTGAAGATATATCATTCGGGGGCCGTCCAGATACGCTACAGGACCTCGCAAAAAAACTTCCAGGCAATCCCAAACCAAGGAGAATTCATGTCTACCCACATCGCCACCGTCGCATGGGAACGGGGCGCCGCCGCCTTTGTCGATAACCGCTACAGCCGCGCCCATCAGTGGCGTTTCGACGGCGGCGCAGTGGTGCCGGCCTCCAGTTCGCCGCATGTGGTCAGGGTGCCCTTGTCGGATCCGGCCAATGTCGATCCCGAGGAGGCCTATGTCGCCGCGCTGTCCAGTTGCCACATGCTGTGGTTCCTGGATATCGCCAGAAGCGCCGGCTATCTGGTCGAACGCTATGTCGACCAAGCCCAGGGCCATATGCAGCGAGGCGCCGACGGCAAGAGCTGGGTGGCGCTGGTGGAACTGCTGCCGGTCGTGACTTTCGCCGGCGCCAAGGTGCCGGACGATGCGGCGCTGGAGCAGCTGCACCACAAGGCGCATGAAGAGTGCTTCCTGGCTCGCTCGGTCAAGAGCGAGATCACGATCAAGGGCAGCTGGAGCCATCAGGCCGGATAAGAGACGTCAAAAAAAGAGGATTGCCATGCTGTTGCTGAAACCGAATTGCGAATGCTGCGACCGCGACCTGCCGCCTGAATCGGCGGACGCGCGCATCTGCACCTATGAATGCACGTTCTGTGCGGCCTGCGCCGAGCAACTGCTCAAAGGCGTATGCCCGAATTGCGGCGGCAATTTCGCCGCCCGTCCGATCCGGCCGCCGGCCATGCTGGCGCGCCATCCCGCCTCGAGCGAGAGATATTTGCGCGAGCAGCCCTGCCAAAGTCCATCCTGAAGCATTAGACCCGGAGGAGAGTAAAATACCGGCGGCAGAGAACTTGCCGCCGGCGCCGAGGCCCGGGCGGCTTTGTTGTCAGACTGCCATAACAAGATGGTTTAGATTGGAAAAACAATGGCAAAGAAGAATGAAGAGCTGGATCCGGAAACGCTGGCTCTGATCAACTGGTGTATCGAAGTAGAAGGCTTCCTGGTGGCCGGCGGCGCAACGCTGGAGCAGGCACAGGAACATATCGAAGAACAGGTGGAATGGTTTACCGACCAGTTTTATGACGGCTTGACACCGGAGCAGGCTGCCAAAGAAGCGTTGGCCGATTGAACCTCGCGGCCAAGCCGGCGGCGCGGAGCTGTGCGGTATGAGCCAGCACCAGATAGGGCGCGGTATCGGTCTTTCGGTCGGCGCCGCGATGCTGTTCGCCTTGCTGTCTGGTTATGCCAAGCTGCTGGCGCCGCTCGATGGCCTGGATATCTTTGCCTGGCGCGTGGTGTGGACGCTGCCCGGCGCGCTGGCGCTGCTGTTCTTGCGGCGGCGCTGGCCGCAGGCGCGCGAGCTGCTGCAGCGTTTGCGGCGCGAACCGCTGACTTGCCTGATGCTGCTGATCGTGGCGTCCCTGCTCGGCGTGCAACTCTGGATTTTCCTGTGGGCGCCGCTGCATGGGCGCGCGCTGGAAGTATCGCTCGGCTATTTCCTGCTGCCCTTGAGCATGGTGCTGGTCGGCCGCTTCTATTATCACGAACGGCTCGATGTCTTCCAATGGCTGGCGGTGGCCTGCGCCTTGGTGGGCGTGCTGCATGAGCTGTGGATGACGCGCAGCTTTGCCTGGCCGACCCTGGTGGTGGCGCTCGGCTATCCCCCTTACTTTATCCTGCGGCGCAAGATCAATGCCGATCCGGTGGCGGGCTTCGTCCTCGAAATCGCCTTGCTGCTGCCGTTTGCCGCCGCCATGCTGTATGCGCGCGATTCCTTGGCGCTGGTTGCGCAGCAGTCCGGCCTGTGGCTGTTGCTGCTGCCCGGCCTCGGTTTGCTCAGCACGGTGGCGCTGGGCCTTTACCTGGGCGCCAGCCGGCTGCTGCCGATGGCCTTGTTCGGCATCCTCGGCTATGTCGAGCCGGTGCTGCTGGTCGGTGTCGCGCTGGTGTTCCTGGGCGAAGCTTTAGCGCCGGGCCAGTTGCTGACGTATATCCCGATCTGGTGCGCGGTAGCGCTTACAGCCGTGCACAGCGTGCGCCTGTTGCAGAAGGAAAGGGCGCTGCGGCGCACCTGAATTGGAGCGCTAGCGCAGCACCTTATCCGGCACGGTTGGCGGCATGGCGCTGCGCCAGCGCGTTCAAGGCGGCCAGCGCCTCGCCGGCGCGTGCGGCCGGCACGAAGATGTGATCGTGAAAACAGGCGGCCAGCACATTGGCGCTGATGCCGGCTTTGGTCAGTTCAGCCGCCACCGCGGCGGTCAGGCCGACGGCCGCCAGGCTGGAATGGACATTCAGGGTAATCATGGCGAACACCCCTTCGTAGGCCAGGCCGGCACGCTCGGCTGCCTGCTGCGGCAGGACCAGCGTCAAGCCTTCCTGTTCCTGGAACGAGGCGACCGGCGCCAGCTCGGCATGCATGCCGTAGCGGCCATCGGCGATGCAGCAGAAGACGAATTGGCCGTCGCTGGCGCACGGGCTCATGGAGCCGAGCAGGATGTCGAGATCGGTGATGGCGCTCATGGTCGGGGAGGATAGCGTTGGCGAGCCGCTATCATACCTGACAGCCTGGCGACGGAAGTCATCGTGCTGTCATAAGACTGCTATATGTTGACGTCAAGAATTGCTGCTTCTCCCTGACGGATAGACAATGTACAAAAACAACAAGCGATTAATCATTCTCGATGCAGACGGCACCACCATCGACGCCTACAGCGCCATCGACAAGACTTTTTCCCGCCACGGCATGGAGCTTGGCGATGAAGAACGATTCCAGAAGCGGCGCCGCCTGTTCAAATACCTGGGCGGCCTGAAAGAGTTTCCCTCCAACCTGAAAAAGCAGATCGGCAAGCAGAACCGCAAGCAGCTGATCGCGACCCTGACCGAGGTTTACCGGGAAGAAGCCCGGCTCTATCCCGGCATCGCGGAACTGGTGCACAGCCTGATCGCCGCGCCCGATATCGTGGTCGGCCTGGTGACACGCAACATGACCAACGATCCGGAGCAGACGCTGCGGCTGCTGTTCCGGCGCCATGATATCGATCTCGACAGCTTTGATTTTTTCGCCCATGTGCCGCTGCATATGGAAAAAATGCAGGAATTCCGCTCGATCCGAGAGCGCATGGACATCAATCCGGCGCGCGCCTACATCTGCGGCGACGAGCACAAGGATTACCTGGCGGCGATCGGCTCCGGCATGCATCCCTTCATGGTGTCCTATGGTTTTGAGAGCCACAAGCGCCTGATCAAGAAATTCAGCGTGCCGGAAGAGATCATTTCCCGTACGCCGGAAGAGTTTTGCGGGCGGGTGTCGCATGCAATGGGACTGGAAGCGCCGCCAGCCGCCAAGATTCCGGCGACCTGAGGACGCCACTCCCTGTTAGAATTTATCTTCCAAGAGATAGAACGCGGGGACCCATGTACACACTCTATGGCTTCAAGGGCTGCGGCTCGGCCGTGGTGGAAATCGCCCTGGAGCTGACCGCACAGTCTTACCGCCTGGTCGAAGCCGCTTCCTGGGAACCCGGCTCAGCAGTCGACCAGCTGCAGCAGTGCAACCCGCTCAAACAGATTCCTACCTTGCAGTTGGCGGATGGCAGCGTGCTGACCGAAAGCGCGGCGATCCTGTTGCATCTCGGACTCAGCCATCCGGCCAGCCGACTATTACCCGATGACGAGGCGCAGCGCGCCCAGGCTATCCGCGGCCTGGTGTTTATCGCGGCTAACTGCTATGCCGCTATCGGTGTGATCGATTATCCGGAGCGCTGGTGCGTGAATGCCGATGAAGCGGTCAAGGAACAGATACGGCAAGGGGCGCGCGAGCGCCTGTACAACTACTGGGAAATTTTTGCCGATACTTATGTGGCTAGCCCGTTCCTGGGCGGCGCCGAGCCCGGCGCACTCGATCTGCTGGCGGCCGTGGTGTCCAAATGGTCAGGCGCGCGCACGCATCTGGCTACGGCCAGGCCGGCTTTCCTGGTGCTGATCGAAAGCATAGAAACCCATCCCAGGGTAGCGCCGGTGTGGCAGCGCCACTGGCCTGGCTGAACTACAACACCCCAGCCGTCGCCACAGACGACGGCTTCACACAAAAATGGAGAACCATCGTGCAGTCAAACAGCGAGCTGTCTGAAGACCAGTTGATGAAAAAAGTGGCGTGGCGTCTGATGCCATTGCTGATCGTGATGTTCCTGGTGTCGTTCATCGACCGCCAGAACGTCGGCTTCGCCAAGCTGGACATGGTGCATGCCTTGCACATGAGCGAGGCGGCCTATGGCCTGGGCGCTTCCCTGTTTTTCATCGGCTACCTGCTGTTTGAAATCCCCAGCACGCTGGCCCTGCACAAATACGGCGCCCGGGTCTGGCTGGCGCGCATCATGTTCACCTGGGGCGCGGTGACGATACTGCTGGGCTTCACCAGTTCGCTGCCGATGTTCTACATACTGCGCTTCATGCTGGGGGTGGCCGAAGCGGGCTTCTATCCTGGCGTGATTTACTACATCACCTTGTGGTTCCCGCAGATATACCGGACCCGCGTGCTGGGCGTGTTTACGCTGGGGAGCGCGCTGGCCAACATGCTGGGGGCGCTGGTCGGCGGCTTGCTGCTGAACCTGAACGGCACGCTGGGACTGGAAGGCTGGCAATGGGTGTTTATCGCCACCGGCCTGCCGGCGGTGCTGCTGACGCTGGTGGTGATGCTGTACCTGCCGGGTTCCATCGATGAAGCCAAGTTCTTGTCGGCGGCGCAGAAAGCCAAGCTGAACGACATGATGCTGCGCGATGCGCCGCCCAACGCCACCCACGGCAATCCGTTGGCGGCCTTGTGGGACCTGCGCGTGCTGATGTTTGCCGCCACCTACATGCTGATGTCGACCTCGCTGTACGGCGTCACCTACTGGCTGCCGACGCTGGTCAAGGGCTTTGGCGTCAGCTCCACCATTAACGGCCTGCTCAACATGATCCCGTGGGGTTTGGCAGTGTTGCTGTTGCTGTGGTTGCCGGGGAAATTGCGGCATGACCGCGTGGTGTATAAGGCGATCGCCGTGATCGGCTTGCTGGGGCTGGTGTGCTTCGCCTCCAGCGCGCTGCTGGATTCCAATGTGCTGCGCTTTGGCGCGCTGGTAGTCGGCGGCGCTTGCATCACCTTGCTGTATCCCTGCTTCTGGTCCTTGCCGCCCAAATTCTTCCAGGGCGCGCGGGCAGCGGCCAGCATCGCCGCCATCAATTCGATCGGCAACCTGGGCGGCTTCTTCGGCCAGAACCTGATGCCCTATGTCGGCAAGCTTACCCACAGCAATGTGACGCCGATGCTGGTGCCGGCGGCTTGCCTGGCGGTGTTGGGCGTGGGCGGGCTGGCGGCGGTGAACTGGCAGCGCAAGCGCGACCTGGCACATGAAGAAGGCTTGCAGCGCGCGGTGGCGGTGCAGGAAGACGGCAGCGAAGATCCGGGTGCCGGCATCGACCTGATGCTCGACGCCCATCCTGACCATATGCACATGCCGCAGCAAAAATAAGGCGCCCGCCTGTCAATGGAAGTCGCGGCTGCTGGTGTCCAGTTTGCCCAGCAGCGGCGACAGGTCGACTAGCCGTTTCGCCACCAGGTGGCTGACGCCGTCATGGCTTTGCCAGACGCCGTACACGCCCATCAGGTTCGCTCGGTGCAATTCCTTGCGCTGGCGCTCGACCAGGTCCGGCCAGACGATCACGTTGACGGTGCCGGTCTCGTCTTCCAGGGTGACGAACACCACGCCCTTGGCCGTGCCGGGGCGCTGGCGCACCGTGACGATGCCGCAGCCGCGCGCCAGCTGGCCGTCGGCAAAGGTATTCAACACATCGGCGGGCAGGAAGCGCCTGGCGCTCAGGTTTTCTCGCAGCAGCGCCAGCGGATGGCGGCCCAGGGTCAAGCCCAGCGTGTGGTAGTCGTGCAGGATATTTTCTGCCTCGCCCGGCGGTGCCAGCAGCAAGTCTTCCTCGTTGATCTGGGCTGGCTTGAGCAGGCCTTTTTCGGGCGCGCTGACCAGCGCTTGCCACAAGGCCTGGCGACGGTTGCCGGAGAGCGGCGCCAGCGAGCCGGCGGCGGCCAGCGCCTGCAGCTGGTCGCGCCTGAGGCCAGCGCGTAAAGCCATATCCTGGAGGTCGCTGAAGGGGCGCACTGCGCGCGCCGCTTCGATTGCTTCGATGTGATCAAAACTCAGGCCGCGCACCAGGCTGAATCCCAGCCTGACTGCCAGCCGTGCCGATCCGGCAACGGGCTCCAGCGCGGCTTCCCAGTTGCTGCGGTTGATATCCACCGGCAGCACCTCGACGCCATGCCGGCGCGCGTCCTGCACCAGCTGTGAAGGGGAATAAAATCCCATCGGCTGGCTGTTCAGCAGCGCCGCCAGGAAGGCTTCCGGTTCGTGGCATTTGAGCCAGGAGCTGGCGTAGGCCAGCAAGGCGAAACTGGCGGCGTGGCTTTCCGGGAAACCGTATTCGCCGAAGCCCTGGATCTGCTTGAAAATGGCTTCGGCGAAATCTTTTTTATAATCTTTTGCGACCATGCCGTCGATCAGCTTGCGCTCGAATTTTTCCAGCCCGCCTTTGCGCTTCCAGGCCGCCATTGAACGGCGCAGATCGTCCGCTTCCCCCTGGGTGAAGCCGGCGGCGATGACGGCAATCTGCATCACTTGCTCCTGGAAAATCGGTATGCCGAGCGTGCGCTTCAAGGCTACTTTTAATTCCGGGCTGGGGTAGTCGATCTCTTCCGCTTTCTTTTTCCGGTTTTTCAGATAGGGATGCACCATGCCGCCCTGGATCGGCCCGGGCCGGACGATGGCGACCTGGATCACCAGGTCATAGAATTCCTTTGGCTTGAGGCGCGGCAGCATGCTCATTTGTGCCCGGCTTTCGATCTGGAACACGCCTATCGTGTCGGCCTTGCGAATCATTTCGTAGGTGGCGGGATCTTCACGCGGAATATCCTGCATTTCAAAGGACGCGCCGCGCTGGTGCGAGACCATCGCCAGCGCCCGCTGCAGCATCGACAGCATGCCCAGCGCCAGCACATCGACCTTGAGGATGCGCAGCGCATCGAGGTCGTCCTTATCCCATTGCACCACGCTGCGGTTCGGCATCGCCGCGTTCTCGATAGGCACCAGCCGCGACAGTTTGCCGCGCGAGATCACGAAGCCGCCCGGATGCTGCGACAAGTGGCGCGGAAAACCCATCAGGGTATGCGACAGCTCGGCCCAGTGTTCGGCGATCGGCGTATCGGGATCTATGCCCAGTGCGCTGAAGTTCTTTTGCAGCTGCTGCTTGTCGTCCCACCAGCGCTGCGACTTGGCGACCTGGTCGACCAGGCCCGGATCGACCCCGAGCGCCTTGCCGACATCGCGCAGCACGCTGCGCGGCCGGTAACTGATCACCACAGCGGTCAGGGCGGCGCGACGGCGGCCGTATTTTTCATAGATGTACTGGATCACATCTTCGCGCCGCTGATGCTCGAAATCGACGTCGATGTCGGGCGGTTCGTCGCGCTCCTTGCTGATGAAGCGGCCGAACAGCAAGGTGCTGCGGGAGGGATCGACCTCGGTGATGCCGAGGCAGTAGCATACCGCTGAATTCGCCGCCGAGCCGCGGCCCTGGCACAGGATATCCTTGCTGCGGGCGAACTGGACAATGTCATACACCGTCAGGAAATAGGATTCGTAATTCAACGCATGGATGATCTCCAGCTCGTCTTCCAGCTGGTTCTGCACCGCCGCCGGAATGGCATCGGCGTAGCGCCGCCGCGCGCCGAGGTAGGTCTGCTGGCGCAGGTAGCTGGCGGCGCTGTGACCGGCGGGGACCACTTCATCCGGGTATTCATAGCGCAGCTCATCCAGCGAGAAGCTGCACTTGCTGGCGATTTCGACGCTGGCCGCCAGCGCCGCCGCCGGATACAGGTTAGCCAGCCGCAGCCGCGCGCGCAGGTGCTGCTCGGCGTTGGGCGCGAACGCATAGCCGCAGGCGGCAACCGGCTTGCCGATGCGGATCGCCGTCATCGTATCCTGCAGCGGCTTGCGTGAACGCCGGTGCATGCAGACATCGCCGGTGGCTACTACCGGCAAGCCTTGCACCTGCGCCACCTGCTCGACGACAGCGCGTTGCCGTTCGTCGCCAGCCTGGTGCAGCAAGGTCAGGCCGAGCCAGCAGCGATCCGGAAAATTGGCGCGCAGCCAGGCCGCCTGCGGCATCAGCGTAGCGCTGTCTATGCCATGCGCGGGCAGCAGGATCAGCAGGCAGTCGGGCAGCTGGCGCAGGTGAGCGTGCTCGGCGTTGGGGGTGTCCAGGTCCTGCGGCGTCAGCAGATAATGGCCTTTGCCGGCGCGGCTGCGTGCCAGCGTGATGAGTTCCGACAGGTTGCCGTAGCCTTCGCGGTTCTGGGCCAGCGCAATCAAGGAAAAGGCCGGGCTGCCGTCGGTGGCATGTAGCTGGAACTGACTGCCGATCAGCAGCTGCAAGCCATGTGCTTTGGCTGCCACATGAGCGCGCACCACGCCGGCTAGCGAACATTCATCGGTCAGCGCCAGCGCCCGGTAATCGAGCTGGGCGGCGCGTTCCACCAACTCCTCGGGATGCGAGGCGCCGCGCAGGAAGCTGAAATTGGACACGCATTGCAGCTCGGCGTATTCCGGTAGCGAGCCCGGCAGAATGAGGGTGGGCGAGCCGCTGATTTCATCCATGGTTTTGCATCCCCGTCATCAGGCGAACAAGCCATGCAGGAACCAGTAAATGTCATCGCCGCTGCGCTGCCGGTAGATCCAGTAGCAAGCAGCGTCGTCGCCTTCCGCGATGAAATAATCGCGCACTGCGGCAACGCCATCCCACCAGCTGCATTCGATGCGTTCAGGACCGGCTAGCAGCCGCAAAGGCGAGCTGTAGAAGGGCCGGTGATTGCGTACCGCCAAGGCTAGTGGCGCCTGCAGCAACCAGAATGGACGCGCAGGCGAGAGTGCGCGCCTGTTTTCCTGCGGCGTTCGGAGGCCTTGGGCGGCCGCGGCTTGCCAGGCATTCGCGATTTCCGGACGGTAATCGGCCTGGGCTGCGGGCTGCAACACATTCTCGCTGCCCAGTCGTGCGCTTAGCAGTTCCAGCAAGCGTGCGTAGGCGCCTGGCGTGCCGCCCGGTTCGGGAAACAGCGAAGCGGTCGGCGGCAGCATGGGGACTACCTGCATGGCTTGCAGGCGCAAGGCGATCACCGGCGCCTCAAGCTGCAGGCGGCCCAGCCGTTCTTTCAGCAGGCGCAGCAGATGTTCTTCATGCCAGGCGGCTTCGGCCAGGGAAATTTCCAGCGGCGTCGGCGCAATCGCCTGGCGGCCGCGTTCGTGTTCCAGCGACAGCCGGAAGCAGGAGACCGCCAGCTGCTGCGCCACCAGCCAGCCCGTCATCTGCAAGATCAGGCGGCGCGCGGCAAACAGCACTGCCTCGGCATGTTCAATGCGGTCCGGCAGCTCCAGCCATGCTGAAAAAGTCTGCGGCGGCTGCACCCAGTCGAAGATTTCCGGCGCCGTGCCGTAGGCGCGGTCCAGGCTGGCCAGCAGTTGCTGGTCGCTGCGCCGCTGCAAGCCGGCGCGCGGCAGCTTGCGCAGATCGGCCAGGGTCTGGCAGCCGATGCCGATCAGCCATTCCTGGTAGGGGCGGGCCGCCGGCAAGATCACGAACGGCAGCGCATCCAGCCGGCGCTGCATGCTGGCCATGCCGAGGCTGCGCCGTTGCCGTGGCAAGGGAGGGCGGCGATGGCGGCGCCGGTAGCGCGCCAGCAGCCATGCGCCCTGGGCAGTCGGCGCCATGCTGAGCTGGAGGCTGAAGCCGAGCGCCTGGACGCTGTCGCGGATGCGGCGGCATAGCGCCAGGCGGCCGCCGAAAGCGCTCAGGCTGGCACTGACATCAAGCAGCAGCGAGTCTTCTTCGGCATGCGCGACTTCCGGCGTGTATTGCAGCAAGGTCAGCGCGATATCGTCGCGCGCGCCTTGCTCACGCCCTGCATCGCGTTCGCACAGCAGGGTTTCCGGCGCCAGCGCCAGCACGCCGCCGCGGCGCATGCCCGGCCGCACGCCGGCGGCGGCCGCACTGGCGCTCATGGCCAGCACCTGCTCATGTTCCAGCACCGCGAACATGCAGGGCTTAGACCAGCGCGGACGCAAGGTTTCCAGCGCCAATAGCGGGAGATGTATGCCGATCCAGAGTGCCATGGAGAGGTGTTGCCGAAGGAGTTGTCAGAATGGGCGCAACCGCATCGGTTGCGGGAACGATGGCCGGCAGCGGCAGGTAGAAAGCATGTTCATGCTGAGGCCCTTTGCGCTTGAGCAGCTGGATCTCGACGCCGTTGCGCGCAGGCTGCAAGGACAGGCGCAGAGGCGAGGGCGACGATTCGTGGGCGGCGCTGAGCGGCCGGATCATCCACAGCAGGGTGTCGCTGGCTTGCGCCGCCAGATGCAGCCGCCGCAAGGCTTCGCCACGGACATGCGATTGCCACATCAGCAGCGCACCGCAACTGCCGTTGCGCAAAACCTGTTCCGCCGACCACAGCGCATCGACGCTGCGCCCGGTCTTGATCCACAGCAATTTCTCGCTCGCCAGTCCGGCGTTCTCCCAGGCTGCCAGCTGCGGCAAATGCGGCGGCTGCAACAGCACGATCCGCCGCTGCTGGGCAATCTGCAGCAAAGCCGGCTGCAGCAGCCGCATCTCGCCGCAGCCGCTCTGATGCAGCAGCAGTTCGATCAGCGCCGAGTGCGGCCAGCCGCCATTCGGCAATTCCCGATCCAGCGCCGCATAGCCAGTAGTCGTGACCGCCCCCTGATAAACCCCCATCTGATCCGCCCGCCACAAGGCATGCGGCAAGGTCGAAACAACCGACTGGACCGCAGCGGCGAGGCTGGATGAGGCGCTGGCAGGGAGAGGCATGACGAAATGGAATTAGGTCCAAGCTTATGAGAGTAAATATTATACTGTATGTATATACAGTATAAATTCAATCTGCTGTTAGTCAATCCAGATTGCTCTGCGTATTGATTGCTGAACGCTGGGGGCGCATTTTATCTACGTTTGGGTATAATTCATGATATCTTCTTTTTTACGGCCTTTGCGCTGGGTTGGATCAGCGAAAAAAGATTTGGGTGAGATGCCGGTAGAAGTTCAGGCTGCTTTTGGTTATGCGCTGCATTTGGCCCAAATCGGCAGTAAGCACGATCAGGCCAAGCCGTTGAAAGGCTTTGGCGGCGCAGGTGTCCTGGAAATAGTAGAAGACTGCCAGGGGGATACATATCGCGCCATATGCACAGTACGTTGTGTCGAGGAGCTTTACGTACTGCATTGTTTTCAGAAAAAGTCCGTTAGCGGTAGCGCCACACCCAAGCCGGATATGGATTTGATTCGAACGCGATTGAAAACTGTAATTGCAATGCAAAGGAGCAGAGAGTGAATCAGAAAGTTACTTTTAATGGCATCGATATTGAAATCGGCAGCGACAATCCCTATGCCGACCTGGGCTTCCCTGATGCCGAAGAGATGCTCGTCAAGGCCAAGCTGGCTCATGAAATCGCACAAATCATCAAGAGCCGGCACTTGACTCAGCAGAGAGCCGCCGAACTGTTGGGAATGCCCCAACCCAAGCTCTCGGAAATGCTGCGAGGAAAATTCAGAGGCATCAGCCAGGCCAAGATGGTGGAGTGCTTGAACCGTCTAGGCCGTGACGTCGACATCGTGGTGAAGAAAACCGGCCGGAACGCAATCGGCCACACTCAGGTAGTGGTGGCCTGACGCAAGCGCCCATCCTGGGCCGGGCGAAAATAGCCCGCCACCCAATGTGCAAACCACCCCAACCCCGAACACAGCAGAAAATAAATCAAGCCAATGAACATGAATATCTCTGCCGGATAAATCATCACCCGGCTATTGACCTGCGCCGCCACGAATGACAACTCGCCGACCCCGACGATATACGCCAGCGAACTATCCTTGATCAAGGTCACCCACTGATTAACGAAAGACGGCAACATCATCTGCAAAGCCTGCGGCAGCACGATATGCTGCAACACCGCCACCCGCGTCATCCCCAGCGACAAGCCCGCACTCCACTGGCCAGCGCCGATGCCGCTGATCCCCGCATGCACCGAATGCGCCAGATAAGCGCCGCCGATCAGCGCCAAGGCGCACATCACCGACAACACCCCCGGCACATCCACATGAAACACAACCGGCAACAGAAAATAGGTCCAGAAAATCAGCATCGGCACCGGAATTGCCCGGAAAAATCCGATCACTGCCGTCAGCATGAAATTGAGAAGGCCGCGCGACATCGACAAGGCTATCCCCAGCAACAGTCCCAGCGCCGCCGACGCCAGCGCCGAGCCCAGGCTCAGCAACACCGTCAAGGCAGCGCCGCCCAGCGGCCCGTCTGGATAGGCGCCCCACAACAGATAAGGCAGGTTGTCCGTCAAGACGCTGAGTTGCATGCTCATCGCCTCGCGCTTCCAGTCATGGCCAAGCGCCGGCGCCGTTGCAGCAATTGCCCAAGCATTTCCAGCACGGCGATCACTGCGACATAAAACAAGGTCGCCACGCCGAAAGCCTGGAAAGTCTTGAAGGTCTGCGCCTCCACCTGGCGCGAAGTATAGGACAGCTCGGCCAGGCCTATGGCCATGGTGAGCGAGGTATTCTTGACGATGTTCATGTATTGCCCCAGCAGCGGCGGCAGAGCGATCCGCAGCGCTTGCGGCAGGACCACGTAACGCAGCACCTGCCAGCGCGTCAGGCCGAGTGCAGCGCCCGCCAGTTGCTGGGCTGCGGCGACGCCACGCATGCCGGCGCGGATTTCTTCGCTGACATAGGCGGCGGAATACAGGCTCAGGCCGACGATGGCGCACAGCAGCTCGAAGGATGGCCAACTTAGCGTCAGATAGCGGCCGAGTGCCAAGCTATGCACCGTATTCAGCCACTCTGTTGAATCTTCAGGCATTAGGCTGGAGATGCCGAAGTACCAGAAGAACAATTGCACCAGCAACGGTGTATTGCGGAACACAGCAAGAAAAACAGCGGCAGGTAGCGTCAGCCAGCGGCGTTCGCTGGAACGCGCAGCGGCGATCATGATGCCAAGCAAGGTGGAGAGCAGGGCGACTACGGCGGAAACGTGCAGCGTCATCCACAAGCCGTCCACCAGCCAGCCCAGGTATTTGGGGGCCAGCGCCTGCCCCAGCAGCGATTGAAACTCAGACATGTTTACTTTACAGCCAGGCACCGGCCCTTAACGGCCAGGAACAAAAAAACACTGGCGGTCGGCAAAGACCGCCAGTGCAAGACAGAGAGCAGGAGAAAATCGCAGCAGAAGGATCAGTTCTGGCTCACCTTGGTGTCGCCGATCTTGAACAAGCGCGGCAGCGGCGATTTGCTGTCAGGGCCGAACCATTTGTCGTAGATCTTGAGGGCGGTACCGTCTTTTTCAAATTCGCGCAAGGTATCGTTGAGCGTGTTCACCAGCCGGGTCTCGCCCTTGGGTACGCCGACGCCTTCGTATTCTTCGGAAATGGCGAACGCCGGGATTTCATATTTTTCCTTGTCCGGGATATTGGCCAGCAGCGCAATCAGCTTCGAGCCATCTTGAGTGATCGCCTGCACGTTGCCGTTGCGCAGGGCGGCCAGGGCAAACGGCGTGTCGTCGTACAGCACGACCTTGGCGGCCGGATATTTCTCGCGCAAGGTGGTTTCCATGGTGGTGCCTTTGTCGGTGCCGATGCGCAGTTCAGGAATCTGCGAAGCGCTCTTCAGTACGCCTTTCTTGCTCAGGAACTGCTGGCCGGAAGCGAAATAGGGGATGCTGAAGTCGATCACCTGGGCGCGCTCGGGATTGATGGTGAAGTTGGCGAACACCAGGTCGACTTTGCCTGAGGCCAGCAGAGGAATCCGGTTAGCCGGATTGGTCGGCACCAGCTCGACCTTGACGCCGAGTTTCTTGGCGACGGCGTTGGCGTAGTCGACATCCAGGCCGATGATTTTATTGGTCTTCTGGTCGACAAAACCGAACGGCGGATTGCCGTCGAAAGTGGCGACGCGCAGCACGCCGGCTTTCTTGATGTCGTCCAGCTTGTCGGCATGGGCCAGGCCCGACAGCAGCGTCAGGCTGGCGAATAAAATGGCAGTTGATTTCATATTGTTCTGGTCCCTGGTTGATGTTCCCGTTGATCTGGCAGCTATAAAAATAGTTCACCATGCAGGGCAGATTAACAAAACAAAATCGCTGCGTGAACGATCAAAGTCGCATTTGATTATTACAAGTTTGCGAGCGATGTCGGGGTGAGCGACAGGCATGAAGCGAAACATCGTTAGAATAAGGAAAATAATCACCCAGGAGCATGAAAATGGCAGTCAGCAAGAAAATCGCATTGGTCACCGGCGCCGGTTCAGGTATTGGCAAGCACATCGCTTTGGCTCTGCTGCGCAACGATTACAGTGTGGTATTGGCCGGGCGGCGCATTACGGCGTTGGAGGAGACGATGGCGGCCGCCGGGGCGCTGGCGGCACATGCCTTGCCGGTATCGGCCGATGTCAGCGATCCGGCATCGGTCAAGGCGCTGTTCGCCACGATCAGCGAACAGTTCGGCCGTCTCGACCTGTTGTTCAACAATGTCGGCATCTTCACCAAATCGGCCTCGCTGGAAGAGGTCGATTTCGCCCAGTGGAAGGCATCGGTCGACGTCAACCTGACTGGCGCTTTCCTGTGCACGCAGGAGGCGTTCAAAATCATGAAGGCGCAAACGCCAGGCGGCGGCCGCATCATCAACAACGGTTCGATTGCCGCGCACGTGCCACGGCCGAATTCGGTGGCCTACACCGCCACCAAGCATGCGATCACGGGTCTGACCAAGTCGGCTTCGCTGGACGGCCGCAAATACAATATCGCCTGCGGCCAGATCGATATCGGCAATGCCGCCACCGACATGACGGAGCGCATGGAGCAGGGTATCCTGCAAGCAAATGGCCAGGTGGCGGTGGAGCCGACCATGGCGGTCGAAAATGTCGCCAATGCCGTACTCTACATGGCGAGCCTGCCGCTGGATGCGAACGTTCAGTTCATGACGGTGATGGCGACCAACATGCCGTTTATCGGCCGCGGTTAAGCGCACACAGATTTTTCCTGAAGCGAATCATCGTTATGGTTTCAGCTTCACGTTGAACGCTTCGCCGGTGGCGAAGAAGGCGCCGCCGGACAGGTAGTGCAACGAATGCTGGTCGGCGCTGGGGAAGTGCCAGCGGCCTTCTGAAAACGCCGCGGCATCAGCCCAGGCGGCTACCACCTCGGCGATGAACAGATCGTAGCGCTGTTCATTATGCGGCTCCGGAATGACCTTGCATTCCAGCCACGCCAGGCAGCCCGACATCAGCGGTGCGCCGATTTCCTGCGCCGGAAATGTGGCGATATCCAGCGCCGCAAACTTGTCGCCCTCGCGCCCTGAGCTGGAACCCACCGCCAGCGTTTGCTCGGCTTGCGCGCGGGTAGGAACGTTCAGTGCGAATTCGCCGGAGGCTTCCACCAGCTCGCGCGTCAGCGTGCTCTTGTCAATCACCAGCAAGACTTTCGGCGGATCGAAATCCAGCGGCATCGCCCACGCCGCCGCCATCACATTGCTGACGCCGGCATGGGCGCTGGTGACGATGGTGGTAGGGCCGTGGTTCAGCAGGCGATAGGCTTTGGCGAGTTCTACAGCTTGGATGTTTTGCATGATGGCTTCAGGAGTAGGATACGTCAGCACAGTTTATCCGACTCCCGGATTTTCAGTGCGATGGGCTGGATTGCCACAGCCGGAGCCATGTTTCAGGCAATCGCATGTTTTTGCAAATAGCTGGATTTGTGCTTGACACGGCCATTCCTTCATCGATAAACTTCGGGCATTGCATTATATGGAGGTCCATTGTGGACTCAGGTTCTAATAGTCGAAGTGGATGGGCGATCAGCCCGGCACAGCACGCATAGCAGTAGCAGACCTCCCTCCGCTACGACTCTGCGTACGCCGAGTTGTAGATGCGATCAGCAAGACCGCACTTTAAATCCCCATCTAGTCATTTAATCCGTTTGTTCCGGGTATTCCGGTTGTTCCGCCGTTTCTGCCATGCAGCGACGAGATTTTGTTGCGCCCGCCCTTGTGGCTGTGTCCGCGCTGACTGATCACGTCCGCGTTATTGCCGAATGCAGAATGCCGGCCCCAGGAGATTGGCATGGTTTATTTTTTCAGGCACCTCGTTGCCGCTCCACGCTGTCTGAGCGCTATTGTTCAGGCGATCCGCCCACCAGCTGCCGGCCGCTCTGGCTGCCGCCCCAGCGCGTTTATAAAGGATTTTTGACATGGACTGTCCCCCAGTTGTCCCTCACGTAAAACATCTTTAATACGCAAGCGGGGCGCGCAAGGTTTGCATTTCCAGTCTGTTGCATAGCCAACGGCTCTAGTCCGCCGCCTCAGCTCGCCTTCGATCACGGCTCCTCATCCGCAGAGCCGTTATGCAAACACGTCTGTCGAGGCTCATCATGACTATCAAATCATTCATCAACGCGCAAAAAAAACGCGTCACAGAAACTTCGTCCAAGGGCTGGACTTTCGGCTGGACATCTTCCCAGGCCGCCAGCCTTGCCCGCCATACCGGTAATACGCGTTCCGAAAAATCCCGCCAGCCGGCGCAGAACTGCGGCATGTACGGCACGCTGATAGGCGGCAACGGCCGTTAAGGAACAATCATGCATCAGTACTTTTTAAACGCAAGAAATGCGGTGCTGCTGGCGCTGCTTGCAGCGCTGGCCTGGCTGCTCATCCTGCTGCACCTGTTGTCGCCGCTGGCGGCGCACAGCAAGCCGCAGGTGCACGTGGCGCCCATCTTCATGCCGCAGTAATCATCAACTCCAGCTTCGTTGCTGAAGCATCCGTTCAACCCTGACCATTGCAAGGAACCACATGGAAGACGATAGCGAAGGTGGCGATAGGCCGCCCGCTTGGATAGTCAGCGCGATAGCCACAGCGGGCGACCTTCGCCCCAGTTTTACGACCAACCGAACACGCTTAGCCGTGGCGCGGCAGGGGATAGTGTTGTCTGAATAAAGACAGGATTTTCCCGTGCTGTCCTTACGGCACAGGAAAATCACATGAATCAGACAGCCAAGAACAAAGCGGGCAAGCCCAAGCAAAAGCAGAAAGGGTTCATTTCCGGATCCTCTGCGCCGGAACAGAAAATCTCGATGCGCGTCGTCGAAGAATCCGGCAAGCCCATTCAAGCCACCTTTAACCGTACCAAAACCTCGCCTTTCGGCCTGTTTAACCATGACGCCGCCGAACGCCTGCAACGCTCCGGTCCCAATGAAGTAGCCCACGACAAGGCGCCGCACGCCTTGGTGCAGCTGGCCTTGTCTTTCAAAAATCCCTTCGTGATCGTGCTGCTGATACTGGCCAGCATCAGCTATATCCTCGATGTCCACCTGGCCGAGCCGGACGAGCGCAGCTGGAAGGGCGTGATCATCCTGCTGACGATGGTGACCATCAGCAGCCTGTTGCGCTTCTTCCAGGAATACCGCTCGAACAAGGCGGCCGAACGGTTGAAATCGATGGTGCGTACTACCGCCATCGTACTGCGCCGTAGCAATGATGCTGCCAATCCTCAGCGTCAGGAAATCCCGATGCGCGAGCTGGTGGTGGGCGACATCGTCAGCCTGCAGGCCGGCGACATGATTCCGGCCGACATCCGCCTGTTTGCCTCGCGCGACTTGTTCATCAGCCAGGCGGTGCTGACCGGCGAAGCGCTGCCGATCGAGAAATACGACACGCTGGGCGCGGTGGCGCAGAAATCAGCCGATGCCAATCCCGCAGCCGATAACCAGGCCGATCTGCTTGACCTGTCCGATATCTGCTTCATGGGCACCAACGTAGTGAGCGGCACTGCCACTGCCGTCGTGGTGGCGACCGGCGCCAATACCTATTTCGGTTCGCTGGCCAAGAATGTGGTCAGCCACAAGCGCATCGAAACCAGTTTCGACCGCGGCGTCAGCAGTGTTTCCTGGCTGTTGATCCGCTTCATGCTGGTGATGGTGCCTATCGTCTTCATGATCAACGGCGTCACCAAGGGCGACTGGATGTCGGCGCTGACCTTTGCGCTGGCGGTGGCGGTCGGCCTGACGCCGGAAATGCTGCCGATGATCGTCTCGGCCAACCTGGCCAAAGGGGCGATGGCGATGGCGCGCCGCAAGGTGGTGGTGAAGCGTCTCAACTCGGTACAGAACTTCGGCGCCATGGACGTGCTGTGCACCGACAAGACCGGCACCCTGACGCAGGACAAGATCATCCTGGAACGGCATCTCGATATCAGCGGCAACAAGGATGAAAGCATCTTGCAGCTGGCGTGGCTCAACAGTTTTCACCAGAGCGGGCAAAAGAACCTGATGGATATCGCCATCGTCAGCCATGCTGACCAGCACGGTGCGGCCGCCAAGCTCCTGCAGTACAGCAAGATCGACGAGATGCCTTTCGATTTCGTGCGCCGCCGCTTGTCGGTGATCGTCGAAGACCAGGGCGGTGCGCAGCTGATGGTGTCGAAAGGCGCCGTCGAAGAAATGCTGGCGGTCTGCAGCCATACCCAGCAGGGCGAGGCAGTGCAGGTATTGGATGCGAAGGCCCGCACAGCGCTGTTGGAAAAGGCGCGCGAATACAATGAAGAAGGTTATCGGGTATTGATCGTCGCCACGCGCCAGATCGATCCCGCCCATGCCAAGGCGCAGTACAAGACGGAAGACGAGGCGCAGCTGGTGGTGCGCGGCTTCCTGACCTTCTTCGATCCGCCCAAGGACTCGGCGGCGCCGGCGATCAGCGCCCTGCAGGAATACGGCGTCGCGGTCAAAGTGCTGACCGGCGACAACGCCATCGTCACGCTCAAGGTATGCCGCGATGTCGGCCTCGATCCGGGCACGCCGCTGGTCGGCCAGGAAATCGAAGCGATGTCCGAGCAGCAGCTCAACGAGGCGGTGAAATATACCACCGTGTTCGCCAAGCTGACGCCGCTGCAGAAATCGCGGGTGGTCAAGGCGCTGCAGGCCAACGGCCATACGGTCGGCTTCCTGGGCGACGGCATCAATGACGCGCCGGCGCTGCGCGACGCTGACGTCGGCATCTCGGTCGACAGCGGCGCCGATATCGCCAAGGAAACCGCCGACATCATCTTGCTGGAAAAGAGTTTGATGGTGCTGGAAGAAGGCGTGGTCAAGGGACGTGAAACCTTCGGCAATATCCTCAAGTACCTGAACATGACAGCCAGCTCCAATTTCGGCAACGTGTTTTCGGTGCTGGTGGCCTCGGCCTGGCTGCCATGGGAGCCGATGCTGGCGGTGCATCTGCTGATCCAGAACCTGATCTATGACATCTCGCAGATGATGCTGCCTTGGGACAAGATGGATGAAGACTTCCTCAAGAAACCGCGCAAATGGGATGCCGGCAATATCCGCCGCTTCATGATCTGGATCGGCCCGACTTCATCGGTGTTCGATATCACCACTTACATCCTGATGTGGACTGTATTCGGCGCCGGCGCCATGTATGCAGCGGACGGCGGCAGCGCCGGCCAGAACATCATGAATTCCGGCTGGTTCATCGAAGGCCTGGTGTCGCAGACACTGGTGGTGCACATGCTGCGTACCCGCAAGATTCCGTTCATCCAAAGCACGGCGGCGCTGCCGGTATTGCTGTCGACCGCGATTGCCATCGGCATCGGCTGCTACCTGCCGTTCTCGCCGCTGGCGGCATCGATCGGCTTCGTCGCGCTGGATAAGTCGTATTTCTATTGGCTGATCGCCACCATGGTCGGCTACATGATCCTGGCGCAAACCGTGAAGACCATCTATATCCGCCGTTACGGCCAATGGTTCTGAGCCTGTATTAACACCGTAGGGTGGGCACCTGTGCCCACGTGTGACGTGTGCCCATCGAGGGACCGTGCGTATTTACCGTCACGCGTGGGCAGAAAATCTGCCCACCCTACATAAATTATCGGAATACACTATGAAAGTCTTATTGAGCATTATCGGCAGCAGCTGCGCCTTGGCGTTTTCTCCCGCGATCCAGGCCCAGGCCGAGATTCCCGCAACTGAAAAAAAAGCCGCTGCGCCAAGTTCCGTGGTGTTTTACGGCGTGCTGGATGCCGGCGTCACCTTCGTCAACAATGAAGGCGGGCATGGCAACACCAAGCTGGACACCGGCGTGATGGAGCCGAACCGCTGGGGCGTCAAGGGCGTGGAAGACCTGGGCGGTGGCCTGAGCGCCGTGTTTCAGCTGGAAAGCAGCTTCAACCTGGACGATGGTTCCTTGTCCTCGCAAGGGACGATGTTTGACCGGATGGCGATGCTTGGCCTGAGCAACCGCTACGGGCAGCTGACCATGGGCACCCAGTACGATCTGATCAACGACTATGTCACGCCCTTCAACATCAGCGCCACGGCTAGCGGCTACGCTTCACACCAGGGTAATTTCGACCGCATCGCCGGCAACGCCATCCAGCGCTCGATCAAGCTCGCCAGCGCCGATTTCGACGGGCTGACCTTTGGCGCGCTGTATTCATTTGCCGACAAGAGCGCCCATCCGGACGAAAATGACAGCGAAGGCGCCGGCAGTGGCACGGCTTGGAACCTTGGCGCCCACTATGCGCGCGGGCCGTTTTCTGCCGGTGTTGCTTATATGCGGCTGAACACGCCGCGCGGCACGCAGGCGATCGGGCCCTATCCAAGCCTGGGCCTGACCCAATTCCTCGGGCAGCCGACTTTTGCCATCGATGGCGGCAGCGGTGAACGGGTGCCGCTCAAAAACATGGCGATCGACAGCCAGAAGATCTTCGCCATCGGCGCTGCTTATGACATGGGGAAGTTGACCGCCATGGCGAATTTTGCCGATATCGAGTTCCGAGGCTATGGCCAGGTATCGGATCTGCGCCTGATCGAAATCGGGGGGCGCTACCATTTCGACGCGGCACTGGACGGCACGCTGGGCTACCAGCGCATGCATTTCGAAGGCACCAAGGCGAACCAGCTGTCGCTGGGGCTGGATTATCACTTGTCCAAGCGCAGCGATCTGTATGTGTCAGCCGATTACCGGCGGGCGTCGCATGGCGTGGATGGCGTCATCGGCAATTCGTTCGGGCCGTCCAGCAATAGCGAACAGGGATTGCTGCGGGTGGGGATGCGGCATGTGTTTTAAGGCGTAGTCATCTGGGGTCAGAGTCGACTTTCGCGGCGTTTTATCGCGAAACTCGACTCTGACCCTACATGACGGATTAGGAGAAAGAATGGGTGCGCCAGGTGTTTTTTGCCAGCGCAGACGTATGCGCTCCGTAGCCCGCTAAGTGGGGTCAGAGTGAAGTTTCTGCAAAAGGCGCGCAGAAAGTTCACTCTGACCCCAGTTAGCTACGTGGTTTAAGCACGACGAAAAGCGGGTGACGATTTTGTCGCGTCTTACGAGTTATCAACGAGCCTTACTGCGTCTTCGTCACTTTACTCAAATGCCGCGGCTGGTCGGGATCCATGCCGCGCGCTACCGACAGCTGCGCGGCCATCACATAGAAAGCCTGGATCGCCACGATCGGGTCGAGGTCTGGGGTGGCGGCAACCGGCAAAGTCAGATCACGCGCCGCCACGTCGGCGGGTGCGGCCAGCAGTACCTTGGCGCCGCGGCCGCGCATTTCGTCGGCTAGCTTGAGCAGGCCGGCCTGGGTCGGTCCGCGGGTGGCGAAGATCAGCAGCGGATAGCCTTCGTCGATCAGGGCCATCGGGCCGTGCTTGATTTCAGCGCCACTGAAGGCTTCCGCCTGGATCGCAGAGGTTTCCTTGAATTTCAATGCCGATTCCAGCGCCAGCGGCAAGCTGATGCCGCGGCCGACTACCATGATGCGGGAAGAGGGCGCCAGCACGTCGATGGCCGGGCTCCAGTCGAGTTCGGTAGCGGCAGTCAATGCCTGCGGCAGGGCTTCAATGGCGGCCAGGAAGGCGGCGTCATCCTGCCAGTGTGCGGTGAGGCGGGCGGCAGCCACCAGGCTGGTGATGAAACTCTTGGTGGCGGCCACGCTCAGTTCGGCGCCGGCATGCAGCGGCAGCGCCCATTCGGCAGTGTCCGCCAAGGGCGAAGCGATATCGTTCACGAGTGCGACAGTGGTGGCGCCGCTATCGCGGAAATAGCGGATCGGTTCGATCACGTCCGGGCTCTGGCCCGATTGCGAAATCGCAATAGCGAGCGCATCGCGGGCGATCAGCGGCGCCTTGTTGAGCGTCACCAGCGACAGTGGCAGCGAAGCGACGATGCGGCCCAGGCGCGCCATGATCAGGTAGGCGCAGTAATTGGCGGCATGGTCGGAGCTGCCGCGCGCCACGGTCAGGATGCTGGACGGCGGCGCGGCGCGCAGGCGCTGGCCGAGTTCGGCGTAGCGCTCGCGGTCCTGGCTGAGCTGCAAGGCGACATGTTCTGCCGCCGAGCGGGCTTCTTTAAGCATCAACGAGGTCAATTCTTTCTCCTTCTACATACACTGCTTTGAGTTTGAGCTGGTGGTCGAGCACCAGGATATCGGCGAAACAGCCTTCTTTCAGACGTCCGCGTTCTTGCATGCCAAGATAGTCGGCCGGATAGGTGGAGACCCGCAGCGAAGCTTCGGCGATTTCCAGCCCGAGCGACACCAGGTTGCGCAGCGCCTGATCCATGGTCAGCGTGCTGCCGGCCAGGGTGCCGTTGTCCAGCCGCACGCCGCCCAGGCATTTGTGCACCACCTGGCGGCCCAGCATGTAGTCGCCGTCCGGCATGCCTGAGGCGGCGGTCGAATCGGTGACGCAGAACAGGCGCGGTATTGCTCGCAGCGCAGTCTTGATGGCGCCCGGATGGACGTGCAGCAGGTCCGGGATCAGCTCGGCATATTCGGCATGCGCCAAGGCGGCGCCGGCCATGCCCGGCTGCCGGTGATGGAAAGAGCTCATCGCATTGAACAAGTGGGTGAAGCCGGCAGCGCCGTTTTTCAGGGCGGCGACGCCGTCTTCGTAAGTGCCCAGGGTATGGCCGATCTGCACCCGCATGCCCAGTTGCGACAAGGTCTTGACCAGCGCCATGTGGCCGTTGATTTCCGGTGCAATGGTGATCAGTTTCAAGGGCGCAAAGCTGCGCAGCCAGTCGATCTGCTCGACCGTGGCGGCAATCGCGAAATCCGGCTGGGCGCCGAGCTTGCCCGGATTGATGTAGGGGCCTTCCAGATGCGCCCCCAGCACGCGCGCACTGCCGGCACGGCGCCCGCGGCAAGCCTTGCCGATGGCGCCCAGCGCCGCTTCCAGCTCTTCCAGCGGCGCCGTCATGGTGGTGGCCAGCATGCTGGTGGTGCCGTGCTGGGCGTGCAGGCGCGAGACCACGTGGACGGCATCGCCGGCCTCCATGATGTCCTGGCCGCCGCCGCCATGCACGTGCAGGTCAATAAAGCCAGGCAGGATGTAGTCGCCTTGTTCCGGCGGTTGTTCCAGCGCCTCGCCGCTGATCTCGGTGATCATGTCGCTGAAGCCGATGCTGCCGGCGACCCAGCCCTCGGTGGTCAGGACATTGCCATGCAGTTGTGTCAGGTTGCTGGTGGTATTCATGCTTGTTCCCCTGCGAGCTCTGTTGCGAGTTGACGGCGCAGCAGCAGCAGTGCGCCGGCTGCGGCGCCGGCGCGCGGCGTGATCGCGCGTGATTTCAAAGGTTCCGGCAGATACGCCTGGAGCGGAGCGGCCAGGCCGCCGCAGAGGGCGATCGGCAGCTGTTGCGACGGGTCCAGCGCCAGCGCGATCTGGTCGATTTCGACGCCGGCCTTACGCAAGATGGTCTGCGCCGCCGGATCTTCGGCGGCATGGGTCACCACCAGCGGCGCCAGCTGGGCGAAGATGCTTTGGTTGGCGCTGTTGACCCAGGCGATCACCCGTTCCCGGTTCTGGCTGTTGCTGAAGTCGTCGGCGCCGCCGCAGAAGCGGACGATGGCCCGGGCCAACGGTCCGGCAACGGCACGGCCATCCAGCGCTCGTTCGACATGGTTGGCGGCGCGCAGGCCGATCCAGCCGCCGCTGGCTTCGTCGCCGGTCTGGAAGCCCCAGCCGCCGACTTCAAGGCGGCTGCCGTCGGCCAGCAAGACTTCACCGACGCTGCCGGTGCCGATCGCCACCACTACGCCGGGCTGGCCCAGGTGCGCGCCCAGCAGGGTGGTGAAGGCGTCGGTGCCGATGGCCAGCGCGCCGAAGCCAGGGTTCTGCTCGGTGAACTGGTTCGCCCATTGCGGGTTGTTGATTCCCGACAAGCCACAGCCGGCAGCAATCGTCGCATACGGCGGGCGCACAATGCCTGCCGCCAGGAAGGCGTTATCCAGCGCCGTGACGATAGCGCACCAGGATTTGCTGGTGCCATGCATCAGGGCTGACGGTCCGCTGCTGCCGTCGGCGACATGGCTGCCGTCCGGGCGTTCCACCCGGACCACGGTCTTGGTGCCGCCGCCGTCGACCCCGATCAGATATTCGAATGCTGTTTTCAACTCAACTCCCACGCCTTTTTGAAGGCGCATAGTGTATCTATTTATTTAGTTGTTTTTATTGTTTGGATGAAATCATATTCCCCGGTTTCAATCTTTCCAGGGCCAGGCCCTGGGCGTCGAACACGTGAAACGCGCTGCTCGGCGCCGACAAGGTGACGCTGTCGCCGATATGCACCGGATTGTTGCCGTCGCCGCGCACCAGCAGGTCTTGGCCGTCCTGTAGTGTGACATAGATGAAATTCGCTTCGCCCAGGTGCTCGACGATACTGACCTTGCCGGTAAACACTTCACCACTATGCGCGTTTTCCAGGATATGTTCAGGGCGCAGGCCGACCGTCACTGCATCGCCAGCCTTAGTCGCGCCGGCTGCAACGTCGGCGCGGATTTCCTGGCCGTTGCCGAGCTTGATGTGTAAACAGTCGGCTGCTACCGAGCTGACCGTGCCATTGAACAGGTTCATCTTCGGCGAGCCGATGAAGGTCGCCACAAACAGGTTTTTCGGACGCTGGTACAGCTCCAGCGGCGAGCCGGCCTGCTGGATGAAGCCGTCGTTCATCACCACGATCTTGTCGCCCAGGGTCATGGCTTCGACCTGGTCATGGGTGACGTAGACGATGGTGGCTTCCAGCTGCTTGTGCAGCTTGGCGATTTCCAGCCGGGTCTGCACCCGCAGGGCGGCATCCAGGTTGGAGAGCGGTTCGTCGAACAGGAACAGTTTCGGCTTGCGCACGATGGCGCGGCCGATGGCGACGCGCTGGCGCTGGCCGCCCGATAGCTCGCGCGGCAGCCGATCCAGCAGATGGTCGATTTTCAGGATGCCGGCGGCATGGCGGATGCGCTGATCGATGGCGGTCTTGTCGGCGCCGGCGATCTTCAGGCCGAAAGCCATGTTCTTGTACACCGTCATGTGCGGATACAGGGCGTAGCTCTGGAACACCATGGCGATGCCGCGCTCGGCCGGCGGCAGGTGGTTGACCACGCGGTCGCCGATCGACAGTTCGCCGCTGGTGATCGATTCCAGGCCGCACAGCATGCGCAGCAGGGTCGATTTGCCGCAGCCGGAAGGGCCGACCAGCACGACGAATTCGCCATCCTTGATTTCCAGGTTGAGATCGGCCAGCACGTTCTGCTTGCCGTCGTAGGATTTTGTGAGTTGCTTGACGCTTACATTTGCCATTGGAGGTCTCGTTTCTGCTTTGTCTGCTTTGTCTATTACTTGACCGCGCCGGAAGTCAGGCCGCGTATCAGTTGTCGGGAGAAGATGACGTACATGATCAGGATCGGGATCACGGCCAGCGAGAGCGCCGCCAGCACCGAATTCCAGTCAGTCACATACTGGCCGATGAACTGCTGCACGCCGAGCGTGACGGTCTTGGTTTCATCCGAAGGCGCCAGGATCAGCGGGAACCACAGATCGTTCCAGGCCGGGATCATGGTGAATACCGCCACCGTGGCGATGGCCGGGCGGATCAGCGGCAGGATGATCTGGAAGAAGATCTTGAATTCGCCGACGCCGTCGCAGCGCGCCGCATCCTTCAGTTCCTTGGGGATCTGGCGGATGAATTCGGACAGGATCATCACCGCCAGCGGCAGGCCCTGCGCGGTGTAAACCAGGATCAGCGCGGTGCGGGTGTTGATCAGGTCGAGGCTCACCACCAGCTGCAGGATGGAGACGGTGCCAAGACGGATCGGGATCATGATGCCGAGCGCCAGGTAGAGCGCCATCAGGCGGTTGCCGCGGAACTTGTATTCCGACAGCGCCCAGCCGGCCATGGCGCCGAACAGCACGATCAGCACCAGCGAGCCGAGCGTGACCACCAGGCTGTTGCCGAAGTAGAGCATGAAGTTGGTGTTGTGCAGCACCTTTTCAAAGCCGATCAGGGAGAACGAATCCGGGGTCGGAAACGCCAGCGGGTTGTCGAAGATGGCGTCGCGCGATTTGACCGAATTGATCAGGATCAAGGCAATCGGGAACAGCGCGATCACGGCATAGGCGCACAGCACCACATGGACCCAGATGCGGCCCAGGTTGGCAAAGCGGCTGCGCGCAAATAGCGGCACAGGCGTCGGCGCCGGCGCCGAGCTTGCGGCGGAAGAGAGCGAGGAGATGGATGTCATGATAAGTCCTCGTTACAGTTCGTAGCGTGTCAGCTTGCGCTGCACGAAGTAGAAATAGCTGGCGACGCCGAGCAGTATCACCAGGAACATCAGGGTGGCGACTGCCGCCCCCATGGTCGGGCTGCCGATCTGCGCCTGGTAGCCGAAGAAGGTACGGTAGAAGAAAGTACCCAGGATATCGGTGGTGTAGTTCGGTCCGGCCAGCGCGCCCTTGACCGAATAGATCAGGTCGAAGGCATTGAAGTTGGCGACGAAGGTCAGGATGGTGACCAGGCCCAGGGTCGGCAGGATCAGCGGCAGCTTGATTTGCCAGAAGATGCGGAACGAGCTGGCGCCTTCTGCATAAGCGGCTTCCAGCACTTCTTCCGGCACCGCCAGCAGCGCCGCGTAGATCAGCATCATCGGAATGCCGACATACTGCCAGACCGAGATCAGGCCGAGCGTCAGCAGCGCGCTGCTTTCCTGGCCCAGCCATGGCGCAAAGTAGTCGCCCAGGCCGACGTGTTGCATCAGGCCCTCGCCGACGCCCCACAAGGGCGACAGGATCAGTTGCCAGATAAAGCCGATGATCACCACCGACAGCAGCGTGGGCAGGAAAATCAGGGTACGGTAAGTGCGCGCGCCACGCAGCCCTTTCAGGCTGAAGAGGGTGGCCAGCAGCAAGCCGATCGGATTTTGCAGCAGCATGTGGATGGCGAAGAATTTCAGGTTGTTCAGCATGGCGTTCCAGAACGCCTTGGACCAGTCCGAATCGAACAGGATGGTATGGTAATTGGCCAGGCCGACGAAGCGGTGGACACCGGCATCGTTGCTGGTGTAGAAGCCGAGGCGCAAGGTGTCCAGCAAAGGCAGGGCGCTGAACATGGAATAGATGATGACCGCAGGCGCCAGGAACACCACGATGTGCCAGGGGAAGGTCTTTTTTTGAAGATTCATTCTGGTTTTCTTTGAATGCAAGTTCACTCGCAGGCGCAGCAATCTCACGGGGGAGATCGTGAAGACGACTCCGGCCCGCTGAGCGAACTCTGAAATACGAACGTGATGGCGGCTTATTCTTGTGTGCGGGTGCCGTTCTTCACGGGCTCACCTTTTGCGGGCTGCAACAGCTAAATCAAGAGCGCCTGTCGCGTATCCGACCCGCATGGCGGCGTTGCACATGCTCGCAATAGTCTCGCTATTGCTCCGCTGTGCGCCTTGCCCTGCGCGCCGGATACGCGCCCTTCGCTCTCGATTTAGCTGTTACAGCCCGCTGCGGCAAGCCTTGGATGCTAGTGTAGTACTTCTGGAGTAGTGTTTCTGGCGAAGCGCTACGCTAGCTGGCTTGTCGACAAAGGATGGGGTTATCTTAACCTCATCCTTCGCCAGACGATAGCATTAATGCAATGAAAGCTTATTGCTGCGGCTTGTACCACTTGGCGAAGCCGGCTTGCACCTGTGCTGCAGCGTCCTTAGGCGCCAGTTTGCCGTTCAACACTTGCGCGTTGACGTTCCACAGCTGGTTTTCCATGCTTGGCTCGCCGCGGTTCAGGATCTGCGAGTTCAGGCGGATGGTCGACGAGCAGGACTTGCGCCAGTCGATCATCTGCTTGGCGACCGGATCCTTGACCGAGATCAGGTGATCCGACAGCGAGAAGAAGCCGGTGACCTTGTTGGTGTAGATGTCGGCAAACTCTTGCGAACCGAGCCAGGCCAGGAACTTGTAAGCATCTTCCTTGTTCTTGGACTTCTTGTTGACGCCCATGCCGATATCGTTATGGTCCGAGATGTAGCACTTGTCGCCGGCCTTAGGCACCGGCGGTGGGAAGGCGCCCATCGAGATCTTGGAATTGTCGTTGAAATAGGCGATATCCCAGGAGCCGGCAGGATAGATCGCGGCTTTGCCGAGGGCGAACTGGTTCTGGCTGTCGCCATAGGTTTGCGAGCTGGCGCCCTTGTTCAGGTATTTGCCGAGCCGGGCTTCATATTCGAAAGCGTTGACGAAGTTAGGATCGGTGAATTTTTCCTTGCCGGCGATGAGCGCCTTGCGGCCTTCTTCGCCCTTCCAGTAGTTAGGACCCAAGCCGGTGAAGATGATCTGGCTGGATTCCCACTGGTCGTTGGTGCCCAGCGCCAGCGGCGCGTATTTGCCGTTGCTCTTGATGGTGTCGAGCACCTTGAAGAATTCAGCTTCGGTCTTAGGCGGTTGCAGGTTCAGGTCTTTGAAGATCTTCTGGTTGTACAGGAAGCCGTGGATCACGGAAGCGATCGGCATGCAGAAGGTGTCTTTGCCGTCATCGGTCTGCCAGGCAGTCTTGGCGGAGGCAGGGAAGTGTTCCATGCCCGGCTTGCCGTCCAGCTTTTCCAGGTTGCCCTTCTTGTACAGGGACAGGGAGACGTCAAACGGACGACAGGCGATCAGGTCGCCGGCGGTGCCGCCAGCCAGTCGCGCCGACAGGCTGGAGTCGTATTCGGTTGGCGCGGTAGGCGCAAATTTGACTTCGATGCCCGGATTCTTTTTCTGGAAAGCCGGGATCAGCACGGTTTCCCACAGGGTCTTGTCGTCGACGCGCCAGCTTTCGATGGTCAGCGTGCCGGCTTGTGCCGTGCCGAAGGTCGCCAGGGCGATCAGTACGGCGTTGCGGATGGTGCGGATTCGGTTTTGCATCTAAGTCTCCTCTTGGATTTTTATCGGATTGGATTTTGCGGCCCTCTATGCAGAGCAAACCGCCGCGAACAGACATTAGCACCATAAAAATTGTGCCGCCATCTTTCGTCCGGATTGGCCGCATGATTTTCATAAGCTATTGATTTTATTGATGAAAGATTAGATTGGCAGGTTTTAGCGATTACATATCTTTACACTCTGCCCAATGAAATTTTATGCTCTCATGCGACAACTATCCAGAATACTTGCGTTAAGGTAGTGCTGTTGGAAAAGATAACTTTACGAAAACTTACGTTTCTTTACAAAACGAGAACGACGCTAACGTTGCCCGCGGGACTTGCGCTATAGTCACACGCGTTGTGGGGAGACCAAGCTAGTGTTTGTAGTTCATAAAAATATCAACAAGGCACACATGATTGATACGCGACTGCCGAAACGGCTCTCGGGGCAAGGCACGGATAACGGGGGAAGGTGGCTGACAGCCTATCGCAACTGGATAGCGTTGCTGGCGTTTGGCTGTCTGTTGAGCGGCGCCGGCAGTGCGGCAGGCGCCGCCGGCTTGACGCCCGCTGTCGGCGCCAGCCAGCCGCCGGCTTCCTTGCAGGTGCTGCACTGGTGGACTTCGGCCGGTGAGCGCAAGGCGGTTGACGTCATCGCCGGCAAGCTGGCCGACGAAAATATCCAGTGGCGCGATGCCGCCATCCCCGGCGGCGCCGGCCTCGGCGCCAGCAAGGTGCTGAAGAGCATGGTGTTGGCCGGCAAGGCGCCGGAAGCGACCCAGCTCAACGGCATCGTGTTCGGCGAATGGGCGGATCTCGGCCTGCTGCTGGAACTGGACGACGTCGCCACGCCCGGCAACTGGCAAAAGCTGCTGTTCCCTACCGTCTGGTCGCTGGTGCTCAACCGCGGCCACGTGGTGGCGGCGCCGCTCGGCATCCATCGGATCAACAACCTGTTCTATAACAAGAAAATCTTCGATCGCCTGAATTTAACGCCACCGAAGACCTGGGCCGATTTCGGCCGGGTCGCCGACAAGCTCAAGCAAGCCGGCATCACGCCGCTGGCGCAAAGCAGCGAAGCCTGGCAGGTCGCCACCTTGTTTGAAACGCTGGTGCTGGCGGAAAGCGGTCCGGCCTACTACCGTTCGCTGTTTGTCGATCTCAATCCGCTGGCCTTTGGCGACCAGCGCATGACGCATGCGCTGAAACGCTTGCGCGCCCTCAAGGAGTGGATGCCGACGCCGCTCAGGGAACGGCCCTGGCCCGACATGACGCGCCAGCTGGCTGACGGCGAGGCCGCCATGTTCGTGATGGGCGACTGGGCCAAGGGCGAACTGCTGGCCTGGGGCCTGAACACCGACCAGGACTTTGCCTGCACTACAGTGCCCGGCACCGCCGACTACCACCTGTATAGTGTCGATACCCTGGCCATGTTCGCCGGCGATTATTCGCACCAGCCGGCACAGGAAAAGCTGGCGCAGATCATCATGTCGCAGCCGGTGCAAACCGCATACAATCAGCTCAAGGGCGCGATCTCGGTGTGGCGTGCGCCGGATTTGTCGAAAATGGACAGCTGCGCGCGCGCCTCTTGGGCCGCGTTCAGCAAGGGTAGTGCCTACCAGGCGCCGAGCCTGGTGCACCGCATGGCCGCTGATGAAACCGCCAAGGACGCCATCGTCGCCGAAGTGCATCGTTACTTCATCGACGACAAGATGTCCGAGAGCGATGTCCAGCGCAAGCTCGCCAGCATTGCGCGGACCGTGACGAAAACAGGAAAATTGGAATAATGCGCAAGATACTCATCGTTGACGACGACCAGAAAACCCGGACGCTGCTGAAAGCCTACCTGGAAAAGAACCAGTACGAAGTGCGCCTGGCGCATAACGGCGAAGCTTTCCTGGCCGAGTTCCAGCGTTATTCGGAAGAACTGTCGCTGGTGATCCTGGACGTGATGCTGCCGGATACCGACGGCTTCGCCTTGTGCAAGACGGTACGCCGCAAGTCGAACGTGCCGATCATCATGCTCACCGCCAGCTCCGATGAAACCGATCGCGTGGTCGGCCTCGAGCTGGGCGCCGACGACTATATCGCCAAGCCCTACAGCCCGCGCGAACTGCTGGCGCGCATCAAGGCCATCCACCGCCGCAGCGGCATCGACAGCACGGCGGCGCCGCGCTATTACCGCTTTGTCGGCTTCACCCTGGATACGGTGGAGCGTACCCTGAGCGATCCTGACGGCCAGCTGGTGGCGCTGACCGGCCTCGATTACCAGCTGCTGAAATATTTTGTCGAACATCCCGGCGATGTGCTGGATCGCGGTGTGCTGTGCGAAGAAACCCGTGGCCGCGATGTCGGCCCGCTGGACCGTTCGCTCGATGTGCAGATCAGCAAGCTGCGCCTGCGCCTCAACGACGGCGGCAAGGATCCGCATTTGATCAAGACCGTGCGCGGCGTCGGCTATGTATTCTCGGCCGATGTCACGGCCGCGCACAGCTGACGCCATGTCGAGAGCGAGCTGGTCGGCCGGCTACAACCGGCTGCTGTCCTGGCTGTTGCCGCATACGCTGCTGGGCCGCCTGTCGGTGGTGATGGTGTTCGGCGTGCTGGTGACGCAGCTGGCCGGCGGCCTGATCTGGTCGGCGCAGCTGCGCAGCAAGGCCGAAGTCGAGACCAGGACCGCGTCCCAGCATCTGGCCCACAGCGCCGCCAGTGCGGTCCGTTTTTTCATGAGCCTGCCGGCCAACTACCGGCCGATCCTGATCCAGCAGTTGCGCGAGATGGGCGGCACGCGCTTTTTCGTCAACACCAACGACGGTCCGATCACCATCCACAAGATCGGCGACAATCCGCTCGCCAACATGGCGCTGGGCGAGATCGGCGCGACCCTGAAAACCGACCTGCCGTTCCTGCCCGGCTTCCGCCTGGCGTTTGCCTGGCCCGACGACTTGATAGTCTCCAGCGACGGCCTGAAGGTGGCGGACCTGCCGGACAGCTGGGTCCAGCATACCTTGCTGATCAAGCCGAATCCGGCGCCGGTGCTGGTGATCCAGACCGAGCTGGAACCCGGTAACTGGCTGTACCTGGCGGCGCTGATGCCGAATCCGTATTTCCTTGATACCGACAATCCTTTGTCGGCCGAACGCCTGCTGCTGCAGGGCGTGTCGCTGGCGACCGTGCTGCTGCTGTCGATCCTGGTGGTGCGCTGGACCACGCGGCCGCTGGCGGCGCTGTCGGACGCCGCCGATGCCTTTGGCAAGGGTGAAGCGCCGCCGGAACTGCCGGAAACCGGTAGCCGTGAATTCGTCAAGACGGCGCGCGCTTTCCGCGCCATGCGCGAACGCATCAAGCGCTACCTGGATGACCGCGAACGCTTGTTTGTTTCGATCTCGCACGATCTACGCACCCCGATCACGCGCCTCAAGCTGCGCACCGAACTGCTGGACGACGAAGAGCTGCGCAGCGAATTCCATGAAGACCTGGACGAGCTCGACATGATGGTCAAGGGCGCTTTGCAATCGGTCAAGGATAGCGACATCCATGAGAATCGCACCGAGGTGCGGCTCGATGCCCTGATCCTGCGCATGATCCGCGATGCCCGCATGGCGGGGCACGAGGTGGCGTTCAGCGAATCGGGGCTGACGGTGATGGCCAAGCCGCTGGCGCTCAAGCGCGCCATCGGCAACCTGTTCGATAACGCCCTGCATTACGGCCAGAAGGTGGAAGTCTCGGTCGCCAGCCTGATCAATGAGTCGGGTGCGAATATCCAGATCCAGATCCGCGACCATGGCCCAGGCGTGCCGGAAGAAGCCTTGCTCAGCTTGTTCGATCCCTACACGCGGCTGGAGCATGGACGCGACCAGAATGCCGGCGGCATGGGGCTGGGGCTGGGGATCGCGCGCAATATCGTGCAGGCGCACGGCGGCGAACTGCTATTGCGCAATCATCCGGATGGCGGCCTGGTGGCAACCATTGTCTTGCCGCAGACTTGATCGGATTGCGCCGATCGGCAGGGCGGTGTTCTTTAGCAGTTCTTGGGGGTGAGCCGGTCGATGAGCTGCGCATGTTCCAGGTTGTGGCGCCGGAACGCGCCGACGTCTTCCTGGCCAGCGATCTTGAACTTGGCGAACTCGAACGGCCCTCTGCATTCGCAGGTGACCAGGCCATATTCTCCGCTTGGATAGGCGCCGAACCAGTCGCCGAATCCGGCGGCATTTTTTTCGATGACGACGTCGTTGTCGTCAGTCACCGCTTCCGCCGATTTCCAGATGCCGTCGGCAGTAATCTTGGGGATGACCAGCGAGTCGCCCGAAATCAGCTTGAATCTCTCTTCGGTGTCCTGCAGGCTGTGCCAGCTGGAAATCGCCTGTTCCGGCAGCAGATAGAAAATCACGGTGTACGCCTGGTTGCGAATGAATTCGCGGTAGAAACCGCCTTCCGGATGGGTTTCCAGCGCCAGGCCGTGCCGGATATGTGCGGCAGTCAGGCGCTGCTGCGCGGGCAGGGCGTGCAGTGTTTCCAGGTAATGCTTGATGTTGAGCGCCTCGGCCGGCAAACCGCCGGCGCCGGCCGCAATGAGCTGCTCCAGCTCTTCAAGATAAGCACTCAAATGCTGGATCAGTCTTGCGGGCGTGTACATGCGTTTTCCTTTTTTACAGGCCGAAGGAGTAGTCGAGTAGGGTGGGCACCCGTGCCCACGCGGACGGAACTTGCTACCGCGTGGGCAAAAGAACCTGCCCACCCTACGATGTCAATGCAACGGCATGGGATGTAGCTTTTCATTACAGGCCGAAGGAATAGTTCTTTGCCACGTGCAGCGCGGCTTCGCGCAAATCGTGGGCGAGCTCGGAGCGGATGCCGCCGCTAGGGTAGGCCAGTACATACTTGTAGGTGATGTCGGCCTTGAAGGGCCGCGTGACGACGCCGTGCGGACGCCAGATCTTGGCTGCGAACGGTTCCACGATGGCCACGCCGAAGCCGTTGGCGACCATGGCATAGCGGGTGTGCGAGGTGTGGGTCTGGATCGTGTAGTTGGGGCGGATCGCCGCTGCCTTCAGGGTCGACAGTTCGCGGTCGTAGGATTGGGCGCTGTTGGGCATCCAGCCGATGACGTTTTCGCCGTCCAGGTCTTCCGGCAGGACGATCTCCTTTTGCGCCAGCGGATGGGTCGCCAGCATCGCGCACAGCACGGTGGCTTCCATGATCGGTTCGACTTCGATGCCGGCGAATGGCGGAAACGCCAGGCTGAGCGCCATGTCGACCTTGAGATCCTGCAGGCTGACCAGGATTTCAGGCACGGTGCAGCTGTCGATCTTGACCGAGACATCCGGATGCTGCTTGAAGAAGCGTTGCAGCACTTCCGGCAGCAGGGTGGTGGACAGCACCGGCAGGCAGGCGATGGTCAAGCCTTCCGGCGCTTCATGGCGGATGTTGCCGGCTACCTGCATCAGGCGCTCCAGGCCCAGGAAATTTTCCTCCACCGCCTTGTAGAAGCGTACCCCGGCATTGGTCGGCTCCAGCCGGCCCTTGGCGCGGTTGAACAGGCGGAAGCCGAGATCGGCCTCAAGATCGGCAATCAACCGGCTGATTGCCGGCTGCGTCACGTGCATGCGGCGGGCGGCCGAGACGCTGGTGCCGGAGATCATCAGCGAACGAAAGGCTTCGATTTGGCGGAAACGAATCATGATTGTTATGTCAGGGCAAGAGTGCGGTCTCGTGCGTGCATGGCGCTGCTAAGGTATAAGCGCTGCAACAAAAACCATCCGAGATAGCGTTGGAGACTGCTATAACAAACGGCTATGGCACATACGAATTTGTGAGTGGACATGATATTCCATTCTTGTGACACTGTGTGCACTGAAAATGTTGTTGTGCACCACAGCAATCAACGTTTGTCACATGGATTTTTGATTGAACCACGGTTCAATGCTGACTCAGGCTGATCGGCGCCGTCGCCTGAACTGAAGATTTCTGGTTATGTCCAGATTTGCCCACAAGGCGCCCTGCATGTAGAGATTTCGAGGCCCTCACAAGGTGGCTTTCGGATCCGGGGGTTAGATCGAACCCCGTCCCACGTCTCCCTGCACCTTTCTGTACCTGCCGTTCTGCACCTGCCGTTCTGCACCTGCATTACGCGCCGCATCCTGCTTTTGTGCACCCTCTTTGTACTCCTCGCTTTTATACTCCCCCGCTTTTATACTCCCTTTCCCACTTTGTTCCTGGCCCCGGTTTGTTCTCGCCGTCAGCGGATGAAATAGCCTGAGACTTTCCAGCTGCCGTCTTTTTCACGCATGGGCGTAATCGTCTCCTGCGCCGACTTCTTGTTTTCGAACTGGGTCTCGTACTGGATCACGACGTATTCGCCGTCCGGCGCGCCGGGCAGGGTGGTCGCATACTCCGTGCTTTTGAGCTCGCGCGTCTTGACGCTGCCAAGCGGCGCCCGCAAGGAACGCACGCCGGTCTCCCAGGTGTTCTTGGAAATGCCGGTCTTGAAATAGGTGCCGGCGCGTTCCCAGCTCTCGCCGTATTTGCCGGCGTCGGTCAGCGCGATCCATGCCTTGGCGGCGGTTTCAGCCTGCTTGAAAATTTCGGCTTGCGGGTCGGCAGCAAAAGAGGGGGCTGCGCTTGCCAGCAGCATGGCGGCGGTTAGCGCTAGTATGGTTTTCATTTTCCGTTTCCCCCTGGATGAGTTCCGTAGGTCGCACAGATGGTGGATGCATAGCTTGCCGGTACGCTCAGATCATAGGGGTTGCGCCAGCTATTTGCAATGCAGCTCTACAGCCGATGCCGCCGGGTAACGAAGTGCAGCGACGAGATTGAAAAACAACATTCTCAGGGTTTGCATTGACACATATAATGAGAATCATTATTGTTTCGATCTTTGCTTAGGCCCTAACTCACCGCTAGCCAGTATCTCCCGTTCCCGACCATGTCGCGTAGCAATAGAACAGCCAGTGCGGACATGACGCGTACCAGGAGAATAAACCGCATGGCAGCCCTCGAACTTCCCCAGACTCTGAATCCCACGCGCTGCTCGGCTGCCGTTACCTTGGCGCTGGCGGTGCTGGCCTTGCCGGCGACGCTGCATGCGCAACAGGCCGACGTGCCGACCGCTGCCGCTGAAGAGCATACGCTGGAATCGATCCAGGTCAGCGGCGACTGGCTCGGCACCGGCCTGCAAAACAGCGTCAAACGCTATCCCGGCGCGCGTACCGTCGTCAAGAAAGAGGATATCGAGGATTCCGGCGCCGCCAGCATCGGCGACGTCATGCGCCGCATTCCCGGCGTCCAGGTCAGCGACAACTCCGGCTCCGCCGGCAGTGCAATCGCGCTGAATATTGGCGTACGCGGCCTGGCTGGACGTTATTCGCCGCGCTCTACCGTGCTGCTCGACGGCATCCCGATGGCGGTGGCGCCCTACGGCCAGCCGCAACTGTCGTTTGCCCCGGTCAGCCTGAACAACATCGAATCGATTGACGTCGTGCGCGGCGCAGGCTCGGTCCGTTTCGGGCCGCAGAACGTCGGTGGCATTATCAATTTCAAGACCCGTGCGATTCCGACCGAACCCGGTTTCAACGGCGACGCTACCGTGCGCACCAACAACTACACCGAGGCGGGCGGCGCCGAGCGCCAGTACAGCGCCTTTGTCGGCAGCCAGCTCGATAACGGCCTTGGCCTGGCAGTGCTGTATTCCGGCGCCGACGGTTCCGGCTGGCGCGCCAACAGCGGCGAGACGGTCAACGATTTCGCCTTGAAATACCGCTACCAGCTGAGCCCGAGTTCGGAGATCTACGGCAAGCTGTCGTACTACGATGTGCGCTCGCAGACGCCGGGCGGCCTGACTGCGGCGCAGTATGCCGCCAATCCTTTCCAGAACACCCGGCCCACCGATTTCTGGAGCGGCACGCGCAAGGGCGCCGACATCGGCTACCTGAATACGATTTCCGATACCCAGGAATTCGAGATCCGCACCTACTACAGCGAGAGTTTCCGCCAAAGTACGCTGATCAGCGGCAAAGTCCTCGGCCATCAGCCGCGTACCTACCAGACGCTCGGCATAGAGCCGCGCTATACGCAACGCTTCAACTTCGGCGGCAGCACCAACGATGTCACGGTCGGCTACCGTTATATCCGGGAAACCGGCAACGATCAGGTCTACAACACCTTGGTGGCGACCGGGATCGCGGCGCCGCTGTCCAGTTCTTACGATAATTTTACCGGCGCTCATGCGGTCTATATCGACGACAAGATTGCGCTGGGCGACTGGCGCATCACGCCCGGCATCCGCTACGAGCATATTCGTTCAACCCGCACCGACGTCCTCAATGGCCCGGTATTCCCGATCGATAACAACAAAGCCTTGCCGTCGCTCAGCGTGGCCTATCTGCTGAACCAGAACCTGACGCTGTTCAGCAATTACAGCAGCTCGTTCGGCCCGGTCCAGAACACCCAGCTGACTGCAGCCATCGGCGGCAATCCGCTGGTGCCGGAAGTGGCGAAGACTGCTGAAATCGGTGCGCGCTGGAAGAGTGCACAATTGTCGGCGGAGATCACCGCCTTCGATATCCGTTTCGATAACCAGATCCAGCAAGTGGCTGGCAGTTCACCGGCGGTGTTCCAGAATATCGGCGCTACCCGCCACGACGGCATCGAGACCGCGCTCGACTATGCTTTCGACAAGGCGGGAGCCCTGGCTGGCCTGAGCGTCTACGCCAACTACACCTACACCCGTGCCTTGCAGAAATCCGGCCCGACCGCCGGCCTCGACGTGCCGTTCTACTCGCGCAACACCGACACCATCGGCGCCCGCTACGCCGTCGGCGCCTGGGGTTTCGATCTGTCGACCACGCATCAAAGCCGGCAGTTTGCCGACAACGCCAACACCATCGCCGAAAGCGCGAACGGCGGCAACGGCGAGATTCCCGGCTTCCGCACCTGGAACGCGCAAGTCAACTGGAAGGTGCCTGGCCTGAAGGGGACGGAACTTCTGGCCGGCCTCAACAACCTGACCGACAAGCGTTATTTTACCCGCACCACCGATTCCAATATCGGCAAGCTGGTGGGTGCGCCGCGCATGGTGTACGTGCAGGGCCGCATCGCCTTCTGATATATAGCGGAACCGGGGCGGGTAGTAAAAGAATGGAAGCCAGTGTGATGGGCTTCCGTTTTTTCTTGCTGCTACCAGGAGAAGCTGCCGCTGCCCTGGATCGCCAGCTGCCCGCCGTTGGCGGCACTGGCGCCGACTGCCAGCTGGGTATGCTGGGAAACGCTGGAGGCGAAAGCGATGCCGAGCGCACCGTAGCCGCCATAGCTGGCGGTGCCTATTGCGATGCCGCTGTTGTCTCCACGCGCGATATACACGCGCGGGATCGCCATGGCCTGGGCGGTGGCGCGGGCAGCGTAGCTCTTGCTCTGGTTCAGCGTATCCTGCGCCGATGCTTGCATCTGGTTGAGGTTGACGGCATCGGTGCCGAGCGTGCCTGGAGCCACATTGGCGATCTGCCGCTCGCCGCCGATGTAGCCGACCGATACGGTATTCGCGCGTGTCGCCAGCGAGCCTTGTCCCAGCGCCACCGAGTTGGAAGCTGAGGCCACGGCATTGGCGCCGACTGCCACTGAGTTATTGCCGCTGGCAATCGCATTGTTGCCGATCGCCGTCGCCGGATCGGCAATCGCCTGCGCGCCCGCGCCGATCGCTACCGAGCCGTTGAAGCTGGCGGTAGCGCCGGCGCCCAGCGCCACGGTGTTGTCGCCATTGGCGCTGGCATTGGTGCCCTGGGCGATGGCGTTGGCGCCCTTGGCCGAGACACCATTGCCGCAAGCGACGCTGCCGCTGGCGCCGATCTTGCAGGCGCCGCTGTTGAATAGCGATACCAGGGCTTTTTGCATGTCGCTCAGCTGACCGACGTTGGCGGCGTCGCTGGCGGCAACGCCGGCTGCCACATTGTTGATGACGGTGCCGGCGCCGTTGTTAGCGTTCAGCACCAGCGCCGTGCCGCCGCTCCCATACTGAGCCGAGTTGTTGGCCGTTTTGGTAGTGGCGCTGAGGTCGGCGCTCAATGTATTGGCGCTATTGGTGGTCGTAGTCGTGGTGGCGCCGACGGTCTGTTCCAGTTTGGTGGCGCGGCTATCGATACCGACCACACGCGTATCCAGGCTGCTGAGCGACGAACGCATGCCGGTCAGCCAGATGTCTACCGCAGAGAAAGCATCCCCCACCTTGGCAGAACTGGCGCCCTGGATCACGTAGGAGGGCGCCACCAGTGCGCCGGCAGCGTTGACGGAGGCATTGCCGCCCAGCGCGGCCGCCAGGTTGCGGTACTGGGCAAGGTTGGTGACGTCGTTGTCCTGTGTGCCGGCCGCGACATTGATGATCTGGCGCTGGAACGGCGCGGTCACATTGCCGTCGCTGTCGGTCACGCTTTGCACGCTGCCGACCGATACCGTGTTGGCACGCTCGGCCACCGAGTTGGCGCCCAGCGCGACGCTGTTGTCGGTGCTGGCGCGGCTCAGCCGTCCCAGCGCGGTGCTGTTCTTGCCATTGACCAGGGCCGATTCGCCTACCACCGTGGCGTTGACGCCGAGCGCACTGGCGTTTGCTCCTACAGCAGTGCTGCCGGCCTCGCCGGCAAAGCTGTTGGCGCCGAGCGCCGAAGCATTGGCCTTGGCCGCAGCGGCATAGGCGCCTACGGCCGTTGTATTCTGGTCGCTGGCCAAGGCGCCGCTGCCCAAGGCCGTGGCTTGCGCGCCTGAAGCCACGCTGGCGTTGCCGGCAGCCACGGCGTCGGCGCCGCTGGCCTGGGCGTTGTCGCTGCCGTCCTTCAAGCCGTTGGCGTCAAAGTAGGATGGCACAAGCTGCGCGCTAGCTTCCAGCGGCAGCCAGCTCAACACCGCGACGCACAGGCTCATTTGCAACAGCGAAACGGCCGGTACGCCAACTCTGGTTTGCTTATTCTTCATCAGGATTCCCTAGACTAAGGTAAAGGATTGGAACGGCTCAGTGCCAGGCCGCATATTGCGCATCAGCTTTGCTGCCGACCAGGCACATCTTCAGGCTCTGTGCCTGCGCCGGCTTGAACAGCTTGGCTTCCAGGCGCGACTGGATGTAGCGGCCGGTGCAGTCGCGGTAATCGCCGACGGTGGCGGAAGTCTTGGCGCACAGTTTGAGATTGGTCATGGCGTTGGCGCCCGGGATCAGGCCGCCGGGAGAAGAGACCGGCACGCTGGTGGCGCAATCGAGCAGGTTCAGGTTGCCGCGGTTGACAGTCCAGCCGATATCCATGAACAGCGCCGGCGTCAGGTCAAGGTCGGCCTGGGCAATGACGGTCGCGCTGGCGCTTGGCGCCATCAGCGCCGTCGGCACGGTAAGCTGGTCGAAATGGGAAACGCTCGATCCCGGCAGGAATCCGGGCGGCGCGTACAGCTTGACATGCCGCATGGCATGGCCTGCCGCATCGACGCCGTCCGTCAGTACGGCAGCCAAGCGATGGTCGGCATAGGGACCGATACCGCCGGCGACCAGTCCTTGCAGATTCGCTTTGAGCTGATTTCCTAGTGCTTGCGTTACAAGTACGGTCGGGATGGTGATCTGTGCCGCCACGTTGGCATCGCCGGCAGCCATGGGCGCCAGTGCGTCCGGTTTATTGCTGGCGATGATCACCGCCACCGCACCGGCCTGTTGGGCATACAGCGTCTTCTGCGAGAAATTGCAGACGCCGCGGTCGATCAAGGCTATGCGGCCGGCAAGTGCCGCACCGTTGGTGATCGGCAGGCAGCCGTCGGTATGGATGACATTGCCGGCATCTGCATAGGTGGCTTGCACCAGATTGCCGGTAAACGCCGTACTGCTTGCCGCCGAACCGAAATCGGCAGTGGCGAACGGATTGTCGCCGACCGCGGCCGCCGGTGCCGAAATGTGCAGAGCAAGCTCTGGCTGCAGTTTGAGCGGCACTTCCGCAGTGACTTGCGGACCGCTCCACACCAGCTTGTCGCTGATCTGGGCAGCGTTGCGTTGCGCCAGATTCATTGCGCTCCAGTCGAGTCCGTCGGCAGTGCGTATGTAGCGGTTATAGATGCGGCTGGGGCTGCCGACCGCGCGGCTTGCCGCGTTGTCGCCGGTAAAACCCAGTCCGTGGCCGATCTCGTGGGTGACCACATCGAGGAAATTGGTTTGTCCCTTTGGCGTCCTGCCATCCAGCCCGTAATACCAGCCCTGGCCGCCAACATCGATATCGGTGGTGAATTGCGAATTGATATCATCTTCCCCGACGTTGATCTTCGCGCCGCTCAGGGCATTTGCAAGCGCGACGTTATACACCGTATCGGGTAGCGGCCGATTGAAGAAATTCATGTAGCTGCTGGTCGGGCCCGCCTGCCCCAGTATGTTGTTGCCGGCCGCGTTCTTGCCGAGCGAAGCAAAGGACGCCCGCACCCGCACCGGTACTGCACTGTTGAGCAAGCTGCCATACATTTCGAGTGCAAACTGATAGACCAGGCGCCGCTGTTCTCCCAGAGTCTTGCCGGGATTGCCGCCCACCGGCGCTGCCGCCGTCAGGTCGTTCAGGCCGGCTCCCGGCGCATCCTGGTTGACCAGGATGAAATCGGCGGCGTGTACTGTCGGCATGGCGCCGAGAAGGGCTAAAAAGCCGGCATAGCAGACGAGCTTTTTCATCAGCGGGCCTGCTCTTTCTTTTGCTGCTCCGAGGTGTCGCTGGAGTGCTGCACCGTGATGCGGCCGTCTGCGCCCTTTACCGCGACTAGCGGCGCTGACTCGGTTTCCTCCACTCTGACGCCATCGCCTGGGCGCGGCTGCTGGTTGCTGGCTGTGCTCGTCTTGGGGGAATTGGCCGGCGCGGCCGGCTGGTCTGCTGCGGTTGCTGAGAAAGCCAGCAACAGGGCGAATAATCCGCTGAACGGGTAGCTGATATGCATTGCCATCGAATAGGCTCCTGTATGAGGTGCTGCGGGGTGTGAAAAATCTTGCCGGTACGCTGTGCCTGTCCGCGGAGGCCGTTTTAATTGCATGCGGCTTTCCTTACTTTCATTTGATATGCCCGTCGAGATGAAAAAAGAGGCCACCATCCAGCCAATTATTTATATAAATTTCCTGATATAGAATTGGGGCAACATCTCCAGGAAAACCACATGCTTAGCTTGCCGACTACCGCCACTGCACCATTCTGTCCATCCGAGGTGGCCGGCACGGTCGCCGTCCCCAGCAGTGGTCCGTTCTGGAAAAAGATCCTGCGCTTCGTCGGCCCGGGTTTACTGATTTCGGTCGGCTACATGGATCCGGGCAACTGGGCGACCTCGATCCAGGCTGGCTCGCAGTTTGGCTACCAACTGCTGTTCGTGGTGCTGCTGTCCAGCCTGGCCGCCATCGTCCTGCAATGCCTGAGCATGCGGCTGGGCATCGCCACCGGCAAGGACCTGGCGGTGCATTCGCGCGAGCGCTACAGTCCGGCTGCCGGCAAATGCATGTGGTTTTTCGCGGAGATTTCGATCATTGCCTGTGACCTGGCCGAAGTGCTGGGCTGCGCGCTGGCGTTCAAGCTGCTGCTGGGCGTTTCGCTGCCGGTCGGCGTGCTCCTGACCGCATTCGATACGCTGCTGGTGCTGGGGTTGAAGGGCAAGGGCTTCCGCCAGATCGAGGCCATCATCCTGGGGCTGGTGCTGACCATCGCCGCCTGCCTGTTCGTGGAATTGATATTCTTGAAGCCGGACTGGCAGGCCGTGGCGGCCGGCATGGTGCCGTCGCTGAGTGCCTTGGCCAGCCGCGAGCCCTTGTACTTGGCGATCGGGATCCTGGGGGCGACGGTGATGCCGCACAATCTGTATCTGCATTCGTCGATCGTGCAGACGCGGGTGGTGGCCGACGACGACCGCAGCCGGCGGCAGGCGATACAGCTGTCGCGGCTGGATACCATCGTCTCGCTGCTGCTGGCGCTGCTGGTCAACGCTGCGATCCTGGTGTTGGCGGCGAGCGCGTTCAATGCGACCGGCAATACTTCGGTGATCGAGATCGACCAGGCGTATCACTTGCTTGACCCGATTACAGGCAGTGCCGTGGCCGGCATCCTGTTCGGCCTGGCGCTGCTGGCCTCAGGCCAGAGCTCGACATTTACCGGCACGATTGCCGGCCAGGTCATCATGGAAGGCTTCCTCAACTTGAAGATTCCATGCTGGCAGCGCCGTCTGCTGACGCGTGGCCTGGCACTGGCGCCGGCGCTGGCCGGCGTGCTGACCTGGGGCGAGCATTCGGTCGGCCGCCTGCTGGTGCTGAGCCAAGTGGTGCTCAGCCTGCAGCTGCCGTTCGCCATGTATCCGCTGATCCGCCTCACCAGTCGCCGCGACGTCATGGGCGCGTTTGCGAATTCGCGCCTGACGGCGAGCATATCGTGGCTGTTGTTCGGCGTGATTTCAGCCGCGAATATCTGGCTGGTGCTGCAAGTATTTGGCGTCGGCTGAGTTTTTTTCCTGCTAGTTGGCGAAGGCGGCGATCCCGGTCTGGGCCCGGCCCAGGATCAGGGCATGGACGTCATGCGTGCCTTCATAGGTATTCACCACTTCGAGATTCACCAGGTGGCGGATCACGCCAAACTCGTCGGAGATGCCGTTGCCGCCCAACATGTCGCGCGCCAGACGAGCAATATCCAGCGACTTGCCACAGGAATTGCGCTTCATGATGGAAGTGATTTCCACCGAGGCGCTGCCTTCTTCCTTCATGCGGCCTAGCCGCAGGCAGCCTTGCAGCGCCATGGTGATCTCGGTCTGCATGTTGACCAGCTTGAGCTGCACCAGCTGGTTGGCGGCCAGCGGCCGGCCGAACTGTTTGCGCTCCATGGTGTACTGGCGCGCCGCATGCCAGCAGAACTCGGCAGCGCCGAGTGCACCCCAGGCGATCCCGAAGCGCGCTGAATTGAGGCAGGTGAACGGACCTTTGAGGCCACGGACCTCGGGGAAGGCATTTTCTTCCGGACAGAACACCTGGTCCATGACGATCTCGCCGGTGATCGAAGTGCGCAGGCCGACCTTGCCGTGGATCGCCGGCGTCGACAAGCCTTGCCAGCCTTTTTCCAGGACGAAGCCGCGGATCGCGCCCTCGTCGTCCTTGGCCCAGACCACGAAGACGTCGGCGATCGGACTGTTGGTGATCCACATCTTGCTGCCGCTCAGGGCGTAGCCGCCGTCGACCTTGCGCGCGCGCGTGACCATGCTGCCAGGGTCGGAACCGTGGTCCGGCTCGGTCAGGCCGAAACAGCCGATGAATTCGCCGCTGGCCAGCTTGGGCAGGTATTTCTGTTTGGTGGCCAGGTTGCCGAATTCGAAGATCGGCAGCATCACCAGCGAGCTTTGCACGCTCATCATGGAGCGGTAGCCTGAGTCGATGCGTTCGATCTCGCGCGCGATCAGGCCGTAGCTGACGTAGTTGAGGCCGGCGCCGCCGTATTCTTCGGGAATGGTGGCGCCGAGCAAACCGAGCGCGCCCATTTCCCGGAAGATCTCGACATCGGTCCGTTCATTGCGGAACGACAGCAGCACGCGCGGCGCCAGCTTGTCCTGTGCGTAAGCGGCGGCGCTGTCGCGCACCATGCGTTCCTCGTCGCTGAGCTGCTGGTCCAGCAAAAGCGGGTCGTCCCAATGGAAGCTGGCGTGTGATGAGGACATACGTATTCTCCTGAGGTCTTTGTCTGCGATCTACCTGTTTTGCAGTTAGATCTTAGCTTTGTAATTAGCTTTACCGCTTGTCATTATCGTACTAAAGTCATTGTCATGACGCCCATGCTGTTCGCTCGGGGAATCAGTGCTCTTGAACGTAGCAGAAGATCGATTCGCATTATTACAATAACTTTGACAGGAGGCCAGCATGAAATTCAATCAAGGCAGCAGCGCACGCCGCAGGTTTCTGCAGCAGGCCGGGTTTGCCGCTACTTCGCTGGCGTTGGCGCCCATGCAGAGTTTTGCGGCGGCGACCGTCAGCATCCCGGTGGACAACGGCGAGCGCGAGCTGGTCGCGTATCCGCAAAAGCGGCCGCTGATGCGCATCACCACGCGGCCGCCGCATCTGGAAACGCCGTTCAGCGTTTTCAATGAAGGCCCGATCACCGCCAACGATGCATTTTTCGTGCGTTATCACCTGGCGAATATACCGACCTCTATCGATCCTGACAGTTATCGCTTGAAGATCGGCGGCCGCGTGACGCGCGAGTTGTCCCTGTCGCTGGCCGAACTGAAGGCGCTGGCGCCGGCGGTGGAAGTGGTGGCGGTCAACCAGTGTTCCGGCAACAGCCGCGCCTTCTCAACACCACGGGTGTTTGGCGCGCAGCTGGGCAATGGCTCCATGGGCAACGCACGCTGGACCGGCGTGTCCTTGAAGGCGGTGCTGGAACATGCCGGCGTGCTGGGCGATGCGCGCCAGGTCAGCTTCAACGGCCTGGACGAGCCAGTGCTGCCGACCACGCCGGATTTCATCAAGGCGCTGGATATCGACCATGCGTTGAGCGGCGAGCCTATCCTGGCCTGGGCCATGAATGGAACGGACATTCCCTTCCTGAACGGTTATCCGCTCAAACTGATCGTGCCAGGCTATTTCGGCACTTACTGGGTCAAACACCTGAACCAGATCGAGGTGCTGGATCATGTTTTCGACGGTTTTTTCATGGCGACGGCGTACCGGGTGCCGGATAACGATTGCATGTGCGTGGAGCCGGGCACTGCGGCGGCCAAGACGCGGCCGATCGGGCGTTTGAAGACGCGTTCATTCATCACCAGTTTGCATGACGGTTCGGTGGTGCATGCGGGGCGGCGGCTGGAGCTGAAAGGGATTGCCTTTGACGGCGGTACCGGCATCCGGACGGTGGATATTTCGGCCGATGGCGGACAGAGCTGGAAGAGTGCGGTGCTGGGCAAGGACCTTGGCAAGTATTCTTTCCGCGAGTGGCGCTTTGGCATGACGCCTTTGCGCAAAGGGGAGCTGCAGCTGATGGTAAGGGCGACCTCCAACGGCGGCGAGGTGCAGCCGCTGGAGGCGACCTGGAATCCGGCGGGCTATGCGCGTAATGTGATTGAAACCACCAAGATCAGTGTCGCTTAGGGGATGGCCATGAAATATCTGAACATGATGGTAGCTGGCGCCTTGCTTGGCGTCGCGCTGATTGTCTCGGCCGCGCCGGTGACGATCACTTTGCCGCAGGAGACGGCGCAGTTGCGGCCTTCCACGCATCCGGGCTATGTGATTGCTACGCAGATGTGTGCGATTTGCCATTCGGCCGACTATATCAATCAGCAGCCGGGCAAGATGACCTTGACGCAGTGGACGGCGGAGGTGACGAAGATGCAGCACGCCTATGGCGCGCCCTTGAGCGACGACCAAGTAAAGCAAATCGGCGAGTACCTGGCGATCACCTATGGCAGCGAGAAGCCGGCGTCTCAATAGAGTTTCGGGCAGATTTTTCCGCCTAAATTTCGGCCGCGAAGTCAAATGGGGTCGGAGTTTTTTTTCGCGTTTTTTGCGAAAATTACTCTGACCCCATTTGACGTCCCACGGAGCACGGACGGTGGTATTTTAAGTGCGTTCGAATTTGTGCAATGTCTATACGGGAAACGTCAAAAGTAACGGCAATTCAGTTAAATAGGGTCGGAGTTTTTTTTCGCGGCCTTTTGCGAAAATTACTCCGACCCTATTTAACGGGCTACGGAGCACAGGTCTTGGCATGCCAAGAACGGTCTGTGGGTTGCTAAAACGTTTGCTACTCCGTGGATACTAGCCGGGAGCGGCCCGGCAGCCGCTCACTTTCTTTGCTTCGCCAAAGAAAGTAAGCAAAGAAAGGCGACCGCACAGCCGTTGCCCTCCCTTCGGTCGGGTCCCCAAATCCGGCGCGCGCCAGCCGGGTGAGGGGCAAAACTCGCCTTCGGCTCAAACATGCCCCTCACAATTCCCGGCTGACGCGCGCCGGATTTGGCAACGTCCGCATGCGGGGTACTTCAAAAACAACGACAACGTCAAAACCAACCCCAGCGTCAAAACCAACCCCAGCGTCAAAACCAACCCCAGCGTCAAAACCAACCCCAGCGTCAAAACCAACCCCAGCGTCAAAACCAACCCCAGCGTCAAAACCAACCCCAGCGTCAAAACCAACCCCAGCGTCAAAACCAACCCCAGCGTCAAAACCAACCCCAGCGTCAAAACCAACCCCAGCGTCAAAACCAACCCCAGCGTCAAAACCAACCCCAACGTCAAAACCAACCCCAACGTCAAAACCAACCCCAACGTCAAAACCCACAGCCCCCGCATTTCCCCAGCCAGCCTCACAAATCCCCAGACGAAAAAAATCCCGCTCGCCGTAAAGTGGTGGTGCGCAAGCGGGATTGGAGAAGACTTTGCTTAGGCTTATGCGTCAGTCAGTGCCGGATAGTCGGTGTAGCCGTGTTCGCCAACGCCGCCATACAGCGGTGCATCGCTGAAGGGGACGTTGAGGGGCAGGTTGTGCTGCAGGCGCTGAACCAGGTCCGGATTGGTGATGAAGGCGCGTCCGAACGCTACCAGGTCGCCGTGGCCGCTGGCGATGGCTTGGCGCGCCATCATGCGGTCGTAGCCGTTGTTGACCAGCCAGGCGCCGTCGAAACGCTGGTGCAGCGCTTCGTAGTCGAACGGTGCGTTGTCGCGTGAGCCGCCGGTGTGGCCTTCTACTACGTGCAGGTAGGCCAGGCCGAATTTGTTCAACTGCTCTACGACATAGTTGAATAGCGGCTGCGGTGCGCTTTCGCTGGAATCGTTGACCGGCGACACTGGCGACAACCTGACGCCGACGCGGCCGCCGCCGATTTCGGCGGTGGTGGCGGCCACGACTTCCAGCAACAGGCGGGCGCGATTTTCGATGCTGCCGCCGTAGTTGTCGGTGCGGTGGTTGGAGCCGTCGCGCAGGAAGCTGTCCAGCAAATAGCCGTGGGCACCGTGGATTTCAATGCCGTCGAAGCCGGCTTCCAGGGCGCGTCTCGCGGTCTGGCGGAAGTCGTCTACGACTACTGCGATTTCTGCCTGCGTGATTTCGCGTGGCACGGAAGTGTCGATGAAGCCTTCGCCCGGCACATAAGTCTTGGCGTCGGCGCGGATTGCCGAAGGCGCCAGCGGCGCCTTGCCGTCCGGCTGGAAGGAAGTATGCGACATGCGCCCGGTGTGCCAGATCTGCACCACGATGCGGCCGCCTTTTGCATGCACGGCGTCGGTGATTTTCTTCCAAGCGGCGACCTGTTCCGGCGTGTGCAGGCCAGGGGTGTTGGCATAGCCTTGCGCTTGCGCCGAGACCTGGGTCGCTTCGGTCACGATCAGGCCGGCCGAGGCGCGCTGGGCGTAATACTTCAGGTTCAGTTCGTTGGGGACGTTACCTTCGCCGGCGCGGTTGCGGGTCAGCGGCGCCATGACAATCCGGTTGGCCAGCTCGATGTCGCCGATGCGCGCGGGCTGGAACAGGCTGTCTTCGGTACGTGCTTCTTTGTTGTGACTCATGTTGATTCCTTTTTCAGTAAAACGCGCTCAGGCGCTGGATGGTTTGGGTTACTGCAAGCAAAACAATTCAATATGCGTTAAATGACCGGTCGTCTCGGATTTGTTTTAAAAAATCTCATTCAAATTCCCCAACCTGCCGCATGACGCTGCAAGTAAGGGAGGGGAACTATTGCGGCAAGAAAAAATGATCAAACATCAGGTTGACGCAGGCGCGCACCGGCGCGGTCGAGCGCTCGATCTTCATGCGCAGCAAAGCGCCTTCCCAGGCATTCCAGAAAAAGTCGGCGAGCTGCTCGGCGCTGAGGTCGGTGCGCACCGTGCCATCGGCCTGGGCTTTGCGCAAATAGCTGACAAAGCGCTTGCGCCAGCCGCTGACGACTTCTTGCAGGGTGATCCGGCACACTTCGCTGGATTCAGCCATTTCCGCGGCAAAATTGCCCAGCAGGCAGCCGGCTTTTACTTCGCACTGCTCGTGATAACTGATCAGGCGTTCGTAGGTGTAGCGCAAGGCGGCCAGCGGCTGCTGCGGTCCTTCGGCGAAGTACTTCGACCAGGTGACGGCGAAGCCGTCGGCGTAGTGCGAAATGACTTCGCCGCCGAAGTCTTCCTTGCTCTTGAAATAGTTGTAGAACGAACCCTTGGGCACGCCGGCAGCATCGACGATTTCCTTGATGCCGGTGCCGTTGTAGCCTTGCTCGGCAAACAGCTTGAGCCCGGTCTGCAGCAGCGTCGCGCGGGTGTCGTTGAGGGTGTGAACTTTATCCATTTCTCTATTATATGACCAGTCGTCTTAAAATGCTTGGGATCTTCGATTGATTAAATTAATGACAATGATAGCGTCGTAATGGCGTGCCGGAAAATTGCGCCCAGGCGGGGTGGAGCAGCTGTCTCATCGAAGGCAAAACCACCTGTTTTATTTATGAAAATCCGCAAAAACGACAGCCAAAACGGGTATCATTTGCATAAGCTTTTTATCCAAAGCTTTCCGCACTGCACTCGCTTTTTTCGCTCACTTACCCAGTTTGCCGCCTTCAAAGAGTTGCCATCATTTTTAATGCCTTCCGTCTATTTTTCATGCGCAAGCTGTCGGCCGATCCGATGCTGCGCCACCACGACTTCCGCCGTTTCTGGCTGACTACCGGCATCGCCAGCTTCGGCGAACAGATCAGCAGCCTGGCGATTCCGCTGACCGCGGTACTGCTGCTGCGCGCGACGCCGGAGCAAATGGGACTGCTGATCGCCTTGCAAACCTTGCCGTTTGCGCTGTTTTCGCTGCCGGCCGGCGTCTGGCTGGACCGCCGCAGCAAGTATCCGGTGTTGCTGTGGTCCGAGTGCATGTTCGGCTGTGTGCTGGCGGTGATTCCCATCAGTTACTGGCTGGGTGTGCTGTCCATGCATGTGATCTATACGGTCGGATTCCTGATGGGGGTCGGATTTGTGATCGGCGGCAGCGCGGCCCAGGTATTCCTGGCGCAACTGGTAGGGCGCGACCAGTTGCTGTCTGCGCAGAGCAAGTTCGCCGCCACCGATTCGATGGCGCGTCTGATCGGCCCTGGCATCGCCGGCATGCTGGTGCAGCTGCTGACGGCGCCGGTAGCGGTGCTGGTCAATGCCCTCAGCTTCTTGCTGTCATGGTGGAACCTGCGCCATCTGAAGAAGCGCGATCCCTATCCGGCGCCATCCAGCCGCCATCCGTTTCGCGAAATGGTTGACGGCATCAAGATGGTCAGGAATCATGAAGTACTGTGGGCGCTGGCCTGGGGCACGGCGCTGTGGCAGATTCTGTTCAACGGCTATCTGGCGCTGCAGATCCTGTTCGCCACGCACCAGCTCGGCATGTCGCCGGGTGTCTTGGGCGCGGCGCAAACGCTGGGCGGCCTGGGCGTGCTGGTCAGTTCCATGCTGCTCAAGCCGCTGTCGCGGCGCTTCGGCAGCGGCCGCACGATCCTGATCGGCCTCGCCGGCACCGCTGCGGCCTGGCTGCTGCTGGCCGCAATTCCTGCCACCATCTTCGGCTCTTCCGCGCTGAGCGCGCTGGCTTACGGCGTGGTGGTGTTTGTCTTCGACTGCAGCGCCATGCTGTATTTCATGCCTTACCTGGCCTTGCGTCTGAAACTGACGCCGGATGCGTTCCATGGCCGCATGGTGTCGACCATGCGCTTCATGACCGTGGCGGCAGCGCCGCTGGGCGCCTTGTCGGCCGGCTGGATTGCCGAACATCTGGGCGTGCGCAGCGGCTTGATCGCCATCGCGGTGGGTGGCAGCCTGCTGACTTTCGGGCTGATAAAGGCCTCGCCTTTGCGCGATATCCGCGATTGATTTACAAGCGGCGGGCGATGACTAGCTGTGCTTGAGCTGGGCGGGAATGCCGAGACCGTCACGCTCATCTTCCCAGGCCAGGGACACCATTTTCCAGCCATCCTCCATGCGGATCAATTGCAGGGTTTTGACGCCATAGGCGTGGAACGCCTGGCCGTCCAGCACGCCGCTCTTTTCATAGACGCTGTAACGCTGCGCAATGCCGCCGAAGATATCGGTGCGCGCGGATACTTCCTGTTCCTGGAAATCCGTCAGCTGGCCGCTAGTCAGCAGCTGTAGGCGTGGTGCTATGAATTGCTGCAGCGTGTAGATCTCGCGGTGGTCGCCGTGGCACTTGATGATCAGGCCTTGCGGAATGAACATGCGATGGATGGCGTCGACCTCCGGCCGGGCGCCGTTCTTGTTGGTGAATACGGAAAAGAAGGCGCGCACCAGCGCGTCGATTTCGGACTGGTCGGCGGCCTGGGCAAGGCTGGTGGAAGGCGCAAGAGTTTGCATGGTCAGAGGGGCGGGTGGGCGAAGTAAAAAGATTAAGCCGCCCGTAATCGTTGCGCAAGCCCTATCTTGACGAAAAAATGGCGATGCCGGCAGCAGTGCCGGCATCGCCATTCTCATATCGACAAGTTTGTTTACCTGGACAGTGCCAATGCGGCAGGCGTGGCGGTGGCAGCAGTAGCAGGGGCAGGCGTGCCCCAGCCACCGCCCAGCGCCCGGATCAGGCCGACCGAGGCCACCGCCCGCTGGCCGACGCTCTGGCTCTTGGCGCGTTGCGCCGAGAGGCTGGAGCGCTGGGCGTCGATCACTTCGAAATAGCTGGTCGAGCCGTTCTTGTAGCGCGAATCGGCCAGGCGCGCGGCCAGTTGCGCCGATTTCACGGCGTCTTCCTGGAAGCGGATCTGGTTATCCAGCGTACGCATCGCGCTCAGGTTGTCTTCCACATCCTGGAAGCCGACCAGCACTTGCTGGCGGTAGTTGGCCACCACCGATTCATAGTTGGCGTCGGCCTTGGCCAGGTTGGCCTTGTTGCGGCCGCCATCGAGCAAGGGCAGGTTCAGCACGCTGCCGACCAGCGGTCCCAGCATCCAGCTGCGGCTGGACCACTGGAACAGATTGTGCAGCGCGTCCGAGGCGAAGCCGCCGGAAGCGGTCAGCACCAGGCTCGGGAAGAAGCCGGCCTTGGCGACGCCGATGCGGGCGCTGGCGGCGGCCAGCTGGCGCTGCGCCTGGGCGATGTCCGGGCGCCGTTCCAGCAAGTCGGACGGCAGGCCTGGCGGCACGTTGACCGTCACCGGCTGCAGCGGTGCGCTGGCCAGGGTGAACTGAGCCGGCGCCTTGCCCAGCAGGATCGCTAGCGCATGGTCGCGCTGGGCGCGGCTGCGGCTGACGCCTTCCTGTTCAGCCTGGGTCACCGACAGCTCGGTCTGGGCTTGCGCCACATCCAGTTCGCTGGTGTCGCCGGCATCGTAGCGATGCTGCACCAGGCGCAGGTTTTCCTGACGCAGCTTGATGGTCTGCTGCAGCACGTCGAGTTCCGAATCGAGCGAGCGGATCGCAAAATACTGCTGGGCGACATCGGCCTGCAGCGCCAGCAGCACCGAGCGATAGGCCGCTTCCTGGCCTTCGGCGTCGAGGCGCGCGGCACGGCTGCTGTCCGACAGGCGGCCGAACAGATCGACCTCATAGGAGGCGCCTAATTGCGCCTGCCACTGCGTGGAGGTGGCGCTGGCTGTGCCCTGGCGGGTTGGGCCAAAGGCGGCGCCCAGCTGGAAGGCGCGGTCGGCATCGGCCAGGCCGGCGGTGGCGCGCGCTTCCTTGACGCGCGCCAAGGCCATCACCAGGGTCGGGCTGGACTGGGTGGCGTCGCTGATCAGCTTGCCGAGCTCGGCGTCGTCAAACACCGACCACCAGGCGCCGCGGTCGGCAGCGTCGGCAGGCTGGGCTACTTTCCAGCTGCCGTCCAACGCTGCCGCTTCGCGGTACTGGGCCGGCGTGTCGACTGCGACCTGTTCCGGCGGTTTGGTAGTGGAGCAGCCGGCCAGCACCAGCGCCGCCATCATTGCAGTCAGTTTCAAGTTAAAGCTTTTCATGTTCAGATTCCTTCAATTTGCGCGCTGCTGACAATCGCAGGTGTGACGCTGCCGTGCGGCGCATGACCCGGACCGGTATAGGCCTCGGCTTCATGCTTGCTGCCGGTTGTCCAGCGCGATGCCAGGGTGCGCAGCAGTACATAAAAGATCGGCGTCAGGAACAGCCCGAAAGCTGTCACCCCGATCATTCCCGAGAACACCGCCACGCCCATCGCATGGCGCATTTCGGCGCCCGCGCCGCTCGACAGGATCAGCGGCACGACACCGGCGATAAAGGCGATCGAGGTCATCAGGATAGGCCGCAGACGCAGGCGGGCAGCTTCGATCGCCGCAGCGTAGATGGAGCGGCCTTGCAGCTCCAGCTCGTGGGCGAACTCGACAATCAGGATGGCGTTCTTACACGCCAGCCCCACTAGCACGATCAGACTGATCTGGGTGAAGATGTTGTTGTCGCCACGGGTCAGCCAGACGCCGGCAATCGCCGACAGGATCCCCATCGGCACGATCAGCAATACCGCCAGCGGCAAGGTCAGGCTTTCATATTGGGCAGCGAGCACGAAGAACACCAGCAGGATCGACAGCGGCAAGATGATGAACAGGGTATTGCCGGCGATTTTGTCCTGATACGTGATTTCAGTCCATTCGTAGCTGATGCCGCGCGGCAGGGTCTCGGCCGCGATGCGTTCCACCACTGCCTGGGCCTGGCCGGTGCTGTAGCCTGGCGCCGGGCCACCGTTGACATCGGCCGAGGGGAAGGCGTTGTAGCGCACAGCCTGGTCGGGGCCGTAGCTTTGCGTCATCTTCAGCAGCGAGGACAACGGCACCATTTCACCCTTGTCGTTGCGCGCTTTCAGCAAGCCGATATCTTCGGCGTGAGCGCGGAAGGGCGCATCAGCCTGGACCCGTACCTGGAAGGTGCGGCCGAACTTGTTGAAATCGTTCACGTACAAGGAACCGAGGTAGATCTGCAAGGTGTCGAACACCGAAGGGATGGATACTCCCAGCTGCTGGGCGCGGACACGGTCGACGTCGGCGTACAGTTGCGGCACGTTGATCTGGAAGCTGGAGAACATGCCGGCCAGTTCCGGCGCCTGGTGCGCTTTCGCCATGAAGGCTTGCAGGGCGTCGTTCAAGGCCTGGTTGCCCAGCGCGCCACGGTCTTCGATCTGCAGCTTGAAGCCGCCGATGGTGCCTAGCCCCTGTACCGGCGGCGGTGGGAACACGGCAATGAAAGCGCCCTGGATGGCCGAGAATTTCTGGTTCAGCTGCTGCGCAATCGCTTCGCCGCTTTGGTCGGCGCTGCGGCGTTCGTCGAACGGCTTCAGCGTGGTGAACACGATGCCGGAGTTCGGGCTGTTGACGAAGCCGTTGATCGACAGGCCAGGGAAGGCCACCGCCGATTCCACGCCAGGCTGTTTCAGCGCGATCTCGGACATCTTGCGCATCACATCTTCGGTACGGTCGAGCGAGGCCGCGTCAGGCAGCTGGGCGAAGCCGACCAGGTACTGCTTGTCCTGCGCCGGGATGAAACCGTTCGGCACAGTGTGGAATAGCAGCATGGTCAGGCCGATCAGCACGGCATACACGCCGAGGGCGGCAGTCTTGCGCTTCAGGATGCCGGTGACGCCTTCGCCGTACGAGGTGGAACCGCGATGGAAGACCTTGTTGAACATCGAGAAGAAGCCGCCGAAGACACGGTCGATGGCGCGCTGGAAGCCGTCCTTCTTGGCGCCGTGGCCTTTCAGCAGCAGGGCGGCCAGGGCAGGCGACAGGGTCAGCGAGTTGAAGGCCGAAATCACGGTCGAGATGGCGATGGTCAGGGCGAACTGCTTGAAGAACTCGCCGGTGAGGCCGCTGACGAAAGCCAAAGGTACGAACACCGCGCACAGGGTCAGGGCGATTGCCACGATCGGTCCGGAGACTTCACGCATTGCTTTGTACGTCGCTTCCTTGGCGGACAAACCGTTTTCGATATTGCGCTCGACGTTTTCCACCACCACGATGGCGTCATCGACCACGATCCCGATCGCCAGCACCAGCCCGAACAGGCTCAGCGCGTTGATCGAAAAGCCCAGGCCCATCATCACCGCAAAAGTACCGATGACCGAGACCGGCACTGCCAGCAACGGAATGATCGAGGCGCGCCAGGTTTGCAGGAAGATGATCACCACGATCACCACCAGCAGGATCGCTTCCAGCAGGGTATGCACCACGGCTTCGATCGAGGAGCGGACAAACTGGGTCGGATCGTAGACGATCTTGTAGTCGACGCCTTCCGGCATGTCTTTCTTCAGCTCGGCCATGGTGGCGCGCACGTTGTCGGAGATTTCCAGGGCGTTGGAGCCTGGCGCCTGGAAGATCGGAATCGCCACCGCCTGCTTGTTGTCCAGCAGCAAGCGCAAGGCGTATTCGCTGGCGCCGAGTTCGATGCGCGCCACGTCTTTCAGGTAGGTCACGACGCCGTCGGGCGAGGTGCGGATGACGATGTTGCCGAACTCTTCTTCATTGGCCAGGCGGCCGCGAGCGTTCACCGAAATCTGGTAATTGACGCCGGGAACCGCGGGCGAAGCGCCGATCACGCCGGCGGCAACATTGACGTTCTGTTCGCGGATGGCGTTCACCACATCGGTGGCGGCCAGGCCGCGCTCAGCTACCTTGCGCGGATCGAGCCAGACCCGCATCGAATAGTCACCGGAACCGAAAAGCTGCACCGAACCGATGCCGGGCAGGCGTGCCAGCCGGTCCTTGACGTTCAGCACCGCGTAATTGCGCAGGTAAGCCATGTCGTAGCGGTCGTTCGGCGACAGCAAGTGCACCACCATGGTCAGGTTGGGTGAACTCTTGACGGTGGTCACGCCCAGCCGCTGCACCACATCCGGCAAGCGCGGCAACGCCTGGTTGACGCGGTTCTGCACCAGCTGCTGCGCCAGGTCGGGCGAGGTGCCGAGCTTGAAGGTGATGGTCAGCGTCATCAGGCCGTCGGAAGTCGCTTGCGAGGACATGTAGAGCATGCCTTCGACGCCGTTGATCTGTTCTTCGATCGGCGTGGCGACGGTTTCCGCGATGGTTTGCGGATTGGCGCCCGGATACTGCGCCTTGACGATGACGGAGGGCGGAATCACTTCCGGGTACTCGGAGATCGGCAGGCTGAGCATGGAAATCAGGCCGCCGATCAGGATGATCGCAGATAGCACGCCCGCAAAGATCGGGCGGTCGATAAAGAATTTAGAAATATTCATGGTGTTGGGCTCTGCTGTGTTTTGGCGTCGTTGCGAGGTGAGTCGTCGGCGTCCTTGTTATTTAGCTGCAGCCACGGCCAGTGCATTCTTCGCTGGCGCGAGCTGTTCACCGTCCATGGCCACCGTCACTGGCGTGACCAGGTCGTTCGGCCGGATCCGCTGCAGGCCGTTGACCACGATCCGCTCATCTTTCTTGAGGCCGGAGCGCACGATCCGCAGGCCGTCGACGATCGGACCCAGCTTGATCGCGCGATAGGTGACCTTGTTGTCCGCGCCCAGCACCATGACGTATTTCTTGTCCTGGTCGGTGCCGACCGCCTTGTCGTCGATCAGCACGGCAGTCTCCGCCGCCGCGCCGCCGGTGCGCACGCGGGCGTACATGCCGGGAGTCAGGGTGCCGTTCGCGTTGTCGAACACTGCGCGCACCCGCATCGTGCCGGAGGCGGTATCGAGACGGTTGTCGAAAGCCTTGATCTGGCCCTGGTGCGGATAGCCTTCTTCACTGGCCAGGCCGATAGACACCGGCAGGTTCTTGACGCCGGAATTGCCGACCGCACCGTTGGCGGCGTAGCGGATATAGGTTTGCTCATCCACTTCGAAATTGACGTACACCGGCGAGACCGATACCACGGTCGTCAGGGCAGGGAAGCTGACGCCGGCCCCGACCAAGTTGCCGACTGTGATTTCGGCGCGCGAAACGCGGCCGCTGACCGGCGCCGTGATCGCGGTGTATTGCAGATTCAAGCGTGCGCTCAGCACCGCCGCTTCCGCCGCTTTCAGGCTGGCGTCGGCTTCCAGTAGGGCGTTGTTGCGCTGATCCAGCTCACGCTGTGCGACCGCGTGTTCTTCAATCAGGCGGCTGGTGCGCGCCAGTTCGGTCTTGGCCAGCGACAAGCCAGCCTGGGCGCCGGCCTGGGTGGCGACCGCGCGCGCCAGTTCCGCTTGATACGGGCGCGGGTCGATGGTGAACAGCAGATCGCCTTTCTTGACCAGCTGGCCTTCCTGGAAATGCACGGCGTCGATGGTGCCGGCAACGCGCGGGCGTATCTCTACGCGCTCGATGGCTTCGACCCGTCCGGAAAAGTCATCCCATTCGGTGACGGTTTTTTCCAGCACGGATGCGACCGAGACCGATGCCGCAGCTTGCGGCGGGCCGGCCGGCTTGGCGGCGCGGCTGGTGAGGGTGACAGTGCCCGCAGCGGCGAGGATGACAATGCCGACAGCGATGGCAATGGCTTTGCGAGAGAGTAATGGTGTCGAAGTGTGCATTTGGGGCCCCTGGTAACGATAAGCGAGACGAAAAGAAATAAACTGCAAAAAAAGAAAACTGGTAAAGAAAGCAGGGTGAATCGCGATCTGGAATTGATAGCCTGCCTGGCTGTCACTGCGTTCCGGCCGGATTCGGGAAGAGGTGGTTGGGGAGATCAGAGCAATTGCTGCAAATCACGATTAGCAATATAGAGGCGGCGAGCTGTTGGCCGATAGCCGCTTACTACACACTTCTTGTCTGATCCTCCAAATCCACCCGGCAACTCCCGTTCAAAGGCAAAAACCCGGCCGGCAATACGCCAAACTTGATTCTGTGAGACACTAAATTTCCATGTAGCCACATCTGTGGCCAGATAATCACAATTCAATAGCGATCACTACGAATTAGAGTGTGACTCTAGCGGGGTTGTTTTCCGCTGTCAAGTGGTTTAATATCGATCACTATGGAAATGACACAAGACAAGCCGCGCAAGAAGCCCGGCCGCCCTTTATCCTTCGATAGGGAGCACGCACTGGAAAGCGCGATGCTGGTTTTCTGGCGCTACGGCTACGAAGCCACCTCGCTCAACGATCTCACCAGCGCCATGGGAATCACTCCGCCCAGCCTCTACACGGCGTTCGGCGACAAGGAACGCCTGTTCCTGGAAGCGGTGGAATACTATCTAGAGAAGAAGCCCTGCTTTTTTGCCTCGATCGCGGCCGAAGCCCTGACCGCCAAGGAAAGCATCCGCAGCTACCTGGAAGTGATCGCCGTCTCGCAGAGCGACCCCAACCAGCCGCCAGGCTGCATGGTGGTCACCTCCGCCACCAATTGCACCGCGGCGTCGTCGCATGTGCAGGAAGTGCTGGCCGATTACCGCAAGCAGATGGAAAGCGGCATCAAGGTGCGCCTGGATCGCGGCATCACTGAAGGCGACCTGGCGGCCGATACCGATACCGCTGCGCTGGCCAGTTTCTTCGTGACCGTCATCCACGGCATGTCGACCCAGGCGCGCGACAACGCCAGCCGCGAGAAGCTGCTGGCGATCGGCGCGCAGGCAATGCGCGCCTGGCCGGATCCGGTTTAAGCCTGTTGCGCTTTAGCGCCTGCCTGCAAGCACAATATCTTTCCCGACCATGCCGGACACGGCGTGGATCCGTCCGGATCACGCTGTGATGCGGTTGCCGTCATCAGCATGCCCGGTCGCCGGCGAGCATCTTTCCCAGTGCCTTGCGCACAAATCAATGTCCAGTGCCGTCACGGCTCCAGATGTCGGTCCGCGCTGACTCGACGCTTCTATTTTTCAGAAAAGTCCTACATTAATTAATGTTAGGTGTAGCTAGAATGCTAATTCTGGGCCTCCAGCAAATCGCTACGCTTTGATTCTGTGGCGACAGAACTAGTCGATATCAGAATCGGATTGCAGCGACTGGCAGGAGAGGTGTTAAGCACAAGCAAGAATTTTCTAGGGCTCATCATGGTGAATCAGGTGCAGAAGCAGGAAATCAAACTTCGGGATGATCAATGGCAAAAGCTGGAGCCTCTGCTGACCGGCAAGCCGAATGACCCCGGCGCCCGTGCAAAGAACAACCGCCTGTTCATCGAGGCGGTGCTCTGGATTGTGCTGAACAAAAGCCTGTGGCGCCATCTGCCGCAGCAGTTCGGCAATTCGAGCACGGTGTACATGCGCTTCCGGCGCTGGACCGAATGCGATTTCTGGCGTCAGCTGACGCGCAGCAAGCTGGGGGACGAGACGTTGGTGCAGATGCTCGAACAGATTGCCGAGTACGGCGATTTGTACACGCAGCGCATTGAGCAGCGTCTGGTAAGAAAAGCCCAGAAGACCATCTACAAATCCGCCATCAGCGCAGCCAAGGCCATCAAGCCTGTCCGGCGCGCACAATTTGCGGCGGACGAATCAACCTTGCATTGGGTCGGGCTGGTGACGCAGTAGAGCAGGGCGGAACCGGCCTGGGCTGTGGCTTGCGGGGCGGTTTCTCTTGGGGCCAGGCGGCTTGCGACGGGCTTCCGTGAGGCCGGAAACAACATCATTTTTCGGTCTCGATAGAAATTTACACGAAGAACTAGTAAAAAAAATAAACTGCAGCTATAATTCGTCCCCTGTTGGGGCGTTAGCTCAGCTGGTAGAGCAGCGGACTCTTAATCCGTAGGTCGTGTGTTCGAATCACACACGCCCCACCAACAGAATACAAGGGCTACATAGGTTTCTATGTAGCCCTTTTCCTATTGTGGTGGGGGATTGTTTTATCAATCCCCCGCTTGTGGACTGCCCCGATCGGGTCGAGGTCTGCAATAAATTCGCACATTGTTTGTTGAAATACCAGCGTCGCCACACACTGGCGATGCTGGCGCAGCGAGCCTTGTCTGTTCTTGAAGCAGACAAGGCTCGCTGCTACTCGGCGTTATGCGAGATCGAAGCGGTCCGCGTTCATGACTTTGACCCAAGCCGCGACGAAGTCCTTGGCGAACTTCTCCTTGGCGTCTACAACAGCATAGACCTCGGCATAAGCGCGCAGCACCGAGTTGGAACCAAAGATCAGATCGTTGCGCGTGCCGGTGTACTTGACCGCGCCGGTCTTGCGGTCGCGTCCTTCGAACAATTCGGCCTTGCTGTCCACGGCTTTCCACTCCAGGTCCATGTCCAGAAGATTGACGAAGAAGTCATTGCTGAGCACACCAACCTTGTCTGTGAACACGCCGTGCTTGCTGCCATCAAAGTTGGCGCCAAGTACCCGCAGGCCGCCGACTAGCGCGGTGAGTTCCGGCGCCGTCAGCGTCAGCAACTGGGCGCGGTCGATCAGCAACGCTTCGGTCGGAGCATTGAACTTGCCCTTGTTGTAGTTGCGGAAACCGTCGGCGAGTGGCTCCAGCACGGCAAAGGCCTCGACATCCGTCTGTTCCTGCTTGGCGTCGGTGCGGCCCGGTGCGAAGGGCACCTCGATCGAGATCCCGCCTGCCTTGGCCGCCTGTTCAACACCAACGCTGCCGGCGAGCACAATCACGTCAGCCAGCGAGGCCTTGCCTGAAGCCTTCTGAATCTCGACCAGCTTTGGCAAAACACTCACCGCCGTCGCGTTGACTTCCCAGTCCTTCTGAGGAGCCAGAGCCAGGCGTGCGCCATTGGCGCCGCCGCGCTTGTCACCGCCACGGAAGGTGGAGGCGGAAGCCCAGGCCACCGACACCAACTCGCCTACCGATAGGCCAGAGGCTGCGATCTTGGCCTTGATATCGGCAATGTCGGCCGCTGATGGCTGGTGCGTCGCAGCCGGCAACGGGTCTTGCCAGATCAGATCTTCCTTCGGCACTTCGGGGCCGAGGTAACGTGCCTTCGGGCCCATGTCACGGTGGGTCAGCTTGAACCAGGCGCGCGCAAAAGCTTCTGCAAAGGCTTGCGGGTCCTCATGGAAGTGCTTGGATATCTTGCCGAACTCCGGGTCGAAGCGCATGGTCAGGTCGGTGGTCAGCATGGTGGGCTTTTGGAACTTGCCTTGCAGATGCGCGTCGGGAATGATGTCCTCGGCATTCTTGGCCACCCACTGTTTGGCGCCAGCCGGCGAATGGGTGAGCTCCCAGTCGTACTTGAACAGGTTCTCGAAGAAGTTGTTGCTCCACAATGCAGGGGTTTTAGTCCAGGTCACTTCCAGGCCACTGGACACGGCGTCTTTGCCGTGGCCGCTGCCAAAGTTGCTGATCCAGCCCAGGCCTTGGGCTTCGATGCCCGCGCCTTCTGGTTCGGGGCCTTTGTGCGATTCGGGCGCGGCGCCGTGCGCTTTGCCGAAGGTGTGGCCGCCGGCGATCAAGGCGACGATTTCCTCGTCGTCCATGGCCATGCGGCTGAAAGTGGCGCGGATGTCCTTGGCTGCAGCCATGTAGTCGCCACTGGCGTTCGGGCCTTCCGGGTTTACGTAGATCAGGCCCATGTGGGTGGCGGCAAGGTTGTCGTCCAGTTCGCGGTCACCATGGAAACGCTTGTCGGTCCCCAGCCAGGTGGTCTCGGCGCCCCAGCTCACATCCATGTCCGGTTCCCACACGTCTTCACGGCCGCCGGCGAAACCGAAGGTGCGGAAGCCCATGGACTCCAGCGCCACATTCCCGGTCAGGATGAAAAGGTCGGCCCAGGAGATTTTCTGGCCATATTTTTGCTTGATCGGCCACAACAGGCGGCGCGATTTATCAATATTAACGTTGTCCGGCCACGAATTGAGCGGTGCGAAACGCTGTTGTCCACGACCGCCGCCGCCCCGACCGTCAAAGGTGCGATAGGTACCGGCCGAATGCCATGCCATGCGGATGAACTGCGGGCCATAGTGGCCGAAATCGGCCGGCCACCAATCCTGGCTGTCGGTCATGAGTTTGATCAGATCTGCCTTGAGCGCCTTGTAGTCGAGTTTCTTGAACTCTTCGGCGTAGTCAAACTTCTCGCCCAGCGGGTTGGATTTGTTGGAATGCTGGTTCAGCAAATCAATGCGTAGCTGATTCGGCCACCAATCTTTGTTCGTCGTGCCGCCGCCGGCGGGATGGAAAGGACACTTGGCTTCAGTAGACATGGGGGATCTCCTTTGTCGTGGGTAGGTTAGGTGACTACAACATCGCTTTAAGCAGGCCGTTCAGGCCAACAGTTTGTGAACTTTGATTATCGCCTATTGCTGCGCCCTTATCTTGTGTGGCAGCTGCCGCAATACATGGCGTGCTGCCAAGAGCAATGACCGCCACCGCAATGGCCGCTAGACATAAGGCCGCCAGCTCGATGTGGCGCCCGGGAAGTGCAGTATTTTTCATTAGGCGTCTCTTGATTATCAAATAGCGTATCCATAGTAATTTCAATTGAGTCATATATGAAATTAATTATTTTCATATAATCAATAGCTATATACAATCGTCAGCCAGGCTTAGAGCGAGGCAGCCCGACTTATTCGATCGATTTTGCATTCACGTCAGATGCGTGCGGCAAGGCTCCGGAGCTTTGCCGTCCTGAGTGACGGAGCGAAGGCAGTGCCCAGCGGTTTATTACCCAGGTTACAGAAAAATACAACTTCCCCGTCATCATACGGCCGCCTCCCAGCGTTTAGTGGGTAACAACGGCGACGAATACAGGCATGCGCAGGCATTTCAAAAGCTTGGTATTGCTTGAGGCTTTTCAAATGGCGGAAAGATCCGGATGCATGTGCCGTTGCAAGCAGGACGCCTGCGTTCTTACTTACGATTGAATGGCAACAGCATCCATGAGGACTGGAAATATCATGAAATTCACCGCATTAATTCCCGCTACCATCGTAGCGCTTGCCCTTGGCGGTTGCGTCGTGGCGCCGCCGGTTGTGCGCCCGGCTTACGAGCCGCCGCCGGGGGTGGTGTATGTCGCGCCGACCTACGCTATACCTGGTCCGGGCTATGTGTGGGCTTACCATGCGCACTATGGCTGGGGCTGGCACCATCCGCAGTACGGCTGGCATCGCGGCTGGCGCTAAGACTTGATTAGCGGGCTGTTTGGGGCGCTGTTATCACGCCCGTACGGCGCTCGCTACCTGTCGAAAATCCATCGTCAATTTCCCCCGGTAAACGGGGCGGAATCGGCGGTGGATTTTTTTATGGATAGCCTTGGTTCTGCCTTGGAATCAGTGGACACGTGGCGTGCTGCAAACGTACACTTCGTTGTTTTGCGGCAATATCAGTAATTTGCTTGCCGCGCATTCCTTGCGACTTCGACCAACTTCCCAACGCCAAGCCACAATGCCGCCAATTACTGCATCGCCTGTCAGGTCCGATCGAAACAATGGCCTGGATACGCTGCGCGCAGCGGCAATCATCCTGGTGTTCATGTATCACTACATGTGCTTCGTCAGCCAGGAAGCGACGTTCGGCTGGGCCAGCAAGGTAGGATGGGTCGGGGTGGATCTGTTCTTTGTGTTGAGCGGCTACCTGATCAGCAACCAGATCTTTGGCGGCATCGTCCGAGGGCAGGAGCTGTCGTTGAAGAACTTCTATATCCGCAGGTTCTTGCGCACCCTGCCTAATTATTACGTCGTGCTGGCCTTGTATTTCCTGTTTCCGCTAGCAATGGGAGGAAACACGCCGCCCCCGCTCTGGCGCTTCCTCACATTTACCCAGAACCTCTGGCTGCAGCCGGGGACGGCGTTTTCGCATGCCTGGTCGTTGTGCATCGAGGAGCAGTTTTATCTCTTGCTGCCGGCTGTGGTGATTCTTGCGGTGCGTTACGGCAGGTCGATCCGCTTGGCCTGGGTTGCGCTGCTGGTGCTGATGCTGGCCGGGATGACGCTGCGCAGCCTGCTGTGGTTGCAGTATGGGCGGGAAGCGGGCGGGGCGATCGGCGGTTACTATCCAAACGTCTACTACTCCAGCTTTTGCCGGTTTGATGAATTCCTGCCGGGGATTGCGGTAGCGCTCCTGAAAAACTTTCATCCGGATGCCTGGCAAAAAATCCTGCGCCGTGGGCAGGTGCTGCTGCTGGCGGGGACTGCGGCGACAGCGCTGATGTTCTACCTCGCGGTCAACTATTATGTGATCGACGGCTATGGCTACGGGTATTTCATGAGCGGTTTCGGTTATTCGCTGCTGGCGCTTGCTTTCGCCTTGCTGGTGGCTGCCGCGCTCAGCCCCGTCAGCTTTTTGCAGCGCTGGCGGATTCCCGGGGCGGCTCAGCTGGCCGCATGGTCGTACGCCATCTACCTGGTGCACAAGCCATTGGCGATGATCGTGCACAAGCTGCTGCGCGGCGCCGGCATCAACGGGCTTGCCGAAGCCAGTCTGATCATTGTGCTGAGTATCGGCGCCGGATGGCTGCTTTACCTGCTGGTCGAGAGGCCTTTCATGAAACTGCGCGACGCCCGCTATCCGCACAATTTTACAGCTGGCAGCGTGCCGTCCTTGGCAGCCAAGGCGGCAGCCTAGATTGATGCCGGCAGGCTGTCGGCGCTGATGCGCTTATAGAAGATGGTCGTTGCGCACAAGCCGCCTTGCGGCAGCAGGGCATAGTCTGGAATGACGCCCGACACTTGCCAGCCGAGGCGCTTGTATAGCCGTTCCGCGCTGTCGCTGGCGGTATCCAGCACCAGCATGCTCTTGCCGGCGCTGGCGGCGGCCTGTTCCACGGCGATCATCAGCTGCTCTCCCAGTCCTTGCTTGCGCGCCTTGCGATGCACCAGCAGCTTGGCGACTTCGGCCCGGTGCGGCTGGTTTTCCGGCTGGCTCAGCAGCACTTGCACGGTGCCCAAAATCATTCGGCTCCGGTCTTGCGCCGTCAGCAATATGCGCTCGCCGGCAGCGACGCCGCCAGCCAGGCTGCGCCAGAATGTCTCTGCCCGGACTTGCGTCAACGGCTGCATGAAGCTGACGGAAGCGCCGCCTTCCACGCAATCGGCCAGCAGTTCGCTCAGGCCCGCAAGCAGCGCCGGATCGGCGAGCGAGGATGCGCGATGGATTTGTATGTCGGTTTGCATGCTGGCGTCCTTTTTATTGCGTTGGCAGGGTGTGGGTGACTACCGCATAGCGCGCCGCTTTGCGATGGGGGTTGTGAAAAGCAGTAGGGCAGTCCAGCTGAAACGCCAGGCAGTCGCCGGCTTCCAGCGCGTAGCGGTTGACGCCGACGGTGATGTCGATGGCGCCATCCAGCATCCAGATTTGCTGATGCACGTGGGCGTCGCGCGCGGCGGTTTCATACGTCACTTGAGCGCCCGCCGGAAACTCGACCTCGACTATCCGCAGCGGCGATTGCGGATCCGGCGGCGAGATATTTCGGCGCAGGTATCCCGACTGCGGGTCGCGCCATTCGGGCTGCTCACCCCGTCGCATCAACGGCGCCACGGCGGCCGGGGTTTCCTCGAACAGCGCCAGCAGCAGCACGCCGAGTCCGGTCGCCAGCTTTTCCAAGACGACGGCGGTAGCATTGCTCTGGCCGCGCTCGATCAGCGAAATCATCGAGCGGCTGACGTCACATTTGCTGGCCAGCGTGTCCAGCGACAGGCCGCGTTCCTGGCGCAGGAAGCGGACGCGTGCGGCGATGCGGGCATTGATATCCATGGAAGCTTCCGGTTTCTATAATATTGGAATTATTATCTAATATATTGGATATATTGGTCAAGCTGCTTGTCATGCGGCATTGCCATGGCGATGTCACATGCGCTTCGATGTATGATTCATGGCAATCCGAATACTCTGTATCAACAGGCTGACCGCCATCACCGGCTATGGTTTTTCGGCAAAAAAATAATTGATTGAGACGATGCAAACAAACGCTTCGATTGAAGACATTTACCGTAGCGAATCGCGGCGCGTATTCGCCACGCTGGTGCGCCTGCTGGGCGACTTCGACCTGGCAGAAGAAGCCCTGCAAGATGCCTTCAAGGCCGCCATCGAGCAATGGCCGCGCGATGGCATTCCAGCGCAGCCGGTAGCGTGGCTGGTGTCCGCCGGGCGCTTCAAGGCCATCGACGGCATCCGGCGGCGCGCCAGGTTTACCTCCTATGAAGACGTCGCCGAGGTGGCCGACGCGATTCCTGACGAGACGCCGGCGCCGGACCAGCGCGAGCATCTGGAGGATGACCGCCTGCGTTTGATTTTTACCTGCTGCCACCCTTCGCTGGCGCCCGATGCTCAGATAGCCTTGACCTTGCGCGAAGTCTGCGGACTCAGCACGGAAGAAATCGCACACGCCTTTCTGACTCCGGCACCGACGCTGGCGCAACGTATCGTGCGCGCCAAGGCCAAGATACGCGACGCCCGCATTCCCTACCAGGTGCCTGAGCGCGACGAATTGCCGGCGCGGCTGTACAGCGTGCTGCGTGTGGTCTATCTGGTGTTCAACGAGGGCTATTCGGCATCTTCCGGCGTCTCGCTCACACGGCATGACTTGTCGCAGGAAGCGATCCGTCTGGCGCGTCTGCTGCTGGAATTGCTGCCTGAGCCGGAAGTGGCGGGCCTGCTGGCCCTGATGTTGCTGCATGAGTCGCGCCGCAGTGCGCGCAGCACCGCGGACGGCGACCTGGTGCCGCTCGACGAGCAAGACCGCAGCTTATGGAATGCCGAACTGATTGCCGAAGGTTCGGCGTTGGTCGGGCATGCCGTGTCGTCGCGACGGATAGGCGCCTATACGCTGCAGGCGGCGATCTCGGCGGTGCATGCGCAAGCGCCGCGGGCCGATGCTACCGACTGGCAGCAGATCGTCGGCTTGTACGACGCCTTGCTGCGGCTGGAGCCGACGCCGGTGATCGAATTGAACCGCGCGGTCGCGGTAGCGATGCACCAGGGGCCCGAGGCTGGCCTGGTGTTGGTGGACGGGCTGATTGCCGGCGGTCACTTGCATAACTATCATCTGGCGTATGCGGCGCAAGCCGATTTCCACCGGCGCCTGGGACATGTGGCAGAAGCGCGCGCTGCCTATGGCAAGGCACTGGCGCTGACGCAGCAGGAGCCGGAGCAGCGTTTTCTGCACCGGCGTCTGGCTGGCCTGGCCGAACAATAAAAATATTGGGAGTACTGTCGATTTCGCTGCCTGCGGTTCGACTATCTAGTGTAGGTGTACATAAACCGGCGCTGGCGGCGCTCCTTGCCGCCAGCTGTCGCCGATCATTCCTTGCCATTGACTGGAGACCATCATGAACTACCTGTGCCTTGTCTACCTTGCCCAGGACAAGCTGCATGCCTGTCCGGACAGCACCTGTTTCGCCTTCGCCGAGGAGCTGCGCGGCAGCGGCCATTTTGTCGCCGGACAAGCGCTGCAGCCGATCGATACGGCCACCACGATCCGGGTGCGCAACGGCCAGATGTCGCTGACCGACGGCCCGTTTGCCGAAACCAAGGAACAACTGGCGGGTTTCTACATGATAGAAGCCAAGGACCTCAACGAGGCGATCCACTGGGCCTCGAGAATCCCGCCCGCACGATACGGCAGCATCGAAGTGCGCCCGGTGCGCGAGCTCGACATCAGCGATATTGCTGCAACGCAGGCAACCGCCTGATTGTCTGAAAGGAAAGATCATGCACAAGCAAATCTTCATCAACCTGCCAGTCAAGGACTTGCCGAAATCGAAGGATTTCTTCAAGAGCCTCGGCTATGACTTCAACCCGAAATTCACCAACGACCAAGGGGCTTGCATGATCCTTGGCGAGAACCTGTACGCCATGCTGCTGGTAGAAGAGTTTTTCCAGGGTTTTGCCAAACAGCCGGTGTGCGACGCCACCAAGCAGAGTGAGGTGCTGGTCTGCCTTTCATGCGACAGCCGCGCCCAGGTCGACCAGCTGGTTGCCGGCGGTCTCGCAGCCGGGGCGAGAACCACGGAAGAACCGCAAGACTACGGTTTCATGTACAGCCACGGTTTCCGCGACCTCGACGGCCACGCTTGGGAATTTGCGTATATGGTGCCGGCAGCCAGCGAGTAACTTGCGGACAGGGGCCGCTATCTTTGAGCAGAAGCGGTTTCCGTGTTTCCTTTCGCATTTCCTTTATTGAGGAGCAGCAAAAATGCAGAAAATTTCCCCATTCCTGTGGTTCGACGGCAAAGCCGAAGAGGCGATGAATTTCTATATGTCGGTTTTCAAGGATGCAAAAATCGGCAGCGTCTCACGCTACGGCGACGCTGGGCCCGGTCCCAAGGGGGCGGTGATGTCGGCCACGTTCCAGCTGCACGGCCAGGACTTCATCGCCCTGAACGGCGGGCCCCAGTTCAGCTTCACGCCCGCCATTTCCTTTTTCGTGAATTGCGAAAACCAGGAAGAAGTCGATGAACTCTGGGCCCGGTTTTCCGAGGGTGGCGAGCCTCAAGGCTGCGGCTGGATCAAGGACAAGTTCGGTCTGTCCTGGCAAATCATCCCGACCGCCCTGGGAAAGATGTTGCAGGACAAGGATCCGCAAAAAGCGCAGAGGGTTATGCAAGCCATGATGAAAATGGTCAAGATCGACGTCGCACTTCTGACCCAGGCTTACGAGCAGCAGTAGTCTGGGCGACCCCGTCTAGGAGACCCCGTCTGGGCGACGCGTAAAGAATGTCGCCCAGATTCGAACTGAACGACATTGCCAACAGGGCTATTTGGCTTGCGCTGCATGGGTTGTCGGCGCGGTCGCCTGCGCCCGCCATTTTTTCAGATAGGCGTCAATCGCCGCGTTGTGATACATCTGCGGTTCAGAGTGCAGTATTTCGCCGTCCTCGTCTTTCAGCTGGGTGTCGTCTGCTTCCCAGGCCGTGACCAGCGCCTTGGCTTTGTCGAAAGCTTCACTGAACGAAGCGCTGGCCGGCACGGATTTCTGGAAGAACGCTCTGCCGAAATAGGTGAAGTCATTGTCGTCGGCGCAGCCGAAGGAAGTGCGGTCGCGGCGCGCGGCGGCGATCACCATGGTATGCGCGTCCTTGAGTGGATCGATGAAACCGCCGGCATAGCAGGCAGACACCACCACCACTTTCCAGCGGATGCCCGTTGCGGCCAGCAGCTTCGCCAATTCCTTGGCTTCCAGATTACGCAGGGTCATGCCGTTTTGCGCCAGCGACAATTCATGGCTCTGCGATCCGTGGCTGCTCAGGTAGAGAAAGAGGATGTCGTTTTCCTTGTCCATCTTGGCGGCGATCGCATTCAGGCTTTCGCGGATGCTGGTCACGGTCGCCATCGGCTGTTCGGCCACCGTGTTGCGGCTGTTGACCAGTACCATCGATCGTCCCTGGGTGCCGAAATCACGATCAAACTGTGCGCGGACAAACGCTGTTTCACGGCGGAATACTTCTTGCGAGCCATCGCCGGCTACCGCCAGCAGGTAGAGATTGATTTTCCCTGGGGCGTGCGGCGCGATCGTTGCGAAGGTTTTGTCGAGCAAGGCGCGCTGGCCGTATAGGGCGGTTTCGACATTGGCTTCGCTTTGTCTGTCGGCTGCCTCGTCTACCAGCGTGCCGTAACTCCAGATGCCGATGTCCTTGCTGTGTCCGTCTTTCTGCGGCGAAGCATAGGTCAGGATGCCGCCGCCGTTGTAGCGGTTGTGCGCAAAGCTGCCTTTGTATTCATCGCCATCGGCGCTGCGGTATATCCCCATGCCGTCCAGTTTGCCGTCCTTGAAATCGCCTTCGTATCGACCGCCATCCTTGCTAATGTAGCGTCCGGGCTGATTCAACTTGCCGTCGGTAAATATGCCTTCATAGGTATTACCTGCTGCATCGCTAAGACGACCGGGACCCTCCAATTGCCATTTTTTGAAAGTGCCGGCCTGGCGCACGCCATTTTTCCCTTGATGTACGCCGTAGCCGGTGAATTCGTTGCTGCTGAACTCCCCTGCGTAATACTCGCCGCCAGCAAGGTCGAACCGTCCTTTGCCCTGAAACCTGCCGTTGACGAAGTCGCCCTTGTACTTGCTTCCTTTTTCGAAATGCATTTCGCCATTACCGGAAAATAATCCCTTTTCGAAATTGCCGTCGTAGGTGTTGCCGTTGGTCCAGCGAATTTTCCCTTTGCCCTGCAGTTTGCTGTCAACCAGCGGCCCGTAATATTGGCCGCCGTCAGGCGTCACCGCATCGGGGACTGCGGCGCTGGCGGCGCCAATGGCCAATCCGGCAGCGATGACAAATAGAGCGGCATGGTGCATGAAGGTGCGTGCGCGGCCGCGCGCGCCTGGGACGAATCCGGCTTTGGTGCAGTGCATGGTCTTTCCTGTTTCCTGGAGTTTTTAGTCGAAAAGTTGCAAATTGGAAATCTAACACGAGATATTGCTATTTCATATAGGGAAATGTGTCGAGCGGGTTGGTATGCGCTTGCAGGGGTAGGTATTGCGAGCCAGCGCCACGCTCGCTGCATCTCCGTGTACTCCGCCGGATTGCCGCTATGTGTGCTGGCAGACAGTCCGCGCCGGGGGCTTCATGCACACTGACAGCGTTACCCGATATTTCATTCGCCAATAACGCAATCTCTGCCGGACGTTTTGCATCAGGCAGAGTAGCTATATACCGGAGAACTAGTTTGGGCACCGTCGAGAATCATCTTATCGAATTGCTTCCGCGCAGGGAGCGTTCGCGTTTACATGCTGTCTGCGAGATGATCCAGCTGGCACAGGGAGAAGTCCTGTGCGAACCCGGCAAGGCAATCAGCCATGTCTATTTCCCGCTGGAGGCTTCGATATCGCTGCTCGCCTTGATCGATGGCAGTCCGGGAGTGGAAATCGCCATGGTGGGGCGCGAAGGCATGTTGGGAGTGCAGATGATCTTGGGCGTGACGCTGGCATCCGTGCATGCGCTGGTGCAAAGTCCCGGTAGCGCGCTGCGCATCACCGCCGCTGCATTTCGCCACGAGCTGGCGCGCAGCCCGGCTTTGCGGCGCGGCATGAGTCACTATCTTTATGTACACATGGCGCAGATGACGACCTCGGCCGCTTGCTTGCGTTTCCATCTGATCGGCCCGCGGCTGGCGCGCTGGCTGCTGATGAGCCAGGACCGGGTTCACTCCGACAGTTTTCATGTCACGCACGAGTTCCTGGCCACCATGCTTGGCGTGCGGCGCGAAGGCATTACAACCGCCGCCAGCGCCTTGCAGCGGAGCGGGCTGATCGCTTATCGGCGCGGAAATCTGACGGTGCTTGACCGCCAAGGGCTGGAAGCTGCCGCCTGCGGCTGCTACGCTGCCGAACGCGAGGCCTATGCAGCCTTGTTACCCTGATGAGGATTTTGCTATGCAAAGTTGCTTGATGCGCCTGCGGTTAGCGGGCGCATCGGATGCTTTCTGCCGCGTTATCGCAACAGAAGTTTAATGCTTGCCGGCCTGGTTACCGATGATGCCGCCAACCGCTGCACCGCCTACGGTGCCCAGGGCGCTGCCGTTAGTCAGCACTGCGCCGCCGACTGCGCCTATGCCGGCGCCGACGGCTGTGTCTGTACCGCGCCGCGACATGCCGTCGCATGCGCTCAGGCCAAGTGCCATGATCAGGGTAATCGCACTGACTGCCAGTTTTTGAGTCGTTTTCATTGGAACACCTCTTTGTCGAAATATCCAGTGCCAGGGAAATGCCCACACCGTGGATTCCAAAGTAGTCTCAAACGGATGGCTCGTCAGTGCGGTGGCGCGCCTAAGGCTGCTTTGTCTTCCAGTTTGTGCATCTATTAATGGCATTCAACGGTTTTGACCGTGCGCCGGCTAACATAGGCCGCTGTATAGGAAGAAAGGTTCGGGCAGATTTCTCTACGGTTGCCATGGGGAGGCATCCATGGCAGCATGTTTGGCATAAGTTCTTACCGTTTGCTGTCATCATCAGGAGTATCAGACAATGGATATCAATGAACTGAAATCGGTTGCTCGCGCCATCGTGGCGGATCAGAAAGGCATTCTCGCGGCGGATGAAAGCGGGCCGACGATCAAGAAGCGCTTTGATGCAATCAAGCTCGAATGCAGCGAAGAAAACCGCCGCCGCTATCGCGAAATCCTGTTCACTACCATGGGCGCTGAACGCTATCTGGGTGGTGTCATCCTTTACGATGAAACCCTGCGCCAGAACAGTACCGAAGGGATCCCCTTCGCCGAGCTGCTGAACAGTCGCGGGATTCTCCCTGGCATCAAGGTTGACAGCGGCGCCAAGTCGCTGGCGTTGCATGCCGGAGAAAAAATCACCGAGGGACTGGATGGCTTGCGTGAACGCTTGCAAGAGTACCGGCAGCTGGGGGCGAAGTTCGCCAAATGGCGCGGCGTGATAGAGATCGACGCCGCCGCGCTGCCGAGCAGCTATGCGATCCGCGCCAATGCCCATGCCTTGGCGCGTTACGCCGCCTTGTGCCAGGAAGCCGGGATCGTCCCGATCGTCGAGCCGGAGGTATTGATGGATGGCGCCCACGACCTGCAGCGTTGCGAGGCGGTAAGCGCGCAAGTGCTGGAAGCCGTGTTTGAAGAGCTGGCAGCCCACGGCGTGGCGCTGGAAGGCATGCTGCTCAAGCCGAACATGGTCATCGCCGGCATGAAATCGCCGCAGCAGGCCGATATCGGGCAAGTGGCGGCAGCCACCATGCGTTGCCTGGCGCGCCATGTACCGCCGGCCGTGCCTGGCATCGTTTTCCTGTCCGGTGGCCAGAGCGCGGAGGATGCCACTGCGCATCTGAGCGCCATGAACCAGCTCGGCCCGTTTCCCTGGCAAGTCAGTTTTTCCTATGGGCGGGCGCTGCAGGCGCCGGTGCTGGATAACTGGCAAGGGCTAGAGCAGAACGTCGCGGAAGCGCAAAAGATTTTCCTGCGCCGCTGCCAGCTGAACAGCCTGGCATGCGCCGGGAAATACGATAGCGGCATGGAGGGCGCCGCTTAGCCGGGGCAGGGTGCTGCCGGCGGCGGATTCAGCCGGCCTTGTTGCGTATCTTGGCGACCGCTTCGGCGCGCAGGCGGAAACCGTCCGGCATGCCGGCTCCCAGCAAGGGCCGCAGGTACTGATGGAAGGCGGGGCTGACGTCGGTGCCGCTGGCAGCGATCAGCTCGTCTTCCATGACGCGGGTCTTGCCTGCCACTACATCCAGCGCCAGCAATTCATAATTGACTGCATAGTCGCCGTTGCGCTTGATGGCGACGGTGCCGTTACGTTCTTTTTGCACGGCGAACTGCAGCGCCTTCTCGCCCACTTCGCGGGCTTCGCGCTGGTCCACATCCGAAACGCAACCGGCAAACGAGCGCTGTAAGTAGCCAAAGGTATCGCCGCGCACGCGCTTGATGTTCAGCTTAGTCTTGATTTCTTCGCACAACAGGTCGGCCAGCGCACCGTTGCCCGACAACTGCACATTGCCGTGCGCATCGTGCTCCACCGTCTCGGTCAGCAGGCTGGCGATCGGCGTGCCGGACGCATCGTGTATGCCTTCCGATACGGCGATCACGCAGCGGCCCAGGCGCTGATAGACTTCCTTCACATCGGCCAGGAATTTTTCCAGCACGAAGCTGCGCTCGGGCAGATAAATCAGGTGCGGGCCGTCGTCGGAGAATTTCCTGGCCAGCGCCGAGGCTGCCGTCAGGAAGCCGGCATGGCGTCCCATCACCACGCCGACATAGACGCCGGGCAGGGCGGCATTGTCCAGGTTGGCGCCGGCAAAGGCCTGCGCCACGAAGCGCGCGGCGGATGGAAATCCTGGAGTGTGGTCGTTGCCTACCAGGTCGTTGTCGATGGTCTTGGGAATGTGGATGCAGCGCAGCGGGAAAGCCAGTTTTTCTGCTTCCAGGCTGAGAATGCGCAGCGTATCGGAAGAGTCGTTGCCGCCGATATAAAAGAAATGGTTGATCTGGTGCGCCTGCAATACCTGGATGATCTCCTGGCAATATTTGAGATCGGGTTTGTCGCGGGTAGATCCCAGTGCAGAGGAGGGGGTGTTTGCCACCAGCTCGAGGTTGTAGCTGGTTTCCTGCGCCAGGTCGAGAAAGTCTTCATTGACGATGCCGCGCACGCCATTGCGGGCGCCGTAGACCAGCTCGACATCGCGTATGCCGCGCGCCGCCAGCACCACGCCGACCAGAGACTGGTTGATCACCGCGGTGGGGCCGCCGCCTTGCGCAATAAGGATTCTTTTCGCTTGCATTTGCCTGCTCCTTGATCCGTCGTTGAATGGGCTGTCACCCGATTCTACCCCGATCGCATGGCGCCAGCCCGATACGCATTGCCGCCGCGGCGGGCGCTATCATTTGCCCCAGATTTTTTTGTACTCGGCGCGGTAACCGTTATTCGGCTCAAAGGTATTCTTGTCGCCACCGTGAAAGGCGATGTTCTGCTCCGTCACCAGATAGGCCGGCGTGGTGTAGGCGCTGGCTTTTTCGCCGGCAAATGCGCGATTGAGCTCGTCGATGATCTGCCACCCTTGCTGGCCGAAAGGTTCCGGCACGGTGGCGATCTGCAGGTTCTTGCTGCGAATCCGCTGATAGGCCGTTTCAGAACCTTCGCCGGCCGATAGTGCCTGGATCTTGTTGTTGGCGAGCAGGCTCATCGAGGCCGGCGTCGCCAGCAGGTCGAGATAGCTGTCGTTGACGCCGATGATATGCGTCCATTTCTTGCCGAAGCGCTGCTGCAGCGTCGCCAGCAAGGCTGGCAGCTTGTCAGGCGAGGTGGCGATAGGCAAGGCCTCGACGCTGAGCAGGCTGCAAGTTCGGCACTGCTTGATCACGGCCACCACTTCGTTCGACTTCGCTTGCGAATACAGGCTGGCCGGATCGGTGAACACCACCACGCCGGCCTTGCCGTTGGAATCGACCACGCCCAGCAGGCTGGCGATCAGGGCTTCTTCTTTCGGATCAGCAGTGACGTTGGAAAACAGACCGTCGCTCGGACCGACCCGGGTCGATGCATGCCAGCCGACTACCGGGACATTCTGGGCATTGGCAGCGTTCATTTCCTTCGGCTGTTCGTTGGCGTCGATACCGGCTAGCACAATGCCGCTTGGCTTCAATGCCAGCGCGCGGCTGAAGGCTTCTGCGTGCTTGTTGTCCACGCCCCAGCAATCGATTACGAACACTTCCCAGCCGGCGACCGCGGCGGCTTCCTGCACGCCCTTGGAAACCCGCAGGACACTATTGTTTTTGAGATTGGAAGCGATGACGACGATGAGTTTTTTTTGCGCCGAGATTTTAGGGCCGCTGGTGGGGCCGTCCCAGCTGTTCTTGAAAGCCATCGCCTTGGCGATCTTGGCGTTGGCCCGATTCAAGAACAAGGTCGGATCTTCCTGTGCGAATGCTGAACTGATAAAGCCGAAGACAAGTGCTACCGTTACAAAATTAAAATTTGTAAATTTCATTATATTTTTTATCCGGATGTTGACTGCGTATGGTCGGAGCGGATTTCCCGCCTGTCTTTTATTGCAAATGAATGCAAATTATTATTCGACAACTACTCCCTGTGCTGCGACTGCCACCATCTCCCTTAGCCCGTACCGATGCTGCTTTCCGTTACTTCTGTCTCCTTCTGGAAAGCTATCCGCCTTGCTGCGCCTTAGCTTACGCAAAGGTTAAATAATTGTCTATCGGAAATCAAGTGCTGCTCTGATGCAAAGCACTTTCTGCGCCAGGCCGAACCATGATTTTCTCCTTTGCACCGCACCAAACGAGGGCTTTTTGCAAAGGAAAGTACAGACGGACAAAAGGGCTACCAGCCATGGCGGCGGGTAGCCCTTTTGCAGTTGTTGCGACCGGCCAGGAAGCCTGGTGTCAGGTCAACGCCGAAGTGACCTTCAAGACTTCTTCCACGGTGGTGACGCCTTCCAGCACTTTCAGCGCGCCGGCCAGCCGCAAAGGTTTCATGCCGTCGGCGATGCTTTGCTTTTTCAGTGCGTGGATGTCGGTTTCCGCCTGGATCATCTTGGAGAAGGGCTGGGTGATGGTCAGCAGTTCATATAAACCGGTACGGCCGCGGTAGCCGGTCTGGCGGCACTCGGGGCAGCCGACCGGATGGTAGACGGCGGCCGGCTTGGGCAGGTTCCAATTTTCTACCAGCTGTGCCCAGACTTCGTCGGCGACCTGTCCGTCGGCGCTCTTGCAATGGGTGCACAGCGTACGCACCAGGCGTTGCGCCATGATGCCGATCAGCGTGGTTTCCAGCAGATAGTAAGGCACACCCAGCTCCAGCAGGCGCATCACCGCCGAGGGCGCATCGTTGGTGTGCAGGGTAGAGAGCACCAGATGGCCGGTGAGTGCGGCCTGGATTGCCATTTCCGCGGTTTCCAGGTCGCGGATTTCGCCGACCATGATGATGTCCGGATCCTGCCGCATCAGAGCGCGTACGCCGTCGGCAAAGGTCAGGTCGATGCCATGGTTGACCTGCATCTGGTTGAACGATGCTTCCACCATTTCTATCGGATCTTCGACCGAGCAGACGTTCACTTCGGAAGTGGCAAGCGCTTTCAGCGTAGTGTACAGCGTGGTGGTCTTGCCGGAGCCGGTCGGGCCGGTCACCAGGATGATGCCGTGCGGGCGCTTGGTCAGCGTGTCCCAGCGCAGGGCGTCGTCGTGCGGAAATCCCAGCTCGGGCAAGGTCTTGACCACCACGTCCGGATCGAAAATCCGCATCACCAGCTTCTCGCCGAAGGCCGTCGGCAAGGTCGACAGGCGCAGCTCGATTTCCTGGCCGCCGGCGGTGCGGGTCTTGATGCGTCCGTCCTGCGGCCGGCGCTTTTCGATCACGTCCATCCGTCCCAGCAGCTTGATGCGCGCCGTCATGGCGATCATGACCACCGCCGGCACCTGATACACTTGGTGCAGGACGCCGTCGATGCGGAAACGGATCGCGCTGAAATCGCGCTTCGGTTCCATGTGGATGTCCGAGGCGCGCTGTTCAAACGCGTATTGCCACAGCCAGTCGACGATGTTGACGATATGCTGGTCGTTGGCGTCGACCTGCTTGTTGGTTTTGCCAAGCTCGACCAGCTGCTCGAAATTGTTGCGCAGCGCCAGGTCCTGGCCGCCAGATTTGTGCGCGCTCTTGATCGATTTCGCCAGCGTGAAGAACTGCGTGATGTATTGCGTGATATCGAGCGGATTGGCGATCACCAGGCGGATGTTGCGGCGGCTGATCTTGGCGATTTCGGCTAGCCATTCGGTGCGGAACGGCTCGGCGGTGGCGATCACCAGGTCGGTGGCGCTCAGCTCGACCGGCAAGATATTGAAACGGGTAGCGTAGCTGGCCGACATGACGTCGGCGACTTTCGCAAAATCGATCTTGAGCGGGTCGATCCGGTAGAAGGGCAGCTGGACCTGGCGCGCCAGCCATTCGGTCAACCATTCCAGCGTCAGCACCCGGTGCGGCGGCAACGCCGACTGCCGCTTGCACTGGGCCACCGCGCTAAGCGGGTGGATGGCAATAGCAGCGTTGCGGAATATCCCCTGCGCCTGGGTGTAGAAAGCCTTGACCTCATTCTTGTCGACCGTGCCGTCGTTCAGCAGCCAGGTAAAGATCTGCTGCAGGTCGAGTGTTTTGGGCGATGCATTGTTCATTGCGATAGGCTTTGGTTTGGTGAAGCCGGCGTGCGCCGGCACGGTATCCAGCGTAGCCGCTTACTGCGGCGAATGCCAGGCCTTGAGGCCGTTGACCCAGGATTTGGCGGGCAGCTTGGTAGCTGCGGTAATTTCCGCCGCGCGTTCGTACCAGGCGCTGAAGTCAACCGGCGGCGCCTGCTTGAAAGCGATCGCAATCACGTTGCCCTCGTGGACCTCAGGCAGGCACCAGACATCGTCGAAGGCGAACATCATGGCCTTCAGGTTCTTGGCATAGCTGGGATGATCGCCGAACAGGTTGACGGTCATGATGCCGTCGTCCTTCAGGCAAGCCGCGCAAGCACTGTAGAACTCCGGCGTATCCAGCACCGGGCCGCGCGCGGTGGCGTCGTACAGGTCGACCTGCAAGGCATCGATGCTGTCGTGGTTGAGCGGATCGAGGACGAAATCCATGGCGTCCATTTCGACCACCGACAGCCGTTCGTCTTCCGGCGGCAGCTTGAACATGGAGGCGCAGATCGCCAGTACCGACGGATTCAGCTCAATCGCGGTCACCCGCGCCTCGGGAAACTGGCGATAGCTGAACTTGGTCAGCGCCGCGGTGCCAAGGCCCAGCTGGACGATATGCTGAGGCGCCGGATTGAACAGCATCCAGGCCATCATTTGCTGGGCGTATTCCAGCTCCGGCCAATCCGGCTTGCGCAAGCGCATGGCGCCTTGTACCCATTCGGTGCCGAAATGCAGATAGCGCACGCCATCCTGCTCCGATAAGGTGACGGGTGCGAACTTCGGCTTGCGGGGCGGCTTGGGAGCGTCTTTTTTTGCAACGGCGGTGCGCTTGCGCGGGCCTTCCATGCGGTTGGCGTCGGCTTCTATGGATTTGCGTTTGATCAGCATCAGGTGGATTTATTAGGCAAAAAGCAGGTAAATAAGGATATGCAGCAATGATACCGCGCCACAGCCGTAAATTTGGCCTAAATATAGCTTTCCCCGATTGCTGCAGCGCCGTCGCAAGCTCCTGGCTGCGATCCTGGTGGTAGACGAAATAGTCGAAATGCAGGATTTGTAATCGGCGCTCAGCGCTCTTGCAGCGTGATCCAGGCCGCCAGCTTTTCCGCGTAGGGGCGGGTGTAGGCCGGGCTGCTGGAGGGCAGCAGGACGATGCGGTAGCGGCCGGCGTGTTCGCCCAATGCCTTTAATCCTAGCTTGGCGGCAGTGCCGCCGTTGAAGGCGATGGTGTGCAATTGCGGCAGCGTGGCAATCAGGCTGGTCAGGTCGTTATGCACATGATCGCGGATATTGCTGTCCAGGCTGCCGTCGCGGCGTGCCTCGGCCACCACGTCCCACAGCCCGAAGCCATGCGCCAGCAGCAGCGGCAGCCGCTCTGCGTAAGGCAGGGCCGGCAAATCGATACCGATGATTTCCGCCAGCAGTTTCCAGAAGCGGTTTTGCGGATGAGCGTAATACTGGCTGTGCGCCAGCGACAGGACGCCGGGCAGGCTGCCGAGGATCAGCGTGTGGACTTGCGGATCGACGACCGCTGGAAAACTGCGTTTGCGATTCATTTTCTTATAAAGCCTGGCGTGATATTGGGTATGTCTGCGTGATATATGCCGGAGCTGTGCAACTCCGGTGATAGTCATTAGTCAAAAAACAGTCAAAAAATCAGTCAAAAAATCGTTCATCTCAGCTTGATTATAATGTGCCGATATTCGAGGCGGTCGCTGGTGAACGCAAGATCGCATTTGAGTCCCCTGTCCTGAAGCGTAAAGAATGAGGAAGCAAGCATGTCGAAACCAGTCATGATCGTCACCGGCGGCAGCCGCGGCATCGGTGCCGCCACGGCGTTGCTGGCTGCTGAGCGCGGCTACGCCGTGTGCGTCAACTACCTGCACAACCGCAGCGCCGCCGAGGCGGTGGTGGCTGCCATTTGCGGTGCCGGCGGCGAAGCGCTGGCGCTAGCCGGCGACGTCGCTGTCGAAGCGGACGTGATGGCTTTGTTCCAAAGCGTTGACAGCCAGTTGGGCAAAGTAACGGCGTTGGTGAACAATGCCGGCATTCTGGAGCGCCAGATGCGGGTGGAAGAAATGGATGTAGCGCGTTTGCAGCGTGTGCTGAACACCAATGTCATCGGCAGTTTTCTGTGCGCGCGGGAAGCGGTGCGGCGCATGTCGACCCGCTTCGGCGGCTCGGGCGGCGCCATCGTCAACCTGTCGTCGATGGCGGCTAAACTGGGCGGTCCGGGCGAGTATGTCGATTACGCCGCTTCCAAGGGCGCGATCGATGCCATGACCGTCGGCCTGGCCAAGGAAGTAGCTGACCAGGGTATCCGCGTCAATGCCGTTCGCCCGGGCGTCATTTACACGGAGATACACGCCAGCGGCGGCGAGCCGGGCCGGGTTGAGCGCGTCAAGGACAGCGTGCCGATGCGGCGCGGTGGCAGCGCCGAGGAGGTCGCCTGCGCGGTGCTATGGCTGTTGTCGGAGGAAGCCTCGTATTGCACCGGCACATTCATCGACGTCTCGGGCGGTCGTTGAGACGCATTCCTTATCGAAGATTGAGCAGGTGGCAAGCTGGTCTTTTTGGCAAAAATCCGGCGCTGATGAGAAAGTTGCTAGAATGCGCATTACTTGCCTACGGGCTTGGCATGTATCATGCTGTAAAAAGTTTCCTTTCTGCACTATCATTGATTTGGCAATCCCTCTGTTGGCGTGCTGATCAGGTTGTCCTGGTGCGGGAATTTTAATGTAAGAGCAATTTATGATGGAGTTATCAAGAATGATGAAGAATCTGATTATTGTCGCCGCCTTGGTGGCCTTGGGCGGTTGCGCCGTGACCCCGAATTCTGCCAATGTGTATAGCAGCCGCCAGGCGCAGGGCGAACAATCGGTGCGCATGGCTGTAGTGGATTCGGTACGGCCGGTGACGATTGACAAGAACCACGGCGGCAACGGCGCCGGCACCCTGGCTGGCGGCGCGCTCGGCGCGGTGGCAGCCGGTTCGACCATCGGCAAGGGTAATGGCTCGCTGGCAGCCGGCGTGGTCGGCGCCGTACTCGGCGGCATCGTCGGCAATCAAGTGGAAAACAACCTGAACCAGCGCCCTGGCCTGGAAATTACCGTACGCCTGGACAACGGTGAACTGCGCGCGATTACCCAGGATGCTGATGAGCCGTTCAGAGTCGGCGAACGTGTGCGCCTGCTGTCGTCCGGCGGCGTTACCCGCGTCACGCATTAATTGCCGAAGCGGCAGGCAGCATGGCTGCCGGCTGCAAACGCCAAGGGGTGAAGCAGTGATCGCGATCGCTGCTTCACCCCTTTTTTATTGAACTGCCGGGCAGTCAGGGTCCGTTATGGATCACGACCAGCAAAGCCGTAGCGGTGCTTTTGCCGACATTCTTGATGTAATGGGGGCGGTCGGCGGCATATCTTGCCGTTTCGCCAACCTTGATTTTGCTCAGGTTGCTGCCGCTCTGGACTTCCAAACTACCCGACAGGACGGTCAAGTGTTCGCGCGACGCCGGCTCATGCGCCTCCGAATCGAGGCAGCCGCCCGGTTGCAGCGACAGTTCATACCACTCGAACTGGCCGGCCAGCTCGATTGGGCCCAGGATGCGCAGCTCGCAATGACCGTCCCGGGAACGCAACGAGGGTGTGGCGTGGCTAGCCACGGTTTCAATCGAAGCCGGCACTACCTGGTTGCCATCCACCAACAAAGAGATCGGCACGCCCAGTGCGTTGGCCAGGCGCCACACCACGGCCACCGTCGGATTGGCCTGGTTGCGCTCGATCTGCGACAACATCGATTTCGACACGCCGGCGCGTTTGGACAGGGCGTCGAGCGACAGGCCATCGGCCTGGCGCAGCCTGACCAGGGTGTCGCCGACTTTTGGCGGCGCATCGTCCAGCATCTTATCTGCCATGTTTATTTTCCATGCTTATTTTCTATGTTATCCCCGCCGGTTTTTTTCACTGAATTGCTGGGCATCTGGTTGACAGCCTGGTTATTGTGCATTATCGTGGAATTTGTGTTCGATATATCGAATTAGAACAATATATTATATAAGATCGAGGCTGACAATGACATCATCAGTGACGCAAGAAGATACCCAAAACCATGGCGCTCCGCAGTTCTACAGCCACCTGCGCGACGAACTGAGCGCCATCGAAGCTGCTGGCCTGCTGAAGACGGAGCGCCTGATCCTTGGCCCGCAGGGCGGCAAGATCAGCACCGACAACGGCGAGCTGATCAATCTGTGCGCCAACAACTACCTGGGCCTGTCTTCCCATCCGACCTTGATCAAGGCCGCCCACGACGCCCTCGATTCGCACGGTTTCGGCCTTAGCTCGGTGCGCTTCATCTGCGGCACGCAGGATATCCACCGCCAGCTGGAGCAGCGCCTGTCCGCCTTCCTCGGTACCGAGGATTGCATCCTGTATGCGGCAGCTTTCGATGCCAACGGCGGCTTGTTCGAGCCTTTGCTGGGTGAGCAGGACGCGATCATCAGCGATGCCCTCAACCATGCGTCGATCATCGACGGCGTGCGCTTGTGCAAGGCAAAGCGCTATCGCTATGCACATAACGACATGGAAGACCTGGAACGCTGCCTGAAGCAGGCCAAGGCTGACAATGCCCGTTTTTCAATGGTGTTTACCGATGGCGTGTTTTCGATGGACGGTACGGTGGCGCAGCTGGATGTGATTCGTCAGTTGTGCGACAAGTACGGCGCGCTGCTGGGCGTCGATGATTGCCACGCCACCGGTTTCATGGGCGCCAAAGGGCGCGGCACGCACGAAGCGCGCGGCATCTTCGGCAAGGTCGACGTCATCACCGGCACGCTGGGCAAGGCTCTGGGCGGCGCCAGCGGCGGCTTCACAGCCGGCCGGCGCGAGGTGGTCGACCTGCTGCGGCAACGTTCGCGGCCTTATCTGTTCTCGAATACCTTGATGCCGGCGATTGTCGGCGCCTCGATTGCGGCGCTCGATCTGCTGGAAGCATCGACCGAATTGCGCGACCGCCTGGAACGCAATACCGTCTACTTCCGCAAGGCGATCACCGAAGCCGGCTTTGACATCAAGCCAGGCACCCATCCGATCGTTCCACTGATGGTGTACGACGCCGTCGTCGCGCAAAAGCTGTCGCGCCGCCTGTATGAACTCGGCGTGTATGCGGTCGGCTTCTTCTATCCGGTGGTGCCGCAAGGGCAGGCGCGGATCCGGGTGCAGATGTCGGCGGTCCACGATGAAGCGACCTTGCAGCGCGCAGTGGGCATTTTCCGGCAAGCCGGCGAAGAGCTCGGCCTGGTAAAGAACTGAAGAAAACCTTAAAGAGATAAAGATGAAAAAAGTATTGGTAATCGGTGCAAACGGACAGATCGGCACCGAACTGGCGACGGCGCTCGTCAAACTGCATGGCGCCAAGCAGGTTGTCACTAGCGATATACAGCAGGCCGGCAAGCATCCGGAACTGGCTTATGAAACCCTGGACGTCACGGATGCGAAGCGTCTGGCCGAGGTGGTCAGCCGGCATGATATCGGTGAAATCTATCACCTGGCGGCGGCGCTCTCGGCAAAGGGCGAAGAGCATCCGGAGTGGGCCTGGAACCTCAATATGACGGGCTTGCTGAACGTGCTGGAAGTGGCGCGCCAGGCCAAGCTGTCGAAGGTGTTCTGGCCTAGCTCGATTGCCGCATTCGGCCCGTCGACCCCGCGCGACAATGCGCCGCAGATCGGCCCTATGGACCCGAAGACTGTCTACGGCATCTCGAAGCTGGCCGGCGAACACTGGTGCACCTGGTATGCGGAAAAGTACGGCATGGATATCCGCAGCCTGCGTTATCCAGGGCTGATCAGCTACTCGGCGGAACCCGGAGGCGGCACCACCGACTACGCCATCCAGGCGCTGTTCTCCGCGGCTGACGGCAGCGCCTTCACCAGTTTCCTGGGCGAGGAAAGCACATTGCCGATGATGTACATGGACGATGCCGTGCGCGCTACCATCGAACTGATGAGCGCGCCGAAAGAGAATCTCAAGACGGCCGGTTCATACAATCTGGCGGCGTGGAGCTTTTCGCCGCGCGAGCTGGTAGCCATCATCCAGCAGCGCGTGCCAACTTTCCAGGCGGCTTACAAACCGGACTTCCGCCAGGGAATCGCCGATGCATGGCCGCGTTCGATTGACGATTCCAATGCAAGGGCAGAGTGGGCATGGCGTCCTGCATACAGCTTGAGCGAGATGGTTGACGACATGTTGACGCATCTGGCCGGGCGCAGAGCGGTCAGCCAGGAAAAGCAGGTTGCCTGAGGTTCTGCTTGAACTGGCTTGCGTTTCAGCTGTGCGGGTAAACTTTTTTAAGCAACCGCTGGAATGCGGCCGCGCCGGGATGCGCATTAAATAAAGCGCTGCACGTCAGCTAAAGGGCTGGAGACAATTTGTCTTCCAGCCCTTTTTCATAAGTATTCAACTAATTTTCCGGCTACGTCTGCATTAATTGCCTTGAAAGGGATATTCTTTTTAAAAAAATAACTAATGGCCAAAGAGGTGCTTGCATTGATTGCAGTAATTCGCTAAAGTGATAGCGTTGCAATCAATTGTGAGGAACTGCAATGGCTACAAACCTGGTGGTGAGAAACGTGGAAGAAGAACTTACTCTGGCACTCAAGCAACAGGCGGCGGCGCATGGCCGCAGCGCAGAAGCCGAGCACAGGGAAATCCTGCGGGCGGCGCTACAGCGTCCGAAGCGGCGCTCGCTGGTGGACTTCTTGTTGAGCATGCCGAATGTCGGGGAAGACAAGGACTTCGATGCGCGCAATAGTTGAGATTAAATTCAAGATTAAATTCAAGATTAAATTCAAGAATAAATCCAGGAGTAAGGCGTGTATCTGCTAGATACCAATGTCATCAGCGAGTCCCGTAAAGGGGCAAAAGCCAACCGCGGAACGCAGGAGTTCTGGCGCTCGGTCGACCTCGATGCGATTTATCTGCCGGTGCAAAGCATAGGCGAAATACGCCGCGGCGTTGAAATCGTCAAGCGCCGTGGCGATTCGGCGCAGGCCAAAATGCTGGAGACATGGCTGCAGACGCTGACCACGGAATATGCTGATCGTATCCTGTCGTTTGACGACGACTGTGCCCAGGTGTGGGGGTGTCTGATGTCTGCCGACAATCAACATCCGATCGATAAGCAAATTGCCGCGATCGCCTTGATCCATAGCATGACTGTCGTTACGCGTAATACCGGCGATTTTATCGGTACAGGCGTGGACCTGATAAATCCATTTTCCTGAAGTCGGTGAACTCGGCATGCATGCTCTGCTTCACCTCTATTTCTGCAATAGCCTGATTTGCGCGCGCAATTTTTCCGGTACCGGATAGTTCGGATAGGCGCGCTTGAATTTATCCCATTCTTCCAAAGCATCCTGACGCAGGCCCGCTTTCAGCATTTCGTCAATCGCTGACAGCCAAGCCTCGGCGCGCTCGGTCGATTCCTGTTTTCCTGAAAGGGTGGCGCCGGGCGCCGATTCCGTTGGCGCTGCTGTTGCGGTGGCGCCAGACGCTACTACCGGCGCAGGAGCCGGTGAATATACCGGGGGCGGAACGATTGGCACCGGAGCGGGTGAGTACGTCGCTGCCGGTTCTGCTATCGCCGATGGCGGATTGGCAGCGGCCGGGGCCTGCGGCACGACGATTGCCCGGGCTCGCGACGGCACATGTTCCGGACTTGCCAATTGCGGTGGTGAAACGGCGTAGTTTTCTCTGCTTGCAAATGGGGCCGGCGCTGGCATTGGAGCAGGCGCGGCTTGCGTATCCTGGGCCGGGACTGGCGGCTTCGCTTCCGGTGCGGCTTTGGCCACCGGCGGGCGCTGCGGGTAATAGCTTTGGGCCGCACCAATTCCGGCTTTGCCTGGGCTTTCTTTTCAACCGGTTCCAGTGATTTTTCTGACGGCGCCGCTGCAGATGCGGGAGGCGGTGGCGCCGGTTCGGCTGGCGGCGCCGTATCGTAAGACTGTGTCGCCGGCTCTGTCTGCCAGCGCAAAGTGGCCAGCACCGCCAGCACCATGCAAGCGGCCATGCCCAGTTGCGTGGACCAGCGCATCAGGAAACGCGGTTTGGCCGGCTTGCCGGCTTTGCCGGACAAGGCGTCATTGGCCGCCTGCGGCAGCGGCGTTGCCGTTTTGAGCAGGGTCTCGGCCTGCGCCAGGATGGCGGCGTCCAGCGCGGCTGAAGGCGAGGGTTGCGGTAGCCCCTGCAGCTGGCGCGCCAGTTCGCCATGACCTTGCAGGAAGGCCTCAAATTCAGCGTCGTCCAACCGCTTGCTGTCTTCGGACATCATGCCGCCTCCTCGCTGGAATCCAGGTCCGGTGTCAGTTGCTGCCGCAATTTGCGCATGGCATAGCGCAGCCGGCTCTTGATGGTCTCTTCCGGCGCGGCGACAATCAGTGCGATCTCTGCCAGGCTCATGCCGTTAAATTGCTGCAAAATCAAAACCTCTTTTTGTTCCCCTGGCAGCAGCCGTATCGCCGCGTGCAGCCTGGCGATGCGCTCCCGGTTTTCCAGCACGGCTTCTGGCGAAAGCGTTTCCTGCGCTGTTTCGGCCAGGTAGTCGAATGCTGTTTGTTCGTCGTCGCCCTGGCCCATTTCGCTGGCCAGCAAGGTTTGCTGCTGGCGCAACAGGTCAATCAGGCGATTGCGCGCGATCTGGAACAGATACGTCCGGAACAGCGATTCAGGCTGATAGCGGGCGCGCGCCTGATGCAGGCCGGCCCAGCTGTCTTGCGCGATCTCGTCGACCCAGTCGCGGCGCGGCGAACGCCAGGCAATGAATTTGTATAAACCCTGGCTATGGCGCCGGTACAGCTCCCTGAACGCGCCCAGGTCACCGTCGCGGTAATTGAGCATCAACGATTCATCGGAGGGTTCAGCGGGCATGGCGGATAGTCGGCAGCTTCTTGGCCCGGCAGGGCGGTAGCGCCGATTGTGACTTGTGCCGTGCGAGAAAGCAATACGCTGATGCATGCTTGCCGGCCAGCCATTTTCTTCCTGAACAAAAATTTTTTGCGGATTTAACCCCGTTTCAGAAACTGCTTCGTTTCATATCGCAAGCCGGCGTATCGGCATAAACGGAGAATAATATGTTACGAGGCTTGTTGGCCGCACTATGCGCGCTGCTATTGCTACTTCCCACGGTGCAGGCACGGACGGTGATGCCGCCCAGACTGATTATCGCTAACGGCGCTGAAGAGCCGATTGCGCTGCAAAGCCTGCACGTCAGCGGCGAGATCAGTGGTGGCATGGCGCAGACGACGGTGCAGATGGTGTTCTTCAATCCGAACCGGCGCTTGCTTGAGGGGCAGCTGCAGTTCCCCTTGCTCGACGGCCAGCAGATCGTCGGCTTTTCGCTGGATATCGAAGGGCGGCAGCGGCCTGCCGTGCCGGTTGAAAAAGCCAAGGGTCGGCAGATATTCGAAGCAATCGAACGACGCCGGGTCGATCCGGGCCTGCTGGAAGCTACCCAGGGCAATAATTTCAAACTGAGAATCTATCCGATTCCAGCCGGCGGTACGCGCACGGTGGAGATCAGGTACGTGGAGTCGCTGGCGCGCCAGGGTAAGAATTGGCAGTACCGCTTGCCGCTGGCTTACGGCGACCGCATGCGCGATTTCGATCTGACGCTCAATGTGCATGGCGCCATGGCCGCGCCGCAGGCCAGCGGCAGCTTGGGCGCCATTGGCCTGGTGCGTACCGGTGAACAGTATCAGATGCATGTCAATAAGAGCGGATTTGCCGCCAGCGGCATGCTCAATCTGCTGATACCTGCCAGCGAGAAGCCGCAGACTTACACCCAGGTACGCGATGACGGCACATGGTTTGTCACCGAAATACCGGTAGCCGAGACGCGTACGGCGCGCAGCTTGCCGAAGGTGATCGGCTTGCTGTGGGATAGTTCTGGCTCCGGTGCGGCGCGTGACCACGATGCAGAATTTACCATTCTCGATCGTTATTTCAAGGCCGCAGGCAATGCTGAAGTGCGTCTGACCCGCTTGCGTGACAGGCCGGAACCGGAACAATCCTTCCATATCGTCAACGGCAACTGGAGCGCCTTGCGCCAGATCTTGCAGAACACTGCCTACGATGGCGCCAGTGCTTTGAGCGACTGGAAACCGGAGGCGGATGTCGGCGAATACCTGCTGGTGAGCGATGGCTTGAGCAATTACGGCAATGCGGCTTTCCCCAAGCTTGCTGCAGGCCAGCGTCTGTATGCCTTGAACTCGGCGCTGGCGGCTGATGCCAGTCTGCTGTCCGCCTGGGCGGAAAATACCGGCGGCCGCTTGATACAGGTTTCAGCGCAGACTACCGCTGCGGCGACGCAAGCCTTGCTGAGCGACGCGACGCATGTAGAAGCATTGACCGCGGCCGGCGCCAGCGATTTGCAAATCGAGTCGCACGACGCCAAAAACGGCATACTCCGTATCGCTGGCCGTTTGCGTAATCCGGAAGCTCAGCTGACGCTCACGACACGGCAAAACGGCCGGTTGCTAACGACTACCATCCCGCTCTCGGCAACCGCGCCCGCGCACCCGCTGGCAGCCTATCTGTGGGCAGGGTACCGCCTGCGCGAACTGGAAGGCAACCGTGATGTGCATCGCGCAGAGATCCGCCGCATCGGGCAGCAATTTGGCCTGGCGACCCGCGAGACCTCATTGATCGTGCTTGAGCGCCTTGACGATTACGTACGCTACGACGTCGCTCCGCCGCAAGAATATCAGGCCGCGTTCAATCAGCTGAAGAAACTGCGCGATGGCGACCTCAGGCAGACGCGTAGCCGGCATATGGAAAACGTGCTGCAGCAGTTCCAGCACAAGATCGCCTGGTGGGAGAAAGATTTTTCTAAAGACGACATGCCTAAGCCTAAAAAAACCACGCCTGATGCCCTCAGCGGCGCCGGTCGGGTGCGTGCGATCATTCCGCCGGCAGCCATGACTGCCCCGGAACTGGCGTCTCCGGCTCCTGTTTCGGCTGTGGCAGCTCCGGTGATCGCGCCTCCCGCAGCTGCGGAACCACCGCCGGCTCCGGCTCCAGTTGCCAGCCGCCAACGCTTTTCGGAGGGAGCCGCCAATTATTCAGCAAAGTCCGTGGCAAGCAGCGATGCCGCGCCCGCAATGCCGGAAATCAGCGTGGCGCTGCAGAAGTGGAGCGCCAATGCGCCGTATATCGACCGTCTCAAGGCAGCGTCGGCGGATACCGTGTACGCCATCTATCTCGACGAAAAGCCAAGTTACGCCAACAGCAGCGCCTTCTTCCTCGATGCCGCCGACGTCCTGCTGGAGAAGGGACAGCGCGATCTGGCCTTGCGCGTCTTGTCCAACCTGGCGGAGATGGACCTGGAAAACCGCGCTGTGCTGCGCATACTGGGCTATCGCCTGCTGCAGGCCGGAGCCCCGGCGCTGGCCATCCCGGTCTTTGAAAAGGTCAGGCAGTTGGCCGAAGAAGAACCGCAATCGTTCCGCGATCTGGGACTGGCTTACGCTGCCAACCAGCAGTACCAGCTGGCGATCGATCAGTTGTACGAAGTAGTGCAGCGGCCATGGGATGCGCGCTTTCCGGAAATCGAAACGATTGCCCTGGCTGAGCTGAACCAGATCGTGGCGACGGCCGGCGTTGCGCTCGACACCAGCCGGATGGATCCGCGTTTCCTGAAGAACATGCCGCTCGATTTGCGCGTGGTGATGACCTGGGATGCGGATAATTCCGATATGGATCTGTGGGTGACCGATCCGAATGGCGAAAAATGCTTCTACGGCTATCCGTTGACACACCAGGGAGGCCGCATGTCACGTGATTTCACGCAGGGGTATGGGCCGGAGGAATTCTCGCTGCGCAAGGCGAAGCCGGGCAAGTACAAGATAGAAGCCAATTACTTCGGCAACAGCCAGCAGCTGATTGCCGGCGACACCACCTTGCAGGTCAAGCTGACGACCGCGTTCGGCACGCCCCAGCAGAAGGAGCAAATGGTGACGCTGCGCCTGAAGGACCGGCAGGATACGGTCTTTGTCGGTGAATTCGACGTCGCCCCGTAAGGCAGGCCGCCGGCCGTAAAGAAAAGGGCTGCCAGACAATCTGCCTGGCAGCCCTTGATTGCTTGTCCTGCGAAGCAGGCGGCAAACCGCTCTGGGATTACTTGCCGGTCATACCCAGCAGCATTTCATTCAAACGCTTGACGAAACCGGCCGGATCCGCCAGGGCGCCGCCTTCCGCCAGCAGGGCCTGGTCGAACAGGATATGCGACCAGTCGCCGAACTTGGCTTCTTCATACTTCAGGCGCTGCACCAGTGGATGGTCCGGATTGATTTCCAGAATAGGCTTGGAATCCGGTGCTTCCTGGCCGGCGGCCTTGAGCATGCGTAACAGGTTACCCGACAGTTCGTTTTCATCGGCCACCAGACAGGCTGGCGAATCGGTCAGGCGGAAGGTGACGCGCACGTCCTTGGCTTTATCGGCCAGGGCGGCTTTCATCTTCTCAACCAGATCCTTGAACTGGGTTTCGGTTTCTTCATGCTGCTTCTTCTCGGCTTCATCTTCCAGGGTGCCGAGATCGAGGCCGCCCTTGGCCACCGAGGCCAGTTCCTTGCCTTCGAAATCCTGCAGGAAGGACAGCATCCATTCGTCGACGCGGTCGGTCAGCAGCAAGACTTCTACGCCCTTTTTGCGGAAGATTTCCAGGTGCGGGCTGTTCTTGGCGGCGGCAAAGGTTTCACCGGTAGCGTAATAGATCTTGTCCTGGCCTTCTTTCATGCGGCCGATGTAGTCGGCGAAGGATACGGTCTGTGCATCGCCGTCGTTGCTGGTGGAGGCAAAGCGCAGCAGCTTGGCGATGCGGTCCTTGTTGGTTGCATCTTCGCCTATACCTTCTTTCAGGACCTGGCCGAACTCTTTCCAGAAGCTGGCGTACTTGTCTTTTTGCGCCTGGTCGTCGCTGTTGGCCAGTTCTTCCAGCAAGCCCAGTACGCGCTTGGTCGAGCCTTCGCGGATCACGCGCACATCGCGCGATTCCTGCAGGATTTCACGCGACACGTTCAATGGCAGGTCGCTGGAATCGATCACGCCCTTGACGAAGCGCAGGTAGACCGGCATCAGCTGCTCGGCGTCGTCCATGATGAAGACGCGCTTGACGTACAGCTTGATGCCGCCGCGCTTGTTGCGGTCCCACAGGTCGAACGGGGCGCGGCTTGGCACATACAGCAGCTGCGTGTATTCGCTGCGGCCTTCAACCCGGTTGTGGGTGTAGGTCAGCGGCGCTTCGAAATCGTGCGAAACGTGCTTGTAGAATTCGACGTACTGTTCTTCGGTGATGTCGGACTTGCTGCGGGCCCATAGTGCGCTGGCCTGGTTGACGGTCTCGAACTCATCCTTGACGACGGTTTCTTTCTTTTCTTCGTCCCATTCTTCTTTCTGCATCACGATCGGCAGCGAGATATGGTCGGAATATTTGCGGATAATGGATTTCAGCTTCCAGGCGGACAGGTATTCATCCTCGCCTTCGCGCAGATGGAGGACGATGTCGGTACCGCGCGATGGCTTGTCGATCGCTTCGATGCTGAAATCGCCGGCGCCGGTGGATTCCCAGCGCACGCCTTCGGTGGCGCTGGCGCCTGCGCGGCGGGTGTCGACCGTGATCTTGTCAGCGATGATGAAGGCAGAGTAGAAGCCGACGCCGAACTGGCCGATCAGCGCCGCATCCTTTTGCTGGTCGCCGGACAGTTTCGAGAAGAATTCCTTGGTGCCGGATTTGGCGATGGTGCCCAGGTGCGAGATGGCTTCATCGCGGCTCATGCCGATGCCGTTGTCCGAGATCGTGATGGTGCGCGCAGCCTTGTCGAAGGCGACCTTGATCTTCAGTTCAGGATCGTTCTCGAACAGGGCGCCGTTGTTGATCGCTTCAAAGCGCAGCTTGTCGGCGGCATCGGATGCATTGGAAACCAGCTCGCGCAGGAAAATTTCCTTGTTGGAGTACAGCGAGTGGATCATCAATTGCAGCAGCTGCTTTACTTCTGCCTGAAAACCAAGGGTTTGCTTTTCGGATACGGCCATTGTTTCCTCTATATAAACGTAGAAAAGATGATGTTAAAACGACAAAGTTAGCAATAAAAAGGCAAAGCGGCCTGTTTGGCGCTGCTTTCATCCTGTGCATTGGTCAAAAAATGGGGAGCAATCCGGATTTTACAAGAGTGGATTGGGTGGCGGCTGCTTAACTTGCTTATTTGTCACGCTTATTTGTCGCGCTCACTTGCCACATTCCTGTTCCAGGAAGCGCCAGATGGCGGGGTCTGACATCGCTGCCACGTTGATTCGCATGCGCGAGGAGGGCAGCTGGCTGGGCGAGAACAGGGCGCCGGGCGCCAGCAGGAAGCCCTCCGCCAAAGCTTTTTCCGCCATCACATTGGTGTCGTGGCCGGTATCGGCCCAGACAAAGATGCCGGCCGGGGTGCTGATGTCGACCGTCATGCCTATCCTTTCCATCTGCCGGATGGTGCGGTCGCGCACGCTGTCGAGCTTGCTGCGCAAGCGGTCCAGATGCTTGCGGTAATGGCCTTCGGAGAGGATTTTATAGACCACCCGTTCGCCGACTTCAGCGCTGGTCAGGTTGGTCAGCATCTTGCGGTCGGCAAAGTGCTGGGCCAGCTCGAGCGAGGTGGCGATGAAGCCGGAACGCAGGTTGGGCGAGAGCGTCTTCGAAAAGCCGCCCATGTAGATCACGCGGTTGAGCTGGTCGAGCGAGGCAATGCGGGTCGCCGGCTGTACCGCCGAACCTGGGTGCATATCGCAATAGATGTCGTCCTCGACAATCATGAAATCATGTTCTTCAGCCAGCTTGAGAATCTGGAACGCCTTGGCTGCCGACAGCGAGGTCGAAGTCGGGTTGTGCAGCACCGACACCAGCACGTACAGCTTGGGCTTGTGTAGCGCGACCAGCTCGGCCAGCTTGGCCATGTCCGGGCCGTCGGCCAGGCGCGGCACGCCGACCACCCTGGCGCCCAGCGCGGCGAACGACGCAAACATCAGGAACCAGGACGGGTCGTCGACCAGGATCACATCACCGGGCTGGGTAAAGTGGCGCGCCACCAGGTCCAGCCCCTGGGTTACGCCTGTCGTTGTGACGAACTGTTCCGGTGTAGCGGCGATTTCCAGTTCGGCCATCTTCAGCTGCAATTGCTGGCGCAGCGGCAGGAAGCCTTGCGGGATGCCGTAGGAAAGCAGTTGCGCCGGATTCTGCCGGCTGATGCTGCGCAGGGCGTTGGCGATCAGGTCGGCGTCCAGCCACTCGCTGGGAAACATGCCGGAGCCGGGCATTTTCTTGTTCGGCGCCTGCTGGTGCATATTGCGCACCAGCCAGACCACGTCGATCAGTTGCGGCTGCTTGTCGCTTGCGGCATTGCTGCCGCGTTCGGCCAACAGCGGCGAACGCTCGCGCACGTAAAAGCCGGAGCCGCGGCGCGATTCCAGGCAGCCCTTGGCCACCAGCCGGTCGTAGGCTTCCACCACCGTGAAGCGCGACACGCTGTGGCTGTCGGCAAACTGGCGGATCGACGGCATGCGCGCGCCGCTGCGCAGCAGGCGGTCGCTGATGCGGGATTCAATGCTGCGCACGATCTGTTCGACCAGCGAGGTATCGCTATCGCGCGACAGCGGCTGCGTGGCAGATGGCAGCTGGGGCAGTTGGCTGCTGCTCAGCTTGCGGGGAGGGGCTGTGTTGGTCACTGTGATGGTCACTGTATTGGTGGTTTGGCCGAGACAATGTCAGAAATTACTTGTTTAACTGTATTGGTACTGTATTGGTATATTGGCTTAGCATAGACCTAAATCCTCAATGCTGCAAATCAGGAAGCGAGTGCGCCATGCAAACACTATTCGAGCAACAGTCTCATACCTTGTCCGGCGGCAGCGTGCTGTCCGGCGTCACCGAGCAGCAGTTGATACTGAAGGTGGTCAGCGGCCGCGTCTGGGTGACTTTTGAAGGGCAGCCGGAAGATCACTGGCTGCACGCCGGCCGTGCGCTGACCCTGCTGCCGGGGCGGATGGTGGTGGTCGAGTCCGATCCCGGCAACAGCCGCATCAGCCTGAGCGGCCTGCCGCAGCGCCACCGTGGCAGGCCGAGCATCCTGCGGGCCTTGCTGGCGCGCCTGCGCGGTCCTGGCTTCCATCCTGCCACCAGCGTGTCATGATGCTGCTGGAGACCTTGCTGCCGCTGGCCGTGTTCGCCTTTGTGTCGTCGATCACACCGGGCCCCAACAACATCATGCTGACCTCGTCCGGCATCATGTTCGGTTTCAGCCGGACGGTGCCGCACATGCTGGGCGTGACCTTCGGTTTTGGCGTGATGCTGGTACTGTGCGCGGTGGGCATCGGCAGCCTGGTGCTGGCCGTGCCATCGATCCACGTGATCCTCAAAACCCTTGGCTCGGCCTATCTGCTGTACCTGGCCTGGAAGCTGCGCAAGATGTCTTTCAAGTCCGAGCTGGAAAGCGGTCACAAACCGATGACCTTTTTGGGCGCGGCGGCTTTCCAGGCTGCCAACCCCAAGGCCTGGATCATGGCCATCACCAGCGCCTCGGCATTCCTGCCGCCGCTGCAGCCGATCTGGCTGTCGATTGGCTTGTACTGCCTGATTTTCTCGGTGATCAACCTGCCATGCGTGGGCGTCTGGGCCGCCGCCGGTTCGGTGCTGCGGCGTTATCTGGGACAACCTGTGTGGCAACGCAGCTTTTGTGCAGTGATGGTGCTGCTGACCATTTATTCTGCGGTGTCGATCTGGCTCTGAGGGCAAGATCGTCCCGCTTCAATCCAATCCATCGATAAATAGAAGACAGGCGACATGACAGACGAATCGAAGGGCATGTGGCTGGGGCTGGTCGGGGTGGCTATATTCAGCCTGACGTTGCCGTTTACGCGGATGGCGGTGGCGGAACTGAATCCAGTATTTGTCGCCTTCGGCCGGGCGGTGGTGGCGGCCTTGTGTTCCGTCCCGCTGCTATGGAAGCTGAAGGCAGCCCGGCCGCACGGTGCGCAGTGGAAAGCGCTGGCGCTGACAGCGCTCGGCGTGGTGGTCGGCTTCCCCGTGTTTTCGTCGGTGGCGATGCGCTACGTGCCAGCTGCGCACGGCGCCATCGTGCTCGGCATCCTGCCGCTGGCGACGGCGATGTTTGCGGCGCTGCGCTTTGGCGAGCGACCCTCGACCGGATTCTGGATTGCCGCCGTCGCCGGCAGCGGAATTGTTGTTGTTTTTGCACTCAGTCAGGGTGGTGGCGGCTTGCAGATGGCCGACCTGGCGCTGCTGGCGGCCGTGGTGGCCGCCGCCATGGGCTATGCCGAAGGTGGCCGCCTGGCGCAAACCATGGGCGGCCAGCAAGTGATCGGCTGGGCCTTGCTGCTGTCGCTGCCGGTCCTGTTGCCGATTACCGCCTGGCTCGGCTGGCGCTATGGGATCAGCGCTTCGCCCAAGGCCTGGCTGGGCTTTGCCTACGTTTCGCTGTTCTCGATGTTCATCGGCTTTTTCTTTTGGTACAAGGGCTTGGCCCTGGGCGGCATCGCGCGTGTTGGCCAAGTGCAATTATTGCAGCCGTTTATGACATTGCTGGGAGCGGCGTTGCTGCTCGGGGAAGCGCTGGCGGGACGCAATCTGCTGTTTGCGCTGGCAGTGCTGATCGTCGTTGGCTTTGGCCGCAAAATGGCGGTGCGGCGTCAGCCAGCCTGATGTTTCCGAAAAATAGGATGGCAAAATATAACGCTGCACTGGTCGCCAACTCGGCCTGAGGGTGAGATAATTGTTGGCTTCCCCGCCTCAGTAACATGGCCTGAGCCCGGTGTTATCCCATTTACCCTGTCATTGCTGCTGGCGTCACAAGCGTTGGCAAATGATCATATTTTTCGGAGTATCTGATGTCTGTATATGAAAAGTTGCAAGCCCTGAACATCACTTTGCCGGCCGTCGCTGCGCCTGCGGCTGCTTATGTGATGTATGCCCAAAGCGGCAATACGGTCTACCTGTCCGGTCATCTGTCCAAGAAGGACGGCAAGATCTGGGTCGGGCAACTCGGCAAGGACATCACGACCGAAGAAGCCAAGCAGGCCGCACGCGGCATTGCGGTTGACCTGATCGCTACCTTGCAAGCTGCTTGCGGCGGCGATCTGTTGCGCGTCAAACGGGTCGTCAAGCTGATGAGCCTGGTGAACTCGACGCCTGATTTTACGGAGCAGCATCTGGTCACCAACGGTGCCTCCGAACTGATCGGCGAAGTGTTTGGCGAGCAGGGCAAGCATGCCCGTTCCGCTTTCGGTGTGGCACAGCTGCCGTTGGGCGCCTGCGTAGAAATCGAAATGATTGCTGAAATCGAATAAGGCTCGCAGTACTGGTAGCGCTAACCGCGCTGCCGGCCCAGGAGACGGCAGATCATAAGAACCTTGGGCGGTTGCGAATCAGATCCGGCTATGACAATTCATCAGCCGCGGCGATCGACAGCTGCCTCTTAAAACAAGATCACTTGAAGAGAATTGTATGAAAATCGAAAACCCAACCCCGCTGCAATGGCGTTTCTCGGAACGTGCACAGAAGCTGCAAAGCTCGGCCATCCGCGAAATCCTCAAGATCACCATGCGTCCGGAAATCATTTCCTTCGCCGGTGGCTTGCCGTCGCCGGCGACTTTCCCGGTCGAGCGCCTGAAGGTCGCCTTCGACAAGGTCTTGTCGGACCAAGGCAAGGTCGCGCTGCAGTACGGCCCGACCGACGGCTATGGTCCGTTGCGCGAGTGGGTGGCCAATTCGCTGTCGACCGATGGCGCCAAGATCAACGCGAATCAGGTCATGATGACTTCCGGTTCGCAGCAAGGCCTGGATCTGCTGGGCAAAGTGCTGATCGACGAAGGCAGTAAAGTGCTGGTTGAAACGCCAAGTTACCTGGGCGCCTTGCAGGCGTTTTCACTGTACGGTCCCGAATTCGTTTCGGTGCCTAGCGATGACGGCGGCCTGATGCCGGAAACCGTGGCAACCCTGGGCCAGGGCGCACGCATGCTGTATGCCTTGCCGAATTTCCAGAACCCGACCGGCCGTACCTTGTCGGTGGAACGCCGCCAGGCCCTGGTGAATATCTGCGCCCAGCTCGGCTTGCCGCTGATCGAGGACGATCCATACGGCGCTCTCAGCTATCGCGCCGAACCGCTGCCGAAGATGCTCAGCATGAATCCGGGTGGCGTGATCTACATGGGTTCCTTTTCCAAGATTCTGACGCCAGGCATCCGCCTTGGTTACGTGGTCGCCCCGCGCGCGCTGATCGAGAAGATGGAACAGGCCAAGCAAGCCACCGACCTGCACACTTCGCAGCTGACGCAGATGGTGGTGTACGAAACCATCAAGGACGGTTTCCTCGACCAACATATCCCGACCATCCGCAAGCTCTACTCGGACCAGTGCGACGCCATGCTGGATGCGCTGCAGACCTACTTCCCGAGCGGCGTCAGCTGGACTCGCCCGGAAGGCGGCATGTTCATCTGGGTGACCCTGCCTAAGCATATCGACAGCACCAAGCTGTTGGCGGAAGCAGTCGAGCAGCACGTGGCGTTTGTGCCGGGCGGCCCATTCTATGGCAATACGCCGGAACAGCACACGCTGCGCCTGAGCTTCGTCACCGTGCCGCCTGCCAAGATCCGCGAAGGCATCGAGAAGCTGGGCAAGCTGATCGCTTCGAAAATCTAATCAGTTGAGGACAGAGTAATTCGCCACGCTACGGTGGCTCTTAAACACTTGCCGCGCACCTCTGTCCCCAATTTCTTAAAAGGCTGACTGTCCATGGAATCGTTCGTGCCGCCGTCCTTGCAACATTTTGCTTCCGATAACCAGGCTGGTATTTGCCCTGAAGCGCTGGACTATCTGCTGAAGAGCAACGACAGCGGCCACGAACCGTCCTATGGCGACGACGCCTGGACCCAGCGCGTATGCGACCGCATGCGCGATCTGTTTCAGACCGATTGCGAGGTTTTCTTCGTCTTCAATGGCACCGCCGCCAACTCGCTGGCGCTGGCCTCCTTATGCCAGTCGTATCACTCGGTGATCTGCCATGAGCTGGCGCATATCGAAACCGATGAATGCGGCGGCCCCGAGTTCTTTTCCAACGGCTCGAAACTGCTGACCGCCAAGGGTGAAAACGGCAAGCTGACGCCGGATGCGATCGAGGCGCTGGTGACCAAGCGCGCCGACATCCATTACCCGCGGCCGAAAGTGGTCAGCATCACGCAATCGACCGAAGTCGGCACCGTCTACACGGTGGAAGAAGTGCGCGCGATCGCGGCAATCGCCAAGCGGCGGCAGTTACGGGTGCATATGGATGGCGCGCGTTTCGCTAATGCCGTAGCAGCGCTCGATGTCGATCCCTCTGAAATCACCTGGCGCGCCGGTGTCGACGTGCTGTGCTTCGGCGGTACCAAGAACGGCTTGCCGGTCGGCGAGGTTGTCGTTTTCTTCGACAAGAAGCTGGCCGAGGATTTCGCCTATCGCGTCAAGCAGGCAGGCCAGCTGGCGTCCAAGATGCGCTTTATCTCAGCACCGTGGCCGGGCTTGCTGGACAACGACGTCTGGCTGCGCAATGCGCGCCACGCCAATGCCATGGCCAGGCTGCTGCACCAGCGCCTGCTGGACATTGCCGGCGTCAAGGTGTTGTTCGAGCCGCAGGCGAATGCGGTCTTTGCCGAGTTGCCGGATCACGCCGCCAAGGCCATGCGCGCGCGCGGCTGGAAGTTCTATCAGTTTATCGGCGCCGGCGGCTGTCGCCTGATGTGCGCATGGGATACGCAGCAAGAGACGGTAGAGCGGTTCGCTGCCGAATTACGCAGCTTGTGCATCACCTGAGTGCGCGTCGCCGTAATATAGGATGCTGAAGCCGGACCCTTCGTAATGAAGGGGGCCGGTTTTTTTATCTTCAGCACTGTCGTTGACGCCTTGGTTTTTGTAGTGCGATGCGTTTGCAATAGGACGCATCAAATTTTGACAGCAAGCAATCACAATAATTTATCCATAATAAAAAGGGAAATCATGAAAAGGGGTTCATTAATTCTATGCTCGGTGCTGTATGCCGGCGTCTCGGGACTGGCATATGCGCAAATGACGCCGGCAGAAAATACTGCGGCTGATCCGGTCGCATCGCAACCTGAAATGCAGGCGCCAGTGCAAGTGCAAGATGTCGAGAGTCCGGTTCTGCCCAAGCCGCATATCGGAATGCAAGTACCAAAACTGGCGATACACTGGGACTGCAAAGAAGCATGCACGGTGAACGAGAAGGTGGCGCCGTTGATCGAGAAGGGCTACGCCGATGCAGCGATGAAACAAGGCTATGCGGTCTCCGATTCGGAAACCGCAGAAATGGTGATAACCGATTATCGCCAACGTCCGCCAGGTGCGCGCGTCATGTTAGGTTTTTTGGCAGGGCGAGACAGGCTGGGGGTACGGATTGTCTATCACGCGCAAGAGCGCAAGGCAGAAGATTACTACGCCAATTCCTGGCTCGGGATGAATTCGCTGTGCGAGTCGGTAGCGCAGAAAAGCTACTCTGAAATAGTCACGATAGTCAAAGCAGAGCAGGCAAAACCCGCCGCGGCAAATTGAAATAGAAAACAATTGGGGTCAGAGTCGAATTTATTAATTCGACTCTGACCCCAATTTTGTTGGGAAGCGCTCAGCTGGATGCTTCCCGATTGCGGGACTATGGCGTCACTGGTGTGAGGGTGACCGGTTTCAGTTTCGACTCCAGCATTTTTCCTTTGCGGGCGCGTTTGCCGATATGCGGCGCCAGGCCGGAGGCCGAGAGGGCCACTTGCTGCGGCTTGCCGCCGCGGCCGATGCCGGTGACCAGCACGCCGCGCTGGCTGATCGGTTGCGCTGCCAGCAGCTTTTCGTTGGCTTCCAGTTCCATCAGGATCACGCCGCGGCCGCCGTTGCTGAGCGACTTGCATTCATCCAGTCCAAATACCAGCAAGCGGCCTTTTTCCGACAGGCAGGCGATGGCACTGGCGGTGCTGCCGAGTGCTTGCGGCGGCAGCGGCAGGTCGCCTTCGTCCAGAGTGACATAGGCCTTGCCGGCCTTGACCCGGCTCAGCATGTCGCCGAGCTTGGCGGTGAAGCCGTAGCCACCGGAGCTGGCCAGCAGCAAGACGGTATCCAGCGTACCGGCGAAGTAATGCAGGATGCTGCTGCCGTTGGCGAGGTCGATCAGGGTGGTGATCGGGACACCGTCGCCGCGTGCGTTAGGCAAGGTCGCGACCGACACTGAATAGATGCGGCCGTTGGAGCCGAAGGTCAGCAGGTTGTCGACCGTGCGGCACTCGAAGGCGCCGTACAAGGCGTCGCCGGCCTTGAAACCGAACTGGCCGGCGTCATGACCATGGCCGGTGCGTGCCCGCACCCAGCCCTTTTGCGAAATGATGACTGTCACCGGTTCATCGATGATCTTGGTTTCCACCACGGCTTTTTCAGCCGCTTCGATCAGGGTACGGCGGGCATCGCCGAACTGTTTCTGGTCGGTTTCGATTTCCTTGATGATCAAACGCTTCATCGAAGCCGGATTGTCGAGCAGATCTTGCAGCGTGGCTTTTTCGTTGCGCAGTTCAGCCAGTTCTTGCTGGATCTTGATCGACTCCAGGCGCGCCAGCTGACGCAGGCGGATTTCCAGGATGTCTTCCGCCTGGCGGTCGGACAGGTTGAAGGCAGCGATCAGCGCCGGCTTCGGCTCGTCCGATTCGCGGATCAGCTTGATCACCTTATCGATATTCAGCAGGATCGCTTCGCGCCCTTCCAGGATATGGATGCGATCTTCGATTTTCTGCAGCTTGAATTGCGAGCGCCGCGTCACGGTAGTAAAGCGGAAACTGATCCACTCGCGCAAGATCATGCCCAGACCCTTCTGGCGCGGGCGGCCATCGCCGCCGATCATCACCAGATTGATCGAGGCGCTGCTCTCCAGCGAAGTGTGGGCCAACAACATGTTGGTGAATTCGGTCTGGTCGAGGTTCTTGGATTTCGGTTCGAACACCAGGCGTACCGGCGCATCGCGGCCGGATTCGTCGCGCACCGTATCCAGCACCGACAGGATCGATGTCTTGAGCGCGATCTGGTCAGGCGTCAAGGTTTTCTTGCCAAGCTTGATTTTCGGATTGGTCAGTTCTTCGATTTCTTCCAGGATCTTTTGCGACGATGCGCCCGGCGGCAATTCGGTGACCACCGCCTGCCACTGGCCGCGCGCCAAGTCTTCGATTTTCCAGGTGGCGCGCACCTTCAGGCTGCCGCGGCCGCTTTCGTACATCTCGGAAATCGCCGTGGCCGAAGTGATGATCTGGCCGCCGCCCGGGAAATCCGGGCCTGGAATGATTTGCATCAGTTCGGCATGGCTCAGCGCCGGATTACGGATCAGGGCGACAGCCGCCTTGGCTACTTCCTGCAGATTGTGCGATGGAATTTCAGTGGCCAGGCCGACCGCAATCCCCGAGGCGCCGTTCAGCAGGACGAAAGGCAGGCGCGCCGGCAGCAATTTCGGTTCTTCGGTGGAGCCGTCGTAGTTGGGCTGGAAATCGACCGTGCCCATGTCGATTTCTTCCAGCAGCAGACGGGCGATCGGCGTTAGGCGCGCTTCGGTATAACGCATCGCCGCAGCGCCGTCGCCATCGCGCGAACCGAAATTGCCCTGGCCGTCGACCAGTGGGTAGCGCAAAGAGAAATTCTGGGTCATGCGCACCAGCGCGTCATATACCGACTGGTCGCCATGCGGATGCAGCTTACCCAGTACGTCGCCCACCACCAGCGCCGACTTGCGCGGCTTGGCGGCGGCGTTCAGGCCGAGTTCGCTCATCGCATACAGGATGCGGCGCTGAACCGGCTTCTGGCCATCGGAGACGTCAGGCAAGGCGCGGCCCTTGACTACCGAAATGGCGTAGTCGAGATAGGCGCGTTCAGCAAAGGTGGCAAGGGTTAAAGATTCAGCGTCCGGGGTTGGTGCATCTGGTGTGGCAAACAGATCGTTTTGGTCGGTCATGGAGAGTCGTAAATGATTCGGGCGGTTATTCGATTAAAGGGGTGGTCGCGGCGGGCAGCGCTGCCGCTGGCGGAATCAGGCCGACGGCGGGTGCCGGCGCGCTGGCGCCTGGCATGCTGCGACGGCCGGGAATCACCAGCTGGATGCGTTTCAGGCCGGCGCCGCCGGTGCCGCCGGCTTGCGCCAGGGTTGGCTGGTACAGCTGGTAAAACTGGCGCACCAGCTGCACGTAATTGCGCGTTTCCGGATAGGGCGGTATCTGATTCTTATACTTTTGCACGGCGCCTTCGCCGGCATTATACGAGGCGATCACCAGCTCTTGCTGGGCCGGATAGAGTTTGAGCAGGTCGCGCAGATAGCGCGCGCCGAGGCGGATATTGGTGCGCGGGTCGGTCAGTTTCTGCTCGATCGGCTTTTTCTTGTCGCCGCTCAGGCCGTAGCGTTCCGCGGTAGCCGGCATGATCTGCATCAGGCCGATCGCACCCTTGGGCGAGACGGCGCCGGGATTGAAGCCGGATTCGGCCGCCATCACTGCCTTCAGCAAGGCCGGATCGAGCGCAAATTCCTGCGCCGCCTGATCCACCAGCTGTTCGTATTTTTTCAGGTTGGGATGCTGCGACAGATAACGGAACAAGGGACTGTTGCGCACCGCCGGATCGAGCGGTTTCTCGCTCTTGCTGGTGAGCTGGGATGAATCGAAAGCGCCGTCGCCGCGCATGAACAGCTGATAGCGCTCATCCAGCTTTTCTGTCGAAAAATGGCCCATGCCGTCGCCATCGATATAGCCGAAGATATCCGCGCGCGCACTGGTGACGGAAGTCAGCAATGCGAACGTCAGCAGTGTAGCTGTAAGGAGTTGGCCCAAATGACGGCGAAACGGATTCATCTGTTAGGGCTGGCCACGCTTCGAGCGTATGGCGTTACGGTATTTCATTAAAAACAATATCCTTTGTATCGGCAGGTTCTGGAGTGAACTGCGGTAAAACTCATGCGCATGGACAGGGCGGCTGCCCTTGCTGCTGCAGGGACGCAGTTGCAGGAAAGATCGGTTGAGCGCTGACAACCCGGCATACCGGGTCACGGCTGTTGCATCTATAAAGCAGCGCTCATGATAATACGTTTCGCCGTTATGGATGGCCGACGGTAAAATTGTTACTAATATTGCCATCTGTCAACATTTCTTGCCGGCCGTCCCACCGCCCTCAGATATCCGCCTCGGCCTCGTTCCCATGTTCTTCGATCCAGGCGCGCCGTGCTGCCGCTTCGCCTTTGCCCATCAGCATATTGAAGCGATTTTCCGAGGCTTCCAGATCGAAATTGCCAAGCGAAACCGGCAGCAGGCGCCGGGTATCCGGATTCATCGTGGTTTCCCACAATTGCTCGGCGTTCATCTCGCCCAGACCTTTGAAGCGCGAAATCGACCAGGCCGTATCCTTGACGCCATCCTTGCGCAGCTTATCTTCGATCGCTTCCAGTTCGCCGTCGTCCAGGGCGTAGATCTTTTGCGCCGGCTTCTTGCCGCGCGCCGGGGCATCGACCCGGTACAGCGGCGGCCGCGCGATGCAGATGTTGCCGCGGTCGATCAGTTGCGGGAAATGGCGGAAGAACAAGGTCAGCAGCAGTACCTGGATGTGTGAGCCGTCGACGTCCGCATCGGACAGGATGCAGATCTTGCCATAGCGCAGACCGCTGAAATCGATGGTGTCGGTCTTGCTGTGCGGATCGACGCCGATGGCGACGGCGATGTCGTGGATTTCATTGTTGGCGAACAGGCGGTCGCGCTCGGTTTCCCAGGAATTGAGCACCTTGCCGCGCAACGGCAGGATCGCCTGGAATTCTTTGTCGCGCCCCATTTTCGCCGAGCCGCCGGCGGAATCGCCCTCGACCAGAAACAGTTCATTGCGGGTGATATCGCTGGATTCGCAATCGGTCAGCTTGCCCGGCAAGACGGCGACGCCGGAAGATTTCTTCTTCTCGACTTTTTGTGCTGAGCGCAGGCGGTTCTGGGCCTGCTTGATGACCAGGTCGGCCAGCTTCTTGCCGTATTCGACGTGCTGGTTCAGCCACAGTTCCAGCGCAGGGCGGGTATAGGCCGAGACCAGCCGCACCGCGTCGCGCGAATTCAGGCGTTCCTTGATCTGGCCCTGGAACTGCGGGTCCAGCACCTTGGCCGACAAGACAAAGGAGACACGCGCAAACACGTCTTCCGGCAACAGCTTGACGCCCTTGGGCAACAGCGAATGCATTTCGACGAAGCTCTTGACCGCGCCGAACAAGCCTTCGCGCAAGCCCGATTCGTGGGTGCCGCCAGCCGAAGTCGGGATCAGGTTGACATAAGATTCGCGTACGATGGCGCCATCCTCAGTCCAGGCTACCACCCAGGCTGCACCTTCGCCCTCGGCAAAACCTTCGGCGTCGGCATTGGCGTATTGCTCGCCTTCGAACAACGGGATCAGCGGTTCGGCATTCGACGATTGCGCCAGCGATTCCATCAGGTAGCCACGCAAGCCCTGGTCGTATTGCCAGGTCTGACTGTCGCCCGTCTTGGCGTTGAGCAGCGTCACCTTGACGCCCGGCAGCAGCACTGCCTTGGAACGCAGCAGGCGCTGCAGTTCCGGTTGCGAGATAGCTGGCGAATCAAAGTATTTCGGATTCGGCCAGGCGGTGACGCGGGTGCCGGATTTCTTGTCGTCGCGCCCAATCGGCCGTGATTTCAGCTTTTCAATCACATCGCCGTCGGCAAACACCATGTGATGTACGCCAGCTTCGCGCCACACTGTAATCTCCAGACGCGAGGAGAGGGCGTTGGTGACCGAGACGCCGACGCCATGCAGGCCGCCGGAAAAGGAATAGGCGCCGCCGCTGCCTTTGTCGAACTTGCCGCCGGCGTGCAAGCGGGTGAACACGATTTCCACCGTCGGCACTTTTTCTTCAGGATGCATGCCGACCGGAATGCCGCGGCCATCGTCTTCGACGCTGACGCTGCCGTCGGTGTTCAGGGTCACCAGGATATTTTTGCAATAGCCGCCGAGCGCTTCATCCGAGGCGTTGTCGATCACTTCCTGGATGATATGCAACGGATTTTCGGTGCGGGTGTACATGCCTGGGCGTTGCTTGACCGGCTCCAGGCCCTTCAGTACACGGATCGATGATTCGCTATAGTCGGATTGCGGTGATTTTTTGGTTGCCATTCAGTCGGTTCAGGTAAATGTGAAATATTGTTAATTTGCAACTAAATTCGGGATTGCTGGTTATTATCCTGACCGCATTCTAATGAAAAAGCAGCCGGGGCGGGCACAATGTGCGCTTGCAATAAATGGATTTGCGATCTGGCCCGGAAGTTGCAAGCTGTTGCGCGCCATGCCGCGGAAATCAGGTGGCTGGCCTGTAGCCGGGATTGCTGCCAATTTTTTGGGAAGTTTATTGGAAATCAGCAATAAAATGTTGTTGTTTTTGCACAGTGTATTGATAAAAATAAAAGCTAAATAAAGACGCTGCTATGATGGTTTCGTCGAGATCCGCGCAACAGGGGCATATAAAAATGAAAAATCATCACGCACCATTCGCCATCCGTTTCATCGGGTTTTCTGCGCGGGAAATTAATATTTTCGACGCCACATTCTCGGTCGAGCAAAATCGCCAGAAACAGTATTTTCGCCTATTCGCGGACAGCCTGCAGGAACCCGACCTGTATCTGGTCAATTCCGACGACCTGAAAGCGCTGGCGATGCTGGCCGACATGGAACCGAATAACTTGCGGCCGGCGCTGCTGGTCGGGACGCCGCATGTGGATCTGCCGTTCACCAATGTCGAGCGGCCGATCCGCTGGCTCAAGCTGTTCGATGCGCTGGATACCTTGATGGAGCGGCGCCTGGTCATGCTGGCCAAGCAGAATCCGGCCGATGCCGCGCTGGTGAACAATGTGCCTGAGCGGCGCCGGCGCGAACGCCTTGACCTCGACCTCACCGATCCGCAGGAATACGAGCGCATGCGCAACAAGGCGCCGCAAAGCGACCGCATCCTGGTGATCGACAATCAATCAACCTTCCGCGACGACCTGGCGATGGCCATGGCGCATCATGTGGTGCCGGTCGAATGGGCGGGCAGTCCGGACGCGGCGGCAGAAGTCTACACGCGGCTCAGCATTTCCGTGGTGCTGATCAACCCCAGGCTGGCGCAGATCGATCCCTATGCACTATGCAGCAACATCAAACAGCAGCACAAGAAGACCCGGGTAGCCGTGGTTTTTTTGAGCGACAAGGATTTCAGCTACGACCAGGCGCGCGCCAGCGAAGCCGGCTGCGACGGCTTTCTGAACCGTCATCTTGAACAGCCGCAGATCCTGCTGGCACTGGGAAAATTCCTGTCGATGCGGGACCGGGTTTAGCAAGCATCACAAAAATCGCCGGTTCGGCGATTTTCATTCCTGCTTATTTGCTTAACAAGCGCATACCGCGTTCCAAGCCATCCATGGTCACTGGAAACATACGGTTGCTCATCAACTGCCGTATCACTTCCACCGATTGCCGGTACTGCCACAAGCCCTCAGGTTCCGGATTGAGCCAGATGAACTTGGGAAAGGCGCGGGTGAAGCGCTGCAGCCATTCGGCGCCGGCCTCTTCGTTGTTGTACTCAACCGAGCCGCCGGGCTGCAGGATTTCATAGGGACTCATGGTGGCGTCGCCGACAAAGATCAGCTTGGTGTCCGGCGTGTACTTGCGCAAGATTTCCCAGGTCGGGAAACGTTCGGCATGGCGGCGCTGGTTGTTTTTCCACACGTAGTCGTAGACGCAATTGTGGAAATAGAAAAACTCCATGTTCTTGAATTCGGTCTTGGCGGCGCTGAACAGTTCTTCGGTGCGGGCGATATGATCGTCCATGGTGCCGCCGACATCCAGCAGCATCAGCACCTTGATATTGTTCTTGCGCTCCGGCCGCATCTTGATGTCGAGGTAGCCGGCATTGTGGGCGGTGGCGCGGATGGTGTCGTCCAGCGCCAGTTCTTCGGCGATGCCTTCGCGCGCGAACTTGCGCAGGCGACGCAGGGCGACCTTGATGTTGCGCGTGCCCAGTTCACGCTCATCGTCATAATCTCGGTAGGCGCGCGCATCCCACACCTTGACCGCGGTGCGGTTGCCGCCGCTGCCGCCGATGCGGATGCCTTCGGGATTGCTGCCACCGTGGCCGAATGGCGACGTGCCGCCGGTGCCTATCCACTTGTTGCCGCCTTCGTGCCGGCCTTTTTGCTCTTCCAGCAATTCCTTGAGGCGGTCCATCAGCTTGTCATAGCCGAACTTTTCCAGCTGTGCCAGTTGCTCCGGCGACAATTCGCGCTTCATGCGCTGCACCAGCCAGTCCAGCGGGACCTCGGCATTCTTTTCGAAGATGGTCTGGATGCCTTTGAAGTAACGCCCGAAAGCCTGGTCGAACTTGTCGAAGTGGGCCTCGTCCTTGACCAGCGTGGTGCGCGCCAGATAATAAAAATTATCCAGTGTCGGTTCAATCACCTTCTTTTGCAGCGCTTCCAGAAGGATCAGGAATTCCTTGATCGATACCGGGACCTTGGCGTCTTTCAGGGTGAAGAAGAAATCGATCAGCATATCTAGACTATCGGTTCTTTCTTGCCATGAAAACCAGGCGCTCGAACAGGTGCACGTCCTGTTCGTTCTTCAGCAAGGCGCCATGCAAGGGCGGCACCACGGCCTTGGCGTCGCTGCTGTGCAGCGCTTCCGGCGGAATGTCTTCCGCCAGCAGCAGCTTGAGCCAGTCCAGCAGTTCGGAAGTGGATGGCTTCTTTTTCAAGCCGGCCACATCGCGCACCTGATAAAAGGTTTCCAGCGCCTGCGCCAGCAAGTCCTTTTTCAAATGCGGGAAGTGGACGTTGACGATCTCTTGCATGGTCGCCTTGTCCGGAAACTTGATGTAATGGAAAAAGCAGCGGCGCAGGAAGGCGTCCGGCAATTCCTTTTCATTGTTGGAGGTGATGATCACCAGCGGCCGATGCTTGGCGCGCACCATTTCACGTGTTTCGTAGACGTAAAATTCCATGCGGTCGAGCTCGCGCAGCAAATCGTTGGGGAACTCGATGTCCGCTTTGTCGATCTCATCAATCAGCAACACCACTTGTTCGTCCGCGTTGAAGGCCTGCCAGAGGACGCCCTTGACGATGTAATTGTGAATGTCCTTGACCCTGGCGTCGCCCAGCTGGGAGTCGCGCAGGCGCGACACGGCATCGTACTCGTACAGGCCCTGCTGGGCTTTCGTGGTCGATTTGATATGCCATTGCATCAAGGGCATGTTGAGCGCGGCGGCAACTTCTTCCGCCAGCATGGTTTTGCCGGTGCCTGGCTCGCCCTTGATCAGCAGCGGCCTTTGCAGCGTCAAGGCGGCATTAACGGCCAGTTTCAGGTCGTCGGTAGCGACGTAACTGGCGGAACTTTCAAAACGTGTCTCGGATTGCATCGTGGATAGTCATGTGTAGGCAAATAAAACCGAGTATAAACGAGATGGCCAATTGGCTGGCCCCGACGGCTCCCAACTTAACAGTGTTAAAACGTTGCCATGGTAATCAGGCAACATGTCTCCACCGTCATCTAAATAGCCAATGAGCGATAGTCAATGAAATTTCTTCTTCTCCGTCTGCGCGTGATGTGGCGCCGGTTTCGACATGGCGAGCAACGCCAGGCAGATAGCCTGCACTACACCCGGCAAGTTGACGCTTTGATGCGTCGCGCCAATCCCTTTTCCGCATGGCAGGAACGCGCCGACTGGATCATCGACGTGGTCCACTGGCTGCGTCACGTGCCGAAGGTATCCATGCTGGACGATGAAGCCAGGCTGCGCTTCCGGCAAGAACGTTTGCGGTTCCTGCTGGAATGGCTGGACAGCAATCGCGACCTGCGCCGGGTGGTCCAGGCCACTTTGCAGAAAACCTTGCGCGAAGCCGCCGGGCCGGAGCTGTTTTGCGCCACCGGCCTGCCGCATGAGCCTGCCTTCTTCAGCGAACTGTCCGAGCATATCGTCAAGCTGGTGCTGCCCAAGCCGCCGTTCGAGGCGGATTTGTCGGCCCTGTTCACCGTACTGTTTCCAACCCAGGAAGATGCCGACTGGTTGCTGGCGCTGGACCGCGACAGCGTGGCGCAGCTGTGGAAGCTGATGGCCGACGACGGCATCGCCCACAGCTATCAGCATCAGATCGACGAAGCGCTGATCTATCTTGCCACCATGGTGCTGGCGGACGGCATCAGCAAGGCCTTCCGCCAGAAGCTGGACCCCAAGATGCCGCTGCAGGCAACACCGTTCATGGTGCTGCGGCGCGAGCTGGAAACCTATTTGTACGTCAGTCCGCGCGATGAAGCGGCCTTGCGCAGCGTGCGCATGCTGATCGCCGTCTGCCAGGCGCAGACCGATCGTATCTATGCCCATCTGGACGAGCATGGCGTCTCGGTCAGCCTGGTCTACCGGGTCGAGCGCATGCGCGCCCAGCTGACGCGCATGGCCTTGCTGGCCGATATGCGCTCCATGATCTACAGCAATGGCCATGGCGGCCAGCAGGGCGAGCCAGGCGCCGGCCAGGTGCAAGCCTTGCTGGGCGACCTGATCGCAGCGCATCATCAGCGTTCTTCGGTGCGCGGCCTGATCCAGCGCAGCTTCTCGCTGCTGGCGCGCAAAATGGTCGAACGCAATGCCGACCATGGCGAACACTACATCGCGCGCGACAGCAAGGAATACCGGGCGATGCTGAAAGCCGCCGGCCGCGGCGGCGTCATCACGGCGTTCACCGTGCTCGGCAAATCGCTGGTGACGGGACTCGGTGCGGCCCGTTTCTTCGAAGGTATTTTTGCATCGCTCAACTATGCTGTCAGCTTCATGGCGATTTCCGCCGTCGGCGGCGTCCTGGCCACCAAGCAGCCGGCGGTCACGGCGCCGGTGCTGGCGTCCAAGATGGGACAGCTGGATACGGTCGAGGGCCTGCGTGCCTTGCTGACGGAAATTGCCCAGCTGCTGCGTTCCCAGGCTGCAGCGGTATTCGGCAACCTGATGGGGGTGATTCCGGTGATGCTGCTGATTTCCGGCTTGATTATGCTGAGCACCGACGCTCCCATGATGACGGCGGAACACGCGCGCGCCAGCCTGCACAGCTTGTCGGTGATCGGGCCGACGCCCTTGTTTGCCGCTTTCACCGGCATCCTGCTGTGGCTATCGAGCCTGGCTTCAGGCTTTGCCGATAACTGGTTTGCCTTGCGCCGCCTGCGTGAAGCGCTGGCGCAGCAGCGTCGCCTGGTGTATGTGCTGGGGGCGATGCGGGCCGAACGCTGGGCCGGCTGGCTAGACCGCAATGTGGCGCAGATTGCCGGCAATCTCTCTCTAGGCTTATTGCTGGGGATGACGCCGGTGCTGGCGCAATTCTTCGGCCTGCCGCTGGATGTGCGGCATGTGACGCTGGCTACCGGCAGCCTGACCGCTGCCGCCAGCAGCCTCGGCTGGGAAGTGCTGGCGGCGCCGCAGTTCTGGCTGGCGGTGGCCGGTATCGCCAGTATCGGCGTCTTGAACGTCGGCGTCTCATTTGCCTGCGCGCTGACGCTGGCCCTGCGTGCGCGCGACGTACCGGCGCGCATCCGCAGGCTGGTGTTCCGCGCCGTACTGCGCCGGTTCAGCGCCTCGCCGCGTTTCTTCCTGTTCCCTGAAGCGGCTGCATCCAAGCCGGAGGCGCCGGTAGAATCGGATGCCGCCGATACGGCCAGCGACGATACCCGGCAGGCTGACGTTGGACGGCAGCCGGAATCGACGCCGCCGGACCGGCATCCCGGCAGCCGTCACGGCTGACACAGCTTCCCTGCTGAAAAAAAAGCCGGCAGCGAACAACTCCTGTCAAAAGTGGGCAATTCCTTGGAAAAACAAGATCCCGGCAGCCGCTTTGGGCGCGCTGCCGACGCTGCCGGGGCAACGTCGGCGGGCGTGGACTCTGCATGTTTCTTGGGGTAAAATTAGCCGGTTTTGGTGTAGGGTGGCGACGGCGGTCGGCGTCAGGCAGGGCTACCTTATTCCTTGCCTGCGCAGTATATGCAATGCAGCATAGGTCCTAGTGCCTTGCTTGCGCTGTCTATCTCCTGGCATTTGAGGCAGTATTCGTGGCAGTTTCGAATAAACGTTTTCGCTACAATTACCCAGCTACTATGAAAAAACTAATTGCTCTTCTCGCGCTTGCGGGTCTTGCCAACATGGCCGCGGCAGCGGATGTGGTCGGCAATGCCAAGGCAGCGGAAAACAAGATATCCATGTGTATCGGCTGCCATGGCATTCCCGGCTACAAAGCCACCTTCCCGGAAGTCTATCAAGTGCCTATGCTAGGCGGGCAGTCGGCGAAATACATCGAAAATGCACTAGTCGCCTATAAAAAGGGCGATCGCAAGATGCCAACCATGCGCGGCATCGCGGCCAGCTTGTCCGAGCAGGACATGGCGGATATTGCGGCTTACTACTCGCAGCAAAAATAAGGGACCCACACAATGAAAAAGATTCTTGCTGGCGTGGTGTTTCTGCTGTCCACCAGCGCATTCGTGAATGCCCATGCGGCTGGTAATATCGCCGCCGGTGAAGCGGCGACGAAAAAATATGCCTGCGCCTCCTGCCATGGCGCCGATTTCCACAGCCCGATCGATCCCAGCTATCCGAAGCTGGCCGGCCAGCCGCAGGATTATCTGCAGCACGCCCTGATCGCTTATCAGCGCGGCGGCGACGGTCCTAACGGCCGCAGCAATGCCATCATGGGCGGCCAGGCCAAGGCCTTGTCGCATCAGGATGTGCAAGACATTGCTGCTTATCTGCACAGCCTGCCGACGACGCTGGTGCTGCGCAAGTAAATACAGCGCTGGCCATCGGCCTGAGCGAGACACATAGCCGTGCAATCACCGTTGCACGGCTTTTTTACGTCCGCATTGGCCGCAGCGATGCGACGCCGGCTTAACCGGGCCGATAAGGCAAGCCATTGATCAGGCGTTGCCGCGGGCTGAACCGGTTGTGCATGATGTCCAGCGTCGGATCGGAATAGGCTGATTCGAGTTTCAGCAGGCCGAGGATGGTGTGGTCCAGGTCGTCGCTCTGGTAGCTGCGCGGTTCCAGCATGGCGCGGCCCGGCGCGCCGGCAATCTTCGGCTGGCTGTTCCAGATCAGCATCGGCACCTGATAACCGGATTCGTCTTCGGAGGAATGGCCGGCATGGTCGCGTGTGTGCCCGACTTCTTGCCCATGGTCTGAAATGAAGAGCAACGCCGCGGCCTGACCGGAGCCTTTTTCGGCAACGCGCCGGATCAGGCTGCCGAGCACATAGTCGTTATACAAAATGGCATTGTCGTACTCGTCTCGCAGATCCTGTATCCGCGTAGATCGGTCGGCCTTTTGCAATGATGTGGAGACGGCGTCGCTGACGCCGTCAAACGCGGCGAACTCTTTGGGATAGCGCATGTCGTAGGTCGGGTGGGCGCCGAGCATATGAACGATGATGAATTTTCGCGGCGCCTTGTCGGCCAGCGCCTGCTCGAAGTGCGGCAGCAGGTTGCCATCCAGATTATTTTCGCCCCGTCCCGCTCCCTTGTTGATGAAGACTGACTTGTCGGCTTGTCCGGCGATCAGGCCGATCCAGCCGTCGCCTATGTACTGGTTGGACAGCCAGAAGGTCTTGTAGCCGGCATGCCTGGCCAGCGCCACCACATCTGGACTCTTGTTCCACAAGTCGGGCTGTTCGAGATCGGCAGGGGTCAGCATTTTCATCAGTGAACCAAGGGTGGTCGCTTCCGGCGACAGCACGTCGCTGAAGACCAGCAATTCGCCGCTAATCGCATCGAGTAACGGTGTCGTCGTGCGCGGGTAGCCGTAAAGCGACATGTTTGCGCGATTGATGCTTTCGCCGATCACCAGGATAACTGTCCGTTCCGTTTCTCCGGTATAGCTGACAAGCCATTGTTCGCGCTTGCTCATGTTGCGGGCGATCTCGTCCTGCATGTTCTGCAGGTTTGCCACTTGCAGGCGATAGTCCAGCAGGCGCAGCGGCCAGAACAAGACTGGATTTTCCTTGGCCATGGTGGGATTGAAGTGCAGGGCAATAAAAATGGAAAATGCCGTAACGATCAGCGTTTTACCTCTCCAGCCGCCGCGGGCATGTGCCAGGCCTGCTTCTTGTCTGCGCAGTTGGCGTTCGGCCAGAATGGCTAGCAACAGCAGCGCAAGAAAGATGACTGCCGCTTTACTCAGGCCGAGATAATTGTGCAGGAAAAACTCTTGCGTCTCGCCGCTGTCAGTATTTAGCATGGCTTGCAGCACCAGTGCATGGTTCGGACGCAGGCCGAAATAGTCGCGCAGGAAGCCTTTGATGGCGGCGTCCGTGAAGAACAGCAGGTAGATAACGATGGACAGCGCGGACACTGCACGCAGGCGCGGCCGGCCAAGCATGAAAAGCCCCGCCAGGCCGAAGACAGCGGTAGTCATCAAGACAGCGGATTTTGCAAATTCGTTAGAACTGATCAGGCCCAGTCCCCAGAACAGGCCAAGTCCGGCCAGCCCGATCAAGAGGCGCTTGCTTAAAAATTTCATGCTACGGTTCTTCCGCCGGAATGCAGGTTAAATCGCTGGGCCAGGTGTTAAAACAAGACAAAGATGTGCATGCTGTGTTTGTAAAAATCTATCCTCAGACATCTGGGGGCTTGGGGAAGTTCAAGGTGAACACGGTCATATGGTCTGCCGAGCGGCTGAGTTCTACCTGGCCGCCGTGCAGCTTCATGATGGACTGCACGATGGCCAAGCCAAGTCCGGCCGACGAGGCGGAATCGCTGCGGGCCGGATCGGCGCGATAGAAACGGTCGAACAGGCGCGGAATGGCCGCTTCGGCAATCTGCGGACCGGGATTGCTGATGGTGATGCAGGTGCTGTGCGGCTGCTGGCTGGCTTCCATCCGGACCACCTGGCCGGGCGCTGTATAGCGGATCGCATTGGCGACCAGGTTACCGATGGCGCGCCGCAACAGCATCGGGTCGGCCAGCATGTTGCCGGAGGCGGCGATGCTCAGGCGCACGCCGCCGTCCTCTGCCACGCCTTCAAAGTAATCAGCGATGCGCTGCAATTCCTGATGGCAGTCGAGCTGCTCGCGGGCGACGGCGACATGCGCATTGTCGGCACGCGCCAGGAACAGCATGTTGTCCAGCATGCGCGCCAGCCGCTCGTATTCCTCGACATTCGACACCAGTAGCCCCTGATACTCTTCCACATTCCTTGGCTGCGCCAGCGCCACCTGGGTTTGCACCATCAGGTTGTTGATCGGCGTGCGCAAATCGTGCGCCAGGTCGGCAGAAAACTGCGACAGCCGCTGAAAGCTGTCATGCAGGCGATCCAGCATGCTGTTGAAAGCCAGCACCAGCTGTTGCAATTCATACGGCGCACTGGCGACGTCTAGGCCGCGGTCAAGGCGCTGGGCAGTAATCGAATGCGCCTGCCGGGCGATCAGGCGGGTTGGGCGCAAGCCGCGCCGCACCAGCACATATCCCAGCAAGGCGGACAGCAGCGCGCCACATACCGCAGCGCCGACAATCTGGCTGCGGTAGCTGTCCAGCATGGCCACGCTGTCGCTGACATTGTGGGCGACGATAATCTGCACCTGTTCGCCGCTGCGGTCGATCTTGCCCCATAGTGCCGTGGCCCGCACCGGCATGCCGGCGGAGGTGCGCAGGTTTTTTCTGGATTGTTGACCGGGAGTCTGGTCGATGGCGCTGAGCGGCAGCGCCGGCAGGTTGCCGGCCGCGGGTTGCGTATCCAGCAGCGGCGCGCCATCGGCGCTGCGCAATATCAATAACAGATCGTTGTGACCGAGCGCGGCATCCATGAACAGGTGCGGATCGTCGCGAATCGCTTGCACGGACCCGGCCTTGCCGACCAGATGCTGCATCAGCGCGACCTTACCCAGCAATTCCTGATCGTCATGGCTTTCCAGCTGGCGCGCCAGGGAATAGTACAGATAGCTGCCGACCAGGGTAAACGTGAGCAAGGTCGCCAGCGCAAACAATGCCGCCAGGCGTACCGTCAGCGAGCGTGGCGCCCATGGTTTCAAGTGCGGTCCTCCAGCACGTAGCCCATGCCGCGCACGGTGTGTATCAGCGGCCGAGCATAGGGCTCGTCGATCTTGATGCGCAAGCGGCGGATGGCGACATCGACCACATTGGTGTCGCTGTCGAAATTCATGTCCCATACCTGGGAAGCGATCAGCGAGCGCGACAGCACCTCGGTCTGGCGCTTGGCCATCAGGTACAGCAGGGAAAATTCCTTGGTGGTGAGATCGATCCGCTCGCCGCCGCGGGTGACGCGGCGTTTCATGACGTCGATTTCCATGTCGGCGATCTGCAGGGTGTCGGATTCGCGGATCGGGCCACGCCGCAGCAGTGTGCGGATGCGCGCCACCAGTTCGGCAAATGCGAATGGCTTGACCAGATAATCGTCGGCGCCGAGTTCCAAGCCTTTGATGCGGTCCTCGACTTCATCGCGCGCGGTCAGGAACAGCACTGGCGTCGCATGGGTCTTGCGCAATTCGCGAATCACCAGCCAGCCGTCCATGCCGGGCAGCATGACGTCCAGCACGATCAGGTCGTAGTTTTCCGAGGTGGCGCAATGCAGGCCGTCAGCGCCGGTCTGCACCCAGTCGACCACGTAGCCGGATTCTGTCAATCCTTTGCGCAGGTATTCGCCAGCCTTGAGTTCATCTTCTACCAGCAGGATACGCATGTTTCATCCTTCTGCCTTCTGTTGTCTGGGTTGAACCCCGATTATCTTCTAAAACCCGGCGCCGTTGGATTACAAAAGCGTAATCCGGCCGTCACCATCCCGTTTCCGTCTCCTTTCTACACTTTACGTCAACGATCTGGCCAAAGGTAACGGCGGATCGTTGAGCCCTTTAATTTTTGGAGATCGATATGAACGCTAAACAACTGTTTTCCATGATGGCCTTGCTGACTGCATCAGGTGTCGCAATGGCGCAAGCGCCGGCTGCTGAAAAACCAGCGGCGGCCACTTCCCAGAATGCCGGTGCCCAAGCAAGCGCTCGCACGGACAAGAACCAGGCTCAGCCAGCGCCCCAAAAGGCCAAATCCTCTGCGCATGACCATAAGGAAGACGGTCCGAAGAAAACGATCCACTCGGGCGCCTGATACAGCGGCCCGACAAGCATCTTTCCTGTTGCCTGGCTGCACGTCCAGCAGTAGGCCAGGCGCCGGATTTTCATCGATGAAGCGGCTTGCATGGCGCACCTTGCTCCATACAAGTTTCACCGTCCGGCTGGTTTCTTTGGAGTAGTCCATGCATAAGTATTTCTTGCCGTTCGGCCTGGCGTTATTGGTATGCCAGCCGTCCCTGGCGCAGGAGGTCGCGCCTGCCGGGGCAGCGCCGCAGCAACCTGTCATCAACTATAAGCTGCCGCCGCTCGGCAGCGACGAACTGGCACTGGCCGGCCAGCTGACGCTGCGACAGGCTTTGCAGCAGGCATTCCAGAACAATCCCGATCTGGCGGTCGCGGCGCTGGAGGTAAAGGCGGTCGAGGCGACAATCCTGCAGGCTGGCGTCAGGCCCAATCCTGAAGTGTCGGCCCTGCTGGAGGATACGCGCAAGGCGACCCGCACCACCACGCTGCAACTGAACCAGACACTGGAACTCGGCGGTAAGCGCGATGCCCGCATCAAGGCGGCGGAAAAGAGCCGCGATGCGGCGCAGGCCGACTATTTGAGCAAGCGGGCCGATATCCAGGGCGCAGTGGTCGGCGCTTATTTCGTCGCGCTGGAAGCGCAAGAGAATCTGCTGCTGTTGAAAAGTTCGTTGCAGCTAGCGCAGCGCGCCAGCGAGGTCGCGGCCAAGCGTGTCGCCGCCGGCAAGGTGGCGCCCATTGAGGCAACCAAGGCGCGTGTCGCCGAAGCCGGCGTGCAAGTGGAGCTGCAGCAGGCGAACAGCGCCCTGAGCATTGCGCGGCGGGCGCTGGCGGCGACCTGGGGCGACTCGGCAGCGGCCTTTTCCAGCGTCGACGGCCATATCAATGATTTGCCGGCACTGCCTGACCTGGCCGTGCTGCAGGAACGTTTGCAGAATTCTCCCGCTTTCTTGAAAACACGCCTGGAAGTCGAACGCCGCCAGGCATTGGTCCAGCTTGAGCGCAGCCGCCGTGTTCCCGATGTCACCGTCAGTATTGGAGGCAAGCGGGTGGAAGAGAGCAGGCTAAACCAGATGATTTTTGGCCTGTCGATACCAATTCCTGTGTTTGACCGCAATCAAGGCAACCTGCAGGAAGCCTTGCAGCGCGCCGACAAGGCGCGCGATGAACTGCGCAGCGCCCAGTTGCGCCTGGACGGCGAACTGCGCGACGCTTATGAACGGCTCAGGGTCGGCCGGCAGCAAGTGGCGGCCTTACAAGGGGAGATCCTGCCGGCAGCCCAGAACGCCTATGAGGTCGCGACCAAGGGTTTTGAACTCGGCAAATTCAGCTTCTTTGAAGTTCTGGATGCACAGCGCGTGCTGTTCCAGGCTAAATCGCAAGCGCTGCGTGCGCTTGCGGAAACCCATCGCGCCGCCACCGAGATTGAACGCGTGGTAGGCGCTTTTCCGTCAACGGATTCTTTGTAAGCAGCCGACATGAAAATCAATTTTAGCAAGAGCAAAGTTATCGCCGCCACGGCGGCCATTCTCATCCTGCTGGCGGGCGCCGTGTATCTGAGCAGCGTCGGCGAGGTTGGTGCGGATGGCAAGGAGGATGCGCATCGCGATGCCGTCGCCCATGCCGATGGCGAACACCACGGCGAGACGGCCGCGGAAAAGCATGGCCACGCCAATCAGCATGCGGACGGCGAGCATCATCAGAAAGCCGAGGTCGCCAGCAAGGGGCCGCATGGCGGCAGAATGTTTTCCCAGGATCGTCTGGCGCTGGAAGTGAACATGGCGGAAGCGGCTGGCGAAGCGCGCTTCCAGGCCTGGTTGTTCAAGGACGGCAAGCCGCTGGCGCCGGAGGGCGCCAAACTGACGCTGCAACTGGCGCGGCCTGATGGCGAAGTCGAGAATATCGGCTTCATTGCACAAAATGGCTCCCTAAGCAGTAACGCTGCGATTGCGGAGCCGCATGTATTCGACGCCAGATTCCAGCTGCAGCTGGGCGAGCAGTCGCTGCAAGCCGGCTTTTCCCAGGAAGAAGGAAAGATTGAACTGAACCAGGCGCAGGTGGAGGCATCTGGCGTCAAGCTGGGAAGCGCTGGTCCGGCGCGGGTCAAGACGGCGATCACCTTGCCGGGCGAGATCCGCTTCAATGAAGACAAGACTGCACACGTGGTGCCGCGCCTGGCGGGTGTCGTCGAGCAGGTGGCCGTCAACCTGGGGCAGCAAGTCAAGCAAGGGCAACTGCTGGCAGTGGTGGCCAGCACCGGCTTGGCGGAACAGCGCAGTGAATTGCTGGCGGCGCAGAAACGCTTCACCTTTGCGCGCACTACCTACGAGCGCGAAAAGAAACTGTGGGAAGAAAAGATATCGGCCGAGCAGGATTACCAGCAGGCGCGCCAGGTCATGAATGAAGCGGAAATCGCGCTGCAGAATGCACGGCAAAAATTGAATGTGCTGGGCACCGGTACCGGCAATGGCGGCGCCTTGAACCGTTACGAAGTGCGGGCGCCATTCAGCGGCTTGATTACCGAAAAACACATTGCGCTGGGTGAAGCGGTCGCGGCTGATGCCAGCATTTTCACCATTTCCGATTTGAGCACGGTATGGGCCGAGATCATCGTCCCTGCCAAGGATCTGAACCTGGTGCGACTGGGTGAAAAAGTCCAGATCAATGCGACCGCCTTTGAATCGCGTGCGAGCGGCAGCATTTCCTATGTCGGCGCTTTGCTGGGTGAACAGACCCGCACCGCCAAGGCTCGCGTCACCCTGGCGAATCCGGACATGGCCTGGCGGCCTGGCTTGTTCGTCAACGTCGACGTGGTTGCCAGCGATGTAGAAGTTGCGGTAGCAGTGCCGCCGCAGGCGATACAGACGCTGGAGGACAAGCAGGTCGTGTTTGTCCGCATCGCTGACGGCTTCATGGTGCAGCCGGTGAGTACTGGCCGGGCTGACAGCAAGCAGGTGGAAATCGTCAAGGGACTCAAGGCAGGCGCGCGTTATGCGGCTGAAGGCAGTTTCGTTCTCAAATCGGAACTCGGCAAGAGCAGCGCCGAGCATGCACATTAAGACACTCAGCGCACACTAAGGACCCGATCCCATGTTTGAACGTATCATACGATTCTCGATCGAGCAGCGCTGGCTGATCATGCTGGCCGTGTTCGCGATGGCTGCACTCGGCATCTATAACTATCAAAAACTGCCTATCGATGCGGTGCCGGACATTACCAACGTTCAGGTACAGATCAATACTTCCGCGCCGGGCTATTCGCCGCTGGAAACCGAGCAGCGGGTTACCTTTCCGATAGAGACGGTGATGTCAGGCCTGCCGCATCTGCAGCAGACGCGCTCCCTGTCGCGCTACGGCTTATCGCAAGTGACGGTGATTTTCAAAGACGGCACCGATATCTATTTCGCCCGCCAGCTGGTCAACGAACGCATCCAGGAAGCCAGGGGAAAACTGCCGCCCGGGGTAGCGCCAGCGATGGGGCCGATCTCCAGCGGTCTCGGTGAAATTTATCTGTGGACAGTAGAGGCCAAGGACGGTGCAAAGAAGCCTGACGGCAGCGCTTATACGGCCACTGACCTGAGAGAAATCCAGGACTGGATCATCAAGCCGCAATTGCGCAATGTCAGCGGCGTCACGGAAATCAATTCAATCGGCGGCTTCGCCAAGGAATACCAGGTGGCGCCGCAGCCGGAAAAGCTGGCTTCGTATGGCTTGACCTTGCAGGATATCGTCACCGCGCTGGACCGCAACAACAGCAACGTCGGCGCCGGCTATATCGAGAAGCGCGGCGAACAGCTGCTGATCCGAGCTCCTGGCCAGGTCAGTTCGATGGAAGACATACGCAACATCATCCTGGGCAATGTGCAGGGAGTGCCGATCCGTATCCGCGATATCGGTGAAGTGGGCATCGGCCGTGAATTGCGTACCGGCGCCGCTACCGAGAATGGCCGTGAAGTGGTGCTGGGGACGGTCTTCATGCTGATCGGTGAAAACAGCCGGGCGGTGTCGCAGGCGGTCGACCGTAAAATGGTGGAAATCAACCGCAGCCTGCCTGCCGGGGTCGAAGCGATTACGGTATATGACCGCACGGTGCTGGTCGACAAGGCAATCAATACCGTCAAGAAGAATTTGCTGGAAGGCGCCATTCTGGTGATCGCCATCCTCTTCATGTTCCTGGGGAATATCCGCGCCGCCATCATCACCGCGATGGTGATTCCGCTGTCGATGCTATTCACCTTCACCGGCATGGTGCAGTACAAGGTCAGCGCCAACCTGCTTAGCCTGGGGGCGCTGGATTTCGGCATCATCATCGACGGCGCGGTGGTGATTGTCGAAAACTGCGTGCGCCGCCTGGCCCATGCGCAGGCCCATCAAGGCCGGCCCCTTACCCGCAGCGAGCGCTTCCACGAAGTCTTTGCGGCCTCCAAGGAAGCGCGCCGGCCCTTGCTGTTCGGCCAGGTCATCATCATGGTGGTTTACCTGCCGATCTTTGCCCTGACCGGGGTTGAAGGGAAGATGTTCAATCCGATGGCCTTGACCGTGGTGATCGCCCTGGTCGGCGCCATGATCCTGTCGATTACCTTCATCCCGGCGGCGGTGGCCCTGTTCATCGGCAAGCGTGTGTCGGAAACTGAAAACTTCCTGATGCGCGGCGCCAAGCGTTTTTATGCGCCGGTGCTAGAGTGGGTCATGCTGCGTAAACCTCTGGTGCTGGGCAGCGCGCTTGCCGTGCTGCTGTTGTCCGGGGTGCTGGCGACGCGTCTCGGCAGCGAGTTCGTGCCGAGCCTGAACGAGGGCGATATTGCGATTCAGGCCCTGCGCATCCCCGGCACCAGCCTGACGCAATCGTTGGAAATGCAAAAGCAGATTGAAAGTACATTGAAGCAGCAGTTTCCGGAAATCGAGCGCGTGTTCGCCCGCAGCGGTACGGCGGAAATTGCCTCCGATCCGATGCCGCCGAATATCTCCGACGGCTACATCATGCTCAAGCCGGAAGACAGCTGGCCCAAGCCGAAGAAGACGCGGCCGGAGCTGCTGGCGGCGATCCAGCAAGCCGCCAACAATGTGCCAGGCAATAACTATGAATTTTCGCAGCCGATCCAGCTGCGCTTCAATGAATTGATCTCTGGCGTGCGCAGCGATGTGGCGGTGAAGATCTTTGGCGACGACATGGCGGTCCTGAACGCTACCGCCGACAGGGTGTCGGCAGTGCTGGGCAAGATCACAGGCGCGGCGGAGGTGAAGATCGAGCAGACTTCCGGTTTGCCGATGCTGACCGTGAATATCGACCGCGACAAGACCGCACGTTACGGCCTCAATGTCGCCGATGTGCAGGACGTGGTCGCGACCGCTATCGGCGGCAAGGAGGCCGGCACCTTGTTCCAGGGCGATCGCCGCTTCGATATCGTGGTGCGCCTGCCGGAGGAGCTGCGCAGCGACCTGGAGGCGCTCAAGCGCCTGCCGATCTCCCTGCCGCGCAGTGCCGGCGCAGAAGGGCGCACCAACTACATTCCGCTGGCCGAGGTAGCCAGCCTGGAACTGGCGCCGGGGCCCAACCAGATCAGCCGCGAAGACGGCAAGCGGCGGATTGTGGTGAGCGCGAACGTGCGCGGCCGCGATATCGGTTCCTTCGTGAGCGAGGCCGAGACCAGGCTGCAACAACAGGTCAAGATCCCGGCCGGCTACTGGACTAGCTGGGGCGGCCAGTTCGAACAATTGCAATCGGCTACGCAACGGCTGCAAATCGTGATCCCGGTGGCCTTGCTGCTGGTCTTCACTTTGCTGTTTGCGATGTTCGGCAACGTCAAGGATGGTTTGCTGGTGTTCAGCGGCATTCCGTTCGCCCTGACCGGCGGTATCGTCGCCCTCTGGCTGCGCGGCATTCCCTTGTCGATATCGGCGGCGGTCGGCTTTATTGCGCTGTGCGGGGTAGCGGTGCTGAACGGGCTGGTGATGATTGCTTTCATCCGCAGCTTGCGCGAAGAGGGGCGGAACCTGGACCTGGCGATCCGCGAAGGCGCGCTGACGCGTTTGCGGCCGGTGCTGATGACGGCGCTGGTGGCTTCGCTCGGTTTCGTGCCGATGGCGATCGCCACAGGTACTGGCGCCGAGGTGCAGCGGCCATTGGCGACGGTGGTGATCGGCGGCATTTTGTCGTCGACCATCCTGACGCTGCTGGTGCTGCCGATCCTGTATCAGCTATTCCATCGCCGTGATGAAGACGGGCCGCAGCCGGCAATCGAGGAGCCTGCGGCAGCGCATTGAAGTGACAGAGAACCGGTTCCCGCCCAAACGTCCCCTTGGGTTTACGCGCCTGGATTGCGATCCAGGCGTTTTTTTTGCGGCTGATGTATCGCAGGCACAGGGGTAAGAATCCCGCCGTTGGGAATTGGGTTAGACGCGTTTCCTGACGCAGTCGATATAGGCGGCGCCATCCGGCGGCAAGCCGCTGCGTTGCGAATTCCATATCATCTGGCCCAGGCATTCCATGATCTGATGATAGGCCTCGTGCTCGGATTGCAGCCGTTGCGTCAGGGCCGTTGCTGCAGCCTTGATTCCCGGTGGCTGGTCGATCGAGATCTGCTCTGCGATTGACAGATGCATGGACAGGTGCAGGAAAGGGTTGGTCTGGCCGTTTTCCACGGAGTAGTCGGCGCCCAGTGCGGCGTCGACATCTTTCAGGTCGTCTGCGTATTCAGGATGCTGGTCCAGCCAGTCGCTGGCGATGGCTTCCAGCGGCGTCAGGATTTCGCCGGCGCGATGCTTGCGGTAGGTCTCGCAAAAGAAGCGGCGGACATCGTCTTGGGATGGATTAAACATGGAGTCTCAACTGATCAGTCTGGCGATGGAAAAGGCGGCGGCGGCGGCCAGGCCGCCCACCATCAGGGTTTGCAGCGCTGACTTGAAAGCGCCGGTGCCGGTGACGCTGCCTTTGAGGAAACCGAAGATGAACAAGGCCAGCAATGTGACCGCGGTGGAAACCGCCAGCGCTTGCGGAATCGAGTGCATCAGCATGTACGGCGCCAGCGGAATCAGGCCACCGACCAGATAGGAGAGAGCGATAGTGACGGCGCTTTTTCTGGCGGCGCCCGCTTGCGGCTCTTCCAGTCCCAGTTCAAAGCGCATCATGAAGTCGCGCCAGGCCACCGGGTTGCGTTCCAGCCCGGCCAGCATCGGTTCGCATTCCTGCCTGGTGACGCCGTATTGCGCCATGATGTCGATCACTTCCTTGCGTTCGCGATGCGGTACCTTGAGGATTTCCTGCTCTTCGCGTTCGCGCTCGGCATAATAATGCTGCCGCTGGGTGCGGCCGGCCAGGTAGCCGCCCAGGCCCATGGCGATCGAGCCGGCGGCGATTTCGGCGACGCCGGCGGTGACCACGATATCGATACCGACCGCGGCGCCGCTGATGCCGGCCGCCAGCGCGAACGGTACCGTGAGGCCGTCGGCCATGCCGATCACGATATCGCGTACCGTGTCGCTGGCTTCAAAGTGATGTTCAGTATGCGGATGAGAGTGCGACATGGAATCAGACTCCTTTTTCCGGCAGCGGCGTTTTCGCCTTGAAATCGCACAGGTCGGCGATGCTGCAATTCCAGCACAGCGGCTTGCGGGCGATGCAGGTATAGCGGCCATGCAGGATCAGCCAGTGGTGGGCGTCCAGCAGGAACTCAGTGGGCACCAGCTTCATCAGCTTGTGCTCGACCGCGTCGACATCCTTGCCGGGGGCGATTCCGGTGCGGTTGGATACCCTGAAAATATGCGTATCGACGGCAATCGTCGGCACGCCGAAAGCGGTATTCAGCACCACGTTGGCGGTCTTGCGGCCGACCCGGGCAGCGCTTCCAGCTGCTCGCGGATGCGGGGCACCTGGCCATCGTGCAGTTCCACCAGCATGCGGCAGGTTTCGATCACGTTCTTGGCCTTGGTGCGGTACAGGCCGATGGTCTGGATGTACGGGATCAGGCCATCGACACCCAGCGCATGGATCTGCGCCGGCGTGTTGGCGATCGGGTACAGCTTGCGGGTCGCCTTGTTGACCGAGACGTCTGTCGCCTGGGCCGACAGGATCACCGAAATCAGCAGCTCGAACGGCGAGGTGTATTCCAGTTCCGTGGTCGGATGCGGCAGCGCTGCGCGCAAGCGGGTGAAGATTTCCCGGCGTTTTTCGGCGTTCATGGCGAGTCCTTGGCAGCTTGTTCGGCTTGTTGTTCTTTCTTCAGGCGGGCGCGTTCGATGGCCGCCTGGATGATGGCTTTCTTACGCAACTGTTCGGCTTGCTGTTCCGGCGTTGAAGCCGATTCCGCGGCGACTGCTTTCAGCTTCTCGGCTGCCTTGGCCGCCAGGCGGTCGTCATTTTCCTGTTTCTCGCGATGCAGCCGGAAGCTGCGGAAATCATGGCGCGCGCGGGCATCGTCGGCCTGCTGCTGGGTCCAGGCATCCCAGCCGGTTTGACCGGCGCTGGCATCCACCATCGCAATGCAGTCCACCGGGCAGGGCGCAACGCACAGGTCGCAGCCGGTGCAAAGATCGGCGATGACCGTATGCATCTGTTTAGCGGCGCCGGCAATTGCATCGACCGGGCAAGCCTGGATGCAAAGCGTACAGCCGATGCAGACAGCTTCATCGATGACGGCAACCGGGCGCGGGCGTTCGGCGCCGTTCAAGGGGTTGAGCGCAATCGGCGGCAATTGCAGCAGATGCGCCAGCCGTGCTACGCCTTCCTGGCCGCCAGGCGGGCACTGGTTATAGCTGGCGCTACCGTCGGCGATGGCTTCGGCATACGGCCGGCAGGCGGGATAGCCACACTTGGTGCATTGGGTCTGCGGCAGCAGCGCTTCGATGCGGTCGGCGAGGGAGGGCGAGGATGGCGCGGGCACTGGCGGCGGGAGGCTGGGTGATGACAACATGGCCCGTATTATACCGGGGCTGTCAGGCCGGCGCTGCATGGCGCCGGCCCGCCAAATGAAAAAAGCCGTTCCTGTGCAAGGAACGGCTTGATCGCTGCGGCATCAGGCGATAGCGCTAACGTTCAGGCGTTGGCTTTGATGAACGCGGTTATTTTCGGGCAAATGATCTCGCGCCAGCGGCGGCCGGAGAAGATGCCGAAATGGCCGCATTTTTCAGCCGTGAAATGCTGTTTCTTGGCTTTCGGGATGGCGCTGCACAGATCGTGGGCGGCCTGGGTTTGTCCCGGACCCGAAATGTCGTCCAGCTCGCCTTCGATGGTGAACAGCGCCACAGTCTTGATGTCCTGCGGCCGCACCAGCTTGCCTTCGATTTCCCAAGTGCCTTGCGGCAGGCTGAAATCCTGGAATACGGTCTTGATCGTTTCCAGATAATACTCGGCCGGCATGTCCAGCACTGCATTGTATTCGTCGTAGAACTTGCGATGGCTTTCCGCGGATTCGTTGTCGCCTTCGCGCAGGTGCATGTAGAAATCCCAGTGGCTCTGGGCATGGCGGCTGCGATTCATGGCGACAAAGCCGGCGTGCTGCAGGAAGCCTGGATAGACCTTGCGGCCGAAGCCGGGGTAATTGGCCGGGACGCTATAGATGACGGTGTTTTCGAACCAGCTGAACGGCTTGTCGGTGGCCAGGTTGTTGACTTCGGTCGGCGATTTGCGCGGATCGATCGGGCCGCCCATCATGGTCATGCTTTTCGGCAGATGGCTGTCTTTCTCGGTCGCCATCAACGAAATCGCCGCCAATACAGGCACGGTTGGCTGGCAGACGGAAATCACGTGCAGGTCCGGACCTAGCAGGCGGATGAAAGCTTGTACGTAATATATATAGTCATGCAGGTGGAAAGCGCCGGCGCTGGCAGGTACCATGCGGGCGTCGGTCCAGTCGGTGATGTAGACATCGTGTTCTGGCAGCAGGCCGCGCACGGTGTCGCGCAGCAGGGTCGAGTGGTGGCCGGACAGCGGCGCCACCAGCAACACGGTCGGCTGCTTCAGGGCGGCGATTTCCTTGTTGCTCAAATCTTTCTTGAAATGCAACAAACGGCAAAACGGCAGGGAGGTGGCGACTGCCTCGGTAATCCCGACTTCTTTGTCCTTGATCAGCGTACTGGTGATGTCGAAGGTCGGCTTTTCATAGTCCTTGCCGATGCGGTACATCAGCTCGTAGCCGGCAGCGATGCGTTGCGCGAACGGCGTGTGGGCCAGCGGCGAGATCGGATCGGTGAACAGCCTGGTGCCGGCGTCCGCCCATTGCACCAGCGGATGCAGCAAAGAACGGTTGAATTCGTGAAATTGATAGAGCATGCCTTACCTCTCGGGTGGTCCAGTACAACGGGATCAGGTGTTGCAAATTATGCAATGCACGTCCCATTTTATCTTATGCACAGAAATGCCGCAAAAATCCTGTAGTTTCACAACAACGGTATAAATCGAAATACATTTAAACGGTTGGCCGCAAATATACCACCTGCCAGCGCGCCATGCAGGTTTTCGAGCAAGCTTCTATTTGGCGATCAGGTCCGGCGACATGACGGCCTTCAGGAAGTTGGTAGTGATGTCGCCGCGCTCGCGTTGTGCAATCCACCAGACGTTGCCTTTCCTGATCGACCATTCTTGCATATGGCCGGCCACCAGCAAGGCTGCGGCCTGGCCCAGCGTCGGCTGGTGGCCGATGATCAGGACCGGTTCGCGGTTGTTGGGCCAGTTGGCGACCGCCAGCAGCTGCGCGGCGCTGCAGTCGGGGGCGAGGTCGGGATGCGTCTTGAATTTGCGGCCCAGCGCCTCGGCGGTCTGCACCGTGCGGGTGGCAGGGCTGCTGATGATCTTGCAACTGTGCGGCAGGTTGCGGTCCAGCCAGTCGGCCATTTTCCATGCCTGCTTGTGGCCTTTGCCGGTCAGGGCGCGGCCCTCGTCCGGTTCGCCGATTTCCGCCTCTGCGTGACGCCATAGGATCAATTCCATGTTGTTTCCTTGCTCACTTGTTTGCCGAGTGGGTGGCGGTATGGGAGGGCGCAAGCGCGCCCAGCGCCAGCATCAGGTGGCGCTGGGCATTGTATTGCTTTTGCCGCCGATGCTGCTTGGGTTTGTTCCAGTTGCCGTCTGATCCTAGCACCCAGGCATTGGTGTTGTCTTTTAAGTAAGGCATCAGGCCTTCGTTGATGACACGCCGCTTGAGCGTCTTGTCAAGCACCGGGAAGCCGACTTCGACCCGGCGGAACAGATTGCGGTTCATCCAGTCGGCGCTCGCCAGGTAAACATCGTGCTGCAGATTGTTGCGGAAGTAATAGATGCGGCTGTGCTCCAGGAAGCGGCCGATGATGGAGCGCACATGGATATTCTCGGACAGGCCGGGAACGCCGGGCCTGAGCGCACAGGCGCCGCGGACGATCAGTTCGATCTTGACGCCGTCGGCCGACGCTTCGTAGAGGGCGCGGATGACCGATTCGTCCAGCAAGGCGTTCATCTTGGCGACGATGCGCGCCGGCCGGCCCTTGCGGGCAATTTCGGCTTCATTATGGATGGCGCGGATGATTTCCTTTTGCAGCAGGAACGGCGCCAGCCACAGGTAATCCATCTTCTTGGGCTTGGTCAAGCTGGTCAGGTGCATGAAGACTTCGTTGACCTCGGTCGCCAGCTTCTGGTTCGAGGTGAGCAGGCCAAAGTCGGTGTACAGCTTGGTGGTGGTCGGGTGGTAGTTGCCGGTGCCGAGGTGGGCGTAATAGCGCAGCTCGCCGTTGCCGTCCTTGTCGCGCTCGCGGCGGATCACCAGCGACAGCTTGGCATGGGTTTTCAGGCCGACCACGCCGTACACCACTTGGGCGCCGGCGCGCTCCAGCTTGTCGGCCCAGTTGATATTGGCTTCTTCGTCGAAGCGCGCCATCAGCTCCACCACCACGGTGACTTCCTTGCCGCGTTGCGCCGCCAGGATCAGCGCTTCCATCAGGTCGGAATTCATGCCGGTGCGGTAAATCGTCTGCTTGATTGCCACCACATTGGCTTCGAAAGCCGCCGAGCGGACGAAATCGACTACCGGCTGGAACGACTGGAAGGGGTGGTGCAGCAGGATGTCTTTCTGCTTCAACTGCTCGAAAATGTCGCCGCCAGAGTCGAACTGTGGCGGCATGCCGGCGGCGAAGGGAGGGAAGCGCAACGCAGGAACGTTGATCTGGTCGATCATTTCCGACAGCCGCACCATGTTGACCGGGCCGTCGACGGCATATAGCCGATTCGGAGCGATGGTGAACTGTTCGAGCAGGAAGTGCGCCAGATGGTGCGGGCAGTTGCGCGCCACTTCCAGCCTGACGGCGACGCCGAACTGGCGGCTCTGCAATTCGCTTTGCAGGGCCTGCCGCAGGTTTTTCACTTCTTCTTCATCCACCCACAGGTCGCTGTTGCGGGTGACCCGGAACTGCGAGTAGGCAAGTATCTGCCGTCCGCTGAACAGATCGCCGATGTGGGCATGGATGATCGATGACAGCAGGCAGAACGAGGCGCCGCTGGGCGACAGCTCGTCCGGCAGGCGGATCACGCGCGGCAGCACCCGCGGCGCCTTGATGATGGCGATCGAGGTGCTGCGCCCGAAGGCGTCCTTGCCAGCCATCTCGACAATGAAATTCAGGCTTTTGTTGACGACTTGGGGGAAGGGGTGGGCTGGATCCAGTCCTATGGGAGTCAGCAGCGGCCGGATTTCCTGGTCGAAGAAGGCTTTGACCCAGGCCCGCTGTTCTTCGTTGCGGTCGCTGTGCCGCAGCAAGTGGATGCCGCTGGCAGACAACTGCGGCAGGATGGTCTGGTTGAGGATAGCGTATTGGCGGTCGACGATCTGATGGCATTCGATGCTGGTGCGCTCCAGCGCTGCCGTCAAGGCCGGCGATTCGGTGCTCGTCCCTTCAATCTGACTGTTGGCCAGCAGGCTGGCGATACGGACTTCAAAGAATTCATCGAGATTATTGCTGACTATGCATAAGTATCGCAATCGCTCCAGCAGAGGTATATGGCGGTCTTCTGCCTGGGCCATGACGCGGCGATTGAAAGCAAGTTGTGACAATTCGCGATTCAAAAAGCTCGGATTGGCGCCTAACCGGGCGCTAAGTTGCTTCGTATCATCGTCCGACTTGGTTTTTTTGTTCATGAATCAGGCGGCTGGTCTCATGGTTAGGGCGGAGTGTATGCAGTGAATATGACAGCTTGATGAAGAAAATGGAAGAGTTTGAGAGGTTTTGCAATGTTATGAGAGCTGGGCTGATCTGCGCGACATGCCTAGTATAACCACTTTAAATTGCAGTGCAGCAATTGTTATTTTACTGGCAACCTGATGTCTTTAACATTCATTTTTTATTCGTCATAAAGCTGTCATAAATCTTGGTTAGAGTTCGCCCTGTCTTAGGGGCTGTTGTGAAATCGGCTTCCCGCAAGGAGATTAATTTCACAACAGTCTGGACCTGGGCACACCATATCTATAGTCAACAAGGGAGTAATAAATGCGATTGAATCACCTCGTTAAAGCCGCCATTCTCGCAATGGGTTCGACAGTAGCGGTTTCTTCAGTCATGGCTGCCGAAATTACCGGCGCCGGCGCTTCTTTTCCTTATCCGATTTACTCCAAGTGGGCTGAAGCCTACAAGGGCGCTACCGGCAACAGCCTGAACTACCAGTCGATCGGTTCCGGCGGCGGCATCAAGCAGATCAAAGCCAAGACCGTGGATTTCGGTGCTTCCGACATGCCGCTGCAAGCGAAAGACCTGGACGCTGACAACCTGGCGCAATTCCCGGCAATCATGGGCGGCGTGGTGCCGGTCGTGAACCTGGACGGTGTGACACCAGGCGAAATCAAGCTGACCGGTCCGGTTCTGGCCGATATCTACCTGGGCAAGGTCACCAAGTGGAATGCGCCTGAAATCACCGCGCTGAACCCAGGTGTGAAGCTGCCGGCAGCTGACATCACCGTGGTTTACCGCGCTGACGGTTCCGGTACTTCCTTTGTCTTCACCAGCTACCTGTCGAAGACCAGCCCTGACTTCAAGAGCGGGGTTGGCGCCGGTACTGCAGTCAAGTGGCCAGTCGGCGTCGGCGGCAAGGGCAACGAAGGCGTTTCCGCCAACGTGCAAAAGATCAAGGGTTCAATCGGCTATGTTGAATATGCCTACGCCAAGAAAAACAAGCTGCTGCATACACAGCTGAAGAATCGTGACGGCGGCTTCGTGCAGCCTGACGATGAAACTTTCAAGGCCGCCGCAGCTGGCGCCGACTGGGCCAAGACGCCAGGCTTCGCAGTTGACTTCACCGATGCAGCAGGCAAGACCAGCTGGCCTATCACCAGCGCTTCGTTCATCCTGATCCACAAAACCCAGGCTGATGCAGCCAAGGGCAAGGAAGTCCTGAAGTTCTTCGAATGGGCTTACAAGAACGGCGGCAAATCGGCTACCGAGCTGGATTACGTTGCGATTCCTGAATCGGTCGTCAAGCTGGTGGAAGAATCCTGGAAAGCGCAGATCAAGGACAACGCCGGCAAGGCTGTCTGGTAATTGTTTCAAACCGCAGCCAGGCCGATTTGGCTTGGCGGCGAGCGTGTTTGCGGATGTAGATGGTTCAGAAATACAACGGGCAGCTGTCAGGGAAGATTGATGCGCTGCCCGTGTTGTTGAGTTTGTTTAGCCGTAACCTAGTCTCCACGCGAAACATCTCCAGGTCGAGCGCGGTCCGGCTGCTGGATGTTTTGCCGCCGCATCTTATTCTTCATCGGATATCGCTACTCATGAGTGCAAATATTCCTGTCATGGCACAATCGATCTCACCCCAAGCAAGTACCGCTGAACAGGCGGGCATATCCCATCAGACCTTGCTGGCCACCATGCGCAAGCAACGGATCCAGGATTTCCTGTTTCACAAGGTCACGCTGCTGTTCTCGCTGATCGTGCTATTCGTCCTCATGGGGATCATCGTCTGCCTGGCGATTGGCGCCTGGCCGGTATTCCGCGAGTTCGGACCTTCCTTCATCACCACCGTCGAATGGGATCCGGTCAACGACCATTACGGCGCCATGATCGCCATCGTCGGCACCCTGGTGACTTCTTTCATTGCGCTGGTGATCGCGTTCCCGGTCAGCTTCGGCATTGCCCTGTTCCTGACTGAAATCTGCCCAGCCAAATTGCGCCGGCCGCTCGGCACCGCGGTAGAGTTGCTGGCAGGCGTGCCAAGCATCATCTACGGCATGTGGGGCTTGTTCGTGTTTGCGCCGTTGTTTGCCGAATACGGCCAGCCGTTCCTCGCTTCGACGCTGGGCAACGTGCCCTTCATCGGCGTCTTGTTCAGCGGCCCCAAAATGGGCATCGGCCTGCTGACTGCCGGCCTGATCCTGGCGGTCATGATCATCCCCTTCATTTCCTCCGTCATGCGCGACGTCTTTGAAGTGGTTCCTGCAGTCTTGAAAGAGTCGGCCTACGGCCTCGGCTGCACCCGCTGGGAAGTGGTGCGCAAGGTGGTGCTGCCGTATGCCAAGACCGGTGTCGTCGGCGGCGTCATGCTGGGTCTCGGACGAGCGCTGGGCGAGACCATGGCGGTTACTTTCGTGATCGGCAACGCGCAACGCTTGTCGTGGTCGCTGTTCGCCTCGGGCAACAGTATTGCATCGACGCTGGCGAATGAAATCGCCGAAGCATCCACCACGCTGCACGTATCGGCCTTGTTTGCGCTGGGCCTGATCCTGTTCGTGATCACTTTCATCGTGCTGTCGATCGCTAAAATCATGTTGATGGGCATGTCCCGTAAAGAGGGAGCCAAATAATGAATTCTCCGCAATCCAATATCGATGTCCTGGCTGCTCCGCTGGTCAACCAGGTTTACCGCAAGCGCCTGCTGATGCATCGTTTCGGCATGGTGCTGTCGTTCCTGGCCATGGCGCTGGGGATCGCCGTGCTGGCATGGATCCTGGCGACCCTGGTGATCAAGGGCTTCGGCGCCCTCAACCTGGGAATCCTGACACTAAACACGCCAGCGCCAGGTTCCGGTGCCGGCGGCTTGCTCAATCCGATCGTCGGCAGCCTGATGCTGGTCGGCCTGGCGACAGTGATCAGCACGCCGATCGGCATCCTGGCCGGCATCTACCTGGCTGAGTACGGCGAGGAAAGCAAGCTGGCGCAGGTGACGCGTTTCGTGACTGACATCATGCTGTCGGCGCCGTCGATTGTCATCGGCCTGTTCGTGTATGCGATCTACGTCGCCAAGGTCGGCCACTTCTCGGGCTGGGCCGGTTCCTTCGCGCTGTCGCTGATTGCGGTGCCGGTGGTGGTGCGGACTACCGACAACATGCTGAAGCTGGTGCCGGGCAACCTGCGCGAAGCCGCCTTCGCACTCGGTGCGCCGCGCTGGAAAGTCGCCTTGCTGGTGCGCCTGCGCGCAGTCAAGGCGGGTGTCGTCACCGGCGTGCTGCTGGCGGTAGCGCGCATCGCGGGCGAAACGGCGCCGCTGCTGTTCACCGCCTTGAACAATCAGTTCTTCAGCACCAGCATGAACAAGCCGATCGCCAATCTGCCGGTCGTCATCAGCCAGTTTGCGATGAGCCCGTTTGATAACTGGGTGCCGCTGGCTTGGGGCGGGGCGCTGCTGATTACCTTCAGCGTGCTGGCCTTGAACATCGTATCGCGGTCATTATTCAGCCAGAAAATTCCAGGCTGATTTCAGGCTCATTTTCAGGCTCATGTATTTACTTAGATTGCCATCCTTATCATGCAAACCTCAATGAAACCGAATCAACTCGATATGACTTCGATAAAGGCGCCAATGAAGCCGCCGACCATAGAAATCTCGCAGCTGAATTTCTTTTACGGTAATTTCCAGGGCTTGAAGAATATCAATCTGCAAGTGAACGAAAAGAAGGTCACTGCGTTCATCGGCCCGTCTGGTTGCGGCAAATCGACCTTGCTGCGTACGCTCAACCGTATGTACGACCTGTATCCCGGCCAGCGCGCCGAAGGCAAGATCATCTACGCCGGCCGCAATATCCTGGAGCCGGGGCAAGATTTGAACATGCTGCGCGCCAAGGTCGGCATGGTGTTCCAGAAGCCGACGCCGTTCCCGATGTCGATCTACGACAATATCGCTTTCGGTATCCGTCTCTACGAAAACCTGCCCAAGGGCGAAATGGACGAGCGCGTCGAATGGGCGTTGTCGAAAGCAGCCCTCTGGGGCGAAGTCAAGGACAAGCTGAACAAGAGCGGCCTGAGCCTGTCCGGCGGCCAGCAGCAACGCCTGTGCATCGCCCGCAGTGTCGCGGTGCGTCCGGATGTGCTGCTGCTGGATGAGCCGACTTCGGCGCTGGATCCGATCTCGACCGCCAAGGTGGAAGAGCTGATTAGCGAACTGAAGCAGGACTACACCATTGCCATCGTCACCCACAACATGCAACAGGCCGCGCGCTGTTCGGATTACACCGCCTACATGTACCTGGGCGAGCTGGTGGAATTCGGCGAGACCGATCAGATCTTCATGAACCCGGCGCGCAAGGAAACCCAGGACTACATCACTGGCCGTTTCGGTTGATACGATCCTGGTTAAAAATACACACTGCAAAGCACAGAAAGAAATCAGATGACTGGCGAACACTCTTCAAAGCAGTACGATACGGACCTGGAAACCATACGCTCCAAAGTGTTGCTCATGGGCGGCCTGGTTGAGCGGCAGTTCCAGGAAGCCATCAACGTTTTCCGCAACGGCAACCTGGATGCGGCCGAGCGCGTGATCAAGGATGACGACCAGGTCAATCGCCTGGAAGTCGAGCTGGATGACGCCTGCAGTCACCTGATCGTGCGCCGCCAGCCGACCGCCAACGATCTGCGCACCGTGATGGCAACCATCAAGGTGATCACCGACCTCGAGCGCATCGGCGACGAAGCGGCCAAGATCGCCCGTACGGCGATCCATCTGCACAAGCGCGGCATTGGCACCATCGACCATACCGAAACGGTGCGCGTGATTGCCAGCGGCGCCGCCGACCTGCTGCACGATGCGCTGGATGCATTGGCGCGGCTGGACGAGAAGCAGGCGACGCGCCTGATCGCCCAGGACGCCGTGATCGACCGCGATTTCCGTTCGATCATGCGCAACCTGATTACTTTCATGATGGAAGATCCGCGCACCATTTCGGTTTCCATGGACACCCTGTGGGTGGCAAAGGCGGTTGAACGCATAGGCGACCATGCCAAGAACATTGCCGAATACGTGATCTATATCGTCGAGGGCAAGGATATCCGTCACACCGACTATGCAACCAGCCAGCTCGACGACGAAGTTTAATGTTCCTGATGAAGATTAAAGCGCACTGAAAAATGGCCGCCGATAAAACCTCTATCCTGATCATCGAAGATGAGCCTGCAATCGCCGAATTGATAGGCTTCACCATCAAGGAAGCGGGTTGGACTCCCTCCATCGTCCATACCGCGGCCGACGGCTGGGAATTCGTCCAGCGCCGCATGCCGCACCTGGTCTTGCTGGACTGGATGCTGCCGGACCAGAGCGGCCTGCGCCTGCTGTCGCAAATGCGCGCCGACCGCCAGCTGCAATCCATGCTGGTGATGATGCTGACCGCGAAAAGCATGGAAGAAGACAAGGTCCAGGGCCTGGACAACGGCGCCGACGACTACATGACCAAGCCGTTCTCCCCGCGCGAGCTGACGTCGCGGGTGAAAGCCCTGTTGCGGCGCAAGGGCGGCGATGAAGTGCCGGGCATGATGTCGGCCGGCGCCGTCTCGCTCGATCCAGCCAGCTGTTCGGTGTGTCTGGAGAACCAGAAAATCGATATCGGCCACGCCGAATATCGCCTGCTGAAATTTTTCATGGCGAATCCGGACCGGGTGTTTTCCCGCAGCCAGCTGCTGGATAAGGTGTGGGGCGACCACGTGGTGATTGAAGAGCGCACCGTCGATGTCCACGTGCTGCGCTTGCGCAAGGCGTTGCGGGAATCGGAGCACCTGATCCGTACCGTGCGCAGCGTCGGCTACATGCTTTCGGCAAAGTAGCGCAAAATACAAGGCAGCCTGGCCCTGGCAGATCGCCGGCCTGGTTCGTCCGGCTGGCCGGTTTAACCGATGCTTCCATCGCAAAATAGTCATTTATGAATCCACAGATGCTGTTCTGGATCCCGGCCTTGCTGCGGATCCTGTTGATCTTTGTCGTCTCAGGTGTGGTCTGGGCCTTGTTTGGCGCCACCCCTGGCCTGCTGCTGGGGCTCACCCTGATGTCGGTGGCAGTGGTGGTGCAGCTGCATTACCTGTTCCGCCTCAGCGGCTGGCTGGATAATCCGCGCAGCGAGAAGCTGCCGGACGGCTGGGGCGCCTGGACCGATATTTTCTCGCGCCTGTACCGTTTGCGGCGTGACGACGAGAAGCACCAGACCGAGCTGAGCGAATGGCTGGCGCGCTTCCGCCAGGCCATGCATCTGTTGCCGGATGGCGTCGTCATCATGGACGACGTGCTGTTCCTGGAGTGGTGCAACCCGGCCGCCGAACGGCACCTGGGCCTGCAGCACGGGCGCGACAAGGGCATGCGTGTCACCAACCTGATCCGCACCCCGGATTTCATCGATTACATCATCCTTGGCCGCTATGACCAGCCGTTGACGCTGAGCCTGCGCGAACGCAAGCTGATCGTGCAGATCATTCCGTTCGAAAACCGCCGCCAGATCCTGGTGACGCACGACGCCACCGAGTCGGAGCGGATCGACATGATGCGGCGCGATTTCATCGCCAACGCCTCGCATGAGCTGCGCACGCCGCTGACCGTCATCAACGGTTTCCTGGAGATCGCCCAGGCCCAGCCCGACCTCGACCAGAAGACCCGCTCCGCGCACCTGCAACTGATGACCGAGCAGGGCCACCGCATGCAAAACCTGATCGGCGACATGCTGACCCTGACCCGGCTGGAGTCGGTCGACTACCCGCTACGGCCGGAGCCTGTGAATATCGACGCCATGCTGCATAACCTGCTGCTGGAAGCGGAAATTCTCTCCGCCGGCAAACATGTGCTGTCGCTGACGGTCGACGGCCCGGACATCAACGGCAGCAGCGACGAGCTGCGCAGTGCTTTCAGCAACCTGATTTCCAACGCGGTGCGCTACACCCCGGCTGGCGGCAAAATCCAGATCGCCTGGCAAAACAGCAAGGCCGGTCCGCAGCTGGTGGTCAGGGATTCCGGCATCGGCATCAGCAGCGAGCATATCTCGCGCCTGACCGAGCGCTTCTACCGGGTCGACAAGAGCCGCTCGCGGGAAACCCAGGGCACCGGCCTCGGCCTGGCGATCGTCAAGCATGTGCTGCTGCGCCATCATGGCACTCTGGGCGTCGAGTCGCGGCCGGGCGAGGGCAGCGTCTTCACCGTCAGGTTGCCGGCAAGCTCGATCGTTGCCGAAGCAGAAGATTGAGCGTTCGCAACAGCGGCTGACATCCCTAACATCGGCTACAATTCTGCGGCGACAGCCTGTCGCCCTTTTTGCTCGCCAACCTAGTTGACCGCCATGCCATCTTTACACCTGTCCCCGCGTTTTGCCATTAGCCTAGCCCTGTGCGCCGTCTTGTCCGCTTGTGGCGGCGGCCAGACAACGGCGCCGCCGACGCCAGTTGTAGTGGTGCCGACGGTGCAGCCGAAAATTAGCAAGCCGGTCAAGATCGGCCTGGCGCTGGGCGGCGGCGCGGCGCGCGGCTTTGCCCACATCGGCGTGATCAAGGCGCTGGAGTCGCAAGGCATCGTGCCTGACATCGTGGTGGGCACCAGTGCCGGCAGTGTGGTCGGTGCTCTATACGCCGCGGGCAACAACGGCTTTGCTTTGCAAAAGATTGCACTGCAGATGGACGAGGCGGCGATTTCAGACTGGTCGGTACCGTTTTTTGCCAAGGTCAGCGGTGTGTTGAAGGGCGAGGCGATCCAGAACTACGTCAACAAGACTATCCATAATGTGCCGATCGAAAAACTGAAGATACCGTTCGGCGCGGTGGCGACGGATCTGAATACCGGTGCGCCGATATTGTTCCGGCGCGGCAATACAGGAACCGCTGTGCGCGCGTCTTCTGCCGTTCCGGGGGTGTTCCAGTCGGTAGTCGTCGGTGGCCGGCAATATGTTGATGGCGGGCTGGTGTCGCCCGTGCCCGTGCGATTTGCCCATGAAATGGGTGCGGATTTCGTGATCGCAGTGAATATCTCCGCGTCACCGGAAGCGCAGGCTGCGTCCAGTTCGGTCGATGTGCTGCTGCAGACCTTTGCCATCATGGGACAGAGCATCAACAGCTATGAATTGAAAGATGCGGATATCGTTATCCGTCCTGAGTTGGGGGCGATGAAGGGCAATGATTTCGCCGCCCGCAATACAGCGATCCTGGCAGGCGAGCAGGCAGCCATGGCGCAAATGGCGCTGATCAAGAAGAAGCTGAAGGAAAAGCGCGACGAGTGACTGCGAATATTGCAATCCCATCGAGGGAATGCGGTATGCCTAATTTCTATTCGGATTCTGTTGCGGGGTGGCCGGCAGCTGTATCACCACTGGTGCTTGCGCCGATGATTGCGGCGCCGCTTTAAGAGTATTGCTCATGGCCAGGAACAGACCGCCAAATCCCAGAAACAGGCCGATAACGGTAGCCAGCATCCATTTGTGTGTTTCTCCGGAAGCCTTGTGAATTTCGCTTTTCACGGACTGAATATCTGCCCTTGTCGCCAAGGTGGGCAACACTGCGTCAAATCTTGTTTCCAGAGTGGTCAGGCGTTTCATTGCATTATGTTCTTGTGGCATGGCTGGCTTGTCAAGATTTGTTTGCGATTTATCTAGTTGCAAAAATTTTGGATGGTTCATTTGTGCATCACGCTTACCCTTGAAGTCTGTCTCGCTTGATTCTTATGCTGTGATGCTCGCATGCTATCGCTGCCGCAGCGCTGTGCGCTGAAAATTCCCCTGTTTTAGGTGTTTGGCTGTAAATCTTCAGTAGGGCCGATAAAAAATCCCCTGGCAGTCTTGGACTGACAGGGGATTTCTGCGTCTGGTAAAGAAACTGCGTCCAGCTTACTGATGGTTGTCGCCATCCGGTTCCGGGTCGTTGATGCGGCGCGCGCCGTTGAAGCGCGATTTCCAGTAGGCGAGGTCCATGCTCTCGATGCGCACCTTGCCGCCGGTGGACGGGGCATGGATGAATTTGTTGTCGCCGAGGTAGATGCCGACATGGGAGAAGCTGCGGCGCAAGGTGTTATAGAACACCAGGTCGCCGGGTTGCAGGTCTTGCTTGTCGATTTTTTCGCCGCTGCGGCTCAGTTCAGCCGCCGTGCGCGGCACGTTGACGCCCCAGGCGTCTTTGAATACATAGCGCACCAAACCGCTGCAATCGAGACCGTTTTCAGGGTTGTTGCCGCCGTATTTGTAATGAATGCCAATCATGCCCATCGCGCTCACAGCCAGTTCCGAAGCGCGGTCGGTAAATTGCTGGAATTTGTTGCGGGTGGTGGTGACTGGCTGGGGTGGTGCTTCGAAAACCGTAATGTCGGACGCTCGCGCGGGGGAGCACAGCCACAAACTGGCGATCAGCGTGCAGGCCAGGGCCAAGGTCTGGAAAAAGGGGAAGGCTTCTTTAATCGTCATCGTGTTAGATGGGCTCTGTGACATTACGACCGCATGAATGTAAGTGAATAAGAAGCGCCTGTCAAACCGCAAAGGCGAAAGGGCGCTACTATAGCATGACAATATTGCAATGAATATCGGGCTTGTCCGACAAACGACCGGGCCGGCGTCCGCTTCCACAATTTTTCTAAAGCAAATATCGGACCAGAAATAATCTGAACGGAAGGCAGTTGCGGCTGATGCCTATTGCAGGGCACTAAAGTACAATAATCAGTTATTTTCACAAGGAGCAAAAATGAAATCGAAACAAGTGTTGACACTCGATGATGTCAAGAAAATTGCCGCCGCAGCAGAAGCTGAGGCGCTCGCGAATCACTGGGCGGTGACGATTTCCATCGTCGACGACGGCGGGCACCTGCTGTGGCTGCAGCGCATGGACGGCGCAGCGCCGATTTCGGCTCACATTTCGCCGGCCAAGGCCAAGACCTCCGCTCTGGGTCAGCGCGAATCGAAGATTTACGAAGACATGATCAATAATGGACGTTTTTCGTTCATTACCGCACCAAATCTGGAAGGCCTGCTCGAAGGCGGCGTGCCAATCGTGGTGGGTGGCGAGTACCTGGGCGCGGTCGGCGTATCCGGCGTGAAGTCGACTGAAGACGTGCAGATTGCCAAGGCTGGCATTGCCGCTCTGGGCGCGTAAGGCTGAGCCATGAAAATGCAGTTGCGGAGAGGTCGGGCCGCGGCCCTGGCGTTCTGCAACTGTGTAGGTGTTTGAATGCCAAACCGGCAAGCTGACAATTATTGGCAGATTTGGCGGTTTGGCAGAAATTGATGGGCTTCGATTGTCAGGTTTGTTGTCGCCGCATCAACGGCAATCGTTTTACGTAATTATTTATACAAAAACCCTGGTCATGGCATCGGTTCAGATTGCCGGGCAGGTGGTTGTCGGCTATAATTGCAGGGTTTAGCCCAATTTACTCCGCCGTAGCGCATACCACCTTCCATTTCGTCCCAAAAAGACTGATAAACCGTCAAATCAACGCCGTTTGGGCGCTGTTTGGTGATTCATAGCGGTCGTTTGGCGCAGCGCAGCGGCGGTAACAACATCAGGAGTTACCCCTTGCAGCCATTTTTTTCTGGCCTCACCGTACCGGCCATCCTCGCGCTAGCAGATGGGACGATTTTCCAAGGTATTTCCATTGGCGCCGTTGGTCATACGACAGGTGAAGTCGTATTCAACACCGCCATGACCGGCTACCAGGAAATCCTCACCGATCCAAGCTACAGCCGCCAGATCGTCACTCTCACTTATCCGCATATCGGCAATACCGGCGTCAATAAAGAGGATGTCGAATCCTCCCAGATCCACGCTGCCGGCCTGATCATCCGCGATCTGCCGCGCCTGGTATCGAATTTCCGCTCCACCCAGACTCTCGATGCCTATCTGCAGGAATCGAACATCGTCGCCATTGCCGGTATCGATACCCGCAAGCTGACCCGCATCCTGCGCGAAAAAGGTGCGCAGGGCGGCGCCATCGTCGCCGGCGAGTCGGATATTGCGGCGGCAACCGCCAAGGCGCTGGAACTGGCGCGCGGCTTCCCAGGCCTGGCCGGCATGGACCTGGCCAAGGTCGTGTCGACCACCAAGGCCTACAGCTGGAGCGAGACCGAATGGCGTCTCGGCCGCGGTTACGACCAGCAGATCACGCCTAAGTATCACGTAGTGGCGTTCGACTATGGCGTCAAGTTCAACATCCTGCGCATGCTGGCGCAACGCGGCTGCAAGATCACCGTGCTGCCGGCCCAGGCTTCCGCTGCCGATGCGCTGGCGCTCAATCCGGACGGCATTTTCCTGTCCAACGGCCCCGGCGATCCGGAGCCGTGCGATTACGCGATTGCCGCCACCAAGGAACTGATCGAGCGCGGCGTGCCGACTTTCGGTATCTGCCTCGGCCACCAGATCATGGCGCTGGCTTCCGGCGCCAAGACGCTGAAGATGAAGTTCGGCCACCACGGCGCCAATCATCCGGTGCAGGACCTGGACAGCAAGCAAGTGCTGATCACCTCGCAAAATCACGGCTTCGCCGTCGATGGCGCGACCCTGCCGGCGAACTGCCGCGTGACCCACGTTTCCTTGTTCGACGGTTCGCTGCAAGGCTTCGCCCGCACCGACAAGCCAGCGTTCTGCTTCCAGGGCCACCCGGAAGCGTCGCCCGGCCCGCATGACATCGCCCCCTTGTTCGATCGTTTCATTCAATTGATGAATCAAACGATGTTGGAGAAAAATAAAAATGCCTAAGCGTAGTGATTTAAAAAGTATTCTGATCATCGGCGCCGGCCCGATCATCATCGGCCAGGCCTGCGAATTCGACTACTCCGGCGCACAGGCCTGCAAGGCGCTGCGCGAAGAGGGTTACAAAGTCATCCTGGTCAACAGCAACCCCGCGACCATCATGACCGACCCGGAAATGGCGGACGTCACCTACATCGAGCCTATCACCTGGCAGGCGGTGGAACGCATCATCGCCAAGGAAAAGCCGGACGCGATCCTGCCGACCATGGGCGGCCAGACTGCGCTGAACTGCGCGCTCGACCTGCATCGCCACGGTATCCTGGAAAAGTACAAGGTCGAGCTGATCGGCGCCTCGCCGGAAGCCATCGACAAGGCGGAAGACCGTTCCAAGTTCAAGGCGGCGATGACCAAGATCGGCCTCGGTTCGGCCCGTTCCGGCGTCGCCCACACCATGGACGAATCGTGGGGCGTGCAGAAGGAACTGGGCTTCCCGGTCATTATCCGTCCTTCGTTCACCATGGGCGGCACCGGCGGCGGCATCGCCTACAACGCGGAAGAATTCGAAACCATCTGCAAGCGCGGCCTGGAAGCCTCGCCGACCAAGGAACTGCTGATCGAAGAATCGCTGATCGGCTGGAAAGAGTACGAGATGGAAGTGGTGCGCGACAAGGCGGACAACTGCATCATCGTCTGCTCGATCGAAAACCTGGATCCGATGGGCGTGCATACCGGCGACTCGATCACGGTAGCGCCGGCGCAAACGCTGACCGACAAGGAATACCAGATCATGCGTAACGCCTCGCTGGCGGTACTGCGTGAAATCGGCGTCGACACCGGCGGTTCCAACGTGCAGTTCTCGGTCAACCCGGCCGACGGCCGCATGATCGTCATCGAAATGAATCCGCGCGTCTCGCGCTCTTCGGCGCTGGCCTCGAAGGCAACCGGCTTCCCGATCGCCAAGATCGCGGCCAAGCTGGCGGTCGGCTTCACGCTGGACGAATTGCGCAACGAAATCACCGGCGGCGCCACGCCGGCATCGTTCGAGCCTTCGATCGATTACGTGGTCACCAAGATCCCGCGTTTTGCGTTTGAAAAATTCCCGACCGCCGATAACCACCTGACTACCCAGATGAAATCGGTGGGCGAAGTGATGGCGATCGGCCGCACCTTCCAGGAATCGTTCCAGAAAGCCTTGCGCGGCCTCGAAGTCGGCGTCGACGGCATGAACGAAAAGACCCAGGACCGTGAAGTCATCGAAGAAGAGCTCGGCGAGCCGGGCCCGGACCGCATCTGGTATGTGGGCGATGCGTTCGCCCAGGGCTTCACGCTGGAAGAAGTGCATCAGCTGACCCATATCGATCCGTGGTTCCTGTCGCAGATCAAGGAAATCGTCGATATCGAACTGTGGCTGGAAAACAGCCAGACGCTGGAAGCGCTGGACCGCGATACGCTGTTCCGCCTGAAGCAAAAGGGCTTTGGCGACCGCCGTCTGGCTAAGCTGCTGAAGACTACCGATACCGACGTGCGCAAGAAGCGCCTGGCCTTGAACATCCGTCCGGTCTACAAGCGGGTCGATACCTGCGCCGGCGAATTCTCGACCAACACCGCCTACATGTACTCGACCTACGAGGAAGAGTGCGAATCGAATCCGACCAATAAAAAGAAGATCATGGTGCTGGGCGGCGGTCCTAACCGTATCGGCCAGGGCATCGAATTCGATTACTGCTGCGTCCACGCAGCGCTGGCGATGCGCGAAGACGGCTACGAGACCATCATGGTCAACTGTAATCCGGAAACCGTATCGACCGACTACGATACCTCGGACCGCCTGTATTTCGAGCCGGTGACGCTGGAAGACGTGCTGGAAATCGTCGACAAGGAAAAGCCGTATGGCGTGATCGTGCAGTACGGCGGCCAGACGCCTTTGAAGCTGGCGCTGGACCTCGAAGCCAACGGCGTGCCTATCGTCGGTACTTCGCCGGACATGATCGACGCTGCCGAAGACCGCGAGCGTTTCCAGAAACTGCTGCACGACCTGAACCTGCGCCAGCCGCCTAACCGCACCGCGCGCACCGAAGAAGATGCCTTGCGCCTGGCGCAGGAAATCGGCTATCCGCTGGTGGTGCGTCCATCCTACGTGCTGGGCGGCCGGGCGATGGAGATCGTCCACGAGCAGCGCGACCTCGAGCGCTACATGCGCGAAGCGGTCAAGGTGTCGCACGATTCGCCGGTGCTGCTGGACCGCTTCCTGAACGACGCCATCGAAGTCGATGTCGACTGTCTGTCCGATGGCGAGCGCACCTTCATCGGCGGCGTCATGGAACATATCGAGCAGGCTGGCGTGCACTCCGGCGACTCAGCCTGTTCGCTGCCGCCTTACTCGCTGTCGCAGGCAACTATTGAAGAGATCAAGCGCCAGACCTCGCTGATGGCCAAGGGCTTGAATGTGGTCGGTTTGATGAACGTGCAGTTTGCGATTCAGCAGATCGATGGCCAGGATGTGGTGTTCGTACTGGAAGTTAATCCGCGCGCTTCGCGTACCGTGCCGTTCGTTTCCAAGGCAACCGGCCTCCAACTGGCAAAGATCGCAGCGCGCTGCATGGTCGGCCAGTCGCTCGACAGCCAGGGTATCAAGAATGAAGTGGTGCCAAAGTACTTCAGCGTCAAGGAAGCGGTATTCCCGTTCGTCAAATTCCCTGGCGTCGATACCATTCTCGGACCGGAAATGAAATCCACCGGCGAAGTGATGGGTGTCGGCAAGACCTTCGGCGAGGCGTTCGTCAAGTCGCAGCTGGGCGCCGGCATCAAGTTGCCGAAGTCGGGCAAGGTGTTCCTCAGCGTCAAGGGCAGCGACAAGCCGCGCGCGGTGCAAGTCGCCAAGGACCTGGTCGCGATCGGTTTCACCGTGGTGGCGACCAAGGGTACGGCGGCCGCCATCAGTGCTGCCGGGATCCCTGTGGAAACCGTCAACAAGGTGGTCGAAGGGCGTCCGCATGTGGTCGACATGATCAAGAACAATGAAATTTCATTGGTGATCAACACGGTCGAAGAAAAGCGCAGCGCAATTGTCGACTCGCGGGCGATCCGCACTTCGGCGCTGGCGGCTCATGCCACCACCTACACCACCATCGCCGGTGCAGAGGCAGCAGTCGAGGGCATGCGTCATCTGGACGAGTTGCATGTCTATGATTTACAAGGGCTGCATAAAACCTTACACTAAGGCCAGATCAGGATGTGCCTAGGCACATCCTGAATCGCTTCCGGGCTGTCTGGAAGTAGTCGAAACCTACAATTTAGCTACAGAAGTTCCTGCGGAGGTCATCAGCGCATCTTTTTTCCGGTGCGTTTTTGACCTCCGTGACCTTTTATCGTGTGCGTGACGCACCTCGCGTCACAAACCTTATTTAATATTTGTTGAATTCCATCCCTATGAGCTCAGTACCTCTTACCAAGCATGGCGCGCAATTGTTGAAAGATGAGTTGCATCATCTGAAAACCAAAGAGCGTCAAGCCGTCATCAAGGCCATCGCAGAAGCGCGCGCGCATGGCGATCTGTCGGAAAACGCGGATTACGATGCGGCGAAAGAGCGTCAAGGCTTTGTCGAAGGCCGGATTGCCGACCTCGAAGGAAAGCTGGGCGCCGCGCAGGTTATCGATCCATCAACCCTGGATGCGGACGGCCGCGTGGTGTTTGCTTCCACGGTCGATCTGGAAGATCTGGAGTCGGGCGACAAGGTCACCTATCAAATCGTCGGCACCGATGAAGCCGACATCAAGCTGTCCAAGGTTTCCGTGACTTCGCCGATCGCCCGCGCGCTGATCGGCAAGACGGCGGGCGACGTGGTCGGTGTGCAAGCGCCGTCCGGCATCCGCGAGTATGAAATCCTGGAAGTCCGCTACGTCTAAAGCGTCGCCATGATGGCGCCCGCTGGCGCCGATGCAGCATTCGATCAGAAAATCCAGGAGCAGCGATGTTTGTAGTGCGGTGCAGATTGTTAGTCGCGACCTTGTGGGTCGGTAGTTTGTGGACGATAGGCGGCCTGGTGGCGCCGGTCTTGTTCGCCACCTTGCCGGACCGCGTGCTGGCCGGCACCATCGCCGGCAACCTGTTTCGCATCGAAGCCTGGCTGACGGTGGCTTGCGGCATCTTGCTGACGCTGCTGTTCAGCTATCGCACCCATGACGATTCGGCACCGCTGCGCAAGACCTTACTGCGTTTTGCTTTGCTGATGCTGGCTTGCACCGTGGCCGGTTATTTCTGCCTGCAGCCTTTCATGGCCAGCCTGCGCGAAGCAGCGGCCCTGGCCGGCGGCGTCATGAGTGACAGCGCCAGGACGCAGTTCGGCATCCTGCATGGGGCTTCCATGGGGATTTACCTGATCCAGGGCTTGCTTGGGGTCGGATTGATCTTGAAGTTGCGCAACCTGCGCTAAAGGCAAGGCCTAGCAGGGCTGGGGAGGGCGCTAGCAGATTGCTTGCGCCGCCGTACCGGAATACGGCACCCTCGGTATCGAAATGCGATGGCTGCCGAAGCGGCCGGCCATCAGCATTAACGGCCCAATGCCGACTTCTTGCTGCTCTTCTGGCGCGGTTTGGCGCGCTTGATGTTGCCGCCCTGGGTTACGCGCTCATTGCCTTTGACCATGACCTTGGTCACCGACGGACGCTTGGTGCCGCTTGGGCTAGGCTTGACGATGGTGACTTCGCGCATGCCGCGGCCACGGGTTTCGCTGCGTTCCTTGGCAGCGTCTTTTTGCGGGCGGTACAAGACCAGCAGCTTGCCGATGTGTTGCACCGGCGCCGCCCCAAGCTTTTCACAAATAGTTTCGTAGATGGCGATCCGTGCCTCGCGATCATCACCGAATACACGCACTTTAATCAGGCCATGCGCATTCAGGCTTAAATCGATCTCTTTCATCAGCGTTGGCTTCAAGCCATCTTCGCTGATTAGGACCACAGGATCCAGACCGTGGGCCTGGGAACGGAGCTCGCTACGCTCGGCAGATGTAAGTTTCAACATAAAAATTCCTTAAAAACGGTATTCTACGCGAATGGCAAAGAAGAAATTAAACAAAAACTGGCTGCACGACCACATTAACGACCCTTATGTGAAGCTGGCGCAGAAAGAAGGCTACCGTGCGCGGGCTGCTTACAAGCTGAAAGAGATCGACGAACTGGACAAGCTTATCAAGCCTGGCCAGATCATTGTCGACCTTGGGTCCACGCCTGGCAGCTGGTCGCAGTATGCCCGCAACAAGCTGGCCGGCCAGGACGGCGGCGGCATTCACGGCATGATCATCGGCCTCGACATCCTGCCGATGGACCCTATCGCCGACGTCCATTTCATCCAGGGCGACTTCCGCGAGGCCGACAGCCTGCGCAAGCTGGAGCGCTTGCTGGAGGGGCGCAAGGTGGATCTGGTGCTGTCCGACATGGCGCCCAATTTGTCCGGCATCGCGATCTCAGACGCGGCCCGGGTTGAGGAAATTATCGATTTGGCAATAGAATTTGCACAGATGCACATGAAGCCGACCGGCGCCTTGCTGGCCAAGTGCTTCAACGGCACCGGCTACAACGAAGTGCTGATGAAATTCCGCCAGGAGTTCAAAACCGTGGCGTCGAGGAAACCCAAGGCCAGCCGTGACAAGTCTTCGGAAATATTCCTCCTTGGAAAGATATTGAAAAATCCACATTAAATCCGCGTTAAGCAGCATTTTTTCCTTGAATTTCCCTAGGGGCGGCCGCATATCTTGCGGCAGGGGGCAGCCCGGAATCCGGTGCAAGCGGCCGAAAAAATATTTGTTTAGCTATTTTTTCAGCCATGGCCCCCTAACTCAGGCCAGCCTCCTAGCAAGCTGTACCTATTCCGAGTAAAATCAAAGGAATATCTCGATGCTGTACCTATGTCAGGCGCGCAGCGCGTCCAAGGAGTTCTAGTGAACAACATGTTTTCCAAAGCCGCCATTTGGGTGGTCATCGCCCTGGTGCTTTTCACCGTATTCAAGCAGTTCGACGGGCGCGGACTAGCCAGCGGTGCAGGGCCGATTGCCTATTCCGATCTGATTACTGAAATCCGGGCCGGGCACATCACCGATGCGACCATCGAGGGCAGCAGCATCGTCGCCAGTACTTCGGACGGCAAGAAAGTGAAGACCGCCATCACCATGCTGGATCGCGGCCTGATCGGCGACTTGGTCAACAACAACGTCAAATTTGAAGTCAAGCAGCCGGAAGAACCATCGTTCCTGCAGCAGATCTTCATCTCCTGGTTCCCGATGATCCTGTTGCTGGGCGTCTGGATTTTCTTCATGCGCCAGATGCAGGGCGGCGGCAAGGGCGGTGCTTTCTCGTTCGGCAAGTCGAAAGCTCGCATGCTGGATGAGAACAGTAATTCCGTGACCTTTGCCGACGTCGCCGGTTGCGATGAAGCCAAGGAAGAAGTTTCCGAGCTGGTCGATTTCCTGCGCGATCCGACCAAGTTCCAGAAACTGGGTGGCCGCATTCCGCACGGCGTGCTGATGGTTGGTCCTCCAGGCACCGGTAAGACCTTGCTGGCGCGCGCCATTGCCGGCGAAGCGAAAGTGCCGTTCTTCACCATTTCCGGTTCGGATTTCGTTGAAATGTTCGTCGGTGTCGGCGCTTCCCGTGTGCGCGACATGTTCGAAAACGCCAAGAAGCACGCTCCCTGCATTATCTTCATCGATGAAATCGATGCGGTTGGCCGTCATCGCGGCGCCGGCATGGGCGGCGGTAACGACGAGCGCGAACAGACCTTGAACCAGATGCTGGTCGAGATGGATGGCTTTGAAGCCAACTCCGGCGTGATCGTGATCGCTGCCACCAACCGTTCCGACGTGCTGGACAAAGCCTTGCTGCGTCCAGGCCGTTTCGACCGCCAGGTTGTGGTCGGCTTGCCGGACATCCGTGGCCGCGAGCAGATCTTGAATGTGCACATGCGCAAGGTGCCGATTTCGACTGATGTCAAAGCCGATATCCTGGCACGTGGTACGCCTGGCTTCTCCGGCGCCGATCTCGCCAACCTGGTCAACGAAGCGGCGTTGTTTGCCGCCCGCCGCGCCAAGCGCCTGGTCGAGATGCAGGATTTCGAAGATGCCAAGGACAAGATCGTCATGGGTCCTGAGCGCAAATCGGCTGTCATGCGCGAAGAAGAGCGCCGCAATACCGCATATCACGAGTCCGGCCATGCCGTGGTTGCCAAGCTGCTGCCTAAGGCTGACCCGGTGCACAAGGTCACCATCATGCCGCGCGGTTTTGCGCTCGGCCTGACCTGGCAGCTGCCTGAACATGACCGCGTCAACATGTATAAGGACAAGATGCTGGAAGAAATCGCCATCCTGTTTGGCGGCCGTATTTCCGAAGAAATCTTCATGCACCAGATGTCGACCGGCGCCTCCAACGACTTTGAGCGCGCCACCAAGCTGGCGCGGGCGATGGTGACCCGTTACGGCATGTCGGAAAGCCTGGGCACCATGGTCTACGAAGATACCGAGCAAGATGCTTACTTTGGCCGCATGTCGTCCAAGACTGTATCGGAAGCGACCCAGCAAAAGGTTGATGCGGAAATCCGCAGTATCCTGGATCAGCAATACGCGTTGTCGCGCCGCCTGCTGGAAGAGAACAAGGAAAAGGTCGAAGCCATGACCAAAGCCTTGCTCGACTGGGAAACCATCGACGCCGACCAGATCAACGACATCATGGAAGGCCTGGAGCCGCGCTTGCCGAAAGCCGGCAGCTCGGTGCGCAAGGCGCCTAGCGACAACTCGTCCGGCGGTGTGACGCCGACCGCTACTGCACCGGCCTGATCCTGCCGACAGCGCCTGGCCGGCGTAGCTTGTGAATACACAATATGTCAGCAAAGTGAGCAACAAGGGTGAGGAGCGATCCTCGCCCTTTTTGTTTGAGCGCCGGGATGGGGTGGCCTGATGCCGGTCGCGGCAAGCCAGCCCGCTGCAAGTAGGCTGTTATCAAGATCCAACTTACAATTCACCATGCAACAATATCTTCAATGCGGCCGCTACCGGTTGCCGGTCAATACGCCTGAGGCGCGGCCGTTAGTCATGGGCATCCTTAACGTCACGCCCGATTCGTTTTCCGACGGCGGCAAATTCCACGCGCTGGAATTTGCCTTGTCGCATGCGGAACAGATGATTGCCGATGGCGTCGATATCATCGATATCGGCGGCGAATCGAGCCGCCCCGGCAGTCCCGCGCTGTCGCTGCAAGAAGAACTGGACCGCGTCATGCCGGCCATCTACGCCTTGCGCGACTGCGGCAAGCCGCTCTCCATCGATACCTACAAACCGGCAGTCATGCGCGAGGCGATTGCCGCCGGCGCCGACCTGATCAACGATATCAACGGCTTTCGCGGCGCCGGCGCGCTGGAAGCGGTGAGCGACAGCGATTGCGGCCTATGCATCATGCACATGCAGGCGGATCCGCAAACCATGCAGTCCAGGCCCGAATATCAGGATGTGGTGGCGGAAGTCAGCGCCTTTCTGAGCGAGCGCGTTACGCTCATGGAGCTGGCCGGTGTTGCAAGAAATCGCATCAGCATCGATCCAGGCTTTGGCTTTGGCAAGACCTTGGCGCATAATGTTGCTTTGTTGCAAAGCATAGGCGAAATTCAGCACCGCCTGGACCTGCCGCTGCTGGCCGGAATCTCGCGCAAGTCGATGCTGGGCGAGCTCACCGGCAAGCCGGTTGAGCGGCGTCTGGCCGGCAGCCTGGCAGCTGCCCTGGCGGCGGTTGCCCAAGGCGCCAGGATCGTGCGGGTGCACGATGTGGCGGAGACGGTTGATGCGCTCACGGTCTGGCATGCCGCGCAAATATCAAAAGCAATCTGTTTGTGATTTATGAGAAAACTGACTGAAGGTTGAAATGACAAGAAAATATTTTGGCACCGACGGCGTACGCGGCCGTGTAGGCGTAGCACCGATCACCCCCGATTTCGTCATGAAGCTGGGCTATGCCGCCGGCAAGGTGCTGGCGCAGGCAAAGGCAAGCGGCGGCAGGCCGACCGTCCTGATCGGCAAGGACACCCGGGTTTCCGGCTACATGCTGGAAGCGGCGCTGGAAGCCGGCTTTGCCGCTGCCGGCGTAGATGTCATGCTGGCCGGCCCGATGCCGACACCGGCCATCGCTTACCTGACCCGGGCCTTGCGTCTGGCGGCCGGGGTCGTGATTTCGGCCTCGCACAATCCGTATGAAGACAACGGCATCAAGTTCTTTTCCGCGCAAGGCAACAAGCTGCCGGATGCGGTCGAAACCGCGATTGAAGCGGCGCTGGAACTGCCGATGGACTGCGTCGCCTCCGACAAGCTGGGCAAAGCCAGGCGACTGGACGATGCAGCCGGACGCTATATCGAATTCTGTAAAAGCACCTTCCCTAACGAGCTGGACTTGCGCGGCCTGACGATCGTGGTCGACAGCGCCCACGGCGCCGCTTATCACATCGCGCCGCACGTATTCCATGAGCTGGGGGCGGAAGTGATCGCCATCGGCAACCAGCCGAACGGTTTCAACATCAATGACGGTTTTGGTGCTACCGCGCCGGATGCCTTGTCGCTGGCGGTACGCGCCAACCGCGCGGATATTGGGATTGCGCTGGATGGCGATGCGGATCGCTTGTTGATGGTGGATGCTAGCGGTCGCATCTACAACGGTGACGAGCTGCTGTACGTGATGGTCAAGGACCGCATGAAGACCGGCGCGGTAAAAGGCGCGGTTGGCACGCTGATGACGAACATGGCGCTGGAAGTGGCTTTCCGCCAGATGGGCGTGGAGTTTGCCCGGGCCAAGGTCGGCGACCGTTATGTGCTGGAAGTGATGAAGGAACGCGGCTGGAACCTGGGCGGCGAGGGCTCCGGCCATCTGCTGTGCCTCGACAAGCATACGACCGGAGACGGCATCGTCTCGGCCCTGCAGGTGTTGTCGGCCTTGAAGCGCGATGGTCAAACGCTGGCTGAATTGACTGCCGATATCGCGCTGTATCCGCAAACCCTGATCAATGTAAAAGTGAGCGCAGGTTTCGACTGGCAGAAAAACCCGGCCATGGTGGCGGAGAAAGAGGCAGTGGAACGCGAGCTTGGCGATAACGGCCGCGTACTGATCCGCGCTTCCGGCACCGAGCCGCTGATCCGGGTCATGGTCGAAGCCAAGAGCGCAGAGCTGGCGCAAGCGATGGCGCGCCGGATTGCAGATAAAGTGACGTCCTGAGGCACGCATCCTTTAGTATTGATTTGCTGGATTGAATAGAGTTAATGCCTGATGTCGAAATATCAAACCCACATTTTGATTGTCGAAGATGAACCTGGCATCGCCGAGCTGCTGCGCTTTACGCTCGACGATGCCGGTTTTTCCTGTGAGATCGCGTATAGCGCCGCCGAGGCGCGTCAGGCTATCGTCGGCGTCTTGCCCAAGGCCGTACTGCTGGACTGGATGCTGCCCGACACTTCCGGCCTGGCGCTGCTGCAGGAATGGCGCGGCCAGACCCGCAGCGCCACGCTGCCCGTCATCATGCTGACCGCCAAGGGCATGGACGAAGACAAGGTCAGAGGGCTCAATGCGGGCGCCGACGACTACGTCACCAAGCCGTTTTCACCGAAGGAACTGATTGCGCGGATCCAGGCGCTGCTGCGGCGTAAGGTGCCGGAGCTCGGACAAAGCCTGCTGACGCATGGCTTGATTCGCATCGATACCGACCGCTACCAGGTCACTGTCGATAACCGCGAAGTCGAGCTAGACCAGGCCGAATTCAAGCTGCTGCGCTTCCTGGTGGCGCATCCCGACCGGATTTTTTCTCGCGCCCAATTGCTCGACAAGGTCTGGGGCGACCATACCTTCATCGAAGAACGCACGGTCGATGTCCACATCATGCGCCTGCGCAAATCGCTCGGACTGGCCGCCGACTACGTCAAGACGGTGCGCGGCGTAGGCTACAAGCTCAACGCCGAGCCGGCAGCGTGACCATGCCGGCAACCAGCACGCGCAGCGCACGCAAATTCTGGGTGCCGGCGCTGCTCTGGTTCGGCCTCCTGTCCCTGGTTGCAGTGGCGATAGGCGCCGCCTTCGGCGCCATCACCGGTCTGCTGTTCTATAGCCTGTCGCTGGCGAGCCTGCTGTTCTTGCAGATGCGCTCGCTGTATCAGATCGAACAATGGCTGGATGCGCCGGTCGGCCGTCCGCGGCCGAAAACCTGGGGCATGTGGGCGCATGCATTCGCGGCGCTGGAAGACATTCGCCATGAAGATGAACGCTCACGCGCAGAAATGGCAGAGTGGCTAGCACGCTTCCGCCAGGCCATGAGCCTGCTGCCGGACGGCGTCGTGATCGTTGATGGCGTGATGCATCTGGAGTGGTGCAATCCGGCGGCGCAAACCCATCTGGGACTGGATCTGAAGCGCGATGAAGGACGCTTGCTGACCAATCTTATCCGTTCTCCCGATTTTGTCGACTACATGCTGTCCGGCCGTTTCGAGCAGCCTTTGCCCTTCATGCACCACGACCGCAAAATCCTGGTGCAGCTGATCTCCTTCGAAAGCCGGCGTCAAATCCTGGTGACCCACGACGTCACGCAAAATGAAAAGATGGATACCATGCGGCGCGATTTCATCGCCAATGCTTCGCATGAGCTGCGCACGCCACTGACCGTCATCAACGGTTTTCTGGAGCACGCTCTGAGCAGCGAAATGAGCGAGGAAACCCGCCAGCGCCAGTTGCACCTGATGGCGGAGCAAGGACAGCGCATGCAGCGGTTGGTGGCTGACATGCTGACGCTGACCAGGCTGGAATCGCTGGTGCAGCCGCCATCCGGCGACGCGGTGCGCATCAAGCCTTTACTGATCCGCATTGTCGAAGAGGCGAGGGCGCTGTCGGACGGCAAGCACAGCATCACATTGAGAGAAGTGCAGGAGGTCGACCTGAAGGGTAATCACGACGAGCTGGAAAGCGCGTTTGTAAACCTGCTGTCGAACGCGGTGCGCTATACGCCTGACGGCGGCCGCATCGATGTCAGCTGGGTCATGGAAGGCGACAGCGCCAGCTTGACCGTGATCGACGACGGCATCGGCATTGCGGCAGAGCATTTGAGCCGCCTCACAGAGCGTTTCTACCGCGTCGATAAAACGCGCTCGCGTGCAACGCAGGGCACCGGTCTCGGATTGGCAATCGTGAAGCATGTTCTGTTGCGTCATCGCGGTCGCCTGGAAATTTTTTCAGAGTATGGCAAAGGCAGCCGCTTCAAAGTAATTTTTCAGCGCGCGCAATTAGCATTGCGGCAGGATTGAAATCCTGTCGGATAAATCTGTAAATAATTTTTTCACTGCCGATTTGCTTAAAACATCGGCAGCTTTTTTACCGATCTGCTGATGGATTAAGCAGAAGCGAAAAAAGTTTGAATATTTATCGAAAAAGACGATTTTTTTGTCGCATATTTTTCTGAAATCTGGTCTAATCCGTCTCTCAAGTTTTTCAGCAGATAAGCTTTTGGCAGTACCGTTATTGGCTTGGTTTTAGCAGCAAAATTTAAAAATTTTCCTGTACAAAAATTTGACAAAAATCGGAATACTGTTTATTATCTTGCTTCTCGGAGTGTAGCGCAGCCCGGTAGCGCACCTGGTTTGGGACCAGGGGGTCCAAGGTTCGAATCCTTGTACTCCGACCAATAAGTAGAAAAGGGGCTGTCTTCGGACAGCCCCTTTTTTCATTTCCGCCTGACAAAAAACAGGCATCGCAATGAATCGATCTGACGATCGGAATCAAGCACTAAAGCGTATGAATCCGGCCGTAGCTCAACTGGATAGAGCATTCGGCTTCTACCCGAAATGTTGGGGGTTCGATTCCCTCCGGCCGGACCAGTTTTTAGCTTGATCTATCACCGCAGTATCCTGCAGTAATTTCCTTTTTTGCAATATTCATCGGCGACACAAGCCCAGTTTGCGGCTTGGAAACAGCCACGCCGCAGCCGGCTATCGCAGCGCTGTCCGGCATGCCTGTTCGAGCGCGAACTCGATAAAAACTGACATCGTAACGTGTCGCCATTTTCATGCAAGTTAGGCGCACGCTTAAGGCAGTTCCCTTCTGAGCGACATTATGATTGCGTCATTGACATCGCCGTTGTCAACGCCCGGCGCCAGCGCATCAGCCACAGCGTCGTCACGATCATCTGTCATTGAGGAGAGCAGCATGCATGTTTTATCCAATCCTTTCGCCGGCACAAATTCGAACGGCTTACGTCGCACCGTGAGCGAACGGAAGAAGCTCTTGGGCGGTGGTCCCTTTTCGATTGCATCGCCTGTCCTGGCATTCGGCTTAAGTCTCTGCACTGTACTTGCGACGGCGGCGCCGGAATATGTCGATGCCGTCAATTATCCCGCCAACGAGCAGGGCTGGGAGGCCTTCTACGGGCTTGAGAGGCGCCTTGTGACGGATTTCGACGATATCTGCGGCGACACCTACTGCGAGGGCGAATTCAGCAACCTGCAAGCGCTACGCTATCGCTGCTCGGTGCGGCAGGCGGACAGTCTCATTGGTGAGTGCGTCTGGACTTTTGCCGGCAGCAATGCCGCAATCGATGGCGCGACAGGCAAGGTAACGGTGGATGCAAGGACCTGGGCATGCCGTACCCCGCTGGCGCCGCAAACGCCGATCGCGACGTTCTACAGTGCATTGTCGGTTGCAAGGCCAATACTGGCGACGCTGCCGGCTACGGCGACCACCATCCATGAGGGATTGTCGAACTGCTTGAACTGATCGGGAAGACGTCTGCAGCGCTGGATCCGTGACGGATGGCGTGCGGGAAGAGGGGGAGGGAGAAGAGTTGCGTGATCGGCTTTGCTGGCAGCTGGTTTGAGCAGACAGGGACCATGGAGCCGATACGATGTCGTGCATTATTTTCCAAGCCAGCTGACGGCGGCCGTTGTTAGCGGCGCCGTCAGCTGGCTTGCTTTCAGCGGCGTTTAACGACCGCGGCCGCCGGAGCGGCGTGGCGCCGCCGGACGTGCTTGCGAACCGTTGCCACCGCCGTGGCCGCGCGATGGGCCCTGGGCCGGCTTGGCGCCGCCTGGCGCGCCGCCGGGAGCACGGCCGCGTCCACCGCCGCCACCAGCGCGTTGGCCGCCGCCACCACCGCTGCGCAGCTGGATAGGCTGGGCACGGGCGTTAGGGTCAGGTTCAAAGCCGGCCACCACTTCTTTCGGCAGTTCGCGCTTGATCAGCTTCTCGATGTCTTTCAACATCTGATGTTCATCCACGCACACCAGCGACACTGCTTCGCCGGTGGCGCCCGCGCGGCCGGTACGGCCGATGCGGTGTACATAGTCTTCCGGCACATTCGGCAGGTCGTAGTTGACCACGTGCGGCAACTGGTCGATATCGATGCCGCGGGCGGCGATGTCGGTCGCTACCAGCACTTGCAGGCTGCCGTCCTTGAACTCGGCCAGCGCCCGGGTGCGCGCCGACTGGCTCTTGTTGCCGTGGATCGCCATGCCGCTGATGCCGTCTTTTTCCAGTTGCTCGACCAGCTTGTTGGCGCCGTGCTTGGTGCGGGTAAACACTAGCACCTGCGACCATTGATGGGTCTTGATCAGATGCGCCAGCAAGGGGTGCTTGCGGTCGCGGTCCACCGGATGGATCTTTTGCTGGATCACTTCCACAGTCGAATTGCGGCGCGCTACTTCGATCATGGCTGGCGAGTTGAGCAGGTTGTCGGCCAGGATCTTGATTTCGTCGGAGAAGGTGGCGGAGAACAGCAGGTTCTGGCGCTTCTTCGGCAGCACTGCGAGAATTTTCTTGATGTCGCGGATGAAGCCCATGTCCAGCATGCGGTCGGCTTCGTCGAGGATCAGAATTTCCACGTGGTTCAGGTTGACAGTGCCTTGCTGCATGTGATCCAGCAGGCGGCCCGGGGTGCACACCAGGATATCGACGCCGTGCTTGAGCAGCTTGATTTGCGGATTGATGCCGACGCCGCCGAAGATCACGGCCGAGGTCAGTTTCAGGTATTTGCCGTACAGGCGCACGCTTTCTTCCACCTGAGCCGCCAGTTCGCGGGTTGGCGTCAGCACCAGCGCGCGGATCGGACGCTGGCTGCCGGTCGGATTGGTGGCCGAAGTCGACAGGCGGTGCAGCACAGGCAAAGTGAAACCAGCGGTCTTGCCGGTGCCGGTCTGGGCGCCGGCCAGCAAATCGCCGCCGGCCAGCACTGCAGGAATCGCCTGCGTCTGGATCGGGGTAGGGGTAGTGTATCCGTGTTCGGTTACGGCACGAACGATGGCTTCGGACAAGCCGAGTTCAGAAAAAGACATGACAACTCAATAGAATAATATCGGCCTGTCGCCCTTTGTAGGGCGCCAGTCGCAGGCAAACGGGATTAGAGGAGATTGGAGCCACCCTGGCCGAGGAATAACGCTCCCGGCCCGATAACATCCTTGACAGCAGTATTTGACTGGAGAATTTGCTGTGTCGCCGCAGAGTATAACAATGGCGCGCTACAGGCAAGTGTTTCCGCTGTATTCAGCGGACGCTGGAGCAAAATGACCGCCAGCGTGCCGCTTGCGGAGCAAGGCCGGGCGCGTGGCAGTCAGCACAAGCTTATTTCATTGCGGCTGCGGCGCGTTCACGCAACTCTTCTTCCGAGTAATCGGCGATATGAGTGCTGACGGTCCAGACGTGGCCGAACGGATCCCTGAGGGTAGCGGAGCGATCGCCGTAAAACTGATCTTGCAGCGCTCGGATTTCTGTTCCGCCGGCAGCAATCGCCTGCGGATAGGTGACATCGACATTGTCGACATAAAGCATGATGCTTATGCCCGCTGCGCCGAGCGACTTCGGGCTGCGAATCAGCATTTCCGGAAATTCATCCGCCAGCATGATGCGTGCATTGCCGATCTGGATTTCGGCGTGGCCGATTCTATTGTCCGGTCCTTCCATGCGCAGTATTTCTATTGCATTGAAGGCTTTTTTATAGAAATCGAGTGCTGCGGCTGCGCCGTCGATGGCGAGATAGGGGGTGACGCTGGTGTAGCCGTCGGGGATGGTTTTGACTGCCATGTCGCTCTCCTGCAGGTTGAGATATGGTCGTTAAAAGTGTCCAATGCTGCGACTGCGCATGCATTGTAGTCTTTCAAGCGTGCAGTTGACATGGCAAAAATGCCGGTTTTCGGAATGACAGCAAGAACAAAGGCTTCTTGCTGTCATGGGCAAGCATTATTTTGTTGCGTATGGCGACAACAGGCTGACCATTTGCGCGAACACCTTAGGGCTGCCGGCCAGTACGTCGCCCTTGTACAGGTAATCGGATTCGCCGGTGAAATCGCCGATGATGCCGCCCGATTCGCTGATCAGCAGGGAGCCGGCAGCGATATCCCAAGGTTTCAGGCCTTTTTCAAAGAAGCCGTCCAGGCGGCCAGCCGCCAGGTAGGCCAGGTCGAGCGCGGCGGAACCGGGGCGGCGCAGGCCGGCGCAGCTTTGGGTCATGATGCGGAACATCTTGATGTATTCGTCCATGGCCGGCCCTTCGGTTTCGCGGAATGGAAAGCCGGTGCCGATCAGGGCGTCAGCGATCTTGTCGCGCTTGCCGACGCGGATCCGCTTATCGTTCAGATAGGCGCCGGAGCCTTTGGTGGCAGTGAACAGGTCGTTGCGGGTCGGGTCGTAGACCACGGCCTGGGTGATCTGGCCGCGATGCTGCAGGGCGATGGAGACGCAATACTGCGGGAAGCCGTGGATAAAGTTGGTGGTGCCGTCGAGTGGATCGATGATCCAGACGTTTTCGTTGTCGTCGTGCAAGTTGGCGGAAGCGCCCGATTCTTCGGCCAGGATGGCGTGGTCGGGGTAGGCATTCTTCAATACGTCAATAATCGCGGCTTCGGCAGCCTGGTCGACTTCGGTGACGAAATCGTTGTGCTGCTTTTTGGTGACTTTCAGCAAATCGAGGTCGAAAGAGGCGCGCGAGATAACCGCGGCGCCGCGACGTGCGGCCTTGATGGCCGTATTGAGCATTGGATGCATGATCGGGGTTTCGTTAAAATGGCGGCACTGTGCCAACCGGGAACAGAACCGCCTATTGATTGATAATAATGAACGATGCGGGCTGTGCCGCGACTGTCTTGCCGCTTATCTGGATACTTATTTTGCTACCTGTTTGGGTAAATAAGTGGGTAAGTAAGCAGCTTTTAGTCGCAGAAATCCGCGTTATGGCGCTATTTTAAACCTAGATTGCTGAATTGACCGCTTACTTTTACCTGAAAGGCCAGATGAACACAGATTTTCTTTCGTTTGATAGCGCTCGTCGCTTGCGTGGAGAGCACAAATGAACCCGGCGAAAATCGATACGTCTCTTTTTCAGCGGCTGCGCTTCGTGCTGGTGGAAACCAGCAGTCCTGGCAATGTCGGCGCCGCAGCCCGCGCGATCAAAACCATGGGATTTTCCGAGCTGGTCCTGGTTAATCCGCGCTTTCCCGATGTCTTGCAGCGCGAAGAAGCCGTTGCGTTCGCCAGCGGCGCCCAGGATATCCTGGCGTCGGCGCGTATCGTCGACAGTGTCGAGCAGGCTTTAGAAGGGTGCAACTTTGCCGCAGCCTTGAGCGCACGTTTACGCGAATTTTCACCGCCGCTGACGGCACCTCGCGCGCTTGCGGCCCAGTTGGCCGGTGACGCCACTTTGAATGCGGCGGTATTGTTCGGCAGCGAACGCTATGGCTTGCCCAACGAAGTGGTGGAAAAGTGCAATGTCTTGCTGAACATCCCCGCCAACCCGGAATATTCGTCGTTGAATCTGGCGCAGGCGGTGCAGGTGCTGGCTTACGAATGCCGGGTTGCCGCCAGTGAAAATTTGTCGCCTGCAGGCGCCGGCGAAATCGGTTTTCAGGGCAATGCCGCCAGCCTGACCGACATCGACGGCATGTTTGCGCACCTGGAACAGGCATTGATCGAGATCGAGTTCCTGGATCCCGCCAGCCCGAAAAAATTGATGCCGCGTTTGAAGCGGCTGTTTTCCCGGGCTCAGCTGGAGACCGAAGAGGTCAATATCCTGCGTGGCATCGCCAGCCAGATACTGACCAAGCGGCGCCGTCTGGACCGCTCCTGACGCCTTGCTGAGGCCGGCGTGGCGCCCGGCCCGGCTGGTGTTCGGACTGCCGTCTGCTTGGCTTTAGTTCCAGCTGCGCAGCAGGCCGACCGCCAGGCCTTCCAGTGCGAAATCTTCCTGGGAGTTGACGATAATAGGCTCGAAGTCGGGATTTTCGGGCAGCAGCTGGATCACCGAGCCGGATTTCTGATAGCGCTTGACGGTGACGTCGTCGCCCAGGCGCGCCACGACAATCTGGCCATTCCTGGCGCTGTCGGCTTTCTTTACAGCCAGCAAATCGCCATCCAGGATGCCGGCGTCGCGCATCGACATGCCGCGCACCTTCAGCAAGTAATCCGGCTTGGCGCTGAACAGGGCAGGGTCGACGTTGTAGCTGGCCTGGATGTGCTCCTGCGCCAGGATCGGCGAGCCGGCGGCGACCCGGCCGACCAGCGGCAGGCTGAGCTGCATCAGCGCCGGATGCGGCAGCGCCAGTTGCGTGCCTTGGCTGCGCAGCGTGCTTTCCGTCAGGCGGATGCCGCGCGAAGTGCCGGGAGCGATCACGATGGCGCCCTTGCGCGCCAGCGCCTGCAAGTGTTCTTCTGCCGCATTCGCCGAGCGGAAGCCGAGTTCGGTCGCGATTTCCGCGCGTGTCGGTGGGAAGCCGGTGTTTTCGATGGCGTCCTTGATCAGGTCGAGGATTTGTTGTTGGCGGGCGGTCAGTTTAATCATATGTGTTTGCAGGCAAGGTTTGACAGTTGGGCAGGACAGGCGAACTGCGCTGATCCAGGCTATCCAGTTCAGATAGGGGCACGAATACTTCAACCGGCTTTTCAGGCAACCAGTCTGCATTTGTGCTGTGTATATCAACAGTCTGTATTTTTGTACAGTATTTGTGCAAATGCAAGATAAATTGATGCGAATTAGCCACTTCCTTATGCCTATGTCGCCGCAGGCGCCTGAAAACATTGAGTTTTGTTGCAATTGCGCGTACTATTGCTGGTTTTCCTCTTCCCACACTCGTCTTGACGCCGAGGTGGGCGATTCTTCAATCAGTCCAAAAGGAGCTTACATGCGTCATTATGAAATCGTATTTATCGTCCATCCAGATCAAAGCGAGCAAGTGCCTGCAATGATCGAGCGCTACAAAGGTATCGTCACTACACGTGGCGGCATCGTGCATCGCGTGGAAGACTGGGGCCGCCGCCAACTGGCATACCTGATTCAGAAACTGGCAAAAGCACATTACGTTTGCCTGAACATCGAGTGCGACAGCGAAACTCTGGCTGAAATCGAAACCGGCTTCAAGTTCAATGATGCAGTATTGCGTCATCTGACTGTCAAGCTGAAGAAGGCCGAAACCGGTCCTTCGCCAATGATGAAGGCTGTGCAGAAGGAAGATGCTGCCAAGAGCCATCGCACTGAAGCGCCGGCAGCCTGATTTACCTGCCCTGTCAGCGTAGCCATCGAGTCCATCAGGAGTGAGTCAAGCCAATAACGTGTTTCAGCTGGTTGCCGAAATTGCCGAACGTGAAGTCATACGTTATACACCGGCAGGCATTCCGATCGTATCTGCAAATCTGCAGCATCGCTCGGAGCCGATTGAAGCAGGAATAAAGCGTTTGATCGAATTTGAAATCGCCGCGCTAGCCGTCGGCGAGATTTCAGGAAGATTCAGTCAGGCGCCGTTGGGAGGCACCTTCTGGTTTACCGGTTTCATGGCACGCAAGAGTCGCAACGGCAGGGGCCTGGTATTTCACATCACGGATTTCGCTGCAATAGAAGCAGACGGTTCCTAGAGAACATAGCGGAAATTGCAGATTCATTATTTTAGATACAGGAGCCAAAAATGGCATTCGGTAAAAAGTTCGATAAAAGCAAACTGAAAAACAAGCGTCAACAACAAAACCCGCTGTTCAAGCGCAAGAAATTCTGCCGTTTCACCGCTGCACACGTTGCCAGCGTTGACTACAAGGATGTCGACACGCTCAAGGATTTTGTTCAAGAAAACGGCAAGATCATGCCAGCACGTCTGACCGGCACCAAGGCAATCTATCAACGTCAAGTGGACACTGCGATCAAGCGCGCACGTTTCCTGGCGCTGCTGCCATACACCGATCTGCACAACGCTTAATTGACGACTTGAAATAGGAGAAAAATATGCAAGTTATTCTGTTGGAAAAAGTCGTTAATCTCGGCAACCTGGGCGAAGTTGTTCGCGTCAAGGACGGTTACGCACGTAACTTCCTGATCCCGCAACGCATGGCGCGTCGTGCTACGACTACCGCTATCGCTGAATTCGAAGCGAAGCGCGCTGATCTGGAAACAGCAGCGGCAGCCAAGCTGGCTGTGGCCCAAGGCCAAGGCGAAAAACTGAACGGCCTGACTGTTCAGATCTCGCAAAAGTCGGGCGTTGACGGCCGTCTGTTCGGTTCCGTGACCAACTTCGACATCGCTGAAGCGCTGACCAAGCAAGGCTTCGCAGTTGAAAAAGCACAAGTTCGCTTGCCGAACGGTCCGCTGAAGACAACCGGCGAACACCCGGTTGCAGTTGCTCTGCACACTGACGTCGTGGTTGACATCGTCATCGCAGTGATCGGCGAACACGTTTAATACGCTGTTGGCAAAAAGTTATTGCAGTCAAAAAAAGCCGGGTTTTCCCGGCTTTTTTTACGTCCTTTTTCTGGCAGTGCAGCAAGACGCTTATGAGAAGCAGGTATAATTCGCGCCATGAAAGCACCTTCTAAAGCACCGTCCGATCCGCAGTTAGATTCCCTCCGCGTACCACCCCATTCGATCGAAGCAGAACAGTCCGTTTTAGGCGGATTGCTGCTGGATAATGCGGCCTGGGACAAGATCGCGGACTTCGTCAATGCCGACGATTTCTACCGCTACGATCATCGGATCATTTTCCAGCACATGGTCAAGCTGATCAACGGCAGCAAGCCGGCTGACGTGATCACGGTCTTTGAATCGCTGAGCGGCACCGGCAAGGCGGAAGAGGTCGGCGGCCTGAGCTACCTCAATGCGCTGGCGCAAAATACGCCATCGGCGGCCAATATCCGCCGCTACGCCGAGATCGTGCGCGATCGCGGCGTCTTGCGCAAACTGATTACCGTGGCCGATGAAATTTCCGGCCAGGCTTTCAGCCCGCAAGGCAAGGAAGTCAAGCAGATGCTGGACGAGGCGGAATCGAAGATTTTTGCGATTGCCGAGGAAGGTGCGCGCGGCGCCCAGGGTTTCCAGGAAATCCAGCCGCTGCTGACGCAAGTGGTGGAGCGTATCGACGAACTTTACAACCGCGATAACCAGAGCGATATCACCGGTGTTTCGACCGGTTTCATCGATCTCGACAAGATGACGTCCGGGCTGCAAAAAGGCGACCTGGTGATCGTGGCGGGACGCCCATCCATGGGTAAGACCGCGTTCTCGGTCAACATCGGCGAGAACGTGGCGATCGAAAGCGGTTTGCCGGTGGCGATCTTTTCGATGGAAATGGGCGGCACCCAGCTCGCCATGCGTATGCTGGGTTCGGTCGGCAAGCTGGACCAGCACCGTTTGCGTACCGGCCGCCTCAATGACGAGGACTGGCCACGCCTGACCCACGCGATCCAGAAGATGAACGACGCCCAGCTGTTCATCGACGAAACGCCGGCGCTCAGCTCGATCGAACTGCGCGCCCGCGCGCGCCGGCTGTCGCGCCAGTGCGGCACGCTGGGCCTGATCATCATCGACTATTTGCAGCTGATGTCGGCCAATAATGCCGGTGAAAACCGCGCCACAGAAATTTCTGAAATCTCGCGTAACTTGAAGGGCCTGGCCAAAGAGCTGCAGTGCCCGGTGATTGCGCTGTCGCAGCTGAACCGCTCGCTGGAGCAACGCCCCAACAAGCGTCCGGTGATGTCCGACTTGCGTGAATCCGGCGCTATCGAGCAGGACGCCGACGTCATCCTGTTCATTTACCGCGACGAGGTATACAACCCCGATTCGCAGGAAAAGGGCACCGCGGAAATCATTATCGGCAAACAGCGTAACGGTCCGATCGGTAGCGTGCGTCTCAGTTTCCTCGGGCAATACACGAAATTCGACAACTATGTCGGTAATCTGGATGCGCCGTACGGCGGCGATTGATTACCGTTATTGCCGTTGTTGATTTTGTTGCATTAACGAAAAATTTACAAAATCCTGCTAAGCGCTGGCCGAGCGAGCCTGATATATTTCAGTTTCGTGACATTGTTTGCTTTAAATTAATATCCTTGATTTAAATGCAAGCGTAGTTGTAGTTTTAGATTCAGCTTAACCCTCAGAAGAGAGAATAAACATGTTTGGACGATTGATGCCCACCGAGGGCAAATTCTTTGAGCTCTTTAATCAGCATGCAGAGCTATGCGTCAAGGGCGCTAAAGAAATGGTGGCGTTGATGACTAACTTCGACGATCTGGAAATCCGCGTGCATGCGATCGAAGGCATTGAAAAGCAGGCCGACCAGGTCACGCACCATGCGATCGACATGCTGCACAAGACCTTCATCACACCGATCGACCGCGACGACATCCATCAGCTGATCACCCGCATGGACGATATTCTCGATTTGCTGGAAGACGCGGCGCAGACCATCTCGCTGTACGACATCAAGGCCATCACGCCAGAAGCCAAGCGCCTGGCCGAGCTGTGCCTGGGCTGCGCCGAGAAGGTCAAGGCTGCAGTCGGTCTGCTGCACAACATGGACAACTCGCGCGAGATCCTGGCGATCTGCGTCGAGATCGACCGCCTGGAGTCGGACGCCGATCACGTGATGCGCGCCGCCATGTCGAAACTGTTCCGCGACGAGCCTGATGTACGCACCCTGATCAAGCTCAAGGCGATCTACGAACTGCTGGAAACCGTCACCGACCGTTGTGAAGATGTCGCCAACATCATCGAAGGCATTATCGTCGAAAATGCCTGATGCAGAGTAGGGCGCCGGCGGCCCGTGGTCGCTAGCGCATCGATGCAATCCTAAAAAAACGACTCTGGCTACTCATGCACACTCTTCAAATCAGTATTTACGTTCTCGTCTTCCTTATTGCACTGGCGCTGGTGTTCGATTTCATGAACGGCTTCCATGATGCCGCCAATGCAATCGCCACCGTGGTCTCCACCGGCGTCCTCAAGCCGCAGCAGGCAGTGGCCATGGCGGCCCTGTTCAACTTCATTGCGATTGCGGTGTTCCAGCTGCACGTCGCCGCTACCGTCGGCAAGGGCACTATCGATCCCAATGTGGTGGATCATTACGTCGTCTTCGGCGCCCTGGTCGGCGCCATTTGCTGGAACATCCTGACCTGGTACTACGGCATTCCGTCGTCGTCTTCGCATGCCTTGATCGGCGGCCTGGTCGGCGCTGCAGTGGCCAAGGCCGGCACCGGATCGCTGATCTCGGCCGGCCTGATCAAGACCATTGCCTTCATCGTGCTGTCGCCGCTGCTGGGCTTCGTCTTCGGCTCCATCATGATGGTGCTGGTGTCGTGGATCTTCGTGCGCTCGACGCCGCGCAAGGTCGACAAATGGTTCCGCCGCCTGCAGCTGGTATCCGCCTCCATGTATAGCCTCGGGCACGGCGGCAACGATGCGCAGAAAACCATCGGCATCATCTGGATGCTGCTGATCGCCACCGGCTTTTCGCAAGCCAGCGACAGCCTGCCGCCATGGTGGGTGATCATTTCCTGCTATAGCGCGATCAGCCTCGGTACGCTGTTCGGCGGCTGGCGCATCGTCAAGACCATGGGCCAGAAGATCACCAAGCTGAAACCGGTGGGTGGCTTCTGCGCCGAAACCGGCGGCGCCATTACGCTGTTCCTGGCGACCATGCTGGGCGTGCCAGTCTCGACTACCCACACCATCACCGGCGCCATCGTTGGCGTCGGCGCTGCACGCCGCGTCTCCGCGGTGCGCTGGGGCGTTGCCGGCAATATCGTCTGGGCCTGGGTGCTGACGATTCCAGCTTCGGCCTTCATGGCGGCGATTGCCTGGTGGATCGGCAAGCATATCTTGTAAGCGATGCGGACCGGGTGGCGTTGCGCCACCCGGCTTCGGAAAACAAAACGGGCGGTGCATAGTCAACTATGCACCGCCCGTTTTTCATGAGCTCCGCTGCCGGAGCTCATGCTTCAAGTTGGATTATTAAGCTGGATTACGGCTTGCGCTCAAATCCCTCTTAGTGCGCGCCGCCGGCATCCACCGGCAAGCTGGAACGCTGCGGTTTGGTCAGCCATACCAGCGCAATCAGCATCAGGAATAGCACCGCCGAAATCCAGAAGATATCGGTCGCCCCCTGGGTCGCCGCCTTGACCGAAATCAGGCGGTCGATGGTGGCCCAGGCGGCCGGCTCCGGCATGCCCTGCGCCATCAGGTTGTGCACCGCCTCGTTGAATGCCGGGCTGTGCGGCCCGGTGAATTCGGTCAGTTGCGAGTGGTGCAGGGAGGTGCGGCGATCCCACAAGGTGCTGGTGATCGAGGTGCCCATGCCGCCGAACATGATACGCACGAAGTTGGACAGGCCCGCGGCCGAAGGAATCTTGTCCGGCGGCTGGCCTGACAGGATGATCGAGGTCAGCGGAATGAAGAACATGGCCATCGCCGCGCCCTGGATGATGGTCGGGATCATCAGCGTGAAGGTGTCGACATTCTCGGTGAACTGCGAACGCAGGTAGAACACGATGGCAAAGATGAAGAAAGCGGTGCTGGCCACCCAGCGCGCATCGATCTTGGGCAGCAGCTTGCCGATGAAGGGCGACAGGATGATTGCAAAGATCCCGACTGGCGCCATCACTTCGCCGGCCAGCGTTGCGGTATAGCCGAGCGTGGTCTGCAGCCACAAAGGCAGGATCACCAGGCCGCCGAACATCAGGCCGTAGCCGACCGAGATGGCGATCACGCCGCCGCTGAAGTTGCGGCCCTTGAACAGTCGCAGGTCAACCACCGGATGGTCGTCGCCCAGTTCCCAGATGATGAAATAGATAAAGGCCACCAGCGCCACCGCACCCAGGATCACGATGGTGGAGGAATTGAACCAGTCCAGTTCCTTACCCTTGTCCAGCATGATCTGCAGCGAGCCGACCCAGACCACTAGCAAGGCCAGTCCGACCTTGTCGATCGGCAGCTTGTAGGTGGAGGATTCGCGCTTGTGGTATATCGACCAGGTGGCCCAGGCGGCAAACACGCCGACCGGAATGTTGATATAGAAAATCCACGGCCAGGTGTAGTTATCCGAGATCCAGCCGCCCAGCAGCGGTCCCATGACCGGCGCCACCAGCGTGGTCATGCCCCAGAAGGCTAGCGCCATCCCGCTCTTGGAGGGAGTGTAACTGGACAGCAGCAATGACTGCGACAAGGGAATCATCGGTCCGGCGACGGCGCCTTGCAGTACGCGGGCGGCGATCAGCACTTCCATGCTCGGCGCCAGGCCGCACAAGATCGAGGACAGCACGAAGAGGATGATCGAGGTCACGAACAAGCGTACCTGGCCGAAGCGTTGCGTCAGCCAGCCGGTCAGCGGCACGGAGATGGCGTTGGCCACCGCGAACGAGGTGATGACCCAGGTGCCCTGTTGCGGCGAGACGCCGAGGTCACCGGAAATGGCCGGGATGGAAACGTTGGCAATCGACGAATCGAGGACGTTCATGAACACGGCGAGCGACAAGGCTACCGTACCCATGACAAGCTTGCCGCCGGTCAGCGGCGGCAGTGGTTGCGAAGGCGGCCGCGGTGGCGGCGCTGGTTTTGGGGAACTCATGAAGGCATTCCGGTAAGGGTTATTGCATGTCCGCTGCCGTCAGCGCGGCCGCCAGGACGGCGGCTTGCGCTGCGGCATTCGCCGGCAGGTTGCAGGGTATCAGTGCGCTGCCGCTGCATTGTTGTTGGCAGCGATGATGCTGGCGATACGTGCATCGGCCTCCTGGCCGCTCTTGTCGAACACATCGGTGGTGTAAGCAGGCGTAGTGCGCGCCGTGCCTGCAGTCAGCGAAGTGCCTTCAGTCTTGGCGACGTCGACGCTGACGTTCATCGAGACGCCGATGCGCAGCGGATGGGTTTCCAGGTCTTTCGGATCCAGCGAAATACGCACTGGAATACGCTGCACGATCTTGATCCAGTTGCCGCTGGCGTTTTGCGCCGGCAGCAAAGCAAAGGCTGAGCCGGAACCGGCTGCCAGGCCGACCACTGTGCCATGGTATTCAATCTTGGAGCCGTAGACATCGGAATCCAAAGTCACCGGCTGGCCGATGCGCATGTTCTTGATCTGTACTTCCTTGAAGTTGGCGTCCACCCACAAGGCGTTCAGCGGCACGATCGACAGCAGCGGGGTGCCGGCGGCGACGCGCTGGCCAACCTGCACCGAGCGCTTGGCGACATAACCGGTGGTCGGCGCCAGCAGGCTGGTGCGGGCCAGGTTGATATAGGCATTGCGGACCTGGGCCGCGGCGTTCAGCACGTTCGGGTGCAGTTCAACCGTGGTGCGGTCGGTCAGCACCTTGTTGGAAGACAATTGCTCGCGCGCCGATTGCAGGGCCGCTTCGGCGCTTTGTACTGCTACCTTGGCGTGATCCAGCTCTTCCTTGGAGACGGCGCCAGTGCTGATCAGTTGCTGGCGGCGCGCGAGGTCGGCGCGGGCGCGTTCCAGTTCAGCGCTGCGGGCGGTGACGGCGGAGGTCAGGGTATTGTTGTTGACGAACAGCGTGCGCACCTGGCGCACGGTCTGCGCCAGCTGGGCTTCGGCCTGGTCCAGCGCAACCTTGGCGTCGGCCTTGTCCAGTTCAACCAGCGGTTTGCCGACCTGTACCAGCTCGGTATCGTCGGTATTGATCGCCAGCACCGTACCGCCAACCTGGGGCGTGACTTGCACCACGTTGCCGCCAACGTAGGCATCGTCGGTGGTTTCGTAGTGGCGGGCATAGATGAACCACCAGATGCCGTAGGCGAGCAAGACAATGATCAGGGCAATGGTGACGCCGATCAGCAGGCTGCGGCGCTTGCCGTTGACGGCAACCGGCTGGGCTGGAGCGGCAGCAGCGGCGCTGCCGGCGGATGCTTCTTGTGGGTTTTGATTTGGTGTTGTCATGGTGCGGATTTCGCAATAAGTGAACGGTTATTTTGATGAATCAGTTAGTAGCGCTTGCTTGCGGATTGCTGGCGGTATCTGCTGCGGCTGGGCCGAGGCCCGCCGCGTCTGCCTCAAAGCCGCCTCCCAGCGATTTGATCAGGTTGACGCGCAGATCGGCCCGGCGCGCGCGCGTATCGAGCTCAAGCTTGCGCTGCGCCAGCCAGCTGATCTGGCTGCTGACGACCTGCAGCATATTGGCAGTGCCGACCTGTTGCCGTTGCTCGGCCAGCTTCATGCCGCGTTCGGCCGCGTCTACCGCAGTCTGCTGATTCTTGCTCTGTTCTTCCGCGGCGCGCAGCGACTGCACGCTGTCCGCCACTTCGTGGAAAGCGTCGTTCAGGGCTTGATTGTAGGTAGCTACCGCGCCGTCATAGGCAGCGACCCGGCCTTTGAGCTGGGCACGCAAGGCGCCGCCTTCAAAGATCGGCAGATGGATGGCCGGACCGGCGCCGACCACCTTGCTGCTATGGTTCAGGAATTGTGAAAAGCTGAGGCTGGAAAAGCCGATCATGGCGGACAGGTTGATGTCCGGATAGAACTCGGTCTTGGCCACCTTGATATCGCTTTGCGCCGCTTCTACCTGCCAGCGCGCTGCCAGTACATCCGGCCGCCGCCCCATCAGGCCCAGCGGCAACTGGTCGGGCAGGGCGATGGCGCTGTCCGCCGGCAGTACCGGCTGGGCGATTTTCAGTCCGCGATCCGGACCCTGGCCCATCAACGCGGCGATCTGGTTGCGGGTCAGGGCGATCGCTTCCTGCCATTGCGAACGTTCTGCGCGCAGGCCGGCGATTTGCTGGCGGCTCTGCTGGTTGTCGCTCTGGGTGTCGAGGCCGGCGGCAAAGCGTTGCTGGGTCAGCTTGTCGAGCTTGTCGCGCAATACCAGCTGCTGGTTGGTCAGGTCGAGCTGGGCATACTGGCGTCCCAGTTGCAGCCATGCTTTCGAGATGGCGGCAGTCAGCACCAGCCGTGCCGAATAATCTTCTGCTTGCGCGGCTTTGCTTTGCGAAATGGCGGAGCGCAACTGCTCGCTATGCTTGCCCCAGAAATCCAGGTCATAGCTGAAGTTCAGCGCCGTTTCATAATCCGTCACGTACATGCCGCCGAATGGCGGCGGATAAATGCTGTTCTCGGAAAAGCGTTCCCGCGTCGCCGACAGGCTGGCGCCGACTTGCGGCTTGCTGGTGGCGCCGGCCGCTTCCACCATCGCATGCGATGCGGCGATGCGGGCGGATGCTGCCTGCAGATTCGGATTGGTAGCGAGCGCTTCGTCGACCAGCTGCTGCAGCTGGCTGCCGCCGATGCTGCTTACCCAGGAGCTGCTCGGCCAGGCGCCGCCTTGACCCGGCAAGGACGAAGCGGAGGCATAGTCGTCCGCACTGTTCGAGCGGGCGCTGCTGTGAATCCCGCTGAAATTGGCGCAGGCCGCCAGCAGCAATACGGCAGCGCTGATGGCAAGGCGCTGCGTCGCGAGTTTCGGCAGGCTGCGTCGGGATGAAGAAGAAAGAGGATTCATGTCGATGTTGATTTGACGAGTTGATTTAGCGGCCACGGATAAATGACTATAAGGAATAACAACGGGGAATGACACAGGCGCCTGATTACTTAAAAATAATACTGTATGGATAGTTCTTGCTTAGTCAATGTGTTTTCTCTGCTGGCGCATTCGTTGCCAGCAGACGTCGCAGCATGGATTTCAAAAAGCCGATTTCTTCAGCGCTGAAATCGGAAAAATGCTTGTTCAGCACGCCGCAAAACGCTTTTGGCATTTTTTTTGACAGCTCCAGCCCGTCGGCGGTCAGGTGCAGCTTCATCAGGCGCCGGTCGTGCGCACAGGGTTCGCGCGTAATCAGGTCGCGGGCCGCCAGACGGTCGATCATGCGCTTGGTCGATGCGGCATCCGTGTACGTCTCGCGGGCAAGGTCGGCCGCGGTAGAGTATTTCCCGGTTGACAGCATCAGCAAAATCGCACCCTGGGCATGGGTAATCCCATATTCCGCCAGCGATTCGTCCGAACTCTTGACCAGCATGGCGCGCGACCGCGCCAGCAGATAGCCGATGCTTTCTTCTATCTGGTAGTTCTCCACGGTGAAAATAGGTGTTCGATTACTCACGGATTTCTTGCTTTTCTGTGCTGGTGCATTATCTAGTTATTATTTATTCGCCGCTTGTTGGCTTGAGTTTTGCGCGAATATTCATTGCCTAGGCAATAATATACTGCAAAATAAACTTCTCTGCTGGCGACGTCCTAGAACCGTTGCTCAGGTTTTATTTGCAGCGGCGGCCTCTGCGCAAGCTGGCAAACGTACCATTACGGTCAAGCCGCTTTGCTGGGCGGAGGCAGCCAGCGTCACCGTACCTTGTGCGGCGATCACGATTTCCTTGACGATCGCCAGGCCCAGGCCTGTGCCTTCCTGGCCAGGTGCGGCGTTGCGGAAGAAACGTTCGAACACGCGGTCGCGCACCTCCGCCGGAATGCCCGGCCCATTGTCGCTGACGCTGATGGCGATCTGTTCCGGGCCGGCGGCAATGCTCACGGTGACCTTGCCATGCGCCGGCGTGTAGCGGATGGCGTTGTCGACCAGGTTCATCATCATGGCGTTGAACAAGGCTTCGTTACCCATGGCCCAGGCATGCTCGTTCGCAGTGTCGAGACCCAGATCGATGTTCTTGCGCTGCGCCAGGTCGACAATTTCTTCCAGCACCACGGCGGCCACGGCCAGCAGGTCTACCGGATGGCGCAGGAAAGCGGTGGTGTTGGCAGCTTCCGCCTGCGACAGCAGCAACAACTTGTTGGTCAGCTCGGTCATGTTGCGGCTGCTTTCCTGCAGCGCCTGCAATACTTCGCCGCGCCGCTGTTCGTCGGTCAGGCGACGCGCAAACTGGATCTGCGAATCGATCAAGGTCAGCGGCGTGCGCAACTGATGGGCGGCGTCGGCGATAAAACGCTTCTGCGCCGCGACCTGGGTGTTGAGGCGCTGGATGGTTTGATTGATGGCTTCGACGATAGGGCGCAGCTCTAGCTGCAGCTGGCCGGGCTTGATTGGCGATAGCGAGGTGGCGTCGCGCGCGGCCAGCTGATTCTTCAGGTGCATCAGCGGCCGCAACTCCATGGTCAGGCCGATTACTACCAGGGCGATGGCCAGCAGCAGCATGGCGATCTGGCTGTGCAGAGCGGGGCGCCACAGGTCGGCCAGCATCTGGTCACGGGCGCGCGTGGTCTGTCCTACCAGTACGGCGATCTTGCGCAGTTGGCCGGCGTTGTACAGGATCCGCACCTGGCTTACCACGCGCAGTGCCTGGCCGTGGTAATCGATATTATTGAAGGCCGGCGCCGTCAACGGGAAGCGCAGCGCCGGCGGAAAATCCGGACGCCCGCCAGCAGGCTGTCATGATCGGTGATGACCTGGTAATACACCTGGTCCTGCTCGGGCGAGACCAGCAGCTCCAGCGCTGCCGGCGGCACGCTGGCATGCGGTACGCCGTCCAACCACTGGATCTCGCCGGCGATTACCTGGGCCGAAGCCAGCAAGGCATGGTCCTGGATCAGGTCCGCGGTCTGGCGCGCGCTGCGGTACGACAGTGTGGCGCTGATAGCGACAAATAATGTCAGCGGAATCAGCAACCACAACAGTAAGCGCAGGCGCAGGCTGATGATCAAGAGATGTCTTTCTGTTTGAGCAGGTAGCCGAGGCCGCGCAGCGTCATGATGGCGGCCTGGCAGTGTTCCATTTTTTTGCGCAGGCGATGGATGTAGATCTCGATGGCGTCTGCGCTCGGTTCATCGTCCAGCCCGAAGACGCCATCCATCAAGGCCGTCTTCGAGACGGTCTTGCCTTGCTTGAGCATCAGGATTTCCAGCACGTCGTGTTCGCGCGCGGGCAGCGCCAGCGGCTGGCCGGCGATCGAGAACTGCCGGGTATTGCTGTCGTAGCACAGGTCGGCGCAATGCATTTCCGCTGTCTTGTCGGGCGTCTGGCGGCGGATCAGGGCTTTGATCCTGGCCACCAGCTCACGCACTTCGAACGGCTTGACCAGATAGTCGTCGGCGCCGGCGCCCAGGCAATCAACCTTCTCGTCGATCGAGCCGCTGGCGGTCAGGATCATTACCGGCACATTGTTGTGGCGCTGGCGCAGCCGCCGCAAGACGCTTTTGCCGTTCATCTTTGGCAGCTGCAGGTCGAGCAGGACGACATCGTAGCTTTCGCTTTGCAGCAAACTGTCGGCCATTTCGCCATCGCTGGCGACATCAATTGTGAACTTGTCCTCCTTGAGGATCTTGCTGAGCCACAGTGCTAGCGGCGGATTATCTTCGATCAGGAGTAATTTCATGGGTGCTGGCCAGGTTATGTTGCAATGCAATCTAAATTGCCGGGATTTGGAAAGCTGGATGAAAGTTATCGCATCCTAGAATACGCTCAAGATTGGAACAATGGCAGCCCGTCATATGGATCCAGCGATTATCCCAAAAAAATAAATGGAGACAACACAATGCATACCCTCATCCGCGGTTCGTTGATTTCTGCTGTGCTGCTGTCGGGCACGGTGCTTGGCGCCAGCCAGGCCGTTGCGGCAGACTCAGGAAAAATCACCATTATGGTCGGCGGCATCACCAAAATGATTTACCTGCCGGCCAAGCTGACTGAACAGCTCGGTTACTTCAAGGAAGAGGGGCTGGATGTCGAGCTGCAATCGCAGCCGGCCGGGGTCGATGCAGAAAATGAATTGCTGGCCGGCGCGGTGCAGGCGGTGGTCGGTTTCTACGACCACTCCATCGATCTGCAAAGCAAGGGCAAGGAAGTCACTGCGATCACGGTCTTCGGACAGGTTCCCGGCGAAGTGGAAATGGTTTCGACCAAGGCAGCCGCCAGCATCAAGAGCATGGCCGACGTCAAGGGCAAGACCCTGGGCGTGACCGGTCTCGGTTCCTCCACCAACTTCCTGACCCAGTACCTGGCAGCCAAGAGCGGCATCAGTTCCAACCAGTATTCGGTGCTGCCGGTAGGCGCCGACAATACCTTCATCGTGGCGATCAAGCAGGGCCGCATCGATGCCGGCATGACCACCGAACCGACCGTATCGCAGCTGCTGAAGACCGGCGATGCCTCGGTGCTGGTCGACATGCGCACCGTCGAAGGCACGGTCAAGGCGCTCGGCGGCCTATACCCGGCCTCCAGCCTGTACGTGCAGCGGCCATGGCTGAATACGCACAAAGCGGAGGCAACCAAGCTGGCGCGCGCTTTCGTCAAGACGCTGAAATTCATCAATACCCACAGCGCGGCTGAAATCGCCGACAAGATGCCGAAGGACTACTACGGCAACAACAAGCCGATGTATGTACAGGCGCTGCAAAACTCCCTGCCGATGTTTTCCGCAGACGGCAAGATGCCGCCAGGCGGCCCCGAGACTGTCTTGCAGGTCTTGTCCGGATTTAATCCGAACGTCAAGGGCAAGCATATCGATCTGGCTAAAACCTATACCAACGAGTTCGTCAGCGCGGCTAAATAAGCACGGCGAAGCACAGCGCAGAATTAGCAAAGGCCGTCATGTTCCGCGCTCAGGCGCAGGACCTGGCGGCAGATGGATGGCCCTGGCCGGCGCGAGCTTCGCGTGCGGCGCGACCGCTGTCGTCCAAAATTTAAAAGGAAACTGAAATGACTCAAACAGCATACGCTTCGGCGGCGCCGGCTTCGCCTGTCAAGCTGGCGACGCCGGAACCGTCGCGCGACACACCCGCTATCGAACTGCGCAATGTCTCGTGCCGCTTCATCTCGCCGGACGGCAAGGCCACCGTAGCTTTGCGCGACTTCACCATGAGCGTGGCGCGCGGCGAATTCGTGGCAGTAGTTGGCCCTACCGGCTGCGGCAAGTCGACCACCCTGAGCATGATCACCGGCTTGCTGAAGCCGACCGTAGGCGAGGTGCGCATCATGGGTGAGCCGGTCAACGGCATCGATCCGCGTATCGGTTTTGTGTTCCAGAACGACGCAGTATTCCCGTGGCGCAGCGTGCTGCATAACGTCGCCGCCGGACCGCTGTTCCGCGGCAAGCCGAAAGATGCGGCCTATGCTTTGGCGGAAGAATGGATACGCCGCGTCGGCCTCGATAAATTCAGCAATCACTATCCGCACCAGCTGTCGGGCGGCATGCGCAAGCGCGTGGCCCTGGCCCAGACCTTCATCAACAGTCCCGAGATTTTGCTGATGGACGAACCCTTCAGCGCGCTTGACATGCAGACCCGCACCTTGATGCAGGACGAGCTGCTGCAGCTGTGGTCGTCGCAAGCGGGCTCGGTGGTGTTCGTCACCCACGACCTGGAAGAGGCGATTGCGCTGGCCGACAAGGTCTATGTGCTGACCGCCCGTCCGGCCACCCTGAAGAGCGTCTATGAAATCGACCTGCCGCGGCCGCGCGTGATGTCCGAGGTGCGCTACGAACAGCGCTTCATCGATATCTCGCGCAAGATCTGGGCTGACCTGCGCGAAGAAGTGCACATCAGCTAAATCGTCTTTCCCCATTTACCGTGCCGCGTGCCAGTCTGGATTCCAGGGCAGGCGGCAGCACAGAGGCAAACCATGAATCAAGCACACACCGTCGACAAGTTGAGCGCCGCCAGCCTGGCCACTGTCGAACAAGAAGCACAACGCAAAATCAAGCAACGCTACTGGCTGGTGATATCGCTGCGCGTCGCCATCCTGATCCTGACCCTGGGCGGCTGGGAGCTGGCAGCCAGGCTGCAATGGATAGATCCGTTCTTCTTTTCGCAACCTTCGCTGATCGTGATCCAGATCTACGACTGGATCGTCGAAGGTACATCGCAAGGGCCGCTCTGGACCCAGGTGCTGGTGACGCTGGAAGAAACCGTGCTGGGCTTCCTGATCGGCTCGGTAGCGGGTGTGGTGTGCGGTATCCTGCTGGGCCGCAACAAGCTGCTGTCGGATGTCTTCAGCATCTATATCCAGGTCGCCAATTCGATTCCGCGGGTGGTGCTGGGGTCGATTTTCGTGATCGCGCTGGGCCTGGGCATGGCCTCCAAAGTCGCGCTGGCGGTAGTGATGGTGTTCTTCGTGGTGTTCGGCAATGCCTTCCAGGGCGTGCGTGAAGCCGATCGTTACATGATTGCAAACGCACAAATCCTCGGCGCATCGCCGCGCCAGGTCACCATGTCGGTGGTAATTCCATCGGCGCTGAGCTGGATCCTGGCAAGCTTGCACGTCAGCTTCGGCTTTGCGCTGGTCGGCGCCGTGGTGGGCGAATTCCTCGGTTCCAAGCAGGGCATCGGTTTGCTGATTTCGACTGCGCAGGGCGCTTTCAACGCCAGCGGCGTATTTGCCGCCATGATCGTGCTGGCCGTGGTGGCCCTGGCGGCGGATTATTTGCTGACTACGCTAGAAAAACGTTTGCTGAAATGGCGTCCTGTGGCATTCTAGTTCTTAATTGCAATTTACTGACTTAAGGTTGCGGCGCATTTTACGATGCGCCGTTTTTTTTTGTCCATTTTTCGTCCATCAGGACGCGCGCATGCCCGGCGGCTATTGCTTGGCGCCGCCGCGATCGTCATGCGAGTCAATCCCATTCGTCTTTTCGTTCTTGGGATGCGCCGCGGCCTTATGGCTTTGCTGATTCCTCTTGATGGTTTCCTTCGATGGCGGGTAATCGGCGTTCCTGGCAGGGACTTGGCCATTGTGCTGCGCCTCGGTCAGTTCTTGCCGGACCTCCTGTCGTGTTTTGCCCTTGCCATCCGAAGCGTTATCCGCAGCCGCGGCGCCGAATGATAAGGATGCTGCGGTCAGTGCCAAAATCAGTTGTGTGAATTTCATTGCAAACTCCGTTAGTTAAGATTTCGGAATACACAAACGACACGGGGTTTGCCGGCATGCTTTCTTGTTCTGAAAATTGCCGGCGGGAGTCGTTTCGATAAAGGCAATGGCTGCAATAGCCCGTATGCCTTGGTGTCCAGTATGGAAAAAATGTGGCTGCGGGAAGATGGCCGCGGGATTACATTTTCGCAATCCGCGGCATTGCTTGGACGGACAGCAGGCTGGCAGGTAACAATTGAATGAGGGCGAGCCTGGCTGGCAGGAGGCTAAGTGAACTCAGCTGTGCAGCGCACCGGTCTGCGCTGCATGGCGGCGCGCTTCAGGACGCGGCGCGTCCCGTGAGCAGCCAGCGTGCCCAGTCATCCCTGCCGTTCTTTGCGGCCTCGGCCGCGGCTTTGTGATGGTCGTAACCAATGCAGTGGTGGCCGACGCGCCAGCCATGCATGTCTTTTTCGCACATCGCATAGCGCGCATGCGGGCTGCCGTTTTCGATGACATGAAACCATGGCTGGTCGTCGTCATAGGCTTGCAGGCCGACGCTGCCCGGATTCACTACCAGCCTGCCGCCGGAGACGGCACAGCTGCGCGGCTTGTGGCTGTGGCCGCAGATGATGAGCGTCTGGCTGAGGCCGGCGGCGTATGCCTCGATCTGGGTCTGCCGGGCCATGCGGCAACCGTGCTGGTCGACTTCTTCCAGGAAATAAATCAGGTCGCTGGCCGGCGTGCCGTGGCACATGTAGACGTCCTCGGCGACAGCCAGGGTGCCGGGTAGTCCCTTGATCCAGTCGCGCTGCGCCTGTGTGGTGTTTTCGAAGGCGAACTGATCGGTCGGATGTCCGGCTTTGGCGGCGCAGGACAGCAACTGGCGTTCGTGGTTGCCGGCGATGGTAGGCAGGCCCAGCGACATCAGCAGATCGGCTGTAGCGGCCGGCGCCAGCGGGCCGGACAGGATATCGCCGGCGTTGACGATCAGGTCAGCACCTTGGCGTTTGATATCCGCCAGCACGGCTTGCAGCGCCCAGATATTGGCGTGGATATCGGAAAGGATGGCGATTTTCATGGGCGTACTCCGTGGCGGATGAAGTGCATATCGCATCATCAAATAAAAACGGGTGTAATTCAATCAGAGCGCTCCTCGCGCACCTCGAATTACACCCGTTTGCCTGTTACTAGTGGCGCATCGCTGCGCCGCTGTCAAGCGTGATTACAGCACGTCGCTGGCGTGATCTGCCAAACGTGAGCGCTCGCCACGCGCCAAGGTGACATGGCCGCTATGCGACCAGCCCTTGAATCGATCGACCACGTAAGTCAGGCCGCTCGAGCCTTCGGTCAGGTACGGCGTATCGATCTGCGCGATATTCCCCAGGCAGATGATCTTGGTGCCCGGACCGGCACGCGTCACCAGCGTCTTCATCTGCTTCGGCGTCAGATTTTGCGCTTCGTCGATGATCAGGAACTTGTTGACGAAGGTGCGGCCGCGCATGAAGTTGAGCGACTTGATCTTGATACGTGAACGGATCAGATCCTGGGTGGCGGCACGACCCCATTCGCCGGCATCGGAATCGGACTTGTTGAGCACTTCCAGATTGTCGTCGAAGGCGCCCATCCACGGCCCCATCTTCTCTTCTTCCGTACCCGGCAGGAAACCGATGTCTTCACCGACCGGCACCGTGACGCGGGTCACGATGATTTCGTTGTAGGTCTTGGTTTCCAGTACTTGCGCCAAGCCGGCCGCCAGCGCCAGCAAGGTCTTGCCGGTGCCGGCCTGGCCCAGCAGGGTGACGAAGTCGCAGTCCGGATTCATCAGCAGGTTGAGGGCAAAGTTCTGCTCGCGGTTGCGGGCGGTGATGCCCCACACGCTGTTCTTGGCGTGACCGTAGTCGCGCAAGGTTTGCAGCACCGCGGTCTTGCCGTTGATCTGCGTGACCTGGCCGTAGAACGCCGGCTCGCCGTTTTTCGGTTCGATGAAAACGAACTGGTTGACCAGCAGGGTCGGCACCAATGGCCCGCTCAGGCGGTAGTAGGTATAGCCGGTGCCGTGCTTGTTCTCTTGCCAGGATTCGATGCCCTTGCCGTGCTTGATCCAGAAATCGTCCGGCAATTGCTGGATGCCCGAGTACAGCAGGTCGGTGTCTTCCAGCACGTGGTCATTAAAGTAGTCTTCCGCCGGCAAGCCCATGGCGCGGGCCTTGATGCGCATGTTGATGTCTTTTGACACCAGCACCACCGGGCGGCCCGGGGTTTCCGCTTCCAGTCCGCGCACCACGCCGAGGATCTGGTTGTCGGCTTTCCCGACCGGCAAACCTTCCGGCAGGTCGGCATTCTGCAGCTTGGTCTGGAAGAACAGACGGCCCTTGGCATCCTTGTTGCCAAGTTTGGACAAGGGAATGCCGCTGTCGATCTGGTCGTCGCCGATATCCCCGACCAGCGCATCGAGCGAACGCGATACCTGGCGGGCGTTACGGGCGACTTCCGACATGCCTTTCTTGTGGTTGTCCAGTTCTTCCAGGGTCACCATCGGCAGATAGATGTCATGCTCTTCAAAACGGAACAGCGAGCTTGGATCATGCATCAGCACGTTGGTGTCCAGCACGAACAGCTTGGTCACGCCGGATTTGTCGGCGGCGCGGCTGGTGCTCGATTTCGGGCGGCTATGGCCTTCGGCAGGCTTGGCCGGGGCGGCAGCGCGGCCATTCTCCGCCGGCGCCTTGGTCTTGCGGCTTTCCACCGGGGTTACAGCCGGCTTTGCAGCCGGTTTGGCAACCGACTTGTCGCGTGCCTGTGGTGCTATTTCCTTGTTGCGGGTAATCGGTTCAACAATGGCGATACGTGGTTTGACGGCTTTGCCGGCTTCCGCTTTTGGATAATCTTGAACGGACAGTAAAGCAGCGGGTTTGGTCGGTAATTTTGGTAAGGGCATCAGAACCTCGCTTTAAAGATGAAAAAATGTTCGCTTGGGTGGCAACGCGAACTGGACCAAACAGATGAAGCTACGGCTGGAACAACAATATTGGTAAGGAACATCAGCTATCACTCACAATAAACAGGCCCATAACACGCCATGAGGGCAGGCCTGGCCGGTCGAGACCCCGTCAGGAAATAACTTGAACATTTGTACTGTCCGTAGCTGGCGCGCTGCTGCCGCTGTTACGTTCGCCACCGCTTGCAGTGCTAGCACCGCGGCGCGGCGGGCGCCTTGCATCGCATCCAGCTACGTCCGCACAAATGCCCAATTTATTTCCTGGCGGGCCCTAAGCACAAATTAAAAAGTAAAAAAGCCGTTTGGGAAGGCCCTCGGGCCTTTTCCTCAAACGGCTTAACAGAATAATTTTTTGTGAATTCAATGACTTACAAACTCCAATACTTCCTCAACATGCGCAGGCACCTTCACTCCACGCCATTCTTTCATCAATGTGCCGGCGGCGTCAATCACAAACGTGCTGCGTTCGATGCCGCGTACTTGCTTGCCGTACATGTTTTTCATTTTCATGACGTTGAACATGGCGCATAGCGTTTCATCCGGATCGGCAATCAGCTCAAAAGGGAGGCCCAGCTTGGCTTTGAAACCTTCGTGCGAGCGAATGCTGTCGCGGCTGACGCCTAATATGACAGTATTGTGACCCTGGAATTCCTGATGCAGGTCGCGGAACTGGATAGCTTCGGTAGTGCAGCCTGGCGTGTTGTCCTTAGGGTAAAAATACAACACTATTTTCTTGCCATGATAGTCCGATAACTTGAATGTCTGTGCACCGGTCATGGCTGCAGAAAAGTCGGGAACCGTCATGTTGATGATAGAAGGATGGTCTGCCACTTTCTTGTCCTGTTCACTAAAGATTATGATGAATCGGTTGCCAATCAAGGGCTTGATCCGCTGGTCAGGTTTCCTGCATGATCATTTCGCCTGAACGTCCGGGCAACTCCGCCCACGTGAGCGGTGCGACGGGTAACACCTGGTCTTTGACGTGTCGATAATAATCTTCCATCGAGACCAGATCGTAGCCTTGCGCCTGCCAGCCCTGCAGCAACCGCTCGAATATGGGGGCGAGTTTTTGCCCTTCAAGCTCTGCATGCAGAGTAAATACATGATCGCGCGGCGTCGCCGTCAGCGCCAGGATATGCTCGGCGATATTTTCCGGCGTCAGCTCGACGCCGTTGAAGCTGCGCCCCAGCAGTTCGTCCAGCGTCGGCAGGGTGGTCGGCAGCTGGATGCATGCCAGCGTCTTGCCATTGACCTGCAGACGATGCGGCCCCGCGGCCTGGTCGGCCAGCGCGCCGTCGTCGGTGAGCATGGCGCGGCCGTCAGAGGCATAGGCCATGCCGAATTTTTCCAGCTGCTCGAAGGCATGGGGGTTCATTTGCCAGCCGGCGGCGCCATGGGTCAGCGGCGCCCGGCCGAAGATCTGGCGGAAACGGTCAAACGAACGCTGCATCTGCTGGCTGGTCCAGTCGGCGCCGCGTTGCCGCACGTGGTCTTGCCAGACGCGGTGATCCCAGGTGTGGATACCGCACTCGAAACCGGCGGCGTCCACGGCCTGCATGTATGCGGCGCAGGTCTTGCCGATATCCGGCGCAGGCAGCAGCACGCCATACATCAAGGTCTTGAAGCCGTAGTGCTCGACCACCGAGGTGCGCGATACTTTCTGGAAGAAGCCGGGACGGAACACTTGCTTCAAGGCCCAGCCAGTATGGTCGTAGCCGAGCGAGAACAGAAAGGTGGCGCGTGCCTGGTATTTATTCAGCAGGCGCACCAGGTTAGGTACCCCTTCACGGGTGCCGCGATAGGTATCGGCGTCGATTTTTAGGGTGAGGAGAGGCAAGTTGTCTGGTCTGGCTGTAGTAAGGAAAAACAGCGCCCGGACGAGATACGAGACGCGAGCGCCTCGTATCTCGTCCGGGCCTTGGCGTAAAGCTTAGTCCATCAGGGCGCGTGCTTCGGCCACTTGGCCGCGGTAGGCGTCAAAAATATTGCGCAGGGTGTCGGCCATGGTAGTGGTTGGCTGCCAACTCAGTTCGTCGCAAGTATTGGTGATCTTCGGCACACGGTTCTGCACGTCCTGGTAACCCTTGCCGTAGTAGGCCGCCGAAGTGGTCTCGACCAGCTTGACCTTCTTGGCGGAGTCGGCGTACTCAGGATATTCCGCCGCCAGCTTCAGCATCATGTCGGCGAGGTCGCGGATCGAATAGTTGTTAACCGGGTTGCCGATGTTGTAGATCTTGCCACTGGCGACGCCGTCCTTGTTGGCGATGATCTTGATCAGGGCGTCGATGCCGTCATCGATGTAGGTGAAGGCGCGCTTTTGCTGGCCGCCGTCGACCAGCGAGATGTTCTCGCCGCGCACGATGTGGCCGAAGAACTGGGTCACCACGCGCGAGCTGCCTTCTTTCGGCGTATGGATCGAATCGAGGCCGGCGCCGATCCAGTTGAACGGACGGAACAGGGTGAAGTTCAGGCCTTCTTCCATGCCGTAGCCCCAGATCACGCGATCCATCAACTGCTTGGCGCAGGAGTAGATCCAGCGCGGTTTGTTGATCGGGCCGCAGATCAGTTCGGATTGCTCTGGATCGAATTCTTCGTCATGGCACATGCCGTACACTTCCGAGGTCGACGGGAACACCAGGTGCTTGCCGTACTTGGCGGCGGAGCGCACGATCGGCAGGTTGGCTTCAAAGTCCAGCTCGAACACGCGCAGCGGCTGCTTGACGTAGGTCGAAGGCGTGGCGATCGCCACCAGCGGCAGGATCACGTCGCACTTCTTGACGTGGTACTCGACCCATTCCTTGTTGATGGTGATGTCGCCTTCGAAGAAGTGCATGCGCGACTTGTATTCTTCGTTGTCCAGCAGGTCGCGGATGCGGTCGGTCATCATGTCCATGCCGTAGACGTGCCAGTCGGTGGTTTCCAGGATGCGCTTGGAAAGATGATGGCCGATGAAACCGTTGACGCCGAGGATGAGGACTTTTTTCATAATGTTCTATTGTTGTTAGAGTGGCATTCCGCGCGGCGGAATATCAAACACTGCGCTTCCAGGAGGGCAGAGCGGCGACAAGGGCCGTCATACCCGCGAAATCACGCAGCCGGTTTTATAAAAGGATGTTTTTCAGTGCTTCTGGCGCGACCGCCTGGTCATTCGCCAGCAATTGGTTAATCAACAACGCCCGGCCATCGCCGCAGACGCCAACAATGTGATTATCCACTACCGCCAAGCCTTGAGGCAAATTTACCAGCGCATCGGCAGCCAAGTTTGCTGGAAAACTTGCTTTCCCAATAACGAAGGTGCGGCCTTTGGCTATGGTCCAGGCACCAGGATAGGGTGGCGCCACCGCGCGGTACAGGTTGTACACCTTCTGCGCCGGCTGGCTCCAGTCGATTTCGCCGTCGGCCGGCTTGCGGCCGCCGAAGTAGCTGCCTTGCGTCAGGTTATTCGGCATTTTCGGAGTATTGCCTGCCAGCATGGCCGGTAATGCATTCCACAGCGTCTGTTCTGCCGCCACCACTACTTTGCCGAATACTTCGTAAGCTGTGTCGTCGGGCAGGATAGGCACAGAAGTCTGCGCCACGATGCAGCCGGCGTCGGGCTTGGCGGCCATTTCATGCAAGGTGGCGCCGGTTTCGGTTTCGCCGTGCAAGACTGCCCAGTTGATCGGCACCCTGCCGCGGTACTTCGGCAGCAAGGAGCCGTGCATATTGAAGGCGCCGTGCTTGGCCAGGGCCAGCAGATTGAGCGGCAGCATGTGCCGGTAGTAGAAACTGAAAATCAAATCAGGAGCCAAGGCGGCCACCTGGGCCAGCAGTTCCGGCGTCGCCGGATTGTCCGGCGCGGCTGTCGGAATGCCGTGCTGGCGGCACAGCGAAGCAACCGATTCGAACCAGATGGTTTCCTGCGGATTGTCTTCGTGGGTGACCACCAGCGCGACTTCGACGCCGCGCGCCAGCAAGACTTTCAGGCAGCGTACACCGACATTATGATAGGCAAAGACGACGGCTTTCATGAGGCTTGCTTGTCCTCGGAAGAAGACTGCTCCAGCATGGCTTGCACCACGTAGCGTGGACGCGCGCGGACTTGCTGGTAGATGCGGCCGACATATTCGCCGACCAGGCCGATACCGAACAGGATCATGCCCATCAGGAAGAAGGCGAAGGCGAACAGGGTGAACACACCTTGCACCTCGGCGCCGAACAGGAAGCGGCGCACCACCAGCACCACGAACAGCGCGGCGGAAGCGAAGGACAGCACGATCCCGATCAGCGAGAACAGCTGCAGCGGTACGATGGAGAAGCCGGTCACCAGGTCGAAGTTCAGGCGGATCAGGCTGTACAGCGAATATTTCGATTCGCCGGCCGAGCGTTCTTCGTGTTCAACCACGATTTCAGCCTGCTTGCGGGCGAAAGTGTAGGCCAGGGCCGGTACAAAAGTATTGACTTCCTTGCACTGGTTGATCAGGTCCACCACGTTGCGGCCGTAGGCGCGCAGCATATTGCCCTGGTCGGTCATCTTGATGCCGGTGATCTTTTCGCGCAGCAGGTTCATAGCCTTGGAAGCGACGGTGCGCCAGGCCGAATCCTGCCGCTTGCGGCGGATCGAGCCGACATAATCGTAGCCTTCGCGCATCTTGGCGACCAGGTTGCCGATTTCTTCCGGCGGATTCTGCAGGTCGGCGTCGAGCGTCACGACGATATCGCCGCGAGTCGCTTCAAAGCCGGCCAGGATCGCCATGTGCTGGCCGAAATTGCCGTTGAACAGGACTACGCGAGTGACGTCCGGCCGCAGCCGGAACTGTTCCGCCAGGATGGCCGCCGACTTGTCGCGGCTGCCATCGTTGACGTACAGGATTTCATAACTGATGCCAAGTGCGTCAAGCGCCGGATAGAGGCGCTCGAACAGTTTGGCGAGGCCCGATTCCTCGTTGTATACCGGGATGACGACGGAAAGTTCTGGTTTCATCAAGCGCTTGTCGGTTTATTGAAGAACGGATTTTACCGCGGACACAGCGCGTTCGACATCGTTCTTGGTCATCACATTGAACATAGGCAGCGAGACGATCAGGCGGCCGACTTTTTCGGCAACCGGGAACATGCCTTCCTTGAAGCCGCGCGCGCGGTACATGCTGAGCAGGTGGATGGCCGGGTAGTGGTAGCCGATGCCGACGCCGAGCGCCTGCATCTGTTCCATGAAGGTGGCGCGCGCCGGTTTGCCGTCCGAGCGTTCCGGCAGCACCAGCTGGAACATGTGCCAGTTGCTGTTGTCGAAATCCGGCACCGGCAGCTGGGCGCCGTATTTGGCTTCAAAGTCGCTGCCGAAACAGCTGAAGTAGTATTGAGCCAGCGCGCGCCGATGGGCGGTAATCGCTTCGATGTGGGCAAACTGGCCAAGACCGATGGCGGCGGCGACGTCGGTCATGTTGAACTTGCCGCCGAGGACGTCGACGTCGAGGCCGTCGAAGCCGCTGCGGGTCACGCCTTGCAGGCGGTATTTTTCCGCCAGCCGCGCTTCTTCGGCATTGTTCAATACCAGGCAGCCACCTTCCGAGGAGGTGATGTTCTTGTTGGCCTGGAAGCTGAACGAGGCAAAATCGCCAAAGGCGCCGATGCGCTGGCCGTTCCAAGTCGAACCCAGCGCTTGCGCCGCGTCTTCCACCACGCGCAGATTATGTTTCTTCGCCAAGGCATACAAGCGGTCCATGTCAACCGGCAGGCCGGACAGGTAGACCGGGATGATGGCCTTGGTACGCGGCGTGATGGCGGCTTCGACCTGGGCCAGGTCGATATTGCGGGTGACCGGATCGATATCGGCGAACACCGGCGTGGCGCCGGTTTCAATGATGACGTTGGCGGTGGCGACCCAGGAAATCGGCGTGGTGATCACTTCGTCGCCGGCGCCGATGCCGGCGATGCGCAGGGCGATTTCCATGGTGCAGGTGCCGGAATTGAAGGTGCGTACCGGACGGCCGCCGAAATATTCCGACAACTGCGCTTCGAATGCCTGCACCTTGGGACCGCTGGTAATCCAGCCGGAGCGCAGCACATCGCCGACGGCGGCGATGGTGGCTTCATCGATGGTGGGCTTGGCGAAGGGGAGGAATGGTTGTTGGCTCATATTGTTTTATAAGTATGATCTTAAAAATGAGAGGGTAGACTAGCTGGATCAGCTTAGCTGCGGGTTAGCAATACTACGCCGACTATGATGACGCCGATAGCCACCAGGCGCTGGGCGGATACCGCCTCACCCAGGAAATACCAGGCGCCGACGGCGCTGATGACATAGCCTAGCGACAGCATCGGGTAGGCGATCGTGACATCGACCCGCGACAGACCGATGATCCAGACCACCAGCGAAATCACGTAGCAGGTCAGGCCGCCCAGGATCGGCAGCTGGGTGGCCAGCTTGATGCCGGTCGCAAACCAGTTCTGCGGCGTCAGGCTGATGACGCCGACCGCGTTGGTGCCGGCTTTCAGCAGCAGCTGCGCCACGGCGTTGAGGCAGACGCCGGTAATGATGAAGGCAAATGTAGTGAGGTTCATGTCGGTGCCTGCTTATTGTGGTGCGCTGGGTGTACTGGCAGCTGCTGCGGCAGAGGATTCCGCCGGCGCTTCTGCGTTTGCCGCCGGTGCGGCCGGCGCAGGTGCAACTGCGGCAGGAATGCCCTGGTTAGTCACCACCACGCGGCGCGGATCCTGGCCGATGACGCGCATCGGCACGCCTTGCTCTGCCATCTCCTTGTATTTCTCCGGACGGATGATGGCGATGTCCTTCTTGCCGGCAGCGGCATCGGCATTCCATTTGACGACAAAGGCTTCAATCGTCGGGATCCACAGTTGCGGTTCTTGTCCGAGGCCGAATTCCAGTTCATCCATGTGCTTGACCATGGTCATGGTGCGGCGCAGGTAGAACGGCAGCGACTGCTCGTACTTGTCGACCACGTACAAAGTGGTCTCTGGCGTCATTTCGGCATTGATCGCCGGCACCAGGTCGATGCCGGCCGAGTAGCGGCCTTGCGGGTCGTGACCGTACATCAGCAGCTGGCCGCCGATGAAACCGGCGGCGGCCAGGGCGACGATGGCCCATTCTTTTTGGCGGCGGGCCAGCAGCAACCCGGCGACGGCGCCGATGAAGGCGACCACGGACGCGGCGAATACCCAAGGCACGTGCGCTTGCAACAACGGCAGCGAGTAGGCGTCCTTGGCCAGCGACGGAATTTTCCAGGACAAGGCTAGGCCGGCCACTGCCGGCAACAGCAGCAACAGGGCGGAAGCGGTCACCGCCTTGCTCGACGCCTTGTCCAGATGGCAAGCGATCAGCAGCGCCAGCGCCGGGAAGATCGGCAGGATGTAGGACGGCAGCTTGGAATCGGAGATGCTGAAGAAAACGAAAATGAATATGCTCCAGATCAGCAGCATTTTCTTCGGCTGGAAGCCGGACACGGTATGGCTCTCGCGCGCGGCATTCCACAAGCTCTGGAACATCACGCCCAGCCAAGGCACGATGCCGAGGATCAGGATGGGCACGAAATAGTAGGGCGGACCATAACGGTTGTGGATCTTGCTGGTGAAGCGCTGAAACTGTTCGTGGATGAAGAAGAATTGTGGGAACTCAGGATTCTTCAGGGAAATCAGCACGAACCAAGGTACCGTGATCACGAAGAAGAGGATCAAGCCAAGCACCAGGTGCAGGCGTTTCCAGATCGACCAGTCGCGCGAAAACAGGGTGTACAGCACCAGCACCGCGCCTGGGATCAGCAAGCCGATCAAGCCTTTCGACAGCACCGACAGGGCCATGCCGGCCCAGCACAGCAGCATCCAGTTGCGTTGTTCACTGTTGCTGATGTCGCTGCGTTGCGCCAGCAGCAGCGCGCACAGCGCAATCGTCATCATGCCGGACAAGCCCATGTCTAGCGTGTTGATGTGGCCCAGGCCTGCCCACAGGAAGCTGGAGCCGAGCACCAGCGCCGCAAAGAAACCGATGCGCGGCGAGAATACGCGGCTGCCGGTAAAGGCCACCAGCACCACGCCCAGCAAACCGCACAGGCCGGTCCACAGACGCGCCTGCCATTCGCCCAGGCCGAACAGCTCAAAGGTCAGCGCATTCATCCAGGTTTGCAGCGGCGGCTTTTCGAAATACTTGATGCCGTTCAGGCGCAGGGTGATCCAGTCGCCGGTGGCGACCATTTCGCGCGCCATCTCGGCGTAGCGGCCTTCGTCGGTAGGCACCAGGGTGCGTGCGCCCAGCATGTAGCACCAGACGATGCAGAACAGCAGGAACAGCAGCCAGACGAAAGTTTTTGATTTATGCAGTTCACGCATCTTGGGCGGTTTCCTCGTTGGTATCGAAAATCAGGGCGAGCACGACTTTGCGTCCTTCAGCCATCAAAATATTGTAGGTGCGGCAAGCTGCCTGGTTATCCATGCATTCGACGCCGATGCGGCGCGCGGTCAGCACGGTGGTCAGTTTCGGGTGCACGAAACGCTGCCGCAGGCCGGTGCCGAGGATCACGACATCGGGCCGAGTGCTGTCTATATGGGCAAAGTGTTCCGCGGTGAGGGCGTCGAAACTGGCGACCGGCCACACCGCCGGCGCCGATTCCGGCAGCACCAGCAAGCTGTGTTCGTAGCGGATCGCGTTGATTTCCACGCCCTTGTCATCGTAGGCCGTGACCGTCTGATATTGCTGGGTCGAGGTGGTATGTAGCTTCATTGCTTTATCTTTAAATAGTTGGGGACTGAGCACGACACTCTGTCCGGCAAGTAGTTAACATGTCATGGCCGGCGGGATGACAATTTGGAAAAACCTAAGGATAGACCGCGGACGGCGTGTAAATTCCCGGAAAATGGAAAATAAAGTGCTGCATTGTAGCGTTTTCCGCCCATAAGCTTGCGGTATTGATTGATAAAACCCCACGCTTTCGGCAGAATGGATGGTTCTGGCGATGTTTTGTGCACCGCCGAAAAGCTGTCTGAAAAGTCGTGAAATGCTAGGGTGCATAACCCTGGGGCACCCTTACAAGGGGTAGCCGCAAGCATTTGTTGCGGCGCACCTACTCCCGTGTGACGATACCCCAATTTTCCAGACAGCTTTTTAAAGCTGGATAATGTTGCGTAAAATACAAGGAATTGTGCTGTGCGACCGATTCAAAAATCGAAAAAACTGGATGATGTCTGTTACGACATCCGTGGCCCCGTGCTGGAAAAAGCCCGGCAGATGGAAGAAGAAGGCCATAAGATCATCAAGCTGAACATCGGCAACCTGGCGGTGTTCGGTTTCGAGCCGCCCGATGAAATCGTGCAGGACATGATCCGCAACATGGGCAACGCCTCCGGCTATACCGATTCCAAGGGCATGTTTGCGCCGCGCAAGTCGGTCATGCATTACTGCCAGCAAAAGCAGATCCAGGGCGTCACCATCGACGACATCTACCTGGGCAACGGCGCTTCCGAATTGATCGTGATGAGCATGAACGCGCTGCTCAACACTGGCGACGAGGTGCTGGTGCCGGCGCCCGACTATCCGCTCTGGACCGCCGCCGTCAGCCTGTCGGGCGGCACGCCGCGCCACTACGTGTGCGACGAGCAGGCCGGCTGGTTTCCGGATATCGAAGACATCAAGAAGAAGATCAACAGCAACACGCGGGCGATCGTCGTCATCAACCCGAACAATCCAACCGGCGCCCTCTATCCGGTGGAACTGCTGCAGCAGATCGTCGACCTGGCGCGCCAGCACCAGCTGATCATTTTCGCCGATGAGATCTACGACAAGGTCTTGTACGATGGTGAAACCCATACCTCGCTGGCTGCGCTGGCGGACGACGTGCTGTTCATCACTTTCAACGGCTTGTCGAAAAACTATCGTTCCTGCGGCTACCGCGCCGGCTGGATGGTGGTGTCGGGCGAGAAAAAGCATGCCAAGGGTTATATTGAAGGCCTGAACATGCTGGCCTCGATGCGCCTGTGCGCCAACGCGCCGGGGCAGTACGCGATCCAGACCGCGCTGGGCGGCTATCAAAGCATCAACGATCTGGTCGGGCCGCATGGCCGCCTGACGCGCCAGCGCGATCTGGCGTATCAGTTGCTGACCGATATTCCGGGCGTCACCTGCGTCAAGCCAAAAGCTGCGCTGTACATGTTCCCGCGCCTCGATCCGAAGATGTATCCGATCGCCGACGACCAGGACTTCGCCTACGAATTGCTGGCGGAACAGCGCGTACTGATCGTGCAGGGCACCGGTTTCAACTGCCCGACGCCGGATCATTTTCGCGTAGTGTTCTTGCCGAACACTGATGACCTGGCCGATTCGATGGGCCGCATCGCGAGTTTCCTGGAAGGCTATCGCCGGCGCAACGGCAAGGCTTGAAATAAGGTTTTTTAACACGCCGGGCGGGCACGGTTGCCGCTCCGGTATCAGCAGATTTTTTCACAGACAGCAGAGATCATGAAATCCATCAAGGTAGGTTTGCTTGGCATAGGTACGGTCGGTTCCGGCACGTTCAACGTATTGAAGCGCAATCAGCAAGAGATTGCAGCGCGCGCAGGGAGAGCTATCGAGATTACCATGGTGGCCGATCTCGATACCGAGCGCGCCAAACTGTTGACCAACGGCGAAGTCACCGTGGTCAATGACGCCAAGCTGGTGGTCAATAATCCCGACATCGATATCGTCATCGAACTGATCGGCGGCTACGGCATCGCCAAGGATCTGGTATTGCAGGCGATTGCTAACGGCAAGCATGTGGTGACCGCCAACAAGGCGCTGATCGCCACCCATGGCAACGAGATTTTCAAGGCGGCGCAAGAGAAGCGCGTGATCGTCGCGTTTGAAGCGGCGGTGGCCGGCGGCATCCCGATCATCAAGGCGCTGCGCGAGGGCCTGACCGCCAACAGCATCCAGTGGATCGCCGGCATCATCAACGGCACCACCAATTTCATCCTGTCCGAGATGCGCGACAAGGGTCTCGACTTCGACGTCGTGCTGAAAGAAGCACAACGCCTGGGCTATGCTGAAGCTGACCCGACCTTCGATATCGAAGGCGTCGATGCCGCCCACAAGCTGACCATCATGGCCTCGATTGCATTCGGCATCCCGGTGCAGTTCAACAAGGCGCATGTGGAAGGCATCACCAAACTGCAGGCTACCGACATCCGCTACGCCGAACAGCTGGGCTACCGCATCAAGCTGCTCGGCATCACCAAGCGCACGCCAGGCGGTATCGAGCTGCGCGTGCATCCGACCCTGATTCCGAGCAAGCGCCTGATCGCCAATGTCGAAGGCGCCATGAATGCAGTGCTGGTGCGCGGCGACGCCGTCGGCGACACGCTGTACTACGGCAAGGGCGCCGGCGCCGAGCCGACAGCTTCGGCCGTGATCGCCGACCTGGTCGACATTACGCGCCTGGCCACCGCCGATCCAGAGCACCGTGTGCCGCACCTGGCGTTCCAGCCGAACGCCATGGCCGACACGCCGATCCTGCCGATGGCGGAAATCACCACCAGCTACTATCTGCGCATGCACGTCGCCGACCAGCCGGGCGTGCTGGCCGACGTCACGCGGATCCTGGCCGACTCTTCTATTTCGATCGACGCCATGCTGCAAAAAGAGCCAGCCGCAGACGAGACCCGTACTGATATCATCATGCTGACGCACCAGACCCAGGAAAAGAATGTGGAAGCGGCGATCGTCAAGATCGAGGCGCTGAGCACCGTGGTCGGCAGCGTCACCAAGATTCGGCTGGAAGAACTGGGTTGATCGAAGTACCGCTTCGCCTGCCGGCCAGGCTGGCCGATGGCGAAGCTTTTCCAAGGAGAGTGTATGCGTAAGTTGCTGATGGCCCTGTGCCTGGTAGTGCCTGCTGCAGCGTTTGCTCAGGTTGATCCATGTCTGTCGCAGAGCAATACGATCGAAATGAATACCTGCGCCAAGACTGCTTTCGACAAAGATGAGAAAGTCCTGAACGAGACCTATCAGCAACTGGTCAAGCAGATCACCAAGCCGGACCAGGATGGCGTGCGCTACGGCGAAGTCAAGAAGAAGCTGATTGAAGCGCAGCGCGCCTGGGTCGGTTTCCGCAAGAAGGATTGCGATGCCGTGTATACCTATAATGAGAGCGGCACTATTCGTGATATCGAATTCCTGGGCTGCATGCGCGCCCACACCGAACAGCGCACCAAGGAACTGAAGAATTTCATCGTCGAAAAATAAGCCGTTCGCCCAGGATCACCGGTCCAGGCAATACGGTTGAAAAAAAGCCGCGGCAGTCTGTACTCTGCCGCGGTTTTTTTGTGTCCGCATTTTTATCCGGCGCTTAAAAAATATTCATGGGCATGTTCAGGACCAGCCGGTAGATGGTATTGCCGGCGTCCGAGTATTGCGCGTTGGCCCGATGATGCATCAAGGTCAGGTTAACGCTGCTGCCTTTCAGCTTGCCGGTTTGTACCACATAGGTCGGGATCATGCCGATCTCCCAATGCTTGCCGTGCACCGGCGCGCCGTTCTTCCAGTACAAGCCATACAAGCTGCTGGCCGGATCGGCGTTGGCGGCCGCGCTGGCCGAGGCATCTGCGCCCCAGCCCTGCACACCCCAGGTCATGATTTTCAAACCGGGCACGCCGTAGCTGCCCAGATCTACCGTGTGCCGCAGCTGCAGCGATTGTTCGCCGGGAGCGTTGTAATCGACGTTCATCGAATTGCTGAGAAAATCGCCGGCGCCTTCGCCGACATAATCGAAGAACTGCTTGCCTTGGATTTTCTGATACGCCAGCAGCACCGTATGCGCCTTGTGCTGGGCGCTCAGGGCCACGCTGTAGGCATTGGTGTTGATGCTTCCTTGCCGGCTGCTGCCCTGGTTGCGCGTGGCATAGTAATTCAGCTGGCCGGTCCAGCACAGTGTATTGGCGTCGCCGATGCTGTGCGAGAGGGCGGAGTAGTACTGGTCCCAGACGTTTTCGGCGCGGCTGGCGTACAGCGAGACCTTGGTGTCCGGGCTGTAGGCATAGTCGCCGCCGAGATAGCTGAAACGATCCAGCTGGATGCCGCCATAGGCCGTGCGCAAGGGCTGCAAACGGGTTTGTCCGCGCGGCTGGCTCCTGGTAAAGCTGCCGGCAGCCAGGCTGAGGCCGGCAATTTCAGTGCTGATCAGGGAGGTGCCGAGGAAGGTTGGCGGCAGGGCGCGGTTGTCATGCGGTTCCAGGAAAGGGTTATGGACGATTTGCGCGCCATATTTCACTATCGTGTTCGAGACCCGGGTCTTCAGGTCGTACAGCCCGAAGTAGGTCCATGCCTGCTGATTGCTGCCACCACCGGCAGGATCCACGTGCACCATGTTGCCGGCGCCGTTGCCGCCATTCAGCTTCAATGCGCTGAACAGGCCGGCATCCGCACCGAGGCCGATGGCGCCAGTAGTAAAGCCGGATTCAAAGTTGAGCTGGCTGCCCAGCACCGAGGCGTCGCGGGTGCTGGCGCCCTGGGTTTCCAGGTGATCGGTGTAACTGCGCAGCAGCCAGTTGAGATGGCTGTCGGCGATCAGGCCCTTGCTGTCGGCCTGTTGCGAACTGGCTGCAGGCTGCGCCGCTGCGGCATGGCCCTGGTCGATAGCGTCGCCGTCGATGATGCCATGTTCGCCGTGTTCTTCGCTTCTGCTGAATGGACCAGGGTGGGCGGCTGGCTTGGCTACGTCGGTATTCGCCGCATGGGCGCAGATCGTTGCGGCGGCTGTCAGTGGCGCCAGATGGCGCACTAAGGCAAGGATATTCAATGCTGGCTCCCCCCACCCTGGCTGTTGCAAGCGCCGCGGCGGAATTATGTATTTATCATGAGTTTGAGCCACCGATGCTACGCAAGGGCATTTGATATTGCAATATTGACAATTAACTTTGCCTGTAGGATTAAGCTGAGAATGGTGGCTGCTTTTTCCGGGAGGGGTGGAAGGCTGCAGAAACCCTGTTTCTGCAGCGGTAAGGCGGGAAGTGGAAAGTGGGACTGCTTTATTCCAGGTTTTGCACCTGTTCGCGCATCTGGTCGATCAGCAGCTTCAACTCCATGGAAGCGTCAGCCAATTCCTTGATCGCCGCTTTTGAGCCCACCGTATTCGCTTCGCGATTGAGTTCTTGCATCATGAAATCCAGGCGCTTGCCGACTTGGCCGCCTTTTTTCAGGATGTGGCGGGTTTCATTGAGGTGGGCGGCGAGGCGCGACAGCTCTTCAGCGATATCGATGCGGATGCCGTACAACGTGACTTCCTGGCGGATCCGGTCCAGGGCTTCTTCGCGTGACAGGCCGTTGTTGCCGGCATCCTGCTGCGCCAAGCCGAGCGCTTCCTGCATCCGCTCCGTGGCTTTTTGCTGGAATTGCGCCACCACCTGCGGCACCAGCGGCGTAATCCGCTGCACGATGGCGTCCATGGCGTCGATACGGGTGATCAGCGTGGCTTGCAGGGCCGCGCCTTCACGTGCGCGCGATTCGACAAACGCTTCCAGGGTGGCGCTCATGGTAGCCTGGACGTCAGCTTGCAGCGTATCCTGGCTGATCACCGCTTCTTCGATCACGCCGGGCCAGCGCAGCAGCTCATTGACCGTGAGCGGCGCGGCTTCGATGAATTGCTGGCGTACCGCGCTTTGCAGGTCGGCCAGGGAAGCCAGCAGTTCAGTGTTCAAGGCTTGCGACGCGCCCGATGCGGCTTTACGGCCGAAACTCAGCCGGCACTCGACCTTGCCGCGGGCAACGCGGCCGATAATGGCCTCGCGCAGCGCCGGTTCGAGCGAGCGCAAATCGTCGTTGATGCGGAATTGCAGGTCGAGAAAACGCGAATTGACGCTCTTGATCTCGATGGTAATCGTGCCTGCTGCCGTCTCGCGATTGGCGACGGCGTAACCTGTCATGCTACAGATAGTCAAAATGCTGTCCTTTGTTTCTGGTTTGCAAGGGTTTTTCTTTACAAATCAGCGATTTATCAAGACAATCCTTACACCATTTACTAGGGTAGGATCGCATGGCCGCACAAAACAATGCTCCATTGCCTGACGGGCTAAAAATTGCTGGATACCGCATTGTAAAGAAGATTGCTTCTGGCGGGTTCAGTATTGTCTATCTGGCATACGATGAGGATGGCAACGCAGTCGCCATCAAAGAATATCTGCCGAGTTCATTGGCGTTACGCCAATGGGGGGAACTCGCGCCGGCGATTTCGCCGGAAAACCTGCCGACCTTCAGGATCGGCTTGAAATGCTTTTTCGAGGAAGGGCGCGCGCTGGCGCGCATCGCACATCCGAACGTGGTGAGCGTGATCAATTTCTTCCGCGCCAATGAAACCGTGTATATGGTGATGGCCTATGAGTCCGGCCGCTCGCTGCAGGAACATATCCTGCGCCGCCGCGACAAGGGCGAGAAGCCGCTGGTGTCGGAAAAATTCATCCGCAAGATGTTCCGCCACGTGATGAACGGCTTGCGCGAAGTACATACGCACAAGCTGCTGCACCTGGACCTGAAGCCGGCCAACATCTACCTGCGCGCCGACGGCACGCCGATCCTGCTGGACTTCGGCGCCGCCCGCCAGACTTTGCGTTCCGATTCGCCCAAGCTGTACCCAATGTATACGCCCGGGTTTGCTCCGGCTGAATTGTATGAGCGTAATGGCAACCTTGGGCCGTGGACCGATATCTACAGTATCGGCGCTTCCATTTTTGCCTGCATGGTCGGCGCGCCGCCGCAGCCGGTCGACCAGCGCAAGGTCAATGACAAGATGGAAGGCCATTTCCGCAAGCTGGAAGGCCTGTATTCGCCGGAACTGATCCAGGTGGTGCGCTGGTGCCTGATGATCGATCCGCTGCAGCGGCCGCAAAGCGTGTTTGCGGTGCAGCGGGCATTGATGGAACCGGTGCAGGAAGAAGAAGTGAGCGTGCGCGACATGGTGACGCGCAAGATCCGCAATGTCTTTTTCACGCATATCCAGTTCCGCCGCAAGGCCGAGAGCAATCCGGACACCACCATCCAGGAAAACACCCAGTAACCTGCTGGCTGGGCGCATCGCGTCCGCGCCGGCCGTGTTTTAGCCTTATTCTTAGTAAGAACACCATATAGAGAAGTCATGCGATTTTCTGTTTATCAAGAGAGCCATATCGGTGGCCGCAAGGTCAATCAGGACCGGATGGGGTATAGCTTCACGCGTGACGCTTTGCTGCTATTGCTGACCGACGGCATGGGCGGCCACCTGCACGGCGAGATCGCCGCCAACATCGCGATGCAAACCATCGGTTCGCTGTTCCAGAAGAATGCCCAGCCGTATATCAAGAAGCCGGAGCGCTTCCTGGAAGACAGTTTCTATGCCGCGCACATGGAAATCCATCGCTACCGCGAAGTGCACAAGCTGCCGGAAACGCCACGCACCACGGTGGTGGCCTGCCTGATCCAGCACAACAGCGCGTTCTGGGCGCATTGCGGCGATTCGCGCCTGTATTGGATGCGCAATGGCCAGATCCTGGCGCGCACGCGCGACCACTCGCGCATCGAAAGCCTGATCGCCCAGGGCAAGGCCGATCCTTCGGAGCGCGCCACCCACCCTGACCGCAACAAGCTGTTCAACTGCCTCGGCGCCACCAACATGCCGATCGTCGAACTGTCGCGCCGCGTCAGCCTGCAGGCCGGCGACGTCATGCTGCTGTGCTCGGACGGCTTGTGGTCGATGCTGCCGGACCACCTGCTGGCGCAGCGCCTGCAAACCAGCACCATCGTCCGTGCGGTGCCGGAGCTGGTGAACAATGCGCTAGGGATTGCCGGCAAAACCAGCGATAATATTACCGCTTTGGCAATGGCCTGGGGCAGCGATCCGAATATTGACGATCCTTCCAGCTCTATCGTCACGCACACGCTGCCGATCGGCAGCCTGACCACCACCATCCAGGCGCCGCGGCTGGGCGCGGTGGATGCGCCGGATGGCTTCAGCGATGCCGACATTGAACAGGCGATTGCGGAGATCCGCGGCGCTATTGAGAAAAATATCTAATACCATGGCCGGATATTGGGTAGGGTGGGCACGCCTTTGTGCACACGCGTGAAGTCACGCCATGTACATGCCGCGCCGGTGCCACCCAGGTGTGTACTCCGGTTATCGCGGTCACGCGTGGGCACGGGTGCCCACCCTACGAAACGTTTGAATTTTAAGAAATGAGTTGAACATGCCTACTATTACCCGTCCTAGCGGCCGTGCCGCCGATGCCTTGCGCACCGTGCGCCTGACCCGCAACTACACCAAGCACGCCGAAGGTTCGGCGCTGGTCGAGTTCGGCGACACCAAAGTGATCTGCACCGCCAGCCTGGAAGAGAAGGTTCCCGGCTTCCTGAAGGGCAAAGGACAGGGCTGGCTGACCGCGGAATACGGCATGCTGCCACGCTCCACCAATACCCGCATGGACCGCGAAGCGGCGCGCGGCAAGCAATCCGGCCGCACCCAGGAAATCCAGCGTCTGATCGGGCGTTCCTTGCGTGCCGCTTTCGACCTGCAGGCTTTCGGCGAACGCACCCTGCACCTGGACTGCGACGTGATCCAGGCCGATGGCGGCACCCGCACTGCGGCCATCACCGGCGCCATGGTCGCCGCCTACGATGCTTTCACGCAGCTGCTGGAAAGCAAGGCGATTGCCGCGATCCCGCTCAAGCACTTTGTCGCCGCGATTTCGGTCGGTGTCTATCAAGGCACGCCAGTGCTGGACCTGGACTATGTCGAAGATTCGGGCTGCGATACCGACATGAACGTGGTGATGACCGATACCGGCCATTTCATCGAAGTGCAAGGCACGGCGGAAGGCGTGGCTTTCGACCGTCCGACCCTGAACAGCCTGCTGGACCTGGCGCAAGGCGGCATCGGCGAGCTGATCCAGTTGCAGAAGCAGGCTTTGGGCCTGGCTGAATAAATGTAGGGTGGGCACCCGTGCCCACGCGGGATGCACGCTTTGGTCCGTTAGCGCGTGGGCACAAAAACGTGCCGACCCTACATGCATGCCGCCGAGGCTTGTCCGCAAGCGATATAATCCTGTCTATGTATATCGATTCCCACTGCCATATCAATTTTCCGGAGCTGTCCGCCAGGATGCCGGAAATCCTCGCCAAGATGGCGCAAAACCAGGTGACCCACGCGCTGTGCGTATCGGTCGATCTGCCGGATTTCCCGCAGGTGCTGGCGCTGGCCGAGACCTATCCGCACATCTTTGCCTCGGTCGGTGTCCACCCCGACTATGAAGATACGCCGGAACCCAGCGTCGACGACTTGATCCGCCTGTCTGACCATCCGAAGATCATCGCCATCGGCGAAACCGGCCTCGACTATTACCGCTTGCAGGGCGACCTGGAATGGCAGCGCGAGCGCTTCCGCCGCCATATCCGCGCTTCCCGCGCGACCGGCAAACCGCTGATCATCCATACCCGTGCCGCCTCGGAAGACACCATCCGCATCATGCAGGAAGAGGGCGCGGGCACCAATGCCGGCGGTGCCGGCGGCGTCATGCATTGCTTTACCGAATCGCTGGCGGTGGCCGAAGCGGCGATCGCCATGGGTTTCTATATTTCCTTTTCCGGCATCGTCACCTTCAAGAGCGCCAAGGAGCTGCAGGCGGTGGCGCTGGCCGTGCCCCTGAGCAGTACCCTGATCGAAACCGATTCGCCCTACCTGGCGCCGGTGCCGCATCGCGGCAAGATGAACGAGCCTGGCTGGGTCATGCATGTCGGCGAATTCCTGGCCAACCTGAAGGGGGTGACGGCGGCCGAAGTGGCGCAGCGGACCACGGATAATTTTTTCAATTTGTTCAAACTGGCAAAGGATCAGGCTCATGTTTAAATTGCACACGCGCAGCCGTTCTGGTTTTTCCGCTCTGCTGTTGCTGCTGGCGGCGCTGGCATGGCTGCCGTCGGCCGCCTGGGCTAACAACAGCGACGATTTTTTCAAGGCCGCCAAGATGGATGACGAGCGCAGCATGAAGGCGCTGCTGGCGGCCGGCGTCAGTCCCAATCTGATACAAAAAGAGCGCGGCGAAACCGGCTTGATGGTGGCTGTGCGCGAGGAATCGAAGAAGGTCTTCAATGTTTTATTGAATGCAAAGGGTGTCGACCTCAACATCCGCGCCCGCAACGGCGATACCGCGCTGATGATCGCCTCCTATAAGGGCGACGTGCCGATGGTGAAGGCCTTGCTGGAGAAGGAAGCCGAGCCGAACAACACCGGCTGGACGGCGCTGCATTACGCGGCGGCGATCGGTAACGATGAGATCGTGCAGATGCTGCTGGACGCCTCCGCGTATATCGACGCCGGTTCGCCCAACAATACGACACCGATCATGATGGCGGCACGCGCCGGCAAGATCCTGACGGTCAAACTGCTGCTCGACAGCGGCGCCGACGTTACCCTGAAAAACGATGTCGGCATGAATGCGATCGACCTGGCTAAGAAATTCGATCACAACGACATCGCCGACGGCTTGGCGCAACGCCTGCAGAAAGCCGGCAAGCTCTAACTCATCTCTTCGTCGAGCCTTGGCTTGGCCGGCGGTACTTTGTCTCGCAACAGGTAGGTAGCTTGAATTTCGTCCGGATCGAAGAGCAAATCGGCGTCCAGGCTGGGGCAGGCTCGGCCCAGCCGCATCAGGTGCGCATCATGCGCGCCGCCCCCTTCCCCCTCCAGCATCTCGCGCCTGTGCGTAACCGCATAGGTGGTATCAGGTACATGCCACGCTGCGCTTCGTAGCTTAATGCACGATGTGTTTTACAGGGGTGGCTTATATAGTTGCATTATTGGCCGAAAATGAATCATTGATATTATTTCGGTTAAAAGACATTCTTTTATAATGAAATCCGGCAGTGTTTTTTGCACGGCCTGAGTGGGTCATTGTCAGCTGACTCGGTTCAGTCTGCTCCGACGCACTTATCTTTGCAAAAGAATGGTTGCTTAATGGTAAATATGCGAAAGCAAGAAATTCAGGCAACGCTTGCCAATTAGGTAGAGTCTGTAGGAATCGAGGTCGCCCGGCGTATGCCGGAAGATACTACCAATCCCCTGAAAAGGGTCGCGAATTGATGCGGCTTCGGCGGTCCGAGCGCAATTTCGCACGTTCATCAAAAGACTCGGCGTTATCCCTCACAGATTATCGTCGGCGTTTTCACCAAGCTAACTGAGTGCCTCCGAAAACTTTATTATTTAAAAGAGGCTGTCTTGTCTAGAAAAATCCAAACTGCAGGTGAATCTTATGTGGAATCTTTATATGCACGAGAAGATGACACATTGCATACAATTAGAATTTCTGTCAATGAGCAATCTCAATTTATACAGATTGCTCCAATGGAGGGAAAAATTATTCATGTTTTGTTGAAAATGATTAATGCCAAAACTGTTCTGGAAATCGGAACATTGGGCGGTTATTCAGCCACATGGATAGCACGTGCTTTACCTGATGATGGAAAATTAGTGTGTATAGAAAAATCTGAGGAACACTATTTAATAGCTAAACAGAATTTTGACAGCATAACAGAAGGTAAAAAAATTAATCTCCTCAAAGGAGATGCTAAAGAAATTTTACAAAATTTTGACTCAAGTTTCGATGCTATCTTTATAGATGCAAATAAATCGGCATATCCTTACTACCTTGAGCAAGCATCCCGATTGCTCCGGAAAAATGGATTAATTATTGCCGACAATACTTTTCTTTTTGGACAGGTTTACGATCCTGCTATAAATGGGGATAAAGAAAAAATAGTCGGTGCCATGAGAGAATTTAACAAGCAAATTAGCGATTCCGCTCGCTTTACCAGTGTCATCTTGCCAACAGATGATGGATTAACTATAGCGATCAAGAATTAAAAATCGCTCTGGTTCTGTGTAAATCTCTCACAAGGTAAATTTAAAATCTAAATATTATGAAAAAACAGGAAAATGAAGTAATACTCTTGCAAGTAAAGCCAAATTACAACCTAATACCTGGATTACTTGCCACAGAACGAGAAGAAAAAGCTCCGTGGGCAAATGATGTACTAGTAATAAATAATATAACTGTTGGTAGTATTGCCATTTTTCCAGCTAAAAATATTGCTTCAGGCAAGGCTGTTATTGTATGCCCGGGTGGTGGATACGGAGTAAGCGCCTTTTCGCATGAAGGGTTGGCTGTAGCAAAAGAACTAAGCGAAGCAGGTATAACCGCTTTTGCGTTGAAATTTCGCCTACCTAGCGATAATGTGATGACTCATAAAGAAATAACTCCATTGCAGGATTTGCAACAAGCAATATTATATGTGCGGCAAAATGCGTATCGCTGGAATATCAATCCAGATCAGATTGGAACCATGGGTTTTTCGGCAGGAGGGCATTTAGTAGCTACTGCAGCATCGCATTACGATATAAATACAATTGAAAATCCTCAGCATATCAATTTGCGCCCTGATTTTATGGTGTTGGTATATCCTGTTATTAGTTTCCAAGATAATTTAGTCAGTTTAAATACTCGCCAAAATTTGCTGAGCAATAATCCAACCCAAGATCAAAAAGATTATTTTTCAAATGAATTGTATGTAACAGCGAATACTCCGCCAACCTATCTGGTACATGCTAAGGATGATGATACTGTAAAGGTAGAGAACAGCATTGTTTATTATGAAATGTTGCAACGCAAAAAAATTCCTTCGCAATTGTATTTGTATAAAAATGGTGGTCATGGATTTGGGTTAATTAATCCTGCAAGCAATATACATTGGATGAATGACTGTTTGAAATGGATAGCAAAGATGCAGTAATTGCGAAGACCTGCTTAGTTATCATGCCCTTGCACAAATCCCCTCGCCATGCTTGAAATCGAACTAATTGGCTAATTTGCACAACGGCCCTTATAAACTTTCGATTTTTCGCGTTTACTGTTGTCGACGGTTGGGATGAGACCATCGCAACGTATCGTTTCCTGGGTAATGATTCGGTCGATTGGTGGAACGACATGGCGTCGCACTGGCGGCAGAGGCAGCTGCGCATGCAAAAGGAGCTGGTGGCACTGTGCCTGCAAGACACGACTGAACTCAATTTTAATGGTCAGAAAATTGAGGGGCTCGGCCCGTTGCTCCATGACAGCCAACGAGGCATGTACCTGCATCCCACCACGCCGTCGCGCCCGAGCACACAGCGCTGGGCGTGGTTGATGCCCGGATGTTAGTGCGGCAGCAGTTGCGGGCGCGCCGGGTGGAACTGGCCGCCAGCACATAGTTTAGTCGCCACAACGAGGGGGCGGGCCTGGCACCATTCACTACACTTGCTTTTAAGCGAGTGGGTAGGTACGTGTTCACTGCAACGGGTTTTCACGGTAACGAGGTCGCTTACAGGTTCTTAGCGTCAGCTCAGGATCTGCGGTCCGACATCCTTGATGTCCTTGCTGCCGGTCAGCGCCATGCTGACATCCAGTTCCTGTTGCAGGATCTGCAGCATGCGGGTCACGCCCGCTTCGCCCATAGCGCCCAGGCTGTAGAGGAAAGCGCGGCCGATCATGGTGCCCTTGGCCCCCAGCGCCACCGCTTTCAAGACATCCTGGCCGCTGCGGATGCCGCCGTCGAACCAGACTTCGATCTGGTCGCCGACCGCATCGACAATCGCCGGCAGCGCTGAAATCGACGACACCGCGCCATCCAGCTGGCGGCCACCGTGATTGCTGACGACGATGGCGTCGGCGCCGGTGGTGGCGGCAATCTTCGCGTCTTCGACGTCGAGGATGCCTTTCAGGATCAGCTTGCCGCCCCATTGCTCCTTGATCCAGGCAATGTCGTCCCAGCACAGGCTCGGATCGAATTGGCTGGCGGTCCATTTGCTCAAGGTCATGATGCCGTCGGCGCCGGCCACGTGGCCGGCCAGGTTGCCGAAGGACTTGCGGCCGCTCAGTGCGCGCAAGGCCCAGCCGGGCTTGGTGGCTAGGTCGAGCAGGTTGGCGATGGTCATCTTGGGCGGCACCGACATGCCGTTCTTCAGGTCCTTGTGGCGCTGCCCGAGGATCTGCAGATCCAGCGTCAGCACCAGCGCCGAGCATTTGGCAGCCTTGGCGCGTTCGATCAGCGACTTGATGAAGCCGCGGTCGCGCATCACATACAGCTGGAACCAGAACGGCTTGGTGGTGACGCTGGCGACGTCTTCGACGGAGCAGATGCTCATGGTCGACAGGGTAAATGGGATGCCGAATTTCTCCGCCGCGATGGCGCCCAGCATTTCGCCGTTGGCCCACTGCATGCCGGTCAGCCCGGTTGGCGCAATCGCCACCGGCATCGCCACCTCTTCACCGATCATGGTGCTGCGGGTGGAGCGCTGGTCGACATTGATGGCGACCCGCTGGCGCAATTTCAGGGCTGCGAGGTCGCTGCTGTTGGCGCGATAGGTGCTCTCGGTGTAGGAGCCGCTGTCGGCATAGTCGTAGAAGGCTTTGGGGACGCGTTTTTTGGCCAGCAGACGAAAATCTTCAACGCAGGTGATGACAGGCATGGAGCTCTCCGCAAATCTAATATTTATAGTGTGCCGCTATATTAGATGAAAAGAATGCGGCTGAAGTGCAATTCAATTGATGTCTGGCATGAAGCTTTTTCAACTGCCCGGCCGTTACAGCCCGCTAGCGCAGCTGCAGCAGTAATTCCCTGGCCGCCTGCTGGCCGCTGCGCACGGCCGATTCCAGGGTCGCCGGATAGTCGCTGGCGGTATAGTCGCCGGCCAGCATCAGCCGCTCCAGACCGCTGTCGTTGGCCGGCCGCGCCAGGCCCGGGGTGCAGGCGAAGGTAGCGCGTTTCTCTGAAATCACCTTGGTCCACAAGGGCTGCGCCAGCTGCGGCTGTTTGAAGGCGGCGGCAAGCTGGCTTGCCAGCGCGCTGCCCAGTGCCTGATGGCCGTCCTGGATTGCCGCGGACGAAGCGCTGATGACCACGGCCAGCAAGCCGGCCTGGGCCGGATCGAGTTGGCCGCGGTCGAACACGAACTGGCCCCAGGCCGCGCCGCCGTCCGTATTGTCCGGATCGTCGAGCAGGGCGAAAAAGGGTTGCGGCAGCCGTGTGCTGCTCGCATATTGCAGATAGCAAGTGGTAATCGGCTCGTAGGCAAAGCTGCGCAAGATGGCCAGCAGTTCGGTGTCGGCACTGCCGTCCAGCAGCGTCGCCGCGATCTCCGGCGGCGTCGCGACGACCACGGCGTCGAAGTTCTGGCTGCTGTCGCCGCTTTGCAACTGCCATTGCTGGCCGTCGCGCCGCAGCTGCCTGACGCTGCGGCCGGATTCCAGGCTGCCGCCGCGTTCTTCGATGAAGGCCGCCGCCTGTTGCGGAAACAAGCTGCTCAGGTCACGCCGCGGCAACAGCATGTCGGAGGCGCTTCTGCGTGCCCCCAGGCTGTCGCGCAACACTGCCAGGAAGACTTGGGCCGAAGCGTGCTCGGGCCGGGTGTTGAGGGCGGCGATGCACAAGGGACGCCACATCAGCTGGATCAGGCGATCAGTCTGGTCGAAGCGTTCCAGCAAGGTGCTGACGCTGCAATCGTCGTTCAGGCGCCAGTCCATCCAGCGCGCGGCCGAGGAAAAACGCGCCAGCGCCAGCTTGTCTTCGCGTTGCAGCCCTGTGGCGCGCCACAGGGCCAGCAGCAGATGCAAGGGCGCAGGCAGGCGCGGTGCGCTGAATGTCATGCCACCGCTGCCGGCCGGGTAGTTCATCTGCAGCGGCAGGCGCAGCATGGCCTGCTCCGGAGCGATGCCGACCTTGCGCATCATCTGCAAGCTTTGCTTGTAGGCGCCGAGCAGGATGTGCTGGCCGTTGTCGAGCACGGTATCGTCAATATCGACCCGGCGCGCACGGCCACCCAGCTGGCGGCTGGCTTCATACAGGGTGACCTGATTTCCGGCCAGGGTCAGTTCGACGGCGGCGGTGCAGCCGGCCCAGCCGGCGCCGATCACGGCAATATGCTGTGCTTCGATGGCCATTTCAGGAAATCGAACAGAAGGCGGACGGGATCAGCTTAGCCACGCACATAAGTCTTCCAGGCCAGCCACAGTTTGCGAATAGGCGTCAGCGAAATGCGCTGGTTCAGCACATGGAAACCATCGCGCTCGATCTCACCGAGCAGGGCGCGGTAGATCGCCGCCATCATCAGGCCGGGGCGCTGGGCGCGCCGGTCCTGCTTGGGCAGCAAGGCAAACGCTTCATCGTAAGCTTGCTGTGCGCGCGCCACCTGGAAGCGCATCAGGTTGACGAAATTCTCGCTGTAGCGGGCATTGAGGATATCGGCCGCGGTGACATTGAATTGCTGCAGTTCGTTAACCGGTAAATAAATACGACCCTTGCGGCCATCTTCGCCGACGTCGCGGATGATGTTGGTGAGCTGGAAGGCGAGGCCGAGCTTTTCGGCAAACTGCAGGGTTTGCGGCTGGCTTACGCCAAAGATGCTGGCCGACAGAATGCCGACCACACCCGCCACATGCCAGCAATATTGCTTGAGGCCGGGATAATCCAGGTAGCGGGTCTGGTTTAGATCCATTTCCATGCCGTCGATGATCGCTTGCAGGTGCTTGCCTTCCAGTCCATAGGTCAGCAGGTGCGGCTGCAGCGCCTGGGTCACCGGATGCGAGGGATTACCGGCCAGCATGGCGGCGATTTCCTTGCGCCACCACATCAGCTTGCTGCGCGCCACGCTTTCATCGGTGCAGTCGTCGACGGTGTCGTCCACTTCACGGCAAAACGCATACAGGGCAGTAATGGCGCGGCGACGCTCGACCGGCAGGAACAGGAAGCTGTAGTAAAAACTGGAACCGCTTTGGGCGGCTTTTTGCTGGCAATAATCGTCTGGTGACATGGATATAAAAAACGGTAATGAGCGCTAATGAATACTTGGTGCTGGCGGCTACGGACAGCTTGAAAACGACTTGCCCGAAGTATACGTAAGAAATGCTGCTTGCTTGCTGATTTTTATCGATTTTTGTTATGTCATGCGCAAGGCGCGCCAGGCCAGCAGCAGCCAGTCGGCTTTCCTCAGTTTTGGCCGGCGGCGGAACATATCGTATTCTGCCGCTTCCAGCATTTCCAGGATGCGCAAGCCGCCTTGCACCACCAGCCGCAGCTCCCAGCCGATCCTTCCCGGCAGCCGCAGCGCCAGACCCTGGGCGCCAGTCATCATGGCGCGTGCGCGCTGCACCTCGAACGCCATCAGGCGGCGCCAGGCATGGTCGCAGTCGCCGCTGGCGAGCTGCGCCTGCGATACGCCGAAGCGCTGCAAATCTTCTAGCGGCAGGTATATGCGCGCTTTTTCCCAGTCGATGGCGACGTCTTGCCAAAAATTAATCAGTTGCAGCGCCGAGCAGATCGCATCGGAGTCGTGCAGGTTTTGCTCGCTGGCGGCGCCGTACAGGTGCAGCATCAGGTTGCCGACCGGGTTGGCTGAGCGGCGACAGTAATCCAGCAGGTCGGCAAACTGCTTATAGCGGGTGGTGATCACATCTTGCTTGAAGGCAGACAGCAGATCGCGAAACGGCGCCAGCGGCAGGCGGTATGCCACGATGACCTCATGCAAGGCCTGGAATAGCGGATTTTCGGCGGTCAGCTGCTGTTCTATCCGGTCCAGCGCCGCTTCATAGGCGTTCAGTTCGCGCAGGCGCTGCTCGGGACTGGCGTCGCCTTCATCGGCAATATCGTCGGCGCTGCGGGCAAAGGTATAGATCGCCTGGACCGCCGGGCGCAGGCGGGCGGGCAAGAGTATTGATGCTACCGGGAAATTTTCGTAATGATTGGTCGACATGGGGCGCTGTGTAAAACCGCTGTGTAAAACCGCTGTGTAAAACATTTGTTAAAAAGCCATGTTTGTGGCAATTGCTGGCGGACGCAAAAAAGCCTTGGGCAAACTTGATCGCTCGCAATTATAATTACTGACTTTAGAGTTAGTAATTTTTGAGGGCGGGATGGAAGCTGCAGCAGCCCGCCGTGATCACTACGTATCCTGATGGCAATGCGCAAACTGGCAATAGCCCAGAATAGTAAAGGAAAAAACGTGCCGACCCAGATAATTCAGCGTGCAATCGAGCGCGACCCAGCCCCTCTCCACGGCTTGATGCGTGCTCCCAATTTATTGCTTGTTTGTACATTGACCCTGCTGGCGGCCTGTTCCAAGGCGCCGGAAAAGGTCGAGGATATCCGCCCGGTGCGCGTGACAGTGCTCAATCCGGCCAATGCCGACGTCACCTCCGAGCTTCCCGGTGCAGTGCAGGCGCGCTACGAATCGCAGCTGGGCTTCCGGGTGGGGGGCAAGATCATCGCCCGCCAGGTGGATGTTGGCACGGTGGTCAAGCGCGGCCAGGTGCTGATGCGGCTGGACCCCAAGGATTTGCAGCTGGCGCAAGCGCAAGCGGTGGCGGCGGTGAGTTCCGCCGCCAGCAACCGCGATACGGCCAAGGCCGACTTGAAACGCTATCAGGAGCTGCGCGGCAAGAACTTCGTCAGCCAGGCGGTGCTGGACGCCAAGGACACCGCCTTCAAGGCGGCGCAAGCGACCTATGACCAGGCCGAGGCGGCTTTCAAGGGGCAGTTGAATCAGACTGCTTATGCCACTTTGGAGTCCGACGTCGACGGCGTGGTCACCGCCATCAATGCGGAAGCCGGCCAGGTGGTGGCGGCGGGTACGCCGGTGGTCAGTGTGGCGCGCCAGGGCGCCAAGGAAGTGGTGGTGGGGGCGCCGGAAAACCAGGTCGATCAGCTGCGCCGCAGCGACGATGTCCAGGTGCGCCTGTGGGCTGATCCCAAGCAGCTGATCCGCGGCACGGTGCGCGAAGTGTCGCCGATTGCCGATCCGGTGACGCGCACCTACGCCATCAAGATTGCGATTCCCGACCATACCCCCAACGTCAAGCTGGGCATGACCGCCTATGCCGCATTCATCAGCAAGACCAGCGACGACGCCATCAAGGTGCCGCTCACTGCGCTGCTGCGGGTGCAGGACCATAGCGTGGTGTGGGTGGTCGAGGGCGCCAATGTGCGTCAAGTGCGCCAGGTGCCGATTGAAATCACCGGCCAGCACGGCAATGAAGTATGGATACGCGGCGCCTTGAAGCCCGGCCAGCAGGTGGTCACGGCGGGCGTCAATCAATTGAAGCCGGGCCAGAAGGTCACCATCCTTGATGCGCCGGAAGCCAGCCTGCCAGCGGCCAAGGCTGCTAGCGCTGCTGCCACGAGCGGAGCCGCCCAATGAGCGACGGCAAAAAAAGCGGTTTCAATCTGTCGCGCTGGGCGCTGGAACACATCCCGCTGACGCGCTACCTGATGGTGGTGCTGGTAATCGGCGGCATCCTGAGCTATGGCCGTCTTGGGCAGGATGAAGACCCGCCGTTTACTTTCCGCGCCATGGTGGTGTCGGCGCAATGGCCGGGCGCCACCGCCTTGCAGATGGCCGACCAGGTGACCGACAAGCTGGAAAAGAAACTGCAGGAAACACCGCATATAGATACCATCCGCAGCTATTCCAAACCGGGCGAAACGCTGATCATCCTGACTTTGCAGGAATCCGCCACGCCCAAGGAAACCGTGGATGCCTGGTACCAGGTGCGCAAGAAGATCGGCGACATCAAGCTGACCTTGCCGCAGGGCGTGCTGGGGCCATTCTTCAACGATGAATTCGGCGAAACCTATGGATCCATCTTTGCCGTGTCCGGCGACGGTTTCAATTATGCCGATGTCAAGGACTATGCCGATTTCGTGCGCCAGCAGCTGCTGACCTTGCAGTCGGTGGCCAAGGTCGATTTGTTCGGCGTGCAGGATGAAAAGATCTTCATCGAATTTTCACAGAAAAAGTTTTCTCAGCTGGGCATCTCGGTGCAGGACATCGTCAACCAGCTGAGCGCGCAGAACGCTCTGCAAGCCAATGGCATACTGGTGACCGCCAGCGACAACCTGCAGATCCGCGTGAGCGGCGCGCTGGCCTCGCCCAAGGACCTGGAAAACCTGCAGCTGCGGGCCAATAACACTACCTTCCGGCTCGGCGATTTCGCCGCCATCAAGCGCGAATACATCGATCCGCCGTCGCAAAAAATGCGCTACAACGGCAAGGAAGTGATTGGCCTCGGAGTCTCGATGGTGAAGGGTGGCGACATCATTGCGCTGGGCAAGGATATGGCGCGCATCACCGCGGAAATCAAGGCCAAGCTGCCGGTCGGCATCAACCTGGAGCGGGTCTCCAACCAGCCGAAAATCGTCGCCGAATCGGTCGATGAATTCCTCAAGACCTTGATGGAAGCGGTGCTGATCGTGCTGGCGGTGAGTTTCCTCTCGCTCGGTTTCCATACCAAGCCGTTCCGCATCGATGTCTGGCCGGGCCTGGTGGTGGCGCTGACGATTCCGCTGGTGCTGGCGATCACCTTTCTGTTCATGCGCATCTTCAGTATCGACTTGCACAAGATCTCGCTGGGGGCGCTGATCATTGCCCTCGGCTTGCTGGTCGACGACGCCATCATCGCGGTCGAAATGATGGTGCGCAAAATGGAGGAGGGCTTGTCGCGGCTGGAGGCGGCGACTTTTGCCTACACCTCGACGGCGATGCCGATGCTGACCGGCACCCTGATCACGGCCGCCGGTTTCCTGCCCATCGGTCTGGCGAAGTCGGCGGCCGGCGAATATACCTTCTCCATGTTTTCGGTGAATGCGCTGGCGCTGCTGATTTCCTGGCTGGTGGCGGTGCTGTTCACGCCCTATATCGGCTATCTGCTGCTGAAGGTCAAGCCGGCCGCCGGCGCCGACGGCCATCATGAACTGTTCAACACGCCGTTCTATTCGCGCGTGCGGCGCGCCGTCAACTGGTGCGTCGAGTGGCGCAAGACCACCATCGCCCTGACGCTGATGGTGTTTGCGCTGGGCGTGTTCGGCTTCAAGTTCATCGAGGAACAGTTCTTCCCCGATTCCAGCCGGCCGGAACTGATGATCGAGCTGTGGCTGCCGGAAGGTTCTTCTTTTGCGGCCACCGAAGCGCAAGCCAAGAAGTTCGAAGCCTACATCCACAATGCGCCGGAACTGGAAAGCATGACGACCTACGTCGGCAGCGGCAGTCCGCGCTTCTATCTGCCGCTGGACCAGATCCTGCCGCAGACCAATGTGGCGCAGCTGGTGCTGCTGACCAAAGACCTGGCTTCACGCGACGCCTTGCGCCTGAAAATCACCGAGGCTTTCAAGCATGGCTTCCCCGAAGTGCGCGGCAGGGTCAAGCTGCTGCCGAGCGGACCACCGGTGCCGTATGCAGTGCAGTTCCGCGTCAGCGGCACCGATGCCGCCAAGGTCAGGGTGATTGCCGATCAGGTCAAGAGCGTGATGAACGGCAATCCGAACATCATTGGCCTGAACGACAACTGGAACGAATCGGTCAAGGTGCTGCGGGTCGATCTGGACCAGGATAAATTGCGCACGCTGGGAATCGGTTCGCAAACCGTGATGCAGACCGTCAACACCCTGCTGACCGGCACCACCATCGGCCAGTATCGCGAGCACGACCGCCTGATCGACATCGTGGTGCGACAGCCGCTGGACGAACGCGCCACCATCGATGCCTTGAACCAGGCGAATATTCCGACCGCCAGCGGCAAGTCGGTGCCGCTGGCGCAAGTCGCCACGGTCAAGCTGGTGTGGGAGCCGGGCGTGGTCTGGCGCGAATGGCGCAACTGGGCGATCACCGTGCAGGCCGATGTCATCGACGGCGTGCAAGGACCGACCGTGACCGACCAGATCAATCCGCAGCTCGACAAGATCCGGGCTCAGCTGCCGCCCGGCTATGTGATCGACATTGCGGGCGCCGCCCACGATGCTGGCAAGGCGCAGGATTCGATCGCCGCCAACGTGCCGCTGGTGATTTTCATCATCTTCACTTTGCTGATGCTGCAGCTGCATAGCTTCTCGCGTTCGCTGCTGGTGTTCCTGACCGGGCCGCTGGGCATCGCCGGCGCCGCTGCCGCGCTGCTGATCCTGCACCGGCCGTTCGGCTTCGTCGCCCAGCTTGGCGTGATCGCGCTGTTCGGCATGATCATCCGCAACTCGGTGATCCTGATCGACCAGATCGAGCACGATATCGCCAGCGGCGTGGCGCCATGGAACGCTATCGTCGAATCGGCGGTGCGCCGTTGCCGGCCGATCATGCTGACGGCGGCAGCGGCGGTGCTGGCCATGATTCCCTTGTCGCATTCGGTGTTCTGGGGGCCGATGGCGGTGGCCATCATGGGCGGCCTGATTGTCGCTACCGGCCTGACCTTGCTGTTTTTGCCGGCACTGTACGCGGCCTGGTTCCGGGTCAAGAAACCGCAGTAGCGCGGGGATGGCGGCGAGGGCGGAATTTTGCCAGGAATAGTGTCTTGCCCCTCGCCATATCGGGCAGCTTGCAGTAGAATAGCGGGCTGCCCGATATTGCCAAGCTCTATCGAGCAGGTATAAGGCAAATGCAAGCAAATGCGACCGTGGCGAAATTGGTAGACGCAACAGGTTTAGGTCCTGTCGAGAGCAATCTTGTGGAGGTTCGAGTCCTCTCGGTCGCACCAGCGGTATTCTTCAAATTACCGCCTCGCTGAATATTCAAGAACCCTCTATCGAGGGTTTTTTTACGTCCCTGTCTTTTATGTCAGGGCAGGATAAAAAAGGCGGGCGGTTCGCATGCAATCGGTTTTTTCGAATTTCTCTTTCTTGGAATAAATATGCGCACAACATCCCGTTGCTTGCTAGCCTTGTCATGCTGCCTTGCATTTGTTGCGGTTTCAGAGCCGGTGCAGGCCGCATCAGAGCAGGTGGGCGAGGTCAGCACCGCCTTTCGCTGGGTCGGCCGTAACGACCGGGTTGTGGTGGAGGCCTACGATGACCCCAAGGTGCAGGGCGTGACCTGCTATGTCTCGCGCGCCCGCACCGGCGGCGTCAAGGGGACGGTCGGCTTGGCGGAAGACCGGGCCGAGGCGTCGATTGCCTGTCGCCAGGTTGCGGCAGCCGTCCAGTTCGTCGGCAAGCTGCCCTTGCAGGAAGATGTGTTTACCGAACGCATGTCGGTGTTGTTCAAACGTTTACATATAGTGCGTCTGGTCGACCCGAAGCGGAATACGCTGGTTTATCTTACCTATTCGGATAAGCTGGTAGATGGCAGTCCGCAAAACAGCGTGACCGCCGTGCCGGTGTCCGCCGGAAACCCGATTCCGCTGAAATAAGCGGGCTTGGCAGCCTTTTGCCATCCAAATAGCTGCTGGATCGCTTGTTAATGCAGGCGCACGGTGACGCGTTTTGGCGCAACGGGCTGTTTTACGTATAGAATATCGGACTTTAGCGCGACAGGGTTGGGGTGAAAATGACAACATTTAAGCCGATTACTCTGGTCGCACCACGGAATTTTTAATTTTTGGACGATCCACATGGCAACTGCAGTCGAAACTCTGGATAAACTTGAACGCCGCCTTACCCTCACTATCGCCATCAGCGAAGTGCAAACCGAAGTCGAGAAACGCCTGAAGGTTCGCGCTCGCACCGCTAAAGCGCCTGGCTTCCGCCCAGGTAAAGTGCCGATGAAGATGGTCGCCGCACAGTACGGCTATCAGGTGGAAACCGAAGTATTGAACGACAAGGTCGGCAATGCTTTCAACACTGCTGCCAACGAAAACAACCTGCGCGTCGCCGGCTATCCGAAGATCGAGCCAAAGAACAGCGAGGGCGTTGCTGAAGGCACGCTGGCATTCGACGCTACTTTTGAAATCTACCCTGAAGTCAAGATCGGCGATCTGACTGCAGTAGAAGTCGAGCGCACCAAGGCTGAAGTCAGCGATGCGGAAATCGACAAGACCATCGACATCCTGCGCAAGCAGCGCGTGCACTACCACGTCAAGGGCGAGCAAGGCGCGCACGGCGATGGCGGCAGCGACCTGACAGCCAAGAACGGCGACCGCGTGACAGTCGACTTCGTCGGCAAGATCGACGGCGTTGAGTTCCAGGGCGGCAAGGCTGATGACTACGCGTACGTGCTGGGCGAAGGCCGTATGTTGCCTGAGTTCGAAGCCGCAACTATCGGTCTGAAAGTCGGCGAAGCCAAGACTTTTGAACTGGCTTTCCCAGCGGATTACCATGGCAAGGATGTGGCCGGCAAGACTGCCGAATTCACTATCACCCTGAAGAAGCTGGAATGGGCGCATCTGCCGGAAGTCGACGCGGAATTCGCCAAGACCCTGGGCATTGACGACGGCGACCTGACCAAGATGCGCGCTGACATCAAGCTCAATCTGGAGCGTGAAGTCGGCTCCCGCGTCAAGGCTAAGAACAAAGACAGCGTGATGGATGCCCTGATCAAGGTCAGCGAACTGGAAGTGCCTAAGGCGCTGGTAGACCAGGACGTTGAGCGTCTGGTTGAAATGACACGCCAGGACATGGCACAGCGTGGCATGAAGGTCAATGACATGCCTTTCCCGCCTGAGCTGTTCACCGCCCAAGCCGAGCGTCGCGTCCGCCTGGGCCTGATCCTGGCCGAAGTGGTCAAGGAAAACAAATTGCAGGCAACACCAGAGCAGGTCAAGGCGCAAGTCGAAGACTTTGCTCAGAGCTACGAAGACCCGCAACAAGTCCTGAAGTATTATTTCAGCGATCGCCGCCGTCTGGCAGAGGTCGAAGCCCTTGTTTTGGAAGAAAACGTCGTTAACTACGTGTTGGGCAAATCGAAAGTGACTGAAAAATCGGTCGCATTCGATGAATTGATGAGCAACAACGGGCAACAGGCTTAATCAGCCTGCATAACCGGGGTCAGGCAGGTAGCCTGGCCCCGGTCAGTGGATTGATTAGGTTTTGAGCGCTCTCCATAAGGAATACTATGACAGGCTTTAATCGTAATTCGGCACTGGATACTGACATGCTCGGCATGGTGCCTATCGTGATTGAGCAAAGCGGGCGCGGTGAGCGGTCGTACGATATTTATTCGCGCCTGTTGCGCGAGCGCGTGATTTTCCTGGTGGGTCCGGTCAATGACCAGACCGCCAATTTGATCGTGGCGCAATTGCTGTTCCTGGAAAGTGAAAATCCTGACAAGGATATTTCCCTGTACATCAATTCTCCTGGCGGCTCGGTTTCAGCCGGCATGGCGATTTTCGACACCATGCAGTTCATCAAGCCGGATGTATCGACGCTGTGCACCGGCATGGCTGCTTCGATGGGTGCTTTTCTGCTAGCCGCTGGCGCCAAGGGCAAGCGTTTCTCGTTGCCGAATTCGCGCATCATGATTCACCAGCCTCTGGGCGGCGCCCAAGGGCAAGCTTCGGATATCGAAATCCAGGCACGCGAAATCCTGTATTTGCGCGAGCGCCTGAACGGCATCCTGGCCGACAAGACCGGCAGAAGCGTTGAGCAGATCAGCAAGGATACGGATCGTGACAATTTCATGTCGGCCGATGCTGCCGTGGAATATGGTCTGATTGATAAAGTCCTGGCGACACGCGCTTGATTACTGCGTAATTGAAGGAATGCTCGGCGCCCGGCCCCCAAGGTACGGGCGTTTTGCTTTTCAAAAACGGCCTTAGGCGTGACGAACTTTGATTTCGCGGGTAATATAAAATCAATGCCTGCCGCGTCCTCGCTTTTACCCGATCGATGCGCTCCCTTAGTTTTACTTAAATACTGCCTTTATGCCTGATAAAAAATCTTCCAGCGGCGAAAAACTGCTTTACTGTTCCTTTTGCGGCAAGAGCCAGCACGAGGTGAAAAAACTCATCGCCGGGCCATCGGTATTCATCTGTGATGAATGTATCGATCTCTGCAATGACATCATTACGGATGAAGCTTCGAACGTCGAGACGCTGGATGGCCAGAAATCGGAATTGCCGACGCCGCAGGAAATCAGCGAGCTGCTCGATCAATACGTGATCGGCCAGGAGCCGGCCAAGCGCATCTTGTCGGTGGCGGTATATAACCACTACAAGCGCCTCAAGCATCTCGGCAAGAAAGACGACATCGAGCTGGCCAAGAGCAACATCCTGCTGGTAGGCCCGACCGGTTCCGGCAAGACCTTGCTGGCGCAGACGCTGGCGCGTATGCTGAACGTGCCGTTCGTGATCGCCGATGCGACCACCTTGACCGAAGCCGGCTATGTCGGCGAAGACGTCGAGAACATCATCCAGAAGCTGCTGCAGAACTGCAATTACGAAGTCGACAAAGCGCAGCGCGGCATCGTGTACATCGATGAGATCGACAAGATCTCGCGCAAATCGGACAATCCGTCGATTACCCGTGACGTTTCAGGCGAAGGCGTGCAGCAGGCGCTGTTGAAGCTGATCGAAGGCACCATGGCGTCGGTGCCGCCGCAGGGCGGCCGCAAGCATCCGAACCAGGACTTCGTGCAGATCGACACCACCAATATCCTGTTCATCTGCGGCGGCGCTTTCGACGGCCTGACCAAGATCATTTCCGAGCGTTCGGAAAAGAGCGGCATTGGCTTTTCGGCAAATGTGAAGAGCCAGAGCCAGCGCACCTCCAGCGAAGTCTTGCTGGATGCCGAGCCGGAGGACCTGACCCGTTTCGGCCTGATCCCTGAACTGGTCGGCCGCCTGCCGGTAATTGCGACGCTGGCGGAGCTGAACGAAGCCGCCCTGATCGAGATCCTGATCGCGCCGAAGAACGCACTGGTCAAGCAGTATTCAAAATTGCTGCAGATGGAAGGCGCCGAGCTGGAAATCCGTCCGGCCGCCTTGCAAGCCATCGCCAAGCGGGCGCTGGCCCGCAAGACCGGCGCCCGCGGCCTGCGTTCGATCCTGGAGCATGTATTGCTGGACGTTATGTACGATTTGCCAAGTCAGCAAAACGTCGCCAAGGTAGTTGTGGATGAAAATACCGTCAACAGCGGCGCCAAGCCCTTGTTGATTTACCATGAACAACCAAAGGTGTCCGGCGCCAAGTAAGCGCTCTGGTCTTGCCGGTGCTGGCTGGGGCGGATTTTGCCCGGCCGGCGCCATGTAGGAAAAGCCGGTAATTTTGTAAAGCCTTGTAAAAAGCAGGGGTTTAAGCAGGTTTTTCACTCAAAAGTAGTACAATTTCCCAAAATATACGATTTGGCTTCAATCGCAAAGCCACCCGAAGTCAGCTTCGCGTGTGGCTTTTTTTATTGGCCCACGCAAAAACGGGGGCTTTCCTGAAGGCTCCCATAGAAGTGGTGATTTATTGTTGAAACTGGGGCTTGATTCTCGGCCACTCGTGCCAACATCATTAGTAAGTTTTTTTGATAAGGCTCGCCATGACGACTTCTACATTTACTGAACAGACTCAGTTGCCTCTCTTGCCTTTGCGGGATGTGGTTGTATTTCCGCATATGGTGATCCCATTGTTCGTCGGTCGTCCTAAATCCATCAAGGCCCTGGAAGCTGCGATGGAGCAGGGCAAGAGCATCATGCTGGCAGCCCAGAAGGCTGCCGCCAAGGACGAGCCGTCGCCGGACGATATTTATGAAATCGGCTGCGTCGCCAACATCTTGCAAATGCTGAAACTGCCTGACGGTACCGTCAAGGTGCTGGTGGAGGGTGCGCAGCGCGCCCGTATCCATCACATCAGCGAACTCGATACGCATTTCGTTGCCGACCTGACGCCGCTGGAATCCGAACTGGGCGACGAAGCTGAGGTGGAGGCAATGCGCCGCGCCATCGTTCAGCAGTTCGACCAGTACGTCAAACTCAACAAGAAAATCCCGCCAGAGATCCTGACTTCGCTGTCCGGCATCGATGACGCCGGCCGTCTGGCCGACACCATTGCTGCCCACTTGCCGCTGAAGCTGGAGCAAAAGCAGGTGATCCTGGAGATCTTCAACATCGCCAAACGCTACGAGCATCTGCTGGGCCAGCTCGAAGGCGAACTGGACATCCTGCAGGTGGAAAAGCGTATCCGTGGCCGCGTCAAGCGCCAGATGGAAAAATCGCAGCGCGAATACTATCTGAACGAGCAGGTCAAGGCGATCCAGAAGGAATTGGGCGAAGGCGAAGAAGGCGCGGATCTGGAAGAGCTGGAAAAGAAGATCCTGGCTGCCAAGATGCCGAAGGAAGCGCTGGAAAAAGCCCAGAGCGAACTGAAGAAGCTGAAGCTGATGTCGCCGATGTCGGCCGAAGCCACCGTGGTGCGCAACTACATCGATACGCTGGTCGGTTTGCCATGGAAGAAAAAATCCAAGGTCAACAACGAGCTCGGCAATGCTGAAAAAGTGCTGGAAGGCGATCACTATGGCCTGGACAAGGTCAAGGAACGCATCCTGGAATACCTCGCCGTGCAACAACGCGTCGACAAACTGAAAGCGCCGATCCTGTGTTTCGTCGGTCCTCCGGGCGTGGGTAAAACCTCGCTGGGGCAATCGATCGCCCGCGCCACCAACCGCAAGTTCGTGCGCATGGCTTTGGGGGGCGTGCGTGACGAGGCTGAGATCCGTGGCCATCGCCGTACTTACATCGGTTCGATGCCAGGCAAGATCCTGCAAAGCCTGACCAAGGTCGGGGTGCGCAATCCGCTGTTCCTGCTGGACGAGATCGACAAGCTCGGCATGGATTTCCGCGGCGATCCGTCATCGGCTTTGCTGGAAGTGCTGGATCCTGAGCAGAACCATACTTTCTCGGATCATTACATCGAAGTCGATTTCGACTTGTCGGACGTGATGTTCGTGGCCACCTCGAACTCCTTCAACATTCCGCCGGCATTGCTGGACCGGATGGAAGTGATTCGCTTGTCCGGCTACACCGAAGATGAAAAGACCAACATCGCGCTGCGCTACTTGCTGCCTAAGCAAATCAAGAACAACGGTTTGAAAGCAGAAGAAATCAGCGTCGCCGAAGGTGCGATCCGCGACATCATCCGTTACTACACGCGTGAAGCCGGGGTGCGTTCGCTGGAACGCGAAATCTCCAAGATCTGCCGTAAGGTAGTCAAGCTGTTGCTGTTGAAGAAGCAAGAGAAGAAGGTCGCTGTCACTACCAAGAACATCGACAAGTTCCTCGGTGTGCGCCGCTTCGACTACGGCGTGGCGGAGAAGGAAAACCAGATCGGCCAGGTGGTCGGCCTGGCATGGACCGAAGTCGGCGGCGAGCTGTTGACCATCGAAGCGGTCAAGATGCCTGGCAAGGGCGCCATCATCCGTACCGGTACGCTGGGCGACGTGATGAAGGAATCGATCGAGGCAGCGCGCACCGTGATGCGCAGCCGGGCTGCGAAGCTGGGCATCAAGGGCGAGGCTTTCGAGAAGAGCGATATCCACATCCACGTGCCGGAAGGCGCGACGCCGAAGGACGGTCCTTCGGCCGGCGTCGGCATGACCACGGCGCTGGTGTCGATCTTTACCGGCATTCCGGTGCGCGCCGATGTCGCGATGACAGGTGAAATCACTCTGCGCGGCGAAGTCTTGCCGATCGGCGGCTTGAAAGAAAAACTGCTGGCGGCGCATCGCGGCGGCATCAAGACGGTATTGATCCCAGAGCAGAATGTGAAGGACTTGGCCGAAATTCCGGACAACGTCAAGAACAAGCTGGAAATCGTGCCGGTGCGCTGGATCGACAAGGTGCTGGAAATCGCGCTGGAACGTCAGCCGGTGCCGTTGACCGAAGAGGAAGCAGTGCTGGATGCGGCGACGGTTGCCAAGACTGGCGAGAAGAGCGACCCCAGCGTGGTCAAGCACTAAATTCTTTAAGCCGTTGAATTCACGGCCTTAATTTCCGTGATTGAAGAAAGTGTCCGTGAGGGCGCTTTTTTTTTACCGTAGGGTGGGCATGCTTTTGTGCCCACGCGGATAGTTACAGCGTGGGCACAAAAGCGTGCCCACCCTACAACCTGAAAAGGAAGCCGCCTTTCCCGGGAATCCGTGAAGAACCATTTTTTTATGGTGCGCAGCCGCCGGATGTTGAATCTATCAAGTTTGTAAAATCAGGTTAAACCCACCCCGTAATGCCCGGAAGGCGCTTGACACAAGGCTTTGCGGCTTGTTTAATACGAGCTTGCAGAATTTTTCTGCACTCCGCCCGCGATGTTTTAGCACGCGATGCTGACCTTGATTGCATCGCCAAACTCGCATCTCGAATTTCCATTCATATGAGGGGACCCAAGTGAACAAAACTGAATTGATCGATCATATTGCCAAGTCGGCAGACATTTCCAGGGCGGCGTCGACACGCGCGCTGGATGCGATGATCGCGGCAGTAAAAACCACGCTGAAGAAGAACGGCAGCGTGACGCTGGTTGGTTTCGGCACCTTTTCCGTAGGCAAGCGCGCGGCCCGTACCGGCCGTAATCCGCGCACTGGAGAAGCAATTAAGATCAAGGCAGCGAAAGTTCCTAAATTTAAGCCTGGCAAAGCGTTGAAAGATGCTGTAAACTAGCGTTCTTTGGCGTGGTGACAAACGCCAAAATGTTTGGCCGAGTAGTCTGTCGTGTTTTCTGCGGCGTGGTCAGGCAGGAAAATGCGAATTTGTTTTATAAGATTTGCGAGCAGTTTTAGGAGTGGTAGTTCAGCTGGTTAGAATACCGGCCTGTCACGCCGGGGGTCGCGGGTTCGAGTCCCGTCCACTCCGCCAAAATACAAAAAAGGCGAACGAGAGTTCGCCTTTTTTCTTATGTGCATTTGGTTTATATAGTTGCCTCATATGAAGTATTCCTATATGTTGCAGCTTTATTTATTAGCCGCTTGATCTCGATTGGCCGACCATGTTTGAATTTGTCCGTACCCATCAGCGTTTGATGCAGTTCTTGCTGCTGCTGTTGATCATCCCTTCCTTCGCTCTAGTCGGTCTGCAAAGCTATAGCAGCTTTGGCGACGGCGCCAATACGGTAGCGAAAGTCGCCGGCCAGCCGATCACCCAGCAAGAGCTGGATGGCGCTTTGCGCCAGCAGATGGAACGCATGCGCCAGGCATTTGGCGATCGTTTCGATCCGAAAATGATGGAGACGGCGGAAGCCAAGCAGGGCGTGCTGGATAATCTGATTTCGCAGCGGGTGCTGGCTGCAACCGCCACCAGCGAGCATTTGACAGTCACTGATCCGGCCATTCAACAGGTCATCCTCAGCCAGTTTCCAAACCTGCTTGGCGCGGATGGCAAATTCGACAGCAAAACCTTCGATCAATTGTTAGCCATGCAAGGCATGACGCAGATCAGCTACGCGGCTCGCTTGCGCCAGGATATGGCCATGCAGCAGCTGAACGGCGCAGTGCAATCGACGGCATTCACGCCGAAGACCGTTGCTACCCGCCTGTCTGACATCAACGACCAAGAGCGCGATGTGCAGGAGTTGCTGTTCAAGTCTGCCGATTTTGCTGGCCAGGTCAAGGTCACGGACGCCATGCTGCAAGACTATTACAGCAAGAACCCGAAGGAATTCGAGATTCCGGAGCAGATCAAAGCTGAGTACGTAGTGCTCGACAGCAGTGCGGTTGCGGCGCAAGTCACGGTCAGCGATGCCGATATCAAATCTTTTTACGACCAGAATGTCGCCCGCTATACGGTGCCGGAAGAACGCCGCGCCAGCCACATCCTGATCGCCGTGAAAAAAGATGCGCCGGCCGCTGAGCAAGCTGCCGCCAAGGCCAAGGCAGAAAGCCTGCTGGCCCAGGTGCGCAAGACGCCAGCCGACTTTGCAAAAATCGCCAAGGCGAATTCGCAGGATACCGCTTCCGGCGAACTGGGCGGCGATCTCGGCTATTTCGGCGCCGGCAGCATGGTCAAGCCTTTCGAAGATGCCGCCAACAAGCTGAAGCAGGGCGAGATCAGCGATCTGGTGCAATCCGATTTCGGCTATCACATCATCGAACTGACCGGCATCAAGCCAGCCCAGGTCAAGCCGCTGGATGAAGTCAAGACGGAAATCGCCGGTGAGATCAAGAAGCAGCTGGCGGCACGCAAATTCACTGAAATGGCGGAAGCCTTCAGCAATACCGTGTATGAGCAGGCGGACAGCCTGAAGGCAGTTGCAGACAAACTGCACCTGCAAATCCAGACCGCCGCGAACCTCGGCCGCCAGCCGAATCCTGCTGCTGCGCCTACCGCTCCTTACAACAACCAGAAATTCTTGACGGCCCTGTATTCGGACGAAGCGCTGAAGAACAAACACAATACCGAGGCCATCGAAGTTGCGCCGAGCACCTTTATCGCCGGCCACGTCCTTGAGTACAAGGCAGTGACCAAGCGGCCATTTGAAGAAGTCCAAGCCATCATCCGCGACAAGGTGACGCGCACTGAAGAAGCGGCGCTGGCTAAAAAAGCTGGTGAAGAGAAGCTGGCCGCCTTGAAGGCGCAGGACAATGCCAGCGGTTTCGCTGTGGCGCAAACCGTGTCGCGCACCAAGAACCAGGGTGTCAATCCGCTGGCGTTTGAAGCGGTAATGAAGGCTGACGTCAATAAGCTGCCGGCCTATGTCGGCGTTACCCTGCCGCTGCAAGGCTACGGCGTGTATCGTATCGGCAAGGTCGGCCAGCCGGCTGCGCAGGACCAGGCTCGCCGCGTAGCGGAACAGGAACAGATCACCGGCATCTTGGCGCAACAGGAAATGCTGGCTTACGTGGACGTCTTGAAAGAGAAAGCTAAGGTCAAGATCCTCAAGCCGATCGCAGCGGCGCCGGTGGATGGCGACAACGGCGGCAGCAAATAAAGCCGGAAGCTTCTAGCCTGATCAGAACGGCCCATGCAACGTAAGTCGCATGGGCTTTTTTCTGTCTGTGCGGCAGAGAAAATGGTGTGGAAAATTATTCCTCGTTGACTTGGCGGTGATTCAATTTCTGCAGTGGCCGGTGGTTGTCGCGGAAGATCGCCTTGAATGCGGCAATCTGTTGCTTCGACATGGCGATTGGCTGTTCCAGCACGATCCAGTTGACCGATTCCGAGCAGGGTGGCGTAGTCAGCGAGCCGGAGTAGACCAAGGCTTTTTTGTCGCTCGGTAACAAGGCCGCGATATCGACTTGCGCCTGTCGTCCAGCGGTTGCCTGGGTTGCCGGCAGATCGACAAAGACTGGCTCCAGCGCCGGATTTTCTGCGCCCTCCTGGATGAAGATGCCAACCACGGTGATTTGTCCGTTGCTGCCCTTGTTCACCAGATGCAGTTCCATCGGATAGGATTTCCCATCCAAGGTGTGCTCACTGGGGGTGTGGAAATGGAATTGATCAAGCTTGTATGATTCGCCTTTGTAGACCACGGTGTCGTTGGCATCGCTGACATTGGCCTGGATGGTATGGCCGTTATTCAGCAGAGCGACGCTGCCGGCTTCGTAGTGGATCGCAAAGTCCTTGCTGGCGACGCGCTGGGCAGTGGCTTCGGACAAGGCGATCGGCGATTGCCGGTGACCGGAACGGCAGGCGGCATTATCTGGAACGCCGTCGGCCCAATGGGTCGGATCGACCTTGCCATGATAGGACCAGTGCACGTCGGTCTCAGCTGAAAATGCCGATGTCATGGCAGTAGCCAGCAGGCTGGCGGCGATGGCGGATTTGAGAAGTATCTTCATTGCTTTCTCTAGGAATTGGAGGAGGGCTGTGACCGGGTTCGATGACAGCAAGCCGTATTCTAAGAAAAGAGATCTTCCAAATCTGTAGGAATATTCTTGCGAATGAGCCGGGTTTTTCTGGAAAGCTTCCGGTTTTCGGAGCTGCCGGCAGCTTGTGCGTGCCAGGCGTGGCAGCTATCCGCAGGCACCCTGCGATAGATAGTAATCCTGGCTGGTGTTGCCGTTGATTGATCGCCGCTCGAAACGCATGCTCAAAGACTATTTCGCCAGCAGCGGCTTCAATCCCGGCCAGATGTTATTCAGTATGATCGGATGGGCCTGGGCCAGCGGGTGCATGCGGTCGGCCTGGAACATGTCCGGCTTGTCGGCGACGCCGTCCAGCAGGAAGGGCACTAGCGCCACCTTGGCTTGCTTTGCCAGCGTTGCATACTGCGCAAAGAATTTTTCGGTATAGTCGCGGCCGTAGTTGGGCGGTATCCGCATGCCCACCAGCAGCACCTTGGATTTCGCTTGTTGGGCAGCGCCGATCATGGCGCGCAGGTTGCTTTCGGTGGCGCTCAGCGACAGGCCGCGCAGTGCATCGTTGGCGCCCAGCTCGATGATGACAATATCCGGCTTGTGCTGCAGCAAGGCCGGCAGGCGCGTCTTGCCGCCGCTGGTGGTTTCGCCGCTGATGCTGGCGTTGGTGATGGTAGCGTCAATTTTTTCAGCCTGCAGCCGCTGCTGCAACAGCGCCACCCAGCCGCTGCCGCGCTCCAGGCCGTATTCCGCGGAAAGGCTGTCGCCTAACACCAGTATCGTTTTTGCTGCAGAATAAGCATTGTTCGTCCATACTAGACCTAGCAGGCCGAGCAGAATGACAGCCCGCCGCGAACTGCTGGCGATCTTGCCGGTCATACGCGCAATCCGTTCCTGACAACCATTCTTCAACCCGGAGTCGATAATCTGCATGCCTCAGTCCTCTTCTGTTAATCCTGCAACGGTGAATTCCAGGGCTCCGGCCATCGATGTCCAGCGCTTGACCAAGCGCGTCGCCGACGCCAGCGGCGAGCTGGTGATTCTTGATGATATCAATTTTAACGTCCAGGGCGGCACTACGCTGGCGATTGTCGGCGCCTCCGGTTCCGGCAAGTCGACTTTGCTAGGCTTGCTGGCGGGCCTGGACACGCCATCTTCTGGCACGGTGCGCATCGACGGCAGCGATATCTTTGCGCTGGATGAAGATGGCCGCGCCGGCCTGCGCAAGGAAAAGCTGGGTTTCGTGTTCCAGTCTTTCCAGCTGCTGAGCCATCTGAGCGCGCTGGAAAACGTCATGCTGCCGCTCGAACTGCGGGGCGACAAAGATGCACGCGAAAAGGCGCAAGCCAAGCTGGAGCGGGTCGGCCTGGGCAGTCGTTTGCAGCATTATCCCAAATACCTGTCGGGTGGCGAGCAGCAACGCGTGGCATTGGCGCGCGCTTTCGTGACTGAGCCGCCACTACTGTTCGCCGACGAGCCTACCGGCAGCCTTGACGCTGCAACCGGCGACGCGGTGATTCAGTTGATGTTCGATTTGAACCAGGAGCGCGGCTCGACCCTGGTGCTGGTGACGCACGATACCTCGATTGCCGAGTTGTGCCGCCAGACCATCACGATTGCCGCCGGCCGTTTGCTGCGGCCGGGCGATACAGCGGCGACGGATAAGCAGATATTTCAGTAGGTCCGGATCAACCCGGATTCGCGCTACAGAACAGGCAGGGAATTGGAGGGTGGTGGATGTCAGCATGGCTTTCGGTAACAAAGGCGGTGCTTCCGTATGTCAGCGATATTATTTCGGTGGCGATGCCGGTTTTTACCCGTCGCAAAGGGAATACGGAGGAGAGCCAGATCCAGATTCTGCAACAGCAGGTGGCAGAGTTGCAGGGCGCGTCTTTACAGAACGCGGGCGACATCAAGGCGCTGGCGGAGCAACTGAGCGCGGCCTTGCCGTTGCTGGAGCGGGAGGTGCAGGGAGTAGACGCCAAACTGGCGCGCGCCAGCCTGCTGTGCGGCGTCGGCGTTGGCATCGCCATACTGGCGCTGGTGGTCAGCTTCATGGCTCTGCTGTTCAAATGAACGGCTCCTGCAATCCGGCAGTTCCTATGTAACTTGATGCCGCCAACATGACTTTCATTATTCTCTTCCTTCTTATCGCGGCCGCCACCATACTCACGCTCATTCACTGGCGCCGTGCCGGCCGTCTGTCGTATGCGCTGGCGCTGCTGTTGTTTATCGCCACCGGCGTCGGTATCCTGCCGAAATATTTGCTCGACAGCTTGCAAGCGCCATATGCCGCTGGCGCCGCCGTGGCGGATATGCATTGGGCTAAACAGAATGCCATCGTCCTGCTTGGCGCAGGCACCGAACCAGTTGCCGGCACGGTCGAGACCGGCACATTTGCCTACGGACGCGTGGCCAAGACGGCAGCCTTGTACGGCGCTTGCAGAAAGACCGCGGGGCAATGCAAAGTGATCGTCAGCGGCGGCGACCCGCAGCGGCGCGGCGTTGCCGAAGCGATTGTCTATGCCACCTACCTGGAGCAGCTGGGAGTGGATAAGGCCGATCTGACGCTGGAGACAAGCAGCAAGAATACATGGCAAAATGCGCAGTTCAGCGCGCCCTTGCTTAAACCCTATGCGGGCCAGGTGGTGCTGGTGACATCGGGCATTCATATGCGCCGCAGCCTGCTGTATTTTTCCCATTTCGGGGTCGACGCCAAACCGGCGCGGGCCGATTACCTGGCGGCCAAGGGCAACTGGTTTCCGCTGGCCTACAATTTTTGGGTAACCGATCTGGCGCTCAGCGAGTACATCGGCGTATGGCGCTATCATGCGTATAACCTGCTGGGCTGGAATGCGCCGGCAGTGAAGCCGGTACTGCACTAAAGCGGCGAGCGGGCGCGCTGGCGCTCAACTACTTCTACGGGAAATAAGGATAATTTGGATGGACCGCTTGCAATCCATGCGCGTATTCGCGAAAGTGGTGGAGCAGGGCAGCTTTGTCGCTGCCGCCCAGGTGCTCGACATGTCGAATGCTGTCGTCACGCGCCTGGTGGCCGATCTGGAGAACCATCTCGGGATCCGCCTGTTGCACCGCTCGACCCGCCGCATGGCTTTGACAGAGCCGGGCCAGGCCTACCTGGAGCGGGTGCGCCAGATTCTCGACGAAATCGATGAGGCGGAGGCGGCCGCCTCGGTGCTCTCGACCAAACCTGCCGGCACCTTGCACATCTATTCGCAGATTGGTTTTGGCCAGACCCAGCTGGCGCGTCTGCTGCCGCTGTATTCGAAACAATATCCGGATGTCCAGCTGGATGTGACGCTGTCTGACCGCACTGCCGATCTGATCGAAGAAGGTTTCGATGTCGGGATTTTCTCGGTCAACCAGAAGTTCGATGTCAGCATGGTGGCACGCCAGCTCGGCATCGCCGAAGTGCTGCTCTGCGCTTCGCCGGCGTATATTGCCGAGCACGGCGCGCCACAGGCACCGGAGGATCTGGCGCGGCACGCCTGCCTGAATTTTTCTCTGGAACACTTGCGCCACCACTGGACCTTCCAATCGACTGAAGGCACCTCGGTGATCCCGATTGCCAGCAAGGTCATGTCGAACAACACGGAACTGCTGCGGCATTGCCTGCTGGCCGGAATGGGCATCGCCATGCGCAGTTCCTACACGTTGGGCGACGACATGGCGGCGGGGCGGGTAGTGCGGGTGCTCCCCGAGCATCAGATCAACAAGGTGGCGGTGCGCCTGGTGTATCCGAGCCGACGGCTGCTATCGGCCAAGGTGCGCAGTTTTGTCGACTTCATGATGGCGCAGTTTCCGCATCCGGATTGCGATCCCTGGCTGGTGTCCTGAACAGCTTAAGAGCCCGTTAGGGAGTGAGTTAGCTGTTAGTCAGGCGCCGCAGCAAATTGCCTTCCTGCTGCCACAAACGGCGTTCCTCACTGCTCTCAGCTTCAGCCCGTAATTCTTCCACGCTCTTGCTCATCTGCGACTGCAGGATGCGCTCCGCCAGGCGCAAATCCATTTCCACCGGGGCCAGAAAGGCGACCACATCGCCGCGCTGGATCAGCAAAGTGGGGAAATTATCGATATCCAGGTCGCCCACCAGTTCAGCCTGGTCTTCGATATCGATCCAGGCAAATTGCACCTGCGGGTGGCGTTGCGCCAGCGCCGTGAAATTCGTTAAATACTCCCGGCAACTGCCGCACCAGGCGGCACACAGGCAAGCCACCACCCAGCCGTCGTCACTGAGGATGTCGGCAAGTTGCGAGTGATTGTGGCGGTCGAGAGTCAGGATCAGCATAGCCGGTATTTTACCGTGACTGGGGCTCAATCTGGACGATCCCGCTCGAATACCGCTCGGAGGCCTGCGCGGCACGGTAAAATACTGCTTATGCAAACAATTCTTGCCATCGAAACATCCACTGAACTGGCTTCCGCCGCCTTGTTGCGCGACGGCCAGGCGATTACCCGCGAATCGGCGGGTGTGCAAACCCATTCTCTCGCCATCTTGCCGATGGTGCAAAGCTTGCTGGCCGAAGCCGGCATCAGCCTGGCGCAGTGCGACGCGCTGGCCTTCGGCGTCGGCCCCGGGTCATTCACCGGCGTGCGCACCGCCTGCGGCATCGTCCAGGGCCTGGCCTTCGGCGCCGACTTGCCGGTGCTGCCGGTGGTGACCCTGGCTGCCATGGCGCAGGCTTGCCGCGCACTAAGTGGCGCCGACGAGGTGTTGGCCGTGCTGGACGCGCGTATGGGCGAAGTCTACTGGGCGCAATACCGTTTCGCCGACGGCCATTGGCAAATCGTGGTCGAACCGACCTTGTCGGCGCCTGCGGCCGTGCTGCCGCTGCCATTGCAGGCTGGCGCAAAGGCCTTGCAAGCCTGCGGCAACGGTTTGTCGGCCTACGCCGAGGCTTTTGCCGCGGCGCCGTTTGCCGCCGCGGGCTTGGCGGAGGTGATGCCGAATGCGCGCCAGATTGCCGAGTTGGGCAGCATCGCTTTTGCGCAAGGTAAAGGCTTGAACGCGGTAGCAGCCCAGCCTTTGTATTTACGTAACAAAGTCGCACTCACTACCGCCGAGCGCGCGGCCAAGGTGCTGCCATGAGCGCCAGCCTGCAAGAGTCTCCCGCTTTGCGGCGGCCGCTGGCCTTCGCCGCGATGCGTGTCGAAGACCTTGACGAAGTGGTGGCGATTGAGAAGAGCGTGTATTCCCATCCATGGACACATGGCAATTTTGTCGATTCGATCCAGAGCGGCTACCAATGCTGGGTGCTGCGCGACGCCGACGGCGTCTTGCTGGGGTATTTTTTCATGATGGCGGCGCTGGACGAGGCTCATCTGTTGAATATCAGCGTGCACGGCGACATGCACAGGCGCGGCATCGGCAAGATGCTGCTGGATAAGGTATGCATCCTGGCGCAGCAACAGCAGATGCAGTCGGTGCTGCTGGAAGTGCGGCCTTCCAATACGCGCGCGATCGGGATTTATCAGCGCTACGGTTTTGCCGAGATCGGCCGCCGCCGCGATTATTATCCGGCCGCCGACAACCAGCGCGAAGAAGCGATCGTCATGAGGCTGTTCCTATGAGCGAAGTGAGCAGGCGCAGCGTTTTCCTTGACGAGATTGGACTGGGGCCGATCTGGCTGCGGCGCGAGGGCGTGCTTGCCTCGACCGAAACCGGAGCGGAGCTGGCCGATGTTTCGCCGCCGGTAGATATGACGGTTGCGGCGCCCGCGCCCACTGTTGCCATGAGCGATCCGGAGCTGCAGCCCTATGCAGTGCCTGCACCAGAAACCGCTGTTGCGCTGGCACGGGATGCGGCGCCCTCGGCCTGGACCGAAGATGAGGCCGCGATTCCTGCGCCACCGGCGCCGGCCAGGGCTATTGCATCGCTACAGTCGCCGGCCGCGATGGACTGGCCGCAGCTGCAGAAAGCGGTTGCCGAATGTACTGCCTGCGGGCTGTGCCGCGGACGCAAGAATACGGTGTTCGGCGTCGGCGATAGCAAGGCCAGATGGCTGTTCATCGGCGAAGGCCCGGGCCGTAACGAGGATAGCCAGGGCGAACCGTTCGTCGGCCCGGCCGGCAAGCTGCTCGACAATATCCTGCTGGCGATGGGACTTGCGCGCGGCGAAAACGCCTATATCGCCAACATCGTCAAATGCCGTCCGACCGATGAAAACGGGCGCGACCGGCCGCCTGCTGCCGACGAGGTGGCGGCCTGCCTGCCATATCTGCAGCGCCAGATCGAACTGATCCAGCCTACCGTGCTGGTGGCCTTGGGCAAGACCGCTGCCTTGTCCCTGCTGGGGCTTGATCCCTCTACGCCGGTGTCCAAGCTGCGCGGCAGCGTCCATCGTTATGCTGAGCGTCCTTTGATCGTGACCTATCACCCGGCCTATCTGCTGCGGCAACTGGCGGACAAGGGCAAGGTCTGGAGTGATCTGTGCCTGGCGATGAGCACCTATGCCAACATACCGGAATGAAGCTGCAGGATTAGAGACGGTGACGCCTGGCGTGACCTGCCAGGAACAGTTTCATCGCCGCTGGAATCATTTGCACGATCCACATGTGCGGGCGCTGGCCTGGCTGCTGGATGCGCCCGACCTGCTCGATCCGCTGGCAGCACAATGGCAGGGCCGGATCGCCACCTATGTCGACGCGGATCTGGCGCCATGGCTCAACGCGCTGGAGCAGGAGCCGCAAAAGCTGCAGGATTTGCATGACTACATAGGCAGCCTGCCTTCGACTCGCCTCGGCCTCTATGCCGAAAAGCTGCTGGCGTTCTATTTCGAGCGGCGCCAGCTGCTGGTAGCGCATAGCGTACAGGTGCGGGCCAGCAAAAACGATACGGTCGGCGAATTCGATTTCCTCTTGCGGCTCAATGGCGCCTTGGTCCACTGGGAGTTTGCCAGCAAGTTCTATCTGCTGGCAACCAGCGGCGCCAGCCCGCAGGCGGACGATTTTATCGGCCGCGACATGGCGGATTCGCTGGGTTCGAAAATGCAAAAGCTGTTGCACCAGCAACTGGCTTTGTCGCTGCATCCCGCGGCTCAGGCACATCTGAGCGAGCCGATCGTGGCCGCCCAGGCTTTGGTGAAAGGCTGGCTGTTCTATCCCGAAGAGCCGCTGAGCTTGCCACCCGCTCTTGGGGTGTCCGCCAACGCTTGTCGTGGTTACTGGAGCAGTTTGTCAGCCTTGCAGCTGGATCCTGCTGCGATGTACTGGATATTGCCTCGCCAGAGCTGGCTGGCGCCAGCCAAAGTGGCGCCAGGGGATATGCTGACTCCGATCGACGCCAGGGTGGCGCTGTCGCAGCATTTTGCCAACGACGCCGGGCCGCTGCTGCTGGCGACCCTACGCCTGGAAGATGGCAGCGGATTGGAAACGAGCAGGGGATTTGTCGTGCCGGACGACTGGGCGGCGCGGGCCGCAGCCCGGCGACGCCTGAGGACAGGCGCGCCGGCATAATCCGACAGGGTTACAGGCAGGTCCTAGTGCTTGACTTCGCCGATCAGGGCCAGCGAATCATGCTCACGCTGGTTGGCCGCGTGCTTGCGCATGATGAGCAGCATGATGCAGGCCACGAACGAGCCGAACATCAGGATGACGATATTGACGTCCAGATCGATCTTGATCATCAGGGCGTATAGCACCAGCATGGTCAGCACCGACAGGTTCTCGTTGAAGTTCTGTACCGCTATCGAATGGCCGGCGCTCATCAGGACATGGCCGCGATGTTGCAGCAATGCATTCATCGGCACCACGAAATAGCCTGACAGAGCGCCGATGATGATCAGCAGCGGGTACGCTACCCAGACCGAATGCACCACGGTCATGGCCATGACGACTATGCCCATCACGATGCCCATGGGCATCACGGTCAGCGATTTTTTCAGCGGAATCATGCGGGCCGCAGCACCGGCGCCGATGGCTACCCCAAACGCCACCACGCCTTGCAGGATGGCAGCCTTGTCGAGCGGCATGCCGAGCGATTTCTCCGCCCATTTCAAGACAATGAATTGCAGGGTGGCGCCTGCGCCCCAGAACAGGGTAGTGACGGCCAGCGAAATTTGGCCCAATTTATCTTTCCACAAGATTGCGCAGCAGTTGGCGAAGTCGGCAATCAGCTTGCTCGGCCTGTGCTGCTGGTTCGGATAGCGGGCGCCGGTGTCAGGAATCTTGAGGTTGAAGATGGTGGCGATCACATACAGCGTGCCGATCACCATCAGTGCCGCATGGGTGGGCGTGTTCAGGTGCCAGTTGATGATAGGTATGTGCCATTGGAGCAATATTGAGACTACGTGCGGACTGACGAGGGCGCCGCCCAGCACCGTGCCGAGGATAATGGAGGCCATGGTCAAGCCTTCAATCCAGCCATTGGCGGCGACCAGTTTCTCTGCAGGCAACAATTCGGTCAGGATGCCATATTTAGCGGGCGAGTATGCCGCCGCACCGAAGCCGACGACCGCGTAAGCAATTAATGGATGGACATCGGCGAACATCATCAGGCAGCCGGCGATCTTGATCATGTTGGTGATGAACATGACTTTGCCTTTTGGCAAAGAATCGGCAAAAGCGCCGACAAAAGCGGCTAACAGCACGTAAGACAGGACAAAAAACAATTTCAGTAAGGGTGTCATCCAGTCCGGCGAGGACATTTCCGCCAGTAAGGCGATGGCCGCTATGAGTAGGGCGTTGTCGGCCAGCGAAGAAAAAAACTGCGCCGCCATGATGGTGTAAAAACCGCGATTCATCCGCATCCCAGAATGTAACAATGTGTCCCCGGCCTGCTTTATACCATGAAAATATGACCGTTCCGTGTTTATGACGGCAGCAAAAGCCAAAACGTTCAGCAGAATTATTGAGAAATTGCCAATCCTTTGCTGCTCTTGCTTCCGGTAAAATAGAGCGCTCTACGAATCTTCAGCAATTCTGCCATTCATGCCCAGACCGCTTCTTGCTTCCATAGACATTTCTGCGCTGCATCACAACCTGCGTATTGCCAAGTCGCACGCCCCACTGGCGAAAATCTGGGCAGTAGTCAAGGCCAATGCCTACGGCCATGGCCTGGAGCGCGCCATGCGCGGCTTCGCCGAAGCCGACGGACTGGCCCTGATCGAACCCGAAAATGCGCTGTGCTTGCGTCAGCTGGGCTGGCAAAAGCCGATTTTGTTGCTTGAGGGTATTTTTGATGCCGCCGACCTGGACACCGCGGCGCAGGCCGGGCTCAACTTTGCCGTCCATTCTCCGGACCAGATCCTGCTGCTGGAGCGTGCTGCCTTGAAGGGGCCGCTGGATGTCCATTTAAAAATGAACAGCGGCATGAATCGGCTGGGCTTCAAGTCCGAGGCTTACCGCGCGGCCTATCAGCGCCTGCGAGCGATTCCTGCGGTCCGCAAGATCACGCTGATGACGCATTTCGCCAATGCCGACGATCCGCTTAATCCGGGCTTGCCATTGCTGCAACAGGTGCAGTTGTTCGAGCAAGGTACGGCCGGCATCGAGGAGGAGCGCAGCATCGCCAATTCCGCTGCCGATCTCATGCATCCTGAATTGAAATCGGACTGGGTGCGGCCTGGCATCATGCTGTACGGCGCCAGTCCGGGCGGCGCTAGCGCCGAACAGTTCGGCCTGAAGCCGGCGATGACGCTGACCAGCAAAATCATCGGCATCCAGCGCATAGGTACGGGCGAGGCGATTGGCTACGGCAGCCGTTTCGTCGCCGCCGCGCCGATGATCGTCGGCGCCGTGGCCTGCGGCTATGCCGACGGCTATCCGCGCCATGCCCCCAACGGCACGCCGGTGCTGGTCGATGGCGTCCGCACCGCCACCGTCGGCCGGGTGTCGATGGACATGTTCTCGGTCGATTTGACCAACGTGCCCGGCGCGGCGGTCGGCAGCAACGTGACCCTGTGGGGCGCAGGCTTGCCGATCGACGAAGTGGCCCACGCCGCCGGCACCATCGGCTATGAATTGATGTGTGCTTTGGCAGCGCGGGTTAAAGTGGTGGAGTCTTGAGCGCAGGGCAATAAAAAGCGCCCACCAGATAGGTAAACAAGTGGGCAGATCAGTTGTGCATGCATGTTATGAAACGATAGAAGCGAATGGCCAAAGCTAAAACCAATTACACCTGTACCGAATGCGGCGGCATCGCCAATAAATGGACCGGCCAGTGTCCCTCGTGCGGGCAGTGGAATACGCTGGTGGAAACCATCGTGGAAGCGGTCGGCAACCGTTTTTCCAACCAGCACCAGGGCTTGGCGCAGACGGCGCCGGTGATGACCCTGGCCGATATCGAAGCGATCGATGTGCCGCGCTTCGGCACCGGCATCGAAGAATTCGACCGCGTGCTGGGCGGCGGCCTGGTGGCTGGCGGCGTGGTGCTGATCGGCGGCGATCCGGGCATCGGCAAGTCGACCTTGCTGCTGCAGGCGCTGGCGAATCTTTCCAAGATCAAGAAAGTGCTGTACGTCAGCGGCGAAGAGTCGGGTGCGCAGATTGCCTTGCGCGCCAAGCGCCTGGCGGTGGATGCCGGCGACCTGCGCCTGCAGGCGGAAATCCAGCTGGAAAAAATCCTCAACACCCTGGTGGAGCACAAGCCGGAAGTGGCGGTGATCGATTCGATCCAGACAGTCTATTCGGATGCGCTCAGCTCTGCTCCCGGTTCGGTGGCGCAGGTGCGTGAATGCGCGGCGCAGCTGACGCGGGTCGCCAAGCAGTCCGGCATCACCATCATCATGGTCGGCCACGTCACCAAGGAAGGTGCGCTGGCGGGGCCGCGCGTGCTGGAGCATATCGTCGATACCGTGCTGTACTTCGAAGGCGACACCCATTCCAGTTTCCGCCTGGTGCGGGCGTTCAAGAACCGCTTCGGCGCCGTCAACGAACTCGGCGTGTTCGCCATGACCGAAAAAGGTCTGAAGGGCGTGTCGAACCCGTCGGCGCTGTTCCTTTCGCAGCACGACAGCCAGGTGCCGGGTTCCTGCGTGATGGTGACACAGGAAGGCACGCGGCCCTTGCTGGTGGAAATCCAGGCCCTGGTCGACGCCTCGCACGTGCCGAACGCGCGGCGGCTATCGGTGGGGCTGGAACAGAACCGCCTGGCGATGCTGCTGGCGGTGCTGCACCGGCATGCCGGCATCGCGGCGTTCGACCAGGACGTCTTCATCAACGCCGTCGGCGGCGTCAAGATCACCGAGCCGGCCGCCGATCTGGCAGTGCTGCTGGCGATCAATTCCTCCATGCGTAACCGGCCGCTGCCGCGCGGGCTGGTGGTGTTCGGCGAAGTCGGCCTGGCCGGCGAGATCCGGCCGGCGCCGCGCGGCCAGGAACGCCTGCGCGAAGCCGCCAAGCTGGGTTTTTCGATTGCCATGATTCCCAAGGCGAACATGCCGAAACAAGAGATCGAAGGCTTGAAAGTGATCGGCGTAGAACGCATCGATGACGCCCTGAGCAAGATACGTGACGCCGAGTAAATGGCAAGCTTGCCATTCATAATGAATAATCCTGTATTCCCGAATACATCTAATACATCCAATACATCCCGGTAAAGGTCAATCAAATGAAAACCAAAGCAGCTATCGCATGGAAAGCCGGTCAGCCACTGACCATCGAGGAAGTCGAACTGGGCGGCCCGCGCGCCGGCGAAGTGTTGGTGGAGATCAAGGCCACCGGGATCTGCCATACCGATTACTACACGCTCTCCGGCGCCGATCCGGAAGGCATCTTCCCTTCCATCCTGGGCCATGAGGGCGCCGGCGTGGTGGTCGATGTCGGCCCTGACGTCAAAAGCCTGAAAAAGAACGATCACGTCATCCCGCTCTACACGCCGGAATGTCGCCAGTGCAAATTCTGCCTGTCGCAGAAAACCAATCTCTGCCAGTCTATCCGCTCGACCCAGGGCCGCGGCCTGATGCCCGACGCCACCAGCCGTTTCTCGATCGACGGCAAGCCGATCTACCACTACATGGGCACCTCGACTTTTTCCAACTACATCGTGGTGCCGGAAATCGCCCTCGCCAAGATCCGTGAAGATGCACCGTTCGACAAGGTTTGCTATATCGGTTGCGGCGTCACCACCGGCGTCGGCGCGGTGCTGTTCACCGCCAAGGTGGAGGCGGGCGCCAATGTGGTGGTGTTCGGTCTCGGCGGCATCGGCCTCAATGTGATCCAGGCGGCGCGCATGGTGGGCGCCGACAAGATCATCGGCGTCGACATCAATCCGGCGCGCGAAGCGATGGCGCGCAAGTTCGGCATGACCCATTTCATCAACGCCAAGGAAGTGGAAAACGTGGTGGACGCCATCATCGGCCTGACCGACGGCGGCGCCGACTACAGCTTCGAATGCATCGGCAACACGACTACGATGCGGCAGGCGCTGGAATGCTGCCACAAGGGCTGGGGCCAGTCGATCGTGATCGGCGTCGCCGCCGCCGGCCAGGAAATCAGCACCCGGCCGTTCCAGCTGGTCACCGGCCGGGTCTGGAAGGGCTCCGCTTTCGGCGGCGCCCGCGGCCGCACCGATGTGCCGAAAATCGTCGACTGGTACATGGACGGCAAGCTGAACATCGATGACTTGATCACACACCGCTTGCCGCTGGAGCGCATCAATGAAGGCTTCGACCTGATGAAGAGCGGTGAATCGATCCGTTCGGTGGTGATCTACTGATGGAAGTCGTCAGCGAGCATGCCTGTTTCGGCGGCACGCAGGGCTTCTACCGCCATGCTTCGAAGGAAATCGGCTTGCCGATGCGCTTTTCCGTATTCCAGCCGCCGCAAGCCAGACTGGGGCCGGTGCCAGTGCTGTTTTTCCTGGCCGGGCTGACCTGTACCGAAGAAACCTTCATGATCAAGGCCGGCGCGCAGCGCTATGCGGCGCAGCACGGCATCATGCTGGTGGCGCCGGACACCAGCCCGCGCGATACCGGCATCGCCGGCGCCGCCGACAGCTGGGATTTCGGCAACGGCGCCGGCTTCTACCTGGATGCGACGCAAGCGCCGTGGGCGCAGCATTTCAAGATGTATTCCTATATCTTGCACGAGTTGCGGCAGACCGTGATCCAGGAATTTCCGGCGCAAGCCGGCAAGATCGGCATCTTTGGCCACTCGATGGGCGGCCATGGCGCGCTGGTGCTGGCATTGCGTAATCCGGATGTGTTCCGTTCGGTGTCGGCGTTTGCGCCGATTGCGGCGCCCAGCCAGTGTCCGTGGGGGCAAAAAGCATTCGGCAATTATCTGGGATCAGACCGGGCCAGCTGGCGCGACTACGATGCGACCCAGCTGATGCTGGGCTTGCCGCAGCCGTTCCCGCAAGAGATCCTGATTGACCAAGGCCTGGGTGATAAATTTCTGGCTGAGCAGCTGCTGCCGGCGCAGTTTGAAGCGGCCTGTGCGCAAGCAGGGCAGCGCCTGACGCTGCGCCGCCATGCGGACTATGACCACGGCTATTTTTTCATCTCGACCTTGATCGAGGATCATCTGGCGTTTCACCAGCGGATACTCACGGCGAAGCGAGCGCTTTGAAACACCGGTAGGGTGGGCATTTTTTTGTGCCCACGCCGTGCCGCTATCCGCGTGGGCACAAAAGCGTGCCCACCCTACGACTGAACCATGAAAAAAGCCCCGCCTGGCCAGGCGGGGCTTGCATGTCCGGATTCCGCGATCTTATCCGGCGGCCTTGGCGCTTTCGCGCCGCTTCGAGACCAGCCAGCCGCCGCCCAGCACTACCACAAAGCCCAGCACGTAAGCTGCATAGTTAAGACCTGGCAAGCTGTCCCAGAACGGCCGCAGTACCGGTTCGGTAACGATCATGTGCATCGCGGTGTAGACCAGGATCGCGGCGCCGATGAAGATCGTCAGCGGGAAGCGTTCGATCAGTTTCAGCGCCAGGGTCGAGCCCCAGACCATGATCGGCACCGAGATCAGCAAGCCGATGATCACCAGCGCCATGCTGCCCTTGGCGGCACCGGCCACGCCCAGCACGTTGTCGATGCCCATGACGGTATCGGCGATGATGATGGTTTTCAATGCGGCGGCCATGGTGGTGGCCTTGATGCCGTGCGCTTCGCCGCTATCCGACTGCGTCAGCAGGCGGTAGGCGATCCACAGCAGCGCCGCGCCGCCGACCAGCAGCAGGCCTGGTATCTTGAGCAGCCAGACCACGCCGATGGTCATCAGCACGCGCATCACGACGGCGCCGGCGGTGCCCCACAGGATGGCCTTGCGGCGCAGGTGGTCGGGCAGGCTGCGTGCCGCCATGGCGATCACGATGGCGTTGTCGCCGGCCAGCACCAGGTCGATCACGATGATCGCCGCCAGCGCCGTGAAGAAGGCGCCGGCATTCCAGTCGGCCATGCCCAGCATTGAAAGTAAACCAGAAAAATCCATAAAGTCTCCAACAGGGTTAACGAATAACCTCAAAACATGGATAACAGCAGGAGTGACGAGAAGTAAACGCGACACAATGCCTGCATGGAATCCATGCTGACAAAGGTCTTGCTCAACAGCGTTGCTGCCAAGGTAACCGGGCGCAGGCGTTGTGCCTGTACCGTGATGACGACTACCTTGCAGAACATTGCGGCGACAGGTCATTGAAACGCGTCAGCCAGTACAATATTCAGGAGCTACTCCCCTTTGAGAGGGTGTTGCACGAAAGAAATCGTGCAGCTGGTGATAATTATAAACCACTATTTTCAAACTGCGAGAATTTAGCGTCAACCCTGGCGCCAATAATCCGGCTGGGCGTAGGCGCGTCGCAAAAAATCCACAAATACCCGGATCCGCAGGGGCAAATGGCGCCGCTGTGCGAAGACGGCGTAGATATCGTTGCCGGGGGCGGCGAATTCGTCCAGCACGGTCACCAGCTTGCCGGATTCGATCTCGCTGCCGACTTCCCACATCGAACGCCAGGCCAGGCCTTTGCCGGCCAGCGCCCAGTCGTGCAGGACCTGGCCGTCGTTGCAGACCATGTTGCCGGCCACCCTGACCGTGACGATCTTGCCGTTCTGGCGGAAGCTCCAGCCGCGCTGGCTGCCTTCGCTGCTGATCGCCAGGCAGTTGTGCTTCTGCAGGTCGTCCACGCTGAGCGGCTTGCCGTGCCGTTTGATATAGGCTGGCGAGGCCACCACGATGCGTTTGTTGTCGGCCAGCTTGGCGCCGATCAGCGAGGAGTCCGTCAAGGAAGCGATGCGGATGGCGACGTCGATGCCTTCGCCGATCAGGTCGACCACGCGGTCGTTCAGGTTGAGGGTCAGGGTGACGTCGCGGTGTTCGGTGAGGAAAGAGGGCATCAGCGGCGCCACGTGCTGCCGTCCGAAGCCGGCCGGCGCCGAAATCAGCAGGTGGCCGCTGGCATGGGCGCTGCGCTCCGAGACTGCCGACTCAGCATTTTCCAGGTCGGACAGGATACGCTGGCAATCTTCCAGGAAGGCTTCGCCTTCATTGGTCAGCGCGATCTTGCGCGTGGTGCGTTGCAAAAGTTTGACACCGAGCCGTTCCTCTAATGCATCCAGCCGCCTTCCTATCATGGCTGGGGCGATCCCCTCGGCGCGGGCGGCGGCCGACAGGCTGCCTTTGGCGGCGACTTCGACGAAGGTGGAAATCTGCTTGAACTGATCCATTGCGTTGGTCCGCTGCGCTGCCGTCTCGGGTTTGGGGAAAGGAAGCTGTGGTAAGCTCACTTGTGACTAAAACGCATAGATCAAATGATAATTCGTTCAACCTATGATGATTTAGTTTAAATATACTATATAGCGTAAAAATTAGATAATGCCATTCGGCTTTTTGCATAGCCGACATGGTAAAAAACGGAATGTAGCACTGCACCATGGTCCTGGCGCAGGCTGTAGAAGACACCAATTCATAGAACAAACAGGAGTAGAGCATGACGCAACTGACACTGCCCGCAGGAATGGAAATCAACGGCGCGATCGAACCCGGCTACGCGGAAATCCTGACGCCCGATGCACTGGCCCTGGTCGCCAAGCTGAGCCGCGCGTTCGAAGTGCGCCGTCAGGAACTGCTGGCAGTGCGCGTCGAGCGCGCCAAGCGCCTGGATGCCGGCGAGCGCCCGGACTTCCTGCCTGAAACCGCGCATATCCGCAACGGCGACTGGAAGATCGCGCCGATTCCTGCCGCGCTGGAATGCCGCCGCGTGGAAATTACCGGTCCGGTCGAGCGCAAGATGGTGATCAACGCCTTCAACTCCGGCGCTGACAGCTACATGACCGACTTCGAGGATTCCAACTCGCCGGTGTGGGACAACCAGATCACCGGCCAGATCAACTTGCGCGACGCGATTCGCAAAACCATTTCGCTGGAACAGAACGGCAAGTCCTACAAGCTGAACGACAAGGTCGCCACCCTGGTGGTGCGTCCGCGCGGCTGGCACCTGGATGAAAAGCATGTGCTGGTCGACGGCAAGCGCATCTCCGGCGGCATCTTCGACTTCGCCCTGTTCATGTTCCACAACGCCAAGGAACAGCTGGCGCGCGGCGCCGGTCCTTACTTCTATCTGCCGAAGATGGAGTCGCACCTGGAAGCGCGCCTGTGGAACGACATCTTCGTGATGACGCAAAACGAACTCGGCCTGCCGCAAGGGACCATCAAGGCCACCGTGCTGATCGAAACCATCCTGGCCGCTTTCGAGATGGATGAAATCCTGTACGAGCTGCGCGAACACAGTTCCGGCCTCAACGCAGGCCGCTGGGATTACATCTTTTCCTGCATCAAGAAGTTCAAGCTGGACAAGGATTTCTGCCTGGCCGACCGCGCCAAGGTCACCATGACCGCGCCATTCATGCGCTCCTACGCCTTGCTGCTGCTGAAGACCTGCCACAAGCGCAATGCGCCGGCGATCGGCGGCATGGCCGCACTGATCCCGATCAAGAACGATCCGGCCAAGAACGAGATCGCCATGGGCGGCGTACGCACCGACAAGGCGCGCGATGCCACCGACGGCTACGACGGCGGCTGGGTTGCCCATCCAGGCCTGGTCGAGCTGGCCATGACCGAGTTCACCAAGGTGCTGGGCGACAAGCCGAACCAGATCAGCAAGCAGCGTGAAGACGTCAACGTCAGCGCCGCCGACCTGCTCGATTTCAAGCCGGAAGCGCCGATCACCGAAGCCGGCCTGCGCTATAACATCAACGTCGGCATCCATTACCTGGGCGCCTGGCTGGCCGGCAATGGTTGCGTGCCTATCCACAACCTGATGGAAGACGCCGCCACCGCGGAAATCAGCCGCGCCCAGGTATGGCAATGGATCCGCTCGACCAAGGGCGTGCTGGAAGACGGCAGGAAGGTGACTGCCGAGATGGTGGTCGCGATGATTCCGGAAGAGCTGGCCAAGGTCAAGGCGCTGGTCGGCGATGGCGCTACTTACTACCGGGCTGCGAGGATCTTTGAAGAAATGTCGACCTCGGCTTCGTTTGCCGAATTCCTGACGCTGCCGCTGTACGAAGAAATCTGAAGCTCGTTGGCGGCGCCAGCGCCGCTGATAGTCAGTTAAGAAGGCCGATCGAAAGATCGGCTTTTTTTATGCTCGCTCGCGTTTGCATTGACGCGGGCGCTGGCCTAAGGCGCATAAATGCGCATGAAGGCATCGATGGCGCGCTCGGTAGAATCCTTGATCTGCTCCGGTGTCGCCCCGTCACCACGCCCAGCATCCGCATTTCCATCCATTCGCTTTCCACCAGCCCGCGCAATTGCAGGGCCGCCACCCAGCCGTCAGCCTTGCGCAACTGCTGCTTGTCCATGGCCTTCTTCAGGAAATCGGCGACCCGGGTCCAGCCCGCTTTCGGACCGCGTTCATACAGCATCTTGCCGATATCCCAGCGTTCGGCGTGGGACAGCACCTGGCGTTTCACCGCCACCACTTCCGGCATCAGGATCACTTGCAGGTACTTTGTTCCCAAGCGCTGCAGGGTCAGGCGCAGATCGTCGTTCTCGACCAGTTGTTCGAATACTGCTTCATAGTGCTGGCCGATCTGCTGGCGCATGGTTTCGACAAAAATTTCCTCCTTGGAGGAAAAATAGTTGTACAGGGTCGCTTTCGATCCTCCCAGGCGCGTCGATATTTCCGACATGGATGTTCGTTCAAATCCTGTTTCATTAAAGATCGTTGCCGCGACATCGATGATGGCCTGTCGTCGTTCCTCGCTTTTCTTGCGCATGTGTCAATTTTTCCTGTTTTACAGCATCAAAACCGCTGTTTTTGTGCGTTGCTTTTTGGGCTTGTCGGCGCCTAGTTTTACTTGACGACGCTCAAAAGTCAATACTATACTGTACCGTACCGTACAGTTCAGTTATGAATGGAATTTCTCATGCAAGGCTCCCGTTTTTCCTCACATATTTCACCTTATGCCGTGCCTGGCTTGCGCGGAGTCGCAACCCTGTGCGTGCTGGCATTCGCTCTCAGCGGCTGCGCGCAATTTTCCGACATCGGCGCCCGCGCCGAGCCGAAAGACATCGCATCCTATCAAGCCTCGCAGCAGCTGGCCGGCAGCGCCGTGGCCTGGCCGGATGATCAATGGTGGGTCGTCTATGGCGACAAGCAGCTCGACACTTTGATCGGCGAGGGCCTGCAAGGCGCACCCTCGCTGGCGGCAGCGCAGGCGCGCCTGCTGAAAGCTGAGGGCAATGCGCAGCAGCAGGGCGCAGCTTTGCTGCCGCAGGTCAGCGCCAACGCTTCGGTCAACTATATGAAGCAGAGCTATAACAATGGCGTGCCGGCAGAGTTTGTGCCGCAGGGCTACAACAACGAAGGCAGCGCCACCCTCAATTTCAGCTACGAAATCGATTTCTGGGGCAAGAACCGCGCCGCGCTGGCCGCCGCCACCTCCGAACTGGAAGCCGCACGCGCCGATGCAGCGCAGGCACGGATCACCTTGTCGACCTCGATTGCCGCGGCCTACGCCGAATTCGAAAGATTGCTGAGCCAGCGCGATACCGCCGAAGCAGCGTTGCAAGTGCGGCGGGAAACCTACGATCTGTTCGAGCAGCGCCGCGTCAACGGCCTGGAAACCCTGGGCAGCGTCAAGCAGGTGCTGGCGCGGCGCGCCATGGCTGAAGCCGATCTGCTGAACGTGACCGAATCCATCAATCTGCAACGCAACAAGCTGGCCACGCTGGTCGGCGCCGGACCGGATCGCGGCCTGCGCCTGCTGCGCCCTGAAATCGACATGTCGCATCCGTTCGGCATGCCGCAGCAGTTGCCGGTCAACCTGCTCGGCCGGCGGCCGGATGTGGTGGCCTCGCGCTTGCGGGTGGAAGCCGCGGCCAAGCAGATCAAGGTGGCCAAGGCGCAGTTTTATCCAAACGTGAACCTGACTGCCTACCTGGGTTTGCAGGCGCTGGGCCTGGGCATGCTGAGCAAGGCCGGTTCCGACGTCGGCAGCATCAGCCCGGCGATTTCGCTGCCGATTTTCGAAGGCGGCCGTTTGCGCGGCCAGTTCCGATCCGCCAGCGGCAGTTACGACGAAGCGGTCGCCAACTACGACAGCGCTGTGACGCAAGCCTTGCAGGACGTGGCCGATGTAGCGGTTAGCGAAAAAGCCTTGTCGGGCCGGCTCGACAAGACGCAAGAGGCGGTCACCGCAGCCGACGATGCTTACCGCATCGCCCGCAATCGCTATGAGGGCGGCCTGGCGACCTATCTGGATGTGCTCAATGCGCAGGACACTTTGCTGACCAACCAGCGCGAGCTGTCGACGCTGCGCTCACGCCTGTTCGCGCTCGATGTCGCGCTGGTGCGCGCGCTGGGCGGCGGCTACCAGCACGATCAGCAGCGCCAGTTGGCTGCGCGCTGATCAAACACTTAAAACTTATTCTAAGGATAGCAACATGTCACACAGCGATTCACAAGTCATCAAGGACCTGGCGGCAGAAGAAGCGGTTGCCAAGGCAGAGGCCAAGGCTAGCACCCAAAAGCGCAAGAAACTGTTCGGCGCCCTGGTGGGGGTGATCCTGGTTGCCGGCCTAGGTTATGCCGCTTACTGGCACTTCATCGGCTCGCGCTATGTCAGCACCGACAACGCCTATACCGCGGTCGAAATCTCGCAGCTGACGCCGGCCATCAACGGCATCGTCGCCGATGTCAAGGTAGTCGATACCCAGGCGGTGAAAAAGGGCCAGGTGCTGGTGGTGATCGACGACAGCGACGCCAAGCTGGCGCTGGCGCAGGCCGAAGCCGACCTGGGCCGGGCGCAGCGCCGGGTGCAGGGATATTTTGCCAACGACAGCGGGCTGGCGGCGCAGGTGCTGGCGCGCGAAGCGGAGCAGAAACGGGCCGCGGCGCAGACCATTTCGGCGCAGGCCGACCTGCAGCGTGCCGAGCTCGACTATCATCGCCGCGAAGCACTGTCGAAATCAGGTTCGGTCTCGGGTGAAGAACTGAGCAATGCGCACAGCGCCTTGCTGACCATGCAAGCCAATTTGAAAGTGGCGGAAGCCGGCGAGGTGCAGGCCAAGGCCAATCGTTTTGCCACCGTGGGCGCACAAAAAGCCAGTACGGTGCTGACCGCTGACACCACCGTCGACACCAATCCGGAAGTGGCGCTGGCGCGCGCCAAGCGCGACCAGGCCAAGCTGGACCTGGAGCGCACCGTGCTGCGGGCGCCGGTGGATGGCGTGATCGCGCGCCGCCAGGTGCAGATCGGCCAGCGGGTGCAGGCTGGTACCGTCTTGCTGTCGGTGGTGCCGACCCAACTGATGCATGTCGACGCCAATTTCAAGGAAGGCCAGCTGACCCAGGTCAAGATCGGCCAGCCGGTCACCATGAAGGCCGATCTCTACGGCGGCTCGGTGGAATACCACGGCACGGTCGAAGGCATGTCCGGCGGCAGCGGCTCGGCCTTCGCCGTGATTCCGGCGCAGAACGCGACCGGCAACTGGATCAAGGTGGTGCAGCGGCTGCCGGTGCGGATCTCGGTCGATCCCAAACAGCTGCTGCAGCAGCCGCTGAGCGTCGGCCTGTCGATGGAAGTCGAGATTGATACCCGCGCCGCTAAAGCCGTGCCTTCCTCCGCCATGTAAGAAAGCAGCATCATGTCATCCACTTCGTCTTCCGAACTGCCGGTGCAGCCGCTGCAGGGCGTGCAATTGCTGGGCGTCGGCCTGCTGCTGGCGGCCGCCAATTTCATGGCGGTGCTCGACACCACCATCGCCAACGTCTCGGTCTCGACCATCTCCGGCGCCCTTGGCGCTTCGTCCAGCCAGGGCACTTACGTGATCACTTCCTATGCGGTGGCGGAGGCAATCACGGTGCCGCTCACCGGCTGGCTGGCCAACCGCTTCGGCGCGGTGCGCGTGTTTATCACGTCGATGATCATGTTCGGCATTTTTTCCGCGCTGTGCGGCTTTGCCAATTCGCTGGGATTGCTGATCGCCTTCCGCGTCATGCAGGGACTGGCCGGCGGCCCGCTGATTCCTTTGTCGCAAACCTTGCTGTTGCGGGTTTTTCCGAAAGAGAAAGCGCCGGCGGCGGTCGGTTTATGGGCCATGACCACCCTGATCGCGCCGATCGCCGGGCCGATACTGGGCGGCGTCCTGTGCGACCAGTACAGCTGGCCCTACATCTTTTACATCAATGTGCCGGTGGCGCTGATTTGCGGCTATATCGGCTGGAAAATGCTGAAGCGTTTCGAGTCGCCGCTGGTGAAGCTGCCGATCGACAAAGTGGGACTGGGGCTGATGATCGTTTGGGTTGCAGCCTTGCAGCTGATGCTGGACAAAGGCAAGGAGCTCGACTGGTTTGCCTCGACCACAATCGTGGCGCTGGCGCTGACCGCCGCGATCGGTTTCATTGCCTTCCTGATCTGGGAGCTGACCGAGCGCAATCCGATTGTCGACCTGCGCGTGTTCCGCCATCGCGGCTATTCGGCCAGCGTCACCACCATCTGCCTGGCCTTCGGCGCTTTCTTCGGCGCCACGGTACTGACGCCGCTGTGGCTGCAAGGCTATATGGGCTATACCGCGACGCATTCGGGCCAGACCACGGCCCTATCCGGTATCCTGGCGGTGCTGACCGCGCCGTTTGTGGCCAAGCTATCGACCAAGGTCGATCCGCGCAAGCTGGTCTGCTGCGGCGTGCTGTGGCTGGGCATGGTGACTTTGTTTCGTAGTTTTAACAGCACCGACATGGCCACCTTCCAGATCGGCTGGCCGCTGCTGATGCAGGGCATCGGCATGCCGCTGTTCTTCGTACCGCTGACGGCGCTGGCGCTGAGCAGCGTGAATCCGTCTGAAACCGCCTCGGCGGCCGGTCTGATGAGTTTTTGCCGCACCATGTCCGGCGCGATTGCGACTTCGCTGGTCAATACCGGTTGGGAAAACAACGCCACCCGCTATCATGCGGAACTGGCCGGACTGGTGGACCAAGCTGGCGACGCCGTCAACAACCTGATGCAGTCCGGCATGTCGATCGACCAGGCGCGCGCCAGCATCGAGCAGACGCTGCAGTCGCAAAGCATCATGCTGTCGACCAATCACATGTTCGTGATGGCGGCGCTGTCGTTCTTGCTGGGGGCGATTGCGGTGTGGTTTGCGCCCAAGCCTAAGCGCATTGCGGATACATCGGCGGCGCATTAAAGGATCACGAACCCGGGGAAGTTGGCTAGTAAGTGATAGTGACGGTCAAGGTATCGGTATAAGTTCCTGCCGGTTTGTTTTGCGCAGCCGGGATGCGGCCATACGGTGTGTAGTGGCGTGTCGTGGGGGTCAGCAGAATCAGATAGCTGTCGGATTCGGTTTGCGTGACGCCGGTGCCATCGCCCCAGACGATGCTGCGGGCGCTGTCGGTGTAGACATTGTAGGTGAGTGCATTGGCGCCCGATTTTAAAGTGCGGTTGACAAAGGTGCCGCTTCCCGCGTTAAGGGCAATGGTATAGCTGCCGGTGCCGATCACCAGCGTGGCGGTGCAGGTGACGGCAATGTCGCCAGTGCTGTTTGCGGTGGCGCCGCCGGGAGAGGTATAGGCAGGAAACGTGATACCGGTAGCGCTTACGGTGCATGTTGCGAGCAGGGCATGGGCGCTTAGCGGCAGCGCGAACAGACTTAGGGATAACAAGCATTTCAAAGCGTGTTTCATTTCATCTCTCGATCGCAGGCAAACGGTCCCAGCATCGGGAAAGCCTCGATCCTGGCGGGGATCGGGATTCCGAAACTGCAAATTGCCTGGCCTGTATTGTCGGTGACTGCAATTTTGGCAGGATAGGTCATCGCAGGAATAAAGACTTGTCCGCGCAAGGCCACTTCCTGTGCTTCGGCAGCACCATTCAAATACACGCGAGTGCCGGTGGCAAGCGGGGCTCCCTGTCGATCCCTGAGCACCAGCGTCGCACTCTGGTTCTGCTGCGCGCTGAACTTCAGCAGACTGCCGGTGCGCGGGCCGGGCGTCACCGATTTCTGGTTCAGGTCCAGCGTCATCGACAGCGGCAGGCCGGCGGTGTCCAGGTAAACGTTATTCGGCTCGTAGGCAACCAGGCGCGGAATGAAGCCGACGCCGTCCTTGTCGGTGTGGCCGACCTTGATGTTGTTGGCATAGATGTCGATAGGCTGGGATACCGGCACTTCCACCATGGCGAAGCTGTCGTCCATCCAGCGCGTCGCCCGTGCATGGCCGCCGAGCAGGGCGATGCCGCCGCGCGCTTCCAGCTGCAGATTGCTTTGGCTATCGACATGATTCGCGCTCATCGTATATTCGCCGGTGGTGCCCAGATAATTGACGCCGACATCCTCGCCGCCGTTGTCGAACAGGCTCTTGCGCGCGCGGTAGCCCCAGCCGCCTTCCTGCGGCGCGGCTTGCTGGTATTCAGCGCTGAAGGATTTGCTGCCGGGCTGGCCGTTAGCCACCAGCTGAACAAAGCTCTGGTGTTCCAGCGGAATCACCCACACCACATTGGCCGACAACGGCCGGTCCTGCGTCAGCGATTTAAGCAGGCCGACACTGATGGTGCCATAACGTCGCAGATTGAAATTGAGGCCGGCATTCACTGCGCGTATGTTGTCCTGGCCGCGATTGACCTGGCTCAGGTAGCCGAACGCCAGGTTGGTGCTTTTGCCGATAGCGAAGTTGGTCTGCGCCTGGATCTGTTGCGCCGGCGCCAGGATGTCGTCGCCCAGGCCCAACTGCCAGAAGCGCGCGCCGGCAGTCTGCGCGCGCAGGGTCAAAGCGTAGCCGCTGCCCTGGCGGTCGAACTGCAGGTATTGCTGGGTGTCGTTGCCGCGCTCGGAATTGCTGGCAGCGACGCCGCCGCTCACCATGCCGATATCCTTGAGCGCGAAGGCGCCGCCGATGGCTAGCGATTCACGTCCGCGCATCACCTCGCCATGGGTTTCCAGCGTGCTGCTGTCGCTGATCCCGTAGCGCACGGTGGCGGAGCTGAAGACCTGGCCGTAATCGCTATCTTTGCTGCCGAAATTATTGCGCAGCGCCCCGACTTCATAAGACACATCCTTGCTGCCTTGCCGCAGCAGCTGAGCACTGGTGATGTAGCTTTGGGTGTAGACCTGCTGCCGCCCCAGCACGTCGTGCACCACCATCTGCACATTGCCCTGGCCGGCATACACCGGCAGGTTATTGATGGTGAACGGACCGGTGTCGACCGGCTGCTTGAGGCGCAGGACGTTGTCGACGTAGATATCGACCACCGAAGGCGCCGCCGCGGTGCCGCTGAAGGCAGGCAGCGGAATCGGCTGGTAGCCGGGAATGGTAGAGAATTTGGTGTGCCACTGCAGGCCGCCGAAATACACCTGGCGCGAAAAGGAACTGCTGCCGGTGACGCTGTCGCCCACTACCAGGGTTGCCTGCTGCTGCGGGAAGTCGCGGGTGTACTGGCTGTCGAGCCGGAACACCGAACGCGCGCCGGTCAGGTCCTGGCCGACGAAACGGCTGGTGTAGGTACCGCCGCCGCTGAACACGCCGACTTCCGTCACCGCGGAAAGATTGTTCTGGCCCTGTCCCTTGGCGTAGTTGATATCGTAGTTGAGGAAGGCGCCGGTTTCGGACGCCTGCTCCAACAATTGGCGATATTCGCCAAGATCGAATTCCGAGTCGGTGAAGGCGGCAGCGGGCGCGTGGATCAGCAGCGTCTGGGTGCTGCTGTCGATTTCGGCACGCACGCCGGGCAGGGCGTCCAGCGGATAATAATTTTCCTGATGGCTGCTGATGGCGGCGGTAGTCGGCAAGCGCAAGCGGGCCTCCGTCAATAGCTGCGACGGCACAATGATGCCATTTGCCGCAGTGCGCAGAATAAGCGTTGCGTCGGTCAATTTCCTGTCGTTGACGACAACGGCCAATAGGATTTCCTGCTCTGCCACTGGCTGTTCCGCTGTTGCCAGCGCCGGGATCTGGCAGGCGATCAGGCTAGCGGCTAGATACCTGGTCAGCCTCCAGCGTGAGGTGTTCTTCAATCTCGCCCTTGTCTGTCAGAATGTGCAGCCGGACCGCGCCGTCACGGATTTTTCCGTTCGCCAGGGGCCATTCCTTGCGCTGGCCCGGCAAAACATAAGCAGGAGCATTGATCTGCAGAGCGTCCTTGTCGTCGCCGTTGCTGAGCCGCAGCTGGTTGATCTTGCTGTGCACGTTGCCCTCGTTGGCGGCGCTCAGCAGCAAGGCGCCAGCCACGCGCTTGAGTTGCCAGGAAATTTTTTCCTGCCGGATCTTGGGTGTGATGAATACCGGGATGCTGACCCTCAGCAATGTGCGCAGGCCGGGGCCTTGCGAACCGGCCTGCGGCACTTCATCGATCAGCAGCCGGTAGCTTTTCTCGCTGGCTGAATTCTCCGGACGACGCAGGCCAAAGCGCAGAAACTGCAGCTGCCCCGGTTCGATGCTGAAGATCGGCGGATTCAGCAGCAGCGCATCGGTATCGCTCAATACCTCCTTGCTGCCATCGGTGCTCCAGTCAACCGCCTGCACCTGGATGCGCACCGGCTGCTCGCCGGTGTTCCTGATCTGCAGGACGCCGGAACTGCGCTCCGTGGTGAGGTCGAAGCCGATCGGGTTGACGTTGAACGAGGCAGCGCATGCCGTGGCTGTGGCGCCGGCGCACAACGCGGCGGCCAGCAGCTGTCGCCATTTATTCAGCATCGACGCCATTCCGCACCCCGCCTAGAAGGTGACAGTGGCAATGACAGAGTCGGTATAGGTTGCGGCAGGCTGGGACTGCGCGGCAGGAATACTGGCGTAGATGGTGATCGGGGTCGCCAGGCCGGTGGCGACGACAGCGGTAGGCGCGGTCGCCGGCGTGCCGCCCCAGGTTGTGACATGGCCGCTGTCTTGAAACAAGCCGTAGTTGAGAAAGGCGGTGCCGTTGGAAAGGCGGCGCAGCGGCACGGCGGCGGTCGAGCCGGTATTGGCGTGCGCGCCCTGGTCCAGGGTAATCACCGGACTGGCGCCGATGGTGCAAGTGGTGGTGACGCTGGCCGTCGCGGTCTGAGGCGTCGAGAGGTTGGTGACAATCGGATCGTAGGTAGTGGTGAAGCCAATCGTGGAAATGGTGCAGATGTTGGCGATGGTGACCGTATTGGTCATGGTTGCCGTGGCAGTGGCTGCGGATGAGGTGTTGGAAACAGTGCTATAGACGGTTGCTGACGCGATAATCAAAATGCCGTTCCGAACAAACCTTTTCATGACAAATCTCCCGATTGACATTTACTTTTGTGGAAACCCAAGCAAGCGCTTGGACATTTGTTATGTGCCGCACCTTCCCCTTTTTTAATTTTCCATAAGGAAACTTTTCTTTGGCTCATTATTGGCGTCATAGGGAAGCGGCGTCAAGTTACATTTTGTATTTTGTTGGAAAGGCAAGAATATTCTTCCGGGTTCGCCGGCAGTAATTCGATCGTCAACGAATGTATTTAAGGCAGGATTGTTAAACCAGTTAATTGTTGCTTTTAAAATGCAACAATTGTATGATGGTGGCATCCCGGATCCATATCCGGTTTTCAGCGGGAAGCAAAGCCATGCAATTCACCAAATTTACAGATTTCGGTTTGCGCGTCTTGATGTATCTGGCGGCGACGCCGGAGCAGGGTGTGATTACGGTGGGCGAGCTGGCGAGTCATTACGACATTCCCAAGAATCACCTGAACAAGGTGGTCAACCGCCTGGTCAAGCTGGGCTGGGTCAGCGCCACGCCCGGCCGCAACGGCGGCCTGCGGCTGGCGCAGGCGCCGGCCAGCCTGAAGCTGGGCGATATCCTGAGTGCGCTGGAAGGCGACAAAGGCCTGGTGGATTGCGACGAACCGCCTTGTGTGCTGCGCGGCAGCTGTCATCTGAAGCGGGTGCTGGATATCGGCCAGCGCGAATTCTATGCCGGCATGAACCGGCATAGCCTGGCGGAACTGGTCATGCCGCCGACGTCGACGGCGATTGCGCGCATGCAGTTCCAGCCGATGGCGGTCCATTGATCTTATAGAAATCCAGAGCGCCGTCCGCCGCATCCTGGAGCGGATATGACGGCGCGTTTTTTTAATTTAATTGTAGTATTTTAAATGTCACAATAGGAGTTCGATATGCTTTCAGCTGCTTCCCGTCCCTACATCGCCGCTTCCGTTCCTGTCCTGCGCGAGCATGGCGTCGCCATTAGCCGCTGCTTCTACCAGCGTCTGTTTGCCGCCCATCCGGAACTGAAGAACATTTTCAACATGCCGAACCAGGAGTCCGGCAAGCAGCAACAGGCGCTGGCCTCAGCCATTTTCGCCTACGCCGCCAATATCGATGATCCTGCCGCGTTGGCGCCGGTCATCAGCCGTATCGTGCAAAAGCATGTCAGCCTGGGAATCCGCGCCGAGCACTATCCGATTGTCGGCAAGCATTTGCTGGCAGCCATCGCCGAAATCCTCGGCGCTGCCGCCACGCCGGCATTGATAGCGGCGTGGGCCGAGGCCTACGGCTTGCTGGCGGACGCCTTGATCGGGGAAGAGCGCAAGCTGTACCGGGCGCTAGGCGTCGAGCCGGGCGAATACCGTGCGGTCACGATCGTGCGCAAACAGAAGGAAAGCGAGACCGTCAGCTCCTTCTATCTGCAGGCCAGCGACGGCGCCGCGCTGCCGCCTTTCCAGCCGGGCCAGTACATCAGCATCGCCGTCAATGTCGCCGAACTGGCTTTGCGCCAGCTGCGTCAGTACAGCCTGTCCGATGCGCCGGGCAGCGGTCATTGGCGCATCAGCGTCAAGCGTGAGGAGGACAGCCCGGCGGGACTGGTGTCGAACCTCCTGCACGACCAGTATCAGGAAGGCGACGTGCTGTGGGTCAGCCCGCCCTGCGGCGATTTCGTGCTCGCGCCGGGCGACCTGGATACGCCGCTGGTGCTGATCAGCGCCGGCGTCGGCGTCACGCCGATGATGAGCATGCTGCATGGCAGCCTGCTGGAAAGCCCGCAGCGCCCGGTCAACTTCCTGTACGCCACGCTCGACGGCCAGCACCATCCGCTCAAGCGTGAGTTGCGCAGCCTGATGCTGCAGCATGGCCAGATGCAGTCATACGTGGCTTACGAAAGGCCGGCGGCGAACGATTGCGTACCGCAGGACTATCAGCAGCAAGGCTTTTTGAGCCTGGCGACAGTGCCGGACAGCTTGCTGCCGCAGAACGCGGCGTATTTCCTGTGCGGCCCGGCGCCCTTCATGCGTGCTCAGCGCAATGCCTTGCTGGCGCGCGGCGTGCCGCCGCAGCGCATCCGGCAGGAAGTGTTTGGCCCGTCCTTGGTGGAACATTTGCAATAAGCGCTTGAACGCCGGCGGCAGGCATGTGGCGCCGCGGCTGCAAATAGCTGGTTCCAATGTCAAACTGGACGGAGATTTCGGCCAGGTGAATGTCAAATCGTCGCCATCGAATCTGCTCTGCATTCATGGTGACGATTCTCATTTCAATGTGGTAATGTCTCACTCCTAAAAATTATTTATTGTTAGGAAGACGATGCGAATTCATTGGCTTTTTGCAGCACTGCTGGTTCCAGGCATGAGCATGGCGGCGGAGGGGATGTGGACCTTGGACAATTTGCCGAAGGCGAAAATGCAGGCCGAATACGGCTTCACGCCAAGCGATGCATGGATCAAGCGCACCATGCTGGGCTCGGCGCGTATCGCCGGCGGCTGCTCGGCGTCCTTTGTCTCGAAAGATGGACTGGTGATGACCAATCATCACTGCGCTTCCGAATGCCTGGACCAGATGTCGACGGCGAAGAAAAACCTGATCAAGGATGGTTTCCTGGCCAAGAACCGCGAGCAGGAACTGAGCTGCCCGGAAATCGAACTGAACCGGCTGGAACAGATCACCGACGTCACCGCTGAAGTCAAGAATGCGACAGCAGGGCTGGACGGCGCCGCTTTCAAGAGCGCGCAGAACGCCATCAAGGCCAAGCTGACTTCGGCTTGCGTTGGCAAGGATAAGGAAACCGTCCGCTGCGACCTCGTCGACCTGTATCACGGCGGCCAGTACCAGGTATATAAATATCACCGTTTCCAGGATACGCGCCTGGTGTGGGCGCCGGAAAAGGCGGCTGCATTCTTCGGCGGCGATCCGGACAACTTCAATTTTCCGCGCTACGATCTCGATATCACCATGCTGCGCGCCTATGAAGACGGCAAGCCTGCCAAGATCGATAATTATTTCCCGTTCAGCAAAAACGGTGCGGAAGACGGCGAAATGGTGTTCGTCACCGGTCAGCCCGGGTCGACCCAGCGCCAGCTGACCGTTTCACAGCTGACCACCATGCGCGACCTGACCCTGGTTAACACCTTGATCCGCTTGTCGGAATTGCGCGGTGTGCTGGAACAGTACAGCAAGAGCAGCCCGGAAGCAGCACGTAATGCGGGACAAATGCTGTTTGGCGTGGAAAACGGTTACAAGGCCTTGCGCGGACGCCTGAGCGCCCTGCAGGATCCGGTCTTGATGCAGCAGAAGCAGGACGATGAAACCGCCTTGCGCAAGTTCGTGGCGCAGACGCCGGCGCTGCAAGCCAAGGTTGGCGGCGCCTGGGATGCGATCGCCGCCTCCCAGCAAGCCTATCGCGAGATGGAAGCGCCTTACGGCATGATCGAAGGCGGCCGCGGGTTCAGCAGCAAGTACTTCAGCTACGCACGCGACCTGGTGCGTGGTGCCGAAGAACGTGCCAAGCCGGACGGTGAACGCCTGCCGGAATATGCCGACGCCAAGCTGCCGGAAGTCGAGCAGGAACTGTTTTCCACGGCCCCGGTTTATCCCGATTTTGAAAAAGTCACGCTCAGCCTTTCGCTTACAAAAATGCGCGAAATGCTTGGCACTGACGACGCTTTCGTCAAGCAGGTGCTGGGCAAGCAATCGCCGGATCAGCTCAGCGCTGCCTTGATCGACAACACCAAGCTGGGCGACCCGGCAGTGCGCAAGGCGCTGTGGCAGGGCGGAAAACAAGCCATCCTGAAATCCGACGACCCGTTCATCAAGATGGAACTGGCGCTGGATCCGGCCGCGCGCGCGATTCGCAGCCGTTATGAAAAGGAAGTGGACTCGGTGCAGCAAAAGAACTCGGAACTGATCGCCCAGGCCCGCTTTGCCCAGCAAGGCACCAGCGCCTATCCGGATGCGACTTTTACCCTGCGCTTGTCGTATGGTGAAGTGAAGGGCTGGAAAGAAGGCGACAAGCAGATCCCGCCGTTTACCACCATCGGCGGCGCCTTTGCCCGCGATACCGGCGCCGATCCGTTTGCCTTGCCGGCCTCCTGGCATGCCGCCAAGAACAAGCTGAACCTGGCGCAACGCTATAACCTGGTCAGCACCAACGACATCATCGGCGGTAATTCCGGCAGCCCGATGATCAATCGCAACGGTGAAATCGTCGGCCTGATTTTTGACGGCAATATCCACTCGCTGGGCGGCGCATTCTGGTACGACTCGCGCTTCAACCGTTCGGTGGCGGTGCACAGCGGCGCGATCCTGGAAACCTTGAAAAATGTCTATGGCGGCGATGCGCTGGTCAAGGAAATTCTGGCGCACTAAGCCATACGGTAGGCATTTCTCCTATAATCAATCCCTCCCGGTGGCGACGCCGGGAGGGATTTTTCATTGCAGCTCCCGTCGATAGCCTGTCTTCAAGGAGAGTGATTTGGAAATACTGATTCTCGGCCTGCTGCTGTTCATCAGCCTTCATTTGGTCCCCACCTTGCCGGCCCTGAGAGCCGGTATGCTGCAATCGCTGGGGGAAAAACGCTACAAGGGCATGTTTGCCATGCTGGCTGCGCTCGGACTGATCTTGATCATCGTCGGCTACGCCAGGGCGCCGGCCGAACCGCGTCTTTTTAACTCGTTCATCGGCGCCAGGCATGGCGCTCCGCTGGCCATGGCGGTCAGTTTCGTCCTGCTGGCGGCGGCCCACATGAAAGGCCATATCCGCGCCTGGATAAAGCATCCGATGCTGCTGGGGATCGGTATCTGGGCGCTGGTGCATCTGCTGGCCAACGGCCACGAGAAAGCCACTATATTATTTTCCGCGTTCCTGGCTTTTGTCGTGATCGATTTGATTTCGGTGCTCAGGCGCGATAGCTACAAACCGTTCGAACCGGCGCTGAAATACGATGTGATCGCTGTGGTCGCGGGTTTGTTGCTGGCTCTGCTGGTGATGACTTTCCATCGCCAGCTGATCGGGCTGGCTGTGGTGCCGTGGGGTGGGTAGCTAAGCGCCGTAATTCAACCAAGGATCTTTATGGATGTTCAGCAGTACGTGGCGACTTTCTTCGCCGGCGCCTTCCTGTGCAACTGCATTTCGCACCTGTCCTGCGGCTTGCGTGGCGAGCCTTTCCCCACACCCTTCGCCAAGCCGCGCGGGGTGGGCGATTCGTCACCGCTCATGAACTTCCTATGGGGCCTGGCCAACCTGCTGATCGGCGCTGCGCTGTATAAGGCATATCCGTTTGCGTTTGGCTTCAATCCGGGCTGCGCCTTGTTCTTTGCCGGTTTCCTGGTCCTCGGGCTCTATCTGGCACGCCATTTTGGCGCAGTCCGGCGGAACAAGAATCAAGCATAGCAGCTTGGATGCCAGTAGGGTGGGCACCTGTGCCCACGCGGGACCTTGCTCATTCGAGGAGTGAATTCAGCGTGGACAGAAAATCTGCCCACCCTACGTCATGCCGTTTGATTCAGACTGAACCGCATTACAGCTTGTGCTCAGTGCTCTTGCACCAGTTGATTCAGCAGTAGCCGGACTTCAGGAATCAGCTCGCCGGCAGTCAGGCCGATCGGGCCGATGCCTTGCGCCACCAGTTGATCGGCGGCGCGGCCGTGCAGCCATACCGCCGCCAGCGCCGCTTCCCATTGCGGCCAGCCTTGCGCCAGCAGGGCGCCGCAGATGCCGGAGAGGACGTCGCCGCTGCCGGCGGTGGCCAGCGCCGGATTGCCGGTAGGGTTGACGACGACCGCGCCATCGGCACGGGCGATAATGCTGCCAGCTCCTTTCAGCACCACCACGGCATTGAAGCGGCTGGCCAGCTTGCGCGCTGCCGTTACCCGGTCGGCCTGGATTTCACTGGTGCTCAGGCCGAGCAGGCGCGCTGCTTCCAGCGGATGCGGCGTCATCAGCACAGCGTGCTGGCGCTGCGCCAGCTGAACCTGGAGCTGCGGCTGGCGCGCCAGCAGGTTGAGTGCGTCGGCGTCCAGCACCAGCCAGCTGAGCGCATCGAGGGCGCGCGTCAGCAAGGCCAGCGCGCTGTTGGCCATGCCCATGCCGGTGCCGACCACCAGCACCGCGGAGGAAAAATCCAGGTCGGCGGCATGGCGGCACATCAGCTCCGGCTGCGCCTGGTCATACGCCGGCGGATTTTCGGCGTAGCCGACAAACACACGGCCGGCGCCGCATCTGGCGGCGGCGCGTGCCGCCAGGATCGGGGCGCCGGCCATGCCGGCCGCGCCGCCGATCACGGCGACGTCGCCAAAACTGCCCTTGTGCGAGTTGCGTTTGCGTGGCCGGAGATAGTCGCTGAACAAGCCGGGATGGTTCAGCCACATGTTGGGTGCGGGCAGATATTGATCTGCAATCGCCAGAGTCGCCAACTCTACGCTGCCGGCGTAATCGGGGCCGTCGCCGGTGTACAGGCCGGCCTTGTCGGCGATAAAGGTAATCGTGTGGCTGGCCGTGACGGCGATGCCACCGGTACCCCCGACCACGGTGCCGGTATCGGCATCGAGGCCGCTCGGCACATCCAGCGCCAGCACCGGACAAGGCATGGCGTTCACTGCCTGCACCAGGCTGCGCCAGTCGCCATCCAGGGGGCGGCTGAGACCGATGCCGAACAGGCCGTCGATGACCAGGGGCCATTGCGCGCTGTCGATATCGGCAAATTGCTCAGGCGGCATCAGGTGCACGCCTTGCCGCTGGGCGCGCGCCAGTGCCTGGGCTGCATCAGGCGGCAATTGCGAGGGCGGAGTTTTGAGCAGCGCCAGCACTTCGCAGCCTGCCTTGGCCAGGCCGGCTGCGGCTTCGAGGGCGTCGCCGCCGTTGTTGCCGGGGCCGGCCAGCACCAGGACAGCGGCGCTGTGGGGCGGACAGGGGAGCAGGCGCAGGGCGGCTTGGGCGGCGGCCTGGCCGGCGCGCTGCATCAGGGTGTAGGGGGGCAGGTCGCGCAAGGCGGCTTGCTCGATTTTACGGATCTCGGCTACGGGGTAGATGGCGCTCATTTTTGGTGTGTGCTGCGTGGTCCGTTAAGTGGGGTCAGAGTAATTTTACGACGATAAGGCGTGTCGTAAAAAAACTCTGATCCCACTTAACTGCGCCGGGCGGTCATCCGTCGTGGCAGTTTTTAACGGTAGCGGGCTACCGTCAGGCCATCCAGGTCGACTTCCGGCACACGGCCGGAAACCTGGTCGGCCAGGACTTTGGCGGCGCCCAGCGCCATGCTCCAGCCGGAGCCGCCGTGGGCGATGTTGACGTACACGTTGCTGGCGCCGGTCGGGCCGATCAGCGGCACTTCGTCGGCCAGCATCGGCGTGTGGCCGCACCAGAAGCTGGCGCTGTTGAAATTGGCGGCGTCGGGGAACCAGTCGTGCGCCACTTTCAGCAAGGTGCGCAGGGCCTTGTCATCGAACGCCATGTCCTTGGCGCCGAATTCGGCGACGCCGGCCAGGCGCATGCGGGCGCCGATACGCGCCATGGTGATCTTGTAGCTGTCGTCCAGCACAGCCATCTGCGGCGCCACTTCATAGTTCTTTACGCTGGCGGTGGCGGTATAGGTCTTGATGGCGTGCAGCGGCAAACGCAGTCCCAGCGGCCGCAGCAGCTGGGCACTGGCGCTGCCGGCAGCGCACACCACGGCGTCGGCGTTCAAGACTTCACCGCCGATGTGCAAGCCGACCCTGGCGCCTTGCGGATCGATGGCGGTGACGGTGCTGTCGAAGTGGAACTGGACCCCCAGTCCCTGCAGGATGGCTTTCAGCTGCTTGGTGAACAGGGTGCAGTTGCCGGAGCCGAGGTCGGGAAAGTGCAGGCCGCCGGCCAGCTTGCCGGCGCTCAGCAGCGCCGGCTCCAGTGCGCGCACTGCGGCTTCATCCAGCAGCTGGTGGGCGACGCCGCACTCGCTCAGCAGCTCGCGGGTGGGCGCCAGCGCTGCCAGTTCGGCTTCGCTGCGGAATAGCCGCAGCAGACCCGGACTTTGTTCGAAATCGAGCTGGAAATGCTGCTGTATCTGTTCCAGCAGATCCTGGCTGTAGGAGGCCAGCCGTTGCATCTGGTGGGTATGGGAGCGGAAGCGCTGAAGCTCGGATTCAGCCATCCAGCGCCGCATCCAGCGCCATAACGATGGACTGAAGCGGGCATTGAGGACGTTGGCGGCTTCCTGGTTGAACATGCCCGCCAGGATTTTCTTGCGCATGCCAGGCGCGGACCAGGGTAGGGCCGAGCCGGCCGACAAGATGCCGGAATTGCCCAGCGTTGACTGTTCTGCCACATTGCTGCGTTGTTCGACTACGGCGACCTGGTGCCCGGCTTCGGCCAGGAAATAAGCGCTGCAGACTCCCATGACGCCGCCGCCGATCACCACGATTTGTTTCTGTGTCTGTTGCTGTATCACTATTGTTCTCAAGGGGGTTTTGCGCAGATATCCGGGCAGGTTCGAGCGTTGCTCCAGGATGTCTTTCTGGTCTGCGTACTGGATGCAGCGATCAGAATCATACCTTGAATTACTTGATAATAGGACAGCACCGTACGCTTTTAGTCTTTCTACCGACGCCGGCGTACGAATTGCCGGTTTCCTGGGCTACGCTGTAAAGACACCGGCATCGTAGGCCTTGCAGTAAGCCAGCCAATCCTTGCGGACCTGGGCGGCGCAACCGTGAGCGGCATCGAGCAACTGTTTCTTCCATTTTTTGCTTTGGCCGAAGGCGATCAGTTCATCGGCAATCGCCGAGCCTTGGCGGCCGGCGCTGCGCAACTGCGCCCAGGCGACGATGTTACCCATCACGTTCATCACTTGCTGGATTTCGCCGACGCTATGGCGCGGCTGCTTGAGCACCACGCGGTCTTCGCTGGGCTGCAGGCCGCGCAGCACATACGGTGTCTTGCCCAGCATGACCGGCTGCAGGAAGGCCATGGAGACGGCCTGGCAACGCCGCTGCAGCGTCACCACGCGCTGCGCGTCGTTCTTCCATTTGGGTTGCGGCACCTTCAGGTAAGGCGTCAGCGAGGAAGGCAAGGCCTGTTTCAGGTCCAGCAGGTAATTGCCGTCCGGCGAACCCTTGCCTTCGACCAGGATCACGTAGCGGTCGACGCCCAGGCTGCCGGTGCCGGCGATGCGGCGTGCGACGTCGAGCACTTTGTAGAATGCCGGGTTGGGCTGGTCGCCGGCGAACTTCTGCATGAATTTGGTGATCCTGGCGCGCTGCTTGTCGGTGACCGGCAGCGCTTTCTTCCCATCTATCCGCAGCGAACGCTGCTTGCCCTTGCGCAGGCTGCGGCTGTCGAGATAGGTCGAGCGCTGGCGGCCGCGCAGGCCGTTCAGCAAATCGCCGACCATGCCGCTGGCGGTGTCGCGTTCGATCCAGCGCGGCTTGCCCAGGCTCAGGGCGTTGCTGTAGGCGTCGATAAAGCTGCGGCAAAGCAGGCGCGTGTCGGCCGCGCTGGCGGTGGAGCCGTCGGCGGCAATCAGCACGCTCGTGAGGAAGCGCACCAGCTCCCAGCTGGCGGGGGCCAGCGCCGCTTCGTCGAAATCGTTCATGTCGAAGTAGGCGAGGCGGTTGTCGCCCTTGTAGCTGCCGAAGTTTTCCAGGTGCAGGTCGCCGCAGATCCACGTCAGCGGCGCAGTGCGCATCAGGCCGCTGTACGGGAGGCGTTCGTAAAACAGGTGGCAGGTGCCGCGCAAGAAGGTGAACGGATCGTTGCGGATGTTCTTGTACTTGAGTTGCAGGCGCTGTGGATCGCGGCCGGCGTTGTATTCCTGGATGCGCTTTACTACGTTCACCATGAAGAGCCTCTTGAAAGGGAAGGATTGGCTGCGCTTGCTGTGCCGCCAATCTTACCGCATCATCTTGACAAAATCCTGACAACGACGATGCGACTTTCCCTGAGGCCGGCTGGATTTGGCTGGATTACCAGACCCGGTAAACCTGGCCAGTTTGCGCGCCTTCGACGCTGCGGCTGTAAGCCTGCGCCACGCGGCTGGCCGGCGCCGCTTCAAAGCCGTAGAAAAACGGACCATAGCTGACCAGCGATTCCTGCAATACGGTGGGGCTGACGACGTTGATGCGGATGCCGCGCTTGAGTTCGATGGCGGCGGCGCGTACGAAACCGTCGAGGGCGGCGTTGACCGTGGTGGCGTTGACGCCTTGCAGGATCGGCTCCTCGCTGAGGATGCCGCTGGTGAGGGTGATCGAGCCGCCGTCGTTGAGGTGGTGCTGGGCCACCAGCGCCAGGTTGATCTGACCCATCAGCTTGTCGCGCAGGCCGACCTGGAATTTTTCCGGCGTCAGTTCTTGCAGCGGGCCGAAATGCAGCTTGCCTGCCGTCGAGACGATAGCGTCGACCTTGCCGATCTGCTCGAACAGTCGTTCAACGCTGTGGATGTCGGTAATGTCGACCTGGTATTGGCCGCTGCTGTTGCCGACTTCGATGATGTCGTGGCGGACGGCCAGTTGCTGGACCACTGCTTTGCCGACTGTGCCTGTAGCGCCGATAACTGCGATTTTCATGATGTGCTCCGTGATAAGTAAGATCAGTGGTCAATTATGATTCCTTCTCACTGGTCGATAAATACTCTATTATTACTTTCACTTGAAACCCAGGGTGTTTAATTGAAATGAGCGGAAAATCATGGACAGACTGACCAGCATGCAGATTTTTGTCCGCGTGGTAGAAAAGGGCGGATTCTCCGCCGCCGCCGAGGAGGCCGGGATTTCTCCCACCATGGTCGGCAAACACGTGCGCCAGCTGGAAGAGCAGCTGGGAGTGCGGCTGCTCAACCGCACCACGCGGCGCCAGAGCCTGACCGAGATCGGCCAGCTGTATTTCGAGCGTTGCAAGCTGGCGCTGCTGGAAATCGAAGCAGCCGACGCTTCGGTCAAACAGATGCAACTGCTGCCGCGCGGCGTGCTGCGGGTGACCGCGCCAGCCACCTTCGGCGGCCAGATGCTGGCCGCGGTGATCCGCGAGTATCTGGAACGTTATCCCGATGTCGAACTGGACCTGTCCCTGAACGACCGTGTGGTTGACCTGGTGGAGGAAGGCTTCGAGGTCGGGCTGCGGATCGGTCCGTTACCTGATTCGAGCCTGGTCGCGCGGCCCTTGCAACCGTATCGCGCCCTGGTGTGCGCTGCGCCGGACTACCTGGCAAGACACGGCACGCCGCAGACCCCGCAGCAACTGCTTGAACACAATTGCCTGAGTTTCGTCCACGGCAGCCGCTATAACCTGTGGCAGTTTTCCCGCGGCGGTGTGCAGCAGGAGATTGAAGTGCACGGTAATTTTCGGGCGAATAACGGCCTGGCTTTGCGCACCGCGGCTTTGCAGGGGATTGGCATCATCATGCAGCCGGAGGCCTTGCTGTGTGCGGAGGTGGCGGCCGGCCGGCTGCAGTGCCTGTTAACCGATTACGAGCTGGAGCACCGCCCAATGCACCTGGTAGTGGCCTCGAACCGCAAGATGACGCCCAAGCTGAAATCGTTCATCGAATTCGTGCTGGCGCATTTCGGTCGTGATGCCGCGCCCTTTACTGCGGCAGCTTGAGCGCCGCAAACTGCTCGCGCAAGAACGCCAGCAAGGCGCGCAGCGACGGCGACATGCTGCTGCGATGCGGATACACCATGTTCAGTGGGGTGTCTTCGCCGCCGAACTGTTCCAGCAGGATTTCCAGCCGGCCTGCGGCCACATCCTGCCGTACATCGAGCCAGGATTTGTAAGCAATGCCGATGCCGGCGACGGCCCACGCCCGGGCAATCGAGGCATCGTCGCTCATGCGGTCGCCGCGCACCTTGACGTCGATCGCCGTCTTGCCGGAATAAAAGCGCCAGTTGTTGAACAGGCCGTGCTGCAGGTAATACAGCAGGCAGTTGTGGCTGGACAAGTCCTTCGGCGCTTGCGGCCGGCCATGCTTGGCCAGGTAGGACGGCGCCGCCACGACGACGCGGCGGCTGGCGGCCAGGACTTGCGACACCAGCGTCGAATCGTCCAGCGGACCGTAGCGGAAGGCAACGTCGACCGGATCGCGGAACAGATCGATGACGCGGTCGGAAAACTGCAGCGACAGCGTGACTTGCGGATGGCGCGCCTGGAAGGCGTCGAGCCAGGGCAGCAGCACATTGCGGCCGACATCGGACGGCATCGACAAGCGCAAATGGCCGCTCACCGGCCCGTCGGCGTTCAGCAGCGCCTGTCCTTCGTTCAGCAAGGCCAGCGCCTGACGGCTATAGTCCAGGAACATGCTGCCCTCGGGCGTCAGCCGCATGCTGCGGGTAGAGCGTACGAACAGGCGGGCGTTGAGCTGCTGTTCCAGGCGCTTCAGGCTGGCGCTGGCGGTGGCCGGCAGCAGGTCGAGCTGGCGCGCCGCCTTGGACAGGCTGCCCAGATCCGCCGTGTGGATGAAAAGCTGGAGGTCGGTGGTCGAGTACATTGTCAAATTCTATTTGAAAGTGAATCAAATACTGCCATGTTTATAAAATAATTCAACATTATCATAATAGCGGTCAGGTTATCCCCGCAGGTCATCTCACGCAGGTCATCTGATTGACGACTGCGTTCAGATTGAAACGCTCATTACTTCAGGAGTTTGAACATGAAAGCCATCGCTTTAACCCGTTATCTGCCGATCGACAATCCCGAATCGCTGGTCGACGTCCAGCTCGACCAGCCTGTGCCGCAAGGCCGCGACCTGCTGGTCGCCATCAAGGCCATCGCCGTCAACCCGGTCGACGTCAAGGTGCGGGCGCCGAAAGACACGGTAGAAAAGTCGCCGCGCGTGCTGGGCTGGGATGCCGCCGGCGTGGTGCAGGCGGTGGGGGCCGAAGTCAGCCGCTTCAAGGTCGGCGACCGCGTGTTCTACGCTGGCGACATCACCCGCCCGGGCAGCAACAGCGAATTCCAGCTGGTCGATGAACGCATCGCCGGCAACATGCCGCAGACGCTCTCGTTCGAACAGGCAGCGGCCTTGCCGCTGACCGCGATTACCGCCTGGGAAGCGCTGTTCGACCGTCTCAAGGTGCCGCCGCGCTCCAGTGCGCCGGCCAAGTCGCTGCTGATCATCGGCGGCGCCGGCGGCGTCGGCTCGATCGCCATCCAGCTGGCGGTCAAGGTCGCGGGCCTGAAGGTGATTGCAACCGCCTCGCGTCCTGAATCGGCGCAATGGGTGCGCGAACTGGGCGCGCAGCATGTGATCAACCATTTCGGCGATCTGCCGGCGCAGCTCAAGGAGCAAGGCTTCGATAGCGTCGACTACGTGCTGATCCTGAACGATACCGATCGCCACTTCCCGGCCGCCGCCGCGGCAGTAGCGCCGCAAGGCATGATCTGCACCATCGTCGAGAACGCCGCGCCGCTCGATGTCAGCCTGCTGAAGGCCAAGAGCGCCGGCTTTATCTGGGAGTTCATGTTCACCCGCTCGATGTTCCAGACCGCGGACATGCAGGAGCAGGGCAAGCTGCTGGACCAGGTAGCGCAATTGATCGATCAAAAGACGCTGGTCACGACGATGAGCCAGGTCTTGTCGCCGATTAACGCCGCCAACCTGCGCCAGGCCCATGCCACGCTGGAAACCGGGCGCGTGATCGGCAAGATCGTGTTGAAGGATTTTTGAGGTAATTTCTTGCATTAAATGCAATGGCGGGCCGGGAGCTTTCAGGGTTTTCCGGCCCGCCAGCGTTTTGCCTGTGGCAATGGGGTGATTTTGTCATCACTTACAGGGGCGGCGGGACGGTCAGCACTGTATAATGACGGCTTCTGATTTAACCCGCAGCCACGCTGCATCAACTCCCCCCTCGCCATGTTGATTTTGCCCGGTTCCAACGCTCTTCCCGCCTTCCGTTCCCAACGCCTTCTGGCCCAGCTGCAAGCGATCGACAGCAATGTCGTCGAAGTCAGCGGCCGTTTCGATCATTTTGTCGACGCCTCGACCCCGCTCAGCCAGGACGACATCGGCCGCCTGAACGCCTTGCTGACCTATGGCGATCCGTTCAGCGCCAGCGAAGGCGGCGAAGAATTCATCGTGATCCCGCGTTTCGGCACCATTTCGCCGTGGGCCAGCAAGGCCACCGATATCGCCCACAACTGCGGCATGGCGCATATCAAACGCATTGAACGCGGCATTGCCTACCAAGTGAAGCTGAAGAGCGGCTTGCTGGGCGGCGCCAAGAAGCTGAGCGACGATAGCATCCGCGCCATCGCCGACGTACTGCACGACCGCATGACCGAAACCGTATTGCGCAGCGCCGAGCAGGCGGCCGATCTGTTCCGCGAACTGGACGCCAAGCCGCTGGCCTTCATCGACTTGCTGGCAGGCGGCAAGGCTGCGCTGGAACACGCCAACAGCGAACTGGGCCTGGCGCTCTCGGACGACGAGATCGATTATCTGCTGAACGCTTTCACCAGCGCCAAGCGCAATCCGACCGACGTCGAACTGATGATGTTCGCGCAAGCCAACAGCGAACATTGCCGCCACAAGATTTTCAACGCCGACTGGGTGATCGACGGCGCAGCGCAGGACAAGTCCCTGTTCGCGATGATCAAGAACACCCATCAGCTGGCGCCCAAGGGCACCATCGTCGCCTATAGCGACAACTCGTCCATCATCGAAGGCGCTACCGTGTCGCGCTTCTATGCACGCGGCGCCGCCGAGGGCAATACTTACCGTGCTTCGGAAGAGCTGACGCACATCCTGATGAAGGTCGAGACGCACAACCATCCGACCGCGATTTCACCATTCCCTGGCGCCTCCACCGGCGCCGGCGGCGAGATCCGCGACGAAGGCGCGACCGGCCGCGGCGCCAAGCCGAAGGCCGGCCTGACCGGTTTCACCGTATCCAACCTGTTGCTGCCGGATGCGCAGCAAGCCTGGGAGAATTCAGCTGACGTCTGTGCCACCGACGTGACCACTGCCGGCCACGGCGACGCAGCAGCCTACGGTAAGCCGGAACGCATCGCGTCGGCCTTGCAGATCATGATCGACGGCCCGCTCGGCGGCGCTGCTTTCAACAACGAATTCGGCCGGCCCAACCTGGGTGGTTACTTCCGCACTTACGAACAGAACGTCGGCGGCAACGTGCAGGGCTATCACAAGCCGATCATGATCGCCGGCGGCATCGGCAGCATCTCCGATAAGCACACCAAAAAGAACGAGCTGCCGGTCGGCAGCCTGCTGGTGCAGCTGGGCGGCCCCGGCATGCGCATCGGCATGGGCGGCAGCGCGGCGTCCTCGATGGCGACCGGCTCCAACACGGCGGACCTGGATTTCGATTCGGTCCAGCGCGGCAATCCGGAAATGGAACGGCGCGCGCAGGAAGTCATCAACGCCTGCTGGGCGATGGATGACAAGAATCCTATCCTCTCTATCCACGACGTTGGTGCCGGCGGTTTGTCCAACGCCTTCCCGGAAATCACCAACGACGCCAAGCGCGGTGCGATTTTCGACTTGCGCAAGGTGCCGCTGGAAGAAAGCGGCATGGCGCCCAAGGAAATCTGGAGCAACGAATCGCAAGAGCGCTATGTCCTGGCGATTGCGCCGGAAAGCCTGCCGCTGTTCGAATACTTCTGCCAGCGCGAACGCTGCCTGTTTGCGGTGGTCGGCACTGCTACCGAAGAGCGCCAGCTGAAGGTGATCGATCCCGAACACGACAATAATCCGGTCGACATGCCGATGGATGTCTTGCTCGGCAAGCCGCCAAAAATGCTGCGCGACGTCAAGCACGTCAATCCGGTGCTGCCGGCGGTCGACCTGACTGGCATGAACCTGCTGGACGTGTCGCAGCGCGTGCTGAAACTGCCGACAGTCGCCGACAAATCCTTCTTGATCACCATCGGCGACCGTACCGTCGGCGCTACCTCGGTGCGCGACCAGATGGTCGGCCCGTGGCAGATCCCGGTGGCCGACTGCGCGGTCACCAGCATGAGCTTTGAGGGTTATCTGGGTGAAGCGATGGCGATGGGCGAGCGCACGCCGCTGGCCGTGATCAACGCGCCCGCGTCCGGTCGCATGGCGGTGGGCGAAGCGCTGACCAACATCGCGGCAGCGGCGATTGCCGACATCTCCGACGTCAAGCTGTCCGCCAACTGGATGGCTGCTTGCGGCCAGCCCGGCCAGGACGCCGCTCTGTTCGACACCGTCAAAGCGGTCGGCATGGAACTGTGCCCGGCGCTCGGCATCAGCATCCCGGTCGGCAAGGATTCGCTGTCGATGCGCACTACCTGGAAAGATGAAGGCCAGGCCAAGGCCGTGACTTCGCCGGTATCGCTGATTGTCTCCGCCTTCGCACCGGTCAGCGACGTCCGTCGTTCGCTGACGCCGCAACTGCGCACTGATCTCGGCGAGACAGCCATCATCCTGATCGATCTCGGCCGCGGCAAGAACCGCATGGGGGCTTCGGCCCTGACCCAAGTCATGCAGCAGATCGGCAATGAAACGCCGGATGTCGACAGCGCGGAAGATCTGAAGGGCTTCTTCGCCGCCATCCAGCAACTCAACCGCGAACAGAAACTGCTGGCCTATCACGACCGCTCCGACGGTGGCCTGTTCACCACCTTGTGCGAAATGGCCTTCGCCGGCCACAGCGGCTTGTCGATCAATCTCGATATCCTGACCATGGAAAGCGAGCACGCAGCCGACTGGGGCGATTCCAAGAACTGGACCGGCCAGGTGGCGGAACGCCGCAACGAGCTGACCTTGCGCGCGCTGTTCAGCGAAGAGCTGGGCGCGGTGCTGCAAGTACGCGCCGAGCAGAAGTCGGAAGTCATGAATGTGCTGCGCAGCTACAACCTGGGCGCCTGCAGCCACATCATCGGCAAGCCGAACACGCGCGACGTCATCGAATTCAGCCGCGACGCCAAGACCATCTACAGCCAGACCCGCATCGACCTGCAGCGCCTGTGGAGCGAAACCAGCTGGCGCATCGCCCGCCTGCGCGACAATCCGGCCAGCGCCGATGCTGAATACGACCGCATCCTGGATGCCGCCGATCCCGGCATCACGCCGAAGATCGCGTTCGACATGCAAGACAATATCGCCGCGCCTTTCCTCAACCTGGCGGCCAAGCCGCGGGTGGCGATCCTGCGCGAGCAAGGCGTCAACTCGCACGTGGAAACCGCTTATGTGATGCACCAGGCCGGCTTCACCGCGGTCGACGTCCACATGAGCGACCTGATTGCCGGCCGCGCGCGCCTGGACGACTTCAAGGGTTTCATTGCTGTTGGCGGCTTCTCCTACGGCGACGTGCTGGGCGCCGGCGAGGGCTGGGCCAAGACTATCTTGTTCAACGCCAAGCTGGCGGAACAGTTCTCGCTGTTCTTCCAGCGCGGCGATACGTTTGCGCTGGGCGTCTGCAACGGTTGCCAGATGATGAGCAACCTGAAAGCCATCATTCCCGGCGCCCAGGCATGGCCAAAGTTCACCCGCAACAAGTCGGAAAAATTCGAAGCGCGCTTTTCCATGGTGCAGGTTGAATCGTCGCCTTCGATCTTCTTCCAGGACATGGCAGGCACCCAGAGTGCGATTGCCATCGCCCACGGCGAAGGCTTTGCCGACTTCTCGCAAACCGGCGATATCAAGGAAGCGCTGGTCGCCATGCGTTTCGTCGACAACAAGGGCCAGGTCAGCGAAGGCTATCCGTACAATCCGAACGGTTCGCCGCAAGGCATCACTTCGGTGACGACGCCGGACGGCCGCTTCACGGTCTGCATGCCGCACGCCGAACGGGTATTCCGCACCGTCCAGCAGTCGTGGCATCCTGAGTCGTGGGGTGAGGATTCACCTTGGATGCGCATGTTCCGCAATGCGCGCAAGTGGGTCGGCTAAAACCGGCACACCGCGGGCCGGCGCTGCACTACGCGACGCCGGCTGTCTTCTGGTAAGAATCTGATCTTCAAAAAAAGCAGCCCTGTATCTATCGAGGGCTGCTTTTTTTATGGGCAAAATCCGGCTTCTTGCTCCTTATTCTTTGAGCGCATCGCGCCGGAAGCGCCACACGGCCAGGACGCCGAACAGCGCGGTAAACCCGAGCAGCGCCGCCATCGCAGGCAGTGCCGCCTCAAATCCTAAGCCGCGCCAGGTCATGGCGTCCAGGCCGTCCACCGCCCAGCGCGTCGGCACCACCAGCGTCGCCGTCTGCAGCCATTGTGGGAACAGGAAAGTCGGCACCCAGGCGCCGCCCAGCATCACCATGATCAAGGTCGCGAACATGGCCAGTCCGCGTGCTGCTTCCGGGGTCTTGCCGAAAGCCGCCACCAGCAGGCCGAAGCTGGCGGTGACCAGGGCGAAACAGATGCCGACGCCGATGAAGCCCGGCAGGCTACCGGCGATCTGCACATTCAGCACCAGCATGGCGAACAGGAAAATCACGCACAAGATGACGAAGGCAATAATTGCGCTCGATAGCGCGCGCGCCAGCAGCACCGTATTGAGCGTGATCGGCGCCGCCAGCAAGCGGTTCCACAAGCCCATGCGGCGCCATAGCAGCACCGCAATCCCGGCGTCGATCCCCATGAACAGGATGAACTGCACGCTCATGCCGGCGAAGGCGTGAGCGTAGCCATTGTATTTCTGCAGACCTGAAGTCAGCGCCTGATCGCTGGTGGAATAGGGTACCGACAAGCCTGCTTGCTCCGGCTGCACGGCTGGTTGGTCGGCGCCGCTTTCTGCTTTCTTGGCGGCGCGCGACTGGTATTCCTTGATGCTGCTCAACATCTTCAGCAGATCCGGATTCTGCGTGGCGTTGCGCTGCAAGGCGTCGATGCTGGTGTTCAGGTAGGAGTCGGTGGCCTTGATGTCGAACATTTCTGCGCTGACGTTCTGCATCACGTACTGGGTCAGCATGCCTTTCACCATCGCCAGCACTGCTTGCTGCGAGGGGTCGTAATACACCGGTATTTCGGGCTTGTCGTGGCCGCCAAAGAAGGCATTCTTGGCGGCCACGCCGAAGCCGGCCGGCAGCACCACAGCCACGCTCAGCTTGCCATGGCGAACCTTGTCTTGGGCTGCCGCCAGCGGCAGCTCCTGCACATTGAGTGCGCTGTCGGCCTTGAGCCCGGCGGCGATCTTCTGGCTGGTGCCGCTGTCGTCGAGCTGGACCAGGGCAATGTCGATCTTGCCATTGCTGACGGCGCCGGAGCCGCCGAACAGATAGCCGAAGAAGGCGCCTAGCACGATCGGCATCAGCAGGCTGATGAGCAGGGCGCGACGGTTGCTCAGGTACAGGATCAGGTCCTTGCGGACCAACGCGGTTAGGGCGCTCATGGATGGTGCTCCGAAACGGAAGAAGAGGGGGGAGGCTGCGGTATGCCGGCGCTCAGTCGCGCAGGCTGCGTCCGGTCAGACCGAGGAAAATGTCTTCCAGCTTGGCCTTGGCGGTCATGAAGTGCAGCGGCGGCCGACCGTTGGCGCTCAGCCATTGCAACAGCGGCAGCGCATCGTCTGTCGCGCGCAGGTCGATCTGCAGGCTGCTGTCTTTGCCGGCGATACCGATGACGCCGGGCTGGCGACGAATCTGATCCAGCAGGCCGGTGTCGGCCGGCTGTGCCAGGTCCACCTGCAGCGCGGCTTGCGCCGGCAGCCGCCGGTACAGCGCGGCCGGGGTTTCATCGGCCAGTACTTTGCCGTGGTCGATGACGACGATGTGATCGGCCAGCCTTTCGATTTCTTCCATGTAGTGGCTGGTGTAGATCAGCGAGCGGCCCTGGCGCTTGAGCTGCTCAAGGCTGTCGAAGATGGCGTTGCGGCTTTGCGGATCGACGCCGACGGTCGGCTCGTCCAGGATCAGCAGCTGCGGATCGTGCAGCAGCGCGGCGGCAATGTTGAGCCTGCGCTTCATGCCGCCGGAAAAACTGCTCGGCTTGTCGGCTGCGCGGTCGCTCAGGTTGACCAGCGCCAGCACTTCGCTGCAGCGTGTCTTCAGTTGATTGCCACCAAGGCCGTAAAGCGCGCCGAACAGTTTCAGGTTCTCGTTGGCCGACAAGTCTTCGTACAGCGCCAGGTCTTGCGGCACCAGGCCGATCTTGTGCTTGGCGGCGCTGTTGCCGGCGTTGACCGCAACCCCGTCCAGCAGGATTTCGCCGGCGTCCGGCCGCAGCAGGCCGCAGATCAGGCTGACCGTGGTCGACTTGCCGGCGCCGTTGGGGCCGATCAGGCCTAGCGTCTGGCCCTGCCGGACCTGGAATGAAACGCCATCGACCGCGCGCCTGTCGCCATAGGATTTGCAGAGGCTGGATACATTGAGCAGCGTGGCGGCCATTGTGCGATCCCGAGATTGAGTTGCTTCATTGTAATTGCTTGTTTTAATTCCATCAACGCCGATTGAATAAACACGTGGGCGTAAAAAAAGCGCTCCGAAGAGCGCTTTTTATCAGCGGTGTTTTGCCAGGTATGCTTATTGAATCTTCGCTTTTGCACGCAGATCTTGCTGGTAAGCCTGCAGTTTCTTCTGTTGCAGGGCTTCAGTGATTTGCGGCTTGACTTCAGCCAGTGTTGGGATCTTGGCAGGACGGACTTCGTCCAGCTTGATCACGTGATAGCCGAACTGGGTCTTGACCGGTGTGTCAGTCAGTTGACCTGGCTTCAGTGCTACCAGCGCATCGGAGAATGGCTTCACGAACGAAGCTGGCGTTGCCCAGCCCAGATCGCCGCCGTTGGCTGCCGAACCTGGATCCTTCGATTGCTTGGCCAAATCTTCAAACTTGCCGCCGGCTTTCAGCTTGGCGATGATGGATTTTGCATCGGCTTCGTTCTCGACCAGGATATGCTGTGCATGGTATTCCTTGTCGCCGGCCTGTGCCTTGAACTTGTCGTACTCAGCCTGGATATCGGCATCCTTGATCGGGTTCTTCTTGATGAAGTCGGCGACCAGAGCACGGATCAGGATCGATTGACGGGCGATGTCGGCTTGCGCCTTGACGTCAGGGTTGTTGCCCAAGCCCAGCTTGTCAGCTTCCTGGATCAGCACTTCGCGGTTGATCAGTTCATCTTTGACCATGTTGCGCAGTTCCGGGGTGTCGGGTTGACCACCCTGAGCGCCGCCCTGAGCGGACAATTGCTTGATCATCATGTCGGCGCGCGACGATGGGATAGCCTTACCGTTCACGACTGCCAGGTTTTGTGCCATGACAGGCAATGCAGCAGCTGCAAAAAGTACCACCAGTAAACGTGAAGGTTTAAATGTCATTATCAAATCCTAATTTGGGGAGGTTGTTAATAAATTAATTAATGCGAACCAAGGCAGAATAACCGAAGTATATTTGAAGGACAATTATTCTTTCCGATTGCATATAGATATGTTCTACGCAGTTTTTGTTTCAGATGGTGCCAGTGCAGTGATAGCCAGTGCATGAATTTCAGCGTGCATCATATCAGCCAGGCAATCATACACCAGCCTATGCCGTTTTAAGCGATTTTGTCCCTCAAAAAGCGCGCAAACTATTCGTACCCGGTAGTGTCCACCGCCAGAGGCGGCGCCGGCGTGTCCCACATGCAGCGCCGATTCGTCCTCCACTATACATTCCAGCGGCGCAAGTGTAGCTGTCAATTTGTTACGAATGGTATCAAGTCTTGGGTTCATCTGGGTCCTTGATGTATTTAGAGAGCAGGATGCTTTGACCGATGACGAAGACAAACATCAGCCCCATGCCGCCGAACAGCTTGAAGTTAACCCAGGTCGCAGTCGGGTAATTGAAGGCGATATACAGGTTCAGGCAGCCCATGAAGGCGAAGAAGGCGACCCAGGCCAGGCCGACCCGAGCCCAGATCGGCTCCGGCAAGGCCAACTGTTTCTCCATCATGGTACGGACCAGATTCTTCTTTAGCAGCAGCTGGCTCACCACCAAGGCCGCGGCAAACGCCCAATACAGCACGGTCGGCTTCCATTTGATGAAGGTCTCGTTATGGAAGTAGATGGTGGCGCCGCCGAATACGGTAATGATCAGTAGCGAGACCCACAGCATGGCGTCGACTTTCTTGCGGCGCAGCAGCAGGTAGCCGATCTGCGCTATCGTGGCGACGATCGCCACCGCGGTCGCCAGCAGCACCGGCGCTTGCGCGGCGGTGACGACACCGCCGGAAACGAAGCCTGAGAGATAATTGCTGACCAGCGCTTGCGCGGCCTCGGGACTTCCTTCGCTCCATTTGAAGATGCCGAAGAAAAGTATTACCGGGAAAAGGTCGAACAGGAACTTCATGTGTTTGCTGTGCTTTCAGTCAGGATAAATCAGAATAAATGCGCGCTTGAAAAATCAGCCTGCCGGGTCGAACCGCAGCGAGGCCGAGTTGATGCAGTAACGCAAGCCGGTAGGCGGCGGCCCGTCCGGAAACACGTGGCCGAGATGGGCATCGCACACTTTGCATAAAATTTCAGTGCGCATCATGCCATGAGTGCGGTCGATGCGCTCTTCTACATTGTCGGGATTGATGGCTTTGAAGTAGCTCGGCCAGCCGCAGCCGGAATCGAACTTGGCGTCCGATTCGAACAAGGGCGTATTGCAGCACACACAGGTATAGATGCCGTGTTCGTGATGGTCCCAGAAGCGCCCGGTGAAAGCCCGTTCGGTCGCCGCATGGCGGGTCACTTCGTATTCCATCGGATCCAGCTCGGCGCGCCATTCGGCGTCGGTCTTGACGATTTTGCTGCTCATGTTTTATTCCAATCCATGCCAATCTAAGACGAACAGCTGACTTCGAGTCCGCGCGCCCAGTCAGGAGGCAATTCGGCGTACTTTGCGTGCTGCGGCTGTTCGTCAAACGGGTTTTCGAGAATTTCCAGTAATTTCCTGACTTCCGAGAAGTCCTTGTTTTGCGCCTGTTCGATTGCGGTTTGCGCCAAATAGTTTCGTAATACATATTTGGGGTTGCAGCTATCCATTGCAAGCTTGCGGCTGTCGTCCCGGCTATTTTCCAGTTTCAGGCGTGCCCGGTATTGTAACGCCCAGGCGTCGAATGCCGCACGGTCCAGGAATAAGTCGCGCAAGGGGGCGTCGGCGCCGGCATCGTCCAGCCGCAAAGCCCCCAGGCGGCGGAAAAACAGCGTGAAATCGACGTGGCTGACTTGCATCAGCGCAAACATGGCATCCAGCAGCTTGTCATCGTCAGCCTGCTGTGTCGCCAGCCCCAGCTTGGCATGCAGCAATTCATCCAGTTTTGCCCCGTATTGCGCCTGATAGCCGCTCAACGCCGCTTCGGTCGCCTCGACGCTGCCGATCAGCGGCAACAAGGCTTGGCCCAGCGCAAAGCAGTTCCAGTGGCCGATCTGCGGCTGCTTGTTATAGGCGTAGCGGCCCTGCTGGTCGGTATGGTTGCAGATATGGCTGGGGTCATAGGCTTCCATGAAGCCGAACGGGCCGTAATCCAGCGTCAGCCCCAGGATAGACATATTGTCGGTATTCATGACCCCATGCATGAAGCCGACCGCCTGCCATTGCGCCATCAGATGGGCGGTGCGGCGGGTGACCTCGGCCAGCAGCGCCTGGTAAGGATTATCAGCGGCCAGCAATTCCGGATAAAAGCCGGCGATGACATAGTCGGCCAGGGTTTTCAGGGCATCGTGCTGGTTATTGTAATACCAGTGCTCGAAAGAGCCGAAGCGCACGAAGCTGGGCGCCATGCGCGTCACCACGGCGGTCGTCTCGGGCCGCTCGCGCATCGCCCACTGGCCGGAACCGACGATGGCCAGGGCGCGCGAAGTAGGGATGCCAAGCGCCGCCATCGCTTCCGAGCACAGATATTCACGGATCGAGGAACGCAGCACGGCGCGGCCGTCGCCCATGCGCGAGTAGGGCGTGGCGCCGGCGCCTTTGAGCTGCAGTTCCATGCGTCCGCCATTAGTGGCGGCGACATCGCCCAGCAGGATGGCGCGGCCATCGCCCAGCTGGCCGGCCCAGACGCCGAATTGGTGGCCGGAATAGACCGCTGCCAGCGGTTGCGAGCCAGCAGCTATGCGGTTGCCGCTGAGCGTCTGAATCAGGTCGGCGCTTTCAAATGCGGCTGACTCCAGCCCGATCAGTTGCGCTGCGGATTGGCTGGCATCCACCAGATAGGGGGCGGGCAGCGGCGTCGGCAGCAGCCGGGTATGAAAGGGCGCTGGCAAGCCCGCAAATGCGTTGGCGAAATGCAGAAGTTCGTGCGTGGAGGTTTCGGAAGTAGCCAAATCAGTGTTCATTGCACGCATCTATGAATATGTCGGTCTCCAAGTATCGCATGGCTGACCCAAGTACGATTACTTACGGCCGCTATGCCTGTACGGAGAAGGCGCGGTTTGCCAGCGTGATGAGATGATCGCGCACATCCGGCGTCCACGCCTCAACCAGCAACTCGAATCCAGCCTGGTCGCCGGCAAACAAAGCCCGTGTCGCTTCCTCGAAATTCACACTGTTGCCAGCCATCGCCGACATGAAGTGATAGGCGTATTCCTGGGCGCGGCGCAGCTGATCGCGCTGTTCGCTGTGGCGGCGCGCTTCTTCCACCAGTTTGCGTAGGGCCACCGAGGCGCCGCCGGCTTGGGCGTTGAGCCAGTCCCAGTGCCGCGGCAGCAGCGTCACTTCGCGGCCGACGACGCCCAGTTTGGGGCGGCCCGGGCCGCGCGCGGGTTCATGGCTGTCGGGACTTTCTGCTGGCACGGCGGCGGCGGCGGCGCCGGCAGCCAGGCGCTGCAGCACTTGCTCGGCGCTGCCGCGGAAATCCACTTCGACCTGCTCACTGGTGACATCGTCGAAAATCAGAATAGTCGCGTTGTCGTTGCGGTCCAGCAGTTCCTTGGCTTTCAAGGCCACCAGCGCGAGCTGGCCGGTGGCGATGCGGTGCGATCCGGCAAAGGCGATTACCGGGTTGGTCGATGTGCTCATGGCGGCATGCTTCTCGTGAGTTAGGTGATTGCTTAAATATTACCCGGGTTTAATTGTTGTGTCAATATTACCTTGGTAAAAATGCCGGTGGATTGATAAATATGGTTTTTGGACAAACCGGTAGAATGCCGGACCTGAGCATCACATATCCGCACAATGGAATTTACCCTCATCACTTTGCTGAATGGCCTCAGTTACGGACTGCTGCTATTCCTCCTGTCAGCGGGGTTGACCCTGATATTCAGCATGCTGGGCGTGCTGAATTTTGCGCATGCCAGTTTCTATATGCTGGGCGCTTATTTTGCCTATGCCATCAGCATCCGGCTGGGATTCTGGCCGGCGCTGCTGCTGGCGCCGCTGCTGGTCGGCCTGCTGGGGGCGTTGGTCGAGCGGGTTGGACTGCGCCATGTGCGGCGCCATGGCCAGGTGGCGGAACTGCTGTTCACTTTTGGTCTGTCGTATGTGGCGATCGAATTGGTGCAGCTGGTGTGGGGCAAATCGGCGCTGCCGTACGCGATTCCGGCGCAGCTTGATGGTCCTTTGTTTACCTTGTATTCGACGACATTTCCGGCCTATCGCGGCTTCATGATGCTGCTTGCGCTGCTGATACTGGCGGCGGCCGGCTGGCTGCTGCAGCGCTCCCGCATCGGCTTGCTGATCCAGGCGGCGCTGACCCATCCGCAGATGCTGGAAGCGCTGGGCCACAATGTGCCGCGGCTGTTCACTTTGGTGTTTGCCGCGGGCTGCGCGCTGGCCGGCCTGGCTGGCGTGGTGGGTGGCAATGCCTTCGTCACCGAGCCGGGCATGGCGGCCGGCGTCGGCAGCATTATTTTCGTGGTAGTGGTGGTCGGCGGCCTTGGCTCGCTGAAGGGCGCCTTCATCGCGTCGCTGCTGATCGGCGTTTTGCAGACTTATGCGGTGGCGCTGGACGTTTCTTTGCTGAGCGGCCTGGCGCACTGGGGCGTCCAGCTTGGGCCTGACGTAGTCGGCTATTCCTTGCTGCGGCTGACGCTGGCGCAAGTGGCCCCGGTCTTGCCCTATCTGCTGCTGGTGCTGGTCATGCTGCTGCGTCCGCGCGGCTTGTTCGGAGTGCGGGATTGATGCAGATGGCGCTTTCTTCCTGGCGCGGCAAATTGCTCTGGCCGGCATTCGCCTTGCTGCTGCTGGGGGCGCCGCTGCTGTTTGCCCAAAGCGCCGCGCTGTCGATCCTGTCGCAGTGCGGTTGCATGATGGTCCTGGCGCTGTCCTTCAACATGCTGTTGGGGCAAAGCGGCATGCTGTCTTTCGGCCATGCCGTGTACTCTGGCCTGGCGGCTTTCGCCAGCGCGCATTTGATGAACCGGTTGGCGGGCAGCGGCGCAGCCGCGCTGTTGCTGGTGCCTTTGGCCGGCGGCGTGGCCGGCATGCTGGCGGGCGCGGTATTCGGCTATGTCACTACGCGCCGGGCGGGAACCGCATTGTCGATGATCAGTTTGGCGCTGGTGGAATTGGTGGCCGCTGCCGTGTTGATGTTTCCTGCCTGGTTTGGCGGCGAGAGCGGCGTCAGCACCGATCGTGTGCTGGGCGCGCCGTTCCTCGGCATCGATTTTTCTTCGCAGCTGCAGGTCTACTACCTGATTGCCTTCTGGCTTTTCATCTGCGCGGCAGCCATGTACGGCCTGACGCAGACGCCGCTGGGCCGTATCGCCAATGCGGTGCGCGACAATCCGCAGCGCGCTGCCTTCATTGGCCACGATCCGCGCCGGGTGCGTTACCTGATGTTCATGTTGTCGGCCTTCTTCGCCGGCATCGGCGGCGCGTTGACCGCGATCAATTTTGAAATCGTCAGCGCCGAAAACCTGAGCCTGCTGCGCTCTGCGCAAATCCTGCTGTTCACCTTCATCGGCGGCATCGGTTATTTCTTCGGGCCGATGATAGGGGCGATTACCGGCGTGCTGTTTTCTTCTTTGCTGTCGGCTTACACCCGCGGCTGGCAACTGTACCTGGGCTTGCTGTTCTTGCTGATCGTGCTGTTCGCGCCGGGCGGCATTGCAGGCGCCTGCATCAAGCTGTTTGGCGGCTGGCGCCTGATTACAGCGCGTGCTTGGCTGCGCCTGGCGACTGGGCTGCTGATAGCCGGCGCCGTCGTGTTCCTGATTGAAATGCTGTACCGGCGCGCGGCGGTCCTGTGAGCGATCAATTGCATCCGCCCATTCTCGAATTGCGCAACCTGCACAAGCAGTTCGGCGCCACGCGCATTATCAACGGCGCTGCCTTGCAGTTGCGGGAAGGAGAAAAGCTGGCGTTGATCGGCCCCAACGGTGCTGGAAAATCGACCCTGTTCAACCTGATATCGGGAGCCATCGCTCCCAGCAGCGGCGAGCTTCTGCTGCGCGGGCGCGAGATCGGCGGCATGACGCCGTTCCAGATCAGCCGGCTGGGGCTGGCGCGCAGCTTCCAGATCACCAGCATCTTCCCGCGCCTGAGTGTGACGGAGAACCTGCGGACGGCGGTGCTAGCGGCGCATGGTTATCGCTATACCTTCTGGCGGCGCCTGTCCGGGCTAGGTAAAGTCAATGATCGCATCGAGGAAATGCTGCAGCAATGCGGCCTGCAGAAGCACGCCGCAACACTCGCCGGCGACCTCAGTTATGCCACCCAGCGCGCGCTGGAGATCGGCATCACGATTGCCGGCGGCGCCAGCCTGCTGTTGCTGGATGAGCCGACCGCCGGCATGAATCGCGACGAGGCCGCCGCTGCGACCGAGCTGATCCGGCGCGTGAGCAGCGGCAAAACCCTGCTGCTGATCGAGCACGATATGGACGTGGTGTTCGGCCTGGTGGACCGTATTGCGGTACTGGTCGATGGCCGCATCATCGCTTGCGACACGCCGGCGGCGATCCGCGCCAATCGCGCCGTGCAGGAAGCTTATCTAGGCATGGAGGCACAGCAGCCATGAGCGCCTTGCTGGAAATCCGCGGCTTGCACGCCTTCTACGATCAGGGCCGGGTACTGCATGGCGTCGATCTTGAGGTCGGCGCCGGTGAAATCGTCAGCCTGCTGGGCCGAAACGGCGCCGGCCGTTCCACTACGCTGAAAGCGGTCATGGGCATGTTGCGTTGTCACGGTTCTGTGCGGCTGAACGGCATCGAGCTAATCGGCCTGAAGACCTTCCAGATCGCCCGCCATGGCATGGCTTACGTGCCTGAAGAGCGCGCAGTGTTTCCTACGTTGACGGTGCAGCAGAATCTGTTACTGGGGCAGCTGCGGCAGGAGCCGGCGGCCCTGGACGAGGTGTGGCGCCTGATGCCGCAGCTGGCAGTGCGCAAGCATGTCGCTGCCGGCCTGTTGTCCGGCGGCGAGCAGCAGATGCTCAGTCTGTGCCGCAGCCTGATGGGCAAGCCGCGCTTGTTGATGGTGGACGAGCCGACGGAAGGGCTGGCGCCGGACATGGCGCGAACCGTGGCGCAACATTTGTCGGCGCTGCGGGCGCAGGGCTTAGGGATACTGCTGGTGGAGCAAAAACTCGGCATCGCGCTGGAAATTTCTGACCGCGTGCTGGTGATGGGGCACGGCCGGATTGTGTTTGGCGGGACGCCGGCGCAGCTGCGCGCTAGTCCCGCCATACGGCAGAAGTGGCTCGAAGTCTAGTGTCGTGTCATGCCTCATCTGTCGGCATCTCGCTTGTCCTTGGCGCGATATACCGACAGATGAGGCATGACACGACACTAGTCTCGCTTACCAATAGTCTTCGGTCACAAACTGCCCCGGCACGGCCCGCCGGCAAGGGCGCAAGCCTCTTTGATGCAGAATTTCGCGCGTTTCCGTGATCATTTCCGGATTACCGCACATCATGATGCGCGATGCCTCCACCGTGATCGGCAAACCGGCTGCGGCTTCCAGCGCGCCGCTGGTCAGCAGGGTGGTGATGCGTCCCTGCAGGTTGCCGGGCGCGGCCACGGCATCGCGCGTGGTGGCGCGGATCAGTTGCAGGCGCGCGCCGCCGGCAGCCAGATGCGGCCGCTGCGGCAGGGCAGCCAGCAGTTCCTGGTAGGCCAGTTCTTCGGCATTGCGCACGCAATGCACCAGGATCAGGTGACGGAATTTCTGCCACACCATCGGGTCTTGCAGGATAGATATGAAGGGACCGAGCCCGGTGCCGGTGGCCAGCATCCACAGATCTTCGCCGTCGACAAAGCGGTCGGCGGTCATGAAGCCGTAGCTGAACTTCTCCACCAGCACAGGATCGCCCGGTGTCAGGTTTTTCAGCTGTTCGGTGAACTGGCCGCCCGGAACCTGCACCAGGAAATACTCCAACTCGTTTTCCTCCGCGGCGGAAGTAAGCGAATAGGCGCGCCACAAGGTTTCTTCGCCAACCGTCACGCCCAGGCGGGCGAACTGCCCCGGCGTGAACTGATAGCCGGCCGGACGGGTAGTGCGGAATGAAAACAGCTTGTCGGTCCAGTTGTGGACGCTGGTGACGGTTTCCGTGCTGGCCTTGAGCGGCGAGACCGCTGGTTTTGGAGGCGTGCTGCTCATGGCAGAGGTTCCTGTAGTGGCTGATCGTGTTGCATGCGTTGGCCGGCGCCGGGCGTTGCAGCCGCCGGGGCCTTTAAGCGCAAAGCCTGGCGTACCGTGAAAAATGCCAGCAGCGGCGCTAGCGCAAAGCAGATGAATAGCCATTGTGCCGCATTTTCCGCACCTGGCAAACCGCCCGGGTCGGCCAGGCCGGACAGCGATGTCACCATGCCGGCCAGGGCGGCGCCGATGGCAGTGGCGAACAGCTGCACCGTGGTCAGCGAGTAGGCGGCCAGGTTGCCTTCGTCGGGATGCGCGCTGCTCAGGATGCTGGCCATCAGATGCGGCATGCCCATACCGATGCCGAAGCCGACCAGTATCAGGGCGATGCACAGCGGCAGCAGGCCGTAGCTGTCCAGCACGGTGGCTGACGGCAGCATGAACGACAGGGCGAGAAGGGCGGCAATCACCACCAGCGGCCCGGCCTTCATGACAAACCGCGCGCGGGCGCCGCCATAGCTGGAGAACAGCAGGGCCGCCAGGGTCCAGCCGCAGGACATGATGCCGGTCAGGTAGCCGGCCAGCAGCGGTGAATGACCCTGGATCACCTGCAGGAAATACGGCACGTAGATTTCCGTGGTCAGTCCCAGGATCATCAGGATCATGGTGGCGTACAGTGCGCCGATGCGGCTGCGCAGGGAAAATGCACCGCTCGGCAGCAAGCGCGCGCCAGGGCGCTGCTCCAGCCGGGCGATCAAAGCGATCAGGGCGATGCCAAAGACGATGCCGACTATATTCATGACGGTGCTGCTGAACAGGCTGGCTGCGGACACCGACAACACGGCCGCCGCCAGCAGCAATATCTTGGTGAGGGGGATGCTGTCCGCCTTTTCTTCCGAGCGAGTTTCTGCCGGAATTTTCAGCGTAAACTGCACCAGCAGCGCGAGGATGGCTGCCGCCGGCAGCAAGAACCAGAAAGCGCCGCGCCAGCTGCCGGCTTGCGCAAACATGCCGCCGATGGCCGGCCCGGACAAGGTGGATATGCCCCACATGCCGGACATCAGCGCCATGGCGCGCGACCATAGCGGCGGCGCAAACACCACCCGGATCATGGCGTAGGACAGCGCGACCAGCACGCCGCCGCCGAAGCCCTGGACGGTGCGCGCCAGCAGTAGCCACACCATGTGCGGCGCCAGCGCGCAGCCGGCCGAGCCGATCGAAAACACCAGCAGGGCGAGCAGGCTGGCGGAGCGGTAGCCCAGCCATTCCACCAGTCTTGAAGCCAGGCCGGCAGCGACGATGGAAGCCACCACAAACAGCGAGGTGGCCCAGGCATAGTATTCAAGGCCGCCGATATCTTTCACCACCGATGGCAGGATAGTGGTGACGATGTAGACATTGGTGGCATGCATGCCGATGCCGCCGGCCAGGGTCAGCGAGCGCAGGGCGTTTCGCCCCGATAGCAGGTCAGACCAGCTGGCTGGCGGCGGATCGGTGGGAATAGCGTTAGATGTAGGCGACATGGATGAGTCTGTCCTGATAGATACTGATAAGTTGAAATGGCGTGGCTGGCCCGCACCGGCGCCGGGCGCCGATCCTGGGCGGTGCTGGCGCGGTCTGGCTGACTTAGAAGCCGCCGGTAAACTGATACCTTGAGCCGGGATGCCACAGCGTGACTGCAGTCGCCACCGTATCGTGCACCCAGGTGCGGCGCGACAGCAGCAAGCAGGGCTCGCCGGCTTCCATCTGCAGCAGCTTGCGCATGGCCGCTTCAGGCATTTTCGATTCGATGCTGTATTCGGCGCGGTCGAGCGGGGCGATCTGCACCATATAGTGGTTTGGCGTCACCAGATGAAAATCCTGTTGCAGGTAGTCGGGAAACAGCTGCGGATTGGTGTAGCGGTCTTCCAGCTGGATTGGGATGTCGTCGGCGAAGTGCACGATCACCGAGTGGAACGCCGGTCCGGCATCCAGTCCCAGCGCCTTCAGCGCCACCGGCGTGGTGCTGGCTTCCAGCGTCAGCACCTGACTGCGGTAGCGGTGGCCACGGGCCACCAGTTCATCGTCGATACTGCGGATTTCCACCAGTGTAGACTGGTATTTTCCCGGCGCGACATAGGTGCCGGAACCCTGGATGCGCACCAGCAGCTGGTTGTCGGTCAGTTCGCGCAGGGCGCGGTTGACGGTCATGCGCGACAGGTTGAACTGGATCATCAGTTCGCGCTCGGACGGGATCAGGTCGCCCGGCTTCCATTCGCCGCCGCGGATCTGCTGCAGCACGTGGTCTTTTACCTGCTGGAATGCGGGAATTGCCTTTTTTTCTATTGCGCCATGCATATGCCGGCTCCTACTCGATAAATTTTCATCACGGATACTAACTCAGTTACCAGCGCAGTTGCCGACCAGCCAAGTATGGAAGTTCAAGCGTACTTGAAGTCAACATATTTTTGCAGGGTAGCGCATTGCGCTTCATTCGGGATAGCCGGAATCTGCTAACGACTATGTGTAAATTCGATTGACTAAGTTGTATAGGCATTATATTTTACTGGACTATACAACTTGTTGTTTATTTTCGGGCAGTCAGGATAGCAAATCGGCGCACCGATATTTTTAAGGAGATTAGCCACATGACAACCACTACCGATCCACGGCGTGACCCTAGCCGCACCATCCGCGCCGCCCGCGGCACTACCCTGACTGCCAAGAGCTGGCTGACCGAAGCGCCGTTGCGCATGCTGATGAACAATCTCGATCCGGAAGTGGCCGAGCGCCCGAACGACCTGGTGGTGTATGGCGGCATCGGCCGCGCCGCGCGCGACTGGGCCTGTTTCGACAAGATCGTCGAAGCGCTGACCAATCTGAATGACAACGAAACCCTGCTGATCCAGTCCGGCAAGCCGGTCGGCGTGTTCCAGACTCATGCCGATGCGCCGCGCGTCCTGCTGGCCAATTCCAACCTGGTGCCGAAATGGGCCAATTGGGAGCACTTCAACGAACTCGACCGCAAAGGCTTGTTCATGTACGGCCAGATGACTGCCGGCAGCTGGATCTACATCGGCAGCCAGGGCATCGTGCAAGGTACTTTTGAAACCTTTGCCGAAGCCGGCCGCCAGCATTTCGGCGGCGACCTCTCCGGCCGCTGGATCCTGACGGCCGGTCTCGGCGGCATGGGCGGCGCCCAGCCGCTGGCGGCGACCCTGGCTGGAGCGGCTTCGCTGACCATCGAATGCAAGCAGTCCAGCATCGATTTCCGCTTGCGCACGCGCTATCTCGACAAGCAAGCAAAAAACCTGGACGACGCGCTCGACCTGATCAAGTACCACACCGAACGCAAGGAAGCGATTTCCATCGGCCTGCTCAGCAATGCCGCGGAAGTGCTGCCGGAGCTGGTGAAGCGCGCCAAGGCCGGCGGCATCAAGCCCGACCTGGTGACCGACCAGACCTCGGCGCATGACCTGATCAACGGCTATTTGCCGATCGGCTGGAGCGTCGAGCAATGGGTGGCGGCGCAAAATGATCCGTCGCAGCAGGCGCGGCTGACTGCCGATGCTGCCCACTCTTGCGCGCAGCATGTGCAAGCGATGCTGGATTTCCATGCAATGGGCATCAAGACTGTCGACTACGGCAACAATATCCGCCAGGTGGCCTTCGACCAGGGCGTCAAGAACGCCTTCGATTTCCCTGGCTTTGTGCCGGCTTATATCCGCCCCCTGTTCTGCGAGGGCAAGGGACCGTTCCGCTGGGTCGCCTTGTCCGGCGATCCGGAAGACATCTATAAGACCGACGCCAAGATCAAGGAGCTGTTCCCGCAAAACAAACACGTGCACCGCTGGCTGGACATGGCGCGCGAACGCATTTCCTTCCAGGGCTTGCCGGCGCGGATTTGCTGGCTGGGCTTGGGGGAACGCCATATCGCCGGCCTGGCCTTCAATGAAATGGTGCGCACCGGCGAACTGAAAGCGCCGATCGTGATCGGCCGCGATCACCTGGACACCGGCTCGGTCGCCAGCCCGAACCGCGAAACCGAAAGCATGAAGGACGGCACCGATGCTGTCTCCGACTGGCCGTTGCTGAACGCTTTGCTGAATACCTCCGGCGGCGCCACCTGGGTCTCGCTGCATCACGGCGGCGGCGTCGGCATGGGCTATTCGCAGCACTCTGGCATGGTGATCGTCGCCGACGGCACCGACGCCGCCGCCAAGCGCCTGGCGCGGGTGCTGGTCAACGATTGCGCGTCCGGTGTCATGCGCCATGCTGATGCCGGCTATGAAGCGGCAATCGAGTGCGCCAAGCGCCACAATCTGAACCTGCCGATGATCAATAAATAAGCATCGCATGTTCGACCCTGCGCCACTGCCAAAGCAGAATATAAAAATGAGCGGTGGCGCAGCTTATACAGGAGACAAGGCATGGAAATAAGTCAGGGCAGTGCGGTGCTTGCCGGCGCGGAAACAACGTTGCATGCGCAGGCGCCGGTGGGGAAACTCAAGCGCGCCAAGGCAGTGGCGGCGATCACCATCGGCAACGGCTTGGAGTACTTCGAGTTCACCTCGTACAGCTTTTTCGCCATCATCATCGGCAAACTGTATTTCCCGGCCACCGGCGATATCGCCCAGCTGCTGCTGGTGACGGCCACCTTCGGCATCGGCTTTGTGGCACGGCCGGTCGGCGGCGTGCTGCTGGGAGCGTATGCCGACCGCGCCGGCCGCAAGGCAGCCATGACCTTGACCCTGCAACTGATGGCCTTGGGCTCGGCGATGATCGTGTTTGCCCCGACTTATGCTCAGATCGGCCTGGCGGCGCCCATGCTGATCGTGGCGGCGCGCCTGCTACAGGGCTTTGCTCTCGGCGGCGAAATCGGCGCTTCCACTTCCTTGCTGATGGAATACGCCGATGACAGTTCGCGTGGCTTCTATGGCGGCTTGCAGGCGGTTAGCCAGAACTTGAGCGCCTTGCTGGGCGCGCTCACGGGTTTGCTGCTGACAGCGGTGCTGAGCACCGCGGCGCTGGAGGGCTGGGGCTGGCGCATTCCGTTTGCGATCGGCTTGCTGATGGGGCCGCTGGGCGTGTTCATCCGTCGCAACCTGCATGAAACCCTGGACGACGGCCCTGTGGCTAGCGGTAAGCGCAGCCAGGGCAGCGCCATTCGCACCGTGTTCGCGCAGCACAGGAAGCAGATAGTTGCGGGCATTCTGCTCACCATGGGTAATACTGCCGCCATCTACATTACCCTGTACTACATCCCGACCTACGCCAGCAAGATTCTGCACATGTCGATGTCGGCCGGGCTGGCAGCAGCCTGCGTTGCCGCTGGCGTCGCCGCCGTGACCGCGCCGTTCGCGGGCAAGCTGTCGGACCGGATCGGCCGCAAGAAAGTGTTTGGGGCCTTTTGCGTGCTACTGGCGCTGGTGATCTATCCCGCATTCAGGCTCATCAATGCGTATGCCATGCTGGAGGTCCTGCTGCCGACCATCGCTTTGCTGTCTTTCCTGACTACCTTCATCGCGGTACCGGGCCTGGTCATGCTGCCTGAAATGTTTCCGCGTCCGGTGCGGGTGACCGGCATGTCGGTAGTGTATTGTGTCGGCGTTTCCATCTTCGGCGGTTTCGCGCCGTTCTTTGCGACCGAGCTGATGGCGCTGTCCGGCAGCAAGCTGGCGCCTTCCTGGTATGTCATCGCTTGCGTCCTGATTGCTTTGCTGTCCTTGCCCCTGATTCAAGACAAGGCAGGCCGGCCGCTGGATTGAGCCTGTCTTGAAACTGTTTTTTGTTTTGCCATAACGTATTCGTTAACGCGTATTGCTAATATTACTGCGCTATTTTTGAAAGAAATGACCATGAAAACATCGTTGACTCTGCAACCTGGAAAAATGACCCTGGCAGAGATTCGCAGCATCTGGGCCGAAGCCGTTCCGCTGGCCTTGCCGCCATCCGCTTACGACGCCATCAATGCTTCTGCCGCCACGGTGGCGCGCATCGTCGAGCGCGGCGATGCCGCCTACGGCATCAATACCGGCTTTGGCAAGCTGGCCAAGACCCGTATCCCGGACGAGCAGCTGGAACTGCTGCAGCGTAACCTGATCCTCTCGCATTCAGTCGGCACCGGCGACCTTATCGACGACGGCGCCGTGCGCCTGATCCTGGCCATGAAAATCGCCAGCCTGGCGCGCGGCTTTTCCGGCATCCGTGCGCGGGTGATCGATACCCTGCTGGCGATCTACAACGCCGGCATCATGCCTTGCATCCCGGTCAAGGGTTCGGTCGGCGCTTCCGGCGACCTGGCGCCGCTGTCGCACATGACGCTGGCGATCCTGGGCGAAGGCCAGGTGCGGGTCGACGGCAAGCTGGTTGATGCCAGGGAAGCGCTGGCCGCAGCCGGCATCACGCCGATCGTGCTGGCGGCCAAGGAAGGCCTGGCGCTGATCAACGGCACCCAGGTCTCTACTGCGCTGACCTTGAACGGCCTGTTCCTGGCCGAGCGCGTGCTGGAAGCCGCAACCGTCACCGGCGCACTGGCAGTGGATGCGGCGCGCGGCAGCGATGCGCCGTTCGATCCGCGCGTGCATGAAGTGCGCGGCCAGCCGGGCCAGATCGCCACGGCCAAGATCTATCGTCAGCTGCTGAGCGGCAGCGCGATCCGGCAATCGCACTTGGTCAACGACGAGCGCGTGCAGGACCCGTACAGCTTGCGCTGCCAGCCGCAGGTGATGGGCGCTTGCGTCGACATCATCGGTAACGCCGCGCGCACCTTGCTGATCGAAGCCAATGCCGTGACCGACAATCCGCTGATCTACGCCGAGCATGATGAAGTCATTTCCGGCGGCAATTTCCACGCCGAGCCGGTGGCTTTCGCAGCGGATACGCTGGCGCTGGCGATTGCCGAGATCGGCGCCTTGTCGGAGCGCCGCATCGCACTGCTGATCGATTCCTCGCTGTCCGGCTTGCCGCCGTTCCTGGTGCAATCATCCGGCCTCAACTCCGGCTTCATGATCGCTCATGTCACGGCCGCCGCGCTGGCCTCCGAGAACAAGGCGCTGGCGCATCCGGCCAGCGTCGACAGCCTGCCGACTTCCGCCAACCAGGAAGACCACGTCAGCATGGCCACCTTCGCCGGCCGCCGCCTGCATGAAATGGCGCACAATACGGCGACCATTGTGGCGATTGAATTGCTGGCGGCGGCGCAAGGGGTCGACTGCCATCAGCCGCTGACCACCTCGCCGATGCTGGACGAGGTGCACCAGCGCTTGCGCGCACAGGTAAGCTTCTACGACAAGGACCGCTTCTTCGCACCGGATATCGAAGCCGCCAAGCAGCTGGTGCTGCAAGGCGCGGTCAGCGACAGCTGCAAAGCGCTGTTTGCCGAGCTGTACAGCCGTTAAGCAAGAAAGCAAGAACCAGACTGGGGCGGGCAGAGCAAGGCCGGTCCCAGCCCGGAATGTGTCACGCGTTTATAGAGCGAGCCAATGAAACTGATCGAGTTTGAAGACTTGCCAGCCACGCCCTGGAAGAACGGCGGCGGCGTCACGCGCGAGTTGCATTGCCAGCCGGCGGGAGCCTCCTTTGACGATTTTTTATGGCGGGTCAGCATCGCCGATGTTAGCCAGTCCGGCGCCTTTTCCAGCTTTGCCGGGGTCGACCGGGTCATCACTTTGCTGGAAGGCGAGGGCATGGATCTGGTGTCCGACAGCGGCAATCACGTGTTGCTGTCGCGCCTGCAGCCACATCGCTTTCGTGGCGAAGATCAGGTCACGGCGGAACTGGCGGGCGGCGCCTGCCAGGATTTCAACCTGATGCTGAGGCGCGGCGCAGTCGCCGGCGAGGTCCGCGTGTGGTCGATTGATCAAGACCTGGAGCAGGGCTGCAATCTACTGTTTTGCGTGCAAGGGCGCTGGGACGTGCTGGCGCAGGACGGCGAACACGCCACCCTGGAGCCGCGCCAGAGCCTGGTCTGGGAGCAGCGGCCGGGCCAGGTGTCGCTGCGTTCCCTGAGCGCCGGCAGCATCCTGATCGGCGTCAACATCAATCAGCAATAATGAAATAATAAAATAGTGAAATAGGAAAACAGCATGGCGCACAGTTTATCCAAGCAAGCCGATGGCATCTGGTTGAATGCCAGGATCGCTGCCGCCGGCGATCCTGGCAACGTCATCCTGGGCGGCGCCATGGTAGTGCGCGACGGCTTGATCGCCTGGCTCGGCGCCGCGGCCGCGCTGCCTGCCGAATACCGCAATGCGGACCTGGCGCAGCACGATGTCGGCCGGCGCTGGATCACGCCCGGCCTGATCGATTGCCATACCCATCTGGTATACGGCGGCAACCGTGCCGACGAGTTCGCCTTGCGGCTGGCCGGCGCCAGCTACGAGGAAATCGCGCGCAGCGGCGGCGGCATCGTATCGACCGTGCGGGCGACCCGTGCGGCGGATGAAGAGAGCCTGTTCCTGCAATCCGGGAGACGGCTGCAAGCCCTGCTGGCGGAAGGCGTCACCACGCTGGAAATCAAGTCCGGCTACGGTCTCGACCTGGCCAGCGAACGCAAGATGCTGCGCGTGGCGCGCCGCCTCGGTGAGCACTACCCGGTCACGGTGTACACCACCTTTCTCGGCGCCCATGCCTTGCCGCCCGAGTACCAGGGCCGCGCCGACGATTACATCACGCTGGTGTGCGAGGAGATGCTGCCGGCGTTGCATGCGGAAGGCCTGGTCGATGCGGTCGATGTGTTTTGCGAAAACATCGGCTTTTCGGTGGCCCAAAGCGAACGCGTATTTGCGGCCGCCGCAAGCCTGGGATTGCCAGTAAAAATGCACGCCGACCAGCTCTCGAATATCGGCGGCACGCAGCTGGCGACGCGTTTCAAAGCTCTCTCGGTGGACCATCTTGAGCACCTGAACGAAGCCGATGTGCTGGCGATGAAGGACAGCGGCACCGTCGCCGTGCTGCTGCCCGGCGCCTATTACTTTATCCGCGAAACCAAACAGCCGCCGCTGGAATTGCTGCGCCGCCATGGCATACCGATTGCGATTTCCACCGACAGCAATCCCGGCACCTCGCCGACCACGTCCTTGCTGCTGATGCTGAACATGGCATGCACGCTGTTCCGCATGACGACGGCGGAAGCCTTGCTGGGCGTCACCAGCCATGCAGCACAAGCCTTGGGCCAGGACCACAGGCACGGCTTGCTGGCGGCAGGGCGCACCGCCGATTTCGTGTTGTGGGATGTGGAGTCGCTGGCGGAACTGGCCTACTGGTCGGGACGCAATCCTTGCCACGCGATAGTGCGCGGCGGCCGCTTCAGCCCTGCGGCGCCGCAAGGAATGAATCAAGGAGCCTATCCATGAAACCAGTCATCCGACAATTGATTGCTGACCGTGCCTTGCTGGCCGACGGCTGGCGCAACAACGTCCTGCTGGAATGGGACGAGCAGGGCATCCTGACTTCGGTGCGTCCCGATGCCGAAGTGCTGGCCCTGGCGCCGCGCGCCGCCGCCACGGTCCTGCCTGGCCTTGCCAACCTGCATTCGCATGCCTTCCAGCGCGCCATGGCGGGGCTGACCGAATACCGCTCCAATCCCAGCGACAGCTTCTGGAGCTGGCGTACGCTGATGTACCAGTTTGCCGGTAAATTGTCGCCGGCCGACCTGAAGGCGGTGGCGACGCAGCTGTATATCGAAATGCTGCAGGCCGGCTACACTTCGGTGTGCGAATTCCACTATCTGCACCATGACCGCGACGGCAAGCCTTACGCCAATCCGACAGAAAACATGGCCTGCCTGATCGCCGCGGCAGAAGAAGTTGGCATCGGCCTGACCTTGCTGCCGGTGATGTACCAGTACAGCGGCTTCGGCGCCCAGCCGCCGCATCCGGGGCAAGCGCGCTTCATCAACTCGCCGCAATGGATGATGGCAGCCCTGCAGCGGCTGCAGGCCGATCATCCGCAGCATGCCGGCTTGCGCTACGGCGTCGCGCCGCATTCGCTGCGCGCGGTGTCGCCGCAATCGCTGCAGGAGCTGCTGACTGAGCTCAAACAGTGGGATGCGCAGGCGCCGGTGCATATCCACATCGCCGAACAGCGCAAGGAAGTGGAAGACGGCAAGGCCGCACTGGGTGCGCCGCCGGTGGCGTGGCTGCTGGACAACATGGCGGTCGACCGTCATTGGTGCCTGGTGCACGCTACCCACATGACGCCGCAAGAAACCATCGGCCTGGCGCGCAGCGGCGCCGTTGCCGGGATATGTCCGACCACCGAAGCCAATCTGGGCGACGGTATCTTCAACGGTGTCGAGTACGCGGCAGCGCATGGCGCCTGGGGTGTCGGTTCGGACAGCCATATCAGCACCAGCCTGAGCGAAGAATTGCGTCTGTACGAATACAGTCAGCGCCTGCAGCATCGCCAGCGCAATATGCTGGTCGGCGAGCATGCGGCTTCGGTTGGCGCTTACCTGTATCGCCAGGCCCTGCACGGCGGCGCTGCAGCGAGCGGGCGCAAAGTGGCAGGGCTGCAGGTGGGGCAAAGTGCAGACCTGCTGGTGCTGGACCAGCAGCATGCTGATCTGGAAGGCAAGCAGGGCGACCAGTTGCTGGACAGTTTTGTGTTTTCCCACCATGGCCAGACGCCGGTGCGCGATGTGATGGTGGGTGGCCATTGGGTCATCAACGACCGCAAGCATCGCCTGCAAGAAACCAGCCTCGCCGCTTATGCGCGTAGCATGAAGAGCTTATTGGCTTAATGTTGACTTAACCTTGGCTTGAGATTGGCTTAAGCTGCGAAATTCTAGCGAGTTCAATTATGGAAAAATTCCTGTTTCATCGCGGCAGCCTGCCGCTGCTGGTGTCGATGCCGCATGCGGGCGAGCATATTCCCGACGGCATCCGGGCCGGCATGAGCGCGCCGGCGCTGGACATCGCCGATACCGACTGGCATATGCCGCAGCTGTATAGCTTCTTGCAAGAACTGGGCGCCTCGGTGCTGGTCGCCACCCATTCGCGCTATGTGATCGATCTCAATCGCCCGCGCGACAACGTCAATCTCTATCCCGGCCAGGATACCACCGGGCTCTGTCCGGTGGATACCTTCCACAAGGAGCCCTTGTACCAGCCAGGCAAGGAGCCGGACGAGGCAGAAATACAGCACCGCATCACGCACTACTGGCAGCCTTACCACCAGCAGCTGCAGCAAGAGCTGCAACGCCTGCGCGCCGAGCACGGCGTCGCCATGCTGTGGGACGCGCATTCCATCGCTTCGGTGGTGCCGCGCTTCTTTGAAGGACGGCTGCCGGACCTCAACCTGGGCACCGCCTCGGGCACATCCTGCGCGCCGGAATTGGAACAGCAACTGCTGCAGGTGGCGGCCCAGGCCGATAGCTACAGCCATGCCTTGAATGGCCGTTTCAAAGGCGGCCACATTACACGTCATTACGGCAAACCGCAGGACAACATCCATGCAGTCCAGCTGGAGCAGGCGCAAATCACCTATATGGAAGAGCAGCTGCCGTTTGCCTTCGACCCGCAGAAAGCCGCCAAGGTGCAACCGGTATTGCGCCGTTTCATGGACGTCATGCTGGCGTGGGCCGAGGCGCACCGCGCCTGAGCCGGGGCATCTCAGCCGGGCTACAGCCAGTAGCCCAGCGAGCGCGCGGCCCATTCCTTGATGCGGTCGGAAAACGGCCGTTGCTGCCATTGCTCCAGCGTGATTTGCAGGGAACCGCGCACGTCCTCGCGGAAAGCTCTTTCCATTTCGCGCCCGAACTGGTCGTCGATGACGATCACATTGGCTTCATAGTTGTGCAGGAAGCTGCGGATGTCCATGTTGGCGGAGCCGACCGTGGACCAACTGCCGTCGATCACCGCGGTCTTGGCGTGCAATACGGAGATCTGCAGCTGGTAGATGCGGATGCCGGCGCTCAGCAGCTGGGTATAGAACGACTGGCCGGCATGGAACACCAGGCCGCTGTCGATCACGCTGGGCAGGATCAGGCTGACATCGACGCCGCGTTTGGCGGCGGCGATCAGCGCCTCCACCAGCTGGCGGTCGGGCGTGAAGTAGGGCGTGGTGATATGGATGCTCTTGCGCGCCTGCTGGATCGCCAGGATGTAGGCTTTGTAGAGGCTGTAGTCGCCGTCCGGCTGGCTGCTCAGCACATGCACCGTCTTGTCGCCGGCCGCTTCCAGTTTGGGGAAATAGTCCAGGTCCGGTAAATCTTCGGCATGTTGGGTACTCCAGGTTTGCAGGAACAGCAATTGCAGCGAGGCCACTGCCGGGCCTTCTATCCGCACATGGGTGTCGCGCCAGCCAACCGGGCCGGCCTCGCTGCGGCGTCGCGAGCGGAACAAGGAACTGTTGGCGTAGGCGGCGCTGATATTGACACCGCCGGTGAACGCGACCTTGCCGTCCACCACCAGGATCTTGCGATGGTCGCGATGGTTCAACTGCCAGCGGCCGAAACGTTTCAGCGGATTGACCGGATTGAACTCGACCAGACGGATGCCGGAGGCGCGCATGCGCTCAAAGAATTCGGTCGGGGTGCCGATGCTGCCGACACTGTCATAAATGATGTTGACCTGCACGCCGGCGCGTTGCTTCTCTATCAGCAGGTCGGCAAAGCGCTGGCCGAGCTGGTCTTGGTCAAAAATATAGGTTTCAAAATTGATCGTGCTTCTGGCTTGGCCGATGGCCTCGATCATCGCCGTCATGGTCTGCGGGCCGTCGAACAGCAGACTGACCTTGTTACCCTTGATGAGGGGACTGCCTGTGACGGCTTCTTCCATGGCCGCCAGCGCATTCAGGCGCGACGAAGCATTCGCCGGCCCGCTGGTTGGCGTGGCGGCTGGCGGCAGCGTGGCGCTGAGCTGGCTGACATCGGGCAGGGTCGAGCAAGCCGCGGCCAGGAGGCACAGCAGCGCGATGGCAAAAAAACGGAAAGGGCGCAGCAAGGGCAGATCATTCAACATGTCAATTTATCTCTCGCGGCGTAGTCATTGTTGTTGCCGTTCGGATACTACCTTGTTGCTTCGCTTTTTGCTTGAATTCGTGTGAATCCCGCAGGCCGGATCGTCCGGCCCGCGCTGACCCTCAGGTGCTCGGGGTTTTCTCGCTATCCTCTTGAATGGGGACTCTCTTCGGCGGAATGAAGAAATCCTTGGGCCTTTCAAAAAGCGCGAGAACACGGCCTTGGCCAGGGTCCAGCCATGGCGGAAGCGCACCTGGCGCGCGCGCAGCGCCACGAACAGCGCCAGCGAGAAGCTGACCCAGAGGTTGACGGTGCCGATGGCCAGCACGCCGATCACGGAAACGACCGCGGTATGCCAGCCCATGTGATTGTCGAGGCCGACCAGCGCGGTAGCGAAGTTGGTCGCCGAGAAGGTGATGTGACGGATATCGATCGGCAGGCCGAGCATGAAGCCGATGGTGCCGATGGTGCCGAGCAGGATGCCGAAGTAGAAGTTCCCCATCAGGCCGCCGAGGTTGTGCTCCAGGTATTCGCCGAACCTGGCCAGACGCGGCTTGCCCATCAGCTTGCCCAGCCAGCGTGCGCGCGCCACCCGCTGCGCCATGTGGGTATACAGCGCCTTGTTGTCGTAGTAGCCGGAAATTAGGCCGGCCAGGAACAGGCAGACGCCGGCAATCGCCGCATGGAACAGCGCCAGGCTGGCGAAGGGATCGATATCGTGCAGCAGATGGGCGGCCTTGTCGGGCGTCACCAGGTGGTGGCCGAACAGGGAGTGGTAGCCGAGCGCGATCAGGTAGGCCACCGGGAAGGCCAGCAGCAGGTTGCCGGCCACTGCGATGAACTGGGTGCGTATCACCTTGGTGATCAGTTCCACCAGGCTGTCGATATCGATATTGCGGCCGTCCCGGCTTTGCAGGCCGGAGGCGATGCGCGAGGCGGTCATGGCCGGCTGCTTGGTGGCGACCGTGAAGTGCAGCACATGGATCAGCATGAAGCCGACCGAATAATTCATGCTGAACAGGAAAGCTTCCACCAGCGGCGCCGCGCGCAGGTAGGAGGCCAGGATTTTCAGCATCGACATGAAGCCGATGATGAAGCCGGCGCCGGCGGCGGAGCGGAACATGGCGCCGTATTCGCCGCGGTCTTCGGCAATATAGTGTTCACCGGTACGGCTGGCGTTTTCGGTGACGTTACGCGCCAGCAGGTTGATATTGTCGGCGAACAGTTCACGCACCGCGTACTTGCGGTTATGTCCTTCGATCAGTTCTCGCCCCAAGGCCAGCGCCTCGCTACGCTTGGCCATGCGCTTCGCATTGGCCAGCGCTTCCGCTTCATCGTGTGCGACCGGGCCTTCCTGTTTTTCAGTGTTCGGCACGCTGATGCTGACTTCGCCGACGTCGACCAGGTTCAGCAGCTTGCGCAGGCGCGCGATGCTTTGCTCCAGCCTGACCAGCAGATAGGTGAGCGCGACGCTGCTACCCATGCGCAGCGCATTCTTGCGAATCTTGAGGACGATGGTGTCGCACTGGTCGAGCATCACCGCCAGGTGGCGGGCGTCTTCCAGCGGCGGCAGATCGGCCAGCGGCACGGCGGAGTCGGCCGCCGCCAGATGGTGGCGGTAGCTGTTCAGATACAGGTGCAACTCGACATTCTGCATCAGGAACGGTGATTCGAATTCGTCGATGCTGGGATACAGCCTGAGCAGCGCCGGCTCCAGGCCCATGGCGCTGATGCGGTAGGAAAGGGTCTGGATCGCTTCCAGCAGTTCGCCGACGGTCTTGTGGCGGTCGATGGCGTCGCTGGCGGCATTATTGTCGGCGTCGGTGTAGGGCGCGGCCTGGCCCAGCAGGTCGAACAGGCTGAACCAGTCCTCGTTCGGAACAGCGTTGATCCAGATATAGTCTGTTTCGGCCGGCAGCAGGCGGTCGAGGCAGTCGCGCAGATAGTTTTCATCCAGCGCCGGCGGCAGCATGCGAAACGACAGGCGCTGGAACAGCTCGGTAAAAAAGCCGGCGTTAGGCAAGATCCCGGTGTCGGTATACAGGCTGATCTGGCGCCGCGTCGAAAACAGCCGTAGTACATAATGGCGCAAGGCGCTCGCCTGGGCCGGTTCGCCATGCAGCAGTTGCACCAGTATCCGCAGGTTCTCGGCCGCTTCCGTGGCAAGCTCGGGCTTGCGCGGACGCAAGGTCTGGATCAAGGCCACCAGATGACTGATGTCGTCGGTGTTGGGATCGGCGGCGATGAGTTTTAGTGTTGACAGCATGTAAAGTTTTGTAGGGTGCAAAGTGGTTAGTGTACGTTCAGTTTAACTGGGCCGGCTTTTTGATATGACCGGATGTTAGGCGATTATTATGTTTGTGAATGTTAAATAAGGAAATATGAAAACTGTTATCTGGAAATTCCACGGCAAATTCCTGGCCTGCCTTTCAATTTTTATACTGCTGGCGGCCTGCCAGCATTTGCCGCCGGCGCCGAATCCGGCGGATGCCGCTGCGGCTGACCATTTGCTGCAACTGATCGATCAGCGCCTTGACGTTGCTCCCATGGTGGCCAAGGCCAAGTGGAATTCCGGCGGCGCCGTCAACGACCCGCCGCGCGAGCAGTTGATACTGGATGCCGTTACAGCACAGGCGAGCGGCTTGGATGCGGTTTTTGTACGAAGGTTCTTCCAGGCCCAGTTCGACGCCAGCAAGGCCTTGCAGCTCGGTTTACATGCGCAATGGCAGCAGCAGGGCGCCGGCAAGTTCAGCGACGCCCCTGATCTCGGACGCGATGTACGGCCGTTGCTGGACCGGTTGACGCCGCAATTGATTGCTTCATTGCGCCAGTTGCAGCCCTTGCTGGCCGAGCCCGGAATGCGGAACTATATCGAAAGCCGTTCCGTCAGTATCGTGCGTGCCGATTTTGATGGCTTGCCGCGCCGAATGGCAGTGGCCGGCCTGTTCGCCAATTGATCTGACGCGGCGATTCAAGGCCGCTTCATTTCCGGATCAGGCGCCGCAATGGCGCCGGCAGGCAATTGAAGAGGTTGACCAGCCAGTGCATCTGCCAGGGAAAAATGCAGCGCGCCTGGCGCTGGGCGATAGCTTGGGTGATATGCGCCAGCGCTTGCTGTTCGCTCAGCAAAAATGGTTTATGGCTGGCGTCGCCATGATTCAGTGCGCGTAACTTGGCCGTGTCGATATAACCCGGCACAATGATCGTGACCGCAATCGAGAAAGGCGCCAGCGCCTTGCGGTAGGTTTCGCAGAGGGCGATGACCATGCGTTTGGTTGCGCTGTACAGCGAAGCGCCCGGGTAGTCGTGCAGCAGCCCGGCGATCGAAGCAATCGCCACCAGCTGTCCCGACTTCCGTGGCAGCATTTTTGCGGACGCCAGTTCGAACGCATGATTCAGGCCGCTCACATTGGTGCGTAGCATCTGCAGCGCAGTGGCAGGATCCAGCTGGATGCTGGGCGTATTGAAGTAAAGGCCGGCGGTCACTATCAGCAAATCCAGCCCGCTGCCTGAAAAATCATCGATGGCGGCCGCCAGCGCGTTCTTGTCGGCGATGTCCAGCTGGTACTTGCCCATCGCTGGATAGCGCTCAACGAGCTGCGGATCCAGGCGTTGCAGATCGCGACCGCAGACGGCGACCTGCTCGCCAAGCGACAGATAGTGCTGCGCCAGCGCCAATCCTATGCCGCTGGTGCCGCCGATAATCAGGATCCTCACGCGTTGCCTCGATTATGCCTGGTGGCGTTGCGCATGTGCTGCTTGTGATTGGCCTCCGGCTTGGAGAAGGCTTCCAGTCCGCGCTGGTAGCCGTATTGCCATTGCTCTTCCACATGCGCCAGATAGGTTTCGTAGCGCGCCGGCATCAACAGGCGGAAGCGGTTCCTGGTCCAGGAAACCTGCTTTTGCATACCGCGCTTATGGAACACGCGCTCGACATCCGAAGCGTCGATCCAGACATCGGCAAACTGGCTGTGCACATGACGCAGCCGCTGGTTGCCGTCGACCCCCAGCACGGCGCGCCAGGCCGGAATCGCCAGCGCCTGGCTGAACGGCGCCTTCAGTTCCATGATGACGCGTTGCGCCAGTCTGTTTGCCAGTTCGATAGGAAACAGATCGACCACGCCGCCGGTATAGTGGCTAGCCTGATGCGCGTGGCAGCGGAAATAGAACATGTCCGAAATCGAAATCCGTACCGCGTCGCCGATGGGCATGCTGGTGTCGGTCAGTAATTCCGGCGCGATGGCGTTGTCGCCCCATTGCGGCTCGCTCAGGGGCGAGGACATGCCGGCCAGCAGCGCGGCGGTGCGCGCTGAGCCGAACACGGTCTCGGCGAACAGCTTGCGCTGCTTGCGCGGCTTGCCGACTTCGTCTTTGGAAAACAGCATTTTGCCGCCGACGATCGCTACCGCAACCGCAGGGTCAGATTGCGGCCTAGGCAAGGGCAGCTGGGTCGGGATGTCGAAGAAATAGTCGCCGAACAGATCCGGAATGACGTGGGCGCGCTTTGCCGTCAGGCCGCGCTTGACGGCGTGCATGAACGAGCGGCCGATGGCAGCCTTGGGGGTCGATTGCAAGCCGCACAGGAACTGGTACATGGCGGGCGAGCTGATCCACGCCTTGCGCTGCGCATCGTCGGGCAGCGCCTGGATCACCGCGGCAGCGATGGCGCCGCCGCAGCTGGCCAGCAGCAGGTCCGGCTTGTTGCCGCTGTCGACGGCAGCGGCGTACATGCCGAGGTAGTAGCCGAAGCGAAAGCCGCCGCCTGCCATCACCATGCAACATTGATATTTTTCGGTTTGCGTCATGATCTAGTGTAGTGTTTCATACGTAATGGCGCTTAAGAAATGGTGTATTTTCGTGCCAGGTTAGGCGGATGGCCGCCCCGCGCAAACCGGAGCGATAGTAGACTATCGCGAGAATTTGCAACGACGCATGGCGCGAAAAGATGCGGCCGGCCAGGTGCGGACGGCCAGGTGCGGTCAGCTTGACGCCGTTTATTAAGTGTCCATTATGTATGAAAAACCACACTAAAATAATGCACTAATTTCAACCTTGGTGATAAGGATTCCTACCTGATGGCAGCAACCGCAGCGATCACCTGGCAGATGCGTGGGCGCCACTTTATCATCAATTTCCTGGTCTTCACCCTGTGCTATCCGCTTGCCAACCTGCTGGCGGCGCACAGCAACATCACGCGCAACGTCGCTCTGCCGTTTGAAAGCGCACTGCCGTTTGTGCCATGGATGATTATTCCTTACCTCAGTTCGGGGATGTTCTTTGCCGCCAGTTTCGCCTGGGTGCGCACGGCCGACGATCTGCGCGTGCTCAGCCAGCGCCTGCTGCTGGCGACTGTGATTGCGACCCTGGCGTTCGCCGTCTATCCGCTGCAGTTCAGCATGGCGCGGCCGGCGATTGATAACCCGCTGTTTGCAGCCTTGTTTGGATTTCTGTCCGTGGTAGACCGGCCATATAATCAGCTGCCCTCGCTGCACGTGGCGTTCTGCTTTGTTTTCTGGCGCGCGCTGCAGACATCGTTTGTGCCGACGCTGGCGCGTATTCTGCTGACGGCATGGCTGGCGCTGGTGGCGATGGCCACCGTATTCACTTATCAGCATCAATTCCTGGATGTGGTCACAGGTCTGATGCTGGGGCTGGCGACAACCCTGCTGGTGCGTCACGGCAGAACGCAAGCGAACGTGGCGCTGTACTATCTGCTGGCCGCCGGCGTCACATTGCTGGTTGGCGCGCTGGCGCTGCATAGCATGCTGGCCATGTATCTGGCCGTCAGCCTGCTGCTGGTCAGCCTGGCCTATGCCAGGCCGGATCGCTGCTTCCTGCATAAACGGCAAGGCCGCTATCCGTTCTGGATCTGGCTGTTATATGCGCCATACCTGCTCGGCTATTGGCTGACCTGGTGCTGCGTACGCTGGCGGGAGCGGCGGCGGCCGCCGTTCATTGAAATCAGCGAGCGGCTGTGGATAGGGCGCCGCCTGAGCGCAGCCGAAGCGGAGCAATTGCCGCCGCGGCCGGTAGTCATCGATCTCGCCAACGAACTCAGCGAAACGCCGGCTTTGCGCAACGGTGATTATCACTACTTTCCTTTACTTGACCTGCGCCTGCCGGATGCCGCCATGATCGATGAAATAGTCGAGCTGCTGGTTCGGAAAATCGGCGAAGGGCACACGATCTACCTGCATTGCGCGATGGGCTACAGTCGCTCTACATTGATTGCCAAACACTATATGGAAAAGATTGCCAGATGACTTTCTCGATCTATCAGCTCAAGCCAAAATTCCAGCAGTTGCTCAGCCCCTTGCTGAAAGGGCTGGTGCGGTTGCGGGTCACGCCGAACCAGGTCACTGTGCTGGCGCTGTTGCTGTCGCTGGCCTACGGTGTTGCGCTGGCGCTGTTTCCGCATTGCTTGGGGCTGTGGTTCGGCTTGCCGCTATTTCTGTTGCTGCGCATGGGATTGAACGCGATTGACGGCATGCTGGCTAACGCAACCGGGCAAAAGACGCGCCTGGGCGCGCTCTTGAATGAAATGTGCGACCAGGTTTCCGATATGGCCCTGTACCTGCCATTTGCGCTGCTGGCCGGTATTCATGCGCCGTTGCTGGTCATCGTGCTGATGTTGGCCTTGCTGGCAGAGTTTGCCGGCGTGCTGGCGGCAACCATCGGTGCGCCGCGCCGCTTTGACGGCCCGATGGGGAAGAGCGACCGCGCCTTTGCCTTCGGCCTGCTGGCCTGCTTGTCGGCAACAGGGGGGGCGCCGCATTGGCTGAATGCGGCGCTGCTGCTGATACTGGTGTTGTCGCTGTGGACCGTGATCAATCGCCTGCGGCAGGCTCTGCACTTTTCTGCGCCGCCGACACCGTAAAAATCCCGGCGATGCCGATCTGGCTGGCGATTTTCTGGCAGCCGATGCTGGCCACCAGCGCATCCATTTCCGCTTGCGGCCGCGGCCGCATCAGCCATGGCGCGCCACGATGGTTGGTCAGGGTCTGGGCGATCATGTCTAGCTGTGGATGCCAGGGCTGGCCGGTATAGATCAGATGGCCGCCTCTTTTCAACTGGCGCGCGATGCCTTGCAGGGAACGCAGCACCATGGCGTTTTCGCTGAACAGCTCGTACAGGCCGGAGACGATCACGATGTCATACGGCTGCTCGTCGGACGGGTAGCTGGCAGGATCGAAGGCGTCGCGCTGCTGGTATTCGATGGCGGTGCGCAGCTGCAAATGATCGGCCAGCTTGTTCGCCTGCTCCAGGTTATGTGCGTCAAAGTCGCGCAGGGTGACTTCGATGGCCTTGTCCTGGAAACGCTTGACGGTCTCCAGCACGTAACGCCCCGAGCCGGCAGCGATGTCGAGTATGCGCAGCGGCTGCTCGCCCTGGTGCCGGATGATCAGCTCGGCCAGCAGCTGCTGCAGCTGTGCCTTGCGTTGGCGGATGCCGCGCCAGCCGATGGCGTCCAGATAGCCGCGGTCGATGGTTTTGCCGATCAGCAGGCCGCCGCCAGCCTGGTTGCGGTACACGTAGTCGAGTGAAGCGCCTGAATCGAAACCATGTAATTTGCCGATCGCCATGCCGTTGCTGAGCGATCCCAAGGTGCCGAGCATGGCGCGCTGGATGCCATAGAAGGCCTTGCCGATAGCGCTGCCGGTTGCGCCGTTTTGTAGCGCGGCGTACTGGCTGGCGCTATGGCTTTGCAGGTCGGCGTTATGATAGTGGTGCGGCGGCAGCGGATCTTGCAGGAAGCATTCGTGGATGAATTTGCGGCTGGCTTCGATGGCTTCGCTGGTGTCGCGCTCGTAGAAAACCGCGTGGTAGCAATCCTTCAGCAGGATGTAGCGTTTCAGCGGTGACGACAGGCGTTCAAAGAAGGCTTTCTGCGGCGCCTGCTTGACCACGAAATCCTTTTCCGCCGCCAGCATCAGGATCGGCGTGTCGATGGCTGCGGCGTCCTGCACGATGCGCTTTGCGGTATCCGCCAGGTCCAGCAACACGCGCGCCGAAATGCTTTTGGCGATCAGCCTGTCCTGGTCGTAGCTCCTGGCCTGCTCGGGCGAGTGCGTCAGCATGGAGGAGCGGATATAGCTGGTGACGAACAGGCCTGGCTTGAAACAGGTTGCCAGGCGCAACGCCGGCTTGGCCAGCGGCACATACAAATTGATGTCGAAGGCGGCGGCCGCCATGATCACGCCGCGCACCCGCGGCGCGTAATCGTGTAGCCAGGTCGCCGCGATGACAGCGCCGACGCTATTGGCGACGATCAGCATGTTTTCCGGCTGGATGCCATGGCGCAGCTGAATGTGCCGGATGAAAGCATCGAAATCCTGCACCAGTATCTCGAAACTGGGCGCATCGCCGCGTTCGCCCGGCGAATGGCCGTGGCCGCGAGCGTCCCAGGCAAAGGCCCAGTCTTCCTGGTAGCCGAACTGTTCCACCAGCGGCTGGATCCGTCCAGAGTGCTCGTGGCCGCGATGCAGGAAGATCAAAGCTCGCTTGACGCCGTCGGGGCGGCTGATCTTCGGTTGCCAAGTACGATAGAACAAACGCGTCTGATCGACGCTATCGAAGCCGGATTCGATCTGGGTCCATGCCGTAGGGCTTTCAACTTTCATCCTGATCATCCTTGATGTGAAAAGTATAGTGCGAAATACAGCAAAGGCGCCGTCACCACCAGGCTGTCGACACGGTCCAGGATACCGCCATGGCCCGGAATCAGGCTGGAAAAATCCTTGATGCCCAGAAACCGTTTGGCGGCGGAAAACAGCATGTCGCCGGTGAAGCCGCCGAGCGACATCAATAACGCAAGGAGCAGCAATTGCGGCAGGCTGGCCAACTGCAGGTAGCTGCCCAGCAGCACGGACGCCAGCATGCTGGCCAGCACTCCGCCGAACAGGCCTTGCCAGGTCTTGTTTGGGCTGATGCGTGCGGCGATCGTGTGCTTTCCCAGCGTTTTCCCGGCGATGAACTGGCCGATGTCATTCAATGCCGTCATCGCGAATAGGTAAAACAGCCAGGCGATCCTGGTTTCCTCCGCCAGCGACAGATGCATCAGCTGGACGATGAAGCTGAGTCCGCAGCAGGTAGAGAAAAACAGTAGCAGCAGCAGTTGATCCGTTTGTCTGCGCCACAAGAAGTAAGCAAACTGCGCCAGCATCATCCACGGCAGCAGAAGCATCGCAAAATAGGGCTGTTGCCAGCTCAATGCCGCGGCCAGCGCTAGCGTGACCGTGCAGTGAAACAAGAACAGCCTGCGGGAGCCGCGGTAGTGCTGAGTCAGTTCGCGCAGAGCCAGGATGCAAATCAAGAGCGCAAGCAAAGCTGGGCCGGCCGGGTAAAGCAGCAGACTGAGGCTCACCAAAGGGAAGATTAGCCACCAGGCGTTAATCTGCAGACGCAACTGGCTGTGCGCCACCGCTCTGGTTTTGAAGGCCGCGCCCAAGGACGCCATTGCCAGCATCAGGTAAAGGACCAGCATGGCAGAGACTGTGGAAGAGCCGGCGACCAGCGATGAAAGCACGGGAGTCCTTGTTGTCGAATTGTGCGGTACCAAGAGTATATGCCGGGCGCTTGTTTTATTGTCATTATATTGACATCGGCTGGCAGTCTTTGCGGTGCACGTTCGTTAGCAATGGGCCCAGAACATCCTGGTTTGCAGATCGTCGCGTTCACGCCGCATGCGATCGTGTACATAGTGCAGCTGGCGCCGGTGCAGCATGCCGTTCAGCCACTCATAGCGGCGGCCCAAGGCAGGGCAGTCGACCGCCGGTTCCGTGCCGATGGAGGTGACGGGTTCGATCACGCCGCCCGCCGGCGCCGCTTGCGCCAGCACCGGCGGCGGCTGGTGGAAAGTCCTTTCAACCGTGGCGCGGTCGTAGCCGGGTATCACGGCGTTATCGGTAATCTGCAGTGGCTTGACTTTGCTGCCTTGAGGGCAGCCTTTGTCGGTGTAGACAATCTTGCCGTCGACATTGCATTTGGCGATGGTGTTGCCAGCTTCCGCAGGCGGCGTGGCAGCCATCGGCGGCAACGGCGTACTGGCGATCGGCAGCGTCAGCGCTTGTGCAGGCGCTGCCGGAGCTGTCGTCTGCCCAGCCGGGTTGGCGGTATCGCCTGCCTTGGCCTGCACGGCAGGGGCTGTGAGCTTGCCGCCAGTTGGCGTGGTCGCGCGGTCGATCGCATACAAGGCGGCGCTGGCCAGGGCGATGGCAAACAGGAATGCGGCAAAAATCCTGAGAGTTGGATGCATAGGCGGGTTTAAAAAAATTGTGTGGATTGCGCTTGCTGCCGTATCTCGCAGGCAGCAAGCGCATGGCCGCTAGAGCGCCCAGGAGGCTGGATCAGGGCAGTATCTGGCCGCGGATTTCGCCGCCGGGATTGCTGGCGCTGTGGACGTTGACATAGAGCTTGCCGGCCAGGTAGCTGGCGTACTGGGCGTCGGTGAACTTGGTGCCGGCCGGGACTTCCCAGGTGTTATCGCCGACCTTGGTCAGAGGCACCAGCACCGGACCGTTCACGCCCAGCGCGCCTTCGTGGATGTGGGCCATCTTTCCTTGGATGCCGCGGGTGTTGATAGTGCCGCTGACGGTTTTATCCGAGGCGATCTTGATGGTTGCGCTGCCGCTCGCTGCCGAGTTGGTCGGCGGTACTTCATGGGCGCCGTCCAGGGTCACTTCGCTGATGTGGTTTTGGTCCATCGACATGCTCGAACATGCTCCCAGCAGCAAAGCCAGGGTGAGAGAAGCGAACAACGATAGCCTTACTTTTTTAAGCAGCTTAGTCATTTTTTTTCCTTGGTTTTGTTTAGGGAGAAGCAAGTATTAGTTTAGTCCGCTTTTGGCGTTGTGAAATATTTTATGTAGTCGCTTGACCTTGAAGTAACTACAGGGTTTTTAATGAGGTCATGTCAATCCGACACGCTAACTGCGAAGGAGCATCAAATGAGTTTCCTCAAGAATCTGCTGAACATGGGGCATCACGGTAGCGGCAATAACTCGCACCAGCAACGTAACAAGCATCATGGCGGTTCGCAGGCGCATGGCGGCAGCCGGCAGAACGATTGGGGAAATGTCCCCGGCAATCCGAATAATTGCGTAAGTTGCAATTTCGGCAATGCGGCCGGCGCCCGCTTTTGCCAGCAGTGCGGCAATACACTGCAGCCGAAAAACTGTGGCGCTTGCGGCGTAGCGAAGATAGCCGGGGCGAAATTCTGCGCCAATTGCGGTACGCAGCAATAAAGCTGTACATTACATCAACGCAACTTCAAGGACGGTATCCATGAGTGCAGGCCATACACACGCGTTGCCTAGCGGCGGCAATGAGAGATATATCTGGATTGCGCTCGGCCTGACCTCGACCTTCCTGGTGGTTGAAGTGATCGGCGGACTGGTCACCGGCAGCCTGGCGCTGATATCCGACGCTGCCCACATGCTGACCGACACCATGGCGCTGGCGATCGCACTGGCGGCGATCCGCATCGCCAAACGAGCGGCCGACGCGCGCCGCACCTTCGGCTATCACCGCTTCGAGATCCTGGCGGCGGCTTTCAATGCCGTGCTGCTGTTCCTGGTGGCGATGTATATCCTGTACGAGGCCTACCAGCGCTTCCGCAGCCCGGCCGAGATCCAGTCCACCGGCATGCTGGTTATTGCTACCTTCGGTCTGATCGTCAACCTGATCAGCATGCGCCTGCTGAGCAGCGGCAAGGATGCCAGCCTGAACGTCAAAGGCGCCTACCTGGAAGTCTGGAGCGACATGCTGGGTTCGCTCGGCGTCATCGCCGGCGCCTTGCTGATCCGCTATACCGGCTGGACCTGGGTCGATTCGGCGATTGCGGTGCTGATCGGCGTGTGGGTGCTGCCGCGTACCTGGATACTGCTGAAGGAGAGCATCAATATCCTGCTGGAAGGCGTGCCTGAAGGCATGGACATAGAAAAAGTGCAGGCGGCGATGCGCGCCGTGCCGGGCGTGCTGAGCGTGCACGACTTTCACTTGTGGGCGGTCACCAGTGGCAAGGCCAGCCTGACTGCGCACGTGGTCTACGACGTGGCGTACTCGGCAGAGCAGCAGTTGCTGCCGGCGCTCAAGGAAATCCTGGCGTCGCAGTTTGCGGTGTATCACACCACCTTGCAGTTCGAGACGCTGCCTTGCGCTCATACCGAGGATGGCTGCAACTACAGTGCGCCGCCGCAGCCGCACGATGAATCCGAGACGCGTGTCCACGGCTAGCCCACCTGTTTTTCCTTGCAGCGGATGCGCACCGACCAGTGCGCATTTTTTTTGCGGCAACGCCATGACCATGCGCCTTCAATGGGATTTTTAGAAATTTATTGATAATAGCAATCATTCGCATTATTATTCTATTTTTCAAAGATACTCCCTTTCGCCACCCATTTTCCCTAGTAAGTCGGATGCCCGTGTCCGCGGCTGTTTTCAGCTGCGGCGGCAAGCCATGGACGGGAGCGTGAGAGGAAGTTTCTAAAGCCGTGCCTTTTTTAAAAAAATATAAATAGCGCTTAACGATAGATAGTCTCGGGGAATACAGAATGACAACCAACACCACGGCGTGCACCACGCCTGTGCCTGCTTTTTCATCTAAACTGTGCAATCCACCGGCCTTGCGTGCCATGAGTCTGGCGGTGACGCTGACCCTGGCAGCCGCGCCGCAACTGGCGCTGGCACAGCAGGCGGCGGCAGCCGCCGAGGACGCGGCTTTGCCGGAAGTGGTGGTGACGGCCGGCAGCGACCGCCAAAAGCCGAGCGAGAAAACCGGCAGCTATACCGTGCGCAACAGTAATTCGGCTACCAAGATGGACATGTCGCTGCGCGAAACGCCGCAGTCGGTGTCGGTAGTCACGCGCGCCAGGATGGACGATTTCAAGCTCGACAGCGTCGACCAGGTGCTGGCCGGCACCACCGGCGTCACCGTCGAGAAGGTGGAAACCAACCGTACCTATTTCACCGCGCGCGGTTTCGATATCACCAATTTCCAGTACGACGGCGTCGGCATCCCGCTGACTTTCGGCCTGCAGAACGGCGACCTCGATACCGCCATCTACGATCGCGTGGAGATCGTGCGTGGCGCCAACGGCCTGACGTCTTCTACCGGCAATCCATCCGCCACGGTCAATTTCGTGCGCAAGCGTCCGACTTACGATTTCCAGGCAGCTACCGGCGTCAGCTACGGTTCCTGGAACACGCGCCGCATCGATGCCGACGTCTCCGGCGCGCTCAACAGCGCCGGCACCGTGGCGGCGCGGGTGGTGGCAGCGCATGAGGATGGTAATTCCTACCTGGACCGCTACCAGCCGAGCAAGGATATCTTTTACGGCGTGATTGAAGCAAACCTCAGCAACGATACCTTGCTGACCCTGGGCTACAGCTATCAAAAGAACGACGGCAAGGGGGCGATATGGGGCGCCTTGCCGCTGTATTACAGCGACGGTTTGCCGACCGACTATGCCAGGAGCACCAGCACCGCGGCAAACTGGTCGCGCTGGAATTCCGAGGAACAGCGCGCGTTCATCGAATTGAATCATCATTTCGACAACGACTGGCAATGGAAGACCACGCTCAGCCACAATAAACTGACGACCGACGGCAAACTGTTCTATGTCTACGGCACGCCGGACCGCAGCAGCGGCGCCGGTCTGTTCAGCTATCCGTCGCTGTATAACTCCGACAACCAGCAGACCGTGATCGACAGCTACCTCAGCGGCAAATACATGCTGGGCGGCCGCCAGCACGACCTGACCGTCGGCGCCAGCTGGTCGCGCGCGACGCTCAATGACATATCGCATTACGGCCAGGGCATCGGCACGCCGCTGACGGCCGGCGGGGCGTTCGACGGCAGTTATCCGGAACCGGCCTTCGATGCGTCGACTGACGGCAGCAGCTACACCGACAAGCGCAAGACCGTGTACGGCGCCACGCGCCTGAACCTGGCCGATGATCTCAAGCTGCTGCTGGGAGCCAACTACACCAGCTCCGATACCACCGGCCTGGCTTATGGCGTCAGCCGCCAGACCAGTGCCAGCAAGGCTACGCCGTATGCGGGCCTGGTGTACGACCTCAGCAAGAATGTATCTGCCTACGCCAGCTACACCGAGATTTTCAATCCGCAATACCAGACTGACAGCAGCGGCGCGACCTTGAAGCCACTGGAAGGCAAGAGTTATGAGCTGGGTTTGAAGAGTGAATTCTTCAACAAGAAGCTGAATGCATCTGCAGCGCTGTTCCGGGTTGAGCAAAGCAATGCATCAGAGCAGGCCGGCTATATCGGCGCCAAGGCTTACTACCGCGGCATCCAGGCACATTCGGAAGGGCTGGAGCTGGACCTCTCCGGCGAACTGGCGCAAGGTTTGCAGGGCAGCCTCGGTTATACGGTCATGACGATCAAGGATGCGGATGGCAATTCAGCCCGGAACTACGTGCCGAAAAAATTGTTGCGCATGGCGCTGACTTACCAGATTCCGCAAATCGAAAAGCTGCGCGTCGGCGCCAGCGTCAACTGGCAAGGCAAGACCAGCCAACTGCAGACGCCGGCCATCACCACCGTACAGGAAAGCTACACGTTGCTGAACCTGATGGCGCGCTACGATATCAGCAAGCAGCTGAGCGTCACCGCCAACCTCAACAACGTCACCAACAAAAAGTACATCCAGAGCCTGTACGCAACGCAAGGCTATTACGGCGCGCCGATCAACGGCAGCCTTGCGCTTAACTGGAAATACTAAGAGTACATCATGGTCTTGCGTCCCCTTCTCGTGATCATGCACCGTTGGTTCGGCCTGGCGGCCGCCGTGTTCCTGTTCATTGCCGGCGCCACCGGCGCCGTCATTTCCTGGGACCACGAGCTGGATGCCTGGCTCAATCCGCAGCTATTCCATGCCCGCAGCGCCGACCAGCCGGCACCGGGGCCAATCCTGCCTGGCCTGGAACTGGCGAACCGGGTGGAAGCTCAGGATCCGCGCTTGCGCGTCACTTATGTGATGACCGAGAGTGAAGCCGGGCATACCAGCAGCATGATGGTGGAAGGGCGCATCAATCCGGCCACCGGACAGCCTTACGAGCTCGGTTTCAACCAGGTAGCGGTCGATCCGGCCACGGCTGAAATACAGGGCCGGCGCATGTGGGGCGCGATTTCGCTGCAGCGCGAGAACCTGCTGCCGTTCCTGTACAAGCTGCACTACACCATGCATCTGCCCGAGGTCGGCGGCATTGAGCTCGGCACCTGGTTGATGGGGATTATCGGCATCGTCTGGGCGCTGGACTGCTTCATCGCCCTGTGGCTGTCGTTTCCGAACTGGCGCAGCTGGCGCAAGTCCTTCGCGTTCCGCTGGCGCCAGGGCGGACACAAATTGAATTTTGACTTGCATCGTTCTGGCGGCGTCTGGCTGTGGGGATTGCTGCTGGTGCTGGCGGTGACCTCGGTTTCCATGAACCTCTATAACCCGGTCATGCGGCCTATCGTGCAAACTTTCTCGACGCTGACCCCGGATCCGTTCGACAGTCGCAAGCCGGTCGCACCCGCGCTGGCGGCCAAGACAGAACCAGGAGTCAGCCGCGAACGGGTGGCGCAGTTGGCGCGCGAGGATGGTCAGCGCCGCGGTTGGAGCGTGCCGGTCGGCGGCGTGTTTTATTCTTCGGCCTTCGGTTTGTACGGCGTCGGCTTTTTCGAGGCCGGCAACGACCACGGCGACGCCGGCCTGGGCAACAGCTGGCTGTACTATGACGCCGGCGACGGCCATGCGGCCGGGCAAAGATTCCCGGCACAGGCAGCGCCGGCGACATTTTCATGCAAGCGCAGTTTCCCTTGCATTCAGGCCGCATCCTCGGCCTCACCGGTCGCATCCTGATTTCCCTGATGGGAGCTGCGGTGGCCATGCTGAGCGTGACCGGCGTGATCATCTGGGCCCGCAAGCGGCGCGCGCGCATGTTGGCCGCGCGCCAGCCGGCTGCGACAGGGCGGGCGCGAGCTGCCTGAATGGGTAGGGTGGGCACCCGTGCCCACGCGTAAGCTTTTATTCCTGAGCGATCTCGACCCGGTTCTTGCCGCCGCGCTTGGCGCGATAGAGAGCCTGGTCAGCGGCCTCCACCAGTTTTTCCTGCGAGCTGCCGCGCAGCGGAACGATGCTGGCGCCGCCGATGCTGATGGTGACGCGGGCGTCGTTGTTGGAGGTGGCATGCGCAATGCCTAAGGCGTGCACCGCCGCCTGCAGCTTGTCGGCCTGGGTCTCCATGTGCTCGCGCGACATCGATGGTAGCACCAGTACGAATTCTTCGCCGCCGATGCGCGCCGCCAGGTCGGTCGGGCGCCGGGCGAAGCCGCCTATGCTTTCCGCCACCTGCTTGAGGGCAGTGTCGCCGGCCAGATGGCCATAGGTGTCGTTGTAGAGCTTGAAGTCGTCGACATCGATCATCAGCAGCGAGAGCGGGCTTTGCTCGCGTTCGGCACGCTTCCATTCGGCGCTGAAATACTCGTCGAAGTAACGGCGGTTGGCGAGCCCGGTGAGGCCGTCGGAATTGGTCAGGCGCTGCAGTTCCAGATTGGTTTCCAGCAGCTGTTGCTGGCTCTGGCGCAACGCACGGTAGGCCTCATCGCGCTGCAGCAGGTTGACGTAGGAGCGCGAATGATAGCGGATACGCGCCACCAGTTCGATGGTGTCGGGCAGCTTGACCAGGTAGTCGTTGGCGCCGGCGGTGAACGCCGCGCTCTTGACTGCAGGATCTTCGCGGGTCGAGAGCACAATGATGGGGACGTTGCGGGTGGCCGGGTTGGCGCGGTATTGGCGCACCAGGGTCAGGCCGTCGATGCCGGGCATGACCAGATCCTGCAAGATGACAGTCGGCCGGGTTTTTTGCGCCGCCTCGATGGCTTCGTCGGGATGCGCGCAATAGTGGAAATCGATGTTGATCTGGTTGGCCAGCGCGCGCCGTACGGCTTCACCCACCATGGCCTGGTCGTCGACCAGCAGCACCATCACCGGATAGTCGTCTGGCGGCTGGTCGATGTCGAGATTTAATTCTTTATGCATGGCTTGCTCCATATCTGAACTCAGTGCTGCTATTGTTTGTCGCTATTGTTTGCTGACGAGACTGACCAGCTTATCTGCAATCCGGTTCACCGGCAGGATGGCATCCGCGGCATTCATCTGCGCCGCGGCCTTCGGCATGCCATATACTGCGCTCGAATCGCGGTCCTGGGCAATCGTGTAATAACCCTTGTCGCGCATGGCTTTCAAGCCTAGTGCGCCATCCCGGCCCATGCCGGTCAGCAGGATGCCGATCGCCTTGCCGGCCCAGGTTTCCACCACGCTCTGGAAAAACACATCGATCGAGGGCCGGTATGGATAACCGCTGGGCTGCTCGGTATAACCCAGTTGAAACGGCCTGGTCAGGCGCAGATGGTCGTCGGTGCCGGCCAGTAGTACGGTGCCGGGAGTCGGGCTGTCTCCGGCCAGCGCCAGCCGCACTGGCAATCTCGACTGGCCGCCGAGCCAATCGGCCATGCCGGCTGCGAACTGGGCGTCGACGTGCTGCACCACCACCAGCGCTGCCGGAAAATCCGCCGGCAGTTGCGACAGCAGGGTTGCCAGTGCTGCCGGTCCGCCGGCGGAAGCGCCGATGGCAACCAGATACTTGGAATTCGGCGCCTGCGGCGATGATTTGCGCGGCGCAGCCGCATTGATGGCCGGGATGGGCGCCGCTGTCTTTGAAACGGCCGTAATCTCGGGTGCTGCCTGGCGTTGATTGATCAGTTTTTCGATCGAATCGATCTTGGCCAGCAAAGAATTGACGCCGTTGCGCGGATGGCCGGCGAGCGAGCTCGGGGTATCGATCGCATCCAGCGCGCCATAGGCCATGGCGTCGTACACCGCCGAGACGTTGGCGCCGACGTCGCCGGTGACCACCAGGATGGCGCACGGTGTATGGGCCATGATGTGGCGCGTGGCGCCGACGCCGTCCAGCACCGGCATGATCAGGTCCATCAGGATCAGGTCCGGTACTTGCCAGGCGCACAATTCGATGGCGCGCTTGCCATCCTCCGCAATCCAGATGATTTCGTGGTCCTGGCGCAATGCCAGCGTGCGGCGCAGCGCTTCGACCGCGATCGGGGCATCGTTGACGATACCTATTTTCATTTTCCAGGATTCCTTTGCTAGAAGCGTGTGTCATCGCGGCAGTAGGGCTTGCTACTCAACAGGTAACATTGAATGACTGAAAATATACACGCGTTCATCAGGTTCTTTGGAGAAAAATAGGCGCTCGGTACTGAAAACTAGGCTTCATGCGCTTCGCCGATCAGGTCTTCAACTGCCTGCAGCAAGGTCTCGTCATGGAAACTGGCCTTGGCCAGATAATAGTCGGCGCCGGCTTCCAGCCCGCGCTGGCGATCTTCGGGGCGATCCTTATAGGAAACGATCATCACAGGAATCGCTTTCAGCTGCAGGTTGCTTTTGATTAATGTTACCAATTCGATGCCGTCCATGCGCGGCATGTCGATATCGGTGATCACCAGATCGAATGCTTCGCTGCGCAAGGCGTTCCAGCCATCCATGCCGTCCACTGCGATCCTGACCGTATAGCCACGGCTGCTGAGCAGCTTGCGTTCCAGTTCGCGCACCGTGAGCGAGTCATCGACCACCAGCACCCGTTTGCTGGCCTTCAGCTGCTGCAGGCTGCCGCCTTCGTGGATCTTGTCGAGCTGGCCGTGGGCGATCAGCTTGTCGACCGAATGCAGCATATCCTCGACATCCAGTATCAAGACCGGTGTGCCGTCTTCCATCAGCGCCGCCGCCGCTACATCCTTGATCTTGCCCAGCCGGGTATCCAACGGCTGCACCACCAGCATGTGCTCGCCCAGCAGGCGGTCGACCTGCAGGCCATAAGTCTGGCCCATGTCGCCGATCACCACGAGTGCGATGCCGTCGTCGCTGGCGGTGCTTTCGCCGCTTTGCAAGATCTGGCTGGCCGCAACCAGGCCAATCTGTCTTTCTTCAAAACTGAAATGCTGGCGGCCTTCGAGCATTTCGATCTGCTCCTTGTCCAGCACCATGGTGCGGTTCACGTACGCCAGCGGGAAGGCGTAGGGTTCGCCGCCGATACTCACCAGCAGGCTGCGCACCAGCGACAGGGTCAGCGGCAGTTGCAGCTGGAAGCGCATGCCGCGGCCGTGTTCGCTGAAAATCTGGATGGTGCCGCGCATGCGCTTGAGCATGTTGTGCACCACATCCAGACCGACTCCGCGCCCGGAGATTTCAGTCACCGTGTCGCGCATGCTGAACCCTGGCAGCAGCAGAAAGTGCAGCAGTTCCGCATCGCTCAGGCGTGCCGAGGTGGTGTTATCGACCAGGCCACGCGCCACGATGCTGGTGCGCAACTGCTCCAGATCGATGCCGTTGCCATCGTCGCTGACGGTAATCTGCAGCAGGCCGGCGTGATGGCGCGCGCTCAGTCTGATTTCACCTTCTTCGTCCTTGCCGGCGGCGCGCCGCTGCGGCGCCGTTTCGATACCGTGATCGAGCGCATTGCGCAGCAAATGCACCAGCGGCGCCTCCAGCTGCTCCAGGATGTCGCGGTCGACCTGGGTGGTTTCGCCGCTGATTGCCAGCCTGACCTGTTTGCCTAGGCTGCGTCCGAGGTCGCGCACCATGCGGTCGTAGCCCGCCACGCGATCGGCGAACGGCCGCATGCGGGAGGCCAGCGCCTGGTCATACAGCCGCTGCGCGCGGCTGCTGTTGCGACGTTCAAAGGACTCCAGTTCCGCCAGCCGTTCCGTCAGCATTTTCTGGCACGCGTCAAGTTGTTGCCGGGAATCTTGCAAGGCCGCGAACTGGGTAGCGGCCACGCCGTTTTCGCGCAGCGAGTCGTACAGTGTTTCCAGAGCTTGTGTTGCGCCGTGCTGCAAGCGCTTGAGACGTAGCAAGGACTCGTTGAAGGCCGGCAGCCAGCGCGATTCCACCAGCGATTCGCCGGATAGGCTGACCAGCTGGTTCAGGTGCGCAGCGGTGACTCGCAACATGCGGTCGGCGCTCTCGGTTTTATCTTGCTGGAACTCGCCGGCCGGCAGCAGCTCATTGCGTGTGGCGGTTGGCGGGGTCTGCGTTTCACGGGCGCGGTCGTCGGCTTGCAACAGGCTGTTTTGCAAACCTTGCAGAAAGCTGTCGATTTCCTTGCGGCCTTCGCCGGCTTGCCACAACGGCAGGTCTTCCGCACTCTGCGCAATCCGTTGCAGCAGGTCGACCCCATGCAGCAACTGGTCGATGCGACGCGGCCCGAGCTGGATCTTGCCTTGTTGCGCCGAAACGAAGCAGTCTTCCATCACATGCGTGACATCGACGCCGGCCTGGATGCCGACAATCCGCGCCGCACCCTTGATCGAGTGGGCGGCGCGCATGCAAGCCTCCAGGTCCTGCGGCGAGGCACTGCGCTCGATCGCCAGCAGGCCGCTGCTCATCACTTGCGCCTGGGTTTCTACTTCTAGCCGGAACAGGTCCAGCATCGAGGCATCGCGCATATCGTCGGCGTTCATGCCAGGCTCCGATCCAGCGTGTGAAACAGCAATTCCTGGTCCAGCAGGCCGACGCTATGGCCATTCCATTGGACCACGGCGTTGGTGAAATGGCCGGCGGCGCGGGTCAGCGTGGTCGGCACCGGCTGCTGCTCGGACAGGGCGATGCGCAAGGTGCCATGCACTTCATCGGCAGGGAAGGCCGTCACCTGGCCGTTGCGCCTGACGATCAGCATGCGCCGCAGCAGTTCCTGGCGGCCGGCGATTTTGCTGCCGACGGCGATGCCGAGCATCGCCACCAGTGAAATACAGGTAACCAGGGCGCCGCGAATATTGGTAATGCCCAGCACCACGGCATTTTTGCGATGGGGCAGGCTATGGATGCCGCGCAGCTCGGTGATTTCTTCCAGCAGGGCGGTCGGCAGCGCCAGCCATTCTTCACCGATGCGAAACAGCAGCCAGGAGCTGAGGTCAGCGTCCTGTTCCTGCATCGGTTCGGCCTGCTCACTCCAGCCGTCGGCCATCTGTTCCACTTGCAAGCGATCCAGCAGCTCGGCGGCGGCGCGCGCGTGCACCGGGCAGTTGCGGCAATCGATATGCTGTGCCAGTTTTTCGCAGGAACCGTCGCCGCGCACGCCGATGCGGTTCCAGCAATCGTCGATCACTTGCATGGCTGTCTCGCTCATGATGGTTTACGCCCGTGGCGCAGCGAAGGAAAGGTCAGGGCTGGATGCATGTCAGGACGGATTGTTTTCGGCTGAACGCCGCGCGCGCTGCTGCAGCAGCTTGGCGCCGGTGTAGTCGCCCATGGTTTGCAGCAGGGCTGCCAGGTGCGTCATGGCGTCGGCGTGGTTGGGCTCCAGGTACAAGGCTTTGCGATAACACTCGGCGGCGGCCTGCTTGCGGTCCGCGGCGTCGTGGATCACGCCGGTCAGATAGTAAGCGGCGGCCGAGGCGCCATGCTGCCTGATGAATTGTTCGCATACGGCGGCGGCTTCGCTCAGCTTACCCTGGTCAGCCAGCAACTGAGCTGTCGCCAGGCTCGCTTGCGGCGGCAGCATGGCAGGATTGCCGTTGGCGGTCCTTGTCATGGCAGGATTGCTGCGCGCCGTCGTGGTTCTTGGCGCCGGCGCCAGCGGCACATAAGCGACAGTGGGCGGCAGCGTTCTGGCGATTTCCTGTTTCGGCGCGCCCTGGCGGAAAGCAAAGGCCATCGGCGCCTTGATCGGGGTCAGCTCATGCAGCATCATCAAGGCGCTTTCAGCCGGGCCGACGAAGACCAGGCCTTCGGGCGCGAGGCGGCGCAACAGGATAGTCACGGCCTGGTGCTGGGTGGTGCGGTCGAAATAGATCAGCAGATTGCGGCAAAAGATGATGTCATAAGGAGCTTGCCCGGCCAGCAGATCGGCTGCGAACAGATTGCTTTGTGCGAACCTGACCTGCTGCCGTACTGTTTCGGACAATGCATAGCCTTGTTCATTGAGCGCAAAGTAGCGATCGCGGAAACTCAGGTAGTCGCCGCGAAACGAATTTTTGCCGTACACGGCCTGGCGCGCCACATGTAGCGATTGCGGGCTGATGTCGATCGCATCGATCTGGAAATGCGACGGCGGCACGCCTGCGTCCAGCAGGGCCATGGCGATCGAATAGGGTTCTTCGCCGGTAGAGCAGGGCAGGCTGAGGATGCGCAGCGGCTGGCTGGCGCTGATCAGGCGTGGCCAGCGCTGCTGCAGCTGCGCCATTTCCTGGAAGGCTTCGCGATTGCGGAAGAACCAGGTCTCCGGCACGATCACGGATTCGATCAGCTGCAGCTGTTCCGGCTCGGACATTTGCAGCAGCAGCCAATAGGCGTCAAGATCGGCCACGCCGCAACTGCCCTGGCGTTCCTGCAGGGCGCGTTCGAGCATGGGGCGGCCTATGGATTGGATATCCAGCCCCATGGTGCGCTTCAGCATGCTCTCGAATTTTGCCAGCGGCATCAGGCCTCCACGCTAGGGAACAGCTGCGCCCGTACTTCCGGCGGCAGCAGGTCTTGCACCTGCACCGATTGGATCAGGCCGCGCGCATCGTCCGTGACCGGACCCAGGTAGGGCGCTGCGCCATGATCCAGGCCGCTGTCGCGAAATTCCGACGGTGCGCGGCGCATGATCTCGCTGGCCTTTTCCAGCACCAGCCCGAGCAGGCGGCTATCCGGTCCCGGCGCCGGGTAGTGCACCAGCACGATACGGGTGCTGAGGCGCTGCCGCGATGGCTTGCCGGTGGCCAGCTGGCTGAGGTCGATCACCGGCACCGACTGGCCGCGATAGGTGAACACGCCAGCTACCCACGGCGCAGTCGCCGGCATCTGTTTCAGTTTGACCAGCGGCAGCACTACCGCGACCTGGCTGGTATCCAGTGCGTAGTGGTCCTGGCCGATTTGGAACAATAGAAAAAGCATGTGGCTGGCTATCTTTTCTTGGATGCGCGTGTGCAAAATGTTCGTCATCGACGGCACTGCCGGCCCGTGCTGCACCGGCCGCACCTTGCGTTAGCCGGCGGTTTTCAGCTTGAAGCGCGAGACGCCATTGCGCAAACCATTCGCCGTCAACGTCAGTTCATCGATCGCCTGGCTCGACTGGCGCAGCGATTCGACGCTTTGCTGGGCCGCTTCGCTGAGTTGTCCCAGCGCCTGGCTGATCTGCTCGGCGCCTACTGCCTGCGCCTGCACGCCTTCATGTACCGACTGGAAACGCGGCGTCAGCGCCTGCACCTGCTGGATGATCTGCGACAGCTGGGCGCCTACGTTCTGGACGTCGGCAATGCCGCGCCGGACTTCTTCGGAGAATTTATCCATGCCCATCACGCCGGCCGATACCGCCGATTGGATTTCCTTGACCATCTGCTCGATATCGTAGGTAGCAACCGCGGTCTGGTCGGCCAGGCGGCGGATTTCGATCGCCACCACGGAAAATCCGCGGCCGTATTCGCCGGCTTTTTCCGCTTCGATGGCGGCGTTCAGCGACAGCAGGTTGGTTTGCCCGGCAACCTTGGTGATGGTGGTGACCACCTGGTTGATATTGCTGGCCTTCTCGTTGAGGATGGCCAGCTTGGCGTTGACCGAGCCGGCTGCATCCATCACGTGATGCATGGTGTCTTCCATCTGCGTCAAGCCGACCTGGCCGGCGCCGCCCAGGCGCGCGGCTTCTTCCGCGCCGGAGGAGACTTCATTCATGGTGCTGACCAGTTCGCGCGAAGTCGAATAGATCTCGCGCGAAGTGGCCCCGATCTCGGTGGTGGTGGCTGCGGTCTCGTTGGCGGTGGCTTGCTGCTGTTTGGCGGTGGCGGCAATTTCCACTACCGAGGTGGTGACCTGGATCGCCGATTTCTGCGCCTGGCCGACCAGGCCGGTCAGCTCGTCCGACATGCGGTTGAGGCCGACTTCCAACGCCTGGAATTCATCGTGCCGGTTAAGGTTGAGCCGTTGCGACAAATCGCCGGAACGGATCACTTCCAGCGCCGCGACCAGTTCTTCCATCGGCCGCGTGATGGCGCGCAACAGGAAGAAGCCGCAGATGAGCGCCACCACCAAGGCAATCACCAGCGCCGTCAGCAGCGTGCTCTTGGCGACAATCACGGCAGCTTCGATCTTGTCGACCGAGCGCACTTCAGCCTGCTGGTTGAAATCGCGCAATACGGTGGCGGCGTTGCGGCCGCGCTGCCAGGCCGGCTCCAGCTGTTCGATCAGCAGACTGCGCGCCTGGGCGTTCTTTTGCGTATCGTCCAGCCGCAGCACTTCCGACATCAGGCGCACATATTCGATGCGCGCCTGCTTGAAAGCGTTGAAGTTGAGCCGGTCCTGCGCTTCGAAAATGGTTTTGTCATAGTCGGCGACCAGCTTGTCCATTTTCTCGTTATCGGAAAGCAGCGTCGCCAGGTCCTGTTTACGCTGGTCCGGCTGGGTATCGACGGTGATGACCTGCAGCACCAGCAGATAGCTTTGGAACCAGGTGGAGCGGATCCCGGTGCTCAATTCCAGGCCGGGCATGGAATCAGTCTGGAAGCTGTTGGTTTCGTGTTCGATCGCCTGCAGCTTCAGATAGCTGATGCCAGCCATGAAGCCCATCAGCAGCAGGATCACGCCAAAACTGACCAGCATCCGTTGTCGAATAGTCCATTGCTTCACGTGTAATCACTCCTGTCGTTGATTGGTGTTCGCCGCACTCTCTTTTTGAACGGGAGAATGTCTTGAATTGTTCATGTAGCAACTGCGCGGAAATGCCATCTTTCTAAGCGAATACAATAAACCAGACGGATCGAATGCGGTGAAAATTCGGCGTCGGCAAGCTTGGGCAGCGCAGGATTATTGCAGATTTTTAGCTGCGTGTTTGTGGCACATTGTTAAATGATGAAGGTAACATTTGAAACGTGTAACATCGTCCACGGCGCCCGCCAACGCGCTCGAAATTTGACATTCGAGCGAGGCTTCCGGCGATTTTCTTCTTCCATCTTTTCACTGTTCCCGGGAACTGCGGCAGTGGAAGCGGCACGCGCAGGCGAGCAAGGGCGCGGCTTGTCGTCGTGGCGTCCGAGGTGTGCATCTGGCGTAGCGCTCGGCCGCGGCAGGCAAGGAAATCAAGGCATTGATCGACGACTCGGTCAGCCAGGTAGGAAGCGGCAGCAAGTTGGTGGAGCAGACCGGGAACACCATGGGCGACGTCGTTGGCAGCGTCAAGCTAGCTGTTCGCCGCTGACGGCGATGACTGGGAAACCTTTTGGCAGCGACAGCCGGGCCGGACGCCGGAAAGTTCTGACCGAAAGAAAAGGTCCGGCGCCGCAGCCAGGAGGTATACTTGGGGAATTATCTCGCCTGCTTCGTCAGGCGAGCCTGCAGATGGTGTTTTTGCAAACATCGCCCCTGCCTTCCTCCCATAGACAGATCGAGATCACTCCATGCATTTGAATTCCACCTTGCCAGCGTTGGCAGCTATCGTATGACGACCGCCGAACAGTCGCTGATCCACTGGATCGAGAACGATCAGGAATGCTCGGCGCACTGGCGCTCGGAAAGCGGCAATCCGGCGCCGAAGCGGGTGGTGATCGCGGACGACCGCATGACTGCCGACAGCGCCTATCGCCTGGCTTGCGAAGGCACCGGCATGCTGTGGCGCGGAGATTTCCAGAATGCCCGCCAGTTGCTGCAGGCGCTGGCGCGGCGTGCCGAACCCAAGCCTAAAAAGCGTCCCAAGCTGCCAGCCACACCCACCGATGCTTTCAATCTGTATCGTCAAGCGCAATCGCAGCGCGCCCGTACGCTCGGCATGCTGCTGCTGCCGTTTGAAGCGGATTACAGTATTCCCTTGCGCCGTGCGCCCGATGTACAGCTGGCTTGCAACGAGGCTTATGGCGCCTCGACCGAACCATTCGTCGCTTCCCTGCGTGAGTTGCTGGGGCTGGTCGGCGCGCACGAATGGCGCAAGAAAGGCGTGGAAATCCCGGCGCTGGGCGAACGCATCCATCCCCACTACGGGGTCTATTCGCCGGTACGCGGCGAGTACATCGGGCTGGTGGCGGAGGCGCCGCTGCCTTCCACCAAGCTGGCTTTTGATATCGGCACCGGCACTGGCGTGCTGGCCGCATTGCTGGCCAAGCGCGGCGTCGCCAAGATCGTGGCGACCGACATGGACCCGCGTGCGCTGTCCTGCGCCAAGGAAAATCTGTTGCGCCTGAACCTGGATGGCCAGGTAAAACTGGTGCAGGCCGACCTGTTTCCCGACGGGCGGGCACCATTGGTGATCTGCAATCCACCGTGGATTCCGGCCCGTCCCAGTTCTCCCATCGAACACGCAGTGTATGACCCCGACAGCCGCATGCTGCGCGGTTTCCTGAGCGGCCTGGCGCAGCATCTGGAACCGGGCGGCGAAGGCTGGCTGATCCTGTCTGACCTCGCCGAGCACCTTGCTTTACGCACGCGCGCCGAGCTGCTGGCGGCTATCGCGGCAGGCGGACTGAAAGTGCTGGGAAAAATCGACGTTCGGCCGCAGCACCCGAAAGTATCCGATGCGAGCGATCCCTTGCATGCCGCGCGCGCCGCTGAACTGACTTCCCTGTGGCGGCTGGCAGCGGCCTGATCGTCCCGGGACGATGGCGTCAACGCGATGACGCCGGATCGGCAGCGTGGACGGCAGATGACTGTGAAGCGGAAAGTATTTGCCGCGAATCCGCTTGCAACCCGAGATTTTATCAGCGTACTGTTGTTACCTGACGCTGGAAAATTGCGAATTATACAAGTCTGCTATAGCTGCAATCAATCTCCAAATCTGGGTTATCTCTATTCATCTGGTTGTAAAAGATAGACAGAAGGTTGCACTACCTTTTCCTGCAGTGCTTGGAAAGGGAGCAGCGATGTCGCGATAATCGCTAGAAGTGGATGAAATGAATAAAAGCAAAACAGGTTGCTGCGCTGGTTCGTGCAGTATTAATTCGCCATCGCGCTTATCCGGCCCTTATCCTTCTCTTCCAAAACGGCTATAGTCTCCATATAAAATCCGGCCACGCGATGTGACCGGACCAGGCATCTGAAACCGATATGGAGAGTGTATGGCGTCTGTTCACCTGCAAAGCGCTAGCGGCTTTGTCCAACAAATCCAGGCCCGTTCGCACCAGTTGCGTGCCGACGAGCCGTTAGATAACGGCGGCACCGACAGCGGTCCTGCACCTTACGAGCTGCTGCTGGCCGGCCTGGCCGCCTGCACCTCGCTGACTTTACGCATGTATGCCGACCGTAAGCAATGGGAACTGGGCCTGATCGATGTCCGCCTGCGTTTTTCGCGCGATGAGCAAGGACAGGAAAAGATCGACCGCACCATTGCTTTCAGCGCCCCGCTGAGCGAAGCGCAGATTGCCAGGCTGGCGGAAATCTGCGAGAAGACGCCGGTCACCAAGACCATCCGCCAAGGTACGCCGATCGCTACCACCATGCAGCAGACCAAGCTTGATACGCCCGCTTAAGGCCCTAGAGGAGAAACGCATGACAAAAATCGTCGGAGTGTCAGGAAGTTTGCGCAGCGGCTCGCTGAACGGCGCTTTGCTGCGGGCGGCGGTGGACCAGATGCCGGCCGGGGCCGAGCTGGAACTCGGCACCATCAAGGGCATCCCGCTGTATGACGGCGATCTGGAACAGTCTGAGGGCATCCCGGCGGCGGTCGCGCTGCTGAAGGAGCAGATTGCGGTGGCCGACGCGCTGCTGCTGGTGACGCCGGAATATAATAATTCGATACCGGGCGTGTTCAAGAATGCGCTCGACTGGCTGTCGCGGCCGGCGGCCGACAGTGCGCGCATTTTCAGCGGCCGGCGGGTGGCCGTGATCGGCGCCTCGCCGGGTGGATTCGGCACCATCCTGGCGCAGAACGCCTGGCTGCCGGTGTTGCGCACGCTTGGCATGGAGCCTTGGTTTGGCGGCCGCCTGATGGTGTCGCGCGCCGGCAAGGTTTTCAATGAAAGCGGCGAGCTGGTCGACGAGCAAGTGCGCGACCAGCTACGGGAATTCAATCGGAAGTTCGTTGAGTTTTTGAGAAATTGAACGAAGGATGAAATGAAATTCAAAGACTACTACAGCGCCCTAGGTGTCGAGCGCGCTGCCAGCGCAGCTGAAATCAAGCAAGCGTATCGCAAGCTGGCGCATAAATATCATCCGGATGTCTCCAAGGATCCAGCCGGGGAAGAGAAGTTCAAGGAAATCGCGGAAGCTTATTCAACCCTGAAGGATACGGAAAAGCGCGCCGCCTACGACCAGCTGGGCAGCCACCAGCCCGGTGAAAACGTTGAGCCGCCACATGCCTGGCAGCAAGGGTTCAGCGATGGCGGAACGTCCTTTGGGGATGTCGACATGGCTGACATCCTGGCCGCTTTTGCGGCATCGCGCCAGGGCGGCCGCCCGCGGCCGAGCAGAGGCGAGGACTACGAAGTCAACACGCCCATCACGCTGGAACAGATTTACGACGGCGGCGAAACCGATGTCCGCCTGAGCATGCCGGAATACGACGAGCACGGCAAACTGCACCGGGTACCGCGCACCTTCCGGGTGCGCATACCGAAAGGCGCGGAAGACGGCCAGCGCCTGCGCTTGTCAGGCAAGGGCGGGCAGGGCAGCGATGGTGGCAAGCATGGCGACTTGTATGTGATGATGAAGCTGATTCCGCATCCCCTGTACCGGGTTAGCGGCAAGGACCTGTATTTCGATTTGCCGCTGACGCCATGGGAAGCGGTGCTGGGCGCGGCAGTGCAGGTGCCCACGCTGGGCGGCAAGGTGGAATTGAATGTTCCTGCCGGCACCGCCGCCAGTCGTCAGTTCCGCCTGGCCAAGCGCGGGCTGCCATCCGCCGGCGGCGAACAGGGCAACCTGTATGCCGTGGTCAGGATAGAGGTCCCGAAGACACCCACGGCGCGCGAGCGCGAGTTGTTTGAACAGCTCGCCGCAGAATCGGCTTTCGATCCACGTCAGCATTTGCATTGAGGAGAGCGGGAATGACTAGTCTGTTAGTAGAAGCCGTCTGGCTGAACGATGCGGACGCCTGCACGCTGGAAGAGCTGGCGGAATATTCCGGACTCAGCCATGCCGAGCTGGCGGAATTGGTGGCGCTGGGCGCCATCGAGCCTGATCGGGGCCAGGCGTCCGGCTACGTATTCAGATCGCAGACCATCGTGGTGGCCAGGACCGCGCGGCGCCTGCGTGACGATTTTGAACTCGATACGCAAGGTCTGGCGGTGGCGCTCAATCTGCTGCAGCGGATCCAGGCGCTGGAAGCGCGCCTGGCTGCCGCCGACGCTCGTCTGCCGCACCCGGTCTGAAGCACGGCGCCAAGCGTCGCTAGGCGCGATTCGCCACGTTCGGCGTCGGCTTGCCGCTCAAGGCATCCAGCAGGTTCTGCGCCGCACAGATTGCCATGCGCTTGCGCGTCTCATGCGTGGCGGAGCCGATGTGCGGCAACGCCACCACGTTCGGCAAACGCAGCAAAGGTGAATCCGCAGGCAGCGGCTCACGTTCGAACACATCCAGCCCGGCGGCGCGCAGGCGGCCGCTTTGCAGTGCCTCGATCAGCGCCGCTTCGTCGATGATGCTGCCGCGCGAGATATTCACGAGAATGGCGCTGGAGCGCATCTGCGCCAGTTCGGCTTTACCTATCATGCCGCGGGTCAGCGGTGTCAGCGGTACCGTGATGCAGACAAAATCGGCATCCTGCAGCAACTGGCCGAGCGGCGTGAAGCGTGCCGCATAGGCTGCCTCAGCGGCAAGGTCCGGCTTGCGGTTGTTGTAGAGAACCCGCATGCCGAAACCCAGCGCTGCGCGCCGCGCTATGGCGCTGCCGATGCGGCCCATGCCGATGATGCCCAGGGTTTTGCCGTGGACATCGCTGCCGAAGCAGTCTTCGCCTATGCTGTGGGTCCAGCGGCTTTGTTTGACATAGTCGGCCAGTTCCACCACCCGCCTGGCCGCAGCGAGTATCAGCGCAAAACCGGTATCGGCCGTGGTCTCGGTCAGGACGTCCGGGGTATTGAGCAGCACGATGCCGCGGCGCCGCAAGTCGGCCGGATCGAACTGGTCGACGCCGACGGAAATGGTCGAGATCGCCTTGAGCTGCGGCGCCTGGTCGAGAATCTCAGCATCGATCTTGAGGCTGGCGCCGATCAGGCCGACCGCATCTTTCAGCTGCGCCATGAAGGCGGCGCGGTTGCCGGCGTCGACGCCGTCGAACTGGACCACCTGGTAGTCTCGTTGCAGCATCGCCAAGACGTCGTCGGCCAGCTTCTTGTACGACACGATTTTTGCTTGCATCTTTTTTCCTGATCGTTTGTTATTGCGTGACAGATTGCGCCAGTGGCATGGCTTGCGCTTCCGGCTTGATGGAAATGGTCAGCACCACCGCCGCCAGCAAGCCGCTGGCCATGAACAGATAGGAAGCGGACGGGCTGCCGGTGGCGCCGTTCAGGTAGCCGACCACATAGGAGCCGAGGAAAGATCCCAGCGCGCCCATGCTGTTGATCAGCGCCATGGCGCCGCCGGCGACATTCTTCGGCAGCAGCTCGGGAATGATGGCAAAGAACGGGCCATAAGGCGCATACATGGCAGCGCCGGCAATCACCAGCAAGCTGTAGGACAGCCAGAAGTTGCTGCTGCCCAACAGGTAGGAGCCGAGAAATGCCAGGGCGCCGATCAGCAGCGCCGGCCAGACAAACAGCTTGCGGTTCTGCATCTTGTCAGAAGCCCAGGATGTCAGCAGCATAGCGATTACTGCCACCAGATAGGGCAAGGACGAGAGCCAGCCGGTTTCCACCATGCTGATATTGGCGGCGTTCTTGAGGATGGACGGCAGCCACAGCACGAAACCATAGACGCCGATGCTCCAGCAAAAATACTGCGCGCACAGCTTGATCACTGCCGGCGACTTGAATGCTTCGGCATAATTGCGCATCGGCTTCATGCCCACCTGTTCCAGGTCGAGGGCGGCCTTGAGGTCGGCCTTTTCCTGCGGCTGCAGCCAGGTCGATTCAGCCGGCTTGTCTTGCACCACGAACCACCAGATGCAGGCCCACACAATCGCCGGCACGCCTTCGGCGATCATCATGTGGCGCCAGCCGAAACTGTTGACCAGGTAACCGGACAGCACCGACATCCACAGCACCGTGACCGGATTGCCGAGGATAAGGAAGGTGTTGGCGCGCGAGCGTTCGTTTTTGGTAAACCAGTTGCTGATGTAGATCAGCATGGCCGGCATCACCGCCGCTTCCACCACGCCCAGCGAAAAACGGATCACCATCAGCATCGGAATATTGCTGATCACACCGGTCAGGGCGGCGCAGCTGCCCCACAGTACCAGGCTCCAGAAAATCATCTTCTTGACGCTGCGCCGCTCGGCATAGATGGCGCCGGGAATCTGGAAGAAAAAATAGCCGATGAAGAACAGGGCGCCGATCAGCGACGAGGTGCCTTGCGTGATGCCGAGGTCATGGTTGATGCCGGCGGCGCTGGCAAAGCCGAAGTTGGCGCGGTCCAGGTAAGCCAGGCTGTAGGTGATGAAGACGATCGGCATGATGAACCACCATCGCCGCATCGCCAGTTTTCTTGTTTCCATTGCTTGTCTCCTTGTGTTGATTGTCCGCTCTTCAGGTCTGCTGCCAGCCTGCTGTTTTTTAGCGGCGGTGTTCCAGCTGTTGCTCCAGTTGTTTCCGTGTCGGCAATCCCTCGCTGTCGCCCCTCACCTGGATCGCCATCGCCCCGATCAGGTTGCCGCGCGTAGCCGCAAAATGCGGATCGCGTCCTTCCAGCAAGGCGCTGATGACGCCGACCGCAAAGCCGTCACCGGCGCCGACCGTGTCGATCACCTTGGCGACCGGCGCGGCGGCGATGGTGGCTTCCTGATGGGCGGTGCGCAGATAGGCGCCGGCGCTGCCCAGCTTGATGATGACGCCGCTGGCGCCGCGCGCAAGGTAAAAGCCGGCGATCTCATGCGGGCTGGCCAAGCCGGTCAGGATGCGGCCTTCTTCCAGGCCGGGCAAGACCCAGTCGGCGTAGCAGGCCAGGGCATTGAGCCGGTCTGCCATTACCTCCCGTGACGGCCACAGGGTGGGGCGCAGATTGGGATCAAAGCTGATGCTTTTGCCTGCGGCCCGCATTTCGCCGGCGATATGGAAGGCCAATTCCAGCGACGACGCGGAAATCGCCGGTGCGACGCCGGATAAATGGAGATGGCGCGCCGCCATAAAATATTCCGGGCGATAATCGGCAATCGATAGATGGCTGGCGGCAGAGCCTTTGCGGAAGTATTCGATTTCCGGGTCGCTGCCGTCGTCGTTGCGCGACTTCAGCTGAAACCCGGTGGGATAGCGTTCGTCGATGGTGACGGCTGCGCTGTCGATGCCCTCGTTGGCAAGTGTCTCCAGCACGAAGCGGCCGAAGGAGTCGCGTCCGACGCGGCTCGCCCAGCCGACCTGGAGCCCCAGCCGCGCCAGGCCGGTGGCGACGTTCAGCTCTGCGCCGGCAGCACGTTTGATAAAGCTGTGCGCCTTGGCCAGGTCGCCGTCCTGATTGGCGACAAACATTGCCATGGCTTCGCCGTAGGTGACGACGTCAAGGGATTTTACCGGCATGTGCTGGCTCCGTGAGAGTGGGATGCCGGCGCCGAGCGCAGTTGCCGAGCATGATGAATTTGGGCGGCAGGATCGGCGGGCAAGGGATATTCGATTGCGCGCGGCGCGTCGCCGGGCAACCGGGCCAGGCAAGCGCGCCAGTCGATGCCGCCTTCGCCGGGCGCCACTGCAAAACGTCGCATGCCGCTGCCTCGCACATCCTTGCAATGAATATAGCGCACGTGCGATGCCAGCACCTGCGCAGCCGTCACGGCATCCTCGCCGGCCCAGCTCCAGTTGCCGATATCGAAAGTCATGGCTACCGGGATGACCGGGGAATGGGCTGCGCAGATGGAAAAAAAGCTGCTGAATTCGCTGATGCGGCTGCCGGTTTTTTGCTGGCCGTTCTCCAGCAGCAGCGTTACCGCCGATTGACTGAGGGCGTGTTGCAGGGCCGTGGTATCGACGCCGCCGGCATAGTCATGCATCTGCAGTTTAAGTGTGGCGGCGCCGAGGATGGTTGCTTCATGCAGGCGCGCGGTCAGCAGCGCCAGATCCAGATCGCCGTTTTGCCGGAACAGGGATTCCGGCGCTGAATACACCGCCTGCAAGCCGTGCGCGCCCATAGCGTCTTTTAAACTGGCAAGCTGCAGGGCGATTTCAGCATCCGAGCCGGTGCATAGTTCGCGCCGGACCTCGAGTCCGTCGGCGCCGGCGCCGGCAGCGAGCGGCAAGACTGCGGCATGGCCTTGTTTTTGTACAAAATCGACGCCGTAGGCCGAGGCCACGATGAGGATCTTCAGCGTTGCTTGCAAATCTGTCTCCTGAATCAGGTTTTTGCTTCGCATTTCTAGGATGCGATGGCGTTATGGAATCGGTTCCATAAGGAACTCAAAAAATTGCCTGATATGCAAATTCAGGCAAGGATATTTCTTGGAACCGGTTCCAAAGTAATCCATAAAAAACAGGCCGTCAAGTCTCGGTTACATTTTTCAGCGCCCCGGTAGAACCGCGGATGATCAATTCGCCGGGGAAGGCTTGCATGCGCGCGGGGCTGACGATGCCGTCGATGCGCTGCACCAGGAAATCCAGCGCGGCATGGCCTATGTCGAAAGTGGGCTGGCGGATGCCGGTGATACCGCTGCCGGCCAGCGCCGCCCAGTTCGGATCGTCAAAACCCAGCAAGCCGATATCCTCGGGCCAGCGTGCGCCCAGTTGCTGCAGGCCGAGCGCCACATTCAGCAGCATGCGGCCGTTGCCGGCAAAAATCGCGCTGCGTTTTTTGCTTTTCAAGGTTTTTCGCAGGGCGTCGGCAAGTGCGGCGCTGTCTGCCATGTCCAGTTCCACTGTACTCGCCGAGTAGCCCTTGCCGGCGGCAGCCACTACCTGGCGCAGCGCCTGTTCGCGTTCGCTGCGGCTGCTGATCTGGCCGATCGGTTCGGTAAAAAAATGAATCGCCTGGAATCCTTGCTGCAGCAAATGCTGTGTCGCCAGGGCGGCGGCTTGCCGGTTGTCGAGGCCTACCATGTCGCACTGCAAGTGAACGGCGCGGCGATCGATGATGACCAGCGGCAGGCCGGCGTTGCTGATGGACGCCAGATCTTCCTCCGGCAAGCCGATGGGATTGATCACCAGGCCTTCGACCCGGTAATTGGTCAGCAAATCCAGATAGCGTTTTTCCAGTTCCAGCTGGTTATCCGAATTGCACACCATCAGCATGAATCCCTGCTTCTGGCAGGCGGCTTCGACGCCGCGCATTACCTCGACTGAATAGGGGTTGCTGATGTCGGCCACCACCATGCCGATCATCCGCGTGCGGCCGCGCTTGAGTCCGCGCGCCATCTGATTGGGACGGAAGCCGAGCGTGCCGATGGCTTGCTGGATGCGTAAGCGCAAGGCCTCGGAAAGGCTGTCGAATTCGCCGTTGAGATAGCGCGAAACACTGGTTTTACCCACTTTGGCTTCGCGCGCAACGTCGGTGATGGTCGGGGGGCGCTGCGTATCTGTGCTGGGTGTCGGGCGCATGGGCAAGCCAATAAAAATGTTGAAGCAAGCGATTTGTTCTTGCGCATTATTTCATGCCGCTTGCAGATGGAACAGAATCTTTGCACCCCGTTCAGGCAACGGCTAGTTGGGGGCAGGACTTCGTTTACATCAACCGGATAGGCCCGGGGTATTGTGCAACCAGTGAATCGACGGTCAACAGGAGGATGCCCTCGACGGTCGCCTGGGCGACCAGAATGCGGTCAAACGGATCTTTGTGAATGGGAGGCAGGCTGTCGATCGCCACGGCGTGCTCGCTGTCGATCACCAGCTCGCTATAGCCATTGTCCAGCAGGCCGCGCCGCAACAACCGTGCATCAACCTGGAAATCGCTGCGTCCGAGGCCACGCTTGATGGCAATTTCCCACAGGCTAGCGGCGCTGAAGAACAGTTCATTTTCCTGAGAACCGATCAGGGCAAGCGCGGGCGCCGATAAGCGATCGGGGGTTCCCGCAGCCCATAGAAGCAAATGCGTATCCAGCAGCAACTTCATGCATCGCCGTCAAACAGTTGTTCGATCTCGCTGCCGCCCATGCGGTCGAAGTCATCCGGTACGGCGATCTGGCCTTCCATGAAACCCAGCCGCATTAGCTGGCTTGCTTCTGGCGCATTGAGTGCCATTACCTTGACCAACGGTTTTCCGGCCTTGGCGATGACGAAAGATTCGCCCTTGGCAGCTTGCTCTACCAGGCGGGATAAATGCGTCTTGGCTTCGTGGATGTTGAAGGTTTGCATGACATCTTTAGTTGGACTAAGTTCGATTAGTTTAGTCCGTTTCAGGCTGCGCTGCAAGAGAACGCTTTTTGTGTAGCAGATCTAGGGCCTGTTAACAATTAATTTGGGAGTGCGAACGTGCGGCAGGCGTTACAGGCCTAGGCGCGACGACGCGACGTAGCGGTGCTACGGCAAGGAGGCGGATGGCCGCCCCAAGTAACGACGGCATGTGACGCCTGCAGCCGTTCCCGGAGGGTTCCCACCAAAACGTGCGCTGGCCGCGTTGCATGGCTTGCTGGGGCTTCAGCCCCAGCTACGCCACGCGCCTTGCCAGCACACGTTTTGGTGAGAACGCATCTCCCAAATTAATTGTTAACAGGCCCTAGTCCGCAAGGTAAACGAATTCAGATATATGCATGGAAATCCCCCCCATTGGCTCTTTTGCATCTATAAATACACCGCTATTTAGTGTCCCGGGCGACTGTCAAATGATGCTTCATTAAGGCAGATGCCCATTCCTTGTTGCCGTGTTCCAGCGCCTCGATGATCTGCAAGTGCTCCCTGCAGGAATCAATCTGGCGTGGGGCGTGGTAAAGCGCCAGGTGCTCATCAAGCCGAGCGAACTGGTTTTGCTGCTGAACTGCCTGCAGGACGAAACGATTGTTGGAGAAGCGGGCCAGCATTTCGTGAAATGCCGCATTGAGAGTAAAAAAAGCCGCGGCAGAATATTCGGCTTCCGCCTGTTGCAGCAGCTTCTCATGCGCCAGGCGGCTGTTGCTTAGCTGGCCGGCGTCGGCCTTGAAGCTGTTTTCCAGCAGGCCGGCGCATTCCACGGCGATGCGGAACTGATAGCTTTCGGTGATCAGCTCCGGAGCGCTGACGATAGGCGGGAAGTTCCAGCCCTGGCCGCGCCGCTTTTCGATCAAGCCATCTGCCGCCATGCGCACCAGCGTACCTCTGAGCAGGCTGCGCGACACTGGGTACTGCTCCAGAAAATCGGTTTCTGTCATGGTGTCGGCCAGCAGCCTGTGCTTGCGGTCGTCGATCATCTGCTGATACAGGGCATCGCCGCTGATGCCGGCGACAAAGATGCTCGGGACTGGCTGCGGGCTGGTGTTGGCGCTGACGAAATAGCCGCTGTTGACGTGGTAATCCAGCAGTTCCTGTTGCGCCACCAGGCGCAGTGCTGCTTTGACCGGCGTGCGCGAGACGTCGAACTGGCTTGCCAGGCTTTCTTCTGTCAAGTGAGTGCCGACTGGCAACTCGCCTGTAGTGATCTTCTGGATCAATCGATTGGCCAGATCGAGCTGCAACGGGCTGGGGCCGCTGGGATGTTTGATTTTGCTCATTCTCTCGCCGCAGAGTGATTAATAAAAATACATTCAAATAGATGTTAATTGATTAATATCATATGAGTAAACATCTCTGCAAGCGACTTTGGCAGCCAGTTCTTGTAAGGGAGTTCTTAAAAAACATCTTCAAATTGAATTTATCAAAAAATTAATACAAGATATGGAAAATTGTCGATTGATTAATTTTTTTTGAGCGAGGCTGTGGGTGAACATGCGTGATACAGATACTGGCCATTTCCCTTTGATTGAGGTCGCCGGTACAGCTTATCAACGCGGCAGGCAGCACGGCAGTGCCGCGCCGGAGCGTGTTGCACGCAGCGCGCGCCTGTATCGACGGCAATTGATGCGGCAGGGCCTGGGAGGCGATCGTCTGACCAGGCTGGCGCTCGGAATGCGCGCCGTCATCCAGCGTTTCGATTCTGCCTATCTGGATGAAATGCAGGGTATTGCCGATGGCGCCGGCGTGTCGCTGGCAGATGTGATCTTGATCAATTGCCGTACCGAGATGATGTTCTGCCACAGCGACTTGAAAATGGTTTGCCGGGAGCTTGAGGACCGCTGTACCGGGCTCGTGGTATTGCCTGAGCACGCGGCAGCCGGCCGCTTGATGCATGCGCATAACTGGGACTGGCGGCAGGAGTGCGCCGATACCGGCATTGTCCTGCGGATCCGTCGCGACGGCGCGGACCAGCCCGATCTGCTGCTGTTTGCCGAAGCGGGGGCGCTGGGGCGGCACGGTTTTAACGGCGCCGGTCTGTCGATGAGTGGTAACTTCCTGAGTTCTGATCGTGATTACCGTCAACTGGCCGATGTGCCGCTGGCGCTGGTGCGGCGCAAGATGCTGGAGGCGCCAGACATGGGCAGCGCCATGAAAATCCTGTGGCGCACACGACGCTTCTGCTCCCGCAACCTGATGCTGGCGCACGCCGGCGTCGACCGCGTTGGCCAGGCGCTTGGCGATGCTGTCAACCTGGAGTGCGCGCCCGACGAGATTTTCTGGCAGGCGCCGCAGCATGGCTTGCTGGTGCATGCCGACCACTGGCTGTGCCCGGTTGCCCGCGGCAAGCTGCGCGAACTTGGCCTGGCGGCCAATCCGGATTCTCTCTACCGTCAGCAGCGCGTCGAGACGGTGCTGCAGCAGGCGCTACGTCGCGGCAGCCAGAAAATTGACTGGGCTTGCATCAAGCATGTCCTGGCTGGCGATTTTCTGTATGCGGGCGGCGTGTTGCGCAAACCTGACGCCGAAGGGCGGCACGCAACGGTGGCGACGACCCTGATGGATGCGGGCGCCGGCGCCATGTGGATAGCGCGCAATCCCTGCCGATCGCAGGCTTTCACTGAGTATCGCCTATAGCCGTATGCGCCGTGCGCGTCGTACGCAAGGCTGACAAAAAAGAATCGCCGCTGCGTGGACGAGGACGGGTCACGGCTTTAAGCACTATCGATGGGAGGGGCGCATATGACATAGACAGCATTGCCGCAACGATTGCGCCGGCTGCAGACAGGAAGCCGGATCCAGAGGGAAGCAACCAGGAGGAGATTAACAATGAAGAAAAAATTCTACATGACGACGCTAGCCGCCATGCTGGCCGGCAGCGCCTGCGCCGAAACTGGCGTCACGCTGTTCGGCGTCATCGATACCGGTTTGGAAGTGTTGAACAACGTCCCCGACGCCAACGGGAACGCCAGCCGCCGCAGCCATCTCAATTCGGGCAACCTGTGGGGATCGCGCTGGGGCTTGCGCGGCCGCGAAGACCTGGGCGGCGGTTTGCAGGCCATTTACCATCTGGAAAGCGGATTTGATTCCGACACCGGCGCCTCCGGCCAGAATGGGCGCTTGTTTGGGCGTGGCGCCTATGTTGGCCTGGCGGGGAAATCCCATCAAGTGACGCTGGGGCGCCGTAACAATACCTTGTACGATTACATCTACCCTTTTGATCCGACGGGTATGGCGGCATACTCGGCGTTGACGCACGATGCCGTGCTGGCCGGCCGCGCCGACAACGCCATCCGCTACGATGGCCAATTCCAGGACCTGGAAATGACCGGGCTCTACAGTTTCGGCTATGACGGCAGTTTGAAAGATAGTGGCGAAATGGCCGGCGCCCCCAGAATCGGGCGTGAACTGGGCATAGGCTTGCGGTATGCACCCGGTGCGCTGGCTTTCGGATTGGCTTTCGACCAGCGTCATGGCACGTCCCATGCATCGCAGGGCATCGCGGACAGGCGGCTTGCCGCCGGTGTCAGCTACAGCAGCGGATCGGTGATCTCCTATTTCGGTTACCGCTGGTTTGCACCGACTTCCCCCGACATGTCTTCCCGCGCATCCAATCTGTATTGGGGAGGCTTGAAGTACCAGGCGACTCCTGCATTTTCCATGGTCGGAATGAGCGCGTATACCGACACCAGGGGCAGTGCGGCCGATCCGCTGACCTTTGCATTATTGGGAACTTACGACCTGTCCAAGCGCAGCAGCCTGTATCTGCTGGCGTCGTACGCCAGCAACCGCGGCGGCTCGAATCTGGGCGTCAATGGCTTTGATGAGCAAATCGTCAGCGGCAGCAACCAGACCGGGGTGATCGCCGGCATTCTCCACCAATTTTGAAACCGGGGGCGCCGCGGCTCAGCCATGGCCCGGCGCCGTTTCAATATTCCTTGATTGCTTCGACGCTAATGTGCAAGGTCACCGCATCGCTGACAAACGGCACGTAGCGCCCCAGTTTGTAATCGCTGCGCAGGATGCTGGCTGAGCCGTTGGCGCCGCAGGCTTGCTTGCCGTAGATAAGCATGAAGCGGCAATTGAAATTGCTGATCTGCAGCGTGACCGGATGGCTGATGCCCTTGATGGTCAGGTCGCCATCCACTTGCGTCAACTGCGGCCCGTCAAAGTGCAGGGCGGACGATTTGAAGCTGATCTTCGGGAAGTTGGCGCTATCGAAATAATCGCCTGAACGCATGATCTGATTGAAGCCGTCGCTGCCGGTGCTGACCGATGCGGCGTCGATGTCGATCTCGACGCTGCCGCTCTGGTTGTCGCGGTCCAGCTCAATGGTGCCGGTAGTGGTGTCGAAGCGGCTGCGCTGCATCGACAAGCCCCAGTGGCTGTATTCGAAGTAGGAAAAAGTATGTGTGCTATCGATTTGATAGCGCTCGGCGGCGTTGCTGGCGTTGCCGGCCAGCGCCAGCAGCAACAGCGATCCGCGCAGCAGCAGGCCGCTTGCGTTGGCGGATGCATGGGGTCCGGAACTAGATGTTTTCATTTTTTTTGGCAAATGGTCGGCTGCGATAGCCATCATGCCTCAGGTGACATGGTTATGCCATAGTTGCACGAGTATTCTTCCCTGAAAACATATAAAATCCTTGTTGCATCTGTGAGGGCAGCTCGTCGGAGCGCTGTACAGATTGCAGCTTGGCCATGCCTAACCAAAACAATTCAAACCGGAGTGTCTGCCATCATGTATGAGCTGTATATTGCCAATAAAAATTATTCGTCGTGGTCCTTGCGCCCTTGGGTGCTGATGCGTGAACTCGGCCTGGCGTTCAATGAGCGCCTGATGCCGTTTTCCGCCGGAGGCATTGGCGCTAATTGGGATGCTTTCCGCAGTTTTTCGCCAACCGGTAAAGTGCCCGCCCTGAAAGATGGCGAGACCGCAGTCTGGGATTCGCTCGGCATCACCGAATATCTGGCAGAGCGCCATGCCGGCGTCTGGCCGGCGGATGTACAAGCCAGGAGCTGGGCCCGTTGCGCCGCCGCCGAGATGCATTCCGGCTTTGGCGCCTTGCGTGAATACTGCACCATGAATTGCGGTGTCCGGATCAAGCTGGCGCAGGTGCCGGCGGCACTTGCGCGCGATGTCGCGCGGCTGGATGAACTTTGGAGCGAAGGTCTGCAGCGTTTCGGCGGACCTTTCCTGGCTGGCGCCGGCTTTAGCGCTGTCGACGCGTTCTTTGCGCCGGTCGCCTTCCGGGTGCAAACCTATGGCTTGCAGCTGAGTCCGGCTGCGCAAGCCTACGCTGCACGGTTGCTGCATCTGCCGTCGATGCAGCAATGGCAGGCGGATGCTTTGGCGGAAACCTGGCGCGAGCCGGGCCATGAAGCGGAACTGGCGGCGGCGGGCAGCTTGCTAGAAGATCTGCGCAGCCGGGCCTGACATTGCCCCTGTCATTGCCCCTATAATAATGCGCATGTTTCCTCTTAACGACGACAAGCTGCTGCGCATTACCGATTCGCTCGCCATCCCTTTGAGCGAGATCGAGATCAGCGCCGTCCGTGCCCAAGGGCCGGGCGGCCAGAATGTCAACAAGGTGTCCTCGGCCATCCATCTGCGTTTCGATATCCAGGCGTCGTCGCTGTCCGAGTTCTACAAGGAAAGGCTGCTGGCTTTGAACGACCAGCGCATTACCAAGGACGGCGTGCTGGTGCTTAAGGCGCAGCAGTCGCGCAGCCAGGAAAAGAACAAGGGCGAAGCCTTGCTCAGGCTGCAGGAGCTGCTGCTGAGCGTCACCGTGATCCAGAAGAAAAGGCGGGCCACTGCGCCCAGCCGCAGTTCCCAGCTTAAGCGCGTCGACAGCAAGACCCGGCGCGGCAAGGACAAAGCCATGCGCGGCAAGGTCGTCCTCTAGGATTTGTCATGCGAGGACCAGCCGCAGGCGGGTAATTTCAGAAGGTGCGAAAAGACGCTTGGGCGGACCCCAGTAACCAGTGCCGCGGCTGGTGTACACCCATAGGTTGCGCAGGCGGTTCAAGCCCGCGGTATACGGTTGCTGCAAGGGCACGAACAAGTTCCAGGGAAAGAACTGGCCGCCGTGAGTATGGCCGGACAGTTGCAGGTCGAAGCCGGCCTCGGCCGCCGCCGTGGCGGAGCGTGGCTGGTGTGCAAGCAGCAGCTTGACAGCAACATGTTGCGGGCTGCCAGCCAGCGCCGCCTGCGGATCGCTGCGTTCGGCTTCGTCGAAATGATGGGCGCTATAGTCGGTCACCCCAGCCACCAGTAGCGACGCTCCTTGATGCATGAGGACCACGTGCTCGTTCATCAGCACCGTCAGTCCCAGCCGGCGCACCTCGGCCACCCATTCCGGTGCGTTCGAGTAATATTCATGATTGCCCGTGACAAAATAGGCCCCGTGGCGCGATTGCAAGTTGGCCAGCGGCGCCGTGTGCGGCGCCAGTTCCAGCACGCTGCCGTCCACCAGGTCGCCGGTAATGGCGATCAGATCCGCTTTCAGGGTATTGACCTTGTTGACGATGGCATCCAGATAGCCGCGCTTGATGGTAGGGCCGACATGGATGTCGCTGATCTGGGCGATGGTGAATCCTTGCAGAGCAGCAGGCAAGTCACGGATCGGGATGTCGACGTCCACCACGGCGGCGAGCCGGCGTGCATTGACATAGCCGACCACGCTGGATACCGCGGCCAGCAGCAAAACCGCCAGCGCACTCCAGGCTGGCAGGCGCGCATCGTGTACGCCAAGCCAGGGCAACACCAGCAAACACAGTTCGCGCAGCAAACTGATGACAAACAGCGATGAAAAAATGCCCATGGCCAGCATGCCGGCCCACGCCAGGCGGTCGGACAAGGGCTGACTTTTGATGACGCGTCCCAGCATGCCGGCCGGAATCAGCAGGAACGACAGCAGCAGCCACAGGCCGAGCAGGGTTTGCAGCAGCGGCATTGCGCTCAGTGCGGGCATCAGCATCCAGCCGATCAAGGCGTGCAGGGCGCCCAGCAATAACAGTACAGTCAGGATGGCAGCGCGGGATGGCATGTGGAGGCCTGTGAAAAGAGAGTAGGAATGTGGCGAACGATGAAACGACGCTGTTGCGCCTTTGCTCCCATATTAGGGCGCGCACCCGGGCTTCAAGAGAGCGTGGTTTGGATAAAACATCCGATGTAGTGCCAGGCCCAGGGGCTTATTCAAATATAATCATGCGGGTCTTTACTTAACAATCCTGTTCAATCCTATTCTCGGGTGTTTTTCTTGCCATCCATGCCTCTTTTGAAGCGAAATATTGTGAATTTCCGTTCGTTGCGCAACTTTTGTATATATCTCGGCTACCTGCTGCTGGGCCTGGCGCATGCCGGCGTGGCATCGGCGGCATCGGCCACGGCGGCCGGAGATGCCAATAGTGCAAACAAGGTTGCGCCGGCCCGGCCGCGCATCGGCTTGGTGCTGTCCGGTGGCGGCGCCCGCGGCTATGCGCATCTGGGCGTGTTGCAAGTGCTGGAGAAAATGCATATCCCGATTGACTATGTGGCCGCCACCAGCATGGGCGCCGTGGTCGGCGGGCTGTATGCGAGCGGGCTGTCGGTCGATGAGCTGGACCGCATCCTGACCGAGACCAACCTGAGCGATATCGCCTTCGACCGCAATGACCGGGCAGAATTGCCGCAGTTCCAGCGTGAAGACGATTACCAATATCCTATCGGTTTGTCCGCCGGCTATGGCGACGGTAAGCTGAAACTGCCGAAGGGACTGGTGCAAGGTAATAATCTGCTGACCTTGCTGCAGAACTGGACCCCGCAATTGCCGGCGAATATTTCCTTTGACAAGTTGCCGACGCCTTTCCGCGCGGTGGCGACCGATCTTGGCACCGGCGCCGAAGTCATATTAAGCCAAGGCTCGTTGCCGCGCGCTATCCGCGCCAGCATGGCTGTGCCCGGCCTGTTTGCACCGCTCAAGCTGGATGGCCGCACCCTGGTGGACGGCGGCCTGGTGCAGAACCTGCCGGTATCGCTGGCGCGCAGCATGGGCGCCGACATCATCATCGCGGTCAATATTGCTACCGACCTGCAGGACCCCGCCACTCTCGATTCGCCAACGGCGGTAGCACAGCAGATGGTGACCATCCTGATCCAGCAGAACGTCAAGCATGAAATAGAAACGCTCAAGAAAAACGACGTCTTGATAGAGCCTAACCTGGGCGACTTGTCATTTGCCGATTTTTCACGTGGCAAGGATGGCGTCAAGGCCGGCTACGACGCTGCCGAACGCCAGAGTGCAAAACTGGCTGCGCTGGCGCTGCCGCCACAGCAATGGAAGGAATATCTTGCATCGCGCAGCAACGGTCCGGTGCTGGCGCCGAATACCCATATCGATGAAATTCAAATCAGCAGCAACGGCCGGGTGCCGGCCGCTGTGGTGCGCCGTGCCTTGGATGTCAAGGAAGGCGATCTCTATAATCCGGTTGCCTTGAACAAGGAAGTGGCGCGCTTGTCGACCAATGGCGACTTCAAAAGCGTGACGCAAGAACTGGTGCCGGAGGATGGTCGCAATGTATTGAAAGTGGACGCCGAGGACAAATCGTGGGGGCCGCATTTCCTATTGTTCGGGCTGGGCGTGTCGAACAGCTTCAATGGCCGAGGCGACTTCAATCTGCAACTGGGGCACCGCCTGCCGTGGATGACGCAGAGCGGCCTGGAGTGGCGCAATGATCTTGTCTTGGGCAGCAAGCAGGCCAGCCTGCATACCGAATTGCGCCAGCCCATATGGAATACTGTCGGGCTGTATGTGGCGCCCTATGCCGAATACGCACGGCGCCATATCGATCTGTATTTCGACGAGGGCACGGCGAATTCAAATACCGTGCCGGTGACGGCCTATCGGGTCGACACCACCAAGGTAGGGCTAGACATCGGCATGCCTATCGGCCGCCTCGGAGAACTGCGTACCGGGGTCTACTACCAATGGCTGGAGGCCAGGCCGACTTATAACTTTCCGCAGGCGCTGGCGGAGGTTTTGCCGGGTGTGGTGTTCGACAGCTTTCATGTAAAGCAGCCGGTGATCCGGACCCAGCTTACTGTGGACCAGCTGGATGATCCGCTGTTTCCGCGCAAGGGTTATTATCTTTCCGCCGTCAGCAACATTGCCTTCGGTGGCGCAGCCAACAGTTACAACGATGCCCAGGGCAAGGCGTTGTGGGCGGTCAGTCGCGGCCGCAATACACTCAACCTGGCGCTGGAAGCTGCGGGCACTTACGGCAACGAATCGAACGAGGCCAGCGGCAATGGCGGGCTGGGATTCACGCTGGGCGGCTTTCAGCGCCTGTCGGCCTACGCGCCCGACCAATTTTCCGGCAACTACTTGCTGTATGGTCGCATGACGTATTTGCGCGACATGCCCGATCTGAACTTGCCGGGATTGCGTAACACGGTGTTTGGCAGCAGCCTGGAAGTCGGCGATGTCTGGCAGAACAAGGACGCGTTTGCCTCGGGGCCCTTCAAGAAAAGCGCCAGCATGTTCATGGGCGGCAGCAGTTTCCTCGGCCCGCTGTATTTCGGCGCGGCGATTGCACCGCGCGGCGTCTGGAATCTGTATCTCCAGCTGGGCCGGGTGTTCTAACCAGATGGAGCGCTAGGCTTCAGCCTTGTCGGCGCCGCGCATCCGCCGCGGGGGCGCCGGCGGATAACCGAAGAATTCCAGCACGCTGTTGGTGACCAGGTCACGGTCGTTGTCGACGCAGATCATGTGGTAACTGTTTTCCAGCACCACCACCCGCACATCCGGCAAGGCCGCCTGCAGGAATTCGGCCGATTTCAGGCTGGTCAGCTCGTCTTCGCGCGCATGCACCACCAGCGTCGGGCAAGAAATGTTGCTGGCGCGCGCCAACACCTGGCGGCGCAAGCGGTCGACTTGGCGGATGCAGGCCAGTGGCACCCAGCGATAATGGAAATTGTCGCCGCGCGCGAACTTGGCCTTGACGATGGCCCGCACCGTGGTGTTCTTGATGCCGAACGGCTCGTCTTCCTCTACTTTCATCTTGGCGGACATGCCGGGAATGCAGTACACCACATGCCGCAGCTGGCGGTACCAGGGGGTCGACCAGCCATCGATGAAGACCGGCGGCGCCAGCGTCACCAGCTTGCCCTTGGCATGCTGCACACGCTCGCACAAAGCCAGCGCCAGCAGGGAGCCCAGGCACATGCCGAGGACGTGGAAGGTCTCGTATTGCGGCGCCAGTTCCTGATACGCGGCGGCGACGGCGTCCAGCCAGTCTTCCATGCGCACGTTCACCAGATCCTCCGGCTGGCCGCCATGGCCAGGCAGGGTGACGGCGTGGGTCTCCACTCCCGCACGCTGCAACACCTTGTGCATGGACCCGAGATCGAATTGGGTGCCGCCCAGGCCGTGAATCAGCAGGGCGCCGGTACGAACGCTCATAGGGCAGCCGGTCCTTGGCTCGGTTGCCGTTCTTCTTCCCTGATGTGCAAACGCCAGGCGCCGGCAACCATGGCCACGGACTCATCCGCATCCAGCAGCACCGCGCTCATGTCGGTCATGTCGGTAATGTGTCCGGCTGGCAGCAGCAAACGAAAACGCAGGTCGGGACGGGCATCGTCATCCATGTCTTCCAGCCAGCGGCTGCGCAATTGCTGGCGGTCGTCGGGGTGGACATGCGTCAATACCTGGTCGAGCTCGCTGAAGGCGCTGGCCGGCACGCCCAGCAATCCTTGCAGGTCGCCGTTCCAGCACAGTTTCTTGCTATGCGGATCGATGCTGTAGACCAGCTGGCGGCTGACGGTCAGCGCCAGCTCGACGTCGCTTTTCCATTGCGCGGCGTCTTCGTGCAATTGTTCGCGGGTGGTTTTGAGGGCGCTGATCAGCAGGCAGAGCAGGGCGGCGACCGCCAGGTAGAGCTGAGCTTCCAGCAGCGAATGTTTGGAATAATTATCGGCGAAAGCGGCGAATGGACCTTCGCCCTGCACTGTATTCAAGAGTGCAAAGAAAGCCAGCATGGCGACTGCCAGGGAACCGCCGCGGCCGCCCCACAGCAGGGTCACCACCGCCGCGAAAAACAGCGGCACGTAGGTCAGCGCAAAATTGACGCCGGCGGAAAAATTGCTCAGGCTGTGGCCGTCGAAAATGACGTAGGCGGTGATGCCGAGCGCGATAAAAGCCGCCAGGCCCAGCAGGAAATCGCTACGGTCCATGCCGCCCGAACGCATGGCGTGGAAGCGCGACCAGCCGGCCAGCACCGGCGTCACGATCAGGATCCCGACCAGGTCGGAGGCTGCCCAGATGCGCGCAGTCGGCCAAAAGGGAACGTCTTTCACGAACAGGAACCAGGCCGCGCCGATCGCCGCGCTGACGGTGCTGCAGGCAACCCCGGCGATCAACAGGCCGCGGACGAAATACAAGCCTTCCATCGGCAACTGTGTCATCCGCACCAGCGCCACGGCAATCGCGGCGACGCCGATTTCGTCGAGAGCGAACAGGGTGACGCGCAACAGGTCGCGGTTCTCGATCCAGCCCAGCAGCAGTTGCGCCAGCACGAAACCGATGATCACCGGCAGCCAGCGCGCGGTCCTGGTCAGCATGAAGGCGGCCACCGTGACGCCGGCCGGCAGCCAGATATAGCCGGTGGCGGCAATCGGCCCGTTGAGCTGATGCGAGGTGTAGCCCATGACCAGATACAGCAAGCCCCAAAGCAGCGCGATGACAGATTGGTTGGTCAGTTTCACTATAGATGTCCTTATCGGGTTTGCGGCGTCGCCCTCAAAGCGCCGGCAAGGCGGGTTTGAGGTCTCGCACATTATAGGATAAGTCTGACAATTGTTTAGTGATCAAGCAAGACCGCGGGAGTATCTGCCTCTGTGGATGAGCGACTGTAAAGGTTGCCAGTTACGCTGCCCCGTCCCCGGCGGCAGAATCGACCTGCCCGCCGCAGCGCTGGCCGCTGCGCATTGGTCCACTGCTGCAAACTCCTTGGGGGAAACAATGAAACAATTATCGTCTGGTCTGGCCGTCATGCTGGCCATGGCGGCGCCGCTGCTGGCGCAGGCCCACGGTTATATAGATGCGCCCAAATCTCGCGCTTTCATGTGCAAGACGCAGGAGAACGCAGCTTGCGGTGCGATTCAGTATGAGCCGCAGAGCGTTGAGGGACCGAAAGGCTTTCCGGCGGCCGGCCCGGCCGATGGCGTCATCGCCGCCGCTGGCCTGGCGCAGTTTTCCGAATTGAATGCGCAAACGCCGACGCGCTGGAAGAAAGTGGCTTTGAAAGCCGGCGTCAACGATTTCAGCTGGTACTTCACAGCGGGACACATGACGCAGGACTGGCGCTATTACATCACCAAACAGGGCTGGAATCCGAACCAGAAGCTGAGCAGGGAGGCGTTCGATCTGCAGCCGTTCTGTATCGTCAAGGGTGGTTTCGCGCCGTCCAGCAACAGCCATGCCACGCATCGCTGCACCATCCCGGCCGACCGCGGCGGTTATCACGTCATCCTGAGTACCTGGAATATCGCCGATACCGGCAATGCCTTCTATCAGGTCATCGATGCCCAGATCCAGGCTGGAACCACGGTAAATCCGCAGAAAGTGATGATCAATCCGTTCCAGTGATCTGGCGCGGGAATAGTCCTAGGCAGGAAAACGCTTTAGTTTAACTAGGCAGATGTAGCGACCCGGCCGCTGTCACAGGCTGGGTTTTGTTGCGTCTGGAGCGATTGAAGCTGGTAATATGCAACGTGGCTAGCTCACTGGCGCGGCATCACGACGCGGGATGCGAGGGGGTGCATTGCTGGAATTCACTAGGCGCTCCCGGACTTATCGCATTGCTATGCCGGGAGGCCTGGAATTTTGCGGAGAGCCAGATCCCGAAAAGGATCTGGTCTATGGTATATGGTGCCCACGGAGGGACTCGAACCCCCACACCTTGCGGCACATGGACCTGAACCATGCGCGTCTACCAATTCCGCCACGTGGGCTTGAGAGAGCGAGATTATAAGCCAATGCGAAAATATGTCAACTATCATTTAAAAGAAGATAGAGCAGGGCCGTAAAAGCGGAAGATATAAGCTGCTTGGTTAGGAGATTGTCACAATCCTCCGTTACACTAAGCGTTGATGAATAACAACCAGTTGAAGAGCCTTTTGAGCCAATATTCCTACACAATCCCCAGCCGGGAGGAAATTCTCGGCCTTCTGCGGACTTCTTCCGAACCGCAAAACGCCGCCGCTCTGGCTGCTGCACTAAGTGTCAAACCCGATGAAATGGAAGGTTTGACGCGCCGCCTGAATGCCATGGAGCGCGACGGACAGATCAAGCCCGACCGCGGCGGCATCTACAAACTGACCAATTCCCCCGGTTTTATCGAAGGCCGCGTCAGCAGCCATCGCGACGGTTTCGGTTTTCTGATCCCCGACGAGGGTGGTGACGACGTTTTCCTGCCTGAGAAGGAAATGCAGAAAGTACTGCATGGCGACCGCGTCCAGGCGCGCATCGTCGGCACCGACCGCCGCGGCCGTCCGGAAGGGACTATCGTCGAAGTCGTCTCGCGCGCCAATACCCACGTGATCGGCCGTTTGCTGAATGAAAACGGGGTGTGGGTGATCGCGCCTGAAGACAAGCGCATCGGCCAGGACATCATCCTGGCAGGTTCGCCGGGCAAGGCCAAGGCCGGCCAGGTGGTGAGCGTGCAATTGACGGAGCAGCCGTCACGGTTCACCCAGCCGGTCGGCAAGATTGTCGAAATCCTCGGCGATATCGACGATCCAGGCATGGAAATCGAAATCGCGGTGCGCAAGTATGGCGTGCCGCATGAATTTTCCGAAGCCGCGAAGAAGCTGGCTGCGAAGCTGCCGGGCGAAGTACGCGCCGCTGACCTCGCCGACCGCGTCGATTTGCGCGACGTGCCGCTGGTCACCATCGACGGCGAAGATGCGCGCGACTTCGACGATGCCGTGTATTGCGAGCCGGTCAAGATCGGCCGCGCCAACGGTTATCGCCTGATCGTGGCGATCGCCGACGTCAGCCATTACGTCAAGCCGAACGATGCCCTGGATGTCGATGCGCTGGAGCGCAGCACCTCGGTGTATTTCCCGCGCCGCGTGATCCCGATGCTGCCGGAGAAGTTGTCCAACGGCTTGTGTTCGCTGAATCCCGACGTCGACCGCCTGACCCTAGTGTGCGACGCCGTGATCAGCGCCAAGGGTGAAATCAAGGCTTACCAGTTCTACCCGGCAGTGATCCATTCCGCCGCCCGCCTGACCTATACCGAAGTAGCAGCGATCCTGGGCAACACCAAGGGACCTGAAGCCGCCAAGCGTCCAGGCCTGGTGCCGCATCTGCTGCACCTGTACGAAGTGTTCCATGCGCTGCTGCAGGCGCGCCAGGCACGCGGCGCCATCGATTTCGAGACCACCGAGACCTACATCGTCTGCAATGCCGCCGGCAAGATCGAAAAAATCCTGCCGCGCACCCGCAATGATGCGCACAAGGTGATCGAAGAATGCATGTTGGCGGCCAACGTCTGTGCCGCCGACCTGATGGAGCGTCACAAGCATCCGGGCCTGTTCCGTATCCATGCGCATCCGACCAAGGAAAAGCTGACCATCCTGCGCACCTTCCTCAAGCAGGTCGGTTTGAACCTGGCCGGCGGCGATACGCCATCGGCTTCGGATTACGCCGAGCTGATGCCGAAGATCAAGGCGCGGCCAGATGCGATCCTGCTGCAGACCATGATGCTGCGCTCCATGCAGCAAGCGGTCTACAGCCCGGAAAACATCGGCCATTTCGGCTTGTCGTATGAATCGTATGCGCATTTCACCAGCCCGATCCGGCGTTATCCCGACCTGCTCACGCACCGTACCATCAAGGCCATCCTGCAAGGCAAGCGCTACGATCCGAAGGGACTCGACACCAGCGCGTTGAACACCATGCTGTCGCCGGCCGGCCGCAAGAAACAGGCGGAAGACAAGGCGGCAGGCAAGAAGAAAAACGAAGGCAGCCTGGCGATCTGGGAAGCCCTCGGCGTGCACTGTTCGGCCAATGAACGGCGCGCCGACGAGGCTTCGCGCGATGTCGAAGCCTGGCTCAAATGCTATTTCATCCGCGACAAGCTGGGTGAAGAGTTCACCGGCGTGATTTCCGGCGTGGCGACCTTCGGCATCTTTGTCCAGCTGGATGCGTTGTATATCGAAGGCCTGGTGCATGTCACCGAACTCGGCGCTGATTATTTCCAGTACGACGAAGCGCGTCACGAGTTGCGCGGTGAGCGTACCGGCATCCGCTACCAGCTGACCGATCGCGTCACGGTGCAAGTCAGCCGGGTTGACCTGGACGCGCGCAAGATCGACCTGCGCCTGGTCAATGAACCGGGCATCAAGACGGTACTGAAGAACGAAGCGCGTCGCGCCGACAATGAGCAAGGCCGCGGCGCCAAGCCCAAGGCTGGCGGCAAGGCTGCGCCGCAGAAAACCGCGCGGGTGACGACAGCGGCCAAGACCACGCCTGCAGGCAAGGCAAAGAAAGGCAAGGCGGCCGCTCCTGCAGAGAACGCACGGGCGCCGAAGGGCTTTACGAAATCCAGCAAGCGCAAGCGGTAGGGTGGGCACAGCGTGCCCACGCGGGTACTTCGCTTTTCGCAGTTAGGCATGGGTACAACGGCATGCCCACCCTATGGAAGCGTCGCATCAGCAAGATTTGTCATGATTTAAGTCTCAATAATAGTAAGTAGTCAGATTGAAATAGATAGAATATGAAAAGTAAAATGATTTTCGGCTTTCACGCCGTCACCGCGCGTTTGCGTCATGAAGCGTCGTCGGTGGAAGAGATTTACGTGGATGCCAGCCGCGTCGACCGCCGCATGCAGGATCTGCTGCAGGCAGCGAAAGCCGTGGGCGTGCGCGTCATTCCGGTGGATGACCAGCGCTTGTCGAACATTGTCGGCACCCGTCGCCACCAGGGCGTAGTGGCCAAGGCTGGCGAGCTGTCGCTGGCCCGTAACCTGGATGAATTGCTGGACGCGATCGTCGGTCCGCCGCTGCTGCTGATCCTGGACGGCATCACTGATCCGCACAATCTTGGCGCCTGCCTGCGGGTTGCCGACGGCGCCGGCGCGCATGCCGTGATCGCTCCCAAAGACCGCGCGGTCGGTTTGAATGCGACTGCCGCCAAGGTTGCCAGCGGCGCCGCGGAAACCGTCCCTTACATTACCGTGACCAACCTGGCGCGCACTTTGCGCGAGCTGAAAGAGCGCGAAATCTGGCTGATCGGTACCGATGAAGATGGCGAAAAGGGTTTGTATGAAGCTGACTTTTCCACTCCCGCAGCGATTGTCATGGGTTCCGAGGGAGAAGGCATGCGCCGCTTGACGCGCGAAACCTGCGACGTGCTGGTCAATGTGCCGATGTTCGGGGCGGTCGAAAGCCTGAACGTGTCGGTTGCTTCCGGCGTTTGCCTGTACGAAGCGCGCCGCCAGCGCATGGTCAAGGGTTGTTGATTTTACTTCTGCCGTACCCGTGCTGAGTCTCGGTCCGCCATCTGCCGGCGGACCAGGCCAACCACCTTTCCGGCCGGCGCTCAGTTGCTACATTCGCGGCCGTCCCCGAAGTTCCGTAGCAAAAGACGGCCGGCGTAATTTGGAATAACATTACGCCTCCGCATTCATTCGATACCCCCTATGTTCAGCAACATTCGTGAAGACATTGCCAACATCATGGCACGCGATCCCGCCGCCCGCACCCAATGGGAAGTGCTGACTTGCTATCCCGGACTGCATGCCATCATCCTGCATCGCTGGGCGCATCATTGCTGGCATAACGGCTTCAAATGGCCGGGACGCTTCATTTCGCATATCGCGCGCATTTTCACGGGGATTGAAATCCATCCAGGCGCCACCATCGGCCGCCGCGTCTTCATTGACCATGGTTTCGGCGTGGTGATCGGCGAAACCGCGGAAGTCGGCGACGACTGCACTATCTACCAGGGCGTCACGCTGGGTGGGACTTCTCTGAACAAGGGCGCCAAGCGCCATCCGACCCTGGCGCGCGGCGCCATCATCGGCGCCGGCGCCAAGGTGCTGGGCGGCTTCACCGTCGGCGAGGGCGCCAAGGTCGGCTCCAACGCGGTGGTGGTCAAGGAAGTGCCGCCGGGCGCGACCGCGGTCGGCAACCCGGCCCGCATTGTGCTCAAGGAAAGCGGCAGCGGCAAGGATGAAGCCGCGGCGCGCATGTTTGCCGCCTATGGCGTCACCCCGAACGGCGACGATCCCTTGTCGAAAGCGCTGCATGGCTTGATCGATAACGCCGCGGCGCAGGAACACCAGATCGACCGCATCATCGCGCTGCTGAAGAAGTCGGGCATGGCTTGCGAGAGCCTGCCGGAACTGGAAAAATTTGATCCGGACCAGCTCAACAAACTGGTTGAGTAAGTCCGCGCACCAGGAGAATTGTCAATGAATCAAGACGTCAACGAAATTGCCGGCGGCGAGCAGCCGTCAGCCGATACCGGCCGCGCAGACGATTTTCTCGATCCGTTTGAAATCCGTGTACTCGCCGTGCTGGCCGAGAAAGAAGCGCTGACGCCGGATAATTATCCCTTGTCGCTGAACACGCTGACCAACGGCTGCAACCAGTTGTCCAGCCGTGATCCGGTGATGTCGATCAGCGAGTCCAGCGTGCTGGATATCCTGCAGCGCCTGATGCAGCGCAAGCTGGTGGTGGAGGTCAGGCAGGCCGGCGCCAGGGTCTCCAAGTACGAACATCGGATGCGCGTCAAGTGGGTGCTGGAGCAGGATAAGCTGGCGGTATTGACGACGCTGATGCTGCGCGGGATCCAGACGGCCGGCGAGTTGCGCAGCCGTAGCGGCAGGCTGCATGAGTTCGCCAGCGTCGGTGAGGTGGAAACGGCGCTGCAATTCCTGGTCGACAAATATCCGCCGCTGGTGGCGCGCCTGGCAAAAGCGCCGGGCACCAAGGAATCGCGTTATGCCCAGCTGTTGGCTGGCGAGGAAGTGCTGGAACAGCAGGCGATCGCGGATGCCATGGCGGGCAGTGCGTCCGTGCTCAAGGGCAGCAGCCAGGACCGTATCACGCAGCTTGAGGAAGAGGTATCAGGCTTGCGGCGGCAGATGGATGATCTGACGGCGCAGTTTGCGGAGTTCAAGCGGCAATTCGACTGATTGTTTGAGGGAGTCCTGTCATTGTTGCCTATCCTGGGTCATTCCCGCGAACGCGGGAATCCGTGTTGCAGCATATGACAGTGAAAATGGATTCCCGCGTTCGCGGGAATGACGGGTCGTCTAGGTCGGATCGTCCAAAATTTCCTGGCCGTCATGGCCGAAGCGGCGGATTACGCCGGCGACATCAAGGGCGATCCAACCGCCGCGCTGCGCCTTGATGTCGTATTCCCAATCGGGTAGTACATAACGTGTTCGGACGCCGTTGTCGTGCGGCGTCTGGTGGCATGCCGGCCGGTGCGTATGGCCGTGGATCAGCGTGCTGGTGGCGGTCGCGTCAAACAGTGCATTCACCGCCTCGGCATTGACGTCCATGATTTCCATGGTTTTGTGACGTTGTTCTTCCTGGCTTTCCTTGCGTACACCGGCGATGATTGCCTTGCGTTGCGCCAGCGGCAGCGCCAGGAATTGCGCCTGCCATTGCGGCTGCCTTACCTGGGCCCGGAACTGCATGTAGGCGAGGTCGTCGGTGCACTGGGCGTCGCCATGGGCAATTGCCAGGCGCCGGCCAGCCACGCTGATCACTGACGGATCGGGCAGCATGGTCAGGCCGGCTGCTTGGGCAAAGTCGTCGCCGACCAGGAAGTCGCGGTTGCCGGCGATCCAGAAGACCTGGACGCCGGCGGCGCTGACTTGCCGGATGGCGGCGGCGATTTCACTGTTGTACGGCGTTTCCAGGTCGTCGTCGCCAGCCCAGTACTCGAACAGGTCGCCCAGCAGATACAGTTGCTGCACCTGCATGGCCCTGGTTTGCAGGAAATCCAGGAACGCTTGCGTGGTGCGCGGATGCGCCGCCTGCAAATGCAGGTCGGAAATAAACAGCGCAACGGTAGCGGCTGGCTGGTGCGAGTCTGTGGCTGACATGAAAGGGCTGGTGGCTTGGACTTGGGATGAACGCTATTAAGCGACGACTTCGGCTTTTTCGATGATGACGTCGGTTTCCGGCACGTCGGCAAACATGCCGCTGCGGGTGGTCTTGACCTTTTCGATGGCGTCGACGATGTCCTTGCCTTCAACCACTTTGCCGAACACGCAATAGCCCCAGCCGTCCTGGCCCGGATAGTCGAGGAAGCTGTTGTTCTTGACGTTGATGAAGAACTGCGCCGATGCCGAATGCGGTGCCGAAGTACGCGCCATGGCCAGGGTGTAAGGCTCGTTCTTGAGGCCGTTCTTGGCTTCGTTTTCGACTGGATCGTTGGTCGGCTTTTGCTTCATGCCTGGCTCGAAACCGCCGCCTTGCACCATGAAGCCAGGGATCACGCGGTGGAAAATCGTACCGTCGTAATGGCCGGCGTTGACATAGGCGAGGAAGTTTTCGACGCTCTTCGGTGCTTTTTCAGCGTCCAGTTCGATCTTGATCTTGCCGTGGTTGGTGGTGAGGATGACAGCCATGGTATTTCCTATTAATGGTTGATAGCGGGTTGATAGAGAATGGATATTATTATTTGGTCACGGTAGCGGATTCGATGATCACCGGCGTGGTTGGCACGTCTTGGTAAGCAGTCTTCACTTGCTTGATCTTGTCAACCACGTTCATGCCTTTGATGACCTGGCCGAATACCGCGTAGCCCCAGCCGTCGCGGCCAGGGTAGTTGAGGAATTCATTGTTGTTGACGTTGATGAAGAACTGCGCGCCGGCCGACTGCGGATCGGCGGTGCGCGCCATGGCGACGCTGTAAGGGACATTCTTGAGGCCGTTCTTGGCTTCGTTCTCGACCTTGTTAGGCGCTGGCTTCTCGATCATGTCCTTGGTCATGCCGCCGCCCTGGATCATGAAGCTGTTGATCACGCGGTGGAAAATCGTACCGTTATAATGGCCGCTGTTAACGTAGCCCAGAAAGTTCTTGACTGTCTTCGGCGCTTTTTCCGGATTCAGTTCGATGACGATATCGCCCATGTTGGTTTTCAACAGGACATGTGGCTTGTCGACAGCCGCAGCAGTCTTAGCCGTGGCGGCAAACGACGGGCTGGCGGCAAAAGTGACGGCGGTAAGCGCCGATGCCAGCGCCAAAGTGAACGTGCGACGGGACAAGCCAAGAGATGCGGTCATAAAAATCCTTCATGTAAGGGGGGCGTTTTCGTATTCCATGTGCTGCATTTTCGCTTTTCAGTAATGATATACTGCGGCGAAAAGCAACATTTTATCAAACTAAACACTGCAAAAGAGTTTTGACGGCCTTGTTATATTGGCGTCGCGCACGGAAAGTGCGTGGATGCATGGAACGGCGTGCAATATTTCTGTGCTTATTTCTGTGCCTAATTTCTGTACCTGAGCCGTAACTTCCCATGAGCGACCTGAAAATATATAACACGCTGGCGCGTGAGAAGCAGCCGTTTTCTCCGATCGAAGCGGGCAAAGTCCGCATGTATGTGTGCGGCATGACAGTGTACGACTATTGCCATCTTGGCCACGGCCGCGTGATGGTGGTGTTCGATATGGTGCAGCGGTGGTTGCGGCAGTCTGGCTTTGATGTGACTTACGTCCGTAATATCACGGATATCGACGACAAGATCATCAAGCGCGCAGTGGAGAACGGCGAGACCATCTCGCAGCTGACCGGCCGTTTCATCCAGGCCATGGATGAAGACGCGGCGGCGCTGGGCGTGCAAAAGCCGGATCACGAGCCGCGCGCGACAGCCTTCGTGCCGCAGATGCTGGCGCTGATCGAAAAGCTGGAGCACAAGGGCCTGGCCTACCAGGGCAGCGATGGCGACGTCAATTATTCGGTGCGCGATTTCAACGGCTACGGCAAGCTGTCAGGCAAATCGCTGGATGACTTGCGCGCCGGCGAACGGGTTGACGTTAACGTCGGCAAGCGCGATCCGCTCGATTTCGTCTTGTGGAAGGCGGCCAAGGCCAGCGAGCCGGAAGAAGTCAAGTGGAGCTCGCGCTGGGGCCAGGGGCGGCCCGGCTGGCACATCGAATGCTCGGCGATGGCGGAGCAATTGCTGGGCGAGCAGTTCGACATCCATGGCGGCGGCCAGGACCTGCAGTTCCCGCATCACGAGAATGAAATTGCACAGTCGGAAGGCGCGCATGGTCACCAGTTCGTCAATTACTGGATGCATAACGGCTTTGTCCGTATCGATAATGAAAAGATGTCCAAGTCGTTAGGAAATTTTTTCACTATCCGCGATGTTCTGAAAAAATACGATGCCGAAGTGGTGCGCTTTTTCATTCTGCGCGCGCATTACCGCAGTCCGCTGAATTATGCCGACGCCAACCTTGACGACGCCAAGCAAAGCCTGACGCGTCTCTACACCGCCCTGAAAGAAGTGGCGGCGGATGATTTGCCGCTGGACTGGGACGAGGCGCATGCGCAACGCCTGACGGCCGCCATGAATGACGACTTCAACACGCCGATGGCGATTTCCGGCTTGTTCGACCTGGCCAACGAAGTCAACAAAAATAAATCCGCCGCCGCCGCCCGTCAGTTGAAAGCACTGGCCGGCACGCTCGGCTTGTTGCAGCGCACGCCGGAAGATTTTTTGAAGGGCCGCGCACTCGCGGGCAGCGAAGTTGATGGAAATGGCATTGCACAAGCAGCGTTGTCGGAGCAAGATATCCTACTCAAAATTCAAGCTCGTCAAGCAGCAAAAATAGCCAGGGATTTTTCCGCGGCAGACCAGATCCGCAAGGATCTGCTGGCCGATGGCATTTTGCTGGAAGATAAGCCCGGCGGTCTAACCGAATGGCGAAGGGCGTAAACGTATGCAAAAAACGATAGCTGTCGACTCCTCTTTTTTTGTGCCTTCGTATTGGGAAGATGCAAAGAACGAGTTGATGAAGCGTGACCGTATCATGCGTAAATTGATTCCACAGTTTGGCGATCTGCACCTGGTCGGACGCGGCGAAGCGTTTACCACGCTGGCGCGCTCAGTGGTCGGGCAGCAGATTACGGTAAAGGCGGCCGAGCAGGTATGGCAGAAGTTCCTGCTGGTCTGTCCCAAGACGACCCCGGCCCAGGTATTGAAAGCAGGCCCCGAGCAACTGGCGGCTTGCGGTTTGTCCAAACGTAAAGCAGACTATATTCTCGACCTGGCCGATCATTTCAAGGCAAAACGGGTCGACGCCGAGCAATGGCAGGAGATGGAAGACGAAGCCGTGATTGCGGACCTGACGCAGATCCGCGGCATCGGACGCTGGACAGCGGAGATGTTTTTGATATTTAATTTGCTCCGGCCCAATATCTTGCCCCTGGATGACCCGGGGTTGCTTAAAGGCATTAGTGTCAATTATTTTTCGGGCGAGCCCGTTTCGCGCAGCGATGCGCGCGAAGTATCGGCCAATTGGGAGCCCTGGCGTACTGTGGCAACATGGTATTTATGGCGTAGTCTGGATCCGGTATCGACAGAATATCAAGTCACTACTGAGTAAATAGGCAAGCAATCAATCCGGGTTATAGATTTATTAACTTGCCTGATTGTGCCGACAGCAAACCGGTAGCGATGGATTAATAAAGGGAACAATATGAGTAAAACAACATTTCTCGGCTTCGAACAACCGATCGCCGAGCTGGATGCCAAGATCGAAGAGCTGCGTTTCGTCCAGGACGATTCGGCGGTGGACATTTCGGAAGAAATCGACCGCCTCTCCAAAAAGAGCCAACAGCTGACCAAGGATATCTACGCCAAGCTGACGCCATGGCAGGTATCGCAGATTTCGCGCCATCCGCAACGCCCTTACACCATGGATTACGTGAACGAGATTTTCACGGACTTCCATGAACTGCACGGCGACCGCACCTATGCCGACGACCAGTCTATCGTCGGCGGTCTGGCCCGTTTCAACGGCCAGGCTTGCATGGTGATCGGCCATCAGAAGGGGCGCGACACTAAAGAGCGCGCCTTGCGCAACTTTGGCATGCCGAAACCGGAAGGTTATCGCAAGGCCTTGCGCCTGATGAAGGTTGCAGAAAAATTCGGCCTGCCGATTTTCACTTTTGTCGACACCCCCGGCGCCTTTCCTGGCATCGACGCGGAAGAGCGCGGCCAGTCGGAAGCCATCGGCCACAATCTGTACGCCATGGCAGAACTGAAAGTGCCGTTGATCGCCACCATCATCGGTGAAGGCGGTTCCGGCGGCGCGCTGGCGATTGCCGTCGGCGACGCGGTCCTGATGCTGCAATACGCGACTTATTCGGTGATTTCGCCGGAAGGCTGTGCCTCCATCCTGTGGAAGACTGCCGAGCGAGCAGCCGATGCCGCCGATGCGCTGGGCCTGACGGCGCACCGCCTGAAAGCAGTTGGCCTGATCGACAAGATCGTCAGCGAACCGCTGGGCGGCGCCCATCGCGATCCGAAGCAGATGGCGTCGTTGCTGAAGCGGGCGCTGGCCGATACCCTGCGCCAGTTCCAGGGCGTCAAGACCAAGGATTTACTGAATGCGCGCCATGAAAAACTGATGAGCTACGGTAAATTCAAGGAAGTGCTGGCTGCAGAATAGGCGTGTCACATCTTCATTCGCCAAGTATCGATGCGTACTTAGAAAACACACTGGCGGCGCTGGCCGCTGCCGGTTCGCTGGTGCCGGCGCGGCTGGCCATTGCGTATAGCGGCGGCCTGGATTCCACGGTGCTGCTGCATGCGGCGGTGCGCTACGCTGCCAGCCATGGCGTTAAGCTGCTGGCCTTTCATATCCATCACGGCATCAGTCCCAATGCAGATCAGTGGCAAGTCCATTGCACGGAGACCTGCGCGCGGCTGGGCATCGAATTCCACGCGCAGCGCATCGCATTGCGCGACGTTGAAAAAAGTGGTGTGGAAGAAGCGGCCCGCAACAGCCGCTATGCAGCGCTAGGCGACCTGTGCCGCGCGCACCAGGCGCCGCTGCTGCTGACGGCTCACCACCTCGACGATCAGGCCGAGACCGTGCTGCTGCAACTGCTGCGCGGCTCCGGCGCCGCCGGCCTGTCCGGCATGGACAGCTGGAATACGGCGCCCAGCCTGCTCGGCGACGCCAGCCTGTTGATGGTGCGCCCGCTGCTGAAAGTATCGCGCGCGGCAATGGAGCAGTACGCCGCGGCTCAACAGCTGAGCTATGTCGAAGACGAATCCAACCACGATCCGCGCTATGCCCGCAATGCCTTGCGTCAGCAGGTGATGCCGGTACTGGCGCAGTATTTTCCTGGCTTCCAGGAGCGCTTCTCGCGCAGCGCCGGCCATATGCAGACCACGCAAAAGCTGCTGGTCGAACTGGCGGCGCAAGACATGGCGCTGTGCGCCGACGGCGCCTGCCTGAATATGGATCAGTTGCGCTTGCTCAAGCCGGAACGTATCGATAACCTGCTGCGCTACTGGTTCGGCCTGCATCATCTGCGCATGCCGTCCAGCGCCTGGCTGAGCGAAATGCGGCAGCAGCTGCTGGAAGCGAAAGCAGACGCCCAGTTGTGCGTAACTCACCCGGACTGCCATATCCGGCGCCACCGTAACCGCGTGTTCCTGACGCCGCGCGACGATGTCGACCGTTCCGAAATCGAGCCGCAGGATTTTCGTTGGAACGGCGAAACCGAAATCGCCTTTCCGGTTTTCGGCGGCGTCATGCATTTCGAGCCGGCGGAGCAGGGCGTCAGCGCCGATTGGCTGCGCCAGCAAGCCTTGCAGATCCAGTTCCGCTCCGGCGGAGAAAAGCTCAAGCTGGCGTTCAACCGGCCCACCAAGAGCCTGAAATATCACTACCAGGCTTTTGACGTGCCGCCTTGGGAGCGCGAGCGGCTGCCCCTGGTGCGCAGCGGCAAGCAGGTCTTGTTTGCGGCCGGCATCGGCTTTGATTGCCATGTGCTGGCGACTGAAGCCGGCCCGCGCATCGCGCTGCGTTGGCAATCGGATCTGTTGCCGCTGAGTCAATATATTCAATCCGACGTATAAACGTTATCTGTATTTTCTTGCCAGTAATCCACTTGTCATAATCAGCTGTTGCGGGTACATTAAAGGGTTGATTTTTTATTTTTCTTGCACTACGTCCGCTTCCCGCACCCAAAACACACCCTATGGCTTTAATCGTCCACAAATACGGCGGCACTTCGATGGGCTCGACCGAGCGCATCAAGAATGTCGCCAAGCGCGTCGCCAAATGGCATGACGCCGGCCACCAAATCGTCGTGGTGCCCTCCGCGATGTCCGGTGAAACCAACCGCCTCCTGGGCCTGGCAAAGGAAATTAGCGCTCAGCCCGATCCGCGCGAACTCGACATGCTGGCCTCCACCGGCGAACAGGCTTCGGTAGCTCTGCTGGCGATGGCGCTGCAAGCCATCGGCAAGCAAGCCGTGTCCTACGCTGGCTGGCAAGTCGCGATCAAGACCGATTCGGCTCATACCAAGGCACGCATCCGTTCGATCGACGACACTAAGGTGCGGCAAGACCTGGATGCCGGCAAGGTCGTGATCATCACCGGTTTCCAAGGCGTCGACGAGCTCGGCAACATCACCACCCTGGGCCGCGGCGGTTCAGATACTTCCGCGGTAGCGGTTGCGGCAGCGCTGCAGGCAGCGGAATGCCTGATTTACACCGACGTCGACGGCGTCTACACCACCGATCCGCGCGTGGTCTCCGATGCGCGTCGCCTGAACACGGTGACGTTTGAAGAAATGCTGGAGATGGCGTCGCTCGGCTCCAAGGTGCTGCAGATTCGCTCGGTTGAATTTGCCGGCAACTACAAGATGCCGACCCGTGTGCTGTCGTCGCTGACTGACCCATTAATGCCGCTGGAAGAAGAAGCAGTTTCCGGCACCCTGATTTCGTTTGAGGAAGATACCAAGATGGAACAAGCCACCATTACCGGCATCGCGTTTAATCGCGACGAGACCAAGATCACCGTGCTCGGCGTGCCTGACCGTCCTGGCATCGCCTACCAGATCCTGGGCGCTGTCGCCGACGCCAACATCGAAGTCGACATGATCATCCAGAACCAGTCGGTGGACGGCAAGACCGACTTTACATTCACCGTGCCGCGCGGCGAATACGCCAAGGCCATGGATGTGCTGAACGAGAAGGTCAAGGCCAGCATCGGCGCCGCCAGCATCACCGGCGACGCCAAGGTATCCAAGGTATCGGTAGTCGGCGTCGGCATGCGCAGCCATGTCGGCATCGCTTCCCAAATGTTCCGCACCTTGTCGGAAGAGGGCATCAACATCCAGATGATCTCGACTTCTGAAATCAAGATCTCGGTGCTGATCGACGAGAAGTACATGGAGCTGGCGGTACGCGCTCTGCACAAGGCTTTCGGCCTGGAAAGCGCGTAAACCGCGCAAATCTCTGGAAATTGCAGTGCTGCTGCGCTGATTTGCTCCGAGAGCGGGTCACGCAGCAGGTTTTCAGAGGGTTTTTAAAAAATTTTCAAAAAAAGCTGTTAATTTGGCATAGCGTTATTGACCGATGCCCTATGAAAAGTTATTATTCGTGTCCTTAACGCGGCGTTGTTAAAGCCGTTTAAGTTTGGAGGCGTGGCCGAGTGGTCGAAGGCACTTCCCTGCTAAGGAAGCATATGGGCTTAAACCTGTATCGTGGGTTCGACTCCCACCGCCTCCTCCAAGAATATATGGGTAAGTTGTTGGCTGATAAGAGTTATTCTTATTTTTTCAATGACTTACCCGTTTTTCTTTCTGTCGATGAATTGCTGGTCTTGGGTTCATCTAGCCTGCAGCAAATCCGTTTATCTCTTCAAGCTCCATTTTGTATATCTCTTTCCTGACCTCATTGGCTTAGGAAACTCTGGCTTGGTCTTCATCCAAAGCCAACACGTCGAAACTCCAATCCCCAGAATCTCTGATACCTGTTTGACGCTGATGTATTTGTCTTGCGGCGACTCCTTATTCATAAGTTAAACCTCCCATCAAAATATTTACCGGATGCAGAACGCAAAAAGGCGCACTTTCTTAGGGGCTTTTTAAGGGCCTGACAGATGAGTGCGCCAAATGACGTATTGCTTTGAATTTTTACTGCGAGGCGGATGCTAGCATAAATATTGCCCTGTTGTCAATGCCTCAGGATGCGCCTTTTAATCACGGAGTTGGCGCGGTAAATTGAAATCTCACAACAAAGAGGAGGGGTTACATATGAAAGTCTGGATACAGCTCAATGAGCTTGCTGAGAGGGTCTATGAGCAGGTGATATGGATTGATGACAGCAGCAAGTCAAAAATCATCCTACATGGTCAGCACGGCATCCTAGCGATGCTTGACAGAGACGATGTGAGAAATCTTCTTACTGACGAGATGTAAGAAGTAGGTGCCGGAAACGTAGGCCTTTAAGGATGTGTTGCCGGTCGCCTGAAAGTAAATTCATAGTCGGTTCTTAGAAAAGCGTACCGCTTGACTCGACGTGACGGACTTTTGTGGGTTTCGGTACAGGCCTTGCCTTCATGAGTTCGGCAGGATAAAGCTGCAAATATGCTCTGGCGCGCTCTGGATCAGTGCATTCCAGCCATTCGTCGTAATCCGATTCGGGAATTATTACCAGGGAGCGCTTTTCATCCTCTGGTCTGTGAAATTGCTTCATCACTTGATGGTCGTTTGCGTTGATGGTGACATCAAGCGCTGCTACGAGGCGTTTCTTGCTAGTCGAGTGTGAAGTGGGTCATCTGCGACGCAGGCATCAATTACTTCTTCCCCGACAGGGCGTATCCGATTTGCAGTTCGGAAAATTCCGATTGCGGGAGAATTAATCCGACTGCTGTCGACAACCTCCGAACGCCATCGACAGCACTTGGCCTCATGATTATTGATGCAACGCGCAAACACCCGCAAACTAGTATTTGTACAGTGAATACCAGATATCACAACAATCAAGCAGACGGATATACTGCGCTGCGATATGGTGATCCTGTCTCCTCCAACACCTCTCAAGGTTTGGATTCAGCCCGCAACGAAAGTTAGCGGGCTTTTTTTTATCCAAAATTCGTCGACCGTAAACAAGCGCCCGCCGGCCAGCCGATACCTAAACGCGTATCTGAAACTGAAAATAATTCATTTGAAAAGGATCGGATTTCGCCCTAGGATGGTCGCGCTCTTCACACATTTTATCTGGTCAAAACACAAACATAAAAACGGAGACAGCAATGAAAATGACACGCAGAACGGTATTGGGTGCGGCGCTTTGCATGGGCCTTGGATTCGGGATTGCTGGCAGCGCTTATGCTGAAAAGCCGCTGGTCCTGGGCTTTTCGCAGGTTGGCGCTGAAAGCGAATGGCGCACCGCGAATACCGCATCGATCAAGGATGCGGCCAAGCAGGCCGGGGTCACGCTGAAATTCGCCGACGCGCAGCAAAAGCAGGAAAACCAGGTGAAAGCGATCCGTTCCTTCATTGCGCAAAAAGTCGACGTCATTGCCTTTTCTCCGGTGGTCGAGTCCGGTTGGGACACGGTGCTGGGCGAAGCCAAAGCCGCCAAGATTCCGGTGATCCTCACTGACCGCGCGGTCGACGCCAAGGATAAGTCGCTGTACGTGACATTCATCGGTTCCGATTTCGTTGAAGAAGGGCGCCGCGCCGGCCGCTGGCTGCTGGAACGTGCCAATAGCATGCCTGCCGGCGATATCAACATCGTCGAATTGCAAGGCACGGTCGGTTCGGCGCCGGCGATCGACCGCAAGAGCGGTTTCGCCGAGATCATCGCCGCCAATCCGCATCTGAAAATCATCCGTTCGCAGTCCGGCGACTTCACCCGCGCCAAGGGCAAGGAAGTGATGGAAGCCTTCCTCAAGACCGACGGCAAGAAAATCAATGTGCTGTACGCCCACAATGACGACATGGCGATAGGCGCGATCCAGGCCATCGAAGAGGCTGGCCTGAAACCCGGCAAGGATATCCTGGTGATCTCGGTGGATGGGGTCAAGGGCGCGTTTGAAGCGATGATGGCCGGCAAGCTCAATGTCACGGTGGAGTGCAGCCCCTTGCTCGGCCCGCAGCTGATGAAGGTGGCGAAGCAGGTTGTCGCCGGCGAGACGGTGCCCAAGCGGATTACCACCGAGGAAAGCGTATTCCCGGCGGAAGTCGCCGCCAAGGAATTCCCGAACCGCAAGTACTGAACGGACGATCCGGATGACGGCGCGATTTGCGCGCCGTCCTATTTTTCATGATGGTGCGCTGAGCGCGCCGTCTTGCTTGAGCATCTGGGGATCGCAGGCGGATGAGTAAAACGGAGATCGGCACTAACGGCGAGGCGCAGGGCAGCGGTGCGCCGGCCCTGACATTAAGCGGCATCTGCAAGGCGTTCGGCGGCGTGACAGCGCTCAATGAAGTCGCCCTGCGGCTATATCCCGGCGAAGTCCACACCTTGATGGGGCAGAACGGCGCCGGCAAATCGACCCTGATCAAGGTGCTGACCGGGGTCTATACGCCCGACAGCGGGCGGATACTCTTGCATGGCCAGCCGGTGCAGCCGCGCTCGACGCTGGAGGCGCAAAGCCTAGGCATCAGCACCGTGTACCAGGAAGTCAATCTTTGCCCCAACCTGTCGGTAGCGGAAAACATCTTCATCGGCCGCTACCCGAAAAAATACGGCGCCATTGACTGGAAATCCATGCAGCAGCAGGCGCAGCAGCTGTTGCACGAACTGCATGTCAGGATCGACGTCGCGGCGCCGCTCTCCAGGTATCCGCTGGCGATCCAGCAAATGGTGGCGATCTCACGCGCCTTGAGCATTTCAGCCAAGGTATTGATTCTGGACGAACCTACTTCCAGTCTTGACGACGCCGAGGTGAAGCTGCTGTTCGAAGTCTTGCGCAAGCTGCGCGCACAGGGCATGGCGATCTTGTTCGTGACCCATTTCCTGGAACAGACCTACGAAATTTCCGACCGCATTACGGTCTTGCGCAATGGCCAGCTTGAAGGCGAATACCTGGCCAGCCAGCTCAGCCGGCTGGACCTGGTGAACAAGATGGTCGGCAGCCAGACCTCGTCGTCGCCCAATCTGGATGCCGCTGACGGTCGCGCCGAGCCGCAGGTGGACAGTGGCCAGACCGCCGTGCTGCAGGCCAGGGGCTTGGGCCGGAACGGCATACTGGCGCCGCTGGACCTTGATCTGCGCGGCGGCGAAGTGCTGGGCTTGTGCGGCTTGCTCGGTTCCGGCAGGACCGAAACGGCGCGCTTGCTGTTCGGCGCCGACAAGCCCGACAGCGGCACGCTGCAGATAAAGGGGAAAGTCGAAAAATTCCATTCGCCGCGGGACGCAATCGCCGCCGGCATCGGCTTCTGTTCCGAAGACCGCAAGAAGGAAGGCGCGATACTGGAACTGTCGGTACGGGAAAATATCGTCCTGGCCTTGCAGGCAAGGGCCGGATTGCTGCGCGTGATCCCGCGCAGGCGGCAGCAGGCGTTGGCCAGCGACTATGTCAAATGGCTGGGCATCAAGACGGCGGATATCGAAACGCCAATCGGTTCGCTCTCGGGCGGCAACCAGCAGAAAGCCCTGCTGGCGCGCTGGCTGGCTACCGACCCGGCCATGCTGATCCTGGACGAGCCGACGCGCGGCATTGATGTCCGCGCCAAGCAGGAGATCATGGAACATGTCATTGCCTTGTGCCGCAAGGGGATGGCGATACTCTTCATTTCCTCCGAAATTTCCGAAGTGTTGCGGGTCAGCGACCGCATGCTGGTGCTGCGCGACCGCAAGGCTTGCGGCGAGTACTTGCGTGGTGAACTGGACGAGGATTCGGTGTTGCAGGTGATCGCCGGGGAGGGCGCATGAGCATTCTCCTGGACCAGGACGCCGGCAAAGAAGCGCGGCCGCCGGCAGCCATGCCTGCCGCTCTGATGGAACAACTCTCGAGTTTTGTACGGCATCCTCTGTTTCGGCCTTTGGCTGCGCTGGCGCTGTTGCTGGCTGTGGATTTCTTCATGATTCCGGGATTTTTCCGGCTCGAGTGGAAAGACGGCCACCTGTATGGCAGCCTGATCGATATCGTCAACCGTGCCGCGCCATTGATACTGACTGCGCTTGGCATGACCCTGGTGATCGCCACCCGCGGCATCGATATTTCGGTCGGTGCGGTGGTGGCGATTTCCGGCACCGTTGCGGCCTTGCTGATCGGCGGCACGCTGCAGATGCACGGCGGCGTGCAAGAGTATGCCAGCCGCATACCCATGGCATGGGCGATTGCGGCCGCCCTGGGCGCGGCGCTCCTGTGCGGGGTCTGGAACGGCTTCCTGGTGTCTTCGCTGGGCTTGCAGCCGATCATCGCTACCTTGATCCTGATGGTCGGCGGCCGCGGCCTGGCGCAGCTGCTGACCGACGGCCAGATCATCACGGTCTACTACCAGCCGTTTTTCTATCTGGGTAGCGGCTATCTGTTCGGTCTGCCGTTTTCCTTGTACATCGCCCTCGGTGTTTTTCTGGTGGTGGCCATGCTCATGCGAAAAACCGCGCTGGGCCTGTTCATCCAGGCGGTCGGCATCAATCCGGTGGCCTCACGGCTGGCCGGCATCCGCACCGCGGCGCTGATTTTCTTCGTCTATATGTTTTGCAGCGCCTGCGCCGGCCTGGCCGGGTTGATGATCAGTTCCAACATCAAGAGCGCGGACGCCAATAATGCCGGCTTGCTGATGGAGCTGGACGCCATTCTGGCGGTGACCCTCGGCGGCACGTCCTTGGGCGGCGGCAAGTTCAGTCTGGCCGGCAGCGTGGTCGGCGCACTGATCATCCAGGCGCTGACATACACGATCTATTCGATGGGCGTGCCGCCGGAAGTGAACATGGTGGTGAAGGCAGTGGTGGTGTTTGCGGTCTGCCTCTCGCAATCGAAGGAGTTCCGCCATCTGATGCCGCGCCTGTTTGGCGCCGGCTCCAAAGTTCGCCGTTCAACCGGAAAAGAGTCATGAAAACATTCCGCGCGCTGTTGGCGTCTCCCTATTTCACGTCGATGGTGACGGTGGTCTTGCTGTTGCTGATGTTCGGCCTCGGTTCGGTCGCCTACACTGGCTTCTTTTCCCTGCAAGTAGTGCTCAACCTGCTGATCGATAACGCCTTCCTGCTGGTGATTGCGATCGGCATGACCTTTGTGATCCTGTCCGGCGGCATCGATCTCTCAGTCGGCTCGGTGCTGGCGCTGACCACCATGATTTCGGCCTACCTGCTGCAGTACTGGCATTGGCCGCCGCTGCTGGTGATTGCCTGCGTGCTCCTGATCGGGAGCGGCTTCGGTGCCTTGATGGGAGCACTGATCCATTATTTCAAGCTGCAGGCATTCATTGTTACCCTGGCCGGAATGTTCCTGGCGCGCGGCCTGTGCTACCTGATCAGCATCAATTCCATCACGATCGACCAGCCTTTGTATGTGACGCTGTCGCAGGCCAGGATCGGCGTGTTCGGCGCCTTCATCTCGCCCAGTGTGCTGATCGCCGTGATCATGCTGGCGTTGGCCATCTATATTGCGCACTACACTCGCTTCGGGCGCGCCGTCTACGCCATCGGCGGCAATGAGCAATCGGCATTGCTGATGGGCCTGGCGGTGGGGCGCACCAAGGTATTGGTGTACGCATTCAGCGGCTTTTGCGCGGCGCTGGCGGGAGTCTTGTTTTCGTTCTATATGCTGTCCGGTTACGGCCTGCATGCGCAAGGCACTGAACTGGATGCGATCGCCGCAGTGGTGATCGGCGGCACCTTGCTGACTGGCGGTTATGGCTATGTCGCAGGTACTCTTTCCGGCGTGTTGATCCTGGGGTTGATCCAGACCTTGATTGCATTCGACGGCACGCTCAGTTCCTGGTGGACCAAAATCGTGATTGGCGTCCTGCTGTTTATTTTCTGTATGGCGCAACGCCTGATGTCCCTGGGGGCGACGCGCAGCGTTGCCCTGTCTCCGGCGGCGGGCTAGCCTGCCGCCGGATTACCTGTGCGATCTGGCGTATCTGCCTTCCTATGTGCGATAACGAACTGACAATGCCGGCCTGCTGCGGCAGACTCTGGCCATGGACTTTAAGGTTCCATGGGCAGCAGAGGGCGGCATAGCCGTCTTTCATCCTGCCTGGGTCTCGCTGATGTGCATTCTTGCATGGTCAGCGCTGCAGACAACACACAGGAGAAACCATATGAATACATCATTCCTTTATAAAAAATCCCTTCGCAACGTCCTGATCGTTGCGGCTTTCGGTGCGAGCCTTGCCGGCCCTGCTGCGATGGCTGCCGATGCCGCCGCACCGCAAGCGCACAGCGATGGCGTCGGCGCTACGGTGACAGATGCCGGGATTACCACGACCATCAAGGCCAAGCTGATGACGACAGACGGCATGGGCAAGTCCGACGTCAGTGTGACCACTACCAACGGCGTGGTGACGCTGGATGGCGCCGCCAGCAGCGCGAGCGCAAAATCTAAAGCGGAAGCGGTCGCCAAGCAGGTAGAGGGGGTCAAGAGCGTCGACAACAACCTGACCACACCGTCCAACGGGGTGGCTGCGGACAAGGTCGACAAGAGCGTGACCAAGACCAAGCGGGTGGTGTCCGACAGCTGGATCACCACCAAGGTGAAATCCGAGATTCTGGCGGATAGCGTCAGCAAGGGATTTGACGTCAGCGTGAAGACGACGCACGGCGTAGTGGTGTTGAGCGGTGCACTGGCAACCCAGGATGCGATCGACCACGTCAAGGATATTGCTGGAAAAGTGAAGGGCGTGAAGAGCGTTGACACATCGGCCATTACTGTCGCCGCCAAGTAAGCAGTAGATGCAGGTCAAGTGCCGGGCTGTTGCCCGGCATTTTGTCGTTCGGTCCAACGGCGTAAACCATTCCGGATTCTGCGGCCGGAAGCGGCAGGATGCAAAGTCAACGCCGGCCCGGCCTATTGATAGGCCGGCACAAATCGCTGGACAGTTGCGCGCAAGGAGTTGCCTTCCGTTTGAATGCGGTAGAAATAGGTTTGATCCGCCTTCAGGTCCTGATTGATCGTGCTGAGCGACTGAGTGTTAAAGACGTCAGCCGGCAGGGCACCGAAAACATGCTGGCCCGGCGTGAGCATGAATTCGATTTTTTCACCCGGATTCAACGAGGCCGCTTTTTTTCCGTCGATGTACAGCTGCTGGTATGCTGCGGCGCCAGAGGATCCGCCATCCCTTACAAATACAGCGCGGGCGCTATTTGCCAGCGGCAGCGCATCGGCACGGAATATCCGCTCCATCGGTACCGAGCGAGCACTGTTAATCGGAATTGGCGGCGTGGCGCAGCCGCTGGCCGAAACGATCACAGCGAGTGTGAGCAAACCATTTCTCATTTTACCCCAAGCAATTGATTGTCAAAAGGTAATCCACAATACCAGCGATACTACAATATTCTGAGGTATGGCGGAAATAATGAAAAAGGCTCTCATCGCTGAGAGCCTTTTAGTATTTGGTGCCCGAGGCCGGAAATCAATTTTATTTAAAATCAATGAGTTATCTGTTCTTGTCGTAAAAATTGGGGATTGCGTAAATGATTTTTAAAAAAGTCATAGAAGGCTCAAGATACACTAAAAATCTGTCGTTATTTAGAAACAAATTCGCGCTACGACTATAGTTCGGTGTCGCAGATTTAATCATCTTGTTAATTCAATGGGATATTCTCAACATAACAACTGGTTTCTTGACACGTCGTCTTAATTCCGTATCAGCGGCTTTCCGTCAGTTCCAAAATTCAGACCATAAGAAGGGCCATGACGTGCATTCACTCGCTTACAGAAATTGCGGTCGTTTTGTATCAATATGGTCGACAAACATGAGTTGACCATATAGTGACAGGCACGAAATACCAATGAAAAATGCCGACTATTTCGTCTAGGGGCAATGGTCGCTAATAATTAGACCCCCTCGGGAAAACGGTAACCTTGGTAACCTTTTTTAAAAATCGGTCGTAAAGCCTTGTAATATAAGGCTTTGAAGGTTTTGATAAAAGGTAACGTCGGGGTAACCTTGGGGTAATCTGGTTACCATAGTAGAAGGTAATATAAATAAAAATAATAGTTATACATATCAAAGACTTAGAGTGGGGTTACCTTTTCCATTACCAAAGATTACCTTTGAATGGTAACCACCTAATCCTATATAAATCAAATAGTTACCAAGGGAGAATCGGGCAAGTTACCGAGGTTACCGTTTTCCCGAGGTCAAACTTAAAATCAGGTTTTTACGCCCATACGAGTCCGAGTAAAGACGAAACTGCCAATAAAAACTTGATTGCGTCTTTCTGTCAGTTGCGCTGTGTGAAAATGGGGACGACGAAAGTCGGGTGATTAAGCAAAATGCTGAGTTCATAATTATGTGGCATTGTTTGTAGTAAAATTGTTGTCTACATACAACATTCCCTATGGGTAAAATTTACATCTCCGCAAGTTTCTCATGATAAACTTTGCCCACTTTTTGTAGCCAAAAGCTACATGTCTAACTAAAAAATCTTGGTTTTCCTTATTTTCGCCGCGTATGCGCAAGAGAAGGCATGGCCTGAGTTGAGAAGCGGCGGCGCGAGAAGCATGAACATCTTCGGAAAAATTTGTGGCCGTCGCGTGCTTGTCGGACTAGTTTGTTTGCTAAGCGTCTCTTTGCCGGTGGCCTACTCGCAAAACTCTCCCGTTACCGTTCAATCGGGCCTCAACCGCTTACTTGGCTTGCCGCCATCTCCCTCCTCATCAGGGGCATCAATATCTTCCAGCGCTCCAGTCAGGGACGATCGATTGGTAAGTTTGGGCGCCAAGCTGTTCTACGACAACAGATTGGGCGCTGATGGTTTGCATAGTTGCAGCAGTTGCCATCAACCAGACAAGTACTTTGCTGACGGCCTCGACGTGTCGCGTGGCGTGGGAAATAAAGTGGGCACCCGTAACGCGCCAAGCTTGTTGAACGTCGGTTATAACCCGACCCAGTTCTGGGATGGTCGCGAAGATACACTTGAGCATCAGGCCTTGCGACCACTGGTTAATCCGCGAGAAATGGGACAGCCGGATCATGAGGCCGTGCTGGCGGTGATTCGTCGCGATAAGGATTATCTGGCGGATTTCAAGCGTGTTTTCGACGCGCGCTCGGCGAGCGATATCACGATCGATCGTGTAGTGAGCGCGTTGGCGACTTACCAAAAGACCTTAATAGCCGGTGACTCGCCGTTTGACCGATATCTTTATGGTGGCGATGCGCATGCGATGTCGGAGGGGGCGTTGCGCGGCTACAAGCTGTTCGTCGGTGCGGCGGCATGTGTCAAATGCCACACGATTGATAAAGGAAATGCGCTCTTCACCGATAACGAATTTCACGCATTGTCAGTCGGTTTGAACCAAATCGCGCCGCGTCTTGCCGAGTTGACCGTAAAATTGTCGGCCGAAAAATTACGCGGTGTACCCATCGACGATATTGTGTTGACGGATGATGATTTTGCTGAGTTGGGGCGTTTCGTGGTGACGCTGCAGCCGCAAGATATTGGTACATTCCGCACGCCGACTTTACGCAATGTTGCGATGACGGCGCCTTACATGCACGACGGTAGCGTTAAAACGCTGGCTGAGGCAGTCGATTTGGAGGTGTTTTACCGCAGTAATGAGCAGGGACATCCATTATTACTGACACCGCCTGAGCGGCAGGATTTAATTACGTTCCTCGAATCGCTGACCAGCAGTCCCGAGTCGTTGAAAGCATTGATGCCCACAGAGGCACAGCGAAAAGCCTCACGGGTGGCAGAACAGATGCTGCCTCCGGTCACCGGCGGTAAGACTTATCGATTGCCTGGCCAGTCCTGATAAAGCCGCTCACGCCATACCTTCGTCCACCTTTTGATCTTTCTCTTTTTGAGTGCCATGCCTATCCGATACTCTTTCACCTCGTCAAACGCACGCTTGTTCTCGCTGCTCCGGCGGGTACGCGGCTTTACATTGTTGGAGTTGCTGGTGGTGTTGGTGATTATTGGGCTGCTTGCTTCGTACGTTGGGCCCAAGTATTTTTCTCAGGTTGGTAAGTCGCAAGTGACGGTCGCTAAAAGCCAGATGGATGCGTTCGACAAGGCCTTGGACACTTTTCGATTGGATGTAGGACGTTATCCAACGAATGAAGAGGGATTGCAAGCGCTCATGGTAGCGCCGCCGAACGATGCCGCCAAATGGAATGGACCCTATATGAAGACCGCCATTCCACTCGATCCCTGGGGACATCCCTATTTGTACCGGACTCCTGGCGCGCGTGGCGATATGGAAATAGTCAGTTATGGCAAAGATGGACAGCCAGGTGGTACAGGCGAAGACGCCGATATTGTGCTGCCGTAAGCCGATCATTTGTATCCAACGACTACCTCGACGTTCTTTTCATGCGATTCGATATCCGTGTTCTGTCACCGGCAAACGAACTATCGCGCCTGACCATTGAGGCGGCTAGCGAGGCGGACGCTCGGCGTCAGCTGGAAAGGCAATCTCTGCAGATCGTTACATTGCAAGCGATTGGTCAACGCATGTCGGGGTTACGATGGCGCCGACGCCAGTTCTCGGTGCTGTTGTTTTGCCAGGAATTGCATGCTCTATTGCTTGCCGGTCTGACATTGATGGAGGCGCTGGAAGGGTTGATCGAAAAGGATGCTGCCAGCGAATCGCGCACTGTTCTACAACGTCTTATCAACACCATACGAGACGGTTCTCGTTTTTCCGACGCATTGACCACTCTGCCTGATGTCTTCCCGCCGCTACTGGTTGGGTTGATGAAGGCAGCGGAAAGCACCGGTGATATCCCATCCGTATTGGCACGTTATGTCGCCTATCAGCAGCGTGTTGATGTTGTGCGTAACAAAATCATCAGTTCCTCGATCTATCCGGCGATTCTATTGCTGGTCGGAACTGCCGTGACGGCTTTCTTAGGTGGATACGTGGTGCCACGGTTCGCCACCATTTATCAAGATACAGGCCGGGAACTGCCTTTTATGTCGGCATTGATGCTGAAATTTGGTGCGTTCGTGTCAGCCAATACAGCTGTCGTCGGTGGAACAACATTGTTCCTGGTGGCGCTAGTAGGCGGATCGTTCTGGCACTTGTCGCGCACAGGTGCATTGTCGCGCTTAGCCGCGCGACTGCCTGGTGTGGGGGTACGCATACGCCTCTATGAAACTTCCCGCCTATATTTAACACTAGGCATGTTGCTAGAAAGCGGCATTCCGATTGTCTCTGCATTGGCGATGAGCGAGGGCGTTGTTTCGCGTCGCGTACTGATGCATTTGCAGCAGGCACGTGCCGCCATCGAATCGGGCGCATTGTTTTCTGACTCGTTTCAGGAGTGTCAGCTGACGACCGCCATTTCTTACAGAATGCTGCGTGTTGGTGAGCGTTCAGGTCAGCTTGGCGACATGCTGATCCAGGCTTCGAATTTCTACGAAGGCGACATCACGCGCTTCATCGATCGCTTTACAAGGGCATTCGAGCCGATTTTGATGATGATCATCGGGCTTGTAGTGGGGGGCATCGTCGTCCTGCTGTATATGCCGATTTTTGACTTGGCGACGACATTACAATGACCTTCCTTGATCCCACTTCTGTCGCATTGACGGCGGCGTTTATGCCGCAGGCCAACCATGTGGCAGCAATGCCGAGTCCGCAGACCGGATTGTTGATTGATGCCGCCATCTTGCGAGACTTGCGCGCTGCTGCGCGAACGGCTGGTCGATCGGTCATGGCCGAGATTGAAGAGCTTTATCCAGAGCAGGGGCGTGCAGCGGTGGCTGCACTGGCAGCCATGTTCAGTTGGCCAGTGATAGAAACTGCCGACATGGATCTGACGACGCCTTTGTTCTCTCTATTATCGCTGGCCGATGCCATGCAGCGGCAAGTTGTACTGTTAGAACAGGCTGGCGGTGTCTTGGCCGTTATCGGCGATCCATTCGATGCTGATTTGCAGACGTGGCTCAGCGCTCGTTGCCCGCAACCGCTGTCGTTTCATCTGGCGCTGCGGGCTGATATTCAGGCTTATTTAAGTAAACAGGAACAATTTGTTCGGGCGGTCGATAACATCGTCGCCGATGGAAGTGATGGCGACCGCGATGGGCGTTCGGCGGAGGTGTTGTCGTTTGCGTCGCTCAATGTCGCCGCCAGCCCTGCAGTACGGCTGGTTAATTCGACCCTGTATGACGCGCTGAAGGCTGCTGCCTCCGACATTCACCTCGAAAGTACGACATCAGGCCTCACCATCAAATACCGCATCGACGGCGTATTGGATCATGCACGCTCAATTGGTGGGCGTGAATTGGCTGGGCAAGTCATTTCGCGTCTGAAAGTCCTGGCCGAACTGGATATCTCAGAGCGCCGTACCCCACAGGATGGCAGTTTTCGGGTTGAATCCAGTGGTCGAGATATAGATTTGCGCGTGTCGATTATGCCGAGCATCCACGGTGAAGACGCGGTGATCCGGATTCTAGATAAACGCGCGATGATTGAATCCTATGGTTCCCTATCACTGGAAGCGCTGGGGTTCGATGAGCAATCGCTACGTACCTTACGTCGGCTGGCGGATGAACCCTACGGCATGTTGTTGGTGACGGGACCCACCGGTTCTGGCAAAACTACCACATTGTATGGCGCGTTGACCGAAGTGAATAACGGTCGCGACAAGATCATTACGATCGAGGATCCGGTCGAATATCAACTTCCCGGTATTCTGCAAATCCCTGTCAACGACAAGAAGGGACTGACTTTCGCGCGCGGGTTGCGTTCGATTTTGCGTCACGACCCGGACAAGATCATGGTGGGCGAAATTCGTGACCGTGAGACGGCAGAGATTGCGGTGCAATCGGCGCTCACAGGGCACCTGGTGCTAACAACTGTCCATGCCAACAATGTATTCGACGTTTTTGGCCGTTTTACGCACATGGGCATTGATCCATATGCTTTCGTTTCCGCCTTGAATGGCATATGGGCTCAGCGACTGGTACGTAATAATTGCCCGCACTGTGCTGTTGATGTCGCGCCTGATGTGGAACAACTCGAACGTCTGGGGATGTCGACGATTGATGTCAGCGGGTTTCGCTTGCGTGCAGGAACGGGCTGTGGTGATTGTCGAGGTACTGGTTATAAAGGTCGCACGGCGATTGCAGAAATCTTGTCTCTCAACGATGAAATCCGTGAGCTGATTGTCGAAAAGGCGCCGGTACGCCAGATTAAGGACGCTGCTGCCCGGCACGGTACCCGCAGCCTGCGTGAAGTCGCGCTGGATTTGGCGCGGCGAGGAGTCACCACATTAGAAGAGGTCAAACGTGTCACGCTTCAATCCTGACCGCTTCCAGCTAATGCTGGGCGTCGATACCTTGACGTTGACGACACGTGCTCGGCAGACCTCGTGGCGAGTGTGCGCGACTGTTGCCTATGTCGCTCAGATTGCTGCATCCACTTTACAGCCTCGTTTGCAGCAATTACTGTCTGCGCATGTGCCGCGCGGTCGGGAAGTGCCTATCAGTATCGACGACCGATTGACGCGGTATTTCATCGTGACGCCGCCCGAGCAGGTGAATAGTTTCACCGATCTACAGACGATTGCCACATTGCGCTTTGCGACCTTGTTCGGTGACAAGGCGGCAGACTGGGTCATGCAAGCCGATTGGGCTGTTGGCCGACCTTTCCTGGTGTGTGCCGTGCCGCGCGTATTGATGACGACATTGTTGTCCGGCTTAAAAACTGGCGGCTGGTTCTCCGGAGGGGTGAAGCCAGAAAGTGTCTGGATTTGGAACGATTGTGCACATCGTATGCGTCAATCCGATAGTTGGTTTGCCAGGATTGGCAGTCGGCATTTATTGCTCTCAGCCGGTACGGGCAGACATATCACGGCCGTCAATTTATCAATAGGATCTCCCCCGGAAAACACCGAGGCGTTGAAAGCGTTGTTGATGCGCGAATCGCTGCGCTGGGACCGGCCGTTGCCACCGACGCTGTATGTCAGTCAGGTAGCAGGCGGAGCAATCGACAGCTTACACGGCCAGCGTATTGGTGACGTCAATATTGTGGCGTTACGTCCAAATAGTCCGTTACAGGAGCCAGTAGCGTGAAGTTGTTGACGATTGATTTCGCTCCATCTCGACGCCAGCGTCTGGGTGGCAGCGCTTTCGGGCTGACATTGCTGGTATCGGGACTAGTGTTAGCGGCTGGCGCACTGTGGCACGCCAATGGCTGGCAGCGACAGTATCAACGGCTGCAGACGCGATTAACTATAGAACGACAAAAGGACGCTGCCTCGGCTGTGGCCCATCGGGCGCCAGCCGTGATATTAAGTGCTCCCCAGGTCACAGCCATCAATGAGGCGGTAAGTCATTTAAATTTGCCATGGCGCGATTTATTCGATGCAATTGAAGTCGCCACGCCTCCGGAGATTGCTTTGCTATCGCTGGATCCTGATCCCGAACACCAACTATTACGCCTGACAGCCGAGGCTGCTTCACCGGAAGCGATGCTGGACTATGTGGCGAGCCTGAAACAGCAAGCTGTTTTTTCGGCAGTGAGCATGAAACGACATCAATTGGATGCCCAGGATCCTAATAATGTCCTTCGCTTTTCGGTCACGCTATCGCTGACTGCCAACGGAAAGAGGATGAAATGAAATCTTTTTCGATGACAGCGTTTTCGATACGTAACATCGCATTGCAATTGTCCCTCGCTTGCAGGCGGGCGGGTCTGCTGCATTGGGTTGGCTTGGTGTTGCTTGCGCTTGGTACTGCGTATTTTACAATCGGCCTGGCGTGGGAGCAGCGCCATAGTGAGCAGGTAGCACAAGACGTTCGCGACTGGGTCCACGGACGCGGGGACATTGCCTCAAAGGTCGCTGCGGACGGCCCGCGCCAGACAGCTCAGCGGCAACAGCTATTCACCGATACCTTGGGCCATGCAGAACGTACGGAACACTATATCAAGGCCATCTTTGCGATTGCGCATCACCACGCCGTGGCGTTACCTGAAGGAGAGTACCGGGTCGGAAGCAGTCCACAAGGCGGTTTTCTAACTTATGAAGTAACGTTGCCGGTAAAAGGTGCATATCCGGCGTTGCAGGCATTTTGCGAAGATGTACTGCTGGAGCTGCCGTTTGCATCACTGGATGCTATTGCGTTCCGGCGTGAGGCCGTAGCAACAGATGGGGTCGAAGCAAAGGTACGCTTCACATTGTATTTGTTGCCAACTGCGCCGGGTACCTCGTTAGAAACAATCGGAATAAAGCCGGCTACGTCACTGTTGACAGCTAATCCTGTATCGCATGGGGTGATTGACGCGACAGAATTACCCTCCGCGATCGTCCCTTCAACCGAGGTTAAGCGATGACGCGGCGCCATTGGATTCTTGCCATGCTGCTATTGGGCGCCGCCGCGATAGCAGTGTTTGGAGACCGTGCGCCAAGCGCAGATGTTGCGCCTGCGGTAGTGCGAGATCCGCACAATAGCGTCCAATCTTCCGCTACCGCTACCGTAGTCAGTAAAACTGCCGGCGGCAAAGTATCAGCGGCGACGACGCCAGCGATGTTATTGGCTGTACTGCCGCGCGAGTCTTTGATTGGGCGTGGTGTGACCGAACCCCGTGCAAATCTGTTTGCTGCGCATTCCTTTGCGCCGATACAGGTAGCTAGCACAGCACCTGTCCAGGAAGCCCCGCGCGAATTACCGTTTAAGTATCTGGGTAAGCAGGACAGCGGAAAAGGCTGGGCCGTATTTCTGGAAAAAAATGACAACACCTTCATCGTCAAGGCATCTGATGTCGTTGGCGATGATTATAAAGTTGTCTCCATTACAGCATCGACAATTACCTTTGAGTATCTGCCGACGCATGAGCAATCCTCCCTTCAGATTGAATGACCTCCATGAATTTCGGCCGCATCCGCTGTTCTAATTTTCTTGCCGTTTTACCGTTTGCTACTACCCTATTGCAAACGGGTAGCCGCGTCCTTGTACTCGTCGCCGTGATTGCATCGATTTCTGCCTGCGGTGAGATCGCGATACAACAAGGTGCTCGCAAAGCGTTCGATGAAGGGCGTATTGAAGACAGCATGGCGCAACTGCAGGAAGCATTAAATAGGAATCCGCAGGATGCGCAGCTACGAGTAACTTATCTTAGTCTGCGCGAGCGTGCCATCAACCGTTGGCTGAGCCAGCAATCGATGTCAACATCAACAGCTGAGCGTACGCAGCTGTTACGCAGGATTCTGGTACTTGATCCTGATAATCGCCGTGCTGCTGCTGAATTGGAAAAAATTGATCGTGATGGACAGTTGGCAAAGCTGATGCTGGACGCACAATTTTCCTTTGATGCCAAAGATTACGATGCAGCCACTCGCATAGCACGCTCCGTACTGGCCGAAGACCCTTACAACAATGCCGCTCGACGTCTCATGAAAGCGGTGATGGACAAAGCATCCAAGCCGGCGATGGATCCCGAATTGCAGGCCGCGCTGAATCGCAAGCTATCGATTGAATTCAAGGACGCAATGCTCAAGCAGGTGTTCGAAGTACTATCGCGCACTTCGGATATCAATTTCGTGCTTGATAAGGATATCAAGAGTGATCAGCGGACCTCGATATTTTTAAAAGGGTGACGATTAAGGACGCACTTGATGTCGTGCTGATGACCAATCAGCTGGAACAACGTGTCATCGGCCGCAATGCGATCATGATCTATCCGAACCTGCCTGCAAAACAGAAAGACTACCAGGCGTTGAGTGTCCATACGTTTTACACAGCGAATGCTGATGTCGAACAATTGGCGAACACTTTAAAAACAATTCTCAAGACGCGTGACCTGGTGGTCGACAAGAATCAAAACATGATCATCATGCGTGACACGCCCGAGGCCATCGAAATGGCTGAAAAAATTGTTTCCATGGCCGATTTGCCGACCCCAGAAACCATGCTGGAAGTTGAAATCCTGGAGGTCAATCGCAATTTGCTCAAAAATGTTGGTGTCAGTTATCCAACTAAACTTTCGCTGTCGCCTCTCGCATCGACCAGTGGCGGCGCCGTCACGCTGGCGGACCTGATACATGCAAGTACCAGCACCACAGGAGCAACGATCGATCCGTTGTCGATCAACCTGAGCGCGACCGATACGGATATTCGGCTATTGGCCAATCCACGCATTCGGGTCAAGAATCGAGAGTCGGCGAAGATCCTGATTGGCGATCGCGTACCAAACATTACCTCTACGGCCACTGCGACGGGATTTGTCTCGCAGAGCGTCCAGTACCTCGATGTCGGCCTGAAGCTGGAAGTAACGCCAGTGATTACCATCGACAATGAAGTCTCGATCAAAGTGGCATTGGAAGTGAGTAATATCGCCAATCAGATCACCACGACGGCAGGCACTGTTGCCTATCAGATTGGTACACGTTCTGCCTCGACCGTATTGCGATTAAAGGATGGCGAAAATCAGATATTGGCCGGTTTGATCAACGACAACGATACCGACACCGTGACGAAGATCCCAGGGCTGGGCGACATTCCTTATCTTGGCAGATTGTTTTCTAGTCACAACGGCACGCACAACAAGACGGAGATTGTGCTGTCGATCACCCCACATCTGATACGTAACAGTGCATTGCCTGCGGCGCAACTGCTCGACTTCCAGAGTGGTACCGAATCGAGCATGCATGGTGTTGGCTCTGGTGGCTTCAGCCCGAGGTCAGATAGCAGTACACGCGTTGTACCTGCGGCGTCACCTGCGCCAACCGGAGCCGCCAGTACAAGTGCGACGGGGGCGAATGGCGGGGCGCCGCGAATGCCGCTGTTGATGGCGCAGGTGCTGTTGGTGTCGGAAATCCCGGAAATACGGCCAGTGGAGCAATTGCCGATCCCAATGGCGCGGGCGTGCCCGGCGTCGCTAGTGCCAACGCATTGGCGTGGGTCGGGCAGCACAGGGAGTTGTTGGCACCAGTGCTCAACAGCAGCTCGTCTTGACGAGCGGACAAGGCGTAAGCGGCATTAATCTCGTCATCGGCTACGATCCCACGGCGTTGCGGATCGATCAGGCAACCGAAGGCACGTTTTTGAACGCCGATGGTACTGCGACCACTTTCACGCAACGCATTGATGCCTCGACTGGTCAGATTTTCGTGAGCGACGCGCGTAGCAGCAGCGTTGCTGTTGGCGCCACGGGCCAGGCTGCGTTGGTTACGCTAAATGTCACGCCGCTGAAAGTGGCTTCTTCAACGCAACTCAAAGTACTGTCGATCACGCCTTCGGTGGTCGGCGGGAATCCGCTGACGTTGACTCCTCCCACACAAACCATTGCTGTGACGGCAGCGCCATGACGAACCCTCGCTTGGGCAGAATGTTGGTGCATCGCGGCCGATTGTTCTGGCCTCGTGGATTTACATTACTTGAGCTATTGATCAGTCTCGCAATTCTTGCGATTCTGGCGACAATTGCATTGCCAGTGGCGCAAGTCGAGGTGCAGCGCACGCGTGAGGTGGCGCTACAGCGCGCGTTGCAGGAAATCAGAATGGGAATCGATGACTACAAACGTGCCTACGACAACGGTCGCATAGCCCGCATACTTGGCGCCAGCGGCTACCCTGCAACGTTGGATGTGCTGGTCAGTGGTGTCGAAGATGCTCGTGATCCGGCCAAGCATAAGATATATTTTATGCGCGCCATTCCTCGTGACCCGCTGATGTCGGACCCGTCAGTCTCAAATGCAGACACGTGGGGTAAGCGAAGCTATGCCAGTGAGCCGGACGCGCCCGCTGAAGGTGCGGATGTATTCGATGTCTATTCACTGTCGAGTGCAACCGGCCTCAATGGCATCGCATATCGAAAATGGTAATCAACATGCGCCAAACTTTCCGTCGCAATGTGCGGCCAGATTCCGAGCTGGGTTTTACGCTGATCGAATTGCTGGTTGTCCTGTCGATTGTGGCGCTGCTATTGTCAATATCGGTACCGAAATATTTTCATAGTCTTGATTACTCGAAGGAAGTGATCCTGAAGGAGAACCTTCGCGTCGTACGCAAGACTATTGATCAGTATTATGCTGACACAGGGCACTATCCAGACGATCTTGACGAACTGGTCAGCAAAAAATACTTGCGTGCGCTGCCATTCGATCCCATCACGAGCAGCGCTGCCACGTGGATACTGATCGCCCCGGAGGATGTCAAATCAGGCAAGTTGTTTGATTTGCACAGCGGAGCTTCTGGGGCCACTCATGACGGCGTTGCGTTCGGGCAGTTATAGCGTCATGAGAAAGATTCAACGCACTATTCCTAGGCCACACGTTCTGATGGCATCGCCAGGGCAACAAGGATTTGCGCTGTTGGCGCTCCTGATATTTCTTGCCATGGTGGCCTTGCTGACGTCTTCCGTTGCTACCACCAGCGCCTTGGTCGCTCGCCGTGCCGCAGAACAGCGCCTGCTTGATGTTGGTCGACAATATCGCACCGCCATCCAGTTGTACGTTGAATCTACCCCGCCTGGTCAAAAGCGCTTTCCTCCAACTCTGGATGCACTTCTCAAGGATCCACGTTATCCGGATACACGTCGTTATCTGCGTACAGCTTACCCAGATCCGGTTGGCAAGGCTGATTGGGTGCTGATTTCCGCTCCTGACGGAGGCATTATGGGGCTGCATAGTGCATCTACCGAGCGACCGATTCGGCGCAGCGGTTATGTACCGCCATTCGAGCAGTTCAATCAACTTGAGCGGTATGCCGATTGGTTGTTTTATTACTACCCTTCAAATTAATCTCGGTCAACATTGCTTACAAGAAAAACTTGCTGCGTTGCAAAATTTCAACAATGAAATTTTTTTTATGCAGGATATTTTATGACAATTGTTATGCAATCATAATGTTGGCGTATGGATATATTTCAGGGTGTTACTAAGTGTCGTTTTATAACTTGCCATTTGTTTCGTTGCTAAAAATAGCTTGAGCGGAAGAATTCGTCGGCATTGTTTTGTTGCTGGTAAAAATAAAATTGGGTCAGGGAGCAGGGCAGATGGCGAATTCGAACCGCGCGGCGACACGTCGCGTGCAGCATGTTGCGCAGATGGCATTTTCAGCATTTTCATTGATGTTGCAGCACGTATTACGATTCCATGTCATTGCCGTTCTGGCTTCTGTTTTTATGTGTGCCGGTATTGCCCATGCTGCTGGCGCGAATTATGTCTACGATGAGCTTGGCCGATTAGTCCAGGTGATCGCCGGCGATGGCAGTAGCACCCAATACGCCTATGATGCTGCCGGCAATATCACTGCCGTCAAGGCTGACACCGTCAATACCCTGGCCATTAGTAGTTTTACCCCCACGTCCGGCGGTGCCGGCACCAACATCACCATCTTCGGAAGTGGCTTTAGTACAATTGCCGCCTCCAACACAGTCACTATCAACAACGTCGCTGCGACGGTCACGTCGGCAAGCGCATCACAGCTTAAGCTGACGGTGCCGGCATCGGCGACAACTGGCTTGATCACGGTCAGTAATGCGAATGGCAGTGTAACGTCGACACAACCCTTTACGGTCGGCTCGACCTTGTCGGCGCCGACCATTACCAGCTTTACGCCAACGATAGGCGCAGCCGGTACGGCGGTGATCATTAACGGGACGAATTTCCAGGCAGGGATAAGCAATAACAAGGCATTCTTTGGTGGTGTAGGTGGAGTTGTCACGTCGCTGACCGCACCGGGCCAGGCGATAGCAAAAGTGCCGAGCTCTGCCCAGAGCGGTAAGGTTTCCTTGCAAACTGCTGCCGGTACTGGCACGAGCAGTGCGGATTTCTTTGTGGTGCCTTCAGGAATCGCGGTGGCCGATGTCGTGACCACAGGTCGCATCGTCGCAGACGGTGTTGCGGCGACGCCGACCATTAATACCGCCGGTAAATATGCCATGTTGCTGTTTGATGGTACGGCCGGTCAGCAACTTAGCCTCGGGATGTCGTCGTTCACACCTGTGCCAAGTGGTTCGGGGACAGTATCAATCCGACTTTATGGTCCCACCGGCAATGTAGTGAGTTCTTGTTCGCTCTCTGGGGTGGATAAATGCCAGTTTGCAGCGCTGCCGCAAACCGCTACATACCGGATTCTGCTCGGAATCGACGGCAGTCATACGGCAAGCATGAGCTTGCTATTGTCGAGTGCGGCCAGCGCTACCCTTGTACCGAATGCCGCAGCGACGACATTTGCGACAACGCGGGTAGGCCAAACCGCCAGTTACACATTTAAAGCGACGGCAGGCGATAACTACAGTCTGGTGTGGACCGGGGCTACCTTCAACGGCTATTGGTCTTACCTGTATGTTTATGCGCCAGACGGCTCGCAAATAGCGGCCCCTTATTTTGGTGTCGGCAGTCCGACAGGGGAATTGCAACTCAATAATCTGTCGCAGACTGGCGTCTACACCGTGTCTGTAGTGCCTTATAGTGGCGGAACAGGGCAGGTAGCACTTCAGTTGTTGTCAGCTGCAACGGGGGCAATAACAGTTGATGGGGCATCATTGGCAATAAGCCAGATGCCTGGTGCTACTGGTAAATATACGTTTAACGGTACGATCGGCCAACGCCTCGGGTTGGGTGTTGCGGGAGTTACTTTTACGCCGTCCGGAGGTTCTGAAAGCTGGTCGGTCATTGCGCCGAATGGAACGACACTGGTCAACTGCAATAGTTTTAGTGCTAGCAGTGGCTGCGTACTGCCACAGTTGAACGCTACTGGTGTGTACACGATCGTATTGGTGCCTGGCAGCGCAACTATGGCGATTCAAGCGACACTGACATTGTCAAGCGAAGTGACCGGAGTCTTGACGGAAAATGCCGCAGCGACGATGTTTGCAACTGCGCGTACTGGCCAGAATGGCCGTTATTCGTTTAATGCCAATGCTGGGGATAGCTATAGTCTGTTGTGGACGGGGGCTACCTTCAACGGCTACTGGTCTTACCTGACGGTTTATGCTCCGGACGGCTCGCAAATAGCGGCCCCTTATTTTGGCGCTGGGAGTCCGATAGGAGAAATACAACTCAATAATTTATCTCAGACGGGTACTTACACGGTATTCGCTGTCCCTGCTGCTGGTGGCACCGGGCAAGTAGCACTGCAGTTGTTGTCGCCGATAACAGGAGTGCTGACAGCTGATGGCGCGCCGCTGGCAATAAACCAGACACCTGGCGCCACTGGCAAATATACGTTTAACGGCACAATCGGCCAACGCCTTGGGTTGGGTGTTGCAGGTGTTACTGTCACGCCGGCCGGAGGTTCTGCAAGCTGGTCGGTGATTGCGCCGAATGGGGCGACACTAGTAAACTGTACTAGTTTCAGTGTCGGCAGCGGTTGTGTATTGCCACAGCTGAACGCAGCTGGTGTCTACACGATTGTGTTGGTGCCTAGCAGTGCAACTACTGCGGTTCAGGCAACGTTGACGTTGTCGAGTGAAGTGACCGGAGCGTTGACAACGAACGCTGCGGCGACGACGTTTGCAACAACGCGTGCCGGTCAAAATGGCCGCTATACCTTTAGTGCGACGGCTGGCGATAACTACAATCTTGCATGGACAAATACGACCTTCAACGGCTATTGGTCTTATCTGTATGTTTATGCGCCAGATGGCTCGCAAATTGCCGCACCTAATTTTTCCGCAGCCAGCAGTTCGACGGGGGAAGTGCAACTCAATAATTTGTCCCAGACAGGTACTTATACGGTATTCGTTGTCCCAGCTGCAGGTGGCACCGGGCAGGTAGCACTGCAATTACTGTCGCCGATAACGGGAACACTGGCAGCCGATGGTGTGCCGCTGGCGATCAATCAGGTGGCTGGCGCCACTGGCAAATACACGTTTAACGGCATTATTGGCCAGCGTCTTGGGTTGGGTGTTTCGGGTGTTATTTTTAACCCGGCAGGAGGTTCTGCAAGTTGGTCGGTGATTACACCGAATGGGACGACACTCGTCAACTGCAATAGCTTTAGCACTACCAGTAATTGTGTGTTACCGAAGTTGAGCGCGACCGGCGTGTATACGATTGTATTGACACCCGGCAATGCAACTACTGCGATGCAGGCGACACTGACATTATCGTCCGAAGCGAACGGCGCGTTGACGGCTAATGCTGCTGCGGTGACCTTTGCGACAACGCGCGCGGGTCAGAATGGCCGTTATACGTTTAGTGCCAATGCTGGGGAAAGCTATAGTCTGGCGTGGACCGGTAGCACGTTCACGAATGTCTATAACTACCTGTATATTTATGCACCAGATGGCTCGCAAGTTGCGGCGCCTTATTTCGGCACTGCTACTCCAATGGGGGAGGTGCAACTTAATAACTTGTCCCAGACAGGTACTTATACGCTATTCGCAGTTCCTGCTGCTGGAGGGACAGGGCAGGTTACGATTCAACTGCTGTCCCCAGCTGCGGGAGCGTTGACTGTCGATGGCCCGCCACTGACAATCAATCAAGTGGCTGGGGGAAATGGCAAGTACACGTTTAACGGCTCTATTGGGCAGCACCTTGGGTTGGGTGCTTCGGGGATTGCTATTACGCCGACTGGAGGTTCTGAAAGCTGGTCAGTGATTACGCCGAATGGCGCAACCCTTGTGAACTGTAATAGCTTTAGTACCAATAGCAATTGTGTGCTGCCGCAGTTAAATGCAACTGGTGTGTACACCATAATGATGGTGCCATCTACTGCGGTAACTACTGTACAGGGGGCATTGACGTTATCGACAGAGGTAAGTGGCGTCCTGACAACGGATGCTGCTGCGACGACCTTTGCGACGACACGTGCTGGCCAGAACGGTCGTTACACGTTTAATGCCACGGCTGGTGATAATCCGACCTTTGCGTGGACTGGTAGCACTTTCAACGGGGCGGGTTCATATTTAACGATCTATGCACCAGATGGATCTCAGGTAGCTTCCTATCCTTTCGATGCTGCCGTTCACCCGACAGGGGAAATACGTCTAAATAATTTGTCGCAGACGGGCACGTATACGGTGGTTGCCGTTCCCTCGAATGGTAGTACGGGACAGCTTTTTATCCAATTATTATCGCCGGCGACGGGCGTGCTTGCGATCGATGGTTCCTCGCTGACGATTAATCAAATGGCGGGCGTCAGCGGCCGCTATACGTTCAGTGGCACTGTCGGGCAACACCTTGGATTGGGCGTCGCGGGTGTCGCGCTTGCACCGGCTGGAAGCTCTGCAATTTGGTCGGTAATTGCGCCTAACGGTACAACTTTGGTTAACTGCAGCAGTTTCAACGCAGCTAACAGCTGTGTACTGCCACAGTTGAGTGCTACTGGTGTTTACACTGTGTTATTGGCGCCCGGTAGTACTGTCACTTCGATACAAAGTACTTTAACGCTTTCGACGGAGAGTACGGGAACCCTCGTTGTTGGTGCTCCAGCCAGAACATTCTTGATAACACGGGTAGGTCAAAATGGGCGTTATACATTTGACGCGACGATGGAACAAAATTTGTCTCTCAGCCTAGCTGGATCGACGTTAACTACATCGAGTAATACTGCGACTGTGTACGCGCCAGACGGGACTAATCTTGGTTCCACGACGTTCGGAAATGGCCTAAATGGCACCGTGACTCTGACCAATTTGCAACAAACTGGCACATACACAATCTTCGTTAATCCGTATCAGTTACCGGCATCAAACTTGGGCCAGGTATCTTTGGGAATAACTTTGACTGGTACGACCACTCCCGGGTCTATAGCAGTGGATGGTGTTGTGGTAGCAGATAGCGGACCGATAGCGATCGATTTAGCTTCTGGTGCGAGTGGACATTACTCTTTCAACGGCTCAATCGGTCAACATCTTGGCTTGGGCGTCGCTCTTACATCTCCCGGAGGTTCTGTAAGCTTGTCTGTCGTTGCTCCTAATGGAACGACATTGGTCAGCTGCGGCAGTTTCGGCAGTGCCGGTAACAGTGGCTGCGTGTTGCCGCAGTTGAATGCCACGGGCATATATACAGTAGTGTTAGTGCCAAGCGGTGGCGTTTCGCTGAAGGGAGTATTGACGTTGTCGAGCGAAGTGACTGGAGTGCTGACGGCGAACGCTGCAGCGACAACCTTTGCAACAGCGCGTGCGGGCCAGAATGGTCGTTACACATTCAACGCCAATGCGGGAGATAGCTATAGCCTGGCTTGGACCGGGGCGACTTTCAGTGGGTCTTATTCCTATCTGTATGTCTATGCGCCAGATGGCACTCAAGTTGCTTCTTATCCGTATGTCAGCGTTAACTCGCCGACGGGAGAAATCCAGCTTAGCAACATATCGCAGACTGGCGCCTATACGGTGTTGGTCGTCCCATATCAGGGGGAGACCGGGCAGGTAGCACTACAGTTGCTGTCGCCAACAACCGGAACGTTGGCGGTCGATAGCGTGCCGCTGGCGATCAATCAGGTGGCTGGCGCCACCGGCAAGTACACGTTTAACGGCACTATTGGTCAACGCCTCGGATTGGGTGTGTCGGGTGTTACTTTTACTCCGGCAGGTGGTTCTGAAAGTTGGACAGTGATCGCGCCGAATGGCAGTACTCTGGTCACCTGCAGTGGTTTCAGCGCTGCCAACGGCTGCGTACTGCCACAGTTGAACGCTACCGGTGTGTACACGATTGTATTGGTGCCGGGTAGTGCAACTACTGCGGTTCAGGCAACGTTGACGTTGTCGAGCGAAGTGACTGGAGTGCTGACGGCGAACGCTGCGGCGACAACCTTTGCAACAGCGCGTGCGGGCCAGAATGGTCGTTACACATTCAACGCCAATGCGGGAGATAGCTATAGTCTGGCGTGGACTGGGGCGACTTTCGGTGGATCTTTGTCGTATATTTATGTTTACGCACCAGATGGCACTCAAATCGCTTCTTATCCGTATGTCAGCGTTAACTCGCCGACGGGAGAAATCCAGCTTAGCAACATATCGCAGACTGGCGCCTATACGGTGTTTGTCGTCCCATATCAAGGCGAGACCGGGCAGGTAGCGCTGCAGTTGTTATCGCCAACAACCGGAACGTTGGCAGTCGATAGCGTGCCGCTGGCGATCAATCAGGTGGCTGGCGCCACCGGCAAGTACACGTTTAACGGCACTATTGGTCAACGCCTCGGATTGGGTGTGTCGGGTGTTACTTTTACTCCGGCAGGTGGTTCTGAAAGTTGGACAGTGATCGCGCCGAATGGCAGTACTCTGGTCACCTGCAGTGGTTTCAGCGCTGCCAACGGCTGCGTACTGCCACAGTTGAACGCTACCGGTGTGTACACGATTGTATTGGTGCCGGGTAGTGCAACTACTGCGGTTCAGGCAACGTTGACGTTGTCGAGCGAAGTGACTGGAGTGCTGACGGCGAACGCTGCGGCGACAACCTTTGCAACAGCGCGTGCGGGCCAGAATGGTCGTTACACATTCAACGCCAATGCGGGAGATAGCTATAGTCTGGCGTGGACTGGGGCGACTTTCGGTGGATCTTTGTCGTATATTTATGTTTACGCACCAGATGGCACTCAAATCGCTTCTTATCCGTATGTCAGCGTTAACTCGCCGACGGGAGAAATCCAGCTTAGCAACATATCGCAGACTGGCGCCTATACGGTGTTTGTCGTCCCATATCAAGGCGAGACCGGGCAGGTAGCGCTGCAGTTGTTATCGCCAACAACCGGAACGTTGGCAGTCGATAGCGTGCCGCTGGCGATCAATCAGGTGGCTGGCGCCACCGGCAAGTACACGTTTAACGGCACTATTGGTCAACGCCTCGGATTGGGTGTGTCGGGTGTTACTTTTACTCCGGCAGGTGGTTCTGAAAGTTGGACAGTGATCGCGCCGAATGGCAGTACTCTGGTCACCTGCAGTGGTTTCAGCGCTGCCAACGGCTGCGTACTGCCACAGTTGAACGCTACCGGTGTGTACACGATTGTATTGGTGCCGGGTAGTGCAACTACTGCGGTTCAGGCAACGTTGACGTTGTCGAGCGAAGTGACTGGAGTGCTGACGGCGAACGCGGCGGCAACGACCTTTGCAACAGCGCGTGCGGGCCAGAATGGTCGTTACACATTCAATGCTAATGCCGGAGATAACTATAGCCTGGCGTGGACCGGAGCCACCTTCAATGGTATCTGGTCGTACCTATATATCTACGCACCAGATGGTACTCAAGTTGCCTCTCAATATTTTGGCGCGGTCAATTTTCCAGCAGGGATTTTACAACTCAAAAATCTTTCGCAGACCGGCACATATAGTGTGTCTGTTGTTCCTTATGCAGGTGGAAATGGGCAGGTAGCACTACAGTTGCTGTCGCCAACAACCGGAACGTTGGCGGTCGATAGCGTGCCGCTGGCGATCAATCAGGTGGCTGGCGCCACCGGCAAGTACACGTTTAACGGCACTATTGGTCAACGCCTCGGATTGGGTGTGTCGGGTGTTACTTTTACTCCGGCAGGTGGTTCTGAAAGTTGGACAGTGATCGCGCCGAATGGCAGTACTCTGGTCACCTGCAGTGGTTTCAGCGCTGCCAACGGCTGCGTACTGCCACAGTTGAACGCTACCGGTGTGTACACGATTGTATTGGTGCCGGGTAGTGCAACTACTGCGGTTCAGGCAACGTTGACGTTGTCGAGCGAAGTGACTGGAGTGCTGACGGCGAACGCGGCGGCAACGACCTTTGCAACAGCGCGTGCGGGCCAGAATGGTCATTACACATTCAATGCTAATGCCGGAGATAACTATAGCCTGGCGTGGACCGGAACCACCTTCAGCGGCACTTGGTCGTACTTAAATGTTTACGCGCCAGACGGTTCGCAAGTGTCCAACCAAATTTTGGATGCGGTCAATTTTCCAACAGGAGTTTTGCAACTCCATAATTTATCGCAGACCGGTACATATACTGTGTTCATAGTTCCTTACGCTGGTGGAATTGGTCAGGTAACGTTGCAATTGCTGCCGCCGGCAACCGGAGCACTCACTGTCGATGGGACGCCGTTGGCAATCAATCAGGTGGCGGGGCAAAGCGGATCGTATTCCTTCCGCGGCACGGCAGGTCAGTACCTGAAGATGGCGTTGTCAGGTGTTACGACCAGGCCAGCAAATTCGCCAGTCACTGTCTCGGTCATTGGTCCTAACGGGGCAACGGTTGGTAGTTCGGTGAGTGCCGCGGGAGCGTCCAACTGGAATGTACCAGAGGTATCGTCGGGCAGTACCGGCTTGCCCTCGACCGGTACCTATACCGTGCTCATTAATCCGAGTAGTGCCGGCACCGCTTTCAGTGGCGCGCTTTCGATCAAACAATTCGGGTTGACCCCATGACACATGACCTCCCTTATTACAAACACCTTGCCCTTCGCTCAAACACCATGATGGATACTGCCCGCCCGATGAAGAATTCGCTATGTTCGACCCTGAAACCTGAGAAACTGACGCATCGTTCCAGGCGGCTTGCCGGGGCACTGCTGCTGGCCATGGCCTTCGCCGGTGCGGCGCCGATGACCTTGGCGACAACGGCATTGCCTGTCGTTGCTGCCAGCAGTTCCAGTGTCGATGCGCTGTCGCGGTTGCTGGTGGCGCAGCCGGCGCTGCTAGTCGGCCAAAGCGCGACGCAGTTGGCGGACGGTCAATGGCTTGTTATCGGCGGCGCCAGCGCTGGCGTGGCGGGGAACCAGGCCTGGCGCATTGGCGCAGATGGTCAACGTACGGCATTGCCTTCCACGTTGCACCTGTCGCGAAGCCGTCACAGCGCCACGCTGCTTCCGGATGGCAAAGTGCTGGTGCTGGGTGGTGTGGACGCCCATGGCGGGGTATTGGCGGATGCCGAACTGTTCGATCCTGCGACAGGCGCCTTCACGGATCTGGGCAGCCTGGGACTGGCCGGCCGCAGCGCCCATAGCGCGACTGTATTGATGGATGGTCGGGTATTGCTGGCAGGCGGTGTTGATGCCAGTGGCAATCCGATTCGTGACGTGGATATCTACGACCCGGTTTCGCGCAGGATAGAACGCCTCACAGCCAAGCTGGGCAGCGATCGTATCGCACCAACGACGTTGCTGTTGCCAGACAATCGCGTGCTGATCTGGTCTGGCAGCACCGCAAGTGGACAAGCGCAGGCGACAGCCGATGTGTATTCGTCCGATAGCGGCCAATTCTCGACCCTGCCGATGGATGCCGTCCAGCAGCTGGCCAACGGCTTGGCCCGTAGTGCGGCGCCAGGCGTACTTGGTCAATTACCGTCAAGTGGCGCCACCAATGTGCCGGTGGCGCAACGGCTGGTGCTGCGTTTCTCTCAGAAGATGGCGATTGGTTCATTTAACAACGCGACAGTCACGCTGATGGGACCGAATGGCGCGGTGGGCGTACTGCCGGTTGCGGTAGATAACGGTGTTCTGCTGTTTGCAACCCCCACGCAAGAATTGCTGCCTGCCAGTTCTTATACCTTGTTCGTACAAGGCGCCACGGACCAATTTGGGCAGCCATTGCCGCTGACGGCGGTTGGCTTCAAGACGGTGGCATTGAATACGGCAAGGACGGCTACCGCGATCGCTCAGGCGACTCTGGCGCAAGGCGCCTTAGCCTCAGGTAGTGGCAAGACGGTATCTGGCAACACCACTGGTCCTGCCAGCAAAGATGCGGCGCCGGTACCGGCGCCTAAGGCACCCACCAACCAGATGGTCACCTCGATAGAGACGGCAGAAGACGGGGAATTGTGGGTGCCTGGGGTAGGGGATCATTACGGCCAATGGCGCCGTGGCGACCGTAATGTCTCCTTGCAGCATTTGCCGAAGAATCTGGCGCTGCGCCGTGTACTGTACGGCTATCCGGAACTGATGTCACTGACGCCGGCCGACGTTGCCATGAAGCGCATCCCGAACGTGGAGCCGTTAGCGACGGGAGTGACCTCGGTATCCGGCCAAGTGTTGCGCTTGAATGGCGTGCCGCTGGTCAATGCCACGCTGTCGATGGGCGATCAGCAGGTGAAGACTGACGAGAATGGGGAATTTACGCTCTCACCAGTACCATCTGGCCGCCAGACCCTGGTCATCAACGGCGAGAGCGCCACTATTGGCGAGCATCATTACGGCCGTTATGAATATGGCTTTAATGTAGAAGCCGGCAAGCCCAACTTGCTGCCGTTCGTGATCTGGATGTCGCGACTGAACCCGCAAACGGTGAAGATCGCCTCGCCGACAGAAAGCGATACTGTATTGAGCAATCCGCAGATTCCAGGGCTGGAGCTGCGCATTCCTGCAGGCATGGTCATTCGCGATGCCAACGGCAAGATTGTGACTGAAATCAGTATGACTGCAGTGCCGGTCAACCAGCCGCCGTTTCCGCTGCCGCATATTAATGTTCCGGTGTATTTTACGGTGCAGCCAGGCGGCTCGCATCTGGAAGGTATTAACGCCGCAAGTGCCAAGGGCGCGCAAATTGTCTATCCGAACTATCCGCACGCCAAACCTGGCACACGCATGACGTTCTGGGATTATGACGCTGCCAAGCGTGGCTGGTTCGAATATGGTCAGGGAACAGTGACTGCTGACGGCAAGCAGGTGATGCCGGATGCGAATGTGCGTATTTATGAATTTACGGGGGCGATGATTACGACGATGGCGCCGTCGACCAATGCACCTACTACCGGACCCAAAGATTGCGGCTGCAAGACCGCCGATCCAGTGGACACCTATTCTGGACTCTTCATTAACCAGGAAACCGATCTGACGATCTCCGATATCGTGCCGATCCGGGTCAGCCGCAGCTACCGCCAGGCAGACGATGCCAGCCGCGCTTTTGGTATTGGTACGAACCTGTCCTACGACATGTTTCTGACCGGTGGCTACGACACCAGTAAAGACCAGATCCTGCCGTATGCATCACTGATCAAGCCGGATGGCGGCCAGATTAATTTCGTACGTGTCTCAGGCGGCACCGGCTATACCAATGCCGTGTTTCAGAGTACTTCGGATCCGACCACGGCATATTACGGCGCCATTGTGAAATGGGATACGACCTATCCTGGTGCTGATTGGAGCGTGACGCTGAAGACCGGTGATGTTTATTACTTTCCGGGTGTTGGCGATGGCAGTGGTACAGCACGGCAGGGCGCCATGCTGGGTATGAAGGACCGGTTCGGCAATTTGACGCAGCTGGTGCGCACGAATGCAAATCTGACCCAGATCATATCGCCAAGCGGTCGGAATGTGTATCTAACCTATGACGGAAGCAATCGAATTACGCAAATCCAGGATGATCTGGCGCGCACGGTGGGTTATGCCTACGATGCCAGCGGACGTTTGATGACGGTGACCGATCCGATGGGCAAGACGACCCAATATACCTACGGTACGCAGACACTTGATCCTGCGCATTCCGTGGGCGGTGTCAAGTCCAGCACCAACATGCTGACGGTGACGGACAAGAATGGCAACGTCAAGACCAGCAACGTCTTTGACAGCAATGGGCGGTTGAGCAAGCAGACATATGCGGACGGGCGTTTCTTCCAGTTCGGTTATGTATTGCAATCGTCACAAACGGGCACAGGAACCAGTACTGCCGGTTTTGACACGGTGCTACAAACCGACGCCACTGATGAACGCGGTACGGTAACGCGATATAGCTTCGACACGAATGGAGCGCCGACCAGCGTCATCAGCGCGTTTGGTACGACACTGCAACAAACGGCGAGCAATAACTGGAACAGCACCACACATCTGCTCGACAGCACGACCGACGCCATGGGCCGCGTGACGGCGTATCAGTACGATCGCCTGGGCAACAAGACGCAGATTACGCAATTGGCTGGTACCAGCAATGCGGTTACTACCAATGTCGCCTATGATCTGACCTACAGCCTGCCCACCAGTATTACTGATCCGAACGGTAATAGTGTGACGCTGACCTATAACAATCTGGGGAATTTGACTCAGGCGACCGACGCCCTGGGGCATGCGGTGGTGATGACGTATGACAGCAAAGGGCGGCGCACCAGCATCACCGATGCACTCGGCCACGCCACCAGCTTTGCTTACGCGGGCGCCGATTTGCAAGCGGTGACCGACGCCTTGGGACGCACGGTGAGTTCTTATACCGATATCGTTGGTCGCCCGACCAGCGTGACGGACATGCTGAACAACCGTACCTATGTTGCCTATGACAATTTGGATCGTGCTACGGCGATCACCAATGCCAAAGGTGGTGTCGCCCAGATAGGCTATGACGCTAATGGCAATGTATTGAGCCAGATCGACGAGAACAACAATGCCACCGGATTCACCTATGACAGCCGGGACCGGATGAGCAGCATGACCGATGCGCTGGCGCACAAGGCGACGGCATCGTACGAGCCTGGCGGCAAGGTGAGCCAGAGCGTCGATAACAAGGGACAAATCACCAATCGTACCTACGATGCATTGGGACGGCTCACTAGTATCAGCTACGGCGCCAATGCCGGCGGCACGAGCAGCGCCAGCAATACTACATTCACATGGGACAATGGCAATCGCCTGACGCAGATCGTAGATTCTGTTTCCGGCACGATCACGCGCAATTATGATCTGCTGGACAGAACATTGAGCGAAACCACGCCGCAAGGTACGGTCACCCGTACGTTTGATGCGGCAGGACGCCGTTTGACGTTGACGGTCGCCGGCCAGCCGACGATTAGTTATAGCTACGACGTGGTCAACCGTTTGACGCAAATCCAGCAGGCAGCCGGCAGCAGCAATGGCAATGTGGCGCAAACCACAGGTTATACCTACGACAATGCCAACCGCCTGACGCAACGCGTCTATCCCAATGGTATCCATGCCAGCTACAGCTATGACAATGGCAACCAGATTACTGGAATCGCTTATGCCAAGGCGGATGGTTCAGCCATTGGAGATCTAAGCTATACCTACGACACAGTGGGGCGCCGTACCGGCGTTGGCGGATCGCTGGCGCAAATCAATCCGGGTGCAGCGGTGAGTACGACCAGTTTTAATGCAGCGAATCAATTGACTACGTTTGGTACGCAGACGTTGACCTACGATGCCAATGGCAATTTGACCAGCGACGGCACCAATACCTACATCTGGGATGAGAGAAACCAGCTGCAAAGCATCGCTGGCAGCAACATGGCCAGCTTCCAGTACGATGCGATGGGACGTCGGGTCGGCAAGACGATTGGCACGACTTCGACCGGCTATCTGTATGACGGGATCAACTTTGTGCAGGAGAAGAGCGGCACCGGCAGCGGCGCAGGTGTGACGGCGAATCTGGTGACAGGACCTGGCGTTGATAATGTGCTGGTACGGCAGACCAATGCGGGCAACCAGACGATGCTGACGGATGCTTTGGGTAGCATCATTATGGCGACTGATGCGACGCAGGCGACGGTGAGCAGCTACAGCTACGATGCCTATGGCAATACGATCCAGGTAGGGACTAATGATAATAGCCAGCAGTACACTGGTCGGGAGAACGATGCAACAGGACTGTACTATTACCGGGCACGGTACTACTCGCCGGCAATGGGCCGGTTTATTTCGCAAGATCCGATTGGATGGGCATCCGGACAAACCAATGGTTTCAGCTATGTCAATGGGAATCCATTAAGTGAAGTGGATCCCTACGGTCAACAAATGGTGGAAAGTGATTCAAGCGGATTTAAAGCTGACATACATGAGGCAGCTGGAAATGGGAATGAAGTCGTGCAATCAGAGGCGCAGGCAAACCCGGCGTTGGCTTTATGTCACCAATGGATAGAGACTTGTCCAGGCGATGTGATTATTTCTAAACCTCCAGAATTAGAGTGCGATCCAGATCCACATATGTGTACAAAAGAGAATCAAAGTGGGAAACGCATTTGCCGCCCTAAAACACCTAATTTTAAATATATTCCTGCACCATTTAAATTTTTTAATAAATGAAATTATGATTTCGAAAATATTTTTACTTAAAAAATCATTAATATTTTTATTCTATTTGTTAACGATTTTTACTGTAGACAATACTTTTGCCACGCCAAAAGCACAGCAAATTCCATTGAGTTTTAGCGAAAACATTTTTCTAAAGAAAAGAGCATTGCGTTTTGATGAAATAACTCATGACTTGCAAAGGTATAAGTGGAGTCTCGATAGTGACCCTAGGTTACTCATTGTATATTGCGAGGCAATACTGGAAACAGAAGCCGCTCTTCCAGAAGAAATGAAAAATTCCTCGGACGTGTCAAATAAATTTGCGCAAGCCTATCTAATGTTATTGCGCGGGAAAACTCGAGATTCAAATTTACTGTTTGATGAACTTGTAAATACTCAGGGTGGAGAAGTATTTGGATTTGTCGGCTTACTTGAACAATCGCTTTTTACTGGAAATATCACTTCTTTAGGCCAAGTGCTGGAAAAATTAAAGTCGAGTTTTTCCGATGACTCACATATACCTATTTGGATCTTGCCGTACTATGAAGCCACTTATAATCTGAAAATGGGGAGATATAAAGATGTCACTAATATTTTGCAGATGGCAAAGATAAATAAATCATTATCGAAATATACAATTGAGCAATTTGAAATTGCCATTGCAATACCGCAAAACCAATTTGCTGAAGCACGAAAAATTTTAAAACATATGGGATCAAACGGTGATGCAGATCAAAATTCGATTTTGAATGAGGCTGACATATTAGCCGCAGAATTAGGATTTCCTGCTTCAAGTATGTTTTTAAGTAGAAAGATGCGTGAGTATCCCGAAATGTGGTTAGTTAAAAAGGCTTTTATCAATCACTCTCTTGAAGCGATTCATTTTGATCAAAAATTGTCTATTCCTTATTTGAATATGCTTTCAGAGCTCGAACAAAAGAGAAATTTCGACGTAAATTTAAAACTCAATCTTGCAAGTCTTCTTTTTTATACTGGAGATCCTATAAAAGGATTGCTAAGCAAAAAACTTCGAGATGAAATAAAACCACTTGAAGATTTTGTTAATTATGATCTACTTATAGCTAAATTGAGTTTGCGTTCAACAGAAACAGAGAAGCAATTTTACACGATGAGATATCTTGATATCGCGAAAGAAAAAGCTCCTTTAAATATTTCTGTGTTGTGGCTTTCTTATCAAATTGCGGAAATGAATAAAAAATATGATGAATGTATGGAAAATTTAAATCAAATATTATTTGTCGACCCATTCAATGTCGATGCACTTGTCGCAAAGGCCAAAACTTACAATAAATTAGGGGAAATTAAAGAAGCGAAAAATTTGGCTCATAAGATGTTATATGAAAAAAACAAGCGAAAAATTTCTATCGATCTTCGAAAAGAATTACAAAATGTTTTGCAAGAAACATCGTAAGATTTACATTGGCAAATTGTTTTTTAAGAAATTTTGAAAATCTAAAAATATTTCACAGATTTCTAATCAGACAACAGGCTTTTGGGCAAACAGATACATAGCAAACACAATAGAGCTACGTGAATTGGCCTCATACTAAGGAGACGCTGATTTATTCGATGGCACCAGATTTTCAATAAGGGCAATAGCTGCGAGAATTGCTTCAAATCGACAACGTGCAGGGTGATCATGCAAAAGAGTTTTTCGGATCTTGAATATGCGGCGAAGAAGAAGTTGACACGGCGCGACCGCTTTCCTGGCAGAGATTGATGCGGCGACGCCTTGGGTGGCGCTGTGGAAGGAAATTGCGCCGTTTTATCCAAAAGCTGAAGGCGCCGGCCGACCGCCGATTGGGCTGGCGCGGATGTTGCGGATGTACGTAGCGCAGCAGTGTTTCGGCCTGTCCGATGAAGGTATTGAAGATGCGATCTACGACAGTCAGGCCATCCGCGGTTTTGTCGAAATCGATCTTAACCGCGAATCGGCGCCGGATGCGACGACGCTGCTGAAATTTCGCCGACTGCTGGAAACCCACGACCTGACACGCAAGATATTCGACACGATCAATGCCCATCTTGCCGCCAAAGGCTTGCTGATGTGCGAAGGCACAATCGTTGACGCCACGCTGATTGTTGCGCCACCATCGACGAAGAACCGTGACAAGGCACGCGATCCGGAAATGCATCAGTCGAAGAAAGGCAATGACTGGCACTTTCGCATGAAGGGCCACATCGGGGCAGATGCTGCGTCGGGTCTTTATGGCGGGAAAATATTTTTGGGGGCTGCGGTTGGTGCAATGGCAGGTGGCGGTGCATCTGTTGCAACTAATGTAATATTTTCAACCCTTGGCGATGCTTTAAGAGGGCTTGCCCTGAATAAGATATGCGGGTGTGAGAAATGAGCCTTTTTAAAAAATCTATCTATCAGGTATTCATTTTTTGGTTAATTACCAGTCTGCTTTTACTGATGATTTCATCAAAAACCGCGTTGTTTCCTGCGACTCTAAGTGAGGTAGCCTGACATTTTCGGACACTTCTATTTGATAAACTTATCAAAGGGAGAACTGAAATGAAATTGAAGACGTACACGCCGGAATTCCGGGCTGAAGCGGTCAAACTGGTGTTGGCACAAGGGCTATCGCTAGAAGAGGCGGCGCAGCGGATCGCAATGCCCAAGGGGACACTGGGTAACTGGGTGAGCGCAGCAAAGCGCGGCAATGGAGGCGCTGCGGCGCCTGGCAGTCGAACGGTTCCCGAGCTGGAGGTAGAGGTTGCGAGGTTGCGCAGAGAATTGGCCGAGTCGAACATGGAACGAGACGTGTTAAAAAAGGCCACCGCGTACTTTGCACGGGAGTCGCTGCCCAGTACGCGCAAGTGAACGCCATGCGACCCGACTTTCCTCTGGCCCTGCTGTGCCGCGTTTTTGACGTGTCGCGCAGTGGTTTTTATGCATGGCTGGGGCGCGCGCCTTCACAGCGTATGCGGGACGATGAACGCCTGAAGGTGGCGATCAAGGCTGCTCATGTCCAGGCGCGGGAAACCTATGGGCCACTGCGCATGTGGCCGGAACTGGTCGCGCAGGGGTTCGACACGGGACGCGACCGTATCGTGCGGCTGCGACGGGAACTGGGCCTGCGCTGCAAGCAAAAGCGCAAGTTCAAAGCCACCACGAATTCGAAGCACGGCTTTCCGGTGGCGGAGAACCTGTTGAATCAGACGTTTGCCCCGACGCGGCCTGATGAAGCCTGGGTAACTGACATAACGTATGTATCGACCGGCGAAGGCTGGCTTTACCTGGCGGGCATCAAGGACGTCTTCACATGCGAGATAGTTGGCTATGCGATGGGAGCACGCATGACGCAGGAGCTGACGGCGCAGGCTCTGTGGCGGGCAGTGCGCAACAAGCGGCCAGCACCGGGCCTGATTCATCACTCGGACAGAGGTAGCCAGTACTGTGCTGACGACTACCGGAAGCTGGTCGAGCAGTTTGGCATGCTGCCTTCCATGTCGCGTAAGGGAAACTGCTACGACAATGCCCCTATGGAGAGTTTTTGGGGAAGTCTGAAGAACGAGATGATTCATCATCAGAGATATGCGACCCGTGCCGACGCCGAATCGGCAATCAAGGAGTACATCGAAATTTTCTACAACCGCCAGCGGCGTCATTCGCGCCTTGGCTATATTTCGCCGGCACAGTTCACTGAGAATTTCAGAAAAACTGAGCTGGCCGCTTGAGACGGAAGTGTCCGTTATTGACAGTACACCTCAAAGTTCCTTGTTACTTTTGGTCGCCGCGACACTGATTCGACAGCAATTTTCTGTCTTGAAATTAATCTTATTCCAAGTAAATAGAATACGTGCATGTCTATTCCTTCTACTGGTATTTTTTGTAATCGGATTGGATCGCTTAGTAAAGGATTTTGGTTTTTTTGTGATGATGATTGGTTTTTACGTTTTGTTCGAAGCAATCGTGTTTCGTATACAAAAATCATACAAAAATTAGCGGTCTATGAATAGGATAAATTGTCAGTGATCGGGGACGATATAGGTCAAAAATTACGGCTATGTCGATGGTAATCTGATTGGTTATGGTGATTTCAATGGAAAAGGTGCAGCTGGTGCCTCAATTGCTGGAGAAATCGGCGGAGCGGTGGTTGGGACTTTGGGAATTGAAACGGGGCGCTTGGATGTGCTTATTTTCGCAGGTGGTCTCGGTGATGGACGTAACCGCTGCATCACTGAAAGCGGCTAATTTGAACAAAATACTGAATATTTTTCGCTAAAAATAAAATTGGGTCAGGGAGCAGGACAGATGGCGAATTCGAACCGCGCGGCGACACGTCGCGTGCAGCATGTTGTGCAGATGATATTTTCAGCATTTTCATTGATGTTGCAGCACGTATTGCGATTCCATGTCGTTGCCGTTCTGGCTTCTATTTTTATGTGTGCTGGTATTGCCCATGCTGCCGGCGCGAATTATATCTACGATGAACTTAGTCGATTAGTTCAAGTGATCGTCGGCGATGGCAGCAGCACCCAATACGTCTATGATGCTGCAGGCAATATCACCGCCGTCAAGGCCGACGCCGTCAACACCCTGGCGATCAGCAGTTTTACTCCCACTTCCGGCGGCACTGGTATTAACGTTACGGTCTTCGGAAGTGGCTTTAGTCCAACTGCCGCCTCCAACACGGTCACTATCAACAATGTCGCTGCGGCGGTCACGTCGGCTAGCGCATCACAGCTTAAGCTGACGGTGCCGGCATCGGCGACAACTGGCCTGATCACGGTCAGCAATGCGAACGGCAGTGTAACGTCGACGCAGGCATTTACAGTCGGCTCGACTTTGTCGGCGCCGACCATTGCCAGTTTTACGCCAACGGTAGGCGCAGCCGGCACGGCGGTGACCATCAACGGGACGAATTTCCAGGCAGGGATCAGCAATAACAAGGTGTCATTTGGTGGTGTAAACGGTGTTATCACCTCGCTGACACTACCTGGTCAAGCCGTCGCTGTAGTATCCAGTTCTGCACAATCTGGGAAAGTGACCCTGCAAACGACTGCCGGTATAAGTACGAGCAGTTCCGATTTCTTTGTCGTGCCTGCTGGCGTCGCGGTGGCGGATGTCGTCACTACTGGGCGCATCACCATAGGTGGGGCGGCGGTATCGCCCACGATTAATACAGCAGGCAAATATGCGATGCTGCTGTTCGATGGCACTTCCGGTCAGCAGCTCAGTCTTGCCATGCCGGTCTTTACACCGACTCCGAGTGGCTCAGGATGGGTCTCAATCCATCTCTACGACCCGGGTGGGAAAATCTTGAGTTCTTGCTCGCTACCTGATCCGAACGGATGCCAATTTTCTGCTTTGCCATATAACGGGACGTATCGAATTCTGGTCGGTATTGATAGCAGCCATACGGCCAGTATGAGCTTGCTACTGTCGAGTGTCGTCAATACCGGCACGACGCCTAATGTTGCAACCGGCATATTGAGGATTGATGATTTGCCGATGCCGCTTAATCAATTGGCGGGTCAAAACGGACGCTACACCTTTGATGGTGTAATTGGTCAGCGCCTCGGTTTAGGTGTTCATTTCGATCCGGTTCGATCGGGAGATGTAAACTGGTCGGTTTTAGCCCCAGACGGTACGACATTGACCAGCTGCAGCAGTTACACACCTGGTGGTGGTTGCATACTGCCGCAATTGATTGCTACCGGAGTGTACACAGTCCTGTTGACCCCAACCGCTGCAACCACAGTATTGCAAGGCTCAATGTCGTTATCAAGCAATGTAATGGGGACATTGATACCTAATGCTGCTGCGACGACGTTTGCGACAGGGAGAAATGGCCAGAACGGTCGCTACACTTTTACGGCGGAAGCTGGGGATAGCTACAATCTGATTTGGCGCGATTCCACTATTTACGGTTATTGGTCTCAATTGTATGTCTACGCGCCAGATGGTTCTCAGGTCGCCGTGCAAAATTTTGGCCCTGATCAGCCGAGGGGGGAAATACAGCTTAACAATTTATCGCAATCCGGTACCTATGCTGTGCTTGTTGTCCCATGTGGCGGAGGAATTGGGCAGGTCGCAATTCAGTTATTGGCTCCGGCAACAGGTGCATTGGCGTTAGATGGTGCGCCGTTGACCATCAATCAAATGGCTGGTCAAAACGGTCGATATACGTTTAATGGAACAGTAGGTCAGAGAATTGATCTAGGGGCGCTCTTTTCAACCTCGGGCTCTGTCGGCTGGTCTGTACTTGCTCCGGACGGCAGCACTTTTTTTGGTGGTTGCATTGACTTTACGCCTAGAAGTGCCTGCATACCCCCGCCGTTGAATACTGTGGGTACATACACAGTGCTGGTGGTGCCGCATGATTCGACGATTGTGTTGCAGGGCGCGTTGACCTTATCCAGTCATGTGACGGGAACTCTCACGCCAAATGCCGCGACGACGGTCTTTACTACGACGCGAGTAGGACAAACTGGATTTTATAGTTTCAATGCGACTGCGGGTGATAGCTATAGCCTTGTTTGGAGTGCGCCGGCCTTTGACGATGGTCCAGGCAACGGCTCTTGGGCATATCTGGCAGTTTATGCACCGGATGGTTCACAAATTATTCGTCAGTTTTTCGACGGTAGCTCGCCAGCAGGTGAAATCCAATTGAACAACTTGACGCAGGCCGGTACCTATGTGGCGATCCTTGTGCCTTCTTATGGCGGCACTGGGCAGGCAGGGGTTCGGCTGCTGTCAAATGTCGCCGGTGCTTTAGCAGTCGATGGCTCGCCGCTGGCAATTAGTCAACTGGCTGGTCAAAATGGTCGCTACACGTTCAGCGGCATAGTTGGTCAGCAACTGGATCTGGGGGCAGTGCTGAGCAGTGGTGGTTCAGTCGGCTGGTCGGTGCTTGGGCCGGACGGCAGTACTTTTTTTAACGGCTGCACGGATTTTTCTGCGGCAAGTGCTTGCATTTTACCGCAGTTGAATGCGACCGGCATGTACACGGTGCTGGTTGTTCCGCGCGATGCGACAACTGCGACGCAAGGCGCATTGACGTTGTCGAGCCAGGTGGCTGGCATATTGACGCCTGATGTAGCAACCACCTTCGTTACGACGCGGGTGGGTCAAACAGGGCGTTACAAGCTGAGTGCTGCAGCCGGCGACAGCTACAGCCTGGCATGGAATGGTGCCACGATCAACGGGAGCTGCTCCTACCTGTATGTATATAACCCGGACGGCACCCAGCTTTCTTCGTCCCAGCCTTTTGGTAATGGCAACCCGGCGGGAAGCCTCCCACTCAACAATCTGGCGCAGACCGGCAGCTATACGGTAGCCGTGGTCCCATGCCCGGGTGGGCCGGGTGGACAAGTGACGCTGCAGTTGTCGCAAACGAACCACCTGCCTGCAGGTGCTTATGGCGATCCGTTGTGGGGCAACGTCTCGTCGCTGCTGCGTTTGAATGGTGCGAATGGTTCTTCCGCGATTGCTGATGCAACAGGAGAGCATGTCTGGACTGCGCACGGCAATGCGCAAGAATCGAATGCCGCAGGCAATCCAGGAGACGCATCAGGTACGGCATTCAAATTCGATGGCAACGGCGACTATGCGGATACACCGGATGCCGCCGATTTAAGGATTGCGGGTAAATCATTCACGATTGATTTCTGGGTGTATATGTCGGCGACCGCATCGGGGCGCTGGCGCACCATCGTGTCCAAACGTATTTCAACCGAGGGCAGTACCGCAGAATACGAAGTTTTTATCAATAATACAGACGACCGGTTTGGCTTTTATAACGGCACGCTGCAAATAACCAATACCAAGATTCCTGTAGCAACTTGGACCCACATAGAGATATCGAAAGATATTTCGACGGGCATGGTGCGGCAATTTATGAATGGCGTCAAAGTGTATGAGGCTGTTGGGCCGAATACGGCAGCCGATACAACTGCACCGGTTCGTCTGGGCATGGCGAATCCGGCGCAAGTCGCGCCAGATGACGAATTTTTCCATGGGTATTTGAGCAATGTGCGGATAACGACGGGCGTTGTGCGGCATACGGCCAATTTTGTCCCTCCGCCTACACCACTTCCGAATCTTTCTCCAGCCGTTCAGGGTGATCCTGCCTGGAGTAATGTTGCATCCTTGCTACGCTTTGCAGGTCAGAATGGTTCGCCGTCCATCATTGATGAAACAGGCGCGCATGCCTGGACTGCGCACGGTAATGCGCAGGAGTCGAATGCCGCGGGCAATCCAGGAGACGCATCAGGCACGGCATTCAAATTCGATGGCAACGGCGACTATGCGGATACACCGGATGCCGCCGATTTAAGGATTGCGGGTAAATCATTCACGATTGATTTCTGGGTGTATATGTCGGCGACCGCATCGGGGCGCTGGCGCACCATCGTGTCCAAACGTATTTCAACCGAGGGCAGTACCGCAGAATACGAAGTTTTTATCAATAATACAGACGACCGGTTTGGCTTTTATAACGGCACGCTGCAAATAACCAATACTAAGATTCCTGTAGCAACTTGGAGCCACATAGAGATATCGAAGGATATTTCGACAGGCGTGGTGCGGCAATTTATGAATGGCGTCAAAGTGTATGAGGCTGTCGGGCCGAATACGGCAGCCGATACAACTGCACCGGTTCGTCTGGGTATGGCGAATCCAGCGCAAGTCGCGCCAGATGACGAATTTTTCCATGGGTATTTGAGCAATGTGCGGATCACGACGGGCATCGTGCGACATACGGCCAACTTTACTCCGCCGTCCACGCCGTTTCCTAATCGCAATTAATCAATTGCTGGGCCGTAAGTTACCGAATTGCTGTGGATATATAGTGTTCTACACATTCTGGACGCTTGTTCTGTCGCCTACTGAACTTTTACGTCGATGTACTGAAGACTCGCAATTGGTCTGGGCGTAGGGAGAGTTTAATGTGCTTGCTACAACGGGCAGTATTTTGCCGAAGAGAGCGAATGGCCAGCGATATGATTTTCGATTCAACGGAGTGGGGATGCGGCCAATCTCGGTAATGGAGCGGAGACGCGGAACCACTGTAATCAACGTTGGCTGCGAGTTATCCCTATTCTATTTTTACTTAAATCAGAAAATAGAGGTAATTCTCACTCCTAGTGAGTGACGCTAGGTTTCGGTAACGTGTAGACAATTTTTATTGTTAGCCGTTCAGTTGATTTCAGTCAACATTGCTTACAAAAAATCTTTCCAGGTTGCAAAATTTCAACAATGAAGTTTTTTTTATATAGACCATTTGATAGCAATTGTTAATCAATCATAATGTTGGCGTAGAGATATATTTCAGAGCGTAACTAAGTGTAGCTTCATCATTTGCCATTTGCTTCACTACTGAAATAGCTTGAGTGAAAGAACTCGTCAACGTTATTTCTTTGTTGGCAAAAATAAAACTGGGTCAGGGAGCAGGGCAGATGGCGAATTCGAACCGCGCGGCGACACGTCGCGTGCAGCATGTTGCGCAGATGGCATTTTCAGCATTTTCATTGATGTTGCAGCACGTATTACGATTCCATGTCATTGCCGTTCTGGCTTCTGTTTTTATGTGTGCCGGTATTGCCCATGCTGCTGGCGCGAATTATGTCTACGATGAGCTTGGCCGATTAGTCCAGGTGATCGCCGGCGATGGCAGTAGCACCCAATACGCCTATGATGCTGCCGGCAATATCACTGCCGTCAAGGCTGACACCGTCAATACCCTGGCCATTAGTAGTTTTACCCCCACGTCCGGCGGTGCCGGCACCAACATCACCATCTTCGGAAGTGGCTTTAGTACAATTGCCGCCTCCAACACAGTCACTATCAACAACGTCGCTGCGACGGTCACGTCGGCAAGCGCATCACAGCTTAAGCTGACGGTGCCGGCATCGGCGACAACTGGCTTGATCACGGTCAGTAATGCGAATGGCAGTGTAACGTCGACACAACCCTTTACGGTCGGCTCGACCTTGTCGGCGCCGACCATTACCAGCTTTACGCCAACGATAGGCGCAGCCGGTACGGCGGTGACCATTAACGGGACGAATTTCCAGGCAGGGATAAGCAATAACAAGGCATTCTTTGGTGGTGTAGGTGGAGTTGTCACGTCGCTGACCGCACCGGGCCAGGCGATAGCAACAGTGCCGAGTTCTGCCCAGAGCGGCAAGATCTCCTTGCAAACTGCTACCGGCACCGGCACGAGCAGTGCGGATTTCTTTGTGGTGCCTTCAGGAATCGCGGTGGCCGATGTCGTGACCACAGGCCGCATTGTCGCAGACGGTGTTGCGGCGACGCCGACCATTAATACCGCCGGTAAATACGCCATGCTGCTGTTTGATGGTACGGCGGGTCAGCAACTCAGTCTCGGGATGTCGTCGTTCGCACCTGTGCCAAGTGGTTCGGGGACAGTATCAATCCGACTTTATGGTCCCACCGGAAATGTGGTGAACTCTTGTTCGCTCTCTGGGGTGGATAAATGCCAGTTTGCAGCGCTGCCGCAAACCGCTACATACAGGATTCTGCTCGGAATCGACGGCAGTCATACGGCAAGCATGAGCTTGCTATTGTCGAGTGCGGCCAGCGGTACCCTTGTACCGAATGCCGCAGCGACGATATTTGCGACGACGCGGATAGGCCAAACCGCCAGTTACACATTTAAAGCGACGGCCGGCGATAATTACAGTCTGGCGTGGACAGGGGCGACCTTCAACGGCTATTGGTCTTACCTGTATGTCTATGCGCCAGACGGCTCGCAAATAGCAGCCCCGAATTTTTCTGCGGTCAGCAGTGCCACAGGGGAAATGCAACTCACTAATCTGCAGCAGACTGGCGTCTACACTGTATCTGTAGTGCCTTATAGTGGTGGAACAGGACAGGTGGGGTTGCAACTATTGTCGCCGGCGCAAGGGACGCTCACGGTGGATGGGGCAGCGCTGACCATGAATCAGGTCGCCGGGGCGACAGGTCGTTATACATTTAACGGCACAGTTGGTCAGCGCCTTGGATTGGGCGGTTCCGGTGTTACATTTACGCCAGCCGGAGACTCGGCAAATTGGTCGGTGATTGCACCCAACGGGACGACATTGGTTAACTGCGGCGGCTTCAGCGCTAGCAATGGTTGCGTATTGCCGCAATTGACTGCCGCCGGCGTCTATACAGTGGTGGTCGTGCCAACTACTGGAACTTCTGCGATACAAGGCACGTTAACGTTGTCCAGTGAAGTGAGTGGAACGCTGACGGCGAATGCTGCCGCGACGATTTTTACAACGGCGCGCGCCGGGCAAAATGCTCGTTATACATTCAACGCGACGGCTGGCGATAATTACACTCTGGCCTGGACCGGTTCTACCTTTAGCGGCAATTGGTCTACGCTGATCGTTGCCGCGCCAGACGGTTCGCAAGTTTCTTCGCAGTATTTCGGTGCCAATTACATGCCGACAGGAGAAGTACAACTCAATAACCTATCGCAAACGGGCTCCTATACAGTATTTATGGCCCCCTCTGCCGGCGCCGTCGGACAGATGGCGATTCAGTTGCTGTCGCCGGCAACAGGAGCGTTGACGATCGACGGTGCACCACTTGTGATCAATCAGGCCGCCGGTGCAACTGGCCGTTACACATTCAATGGCACAGCCGGTCAGCATTTGGGACTAGGCATGACGTCGGTTACCGTCACGCCGGCAGGTGGCTATTATGCCTGGTCGGTGACAACGCCAACCGGTGCGACATTGGCGACATGTACAGGTTTTAGTGCCGACAGCGGTTGCGCATTGCCGGCACTTCCTGCGACCGGCGTGTACACGGTATTGCTGGCACCGTCCAGCGCAAACAGCGCGGTGCAAGGCAACATGACGTTGTTGAGCGAGGTAAGTGGCACGTTGACGGCGAACGCTGCGCCAACGTTATTTACAGCGCGGGTTGGTCAAAATGGACGCTACACTTTTAATGCTGCAGCCGGCGACAACTATACACTGGCATGGACCGGGGCGACCTTTGGAACCTATTACAATACCCTGTCAGTCTATGCGCCAGATGGCTCGCAAGTTACTTACAATTTCTTTAGTGGCTATAGTCCAACAGGCATACTGCCTCTGAATAATCTTGCTCAGACAGGAACCTATACTGTCATAGTGGCGCCCGATACCGGACGAGCCGGGCAAGTCGCGCTTCAACTTTTATCGCCAGAATCAGGGAGTCTGATCATCGATGGTGTGCCATTGGCAATCAATCAGACCGCCGGCATGAGTGGTCGTTACACGTTTAACGGCACTGTTGGGCAGCGACTTGGCTTGGGCGTTTCGGGGACTTCCTTCACGCCAAGCGGCGGCTATACAAGTTGGCTAGTAATTTCGCCCAACGGGACCACATTAAAGGATTGCGGTAATTTCAGCACGGATAGCGCTTGTGTGTTGCCGGCGTTGCCGACAGCAGGCAGGTACACAGTATTGGTGCAGACTAATGCGACGACTGCGGTGCAGGGTTCGTTGCTGTTGTCCAGCGAAGTTGCCGGACTCCTGACGGCGAACGCCGCAGCCACCACATTTACAGCCGCACGCCCAGGGCAAAATGCGCGGTACACATTTAATGCGACTTCGGGCGACAACTATACGTTGGCCTGGACCGGCAACACGTTAGGTGGAACTTCTTCAAATCTGTCTGTCTATGCGCCAAACGGAGCGCAGATAGCATCCACTTATTATTTCGGCGCAGCATCCGGCGCGTCGGGTGAACTGCAGCTCGCCAATTTAGCGGAAACCGGAACATATGCGGTGACGATCACTCCTTACGGTGGCGTCACCGGGCAAGTTGCCGTTCAATTGCTGTCGCCAGCGGCCGGTGTGCTAAACGCGGATGGTGCTGCACTGACTATCAATCAAGTGGCGGGATCGATTGGCAAATATACCTTTGGCGGTAGTATCGGTCAGCGGCTTGGTTTGGGCATCTCTAACGCCACGCTGACGCCTGCGGGCGGCTACATCAGTTGGTCGATTGTCGGCCCGAGCGGCGCAACGCTGAAAGACTGTGGCACTTTTACCACCGACAGTAGCTGCGTATTGCCACAGTTGAATGTCACCGGCGTATATACCGTAGTGATGACGGCATCCAATGCCACAATTGCGCTGCAAGGTAATTTGACGCTGTCGAATGAATTGGGAGGAACGTTGACTGCGAATACCGCTGCCAGCACCTTCACGACAGCGCGACCTGGCCAGAATGCCCGTTACACGTTTAGCGCCACCTCAGGAGATAACTATAGTCTGGTCTGGACGGGGTCAACATTCGCTGGATCGGCGAATATCCTATATGTCTATGCCCCGGACGGTTCGCAAATTGCGGCCCCCAATTTTGGTGCCGCGAATGGTCCGGCAGGAGAAATTCAGCTTACCAATTTATCGCAGACCGGTGTCTATTCGGTATTCATCGTACCTAACGGCGGAGTTACGGGCCAGATGACGATTCAGTTGCTGGCGCCAGCGACGGGTGAAATCACGATTGATAGTACTGCGTTGGCGATCAATCAGGTAGCTGGTGGTACCGGACGATATACGTTCGCTGGAACAACTGGGCAACACTTAGGCTTGGGTATCAGTGGCGTAGTATTTACGCCCACCGCGGGCGCGTCGCTGACGATCGCGCTGCTCGACCCGGAAAATAGAGCTATTTTCACTTGCGGTGGATTCACTGCAAATGCCAGCTGCAACCTGCCGGCGTTGCCAGCGGACGGGACTTATACGATGGTGCTCACATCGGGGCCGACCACGGCTGTCAAAGCCAACCTTATCTTATCAACAGAGATCACGGGCACGCTTGTGGTAAGTGCGCCGGCAAAGTCATCTTTATTTACTCGGGTAGGTCAGAATGGACGTTATACCTTCGAAGCCACGGCAGGGCAGAATTTATCGGTCAACGTGTCTGGCTCAACATTTGCGACATCTGGCAATGTCGCCACTGTCTATGCGCCGGATGGGACCGCGATCGGCTCTGAGACATTTGGCAATACCGCAAATGGCGCGCTGACACTGACTAACCTGTCACAAACTGGTACTTACACCATTTTTGTCGATCCATATCAAGCCGATACGGGGCAGCTATCGGTAAGTGTGATACTGACAGGTACGACTCCAACTACGCCAGGGACATCGGATGGCGTATTAGTGGTTGATGGCGATCCACTGACGGTGACTTTGGCAGACAGTCAAGTCGGGGTGTATACATTCAGCGGTATCGTTGGTCAAAGCGTGGGATTTGGTTTCAGCGGCATCGCTTCGAACATTCAAAATTCCTATGAAGTTTATACGCCTGCTGGCAGCATACTGTTGAGCGATTACTGGCGGCAGGGTAATGGCGGAGACAGAATCCCTGTACTGCCTATGACTGGCACCTACAAAGTGGCGGTTAAGGCACATGGTGGCGCGCCGATCAACATCACGCTCACTTTATCGTCTGATGTCGTCGGAAACTTGGCGCAGAATGCTGCACCGGTCACGCTGACGACAACACGCAACGGTCAAAATGGTCGTTACACGTTTAGTGCCACGGCTGGCGCCAATTACGATCTGGTGTGGGCTAACGCTACGTACAAGGGATACTGGTCTACGTTCACGGTCTTTGCGCCAGACGGAACACAGATCGGGAGCGCTAATTTCAGCAGCGATAGCAATCAGACGGGAGATATTCTGCTGAATAATTTGACCCAGACCGGTACCTATACAGTCGCTGTGGTACCCAATGCAGGTAATGCTGGGAGTGTCGCATTGCAGCTGCTGTCGCCCGCCGCAGGAAGCTTGACGGCAGACGGGCCTCCGCTTGCCATCAGCCTAGCTGCAGGCGCAAGCGGACAATATACGTTTAGCGGTATCGTTGGTCAGCGGTTAGGATTGGCTCTCTCCGGACTGAGCACAACACCAGCTGGGGGATCGGTGACATGGTCGGTGATCGCTCCTAATGGCTCTACAATGGCCGCGTGTGGTTCCATCAGCACGGACAACGGTTGTGTGCTGCCAAAGCTGCCTGCCACCGGCACCTATACGATAGCGGTTTCGCCGAATGGCACACCGACAACAGTGCAGGCCGCGTTGACATTATCAAGTGAGGTGACTGGGGTACTCACGGCGAATGCGGCAGCTACGACAATGCAGACGACACGGGTCGGTCAGAATGGTCGTTATACATTTACGGCTAATGCCGGCGACAACTATAGTCTGGTCTGGACTGGAGCGACTTTTAACGGGAACTGGTCGACGTTTTATCTGTATGCCCCTGATGGCTCGCAAATGACGACGCAGTCTTTTAGCGCAAGCTATTCTGCTGGGGAAATACCGCTCAGCAATTTGTCGCAGACCGGTACCTATACCTTGTTTGCTGTTCCTTACGCCGGTGGAACTGGACAGGTGGCGTTGCAGTTGCTGGCGCCGGCGACCGGATCGCTGACTGTAGATGGCCCACCATTGACGATCAATCAGGCTGCCGGAGAAAATGGTCAATACACTTTCAACGGCACAATCGGTCAGCAGCTTGGTTTGGGTATTTCTGGCGTCTCTTTCCCTCCATCCGGAAGCTCTGCAAATTGGTCTGTTATTGGGCCAAACGGGGGGGTAGTGAGCACATGTGGGTATGGCTATTTCAGCAGCGATAGCAGTTGCGGGTTGCCGCAGCTATATGCAAACGGCATTTATACTGTGGTGATTACGCAAACCAATGCGACGGCTGCGACGAAGGCCACATTAACGTTGTCGAGCAATGTGAGCGACACGCTGACGGCGAATGCTGCTGCAACAACCTTTACCACAGCGCGCGTGGGTCAAAATGGCAAATACACCTTCAATGCGAATGCGGGTGACAATTACAGTCTGGCCTGGAGCGGCGCGACGTTCAACGGCTATTGGTCCAATATCTATGTCTATGCACCGGATGGTTCGCAAATTGCATCTTCCAATTTCAGTGCTTATAGCAATTCGTCTGGAGAAATACAACTCAATAGTTTGCCGCAGGCCGGTGCCTATACCGTGCTGATTGTTCCTGCTTCAGGTGGAACTGGTCAGGTAACGCTGCAGCTGCTGTCGCCAGCAAGCGGAGCATTGACGATTAATGGCACTCCACTGGCTATGAGTCAGGTAGCCGGTGCCACCGGGCGATACACATTCAACGGCATGGCGGGACAACAATTGGGTCTAGGTATCTCGGGTACTACCATCACCCCGGCCAGCAGTTCGTTGAACTGGTCGATTATTGCGCCGAATGGCACGACATTAATCACTTGCAGCGGCGGGTTAAGCGCCGACGGAGGTTGTGCATTGCCGCGACTACCTGTCACCGGAACATATACTGTGATGTTGATACCGAATACCGGGACGACTGCGATACAAGGGACATTGAGTTTGTCGAGCGAAGTCACCGGTACGCTAAGTGCGAATGCGGCTGCTAGCACAATTGTGACAGCGCGTTCCGGACAGAATGCCCGCTACACATTTAGTGCCGCCACTGGCGACAGCTACAGCCTGACCTGGACTGGCGAGACCTATAAAGGGGCCTGGACTTATCTCTACGTGTACGCGCCGGATGGATCGCAAATCGCCAGCACTTACACCAGCTCAGACTACAACCCGTCGGGAGGGATTCAGCTAAATAATTTACCGCAGGCCGGGACTTATACCGTGTTCGCTGTTCCCTACGCCGGTCAGATCGGACAGATCGCGCTGCAGCTGTTATCGCCTGTGACAGCGCCATTGACGGTCGATGGCACACCATTGGCAATCAATCAGATGCCTGGTGCAATTGGTAAATATACGTTCAACGGAACGATCGGTCAGCGCATTGGCCTGGGAATTTCCGGTGTCAAATTTACACCAGGAGGTGGTTACGTCAATTGGACAGTCATTGCGCCCAATGGGAGCTTGCTCAAGGACTGCAACAGCTTTAGCACGGATAGCGGATGCGTGCTTCCACAGTTGAATGCCACTGGCGTGTATACGGTGGTGTTAATTCCGAGTAATGTAACTACCGCGATACAAGGCACATTATCGTTGTCGACGGAGGTTGCAGGTACGTTGACAGCTAATGCTGCCGCGACAGCCTTTGCAACAGCGCGCGCGGGGCAAAATGGTCGTTATACGTTTACTGCGAATGCTGGTGACAACTACAATCTGACATGGGCAGGCTCCACTTTCCATGGAACTTGGTCGTACCTGTATGTATACGCGCCAGACGGTTCGCAAGTTGCGGGGCCTTATTTCGACGATGTAAATCAACCTTCAGGAATCGTAGCACTGCACAATTTGTCGCAGACTGGCACCTATACTGTGTTCATAGTTCCGTATGCTGGTGGAGTTGGTCAGGTAGCGCTGCAGTTGCTGTCGCCGGCTACGGGAGCGCTGACGGTCGATGGGACGCCATTGACAATCAATCTGGTAGCAGGGCAAAGCGGATCGTATTCTTTCAGCGGTACGGTGGGGCAGTACTTGAAGGTGGCGCTGTCCGGAATCACAGTGACGCCGGTAAATGCATCCGTCACCGTCTCGGTCATTGGGCCTAACGGGGTTGCGGTCGGTAGCCCAGTGGGAGCTGCAGGAGCAGTCAACTGGAATGTGCCGGAGGTGTCTTCAGGCAGTACTGGCTTACCCTCGACCGGCAACTATACCGTGATCATCAATCCAAATAGCGCCGGCACCGCTTTCAGTGGTGCGCTTTCGATTAAACAATTCGGGTTGACGCCATGATATGGGATATTTTTCATCGCAGACATCTCACTATTCGCTCAAATAGATGTTCACAGCCATAGTGGATGTATTGTATTTGCGATAAAAAAGTGTGTAATGATGCGTGTTAAAAGTGCGTCATTTTGCGTAACGCGTTGCAGCCCATTTCCCGTGAGCCTCGTGTAGCGCGATGATTTCGGTTTTTTACGAACTGCGTTAAAGCCGGTATGTGCCAAAATCCGGAATCCGGTTTCTGTTTTGTCGCCAGGCTGGAAATCGCCCGGTCCCTGTCAGGGATCGTAGGAACGGGTTGCCGCTTTGCGCGACAGTGGCGAATGAATCAGTTGCATGCGGGCAATTCTGCAAGCAAAGGGACTCCATATACTCAACTCTCCAAAAAGCGGCAGTAATAACACCATAAAATTGGGGAGCGGATAGGTAAATTCTGGAGACTTAGTATCAGTAGCTGATGGCTTTTGATGGTGATTTACGATTTTTGGCTTGAATGCAAAAACGCCGCAGAACCTTTTATTTACTTGGTTTGCGGCGTTTTATGCTGTTTTGCAACAATGTGTCTTGGTGCCCGAGGCCGGACTTGAACCGGCACACCCTTACGAGCGAGAGATTTTAAGTCTGCCGATTATTCCATTGTAATCAAATACTTATGCTTAAAAATTTTCCGCAAACGAGTAAACACGAAAGGCTCGAAAGCCGCATCCACATTGGGCCAAAATATTTTTGCGGAAAAAAATTTGACCTATTTTGTGGGCTTCACCAGCTTGCCTAAGCGATGCCGAACATAGTGCGCGGTCATTGTTGGCGTGGTATGCCCCAGCTGCGCCTGTGCCTCTGACATGCCACCAGTTTCCTCTTTGTCGGTACCAGCTTTTGCACGTAAGTCGCGAAATTGGAATGACTTGATTTCTTTTGTTCGATCCGGATTGGCCAATATTGCAGCAGTCCTTGCTCGGTCAAAAGCGCCCCGCATCATGGGGTAAGTCATTGGCTCGCCGGCCTCATTGGTGATTAGCGTCAAGCCCATCACTTTGCGGTTACTGATTCGGTTGATAATGACACCAAGGTCGCCCTCTAGGGTAATACGCAGCTTGGTGTCCCCTTTATTCTGCTTCACATGCAAGGCGCCATCTTTAATGTCCGCTCTCGACAACTTACGGACGTCCGCCGGGCGTTGTCCCTGTTGAATTGCATTGAATACTGACCCGTATTTTGTATCGAATACTGACCCATTCTTAATTACGATTTTTGGGTTACATAGAGACTAAATGGGTCTTCCCCTCCCTTTCTGTTGTTTGTGTGTCCCTTTGCTTGCAGAATTGACCCTATCCAACTGATCCACTCGCCACTGTCGCGCAAAGGCGGCAACCCGGTCGTAGGATCCTTCAAAGCCTAGCTCACATAAATCAGCATGGATCTGTTTTAAGCTGCGCCGCTGTTTTCGAGACTTTGTCGCTTCGGTTTTAAGCCAGGATGAAAGTTTGAAGGCGTACTGATCAAGAGCACTGGGAGTGCGTCGATCCCGATAAGCCGGCTCTACGATTTCTGAGCGTAGATAGCGTCTGACGGTGTTTCTGGAGATCCCCAAGCGCCTGGCGATCTCCCTCAAGGAGACCTGGTCACGAAGGTGCCAGCGTCGAATAATGCCTAATAATGCCACGTCGATCACTCCAATCTCCCACTCACTATATTGAGTAGGATTGTGGTCTATACGTGGGTCAATTTTCGATGCAAATTATCCAGCTAAGTGGGTCAGTTTTCGGCGCAAATCAACAGCAAGCACAACCTCAGTGGTGGCGGCTGATCAATCCAGAATGGATTGATCCAGCGGGATTGGGTAAGATGCCCCCAGAAAATGGCGGCAAGAAGGAAGACAAAATTGGCCCAGAAGCCACGATGATACGTATCGACAATGCCATGAAGTTTTCCCATGCTATCAAAGATACTTTTCACGAGGAGACTTATGCACATTTCGGTGCAGATCCTGAACAAAGGGCGTGGAACGATATTGCCTGGAGAGTCACTGAGGGTAATGCTCAAGCTGCCGGTGATCCGATGGCTTGGACCTTGCTGGAAGGCGAACACGGCGACAATGGAAAAGGCACAATCCGCGTATTGGGAGCCAACGCGACGACTTTAACTCTGGAACTTCAAGCTGCGGCAGCGCCTGGCGACGGAACGGTACCAATGATACGTAGCGCTGACAGGGTGCAGGCCAAATACAAATTTACTCAAACCGGTTACGATCATCAAGGAAGCTATGGTAATCCGGCTGCGCAAGCTGCCACGCTGTACGGCGTGGTCAAGATTGCCTATGCCTACAATGCGGCGTGGTGGGAAAAGAAGAACTGATCAAGGAATCGATGATGAATCAACGAATCGAAAAACTGTTTTCCAAATCTAAACTATTGTGTTTTGGGCGATATGTATTGTCGGCACCGCAAGACGCCAAGCTGATATTCGGGTCGGATTTTCCGACGCTGCCGAATAAAGCTAACGATATCAAGCAGATTATGGAATCCAGGCGAGCAGAGATATTGGCGAAGGACAAGACCGCAAAAATTAACTACATCGGTCCAGGTCCAGCACCTAACGTGATGTGGATTCGGTATTACGCGGACGAGTTTTCTCCAAAATATGGTCTAGAAAGTTTTGATACCTACTATATAGTTGGCCCTCATATCTTTGTGGGCGGTGGTGCCACTTCTAAGAGCCAGAATACAACAGCTGAGACTATCACTGCGAGAACCATTGAGGTTGCTCAAAACCTTCGCCCTCGTGCCCCCGATGAAGTTCCCGCGGAACCTGGCTTGTGTCACGAATTCGGCTTCACTCGCCTAGCGAGTGACAAGGGCCAAGTACTATCTCAAGTTGGGCTCTATCTTCCCGAATTACCCGACATTACCTTCAGTGTTGAGAGCAACCAAAATGCCAGCACTCAAGGCAGCAATGGCCACAGCCTGCTCAAACAAATCAATGATAAACGTACGGAATTGGGCGCAAACTATCCTAAGTTCACCACCTTGCGCGAAGGAAAGCGCACCGTGCATGGTTGGGCTGGAGAGGAGTCGCTGGTGCGTCGTGCCGATGGCACCCATGACTTTGAATGGAAGTTTATTGGCGAAACAGGCAATGTGGCCAAGCCAGCCGTGCTGGATGTAACTATGTACAGCAAGGTCAAGGCCAACCGCATTGGTGCTGCATCTGTCGCTTCCGTCGACGACGAAGAAGCATTAGCCCTGTGGGACAAGCTGCTGGAAGGTTTGAAGTTTCGAGTCGCAGTGCCTGGCGCACCTAGCGATGCAGTGGCGCTTCCATGAATGCGGTGACGATGATGGTACCGATGTCCCGTCGCCGTGCCCTTGGCATTCTGGCTGCCGCATTAGCAGTGCCCTTGGCGCCCGCTATGGCCTGGGAGTCAACTGACCCGATCAATAATCGATTGTGGAAGCCCATTGATCCATTAAGAACATCTGGTTATACAAAAATCTGAGATAGCTGGCCGCTCCCAGAATCCTATTGCGCGCTTGGGTGATGAGGTTAATTGCCCATAGTATTACCCGGATGACCGGCCGCATGGCATCAATAAAATCGTTACCGCCCACCAATTGTGCTTGGATGCGGCACGGCTTGCTGCGGAGGACACTTTTTCCGGCATCAAGAGTGTCTCTCCGCGGCCTCGCTTTAGTTGTCCGCTAGGCTCGACAGGTACATTCAATCTGCAATGAACTCAAATAGATCTCCGGGTTGACAATCCAATGCGCGACAAATTTTGTCAAGAGTTTCAAATCGTATCCCTTTGATTTTTCCCGTTTTTAGCACAGAGAAATTTTGTTCGGAAATACCAATTATTTCAGCTAACTCTTTGGAGCGCATTTTCTTTCTCGCAAGCAGGACATCTATTCTCGTTACTATGCTCATGAAATACATTCAAATATAGTGTTTCTGGTCATCACTGATCAACTTTGCTTCACGCATAATAAAGCCAAATGCAATAAGAAAAACGCCAGTTGCAATTTTGTAGAACGCTGTATTACTAACGCCAAAACCGATGCTAAATACCTTCTCGCCGGTGGGGACGTCAATCGAAAATATTAGAAGCTGCAAACAATCATATATCTGCGGAAGTAACGCTTCCGCGATATACAAAGAGCCTAAGATATAGATGCATCGAATATTGCGATCTGACCAAATTTCTCGCTTAGACAACCGTATAAAAAACATTCCTGCTAATGCCAATCCTGTGACAGATATCAAAGGGTATATCGCGTCTAGAGCGATTGTCAGCCCAACGCTCAAGGAAGACATTTGAAATTCTGGCGCAACCAGCCTAGGGATCATGTAGCTGTAGCCACTCTGCATGGCCTCTAACATTGTTTTTTTATGTAGGCCCCATTGCACTACAAAAAAGCCCACTTCAGTGATTAAGGCAATCCAAGCGAATGCTGCAGTGAGACATCCAACCCAACGTAACTTGTGATTCGACATAGTTGCAAAGACTTGATTCATAGAAATACCCTCCATCCGTTAAGTATGTAATTAACAATTTTTTTATCGTTAAACGATAAGTTTTGGTTATTTTAAATGAATAAATATGAAATTGGAATAATCCATTATTCACCGATGGCACATCAAAGATGAGCGGCGATCAATGCACTGGCGCGGTATCGGAGGTTTAAAAGCTCGCTTTAGCGGCCTTTGTTGTTTCTGGCATACTGACTCAATATAAGCAGGGACGGCGATCTGGACCGCGAAGGCTTGCTGGACACACCGGCGCGCCTGGTGGATATTTGTGCGAAAAGCCTGCAGATCCAGGAAAAAATGACGGTGCAGATCGCCGATACCCTGCAACAGGTCTTGCTGCCGAAGGGTGTGGCGGTAGTGATCGAAGCATCGCACGGCTGCATGACCACGCGCGGCATCCACAAGCCGGGCACCAGCCTGGTGACTAGCCGCATGCTGGGCGCGTTCCGCGACGATCCATCGACGCGGCGCGAGTTCATGAGCATCATCAGCCAGAAGCGCAACGAGTAAAGCCATCTCTGTACAATGACGCCGGAAGCGCAGCTGCTTCCGGCAATCTTTTCACATCAAATCAGCGGTCCCGCTTCCTTCTCTTCATGGCCGGTCACCCGCGCCTGCATGGCGCGCGCCACCACGCTGCGCGACAGGTACCAGTACAGGCCGATGACGGCGGTCGAGAACAGCGCAAAACCCATCATCCCCGCATACAGATAAAACACCTTGTACAGCTCGATGCCGACGCCGTACAGGGTCATGTTGATCATGCCCATGGTGGCGGCCACGGTGGCTTTCGAGACCGGGCTTTCGGTCAGGGTGAAACGGATCATCACCGCCGCCGACAAGCCTTCGCCGAAGGCGATCACACTGATCGCCGCCACCAGGAAGTAGGGTTTGTCGAGGAAAGCCGCGCCGAGCAGCATGATCAGGATGCCGAGCGCGATCGGATACAGCGCGATCTTGATCGAGCTGCCCAGGCGCCAGCGGTCGACCTGGCGCGCCAGCACCAGGTTGCCGGCGATCAGGCAGGCAAACACTGGAATCTGCCAGTAACCGTATTCGATCACGCTCAGATGGCCGTCAGCCACCAGGATTTCCGGCGACATCGCGATCCAGCCGATCAGCGGGATCGCCAGCAAAGGCATACACATCGCTGCCTTGACGAAATGGCGGTTGCCGACCACTTCACGGTAGTCGTGCCAGATCTGCATCAGCGGCAGTTTTTCCTTGCGCGGCTTGACGGTCTCGGGCATGTGCCGGGCCAGACCGATCAAGGCGATGGTGGCAATCGCGGCGATGAACACGAACACCATGCGCCACGGCAGAACCTCGATCATGAAGGCGCCTGCAACCGGGCCGATCAGCGGCGCAATCAGCGCCACATTCGCCATCAGGGCAGTGACACGGATCGCTGCCTTTTCCTCGAACGCCTCCTGCACCACGGCATAGCCGACCGAAGAAATAAAGCACAAGCCCATGCCTTGCAGCACACGCAAGGCGATGAAGCTTTCGATGCTGCGCGAGAACAGCGTCGCCAGGCATGCAACGATGAAAAACAGCGTGCCGCCCAACATGACCGGGCGGCGGCCGATGCGATCCGAGAGCGGTCCGAACAGCCATTGGAAGATCGCGCCGCCCACCAGGAAGGCGGTCATGGCGGACGCCATCCAGGCCGCGCTGGCGCCGAATTCGCGGGTCACCGTCAGCATGCCGGGCTGGATCATGTCGTTGGCGATGTACACCGAAAATTCGAACAGCACCAGGGCCAGCGGGAACATCAGGGTGTTGCGGGTCAGCGTAGAAATTTTTTGCATTGTTTGATTCGCTTGGTAAAGACGAGGTGAAGCTATGGAGCCAGAGATCGGGCATCGCGCCGGGCCGGCCGGCTTGCGATTCGGTACAGGGTGCTGATCCGGCGAGGGCGGCAAAGCCGCGCATGGCGTCAGCGGGTGAAGTTGTCTGGCGCATTCGCCTGAAGAAATTAGACGCTGTTACGAAATTAAATTAATGGTTTGAGGAAGTTCCAACAAATAAGCGAGCATGTCAAGGAAAGGAATGCATCATGCGGAACGGCGAGTTTTTCATAACGAATTTTGAGGCGGCGAAACGAATGCAACCAGAAAATTGAACGTTCAACTACCCAGCGCGTTTTCCCCAGACCGCTGCCGTGAGCTGTACGACGCTTGGCAAGTTCAGGAATAATGGCTCGTTGGTGCAAGGCTCAGCGCAAGGGTTCGGATTCGTAGCCACGATCGCCTGCAGCATTTTCGTTTTTTCAACGGCCGTCCACGTTTTCCGGCAATGGCCGGTATGGCTTCAATCAGTGGCAGCAACTTTATCACGCCGTGCGTATTGGGGCCAGTCAGGATGACGGCGAGCGAAATACCTTTTTGTTCGGTGATGAGGTGATGTTTGCTGCCGAGCATACGCCGGTCACCGGGGCTGGATTCATTTTTTTTCCGCGAACATAGCTCGCACTGAAGAACTGTCGACGATGGCGCGCGCCAGATCGAGTTGGATTTGAAGCCGCTTACCATTTGCAGCCCCCATCTTTTTTTGACTTGGTCGCTTCGGCAATCAGGAAGAGTGGCGCCAGCAGCCCCCTCGAGCTTTGACTGTACAGGCAATCGGGGCGTGCGCTGCGCCGCATATCGTGCGCCAGGCGGCTGTCAGGATTGTCTCCTTCCAGCGGGTGATATTTCAATTGCGCGACCGCTCTGTCGTCGCCTAGGCTGTTCGGATCTCTGGCGAGCTTCCCGGCCATCTTGACCGCAGCATCGAGATCCAGGCGCGGCCGTGTTGCAGCCGGTACCGCTGCTATTACTCCTTCAGCCTGAACTGTTTGGTTGGCGATCGGCGCCACTGGTGCTGCTATGCTTCTCTTGCTGCCTTCAGATGCTAACTGACGAATACCGCGCGGACTTCCCTGTGCTGCTGCCGATTCCAGGCGCTGCACTTGCACTGGAGGCAGGCGCGGCTGGGGCACCGGCAGCAGGAGCAGCGTCATACCTGCAGATGCAGCATCCATCTCCACCGGCGGCGCTGGAGTATGTCGCGCAAACAGCTGCAGCAGGGCCGCATGCAGCAGAAGGGACGCAACAAGGCCCCAATACATAGCGGGCGACGGTCGGCTGGAAGGCTAGGGGCTTAGGTTAGACATTCTCTCTATACTCAATGATTGAACCACGAAAAGCCCGCAGCCCGGATAATCATGTGCCGGCGCTGTCCACTGGTTCGTCGTCCGGCTCGTAACTCAGCAGGTCGCCCGGCTGGCAATCGAGATAGCGGCAGATCGCCTCCAGGGTTTCCAGTCTTACTCCCTTGATCCTACTTATCAGAATAAGTAGGAGTGCTAAATGCTAAGCGCTCTCGCGACAAGCGCGTTGCGATGCGATTTTTAGTCAGTCTTGGCCAATGCGAGGGCCTCGTAGTGCGACATTCAAATGCTCACCGAAATTCTTCAGAGCTAGACTTCTATCATATATAAATTTGATATTTATATATGCGATTTAATTTCACAGATATTCGCGAAATTAAATTACTTCACTTTGAAATTTTGGACTTCTAGAATTGACCCGCCAATTAATTTTTTAAAAAAACTAATAGTCATGGCGACTCATTCCGATCGCATCGTATTCGCGCGCTATCGCCAATTTCTGGCGACATTGAAAATGCAAGAGATGCTTGATCGCAGGAAAAAATTTAATGAGCGAGTGCATGGGGATATCTTAATTTTAGATAGTCATTGCATTGGTAAAAAAGAGAAGAAGCGGCGGAAATATAAAAACAAGAGGTATGCACTAAGCACCTTGCTGTGGCTTTTTTTGCCAACTCAAAATTTTTATAAACAAGGAAATTGCTGATGATTAAGAGTGAAAAAAAGCTAGCACATTTGATGCAAATTATATTTGTTGCTGGTGGAGCTTTTTCTGGCGCAGGGCTACCAGAATGAAAAGAACGGCGAGTTCGTCCACAATGCCGGCCGTTACGCCGATGCCAATCCTGTATTCCGCTGGCGCCATACCGCTGTCCAGTGGAATAACGGTTCCTGGTCTGCTTCATTGACACAATCCTATTTGTCGCACTATACCGAGCAGAATGCGGACATAAGCGGTGAGGATCGCAAGGTTTCGGCCTATACCTTGTACAACATGTCTGGCAGTTATTCCGGTTTCAAAAATTTAGTATTGACTGCTGTATCAAGAACATATTCGATAAGGCGCCGCCGTTCTCTAATCAGGCAACAAAGTTTCAGGTTGGCTACGATCCGCGCTACACCGATGCAATCGGGCGCGCGTTCTTTGCGCGTGCCAACTACCAGTTCATATGAGCACTGGAATCTGGAGGCGTCCTGTCTGTCCTGCGAAGGATTGGCAGGTGCCGCTTGCTGTAATTTCACTTGAACAGAAATGCATTGGCAATGACGACATTCATCTTAAATTCCAGCATAGCTGTATTTGAAGCAGAGGTATTGGGATCCGACAAGCTGGTGCTGGTTGAGCTGTTGCGATCGGGATGCCGGATAACGCCAAGCGGTGCACCGGCTGTGCAACGATTAGCAGTGGAATATGCCGGCAAGTTGAAAGTGGTCCAACTATGCTGCGACAAGAACGAGACCTTATTAGCCCACTATGAAATCAGAAATGCGGCGTCATTCCTCTTTGTCAGGAATGGCGAAATATTGGCGGTAAAAGATGCTACGACTGCAGCGCAGCTGCGATTGTTGGCTCAAAATTGGTTGGAGGAATCGTTCTTCCCAGTCATGCCCAAGTCTCAAGCCCTCATGCCGCGCACTATCAGTTTCATAGGAGAAGAGGAACAAAAAATACGCTGCCTAAACCGTCTAAGCGACGCAAAGCTTGGCTCGGACAATCAACCTTCAAGTTGCATCGAGGGCAGGAAAAATCTGCTCACTACGAAACTGGGTATGCCGGTCACGCTTTCCGCGGTGATAGACACGCTTTGCTGGCTACTTCAGGCTGAAGGGGAGGTTAGCGCAAGTGAGCAAGCTCATGCCTTGATCGATGCGATACCCGTTGGTGTGGATCTGGGCGCCGTGCCGTCGGCTTTTGCCCGATGGTTGTTGTATGACCGGAACTGGGGAATTGCCCGATATTATTCCGAACAATTGCAGCCACTGCTCGCAAAAATAAAAACACTGCATGACAGAAAGTCATCAGATTCCGCAGCGGATCAGAACGAATGGCGAGTGCTGTCTCAGCAAGTGCTCAACTTCAATGCCGGTAACGGACCTCATGAGGAAAATCAGAAAAATCTGGCAGATATTCTTCAAAAAATTACCATTCCGTTGGCTCAAATTGACAGCAACCTGATGGCAAGGCTGTGCGGCGGAGCTGCTTATCTTGCAGGTGAACTTGACAAGCAGACCTGGTGGACCGAAAGCGAACAAGGCGAGATGGATGGCTTGTACAAGGAACTTTACGAGACACGATATCAGAAGCTCGGAGATTCGCCCACTGAGAAGGATAAAGACCGCCTAGCCAATTGGGAAATAGAAGCACTGGACCTTGAAATTGCATGGGAACGTCAAAAGCGACAACTCCATGCCAGTTTATGGGAACGCTGGGACGCATGGGGTAAGCAGCAGGCCTTGCTATACGCCAGATTTAATCGCGCGGCGATCGAATATCTCTTGCGCCAGTTCAGCCGTGCGCCGCGATTGCATATTTCGTAGCCAGTCGTCTGCATCATTAAAAATGAACACTGGCCACATCGGCGGTGTGCGCTGCAGCTGATGAAGCATAACCGCTTTCTTATTAAACATATTAATCCTGAAATTTTAAGCATTTTTTCATGACTTGTGGGCTTGTTTGTTAGAACTTACATGAGAGGATAAAGTAATGGAATACAAGTATTTGAAGCTGGCGGTGCTTGGAACATTGAGCATGTGGGGAATCATATCGCAGTCATACGCGATGGATATGCATGTCCATGGAAATCAGGTATTTCTGTCCGGCGACGTCGTGTCTTCGGATGGTTACGTACTGGCGGACTATCTGGACCGTTTGCGGGCTCAGGGGAAAGTCATCGATACACTGGTGATGCGGAATTCTAATGGTGGTTCAACCGTTGGCGGCTACGATATCGGCGATCTGGCGCGGCGCGCGGGTCTCAAGACGGTCGCTTCCGGCTACTGCATTTCTGCCTGTTCGATGATGTTTGTCGGCGGCGTTCAGCGCGCTTTTGACGGCGGTCCGAACAAAGACATACTGGGTCAGCAAAATATCCAGATTCATGGAATGAGTAATGCAAAAGGTTACGTAAAATCGGATAAAACCACCGCGTTCTATCAGTATTTCATGAAAGCTATTGCTGACGGCCAGCTTGCCAATACTGATGCGGGGTTGCTGGACCAGGCATTCAGCAGCACAAAGCTTGCCTTTCTGTGGGACCCGGTCCACCAAAAAATACCGTCTGTTTATTGGGGAGAGAAAGGTTCCAAGGATTATCGGCCATATTTTCAGGACGACGTCTACAATACTGGATTCATCACCCAGCGTGCGCCTGAAATGACCACGGATGCGGTAACGCTGACCGGCCAGACGCTAACCGGTAATGTCAATCCGAACTATGCGAACAAGTATGACCCCGCAGCCAAAAAGATGGATACGACAATGGTCGACTGGCTGATGAGCTGGAATCTCCTGGGGGGCTATCTGCCGAAGGGATCCGCGCCGGTCCTGTCAAACGTGCCGTACCTGATTGACCTGGTTGATCAAGAACGGAGCGTATATAACGCAATGAGTCCCGCCGATCGGCTCAAGGCGCTCACGCAAGGCCTGAATGCCTACTATAATAGCCAGATTGATCCTGATAAAGCCAAGAGCCAGCGCGCCAATCCAAATTCCGACTTCAACAAGGCGATCCGCGCCTTCGTAAAATACAGCAACGTGCCGCTGATCAACACTTCCGGCATACCGACCGGCGACTCTTTCGGTATCATGACTTTGGTCAATTCCCAATGGACCCTGCCTGCGGGTGTGCATACCGGGATGGATGCGCTGATGATGCAGGACAGCAGCCTGCGCCTGCGCGGCGGCGTGATTGACATTCCCGTCAATATACTTGTCGGCCGCAGCATCGTCGAAGGAGAAGGCCAGCTTGGCGAGTCCCAGCTGTGGGCGAATATGAACTTCATGGACTCCGCGGTCTTGCATCCGACCGGGAAGGGGATCGACTGGACCGGAAATCCGCTCTTGAAAGACCAATCGACGCTGGCTTTCGATATAGTGCCGGGCCAGGCAGGACACCCTGCCTTCTTGCGATTCGGCTTGTACGATGGCGGCAGCTATACGTTTAACAGCGCATTGAGCATCAGTTCCAAAACCGCCCAGCTTGCCTTGCATGTCACGCCTGGCTTTTACCGTTCGGCCGAATCGTATGCATTGGTTGGATATTCTCCCGGCTTTTCCAACCAGCTGGCACAGGCGGAAAAGAACGGCCAGGCCCCCGACGATGTGAGCATCGTGATCAACCGCTTCGCCCACCTGGTCCGGGCTGACGCCCAGGGCCGGCCTGTCGCCGGCTACGATGTCGATCCGACCAAGGACGCCTTCCATCCTTTTGATGATTCGCTGGTCAGCTTTCGCGTATTGCAAAGGGATGACGGCATCTCACTAAGCGCCAACGATGCATTCCTCAATAATTCGGCATTCTGCAACCGCGCCGGCTGCGGCTTAGGTACGGTCCTCAGTAATGCTTCCCGGCAAAGCGAGTCCGCGCAGGCATTGTTGCTAGGCGCATTGCAGTTTTCCAGCAACGCCCAAGCAGCGCAAGCCAGGCAGCAGATCGAAGGCGCCGGTTATGCCGCCCAGCGAACCGCATCGCTGTACCTGATCAATGACTTCAGCACGGCGCTGACCCAGCACCTGCGTTCTACCGACCGCACCGCCGAGCGTCAAGGCACAGCTGCCATCGCCGCAGCGATGCCGCTCAATTCAGCCGGGCCCGGCCACACGGTCGACACCGCCGGCATGCTGAATTACCTAGTCGGCAGCGACGATTCCACGACGAAGCCGGAGCAGCCGGCGAGCGATTCGAATCTCTGGGGCCGCGTGTTCGGCCATTACGGCCACCTGAGCGGACAAGACCAGATCTCGGCCTGGCGCCAAGACAACGCCGGACTAGTCCTGGGCCTGGACCGGCGCGCCGGCGAGCAGCTGAGCTGGGGCGGTTCCGTCGGTTACGGCACGCTGTCGGTGAACGGCGTCGGCAATGGCTATCGCGGGCAAACCAACGCCATCGACGGCCGCCTTTACCTGCGCTACGCGACCGAGCGCCATTACCTAGATGCATTTGCCGGAGCGACGCACCTGACCAGCACCGCCACACGCTCGGTCGACCTTGGCATGTCGCAGCTGCCCTTTAGCGCGCAAGCGCAGGCACGTTATACCGGCAACGCGCTGTCGCTGCATGTGGAGCATGGCTGGACGTTGCAAGACCAGCGCGGATGGACATGGCAGCCGATCCTGCCGGCGGTCGACGTGGTGCGTTTGCCGAGCGTCGATTTCCTCGACCGGGCCAGCGATCCGGGCATCGCACTGTCGGCGCACGCCGACCAGGTGTTCGATACCCGTGTGGGTGCCGGACTGCAGGTAGCCAAGACTTTCACCCTGGCCTCGAAAGATTCCGCACAGCCCGTCAATTGGACGCCGCATGCACGGATCCTGGTGCAGCGCGCATTCGGCAACCGCGAGGGATATTTCACCAATCATTTCGCCAACGCCCCCCAGGCAGGGACGTTCAAGGTGGGTGGCCCGCAGGTCGGTCCCAACCACCTCCAGCTCAATGTGGGAGTGGTGGCGCACCAGGTCGGCGCCTGGGCTTTCCTGGCCGACTACACCGGCGACATTGCGGCGCACAGCCAGGACCATGGGCTGAGCGTGGGAGCGCGATACAGTTGGTAAAAAATGAACCAGGTAGCCAAATCGCCTCGGATTCGTCATCATCAAATCAATGATGACATTTTGATGTGAAATGGCTATTCGGAGCGGGAAGCAACGATAAAGAATTGTTTTCGATAAAATAATTCTGCGATGTAATCTGGTAGTTGTTATTTCAGTTTTGGAGTAAATAACTAGGAAATGTTCCGGATTTCTGCTACGTGTCAACGTAAAAAATCACAACTCTTTGCGGCACCATTTGTAGACCCTTGCTAGTTTTTCTTCGTACAGCAGTAATAGGAAAAATCTAGCATTTCCTCGCTGGCGGTGGCCCTATCATCATCGCCATGAAACCGACTATCACCGCCCAAGACATTCAAGCCATGGTCAGCCACTGGCTGAGTACGCCGCCTAACGGCTATCTTGGTTCCGACTATGGCGCTGATCCCCAGTCGCTGCTGCAAAATCCCATGGCCGCCGGCATCGGCGATGCGTTCATCGGCAAGATGCACGAGGACGTGCCGGCGCTGGAGGCGATGCCGGCTGGCGCCGTGAACGTGTTCTACGCTGATGCGTTACCGGATCGCCGTGAGCTGATTGTCGACGTCGCCGGCTGGCAGGAGCGCGTGAGCTGACATGGCCTATTCCAAAGAAGACTTTGATCGGGTGATCGTCAATTCTGTCTCGCAGTTCCCCGAACTGGCAGCGCTGTACCAGGTGGGCGATCCGCGGCTGCTGCAGGCGCAGTCCGCAATTGCCCAGATGATGGCGATGATGTCGCAGCAGATTGAGCTCGGCGCGATGGAGCCGTTTGACAAGGTGCGGGATTCGACGGTGCTGGCAGATGCGTCGCTGAAGGGCTTGATGCCGATGGCGACGCCGGCGCGCGTGAAGGTGAAAGTTGAGAATCCTACCAATACTGCGTTTGCCATTTGCGCCGGTCGTGGCCTGTTGGATTCGAGTGGACGCATGTACGTTGCTGATTCGCCGGTAATGGTGGCTGCTGGCGGCGTGGGGCATGCTGAGTTGGTGCAAAAGCAGGTTCGTGCCATTGAGCACACTGTGACCGTCTCGCAGCCGTTCTATAAGATTGAGGTGCCGCAGCCAGCTGACGGGCGCTTTATCAGCGGTATCTCAGTTGCCGATGCGGCCGGCACACCGTATACATATAGTGTGGAATTTACGAATGTTGCCAATGGCGACAAGGTATTCCATGTGGAATGCGACGAATACCGGCGCTTGTTCGTCGTGTTTGGCTATGCCGGCTATGTTGGTTATCAGCCGAATGTCGGCGAGGTGCTGACTCTGACCGTGTATGAGACCACAGGGGACGTGCGGCCGGACGCCGGCAGCCCCTTTGCCCTGGACTATGCGATAGCGCCGCAAGACGGCCTCATCAAGATCACGATGGACTCGCTATTGATTCCGGGCGCCGCACCTATCGATATCGCGACGCTGCGAGAGCTTTGCAAATACCCGTCAGCTTATGACCAGACAGCGGTGTACCTGGGCGAGTTTGATTTCCTGGTTCGCCGCAATATCGCCGGCCTGAAATTTCTCTCGATTTGGAATGAAACGATTGAAGAGTTGGTGCGCGGGCCGAGCCTGGACAATATCAACCGGTTGTTCGTCTCCTTTGTGCCGCCAGATGGCGCCACGCGCGAATCGATCGTACAAGAGATTGTGCGCGTCATCAAAGCCGCAGACGACTCCTATCGCATCGTGTTCATCACGCCGGCCATTCTTGCTATTGGCATGACAATCGTAGCCGAGGTGGCGCGTATTCACGACGCCGTTGCCGTCAAAAAACAGATTCTGGACGTGTTGCTGAAGGAATACGGCGAGAAAGCCGTGCCGATCCGTGCCGGTATGCTGGTGGTGAAATACAAGGCGATCTACGCACTGTTGAAGAACAATGTTCAGGCACTGCAGGATTCGGGGAGCGACTTTTCCGTGACGATCACGCCGATGCAGGGCAAGCAGCTCCCGGAACACTTCCGTTATATGACGCCGGATAGCGTGCATGTTTCCGTGACCTTGAGGGATTCGTGGCATTACCACATGAGGGATCGGAGGCAGAGTCGTTGCCTCCGGCCCGATTTCCAGTTTCAGCCTGCGTCAGTGAGTTCGCGAAGAGAGTTACTGGAAAACCTGCGCAATATGGCAGTTAGCTTGAGTTTATATTCAAGCACCTCGTACCCAGAAGCGATGCGCATGGGGATCTCGGATGCACGGGATTTCCTGGAATCTAAGGCGTTTGATACCTGGGTGAAGAATCGGGAGCTGGAGCAAAAGGTGCAGCTTGCTTTAGTAGGGCGCCTGGATGGGGTTATCAAGGCGATAGGGTCACTAGGTAAGGTAATTAGTCGATAGGGGCCATGCGAGGTTCCTGTCGGCGCAAATCATTGATGGGAAGAGGTATGGCAGAACCAACAAGCACCCTAGCGGCAGTATGGCTGGGGGTCACGAAATACCTGTTACCGCTATTGCCTGGTGCAGTCGGATCAGCGGTTGCCCTGAAGTTTCTGGGGGATGGTTTGAACTGGTGGCAGAAGTTGTCCAGTTTCGCCGCCGGCTTGGCGTGTGCCATCTACATTGCGCCGGTGTTGATTGACTGGCTCGCCATTACCGGCGCGCGGACACATTCCGGTATCGAGTTCCTGGTTGGTTTGTTTGCGCTGGCCACTGCGCGCGAAGTATTTAAGGAAATTAACGAAGCGGACATTATCGGCACGTTGAAGCGCCGTTATCTGGGAGCAAAAAATGATCCAACTAATTAATATGCTGGCTAACCTGGTGCTGTTAGCGTTTTGTTTGTGGGCGGTGCTGAACAAACATCTGGAAACGCAGGTGCTGGGGACTTCTGCATTGTCCCTGGTGGCACTCACGTCCTTTGTAAACATCATGCGGCCTGATGCCTTTGGTTTCTGGAGCGAGCAATCTGAGGTGGTGTCGAATGTGGCTGTAGCCATTCTGGCCATATGGTTCTGGCGCCGGTGGCATCAATGCAACTGCCTGTGGAAACGATGAATTTGTCCGCCTCCCAGCTCTCAACGGCTTTGCTGATTCCTACCGTGCGCGCAACGGACTGGGCGGCACCGATCAATGCAGCGATGGCCGAGTTCGGCATCGGCACACCGGCTAGGTGTGCGGCTTTCATTGCGCAGATCGGCCACGAAAGTGCCGGGATGTCTTGTTTGTCGGAGTCGTTTAATTATTCGGTGCAGGGGCTGATTGCCACATTCGGAAAGCGCATTACCGCACATGCTTCTGTTCTTGGTCGTCAGCCAGGAGAAAGGATAGTGCCGCTAGAACGCCAGATCCGAATTGCCAATATCGTTTACGCCAATCGCTACGGCAACGGTGACGTCGTCTCCGGCGATGGCTGGCGCTATCGCGGCGGTGGCCTGAAGCAAATCACGTTTCGCGATAACTACGCGGCGTGCTCGGCTGCACTGGGCATTGATTGCGTCGCCGCGCCGCAATTGCTTTCCACGGACAGGGCGCTGGCAACCCGCTCAGCGGGATGGTTCTGGCTGTCGATTGGCGGTAACGCCTATGCCGATAGAGGCGATTTTGATGGACTGTCGACGCGGATTAATGGTGCCGGCATCACTGTAGAGAGTTTGGCCGCGCGACGTGTGCGCTGGTTGGCGTGCAAAAGCGCTTTTGGGGTCATATGAGTCTTTTGAAAGAGGTGTTGCCTTGGTGGGCGCGCTGGCTGTTCTTCGCTTCGGCTGCTGCCGTGTTCGGCACGATCTGCTACTACAAAGGTAAACAGGACGAGGGTGAAAAGCACATTGCGTACGTCAATCAACAGGCCGAGCGCTCAACCAAAATTGCCAAGGCACAGCAGGCTGTCGTTACTCAGACGCAGATCAAGTATGTCGACCGTATAAAGACCATTTACGTCAAAGGAGAAACCATTGAAAAGCAGGTGCCGATCTATATCACACAAGCGGATAACGATCGCTTTGCTGTTAATGCTGGCTTTGTGCGCTTGTACGACGCCGCCTGGTCAGGTGAGGATCCCAGACCTGCCGCCGATTCTGACCGAGAACCCGCCAGCGTTTCGCTTGCTCAGGTCGTTGAAGCCGACGTTTTCAACGCAACGACCTGTCGAGCCTGGCGAGAAATCGCGTTAGGATTAAGAGAAAACCATGAGCTCCTAAAGAGAGTCACCAATCAGGTAAATTAAAAAAATACTCACAGTTTAGTTTTTTTAGGTTAAGGAAATTGAATTTAACATATGGCGTTTCACTAAAGTGCGACTCGTCGCACTGGAAGTATCCGTTATCAGCTCGAATTCAATCGGTGGTTGCAACACTGTTTTTAGCTAACGATGGTATTTCGGCAGGAGTTTTTCAGTTGAGGTTTTTGCGTGGCTGATTATTGAATTCATTTGCGGCGCGGCGACAGCATGGCACTGAACTATTCGAAAAAAGATTTTTTATCATATCCTTTGTGGTACATACAGTCCTCGACAAAAGCACTCCGTGTCCCACCCTGAGCATCGTATGAACTGTATTCCGACGGATGCCATACCCCTCCCTTCGTGGTGCATTTTTCTTTATCATCCTTATCGGTTTTGCAAGTAGTAACGATTGGTTCGTAGTAACTATCGCGCACTTTGTAAGTAATAATTTCAGAACGAAAACGGTCATAGCCGATAGCGGTACAGGAAGCGAGGTCGACATCTCGATCATAATCACTTACGCCTTGCTTTACCCATGTGGTGCAGCCTGCTATAAGTAATGAGATAAATATTATTTGGAAGGATGCTCGTTTCATATTAATTATGATAAGAATACAATTTGCGCAAAGCGCATTGGGACGCAAGAGCCCTTGCGACCTGACTAAATGAGTGATAACCTAACGTCTAAAATAACGAGATCAGTAGCAAGGGTAGAGATTTGCATCGAGCAGATTCAAGTTACCGCCCCTGACGCTTTGACGGTTACAGGCTGTAGAAGATCACTTGTCGGGACCAACACATCAGCCGCCACAGTAGCAGCGGTCTCTTCAATAAGTCTGTGCTTCTCTCGCGCATTCTTTCTAATTATTTTTTTTAGTTCATTCACTTTTGTCTGATGGATATGTCCAACAATCATTGAAAACGCTGCAAAAAGAACATCATTCTCCCTTAGGTCGTCAGCTAACCTTATCCAATAACCGCACTTATCCCAGCGTTTGAAGCGTACATACACAGCCCTCCAATCTCCAAATTTTGACGGCATCTCTCTCCACTGCTTCTCCTCAGAAATAAGCCATAGGACCCCTTCGATAAAACGAAGGTCCCGTCGTCCAAGTATCACTGGATAATATTTTTTCCCGGCAAAGAGTGTCTCTATTTCCCGCCACTGACTATCTGTAAAAATAGTGATGTCATGAACATCATTTTTAGCAAAAGATTTCTCAAAATATAAGTGCTTTTCAAATTCCGCTCTTTCTATTCTCCGAATTTTTTTAGTAGTTTCCAAATCAGCATAAGCTGCAACTTTTGAGAAGATTGCGACCAACTCAGAATCATCACCAAGGTCTTTAACAAGCTGATGCCAGCACCCACTTTCATTCCAGCGCCTGAAACGAACATAGATAGCATTCCAACTCCCGAATTTAGATGGCAAATGGCTCCAACCTCGCATTTCACTCACTTGCCACAGTACCCCCTCGATAAAACCTAAATTATCGCGCCCTCGGGCGCCGGAAGAAGTGACTCTTCCGACGACTAAGGGCTCTATCTTTTTCCACTGCTTTTTAGTAAGTATCATGCTCAATATCCATAACAAGAAATTAGGGCGGGCTGACATCCTAAAAATTACCAAGAGTAATTTGCTCCCGCACCGTAAGTAGCTTGTGCCCCACTAACCCCTATAGCAACCTTAAGGGTCAAAGCATCTTTGACCCTTCCCTGCATAGCAACGGCAACAGCAGCTTGCCCAGAATAATTCGCCACACCCAGTCCAACCGAAAAATTCTTGTTGTCCTGCATTTGTGGGATCATCGTTATTGCGGTAGCCGCAGCAATACCCTGGTTAGCCTTCTTGCTAACTTGCTGAATCGAATTATTTAAACTGGCGACTGAGTTATTTAACTGCGCCACGTTGATGGCGTCAGTTGGATTGATGCCCGAGGCCACGTTTGTGATCCTCCGCTCGCTATCAGCGGAACCGACCGACAGAGTATTGGCCTGGTTGGCCACCGAGTTGGCGCCAACCGCTACCGAGTTATCCGCCGTGGCCTGGGCGTTGCTGCCGATCGCCGTCGAGTTGTTCGCCGTCGCCTGCGCGGTCGTGCCAACTGCTACCGCCTGGTTACCGCTGGCGCGCGAACTCTGGCCGATGGCCACGGTTGGATCGCCGGTGGCCTGGGCATCGTTGCCGATGGCGACCGAACCAGCTTGCAAGGATAGGGCGCGGAACCCGACCGCGGTGGTGTTGGTGTCAATCGCCTGTGCATTTGAACCCAGCGCGGTGGCACCATCCTTGGTCGCTTGCGCGCACAAGCCGTTGGCAGTGGCATCGACGCCGGTGGCCGTGGTGCAGGTTGCCGCGTTGACGTTCTTGATGGCACTGCCGCTGGTGCCGCGGGTTTGCACCGTGCCGTCGCTGTTGGCCGCGCCTAAAATAGTAGCGCCGACCATTGCACCGTTTTGCGCCGCCGCATTAGATGCATCCACCAAAGGTTCCAAGACCGTTGCTAGTGAAGTCACGTCGGTTCTTGTAGTGTTCAGGTCTGCAGATAGGATCGCTACAATGCCGTTTGTTGCGCTTAGATCAGTAGACAAAATCGCCACATCAGTTTTCGTCGTGCTTATATCAGTGGACAAGGTTTTAATAGCACTTTGGCTCGACTCCATATCGACCTGCAACGAATCGACGGCAGCCCTAACCTCGCTTATTACGGCCCCATTTTTATTTATTTGGTCCCCATTTATATTTATTTGCCCCGCATGTTTCTCCATTTCTTTATCTATATCACTCTTATGTACATGCATCTTAGCCGACAATGCAGCAACGTCGGTTTTCGTTGCGCTCAGACCCGTCGACAAGGTCGCCACGCCAGTCTTCGTCTTGCCTAGGTCACTGGACAGGGTCGCTACATTACTGTTCGTTGTACTCAGCCCCGTCGACAAGTTGGCTACGCCTGTGTTGGCGGTACTCAGACCACTCGACAGCGTAGCAACGTCGGTTTTCGTTGAGCCTAGATCCATGGACAACGCCGATACAGTGGTGTTCGTCGTGCTCATACTAGTCGACAAGGCGACCACGTTACTGGTGGCTGTACTCAGACCAGTCGACAGCGCAGCAACGTCGGTTTTCGTTGAGCCTAGCCCCGTGGACAGCGCCGATACAGTGGTGTTCGTCGTACTCATACTGGTCGACAAGGCGACCACGTTACTGGTGGCGGTACTCAGACCAGTCGACAAAGTCGCCACGCCAGTCTTCGTCTTGCCTAGGTCACTGGACAGGGTCGCTACATTACTGTTCGTTGTACTCAGCCCCGTCGACAAGTTGGCTACGCCTGTGTTGGCGGTACTCAGACCACTCGACAGCGTAGCAACGTCGGTTTTCGTTGAGCCTAGCCCCGTGGACAGCGCCGATACAGTGGTGTTCGTCGTACTCATACTGGTCGACAAGGCGACCACGTTACTGGTGGCGGTACTCAGACCAGTCGACAAAGTCGCCACGCCAGTCTTCGTCTTGCCTAGGTCACTGGATAGGGTCGCTACATTACTGCTCGTTGTGCTTAAACCGGTCGACAAGGTGGCCATGCCTGTGCCGGCGGCGCTGAGACTAGTTGACAGCGTCGCAACGCCGGTTTTCGTTGCGCTGAGATCCGTCGCCAAAGACGCCACACCAGCCTTCGTCGCGTCTAGGCGATCGGACTGGGCCCATACTTCATCAGTCAGGGTCTCTGCAATATCGTTCACAGTCTCTACATCATCGGACAGGTCCGCTAATTTACTGTTCGTTGTGCTTAAACCGGTCGACAAGGCGGCCACATCACTGCTAGCAGTACTCAGACCAGTCGTCAGCGAAGCAACGTCGATTTTCGTCGTGCTTAAGCCGGTATTTAACGCCTCCACCCGAGACACTGTGCTAATTGTGGCGTCAGTATTTCCATTCAAAAGGACTCTCAATTGCCTTAGGTCAGCGTTCGCCGCCTTCACGTCGTCCGAGAGCGACGTCACGCCAGCTTTCGTCGTGCTCAGACCGGTGGACAGGATGGCCACGCCTGCATTGGCGCTGCTCAAGCTGGTCGATAGTGACAACACCTTGGCTTTATTTTTGCCAAACATTGTCGACAGTGACTTTGTCTCAGTTTTCGCCTCGCTTAGCGCGGTCGACACTGAAATCAGGTCGTCCTTAGTTGCATTCTCCTTCAGAGAGCCTTGCATTACATCTAGAGCTTCCCCCACTTTCGATAGCGAATCAAGATACGAGCTCTCTAAGCCAGGGGTTGATAAATCCGTAGAGGTAATTTGTTTCAATAACTCCTGCTTGACTGCGTCGAGTTGAGCCACATTAACAGCATCGTCTAGTTTAGATCCAGCTGCCAACCCACTAATTATACGATTGCCAATGTTCAGTTCCCCTCTCGTACTTTGCACGGACTCGAAACCGTAAGGCTTATAATGGTCCTGCGCACCTACCGTAGTTCTTGATCCACTACCCAACGCAATGCTATTCGCATGTTGTGCTTTTGCATAATCGCCAATGGCAATGGCTTTGCCCTCGCTAGCATTGCTCACTCTACCAATTGCAATCGCATGCTCACTGCTGGCATTTGAGCTAGATCCAATTGCAATCACACTACGGCCATCGGCATACGCATTCATCCCGATAGCGATCGCAGGCGCATTATTTACATTAGATGCTCCATCTTTTCCTTTAGAAGAAAAAGCCTCTCCTTTTGCTCGCGCTGCGGCACCAATTGCAAGATCGCCATCGGTTCCAACACTCGCTGTATGCCCTTCAATTGAGCCTGTCATGTTGCGAAATACAAAACCATTAACCGAGCCACTGTCGCTTTGAGTCGGAGCTTGCTTGGTTACCTTCGCATCTAACTCCGTTACTTGCGAACCAATTCCCTCGATATAGGAGACACAATCAGCGCCGCCGACAACAAACCGGCTAATACCTTGCCCACTCTGCTGATGAGTTTCACATGCATGAGACACATTTGCGGACGCATAATTTGGAGTAAAAGCTACAGATGAAACACCAACAACCGCTATCGCAACGGAGCTACTGCACTTACTCCGCGCACCAGAAATTTCAGAAACAGCTACCCAGGATTTAAGTGCCCTGTTAAAAATCGTGCGATAAACTTTATTCATTACTTGCGCCTAGAAAAATGGCGTCAAAAAGCTTTTGCGCCTCTTGATCACCAACAAAACCCCAGCGGGGATACATACGAGAGTTAGAGTTGAGATTTGTGCTCTTCTATTCGTAACAAACTCGCACCACAAACAAACCCAAAACAATTGGTGCACCAAACTTCAATTGCATGGACAAGAAATTTCCTCAAAAATAATTTCCAGAAAGCATTCCAAACGCAACAAAAAATTACTAAACTGAACACAGTTGAAATGTCTATCCATTTTTTTTGATTCGCAAATATCTTGAAAACGTTAAATGTTGATAGATTTTATACAACCCTCGGAACCCAAAAAAGCGACTTAACTTCGCAACAATAGGTGACAAAAAGTTACACTGCGATACAAACAAATCCCAATGATTTCGTGCGAAGCTAATGAATTACTTGAACGAAACTCACAATTTTTTTGTAATAAGGCGAATTTTTTGATTACTTTTAAGCAAATACAAGCACTGTATTGGACTGCTGAATTGGGTGGATTTGATGCAGCTGCGGAGAAACTACATACAACTCGATCCGCTATTTCGAAGCGAATTCAAGAAGTTGAAGAAATGCTAGGAGTCGAGCTTTTTGATAGATCCAAGCGTGCCGCTTTCTTGACTCCAAAAGGCGAGGAAATGCGAGCACTTGCCGAAGAGCTACTGCGAAAGCAAGAGACTCTCATGGAAAGAATGACGAGCCAGGAGATCTTAATAGGCCGTCTAAGGATAGGAGTCACCGATCTCACAGCGATGACTTGGCTCGCCAACTGGACGTTTCAGATACGCAAGGAGTACCCCTCCATCTCTTTAGACGTGCAAGTAGTTCACCCCAGAGAATTACTTGACGGACTTCTTACAAACAAATTTGAGATGGTGGTCTCCCCTGTGCCATTCTTAGATTTGCGCCTAACGAGTCACACAATTGGAAACTCAGAGGGGGTCTGGGCATGTCGACGTGGACTCGTTCCAGATAGTTCCAATATGGAGCTCAGAGATCTAAGGAATCACAAACTTATACTGCACAGCTATATGGTTGAAAGATTCGAAGCCGTAGCTGGGAGTTGGTTAAAAGAACAGGGAGAACTAGTAACTGACATCGAAATCAAGGATTGGCGAATGCAGCAAGCAGGGGCCCAATCAAATGTAATAGTGACTGAAAATCTTCATTCTTTGATTGCAATGGTAATGGCCGGAATGGGAGTTGGAATTTTACCCAAATATTTCATAACTCATCTATTGGATAGTCGTATCGTAGAATGCCTTGATTCACTTCCCAAACTTCCCCCAACAGCATATTCGATAGTTCGACGCCTTGAAAACAACAATTCCCTGCTCGAAGGAGTTTCTAATTTAGCAAAAAAGTGCTGCGATTTTTCGAGTCCGTATATTGCAAGCTAGAAGATAATCCCATTAAACGATTGCCGTTTGGAGGCAAAATACAAATGCTTCATTCCGTCGCAACTCCTTGCCGCCAAATTTCCGTCTAGCCGTGAGCCAGCCTGTTGACACTGCATTATAAACAGTGGATTTAGCAGCACGCGCGGCGAATGAACTAGCGCCGAACGAAAGATCGCACAACTGGCGTTACGATATAGAGTCACCCCGGAGGCTTTAAAAAGGCTCTTAACGGATTGCCGGGATAGGCGGCATTGATTTTGAGGAAGAAGAAAGCACTATCCCGGCAGACAAAAGCTATCCTCTACATGACGTTAATGCAACTGTAGATGCCTTCGAGTTGGCCGACATCCGTTAGCTGGCGCATCCTACCGACGATACCCACTACCGAACCTATCGATATAATTAAATACATAGCGTTTATTGAGAAAATATTGCCTGATATGTAACCCCAACATGTGCTGTCACTAGATTTTGCAATAGCGATCCGAGATCCGCACCATAATTTAAACTGAAGTAGCTGCAAGACAGAACTCACAGAGGTCGTAGATTCAGGATCTTGATGGGACCCGTAGATTTCCCATCGGCAACGATAGTGTCATTGCCACAGAAGATACGTAGCAACTTTCCCGCACCTACAATAAGAATAAATATCAAAAATTCTACATCTCTCCGGCCTCACTTCTCAACAAGCAAATAATTGTCACCAACTCAGGTGAAATTAAGTTACTTTTGCTTACATGTTTTTTTATTTACAATGCTCTCGATTCGCATGGTGTTCAGTACACCATGCGAACTTTGCAGCCCATCTATTTTCTATTTCATCAGTTATTGAATGGATGGTTTCAAAGAAATTAGAAATCGATTTTTGATACCATATTTATCTAGGGCTCTACGCTCCTAATGTTTTATGGCTACCCTCAAGTTGGATGAAGCGCCAGTTTTATACCCTTGTAGGTATTGTGCAGCCGGCAAATCAACAGCCAAACCAAAAATTCCTTTTCAATTTAAGTCTTAATAACTTTTAACGAACCCAATGTTAAAAGTACACGACTGCTAAGCAATGTTAAGTCGACAAATGTAAGTTTTAAAAATTGTCAATTTCCACAAGAGGCTGGTAATTTTGTCACTTAATTAGTGTCAAACAGGCAACTAAAGCTGACCTATATTTGCTTCAATAAGTTATTGAATCTCTACACACTCTTTCTTCCAAATGGAAGCCACTTTAGTTTAATGGGTTTAAATATGAAAAAAAATACACTTCAATTTGCGTTATTCGCCATATTTTGTGCGGCAGGAGCTGCACAGGCATCCGATGGCACCATTACATTTAGCGGGAAATTAACTTCCGTTACTTGCGGCGTCCATGGTGGTGAAGCTGGTGCGACTGGCGGCAATTTTACAGTTGTGTTGCCGCCACTTTCGACAAAGGCACTGGCATCAAAAGGCGCTGTCGCCGGATCTACCGGATTCAATATCGTTGTTGGTGGTGCCGAGGATACTGGCTGTACCGATGGAACCAAAGCGTCCGTTCACTTTGAAGCAACTAGTCCATTAATTAACTCAGCCAGCGGCAATCTGAAACTGACGTCCGATAGCACAGCGGCCAATGTAGAGGTACAAATTTCCGACGCAAGTGCGGGTAATGCTCTAATCAATCTATTTACCAACAGAACATCGACACCTGTCGTTATTGCCAAAAATACTGCGACATTGCCATTTACGGCTCAGTACATCGCTACCGGCGTCGCTACACCAGGAACTGTCAACACAAACGTTCAGTATTCGATCTCATTTAACTAATCTGCAAAGTTGATCGAATATGAATTGAGCAGCACTAAAACAATTGGCACCTTCGGCTCTGCCATTATCCGTCCGCGCCATTAGGCACGGACGGAATTTGCAAGGAGTGAAACAATTGCTGCTTTGAATCTGATTTTACAAGGAAAGAAAAATGCGCTGCTTAAAATTGTGCTTTACCGTGCTGACGCTCACACTTGTGGGGACGGTCTCGCTAGCTGCAAAGGCCGGTATCGTAATGTCTGGTACACGTATTGTGTACCCTGCACAGCAGCGCGAGGTAAGCATCAAATTGACGAATGAGGACGAAAAATTTCCTCGTCTGGTTCAGGCGTGGATCGACAACGGGGATGACAAAATCAGTGCGGAGAAAAGTAACGTACCTTTCATTTTGACACCCCCAGTGTTTCGAGTTGAATCGAGTAAAAGTCAAGTAATGCGCTTGGTGTATACCAAAGAGCCGCTAGCGACCGATAAGGAAACCTTATTCTGGCTTAATGTGCTGGAAGTTCCACCTAAAGTAGGAAACGAAAGCGACAGTCAGTTGCGGTTTGCATTTCGCATTCGCACTAAACTATTTTTCCGTCCAGAAAATCTGGCAATCAAACCGGAGAATGCGCCCAGCAAGCTAGAGTGGAGTCTGGTGAAGGTCGGCGTTGGGTATGCCTTGCAGGTAAACAATCCGACACCGTACTACATCTCCTTCCAAAGCGTTGCCTTGGCCTTGGCTGATAAGAAGTTCAAGAGCGACGACTACACCATGGTTGAGCCAAACGGCGTTCAACAATATTCGCTGAAAAATACTCCCTCCGCCCTAGGAAATGGAGCGCAGGTCGAATTTTCGATTGTTGATGATTATGGTGCGTTTGTTCCATTAACTGCATCGCTAAAACCATAAAACGGCCTGCACAATAATGAGTCGATCGCTACATTCTTCGTTTGTCAAACCTGTCTGCATGATCACTAAAAGCAATGGCTTTTTTGCATTCAGGCCGCGCCTGTTCGACGTGTTTATCTCTGGCATGTTGCTTCAAATAGGCACTGCCGTTGCCACACCTATCGACCCGTCAGTACCGGCCACAGTGAAATTTGATAGCGGTTCGTTCGCGTTCGGCATGGGCGATCTAGCCGATTTATCTCGTTTCGATAAAGCCAATACCGTATTGCCAGGTACCTATCGCCTTGGTATCGTCGTAAATCAGAACTGGCAAGGTCTAAGTGACGTCGAATTTAGTTCAGTATCGAATCAGGGAAGTGCAATGCCATGCTTTGATCGCGCCATGCTCACCAAGTTTGGCGTCGATTTGGACAAAGTAGCGCGCGGCGACGGCACTCGCAGCGTAACCGAAGTGATTGCTCATCAAATCCCCGCAAATCCAATATGTGGCAACCTAAATAGTTGGATAGCCGATGCAACTGTATCTTTTGACGCGGGGGAGCAAACTTTGACGATAACCATTCCGCAGATATACATGAACCGGTCAGCTCGCGGCTATGTGGATCCTGCACTTCTCGATAGCGGCGTCACAGCCGCTCTACTTAGCTATAACTTTACCTCTTCCGTCTCCACCAGCGGGGGCGGCGGTTCACAATCTTTTTTAGGATTGAACGGTGGTGTTAATTTAGGCGACTGGCGTTTGCGCCATCAAGGTGCGCAGGCATGGAACTCAGTCACCGGCCGCACAGCCTATCAGAATACGGCAACCTACTTGCAGCGTGATTTCAGCGCACTCAAATCGCAACTGGTATTAGGCGATAATTTTACCGACGGACGCATCATGGATAGCATACGACTGCGCGGCATCACACTCACGACTGATGATCGTCAAACTTCGCAATCGCAGCAAGGCTATGCACCGGTGGTACGAGGCACAGCTACAAGCAATGCACGCGTCGTCATAAGCCAAGGCGGTTATACAATCTATGAAACCACCGTTGCACCAGGTCCGTTCGTCATCGATGATCTTTATCCGACAGGTTACGGCGGCGATTTACTCGTGACCGTAATTGAAACAGACGGTCGCCAAAGCCGGTTCACCGTGCCATATTCCGCGATACCGCAATTGCTTCGTCAAGGAGCAATCAAATATAGTGTCGCGCTAGGCCAGCTCAGACAATACGGCGGCATTGGAGGCACCACGCCTTGGGTGATGCAAGGCAGTTTGCAACGCGGCATCAATAATTTCCTTACCGGATATGGCGGTTTGACTGCTTCGACCGGCTATTGGCAGGCCAAAGTCGGCACCGCAGTGAGTATGCCTATTGGTGCGCTAGCTATTGACGCGGCAGTATCAAGCACGAAGATACAAGGCTACGGCACTTTGCAGGGACAAAGTTTGCAGATTACTTACAATAAAAATATTTCTGAAATCGGCACTAATTTTGCACTCGGAGCCTCTCGCTTTTCCAGTAGCGGATATCTAGGACTGAACGATGCGGTCAGTGTACGCAATCTGGCTTCGCGTGGAGCGGACACCGGCGCAGTTAACCGCCAACGAAGCCGTTTCGATTGGAACATTAGCCAAGAAATCGGTAAAGGATCCATGTTCATCTCCGGCAGCTCAACTCAATACTGGGGGAGAAATTTGGGTCGCCAAACATCTTTTTCAGCCGGTTACGGATCAAATTTTGGCAAAATAACTTGGAGTCTTTCGGCGCAGCGCATTGTTTCGCAATCAGTACAGCTAACGCCTGAGCAAATGCAAATGCAGCAACAAGCAAACTTATTTTACGGCGCTGGTTACAACAGTGGTCGCAGCGAAAATCGCATAATGCTGTCGCTGTCAATGCCACTGGGTTACGACTCTAATGCGCCAACTATGAATAGCTTCATGACTCACAATACCGGCTCTAACGGCGGAAACAACCTGCAGGTAGGCGTGAATGGCAGCGTCGGCGAGCAGCGTAATCTCAGTTATGGCGTATCTAGTAGTCATACCAGCGGTGATAGTGGTAGTAGCAATTATTTCAATGCGAATGTCGGGTACCTAGCACGCAGCGGAAATCTAAGTGCGGGCTTTAGCCAATCTGGTAATAGCGGCCAAGTATCGTTCAACGCCAATGGCGGTATCGTAGCCCATCCGGGTGGTATATCGCTAGCGCAATCCCTTGGAGATGCTATCGGCCTCATCGAGGCGCCAGATGCCGAAGGCGCGAGCATCAGCAGCTCTACCGGAATTACGATCGATAGCCACGGTTATGCCGTCGCACCATATTTACGTCCTTACCAAAACAATACGATCGACATTGATCCTAAAGGTTCGTCCGATGATATTCAATTCAAGGAAACTAGCAAGACAATCGCACCGCGCATGGGTTCAGTCATCATGTACAAATTTGAAACCGACAATAGCCGTGCTGTCACCATCAAAGCGCTACGAAGCGACGGTAAGCCATTGCCCTTCGCAGCAGAAGTATTGAATGAGATGCAGCAACCTGTCGGTGTAGTTGGTCAGGGTAGCAAAGCGTTTGTGCGGAAAGTATCCAACACTGGGGTGCTGACTGTGAAGTGGGGTGATGGTATTGATCAACGGTGTCAGATGGCATATACATTGCCAGAACGCGTAAAGGGAAAAGACGCTGTCAGTTTCATTGAAAGTCAATGCTATCCCGTTACGCCACCAGCTCCCCATGGTTCGGCAACAACTGTGCCGAAAGTCAATGCGACTCTCAACCAATAATTATTGAAGGTTCTCATAGTGAATATTCGCCTAGAAAAATTCAGGGAGTGCATATGAACATATGGAATATTTTTTTAGGAATGGCGGGATTACTTTTGATGTCTGGGCAATCTCAGGCGGCGTGCAGGTTAAAAGGCAATCCCTATGGCTCGACTTCCGTCAAGTTCGATATCAATATCGGTACTATATTAGGCGCTGCCAGTGCTTCCGTAGGTAGTGTTCTCGCCACATTTACGCAAAATGCTCCTGACCAAGCATTAATTAACAAGACGAACTATTTGGGTTGTCAAGTTGGTGATATGGAGACCTTTAAGCCTACTCTGATTGGCTCGACGAATGTAGCGGGCTATCCTAACGTCTACTCCACCAACATTCGTGGAATCGGTTATCGACTAACCTACTCCGACGGGACAACTAACGCTCCTGCCGAATGGCGCAATACTTTCGGAATCCCTGGAAGCACAACCAAGGGCGGCGTATTGTACTTTCCACCAGGACAGTTTAAATTTGAATTGATCAAGACTGCCGACAACATTGGCTACGGCGAACTCTCGGTGGGAGAGTATGGCAGCGATCGCGTACCAGGTTACCAGGCACTCCAGATAAATGTTAAGAACGGTGGCTTTATTCAGAACGTCGGCTGTACCGTAGACGCTGACTCGAAAAACAAGGCGGTGACATTGAATAGCTTAGCGACAAACAAGTTCACTGGCATAGGAGACTCCCAAGGAGAAAAGCCCTTTAATCTCAAGGTAACTTGCCCTGCTGAACCTCCAAATTTAAAGATTCAATTTGACGGAATAGAAGACAGTTCAAAGATTGCTGGGACCTTAGCTCTATCCAATGACTCTACAGCAAGCGGTGTGGGTATACAGTTGCTTCATGGGGAAGGTCAGCCGGTGCAACTGGGAAAGTTTGAATCACCTACGTATAAAACGCAGCCCAAAGGTCAAAAAAAATATACTATTACTATGGATTTTTCCGCACGATACATACAGACAAAACCCTATGTGAAACCAGGTAATGCAAATTCCACTGCCAGCTTCACCTTGCAATACAACTAAGCAGCAACTCGTTGTTTAATCGTAGTTTAGAACGACTATAGAGCCGAGACTGAAAAATGAAGCAAGACTTAACACTTGATGAGATAAAAGCCCAAATTGCTTCGTTGGTCGGTGAATACATGGGCATCAATCCCGAGTTGGTGTTGTCGGGGAAGAATTTTGATACCTTGATAGAACAATTTGATTCGCTGGCAATGGTCGAAATTCAGCTACTGGTGGAAAAACACTATGGTTTTGATCTGGACTTTGAAGATGTCGATAAGAATGCATTCCCTGCGAATATCAGCGAACTCGCGGAAGCGTTTCTAATGCAATACATCCGGTACCACAAAAAAATAGAATCCAAGCAGGTGAAATTGGAAGCAACCAATTTATCAACCACGGTGGCGCGAGATACTGAACAGGAAAGCGCGAACGTACAGGAAGCTGATTTGCAAAAAAGCAAATTATCGAAATGAGCAGGCACGCTACACGTAGAGTGGTGGTTACTGGAATGGGTGCAGTCACCCCATTGGGAAACAATGTCGACGATTTTTACGCAAATCTGATCGCAGGCGCGACGGGGATACGCATGGTCGACGAATTGAGCGCCACTCGAGGATTTGGCGTCGTCGACGTGGACATGTCAATACATTTTTCCGTGTCGGAAAGCCGCCAGCTCGATCGCGTCAGCCAAATGGCCATCATCGCCGCAAAACAAGCTGTAGCCCACGCAGGCAGCACGTTGCAGACGCCACTCGGTGAGTCTTCCGGTGTCTTCTTTGGCACCGGCATGGGAGGCGCACAATCCTTGCAAGAGGGCTATTTCGATTTTTATAAGATGGCGCCACAGAAAAAAATGCTAATCGTGCTGGCAGCTATGACACACGCACCTGCATCGCATATTGGCTTGCGTTATGGCATACAAGGTGAGTCGCAAACTTATTCTAGCGCCTGCTCCTCATCAAGCGTGGCCATTGGCGAAGCTTTTCGCCGCATCAGTGACGGCTATCTAAATGTTGCCCTAGCTGGTGGTGCAGAAGCTTTGTTACTTCCTGCCATTATTAAGTCATGGACAGACATGAAAGTGTTATGCCAAGAGCCAAATGACGCTCCAGGCACTGGCTGTCGCCCATTCAGCGCTGATCGAGATGGCTTTTCGTTGGCGGAAGGCGCTGCAGTGCTCGTACTTGAGTCATTGGAGCATGCCTTGCAACGTGGGGCTCAACCAATCGCTGAGATCGTCGGTTATGGGGTAAGCAACGATGCCAAGTCTTTGTCCAAGCCGGATTTACAAGGACAAAAACTGGCGTTTCACCGCGCTTTGACAGATGCAAATATTCAACCGGAAAAAATTGGTTATATCAATGCTCATGGAACGGCAACTATGATTGGCGACGTGATTGAAACAAATATGATCAAGGAAATGCTCGGTCAGCATGCTTATCGCATCCCAGTCAGTAGTACTAAATCCGCGCACGGACATTTATTGGGTGCAACCGGAGCCGTAGAAATGATTGCCACTATTCTTGCGCTAAAAAAACAGATTGTACCGCCCACCACACATTGGTCGAGAGCCGATAGCGTGTGCGATCTAAATTACGTGCCAGGACAGGGATTACAGGTAGATGGTCTTGAGTATGCCATGTCAAATTCATTTGCATTTGGCGGAAGTAACGCAGTCCTCGTTGTAAAAAACTATCAATAGACGATATAGGAAATTATATGAAACTCTTAGAGACACAAATCAGCTATTTGTGGGCGGATTCCAATAAGCCTATATGCACTGAGCTGTGCAGGACTGGTGCGATCGACATGGATCTTTGGCGTGCAGATGTACTTTATAGTAAAGAAAATTTTTCGAAACGCACAATGCGCGGCTATCGTTTGTGGGGCTTGCCTTACGTACGTCTGATGCGGAGTTATCCGATTTTTGCAAAAATCGCTCAAATACTTGCCACTTGGTTTATCGAAGATATTGCTTACCAAATGCATTGTCGTCCCGTAGGAAATTGGAAAGGCTGGATCCTGCGTGAATTATTTTTTAAGCCGCTTTGTTCGACAATTGGCTTCCTGCTGAAAGAAAAGGCCTCGAGCATAATACGAAACGATAAAACAACCGCCTGGCAATAAGTGCATTGACAATCAGCGGCAGATGCGACCAGTAGATTATGTGCAATACTTTATGAAGCCATAAAAGATTAAAGTCGCAATTAGCTTGTTATTTTCCATAATATTGATTCTTGATCTAAACCTGGAGGACTTTATGAAAACCCCTTCATTGTATTTTCTACCACTTTTTACTTTCTCTGCTCTGATCACTTTATCCTCATTTGCTGCGGACGTGACGGCCACGACTTCCGATCCAGGAAAAGGAGTAGTCGATAAGTATTCATTTAGTCGCTTGCCTTTAACCGAGCGTAAAAAACTAGCAGCGACACCAGGGGATACGAGTCAAACTGATGCCAACAATAATAACGTGGTAAATGGACCAAAGAGCAAAATCCTTTTAAAGGCGGCTGAGAGCCATAAGTGCAAAAAATATAATAATAAACTTTCACCAACGAACATTTCAGGAGGGCAGAAAAATCCATCTCCTGAACTTTCTGCACAATTAGTTCGCTCACCGACCGACACCACGTTGCACAATAGCGATGGTATTCAGTGTGACGTTAATACAGAGTAGGCTAAGGTGAATATACAAGCCGCATTTAGAGAGATGTTCAAGGATAGTTGGGGGGTATTTTAGGGGAAGCGTGGGCGAAGCTTCTCTATAACGTCTCTCCTGAAATACCCTTTAAATCCATCAGATACGGGTTCAATTTCCCCCGGCCGGACTAGCCTGATTTGCGGAAAAAATCCCTAATTGCGGAAATAATGAAAAAAGGCCCTCATTGCTGAGAGCCTTTCGTGAATTGGTGCCCGAGGCCGGACTTGAACCGGCACACCCTTACGAGCGAGAGATTTTAAGTCTCTTGTGTCTACCGATTTCACCACTCGGGCAAGTTTGCGGGTTTGCATGAAAACCGCAAAAAAGTATCGCCAAAAATCACCGGCGATACTGGGCAGGGCCGAATTTTAACAGGTTCTCCCTGCTAAGGCCATCTTCTCGTATATGACGATTTCGACAGCGGATTTCTCGTTCAGGCGGCAAAACTTACTTCGGTCGTCGCTATTGCCGGTAAGCGTCGCTCCGCGACCGTCTTGACGTATTCAAGAAGGAGAATTACCCCTTCAGTCGCCGGATGCGCAAGTTTGCGGAGTTGATATCGAATCCTTCCGGATCGAATGCGCCGCCGACCCAGCGCAACATGTCGATATGCTGCTCATGTTTGGGATCAGCGATGGCGTTGACGAATTCACCGTAGCCAGGGATTCCGCCGACGTCCTCCGGGGGGCAAGCGCGTTGACCAGCCACGCAAAGCGAACCCTTCCATGCAGGATTTGCGTCTTGCACATTCTCCACCACCACCCGGTGCAGCCAATCGTCGCCGAAATCGTATTCGTAGACGAATTCGCGTATGTTCCCGGCAAGCACGGACGATAGCTTGATTCCCTTCTCGTCGATCAGCGTCATGTCGCCATACGGATCAGGTTCGCCATACTGTTCAGCATCGATATGAAATTGATGCAAGTGAGAATTGGTCCAGCCCATGGCGCCCTGGATGGCGCGATGTAGTTTAGGCAAGGTGATCGTGGTCGGCACCAGCAAGCGGCGCCAGATCAAAGGCTCAATACGCGTCAGTTCGAGACGCAAACTATAGTAGTTTGTCGGTAGGCTCATGCCGAAATTATAAAGCAGTGTGACGACGCAAAGAACCGTGCGTCAATCGCGAAGTTTAAACAGCGAGATGCGCTGGGACGGCCAGCATCGATGCGACATTCCAAGGCAGGAATTCGTCAACTCGATTGACCGGATGGTCAGCGATGTGCGTGAGCACATGACGCAGATACGCTTCGGGATCAATGCCGTTTAACTTGGCAGTGCCGATCAGCGTATAGATCGCTGCGGCCCGCTCCCCACCGCTGTCGGCTCCAGCAAACAGGTAGTTGCGTCGTCCAATCGCAATTGCGCGCAGCGCACGTTCGGCAGCCGAATTATCAATCTCGACGATTCCGTCGTCACAATAGCGCGTCAGCGCTGGCCACAAGTTCAGGGCATACATGATCGCCGCCGTCGTATCGGATTTGCGCGATAGCGTTCCCAGGATGGCTCGCAACCAGGCCTCTAAGTCATCCAGCAATGGACGCGATCTTGCGCGGCGCACCGACAAGCGCTCATCGGGCGGCTGGCCCCGAATGTCCGCTTCAATCACGTACAACTCTCCGATACGGCGCAGGGCCTCGGCCGTTACTGCCGACGGCCGCGCATCGTGCAGATCGAAGAATTTGCGCCGGGCATGCGCCCAACAAGCTGCTTCGTGGATGCGACCGGTCTCATAGACGGCGTTGAAGCCGGCATAAGCATCAGCCTGCAGGATGCCGGCAAAGGGAATCAAATGTGTCTGCGCATGGATGCCTTTGCGGTCCGGCGTATAGGCGAACCAGACAGCCGGCGGGATCGTTGCGCCGGAAGGCCTGTCATCGCGCACATAGGTCCACAATCGGCCCGTCTTGGTCTTGCCATTGCCCGGGGCCAGTACCGGTACCGGCGTATCGTCGGCATGCAGTTTATGACCGGCCATGACGTGGTGGCGTACCGCATCGACCAGAGGACGCAGCAGATTGCTGGAGGCACCGACCCAGTCGGCCAATAGCGACCGGCTCAATTCCACACCCTCACGGGCATAGATCACAGATTGCCGGTACAACGGCAAATGATCGGCAAACTTCGATACCAGAACATGGGCCAGCAGGCCGGGACCGGCCATGCCGCGTTCGATGGGCCGGCTCGGCGCCGGAGCTTGCACGATGCTATCGCAGCAGGCGCAAGCCAGTTTGGGACGAATATGGCGGATCACCTTGAAGCTGGCGGGAATGAATTCCAGTTGCTCTGATACATTTTCGCCTAACTGACGCAGCTCACCGCCACAATCGGGGCAGGCGACAGCGTCGGGCCTGTAAACCTTCTCTTCGCGGGGCAGATGCGATGGCAATGGCTTGCGCTCCGGACGGGTACGTATGGCACGCCCGCGACGCTCCATCTCTACAGCGGCCTCTTCCTCATCGGCCTGCAAATCTTCCAGTTTTAATTCCAGTTGTTCGATCTGGCGATCGAGCTTCTCGGATTTACGACCGAACTGCATGCGTTTGAGTTTGGCGATGAACAATTTGAGTTGTTCGATCTCGACCTTGCGGCCAGATAGTTCTTCACGCAGGGCTTCGACCATGTCGTCGCGCTCGCGGATCATGGCTTTTAAGGCGTCGATATCGTCAGGGAGGGCGGCGTGCGAGGGCATGTCGGTAGTTTACGTAAAGGCGGGGATGTTTACAAGCCTGACTGGGGGCGTTGAGTACGTTCCGGACGCCGCCAGTCTATCCCTTCGATGAGCATTGATAGCTGTGCCTGACTCAGATGCACGGTGCCGTTGCGTGCCTGCGGCCAGACAAAGTATCCGCGTTCCAGGCGCTTGGCGAGCAAACAAAGGCCATCGCCGGTCCACCACAGCAGCTTGACGATATCGCCGCGCCGGCCACGGAACACAAAAACATGGCCGCTGAACGGATCTTCTTCCAGCGCAGTCTGCACCTTGGCAGCGAGTCCATTGAAGCCGCAGCGCATGTCGGTTACGCCGGCGACAATCCAGATGCGTGTTCCTGCTGGCAGGCCGATCATGCGCTGAGATGTTCCAGGACCATGCGCAGTGCGCCGGGATCGACAGCACCAGTCAGGCAAACTCGACCTTTCGGGAGGTGCAGCTCGATGGTCCCGGTTGCCGTGATCGGTGATTCTGCTACGGCGGGCATCACTGCTACATCGGTGTGGCTGAGCATGACCGGAATGAGCGTCGAGGCGATAGACTCTGAATGTCGTTTGCCCTGATACTCCCGCATCCATTTGAATACCTGGTTAGTATTAAGATCATGGGCGCGGGCAACACGGGAGACGGAAGCGCCGGGTGCCAGAGCCTCTTCGGTAATGGCCTTCTTCTGCGTGGCCGTAAAGCTCCGACGTTTCGGTTTCGTTGGTTTGGGTTCGGGCGGTATGTAAGGCATAGTGTCCACTATCGATAGCGGACACCATCGTCGCGGATCATAAAGTCAGTGTCCAGACGGCGGTGAGACGACGCTTACTATTGCCGTGATTTTCACGCCGAAACTGTCGACATTCGGCAAGGTCGCATTTTCATGTGTGCGTATCTGCTGTCCGCTGGCATGCGGCTTGTCGTGGGTGGTATGGGCATCGGACACCAGGGTGACCGGGTATCCCTGCGCTGCCGCGCTGCGGACCGTGGTGTCGACACAGAATTCCGAGGCATAGCCGCAGATCACCAGATGGTCAACCTGCCATGCGGTCAGCAGCTCTCGCAACTCGGTACGGAGGAAGGAGTCGCTGGTCTTCTTGCGCAGCCTGGTGAGTTGTACTCAAGTGGACTGTCGGCTTCTTCATGCTGGACAAAAACCACCGGCGCACCCGCGGCGCGCGCCTTGGCGGTCAGGGCGTTGATGCGCTCGATCACCGCATCGGCTTCAAACGGCCGCCGGCTTCCTTCAAAAAGATCGTGCTGGACATCGATGATTAACAGAGCGGATTTCATATTGTCCTGCAGATGGAAGGCGGGCATCCCGCCAGGTTTTTAGTGTGCGGCATCCGCCAGAATGCAAGACGGGCACCGCTGTTTGCGGGATTTTCAGGTTTCCGGCAGTGCCTGGCTGGCCGGCGCCGAACCGAATCTGTTTGGCTCTTTCGGTTCCTGGATCAGGAAGTAGATTTCAATGATCCAGCCCAGGACTGGGATAAACCCCAGCAACTGCCACCAGCCGCTACGATCCGTATCGTGTAAACGGCGTGCTGCCACAGCGATGGAGGGCAGCAGCGTGGCGAGGGTGAAAAGCCCGCTCAGCTTATTGCTGACTACACCTGCGGCAACCGTTCCCAGCACGAGAAAAAGCATGAACCACCAGTATTCGGAGCGCGATGCTCTGCCATTGAAATCGACATACTTGGAAAAGCAGATCTTGATTGATTCTGTGAATGTCATGTTTATCCCCCTGAAGTTGTGCCGGCATGAGCATTACCCCCGTTTGTGACGGCGCTGATGCCCATGGAGTTCGGTAAGGTTACCGGAGAGTAATAATAACAAAAGCCGCCACGATTCTCATTAAAAGTTAATCGATCGCAAATGTGCCAGGTTTCGCCTTGGCGCAATCCAATCCCGCGTCACATCCTCTCCCGCACCGCTTCTTTGTGTGGCTATATCGCCGCATAAATATATCCATAGAGAAATATTTCCCAAGGGAAATGAAAATACGAAGAAAAGGCGCGCATACTAAATTGCCGCAAGGAAACAAACAAGCTTATTGCTATGGATGCACGACTGAGTATGTGAATGCAGCAGGCCGATATGCCGATCACTGATCGGGTTGAAGTTAATGCACATATGTGGGAGGCGTTATGGGAATAGAATTGTCTCGCCGGAATTCGCTGTCGACTATCTCTGTTGCTGTATTGGTAATGATTTCGGGTTGTGGCGGAGGCGGGGGCGGCAGCAGCAATCCCGGTCCCGTCGCTACTCCAGTGCCCAGCACACCGCCTGTTGCCATCCCGCCACCCGCTACGACTGTGCCGCCAGTCACCACTACTCCTGCACCGCCCGGCAATTCCAGTTCTGTACCGCCAGTGGTGACGCCACCGCCAGCCATGCTGAATGTGCTCGATCCCAGCAATGTTGCCGCCGCTCGCGCGCAGGGGGTGACTGGCGCTGGCGTTACAGTGGCTGTGATGGATACCGATTTTGATGTCAGCGATCCGCAATTCGCCGGACGCATAAGCAAGACTGTGTATAACACCAGCGGCGCCGACGGCAATATGCACGGCACTGAAGTGGTCGAAGCCTTGGCCGGCAATACCTTGGGCGTGGCCTCCGGCGTATTCGTGCAGGCTGTTGCGGCTGGTACCAGTGGCGATAATGTCCTGCTCAACAGCCAGATGTATCAGGACATGTTCGCCAAGGGCGTGCGGATTTTCAACCAGTCCAATGGCATCAGTGCGACCGGCGCCTCGGTCGGCCAGGCGCTGGCTCTGCACGCCATGTACCAGCCGCTGGTAGCGCAGCAGGGTTTGTTTATCTGGTCTACCGGCAATGAGGGCGCAGCACAGCCGAATTTGAACGCCAGCTTGCCTAAACTCTTCTCTGATTTGGAGACTGGCTGGCTGGCCGTCACCGCCGTCAACGCCGCCGGCGGCAGCAACGGCTACAGCAGCAGCGACAAGGTGCCCGGCATGATTTCCAGCTACGCCAACCGTTGCGGCGTCGCCGCCAACTGGTGCCTGGCGGCGCCCGGCGACTTCATTTCCCGCAGCAGCGGCGGCCGCGTCTTCGGCACTTCCTTTGCCGCACCAGCGGTGACCGGCGCTGCCGCCCTGGTGCAGCAAGCCTACCCGTGGATGAATGCCGACCTGATTCGCCAGACCATCCTCTCCACCGCCACCGACATGCACGATACGGCGACTTACGGTTGGGGGCTGCTGAACGCCAGCAAGGCGGTTAATGGCCCGGCATTGTTTGCGCAGAGCTTGGCGCTGGGACCCAACGTCAATGTCCAGTTCGACAATGCCTCCTCCGTGTTCAAGAACGATATCGGCGGCGATGCCGGCCTCAACAAAAGCGGCAGCGGCCAGTTGACCCTGGCCGGCAACAATACCTATCTGGGCGACAGCAATGTCCTCGGCGGCAGCCTGAACATTACTGGTGCGGTGGCCTCGAATATTAATGTCGGCAGTCTGGGCCGGCTCTCTGGCGCAGGCGGCGCCGTGCATGGCAATGTCCTCAACAGCGGCCGCCTCGACAACAGCGGCGCCGGCCTCGCCATCGGCGGCAACTACGTCGCCACGCCGAATGCCGTGCTGGCCAATCAGCTCAATACCACGCTGACGGTCGGCGGCGCGGCCATCCTTGCCAATTCGCATCTGGTGGCGACCACGCCGGCCGGCAGCAGCGATCCGTCCGGCTACGTCACCCGGCAGGTGGGTGTTGCCAGGGTGCTGACGGCAGGCGGTGGCGTCAGCGGCCAGTTCAGCACGCTCAGCTTCGAAGCCGACGGCGTCAGCTTTACGCCAGGCGTGTTCATCGCCGCCAGCTTGTCTTACCAGGCCAAGGAAGTCGACCTGCAGATCAGCCGCACCAATGCCGTCGTCATGGCCGCGCAGGCTTTCGGCAAGGACGCCACCCGTAACAATGCGGCTGCTGCCCTGGAGAGCGGCTTGCAGGCGGCCGACCAGATGGTCGCCAGCGGCAATGTCGGTGGCGTGAACGGCCAATTCCTGGCCAGTGCCGCCGCCGTGCAGAAGAGCGCCAGCGTGGCGGTCGCCGGGCAGGTGCTGGATAGCCTGTCGGGCCAGATCCACGCCTCGGCGCAAGCCTTGACCTTCCAGCAATCGCAGGCCGTCAACCGTGACCTGGCCAACCGTTTATCGATGCTGGGCAGCCAAGCCGACAGCCATGACGGCAGCGGCCTGTGGGTCAGCGCCCTGGGCGCGTCCGGCAAGCTCAGCCAGAGTGGCTATGCCAGCGGCGATACGTCCTTGTGGGGCGGCCAGTTCGGGGTTGATACCCGGCTCGGTGCCAGCACCATTGTCGGCGCGGCGATCGCCTACTCGGACAGCAAGGCCAGCTTCGACAGGTTCGGTGGGCAATCGAAGAGCCGGGATACCGGTGTCTCGCTGTATGGCCGCCACGGCTTTGGCGAGCAGGGCTGGTATGTTTCGGGCCGGGCCGGGCTGGCCACCATCAACAGCACGGTGACGCGCGAGGCGCTGATCGGCAGCAGCACGCAGAACCTGAGCGCTGAGCATACCGACGATCTCTGGTCGGCCTATGCCGAAAGCGGCTACGTGCTGCCGCTGTCCGCCAGCAGCCGCTTGACGCCTTACGCCGGTCTCGCCTACGACCGCCTCAAGCGCGGCGGCTTTACCGAAAACGGCGGCGTGTTCGGCTTGACGGCGGCCAGCCAGGCGTACCGGCAAACGGCGGGATTGCTGGGCTGCGTGGCGACACCAGCTTCCAATGGGCGGGCGGCATCAGCGTACTGCAAGCCTATGCAGCCTGGCAGCACGCTTTCAACGACGGCAATCTGGATTTCAACGCGGCTTATGTGGGGGCGCCGGCGGCGGGCTTTACTGTGCAGGGGATAGGTCTGGCGCGCAGCAGCGGCTGGCTGGGGCTGGGCTTGAATACGGCGGTGGACAAGCGCTGGGGCTGGTATCTGAATTACGATGCGCAGCTCGGCAGCGGCGGCTTGCGCAACAATGTGTTTGCGCTGGGGTTGCGTTTCGCGCTGGAGTGATATGAATGGCGGTTGTCGTCAATGGCAACCGCCTGATATCAGCGCAGCGGATAATTACATGTCGCTGCCTGCTGGCGCCTCTTCAGCGGCAGGCGTCATTGCCGGCGCTTCATCTGCCATCGACGGTGAGGTTTTCATGACGCGCTTCTTGCCCATCAGGCCGAGGTCGGCGCCGGTGATGCCATATTCCTGCATCTTGGTTTTAATCTCGGTAATCACGTCAGCGATTTCGGCCTGACGCAATTCTTCTGCCTGTTTCCTCAATTGCTCGATTTGCGCTTGCAGTTCTTTGTAGGTCGTCATTTCTATTGCTTTCTTTCTGCGTTTTGGACGGGCAAGTATACCGCAAGCAGAGTGCGCATGAATTGCCTGCCCGGATCCGGTTTTTCGCCACGAGATTGTTGCGCGCTGATACAAGCTGTTGCAAAGATTACTGAATTGTATCGACCATTCGGCCGGCACAAACTATATTGAATACAGGGAGACACTTTGTGACGCCGCCTCGGGTGGCAGCATGGGAAGTAAGAGGTCTTGCTATGAAAAAATTGATGATTTTGTGGCTGGCCGCGCTGGCGCTGATATTCTCGGGCGCTGCGGGCTCGGCGTTTGCCCGCAATGATGGTGGCCATGGCGGCGGTTTTCACGGCGGCGGCGCGCAGTTCCATGGCGGCGGCATGCGCTACGGTGGCGGGCCGCAGGCCCACCACGGATTCCACCGCTTCAGGGATTTTCATGGCCGTGGCGTGATCGTGATCGGCGGACCGTTTTTCTGGGACCCTTACTATTATGACCCGGCGCTTTATCCGGCGGGCAGCGCTTATATTGCGCCCGACGGCAATTACAGCTACTACTGTAACAATCCTGCCGGCTACTATCCTGAAGTGCCAAGCTGTCCGAGCGGATGGTTGCGCGTGGTCCCCGGCGACCCCGCCTATTGAAGAGGTAAAACGGTCGGCCTGGCCGTGATCGAAGCAGAAAAACGCTATCTTCGGGTAGCGTTTTTTTAATCTCCAAGGATAAAGTCTAAGCCAATTTCTGAGCGCCTGTCTTGCTGCCAGCCGACATGGCAGGTAACATGAAGCCCTGAATAATTAGACTTTCTATCCCGGAGAAAAGCATGTCCATCCATATGATTGAAGCAGTGCGTTTTAATGTCGAAGGCGACCGGGTTGAGGAAGTGCGCTGGGGACGGCCAAGCCGCAGGACGACGGCTCTATCGGTTGGGAACACAAGACCGCCGAGCAAGACGTCAGCCTGGTGGTGGATGCGCTGCATTTCGGCGACGAAGTGGCGACGGCGTTTTCCGTGGATGGCAAGATTGTGCGTGGGCCCAGTATCGCGCTGGTGATCTACGAGCACGGCATCGAAGGCATCGGCATCGCTGAGCGTGACGCATCTGGCCGTACCTTGGCCGATTTGCCGCGTTTTTAATCTTCAGCTAAAGGCGTCAGAAGCTGCTGGACGATGCCGGACCCTGGGTAGCGCTGGTGTGGATCTGGTTGCCACCGGCCAGTTCGCCGCGGTTTTCCCGCCACTGCTGGCGTTGCCATTCCAGCTGGCTCCATTGGTCGGCACGGCGTCTTTCCCATTCATTGCGTTCGCGCCAGACCGGCGCCACCGTCTGCGACGGCGGCGCCATGAGCAGTGCCTGCGGATGCACTCCTGTAACGTTCAGCGCCGGCGGCGCAAACAAGGGCGCCTGGCCTGCAACCGGCTGGCCGGTGCCGTTGTCGGCGGCGACCGCCTTTTCTGGCGTTACCGCCGCAATCGCTCCAAGGAGCAGTACCAGCAGTATTTTTTCCATACGACCCTCCGCTTGGCCAGCCTGGATAAAAAATAGCCGGCGGTAAAGTGTTGCGAGTGCATCTTCAGGATTTCATTCTAGGAAACAAAGCGGCGCTAAGCTAATAGAGAATCGCTTGCAGGCTGCGTTTTTTTGTCCTCTTTGGCAATCGGCTGCATCGAATAGTTGCTGGTGGTAATGTTTATCTTCTGTTGGCTGTAAAAGTTGTTTTCAGGAATCAATAATCAACAGGGGTTTTCCAGGATAAGTCGTTTGAAACGATTTCATATCGGAGATATTGCATGCGATCGCAGATAGAGAAAGCCAGGATTTTCCAGCAGCTCCACGCACGCGAAGGCGCCTTCATCATTCCCAATCCCTGGGATATCGGCAGCGCCAAACTGCTGACTTTGCTGGGATTTGAGGCGCTGGCCAGCACTAGTGCCGGCTATGCGTTTTCGCGCGGCTTGACAGACGGCGCTATCGGCCGCGAACAAATGATGGCGCATCTGAAGGAATTGGCGGCGGCTACCGATCTGCCGCTCAGCGCGGACTTGGAAAACGGCTGGGGTGACTCCCCCGGCACGGTGGCGGAAACTATCCGGCTGGCGGCAGCTACCGGCATCGTCGGCGGTTCCATCGAAGACGCCAGCGGCCAGCCTGACGATCCGATCTACTCGCTGGAACTTGCGGTTGAGCGCATGCGTGCAGCTGTCGAGGCGGCACGCTCGCTGGATTTTCCGTTCACGCTGACCGCGCGCGCAGAAAATTTCCTGGTTGGCCGCACCGACCTGAAGGACACCATCGAACGGCTGCAAGCCTATCAGGATGCCGGCGCCGACGTGCTGTACGCACCCGGCCTGAAAAGCAGGGAAGACATTGCCGCGGTGGTTGGTGCGCTGGACAAGCCGGTGAACGTCGTCATGGGATTGCAAGGCGTGCAGCTCAGCCTGCAGGAGCTGGCGCAGATCGGCGTCAAGCGGGTCAGCGTCGGCGGTTCGCTGGCGCGCGCCGCGCTTGGAGCTTTCCTGAGGGCCGCTGAGGAAATGCGTGATCATGGCACGTTTTCCTATGGCAATGAGGCGGTCGGGACACGCCAGATCAGCGAGATGCTGCTGGCGGCAAACAAGCTTTAGGCAGCAAAGTGCTTGATTAAGTTATATGCTGGTAGAGTCTGCTGACAGATAAGGCAGGCCACGACACTAGTGTAAGATCCATGCTTTTCCGCGCCGACGAATGCTGCATCATGAAAGTCTACAATTTAGCTTGTGAACAGAATCATCGCTTCGAGGGCTGGTTTGGCTCGGAAGATGATTTTCTCTCGCAATCGGCGCGCAACCTGATTGTCTGTCCACTCTGTGACAGCGTTAAAGTGGAAAAGCTGCCGTCGGCGCCGCATTTGAATCTTTCCGCTGCCAGGCCGCCGGCCGGTGCGCGCAGCCAGCCGCCGCAGCATTCGCCGGCTGTGGCGCAGATGCAGAAACGCCTGGCGGAGATGGCGCGCCATGTCATGGAAAACACAGAAGATGTGGGTGAAGGATTTGCTGAAGAAGCGCGCCGGATCCACTACAAGGAAGTGCCGGAGCACGGGATTCGCGGCGTCGCCACGGCGGAGGAGTGCGATGAACTGGCGGACGAAGGCATCGACGTGTTCCAGTTGCCTTTGCCTACCTCGCGTAAAACGACCCTGCAGTAAGCCGCGGCCGCATGCAGGGCGATTGGTCGCCTGGCGGCTTGCTTAGTTCCGGTCGCGCAGGATCCTGGTGACGCCACGGATGCGGCGCACATTGCGCATCAGTCGCGCCAGATGCACGCGGTCTTCCACCTGGATAGTGAACACCAGTTGCGTCATCAGCTGGTCTTTGTCGTCGTCCATGTTGACATAGATGATGTTGGCGTCGGAATCTCCGATTTCAGCAGCCACCCGCGCCAGGATGCCCTTGTCGTTATGCACCAGGACCTTGATGCGGCAATCGAAGCGGCGGTTCAGGTCCTCGCCCCACAACACTTCGATCCAGCGGTCTGGATCCTTGTTGCGCTGGCGCTTGGCGATGTTGCAGTCTTCCGCATGCACCACCAGGCCTTGGTCGCGCTTCAGTTGGCCGGTGATATGGTCGCCCGGAATCGGTTGGCAGCACGGCGCCAGCTGCACCGAAATGCCTTCGCTGCCGTAGATCACCACCGGATCCATCTTGGCCGGCGTCGCGACGCCCTCCATGTCGAGCAGCGGCGTCAGCAAAGGCTCGTTTTCCAGCAAGCCCATGATATGACGCGCCACCAGGGTCGCCATGCGTTTGCCGACGCCGATGTCGGCGTAGATCTCGTCCAGTGACTTGGCGCTCGATTCATTGAGCAAGCGATCAACAACTACCGGCGCCAGTGCCGGATTCAGGTTGAGCGTCGCCAGTGCTTGCGACAGCAGGCGTTTGCCGAGTTCTACCGATTCACCCAGGTTGATGGTGCGCAGATGATGACGGATCGCAGAACGGGCCTTGCCCGTGCGCACGAAGCTGAGCCAGTTGGGGCTGGGGCGCGAACTGGTCGAGGTAATGATTTCCACGATGTCGCCGTTATGCAGCTCAGTGCGCAGCGGCGCCGGTTCATGGTTGATCTTGGCGGCGATGGTCTGGTCGCCGACATCGGTGTGGATGGTGTAGGCGAAATCCAGCGCCGTGGCGCCGCGCGGCAGGGCGATGATCTTCGATTTCGGCGTGAACACGTAAACCGAATCGGGAAACAGGTCGACCTTGACGTGTTCCAGGAATTCGGCCGAATCGCCGGTCTGCTTCTGGATATCCAGCAGCGACTGCAGCCAGGCATGGGTGCGCTGCTGCAGGTCGCTCAGGTTGCCTTCCTCATCCTTGTACAGCCAGTGCGCGGCAACCCCGGATTCGGCGACGCGATGCATGTCCTGGGTGCGGATCTGGAATTCCACCGGCGTGCCGTAAGGGCCAATCAGCGTAGTGTGCAGCGACTGGTAGCCGTTCAGCTTGGGAATCGCGATGTAATCCTTGAACTTGCCAGGCATCGGCTTGTACAGCGCGTGCAGGGTGCCGAGTGCGAGATAGCAATTGGCGAAGGTGTCGACCACGATGCGGAAGCCGTAGACGTCCAGCACCTGGGAAAACGACAAATGCTTGTTGTGCATCTTGCGGTAGATGCCGAACAGGCTCTTCTCGCGGCCGTCGATCTGGGCGTTGATGCCGGTGGCGGCCAGCGTGGTGCTGACCGATTCCAGGATCTTGCTGACGACCTCGCGGCGATTGCCGCGCGCTGCCTTGACCGCTTTCGCCAGAGTGCGGTGACGCAGCGGATACAGGTGCGAAAATGCCAGTTCCTGCAGTTCGCGGTAGATATTGTTGAGTCCGAGCCGATGCGCGATCGGAATGTAGACCTCCATGGTCTCGCGCGCGATGCGGCGTTTCTTTTCCGGGATCATCACGCCCAGCGTGCGCATGTTGTGCAGGCGGTCGGCCAGCTTGACCAGGATCACGCGGACATCGCGCGCCATCGCCAGCAGCATCTTGCGGAAATTCTCCGCCTGCGCTTCGATCTGACTCTGGAATTCGATCTTGTCCAGTTTCGATAGGCCATCGACCAGGGTCGCCACCGGTGCGCCGAAGCGCTCGATCAGCTCGTCTTTTTTGACATCCTGATCTTCCATGACGTCGTGCAGCAGGGCGGCCATGATGGCTTGCGCGTCCAGCTTCCAGTCGGCACAGATTTCGGCGACGGCGATCGGGTGTGAAATATAGGGCTCGCCGGATTTGCGCATCTGACCCAGATGCATTTCATCCGAAAAGCGATAGGCTTCCTTGACCTTCTTCAGCTCGGCTGGGGTCAGGTATTCGGCAAGCTTGGTGGTCAGGTGCGTAATCGAGGCGACGCCGGGCTGGAGGGCGGGCTGAGGATCTGGCAAGGGGGGCGTATTAGCAGGTTTTCTGGCTGAGCGGGGGGAGGCCGCCCGTTTTTTTGTGGTTGCGGCTGATGATGACATGCTTGAATCTGGAGATGTCAGGTTCATACTGGGTCGATGGCAGCCGCATGAGTTTTATCAATTGCAGGACAGAGTCGCGGAGTCGCTAAAGCGTGGCGCATTAGTGACGCAGCAACGCTGCCCTCAATTCATTCAAATTAACCAGGTACCTTCTTGAGCATTTCAATGCCGATCTTGCCGGCAGCGATTTCACGCAGGGCAACCACGGTTGGCTTGTCCTTGGCGTCGATCTTCGCAGTGTGGCCTTGCAGCAGTTGGCGTGCGCGATAAGTCGCGGACAGCGTCAGCTGAAAACGGTTAGGGATCTGTTTCAGACAATCTTCGATAGTAATGCGGGCCATATAATTCTCCAGAATGCGGTACTGCCAATTGGTGGTTGAATACCAGTTGGCTAAATATTAACTTAAATTTGCATGGATGCCCAGTTGGGCGAACAAAGACGCGTTCCGCACTGCCTGTTGCGAAAAGCGGCAGCGAGTCGCTTTGACAATCGCTGTTAATTCCGACAGAGCAGATGCAAACTCTTGATTAATAATAACATATTCAAACTCGGGGGCGTGCGCGATTTCACCGCCGGCGGCAAGAATGCGGCGCGTGATGACCTGCGGTTCGTCCTGGCCGCGCTTTTTCAGGCGCTCTTCCAGCGCTGCGATGGACGGCGGCAGGATGAAAATCCCGACGGCGTGCGGAAACTGCTTTTTCACCTGCTGGGCGCCTTGCCAGTCGATTTCCAGCAAAACGTCGGTGCCGGACTGCATTTGCTCCGCAATCGCCAGGCGCGAAGTGCCGTAGTAATTGGTATGCACTTCAGCCCATTCCAGGAATTCGCCCTGCTTATGGCGGGCGCGGAAATCTTCCACCGTGGTGAAGTGGTATTCACGGCCATCTTGTTCACCCGGGCGTGGCGGCCGCGTAGTGTAGGAAATCGACAGCTTGATCGTTTGTTCCTGCGCCAGCAGCGCATTCACCAGCGTCGATTTGCCGGCGCCGGAAGGGGCGACCACCATGAACAGGCTGCCCGACATCGGGTGCTCGTCCGGCATGGCCGAGCTGTTGACCAGGTCGGCTGATGGAGTAGGTAGTGGAGGTGTCATAACAATTGAAAGATGTGCAAGTCGTCAGGTATGCAAAATACCCGATTATGTAAGTGTGACATTGTATCAGCGTGGCAATAAGGCTGCAGCGTGGATTTGTATCTTTCATGAATGGCGCGCTCGTCAGGTATATTGGTGTAGTGATAACGCCGGGCCGGCGCTTGGTGTACATTTACGGGTTTCCCAAAAAGCGCAGAGATTGTCGATGCGCTGGATGATGTACAACAGACAAGGATCAAGACAGTGGCGATCAAATTACAGCAAGCGGAACAGAAGGACCTGGTCGGTTCGATTCAGCGCTATTTCAAGGAAAACATGGAAGAGCCGATCGGCGATCTGAAGGCTGGCATGCTGCTCGATTTTTGCCTGCAGGTGATCGGCCCTGCCATCTATAACCAGGCGATCGCCGATGCGCAGGCGCATATGGAAGCAAAAGTCGCCGACCTGAGCGTCGAATGCTACGAAGAGAGCGGCCACTACTGGAAGAAAAAATAAGCCCGGCCAAGCGCCGCGGTTGCCGCCAAAGCTGACAGCGGCAGGGTAGCGGACGCTATAATGCATGCAACAGCCTATCTTCATCCCCTTACCAACGCCATCCACACTATGCATTATGTTTCGACTCGCGGCCACGCAGCCGCACAAAATTTTTCCGAAATCCTGTTGGGCGGCCTGGCGCCGGATGGCGGCTTGTACTTGCCGGCTGAGTATCCGCAAGTTACTTCGGCCGAACTGGATCAATGGCGCACCTTGTCCTATGCTGACCTGGCGTTTGAAGTGCTGAAGAAGTTCGCCACCGATGTGCCAGAGGCCGATTTGCGTGAGCTGGCGCACAAAACCTATACTGCGGATGTCTATCGCAACGCGCGGACCGGCGAGGACGCTGGCCAGATCACGCCGCTCAGCGTGCTGGAAGAAAAAGACGGCAGCAAGCTGCTGCTGCAAGCCTTGTCGAACGGCCCGACGCTGGCCTTCAAGGACATGGCGATGCAGTTGCTCGGCAATCTGTTCGAGTACACCCTGGCCAAGAATGACGCCAAGCTGAACATTTTCGGCGCCACCTCCGGCGATACCGGCAGCGCCGCGGAATATGCGATGCGCGGCAAAAAAGGCATCCGCGTCTTCATGCTGTCGCCGCACAAGAAGATGAGCGCCTTCCAGACCGCGCAGATGTTCAGCCTGCAGGATCCGAATATTTTCAACATCGCGGTCGAAGGTGTGTTTGACGACTGCCAGGACATGGTGAAAGCGGTCTCCAACGACCACGCCTTCAAGGCCAGCCAGAAAATCGGCACAGTCAATTCGATCAACTGGGCGCGCGTGGTGGCGCAGGTGGTGTACTACTTCCGCGGCTACCTGAGCGCGACCACCAGCAATGCGCAGAAGGTTTCCTTTACTGTCCCGTCGGGCAATTTCGGCAATATCTGCGCCGGCCACATCGCCCGCATGATGGGCCTGCCGATCGACAAGCTGGTGGCCGCCACCAACGAGAACGATGTGCTCGACGAATTTTTCCGCACCGGCATCTACCGCGTGCGCAAGTCGGCCGAGACCTATCACACCAGCAGCCCGAGCATGGACATCAGCAAGGCCTCCAATTTCGAGCGCTTCATCCACGATCTGCTGGATGGCGACAGCGAACGCGTGCGCGCCTTGTTCCACAAGGTTGAAACCGCGGGTGGCTTCAATTTGGCCGGCGGCCCCGGCAGCGATGGCGACGAGTTCACCAAGATCGCCCGTTTCGGCTTCCAGTCCGGCAAATCCACGCACCAGGACCGGCTGGCTACCATCCGCGACATCCAGCAACGCTATAACGTCACCATCGACACCCACACCGCCGACGGCGTCAAGGTCGCGCGCGAGTATATGGTGCCTGGCGTGCCGATGATCGTGCTGGAGACCGCCTTGCCGGCCAAGTTCAATGAAACAATCCGCGAAGCGCTGGGACGCGATGCGCAACGGCCGGCCGGCTTTGAAAACATTGAAGCGCTGCCGCAGCGTTTTGAAGTGATGGCGGCCGACGTCGCTCAAGTCAAGCGCTTCATTGCGGGGCACACCGGTTTATAAGCTATAAACAAGCTGCAAACAAGCTGCAACGAAAGCGCTAGAAAATGATGCAAAAGCCACCGATGTTAACCGTCGCCGAAGCCCTGGCCGTGCTGCTGGCGGCCGACCGCCCGCTGGCCGAAGGTGCTGCCGCCGAGCTGGTGCCGACGCTGGAAGCGAACGGCCGGGTGCTGGCCGCCTCCCAGGTCTCGCAGCTCAACGTGCCGCCGGCGGACAACACGCAGATGGACGGTTACGCAGTGCGCGCTGCCGATTGCAGCAGCGGTGCGGCGCGCTTGCCTGTGTCGCAAAGGATTCCGGCCGGCCACGTCGGTGCGCCGCTGGCCGCCGGCACCGCGGCAAGGATCTTTACCGGCGCCATGATTCCGGCAGGCGCCGATGCAGTAGTGATGCAGGAAATGTGTGAAGCCGAAGGCGACGCCGTCGTGATCAGGCATGCGCCGAAATCCGGCGAATGGGTGCGCCGCGCCGGCGAGGATATCCAGAGCGGCAGCGAGATCCTGGCGGCGGGCACGCGCCTGCGGCCGCAAGATCTCGGCCTGGCGGCATCGGTAGGGCTGGAAAAACTGCCAGTGTTGCGCCGCTTGCGGGTAGCGATGTTTTTCACCGGCGACGAACTGACCATGCCTGGCCAGACCCTGAAGCCGGGCGCGATCTACAACTCTAACCGTTTTGTCCTGCGCGGCTTGCTGGAAAACCTCGGCTGCGAAATCACCGACTACGGCATCGTGCCGGACAATCGGGAAGCGACCCGCGACGCCTTGCGCCGGGCGGTTCAGGAACACGACCTGATCCTGACTTCGGGCGGTGTCTCGGTCGGCGAAGAAGACCACGTGAAGCCGGCAGTGGAAGCCGAAGGGCGTCTCAATATGTGGCAAATCGCCATGAAACCGGGCAAGCCGCTGGCCTTCGGCGAAGTGCGCCGCGTAGAAGGCGGCAATGCTTTCTTTATCGGCTTGCCGGGTAATCCAGTCTCCAGTTTCGTCACTTTCCTGATTTTCGTGCGCCCCTTCATCTTGCACCAGCAAGGTGTGGCGGCGGATGCGCTGGCGCCGCAGGCGCTGGCCATGCGCGCCGATTTCGATTGGCCGAAGGCGGACCGCCGCCAGGAATTCCTGCGGGTAAAAATCAACGCCGGCGGCGGCCTCGATCTGTTTCCGCACCAGGGCTCGGGGGTGCTGACTTCCGCGGTCTGGGGCGATGGCCTGGTCGATAATCCGGCCGGGCAGACCATTGCCCGCGGCGACATCCTGCGCTTCCTGCCGTTTTCTGCTTTGCTGCAATAAGCATGGGTTGAGCCTGTTCAATAACGAGAATGCAATGAAGATCGAATTACGTTTTTTTGCCAGCCTGCGCGAGACGCTCAAGCAGTCGCAGGAAGTGCTGGAGTTGCCTGAGGCAGCGACCACGGTTGGCGCCGTGCGTGCGCATTTGCGCGCCCGCGGCGGCGTCTGGGCAGAAGCGCTGGCCGACGGCCGGGCGCTGCGGATGGCCTTCAATCAAGAGCTGGCGAACGCCGACACCGTCGTCACCGACGGCGGCGAAGTCGCATTTTTCCCGCCGGTCACCGGCGGCTGATTTCCTTGCCCGCAATGAGGTCCTGATCATGCCAATCCGCGTCCAGACTGAAGATTTCGATTTCGCCACCGAGCTGGCGCAGCTGCGGCAGGCCAATCCCAGGATCGGCGCCGTCGTCAGTTTCCTCGGCACTGTGCGCGATCTGAACGACGGCAGCAGCGTCGCCCAGATGGAGCTTGAGCATTATCCCGGCATGACCGAAAAGGCGCTCACCGCCATCGTCGCGCAGGCCAAGCAGCGTTGGGAAATCTTCGATGCGCTGGTCATCCACCGCATCGGCCCCTTGCTGCCGCAGGACCAGATCGTACTGGTGGCGGTGACCTCGGCGCATCGCGGCGATGCCTTCGCTGCCTGCGAATTCATCATCGATTATCTCAAGACCGAAGCGCCGTTCTGGAAGAAAGAACACACCGACCAAGGCGCGCGCTGGGTAGACGCCCGCAGCAGCGACGATGAAGCGCTCGCAAAATGGGAGCAGGACGGCTTGCCTTTGCCTATGCGCGAAAGCAAGAAGTGAGCTGGCTGGCAGTCGGCATTGGCGCTGTTTTAGGGGCCTGGCTGCGCTGGGGCGCGAGCGCCTGGCTTGGCGCTTACCAGAATCAGTTGCCATGGGGTACTTTGCTGGTCAATCTGGCTGGTGGCTACCTGGCTGGCCTGGCTGTAGCGTTTTTCGAATCGCACCCGGCGCTGCCGATGGAATGGCGCTTGCTGGTGATTACCGGTTTCCTGGGCGGCCTGACCACTTTTTCCACCTTTTCAGCCGAATCGATGGTGTTGCTGCAACACGGCGAATACGGTTGGTTCCTGAGCCACACTGTGCTGCATCTGTTCGGTTCCATCCTGCTGTGCATCGCCGGCTTCGCGACTTATCGTGCCTTGACCTCCTAGTTTCAGAAATTCCTTAGCCAAGTCGTCGGAAACAGGTAAAAAAATTGTTTAAGATGACACAATTGAATGTGTCCGTTGAGGTACTACCGCGTTTGCCTCAGCATATCTGATGACTTCGGGAGGGCGTAGTTGGAAGCCAAATCTAAAGTGCCATGCTTGAGGAGCGAAATTGGCAACAGAAGAGTTCCGCCCGCGCCTTCATTTGACGGCGGCGATGGTGGTGGCTATGATGACGGAATGGAAACCAGAGTAGGCAAGCTCGAAGAATTTGTGAGCGACGCGCGGGATCGCCTGACGCGCATAGAGACGCGCCTGGACCAGACCGCGACCAGCGCCGAGATGCACAAGGAGATGACAGATCAAACCTGGCGTCTGGCGAGCTTTGTGTGCGGCTTCGGCACTGCGCTGGTGGCGGCGACCTACTTCATGGCGACGCAGGTCAGGTAGCCTGCACTGCAACGATTCTCCGGGCCCTTCCATGCGAAGGGCTTTTTAACGTCTTGTCCAATGCTATCCTCTCTTTAACTGCGACTTTTCCTCAGTTTAGTTTGTCCATGCGCGCTTGAAATCAGCCGGCATGTCCCAATTTTCTATCCATCAGATATTTTGGAGGAACCATGCGTTTCGATAAATTAACCACGAAGTTGCAGGAAGCGATTGCCGACGCCCAGAGCCAGGCAGTCGGTAACGATAATCAATACATAGATCCGGTGCATGCCCTGATCGCCTTGCTGAACCAGGACGATGGCAGCGCCACCTCGCTGCTGCAGCGCGCCGGCGTCAATGTGGCCGCGCTGGGCGCCGGACTCAAGACCGCGCTGGACCGCCTGCCCAAGGTCAGCGGCAGCGGCGGCGAAGTGCAGATCGGCCGCGAGCTGCTGGCCTTGCTCAACCTGGCTGACAAGGAAGCGCAAAAACGCGGCGATCAGTTCATCGCCAGCGAAATGCTGCTGCTGGCTCTGCTCGACGACAAATCCGACGCCGGCCGGCTGGCGCGCGAAAACGGCCTCACCCGCAAGGCGCTGGAAGCGGCCATCACCGCCGTGCGCGGCGGCGCCAATGTCGCTTCGCAGGATGGCGAAGGGCAGCGCGAAGCCTTGAAAAAATACACCCTGGACCTGACCGAACGGGCCCGCCTCGGCAAGCTCGACCCGGTGATCGGCCGCGACGATGAAATCCGCCGCGCGATCCAGATCCTGCAGCGCCGCAGCAAGAATAACCCGGTGCTGATCGGCGAACCCGGCGTCGGCAAGACCGCCATCGTGGAAGGCCTGGCGCAGCGCATCGTCAATGGCGAAGTGCCTGACAGCCTGAAGTCGAAGCGCGTCCTGTCGCTCGACATGGCATCCTTGCTGGCCGGCGCAAAATTCCGCGGCGAGTTTGAAGAGCGCCTGAAAGCGGTTCTGAAGGAAATCGCCCAGGATGAGGGGCAGACCATTGTCTTCATCGACGAGTTGCACACCATGGTCGGCGCCGGCAAGGCGGAAGGCGCGATGGACGCCGGCAACATGCTGAAGCCAGCCCTGGCGCGCGGCGAGCTGCATTGCGTCGGCGCCACCACGCTGGACGAGTATCGCAAATACATTGAGAAAGACGCCGCGCTGGAACGCCGTTTCCAAAAGATCCTGGTGGACGAACCTAGTGTTGAAGCCACGATTGCGATCTTGCGCGGCTTGCAGGAAAAATATGAAGTCCACCACGGGGTGGAAATCACCGACCCGGCGATCGTCGCGGCAGCGGAATTGTCGCACCGCTACATCACCGACCGCTTCCTGCCCGACAAGGCAATCGACCTTATTGATGAAGCGGCCGCCAAGATCAAGATTGAAATCGATTCCAAGCCGGAAGTGATGGACAAGCTCGACCGCCGTCTGATCCAGCTCAAGATCGAGCGTGAAGCCGTGCGCCGCGAAAAAGACGAAGCGTCGCAGAAACGTTTCGCCCTGATCGAGGAAGAAATCGAAAAGCTGTCGCGCGAATACGCCGATCTGGAGGAAATCTGGAAATCGGAGAAAGCCAGCGCTCAGGGCAGCAAGCATCTGAAAGAGGAAATCGAGAAGCTGCGCCTGCAGATCGACGAGGCTACCCGCAACAGCGACTGGCAAAAAGTGTCCGAGCTGAAGTACGGCAAGCTCAACGAACTGGAAAAAGCGCTGGAGACGCAATCGAAGCAGGACGCGCTGGCGGCGCAGAATCCGGATCCTGACGGCAAGCCGCAGCTGGTGCGGACCCAGGTCGGCGCCGACGAAATCGCTGAGATCGTGTCGCGCATCACAGGCATTCCAGTGTCCAAGATGCTGCAGGGCGAACGTGAGAAGCTGATCAACATGGAGGCAGAACTGCACCGCCGCGTGGTCGGCCAGGACGAAGCCATCGTCGCCGTGTCCGATGCTATCCGCCGTTCGCGCGCCGGCCTGAGCGATCCTGACCGGCCGTACGGTTCCTTCATGTTCCTGGGGCCGACCGGGGTCGGCAAGACCGAGTTGTGCAAGGCGCTGGCCACCTTTCTGTTCGATAGCGCCGATTCGATGATCCGCATCGACATGAGTGAATTCATGGAAAAGCACTCGGTGGCTCGCCTGATCGGCGCGCCGCCTGGCTATGTCGGCTACGAAGAGGGCGGTTACCTGACCGAACTGGTGCGGCGCAAGCCCTACAGCGTGATTTTGCTGGATGAGATTGAAAAAGCTCACCCGGACGTCTTCAATGTGTTGCTGCAGGTGCTGGACGACGGCCGCATGACAGACGGCCAGGGTCGTACCGTGGATTTCAAGAATACGGTTATTGTGATGACATCGAATCTCGGTTCGCACCGGATCCAGGCGATGGAAGGTAGCGATCCGGCAGTGGTTAAGATGGAAGTCATGGCGGAAGTAAGGAACCATTTCCGTCCGGAGTTTATCAACCGTATAGATGAAATCGTGGTGTTCCATGCGCTCGACGAGAAGAACATCGGTGCGATTGCCTTGATCCAGCTGGATATACTGAAGCAGCGCCTGGCGAAAATGGACATGGGCCTGGACATCTCGGAAGCCGGGCTGCAGAAAATCGCCGAGGCTGGCTATGATCCGGTGTACGGAGCACGGCCGCTGAAGCGGGCAATCCAGCAGCAGATTGAAAATCCTTTGTCGAAATTGATTCTGGAAGGGAAATTCGGGCCGAAGGAGATTGTTCATATAAATGTTAACAATGGTGAGATAGTTTTCAAAACATCAACTTAAGCCCGGATCTCTCCGCTGCAAAAGAGTAAAATCGCAAGCGGCTTCATCCTGTTGCTATATAAAGGTCACATGGCGCCGCCGTGTGGCCTTTTTTCAGATTGACGCGGTTCAAACTGTTGTCTTGGTCTTGTAATAATCGAATGTTATAAATTATTCATTTAACACTGCCGTGACGCAGCAGTGCGCAGGTAACACCAAGATGCAGTAGTAGTTCTTTAAGTCGGATATTGCCGATTTTTGTGTTATTTCGAGGCAATTTTGAAGCGAACTTCACTGCAACGCTTATTCATTTTGCCGTTTGCAGCGCTATTGTTATGTCTAGCCGTATCAGTCGGCTGGCTTCTTTATCAGGCAGGTCAGGATGCAACCGATGCGTTATCGCAAAAGGTCCTGGCAGACATGATGGGGGGCATCAACAGTGCAATCAACAGGCAACTCTTCGACGCCGGAGCGGCGTTGCGCGTCGTCGCGCCTGATCAAATCGCCGATGCCGTCAACAAAACGCCGACGCCGATTCCCTTTCCCGCCAATGTGCGCCGGCTGGAAGAGCGCATGTGGATTGCCAGCGGCCTGTTCCCGACGGTCGGCGGCTTCATCGGTTTCGCTGGCGTGGACGGCCATTTCGTCGGCATCCGCCGCACCGCCGCCAATGAATTCCGGGTCCGCCTGCGTGGCGCCGGCGACGAGCCCAGCCATCTGTACCGCAGCCGCGGTCCGGCAGTGGAAATGACTTTCCTGGAAACCGAGGAATACGAGCCGCGCACGCAAAGCTGGTACCTGAATGCCGCCAGCCAGAAGAAAGATGCCTGGTCGCCGGTGTTTATCGAAGCCGCCAGCAATGAGCCGGCGCTGATGCTGGCGCGGCCGGTGTTTGACGTCAGCCATGAGCTGCTTGGCGTGGTAGCCAGGGAACTGTCGCTGAAGCCACTGAGGGAATACCTGCAGGCGCTGCCGATGGACCGCAACGGCGTAGCCTATATCGTCGAGCGCAACGGCGACCTGATTGCCGCCTCGAATGGTGAAAACGTGTTCCTCCTCGATTCCCACGACAAGAACCTGCGCATCAGGAACGGACTCGCCAGCGTCGCTTCACCGTTTATGCGTCAAAGCTGGCAACTGGTGCAGAGCTATCTGCAGAAGCATCCCGGGGTGACGCCGATCACCGATCCGGTGGTGCCGCCGGCAATCAATCCGCCCAAGCCCGGCAAGCTGATCATCGGCGCCTTTCCCAGTTCCTCCGGCCCGATCGAAGTGGCCGCGCAGCTGCACCGCGATGCCGCCGGACTGGAATGGATCGCGGTGGTCGCCTTGCCGCGCTCGGATTTCTGGGGCGCGATCAACTCCAGCGTCTACAAAAGCCTGTATCTCGGCCTGCTGGTGATTCTGCTGGCTTTGCTGGTCGGCTACGGGATCTTGCGCTGGGCCCTGCGCGATATCCGCAAGCTGACGCTAGCAGTGCGCAGCATCGGCAGCGGTCGGCCGTTTGCTAAGCTGAATATCGACCGCAAAGATGAGATCGGCGAGCTGGCCGAGAGCTTCCAAGAGATGGAGCGACACCTGAGCACCGATCGCCTCACCAGTTTACTGAACCGCGATTCGTTGATTGCGCAAATCGAATTCCGCCGCCGCACCGACGTTGAGCCGCAGCTGTTCCGCTTTGCGGTGCTGTTCGTCGACCTTGACAAGTTCAAGCAGGTCAACGATCACTACGGTCACGATGAAGGCGACCGGGTGCTGATCGAGGTCGGCCTGCGCCTGCAGAATGCCTTGCGCAAAGAAGATGAAGTGGCGCGCTTCGGCGGCGATGAATTCATCGTCTACCTGCCGGGCGTGGCCGATGAAGAGTCGGCGCTGGCGATTTCGGAAAAAATCTACGCGGTGCTCAACAAGCCGATCCTGATGGCCAACGGCGACCACTGCCAGATCGGCGCTTCCATCGGCGGCGCGCTGTATCCGGCCGATGGCCTTGACCTGGAAACCTTGTTGAAAGTCGCCGACAAGCGGATGTATAGTGTCAAGAAATTCGGCGGCCTGACGTTTTCAGCCAAGCCGCCGGACGAACCAGCCTGAACCACCTTGCCTGCGACGGAGATGTCATGACTTTTTCCACCTGCGACCTGTGCGACGCCAACGAAGACAAGCTCGGCAGCGCCGCCCTGGCGGTGTTGCCGCCGGTGTTTATTGCCCTTGGCAAGCGGCAGGCGTTTTGCGGCCCGGCGCGTACCCTCAAAGTGCATGAAGACAATGTACTGGTGCGCAGCACGCTGGAAACCGCCGGCGACGGCCAGGTCCTGGTGGTCGACGGCGGCGGTAGCCTGCGTTGTGCACTGGTCGGCGGCAATCTCGGCGTGCTGGCGCAGAAAAACGGCTGGGCCGGCATTATCGTCAACGGCTGCGTGCGCGACTCGGCCGAACTGAATGCCTGCGACATCGGCATTCGCGCACTGGCGCTGCACCCGCAGCGCAGCGTCCGCAAGGGGGTAGGGGAACGCGACATCAGCGTCTCGATCGCCGGCGTGACTATCACGCCAGGCGCCTGGATCTATGCCGACGCCGACGGCGTGCTGGTAGCCGCGCAAAAACTCGCCTGAATGCCTTTGGCCGCTGCGGCCTGTTCTGTACAATTTCCGTTGTCGATACAACTGCAAGCGGCTTTTGAGCTTGTTTGCGGCATCTCCATGCGTGTCACGGATAGCGCTTCTGCCTCGCTGACCGCATTTCTTCCTTCCGCATGAAGCACATGGCGGTGCCATTGCCTGCGTAGTAAATCCCTAAAAGTCATAAGGTCATAAGTTAATCTTACTGAGAATGATTCGTATTTGTGTTATCTTTCAACTTCGTCTTAACGGAACGGAGTGAATTCATGGCGCGATTGCGTAAGGGAGCGGGGTGTTCGGTAGCGGGATCGCTTTCCACTTTCAATGCCAATGCATCGTTTCCCGCCGGCCCGTTGCTGGACATCCTGATCGCCAACCGGCCGATGTTCATCAACGTCGCGCGCGGCTTTGTCGGCTGTGTCAGCCGCGCGGAAGACGTGGTGCACGATGTGTACGTCAAGCTGGCCGACTTGCCGGGCCAGGATGCAGTGCGACAGCCGATCGCCTACGTGATGCGGATGGTGCGCAACGCTTCCATCGACGCCTGCCGCCGCCAGAAGCTTGAGAATATCTACCATGCCGATGAAGACAGTGGCCTCGACATGCCATCGTCGGAGCCGTCGCCCGAGGCTGCGCTGGAGCTGCGCGACACCTTGCGCCACGTGTTCGACGCGCTGGACAGGCTGCCGGCCAGGAACCGCGCCGCCTTCGAGATGGTGCGCTTTCGCGATGAAACGCTGCAAAGCACGGCGCGTGCGCTGGATGTGTCGCAGACGCTGGTGCACTTCATGGTGCGCGACGTTGAAAAGCATTGCTCCGACTGCCTGGCAGCCTGTGACCGCGGCGCCGCTTTGCCGGCATTCCACGGCAGCTCCGCCCGCCAGAGTAAAAAAACGCATATCCCAATCGTCTATTGATAAAGGACGCCAATTGGGCAGGTTTACGCCCGGCGGCCATTTCCCGAACATTCCTGGAGCGAATCTGATCATGAGCCAAACACAAAATCCCCCCGCCGCCGCCAAACAGGCGGATGAAGATATCTATACCGTGGTCATCAACGACGAAGAACAGTATTCGATCTGGCCGACATTCCGCGCGGTGCCTGCCGGCTGGCGCGAAGTGGGCGTCAGCGGCGCCAAAGATACCTGCCTGGCGCATATCGAGACAGTCTGGACCGACATGCGTCCGGCAAGCTTGCGTCGCCATATGGATGAAGCGGCTGCATCGAAGGCGCACTAATTCAGCGCGACAGGCCGTTTGTAACCGGAGGCGCCCGGGCCTTGTGCCGGATGCCTTGTTTTCGGAGAATTTTGCATGAGTACAGTTTTCATGCCGCAGCTAAGCATCGACGATCTGCGGATCGAGCCGGGCCTGCCGACCGTTGTCGCGCCGAAGGCAGGAGTACATGTTTCGCTGCAAGAGGCGGCGCCGTTATTGCGCACGGTCGCTGACGATATCCTGGAGCAGGCCGGCGGCGTGCTGTTTACCGGTTTTCAGGTTTCTTCGATCGAGTCGTTCCAGGGCTTTGCCGCATCCTTCGGCCACCCTCTGATCGGCTATGAATATGCGTCGACCCCGCGCAGCCAGGTCGAAGGCGCGGTGTATACCTCGACCGAATACCCGCCGCATCGCTCCATCCCGCTGCATAACGAGCAGTCCTACACGCGCGAATGGCCGCTGCGCATCTGGTTCCATTGCGTACTGGCGGCCCAGTCAGGCGGCGCGACGCCGATCGCCGACAGCCGCGCCATCTATCGCGGACTCGATCCTGCGCTGGTGGCGCGTTTCGCCAAACGCGAGCTGCTGTATGTGCGCAATTTTGGACAAGGCCTGGATTTGCCGTGGCAGCACACCTTCGGTTCTGACGATCCGCGCGTGGTGGAAAAATATTGCGCCGCCCGCGGCATCGAATGCAGCTGGCGCCACAGTGAGGATGGCGAGCTGCTGTTGCGCACCCGCGAACGCTGCCAGGCGGTGGCGCGGCATCCGCGCACGGGCGACATGGTCTGGTTCAATCAGCTCAACCTGTTTCATCTGTCGGCGCTGGACCAGGATATGCAAGAGACGCTGATCGATGCCGTCGGCCTGGAAAGCGTGCCGCGCAATGTCTATTACGGCGACGGCGAAGAGATCGAAGCCGAAGCGCTGACCGAAATCCGCGCTGTGCTGGACCGGCAGCGCGTCGTGTTTCCGTGGCTGAGCGGCGACGTGCTGATGCTTGACAATATGCTGACCGCGCATGCGCGCGATCCGTTTGCAGGGCCGCGCAAGGTGGTGGTGGCGATGGCGCAAAGTTATAGCGAGATGCCGGGCGGCGAGCAGAAGACAGCAAGATGACAGTAATGAACGCCGCGGTTGGAACTGCCCTGGCGGCGCGCGCGCTGACGGTCGCCTATCGCGAACAGATAGTGCTCGATGGCCTCGACCTGACGATCAAGGCAGGACGGGTCACCGCCTTGTGCGGACCGAACGGCTGCGGCAAAAGCACGCTGCTACGGACCCTGGCAGGATTACAGCCGCTGCGCTCGGGCCAGATCGAGGTGAATGGCGCGCCGCTGGCTTCCTACCGGCGACGTGAATTGGCGCGTGTGCTGACCATGTTGGCGCAGTTCAACCAGATTCCCGCCGGCCTGACGGTGCGCGAGCTGGTCGCTTACGGCCGCTACGCCTATGGCGGCTGGCTGCGCGGCTTGACGCGCAGCGACCAGACGGCGATCGACGAAGCACTGGCAGTAAGCGGACTAGCCGCCGATGCCGGCCGCGATGTAGCGGCTCTATCGGGCGGCGAGCGGCAGCGTGTGTGGATTGCCATGGCGCTGGCGCAGCAGGCGCCGATCGTCTTGCTCGATGAACCTACCACTTATCTCGATATCCATCATCAGCTCGACATCCTGCACGAGCTGCGCCGGCTCAACCAAGAGCGTGGGCTGACCATCGTCTGGGTGCTGCACGATTTGAACCAGGCGGCCGCATTCAGCGACGACATGGTGCTGATGCGCGACGGCAGGATCGTCGCCCAAGGTCCGCCTGACGCCATGTTGGAACCGCTTCATCTGCATCAGACTTTCGGTGTCAAGATGCTGAAAATCGCCCACCCGCAGAGTGGCGTGCCGATGTGCGTGCCAGCCTATGATGCGGTGCCGGGTCTTGCCCCGGTCGAGATTGTACCGCTGCGCGAGGCTGGCTCTGACAAGGATCTGGCGGCATGAGCGGCATAGCCGCAAGCGCGCCATCGCGTGCCGTTTCGGCGGACCGGCATGCGCCTACAGCAAACAGAGTCGCGCTGATCGCCAACGCGCTTGCCGCGCTGATTGCGGTCACGACCTTGCTCCGTCTTGCGCCCGATGTGCGGCTGTGGCTGGCTGCAACAGATGGCGAGCCGGCTGCGCTTGCCCATATCCTCTTGTTCGACCTGAGCTTGCCGCGCGTGCTGGCGGCCCTGGTCGCCGGCGGCTGCCTAGGCGTCTCAGGCGCACTGTTCCAGGCGCTTACCCGTAATCCGCTGGCGTCGCCCGATTTGCTGGGAATTACCGGTGGCGCCCAGCTCGGCTTACTGGCGGCAATGCTAGTGCCGGCGCTGGCTGGCGTGGCATCGGTGCCATTGCTGTTCTGCTGCGGCCTGGCTGCCGCGGCGTGCGTGGTGGCGGCTGCCGGCTGGCGCGCTACGCCGCTGCGGCTGGTGCTGGCCGGTAGCGTCTGCATGCTGCTGTTTTCTGCGATCTCCACCATGGTGCTGGCATTCTTCGAGCAAAGCATCACCGGCGCCGCCCTCTGGTCCAGCGGCAGCTTGTACCAGCCGGGCGCGGACGGCCTCAAGATCGCCATGGCGTGGCTGCTGCTGCCGCTGGCAGGGTTGCCGCTGGTAATCCGTCCGCTCAATCCCTTCGTTCTCGGTGACGATGCCGCAGCCGCTGCCGGCGTGCGCATCGACGCAACACGCCTCGGCGCCATCGTGGTGGCGGTGGCTTTTGCCAGCGTTGCCGTCAGCATTGCCGGACCTCTCTCTTATGTTGGCCTGATCGCGCCCAACCTGCTGCGCCAGATGCGCGGCGCCAAGGCCTCGAAACTGGGCGCCCTGGTGCCTTTGTCGGCCCTGGTGGGCGGCGCGCTGGTGCTGGTGACCGATAGCGCCGTGCTGGCGCTGGATCTGGACGCTACCTTGTCGACCGGCGTCGCCATTGCGCTGGTAGGCACACCCTTGATGCTGGCCATGATACGCAGCGGCGCGGCATGGTCGGGTGGGCTGGGCTCGGGACAGGAACATCCGATGAGCGCGGCCGGCAACCGTGCAGTACGCTGGCTAGTCACGCTGCCGGCGCCGCTGATCGCCATCGGATTGCTGCTGATTGGCGGCGCCGTGCTGTTTGCCGGCGCCTCTCTGGGCTCTCGCCTGATCGATCCGGCCGCATGGCTGGCGGCGCTGAGAGGGAGCGACGAAGTAAGCCGCATGCTGCTTGATCTGCGCCTGCCGCGCCTGCTCTGTGCCTTGCTGGCCGGCGCGCTGCTGGCGGCCAGCGGCGTGCTGATGCAAAGCATCGTACGCAATCCGTTGGCCGGCCCTGAAGTGCTGGGCGTCACCCAAGGCGCGGGACTGGCAACCTTTATCGTGCTGATCGCATGGCCGCTCGCAAACCATTCGACTCTGGCAATGGCGGCGCTGGCCGGCGGCGCCGTTACGCTGGCGCTGACTTTGCTGCTGAACCGCCGCCATCGCTATGCGCCGATGGCGGTGGCCTTGACCGGACTGGTCCTCGGCACGCTCTGGACCACGCTGTCGCAGTGGCTGATCACCCAGCAAAGCGTGCAGCCGGCGCGTTTCGTGGTGTGGCTGGTCGGCGGCACTTACGGCCGCAGCTGGGGCGAAGTAACGACCTTGCTGCCATGGTGCTTGTTGGCTGTGCCGGTGTGCGCATTGCTGGCGAAGCCGCTTGATCTGCTGACGCTTGGCGATGAGCAGGCAGCGGCGTTGGGCTTGCCGGTCGGCGTCTTGCGGCCGCTGGTGCTGAGTGTCGCTACCCTGGCAGCCTGTGCCGCGGTGGCGGCGGTCGGACCAGTCGGCTTTATCGGGCTGATGGCGCCGCACCTGGCGATGCTGCTCGGCGCCCGTAATCATCGGACACGCTTATGGCTGGCGGCGGCCTGCGGCGCATTGCTACTGGCCTTGGCCGACATTGCCGCGCGCACGCTGCTGGCGCCGCGCGAGATTCCGGCCGGCGTACTGACCGCGCTGATCGGGGCGCCATATCTGCTTGGCTTGCTGATCATGCAAGTGCGGCGCGAGAAGCAAGGTGGCCGATGATGGCTGTCTTGCAAGGGAACGATCCGGTAGCGCGCTGTTTCTCTACGCTGGCGCCGCCGCGGCTTGCCGCGCATCTGGAATCGCGTTTGCAACATATCTGGCTTGGTACTCCCGACCAGCCGCAGCATGCCGACGCAGAGGCCGCATGCATCCCTCTGACGGAGCTTGGCGCTTATCGCAGCGAGCTGCTGACCGCCATGGCGCTGCACTACGGCGGCGACGCTGAAATCCATGCGCGGGCATTGCTGTCGCAATGGAGCAAATACTATTTCTGGCTGGCGGCGCCGGCCGGCATCGTCGCGCTGCTGCTGCGCCGGCCCCTCGACATGTCGCCGGCGCGTACCCGATTGCTGTTGCGAAATGGCATGCCGGCCGCGCTGTACTTTGCCGCCGACGCCCTGCAGCCGCCGCAACCGGATACTGCGGCCTGCACCGCGGCGCTGATCGGACATCTGCAGGCAGTCATTGAAACGCTGGCCAGCATGACGCGGATTGCGCCGCGCGTGTTTTGGGGCAATGCCGGCAATCTGCTCGATTATCTGGCGGGCGAGTGCGCGGCATTGCCTGGCGGCGCAGGCGATATCGAAAATCTGTTCTGCTCCTGCCTGAGCGACGGCGGCCCCAATCCTTTGCGTACGCCCGTGCGCCGGGTCCAGCCGCGTTCCGACTTGCTGCCCAATCCCTTCCGCGCACGCCGTGTTTGCTGCATGCGCAATGAAATTCCAGGAGAAACGAATTTGTGCGCAAGCTGCCCCTTGCTGTTGACCATGTGCGACGACGAACTGGCTTGCCAGGAGTCGCTGCAATGAGGGCCAAGACATGGCGCTTGCGCCTGCTTGTTGCGGCTTGCATCAGCCTTGCCGGTGCAGCGCCTGTCGCTGCAACCGCCGGCCAGCCTGCTGTCCCTGTTGCGGCAGCCTGTGAAGCGTTGGCCGAGAACCCCACCATTTCGCAGTTCTACCACGCCATGCCGCAACGGCCGAAGCGCATCGTGGTGCTTGAATACATGTTCGCGGAAGACCTGGCGGCATTGGGTGTGATCCCGGTCGGCATGGCTGACTCCGCCAACTATCCCGGCTGGTTTGACTACGACAAAGAGCGTCTTGGCCGCGTGCCGGACGTCGGCACCCGGCAGGAACCCAGTTTTGAGGCAATCGCCGCGCTGCAGCCTGATTTGATCCTGGGCGTCGGCCTGAGGCACAGCGCGATTTTCGACGCGCTCAACCGCATCGCCCCCACGGTACTGTTCCAGTACAGCCCGGATCTGGAAAAGAACGAAGCGTCGTTGACGCAGATGGACTGGGCGCGCAAGATCTTGCGCAGCATTGCTTGCCTGACCGGTCGTGAAGAGGCTGGCCGTGCGGTCGAAGCGAAGCTTGACGCCGGTCTGGCGCGCGACGTCCAGCGCATCGCGCAGGCAGGGCGCAGCGGCGAACAGGTGGCCTGGCTGCAAGAGCTGGGCCTGGCCGACCGCTACTGGGCGTTCACCGGCAACAGCATGGTGGGCGGTGTGGCGCGCGCACTGGGTCTGGAGCTTGCTTACGCCGCGCCGACCCGCGAGGGCACCACCTACGTAACGTCCAAAGACTTGCTGCAAAAGCCTGGCCTTGCGGTGCTGTTCGTAAGCGCCACCGGGCCGGAAGTGCCGCTCTCGGCCAAGCTGGATTCGCCGGTCTGGCGCTTTGTGCCGGCCCGTCGTGCTGGCCGGGTGGCGCTGGTGGAGCGCAACCTGTGGGTGTTCGGCGGCCCGATGTCGGCGCTGCGCTTGGCGGATGCCATGACCGAGCAGTTGCTGTCGCTGCCTCCGGCAAAACCTTAATCGTTGATGAACCTGTGATTGCAATGGCCCGCAAGTGCATGACTTGCGGGCCATTTTCATGTTTGGCTAGCCATTAACCATTAGCCACACGGGCCGCCAGCGGTGCGCCAAAGGTGTCGCTGACGATGCTGCCGTTGTCGAGTTTCAGAACACGGTCGGCAAGCGGGAAGTAACGGTCATCATGGGTGATCACCAGCACGGTTTTTCCGCGTGCGCACAGTTCCGGCAGCAGCTGTTCATAGAAAACTGCCTTGAACGCTGGGTCCTGGTCCGCCGCCCATTCGTCAAACAGATAGAACGGCCGGTCTTCCAGGTAAGCCACCACCAGCGCCAGGCGCTTGCGTTGTCCGGTGGACAGTGCACGTGTCGAAAAGGCGCCGTCGATCACTTGCACCTTATGGTCCAGCGCCAGCTTGGCGACCAGTGCATTGGCGCGCGCATCCGCCTGCGCCCTTGAGGCATCGTTGGGATCGATGATGCCCAGCAGCGCATCGAAGAGGTGGAAGTCGTTGAACACCGCGGTGAAACGTTCGCGATAGGCAGCACGCTCGGCAGAGCCAATGACCTTGCCATCGACCTCGATCACCCCTTGTTCCGGTTCGTACAGTCCGGTCAGCACTTTTGCCAGCGTGGTCTTGCCGCTGCCGTTGCCGCCCACCAGGAAGATCAGCTCACCCGGTTTGAAGGTGAGATCGATCGGGCCGACTCTGAACATTCGTTCGTCGCGTTCATGGAAGTAGGAGTGCGTGACGTTGCGCAAAGTCAGCGTCTTGAACGGCAGGTGCGATGCGCTTTCGCTGAGCGGCGGCACAATGCGCAGGCTGCCGAATTCTTCCATGATTTTTTCGATACGGGCCAGCGATACGCGTGCGGCATTCAAGGTCGGCACGTTATTGAGCAAGCCATCCAGCGGCAACAACATGAACAGGAACACAACGATATAGCCAGAAGCGGCAGCCGGGTCGGCGCGTACGCCCAGGGTGGGCCAGAACGCGGCTGCACCCAGGAATACATAGAACAGGAAGACGATCCAGCCGACGCCGACGGCATACGAGCTGAATGCGCGCCGGCGATGGTCGCGCACCTCGCCGATGGCGGCACCCAGCTGGCCGTCGAGGAACTGGCGCGCACGCGCCTGGTGCAGCTTCAGTTCCTTTGCGCCGGTAAACAATGCGCCAAGATAGCCGAACAACTTGTCTTGCGAACGGCCCGCGGCCTCCAGCGAAGCAATGGCGCGCTTGTCGCCGCTGTGGTAACCGAAGGAGCCGACCACAATCGCAGTCAGCGCCAGCAAGCACACCGGCCACGACAGCCAGGCCAGATAGCCGAGGCAGCCGAAAACGATGGAACCGTGCATGACGATGTTGGGGAGGGCGAAAAACAGCATCGAGACATTGGTGGCGTCATCGGTCAGCACCGATTGCACCGGCGCGGCGCCTATTCTTTCGACATCGCGCAGTTCGGCGGCGGCGACACGCTTGGCTACATGTTCACGCAGTTGCGCCATGGTGTCTTGCGACAGCCGTGCAAACAGCACGCCGGTGATCACCCTGGTGACCAGGGCGATCACCGCGCACAAGCCAAAGCGCAGAGCCAGCGAGCCGTCGGCTGCAGTCGCGTCCGACAGGGCCCGGTTCAGGGTTGCCACCAGCAGCACGCTGGCGATGCCGTTCAAGACACAGGCGGTGAGGGCGATCGCCAGCGCCCCCTTGGAACGCTTCAGCAGCGCAAGAATCAGGCGCATGGCTGGCTTGGCCTGCGCCGAGGGCGTGGGCAGAGAATCAGGTGGGGAATCGTAGGGTTCGTTGGCAGCGGTCATCGGCTTCAGTCGGTTGAGGGTTGTGAGAATCGGATATGGCAAATTCAGCAAAAAAATTGCGTGGGTAAACCTTGCGCAATACAGGCTGTTAACTGGGATGACGATTCAGCACAGTGAATATTTAATAGCGCGCTGCAGATTCGCAGAAAAAAGATAAATGCATGGGATTTCACTAAAAATTTGAAGGCGTGGTTCGTCAACCAATCAAAGAGGCCATGTTTGTGGCCGGACCTGAGGATTTTATGTCGACGACGCGTTTTCCGATTGCCTTGCACCAGCAAATCCGTGCGCAGGCACGCCTGGCCCCCGATGCGCCAGCCCTGGCTTCCTTCACCCCGCATACCGTGCGCCTGTCGCGCGGCGAACTGGATCTGCGCGCCAGCCGCCTGGCCGCCCGCTTGTGTGCCGCCGGCGTCGCTGCCGAAGTACGCGTCGGCGTTTGCGTCGAGCGTTCCTGCGACCTGTTCGTGGCGTTGCTGGCCGTAATGAAGGCTGGCGGCGTATTTGTCGCGCTCGATCCGCGCCATCCCGCTGCCCGTCTTGACTGGCTGGCCCAGGATGCCGGGCTGGCGCATGGCATCGTCGATGTGGCCGCCGCCGCAGCGATGCGCGCCCGCTTCGCGCAATGTTTCACGGTCGGTCGCGACGATTTGTCTGGCGCGCTGCTGGCCGATGAGGATGCGCCGGTGGATCCACGCGCGGCCGCTTATATGATCTATACCTCTGGTTCGACCGGCACGCCGAAGGCCGTAGTGGTCGAACATGGCCCGCTGGCGGTCCATTGCGCGGCGCTCTGTACAGCGCTGCCGATAGGGCCGACGGACCGTTTGCTGCACTTCGCTTCGGTCAATTTCGATGTCTCGATTGAAGCCTGGCTGGCGCCGCTGTCGCTTGGCGCCAGCGTGGTCATCAGCGATCCGCCGCCGTTTACTCCGGCAACCGCGCGCGCCTTGATGGAGCGCGAGGGTGTGACCAACACCACCTTGCCGCCTGCGTATTTGCGTGAATTCGCGGCGGAGTCTGCGCGCTGCGGCGTGCCATCCGCGCTACGTGTGCTGCTGTTTGGCGGCGAAGCCATGTCGCAAGATACATTCCATGAAATCCGCCAGGTCTTTCCCGCCATCCGGCTGGTAAACGGCTACGGCCCGACGGAGGCGGTGATTTCGCCGATGCTGTGGCCAGTCGATCCAGGCAGCGTACCGGCGTTGGAGCAGGGCAGCGGCCACGCTTCGCTACCGATAGGCTGGCCGATCGGGCCGCGCATTGCCCGTATCGATGAAGCTGCCCAAGGCGATGCAGGTGAGTTGCTGCTTGGCGGCGTTTGCCTGGCGCGCGGCTATCATGGCCGGCCGGCACTGACGGCGGAACGTTTCCTGCCTGATCCGACAGGGGAGCCTGGTGCGCGTATCTACAGCACCGGCGACCTGGCGCGCGAGCGTGCCGATGGTTCCTTCGATTACCTCGGCCGCATCGACGACCAGGTGCAAGTGCGCGGCGTACGGGTAGAGCCGGGTGAGGTCGCCGCCTGCCTGCTGACGCATCCGGTTGTGCGCGACGCCGGCGTGCTGGCTGAAGCGTCCGCCGGACGGACCCAGTTGATCGCCTGCGTGACGTTGGCTGAAGAGCTCACTGACGACGCTTTAAAAGCGCATTTGACGGCGCGGCTGCCGCAAGCCTGGCTACCGCACCGCTTTGCACGCTTCGAGCGTCTCCCTTATACCTTGAACGGCAAGCTGGACAAGACGGCATTGCGGCTGGCGGTAGCAGCGCTGCCGTTAGCCGCCGGAGCCGATTACGTGACGCCGGAAACTGCGGTCGAACGCGCTCTTGCTGCTTTGTGGCAAGGCTTGTTGAACGATGCGGCGCCGATCGGTCGCGCAGACCGGTTCTTCGCCCGTGGCGGCGACTCGCTTGGCGCCATGCAGATGCAGGCCGCGGTGCGAATCAAATGGCAGGTCAATCTGCGCCTGGAAGGTTTGTTCGATGATCCGTCGCTGGCCGAACTGGCGCTGCTGATCGAACGTAGCGAGACCGAGGTCGACGGCGCCGGCTTGATTCCTAAGGCTCCTCACCAGGCAGATGATGCGCAATTTGTTGACTGCCCCGCATCCTTTGCCCAGCAGCGCTTCTGGGTGCTGGCGCAGACCCGCGACGCTGGCGCCGCCTACCACATCGCCGTGCAGTGGGACATTCGCGGCGTGTTGAACGCGACCTTGCTGCAGCGCGCACTGGACCAGCTGATTGCGCGCCATGAAGCCTGGCGCACCACGCTGGTGGAAAATGAAGACGGCATCGTCATGCAGCGCGTCCACGCGCATCTGCCGGTGCGTATGGCCGAGGTCGATCTGCGCAGTCACGACGAGACGCAACGCGCGACGCTGGCCGCCGATCTGGCACAAGCACATGTCACCGATGCCTTCGATCTGTCGTCCGGGCCGTTGCTGCGAGCGACGTTGCTGACCCTCGGCGACACCGCACAACGCCTGTTGCTGACCACCCACCACGCCGTCAGCGATGGCTGGAGTTCGCGTTGCGCCTTCCAGGAATTGACTGCAGCCTATGCAGCCCTGGCCAGCGACCATCTGGTGGAGCTGCCAGCGCTGCCCATCCAATACGCCGATTACGCGCTATGGCAGCGCAACTTGCTCGCTGCCGGCGAAGGCGAGCGGCAGCGCAATTACTGGCGCGCTGCGCTGCGCGACGCACCACCGCCGCTGGCGCTGCCGCTCGACCGTCCCCGTTCCGCCGAACGCGACTACCGCGGCGGCCGTCTGGCGCTGCGCTTGTCGGCTGCAACCTCCGCGACGCTGCGTGCATTGGCGCGGCGCCATCGGACATCGCCGTTTACGGTATTGCTGGCGGCGTTCGACGCCTGGCTGTACCGTCTGACAGGCAGCACCGACATTGTGGTCGCGATACCGGTAGCACAGCGCCAGCGCGCGCAGACGGCGCCGTTGCTGGGGCTTTTCCTGAACACCCTGGCACTGCGCGCACATGTGGCGCCAGGCCAGTCTTTTGAGACCTTGCTGGGAGCCGTACGCGCCAGCGCGCTGGACGGCTTCGAGTACCAGGATGTGCCGTTCGAGCAGGTACTGGATGCGGTCGAGCCACCGGTGCGGCGCGGCGACGAATGGCTGAGAGTCAAGTTTGCCCAGCAGTTCGATCTGGCGCTGAACGCCGATCTACCTGGCGCGACAGCACACATGTCGGCCGGCCCCGACCTGGCCGCCCGTTTTGATTTTGCTCTCGATTTTACCGACGATGCGCACGGCATCGAGCTGGTCGCCGCTTATGCGCTGGATGGCATCGAATCCGCTACGGCGCAAGCCTGGCTTGAAAGCTTTGCTGCACTGGTTAGCGATGCTGTAAATGATCCGACAAGCACGATCGCCGAGCTGGATTGCGCCGACCGTGCAGAGTATGGCGCCGCCCGGTTGGGCCGCCTGCTGCCGTCGGCGTTCGACAGCGTATTGGACATGTTTGCCGGCCATGTCAGCGCTACCCCGCACCGGATTGCGCTGGCTGACGCCGACACCCAGCTGACTTTTGCCGAACTGGACGATGCCTCGGAACGCATTGCCCAGGCTTTGCAACAGCAGGGCGCTGGGACGGAACAGCCGGTTGCAGTCTGTATCGAACGTTCCGTGCATTTCGCTGTGGCGCTGTTAGGCATCTTGAAAGCGGGCGCATATGCGGTGCTGCTCGATCCCGCCATGCCGTCCGAGCGGCTGGCCGCCGCGGTCGATGCCTGCCAGGCGCAATGGATACTGAGCGCCAGCCAAGCCACGCTCACCGGGCAATTCGGCGGCGCCCGGATGCTGGCGCTGGATGCGCTGATGCAGATGCCCTTGCTGGCCAATGCCGCTGTCCGCAAGAACCGTCCGGCGCCGTTGCAGGCAGCTTATCTGATCTACACTTCCGGCTCCACCGGCACGCCCAAGGGCGTGGTGATTTCCCATCGCGCGTTGGCAGACTATGTGCAGGGAATGCTGGATGAATTGGCATTCAGCGCAGATGCTTCGATGGCGATGGTGTCGACAGTCGCGGCCGACCTTGGCCATACCACGCTGTTCGGCGCCCTGTGCTCCGGCCGCACGCTGCATCTGCTGCCGGCGCAATGCGCGTTCGACCCCGATCGCTTTGCCGAGGAAATGCGCAGCCGCGATGTCGGCATCTTGAAGATCGTGCCCAGCCATCTGCATGCGCTGCTCGATGCGCGCCAGCCGGCCGACGTGCTGCCGGGCCATGCATTGATCACCGGCGGCGAAACATTGCCGTGGGCGCTAGTGGAGCGGATAGCGGCGCTCAAGCCAGGTTGCCGCGTCATCAATCACTACGGTCCGACCGAGGCAACCGTCGGTGCGCTCACCTGCGATACTTCTGCGCCGGCACAGGCCACGTTACGCGCAAGAGCCAGCGTGGCAGAGGGCGTGCCGCTTGGATTGCCGTTGCCGAATGCGCAAGCCTACGTGCTGGATGCCCACGGCGCCAGTGTCCCGCCCGGCGCCATCGGCGAGCTCTACCTGGGCGGCCCCGGCGTGGCCCGCGGCTACCTGGGACGCGCGGCAGCGACTGCCGAGCGCTTCCTGCCGCATCCTTTTGCCGATGGACAGCGTCTCTACCGCACCGGCGACCGCGTGCGGCTGCGCGCCGACCGCCGGCTGGATTTCCTAGGCCGCGTCGATGACCAGGTGAAAATCCGCGGCTATCGCGTTGAGCCCGGTGAAATCAGCGCACTGCTGCTGACACTCGACGGCGTGGCGCAAGCAAGCACGCTGGCGTTCGAGCAGGACGGCCGCATGCGGCTGGCCTCGTTTGTCACAGCGCGTGCGGCCGCATTGCTCGACCAGAACGCATTGCGCGAGAAACTGGCGCAACGCCTGCCCGATTACATGGTGCCGGCCCTGCTGATGGTGCTGGATGTGTTGCCGGTAACCGCCAACGGCAAGGTCGATCGCCAGGCCCTGCGTGCATTGGCGAGCGCGCCTGTGACTGCGGCGGCGACCGGCGATGCGCCGCGCGGCGTGATTGAAGAAACCCTGGCGGCGGTCTGGAAAGAGGTATTGAAGGCGGAATCGATCGGGCGCGAAGATAATTTCTTTGAGCTGGGCGGCGATTCCATCCTGGTGCTCCAGGTCATTGCGCGCTCGCGCAAGCGCGGTGTACGGTTTACGCCAAAACAGCTGTTTGACGGCCCCACCATAGCCCGACTGGGGCAGGTAGCGGTTTCGACCGACAATCTTGTCGTGGCGGCGCCGGCAAAACCTCAGGCAGCCAAGCGCGACGAGCTTCTATTGTTGACGCCCGCGCAACTGCGTTTTTTTGAATTCGACATCCCGCAGCGCGGTCACTGGAACCAGGCTATCCAGTTCGACTTGCAGGAACCATTCGATTTCGACGCTTTCGCCCGCGCTTTCGAGAGTTTGCTCAATCATCACGACATTTTCAAACAGCGCTTTATCCAGGATAGTGCCACCGGTGCATGGCAAATCACGTTGGCGCCGCAGGCCTATGTCAATCTGCCGCTAGCCACGGGCGCTGCGCATGATGGAGCCGATGCGCTGGCGCAATTCGATGTCTTGCAATGCCAGCTAGATCTTACCCACGGCCCGTTGGCCTGCGCGTTCGCAGCGATGCTCCCAGACGGCCGTAGCCAGCTCTATCTGGCGATCCACCATCTGATCGTCGACGGCGTCTCCTGGCGCATTTTGCTGGAAGACCTGGACGCAGCGTATCGCGCGGCGCGCGAACGGCGCAGCATCCGGCTTACGGCAGGTAGCGTCGCTGCCCAGGATTGGGCCGCCCGTCTGGCGCGCGCCGCCAGTGAAGCAGGTTCGCCGTTTGTCGGCGAAACCTCTTATTGGACAACGCTTGCGACAGCTCATGAGGACCTGCAGCTTGATCATCCGCAGGCAGCCGCGACCAATGCCGACGCCGCAGTCGTGGTCCAGGTGCTGGATGCCGAGCTGACGCGCAGCGCACTGACTGACGCCAATGCCGCCTACCGCACGCAAATGATCGAACTGCTGATCGCCGCGCTGGCGCAGACCTTGAGCAGCCAGACCGGGCAGCCGTACTGCCGGGTGGAACTGGAAGGACATGGCCGCGAAGCCTTGTTCGACGACATCGACGCCAGCCGCACGCTGGGCTGGCTGACCAGCCATTATCCGCTGGCGGTGACGGTTGAAGACCAGCCCGCAGCCACCCTCGGCGCCGTCAAGGACAGTTTGCGGGCAGTGCCGCATAAGGGCCTGGGTTTCGGTGTTTTGCGCCATTACGGCGATGCGGCAACCCGCGCCGCCTTGGCTGCAGTGCAGCGGCCACGCGTGACTTTCAACTATCTCGGCCAGTTTGACGCCATGCGCGACGCTGCCCTGGTAGCACGTTTCGGCGGCGCCGGTCGCGAGCGTGACCCGGCCGGTCCGCTCGGCAACGCGCTGGCGATCCATGCTTATCTGGACGCCGACGGGCCGCGCACGCTGAAAGTACATTGGGTATATGGCAGCACACAGTTCGAGCGCGCCACCATCGAGACGCTCGCGCAGCGCTTTGAAAGCGCACTCGCAGCACTGGTTAACGCCTGTACGCAACGCCTGGCACAGCGCGGGGGCGGCGCCACGCCTGGCGACTATCCGCTGGCACGCGCGGCCGGTTTGTCGCAAGCCACGCTGGAGCGGCTGCCTTTCGATTTGCGCACCGTAGAGGATATGTATCCGCTGTCTCCCATGCAGCAAGGGATCCTGTTCCATTCGCTGTTCGCACCGGAACAATCGACCTATGTCAATCAGCTGGTCGCCACCTTGTCCAATCCGGATGTGGCGCGCCTGAGCGCAGCCTTTGGCGCTGCGGTAGCGCGCCACGACATCTTGCGCACCGGCTTTACCGCCGGCGAGGCACTGCCGGTGCAGATTGTCCATCGCCAGGCGAAGATGACGGTCGACCTGTTCGACTGGCGCGAACGCGGTATTGAGGCGAACACGGCATTCGATGACTGGCTACAGCAGGATAGGGCACGCAGCTTCGATCTGAGCGCGCCGCCGCTGATGCGTGTGGCATTGATTCGTTTCACGGAAGATGAATGGCGCCTGGTTTGGACCCGCCATCACCTGCTGCTGGATGGCTGGAGCACGGCGCGCTTCTTCGCAGATGTGCTGCGGGACTATATCGAGCCGCCACGCCCGCAACCGTTCGCAGCGCCGGCAAAGACGCGCTATCGCGATTTCATCGCCTGGCTAGCCGTTCGCGACCAGGATGCCGAACGCAGCTTCTGGCAGCAACGGCTGGCGCAACTGGCGCAGCCGACCTTGGTCGCCGAGCGCGAAGCAGACGCTGGCCGCCCAGCCGAACAGCGTAGCTGGCGCGCGGTTTTTCCGGCTGCCGCCATGACGCGCATGTCCGAGACTGCGCGGCGCTTGAAGATCACCTTGAATACTCTGGTGCAGGGAGCCTGGGCGCTGACCCTGCAACGCAGCTGCAACCAGACTAGCGTAGCTTTTGGCGCAACGGTGGCAGGGCGGCCAGATACACTGGCCGATGTCGACACCGTGCTCGGCCTGTTCATCAATACCTTGCCGGTCATCGCCGCACCTTTGCCAGGCTTGTCGGCAGCGGCATGGCTGCATCAGTTGCAGAGCGATAATGCTGCCGCGGCAGAATACGCGCAGACGCCGCTGTATGAGATCCAGCGCTGGGCCGGGCAGGGAGCTTTGTTCGATACCCTCCTGGTGTTTGAAAACTATCCGGTCGACGAGGCATGGCAGGGGCGTGACGAGCGCTCGCTCAAGATGCGCGATTTGCGCAATATCGAGGCCACCGACTTCGCCCTTACTCTGGTGATCGAAGCAGGGGCCGGGGTAGATGCAGCGCTGACCATAGACTACGGCTACGATGCAACACGCATCAGCGCGGCAAGCGTCGCAGCGCTGCACGATGTATTCACCGCTGCGATCGAAGCGCTGATTAACGATCCGCAGGCGGCGCTGGGCGCCATGTCGCTGACCGGCGCTGATCAACTGGCAGTGCTGGCCGGCTGGAACGCTACCGCAAAAGATTGGCCGCTGGTACAGCAAGTGCCCATGCATCGGCAGTTTGAACGCGCAGCCCTGACAACCCCGACAGCCGTCGCGCTGGAGATGCTGGATGCCGCAGGCAAGTGCAGGCAGCTGAGCTACGCCGAACTGGAGCAGCGCGCCAGCCAGGTTGCGGCAGCGTTGCTGGCCAAGGGCGTGCAGCCGGACAGCGCCGTAGCGCTCTGTATCGAGCGTTCCTTCGACATGGTGATTGCGCTGCTCGGCGTGCTGAAAGCCGGAGCCGCCTATCTGCCTATCGATCCGGATTACCCGGCCGAACGCATCGCCCATCTGCTTAACGATGCCCAGCCTGCGGTTGTGATTACCCAGCCGCATCTGCACGAACGCGTGCAGACGGCGGTGACCGGCCCCGGCGTTGCCATCCTGACTGTCGGCGAGCTGTTGCAAGCCAAGGTCGCGGCTCGGCTGCCGATTGAAGTTAACGTCGACCAACTGGCCTATCTGATCTACACCTCCGGCTCGACCGGCAAGCCCAAGGGCGCCGGCAACAGCCACCGCGCACTGGCCAACCGGATTGCCTGGATGCAGTCCGCCTATCAGCTGCAAGGCGACGACGTGGTGCTGCACAAGACACCGTTCGGTTTCGATGTCTCGGTCTGGGAATTTGTCTGGCCGCTGGCCATCGGCGCCAGGCTCGCGATTGCCGCGCCGGGCGACCACCGCGATCCGGCACGGTTGGTGGCGGCGATTGAAAGCCACGGCGTCAGCACCTTGCATTTCGTGCCGTCGATGCTGGCGGCATTCCTTGCCTATCTGGATGATTTCAAGGCTGCCGCGCGCTGCGCCAGCATTCAGCGCATCGTTGCCAGCGGCGAAGCCTTGCCGCCGGAACTGGTGGCCAGGGTGGCGCAGCTGTTGCCGCATGCCCGCCTGTACAACCTGTATGGACCGGCCGAGGCGGCAATCGACGTCTCGCACTGGACTTGCGGCGCAGAAGATATCCAGGCGGCCGCAGTGCCGATCGGCCATCCGATCGCCAACCTGCAACTGCACGTGCTGGACCTGGCCCTGCATCCGGTTCCGCCAGGCGGCGTCGGTGAACTGTACCTGGGTGGAACCGGCCTGGCGCGCGGCTATCTTGGCCGTCCCGGGCTGACGGCCGAGCGCTTCGTTCCGGATCCTTTCCTGCCTGGCGCACGGCTTTACCGTAGCGGCGACCTGGCGCGGCGCCGGTCCGATGGCGCGCTCGATTACCTGGGCCGCAGCGATACCCAGGTCAAGCTGCGCGGCCAACGCATCGAGCCGGGCGAAATCGAAGCGCTGCTGCGGACAATCACCGGCGTGCACGATGCAGTGGTGATCGTGCGTAATGAACAATTGATCGGCTATGTTGCCCGCGGCGCCGGCAATGCACTGGACCAGGAGTCGCTGTTAGCTGTCCTGCGGGCGCAGCTGCCTGCTTATATGGTGCCGGCGCAGCTGATTCAGCTGGATGCGCTGCCAGTGACGCCCAACGGCAAGTGCGACCGCAACGCCTTGCCGGCGCCGCAGCGCCAGGAAAAACCGGCCGTGGTGCTGCAGAGCGATACCGAACGCACACTCGCCGCCATCTGGCAGCGTGTGTTGCGGATCGCTGCGGTCGACCGCGACGACGATTTCTTCATGCTCGGCGGCCATTCGCTGCTGGCCACCCAGGCCAATGCCCAGGCCAATCTGCACTGGCAGCTGATGTTGCCGCTGCGCGCCATGTTCGAGCAGCGCACCCTGGCCGGCTGTGCCGCATTGATCGACCAGGCATTGGCCGAGCGCAGCACCAGCACTGGCCCGGACGCGGCCAGCGCCATCGATGCGCTGCTGGCTGAACTGGAAATGGAATAAGGATCATCGATGAGCAATGTAAAACCTGATCTGCTGTCGCTGGCCACGCGTTTTGCGCAACTGCCCGAGGCCCAGCGCAAGCTGTTCCTGCAGAAGCTGGACGCCGCCGGCATCGATTTTCGTCTGCTGCCGATTCCGCCGCGTGCCGAGCGCGCCGCCAGCGTGCCGGCGTCGTTTGCGCAGATGCGTTTGTGGCTGCATGCGCGCATGATCGACGAGCCGGCGGCCTATCACATTACCGAACGCATGCAGCTGGATGGCAAGCTCGACGCCCATGCCTTGCGCCTGTCGTGCGATGCCTTGATCGCACGGCATGAAGCCTTGCGCACGACTTTCACCGAAAGTGCCGACGGCGTGCAGCAGACAGTGCATGCACCGCTGCGTTGCCCCTGGCATCAAACCGACCTCAGCGATTTTCCTGCCTTTGCGCGGGTTGCCAGGGCAGAATTGATCGCCGCCGGTGACGAGGCCCAAGCTTTCGACCTGACCCAAGGACCGTTGCTGCGGGCTTGCCTGATACGGTTGGACGCCAATACGCATTGGCTGGCGCTGACCTTGCATCACATCGTGGCCGACGGCTGGTCGGTCGACGTCTTGCTGGCCGAGCTGAGCGCCTTCTATCGCGCCTACGCGATGAAAGAGGCGGTGTCGCTGGCGCCGTTGCCGATCCAGTACGCCGACTACGCGTTATGGCAGCGCCGCTGGCTGGATGCCGGCGAACGCGAGCGCCAGCTGGAATTCTGGCGCACCCAGCTGGACGCCAGCCGCGACGTCTTGATGCTGCCCGGCGCGGCGCCGCGGCCGGCGCAACGCAGCGCGCGCGGCGCCCGCCATCTGTTCCGCATAGACGACAAGCTGACGCAGCAGCTGCGGGATCTTGCCAATGCCCGCCGGGCGACACCGTTTGCGGTGCTGCTGGCGACCTTGAATGGCTTGCTGGCGCGCGCTTCGGGTGAAGCGCAGATCCAGGTCGGGGTGCCGGCAGCGAACCGCGAAAGGGCGGAAACCGCCGGTCTGATAGGCTTCTTCGTCAACACCTTGACCTTGGCGGTCGGCACCGGGATGACGCAATCGTTCGCAGCGCTGGTGGATGCGACCCAGCGCAACCTGATCGATGCGCAATCGCATCAGGATGTACCGTTCGAACAGGTGGTCGAGGCGCTTGGCGTGGTGCGCAGCGCCAGCCACAATCCCCTGTTCCAGGTGATGGCGGCTTACGGTGCACGGCGGCACCTGCCGACGCTGGCGGACGTGGCCATCAGTGTTTTGCCTTCGGGGACGCCATACGCCAAGTTCGACCTGACGCTGAGCTGCGAGGAAAGCGATGATGGCATAAGCGCCGCGTTTACCTATGCACTGGACTTGTTCGATGCCGACGCGGCAGTACGTCTCGCCGAACGCTTTCTTACCCTGCTATCGAGTGCTGTGGCTGCACCGGATACCGCACTCGGCGATCTGCAATGGCTGCCGCCGGCCGAGTTGGCGCAACTCACGGCCTGGAATCGTTTGCCGCCGCAGCAGGCGGAAGCGCCGGTGCAAACGCCGGTGCAAAACTTCAAGGCGGTGCATGAGCATATTGCCGATTTTGCACAGGAACGCCCGGATGCACGCGGTGTCGCCGATCTGCAGCGCGCTTTCACGCGCGGCGAGGTCGAGGCCCGCGCCACCCGTCTGGCACGGCGCCTGGTCGCCGCCGGCATCACTGCCGAGATGCGGGTCGGGGTGGCGCTGGGTCGCTCGGTTGACCTGCTGGTGACCTTGATTGCGGTGTTGAAATCGGGGGCGGCGTTTGTTCCGCTCGATCCAGCTCACCCGCGCGAACGTCTGGCGCAGATGATAGCCGATGCGCAGATCTGCCATGTGATCAGCGAGGCCCAAAGCCTGTCGATGCTGCCGGTATCGGATGAATTGCGGATCTGGCTGGCAAGCGAAGCCGGCGACGCCAGCGTCGACGACGCACAGCTTGCATCGGTCAAATTGCCGCAAGTGTCGCCGCTGCAGGCCGCTTATGTCATCTACACCTCCGGCTCGACCGGCAAACCAAAGGGCGTGGTGGTCGATCACTGCAGCTTTACGCGGCATTGCGCAGCGATTGCCGAGCGCTACGGCGCCGGCGAGAAAGATGTTTTCCTGCTGTTCCAGTCGGTCAATTTCGACGGCGCCCATGAGGGCTGGTTTTCGCAATACATGTCGGGCGCCGCGATCGCCATCACCGCCGATACCCTGTGGCCGCCGGCCCAGACTTGCAAGATGATGGTGCGCGAGGGTGTCACCATGACGTATGTGCCGCCCGGTTGCGCCACCCAGCTGGCGGAATGGGCGCTGGCGCATGGCGCACCGCCTACCTTGCGCTCGCTGACGGTAGGCGGCGAAGCAACTTCGCGCGAAGCCTTTGCGCTGATGCGCCGTGCCTTCCCCGAGGTCCGCATCGTCAACGGCTACGGTCCCACCGAAACGGTGATTACGCCGATGCTGTGGATGTTCCATCCGCAAGACGATAGCGCCAAGCTGGCCGACAGCGCCTACCTGCCGATCGGCACGCTGGTCGGCGCGCGTACCGCCCATGTGCTGGATACCCGCCTGAACCCGTTGCCGGTCGGCGTTATCGGCGAACTGTACCTGGGCGGCGAGGGCGTTGGCGTGGCGCGCGGCTATCTGCAGCGGCCGGCGCTGACCGCCGAACGTTTTGTGCCGGATCCCTTTGGGGCGCTCGGGGCGCGGCTGTACCGCACCGGCGATCTGGTCAAGCGCCGAGCGGACGGCGTGTTCGACTTTATCGGTAGGGTAGACCATCAGGTCAAGCTGCGCGGCCTGCGCATTGAACTGGGTGAGATCGAAGCCCAGCTGGCTGCCCATGACGACGTGCGCGAGGCGGTGGCGATTGTCCACGGCAAGGGCGCGCAGGCAGTCCTGGTGGCCTATGTCGAACTGAGCGATGAAGCAAGGGCGCGCCAGCTGCGCGCCGATGCTGCTGAACTGGACGCTCATTTGCGCCACACCTTGCCGGACTATATGGTGCCGGCGCATATCGTCGTGCTGGAAGCGCTGCCGCGCAACGCCAACAGCAAGGTCGACCGTGCCGCCTTGCCGGAGCCGGAACGCCAGCAACGCGTGTACGAGGCGCCCAGCGTCGGCATTGAAGCGGCGCTGGCGCAAATCTGGCGTGAAGTCCTGAACGTCGAACGGGTTGGCCGCGCTGACCATTTCTTCGAGATGGGAGGGCACTCGCTGGCGGCAGTCCGGGTTGCGACCCGCGTAGCTGAGCGGTTGGCGCGCGAACTGCCGGTAAGGGCCTTGTTCGAGGCGCCGTTATTGTCGCAGTATGCGCAGCGGGTGCAGGCGGCGATACCGACAGAGGCCGATTTCCAGGCCGATTTGCATGGCGCTGCCGGCGCCTCTGCAAGCGTCGATGCCAATGGCTTGTTGCCGCTGTCGCCGGCGCAGCTTGGTCTGTGGTTCCTGTGGCGCAGCCAGCCGGATAATGCCGCCTACAACATTCCTCTGGCAATGCGTTTGCGCGGACCGCTGGATCTCACTGCGCTGAGCGCTGCGTTTGCCCTGGCCGCCGCGCGTCACCCGGCGTTGCGCACCAGGCTGGTCGAAAGTGCCGGCAGTCTGCCACGCCAGCGCATCGAGCAACGGTGGGAAGTCACGCTGCCGCTGACCGACCTGACGCATGACGCCAGCGAAGCGGCAAGGCTAGCCCGCGCGGCTGCGCTGACCGACGAAGACGCGTTGAGGCCATTCAACCTGGGCGAAGAAGGTTTGTGGCGCGTGCGTTTGCTGCGCCTGGCGGATGACGATCATGTGCTGTCGCTGGTAGTCCATCACATTATTTCGGACGGCGATTCGATAGCGCTTTGGCTGGAAGATATCCGTAGCGCCTATGTTGCTCAGGTTTCAGGCTCTGCATCTGCACCGGTCTTTTCTTGTCATGCGCCGTTACCGCTACCGGAACTACCACTGTTGCCTCGCGCCGCGCCGCGGGCGCGCCTGGCGTTTTGGCGCGACGCCCTTGAGGATATTCCGCAGTTGTTGCTGCCTGCGCCTTCGGGCGGACGCGCAGCTGCGCCGCGCTGGCAGGCAGGCCGCATCCCTTTCGAGATCGACCGTTCTTTGCTGCAGCAGCTGCGCACGGTGGCGCTGGAGGCGCATGCAACCTTGCCGATGTTGCTGCATGCCGCCTTGAATGTGGCTTTGTACCGCGCTACGGGCGCCGGCGATCAGCCGATCGGTGTGTTGGCCTCGACGCGGGAATTGACACATGCGTTGACCTCGGACGCCGCCCGCCTCGCGCTTGGCTTGTTCATCAATGCGGTCGTGGTGCGCACCCGCTTGTCGAGCATGGATTCCCCGGCGCTGGTGCTGGCGGCCGTTCGCGACGCCGCACTGGCGGCGTATGCGCACGCAGATACACCCTTCGCGGATGTCGTAGCGGCCTTACGGACGCCGCGCAGCGCGGTCGGCAATCCGCTGTTCCAGGTCATGTTCAATTACATGCGGCCGCAGGGCGGCGCCGGTAAAGGCTGGGGCGGACTGACGCTGAGCGATTTCAACGACGTCAGGCATCGTGTCGTGTTCGAACTGGAGCTGGACGTGGTCGAACACGCCGACGGCCGTGTCACGGCAGCATTCTCTTATGCCAACGAACTGGTCGATACCGGATTCGTCGAAGCGCTGACGGCAGACTACCTGCAGGCGGTGCGGCAGTTTGCCGAAGCGCCTCATGCCGCGCTGGGGCCGGCATCGGTCTGGACCGGACATGCAGTTCGCGCTGTGCGGCCAACAGCCGGAAACGCTGAAAGCGCAATGCCTGCTGCGCGAGTCGCCCGGCTGGCCGAGGCGCTGGCGCATATTTGGGACGGCGTGTTTGGTAGTGCGCCTTCGCACTACGACAATCTTTTTGACGCCGGGGCAACCTCCTTCGACATCGTGCGCTTTGTCGATGCGGCTTGCGCCGCCGGCTATGCCTTGACGATTGCCGAGGTGTTCGGCAACCCCTATTTTTCCGGATTGGCGGAACGGCTGGCTGTCGGCCTGGCTAGTCCTGTGGCGCTGCGTAATGGTGATTGAAGACGGCGGGGCATTGCCCGCCACGGATTTTTCTTTGACCGGCGTATTTTCTGTGCCGGCTAAAACTGATAAGGACCTTAGACATGCAACGAGATAGCCTGTTTGACATGATTGGCGTCGGTTTCGGACCGTCCAATCTTGCACTTGCCGTACGCCTGGCTGAAGAGCCTGGCGCAGCCAGCCTGGCGCATTGCTTTATCGAGCGCCAGCCCGAGTTCGGCTGGCATCGCGGCATGCTGCTGGATGATTGCCGCATGCAGATTTCCTTCCTCAAGGATCTGGTCACCTTGCGCGATCCGAAGAGCCGTTTTACGTTTATCAACTATCTGTTTGAGCGCGGCCGCTTGCCTGATTTCGTCAACCTCAAGAGCTTTTACCCGACCCGGGTGGAATTTCATGACTATCTGAACTGGGTTGCCCAGGCTTTCGATGACCGCGTGCATTACGGCGAGACCGTGACCGGGGTGGAAGCGGTGACGGCGCCGGACAGCAGCGGCCAGGTCAACGCCGTGCGGGTATTTTCGCGCGACGAGGCTGGGCGCGAATGGCAGCGCGTAACGCGGGCGCTGTCGATTGGCATCGGCGGCAGCGCGCAGGTGCCCGAGGCATTTGCTGCGTTGGGGCCGCACAACGTGATCCATACCGCCAACTACCTGACCTCCATCGACCGCGTAGTGGGCGCGCCGCAAAGCGGCCCGCGCAAACGGATTGCGGTAATCGGGGCGGGGCAGAGCGCAGCCGAGGTTTTCATCGACCTGACCCGACGCTTCCCCGGCGTCGACGCCAGCCTGGTGATCCGTTCAGGCGCGCTGAAGCCGGCGGACGACAGCCCGTTCGTCAACGAGATTTTCAGTCCGGCTTTCACTGATGTCATCTTCGCCCAGAACAAAGACATGCGGCGCTCGCTGATAGACCGTTTCCGCGACACCAATTATGCGGTGGTCGACCGTGCGCTGATCGAACAGATCTATGAAATGCTGTACCTGCAAAGCGTCGGCGGCGAACCGCGCCACCGCCTGCTGGCCAACACGGCGATAGAAACTGCCGTACGCCACAGCAACGGCCAGCTGGAGCTGACCTTGCGCGACCGCCTCAGCGGCCATGCCTGCGCCGAGCGCTTCGACGCGCTGGTGCTGGCCACCGGTTACGGCCGCGCCACCCATCTTGGCCTGCTGGACGGCCTCGCTCCTTACCTGGGCGACGCGCTACAGCAGGGCAACGTCGGGCGCGACTACCAGCTGGCGACGCCGGCGCACTTCAAGCCACGCATTTACCTGCAGGGCTGCTGCGAGGATAGCCATGGCCTCTCCGACACCTTGTTGTCGGTGCTGGCCTTGCGTTCGGACGAAATCACGGCTTCCCTGATGCAGGGCGCCGACCAGGCCAGGGCCAGCGGGCCGCAGATAGAACAAAAAAATAACGGGGTGGGCGGCGGCCGCATGGCTTCCGCTCTTTGAAGAGGAACGCAGCTAACAGCTAGCTGCATAGCAATTGGAGTTATAAGAAGATGGAATGGACAACAGGTACGCGTCGGCGGGCAATGGCGGTAGCGATCAGCGTGATATTCGACGCTGGCGTGGTCGGTTACGCGCACGCACAACAAGTGGGACAGCCAGCAGGCGATGTGCAGAAAAACAGTAAGGCACAATCGGCCGCCACGCCAGATAGTACCCTACCCGAAATCAGCGTCAGTGCGGGGGCTGACGACAACGGCACGGTAGGTTTGGTGGCCAAGCGCAGTGCTACCGGCACCAAGACCGATACGCCGCTCAATGAAATTCCGCAGACCATCAACGTCGTCACGGCGGCGCAGATCGAGCAGACCGGCGCTGCCAGCGTCAACGATGCCTTGCGCTACGTGCCGGGCTTTTCGACCTACGGTTCGGAAGTGCGCTCGGACTGGTATTCGGTCTTGCGCGGCTTCACGCCTACCGTGTACACCGACGGCTTGGCGGTGCCGACCACCATCAACCTGGCCAGCTGGCGCGTCGATCCCTTCATGATCGACAGCATCACCGTACTGCGTGGTCCCAGCTCGGTGCTGTACGGCCAGGGCGATCCGGGCGCCATCGTGGACGTCCAGAGCAAACTGGCCAACGGCGAACGCATCCGGGAAGTGCAGATGCAGCTCGGCGATTACGCCAGGAAGCAGATTGCTTTCGATATCGGCGACAAGATCGATGTCGACGGCAAGCTGTCGTACCGCGTGCTCGGCGTTGGCCGCGACGGCAATTCCCTGACCGGACCGAACAGCGAGCGGCGCATTGCCTTCTCGCCATCCATCAGATGGCAGCCGGACGCCAATACCTCGCTGACCGCGGCCTTGACCTACCTGCAAGACCATGGCGACGCTTCCAACAATTTCCTGCCGGCGCAGGGCACCGTCCTGCCGAATCCGAATGGCACGATTTCAGAGAACCTGTACACCGGTGATCCAAACTTCTCGCATTACCGCAAGAAGCAATGGTCGGCCGGCTACCAGTTCGAGCACAAGTTCGATCCGGTCTGGACTTTCCGCCAGAACCTGCGCCTGATGCATCTGTCGCTGGACCAGGGGCAGGTGTTCGGCGGTGGATTGGATGGCGACGATCCGACCCAGCAATCGATGGTGCGTTACGTCGGCGACTACCAGTTCAACTACAGCCGCTTCGATATCGACAACCAGGCGCAGGCAAAATTCCGGCAGGGCCCGTTCGATCATACTGTGTTGCTGGGCCTGGAGTACAACCGTCAGCGCACCAGCGACACCGAACTGATGGCTACCGCGCCAAGCCTGAACATGTATAACCCGGTATATGTCCCGATCACGAATGCGATCTTCTCTTCGCCTGCCGCATTTCCGCGTACCGATACGCGCACCACGCTGAGCATGCTCGGCGCCTACGCCCAGGATCAGATCAAATGGCGGCGCTGGACCTTAACCGTCGGCGGCCGGCAAGACTGGAGCGACACCAAGCAGAGCGACCTGGCCGGCGGCACCTCGTTCCAGCAGAACGACCATGCCTTCTCGGGCCGGGTCGGACTGGTCTACCTGGGCGATTACGGTCTCTCGCCTTACCTCAGCTATTCAACCTCGTTCAATCCGGTGATTGGCGTCAGGATGGCTAGCGGCGGGTTGGCGGCGCCGACCAAGGGCCGCCAGGTCGAAGCCGGGGTGCGCTGGCAGCCGGAAGGCAAGAACCTGACGTTGAATGGCGCGCTGTACCAGATCTACCAGAACAATGTGCTGACGCCGGATCCTAACGATCCGACCCAGACGTTTTCGGTACAGACCGGGCAGGTGCGTTCGCGCGGTCTTGAGCTGAGCGCGGTCGGCAACATCACGCGTGAATTCTCCATCATTTCGGCCTATGTGTACCAGGATGTAAAGAATACCCAGGCCAACGATTCTTCGCTGGGGAAATGGCCGGTCGATATTCCGAGGCCGCGCCAGATGGCATCGCTGTGGGGTGACTGGACCTGGCACACCGGTGCGCTGGCAGGTTTCGGCCTGGGCGCGGGTATCCGTTACCAGAGCAGTGCAGCGGGGGCGTCTGACAATTCGCTGCTGGTGCCGAGCAACACGGTGTATGACGCCGGCGCGCACTACGACATGCAGAACTGGCGCTTCACGTTGAATGCATCGAATCTGTTCAACCGTCGTTTCGTCAGCGGCTGCCAATCGGTGAATACCTGCTTCTACGGTAATCAGCGCACGGTGGTGGCGTCTGCCAAATACGTCTGGTAAGCGTTCTTAACACCGTCGTCATCCCCGCGCACGCGGGGATCCAAGTTACCTAGCATGACGATGAACATGGATTCCCGCCTGCGCGGGAATGATCGGGGCGCGTAGCTGGGGTCGCCTAGACGTGGCCGACGAGGCCGGGGCGTGTAGCTGGGGTTGCCTAGACGGGGTCGCCCAGACCGTATTAATAATCAATGACAATAGCCATGCAAAAGAAAAAACTCGTTTATATCTGGTCCCTCAGGAATGCCGCCGCCGACAAGGCCGGGCAGGAGGTCGCCTACAAGGATGGCGCGCGCTACATGAAGTCGGTGCTGGAATCGCTGGTGGAAGCGCTCAACCAGACCGAGCTGGGGCAAATGTATTCCCTCGAAAAAGTGATCTACGACGACGATGCTGAACTGGCCATCGACAGGGAGAAACTGAGGGAATACGGTTTTTCGTATGAGCCGGGCAAGCGCTGGTTTTATCCCCCCGATCTACAAGTGCAGGGGCGGCCGGTGAACGAGCTGCTGCTGGCCATTCCATCGGCTTACCGGCGGCACGGCATGCAGGCGCCGGAGCGCGTGGCGGGTAAAAGCGCGTTTGAAAAGCACTTGCTGGACACCTTGCTGGAGCTGGACGCCGACATTGTCGTGCTGGACGGCCTGCTGATCATCCTGGACGAGCTGGTGCGGCCGGGCAGCCTGTTCCACCGTAAGATCGTCAACATCCATCCGGGCGTCACCCGCCTGGAGTCTCCCTATGAGCGGCGCGGCGCCTATGCCACGCTGGATGCGCTGTACGGCGCGCGCGGTCTGAAAGTGGTCAACTGGCAAACCATGGAAACCGTACCGGTGAAGCCGCTGTACATGACTGGTGCATCTTTCCACTATGTCGATAACGGCATCGATTCCGGTGAAGTCATCCATGACGTCCTGAAGACGGAAATCGACAAGGAGGACACGATTCTTGAACTGCGCTGGAATAACTTCAATCGCAGCCTGTTTCCCGCCTTGCACGAAGGACTGGTAAAGATATATCAATAAGGCCCGTTGCCGGCGACTAAATAATAACGGCCATGCACGGGAAGTCGCATGGCCGTTATTCGGTGTGGCAGGTCAGCTCTTATCAGCTCTTCTTACTTAACTGATCGCGGATCGGCAGGTTGCGGATACGTTTGCCGGTCGCCGCAAAGATGGCGTTGCACAGGGCTGGCGCGATGGGCGGCGTGCCCGGCTCGCCGACGCCGCCGAGCGGCATGTCGTATTTGTGCGGCACCATGTGGACCCGCAGGTCGCGCGGCGCGCTGAAGGCGCGCAGCACTTCGTACTCATGGAAATTGCCCTGTTCAGCGCTGCCGTTCTTGAAGGTGATTTCCCCCGTCAGCGCCAGGCTCAGGCCCATGATGCAGGCGCCCTCGACTTGCGAGCGGATGCGGTCCGGCGTGATCTGCGGGCCACAATCGATCGCCATGTCGACTCGCGGAATGCTGATGCTGCCGTCGTCCGCCACGACCACTTCGATGACCGCAGCGACATAAGACATGAAGCTGTAGGCAACGGCCAGGCCCAGCCCGTGACCCTTGGCGACCTTGCGGCCCCAGCCGGCTTCCTTGGTCGCCAGCTCCACCACGGCGCGCATGCGGCCGGTATCGAGCGGGTACAAGACCGGCGATTCGCCGTAGTTGGTGGTGTCCGACATTTCTTGCGGATTGATCTGGCGCGCCGGACCGATCAGCTCCAGCAAGAATTCCCGATGGTCGCGCTTGGCCGCGGCCGCCAGCTCGGCGACAAACGACTGCACCGCGAAGGCGTGCGGGATGTTGTAGACCGAACGGAACCAGCCGATCCGCGTGTGCGCCTCGACTTCCGGCGCTTCGATGCGGATATTCGGAATCACGAACGGGATATTGATCGCGCCCATGCCCAGTTCGCCCGGCTGTTCGCCCTTGGCGCCGGCGACGAAGGTGGAGGCGATGGTCGGCGCCGCCGTGCGGTGCAGCCAGGCCAGCGGCTTGCCCTTCGCGTCCAGCGTGCTTTCCAGGTGTTCCAGCGAGACCGTGTGAAAGTAGTCGTGGCGCAAGTCGTCTTCGCGCGTCCAGGTCACTTTCACCGGGGCGCCGTCCATGGCTTGCGACAGCAGCGCCGCTTCGGCCGCGAAGTCCGGCTTGGATTTGCGGCCGAAACCGCCGCCTAGCAAGGTGACGTTGACTTTGACGGCGTCGGTCTTCCAGCCCAGCCGGTCCGCCACGGTGTCGCGCGTGGCTTGCGGATCCTGCACGCAGGCCCAGACTTCGCACTTGCCGTTGGCGGTGCGGGCAGTGGCGGCCGGCGGTTCCATGGTGGCGTGCGCCAGGTGCGGGATGTAGTACTCGGCTTCGATGCGTTTACCGGCGCCAGCCAGCGCAGCCATCGTATCGCCGTTGTTGCGCACCACCTTGGCCGGCTTGCGCGCGGCTTCCTGCAAGGTGCTCTTGAAGGCGGTGGAATCGTAGCCGGCATGAGGACCGTTGTCCCAGGTGATCTTCAAGGCTTCGCGGCCCTTGATCGCGGCCCAGGTATTGCGGGCAATCACGGCGATGCCGCCCAGCGGGTTGAACTTGGCCGGCGGCGGGCTGCCTTTCAGTTCGATCACGCGCAGCACGCCCGGGACCTTGAGCGCATCGGCGCTGTCGAAACTCGCTACCTTGCCGCCATACACCGGCGGCCGTGCGATTACCGCGTACAGCATGCCGTCCAGGCGAGTATCGATGCCGTAGTGGGTGTTGCCGGTGACGATGTCGCGGAAATCGACGCTGTTGAAGACGTCCTTGCCGATATAGCGGAATTGCGCCGGATCCTTCAGCTGCACTTGCGCTGCTGGAGGCACCTGCAGCTTGGCGGCATCCACCGCCAGCTCGCCATAACCCAGTTTGCGGCCGCTCTTGGCATGCAGCACTTCATGATTCTTGGTGGTGATTTCCGCTACCGGCACGCTCCAGCGCGCTGCCGCGGCAGACACCAGCATTGCGCGCGCGGTGGCGCCGACCTGGCGCATCGGGGTAAAGAAGTGACGCATGCTGCGCGAGCCGTCGGTATTCTGGTTGCCGTAGCGGCTTTCGTCGGCATGGGCTTGCACCACGCGCACCCGGCCCCAGTCGGCATCGAGTTCGTCTGCGACTACCAGCGGCAGGCTGGTGCGGATGCCTTGTCCCATTTCCGAACGGTGGGCGATGATGCTGACCATGCCGTCGGCGCCGATGGCGACAAATATCAGCGGATCGTTGACGGTGCCGCCCGGCATGCCGGCGCCGCCGTATTTCTTGGCGGGTGCGGCGGCATCCGCGGCGCTGACCAGGCCGTTGACGCCGACTGTCAGCGCCAGTCCGGTAAACGCGCCGACGCCCTTGAGCCAGGTACGGCGGCTCATGGAAGCGATAGCCGGAGCCTTGCCTTCGCCAACACTGGTGTTAGCGCTATCTTTATCGAAATCGAAAGCTGCGCTCATTTTGCCGCTCCTTTGTCCGCCACCTGCTTGATGGCCGCGCGGATACGGGTGTAGGTGCCGCAGCGGCAGATGTTGCCGCTCATGGCGTCGTCGATTTCCTTGTCGGTCGGCTTGGCGGTGGTTTTCAGCAGGGCGGTGGCGGACATGATCTGGCCGGCCTGGCAGTAGCCGCATTGCGGCACGCCCAGTGCAATCCAGGCTTCCTGCACCGCATGGCCGACCTTGTCTTCGGCCATCGCTTCGATGGTGGTGACTTTCTTGCCGGCCGCAGCGCTGATCGGGGTGATGCAGGAGCGGATCGGCTCGCCGTCCAGATGCACGGTGCAGGCGCCGCACAGGGCCATGCCGCAGCCGAACTTGGTGCCGGTCAGGCCGACGTGGTCGCGCAGAGTCCACAGCAAGGGGGTGTCTTCCGGCAGATCGATATCGTGCTGCTTGCCGTTGATATTCAGGCTTGTCATGGTTTTTTTACCTTTCCGACTTGGGTTGATGACCTATTGAAGGAGTTACGCGCCATAGTGTAGCTTATTTGATAACATGCGCTTACGCATCCTGAGCTGGTTTCTGTCTGGGCAGCTCCCCACCGGGGCATTGTAGACCTAAGTCAAATTTTTGGATGGGAAGCAACTGTTTCGAGGATAATTAGCGCATTGCAATTTTTAGTGATGGAGTTTCGATGTCCGATTTGTTGAATAAAACTGGGCGCATTGCCGATAATGTATCCCTGCCCGAACTGACGGTGCGGGGCATCATTCTTGGCGCTTTGATAACCGTCGTCTTCACCGCCTCTAATGTGTATCTGGGCCTGAAAGTCGGCCTGACCTTCTCTTCCGCCATTCCAGCCGCCGTGATTTCCATGGCTGTGCTGCGCATGTTCAAGAGCGCCAACATCCTTGAAAACAATATGGTGCAGACCCAGGCCTCAGCCGCCGGCACCTTGTCTTCGATTATCTTTATCCTGCCGGGCCTGGTGATGATCGGCTACTGGCAAGGCTTCCCTTACTGGCAAACGCTGGCGATCTGCGCCGCCGGCGGCATGCTGGGCGTGATGTTCACGATTCCATTGCGTCATGCGATGGTGGTGCAGAGCGATCTGCCCTATCCGGAAGGCGTGGCGGCGGCGGAAATCCTGCGCGTCGGCAGCGCCGATGCGGAAGCGGTCGGCGCCGACGGCAAGCCGGGCGCGAAAGCCGAAACCGGCATCGTCGACATCATGGCGGGCGGCTTGGTTGCTGCCGTCGTGACCCTGGCTTCCTCCGGTTTCCGCATCCTCAGCGAAGGCATCAGCCTGTGGTTCGCCGCCGGTCCTGCGGTGCTGCGGATTTCCAGCGGCTTCTCGCTGGCCTTGCTGGGCGCCGGCTACCTGATCGGCATCGTTGCCGGCATCGCCATGCTGATCGGCCTGCTGATCGCCTGGGGTGTGGCCGTGCCGGTGCTGACTTCGATGCACACTATCCCGGACGGCATGACGCTGGCCAAATACGCGACCGGCCTGTGGAGCAAGGACGTCCGCTTCATCGGCGCCGGCACCATCGGCGTGGCCGCGGTATGGACCTTGATCACCTTGTTCAAGCCGATGATGGAAGGCGTCAAGACCTCCTTCCAGGCCTTGAGCGGCGGTAAGGGCCGCATCAACATTCCGCGTACCGAGCAAGACTTGTCGCCGGCCTGGATCATCGGCATCACGCTGGTGCTGGTAGCGATCCTGGTCGCCACTTTCGGCAGCTTCCTCAGCGCCGCGCCGCTGACATCCGGCGTGATGTGGGGCCTGGTGGCTTACAGCGTCCTGTTCGCCGTGATCTTCGGTTTCCTGATCGCTGCCGCTTGCGGCTACATGGCCGGCCTGATCGGTTCTTCCGCTAGTCCGATTTCCGGCGTCGGCATTGTCGCCGTGGTGCTGGTCTCCCTGCTGATCCTGCTGGTCGGCAGCGCCGATGGCTTGCTGGCGACCGAAACCGGCAACAAGCTGGGTATCGCGCTGGCGATCTTCACGACTTCCGCCGTGATCGCTGTGGCCACCATTTCCAACGATAACCTGCAGGATCTGAAAACCGGCTGGCTGGTCGGCGCTACTCCTTGGCGTCAACAGGTGGCTTTGCTGATCGGCTGCGTGGTCGGCGCCGTGGTGATTCCGCCGGTACTGGAACTGCTGTACAACGCTTATGGCTTCGCCGGCGCCATGCCGCGTGCCGACATGGACGTGGCGCATGCCTTGTCGGCGCCGCAGGCGACCCTGATGACGGCGATTGCCACCGGCATCTTCACCCATCAGCTGAACTGGGACATGATCCTGATCGGCCTCGGCCTCGGCGTCGCGCTGGTGATCGTCGATGAAATCCTGCGCCACCGCGGCGGCTTTGCCCGCCTGCCGGTACTGGCGGTCGGCATCGGCATCTATCTGCCGCCGACCGTGGCGTCGACCCTGGTGCTGGGTACCTTGCTGGCTTGGGGCATTGAGCGTGTCCTCAAGAAGCGCGCGCAGCAGAAGGGCGTGCCTTACGAGCAGTATGCAGAACCGTCCAACCGCCGCGGCGTGCTGCTGGCGTCCGGCCTGATCGTCGGCGAAAGCCTGGTGGGCGTAGTGCTGGCAGGGATCATCGGTTTCAGCGGCACGGATTCGCCGCTGGCGCTGGTGGGGTCGGCGTTTGAAGGCACAGCACAATGGCTGGGTCTGATCGTGTTCGTGGCGGTGGCCTGGATTTTTGCACGACGGGTGCTGACCGCAAAGACACAATAAACCAAGCACAGTCCGGCTGACAGCCGGACCGCGCAGCAGTCAAATGGATCGGTTCGATATGCGCTTTTTTATAGCGTAGATCGGCCGGTCCATTTTCTTTGGCTGAGCACTTCCTGCAAGACCTCAGTGCTGGTGCCGATGATGAATGTCGGGATAGTGCGCGTGGCTGTGGCTGATCGGCAGATGGCGGTGCGGATGGCTGTGTGGTTCGCGGCCATCCCATTCGAAGTCGTGTTCGTGCTGGTGATGCAGGTCATGGCTGTGGCGATGGCCGTGCTCGATTTCCTCGTGGCTGTGGGCATGCTGATGGCGTTCCGTCAGGTGCAGCCAGATGCCGAACGCCATCAATGCCGCCGCCAGCCAGAACAGCCCGCCCACGGCTTCCTGCAGAACCAGCAGCGAAATCGCCGCGCCGATGAAAGGCGCAGCCGAAAAGTAAGTGCCGGTGCGGGCGCTGCCAAGGTGGCGCAGCGCCAATACGAACAGCACCAGGCTGAGGCCGTAGCCGCCGAAGCCGATCAAGGCCGCGGCGCCGATGCTGGCGATCGCGGGCAAGCTTGCTCCCAGCAGCAAAGCCAGCGCCAGGTTGACCAGGCCGGCCACCAGGCCCTTGAGCGCGGCGATCTGCACCGCATCGCTGGCGGAAATCCGCCGCGTCAGATTGTTGTCGATGGCCCAGCACAGGCAGGCCGCCAGGATCGCCAACGGTCCCCACGGCAGGCCGAATTGCGGCATCTGCTGCCACGACAGCAGCACGCCGGCGAGAACGATCACCAGCATGCCGAGGGCGATGCGGCGATCGAAATTTTCCTTGAACACGAACCAGGCCAGCAGGGCAGTCAGCACACCTTCCATGTTGAGCAGCAGCGAAGCGCTGGAAGCCGGCGTCTGCGCCAGCCCGAACATCAGCAGCAGCGGACCGCCGATGCCGCCGCTGAGGATGGCGGCGGCCAGCCAGGGCAAGTCGGCTTTGCGCAAGCCGTCGGCAGCGCCCTGGTTGCCGCGCAGGCGGCGCAGCCCATACCAGAGCGACAGGCCGGCGCCGCTGCCGAGATATGGCAGGGCCGCCAGCATCACGGGCGAGACCTGGCCGACCAGCAGCTTGGCGAAGGGGGTGCTGGCGCCGAACAAGGCAGCGGCCAGCAATGCGAACATGACACCTTGGTGCATGAGTTACTTCCTGATAAGTCAAAACGAGCTGCTAGGGCTGGTCCAAAGTGATGCCGAATTGCGCCGTCAAAGCGCTGCGGCCCTCGGCGGTAATGGCGACCACGCGCGAATGCTTGCTGCGCGTCAGCCAGCCCAGTTCAATCATGCGCTTGGCCAGCGTCGCCCCGAGCGCCCCGGCCAGGTGGTCGCGCCGTTCGCTCCAGTCCAGGCAAGGGTAGGCGAACTGGCGCCGGCTCTTTTGCAGCTCGTCGGTATTGATGCCGAACTGCTTGAACCAGGTTTCGCCCGAAGCCGATAGTTCAAACAGGCCGTCGTCGGCATGCAGCAAGCCGCGTTCCACCAGCGTTTCAGTCAGACGGGTGCCCAGTTTGCCAGCCAGGTGGTCATAGCAAAAGCGCGCGGTGCAGATCGCATCGTTGCCGGTGGCCTGGCCGACCCGCTTGCGCTTAGGCGCGAACACCATCAGCGACTCGATCAGGCGCGCCACTTCCGGCGACGCCAGCCGGAAATACTTGTGGCGGCCCTGGCTGGTCATCTCCAGCAGGCGGTCTTCCACCAGCTGCTTCAGGTGGCTGGTGGCGGTGGCCGGCTTGATATCGGTGCCGTAGGCCAGTTCCTTGGCGGTCAGGGCGCGGCCCTCCATCAGCAGCGCCAGCATCTGAATACGGGTAGGATCGCCTATGGTGCGGGCAAGTCGGCTTAGGTCGGGTTCGTTGTCCATAGTTTGATGGTAACCGTACTGTTGTTGTGTGACAAGCGACCCGGACGGGCTCAGAATCAAGGCTTGCTTACTCTGTTACTGGATGGCCGTAATGACCTCTCATCAAGCGCTACCCACTATCGAATCGACAATTTCGGCGACAACTTCAGCAACACCTTCAGCGACACCTTCAGTTGCAAATGAAGCAACGGCGGCAGTCAAATGGACGATTGCTGCAAGCAGCTTCGCGTTTGTCGTGGTCCAGCTCGACGTCACGATCGTCAACGTCGCCTTGCCGCAAATAGGCGCCGACCTCGGCGCGCAAGTATCGGCCTTGCAGTGGGTGGTGGATGCCTACACGCTCGGCTTCGCGGTGTTCCTGCTTTCGGCCGGCGCATTGGGCGATAAATTCGGTTCCAAGCGCCTGTTCCTGGCCGGATTCCTGTTATTCGCCTTGACGTCCCTGGCTTGCGGACTGGCGCCGACCGCAGGCTTCCTGAATATTGCGCGCGCCTTGCAGGGCATAGGTGCGGCCTTGCTGGTGCCGAGCTCGCTGGCGATCTTGAACCGCGCCTGCGCCCATGATAAAAAACTGCTAGCTAAAGCGATTGGCCTTTGGACCGCGGCCGGCGGCGTCTCGATTGCCGCCGGCCCGGTGATCGGCGGCCTGTTGCTGGCGGTCGCCGGCTGGCGCAGCATCTTCCTGGTGAACCTGCCGATCTGCGCACTCGGTTTCCTGCTGACCTGGCGCGTGGTGCCTGCCGTCGCAGCAAGCACGCATGCGCGTTCTTTCGATCCGTTCGGGCAGTTGCTGGCGATCATTGCGCTGACCGGGCTGGTCGGCGCCGTGATTGAATTCCATCCGCTCGGCCTGCGGCATCCGCTGGTGATCGCCGGATTCTGCATCGCTCTGCTAGCCGGCGCCGCCTTCATCATGGTCGAGCGCAAAGTGCCGCATCCCATGCTGCCGCTGAACTTCTTTCACCAAACCAGTTTTACCGCCGCGGTGCTGTTCGGCGTGCTGGTCAATTTTTCCTATTACGGCGTGATCTTCGTCATCAGCTTTTATCTACAGAAAGTACAGAACTACAGCGTGCTGCAAGCGGGCCTGGCGTTCCTGCCGCTGACCGGCACCTTCATTTTCTCCAACCTGGTCAGCGGCTGGCTCATCGGCAAGGCCGGCATCCGCCTGCCGATGGTGCTGGGCGGCCTGATCGGTGCCGCCGGTTATGGCCTGCTAGGCAGCATCGGCATCGCCGAGCATGCCAGCTTCATGCACATGCTGCCCGGTTTCATACTGATTCCGGCTGGGATGGGGCTGGCGGTGCCGGCCATGACCACCTCGATCCTGTCCGGCGTCGAGAAAAGCAGGGCCGGCACCGCCTCAGCGGTATTGAACACCGCCAGGCAGGTCGGCGGCGCGGTCGGCGTTGCGGTATTCGGCGCGCTGGTGAGTGACGGCGTCGCCGGCGACATGAGCAGCGGCGTCAGGATCGCGCTGGCGACTGCGACCGTGTTGCTATTGATGGCGGCGGGACTGGGCTACCTGGTCAAGCCGAAAGCCGTGGCAAGTTAAGCGGCTGTTGTTGCTGGCGTAATTTTTTTCAAAAGAATGCGGTGGCTGCCCGAAAGCGCTTCTACAATTGCTGATCGCGCGGTGCCGGGATCGCGCCGTTTTCACCAAGGAGCCATGAATGAAAAAACGCCAGTTCTTATCGACCGCCGCTGCCTCCATCGCCGGGGCTTTGGGCGCATCTGTACTACCATCATTCGCCGCGGCCGCCACCGCCAAGGACGCCAAAGCCAGCGGTCCGGTCGTGCTGACCATCGCCGGCGCCATCGAGCGCAGCAACCGCGGCCCGACCGATGCCGTGATCGACCAGATGATGCACAAGCAGAATGTACAATTCAAGCGCGCCTTCGCCTTCGACCTCGCCGCACTTGAGAAGCTGCCCGCAGCGACCATCAATCCGACCCTGGAATACGACGGCAAGCCGCATCAGCTGCGCGGCCCGCGCCTGACCGCCGTGCTGGACATGCTCGGCGCCAGCAAGGCGGCCGATACCCAGATCGTCTTCCATTCGGTGGACGGCTATATGCCGCAGGTGGGTCTCGATCAGCTGCGCAAATACGACTATATCCTGGCCACGCAGATCGATGGCATGCCGCTGGCTATAGGCGGTTTTGGTCCCATCTTCGCCATCTACGACGCCGACCGGATTCCAGAACTGGCGCAGAAGCCGCTGGCCCAGCGCTTTGCGCTTTGTCCTTGGGGCTTGTATTGCATTGAGGTTGTGGCGGGGAAGTGATCTGGCGTCTACGTCAAAGCAATTTGTGATAGCCAGATTTGATGATCGTCTGGCTCATCGCTTGATGGGCCATGTTGCGAGCGTATATTGGGCTTGCCTTTGCTCGCGGTGTGGATTGCACCACCTGATCCATGTCAAGCGGTGTTATGCTCCCGTTTTGTCGATTTGTGTCCCGTCCTGTTTTCATGCAGTTGAATGCGTCACGCCAGTTTGAGGTAGCCCGGCTTTGATGGACATCTCAAATAGGGGACAATATGTCCTAGAGAGGATCCCATGAAAGCAAAGCTATCGATTTCCTGTAGACCGTTTTAAGCTGGAGTTTTTCTTATGTTGGGCTGTTTTAATCTTGATAAAAAATAGCCCGACAAAATCACCACCGGCCCATCCAAATTTCAGATCTCAACCAATACACCACTTTCGACTAAAGCTCAGTCTGATTCAAGGAACTATGAATAGAAGCATATTTGCCGATTCAGCGGAAGATTGGTTTCAGGCGCAATGCGATAACCACAATCATCAACGATGGATGGAGTCTATCGCTGTGGGAATGATTGCCTCACGGCGCTCATGCCTCAGCCCTGAGCAACGCAGCCAATGTGCTGAAATGCTCTGTGAAGCCAGCCTCAAATTGGCTGACGCAGGATTCGCTTCCGAAATACTTGCTTCCCATTTGAACTTCATAGAAGACATCTCCAAGGCAACAGTGCTGCTGCATCAGTTTTGTGATCATTGCACTGCGGAGCAGCTGCGACGCGTGTTGCCCGGATTGCACTACACGCCTCAGCAGTATTGCGATCTGGGACAATATTTGTCTGGTCTGCGCAAATTCGATCTTGCCGAAACCGTCGGTGACAGTTGGGAAGATGATCATCCCAGTTCGATGGCGGGTTCAGCCAGCAGTTTTCTACCTTGGGTTTACTGGCGCCAGCTACGCTACGAGAAAGCGTTGACCTGTTTTGAATCAAATTATTCGAAATACGCCCACTCTGACGATCTTGTGGGGCAGGCAATAGTTCTTGGCTTTATGGGACGCTATGCGGACAGCGCGGCTCGCTACAAGGAGCTGGAAACCATCCAGCCAATTAGCGGCGACGCATGCAAACCGCTCGCCATGGCCCTGTTTGGCTCAGGAGACGTACGCGGGGCGATGGAACGGCATGAAGGCCGTGTGCTTGGCCCGGCGTTTGTAGAAAAGGCCCCGCCTGATCTTCCGCGATGGAATGGTGATCAATTGCAGGGAGGGCTGCTGGTACTGCTGGATCCGGGGTGGTCTATCGGTGATTATTTAATGTATGCGCGCTATATTCCGCTGTTGCGGAGGAAAGTAGCGCGGGTTCGGATTGAAGCGCCGGCCGATATGCACGCGGTATTGCGTGCTGCATATCCTGAAGCGGAATTGGTGACGCACATTGACACCGGAGAGTGCGAGGCTTACGCCTGGCTGATGAGTTTGCCCGTCGCACTGCAGCTCTGGTCGACTGTTGGTGAAACGCTTCCCTGGTTGAGGCCTGACGAAGAACGTACCATGCATTGGAAGCGCTGGTGGGCACAACAGGATGACGGCGCGACTGTGCCAAGACCGCGTATTGGTTTATGCTGGCGCGGCAACCCGAACACCTATCACGACCGTTTTCGCAGCATCGCCTTCGAAGACTTTGTGCCGCTACTTGCGGCCCGGTCTAATATTGACTGGGTCAATCTACAGTTGGGCTCGAACGAGAGACCGGGTAACACCATGCTGGAGGCGCTGGGCTCGCGCTGGCTCGATCCGATGCCAGGCGTCACCGATTTCATGGACACTGCCGCGCTGATCGCCACGCTCGACTGCGTATTGACCATCGACAGTGCGGTCGCCCATATTTGTGGCTCTACCGGCGTGCACATGGTGCTCTTGGTTCCGATCTGGGGTGAGTGGCGCTGGCAGACCGGTGAGCATTCTTTGTGGTACCCGAACGCCACGCTGGTGCGTACGCCGGCGGACAGTTCTTTCAGGCACACGATCATGGGGCTGGCAAATGAGTGGCCTGAGAAAAACGATATTTCGGGGAGTGCCGGGGGCAGGCGGTAGCGTGTGATTTATGCAGCAACGCCACGAAGGCTTATCAAGTCTTGTAAATCGCGAGCAACGTTAGACAGTGGCAAAGACCAGTCGCCCAAAGCGTTTTGGCGATACAGTCGCATCGACGCGTACCACGGCGTGAAATATTGGTCGTTGTACCAGCGAGTATCAGCCGTCGCTGACAACAGAGTCCACACTGGTCGACCCATCGCTCCAGCCAGATGAATAGGGCCGGTGTCCGGAGCAATAAGCAAGTCCAAATGATCGAGTACGCTGGCCGTTTGGGAGAAATTTTCAATATGTGAACCAAGATCTCTCACGCCATGTTTGTCCAGCAGATCCCGTTCCTCGATTGTTACCCCGCCAACATGAATTGAGTAAAACTGACATCCCTGCTGGCTCAGGAGTGGCGCCAATGTCGCGAGTGTGAGGGAACGGTATGGTTCACATCTATTTGTATTTGTACTGCGCCACAATATGCCTATTTTTAAGCATTTTCTGTCCAGAGGATCGTCCGATAACTGTTCCCGAATGAGAGTAGGGAGGCTCTCGGCATTCGCAGCTTGAGCCCACGGTGATGATGGTTCCGGCGGGTAGAATGGCGTGTCCTGATAGCGTGCGAATAAAGTGAATGACCACGTGACGAAATCATGGTTATCTAAAATATCCTCTATATTCGCCCCACTAATTTCACCTAGCCACGACCTGGGCTTCAGGACGCCTGCCACAATATCAGGTCGTTGTATCGTGACGTGTTCAACACCCTCGAGGCGCATAGATTCCAGGTAGCGGGAGTACATCATGAAATCTCCAATGCCTCCCTCGTAGAGAACAGCTACGCGTTTGCCCGCTATTGAATCATCCAAGTTGAGGAATTTCTTTTGAAATAATTCGGTATTTCGTTGGTACTCGCTTGGGTAAAGCGACTTTATCAGTGGTTTGAACGACGATGCACACCTGAGCGAACGATATATAGAATGTGCCTCGCGAAACTTGCCAATTCCGTATAAAGCGAACGCCAACTCATGTTTGGCGAGATATAGATCGTCGTCACTTAGATTGCCATCCAGCCCTTCTGCAATCGCTATTCCTGCCTCGGCATACAGACCAAGAAAATTCATGTCAATGCCGATCTGTACTCGATCAAATGGCGATTTAGCTTCATTCCGCCATTGCAGCAGCAGTTCAATGGCATCCACCCCGAAACCGCCCGCACGGAGGGCCAGCCAAAGAGCGCGCGCTGTTGAATAGCTCTTGTCGCGCATGTGGTTTGCGAAGAGTGGTCCTAGGATGTCGCTTGATGACATGAAAATATGGCCCCGTTTGTTTAGTCAGAGAAAATCGTTTTATAAGTGGAATTTCTGTGGCAGTTAAGCCGCCGATTTTATCACTGGCAGCGCGCGAAGTATGCCGCGTCCGGAGTTTGATTGGCCAGACTGGCAGTGGTTTGGGTCACGCAGTGGCTTGGGTCTGGCCTTGAAATGACACTTTTCTCAATAAGATTCTAAGAGTTAGCGTTAAATAACAAAGTATCATGTGGCATAACCAGGCCTGATCCATGCGTTTTCAAACGCAGCACAAGAGCTTCAAGATGGCCCTCTCGATCAACGCCGCCATCGGACTCGTCACATTTATTCATAAAATTCGCCCCGGCACATATGTCATCTTTTAACGACCTGATCACCGCCTATACTCTCTATCAGCAAGAGACCCATATCCGGACCGCGCTGGATCTTATTCGTCAACTACATCTGGCCGGCAAAGCCGAGGACGCCATCGCTCTGGCGTTGAAATGGTCGGGCCGGGCGAAAGAGCCGATAGCGCGCGCGCAGCTGGCTTATTATATGAGTTGCCTGGGCATGCTGGCGCCGGCTGAAGCCATATTGCAGGAAGTGTTGCCGCAAGTGGAATCGGACGATGATACCTACTACCAGGTCAGGCTGGAATTGGCGATCGTAAAGTACTGCCTGGGCAAATTTCACGAGGCGCAGCAACTGCAACGTCCGCTGCACAGCAGCAGGTGGAGTGAAGTGTGGAGTCGGCTGGCTTCGAACAATCGCGACAACAGCTGGTTCCTGCCCTACAGGGACAAGGTGCTGTACGACCAGCCGGTGGCCGGGAAAATCATCCTGATCACCAGCGAAGGCGGTGTCGGCGATCTGCTACATTTTTTCCGCTACGTGAAAAATTTGCAGCAAGAAGGCGCAGCGCAGATTTATTGCCAGGTACCGGCTGCGATGCAAAGCTTGATCGCCAATAGCCGCCTGCCAATCGTAATTGTCGACCACAACTTCGTCGGCATGGACAAGTGCGACATCATTACCGGGGTTTTCGCACTGTTTACCCGCTATCAGAAAAACCCTTATTTTCCTCCCGCAGCCGAGGCCTATCTTGGATTGGCGGCCGACTATGTCCTGCCCGCCGGCATCCAGGAAAAACTCACAGGACGTGGCGGCGGTCGGCGCCGCATCGGACTAGTCTGGCGCAGCGAAACCCGGGTGCGGCACGAACCCTTCCGCTCGATCGATCTGCATGCGCTGGCGCCGCTACTGGCAAGCGTCGATGCTGATTTCTTTTCGCTGCAGGTGGGAACGTTGAGCGACACGGAGAAACATTTGCTGGAGCAGTATCAGGTCGTTGACCTGGCGCCGCAGCTGCGCTCATTCGAAGACAGCGCCCATGTACTGGAACAGCTTGATTTGCTGCTGACGATTGATTCGGCGCCTGCGCACCTGGCGGGCGCCCGCCAGCGGCCGGTGTGGCTGATGCTGGCACAATCCTGCGACTATCGCTGGTATGACTGCCAGCGTTTTACCCCCTGGTATTCCTCGATGCGCTTGTACCGGCAGGCCGCGCTCGGCGACTGGGGGGGCGTGGTTGCGGCCATCAGCGCGGATTTATCGTCATGAGCTGTTTGCATTGTAAATGCAGGGGAGCTTACCGCCGAATCGGCGGCCGTTTACATAACGCTGTCGATGATGATCTCATGACCTGCCTGGATGGGCAGATTCGATGGACGGCAACAGATCGGCGGCTGGCGCATATTTCCCGCTGCGAACTTAGATAACCATGAACAATCTCACAGATCTCGTTGCGGCCTACCGCACCTACCAGAGCCAGGCCAGCCTGGAAAACGCGCTCAACCTGATGCGCAAGCTGCGTGGCTGCCGCAAGGTCGAGGATGCTATCGAGCTTGCCCTCAAATGGTCGGATAAGGCCGATACGCTGTTGCAGCGCACCCAGCTTGGCATCGACATGAACTACCTGGGCATGTTCAGCCAGGCGTCGCCATTGCTGGAGGAAGCGCTGCCGCAGTGGCCGGCCTATCCGCATGAATACTACCTGAACGCGTCGGAAGTGATGTTGACGCGCTATTGCCTGGGCAATTACCAGGATGCCCATCCCTTGTTCAGGAAGCTGCGCTCGGCCGAATGGTGCGAAGTCTGGAGCAGGCTGTCGTCTCCGAATGGAGACAATGCTTGGTTCCTGCCGTACAAGGATAGAGTCCTGGAGGGCCAGCCGGTGGCCGGGAAGCGGATCATGATTGCGCTTGAAGGCGGCGCCGGCGACTTGCTGCAGTTCCTGCGCCACGCGGAAAGCTTGCAACGGGACGGAGCGGCCGCGATCTACTGCCAGGCGCCGCACTATCTGCACGGGCTGCTCAACAACAGTTCGCTGCCGATAACGCTGGTAGACAACCTGCAGGTCGATTTCGATTACATCACGTGGCCGTTTTCATTGCACGCGATTTACCAGGAGTCGCCGTATTTCCCCAGCGCGCAAGAGGATTATCTGACGCTGTCGGACGAGTATCGTCTGCCGGAAATTCTGCAACAGAAACTGGCCGGCGGGCGCGGCGATGGCCGCCGGCGCATCGGCCTGACCTGGCGCAGCGAGTCCGGCGCTCGGCATGAACCGTTCAGGTCTACCGAACTTAGTACCCTCGTGCCTTTGCTAGAACATGAGACAGCCGAATTCTTTTCACTCCAGGTTGGCACTCTGAGCGAGGAAGAAAGAGGTTTGCTGGAGCGGCACGGCGTGACCAACCTGGGCGCCTATTTGCAGTCGTTTGAAGATACCGCCCACGTCCTCAAGCAACTGGACCTGCTGATTACGATGGATTCGGCGCCTGCACATCTGGCAGGCGCCTGCAATATACCGGTGTGGGTGATGCTGGCGCAGGCTTGCGATCACCGCTGGTATGTCGGTCAGCGCTATACGCCGTGGTATGCGTCCATGCGCCTGTACCGTCAAGCAGCGCTCGGCGATTGGCGGCCGGTGATTGACGACATGCTGGCCTCGCTGACCACGCAACAGGATTGAGCCGTCGGCTTATTCCTCGCCAAACAATTCACCTTGCGCCAGCATGGGACTGCTGTCGCTCAGTTCTTTCCGCGACAGCGCCGTAACCCGTACCCCCAGCAAGCGCAAGCGCCGGTCCAGGGTGACCCGGCGCAGACATTCGCCGGCTGCCTGCCGGATGGTTGCCGCGTCGTCGGTCGCATCCGGCAAGGTCAGGTCGCGCGTTACGCCGCGAAAGTCGGCAAACTTCAATTTGATGCCGATGGTGCGCCCGACATAACCCTTCCTTTGCAGATCGCCGGCAAGGCGCACGCAGAGATCGGTGAATATCGGAGTGAGCGTGTCGCGGTCGAGCTTGGCGTGCAGGTCGCGCTCGAAAGTCGATTCTCGGCTGATCGATTTGGTTTCCGAACTGGTGACGACCGGCCGTTCGTCCTGGCCATGGGAAATGCGCACCAGCCATTCGCTGTAGGTGCGGCCGAAATGGTCTTGCAGCTGCGCCGGGTCGGCGGCGGCCAGGTCGCCGATGGTGTGCAGTCCGAGTGCGCTGAGTTTTTCCGCGGCCTTGGGGCCGATGCCGTTGACCTTTCTTGCCGCCAGCGGCCAGATGCGCGTGGGGATGTCTGCTGTGCTGATCAGGGTGACGCCGCCCGGTTTGTCCAGTTCCGAACAGATCTTGGCCAGCAGCTTGTTGGGAGCGACGCCGATCGAGCAGGACAGGCCGGTGGCGGTGCGCACGGCGTCCTTGATGCGTTGCGCCAGCGGCCGGATCTCTTCCGCGTGTTCGCTGAGGTCGATATAGATTTCATCGATGCCGCGGTCCTCTATCAGCGGCGCGATTTCGGCCACGGCGTTTTTGAACAGGCGCGAGTAATGGCGATAGGATTCGAAATCGGTAGGCAGCAGGATGGCGTCCGGCGCCAGCTTGGCGGCTTTCATCATGCCCATCGCGGAGAACACGCCAAGTGCGCGCGCCTCATAAGTGGAAGTGGTGACGACACCGCGGCCGACATAGTCGCGCAGCTTGTGGAACTGCAGCTTGCCGTCGGCGCCGGGTTCGGGGCGGTGGCGCGAACCGCCGCCGATGACGACCGGCTGGCCACGCAGCTCAGGGTAGCGCAGCAGCTCCACCGACGCGTAGAAAGCGTCCATATCCAGATGTGCGATACGACGAATTGGTGCTTCCATGGGGCAGATGAAATGAGATATTCAATACAGCCATAGGATAACACTACTGTATGTAAATACAGTGCGTAAAATCAGGGTTTTGTTTAGGTTTCGATGCTGCCATGGCATGTTTTAGTGCAGGTTCATTGACATTTCAACCAAATTTATCCCTTGCCAAGGTAGGTCTCCAGCCACCAGATATTGCCCTCCAGACCGCGGATCCCTGCACTGCGGTCGCCCTACATGGCGCACTCGCTCGCTCAACGTCTCGGCAATAGCCATCCGAAGCCTAGCTGATTCAGCATGTTGCCTTCTTGGCGTCGCTGCTCAACCGATTTGGCAGGATGGCGCTAGTAACAATGTGAACGAGATGATCGGTCCGTGGCGCGAATGACGGTAGGTCGACGAGCCAGCCGAGCGCCGCCATCAGGCCGAACAGGTCGTCCCCATTCATGTCGGTGCGTGCCGTTCCTTCGGCTTGAGCACGGAGCAGTAGTCGCGCGCTCGCTGAGTGCACCGCTGCGCATGAAGCATAAAGAGCAGAGTCCGGGTTCGTGTGGGCGGCCGCCATCAGGGCGACGACGCCCCTATAGCTTTGGGCGAATGCCATCCATTCGCTAAACCAGGACACGAGCGCTTCGCCAGGTGAATTCGACGTTTCGAGTTCGTCTGCCTTCTGCGTCAATGCGTCCAGATTCGTACACAACAACGCTTCAAACAAGGCTTCTCGCGTCGGGAAATGACGCAGCAGTGTAGCCAATCCAACGTCAGCCCGACGGGCGATATCTCGCATGGATGCGTCGACACCGTGCTTGGCGACAACGTCGTGCGCGACTGCAAGTAGATGGCTGTAATTTTTTTTGGCGTCGGCTCGCATGGGGCTCCTTGACAATCGGTTCACTGATCCATATAATCGGATCACTGGTTCAGATGCTGCGAATCAGGATCTGGATCTGTGATCCGAATGATACAGCGCCTTTGTACCAATGGGAACAGCGGCGCTGCTTTACAGCACAAACGAAAGGTGAAGATTGTGAAAAAATTAGACGGTAAGGTTGCAGTTATCACGGGCGGAAGCAGCGGGATTGGCTTGACCACAGCCAAGCGCTTCGTGGAAGAAGGTGCGCACGTCGTGATCACTGGGCGGCGAGAGAAAGAGCTGATGGAGGCCGCCGCCTCCATCAAGGGAAACGTTACGACGGTCGTGGGCGACGTGTCGCGCTTGGAAGATCTGGACCGGCTCTATGCCGTCGTGAAAGAGAAACATGGTCACATCGACGTTCTCTTCGCGAACGCGGGCGCAGGGACAATCGCACCGCTCGCGGTAGCTACTGAGGCCCATTTTGACCAGACCTTCGACGTGAACGTGAAGGGAACGTTCTTTACGGTGCAGAAGGCCCTTCCTCTCTTCAAAGACGGCGGTTCGATTATCCTGAACTCCTCGGTCTCAAATGTCCTCGGGCTTCCAGGATTTACTGCTTACGCCGCGAGTAAGGCGGCTGTGCGCAACTTCGCGCGCGGCTGGGCTTTGGAATTAAAAGACCGCAAGATCCGCGTAAATAGTATGAGTCCCGGAGCAATCGACACCCCGGCCTTGGCGACGACGACGGGCCTTACCGCTGAACAGGCCGAGCAAGCAGTCGCACAGTTCACCACGCAGATCCCAATGGGCCGCAGAGGCATGCCCGAGGAAATAGCGGCAGCAGTCGCGTTCCTGGCCTCCGATGAAAGTTCCTACATCACCGGTGTGGATCTCGCCGTCGATGGAGGCATGGCGCAGGTCTGACCCCGGCGCGCTCCCGTGGCTGGCCGACAAGCCCCGCCAGTCGTGGGACCACGTTTCTCGCACTTTAGTTATTACCTATACCCAACTGTAACGGAGATTCCCGATGTACGAACAATCCAAACTATCCGAGTTGATCCAGTTCGCACGAGTTGTTGCGGGCTCTACCGTCATCGATGTGTACCCAGGCGACGGCGACTGGACTCGTCTCTTCTCCGACATCGTGGGACCCGGAGGACGGGTCTACAGCTTCGTGCCGGCCGAAGTCGCCAACTTCAAGAACGATCCGCTAGGCCGCATGCGGACGCTCGCGAAGGAGCCGGGCCGAGAGAACGTCGAAGCGGTCTCCGCGGACCTCGTGGCGATGCCGAAGGCTACGCAACCAGCGGACGTCCTGTGGTTGCACCTGTTCTACCACGATCTCCACACCGAGCTGATGCAGGCCAGGGGCGCAACGGCGGCCCACTTCAATCGAGCCGTCTACGAGCGGTTGAAGCCCGGTGGGTCCTACGTCATCGTAGACCACGCCGCCGCCGTCGGGGCGGGCACGAGCGGCGCCCAGTCGCTGCATCGGATTGAGCCTGCATCCGTTCGCGAGGAGGTGGAGGCGGCCGGTTTCGTACTGGACGCGGAGAGCACCATGCTCGCGAACAATGGCGATCTGCACTTGATCAAGGTGTTCGATCCGTCAATCAAGGGCGAGACCGATCGCTTCGCCTATCGGTTCGTGAAACCCTGACAGGCTTCCTTGATAAAGTTGGGTTCGCATCATGACTTTATCGCTCGGCGCTTGCCGAGGGGAGGGCGGCTAGATGATAATCAATTTCCGGTGCATGTATGGACCTGACACCTTTTGCAAGTTCTTTTTGTAACGTTGAAACGGTTTGCGTGCATGTATCAGCGGCTGCCAATTGCTTATAGCCTTCTCATATTTTTCCATGCTTGACTTATCCAACGGATACGATAATAATATCCGTTATGGCATCGGTAAATACTCAGTTTTCAATTGCGGTTCATGTGTTGGCGGCGATCGCCCACTATGAAACCTCTTTCACGTCTGAAGTTTTAGCCGGCAGCGTGAATGCGAATCCGATTTTTGTTAAGAGAATCCTGGCGAAGCTCTCAAAAGCGAAATTGGTCAAAGCCACTGTTGGTAAAGCAGGGGGCTACACGCTGACTAAAAATCCAAAAGACATTTCGCTATTAAACATCTCGCATGCAATAAATCCTCCCGATGTTTTTGCCATCCATACCTATGAGAAAAAGGAGTGGTGCGTAGTGAGCAATAATATTAAAGCGGTAATGGGTGAGGTTTTGGTCGGTACGCAGAAAGCTGTTGAAAATGATTTGAAGCAGACCACGCTGGCAGATGTTGTTTCAAAAATCAGGAGCAAATCTCGTTAGCGTTTTTTTTGATCTAAATAGATACGTTAATAGTATCTATAACATAAGCGAAAGGCAGTAAATTCTATGAAAATCGGATTTATCGGAGCGGGAAGCGTAGCCCAAAAATACGCTAAATACTTTGTACGGTATGGACATGAGGTTGTGCTTAGCAACAGCAGAGGGCCGGATTCGTTAAACGAACTCGTGAGTAGTATCGGCTCGAATGCCAGAGCAGCCACTGTCCAGGAAGCAGCGATGCAAGATATCGTGATCTTGTGTGTCCGGTGGGAGCAGGCAAAGCAGGCGCTCGCCGAGATTTCGGATTGGGGTGGGCGAATTCTTGTCGACGCAACAAATCGACCTGCCAATGAAGACGCCGAGGGCAAGACTTCGAGCGAGATCATCGCAAGTTATGCCCCTGGGGCTGGAGTCATCAAGGCGCTCAATACGCTCGTCATGAATTGGATGCCAGACTCCTCAGAGAACGACCGCAAATTGGTTCTATTTATGTCGGGCGACGATAAAGCCGCGAAGCAGAAACTAGCGCGCGTTCTCGACGAAGCCGGCTTTGCACCGGTGGATCTTGGGGGCCTGATTGAGTCTGGAAGACTCCAGGAATTCGGCGCCCCCTTAAGCGGACTTCACATGAATCTGGTCAAACGAATGAATTCCTGAATCCAACGCAAAACGACTAACGTTTAAAGGATAAGACAATGAACAGCAGTGCAAATAAATTAGCAGGAAAAATCGCGGTCATCACCGGCGGCAATAGTGGCATGGGCTTGGCCACAGCCAAGCGCTTTGTCGAAGAAGGTGCGCATGTCGTGATCACCGGGCGAAGAGAGAAAGAGCTGGCTGAAGCCGCAGCTTTCATCGGGAGAAACGTGACGACGGTCGCGGGCGACGTCTCGAACCTGGAAGATCTCGACCGTCTCTATGCCGTTGTGAAAGAGAAGCATGGTCACATCGATATTCTTTTTGCGAACGCAGGCGGAGGGACAGTCGCGCCGCTTGCAACGGCGACCGAATCTCATTTCGACAAGATCTTCGATGTCAACGTAAAGGGACTATTCTTTGCCGTGCAAAAAGCGCTCCCCCTTTTCAAAGATGGCGGCTCGATCATCCTGACTTCTTCAAACGCAAACGTACTGGGTGTGCCAGCCTTTACTGCCTACGCCGCCAGCAAGGCAGCCGTGCGCAGCTTCGCGCGCGGCTGGACGATGGAGCTAAAGGATCGCAAGATTCGTGTTAATTCGATGAGTCCTGGCCCAATCGAAACTCAGGCTTTGGAGAAGGCGGGCCTCACAGCTGAACAGGCAGAACAGGCGGCAGCGCAGTTCGCTTCGCAAGTTCCGCTCGGCCGCAGAGGCAAGCCCGAGGAAATTGCTGCCGTCGTCGTGTTCCTTGCTTCCGATGAAAGCTCATATATCACCGGTGTGGATCTCGCCGTCGATGGGGGTATGGCGCAGGTCTGACATGAAGATGTCTTGGACACATGATAGCGACTCACTAGACGCCTGAAGCAGGAGGCTGCTGATTAGCTGTTGAGAAGAGTTCTACGGGTCCAAAATAAAACGGCGGATGATCCCACGAACATCCGCCGTTTTTTAAATCACACGTTCATCTAACCCTGGGCTTAGGTTGAGAGCTCAGTGCGCACCAGCTTGATAAAGTCACGAGTTAAAGCATTTTGTTGAATTGCATTGAATACTGACCCGTATTTTGTATCGAATACTGACCCATTCTTAATTACGATTTTTGGGTTACATAGAGACTAAATGGGTCTTCCCCTCCCTTTCTGTTGTTTGTGTTGAGCTATTTTTAAAACGATAGCTGTCGTTTCCCGTTTCAATAATATGACAGTGATGGGTAAGTCGATCAAGCAATGCTGTCGTCATTTTTGGGTCACCAAATACAGCGCCCCATTCTGAAAAACCAAGATTTGTTGTGATGATAAGGCTAGTTCGTTCATAGAGCTTACTGATCAAATGGAATAAAAGAGCTCCTCCAGACTGACTAAAGGGGAGATAGCCCAACTCGTCCAAGATTGTCCCTTTGCTTGCAGAATTGACCCTATCCAACTGATCCACTCGCCACTGTCGCGCAAAGGCGGCAACCCGGTCGTAGGATCCTTCAAAGCCTAGCTCACATAAATCAGCATGGATCTGTTTTAAGCTGCGCCGCTGTTTTCGAGACTTTGTCGCTTCGGTTTTAAGCCAGGATGAAAGTTTGAAGGCGTACTGATCAAGAGCACTGGGAGTGCGTCGATCCCGATAAGCCGGCTCTACGATTTCTGAGCGTAGATAGCGTCTGACGGTGTTTCTGGAGATCCCCAAGCGCCTGGCGATCTCCCTCAAGGAGACCTGGTCACGAAGGTGCCAGCGTCGAATAATGCCTAATAATGCCACGTCGATCACTCCAATCTCCCACTCACTATATTGAGTAGGATTGTGGTCTATACGTGGGTCAATTTTCGATGCAAATTATCCAGCTAAGTGGGTCAGTTTTCGGCGCAAATCAACAAGCATTTTTCTGATGGCGACGAAACACCATCCAGATAGAGGAATATGCCTCTTCACTGTCAATTTTTCGATAGGCTACCGTGCTGACCTGCATGCGCTGCTGTAGCGCTGGGATGATTGCGATGCCCAACCCTGCAGCAACTAAGGCAATCTGGGTCGAAAGTGATCAAGACAAGATGTGCGTCCCAGAACGCGCTGATCGTCGCGCGTGTTGCCGCGACGATCAGCAATCTAGCGAAAGATACTAATCTTTTCTGGTTTTTAGGTAGCAATACGCAATTGCAAGCCAGTATTGCTGTAAAGCGGGATCGCAGAGAAACCGTCTACAGAAATCGTATCGAATTTTCCTTTGAAATTTGCTGCGGTGATAACGGTGATCGTTGCTCCAACGGCCGGTTTATACCCACCTTGGAATTTGATGTGAAGAGTGCCGCCGGCAATGGTTATATTCCCTACGGCGGCAAATGCTCCTTGCTGACCGTTCCCTAAATTCAGTTCCAATGTGCTGCTTGGCAGTTGCGTATATTTCCCGAGGATACTCAGTGCACCAGATGCATTGCTTGCCAGCGTCCCGTCGGCAACGTACACGTCGCCCGCACCAAAAGCTGATACGGAATCTCCCTCCAATGTTCCCCCCTCCAACTGCGTACCGCCGCTCCAGGTATTATTGCCGCTTAACTTGAGAACCCCGCTTCCTTGCTTCGTCAGTTTCCCAGCGCCTGATATATCGTTACGCCAGGTATCAATCGCATAAAAGCCTCCTTTACTGGCGTCCATCGATACAACAACATTGCCATTGAAGGCCACATATCCGTCCGCTGCCGCAAAAAGATTGAGACGCCCCCAGCCTTCCGGGTCGTCCAAAACGGGATAGCCTGAAGCAATGGCGGTGGTTTTCAGCACGACACGACGCTGAACATCACTGAGGTAAGGCAATCGCGTCTCCAATAACACCTCGGCACCTTTGGGTACGACAGCGGGCGTTGTAGTTGCGGCTATTTGTGTAAAGCCGTAGGTCATGCGGCGCAAATAATTTGCCTTGTTGGTTGCATAATCAGCAAACCGGTCTGCGGTAGCGCTAACAGAGTGGGCAAAAGCATTAAAGGTATCGGGAGTTGTATTGGTTTGCGCCATGAGCGCCGTATGGGCCTGCGCCACAGCGGTAGCTTTTACAGTCGCGTTAGCTGGGTCGATCAGATTGGCGGCAACCACGGCTTGAGCAAGTACGCGTCCGCTCATCACGTCCAACGGCGAGTGCATACCTGCCAAAATCCGGTTTTCTCCCAGTTCCAAGCCACGGCTGATAATCTCTTGAAATCGCTCAGGAACCGCATAGGCCATCGCCACTGCGTCGCGGGTTGCCTCTGCCGAATGACCGCTGGTAAAACCGCCATCGGTTGCGGGTGTAGAGCTCTCTGCAGGCACAAGAGCCGGTACGACGGCTACACTGCTACTCCAACGGAATGGCCGGGCATATTTGTAAAAGCGTTTGGCGGGCTCCGTTGATCCGTTGTTGCCCATGGTGTTGATAAAATCCACAACGCCACCAAATGCCGGATTAGCGCTGCCGCCGACCCCAGTATTATTGCCGCTGTCGTTGTACAAAACAGTGGTTGCGTCGGCAGGGACCGTCGTAATGCTTGTCGTCTGTTGCGCTGCTTGGCGCCATGCTGTCGTCAGAGGTCCCATGCCATCGGTGACGCTATATCCCTTGCCACGACGATCGTCCAAATAAGCCGCCGTTGCCTGAGCTGAAGTGCGATTAGACGTCGCTGTAACTACATACTGGATGTTCGCGCTGTGCACAGCTGTGTTGAGTACGGTGCCGCCAGGAGTGCCATCGTTCGGAATGCCTGTCCAGGTTGACGGCACAATCGCAGGAAAATTACCAACTGCCGGCGCAGTAACGCCAGCGTCGACAAGATCGGTGAGTGGCTGCCAGATTGCCTTGAAGCCTGCCAAAAGACGCACTCCGGCATTTGTTTCAAGAGTTGCGTAGCGTGCGTCTCCACGCTGGTTGCTGGTCACATTGTCGACAAAAGCAGGGGCTGATGCAACAACTGGTGCGGCATCGACAAAGCCGGGATCTGCCGGTGCTGGCGGAATGGTTAACGCCGATGACGTAGATTGCGGAGTGCCCAGCTGATCTGATCCTCCACCGCAGGCTGCTAATACTAGGGTTGCACCGATGGCGAGCGCCAGCGGGCGACGCAGGAAGGATTGTCGTAGTCGCATTTTCTATGCCTTCATTTATAAGGAAAAAAACGAAGGAATGATAATTGCCAAATACTACAACAGCGTGACGTTCTTTCCTGCAATTAACCGCAACGGCATTCGTTGGAGATAAAGAAGAGTGGCGTCCCAAAATCGCTTCTATTCGCACTATCGATAGACGCATTGAATGAAGGAGCTTATTCATGCCCCTTTTGCAATTCCTGGTAAGGGCAACTTGCCATGAATAGAGTTTCTCGTTATCGTATCTATCTGTATTTTGCAAAATTCTTTGTGATTGATGCATTATGAACATGAATTTTGATTTGGGCGATCTGCGTGCCTTTGTCGCAGTAGCCGAACTGGGCAGCTTTCGCGCGGCGGCTGATTCGATACACCTGTCGCAGCCGGCACTCAGTCGACGTGTGGAAAAACTTGAAATTGCCCTGGGAGTAAGGCTGTTTGACCGGACGACACGCAGTGTCAGCTTGACCGCAGTAGGTAAAGATTTTTCCCGCAAGGCACGCGCATTGCTCGACGACCTTGAAAACTCTCTGCTTAGCATGCATGAGGTGGCCGCATCGCAAGTTGGTGAAGTCGTCATTGCCTGCGTTCCGTCAGCGGTCTACTATTTTTTGCCCAAGGTGCTGCGGGCTTACCGCGAGCAATATCCGAAAATTCGCGTGCGTATCATCGACGACAGTGCCAACGCGGTGCTGGAAAGCGTAGCGCGCGGCGAGGCGGATTTCGGCATCAATATCATCGGCACACAGGAGCCTGCGATCGATTTCCAGGTGATTTTGAAAGAGTCTTTCGTTGCTGCTTGCCGACGCGATCATCCGCTCGCAAAAAAACGTAAAGTGACTTGGGCGGAACTCGGGCAACATGATTTTATGACAGTCGACAAGAGCAGCGGCAATCGATTGTTGATGGATCTGGCGCTGGCGAATACAGATGTCAGACTGAGTTGGTGCTATGAAGCGAGGCATGTATCGACCTTGTTGGGCATGGTGGAAAGCGGACTCGGTGTGGCGGTCGTGCCGCGGCTATCCATGCCGCAAGGCGAGCATGCCACACTCACATCGGTGCCGTTAGTGGAGCCGACCGTAGATCGGACAGTTGGGCTGATTCACCGACGCGGGCACGAGCTACCGCCTTCAGCACGCCAGTTGTACCAGATGATCGAAAAAACCTCGCCTCGACGATCGCGACAATAGTGCACCAGTATGTCCTACTAAATTTCGCTCCCCAGCTGGCCGATGCGGCCCGACAGCGCTAGTTGCGAAACATTCAGCGTCGCGTCGAGCCGCACGCTTTGTGCTACCGCCATCTCCATCATCAGCAGGGCGCTTCAATCAAAGCGTAGCGGCCAAATTCCGATTGATGCGTGTAGCGCATTAAACGTAAAGAATTATGCATTTTACTTTAGCAATGACGTTCGTGATAATGGCTCGCCAAACTCACTCGTTATTGAATTTAGAAAAGTAGGAGAAAAAAATCGTGCGTATCAAACAAATCAGGTCCCGGCTATTCGCTCTCAGCACGCTCAGCCTTGCCTTGTGGTCTGGCGCGGCGCAAGCTGATGAAATCAATGTGATGAATTCGGGCGGTTTTACCGCCGCCTACAAAGCAATACAGCCCAAATTTGAAGCGGCTACGGGCCACACGTTGGTAACCGCTTGGGGGCCATCGATGGGCAAGGCGCCAGAAGCCATTCCCAACCGCCTGGAGCGGGGCGAGCCGGCCGACGTCGTGATCATGGTCGGCTATGCCTTGGACAATCTGATCAAGCAGGGCAAGGTGGTGGCCGACAGTCGCGTCGACCTGGCCGATTCCCGCATCGGCGTGGCGATCAAGGCTGGCAGCACGAAGCCGGATATTCGCACGGTGGAGGGCTTGAAGTCGGCCCTGCTGCAGGCGAAATCGATCGCCTACTCCGATAGTGCAAGCGGTGTCTACATTGAACGCGAGCTGTTCAAGAAACTGGGCATTGAAGAGCAGCTTAAGCCCAAAGCGCACATGATTCAGAAAATCCCGGTCGCAACGCTGGTGGCCAGCGGCGAATACGAACTGGGCTTTCAGCAGGTAAGCGAAATTCTGCCAGTGAAGGGAATCGATTTTGTCGGCAAGATTCCAGAGCAGGTGCAAAGCATCACCACCTTCTCGGCTGGAATCCCGGTTGGCGCCAAGCATCCGGATGCCGCCCGTGCACTGATCCGTTACCTGGCGTCGCCCGAGGCGCGCGCAGATGTGAGCAATAGCGGACTCGATCCGAAGTAGTCGCACTTCCTGCAAAAAAATCGTGGCCACGTGCGTCACATACTTGCTGTCGACGATGACCGTCGGTGCCAGCACGGTCACGTCGGATGTCCAGGCAAGTACGACGCGCCCGCTTGCTCGCCTGCTCCCGGCGTCAATCGAGTATCGGGTTCACTACGGCTTGGAAGCGAACAGCCCAATTTCGGCGAGATCCGTAAAGGTGCTATCGCCATTATTGGCTGTGATGTTGAGCCGGTAGTAGCGATAGGAGCCCGGACTCGCGATCGTGTAGGTCTTCAGCTTTAAGCGTGTGGCAAACACCTGGTTGCTTTGGGTGTCGAGCGTGGCCCAGGTAGAGCCGTCGGTGGAGCCCTGGAACTGCCAGTCCTTCGGATCGCGCGGGTCCCTGTCGTTGGCGCTGGTGACCGTATAGCGCTGGACGCGCTCCGTGTGGCCGAGGTCGTACTGCAGCCAGCCGCTCACGCCCGGGTGGAACCATTCCGTCCCCGAGTTTTGGTCGAAGGCGCTTCTGGCGTTGGCCACGTTGTTTCCGCTGTCGTTTGCGGCGCCGCCCGTGGCGAGGTTCACCATCGGACGCTGCGGCGTAGCGCTGTCCGCGGGAGAATTATCGCTCGTGCCGGCGGCGTTGGTCGCTGTGACGGTGTAGTAGTAGGTCGTGCCGTTGATCACTGACTTGTCCGTGTAGCTGCTGCCCGTAACACCCGACGCGATGGTTGTGGTTGGGCCGCCGCTGAAGGCAGCGCGCTTGACCGTGTAGCTGGCGGCGCCGAAGGACGCCTGCCAGCGCAGCGGGACCGCGCCATCGCCCGGCGAGGCCAGCAGCATGGCGGGCGCCGCGGGGATGACGCTCGGCGCACCACCGTCGCCGCCGGTGATCTGCACGTTGCTGAAGGTGGAGCTGTTCAGGGTGTTATTGGCGACTGAGGAGACCACCAGGCCGACATAGATCGTATCAGGAACGGGGGCGTCGATGCGGCCGACATCGGTGGCAGCCCAATTGGTGCCATCGGGAGAAAGGTAGCCGGTGATGATGTTCCCGATGCGCTCAAGCTTCACCCAGTACGAGGGCGTGGCGCTGGCGATGCCCAGGGCTTTGGTCCCATAGTTCGAACCACCATACACGGCGAGTTTCTGCATGTTCTGTTCGGCGTTGCCTCTGCTAGCGATGGCCATCCAGGCGCGCGGAGCCCCTTGTTCCAGGCTTGTGCGGATCATCACGCCCGCCACTGCGGCCGGACTGGTGTTCTGGACGGACTCGACTTTCGCGATGATGGCGCCGTTGCCGGTGATGGCCTTGTAGGTGAAGTGGAAAGCGTCTTGCGTGTGCCAGAAGATATCGTTACCCGCTCCCTGCACTATCCATTTGCCGTCGGCGTATGTGGCCCCGCCCGCCGGAGCGGCGCCTCCGATGTCGGCATTGCTGAATCCCGAGGTGATCGAGGTAGTCGACGGAATCGGCAGCGCCGGCGGCGGCGTCGCTTTCGAGGTGTCGGAATCCTTGAGGAACATGAAGCTGGTGCCGTCCACCGGCATCCAGAGGCGTCTCTGCGCGATGAAGGGTGCCTGGAGACCCTTGCGGAGGACGTAGGCGTCATAAATCTGATTAAGTGCTATGTTTCCGCCATTGGCGCCGTTCCAGCCGCGATTGGTGACGTCGGTGAGGTAGTAGCGATCGGTGGTGCCGAAAGGAAGGGCGGTCGTCGGGACGAGTTCGTTCACCCGCGCGAAATACTCACCCGCCGCCAACAGGCGGTTGTCAAAGTCGGAATAGATGTCGATGCCTTGGCTCCAGAGCGCCTCGGCGAGCATGGTCAGCGACTTGAGCTGCCCATAGGAGTGTCCTTGGTCACGAAGGTAGTCGCCGAGCATGCCGATGTCGTTGGAATTGCGCAGTCCGATATGGGCTAGCGTGCGAGCCTGATAGACGACCTTGTCCAATGCCTCGATGTCGTCGTTGTAGATCGCCATCAGTCCAAGAGCGGTGAGGGCCAGTGCGCCCTTGTTGGCGGCCCCGTAGGAGCTGTCGCCATAGGGGTTCGATGCCGGCATCAGGACGTCCTTGAAGTACTTCTTGACGATCGTCGTGTCGGCTTCCGTCCAGCCTGGCCATGTGCTGCGCAGGATGTCCGCGCCGCCCACGACCTGGAGAGCGTAATCGCCCAGATCAAGCATCGACTCGCGACCCGAGAACTCAGTCTGGGTGCTGGCCCAAGCAAGCAGGACCTCGCGCGCCTTCTTCGCGTATCGTTCGTCCTGGGTGAAATACCACATCCGCGAAAGATTCCAGATCGCGCCCATGTCCTTACGCCAGGGCCAAAGATGCTCGTCGGGGGCGCGGCTCACTTTCGCGAACGGCCCTGACATGAGGTAGGTGAAATGGGCCGTGCCGTCATTCGCCAACATGTTGTAGGCGGACTTCCACGGCTCCTTGCCCTGATCGACGTATGCCTTGAGAGTTTGGAGATCCGAAAGGGTGAGCGGAGCGCCTGGATGCGTGAATGCGCGGACCACAGGGGCACCTCCCACTGGGGTACCTGTAACCGGGGTACCTGCGACCGGAGTGCCTGCAACCGGAGTACCTGCAACCGGAGTACCTGCGACCGGAGTACCTGCGACCGGAGTGCCTGCGACCGGAGTGCCTGCAACCGGAGTACCTGCGACCGGAGTGCCTGCGACCGGAGTGCCTGCAACCGGAGTGCCTGCAACCGGAGTGCCTCCCGCAAGGGGACCTCCGACAGGAGCGGCTCCCGCCGGGGCACCTGCCACAGGGGCGTCTCCCGCCGCAGCGCCTCCCGTCTCGGCAAATCCCATCTGCTCGCCACCGCAAGCGCTGAGTATCAGGCAAATAGTGGCCGTTGTAAAAAGTTGTTTTTTCAAAATGGATGTCATATTTTCAAAAGAGAAAGGTGTTCGTAAGAACAATTTTTCCAGCAGGAATTTCGTATGGGATTAACCTGCAGAGCCGATACGTGTGCAGTCACCGTCATCGGTCACTACCGCAGGACGGCGCCACCTTGCGCGAGATACAGCCCCAGAAGCCGGGCAAATTGTCCGCCGTCAGTGTTGATCGTGGTTTGAAAGGATCCCCCTGCGCTGAAGACGATTGCGAAGGTATGGATATCGCCATATTCCTGTGTGTTGCGTAGCATGTAGTCGACACGATTGTCGCGATAGTGTTGATTAGTGCCACCAGGCGTGGCGGACGGCACACCCATGGGCGTCTGCCACCACAGGATCGGGAGTCCATTGCTTAGCGCGGTGCGATAGTCCGAGATCGCGCTCTGCGATTGGTGAAAATTCGGTGTAGCGATATTGTTTTCGTCCCAATAGAACGATCCGGTTCGTCCTGCGCATTCCGCTGGAGGCGATGCGACTTCCATGCAGCCGGCGTCCCGATCGCTGGTTTGGGCAACGATGAAATCCGCCTGATGTGCTCCAACCGCCTTCATTTCAGCGCCAATCTCAGCCGGGGAGCCAGACCAGAACGAGGGCGGGAATCCGAGCAATGCATTAGGTGCGATCTTCCTGCCCATCTGCACCAGGCACTGGCCGACGCCGGCAGCGGTATTCGGCAATCCGCTGCATTCGGCCTGGCTGCTGACGACGGCTGGTATCTGCGCTGGATCATGCCCGGGCGCCTCTGCCCATACGAAACCCCAGAAATCCGGCTCCAGATTGATCAGAACGGGCGCATTGAGCGCGGCAATGCGTTGATACATCAGCCGTGCCTGCGCCCAGTAGTTATTCATGAACGTCGCATCGTTGATTCCGCTCAGGTTGCCGCCGCCGTTCTGCGCCATCTGATAAAACGTGAACATCGGGGTCGCACCATAGGCCTGGACGGCCTGCGCGGTATATGTGATGTAGGCGCCGTCTGGACTGTTCCAGGTAGGCCATGAGCCCGCGCCGACGCCCACCAGGTAGGTGTCGACGATATCCGGGTGAATGCTTTGGCTTTGCATTTGCGGCAAGGAATTGCCGGCACCAAGTCCGACCAGCACCCGAGAAGGCTTGCCGAGCTTGGCCACCAAAGCGGCGGTCGTCGCGGCGCCTGCATTACCGCCAGAAGTCCCGCCAGAAGTCCCACCAGAAGTCCCACCAGAAGTCCCACCAGAAGTCCCACCAGAAGTCCCACCAGAAGTCCCACCAGAAGTGCCGCCAGAAGTCCCCCCAGAAGTGCCGCCAGAAGTGCCACCAGAAGTGCCACCAGAAGTGCCGCTGCCATTCCCGCTCTGGCTGACTGTGCTGCCACCTTGGGCGGCATCGTTTCCACCTCCGCAGCCAAAGAGGAACAGTGCGAGCAGTAGCGTGGCAGTGTGTCGAGGGGTAAATTTAGTCATCTAAAAGTCCGTAAAAATATACTGGAGCGTCCGCGATTCAGATCAGCGACACTCCGGATTAACAAAGCCAACTCAGTAGTTGTAAATCATTCCTCGGCCAGACAGGAACACACGGTCATAGACGCTGGTATCGGCGACGATCCGGGCATCCGTTCGGGCGTAGCGCAGATTGGCCACGGTAGGGGGGGGGTGATGCCCGGAACATACCCACCACCGCCCACCTTTATGTTTGCCCAACCTGTAGTGGGGGCCACAGATCCATTAGTTGGTGTGGACCCCGTACGGGCGGAGTGGAACCTGTGCCGGTTGAAGTGGAAGCTGTACCGGAATCGCTTTCTCCGTCACCGCACGCACTGAGTATTAGGCCGGCAGGGATCGTTATAAAGATTTGGTTTTTCAAAAGAGATGTCATATGTTCCGCGTGCGACAGTTGTTATGCGGCAATATCACTAGCACTATCCGTGCCACATCGAATCCCTAACACGCCGCCGAATTAATCCAGGCGAACAAACGGAAAGCGATCCGCAATTCTGTCATTGCATATGGACAAAATTTGACCGAAAAAAAACAAAACTGACAAATTTTGTTAGCGCTAACATGTACAGGGTAGTCTCGTTTAGCGTGAACAGGCTCAAATAACTGCACTCAAAATTCGAAACAACAAAAATCCAGTTTGTCGTTTGCATGCTGAATTGACCCGCCCGCCATACCTTGGCGAAGGCTTTCCCTTTCAGCAGATCCCTGGACATCCAATTCCCGCAGATCCTGATGGATCTGTTTCACGATGCGTCGTTGCTTGCGTGACTTCACCACCTAGGGTTGAAACGCGCATTTATTGATTGCTGCAGGTGTACGGCGATCCCCATAGATTGGCTCGGGGATTTCCGAGCGGAGATAGCGCCGAACAGTGTTTCTGGAGACATCTATCGTGATGGTGAACTTGCCGCGCGAATAAGCGATATGCGGGAGTAGGGGGCATTAGGGGATTTTTATATTTGCGCAAACGCCGGGAAGCGCCTTGTCGGGAATTCCTTACGCCAGTCATGTAAGCGTAATCGCGACAGAGATGGATCGGCGAATGCATTTCGCGCTTGCGGCATTCTTTTATGAGCTTCGTCGTCGGCCGGCGATTCCAGGATTGGAGGAAATGCTTACGCGAAATTCAGGATTGCCCGATTGAAATATTCTTTTGCATTGTTCACTATCGACGCCAAGAAATCATCCGAGGCTGCAGATAGTCTGAGCCGGAATGCTCAGTCTATCAACGGATTGTGAGTCTTGCGAATAGTCGCGTTTTCGGGATCGATGGAGCAGACCGTGTGGCACAGAAAATTTTAGACGACGATGCCATGTTGCTGGCGCAGGTACTAGGCTCTCTCAATCTGGACGAAACGGCCGGCACCGCGCGATTCATGGAGAGCTTGACTTTCGATGCCATTTTTCGTGAGGATTGGGAGCGCATTTGCGGCAACCTGGATCAACTGCATTTTTACGACAGTCTCGCCGCTGGCATGTTTGACGCGCTGGAAAATCATGGGGATCTGGAAAATGCCATGCGGGAGAGGGCTGGCCAGCTGCGGCGGGAAGTCGAGGCGCAATATGGCGGCCTGCTTGACGAGATTGAAGAGAACTATGAATGGATTTGCAAACATATGGTTTCCATGGAAATCCATAGGCGCAAATATAAATGCTGATTTATTTTTTTTGAATAAAAAAATTGGTCTTTCGGTTTTTTTTTGAAAAGTGATGCCTGGCTTTCACAAGTTGCTGTGGGCATCAATTTTGCATTGCATGGTGTTGGCTTGCTTCGAAAACTGATAATCGTCTGCCCGTCCTTTTATCTGGATCATCGGACTGACAGCACCTTGGATATATTTAATTGATGAATGCGTCGACAAATTTAAATTTGCCACTTCCCACTCTATCTTCAGCAATCAAGCGACATTGGAAGAAGTTCGCGATATTTGGTTTTATCGGTGCGGCGATGGGAATGGGTATTGCTTTGACTATCCCTCAGCAATGGTCGGCGACACTGCTGTTTCAAGTCGGGCAGGTTGGTTCCAACAGCAATTTGCTGGCGACGCCGGACAACGTAATTCAGCATGTGAAATTTCCCGGATTTGTGGACCAGGTTTTGCAATCGCAAAAGCTGCCCACCGGCGTATCAGTCAGCGGGCGTAGCGATGTCATCAAAAAGACGCTCACTGCCAGCCTCGAAAAAGGGAGCAGCTTGATAAAAATGTCCGTCAGAGGCAATACCCCTGAGCAGGCCGAGGAAAATTTAGCGGCGGCATTTCAGTTGCTACAAAGCGAGCATGCCTTGTTACTGACACCGTCGGTTACCAAGTACAAAAAAAATCTGGAAGATGCAACTGCATCGCTCGCAAGAGCGCAGGATGAGAAGAAAAAGATTCTCGAGTCAGTTAATAAGGCAGGGATATCCGACAATACGCAACGAAAATTCTATGACAGCATTGTGTTGACCAGCATGCTTACATCGAATGATTCTGAAATGCGCATTTTGCGCGATCAAATAAATTCACTTGATGAAGTTCTCAGCCCGTACCGGACGTTTAATACAAAAATGGTGACATCCGTGTATGTGCCGGTGGATGCAGTTTCTACGGGCAAAGGCATTGCCCTGGTGTCCGGGGTTTTATTAGGGTGGCTGATTGCTGCAATCTTGGCCTTATTGACCGACAACGAACTGTTGGCGGCGGCGAGAGCCGCTCTTGATAGTCCGAACGAAATCGTATAAAGCTCTTCGGACAAGAGCAACTCTGCAGACAAAAAAAGCACTCTCCATTATTTCAGCCAAGGCGACCTGGATTTTCTGGGATCCGCTTCCCTTCTGTGCGCAGCAAGTAGTCTCGGATTAGCGCCGACGACTACATCGACGCTCGTCGAATTTTTCGCCGCTGGCCAACAGTCATTTCCCTGCGCCGACGTGTTCAGTTGTTGTTTCTTCGTTGACGATCTCCGCGAATAAGTGCGGTATTTTTGGATCGTGGAGTTCTTTAACTGGCCGGTAATAAATGCTTCCTATAATTACCAGGCATAAAAAAAGGAGCTCTCGTTTTCTGGAGAAAAGCTCCTCGGCAGGCTCCTTTAAAACTCAATGAAAAATTCCAAATGAAAAATGTCAATCTGGATCAGCTCGCTTCCGTTCCCGAAAAAAAACGGCGAGAAATATTGAAATCGATGCTTGCGATGTCCGTAGCAGGGGTGGGCACGATATTGCAGGGCTGTGGAGGCGGGGCGGAGAGTTTCTCCGACGCCAGTGGTACAGGATCCCAAGGTGGAACAATATCTCCGAATGGAACAACGGCTCCGAGTGGAACAACATCGCCGCCACTCGCGGTCAAGGCCATATCAAGTTTTTCAATCCCCATTTTGCCCGATACGCAATTTTATCCACGCTATGCTTCTGAGAAGATGGGGGAGTTATATCAGAAGCTCTACAAGACAATTAATCCACTGTACAGCAATCCGTTCAAAACTCAGACACAGTGGATTGCCGCACATAGCGCCGATCTGAAAATACCATTCACGATTCATCTCGGTGACGTGGTAGATCAGTCGTGGTACTACACGGCAGAAGGTTCCTCGCCATGGACAAGCAGTACAAATCTGGTGGCGAATGGACAGCTGAATAGCGACCAGGTAAACAAGGAGTGGGAGCTGGCAAGCCAAGCCATGCAAGTCCTGGAGGTAGCGAAGTGCCCCTATTCGATCTGTGCCGGCAATCACGACGTTGGCGCGATTGGGCATGACATGCAATGGGGGCCGGATTGGGGCGTTGGTGTGACGGGCTTTAACAACGACGATGGCTACCAGGACGGCGGCAGTCATCGTTCCGGTATCTTCCAGCCGTATCTGCAAGTGTTCCCGACGGAACGCGCCAAGCAGCAAGCCACATTCGGCGGCAGGCATGCATCCGGATTCCATGAGTATCATGTTTTCAGCGCGGAAGGTAACAAGTTTCTCGTGCTCTCCCTATCTTGGAGAGCCTCCGATGATGCTCTCGCGTGGGCAAACCAGGTTATAGCGAGCAACAGCACGATCCCGGTGATCCTGGTAAATCATCAATTGATGGGAATTGGCAGCGACGGCAGCACTGCGGCCGACACTGCCTATTCAAATTATTTGTGGGACAAGCTTATAAAAAACAACGACCAGATTTTCATGGCTGTCAGCGGGCACTATCACGGGTCGTGCACGAAAATCAAACAGAACGCTTTTGGCAACGACGTCGTTTTAATGGTGGTCGATTATCAGATGGCATATATGGGCGGCAACGGATTGCTGCGGCTGTATGACTTTGATCTGACTAATAACAAAATAACGGCCAGTTCATTTTCCCCATGGGTGCCTGTCAAGCCGTCGAGCACGCTTAATCAGTTTGATGTTGCGTGGCTAACAGATTCCAATCAAAGCTTTTCGCTGGATTTTCAATTCGCAAAGAGGTTTTCATCTTTCAATAAAAATTTCAATATCCCGATTGGCACATCAACCCAAGCATTGACAGATATAGCGAAGTCCTTGATTCTTACCAATTACAACCAGGCACCGCAAAAAGCTGTTGTACTGCCGACTGGCAGCGACGATTATCCAAAGGTGGCCAATACGCTCGCGCATTGGCGGTTTTTTAATTCAGCGGCGGCCGAAGGGGATGCTTTCCCGTATCAGGCAGGACAGCAGATCAAGGACGCATCAACGGCTGGAGTCAACCCCATTTCTTTGCACACCGAACTTGGCAAGCCGGGAGATCTGATTTGGTCGAAGGATCATCATCCGTTGTCGGCATCCCCAGGAAGTCTGCGTTTTCTCAATTCCACGGGCACGAGAGCCTCTTACTTCACAACCGATCCAAACTCTTCTCTGAATACCGAACCGTTCTCGAACGGGTATACAGTCGAAGCATTTATCAAGATTGATCCCGGCTTCGACGCTAGCGTAAATGGATGGATGGGCATCCTGTATCGCCTCGGCCCCGTTCAGAGCTCACTGGCTTTGCTTCAGACGATGGGGATTGCTGTCTGATGTTCGCGTTGTCGAACTTGATGGAAATTCAGTGGGAAATCGTGCCGGTCGATCAAAACACTAACCTGACATGCTGGTCCGGCAGTATCTCTGCAGGACAATGGCTGCATATCGCCGTCGTTAATAACCCGAGTGACTCGTATTCCACAACCTTGTATGTGGAAGGCGCGCCTGTCCTGCGAAACAACTCCGGCATGAACGGCGTTCGCAGTGTCAAGCCTGCGGCTCAGATGGCGGTCGGTTGCGGGCAATGGGCGGGAGACATGTCAACCGGGTTCTTAGGCAGCTTAGGGGAAATCCGCATTGTCGGCACCCCGCTGACCTCGGATAAGTGGCTTACTGCCCGGGCTAGCTGAGGCATTGGGCCGATCTTGCAAGCGCAGCTGTGAAATGATCCGATGATTCAATCTTGTTGCGGTCCATCCATGATGCGTACCAATTAAGTACCCGTCATCTCGCTTGTCATGTACGTTGTCAGGGAAGGCGACGGATTCGCCATCGCATGACAGGATATGGCCGCAACAAGGTTATCGCTGTATTTGAACTGCCGCCCTTAGCACGGCTCTGACAATCGCCGGCGCCAGCTTTTGCTCATCGTCAGCGGCAACTGCACGCACTATTGATCGGTAAACCGATAACCTTCCAGCGCTGCCGAAGTCCTGTCACATGACCAAGCCCGGCAGGGGCCTGTCGTTATAACATGCCGTTAGCCGCGACGGGTTGTATTCGGCCACCTGCGGTCGTTGTCGAGCGGCGGCTTTCCAGCTAAGTGGGTCAGTTCACAAAAGCAACAGCCGTTCGGCGTTGCCGTGGGCGATGAGGGCCTTGTCGGTTTCGCTGACAGGAAGGCGCTCAATGAAGGCTCTTGCGCCGTCCAGGCTCTGGTAAGGGTAGTCGATGGAGTACAGAATGCGCTCCGCTCCCATCAGCGCATGGATGAACTGGAAGTGCGGCAACGTGAGCATGCCGCTGGGCGATACGTACACATGCTCGCGATAGGTCTGCACGATCGGACGCTGGAGGCCGGAGGCTTCTTGCGGAATGGAGTCTTCCAGTCTTTGCAGGAAGAAAGGCAGCATCTCGCCCCAATGGCCACTGATGAGCTGCAGTCCCGGATAGCGGTCGAACACGCCCGCGAGCAGCATGCGTACCACCTGAATGCCCGCTTCGTTGTGCCAGCCCCAGGCAAACATGGCAAGCCGGGCGCTGAGTTCGCGCTCGAAACCGCCATAGTACGGCGCTTGGACGGCGGGCAACGGCAGACCGGGGTGGACGTACAGCGGGACTTTCAGTTCGTCGAAAGCGGCGAGGATGGGCGCGTAGCGCGGATCGTCCAGGAAGGTGTCGCCGGGACGGCCATTGATGAGTGCGCCTTTGAGGCCCAACTGTTTCACCGCCCGCTCCAGTTCGCGCGCGGCTGCCTCGGGCGCTTGCCAGGGCAGCGTGGCGAAGCCGGCGAAGCGCGCGGGATGTGCCTGTGCTGCCAGCGCCAGTTTGTCGTTGGCGGCACGATTCAGGTCGATGGCCTGCGCCGCAGGCAGCAACTGAGGAAAGCCGCCATAAGAGAGTACCTGCATGTCGATGCTTGCCGCGTCCATCTCGGCCAGGCGCGGTTCACCCATTTCCAGAGCTTTGCGGGCGGACTCGCTGGGCGCGATAACATGCGGACGACTGGGATCGGTCACATGCCTGCCGTCGATCACGCGGCTGCCCCAGTCGGGTAGATAAGGGGCCTCGGCACGGACCAAGCTCTGCGTGGCCGCTCCGATGGCGGGATCGAGTACGTGCTCTTCGACACAGATCAATTTCACGATGTTCTCTTTCTCGTGTCAGTGGCTGATCACGCCAATAAGGCATCGCGCAACGCTTCGCCCAAGCTCGCAGCGGACTGCGGATTCTGTCCGGTGATGAGGCGACCATCGATGACTACGTTGTCGGCCCAATTGGCGGCGTTCTGGTGGTGTGCGCCGCGTTCGTTGAGCGTGGACGCTAGCAGAAAAGGCACAACGTGCGTGGATTGCACTTCCTCTTCCTCGCCGTCGGTAAAGGCTGCCACTCGTTTATTTGCCACCAGCAGGCTGCCATCGGCACGGCGCGCGTTGACCAGGGCCGCCGGGCCATGGCACACCGCCGAGACGATACCGCCCGCCGCATCGATTTCGCGAATGGCTTTTTGCGCGGCGACGCTGTCGGGGAAGTCCCACATCGTGCCGTGACCGCCCGCAAAGAAGATCGCCGAATAGCGCGAAGGATCGACATCATCCAGGCACAGCGTATGCGCGATGGCATGACGGAAATCGGCATCGGCCCAATAGCGGGCAATGACCGGATCGTTCATGTCTTCCAGCCCATCCAGCGGCGCAGCGCCGCCCAAGGGCGAGGCGTATTCCACCTGGAGACCTGCTGCTTGTAATTTTTCCAGCGGGTGGGTGACTTCGGCCAGGTTAAAACCGGTGGGGATACCCGTTGCTCCCTTCACCGCGTTGCTGGTGACGACGAAGAGGACGGGCTTAAGTTTGGAAGCTTGCTTGGTCATGATCGTAGGTTCCTGTTTTGGAGGGGTGCTCACTGTGGCCTGGAAATTTCAGGCATTGCCAGGCGCAAAGAGCGCTTCCCAGTGGAACGCGCCAAGCGGGATGACGTCCCAGCCAATGAGCCCGGCCTTGGCCAGCGGAAATTCGCCTAAGACTTGTCTCGCGGCTTCAACCGATTCGCACTCGGCGATGATGACGACGCCGGGGCGATCCTGGCGAAAATAGATGTCGCGCACGATACCGTCCTTGTAGAGCTGCCAGGTATGACGGAGTTCGTCCAGCATATGTGGTTGGTATTTTTCCAGGCTGGCGCCTGGCTGTGGGATGTCGAGGCAAAGCAGTTTCATATGAGGCTCCTTGGTCAAAAAATGGGTCAAACGGCTTGAAGTCGGCGCACCGTCTCCGCCGCGCGCTGCCCAAGGTAGGCAGCGGTGTCGAGGTCGCTCTTGATGGGGGTGTCATCCGGTCCCTGGTCGCCGTTGGATTGCGCCATCGCGCCCAACCAGCTGCCCAGGCGATTGAGGTCGTGCACGCTGCCACGGCTGCTGTCGTTGCCGGGCATCAGATCGAGTCCGACCCACAACATGCCGTGCTGGGCCGCAAACAGCGCCATCGAGATCAGCGAATGCAGCTTGTCGCCGTTTTGCGCGCCCGAATTGGTGAAACCGGCGGCCACCTTGTCGCGCCATTTCATCTCGCTCCAGGCCGGCTTGGTCGAGTCTTCGCAAAACTGCTTGAAGCGTGCACTGGGAGCACCGTTGTACGTCGGCGAACCGAAGACGATGGCATCGCTGGCCTCAAGTACTTCCCAGGGGATAGCGCCTTCCGCCACGGGAATCAGTCGTGCCTCGGCGTCTGCCACCCGGCGCACGCCCTCGGCTACGCTTTGCGCCTGCCTGGCGGTATGGCCCCAGCCGCTGTCGTAAACAATTGCAATCAGCATGTAGTTTTCCCGTTCAAAATTTTTGGTTTGTCGCCCTGGGTTCCCGCTGCAGCAAGTAAACGTATGATAAAGTGGAAAAATACGATCCAATGTAGAAAGATATTCCAATGACGAAGGAACTGGATTCCCCAATAGCTTTGATGAGCGCGGCTCCCGAGCGGCAGGAACGTTTCGATGGGGTCACTGTGTTTCTGGAGGTAGTACGCTTGGGCGGCTTCACAAGCGCGGCGGAGCACCTGGGCCTGACGCGCTCGGCGGTAGGCAAGGCGATGGCCCGACTGGAGGCGCGTTTGGCTACCCGGCTGTTCCATCGCACGACGCGGGTACAGAGTCTGACCGACGATGGCCAGATCTACTACGAGCACTGCGCTCGAGCGCAGGCAGAGCTGCAAGCGGCGGAGGCGCAGATGGCGTCCGGCCGGCACGAAATGACGGGGCGGCTACGCGTTTCCATGCCCGTGCTGTTCGGTCGCCACTGCATCGCACCCATCTTGTTGAATCTGGCGCAGCAGCATCCATCGCTTGACCTGCATTTGAGTTTCAGCGACCGTACTGTGGACGTGCTGGCTGAAGGTTTTGATCTCGCCATCCGCAGCGGCTTACTGGGGACCGAGAGCGAAGGCCTGCGGGCGCGCAAGCTGGGGGTGCAGCGCAAGCGGGTGTGCGCCTCGCCGGCTTACCTGGCTGCACATGGACGCCCGCTGAGCACGACCGAGCTGGCCGCACACAGCATCCTGCTTTACCGGCGTGCCGACCGCGTCAACGTCTGGCAGTTGCCCGATGCAACCGGCCGCATTGTGAACACGCCGCTGAACTCCCGCCTGCAACTAGATGATCTGGAGGCCATTGCGGACGCAGCCACGGCTGGCCTGGGCCTCGCCTGGCTGCCCGAATGGCTAGTCCGGGAGCGCCTGCGCACGGGGCAGCTGGTCAGCGTGCTGGACGACCAGCCCGGCGGCACGGTGGACTGTTACGCGCTCTGGCCTAGCGTGGCTCACATGCCGTTGCGCTTGCGGCTGGCAGTGGACGCCCTGATTGAACAACTGCCGAAAAGCATGGATCCAATCGTCGACTAAACGCAAAAACCGCGCCGCGTCAACGGGCAGCTGTCTGCCCGGCCGCCGGTGTGGGGCATTGTCAATGGGAGGCGTTTACGCTATAAAGCCACTGTCGAAAGAGCGCAGACCAGATGGTAGCCCGGTCGCCGTCCAACAGGGCGGCAGCTTTCCCCTTACAGGGTATCCGCGACACCTGCGCCGGCTTGCCGGTCGTTTAGGTGTGCCCGCTGGATTCCCTTAGTCTTTCGTCGGCACACCTTCTCATTTTTCCATCAAGAAGGGACGTCGCATGAACCTGACGACAAGCACCATTCTTATTACGGGCGGCGGTGCCGGCATCGGCTTGGCACTGGCAAGGCAACTTTCCGAGCGCGGCAATCGTGTCATCGTCTGTGGGCGCAGCGAGGAAGCGCTGCTGAAAGCGCAAGCCCAGCTGCCACACGTAGTCACCCGCGTCTGCGATATCACTGATCAAGCAAGCCGCCAGTCCATGGTGAACTGGCTGAACACCGAACATCCCGGACTCGCCATGGTCATCAACAACGCGGGCGTGCAATACCGCCGGTTATTCACGGATATGAACGCGTTGGAGTACCTCGAGCAAGAGGTCGCTACCAATTTCACCGCGCCGGTGCGGCTCATCGGCGAGTTATTGCCATTGCTGAAGCGACAATCCCAGGCTGCGATCATTAACGTCACCTCTGCCCTGGCATTCGCGCCAATGGCCGATGTTCCCGTCTACTGCGCGACCAAAGCAGCTATGCACTCCTTCACGCTCACCCTGCGTCACCAGCTCAAAGCGACGGGCGTCCGGGTTGTGGAAATGGCGCCGCCCATCGTTGACACTGGACTGGGCGGCGGAACCAGGAGCGGAGGCGCCGCCGGACAGCAGATGATGTCCGCCGACGAGTTCGCTATCGACGCCCTTATCCAGTTAGAAAACGATCAGGACGAAGTGCTGGTCGGCTTGTCTGTGGGCGCGCGCAAGATGGGCGAAGCCTTGTTTGAGCGCATGAATGGGGCTTGACGACCTTGCCCTGTGCGGAGACAGAGGCGACTGATCAATGGTGACAGAATCTGTCACCATGGCGAATTACACTAAGTCTTCTGACACAACCGACACAAGGGAAGAGGACCAACATGATTACTAACGCTAAGGGCTCAGCTCAGCATACCAAGCGCTTATGCTTCGTTGAACCAAAGGGAAACGGCCCGCTATGAAACGCATCCAATATCACCAATACGGCGGCCCAGAGCTTATGCAGCTCGATGACTTCGAGTTGGCCGCGCCGGGTAAAGGCGAGGTGACAGTAAAAGTCAAATTTGCAGCCATCAACCCAATCGACTGGAAGCTGCGCAACGGCATGATGAAGATCGTTACCGGAAATGCCTTTCCCCGCGCGATGGGTATGGATTTTTCGGGGGTGGTGACCGCGATCGGTCCAGACGTAACGCGTTTTCGTCCGGGAGACGCGGTGTTCGGTCTGGCCCGTTTCAAGGAGAGCGGCGCCCTGGGCCAGGCTGTGGTGACCAAAGAAACCTTCCTGGCAAAGAAGCCAGACGAAATTTCTTTCGAGGACGCGGCTTGCATGGGGACCCCGGGAGTCACGGCATGGAACGGCTTGGTTGACAAGGCGAAACTGAAGGCCGGCCAGCTCGTCTTCGTCAATGGTTGCGCTGGTGCAGTTGGCGAAGCGGCCGTGCAGATAGCGCGCATACTCGGGGCCTCGGTTGAGGGCAGTTGCAGCGCGGGATCGATGGAACGGGCACGCTCCCTCGGCGTTCAAGCGGTCTATGACTATCGGACTACGGATTTGGGGACGCTCGCTGAGCGTTTCGACGTGGTCTACGATACGGCCGCTACAATGACTACAGCGATGGGACTACGTCTGCTGCAAAAGGACGGTGTATTCCTGGACCTTAATCCAACCCCGGGTAAGTTTATTCGTTCTATCTTTAACCGTAAACTGAAGCCGATTGTGGGTACACCAAGGCCTGACATTCTTGAGCGCGTTGCCACTGAGGCGCGAAAAGGAAAATTTCGACTGCCGATTGCCAGAATCGTAGCTCTTAATGAAGGGATCCAACTGATCAGGCCGACATACTCGGTCAGGGTGTGGATTCGCTCAGTCGAGCGAGAGGAGCTTCGTTTGCGGCATACCAGAAAGGGGTCGTCAGCCTAATCGAAGTCCTGCAAGCCGACGAGAATCTGCTACGTGCCTCCGATATGCGAGCGCAAGCGCAAACCGAATCCGCCCGCGCGGCGGTCGCGGCATTCAAGGCACTTGGCGGAGGTTGGCAACCCCAGGAATCCAAAGCGGTAGCGATCAGATAGCAAAGTACGCGCTAGCGGAGATGGCGGAGAATATATGGAACTTCGCCACCTGCGCTGCTTTGCCGCCGTCGCTGAAGAATTACACTTTGCCCGTGCGGCCGAGCGATTGTGTATCGAGCAGTCGCCGTTCACGGCTTCGATAGTTGGCGCGGTGTAAGGAATTCCGGACAGAGGATTCTCGCGTGCTCACTTCCAAATCATGATTTCCTGATACCTTCTTTCCTCCGGATTCATTAGTATTTATCTCAAAGGAATATAAATCCAGAGTTGCGTTATTGAAAACTCACCCGATTACATGGTAACAACTGAAAGTACGCAATGAAGAATGCTGACGACACGGATGAGTACATCATAAGCGCCAACAAGATGTTGGATGCCGTGATGGCCAAGCTTGAACTGAAAAACGACGCGGCACTTTCGCGTCGCCTTGAAGTGGCGCCGCCTGTCATCAGTAAAATCCGCCACGGCCGGCTGCGGGTCGGTGCATCCATTCTGATCAGTCTGCATGAAACCAGCGATTTTTCGATTGCCGAGCTGAAAAGTTTTTTTTGAGACGCAGCGGTATTTTCCAGCGGGCGGTATTGCAGTTCTGAGTGTGGAGTGTGGGGTTTCCATGGCGATGGGTATCGATCTGATGCTTCCATAGGCTTTTTTACCCTATCATGCCCATAAGGCATCCTTGGAATGGCCTCGTTTATGTCCTCAAACGGCAATAGGAGCCTGAATGAAGAGCTGGCGCGGATGTCGTCAACTGATCGTCATATTGTGGCTGATCTGCATGCCGCCGGTGGTGCTTGGCCAGCAGTTGCCCTTGCGCTATTACAGCCAGTCGGACGGTTTGGCAAATATGAGTGTTACGGCCCTGGCGCAGGAACCGGGCGGTTATCTCTGGATCGGCACGCAAAATGGACTGTTTCGCTACGACGGGGCACGGTTTCAGCGTTTTGGCTTAGGCGACAGTTTGTCCGCTCCTTTCATTACCGCGCTGCATGTCGACGGCAGCGGCCGCTTGTGGGCCGGCACCAACGACGGCTTGTACCTGTGGCAAGGACAGCGTTTCGTGCCGCTGCAATTCCAGAATGTCCAATTCACTTTCTACCAAGGGCAGACCTTTGCCACTGTCGGGCCAGATCGCCTGCTGATGCTCAGCAAAGACCGGCTGTGGCTGGTGCAATCGACGGACCACGGCCAGTCCTGGCAGGCACGCGAATTTTTCGAGGCAGGGCAGTTGTCGCCCTATCCGGAGATGCAGATCCTGTTCAGCATCCATGTCGGCGCGCGCGGAGACTTGTGGATGGGATGCGCGCGCGCGCTGTGCCATTACGACCAGGGAAAGCTGCAGGTCCTGGGCAGGAACAGCGGTTTGCCCGCCGGCGAAAATTGGCGCGCTATCCTGCATGATAGACAAGGACAGCTCTGGGTACGCGGTGAACACAAGGTTTTTGTGCTGGCGTCGGAGGGCGGCCTTTTCCAGGACCGCTCGCCAGATCAGAGCCAGCAGCAGAAAGCGCACGGAGTTCCGTTTCTGGCGACAGACGCTGCCGGCAGGATGTTCAGCCGGCAAGACGAAGGCATCCTGCGCTGGAACGGCAAGCGCTGGGAATCCTTCGGCGAGTCCAGTGGACTGATAGTCGGCGGCGGCATCAACGCCATCCTGTTTGATCGCGACGGCGGCGTCTGGCTTGGATCGACGGGGCATGGGCTGGTGCATTGGATAGGTTATCCGAACTGGGAGAACTGGACTACCAGGCAAGGCCTGCCCAGCAATGTCGTGCTGTCGTTCTTGCGCGACCGGCAAGATTTGCTGCATGTAGGCACCCGTTCTGGCGCCGCCACATTGCAGCAGGCTGGGTATTTTTCGGTTAACCCAACAACCTATGGCGGTACCTCCCACCAGTGGGGAAGCACGGCTGAAGATGCCGAAGGCAATATCTGGGCCGGCTCGCTCTCAGGACTCCTGGTACGCCGCGGGCGCGGCGCTGAAGCGGACGTCAAGGTCGCTGAGCTGCCACCGATCAACAGCATGTTTTTCGACCAGTCGGGACAACTCTGGATTGCTACCGAGATCGGCATTTACAGCATCAGGCAGCCGCAATCGAATCCGGTTCCGGTAAAAATAACGGCGTTTCCTTCCATTGGGGATATCAACGCGTCCCAGGGGTGCCAGGGCCTAGCCGGGGTGCTGTGGTTTGTCACCGACAAGGGGCTGCTGCGTTTTGACGGCGTGCAATGGCGTAAGCCACGAATCAAGCCGGCGGCGCAGGTTTTCCAGCCTAGCGCCATGGCTTGCACCCATAGCGAAATACTGTGGCTGGGCGGCGACGCAGGGCAGGTCTGGCGCGGTGTCGACCAGGGTGAGGCGGTGGACATCAGCGAGGTTACGCCGTCGCTGCTGCGGGATCGGTGGGTGGGGGCGCTGCTCGAAGACAGCCGTGGCTGGCTGTGGGTATCTACGGACGCCGGAATCGGCGTATGGAATCACAAGCAATGGCGGTTTTTCAACCAGGAGAGCGGGCTGGTATGGAACGACACTGACCTGAACGCCTTTTATGAAGACCGCGATGGCTCGATGTGGGTAGCGACCAGCGGCGGCGCCTCCCATATCCTGCGGCCGGAATCGCTGTTCGCGCCGTTGCGGCTGGATGTGCTGGTGGAAAGCATCACACGCGACGGCGCAACCGTTGCTCGCGACCAGCCAGTGCGCCTGCCGTGGAGCTCGGGCCCGCTCAATTTCAAGCTGGCCGCATTGTCTTACCAGAACCGCGAGACCCTGAATTTTCGTTACAGGATGCAAGGCCTGGAAGCTGACTGGTCGAAAACAAGCGTCCCCGAGGTGCGATATGCTGCCTTGCCTCCCGGTCGTTATCGTTTCCAAGTTGCAGCTGACAATCCTGCCATGCGGGCTTATTCGCCGACGGCAGAAGTCGAGGTTGTGATTCTGTCGCCGTGGTGGTCAACCAGGACTTTCTACGTGGTTTGCGGCTTGTTGTCACTGATGCTGCTGTACTTGATGCATCGATACCGGATCCGCAGGCTGTTCGCGCGCCAGCGGCTCAAGGAACAGCACGCGCGTCAACGCGCCTACGAACTGGAAGCGTCGCGGGAAGAAGAACGCAAGCGCCTGACGCGTGAAATCCACGATGAACTGGGACAGCATCTGTCGGCGCTGCGCATGGGGGTGTCGGTGGTGGGGCTGGAGTTCGGGGAGAATAATCCGTCGCTGCAAGGAAAAATAGAACGCATGGTGACGCTGGTGGACGGCACGATCAAGGTGGTGCGCAATGTCGTCGCATCGCTGCGTCCGTCGGCGCTGAACATGGGGATCGTGTCAGCGCTGGAGTGGCTGGCCGAAGAGTTTCGGAGTAATACCGGCATTCCGTGCAGCCTCGATGTGCGTGAAGAAAACATCGTCCTGGATGACGCGCGGGCGACCACCATTTTCCGCATCGCGCAGGAATCGTTGACCAATATCAGCCGCCATGCGCAAGCGAGCCAGGTAGAAATCAGCCTGGAAAGAAAGACGCAGCATTATCTGCTGGAGGTGCGCGACAATGGCAGGGGTTTTGACGCCAGCGTGCAAAAGAAGAAGTCGTTCGGCCTGATCGGCATCCGGGAGCGCGCGCTCATGCTCGGCGGCGAGGCTGCCATTTTCAGCGTGCCTGGCGTCGGCACCACGATCCGGGTGTCGATTCCCGTCGCCGATGCTGCGCCGACCCAATGACAGCCGGCGACAGAGGTCATTCGATAAGGTTGTAGGTAACCGCGTAGCGCACCAGCTCGGCGTTGTTCTGAAAGTTCATTTTTTGCATCAGCCGAGCCTTGTGGGTGCTGACTGTCTTGTTGCTGATCGAAAGTTCTTCGGCAACTTCGTTGACGCTTTTGCCGCGCACCAGCAGCCGCAGGATGTGGAACTCTCGATCTGACAAGAGTTCATGCGGTGGGCGCTGGTCGGAACTGCTCGATTCGAACACCATCTGTTCTGCCAGTTCAGGATCGATGAAGCGTCCTCCCGCCACTACTTTGCGGATGGCGGTCATCAGTATTTCCGGTTTGTTGTCCTTGGTCAGGTAGCCGGCGGCGCCGGCGGCCAAGGCCCGGCGTGCGATCGGCAGTTCATTGTGCATGCTGAGCACCAGGATCGGCGGATTGGATTCGTGGGCTCGGATACGCTGGATAAGGTTGACACCGCTGACGCCCGGCATGGTCATGTCCAGCAATATCAGGTCGATGCCGCCCGCCTGCAAGGCATCGAGCACTTGTCCGCCGTTGACGGCTTCCTCGACTACCGCTACCTCTTTGCCAAGGGCAAACAATTGTTTCAGCCCTTCACGCATGATCGCGTGATCGTCGGCAAGCAATACTCGTATCATGAATCCCTCAAATCATCATGGATGGAAGTGCCGGCTGCGCTTTTTGCGTCTTGAGCCGGCATTCGCGGAACCGCCATTTTTTCCGCCATTATCGCGCAGCTCCCGGCAAACAATGGTTTTCTTTTTCCCGTGTGATTTCTGCAACAGATTTTACCTCTGCTGCTGCCCTGGATTTTACTTGATACAGCGACAAGGTGCCGTTTATAGAGGCAGGGGAATCCCTACATCAAGTTCAGGATATGACGATATTTCCTTTGTGAAAGAATTGCTATTCTTGCGTCTGTCCAGCATTGCGATTTGGTTGTGTCATCAAGTTCCTTGTTTTCCAATACAAAAACACCATGGCGGCAGGTTTTGGATATCGCTTGCTTGTAAAAAAATCACCCTGGAAGAGAAGATCAGCATGGCCATGGTAAGCAAAGGTTTTACCTTGACGAATTGATGATCACGATCGCCATCATTGCGATCCTGTCTGCGATTGCCTATCCAAGTTATACCGATTATGTATTGCGCGGTTAACCGCTATCTACAAATTGCAAGCGCTTGCCGACGACCAGCAAGCGTTGGAGCGAATCGAATCGATGTTGCGCCGTACGTCTTTCATGCGTGCCAGGCTGGCGGGGGTGGATGTGAGTTCGTACCAGGACCTGGAATTTCATATTGGTGCGGAAGAACGGCGCGTCTGAGTAAGGTGCAAGAGTAAGGCAAGGGCGGTGCAGGAAGAAACGAAAATCGGCGCGTGGGGATGATATGGAAACGTTCAGGTTCAAAGATATTTGGCAATTCATACGATCGCAAAACAGTCATCTGAGAATGACCGATTTGGCGGTGGGAAGCATCCTGGGTATGTTGATGGGAGTAACACTGGCGGTTCTTATCGCGTTTCGCCCGGGCCGAGAGACGTGGAGTCTGAACCTGATTTTATTGAGTGGGTTATGTGGCGCGGGGCTGGTTGCTTTTTTTACTTACGGTGCTCTGGCCCTCGACAGGGCTAGGGAATCTTCTTCAGGGTCAAACCGACCGGGGTTGCGATAGCCTGGGCGCTGGCTACCGAAGCTTTTGTCCCTACATCAAGATCAGGATCTCCCGATATACCCCCAGCCACGCTCGGATTATCCTGAGTGCGGCGCGATGGCTGCCAGATGCGTTTTCCGGAATCTCGCATCCTTCTTTTTTTACAACGAGGCGATTCAATGCACACTGATGGTTTTCTGCGGGCGGGATGTTCTTTTTTGGGAACGATGTTGCTAAGTTCCTTGCTGTTTTCGCCGGAGGCGATTGCCGGCGCCACCTTGGCCAAAATCCGGGATACCCAGACTATCACGGTCGCCTATCGGGAAACCACGGCGCCGTTCTCATACCTTGATGCGGACAAGAAACCGATCGGCTTTACCATCGACCTGTGCTCGAAAATTATCGAAGGCATACGGCAGGAATTGAAACTGCCGCAGTTGAAAGTGGCATATCTGGCTGTGACGCCTTCCACCCGCATAAAGGCCATCACAAGCGGTCAGGCCGACCTGGAATGCGGCACAACCACCAATAACGCTGAGCGCCGCAAGCAGGTAGCGTTTACCGTCCCGCATTTTTTTGCCGGCGTGCGGATGGCGGTGCGCACGGATTCAGGTATCAAGAACTGGATAAATCTGCGCGGAAAAGAAGTCGTGACAACCAAAGGAACCACTACTGTCAAGTTGTTAAATGACAGAAACAAGGTGAGAGTACTGGCCCTGAATCTGGTTGACGGGAACGATCACGCCGAATCGTTCAGCATGCTGGAAAAGGGGCAGGTCGCTGCGTTCGTGATGGACGACGTTATCCTGTACGGCCTTCGCGCGAACATGACGCACCCCGAAGAATTCGCGATCGTCGGCGATGCGCTGTCGGTGGAACCATACGCTATCATGCTGACCAAAGACGATGCGGAATTCAAGGCATCGGTTGACCGGCAAATGGCGGACATGCAGAACGACGGCGATTTCCGGAAGATCTACAGCAAATGGTTCATGAATCCGATTCCGCCGCGGGGCAAGAGCATGAACATGCCGATGGGATACCTGCTGCGGGACTCGATTCTTTACCCCACCGATAAAATCGGCGATTGAGCCAGTTTCATCTGAGGCGAGGACGTTTTTGTTGCGTCCCGACCTCGGATTGTTGTCCGCCTGTCTCAGGTTCGGCGCCAGGCGCGTCAGTTACGCATGGTTATATCTCCAGCGCTTGTTCTACTTCCAGTACTTTGCGGCGCGCCAGCGCCAGGTTGGACCTGTTTTTGTCGAGGACGACGTAAATGAACAGGCCTTCGTACTTCTCTATCGGTCGCAGGATATGGTATTGCTTGCCGAGGGTGATCAGGATATCTTCGATCACGTCATTCAGGCCAAGGCTTTTGATGGTTTTCATCTTGGCGCGCACCACCTCTGTATTGCCGGCGGCCGCCAGCTCCAGATCGACGCCGGAACCGCCGGACCCCAGGACCATCCCGCTGTTGCTATCGACGATTGCTGCTGCCAGCGCGCCGTCGATTTTCAGTAATGTGTCAACGATGACATTGATGTTGCTCATGCTTTTTTCCCCTGTTTATATGGATAGTGGCGTTGGATGGAACAGAAACATCACCGCCGGCCGACCAACTTCGGTGATGGATGAAACGGGATCATTGACCCAGGTTTAGCTGCTGGATGAAATTGCTGACGATCTTGTCGACCGTCCATATCGTGTGGCCCAGGATGGCGTCACGATTGACCACGACGCACAGCAGGTAGGGATGTTGATTACCGACTGGCCGGAAAATGATTTTTCCTGCCGGGGTTTCAAGCATCAGGCGATCGCAGCCATCGAAGTTCACTTCCTTACCGACCGAGCGTGCGATGGCGACCAGGGAACTGGTCATGGCAGACAGGCGCACCGCGCTGAATTTCTGTGCGGGATCGTAGATCGCGATTTCCTGCCCATCGAGCGTGGTCATGACTACGGTGGTGATGCCGTTCTGGGAGAAGCCGATCTGGTCGAATACATGATGGGCTGCGATGGATGCGGAAGCGAGATTGGTTTTGATTTTCATGTGTATTTATATTGTTGTCAGCAGCGATGAAAATATATCCAATGCATCGAGCATCTGTGATTTGTCCCGTACGTCTGCGGTGATCATCGGCACCGCCATGCCCAGCGCGCTGGTCAGTTCCGAAGCAAACCGGTTGCTTTCCTCGATGCTGACTGGGCGCGCCAACAGCAACATGCATGGCATGGTTTCGGAAACGGAAAAGATGGTGCGCACATATTGCTCCACCGTGTGGATTGCATCCGCGTCATTGGCGTCGATCATGATGATGACGCCGATGGCCATGGATAGCAGCCAGCCGCGCATGAAGTCGAAACGGTCTTGTCCCGGGCTGCCGTAGATATGCAGCTGCTCGCCGCCATCCAGGTCGACGACGCCGAAGTCGGCGCCCACGGTCGTGCTCATTTTTTCTGACGATGCAGGGTCCATGTTGGGAACATCGCAATCGACCATCAGGTCTCCGCACAGCGTGCGGATGGCCGTCGTTTTACCGATGCCCATTGGCCCAGAAGAACGATTCGGAGTATGCACACTATCGGGTTATCTCCAGCTCTTGGGAACGGGTCCGACCCAGCCACTGGGTGATTTTCTTGACAAAAAATCCGACGCCGCTTTCCTTCTGCTCGGGGTAAAGCTTCTGTGCGAGTTCCTGGGGGACCGGTAGTTTGCTTAGTTCGACCAGCACATCATTCCTCCTCAGTTCGTCAAGAAACAGATAGGCATCGCGTTCCGACAAGCCGCCATATACAAGGAGCCACTGCCAGTCGATGGCTTGCTTGGTCATGACCGCAAGGATTTTCTGAAAATTGACCGTTGAAAAATCATGCTCCAGGCTGATCCACCTGGAGATGCGATAGGTACTTTGGAATAGCGGGTCGGAGCTATTATCCGGGCCGACTTTATCTGGCTTCATGTCGAGTATCCGCAAGGCCGCCCGGTCCAATACATTGATCAGGTCCGGCAGGCGGAAGTTGGCCGGCAATATCATGTCCCCCTTGGCGGAATGGTGATCGGGAGAAGCCGAGACCCAGATGCGGATGCAGTTGGACGGCAGCGCCTCCCGCGGATTGAAGACAGACGGATCGAGCAGCGCCACCGAGGCAAACCCTGGAGCGGACGGCAGCCAGCGGAATATGGTCTTTTCATCCGCTATCTGCATCAGGAGCTCGTACCGCAGCAGTTCTTTTTCAGCGAGATGTTTGACGGAAATAAAGGCGGTCTTACGCATCGCGGCAACCATATCGATGGGCGGAATTCCAGGCGAATGTCAGAGTATTTTCTATTGGCGGATGCGGCATGGTTTTCCCCTTGAATATGCGCTAGATCGTTAACGCCGGTTTTCTGCCGGGACGGTGTCGTGCAAGACCTGCCCTTTGATCGGTGAACTTGCCGCTAGAGTAAGCAATGTGCAAGGGCAGGAATATCAGGGGATCATGATATTTGTGCGGGATCCAGGAAGTGCATTGTCAGGAATGCCTTACATCAGCCTTGAATCCGTAATTGCAATGGAGATAGGTTGGCAAAAATATTTACTGTTCGTGGCTGTGTTTGTTTAATCCATCGTCGTGGACGACTCGAGGATTGAAGGAAATCCCTACTATGAATTCAGGATTACCTGATTGAAATATTTTTTTGCGTCGCTCACTATCGGCGCTGGAAAACCATCCTAGGCCGCAGGTATTCCGAGCAGGCATGTTCAGTTTGTCAACGGACAGTGCACCTTGCGAATTGTCACGTTTTTGTCAGGATTGATGGAGCGGATAACATGGCACAGAAAATTTCAGATACAGACGCCCTGTTGCTGGCGCAAGAATTACGTTCTTTCGACCTGGATGAAACGACCAGCGCTGCGCGATTCATAGAGAGTCTGACTTTCGATGCCGTTTTTCGGGAAGAGTGGGAACGAATTTGCGGCAGCCTGCATCAACTGCATTTTTACGACCGGCTGGCCGACGACATTTTTGAAGCGCTGGAAAAACCTGGAACTCTGGAAAATTCCGTGCGGCTGAAGGTAGATCAACTGCTTCAGGAAATTGAAGCGCGATATACGAGCCTGCTTGGCGAAATTCATGCACACCGCAAATGGATATACAAGTACATGGCTTCCGTGAAGCGGGAAGTGCCAGTTACAAAAATTGGACAGTCTACGCTTGATGGCCGCGAGTCACGACGTCTTGGAAATCCAGAGACGCGATTTCGGCGTCATTAAAATCAAAGCGAACGTCTATTTTTTTGCTGTCCGTAAAACACCTGGGTGTGGCAGAAAGCCAGCCGAGAAGTTTCAGCAGGTGACATATTGCAGCAAGACAGGCATTCAATTTTCAAATTGATTTTCAAGATATATTAAAAGGTCAGAGCGTGAATAAGCCCGGGGTCGATGACAGCGATAAATATCAACCAACACTTCCTGATGCAAGCGATATCTTCGGCGATGAGTGGCATGCCAATGGCATGACGCGTCGCAATTTCATATCCAGTCTTGGTGCATTGTTCCTGGCGGGCTGTGGCGGCGGCGATATGGCGCCCGCGAGTGCCAGTGATGGTTCGCCGGCTACTGCAGCCCTCCCTGTGCAGACACCAGCACTTACTTCCGTGCCGACATCGGCGCCACTTCCGGCGCCTACTCCAACGCCACCTGAAACGACGCCCCCTCCTCCAAATAACACGTTTGTTCATCCTGGCTTGCTGCACACGCAAGCTGATTTTGACCGCATGAGCCAGAAAGTAAAGGCGAACGCGGCGCCGTGGGTCGACGGCTGGAATGTACTGATCGCCAACAGCCATGCCAGGCTGAGTTACATGCCTCGTCCGCAAGTGGCGATTTATCGCGGCAGCGACGGCGTGCATGCGGAGAACTACGCGCTTCTCTATAACGACATTGCCGCCACCTATGCTTGCGCGCTGCGCTGGAAAATTTCGGGCGATACCACCTATGCCGACAAGGCGGTGGCAATCCTGAACGCCTGGTCGTCGACGCTGACGCTATTGGGCGGTAATTCGAATGTCGACCTGGCCGCCGGTCTCTACGGCTACGAATTCGCCAATGCAGCCGAAATCATGCGTTCCTACAGCGGCTGGGCCGCCACGGATCTTGCCAGTTTTCAGAACATGATACGGACCGTTTTTTACCCCATCAACCATGATTTCCTGATTCGCCACAACGGCACCGAGGTGACTCACTACTGGGCCAACTGGGATTTGTGCAATATGGCTTCGATCATGGCCATCGGCGTGCTATGCGACGACCGCGCCATGTTTAACGAAGCGGTCGACTATTTCAAGAACGGCGCGGGCAACGGCGCCGTTTCGCAGGCCGTCTATTACATGCATCCCGGCTACCTGGGGCAATGGCAGGAAACCGGCCGCGACCAGGGACACAACACGTTGGGCATCGCACTGATGGGGCCGATCTGCGAGATGGCCTGGAACCAGGGAGTCGATCTGTACGGCTATGACAATAACCGTTTCCTTGCCGGCGCCGAGTACGTTGCCAAGGCCAATCTGATCGAATCCGGCAATGCGTTTTATACCGTGCCCTATGTCACTTACAATAATGTCGACCATGTCAACCAGACTGCCTTTGCAACCGGCGGGCAAGGCGACGTGCGGCCTGGATGGGCGTTGGTCTATAACCATTACGTCAACCGTAAAGGATTGGCTGCACCGTATTCCAAGAAATTCGCGGCGCAGATCCAGCCGGAAGGCGGTGGTGGTAATTACGGACCGAACAGCGGTGGCTACGATCAATTGGGTTATGGCACGCTGACCTGCACGCGCGACCCGATTGCAAGCGGCGCGGCGCCGAGCGGCTTGACCGCGATTGCGAGCCAGGGACAGGTAGTGCTGTCGTGGTGGGGCAGTGCCTATGCAAGCAGCTACGACGTCAAGCGCGGCACGAATGCCGGTGGGCCCTATACAACCATCGCAACCGGCATCAATGATCTGCTGTCGTATACCGACAGTGCCGACAGTGGGCTTGCTGCCGGCACCTATTATTATGTCGTCATTTCGCAGACGCCGTCCGGCGCCAGCCTGGCCTCGAACGAGACGAGCGCGACTACGGCGGTGCAATTATTGGCTTACCTGGCGCTGGATGACGGCAACGGCCTCACGGCCACGGATTCCAGCGGCAAGGGGCATGCCGGGATGCTGGTCAATGGTGCAAGCTGGGCCGGCGGCAAGAAGGGTGGGGCGTTGTCGCTGAACGGCAGCGACGGTTACGTCAGCCTGCCTGCCGATATCGTGAGCGATGTGGCTGATATCACGGTCGCCGCCTGGGTGTTCTGGAAAGCATCCAGTAAATGGGCGCGCATCTTCGATTTCGGTTCCGGCAGCGGCCACTACATGATGTTGACTGCCCGTGGCGATACCGGATTCCCACGCTTTGCGATAACGGTCAATGGCGCTTACGGTGAGCATGCAATCGACGGCAACGCTGCACTGTCGGTCGGGCAATGGGTCCATGTCGCCGTCACCCTGTCCGGCAAAACCGGAACCTTGTACCTGGACGGCAATCCGGTAGGCAGCAATCCTGCGATGGTCCTGGCGCCGTTCCGCCTGGGTGGCACCAGCCAGAACTGGATCGGCAGGTCGCAGTATGCCGCCGATCCGTACTTCAACGGCCTGATAGACGAATTCCGCATCTATCGCGGGGCTTTAAGCGCAGCGCAGATCGCTGCTTTGATGTGAGGTTCAGATTGTCGTTATGTGGTTTTCTAGTATCTGGCGGCAGTCATTTACCGATTGGAATTTTTCCCGCAGAATGTAGATTTCAGAAAGCTGCGATGATTGCCAGGAAATATGTTTCAGATATCAAGAATTAAAAAGATCGTCGCACGTTTGTTCTGGCTTCTGTTGTTTTCGCATGCAACCGCGGTGCATTGTGAAGATCGGTTTTATGTTATCTGGCGGGATTTTGGATTGTCTGACGCAGCACGTCTGGTCAGTCAATATTCAGGCCGTTCGATTCGCTTAGCTCCAGAAGTGCGAGGAGTAATCAATCTTGCTTCAATCGATCCGCTTTCACCAGATGAGATTTTTTTCCAGTTCCAAAAATCACTTCTGGAGCGAGGACTGAAATTGGTACGCCTTGATGGCAATGAATATCAAATAGAGGCGACAAACTCAAGAGCAATCAGCGATCAGGCCGCGATTCTGCATACCCCGGAAATTGTCGCATCAGAATCGGCGAGGACACTAGCTACGTTTGCAAAAACCACTTGCAGCCTGGAAGAGCCGGCCGGCAGGCGCCGGTATGTGGGCGCCGTATTTGCGTTCGAGAAACGCGCGCAGACAATTGCTTCGCGACTCTGTGCGGCTGGAGCCGAAGCGATCGTCCTAGCGTCGGACGATCCAAGGGATGTGGGCTTTTCAGTTGTATTGCTGTACCGGGACAGCAGAGAAGGTTATCAAACAATGATTTCTGCGGTAGAACACGCAGGATTAGCTGACCTGATTTCCACGCCGGCGTTATCTACTGAATTTTCTATACGGGAAGGTGGCGAGGATGATGTTAAAGACAAATGAAATACTGCTGCTTTTCCGTTGTCTTTGACAAAGCGTCATCCTCAAAGACTGGTTTCATGCCTTGCCAAGGTAGGTCCCCAGCCACCAGATATTGCCTTCCGGGTCGTGGATCCCGGCGCTACGGTCGCCGTAGGACTGGTCGGCCGGCGCCGAGATGCTGCTGGCGCCGGCGGCCAGCGCGCGGCTATAGCAAGCGTCAACCGAAGGTACATAGACGTGGGTCGAACAGACGACGGGATCGCGGCCGTCCGGGCGTTCTCCCAGCATGACGATAGAGTCATCGATGCGCACTTCCGCGTGTTTTACCGAACCGTCCGGCAAGGTCATCTTGTAGATCTCGACTGCGCCGAAGGTGGCCGTGAGGAAGAGCAGCATGCTTTGAACGTCCTGCACCAGCAGGTAGGGCGAGACGGCATTGTGATCGGCGGGCTTGTGGGTTGTCATGTGTTGTTCTCCAGAGAGTTCGTCGTCGGCGCGGCCAAGGATGCATAAATTCTATCAAGCTTGAAGCCAGCGAGTCACGCAGCGCCACGGCAGCTTCAGAGTAGCGGACTCAGCAGTCGCGCCACGTGGATCAGCACCCGGTACAGATAGTGCAGTCTGGCGTAATCGGCGACGTCGATTTCCCGGCCCTGTGCAAAATCGGCCTGCAGCATGGTTTCCACTTCGCCGGCAAATGTGCTGTCGATGTTCAGGGACGTGATTTCAAAATTCAGCCGCAACGAACGATTATCCAGGTTCATGCTGCCGACCGAGGCGGTGTCGTCGTCGATCAGCATTACCTTCTGATGGATGAAGCCGGGCTGGTAGCGGAATATGCGCACGCCGGCACGCACCAGCTCATGCGCATACAAGGTCGACGCCAGGAACACGGTGCGATGGTCGGCGATGGCCGGGATCAGGATGCGCACATCGACGCCGCGGAATACCGCCAGCTGCAAGGCGGCGTTGACGGCCGAGTCGGGCACCAGGTAGGGCGTGGTCAGCCACAGCCGCTGGCGGGCGGCGTGGATGGCCTGGACGAAGAACAGCGAACAGGTTTCCTGGGCGTCGGCCGGACCGGTGGCGGCGATCAGCGCGGTGGCTTGGCCGGCGGCCGGGCGCGGCGCCGACAGCTTGAGCGGCTGGCCGGTGATCCACTGCCAGTTTTCATCGAAGGCCAGCTGCAGGTCGGCCACTGCCGGTCCTTGCAACTCCATATGGGTATCGCGCCAGGGCGCCAGCGGCGGCTTGTGGCCGAGGTATTCCTCGCCGACATTGAGGCCGCCGACAAAGCCGCGCCAGCCGTCCACCACCACCACCTTGCGGTGATTACGGAAGTTGAGCTGGAAGCGGTTGCGCCAGCGGCGCGTGGCGAAACGATGGATTTCGACGCCGCCGGCGCGCAGGATGGCGCCATAGGATGGGGGCAGATCGTGGCTGCCGACGCCGTCGTACAGCACATACACGCGGACGCCGGCGGCGGCGCGCTCTAGCAGCGCCGCCTGCAGCTTGCGGCCGAGCTCGTCGTCGTGAATGATGAAAAACTGCACCAGCAGGTAGTGTTCGGCGCTGGCGATGGCGGCGAAGATCGCTTCAAAACTGGCGGCGCCGTTGACCAGCAGGCGCAGCCGATGGCCGCTGAGAAAAGGCACGCCGAGCATCTTGCTGATGGCCTGGTAGCGCTGGGCGCCGGGGTGCGGCGGATACTCCGCCGACAAGGCCAGCTGGGCCGGATCGTCCAGCTGCTGCAGGCGCGCCTGGCGCGAGTGATGCAGTTCGGCGTAGCCGGAAAAGCGCTTACTGCCGAGGAATAGATAGGGCAACAGGGTGAAATAGGGCAGCAGCACCAGGCCGAACACCCAGGCCACCGCGCCTTGCGGCGTGCGCGTATGCATCAGGGCATGGATGGCGGCGATGATGCCGGCGGCATGCAACAGCAGAACGACGGCGGAAATCAAGGCAAACGGCAAATGCGGCATTCAGGCAACTCCGGATTTGTAGGGCAGCTTGCATATTAGCCAATATTCAGTATGTGCGGCGCTCTTATTTTTTTGCCTGCAGCGCGATCCGTACCGCCAGGCCGGCCAGCACCGTGCCCATCAGCCAGCGCTGGATCAGCAGCCAGCTCGGCCGGCTGCCAAGGAAGCCGGCAATGCTGCCGGCCGCCAGCGTCACTGCCGAATTGACCGTGATGCTGATCAGGATCTGCACCACGCCCAGTCCCAGCGACTGCACCAGGATGCTGGCGCCGTTGGGATCGATGAATTGCGGCATCAGCGCCAGGTACATCAAGGCCACCTTGGGATTGAGCAGGTTGGTGAACAAACCCATGAAGAACAGTTTGCGGTTACTGTCCACAGGCAGGTCGCGCACTGCGAAAGGCGAGCGGCCGCCCGGCTTGACCGCTTGCCATGCCAGGTAGAGCAGGTAGGCAGCGCCGCCGAAACGCAGGATATCGTAAGCCAGCGGCACCGCAAACAGCAGGGCAGTGATGCCGAAGGCGGCGCACAGCATGTAGAACACGAATCCGGTGGCGACGCCGGCCAGCGAAATGAAGCCGGCTTTCGGCCCCTGGCAGATCGAGCGCGAAATCAGGTAGATCATGTTGGGACCTGGCATCAGCACCATGCCGAAGGCGACCAGCGCAAAACCCAGCAGTAAATTAAGATTCGGCATAGATGATTTGAGGTGAGGTGGAGTGAGGCCGCTGCGGCCAGGCCCCGTATTCTGACCTAAAACATGCGTCTCTGCATAGCCGGCGCCGATGGCATTGGTCTCGGTCTTGCCGGTTTAATAGTATGATCGTTTAGTCAAGCCACAAAAACAAAAGGAAGCAACAGATGAAGCTATTACGAGTAGGCCCCAAGGGCCAGGAAAAGCCGGCCATGCTGGATGCCGGCGGCAAGCTGCGCGATTTGTCCGGCGTGATCGCGGACATCACGGCGCAGCAGCTGACGCCGACGGGCCTGGCGCAGCTGCGCGCCATCGATGCCGCCAGCCTGCCGGAAATCAGCGCGCCCGGCCGCATCGGTGCACCGTTCAGCGGCCTCGGCAAATTCATGTGCGTCGGCCTGAACTATAGCGACCATGCCGCGGAATCAGGCTTGGCGGTGCCGGCCGAACCGGTGCTGTTCAACAAGTGGAACAGCTGTTTTGGCGGCCCCAACGATCCCATCGTGATGCCGAAGAATTCCGTCAAGACCGACTGGGAAGTCGAGCTGGGCGTGGTCATCGGCAGCAAGGCGCGCTATGTCGCGCTGGACCAGGCCTTGTCGCATGTCGCCGGCTATTGCGTGGTCAACGACGTCTCCGAACGTGAATATCAGATCGAGCGCAGCGGCACCTGGGACAAGGGCAAGGGCTGCGATACCTTCGGTCCGGTCGGCCCCTGGCTGGTGACGGCCGATGAAGTCGGCGATCCGCAAAATCTCTCGATGTGGCTGGAAGTCAACGGCAAGCGCTTTCAGAACGGCAGCACCAGGACCATGATTTTCAATATCGCGTTCCTGATCCACTACATCAGCCAGTTCACCACGCTGTACCCGGGCGACATCATTTCCACCGGCACGCCGCCGGGTGTCGGCATGGGCCAGAAGCCGCCGCTGTATCTGAAGCATGGCGACGTCGTCCGGCTCGGTATCGACGGCCTGGGCGAGCAGCAGCAGACCGTGCATGCCTGGGATGAGAGCCTGCTGGATTGAATTGATTGCGTTGATGGATTTACAGGCGGGCTGCACTTGCCGGCGTGGCATGACGTAAGATTTGCCCTTGCCTGTGGTTTCGGCCCGCTTTGCTTGAAGGAGAATGCCCATGTCTTTTGATGTCGATCTGTTCGTAATAGGAGCAGGCTCTGGCGGCGTCCGTGCCGCCCGTTTTGCCGCCGGCTTCGGCGCCCGTGTCGCCGTGGCGGAAAGCCGCTACCTGGGCGGCACCTGTGTCAACGTCGGCTGTGTGCCAAAGAAATTCCTGGTGTACGGCGCCCATTTCAGCGAGGATTTTGAGGTCGCATCCAGTTTCGGCTGGACCGCCGCCCAGCCGCGGTTCGACTGGGCCACCCTGATCGCCAACAAGAACCGCGAGATCCACCGCCTCAATGAGGTCTACCGCGGCCTGCTGCTGAACAGCGGCGTCGCCCTGCATGAAGGCCACGCCCGGCTGCTCGATGCGCACACGGTGGAGATCAACGGCCAGCGCATCAGCGCCGCCAACATCCTGATCGCTACCGGCGGCTGGCCGCAGGTGCCGGACATCCCAGGCAAGGAACATGCGATCACGTCGAATGAAGCCTTTTTCCTCAAGGAGTTGCCGCGCCGTGTGCTGGTGATTGGCGGTGGTTACATCGCGGTCGAGTTCGCTTCGATTTTCCATGGCCTCGGCGCCCAGACCAGCCTGTTGTACCGCGGCGACCTGTTCCTGCGGGGCTTCGACCAGGGCGTACGCTTGCATCTGAAGCAGGAATTCGAGAAAAAGGGCCTGGACCTGCAGTTCAATGCCGACATCGTAAGCATCGACAAGCAACCGGACGGCAGCCTGAAAGTGACGCTGAAGGACCAGCGCGTGCTGGAAACCGACTGCGTGTTTTACGCCACTGGACGGCGTCCGATGCTGGATAACCTGGGCCTGGAAAACGTCGACGTGGCGCTGGATGCCAAAGGTTTCATCAAGGTCGACAGCGAATACCGCAGTTCCGAGCCGTCGATCCTGGCCCTCGGCGACGTCATCGGCAAGGTGCAGCTGACGCCGGTGGCGCTGGCAGAGGGCATGGCAGTGGCGCGCCGCTTGTTCCGCCCTGAGGAGTATCGGCCGGTGGATTACAAACTGATTCCGACCGCGGTGTTCAGCCTGCCGAATATCGCCACGGTCGGCCTGACTGAACAGGAAGCGCGCGACGCCGGCCACAAGATCAAGTTGTTTGAAGCGCGCTTCAGGCCGATGAAGCTGAGCCTGGGCGACTACCATGAAAAGACCTTGATGAAACTGGTGGTCGATGCCGCCAGCGACAAGGTGCTCGGCTGCCACATGGTCGGGCCGGACGCCGGCGAAATCATCCAGGGCATCGCTATCGCCTTGCGCGCCGGCGCCACCAAGCGCGTATTCGACGACACCATCGGCATCCATCCGACCTCGGCGGAAGAGTTCGTGACCTTACGCACGCCGTTGCCGGAAACCCCGTAAATTTAACGATTCATCAGACTTTTCTATGGGTGCAAAAATATTGACATGTAGGGTGGGCACGCTTTTGTGCCCACGCGGATAGCGCTACAGCGTGGGCACAAAAGCGTGCCCACCCTACCTCTTATGTACGATAGTGTCCCCTTTACCCACAGAAAAGTCTGAACAGCCAATTTAACTAACATTGTGAAAATCATCCATGAATGAAAGCGACAAACCCGAATTGACGACGGAAGATGAAGCAGGCGGTTTCACACGCCGCCGTTTTCTCGGCAGCGTGGTGGCGGTCGGCGCGACCTTGGCCCTGGCCGACTGCGCCAGCGACGGCAGCCAGCAAGTGATCGATGCCAGCCAGGAAAAATTGCTGGACCAGCAGTTGCAGGCCGCGGTCAAGCATGTGGTGGTGATCTATGCGGAGAACCGCAGCTTCAATAATCTGTACGGCAATTTCCCCGGCGTGCAGCGGCCGCTGGCGCAGGCCATGCAAAGCGGGCGATACACGCAGCTGGACCGCGACGGCAAGACGCCGCTGGCGCAGTTGCCGAAGATCTGGGGCGGCCTGGTGCCGCAGGCACAGCAGGTGGACGGCCAGCGCTACGCCATCACGGAAGCGCAGATCAGCGGCTTGCCGAACGCGCCGTTCAAGCTGAGCGATGCGCAAGGCAAGCCCTTGCCGCAGGGCGTCATCACGCGCGACCTGTGGCACAAGTTTTACCAGAACCAGATGCAGATCAACGGCGGCAAGAACGACCAGTTCGTGGCCTGGGCCGATTCCGGCGGCCTCACCATGGGGCACTACGGCGAAACCGCCAGCAAGCTGCGCCTGTGGCAGCTGGCCGAGCAATACACCCTGTGCGACAATTTTTTCATGTCGGCCTTCGGCGGTTCTTACCTCAACCATATTTTCCTGATTTCCGGACAGACCCCGTTCTATCCGGATGTGTACAACAGTCCGGCACGTCATAACGTCTCAACGGTAGAGGGCGACGATCCCAAGGGTACGCGCCTGAAACTGGACGACAAGAATCCGGCTTCGGCCCTCGACGGCCCGCCTAAATTCCTGCGCGACCGCGCCATCACGCCAGACGGCTATGCGGTGAACACCATGGCGCCGCCATACCAGCCGAGTTTCGTCAAGCCGGCCAAAGGCGGCGATGCTGCCTATGCCGACGCCGGCGATCCGATGGTGCTGCCGCCGCAGACTTATCCCACCATTGGCGATCGCCTGTCTGAAAAAAATGTCAGCTGGAGCTGGTACTCCGGTGCCTGGCAAGCGGCGCTGGATGGCAAGGCCAATGACGATGCGGTGCCGAACTTCCAGTACCACCACCAGCCGTTCAATTATTTCAAGAGCTTCGCCCCGGGGACCGCAGCGCGCGAGCTGCATCTGAAGGATGGCGGCCTGGGCGACGATCCTGCCACCAACAAATTCCTGGCCGACGTCGACGCCGGGCGTTTGCCGCAGGTCAGTTTCTACAAGCCGCAGGGCAATCTCAACCTGCATGCGGGCTACGCCGATGTCGAATCCGGCGACCGCCATATCGCCAATGTCATCGCCCATCTGCAGCGCGGACCGCAGTGGCAGAACATGGTGGTGATTATCACGCACGATGAAAACGGCGGCTGGTGGGACCATGTGGCGCCGCCGAAAGGCGATCGCTGGGGCCCGGGTTCACGCATACCTGCGACCGTCATTTCGCCGCATGCGAAGAAAGGTTTTGTCGACCACACCGTGTACGATACGACCTCGATCATGCGCTTCATTACACGCGTGTATGGCTTGCGCAAGCTCGATGCCTTGGTGGCGCGCGACGTCGCCTTCCTGCAGAACCAGCAGGCGCCGCTGGGCGACCTGACCAATACTTTGAATTTGTCGTAGGGTGGGCACAACGTGCCCACGCGTGACGGTCATAAACGGAGTGTGGGCCTATGCAATGCCATAACAAGGCATGTGCGCGGAGTGAGTTCACGCGTGGGCACGCTGTGTCCACCCTACCATACATACTGTTATTGACTAAAGGAGTGAAACTTGGACCAGATAGAAATGATCATCCGGCTCTTGATAGCCGCAGCCCTCGGCAGCGTCATCGGTTTCGACCGCGAACGATTATCCTGGGCTGCCGGCCTGCGCACGCACATGCTGGTGTGCGTCGGTTCGGCGCTGGTGATGATCGTTTCCGCCTACGGTTTCCAGGAAGTGGTGGGCCGCCCCGGCTACGCGCTTGATCCGTCACGGATGGCGGCCCAGGTAGTCTCCGGCATCGGCTTCCTCGGCGCTGGCTCAATCCTGCTGCGCGGCGAAGTGATTCGCGGCCTGACGACGGCGGCCAGCCTGTGGTCGGTGGCCGCGGTCGGCCTGGCGGTGGGCGGCGGGCTGTATATCGCGGCAGCGGCGGCAACACTGATCATCCTGATTATCCTGGCCGGCCTCAAGCCGCTGGAAAAGCGTTTCTTCATCGCCCGCCAGCGGCGCGAGGTGCGCCTGGTGGTACGGCGCGGCGCCTTGACCTTCCAGATGTTCGGGCAATTGCTGGATAAAGGCACGGCGCAGATCGAGCAGTTCGTGGTCGAGCAGAACGCCAGTGATGCCGATATCGAAGAAGTCACGGTGGCCCTGCTGCGGGTGCTGCCCAGCGAGTTCGACACGATATTGCTGAAGTTGAAAGCGCTGCCAGATGTCCACGAGGTGAGCGAAATCCGCTTGCCTTAGCGCGTACCTTAGCGCTTGCCTGGAGCGGCGGCCTGCTGCCGCAATCGCAGTAATCGCATCAAGCAGGCTGGATCATGCCTTGCGCCGGAATTTCAGGAAGTCATCGAAGATCGGCACAATGGCCAGGCACATCAAGGTCGCTGCCAGCGGCGCGGTAGCGATGAAGCCGACCTGCTTGAAGCCCATGGCGCCGATCAGGCCGCCGCTGAAAAACAGCGTCACCAGCGTCGCCAGCAGCCGCAGTTTATCGCGGTCACCGAGCACATCCGGCCGGCCTTGCTCTGGCTTGAGCCGGTTCCAATAAAGCAGTTTGCCAAGTTCGATGCCGATATCGGTCACCATCCCGGTGATATGGGTGGTGCGGATTTCGGCCTTGGAAATCTTGGTGATGATGGCATTCTGCAAGCCCATGATGTAGCACAGCAGTATCACCGTGAGCGGCACGAACAGCCATTGATGGCCTTCCAGGTTGCCGCCCAGCAGCCCAAACAGCAGTAGCAACCCGGCTTCCAGCATCAGCGGCAGCGCGTATTCCGCCTGCAGCGCCTGGCGCCGGCCCCAGTTGATCAGCAGCGCCGAGGTCATCGCGCCTGCCAGAAACGCCAGCAGGCTAGCCAGGCTGGCCAGCATCAGGCCGATAGATCCCAGCGCTAGGTTGTCCGCCATCGAAGAGACGATGCCCGACATGTGCGAGGTGTATTGCCCGACCGCGAGAAAGCCGCCGGCATTGATCGCTCCAGCAATGAAAGACAGGAAAAATGCCAGATGGCGGTTTGCTTGTTGGCTGCGGTCCTTGCCAGTCAGTTTTCTAAGGTAGGGAATGGGCATGGCTTCAATTCTTTGCGGGACGACAAGCTGATACTACGCTTTTGTGCGCGCAGCGGGCCGGTCAAGAGTCATTGGCCGGAGTCCGTCACTACGATGTCGGCATGAACAACGCCCGCCAGCGCGCTTGAGCCCGGCTTTTACCCTGTAATCAGGGAATATTCCTACAGTTATCTGTTTAACATCAATTGTCGTTTTGCATATACCATTAATTGACCGCCCGTTGCTATGTGAGCTTGTTCCTGGGTAACGCAGCATCGGGGGCTCGAAATACTTGAACGGGGATGGCGACAGAAGCCACGGCCCAGCTTTCAATCAACAAAGGATATGGCATGAGAAAAATGGTATTGATCGCCGGCATGCTGAGCGGCATCGCCGGCGCCGCGCAGGCGCAAAGCAACGTGATCATCTACGGCATCGTCGACCTGGGACTGAATTTCACCAATAACGCCGGTGGCAACCGCGCTTATGAATTGCAGAGCGGTTATCCATCCGGCAGCCGGATCGGCGTCAAGGGCAAGGAAGACCTGGGCGGCGGCCTGAGCGCCGTATTCCAGCTGGAAAATGGCTTCAGCGCCGACACCGGCACTCTGGGGCAAGGCGGGCGCCTGTTCGGACGGCAGGCCTTCGTCGGTCTGTCCAGCAATCAACTGGGCACGCTGACTGTGGGGCGCCAGTACGACTCCGTGGTGGATTTCCTTGGTCCGGTGACGGCCAACGGCAACTGGGGCGGTTACCTGTTCTCGCATCCGTTCGACAACGACAATACCGACAATTCCTTCCGCATCAATAACGCTGTCAAATACACTAGCGTCGAATATGGCGGCTTCAAGTTCGGCGGCATGGTCGGCCTGGGCGAAACTGCCGGCGCGCAGCGGACCAACATGACTTATAGCCTTGGCGCCCAATATCTCAATGGTCCATGGACAGTGGCTGCCGCCTACATGAGCAATACGCTGCCAGGCGCCAGCGCCGCCGGCTCGATTGCCGAGAACGACGCCAATTTCCTCGCTTACCAGCAACGCACCGCGGGCGCCGGCATCAATTACACAGTCGGTAAAGCCACCTACGGCTTCGTCTATTCCAACACCAATTTCACCAATCCGCTGTCATCGGTCTATGTCGGTCCGATCACGCCCGCATCGGGCAGCCTCAAGCGGCTGGTGTTCAACAACTATGAACTCAACGCCAAATACCAGTTGACGCCGGCGTTCTCGCTGGCCGCGATGTACACGTTTACCCAGGGTAAATTCAATACCTCGGAGGCCAATTTCAAACCGAAGTGGCATACCTTGGGGCTGATGGCAGATTACGCTCTGTCCAAGCGCACCGACGTTTATGCGCAAGCGGTGTATCAGCAAGTCGCCGGCAGCGACACCGGCTCCGTGCTGGACCGTGCCTATATTCCCGGCGCCAGCGAGGTCTCGTCGGCGGCGCGGCAGGGCATGCTGCGGTTGGGGCTGCGCCACCAGTTCTGATCATCTGCCGGCCGTGGTGGTCCGGGGTTTCAATACGCCGGATCGCCGACCATCTAAAGCCGTGTCAACTTGCCAGCGACAGCACTGGCGCCGGCACGCTTCGTGCTGATCCGCATTTTTGTTTCCTGCCGCCGCCAGCGCATTTTTGCCAATACACGATATTGCCGTTAGGCATAGTTTTAATTTATTAAATCAATTGATAATTAAAATTATATAGTTAACGACTATTTGTGTAAATTTGGCAATACGCATTCTCGCGTATCAAAATGAGGAGAACCAAGCATGTATTTCTCAAGAGCCTATTCAACTTCGCGGCTGGCCGCGATCGGATTAAGCACTTTGCTGGCAGGCGCCGTGAGCGCACAAACCATGACGCGCGACAGCGGCGCGCCGGTTGGCGACAATCAGAATTCACAGACTGCAGGGCCAGGCGGCCCAAGCTTGCTGCAAGATGCACATCTGATTGAAAAACTGCAGCGCTTCGACCGTGAACGCATTCCAGAACGTGTGGTGCATGCGCGCGGCACCGGCGCCATCGGCGAATTTGTCTCGGCCGGAAACCTGTTGCAACTGACGCGCGCCAGCCTGTTTGCCGAGGCCGGTAAAAAGACCAGAGTATTCGTGCGCTTTTCTACCGTCATCCATCCCAAGGGCTCGCCGGAAACCCTGCGTGATCCGCGCGGCTTTGCCACCAAGTTCTACACCGACCAAGGCAACTGGGACCTGGTCGGCAACAATCTGCCGGTCTTCTTCATTCGCGATGCGATCAAGTTTCCCGACATGGTGCATTCCCTGAAGCCGTCGCCGGTCACCAACGTGCAGGATCCTAACCGCTTCTTCGATTTCTTCAGCCACCAGCCGGAGAGCACCAGTATGCTGACCCGGGTGTATTCCGATCTCGGCATTCCGGCTTCCTACCGCATGATGGACGGCAATGGCGTACACGCCTACAAGATGGTCAACGCACAGAACCAGGTACGCTACGTGAAATTTCACTGGAAGAGCCTACAGGGTGAAAAGAACTTGACCCGCGCCGAGGCGGCACGCGTGCAGGGCGAGGACTTCAACAACCTGACCAACGACCTGTACGCAGCGATCAAGCGTGGCGATTTCCCCAAATGGGATCTCTATGTGCAGATCCTGAAGCCGGAAGACCTGGGTAAATTCAAGTTCGATCCGCTGGACGCCACCAAGATCTGGCCCGATATCCCTGAAACCAAAATCGGCACCATGACCTTGAACAAGGTGCCGGACAATTTCTTTGAAAGCACTGAGATGGTGGCGTTTGCACCATCCCGCCTGGTGCCTGGCATCGAGGCATCGGAAGACCGTCTGCTGCAAGGGCGCTTGTTCTCGTATGCCGATACGCAGTTGCACCGGCTAGGCCCCAACAACCAGCTGATCCCGGTCAACCAGCCCTTGGTGAAGGTGAATAACTACAACGCCGACGGCGCCGGCGATACCGGCAAGCGCAACGGCGACGTCAATTACCAGCCATCGCGGCAAAGCGGCAGCGCAGTCGACGATCCCGCCTACAAGTCGGTGCAGACGCCGCTGTCGGGCAGCACGCAGCAGGCGGCCATCGCCAAGACCGACAACTTCAGCCAAGCCGGCAGCTTCTACCGTTCATTGGCTAAGCAAGACCGGGAAAACCTGGTCGGCAACCTGGCGGCGGACTTGGGACAGGTCAAGGATGCAGAAACCAAGCAGATCATGCTGAGCCATTTCTACAAGGCGGACGTGGAGTATGGGACGCGCCTGACGGCGGCGGTCAAAGGTGATTTAAACGATGTGCAGAAGCGGGCGCAAAAGCTGATTGAGTAGGGCGGCGCCGGATACCGGCAATCTCGATGGTTGTTGGGGCAAGCTCTGACAAATGAACGGGCGGGCATGCCGCATGACATGCCCGCCCGCTGGCGCTCTGAAGAATGTCCGCCCGAACCTTGAATCTGGGTCGGGCGCAAAACCGCCGTTTATTTGAATGTGTAACGCATGCTCACGTAAAAATAGCGGCCGACCAGGTCATTGATGCTCTGTACGAAATCGTCCTTATACGCTGTGTTGGCATATACCGGACCCTTGTCGAACACGTTGTTGACGCCAAAATTCAAGGTCATGTTGCGGTTGACCTTGGTGTTCACGTTCAGATCCCATACGGTAAAGGAACCAATGCGCGCATTGGTGACGGCCGGATCCTGGGTATGTGTCGGGTCGTCGATGTTCAGCGTGCTGGCCTGGGTCCGGGCTGTCAATGCAAGTTCCGTGTCGGCATATTCATAGGCGGTACGGAAGGAATTGCTCCAGCGCGGATGATAGATGGAATCCAGCCGGCTTTGTGGCGCCGTGCCGGGCGTGATGCTTTGCTTGTAGGTCAGCGTGTAGTTGTTGACCTCGCGCAGCTTCAGCTTGCCCCAGCCGGCCAGCGCCAGTTCGTAGGACAGGTCGATGTCCAAGCCCTGGATGTCGGTTTTGCCGACATTGATGTAAGGAGTGGTAACGCTGTTGATGCGCCCCTTGTTCAAGCCCGGATACCGGGCTTCCAGCGCCGGATTGCGCGGATCGCGCCCGACCAGTGCGGCGTAGCCTGGAATGATGTCTTCATTGTCAACGATGTACTGCGGGTCCAGCGCCTGGATCGTGTTGCGCTGCTTGATCGCATACCAGTCAACCGATGCCGACAAGCCTTTGAGCGGCTGCAGCACCATGCCGAGCGAGTAGTTGTTGGCTTTCTCGGCTTTCAGATCCGGATTGCCGACCGCATACTGGCGCGGGCTGTAGCTGCAGTTTGCGCCGGTATAACCGAGTGGCCGGCAACGGGCCCAGTCGGCAATGCCGTTGGCATAGCCGGCGGTGGTCGAACTGACTTCGGGCAAGGTCGGCGCCTTGAACGATGTCGTGGCGGAGCCGCGCAGCAGGATTTCTTTGCTGGGGCGCCAGGCCAGTGCGATTTTCGGATTGAAGGAATTGCCGAAGTCACTGTAGTGGTCACCGCGCAAAGCCAGCTGCATCTCGACCTGTTTCATCAACGGCACATTGAACTCGCCATACAGCGAATAGATAGAACGGCTGGCATTGCTGGCGGTAGCGCCAGCGTTGACGATATTGCCGGCGACATTGAGTGCATCAGGACGGTCATCGATCGATTCATGGCTCGCTTGCGCGCCCCAGGCGAAACCAACCGGTCCACCGTTGAAGGAAAACAGTTCCGGTGCTGACATCTTCCAGTCGAGTGTTTCCAGGCGCGAGACCGCCACCCGTTCGGTGGTAGTCAGCATCGGATCGACCACGCTGGCTGGATTCCAGTAGGCAAACGGATCGTAGCCGCCGTTGCCGAGCAGGCCATTTTGCAAGGAGGCCGTCGAGACATCTTTGAGGACGGAATTGGAGGCCGCATCCTTGAGGCGGTTCTGGTTCAGGCTGATTGCACCTTCGCTGTCCCAGCTGCCGATCTGGCCGCGCCAACCTCCCACCAGGCGAATGGTGTCGCTGGTGATCTTGTTGACGGTAGCTGGAGCTTCATAGATGGCACGGTACACGCGCAACTGATCACCGGGCGTGAAGCCTTGCAGCGAGCCATCCGGGCTCGGTCCTGGCAGGTTGGCCAAGCCGGGATTGGTGGAGCCGGCAGTCTTGCCGATGAATTGCGAATCAAAGCTTGGCAAAGCATACTGAACGCTGGTTTCGCTGTGATTGAAACTGGCTTCGCCGAACAGCTCGTCCTGGCCGCTGAGCCGTTTGGTGAAAATCGCAGAAATCCCGCCGCGCAAGATCTTTGGCGACAGCTGCACCGTCTGGTTGTTGAAGCAGCGCGTGTCGCCGGTGCCGCTGCTGACGCCAATCGTGCCGCGGCAGCCGGGTATGGGAAAGCCAGGTTCGCCGGTAGTATAGTCGTTGAGGCTGCCCAGGTAACGATCGATGCTACGGCCGTCGCTGCCGCCAAAGCGGCTGAAGTCGCGGTTGGCGGTAGCATCGTGCTTGTCGCTCAGTAGGGGATTGCGGCGGAACACGTCGACCGTCAGCAGCAGGTTCTGGCCATCCTTGTCGAGATCGCCCCAGCCGGCCGTGACGCTGGCGCTGGCAGTGCCGCCGTCGCCTTTTTGATTGGTGCCGAGATTGGCCGTGCCTTCAACCCCTTGATAATTTCTTTTGGTCTTGAAGTTGATCACGCCGGCCACGGCATCGGATCCGTAGATCGCGGAAGCGCCGTCGCGCAGGATTTCAACCGATTCAATCGCTGCCAGCGGCAGGTTGTTCAGATCGACGAAGGAGTTTTCGGCGCCATCTGCGAAACCATAGTTCGCCAGGCGGCGGCCGTTCAGCAGGATCAAGGTGTACTTTGCATCCAGGCCACGCAAACCGACCGAGGCGGCGCCTTGGGCGAAAGAGGTATTGCTGTTGCCGTCAAGACCGACCGAAACAGAAGGCAGCTTGCTCAACAGTTCCAGGACGGTGCTGGCGCCCGATTTTTCGATTTCCTCGCGTTTGATGACTTCGACCGCGGTTGGCCCTTCTTTGTTGATGCGGGAGATATTTGAACCCGTAATCGTGATGCGTTCAAGACTGTCGGGGGAAGGGGCGGTTTGATCTGCGCCGAAGGCGAGGGGGTTGTGAGCGAGGCAAATTGCAGCAATTGCCGATGCCAAAAACTTCTTCTTCATCTGAAAAGCTCTCCACTTTGTTTATAAGGAAATGATCAATTTCGCTTCATGCTTTTGTTACGGCCAATTCGATAAATTCGCCGCGCAGCATGTTTTCGTTTTGTTTTGCCGGAGTGGACTGTGTGTGTGTCCAATCGGCAAGCGGTGACCCGTACCTTGCAACGGTTTGGGGCATCGCCATTTCATTTTGTATCAGTTTGAGAGTCGATGTAACGCGCCTGAAATATTTTGCTATTTACGTTGTTTTATTTTCCGTGAGACACCATTTTCTTGTGAAATGTGATAACTAAATTTCTTTATAGCAATAAATGTAAAATGAAATTACCGTATAAATAGAAGATTATTTTGTAAATTAAGCGAAGATTTATAATTTTTATGTAAATTGACCAATATTCATGAGGAAAATAAATTATTTCCCTTGTGTCATGAATGTAAAATGAAAAGCTCCCCTTTTTGCCAGCAATTATTTGTACTTTTTACAGTAAAAATTGCCGATGCAAGCCTGGCCACACTGCATATACTGTGCATACGGCGCCAGGATAAAGATCGCGCCGCCGGATAGTTTTGCCGCTATCCACAATTTTGTTTAACATTGGAAAACATGGAAATCGAATTAAAACTTTTGCTGGATCCGGTCGACGTAAACCGTTTCCGGCGCCATCCATTATTAAAAAAACATGCGGTCAATAAACCACAGTCGCGGCAACTGGACAGCGTTTACTTCGATACCCCCGAGCTCTACCTCAAACAGAACCACACCGCCTTGCGTGTGCGCCGGGTCGGCAAGCGCCTGATACAGACTTGCAAAAGCGGCGGCCAGGTTGCGGCCGGCTTGCACCAGCGTCCCGAGTGGGAGTCGGAAGTCAGCGGTGCCACGCCTGACCTGCCTGCCTTGCTTGGACTGATCGAGAGCGGTTCGGCGGTGGCCGGACTGATGTCCGCGCCGGCCCTGGCCGAGCGCTTGCAGCCGGTGTTCGCGACGCGCTTCCGGCGCACCATCTGGCTGCTGCGCTTGCCTTCCGGCGCTGAAATCGAGCTGGCGCTGGACCAGGGAGAAGTGATCCATGGCGATCAAACGGTCCCGATCAGCGAGATCGAACTGGAATTGAAAGCCGGCGATTCGGCCAGCTTGTTCGATGTTGCCCTTGAGCTGCAAAACAGCTTGCCGTTGCGCAGCGCCAATGTCAGCAAGGCTGAGCGCGGCTATGCCTTGCACACGCCGCAAGCAACGATGGTTGTGAAGGCGCAGCCGCTCAGACTCTCGCCGGCGTTGACGCTGGAGCAGGGCTTCCAGCAGCTGCTGCACAACTGCCTGGCGCAGATACAAGGCAATGAAGACGGTGTCATGCACGGCGACGACCCGGAACATGTGCATCAGATGCGGGTCGGGCTGCGGCGCTTGCGCGCGGCGCTGGGCCTGTTCAAGAAAGTCATCCCGGCGCCGCCGGAAATCGTCGCCCAACTACGCTGGCTGGCGGGGCTGCTAGGACCGGCGCGCGACTGGGAAGTGTTGGCGTCTGCCACCCTGAGCGATGTTGCCGGGAGCAGCCGGCATGCGCCGCAACTTGAACATCTGCGCCAGCATACCGTCGGCGAAGCGGGCAAGCACCGTCAGGCGGCGGCAAATGCCCTGGCATCGCGTGCCTATGCCAGGTTGCTGCTGTCCCTGGGAAGCTGGCTGGAGGGGCGGCGCTGGCGCCAGCAGCAAAGCGTTGAGCAGATTGCCGCGCTGTCGATGCCATTGAAGAAGTTTGCGCGCAGCAAACTCGCCAAGTTGCAGAACAAGCTGCTGGCGCGCGGCAAGGGCATCAAGCGGCAGGGACCGGCAAAGCGGCATCGCCTCAGGATCGCCGTCAAGAAAGCGCGCTACGCGGCGGAATTCTTTGAGTCGTATTTCCCTCCCAAACGCATGCGCTCCTATGTGCAGGGGCTGGGCGAGCTACAAGACATGCTGGGTGTTTCGAATGACCGTAACGTCGCTGCCGGACTGTTGCAGCAGATCGCCGAACAGCGGCCCGAACTGGGTTCGCACTGCGAACTGGCGCAGGCTTTGCTGGACGATGGCGGCAAGCGGCAGGCGGCGAAAATCAAGCGCGCCTGGCGTCGGTTCGGCGAATTACGAGCGCCGGCCAAGTCCGGCCGCGGCTGATAACTTGGTCCTCAAGCCTGTTTGATGCGAAAATACGCCCGCTTGGCTCTTGCTGCATCTTCCTTTGATGCGGTGGATGAAGCTGAGCAAGGTGGAAAACACAGGAGTTAATCATGACCTACGAAGAATATCTGGATGAAGTCACGACCTTGATGGTCGAACTTTACGACCTCAAGGACGATGCTGCGATCAAATACGTGATGCGGGCGCAGGCGGCGGACTTTTTTACCCTGCACGACGATGACCCGGTCATGCGCACGCTGGAACGCGCGCGGGCAGATGCCAAGACCATTTACGAACAGCGCAACAAGTCGCGTCCCGAACTGTATCGCAAATAAATGAAAATCAAGGCACACATACATGACTGAATCGATCCGCTTGGCGAAACAGCTCGCCGATCAGCTTTCCTGTTCGCGCCGCGAAGCCGAGCAATATATCGAAGGTGGTTGGGTCAAGGTTGACGGCGTGCTGGTGGAAGAGCCCGGACAGCGCATCGGCGCTGGGCAGCAGATCGAATTGCTGCCGGAGGCCACGCTGGAGCCGCAAGATCCGGTCACGATCCTGTTCCATAAGCCGGCCGGACTGAACCTGTTCGCCGAGACGCCGATGACGGAGCTGGCGGCGCGTCTGGTTGCGGCTGATAAACGGTCGGCCGACGACCGTGCCGAACTGCGCTTCCTCAAGCGTCACCTGAACAACCTGAACCTGATCGAGCCGCTGGAAACGCTCGCTAGCGGCCTGCTGATTTTCAGCCAGGACTGGCGCGTGACGCGCAAGCTGGTCGACGATGCCGCCAAGATCGAGCACGAATTCATCGTCGAAATCGCCGGCGACATCATGCCGGACGGCTTGAGGTTGCTGAACCACGGCTTAAGCTTCAACCGCAAGCCGCTGCCGCCGATCAAGGTCAGCTGGCAGAATGAAAAACGCTTGCGCTTCGCCCTCAAGGCGCCGCAGCGCGGCTTGCTGGTGCACATGTGCGAACAGGTCGGGCTGCAAGTTGTAGCGATCAAACGGATCCGTATCGGCCGCCTGCCGATGGCCAGCCTGGCGGTTGGTGAGTGGCGCTACCTGTTGGGCTACGAACGATTCTGAATGCGGGTTTGTTCAGCGTCGAACTTGTCTAAAAATGCGGCAGCCATTGCCGCAGCTGCGAAATCAGATATAGCAGCAAACCGATCAGACCGCCGACGATCGTGCCGTTGATGCGTATCCACTGCAGGTCCTTGCCGATGTTCAGCTCGATCTGCCGCGCCATTTCCCTGCTATCCCAGTTTTTGACGGTGTCGCTGATATGGCGCGTCAGAAAATCGGCAAAGTCGGGCGCCATGTTCTTCGCCGCCTGTTCCAGATGCTGGTTGACGGATTGCCGGAAGGCCGGGTCGTCCGCCAGCGTCTTGCCTAGCCAGTAGCCGGCAGCGACCATGTTCCGGTGCAGCAGCGAGTCGCTGCTGGCCAGATCTTCTTTTAACCACGTACGCAGCGATCCCCACAGGTTTTTCAGGTAGAGATAGAGGGTAGGGTCGTTCAGCAGGTAGGTCTTGATCTGTTCGCCCTTGGCGAGGAATTCCGGATCGTCCTTGAGCTGTTCGATGAAGCGCTGGGTGAAGACGTCGAACCGGGCGCGCAAGGCATGCTCTTTATCGCCGCTGATCTCGGCAATCAGGTGACTCACGGCATTGACGGCAATGTCCGCACCTTGGCGGCCTATCCATTCAGATGGCAGGACCTTCTCTTTCAAGGGGTGGTCTTGCTTGAGCCAGACCACGATTTCGCCGGCGATCAGCTCCTGCGTATCGGGATTGGCCAGCAAGCCGGCACACTGCAGCAGCGCTTCGTCCAGCAGTGCCTGATGGCGGCCGTCCTTGGTTAACTGGTCGAGAATCATGCCGGCCGATTGCGACAGGTCGATTTTTTCCAGCGCCACATGCAGCGCCCGGGTCATGAAACGCTGCACCGGCGCGTCTTCGATGAAGTCGAGGATGCGCGCGGCTTCCCGCAGCAGATGACGGCCAAAGTTCTCGGTATTGTCCGGGCCGCTGAGCCAGGCGGAAAGCAGCTTGGCCGGATCGTGTTTGCGGATCAGGCCGGCGATCGACTCGACATCGAAGAATTTATCCTTGACGAACAACGCCAGGTTGTCTGCGATCTTGTCTTTGTTGCGGGGAATGATGGCAGTATGGCGCGACAGCAGCGGGATCGGCACGCGCCGGAACAGGGCGTGCACCGCGAACCAGTCGGCCAGTGCGCCCACCATTGCCGCTTCGGAGACGGCTTTGACCAGGTCTGGCCAGAAGCCGCCGGGGAGCAATAGTGTGATGACAAACACGGCGCTGGCGACACCCAGGAACAGCAGCGCCAGATTTTTGGATTTCGCCAGTTCCTGCTGTTTATCGATCATGGCTGTTGCATTGTGCCGTCAACCCTGGCAAGCCGGTACGGCGCCACTCTTGAAACTGCTGACGCTGGCGGTGATGGCATCGGCAGCATCCGCCACGGTCCGTTGCACGCCCTGCACCAGAGCGTCGATGCCGGCAGCGACCGGCTCTGCAACGGTCAACTGGCAGGCGCTGGTCTTGGCATTGTCCGAACGGGTGACGGTCCAGCCGTAGGTGGCTTGCACTTTGTCACCGGGTGCGGCATCGAATTCGCGCAACTCGATGGCGATACGGTAGACCGGCTGGTCGGTCGGCCTGCCGGAGCGGCTGACGTCGGTGGCTCCCAGGCGGCTGGCGATGGCGCTGGCGAGCGCATCGCGCAGTTCATTGTTGAAGGGCGAGGACCAGCGTTCCTGCTCCAGGATGTCAACCCGGGTGCCGGCATTGGCGCCACTGCTGCGCACCACCAGTTGCGGCCGCGCCAGGCGCTCCGGCAAAGCGATCGGCGAGACTTCGATAAACAGCCGCGCATTCTGCGCTGTGGCCGGGAGTGCGGCCGGCGGCGGCGCCTGCAGCGTATAGAAGCGCGTCGGACTGGAGGCACAGCCGGCTAGCGCCAGCGCTGCTGCTATTGCTGCGATGAGTGCGGCGCCGCGCGCGCGGCTTGCTGTAGTCTTGTTCGTCATCATTTGTTGCTTTCCTCTTGCTTGCCGCGGATCAGTGATTCCGGATGGCGTTCCAGGTAATCGGTCAGGATGCGTACCGAAGCGGCCGAACGCGTCAATTCCTGCAGGGTCTGGCGGATGTCCTGCTGCAGCGGCGAATTGTCGGACAGGGTGCGGTCGGCGTTGTCCAGCGTCTTGCGCACGTCCTTCATCGCCGCCATAATTTCCGGCGCAACGTCGTTATTCAAGCTCTTGGTCAACTGCTCGGCATTCAGCAAAGTACGGTTCATGGTGCCGATAGTCTTTTGCAGATCGGCGGCGATCTGGTCGAACGGTACCTTGCTCAGCTTTTTGGCGATCTCGGCAATCTGCGACTGGATTTCATCCAGGCTGTTCGGAATCGTCGGCAACACCACCACGGAAGTCGAGTTGTCGATCTTGACCGGCGGCGCCTTCGGGAAAAAGTCGAGTGCGATATACAACTGCCCGGTCAACAGGTTGCCGGTGCGCAGCTGCGCCCGCAAGCCGCGCCCGACCATGTATTCCAGCCGCTGTTTGGCGGTGTAGGTGGAATGGCGCTCATCCTCGGCATACTTGCGACCCAGCCGTTCCGGATAGATCTGCACCGCGACCGGCATCTGGAATTCGCGCTGCTTGGCGTCGTACTCGATGCCAATCGACTTGACCTCGCCCAGCACCACGCCGCGGAAATCGACCGTGGTGCCCGGCGTCAGGCCGCGCAGGGATTGGTTGAAATACATGATCACGGTTTCCGACGGGCCATCCGGTTCCTTCAAGGCGGTTTCTTCGTCGGACGCCAGGTTGAAGGTGGTGTTTTCCTTGGCCTTGAGCCCCAGTTCATCGTCCGGCGATTGGAACGCGATGCCGCCTAGCACCACGGTCGCCAGCGATTGGGTACGCAGCTTGAAGCCGCTGGCGTTGATCTGCATATCGAAGCCGCTAGCGTGCCAGAAGCGGGTGTTGACGCCGATGAACTTGTCGTAGGGCGCATCGATGAAAATGCGCAAGGTCACGCCTTTGCCATCTTCATCCAGGTCGTAGGCGGCCAACTGACCAACCTTGATGCGGCGGAAATAGATCGGCGAACCGATATCCAGCGAACCAATATCGGTGGCATGCAGCATGTACTGCTTGCCGCTGGCGTCGAGCCGGACAATCGGCTGCACTTCGAGGCCGGTGAATTCATCCTTTTTATCCTTGGCAGTGCCGGCGTCGGCGCCGATGTAGGCGCCCGACAGCAGGGTGCCCAGCCCCGAAACGCCGGAAGCGGCCACCCGCGGCCGCACCACCCAGAAGCGGGTGTCGGCGGCGGTGAAGCTTTCCGCTTCTTTCGACAACTGGACGTTAGCCAACACGTGCGAGCGGTCCTTGCTGAGGGTGATGGTCTGGACCAGACCGATGTCGACATCCTTGTACTTGACCTTGGTCTTGCCGGCTTCCAGGCCTTCGGCGGTGCGGAAGGTGATCGTGATCGACGGCCCGCGTTCGACCAGGATCTTGACCACCAGCGTCAGGCCGACCACGGCGGCGACGATAGGAATCAGCCAGATCAGCGACGGTAGCCAGTCGCGTTTGCGGCTCAGCTTCGGTTCGGGCAGGGGCGGCAGGGCAGGCGCCGGGGTGTTTTCATCGCTCATCTTGTGCTTTCACTTTTTTGCTTACTTTCTTACTGATCTATTTACTGATTCTCTTGTTTTATTGTCGGCTCTTGCGCACGACCGTGCGGCCGGTCGTCCCAGGTCAGGCGCGGATCGAAGCTGAGCGCGGCCAGCATGGTCAGCACCACCACCGAGGCAAACGCTACCACGCCGAAGCCGGCGGTGATCTTGGCGAAACCTTCGATCTGCACCAGTCCCGCCAGCAGCGACACCACGAACACGTCCAGCATCGACCAGCGGCCGATGATTTCCACCAGGCGGTACAGTTTGGCGCGTTGCAGGCGGCGCCAGCGGCTCTGTTTTTGCGCGGTTGCCGTCAGCAGGATCAGCGAGGCCAGCTTGAACAGCGGCACCAGGAAGCTAGCGATGAAGATAATCGCCGCCAATTCCCAGGAGCCGGATACCCAGAAATAGATGACGCCGCTCATGATGGTGTCCTGCTGGACACCTAGCAAGGTCTTGGTGACCATCACCGGCATCAGGTTGGCCGGAATGTACATGATGCAGGCAGCGATCAGCAGCGCCCAGCTGCGCATGATGCTGTGCGGTTTGCGCATGTGCAGCGCAGTGCCGCAGAGCTGGCAGTCTTCATGTTCGGCGACCTCTCGCCACACCGTGCCGCAATGGTGGCAAGACATCATGCCCTGGCTGACGGCGGTGTACACCGGCAGGTCTTCGTCGCCGGCAATGATGATCGGATCGTCCGCTTCGATGGCGCCGCTGTTCATGGCGACTCCTGCGGGCTGCCGTCGGCAAACGCCATCTGCCAGAAGCGGCGCGGATTGAAGGAAACCACCGCCGTCAACAGTACGGTCAGGACGCCGAAAGCCCACAATGCGACGCCAGGGATCACCGTGGCCATGTTCGACAGTTTGACCACCGCCACCAGCACGCCCAGCAGGAATACTTCCACCATGCCCCAGGGGCGCAGGTTTTGCATGGCATGCACCAGCCAGCGGAAGCCGGGCGGACGGCGCTCGTTGCGTAGCGTCAGCAGCAGGTACAGCAGGAACAGCAGTTGCAGCAACGGAAACAGGATGGTGGTGGCCAGCACCAGCATGGCCACCAGCGACATGCCTTCAGCGCTCAGCGACAGCACGGCGCCGAACAGGGTGGTCTGGCTGCGCAGGCCTTGCAGCTCGATTTCGACAATGGGAAAGCTGTTGGCGATCAGGAACATGATCAGGCTAGCCACGGTCAGCGGCAGAATGCGCTCGCGCTGGCGGCCGTCGTCGCGATCCAGCTCGGTGCCGCAGCGTGGGCAATGGGCGATTTCACCGCGGCGCAGCTGCACCTTGCGGTACAGGGCATCGCATCCTTCGCAGGCAATCAGGTCGGGGACTTCGCGCATTGATAGTCTTAGGTTTAAGTAGATGAGATTCTAACAATAAATCCCCCCAAACACCGGGCAAACTGTTGAAAACCCCGGTTTAGTCCCTATTTACGACGCAGGGAGCGGTTTGCACGGGCCGCCGTCATACGTATATTTTCGAATAATCGTAAAATGGCGGCTGTATCGAACAATGTTAAGCCACATATTATTTGCGGGCATGTCATTTATGCAATGGCATGCCTTTTATTCACTCTGAACCTATCTGATGAGCACCACTAATAATAAAGGCAATCTACCTGCCGCCTCAGTCAATCAATCGCTGGAATATGTGACCTCGTGCGCGCTGCCGACGCCATGGGCGACCTTCCAGCTGCACGCATTCATCGAACACAGCACCGGCAAAGAACATCTGGCCATGACTCTGGGTGAAGTCAACGACGGCGCGCCGGTACTGGCGCGCGTCCATTCCGAGTGCCTGACCGGCGATGCGCTGTTCAGCCAGCGCTGCGACTGCGGCGCCCAGCTCGAAGGCGCCCTGCAAAAAATCGCCGCCGAAGGGCGTGGCGCCATCTTGTACCTGCGCCAGGAAGGGCGCGGCATCGGCCTGATCAACAAGCTGCGCGCTTATCATTTGCAGGATGGCGGCGCCGATACGGTGGAAGCCAACCAGCAACTGGGCTTTGCCGCGGATCTGCGCGACTACAGCCTGTGCGAAACCATGCTGGAGCACCTGGATATCACCGCGCTGCGGCTGATGACCAACAATCCGCGCAAGGTGGCGGCGCTGCAGAAGATCGGCATCAACGTGGTGGAACGGATTCCGCTGATGCTCAATCGTAATCCCTTCAATGCCAAATACCTGGATACCAAAGCCGCCAAGCTCGGGCACTTGCTGCCGGTCGACGGCATGGAGCAGGACCTCGACGAAAACGAGCTGTAAGCAGTGGCCGGGTACTGCTCTACCCGGCCCGGGAGCGCCCGTCAGTGCCTGGCGTTCCCTACATGCTTGGCATTGATCACGGCGTCGGTCACATTGGCCGGCGCTTCGGCGTAATGCTTGAACTCCATCGTATAAGTGGCGCGCCCCTGGGTCAGCGAGCGCAGCGTGGTGGAGTAGCCGAACATTTCCGCCAGCGGCACTTCGGCGCGCACGATCTTGCCGACCCCGCCCGGGATATCATCCATGCTCTGGATCATGCCGCGCCGCGACGACAGGTCGCCGATGACGTCGCCCATTTTCTCTTCCGGCGTTTCCACTTCGACCGCCATCATTGGCTCCAGCAACGCCGGGCTGGCCTGGCGGCAGCCATCCTTGAACGCCATTGACGCCGCCATGCGGTAGGCATTTTCGTTGGAATCGACGTCGTGCGAGGAACCGAAGAACAAGGTGACCTTGACATCCACCACCGGGTAACCCGCCAGCACGCCGGTCGCCAGGGTTTCGCGCACGCCTTTTTCCACCGCCGGGATATATTCGCGAGGCACCGTGCCGCCCTTGATGGCATCGACGAACTCAAACCCTTTGCCGTGCGGCTGCGGTTCGATCTTCAGCACCACGTGGCCGTACTGGCCGCGGCCGCCCGACTGTTTGATGAACTTGCCCTCGCTCGATTCGCAGACCTTGCGGATGGTTTCGCGGAAAGCCACTTGCGGCTTGCCGACCGAGGCGTCGACGCCGAATTCGCGGCGCATGCGCTCCACCAGCACCTCCAGGTGCAATTCACCCATGCCGGAAATGATGGTCTGGCCGGACTCTTCATCGGTCTTGACGCGGAAAGAAGGATCTTCTTCCGCCAGGCGGCTCAGCGCCACCCCCATTTTTTCCTGGTCGGCCTTGGTTTTTGGTTCTACCGCCTGCGAGATCACGGTATCCGGAAACACCATTTTTTCCAGGGTGATGACGCTGCCGGGATCGCACAGAGTGTCGCCGGTGCTGGCTTCCTTGAGGCCGACCGCGGCGGCGATGTCGCCGGCGTACACTTCGCTGATTTCGGTGCGGTGGTTGGCGTGCATCTGCAGCACGCGGCCTATCCTTTCCTTCTTGCCCTTGTTCGGGATGAAGACCGAATCGCCCGACAGCAGCACCCCGGAATACACGCGGAAGTAGCTCAGGTGGCCGACGAAAGGGTCGGTCATGATCTTGAAGGTGAGGGCGGAGAATTTTTCGTCGTCGCTGGCACGCCGTTCCACCACCAGGTCGTCGGCGTCGTGGCCCTTGACCGGCGGGATATCGGTAGGCGCCGGCAGGAAGTCGATGACGGCGTCTAGCAGGGCTTGCACGCCGCGGTTCTTGAAGGCGCTGCCGCACAGCATGGGGACGATTTCACCGGCGATGGTGCGCTGCCGCAGGGCGGCCTTGATTTCATCCTCGCTGATGTCGTCGCCTTCCAGATACTTTTTCATCATGGCGTCGCTGGCGTCGGCCGCCGCTTCTATCATGCGGCCGCGCCATTCCTTGGCGCTTTCCTGCAGGGCCGGCGGGATCTCAATGTACTCGAACTTGACGCCCTGGGTGGCGTCATCCCACATGATTGCCTTCATCTTGATCAGGTCGACGACGCCATGGAAATTCTCTTCGGCGCCGACCGGAATCTGTACCAGCACCGGGTTACCTTTGAGGCGTTCGCTGATCTGCTGGTGCACGCGGAAGAAATCGGCGCCGACCCGGTCCATCTTGTTGACGAACGCCAGCCGCGGCACGCCGTACTTGTTGGCCTGGCGCCAGACTGTCTCGGATTGCGGCTGGACGCCGCCGACTGCGTCGTACACCATGCAGGCGCCGTCCAGCACCCGCATCGAGCGCTCGACTTCGATTGTGAAATCGACGTGGCCCGGGGTGTCGATGATGTTGATGCGGTGGATAGGATAATTGCCGGCCATGCCCTGCCAGAAACAGGTGGTGGCGGCCGATGTGATGGTGATGCCGCGTTCCTGTTCCTGCTCCATCCAGTCCATGGTGGCGGTGCCGTCGTGCACCTCGCCGATCTTATGGCTGACGCCGGAGTAAAACAGGATGCGCTCGGTAGTGGTGGTCTTGCCGGCGTCGATGTGGGCGCTGATGCCGATGTTGCGATAGCGCTCGATGGGGGTTTTGCGGCTCATGACGATTTCCTCTGAGAGAAATTATGATGATCAGAATGTTTTGCAGCGACTGTGACGTGAGAGCTTACTCGTTTTTTTGATTGTCAGTTGGATAGGGGGCGAGGCCCCGTTTCCCCTTACGCAGTGGTATGCTTGCGTACTTAGCGGTAAGTGACTCTCCATAACCGAATTGTCCCGAATTTTCATTCTGCCCACACATCCACGATGAACTCCCGAACCTTTTCCCAGACTACTGCCGCCCCGCGCATCCAGCTGCTGCGCGATGCCATGAAACGCCACAATGTCGATGCCTGCCTGATTCCGTCGGCTGATCCGCATCTGTCCGAATATCTGCCGGGGCGTTGGAAGGGCCGGGAATGGCTGTCGGGATTCACCGGTTCGGTTGCCAACCTGATCATTACCGCCGATTTCGCCGGCTTGTGGGCGGACAGCCGCTACTGGTCGCAGGCAGAAGCCGAGCTGGCCGGCACCGAGATCGTCCTGATGAAGACGCCGACCGGCAGCAGCTTGCTGCATCTGGAGTGGTTGTCGAGTAATCTGGCGCCAGGGCAGACGCTGGCGGTTGACGCCGCGGTGCTGGGGCTGGCGACGGCGCGCGCGCTGGAACTGGCTTTGGCCAAGGGCGGCAGCAAGCTGCGCACCGATCTCGATGTGCTGGGCGATATCTGGAGCGAACGGCCGGGCTTGCCCATGGCTGAAATCTATCAGCACGATGCTGTCCATGCGCCGCTGACGCGTGCCGCCAAGCTGGAGCAGCTGCGCCAGGCCATGCAGCAGCAGGGCGCCGGCTGGCATTTCATTTCGACCCTGGACGATATTGCCTACCTGTTCAACCTGCGCGGCGCCGACGTCAATTTCAACCCGGTGTTTCTGGCCCATGCATTGATTGGGCCGCAACAAACCACGCTGTTCGTCGCCGACGGCAAAGTGCCGGCGGCCTTGCGCGATCTGCTGCTGCAAGATGGCGTGGCGCTGGCGCCGTATGCGCAAGCTACCGAGGCTTTGGCAACTTTGCCGGCGGATGCCGTGCTGCTGCTCGACCCGCGCCGCGTGACGCTGGGATTGCGGCAGGCGGTTGGCGCCACCGTCAAAGTGGTGGAAGCGATCAATCCGACCACCTTCGCCAAGTCGCGCAAGAGCGCCGCGGAAGTCTCGCATGTGCGCGCCGCCATGGAGCAGGACGGCGCCGCCTTGTGCGAATTCTTCAGCTGGCTGGAGCAGGCCATCGCCAAACGCGAGCAGGAAGCGGTCACCGAGCTGATGGTCGATACCCATATCACGGCAGCGCGGGCACGCCGTCCCGGTTTTGTCAGCCCGAGCTTTGCGACGATCGCCGGCTTTAACGCCAACGGCGCCATGCCGCACTACAAAGCCACTGTGGAATCGCATGCCACCATCAGCGGCGAGGGCTTGCTGCTGATCGATTCCGGCGGCCAGTATGTCGGCGGCACCACCGACATTACCCGCATGGTGCCGGTCGGCCAGCCCTCAGCCGCGCAAAAGCGCGACTGCACGCTGGTGCTGAAAGGCGTGATTGCGCTGTCTTCGGCGCAGTTCCCGCGTTCCGTCAAATCGCCGATGCTGGATGCCATCGCACGCGCGCCGATCTGGGCCGCCGGCATCGACTACGGCCACGGCACCGGCCACGGCGTTGGCTACTTCCTGAATGTACACGAAGGTCCGCAAGTGATTTCCAACAGCGCGGCGCCGGAAGCGCATACCGCCATGGAGGCCGGCATGATCACCTCCATTGAACCGGGCATTTATCGGCCCGGCTGCTGGGGTGTGCGGATTGAGAACCTGGTGCTGAATCAAGAAGCAGAAAGCACCGAGTTCGGCGACTACCTGCGCTTCGAGACCCTGACTCTGTGTCCTATCGATACCCGCTGCCTCGACGCCAGCCTGTTGCGCAGCGACGAAATCGACTGGCTCAATGCCTACCACGCGCAAGTGCGTGAGCGCCTCACGCCGCACGTGCGCGGCGATGCCCTGCAGTGGCTGGAAGAGCGTACCCAGCCGCTGTAAGGCTTGCTCTGATCAGTAATGCGGCGGCCGCTCGTGGGCGGCCTGGCTCGCATTACTGTTGTCGGCGGCATCCTTGATGCGCTGCGCCAGGGCGGCGCACAGTGCTTCCAGCTGGTCTATCTTCAATTGCTGGCGATATACCAGCTTGTTCAACTCATCCAGCAGGTCGTCCTGGCGTGTCAGCTTGATTTCGATGTCGACCATGCGTTCTTCTTGAGTCATAGCGTTTCCTATAGCGTTTTCTTGATTTTTGCAGCGCAGATGGTAGCGCAATAGCGCCCGGCGCATGGCCATATTCGTTGCCGGAGTCCGGACTGGCGGGCGGAAAACCGCAAGCCGGACGGGCGCAATTCCGGGTTTTCGCACAAAAACTATCTGTTGAGCAACATATCGGGGAATAATTTCCCAATAAATCAATCCCTTAGCTTTTCCGCCTGGCTTGGCATGAAGTCTGCAATGGTTTATAGAAAAATATAATCCACAGGAGACAAACATGACCCGCAACATTGCTTTTCCATCGTATATCCGAGCCTGCGCCAGGCAGCTGGCTCGGCGCTGACCCGATCCGTCAATTCCCCCTTTGCTAGTTGTGCCTTCCGAATGGCATGATGTGGCTTGCGCATTAGCACAAGCTGGATCAATACGGCCGTTGCCAGGATTGTACAAAAAACATTAAAACCAGGAGATAACCATGTCCGTGCTTCATCCTTCCGACCCTGCCGCTGCCGCGGATACCCGAAAACGCATTTTCGCCATCGTCGGCGCTTCGTCCGGCAACCTGGTGGAATGGTTCGATTTCTATATTTATTCGTTTTGCGCGATCTATTTTGCGCCGATGTTTTTCCCCAGCAGCAATCCGACCACGCAGCTTGCCAACAGCGCCGCCATCTTCGCCGTCGGCTTCTTCATGCGGCCTATCGGCGGCTGGCTGTTCGGACGCATCGCCGACAAGCACGGCCGCCGCAGCGCCATGATGATCTCGGTGCTGATGATGTGCGGTGGTTCATTGATGATCGCCTGCCTGCCGACATACTCCAGCATCGGCATCGCGGCACCCTTGCTGCTGTTGCTGGCGCGCCTGTTCCAGGGCTTGTCGGTCGGCGGCGAGTACGGCACCAGCGCCACCTATATGAGTGAGGTCGCGCTGGAAGGGCGGCGCGGCTTCTTCGCCTCGTTCCAGTACGTGACCCTGATCGGCGGCCAGCTGCTGGCGGTGCTGGCGCTGGTGATCCTGCAACAGCTGCTGACCTCGGAGCAGCTGCATGCCTGGGGCTGGCGCATTCCCTTCGTGCTGGGCGCGCTGGCGGCCTTGATCGCCCTGTACCTGCGCAAATCCCTGAGCGAAACCTCGACCGCCGAGACCCGCAAGAACAAGGATGCCGGTACCCTGGCCGGGCTGATGAAGCATAAGCGCGCATTCCTGACGGTGGTCGGCTTCACCGCCGGCGGCTCGCTGATTTTCTACACGTTTACCACCTATATGCAGAAATACCTGGTCAATACCGCCGGCATGAGCGCCAAGACCGCCAGCACGGTCATGACCGCGACGCTGTTCGTCTACATGGTGATGCAGCCGCTGTTCGGCATGCTGTCCGATCGCATTGGCCGCCGCACCTCGATGCTGTGGTTTGGCGCCCTGGCTACGGTCGCCACCGTGCCTATCCTGCATGCGCTGAAAGACGTGACCAGTCCGTATGCAGCATTCGGGCTGGTGATCCTGGCGCTGGCCATCGTCAGCTTCTATACCTCCATCAGCGGCCTGATCAAGGCTGAAATGTTCCCTGCGGAAGTGCGCGCGCTGGGTGTCGGCCTGTCGTATGCGGTCGGCAATGCGCTGTTCGGCGGCACTGCCGAATATGTGGCGCTGGAGCTGAAAGGGCTGGGCGCCGAATCCACTTTCTACTGGTACGTATCGGCCATGTGCGCCATCGCCTTCGTGGTCGCCTACAAGATGCGCGATCCCAGCAAGGAAGGCTATCTCAAGGATGTCGCGCTGGACACCCACAAACACATGCCGGAAGGCGCGGCGGCGGCGCCACGTTGAAGTGCCGGCAGCGACGGCCGGCAAGGCGCCGTCGCTGCTTGCTTCCTGTTGGCTGCCAGTCGCGATTAACCTGTGGGTGCCGTCATGAAATTGAAAAAGCCGTTGTTGTTGCCGGCGCTGGCGCTGATTGCTGCGCTGGCGGTGCTGGTCACTACTTATGTAATGGCGGCCAGGAAAGCCAGCAACGACATCAGCGAAGCCAGCGAACGCCAGCTGCAGATCATCGCGCTGGACCTGGAATCGGTGCTGCAGAAATTCGAAACCCTGCCGTTTGCGCTGGGTTTTCAATCGGATGTATTGCAGGCGCTGGCGCACCCTGACGACCGGCAGAACATCCAGAACCTCAACCAGGCCTTGGAACTGATACAGCGGCAGTCGAAAGTGGTGGCGATCTTCATGCTGGACCGCAATGGCATGACGCTGGCGTCCAGCAACTGGGACAGCGGCACATCGTTTGTCGGCAGGGATTTCGGTTTTCGTCCGTATTTCCGGGAAGCGATCAAAGGCAATCCCGGCCGCTTTTACGGCATCGGCAACACCACCAATATTCCAGGCTATTTTCTGGCCCAGCCGATCTACGCCAGCGCCGCCGAGCATGGCGACAAGGCAGTGCTGGGCGTGATGGCGATCAAGATCGACCTGACCGAATTCGAGCACACCTGGCGCAGCAGCGAAGAGCCGATCACGCTGGTCGACAGCAGCGGCGTGGTGTTCCTCAGCAACCGTCCGGCCTGGAAGTATCACAGCCTGTACTCGCTGGACGGCCAGGTGCAGCAGAACCTGGCTGGCACCCACCAGTATGCCGACCAGGCCATCACGCCGGTAAGTTCCTTGCCGAAGCCGCAAAGGGCAGAGTTCGGCCAGCATGTGACGCGCAATATCGGCCGCCTCGGCTGGCAGCTGATGCTGTTCCCGTCGCAGGCGCGCATCGCCCGCATCGCTTTGCTGTGGACCATGGCGGCAGCACTGCTGCTGGCGATCGCGGCGATTTCCCTGTGGGCCGTATACCAGCGCCGGCGGCGCCTGGAAGAACGCCTGACTTCGGCCGAATACCTGGACCGCACGATTGCCCAGAGAACTCAGGAACTGATGGTGGCGAACCATACGCTGGAGGCGAAGTACGCCAAGCTGCAGGAAACCGAGCACTTGCTGCGTTCGACCCAGAACAAGCTGATCCAGGCCGGCAAGCTGGCCATGCTGGGGCAGATGGCGGCAGGTATCGCGCACGAACTGAACCAGCCGCTGGCGGCGATCCGCGCCTTTGCCGACAACGCCATCACCTTCCTCTCGCGCGAGCAGCGCGACAAGGCCGTGGAAAACCTCGGCCATATCAGCAATGCCAGCGCCCGCATGGGCAAGATCGTCGGCCAGCTCAACGGTTTTTCCAGGAAGAGCCATGAAGCGGTAGCGGTGATCGACTTGTCGAAATCGATTGAAGCGGCCGCGCTGTTGCTGAGCAATGAATTCCAGACCCATGGCGCCAGCTTGCGCATCGATATCCGCGAAGAGGCCCAAGTGGTGGGCGATTCGGTACGTACCGAGCAAGTGTTGATCAACCTGTTGCGCAATGCGCTAGACGCGGTGGATAATGCCGGGCAAAAAAACGTCTCGCTGGAACTGGAGCGCGATGCCGGCGATGCCGTGATCCGCATCCGCGATTCCGGGCCGGGCATTCCAGCCCAGGTCGCCCTGCATCTGTTCGAGCCGTTCTTCACTACCAAGCCTTCCGGCAAGGGGCTTGGCCTGGGCCTGGCGATTTCATCGTCCATCGTGCAAGCGATGAACGGCCGCCTGACCGCGAATAATCACAGCGAAGGCGGCGCCGAATTCGTGCTGCGCATCCCTTTGCTGGAAACGCTAGATAAAACCATGGAAGCATGATGGAGATGACTGCAGCAGCGCCGCAAGCGGTATTGATCGAAGATGAGCAGTCGGTGCGGGAAGCGATTGCGCAGACACTGGAACTGGGCGGCTTTACCGTGCATGTCTGCGGCAGCGTGGAGCAGGCGCAGGCTTGGTTGACGCCGGGCTTTGCCGGCGTCATCGTCACCGATGTGCGCCTGCCCGGCCGCTCCGGCCTGGAGCTGCTGACCCAGGTGGTGACGCTGGATCCGGATCTGCCGGTGATCGTGGTCACCGGCCACGGCGACGTCAGCATGGCAGTCGACGCCATGCGCGCCGGCGCCTACGATTTCATCGAAAAGCCGTTCGGCGCTGAACGCTTGCTGGAAACCGCACACCGGGCCCAGGAAAAGCGCAGCCTGATTCTGGAAAACCGGCGCCTCAAGGCGGCCTGGGTGGCGCACCCTGACATGCCCAGCCTGATCGGGCAGTCGGCGGCGATCGAGCGGGTCAGGACCATGATCCGCAGCGTCGGCCCGACCATGGTCGATATCCTGATCAACGGCCAGACCGGCAGCGGCAAGGAAGTGGTGGCGCGCCAGCTGCACCTGGCCAGCGGCCGCCAAGGGCCGTTTGTCGCGATCAACTGCGGCGCCTTGCCGGAAGCCGTCTTTGAAAGCGAGATTTTCGGTCACGAAGCAGGGGCTTTCACCAGCGCGCAGAAGCGCCGCATCGGCAAGCTGGAATACGCCAAGGGCGGCACGGTTTTCCTCGACGAAATCGAATCGATGCCGCTGGCCCTGCAAGTGAAGCTGCTGCGCGTGCTGCAGGAGCGCAAGCTGGAACGCCTGGGCGGCAACGAAGCGATCGCCATCGACTGCCGCGTTATCGCCGCCAGCAAGGCCAACCTGCTGCAGATGAGCGCGCAGGGTAGCTTCCGCGAAGACTTGTATTACCGCATCGGCGTGGTCAGCATTGACCTGCCGCGCCTGAACGAACGGCGCGAAGACATCCCCTTGCTGCTGGCGCATTTCATCCAGGGTGCGGCGCTGCGTTACCAGCGGCCCTTGCCGCAATGGAGCCTGGCGCAGATGGCGCAGTGGCAGACCCGCGACTGGCCCGGCAACGTGCGCGAGCTGCGCAATTTCGCCGACCGCCTGGTGCTGGGCGTGGCGGAAGGTGTGGCGGAGCCGGCCCTCGGCGCCAGCGCCGACTTGCCGCCGGGCGCTTCGCTGCCGCAGCAGCTGGAAGTCTACGAGCGGATGCTGATCGCCGAAATGCTGGAGGCCAGCAATGGCAACGTTGCCGGCGCCGCCGACCGCCTCGGCCTGCCGAAGAAAACCCTGTACGACAAAATCAAAAAATATCAGTTGTCGCCAGGGAAGGGCTGACGGCGCATGACGATCCTCATGTCGTCCGTCTACATAGTTGAACGAACGACATGATTCGGCTATGTAGAAGATGTCAAGCCCCTCAAGTGTTACAAAACGATATTCCGCTGGACAAGCGCGAGTGAATGTTTATCATTGGCATCTTTTTTAACATGGATGTAATAATGAGCGTTTCACCGCAGCCTCCAAGCTCATCCTACGTACCTGACCGCAATTCCAATTTCCAATTCGGCTTCATCGACCTGTTGAAGGTAGTCGCAGCGCAACTGATCGTCCTGCATCACCTGGCGTTCTACGGTCCCATGGCCGATTACGTGCGGCCGGTGGCGCCGACCCTGATCGGCTGGCTGGATACCTACGCCCGCATCGCGGTGCAGGTGTTCCTGGTGGTCGGCGGTTTCCTCGCCGCCAAGTCGCTCTCGCCGCAGGGCAATTCCGGCGTTGCCGATCCCTTGCGCGTGCTGTGGCGGCGCTACATGAAGCTGGTGCCGCCGTTCCTGGTGGCGACCGCCCTGGCAGTCGGGGCTTCGGCCTGGGCTGCGATGTGGATGAGCCATTATTCGATCTCGGCCATGCCGACCGCGCTGCAGCTGGCCGCGCATGCGCTGCTGCTGCATACGGTGCTCGGCTATGAATCGATCTCGGCCGGCGCCTGGTACATCGCCATCGATTTCCAGCTGTATGCCTTGCTGACCATGCTGCTGTGGTTCACCGGCAGCATCGCCAGCCGTCGCTCGGCGCCGTGGCTGGCGCCGGTACTGGTAGTGATCGGGATGACGGCTTCGCTGCTGTACTTTAACCGCGACGCCGCCTGGGACGCCTGGGCGCCTTACTTTTTCGGCAGCTACGGACTGGGCATCATTGCCTGGTGGGCGCGCGATCTCAGCCGCCGTCCGGCGGTGGTGGCCTTGCTGCTGGGGGCGATCGTGCTGCCGGCCGTGTGCGCGCTGGCAGTCGATTTCCGCACCCGCATCGCGGTAGCGCTGATCGTCGCCTGCGCACTGGTGCTGGTGAGCCGGCGCGGCATGCTGATGTCGCGTCAGCGGCTGTCCTGGATCCGCGCCTTCGGACGCATTTCCTATTCCATTTTCCTGGTGCATTTCCCGGTGTGCCTGGTCATCAATGCCGCCTTCGCCCGTTTCGTGCCGCCGCAGCCGCTGTTCCAGGCTATCGGCATGCTGCTGGCCTGGGCTGCCAGCCTGGCCGCCGGCGCGCTTTTCTACCGCTGGGTAGAGATTCCCTTGAGCCGCTTGGCAGCGCGTGCATCCGGTCAACGCATGACTTTGCCCGCCGCGGCGGCAACGGCGTAAATCCGGCGCCTGGCGTCGCCGCCGGATAGCAGCGGCGATGCCAGCCAATTCCTTCGATTACATGGTTTCTTCGGTTTGCCGCGGGCTGGCAGCCGCTTGATGTTCCGCGCGCGCGTGGCGCTGCCGCCGGAAGTGCAGGAACGCCAGCACCAGCGCAATCAATTGCAGCGCCGCGCAAAAATAAAACGGCGTGCCGATGCGCCAGTCGTCTTTCGGCAAATGTGAAACGGCGCCTAGCAGAGGCGCAGCGATCATAGGCGCGATCACCGCCATCAGGCTGTTTAGCGAACTGACCGCACCCAGTGTCTGGCCCTGGCTATGCGAATCGACCGCGCTGGAAATGATGCTCTGGATCGAGGCATTGACCGTGGCACCGAAGATATTCGCAAAAATCACTGCATACATCATCCAGGCATGGCTGGCGGCGCCCCACAGCAGGTAGGCGGCGGTGGACGACACCAGGCCGATGACCGCCAGCCGCTGCGGACTGAAGCGCTTCAGCAGCGGTCCCAGCAGCACTCCCTGCACCAGCACCGACATGATGCCAACCGCCGCCAGCGACTGGCCGTTTTCCAACGGTCCCCAGCCGAACTTGAAGGTGGTGTACAGCACCCAGATGGTGAACAGCATGAATTGCGCCAGGCCGTTGCAGGCGATCACCGCCACCAGCGGGCCGACCGTCTTCAGGCGCGACAAGGCTTGCAGCGAGGTCAGCGGATTGGCAAATTTCCAGCTGAAGGCGCGGCGCCGCTCGAGCGGCAGCGATTCAGGCAGGACGAAATAGCCATAGGCCAGGTTGGTCAGCGCCAGGCTGCCGGCGACGATGAACGGCAGCCGCAAATCGATCGCGCCCAGCAAGCCGCCCATCACCGGCCCGATGATGAAGCCGACTCCGAACATGGCGCCGATCATGCCGAAGCGCTTGGCGCGCTGTTCCGGCGGCGTGATATCGGCGACATAGGCATTGCATACCGCCGCATTCGCCTGCATCGCGCCGCCCACCAGGCGCACCACGATCAGTATCCACAGCGCGGTGGCAAAAGCCGTGGCGAAAAAATTCAGCGCCAGCCCGCAGAATCCCAACAGCAAGACCGGCCGCCGGCCGTAGTTGTCAGACAGCGCGCCGAGGATAGGCGAACCGAAAAAATTGGCAAGACCGAAGGCAAACGCTACGGCGCCGTACCAGAAGGCCTGGTCGGCATGGCTGCCGGTGAACTGGCCGACCAGCGCCGGCAGCACCGGCACAATCAGGCCGATAGAAATCATGTCGATCAACACCGTGAGCATGATGAAGGGCATCGCAGCCTCACGGGCGCGATGCTGGGGCGGGGTGGTGGTGTCGGTCACGCTGTGCTGCTCCGGTAGGTGGTTTTTGCTGGTCGCGGCGTTCAGGGATTGCCTGATTGCCATTCGACATCATATCGAAAAATACGATGCGGTGGCCCGGGTTTATCCGAGGGCTGCGAGAGCAGGTTTCATGCTTGGGTGGGATTGCGTTTCTGTTGCTGGACGAGCGGGGTTGAGTGTCCTGGGCCTTGGGCCTTCAGAGGCGCATTCGATTGCATTATTCCTACGCCATTTCATGCTGAAAATCCAACTCCGATTATCGCTCGTTGCTAATTGGCAACGCAACTGTCAATTCTTCCAGTATGTACATTTGGTAACACTTTTTCATTATCAAGACGATATGTTGCTGTGTAGTATCCGCTCTCAGTCGTATCAAGAAAATAATACAAATGCTTACACGGGGAGTGCTATGGGGATGGCCGGAGGAGTTGCCGGCTGTGGCGCCAACAGAAAAAAAGCAACTTGTTAGCGAGCTGTCTGTATTGATCCAATTGATACCCCATGTAGTTCAATTTATTGAAATTCAATTGCAAAGGTTATTCATGAAGATATTTCCATGTACCGTTACCCTCTTGACCTTGGCGCTGGCGGCAGCTCCTCAGGGACAGCTGCGCCGAGCACGCCGGCCGTGAGCGCAGCCCAAAAAAGCTATGAAAGCGTGGCGCTTTCTGGCAACGGTGGTTTGCACTATCTGACGGGCAGTCTTGGATATTCCAGTTCGTCTTCCGGTGTACTTTCGATCAATCCCGGCAGTTCCTTTTATACGGACGATTCAAGCATCCCGCAGAGTCCGGCCAATGGCCCGCAGCCGGTTTCCGTGGCGTATACCTCTGCAGCCAAGACCCTGCCGCTGCCGACATTGAGCGGCGGCGCTCGCTATCTGATCAACGGGACTGTTTATGTTGCCGCCTTTCCAGCCCAAGCCCAGGTCAGCTACTCAGGCAATAATGTCCTGGAAAGCTATCTTGCGACCGACGGCAAGACAGTGATCCGCGCGTTCCTGGGTACGAGCTACACCTCCACGGCGCTGTCGGGCTTGATAAGCAGCTCGCCTGCCGAACTTTTCAGCGGCAGCCTGCTTGGGCTGATCACCAATACCATCAATGGCGCTTCGCTGTATAACCAGCAAGCCAGCTGGCAACCCGGCTCGGCTTACCTGAAAGTGGTCCGGCAGTATTCCGGCGACACGCTGTTTGTCGGCGATTGCGGCGTGGCGACTACCGGACCGAACATCACGCCGTGCTCGACCACGGTTGCGGCCCTGGAGGGCTGGTTCCCGCGCGTGAGCACTACCGATGGCGTGACTTACCAGCTCGGCGATGGTCAGATCGTGACGTTGGCGGGTGTCCGTGCCTGGGTCGCCAACATCGCCCTGAAAACGGCGGTTCCGCAATACCGTGTCTATTATCAAAGCAATGGCGCTATCTATAGTGGCTTATTGACGAAGGACGGAACGCCGTTGCAAACATCAGCGCTCGGTTCCAGCACAGCGCAGAATTTTTATATTTTCCTGAACAATGCAGCACTGCAGTCGGTCAAGTCGGCACTCAATTTCTAAAAGTACAATTTGACGGCAAGGCGAATGACTACAGACGGTGTCATTCGCCTGCTCCAAGCTGGATTGGAACAAGTCGCTCTGTTCATCCTTCGCACCATTATTTCAGGTCGGAACAGGTCCAGAAATATCTCCGCTGAATATCAGTAATTCACGCCACCCTGGCTGAAGAAACACTCCAATCGCAACCCTCCGAAATCAGTAGCAAGTGCCCAGTTTAAGGTTCAGAATCATTTCGTCCCCGGTGCATTTCTCCGGATATCCGGAGCGAATCGCTGGACATTCAGTTGGACATTTATCGTCGAAAAAAAGGAAGGCGTATGGCTAAAGTAACTGGTTTATCCGGGAATGAAATTTTCTGCCTGGCGTTAAAGAATTATTCGGCAGGCGAGATTGTGGTCGGCAACAGCGTCAACTCGATGGGCTTCCTCGGTAGCATGGGCGCCGGCCTGAAAAACATGTTGGGCGGGGAGATCACGCAAGTCACCGCGGCGATCCACGAAGGCCGTGCAAATGCCTTCGAGCGCATGAGCAAGGAAGCCAGGCAAGAGGGCGCGGCCGGCGTAGCGGGGGTGTCCAGCGAGCTGCGCTCGTTCAGCGGCAGCACCGAATTCCTGTTTGTCGGTTCATGCGTACATGCGAAGGGCCTGGCGGGACGCTTCTTCACCAGCGCCGGCGATGCACAGGAACTGTACTGCCACATGGATGCCGGCTACGTGCCGCTACAGCATGCATTCGGCAATATCGCGTATTCGATGGGCGTCGGCGGCGGCATCATGGGATCGCTCAAAACCCTGGTGCGCGGCGAGATTGCGGAGTACAGCAATATCTTCAATGCGACCCGCCACAAAGCGCTTGAGCGACTGGTCGCGCAAGCCAAGGCGGACGGCGCCAATGCCGTGGTCGGCATCCGCACCACCATCCTGCCATGGATGGGCACCCATGAAATGTTGATGGCCGGCACCGCATCGCGCCACAGCGCGCTGCCTGCCAGCGCCGACAGCAATCCGGTCACCAGCGACCTCACCGGCGAAGAACTGTGGGCCATGACCAGCCTCGGCTATGCGCCGGTCAAGCTGCTGATGTCGACCTCGATCTATTCGCTCGGCGTGGTGGGTGGTTTCATGGCCGCTTTCAAGTCCTTTACCAAGGGCGAGATCAGCGATTTGACGACACTGATCCACGATGCCAGAGAGATTGCGATCGACCGCCTGAAGAACGAAGCCGATGCGCTGGGCGCGGAAGAAGTGGTGGGGGTCAAAACCTATATCGCCGAAATCGGCAATGGTTTGGTGGAATTCATGGCAATCGGCACCGCGGTCAAGAAAATGCCTGGTTTTTCAGTCCAGACCGCAGCGCTGCCGGCGCAGGCGATTATCCGCGACAAGGATACCTGGATCGACGGCGATTTCGGCTTCTCACTGGATCGCGGCGCCAACTCCTGACGGGCCCAGCCCCCATATCGTCATCAAAAACACTTTTTGCTATGACACTCTGGCTGGAAAATCGCCGGCAGACGCGCGGCGACAGGGAACGTAGCACTCAAAAATAAAAGAAAGAAACGACATGTTGAATCTGATCTCAAGCCTGGGATGGTTTCCCACGGTGCTTATCATTGTGGTGGCTGCGGCCATCTTGCTGGCCATATTTCTGTCGGTATCGGGCATCATCCGCTATATCCCGAACGACAGGATAGGCGTGGTTGAAAAACTCTGGAGTTCCAGCGGCTCGGTGAAAGCCGGCCTGCTGGCCCTGCATGGCGAAGCTGGCTTGCAGCCCGACCTGCGCCGCGGCGGCTTCCATTTCTTTGCGCCGTTCCAGTTCCGTGTCCACATCCATCCGATGGTGTCGGTCACCCAGGGCCGCATCGGCTATGTCTTTGCGCGTGACGGCATCGACCTGCCGGCCGGACAGACGCTGGCCGACAACGCCAAGGTGGAAGACTTCCGCGATGTCCGCTCCTTCCTCGAAGGCGGCGGCCAGAAAGGACCGCAGCGCAAGATCCTGCGCGAAGGCACGCACATCATCAACCCGGCGCTGTTTGTGGTGATGACTGAAGAAGCGACTTATTCGCTGTCGCTGGATGCCCAGGAAAAAGCCTATTACGAGCAGATGCGGGGAGTGCTCGACGAGCGCAGCGGCTTTACGCCGGTGGTGCTGAAGGAAGTGGCCGGCACCCACGATTCCGACCAGCTGGCCATCGTCACGGTGCAGGATGGCCCCGGCCTGCCCAAGGACGAGTTACTGGCGCCGGACGTCGGCGACAGCCACAACTCCTTCCAGGAACCGGAAAAATTCCTCGCCGCCGGCGGCCAGCGCGGGCGCCAGGAACGGGTGCTGGTGGAGGGCACGTATTACATCAACCGCCTGTTTGCCACGGTTGAACTGATCAAGAAGACCATCATCCCGGTCGGCTACGTCGGCGTGGTGGTGTCCTATACCGGGCGCAAAGGTTCCGACCTGTCCGGCAAGGAATACAGCCATGGCGAGCTGGTCGAAAGCGGTTGCCGCGGCGTCTGGCGCGATCCTTTGATGCCGGGGAAATACGCATTCAACACCTACGCCGGCAAGATCGAGCTGGTGCCGACCACCAACTTCGTGCTGATGTGGAAGTCCGGCGAAAGCGGCTCCAGCTTCGACAGCAACCTGCGTGAGATCACCTTGATTACCAAGGATGCGTTCGAGCCGCAGTTGCCCTTGTCGGTGGTGGTGCATATCGACTACCGCAAGGCGCCGATGGTGGTGCAGCGCTTCGGCAATGTCGCCCAGTTGGTGGAACAGACGCTGGATCCGATGGTGTCCTCGTATTTCAAGAACGTCTCGCAAACCAAGACCTTCATCGAGCTGATCCAGTCGCGCAGTGAACTGCAAGGCAATGCTTCAGCCGACATGAAAGAGCGCTTCCAGGCCTATTCGCTGGAATTCCAGGAAGTCCTGATCGGTACGCCGAAGCCGCAGCCGGGCGACACCAAGATCGAAAACATCATGGCCCAGCTGCGCGATCGCCAGATCGCCCGCGAACAGGTGGAAACCTTTGCCCAAAAGCAGATCGCCGCCGACAAGGAGCGCGAGCTCAACGAGGCGGAGCAGCGTGCCTCCAAGCAGAAGGAATTGACCGGTTCGCTGGTGGATATCTCGATCAAGGAAAACCAAGGTTCCGCCAATGTCAAGGCGGCAGAAAAGAAGCGCCAGGAAATCGAAGCGCTGGCCCATGCCGAGAAGTTCAAGCAGGAAATGGAGGGCTCCGGCCGCGCGTCCGCCATCCGCTCGGTCGGTGAAGCCGAAGCATCGGCGATCAAGGCCAAGTCGGAAGCGATGCAAGGCGAGGGCGCAGACAAGCAGCTGATGCAAACCGTGATGCTGCGCCTGGCGGAAGCGTTTGAAACCTCCAAGGTGCCGCTGGTGCCGCAGATCCAGATGGGCGGTGGCGGCGATACCAATGCCTTCAATACGCTGCTGTCGCTGATGGGTTCGCTCAAGGCCGGCGAGCTGGCGCAGTCGCTGAAGCAGGATCAGGCGCCACGCGTTTAACGGATACTGATTCAAATTTGGCCTGACGGCGAGTGTCGGGTCAGATTTGGATTCGCGCCTTGCGTTTTTGGCAGGAACCCGCCAATAGCGCAAGGCCGAAAGCGTTTGTCAAACTTAAATCGTGGCTGCCAAACGCTCCCGAATCTCAGTGAGGCTTACCTCGTTGAGTAATTTTCCATTCTCAAACACGGGAACAAATTCGCAGTTATTGACTTCATTCCAGCTCACTTGGTCCTTCAGATAAAATTCGCCTTGATCATTTTTGTAGACTGCTACCAGGCCTTTGGCTGAATTCTTGGTGCCATCCCCCGTTTTGGGCGCCTTGAAAATTTCACGATCTTCACCAGAAATCTTGGCGAAAGTCGCTTTAACGGCGAAACCATCAGTATCGCGAGTTACGTATTGATAAGTGTAACTGCCAATGCCGAAAACCACATTGGTTGAGGCAAATCCTTTGGCTTTGAGCCCTGCACAAATTGCCATGGCGCGCTCAATAGTGATGGAGTCGCCATAAATCAATCCGACATGGGGATCCAGAATCTTGTAGCCTTGCTTGGTTTCGCTGCCGCCAAACACTTCCCACAAACATTCAATAGCGCCTTTGTATTCCGGCGAGCCGATTTCGGCATCAGCATCGCCACAAATCATTTTGACTGGACAGCCGGTGTCAGGACGAAACACGACTTTTCCATCGCGCGCGAGAATCTGCTCTTTAAGTTTGACGGTAAAATCCGTCATCACTTGCCAGAAATCCCAGGAATCCGACACGATACTAACGATCCCAGCCGGATAGATGTCCTGAATCAAGCGCCGGAAGGTTTCAAGTTCATTATCCATGCCGCCGGCGCACATGACTGAATGCTCGGTTGCTGCAACACTGCCGCCAACCAGTTCCAGATCGCTATTGGCGCCGTAAAAATCTTCCAGAAAATCGATGGCAGGAATGGTGTCTGTGCCTGTAAAGCTCAATAAATGCGCGGCGCCGCTCATTGCGGCTGCTTCAGCGCCATACATGCCGCGGAAGCTGAAGTCGTGTCCTTGCCAATTCACGAACTCGATGCTGCCATCGGTTTCCAGCGCGTAAGCTGTCAGTATCTTTTTGTATTGATGCGCGGTAGTGGCACTGGTGCACATGCCCCATACATTGGTCGAGAGAATGGTCTCCAGATAATTGGTGAGCCAGAAAAACCGCTCGTCCGTATTGAAAATCACAAGACATGGCACTCTTAACGAGTAAACCGAACCCTCGGGCAACGCCATGATTTTTATAGGCAGATAGCCCAGGTCGTGCAGATCCGCAATGTGCTGCGTGCCGACATTATTCGGGCCCAGATAGTTATTTATGCGACGAGAAAATCGACGGATGACTTCGTCTTTTGGCCGTTTAAAAAAATCTTCTTCCCAGCTTTTGATTAAAAAACTTTTTATAAAGTACTGTAATCCAAAAAAAACCAGATGATCAGTGTATTCGCGACGAGTTGTCCTAGCAGTCAAATTGCTGAATACAATTTCAGTATTGTCGGGATATTGACGGCGATGATCGACTTTGTAGCCGTCGATTGCGGTGGCGGGATTCAATTTCATTATTTTTCTCCTTGCGCTGGCATAAATTGCCAAATATTTTTTACATTTAAAAATTCCGAAGCGACAAAGCCTGGCAAGCTGTCGGTGGTGTATATCGCATCAATGCCGCTTTCCATCAATTTTTTCTCGTCGGCGGTGCCTTCATAGTGAGACACAAGCAAGATGATTTCTTTGCAGTTTTTGGTCTTCAGCTTTTTCGCCAATTCGATGAAAGTCCTGCCGCCGGCACAAATGTCATCGACAATCACTGCCGTCTTCCCACTTAAATCGTCGCAATAAATCTCTGTGCCGATAATTGCCCCATTCCGTACGTCGCGAATTTTGTCCGCCCTGATCACCGGCAATCCGTCAAGTTGGCCAGATAATTCAAAGATTTTTTTATTCGAACCGGCATCTGGCGACACCAGAATGAAATCTGATCGCAAGTCATTCACGACGTCTCTGACAAACTGATGGTTCTTGACTACCTGGACGTTATCCACGAGGGCAACGACCACGTCACTGTGGGGATCAAAAATGCACACCTTTTGATAATGCTGTTGATTGATCAAATCAGCGTAGACCTTCACCGACAGTGGTTCGCCAGAATTGCAAACGCGGTCTTGCCTTGCACCTGGAAAATAAGGGATACATAAATCGATCACATTTGCGCCCTGGCGGCGAAGTGCATCGGTCAGCAGCAAGAGCTGAATGAGCGATTGATCCCCGCTGTAGCGAAACATGATTTGGACATGGGAACTGCTGGGCGCCAAAATTTGAAGGTGATTTTCACCGCTCTTGAATTGAAAATGCTTGAACGAATCTTCAGCTGGTTGAGGATTCGGCAAAAAATAACGATGATTGCTTGTAGCGTGGCTGTCCATTTGCTGACCCTGTCTTGAAGTAATCAGAGCGCAGTCAACTCTTGCTCGTTTGACTATGCTTTCTTTAGTTTTATCGAGGGGTGGATAAAACATGAATAGATATTAATGTCTGTGGGACACAAAGTAAAGTGAAATTTAGCAACTTTTAGCGGGTCACCATTTATGCTATAAAGAAAATGTCCCAAAGACATAAAAAGACGAGAAAAATGGATGCCATATTGCAAATAGATAAACCTTTGTTCACTGTGGACAGCGTACTTTTCACTGTTCACGATGGCGTTTTGAAAGTGCTGATGGCCAAACGCGCTGAATCGCCGTTTGTGGGTTATTGGGGGCTGCCAGGTGGATTTATTGATATCAGTCTGGATGAGAACACTGATATGACAGCCCGTCGAAAGTTGTTGAACAAAACGGGGATGGTGCCGAGCTATCTAGAACAGTTGCAGGTGATTTCCGGACCTAAGCGCGACCCGCGTGGATACAGCATCACACTTGCCTACTATGCGTTGGTAGCACATCAAGACGTTGAGTCTAGAATCGCGTCGGTAGAGAGTAGCTGTTGGTTGAATGTGAGTGAATTGCCCAAGCTATTGATTGCTTTCGATCATCGACACATCATTGAAATTGCACGGCAGCGACTTCAACAGAAAACGCTGTATTCAATGATTCCAGTATTCTGTTTGCCCGAAAAATTCAGCATCGGTCAATTGATCAAGGTGATTGAAGCCATCATCGAAAAGCCGATTCAAAGAAAAAGTCTAATGCGACGAATTGAAGCATCGGAAATGTTTGAAATATCCAATGAAAAAATATCTTCAGGAGGGCGATTGGCGCAGCTCTATGCATTGAAACCAGGCGTCGACATCGTTAATTTTGAACGCAATTTAAGTGTTTAACGTGAGAGAAACCGTTAAGGAAAACATGATGGCATTTAACGCGCCTGCGCCGGCCCCCGGCTTATCTGGCACCAGTGAATCCCCAGAAGTGATCGATGATCTTTCATCTTTGTTCTCAGCCACGCAAAGCGATACCGTAGCGGGCTATGTTTTGGAAATACTCGATAAATACGCGCTAGCTCTCGACACACAAAGTTATCCGGCGAACCTCTACGCCGAATCGCTCTTGTACATGGTTTATTGGTTCCACCGCTTACGTGACCCCGTCCGCAAGAATGGTATGGAAAATTGCATCGCCAAATATCTCAACGTGGACCATCAATCCGCAGTAGTGAACGCCTTGTTGTCCGATCAGAGACTCAAAATTCAGGCAAAGCAGCGCATTGATCAGGGGGTCATGATTCGTAAGACTGTCGACGTACTTGTGATGCGGGACGGGAAACACGGGCGGGAGTTCCTGACCTTGGACAGGACTTTTTTCCCTGAGGGCATGTCGCTGCCTGGCGGATTACTTCGGGATGACGATGAACATAACGAGACCGGCATCCCCGGCAGTATTTTTGCCGCATTGAGAGTAACAGGCAGCAAAGTGTTCGGATCAGTAACGCCAGAATATGGCATTGCGGAATCAGGCGGACGTAAATACTATTTCGTCCGGAACGGGGCAGGAAAAGAAGCGCGCATCTATATGGATAGAACCATTTCTCACGGATATCGCGATCACCTCAAAGACATCGCTCTTCCGTCAGATCCGCGCCATATCGTTGACACGATTGGATTCCTCGTAGAAATTCCCGAAACGGAAGGAGTGGAGGGCAGGTGGCTCCCGGAGAGCGTGATTACTACGCCGAACGCGAAAGAAGGCTCCTTTGCATTCGGCCACCACAAACAGATTGCCGCTGCGCTCATTGCGAAAAACTTTACTAAAACGCGGGGAGCTTCTCATCACGAATGGATACGCGAAACGGTAAGCAGCCCATTGGATGTATACCGTGATTTGCGGAAGCGGTTTGAGTTGAATGACGACAGTCCGGATACGCCAATTCTGGAGTTGTTGCCGGTGGTTGAATACGTTCGTAGCCAGATGATGCTATCGGCGATCGAAGAGAAGTGCCGCGACAATGCCGCACTTGCGTCGATGCGCGATCAGTTGCTGCATAAACTTCACCACGTCACGATCCAGAACGGCCCGATGTGTCCCTATGCCCCGACGTTGCGTATCTTGTTTGAAGCGGTAGGATTCTTTGATGTGGCTTGCCGTATCAAAAAGGATCTGAGTATCCATTTTCAAAAGAAGTACTGGTACCGCTACGAGGAGCTGATGCGTCGAATTCCCGAAGTGATCATCATTCCGACTTTTGATAACATTTCCGCCACCGACCTCATGAAAATCCGAGGTACCCCCATATATTTTATAGGGGTATCAACCGAGCCTGTGTATGTAGATGAATTCTGGCAGTCACCACTCGAATTCCTCATCCACGATCTTAACCATGCTTGGAAGATGATGGATATGGATGACAGGTTTTTGCGAATACAGCCAACGTTGAGCAGAGATGAGCTCATGAAAGAATCGAATAAGTTCATTCGCGAGTATTTTCCGAGTATCGCCATCCTGAAAACGGACACAGAACAACAGAAAGAAATGAAGAAGCTCAAGAAAATTCTCTTGTTTGAAGTCAGCCACGAAGACGCCAGGCCTCTGTTGCCGCATATCGTCACGGAGGCGCTTCTGGAAGATGAGGGATACGAGTTTCCGGATAACGTCGTCCGTTATGATGAAGGCGGAAATCAGGCTTATTTGGAAAAGCGCACCATTCCTGGTATCACTGCACTTTCTTATGTCAGGCACAAATTGCAACATGGTTTCTTTGATCAGACTGACTCGCAGAACATTCAGATAGTGTCTCCAAAATATCGCACGGTAGAGTGGATTGTGAGAGCAACGGTAGAACTGCTGACGGAAATGGATGCGGCAATTCCTCCTGCTGTTCAAGCGGAAGGATTGGTCGAGTACCTGACGCGGCAGGCCTGCTCCCGCGGTCCCGCGATCCTTCATTCGCCAGAAAATCTAGACCCCGTTGTCGGTGAGTATGGAGATGGAACGATTATTCAGGCGTAGTTACGGGAAGTGCAGAAATTTTTTTGAGGTGATATGACTACTTGGACGTTAGAGGACGCCGATAAAATTGCGACCTCTCATAAATATACGTTTTATAAGCCATCCCGAGACATAATCGCGCAGATTAAACCTGGTGAGGTAGTGAAGCTGATTTTTTGCTTAGATTCGGATGATCCCGAAGCGCCGAGGGCCGAGCGGATGTGGGTTCTTGTTGACGAAATTGATGCAGATGGCAGGTTTGTCGGACGATTGAACAATGAGCCGCGATGGATTAAAGGCCTTAAACTTGATGACAGAGTTTCGTTCGATGCGTCGAACATTATCAATACAGAGCACGATGACAATAATAATCTCGTTGAACGTTATTTGAAGCGTTGCTTCGCTACTAATCGGATACTTAAGGATGGCGAAAAAGTGGGTTATTTATACCGGGAATCGCCTGACAGTGAAAATGACAGCGGATGGCGGTTCACTGCAAATGACGAATCAGACGAGTACATGAACGAACCGGGAAACTGTTGCTACGTGTCCGTTGGACTAGTCCTCTCCTGCGATGATTCATTTATACATCTTCTGGACTCACCGGCGGACTCCTCCTTCATCAGAGATATTCGCACCCAGGAGTTTGTACAACTTGAGAATGAGTGAATATGTTTAGCACGGCCGGAACCGGCGTTGCGGTCAATCGAGGGGAACGCACAAATTGATTCTGCTCATACAGACAAATCGAAACCGACTGCTCACTCAGTCCAATTTTCCAAGTAAAGGCGATAGTTATGTCCGAGAATATGTCTGAAGAGAAATTGCTAGCTCATGCCCTGTTCCATATCCGCATTCTCTTGGCGGCGTTCCTCGGAAGCGAAAGTCAAGAACCACTGCAAGTTCGCTTTGCCGCTCACCTCGCATATGCACTACACAACGAAGCGCTCGCGGTTATTGAGGATAAACACTTTGATGTTTAAAATGCCTTGAGACATATTGAGAAAATAGATCAAATCCTCGGCATCGAAGACGGCAAGAGATTTACCAACTTCATATCGACCAATGCTTCAACTGATTAACTATTCCATCTCTCGGTGAGTAAATAAACTCCAGCTGTGGGGCGTGAATTCAAGCTGTGGACATTACACACAGCCATAAGCTCCAAAAAATTGAACCGACAAGTATGAATATTGGAAATCCAATGGCACACAGCCTTAAAAGTCTCGTCGGCATCGCACTGCAAGACTGGAATAGCGACAATAGCTGGCAGGCAATCGCCGAACTGCAGATGCGGGGATCACCTGAATTCCTCGCTGTTACCCGTAGATTTGCAAAATGCCGGAATTGGCGGAAACGAGCTTTGGGTATGTATATCGTGTCACAGCTTCGCAGGCGCCAAAATGGCTCCCCGACAGGAAACGCGGAGTATGCGTTGGCCGAAACGCAATTGATGTTGTTAACTGGTTTGCGGGACAGCCGCGTTGAAGTTGTATGTGCCGCAATTTCTGGATTTGGTCACAGACCGCATCTGTCGGCATTGCCGAATCTCATTGCTTTTGCGACCCACCCAGATCAACGGATACGGCTGCGAATAGCCATCGCGTTAGGCAGCTATCCTGAGGTTGAGTCAATTGATACGCTATTAAGGCTTGCGATCGACATCTCTGATGAGGTTCGCAATTGGGCGACCTTTGGTATCGGCTCGATGCAGGAAGCGGATAATTCCAAGATACGCGACCTGCTTTGGCTCAACTTGCAGGAAAGCGAAGACGACGTCAGAGGCGAGGCCTTGATGGGGCTGGCATTTCGCAAGGATAAGAGGATCATCCCGGTATTGCTCGAATTGTTAGACGACGACTGCCGAATATTTGAACTGAACGCTGCTGAATCAATTGCTAGTCCACTGCTTTTGGAGCGCCTGAATACAATAGAGAAATCTGTCGCTGGCGATGATTCAATTGATTCATATTGGTATCGATGCCTTGTAGATGCCATTGCGAAGTGCAGTCATACGCATATACAGGAACAACCCAGCCTTTTGGGCACATAGCGACAGTCACTTTCATCTTTGCGCGTCTGCTTTGAAGAAAATCGAAGGTCGCTTTTGAGTCGACGCTGCGTAAAAGCGCAAAATGATTTCACCGAAAAAAGAATTGATGTTTAAAAGCAATCGCTGTGCATTTTTTAGACTTCAGCAAGAAGTGTCCCTACTCAGCAACTTTTTTCAGATTTACGTTTTTGCACAGTCTCGGTCGAATTGAGTCTGTTCCAACCGGCTCAAAACGGCCAACAGCGATCAGTTACGAATTTAGTGCCTGTATCACAATACTTATTAAATCGGCGCTCAAGTGAAGACTTTCAAACCACTCATTTATCTACTTGCCGCTGTTGGTCTTGCGTATGTCTTTTTTTCCTATATTCTTTCTTCGTTTATTCCAAGTTGCGAAAATGAAACGATTCAAAGCGTGCTATCCCCAGATAAACAGCGCGAGGCCAAAATTGTTGTTGAGAAGTGTAGTAATCAATCTGGAGGCGTTCTTAAATTGAGTCTTTCAAACCAAACCAATTCTAGAAAGATTGATAGTGTAAATATTGGTGTGGCAACCGCAAAAGACGTAGGCATCACTTGGCTTTCAGAAAATCGCCTTCAACTTGCCTATTCAGACTCGTATCAGATTCTCCAGCAACCTTCTGAAATTGATGGGGTTGAAATTAGATTTGTTTCCAAGGCGAGCTCCATCAAGGATGTTGTGCGCCAATAACGCAGCTTGGGTGTCCGTTATTTCGAAACGCGACTGTCTGCAAAGGCAACAACAGACATTCGAGCCAGCTTCCCAATAGACACTTCCTTGCTAATTCCAATGTGACGTGACAGGGCCAGGTGAATTTTTGGCCACCGCTATATTATGGTTCGTCACGTGCAAGAGGCTTCTTTATTTGTATTAACTGCGCTTTGTGCTCAACTTCACTAGAGGTGTCTATAGAAATGCAAGCAATATCATTTTTCAACTCAGTATTGCGGGCCGCATTGAGCGAGATGAAGGAAAAGGCTGTTCCAGTGTTTACATTCGCGTTTTATCATGACCATGAATCTGGAGCAGTATCCGTTTGCGTCGACACAGAGGAAAGCTCTGATAATGCCGTCCGTTCAATGAACCGTTATAACGTGTGCCATTTCCTGAAAGCTGTGGAAAGAGGCGACCTCAAAAGCGCAAGCCTGTGGCAGGCCAATATTGGACGTAGCCTATCGCTGGGGGATTTCAGTTTTATCAATGTCGCACGCACAGACATTGGTGAAATCAACGTTAATGAACAGTTTTACGTTTTAATGGTGAAGGCGCTCGTTGCGGTCCAGGAAGAGGTGGCAATTCTCGCAAACAGCCCAGAGCGATTGGTCTTCGCATGTTCGGGTAAGGACGACGAGGTCGCGTATGTATGGTCTCTTCCACGCTAATCCTAATGCTGGTATCCGCCAGTGCCGGTCGGTCGCGGTTGTCATTAGGTTTTTGTTGTAGCACGGAGTTATACCGAATATGAAAAACAACCGCGTAATGCAAAATTTCGGCTCGTTCGCCATGGGTGCCTTTTCAGCATGGGCAATCCCTTCGGATTGGTTTCTGCACGTATTTCTGTTTTTTATAGGCGTTACACTCTTGTTCGGGATTCTTGGCACGACAGGTGCCGATGAGCCAAATAAACTTCATCCAGTCACTAAAGCTATTTCGTTCCTCTTAATTGGCACAAGTAGGCCAAACGCCATCATCAAAGAACGCCGGGAGTTGCGGTTGTTTTTTCTCTCAGCTGCTTAGGTACTGGGCATGGGTGTTGGTATTATTTTTCTGGCAAAATTTTAGAGGCCGATATATGCAAGCCCAACGCTCCGGAACCACAGAAGTAACATGTTGAGCGTCCGCTTTGGAGAAATGCGACCGGCGGCTTAGGGTCGAGGCTGTGTGAAAACGCAAAAACATAAAATTTTCGTGGGTAGGGCGACCATTGCTGATATTGAGAAAATCGCGTAGCGGTCGTTTTGAGAGGCCGATTTTTATGTGCGCCGAATTTTTCTGTGTTTTCACACAGCCTCGGTCGAATTGAGCCTGTCGCACCTGCCTCAAAATGTTGACGAATAGACCTTGGGTGGATTGCTGCGCGAAGCGCCTCACAGCAATGCCTGGTCGTGCACCTTAACGATGTCGCTTGCTCATGGCAGCCCGCCGCCAGATCCGGCAGTATTGTGATGTTGCTGTTTCATGTGCGCCTTGCGCCAGATCGCCGGCGACTCCCCGAATTCGGCTTTAAACCACCGCGTAAACGAGCTCGGCATGGAGTAGCCCAGGAGTACCGCCACTCGTCCCAGAGAGAAGTTGGGATTTTCCATATAGCGCACGGCAAGATCGCGGCGCGCATGATTGACCAGATCCGAGAAGATCTCTCTCGATTCCGACAGCTGGCGCTGCATGGATCGGACATTCATTCCCATGCTTTGCGAGATTTGTTCGATGGTCGCACGTCCGCTGGGCAAGGAAAGGTAGATTGCTTTCTCGACATCGGATGCGAGCGAGCTTTCTGTTTCCCTTAGCAGGGTATCCGCATAACTCTGCGCATACTTGGCCGGCATCAACCACAGGTTTTAAGCGGAAGCTGGCCGCGCCGTTGCCCGGTGCAGCTTTTTTATTTAAATATCCTTTTAAATCATAATATTGAATGATTTTATTAAAGTTATATTTAACCTTATGAGGTCTTGCCGTTACATCTGCGACCTTGAAATTAATTAATGCGTTGATTAATCTTTGAAGCATGACCACCCCCGCGCCAGTTCGCGGCCGACCGCTGGCATCCGACCAGGACAGCCGCGAAAAGCTGCTTGATACCGCCACCTTGCTGTTTTCCTCGCAGGGCATCGCGGCGACCACAGTAGCCGCGGTCGCGCGCCAGGCTGGCGTCACTGCGGCCATGGTGCATTACTACTTCAAGAACCGCGATCAGCTGATCGAAGCCGTGGTCGACGAACGCGTCAGCCTGTTCATCCGCAGCATCTGGGAGCCGATCAACGGCGATCAGCCGCCGGAGCAGATGATCATGGGGATTGTCGACAGGATGATCAGCACGACCGAAAAAATGCCCTGGATGCCGGCCTTGTGGGTGCGCGAAGTCCTGAGCGACGGCGGCCAGCTGCGCGAACGCATGGTGCGGCGGGTGCCGCTGGCCAAGCTGATGCTGTTTGCCGACAACATCGCGCGCAGCCAGCAGGCGGGCCAGCTCAATCCGCAGCTGCAGCCGGATCTGATTTTCGTTTCTGTCATCGGCCTGACCATGCTGCCGCTGGCGATGGCGCGTACCTTGAAGGACCGGCCGTCGCTGCCGATCGCACACAAGCTGGCGCTGATGGACAAGGCGCTGCTGGCGCGCCATATCAAGGCGCTGCTGTTGCACGGGCTAGCCATGCCTGGCGCGACTCTCTCTGACGACTAACCGGGGATTTCCATGCAATACAGCCTGGCCGATTATTGCAAGCAGCTGGTCCGTCCTGCCGCCATGGCTGGGGCGGTTCTCAGCTACCTGACGCTGGCAGCCTGCACCCCCGCCAACGACAACGATTGGCAGGGCTATGTCGAAGGCGAATACGTGTATGTCGCGGCCTCGCAGGGCGGCCGCCTGGACCGGCTGTCGGTGCAGCGCGGCCAGCAGGCCGCCCTGGGGGCGCCGCTGTTCGCGCTGGAAGCAGGCGATGAAAGCGCCGCCCGCGATCAGGCGCAGCGCCAGCTGAAAGCCGCCGAAGCGCAGCTGGCCGACATCCAGAGCGGCAAGCGGCCGCAGGAACAGGAAGTGACGCGGGCACAGCTGACGCAAGCCCAGGCGGCGGCCGCCAAAGCCAATTTGCAGTTGCGCCGCGACGAACTACAATTCCAGGCCGGCGGCATCGCACGCCAGCAGCTGGACGACTCGCGTGCAGCGGCCGAGACGGCGAACGCCCAGGTGCGGCAGTGGCAAAGCCAGCTGACGGTAGATCGCCTGCCTAGCCGCGAAGCCCAGGTGCGGGCGCAACAGGCCCAGGTCGCCGCCGCCCAGGCGGTGCTGGAACAGGCTGACTGGAAGCTCGGCCAGAAAACGGTGACAGCAACCCGCGCCGGCCTGGTGTTCGACACCATGTACCGGGAAGGTGAATGGGTGGCGGCCGGCAATCCGGTGCTGCGCATGCTGCCGCCGGAAAACGTCAAGATCCGTTTCTTCGTGCCGGAAACCACCTTGGGGCGCTTCAAGCTCAACCAGGCGCTGACGCTTAGCTGCGACGGCTGCCCGGCTAACGTGGCTGTGCACATCTCCTATATTTCCACCGAGTCCGAGTACAACCCGCCCATCATCTACAGCAACCAGTCGCGCGCCAAGCTGGTGTACATGATCGAAGCGCGGCCGGCGCCGGCCGATGCGCTCAAGCTGCATCCGGGGCAACCGGTGGAAGTGAAACTGCCATGACCACCGTCGCCAGCGATGCCGAGAAGACCGATGGCGACCTGGTGGTCGATGTCGACCGCATCAACAAGCATTTCGGCAGCAAGCATGTGGTGAAGGATCTGTCGCTGCAGGTCCGGCGCGGCGAGATCTTCGGCTTCCTGGGCCCAAACGGCAGCGGCAAGACGACCTCGATCCGCATGATGTGCGGCTTGCTGACGCCGGATTCCGGCCATGGCACTTGCATGGGCTTCGATATCATCAAGCAGAGCGACCAGATCAAGCGCCGGGTCGGCTACATGACGCAGAAATTCTCTTACTGGGATGATCTCAGCATCCGCGAAAATCTGGATTTCGTGGCGCGCATCTACGGCATGCAGCGGCGCAAGGAAGTAGTCGACCAGAGCCTGGAAAAGCTTGGCCTGAGCAGCCGCGCCAAGCAGCTCGCCGGCTCGCTCTCGGGCGGCTGGAAGCAGCGGCTGGCGCTGGCGGCCAGCATGCTGCACCAGCCGGAACTGCTGTTGCTGGACGAACCGACCGCCGGCGTCGATCCGGCCGCGCGCCGCGATTTCTGGGAAGAGCTGCACCGGCTGGCGGCCGAAGGCATCAGCGTGCTGGTCAGCACCCATTACATGGACGAGGCCGAACGCTGCCACAAGCTGGCTTACCTGGCCTACGGCAAGCTGCTGGTGCAAGGCACCGCCGCCGAAGTGGTCGCCGGCCAGGGCTTGAGCACCTGGGCGATCTATAACAGCCGCGACAGCGACATCCGCGACAACAAGCTGGTCGGCCTGTCCCAGCAATTGCACGAACAGCCGGGAGTCGACCAGCTGGTGGTGTTCGGCACCTCGCTGCACGTATGCGGCAAGGACGCCGCCTTGCTGGAGCAGACCCTGCGCCGCATCACCGCCGGCCAGGGCTTGCGCATGGAACTGATCGACACCAGCCTGGAAGACGTCTTCATCTACATGATGAACCGCTCTACCGACAATTTCGGGGAGCTGTCATGAACGGTTTCTCGGGTTTTTCGGGGTTTTCATTCAACCGCTGGTGGAGCATCGTCCTCAAGGAATTCCTGCAGCTGATGCGCGACCGCGTCACGGTGCGCATGATCACCGTGATCCCGGTGATGCAGATGGTGCTGTTCGGCTTTGCCATCAACAGCGATCCCAAACACATGCCGACTGCCGTCATCGCCGCCGATCACAGCGAGTTCACGCGCACTTTCATCGCTGCGATGAAGGCATCTGACTATTTCGATATCGTCGCCGAGCTGCCCAACGAAGCGGCAGCCCGTAGCGCGCTGGCGCAGGGTAAAGTGCTGTTCGTGCTGAATATCCCGGCCAGCTTCACGCGCGATTTGCTGCGCGGCCAGCGGCCGGCTTTGCTGGTCGAGGCCGACGCCACCGATCCGACCGCCACCGGCATGGCCCTGGCGGCCTTGCCGCAACTGGTGCAATCGGTCGCCGACAAGGATTTGCAAGGGGCGCTGGCGAAGTTCAGCGGCGGCGCTCCGGCCTTCCAGGTGCAGGTGCAGCGCCTCTACAACCCGGAAGGCGTAACCCAATACAACGTCGTGCCCGGCTTGATGGGCGTGATCCTGTCGATGACCATGGTGATGATGACCGGCCTTTCCATGACCCGTGAGCGTGAGCGCGGCACCATGGAAAACCTGCTGGCGACGCCGGTCTCGCCGATCGAGGTCATGACCGGCAAGATCATGCCGTATATCGCGATCGGCCTGATCCAGGCCACCATCATCCTGCTCGGCGCGCGCTTCATGTTCCATGTACCGTTTGCCGGCAGTGTGCTGGCGATCTATCTGGCGGCGCTGTTGTTCATCGCGGCCAGCCTGACGGTCGGCATCACCTTGTCGTCGATCGCGCAAAACCAGCTGCAGGCGATGCAGCTGACGATGTTCTATTTCTTGCCTAACATCCTGCTATCGGGCTTCATGTTCCCGTTCCAGGGCATGCCGAAGTGGGCGCAGTACATCGGCAACCTGCTGCCGCTGACCTATTTCAACCGCCTGATACGCGGCATCCTGTTGAAGGGCAACGGCTGGGTCGACCTGTGGCCGAGCGTGTGGCCGCTGATGCTGTTCACGGTGATCGTGATGGGCATTGCGCTGCGTTTCTATCGCCGCACACTGGATTGAGGGAGTCGTCATGAAGCCAGCAGCCATGAGAATCCGCATGCAGCGTGCAGCAAGACCGGCCTTGTACCTGGCCATAAGCGCTGCGCTCGGCGCCTGCGCGGTCGGACCGGATTTCCAGGCGCCGGCGGCGCCGGTCGTGGCGCAGTACACGGCCGGCGTGCAGCCGCAGATCACGGCGGAGAGCGGCGGAACAGGTGGTGTGGCCCAGCAGTTTGACGCCGGCATGGATATTCCAGCGCAATGGTGGCAGCTGTTTCATTCCGCGCAGCTGGACACGCTGGTGCGTACGGCATTGGCCAATAGTCCGCAGATTGCGCAGGCAAAAGCAACCCTGCGCCAGGCCAGCGCAACGCTGCAGGCGGAAACCGGCGCCGCCCGCTATCCGCGCGCCGATCTTCAGCTGGGCGGCGCGCGCCAGCAGATCGACACCACTGCACTAGGGATTCCGAATGTGCCGCAGGCCGGACCGTTCAACCTGTACAACGCCTCGCTCAACGTCTCCTACACCATCGATGCCTTCGGCGCCAACAGCCGCATGCTGGAAGGCTTGCAGGCACAGGCGCAGAATCAGGCCGAGGAATTGCGGGCGGCGCGCCTGGCATTGGCGGGCAATGTCGTCACGGCGGCCATCAGGCAAGCCGCGCTGCAGGCCCAGATCGCCAGCACCTTGCAGATGCTGCAGCTGCAGCGCCAGCAGCTCGCCATCATGCAGCAGCGGCTGGCCGCCGGCGGCATCGCCGAGCGCGATCTGAAGAACCAGCGCGCCCTGGTGGCGCAGAGCGAAGCCGGCCTGCCGGGACTGCAGCAGCAAATGGCGCAGCTTACTCATCAACTGGCTGTCTACCTAGGGCAGGCGCCTGGCGCGGCGGCGCTGGCGCCGATAGACCTGGATGCGCTGACGTTGCCGCAGCGGCTGCCGCTCAGCCTGCCTGCGGCGCTGGCGCGTCAGCGGCCGGACATCCGCGCCGCGGAAGCCACGCTGCATCAGGCCAGCGCCCAGGTCGGGGTAGCCACGGCCGGGCTTTATCCGCAACTGACTTTGTCGGGTAGCGCCGGCGCAGAACAGACGCATATCGCCGATATCGCCAATAGCCTGAATGTCTGGAGTGTTGGCCTGAAATTGATGCAGCCTTTGTTCCATGGCGGCGAACTGCGCGCCAAGAAACGTTCCGCGGTTGCCGCCTATGATGCGGCCGCGGCTGGCTATCAGCAAACGGTGCTGCAGGCTTTGCAGCAGGTGGCGGACAGCTTGCGCGCGCTGGAGCATGATGCGCTGGCGCTGCAGGCGAGGACCCAGGCCGCCGAGAATTCCCGCGACAGCCTGGCGATCACGCTGAAACTGTATCAGGCCGGCGGCGTCAGTCATCTGAGTTTGCTGGACGCCCAACGCCAAAGTCTGCAGAACGAACTTGACCGCACGGTGGCGCAGGCAGCGCGCTATAGCGATACCGCGGCGCTATTGCAGGCCCTGGGCGGAGGCTGGTGGAATGAAGCCGGCGCGGCGCCGGATCCGCATTAGCGGCCTTTGGCTCCAATATAGGCAAGCACCTCCTGCAAGCCATCAATGGCAGGCGCGCCGCTAATCACGGCGTCAGCCGAGCACCAGGGATAGGGCAGGACGGAGACCCACGCCATGACATCGTCGAGCACGTCTGGCGGCAGCGTTTGCATGGCTTCTATGGTGATCGACAAGCCTTGCACCAGATGGGATTCTTCAGCAAAGAACCAGTCGTAGCGGCCGCAGCCGACGCGCACGGCGCGGCTTTCCTTTTCCGTCATGGCGACCAGCCAGTCGCAGGAAAATGTGGTTTCCTGGTTCTTCGGCGGCACCGCCAGGCAAAAAGTATAGATATTCTCGTACATCTGGCCGAAGCGGCGCACCAGGACGTCCGCGATATTGTTGCGTCCTGCCGTCGCCGGCGGAAACGTGATGGCGCCGGTCTTGACGGCCATGGCGAGGGTGGCGTCTTCGGCGAAGGCGCGCGCCATCAGGTGCGGCCGGTTGCCGTCCTTGGCCTGGATGTAGGCCAGGATGGAGTTGGATGGTGTACGCATGCAGGTACCTCGGGTTGGGGCTGGCAGAGACAACAGCGGCTATTATCGGTCAGGCGATGTTTATGTGCTGGCCGGCCATCGATGACCGTGGATGGCTAAGCCAGCGCGGCCGGCAATTCGTCCTTCAGGAAATCGACAAAGGCCCTGACCGCCGGCGCCAGGCCGCGGCGCGACGGGAACAGCACCACCAGATGCCCGGCCCTGGGACGCCAGTCCGGCAGCACCGGCAGCAAGCTGCCGGCGGCCAGTTCAGCGGCGCAGGCATAGCGCGGCAGGGTCGCGACACCCATGCCGGCCAGCGCGGCTTGCTTCAGTACGGACAAATTGTCGCTTTGCAGCCTGAGCTTGCCGATCGGCGCCTGGTGCCTGGCCTCGTCCGGTCCCAGCAAGCGCCAGCTGGCTTCAGTGTCGCTCAACGGCGCATAGTACAAGGCGTCGGCGTCGGCCAGCGCCGCCAGGCCGTCGATCGGGCCATGCTGCGCCAGGTATTGCGGGCTGGCCGCCAGCGTCCAGTGCACCGAGCACAGGCTGCTCTGCACCAGGCTCGACGATTCCAGCTGGGCGCCGATGCCGCGCACCACCACATCGATGTTTTCTTCAATCAGGTCGATCTGGCGGTTGCTGGCCTGGACCATCAATCGCACCTTGGGGAATTGCTGCATGAAGCGCGGCAGCAGGCGCGGCAAGGCAATGTCCGCGACCGCCATCGGCAGGCTGACGCGCACCGTGCCGACCGGTTCTCCCAGGCGCTTGCGCACCGCATCTTCGCCGGCCTGGGCCTCGGCGATCATGGCGGCGCAATGGCGGTACAGCTCCTGGCCGGCCTCGGTCAAGCTCATGCGGCGTGAAGTGCGCTGCAGCAGGCGCGCACCGAGGCGCGCTTCCAGCTGTGTGATGCGGCGCGAAATGCGCGATTTAGGGATGCCCAGCGCATCGCCGGCGGCGGTGAAGCCGCGCCGCTCCACTACTTGGGCAAACAGATAAAGGTCATTCAGGTCGATTGCCAGAGGATTCATGGTGATGAGCGCCTTGCCGTTTTATCGTTCCGTCAGTGAAACGATAGGTTGTTATTTTGCATCTTTTTCAATCATCGTTGCAAGTGCATCATTCATGGCAGGCGAAGAAAGTAAACCGCCGCTCACAAAAACCGTTTCCATCCACAGGAGAATCACATGAAAAACAGCAAATTTATCCGGGCCGGGGCTGGCGTGCCGGTGACCGACTATGCGGCGGCGGCGGTGGAAATGCTGGGCGATAACACCGATCCGAAGGCGCAGGATGTCTACGCAGCGCTGGACATGCCGTTCGCGAACCTGGTCTGGCGGCTGCACAGCGCGTTCAGCAAGCAATAAGGCAGCCGTCCTTCATCAGAAGCAGGAGAATACACATGAACAAGAGAATATCCGTCTCGCCGGTGGTCGCCGGCCATGAGATGCGCATCGGCCAGGGTTTCAACGCCATGCACTTTGCGGAGAACGATTTTCAGGGAATGATCGATCTGGTCGTCATGCTGGATCACTTCCACATGACGGCGCCTACCTTCGAGCCGCATCCGCATGCCGGCATCTCGGCCGTGACCTATGTGTTTGAAGACTCCGCCAGTCCGCACCACAACTACGATTCGCTCGGCAACCAGGGGCCGATCCAAGCAGGCGACCTGCACTGGTTCGTGGCCGGGCGCGGCGCGGTGCATACAGAGCAGCCGGAAGGCGAGAATCCGCATGTGCATGCCTTGCAGATTTTCGTGAACTTGCCGGCGGCGCAAAAGATGATGACGCCGTATGCAGTGCATGTGGACGCCGCCGACATGCCGGTGCACCAGGCGCCGGGCGTGCGGGTGAGGGTGGCAGCCGGCGAATCGCAGGGCTTGCGCTCGCCGGCGCAGTTGCCACAGCCGTTCACGCTGCTGGATGGTTTTCTGGAAGCGGGCGGCACCTTTGAACATGCCGTCCCGGCCGGCTGGAACGCCATGATTTACGCGGTGCAGGGCACGCTGGGCGTAAGCATGGACGCTTTTGCCTGCAGCCAGCAGTTGGGGGCGGGCCAGGCGCTGGGGACCAGCGAAGCGAGCGCCGTCAGGCTGACCGCGGCAGACTCCGCCCACTTCGTGATCCTGTCCGGCCCTGCGCTCAGAGAGCCGATGGTCAAGCACGGACCGCTGGTGATGAATACCCTGGAGCAGATGAACGAACGGCTGCTGGCTTACCGGCGCGGTGAGTTCGGCCGGCTGGAGCTGCCTACCAGCCAGGCTGACCATCTTTCCGCGGCAACAGATGGGGCTTGAAGCGCGCCGCCAGGAAGTCGACGAAGGCGCTGACCTTGGCCGACAGGTTGAGCCGTTCCGGATAGACCGCAAAGATGTCGGATGGTGGCAACGCCCAATCTTCCAATACCTGGCGCAAGCGTCCGGAACGCAGGTAAGGCGCGACATCCCATTCGGAACGCATCAGGATGCCGTGGCCGGCCAGCGCCCACGCCAGCACGGTTTCGCCATCGTTGCTGCTGAGGGCGCCACGCACTTTGACCGTCTCCTGGCGCTTGCCGCGGCTTAAATGCCAGCTGCCGTAGGCGGCTTCGTTTTCCCGCAGCACGATGCAGGCATGGGTCTGCAGATCGCGCGGCGTGGCCGGCGCCGAATGCTGTTTCAGATAAGCCGGCGCGGCGCACAGCAGGCGGCGGTTGGCGGCGATCTTGCGCGCAATGATGCGCGCATCCGGCAGTTCGCCGATGCGGATTCCGATATCGAAAGCCTGATCCGCCAGGTTCAAAGGCCGTTCCGACAGCAGCAGCTGTACTTCCACCTCCGGAAAGCGTTTGCTGAATTCCGATACGGCGGGGCCGATATGCTTGCGGCCGAAGCCGAAACTGGCATTCACCCGCAGCAGTCCCTTGGGCAACGCCCGGCTACTGCCGATAGTACGCTCCAGCGCTTCGATGTCGGCCAGGATGCGGGCGCCATCCGCCAGGTAAATCTCGCCCTCGTGCGTCACGCTCATGGTGCGCGTGGTGCGGTTCAGCAGGCGCACCCCCAGCCGCTGCTCCAGGTTGGCCAATCGTTTGGTGACCGCCGGCGGGGTAAGGCCAAGCTCGCGCGCCAACGCGGCAAGGCTGCCGGTCTTTACCAGGGCGGCAAAAAATGCCAGGTCGGATAGAGTATTCATTATTAACTTGAAAGAAATAATAGAGTCAATATTCATGAATTATAAATCCTGGCGCCGGTTATACAATCTCTTCATCACAAGGAGAGCGAGCAATGTTTCCAGGATTCGAGCATGGCATGGCCGAGATCAACGGCACACAGATCAAGTACATCCGCGGCGGCAACGGCCCTGCCTTGCTGTTATTGCACGGTCATCCGCAGACCCATGCTATCTGGCACAAGGTGGCGCAACGGCTCGCCAGCCGCTTCACGGTCATCGCCGCCGACCTGCGCGGCTACGGCGACAGCGGCAAACCGGCCGGCCTGGCGGATCACAGCAATTACTCCAAGCGCACCATGGGCGAGGACCAGATCGCGCTGATGGCGCAGCTGGGATTTACGCAATTCCTGCTGATGGGTCATGACCGCGGTGGCCGCGTGGCTTATCGCATGGCGCTCGATCATCCGCAGGCGGTGCGCAAGCTGGTGCTGCTGGATATCGCGCCGACGCTGGCCATGTATGAACAGACTAGCATGGCTTTCGCCACTGCCTATTACCACTGGTTTTTCCTGATCCGGCCGGCGCCGTTCCCGGAACTGCTGATCGGTTCGCATCCCGAGGAGTATCTCAGGCACACGATAGGCGGCCGCAGCGCCGGCCTGGCGCCGTTCACGCCGCAAGCCTATGCCGAGTACCTGCGCTGCCTGAGCGATCCGGCGACGATCCACGGCATCTGCGAGGATTACCGTGCCAGCGCCGGTATCGATCTGGAACATGAACGGCTGGACCTGGCGCGCGGTAACAAGATCGCATGTCCGACCAAGGTCTTGTGGGGTGCCGACGGCGTCATCGAGAAATGCTTCGATCCGCTAGTGGAATGGGAGAAGCTGGCGACAGACCTGAGCGGCAAGGCGCTGGCCTGCGGCCACTATATTCCGGAAGAAGCACCGGACCAGCTGCTGGCGGAAGTCCTGCCATTTTTTGCCGATGGTTTTACCGATTGATCGCCGGAGATCATTGCATGCCACCTCGCACACTGTATAAAAAGCTGGTCGACAGCCATACCGTCGCCGTATTGGACGAGCAGCACGTGCTGCTGTATGCCGATCTGCACATCATGAACGAATACACCAGCCCGCAGGCATTCAGCAGCTTGCGCGCCGCCAGGCGCGGCGTGCTGAGGCCGCGGCAGCAGCTGGCGGTGGTGTCGCACATCATCCTGACGCATCCGGTCAGCGTCGCCCAGCGCGTGATCCTCGATCCGGCCTCGGCGCTGCAGGCCAGCAACCTCAAACGCAACTGCCGCGAATTCGGCATCAAGCTGTTCGACACCAACCATGAACAGCAGGGCATAGAACACATCATCGCGCCGGAACACGGGTGGATCCGGCCCGGCATGGTGGTGCTGTGCGGTGACAGTCACACCACCACCTACGGTGCGCTGGGCGCATTGGGGTTCGGCGTCGGCACGTCAGAGGTAGAGCACATCCTGGCGACCCAGACCCTGGTCTACCGCCTGGCGCAAGACCTGCGCATCCGGGTCGATGGCGTGCTGCCGGTAGGCACCTCGGTGAAAGACCTGATCCTGCTGATCATCGCCCGCGTCGGCGCCCAGGGCGCGCGCGGTTATGCGGTCGAGTTTGCCGGCAGCACGATCGCGGCACTGTCCGCCGAGGCGCGCATGACCTTGTGCAATATGGCGGTGGAAGCCGGCGCCAGGGCGGCCCTGATCCGTCCCGACCAGACGACTTACGACTATATCCGCGAGAAAGCGCAGGATCTGGGCGAACAGGATTTCGCGCAGGCGCTGGGCGACTGGCGGCAGCTGTATTCCGATGAAGGCGCCGTGTTCGCGGTCGAACATGTTTTCGCTGCGCAGGAAGTTGCGCCATTCGTGACCTGGGGCACCAGCCCCGACCAGGCGATTGCGGTCAACGCCTTGATTCCCGATCCGCTGCTGGCCGGCGACGCGCATGCGGCGGCAGCGACGGCCCAGGCCCTGCAATACATGGGCCTGTCGGCCGGAAGCGCGATCGCCGGCTTGCCGATCGACCGTGTCTTCATTGGCTCCTGCACCAACGGCCGCATCGAGGATCTGCGCATCGCCGCAGCCATCGTCAAAGGCCAGCAGGTGGCGCCGGCAGTGCGGGCGATGGTGGTGCCCGGCTCCGGCGCGGTGCGCCGCCAGGCCGAACAGGAAGGCCTGGCCGCCATCTTCATCGCTGCCGGTTTTGAATGGCGCCAGCCGGGATGTTCAATGTGCCTGGCGATGAACGACGATGTGCTGGCGCCGGGCGAGCGCTGCGCCTCCACCACCAACCGTAATTTCGAGGGGCGCCAAGGGAGGGGCGGGCGTACCCACCTGATGAGTCCGGCGATGGCCGCCGCCGCCGCGCTCAGCGGCTGCATCAGTGATGTCCGTACATTGGAGAAGCAGCATGTCTGAACACAAACGCATCGAAGGCATCGCCGCGCCGCTGCTGATCGACAACCTCGATACCGACCAGATCATGCCCAAGCAGTTCCTGCGCACGATCACCAAGGAAGGGCTGGACCGGGGCGCACTGTTCGACCTGCGCTTTCACCCGGATGGCGGCACGAAGCCGGACTTTGTGCTGAACCGCCCTGAATACAAGGACGCCAGAATCCTGGTCGGCGGCGCCAATTTCGGCTGCGGTTCCAGCCGCGAACATGCGGTGTGGGGCTTGCAGCAGCTAGGCGTGGAGGCCGTGATAGCACCAAGCTTTGGCGAGATTTTTTTCAGCAACGCGCTCAATAACCGCTTGTTGCTGATTGTGCTGGAACAGGAGCAGATTGCTTTGCTGCTGCAGGCATCGGCCCTCAACGGGCACCGTCTCTTGATCGACCTGGAACAGATGCAGCTGTCGTGCGGATCGCTGGCGTTTCCCTTTACGCTGGCAGAACGGCACAGGAAAATGATCGTTGAGGGACTGGACATGGTGGGTGCGACCTTGCAACTGCTGCCCGAGATCGTCGCTTTCGAGAAACGCCATGCAGCAGCAAGTCCGTGGGCGAGAGTGTTGCCGATGGACGAAGGCAATCATGGGCAGATTGCATGATTTGCGCTAGCATCGGGTAGAAGGCGCCGTGGGGCGCCAGTTGAACTCGAATGCCAAGCGATGAAAGAAACTGAATTCAGTGTCGCGCCTATCCGCGCCGAGCACGCCGTGCAATTCCACCAGGTGCTGGACGCGATCGCGCGCGAACGGATTTATCTTGGCCAGACAGAAGCACGGTCGCCGGCCTGGGTCAGCGAATTCGTCGCCACCAATATCAAGCACGATTACGCGCAGCTGGTTGCCCTGCACGGCGAGCAGATGATCGGCTGGTGCGACATCCTGCCGCATCCCTTGCCGGGTTTCGGCCACGGCGGCACGCTCGGCATGGGCGTGATCAAGTCATGGCGCGGCCAAGGCGTAGGCCAGGCCCTGCTGGCAGCCACCATCGAAAGCGCCCTGAGCCGCGGCATCACCCGGGTCGAGCTGGAGGTCTATGCAGGCAATGCCGCTGCGATCGGGCTCTACCGCAAACATGGCTTTGTCGTGGAGGGCGTGAAGCGCAAGGCAAGGATCCTGGATGGGCGCCATGATGATGTGATTATGATGGCGTTGTTGGTGGGGATGGATTGCTGATGTAGTTTGTGTCGGCTTCCCATTCGCTGCGCAACAAGGAATACACATTCATATCGATATGCTTGCCGCGTACGAAAGTGGCGCCGCGTGCCACGCCTTCTTTCTGATACGCGCATTTGATCGCTACTTTTTCAGAAGCGATATTTAGAACGTTCATCTTGATTTCAAGGCGGTTGATCATGAGGGATTGGAACAGGTAATTAGTCAAAAGCTTTACCGCTTCACTGGTAATGCCGGTTCTTCTTTTGTCTGTCGCAAACAGGATATAGCCTATTTCACGCGCATTGAAATAGGGGCCCGCCTTGAAATGCCATATGCGTCCCAGTATCCGGTCTTCTTTGTCGACGATCAGAAAGCGCTCATCATCGCCGGAAGATCCGCCAGTGGCGTCGATGCTTTTTTCAATCGAGGATGGTGCAAACAGGCTGCTGGGCAGATATTCTCCGCGCGCGTTCAAGTCGTTCATCAGGGGAATCAGGGTCGCCAGGTCGTTTTTGCCGGCATGCCGGATATTGATATTGCTGCCTTCTATCATTGTTTGCCTTCTTCAGGGGGTGGGATTTGTACTGGTGACAGAACGCCGATGGGAATGTGGCGGTCTTTCAGGCGCTGAAAAAAATATCAAGGCTGGGAAACGTTGCCGAGCCTTGGAGGCAATCCCATAAATAGATGGCGAATCCGGGATCGCCGGTCCATAGCGAATAGCGCATTTGTCCGTATAAGGTGGCATCGTTTTCTGTCTGCGCGATTGCATGCATGGCAAAGGCGCGGGCGCGTTCCAGCCAGACTTGATCTTTGGTGCGCTGGAACAGCTTAAGAAATGCATAACCGTTGCCGGCGGTGCCGTGACAGAGATTGGAACCCTTTGCCAGCGGTCCGGCCGCCCATATCACCTCGCCACCGGCCAGCAGCAGCTGGTCCAGCTTGGTGTCCGGCAGATCGGCAAGGCAAATGATGAATCCTGGCGCGCCATGGCAGAACTGCAGCAGCATGTGCTTGGCCTTATCCTCGGGAAGATAGAGCTGGTTGCGCCAGTTGACGCATTGTCCCTCTCGGGCAGCGCTGTGCAGAATCGTATTGCTGATGCACAGCTGCCAGTCGTACCATTCCCGGGCAGTGAGCAACGCACGTCCGCGTATCAGCGGCGAGGCGGTGGCCACGAATCCGTGCACGCCGTCCAGATAGCTGCTGCGCCGTCCATACATGTCCTGTGTCCAGAAACTGCACAGGTACTTCTCGGACCAGAGCAGCTGCGACCATAGTTTGCGGGCGCTGGCGCGAAACAGTTCGGCCCAGCGGGATTCACCTGTCTTTTCGTGAAGGAATAGCGCCGCCAGCATGGTGCCGGGCGCGCCCCACATCATTTCTCTGCTGGGATTTTCCAGGTTGAGCCGGATCAGATTTTCCAGCTGCCCAGCGGTTTCTTCTCGCGGATTCAGCCAGTAATCGAGCAGTAGGATGCCGGTGTCGCCCATCATGTAGGAAGCAAAGTCCACACTGTTTTCGGGCGCCAGCCATGCCCGGTTCAATTGCAGCAACGCCGGGACCTGCGGCGCGTAAGAACGGGTAAGTGCTGCCGCGCCTGCCGCCTTCAGGTGGTACAGCGCCCAGATGACGCCGCAGGCGCCAAAATACAACGGGGTTGCAGGGGTTGTTTCTCCATCCTCGGCGTCAAGCGGATGCAGCGGCCAGTAGTTGCTTGCGGAAAAAGCGGCTTCGGTTTCCTGCACTACGCGCCGTATCATTGCGCGTGCGCGACGCTCATCCCATCTGATGGGCACCAGCGGGGCATGTCTAGTCTGATCGAATAGTAACGGCATCTTTCCATTCGGGGAAATTTCAATGGTTGTTGCCATTTTATAATATCCGTTCCCTATCGGGGGGATCCTGAACCAACTCTCTGGACCGCTTGCGGCTACTCCGTTTTATGCCCGAGGCCAGCACAGCTTTGCCAATTTCGCTACACTATCGAGCCAATAGCAAACAGGTTTCAACCATGCAAAACACCTATCAGAACCGCCAGTGGTTTTACGTCAAACGTCCGGACGGACGCGTCGGCAATGACCATTACGAGCTGCGTGAAAGCGAGCTCGAGGGCAAGCTGGCGACCAATGAAGTGATCCTGCGCGCCAAATACATTAGCGTCGATCCGTATATCCGCATCCAGCAGCACGAGCGCAATACCTACGATGTGCCGCATCCGTTGGGGATCGTGCAGCGCGCCGGCGTGGTCGGCGAAGTAGTGGCTTCGGCCAGCCCCTTGTACCAGGCGGGCGACTGGGTATCGGCCTACAGCGGCTGGCAACTTTATGCACGCTGCCATCACAGCGAATTGACCAAACTCGATCCGAGCGCGGCGCCGGTCTCCACCGCGTTGGGCGTGCTGGGCATGCCGGGCCGCACTGCCTGGTTCGGTCTGACCGAAGCCGGCCGTCCGCGTCCGGGCGATACCTTGCTGGTGTCGGGCGCCGCGGGTGCGGTCGGCTCGCTGGTAGCGCAGTTCGGCAAGCGCGCCGGCTGCCGCGTGATCGGCATCGCCGGCGGCGCCGAGAAGTGCCGTTTCCTGACCGAGACGCTGAAGCTGGACGGCGCCATCGATTACCGCGCGCATACCACGCCGGAAGCCTTGAGCGCAGCGATCCAGGCGGCCACCGGCGGCGTCGATATCTACTTCGACAATGTCGGCGGGCCGATTACCGATGCGGTCATCCCGCTTATCAAGCGGCGCGCGCGCATCATCATCTGCGGCGCCATCAGCCAGTATGATGGCGGCCTCGATACGCCCGACCTCGGCCCGCGCTTCCTGCAGCACATGCTGTTCCAGCGCGCGACCATCCAGGGCATCCTGGCGCGCGACTACACCAGCCGCATGGATGAGATGCTGGCGATTGTGGCGCCGTGGGTAAAAAGCGGCGAAATCGTGTTCCAGGAAACCTATGTCGACGGCTTCGAACAGTTGCCGGAGGCGCTCAACAGCCTGTTCGAAGGCAAGAATATCGGCAAGCTGCTGGTGCGCGTCTGACGGCTTGATTCCGCGCCATTGCAATGTCTCTGGGGACGGCTAAACTTGAAGGCTGGTCGTCCACGCATGCATAGGGAGAGCTGAAATGGTGAAGCTTGGTTTGTTCGTCAGGCTGGAAGCACGGCCGGGAAAAGAGGCGGATGTCGAGGCATTTCTGCGCGACGGCTTGGCAGTCGTGCAACAGGAACTGGCGACGACAACCTGGTACGCCATCAAGCTGGGGCCGTCAACTTATGGCATCTTCGACACCTTTCCCGACGAGGCGGGGCGCCAGGCCCATCTCACCGGCCGCGTCGCGGCTGCGCTGATGGGCAGGGCGGACGAACTGTTTTCGCAAGTGCCGTCAATTGAAAAGATCGATATCCTGGCGGCCAAATAAGTAATGCAACGGCTGTCCTGGCAGCCCTCGCTCCCATCTCGGCTTGCGCTAGCCACCTGCTATTCAGCGGCGGCATTTTGTGCCGCATCTGAATTGAAACTTTCCTTGAAGAAATGTATTTTTGTAGTATACCTTTGAGGTGGCAGGAGCGCATCCCATTCGGTTTTTCACCGCAATGAGATGCGCCGGCCAGGTCGCAAGGTCTTGCGGCTGCCTATCCAATCTGTATTTATCTGTATCTATCGAAGAAGCACCGGACCGGTCGCTCGGACAGGACTCGCTTGTCCAATTGTAAAAAGGGAGAGTAGCAAAAAGCTTGCCGACAGCGACCAGAAGCCGATCTGGCACAGCAAGCGATGGCGAAGTAACGGTAGCGTTTGTCACTCAAATCACCCAGTCCACAAGAAAGGGCAAGAGATGAAAACAGATCGTCCCATGCAAGCCAGCATTTTCCCTCCAACCATCCGAAAGACCCTGCGCGCTGCATTAGCAGCGCTGGCGCTGAGCGCAGGTTGCGGCGCCATTCTTTCCGGCCCGGCCGCCGCCGCAGTGTTCCCACCTGACCAGCCTTATATGGACAACACGGCCTACGCATTCGGCGCCAGCGACGGCCTGGCGGCGTCCATCGTCAACGAAAAAGCCGCGGTGGCCTATCATCAGCTGACTTACCGCGAGAGCGGCAAGCGCGTCGATTACATCACCACCACTGGTCATCTGACGGCAGCGGACGCCAACGGCAAGCCTGAGGCATCGATGTTCTACGTCGCCTATACCGCAAAAAACCGAGGCCCATGGCCGCGCCCGATTACCTTCTTCTACAACGGCGGACCGGGATCGTCGTCGATCTGGCTGCGTCTGGGTTCGTTCGCCCCCAGCCGGGTCGCCACGCCCGATCCTTACACCACCGGCTGGCCTGATTTCCCGCTGGTGGATAACCAGGAAAGCCTGATCGATACCACCGACATGGTGTTCATCGATCCACCCGGCACCGGTTTTTCCGAGGCGGTATTGCCCAACACGAACCAGACTTTCTGGGGCGTCGACCAGGATGCCGGCGTGATGCGCGATTTCATCTTGCGTTATCTCGCGGTCAATCCGCGCCCGCGTTCGCCGATCTACCTGTACGGCGAATCGTATGGCACGCCACGTACCGACGTGCTGGCGCCGTTGCTTGAACAGGCTGGCGTGCACCTGAGCGGGATCGTCCTGCAATCTTGCATCCTCGACTATAACGACCAGTATCCAAGCCTGTCAGACCTGCAACGGGCGACCGATTACACCGTGTCGCTGCTGCCGGGTTACGCCGAAGTGGCCGCATTCTTCGGCCAGGTTACGCCGCCGCCGTTCGGCGTGCGCAGCTTTGCCTGGCGCATGCGCGATTTCTCGACCCGCCGTTATGCCGAGTTCCTGCCCTATGGCCCGACCTTCCTCGGCCTGGCTAATCCGCCGGTCTTTCCTACTCCTGCCGTGTATGCGCAAATGTCGCGCCAGAGCGATATCAACGTGAGCGCCCTGCAAGCCTACCTGGGGCCGAATCCGCTCAATACCACGCTGGTGCCGGGCTACACCATCGGCGGCTATGACGGCCGGGTATCGGCGCCGAACGACAGCCCGATGCTGGTGGGCGATTCCGATCCTTCCGACGCCTTGATCGCCAAGCCGTTTCCGGTGATTCTCAGCCAGCAACTGCCGGATTATCTGAAATACACGGCGCCCAACACCACTTATGTGACCTTGAGCGATACCGCCAACATCAATTGGGATTTCAGTCACGGCGGCCTGGCGCTGCCGGATACGATTCCCGACCTGCTGGCGGAAATCACGCTCAATCCGCATATCAAGGTGCTGGTGGAAAACGGCTACCACGACCTGGTCACGCCATTTTTCATGACTGAGAAGGATCTGGGCCGGCTCAAGAGCGTGAGCGGTATCCGGCCTGATATCCAGGTCACGCATTACTCCGGCGGCCACATGATCTACCTGGAAGATACCTCGCGGCCGCGCATGAAAGCGGATCTGGTCAACTACTACGAAGGCCGGCGCATAGGCGGCGCCATGACCTTCGCCGAGTTGCCGGCGCCGTGGTCGGACATGAATCCGGCCGGCACGCCTTGAGCTTGTCCCGAGCTTGTAATGCAATACACAGTACCGGCGCCGTTGTCGCCCGGATCGACTATGATGAAGAAAGGCGTAGAGGAAATTCTATGAAAAATACACTTTATCTAATGGTATTTGCCCTTTGTGCAACAGCAGGCGCGGCGCAAGCCAGCGAAGTGGTATCCGCCCCTGCCGGGATGGCGAAACATGGCGTGGATGGCCCGTTCTTCCCGGCGGCGCGGCCGTCGGCACCAGCCGCTCCGGCATCCACCGGCGACGTTCTGAAGACGCAGGCCATGAGCCGCCTGAAATCGAACTTCGACGCTGCCGATGTCGCCAAGACCGGGACGCTGACCCAGCAGCAGGCGCAAAAGAGCCGGCTGGGTTATGTTGCCAATAATTTCAGCCAGATCGACGTCAATAAGACCGGCAAGGTCACCTTCGACGATGTGAAGCGCTATTTGCAGTCACAGCCGTAAACCAGCCGTTTCCCCGCCAGGGGACCGGGAAAAGCGCAGTCGCCGGTTGGGCGGCTGCGCTTTTTTTCGTCCTTTACAGGCAGTTACAACCGATACATATTGATGGTGGCAAAACCGTATCTGAAATGCGTTAATGAAGTTAACGCAATGCATGTGCCGCGTATGTGCAATTGATGTCCGATTTTTCCTGATTCCAATAATTACAGCCGGGGACCGCTGATGAAACTACCTATCCGCTTCGCCATGCTCGCCTTGTTCTCAATCAGCAGCTTGGCGGCAACGGCGGCGCCCCTGAGCAGCGACCAGCAAGCCTTGCACGTCCTCGACCGGCTCGGCTACGGGCCCAGGCCTGGCGATATCGACATGGTCAGGCAGATGGGCGTCGAGCGCTACATCGACAGCCAGCTGCATCCCGAAAGCATCCCTCTGCCAGCCGCGCTATCGGCGCGCTTGAGTACGCTTGACGCCAGCAACGCCAGCGCCGGCGAAGTGCTGGCCGAATTCCTGGCTGTGCGCAAGGTCGCCAACGACGGCGATGAAGCCGCCAAGGAAAAGCGGCGCGAAGTGGTCGGCAAGATCGTCGAGCAGAATGCCGAAGCCAGGATCGCCCGCGCCATCGACAGCCCGCGCCAGCTGGAAGAAGTGATGGTCGATTTCTGGTTCAACCACTTCAATGTGTATGCCGGCAAAGGCCTGGACCGGGCCTTGGTCGGCAGCTACGAACGCGATGCGATCCGGCCTTACGTGCTGGGCAATTTCCGCGATCTTTTGGGCGCCACCGCCAAGCATCCCGCCATGCTGTTCTACCTGGATAACTGGCTCTCCACGGCCAATGATTTCCAGCCCGGGCAAGGCCGGCGCGGCGCTGCCCAGGGGCAAAAAGCCAAAGCCACCGGCCTCAATGAAAACTATGCACGCGAACTGATGGAGCTGCATACGCTAGGCGTGGATGGCGGCTATAGCCAGAAAGACGTGACCGAGCTGGCGCGCATGCTGACCGGCTGGAGCTTCGAGCCGCGCGAGCTGGTGCGCAACAATCGTACTTTCCGTTTCGATGCGCAAAGGCATGATATGGGCGACAAGGAATGGCTAGGCCACCACGTCGCTGCCCAGGGCCAGGGCGAGGGAGAATTCGCGCTGGACGTGCTGGCCATGCATCCGGCCACCGCCCGTCATCTGAGCTATCAGCTGGCGCAATATTTTGTGCAGGACAACCCGCCGCCACAACTGGTCGAACGCATGGCCAAGCGCTATCTGGAAACCAAAGGCAATATCCGCGAGGTATTGCGTGTCATGTTCCACAGCCCTGAATTCTTGGCCGCCGGCACGGTCGGCGCCAAGTTCAAGACGCCTTACCAGTATGTGATTTCGGCGGCGCGCGCCGGCCATATGCCGATCACCAATGTGCGGCCTTTGCTGGGAGCCATGAACCAGCTTGGCATGCCGCTGTATGGCGCGCAAACTCCGGACGGCTATAAGAATACCGAAGCCGCGTGGCTCAATCCGGACGCCTTGACGCGGCGCATCACCTTTGCCACCGCGCTGGCAGCGGGGCGTCTGCCGTTGAACAAGCCGGCCGGCCAGGACGGCAATGCGGCAGCCGCGCCGGTTGCTGCCGAGCCGCCGCTCGACGCCGACAGTTTGCTGAACACGCTCGGACCGGCGATTTCAGCCAAGACGCGCGCCACCATCAGCAATAACCCGGCTGCCTTGCGCGCCGCCATGGTGCTCGGCAGCCCGGATTTCATGCAGCGCTGAGGCGCGACCAGATTGCATCCCAGGAGAACATGATGGACCGTAGACATTTGCTCAAACTGATGGCGCTGACAGGCAGCCTGGTGATCCCGGTCGGCCGTCAGGCCTGGGCCGCGGTCGGCGACGACAGCGCCGCCACCAGGCGCAAGCTGGTGGTGGTGATGCTGCGCGGCGCAGTCGACGGCCTGAATGTGGTCGCGCCGTACGGCGACGCCAACTACGCGCGCCTGCGGCCGACCATCGGCCTGGCGCGGCCGGGGCAGGATGGCGGCGCGCTGGACCTGGACGGCTATTTCGGCCTGCATCCGGCGCTAGCCTCCTTGCAGCCGTTGTGGGAACAAAAGAAACTGGCCTTCATCCACGCCTCCGGTTCGCCGGACGCAACGCGATCCCATTTTGACGCTCAGGATTACCTGGAATCCGGCACGCCCGGCAGGAAGTCGACCCAGGACGGCTGGCTGAACCGCTTGCTGACTGTCTTGCCGGGCGCAGCATCGCCGACCCGGGCCATCAGCATCGGTCCGCTGATGCCGCGAATCCTGGCCGGCCGGGCGCCGGCCACCAATCTGGCGGCGGGCGCCGCCGGCACCAAGCAATCGATACTCGACCGGCCGCAGATCGGCAGCGCCTTCGACCAGATGTACCAAGGCAGCGATAAATTTGCCAGCGCCTACCAGGATGGGCGCGATGCGCACAAGGAGGTCATGACGGCTTCCATGCAAGATGAAATGCAGGCAGCCAATGGCGGTGCTCCATTGCCGAACGGTTTTCCGAACGATGCGGCGCATCTGGCCAAGTTGATGCGCAACGATCCCAAGATCCAGATCGCTTTCGTGGCGCTGGGCGGCTGGGATACGCATGCCTACCAAGGCAACGGCAAAGGCCTGCTGGCCAACCGGCTGATGCCTTTAGGGCAGGGCCTGGCGACGCTGGCGCAAGGGCTGGGGCCGATGTTCGACGACACCACCATCGTCGTTATGTCAGAGTTCGGCCGCACCGCGCGCCAGAACGGCAATGGCGGCACCGATCACGGCCACGGCAATGTGATGTGGGTGCTGGGCGGCGGCGTTGCCGGCGGCAAGGTCTACGGCGACTGGCAGGGATTGGGCGAAGCCCAGCTGCATGAGGGCCGCGATCTGCCTGTCACCACGGATTTCCGTTCGGTGCTGGCGCAGGTCAGCGAGCGCCATCTGCGCTTGAGCGATCAGCAACTGGCCCAGGTATTCCCGGCGATGCCCGCGGCCAGTCCCGGACTCAATTTCCTACGCAGTTGAATCCCTTCTTTGCAGTATTTCCATTTTTTACTCAGGCCGTTCGACCTGAGTAAAATTGTTGCCGCCTGCTTGCTGCAGTCAATTACAATTGAAATACAGCAACACGCAAAGAGGGAAACATGCTCGTCGTTACTACAGAAAACATCACCGGTTATCGCATCAAGGAAGTCAAAGGCCAGGTATTCGGACTGGTGGTGCGCAGCCGCGGGCTGGCCGGCAACATCATGGCCGGGCTGCGTTCCATCATCGGTGGCGAAATCACGGAATACACGCAATTGCTGGAAGAAGCGCGCCGCCACGCGGTCGACCGCATGGTCAAGAATGCGCACCGGATGGGCGCCAACGCGGTGGTCATGATGCGCTTCGATTCGTCCGAAATGGGCCAGACCATGAGTGAAATCGTGGCCTACGGTACCGCCGTTGTCATTGAACCCGTGGCGCCGTAAACATGTTGCGTCTGGCCTTGCTTGGATTTGCCGTGCTGCTGACCGGCGCCGGCATTTTCTGCCGCATGCGCGGCGAGCCGGCCGCCTTCCCCCTGACTAGCTGGGGCCTGATATTGCTGATCGCGGTGCTGGCGGAGCGCTGGCGCTATACCCGCAAACACAAGGCCGACGACGGTCCGTGGCAGGAAACCGGGGAACGCTTCGTCGATCCGGAATCTGGTCGCCTGATGAGCGTTCAATACAGTCCAAGCAGCGGCGAGCGGCGCTATGTTGCCGTCGGCGAAGATTCCGGGATCGCGCCATAATAGAGGCAGAGGCGCTGCCAGGCAGCGCCGCCGCAACGTTAACCGCTACGAGATATGACACAAATTCTAGGCCCTTCATTCAAGCTGGTCGAACAAATCGATGTATCTGAGCTGGCGCAAGCCGGTGGCTTTGGCACTAGAACCCGGCCCTTGCTGGTCAAAGGTGCTTTACGCGGCTGGCCGGCGCAGCAGAACTGGTCGTTTGAAAAGATGGCGCAGCTGCGCAACAAGGACGGCTCCGAGCCGGTCCGCAAATTCCAGAACGGCCTGGTAGAGCAGGGCGAAACCCAGGAACGGCCGGCGCTGCCGATTGCGCCTTATTTACTCGAGCTGGCAGAGCTTGCCAAGGAACCGGTGAGCGAGCAGGCGGGGTTGTTGCCGAACCAGCGGCGGCGACTGCTGCATCCGGACGAGGAATTCCATCTCAACTGGGCACACATGCAATCGTTTGCGCCGCATCGCAATTACCTGGCGCAGTGGAGCATCCTGGAGGATTTCCCGCAGCTGCGCAGCGATTTCGATATCCGCAGCTTATGGCCGGGCTGGCGCTGGACCTGGGAATCGGTCTTCATGGGGCCGGCCAACACCCATACCGGACTGCATCGCGACGTTCCCAACAACTGGTTTTGCCAGGCGCGCGGGGTCAAGGAATTCGTCATGTTCCCGCCCTCGGAAGAAGCGTTCATGAACCCATCCAACAAGTACGACTGGGGCGCTACGCTGAGCACCATCAATATCGCCCGCTTCAACGAATTTCCGGAGCAGCTGCGCGCACTGGAGCAAGCCAAGGGACTGTATGCGCGGGTGGAGCAGGGCGACGCCTTGTTCATCCCCAAGCGGACCTGGCACGCGGTGGTGTCGCTGGCGCCATCGATCAGCCTGGCGGTGTTCGGCCTGACCGCGAAAGAGATCCTGCTGAGCGGAGTGCCGACGGCGACCAAGGACCTGCTGCACAATATGCATCTGTACCGCTGGGGGCATTGCATCTGCCATAAGCATATTGCTTAGCTGACGCCGTTTGAAATGACGGTAGCGTATCAGCAGGAGAGTTTTGCCCGCAGTTGCTCAAGGCGGGCATACAGTGCCTGTGCCGGCTGCAGATCTGCCGGCGCGCATGACTCCTTCTTTTCTTCGGCAAATCCTTGTTCCGGGTATTTTGCGTGAAAACGCGAACGGACTGCCATCTCAGCGGTTTCCGTTTCATCCAGGGCCAAGCCTGAAAATTCAGCCAGCCGGCGCACGATTTCAATGCCACCTTGCCGGTAGTCCAGCAGGAGTGAACGATCGTCTGTTTCGGCGATGTGCAAGAATTGCGAATAATAATATTCCAGCACCTTGGCGATATAGCGGTCGCCATCGTAACTCGTCGATTCCGCCTGCGACATGCCGAACAGTTCCGGTTCAAGCAGCCCCGGCACAGCCTGCATCCCGCGCCGCTTCTGATGTGAGAAAACCACTTCGTCCGGGCTGCGATACAGCAGTATGAACGGAACCTCGGGGTAGAGCCTTCTCAGGGTGCCGGAAAAAAAGACATGCCAGCTGTCGAGCTTGATAAACAAATGTTTTTCCTGTCCAAGCCTGCGCCGTCCCAGCAAAGCGATGCTGGCTTTCAGCGCAGCTTCCGCGTCTGCAGAATCGGCCTGCTTGCGGGACATGCGCAGCAATTCATCGATCAAGGGCACTTCGGACAGGGCAATATTTTTTTCGCTCAATCCGAGCAGCTGCGAGACCAGGGTTGAACCGCAACGCGAAACATGGAAAATGAAAGCGCTTGGCGCGACCACGTCGGCCGCGGCTGCGGCGCAATCTGTCAGGTATTCCAGCGAGCTGAGGCTGGGAAAGCGCCGGTTGATGGGGGTGCTGGCTTTGCAGCGCAAAATCGTGTCGGTGAAAAACGGCTCGGCAATGCGCTTGCCCGCCAGGTCGAGCCAGAGACAACGCCATTGCTGTTCTTGCTGCAGCAGTCTGTAGGGTATCCATTCCTCGAGCAGGACAGCTGCATCATCTTGCGGTATTTCTTGCCGTATCTCTTGTTGTATCTCTCGGTGCATTGCGCTATTCATCGATATCCGCCTCGGCTTCCAGCTGTTTGATCAAGCGCTCTGCCGTATCGGTTTTCATCTCCGACAACTGGGCGATCACCATGGCGCGTGTTGCGCGGTCAAGCCTGCGGCTGCGCGCCTCCGCGTCGAAATCGTAGCCGGCCTGCCGGAACAGCGTATCTGACCAGTCATTCCTTTTGCAGTCCAGGATCAGGTTGGTGCGCGCCGTGCCTCCGCGGTTTTCGACACTATGTGGCTGGCTGAAATCGGCATACCAGCATTCGCCTGCGCACATGTCCAAAGCATGTCCGCCAACCAGGAATCGTACTTGCTCGCTGGTCTCGATCGGGATGTGTACGCGAAAGACGTCAAACTGATAGCCGGTTTGCACATCCCGATGCTCCTTGATATGTGCGCCAGGCGCCAGGTGCAGCAGCCTGGCCGATTCTATCTCGCATGCGAAGGCGTCGAAGACGGTGGCGATGTAGGAGCAACGGCCGAGCACAGGCGTGTCGATATAGCCGGCGCTGCCTGGGTGGGAATAGATATCGTCCGCCTTGCCGGAGGCAGAGCGCAAGGCCAGGCCGGACCACAGGCCGGAATAGTCCTCGGTATGGAAATGCCGCGGCCAGTCCATGGTTTCGCAGGTCCGCAAATCCTGTAGCAGTCGATCCGGATCAAAGAGTAGCGGCAATTTGAGGAAGCTGTTCATTCGACTACCTTCAATCCAGTTAATGCGTCGACTGCGGCACATATCAGCATCGGAGTTTGCCTGCGATTCAAGCAAAAATCTTGCGTCGAGGCACTTTATTTGAGGCTGCTTCATCCGTCAAGGCAGCTTCTGTTATAAGCTGCTCCACCATTGCGATGTACTACGCGGTATTCACTTTAATTCCGGATAAAGCTCAGCATGCTTACTTCTTCCTCCGCCATGCCGGCCGGCATTTCCCTGCGGCCCGCTACCGTCGGCGACCAGCCTTTCCTGGCAACCCTGTATCGTTCCGCCCGGCCAGACCTGCAATTCATCGACGGCGAACCCGAATTCGTCGAAACCGTGATCGCCCAGCAATATGCGGTGCATGCCCAGGGCACCGGTGAAGAATATCCGAACGCCATGCATTTCGTCATCGAGAAAACCCAGGCCGCCGTCGGTGCGCTGGTGGTGGATTTCGGTCATAACGAAGTGCGCGTGATTTACATCGCTTTCCTTGTCGCCGCCCGCGGCTTCGGCTATGGCAAGGCCGTCCTGCGCGGTGTGCAGCAAGCCGCAAGCCAGGTGCAGTGCCCGGTCGTGGTGGTGGTGTGGCACAACAATCCCGGCGCCAAGCGGATCTACCTGGAATTGGGATTCCAGGTGGAAGAATCGGAATTGATGGCCGATCGCATGGTGTGGTACCCGGGCAAGCCATCCCTGCCTTGAATCCCCTTAGCTGAACACCACCTGAAAATACGCGCCGGCCGGATCGCGTCCGAGCGGCGCCAGGCGCGATATATAAACCCCTTCCAAGCGCTCGCGCTGCGGCAGGTCGATCGCACATGGGCCTTCGAGAAAATCGGTGGCCTGTTGCGCGGTCAAGGTGACGATGAACGGCAGGCGCTGCTGTTCCGGCGCATACGGGTTGCGGTATTGCGCTTTCACATTCACGCTGTCGACCAGCACCGGCAAGGCGCTGCCGTCCGGCAGCTGCAGCGTGCAGAGCTGTCCGGTCGAGGGAGTGAAATACGCGGCATCAACAAGTTCTAGCATCGGATTTGATCTGTCTGCAATGAAAAAACGGAAGCGCAGCTGGCCGGCAAACGGCCGGCTGCGCACTTGCGGCCTGTTAGTTACGAGACGGGAAAATACCCACCAGCGCGATGCTGAAGTTCAGCGCCAGGAAGGGATTCATGCTGCCTACGGGGAGTGAATTGCCGGTGAGAGCATTGGTGACGGTGCCGCCGGAGCTGCCGCCGCCACCGCCCAGGGGAATGGTGCCCGCCACCGAACCCCAGATGGCCGCACCCTGCGGGCCGCCAGGCGATCCGGACAAGACGTTGTTGGTTGCGCTTGGCGCCAGCTGATTGCCGACCGTATTGGTCGATACCATATAGCCGCTGCCGCCGCCCGCAGGGGTAAAGGTGGCGACGTGGGTATGGGACGGCATGTTGTTGACGGTGATCGAAATGCTTTCCGTGCCGGACGCTTCGCCGAGCACGCGTGGGGTCAAGCCGCCTCCGTTGCCTTGGCCGATCGGCACCCGTCCTTGCAGATTCGGCAGCTGGAAGTTTGTCGTGCCGTTGCCGCCGTAGGTGGTGCCCAGCAGCGAGAACAAGGCTGCATATTGCTGAATGGCGAGGGTCTGGCCGTTGCAGAGCTGCCAGCCGTTAGGATTAAACTGAAAACCGAAAGTCATTATGCTGCCGAGAAATACTTCCATGGAAATCTCCCTTGTGATTGCTGCGTTTTAAGGACCGGTGTTTTTGCTGTTCTAGGCGTAATGATGTGGCTGTCGCGTTGCTTAATTGCGCGAAGGGAAAATGCCCGTCAAGGCGATGCTGAAGTTCAGCGCCAGGTAGGGATTCATGCTTCCCACGACCTGACTGTTGCCGGTGACGGCGTTGGTTACCGTGGCGCCGCCACTGCCGCCGCCACCGCCCAAGGGGACGGTGGGCGCCGTCGAGCCCCAGATCGCTCCGCCCTGGTTGCCGGCCGGCGATCCTGACAGGATGTTGTTGGTTGCGCTGGGCGCCGGCAGGTTGCCGGCGGTGTTGGCCGATACCGTGTAGCTGCTGCCGCCGCCAGAAGGCGTGAAGGTGGCGGTATGCGTGTGCGAGGGCAGGTTGCTGAGGCCGACTGAAATGTTTTCGCTACCGGAAAACTGGCCGATCACACGTGGGCTCAGCGCTGCGCCGTTACCTTGGCAAAGCGGCATTCGCCCCTGCAAATTCGGCAACTGGAAGGTTTGCACGCCGTCGCCGCCAAAGTTGGTGCCGAGCAAGGCGAACAGGGCTGAATACTGGTCGATGCTGATGGCTTGGCCGTTGCATGGCTGCCAGCCGCTGGGATTGAACTGAAAACCGAAAGTCATGATGCTACCGAGAAATATGTTCATCGCATTTCCTTCCGCATTTCCTTCGTTAAGTAGCCTGTTTTGCTACGGATCGGGGTTGCTGAATGTTAAATTGCAGCAAGGCGCAGTTGAACAGGAAAAATGCGATTCGGCAATAGAATTCGGCAGTACAAACCTGAAAAAAGTGGCGTCGAGAGGCTTAACCGAGGCCAAAATCCAACGGAAACATTAATATACAATTCAGTTTAACAATTAGCTTGCGTGTAACACATTCACTTGAGTAATATTTTGCTTAAAAGAAAGCTGGATAGGGAAACCAGCCATGCCCCCCAGGCTGACATTGTTTGCATGTCAGCTTTCATTTTGGTGCACCTTGCGCCAGTCACCGCCCCTTGAATCCGTTGTCTTTGTAATACGTTTTGTTTGAGAGTTGGCCCAGCCGCACTGCTTTTTTTTCGGCGCTGGGCAACTAAAGCACAGTTTCTGCGTGACGAATGCGCGGCATCGCTGTCGATGCCGCACGGTTTGTTGAAGCGAGGAGCAGGCGGGCGGCCGACCAGGCCTGGACCAGCTACGCGCATTGTTTGGTTGAGTACTGCAGGTTCACTGAGGAAAACAAGCCATGAAACGCCACGGGTCTATGAACCACATCTATCGCCTGGTCTGGAGCACCGTGACCAACGGCTGGATCGCAGTAGCGGAAACCACGCGTGGACGCGGCAAAGGCGGGCGCCGCAAGCTGGTGGCGGCAGCCTTGTCGCTGACGGCGATTGCCGCCCAGGCGGCGCCGACCGGCGGCCAGATTGTCGCCGGCAGCGGCAGCGTCCGCCAATCCGGCGCCACCACCACGATCAGCCAGACCAGCCAGAACGCCACCCTGAACTGGAGCGGCTTCAACATCGCACCGCAGGAAACGGTGAATTTCGTGCAGCCCTCGGTCAGCGCGATTGCTGTCAACCGCATATTCGATACCAACGGTACGCAGATCCTTGGCCACCTGAATGCCAACGGCCAGGTATTCCTGATCAACCCGAACGGCGTCCTGTTCGGCGCCGGCGCACAGGTCAATGTCGGCGGCCTGGTTGCTTCCACCCTGGATGTGCATGATGCCGGCTTGAACGGCAACACCCGCACTTTCAGCGGCAATGGTTCCGGCAGCGTGGTCAACCAAGGTGCTATCACCGCAGTTAACGGCGGCTATGTCGCCTTGCTCGGCAACCATGTCAGCAACCAGGGCACGATCAGCGCGCCTCAGGGCGCGGTGGCGCTCGGCGCCGGCAACGCCGTCACCCTCACGTTCAGCGGCAACAGCCTGCTGCAGCTGCAGGTCGACCAGAGCGTCTTAAACAGCGCGGCAGAAAACGGCGGCTTGATCCGGGCCGACGGCGGCCGCGTGATCATGAGCGCCGGCGCCAAAGATGCATTGCTGGCCAGCGTCGTCAACAACAGCGGCGTGATTGAAGCACACACCGTGGACAACCAGGGCGGCACGATCACCCTGCTGGGCGGCATGGCAGCGGGAACCGTCAACGTCGGCGGCACGCTGGACGCCAGTGCGCCGGCCGGCGGCAACGGCGGCTTCATCGAGACCAGCGCGGCTAACGTCAAGGTAGCGAATGGCGCCAGGATCACCACCGCCGCGGCGCTAGGCCTGGCCGGCACCTGGCTGATCGATCCGACCGATTTCACGATCGCGGCCAGCAACGGCGACCTGACCGGCGCTGCGCTTAACGCCTCATTAAGCGCGGGCAATGTGACGATTTCTTCGGCCAGCGGCGCCAGCGGCAGCAGCGGCAATGTCAACGTCGACGACACAGTCAGCTGGAGCGGACACAAGCTGACCCTGAACGCCAGCAACGATGTGAACATCAACGCCACGATGACGGCCAGCGGCTCCGCCAGCCTGGATCTTGAGCCTGGCAGCGGCCATGTCAATGTCGCCCTGGGCAGCAGCGGATTCAACGGCCGCGTCAATTTCAGCGGCAGCGGCGTGCTGACCATGAACAATCACGTCTATACGGTCATCAACTCACTGGGTACGGCCGCCAGCAGCGGCGACGGCAGCCTGCAGGGGACGCTAGGAAACCTGGCCGGCTATTATGCGCTGGGCAGCGACATCAACGCTGCCGCCACCTCGGCCTGGAATAGCGGCGCAGGCTTCACGCCGATAGGCACGGGCAGCACGCTATTCTCGGGCACGTTCGATGGCCTGGGCCATACGATCAGCGGTCTCGCGGTCACCCCAGGGGCAAGCGGCACGGGGCGCGGCCTGTTCGGCGAATCGAGCGGCGTGATTCGCAACGTCGGCCTGGTGGGCGGGAGTGTCGCCGTCACCGGTTCGAATTATACCGGCCAGTTGGCGGGTTTCAACAGCGGCGCCATCAGCAACAGTTATGCGACAGGCAGCGTGAGCGCTAGCGGCCCTACCACTTCCGTCGGCGGCTTGGTGGGGTGGAACCAGGGAGGCACGATTTCCAGGAGTTACGCTACCGGCACCGTCAACGGCGGGGCGGCCAGTATCTCCGTAGGCGGTTTGCTCGGCGGTTTGCAAGGCGGCACGGTCAGCGATAGCTACGCAACGGGGAATGTAACCGGCGCCAGCAGCAGTGTCGGCGGATTGGTAGGGTATGCCTACGGCGCGCCCGGCATCACCAGCCTGATTATCAATAGCCATGCCACCGGCTCTGTGAGCGGCGCCTCATATGTAGGTGGCTTGCTGGGTTCCAATTATGGCTTTACCGGCTCGGCCCGAGTTAGCAACAGTTATGCGACCGGCAGCGTTTCCGGTACCAGTGCTGTCGGCGGCCTGGTTGGCCACAATTATGGCGCCGTCGCCTCGGGAGGCGCACCAGCGGGCAACCCTGTGATCGACAACAGCTATGCAACGGGCAGCGTAACCGGCACTGCCGGTGCGTCCTTTGTCGGTGGACTGGTAGGCAATAATACCGGCGGCGGCGGGTTAGGCGGCACGGTCACCAACAGCTTTTCGACAGGCAGCGTCAGCGCCGGGGCCGGCTCGATCTCGGTTGGCGGCTTGATCGGCAACAACAGCGGCGGCGCCGGCATCGTTACCGGCAGTTTCTGGGATAAAACAAGCTCCGGCCAGGCGACCTCCGACGGCGGCACCGGCATGACCACTGCCAACATGCAGAACCAGGCCAATTTCACCTCCAGCACCGCTGCCAACGGCAATCTGAACCCGGCCTGGGATTTCAGCGGCACCTGGATCATGTCCGGCGGCTATCCGCTCTTACTCTCTGGCATGACGGCGCTAACCGTCTCGGCCAACAACGCCAGCAGCACTTTCAACGGCGCAGCCTATGCCAGCAACAATGGCGTTACCTACACCGGCCTGAATGGCTACCGGTACAGCGCGACGCCGGTCGGCGTGCTGGGCAGCATCACTTATGGCGGAACCTCGCAAGCCGCGGTCAACGCCGGCACTTACACGATCACGGCGTCCGGCCTTTCTTCCAGCGGCCAGCAGGGTTACATCGTTACCTATGTCAACGGCGCATTGACGATCAATCCGCTGGCGCTCACCGGCACACTCGGCGCCGGCAGCTCTGTCTATGGTTCAGCCCTGCTGCCGGGCACGGTGACTTTCACCAACATGGTTGCCGGCCATGTGGTCACAGCCGCGCCGGTCAGCGTGAATACGGCTGGGCTCACCAGCGGCAGCGGCCACCTGACGGCTGGTACGCATAACGGCATCGAATCGGTGGGTACGGTCTTGAGTGGGGCGGACGCGGGCAACTATACCTTTGCCGGCGCCACCGGCAACTACACCGTTACGCCTCTGGCCTTGACCGGTTCGGTAGCGACCGGCAGCTCGACTTACGGTGCGACCCTGGTCCCGGGTGCCGCGAACTTCACCAATGCTGTCTCTGGCGATGCGTTGGGTACGGCGACTGTTGGCGTCAACACTACGGGCCTGACCAGCAGCAGCGGGCACTTGACGGCCGGTACGCATAGCGGCATTGAAACGGTCAGCGCCTTGAGTGGGGCCGATGCCGGCAACTACACTTTCAGTGGAGTCACGGGCGACTACACCGTCAACCAGCTGGCTTTGACCGCAACGGTTGGCGCTGGCAGTTCGACCTACGGCTCGACCCTGGTGCCAGGCGCGGTGAATTTCACCAACGCCGTGGGCGGCGATTTTGTCACCCCCGGTGCAGTCACAGTGAATACGACGGGCTTGACCAGCAGCAGCGGCCACTTGATTGCCGGCACCCACACCGGCATCGAATCGGTGGGTACGGCCTTGAGCGGAGCGGACGCGGGCAACTACACGTTTGCCGGTGCTACCGGCGACTATACCGTCGCCCAGTTGGCCCTGACCGGTACGGTTGCGGGGGGCAGCTCGACCTACGGTGCGGCTCTGGTCCCGGGCGCGGCGAACTTCACCAATGCCGTCTCAGGCGATGCGCTGGGTACGGCGACGGTTGGCGTCAATACCACTGGCCTGACCAGCAGCAGCGGTCATCTGATTGCGGGCACGCATAACGGCATTGAAACGATCAGCGCCTTGAGCGGAGCCGATGCCGGCAACTACACTTTCAGTGGAGTCACAGGCAACTACACCGTCAACCAGCTGGTATTGAACGCTACGGTTGGCGCGGGTAGTTCGACCTACGGCTCGACCCTGGCGCCGGGCGCGGTGAATTTCACCAACGCCGTGAGCGGCGACCTGGTCACTCCCGGCGCAGTCACGGTGAATACGACCGGCCTGACCAGCAGCAGTGGTCACCTGATTGCCGGCACCCACACCGGCATCGAATCGGTGGGCACGGCCTTGGGCGGCGCGGACGCGGGCAACTACAGCTTTGCCGGCGCCACCGGCGACTATACCGTCAGCCAGCTGGCTTTGAACGGCACGGTTGCGGCGGGCAGCTCGGTCTACGGTGCGGTGCTGGTCCCTGGCGCAGCGAACTTTACGAATGCTGTCGGCGGTGACCTGGTCACACCCGGAGCCGTCACAGTGAATACGACTGGCCTGACCAGCAGCAGCGGCCATCTGACGGCTGGTACGCATAACGGTATCGAATCGGTGGGTACGGCCCTGGGTGGCGCGGACGCAGGCAATTACACCTTTGCCGGCGCCACCGGCAACTACACCGTTACGCCTCTGGCCCTGACCGGTTCGGTAGCGACCGGCAGCTCGACTTACGGTGCGACCCTGGTCCCGGGTGCCGCGAACTTCACCAATGCTGTCTCTGGCGATGCGTTGGGTACGGCGACTGTTGGCGTCAACACTACGGGCCTGACCAGCAGCAGCGGTCATCTGATTGCCGGTACGCATAACGGCATTGAAACGGTCAGCGCCTTGAGCGGAGCCGATGCCGGCAACTACACTTTCAGCGGAGTCACAGGCAGCTACACCGTCAACCAGCTGGCCCTGAACGGCACGCTTGCGGCGGGCAGTTCGACCTACGGCTCGACCTTGGCGCCAGGCGCGGTGAATTTCACCAACGCCGTGACAGGTGACCTGGTCACACCCGGCGCAGTCACGGTGAATACAACAGGCCTGACCAGCAGCAGCGGCCACTTGATTGCCGGCACCCACACCGGCATCGAATCGGTGGGTACGGCCTTGAGCGGAGCGGACGCGGGCAACTACACGTTTGCCGGTGCTACCGGCGACTATACCGTCGCCCAGTTGGCCCTGACCGGTACGGTTGCGGCGGGCAGCTCGACTTACGGCTCGGCCTTGGTTCCGGGCGCGGCGAACTTCACCAATGCCGTCTCAGGCGATGCGCTGGGTACGGCGACGGTTGGCGTTAATACCACTGGCCTGACCAGCAGCAGCGGTCATCTGATTGCGGGCACGCATAACGGCATTGAAACGATCAGCGCCTTGAGCGGAGCCGATGCCGGCAACTACACTTTTAACGGAGTCACGGGCAACTACACCGTCAACCAGCTGGTATTGAACGCTACGGTTGGCGCGGGTAGTTCGACCTACGGCTCGACCCTGGCGCCGGGCGCGGTGAATTTCACCAACGCCGTGAGCGGCGACCTGGTCACTCCCGGCGCAGTCACGGTCAATACGACCGGCCTGACCAGCAGCAGTGGTCACCTGATTGCCGGCACCCACACCGGCATCGAATCGGTGGGCGCGGCCTTGGGCGGCGCGGACGCGGGCAACTACAGCTTTGCCGGCGCCACCGGCGACTATACCGTCAGCCAGCTGGCTTTGAACGGCACGGTTGCGGCGGGCAGCTCGGTCTACGGTGCGGTGCTGGTCCCTGGCGCAGCGAACTTTACGAATGCCGTCAGCGGAGACCTGGTCACGCCGGGCGCCGTCACGGTGAATACGACCGGCCTGACCAGCAGCAGCGGCCATCTGGTTGCCGGCACGCATAACGGCATCGAATCGGTGGGCACTGCCTTGGGTGGTGCTGATGCAGGCAATTACACCTTCGCCGGCGCCATCGGCAACTACACTGTCAGTCCATTGGCATTGACCGGCAGCATCGCGGCTGGCAGTTCAACCTATGGTTCGGTGCTGGCGCCGGGCGCGGCGAATTTCACCAATGCGGTGTCGGGCGATGCGCTGGGTACGGCCACGGTTGGCGTCAATATCACCGGCTTGACCAGCAGCAGCGGCCACCTGATCGCCGGTACCCACACCGGCATCGAATCGGTCAGTGCGTTGAGCGGGGCAGATGCCGGCAACTACACCTTTGCAGCACCAACCGGCGACTATACTGTCAACCAGCTGGCGTTGACCGGTTCGATCGGCACTGGCAGTTCGACCTATGGTGCGGTGCTGGCGCCGGGTGCTGTGAATTTCACTAATGCTGTCACGGGCGACGTGCTTGGCACTGCGACGGTTGGCGTCAACACGACCGGCCTGACCAGTAGCAGCGGCCACCTGATTGCCGGCAGCCACACCGGCATCGAATCTGTCAGTGCGCTGAGCGGCGCCGATGCCAGCAACTACACGTTTGCCGGACCAACCGGCGACTATACCGTCAGCCAGCTGGCTCTGGCCGGTACCATCGCAGCCGGCAGTTCGACCTACGGTGCGGCGCTGACCCCGGGCGCATTCAGCATATCGAACGTCATATCGGGAGACCTTGTCAACGCCCCCGGCGTTTCCGTGAACACGACTGGACTGACCAGCAGTAGCGGCCATCTGATTGCCGGCACTCACGTCGGCATCGAATCGGCGAGCGGCGCCTTGGGTGGCGTCGATGCCGGCAACTACATACTGGGCAGCATCAGCGGCGACTATACCGTCAGCCGGCAATCGGTCACGATCACTGCCAGCGGCGTCAACAAAGTCTATGACGCGACAACTTCCGGTTCGGCGATATTGGCCGGCAGCGGCCTGATCGGCGGCGACAAGGTGACCTTCAGCGACAGCTCGGCAAGTTTTGGCGACAAGAATGCAGGCACGGGCAAGACGGTCAGCGTTGCCGGCATCAGCGCCAGCGGGGCGGATGCGGGCAACTACCTGGTCAGCAATACCACCACAACGACCACGGCCGATATCACGCCGCTGGCCATCACCGTTGCCGCCATCGGCGCCAATAAAACCTATGACGGCAACACCACGGCGGCGGTGACGCTCAGCGGCGGACTGGCTGGCGATGCGATTTCGTTCAGCGATACCTCTGCCAACTTCGCCGACAAGAATGTCGGCGTCGGCAAGACCGTGACGGTAGCGGGTATCAGCGCCAGCGGCGCTGATGCCGGCAACTATACGGTGAGCAGCACGAGCACGACCAGCGCCAATATCACGCCGGCAACGCTTACCTACACGGCAACCCCGGCCAGCAGCATTGCCGGGCAAACGCCGAGCGGCCTGACTGGCACCCTGAGCGGCCTGGTGGGAGGCGACACCTTGGGCAGTGCTACGAGCGGCAGCCTGAGCTGGACCACCAACGCCCAGCCGACCAGCCTGCCGGGACTGTATGCGATTGACGGCGGCGGCTTGAGCGCGATGAACTATGTGTTCGTGCAAGCGGCAGGCAACGCCACCGCGCTGACTTTGAAGCCGGGGGCGGCCCCGGTCTCGGTGCAGAACGTGATCACCGCGCTGGACTCGGTATTTGCTACCCCGCACGCGGGCATCAACCTGGCAGCGCTCGACTTGGTTCAGTTCAATGTCCAGCCGTCGAACAATCCATCCAGCTTCAAGGGCGACGGCATGAACGGAGTGGAAGTGAAGATCACGGGCAGCGGAGTCAGGCTCCCGGACAATATTGTGAGCACGGATGAATAGGCGAGCCTCAATGAACAATAACGGTAGATTCCAATATCCCATGAAGCCGATCATCGCAGCCATGCTGCTCAGCTATCCCTATTTCTGCGCGTTGGCGGCTGAGCCGGTGACCCCGCCCGGCGCCGGTTCCATACTGCAGCAGATCCAGCCGCTCAAGCCGGCGCCGCCCTCGTCAACCGGAACCGGCTTGACCATCGAGCAGGGGGGCGTCGCCCAGCAGCCGGCGGGGGCGGCTTTCAGCGTCACCAGCATACAGCTGTCCGGCAATACCGCGTTCGATACGGCCACCCTGCATGCGCTGGTGGCCGACGCCGAGGGCAAGAATCTCACTTTGGCCCAGCTCGTCGCAGTGGTTGCGCGCATCACCGACTACTACCATAGCCACGGCTATCCGCTGGCGCGCGCCATCATCCCGGCCCAGACCGTGCAAGGCGGCGTAGTCAAGGTGATGGTGATCGAGGCTCGTTACGGCCAGGTCAAGCTGGATAACCGCAGCCGCGTGAGCGATGGCCTGCTGCTGCAAACCTTGTCGCCATTGCAGGCCGGACAAGCGGTCACCCAGGCCGGGCTTGACCGCACGCTGCTGCTGGCCTCGGATATTCCGGGCGTCACTGTCAGCGCGCTGCTGAAACCGGGGGACGCGGTCGGCACTTCCGACCTGCAGGTGCAAGCTGACCCGGCGGCGCAGGTTGCCGGCAACGTGACGCTGGACAATTTCGGCAACCGCTATACCGGCCGGGCTCGCCTCGGCGCCGCTGTGAATGTCTTCAATCCGCTGCACCATGGCGATGTCCTCAGCATCGGCGCGCTGACCAGCGGCAGAGACATGAATTACGGCAGTATCGCCTATGAAACCCTGCTCAATGGCATGGGCACACGCATGGGCGGCTCCTATTCGGCGCTGCATTACATCCTCGGCGATAGCCTGGGCGCTCTGGATGCGCGCGGCACCGCGCAAGTGGCGAGCATCTGGGTCAAACATCCCTTCATGCGCACGCGCGACGCCAATCTGTACGGCCAGATCCAGTACGACCACAAGCAGCTGAACGACCGTATCGGCGTCAGCAACATCAAGACGGACCGCCATCTGGATAACTGGAGCGCTAGCCTGAACGGCGACTGGCGCAACGGCGTGCTGGCCGGCGGCATCGGCACCTGGAATATCGGCATTACCGCGGGACGTGTCGGCTTCGATGACCGGGCGGCGCAGCTGTCTGATTCCGTCACCGCCAAAACACAGGGCAGCTACACGAAATGGAACGGCAATCTGGCGCAGCTACAGAACCTGAGCCAGAACGATTCCCTGTATTTCGCACTGGCTGGCCAATGGACGAACGGTAACCTGGATCCCGCGGAAAAGATGGTCGCCGGCGGTCCCTACACAGTGCGCGCCTATGACATCGGCGCGTTGTCGGGCGACACCGGGGTGTTCGGCTCGATCGAACTGCGGCACGAGCTCGGCCAGTTCGCCAGCGGACGCTGGCAAGTGCTGGCCTTCGTCGACAGCGAACACGTGACGGTCAACAAGAATCCTTGGCTGCCGGGCGACAATGGCGCAACGCTGAGTGGGGCCGGGGTCGGCATGAACTGGAGCGGACCGGACCAGTGGCATGCCAAGCTCTATATTGCGGCGCCGTTCGGCTCGACCCCGCAACTGATAGGCGACAACAAGTCGGTGCGCGCCTGGGCCGAAATCGGCAAGGCGTTCTAGAGAACCTTGATCGCGGGCCTTACATCTTCTGCGGATAGTAAAGCTGGTAGAACCAGGAGCAGGCGGTTTCGATCTGTGCCTGTATGCGCGGCGGAATCTCGTGCCGCTTCGGCTTGGTGATCTGGTTGGCCTGTTTGTGACTGTATTTCATGTGATAGTGGCTATCGCTTTCCTGCAACCCGATCGCCAGATGGTCAGGATCGATCTCGAACGGCGACAGTCCCAGCCAGGAATACAGATGCGTCATGCAGGCCGAGGGGCGCTCCATCAAATCTTCAAAACGGATGAAATACAGGCGTTCCTGCACATGCTTAGGGAGGTCGGCAACCGCATGCAGGGAAATCAGCGGAGCGCCGATGGCCTTGTCTTTGGCGAACAGCATGTCGGCCCGCCCGAAGCGGTCGAAATCGGCCAGGTGATCGATGAAATCGACCAGGATGGTACGCTGGTGCTGTGCTTCGATAGAACCGTAGATTTGTCCGAGTTCGCGCAGGCACACGATCAGCTTGGCGTTCGGCTCGATATGCAGCAGCAGCTCTATCGCATGCAGCCATGCGCGGTTCTTGTCCACCACCGCCTTCTTGCTGCAGTCATGATGCCAGCCGCGCAAGAATCCCTGCATCGCCGACGTCAGGTGGGCATAGCTTTGCTCGAACTGGGTATCGAGCTGCGACAGGAAAAAAGTATCTTCGCTGATCATGCGGCGGATCCCCAGCAGGGTGTTGCACAGGGGAGAGCTGTGGCCTTCGCAATGAATCTCGGGATGCTGGGCCAGCAGCTGGCACAGCAGCGTGGAACCCGCTCTTGGTAAACCCGTTACGCCGACGAATGCTGGAGTCATCAGAAATGGCCTTTGCTATCAAATTGAGTTGCTGTCCGAGGCTTTTTTCGCAGCGCCCGGCGTCGGTAAACTGTTCGGCAAATATTACCGCATCCTGTGCCTGTGTGGCGTGGCTAATGCTTGAATCACGGAGTTGAATCGCTCCGGCTGCGGCGTTTTGATGCATCATGTATGCTGCTGCGTGGCCGTCGCAGGGCGTCGTATTCTGTGGAGTGTTGAATGGAAAAAAATTTGACAGCGGTACCCCATGCCTTGAATCCATCGCAGCGGGCGGCGCATTACGGCCACCGTGGTGCCGTCATGTGGCTGACCGGTTTGTCTGCGTCCGGCAAATCCTCGCTCGCCATGGCGCTGGAACATGCGCTGACGACGCTGGGATATTCCTGCTACGTGCTGGATGGCGACAATGTACGCAAGGGCCTGAATGCCAATCTTGGCTTCAGTCCGGCGGACAGAAGCGAAAATATCCGGCGCGTAGGCGAGGTCGCGGCATTGTTTGCCGACGCCGGCCTGATCTGCATCACGGCCTTCATTTCTCCTTACCGCGCCGACCGCGCACGGGCCCGGCAATCCTGCGGCGAGGCGTTTCACGAAATCCATGTCGCCGCCGACCTGGCGACCTGTGAAGCGCGTGACCCCAAGGGCCTGTATAAAAAAGCACGTTCGGGCGAATTGCGCGAGTTTACCGGCATCAGCGCGCCATATGAAATACCGGAGCATCCGCAGCTTGCCATCGATACCGGTCATGAAAGTATCGCAGCGAGCGTGCAGAAGCTGGTGGCGTATGTGGAGCGCAATCTGCCGCTGGACGTAAATTGCGCTTCTCGCCGAATGCCGTCTTCGATCCGTTCCGGATTCTGAGTGAAATAAACGACAACAGAAGCTGTTTGCCGGCAGGCCGCTGACAAACGCCTGTCGCGATTCTTATCGCCGCCCAGCCGGCAGGCCTCAAAGATCACTGAAAGCATTCGTTGCATGTATGCCAAGCGCATTGCACCTGGAAGACTGTACTGACGTGTTTTGTACAGACAGGTTGGTATAGCGCGGAATATGCCAGATAATGTCAGCTTACTGCTGCACGACCCCGTACACAAGGCCGAGACAATCTTTGCGTATGGCTAACAAAGCGCTCCCGCTGAATAAAATCCCCGCGTAAAAAACAACAGACCGCAAATCATTGCAGGCTGCCGTTCGTCTTTTATACAACGCCGATTAGCGCTATCTCGTGCACTAAAGAGAACTTGCACAAACTAAACAGATCAGTCTATTAACTAAACACGAGATTGCTGCACCCCCGGTATCGATTGCGCTGATTTTCCGCTTGACGTTCTCATTAGTGTCAATGTTCTATAGTTACTCCAGCCCAACAAGTAACAATCGTTAACGTCGGTTGACAATTGCAGTCAATGGCATGGGTCTTGCGTTAGAACAGGCAACAGGCCCCCGATGCGGCGCGCCGTTAGCTGTTTTCCAAGTACCCCCGTTATGTAACTTCACCCGTGTAAGACCGCAGTTAGTAGAACGTTTTATTAATCGGATCAAGCAATTCGGACGGATCGCAATACGTTATGAAAAGCTGGCACAAAGATATCTGTCATCTCTTTACCCTGTTTGCGTTGCGCCCCGGATCGCTTATTTGTTAACAAGGCAAAGGCGAAATGCGAATAGGAGAAATAGCAAATCGAGCAAAAGTGAGCGCGCGTATCCTGCGCTACTACGAATCGCAAGGATTGATTCTGTCGCAGCGTCTGGCTAACGGTTACCGTGATTATCCGCTGCAAACGGTGGATATCGTCAGGCAGATCAAGGACCTGATTGAATGTGGTTTCAGTACGCGGCAGATAGGCGCTTTTTTACAATCATCCGGAAGCGAAAATTCCGATCCAAGAAAGGGCGCCGCCGATCTGGCGCCGCATATAGAAAAACTTCACGAGCTGGATGGCCTGATCGACGTGCTGACAGAACGCCGGCGCCGGCTCTCCGAGCGGATTGCATTATTCGGCCATCGCGCCGTGACGTCAGTCAAATAAAACAAGAAAAATCATCCTGAATGATACAGGTACGCCGCCGTCATTAACCACGGTGCGGGCCTCGCTGCGCCGGTGTTTTGCCAACGACCGAAAAACACTGCAGCTGATAGGCCAGAGAGCAAGTTCAGTTTTAGCAACCGGGAATTGTCCCACAACCACCAGCCTCAGGAGACTCAAATGGCAACACTTTCAAACTTGTCGTCTGGCCACAGCAAAACCGCATCGCGTCAACGTGGTCAAGGTATGTCCGAGTACATCATCATCGTGGCGCTGATCGCTGTCGTCAGCATCGGCGTGTTCGCGGCATTCGGCAGCACCATCCGCCACCAGGTAGCCGGCATGGCGCAAGAAATGTCCGGTAACGATAGCAAGGCAGAGATCGCTAACGCTAAAACTTCGGCAGATCTGGCGACTACCAAAGCAGCTACCCAACGCACCATGAAAGATTACGGCAGCGACAACCGCTGATCCGCTGTTGCTCCAGTCCGCAACATTGCGGACTGGAGCTAATCATTGAATTTCATTCGACACGCTGTGTATGGCGGGGCTGGTTGCGGCCTTGTGTTTTGGCTGCAGTTAAAAATGCTTTCGTCAGCAATACAAGAAACGGGTTAGGCCAGAGGCCGCCGACAGATCATCAATGCTTGTTCTAATACGGAGCGCAGAGTGAAACGGGCATCGTCAAGCAAAAAGAGAAAAGCCGGTCTTACGGCCAGCAACAGAGTGCGCCAACGCGGCGCCGTGCTGCCTATCGCCATCTTCTTTTTTGCTGTCTTGTGCGTCGGTCTGTTTGCCGTCTACAACATGGCGCAGGTGACCAGCGAGAAACGGCAGCTGGTAAATGCCGCCGACGCCATTGCCTTCAGCACCGCCAACATTGCTGCCGAAGGGCTGAACTACACTGCGTATACCAACCGCGCCATGATTTCCAATTACCAGTCGGTGGGACAACTAACCGCCATGTGGTCGACGGTAGGCATGTCGGACCAATACTGGCAAAACAACAGCAAGGTGATGAAAGGCATCGCCGCGTTGACCAAATTCATCCCTTATATCGGCAGCAGCCTGTCAGGCATCTCCAACGCGTTGTCCAAGTTTGGCGAGTTCTGGGAAAAGATCCTCAGCGGCGTACGCGTCGGCAGCCAGGTGCTGGCGAATGCCGGCACCGCCACGGTCTCCTTGGCCAACTATGCAATTTTCGCTTCCCAGCAAGTTCATCTGGTGACCACGGTCTCAGCCATGACTAGCATGCAACACGACTTGCTGACTGCCAATGCGCCGCAAGCCGAATATATCCCGCAAACCATTGTTTATCAGATCGGCAAGAGCATGGTCGACTTCGGCAGCATGATCAAGCTGCACCAGCCGCCACGCAAATTCCTCGGCTTGACCAAGATGAAAGAGGCTGGAGAAAAGGATAATCCGGACAAGATTGAATTCAACCTGGTGCATCATTTGATGATGAAGGAAATGTTCAACTTCGCCAGCGGCAGCGGCGGCAGGCGCTTGTTTCCCAATGCGGTCGGCCTGTGGGCGATTGACGGCTGCAACCTGTCTGCCATCAATGGCATGTTGAGCGGCCTCGGAACCAATGGCCTGGAACAGATCGTGCCGGCGCTGAAGGGCAATGTGGCGGTCGACGTCATCGGACCAGTCATCGAAGCCTTCATGAATACCGTAGGCACTATCACCAGTCCTATCATGTGCCTGTATGAGCGCACCGGTGGCACCCGCATGATGCAGATGCAGGACGGTACTTATGCCTGGAGCAATATCGATATCATGGAAATCAATCCGCACCTGTTCGATATCCACATTCCGATTGCCGGCGCGACCACCTTGTCGAAGGTCGGGATGCAGGGATTGAACAAGAACCAGGAAATCCCGGAAGACCTGGATAAATTCGTCGATGCGGTGAAAGCCGACGACGCCGCCAAACGGGCATACTGGGGCGAAGCCACCGGCCTCGACGACTGCATGTATTTCACTCTCCCCAGCGGCGAGATCTACGCTCCGCGCCTTGGCGGGAAAAGTGGCGCTTGCGCCTCGCTGGCGGCCGGCTCGGCCAAAAAATACTACGACCGCGGGATCATGAATATGGCTGAAACCTCTGCTTATCACGCCATGGGCGGGCAAGCGAAGATCGCCTCGGCAACCGACGAACTCAACAACATGATCATGTCTTCCATGCTGCCTACGCTGGAAGCGGCCGGCGGCAGCATCGGTTCCAGCAATTCTTCGTCGGCGGCGATAAATTTGCCGAACAATAGCACCTCGACGGTTTTGGGTGGTGCTCCAGCCGGTACCCCGGCGTCAGGTTCGGCGCTGAATCCACCGAGCCCCGGCAGCGGCAATCCCGAGGTGGAACTGGCTTCTGCCTTGGCGCAACAGGCAGCCAATGTCCAGAGCCTGAGCGGGCTTGGCGCCAATGTCGGAGGTTCGATAGCGAGCATGCTGGGCAAGGGGTTTACCGGCTTCACGCAAGTTTTTGACGATCCCCTGGACAGCGCCAGCGCTGTTCTTAAAATATTCCTCGATTTGCTGGGCCTGGGCGATCTGGTGGATGTAATCAACATGCGCACCTCGCGCGGAACGGAGACCCTGTTCCAAAGGCCTGGCTTAAGGGGAACGATCGCAGCGGACATGGGCTTGCCGGCGGAACGGCTTGGTTTCTGGGAAATGCGCGACGCCAATATCGGCAACTACCAGATAGGCGACCGCGCGGCCAGCAATATGTTTGTCGCTTCCAGGGAAATACAGGACAACGCTTTGAAGGATCTGGGTCCATCCTTCATCGTGGGATTGCAGGAAACGGTAGGCGCCATGAAGTCGCCGTTGAAACCGGAAGGCCAGTTCAATCTGGGGCGCGAGCCGATCAAGGATTACGACACCGAAATCAAGCAAGACTACCTGCAGGCAATGGGCAAGGCACGGGTGTATTACCGGGCGCCGGTGGAACGCTGGACCGGCCGCATGCAAGTGGTGACGCACGCCAACCTGATGCTGCCTTACTGGAACGCACGGCTGGAAGGCTTGAATTATCCGGAAAAATTATTGTTCTTCACCATTAACTGAACCGGGACTCCATGCCTAATCCACCTAGAGTTTCCAGCCTGCGCAAGTCCGGAGCAAGGCAACGGGGCCAGGCCCTGTTCGAGTCGGTGCTGGCGTGCAGCGTGCTCATGCTGTTCCTGTTCGGCTTGCAGTGGGTCTGGCGTTTCGGCGAGCTGAAGCAGCTTAATACCGAGGCGGCGCGCTTTGCAGTATGGGAACGCACTGCCTACAAGGCGACCGGCGATGCCGACTACAAATCGCTGTACAGCGGCGATGCCGACCTGGCTCCCAAGGTGTTCCGCGGCGTCTACCTGACGCCACGCGGCGCGCGCCAGAGCCAGGCCGAAGGCAGCACCGCGCTGCTGCAGGACCATGCTGACTGGATGAGCACCGCGGCGCGGTTTTTTACCGATAAATTCGAGAGCGCTACATTCGGCTCCATAAGTAATGGCGCCCTGAATGTTTCCACCAGCTCCAGCAAATCGCCGGGCTGGTCGATGGGATTCGATCCGACCGGCAATACCTTAACCAATCTAACGCTGGACCGCGAGCCCTACGAGCGGGTCCAGGTCAATGGCTCGATCGGCCTGAGCGATTTCATCAAGACCTATATGGAACAAACCTTCGGCATCGCCAAAGGCGAGACTGGCCTGCCTGCTGGCGGCCCCAGTGCGCGCAGCCTGGGCAGCCTGACCATGGTCACCAACTCCTGGTCGGCGCCGGTGCCTGTGGCAAACCATCGGATTACCGAACAGCTCAATCCGTTCTATGACGGCGCCGCCAGCTCCGGCTCTTCCGGCAATCCGGTTGGCAAGATACTCAATAGTAATTATTTCAACCTGCCAGGATTGATCGGCGGGGCTTCGGGCTTTGGCGGCAATTACCGGGTTGACCTGGCTGGCATCAATCCGGCTCAGGTGTCGACCCTGGTCTCGCAAGGCATGGGACTGGATTTCGATAGCCTGAAAAATCCTGGCGGCCTGATCAAGGCATACAAGTCAACCGACGACTACAAGGAGAGTTTGAACCTGGCGGGCGGCATGGGCGAAGCGGACTATATGGCAGTGAAGTGCACCGCCAATCCCGGGCGCGAGATCCGGCTGACCCAATACACCCAGGACGAGTTGTGCCCGGCCGGCATCATGCGCGCGCGCACGATCTCCATGTTCGACAACCCGGCCTGGCGCTTTTCTCCGGCGCCGTAGCAGACAAGGGAAGGGAATTTATTTGAAAGTGTTGATGGCGGCTTGCTGGTGCCTGTTCCTGAGCACTGGCGCATATGCAGCGGACAAATGGAAAGCGGTGGAAGGCTTGATGCTGGACGGCGTACCGGACAACTGGCAACAGACCCGCCTGGCCGATGAAATCGAGGTAAACGGCTTGCCGATGCTGATCTACGAAATCGAAGGGCCGCAGCCGCTGCGCGAAGCGGCAGTGATATTGGCGGGGTCGTGGGCCAAGGCCAGATGGAAAGTCACCACCAAGGCCGCCGGCCACGAGGTGCAGATCGTGGCGGTCAAGGACGGCTGGCTGAAGCAGGCCAATCTGAGCAGCAACAACCGCAAGCAGACGCAGGGCTACCTCAGCATGTCGGACCTGCCGGCGCGCATGGAGCAGGACATCGCCACCAAGGCGCCGGTGCTGGCCAAGCATCTGCGCAAGCCTTCGGGTACGGTGATCTTGAACGAAGTACGGACGGTAGACATGGCGGGCGAATCGATCCTGACCACTATGACCAACAATTTTGACATGGAACAGAACATTGCCTTTTACCAGGAAGACCGCGCCGCCGAGGCATGGAAGCTGAGCTTCAAGAAAACTACCGAAGACAACAGCGGCACGGTGATGCGCTATGTCTCGCCCAAACAGCAGGAGGCGACCTACACCTTTACCAGGAATGCCGGCCAGACTTTTGTCGTGGTCAATTGGATTACGCGATGAAGCCGCGTCTGATGCAGCAAGGAAGGCCAATGGAAGCGGTTCTCGCCAGGAGCGCAGCGCAAGGGCAGGCCACGGTCGAATATTCGATCCTGCTGGTGTGCGTGGCGCTGGCGCTGTTCGTGCAGGTGGACGGCGTGTCTTTGCTCAGCTTGCTGCTGGATGCGATACGTCATTTGAATTTCAGTTACATCAACGGCTTAGGTGTCAGCGCCACGCCAATTTAGCAAACAAGCCGAGAACACGATATATGTTGATCAAAGTCGGAAGAAATCTGAAACTGGGGCGTGGCGCCAGCATGGCCGAATTCATTGTGGCGATTCCCATCGTGCTGATCTTTGCCTTGCTGTGCCTGCAAATGGTCTTGATGTACCGTGCCAAGCTGGCGCACAACTATGCGGTGCAGGAAGCGGTACGCATCGGCGCGATGAGCAATGGCCGGGTGGTGCCGCGCTTCGTCACGGATCCGCTGACGGCGCAGCTGGGTAATCTCGGTTATGCGGCGGTTGGCAAGATCGTCCACAGCAAGGATTCTTCCGGGCGCGATGTGACCTCGACCGTCACCACGCCGGGCAGTGAACTGGCCGGCTCCGGCCAGGCCGAAGCCGCCAGCAACGGCGTGCCGGTCAACAATGCCGCCGGCTCCTCCGGCGGTGATCCCGGCGAAGCAGAAAACCGCGCCGGTCCGATCTCCGGTTACCTGGGCAAGGCCAAGCAGAAAATCGGGCCGGCCGTGTGGGCCTTCGTCAAAGGCCTGATGCGCTATGGCGACAGCTCGGTGCTGCAAGGCTACATCAACGGCATCACGCCGATGTACATGGGTAGCGACACCGGCAAGCTGGCGGTGGTCGAAGCCCAGGTTGAAGCCTACAAGGATGCCATGTTCAATTCCTGCATCCTGTACCACAACCCGACCCAGGCAGCTTTCCTCGAATCAGGCGTGATCGAATTGCAGGGGCTCGATTACGGCATCCTCAAGCTGCCGGCCGACTACATGCGCTTCCGCACGCCGCTCGGCACGGATGCCCCGGGCGGCGGCGAAGATCTTTCCGACAGCAAGCTGAAAGGCGACATCACCAACAAGAACATCCAGGAAAACACCGTGCTGTCGATCGAAATCTGGTGGAGCTATCCGCTCAAGGTGCCGATCGCCAACAGCATCATCATCGGCATCACCCGCTTGTTCGGCAATAGCAGCGAGAGTTCCGGCATCGCGGCGTCGTTCCAGGCCAAGGCGCTGGAGCGCGGCCGCTATCCGTTCAGCTCATCGGCCAGCTACCGGGCGCAAAACGCCTTGCACTGGCATCCCTTTTATCCCTTGGGAACAAAATCGCCGCCTATCGGCGGCAGCGGCGGCTACCAGGCCTTCGACGTGGTCAGGCTGATCTGGAACAGCATCCTGAGCCGGCTGGAGGGCAAATTCGATCCGGCCGAGCCGCAGATAGGCTTCTGCCTGGGTGCGATGGACATGGGCGCCTGGGCCGCCGGCGAAAAGAACGATGTGCCGGAGCACTGGTGGGGCGAGGACTATGACAAAGCAAGCCATTAGAGCCGCAACGCCTTCCGATTTTCCAAGACACGCAGCGACTCTCAGCAGTTCGCAACGACGATCACTTTTACTCTCACATCATGAACATAAAACGTTTCATCAATTTTCAAAAAATCAAGAAAGCGCTGCCGCTGCTCATCATCGTCCTGATCGCCGCATTCGCCGTCTTCCTCGCCAACAACTACCTGAAAACCCGTTCTAGTGAAATCGAAAAAAGCCTGAGCGACGAAGCCAGCAAGGTGCGCACCGTAGTGACGGTGCCGCGGATCGACCTCAATCCCGGCGACGTGCTGACCATGGAACAGCTGGCTTCGCGCACGGTGCCCAAGGAATACATGAACTTCGACGTCATCTCGCCGGAACAGATCGATGCCTATATCGGCAAGAAGATCATCCGCCCGGTGCGCAAGGGCACACCCTTGCTGGAATCGTATTTCCTGATGTACGAGTCGGTGCCGTTTTCCAAATCGATCGATGCCGGCAGTCGGGCGATCACCATTCCGGTGGACGAGATCAATTCTTTTTCCGGCCTGCTGCGCGCCGGTGATCATATCGACCTGTTCTACATGATGAAACGGCCTCAGGAAGGGCCGCCCAGTGCCGGACCGCAGCCGGAAGATACCGTGCTGGCGCCGTTGCTGAAGAATATCGAAGTGCGCGCCACCGGTCAGACCACGGTGCGCGAAGTGTTGGCGGCCGACCGCGCACGCGAAGCAGGGTTAGGCGAGCGCCAGGGCCAGGCCGGGCGCGCCACTTACAGCACGGTGACGATTTCGGTGCCGGCGGCGGATGCCCAGAAAGTCATCCTGGTGCAGACCGGCGCCCGCATCGTCGCCGTGCTGCGCAGTCCTGACGACCAGGGCGACGCCGAGAAAAGACTGTTCCTGTCCGATGTCATCGATCCGGACGCCAAGCGCCGCCTGCAGATGCCGGGGTCGCAGGTCGACTACATCATCGGCGGCCGCTTCAAGACCGGCGAATATGCCGACGGCGGCAGCGACCAGGCCAGCAAACTTGAAGCCTTCAAGCGCCTTCTGGGCAGCGCAGCCGGCAATCCACAATGATATCCAACAAAAAGCCACGCAATAACATGACTAATCCAAGAAATTTCCGCTCCTGCCTGCTGTTGTCCGCCCTGATTGGCAGCCGCGCCTTTGCCGCCGCACCTTTGCCGGAGACTTTGCAAAACCAGAACAAGGCACAAAAAGCCAGCCAAAAACAGGTCCAAAACGAGGCCCGCGCCAGCCGCGACGGCGGCGTCGAATACCTGGACGGCAATGCGATTGAACAGAGAAACCAGATGAACGGGCCGGAGGGCATCCCTGTCCGCAATGCCGGCGACCTTGCTGCCTTGAAGCCTTCGAGCGGCCATGGAGCAAAGGCGCAGCAAGCAGTCGACGACGAACTGCTCATGTACGCCGGCGAGGCGCGCGTGATCGAAGTCGGCGCGGTGAACCGCATCGCTATCGGCAACGGCAAGATCGCGTCCACCGCAGTGATCGAAAAGACCAAACTGCTGATCATTGCCCAGGAAGTAGGCCTGACCAATATTCTGCTCTGGAACAAGCCGAACTTCTCGCGTGAAATCCGCTTGCGGGTGACCGCGCTCAACGTCATCAAGCAGCAGCGCGATGTCAAGGCAGCCCTGGCCGACCTGACGGGTGTCGATGTGGTGCGCCGCGGCGACCGCCTGTACGTGGAGGGCAATATCCATTCGCGCGAAGACCTGTCCAAAATCACGGCCCTGACCGATCAGTACGCCAACCTGGTCAACAGCACCAAGCTCGATATCGACACCGTGCCCGCCTACAAGCAGGACTCGCAGATGCTGGTGTTCGACCTGTATTTTGTCGAATTCAAGAAAGGCTACCTGGAGAACCTGGGCGTCAACTGGGCCAAGAGTTTCAACGGTTTCAACATCGGCATCTTCGGCGAAGCATCGCGCGGCGCCGTCAACCTGCGGCCTTTGCCGCAAGACACCGGCACCGGCGGCAAGTTCGACCTGCCTGACCAGAAACTGCGCGGCGTCAGCGCCAGCGTCAATGCTTCGATTGCGATTCCCTCGGTCATCCAGCTGGCGGTCGACAGCGGCGACGCCTTTGTGCTGGCGTCACCAAGCATCGCCACCCGCAACGGCGGCCAGGCTCGCTTCGTCGCCGGCGGCGAAGTGCCGATTCCGACGGTCAGCCAGAATGGCACCAACGTCACCTTCAAGCCTTACGGCATCCTGATCGAAATCGCGCCCAAGCTGGATGCTTTCAGCAACATCACCGGCATCCTCAAGGCCGAGGTCAGCAAGATCGATCCGACCGTCAGCGTCGGCGGCATTCCGGGATTCACCACGCGCCGCACCGAGACCGATTTCTCGGTCAAGACCGGCGACGCCATCATCTTGTCCGGCTTGTACAGCCAGGACGGCAGCACCGATATCCAGAAAGTGCCGGGACTGGGCGATGTGCCGCTGCTGGGCAACCTGTTCAAGAGCACCGGCACCACCCGCAACCAGACCGAGGTCTACCTGGTGGCGATTCCGCACACGCAGGAAGGGGAGTCGGGGGAAAGCTCGAATGCTTTACGCAATATCAGCAACCGCATCAACCAGGCGCGTAAAGCGGTGGGCATGCCGGAGGAGGCAGAGCTGCCGACCCTGCGCAATCTGCAGAAAGAAATACCGGTGAAGTCGCCGTTCCAGGCAGCGCCGCTGCGGCCTGAGCCGGCATTGCCGCCTGAATACGGCAATCATTGACGCGACGGCGGCCGGCTAGAGGTGCAGACTAGAAACGCAGCTGGTCGCCGACACTCAGGGACAGGGCTGCCAGGGTGGCGGGATGCAGTTCCAGCGTGTGGCGCGCGGAACGGTCGGAAGAAAGACTTCTGCGCGCCATGACCGGAACTATCTTGGTGATGACGAAGTCTGGCGACAGATACACCACACCGATGGTGAAGTGCATGAAAAAAGTATGGACCGAGTTGCAGTCCTTGAGCAGGTAGCCGCTGTCGGGCGCCAGCGTCCTGGTGAACATCAGGCCGCGGGCGCGGCTGAAAAACGAGTCGCCGATGGTGACATTGGCGATGATGATCTGATTATTTTTATATGCGGGAATAATTTTCATGGCAGAGAGCCAAAGTGGATTTGTGTTGATGGTGGTCGCGGACGATTATGACATACTAGATGAAGTCTACGTCGACAAGGAACGCTTCGTTCTCGGCAAGGGAGAGGGCTGCGACCTGCGTCTCAAGGGCTGGAACGTCAGCAAGCTGCATGCGACTTTTCTATTGAACGAGGGCAGCGTTTTCATTGAAGACAGCGGCAGCATCTTCGGCACTTGGGTCGACGGCGAGCGCGTCAACCGCCTCGGGCCGCTGAGCAGCAACACCGTGATCAAGATCGGCAACTACAGCCTGACCTTGCATACCAACCAGCAGGGGCACGAGGCCAGCGTCGGCCGCGAGCGGCAGAACCGGGCCGTCAACCATGCGATCAGCTCTATCGAACATGATTTTGAAGAAGTGCTGGTGGCGGAACGGCCGCTGAAACAGGCTAGCCAGCCGCTTCCGCCCGCCGCGCCGCGCCAGCAGTTCGCCACGCCGGTCCAGGCGCCGCCACCACCGGCGCCGTCTCGCCCGGTCCCGATAGCCGTTGCGGCGGCGCCGGCAGCCATGCCACAGGGATCAAGGCCGGGCGCCGGCGGCAAGCAAGTCGCAAATATCCCGGCGCGCGTGATCGATCTTGAATTTTCGCGCTGGCGCAAAACCTTGCACGAGGCGGTGCTGCATGAAATCGATCTGCGCCGCATCGACGCCAACAAGATGTCCGAGCACGATCTCAAAGCCAACGTCAAGAGCCTGATCAAGGAGTTGCTGAACACCACCTTCAGCTTGCCGGACAATATCGACACCGAGCTGCTGACCAAGGAAGTGCTGGACGAAGCGGTCGGCCTGGGGCCGCTGGAGCCGATGATCGCCGACGACAGCGTGACCGAAATCATGGTCAACCGCCACGACGAAATCTGGGTCGAGCGCGGCGGCCGGCTGGAACTCTCCAGCGCCACTTTCACCAGCGACCTTGCGGTGCTGGGAGCGATCGAGCGGATTGTCACGCCGCTAGGACGCCGTATCGATGAAAGCTCGCCGATGGTCGATGCGCGTTTGCGCGACGGTTCGCGCGTGAATGCCATCATTTCACCGCTGTCGCTGCGCGGACCGACCCTGACTATCCGGAAATTCTCGCGCCGCAAGATGGTGGCCGAAGACTTGATCAAGTATGGCTCGATGACGGAGGACATGCTGAATATCCTGCGCAGCGCGGTCGAACAGCGCTTGAACATCGTGGTGTCAGGCGGCACCGGTTCCGGTAAAACCACCTTCCTCAACATGATGTCTGCCTTCGTGCCGAACGACGAGCGCATCGTCACCATCGAGGATGCGGCCGAGCTGCAGCTGTCGCAGCCGAACCTGGTGTCGCTGGAAAGCCGGCCGCCCAACGTCGAAGGCAAGGGCCATGTGGCGATCCGTGACCTGGTGCGCAATTCGCTGCGGATGCGGCCCGACCGTATCATTGTCGGTGAGTGCCGCGGCGGCGAAGCGCTGGACATGCTGCAGGCCATGAATACCGGCCATGACGGCTCGATGACCACCTTGCACGCCAACTCGCCGCGCGACGCGCTGGCGCGTATGGAAGTGCTGGTGCTGATGGCCGGCATGAACCTGCCGGTGCGGGCGATCCGCGAACAGATTTCCTCGGCGGTGCACCTGATCATCCAGCTCACCCGCTATTCCTGCGGCGCGCGCAAGGTGACGGCGATCACTGAAGTGGTCGGCATCGAATCGGAAACCATCCAGCTGCAGGACATCTTCAAGTTTCATCGTGAAGGCCTGGACCAGAATGGCAAGACCTTTGGCGAATTCCGTTATTCAGGCATGAAGCCTGTCTTCATGGAGCGATTGGAAAATGAATAATCAGATACTGCTGTTTTCGGGGATCTTGTTTGCGCTGGTGCTGTTCATCGCCTGGTCGCTGCTGAATTCCAAGGGGTATTTCCTCAAGCTGCTGTTCGACATGCACGTGCGCTATATCGGCCACATCAAGGAATGGACCGGGCTGCGCGACGGCCGTGTCTACATGGTGCTGTTCGCCCAGATAGCGGCGGCGCTGATGCTGGTGGTGGTGATTTATTTCGTCTTGCGCAACATCTTCCTGGTGTTGCTGATCGGTTATTTCATCTTCAAGGCGCCGCTGTGGGTCAGCAATTACAAGCGCAAGCGCCGCCTCAACAGCATCGAATACGAATTGCCGACGGCGCTCACCGTGATCGCCTCCAGCCTGACGGCGGGGGTGTCCCTGAGCATTGCCTTGCAATCGTATTCCAAGGAGAGCAATTCACCTTTGGCCAGCGAATTTGCGCACGTGATCCGGCTACAGAAAGTCGGCGTCGATTTCGAAACCGCGATCGAAGAAGTCGGCAAGCGCATCGACCTGGTCGATTTCCAGCTGCTGGTGATGACCTTCCGGATCTCGAAATCGGTGGGCGGCAACCTGTCGGAAACGCTGATGAGCCTGTCTAACACGATCCAGCAAAAACTGACAATCGAGGGCAAGATCAGGTCGCTGACGGCGCAGGGCAAGATGCAGGGCTGGGTCATGATCTGCCTGCCGGCGCTGGTCGGGATTGCGCTGTTCTTCATCCAACCGGCCGAAATGGGGCTGCTGCTGACCACGTTTTACGGCAAGATCGTACTCTTCATCTGTCTCACCATGGCCTATGTCGGCCACAAGGTGATCCAGAAAATCCTGGCCATCGATGTCTGACGGCTGCGGACATTTTGTAATCGGATACATGCCATGAACAGTTCAATCTATCTTTACGGCGCAATCATACTGGCCTTCGGCAGCCTCAGCGTTTTCATGTTTTACCTGTTCCGGCTGGTGGCCAATGTCAAGGTCACCAAGTTCCGGCCGAACATGGATCCGCTGCCGCGGCTGCTGAAAAGAATCTGGAATGGCGTGATGTTCTTCGACTTCTATTTTGGCGCGACAGTGTCGGAGGCGCGGCTGCTGAAACGCAAGCAGATGCTTAACTCGGCCGGCCTGGAATATTTCATGACGCCCGCCGAGACTTACGCCTTGCAGTTCTTCTCGCTGGCAGTAGCGCTATTTTGCGCCGTGCTGGTGGGCCTGGCGGCGTTTGGCATCGACTATACGGTGCTCATCATCATGCTGGTGCTGGGACTGATAGGCTGGTTTTATCCGCTGATGTGGATCCGCGACCAGAAGAAGAAACGCAACATTGAGATCTCGCGCTATTTTCCGTCTTTCGTCGATATCGTGACCCTGTGCTGCGAATGTGGCTTGACCCTGAACACCGCCATCGTCAATTTCTGCGAACGCGGTCCGGAATGCATCTTGCGCCATGAGATCGAACGGGTGGTGCGCGACATGAAAACCGGCGCCGGCCGCGCCGACGCCTTGGGAAAGTTTGCCCGTCGCACCGGCAATGTCGACATCTCGCGTTTTGTCGGCATTGTCCTGCAATGCGATAAACTGGGCGTGCCGCTGGGGCCGACCTTGCGCAAGTTCGCCGAACAGAAGCGCACCGAACGTTTCCAGCGCGCCGAAAAGCTGGCGATGGAAGCACCGATGAAGATGATCGCGCCCCTGATCATGTTCATCTTCCCGATTACCTTTATCATCATCGCTTTCCCGATTGTGATGACCATCCTGATGAATTTCAAATAAGAGAGCAGATGAGAAAAATCCTCGCCGCGATTACTGCACTTTCCCTGGTCGCCGCCAGCCAGCTGGCATGGGGCGCCAAGGTCATGCCCGAATTGAAGAAGGCTAATACCGACATCTGCCTGAAGATGGGCGCTTCAGCCCGCGGCGCACCCAAGGCGCCGGAAAAAATGCCGGCCTTTTGCGGCTGCGTGTCCGATGCCTACTGGGACAGCGTGCCGCAAAGCGAATACAACCTGCTGCTGCAGACCGGCAAATCGCCGTCGCTGGAAGCCAACCTGGAAAAGCGCCTTGACGTCGCCAAGGCGGCCTGCCTGAAGAAGGCCGGATAAAACCGCATCAGCCGACCACCTTCGGGTGCAGCAGGTCTTCCAAGCCGATGCGGCGAAACATCTCGCTGCGTACCCGGTCGGCGACGCCGTTGACGATTTCGCAGCCATCCTGCGAGGGATCGATGTGGCCGGCGTTATGGATCACGACGTCGAGCCGGCCGCAGTCGGCGATGATGCTGGCGATGCCGGCCTCGACCGAGGCGCTGGCGGCGACGTCGAGTTCGACGCTGCGCAGGCCTACGCCGTGCTCGACGGCATAACGGCATGGGCCAGGGCGCGCGCGGCGAGGGCGCCGAAGCCGCTGGAGGCGCCGCTAATGACGATGACTTGCTGCATGATGTTTTCCTTTCGTAGATATCGAAGAGAGACCTGTGGTTCCTGCGATCAGATGATGCCGCCGTTGGCGCGCAGCACCTGGCCGTTGATCCAGCCGCCGTCGGCGCCGGCCAGGAACGAGACTGTGGCTGCGATGTCCTGCGGTTGGCCCAGGCGTTCGAGCGGCGCCAGTTTGGCCAGGCGGTCGACCATTTCTTGCGGCTTACCGTTGAGGAACAGGTCGGTAGCGGTTGGCCCAGGGGCAACTGCGTTGACGGTGATGTTTTTGCCGCGCAGTTCCTTGGCCAGCACGCTGGTCATCGCTTCCACGCCGGCCTTGGTGGCGGCATATACACCATATGTAGGCTGCAGCAGGCCGACCACGCTCGATGAGAAATTGATGATGCGGCCGCCATGGCGCAGCCGTCTGGCGGCTTCGCGCAGGGTGTTGAAGCTGCCTTTGAGATTGATGGCGATCTGGCGGTCGAAAGTGGCATCGTCGGTGTCGGCGATGCTGGCGTTGAGCATGATGCCGGCATTGTTGACCAGCACATCGACTCCGCCGAAAGCTTGCTCCGCGGCGTCGAACATGGCGCGCACGGCTGCGGCGTCGCTGACGTCGGCCTGCACCGCCAATGCCTGGCCGCCTTGCTTGACCAATTGCTGCACCAAGGCCTCGGCGGCTGCGGCGCTGCCAGCGTAATTGACGATCACGGCAAAGCCGTCTCTGGCCAGGCGCAGCGCTACTGCGGCGCCGATGCCGCGCGAGGATCCGGTGACGATGGCTACTTGCTTGTTTGCGTTGTTCATTTAAAGCTCCTTGAGATCGGTTTAAGCGTTGCTGAAACCGCCCGTGGGTTGCCGGAAATCGGTTTGCCGGGCAGTGAGTACATCATGGCAGTTAATTTTCATTGGATAAACCAGCTTTAATTGCCTACACTGTTCCATATAAACTAACAATTGAGTCAGGCAGCCCTATGGATAAATTTGAATCCATGCGCATCTTTACGCGCATTGTCGAATTGAAAAGCTTTACCCGCGCCGCCGAGGACCTCGGCTATCCGAAGGCGACCGTGACCAACGCCATCAAGCAGCTGGAAGCGCGCTTGCGCGTGCGGCTGCTGCACCGGACCACGCGCCAGGTCAGCCCGACCTTGGACGGCGACGCCTATTACACGCGTTGCGTACAGTTGCTGGCCGATCTGGAGGAAACCGAAAACGTGTTTTCGCAAGCCGCCGCCAACCCCTCAGGCAAGCTGAGGATAGACATGCACGGCACGCTGGGCCGCCATTTCGTGCTGCCGGTGCTGGACCAGTTCTGCACGCGCTATCCGCATATCGAACTGCAGATCGGTATGGGTGATCGTCTGGTGGATCTGGTCAGGGAAAGCATCGATTGTGTGCTGCGCGTAGGCGAGTTGCAGGATTCGTCAATGGTGGCGCGGCGGCTGGCCAGCCTGGAGCAGGTGACCTGCGCCAGCCCTGCTTATCTGGAACTGCATGGAGAGCCACGGCACGTAGAAGATCTTGCCGCGCACCGCGCCGTCAATTTCTTTTCAGCGCAGACAGGAAAAATCTATCCCTTCGAATTCAAGGTAGATGGAGAAAGGCGCGAGATTGCCATCCCGGGCACGATATCGGTCAATAATGCGGACGCCTACAAGCAGTGCTGCGCATCGGGCTTCGGCTTGATCCAGGTGCCGCGTTATGGCGTCGCAGGCTTGCTTGCCAGCGGCGCCTTGCGGGAAGTAATGCCGGAATACCGGCCGCAGCCGTCGACCGTATCGGTGCTGTATCCGCATCATCGGCAGCTGTCGCCCAGGGTGCGCGTGTTTGTCGACTGGCTGGCGGCGGTGTTTGCTGCGGCGCGGTAAGTCAGGTTCTGGACATTCCAACTGCGATTTTTGAACTCTCCGAGGAGCCGATGTGGTAGCGTTGCACAACGATGAAATTGACAGAGATTGTACAAGGTCGGCCACATGAAAATCAAACATGCATGTCGGCGCTGTTTGTATTTAAAAACGGTTGTTCAGACTTCTCTGTGGGTAACGGGAACGTTATCGCGCATGAGAGGTAGGGGCACGCTTTTGCGCCTACCCTACATGCAAATATTTCTGTACCCATAGAAAAATCTGATGACTCAAAAAAATAATAGTGGTCAACGACTCTGGACAGGTATTTTTCAATGCATTCAATGCATTCAATGCGATATGACATCAATGATCACAAGCGGCAAGAGGAATTAATGCAATGGAAAATACTTTTGGCGCCAAACGTCAATCTACTACGTTCAAGCTGCCGATAAACAGACACAAATATGCCGTCATTGGCCTCGGCTCCTTCGGCAGCACAGTCGCCGTCGAGTTGGAGCAGTTAGGTAACGAGGTACTCGGGATTGACACCAATGAATCACTGGTCAGCCATCTTGCCGATCAACTCTCGCATGTTGCGGTTGCTGATGCAAAGGATGAGCGCGTGCTGCGGGATCTGGGATTGCCCGATTATGACGGCGTCGTCATCGCGATGGGACGCGACCTGGAGGCGAGTATTCTCTGTACCTTGGCAATGAAAAACGTTGGTGTAGGTAAGGTCTGGGTAAAAGCATCGACACCGGCGCATCACCTGATTCTTGAAAAATTGGGCGCTGATCGCATCGTTAATCCTGAATACCACGTCGGCGTCCATGTCGCACGCACCATGATTTATCCCCATGTGCTGGACTATATCGCGCTGGGCGACAATGATTATATTGTCGAATTCGATGTGCCAAAAGAATTGAATAACAAGCGTTTGAACGAACTGTCGTTGCGCGAGCGCTATCGCATCGAGGTGCTGGCCTTCAAGCGCGGCGACAAAGTATCCACCGCAGTATCTGCGGAATTCTTGGTGTCGCAAGGCGACCGCCTGATCCTGTTAGGCAGCATTACGGCACTACGCGCATTTTCACGAGATCAGCTTTGAAACACTGGTCCGTCCAATCTACGCGAGCTAACGTTGTTTCTCGCACCGTTCACATCCCGCCAACGGCAATGCTGGCGTTGTTATTCAGCGGTTTTATTTTGATCGGTACGGTCATGCTGAAGCTGCCAGCATCGACCGCACACCCGATACGCTGGCTGGACGCCTTGTTTACGGCTACTTCTGCAGTGACGGTGACCGGGCTTGCCGTAGTTGATACTGGTGCCGATTTCACGCGGTTTGGCCAGTTTATTCTCATGGTGCTGATCCAGTTAGGCGGATTGGGGATGATGACTTTCACCGTCATGGTGTTATCGTTGCTGGGGCAGCGGCTGAGCATACGGCAACAGATTCTACTAAAAGAAGATCTGAACCAGACTTCACTGGGCGACCTGGTGCGGATGGTGCGCATCATTGCTGTGGTGGTCATCACCACAGAAATTGTCGGTGCGCTGTTGCTCGCGATCCGCTTTGTGCCGCAATTTGGCTGGTCGGGCGGCTTGTTCTATGCACTCTTTCATGCGATTTCTGCATTCAACAACGCCGGCTTTTCTTTATTCCCAGACAGTCTGACGCGTTATGCAACCGATCCCTGGGTGAATCTGATCGTTGTCGCCCTCATCATTATCGGCGGCTTGGGTTTCAGCGTCTTAAACGAGCTGAACCAACGACGCCGCTGGACTTATCTCAGCCTGCACACGCGCCTCACGCTGGTCGGCACCGGCATCTTGCTGCTAGTCGGCACCGTAGGCTTCGCCAGCATGGAATGGCATAATCCACAGACCCTGGCCCAGCACGCTAGCGCCGCGGATCGTTTATTGATTTCATTTTTTCAATCCGTTACCAGTCGCACTGCCGGCTTCAACACGGTCGATATGGCATCAATGAAAGACAGTACCGCGTTGATGTTTCTAGTGTTGATGTTTATTGGCGGCGGCAGCACCTCAACGGCCGGCGGTATCAAGGTCACGACCTTCATGGTGCTGTGCATCGTGACATTTGCTTTCGTGAAGGGGTCGAACACGCCAAAAGCTTTCGGCCGTTCGATTTCGCCCACCGACGTGGTCAAGGTGCTGTCCTTGGTTTTTGTCAGTTCCACGATTGTCGTGCTGGGCACCTTTGTGCTGACGCTGACGCAATCGCAGCCGTTTTTTGATTTGTTATTCGAAACCGTTTCCGCCTTAGGCACCGTCGGTTTGTCCAGAAACATGACCGCTACACTCAACGACATGGGTCGCGTCATTATCATCGTCATGATGTTCCTCGGTCGCATCGGCCCCCTCACGCTTGGCATGGCGCTAGCGCGTGGTAGGGAGGATCGTATCCGCTATCCAACAGGGAAGGTTTTTCTTGGATGAGCTTGAGTCTGACGCACGCCAGCCGGGTCCCGGCTGGCGTGGTAAATTGGCTCCCCGCATAAAAGGAAAACCAAGCCATGTCCAGCCGCACGCTTAATATTGACGATACGCTGTATGACTATCTGCTCAGCCATTCTCTGCGCGAACATCCGGCGCAGACCGCATTGCGCGCAGCGACCCGCAGCCATGCCCGCGGCGGCATGCAGATCTCGCCCGAACAAGGGCAGTTCATGGCGCTGCTGGTGCGTCTGATGGGTGCGCGCAAGACTATAGAGGTAGGGGTTTTCACGGGCTATAGCGCGCTGACGGTGGCGCTGGCCCTGCCGGAGGACGGCCAGATCCTGGCCTGCGATATCAGCGACGAATACACGCGCATCGCGCGTCCGTACTGGGAGCAGGCCAAGGTCGCGCACAAGATCGATCTGCAGCTGGCGCCGGCGCTGGCGACGCTAGACGCCCGGCTGGCAGCCGGCGCAGCGGGGCAATACGATTTCGCCTTTATCGATGCCGATAAAAGCGCCTACGACGGCTACTACGAACGCTGCCTGCAGCTGCTGCGGCGCGGCGGCCTGATCGCCATCGACAACGTGTTATGGGACGGCAGCGTAGCGGCCCCGGCAGAGGATGCCGATACGGCTGCCTTGCAGGCGCTTAACCTGAAACTGCACAGCGACGAGCGCATCGACTTGTCGATGCTGCCGGTCGGCGATGGCCTGACGCTGGCGCGCAAGCGCTGAGCTTGCGGCCGGCGCGACAGCGGTCAATCTCATGCGCCGGCATAGATCGAGGCGCCGCCATCGTGCTGTGCATGTTCGTGCATTTGCGCCATCATCGGCTTCTGTTCTTGCGCAGCCGGCGTCGCGATGACTGGATAGCTGGTGTCGCTTTGCAGCAGCGTTCCCTGCGCCTCGGCCTTGGCGACCTCCTGTGTCACTTGCGCCCGGGTCAGGGTCGAAACGAAAGCCTGTTCAGGCGGATAGGGTGCTTCTGCGAAAGCTGAAGCGGCGGCGCCGAAGGCCAAGACTGTGAAAATCGTTTTTACGGTACGCATGATCGTTTCCTGAAAAGTTGAGAGGTGGCGACAGCGTTTCTGCCATCGCTGAGAAACAGTCTAGGCGTCGACCTCAAACGATCTGATGACACGGGCATGACAAATTTGTCATGCCTGCATCAACACGGCGGCAGCGATTCTAAATTAACAATTATTAACAATATATTATCAAGCAACTATGTAGAATTTGCGCCTAAAGGAGGCCGCGCAGCTTGTGCTGATCGCAGGTGACCTCCGCTTTTAAGCAACAAGACAGCCAATCTGGCGACGCTGTCGGGGCCAGCCGGTTTGCAGCACGGTCCGCATCGTCAATTCTCCCGGCGATAAATCTACGAGGACATCATGATTCTTCAGGACGACCAATGGCGACGACTGGAGCAACTGCTGTCGGCAAAGAGCGGATACTCGGAGACACGTGCGAAAAATAACCGTCAGTTCATCGAAGCGCTGTTGTGGCTGATCGGCAGCGAGCGCAGCTGGCACGAGCTGCCGGCCAGGTTCGGCAAATGGAATACGGTGTATGTGCATTTCAGGCGCTGGAATGCCGCGAATCTGTGGGACGAGCTGTTGGCAGATTTGCATGCAGACGACGAATTGCGTGCCGTAATAGAAAAAATCTGCGCCTACGGCAAGCAGCGCAATCTGAGAAGCAAGTACCGCTCTGGCATGACGGCCGCCGTTGCTGCAGAGGGGGATTCCGACCAGCACTGGCTGCGGCTGGTCGATGGCAGCTTGCCTTAGTCAAGCCGGATGCTGCGGCCGGTTGCTTTCCATTTCGCATGAGTGTGCTAATATGCAGACGCCATGAGCCAAACCAGCAAAAGCGAACTTACCTACGCCGCGATCGTCAATGCCTCCCTAGCCATCGCTGCGGCGGAGGGGATAGGCAAGCTGTCGCTGGGAGAAGTGGCAAAACAGCTGGATATCAGCAAAAGCGGGGTGTTTTCGCGGGTCGGCTCGCTGGAAGCGCTGCAAGAAGCGGCGCTGGAGGAATTTGACCGCCGCTTCAGCGCCGAAGTCTTCCTGCCGTCCATGGCCTTGCCGCGCGGCTTGCCGCGCCTGAGCTCCCAGGTGAAGGCCTGGATAGGCCGCGCCAGCGATCCGCGCGAAGTTGCCGGCTGCCTGTATATCGCCGGCGCCTTTGAATACGACGACATCGACGGCCCGTTGCGCGATCGCCTCCAGCGCGGCGTCATCCGCTGGCGCGCCACCATGCGGCGCACCATCATCCAGGCCATCGAAGTAGGGCATCTGCGGCCGGACAGCGATCCGGAACAGCTGATTTTTGAAATCTACAGCCTGATCGTCGGCCTGACCCACGATATCCGTTTCATGCGCGATAACGGCGCGGTGCAGCGCGTGCATAACGCCTATAGCCGTTTGATTTCCACTTACCGAAGCTTTAACTATCAGGGCGCGTAGCGGAGATGGCGCGGTTTTTTTTAATCTAAATTCGCACTATCGTGCGAAACTGAGGGTGCGATGATGATTTTTCTACTGGTAGGCGCCGGAGTCGGCGTGTTTGTGGGTGGCAGTTATCTGACGCGAACGCTGGGTTCGGTCCCCAACTGCAATGATGACTTCGATTTTTCCGATGTCGGACTGGAAGAGGGATACCTCGGCCGCAGCGGCTGGCGGACCGAGGATTAGTTTGCACGTAGCTGGCCGGCACGGCGGGGCGCGTCGTGCACAGCGGATCAGTCGTTTAGTCGCGTATCTCCAGCGCGCGGTTCAGGCTGAGCGCCGCCAGCGAGCAGGCCGCGCCCGACAGCAGGTAGAAGCTGACATACGCCAGGCCGAAGTGGGCGGACAGGCCGAGCGCCACCAGCGGCGCGAAACCTGCGCCGACCAGCCATGACAAATCGGAAGTCAGCGCGGCGCCGGTATAGCGGTACTTGGACGGGAAGTTGGCGGTAACCGCGCCCGCCGCCTGGCCGTAAGACAAGCCCAGCAAGCTGAAGCCCAACAGGATGAAGATATTCTGGCCCAGCTCGCCGCCGTTCATCAGCGTCGGCACGAAGGCGCTGAGTATCGCAATCAGGATCGCGCAGCTGCCAAGTGTGGTGCGGCGGCCGAGGCGGTCGGCAATCAGCCCCGAAGCGACCACGCCGACCGCCATCAGGGCGGCGCCTATCACTTGGATGATCAGGAAATCATGCACCGAGCGCATCGAATACAGGCTGATCCATGACAGCGGAAAGACCGTCACCAGATGGAACAGCGCATAGCTGGCGAGCGCGGCGAGGGCACCGATCAGCAGGTTGCGGCCTTGCGAGCGGGTCATTTCGATGACCTTGGTCGGCTCCAGTTCGCGCTCATCCAGCAGGCGGGCGTATTCCGGCGTCGACACCAGGCGCAGGCGGGCAAACAGCGCCACCACGTTGATGGCGAAGGCGACATAGAACGGATAGCGCCAGCCCCAGTCGAGGAAGTCTTCCGTGGTCAGGTTGCCCAGCAGGTAGGCGAACAAGGCGCCGGCGATCATGAAACCCATCGGTGCGCCCAGCTGGCCCAGCATGGCGTACCAGCCGCGCTTGTTTTGCGGCGCATTCAGCGCCAGCAGCGACGGCAAGCCGTCCCAGGAACCGCCGAGGGCGACGCCCTGGCCGATGCGCAGCAGCGACAGCAAAATGATCGAGTAGAAGCCGAGATGTTCATAAGTCGGCAGGAAGGCCATGCCGGCGGTGGAAATGCCCAGTATGAAGAGTGCGGCGGTCAGCTTGACCTCGCGGCCGAAACGGCGCTGGATGGCCATGAAGGCAATCGTGCCGAAGGGGCGGGCGAGGAAGGCGAAGGAAAAGATCACGAAGGCGTACAGTGTGCCTTCCAATTGTTGTTCAAACGGAAAGAAAACCGCCGGAAACACCAGGACCGAGGCCATCGCATACACAAAAAAGTCGAAATACTCCGAGGCGCGCCCGATCACCACGCCGATGGCGATTTCGCCCGGGGCTACTTCAGGGTGGTCGGATTTGGCACTGCGGACGTCTGCGGCAGACGCATGCGACGAGAGATTAGCGGAAAGATCGCCATTATGGCTATGGGAGCTGGTCATCATAATTTTGTCTCTAGTAGGTTTAGGTCTTTACTAATTATGGCCTTGCCTGCTGGCATGGCGACCCTACCCGACGCTTAGTGTGGCGTTTCGCACATAATCTGACGCTTCATTACATACGATTACATGCAAAATACTACACTGGCAAGGGTAGGACAAAACGTCCAATCGCCAACGCGCACCAGTCAGTGTACAGTACCACGATCTGATAGCTTCGACTGGACTTTTACTCCATGGTTTCCCTAATTTCTCGTCGCGGATTGCTTCTGCTGCCCGTCCTGTCCGTCGCCCTTCTGGCTGGCTGCAACACCGTCGTCATGAATCCGTCCGGCGATATCGCCTCTCAGCAGGGACGCCTGATCGTCGTCTCCACTCTCCTGATGCTGCTGGTCATCGTTCCGGTGATCGCATTGACCATCTGGTTTGCCTGGCGCTACCGGAAAAACAATACTGCCGCGCGCTACGAGCCGGACTGGGACCATTCCACGCAACTCGAACTGGTGATCTGGGGCGCGCCCCTGCTGATCATCATCGCCCTCGGCCTGCTGACCTGGATCAGCACTCATACCCTGGATCCGTATCGGCCGCTGTCGCGCCTGGATGCCGACCGGCCGATTCCGGCCGACACCAAGACCCTGACGGTCGAAGTGGTGGCGCTGGACTGGAAGTGGCTGTTCATCTACCCGGAACAAGGCATCGCCACCGTCAATGAACTGGCGGCGCCGGTCGATGTGCCGATCCATTTCAAGATCACCTCGTCGACGATCATGAATTCCTTCTTCATCCCGGCGCTGGCCGGCCAGATCTATGCCATGCCGGGCATGCAGACTTCGCTCAACGCGGTGATCAACCGTCCGGGCGAGTTTGAGGGCTTCTCGGCCAACTACAGCGGCGCCGGCTTCTCGGACATGCGCTTCAAGTTCCACGGCTTGAGCCAGGAAAATTTCGATCAATGGGTGGCGGCGCGCAAGACAGCCGGCGCTCATCTGAATCGTCCTGACTACCTGCAGCTGGAAAAGCCTAGCGAAAAAGAGCCTGTGCGTTACTACGGCTCGGTCGACAAGGATCTGTACCACGCCATCCTCAACCGCTGCATCGAACCGGGCCAGATGTGCATGGACCAGATGATGAGCGGCCACAAGATGGAACAAGCTCATGAGTAAGGGCCTGCACATGCAGCCAGGCCGGCAACCCATGCAAGCAATGGAAGTAATGCAACACTGGCAAGCAGCGCTCCGCTCTGCAAGCAGTGGCGCGCTGTCGGGCGCCACGTTTCCCTTTTTCACCGGAAAGTAACGATGCTAGACCATATCGATCTGACGAAGCTGATCTTCGGCCGTCTCACCTGGGAAGCGATTCCCTATCACGAACCGATTCTTATCGCGACCTTCATCATGGTCGCCCTCGGCGGCGCCGCAGTGCTTGGCGCGCTGACCTATTACAAGGTCTGGGGCACCTTGTGGCGCGACTGGTTCACCAGCATCGACCACAAGAAAATCGGCATCATGTACGTGGTGCTCGGCCTGGTCATGCTGCTGCGCGGCTTTGCCGACGCCCTGATGATGCGCGCCCAGCAGGCGTTTGCTTTCGGCGGTTCGGAAGGCTTCCTGCCGCCGCACCACTACGATCAGATTTTCACGGCGCACGGCGTCATCATGATTTTCTTCGTCGCCATGCCGCTCGTGACCGGTTTGATGAACTACGTGGTGCCGCTGCAGATCGGCGCGCGCGACGTTGCTTTCCCTTTCCTCAATAACTTCAGCTTCTGGATGACCACCTTCGGCGGCATGCTGGTGATGGCGTCGCTGTTCGTCGGCGAATTCGCGCGTACCGGCTGGCTGGCGTATCCGCCGCTGTCAGGCATCCTTGCCAGTCCGGATGTGGGGGTCGACTACTATATATGGGCCCTGCAGATTGCCGGGGTAGGGACGCTACTGTCCGGCATCAACCTGATCGCCACCATCGTCAAGATGCGCGCGCCTGGCATGAACATGATGAAGATGCCGGTGTTTACCTGGACTGCCTTGTGCACCAACGTCCTGATCGTCGCTGCCTTCCCGGTCCTGACCGCGGTGCTGGGCATGCTGTCGCTGGACCGTATCTTCGGCACCAACTTCTTCACCAACGACATGGGCGGCAACGCCATGATGTATGTCAACCTGATCTGGATCTGGGGCCATCCTGAAGTCTACATCCTGATCCTGCCGGCTTTCGGCATCTTCTCCGAAGTGGTCTCCACATTCAGCAGCAAGCGCCTGTTCGGCTACACCTCGATGGTGTACGCCACCGTGGTGATCACCATCCTGTCTTACCTGGTGTGGCTGCATCACTTCTTCACCATGGGTTCGGGGGCCAGCGTCAACTCGTTCTTCGGCATCACGACGATGATCATTTCGATCCCGACCGGCGCCAAGATCTTCAACTGGCTGTTCACCATGTACCGCGGCCGCATCCGCTTCGAGCTGCCTATGCTGTGGACCATCGGCTTCATGGTCACCTTCACCATCGGCGGCATGACCGGCGTGCTGCTGGCCGTACCGCCAGCTGACTTCGTGCTGCATAACAGCCTGTTCCTGATCGCCCACTTCCATAACGTGATCATCGGCGGCGTCTTGTTCGGCATGTTCGCCGGCATCAACTTCTGGTTCCCGAAAGCCTTCGGCTTCAAGCTCGACGACTTCTGGGGCAAGTGCTGCTTCTGGTTCTGGACCATCGGTTTCTATTTTGCCTTCATGCCGCTGTACGTACTGGGCCTGATGGGCGTGACCCGCCGCATGGGCCACTTTGCAGATCCGTCGCTGCAGATCTGGTTCCAGATCGCTGCCTTCGGCGCGGTCCTGATCGCGCTCGGTATCGCGTCCTTCATCGTGCAGCTGTTTGTCAGCTTCCGCCGCCGCGAATCGCTGCGCGACACCACCGGCGATCCATGGGATGCGCGTACGCTGGAATGGTCGACCTCGTCGCCGCCGCCAGACTACAACTTCGCCTTCACGCCGAAGGTGCATGACAACGACGCCTGGACCGACATGAAGGCCAACGGTTATACCCGTCCGCTGAAAGACTTCGTCGCCATCCACATGCCGAAGAACACGGCAGCCGGCTTCATCATCGCCGCGCTCAGCGCCGCGATCGGCTTTGCCCTGATCTGGCACATGTGGCTGGTGGCCGGCCTCGGCTTTGCCGCGATGATGGCTGCCATCATCGTCCACACTTTCAACTACAACCGCGATTACTACATCTCGGCGGACGAAGTCGTCCGTACCGAGGGTGAACGCACAAGATTGCTGGCTAGCCATGTCTGATATCACAATGAACACCAACGGCGCGGCTGACCCGAGCGCGCGCTTCTACGTCCGCGAACATCATCCGGAAAACGGCACCTTGCTGGGTTTCTGGCTGTACCTGATGAGCGATTGCCTGATCTTCGCCTGTCTGTTCGCCACTTACGCGGTATTGGGCCGCAACTATGCAGGCGGCCCGACCGGCGCCGAACTGTTCGACCTGCCGCTGGTAGCGATCAATACCTCGCTGCTGCTGCTGTCCTCGATCACCTACGGTTTCGCGATGCTGGGAATGCAGCGCAAGCGCAAGGGTGCAACGCTGGCGTGGCTGGCGGTCACCGGCATCCTTGGCGCCTGCTTCATCGGCTTCGAACTGTATGAATTCGCCCACCTGATCCACGAAGGCTACGGTCCGCAGCGCAGCGGCTTCCTGACTTCCTTCTTCGCCCTGGTGGCGACCCACGGCTTGCATGTCAGCTTCGGCATCGTCTGGCTGATCACATTGATGTTCCAGGTCAAGCGTCACGGCCTGACCCCGGAAAACGGCCGTCGCTTGATGTGCCTGTCGATGTTCTGGCACTTTCTGGACGTGGTCTGGATCGGCGTCTTCACCTTTGTCTATCTGATGGGAGTTTTGCCATGAGCGGCGGACATCAACAACACCCGGCCCGCGTTATCGGTCATGGCCACGATCACGATGACCATCACGGCCACACCCACGCCGACCACGGCAGCCTGAAGAGCTACACCACCGGCTTCATCCTGGCGGTGATCCTCACCGCGATTCCGTTCTGGCTGGTGATGGGCAAGGTCATCGACAAGTCCAGCACCCTGGGACTGGTGCTGCTCGCCTTCGCTGCCGTGCAGATCGTGGTGCACATGGTGTACTTCCTGCACATGAACACCAAGTCCGAAGGCGGCTGGTCGATGCTGGCGCTGATCTTCACGATCATGCTGGTATTCATCATGCTGAGCGGTTCCTTGTGGGTCATGTATCACCTGAACCACAACATGATGCCAGGCATGATGACGGATTCGTCGATGCACGAAACGGTGCCTGAGTCGATGCAGAACATGCCGGGCATGGACATGTCGACCATGCCGAAATCCCACGACATGCATGACATGCCCAACATGCAACAGACCCCGTAAAACCCTGCGATGAAAGCAGAACCGCCGGTGCCGCAGTCTGCGGCAAACCAGAACGCGGCGCCGGCAACGGCGCCGCGTTCGCGCTCCAGCGCCGCTAAAATCACGTTGCTGGCCTGCGCCGTGCTGCTGTTTGCTGGATTCTTTGCCCTCGGCAGCTGGCAGCTCAAGCGTCTGCAGTGGAAGCTGGACCTGATCCAGCGCGTCGACGCCCGCGTCCATGCCCCCGCCGTTAAAGCTCCAGGACCGCAGCAATGGCCGCACATCACAGCCGAGTCCGACGAATACCGCCATGTAAGCGTAAGCGGCAATTATCTGTACGCGTTGACCACCCGGGTCCAGGCCGCCACCGAGCTGGGTGGCGGCTACTGGCTGCTGACACCGTTGCGCAGCGCCGATGGCAGCACGGTGCTGGTCAACCGCGGCTTCGTGCCGACCGCTACACCCGAATCCGTGGTGGTGGTCGCCGAATCCGCACCGGTCATCGTCAACGGTTTGTTGCGCATCAGCGAGCCGGGCGGCGGTTTCCTGCGCCACAACGACCCTGCCGGCAACCGCTGGTATTCACGCGATGTGCAGGCGATAGCGGCGGCGCGCGGCCTGGACCGGGCTGCGCCTTACTTTGTCGACGCCGAAGCGGTACGCCAGCCTGCCGCACAGGAGATCGGCGATGGCCTGCGTCCGGTCGCCGGTTTGACAGTAATTGCCTTTCACAACAGCCACTTGGTTTATGCTCTCACTTGGTATGCTCTCGCTTTGATGGTGGCGGGCGCCTGCTACTGGGTCGTGCGGGAAGAACGGAAATTGCCACGGAAAGACGGCAATACGACCGGCAACGCGGCCGGCAAGGACCAAAGTGAAAGTGAAGATGGCAAGCAAAATTGATATTCTTGCAAATACAGAAAACTTGAAACAGCGCTGGACTGTGGCGGCGGGCGTGGAAAACGGCGCCGGCCACAAGAACATGCTGCAGCTGATCCAGCTGCGCTGGATTGCCGTCATCGGCCAGATCACTACGATCGCCGTGGTCATCCTCGGTTTTGGCATCCAGCTGCCCTTGCCGCACATGCTGAAAGTGCTGGCCTGCCTGGTCGCCTTCAATATCGCCAGCCACCTGCGCTGGCACGAGCGCCGTGTCGCCACCAACGGCGAACTGTTCCTGGCGCTGCTGGTCGATGTCGGCATCCTGACCGCCCAGCTATATCTCAGCGGCGGCACCACCAATCCCTTTGCCTTCCTGTTCCTGCTGCAGGTGATTCTCAGCGCCGTGCTGCTGGAAGCCTGGTCGACCTGGACCATGGTCGCCATCACCAGCTTGTGCCTGGCCGGCCTCTCGCTGTTTTCCGAGCCGCTGGCGTTTCCGCCCGACCACATCAACGGCTTGTCCAGCCTGTACGTCGAAGGCATGCTGATGTGTTTTGTGATGAACGCCGCGCTGCTGGTGTTTTTCATTACCCGCATCAACCGCAACCTGCGCGCCGGCGACGCCCAGCTGGCTGAATTGCGCCAGCGCGCGGCCGAGGAAGATCACATCGTGCGCATGGGCTTGCTGGCATCCGGCGCTGCGCATGAACTGGGCACGCCGCTGGCCACGCTGTCGGTGATCCTGGGCGACTGGCGACGCATGCCCGAGTTCAGCCAGAACCGAGAGCTGCTGGAAGAAATCGGCGACATGCAAACCCAGCTGCAGCGCTGCAAGAGCATCGTCAGCGGCATCTTGCTGTCGGCCGGCGAAGCGCGCGGCGAGTCGTCCGTCAAGACCACCATCAATACTTTCCTGAACGACCTGGCAAGAGAGTGGGGGGCGACCCGGCCGGTGGTCTCGTTCGCCTACGAAAACCGCATCGAGCAAGACATTCCGGTGGCCTTCGATTCTGCGCTCAAGCAGATGATCTGCAACGTCCTCGACAATGCCCTGGAAGCTTCGCCGCAATGGGTCAGCCTGGAAGCGTCGCGCGAAGGCGACGCCGTGATCCTGGTAGTCACCGATAGCGGCCCGGGCTTCCTGCCGGCGATCCTGGCCCAGGTCGGCAAGCCTTACCAGTCCAGCAAAGGACGGCCGGGCAGCGGCCTCGGGCTGTTTTTTGTGGTCAACGTCGCCCGCAAGCTGGGCGGCACTTTCAGCGCCAGCAACCGGCCGCAGGGCGGGGCGCTGGTGCAACTGACGCTGCCGCTGGCGGCCATCAGCCTGGAACAAGGAGAAACAGAACATGCCGGCTGATCGTCTGCTGCTGATTATCGAAGACGATGCCACATTCGCGCGCACGCTCGGCCGTTCATTTGAACGGCGCGACTATAAGGTGCTGCTGGCCGCCAACCTGGACGAGGCTGCGCAGCTGTTGCAGCAGCATTCGCCAGGCTATGCGGTAGTCGACCTCAAGCTGAGCGACAATACCTCCGGGCTGGCTTGCGTGCAGATGCTGCACAAGCACGATCCGGCCATGCTGATCGTGGTGCTGACCGGTTTCGCCAGCATCACCACGGCGGTGGAAGCGATCAAGCTGGGTGCCTGCCAGTACCTGGCCAAGCCTTCCAATACCGACGACATCGAGGCTGCTTTCGGCCACGTCGCCGGGGTCGCCGAGCTTGAACTGAGCACCCGCTCGACCTCGATCAAGACGCTGGAATGGGAGCGCATCCACGAAGTGCTGGTGGAAACCGGTTTCAATATTTCCGAGACGGCGCGCCGCCTCGGCATGCATCGCCGTACACTGGCGCGCAAGCTGGAAAAGCAGCGTATCAAGTAGCAATTAGCAATTCATTCAATCTGAATCGTAGCGCTCACCGCAAAGGCCGTCATATGGAGCAAGCGCAATCTGAGCAGGAACTGGAGTACGTTGGATTCTGGGCCCGCATGCTGGCCAGCCTGGTCGATACGGCGTTGCTCACGGCGGTGATCATCCCGGTCATGCTGGCGATCTACGGCAGCGCATACTGGGAAGATGAGCGTATTTTCAAGGGCTACGGCGGCGTCCTGTTTGAATGGATACTGCCGATTGCCGCCGTCCTTGCATTCTGGCTGGTGAAGCAAAGCACGCCAGGAAAAATGATGATAGGCGCGAAGATTGTCGACGCCGCGACCGGCGGGAATCCGCAGCCAATGCAACTGGTTGTGCGCTATATCGGCTATTACGTTTCTGCGTTAGGCCTGTGCCTGGGCTTCATATGGGTCGCCTTCGACAAACGGAAGCAAGGCTGGCACGACAAGATGGCCGGCACCGTCGTGGTGCGCAGAAAAGACCATGGCAAGAAGGAAGGCGTCAGCTTCAAGCAGGGTTAGCCGGCAAAACATTGGGCAAGACTTTCAATCTGATTCACGCCTAGCTGTCGACCGGTGTTGCTCAGCTGCCGTGCAATATCTGCTGCTGGTAACTGTGCGGCGTCAGCCCGGTCCAGCGCTTGAACGCCCGGGTGAAGGTGCTGGGTTCGGAGTAGCCTAGCAGCTGCGCGATTTCGTTGAGCTTGAGGCGCGGATCGAGCAGGTATTTTTCCGCCATGCGATGGCGGATATGCTCCCGCAGGGCGCGGAAATTGGTGCCGCTGTCGTCCAGACGGCGCCGCAGCGTCCGTTCGGTGACGTGCAGTTCCCGCGCCACTTGCTCCAGTTCCGGTTCGCCTTCGCGTATCAGCTGCAGGATGCAACGCCGTACCGCCTGTTCGAAATCGTCGGTTTGCGGCGTTCGGCCAGCAGCGCGTTGGCCTGCAGCTCCAGCACCCGCACCAGCATTTCATCCGACTGCCGCAAGGGCAGCGCCAGCAGCGCCACCTCGAAACGGACTGTGGTGGTGGCCTGGCTGAACAGCACCGGACAGCCGAACCAGTCGGTATAAGGCTGGAGATCAGGCGGTGCCGGGTTGATGAAGCCGACCAGGGTCAGCTTGACCGGCTGCGCGGCAATGTTGCGGATAATCGCATACAGGGAAGCGATCCAGCACTCGTCCACCAGCGGCCCCGGACAGCCATGGCTCAAGCCCCATTCAAACACCAGTTCGTCGCCCTGGCGGCTGATATGCAGCGGGCTGGTTTCATACAGCAGGCGGCCGTACTCGATCATGCGCGACATCGCCGCTTCCAGCTGCGGGCAGGCGGCCAGCACATAGCCCATCATGCCGAAATGGGCGGTGGTGATGGTCTGCCCTATGCGCAGGCCGAGCAGCGGATCGTTGAGGCGGCGGGCGGTCAGTTCCAGCATGGCTGACCAACGTTCGCGCGGGTAGCGGCGCAGGCCGCGGTCGACGATTTCCGGCGCCGCTTCACCCAGCAGGGCGGCCGCATCCACACCCTGGCGATCGAGATATTCGTAAAGCACGCGCACATACGCACTGGAAACAAAACCGCGAATGGGGATGGCTGGCCTGGTTTCTGGCATGTGGAAATTTATCAAATCACTACCATCCAAGATCAAATTGCTGCTGCCGATATTGAAATCATCATGCCGCCAGGCCGGCCATCTGGCAAGTGCACATTCATTTCTCTCGGGCAATTTTCTTCCTGCTGTCAGAAATGCGAAATCATTGTCCGTTTCGGTCAACGCCATCCGCCGCCGTGTGCCTTAAGATTTCCTTGCGAGAAAACAATGTGATTGTTGCAAGTGTTCTGGCGAGGAAGCGGCATCTCTTGCTTGCTCAAGTTTGCTCAATCGCGTTTAAAACGAAATTAAAAACAAACCGGAGACTGTCATGAAAAAAACCTTCCTGCGTTATGGCTTGCTGGCGTCGCTGCTGGCTGTGAATGGCATTGGCGCCGCCCATGCCGGCTGGCTCGACGCCGCTTTCGGCAATCCGGCCAGTACAGCTGCGAGCGATCCGGCCACCTCGGCCGCCACGCAATATCCCGTGATCCTGGTCAACGGCCTGTTCGGCACCGACGATTACCTGAAGGGGCCTTCGTTCCAGGGCTTCCCGTATTGGTACGGCATTGTCGAAGACTTGCAGCGGCATGGCGCCAAAGTCTATGTGGCCTCGGTCCGGACCATCGATGGCGAAGCTGCGCGCGGCCAGGATCTGCTGGATTTCATCAACAAGGTCGCACCCGGCCAGAAGGTCAACCTGATCGGCCACAGCCAGGGCGGCTTCACGGTGCGCTATGTGGCGCAGATTGCGCCGGACCGGGTGGCCTCGGTAACCACCATCGGCACCCCGCATTGGGGGGCGCCGTTGGCGGACGTGATCAGCGGCGCCATCGGTGTCGTCGACAACCTCGGTTTCGGTACGGCGGTACGCGCAGTGCTGACGCCGCTGGCGTCTATCCTGGGCCTGATCATCCAGGGCAATCCGGATCAGGACGCATTCGGCACGCTGGGCGTGCTCAACAGCGCCGGCGCGGCGGCCTTCAATCTGAAATATTCCTCGGCCGGGCTGGGCGATCCGAAAAGTTGCGCCAGCGGCGCCAGTAGCCAGACTATCGATGGCAACGTGCAACAGCTTTACTCATGGAGCGGCAGCGCATTCCGCGGCCCGTTGCCGCATGACGTCAGCCTGACAACCGTGTTCGGCGTGCCGCTCGATACCGCGTTGCTGCTGGACGGCACTACCGCCGGCCTGGCGACAGTGGGGCTGCCGACGGTGGCTTTCGGCCTGGGCGACAACGACGGCATGGTGCCGGTATGCCGCAGCAAGTTCGGCCAGGTGATCGGCACGGCCTTCAAATGGAACCATCTGGATGAAGTCAATCAGATTGCCGGCATACTAGGCGGGAATGCAGAAGATCCGGTGGCGGTGATCCGCACCCATGTCGAGCGCCTCAAGAACGCCAAGCTATAAGAACGGAGCCGGCATATGTCATTGAGCAATCCAGCCGGCGGCAAGCGCCGTAGCCTGTTCATGGGCGCCGCCGTCATGGTGGCGGCGATCTGCGCGGCGGCCATCTATTGGCTGGCGCCGGCCAGCACGGCGGCAGCGATGCCGACGGTGGCGCCGGCCGTCATCATCGCTGCAGCCGGCGCCGATCCGGCAACGCCGGCCTGGCCGCAGATGCTGCAAGGTACCGCCGCGCCGCTCTTGCCAGTCAATCTGCAGGGGCGGCTGGAACGCAAGCGCGACGTGCGCGATTTCTTCGATTACTTCCTGACGGCGCAAAGCGTGCTGAATCCGCGCCAGCTGGATGCCCTGGTCGGGCAGCAAATCAAGCTGCAGCTGGGTGGCAAGCCGGCCGCAGGCGAAGCGGCAGCCTTGTGGGAAAATTACGGCGCCTACCTGGCGGCCCTGACGCAGCTCGCCGCCGTTCCCGGCAATATCTCGCCGGCTGTCGCCGCCGGCGGCGCAACTGCAGGCATCAGCGCAGTCGATGCCGCCAGCCTGCAATCGTTTGTCGAGCAGCGCGCCGGATTGCGGCGCCGCTTCCTGGCAGAGTGGAGCGGGCCTTTTTTCGGCGAAGAAGACCAGGTCATGCTGGCCTTTGTCGCGCGTGCCCGCATTGCGCAGGACAAAACCCTGAGCGAGGCAGAACGCAAGCGGCGCCTGCAAGAGATCGCGCAAAACCTGCCGCCGGGCGAGCGTGCGGTTGAACAGCAGGAGCAGCAGCAACAGCAATGGTTTGCCGCGGTCGACCGGATACGGCAACAGAATCTGTCGCCCGATGCCATGCGGACGCAAGTCGCCGAGCTGAAAGGCGCCGAATTCGCCGACCGCTTTGTGGCGCAGGAACAGCAGAACCGGGCCTGGCAAGCCAATTACGATCAATATGCCGCACAACGCGACCAGGTCCAGGCCCAAGGCTTGGCGCCGCAAGACCAGGAAGCCCAGCTGGTACAGTTGCGGGCAAAATTCTTCCCCAAGCCAGGCGATGCCTTGCACGCATCGGGACTGGACCAGATCGCGCAAGCAAGGCATTGAGCCGCCAAGGCCTGAAGCGGCATCCCGCCGGCGCCATGCCGTTCGGGATGCCAGGCGCCGTCAATGTCCGGTGAACTGGAACCTGACGGTGCCCAACAGCATTTCCTGCACCCCTTCAAACTGTGCATTCTGGACGTCGATCAGCAAATGCGGCGCGCGCAAGAGCAGGCTCTTCTTCAGCATCATCGGCGGCACGAAGGCCGTAAACGCGGTGATCTTTTCCCCACCCTGCAACTTGCCGCTGGTCGGATTGTAGGTATAGGTCAGGATAGGGTCAGGCGCGTTTGCCGGCCATTGGATGGTCTGGGAGAAGGTATTGGTGTCGATCTTGTGCACCGGCGAAGAATAGCTGATGGTGCCGTTGCTGTTGATCAGGGTGAACTGGATCGTCCCCTGGCCATCGGTCGGAATGCCGGCCATCATCACGCCGACCGTCACCTGGCCGCCAGCGGCGACGCCGGCGACACGCGTCTGCGCATTCATGAACTGGGTCGCCACCGCGACATCATTGGTATTGCGCCAAGCCATGTTGGGATGCGCCAGGATGAAATTCCCAAGATCGGTCCAGCTGGCGAAATTGGCCCACTGGGACAGATCGGGCGGGCTTGGATTGGCCGTATTGTCTACCCAGGTGACCAGGCAGTAATGCGGATAGCTTGGCGACGGTTTCCAGGACAGCGGCGCCGGGCTGTAGGCGATGTCGTTGGTCTTTTGCGCGGTGACGTCGAGCCAGTTTTGCAGATTGCTGTTGAAGGTGAAATTGTAAGGACTCCATTGTCCAGGCAACAGGATGATGGAGGAATCGACCCAGTAAAAATAGATGCGCGAGGTCTGCGCGCCGCTGGCGGTATTCAGGCCGCGGACGTAGACATTGTTGTACTGGCCCAGGGTGATGTTGTTGGAATAGTCGGTGTTGTAGTTGGACTGCTGTCCGAGATCGGCTACATTCGGCATGGTCTGGGTGCCCCAGGGCACAATGTCCGGCGACATGGTCCAGCCGCTGCCGTTGTTGCTGGTCGGGGTTTCGCCGATATAGTCGCGCATGAAAATGCCAAGATACTCTGCGCCCGTGCCCATAGCCGCCAGGCGCTGGGAATGGTTGGTCGGACTGGCCGCAAGCTGCGCCGCCAGCGAGACATTGTCAGAGAAGGCGTTGGCGGTGAACAAGCCAGATCCGTCCGGTGCAATCGCAATGCCCATCGGGAAGCTGGCGCCGGGGAAGCTGATGTTTTGCGTGTTTTGCATGGAATCGGTGGAAAACACCCGGACCCCGAGGTTGGTGTCGGTCACGTACAGGCTGGAGCCGTCAGGCGCGATGGTCATGCTGCTGATCTGGAACGATACCGAGGTCGGCAAGACGAAGTTTTCCAGCGTACGTGCGGCGATGTTGAAACTGGCGAAGCCGCTGTTGCTGGCTTGGTTCATCCAGATGTACAGCTGGCTGTCGTCCGGCGCGCAGTTCATGGCGCGCGGCATGTAGATGAAATCATAGGTCGTGCTTTCGAGATTGTAAGTCCCGGTTTTTGTGCGCGATACGATATACAGTTTTTGAAACGAGGCATCCGTGACAAAGGCGCTGGAGCCGTCCGCCAGCGCCGCCAGCGAATGGCCGGAAGATGCCGGCTGGGTGAACAGGCTGACGGTGGACACGACGCTGTAGTGGCTGGTCTTGGGATTGGAAGCGATGGCTACCAGCTGGTAGACGCCGCCGGTGTCGACGGTCAACACGAAGATCATGTTGCCAAACGGTGAAATCGCCGTGGCCACCGCGCGGCAAGTGCTGGAGCTGGAAAGGGAGACAGTCGAGGTGGTTGCAAAATTGACGGTGCTGAGAATCTGCAAGGTATTGCTGCCGTAGGCGGTGGCAATGGCGGTGTTCTGGCTGCTGTCCGGCCAGAATTCAAAGGTCGTGTATTGCGTGCCGGCGTTGACCACGCTGGTGGTCTGGGTATTCCTGTCGTACACCGAGAGGCCGGGGGTGGCGGCCTTGCCCGGATAGGAAATCTGGATGTTGTAGTTATGCCAGGAAACCACGTATTGCGTGCTGGCGGCGACGCTGGTGGTCAAGGTGGCGGAAAGGGTCGATCCCTGCGTGGTGAACGTCTGATTGCTCCATACGCTCAGGCTGGGGCCGTTGTTGGCGACATAGATCACGCTGCCTTGCGCCGAAGCGCTCAGCGCAACCGGGCTGGCGCCGTTGGCCAGATTGCTTTCCAGCACGCTGCACAGGCCGCTGCCTTTGAAGCACGATATCAGCGACAGGCTGTTGTCGCCGCTGTTGGCGACATAGGCATAGGCGCCGCTTTCAATCGCCAGCACGCGAGTCGGATTGCCGCCGACGCTGAGCTTCTGCTTGCCTGCCACGCTGTTGACTTCCTTGCTGACGGCATAGACGCTGTTGCTGCCCGAGCAGGCGATCAGGAGCGTGCCGGCATCCTGGCCGACGATCGCGATGTCGGTCAGCTTGTCAGCTGTGGCAAAACCGCCTATGGTGCGCACCCATTGGTAGGATTGATGGATGCTGTCATAGCCCACCACATAGACGTTTTGCGTGGCCTGGCTGACCACGAAAATCTGTGCCGACGAAGGCAATACGGCAAGCGTGCTCACTTGCCCGGTGAAGCGCACGCTATTGCTGACAAAATAATTGTTGTTGGTGCTGATCACCACGTCCAGCGTGCCCGGATTGGCGTTGCTGCTGTTGCTGCTGACAAAAACGGAAGTGTCGTCCGCAGACACCTGCAGCGCCACCGGCACGCCCGACAGGTTAACGTCGCTGCCCACCTTGGTGAAGACGTAGCCGCTGCTGCCGCCGCTGAAGGTGACGTCGAATACCGTCAGCGTCGAATCGCCGCCGTTGGCGACGAACAGCTGGCTGCCATCGTGCGAAAAGCTGAGCGCCACCGGCTGGCTGCCGGCCGAGATCGGAGCGCCGTAAGGGGTATTGGTGATGGTTTCAAGGATCAGGATCTGATTGCTGTTCTGCTGGATCAGGGCGCAGATATTGGCCGTTGGCGACAAGGCCAGGGCCTGTGCCGTGCTGCTCAGGGTGACGCTCTTCTGTTGCAGTTCAAACGCGGAGATGACCTCGTCGCGTTCGATGAACAAGGGCAGGCCGCCGCTTTGCGGCTTGATGCTGAACATCTGCGGCTGCGTGATGCTGACCCCGGTGGTGTAGTTCGGCGGCAGGTACTGCACGGTGGAATTGACGCTGTTGCTGAGCGCTACCTGGTCGTTGGAATTCACGCTCCAGTCCAGCAATACGTCGTGCGGGAAATCCTTGTAGTAGACGTTTTGCGGATTCGCCACGATGCAGTTAATCGCCGGGAAAATCTCTACCAACACGTCGCTGGAAGCATAGTTGCTGGGAGATACGCCCTGCGAAATCAGGGTGAACTGCGTCGACTCGGCGATTTTCGCGCTATAGGTCTGCTTACCGCTGACGTCGATCATGCCTGGCATCAGGGTTAGCCTGGCGCCGCTGGCGTTCCATGACAGGTCGACCGTCGCCAGCCCCTGGTTGAGCACCGCCGGATTAGGAGTGGCCAGCAGGGAATGGATATAGACGTGCGCTTCCTTGTACAGTGGAATCGAGAAGGCGCCGTCCTGGTAGCCTGGCACGCCGCTGTAGCTGACCAGCATCAGCGTAGCGCCGGCCTGGAAGGTGGTGAATATTTCGCTCAGCACAAAGCCGACGGTTGACCCGGCATTGGTGCCCAGGATCGGCTGTCCGGCCAGCGGCTGCAGCATCCAGCCTGGATTCTGCGAACCGGCGGCCGGCGGCGTGATGACCCAGGAGGCGGCATTGTCGCCGGCGTTGACGCTGATATCGAGCGCATGTTCGATGGTGGTCAGGGCGCCGTAGCCATACTGGTCGGTGGCGTAGACGAAGCTGACCGTGAACACGGTCTTGGGACCGGCGTTGATCACTTTCGGGTTGGGGCCGGGGGCGAAAGTCAGGTTGAGCGTATTTTCAATCGCCGGATAGTCGCTGCTCGATTGCACCACCGTGTTGTTGACCAAGGTGGCGGCAATCGCATTGTGCAAGTCCAGCGCGCCCGAAGGTGGCGCCTGCAAGGTCACCACATTGTTGTAGGTGAACGGCAGGCCGCCGCCGGAGACCGGGCTGGCGCGATAAAAACTCATGTACAGCTGGGCGCTGCTGCCGCTGGGCGCCTGGCTGGCGGTGAAACTGCCGATGGCGGCGATCAGCACCTGGCCTTTGGCCACGGTCGTATCCTGTTGCGGCGTCAGGCAGATCACTTGCGTGTCTGCAAACACCTTGGCGCTCCAGCCGGCCAGGGTGACCGACAGATCGTTGAGTTCCGATCTGCTCAGTCCAAGGTTCTTGATGTGCAGGTAGAACAGGCTGCCGTTGGCGCCGGCCGCCTGGCTTTCCTCGACCGGCGTGCCGGCAGTCAGGGTGAGGGCGGTGGTGCTGCTGATGAGCAGACTGATATGGTTGACGCTGGGATCATTGGTCGGCATGTAGATGGTGTTGGTGGCGCTGCCGTTATTGATCGTAAAACTGATTTGGTCCATGTTCTTCTCCATCGAAAATAGCTGAAATGTCATTCCGCATCACGATTTCCGGCGCCCTATGCGTGCGGAACCGCGGAACAACTGCGAAGCCAATCAGCGGGGCGGCTTGCGGCCAGTCCCGTATCCATCAAACATCTATGCCAACTGCCTGGAGCGCCTGTCACGCATATGGCTGGATTGCGCTCCAAATACCTTGCCGTCCTATTGCTGTGCGATACCGAGAACATCCTGGTAGACGCCGTCATTCACATTGCCGATCTGGTAGTAGTCGGCGTAGACCATGATTTGCTGCTTGTCGGTAGCAATCTGCAGATGATCGACGCTGATCGAGAAATTCGCGCCGCCCGCCAGCACCACGTCCTGCAGCGGGCTGGCGGCCCAGTAGCTGCCGTACTGCTTGTCGGTGATGCATGAAAACTGCCAGCCGGCCGCCGCCAGGACAATGCCTGCCACTGCGGCTTGCGGCACGGCGCTGCCGAAATGCAGGTAGAAAATCGAGCCGGCAGGCGGCGTTCCTTCCGCCACCAGCTGCGCCGGCGAGAAGGTGACCGGCCGGCCCTGGCGGTTGGAGATCGTCAGCGTCAGCTTGTCGTTCAGTCCCTGCTTCAGGATCGCCTTATGGTCGGCGTTGAAGATTTCGAAGCTGAGCAAGTCCGGGTTGATGCGCAGCCAGCCTTCCAGCAAGGTCTGCGGCGTGTAGCTCCACAGGCTGTCGGGCTGGCTATTGGTGACATCGCCGCGTATCTCCCAGCGCGCGCTGCTGTCGACCATTCTTTCCTGTATCCACGACCATTGGTAGCCGGCTTCGTTCGGCAGCGGCAGGTTGAAGGCGCTGCTGCCGGACAGCACGGGCGAGGTCAGGAAAGTCATTTCCAGGCTGCTCAGGGTCGCGGCATACATGTCCGAGGGAATGCTGATGCCGGTGGTCGGCAGGATGCCGGTGGTGGCGTGCACCGCGGCGCGCGGGTCGATCAGCAGCAGCTGCCTGTTGGTAGCGCCGGCGGCGCTGGTGCCACCGACGTCCGGATAAGGCTTCACGGTGAGCGTGTTTTGCCCGGGAAGCTTGACGCCGTTGCCGCCGTCGGCGGGCGCGCCCATGGTATAGAAATTCGCCCAGTCGTAATTGCCCTGGCCGAATTTGAAATAGCCGATCAAGCCATCGTTGAGGTCTTGCAAGTCGCCCAGCACCACCGGGAAGTCGACCTTGCTGAAATCGTTGTCGGTTTCGGCCAGGGGATTCTTGTCGGCGTCGAGGCCGAGCACGCTCCATGACTGGTTGTATTGCGGCGTTCCCTTCAGTTCCAGGGTCAGCGCCGTTTGCACGATGGCGATCGGGCGGCCGATCAGCACCGCCAGGTCGTTGTTGGTGGAAACGTCCTGCGGTTCGACAAAACCGTTGACGCTGTCGATCGCCACCATGAAGTCGTTGAAGTATTGCGGAGCCGCTGCGCTGAGGGAAATCACCAGGTCGCGCAATTGCGGCTGCTGGTCCTGCATCACCGACTGCACGTCTTCGTCTATGGTGTGGCCGTCGCCGGGCGCCGACTGCCACATGATGAGGGTCTTGCTGTCGTTGAGGAACAACGCCCCAGGCTGGCGCCCTGGGTATCGTAGATGAACAGGGCGCCGCTCAGGTGGTTAGGCAACAGCCAGCCGCAGATCGGCGTGGTGGCGGGATGCAGGTTCATTTCCGCAAGATTGGTGGCGTCCGCCGCCAGGAAGCGGAACAACAGGCGCGATGCCTGTGAAATGCGTGGCGGCAGGTAGGCTATGGCTGGAACCGGCTGGCCCTGGTAGGTCGCGGTCAATGACTGCGCGATGTTGATGGTGGTCGGCGCCACGGTTTTCTTTTGCCCGTAGATGTCGATCAGGGTCAAGTTGACCTTGAGGAAGCCGGCGCGCACGGGGTTGTAGTAGCTGTTGAAATTCGGTGCGCTGCTGGCATAACCGCCCAGCGCCTGGGCCACCGCCTGCGTCAGCGGCGCATATTCGGAGCCGTCCGGCACCTTGATATTCAGCTGCAGGTCCTGGTCTTGCATGAGGAAGGCAGTATTCAGCCCGCTCAGCGATTGCATCACCATGTTCTGCTGTTCGATGGCCTGCAGGCATTTCTGCAGCACCGGGTCGCTGCTCTGCTTCAACTGTTGCACAAAGCCGTTGATGGCGCTGGTGGACAGGATGGATACGCCCGTGTAGGTCTGCTTGAAGGGGGCGCTGGCCGGATCGGTCGGCGGCGCGTAGCCGATGGCGGCGCCATTGTTCTGTTCAACCGTGAACTGGCTGGTGAAAAAGTCGCTGGCATAGTTGTACAGCTGTGTCTTGCTGTCGTCGGTGGTCGCGAACACCGGCTGGAACTCCACCTCCCAAGCGGCGAACAGCGGCACCCAGGGATTGCCGTCCCAGTGGCTGAGACTCAGCGGCGACGGCGCGCTGCCGCTCACCGCCAGCAACGGCGATTGTCCGGCCAGCGCCGCCAGCACGTCGTCGAAGCTGATCGGTACGGCGCACAGCGCCGACAGCAGGCTGGCGTTCAATATCAAGGCCTCGGACAGCAGCGCGTTGAAGGTATCTGGCGCCGGCAGGGCGTTGGGCAGCGGCAGCCTGGTGCCGGCAAACGTGTCGCCGTCGACCGTAACCTTGTTGGCAGTGGCGCTGGTGATGAACTGGTTTTCCAGGCGGCACAGCAGGTAGCCATTGGCATTGAACTGGCCGTTGCTGCCGTAGCGGCCGGCGGGCGGCATGGCTTCGCCGCCCAGCAGGAACACCGGGTCGTTGGCTTGCCAATAACGCAGCGCCGGCACCTGTTCCAGCGCGCAGCCCGGCGGCAGCTGGCTGTTGACCAGTGCAATTTGCTGGTTGAGGACGGCGGTGGCGTTGGCAAGCTGCTGAGTTTGAGCCTCGAGGCCTGTGTATTTCTGATAAGCGATGTTGTAGGCGGTTTGCTGCTGGCTGCTGATGGCCATGAAGATCCGGTACCAGTCGGCAAACAGCTGCCAGCGATAGTTTTCCAGGCTCTCCTGCAGAAGCTGGACGCCTTGCGCATAGAAGTTGAGCAGGTTGAGCGCATCGCCGACCTTGGGCGGCAGGATGTCGACCGGCACGATGGTGACCACCGGGCGGTCATCCGGGCCGTAGGTAGTAAGCTGCTTGACGATGGTGTAAATGTATTCCGCCTTGATCGACTGGAAGCCGTTTTCCTGCAGCTCTTCCTTGAGGGTGGCAAACTGGTTCGGGGCCGGATGTTGCAGCTTCCCCAGCAAGCCTTCGAAGTAGGCGTTCAGCAGCAGCTGGAAAGCCGGCAGCGTCGGCTGCAGCTTGTTTTGCAGATAGCAAGACATGGATTCCGGCGGATTGTTGCCGAGGCTGAGATCCAGCGCGATTTGCGGCAGGTGGACCGAATAGTCCGGCAAATAGGTCTTGTCGGGATGCCAGACGACGCCCTGCGCCGAGCCCTGGTAGAGCGAATAGTCCGGCAGCGCCTCCTGCTGCGGATCGCTGAAGGTCCAGGCCAGCGCGTCCTGGATCTGCGTCAGGTCGAGGCCGCCGCACAAGGGGTCGTTATCGTTGTTGCTATACCAGCCGGTCACCGTATACATCAGCTCGACGCTGCTGTTGGGCGGCAGCTTGAGGTCGGCCAGGCTGTCGGCGAAACCGAAGACGCCGCGGCAGTTGGGATAAAACGAGGCAAATACCGACTGGCCGCTGGCCACCGCCGACAGTTCCAGCCCGGTCTGGGCGACGAAACTCTGCGCTTGGGGAATCACCGGCTCCGTCCATTGCTGGCTGAAGGCCTGGTATTCGCCGCTGTACTGATAATCCTGGCCGGAAGCAGCGGTAAAGGTCGGCAGGGTGATGCAGGTCTGGCCGCTGGGTTGGGCATCATTCAGGAAATCGCTCAGCACTACCCAGGACGAACGCGTTGCCGTGCCGCCGCTGATCAGCAAGCGTTGCACCAGCCAGCGGTTAGGCGTCGCCATGAATGCCAGCGTGCCTTCGGCGCTGGTGTTGGCCTTGGTCAGGGCGTCCGGCATGGCCCAGTGCACATGTACGCCGGCCTGCAGGGGCTGCGCCGGGGCGCCCATCAGGCTGCGATTGACGTTGGCGCCGAGGAATGCCTGGTTGCTGCCGGTCTGGTCGGTGAATACGGTATTCGCGCCGGAAAAATAGGGCGTTGCGTCGTGCGCATCTTTTTCGTTGACGGCAAAAGCCAGCACATTGAGCGGGACGACCAGCGCTTGTGAGGTGGCGTTCATTGACTCCCCTGTTCCTAATTATGTTGGCTGAAATTGACTTTCACTACCCCTTTGATCATTTCAAGGGCGAATTCAGCCGAGGTGAAATCCTGGATGCCCTGGTTGAAATCGGTGTTCAGCTTGCTCAGAATGCTGCCGGCGGCTTGCGCCACCTGCAGCGTCTGCGTATCTGCCCGCATCGGGATGACCGCGGTCGGCGGACCGCCCTTGGGGTCGCTCAGGAACTGGCTGCCGGGGCGGTCGCCGGTGACTGCGCGCAGGGTGGTGCTGTAGGGCGCGCTATTGATCTCTATCCCGCAATGCAGCTGTTCCGGCGGTTCGTGGATCGCCACCTGCTTGATCTCGCCGTCGAAAATGCAGATGATGCAATCCGCGGACAGGCGGTCCATGCGCAGCTTCTTGATTTCGGTGCTGATATCGTCGGCCACCGCATAGCCATTGACCTGGACGTTGGGCCAGCCGGCCACCACCTGCGAGCGCAACAGGAAGCCGGTGTACTGCTGTACCGCGTTGGCGGCGAAGTGCTGGCTCTTTCTTTGCCGGCGCTGGTTCAGCGTGACCGGATGCGCGGCGTTTTGCAGCTGTCCGAACAGGGCGCTGTCGGTGCTCTGCTGCTTGCTGCAGGTGCGGCCGATGCTGAAAGCGCCGTCGACGATATGGTTGATCCAGTTCAGATCGAGGTAGAAAAAGCGCAGCGACTCCAGCGGCAGCATCTGCTCGTTCGGCACCAGGTAGTTGAACGGCACTCCGTACAGCAGCTTGAGGCGGCTCAGCCACAGGGTAACGATATCCGGCAACGGCGGCTGTTCCAGCGCATTGCTGCGCGTGCGCAGCAGGCCGCTGAACGGCATGGCCTGGCCCGCCACCAGGTTGGCGCCGAGCGCTGCCTGCAGGATGGCCTGTTCCTCCTGGCTGGCGGTGGCGCTGTTGACGGCTTTCTTCCAGTTGAACAGGGCATTCGCGTAGCTGGTGTTCTGCAGCGCCATCAGCTGTCCGATTTGCCATGCCGCGCCATACGAGACGTCGAACAGGCCGGTTTGCGGGTTGTAGTGGTTGGCGGCGTCTGCCGAGCTGGTCGAAACGAAGCTGGTTTCGCTGACGGCGAACGGCGTGCACGGTCCGCGGAACCAGGACACGCTGGTGTTGGCATGGCGCATTTCGTGATTCATCGGGATATAACCCTGGCCGAAGGCGTTCTGCACCAGCACTTGCGAGCTGGCGCCATCCAGCTGGCCTTTTGCCTGCGCCGCCAGCGCCTGCTGCACCTGGCTGTCGTTCGGCTGGACGAAGGTGGCGGGGAATTGCAAGGTGGTGATCTGGCGGCCGTCGACCACCGGCCGGTTGAGGTTTTCCAGCAGCTGCTGGAAATTCTGGTCCATGGTGTTCGCGGTAAAACGCCATGCGCGATAGCAAATCAGGCGCACGCTCTTGATGCCGGCCGGGAAGCTGGCCGGCTTGCCGTCGTCGCCCGGCAGATAGCTCCCCATGTTTTCCAGCGACACCAGGAAGGCATAGGCCGGCTGGTCGTTTTTGGCGATGCGGTTGCCCAGCACCACCGAAAACACGCTTTCCTCGCTGCCGTTCTTCACCGTGTCGACCGTATCGACCTGGCGGATATGCGCCAGGTAGGCCATGTCGTTCATGCTGGGAGCGATGCTGTTGAAGGTGGCGAGGTCGATGTCGATCACGCTGCAGGATTCATCCGGCGTCTCACCGTAGCCTAGCGGATTCATGCCTGGATAGGAAAAGACATCGGCCGGCAGCTTGCCGACGCCGGTCAGCTGGTCGTTGCCAAGCACCGTGATTTTCTGGTTCAGGGTAACCAGGTCGCTGGCCGTTGCGCTGCGCGTCAGCGGCTGGTGGTCGGCGTCGAACAGCAGCACAGCCAGCCAGGGCAATTCCGCATTCGAGGTGTCCAGGTAGCGTTCCCACGGCAGCGTGCGGCGGTTCAGCACCACGCTCGCCAGCGAGCCGTCGAATTCGCCGTTGGCGAGGTCGGGCGGAAACACGGAATCGACCTCGCCCGACTGGAAGCTGAAACGCTCTCCGCTCACCGCAAAATTGCGCGAGGTGGTAAAGCTGTTCGGCGCTGCCGTATTAGTGGTTTGCGTGACCTTGAGGGTATATTCGTCGACCTTCAGCGCCGGTTCATCAAACTGGATGAAGGTCACCAGTTTGCTGACCGGATCGTTGACTGTGGAACGTTGCAGCGTCGCTCTCTTGTTCATGCCTGGCTCTCTCAAGGTTCACCTGTGGTTGCCGTGCGCCGGCCTGTGGCCGGCAACCGCACAGCGTTCATGTTTTGAAGGCGGATGGCGGCAGCAACAGCAGCGCCGCTATCCGCATCGCTTACGTGTTGTTTTCTCCCAGCAGGCTCATGACCGGCTCCGACAGCAGGCCGGCGTGGGTAGCGTCGGTCATGGAATCCAGGTTGACGCTGGTGGCAACCGCCGCGATGTAGTCATGGATTACCGGCAGCAGCGCGGCGCGGTTGGCTACCGCGGTGGCGCTCATGATGCTGTTTTCCACCGTCTTGCCGCCGAAATCGCTGCCGACCGGGACATAGGCGGTGCTCCAGTAGAAATACTGGGCGTTGATGTCTATCGTGTACTGCAGGTATTCCAGGTTGATCGGCAGCGTATGGTCCGGCACCTGGGGAATCGGAATGATCCGGTAGCCGGTGACGACATTGGGCGTGGTGGTGTGGTTCAAAGGATCGCCCAGGACCGGATTGCCGTTGCCGTCGAAATCGAGTTTTTGCCAAAGCGAATTGGGGGCGTTTGAAAAGATCCGCACGCATTGCAGCGTCACTTGCACATTCGCCTGGCCGGGATCGTTGGTCAGGGTGATGGCGAGGTTGAAAGTCGGGACGAAACTGTCATTGGCGGTGCCGGTGGGGCCGACGCCAAAAGCCTCGTTGGGGATAATCGTCTGGCCCAGCGGATCGACCGGCTGCAGCGCCACCGGCGCCAGTTTCACCAGTCCGGCAAAACTGGCATGCGATTCCTTGATCGGGATGGTGGCGTTGACCGTCAGTTCGACGGTTTCCGGGCTGACCACAAAATCCAGGGTGCCGGGATCGTCGCTCAGGGTCTTGACCAAACCGCTGGTCACATTGAGATGGATGCCGCTGGTGTCCTGCGCGGCGGCGCCAAGCGGCAGCCGCATGCGGGCATCGCCGCGGGCCTGGAAGCTGCTGGGGGTGAGGCCGGGCAGCATTTGCGTGACGAAATCAGGCCAGGAAATGGTGGTCTTGGTGGCTTGGTTGGAGGCGCCGAAAGAAATCGTGAAGGAAATGATGTCGAGATCGATGGTGGCGCGGCCGGTGAAATCCGGGCCCCATATTTCGAGGCTGGCGCCGACGTGGATGCTGATGGTGATATGGGTGAAAATCAGGCTGATGCGGAAGGACGCGCCGATATCGACGCTGGCGTCCAGGTAGTAGTGGAACGGCTGGTACACCATCAGGAAATCGGCCTGGACGTTGAACCAGGCCTTGATGCCGCCGCTGCTCCAGGTGGCGGACAAGCCGCCGCCGGCCATCACCGCGGCCGAAGTCACGGCGAAATATTCGTCGCCTTTGACCACCAGATTATCCGAGACATTCCAGTTGATGCCGAGCCGCGGTACCGTGGGATAGAAATCGGGGACCTTGAAATTCGGATTGTAGCCGCCCATGGTGATGACGAAATTGCCTTCGCGCGGGCCGGAAAACCAGAAATAGTAGGCAAATCCTCCGGTCAGGTGGCAATCCGGCGACAGCACATAGGATTGCGCGGTCAGCTGCCCGCTGATGCCGATGAAGCCTTCCGCCGGCCGGAACGAGGCCAGCAGCTGCATCTCGGCGAAAATCACCGGCTCGCCAGGCGGAATCGCAATGGTGGTCGTGCCCAGCAGGTCGATCTCGAATTCGGCGCCAAACTTGACCACCGCCAGCGCAAAGGAATTGGCGAGTTCGAAGGAAGTGAACTTTATTCCCGCCGCCAGCCAGTACTGGCCGACCTGCGGCGCCACGATGCCGCCGCTGGAGAGGCGTTCCAGCACGCCGTTGACCTGGCTGCCGATATCGCCGCCCATGTTCATGCCGGGAGGATTGTTGTCGCCTTGGGCCCACTGCACCAGCGGGAAAGTGGAAATCCCGCTCACCGCCGGCATCTGCAGGTCGCGGTTAAAGCCGAAGCCGCCGGCGATGCCGGTGACGAAGAAACAGGCAGGGCCGCCCAGCGGCGCATTCAGCACGGCGTACAGGAACATCGACGGACTGCCTTCGATCGAGGTATAGCCGCACAAGCCGGCAATGCCGAAACTTTCGACATTGACCATCAGTTCTCCGACGAAATTGACCGGATCGATGCTGCCGCGCAGGCCGCCGCTGATCTCGACGCCGCCGCCGGAATAGCTGACGTCGATGCCCTGGATTTCAAAGCTGGGGTCGAAGTCCGATATGCTGCTGCCGATACCGAAGCCCAGCAGGCCGACCGTCAGGCCGGCGCCGGTCAGGCTCATGTTCACTAGCACATAGATTTTTTCATTCTTGTACTGCACGCCGATCTTCTGGATCGAGACCGGACCGAAGTTCTTTTGCAGATTGAACCAGAGCACGCCATCGGATGACGCTGCGCTGCTGACCGGCGCATTCGGCGGGCTGCTGAGCAGGATCAGGGCGCGCTCGTCGCTCGGCAAGGCATCGGGCCTGTACGCTGCATTCTGTGCGCTGGACTGGCCGGCGCCGAACATGATAGGAATCTGGTAACTGCCGACCGCGACGATCATGGAAAATCCCAGTCCGGCCGGCATGCCTTGCTGGGCGGTGTCTGGAATCGTCGGGTAGGATGAACCCAGCTTGGCGATGATGGCATTCACCTGCGTCGCCAGGGCGTCGTTGAACAAGGCAGAAGCGATCACCACCTGTATCTTGGTGATCTGTACCGTATCTTCCTTGGGCAGGAGGTCGCCGATCAAGGGCAGATTGCTGATCGGGATCGGCTTGTCGATGTTGAGGCCGAAGAAGAACTGCCATTGCTTGTTCCCGGGATTGGTCACTGCGGCAAATACCGCCGAACCATAAGTGTCCGACTGGAGTCCGATCACCAGTTTGCTGTTGCTGTAGTCGTAATAGAAATCCGCCTCTTTCAAACCGAGGTCGAGATCACTGGGAATGCTCGGAATCTGGCTGCTGGAGAAACCGAAGGCGGTGGCGAGATCTTCGAACTGCAGGTAGTCCGCCGGCGTCAAGGCCTGCCATTTGGCGCTCATGACGATGGTGGGATTGTTCGGCGCTTGCGAACTGCTGTTGCCAAGGTCGAGTTCCAGCGTGAAATTCTGCGCGCCGACCAGGAAACTGCCTTGCAGCACCACGCTGTAGCCGCTCGGCGAATAGTTGGCCACCACGCTGAGGGAGGCGACCAGGCTGGTGTCCATGATCGGCAGGGCAACGTTGACCTGGCCGTAAATCGTGTACGAATAGCCGGTCCCTTGCTGGTTGACGACCACGCCGAAGTTGGAAAAACTGATGTCGCTCAGAACGCTCGGCAGCAGGGCCGTGTTGCCGACGATGCCGCGCACCAGGTCGCTCAGCTTGACCTGGCCCAGGTAGGCGCCGGTGATGGTGGAAATCTGCCAGCCGGCGCGCGGGGTGGAGGCAAGTTCCAGGAAAAAATTGAAATCGCCGGTGAAGATGTCGGGGAATATCTTTGCGCTTGCGCTAAGCGATACGATCGTCAGGCTGGATGCCGTTCCTGGCAGGTAGGAATTCATGTCGAGACACAGGTTTTCCAGTATCAAAACATTGTTTATCAGGGTCAGGCTGTAGCCGGGATTGCTGCCGATGACAAAGCCGGTCATGCCGATGCCGCTGTTGCCGCCCTGGGTGATGACGAAGGATTGCAGCGTCGCCAGGTTGAAGGCGTCGCTCAGGGTGCTCGGAATATATTGCTGGAAGCCGGCACCGCCCGGCAAGGCCAGGATTTGCGGGATGCCGAACACATGGCCGGGGAGAGGCTCGGCAAAAAAACTCAGGAGAATGTTGTTGCTGAAGATTTCAACGCCGAAAGTCAAGTCTTCGGTGCTGGCGGAAAAACGCATGGTCAGGTTTTGCAGCCGTGCTTGCGGCGCTGAGACATTGATGCTGAGCGCCAGGTTGCCGACTGTCAGCTGGCCCGGAATGATGTTGAAGCTCTGCGCCAGCAGGGGCGAACTGAGATACATCACGGGGTAGGGCGTGGCCGCGCTGAGCGCGATCGGGCCGAAAAACTTGTACTTGTCGGTATTGTTCAAGACTTGCTGCAGCAGGACCAGGGCGCCGCTGAAGATATTCAGCTGCAGCCAGCTGGCCATGTTCAAGCCGGCGGCCAGCGCCACGCTTTCAGTGGCCTGGTTCGGCCACGGGAAATAGGCACTGGCCGGCTGGGTTGCATAGATGGCGTAACTGGCGCTGGCGCTGACCTGGTCGAACGGGAACACGGTCAAGTGAGGAAAGCTGTCGGCAAACTGCCAGCCGGCGGCGAACTCGACCGCAATCGTGAACTGCAGGGTTTGCGAGGCGTCGACCGTGAACACCACTTTCAGCGCGAGGCCTTTCTGCGCCAGCACATCGGTGTTGCCGGCAGTCAGGATCAGCTGCTGGTTCGACGGATCGGGAACATCGCCGGCCGTGATCGCATTGATCGTGAAATAACTTTGCGCGGCAAGATCGAAACCGGATTGCAGGGCGGCAATTTGCGCGGCCGACAGGAAATCGCTGTTGAAGACAATGCTCTGCTGGTGGTTTGCCTGTCCGCGCAGAACGCCTGCTAGTGTATTCAGATCCATGGCAAGTCCACCTATATAAAATGGAAAAACTGCAGACAGTCAGCGCGGAAAAGGACAGCAGTCAAATGGCGGCCGGCAGCAGCAGGTTGATCGCTGCCGGACCATTGAACGGATTAAACGGATTAAGCGGAGCAGCGGGATACCATCCCCGCCGGGCCGCTGCGGCCATGTATTGCTCTATGGCGCATGACTGGGTCCGCAAGGCGGTGGACTGGTTGCGGTTGATGCCATGCATCAGCACCGTTTGCCGGACGTAGGTTTGCAGCGTCACCTGCGCGCCGCCGCCGACAGGCAGGAACTGGATATCTCCTTCAATGCCATCAAGCAGTCCCAGCAGGCGATTGCGCCGTCTTGGAATCTCTCTGGAGGCGCCGAGGTTGGACCACGGATCATTGGCCGGCTCATATTTCACGATGCTGCAGGTAGTGATGATGCGCTCGTCCAGCTGATTGAACTGCAGATAGTTGCTTAGGCTGACGTCCTCGTTGGAGGCGACGAATAGTGGACTGAAATTGAGATTGGCGGCGCGCAGCTGGTCGAGATTCCACAAAACCACTTGCTGTAACAGGCCGGCCACGGTAGTGCCGAAATTGAGAGGATTGGCGGCAAAGGTCAGCGTCCCTGCAGTGTAGAGCGTATTCGCGCCAGTATTTGCCGTCGCCGCGGTGAAACCGATACCCCAGATAGGCGCCGCGCCGCCTGCCAGCGGCATGAGTGCTTCCACCACGCCCAAGGTATTGGGGAAACCGTTGACGTTGATGACATTGTCATCCACTGCCCAGGCCTGATGATAGCCTTGGTTTATCATCAACTGCATCGCCGCGTAGCGGCTGGCGCCGAAGCCAACGATATCCAGCGCCGGGGCGGCGGCGGTGAACTTGTAGCCGACCACCGTTACATTGGGAAATGCACCGCCACCAACACGAGCTTCGTAATAGTCGTACTCAGACCAGTGGACGACAATATATACCGGCCTGCCGGAGCGCATCGGCGTGTACCATGGCACTACGTCCGAGTCAAACGAGGTGAGGTCCAGATAACCGGTAAAGACGCCATGGGTCACGGCATTCTGCAGTATCGTCTGCATCCAGTTGGCGCGGTTGCTGGAGACGACCACCAGCGGCGCCACGGCGACCACCGGAACCGGTAAATTCCCATAAAAATTAAGGGCACTGGGTGGGTAGGCATTGATGCCTGTCAGTAGGCCCTGGCGAGCGGAAAACAATTGCCGGTAATAGACGTTGTCGCCGGCTACAAGCACAGGATCGTCGAGCGGCTTATATTTCTGGTTGATCACGTCGCCGCCGTAGAGCGGGTTGTTGCGCGCATTGAGTACTAGGGGCATTGAGTGATCCTCGCCACAGTGTCAGAATTGTGATCGCTACGGATGCGTCAAAGTGCTTGTTGTCACGCCGGACGCTGCCTCTTTTTTTAAACATTTTCTTGAGACTGACCGTCGCGCCTAAAGCAGCTGCTTGGCAGGCTCGGCAGGTTTGTTGCGGGACCGGTGTTCTCTATCGCCGTTCGCACAAATCGTCACGAATGTTAATCCCTTATTTATCCGGCTGGCAGCTGTCAATAGTGATAGGTGGCGAGATCTGGCTGCACGCTTTTGGTGACTGTGATGGGTATGAAGCTTGCTTATCTTCGTTCGAGATTCAATCATGGAGAAAAGCATGGTGCATAGAAGGGGGTTTCTTGGCAGGTCGGTGCTGCTCGCGGGAGGCTGGAGTCTGTTTTCCAATACCTGGGCACAGGTGCTGAACATCAATGACGCCATCAACAAGTCGGGACGGCAGCGCATGTTGTCGCAGCGGCTGGCCAAGGCATACATGCAGCTGGGGCAGGCCATCGATGTCGAGCGCTCAAGAAAAATCCTCGACCTGTCGCTCAGCCTGTTTGAGAAACAGCTGGCGGAGTTGCGTGCTTTCGCGCCCAGCGCCGACAACAAGCTGGTGCTGGCCGAGATGGAAAAGGCCTGGCAGGGCTACAAGCAGGTATTGCTGGGGAAATTGCCTAACCAGCAGGACGCCCGCAACATCATGGCGCTGAGTGAAGAGATCCTGGCGCTGGCGCAGACCTCTACCGTGCAGCTGGAAAAATACTCCGGCAGCGCCGCCGGCCAGCTGGTCAACCTCTCCGGGCGGCAGCGCATGCTGTCGCAGCGCATGGCCAAGTTCTACCAGGCCCAGCAATGGGGCGTGGCGCCGGCCGATGCCGCCGGCAAGCTGGAACAGGCGCGCAAGGAATTCGTGGCTGCCATGCAGACCCTCAGCGATGCCCCTGGCGACACCGCGAGAATCCATGATGAATTGACGTTGGCGCAACAGCAATGGCTATTCTTCGACGCCGCGCTGCACCAGAACGGCGACAGCATGAACCGTCAACGCAACGCCACCAATGTCGCCACCACCAGCGAACGCATACTGGAAGTGATGGATGGCGTCACCGGCCTGTACCAGCAACTGGCCTGATCCCGGCGGCAAGCTGGCAGCAGCTGAAAATCGATAAAAATGAAAGCTGTCTGTAAGCTTTGTAAGAGTATTGTCGCTGGAAAATAAAGACAATCAGGGGGAGAACAACATGAAAATGTTAACCGGCATACTCTTGTCCGTTGCTTGCGCGCTGGTCCAGGCGGAGCAGCGGCCAGCGCAGGACAAGATCGTCATCGGCCAGTCGGTGGAATTGTCGGGGGAAGCCACCGGTAAGGAAAACATGGAGGGCGCGCTGGCCTATTTCGCCTGGGTCAACGCCCAGGGCGGGATTTATGGCCGCAAAATCGAGCTCAAGTCTTATGACGACAAGCGCAAGCCGGAAACCACCAGGCTGAATACCGAGAAACTGCTGAAAGAAGACAACGCGCTGGCACTGTTCGGCTATCGCAGCACGCCGACGGTGGAAGCCGTGCTGCCGCTGCTGCTGAGCGAGAAGGTGCCGCTGGTGGCGCCGTTCTCGGGCGGCCAGAGCCTGCACCAGCCGTTCAACCCCTACCTGTTCAATCTGCGCGCCAGCTACCAGGCGGAGACCGCGAAAATGATCGAGCTGTTCGGTTCGCTTGGCATCCGCAAGGTGGCGATCCTGTACCAGGACGACAGTTTCGGCAAGGATGGGCTGGCAGGATTCCAGCGCAACCTGGCGGCGCACAAGCTGAGCCCGCTGCTTATCGCCAGCTACGATCGCAAGGACTTGAAAGTAGAGCAGGCAGTCAGCGCGATTGCCGCCGCCAATCCACAAGCGGTACTGATGGCGTGCACGCCGTCAGCCTGCGCCGATTTCGTCAAGCAGATGCACAAGAAGGGTGCGCATCCGACCTTCATGATGCTATCCAATGTCAGTTCCGAGACCTTCTTTGAATCACTGGGCGACGACGGCCGCGGCGTCAGCGTCATGCAGGTGATGCCTTACCCCAAAGACTTTGCCGCGCCCGCCACCCGCGAGTTTCAGAGCGTGCTGAAGAGCATGGCCAAGCCGCCGCCCGCTTCCTATTCTGCGTTCGAAGGCTTTGTCGCGGCCAAGCTGCTGACCGAAGGCTTGCGCCGGGCCGGCCCCAACCCGACCAGGCCGAAGCTGATTGCGGCGTTGGAAACCATACGCGATTACGATCTGGGCGGGGTCAGGGTATCGTATTCACCGGACAATCACGACGGCTCGACCTTTGTCGAAATGATCATGGTCGGCAAGCGCGGCGCCATCCTGCATTGATGCCGGCGGCGCCGGCTACGCTGTTTCAATCGGCAAAGCCGGCTGGATTCTGCGACTGCCAGCGCCAGGAATCGGTGCAGATCGATTCCAGGTTTTCCTTCGCGCGCCAGCCCAGCAGCTCGGCCGCCAGGCCGGGATCCGCATAGCACGATGCAATATCGTCCGGACGGCGCGGCGCCATGTCGTAAGGCACGCGCTGGCCGCTGGCTTTTTCGTAGGCGGCAATCACTTCCAGCACGCTATAGCCGCGGCCGCTGCCGATATTGGCGGTCAGGCTCTGCCGTTTGTCCTGCAGATAATCGAGCGCCGCCAGGTGTGCCTTGGCGAGGTCGACCACGTGGATATAATCGCGTACGCCGGTGCCGTCGGCGGTCGGGTAATCGCCGCCGAATACCGGCAGGCTGGCGCTGCGCCGGGCGGCGACCCGGGCGATATAGGGCATCAGGTTATCCGGATTGCCGCGCGAGTCTTCACCGATCAGGCCGCTTTTGTGCGCGCCTACCGGATTGAAATAGCGCAGGTACGCAATCTTCCAGCGCGGGTCCGACTGTTCCAGGTCACGCAGTATCTGCTCGCCGATCAGTTTGGTCTGGCCATAGGGATTCGAAGCCGACAGGGGAAAGTGCTCCAGGATCGGCAGCGTGGCCGGATCGCCATACACCGATGCCGAGGAACTGAACACCATGTTTTCGACGCCGGCATCGCGCATCGCGGTACACAGCGTCAGCAAGCTGTTCAGATTGTTGGCATAGTATTCGAGCGGCTTGACGACCGATTCCCCAATCGATTTCAACGCGGCGAAATGGATGGTGGCGCCGATCCGATAATCCTGGAACAAGCGTTCGGTACTGGCGCGATCGCACAGATCCGCCTGCACGAACAGCGGTGTCTTGCCGGTGATCTTCCTGATGCGATCAAGCACCAGCGGACTGCTGTTGGCCAGGTTGTCGACGCCGACCACCTGATGGCCGGCCTCCAGCAGCTCAACCCAGGTATGGGAGCCGATATAGCCGGTCGCCCCGGTGAGCAGGATAGCTGCGTTCATATTGTCTTTAAGGCAAAGTAAAAATGGATCCAGGCACAGAGAGTAAGTAGTTTTTCGCATGCGGGCAATCGTGGCCTGCCGAAATGTGCGAAATAATCGCCGCTGACATCCGGTGGCAATGTTAATTAATTAATTATTTGCCGCACCAACCGGCTTCCGCGGCAGAAAATCGCCTAAAGCAGCGTATCCCAGCTGATCTGGCACTGCCGCCAGCAGCAAATGCAAAGCCCCTTTAGAATGCATGACAATCCGGATTTTTAGAAGGAAGCCGAGTGCAATCCATTATTTCAGTCAACAACCTGACCAAGACCTACGCATCTGGGCACAGTGCGTTAAAAGGCATCAACCTGGAGATACGGCGCGGCGAGATCTTCGCGCTGCTGGGGCCAAACGGCGCCGGCAAGACCACCTTGATCAACATCATCTGCGGCATCGTCAACCCTAGCCAGGGCCATGTCTTGGCCGATGGCCACGACGTCGTACGCGACTACAAGGCGGCGCGCTCGCGCATCGGCCTGGTGCCGCAAGAACTTTCCACCGATGCTTTCGAAAGCGTGTGGGCCACGGTGTCGTTCAGCCGCGGCCTGTTCGGCAAGGCGCCGCATCCGGCGCATATCGAAAAGATCTTGCGCGACCTCTCGCTGTGGGACAAGAAGGACGCCAAGATCCGCACCTTGTCCGGCGGCATGAAGCGCCGCGTGATGATCGCCAAGGCCCTCTCGCACGAGCCGCAGATCCTGTTCCTGGACGAACCCACCGCCGGCGTCGACGTCGAACTGCGGCGCGACATGTGGCAGATGGTCCGCGGCCTGCGCGAAAACGGCGTCACCATCATCCTGACTACCCACTATATCGAAGAAGCCGAGGAAATGGCCGACCGCATCGGCGTTATCCGCAAGGGCGAGATCATCCTGGTGGAAGACAAGGCGGTGCTGATGGAAAAGCTCGGCAAGAAGCAGCTGAAGCTGCATCTGCAGCGGCCGCTGTCGAGCATTCCCGATAGTCTGGGCGGCAATCAGTTGGAACTCTCAGCCGACGGCAACGAGCTGATCTATACCTTTGACGCCCAAAGCGAGCAGACCGGCATCGCCGGCCTGCTGCGCCAGCTGAGCGAGCATGGCATCGATTTCAAGGACTTGCAGTCCAGCCAAAGCTCGCTGGAAGAAATTTTCGTCAACCTGGTGAAAGCATAAACATGAACCTGCACTCTATCCGCGCAATCTATATGTTCGAGATGGCGCGCACCGGGCGCACGCTGATGCAGAGCATCGCTTCGCCGGTGATTTCCACCGCCCTGTATTTCGTCGTGTTCGGCGCCGCCATCGGCTCGCACATGGTCAGCATCAACGGCGTCAGCTACGGCGCCTTCATCATTCCCGGCCTGATCATCATGTCGCTGATGACGCAAAGCACGGCGAATGCCTCGTTCGGCATCTATATGCCGAAATTTTCCGGCACTATCTATGAAGTCTTGTCCGCGCCCATCTCCAGCGTGGAAATCGTCGGCGGCTATGTCGGCGCCGCCGCCACCAAATCGGTCATCCTCGGCCTGCTGATCCTGGCCACGGCGCGGGTTTTCATTTCTTTCGAGATTGCCCATCCCTGGTGGATGATCGCCTTCCTGGTGCTGATCGCAGTCACCTTCAGCCTGTTCGGCTTCATCATCGGGATCTGGGCCGACGGCTTTGAAAAACTGCAGCTGATTCCGTTGATGATCGTTACGCCGCTATCCTTCCTGGGCGGTAGCTTCTATTCGATTAACATGCTGCCGCCGTTCTGGCAAAAGATCGCCTTGTTCAATCCGGTGGTGTACCTGATCAGCGGCTTCCGCTGGAGCTTCTATGGCGTTTCTGACGTCAACGTCCTGATCAGCGCCGGCATGGCGCTGGCCTTCCTGGCGCTGTGCATGGCGGCGCTCTGGTGGATATTCAAGACCGGCTACCGCCTCAAAGGCTAAAAATTGCCTGCCGGATTCACGATGGGGTCATATTTGGGATACATAATCCCGACAATGCGTTACCTGGCCGATACATAAAGCCAGGACCACGCGCCCCACATGACGAACGCGCCATCCAAGGCGCGTTCTATTTTCCGGAGACAGTTTAATGATCAAGAATATCGGCAGGCCGGCCCTGGCCGCCATCGCAGCAATCAGTGTGGCCGCCTGCGGCGGCAGTTCCAGCCCTCTTACTACGCCTACTGCACAGCAGACGCCGGAAGGCAGCGTGCTCAAGATGGCGATCCTGGAGACCACCGACATCCATTCCAATGTGCTGGGGTATAACTACTACGCGCTGACGCCTGACGCCACCCTCGGCCTGGACCGCACGTCGACGCTGATCCAGGGCGCCCGTGCTGAAAATCCGAACAATGTGCTGTTCGACGACGGCGACGTCATCCAGGGCACTTTGCTGGGCGATTACCAGGCCCAGGCCACGCCGGTCGGCTGCAGCGGCACGCTGGCGGTGCACAAGGCGATGAACGCCCTCAAGTACGACGGCGGCGGCATCGGCAACCACGAATTCAATTACGGCCTGGGATTCCTCAGCCAGATCACCAATGCCGACTTCGGCGTCACCGGCATCGCCAAACCGGCCGGCACTTGCGGTGCGCCGACTTTCCCGCTGGTGCTGTCCAACGTCAACAGCGTCGCCAGCCAGAAGCCGATTTTCAATCCCTACGCAGTGATTCCCAAGCAGTTCGCCGCTACCACGCCGGACGGCAAGAGCATCCAGGTGCCGCTGAAAGTCGGCATCCTGGGCTTCGTGCCGCCGCAGATCATGGACTGGGACCAGAAAAACCTGGCCGGCAAGGTGTATGTCAACGGCGTCCAGGAAAGCGCCAATCAATATGTGCCGCAATTGCGCAGCGCCGGCGCCGATGTGGTGGTCGCGCTGTCGCACGGCGGCCTGGATGCATCGCCCTACAGCCCGAAGATGGAAAACGGCAGCCTGTATCTCTCGACCACCGGCATCGATGCGCTGCTGGTCGGCCACTCGCACCTGATTTTCCCGGCCCCCAAGGAAGCTAAGGCGCCGGCGCTGGATCCTTCGCTGGCCGCCTTGCCGGCCAATATCGTCGACAGCAAGAACGGCTTCGTCAACAATGTGCCGACCGTGATGGCGCAGAGCTGGGGCCGGCGCCTCGGCATCATCCAGCTGACCCTGAAATATAGCGGCGGCAAATGGGTGATCCAGAAACCGCTGACCACGGTCGAGGCACGCGGCTTCAAATACACCGATGGCGTCACCAGCGTGGCGGCCGATCCTGCCATTGCGGCGCTGGTCGACAGCGAGCACAAGGCGACCATCGCCTATGCCCAGCAGCCGCTCGGTACCACCACCGACTTCGAAATGTCGTCTTACTTCTCGCTGGCAGGCGACGTCGGCGCGATCCAGATCGTCAACCAGGCGCAGATCGACTACGTCAAGAATTTCATCGCAAACTCTACCGATGCGACGCTCTCCAGCTACAAGAACATCCCGGTGATCTCTTGCAGCGCGCCGTTCAAGGCTGGCCGCAACGGGCCGTCGGATTTCACCGATGTCGCGCCGAACGCCTTCAAGGCGAGCCCTTTCTCGCTGCAGGTGCGCAATCCGGGCGATCTCTACCTGTATAGCAACAACAACCTCCAGGCCGTGAAGATCAAAGGTTCCGACCTTAAGAACTGGCTGGAAACCTCGGCCTCGCAGTTCGGCAAGATCGATCCCAACGCCACCGCCGAACAAGACCTGGTGCCGTCCTACTCGACCATCTACAACTACGACGTGTTCTACGCCGAAGGCAATGCGATGCAATACCAGATCGACGTCACCCAGCCGGTCGGCAGCCGCATCGTCAACCTGACTTACCAGGGCAAGCCCGTGGCCGCCAGCGATGACTTCATCGTCGCCACCAATGACTATCGCGCCGGTGGCGGCGGCAACTTCCCTGGCATCGACGGCAGCAAGACCATCATCAAGTCGCCCGACGCCAGCCAAGCCGTGGTCAGCAGCTACCTTCAAAAGCTGGGCAAGGTCACGCAGGCGAATAACGGCAGCGGCCAGAGCTGGAGCTTCGTCAAGGTGGCCACCAAGGGGCCGGTGATCCTGCGTTCGACCCCCGGTAAGCTGGCGGTGGCGCAAGCGCTCGGCCTGAACCGCGTAACGACCGAGGGTGCGCTGGATCCCAGCGGCTTCTCCAAGTACGCGATCGACTTGAGCAAATAAGTGCGGCCGGCGAGGTGCGGCCGGCATGTCCGATGTACCAAGCCCCGTTGCACGGGGCTTGTCTCGTTTGATAAACATGAAAATTTATTTCCATCTATCGACGGTATCGACGGTGCTGGTGTTTGGATTGCTGGTTGCCGCCTGTAGCGAGCGGCCACCGGCCATGCCGGGCAGCGCGCAGCTGGAAAGCCTGGGCGTGCTGGCCAGGCAAGGCGGACAGGCATCCGCGGTCGATCAATTGCAAGCCTGGGCAGAGCGCGGCTCGCCAATCGCGCAGCGCGAACTGGCCCTGGCCTACGAAGACAAGGCGGCGAGCGAGAAGGATGCGGCTTTCTGGCTGATCAAGGCGGCCCAGGGCGGAGATAAAGAAGCGGCTTTTGTCCTGGCCGGCGCTTATTACAACGGCAAGCTGGGCCTCGGCAAAGATCCTGTGCTGGCCGCGCAATGGTATGGAAAGGCGGCGGCGCAGGAAGACGAAAGAGCGGCCTTGATGCTGTCGCGCATGGCCAAGTATGGCGAAGGCATGCCGCAAGACCTGAAACAGTCCGTGGCTTGGCTGCAGCAAGCCAGCGCCCACGGCAGTGCGCAAGCCATGTTCCTGCTGTCCAACGCCTATGCCTCAGGCGACGGCGTCGCCCAGGACCTGGCGCTGGCGTACAGCTGGCTGGAAAAATCCGCGCAAGGAGATTTTCCGCCGGCGCTGCAGTCGCTGGCGCTGGCCATGGATGGCGGCAGTCCAGATGCTGAGAAAAATCCTGAGCGCTCCTATCATTTGCTCAAGGAAGCGACCGAAGAGCGGCGTATGCATTGGGACAAGGCGCAATAATTCGTCGCCTGCCGCGATAGCGTATCCGGCCATGAAAGCCGTTTACCAGTCGGCCAGGCCGTCTGTGGTGTTTTGTGCGGCCTTGACCGCGCAGATGAGATAGTCGCTTGCATCGAGGGCGGAAAAGCCGGTGATGCGCATGGCGTCCAGGCTGGCGTGCAGCGCTGGTGTCTGATTTTGCGCTTGACAGCACTCGCTCAGCGCCTGCCGCAGTTGCGCCAACACCGCCGCAGACGTGCCCAGCGCAGTAATCAGTGGCAGGCCGGGCATGGATGCGGTAAAGCCGATGGCGGCAAGCCTTTCGAAAACAGCTGGTTCCTGTTCCCGCAGCAGGAAAGCGCTGACGCAATCGAGGGCGGCGATGTCGGCCTCGCCATTGGCGACCATCTGTGCGGAACGGCGATGGGCGCCGCTGAGCAGCACCTTTGAAAAGAAGCGGCCGTCGCGCGCCAGTGGCGCCACCGCAGTGCGCAGCGCATGAAAGCCGGATTGCGAATGCCGTTCGTTGCAGACGGCGACGGCGTCGTGAAACTCAGGCAAGGACGTGCGCTGCTCGTCTTTCCGTACCAGCAAGACGCTGCTGTAAGCACTCAGCCTGCAGCCGGGCACGTCGAAATGAAAGGCCCCGACCACCTGCACCTTGCCGCGCAGCAGGGTTGAGACCGGATAGCCGCAGGCCTGGCTCAGCAGCAGGTCGCCGCGCTGCCAGTGCTCGAGTAAATCCTCAGGCTGCGCCAGTTTTTGGGGCAGGCCGTCGACGCCAGCCTGCTGCAGGCTGGCGCGCAAGGCGGCCCAGAACACCCGCAGGCTATCCTGCGGGAACGGGTACATCGGCAGGGCGCAGATCATGGCGATGCCTGCTCTTGTAAAGCCGCGGCGGAATGCGGCGTCCAGCGCCGCGCCAGCAACTCGAACATCTGGTCGGCGACGATCGCCAGCAGGCCGACCAGCAGCGCGCCCTGGATCACATAGGCGGTATTGAAGCCGCTGAGGCCGACGATGATCGGCAAGCCCAGGGTTTTGGCGCCGACCGTGGAGGCTACCGCGGCGGTGCCGATATTGATCACGATCGAGGTGCGCACGCCGGCCAGTATCACCGGCGCCGCCAGCGGCAGTTCGACCCGCCACAGGATCTGGCGGCGGCTCATGCCGATCCCGCGCGCCACTTCCAGCACCGGCTGCGGGACGGAAGACAGGCCGGTGAGCGCGCCTTGCGCCACCGGCAGGATGCCGTACATCACCAGCGCGATCAGGGCTGGCGTTTCGCCGAAACCGACCAGCGGCACGGCCACCGCCAGCACCGCCACCGGCGGAAACGACTGGCTGATGGCCAGCACCGTTTCCAGCAGCGAACGGAAGGCCTTGCCGGCCGGCCGCGTCACCAGCAAGCCGGCGCCGACGCCGCCCAGCACGGCGATGCCGCCAGAGATGGCGACTATGCGCAGGTGCGCCAGCACCAGTGCCAGGAACGAGTCCTGCAGGTAGATGGGGCGTTCCAGCTCTGGAAAAACGGCGCTGAACAGCGATCCTGCCCGCGGCATGCCAAAGATCAGAACGGCCAGCAACAGGCTGCTGACGGCCAGCCCGCGATAGCGAAGCCAAAAGCCGCGTACTTGACTTGGCGGCTTCACGTCCGCTCCGTCAGCAAATCGGCAAAATGCAGCACTCCGGCCGGCTGTCCGTGCTGATCCACGACCGGCAAGCTGTACACCTTGCGCGTAATGAAGGCGGAAAGTGCTTCCCGCAGGGTAGCGTCGCTGCGGACCGGCTCGCCGGGAACGAGCGGCTCCGCGCGTACCCGGGTGGCGATCTTGTCCAGCCCGAGCAGGCGTACGCCGACATCGCTCTGGCCGACGAAATCGCGCACCAGCTCGCTGGCGGGCGCCAGCAGGAAATCGCGCGGCAAGCCTTGCTGCACGATGCGGCCGTGGTCCATCAGGATGATCCGTTCGCCCAGCGCCAGCGCTTCATCGATATCGTGGGTGACCAGGACGATGGTCTTTCCGGAGCTGGCGTGGATGCTGGCAAGCTCCTGCTGCAAGCTGCTGCGGGTGACCGGGTCGAGCGCGCCGAACGGCTCATCCATCAGCAGCACCTCGGGATCGGCCGCCAGCGCGCGCGCCACGCCGACTCGTTGCTGCTGGCCGCCAGACAACTGGTGCGGATAGCGGCGCCGGAAAGTCTCGGGCGCCAGGTGCAGCAGCGTCAACAGTTCGTCGACGCGCTGCTGGATGCGTGCCTTGGGCCATTTCAGCAGGGTCGGCACCGCCGCGATGTTCTGTTTCACGGTCCAGTGCGGGAACAGGCCGACCGACTGGATCGCGTAACCGATACGGCGCCGCAGCTGTTCCGGCGAGTAGCCGGTAATATCGTTGCCGAGCAGCCGGATATTGCCGCTGTCCGGCTCCAGCAGGCGATTGAACAGCTTCAGCAGGGTCGATTTGCCGGAACCGGAGCTGCCGATCAGCACCGCCAGCTCGCCGGCCTTGATGCTCAGCGAGACATCGCTGAGCGCCGGACGGCCATCGAACGACTTGCTGATATTCTCGATTTCAATCATTGATTTTCCTGAACTTTCCTGGTGAGCAATGCAATCGCCACCTTGAAGGCGGCGTCGACGCAGATCGCCAGCACGACCACCGGAATCACGCCCAGCAGCACCAGGTCCAGCGCGCTGCTGGCCATGCCCTGGAACATCAGCGTGCCGAAGCCGCCGGCGCCGATCAGCGCCGCCACTTCCACCAGTCCCACGGCCTGGACGGTGGTGACGCGCACGCCGTTGAGGAATACCGGCAGCGCCAACGGCAGTTCGACCCGGAAAAAGATCTGCGCGGCAGACATGCCGATGCCGCGCGCTGCCTCGCGCACGGCGGCCGGCACCTGCTCCAGTCCGGCCACGGCGCTGCGGGTCATCGGCAGCAGCGAATAGAGTATCAGCGCCAGCAAGGCCGGCGCCATGCCGATGCCGCTGATGCCGCTGCGCGGCAGCAGCAGGCCAAGCAGCGTCAAAGGGCCGATCAGCAAGCCGAACATGGCGATCGAGGGAATCGTCTGTATCACGTTCAGCAGCGGAAACAACAGTTTGCCCAAGCGCTGGCTGCGGAATGCCAGGGCGCCGCAACTGGTGCCGATGATCACTGCAGGCAATACCGAAAACAGCACCAGTTGCAAGTGCCGCAGCAGCGCCTGGTCGAAGCTGTCTAGATGGTTGTGATATTCCTTCAGCAGCGACAGGCTGTCCGGCTGACCGCTCAGCAGCAGTCCGAGCGTCGGCAACGCGGCCAGCACCACTACCGCAACCTGGGCCGGCACCGACAGCAGCAATCCGCGCAGGGCCTCGGCCAGCTGCAGCCAGGTGACCAGCGCCAGCAGCCAGAAGGCGCCGCCGAACGAGACCCGGGCCAGCGAGCCTTCGGCGCCGCTGCGCACAGCGGCTTCCTGTCCGGCCAGCGCCAGCAAACCGCAACTCAACAGCGCGGCTGCCACGATCAGCAACAGCCGGCTGGCAAGGCCCGCGCGCAGCCACGGTGCGGTCAGCAGCGGCAAGGCTGGAACCGCCAGCAGCCAGTAAGGGCCGGCATGGCCGAACAGTTCGTGCAGGAAGATGCCGTGGCCGCTGAGCAACCGGTTCGGGGCAAACGTGAGCAGCGGCAAGCTGGCCGCTGCCAGTACGGCCACCGCCACCAGCAGCAGGTGTACCGGATTTTGCAGTTTAATAGCAGCCAACTGCGCCAGTGTGCCGGACCGCTGCGGCAAGTTCACCAGGCGCTCTGCCGTCATTTAATAAAGCCCTTGCTGCGCAGATAGTCGGCGGCGACCTTGTGCGCATCGCGGCCTTCGATGGCGATACCAGCGTTGAGTTTTTGCAGGGTCACGCTATCCAGCGAGTTGAACACCGGTTGCAGCAAAGCGGCAATCCTGGGTTCCCTGGCCAGGGCGTCGCTGCGGATCACCGGCGCCGGCGCATAGACCGGCTGCACCGACTTGACGTCATCCAGCGTCACCAGGCCCAGGGCGGCCACCGCGCCGTCGGTGCCGTACACCATGGCGGCGTTGACGCCGGAAGTCTGCTCCGCCGCGGCCTTGATGGTGGCGGCGGTGTCACCGCCGGCCAAGGTCAGCAGCTGGTCCTGTTTCAGCTTGAAGCCGTAGGCGCCTTCAAAGGCCGGCAAGGCGTCCGGTCGTTCGATGAATTCAGCCGAGGCAGCCAGCTTGATCTTGCCGCCCTGGCTGATCCAGTGGCCGAGGTCGGCCATGGTCTTGAGCTTGTTGGCTTGGGCGATTTCCTGGCGGATCGCGATCAGCCATGTGTTGTTGGCCGGCGACGGCGTCAGCCACACCACGTGGTTCTTGTCGGCATCCAGCTTTTTCACCAGCTGATAGCCGGCGCCGGCATTCTTCCAGGCCGGGTTGCTGCCGTCGGCAAAGAAGAAGGCGCCGTTGCCGGTGTATTCCGGATAGATGTCGATGCCGCCGGCCAGCAGCGCGCCGCGCACCACCTTGGTAGTGCCGAGCTGCAGGCGGTTGACGGTCTTGATGCCGTTGGCTTCCAGCACCAGCTGGATCACATTGCCGAGCAAGGCGCCTTCGGTATCGATCTTGGAGCCGACACGGATCGGCTCGGCCGCCAGCGCGCAGGAAGTGGACAGGGTAAAGACGAGCAGGGCGGTCAGCCGGCGGAAAGAAAGATTCATGTAGGCGTCAAGGTTATCGTATCGGCTCAGGCAAAAGGATGAACATCGGTAATCACGGGAGTGCTGCGATAGCGCCACAGCAGGCGGAGATAACCGCGTTCCACGAACCCGTCCGAACATGCCAGGTAGGTTTCGCGCTTGGCCAGATAAGCCAGCCGCAGGTGGAACCATGGCAGTCCGGGATGCAGGTGATGTACCAAATGATAATTCAAATTCAAGAATAACAGGCGCCAAGGCCAGCCGGCTTCGTTAATCACCGAGCGCCCGTGCTCCGATTCTACCGCCCGGTGTTCGAATAGCGAGCGCACCATGGTCAGGCTCAGCGCGGGATAGGCGATCACCACAATGTAGAACAGGGGAGATATTCCAGCGCGCTGCAACAGCGCCAGCATGGCAGCCAGCAGCACAGCATGGCCGCCCCAAACCAGCAGGGTTTTGCGGTCGCGCGCCAGCCATGCCGTGCGGACCGTGTGCGACCAGGCCAGCGCCGGACCGATCAGCAGGCGGCCGCAGGAGGTGTTGCGGAAGCGCCGCAAGCGCGCACCGTCGGCGCCGGTTTCCGCCTGGGAGACGTAATAGGTTTCCGGATCGATGCCGGGCAGGGTCAGGGTGTCGCTATTGTGATGCGCCAGATGGCTGTCGCGATAGACCGCATAGGGATACCAGACGGCCAGCGGCAGCTGGCCGAACAGGGCGTTGAGACGGGCATTGCGCGTCGGGTGGCCGTGTATCAGCTCATGCTGCAGCGACATGTACCAGGCGCTCAGCACGATCAGCAAAGGCGTTCCCAGCCACGGCCCCAGCGCCTGCCAATGCAGCACGCAAGCCAGCCAGCCGCCGTAGATGGCGGCGATCAAGCTCCAGGTCGGCAACTCCAGGCGCGACCACCAGCTTGCCCTGGCGGTCTGCAAACGCTGTTCTTCGCTGCGCGGGTCGAAAGACGGGATTGAGGGCGTGTGAAATGAAGATGGCATGGGCGGCTCTCAATTGATTTTCCGCCAATATATAGCGCCCCTGCGTGACAAATGAACGAATCATTTTGAACATCCATATGCAAATCCTGGAGGACAGCTGGCAGCCACATAGCGGGAACGCCGAGTTGTATTTTTACCACTCATTATTGCCTTCAGACAAAACTTTGAAAGCATGCAAGAATGGCATCGCTCGGCAGTGGGAGCTGCCGGCGTGGATTTATTCAAACAAGGGGAATTGGATGCTTGATTTACAAAAGAAGAGTTTCATCAAGTTGGGTTTGATTGGATTTGGCCTGTTGATCTTGGTGTTGTGGATATGGCCATTCGGTTCGGTACCGACTGGCAACCGCGGCGTAGTGACTTCGTTCGGCAAGATCGTCGGTATCGAGAATGAAGGACTGGTGATCCTGCCGCCGTGGAAAAAGCTGACCATCTTCAGCATCCGCGCCGAACGGGCCGATGTCGAAGACGCCGAGGGCAGCACCTCGGATACCCAGCCGGTCAAGGTCAGCATGACGGTGCGTTATTCGATTTCCACCAACAGCGTCGCCGAAGTGTATGAAAAATATAGCCATGACGGTGACCTGTCTTCTTACGTGCAAACCGCGACCCAGGAAGTCTTCAAGGCAGTCACCGCGAAGTACAGCGCGCCGGACCTGATCGCCCGCCGTTCGCAGGTGAGCGTGGATATCAGCACGGCCTTGCGCGACAAGCTGAAAATCTACGGCGCCCAGGTAATCGGCATCGATATGCGGACCTTCTCTTTCTCGCCGTCGTATATGGCAGCGATCAATGAAAAAGTCACCCAGGAACAGCTTCGCCTGGGCGCGGAAAACAAGCTGAAGACGGTCGAGGCCGAGCAAAAGCAGAAAGTGGCGGTAGCGGAAGCGGAAGCACAGGCGATGCGCGCCAGCGCCGACGGCGAAGCCTATTCGCAGCTGAAAATCGCCACTGCGCAGGCGGATGCGCTGAAGATCCAGAATGCGGCGCTGGCGCAAAACAAAGATGTGCTGGAACTGCGCCGTATCGAAGTCGACATGGTCAGGGCCAAGCAATGGAAGGGTGATGTGCCGACCACGATGTACGGTTCAGCGCCGATCCCGTTCGTGACGAATAAATAAGGCCGCCGATTCATGGCGATCCGGGCTGCCGCAGTATTTGCGCAATCCTCTGCTGCAGAACCGGGATCAGTGCGCTTTCAAACCAGGGATTGCGCTTGATCCATAAGTTGTTGCGCGGACTGGGATGCGGCAGCACGATGATGTCCGGCGCGCGGTTTGGCCAGTCCTGCACCGCCTCCGTCAGGTTGACGTAGCGGCCTGGGAAGTAGTGCGCCAACGCATATTGCCCGATCACCAGGGTCAGCTCGATGCGCGGCAGCTGCGCCATGATCCTGGCCCGCCATTGCGGCGCGCATTCAGGGCGTGGCGGCAGGTCGCCTGCTTTGCTGGTGCCGGGATAGCAGAAGCCCATGGGCAGGATCGCCAGCGACTTTTCATCGTAGAACGTCTCCTGCCCGACGCCCAGCCAGGCGCGCAATCTCTCGCCGCTGGCGTCGTCGAAGGGAACGCCGGACAGATGGACTTTCTTGCCGGGCGCCTGGCCGGCGATCAGGATACGCGCCATTGGATCCGCTTGCAGTACGGGACGCGGGCCTAGCGGCAGAACGCCGGCGCAGACCTGGCAGCCATGGACTTCTTTCAGCAAGGAGCGGAATGCACGGGGATTCATGGCGCTTATTCTATCCCAGTGCACCTTGGCCGCAAGCGCCAACGCCATGAGTGCGTGCCGTTTATCGGCTGCGGAAGGACGCGCCTCCTGTCGGAATCGCGCCGCATCGTTGTAGATTCGATCGAATGGAGCGCAGCATGATCACTCTGGAATTGAGCGACAAGGTCAACGAACTGGAACAAATCGTCGCGCTGCAGCGCTTGAACCGCCTGGATGCGGTGACGGCGGATGTGCGCGCGACAGAAGGCTTCGTCACCATGGAATATACGGTCCGCGAACTGCAGCTGATGCGGGGCGAGTACCGGCATGTGGTGGCAAAATGCGACGGCGCCGTCATCGCTTATGCCCTGGTCATGCTGAAGGATTGCCGCGCCTCGTTTCCATTTCTCGACACCATGTTCCGGGACGCCGAGACGGCCGTCTTCAAGGGCATGCAGCTGCGTGAAAAAAGTTATTTTTTCATGGGGCAGATCTGCGTCGGCCAGGCATTCCGCGGCCAAGGAATTTTCAGGAAACTGTACCAGATGCTCTGCATGCAGATGCGTGCCGATTTCGATTGCGTGGTGACGGAGGTATCGGTACACAACGCGCGATCCATGCGGGCGCATCAACGGGTAGGGTTCAAGGAAATCGTCAATGAACATGCCGATGCTACGGAATGGCGCGTGATCGTCTGGGACTGGAGCTGAAATTTCCGTGGCTGGCGCCGATTCGTGGCATATTTATTGCGTAAGATTGCAGGGCAGCCAGCAGTCGCATGGATAAAACCGTGCGGCTATCCGTACGCACACCTCTTCCTCCAGGGAAATCTGATGAGAATTGTAAAACTCCTGTTTCTGCTGACCCTCAATCTGGTCGCCCTGGGCATGCAGAGCGCGCATGCCGACAGCTTGAGCGATATCCAGAAACGCGGCACCCTGCGCATTGCCGTGCCTCAGGATTTTGCGCCATTCGGATCCGTCACGCCGGACCTGACACTGCAAGGGCTGGATATCGATGTCGCCAGGCTGATCGCCAGGAACATGGGCCTGAAGCCGGAACTGGTGCCGGTCACCAGCGCCAACCGCATCGCCTATCTGCAGACCGGCAAGGCGGACCTGGTGATCTCGACCCTGGGCAAGAACGCCGAGCGCGAAAAAGTGATCGCCTTTTCGCAGCCGTACTCGCCATATAACAACAGCGTTTTCGGTCCGGCCGGCATCAAGGTCGCGGGACCTGCCGACCTGGCCGGCAAAACTATCGGCGTGGCGCGCGGCACCTTCCAGGATAGCCAGCTGAGCGAAACGGCGCCGCCGACTGCCATCATCAAGCGCTATGAAGACAATAACGGCATGATTTCGGCTTATCTGGCGGGCCAGGTGCAACTGGTCGGCACCGGCGATTTCGTCGCGGTTGCGCTGGCCGCCAAGACGGCCGGCAACAAGCCGCAGATGAAGTACATCATCCAGGAATCCGCCTGTTATGCTGGCCTGCTGAAGGACCAGCCAGCGCTGATGGCGGCGGTCAACAGCGCGCTGAGCAAGGCCAAGAAAAATGATGAATTGAATGCCATCGTCAAGAAATGGCTGAATGTGCCGCTGCCGGACAAACTGGCCAGGCAGTTCGATTGAGCACCGCGATCAGGTCGATTTGACTTCTTCGAAGCGCCGCGCCAGCTCCTGCCGCAGCTGCTTGCGCAAGACCGCGTCTTCAAAGCGCCGCTTTTCCTCGGCGCTGAAGGGCCGCAGCGGCGGTACGGCAATCGGCCGTCGTTCATGGTCCACCGCCACCATCGTGAAAAAACAGCTGTTCACATGGCGCACCACTTGGGTGCGGATATCCTCGGCCACCACCTTGATGCCGACCTCCATCGACGAAGTGCCGGTATGGTTGACGCTGGCCAGGAAACTGACCAGTTCGCCGACATGGATAGGCTGGCGGAAAGTCACCTGGTCCACGCTCAGGGTCACCACGTACTGCGCCGCATAACGGCTGGCGCAGGCATAAGCCACCTGGTCGAGCAGCTTGAGAATGGCGCCGCCATGCACGTTGCCGGAAAAATTGGCCATGTCTGGGGACATCAGGATGGTCATGGTGAGCTGGTGGGATGGCATATCCATAGTTGGCGAATTTTCTCTGAGTACTTGAGTACGTAAGGGGGAGGGAAGGAAAGGAGACAAGCCTATCCTAAAATACCCGCGGCGGGCAAGGCGAGCGTGGCCCGCGCAGCTAACGGCTAGCGCCGCAAGCGCAGCGCGGAAGTTGTTATATTGAAATATAGTTACGTCAGATGCGTACTTATCTGCACAGCCGCCAATGTGCGACCTGCGCCGCCACCGACGGCGCAGATGCGAGGACTACGGCGCCCTTGCGTCAGGAGAAATCCGCTTTCAGCGTCAGGAAGCCCTGGCGTGGCGCGATAGGGTAGGTGTTATACGTGCCGCTGGCAGCACCGACCACTACCTCCAGGGTGCCTTGGCGGTTGGCCAGGTTGCTGACATTGAAGTTCCAGCGCGGATTCTTCAGCAAGCTGCCCATGTAGGGCAATTTCCCCGCCAGATTCAAGCCCATCAGGAAATAGCTGGAGACATGCAGGTCATTGGTATAAGTCGCATAGCGTTTGCCGACAAAATCGCCGATCAGCTGGACCTCGACGCCGCCCACGGTGGCCGTGCCGACAAACTTGTTCATCCAGGTCGGCGCGCCCGGCACGGTCTTGCCGGCAGTCTGCACCACGCTGCTGCCCGACGTATAGTTGTCCTGGTACTGGGAATGATTGTAGGAAACCGCGTCGTAGAAGGAAATGCCATGGCCGAAATGCAAGGTGCCGGCGAGGTCGACGCCATCGGTCTTGACGCTGCCGACGTTGGCCAGGATGGCGGTGCCGCCGACGATCGAACTGATCACTGGCGTCGGGCTGATAGACAGCAGGCGATTGCTGAAATCGACGTGGTAGAGATCGATCTGGCCGTCGAAGGCCTTGACCACGCCCCAGTCCAGCTGGCGCGTATCGCGCAGGCCCAGCTCATAGGTCACCGAGGTTTCCGGCTTGGCGGTGTTCTTGAAGAGATCGAAAGCTTGCTGGCTGGCCAGGCTCCACGGTGAAGCACCGCCGGCGCCGTAAGTCACGAACTGGCGCATGTTTTTCTGGATGTTGGCGAATAGCTGGTCTTGTTTCGACAGGTCCCAGCGTACGCCGACGCCCGGCAGGAACCAGCTCTTGGTGACAATCTCGCCGACCGGCAAAGCTTGCGAACCGCCGCCGATAGCCGCCGGTGCTTCCTGTACCGGGAACTGGCCATCCGCAAATTGCAAGCTGGACTTGAAGCCGGCCTGCAGCGCCAGGCCTGGACGCAGTTTCCATTCATCCTGCAGGTGGAACTGGACAACCTTGTTGTCGATGCCGCTGCCGTACTGCGTGATCAGCGGGTCAGACGGGCGGGTGTAGGGGGAACTCGGATTATTGACGTCCAGCCCGTACCAGCGGCGGTAAGCTTCTGAACGATTGTGTTCAAGCCAGAATCCTGTTTCCAGCTGATGGTTGCCGACATCCCAGCGCAGCGTCGAAATATAGCCGTTGCGGTTGATCGTGTATTCCGTGGTGCGGGTGGCATAACCGGAATTGCCAAAGATCTGCTTCAGGTTCTGATTGGGGTAATACACGGCAAACAAGGCTGGCAAACCGGCCGCGCCTATCGGTCCCGCGACCACCCCGACGCCGTCGTCATGATGGAAATAGATCTGGTTGGTCCAGCTCAGGTCGGGGCTGAGATTGGCTTCATATTTGGCGTAAGTCAGGAAGTCGGTGCGCTGCGCATCGCTGTAGTAGTTGTGATAATTATTACCGTCGGCGGCAGGGGTGGCGCCGCTCGGCGACAGATAGGCCAGCGCGCCGGCAAAGTCGGGATACAGGAACGAACGCGTATAGGGTGCGCTTTTTTCACCGGCGACGTGCACCGTGGAGTCTTCGTTGGGTTCCGTCTTGTCGGAATAATCGGCATACAAGGTCAGCTTGCCGGCACTGCCTTCGTGCACGAACTTGGCATTGAACTGGTCGTTGCTTTGGCGGCCGTTGAAATCCCAGGCCCGCGCTTCATGGTGCAAACCGGAAAAGTAAGCGCTGTTGCCGTCGCCAAATTCGCCGGTATCGACGCGGATAAATGTGCGCGAGGTGTTGTGGCTGCCGACGCTCTGCTGCACGTTGACGTTGAATTTCGCCAGCGGATCGCTGGAAAAGGTTTCGATGGCGCCGCCCAGGTTGCTGGTCGATGCCGTGCCGAGGTCGCCGGCGCCGGTGGACAGCACCACGCTGCGCACATTTTCACTGGTGACCGCGCGCTGCGGCGACAAGCCGTTGTAGTTACCGTACTGCTGGTCGCCGAGCGGCACGCCGTCCATGGTGTAGCCCAGTTGCTGGCCGTTGAAGCCATGTATGAACAACGATAAATTCTGTTCATTGTTACCCCAAGGATCGGCGGTCTGGAAACTGACGCCAGGGAGTGTTTCCAGTGCTTTCAGCGGATTGACGCCGGGCAGGATTTTCTGGATTTCGTTGCCGCTCATGGAGACCGTGGAACGTGTCTTGCGGGTCGAGATTTCGACGGTGGCCATCTGGCCGCTGTCGCCGCTTACGGTAGCGCTATCAGCAATGGCCGTAGTTGTCGGCGTGACAGCTTGGGCACTGGCGTGGCCGCTGGCTGCCAAGGCGCACAGGGCTGAAACGGCGAACGCAACGCGAGAAGATTTACGGCGCAACGCCGGGTACGAATGCTTGTTCATCAAAAACCTTTGTAAGGATGCAGGGAAAATGTCAGCGTGCGAGAGACTAGCCTGCTGCCGTTACAGGAGGATGACGTGCGGCACATGCTCACCACACCTGTGGCTTTTGCGTCACGGGCGCCGCCAACGGCCCTGGATCCAGGGCTGGTATGATCAGCGCTATCAAGCTGCAATCCGAATTGCCTCAACCTGCGGACGGAGAACACCATGCACCAGCGCTACGATGCCATCGTCATCGGTACCGGACAATCCGGTCCTTCTCTTGCAGTACGCCTGGCGCAAGCCGGCCGCAAGACCGCCATCATCGAACGCAAGAATTTTGGCGGCACCTGCGTCAATACCGGCTGCATACCGACCAAGACCCTGATCGCCAGCGCCCGCGTGGCGCACATGGCGCGCCGCGCCGCCGAATTCGGCGTCATGCTCGACAGTCCAGTCGTGGTCGACATGGCGCGCGTCAAGGCGCGCAAGGATCTGGTCGTCAGCCAGTCCAACCAGGGTGTCGCCAGCTGGCTCAGGAGCACGCCCAACTTGACGGTGATCGAAGGACATGCCCGCTTCGAGAGCGCGCATGGCGTCATGGTCAACGGCGAATTGCTGGAAGCCGATGAGATTTTCATCAACGTCGGTGGCCGCGCGACCGTCCCCGATCTGCCCGGGCTGAAGGATGTCGATTTCCTCACCAATTCCAGCATGATGGAAGTGGATTTCCTGCCACCGCATCTGCTGATCGTCGGTGGCAGCTACATCGGCCTGGAGTTCGCGCAAATGTACCGCCGCTTCGGCAGCGAAGTCACGGTGATAGAAGGCGGTCCGCACCTGATCGGGCGCGAAGACCAAAAAGTGTCGGCTGCGGTGAAGGAGATACTAGAAGGCGAAGGCATCCAGATCAGGTTGGGCGCAAAAATCCAGCGCGTCGAAAAGCGTGGCGACCTGGTACTGCTGACTGTCAGCGATAACGGTGCTTCGTACGAAGTCTCCGGCTCGCATCTGTTGCTGGCGGTAGGACGGATCCCGAACACCGATGACCTTGGTCTCGATAAGGCCGGTATCAAGACAGACGCCCGCGGCTATGTCGTGGTGGACGACCAGCTGCACACCAATGTGACGGGAGTCTGGGCGTTGGGCGACGTCAATGGCCGCGGCGCATTTACCCACACTTCCTACAACGACTATGAAATCGTGGCCGCCAATCTGCTCGACAACGACAAGCGCGGCGTTGCCGACCGCATCCAGGCATACGCACTGTTCATCGATCCGCCGCTTGCCAGGATCGGCATGACGGAGCGTGAAGTCCGCGCCAGCGGTCGCCCGGCGCTGGTCGGCACGATGCAGATGGCAAGGGTAGGGCGCGCCCGTGAGCGCAGCGAAACCCAGGGATACATGAGCGTGCTGGTGGATGCGGAAACAAAAAAAATCCTGGGCGCCATGCTGCTCGGCATCGAAGGCGATGAAGTGATCCATTCACTTCTGGATGTCATGTACAGCGACGCGCCTTATACCGTCATCCAGCGTGCGATGCATATCCATCCGACGGTCTCCGAGCTGGTGCCGACCTTGCTGCAAGATTTAACTCCTCTATAACGGACAGGGCAGATGTCCGTCCTTCCCAAAGCCAAAACACGGAATCATTGCTGGGTGAAGAAATCGTTGTACAGCATGTAAAGATGCGCCGCGCTCCATGAGAAATTCGGCGCACCCTGCTTGGTGTTGCGCTCGCTCCAGTTGCTGCCGTCGCCGCCGCGTTCCGGGCTCTTTGACGGACGGCGTCACCGAGTCGAACTTCATCGCTTTGGTAGCAGCTTTCTGAACCAATATTCGTCTGTTTCTCGCCCTTGCAACGTCAGGATTGGCGCAAGCGCAAGCGGCTTAATCAGTATCGATGCTGTTTCGACATGGTCAAAATAGTTGCTGTGCCGCAGAGAAACATCTATATAATTTCCACGGGGAAAGCATGCCAATTGGCAACCAAGCGCCGGTCTTGGGAAAACGCCCGTCTCTAAAACATCCCCAATCCGAGTTGATCTTGATCTAACGCAGTCGAGTGCGGCCATAAGTATTTTCGTAGGAAACATCCTTTAGCCGGGTAGTTGCAGTCTGCAAAGTAAGGTTTTTTCTTTACCCTCGAGAGGTTCAAAAATGACAATTTTTGGAGAAGAAAATGAATCGGAATTTTAGTAGATTTGGCGTAATCCTCAGCTTCGCCTGCTTTACCATGGGCTCGGCTTTCGGCGCCACCATCACAAGACAGATAGCCAGCAGCGGCACGGTGAAAATTCCAGCCACTACGGTCGGCGTCGATGGCTTGTCGTCGCCCGAGACCTCGCCGGCATTTTCGAACGTGCCCAATCTCGCGGACGGCCCCACGGCTGCCGGCGCCAGCGGAACCAAAAGCACCGCCGGCGTGCTTGCGCGCGTGGCACAGTTCAAGATAAACCGCAGTATCGCCACGGCGCGGGGAAAAGGGGCGTGGACCGAAGCATTGAACAAAGATGTGCCCGATCGCCGCGTAGAAGTCAGTTTCGACGGGGAGAATTCGCGCGACCAGCGTCTTGCGAGCAACGGCAACCAATTTTCCATAGAGCCTCCGGACCAGGGTCTCTGCGCCGGCAACGGTTACGTCATGGAATCCTTGAACGACGTCATGAAGGTCTATAACCGCAAAGGTGTGGCCTTGAGCGGCGATATTGCGTTGAACGCATTCTATGGCTATGCGCCGGCAATCAACCGCCAGGTCAGTCCGCGGGTTTTCGGCCCTTCGATTACCGACCCGGCCTGCTATTTTGATCCCGACGTCAGGCGCTGGTTTCACCTGGTGCTGACGCTGGACACCGATCCGGCCACAGGCGCGCAGACAGGCAGCAATCACCTGGACCTCGCGGTCAGCTCATCAGCCGATCCGCTCGGCAGCTGGACCGTGTACAAGATTGCGGTTCAGGATGACGGCACGCAGGGCTCGCCGCAGCATCCCAATTGCCCGTGCCTGGGAGATTACCCGCACATCGGCGCCGACGCCCATGGCATCTATCTGACCACCAATGAATTCCCGTTTTCAGGGGGATTCAACAGTGCGCAGATATATGCCATCTCGAAAAAAGCGCTGGTCAGCGGCGCTGCCGCGATTCAAGTGGTGCAGCTGGATACCGCCGACTATCTGCTTGACGGCAATCCGGGCTTCACCATATGGCCGGCGGTATCGCCAGCCGGCGATTTTGAGCGGCGCAACCGCGGCACCGAATATCTCTTGAGTTCGGTTGCGGTGTTTTCCAATTCCGGCAACGATAATCGCCTGCGGGTGTGGGCGCTAGGCAATACCAAGTCGCTGGACGATGCAGCGCCAGCCGTGACACTTTTGCATAACGTCGTTAACGTCGATACCTATGGCGTGCCGCCGGCGATCCCGCAAAAACCCGGCAGCGCCCCTCTGCGCGACTGCCTGAACGACCGCAGCCTGGCGACGCCGGCCGGCATCGGCTGCTGGAACTATCTGACCACGGTCCAGCCGACAGTCGCGGAAACACTGGTGGCGCTCGATCCAAACGATTCGCGCATGCAGCAGGTGTTTTTCACCGGCGACCGCTTATACGGCGCACTGGACACCGTCGTCAATGTCGCCGGCCAGGAGCAGACCGGTATCGCCTATTACGTACTGAATCCCTCGGTATCGGCCAATCTTGCCGGCGCATCGGTAGTCAGGCAGGGCCAGCTGGCGCTTGCCGGCAACAGCGTCACGCGGCCGGCAATTGCCGCGCTGCCTAACGGCAAGGGCGTGATCGGGTTTACCGTGGCTGGCGCGGATCACTATCCGAGCGCTGGCTACATCCACTTCAGCCGCGACCAGGGACATCGAGGCGAATCGGTCAAGGTGATTGCAAACGGACTCGGACCTGACGACGAATTCGGCTCCTATAATGCCTTTGGAACGCCACGCAGCCGCTGGGGCGATTATGGCGCGGCAGCGGTCGACGGCAACGATATCTGGATCGCCAACGAATACATTGCGCATGCTTGCACCCTGGCGCAATATACCGATCCGGCGGCGCTGTTAAGTTGCGGCGGAACCCGCGTAGCCCTGACCAATTGGGCCACCCGCATCAGTCGGATTGAACCCTGAAGCCTGGGTGATAGTGCGTATCATTGGCGGCTCCCATGTTGGGCCGTTTTTTTTTCGCACATCTGCATTCGGCGGTGAGGACCTATCTACAGCGCCGGATGGAGGCGCTCAATATGCCGTGATTGCCGGAGCCGGCGGCTAGACTGGCCAAGGATCTGCCCACGCCGGGATACGTTGCAACACGTCGAGCCAGCGAACGATATTCGGAAACGCCTCCAGCGGCATGGCCGATTCCCGCCAGTAGCTCGCCATCGAGGCCAGCTGGAAGTCTGCGATGGTAAGCCGTTCACACGCCGCAAAAGTGCGCTGCGCCAGGTGGCCGTCCAGGACTTTGGCGAATTTCACCAGTTCCGCGACGCTGGCCTTCAGCAACGCGCTGTCCGGCGGTCCGATCCCGAAGGTCGACTTGACCACATGCTCGAAATAAAACGGCGCAACGGCGGGGCCCCAGTGGCAATCGCTCCAGGACAGCCAGCGCAGCACCTCCACTTGCTCGGACGGATTGTGCGCGGGCCACATGTCCGAGCCGGTCTTGATGCATAGATAAGCCATGATGGCCGCAGACTCCCACAGCACCAGATCGCCATCGACCAGCGTCGGCGCCTTCATGTTGGGATTGAGCGCCGCATATTCCGGCGTCTTGAGCCCGCCAGCCATCAAATCCACTTCAATACACTCCGCCTTGAGGCCGAGATGCTTGACCAGCGCCAGCACACGGCGCGGCGCCTGCGCCTTGATCCAGTAGATTTTCATATCATTTTTCCAACTCAAGGCTGGCAAATGCTTCGGCAATCCGCAGCGGGGCAGTAGGGCGCGCATACATTCTTTCCAGGTAGGCGCGCAGCTGAGGATACTGGTCGATCAGATGCGATTCATTGGCCCAGTCCATCAGGTAGACCGTGACGCAATCGGCGAAGCTGATGCGGTCGCCGACAATGAACTGGCGTCCGGTCATGTGCTTGTCCAATATGCCCGCCATGACAATGAATTCCTGGCTGGCGGCAGGGATTTCTTGCGGTATCCGCTTGTCTTCCGGGTATAGCCAGCTGTGGCGCGTGATGCGCCATAAGGGCTGCTCCAGCTCTGTCATGGCAAACATCACCCAGCGATAGGCCTGGGCCAGCTGTTTGCGGTCGGCAGGAAGCAAGCCTTTTTCAGGATATTTTTCAGCCAGGTAGATCACAATCGCTGCCGATTCGGTCAGCACCACGTCGCCATCGACCAGCACCGGCACCTTGCCGGCGGGGTTAAGACGGAGGAATTCGGGGCGATGTTGTTCGCCGGCCAAGAGGTTGACCGGCACGAACTCGAATTCGACACCGAGTTCATTCAATGCCCACAACACACGCAGTGAGCGGGTGGCGGCAAATCCATAGAGCGTCATCATGATGTTCCCTTTCAGATTCAGGTTGGGTTCTGATAACTAGTCGAATGGCGAAGCGCAGGATCGACACCCTCGCGAACTTTTTTTCGCACCGCAAGCGCGATGCCAGGGGCGGTGGGAAGATTTATTCGCTCATCGAGCGATGCAAATTTTGCAAGGCTGGCAGGATGTCCTGGGGCTCGCGCAGCGATTTGCGCGCCGCTCCGACAGCGCGGCGCACGCTGCCCGGCGCCTCGCCCTTGTCGATCAGTGCTATCGCGAGATCCCTGCACGCCACCAAGGTATCGACCCAGTCCGCTGGCTGCGTGGAGCGGAAGCGCCGTGTTACGAGACGGCTGGCGCTGAACGCCGGACGCATCTGCTCGACGCTGGCGAGCGCGGCAAGAAAATTGTCGCTGGTACGCACGGCAGTCGCGGGATCCAGGGCTTCGGAAAGAGCCGCCAATGCATCCGCCAGGCGTCGCCGCAGCGTGGCGGTCGAGCGTACCGGAAGCACCAGCCAGGCTGACGCAACGCCGATGGCCGCACCGATCAGGATTTCCGCCAGGCGCGGCCACAGCATGTGGGCTGCCGGTGAACCGGTGAAGCCTTGCAGCAGCGCGAGCGCGATGGTGACGAACAGCGCCCACCACGCGTAACCCAGCGGCCGCAGCCATATTCCAAGAAAGATCGCGCCCAGGATCAGCACGGCGGTAGCCTGGTCGTGGGACCCGCCGTGGATGCTGAACGACAAGGCGATGATGGTTCCGGCGGCAGCTCCCAGTACGCGCAGCACGCTCTTGTAGGCAACGTCCAGCCGGCCACGGTTGCCGCTGTTGACGATGAAGGCGGTAAGCACGATCCATGACCAGCGTTCGGCAAAGAAGGCGTAGCCGATTACAAACGATGCTGCCAGCGCGACGGCCATCTGGATTGCCATCCGGGTGGATGCGATCGGGCGCAAGGAGCTGGCAGGTGCTGGCGCAGGTAATTGCGCAGGTAATGGCGGTTCCGGAGTGGGCGCCGGGACGAGGAAACGCAGGCGGCGGGCGAGTGCGTGCAGCACGCCCACCCACAGCAGGGCGAGCAAGGCAATCAGCACAGGCATCAATGCCGCCAGGGCAGGGCTCAGCCGCGTAGTCGGAATATACGGTGTGCTGAGCAAGGCGACGAAGGGCAGTGCGATGAGGGAGCCGGCGCGACGCGCCATGGGGCCGAATCGACGCAACCAGATTGAAAGGAACATGCCGGCAATAAAGACCAGTGCGCCAAGCCAGGGCGCGGCGCGCAACAAGGTGCCGACACCGACCGCGACCAGGGCGACAGCCGGGAGCACCATCGCCGCTTCGATCCTGCCGCGGCGGTCGCGGTCCAGCTGGCTGCGCGAAAGCGAGATGCACAGCACCACCGCCAGCACCGCAGGACCCGGTTCCGGATCGATCGCCAGCGCGCACAGCATGGTGGCGATGGCGGCGAGCATGGTTACCGCGGCTTCCCGCAATGCATGGAAAAGCGATTTACGAAGGTGCATAGAAAGACCTGGCTCCAGAGCGTTCCGGTAACGGGATGGGAAATGGATGTAACACCTTACATTAAATCGTTCTTCTCCAATTTTCATGCCATTTTTTGCTACAGGGTAAACGATCTTCCTGTTCAGCAGTCATCCGCTGCGGGCTTGAACCAGCACCACAGCGCCTCCTCCAATCCGTCCATGCTGCTCTCCTGGCTGACCCAGGCAACGCAGGCATCGGGGCGGATCAGCATCGATGGCCCGCTGTCGACGGCGACGCAACGTATCCTTTGCGTGGCGGCGGCAACCAACCTTGAAGCCTCGCCGTCTCCGGAGGCGTCCAGCAGAACACCCATGCCATCCTGCATGAGATCGTAGAGCGAACCGCCGGCATCGCCGTGGCTGATCGGCTGGTCGCCGAGCAGCCGTCCGACCTGGTCCAACTCCGAGCCGAAATCATAGCGGCTGGAAACGCCACTCATCATTTCTCCGATGAAACGGTTGACGTCGTCGAATTCCATGAGATGCGCCACGATGTCCCGCATCGCGCCCGACTGCGGATCGGGCCGCAGGATGGCGATCTGGGCCAGGGTGTTGGCCAGCACGGCTTGGGCGACCGGGCGCCGCTCGGCGGTGTAGGTATCGAGCAGGCTGTCCGGCATCTCGCCGCGGATGACCGCAGCCAGCTTCCAGCCGAGGTTGGCCGCATCCGCCAGTCCGAGATTCAGGCCCTGGCCGCCGAACGGCGAATGGACATGCGCCGCATCACCGGCCAGCAGCACTCTGCCTTTGCGGTAGCTATCGGCCAGGCGCGTGTTGTCCGTCCAGCGGCTGCCGCTTTCCAGCACTTTCACACGGATGTCGGCGCCGCTGACGCGGCGCAGGACGGCTTCGGTTTCCTCGCGTGTGACCGGCGCCTGCCGATCATCCGGCGTGCCGATGAAGTCCAGCATGAACAAGCGGCCGGGCACAGGCCCGTAGGCGAATACGCCGCCCGATGTGCGATTCCAGCCAATCGGCAACAGTCGCTCGGGATGGTCGATCTGCGCGATCACCTGGTAGAAGGTCGAGGTCGGCGCCGTGCCGGGGAAGTCAAAGCCGGCCATCTTGCGGATGAAGCTGCGGCCGCCGTCGCAACCAATCAGGTAGGAGCAGGTGATGCGACCGCGGTCCGTCGGCGACGCCCACTCCAGGTCGACGCCGTCCACACGTTGCTCGAAGCTGGTGAGCTCGCATTCGCGGCGTACCTCGATCGCCAGAGCGCCCGCGCGATCGGCCAGCATGGCTTCGAGCTCATGCTGGCGCACCAGGCGGGGACGCCGTTCCGGGTCTTTCTGTGCGTCCTTGCGGATCAGGGACAGCCCGCCGAAATGACCACTGTACTTCGACGCCCGGCCGCGCAGCTGTGCTCCGGTCTGCTTGGTGAACTCATCCATCGCCGCGAAAGTGTTCGCCTCTGCGGCGGCAATGGCCGCTGCCATCCCACGCCGCTTCAAGGCTTCGCATCCAAGCGGTCCGATCGACATTGCCTTCATGGCCAGGTTCACCTCGGTCAGGCGCTCGAGCACGAGCACGCGAGCGCCGCCCAAGGTCAGCTCAATGGCCGTCAAGAGCCCGACCGGTCCAGCTCCTACAATCACAACATCAACAGGTGTTTCCATATTCCTAGTCCTTTTCTAATTCTTTACATATACCGAGTCGCAATATATACTCAGTACATGTAAACATCAAGGGCTACATTTCATGTCATCCGATCTTCGATCCCGTAAACGCCTCGCCATGCGGCAAGGCATCTCCAACGCCGCCACGCGCCTGTTCTACGAGCGCGGCTTCGACCATGTCACGGTGGACGAGATCGCGGCCGCCGCCGATGTCGGACGGATGACTGTGTTCAACCATTTCCCCCGCAAGGAGGACATGTTCTTTGACCGCGACGAAGAGGGCCGCGAAATCTTGCGCGCAGCCTTGCGCCAGCGCGATCCCGGCGTTGCCCCGATCGAGAGCTTGCGCCTGCTGGCGCAGCGGCTGGTGGCGGAAGACAGCCCTTATGTCAGGTTTACGATTGAGAGCCAGGACTTCATAGAAACCATCGAGCGCAGCGAAACCCTCAAGGCACGGGCCAGAGCGATACGCGACGAAATCGCGCAAGTGGTAGCGGTGGCGCTATCTGAAAGTGTAGGGCGGGAAGCAATCGATCCCGCCGCCCATCTGGCGGCCAGTCTGCTTTTGGCGACCTGGACCGTGGCCCTGATCCAGGCGCACCAGACCTTTCGACAGAAGCGGGATACAGAGGAAGCGAAAGCCGTCTTTCTGGCGATTGTTGATAAGGGAAGCAGCGGTCTGAAAACTGCAATGGCAGGCACGCCTTACGTCTGAACGGTCAATGTTGTCCGTCTATGCCCCTATGCGGTCCGTTTCAGACCTCGCTCAAGGCCCCGGATCTGGTTACATTCTATGCAAGCCAAGTATTTCAGGATGGATGAAATTGAAGCGTGCACAGTTCCTGTTTCGGAGTTCGAGAATGCATCTGGAAAACGAAAAAATTCAGCAAAATCAAAAGACTAGCTACGCAGGCAAGAGGGTGTTCATCTCCGGCGGTTCTCAAGGCCTGGGCCGCGCCATCGCCTTGCAGCTCGCCCGCGATGGCGCCCATGTCTGCGTGGCGGCGCGCGGACTCGACGCGTTGGAGCAAACGGTGACAGAGATGAAGCAGGCGGCAGGCGGGAGAAATACCGTGCTGATCGCGCGCAATGTAGATGTCACCGATCCGGCGGCAGTGGAACTGGTGGCTGCAGATGCGGTGAGCGCACTGGGTGGGCTGGATTTATTGATCTGCAACCAAGGCTTCGCCCACACCGGCCCGGTGCAGGAACTGCCAGTCAACGACTTCAAGCAGCTGATCGAGGTGAATTACCTCGGCCACGCCTACCTCTGCCGCGCATTCGCGCCGCATTTCATGCAACAGAAAGGCGGCACGATCGTGATGGTCAGCTCGGTGCTTGGCTATCTCAGTACTTACGGCTATGCCGCGTACTCTGCCAGCAAATGGGCCATCGTCGGTTTCGCTGAAGGGCTGCGGCAAGAGCTGGGGCTGTACGGCGTGCAGGTGAAGGTGATCTACCCAGGCACCATCGACACCCCGGGCCTGGCCCAGGAGAATGCCGACAAGCCCAAGGTAGTGTGGGAGATCGAAAGCAACAATGCCTTCAATGTGCTGCGCAGCGCCGACGAGGTGGCCCGCCGGCTGCTGATCGCCGCGCGCGGCAGGCGTTTTGAGAACCCCATCGGCTGGGATGGCTGGTTTTCCTTTCTCGCCAGCCGCCACTTGCCGTGGCTGGTTCGGATGTTGAATCAAGGCGATCTCAGGAAGGCAATAAAGAAACACACGCTACCTTAGCTGTTTTTCTACGTTCGTCGGCTCCTAAGCAGGGCCTTGCGATCTTCCTTTTCACCGGCATCGATGCCATCAGCCGCATCCTTGCCATGGAATATGCGAAAGACGGCATCCGCGTCATCGTGGTTGCGCCCGGCACCGTCGACACCCCCTGCACAAAAACAATCCCACGGATTTCCTCAAGTCACTGTCGCCCATGGGCACGATTCAAATGGTAAACGCCAGATAAGATAGCAACTGATTCCGCCATCGGCCTGGCCTTCGTGGTCGAAACGGATAAGGCAATACAATGCAATACAGAAGGCTGCCTCATTCCGGCTCGCGGAGGATGCGAAAGTCGGGCGGGCGGCGATTAGTGTTGTCTAATTTTTGCGCACATGAAAGGAAAGAAAATGAACAAGGGATATTGGGTAGTTGCGTATCGATCGATATCGGACGAGTCCGCATTGAAAACTTACGGAGAGCTGGCCGGAGCGGCGATTGCTGCCAACGGCGGAACTCTTCTGGTGCGAACCACGGGCGGACTCGAAGTGCATGAAGCCGGCCTGAAGCAGCGCACCGTCGTGGTCGAATTTCCCAGCTTTGAACAGGCGCAACGGACGTATGCCAGCGATGCCTACCAAGCTGCGCTGCGGGCGCTTGGGACTGCTGCCGAACGCGATTTCCGTATTGTCGAAGGTGTCGATCAGTGACTGTGAGGACAGACGGTTTGGTTCGACGAGAGGGTGAGTGAATCGGGCAAAAACGGAGCCCAAGGCAGCGCGCAATCCAGGATCGCCGCAGCTGCGCGAATTCTCGCTATGTACATGAGGATTCTGCGGCCTTGGCCAGCTCCGCCATTGCCTGTCTTGCCGCAGCAAGCTTTTCATCGCCCATACGGCGGGCAAGTTCCGCCTTGGCCCAATGCCACAGCGGGAACGCATCGGCTAGAAGCCGACGCCCAGATGCCGTCAGCGCCAGCCGCTTGCCAGCGCGGCCACGTCCGCCTTGAGCACTGAGCAAATTCCGGCTCTCCAGATTCTGAACATTGCGGCTGAGGGTAGTCGGATCGACCCCGGCCCTGTCCGCAAGATCGACGAGCGTCGCGCCCTCGGCCGCACCGATCCCGACCAAGAGGCTGAATTGCTCGGCCGTCAGCCCGAGCGGTTTGAAGCAGGCATTGTAATAGCGCGTGAGTGCGCGCGCCGTTGCACGAGCCTGGAAGCCCGGACACTCCGCTGCAACGCCCTGCAAAGTTTCTGGATCAAAACCGCTCATGCCTAGCTCCTTGACAACTCCATCTTCGCATAATACTGTATATGCACTATTAGTGGAGGCACAATGCCAGCATACGTACACATCAATTTACGCGTCATCGACTCCGCCAAGCAGGCCGCGCTCGCTCCACGCTTTCAAGCAGCGCTAAAAGAGGCGGGCGGGCAGATTCTGCATTTCGGTCCTGTTGCACAGGTTCTGGAGGGGGATGAGGCGCCGCTGCCGATGGCCGGCGTGTTTGAGTTTCCGACTCTCGCCCAGGCGCTGGCCTTCTACAATTCCGAAAGGTATGCGCCGATCAAAGCCGAACGCCAAGAAGCGCAGCAAGCGCGGATGTTCATAGTCGAAACTGTGTGAAGCGGGCGTGTTGACCGCTTCAGGAACTGTCTCTTCGAGGGCAGCGAAGGGGTAGGGCTCAGGCAGGGTGCATAGACTCCTCTAACAGCCTAATCTGTACATCCGGTTTCTAACGTCTAATCTGCGTAACCGCAGTTGATCTTGCGACCAGCCAGATTGCCGTTGGTTTGATGCCGAATCGATGGATTTTATTTCTTCGGCCAGGTAGTAGCATTGTCCTTGTGTATTGCTTGTAAGTGCTGGCGATGATTCTCCAGCCATGGCTACGAATCCGGGTCGTTTGATTTCAGCTTGAATACGGGCGCGTGTGTCAGCTATTGTGTCTTTGTCGGGGCTGACGAATCCGCCGCTTGATTCATGTATTGCTACTGTTTCCGTATGACTTGATGTTGGGCATGGTGTATCGCTGTAGGTAGCTTTCCCGCCGGATTCGCATTTCACAATTTCACCGCGCTGCATAACTCTTGCGTGTTGATTTGCACCGAAAATTGACCCACTTGGTCGCATAATTTGCATCGAAAATTGACCCACGTTTAGCACACAATCCTACTTATCAGAATGAGTAGGGGATCGGAGTGATTGACGTGGCATTACTAGGAATAATCAGACGCTGGCACCTTCGGGACCAGGTCCCGCTTAGGGAGATAGCCAAGAGGCTAGGCATCTCCCGCAATACCGTCAGGCGCTATCTGCGTTCGGAAATCACCGAGCCGGCCTATGCGGAGCGCCACTCCGTCAGCGCCATCGACCCATATGCCTTCCAGCTTTCAGCCTGGCTCAAGACCGAGGCAGCAAAATCCCGCAAGCAGCGGCGCAGTCTTAAACAGCTCCACGAAGAGCTCATCGATTTGGGATTCAAGGGGTCTTACGACAGGGTCGCTGCATTCGCCAGGCAATGGCGAGAGGGTCAAACGGAGTGGGTCAACTCAGCGCGCAAACGAACAGATAAAAGGCTTCTATGTTTCCGAGACGCAGTTTGAGCGTCGAATTAGCGAGCGATCCACCAATTATTAAAGTCCAGGCCGCTGCCCAATATCTGGGCAAGCCTAGGTGGTCAGTCAGCACGTATCCGTAATGAGGGAGTTTTTGTAGCATAGGTATTAGCAACGCCTTTAGATGCATTAAATTACTGTCAGTGTTGCATATAAGCACTTGTTAAAGGCAACATTGAAATAACTGCATCTAGTTCGCATAATTTGTATTATGTAAAATTACTTCTATGGAAACGTGGCCTATCGACAATGCTTGCACGGCTTAAACGGATGTTTTCCAGTGCAGCACTTCAGCCGGCAGCAAGCTAGCAGATCCAGCACTTCTCTTTGGACAAATCAGACATCTTTCGAGAAGCCATGAAGACCTTCGTGCGCATACAAGCTGCCAAGCGTCTTGCCGCGCTAGGTCGCTCGATGCCTGACAGTCAGGATGTGCCGCGTCGCCGCGAAGACCCTCTCTCGCAATGAATGTACTCATCGACACCTCAATGTGGATAGACCATTTCCGCAACGGCAACGATGCAGTGCGTTCGCATCAAATATAATTGAGCACCTGTTCCTCGATTGAATGAGGTTTTTTCGGTATCCGGCACCGTTTTTGATTGAGGGTGCCCATCTCTTTCAATATTACTTACGACAAAAAATTTCCATGAGTCAAGAAACCAACAAAAGTACAGTAGCAAACGCCAAAGGCAAGCGCTTTTCCCGACGTAAATTTATTGGAACTGCCGTTGGCGCCGCAGCCGTATTGGGCGGCTACTCGGTCCTGTTCGGTGGCCAATTCCGCGCCGCCAAGGCGGATCGCACGGTGGACGTGCTGCTGATCGGCGGCGGCATCATGAGTGCGACGCTCGGCGTCTATCTGTCCGAGCTGGAGCCTGGCTGGACCTATGAAGTGTTCGAACGCCTGGACAAAGTGGCGGAAGAAAGTTCGAATGGCTGGAACAACGCGGGCACCGGCCACTCGGCGCTGTGCGAACTGAACTACACCCCGATGGACGACAAGGGTGAAGTGCATATTACCCAGGCGATCGGCATCAACGAGAATTTCCAGATCTCGCGCCAATTCTGGTCGCATCAGATGCGCAAGGGCGTTCTGGGCAATCCGCGCGAATTCATCAATTCGACACCGCACATGAATTTGGTCTTTGGTCCGGAGAACCGTGAATTCATTCGCAAGCGCGTCGCGGCCTTGAAGGCATCGCCGCTGTTCGCTGGCATGGAAATGACGACGGAACCGACCAAGATTGCTGAATGGATTCCGATCATGATGGAAGGCCGGAAGCCGGACGAGATGGTCACCGCCACCCGTTCGCCGCTCGGCACCGATGTCAACCTGGGCGCGATTACCCGCCAGTTCTACAAGCATCTCAGCAGCAATGCGGGCGGCAAGATCAACACCGGATATGAGGTACGCTCGATCACCCGCAATGAGGATGGCTCCTGGCGTGTATCGGCTTTCGACATCAAGGATAGTTCCAAGATTCAGACCGTTGATGCACGCCACATCTTCATCGGCGCCGGTGGCGCCGCATTGCCGCTGCTGCAGTTGTCGGGCATTCCTGAAGCGAAGCAGTATGGCGGTTTCCCGGTAGGCGGAGAATTCCTGGTCACGGATAATCCCGCCATTACCTCGCGCCATCTGGCCAAGGTCTACGGCCTGGCGGATACGGGTTCGCCACCGATGTCGGTGCCGCATCTGGATACCCGAGTGCTGGATGGTAAAACCGTGCTGCTGTTCGGACCGTTCGCCACCTGGTCCACCAAATTCCTCAAGAACGGATCGTATTTCGATATCGCGAAGGCAACCACGCCCTCCAATATCATTCCGCAACTTCAAGTCGGCGCCCATGAGTTTGCACTCGTCAAATATCTCGCGCAGCAATTGGAGTTGTCCAGGGAAGACAAGATGGCGGCGCTGCGACGCTACATGCCTGAGGCAAAGGACGAAGACTGGCGTTTGTGGCAAGCCGGCCAGCGTGTGCAGATCATCAAGAACATTCCCGACAAGGGCGGCGTATTGAAGCTGGGTACCGAAGTCGTGGTTTCCGAAGATCGCTCCGTGTCTGCATTGCTGGGCGCGTCACCTGGTGGCTCTACTTCGCCAGCGATCATGCTGTCACTGCTGGAGAAAGTTTTCCCCGATCGGATGAAGACACCTGCCTGGCAGAAAAAAATTCGCGAGATCGTTCCCACTTATGGACAAAAGCTCAATGAGAACCCGCAGCTGCTTGCGACGACATGGGCAAGCACCGCTGAAACTTTGCAATTGACTATCGCATCGCCAAGTTTGGAGGGCTTCGTTCCAGGCGTCGCTCCTATCGAGCAGCCTGGGCAAGTGAAAAAAGTGCCAGATATCGCGCTATAGTGCTGCGAAGCTCAGTGTAAGCGAGATCCACTTACTCCCTACCTGATTGGCAATGGAGATGGGCGCGCACGAAGACGCCCATCTCCAGGCGCGCAGCATCAATCGCTGCGAAAGTAGAGTATGGGGCGAGATCGATAGCGAAATGCCGAGCATTGAAAAATTGCGGCATTTCGCAGCTATCGGCCATGGTTGGTACGCAAGCCCCCTCCCCGTTTTATTGAGTCCGGACCAGACATCCACCATCCAGATGGGCGAAACCACCGCCCGCAGCATTGGTGAAGCAGCCTGAACCATCTCCCAGAATCCTTAGCCGGAGCCATCCAGTCTGTGCCAAAATCCATCAAGAATTCAGCAATCCAATATCAAACGGGAGGTCACAAAAATGTTTCATCTTGCACGATCCGCATTCATCTCCAGCCTGGGTTTAGGTATAGCTCTTGGTTTAGCCGCCCCACCTTCTTTTGCCGAACCTGATAAACAGGTCTATGAAAAAGCCGAGCAATACAAGGGCGAAGCCTTGAAACTGCTGGAGCGCCTGGTGAATATCGATACCGGCACCGGCGACGAACAGGGATTGAGTCAGGTCAGCGGGATAGTGATTGAAGAACTGAAAAAAATCGGGGCACGCGTTGAAACCTATCCGGCCGCAACGCCCGCCAACGGCAATAACGTCGTGGCGACATTTACTGGAACCGGCAAAGGGAAAATTTTGCTGATGGCGCACATGGATACGGTTTTCAAGCACGGAGCCGCCGCAGCAAAGCCGTTTTATATCAAAGACAGCCGGGCTTATGGCCCTGGCGTCATGGATGATAAAGGCGGCATCGTCGCAGGCCTGTATGCGTTAAGAATCCTGCAGCAGATTGGTTTTAAAGATTATGCCCAGATTACTTTATTGCTTAACTCCAACGAAGAGACCGGCTCGGCCGGTTCACGCGCGCTGATCGAAAAAGTCGCCAGGCAGCACGATGTGGTACTGAATCTCGAATCGGGCCGTCCGGCCGACGGCCTGGTGGTATGGCGGAAAGGCAGCGGCACGATAAAGCTCGAGGTTACCGGCAAGGCAGCGCATGCCGGCGTGGCGCCTGACAGCGGCCGCAATGCGGCGATGGAAGCCGCCCACCAGATATTGCAGCTCGGCCAGCTCGGCGATCGCGAAAAACAAACGACGGTCAACTTTACCGTGATCAACTCGGGGGGCTCGACTAACGTCATTCCAGATCACGCGACTGCCTTCGGCGACGTGCGCGTAGCGGTTCCCGAAGAATTCGACCGCGTCGAAAAAGACCTGGCCAAGGTATCCGAGAAAAAATTGATCCCCGATACCCAGGTAACGACGCACTTGACCCGCGGATTCCCGCCAATGCCGGCAAATCCGCAATCAGAAGCACTCGCTGCCAAGGCGCAAGCCATCTATGGCGAGCTGGGCAAAAAGCTGACGCTTGAGGGTAGCGGCGGCGCAGCCGATTCGAGCCTCTCGGCAGGCGTCGGGATCCCGACGCTGGATGGCTTTGGCATTGTCGGCGGCGGCATCCACACGCCGGAAGAGTACGCCGAAATCGACAGCATCGTGCCGCGCTTTTATCTGCTGACCCGCATGCTGATGGATCTGGGCAATCGGAAATAATATCCTGCCCACTACCTGGCCGGCTGCCCTTCCCTCATCTGCGCGGGACTGCAGCTGGCAACCAGGTCAGACACCGAGGCGGCGAGATCGAAGGCCCACGTAATTCCCACCTTTGATTATCTGCCGCAGCCAGGCAATGCTTGTTGAGATCAAAAGCCTGGATTTATTCCAGCGCCGGCCGCAGTGCCGGCTGCTAGTATCTCAACCCAACCTACTGGTTCAATCAGTTCACGGATGCCGATAATGCATCATTGCTTTCTTTTTACCTCGTAGTGCAGGCACACCACGCCCGAAGCAAAGATCTTACTTTTCACCAGCGTGAGCGCGGTTCTGTCCTTGATGTTCTTGAATAAGGGAATACCCTGCCCCAGCACAATCGGATTGACGAATAGCCAATACTCGTCGATAAGGTTTTCCGCCATCAGTGCGTGCGTGGCGGAGGGACTGCCAAACACCAGAATCTCGCTGCCGGCGCTGTGCTTGAGCTTGCCGATTTCAGCGCTTAAATTGCTGCTGATGATTTGGGTATTGGGATGATCTTTTTCCAATAGGGTTTTCGACAACACAATTTTACGGGCGGTTTTATACCAGCGCGAGTGCGCATGGTCATGCCGACTTGCGCCGGGCTGCTCGGCAGCGGTTGGCCAGTACGACTCCATCATCTGGTAGGTGACGCGCCCGTATAAGGCAGTGTCGGTCTGCTGAATCCGCTGCTCCACATATTCAAACATTTCGTCGCTCAAGTTTATCCAGCCCAGGCTTGCCATGCCCTCATCGGTGGCGGCAACAAAACCATCCAGTGACACATGTGCAAATGAAACGATTTTTCGCATGATTTCTCCTTGTTTGTATTTAGCCTACATAACCTGTAAGACGTTGTTTGACTCCTGCAATCGCACCATATATCGTTTTGTGCGGCCGTTGGTAAAGCTACTACACGTCAGTTTTTCAAGCGGTCGGCGGCTTGCCGGTGAAAACCGCCAATTGCGCATCGAAAGCACGCTGGTAGGCGGGTCGCGCTTCGCCCCGGGCGACATAGGCAGAAAGATTCGGATATTCGGCCAGCATGCCCGATGCTTTCAACCTGAGCAGCACCGCCACCATCATCAGGTCGCCCGCGCTGAACGCGCCATCCAGCCAGTCGGCAGCGCCAAGGCGATCGGAAAGTTCTCCGAGCCGGTCACGGATGCGATTCTGGACGAGCGGCAGGCGCTGCTCGTACCAGGGCTTGTCTCCCTCCAGGAACTTGGTGGTTTGGAGATCAAGAATCGGCGGTTCAACGGTGTTGAGCGCGGCAAACATCCATGTGATCGCGAGCGCCCGGGCATTCGCATTGTCGGGCAGCAGGCCTGTATGGCGCTCTGCGAGATGGAGCACAATCGCTCCCGACTCGAATAGCACAAGATCATCCTCTTCATAAGTCGGGATCTGCCCGAAAGGATGACGCGCTCGATGTGCGGCTTCCTTCATCGCCCCGAACGAAACAAGACGAACCTCGTAAGCCTGGCCCACTTCTTCCAGCGCCCAGCGAACGCGCATGTCACGCGCCAGCCCCTTGCCGCCATCGGGCGACCGTTCAAAGACGGTAATAACGGGGATCGTTGGCAGGGACATGGTGATTTCTCCTTTGCTGGGTGTCACGTTGGATGACGGATACGCATTTTGATCCGCTCACTTACTAGACGTTCGAGATAGGGCCAAATCGACATCCGTGAACTTTTTTTTTGCCAGTTCTCAAAGATCGGGGAAATCGGTGTCCCGAACCAAGCCATTCAAGCAAAAGACCTGATTCATCGCTCCTATTCCATGCTAGCGCCCAATTTGGTTAAGATCTTACGGCGCGTTGCCTGTTGCATCACAGCTTTTGGTCGATCATTTGCAAAAACTTCTTCACGCGCCTTAGGCAAGTACCATGCATTTATTCCATATATAGTTGTTCAAAATGATTCGTTCTATCCTGATATAAACCTACTATATATTCGCGGCTAGTGAACAGGAGCCGCGCATGTTTCTTCTTACCAAAAACCCCGCATTTCATTTCCCTGGCCTGGCCGTTGCATCGGCCGCATTGCTAGCCTTGGCGGCCAACGCCTCTCACGCCGAAATCGCCAGCACCAGCGTAACGCTGTATGGCTTTATCGACAGCAGCGTGCGCTACCAGCAAACCAGGGCCGGCAATACTTTATCGGTGGTGGACGGCGCCGAACTGGGCTGGGCCGGCAGCCGCTGGGGCCTGATCGGCAGCGAAGACCTGGGCGGCGGCCTGAAAGCCATTTTCAACCTGGAGAACGGCTTTTCGCTGGATACCGGGAAATTGAACCAGGGCGGGCGATTGTTCGGACGCACCGCCTATGTCGGCTTGAGCAGCAGCTATGGAGAACTGACCCTGGGGCGCCAGTACAATGCGCTGTACTACGCCGGTTCCTGGCTGAGCGACCCGACTTACGTTTCCAGCTGGTCGCCCGCGGTCAACCACCAGCTCAATTACGCCTGGGACAATGCGATTGTCTATACCGGCCGTTTCTCCGATTTCATCGGACGCCTGAGCTATGCCGCCGGCGAACAGGCCAGCACCCAAAGCGGTAGCATGCAAGCCGCCAGCCTGATGTACAACGGCCATCCGTTCGGCGCGGCGATTGCTTACGGCGGCATCAACGGCAGCGGCGAGACCACGTTTACTGCTGGCGGCTACTACGAGATCGGCCCGGTCACGCTGCAGCTGGTGCATTACCATACGAAGAACGAACCCTACACCGCCACCCGCAGCCTGGTCACCAACGGCATCGGCGCCATTTACGTCCCGACGCCGGCTTGGGAGCTGACTACCGCCTACTGGCGCAGCACCGCGGACGGCGCGGTCGACAACAAATTCCTGGCGGTCGCCCGTTACAGCCTGTCGAAGCGCACCAAGCTGTACGTCGAGGCCGATATCGACCGCAATCCCCAAAGCGGCCAGCTCAGCGGCGGCCAGGCCGGCATGCAGTATTCATTCTGAGTGACATTTTAAACCTAAGCTAAATTCACAGAATTCATTCGTAATATATTGAATATTAATGAATTTCCATAAAATCATCGTCACTTCCTGCAGACTGCCCTACGGCGCTACAAAACGCCAGGCCGGATTGTCGAACATGGAAATCGTGCGCGCGCGCACCGTGCCGGACGGGCATAGCTCGTCCTGGGTGTACTGCGTCAGGCGGATCGAGTTCGGCACTTTTGCCTTGCAGATGATGCCGACATATTCAGGCTCGATAGTGGCCGCCTTGAACACGAAGCTCTCCTTGTATTCATCAGTTGGCTTGAAGATTTTCATCAGGTCGCCCGGATTCTTCAGGCTGCCGTAGTCAAAGCCCATCCCCTGCGACACCAGCGTCGATACTTGCGCCGGGTTGATGCCGACCTTGTCTACCCGGTAATTGCTGCCGAAACCGGAGGCGCCGCCGATCAGCTGCGACAGGTTGCCGTACTTGCCATTGTTGAGCACCATGCCGACGTGGTTGCTGGCAGCCAGCGGATTGAGCTCGTCAAACATGCGCTTGATCGCCACCGCTCCCGGCGCCGACCAGGAATTGGTGACCATGGTCAGGCTGCCCAGCGCGGTGGCGTTGGTACTGCCTGCGGCCATGCCGTCGACCGCGGGTGCGATACCGAAGCGCTGCTGCAGGAAATCCGTGATGAAATCGCCCAGCCCGATGGCGCCGTTGACCTGCACCCGTTCATAAGGCTTGTCATCGAGCTTCAGGCTGGTCAGCGTATTGTGCGTGGGGTCGAATCCCATCGGTCCGCCGGGTGCTTTGTCTGAGTTGGTGGTGACGCTCAAGGCATTGCCGGAGATCGTGCCGAAGGTAGCGCCTTTCATCGTGCTGGTGAAAAAGCGCGCAGCCGTGCTCATCCAGTCCGGGTGGTCTTGCATCAAGGCGGTGCTGCCCTCGCCTTGCGACAGGCGCGCGCCGCGCGGCGTCAGGTAGACGTAGCGGAATACCTGGGGCGCCAGGTTGCTGTCGCTGCTGTAGAGCGCCTGCGTCTCGGCGCCGCCGCCGGATTTGTAGGCGGTGCGCTCCCAGGCCGCAAAGCGCGGAGCTTCGGCATTGAGCTGCGCCAGTTCGCCGAAACGCCACACCCATTGCAGGCCAAACAGGAACACCATGAACAGGCTGCAGACAATGATCGATTCGACCAGCGCCTGGCCGTGCTGGCGGCGCAATCTGGGCGATGCGCTGGATAATATGGGCAGCATGAGCATGAAATTTTTCCGGGCGGGATCTCAGTTAATGACGAAGAACAGCGCTTTCTCGGGGTAATTCAAGCCTTCCAGCCGAGCATTCCAGTACGGCAGCATCAGGTTGGCGTGCGAGACGATCTGGCCGCGCGTGGTCCAGCGCTCCACCGGCGCCCGGTAATACACGCGCGCCTTGCCGATGGCTTTCAGGTAATCCTGCTTGAGTTCAGTGTCGTAATCGTGCATGGGCGCGCGCCCGAGGTTGAATTTGCTTTCCGGCCGCAGCGGCGTCTTGTCGACGGTTTGCTGCAGCGCCACCACGAACGACGGTCCAAGATCCTTCAACGCGTTGTCCTGCACTTCCTTGCTGGCGACAAACAGATTGCTGGCGTCGCGGTCGCCCAGCTGGTAGTTGCCCATGTTGGCGCCGCGCATTTCCCATAGGCCGAAACGCTCTGCCGGCAGGCCCATGTCAGCCGCCACTGCGCCGCCCAGGCCGGGTTTCTGGAACAGCGTTTCGGTGCCGCGCGAAGTGCGCATGCTAAGGACATCGATCAAGTCGCCCAGACCGAGAGCCTTGAGGATGAACTGGACAAAACCGTCCGGTGCGTCCACTGGATCGTCGAATGCTGAAGTGGCGAGCGAAAAACCGCTGCCCAGCATGTTCGAGATGGACGTGGCGACATTGCCGCCCAGGCTGGAGAGCTGCTGGAAGTTCACCGCCTGCTGCGCCATCGCCGTCGCCACCGCCACTTCGGCATCGGCGCTGCCGGGATTGGGCGCATTCAGCGCGGCGCCGGAGGCTGGCATGCCGGCCGGGGCGCCACCCAGTACGCCAGTCAGGTTGCTGGCGTTGGCGTCCGGCAGATTGACCGCGGACTGCGAGGAATTGGAGGAATTGACGCCTGCGCCCGCCGCATTGATCACTGGTTCCAGAGTCGCCATGGCGGCGTTGTTGAGCGTCTGGCTGGCGGTAGCGATCTGCGGCTGGCCCTTCATTGCCCGCTCGCCGGAGGATCCGGCGATATTCATGACGCCGCGCTCGTAGTATTTCTTGGCCGCGCCGGCAGACAGTGAGCCGCAGGCGCCGCCTATCCGCGGCGCATACAGCTCGCCGTTGGGCAGCGTGAAATACAGGCAGTCGTCGATGCCGGTCGCCTCGCCCCAGAACGATTTCTTCCAGGACGAAGTATCTTTCACCACGTCGACGAACTTGGCCAGGTCTTCAGGCACTTCCTGGTTCTTGTCCAGGCCTTGGCGGCCCACCTTGGACATGGTAACCGCGCCGGCCATCGGGATATGGATATTGAACAGGTGCGGATTGATCTCCATGATGTCGATATTGCTCCAGGCATAGGTTCCATCCTGCATCTGGATCATGCGGGTACCGCCGGTGCGTTCGTACAGACACATGATCGGGCTGACGATGAGGCCGACCGTGTTCATGAAAGCTTCAATCACCGGGCCGATCACGTCCGCCGCCACGTTGCCCTGCAACGCCGGCACGATCTGCTCCAGGCCGTTGGCCGAGAGCCCGGTCAGGATGCCGTTGATGCCGCTCAGGTTGCAGCCATCCACCGCCCACAGGCCGACCGCGTTAGGAAACAGGCGGCGGCCGCCCATGGCGCTGGTCAGCTTGATCATGTCCTGCATCATGACCCGGTGCACCAGGTTGAAATCGGCGGTGCCGGTGCTGTCCGGCAGCTTGGTCTTCATCTCGGTGCTGCCCATGAACTTGCGCGGCGGCTGGTGCAGCTTGATCATGCTGCCGAAATCGACCACGCTCTTGGCGACCTGGTACATGATGGTCTGCGGCACATACTCGGCTTGCGGCGCATTGGCCGTCAACAGTTCCTTCTGCATGGCGATCATGGCTGACGTCGTGGTGGCCAGATGCACCTGCTGCGAAGCGAAAATCGCGTAGTTGGTCAGCGAGGTAGTGGCGGTGCCGGCGTTGGCCAGCACCTGGCTGGTGACGCGCACGCCGTCGACGATTTTTTCCCAGAACTTGCCGAAAGTGGAAACCGCATTCAGCACACTCGACAGGCCGGCGCCGATATAGGGAATGAATTTGGTCAGCGCGGCGGTGGCCTTCATCACCTTGCTATTGTTTTTCCAGTACTGGTCCGACATGGTGACGTTCGACCACATCGCCGTCATCTGCCCTACCGCCTGGTAATTGGCGATCATGGCGCGGTTGGTGTAGGCGGTGTAGTTGAGCCCCTCCGCTGCAATGTTGGCGGTGCTGTAGGCAATCGCATCCGCGGCGTTGACCAGGCGCCGCTTGTCGCTGGTCACCTGCGCCATGTTATAGACGGCAAATATGCCGACGCACAGCACTGCCAGGAAGAAAATGCCGATCGGCAGGATCGCGCCGCGGCTGTAGGTGTGGCTGTATGCGTGGCAAAATGCGCGGCTAGATGCGCGCCGCGGCAAGCGACGGCGTCCGCTGTTAGACCACTTGCTTACGTCGGCTTGCATTGCTTCAGCACCATGTCGACATCCTGGAAGGAAATTAAGTTTGCGCGAATGCGCGATGGATCCAGCGCTGCTGGCAAGACGCGTTGAAAATCTTTCCAAATGGTAAGTATGTTTTGTTACCGGAGAATGACGATGGCATGCCGATTTGGTTGTTTTTGGCCTGATGATTCGGATGTTTTTTTCTTGACACTCTCATTAGTGTCAATGATGTAGACATGCTGAAAATCAGCATGGGATGACGCCTGTTCGGACTAGACGAACGCGTCATTTACGACGCTAGTACAACACCAGTGCAACGTCAGTTAAGCGGATGGTGGGCTGCTTGTCGGCATCCTCGCGGAAGACTGAAACAGTCATCCCGCATACTCTGCCGGCTCAGGCTGAAGCTGGCGTGCCGATCAGAATATCCTCATAAAACGCACCGACAAGTTCGGTCGGGTGGCGCAGCTGGATTTCCAATACCCAGACGCTGTCGCTCGGCACGATTTCCATCTCCGCCAGTTTGGCCGGACCGAACAAGGCATGCGGAAAATCCGATATCCGATGTCCCGCCAGATTGCGTTCCAGCTGCCAGCCGCCACGCGCAGCGGCAGCCTCGGCGAAATCGTATAATTCGCGCCCGCTCAGGCCGGTCTGCCAGGCCTCCTTGGCAGCTGTGAAGACATCGCGCGCCGCCTGCGCGCAGGCGCGGTGCAGGCTGTTTTCCCCGAAAACGATGGTGTCGCCGAAATCGCCTTCGTAACCATCCCATACCGGCCCGAGATCAACCACGGCAATATCGGTATCGCGCAGCGCACGCTCCTTCTCGACACCTTGGCGCGGCGTTCTGACAGTATCGTCGCCGAAGCGGATATAGGTCGGATGCCAGGTATGCGACGATCCCATGCTGCGCAGATGATCGTTAGCCATCGCCACGGCTTCACCGGTAGTCATGCCCACGCGCAGCTTGCCGACGATTTGCGCGAGCGCACGGATCGACTGCTCGCGCGCCGCCAGCATGCCGTCGATCGAATATTTCGGGCCGACACACTCCCACACCGGATCGAAACTTCCCTGCGCCAACGGCACCGAGATTGCCCCCGACGGCACGAAGGCTTCCGCGATGAAATGATGCGCCGGCAAGCCCAGCGCCAGGCAGCGCTCGCGCACGCCGCTAACCATGGCCGGATTGCCGCAAGCATAGACGCGTGCACTCTGCCACACGTAAGAATCGGCAGCAGCAACGTCTTGCACATAACCTTGGCGGAAACCTTCTGCAACCTGCCCTGCCTGGCTGACGACGCCATGCCAACTGAAGCGCACATCGCGTGCAGAAAGCTTGTCGAGAAATTCCCGTTCGTAAAAATCATCAATCTGCGCGCCGCCCCAGTACAGCACGACAGGCATCGCCTCCTGTTCAGCCAGCGCAGCCAGCAGAATCGGCTTGATGCCCGCATAGCCGGTGCCGCTCGCAAACAGCAGCAAGGCCGAATGCGGGCCGGGTTGCCAGGTGCACGCGCCGAATGCGCCTTCGATACTGAGCACGTCGCCGACGGCAAGACAGTCCAGCATCTGCTCCGAGAAACGGCCGCCGGCCACACGCCGGATATGGAAGACAAGTTTGCCGTCATCGTCGGCGGGAATATTGGCGACCGAAAAGCAACGGCTGCTACCGTCATCGAGATAGAACTTCAGGTACTGGCCTGCGCGGATGAACAGCGATTTTGCGTGGCGCGGCGCCAGCACCAGTTGCGTGACGTCCTGCGTGAGCATGTCCTTTTTCAACACTTCGGCTTCAAAGCGCAATGCCTGGGCATCCAGCGACCAGCCGGGAATCTCGATGCGCATGTCGCCGCAGGCATGGCTCTGACACAGCAGCATCTCATCGTCCGCCAGCGGATAAGACGTACCGGCAGCGATATAGGGCTTGCTTTCATGGATACCGCTGAGCACCTTGACCTTGCACGATCCGCACTCACCGCGGCGGCATGAAAACGGTATCGAGATGCCTGCGGCCAGCGCCGCGTCCAACAACAACTCGCCCCCTGCGGCAAAAGTCGCGCCGGACTGTTCCAATGTGATGATGTGCTGGCCTGGCATCGTATCCTCGTGTGCTGATGAAATAAATGACGAACCATTATGGCGTTAGAATAGGACCATTAAAACCTCCAGATTTGAATAATTTACATGGTCCAGATGAGAAAATGGCAGCTCCTGCTTAACCTTGATCTCGACCATTCAGGCGGTAAAGCTTCCTATCGCAAAATCGTCGACTGCCTCGCTGGCGCCATTCAGAGCGGCCGTCTGGAGCCCGGCGCCGCCCTGCCCGGCACGCGTGAACTGGCGCATATCCTCGACGTCAATCGCAAGACCGTGATACTGGCTTACGAAGAAGCCATCGTCAAAGGCTGGTTGGTCAGCGAACCGCGCCGCGGCACCTTCGTCAATACGCTGTTCGCGCCGACGGCGGCGCCGGGCAAGCCGCCGCAAAAGAAACGCGGCGCTGCTGACGACGCAAGCTTTGCGCCGGACCTCGTCGCCAGCGATCTGCCGCTGTACTTCGACGATCTTCATGTCCCCTCAGCGCAGGCCGGCAGAACGCGCGACACCATGTACTTCGACAACGGTGCGCCCGACCATCGCCTGCTGCCGCAAGCCGTGTTGCATCGTTATTATCGTAATGCAATGAAGGCAGCCTTCAAATCCAATTGGGTCAAGTACGGCAATCAGGAATCGGCCGAGCAGTTGTGCACAGCGCTGGCCGACATGCTGCGCAGCACGCGCGGCCTGGCTGCCAGTGCATCGAATATCTGCCTCACACAAGGCACGCAGATGGCGCTGCATCTGGCTGCAGCCGCGCTGATTCGGCCCGGCGACCTAGTACTGGTGGAACGGCTCAGTTACCCGCCGGCGTGGGCGATATTTCGCGCACTGGGTGCGCAGATTGAAGTGGTCGACGTCGATCAGGACGGCTGCCGGGTGGACCAGATCGAGGCGCTGTGCCTGCAACGGCCGGTACGATTGATTTACCTGACGCCGCACCACCAGTTTCCGAGCACGGTCAGCCTGCGCGTCGACCGCCGGCAAAAGTTGCTGGCACTGGCGCAGCAGCATCGCTTCACCATCATCGAAGAAGACTACGACCACGAATATCATTTCGAGGGACGGCCTTACCTGCCGCTGGCCAGCGACGCGCGGCAGCGCAACGTGATTTATATCGGCTCGCTGTCGAAGCTGCTGGGTTCGTCATTCCGCTGCGGTTTTGTAGTCGGTCCCGAAAACCTGATCGGCACGCTGAACAAAAATCAGTTGCTGATCTCCACCCACGGCGATGCCGTCGTGCAAAAGATGTTGGCCGACCTGATCGCCGATGGCGAACTGCGCAGGCATTTGCGGCGTGCCTCCAAACTCTATCGCGCGCGCAAGGATGCCCTGCTGGAATCCTTACATGGCCATTTCGGAGAATGCATCACGCTGCGCAACCCCGAAGGCGGACTGGCCTTGTGGGTCACTTTCAGGGAAGACATCGACGTCGACGCGATGGTGCGGCAGGCCGCCGGCAAGCAGCTCTTCGTGCGCAGCGGCCGCCAATTCTCGCCGCTCGACCAGGCGGTCAACGGCTTGCGGCTGGGATTTGCATCGATGACGCCGGATGAACTGGCGCTGGCAGTCGGACGATTGCACCAAGCGTCGCAGCAGCGCTAGGTGTCCAGACCTGCCGTCGCCATTCTTGCCTGCGGTTGAACGTCGTTCCCGCCGTCAACGGCAAACTGATTCGTCTGGTCACTTCATGGGCAACGGACGCGCGTCATGTCGATGCGCTTCTGTCGATGCGCTTCTGTCGAAGCTGCCGCCTGCGTTAAACTGCTGTCAGCGGCTCGCCGAACCATCGCGCCGCAGCCTGCGCCGCTTCCTCCTGATTGGCCTCAGCTTCGGCAGCCCAGGCAACCACGCCGTCAGGGCGCAGTAATACTGCGCTCAAGCCCAGGCCATCCTTGACGTCGCTCGCGACATATATGATCCGGTCGCTCCAGCCGCTGGCCAGCGCCTGCAACGGCCTGCCGGCGTCAAAGTCCAGCAACAGACCGCTCCCCTTCTTGAGAAGCATGCCAAGCTTGCTGCCATCGGCCAACTCGAAATCGGGTGCACTGCGGCCCACCAGCGGATGACTGCCGCCAAGATCGTAGCGCAGCGACACGCCCCACGCGCGCTCGGCGAAGTATGTCGCGCCGTCGCCCGTATCGATGAGATCGCGGATGATCGCTTCCAGCGCGCGCGAGTGTGCGCTCGGCCGCATCAGCGCGACCTGGGCGCGTGACCAGTCAAGCACCTGCGCCGCCACCGGCTGCCGTTCACGGGCATAGCTGTCAAGCAGGCCGGCCGGAGCGTCGCCGCGGATGGTGGCGGCAAGCTTCCATCCAAGATTCATCGCGTCGCCCAGGCCGAGGTTGAGCCCCTGGCCGCCTAAAGGAGAATGGATGTGCGCGGCGTCGCCGGCCAGCAGCAGCCGCCCTTTGCGGTAAGCCGTCGCCTGGTAAGCGCGGTCGGTCCAGGTGGTGCCGAGCTGGAGCGCCGTCAGGGTGACCTCGGTCCCGGAGATACGGCGCAGCACCGCCTGCACATGCTCGAGCGTGAGCGGCTGGCTTCGGTGAAAAGCGCCGCCGTCGAACTCGACCATCGCGATGCTCCCGGGGCGCGACTGAAAATACATGCCTGTCGGCGTATAGTGGCGGCCCAGGCTGAGCCGATCCGGGTCAGCCATCTCGACCTGGACGGAATAGCCGGTGAACTCGGCATCAGTGCCTGTGAATTCAAAGCCCCCTGCCTTACGCACGATGCTGCGGCCGCCATCGCAACCGACCAGCCAGCGCCCATGAAAAGTCTCGCCGCCTGCGCGAATGATCACTTCGTCGTCCACCTGGTCGACACCTTCGACGCCGAATCCGCGCCTGATGTCGACCCCAGCCGCGCTCGCGCGGGCGGCCAGGACGGCTTCGATGCGCTCCATATCGGCCGCCATGCTGGTGGCAGCCGGACTTGGCAGGCGATAGCGCCATTTCGAGGCGTTGATCTTGTCGTAGTCAAAAGGGATGCCGGCGAAATGGCCGGCTTGGCGGCGCGGCTGTTGCCCTTCCCGCCCGGCGCTTGAGGCGCTGCTGCTTTCCGCCTCATCTTTCGCGCGTTGCGGCGCCGCCACATCGTCCAGCAAGCCGCGCCGGTAGAAAGCTTCGATGGTGGGCGCCGACAGTCCGCGCATGCCAAATGGAAGCCGCTTCAACGGAGTAAGCGGATCCTCGGCTTGTTCCAGCACCAGCACCGAGATCTCTGCGAGCCGGAGCTCACAGGCAAGAAACAAGCCGACCGGGCCGGCGCCGGCAATCACGACGTCATAAATCATAGAAAAATCCTTAAGCACCTTGGCGCCAAGATGTACTATCAGAAAAAAAAGGGGGCACTGACGATCAGTGGTAAACAATCTGCAAATGCCACGCAACCTGCCGCCCTGGCGGCGGTGTTTTAGCGCTTCGCCCCGATCGGGAGCGAAACGTGTGCGTGGCGTTTAGCGTGCAGGCTCAGGAAAGTGAGCCGATTGGGGGGCAACCTCAATTGGTAAGTGTGGATTTTGCGCCGATTTCAGCTGCTTTCTCGCGCTTTGCGAAACAGGAAACGCGCACCGGGATGAATGTTCATGGATGAGCATTTTCCCGATGCGCATGATATTGGGCAAAAAATCATAAGGTGTCAAGCCGCAGAATGTTTCAAGCCTTTCATGGATAACGCCGCCATGCTAGCGCACTTTGATCACAACCTTTCCTTTCGCGCGTCCGGTTTCGACATAGTCCAGCGCCTGCCTGGTTTGCTCGAACGGGAAGACGCGGTCGACCACCGGCCGGATGTGGCCGGCTTCGATTAAACTGCTGATTTCGCCCAGCTGCCGGCCGCTGGCTTTCATGAAAAGGAAGGAGTAGCTGGCGCCGTTGCGCCTGGCCGCTTTCCGGATGCCGTAACTGAGCAACCCCATCACCAGCCGGAAAAAACCGTTCATGCCGCGTTGCCTGGCGAAATCAGGATCGGGCGGCCCGGCGATGCCGATCAGCTTGCCGCCTGGCTTGAGCACGCTCAGGGATTTTTTCAGTGTGTTGCCGCCCTGGGTGTCGAGCACCAGGTCGTAGTCTTTCAGCTTGGTCGAGAAATCGTCCTTCTTGTAATCGATGACGATATCGGCGCCCAGGCCCTTCAGCATGTCGGCGTTGGCCGCGCTGGCAGTAGTGGCGACCGTGGCGCCGATATGCCTGGCCAGCTGGATCGCGATTGTGCCGACACCGCCCGAACCAGCGTGTATCAGCACTTTCTGTCCCTGCTTCAGCTGGCCCTTTTCGACCAGCGCCTGCCATGCGGTCAGCGCCACCAGAGGAATCGAGGAAGCCTCCTCCATCGTCAGCTTGGCTGGCTTGAGGGCCAGTGCATCTTCTTTAATCGCGATGAATTCGGCAAACGTGCCGATGCGGTCGTCGTGCGACCGTGCGTAGACTTCATCGCCGACCTTGAACCGCCGCACACGCGCACCGACCCGCACTATCACGCCGGCCAGATCGCTACCCAGAATCAGCGGCATTGTATAGGGCAACAGCAGCTTGAATTCGCCATTGCGGATTTTATAATCCACCGGATTGACGCCGGCCGCATGAATCTGCACCAGGACGTCATCCTCGCGCAATGCCGGCTCGGGCAGTTCACCCGAAGTAAGCACCTCCGCTTTGCCGTAGCGCTTGATGAAATAGGCTTTCATTTGCAGCTCCCGTTGTTATCGTAAATCATTGTGACAGTGCCATGTCCGGCTTACGCAGCGCTGGCTGGGAGTCGAGCCGCAAGTCCTTGCGCACACCGGCTTCGACCAGCGCGGCGGGCGCGAATCGACGCAGGAAGCGCAGGCGAGCAGCCAGCGCGCCCGAGGTATAGCGCACCTTCGGACTGGCCGCCAGCGCTACCTGCAGCACCGTCTCCGCCACTACCTCCGGACCATCCGCACCCTGCAGCGCTTCCTTCACGCGCCGATCCAGCCCCGCGCGCAAGTCGCGATACTCCTCGAGCGCCTCATCGGGCTGCAACTGGTTGGCGTCGAACGCCGACTTGATGTAGGCCGGCTCGACCAGCGAAACACGGATGCCCTGGGTGCGCAGTTCCTGGTCCAGTGCTTCCGAATAGCCTTCCACCGCATGCTTGGTGGCCGAGTAAAGCGCCATGTACGGCATCGGCACATAACCCAATACCGAGCTGATGTTGATGATGCGGCCGCTGCCGCGCTGTCGCATGTGCGGCACGACAGCGCGGATCATGCGGACGATCCCGAAGAAGTTGGTATCGAAGATCGCCTGCGCCTGCCGGATCGAGCTCTCTTCAGCGGCGGCCGGAGCGACGCCGAAGCCGGCGTTGTTGACCAGCAGGTCGATACGCCCTTCAAGCCGCAACACTTCCTTGACGGCGGCCGCCACCGATTCGTCGCTGCTGACATCCAGCGCCAGCATCTCGAACGCGCGCTTGCCGCTGTGCCCCTGCGCGCCACGGCGGCTGCTGCCATACACCTTGTAGCCTGCCTTGACGAGCCGCTCGGCGGTGACCTCGCCGATTCCAGATGATGCTCCGGTCACAATTGCTATCTTGCTGTTCATTATGCTTCCTTTCAATACTGTCATTTTATATGATGATCATCATATATATCTTCAAAAAAAAGCCCGGAACACGGGCCGCCAGGCCAGCCTTATTTGCCAACCTCTGAAAAATGCTTGAGCGCGGCTACGCGCAAGGCCTCGGACAGTCTGGGATCATCGACCGCGCGCGCCATCATCATTGTGCCGACCATCGAACTGACCATGAACATGGCCTGCTGGTGCGCATCGGGCGTTCCCCAATCGGGCAACTGGCGGGCCACCATATCGATCATGGCCTTGATGTGGCGCGTGGCCGCATGCCGCACCTCCGGCGCCTGACGGTGCATCTCCGAGCCAAGCGCGGCCACCGGGCAGCCGTTCTCAACGTCTTCCAGGTGCTGCTGCGACAGATAGGCTTGCATCACCGCTTGCAAGGACTGCTCTGGCGCCGCGGCGGCGGCGATGTCGGCCGACAGGCTGACCGCTTCGGCGCCGGCGCGGTCGGCTGCTTCGGCCAGCAGTGTCTCGCGGGAGGCAAAGTGCGCGTAAAAACCGCCGTGCGTCAGCCCGACCTCCTTCATGATATCCGCCACCCCGGTGCCGGCATACCCGCTGCGCCGGATCGCGCGCGCAGCCACCTCGACGATGCGCTCGTGCGTCGCTTCCTTGCGACTCTGGGTGGCGCGCTTGGCGCCTGGATGGGTTGATTTATTTCGCATGACGGTCATCATATACCGTTTTCAGAAAAAATGCGCGGTTGCACAGCAATTTGATTATTTGGCGGTCTGCCCGCGAAGCCGGGAACCCAGTCCTTGGATATCCACGCGACAACAATCGCTCTAGTCGGGATCGGCGGGTGAAATGTTCATTTTCGACAATGCATCCAGACTAGGCACAAAATAGATCGCCGAGGAAAGCGCGGTAGAGAAATCCAGCAGCCGGTCGGTTTTAGAGACGCCATCCGGGCCGACGCCGTACATCTGTTCAAGCATCCCCATGGTGACCGAGATATCGTTGCAAAAACCGACAAACATGATTCCCGCTTCTTTCGCGTTACCGTAATTAGCGTTCCTGCGGACGATGTCTTTTTCTTCGCCGTTTCTTCTGAACTGGTTCCTGCCGACGTGAGAATCGTCCGGTAAAGGCGATAGCTGGTGGCTGCCGGCCTTGGTCCTGCCCCAGACGTTTTCGGCCTCGTGGACAGGCAAGCTGCGCAGTTTATCAACCTCCATCCGCCATTTCTGGATCAGCACGGTCGATCCGCCCGCACCTTTTTCACCGTCGGGAATGACGGCCACGCTGTTGGCGCGAAACGGATTGGGATTGGCGACGCCATCGGCAAAACCGTCGAAGGTGACATTGTTGTGATAAGGGAAGCAGATCTGTTCACTGACAAGATCGGCAAACGGGCTCAGCAAGGATATGGCCTTGCTCATGCTGTCATACAGCGTTGCGGCGTTTGACTGGGTGATCCAGAGCCACAGATCCTGCTGGGTGGCGGGGGCGGCCTTGCCGCTGGCGCTGACGACATCCTGGTCGAAAGAATGAAGATTGTCTGGAACATCCGCCGGACAGACCTGCCGCCACAGCTCGGGCTTGAACCCCAGGACCACATTGGCGCTGCCGCCGGTCAATTGATGATGGCGGTTGAGCGTCGGATCGGCAATGCCGGTAATTTCCGCTTCCCAGAGCTTGCCGAGCGTCTTGAACAGTTGCCCTAGGTCGCAGCCCTGTTTCAGCATGAACTGCAAATGCACCTCGTCGCGCGCTACTACCGAAAGCATTGTCTGTGGGATTGCCATATTTATGTGATCCTATCTCTGTTTTCCATGGAGCTCTTCAACCAGATCGTCGGGCCGGCTCCAGCTTGGGACCTACTTTACCCCGGAAGACGCGGATATGAAAATAGTAAATAATTCGTTCAATCTGGCTTTGCCCGCGATTAAGCTGTATGTCTTGGCACAACAGATCTGCGCATCGGAACAAGAAAGGAGAACATGTCTCACGCCCCCAATCCCGGCCGGCTGCGCCATTTTGTCACGGCATTCGCGGCGCTGCTCGACAGCAAGCCGCCAGAGGTGCAGATCCTGCGCGACGGCGGCGCCTTGCTGCGCCAACTGATCGCCGTAGACGACTGGCTGCCGGATGCCTACGCCCAGCCGCAGCCTGAACGCTACCAGCAATACCTGCTGCATGCCGATTCCGCCGAACGTTTCTCTATTGTCAGTTTTGTCTGGGGACCGGGACAGGCAACGCCTATCCACGACCATACGGTATGGGGCTTGATCGGCATGCTGCGCGGCGCCGAAACCTCGCAAGCCTACCGCTACACGCAAGATGGCCGTTTGCAGGCCAGCGGCGCGGCGGTCAAGCTGACGCCGGGCGCGGTGGAGCTGCTGTCGCCCGGCCTGGGCGACATCCACAAGGTGCACAACACCTTGGCCGACAGCGTCTCGGTCAGCATCCATGTCTATGGCGCCAATATCGGTGCCGTGCAACGCTCGGTATTTGCCGAAGATGGCAGCCGCAAAACCCTCATCTCCGGCTACTCCAACACCCATTTGCCGAACATCTGGGACCGCTCCAAGGAATTGAAACAACCATGACCGCTACACACAACGCCGACACCGCCTTTGCCACGCTCTCGTTCGAAGAAATCCACGCCGCGCTGCTGCAGCGCCGGGAGCTGGCCCTGCTGGATGTGCGCGAAGAAGCGCCTTTTGCCGAAGCCCATCCGCTGTTCGCCGCCAATCTGCCGCTGGGACGCATAGAGCTGGAAGCCTATAGCCGCATCCCGCGCCGCGACACCCGCATCGTGGTGTACGACGACGGCGAAGGACTGGCCCTGGCCGCGGCGCAACGCTTGCGCCAGCTCGGCTACAGCGCGGTGCATCTGCTGGCCGGCGGCCTGCAGGGCTGGCGCGACGCCGGCGGCGAAATCTTCCGCGACGTCAACGCTCCCAGCAAGGCTTTCGGCGAACTGGTGGAATCGCAACGCCACACGCCGTCGCTGTCGGCCCCTGAAGTCAAGGCCTTGCTGGATGCCGACGCCGACGTGGTGGTGCTCGATGCGCGCCGTTTCGACGAGTACCACACCATGAGCATCCCCGGTAGCGTCAGCGTGCCCGGCGCCGAACTGGTGCTACGCGTGCGGGCGCTGGCGCCGCGCCCGGAAACCCGGGTCATCGTCAATTGCGCCGGGCGCACCCGCAGCATCATCGGCAGCCAGTCGCTGATCAACGCCGGCATTCCGAATCCGGTCGGCGCCCTGCGCAACGGCACCATAGGCTGGACCCTGGCCGGCCAGCAGCTGGAACATGGCAAGACGCAACGATTCAGCGAACGCCCGCTGGACCAGCCTGGCGGCGTAGCTCATGCGCAGGCCGCCAGCGCCGGGCGGCAGGTCGCGGACCGTGCCGGCGTCGGCCGCGCCGACCTGGCCACGCTGGAACGCTGGCAACAGGAACGCAGCCGCACCACATACCACCTTGATGTCCGCACTCCGGAAGAATACAGCCGCGGCCACCTGCCCGGCTTCAGTTCGGCCCCGGGCGGCCAGCTGGTGCAGGAAACCGACCATGTGGCGCCGGTGCGCGGGGCCCGCATCGTGCTGGCTGACGACGATGGTGTGCGCGCCAACATGACGGCCTCGTGGCTGGCGCAGATGGGTTGGGAAGTCCATGTGCTGGACGGCCTGCAGCCGCAGCATTTCAGCACCAGCGGCAACCCGGCCCAACAGTTGCCGCCGGTCGCGCCGCATGAGACCGTCACTGCACAGCAGCTGGCGCGCTGGCTGCAGGAGGCGCCGGCCGCCACCGTCCTGCTCGATTTCACCAGCAGCGCCAACTACGTCAAGCAGCACATTCCCGGCGCCCGCTTTGCCTTGCGCTCGCAGCTGGCGGCCGTGCTGCAACAGAATGCAGCGGCGGAACCGGCGGAACCAGTCGAACGTTACGTGCTGACCTGCGGCAGCAGCCTGCTGGCAGCTTACGCCGCCGGCGATGCGCAACAGCTGACCGACAAGCCGGTGTTCGTGCTGGAAGGCGGCACTGCAGCATGGATTGCGGCCGGCTTGCCGCTGGAGTCCGGCGAAACCACCCTGGCCTCGCCGCGCATCGACCGCTACCGGCGGCCGTACGAAGGCACCGACAATCCGGTTGCCGCGATGCAGGCCTATCTGGATTGGGAATACGGCCTGGTGGCGCAACTGGCGGCCGACGGTAGCCATGGATTCTTTGTCATCTGAAGCATCGCCCTCAAACTTCGATGCCAGCCCAGGCCAGCAGCGCCGCGCTTCTGCTTAAATCGATCTTTGCGCTACCCGCTTGCTTAACTCGGCGGCGGATTCCCTGCGTTCGCTGTAACGATCCACCAGGAACGAAGAAACGTCGCGGGTAAGCAAGGTGAACTTGAACAGTTCTTCCATCACATCGACCACGCGTTCATAGTAAGACGATGGTTTCATGCGGCCGTCGTCGTCAAACTCCAGGAACGCCTTGGCCACCGAGGACTGATTGGGGATGGTGATCATGCGCATCCAGCGGCCCAGGATGCGCATCTGATTGACCGCATTGAACGACTGCGAGCCGCCGGACACCTCCATCACTGCCAGGGTTTTCCCTTGCGTCGGCCGCAGCGCACCGATAGACAAAGGAATCCAGTCGATCTGCGCCTTCATGATGCCGCTCATCGCGCCATGGCGCTCGGGCGAGGTCCAGACCATGCCTTCTGCCCATTGCGCCAGCTCTCTCAGTTCCAGCACCTTGTGATGGCTTTCCGGTTCGCCGTCCGGCAGCGGCAGGCCGCGCGGATCGAAGATCCTGGTTTCCCCGCCCATGGCTTGCAGCAGACGCGCCGCTTCCATCGTCAATAGACGGCTATAGGATTTCTCACGCAAAGAGCCATATAGCAGCAGGAAGCGTGGTGCATGCGTAGAGCGCGGCGTAGCGGAAAAATCAGCGGCGGCCGGCACGCGGAAGTGTCCGGCGTCGATGTTCGGTAAATCGGGCAGGCTATTTGACACGCTGTCCCTCCGCATTGATCACGGCTTCGCCATCTTCTTTTACAAACGCGGCCTGTTGCGGCAACGGCAGGATATCCAGCACCAGCTCGGACGGACGGCACAGCCGCGTGCCGAGTGGCGTGACGACAAACGGCCGGTTGATCAGGATCGGATGGGCCAGCATGGCGTCCAGCAATTGCGCATCGCTCAGGTCCGGCACATCCAGGCCCAGTTCCGCGTAGGGGCTGCCTTTTTGTCGGATCGCAGCGCGCACCGAGAGCCCTGCATCGGTAATCAGCGTGGTCAGGGTGGCTAGCGACGGCGGCTGTTTCAGGTATTCGATAACTTCCGGCTCGACGCCGCTGTTGCGTATCAGCGCCAGCGTATTGCGGGAGGTGCCGCAATCTGGATTATGGTAAATCGTGATGTTCATGGCTCTACTCTCTCTGGATTTTGCGATGTGACAGGTCTTGCGTCCTTGGTTCAGTGCCTTTTCTTCAGCGCCCTTCGTACCAGCCCTGGGTACGGTTGACGATGCCGACGATCAGCAGCATGACCGGCACCTCGATCAGGACCCCGACCACGGTGGCAAGCGCAGCGCCGGATTTAAAGCCGAACAAGCTGATCGCCGTGGCCACCGCCAGCTCAAAGAAATTGGAGGCCCCGATCAGCGCCGAGGGGCAAGCAATGGCATGCTTTTCACCGACAATCTTGTTGAGCCAGTAGGCCAGCGCGGAATTGAAAAACACCTGTATCAGGATGGGAATGGCCAGCAAGCCGATAACTAGCGGCTGTTCGATGATGGCATTGCCCTGGAAGGCAAATAACAGCACCAGTGTCAGCAGCAGCGCCGAAATGGACCAGGGCTGGATACGTTCCATCAGTTTATCGAAGCTGGCTTGACCACGCCGCAGCAGCGACTTGCGCCAGACTTGAGCGATGATTACCGGAACCACGATATACAAAAACACCGAAGTCAGGAGTGTCGCCCACGGCACCGCGATGCTGGATACGCCCAACAGGAGAGCGACCAGCGGCGCAAACGCGAATACCATGATCAAATCGTTCATGGCGACTTGCGACAGCGTGAAGTACGGATCGCCGCCCGTCAGGCGGCTCCACACGAACACCATCGCCGTGCATGGCGCGGCGGCCAGCAGGATCAGGCCGGCGACGTAGGAATCGAGCTGCTCGGCCGGCAGATACGACGCAAACCAGTGGCGGATGAATACCCAGGCGAGCAAAGCCATCGAGAACGGCTTGACCGCCCAGTTGATGAACAGCGTCACGCCGATGCCGCGGACATGCCCCCTGACCTGATTCCACGCTGAAAAATCGATCTTGAGCAGCATCGGGATGATCATTACCCAGATCAGCAAGCCGACCGGCAAGTTGACCCTCGCGATTTCCAGCGCGCCGATTGCCTGCACGCCGGTGGGAAACAGCTGCCCAAGCAAGATGCCGGCGACGATGCACAAGGCGACCCAGACAGTCAGGTAACGCTCGAACAAATTCATGGATACACCCGGGCAGCGCCCGGCGACCTGCAGACTTTTCATGATGAAGCGCTTTCAGCAGGAGCGCAGCCAGGGGTACAGAGCGGCAGGCAAGGATTACCGCCGCAGCAATTTTCAGTGAGGAACGCCAGCAAGGCGTTCATGGTGGTGAAATTGGCAGAATAAATAACGAATCGCCCTTCATTGCGGGACGTCACCATGTCTGCGTGCGACAACTCCTTCATGTGAAACGATACGGAAGACGGAGAGATATCGGTAATCTCCCCGATTTTTCCAGCAGGTAGTCCTTCGGGGCCGGCTTGCACCAGTGCGCGGAAGATCGCCAGGCGGGAATCCTGGGCAAGCGCTGCCAGCGCGGTAACGACTGATTTTGTTTTCATATTTCAATGATAGTTGAAATATTGAATAAATCAAGCGATTTTCCGCACTCCATCAGGAATCATGGGGGCGTCATCGCTGGAATTCACTGGCGCGCGGGCCAGCCGCAAGCACCAATACCCCGATACCTCAATCCCCCGCTAACCCTGCTCAAGCGACCTGGCAATCCGGAAGCCGAGGTCGTCGATGGCAAAGGTCGGATGGCTGCGCCGGCGATTGCTGGCCAGGCAGCCTCTTTCCAGATCGGACCAGCCGCCGCCACGAAACACGCGATAGGCACCATACACTTCAGGGTCGTACAAGTCCGAGCACCACTCCCAGACATTACCCAAGGTATCGTAAAGCCCCCATGCGTTAGGCTGCTTTTGCCCGACATCCTGAGTGCTGCCGCGGGAGTTGTCCCGATACCAGGCAATATCCTCGAGTTCGCCATATCTCGGGCCATTGCTGCCGGCGCGGCAGGCATACTCCCATTCAGCTTCGCTGGGCAGGCGATAGCCCCAGCTTCCGGGAATCAGCGAGGCGGCCGTTTCGTCGTCATGGATCTGGTAGCCGTCGGCAAGGCCCTCCGCCCGGGACAGCAAATTGCAGAAACGGACAGCATCAATCCAGGAGACATTCTCTACCGGACATTGGGCAGCGGCATGCGACGACGGCCACTGTCCGCAGATCTCGCCATATTGCGCCTGGGTGACGGGATAGCAGCCGATCGCAAAGGACGGCAGTTTGACCAGCCATCGGCGGCCAGTCCTGTCGTCCCGCATGGCGATGGTTCCTGCGGGAATGCGTGCTGTTTTCAAGGTCAGCGTTTCAAACGGATGTTTCATGTGCTCCACAATGCCGGCATACCTTTTATCGGAATTCGCTATTCAAAAAAATGAGCACGCTTACTGCGCCTTGTCGTGCTCAGCCAGCGCTACCGCCTTATAGTCATAGGAGGGATAGAACTCCGTCCGGTAGCTGCCCCAGGCGGTATCTTCGAGCACGCGGTTGACCTCGCGCAGGCGTGAGGCCGGCAAGCGTAGCGTGATGATCTGGCCGATTCCCATCGTGACATACCAGCTGACTACCTCGACGCCGGCCGGCGGAAATGCCTTGTAAAAACCTTGCTTGGCAAGCTGGGCGTTCAGCTCGCCCAGCGGGCGCGACTGGTCGTGCTTCAAGAACACGGTCAGCAACAGCGCATTGTCCGGCGTCGCCACCGCATTGCCGGCAGCGGGAGCCGCCACCGACTGCGCCATGGCGCTGCTGCCATGGAAAGCCACAGACGCCAGCAATGCGGCGCACATCAATAATGATTTGCATTTTCCTTGCACGACATTCTCCTTGTGGTTTAGCACAATCGATTTGCTCTAAGGCTTGATCGCTTCCATTCCTTTTTCCTGCAGCACGCGTGCCGTTTCAGGGCTTGCCAGCAAACGCAGCAAGGCCTGCGCCGCTACCGCTTGCTTGCTGGCGGCGCTGATGGCTGCGGTGTAGGTGGTGAAATTCTGGATCTCGGCCGGCAAAGGTCCTATCAGCGTCACGCCTTTGACCGCCAGGATTTCACTGATCTGCTGGAAGCCAAGCGTCGCCTCATTGTTCAACAGATGATCGGCCACGTAACCACCCTGCACTTTCACCGTCTTGGGCGCGATGTCATCCGCAATTCCCCATTGCCGGAACAGCTGCGCCATGTAGATGCCGCTGGAGCCGCCCGCAGCGGGATCGATATAGGCAATCGACCTGGCGTTGAGCACAGCCTGCTTGAAACGCGCCACGGTACTGATGTCCGGCAGCGGCGCGCCTGCCAGGACCATCGCCCCAATGCCCACTCGCGCCAGGTTCACTACGCTGGCGGCGCTCACTTTTTGTGCGGCGACCTGTTGTGCGATCAGATCCGGCGTCATGATCACTACGTCAAACGCAGCACCGCCTTCAATGCGACGGGCGATACCGCCGGCGGTATCGTTTTGCAAGATGATCTTGTTGCCGCTGCTGGCTTCGAACTGCGGCGCCATGGCGGCTACGACTTGTTTGTATGCGCCGGAGGTGAGCACGGTCAAGTCGGAGGCCGCCGCCGGCAGCGACAGCGCAAACGCCGCTGCAGTCACGCCGGAAGCAATCCAGTTTTTTATTCCGCCGAGTTCACTTTTCACAATTGATAACAATTCTTGTCTGTAATATAATGATAGCGAGAGTTCAGTCTCGCTGGTTTACCCGTAAATCAGCTTGTAAATTTTATCCGCACTGCGGATATCCTTCGCATCGATATACGCCGCACGTCTCGACAGATGTTCAGCCGCAACGATCGCTCCAGCCCCGTTTTGCCAGCCGTGTCGCCAGCCTACATCTCACTGCTTTAAGGAAATCTTATGAGAAAGCGCTTGCCCCGCCTGTTTCGTACAAGCTCCATGATTGTTGCCGGCCTGCTTACCGCACCTGCACCCACCTCGGCTGTCGACCTCGACCCCGAATTTTCTGCCTCAGAAAACCGCCTCAAAGCCAGGAATGCTTTTGATAGCCTGAACCGCACCAAGGCCAGACGCGCTTTCGACGCCTTGCCGCCAGCTGATCGCGAGAGACTATTATCGTCGCGAATCAGAAAAGCTGCGCCGGCGGCCAAAACCGGGATTTTTCTGCGGGACGAGAGCGATGACTGCCGCAGCATGCCAAGCTATGGCGAGAATAGCGTCGGCTTCCGGATCGGCGTGACGCCGGATGGTTTGAAATTCCGTGGCGGGCCCGGCGAATCGTTGCGGGCGCCGTATTCCTCCATGCGCAAAGACATAGGCTTTTGCGACTTTTCCCGGCATGGCATGACGCCGGCAGCGCGGCCAGATCGCGCCGAACATCTGGACAATTTGCACGGCCGGCATACCCTGCCTCCATTCACAAGCCGTCATTTACCCGCCTCCGCGCTAGGCGAATCGTTACGCAGGCAGCACTATGCCGATGAACAGCAAGCGCATGCGGCCAGCCCGCTGCCGATGCCGGTCATGACAGATACTTATCGTGAAGGCCGCTCAAGCCGGACTCCCCACTTGCCAGGCAGGGTCATCGTTACCACGCCTAGCGGCGGCCTCCGATTCAAGCCGTAGTCGCTACGGCTCGATGCGACTCGCTTGGGAAGGCATTACCTGGCTTGCTTTGCCGCCAGCCATTCGTCCCGCGCCGCCTTGGCGGTCGGGGTGAAGTCGGTAAACACGCCATCCACGCCAAGGTCGAAATAGGCCTTGTATTCGGCCTTCGGATCGCCGTTGTACGTGCGCGTTAAACGCGCCGCTTCGTCGCGGAATGTAAACGGATGCACCAACAAGCCCAGGCGATGGGCATCGGCGATCAGGCTGGTCGGAGCCATGTTGGAGGCATCCGACAGCTTCTTCACGGCGTTGCCGGCAGCATCCACGCCCTGCGGCGGCAGGATGTACAGCTTCCATGGACCGATGCCGTCGGCATAGGTCTTGACTTCGGCCAGGCCTTCAGGCGTCGCCATTGCCGCGAAGGTGCGCGGATCGCCTTTTTGCAGCCAGGAAAAAGGCTTGGCAGTATCAGGTGAGCCGTAAGTCATGACGCCGGTCTTGAAATCCGTGCCGTCGCCATCCATCAATTGCACCACCTTGGTCTTGAGGCCGAGACGGCGCATCAGCTTCAGGCTCTCCGGTTCGAACGACTGCACGAACACCGGGGAATCGTGGTTGTTCCACCCCTCCTTCTCCAGCATCGCGATCAGCTTTTCTTCCAGCGGCACGCCCAGCGCGCGCTGGTAGATCGGATTCTTGGTTTCCGGATAAATCGTCAGCGTGCTCTTGGGATCGGCCGCGCGGGTGGCCTTGGCCAGGTCGATGACTTCCTGCAGCGTCGCCATCGGATACAGGCCGTCGTACTGATGGCTGCGGCCGGCGACCGGCTGCTTGACGCGCAAAGTCTTCAGCTCGGCGGCGGTGAAGTCGCTGATATACCATTCCGGCGCAATCGCTACGCCGTCGACCGTGCGCGATTTTTTGCGCGCGGCGAATTCGGGATGGCTGGCGACGTCGGTGGTGTCGCTCAGGAATGGGTTATGGCAGACGAACAACACGCCATCGCTAGACGACATCAGGTCCATTTCCAACGAATCGGTGCCGGCGGCGATCGCGGCCTGGTAACCGGCAATCACTTCTTCCGGATACAGCCCGGCCAGCCCGCGGTGACCGATGATCAGCGGCGGCTTGCCGTCGAGCGTCTTGAGATTTGCATAATGGCTTGTGCCGGTAGCTGCCGGCTGGCTGGCGCAGCCTGCCACCAGTGCGGTTGCGGCGATCAATGAAGCGGTGTATTTCATATGGCCCCTGCTGGTTGAGATGGGAATTCGTGGTATCCGGATGCAGCTCAGTGCGGATGGTACAGCAAGAGCATTACACATCGATTACGAAACAGGCCTGGCAGCCCCGCCCCTGCCTCTGTGCCGCATGCAAGTGCGGCGAATTAACCACAAAAGCTTTCCATTTCAAACACGACGCCGTCGCTATTTTCCAAAAACTTGAGCCAGGTCAACGCCCTGCAGCTACCGGCGGCAGCACTCTGAATCGTCGTACACAAAATTATTCTATAACGATGGAGACCTCATGATATTCAAATTAAAGCCGCAGCGAGCGGCACTGCTTGCTGCTTTTTCAATCCCCTCGCTCATGTCATGCGGCGCCGCCATGGCCGACCCGGCCACCGACGCCCGTATCGAAGCATTGGAACAACAAGTAAAGTTATTGACCACAAAACTGCAGCAAGTGGCGGACACCGCGGCGCAACCGGTGGCCAAGGAAAGCCCCGCGGATACGGTAGCGGCCATGCCGCAAGCGGTCAGCGACCGCGCCAGGAAATTCTTCGAAGCGATCAAGGATATCGAGTTTTACGGCAACCTGGATGTGTCGGCCGACGGTAGCAGCAAGGGCTTCAAGAGTTCCTATGACGATGTCGGCGGCGCCCGGGTCGTCTCGCCGGTCGGCCACAACGGCTGGCAATCCGATTTATCGACTAACCTGTCCTATGTCGGCATACGCGGCAAGCATCCGTTCAGCGACACCATGTCGCTGGTGTATCAGCTGGAAACGCAGATCGACATTACCGCCACCGCCGGTTCGTCCAACTCCACCAGCGCCCAGGACAGCACGGTCAAAGGCGCGCTGACCTCGCGCAACAGCTACCTCGGCCTGGCCGACAGCCGCTGGGGCGCGCTCAAGCTGGGCAAGACCGACGCCCCGTACAAAACCTCCACCGCGCGCATGAATCCATTCTCCGGCATGTGGGGCGACTACTCGGTCATCATGGGCAATACCGGCGGCGATAACCGGGTCGAGTTCGGCACCCGCCTTGACCATGCGCTCTGGTACGAATCGCCCAAGTGGAACGGATGGAGTTTCAATGCACTGATCTCGCCGGGCCAGAACCGCGGCTATGAAAATTCGATCCAGGCCAGCGGCGAATCCAGCTGCACCGGCGGCAATATTCCCGGCAGCGGCGGCGGCCCTATCGCCTGCAACGACGGCAGTTACGGCAGCGCCTACAGCGCCAATCTGGCCTATGAAAACGGGCCGCTGTATGTGACCGGCGCCTATGAGCTGCATTCCCGCGTGAACCGCACCGGCGACGTCGCCGCCACCCCGCAGGCGCTGGCCAGTCCAACCGGCCTGGATCAGAACGATGTCGGCAACGAGTATGCCTATAAAGTCGGGGTGCAGTACGCCTTCCCCACCAAAACCACGGTCAGCGCCATCTACGAGGTGATGCGCAGGAATATCCCGGCCTACCTGGCGGAACAGAACGAGCGCTCGCGCAACGGTTACTGGCTGGCGCTGACGCAAGATCTGACGGCGAACGACAGCCTGTCGTTCGGCTGGGCCCATGCCAACGCCACGCCCGGCGATCCCGGCCAGCACAATACCAGCCCGCTGGATGGCATCGGCACCAGCAACCCGGACAACGGCGCCAATATGTATACGGTCGCTTACAAGCACAAGATCGACAAGCAGACCACCTGGTACGCGGACTATGCGGTAACCGTCAACCGCCCTCTGGCCCACTATGACCTGGGTGCAGGAGGACGTGGCGTCACCACCGATTGCCACGATGGCCAGACGATCGCATCGGGTGCGCCCAACTGTTACGCGGGCGGGCATGTGCAAGGCGTATCGGCCGGCGTGAACTATAAGTTCTGATCCGGGCCTGGAAGCGGCCGCCTGGGATGGTTTAGCGCGGCCGCTCTTCCAATACCGTTCTCAAGGCCAGCGCAATCCCCTGTGCTGCCTGCGAGATTTCATCCAGCGAGGGGAAGCTCGGGGCGATGCGGATATGCCGGTCCTCCGCATCGCGGCCGTAGGGGAAGGCGGCGCCGGCGGCGGTCAGCGTGATGCCGAGCTCCTTGGCCAGCGCGATGGTGCGTTTGGCGCAGCCAGGCGGCGTCACCAGATCGATGAAATAGCCTCCCAGCGGCCTGGTCCAGCTCACTTCTTCGATGGCGCCCAGATAGCGATCGAACTGCGCCAGCACCGCGTCGAATTTCGGTTTCAGCAAATGCCGGTGACGTTCCATCAGCGCCTCGACATGCGCCCGGTCTTTCAGGAAACGCACATGGCGCAGCTGGTTGATCTTGTCCGGGCCGATGCTACGCACCGAGGTATTGCGCTGCCACCAGGCGATGTTGGCCACGGACGAGGCCAGCGCGGCCAGGCCGGAACCGGCCATGGTGACTTTCGAGGTCGAAGCGAAGACGATGGCGCGATCCGGATTGCCGGCTTGCCGGCAGGCTTCCAGCATGTTGATACTATCGATCTTCTGTTCGCTCAGATGATGCAAGCGGTAGGCATCGTCCCACATCAGCACAAAGTCCGGCGCGGCGGTTTTCATCGCCGCCAGGCGCTGCACCACGGCTGCCGAATAGACGGTGCCGGATGGATTGCTGTATTTGGGCACGCACCACATGCCTTTGATGCTGGCGTCGTTGGCTACCAGCTGTTCAACCAGCACCATGTCCGGACCATCCTCATTCAAGGGCACGTTGATCATCTTGATCCCGAGCGCTTCGCAAATCGAAAAATGGCGATCGTAACCCGGCACCGGGCACAGAAAACTGATCGCTTGCTGGCGGCTCCATGGCGCCTGGCCGCCGATGCCATGTATCAGGCAAAACATGATCGTGTCGTGCATCAAGGCCAGGCTGGCGCTGCCGTCCACCACGATCTGGGCGGCAGGAATTTCCAGCAACTCGGCAAACAGACTGCGCGCCTCGGGCAAGCCGCTGGCAACGCCATAGTTGCGCGCGTCGGCGCCGTCTGCCGCCAGGTAGCCGTCCAGTTGCTGCAGCAGCGCATTGGACAGATCCAGCTGCTCCGGCGCCGGCTTGCCGCGCGACATGTCCAGCTTGAGGCCCCGTTCCCTGAAGGCCTTGAATTGCGCCTGGATATCTTGTGACATTATCTTTCTTCCTGATTGATTAACAAACCATCTGTGCGCCAACCCCGAATTGCCGCGCGGATCGTGGACGCCGTAGAGGCGGTTGTTGTAGCGGACAGATGACTAACCGCCGGCAGCCTGGGTTGTGCGTATCTGCGTCAAGGATAGCCGCTGTAGGCCGTCGGCGTCGAAGTTTTCCGGCGCCAGCCAGGTTTCAAAGGCCGCGCGCAGCGGTGGCCAGTCGCCATCGATGATGGCGAACCAGGCGGTATCGCGGCTGCGCCCCTTGTAGACCACGGCCTGGCGGAATATGCCCTCGAACTGGAAACCGAGGCGCGCGGCTGCCTGGCGTGATGGTGCATTCAGGCTGTCGCATTTCCATTCGTAGCGGCGATAGCCGAGCTCATCGAACACATGTTTCATCAGCAAGTACTGGGCTTCGCTGGAAATCGGGGTGCGCTTCAGCAGTGGCGAAAACGTCACAAACCCGACTTCGATGACGCCGTTGACCGGGTCGATCCGCATCAGCGCCAGGGTGCCGACCGCCTTGCCGCTCTTGCGTTCGATGACCACGTAGTGCAATGGATCGCTGCTGACTGCGGCACGTTCGGCATAGGCACGGTAGGCGTCGGCATCGGCGAAGGGGCCGGTCGACAGATAGGTCCAGTCGCGCTCGTCCGGCGCCTGGCTATAGGCTGCATACAGGTCTGCCGCATGACGCTGCGGATCCAACGCTTCCAGGCGACAGTAACGCCCTTCAATCGGCTGGCGCCGCGGCTGCGCGCGCGGCGTCCAGCCGGGCACCGGGGCGCCGACCGGCTGCTGGTATTGGTTCAAGATACTTGTCATATGCACTTCCTTGGCTGGTCATGCCCGACATGCGCCGGGCCTGTGCTAAAGTACGCGCCTCGTGGCTCTAAAAAAAGATCCACATCATGTATATTTCATGGTGCCACGCAATTTTACCCAAACCCTTCAGACATTCCCATGACCACGGCCTCCTCTGCCCTCATGCCACAGGCCTTGCTGGAAGCGCCGCTGGATAAAGATGTCGCCGCGGCGCCCATGCAACGGCAGTTATACCGGCGCATCAAGGATGCCATCCTGGGCGGCGGCCTGGTGGCCGGCAGCCGGCTGCCGGGTTCGCGTGTGCTGGCCGATGCATTGTCGATTTCACGCAACACCGTCACTGCCGCCTACGACCTGCTGGCCGCCGAAGGCTACGTGCAACCCGATCGCCAGGGCACCAGAGTGGCGGCGCTATCGCGCCCACCACCGGTGCGTGCCACCCCTGCCGCGCCGTCTGCGCCGCTGATCGCGCAGCGCCTGGCGCGCATCCAGCCGAGCGCGCCGCGCACCGCTGCCAGCGTAGTGCTACGCCCGGGGGTCCCGGCATTGTCCCATTTTCCGCTGGCGGCCTGGCGCCGCGCACTTGACCGAGCCCTGCGTCACGCCGGCGCAGCGGCCCTGGGTTATGGCGACCCGCTGGGCGAACCGGCCTTGCGTACCGCCATCGCCCGCCACTTGAGCATGGCCCGCGGCGTGCGCTGCGATCCGGCCCAGGTGATCATCACCGAGGGGGCACAGGAAGCGCTGCTGCTGTGCGTACGTTTATTGAGCAATCCCGGCGATACCGGCTGGGTAGAAGATCCGGGCTATCGCGGGGCCAAGGCCGCGATGCATGCGGGCGACTTGCGCATCGTCCCGATGCGGGTCGATGGCGACGGCCTGGTCGTGACGGAAGATGACTGGAAAACGCGGCCGCCGCGCCTGATCTACACCACGCCCTCGCACCAGTATCCGGCCAGCGCGGTGCTGACCGTGGCGCGCCGCCTGGAGCTGATCGCGCAAGCGCGGCGGCGCCAAGCCTGGATCATCGAAGACGACTACGATAGCGAATTCCGCCATGCCGGCGAATCGATCGGCGCCATGCAGGGGCTGGTGGAGCAAGCGCCGGTGCTGTACGTCGGCACCTTCAGCAAGACCATGTTCCCATCCTTGCGATTGGGTTTCCTGGTGCTGCCGGCCGTGCTGCTGGCGCCGATGCAGATCCCGCTGGAAGAAATGCTGCGTGGCGGCCACCGCTATGAACAGCTGGCGCTGGCGGAGTTTATCGAAAGCGGTCAGTTCAGCCGCCACCTGGGGCGCATGCGGCGCTTGTACCGCGACCGCCAGCAAGCTCTGCGCGACGCCTTGCAGCGCCACTTGCGCCTGCCCCATGCGATCGAAGGCGGCCATTGCGGCTTGCACCTGACCCTGCGCCTGCCGGCCTGTTATCCCGATCGCAAGATCGCCGAAGCGGCGCGGCGCTACGGCATCGCCCCCAGTCCGCTCTCCGGTTTTGCCCTGCATCCCATGGCTGAAGACAATGGCCTGGTGCTGGGATACGGCAATACGCCAGCGGAACTGTTTGAACCCTTGGTCAGGCGGCTTTCGCTGCTGGCCCGCGCAGCCGACATTTCCTAGCCGACTGCGGCGTTAGCCACTTTGGCCGCGAACCGGCGCTATTGATCCAGCTCGTGATACTTCAGGTATTCCATGTCTTGCAATGGCGAGGCCCGAACAGCCTGCGGTATTCCCGGCTGAATTGCGACGGGCTTTCATAGCCCACCTTGAAGGCGACCGTAGCAGCTTCGATGTGGCCGCCCAGGAGCAGCTTGCGCGCTTCCAGCAAGCGTATCTGCTTTTGATATTGCAAAGGGCTCATCACGGTGATGGCCTTGAAACGGTGATGCAGATTGGACACGCTCATGCTGACAGCCTTCGCCAGTTTCTCGATCTGCATCGGTTCGGCGTAGTTGGTCTTGATCCAGTGAATGGCCTGGTTGACGCCCTTTTCCTGATGATGAGCCAGCACGGTCTGGCCCAACAGGCCGCCATCCTTGGCGCTGATCAGGCGATACAGGATTTCCTGCTTGACCAGCGGCGCCAGCGCGGCCATGTCGCGCGGCTTCTTCAATAGCCTTGCCAGCCGCAAGAAGGCGTCCTGTAGCTCAGTGTCCGCAGCTTCTATATAAGCAGCGGCGCGCGGCGCCGAGTTTTTGGGAACCGTCAGCTTGTGTTCAATGATCTGGGCTGCGATTTCCCTGGGATCCAGGGTAATCCTGATGCCCAGATAGGGCTCGGCAAGCGAGGTTTCCGAAACCTGACCGGAAACCGGCATGTCGATCGCGGACAGCACATAGCTGCCGCGTCCGTAGTGCGAGATCTGGCTGCCGATCAGAACTTCCTTCCTTCCTTGCAGCACCAGGCACATGGAAGGTTCCAGCATGCCTCTGGTGAGTTCGGTCGGACGGGTAAAGCGGATGAAGGAGAGATACGGCAGCGCGCTGGGTGCTAGCCTTGCCGATCCGCAGCGGACCGCCGTATTCTTCAATCATGACCTCCAGCAGTTCCTCCGAGCGCGCCGCCACCGCGTCGTGCAGACGCTGCAGATAAGTCATGCGCTGCTCTTTGCTGCTGCGCGAAAAGCTTGGGTAGGCGGCTTTTGCCGCGGCAATCGCGGCTTGCGCATCCTGCTCGTCCGCCAGCGTGACCCGGGCGATCGGCGCCCCGGTCGAGGGATTGACGAGTTCCAGCACTTCCTTGCCGTGCGGTTTAACGAAGCTGCCGTTGATATAAATGTGGTCTACCGTTTTCATGGGATCTCCGTTGATGAGTGAAAAGCATGGGTTCATCATAGGTAGGAGGCCGAAAAACGGGGTAGCTCAATGCTGTGCGAGGATTGCCTGATCCTGCCGAAATGGCAGAATCCCTGGCGCTGGGTGCCCATTGCCTGAAAGACAATAGGCATCTAGGTTCAGGGCGCAATCCTTTACCGCACGCCGCTATGGGCAGCCTGGCATCGCGTCAATCTGCGGCCACTGGCGGCGACTTTCCGCGAGACCCTGCTGCAGGGCGTTTGAGTTTGTAATGGACTAGATGGGCTAGTTCAGCAACGCCGGGATCCACAGCGAAAATCCCGGCACAAAGGTCACCAGCAGCAAGGTAAACAGCAGCGCCAGGTAAAACGGCCAGATGGTGCGCATGATCTGCCCCATGCGGATGCCACCGATGGTGCAGCCGATGATCTGCGCCGCGCCGATCGGCGGTGCGTTCAACCCCAGCGAGCAGTTAATCAGCAGCATCATGCCGAACTGCACCGGTCCCATGCCGAAATGCTCGCAGATGGGCAGGAAAATCGGCGTGCAGATCAGGATGTGGGCGGCCATGTCGAGGAAAGTGCCGAATAGCAGCAAGGCCAGGTTGATCAGCAGAAAAATCACGATCGGGTTGCTGCTCACCGCCATCAGCGCTGCGCCCACTGTATCGGCCACGCTGTACAGGCTGATCAGATAGCCGAATGCGGAGGAAATGCTGATCAGCATCAGGATCACGCCGGTAGTCTTGACCGACTTGACTGCCGCCTTCAGGAAATCCTCCCAGCTCAGGCTGCGGTACACCAGCGTGGTCAGCAGCAACGCGTAAAACACTGCAATGGCAGCCGATTCGGTGGCGGTAAAGATGCCGGAAGTGATGCCGGCGATGATGATCACCACCACCATCAGCCCTGGCACGGCGCGCAGGACGCTATGCAACGCCACTCGCCAGCCGAGGAAAGTGCCGGCCGGATAGCCGCGGTGCACTGCCACCAGGTAGGCCACGGTCAGGTTGGCCAGGGTCAGGATGGCGGCCGGCAGCAGCCCGGCCAGGATCAGGGTGGTGATGGAGACGCCGCCGCCGGCCACCAGGGCATAGATGATGATGTTGTGCGACGTCGGCATCAGCACCCCGACCAGTGAGGAATGGGTGGTGACGTTGACGGCATAGTCGGTGTCGTAGTTCTCGCGCTTCATCATCGGGATCATGACCGCGCCCATGGCCGAGATATCCGCCACCGGCGAACCGGAAACCCCGCCGAACAAGGTACAGGCCAGCACATTGGTCATGCCCAGGCCGCCGCGGATATGGCCGACCACGCCGCGCGCACACTGGATGATGCGGTCGGCGATGCCGCCGTACAGCATCAGTTCGCCGGCAAAGATGAAAAATGGAATGGTGAGGAAGGAAAACACGCTCATGCCGGCAATCATGCGCTGGAAGATCACGGCTACCGGCAAGCCTTCATAGCAGATGGTGGCAATCGCCGACAGGCCGATGGAAAACGAAATGGGTACGCCCAGCAGCAGCAATACCAGGAAACTGACGGACAGGAGAGTCAATGCCATGATGGGACGACCTTCGTATGCTGGAGTAAGGCGATGATGTGCTCAACCGAGAACAGCACGATCAGGCAGCCGGAGAGTATCAGCGGCCAGTAGGTCAGCCCCTGGGACAGACCGAGGTTGGGGATCATGTAGTCCATGATCTGACGCCCCAGGATCCAGCCGTTCCAGATCATCAGCAGGGCAAACACGATGACCAGCAAATGGATGCCGATCTTCAGGACTACCCTCGCCTTGGCCGGCAAGGCGCCGGTGAGCAGTTCAACGCCCATGTGGCGGTCGTCGCGCACGCAGACGGCGACGCCGATATTGGTCACATACAGCACCATCAGCAAGGCGAAAGCCTCGGTCCACGAGGGACTGTTATTGAGCACATAGCGGCCGAAGATCTGGCCGAATACGGCCAGCGCAATCAGGATCAGGCCGGCAACCGCCAGCCGCATGCACATCAGGGATAGCCAGGCGTTGCATCGAGTGAGGAAGGTAAACGGCGGCAGCAAGGCGGTCGCCCGCTTGCCGTCAATGGCATCTACTGCAGTATTGACATCGTTCATGAGCGGTTCCTGGAGGATTCCGGAGGGAGTGTCGGCGCGGCGCCCTATTGCGTGTCCTGAATCCGCTTAAGCAGATCTTTCATGTTCGGCGAAGTGACAAACTTGGCATAGACCGGCGCCATGCTGGCCTGGAACTCAGCTTTATTGGCCGCGGCGATGTGTACCCCCGCCTTTTCAACCAGGGCGCGCGAGGAAATTTCCTTCTCGTCCCACAGCTTGCGCATGTAAGGCACGGAGGCTTTGGCGGTTTGCCGTATCATTTTCTGGTCGTCGGCCGACAGCTTGTCGTAGATCACTTTCGACATCAACAGTATTTCCGGCGTCATGTCGTGCTCGTCGAGCAGCACGTAAGGGGCGATTTCGAAGTGATGGGCGGTCTGGTAAGTCGGCCAGTTGTTTTCGGCGCCGTCGACGATGCCGCTCTTGATGCCGGTGTAGACCTCGGAGGTCGCCATCGGCGTCGCATTGGCATGCAGCGCCTGCAGCATCGCCACCGACAGTTCGGACTGCGGCACGCGGATCTTCATGCCCTTCAGGTCAGCCAGGTTCCTGACCAGCTTCTTGGTATAGAAAAAGCGCGCGCCGGAGTCGTAGAACGCCAGGCCGACCAGGCCGTGGGCCTCGCAGGAACGCAGGATTTCATCGCCTATCGGGCCATCCAGCACATGCCGCATATGTTCCTTGCTGCGGAACACGAACGGCAAGGAAGGCAGCATGGTTTCCGGACAGATGGCGTTGAGCACGCTGGCATGGGTGCGGGTGAATTCAATCGCCCCTAGCTTGACCTGCTCGACAGTATCCGGTTCGTTGCCCAACTGGCTGTTGGGATACACCTTGATGCTGTACTTGCCCTGGCTGCGCTGCTTCATCAGGTCGGACATGTAGTTGACCGCAGCTACGGTCGGGTAATCGGCGGGCTGGACATCGGCGTCGCGGAATTCCCTGGCGTGGGCAGGCGCGGCGCTCAGCGTCAGCGAGGCCACGCAGGCAGCGCACAGCATGGATAGGGCTTGCTTCATCAATCTGTCTCCTGGTTTTTATGTATGCACATGCGCTCAGTGACCCATGGCAAATGTGATACGTTATCGTACAACGTTAATTTCAATGACGCAATATTTTAAATAGCCATTGCGTTCAATTGAATACGCTGATCCAAGAGAAATCGATACTATCAAGAGAAAGCCGCTTGAAGAAATAAGACGAATATTTACTTGTAGGACATCATATAACAATAACGACCAACCTTGATCTTGAAAAAACCTCTGCCCACTATCCTGGTTATTGCCGCACCCCTGCTCTGGATGCGTCCCGGCATGCCTGGCATCTGTACGATAGGCTCTGAAATTGCAACAAATTCTCAAGTAAAATATTTAAAGTAAAATATAAACTAAATTATATAAATACATAAATTCAATTATTTATAATGTATTTATTACAAATCACATTAAATTTACAAGCCTGTCTGAAGTCAAGCTCGCGATTACGCGATTTCCTTGATCTTCCTGTTCGCTGCATACTGCACTGCCCTCTCCGGCCCAAAAACCACGAAGCTGGCAACCGCCAGAATGCAGACCCCGATCCCGCCATACAGCATGACGAGGCCGAAGCCATGCACCAGCGCGGCATGTACGATCGCCCCGGAAGCATCAAGGGAAACCAGCTCTGGAAACCCTTGCCGGAGCGAGGCGAAATTGCCGGAGGCGATCTTTTCGGCCAAAGCACGCAGGCGCAAGCCATCCAACTCCCCCGGAATGGCGCTCCTCAGGTAAGACAGGATGCCCTCCAGCAGGATGAAGCCCATCAGCGCGATATTCACGGCCAGAGAAATCAGCCTGGCGCTCATGTCGATGCCGGAAGCCATGCCGGCACGTGCCGCCGGCACCGAGCCGGTAGTGGTGTTGGTCACCGGCGTGTTGGTCAGGCCCAGCCCGATGCCGGCCAGCAGCGATCCGGGCAGCATGGTCAGCCAGCTGGCATGCGCGGCGCTGCTGCCGTATTTCATCAGGATGAAACCGGCGCCTATGGTCGACAAGCCGCAAGGAATCACCAGCCGCGGCTGGTAGCGCAGCGAAAGGCGTTCCGCCAACGGCGGAATGACCAGGGTCGGCAGCGTATAAGCCAGCAAGGAGGCGCCGGCTGCCACGATATCGTAGCCCAGACCGCTCTGGAAATAGATGGGCAGATAGATCATGAAAGGCCAGAAGCTGAAATTCATGCCGATCGAACCGAGAATGGCGCCGGAAAAATTGCGTATCCTGAAGACGGAAAAATCGAACATCGGATAAGGCTGGCGCTTTTCCACCCAGATGAAAATCACGAAGCCGGCGGCTGCCGCGGCGATGATGCCGAGCGCCGCCTTGCTGGCAAACCCCAGGTCCGGCCCTTGTGTAATGAAATAGGTCAAACCGAATACCGATAGCGACAAGGTGACGATACCCAGGACATCCAGCTTTTTTGCCTGCGGATCGCTGGATTCCGCAACGCTGCCAAGCACCAGCAGCAAAGTCAGGACAGCAAGCGGAACATGCACCAGGAATACCCAGTGCCAGTTCGACAGTACCACGATCATGCCGCCGATGATGGGGCCGAAGCCAAGGCCGATGCCGAACACCACGCCCCATATGGCAAACGCTTTGCTGCGCGCCCTGCCGTCCTGGAACTGGTGCGACAGCACGGCAATCTGACAGATCAGCATGGCGCCGCCGCTCATGCCCTGCAGGAAGCGGCTGGCGATCAATAGCGAGGCGTCTTGTGCCAGGCCGCAAATCAGGGAGGTAATGCCGAACAGGGCCAGGCTGATGATGAAAATGCGCCTGCGGCCGTAGCGGTCGGCCAGGGTGCCGGCCGCCATCAATACCGTGGTGCAGGCAATGGTGTAGGCATTCATGATCCATTGCAGCTCCTTGAAGCCGGCGTGCAATACCTGTTCCAAGGTCGGCAGGATCACCGGCACGCTGGAAATTTCCAGGCCGAACATCAGCGCAGTCAGGCAGACTGCCGCCAGTGCGATTCTGTTTTTACTGATTTGAGAGAGCGTCATGTCGATATTTCCTGTCTGGTTTTCACGAATGGCCGGAGTCGGCTCGGCCAGACCCGGATTGCGCGGGTGCGCCGCGCGAGGTTTGGCAACAGGAAACATTGTGGGCGGATTTAGCCTATGATAGAAATGATTTAATTTTGCGTCATTCATTACAAACCATCATTTATCGACCGCCATGGATTTCGACCCCACACTGTTGCGCGCGTTCGTCGCCGTCAAGGAAACCGGCGGCTTTACCCGCGCCGCGCAGCAGCTGCACCTGACCCAGTCCGCCATCAGCCACCAGATCCGCCGGCTGGAGGAACAGGCCGGACGCCCGCTCCTGCACCGCACCACCCGCAAGCTCACCCTCACCGACGACGGCGAGGATTTCCTGCGTTATGCCGAACAGATCCTGCAGGCGCAAGACGCCATGGTGCGACGTTTCCAGCCGTCGCCGGTGTGCGGCGCGGTGCGCTTCGGCGTGCCCGAGAATTTCATGGGTGAACGGCTGCCTCCGCTGCTGTGCCAGTTCGCCCGCGCCTTCCCAGCCATCAGGCTGGACGTCAACGTCAGCATGAATCTCGACCTGCGGGCGATGATCGACGCCGGCGAGCTCGACCTGGCGGTAGTGATATCGGTACCCCGAAGCGAACGCGGCACGGTGGTCCGGCGCACCAGGCTGGTGTGGGTGGCGGCAGACATATTCACACTACCGCCTGATGCCTCGGTACCGCTGGCCTTCTTTCCTGCGCCCTGCGTGTATCGCCATGCCGGCGTTACCGCACTAGAGCAGACCACTGTCAAATGGCATGTAGTGTTTACCTCGCCGAGCCAGCAAGGCCTGCGCGCCGCGGTGCTGGGCGGACTGGCGATTACCGTGCTGACCAGCGACGACCTGGAACCAGGCATGAAAATCGTCGATGGCCAATACGGCTTGCCGCTCTTGCCCAGCGCCGATTTTTCATTGATCTGGAGCGACGGCGGCAAGACGTTGGCAGCCTGCGAATTCGGCCAACTGATCCTCGACATGCCAGAACAGTCCTCGTTGCCCCTGCTCAGGAGCGCCTAGCCTGTATCGCCGCGCAAATCTGGCGGGCGTTTGAAACACCGGAGAGTTGATGCTAGGATAGCTGCTCGCCTGTCCTGTTTGGAGAGAAGCATGAGTAATGCAGATCGAAATATCAATGAGGCGCTGCGCCTGCACGACCTCGCCAAAGACAGATATTTTGCAGCAATTTCCAGTGAGCAACGAGACCCTGAGGTTGCCAGAAAATTACGGCTCGATATGGATGCCTCGCTCAAGCATTTTGTGGATGCGACCAACGAAGCTGAGTCGCCTGACCCTCAAGACTGAACTGGCGGGCTGCAGATATCAGCAACAGATAAGCAAAAGATAAGCAAAGAGCAGCAATGCTTGCATCCCTCACCGCGATGCCTGCCTGACACCTTCGGAACGCCAACCGCCGTTCCCGACATCCTGCCCATACTGGATTGGCTAGGAAAACATTTCCGCATACCAGCCATTTCCAATTCAACAAGTCATTGCACGGTAACAATTCCTCGTTAGTATTTTCCAATGCTTTTTGCATTGCGCGGGAGGCAGCGCGCAGGAACACAGCATCATTCACATGCTGTTTCGGCGCCCGTTGCGCAGGCGCTCAATTGAACCGGGGAGTCGCAATGGCGTCTGTCACAGAGCAATCGAAGCTGCTGTCCGTTACCGCCCACATCGGGGATTGCAAGACCCTGCTGGCATTCAATCTTCTCGACTCTCAAAGCGCGGTCAACTTGGCCGGCTTCACCATCCAGTGCCAGCCCAAGGGCCTGGCGCCCTATTACCTTTACAACACGCTGCAATTCGAAACCCCCGCCAGCCATGTGCAGGATCCGCAAGAACCGTCGAATTCAAGCGTGAACGCGCCGGTGCACAAGTTCCGCTGGCTGCATGTGCCTGGCTCCAACCACCAGGGCACCGATCCGTTTTTCGGCGAATACACTTACACCGTTACCCCGCGCTATTTCGATGACAAGCAGTCGCTGATCGCCATCGACCCGGCCCAAGGCGTCGCCGTCAGCGTCTACGTCGGACCGTTTACCAAGAACAAGTTCAAGCTCGGTTTCACCCGCGGTTATACGCAGTCGCAGGCATTCAGCCACAATTTCGGCGTCAATGCCCTGATCCGCCCCAAGAGCGACGAGCTGCTGTTCGACACCGCGCAGGTCTCCGGCAGCAATCCTGCCGGCGCACAGTACACCTTTGCAGATGAATACGCCTGGCTCGGACTGACTGCCCGCGCGCAGATTTTTGCGCTGCTCAACGAAGTGCTGCAGGATCCGGCGCAATATCTCGACGTCTTTGCCTACGACCTCAACGAACCGGATATCTGCAAGATCCTGCTGGAGCTGGCCAGCCAGGGCCGGGTACGCATCATCCTCGACAACGCCGCGCTTCATCATTCCGCCAGCAAGCCGCTGCCGGAAGACCAGTTCGAGACGCAGTTCCGGGCGGTCGCCAAGAGCCCGGCCGCTATCCTGCGCGGCCATTTCAAGCGCTACGCCCATGACAAGGTCTTCATCAGTTTCAACAAGGACACCGCGCTCAAGGTGCTGACCGGCTCGACCAACTTCTCCGTCACTGGCCTGTACGTCAACTCCAACCATGTGCTGGTATTCGACGATCCTGCGGTCGCCGCGGAATACGGGCAGTTGTTCGAGACGATATGGCAAGGCGGCGTCAAGCTCACGCCCTACCTGCAATCGCCATTTTCCTCAGCCACTTTCTCGATAGCGCAGGGCGACTCTCCCGCAACCGACATTACTTTCGCCCCGCATTCAGCCGAATTCGTTACTAAGAATCTCGGCGATATCGCGGCCCGCATCCAGCAGGAGGGAACGAAATCAGCCAAGCAGGCAAGCGTGCTGTTCGCCGTGATGGAAATCGACAATGGCACCAGTCCGGTCTACGCCGCCCTGAAGAACCTGCATGCCGATGAAAATATTTTCAGCTACGGCATTTCGGACAGCAACAGCGGTATTTCCCTGTATGCGCCGGGCAAGAAAACCGGCGTGCTGGTGACCGGGAAACCCGGCAAAGCGATTCTGCCGCCGCCTTTCGACCAGGTCCGCACCATTGCCGGCATCGGCCATCAGATCCATCACAAGTTCGTAGTATGCGACTTTAACGGCAACGCCCCAGTGGTGTTCTGCGGATCATCCAATCTTGCCGTCGGCGGCGAGCAGGCCAATGGCGACAACCTGCTGGCGATCTACGACGGCGACATCGCCACCGTGTTCGCGATCGAGGCCGTGGGCCTGGTCGACCATTTCCAGTTCCTCGACCGCATGGCTAGCGCAGCGGCGCCGGCACCCGTTAAAATGCCAGTGTCCAAGCAGCAAGCTGCGGTGGCCGCGGGCTGGTTCCTGTCGACCACGGATAACTGGGCCAAGCCCTATTTCGACCCCGGCGACTTCCACTACACCGACCGTCTGCTGTTTGCCTGAGGAGAGGTTGAACCGTAGCGGCATGACCGGGACCAGCAACCTTTTCAAGGAGTCCGCATGCCGCTCGTCACCATCACTGTCCGCAAACCGAAATCCGCCGAATTCAAGGCCGGCGTCCTTGACGCCGTACACGCCGCCTTGCTGTCGTCCGGGGTGCCGGCAACCGACAAATTCCAGCGCGTCATCGAGCTTGACCCCGAAGACTTCCGCTACGATCCCGGCTATCCGGACCTGAAATCGGCCCGCACCGAAAATTTTGTCCTGATCGAAATCCTCTGGTCGGTCGGCCGCAGCGTCAAGGTCAAGCGCAAGCTGCTGGAAGAACTGATGGCCACCTTGTCCGGACAAGGCTTGAACACCGAAGAAGTGATGGTGTGCTTCAAGGAAACTAGCTGGGAAAACTGGTCGTTCGGCGGCGGCCGCCTGATTCACGCGTAAGTGCTCAAGAAGCGGCCGCTGCGCTTGCCGGAGCTGGCAACTACCCTGACCAGCTCCGCGTTTCCTGTTCTCCGGCGCTCAGGACCGTCTCAAGATGCGCCGAACAAGGTCCTGGCATCAGCTTTGAATGCTGCCGCGCTGGCGCCACGGCTATAGAACATGTGGCCGCCCGGATAAACCGCCAGCTTCACTCGCCGTTCCTGGCCGAAGGCAGGCATCTGGTCCAGGATCAAGCGCGAAGTAAAGAATGGGCAGGATAAATCGTTATAGCCGTGCGCAATCAGCACGCGCATCTTGGCGTCGTTGGCAATCGCCTTGCGCAATTCGGCCACCGGCTTGTCGTCGGGTGAGCCGCGGTCCCAGAGCTTATTGACGTTGGACGACAGCGCCTCGTAGTGGGTATCGGTTTTCCAGCCCACCTCGCGCGTGACAAAATCGACCATGGCGCTGGTGGTGGGTGCGATCAGCGCTTCCAGGATAGGGTCGCCGGACTGACGGTCGCTGGAGCTGGGGAACGGGTCCCACGCGGTGACATTGGAATCGTAGATGCTGCCGATTTTCTTCTCGGCCCGATGCGCTTCGCGCAGATAGGTATTGGCATCGACGCGGCCATCCAGCTTGGAGACCAGCGCCGGATCGAGGCCAGTGTAAGCGGAGACTTTCTGCACGATGCGGCCAACGGCATTGGGGTCGGAACGGCCGGCCAGGAAATCGGTGACGAACTGCGAGCGCACATAGGATTCGACATCATTCATGGCAGCCGCGCTCAGCTTGCCCTGGCGCTCCAGGTTACCGGCCGTCATGGACGGCAGATTGATCATCCACGGCAATGGCGACAAAGCATCGCCGTCGCCGACGGCGGCCGGGTCAAGATAAGGCGACACCATCACCAGGCCGCTCACGCCCACCCCCATTTCCGTCTGCAGCGCATAGGCGATGCGCGGCGCCCGGTAGCCGCCGTAGCTCTCTCCGACTACATATTTAGGGGCGCGCAGGCGGCCATGCTTGACCAGCCAATCGTAGACCACGCGCGACAGGTATTTAATATCGGCGTCGGTCGAATAGAAATCCTTCTTGGTCGTGTCTTCATCTTCCAACGAACGCGAAAAACCGGTGCCGACCGGATCGATGAATACCAGGTCGCTCATGTCTAGCCAGGTATTCGGATTGTCCTGGGTCACGGCGCTGTCCGACGGCGCATCGCCGGCGGTCCCGAACGGCACGCGCTTGGGGCCGATGGCGCCCATGTTCAGATACACCGAAGACGCGCCAGGCCCGCCGTTAAAGGCAAAGGTGACCGGCCGGCTGACCGCGCCGCCAGGAATCGTGTAGGACGTGTAGACAACTTCGGCGATCTTCTTGCCCTTGGCGTTACGCACCGGAATCAGGCCCACCGTAGCCTCATAGGTGATGGTCTTGCCGCCGCTGCGGATACTCTGGGATATGGTCTTGTCGGCGGGCAGCGGCAGCAGCTCGCTTTCGTCTTTCTTGTCGACGCCGGCCTTGGCATCCGGCTTGCTGTCCGACTTCGCTTCCGGCTTTCCATCCGCGGCGTGGACCACCGCCGCCGGCGCCACCGCCAAAACGGCGGCCAGGGTCATGGCTGCGGCGCCACAGCCGGCGCGCCGCAATGGCATGGTCATGCAAGAAAAAATGCGAAGCTGCTCAATCATAAGGCGTCTCGAATTGAAAATTTTCAAAGGGAAATGACCGTCAGGCCGGACAGCCGCCACCACGTCTTCTGGTTCTGACGATGGCGGGCGCGCCGGCGGCAATCCGTGTCTGGAATTTTTTGCAAATATCGAATGCATTTGCAATGGAGAGCAATCCTACACGCTTATCCAGGCGAGCATGAAGCCACACGTGCGGATTTTTGGCGTAGCGGACGGCGGCAATGTGCACCCTGATTGTCAAGCGCCAGGGCGGCGACTCTGGCCTCAATCAGGGTTCGATGCGACGCGCCGGCTCTTAGCGGCCGGCGGCCTGGCTGGCCTTAATGTTGCGCCGGTTCTTGACCCACAGGAAACGCGAAAACTGGTCGATCCTGCCGCTGGCCTTGCCGATTGTAAAATCCGCGCCGACCATGTTTTGATACTGTTGCGGCAAAAATTCTGCCAGCAACAGATAGCCGCTTCTCACCGTGGTGGTCGGTGCGCTGTTGCCGGCGCCGTCGCTGCCGTTGATTCTGCCGGCATAGTCCTGCGGCCCGCGCGTCACCACATCCACGAAGGTATTGGCGAACCTGGTCATCTGGATGTCGGTAATGGCATAGCGCCCAGTCGCATAGGCGCGGTAGAAGCCGGCGATGTCGAGGCTGCCGTGGTTGTTGTCTTCACCGCTCTTGTCGGGCAAGGCATAGCCCCAGTCGTAGACATCGCTGCCCTTCTTACTTTTATACGAGGTCACGCCAGTCGCAAAAAAGGAAGCGATGCTGGCGCCGACGATGGCGTTGTATCTGTTGGCGCGGGCGGGATCGTCGCCCAGGATTTCGTGGCAGGCAGCCAGGTTCTGCAGGGCGTAGTTGAACATCATCTGCTGGTTCCATGGCACCGGCAGGCCGGACTTGTAGGGCGAGGCGGCGGAAAAATAGTACAGATTATTGCGCGTCAGGTTGAGCAGCGATTTGAAAATGTGCTGGTCCAGGCTGTAGTCCGCCTCCGTCACGTATTTTTTTGCCCGGCTGTAGTAGTCGGCGCCATAGTTTTTCGGATCGCCGCTGCCCACCTTCAGGTGCCAGATCGCCGGCGTCGCCAGGATCAGCCTGGCGCAGTAAGCCAGGTGCCCGACCGGGTCGCCCTGCTCGCCGCCGGTGCCGATCGGCGTGCTGCTGACATCGTTGGGCCAGACCGGATCTATCCTGCCGGTCCAGATCTTGTGTTGGCCGACCGGCGCCGGCGCCAGGTCGTTGCGCTCGGACAGGACGCTGTCGCAAAACACCAGCATCTTGTCGAGGATGGCGCGGTCGCCATTGATTTCATAGACCAGCCCCATCGCCTTGGTCTGTTCGCCGCTGCCGCCCTGAGCCCACTGGTTGCCGATATTGTCGCTGGCCGGCGTCAGCGTCTGGATATACCCTTTGAAGGAATTGATTTCCTTGCTGGTGACAGGACCGCTGAAACTTTCGACCACCATGCCCGCGCTGGCCGCCGGATTGGCCGCTTGCGCGATGGCAGGAAGGATTGCGGCGCAGGCGAGCAGGCCGGACAGCATGTTTTTCAGCATCGATTTGTTCTCCGATAGTCAGTCTGGAACAGTGCAAAGCCGGCCATGCGCCCGCTGCCGCTGTCGAACTGGAGTTGGCTTGAGCTACCCGTAATGAGCTCGGCTCGATTGATATTTCCATAAAACAACATTATAACAATATAAATATTGTCATTGAGAATTTCATCGATACGGCTAATTGGTTTAGTCCGCTGCTCCCGCCGTTCAAGGCTTGCGGGCAAGCGATCCGATCAATTCATCGTGCCGCTCCTTATCGCTTTTATGCAGATAGATCGCGGTGGTCGAGATGTTGGCGTGCCCTGCCGTATCCTGCAGCACCTTCAGCGAGACTTCGTTATTGGCGTGCATGGTCAGCATGGTGTGCCGCAGCCAGTGCGCGGATGCCTGGCGCAAGGACAATGCGCTGTCCAAGTCGCCGGCCGCATCCGCCAGGATTGCAGCGGCGGCAAACAAGGACTTCATGGCATTGGAGGCAGCCTCGTCCGTGATTGCAGCCAGCGCTTGGCCGCGGCTGGCCAGCGCCAGCGGCGTGGCATCGTCGCGCGCCGCATGGGCCGGCAATCCGAACGCCATGCGATATTCACGAAACGCCGCCAGCATCTCCGGCGCCACCGGCAGCCGGCGCGGCTTGGCGCCCTTGCCGATCACATCGAGCCACCAGCGCCCGTCTCCTTCGGTGTACATCGCCCCCATTCTGGCGCCGGTCAACTCGGACAGCCTGGCGCCGGTAGTGATATAGCCCAGCAACAGAAATCGGTCGCGCGCCCTGGCTTTTGTTTTCGCCTGGGTGGTTGCCGGCAGCGCATCCAGCGCGGTATAGACATGGGCAATCGCCTGCATGCTCAGGTAGCGCGTGACGCGCGCATTGCGCGCCGTCCTGACATTCTTGACCAAGGCGCCGGCGTTGCGCCGCAAATAGCCCGCATCCTTGGCAAATTCCAGCAAGGCTTTCACCACACGGAAGGCCTGGCGCATGCTGGGTTCGGACAACGCTCCGGAAAACGGCCGCCAGCGCGGATCGTCGCGCGGCCACTTGGTGGCGGAGACCCAGGTCTCTTCCGGTTGCGGATCCTTCAGGAAAGCCTTGTAGGCGATCAGGTCTTCGATATGCAACTGGTACAGCATCTTGCCGTGATGCTGGCACCACAGCAAGAAACGCCCCAGATCCTTTTTGCTGCTCTTGATCGAGTTTTCCGACAGTTCGCTACTGTAAAGAAAGGCGCGCGCCAGTTCAGAGTCCGAGCGTGCCGCCACTAGCGGTTCCGCCTCTGCACCGCCCGTGAACAGATCCATGTTCAGCGCGGTAGCGGTAGCGTTTCTGTCCGGCGGCTCCAGATCTATCAGTGCGAAATGGTCCATGACGGTATTGAAGCCAGATATAAGGAAATAAAGCGGGAATATTCCCGGGAAATACCGAGAATATCACGGCATTCAATCTAATCGAGATTATTAACGTAATCTCGATTAGATATGCTGATACGTAATTGTAGTTACTTTTTATTTGCGTAATTTATATTACTTTATTTGAATAATTTAGTAAAATTGCAGCATTTAGTGCCTTTTGAGGGAAAAATATGTCCGAACGCCAGAATCTCAGCTGGACCGCCTGCGATACGCTTGCCGCGCAAGGCAAAAAGCCCTCCATCGGCCTGGTGCGGGAATGGACGATTGCCACCACCGGCGCCAAAAAAGGATCCGACGGCGATGTGCAGAAAGACATCAACGATTGGTATGCCGACCTGCTCAAGCTGAAACGGGATAAAGGCGTCGCCGGGCTGCCGGATGCCGTGGCCACCCTCACCCGCGAACTGTGGCGCTTCGCCGTGGAGTCGGCCAACGACGGCCTCGCCGCCGAGCGCACCGCGCTGGCCGCAGAAAAAGCCGAAGCGGAAAAACTGATCGACCTGGCGCAGGAAGACACCCTCGCCGCCATCGAGATCGCCAATGAGCTGAAGGGAAAGCTCACCATCGCCAACGCCACCCTGCTGGGCCGCGATGAGCAGATCAAACGGCTGGAACAGACATTGATCGAGCAGCGCGCCACGCTGCAGGCAAAAGACGAACGCATCGCCGGCCTGGGCGGCGAACTCAGCCGCAAAGCCGAGGAACATGCGGCCGGCCTGGCGGAACTGGATGGACTGCGCAAGCACAGCCTGCTGGAAATCGAACGGGCACGCGCTGAATCCCGGCAATGGAAAGCCGAATTCACGCGCGTCGAGACTGAAAGCAAGGCTGCCGCACATGCCTATCGCGAAAAAATATCCACGCTCGACAGCGAACTGTCGGGCGCAAAGGGCCGCCTGGGCGCCGTCGAAGAATCCCTGGCGGCAGCGAACAAGCGCACTGAAATTGTCGAGGCTGGCTTGTCTGCTGCGAAACCGGAAAACAGCATCGTCAGGCAGCGCTTCGCCAGTGCCAAGAAACCTGGCGCAGGCAAGCTTATCCGGCGGCGCTGATTTTGCAAATCATGGTTTTCAGATAGAAGCCGTGCTCTTGGCGACGTTGATCACCAACGATCACGCCAGCCCCTGGGCAAGGACGCGCAAGATGATCGCACGCGCCTGCCGGCCTTCTGGCGTCGGCATCCCTGCATAATTGTGCGGCTGGCCTCGCCGCAAATGAAGTTCGACCGGCACCCCCGCTGCACGCGCCTTTGCGGCCAGATCGACGCTGTCGGGATAAAGCAGATCATGCGTGCCGGAGAATACGGTCATCGGCGCCAAACCATGAAAATCGCCGTTCAGCGGGCTGACATACGGATGGGCGAGACCCAGGTCGCCGGCATATATTCGCCCCGCTTCGACGATACCGGGAATATCCTGCAGCGGATCGCGCGCAGCGATCTCGATCTGCTCCGCGCGGCTCACAGAAGCCTCCAGCCCCGGCGAAATCAGCACCAGTCCGTCCGGTTGCCGATAGCCGGCATCTCTTAGCCATTGAGCCGCCGCCAGCCCCAGATTGGCGCCCGCCGAATTGCCGATCACCGTGACCTTGGCAGGCCCGGCATCTTCCAGCAGCTTGCGCAACAACTCACCTGTGGCCGGCACAACATCCTTCGCGATAGCGCCGGGAGCCAGCGGAAATATGGGAACCACGCAACGGATACCCGCATGGCGGTTCAAGTAAGCGACGAAACGCCAATGGGCGCGAACGATCTCGTTGATAAATCCGCCGCCGTGCAGGAATAGCACATAGTTGCCGATGTCTGGATGCGCAAACGGTGCCGTGTGATACACCGGCCATCCCGCCGCGCTCTTGGTTAACCTCACCTCGACGTCGCGGCCCAAGCCCGTCGGTTCATGTGAGGCCGGCCGCAATGCCAATCTGCGCACGTGCTCTTGTACGGCAGCGACGGACGCCAGCCTCTTCTTGATAGGTAGCAGCCGCAGCAGGCCATTGAAGCAGCGACTCTGCCAGCTCGGCCCGGCACCATCGGGCAGCAAGTCCTGCCAAGACTCCCTATTCTCTCCAAGCTGCTGTGCTGGTGATATTTTTCCTACGCTCATGGCTACATCCTCCTGGTGTGCGAGTTCGGCTTTGCCTGGTCATTTCGGCGAGCAGCAACGCCTGTACGTTCGTCACCGCCTGTGGATATAATACGAGCGATGACTCGTATTTTATACTCGTGTTTGGAGCGCCGGGAATGGCACGCAAGCCACTGACGAAACCCAGGAAACATGCCTCTCAGGAGAGATCGCGCGCGACAGTCGACGCCCTTGTTGAGGCAACCGCTCGCATTTTGGTGAAGGAAGGTTTCGACAAGGCCAGCACCAACCGGATCGCTGAAGTGGCGGGCGTGAGCGTCGGCTCGCTGTACCAGTATTACCCAGGCAAAGAGGCACTCGTGGCCGCCGTCATCGAGCGTCATAACCAGGAAATCATGCAGCTTGTCCGTGGCGCACTGGCGGAGGTAGCTGCCCAGCCGCTTGAAAAGGCAGTGCGCAGGATGGTTGCCGCAGCGATCGAGGCGCATCGCATCGACCCCAAGCTGCATCGCGTCCTTGCAGAACAGATCCCGCGCACCGGCAGCCTTGAGAATGTAGAAGCCTTCAATCGCGAAGCCCATGTCCTCTTCAGGACTTATCTAGAAGCTCACAGCGCCGAAGTCCGCGTGACCGACCTGGGACTTGCAACCTATGTCTGCGTGACATCAATAGAGGCCTTGGCCCACACCGCGGTTTTGCACCACTCTGCAATATTCTCGGATGAAATGGCGGAAAGGCTGATCGACGAGACCACGCGCCTGGTGGTCGGATATCTGCAATAAACTGCCTGGAACGGCCCTTGCACTAACATCCGAAGACGCTCAGCGCTCCTTCGAATCCACTGTAAACAGTTGCTGATGGCGTGCTTCGGTGGCATCGTCGGCAGGAAACATGCATTCCAGGCGCAGCTCCTGCGCGGCGACATTTTGCGGCGCTCCAACGCTAGTCACCATCGAAAAATAGCGCAGAACCACGCCCTCGCTGATGAAGCCAAGCGGAACAACCGGCATCGCGGACGGCGCATGATACGTTTTCCAGTCGCGCGGCACACCTGGATACGCCAGCAGTGCATCGAGCAGAGCTTTGGTGTCGCCGTCAATCACGTGGCCGACCGATTCACGATGTACACGTTGCAGCAGGCTGCGCGAGACATTATCCCAATCGGCCACAAACGGACGCATGCCCTGCGGATCGAAAATCAAATGCAGCATGTTGCGCGGTCCTTGGCGCGCAGCCATGTCGATGAAGTGATTGAAAAAGCGCGGCGCAGCATCGTTGGTCATCAGCACGTTCCAGTTACGGTCCATGACGATCGCGGGAAACGGCTCATGCTGACGCACGACCCGCTCGAGCGCGCGGACGACGCTGTGCATCTCCTGTGCATTCCATGGCGCCTCCGAATACACGGGCGCGTAGCCGGCGGCCAGCAGCAGTGCATTGCGCTCGCGCAGCGGTACATCTAGCGTTTGCGCAAGGGCCAGGACGGTGTGCCGGCTCGGCACGCTGCGCCCGCTTTCAATGAAGCTGATCTGCCGTTGCGAGACACCGGCCTCTAGCGACAGATCGAGCTGACTGACGCCACGCACGTCGCGCCAGTAGCGCAACAAATCGCCAAGTTCGCCAGTCGGCACTTTCGGATAGGCACTGGTTGCGGTCATCGGGTTTCCTCATCAAGGCGGACCAAGCTAACCGGCTCAGGATGCGGGTGCATGCCAGGTGAACTCCTGGAACGGCGGTTCGAGCGGCGGCCGGGCAACGCTGCCAGTGTAGTTGGTGATAGTCGATGCGGCAACCACCGCAATCACCTCGAGTATCTGCTCGCGGCTGAACCCCGCTTCGAGGAAACGCCTCTGGTCCGCTTCGGCAAGGCGGCCGCGCTTTTCGATCAGCGCACGCGCCAGCATTGACAACGCGGCCAGCGTGGCGTCAGCAGGCAGACCGCCGTGCCGGATAGCGTCGACATCCGCCGGATGTACGCCCTGCTTCAACGCCAGCGCGCTGTGAAACGCCACCGGCCACTCGCTGGCGTTGGTGACCGCATTGGTCAGCAGCAGCACCTGGATCTGCGGCTCCGTCAGACTGCTCGCATGCACGCGCTCGAACAGGCCGATGAAGCCGTTGATCAGCACCGGCGAAGCCGCCATCGTGGCCGCGATGTTCGGGATCAGGCCGAACGCCTGTTGCAGTTGCTGCAGCACCGGCTTCGATTGCGCGGGCGCGGAGTCGATGGTGTGAACGGGATAGCTGGACATGGTGTCTCCTTGACGGTGGGCGCCACCGGATTGGCGGCGCGACAATCAAAGAATAGAGGCGGCCCAGGGGGGCGGCAATTACATCGGATGTAATCGCCGTGAGCTCAGCGAAGATTCAGTATCGAAACCTGCCATGTTTTAGTTATTTTGCGATGGCAGATTGAGATATGCTAAAGATGATTCTCCTCACCAATCTGCAAGGATAGCCCGAAGGAAATTTGACCATGTTGAATAAGTACGCGCTTGCGAAAAAGGCATGTCGAATTGCATGCTGTCTCGTGGTGGGGACATTGCTCATGCCGTCGCCAGGTACGTCGATGGGAGTGGCCGCTGCATCTGAACAAATCGAGCTGACTGCCAATCAATGGCAAGCTGACGGCAAGGTGACATTCAAGCAACAGCAAGGATACCCGCACGGGCTGATCTCCGTGAAAGACGGTGGCGCTGCTCTGAAAAACCGGACGTTTGGCAGCGGCACCATCGAATACGATATCAGCGAAGATGCCGACAACCAGGGCATTGCCGGCATCTGGTTTCGCCAGCAGGACAAGGACACCGCCGAGAATTTCTACCTGCGCACGGATTCCAATTGCCCCAGCTCGATTGAGTGCGTGCAATATGCGCCGGTCAGTCATGGCAACGTGCAATGGGATGTCTATCCTGAATATCAGGCCAAGGCGCCGGTGCATGCGCATGGCTGGAACCACGTCAAGCTGGTGATTTCCGGAAAACGCATGAACGTCTACATCAATGGCGAAGCAGCGCCATCGCTACGGGTTGGCAGGCTGGAAGGCGACGCTCTTTCCGGTGCTATCCAGCTACGGGGAGACGCCACCTTTGCCAACCTGAAACTTACTCCAGACGCTACGGAAGGCCTGTCGCCGGAACCGACAAAGGACGTGGCAGAAGGCGATCCGAACTATGTGCGCAGCTGGCTTTTATCGCCTGCGCTTACCATCCCAATAGGGCAGGAAGCTGTATTTTCAGCGATGCCAGCCAAGGCCGAGGCATGGGAAGCTATTACAGCCGAGAGAAAAGGCTTCGTCAACATCAGCCGCAAGCATGGAAACCCGGGCGGCGCACCTGATCTCATATGGCTAAAGACGAATATCGATTCCGACCGCAACCAGAGCAAGCACGTTGCAATCGGCTGGGTGCGGCAAGTATGGGTTTTCGTCAACGGAAAGCCGGTCTACGCCGACAAGAATTTCTACTACCCTGCATCTGGCAGAAAACCACCCCTGGGCCGCATGTCTCTGCAAAATGGCGCCTTCGACCTGCCGCTGCAAAGCGGGCAAAACGAAGTGGAGATCGCCATCAGCAACGACCTGCACTCATTGCACCACTGGGGGTGGGGATTCGAGTTTCGGTTTGATAACGTGGATGGATTGAAAATGCAGGCGGCGAAGCAAGGTATGTAGCGCGCAATAACGGAGACAATGCTCCTTGTTTGCGCAGTTGGCCCGATCCAGTTGATCCAGTCGCCACTGCCATGCAAAGGCTGCGGCCAGGTCATGCGACCTCTCAAAATCCAACGCTCATCGACGTGCATGAAAATGGCCGGGAGCGGACGATTTCGATCAGCTTAGCCAGCCTTCAGCGAAGCGTCTCCATTCAACGCCAACGGCAGCGCCCTGGCCCAGCGGTTGGCCGACAGCGAAAAAGTCAGCGCGCGAACCTGGTGGTACCAGCCGGCCGGCACATACAGAAGCTCACCGGGCTGCATGATGCATTCGACCAGTGTTGCCTGGCGGGCCAGCGGGAATTTCTCGAAATCCGGCGCCTCTGGGTCAAACGGCGAGCCGAACAGGATGGCGTTGGCCTCGCGCGGATAAAGGAATTCGTCATGATGCGGCGGCGCCAGGAAAATACGTTTGCTGCCCCAGATCTGCGCAAAAATATTGTCGTCATAGTCGCAATGCAGTGGGGTCACCGTTCCGGCGGGACCAAGCCAGAAGCGTGGCGGACCCATTTTCTTGAAATAGGCTGGCCAGTAGCACAGCCTGTTCAATTCACGCAGCTCCAGATTGCCCAGGTACGGCGGCAGCTCCTGCGTGTTATCGGCGACCAGCTCAAGATAGGCCAGCAGCGACATGCCCTGCATCGCCCGATCAGGCGCGAAAGCGGTATTGATATAGTCGCCCACCCTGGCGCGCACCCGAAGTTCGCCAAAGTGGTCGCGCAGCGTTTGTGGCGTAAGCGCGGACAATGGCCACTTGCCGACCAGCCCGGTGATAATGAATGGCAGGCCTTCTGCTGCACGCGCGCGAAACCCTGCGGCGTCGAGCGGCCCCATGCGCGGCACTACAGAAATGGTTGGAAGCTCGCGCCCGGCACACTTTATCGATTCACGCATTTCCTGTATTGAAGTGACCCGCGCACCAACGCATCCCTGCGTTCTCGCGCCTGTTTTTTGGCAATGGCCTCCTCCGGCGTCATCGACGTCGTTGACGGCCGTGGTGGCAGCAATCGTGATGACGGACCTGCCTCTGGCTGCTCTTGATTATTAGCGGCTAGCGGATTTTTCATATTTCCATTTTTCCATAGCTGCTCAGTTAGATAGGGTTATCGAGCCATCCGCCTGCAGCCGCGCATCCGTTCCATCAATGTGATCCAGTCCCCAGCTCCTGATCTGGGCCATCAACGCACGCAGCGAAAGTCCTTTCTCAGTCAATCGATAGCCTTCCTTGCCGACGGTATCGCCAGATGGACAGCGTTCGATCAGGCCGTTGGCGGCAAGCCGCGCGAGCCGCTCGGCAAGGATATTGGTTGCGATTCCCTCCGGCGACGCCAGGAACTCCTTGAAATGCGACTTGCCGTGCAGCAGATCTCGAACCACAAGCAGCGTCCACTTGTCCCCTAACAGGTCCAAGGTGCATGCGACCGGGCACACCGAGCGGCGCTTCTGGTTTTGCGCCGGGCTTGCGGCGTTTTGTGAGTGGGCAGCGCCCTGCTTAGCGCGTGGCAAGGAAACTCCCTGGCAACGGCCGCCGGGGCGGAGCCGGTTTTTTATCGTCCATGGCTTGACTTTATCCAAAATACTTGCAAAATGCAAGTTTGCACTTGTGTTTTGCAAGTGAAAATCCTTAGTCGCCCCGGCAGCGGCAAGGGATTGGCGTAAGCCATGCACCGGTGGCCGCGCAAGAACAAGCGTCGCTCACCGGCGCCTATGCCGAAAACATTTTTGCTGGAGGCTAGTATGGAACCCGTCAGAAACCTTGCAACCCTACTTCCCTTTGCGGCGAGCGTTGCCTTCGGCTTGCTCGCCTGGGGAGCATTCTTCCTTAACTATGTCTGGCCGCGCCTGCGCGAGCTCCCCCTGCACGCGGCGGTACGCCCTATTCTGCACCTGCACATGTTCCGGTTTATAGGCTTGGCCTTCATCGTGCCGGGCGTCGTCGCGCCAAGCCTTGCGGCAGGATTCGCCGCGCCCGCGGCGTACGGCGATCTGCTGGCAATGGCGCTGGCCTGGGTGGCTCTGCTGATGGGATCAGGCCGCTACTCGCGCATCGCGATTTGGGCGTTCAACGTGTGGGGTTTTGCCGACCTTTTATTCGCCTTCTACCAAGGCGTGATCGGCGTAGGCATCGACCCGGCCACGCTCGCTGGCGCCTGGTTTATCCCGACCGTCGGCGTTCCGCTCCTGCTTTGGACCCATGTATTGGTATTCGCGATCTTGCTGCGTACTTCCCGCTCCGCCAGTTTCCTCGCTCATGCGGCGCAGTAATCAACGATGAATAAGGCGCAGAAACCTTTGAACAGAAACCTGTTTGTAGGCGATAGTTGGCCGCGCGTTTTTGGTCAAAAGCTAGCGGCAGCTATCGATCCGATGCGGACTGTCGAGAGGTTGAAATCTGCTCCGGATAGCGGCCGCTCAACGCACCATAAACATGCGTCCGTCGATTAGTTGTTGGCGTAATTATCAAAATGAGGCGCGGCGGTCTCAAGTTCCAGCTTTGTCGTGTTCACGATGTAGGACACCGCGTGATATAAACCGGCAAGCATCACTAGCTCGATAAGCTGCTCGTCGGTGTAAAACGTTTTCAGTTCGGCCCACAGAGTGTCGTCGACGCTGCTGGTCGCATGCAGTGCATTCGCAAGCCGGATCAGCACGGAATCTTGAGCTGGCCACGCTTGGGTATCCTCATGCACAGTGGCAGCAACCTGTGTCGGAGTGAATCCCGCCTTGGTGCTAAAGGCCGCAACATGTACGCCCCATTCGTACTCGGCCCCACACAACGCGCAGGTTCGTAGAATCATGATCTCTCTGGCGCGTACTGAAATGCTGCCCTTGTCGAGTAGGCTGCCTGCGATCATGCGCGACAGTACACGCGGATTTTGTCCTACGGTGCGGAACAATTTCAGCGGCGGAATGCCGGGCGGCATGATGCGATCGAATTCCTGCTGCACACCATCAGCGTAGGGCGGATTAAGGGCTTGTATACGGGGTGTTGACATGTAGGACTCCAGTTGCTACGATAAACGAAGCATAATGCTTCTAATTTAGTAGCGCAACATGGCACTCATCGATAAACCCGTTCGTGGTTCCAAAACCGGCAAGCCAATCATGGCTTTGCTCGACCTGCTCGGCCGCCGCTGGGTGCTACGCGTGATTTGGGAACTGCGCGAGGGCCCAATGGTGTTCCGCGAACTACAGGCACGCTGCGACGATATGTCGCCGTCAGTGCTCAACGGCCGACTAGCAGAATTGCGCGAAGCTCTGATTGTTGAAACTTGCGACACTGGTTACCAACTTACTAAACGCGGCGGAAAACTATTGGAACTGTTCGATCCCTTGGGAGACTGGGTCGAGAGTTGGGCCGCGGCGCTACGTAGTGCAAATAAATAACATCTACCTAGGCCCTGTTGACCGACTCTACTCAGCCCCTGGCGACCATCGAGCTACGGTGATTCTTCGACTCAAAGCCGACATCCGGGCTCTGAAGCGGCCTTACTGCATTAAAGTTGGTTGGTCATGCTGGATAGACATTCGGCTGTAGGTTTGCGGTGCCGGCGGCCTGTAAGGCCCTGCATAATCTTTTCATTTTCTATAAGGTCACGGCATGAATGCATTCACCCTCTTAGGTTTCAACCTCAGTGCCTTTGTCCACGCTACGCTCGCTGAAGATCTCGGCGTAGGCCTCCCTGGCGGCGGCCACGACGTCACCGCCGAGAGCGTCATCCCTGCCGATGCGCGCTTTGCCGGGGTGATGGACAGCCGCGAAGCGATCACCGTCGCCGGTCTGCCGCTGGCCGCCGCGTTCTTCCGTCATCTCGATCCGGCGTGTACGATCGAAATGCTCGTGCAGGACGGCCAGAGCGTCACGCCTGGCACCGCGTTGATGCGGATCGCCGGCAACGCCCGTGCTCTGCTCACCGCCGAGCGCAGCGCGCTCAACACCGTGCAGCACCTCTCGGGCATCGCGACAATGACGCGCGCCTATGTCGATGCCATGAACGGCCACGCCACCCTGCTCGACACCCGCAAGACCATCCCCGGCCTGCGCGTGCTTGAAAAATACGCGACGCGGATGGGCGGCGCGACCAATTACCGCATGGGGCTGTGGGATGCGGTGCTGATCAAGGACAACCATGTCGCGGTGGCGGGCGGCGTCGGGCCGGCGGTGGCGCGCGCGAAGGTGGCAGGCGTGGAGCGGATCATCTGCGAAGTCGATCGACTCGACCAGATCGAGCCGGCGATCGTGGCTGGCGCCACCCAAATCCTGCTCGACAATATGTCGCAGGCAATGCTGGCCGAGGCAGTGACGTTGGTGGCCGGGCGTGCGGCGACGGAGGCTTCGGGTGGAGTGCGGCTCGATACGATCGCCGCGATCGCGGCGAGCGGTGTGGATTACGTCTCGGTCGGGCGGCTGATGCAAAGCGCCCCGGCGGTAGATATCGGACTGGATTTTGAGCTGGTGTAAGCCCGCCTGGCGGCACTCTTTGAAAAACGCCCGCAACAGTTCCGCCGCGACTTCCTAGCCGATCCCGGAATACACCTGAGGCTGTGAAAGATCTCTCCGTTCAGAAATTCATCACGGAGTTTTCCGCTGAAGGACTCGCAGTAGCCGTTCTCCCACGGGCTGCCTGGCGCGATGTACAGCGTGTTGGCAGCGACTTTCTGTAGCTAGTCCCTGATAACTAATGCTGCACTAGCGGCCTGAATAATTGACGCTGCCAGGAGTCGGCCGTATCGTCGATTTTTTGTAAGCGGTGATTGCGATGGCAGATTGAGATATGCTAAAGATGATTCTCCTCACCAACCTGCAAGGATAGCCCGAAGGAAATTTGACCATCCAGTCGCTGCAGCCAGGTCGTGCGAGCGCTCAAAATCCAGCCCCATCGACCTGCATGAAAATGGTCTGGAGCGGACGGCTTAGATCAACTTAGCCGACCTTCAGTGTAGCGTCTCCATTCAACGCCAACGGCAACGCCCTGGCCCAGCGATTGGCCGACAGCGAAAAAGTCAGCGCGCGAACCTGATGGTACCAGCCGGCCGGCACATACAGAAGCTCACCGGGCTGCATGATGCATTCGACCAGTGCTGCCTGGCGGGCCAAGTTGCGATTGCCCGACTTCGATTCGCTGGTGGTTGATGGCATTTCCCGAAAGTTGGTATGTACCCAACAAAGTATTTCATCAGGACCGTCAGAAAACCCTCTGTGCAAATTTGATGATTAAAAAATCGCAGGACCCACCTTGATCATTTGGGGCAATAGTATAAATCGCATCAGTAAGCCAAGAAAATGGAACGTCTATTTCATACTGCCCTTTACTCAACTCGATATTAGATACGGGAAATTTTCCGCGCGCCCAATATGGTGGCTTGTTTTTCGTCTCGTCTAGCCTTGCTAGTTGCTCAGAAAAACACTCCGATCTTAGAAATTTCAAAAGGCGAACAATCGTCGCATCATCGATACCTTCCGAAATTCGAATACTATGATCGAACATCTCAGGGACATCAATCGTAGATGCTCCAGGAGCACACTTCCAGATAATTTTTCCAGGGTCGACTCCACAGGAGATCCATTTTTTTCGTGGAAAGGATGTATCTGCTGCGCTGATACGCAAACTAAAATTCGCATATCTTTTCACCACCGATGTGCACACATTAAAATCGCAACCGGATTTTTCAACGTCGATTTGATAAGAAACAGAATCCTCGGGAAGAAGCTTTGATAAAGCGGCATTCACCCTCGTTACATCTTCGTGAAGCAACGACCCCTTTTCATATCCAAAAGCTGCAGTAGATACAAACAAAAGCGCACACGTAGCAAGGAACTTATTCATAGAGTCGCTTTTATAGAAAATGCCTAAAAATATTCGGCTACGTTAGATCTGATGTAAAAAATTGAAATTGCATGGCAACCGGCTGTTCCTGGCCGAATTGCGTCATCGGCGAGCTCAAATATCGTACTCATATCTTTGCCGAATAGGCATAGGACTCACCATCGGAATCTATATAACTCCCGTTGAAAGTGGTTCCATCTGGAGAAATACTATGCGCCTCTGCTGATTCCCCACTCAGTGCGCCAAGTTTTTTAACTCCCCCAGTTTTTGTATAAATAAAGGCATGGTTGTAGTACGAATATAGATGGAAGTTAAATGCTCCGAAATACTTGCCAACAATCACAGAACCATTATTTGAAATGCCTGTGGCGAAAGCCGCTACCCCTCCTATTGCACCAATGTCTTGCACACCATCGGCACGAGAATATACAAAAGCATGGTCACTACCGCCTGTCACATGGAAATTTCCCACAATTAGTGAGCCGTTAGCCGAAACACCTTGGGCGAAAGCGGACTCCGCACCAAAACTACTAAGGTCTTCAAATCCCTTTGATTGAGAATATCTGAAGGCATGATAACGCGAAGTATTTTCCGGAGTTAGTGAATATAGAAAACTTCCAACGATCACTGAACCATCTGCGGAAACTCCATTTACTGATATTGATTTTTGCCCCATTGTACCGAGGTCTTGAAATTCATTTGAATGCGTATAGCGGAAGATATGACTACCATCATTTTTATTATAAAAACTTCCCGCAATCACTAAACCATCAGCAGAAATACAGACATTTGCAATGTCTTTTCCTCCCATTGTTCCGAGATTTTCGATTCCATTGGATCGCGTGTAGCGGAAGATTTGCCAATTGTGCGGTGCTTGATTATTTCTGAATTGGCCAACAACCACAGATCCATCGTCCGAAATACCTTTGATATGAACTGATTTTGGCAATCCACCAATTGCAGCGACTTTAGATGAGATGTTGGTGGCATTTGTTACAAGTGGCCCGGTCCCCACGCATCCTGTAACGAGAAAGGAAGTGAAGATTGCCAACAGTATTATTTTCAACAATGAATGCTCCTAGATGAAAAATCGGCGCCATTAACGGCACTATGTTCGGTTCCGTCGCTATGACTTGTGCCAGTGTGAACGAACAACAAATCCAGCAAATGCGTCAATCCGTCGCTTCACTCAACGCACCTGCTCAATCAAGCCCATGGCACATCTGAGGGAATGGCCGGTTTGGAGCAGAAGCTTGACAGTCGGCTTTGGCCGTTTGCAGACGATCACGCAGCAGCCGAATCTCGCTTCACAGCCACGCACTTGATCTCGGCCAGCAAGCCCGGCAGGGCAAGTTCGGACACGCCTACTGCGGTCCATGCGCATGTGCCGCGCGGGAAAACCCGATTCTTTACTTCGCGGAATGCCGGCATGTGCTAACTCATCTGCACATGGTAGGTGGTCATATCTACAACCTCCTCAAAAGTACAGCCGGCCGCTTGCAGCACTACGCGCAGATTTTCCCAGCATGCCAGGAACTGCGCCTCGGGATCGGCGATCACTTCGAGGTCGGCGGTGCGCCCGATCTGCCCGGCGCAGAATACGGTGGCGCCGACCCTCACCGCCGGCACGTAGCCTGTGCGCTCGACGATACCTTGCATCGCCGGAGGGATGATCAATTCGCGGTCTGTCATGAGATTTTTCCGTTAAAGGTTGCAGCGGCCATTCGCCGCATCCCAAATTATGACCGCTTGCGGCCGATAGTGCAGATTTGCGGAATCCTCGATGTAAGGCGGTTAATCGATTGCAGAAGCTAGCGCCCCGCCTGGCTCTTTGTTAGCACCGTCGAAACCTTCGCCAGCTTGCCGCAGGATTTTTTGCAGACTAGCTGATGTGTGGCAAATTTCAGGGTGTATATTTATAGCCAGGCTGCAGAAAACATTATTTATCTCACCACCGCTCCACCTCGGAGGTTTCATGAAGCGAGTCACAGGCATAGGCGGCATTTTCTTCAAAGCCAACGACGCTCCGGCGCTGCAGGCTTGGTATAAGCGGCACCTGGGAATCGATGTCCAAGGATGGGGCGGCACGGCGTTCACCTGGGCCGACGGCGACGGCAAACCGGTTGCCGGAACAACCGTATGGTCAGTCGGCTCGTTAGAAAGCGATCAGTTTGCTCCCAGCACCGCATCCTTCATGATCAACTACAGGGTCGAAGACCTTCACGGATTGGTTAAAGTCTTGCGGGAAGAAGGTTGCAAGGTGCTCGAAAAGATCGATGAGTCCGAGTATGGCAAATTTGCCTGGGTCATCGACCCGGAAGGAAACAAGGTAGAGCTCTGGCAACCGCCTGCCGGCCAATGAGCGGGCTTGCAGCGCGCGCCTGGCGGCCTTGATGTCATTTCAACTGCCCAAGCCCTTCTGCACCTGCCACGACAATGGCAAAGTGAATAACAGGATCGCCGCCAGCGTTATCACGGCGATGGGAACGCCCGCGACGTCGCCCAGCCGGCCGAACAGCACCGGTGATAGGGCCCCGCCGCCGATGGTGCCGGTATAGAACAGCGCGAAAGTCTGCTCGCGCTTGCCTGGGCTGGCCAGTTCCGGCACCACGCCGTACAGCACCGAAGAGGTGCCGTTCAAGGCAAGCCCCAGCAGCGGCAGCATTGCCATCGTTCCGGACAACGGCAGCCACACCGCCAGCAAGATCAACAACGACGTGGCGGATTCCGTCAGCCACACCGTTTTCATCATGCCGATGCGCGCTCCCAGGTACCCGCACAACAGCTTGCCGAAGGCGCCGCCGACAAACAAGAGCGACAAGGCCAAACCGATGCCTGCCGTGCCGGCGCCTTTGCTTTTCAAAAGGAATGGCAAGAAGGTCAGAAACCCCATCCGCACCGCGCTGTCCAGGGTGCCGGTCAGCAGCAGCGCACGCAGTCCGCTGGCCGAGCCGTTGCCGGTGACTGTCTTGGTGGTTTTTCTTTTATCGGGTGCTGAATCGCTCTGTGCCGGAATCAAGTACCACAGCAGGCCGGCCGCGGCCAGGCCCAGCAACCCCATCAGCGTCACGCTGGTCTGCCAGCTCATGACCAGCAGCGACAGGCCCACCAGCCCCGGTATCAGCGTTTTGCCGATGTCGCCGGCAAAGTTGTACTGCGCCAGCGCTTCTTTGACTCCGCCGCCCGCTTCATAGGTATCGGTGACGATGGAGGACGCCAGCGGATGCTGGGTGCTGGCACCCAAGCCGCCCAGCAAGAGCGCAATCAACAGCACCGTCAGGCCGCCAGCCTGGCCGGCGATGAGATAGGCGACGCCGGCCAGTGCCGTCCCTCCCACCAGCATGCGTTCTCGCCCCCAGCGTTTGGCCAGCCTGCTCGCCAGCAGTTGGAAGCCGGCCATCATGCCGGAATAAGATCCGCGCAACAGCCCTACCAAGGCGTAGCTGATGGAAAATTGGGTCTGCCAGATTGGCAAAAGCACATAGATGAGATCGGTCAGACCATCGTGTACGGCGTGGGCGCTGCAGGCGGCGATCAGGGAACGGCGGCGGCCGAAATATCGGTGGAATCCAGGTCACGGGAATCTGATGCGATTTTCAGCTCGTTCATTGTTCTGAGTGGCAGCAATCAAAATGCAGTTAAAAACGCGATTACCCGCATCATACAGTTCCCCGCGCCGCCCTGCCCGGCACCGATGCAGAATCCGCCGCAGCATCAGTCACATGGCCAGCTGCTGCTCACAGGCACTGGCCAAGGGCAATTTCGCCGCCAATTGCTGACGCGCTTCATGTACGGCCTGCGCCACCGCTTCCGAGCCGAAAACCAGCCCTTGCAGCGGGAAAAAGTGCACGTCGCCGATGCCGATCGAGGCCAGCGCATAACGCAGGTACGGCGTCAGGAAGTCGGCCTGTTTCGCTCGTTCGCCTGCAAAGAATCCGCCGGAGCTGACCAGGATCAAGGTCGGGCGGTCCTTGATCAGGCCGACCTTGCCCTGCGGCGTCGCCTGGAAACTGCGGCTGATGCGTATCACATGATCGAGCCACAGCTTGAGCGCCGCGGGTATGGTGAAGTTATGCATGGGCGTCACAATGAACAGGATATCGTGCTGCTCGAGCTCGACGATCAGGTGTTCCGACCAGTCGAATTCTTGCGCATCGAGCGCCGCTTGCGAAGTGATGGCCATGGCATAGTCGCGGCCGATTGGCGGAAGCGGCGACTTCACCAGGTCGCGTTCGGTGATCTGCGGATTGTCTATGCCAGATGCGGCAATCGTTTCCATCGCAAGACGATAACCATGGCTGGCATCGCTGTGCGGACCGCAGTTCAATAGCAAAATACGCGTCATGTGTTGGTTTCCTGTATCAATGGTTCGACGAAATGCATGCCTCTTGCAAGCAGCCCCTGCCGAAAATAAAAGCGCTGCGCCAATGCCATGTGCAAACCGGTATCCAGCACAAAATGCCGGCAGTTCATGGCCAGGGCTTGCTGCCGCACGGCTTGCAACAGCCGCTCGCCCAAGCCGGAGCGGTGCAGCGCTGCGCTGACCACCAGGTCATCGACGTAGACGAAACGGCCGTACAGCAAATTGTCTTGCAGCCGGTAGCCGGCCAATCCGACGATGACGCCATCGCGCCACGCCGCAAGCAAGCGATAGCCTTGCTCGCGTTGCTGCGCGACCTGCGCCTGGTATGCTGCGCGATCGCTCAGATGCGGCCGCAATTCCTGCATCACAGGGAAAGACGCCGCCAGGTCGACGTCGCTTTCGATGTGTCTTATTTCAAGCTGGGACTGCATGCATTTCTCCAAAAACAAGGGACGGCGGGCTTGCCGGCCGCTTTACCGCAACGCCGGCAATTACGCCGGCATCTTGCGGAAGGCGATGGCAAAGCGGTTCCAGCTGTTGATCGAGGTCACCAGCAATGTCAGTTCGACCAGTTCGGCATCGGTGAAATGGGGGCGGACGGCTTCCCACACTGCATCCGGCACGTGGTTTTGCGACACCAGCGTCAACGATTCGGTCCATTCCAGTGCAGCACGCTCGCGCTCGCTGAAGAACGGCGTTTCGCGCCAGGCGGCGACGGTCGCCATGCGGCGTTCCGATTCTCCTGCTTTGCGGGCGTCTGTCACGTGCATGTCAAGGCAGAATGCGCAGCCGTTGATTTGCGATGCGCGCAGGCGCACCAGTTCCTTCAGCAGGATGTCCAGTGTGCCTTTGTTGATGTGGTTTTCAACGCCGATCAGTGCCTTGATGGCGTCTTTGTCGGCACTGTAGAAGTCGAGGCGGGTTTGCATTTGAAGCTCCTTGGCGAGGTCAATCGAAGTGAATGAAATGGTGTTTGCTTGAGGTGTAGTATGCGAGAATCATGGCCGCGTTAGAAGGGCCAAGAAATGAAAAAAGGACTAGTCCATGAAAGTTGCCAAGCCCGACCTCGACCTGCACATCGACCGCACGCTGGAATTGCCTATGTACTTGCAGATCTGCCAACGCTTCAAGCTGGCGATCGAACAAGGCAACCTGCGTGCGGGCGACCGCGTACCGGCGGTGCGGGCATTGGCGACCGAACTGAATCTGGCGCGCGGCACGGTGGAAATGGCCTACCGCATCCTGGCAGACCAAGGTTATCTGCAGATCAGGGGCGCGGCCGGCACGGTGGTATCGCCGTCTTTGCCGGCGCCAGCCATGCGCAAACCGCAGGCAGCCAAGATCGGACAGGCGCATGCGGTCATTGTCGACCATGACGGCAAGGCGCCGAAGCCCTTGCAGATGGGTTTGCCGGCGCTCGATGCATTCCCGCGCAAGGTGTGGAACCGGCTGGTCGGGCAGCGCCTGCGCAGCAGCGAACCGGCCCGGCTGGCCTATCCCGACCCGGCCGGCTACGACCTTTTGCGTGAAAAAATTGCCACTTACCTGGGTGTTTCGCGCGGCGTGACCTGCCTGCCGGAACAGGTATTCATCACGACCGGCTTGCGCAATACCCTGGAACTGAGCCTCAGCAGCCTATCGACTGCCGGCGATGGCTTCTGGTCCGAAGATCCCGGCTACATTTTTGCGCGCCTGTTCCTGCAAACTACCGCCGTCAAGCTGGTGCCGGTGCCGGTTGATGAGCATGGATTGATGGTCGAGGAAGGCAAACGGCTCAGCCCTCATGCAAAATTCGCACTGGTCACGCCCTCGCACCAAAGCCCGCTGGGCGTAACACTGTCGCTGGAACGCCGGCTGGCGCTGCTAGAATGGGCCAGCAAGGCCGGCAGCTGGATTATCGAAGACGATTACGACAGCGAATTCCGCTATCAGGGTCGGCCGCTGCCGGCGCTGAAAAGCCTGGACCGCAATGATCGCGTGATCTACAGCGGCACCTTCAGCAAGGCGATGTTTCCGGGATTACGGCTGGCCTATGTGGTTGCGCCGCTCAGCGCCGTGGCGCGTTTTCAGGCGGCCTCCTACAACCTGAACGCCGGCTGCCCTTACCTGCTGCAGGCCGGCATTGCCGACTTTATCGCGGACGGTCATTTCTCAAGGCACCTGAAAAAAATGCGCCTGTTGTACGCGGAACGCCGCGCCGTGACCTCGCGTGTGTTTCAGGAAGTACTGGGCGATCGCATACGGATCGATTTGCAGCCGGGCGGTTTGCACATACTGGCGAAGCTGGCGGCTGACGAAAACGACGTCATGCTGGCGGACCATGCCCGGGCCGCCGGCCTGGCCTCACCTCCTTTATCGCCCTGGTATATCCATGCCAAGCCGCAGCAAGGCTTGCTGATGGGTTTTGCCAATGTCGTCGATGAAAAGGAAGCTTTGCGCCTGGCGTTGAAACTCAAACAGGCATTGCCATCGTAGAGAATCTACCAGCAGTTATGTACTGGCGCTCCATGTGCCCGCCCTAGCGCTCCTCTATCGCATCGACCCGCCCTGGATAAAAAGCCAGGTGGCCCTTGATGCCGCCCACAGCCGCGTACGGCGCTTCATAGGACCAGACGGCATTGACCGAGCGCTTGCCACCGGATGGAATGCTGTAATAGGAGCAATCGCCCTTGTAGGGACAATAGCTGACGTGCTCGGTCCGTTCCAGCAGCGTCATGTCGACATCTTCGCGCGGAATGTATTGGACCGCGGGATAAGCCGCTTCCTGCAGCGTCAACGCCTTGCGCGTATCGGCAATGATGCGGCCGTCGAGGGTGACCACGATGCGCGCCGGATTGGGCGTCACCGAGATGGGATGATCGGGGCCGGGAATTTTGACAGGCTTGGAAGTCATGACTTGTCCTTTGAGGTTGCAGAATCAATATCGTGCGCCGTTGCCGATGTCGCTAAACCGATCGGCGGCCTTACATGGTTGAAAGAATACCGGGAATCCAGCAAACGCGCCGGCGGCGCCTGCTTCAAGCAGCGGCATCGCCGTTCGCAATGCGCATCGCGGCAGCCTGGACGGTCACCGCGATCTGCTCTGCCAGCGCAGGATCGGGCACGGCGCGCGCCATGTTCACGCCACCGGCCAGTATGGCCAGCAAGGCCCAGGCTCGGGCCTGACGTTCGGCCTCGGCGCCGCCTACGAGGCCCGCGGCTACCGCCTCGGCTACTCCTAGCAACGCGGCCTGATAGGCCGAACGGGTCGATGCTTGCGCGCGTTCGACTTCGGGCGACAAGCTGGGCAAGGTGCAAGCCTCGCCTAGTTCACAGCTGCGCTTGTAGCCAAGGTAATAGCTCACGAAAACGGAAATCCAGCCGGTCCCGTGCTCCGCCTGCAGCATCTCGATACCGCCGCGCAACTGCTCCAGGCCGGCGACGACCGCAGCCTCGAAGGCATCCGATTTGGAGTGGAAATGGCCGTAAAAAGCGCCATGCGTCACGCCAGCTTCGCGCGCCAGGCCATCCACGCCGATGCCGCCGTAACCCAGCTTGCGGAAACCACGGCCGGCGGCATCCACAATGCGTGCCCTGCTCTCTTCCTTGTGCCCGGGAGCGTAGCGCACCATGACAGTTCCTTTATGTGACGATCGAAATATAATCATTGACAGCATTACGATCGTAACATAATCTGCAGCCAGCAGCCACGAAACTCATCGGAGGTTCTCATGCTCTCATTCAGCAAAGCCCATCAAGCAGTCACTGCAGCTGTCGCTGTCATCGCATTCGCCGCAGCCGGTGCTCACGCGGAGACGGCCCCAGATCCGGCCGCCGGCATTACCCGCACCATGCTGCAGCGCTACGCCATTCCTGGCAGCGACCAGGAAATGCGGATGGATCTGATCGTATTTCCCCCGGGGGCGGCCTCGCCCCTGCACCACCATCCGGTCGCCGGGCTCAATTACTTCCTGGAAGGGACAGCGGAATCGGCCTACGGCGACGAAGCGCCGCGCCTGTATCACGCGGGTGAAAGCCTGCAAGACCGCGTCGCCATTCCGCATACGCTGTTTCGCAACGCGGACCAGCGTGCCGTCCTGCGTTTCCTGATTTTCTATACCGTCAAGGTGGGCCAGCCTTACCTTGTGGTGCCGTGAAACGCGTGGAGAAAGGAAACTCTTCATGCAGTTGTCCAACTATCTCTTTTTCACCACGCGCTGCGAACAGGCGCTGGCTTTCTACACGCAATGCGGCCTCGGGGAAATCACGGAAATTTTGCGCTACGGCGTCAACGGCATGGCGCCGCCCAGTCCGCAACTGCACGGCAAGATCATGCACGCACGTTTCGAAGGACCGGGGGTGCTGTTCTTTGCGTCAGACAACCACGACGCCGAGCCCATGCGCGGCTCGGCGCATATCCTGATGCTGGATCAGCGCAGGCAGACCGAGTCCTTGTTCGCGCAGATGGGGCAAGGCGGCCAGGTGACCACCCCGCTGGCGATCCAACCCTGGGGCGATTTCTACGGCAAGCTGACCGACCGCTTTGGCGTGCAATGGATGTTCAACTGCACGGAACGGACAGTCAGCTGACCGGCCCAACGTGCAATCAGGCTGTCACGGTAAACACCACCGGACCAGCCAGCTGCTCGGCATAGCCATCGTTGGCGAGGAACCAGACTTTGTAGGAACCGGGCGCCAGTCCCTGCGTTTTCAGGGTCACCTGGCCGCTCAGCGCCGCGGCGTATTCATACACGCTGTAGGTCTTGTAGCCGGCCTGGTCAGGCACCGTGGCCGAGACCGGGAACACGCCGATCCAGTTGCGCGGATTCTGCTTCTGCAGCGCGGTGCTGTAGTTGAAGGCAAGCGTGCCGCCCTGGCGTATGCGCGGCGTCGGCGTCGACAAGGTCGAAGGCGCAATCACGCCGATCTGCGGATCGGTCCAGCTGCGCGCTGCGCTCTCGACGTGGCCGGCGATCCGGCGCAAGAAGCTGGCGTCCGAATCAGCTGTCACGCTGAAGTCATACCAGCCTTTGGCTGCCGCCAGCGGCACCATCAGCCGCAGCGACCTGCCGGCCTCGACCCGGTACGGCGCCACGAAACCGCGCGATGGCCCGGCATTGGCGCTCACCGTAAAGGTACAGGTTTTGGCGCCCGCCTCGTTGGACAGGATCAGGACAATCGCCTGGCGCTCATAGTCGTCGCGCACCAGGATTTCCGGGCGCGCCGCGGCGGCGCTGCCGGCAGCTGCAAAACTGCCTTTGGATTCCCTGAAAAAGCCGTTCGGACCGTGCACGCGCAGTTCGTACTGATCGCTGCTCCAGTTGCCGAGCGCAACGTCGCGCAATGCTTTTCCTGCTTCCACCGCGTACTGCCATGGCCCGTCCTGGCGCAGATTCGAATAGGCGATGAAAGCTGCCCCAGCCCGACCGGTGTTGCCCAGGTTGAGCTTCAGCTCGCGATGGCCGGACTGCGCCGCCGCGCGGACGTCGACATGGAATTGATACGGCAAATGGCAGGCCGGGCGCGGGTTCTGGTTCGATTCCTGCAGCGGAAAGGTCTGCTGCGCCGGCGGCGTCGCGCTGACCGGCGAATCGACATTCTGATAAGGCGGCGCCGGAGTGATCTGCGGCCAGGCCTTGTTCGGATTCTTGAAATCGAAAGCCGAGGTCAGGTCGCCGCAAACCGCGCGGCGCCATGGCGAGATGTTCTTGCAGGTGACCTTGTCGCGATCCAGGCCTTTGCCTGTCGACAGCCATTCTTCCAGGAAGCGCAGCACCGAAGTGTGATCGAACAGCTGCGAGCAGACTTTGCCGCCGCGGCTCCACGGCGAAATCACCAGCATCGGCACGCGTGGTCCTAGCCCCTTCGGCACCTGCTGGTAAACTTCGCCGATGGTCGGATCAGCCAGCGTGGTCAAGCCCTTGTCGGCGCTCATCGGCGGCACGTTGGGCTGCATGTGGTCGAAGAAACCATCGTTCTCATCGTAATTGATGAGGAACACGGTCTTCGACCAGACCTCCGGATTGCTGGCCAGCGCGCCCAGCAGCCTGGAGGCGATGTCTTCGCCGGCGTTGGGCGAAGCCTCAGGATGTTCGCAATATTCGTAAGGCGCGAAAATCCAGGACACCTGCGGCAAGGCGGTCTTGCCGTTGACACCGTCGATATCGCGCTTGAACGCCTTGATCAGCAGATCGCCCTTGGTGCCGGCGGTATTGCCCTGGTTGGAGCCGTCCGCCAGCGCCCTGCCGTTGATATACAAAGGCGAGCTGGTGCTGAGACGGCTGCCGTCGCTGTTGACGCGGAAATTCCTGAAATAGGCCAGGTAATTGTCGCCGTAGTTGTCGAACTCCTGGTAGGCCTTCCAGCTGACGCCATTGGCTTGCAATACTTCCGCGTAAGTCTTCCAGTTCGGCGCGGCGGCAATGGTGGCGGCGCTGATGTCGTCATTGTTGAGGTCGCCGTTATAGATGGGATTGGCGTTATACAGGTTGCCCTCATTGAGGCCGGTGATGTTGTCGCCGGCAGTGCCGGACAAGGCATAGAAGCGGTTCGGATCGGTCGGTCCGAAAATCGAGCAATGGTAGGCGTCGCAGATGGTGAACGCGTCCGCTACGGCGTAATAGAACGGCAGGTCGCCGCGGTCGAAATAGCCCATGGTGTAAGCCGTTTTCTTCGGCACCCAGGCATCCCAGTTCTTCCATGCATCCTCGGTACCTTTCCAGCTGTGGTTCAGGCCGACATGGGTGGCATTGGTGCCCTTGGCATCGAAATGGTAAGGCAGCACATAGGAGCCGCCGTTCGGCTGGAACCACACCGACTGCCCGCTGGGCAGCGAGATGGCGCGCGGATCGCCGAAGCCGCGCACGCCGGCCAGCTTGCCGAAATAATGATCAAAAGAGCGGTTTTCCTGCATGAAAATGACGACATGCTCGACGTCGGCAATGGTGCCGGTCTTGCAGTTGGCGGGCACCGCCAGCGCTTGCCGGATGGTGTCGGGGAAGACGCCCGCGGCCGCTGCTGCTGCCGCCGTTTTTGCCGTCAAGGCCAGAAAATCACGCCTGCTCTTTTGTGTCATGTGCTTATCTCCGGAAATGGTTGCTCATTGCAGAATGCGAACGACAGGCTATAGCGTTTATATGACGCCCTCATGACGCTGCGGTGTGCAGCTGCAGCGTGCATGTCAAGCTAGCATTCGAGTCCGGGGAAAACTTGTGACGAGGCGACAGCTAACAGCCATATTGCGTCCGTGGCGCTATTTTCAGGATCTGGAGATCGATCTCAGCGGGCAGCAGAACTGAGCAGTTGCAGCCGGAAAGCGTACGGCGCCTGCCCGCTCCAGCGCCGGAAGGCGCGGGTGAATGCGCTCTGTTCGGAATAGCCCAGCAGCTGGGCGATTTCGGCCAGTTGCAGGCGCGGATCGGCCAGATAATCCTCGGCCAGGCGCAGGCGGATGCTTTCGCGCAGTTCTCTGAAGTTGACGCCGCTGGCGGCCAGCCGGCGGTGCAAGGTGCGTGCCGAAACATGCAGCTCGTTGGCGACCAGCTCCAGCTCCGGCTGGCCTTCGCGCACCAGGCGGGCGATGCAGCGCCGCACTGCCTGTTCAAAGTCGTCGCTGGGCGGCAATTGCGCCAGCAAAGCGTCGGCCTGTCTTTCCAGGACATTCAACAGGACCGTGTCCGGCTGCCGCAGGGGCAAGCCCAGCAGCGCTTGCGGAAAGCGGATCGAAGTCAACGGCTGATCGAACAGCACCGGGCAGCCGAACCAGTCGCGATAGGGCCGGACGTCGGCCGGCGCCGGATTCACGAAACGGATTTCGGTCGCCGCGATGCGCTGCCCGGTGGCATTGTGCGCCAGCTGCAGCAACGCGGTGATGGCGCATTCATCGACCAGCGCTCCAGGACGGCCCTGCTCGACTCCCCATTCCAGCAGCAGGTCGCTGCCCTCCAGCGTGCTGCGCATCGGATTGACGTCGTACAACAGGCGTTGGTATTGCATGGTGCGCGCCAGCGCCGCCCCCAGATTCGGGCAGGCCAGCAGCACATAGCCCATCACGCCGAAATGGGCGGCCGTGATGGTCCGCCCCAGATGCAGGCCGAGCAAGGGATCATGCAGGTGGTCGGCAGCGCGTTGCAGCAAGCCGCGCCAGGCCAGCACCGGATAGCGCAGCGAGCCGCGGTCGGCCGCTTCCGGCGCAGGCACGCCCAGCAAGGCGGCCGCAGCCACGCCCCGCTGTTCCAGATACTCATATAGCAGCCGCACATAGGTGCTGGGGACCACGCCGCGGGGCTGCTGCTCTGCGATGATTTGGTGCATGGCGAGAATTGTCAAATATTTGTCTGCCGCGGTCAAGCCTTTAAGCAAGGCCCGGCGTTAGAATCGAGCGTATCGACAAAGCGCATGGAGCGGTACATCATGATGGATCTGATTGCCTGGATGGAGAGCACTTTCGGCTCCCACATAGAGTGGAAACAGGTGGTGCTGATCGGCATGACCCCCTTGTTCCTGCTCGGCTTCGCCATCGAATGGCAGGTCATGCGCAAGCGCGGCGCCCGCCAGCAGTTTTATTGGAAAGACATCCTCACCAACCTCACCCTCGGCAGCAGCTACCAGCTGTTTGAACTGGCGGTGCACGTGATCTTCGTCGGCGCCGCCATATTCTGGTTCTGGCACCACCGCTTCTTTACCATCCCGATCAACGGCTGGACCCTGCTGCCGATCTTCCTCTGCGTCGAATTCTGCTACTACTGGTTCCACCGCTGCAGCCATCGTGTGCGCTGGTTTTGGACCGCGCACGTGGTGCATCACAGCGGCGAACACATGAACATGACAACGGCGATGCGGCAGTCGATGCTGTATCCGATCACCGGCTGGTGGCTATTTTTCATGCCGCTGGTGCTGCTGGGCGTGCACCCGGCGGTGGTGTTCATCTTGTACGCCTGCGACCTGGTGTACCAGTTCTTCATCCATACCGAAAGCGTCGGCAAGCTGCATCCCGTGCTGGAATACTGGTTCGACACCCCCAGCAACCACCGCGCCCATCACGGCCGCAACGACTGCTATATCGACAAGAACTATGGCGGCGTGCTGATCGTGTTCGACCGCCTGTTCGGCACCTATGTGGAAGAGCAGGAAGCCGTGGACTACGGCATCAAGCGCCAGATTCACAGCCACAATGCGTTGACGCTCAATTTCCACGAATTCATCGCCATGTGGCGCGACGTCGCCCAGCCGGGCAGCCTGGCGCAGCGCCTCAAGCATCTGTGGGCGCCGCCGGAGTATGAACGCGCCGTGGCCCAGTTGCCTGCGGCGCAACCGGACTAAGCCATGTGCTCGATGTCTGCAGGCATTTCAACCCAGCTGTGCATGCGTTCTTCGTACACCGAGAAGGTGGGCGCGGGAAAGGCCTGATCTGCGAACGCCCCGACCGGAATGAAGACGCTGTCTTCGCGTCCCTCGCACAGGTAGTACACCGTGGCGCCGCAGGTGGGGCAGAAATGGAATGTAGCCCTGCTTCCGCCGTCACCGACCCGCACGTAGGTGCTAGACCCCCGGCAATGGCCACCGCGCTTGCGGCAAAGCGAGCCTGCGCGGCAAACACGCTGCCGGTTCTGCGCTGGCAGGCCAGGCAGTGGCAAACGGAGACGCGAACAGGGTCGACCGACGTGATAGCCGTGAGCTGGCCGCATGAGCAACTGGCGGTTCGGGTGGTCATATTGAGCTCTGCAGGTTCTTTGGACGCCATATTATATACATCCGCTTTCAAGGCTCCAGGGGACTAGCTGGCATCGGCCGGAGGCCGCGCCAGCCAAGTGGATTTCACGACTCCTGCAATCCAATCGACAAGCCCTGACTGTCGGTGATAAATGAATCGCCTCGGCTTCGGCCGGAGTGATATATCGATAGGTTCGAGAAGTGCATCGCAAAATTCTTTGGCGCACTTCAGGAATGGATAACAATAAATGGCATCAACCATAACTACTCAATTCCAGCTAACATAAGCCTGCACGGCGCGGCTGCGTCTGCTTATATCAGATTGAACCCACTATGCCTGTCTTTCCATCACCCGCCGAACTGCATCAAATTCTGCCGTTTTCCGCAGCCGCCAGACCATGGCGGCTGGTCCGCTATGCCTGCACCGACTGGTTAGTTATTGCCCTATGCTGGACGACAATGGTGCTGGTCCAGCACCCGATTATCTATGTCCTGGGATTACTGCTCATCGCGGGACGCCTACAGGCGCTAGGCGTGATCCTGCACGATGCCTGCCACCTTCCGCCACGTCGCAGGACGATCGCGTTCATCATTATCGAGGCACTCGCTGGCTGGCCGATCGGCTCCACGATCAGCGCCATGCGCTACCATCATCTGCGCCACCATCGCGCGGTCTGCACACCTGAAGATCCCTACCTTCACCACCATGCAGCACGTGGCGGCTGGATCAAGCGCGTCATGATGCTGCGTGGTGCGTTGCTGCCCGTCTGGTGGCCGTTGCGCACCCTGATGGCACCGCTTGCACTGGTCTGGCCGGCGTTTCGGCCGTGGTATGCACGAGGCTTCCTGCAGGAACGCTCAAAACGCGATCTGCGCCAACATCCTGAGGTCATCGCATGCGCGCGCGCAGATCTGTCCCATTGCATCGCCTATCTGCTCGTTATCACGGCGATTGTCCATTGGCAATTGCCTTTCTTCACATATTACGGGCTGCCGTGGATTCTTGCCGGCATCATGAATGCAAATCGCGTACTTATCGAACATGATCACGTTGAAAACGGAGAGCGTTCACAACAGGCCGTGTGGGCAATGACCCACACTTGCCACTACGGCTGGTTGGGCAAGCTCGTGCTATTCCCGCGCAACATAGGCTTTCACCAGGTTCATCACGTATACCCGGCGCTTGCGCTTGAGCATCTGCCTGCGGTGCATCGGCACATACTTAGCCGTCTTGAAATCTCTTCGCCGAAAACCTGATATTCGCTCCCAGGCGGATTTTCCAGTGTCGGCTTTGAGTAACCTAAAGCTCAAAGCGCATCGGCTTCACGCCCTGCCGCGCCTCCGGCACTGTCTCGCCGCGCCTGACTGCAGCCAGCAGGCGTTCGATGCCCACGTGAACGATATCGGCGCGGACGTTGTGTGGCTCGAACCCAGCCGCGTTATCCAGACCCTGCTGGTGCGCCCGCATGATCCGCACGTCCTGCTGAATCACAATGTGCGTGTAGAGATGGAGCAATGGCTTTAGCGCCCACAGCACCCAGCCTGGCAGCGGGAAGCGATAGGCAATGTAGGTATAGACGCGCGAGCGCCGCGCATCTATAGGTGTGATCTGGCTAACGATAAGGAAACTCGACAGATCGCCCCACGAGTAGTCGCAACGCGTAACATTGGGCGCGAAAAAACAGTCGGTATGGACCAGCGACTCGCGCTTCGGATTGGTGAGCCAGTCCAGCATGCCAATCTTGTCCTGACTGTCGTGATAGGTGACCTCGACACTTTCCGCTTTCAGCGCCACTATCGCTTCCATAGCGCTACCGCGACTCGAGCGGAAGATGCCATCGTGCACGAACACGGTATGTGGCACATCCATGAAATTTTGCGCCAACATACTGATATCGCCGTCGAAGGTGTTCACCATGAAATAAGACTGCCACGGCTTTTCCGCATAGAACGGCATGCGGAAGGGCGGCCGAGAGGCGACGCCGTTGCCGCGGTAGACCCAGATCAACCCATCTTGTTGACGCAGTTGCAACTGACGTTGACGGAATTGATGACCGCTCGACGCGGCCCCAGGCTGGCAGCCGTCAATGGTGGGAATATGCACCACCTGGCCCTGAGCATCGTAACGCCAGCCGTGATACGGACAAACCAGACAATCGTCGGCGATCTTGCCAACAGACAATCGTGTGCCACGGTGCACGCATTGGTCAACGAGCGCCACGGCCATGCCGCTACGCAGGCGAAACAACACAATACCGAGGCCGAGTATCTTCACCCCGAGCGGCTTGTCTCGCCCCAGTTCCCCTTCAGTGCAGGCGACGAACCATTGTTCAAGCAGGCCATCAACGGGTGTTTCATCATCGCCGGCAACAGCGTGGCAAGCGCTGGCGCAGTCCGGTTGCAAATCTGGGATCGACATGAATCAAGTATCCGTAAGAGCGAGTAGTGCATTCGCGGTGGTCAGCCGATTGATGAGCACACGAGGCTTCACATCCCCCGCGCGGATGCCGCTTTGTTCCGCTGCCTGTTGAAGCGCGTCAGCAAGCTTAGCTGAAGATCCCGTCAGCACGCGAATGCGGAGCGGCCCCAGTTGCTCAAGCCGGCGCGCGTGCGCATAATGGAAGGAGCCTTCCAGAGCACGCTCAACGGCGCAGCGCAATTCTTCCGAATTGCAATGCTCACCGCTCGCCACCAGCAGTACATAGTGTGGTCTCACGGCCGTCACACATGGTACCAGGCACGCACTGTCGCTGCTGGCAAGGATGGAGGAAAGTATGCTGGCCACGCTGTCTTCGTCTAGCTTTTCACCGACCAAATCGCTGGTCACGCCGCTCCGTCCGACGAATTCGATACGAGGCGTACAGTTCGACATCGCGGCAACACGCACGCGGTCTCCAAGCGCATAGCGGTACAGTCCACCGCCCGTCGTCAGGATGATTTGGGCGCTGTCGCCTGGTCTCAGGGAGGCAGCGTCGTGCACACTGCCGTCGTCGAACAGGAATTCCAGGAAGTGGCTTTCGATGGCGAGCGGACAGCCAGCGCCTGTGCCGTATGGCAGACTGACTACCCCCTCCGTTGCAAACAGCCCCTTCGGCAACCAGAGTGCATGCGGGAATCGGGCCTGTAGCTGGGTCGCAAAATTCCGACTTGGTCCATCCATCCAGCAGCTCACCGCAGCAAGCCGTGGCCATAGCGCGTCGCACATGCCCGTTGTCAGCGTCTGCCGTAACGCGCTCTTGCGCGATGGCGGCAGCGCAGCATCGAGTAACGCCAGTATCCCAACATGAGCGGGATCGCCAACATCGAACAATGGGCGCAATAAACTTGTCAGGAAAGTCGGGCTCCAGACACTGATGAGGCTCAAATCCTCCGCCGCAACCAGAGCCAGCAGCGTCTGCGCACGCCATGCAGATGCTTCCTGCGCGAAGGGCGGAATGATTAGCGTCGCCGCCAATCCGGCAAGCAAGCTGCCGCCGAGGTAGTCGAGGTCACTCTCCGAGCCGATCGGAATGCCGTTGAGTGCATTGACACTTGGTTGCATAGGGGGTGACATCGACCAATAGGCGCGCCCGGCAGCAATCGCAGGCAAGCACCGGTACAAGTCGGCAAGCCAGATCGTTAGTGCGACTTGGATTTCGTCAAGAAACGTTTGTGTGTAAGGAATCAGCTTCTGCTGTGCACTGTTGCCACTGGTGCGCTCGAAAAATCGAGGGGACTGGGCAGTCAATACTGGCTGTGTTTCGCGCTGGGCGCGTTCGATCCACGGCAACAGGTCGGCATACGTATGAATCGGCACGCGCTCGCGAAATTGCACGGGGTCTGATATTCTGGCAAAACCATGAGCACGTCCGAAAGCTGACTCACTATTATCAGCAAGCAATTTCATTAGCCGGCGCTGCTGGGCCACTGCTGGCTCTTCGAGCGCACCCTGCCAAGTATCAAGCATCGGCTGGGCGGCTACGGCAAATGCCCGCCATGCGGCACGAATGCCATTTTGATCCACATCCATCAGAAATAGGTTTTGTCGAGTTGCGTTAGGTCGTCCGGCAGACGTTGTGGCGGCAGGAAGACCTGTAATAAGCCAAACCAAAGCGGACGCGTTTCGATGGCGCTCGACGTCTCATGCAACTGCTGCCAGCGTAATCTTGGTCGTCGATGGTGCGTCAGGTTGTAGTTGAAGTTCAGGAAAGCCCAGCGCACAAGAATCGGGGCGCGCATGTTGTAGGTGCCTTCAACCGGATCGAGCGGCGTACGCATGTGATACACCCATTGCAACGACGACCAGGAAAACGCAAAGGCAATGTAGGCGATGAATATGGTCAGCAGCTTCCAGTCGAGGATCCAGCCTGCCAGCAACCACATGGCGATGCTGGCCAAGACTTCAAGGCGGATACGATGGAAGTCTTGCGTCGAGAAATCCTTGAACGCAACGGCATAAGTGTTATCGCTGCCACGCTTCGACAAGTTGATCGCAATGCCAGCCGGCAGCAACGCTAACACAATGCTTCCGACGAGGCTGCCGAGCCAGATACCGCCGAGAATTGCTACATAATACTCAATCCGCTTACGCAGCAAGGACTCGCCGGGACCTGCGAAGTCGGCCCGTTCGGCGCGCGCGCGATTGCGTACATGGTGGCCGAGATGATTGATATGAATCAAAGTGGCCGAGCTTCCGAACATGGTTGAAGCCCACCACATTATCAAATAGTTCAACCTCGCTCGCCGATGTCCGGAGCCATGAAAGGTTTCATGCATCATCGAAAATACACCTTGCATGACGAGACAGAACGGAATCAGGATCAACCATTTCAGCGACAACCCATCGCTCTTCGACAGCCACGTCAGAACTCCGGCCCAGACAGCGCTTTGCAATGCCAACACAAGCAGATTGGACAAATCGAAACGGCGCGATTGCGTGCTGCCGGTTTGTGCATTTAGGGTTGGCATAGAGAAGAAAAAACATTTGAGATGCGTTCAGAATACATCAGATTTCTCAATTCGGGCTTCGTGATCGGTCATCCATTACTGATCTAGGCCTGACGGTGTCAGACCAGATATATCTCGAAGCCGGGTATCCGCGTGGCTGCTTGACGGTTAATCGCGGGCGCGGCGCCGGTAACTGACAGTGTATATAGATCCATCTGCAAGCACGTCAGGCGATAGCGAGCCATGGCAGACCAGAGCGGATCGTTGTCGTACAGGCATAGCTGCATCAATGCGTAACGGTGGCGCACAGCGGCCCAGGCGGCGTCAAGCAGAGCGACAAACACGGCTGGATCCCGTTGCTTGACCTGTAGATGCGTCAGATAAATATCCTGCAATGCTTCACCCGGTGCAGCGATCCGAGGGCGGTCGAACATCGGTGCCATGGCGTTGAACGCCAGGCGCAAGGCCTGGACGGATGGTCGCAATCGTTCCAGCACGATCCGCTTGATACGTCCTGCGTCCCATGGAGCAACGCAGCCGCACAGATTATCGCCAGCATCCAATGCCAGTAAAAAATTTTCGATGCCAAAATCCGGCCAGGTCTGCAGCCGGCGCGAAAACTCTGCCTCGGAGAATACACAGCCGAAAGGCTGGCCAGCCGATTCAGTATCCAGAAAATTGCGCAGCGCATCGGCATGATGCGCTTGCGCCTGCACGATCCGAACTGTATTAGTGGCCGACGGCGCATCGCACCATCCCCTCTTACCATACACTGACACGTTGCTATAACCATGCCAATGCGACAGCGCAAGACATCCCGCCCTGCGCGCGCCGAGCAGCGACTGGACGGCGAGCCGGTTGTCGCGAATCATGCAGCAGTAGGCGTGCTCGACCCCGGCTTCGCGCCCCAGGTCGACCAGCCGATTGCGCCCTTCGTCCATCCAGACACGTGACAGGTAGCGGTCCGGCGTAAGACGCAGATCGCCAAGATAGGCGACCTGTTGAATCCGGTTCATCAAATATCCATCGCGCACTATCAGGCTAGCAATGCCCTTGATGTCACCATCTTCGTTCTCTGCGAGCCAGGTCCGTTGATCGGCGGCATGGCAGCGATGCAACGCAAAATAGTCTGGCGTGCGATCGAAGCGCAGCGGCAGCGCCCCCTTCATCGCGTGCTGAGCCTGAAAGTCGAGAATGCGCGAATTGTCTGTAGACAGTGCTCGTCGGATTTGCATTGTACTTAGGAACTGTGGAACAAGCGGCGTGCCATTGGCCGCAGGTTGGCCACAGACAGCTCGCACAAGCAGACAAGTTCGTCACCGCGTGCATAGTACGGATTTCGGGTCAGAAAATATGCAACATCTGGCAGACGTCGGTGCATATCAGACACTTCTGCCAGTGTCGAAGTAAGCCGGCCTTGAGGTTGCTCGAACGATAGAATTCCAGTACGGGTGTCATAGATCTCACCGAAACGCTGGGTCGCTAGATGTTCCATCAGGGCCTGCATGAGTGGCGTCGTGGTGGTGTCGTAGCGTGGGGAAAAGTCATGCGCGAATGCGCGCAGGTAGCGATAAGTGCGGTGTCCCTTGCATATCAAGAACCAGTATAGCGGCAGGTCAGGTGCTTGCCGATATATCTCGCCCGAAAGACGAATCCAGGAAAATGCTAGCTGTTGACTACCCCAGTGTGCGCGATCGACAATCGTGTCGCCCGAAAAAATCACGCGCAGTGGTTCATTGTGCCAAGACGTGACGTAGAGCTTGAGAGTCGAAAATCCCTGAATGACGCCATCACCGTCGTAGAGAATGATGCAGTGTGTCTTGTCGGCGAGATCCTGATCGAAAAGATCACGACGGGCATCGTAATATGCGGCGTCGTAAAGCACGAACATCCGGTCGACGTCATTCGTGCTCAAGGTAGATGTTTCAACGGGTATAGCACGAAGGTGCATATTTGATTTCTGTGCGACTAAAAATAGTTTTATATCAGGAGTTGGAGTCAATACCTCCGAGTGCTTGAACTGATCCTTTTGCTTGCCAGTCTTAAGTAGTCGCGCTCGGTCGTCGACGAGGCTAAAATTTACCAAAATTCGACAAGCTGGAAATCAGGCTCGCGCCGCAGCTTGTTTTATGTCCGTCGAACGCCACCGCCAGTCCGCCGACAATAAAATTCGGATCGCCCTCGACAATGACGCAAACGGTATGCCCCTGGATAGGACACATGCAGGTATCGCCAACGCGGGCCACCGCTATCCCTTCGACGATAAACGGCGCACTGGCCGAGACGACCTTGCCGCCATGGTCCGTTGCATCACCGAGCCTGATTACGTTTGGCATGTGGGCTCCATCTGTGCTAGTTAGCCGGGCGTCGATTCGCCAGGGAGCGAGGTCCCAGGTGTGTCGTCGGCATCAGTTTTAATAGTAGCGGGAATAGGTGCTGCCGCTATTTGCTCATAGGCGACCAGGGACCACACAGTGTTTAGTGAATGACTAGGCCGCTGACCGCGCAATGTTTGCCACATATTGGCATCGCCAAGAAGCACCGCAGCTGGCATCGCTTCACCGGACTTGAAGAAACGTCGCCGGCCGCCGTCAATATTCCCGGTTTCGATGCATTGCCACCATCCGGTCTGCGGGCAGACCGCGCCGGTAGCGACAACCTCACCCAGCGGCGCTTGCGGCGACGACGGTGTAGGGTCTGCGCTACTGACTTTGGCTGGGCCGGTTGGACGCAGTCGTATCGAATTGACGACGCTGTCGAATAATTTGGTAGCTTCGTCATCGCTCAAGGTGGGACGCCGAGGGTGTCCGTTTAGTGGGGTGCCACTTTCGTATTCAAGTACGATATCAGGCAACAAGACTTTGTCTTTTGTCCCGCTTGCTTCCCATCTAAACGAATGCTGCTTAATTCCTTCGTCCGTCGGCAATAGCTCCAGAATTTCTTCGCCTTTACGGTCACCTACATCATGCGTTCCTCGTCGCAGTGTTTTCAACTGCCCTGCAACAGATGCGTACACTGCAGGCAGTGGATGACCATCGACTCGCTGCAGCAACGTTTTCTCACCAGCTTTGCTTACGGTTACCGTACTGACGGTAATGACCAAATCCGGCCAGCGCGGGAAGTGAAAACTAATGCTCGCATTCTCATATTGGGTCTGAGCAGCATTATCGGCAATGAACCCATCTTTTATACAAAATCCAGGCTCTGACGGGATTTCGTCTGGTTGACGATTCCGTAGGCGAGGAAGTAAATCGTTTTTAAGGCGGTTGGAGACTTCGTTGCGGAACACGGTCTCGTCGAAATTTTTCTGCTTCAGAGAAAACAGGCGATCATGGTCTAACTTGTACGCCTCAAAACCATAGTCTTTGTCACCATAAACATTTTCAAAGGTCACCAGTACTTTCCCGCTCAAGCCTACAGAATATGCTTCTTTCAACGACCTGCTTTTATCTGGATTAACGGCCTTGAGCGTTGCCTCACGCTTTTCCATTTGGGCCGCAAAAGCTTTTGGATCGATCTGAGTCTTCTCAGATTCAATTCGTCCGTATATAAATTCGTTACTTTGACCGTTGATTTCGGCGTCTTTCGGCACATCAACCAAGAAACGGCCTACACAGTAGGTTTTTGTCTCACTCATCATGGGGTCCTTGGCGTAAGCGGTCACGAGGCCGAAGCCGGCGAGGATTGTGAATCCGATTCTGGCGAGTCGCTGGCAGGAGCCGCGGCGGGAGCTGGACATGTTTCTCCTTTATTCTGTGGCAAATCTTTGGCTGGGATTGCACCTTGAATGATTTTACCAAGGCAATACAGCACATTTTCAATTACATCGTCACTTTTGTAGCTGGCAGCATGGTCGAAACCCTTCATTTTGAAAACGTGCGTCGCCTCTTCGCCGACCAAAGCCGCTGAAAGATACGGAACCGTTGCGTCGCCGGCATTTGGATCGTCGTCATTTTGCGGCTTCACTTTATTTTCTAGTTTAAAGGTGATGCCGTCGTTCTCACTACCTACTGCCGCTTTTCCAGTTTTGTTCCACTCTCTCGAGGTCAAGCCTGTCAATCCTTCCCTGACATCGCTCGGTATATCAGCTGAAGTGACCCAATGCACGCTGCCAAACGAGTCTTGCTTGGCATCCGCGCCGTAATGCGCGTACGTATTGGGATGGCAATGCAGTTCAACGGTGTCATGAAAATTTTCTGCGTCCTTCAGTGCCGTGCGATGCATTTTGATCGGCGTTATTTTTCGGTCTTTTGCGACGTCAGCTGGATCAATCAAAGTCTCATCGATCATACCCCACCACACTTCTTGTGCCGTCCTAGCATAAATTTCACTATATGGATTGGATATCGGGAGAGAGAAAAGCGGATGACGGTCCTTCTGCATCGATTTAGCAAATACGTCACTAGGGTCAGGTGTTTGTGGCGATTCACCCGTGCTGTCCCCTTGTCTCTCCATGCGAAGCCATTTCGACGGATAATGTTTTGTTGGCAATAGTTCCATCGGTCCGGAAGAGTTAGCCATGACGCAGGTAATGTCTGCAGCATCCCAGCCGATAATCGTTGACAACGCGGCACCTTCAATATCAAACATGCCACCGACCTCAGTACCAGCGCGAAATCTGCGATAAACGACGGGCGCGCCTCCCACGGGTTGCACACTGTTCACGACACCAAGAATCTGACCTTCTATCAATTGGGAGGCTCTACGGGTTACCATCCCACCCATCGAATGGGTGAGCACGATGACCTTGCCTTCCGGGATGAAATATTTCGTACTGCTATACCAATCGAGAGCCTCCTTGATTCGCTTCACCAGGAGCTGTGCAGATTTTTCGTTACTTTCCAGCCAGTTGTAGCCACAAGCCCACACCGGATAGTAATAATCGTTCATGCGCGTGAACTCATCATCGGTGAGAGGAGACGCATCTCCTTTAATTGGGTTCCAGACCTTGAGAATGTCTTCCTCTTTACCGGACTTGCCCTTCTTGAGAGTTTTGGCTAAATCCCACACTTTCATTGGTGTCGGATTTTCCACGCCAGGATTGATATAGAGGTCGTTAAGCGAGCGCTCCAGTTCGGTCAATATTTTGCCGTAGCTATCCCAATGTATCTCTCCCCAACCTCGACGCCTGGCTTCTTCTTCGGTGAGTGTATCAATACCTTTTGGGATTGATATTTTCCCGCTTGCGTCAACTTTCGTTGTCTCAGGGATCATTTGCATTTGCCGGTCTTTGGGCTGTTGCCGGATGCGCCGACGCACCTCACCAAGACCGGCTAGTGTTCCATTAGGAGGACGCCACGCGGGAGCATTTGGTGTTTTCGCATTTTCGTTCCCGCATAGATTTGTTCCCATGACCCCGGGTACAAAAATCACTGGAATTACATGGCGTGGCGGTACAACAGCCAGGGATCTACTCTTAAAGCTTTTAGGACTACAGACCGTGGCATAGGTAGGCTCACCATTTTGATCAAACTGAAGTGTCAATCGACGTGTCGCTTCCGGGAGAACAGGTTCACTCATGTTTTTCAAGCCTTCAAGGTTTCAAATGCACGGTCAACGCTTTGATAACGCTATCGGTGACGGTATTTTGCGTTGCGCCATTCGCGGTCGATTTTCCTTGATCCAACACCGAGCCAGCTGTATCACGAACTTCATATGGCAAGTTTTCCGTTCCTTTTCCGCTGCGCCCGGCAAACGCAATCCGCTCGTCGGTAGCCAGCGTCGAATGCGGCATATTGGGCAGATCAGTATTGCCGCCGCCGCTGCCGCCAAAGTTGAACGACGGCGCTTTGACGTCAACCGGCGCGGACGACGACATCGTGATCTTGCCGTTGCCGATGACGATTTCCGCGCCATCGGTGCGCAGCACAATCTGTGGCGCCTCCAGCAACAGCGACTCAAGCGAATAGACATGCATGCGCTTGGCCGCGCCCAGCTCCATTTCGTTTGCCTGTGCCTGGGCCTGGATCTTACCGGTCGCGGCAATTAATTGCGCATCTTGCTGCGGCACGAACATCGACAAACCTTGTCCGGCGCGGACCTGCACCTTACGACCGGTGGTCAGGTTAGCGTCCTGGACTGCGATCATGTCCAGGTTGGTGCCGGCGGCCGTCACGACCGAATTGGGACTGGACACGGCAACGCCGGCCGGCGCCGTCACGGCGATGGCGGCAGCACCGCCCGCTTTGTCGGCATCCCAGCTTTTGATCTGGTCGGCCAATTTTTGCGCCGGCGCGGTATCGGTCGTGCCTGCTTCATGGGTGTTGGCAAGTTCTGCCAACTGCTTGGCGATTGCCAGCGCGGTTTCCAGCTGGCCAATGAGCTCCTGGCGGTCCAGCACCTGGCCGCCGGCATTAGGCCGGGGGTCAGCGGTAATCAGCAGTCCCTGGGCGGCTCTGATGGCGCCCGCCAAATCTGTGCGTGCTTCAAATCCTTCCCCCCGCTTGTCGGAGCTGCCGTCAGTACGGGGATGACCGATCCAGCCCTGGTTCAGCTGGGTCGCGCCTAGCTCAGACGACAATTTTGTTTTGGTTTGTCCGGTACTATCGTCGAACAGGAGTTCCCCGAACCCCGCGCCTTTGACTTCCTTTGATCGGATGCCGTACAAGGCTGAGTTACCCGGCAATGATCCCTTGCCGGAAAATCGGGTGGGCGTCCTGCTGGCGTTATTGATATTCGCCATGAACACAGGTTTATCCGGATCATTTTGCAGGAAGAAAACAATTCCCTCACTGCCCACGCGCGGCCAGAAGGTGGCGCCGAAACCAGCGTCGGCCCAAGGCGAAGCGACCCTTAGGCGTGCTGAATCGCTGGCCGTATCCGAGGCGCCGGTCTTGGCGTGTTCTTCCGGCAGGGTAAACAAAAACCTTACGGCTATGCGTCCCTGGTCGTCCACATCAATTTCTTTATCTCCGCTGCCAGTGACGCGCACGCTGATCGGTCCGACATTCGGCACGCAAGCGGGATCGTAGGTCGCGACGATAGGAACATTGGCGCGGACGCATTCAAAGCGGTTGCTGTAAATCGGGCCTTCCACGTCCAGATGCAGCGCATTGCGCACCGTCGAGTCCAGCAGCAGGTTGTTGCGAGCGGACAGCTCGATGCGCGTCAGCACGAAGCGCCGCTCATCCTGGGGATGGGTATCAATCTCGGGATGACCGGTCAGCGAAAACACCGTGGCAATACTGCCGCTGAGAGCACGATTAACGCCTTCACCGCAGAAATGCTTGCCACGGTACTCGTGGGCCTGCATCTGCTTGCGTGTGACACGCTCAAGCTCTTCCTGACTATCTGCCGCATGCGGTGAAGCATAGTGATAATTGGTGAGGCCGGCGGCCATTGCATTGCCGGCCTTGCCCTGATTAATTGCCGAGGTTTCGGTAGCGCTGCTGTTGCGGGTTGCCTTGTAGTCGTAACTGGCGGCCTGGTACTCGCCAAGGACAAACTGCCGGTGCGCCTCGAAGGCGGTAATGGTGTCCGTTTTTTCGGTCGCATCGGCGCGGTGAAAACGAATGCTGCCGGCGGAATTGTCTTCCCAGTTATTGGGCGTATCGGCTAAGTGCAGCGTATGCACCGGCGCGTCGCCATCGATAGCGTGGCTGAAATACCAGCAGATGCCCTCGCGGCGCCATATGCGGGTCAGGAAGCCGAAATCGCTTTCCCCCGCCTGCATCCTGAATTCGCGCGCGGCATACGTTTCTTTCAGGCCATCGGTACTGAACTGGAACGAGCGCGCCAGCACGCTATTGCGATGGAGATGCTCCGTCAGTATCGTCTCGGTGACGTCGCGGATGGACTGGTTGAGAAAGACCCGCCAGGTGCTGCGGTGGCGCAGGATCGACAGGGCGTCTTCTATATGCAGCTCCAACAGCGTAAAGCCGCCATCGGCGGCCAATTCCGAGGCGCCGGTGATAATCCCGCAAATGTCACGCTGGCCACCCTGGTCGTTTTCTATCGACATGGCAAGCGGCACGCCAATCAGCGATTTCAACGGGACGCCGATATTGGTGGTCAGACAGCGCAAACGATAGTTCATCGCCTCGCATATACCCTCGGAACCGTTGAGTTGATGCGGCAGGAACGCGTCGGCGGAGAAGCCGGCATTGGGGGAAAATTTCACTCGGAGGATGCGGCGCTCCTGGCTGAATTGCAGTAGCGGGTTGGCAATATTGGTGAGCAAAGAAGACACGACCAAACTCCTCGAGGGTACGATTTGAGCTTGGATATTAGCAGATTTCCATTGTCACAATTATCATTATGTTGTTATGCGACAATATTTTACAAAAATCCTACATCGATGGCATGCGCGAAAACCTGCCGCAATCCGGCAAGGTCCTTGGATTCCTTGCCGCAGCGCCAAGCTGTTCCGCAGAGAGAGTAAATCAAATTTAAGTAATAACTTAGGCGTCAGCTTCCGCAAGATATCGACAGCGTAATATCCAGGTGGTGCATTGTCATTGTGCAGTTGCCGGCGGCTGCCGGCCTATCTCTTTGCTGGACTCCCAGCCACCGCCCAGCGCGGCAAACAGCAGCACGCAATTCTGCAATCTTTGTCCCTGCACCCGCACCAGGTTCATGCTGGCCTGGGCGTAGGCATTTTCGGCGCTGAGCAGCAACAGCACGTTCGACTTGCCGGCGCTGTAGCTGGCGCGCTGCAAACGCAGCGATGTGCTGGAAATGGCCATGGCGTTCTGCGCCAGGCGCAGCGATTCGGTGTCGTTGTCGATGGCGCGCAAGGCGTCCGCAACTTGGCCGAATGCGGTCAGCACGGTTTGCTTGTAGGTCGCCAGCTGGGCATCGTAGGCATCTACCGCCGCCCGCTTTTGCGACGCCAGCGCACCGCCCTGGAACAAGGTCCAGTTGCCGCTGGTGGAAGCACTCAGCAAGCGGTTCGCTGTGTTGAACAAGGTATTGACCAAGGTCGACTGATAGCTGTCCGACAGCGACAGCGTCAGGCTCGGATACAGCTGGGCGGCAGCGATACCGATGGCGGCGCTATCGGCATGCAGCAGCGCTTCCGCCGACAGGATGTCGGGCCGCTGGTGCACCAGCTCCGACGGCAGGCTGACCGGCAGCGTGGCCGGCATCTTGAAGCTGTCGAAGTCGAAATCCGGCGTGCGCCACTGCGACGGCGCCTGGCCGACCAGCACCGCCAGCGCATGCCGCGCCACGCTGATCTGCTGGCGCAGGGCCGGCAGCTGGGTGCGGTCGTTCTCCAGCTGTGATTGCGCGGTCAGCACGTCGGTCTGGGCCGCCGTGCCGATGCGGAACGATTTTTGCACCAGTTCCAGGTTCTTTTCATCGTTCTTGATCAGGTTTTCGGTGGTCGCCAGCAGTTTTTGCGAGGTCGCCAGGGTGATCGCTTGCGTCACGGCGGAACTGGTCAGCGTCAGGTAAGCTGCAGCTAGCTGGTAATGCTGGTTTTCGGCATTGGCCTTGGCTTGCTCGACGGTACGGGCGGTTTGCCCGGCGATATCGAAGGTGTAGCTGATCTGCGGCCCCAGCGAAAACTGATTGGTAGCGTTGCTGGCAGGCCGGTAGCTATACTGGTTGCCGCCATTGCCGGAGATGCTGCGGCCGGCGGAAGCGCCGACGCTCAGCACCGGGAACCAGGTGGAGCGGGCTTGCACGATGCCCTCCTGCGCTTGCGCCAAGGTAGCGCGCGCGGCCGCCAGGGTCTGGTTGGCGGCGACTACCTGGTCGAGCACGGCCGGCAGCGCCGGCGCCTGCAGCAGCTCCCACCATTGCGCCGGCAGGCTCTGGCCGGCGCCGATCACGGCCAGCGAAGTGCCACCGCTGCCGGCTGCCGGCGCCGGCTCGCTATCGTCGCGATCGTAATTACTGAAGGCGGGCGCCGCCGGGCGTACAAAATCAGGCCCGGCGGTGCAGCCCGCCAACAGTCCGGCCGCGGTAATCGTGAGAACCAGCTTATTCATAGCGTAATGCGTCGATAGGATTGAGCAGCGAGGCCTTGCGCGCCGGGTAGAAGCCAAAGAACATGCCGATGCCGGCCGAAAAGCAGAAAGCGCCGATGATGACGGTGGTATGCAGCAAGGTCGGCCAGCCGGCCACATGGGCGATAACCTTGGAGGCCACGATGCCGGCCAGCACGCCTGCGCCGCCGCCGATCAGGCTCAGCAAGGTAGCCTCGATCAGGAACTGCAGCAGCACATGGAAGCGGCGCGCGCCGATCGCCATGCGGATGCCGATTTCGCGGGTGCGTTCGGTGACCGACACCAGCAGGATGTTCATGATGCCGATGCCGCCCACCAGCAAGGAGATCGAGGCGATCGCCGCCAGCAGCAATTCCATCACGCGGCTGTTTTCATCGGCCACTTCGGCAATCTCGGTCAAGTCGCGCACACTGAAATCGTCGCTCTGCTCGGGCTTGATGCGATGGCGCCGCTCCAGTGTCTGCGTCACCTGCTGCAAGGCGGTCTTGACCTCGGCGGCGCTGCGCGCCTGGATATACATGGTTTGCACGAAACCTTGCAATTTGGCCTGGATGTTGAACGGGTTCGGCGGCGCCGGATACACGGTGCCGCCCTGGGTCATGGCGGTGGATGGCTGCGCCACGCCCAGCACCCGGACCTGAGAAGTGCGGAACGGGATCAGCGCGACGTCGTCCTGGTCCTGGCCGGAGGCGGAATGGCCCTTGACCGCCAGCACGCCGATCACTTCCATCGGCACATTCTTGACGATCACAGTGGCGCCTATCGGATCCTGTCCTTCGCCAAACAGGTTGTCGACCACGGTCTGGCCCAGGATGCACACGGTGCGCCCTTCGCGTTCATCGATTTCGCTGATCAGGCGTCCCGCCGACAAGCCCCAGTTGCGGATAGTCAGGTAGCTGGGCGTCACGCCCTGGACGCTGGTCGACCAGTTTTCATCGCCATTCTCCAGCTGCGCCGATTGCCGGTTGACGTAGCTGATCACCGCCACTGCCGGATCTTCTTCCAGGATGGCGGCGCCGTCCGCCACCTTCAACGATGAGGCGCTGCCGGAGCCGCCGCGCACGCCGCCGCCGCGCGACGAGCCCGGCAGCACAATCAGCAGATCGGTGCCCAGGCTTTTCAATTGCGCCTGCACCGCCGCCCTGGCGCCCTCGCCCACCGCCAGCATGATGATCAGGGCGCAGACGCCGATGAAAATGCCGAGCATGGTCAGGGCCGAGCGCAGCTTGTTGCGGCCGATGGCGCTAAAGGCCGCGACAAAAGCCATAGCCAGGAAGGACAGCAACTCACCGGCGCCCAATCCTGACGGCCCAGCCAGCGCTGCTGGCGGCCGCAGCGCCGGCCTAGGCGGGGGCAGGACCGACGGCGCTTCCTTGCGGATATCGGAAAGCACCAGGCCGTCGCGCAGCGTGATGATGCGGTCGGCGAAATCCGCCATTTCCTGTTCATGCGTCACCAGGACCACGGTCAGGCCCTGTTCGCGGTTGAGGTCGCGCAAGGTGCCCATGATTTCGTTGGCGGTGGTGGAATCGAGATTACCGGTCGGCTCATCAGCCAGCAAAATGGCGGGCTGGTTGATCAGCGCGCGCGCCAGCGCCACCCGCTGCTGCTGGCCGCCAGATAATTGATTGGGGCGGTTATCCAGCCGTTCGCCGAGTCCCAGCAGGCTCAGCGTTTGCTGTACCCTATGGGCGCCGTCCGCCAGCTGGCCGGAGTAAAACAGCGGCAAGGCCACGTTCTCGGCGGCGGTGGTACGTGGCAGCAGGTTGAAGCTCTGGAACACGAAGCCGATGCGACGGCTGCGGATCTTGGCCAGCGTCTGTTCATCCAGCGCGGCGATATCCACGCCTTCCAGAAGATAGGTGCCGCCGCTGGTCTGGTCGAGGCAGCCGATCAGATTCATCAGGGTCGATTTACCGGATCCGGAAGCGCCCATGATGGCGACAAATTCCCCGCGCTCGATCGCCATGCTGACGCCGCGCAGAGCATGCACCTCTTGCGCCCCCAACTGATAAGTGCGGGTCAGGTTGCGGACGTCGATCACCAGGTCGCGCTGCGGGGGCGCTGCGACGGCGTCACTGAGCGCCGCCTTCATGGCCTGCCCGGCCCGCGCCGGCCAGTGTGGGCGAAGGGCGATTGCACCGGCGTACTCTTGGCTTCAACCGCGCGCACTTCCTTGATGATCACTTTATCGCCTGCCTTGAGATCGCCCTTGACTACTTCAACCAGTTCGCCATCGTCCAGTCCAGTCTGGATACGCACCAGATGCGGTTCGCCGTCGCGCAATACCCAGACCCGGGCACGCTTCCTGGGCGCAGCCTGCACTTGATCGGCGGCCGGCGCTTCGGCATCGTCCCGCTTGTCATCCGTCTTGGCGTCTTTACTCTGTTTTCCGCCCTGGTCCGCATGCGCGTGATCTGTATCGCCATTGCGCTCCCAGCGGCGCTGCCCGCCTTGTTCGCCGCCACGGCCGGCCCATGCTCCTGCGACGTCGCGCCGGATGGCGCCATCCTTGCCGTTGCGGTTGCCGTCGCGCTCGGCACCGCGTTCAGCGCCACGGCTGCCGTCCCTGCCGGCGTCGACGCTGCGCCCGGTCCGCTCGGGGGTGAAGCGCACCGCCGCCAGCGGTATGCGCAAAACGTTTTCACGTGAATCGGTGACGATTTCAGCGTCGGCAGTCATGCCTGGAAACAGCAGCAGCTCGGGATTGTCTACCTCGACCACGACATCGTAGGTGACCACGTTCTGCACCGTGATCGGTCCGCGGCGGATCTGCTTGACCGTGCCTTCAAAGGTCTTGTCCGGGTAGGCTTGCACCGAGAAGCTGACATCCTGGTCGGGCTTGATGCGGCCGACGTCGGCCTCGCTGACGTTGGCGTCGACCTGCATCTTGTTCAAATCTTTGCCGATCAGGAACAGGGTCGGGGTTTGCAGGCTGGAGGCAACGGTCTGGCCTACATCGACGCTGCGCGTCAGCACCGTGCCGGTCACCGGCGAGACGATATCGGTATAGCCAAGGTTGACCTTAGCCGATTTGAGCGAGGCTTCCTGCGCCACGATGGCAGCCTGATCGAGGTCCAGCTGGGCGTTGGCCTGCTTGAAGACATTGCTGTCATTGTCGACGATTTCCTGCGCCACGATGCCGTCCGATAGCAGTTTGCCGTCGCGCTCGAACACTCCCTTGGCGTACACCAGCGCCGCCTGATCCTTGCGCAATTGCGCTTTGCTGCTGTTGAGCTGGGCGGCGTTCTGGTCGACCGCCACCTGGAAAGTGGAAGGATCGATCTTGGCGCAGATCTGCCCGGCCTTGACTTCCGTGTTGTAGTCGCAAGAGAGCGATTTGATGGTGCCCGAGACGTAGGAACCGACCTGCACCGTCACGCGCGGATTGATGGAGCCGGTGACATTGACGGAGCGCTCTATGTCGCCCATGGTTACCCCAGCCGTCACATACTGCGGCCTGGCGCGCATCCCGGCCCACCAGTAATAAGCTGCGCCTGCCGCTGCCAGCAGTACGATCAATCCCAGCCAGAACCCAGCCTTCCCGAGCGGAAAACCTGAGCCGTTCCGGCCCGACAAAATTTTACCCACGCTAGTACCTTTTGCGATTTATTCGATGCCACGTCCCCTGGCCGCCGGTGTCCGGCGACTAATACGCATTAGACATGTCTCATGTAAATCGCTGATTGCAGCGTGGGCTTTTTTGTATCTGGCATGTGCCCAATTGTAATTAAGTATTGCGCTCCGGAATTTGTCTTCAGGCCGTCATATTCGCCACCGGCAAGACACACTATTAACCGTGGCGGAATCCGGCCCGGCATATGATCCGTCTGCCCGCCGATGTGCCGTCTTGTCACATTCCTCCGGAAAGAGTGTAACAATTTGTGACTTAAGAAGTATCGAAACCGGCATTTCAGCCAGACGAGATTTAGCGGTTTGCCTATGCAGCCAACGGCGTCAGCCTTGTCTCACGAGGCCCTTCCGCCTGCGACTATGATTCTTTCTGTTTTTTTTTGCAATTGCACAACGGGCGCGGAAAAGCAAAAGCCGCTGTCCGTGATGGCTTTTGCTGTCACGTAGCTGAAATATAACTGCGCTATCTTCGCTCGCAGTTATGTAGCAATACTTCCAGCACACCAGAGGAAAGCATGAATAAGAATATGATGAAAGCCATCCCGGCGGCCCTGCTGCTTGCCGGCCTGGCAGCCTGCAGCGGCTCCAGCAACAATAGTCTCACCAGCACCCCGATCAGTGCGCAAGATGCCGCGGCAACCGCCACGCCGATCAAGCACGTGGTGGTGATCTTCGGCGAGAACATCTCTTTCGACCATTACTTCGGCACTTATCCGAACGCCACCAACCCAAGTGGCGAACCGGCGTTCACCGCCGCCAGCGGCACGCCGGCCGTGGCCGGACTGACGCCGGCGCTGCTCACCGCCAATCCGAACGCGACTAATACTACTAACGGCACCGGCGCCGCCAACCCGTTCCGCCTGGACCGCGCGCAAGCGCTGACCGCTGACCAGAACCATGGCTATACTGCGGAACAGAACGCCTTCAACGGTGGCGCCATGGATCTGTTCCCGAAAAATACCGGCACCGCCTCCAGTGGCACCGGCACCGGTCCGTTCTACACCAAGGGTCTGGTGATGGGCTACTACGACGGCAACACGGTCACGGCGCTGTGGAACTATGCCCAGCACTTCGCCATGAACGACAATTCCTTCGACACCGTGTTCGGCCCGTCGACGCCTGGCGCGCTGAACCTGATCTCCGGCCAGACCAATGGCGTGACGCAAATCGTCGGCAGCAACAGCTCGGCCTTGATCGCCGACGGCCAGGGCGGCAAGACCATGATCAGCGATATCGATCCGTCTGCCGACACCTGTTCCTCCGCGACCAGCACCGCCACCATGAGCGGCAAGAACATCGGCGACCTGCTGAACGCGAAAAACGTCAGCTGGGGCTGGTTTGAAGGCGGCTTCGACCTCACCGCGGTCAACGCCAACGGCACCACCGGCTGCGCCCGCAGTTCCTATTCGGCGATACTCGGCGGCTATACCACTGACTACATTCCGCATCACCAGCCATTCCAGTACTACGCGTCGACCGCCAATCCGAAACATGTGCGTCCCAGCTCGGTGGCGGCGATCGGCACCAGCAACGACGGCGGCGCCAATCACCAGTATGACACCAACGATTTCTTCAGCGCGGTCACTGCCGGCAATTTCCCTTCCGTCAGCTTCCTCAAGGCCCAAGGCTATCAGGATGGCCACGCCGGCTACTCCAATCCGCTGGATGAACAGGCGTTCGTGACCAAGGTCGTCAACTTCCTGCAGCAGCAGCCTGACTGGGCCAACACCGTCGTGATCATGGCTTACGACGATTCCGATGGCTGGTATGACCATGTTTCCAAGGTCGTCAACGGTTCGACCACCACTGCCGACACCTTGAACGGCGCCAGCACTTGCGGCAGCGGCACGCCGCTCAACGGCATCAACGGCACGCCGGTGCAAGGCCGCTGCGGCTATGGCCCACGCCTTCCTTTGCTGGTGGTCTCGCCATACGCCAAGGCCAACTTTGTCGACCATACACTGACGGACCAGTCTTCGATCCTGCGCTTTGTGGAAGACAACTGGCTCGGCGGCACGCGTATCGGCCAAGGCTCGTTCGATGCAGTAGCTGGTTCGATCCAGAACATGTTCGACTTCACCAGCGGCGGCAAGACGCCTAAGCTGACCCTCGATCCGACCACTGGCCTTTCCAGCTGAGTTACAGCCTGAGCTCGGTTGATTCTCGGTGGATTCTCGCTTGAATCCCCGGCGATACGGTGCATTGGCACCGTATCGCCGGATTATTTTCATAACGGCGCCGCTCTGGCGCCGTTGACCATTGTTCCGATGAAACGCTACTCCACCCTGTTTTTGATAATCGCCACTGTGCTGCTGGCATTGGCTGCCTGCGACCGCGCCGCACCGACAGCATCGGCGGCATCTGTAGCGCCAGCCGCAGCGCCTGTCGTCGCCGCTGTACCTGCCGCTGTGCCTGTCGCAGTACTTGTTTATAGCGCCGCTCCCGCCGCCGGCCACGCGGTAGAGCTGAGCGCGGTCGCCCAGCTTGGCAAGAAAATATTCTTCGACCCTTCCCTGTCCGGCTCCGGCAAGCTGGCCTGCGCTTCCTGCCACAGCCCGGACCACGCCTATGCGCCGCCCAACAACCTGGCGGTGCAGCTCGGCGGCCCCAAGCTGGAACGCCAGGGCTTGCGCGCGGTGCCCTCGCTGCGCTACCTGGAACACACGCCGATCTTCACCATCGGCCCTAACAGCTCGGTGCCGGACAGTGACACCGTTGCCGCAGCGCCTGTCACCGGCGCCGATATCAAGGTCGCCGCGGTGGCCAAGAGCAGCCAGCCGAACGCAGCGCTGCTGGCGGCGGAAGCCAATGTGCCGATGGGCGGGCTGGACTGGGATGGCCGCGCCGATACCTTGCAAAGCCAGGCGCAGGGGCCCTTCCTGGATCCCAATGAAATGGACAACAAGAGCTCGGCCAGTCTGCTGGATAAATTGCGGCATGCACCCTATGCCGATGATTTGCGCAAGCTGTTCGGCGCCAATGTCTTCGACAATTCCGGCCTGGCGCTGAGCGAAGCCTTGTTTGCCCTCGGCCGTTTCCAGATGGAGGATCCCAGTTTTCATCCCTACGATAGCAAGTACGACTACTATCTCGCCGGCCAGGCCAAGCTGAGCGCGCAGGAAAGCCGTGGCCTCAAGCTGTTCGAGGATCCGAAGAAAGGTAATTGCGCCTCCTGCCATATCGACAAGCCTTCGCGCGACGGCATGTTCCCGCCTGCTTTCACCGATTACCAGTTCGAAGCGCTGGCCGGCCCGCGCAATCGGGAGCTGGCGGCCAATCGCGATCCCGCTCATTACGACCTCGGCCTGTGCGGACCGATGCGCGGCGACTACAAGCAGCAAGCATCTTATTGCGGCCTGTTCAAGACGCCGACCCTGCGCAACAGTGCCAGCCGCGGCGCGTTGTTCCACAACGGCGTGTTCAAGAACCTGGAAGATCTGCTGCACTTCTATGTCGAGCGCGAAACCGATCCCGGCAAGTGGTATCCGAAACGCAAGGATGGCAGTATCGAAAAATACGATGACCTGCCGCCGCGCTACAAGAAAAATGTCGACGTGGTGGATGCGCCGTTCGACCGCAAGCAGGGCGAGCAGCCGGCCCTGAATGACGATGAGATCAAGGACATGGTGGTTTTCCTGAAAACCTTGAACGACGGTTATCAGGCTGGTGCCGGGCAGGCTAGCGCTGCCAGATAAAGAGCGACAGCGCAGGTACGGCAACCGGCTTACTTGGTCTCCGCCTCAACCACGGATTGCAGATCGGCGGCGGCCATGCCTTGACCAAAGCTGAACTGCAGCCTTCCGCCAGCCATGCGCACGCGCATCTGGCGGTGCTTCTTGAGATAACGGATGCCGACCCACGCCGCCACGAAGCCGGAAGCGGCGCCAACCGCCAGCGCCCAGCGCGGACCGAAAGTATCCGCCACCCAGCCTACCACCGGCGCCCCCAGCGGCGTGCCGCCCAGGGCCAGCGCCAGCAGGATCGCCATCACCCGCCCGCGCATGGCGGGCTCGGTGGTCAGTTGCACCATGCTGTTGGCGGTGGTGGTGAAGGTCTGTGCAGCGATGCCGATCAGCACCAGCACCAGCGCAAACCAGCCGTAGCTTGGCATCAGCGCCGCCAGCACCAGGCCGCCGCCAAAGACGCCAGCGCCGGCCAGCAAAAAGGCCATGCGTGGCTTCTCGCGACGCGCGGCAAGCAGTGCGCCGGTAACCGATCCCAGCGCCATGATGGACGACAGGAAACCATACTGGTGGGCGCCGGCGTGGAATACGCTGACCGACATGGTTGAAATGAAGATGGGGAAATTCAGTCCGAAAGTGCCAATCAGGAAAAACATCAGCAAGATGGCTATCAGGTCGGGCCGCCCCCATATATAACGGAAACCTGCCACCAGGCTGCCGCGCACGGGCGCAGCACGGGCCCGCAGATGCAGCTCGTCCTGCCGCAGCAGGCAGAGCGAAGCCAGCACCGCGGCAAACGAGACGGCATTCAGCAGGAATACCCAGCCGGCGCCGATCACCGCGATGAGGACGCCGGCAACAGCCGGGCCGATCATGCGTGCAGCGTTGAACGAGGTCGAGTTCAAGGCCACCGCGTTCGACAGTTCGTGCTCCTCCACCAGTTCCGAGACGAAGGTCTGGCGCGCCGGCGCATCGAAGGCGGTGACGCAGCCCAGCAGCAAGGCGAACAGATAGACCTGCCACAGTTGCACCACGCCGGCCACGGTCAGAATCCCCAGCCCCAGCGCCAGTGCGCCCATCGCGGCCTGGGTCACGATCAGCAGCTTGCGGCGGTCGAAATGATCGGCGGCGTAGCCGGTCAGCGGCAGCAGCAGCGCCTGCGGCCCGAACTGCAGCGCCATCACGATGCCGACAGCGGTGGCATTATTGTGGGTGAGCTGGGTCAGGACGATCCAGTCCTGGGCGGTGCGCTGCATCCAGGTGCCGATATTCGACACCAGCGCGCCACCGGCCCACAACCGATAATTGAAGTTGTTGAGCGAGCGGAAAGTGCCGCTCAACATGGCGCCCATCCGTCTGTCAGCTGGATGGCTGGCGGCATCATTGGCGACTGCTGTCCAGCAAGGCAATGATCTCCTGGCTGTTGCCGCGCTCGCCCAGGCGCGGGAAGATGCGGGTGACGCTGTTCTCGTGCGCCTCGGCGTTAGTGTCGGTCATGGCATCCAGCGCCAGCGTGACGTTGAAGCCATGCTCGTAGGCCTGGCGCGCGGTCGATTCGACGCCAATGCTGGTGGAGACGCCGCCGATCACCAGCTGCGTGACGCCCAGATTTTTCAGGTAGGCATCGAGCCCGGTGCCGGTGAAGGCGCCCCAGGTGCGCTTGCTCACCAGATGATCTTGCGCCTGCTGCTTCAGCTCCGGCACCAGCTCGGCCCAGTCGGCCGGCAGCGCGTCCAGCTTGCGTGCCTGCTCCGCCCGCCCCGGCGCACCGCCGGTGACATTGACCAGCACCACCGGCAAGCCGTGGCGCCGGAAAGCCTCGGCCAGCGCAGCAGCGTGCTGCACTACCGGGCCGATGGGATGTGCGGTTGGAAAAGTGACGATGCCTTTTTGCAGATCGATGATGAGCAGGGCCGTCTTTGGATCAAGTGTGCTTACTGGCATGGGATTCTTTCTGTTGAGTCAAAGGTTCAGTCGTCGCTCAGCCGTTGCAGCAATTCGATGCTGCTGGCCAGTTGCGCCAGTTCGTGCGGCGCGAATTTCGTCTGGATGGCATGGAACAGCCAGTCTTCTCTTGCTGCCCGGCTGGCCCGGATCATTTCCCGGCAGGCGTCCGTCAGCGACAGGATGGTTTGCCGGCCGTCGGCCGGATCTGCCGCGCCGGCCACCAGGCCGGCAGCCTCCAGCACCGCCACGGTGGCGCCCATCGATTGCGGCCGCACGCCTTCCGCCTTGGCCAGCGTGGTGACGGTAGCTGGACCGTCGCGTTCCAGCCGGAGCAGCACCGACTTTTGCGCACCGGTGAAATCTCCCGCGTGCGACTGTTCGCGCAGGCGCCGGCTGAGGCGGCCAAGCAAGACCCTGAGCTCTACTGCCATGGCCGATGCGCTTGCGTTTTCTGGATCGTGTGCTTGATTCATGCTGTATAGTTTACTACATACGAAGATAAACTACAAAGTTTTCCTTCATATTGTCTTTCAGAGCTTTCGCCGCGCCGCCTGATCGGCTACATTGATTCATGCCGCCGGGATGGTATTCAATCGGCAAGCGCGGCCTCGTCCAACTCACCCAGAAAGGCAGTCAAAATGTCAACCAACCAGGCTAGATTCGTGTGGTACGAGGTCATGACCAGCGACACCAAGGCAGCCGAAGCGTTTTATGCCAGCGTGGTCGGCTGGAAGATGCAGGACGCCGGGATGGGCGGGCCGCCCTACACCATATTGTCAGCCGGCGACATCATGGTTGGCGGCATCATGGAGGTTCCGGAAGAAGCGCGCGCCATGGGGGGCAAAACCTTGCTGGATGGGTTATGTCGCGGTCAGCGACGTCGATGATTATGCGGCGCGGGTGATCGCCGCCGGCGGCGCGATCCGGCGCCCTCCCTGCGACATTCCCGGCGTCGGCCGCTTTGCCGTGGCGGCCGATCCTCATGGCGCCGGTTTCCTCTTATTCAAAGGCAATAGCGAGCCGCAGCCGGAACCGGCTACACCAGGGGCGCCGGGCCACATCGGCTGGCATGAGCTGCATGCCGGCGATCTCGGGAGCGCTTTTGCCTTCTATGCCGGCCTGTTCGGCTGGACCAAGGCGGAAGCCATCGACATGGGGCCGATGGGGGTCTACCAGACCTTCGCCACCGGCGGCGCGCCGATCGGCGGCATGATGACCAAGACCGCTGACATGCCGGTTCCTTGCTGGCTGTACTACATCAATGTCGAGGCCATCGATGCCGCGGTGGAACGAGTTAACGCAGGCGGCGGCAAGATCATCATGGGGCCGCACCAGGTTCCGGGCGGCAGCTGGATCGTGCAAGGCTTCGATCCGCAGGGCGCCGTGTTTTCGCTGGTGGCGGCAAAGCGCTAGCGGCAGGCCGATGCCTGCGCCGCAAAAGACATATGGATATGCAAATCCATTATTTGCTGCAGCCGGGCTTAAGCGGGTGTAATGTTGTTTTTGACAGGCGCCGCCTGCGAAAACCATGCACCCGCTCCGTTATCAAAGTCATCTCATGTCCATCGCCATAGCCCCAGCCGCCTTGCCCGGGATTTCTTCCCAGGCTTTTCAGATCACGCCGCTGAGCGGCCCGCTGGGCGCCGAAATCACCGGCCTCGACCTCAACCTGCCGCTGTCCGGCCTGGATCTGGCGCGCATCCGCATGGCGCTGGTCAAGCATGGCCTGCTGGTGTTTCGCGAACAGCGCATCACGCCGGAGCAGCACATCGCCTTCAGCCGCCGCTTCGGTCCGCTGCAAGTACATGTGCTGAATCGCTTCCATCTGGCCGGCCACCCGGAGATCCTGATCGTTTCCAATGTCATCGAAGAAGGCAAGCCGATCGGCCTGGTGGATGCCGGCGCCGACTGGCATTCCGACCTGTCCTACATGCCCAGGCCCAGCCTGGGCTCGCTGCTGCATGCGCAAGAATTACCGGCGGAACAAGGCGACACCTTGTTCGCCAACATGTTCGACGCCTACGACACGCTGCCGGCCGATGTCAAGCAGCTGCTGGAGGGGCGCCGCGCCGTGCACTCCTACGTCTACCGTTACCGGCGCCTGCAAAAGCTGTCGCCCTGGCGCGCCGACCTGACGCAAAAGCAGATCGACGAAGTGCCGGAAGTCGAGCATCCGGTGATCCGCGTCCACCCCGAAAGCGGCCGCAAGGCCTTGTTCGTCAGCGAAGGATTCACCTCCCGCATCGTCGGCCTGCCGGCAGACGAAAGCGCCGCGCTGCTGCGCTTCCTGCACCAGCACACGATACGCGCCGAGAACATCTACCGCCATCAATGGCGCGCCCATGACATGGTGTTCTGGGACAACCGCAGCACCGTGCACTATGCCGCCATCACGCCGCAGCACCTGCGCCGTACCTTGTACCGGACTACGATTGAGGGCGATGTGCCAGTCTGAGCTCGGACGCAAGACCGCAGCTGCCGTTTGCCTGTCCCTGAGGCTCCAGAGCAGGCAATTTTCTCTTATAATAATTCCACTAAGAAATTAAACGTATGTAATGCACGGATAGTGCGCATCGAGTAGCGCCGATACGAAAATATTTATCAAAGGATAACCATGTTGACCTTTGAACGCCCGGAGTTTGTCCTCCCCTTCCACGCGCACACCAATCCTCATCAGGCAATTGCTGGCGCCAACGCCCGCAGATGGCTACTATCTACCGGGCTGATCGGCGCGGACCAGCTGGCGCAGGCAGGCAATGAGCGCTACGACGAGCTGCTGGCGAAAATGTACCCGCACGCCGGAGTGCTTGAATTGGAAGTGGCGATCTGTTGGCTTACCTGGTATTTCATGCTGGATGATTTTCTGGACAAGCAGGATATCCATTCCGCCCGCGACACTGTCCGCAGCATCACCGGCCAGATACACGGCGATACGCAAGCTCGGATTGAACCAGACGGCATGATGGCGATCTTATGGTCGGCGCTCTGGATACGCATCGCGGCCGCTGCGTCGCCACGATCGCAACAGCGCTTTCTGCTGGCGCAGCGCGATGCCTTGCTCTCCAATCTCCAGGAGATCGAGAATCGCATGGAACGGCGCATTCCGGACTTGTTCAGCTTTGTCGCCTTGCGTAGGCTCTCCGGCGGCATGCGGACGGTTTTCCTGTTCAATGGCTATGCCGATCATATCGAATTGCCGGCAGCTTTTGAACGCCACCCCCTACACATGGCATTGAGCGATGCCGCCAACGACGTCGCCTGCATCACCAATGACATTCTCTCTTTCGATAAAGAAGCGGCAAACGGCGAAACCAACAATTACGTGATTGTGGTGCAGCACCATATGTCCGGCAGCATTCGGCAAGCCGTGGATTTCCTCCATCATTTGCAGGCGGCCCGCATCGAGGCTTATCTTCACGCGAAAAAGCAGCTGCCCCAGGTATTCAGGCAGCTGCATTTGCCGCCCGCCCAACAGGTCCGCGCAATACAATACCTGCGAGGCGTGGAAGACGCGCTATCCGGCTTGCTTGACTGGTCTTTGCAGACGCCGCGCTACGGCGGCACCGCCGTAGCGCATCGGAATCAGGAACAGGCAATCTCAGATTAAACCGAGCCCCCTATTCCTTGTCGGTGTTACCTGAAGGACTAGCCACGGAAATAGCGCGCCGGCGTAAACGGCATGGCGGCCACTTCTACCGGCACCGCCTTACCGCGCACCAGTGCATGCAATTGGGTGCCGACCTTGGCGAATGCCGTCTCGACGTAGCCCATCGCGACCGGCTTGTCCAGCGTCGGCCCGAAGCCGCCGCTGGTGACCTTGCCGATCACCTTGCCGTCGGCATCGACCAGTTCCGCACCCTCACGTACCGGCATGCGCTCCAGCGGCAACAGCCCTACCCGCTTGCGGCTGACGCCTTGCGCCAGGTGCTGCTCCATCTGTGCCGCGCCGGGATAGCCGCCGGCGCGTGCGCCGCCGGCACGCCGCACCTTGGACAAGGCCCAGCTCAGGCTAGCCTCGACTGGCGTGGTGGAGACATCCATGTCGTGCCCGTACAGGCACAGACCGGCTTCCAGACGCAGAGAATCGCGCGCGCCGAGGCCGATGGGCGCCACTTCCTCTTGCGCCAGCAACAGGCGCGCCAGCGCTTCCGCCTGCGCATTCGGCACGGAGATTTCAAAACCGTCTTCGCCGGTATAGCCGGAACGGCTGATGAAACATTCAGCGCCCGCCAGCGTGACTTTGCCGGTTTGCATGAAGACCATTTGCGCGGTTTCCGGCGCCAGGCGCGCCATCACCGCAGCGGCCGCCGGTCCTTGCAAAGCCAGCAGGGAACGATCGCCCAACTCCTCGATCTGGCAACGGCCGGCCAGGTGCTGGCGCAGATGCGCGGTATCTTGCTGCTTGCAGGCAGCGTTCACCACCAGGAACAGATGGTCGCCGCCATTGCTGACCATCAGGTCGTCCAGGATGCCGCCTTGCGGATTGGTGAACACGGCGTAGCGCTGGCGGTTGGCAGGCAGGTCGATGATGTCGACCGGCACCAGCGATTCCAGCGCAGCTGCCGCGTCCGGGCCGCTCAGGCGCAGCTGGCCCATGTGCGAGACGTCGAACAGGCCGGCTTGCGCGCGGGCGTGCTTGTGTTCCTTGAGAATGCCGCTCGGGTACTGCAGCGGCATGTCGTAGCCGGCGAAAGGCACCATCTTGGCGCCGAGTTCGATATGCAGATCGTAAAGTGCGGTGCGCGCCGAAGCTGTAGCGCTGCTGGTATCAGACATGGAAATCTGTCCCTTTCATTTATACATGCGCATGGTGCGCAAAAAAATAGCGGCAGCTGTAGGGTGAGCACCCGTGCCCACGCGTGACCCCAACCTCATCGTCACAGTTGCTCAGGCGACGCGTGGGCAAAAAACTAGCCCACCCTACCGGTACATCCGCTCTTATTCGTAGTCCGACATCGGCGGGCAGGAACAGACCAGGTTGCGGTCGCCGTAGACATTATCGATACGCCCGACCGGCGGCCAGTACTTGTCCTTGCGCAGCGACTTCAGCGGATACACCGCCTGCTCGCGCGAATAGACGCGCGACCATTCGTCGGTCAGGTCCTGCGCGGTATGCGGCGCATGGCGCAGAGCCGTCTGCTCGGCCTGGATGTCGCCATTCTCCACCGCCCGGATTTCTTCCCGGATGGCGATCATGGCGTCGCAGAAGCGGTCCAGCTCTTCCTTGGATTCGCTTTCGGTCGGCTCGATCATCAGGGTGCCGGCCACCGGGAACGACATGGTCGGGGCATGGAAACCGTAATCGATCAGGCGCTTGGCAACATCTTCCACCGTGATGCCGGTCTTGTCCTTCAGCGGCCGCAGGTCGATGATGCCTTCATGCGCCACCAGGCCGTTGCTGCCGGTGTACAGGATCGGATAATGCGGCGCCAGCCGGTGCACGATGTAGTTGGCGTTAAGGATGGCGATCTCGCTGGCCTGCTGCAAGCCCTTGGCGCCCATCAATGTGATGTAGGCCCAGGTGATCGGCAGGATGCTGGCGCTGCCCCAAGGTGCGGCGGATACCGGCGCGATGCCGTTTTCCAGCATGCGATGGCCTGGCAGGAAAGGCGCCAGGTGGCTCTTGACGCCGATCGGGCCGACGCCCGGACCGCCGCCGCCATGCGGGATGCAGAAGGTCTTGTGCAAGTTCAGGTGCGAAACGTCGCCGCCGAACTTGCCCGGTGCGCACAAGCCCACCATGGCGTTCATGTTGGCGCCGTCGATATACACCTGGCCGCCGTGGGCATGGACGATTTCGCAGATCTCGCCGATGGCTTCCTCGAACACGCCATGGGTCGACGGATAGGTGATCATCAGCGCCGCCAGGTCGCCGGCGTGCTGGTCAGCCTTGGCGCGCAGGTCGCCGACGTTGACGTTGCCTTGTTCATCGCATTGCACTACCACTACCTGCATGCCGGCCATGTGGGCGGTGGCAGGATTGGTGCCGTGGGCCGAACTCGGGATCAGGCAGATGTTGCGCTGGCCTTCGCCGCGGCTCTGATGATAGGCGCGGATCGCCAGCAGGCCGGCGTACTCGCCTTGCGAACCGGCATTCGGCTGCAGCGATACCGCATCGTAGCCGGTGCAGACGCACAGCATCTGTTCCAGGTCGGTCACCAGCTGCTGGTAGCCCTGCGCCTGGTTGAGCGGTGCAAATGGATGCAGCGAACCGAACTCAGGCCAGGTCACCGGAATCATTTCGGTGGTGGCGTTGAGCTTCATGGTGCAGGAACCGAGCGGTATCATGCTGCGGTCCAGCGCCAGGTCCTTGTCCGCCAGTGCGCGCAGATAGCGCAGCATCTGGGTTTCCGAGTGATGGCTATTGAATACCGGATGCGTCAGATAGGCGCTGCTGCGCGCCAGCGCGGCCGGGATGCGTTCCGCCGCTTCAGCTTCCAGCGTATCGAACGCCGGCAGCGCTTTGCCGACGGCAAAGATGCTCCACAGCGCTTCGACATCGGCGCGCGTGCTGGTTTCATCCAGCGCGATGCCGATGCTGCCGTCGTCGATAGGACGCAGGTTGATCATCTGGCTGCGCGCCGCCGCGTGGATATCCTGGGTGTGGCCGCCGGTATGCACGGTGACGGTATCGAAGAAGCTGGCGGTCGGCACGGCATGGTGCAGCTGGCGCAGGCCTTCCGCCAGGATCGCGGTCAGCCGGTGCACGCGCTGGGCGATCGTCTTCAGTCCCTGCGGGCCGTGGTATACCGCATACATGCTGGCGATATTCGCCAGCAGCACTTGCGCGGTGCAGACATTGCTGGTGGCTTTTTCACGGCGGATATGCTGCTCGCGGGTCTGCATCGCCAGGCGGTAAGCCGGTTCGCCGCGGCTGTCGATGGAAACGCCGACCAGCCGTCCAGGCATGACCCGCTTGTGCGCATCGAGGGTAGCGAAATACGCTGCGTGCGGACCGCCGTAGCCAAGCGGTACGCCGAAACGCTGGGCGCTGCCGATGACGACGTCGGCGCCGAATTCTCCCGGCGGCGTCAACAAAGTCAATGCCAGCAGGTCGGCCGCGACCACCACCAGCGCTTGCTTGCCATGCGCCACGCGCGCGGTCTCGGCATAGTCGTGGATCTCGCCGCTCAGAGTCGGGTATTGCAGCAGCACGCCGAAGCAGTCCAGCCGCTCCAGGTCTTTATTGTGATCGCCGACCACCACCTCGACGCCGATCGGCGCGGCGCGGGTGCGCAGCACGTCGATGGTTTGCGGATAGCAGTCTTGCGACACGAAGAAAACGTTGCTCTTGCTTTTGGACAGGCGCTGGCAGAAAGTCATGGCCTCCGCCGCCGCGGTCGCCTCGTCCAGCAGGGACGCATTGGCGATTTCCATGTCGGTCAGGTCGGTAATCATGGTCTGGAAATTCAGCAGCGCTTCCAGCCGGCCCTGCGATATCTCAGGCTGGTAAGGCGTATATGCTGTATACCACGCCGGATTTTCCAGCAGGTTGCGCAGGATGACGGTCGGCGTATGGCAGTTGTAGTAGCCCATGCCGATGTGCGACTTGAACAGCTGGTTCTTGCTTGCGATCTGGCGCAATGCCGCCAGCGTTTCGGCTTCGCTACGCGGTTCGCCGAGATTGAGCGCTTGTTTTTCCAGGATAGAGCCGGGTACTACCTTATGTATCAGTGCTTCGATAGAATCGAAACCGAGTGCAGTCAGCATGGCCTTTTGCTGGGTGTGATCCGGACCGATGTGACGTTCAATGAAATCGGCGTGTTGCGCCAGATCTTCAAGAGCAGGCCGTGATTGTGTCATGGATGCTTTTCCTTCGTGTGTGAACAGTAAAATTGCGCGGTGCTTAAGCCTAGCCCTTGATCATGGCAGCATAAGCCGCTTCATCCATCAGACTGTTCAATTCAGCCGCATCGTCCACTTTCATCTTGAAGAACCAGCCGGCGTTCATTGGATCTTCATTGATCGTTTCCGGCGCATCGGCCAGCGCCTCGTTGATCTCGGTGACTGTACCGGCGACCGGCATCATGATTTCACTGGCAGCCTTGACCGATTCAATCACCGCGGCTTCGTCGCCCTTGGCGAGTTTGGCGCCGACTTCGGGTAATTGCACGAACACCAGGTCGCCCAGATGACCTTGCGCGAAGTCGGTGATGCCGACCGTTACCACGCCATCGGCTTCAACGCGCAGCCACTCATGCTCAACCGTATATTTCACCTGACTCATGCTATCTCCTGTCTAATCGCTAAAAATTATTAAAATCTACACAAACCGGCAGCCATGCGACTCCGGAAAATTCGGGTAGAAACCGTCTCTACAGCCCGCTATTCGACCATAAGTTGGGCCGCCGCAACAGCGTATTTTCCCACGCCTCCGGCTGCTTTCTGCAAGCTTATGATTTTAATCAGGATTTTAGCATTCCGGCGGTCTGGCCACAGCGCCTAATAGGTCGACCTCGGCAAGAAAACAGCAGCTATCCGATTTTTTTCATATCGAAATTCAATCTTTGACGCGCACTGTACTTTCATTCTGGGCGCGCACTTTTTTGAAACTACGTTACAAAAAACTCCGCTAATTCTGTTTACATACAGAAATAACTGCCATATGATCTTTTCAAATTGAGTATACAGACCTGTCTGTTTATAACTGTATATTCAATTTTTTTGCGTTCTGGCGGCAGCAATTCGCTTGCGAAATTCACTGACTTGCAGGAGATCGGAAATTGATGAAACTGGAATCAATGGTCGACGCCATTCTGTCTGCTGTAGAGCATCCACAGCAAGGCGCAGAGCGGCAGATCACCGTCATCGAAGAGAGCGGCGAAGAGAAAAGCATTTCCTATGCAACGCTGGCGCAACAAGCGCTGGCGACCTCTTCCGCGCTGGTCGGGCTTGGCGTGCGCAGCAACGACCTGGTGATTCTCGCCCTGCCGGCATCGATTGACCACCTGTTACTTCTGACAGCTTGCGTGCTGGCCGGTGCCCTGCCATGCACGGTGCCGCTGCCCGGCCGTCTGATGGCGGACTCGCCGCGCAACCAGATCTACATCGCTTGCCAGCTGTTTTCGCCGCGCTTGCTGATTGCCGCCGACAGCAACGCCGCGTCATTGCAGAACCTGCTCGCCGCCACCGGCACCCGCGTGGCTTCCATCGCCGACCTGAATGCCGCTGCAACTGCCGGCTATCCGCTGCGGGTGGAACGCCGTGGCGCCGACGGCGGCCACCATGTGCAACTGACTTCCGGCTCCACCGGCCGGCCAAAAGCCGTGATCCTGAGCCATCGCAACGTGATCGACAATGTGCTCGGCATCGGCGGCTCGGTCGGTTACGACGCCGAGCGTGGCGATGCTTCCGCTTCCTGGCTGCCGCTCTATCACGACATGGGGCTGGTGACGCTGCTGTCGAATCTGTATTACCAGTCGCCGCTGTTGCTGATGCAGCCCAGCAGCTTCATCCGCAATCCGCTCGGCTGGCTCAAGCGCATGTCGCAGTTCGGCACTACCACTACCGCGGCGCCGACCTTCGGCCTGCAGTACTGCATCCGCCGCTACCGCGAAGCATCGATGAAAGATGTCGATCTCAGCAAGCTGCGCAATATCTTCATCGGCGCCGAACGGGTGGATGAGACATGCCTGCGCGACTTTGCGCAGAAGTTTGCGCCGCATGGCCTGTCCCGTTCGGCGCTGCAGCCATGCTATGGCATGGCCGAGTCGACGCTGGCGGTCACCATGCATGACGCCACCGCAGCTTACGACGCCGCTGCGCTGACCTACGTAATGCCTGACCGCATCGACTCCGGCGCGCTGATCGAACATTCGCTGGCGCGTCCGGTTGACGGCGCCACGCGCCTGGCGGAAACCGTGCTGTCCATGGGCAAGCCGATTCCCGGCATGCAGGTCGCCATCCGCAGCGGCCCCGACAGCAACGCCCGGAAACGCGAAGTCGGCGAAATCTATATCCGCGGCTCTTCCATCATGTCCGGCTACCTGCCGAGCGAGGGCCAGGTCGAGCATTATCAAAGCGGCGACTGGTTCGCCACCGGCGATCTCGGCTACACGGTGGATGAACACCTGTATGTGCTGGGCCGCAAGAAGGAAATCATCATCATCCGCGGCAGCAATTATTTTCCGCACGAAGTCGAGGACGTGATCGCCGCCCATCCGCTACTGGAGAACGGCGGCAACGCCATCGCCGCCATCGGCGTCTACGATGAAACCCAGGGCACCGAAAACCTGGTGGTGATGATCGAACATGAAAAGACGGAAGCGCAAGCCGCGCTGCGCGCAGAGCTGCAAGCCTCCCTGCGCGACAAGTTCGGCTTCGGCGCCCACGCCATCGAATTCGTCGCCTCCGGCAGCCTGCCGCGCACCACCAGCGGTAAGCTGCAGCGCCTGAAATGCCGCGACATCTATATAAAAAAAACTCTGCAGGACGATAGCAAAGACGGCGGTCAAGACACAGACGATGCCGGCGCCGATAGCGAGGCCAAACCGACAACAGTGGCAATCTGAGCCCCCGCATCTTCCCTGCATTTTATTAACCTGGAATTGGATCATCGCGACATGCAAACCTTGGCTCAGGAAGTTGAAGTTAGTGCGACACCTAATCACCTAAATTCACCAGCAAATCCACCAACACATTCGTTTTCACTGAATTCCCTGCTGTTAGTCACCGCGCAACCGGTCCTGCATCGCTTATCCGCCTACGGCGAGTTGCCGCGGCAGCTGATCCAGATCATTTCGCGCGCTTCGGTGCGGCTACTGGATTCCGACATGCTGATTTCGCAGACGCCGCACAACTACGAGCGCAGCGAAGAAATCGGCCGCCCTTCGGTAGCGCTGGCGCATCAGGAACACGCCATGAGCGAAAGCATCCTGGAGATGATTCACCAGGAGGGCCTGGCGCCGCACTACAAGCCCTTCATGCGGACCTTTGCGCGCATCCTGTTTTCACTGTTCCTTACGCCCGACCAGTACGACCGCGCCTGCGCCTGCATCGACAGCGGCAACAACCTGCGCTTCCTGATGAGCGACGGCGGCGGCCCGACATTAGGCAGCTGGCGCACCGTGGCGCAGCCGGAAGGCGACGGCTTCAAGCTGCATATCGACAAGGTCTGGGGCATGTACGCCAACCTGGATGGCATGGCGATCGTGGCGGCCCGTACGCCTGGCGCCTTCTTTCCATCCGCCTACCTGGTCTGGCCCGAGCAATATGAAACCCTCAAACGCACGGCCTGCGGCGATTCCTTCCTCGACGGCGTGGTCCAGCTAGGCAATGTCAAGGGCACCGTCCAGGTGGCCCAAGGCGACCGCCTGAAAGTCGGCGGCCCGGCGGTGCTCAACAAATACCTGACCACGGTGCGGCCATTCCTGGTGCGCGCGCTGATGGCGCACGTCGAATGGCTGGCAGCGCAAGGGCGGGTCGAACTGACCGCGGAAGAACACGCGGCGCGCGACTTCATTGCCGCTGCCGCCCGCGCCAAGACCCAGTCCGGCCGCTACGACAGCGAAGACGTGCAGCGCGTGCTGGCGCTGAAATTCGCCTCCAACGAGTTGCTGCTGCATCTGGTCAGCCGCGGCGCCGTCAAGCATTTTTCCGATCAGCGCGATCTTTTGGCATTCACGAAAATGGAGGGAAGCTCATACCGTTGTTACCACGAATTGCGCGCAAGCATGCGCGTCAGCAAGGCAGTAGCCGCACCAATCACTCATCCAACAGCCTGACATCCCCATCCCTAGGAGAAATACAATGACAACAGCCATCAACACCCTGGAACTGCTGCGCAAAGAAGCTGCCAAGATCCTCAATATCGAAGCCGTCGAGAGCAATGTCGGACTGGGCGAACTCGGCATCGATTCGCTCAACGTGGTGGAACTGATCGTGTTTTGCGAACAGCTGTACGGCTCGATCGATCCAGAGCAGTTGAACATCACGCAATACACCACGCTGGAACAACTGGATGCGCAGCTGCACGAACAGCAAACGGCCTGATCGATCACCTTTTCGCAGACACCAGGACACCGCATGTTCACCCCGCACGCCATTGAGGCCTACGAATTGCGCCCGCAAGCCGCCGTCGCGCCCTCTTTCCGGGCGCATACGGTGGCTTACCGGCACACTGAAACGCCGTTCGTGGCCGCCGATGTGTCCCTGGCGGACGCAAGCGCCGCGCTGGCGCAGCGGGTCGGCGAGGAAGCTCGTCTGTATGCGACCAACAGCGGCCCGGTCGACGACTATGTCGTGACTTCCACCGTCTTGTCGCAATTCCTGGCCGACAACTCACCGCATGCCGAGCAATTCCGCGCCGGGATAGGCGCCACTTACGGCCGGATTCCCGACTGGATCACCAACGCCTACGAATGCACCGGCTGGGGCTTCATCCTGCGTTATGTGATGCAAAAGGCGCGCCTGACCGGGCCGCGCCGCCTGTTGCTGCAGATTGTCGATACCGACATCCATAATTTCGGCTATTGGATAGGCACCAGCCGCTGGGGCAAGTCCGGCTTCGGCATCTGCACGCTGCTGATCGAGGTGACGCCTGGCGCAGACGACATGCTGACCCTGGGCAGCGCCAGCCAGGCGCATGCGCTGGTGCAGATGGGGCGCGGCCTGCGCAGCTTCAGCGAAAGCCGGCCCGGCGTCAGCATCGCCTTGCCGTTCTTCCCTGAAATGTCGCGCCGCGCCCTGTTCAAGTGTTTCGATACGTCGCTTGCCCATGGCGATCACTATCAGCGCTTTGGCCATTCCTTCGGCAGCGACCCCTGGCTTTCCGTGCTGACCGAGCTGGACAGCGGCGCGCTGAAACCGGGCCAGGATTGCATCGTCTCGTCGCTGGCGTTGAACGGCTATTTTTCGATAGCGCAGGTAGCGTTGGCGCCGCAGTTGCGCCATGCGCTCGAAGGCAAGTCATGAAAACCGCGCAAACCTGCTCCCTGCTCCTGCTCAGCAATCCCGACAAAAGCCGGGCGATACCCTGCGAGGTCTGCAATCTGCCCCTGCTGGAACCGCAAGATTATGTGCGCAGGGCCGTTTATGAACATGCCAACACGACGCCGGTGCTGGTCAACAACCAGCAGTACTACGCCTTGCTGGCTGCGCTGGCGCAGCAGTTGTGGCAGGACAGCGGCGCGCAGACCAGATTGTTCATTCAAGTGCGCATGCCATCCATCGACCTGGCGCTGCCCGCCAGCCTGCTGGATACACGCGTCACCATGGGCACGCATTTATGGAATGAAGCCTTGTTCTGGGCCGGCCAGGTGCAGACTCCAGTGCTCTGGATCAGCGCCGACCGCATCCGGCGCGACCTCTGGGATGACGGCGACAACGTGATCTCCCTCGCCTGCTGGAACACAGGATCTATTCCCGCCATCGCCGAAAGGGTATTGCCGGCGCTGACCCGTTTCACGCCGCGGATCGTGGCCAGCGAGCTAGCTCCCTAGAGGCCGGCACGCAAGAAAATCCATACGCAACCATTCGAAAATCAACGGAATACAGGGATAACCATGCAAGCAGCGCTCGAACAGATACTGGATGACAGCCAACCGATAAAATGGAATTTCTCGGTCGACGCTTACATGGCGGAGACCTACGATTTCAGCGACCACGACCTCAACGCCCTGTACCAGAAAACCAAAGCCAACCAGTGGGATGTGAATACCGACATCGACTGGAGCTATGAACTGAACGCCGACAATCCGCTCGGCATGCCGGACGGCACCCTGCTGATCTACGGCAGCGACATCTGGAACAAGCTGGACGACAAGGGCCGCGCCGAGATCCGCCACCACTCGCAAGGCTGGACCTTGTCGCAGGTCTTGCACGGCGAGCAGGCAGCGATGATCTGCGCCGCCAAGCTGGCGACGGCGGAAGAAAGCCTGTCGGCGCGCCTGTGCGCGGCCGGCCAGATGATCGACGAAGCACGCCATATCGAAGCCTTCGGCCGCCTGGTCAACGACAAGCTGCCGATCAGCTATCCGATGAGCAAGGCGCTCAAGGGCCTGCTGGAAGACACCATCACCAGCAGCAAGCTCGACATGACTAACCTCGGCATGCAGGTGCTGGTCGAAGGCATTGCGCTGTCGCTGTTCCAGAGCATCGTCGCCTATTCCAAGGATCCTTTCATCAAGGATCTGGTCAGCCGTATCCAGCGCGATGAAGCACGTCATTTCGCCATGGGCCGCATCACCTTGTGCCGGGTGTACAAGGAAATGAGCGGCACCGAACGCAAGGAACGCGAGGAATTCGTCGCCGAAGGCGCTTACACCTTGTACGAACATCTGTGCGCCGACGATATCTGGGAACCGATGGGCTTGTCCAAGAAGGAGTGCAGCCACCTGGTGCGCAACTCGGAAGTCGCCAACTCCATGCGCCGTTCAATTTTCCGGCGGCTGGTGCCGACCATCCGCGAAATGGGCCTGTTGAGTCCGCGCGTGCGCGACACCTTCGAGAAACTGGGCGTGCTCGATTACGCTGCCATGCCGATGCCGGCTTAACCGACTGATTGAATCGACGCAGAATCATGACCACCACCATTGCCGACGCCAGCGTGCGTCCATCCCGTCCTGTTCCGTTCTGGCTGGGCATCGAAGCGGCCGCCTATGAATTTCCCGGCGAGCGCCAGGATATCGTCGACTGGGGTCCGCAGCACACTTTGCCGACGAAGCGCATAGAAGCTATCTGCAAGTCCGGCTGTCGCTACTTCCATGCCGCACACGAGATCGATGAAGTCGAACTGGCCAAGCGCGCCGTCGCCCGCCTGCAAGCCGAAACAGGATTCAAGGCGGCCGATATCGGTGCCCTGTTCCATGTCCATACCCAGCAATTCAGCACGCCGGCGGCGCCGCGCAGCCTGCCGCTGGAAGTCGCCAGCGCCTTCGGCATCAAGCCGTTCTGGGTCGGCTCCCTGGCCCAGCTGAACTGTTCCTCCATCGGCGGCGCGATCCGCATGGCGGAAGCCTTGATGAACGTGCATGCCGAAATGCAGTCGGTGCTGATCGTTTCCTCCGACCGCGTCTATGGCGAACGCTTCCGCCTGCGCCAGTTGTCGGGCATCCAGAGCGATGGCGCGGCTTGCCTGCTGGTCACCCGCAACACGCGCCGCAACCGCATCGGCGCCCTGATCCTGCGCAACTATGGCCGCTGGTACCTGGGTTCCGACACCAATTCCGCGGTGGAACGCGAGATGATCAATCTCGAATGGCACTACACCCGCAAGGTGATGCAGGAAGCGGTGGCCGGCTGCGGCATCGCGCTCAGCGATTTCTCCTGCATCCTGCCGCACAATTCAGACCACAAGGGCTGGAACTCGATCTGCAACGCCATGGCGATCCCGCATGCCTCGCTGTATCCAGACAATATCCTGCAGAAGGGCCATGCCTGCTGCTCCGACCTGGCGGTCAACCTGGTCGATATCGGGCTGGACAAAGTCGACGCCGGCGGCCATCTGATGAGCATCACCCAATCCAACAGCGGCGCGTTCTCGGCGCTGACCCTACACCCCGCGGACGAACATGCTACCAACTGAAGCTTCTCTCCTGGCCAACACTGACGCTCAGTCAAGCGATCAGTGGTTGCTTGATCTGAAAACACCCTGCTACGTATTCGATCCGAGCGCCGTGCTGGCGCGCCATGAGGATTTACGCCAGCGGCTGGGCACGCCCCTGATCGTCTCGCTCAAGGCCAATCCCAACCTGGATCTGCTGATCCGTTGCGGCCATGCCTTCGTCGACGGCGTCGAACTGGCCAGCCAGGGCGAGCTGGACCTGGCGGTGGGCCGGATCACCGCGCCCAAATATGTCAACAATCCTTCGATGGATGAAAATTTCATGCGCGCCGCCCTCGCCTCGCGTTGCATTTTCATCATCGACAGCCTTGAGCAGGCGCAGCGACTGGTCCGTGTGATCGGCAAACAGGCCGCGCCGCAAGCCGTGCTACGCCTGAATGCTGGTGAACTCGCCGCTGGCCGCAAGGACCTGGCCGACCATTTCGGCATGAGCCGGCAGGATGCCCTGCAAAGCGCAACCGAGCTGACGCGCGCCGATGTCCAGATCATCGGCCTACATACTTTCGCCGGCTCCTACAATTTCCGCATCGACGGCAGCGGCGCAGACTCCGCCGACCTGGCTTTCGCGCTGGCGGCGTTTGCGCCGGAAGTAGCGCGCGTGACCGGCACGCCGGTGAGTTTCCTCAACTTTGGCGGCGGCTTCGCGGAAAATTTCGACAAACAGGCAGCGACCTTTGACGCCTATCGCCAGCGCATCGCGCCGCTGCACGAAAAATTCAAGATTGTTCACGAATCCGGCCGCGGCATCTTCGCCGGTGCCGGCAGCTTCGTCACCCGGGTGCGTTCGGTGAAAACCCTGGGCGAACGCTGTATCGCCGTGTGCGACGGCGGCCTCAGCCACAATTTCCTGCTGGCGAAGACCGAATCCGTCCTGAAAAAATATGCGGAGCCGCGCCTGCTCAGGCGTCAGCCTGAAGCCGCTGCCGTTGCTGCTGGCAGCTTGCCGATCCAATACGTCGGCAGCACCTGCAGCCGGGCCGATGTCATCGGCTGGCACCAGGCGCCCACGGCGCCGCCCGCCGCCGGCGACCTGGTGATTTTCGAGAACTGCGGCGCCTATAACCAGACCTATAGCGTCAGCGGCTTCCTCTCGCAGCAGGCGGCGCGCTCCTATATCCGTCAATCCTGAGTCCATCCTAATCCAGCAAAGCCGCCATGACCGCACACATCAGCCTGTACGACCTGCTGCAAGACAGCGCCAGCCTGCACGGCGAACGCCGTGCCTATGTCCAGGGCAGCTGGAGCGCAAGCTATACGGAGTTGCTGCAAGATGTCAAACTGACGGCCGCCAAACTGGCGGAATCCGGCATCCAGGCGGGCGACCGCGTCGCCGTCTACGCCGGCAAGCAGTACGAAACCGTGGTGCTGCTGCTGGCCATCAACGCGCGCGGCGCAATCCTGGTGCCGATCAATCCGCAGCTCAAGGAACAGCAGGTACGCCATATCCTGCAAGACAGCGGCAGCAAGCTGTTTGCCAGCACCGCTTCCCGCTTCAAGCGCATCGCCGCTGCCTTCGACGACCTGGAACTCGACATCTGGCCGCTGGACAAGCTGCTGGCTGACGTCATGACGTTGTCTGCCGGTCCTTCTCTGGGGCAGGTCTTCAGCGCCGTGATCGACAGCGACCCGGCCGCCATCCTGTACACCTCCGGCTCGACCGGTCGCCCCAAGGGCGTGGTGCTATCGCAGCGCAACCTGGTGTCAGGCGCCTACAGCATTGCCGACTATCTGCAGCTGCAGGCCGACGACGTCATCCTTGGCGTCCTGCCGCTCAGCTTCGACGCCGGCCTCAGCCAGCTGACCACAGCGCTGGCCAGCGGCGCCTGCTATGCACCGCTGGATTTTCTGCAGCCAGCCGAAGTCCCGGCCTTCTGCGAAACGCACGGCGTCACCACCATTACCGGCGTGCCGCCGCTCTGGATGCAGCTGGTCTCCGCCAATTGGCCAGCCGCCACCGGCGCCCGCATCCGCCGCTTCGCCAATACCGGCGGCCATATGCCGACGCCCTTGCTGGAAAAAATCAAGGCTGTCTTTCCCAATGCCCTGCCTTACCTGATGTACGGCCTGACCGAGGCCTTCCGTTCCACCTATCTGTCGCCGCAGGACGCCGCCAGCCGCCCCAATTCCATCGGCAAGGCCGTTCCCAACGCCGATATTAGGGTGATGCGCAAGGATGGCGCCGAATGCGCTGCCGGCGAAGCGGGCGAACTGGTGCACCGCGGCGCCTTCGTCACGCTCGGCTACTGGAACGATCCGGAACTGACGGCGCAACGCTTCCGCCCCTGGCCGCGCCCGCACAGCCAAATCCCGCGCGAGGATGTCGCGGTCTGGTCGGGCGACATCGTGTATCGCGATGAAGAAAACTTCCTGTATTTCGTCGCCCGCGGCGACGACATGATCAAGACTTCCGGCTATCGGGTCAGCCCCACCGAAGTGGAGGAAATCCTGTTCGCTTCGGCCGACATCAGCGAAGTAGCCGCCTTCGGCGTCCCCCATCCGCAGCAGGGCGAGGCGGTGATGATCAGCGTCTTTTCCCACACGCAGGCGAGTTCGAGCGCAGAAGCGCTGATCAAGCTGTGCCGGGAAAAACTGCCGACCTATATGGTGCCGCTGCACGTATCTTTCCATGAGACGCCACTGCCGCGCAATCCCAACGGCAAGATCGACCGCAAGCAGCTCAAGCAGCAGTTTTCCGATTTCTTTTCCACCCCCCTTACCGTGTCTGAATAAGGCTATGAATAACGCTATGCTGCGAATCCGCGCTATCGCCTCCTACGTACCCGACACCACCGAGTTCCATGCCGTCCAGGCGCAGGAACGTAATATCGGCTACGGCCATCTGCTTTACAAGGCGGCCGCCTTCGCACTGCCGCGCGGCAAAGGCAAGATCGACGAGGAAGAAGAACAGCGTCTGCTGCCGCCCGCGGCAATCTCCCTGCCGGTGGCGCCGCCGCTACAAAGCCATGCCGACCTGGCGCTGGAAGCGGTGGCTGTGTTGCGTCAGCAACTCACGCCGCAAACGCTGGCAGAGATCACCCACATCGTGGTCACCAATGCCGCGCTCAACCAGCGCATCAACGAATCGGTGGCCGGTCGCATTCAGCATGCGCTTGGCCTGCCGGACGCTTTGCCGTTCGCCATCGGACAGTCCGGTAGCGCCGGCGTTTTCAACGCTCTGAGCATCATCGAAGCCCTGGTCAGCACTGGCGCCAAAGTATTGCTGGTGGCCTCCGACAAATGGCTGTATCCGTTTTTCCGCTCGTGGGGCGAACTGGTGGTATACGGCGACGGCGCGGCGGCGATACTGCTGGACGCAGCGCCGGAACAGCTGGATCAGCCCACCAGCGGTAACGACCAAGACTGGGGCAGCATCCGCGCCTCTGCCATGCACTACGGCGAGGCCATCGACAACCCCTGGGGCCTGGCCCCCTTGGCGCTGGCCGAAATGCTGCATCCGCTGGCAGTGAGCGCGGCGCAAAGCGCGCTGGAGCGTTCCGGCCTGGGCGCCGCCGACATCGACTGGGTGCTGCCAGCCGGTTTCAACGACAACTTCACGCTGGGCGTCAGCAAGGCGTTGAGGATTCCACCCGAACGCCATTTCGAACGCGGCGCCCATGGCCATCAGTCGAGTGCCGATCCACTGCTCTCCCTGCTGCGCCTGCGCGCCGCGCTGCCACCAGGAAAAAAGGCCACCGCCCTGCTGTGGGACGCCGCCTTGTGCGGCATGGCTGGCGCCATGGTGGTCGAGATCACGGCGGCGCAGTAAGCCAGGCCAGCCACTCAACATTCAGGAACCCCTATGTCCGCTTATAAAGTCAGCCTGCGCGAACTGCGCTTCTTCTTGTGGGAATTGCACAAGACCGACCAGCTGTTTTTCGGCCAGCCGCCGTTCAATGACAAGGACCGTGCCTATTACGATGGCTTGCTGGAACGCGCCCGCGAATTCGCCTACGAACTGGGCAAAGCCTATCAGGCGTCGGACCGCCAGGAATGCCGCTTGCTGGAAAATGGCGAAGTGGAGATTCCCAAAGAATTTCATGGTCTCTGGCACCGTTACAAGGAAGAATGGATCAAGGTGCTGGGCAATGACAGCGAATCGCAGCAGCCGGTGATGCCGCCGCTGATCCGCCAGGCGATCCAGGAAATGTTCATGGGCGCCAATCCCGCCTTCATGACATACGGCGGCTTTACCTTCCCGGCCATCAAGCTGTTCAAGCTGCATGGCACGGCGGCGCAAAAAGCGCTTTACCTGCGCAAGCTGCAGCGCTACGACTGGGATGCCTGCTTCTGCGCCACCGAGCTGCAGGCCGGCAGCGACCTGACCGCGGTCAGCACCAGCGCCACGCCGCTGGAGAATGGCGAGTATGCAGTCAGCGGCGAAAAAGTCTACATCTCGGCCGGCATGCATACACTCACCGAAAACACCGTCTATTTCGTGCTCGGCCGCTTGAACAACACGACTTCCACCTCCTATTCCCTGTCTTGCCTACTGGTGCCGCGCTACTGGCCCAACCAGGAAACCGGCGAACTGGAAGAGAACCATGTCGAATGTATTTCCCTGCCGCGCAAGATGGGCTTGAAGGGCTGCGCCAATACACAGCTGGCGTTCGGCCGCAGCGGCACCACGCGGGCGGTGCTGCTGGGCGACCGCAAGAACGCCGGCCTGCTGCAGCTGGTGCCGCTGATGAACCAGGCGCGCATGAGCACCGCCATCATCGGCCTCGGCCTGGCCTCCAGCGCCTATCTGCACTCGGTGGAATTTGCAGGCAAGCGCCACCAGGGACGCGCCATCGAACGCACTTCCGACGCCACCGCGCCGCGCGTGCCTATCATCGAGCATGGCGATGTCCAGCGCATGCTGCTGGAAATGAAAGCACGAGTGGAAGGCTGCCGCGGCTTGCTGGGCAAACTCACAGGCGCTTCGACCCAGGCCTTTGCGCTGGAAGCGCAGTCGCCGCTGGACGAAGTTCAGATCGAAAAATACCGCAAGCTGGTGCAGCTTTTCACTCCCGTGTGCAAAGCCTTCGTCTCCGACCAGGCATGGAAAATTTGCGAACTGGCGATCCAGGTGCATGGCGGCATCGGCTATACCGATGCCTATCCGGTCGAGCAGAATGCCCGTGATGTGAAAATCTTGTCGATCTGGGAAGGCACCAACTATATCCAGGCGCAGGACCTGGTGCGCGACAAGCTGGGTTTCGGCCGCAATTCGCGTTTGATCAGGTACTTGCGTGAAGAGCTGGATGCCTTCCTGTCCGGTGAAATGGATGTGGATGCAGAACTGCAGGACAAATTCCCCTTGCTGGAGAACGCCATGAACGCGGTTGAGCGGTCGCTCGCGCATATTGGCGAGCATGTGCGTGCCGGCCGCATGCACGAGACCAGCCAGTTTTACACGCGCTTCCTGGAAATGATCGGCCTCACCGTGAGTGGCTGGGTGTTGCTGGAATCGGCCTGCCTGGCGCAACGCAAACTGCGCCAGGCGCTGAGCGCGCCAGAGGCGGCCTTCTATCGCGGCAAGATCAAGACCGCGCAGTATTTTTTTGCCAACATCCTGCCGACCGCAATCCAGCACGCGCAAGCCATAGAGCAGCTGCTGTCGGCAACTTGCAGCATTTCCATCGATGAACTCGCACAGGCAGACTTGCATGAATCAGACAACAATCTCGCCGCAGCCTGAAGCGGAACTCAAGGCAGCGCCGCAAAGCCTGTTCGGCGGCCCGCACATGCTGTATCGCGGCACCAATATCGACGGCGCCACCATCGAACCGGAAGAAGGGCTATGGGTCCGGGGCAGCAATCTTAACGACCTGATCGGCGCCATCGATTTCTCCAGTGCGTTGTGGCTGGTGTGGTTCGGCCAGTTGCCGTCTGCCACCGAAAACAAGGCGATTGAAGCGGTGCTGGCGCGTGTCGCCCAGCAGTTGCTGCTGGCGCCGGCGCGCCGCCGTGGCGTCGAAGCCGTGGCGCAGAGCGGCGCCGGCATGGTGCAAGCAGCGTCCTGCGGTTTTCTGGGCGACCTGACGGTGCTGGAAAACGTCGCCGAGATCGAGGCCGCCACACACGGCTTGCCGACCGGGCAAGATTTCATCCAGGGCCTGGTCAGCGTCGCCTGTGCGCCGCACTTCCTGGAAGCCGCGCTCGGCCTCGGCATCCGTGCCGATGAGGGCGCCAGCCATGCGCAACGGGTGCTGAGCGCCATGGGCGGCGTCGATCCGAGCGCCTTGTCGCTACGCGTAGTCGATGCCTTGCTGGTGGCCTGGCATGCCGGCTTTGGCTATATCACGCCGACGGTACTGGTGCCACGCACCGCCATCGGCACCGGCGTCAGCATTCCGCAAGCGGTGGCGGCCGGTTTCATGGCGAGCGGTCCCAAGCACGTCGGTGCAGCAGAAGAAGCGCTGGCCTGGCTGAAGACCTTCAGTCCGCAAGACAGCCACGCCGACATCCGGCGCGCGGTCGACCTGGCGCTGGACCAGCCGGGCAATCTGCTGTTCGGCTTCGGCCATCCCTTGTTCGTCGAGGATCCGCGGCCGCCGCACATTCGCTCGCTGTTTGCCATATGGGGTTTCGGCAGCCGCTACCTGGAAATTTTCGATATCGCCTGCGAGCAGGCGCTGCAGCGCAAGGGCCTGCGTCCGAACATCGATTTCATCACGGCTGCGGCCTTGCTCGATCTTGGCGTCGGCGAAGCGCGCTGGGGCGTGGGTCTTGGCTTGTGTGCCCGCGTTGCTGCCATGGTGGCGCATGCGATAGAACGGCGCGACCGGCCCGCTTTCGGGGTCAGCAGCAAGGCCGCCCGCAAATTGCTGGCCACGGTACCGGTCGGCTGGCTGTAGTTTCACCCTATCTGAATCTGAGGCCGTTGCTTTAACGGCCATCCCTTAACGCTTGCTGGAGAACATAGTGCTACTAAAAAATCTACGCCCTGCCGACGAATACGATCGCTTTGCCTCGCAAGCCCTGGAACCCTGGGATGTGCTGTTTGTCACCCGCATCCGCCAGATCGCGCGCGACATGCAGCCCGGCGTGCTGGTCGACATCGGCACTGCCACGGTAGTGGTGCCGGTACGGCTCGCCGCCGATCCGGTGTTCAAGGACTGGCGCTTTATCGGCCTCGACCTCGATGCGGACATGTTGGAAGGCGGTCGCCCGCGCATCGAGGCGCTCGGCCTGAACGACGTCATCGAACTGAAAGTCGGCGATGCGCTTGATTTGCCTTTCGCCGACAACAGCCTGGCGATGGCGGTCGGCCGCGCCACTTTGCATCACTTGCCGGACAAGGTCAAAAGCCTGACCGAGATGTACCGCGTGCTGCAGCCGGGTGGCATCGGCCTGGTGCATGACATGCGGCGCGACGTCGCTCCGGCCTTGCTGGAAAAATTCACCCAGATGCGCGCCGCCGTGGGCTATCCGCCAACCCACGTGGAAGAAAAGGTGACGCTGGAAGAAGCCCGGCAGTTGGTGCGCGACGCCGGCCTGGAACACTGCACCGCAGTCACCAGCCCTGGCTTCGGCTTGGGTGCGCTCGGTTTCGAAATCCTGATCAAGAAGCCATTGCTGGCCTGATCGCCCCCTTTTCAACGCCACCCGTCGGAGCAGCCGCTATGGATCAACGTGTAGATCTGGCAAGACACTTCCAGGAAATGCTTGGCAATTCACAGGTCCAATGCGGCTTCCTGTCGCCGCGGCGCATGCCGCTGGTGATCACGCCGGTCGACAGCACGCTGGCCGAAGACAGCGAACTGTTCGCACTCTGGTATCGCAATCACCAGAATATCTTCGACAGCATGCTGCTGGAGTACGGCTGCCTGCTGTTCCGCGGCTTTGCCCTGCGCAGCACTGCAGATTTCCAGACGATCGCGCATTGCTATCCGGAACACGCGTTCGGCTATATCGGCGGCGCGACGCCGCGCAAGAACATCGATGGCAAGGTGTACGAATCGACCCGGATCCCTGCCACGCTGAAGATCGGCTTGCATCAGGAAAAGGCCTATATGGCGCACTATCCGCAGAAGCTGGCGTTCTTTTGCCGGCTGCCGTCGGAACAAGGCGGCGAAACCGTGATTTGCGACATGCGCGCTGTCACGCGGCGCCTGCAACCGGAACTGATCGAACGTTTCCGTGCCGCGCGCATCATGTACTTGCGCAATTTCCGTGCGCCGACCACGCCGGAGAATGAACCGAAAAACACCAACATGCGGGAATATCATCGTCCCTGGGATGAAGTTTTCCTGAGCGCCGATCCGCGCCAGGTCGAGCAATTATGCCGCGATACCCAGCTCGATTACGAATGGCTGGCCGACGGCAGCATCACCGTATCGCACGTCGGCGGCGCCACCCTGACCCATCCGGTCAGCGGCGAGGAAGTCTGGTTCAACCAGCTGTCGACTCAGCACAACAATGCCCGTTCGCTCGGCGCCAGCGGTTACGAATATATCCGCCTGGCCTACCGCGACAAGCCGGCGCGTCCCTACGACGTGCGGCTGGGCGACGGCACGCCGATCGCGCTGGAGGAAATTGCGCCGATCTATGACGCATTGGAAGCTGAGGAAGTGGCTTTCCCCTGGCATAGCGGCGATATGCTGTTGATCGATAACATCGCCGTTGCCCATGGACGCAATCCATTCAAGGGCAAGCGCGACATCCAAGTGGCGCTGTTCGATTGACCATGAGCGATCAAGCCGTATTACTGGATGAAGTAGCGCTTGCAGGCGGCGACGCCGGCGTTATGCCGCGTCCGACGCCGGCAGCCCCTGTCGGGCCTATCGCCCCGCTTGCCCGCGCCGCCAGCGCTGGCCCTTATGCGGCGGCGGCCAAACTGATCCGGGTCGAAGCCGGCAGCTTCCGCTTCGAAGCGCATGACTTGCATTTTCAACATGGCCGGCACACCGCCATCATCGGCCCCAACGGCGCCGGCAAAACCACGCTGATCGAGGCCTTGCTTGGCTTTCGCACAGCCAGGATGGAAGGCGCCGAGATCCTCGGCGTACCGGCGGCGCGCTTTTTGCAGAGCACCAGCTTGCGCAAGCGGCTCGGGGTGCAGCTGCAGCGCGTCGAATATGAAGACTCATCCAACGTCCGGGAAATTCTCGATCTGCATCGCGCTCTGTATGGCAAGCAGGACCAAGCCGTGGCCCAGGCGCTGGATATCGAAGCCTTGCGCAAGCTGCCTTACAAGGCTTTGTCGCGCGGCCAGAAGCAAAGGCTGGACTTGTTCGTGGCGCTCGCCCATCGCCCGCAGCTGGCGGTGCTGGACGAGCCCTTCACCGGCCTTGACCGTTCCTACATCGAACGCGTTGCGCGCCTGCTGCGCCAGGATTTGACCGACCTGACCATCATCCTCATCTGCCATTCGATAGAAGAACTGGATAGCGCCAGCGATGTGGTGTGGGTGCGCAACGGCGGCATCGCCTACCGCGGCGCCAAGGAGCTGTTGAAAAACCAGCTGGTCGGCGAATTCCATGCCTATCTGCATCTGGAAGATACCCAGCAGGCCAGCCTGATCCGCGGCAGGCTTGAACAGGACAGCGCCACGCTGCGCTTGCTTTCCCCCTCCGTCAATGAAATCAGCGTCTACGGCGGCAAACAGCTGGACCAAGCTGTGCGCAGCCTGCTCGGCGAGGTCGCGCTCAGGCATTTCGAGTTCGGCCCTACTGATTACCGCGACATGTTGCATCTGTGCGCAAAAGGGGAACACGATGTTTAAGGTGCTGGCGATATTGACGCGCAACGAGCTGCTTGGTTTCTTCCGCAGCAAATCGGCTCTGTTCTGGGCACTGGCCTTCCCTATCTTGTTGTTGACGGTGATGCTGATGGCCTTCGGCCGGCCCGGTTCGCTGGGCAGCGTCAAAGTCGAGTTCGTCAATCCGGCCGGCCTGGCGCAGGATGGAAGCAACGCCATCGATGCCAATTGCGAGGCCGCGATACGGCAAGCCTTCGCCGGCGGCGACCCGGTCAAGGCAGAGTTTTCAAACGTTGCCGGCAGCACTGCCGCCAGCGCCAATGCGGTGCGCGTCCGTTTTCCGTCCAGCTTGGCCGTCGGCCAGCAGCCGCTGCAGGTGCAATACGATTTCAAAGGCCAGTTGGCGGTGCGCGCCGCTGCGCGCGTGATCGAAATAGCCGCCGTGCGTTGCGTCGCCGCTCAGCGCGGCATAGTGGCGGCCAGCCTGGTGCATTTTGAAAATGTCGCATCAGGCGCCAAGCCTTTCGACTACGGCCAGTTTTTCGTCACCGGCATCCTGGTGATGGTGCTGATGTCGCTGGGCGTGATGTCCACCGCCTTGTCGATCGCCGGCCTGCGCGAACACAATGCCTTGAAAATCTATGCCTGCTTCCCGGTGCCCAAGCTGGTGTTCCTGGCCTCGATCATCTTGTCGCGCGTGGTCATGATGCTGGTGTCGGCCACCACCTTGCTGCTGGTAGCGCGCTACGGCTACGGCATCGATATCTCGCTGTGGAGCCTGCAGACCCTGCATGCGCTGCCGGTGGTCCTGCTGGGCGGCGCCATGCTGCTGTGCGTCGGCATATTGCTGGCCAGCCGCACGGCCTCAGTGCAGGAAACCGAACTGCTGTGTCACCTGGTGTATTACCCGGCGCTGTTCTTCGGCAACCTGACCATTCCGCTCAACGATGCGCCGTCCTGGCTGAAAAACGTGCTCTCCGTGATCCCGATCAACCAGTTTGTCTCGGTGCTGCGCCAGGTCATGATCGACGGCGTCTCGCTGCCGGCGCTGTGGCTGCCGTTGCTGGCCATGGCAGCCTGGACCACGCTGTTTCTGACAGCGTCCAGTTTCCTGTTCCGCTGGCATAAAAGCTAGTCTGCCGATTCTCTTTTTTTGCATTTGTATTTTTATAGAAAGAAGCATCCATGTCCGTCAGCAAACTAAGTCGCGCTTACCTGTTCAACGCCGCTGCCTTCATCCCCGTGATCCTGTTCCTGCTGTACGGCCGCTTCGGCCCGGGCACAGCCGGCGTGCGCTGGGAAACTGCGTATGTGATCGGCGGCATCCTGGCAATTCCACACATGATCTGGCTGATCAACAGCCGCGCCGGGCACTGGATCGCGCTCGGCGTCGATCTCTATCTGCTGGTCGGTGCACTGCTGGCGGCGCTCTCGGAAAGCGCGGTACAAATGTGGGGACAGGATTTAGGCGCGGCGCCGGTGCTGGCTTCGGTGTTCGTGGTCGGCATCGCCGCCACGCTGTTTTCGCCGCTCGGCTTTATCGGTGAAATCAGCAACAACCGCGCGCGCATCCGCCAGCTCTCGCTGATGCTGTTGATTACCGCCGCGATAGCGGTAGCCGTGTCCCTGGCTTTCCGGCATAGCCCGCTGCTGGGCGGCGTGCTGCCGATCGTGGCGCTGGTGCTGGTGCGCGGCCAGCTTGGCAAGCGCCTGGCGACTGCGGCCTGATCAACATGCAAAGCGCAGCCATCATTCCGGCTTCGGCGCTGGACGGCTTCCTGGCGGAGCTGGCCGGCCTAGACGGTCTGGCAGCGGCCGATATCCTGCCGGTGGGCAGCGCATGCGCTCCCTATGAAAGCGATATCGCCAATTGCAGCGGCAAGGCTGCCGCGGTGATCTTGCCGCGCGATACCGCGGCGGTCAGCGCCATCATGCGCGCCGCGGTCCGCCACGGCATACGGCTGATCGCGCAAGGCAACCGCAGCGGACTGGTAGGCGCCGCGATAGCCGATGGCTCCGGCACCCAGGTGATCATTTCGCTGTCGCGCATGCGGCAGATTCGCAGCATAGATCCGGCTAACCGCAGCGTCATCGCCGAGGCCGGCGTCCTGCTGTCGGAGTTGAACCGCCAACTGGAACCACATTCGTTGCATTTCCCTATCGATATCGGCAGCGATCCCGCCATCGGCGGCCTGATCGGCGCCAACGCCGGCGGCAGCCGCCTGCTGCGGCATGGCGATGTACGCCACAACCTGCTCGGCATCGAAGCGGTGCTGGCGGATGCCGACGGCACCGTGGTGGAGCTGCTGGCGCCGCTGCGCAAGAACAATACCGGCGTCGATCTTAAGCAGCTGTTCGTCGGCACCGGCGGCGCCTTCGGCATTGTTACCGCGGCGACGCTGGACCTGAAACGCCTCGACCAGTCGAACCAGACCATGTTCCTCGCCCTGCCCGGCCACGCCGCCGCGCTGGACGTGTTGCTGGCCTTTGAGCAGACCTTTGGCGATCTGCTGTGCGCCTTCGAAGTCATCTCCGCAGCGGCGCTCGACATGACCTTGCGCAACTTCCCAGCCTTGCGCCATCCCTTCGATGCCTCAGCCGGCTGTTACGCGCTGGTCGAAATCGCCAGCAGCATGCCCGGCCTCAACCCGTTGCTGGCACAGCAGGCGGAAGACTTGCTGGAACAGTTATATGGCCGCGAGCAAATCGCCAACGCGGCGTTCGGACCGGCGGAGAGTTTTTGGCCGCTGCGCGACAACCTGCCGCCGGCCATCGCCAAAGAAGGCCTGCCGCTGTCTTTCGATGTAGCCTTCCCGCGCTCCCGGCTGGCGGCTTTCCGCGATGAAGCCGCGCAATGGCTGCAACACCAACATCCGCTGCTGCAGCTCTACGATTTCGGCCATTTTGCCGATGGCGGCTGCCATTTGATCGTGCTGCTGCCGCACGATCAGGTCGAGCGCTATGGCATCGCCAGAATCGTCGCGCTGCGCAGCGCCATCTATCAACTGGTGTGCGAACACGGCGGCAGCTTCAGCGCCGAACACGGCATCGGCCCCTTGAATGCGCCGTACTACCGAAAATATACCGCCCCGAATGTGAAGCAGATCAGCGCAGCTTTGCAGCATTTGATGGATCCGCAAGCGGTATTGGGACGTTACCGCTATTCCTAACATTGAATTCCGCAGTCAGGACAGGAGTTGTCGTCATGCCAGGTCATATGGAGAAAGCCAGCGCTGCTAGTTACCGCAACAAATATGCGGCGCAGGCGCGTTTGCTGAACAGCTTGAACCCCTTCAAGAGCACGTGGATGATCGCCCGGCAATGGCTGGTGATTGCCGCTGCGCTGGCGCTGCCGGCCTATGCCGTGGCTTTTCTCAGCGGCGAAGACGGCCTGTGGGCGGGATTATGCGAGCTGTCTGCGGCCGGCTTGCTGGCGGTGGTCGTCCTGTTCGTACTGTCCGGCTTTGTGCTGGCCTGCAAGCAGCATGCGCTGGGCGTCATCATGCATGATGCTACCCATCACCGTCTGTTCAAGAACGCCATGCTGAACGAGATCGCCAGCAACTGGCTGTGCGCTTTCCCGACCGGCATGGTTACCTCGAGCTACCGGCGCGGGCATCTGCCGCATCATTTGTTCACCAACAAGCCGAACGACCCTTACTGGGTGCGCCTGGTGGCGGACGACAACTACAGCTTCCCCAAGCCGCGCCGGGCCTTCTACCGCATCCTGCTGGGCGACCTGTGCGGGCTGCATCTGCGCTCCTGGTGGCCGGTGATCCGTTACTGGACCGGCTGGGCCTTCGTTTTCGACAATCGCGAAAAAATGCTGAGCACATCGGAACGCATCCAGTTCGTCGCATTCTGGCTATGCGCCGCGGCGCTGGTCACTGTGCTGGAGGCCTGGCCTTGTTTCCTGCTGCTGTGGCTGCTGCCGATGTTTACCCTGACGCTGGCGTTCACTCGCATCCGCATCATCGCCGAACACGATCTGGCGCAGAACGAACGCGAGCTGGAGCGTACCCGCCACGTTGACGGCAGCTGGCTGGAACGGCTGGCGCTGGCGCCGCTCAACATCAACTATCACGTCGCCCACCATCTGTTTCCTGCCGTGCCTTTGTACAACCTGCCGAAAATGCACGCCATTTTGATGAAGGACGAAGGATTCCGTGCCGAGGCCAGCCTGTGGCCGAGATATTTCGGCAGGAACCGGGGCTTGATCGACACCATGCTGGAATGAAGCAGCAGCAGTTTATTTGATGAACGTTAACTCTATATAGGTGCACTCATGGCAGTTTCCGAATTGGCTACCCGCTTCGACGCGGATTTCGAGATCGACGAAACCGGTCCGTCGCAGGACGAGATGTACGCCTTTGTCAAAGCCCGTGAATCGGGTGCGCGGACCTACGCCAACTCGATCGGCGTGGTGATCGAAAAAGGCCGCCTGGCGCGCGTCACCGACAGCGCCGGCAAGGACTATCTGGATTGCCTGTCTTGCGCCGGCACCCTGGCGACCGGCCACAACCATCCGTACATCCTGGCCAAGGTGGAAGAATTCCTGCAGTCCGGGCATGTGTTGCAGGCACTAGACATGACGACGCCCGCCAAATATCGCTTCCTGGTCAAGCTGCTGGAATGCCTGCCGCCGGAATTCGCCCGCCATGTGCGCTTCCAGAGCTGCGGGCCGAGCGGCGCCGATGCGGTCGAGGCGGCGCTGAAACTGTTCAAGACCGCCACCGGCCGCCGCACGGTACTGGCGTTTCACGGCGCCTACCATGGCATGACCGCCGGCGCTCTGGCGCTGACCGGCAACCTGACCGCCAAGCGCCAGGTGGCGTCGATCATGCCCGATGTGCATTTCCTGCCCTACCCTTATTCCTATCGCTGCCCGTTCAGCCTCGGCGGCGAGCAGTCGGATGTAACCTCGCTGGCGTATATCGAACGCATGCTGACCGATCCCGAAAGCGGCGTCACGGCGCCGGCAGCCATGATCGTCGAGGCGATCCAGGGCGAAGGCGGCGTGATTCCAGCCTCGGCCAAATGGCTGCGCGGCATTCGCGAGATCACCGCGCGCCTGGATATTCCGCTGATCATTGATGAAATCCAGACCGGCTTCGGCCGCACTGGCGACATGTTTGCCTTTGAACACGCGGGCATCGTGCCGGATGCCGTAGTGATTTCCAAAGCGGTCGGCGGCGGCTTTCCACTCTCGATGCTGCTGTATCACGAGAAATACGACACCTGGCAAGCCGGGGCACATGCCGGCACCTTCCGCGGCAACCAGATCGCCATGGTGGCCGGCGCCGCCTGCCTGGAAGTAATACAGGCCGAGCAGCTGGTAGCGCAGGCGCGCGCCAAGGGCAATTACCTGGAGACCCGCCTGCGCGAACTGGCCTGCCGCTTCTCGATTCTGGGCGACATCCGCGGCCGCGGCCTGATGTGGGGCATCGAAGTCATCGCTCCCGACGCCGCGCCGGATGCCATCGGCAGCTATCCGGCCGACGGCGCCATGGCCCGCACCATCAAGCAGCGCTGCCTGGCCAACGGCCTGATTATCGAAACCGGCGGCCGTCATTCGGCGGTACTGCGTTTGCTGCCGCCGCTGATCATCTCGGAGCAGGAGCTTGACGAAGCGATCGACAAGCTGAGCCGTTCGATTGAAGAAGCACTGGGTTGACACGCGCATGAAGTTCTCTGACATGCTCAAAAACAGGAGGCGGCGATGACGCTCAGCGGCGACATGCTGATCGGCCAGCGCGCAGTGCGCGGAACGGCAGGAACTTTGCAGGCGATCAATCCGGCCAGCAATGAAAAATTCGGCCCGGATTTCGGCGTCGGCGGCAGCGCAGAAATCGATCAGGCCTGCACGCTGGCGCAGCAAGCCTTCGACGGCTATCGCTCCTGCAGCGCGGAGCAGCGGGCGCAGTTCCTGGAAACCATCGCCAGCGGCATCCTGGCCTTGGGCGCCGAACTGATTTCGCGCGCTTCCCAGGAAACCGGCCTGTCTGCAGTGCGCCTGATGATAGAACGCAGCCGCACCGTTGCCCAGCTACGGCTGTTTGCCGGCATCGCCCGCAGCGGCCAGTACCTGGGCGCTACGCTGGATTCGGCTTTGCCTGAGCGGATTCCGCCGCGGGCGGATCTGCGGTTGCGCAAGATCGCACTGGGTCCGGTGGCGGTATTCGGCGCCAGCAATTTCCCGCTGGCCTTTTCGGTGGCTGGCGGCGATACCGCGGCGGCGCTTGCCGCCGGCTGTCCTGTGATAGTCAAGGCCCATGGCGCCCATCTCGGCACTTCGGAACTGGTGGGGCGCGTGATCCAGGCCGCTGTCGCCAGCTGCTGCTTGCCGGATGGTGTGTTCTCGCTGCTGATCGGCGACGGCAACCAGTTTGGCCAGGACCTGGTCAGCCACCCGGCGATCAAGGCGGTGGCTTTCACCGGTTCGCGCCAGGGCGGCATGGCCTTGATGCGTACCGCAGCGCTGCGGCGCGAACCAATTCCCGTGTTCGCGGAAATGAGCTGCATCAATCCGATGTTCCTGTTGCCGGCCGCGCTCGCCGCCCGCGCGCCGCAGATTGCCGCCGGCTTCGTTGAAGCGCTGGTGACGGGTGTCGGACAGTTCTGCACTAGTCCCGGCCTGTTGCTGGCGATTGACGGTGCGCCTCTGCTGCAATTCCTGGCAGCTGCCGTCAGCGCCCTGCAAAACAAGGCCGCCGGCACCATGTTAACGGCGGGCATCAGCAGCGCCTATGCCAATGGGGTTGGCCGCCTGAACGAAATGGTCAGCGTCAGGCTGCTGGGGAAAGGGCTGTCGGCCAAGAACGGTTGCTCGGCGCAAGCGGCCTTGTTCGTTACCGATGCCGCCACTTTCCTGGCGACGCCGCAGCTGGAAGATGAAAATTTCGGTCCTAGCGCTTTGATTGTCGCCTGCAGGGATGCGGAAGAAATGCAGACCGTCGCGGAATATATTTCCGGCCAGTTGACGGCGACTTTGCATATGGATAGCGCCGACCATGATCTGGCGAGGAAATTATTGCCAACCCTGGAGCGCAAGGCCGGCCGCATCCTGGTCAACGCTTATCCGACCGGCGTTGAAGTGTCGCATGCCATGGTCCACGGAGGGCCGTTCCCGGCCAGCTCGGACAGCCGCAGCACGGCAGTCGGCGCCACTGCCATCGAGCGTTTCCTGCGGCCGGTCTGCTACCAGGATTTGCCCGCGGAACTGATGCCGCCGGAGCTGCGCGATGAAAATCCGCTGGGCCTGTGGCGCATCCTGAACGGCGAATGCGTTCGTACCTGACGTGGTTAACGCACAAGGCCGTCAACCGGTGTATCGGTTGACGGCCTTGCTTGTTGCGTTCCTACCTTGCCGGTCAGGCCTGTTTTGCTACCGGCGCATGCACTTGCAGCATGCCGAGCAAGGCGTCGTAATAATCCTGGCAGGTATTCAGGCGCAACATGGCGCCTTGCAGGATTTCTGCGCGCGCTTCAGGGTATTTCGCATCGAGCGGCACAATCACGTTTTCCAGCCAGCCCTGCGCATGGACGATATCGATACTGATGTGTTCCTTGTAGTAATCGACTTCACCTTCTTTGCCCAGGCCGATGCGATGACAGCCGTGCACCAGCTTTTCATACTGGCGCGGATCCAGCAGCTCGGTGATCGCCATGATGCCGATCGCCTTGAAGTAATGCTTGCGCTGCAGGCAAGTCAGCATGAACAGGTTATGTCCGGCCAGTCCTTGCCAGCCGAGCGACGAAGCATGATTATCTTCGACGTTTTCAGCGCCGACCATGTCCAGCAGCTTGCGGAACAGGTTGACGTGGCTGCGGGTGGAATTGCCGTTGCCCGATTCGTCCCACAGGTTCTGCACCAGTTCCTTGCGCGTGATTTCATCCGAGCCGACCAGGATCAAGGCGATCAGATCGAAGAAACGGATGTTGAGCGCTGCATCGCTGCGGAAGAATTCGACGAACTGGCCGTGCGAAGCAGTGGTCTCGAGGTAGTCGAACAAAGGATGGTTGGAGACGGTATGTTCGCTCCACAGAAAGCGCAAGGCATCGGTGAGCGGCATGTCGGCGCTGATGCGCGCCAGCGGCGACGAATCGCCGGAGGCCAGCCATGCTCTTTCGATCTCATTGCGCATCTGCTGCAAGTAATGATTGGATTGATTGGCGGCTGCGAAACTGGTCGCCGAGGCCACGTGCATGTCCAGCAAGATGAAAAGCGTCCGGTGCACCAGGCACAAGGCTGTGTCGTCGTCTGTCGCCAGGGCCTTGGCCAGCGTGGCGCGCACCTTGTTCATCAGCAGCTCGAACAGCTCGCGGTCGTTGTCGAAACGGCTTTCCAGCTCTGGATCGGCAACCAGCATGGAGACGATGGTATCGAGGGGAAGCTCGGAATAAGGCTGTCGAAGGCTTTGGTAGACGTCTTGATGAAGGTTTACTGCATGAAACGCTTCTGTGACTTGCGAATTCGCTACGGTCGGATAACTCATGTAACTTCCTCAAATTAGTGTTTAAACCGTGACTGCCATTGCCACCCTTAATTTTTGTGCAAGCGGCTGAAACGCCGGCTACAAAATTTTTATAATATCCTAAATTTAAACAGACAGGTCTGTCATATAATTGAAATATCAGAGCCTGGGATGAGTGCCGATGATAGTGTTGCAACACCGTTTTACAACGCTTGCCAGCCAGTTTTTACTACCGACAGCTAACTTGTATCCACGACAACAAATACTGAGATAATATACCGTACTGTACACTGTACCAATTGCAGCAGTTCATGCCCGGCAGCCGCTTTTCCATGTTTGCGCTACCGGCCTATCGCATGCTTATTTGCGTAACCATTCACGTAACTTACACCTAATCAATGACCCGTATGAAAGAAAAACGACAGATACTTATTGATACGGCAACGCGGCTCTTTTCCCAAGATGGGTATCATGCGGTGGGCATCGACCGCATCCTGGCGGAAGCAGGCGTCGCCAAGATGACACTGTATAAATACTTTCCATCGAAAAAGGAGCTGGTGGTGGAAGTACTGGAAGAACGCATGACGATGTGCGCGAATTCACTCTCCTTGTTTCTCGAAAAATTCGAAACACCGATGGACAAGCTGCATGGCGTATTCATGTGGCACGACAAGTGGTTCCGCGAAGTGAATTTCACCGGTTGCATGTTTGCAGCGGCAGCAGCGGAATTCCACGGTACGGACAATGCCATCCTGCGCACCGCCGCCAGCCAGAAGAAAGGCCTGACCGACCTGGTCAAGAATGTACTGGAACCGCTGGTGGGGAAAAGCGTCGCCACCAAACTGGCGCGCCAGGTAGTCATGCTGCTGGACGGCGCTACCTTGGCGGCGCACGTCGCCGGCCGCAAGAATGCCGCCAACGATGCCTGGAGCGTGGCCCAGGAAATCGTCCTGCTGGAGCACTCAAAGCTGCAGACCGCTTAAAACGCACCCTAACAGAGAGCCGGCCAGAAATGCAGCGGCCGGCTCTCTGCCTTATCCTGCCTCAAACGCTTGATCTTGCCATTGACGCAAGAAAGTTATTTTGCATCCCCGACGATTTTTATCGTGCCCTTGAAATGCACGAATTTGCCGTCGGGATAGGACACATTGGTATACACCGTGCCGTGCTCGAAATCCTCCATATGCACCACGTTCAGCTTGGAATCCGGCTCGTGCCAGTACACCATGTAGACTTGCGGGCGAATCTTGACCGCCGTGTATTGCACTACCTCGGTGATGCCCTTGAAGATGCCGGAGCGGCAATAGATCGACAAGGTCGTGAGATCCTTGAAGTTCAAATCGATGATCGCATCGCCAAACACCACTTCCACCGCCTTGCCGGCCGCCGGAAAATCCGCCGCGCTGGGACCGACTGCACTATCGCTCACGCTCGCCTGCGCGGTCGGCTGATCAGCCTCCTTGGCAGAAGCCTGCATCGCCAGCCCCAGTTGCAAAGTGACAAAAAACACAATCTTTACATATGATTTCAACAGCATTTAATCCCCCGGTTTGATTGTTATGAAATGTTGTGTCAACTACGACGGGGGAAGTATATCCAGAAATAAACTTGGGATAGGGCAAAAAATGTAAGCGCGCGCAGGCCGGATGCAACCCTGCCGTCGCCAGACACAACAGCTGGCGGGCACTGAAAATGAAAGCTGACAGGCGTTCCGGAACCGATAATGAGCCGGCTCCGGGCCTGTTTAACCGTATACCTAAATCAAATCACCTTCTCTTCGCGCAACATGGCAATGTAATCCTTGCCATAACCCAGTTGCGCCAGCACTTCTTCGGTATGCTCGCCCAGCAGCGGCGAACGGGTCACCTCGGTCGGGCTGTCCGACATCTTGATCGGGTTGCCTACTGTCAGATATTTGCCGCGGGTCGGATGATCGACTTCCACGATCGTGCCGGTCGCGCGCAACGATGGTTCTTCCGCGATTTCCTTCATCGACAGGATCGGACCGCAAGGAATATCGTACTGGTTCAGGATATCCATCGCCTCGAACTTGGTCTTACTCATGGTCCATTGCTCGATGCGGGCAAAGATCGGCTTCAGATGCAGCAGCCGCGCCGCCGGCGTGGCGTAGGCTTCGTCGGTAATCCAGCCCTCCTCGCCGATCACCTTGCACACCGCCGGCCAGACCGCACCCTGGGTGATGAAATAGATATAGGCATTGGGGTCGGTTTCCCAGCCCTTGCACTTCAGGATCGAGCCCGGCTGGCCGCCGCCGGAGGCGTTGCCGGCGCGCGGTACCGCTTCGCCGAACTTGCTGTCCGGGTATTGCGGATACTCGTGCATGGTGCCGGTCCGTTCCAGCCGCTGCTGGTCGCGCAGCTTGACCCGGCACAGGTTGAGCACGGCATCCTGCATCGGCGCCAACACTTTCTGCCCGCGGCCGCTGGTGTGGCGCTGGTACAGCGCGCTGACTATCCCCAGCGCCAGGTGCAGGCCGGTACCGCTGTCGCCGATCTGGGCGCCGGTCACCATCGGCGGGCCGTCGTCGAAGCCGGTGGTCGAGGCGGCGCCGCCAGCGCACTGGGCGACGTTTTCATAGACCTTGCAATCTTCGTACTTGCCGGGGCCGAAACCCTTGACCGAGGCCACCACCATGCGCGGATTCAGTTCCTGGATGCGCTCCCAGCTGAAGCCCATGCGGTCGAGCGCACCGGGGGCAAAATTTTCCACCAGGACGTCGCAATCCTTGATCAGGGTTTCCAGTACTTCCTTGCCTTTCGGATTTTTGGTGTCGAGTGTGATGGAACGCTTGTTATGGTTGAGCATGGTGAAGTACAAGCTGTCGACGCCCGGAATGTCGCGCAACTGCCCGCGTGTAGCATCGCCCTCGCCGGCCCGTTCGACCTTGATCACGTCGGCGCCGAACCAGGCGAGCAGCTGGGTGCAAGTCGGTCCGGACTGGACATGGGTGAAATCGAGAATGCGCACGCCATCCAGTGCTTTGCTCATGAAAATCTCCTGATTATATTTATCATCGTCATCATGTCGCTGGTGCTGCTGTAAGCGTGATGTTAGCTGGATTCCGCTACTTGCGCCGCCAGCTTGGCTTCCAGTTCTGCCAGGCGCTTGCGCAAGACGCGGTCTTCGGCAAAACGGCTGCTTTCGTCGCGGATGACGGCGACAATTGCCGCCACCTTGCCGGCCGGCGTACGCAGCAGCGCCACGGTGAATGCGATCGACAATGTGTGGCCGTCCTTATGCACCGCCGGCACCCGCAGCACATCGTTGCCATAGCGCGTGATGCCGCTCTCCATGGTCTTTTGATAACCGTCCCAATGGCGTTGGCGCTGGCGTTCGGGAATGATCAGGTCCAGCGATTTTCCCAACGCTTCCGCTTGGCTGAAGCCGAACATACGCTCTGCTGCCGGATTCCATAAAGTGATGGCGCCGCCGGCATCGGAAATCACGATGGCGTCGCCGACCGCCTGCACCAGCTGATCCAGATCGATTGCGCTAGACATGACACTGCTCCTGTTGTGGTGTAAAACCGCCGTATCCAAGTAAATACGGCGCCCGAGGTGGGCGCCGCTGCTCTGGAGGCTATCCGGCGGCGATTGCCGCTTCTTCAGACCGCTTGCGCACTATGCAACTCGGCAATCTGCCCGGCACTGTAGCCGAGGCTGGCCAATACCTCGTCGGTATGCTCGCCCAGCAAAGGCGAACCCGTGATTTCCGGTGTCAGGTCAGAGAACTTGATCGGGCTGCCTACCGTCAGGTATTTGCCGCGCTCCTTGTGGTCGACTTCGGTGATGGTGCCGCTGGCGCGCAGCGACGGGTCGTTCGCCAGTTCCTTCATGGTCAGCACCGGCGCGCAAGGAATATCGAACTTGCGCAAGATATCCACCGCTTCGAACTTGGTCTTGTCCTGCAGCCAGACTTCAATCGTATCGAAAATCTCGGTGATGTGCGGCTGGCGCGCCTTCGGCGTGTTGTAGGCAGGATCGTCTATCCACTCGTCCTTGCCGATCGCCTTGCATATCGGCGCCCAGGCATGGCCCTGGATGGTGAAGTAGATATACGCATTCGGATCTTCCTGCCAGCCCTTGCACTTGAGCACCCAGCCCGGCTGGCCGCCGCCGCCGGCATTGCCGCCGCGCGGCACGACGTCGCTGAAGGTGCCGTGCGGATATTGCGGATACTCTTCCAGGAAGCCGAGGCGGTCGAGTCGTTGCTGGTCGCGCAGCTTGACGCGGCACAGGTTGAGCACGCTGTCCTGCATCGACACCGCGACCCGCTGTCCCTTGCCAGTCTTGTCGCGGCCGATCAACGCAGTCAGGATGCCGATTGCCAGGTGCATGCCGGTATTGCTGTCGCCCAGGGCGGCGGCGCTGACCGTCGGCGGGCCGTCCCAGAAACCGGTGGTGGAGGCGGCGCCGCCGGCGCACTGGGCGACGTTTTCATAAACCTTCAGATCGTCGTAGTGGTGGCCATCGCTGAAGCCCTTGACCGAGGCCACGATCATCTTCGGATTGAGCTCATTGATGCGCTCCCAAGAAAAGCCCATGCGGTCCAGCGCGCCGGGGCCGAAATTCTCCACCAGCACATCGGATTCCTTGATCAGTTTTTCCAGCACCAGCTTGCCTTCCGGCTTCTTGGTATCCAGCGTCAGCGAGCGCTTGTTACTGTTCAACATGGTGAAGTACAGGGCATCGACATCCGGAATATCGCGTAGCTGAGAACGGGTGACATCACCGGAGCCGGGACGCTCAACCTTGATCACATCGGCGCCGAACCAGGCCAGCAGCTGCGTGCACGCCGGACCTGCCTGGACGTGGGTAAAATCGATGATGCGAATGCCGTCTAGTGGTTTGCTCATTTCAAACTCCTGTTCAATTGATCTAATGCTTGTGCTCGTCTGCAGCAATGCGGCTTATTTGTACATGGTTTGCGCCATCGTGCCCGGCGCATACACGGCAGGATCGACCCAGATATTCACCACCGCGCAGCGACGCGTCTTGCGCACCGCTTCACGCGCCCGTTGCAAGGCGCCGGCGATCTGCGCCGGATCGCGCACCTCTTCGCCATGGCCGCCCAACATTTCGGCGAACTTGCCGTAAGGGATATCGCTCAGCAGGTTGCCGACGTTGCCGCGTTCTTCGCCGTACTTGGCCAGCTGGCCGTAGCGGATCTGGTTCATCGCCGAGTTGTTGCCGATCACGGCGATGTAAGGCACGCCAAAGCGGTTGGCGGTTTCCATGTCAAAGGAAGTCATGCTAAAGGCGCCGTCGCCGTAGTAGCACATCACTTCCTTTTCCGGATTGGCCAGGCCGGCGGCAATCGCAAAGCCGGTGCCAACGCCCAGGCTGCCGAGTGCACCCGGATCCATCCACTGCCCGGGATTGCGCGGACGTACTGCCTGCGCCGAGATGGTGACGACGTCGCCGCCGTCGCCGATGTAGATGGTGTCGTCGTTCAGAAACTCGTTGATTTCATAGGCCACGCGATAGGGATGGATCGGCGAGCTGTTCGATTTGAACAAAGGCATCAGCTTTTCCGTGGCGATCGCTTCCAGCTGCTGCAGCTGCTTCATCCAGGCGCGCCGCTTTTCATGCGCACCCTTGTTGATGCGGCCGCTGGCGGCTTGCAGCACTGCGCCCAGGATAGTGCCCGGATCGCCGACCAGGCCGAGCGTGATGTCGCGGTTCTTGCCGACGGTGCGATAATCCTGGTCGATCTGGATCACCTTGGCGTTAAGGCCGAGGCGCTTGCCGTAGCCCATGCGGAAGTCGAACGGCGTGCCGACAATCAGGATGACGTCGGCCTTGTCGAAGCCTTCGCGGCGGGTGCGGTCGAAATGATGCGGATCGCCCGGCGGCAGCAGGCCGCGCGAAGCGCCGTTGAAGTAAGCCGGGATATCCAGGCCGCGCACCAGGTCGATCGCTTCCTTGTGACCACGCGAAGACCAGACCTGGCCGCCGTACAGCACCACCGGCCGTTCTGCCTGCACCAGGATGTCGGCCAGTTTTTCGATATCGGCGACGTCGCCCAATGACTTGACCGAAGCGCGATACTGGCCGGCGGCCGGAATCACTGCCTTGCTGATCTCGATCTCGCGGTCCAGCACGTCGCGCGGGATTTCCAGGTACGCTGGGCCGGGAGCCCCGGCGAAACAGGCGCGGATCGCCATCGACACCATGTCGGCCACGCGTTCGGTGGAACGCACGCCTTCAGAAAATTTGGTGATCGGCCGCATCATTTCAGTGTGCGGCAAATCTTGCAGCGAGCCCATCATGTGCTGGGTGATGCCGCCCTGGCCGCCGATATGCAGCACCGGGCTTTCCGAACGGAAGGCGGTGGCGATGCCGGTCACGGCGTTGGTGCAGCCTGGGCCGGCGGTGGTGACCACCACGCCCAGCTTGCCGGTCTGGCGCGCATAGCCGTCGGCCGCGTGGGCAGCGACCTGCTCGTGACGGACGTCGATGATGCGGATGCCCTCGTCGATGCAGCCATCGTAGATATCGATGATGTGGCCGCCGCACAGGGTAAAGATGGTATCCACGCCTTCATTCTTCAACGCCCGCGCCACCAGATGGCCGCCCGACACTACGCCGGCTTCCCGGCTCTTGCGCTTGAGCGTATCGTCAGCGGTCGTACTAGTTGCCACTTTCGGCTCGGATATCACAGCTGCCATCATTCCTCCTGTTGTCGGTTGTCTCTTGGGTTTTCTTGTTGCCTTGCTTGATGCCATATTAGCTAGGGCGACCCTAGCTCTTCATTGACCTCGGTCAAGTTTTGCCGCATCATCTTTGGGCGCTGCCGACTATTACCAAATTGCTTACATGATCCTCATAGAAAACCATCCAGAAAAAAACATCATTCGCGTTCAACTGCGTCAAAACAATGTTTTAAAAGGCTTGAGCGAGAGTGACATGCTTGAGCTCGAATCCCACCTGGTGGTGGTGGATGGCGGCAAAGGCGAAATCCTGCTGCATCAGGGCGTACACGAGATGGAGCAATATTTCATCCTGGACGGCATACTCAAGCGCGTGGTCACCAACCAGCAAGCCAAGGAAATGATCCTGCGCTTCGCCGACGAGCGCGACATGGAGACCAGCTACGCCGCCTGGCGCCTGAAGACGCCGGCGCCTTACAGCATCGTCTGCGTATCCAAGGCGCGGGTTGCCAAATTGCCATTGCAGCAATGGGCCGCCTTCATGGACCGCCATCCGCAGCTGAAGCAAACCTTTGAATATGAAGTGATGCGCCTGATGAGCGAGATCATGGCGCACACCATCACCCTGCATCTGCTGGATGCGCCGGGCCGCGTACACAGGTTCTTGCGCAAGCATGCCGAGCTCTACGACCGCATTCCTAAAAAAGAGCTGGCGACCTATCTCAACATTTCAGCGGAAACCTTGAGCCGGCTGAAGCATCAGGGGAAAATCTAAGCGCTGCTGCGCTTCCTGAACTGTCACGCTGTCAACTCTGACAGCTGTTCCTGGCTTTCCTCCCATCCTAGATTGGTACGGCTGCTGCCGTCTTGCCGTTCCCATGCGCCCGACCCGAGCGCCGGAGCTTGGCAGCGCATTTCCACGAACCTTGTCGATCACAATCTAAAGGGAAATCAACGATGCACGCTAAACCCGCCGTCCAGGCTTTCATGCTCAGCGCCGCTCTGCTCGCCATGAATGCTCCGTTGCATGCACAAGCAAGCGCTATGCAGACACCTCTCCAGCTCCAGCAAACCGAAGGCAGCGACGCCAGCGCCGCTGCCACGCGCGGTTTTGCCGAATTCGTGCGGAACCAGATACAAGCCCACGCCGGCACCCTGCCCGAAGGCTTCCCGCTCGACGTCACTGACGTCCAGGACCTGAAAGATGCCCGTATCGCCTACGGCTTCCCGGTCTACACAGTAAATCCGAAAGACATCCTGACGCCGCGCAGCGATTTCAGCTCCATGGCCAGGCCCACCGGCGTATGGCGCTTCCTGATCAGCCGCGACAATCGTCCGATCGGATTGGCGACCGTGGAAAAAATCAACGGCACGTGGCAAACCACGTCTTACGGCGGCGCCGGCTTGTCCAAGGACCTCGACGCCCTGATGCAGTTTCACGGCAACGCCAATCGTTCTAACCTGCGATTTATCCGCATCTTCCAGGCCCGCTCCGACTTTCTTGAAGTCGCATCCGGCAACGGCACAACTCCCCGCTTCGCGCCGCTGCAATCGGCACGTGAAGCGCTGCTGCAACAGCGCGCTAGCAAAACCGGCAGCGCCGCTGACGCTGCCGGCGGCCTGGTAGACGCCAGCCAGTTTGCAGAATCCTTGCGCGCCGCCGTCCAGGCGAATCTCGCCAACTTCCGCTGATCTTCAACCCACTCCAGGAGTGAACGTGATTAAAACCTTACGCCGCATGATTGCGGGCGCCTGTCTTGTGCTGATGGCGCCAATGGCATTCGCCGCTTCGAAGACCTTGAATGTGCCGCTGGTGACGCAGGAACACAGCGAATGGTGCTGGGCAGGCTCCAGCAAGGCGGTATTGAATTTCTACCGGAAAACGCCCAGTCAGTGCAACATAGTCAACTGGGCCTTCGGCATCAACTACGCCTGCGGCAACAGCCGCTTCAACTGGAACAGCCAGGCCAACCAGCCAAACGGCATGTATGGCAACAACGGCAGCGTGCAAGACATCCTGAGCTACTGGGGGGTGCCGAACAAGGCTCTCAGCAACTACCTGTCGTGGGCGCATGTGGTGAGTGACATCAACGCCAACCGGCCTTTCGTGATGCGCTACGGCTGGACCAGCGGCGGCGGCCACATCGTGGTCGGACGCGGCTACGAAATCCTGAATGGCGTGAATTACCTGTACATCATGAATCCATGGCCCGGTGAAGGCATGACTTACGGCAGTTACGACTCAACCGTAGCGGACGACGATCATCAATGGACGCATACGCAGCGCATGAACATCAATGGATAGCAGGCGGGCCGCGGCTGCGGTGGCAACACGCGCAGCCGATTTGATTACCGAAATGAAACTATTCCAGGATAGCCAAGCCGTTGCTTCAAGACCACACCCCTAAACAGCAGAAATGTTGTTGTATTCTGAGCCTGTCCGCCTATATTGCAGCGCAAGATATTGACAGATGGCATACCTGTTATCGGATAATGTCATTAGAAGAATGACTATTCAATCTCTATAATGCAAAGCAGCAAAAGAAGATTTCTACTTTGACAGGAGCACCACCATGACGACAGCAACCAATAGCTTCACCCCGGCGAACAACAGCACAGGTTTTTCCGCAAAAGTGGCAGGCGTTGCGTATGCCGTGGCTGCTACCGTGTTTGGCATCAACCTGCGCGAAGCGCTTGATGCGGAAAGCAGCAGCGACAAAGCTGACGCCTCCTACACCTGGGGCATGTAATTCCGGCCAGCGCCGATGCAGCAGCGCCGCCTGGGCGCTGCCAGTAAGTAATACGCAAGACAAAACAGCCAATCTCTGATTGGCTGTTTTTGTTTGTGCCGCAGGATCGCAGCGGTCCCCAGAGGGCATCTTTTGTTGCAGAACTTCCGTGCCGCAACATAATTTAGTTATGCGAACTTCTTATATCAATTGAGGAAGATAGGAAAAGTAGCGAGCTGCGTGAAGTGACTACGCAGCGGCGAGAATCGCCGCTGCGCTGCTTGCTTATGCCGAGTGCTCGACGATTGCTGAAGCACTGCTGCCGTGGGTCTCTTTAGCCGGCGCTGCGGCCGGCGCCGGCTTTTCCACCCAGCGCTTGCGCATCGGCGCCAGCACGAACTTGGCGGCGAGACCGGCGGCGATGGTGATCGCCGCCGCCGCGATGAAGACCCGGTTCCAGGCGCCGCCGGCCGACAGCACCGAGGTCAGCGGCACCAGCAAGGCGGCGGTTCCCTTTGCGGTATACAGCGTGCCGGCATTCCCAGCAGCGAACTTGCTGCCGAAGGTATCGGCGCAGATCGCTGGGAAGATGGAGAATATCTCGCCCCAGAACAGGAATATCAGAGCGGCAAACACCATGAACGCATAAGGATTGTGACCGTATTGCATCAGCCCGAGCAGCGCCACGCCCTCGCCGATAAAGACAATGAACATGGTGTTTTCACGGCCGATCTTGTCGGAAATGAAACCGCACAAAGGACGCGTGAAACCGTTGCACAGATTATCGATAGAGAGCGTCATGGTCAGCAACGGCAAGGTCACGCCAAGCAAGGTGATCGGCAGCTTGGCGATGCCGAAATCCTTGGCGATCGGCGCCAGCTGTGCGGTTGCCATCAGGCCACCGGCGGCCACCGCGACGAACATCACGTACATCACCCAGAACACCGGGGTCCGGATCATCTGTCCAGCCTTGTAGTCGATCTTGGTCATGGTCAGTTTCTTCGACACCACGATGCCTTTCGGCGGCGCCGGCCGCACCATCAGCATCGCCAGCAGGAAAATGCAGACGCCCTGCAGGATGCCGAAGAACAGGAAGGCGCGTTCATAGCCGGAGCTCTGGATCATGTTGGCGATCGGGATCACCGTCACCGCCGCGCCGGCGCCGAAGCCTGCCGCCGTCATCCCGGCCGCCAGGCCGCGCTTGTCCGGAAACCATTTCAAGGCGTTGCCGACGCAGGTGCCGTAGACGCAACCGGCGCCGACGCCGGCGATGATCGCCGCTGCATATAGTTCGAACAGGCTGGTCGCCATCGAATTGATCACCCACCCGGCCGCCGCAAAAATGGCGCCGACGGCAATCACCGGACGCGGTCCGAACTTGTCGACCAGCCAGCCTTCGATCGGCACCAGCCAGGTTTCAGTCACGATGAAAATTGAAAACGATAGCTGAATCGCCGCTTGTCCCCAATGATGCTTGGCATCCATCGGCGTCACGAACAAGGTCCACGCATATTGCAGATTGGCGACTAAGCCCATGCAGATAATACCGATAATCAGTTGGATCCACCGATTAGGGGCGCCCTTGGAATTGCTGGTTTCCATGCGTCTTGTCTCCTGATATTTTAGGCTGCTTATATTTTTATCTGTTGCGACAGCTGACGGATTGCGGCGATGCGCACAATAGGTGCGATGCCTGATTCTGGGGTGGTTTTCCTGGCCATTCCTTGACGCCGGTCAAGATTGTGCACCGCTGGCAAATTTAGTTTTGTACCGGCCTCAGGCCACCCTTCGCAGCTGCAATTGCCCGCGCTCTTCTTCGAAGGTCTTGGCCAGCAGTTTCACCAGCGCATAGACCGTATCCAGCTGCGGCGTCGGCGTTGCTGTCAGGCGGCCCAGCTCGATCACCGAACCCACCAGGGCATCAATCTCCAGCGCCCGGCCCGCCTCCACGTCTTTCAGCATCGAGGTCTTGTGCTTGCCGATTTTTTCGGCGCCGGCGATGCGCTTGTCGAGCGGCACGCGGAAACTGATGCCCAGTTTGTGCGCAATCGTCTGCGCTTCTGTCATCAATGCGGCGGCCAGTTCGCGCGTCAAAGGGAACTGGCAGATATCGACCAGGGTTGAATGGGTCAAGGCGCTGATCGGATTGAAGCTCAGGTTGCCCCATAGCTTGAGCCAGATTTCAGAACGGATATCGTCCAGCACCGGGGCCTTGAAACCGGCTTTGGTGAACGATTCTGAAATGCGCTGCACACGTTCGCTATGCGAGCCGTCAAGCTCGCCCAAGGGAAAGCGTTCGCCCTCGAAATGGCGCACCACGCCAGGCGCGACCTGCTCCGATGCCGGATAGACCACGCAACCGATGACGCGCGCCGGCGGAATCTGCTGGCTGAGCTTGCCGCTCGGATCCACCATCTTCAGGCTGCTGCCTTCCAGGGCGCCGCCGGTCTTGTGGAAATACCAATAGGGAATCCCGTTCTGCATGGTGACGATGCTGGTTTGCGGTCCCAGCAAGTGGTGCAGCTCGTGTCCCACGGCGTCCAGCTGATGCGCCTTGAGCGCCAGGATCACCAGATCCTGCGGCCCGGTTTTGCGGTAATCGTCGCTCGCCGCGACCTGGTCGGCCACATGTTCCGTGCCGTCTTCCATGATCAGCCGCATGCCGTTGCGCCGGATCGCCTCAAGATTGGCGCCGCGCACCATGAAGCTCACCTCTTCTCCAGCCAGCGCCAGCTTGGCGCCGACATAGCCGCCGATGGCCCCGGCCCCCACAATTGCGATTTTCATGATTGCTCCATATTGAAAAGTAAGAAATCAGGGAAGCGCCGCAACGCTATTCAAAGCGGTTGCCAAGTTTGCCGATGCCTTCGATCTCGATTTCCACCGTGCTGCCGGGCTTCATCGAGCCGACGCCGACCGAAGTGCCGCACAGGATGAGATCACCTGGATACAAACTCATGTCTTGCGAAATCAGGCTGACCAGCCGGGCCGGCGAAAACAGCATGTCGCTGACCGGGTAATCCTGCCGCAGTTCACCGTTCAGCCAGGTCTTGACTCTTAGTCCGTGCGGATCGATCCCGCTGGCCACTACCGGACCGAAAGGACAGAAAGTATCGAAACCCTTGGCGCGTACCCATTGCGCAAAGGTCGGGTCGCGATTCAGGATTTCCGCCGCGGTGACATCGTTGGCGCAGGTGTAGCCGAAGATATGATTGCCGGCATCCCGCTCTGCAACCTGGCTGGCAGTCTTGCCGATCACGATCCCCAGCTCCCCTTCGAACACCACCTTGCCGCCTGCCGCCGGCGCGCGGATGATGCCTTGCGGGTTGAGGTAGGAGTTAGGCGCCTTGATCAGGTACAAGGGTTCGAGCGGCGGCGCAAGATTCAGCTTGGCGCCTAGCGCGCCGAAGTTGTTCCACAACGCCAGCACCTTGCTGGGCGCGGTCGGCGTCAGCAATTCGACGTCGCCGGGATCCAGATACACCCCGCTGGCCTGGGCCTTGCCGAACATGCTCCCCTCCCAAAGCTGGATGCGCTTGCCCTCAAGCGTGCCGAAGCGGAGACTGTCCTGATGCATGAAGCGCAGCCAATGTCGTATCATTTTTTTCTTCCATGGAAAGCGTCGACGATCAGCTATGGCGATGGCTTGCCGGGCTGGTCCGATTGTGCGAGGACTTGTTGCCGCCAGCCTTGACGACGGTCAAGATTGCCGTTTTTTTAGTCGCCGCCGGCCGCAAGGATCCGGCCAATAGCGGCTACTATTCAGATACCGGTTTCGGCGCGCTGCACTTCCGCCCAGTTGACGTTGAGCCCAGGGCGTGAGCCGCAAGCCGCAAGATTTTCCAGGCAGCGTGCCCTGGCGCTTTCAATCGCACCGATCAGGAAATCCGCATCATAGGCATTCAGCAAATGCGGCTGGTGCAGCTCAACGTAGGAGCAGACCAGGTGCTTGCCGGCGCTGCGCGCCAGCAAGGAATGGTAGGTATCGAGATCCCAGTGCCAGCTCAGGCCAAGTTCGTGGAACGCGGAGTTATAAGCGAACAGCGAGGTTTCTTCGGATGGGTTGATGAGTGCCGGATCGAGCGTGATGCTAGCCATGATGCATTTCCTCCAAGTGAGGCGCCACAGCGCCTGGATTCATCTGCATCGTTGTGCAGAACTGAATCCATGCTAGGGAAAGCAGATGATTAGCAACAGTTAAAGTTTTTACGAAGAACGATTAGCAGCCACTTATGCACGAGTCAACAGCCTCCCATCGGGCAGCAAAATGAAAAACGCCACCTTGCGCCAACTGAAAACCTTTGAGGCCGTGGCGCGCCATCTCAGTTATTCGCGCGCGGCGGAAGAACTGCACCTGACCCAGCCGGCGGTTTCGCTGCAGGTCAAGCAGCTGGAAGAGCACGCCGGCCTGCCGCTGTTCGAGCAGCTTGGCAAGAAAATCTATCTGACTGCGGCCGGCATTGAAATGCTGCGCCACGGCCGCATGATCATCCAGCAGTTTCGTGAAACCGAAGACGCCATGGCGCAGCTGCAGGGAGTAGCCGGCGGCAGGCTGAACGTTGCAGTGATCAGCGCCGGCGATTATTTTTTCCCGCGCCTGCTGGCGGAGTTCCAGCGCAGCCACGACAATGTCAGTCTCAAGCTGACCGTCCACAATCGCGAAGAATTGCTGCGCAGCCTGCACGACAACCTGACCGATCTGGCGATCATGGTGCGGCCGCCCGAGGATGCCTGCATGATCCGACAGGCATTTGCGCCCCACCCTTACGTCATCGTGGCGTCGCCCCAGCATCCACTGGCGAACAAGAAGAACATTTCAAGGACACGCTTGCTGCGCGAGCCCTTCATCGTCCGGGAACGCGGTTCCGATACCTGGCTGTCGATGCGGGAGAGTTTTGGCGAGCAGCTGGCGCAGATCAATGTCGCCATGGAAATCAAGAGCTTTGAAACCATCAAGCAGGCGGTGATCGCCGGCATGGGCATCAGCTTTTTGTCAGTCCATACCATCAGCCTGGAACTGCAGGTAGGCAATCTGGTGGTGCTGGATGTGGAAGGATTTCCGGCGATGCTGAACTGGTACGTAGTGCATCGCCAGAACAAGCAGCTGCCGCCGGTGGCGATCGCTTTCGAGAATTTCCTGATGAACGATGGCGCCGCCTTGATCGAAAAATTCACTCGCTACAAGTTACAAAGCTGAGGAAGCGTTCAGACCGCACTCCGCTCTTTATGCTTTCTGGGGCGGCCGCCCAGCTTGCCGTTTTCCCGCGCAGCCTTGCTTTTCGCTTCGCTGGATGCCTTGCCGCCGATCTTGCCGATCTCGGACGCCATCCAGCGCTTCGAGCCCAGGAAACCTTCCAGCAACGCGGGTAAATATAAATCCGCGTCCAGATGAGGAAAATGGATAGCAAGGCCCGAGGGCGAAATTTCCGCATCGGCCAGCTCGGCAGGATGTGCATGCTCCAGTCCCTGCACCTGCCTGGGCGAAAATGCCAGCTCCAGTCCGGAGGCGAGCACGATAACGACGCGCGCTACGCGGCGGTCATAGCGGACCGACAGCACGCTCGGGAACAGGGCTTTCTTGTCCGCGGCGCGCTGATTGGCTGCTTCAAACTGCTTATCAGTAATGTCCATGCCATTGCCTCCATTCGTAGCAAAGAAACGCCAGATTAATATCCAGCCTGTTCGCTATCTTTGCGACTTCCTTCTGAGAAAACCCAAAGTTCTCTCGCAATTCTGGAGGACCATGCGGACAGTGCAAGTTGAACACTGCTTCACAACCATTCCTCACGACATGGACATGCGCTGGACGATGATCATTGGGATAAACCACTACGCGCAGCCCGAAAATTGCAAGTATAGTCGGCATTGTAACATAAACCCAATCTGCTTGGGTTATTAGATATCAGGACAAGGCCAAACCCTACCCTAAGCCGATCTAAGCAAATTCCCTAAACCGCCGAATCGCGGCGCGACAAGAGCCGCATTTACGGCAATGACCCGCGCCATCAAGCCATATCAGGCATCAAACCGGCCATGGCGTCCCGCTCCAAGCGTGAACCTGGACGCGCCGTCCTCCCCTTCGCCGAACACGATCGGCACGCCATGCGCACCTTCGCGCCGCAACGCTTCGGCCAACGGCAAATCCCACTGCTCGTAAGCCGAGCTGCGATCGGTCAGCATGCATTGCTGGGGAAAACCAGCGATCTGGCGCGCCAGGTCCTGCGCCGCCAGCAAGGCGCCGCCGGCCGGCGTACTGCGATTAATCAAGCCCATCGCCAGCGCCTCGGCGGCGGCCACCGGACGGCCGGTCAGGATCAGGTCGAGCGCCCGCCCCATGCCGATCAAGCGCGGCAGCCTGACCGTGCCGCCGTCTATCAGGGGAACGCCCCAGCGCCGGCAAAATACGCCCAGCACAGCATCCTCGTCAGCCACCCGCAGATCGGCCAGCAGCGCCAGTTCCAGCCCGCCGGCCACGGCACAGCCATTGATAGCGGCCACCAGCGGCTTGGACAGCGCCATGCGGGTCGGTCCCATCGGACCGCTGCCGCCGCCTTCGGCGTCGAGCTCGTTGCGCAGCTCCGGATCGCCGATGCCAGTGAGATCGGCGCCGGCGCAGAAATTGCCGCCGGCGCCAGTCAATACCGCCACCCGCAGCGCGGCATCGCTTTCAAAGCGCTCAAACGCCTGGTGCAGTTCATCGGCCATCGGGCGGTCGACGGCATTGCGCTTGTGCGGCCGGTTCATCGTGATGGTGCAGATACTGCCGTCGGTCTCGAATAAAATGGAGGGCATGGCGCCGCCTTTCTATTTACCAGTCTGCATTGGGCGCTGCAAGAACCGGCGCGGCAAGATCAGCCGCGCGGCTCCTTCCTTTCCCAGGCGTTTCAGTTGGTCGCGGCGTCGATCGCCCGCATTTCCCGCGCCGCCACCGACAGCATGGCGAGATCGACATTGCCGCCCATCTGGAAATCGGTCAGCAGGCGGCGATAACGTTCCAACGGTGTGCGACTGGCGGCTTGCCAGGCCTCGATCATTTCCTGCGACTGCTCCAGCGCCGGCGACAGCTGGATCACCTTGGCCGTCAAGGTGCGCTGCAAGCCGGTCAGGTCGCTCTGCAAGGCAGTCCGCGCCAGCGTCTGCCAATGCGAATCTACCGGCAAGGCGCTGGTCCGCTCCCGCATCCAGCCGAAATTCAGATTCAGATCGAGCGAAAAATACACTGCCGCCACCAGCTCCAGGCTGCGCCCGGTAGAAGCCGCGACTTCCGCGATATCCAGCACCGCGCCGATCAGTTCGGCGCTGGCGACCCGCCGCGCCAGCTGCTCAGAAACGCCGGCCTGGATCAGCGCATCGCGCTTGGCCTTGAGCGCTTCCGCATCACTGGCGGCCAGCAGCGACACCAGCTGCGGTCCGAGCTGATCGGCAGCCTGGCGGAAGCGCGCCACCGTTGCTTCGATCGAAGCCTCCTGTACATGGCGGTGCAGGAACCAGAAGCTGGCGTGCTCGATCAGGCCGCCGACATCGACGAACATCTGCGCCTGCAAGGCATCCGGCACCTGATTGTCGAGCGCATCGATGTCTTGCCAGATTTCTTCGAAACCGAAAACTTCGCGCGCAATCACGGTGGCGCGCACCACATCGGCCGGACTGGCGCCGCTTTCATCGGCCAGCTGATAGACAAAGGTAGCGCCGACCCGGTTGGTCAGGGTATTGACCAGATAGGTGGCGATGATTTCGCGCGCCAGCGGATGGCGCCGCATGGCCTCCGGATAACGCTCGCGCAGCGGCCGTGGGAAGTAGACAGGCAATGAAGCGGCGATGAACGGATCGGCCAGCAGGTCCGAGGCCAGCAATTCTTCATACAGCCACATCTTGTTGTAGGCCATCAGCACCGCTCGCTCCGGCGTCGCCAGGCCTTGCTTGGCGGTCTTGCGTTCGGCGCATTCTTCTTCCGACGGCAGGAACTCCACCGCACGGTCGAGGCGGCCGGCCCGTTCCAGGCTACGGATCAGGCGCGCCTCCGGTTCCAGCAGGCTGGCGGCGCGGCGTCCCGCCACCGACAGCGACTGCGTCTGGTAGTAATTATCGGTCAACACCTGCAGGCCGACCTCTTCTGTCATTTCGGCCAGCAGCTTGTTGCGCTGCTTCTCGGTCATCTCGCCTTCGCTGACGATCAGGCCGAGCATGATCTTGATATTCACTTCATGGTCGGAGCAATCGACGCCGGCCGAATTATCGATCGCATCGGTACAGATGCGGCCGCCTTTTTGCGCGAACTCGATGCGGCCGAATTGGGTGGCGCCCAGATTGCCGCCCTCCGCCACCACCTTGCAGTTGAGCTCGGCGCCGTTGACGCGGATGGCATCGTTGGTGCGGTCGCCGACCTGGGCATGGGTTTCACGGCTGGCCTTGATATAGGTGCCGATGCCGCCGTTATAGAGCAGGTCGACCGGCGCCAGCAGGATCGCCCTTATCAGCTCGGTCGGCGCCAGCTCGCTGGCGCCGATGCCAAGCGCGGCTTGCACCTGCGGCGTCAGCGGGATGGTCTTGAGTGTGCGCGGGAAGACGCCGCCGCCGCTCGAAATCAAGCTGCTGTCGTAGTCTGCCCAGCTGGAGCGCGGCAAGGCGAACAAGCGCTCGCGCTCGGCAAAGCTGGCGGCCGGATCGGGCGCCGGATCGAGGAAAATGTGGCGATGGTCAAAACCTGCCAGCAGCTTGATATGGCGCGACAGCAGCATGCCGTTGCCGAACACGTCGCCCGACATGTCGCCGATGCCGACCACTGTAAAATCCTGTTCTTGGGTATTGAGGCCGGTTTCGCGGAAATGGCGCTTGACCGCTTCCCAGGCGCCGCGGGCGGTGATCCCCATCTTCTTGTGGTCATAGCCGACAGAGCCGCCGGAAGCAAAAGCGTCGCCCAGCCAGAAGCCGTACTCCGCCGACACCGCATTAGCGTAATCCGAGAAGCTGGCGGTGCCCTTGTCGGCTGCCACCACCAGATAAGGATCGTCGGCATCGTAACGCACCACGTCGACTGGCGGCACCACCTTGCCGTCGACCAGGTTGTCGGTGAGGTCGAGCAGGCCGCGCAGGAAATTCTGGTAGCAGGCCACGCCTTCGCGCAGATAGGCATCGCGCTCGCTGGCCGGCGGCGCGCTTTTCAGCACGAAGCCGCCCTTGGAGCCGACCGGCACGATCACCGCATTCTTGACCATTTGCGCTTTCACCAGTCCCAGCACCTCGGTACGGAAATCTTCGCGCCGGTCCGACCAGCGCAAACCGCCGCGCGCCACCTTGCCGCCGCGCAGATGAACGCCCTCGAAGCGTGGGGAATACACCCAGATTTCAAACATCGGCTTAGGCGCAGGCAATCCCGGCACCTTGGACGGATCGAATTTGAACGACAGGTAAGGCTTCGGCTGGCCGTCGGCGCCACGCTGGAAGTAATTGGTGCGCAAAGTGGCGCCGATGACCCCGAGGAACTGGCGCAGGATACGGTCTTCGTCCAAGTTCGGGACTTGATCCATCGCCTCTTCAGTCTGCTCCAGCAAGGCCTTGGTGTTGGCTTCTGCGCTTGCGTCCTTGGCGCGCGCCGGGTCGAAACGCGCCAGGAACAGCTCCACCAGCTTGCGTGCGATGGCCGGATTGGCGGTCAAAGCCTGCTCGATATAGGCATTGCTGAAGGTCGAGCCGACCTGCCGCAGGTAGCGCGCATATGCGCGCAGGATGGTCACTTCGCGCCAGGTGAGGCGGGCCCGCAGCACCAGCCGGTTGAGGTCATCGTTATCGGCCTCGCCGCTCCATACGCGAGCAAAGGCATCCTCGAAGACGCCTTTGATGCGATCGATCTCGACTTCGCTGTCGTCCGCGGTCTGCATGCCGAAATCGTGGATCCAGGCCGGTTCGCCATCCTGCAGTTCAATACGATAAGGCCGCTCCTCATTCACTTTGACGCCCATGTGTTCCAGCATGGGCAGGCTTTGCGACAGCGCCATCGGCTTGCCGGCACGGTATATCTTCAGCCGCAGCGAGGCCGGCGCCGCTTCGATCGGGCGATACAAGCTCATCGCCAGGCCGGCATTCTTTTGCGCATCTTCCAGCAAGGCGATGTCGTGCACCGCGGCGCGCGCAGCGTAATCCTCGCGGAAACCGGCCGGAAACGAACCCGCATAGCGCCGCAGCAGCCGTGTGCCCTGCTCTTCGCCGCGCTGTTCCAGCAAAGCCTCCGCCATGTCGTCTTGCCAGCGCCGGGTAGCCTGCACGATGCGTGCTTCCAGCTGGGCGACATCGATCTCGCTGACGGTGCCAGGCTCGGTGCGGACGGTAAACTGGATGCGCGCCAGCATCGATTCCGACAACAAGGGCGTGAATTCAATGCCGGTGCCGTTGAAGGCTTCCAGCAGCAATACCTGAATCCGCTCGCGCAGTTCGGTATTGAAACGGTCGCGCGGTACGAACACCAGGCAGGAGACATAGCGGCCGAAGGCGTCGCGGCGTACGAACAGGCGCGTACGCTGACGCTCTTCCAGGCGCAAGATGCCGCTGGCGGTGTCGAACAACTCGTCTTCATCGATCTGGAACAGTTCGTCGCGCGGGAATTGTTCCAGGATAGTGGCCAGGGTCTTGGACAAATGGCCTTTCGGCACGAAGCCGGCGCGCTCCAGCACCTTGGCCACTTTGCGCCGCACCAGCGGGATTTCATTGGTCGGCACCATGTACGCCGTAGAGGTGTACAAGCCGACGATGCGGCGCTCGCCGATCACCTTGCCGGCGCTGTCGTAGCGTTTGACGCCGACATAATCGAGATAGCCGGCGCGATGCACGGTGGCGCGCGAATTGGCCTTGGTGATGAAAATCGGCGACTGCGCATCGATGATGCCCTGGGCGCTGATCGGCAGCTTGGTCATGTCGGCGCTCTCTGAGGTGCGTAGCGCATCGCGCAAGATGCCCAGCCCCGAGCCGGGGACGCCCTGCAGGTAGTTTTCACCGGCATTGACGATCAGTTCGTAGTCGCGATAGCCGAGAAAAGTGAAATGATCGTCCACCATCCATTCGAGGAAGGCGCGCGCTTCGGCGACTTCGCCTTTCGATACGGCGTCGTTGCCGTCCTGCTTTTTCAAATCGTCAATGGCGCCGCTGGCCGCAGCCATCATTTGCCGCCAGTCCTCCACTGCGGCGCGGACGTCGCCCAGCACCTTGAGCACGCCGGCCTGGATTTCTTCCATCCGCGCGGCTTCGGTGCAGCGGTCGATTTCGATATGGATGTACGATTCCAGCCGGGCCTTTTCAGCGTCCTTGCCAGCCGCTTCGCTGGCGCGCTGGATTTTCTCGACCTGGCCGCCGGCATCGCGCCAGACCCGGAATACCGGGTGGATCACTGCATGCAGAGTCAGGCCGAGGCGGTTGATTTCAGTACTGACCGAATCCACCAGGAAAGGCATGTCGTCATTGACGATCTCGATCACGCTATGGCCGGATTGCCAGCCATGTTCATCGATGCGCGGATTGTAGATCCGTACGCGCGGCGTGCCTGAGGTGAAATGCCGGCCGAATTGCCAGTGCGCCACCGCGGCGCCGTACAGATCGGCGCTGTCGCGGCTCAAAATCTGTTCTTCGCCTACCTGTGAGTAGTATTCGGCCAGGAACGGTTGCATGGTTGCAAACACGTCCGGCGGCAAGCGATCACGCGCAAATTCGACCATCTCTACCAGCTTCTGCTGTTTTCCTTCTGCTGCGGCGTTATGCATGATTTTCCTTCGAATAGCTAAATGGTTAACTTCTTCCGAACTCTACTCTGTTTAGATTCTACCTATCGCAGGCGCAAAACCACAGGCTTTTTAAAAAAACAACCCGCCGGCAATTTCCGTCATCGTGCGGTAAAGCGTTTGTGATATTTTTCCCGCCGTAAGATCGCAAAGACGCCGCGACAGCGCCACCCCTTGGACTGGCCTCTGCTTCTGAAATAACGCAACCGGCAGCTACCATCCTTGCCAGCTCTTTCCGGCACGCTCAAACGTCTATCTCCTCACGGACTATCCGCCCTACCCGCTGGCGGCGATCCCGCATTTCTCGCTAAAGACTCAAAATATCAAATTCATTAAATTCAGTTTAATCATTGAATTTAACGGAACATCGGCTTATGATGACTCATACGCCGCCGGCAATCGTCTTTTATCGTGCGCACTGCCAAGCCGCTGGACCGGCTCCATGCCTGGCGGCGGCCGTTAGCGACCGCCAGCAGCGCAGGCTGACATTGCCCATGCCGTCAAATGCTTTCTTTTGGACGTTTTTACTAAAAACCATGGCAAGCTCAAAATCCTTGATACTTTTCGAACGTGTGCTTACCTTCGAATTGCCGCAATGGCTGGTCGATGCGCTAATCCTTGGCGCCACCGCCCAGCTGGCCGGCCACTTCCATTTCAATTCGGCCATGACCACGACGGCGCCGATACACTCTGTACTCCTGTATTTCTGCTGTGCGCTTGGGGTGCTGACATTCTCCAAGCTCAACCTGTATACGGCCTGGCAAGACTGGTCCATGGCGGCGCTCTTCAGCCGGCTTGCCTGCGCCTGGGGCGCCATACTGCTGGCCGGTTACCTCCTCAGCGTCATGGTGCATGGGGTCGGCGCCCTGTCGCGCCGCTGGCTGGTGTATTGGTATCTGACCAGCCTCGCCTTCCTGGCCTTGCATCGGCTGCTGATCCATGCCTCGGCCTGTCATCTGCGCAAACGTGGCATCAACACCCGGCGCATAGTGATTGTCGGCTACGGCCCTATCGGCCAGGAAATGCACAAGCGCGCGCTACGCAATGCCGCTGCGGTCTACGACGTGCGTGCCGTGGTGGCCGCCGGCGAAACACTGGAGCAGCAGCATGATGCCGCCATCGATCACATCGCCAGCTACGACGCCATCCATCACTACGTCGTGACGCACGACATCCATGAAATCTGGATCACCCTGCCGATGAGCGCGGCGCTGCAGATGAAACAGCTGCAGCATTGCCTGCGCAATACCCTGGTCGACATCCGCTGGGTGCCAGATACGTCGGGCATACAGATGCTGAGTAGCCTGGCTGTCAATTTTCTAGGCATTCCGGCGGTAGAGCTGAATCGCCCTGCGCCAAGCGGTGCACACGCTATAGTCAAGCACCTGCTCGACAAGCTGTTTGCGCTAGCGGCGCTGACGCTGCTGGCGCCGTTGCTTGCGGTAATCGCCGCCTGCATCAAGTATTCCTCGCCCGGCCCGGTGTTCTTCAAACAGGCAAGGCTAGGGTTGAACGGAAAGAAATTCATGGTCTACAAATTCCGCACCATGAAGCTGCACCAAGAGCACAACAGGTTGACCCAGGCCACGCAAAACGATCCGCGCATCACCCGTATCGGGCAATTCCTGCGTCGTACCAGCCTGGATGAACTGCCGCAGTTCCTCAATGTACTGATCGGCGACATGTCGGTGATCGGCCCCAGGCCGCATGCGCTAGAACATAACGAGCACTACGAAAAACTGCTGGAGATGTACATGGTGCGGCATCGCGTGAAACCCGGCATCACCGGCTGGGCGCAAATCCACGGCCATCGCGGTGAAACCGATACCATCGATAAAATGGAGAAACGGGTGCAGTTTGATCTGTACTATATCCAGCACTGGTCGTTCCTGATGGATTTCCGCATCCTGGTGTGGACTGCCTTCAAGGGCTGGACCGGCAGCGCCGCTTATTGAGTATTGGACGGCCGGCGCGTTAATAGTAGAGCGTGACAGCCAGCGGCGCCGGACCAGCCTTCAACTCCACCACATCAGCGCCGCCAGGACAGGCGGCATCGGTCTGCGCTGGAAGAAACTGGCTGATGACGCAAGCCTTGGCGCCGTTCCGGGCGAATCGATAAGTCATCCCCGAGCGGGTAAGGCTGCTCCAGACCACATGAATCATTCTTTTTTCCTTGGCAGCCGCCTGGCTTTCCAGCGTCAACTGGTAGTTGTTGCCGCTGGCCGTGGCCGCGACCAGTCGGGTCTGCGCCAGCCTCGATAGCAAATGCCGCAAGGCCAGCAATGCCGGCTTCGGCTGGCCGTTGAAGCCGGTCAGGCCATAATTGCCTTCGATCGCGGCAGGATCACTCCCAGCATCCTTCCATGCATAAATATTCAGCAAAGAGAGGCGCACAAAGACGCTGGACAGATACTCGCGCAGAACCAGCAGCGCCTGGCCGTCCTGATCGCGGGTCGGGTAAAAGCTTGAATAGCCCCACTCGGAAGCAAGCACCGGGGCAGTGCTTTTTCCGTACTTGCCCATTACCTGGCGAACTTCCGCAAAATCGGCCAGCAACGTTTCAGGCTTCTCGCGATAGGGGTGGATGGAGATCCCGCTCAGGCAGGTCTTTAGCGAAACGTCTAGTAATTCGTCGTAGGGCGAACTGGAAGAAGCGCGTGGCATCTTGGAAAAGCCGAAGCCAAACACCTTGTAAGGCTGAGGATTTTTCTGGTTTTGCAAAGAATTGCAGATTTGCTGCACCGATGGCACCAGGCCCGGCCGCAGCAGTCCAGGCGTCAGGAAAGTCGGGATTTCCGGCTCATTCCACAACTCCCACAAAATATCCGGGTCGCGGTGCTGTTCCATGAAGCCAAGCGCAAAGTCCGCAAAATCGCTGGCGGACTGGCTGGCGGGCTGGCTGGCTTTTTGGCTGCCGCCAAGGTTTGCTTTCCGCTCGCCCCAGACGTCCGGACCACCAAACAATGTGAGAATCGGCTTCAGCTGTAAAGCATGCAGTTGCGCCAGCAAACCGGCGTAATCCGGATTTTTCCTGGCGACGGCGGCTACTGCCGGCCGCACGCCAAACCTGACGTACTCGAAACCGGCCTCTTTTATCCCCCTCAGATCCTGTTCCGTGATTTTGGCCGGATCGATCTGGATGCTGGCGGCAGTGGGATAGATCGAAGCTATATCATCGGTTCCAAGCGCTTTTGCCTGGGGGCTGCCCAGCAGGCAAAACATCAGCATCTGTATGGAAACACCGGTACGCATTTTCATGCACGCTCCTGGTTGCAATGTGACGACTTCGATGGCGGCGCCTGCAGCAAATCAGATAGAACCGCGCAATTGTCCAAACAGTTTCTGGTAACTGACAACGAATTGCGCCGGCGAGAATTTGTCCAGATAGGAGTGGCGCCCGGCGCGGCCATAGTTGCGCAAGGTAGTGAGATCCAGCTCATTCAACTTCTCAGCCAGGTCGGCAGCCGTGCAATTGAACACCAGCCCATTGACGGCGTGCTCGACCAGCTCGGGCAAGGCGCCGCGGTTGCTGGCGATTACCGGCACCGAGCTGCGGAAAGCCTCCAGCACAGTCAGGCCGAATCCTTCGTTGCGCGAAGGCACGATGAATACGTCTGCACGGTCATAGTAGCAGTCGATGTCTGCATGATCGACCCAGCCGTAGTAATGCACATTATCGGCGACGATTTTTTCGATCTTGAGATTGCCGAGCACCGCATCGCCGACGATATGGTAGACAAAATCCGGCCTGCTCTTTTGCAGGATATGAATCGCATCGACCAGGATGTCGTAGCCCTTTTCCCAATCCAGGCGTGCCGCGAACAGGACATGCAGACGGTCGCCCGCCTGGCGCTGTGCCTGGCCTCGGCTATCGCGGTCAAGCACGGTGCTCTGAATAAGGATATTTTTCTTTGAAAATCCATGCCTGCGATTGATTTCATGCTCGTGGCGGGAAATATTGACTACCGCGTCAGGTATGTAAGACATGCATCTTTCGACAATCCGACTCAGCTGTATCACCAGTTTGCTGCGATCGCGGAAGCTCGCCCAGCCATGCGCGCAATAGACAGTCTTGATACCGCGCCCGAGCCAAGGCTTGGCCAGGCACAAGGCGACGCCGGCGAAGGTGCTGTGCGCATACACCACGTCCGGCTTGCGTTGCCGCGCCAGCCGCACGATCGCCACCGCCAGCCGCAGCGGTCCCAGGCCTTTCCTCGAATAACCATGCGGCTGGACTTTCCTCGACGCTATCTGGTCCGTTTGCGCGGCTGGGATCAGGTATTCGAAATGGCAGTTGAAATCGTGGCTGTAATGCTCCAGCGTATCGAGATAGGTCGCGATACCTCCCTTGATAGTCTCGGCCACATTCAGGACGTGCAGCGGTTGCGTGCGATTCATTCAGGTCTCCTGGTCAAGGCCGTCTGGCCGGGCTGTCATCGATGCCTGCTGCATTTCTTCATGGTCCGGGACCATGTAACGAATCCCGAATACGCAAAAGGCGTAGGCGCTCAAATGCCGGAAGAACGAGCCCAGGTCGGGCTCAAAAAAAGTCTGGATAATGAAATTGGCCGCCAGCAGCAGAAACAATGGGTGGCCGTAGTTGCGCCTTTTGAAAAGAACGGCTGTAAGAAACCACAGCGTCGACGACAGAAAAATCTCCTGCACCCGCAAGGAAAACAGCGGCGCAAAATAAAAGCGAACGGCGGCAAATAGTGCGTTCGGGACGACGGTAAGCACGCCGTTAGGCGCCAGCAGATTCGTGAACATGGTCTTGGAATCCGACAAGCCCTCGCGATTAGCGTTGGCGACATCGCGCGCCTGCTGCAGCTGATCCCAGAAATCACCCGGTATCGCACAGCACAGCAGCAGCATGCCTATCACCAGGCAGAGACGCCATTTGCCGCGACTACTCGCAATCGCATACAGGGCTAGCATCAGGGCCGCAATGACTGCGTAGTACACGCGGAACTTCCATGCATACAGCAGGTAGAGGACGGTGACTATGGTGATTTTCTTGCGATCCGGCAGCTGCATGGCGCACACCGCACAAGCAGTCAGGTTAAGCATGATGACGATGACCTCTTTGGACAACTTGAGATTGAACAACGCAAACGACAGCATCAGCAGAAACGCGAACAGCAGGTCCAGCAGCCGGTAGGATTTCTTGCAGACATAGACAATCACTGCCGCTGTCGCCAGCAGCAGCAGGATCTGCGACCATTCCGGTCCGATCACGGCGTACACCAGCGCGGTGCTGGTAAACGAGTCCTGCAGGGAAATATCGAGATCCGTATACCTGATCAGGTCGGTAATCGTCTTTTCATCGATAAAAAAATAATCCGGAAGAAACACCCGCTGGTAGAAATAGATCAGGCCGCTCAACAGCAGCAGGAAGATCGCGCTGACAACCCGCAACTCAGGATTGATGCGGGTCCTATACAATGTTTTCATAATCGACCTTGCTGCCTATCCAGCGCCGTGCACCCGCGGCCGAATCCTGATGCACGGATGCATCCAGCAGCGCCGATACTTCTTTTTTCAGCCGCAGCGTCAGTCGCGCCTTTTCCGTACCGCACGATGCACGCGCGTGGCTCAGCAGATCAAGCGTTTTCTCCACATCCGGTATCGGCGACGGAATGAAAAACCTACTGCGGCCGATCAGTTCAAAGAATGACTTGACCTTGGCGTCCCAATTCAACCCGATCGCAGGTATATCCAGCGCATAAGCAACAATGCTGGCATGCAGCCGGTGGGCAATGATGTAATCGCAGGCACGGATGTTGGCCACCAGCTGGGCTGGCGCATTTGCCCTTGGCACGTTGACTATCTGCCGGCTATTCAAGCCGGCCGCCAGCGCGTCTTTGAATGCTTCATCTTCAGGAGCGCCGTTGGTAAAAAACTTGACCACATACCCCACTGCTATCGCCTGCAGCGCCAGGTTCTCGAAAAATTCTGAAATTTTCAGTTCATACGCGGGCTCGTTCTTGACGCCATGGTTGACTTCCAATGGGCAGGATATGCAAATGCCGAGCACGTTCCCGCCGGGCGCATGCTGAGGATGCTGCGCAAAGGTCCGCTGCGAATAAATCGCTGGATCTGGTGTGATGCAGACGTCTCCATGGATCGCGAGATATTTCTTCATGTGCTGGGCTGACAGCATGTCGCGCGCGCTGATTCGCACCGGCGCCATATTCTTTACCGCGCGTTGAAACAGGTTCGCGCCAATGTTCGACATCCGTTTCGATACACCCACTGAAAAGATGGCCACCTTGCCGGACTTGCCGATGGCTCTGATGGTCCTGGAAAGCAAAAACAGCTTGATCGGGAAATTCAGATGGATGTCCATGAAAAGCTGACCGCCGCCAATCACAACAAGATCGGCGTCGGCCAGCTGTTCGGCCCACTTATGACGCCAGCGCCACCAGTATTGCAGGCAGAAATAGGTGCACACAACTGACGGCCGCAGCCGTCCAGGCACCCGGTTTATCAAAGGTTTCCTGGAAACCGTGGAAGCGTCATAGCCATCGCGGCCAGCAATATCCAGCGCGCTTATCTGCGCGGCTGGCGCCAGCTCAGTCAGCAATTGACGGATATTTTCATAGATGACGCCATCGCCCAGGTTTGGGCTATAGGGAACAGCGCAAATCACGATTTTCATAGATGAATAGCCTTTAGATTTTTCTTGATCTGGTAAAACATGATCACGGACGCTGCACCCAGGCCGAACACCGTCGGCAGCAATACGTTGTTGATCGATCTGTGGCTGTTGAGGAGAAAAGCAAACAGGAAAAACAGAAAGCCGATGGCAACCGACCAGCTTGCGTGATGAGTCAGCCTGAGCGCCTTCAAGATCGTGCGCCCCCCCTGGATGGCCGCAAAGATGAATGGAAACAGGACATAGTCGCGCATGTTCAGGCCGGCATATTTGGCGCCGAACAGTAGCCCGACCAGCGACTCGCCCGCCGCCCACAGCAGCAGGCTGTATAAAAGGCTGCAGCCGAGCGTGACCAAAATGAAAGTGCGCGCCATGACCGAAAATTGTGTTGAACGCTCTTCCGCCAAGCGCGACAGTTTGGGCAATTGATAGTTTGAAATCGCAATATTCAGGTATTGCGCCGGCAGTACCAAAGTCATCACGACACGGAAATTGGCCGCCAGGTCGGCCTGCTGGCGCGACATATAGAAAATCACCAGTCCGTGCGTCATCGCCCATACCAGGATCTGGCTGAAGGTATTGTTCAGGCCGAAGCTCAGCCATGGCGGACTTTCAGGAGACGCACCGCTGAGCGGCGCCGCCTTGGGTGTTCTGCCGCCGCTGATCATTCCGCTTGCCAGCAGCAGCGGTAGCCCCAGGAAAATCAATACTTCATTGAGCTGATACGGACTGTCCTTGGGGATCAGGGCAATCGCCAGGCAGACACCGGCAAATTGCGACAAGGCCGGCAGCACCGATTTAAGACTCTTGTTTTCAAGAATGGCGATGGAGCGCACCGTCCAATAGGCAATGAAGCCGGCCAGGGAAAATACCAGCGCCAGGATGAAGTACGGCGGTGCATTGGGGATATGCATTACCAGGTAGATGGTGACCGGGATACTGGCCAGGGCAAGCGGCGCGTGCAGCTGCAGCAACAGCGACTTGCTGATGAAATGATCGGATTTCGAGAATACCAGCAGCGGTTCCATGACGGTGCAGCCATGGATGATGTTCAGCAGAATCACAGCCGAGTACACCGCTGAAAACGAGGCGAAGCCGGTCACGCTCAGATACCTGGCCAGCAAGGTTTGCGTGCAAAAAAACGATAAGGTAAAGATCGCCTGTTCAAAGATGACCTGAAATAGCGCGCTGAATTTTTTCATGGCTTCGGTTTCATTGATTTGACCGCGGTAATGACCTGAAGCAGGAAATGCCGGCCGGCTGCCTGCCCCACGTATCTCAGGTTGTTAAGCGCTTGTTCTTCTCATATGAATAGGCTGTGTAGCGATAGCTGCCGTACTTGGAGCCATAGCCGTATCTGCCCACGTTTGGATCCAGGCCATTGAACAGGACGCCTTTCGGATGCGCGCCGTTGTGTACCAGGCGCCTTGCCGACTCAAGAATTTCCCCGATTTTCGTGATGCCGCTGCGGGCCACCAGGAAAGTCGTGCCGGAAAACTCGGCCAGGATGGCAGGGTCGGCCACTGCCAGCACCGGTGGTGAATCGACAATCACAATGTCGTACTGCTCAGCCACGGCTTTCAGCAGTTCGCCGACGCTACGCGCAGTCAGCAGTTCGGCCGGGTTGGGCGGCAATTTTCCGGTCGCCATGAAATCCAGACCCGGGACGACTTCTCGATGTATCGCGGCAGCCACTGCCAGCGAACCGGACACCAGCTCAGAGAAACCGCCGTCACGCCCGAAGCCAAAGTATTCGTTGAGATGGCCTTTGCGCAAATCGGCGTCGATCAGCAGCACCCGCTTGCCGGACGATGCCACCACCGCCGCCAGGTTGGCCGCGATAAAGGATTTGCCGACACCCGGCGACGGCCCGGTCAGCAGCACGATATTATTTTTCGCCTCCAGCATGGCGAACTGCAGTGCGGTACGCAAGCTGCGCAGGCTTTCGATGGCCAAATCGCCAGCCTGCGCCACCGCCAGCAAAGAGACTTCCTGCGTTTTCGTCCTGGCCTGCCGGCTTAATACCAGCTGTGCATCGCTGCGTGGAATGGTCGAATACACGCTCAAGCCGGTATGCTGCTCGATCTCATTGGCGTCGGTCACGCCGCTGAACAACATATTGCGGATAAAGGCAGCTGTCACGCTAAGGAACAAGCCCAGCAGCAACGAGACTGGCAGTACGATCAGCTTTTTCGGCTTGACCGGAATTTCCGGCAAGGCCGCGACATCCACGAGCCGCACATTGCCGATCTTGCCGGCTTTTACCAGCTTCAATTGCTCGATATTGCTCAGCAGCCCGGTATACAAAGTGGTGTTGACAGTGACGTCGCGCGTCAAGCGCAGCAAATCCTGTTCGTTATTCGGGAAGCGCTTGATCAAGCCATTGACCTTCCCTTGCTCACCATACAAAGCACGGATTTGCTCATCCACCGCTTTCAGGGATGGATGCGAATCCGAGAAACGCATGGCCAGGTCCTTGCGTTTCTGTTTCAGTTCCAGCAACTGGGTCTGCGTATCCACAGCCTTTTGCAGCACCATCGCCCCTTCGTCGCTCATGCTGACGCTGCCGAGTTTGTTGCGCAGCGCGTTATACAGGTTTTCGGCCTGTTCCAGCTCGCTTTTCAGCAGCGGCACCTGCTCGTTCAGGAAGTCCAGCGATTTGGCTGCCTCGGCCGACTTGCGTTCGATGTTCTGCCGTACGTATTGCTGACCGATCTGGTTCAAGGTGTCGCTGACGATGCGCGCATCCGTGCCTTGCCAGGTAGCGCCGATCACGCCAGATTGCTTGCCCTTTTCAACAATCACCAACTGGTCTTGCAAGTCGAGGATGGTTTTCAAGCGCGAATTGCGGATCAATGTGAAGACGACCCCGGGCCTGGCGTTGACGCCGGCCACGCGCAGTTCCAGATTACCGCCCTCCACCACAAATTTTTCCAGCTTGCCGACGCTGCCTTCAAACACCTCGTCGAACTCGCCGCTGCTGAGGCGATAGCGCCCGTGCTCCAGCAGCTGCAACTTGAATTTTTTTTCTTCGAGCGCTTGCGGCACATTGAAGATATCGGCGTCCATGCTTTCATTGCCCCAGGCATAGCCGCCATAGCCAAGCAATCCGGGTGCAGACAGTTTCTTATCCTGGCGCGCGATCCAGCCGCCGATCAAAGGGAAACGTTTGGGATCCTGATCGATATACAGATGCAAGGCATCGACCGAACGTGAGACCACCAGGCGCGATCCGAGTATTTCAATCTCTGCGGCGGCGGTTGACTTGACGTCAAACATCGAGGACATATCGGCCAGCATGTTGCTGGCCGCGGCGCTGGCGGAATTGTCCTCGACCTGCACCAGGATGTCGGCCTGGTACACCGGAGTGCCGAGAAATGCGTAGAGCGTCCCCAGCAAAAAGAAGACTATCGTGACGATGCCTATCATCTTGCGGTGGTCGACCAGCACATCGAGCAAAGCCGCAAGATTGAGCTCATCGTCTTTTCCCGCGGACATGTGCAGCGGCTGTGTAAGTTTTGTCATCGTCAGCTAAGCGTCTTCATTGAGTTATCTGGACCGGACCGTGCGTTGCCGGCCGTCGCGGCGAGCGGCTCGCGACGATGCGTGCCGCCCATTCGTCGACACCGCGATCGATCAGCGCCAGGCAGCGTTCAAATTCGCCGAGATCCTTTTGATGGGGATCGAAAATGTCGAAACGGCCGTATTCGCCGAGGCGGAATAACTTGCCGCGGGTGGTCGGGTAATGCTTTTCGATAAACTGCTTCTGCGGCAGATCCATGACCAGGATCAGCTCCGCCGATTCGCAATGCCAGGCGCGCAATTGCTGCCCGCGATGCGCTTCGATATCGATGCCGCGGCGGCGCATCAGCTCTATCGCAAAAGGATCGGCAGGCGCGCCGACGACAGCATCGATGCCGGCCGAGCTCAGCTGCACGCCAGGCAATTTGCGGGCAAACATCGCCAGCGCCATCGGGCAGCGGCAAATATTGCCTATGCAAACGATCAGGATGGAGTTGATCAATTGTTCTTGTCCACGGCATTGCGGTAGTTGACCGCATTGGTCGAACTGCCTATGAAGAGCGCCATGATGCGGCTGAAGCGCACCAGTCCCGGCGCATCGACATACACCACATCCTTGGCTTTCAGCTCGAAATTTTCCGCCAGTGCCAGGCCGACGGGGGATTTGCTGTCTAGATGGAAGATTTCCGGCATGGTGCCGTCAGGCGCTGCGCGCACCACGTAGATCGCGCTCGGATCGCTGGTTTCCGCCAGCACGCCGCCGACCTGGCTCAGCGCGTCGCTCAAGGTCAGCCGGCCATTGCTGCGCAGGGGCACGCCGCGCGGATCGCGCACTTCGCCAGCCACCACGATCTGATTGTCGGCCAGCGGTGTCACCCGCAGCAAGTCTTCGCTCTGCAGGATGACCCGGGACGGACTGATGCCGTGTTCCGTCAGTTCGGGAATGCTGATCCGGTAGCTCCTGGCGCCGCGCGTCAAGGTAATGCGGCTGGGATCACCGGACGGGCTGATGCCTCCAGCCTGGTTCAGCGCCTCTGCCAGCGACATCGGCACATCGGTCATCGGCTTGACGCCGGCGCTGCGCACCTCGCCGTCCACGTAAACCTTGCGGCTGCGATAGCCGATCACGCGCAGGGTAATCTGCGGATCGCGGATATACTTTTTCAGCATGGCCACCAACTGCTGCTGCGCCTCAAGCTCAGTCAGGCCGCCCGCCTTGAATCTGCCGACATAGGGAAACTGCACATTGCCGTCATTGCCGACGGCGTATCCCGGCAGCGTCTGCGCGGCCAGGCCGACATTGGATATTTCAGCACCGCTGGCGCCGATGGTGTAGGTCAGGTTGGGCACCACCAGTTCCGGGTGATCCCAAACAATGATCGACAAGACGTCCGCCACCCCGATACGGTAGGGTTCCGGCTTTTCCAGCAGTTCCTGGTAATACGACAGACTGGCCTGAGCCTGTTGCAGGCGTTCAGCGCGTTCCTGCTGCACCAGCTTCAGCGTGATCGGCTTGACCACCGGCCTGGATTCGGGGTCGGTGGCATCGACCGTTCCCCGCGAATCGAATCTCATCCCTGGCGCCAGCGCGCAACCGCCTAGCGCCAAAGACAGGATTAACAGCGCGATCGTTTTTTTCAATTTAGCTCACACGTAAAAGCAGGCACTTTGGATTGCCGGCACCGCTGGTCAAACCGGCTGGCAGTTCAGGCGCAATTAAGAAATTAACAAAAACAGTAAATTCATTACACTAACAAATATAACAAATTAAAATTGATTTTAATAGCGATTTTTGATTGCACCGCACCAAAGCGCCTATAAAATGAGCGCAGGAATCCCGCCGGCAAAGCTATCTGCCGCACTTGGAAGACATCGAAAAAGTTGTTGCCGCGGCTGTGGAAGACTTACTATCTGCTCGCGGGAGGTATCTGATCAGGTGCCGGCGCCGCAACAATCTTTGCTGCAAGCGCCGACAAAGCTGCTGGCCGCAATAAGTGGCCTGCATTTCATAGTTTGTTAAAATACTTAACTAAATCAATTACCGATGCCAGCAGTGAAACTCAATCAAAGCGATGTCACTACGCAAGAAGCCGCCCGCTTGCTGGGAATTTCCGTCACCTCGGTCCAGCAGCTGGTAGAGCGTGGAATCCTGGTTGCCTGGAAAACCCAGGGCGGACACCGGCGCATTCCGCGCGAGGCAGTCGATGCGCTGAAGGCGGAGCGCAGCGATTTGCTGGAAGAGAAAGGCTCCTTGTCATCGACATTGAGCGCCCTCATCGTCGAAGACAATGCGCTGCAGCGCAAGGTGTACGAGAAGCAGATTTCGTCCTGGGATATCCCGCTGGAGATCAGCTTTTGCGAAAACGGCTACCAGGCGTTGCTGGAAATCGCCCAGCGCAAGTACGACATCCTGCTGCTCGATATCGTGATGGATGGCATCGACGGCTACGAAATCGTCAAGACGGTGCTCGCCAAGCCAGAGCTCAGGCATATCGACATCGCCATCCTGACCACCCTCGGCAAAGACGCCCTGGAAGCCCGCGGCGGCTTGCCGGACGAGGTGCTGTATTTCCAGAAACCGATCGTGTTCGAAGAGTTGCGCGGCTTCCTGCGCGGCTGCGCCGCACGCAAGGCGCGCCAGGCTCGCTTGAGCACTGGCGCCTGAACCGATACTGCGTGAGGCGGCGGGTACGGCGCATGGTGGCCGGCCCTGAGCACCGGAGGCCTTTGTTTGCCGCCACATTTTTCATACCGGATCTTATGCTTTCATGGATGCAAATCAGTAAAATCGGTAGCAGCAACGTCATGCTTCCCGCCGCCGTTGCGATTGCTGTCTGGCTGATGGCCGGAGGCGCGCGCCGCCTGTTCCTGTATTGGTGCCTGCTGTTTGCCGGTACCCTGTTGCTGGTCGCGGCATCGAAGATCGCCTTTGTCGGCTGGGGCATCGGCATAGAAGAGATCGATTTCACCGGCTTCAGCGGCCATGCCATGCGCTCCGCCGCCATCATTCCTACGCTCTTCTATGTCATCGTCCGCCAGCAGGCATTTGCACTGCGCTGGCCGGCCGTCATAGCGGGAGTGGGCGTGGCGGCGCTGATCAGCCTGTCGCGTGTGCAACTGCATTTCCACTCAGTCTCGGAAGCGCTGAGCGGCTCCCTGCTGGGTCTGGCGGCCTGCCTGTGCTTTATCTGGCAGGCGGAAAATACCTCGCAGCCGGGCTTGAGCCGTACCCTGCTTGCCTGCAGCTTTGTACTGCTGTTGACAGCTTCCTTCTCCAAACCGGTGCCGACCGAGGATCTGATAGCAAGCACGGCGCTCTGGCTTTCCGGCCACCCTGCCGCGGTCGCAGAACATCGCCGCCAAAGCATGGAAAGCGCTTTGCCGGTCAACTGACAAGCGGCGCCGGAACCGCTTTCAAGTCTGAGCCGCCGGCTCTTTGCTGTCTGCAAGAAAGCGCCCTACGTCCTGCATCGTGGCTTCCATCTCAGCTTGCAGCGCCTGGAATTCATGGCGTGGGCAAGGCAGCTTTTTGCGGTTGAACTCAAGCTCGATCTGCTCCAGCATGCGCACCGCTGCATCTGCTCCCGCTATCAGCAAAGAGCCTTTCAAGGCATGGCATTCATGGCTGGTCGCCAGTACATTCCCGGCTGCCACAGCGCTCCCCAGCCTGCCAAGCTGTTCGCCCGCGACCAGCAGAAACAGTGCACACAACTCGGCGCAAACGTCCGGGTCCTGGTAGGCATGCCCCAACAAAGTCTGAGGACTGAAATGATCGCTGGTTCGCAATGGCATGAGTGAATCGCTTGGCCTTGTCAAATAGTATGGGCGGGCGCCGTCAATACACCCCATCGGGATCCACCGCAGCCAGGATCTGCCGGCGCGAGGCCGGCTTGACCACGATGGCGTCGAAGCCGGCGGCCCTGAACGAGGCAAGTTCCCCCTCCATCGCATACGCGGTATACGCCACCACGCGCGGTGCGACCGTGTTCAGTCGGCTCTTGACGATATGGCAGAACTCTTTGCCGTTGATATCGCGCATGCCGATGTCGGTCAGTATCACGTCGACCGGATTCTTGTTCAGATAGTGCAAGGCGTCGGAAGCGCAAGTAAGAACCTGCACCGAATACCCGGCCCGGACCAGGATGACCTTGGCCAGGTTGCTGTTCAAAGGATTGTCATCCACTACCAGTATCTGCTTCATTGCACCTTCGTATCTGCTCAGACCGTGGAAAGCGGCAGCGTAAACGTGAATATCGAGCCGCGCTCAAGCCGCGACTGCACGCCTATCGCGCCCCCCATGCATTTCACCAGCTCCTTGGCCAAGGCCAGCCCCATGCCGCTGCCCGCCTGCGCGCGCAAGTCTGAGCCGTCCACCTGCGTGAATTTTTCAAAAATCGCGTGCTGAAAGCTGGCGGGAATCCCTTCGCCGGTATCGATCACCTTGAATATCAAGTTACCCCCGCCGTGGATCACCCGTACTGTTACCGCACCTTGGTTGGTGTATTTCACTGCGTTGTGGATCAGATTATTCAACACCCTGACAATCTTGCTGCGGTCGCAGGCGATTTCGATCGGCAAGCCGGGACTCAAGGCCAAGCGCAGGCCGATTCCCTTGCGCATCGCCGTAGAGGCATGTCCCGCGACAATCTGCTGCATCAGGCCGCGCAGATTTTCGGTGGCCAGAAACACTTCCATCTTTCCGGCAGCAATACGCTCCAGGTCCAGCACCGAATTGACCAGCAACAGCAGATGCGTGCCGCTGTCATGGATGGCCTGGGCGAACTGCCAGGCATCAGTGCCGGCCAGGTCCTCCCGCAACAGTTCGGCGTAGCCCAGGATGCCGTTCAAGGGAGTTCTCAGTTCATGCGACACATTGGCCAGAAACTGCGATTTGGCCTGATTCGAAAATGCCGCTGCGCGCCGCGTCCTTACCAAACCGTTGGCCAGGAACAGAATAAGCATGGTGAGCATCAGCACGATGACTGTCGCAAACATCGCCAGCGCAAAGTCGCGCCGCCTATGCAGCTGCACATGACTCGCTCCCAGCGGCGCATCAAGCATGGCCATCTGTTCTGCGTTGGTGGGATCGGCTTGTGCGTCCAGGATAAAAGCCTGGCTCTCTAGCTCGCGCTCGGTCTCGTTATAGAGAGTCACCACCCAGATGCAGGCGATCAGCGCGCCGGCAAAAAGCAAGATCGCCATGCGCACGCCCGACTTGCGCGGCGCAACAATTGCGACAGATGATCCGGCTATTTTTTTCAATACAGCTGCAAACCTAAAAACGGCCACTGACATTCATTTTCAAAAAGGGAGGCTTGCGCTTCCAGATGATGGCGTCACCGCGCTGGCATCTTTTGCCCTCGAAGGTCGCCGCCTGGCGGCGGATCGCGTTCCGGATCCGTCATTAAATGCTATGCTTGAGAAAATTAAATTTCCGCAATGCAATATTAGTGCAGTCACCTGTATTTTTGTACTGTTAGATTTGTCAGTCGCAAGCCAGCCACGATCCGGCCGCAAGCTTGCCGCGATTCAGCGAGGATTCAACGATGATGCAGCCATCATCCGCGCCGCCGGCGATGGCACTTGCAATTTGGATACGAACGCGCTACTTTCTCAGTAAAGCTGGGCCGGAAATATCGATGCAACCGCAAGCTAGTCTGAAGGAACCGCAGATGAAAACCGTCGCACAAATTCTCAAGACCAAGCAGAATCAGGCTGTCTACACCATATCTCCGGGCGCCAAGGTATTCGACGCCATAAAAATGATGTCCGAACACAGCATCGGCGCGTTGCTGGTGACCGAAGGAGAGGTCATCGTCGGCATCGTCACCGAGCGCGACTATGCCCGGAAAATGATACTCAAGGGCCGCTCGTCGACAGATACCTCGGTACGCGACATCATGACTTCTTCCGTCATGTACGTGCGTCCAGAGGACAGCAATGAGCAGTGCATGGCGCTGATGACCGAGAACCGCCTGCGCCATCTGCCGATACTGGATAACGGCAAGCTGATCGGCATCATTTCCATCGGCGACCTGGTGAAGGATATTATTTCCGAGCAGCAGTTCATCATCCAGCAGCTCGAGCACTACATCATGGGCCACCCGGCGTAAGGCAATCAGGTATATATTGGAAGAACACTAGCAACACACGGCGGTACGTCGACCCGAAACGGCATTTTTCGACATGGTGGCCTCAGATGAAAAATTGGGTAGTTCTGCCTTTCTGCATCCTGCTCGCCGCATGCGCCTCCGCGCCGCCGGCGCCGCGGGCGGATAACCTGTTCAGCGATCAGCTGTTCGCGCCCGCCTCGGAGCGCATCAGCGTCGACGATGTCTTTGCGCTCAGCCCGGCCATGCAGCAATACCTGAGCAGCGGCGAAATCTCCTATCAGTTGCACGCCAAAGGCGTGCAGCAAGGCTTGTTCGATGCCCTGTACAACAAGACCCTGCTGAAGCTCGACTATAACGCCGAGCACACCCGCAATGCCGCGCAAACCTTTGCCATGCGTTCCGGCAACTGCCTGTCGCTGGTGATCATGACAGCTGCTTTTGCCAAGGAGCTGGGGCTGCCGATCGAGTACCAGGCGGTCTTGATCGATCAATCCTGGACCCGCAACGACGACATTTACTTTGCCAGCGGCCACGTCAACATTACATTGGGCAAGAAATTGGGCGCTATCCGCACCCGCTTCGATCAGGCCAGCCTGCTGACGATCGATTTCCTGCCGCCGGAGGAAATCAGCGGCCAGAATCGCCAGGACATCAGCGAGAAAACCATCGTCGCCATGTACATGAACAACCGCGCCGCGGAAGCACTGGCCCAGCACCAGCAGGACGATGCTTACTGGTGGGCGCGCGAGGCAATCCGCCAGGATCCTCGGTTCCTGGCTTCCTACAATACGTTGGGCGTGATCTATCGGCGCCACGGCAATCCGCAGCTGGCCGAGCGCGCGTTCACGCAAGTGCTCGATAGCGAGCCGGACAACACCGTAGTCATGTTCAATCTGATCGACGTCCTCAACGACCTCGGCCAGATCGCACGCGCACGGGCGCTCGGCGCCAGGCTGGTGCAACTGCAGCCGGTGGCGCCGTTCCAGGCATTCAACCTGGGGATGGCGGCAATGCGGGCGGGCGACTACAAGACCGCCAAGCTGCAGTTCACCAAGGAAATCGCGCGCGATCCCTATTATCACGAATTCCAATATTGGCTTGGCATCGCCTGCCTGCGCCTGGGAGAAATCGATCAAGCCGTGCAGCACCTGAGCATTGCGATGGAAAGCAGCACCACCCGCAGCGACCATGACCTGTATGCCGCCAAGCTCGACCGCCTCAAGTCTTACCACGCGCCGCTGCTGGTGCACTGAGCGGCGCCAGGCCAGCAACGCCGGCAACATTGGTAATTAAAGATTACACTGATAACGGCGCCGCAAATCCGCAGCAAAAAATCCATGCCGCTGCGTACCAATCGCATGCTTATGTGCGCTAGGCCGCTTGCCTTTTTGCGAAGAGTTTCTTCGCTGATGATGCATTGTTGTTCCACGTAAATATACGCGTGGAAATCGCGCAACAATATAGTTAAATGATGTCAAATATTCGCTTTAATTGTACAGAACGATTTAAGATCAAATCGTCTCCATACGAAAGAGGTGCCGACATGGGATGGCTTAACAGATTGGCGACGAAATATATCCTGACGCCGGAAAAGCTGGCTGAAAACGAACTGCGCGACACGCGCCTGGCCTTATACCAAGCGGAACGACAGTTGCTCGAAGCAGAAATGCGGGTGGATTACTATCGCAACGTCTTGTCTTTCCTCGAGGCCATCTCCGCCGACGGCGTCGAAAAAGTCGCCGACACGCAAAGGCAAAAACCATCTATCCAGTTGCAGGGGCCGCAACGGCTTACCCGGAGCTCAGCTCCTATCGCGGAGCAGCCTGAAGCCTGTCAAGCGATAGATTGCAGCGCAGCCGATGATTGCGCTTGGCGGTTATTTTCGCTCGCGGCCGGCGTGAACGTCGCGCCGCTGGTCGAGCGCCGTCAGTACCTGATGCGGATCGGTGGGCTGTTGCATCGCTTCCGCCTCCGGATCGTGGCGGTCTTTTACCATCGGCAGATCGCGCCGCAATTCCTCGATTAGATTGATCAGCTTGGTGGTCTTTTGCTCGGTCAACAAATTCACCTGCAATTCCAGGTGCTGACGCTGCTCTTCAAACCTGGCGAGACGATTCTGTTTGATCAAGACCACTGTCGTAATCAGCAAGGCGCACAGGCTGACGATGCCTTGCAGCCAAAAGAACGGCGGCGGGTCGAAATGATGCCAGCCTGCCGCCCGCCCCACCAGGCTGAGCAGTATCCACAGCGACGCAAACAGCAATATCACACTGAGGAAATAAGGCCGCCCGACAAAATTGCTGACGTATTCAAGCAGGCGTTGCGAGCCGCTGAGCTTTTGCTCTTCCTGCTGGTAGAGCGCCAGAATGCTTTCGATGTTCTGACCAATCTGTGCAACCGGCTCAGCCGGGTCGCGGTCTTGCTTATCCATGGCGAACTCCTTTGTTGCGCGGCGCGCGCTACGTTCTGCTGCTTAGCTATCCCCTACTCGCCCGACCAGCTCCTTGCAATTTTTCGGACAAATCATATGCTATGCCAAAGCAGCCGGATATCTATGTGGCCTGGCGCACAGACCGTCGCTGCGTTTCAGCGGAAACTCCCTGCAAGCAGCGTCGGCTGCTCCTGACCGCATTGCTCCCAAACCGGAAGGTAAACATGACCCAACCCGTGTCTGACGCATTGGTTTTTTTCGGCGCCACCGGCGACCTCGCTTTCAAGCAGATTTTCCCCGCACTGCAAGCCATGATCAAGCGCGGCCATCTGGATCTTCCCATCATTGGCATCGGCAGGTCGGCCTTGAGCAAGGAGCAGTTCATCGCCCGCGCGCGCGACAGCATTGAACAGCACAGCCAGCTTGATGCCAGCGCCTTCAGCCAGCTGTCGGCGCACCTGCAATATCTCAGCGGCGACTATCAGGACGACGCCACCTACCAGCAGCTGAAAACCTTGCTCGGCGATGCCGCCCATCCTCTGCACTATCTCGCCATTCCGCCAGAGATGTTTGAAAACGTGATCAAAGGACTGGCGCACTCGGGCTGCGCAAAAAACAGCCGGGTGATCGTCGAGAAGCCGTTCGGACGCGACCTCGCCTCGGCGCAAGCGCTGAATCAGGTACTGCTGCAGGTCTTCCCTGCCGCAGACATCTACCGCATCGACCACTACCTGGCCAAGGAACCGGTGCAAAACCTGCTCTACTTCCGTTTTGCCAACAGCTTTCTCGAACCGCTCTGGAACCGCAGCCACATCGCACATGTACAAATCACCATGGCCGAATCGTTCGGCGTGCAGGGACGCGGCAGCTTTTACGAAAGCGTCGGTGCGATGCGCGACGTTATCCAGAACCATCTGCTGCAAGTAGCCGCGTTACTGGCCATGGAGCCGCTCGCCAGCGATCATGACGACGCCATTCGCGATGCAAAATTGCGCGCATTCCAGGCCATGCAGCCGCTCAATCCGGCGCAGATCGTGCGCGGCCAGTTTCGCGGCTACCGGGAAGAGCCAGGCGTCGCCGCCGAATCCAGCGTCGAAACCTTCGCCGCCCTGCGCTTGAATATCGATAACGCACGCTGGGCCGGCGTACCGTTTTACATCCGTGCCGGCAAGCAAATGCCGCTGACGGCGAGCGAGATCATGGTAACCTTGAAAAAACCGCGGCAGGCAGTCTTCGATACAACCGGCGCCGGCCAAGAAAATTACTTCCGTTTCCGCATCGGCCCCGATGCTCTAATATCGATGGGTGCCCGTGTCAAGCTGGCTGGCGAAGCGATGGTTGGCGAACCCGTGGAACTGTTGGCCCAGCGCCATCCCGGCGACGAGATGTCACCCTATGAGCGTCTGTTTGGCGACGCCATCCAGGGCGATGCTGCGCTGTTCGCCCGCTATGACAGCATCGAGGCTGCCTGGCGTACCGTGATGCCGGTGCTCGGCAACTGCGTGCCGCTGGAGATATATGAAGCGCACAGCTGGGGACCGGCCGCCGCCGACAGGCTGATGGCCGCGGACGGCGGCTGGCACAACCCGCAACTGACCAAGGACAGCCATGGCGGCAATGGATGACGTAGTGTTTCTGCTGGATGTCGACAATACCTTGCTCGACAACGATCGCCTGATCGCCGACCTGATGCAGCATCTGGCGCAAGAATTCGGCGCCGCCAGGCGCGACAGCTACCAGGCCATCCTCGAGCAATTGCGCACAGAACTCGGCTATGTCGATTATCTCGGCGCCATGCAGCGTTTCCGGCTGGCCGACATGCGCGATACCAGGACGCTGCTAATGTCGGCTTTCCTGATCGATTATCCGTTTGCCGGCCTGATCTATCCCGGCGTGTTGGAGGCCGTCGCCCATCTCAGGCAATGGGGCCGCACTGTCATCCTGTCCGACGGCGACGCCGTCTTCCAGCCGCACAAGATCCAGCGCTCAGGGCTGTGGCAGATGGTCGAGGGCCGAGTGCTGATCTATGTCCACAAGGAGCAGATGCTGGACGATGTCACGCGCCGGTATCCGGCCCGCCACTACGTGATGGTGGACGACAAGCTCAGCATCCTGAGCGCCATGAAAAAGGCCTGGGGAGCGCAGTTGACCACGGTGTTCCCGCGCCAGGGGCATTATGCGCTGGACCCGAAGAATCTTGCCGCCTATCCGGCAGCCGATGTCGCCGTAGAAAATTTTGGCGACCTGCTCAAGCAAGACTTTTCCACGCTGCTGACGTAGGTTCCGGAACAAGCCTCGCGCCTGAGCCAGAAGTCCTGGCTCGGCAGCCTATTTTGGCGCAGCTGGCGCCGGTGCCGGCACGAATTTGGTGATCACGTAGCCAACCGGTATCCACTTGTCGCCGGCCTGCACCAGCGACACCTTTTCCACCGTCGGCGCCTTGGCGAAGCGTGAAGCAAAAGCGATATTCAAGTACTCGCCAGGCGGCAGGTCGACAGGATTGCTGACACGGACGATCTGCTCCCAGCTGCGGCTGCTCAGCGGCCCCACTTCAGTCTTGACCGCCGCCAGATACTTGACCCAGTCTTCCTGGCTCATGCTCTTCTGCATGGCCGGGCCGCTCTGGGACCACATGCGATCGGCCTGGTTGCCGTCGGCCAGTGCAACCCATTGCGTCGCGGTGGCGACGGCGCTGTCGATCGATGCGCCCGACTGGGCCAGCGCAGGATGGGCAGCCAGCAGGCTAGCCAAGGCGAAGCCGGCGGCGCCGGAAAAATTTCTTAACGAAAGCAATGCACTCATTTTTTCTTCCCAATAAAAAAACAACACGAAGATCCGGAAGCCGGTATGCGTCCTTATCATAAACGAAATTATTTTTTATTCAATCCTGGTAGCGACTGCCATCGACAGGGTAAGCGCAGCGAGGTCATATTGAAGAATTTAGCTGCGGACGAAAAAACGGCCCCAACCGGGTAATGCCGTTCACTTAAGCTCCGAACGGCATTCTTTAGGTGGACCAATGCGGTCATTCCGTCATCCCCGCGAACGCGGGGATCCATGTTGCAGAGCATGGTGATTAAAAATGGATTCCCGCGTTCGCGGGAATGACGCGACAAGCGCTATTCCCAGTATCCTTAACTGAACGACATTAGCCCCAACCGGGCCATTTTGTGATGCCTGCCATCGCCTTGCCTGAAAAACCGCAGCCCTGAATCGCCGCTAGCGATTATTCAGCGCTGATCGTCACTTCCACCCTGCGATTTGGCTGCAAGCATGCCAACAGCGCCGGCCGCGGCTTGACTCCGGTGCACGCCACCAGCTGGTCTTGCAGGCCACGTCCGTCTACGCCGATCGGCGCCGTCACCCCATGGTCCTGCAGGTACCGCTTCACGGTATTGGCGCGCGCCAGGCTTAGGCGCTGATTATAGGCAGCGCTGCCGAGGCGGTCAGTATAGCCGGTGACCCTGATGGCGGTGACGGTGACCTTGCGCGTCGCCAGTTTCTGCGCCAGGTCGTCCAGCTCGGCGCGGCCTTTGGGCAACAGATCCTTGCTGTCGGATTTATCGAATTGGAACAAGGCATCCGCCGACAGGGTGATTTTTTCGAGCGGCACTGCCACTATCGGCTTGGGCAGTGTACCGCAACCCGCCGCCGATTTCTCGGCGCCGCCGGCCAGGTCTTCTGCGATCTGGATATAAGGCTTGGCATGGCGCCAGCCGGCGTCATGGATTTCATTGCCGGCGTGGACCAGTTCGACTTCGCCGCAAGCGGTCTGCTGGGCCGCACAGGAGAATCCAGCCGACTGCTTCAATGCGTCGTACCTGGCCCACAGGTCGGGCCGCAGCTTTTCTGCATGGTTGACCAGCGGCGTCGCCCAGCCGGCGTCCTGGCCAGCTTCCAGGGCGCCGATGATGCGCTGGCTTTCGCTCAGTGCTGCTTGCGGAAAGCCGCCACGGTCGTTGCGGCTGTATTCGTGGAAGGAGACATCCAGCCAGCACTGCGCCTTGGACAACTGATAATCGGCTACCCTGCGGCCGCCGTCATTGAGCGCCTTGATGCGTTGCTGCGTCTCGCGATACACGCCGTAATCGCGATCGATGACGCCGTCGCTGATACGGTCCTGCTGGGCCGCCAGTGTGCCTGGCGCGGGTGGGTTCGGCGCCGTCTGGGCGCACGCGGCCAGCACCAGCGCGATCATGGCGGTTGCAGCAGAACGGTAGGGAATGAACGACGACTTCATAGTGTTCCTTTCTGTATCAAGCACAGGTGTGAGCGCAGTTTCAGGTTCTGGTCCGGAGCGGCAGGCCGCAACATCATTTATCGCGCGCCAGCGCCGGGTTGACCGAGCTGTTCTTGCTGCCGAACAGGTCTTCGTCAAACTTGAAGCGCACCCGCAGGTAAATGCCGCGGTTGGTGTAGTCCGATCCGGTCAGGTCGCTGGCGCTGAAACCGCGCCAGTTGAAGCCGGCCGACAGCCACAGGTTGTCCTGCAACTGATAGCCCGCCTCGAAGCCCTGCGCATACTGCTTGCTGCTCCCTTGCGGGCTGTACAGCACCGAGCTCATGGCGCTGACATCCCAGCGCTTGGAAATGTCGTAGGTGATGCGGCCGCTCAGCAGATAAGCCTGGTAAGTGCTGTTGGTGCCATCGAAATAGTCGCGCCGCCATTCCGCCGCAGCGCGGCCGTCCAGCCACCATGGCCGGCTTGGGTGGTAGTCGGCATGCATCGAAATGATGTGCTTGTCGATACCCTGACTGGCGTTCTCGTCGCTGCCGCCGATGTCGCCAAGGCCGTCGTTGGTGCTGGGCGGCACGTACTGGTTGAGGCCGCTCTTGTCGCGCTGCAGCCAGTATTCGTAGCGCGCCAGCACATTCAGGCGGTTGGTGTCGGTGTCGCGGAAGGCGATGCCGGTCTGCAGCCGGTTTTCCCACAGGTTTCCGGTATGGCCGCGGTTGTCGGTATAGAGAAAATAATTGCGGCCGAGGAAAGTCCAGTCGCGGTTGATCTTGCGCGCCGCCGTCAGGGTCGACAGATAGGTGTCGTTGCCGGCCAGGAAAGAGGTAGTCGGCGGCACTTGTGTGTTGGCGGTATTGACCATGGTATAGGTCAAGTCTTGCGTGCGCCGCCACTCCAGCCTGCCGCCCAGCAGCCACAGCTCGCTCGGCCGCCATTCGACGCCGCCGGTCAAAGCATAGGCGCTCTGAGTCTGGCCGCGCATGGCGTTCAGGTATTCGGCCGAAGTGGTGAGCTTGAGCGTATCGCTGACATTCCAGGCATTGCGCAAGCCGTTGGCCCATTGCAGCTGGTTGCCGTCGATCGCATCGCGCATGCGGTACTCCGAAAACACGCTTTGGTTCTTCATGTATTCGTTATCGATACCGAAGACAAAGGCGTTGCTGTTATAGAGGCCATCGGTGGCCTGCGGCGAGGATAGCCCGGTCAGCCATTCGTATTTCGCATACAGGCGCCCCGACTCCGAAAAATGATAAGCCGTGCCAAGCGCGGCGCGATGATAGTTGTTGCCGGCGATGCCGTTTTCGTATTCGCCCGTCAGGTCGACCTTCTCCGTCATCTTGTAAGTGCCGCGCAGGCGCAAGCCTGTGCTTTGGTAGCTGACGCCGGCCAGGCCGAAATTGCCGCCGTTGAGGCCGTAGCCGGTCTGCGGATTGAGCACGCCGTAGCCGGAACCGAAAGTCGATTGCGGACTGACCAGCAAGCCGCTGCCGAAGCCGAGCGGCGTGTTGACATAGCTGCCGGCATCTTCGCGCGTATGGGTCAGGCCGAGATCGACATCCAGCTTGGGCGTCACGGCGTAGCTGACGCCGGCGGCGCCGGCATCGCGCTGGGCCGCGGCCACGCGGTCCTTGCTGTGCGTGCCTTCGGCATAGACGCTCCAGCGTTCGTCGATCTTCTTGGTGACCTTGAGCGCGCCCTCTTCCCGTCCTTGCGCCAGCGACGCCGCCGGATTGTTGAAATACGGGTCGCTGCGGCCGAAGTAGGCGCGCGCCTGCAGGTCATCGCTCTGATGCAAGGCTTCGACCCGCCAGGCGTTGCCGGTAACGTCTTGCAGCAAGCCGCCGGCAGCTGCGCCGGGCGCCGGCTGCAAGCTGAATGGATTGCCCAGCAGGCTGGAGCCGACATCACTGCCAAGCACGCTTTTGCTGCGCGCATACTCCGCCACGATAGCGGTGTTTTCACCCAGCTTGACGGTAGCGTTACCGCTCATCAGGGTATACGGGGTGTAGGGATTCTTGTCCTTGACGTAGCTGCCGCCGACTTCCAGCATTTTGCCCAGCTTGAACTGGCCATCCAGGCCATACACCCAGAAGGTCTCGCCGCCGGCATCGACTTCATACGTGATGCGCAAGGAATTCGGATTGCCGTTGGCGTCCACCGACGGCACTGGCTGGTTCAGCAGGATGCGTCCGGAAAACGGTTCGAAAGTATAGTCAGCATAGCGTTGCAAAGGTTGGACCGTCAGGATCACCGCCGGCTGATAGCGGTCGCGCGTGACGATTTCGACCTTTTCCGAGCCCACCACGGCGTTTGCCTTGGCCACCGTGAACGGTCCCGATGTGCCCTGCGCTGCGAACTCCTGCACCAGCTGCACCAGCGTGTCCTTGGTGACAAAGGCGTTGACCAGGATGCCGTCCTTATCATAGTGGCCGCGGGCGCCGTTGATGCTGCGGCTGTAATTGCCGAGGTCGCGCTTGCGCAGATTGGCGACGCTGCCGCCGCCGGTCTGCTGGCTGAAGCCGTCGCCGGTGTTGAAATCGCCGTACAGCAGATAGGATTTATCTTTATCGATGCGGACATACAGCTTGGATACCGATTGCGCGTCGAAGCCCCTGATCGAGGCGTCGCCGTACACCGGATAATAGGCATCCGGCCGGATATCCCGGAACAGCCTGGCGCTGGTGTCCTTGTCGGAATCGTAGGACATGGTCAGCAGCGTATCGCCCTTGATTTTCCCTTTCAGGAAAAAGGCCGTGCGCAAGGCGCCGTAGCGCTTGCCGTCGCCGCTGCTGCGGGCCCAGCTGTCGATTTCCTGTTCAAAACCGTCGCCGCGCTGGGCGCCGGAGAGTTGCAGCGGCGATTTGCTGTCGAAGTGGATAATCCCCTCGATCAGGCCAACCCCCAGCATTTCGCGCAGTTCCGGCACAAAGCTGATCACGCCTTGTGCCTGGGCGCGGCCGGCGGTGATGCGCACGGTAACGTCCTGCGGCTGGTATGGCGCCAGCAGCAACACTTCGGCCTTGCCATCCACTACCTTGACCTGAGTGCCGGGGGTGATGCGGTCGCGGTCGGTGCGGCCCGGGCCGAATTCGTCGGTACTGGCGCCAGGCAACTGGATGCGGCCGCCGGATGCTTCCACGGTAATGGTGGTCTCGCCCTTGACCGGCTGCCCCTTGTAGTCCAGCACGCTGATGCTCAGGTGCGCAGGGGTCTGGCCGTCGGCCGGCAAGCTGTCCTGGTCGACTTCGACCCGGATCAGGCCGACCTTGCGGTTGGCGCCGTAGTTCGCCCCTTCGACTTGGTCAGGATACACCTGCGGTCCGCTAGTCAGATTGCTATTGCCGCCGTTTAAGGCCGGCAGGTTCAGGCCGTTCTGGTAGAACTTGCTGTCCGTATTGAACTGGCTTGCAGGCGGGCCGAAATCCTTGCGCGCGCCATCCGCATCCTGGGCCCAGACCGGCAACGCATTCATCAGCGTCAAGGCCAGCACGCTTACCCGGGTATGGCGGATGCGCCGGGCTGCCCGGCGTTGGCCGGCAATAAGCTGCTTATTGCCCATGATGGCCTCCCTGGCTGCTCTGCTGTTGTTGCAGTTGTTGCAGTTGTTGCAGTTGTTGCGATTGTTGCTGCATCTCCAGCTGCGGCAAAGGTGTGTCGCGTTCGCTGCGGGTGTCCGGCACCGGCGGCGGATCGCCGATGCCGCTGGCGCGCGGCTTGACGACGATCTGGTTGGCGCTGTCGGTTCCTTGCTGCGGATAGTCAGGGGCCCTGCCTTCGAACTTGAGGACCGCACCGCGCTTTTTCTCGGTCTGCGGCGCATCGATTTCACCCTGGCTGCGGCGCGCCTTGACCTGTTCCATGACCGGATTGGAGCATGAGCCTTCAATGAAATCGGCACGTTGCAGCTCGCCGTTCTTGAGATCGAGGAACAGGCTGTTGGCGTCGCCGACGTTACGGTTGCTGCTGACCACCAGCCGGCTGCCGCGCGGCAGCGTGGTCTGGTCCACCTTCAGCACATGGGTGCGCGGCGACAGCCCGCAGAAACTGTATTTCCCTTCCACATCGCTGATCAGGAAAGTGCCATCTTCCACATACAGGCGCACGCCGGGAATGCCGAGCTCTTCCTTGTCCTTGATCTGGTTGCCGTTGCAGTCGACAAAGATCATGCCGACCACGCAAGCGTCGTTGGTGAAGACGCCGCCGGTGACGCGCACCTTGACCTGGGCCTGGTTGGCGCAACTGGTCTTGCTGCTGCCCGGGCAGGTCGCAGTGGCGCGGCTGACGCCGTCGCCGTTCATCGCCCCTACCCCCAGCCGCACGCGCACGGTAATGGTAATGCTGCTGCGCGGATTGATGAGATCCACCACCGTAGTCAGCACCGGCCCTGGGCCGCCATCCTGCTTGACCAGCGTCGCGCCGCTGACGTGGGTGCTGTTGTCGACCGCGCGGAAGCCGTGCGGCAGGTCAACCACGATGTTCGGCTTGCTCACCGCGGCGTCGCCGGTATTGGTGACATTGATGGTGTAGGTCACCAGGTCACCCAGTTCGGCTTCTTTCTTGTTGACGGTTTCCACCACCACCAGCACGGTCGCGCTGATGATACTGGTGGCGTCGTTGCTGCAGTGATCGCCGTCGCTGCAGCCGGTGCCCGGCGCCTGCGGCAGGAACGGATCGCCGCCGCCGGAGACGCTGGCGTAGTTGGTCAGCGTGCCGTTGGCGGTGGCCGCGACGTTGACGTTGTAAGTCAGGCTGACGCTGGCGCCGACTGCCAGCGGCGTCGCCGGGGTGAAATCGAACGCCACGTTCTGGCCGCTAGTGGTGAGGTTGCTGATGCTGCCGTTCGCGCTGGCGACCGAACCCGACGCCAGGCTCATGCCGGCCGGCAGCAGATCCTGCACATGGATGGCGCCACTGCTGGGGCCGCCCTTCTGGTTGCTGATGGTGACGGTGTAGGTACCGCTGGCGCCGGCGGAAAAACTGCCGACGTGGCTCTTGACCAGCTTCAAGGAGGATGCCGGCGCGGCAATCGCGGCGACATCGTTACTGCAACGGTTAGCGTCGCTGCAAGCCGCCCCCGGTGTCTGCGGCGCGGTCGGATCGCCGCCGCCAGAGACGCTGGCATAGTTGGTCAGGCCGCCGCCGGCAGTGGCGGCGACGCTGACGCCATAGTTGACGACCAGCGAAGCTTTGGCGGCAATCGGCACGGCCGGCGTCAGGTCAAAACTCACGTTCTGGCCGTTGCTGACGATATTGCTGATGCTGCCGCCGGCGCTGGCGATGGAATTGGGCAGCAGGCTGAAACCGGCCGGCAGCAGGTCGCTCAGGTGAATCGCGCCACTGGTGGCGACATCGCCGTTATTACTGACAGTCAGTACGTAATTGCCGTTGGCGCCGGCCACGATATTACCTGTATGGCTCTTGACCAGCTTGAGCGCGGGCGCATCGGTAATGACCGTAGTGTCGCTGCTGCAATGCATATTGTCGTTGCAGCCTGCTCCCGGCGGCAAACGGCTGGGGAAACTGTCGCCGCCGTTCATGCTGACGTAGTTGGTGAGCGAACCTGCGGCGCCTGCCGCGATATTCACCGCGTAAGTGAGGTTGACGTTGCCGGTAGAGGGAATCGGCGCCGCCGGTGCAAAGTCGAAAGTCAGCAGCTGACCGCTGACGACAATATTGCTGACAGCGCCGTTGCCGCTGCTGATCGAATTGGCTTGCAGGCTGATGCCGGCCGGCAGCAGGTCGCTGATGTGGATTACCCCGGTGCTGGGCGCCAGGCCGTCGTTGCTGATGGCCAGGTTGTAACTGCCGCTGCCGCCGACGGTAAAGTTGCCGCTGTGCGTCTTGGTAATCTTCAGGCTGGCGCTAGCGATCGGATTGACCACCGGATTACAGACGTTAGGATCGATCAGCTCGGCCGGGGTTTCCTTGAGCGGGTCCACTGGCATATGGCAGGTAGCGTTCGGCGGACTGAAGTTGCACGCCACGCTATTGGACGGACTGCAGCTGGACGTGGTTGGAGTAAGGGCGACGTTCACCAGGCTTTCCGTCGCCGGGGTGTTGACCTTGACGTTCAACAGCAAGGTAATGAATTCGGAACGTTTCAAGGTACGGCCTGAGGTGGTCAGGTCCCAGATCACCTTGTTGCCGCTGAGGACGCCAGGCACATCGCTGCCGGCCGTGGAAACAAAGGTGACGCCGGACGGCAATGCATCGGTCACCTGTTGCACATCGGTCGCCAGCACCAGCGGCAGGTAACCCGGGTTGGAAAGTTTGATGCTATACGTCAGGTTGTCGCCGGCAGCAACCGGCTGCCCTTGCAGGGAGGTCGCGCTGCCGGTTTTCGTGACATCCTTGTTCAGCACCGAGATCGGCGTGATCCCCAGCACCGTCAGTGTGGCGCTGGCGGCCTGGGCATTGCTGACCCCTTGCGTGGTTTGGATCGCATTGGCGGGAATCGTGTTGATCTGGTTGCCCTTGGCGGAGCCGATCACGTCGACAGTCACCACGCAGCTGTTGCCGAAGGAAACGGTGGCGTTGCTGATGCTGATGGTTTGTCCGCCGGCCGCCGCGGCGATAGTCGGAGAACCGCAGTTCAGCCTGGTGATATTCGGCGCCGGCGCCACTGCCACCCCGGCCGGCAAGGCATCGTTCAAACTCAGGCCGCTAAAATTGCCGGTACTGCTGGAGTTTGGATTAATCACTTGCAAGGTCAGGGTCGACAGCTCACCGACGCCGGTGCCCTGGATATTGCTGTCGATCTTGCCGTTGCCGTTTTCCTGGAACACCACGATCGGATTGAATCCCTTGGAAACCTGAGGCGGCAGCACGTTCGCCCTGAACGTCAGGTTGGCGTCGACCGGCCGCACGTTGGTGGCGCTGGCATCGGCATTGCCGCCGGCGTCAGTGGCCGTCACGGCATTGGCCGGGGTAGTGTTGGTCGCCGTGGCGCCGGCGACCGCCAGCGGGCTGGAGGTATCGGCCACCACGTCGAAAGTGATCGTGCATTGCGGCGCCGTGGTCGAATTGTTAAAGCCGTTCAGCTGCGTGACCTTGAACGTGAGGGTCTTGCCGCTGGTCAGGAAGCTGGGCGTACCGCCGGTATTGTTGCTGCACGACGTCGCGGCGTTCAGCGGCGTGCTGAACATCAGGCCGCCCGGCAGGGTGTCCACCGCCTGCACATTGAAACGCGTGCTGGCGGCCGGATTCTGGATTGTGATGCTGGCCTTGGTCACGCCATTCAGCGGCAGCGAGGTGGGATTGAAAGACTTGCTCGGAAACAGCGGCGGCGTACCGACCACCAGCGCATTCGCGGTAGAGGTCTGGCTGCCGGCCGTGCATGGTCCCGTGCCGGTACAAGCGACCACGGTATTGCTCTGCGGCGTACCTTGCGCCGGCGGAATGAAATTGTTATCGGCTTTCAGGCGCACTTTGATGACGCAGTTGCTGGCCCCGCCCTGCGCTATCAGGCCATTGTTGAGCGTCATGGTCTGCGCGCCGGCGGCAGCGGTCACCGTGCCGCCGCAGGAGTTGCTCTGCAGCGAGAAAACACGCAGGTTCGGCGCTGTTGCCGACCAGTCGTCAGCGAAGAACAAAGGCTTCAGGTCCATATCGACGCCGCCGCTGGGGACGATCTTGTTGAGCTGTATCGTCATGTCGATCAGGCCGCCGGTCACCGTGCCAGGAGGATGCCCTGCCGGCAGCGGCGCAGCCTGGGTCAGCGCGGCTTCCGTCACCAGCTGTACATAATTTTTAGCGACGCTGATCAGGGTCGGCACCTGGCCGGCGCCGGGATTTTGCAGGATGACCGTGGCGCTGGCGGCGTTGTGCACGAGCGGCGCGCCGTTTGCCGCCATCGAATTGGCCGGAATCGTGTTGGTAAACGGCTGGCCGTTGGCGGCGGCGGGCACGATCACTTTGGCGGTCACCGTGCAGCTCTGGCCGGCGGCCAGCGTGGCGTTGGCCAGCCGCACAGTATTGCTGGCGGGCGAACTCACCGTGCCGCCGCTGCAGGTAGTGGAAAAGCCGGGCGCAGTGGCCTACACCGTCATGTTTCCAGGCAGCGCATCGCTGACACCGAGGCCAGTCCAGGCTGCGGCGGTGTCGTTGAAGATCGTCCATGTCATGGAAAATGCCTGGCCGACAAACGCATTGACCAGGGAGAAGGATTTGGTCAAGCGGTCGGTCGGCAACGGCGACACCGCCAGCGTGCCGGTGGTGGCGCCGGTATTTGCCAGCGGCGGCGTGGTTTGGCCGTTGAGCGAGGTCAGGTCGCCAGCCTTGATAGTGTTCGGCAGGTTGATGGTGCCGGCTGCGGTGGAGTTGCCGACCACTTGCATGGTCACGGTACAGGTGCCGCTGGCCGGAATGGTGGCGCCGCTCAGGGAGAATTGGCTATCGCCCGGCGCTGCGCTCAAGCTGCCGTTGCAGGTGGTGCTGGCGCCGGCATTGGCGATCGTCATGCCGGCTGGGAAGCTATCGTTCAGGTTGGTATTGGTGAGCGGCAGGATATTCGTGTTGTTCAGCGTGATCGTCATCAGCGAGGTCTGGCCGGAGACGATATTGTTGGGCGCAAACGTCTTGGCGCTGACTTGCGGCTGCGCCGTGTCGCGCCGGATCACCGTGAGCGAGGCGCTGGCAGCTTGCGGAATGATCTCGCCATCGGCCAGCGGGCCGCCGGCCGGGATGGTGTTGGTATAGATGCCGGCCACGGTCGACACCACGTCCACCTGGAAAGTACAGATATCACCGAACTGGGCCGAACCGCCGCTCACGGTCACCAGGTTGGCGCCGGGCGTAGCAGCAAGCGTGCCGCCGCAGGCATTGACAATATTCGGATTGGCCGCCACCGTCACGCCACTCGGCAAGTTGTCAGTCAGATTGAAATTGGTGAGCGTTTTGCCAGGAGTCTGATTGGCAATCACAAGGCTCAAGTGGCTGATGTTGAATGGTGCACGATCCTGCACTTGCACCGGATTGAACGATTTATTGACACCGCTAGCCTGGGCGGATGCCGCGCTACTCCATAAAAGACTGCTGACCGAGAGTAGAATTGCAACGAAAAAAGAGTCATGCCTGCCTTGCAGTGCAATCATTGTTGTCCTCGATCGTTTTATCTGGTCCGCATGAGGCGGCTCTTATGGATACATCAACTTTCCCCTGGGCAATTTTATTTAGTTTATTTACGTGATGCAACAATAATTAACATTCGCCGTTGCAAAAATGAAAAATCGGCACACAAGCGGCGGTTACATTCTTTCGAGCAATCACCGGAGATTTAGCACGAGCCTATTCACGTGCCCGCCAATCTCGCGACCCGTTGCCAGACCTGCTGCGTTATCATTGAACCATGCATCCAACTTCATCCCGCTACCTGAAACCCGAGCAATGGGCCGTCACCGCCATGCGCGCGATAAACAGTTGGTGGTCCATGCTGCACCTGGCCGGCATCGCGCTGGTGATGGGTTTTTCGCCATCCACCTACCATCGCGCCAACCGTCGCACTACCTACCGCTACATCTACACCAGCACCTGGCAAATCCTGCCCTGGTTCACCTTGCTGTCGACGTTGCTGAGCCTGGTGCTGATCCGCATTGTGATCATCACCGCCCTCAGCTATGGGTTGTCGCGCTATGCGCTTGAAATGGTGGTGCGGGTGCTGGTGCTGGAACTGATTCCGTTGTCTGCCGCACTGTTCGTGGCATTGCGCGCTGGGCCGGCGTTCAATACCGCGGGCTCGCCGCTGACTACTGCGATGGCTGCGCAAGATTCGGCAAAATTCGACATCGCGCAGCTGCAGCTGGACCTTGTGCCGCGCGTGATCGCCAGCGCCTTTTCGGTAGCGACCCTGGCCACGGTCAGCGGCCTGATCGTGCTGCTGCTGGCGTATGTCAATGTGTACGGCCTGACGCCATGGGGCTTGCTTGACTACACCCGCACCGTCGGCCGCGTCTTCGATCCGGTGGTCACCGCCGGTTTCGCGCTGAAAACCCTGCTGTTCGGCATGGCTGTGGCGGTGATCCCGGTGGCCGCGATCCTGGAAGGTGCGCGCCGCAATATTAATCTTTCTTCTACTTTGCAGCCGGGCGCAACGCGCCTGCTGTTTGTGCTGGTCCTGATTGAAGTCGGGGCGCTGGCAGTGAAATACATTTGATCGACAACCATGACACCTGTCCCCGAATCTCCTGCGCCAATTCCTTCGCCGCCACAGCCGGCCCACGTCGAACTCAAGGCGTTGCTGCTGCTGATCCTGATGGGCGCCCTGGTCTGCGGCTTTGTCCTGTACGTGATGTATGCGCGCGGCGTATTCGAGAGCACCCAGCGCCTGGTGCTGATTTCGGATGATTCCGAGGGCGTGCTGGTAGGCATGGACCTGACCTTCTCCGGCTTCCCTATAGGCCGCGTACAACGCATCGACCTGGGCGCAGACGGCAAGGCCCGCATCCTGATCGACGTCCCGCGCAAAGACGCCAACTGGCTGCGTACTTCCAGCGTCTTCACGCTGGAACGCGGCCTGGTCGGCGACACCCGGATCCGCGCCTTCACCGGCGTGCTGGACGATCCGCTGCTGCCGCCGGACTCCGAGCGTACCGTGCTGCGCGGCGATACTGCCGCCGAAATTCCACGGCTGGTGGCCACCGCCCGCGAGCTTCTGGAAAACCTGCAAACCATCACCGCCGCCGATTCCAGCCTGAACACCAGCCTGGCCAACGTGCAGACCCTGACCGGCCGCCTGAACGGCCAGTACGGCGTCCTGGGCGGCGCACTGGGTGGCGATGAAAACGCCAAGAAAATCGTCGCTACCCTGGATCGCGTCAACGCCCTGCTGGCCAAGGCCGACCAGCGTGTATTCGGCCAGCCAGGCGGCAAAGCCGGCGTGATGGACGATGCGCAAGCAGCGATTATCCAGCTCAACGGCATGTTGAGCGACGCCCGCGCCAGCCTCAAGAAGGTTGATGCAGTACTGGCGGAAGCGCAGGCGGTCGGCAGCAATGCCCGCATCGCCAGCAATGACCTCGGCGCCTTGCGCGCAGAAGTCGACGCCAGCTTGCGCAAAGTGACGCAGCTGGTGGATGAAATCAACCGCAAATGGCCTTTCGCCCGCGATACGGAGCTCAAACTGCCATGACAAATGCATCCCGCTACCTGCTCGGCCTGCTGACCGTGGCGCTGGCCGCTTGCGGCAGCAAGCCGCCGCAACCCGACTGGCAAGGCAATGCCTATAGTTCCCTGCAGAGTTTTTCTGCGGCCTACCTGAGTGGAGACACCCGCGTCGCCGACGTCGAATTTGCGCGCGCCCGCGATGCCGTTGCCAGCACTGGCCGTCCCGACCTGGTGGCGCGCGCCGAGCTGATGCGCTGCGCCACCCGTGTCGCCAGCCTGGAGTTTGACAATTGCGCCGGCTTCCAGCCGCTGGCGGCGGATGCCGATGCGGCTGAGCGCAGCTATTCTGCTTATCTGAACGGGCAATGGCAGGGACTGGATAGCAGCTTGCTGCCAGCCCAGCAGCGGGATGTCGTCAGCAGCGGCCGGCTGGGCGAGATCCAGGATCCGCTGTCGCGGCTGGTGGCCGCCGGTGCATTGCTGAAAAGCGGGCGGCTGACACCGGCCGATATAACGACGGCCACCGAAACTGCTTCAGCCCAAGGCTGGCGCCGGCCCTTGCTGGCCTGGCTAGGCATACAGTCGCAGCGCGCCAAGGCCGCCGGCGATAGCGAGGCGCAGGCGCGGCTGCAACGGCGCATGGACTTGGTGGCCAAACCTTTACCTCCTCCAAACAACTGACGTCGGCAGCCTGGGTGCGCACCGTGTAACCCAGACTACCCGATCCCCAGCAAGCTCAGGGCGGCGGCGTCAGCGCTGCACAGTTCGAGGCGATCGGCTGGCCGGCGAACAGTTTCTGCACGAACGGTTTGGAATCCGCCAGCGACACCAGCACCGTGCTGTCGTGAGTCTGGCCGGCATAGTAGTGCTGCTCGATAGTGCTGCCGGCAGCGCAGGCATCCTTGGCGAACAGGTATTGGACTACTGTCGGGATATCCGTATCCAGCGTGCCGGTGCCGACAAACACCGGGCCGGCAAACTTGACCGTCGGATAATTCGAATACTGCAGTACCTGGGTCGCCCAGTCGGTGACATCCGCGCTGAACACATCCGAGGTCACCAGCTTGTTCTGATTGATGTAATCCTCGATCGGCCCTAGGCACTGGCTCGCCACCACTGAATAAAACGCCTTGCCCTTGGCGGTCAGGTGATCGGACAGCAGGAAATTCGGAATGACTCTTTCCGCCGTCGCATAACCCAGCCAAGCGTAGGATTCGAGCGTCCCCAGCACCGACGTGAAGCCAGTGGTCGGCACCTGCGCCGTCAGCGCATTCAGGTAGGCCAGCACGCTTTGCAGCTGATACGGCACGCCGGTGGCGACCGTCCCCAGCAGCTTCAGCTCCGGCGCATAGCTTGGTCCATAGCCAGCGGTGGCGATGGCGCCTTGCGCACCCTGCGACTGGCCAACGATGACCACCGAACTGGACAGTTGCGGGAAGTTCTTGATGGCGGCACGGATACCGTCCAGCACACTATAAGCTTCCGCACGGGAGTGCAGATACGGATGCAAACCGGGTGTGCCCAGTCCCTGGTAATCGGAAGACACCACCGCGTAGCCTTGCGCCAGCCAGGCATTCAGGTAATCGACATCGCGTGGATCACGCACAGTCCACGACGGCGCACAGATATCCGCCACGCCGACAGTGCCATGGGCCCAGGCGATCACCGGCCAGCCGCCGGCAGGCGGCGTTCCTTTCGGCAGTTGCAGGTCGCCGGAGACATAGATGGCGGTCTTGCCATCGTCGCCGTCGGTGGAGCTGTAGAGAATGCGGATGCCTTGCGCCGCATTGGGCAGCACCTGCGCCGCAGGCAGGGCTTCCTGCTGCAGCAGTACGCCTGGGGTTGTCGGGATGCTTCCGTTCCACTGGTAGAAGGAAGAGACGCCGCCGTCGGCGGTGAAGGTCTTCGATTGGGGCGTCAGTGCGTCGCCGTTGCCGCCGCCGCAGGCGGCTAGCAGGGAGCTGAGCAAGGCAGCGGCAAGGAAGGTCGATGACAGCGTGAGTCTGGTAACGCGCATGGGTGTCTCCTCATTGATTTATTATTAATCTGAGTCCAGAACGGCCGTTGTCATTATGCATCACTAATGGGCATGTACGTAGAGCGAATTCCCGCGTGGGCACGGTGTGCCCACCCTACCTCCAATCGCGATTCCTTCAAGCGATTGCCCTACTCAGCGCTGCGCCTCCTGCTGCAGCCAATCGCAGAAGTGCTTGATCAGCGGCGATTCAGCCTGCTGCCGTGCCACGATCCACCAGTAGCTCCTGGTGCGGATCACCGGTTCGGCCAGCGGCGTCACCAGGCGGCCGCTGGCCAGCTCGTCGGTAATCAGCGGCAGCGGCCCGAGCGCCACGCCGAGACCGTCGATGGCGGCTTGCAAAGCCAGGTAAAAATGATCGAAGGATTGTTTTTTCTTGTACAGGGCCGGCGCCACGCCGGCGCTTGCCAGCCAGTTCGGCCAGGCGTCCGGACGCGTATCCGAGTGCAGCAGCATATGCGCGGCGAGATCCTCGACGCTGTGGATCGGCGCCCGCGCCAGCAGGGCCGGGCTGCACACCGGCAGCTCGCTCTCTTGCAGGAATTCTCCGTATTCGCAGTTCGGCCAGTGGCCGGGACCGCGCCGGATCGCGACATCGAAGCGTTCGCCCGCCTCGCCCAGCGGCCGCTGCGAGGTGGAAGTGGATAATTTCAGTTCCACCCCCGGATACAGGCGCTGGAAACCGCTCAGCCGCGGCAGCAGCCAGCGCATCGCAAACGTCGTCAAGGAGTTGATGTGCAGCACGCGCACCGTGCCGGATTCGCGCAGCAGCTTGGTGGCCGCCGCGATATTATCGAAGGCCGCCTGCACCGTAAGGAGATAACGGCGGCCGTCGTCGGTCAGTTGCACGCGCTTGCCGATGCGGTGGAATACCTGCATGCCCAGCCAGGCTTCGAGCGCGGCCACCTGGCGGCTGACGGCGCCATGCGTCACATGCAGCTCTTCAGCGGCAGCCGAGAGATTTTCAAAGCGGGCGGCGGCTTCAAACGCACGCAGCGCTTGCAAAGGCGGGAGTTGACGGGACATGCTTGTGATTATAACTCACAACAAAGTGGCAAAAAAGTCGATTTGTAGAAGCACTGGTTTTCTGTAACATGCGTCTATCGACTCAATATTTACTGCCACAACAGAGATAAATATCGATTCTGCCCGAGACCGGGCTGAATCGCCCCCGGCTCCCAAGCTTGTGATAAATCCTAGGAGAAAACATGAAAAACGCCAACGATATCTGGGATGCGAAACAATATATGCTGTTCGGCAATGAGCGGCTGCGCCCTGCTCTCGATCTGCTGGCCTATGTCCCGGAACAGGAACCGCGGCAAGTAGTCGATCTCGGCTGCGGCACCGGCAATGTCTCGGCACTGCTGAAAGCACGCTGGCCGGGCGCCGACGTACTGGGCATCGACAGTTCCGCCAACATGCTGGAGGCCGCTACGGCAGCGGTGCCGGAATGCCGCTTCCAGCGCGCCGACCTCGGCCAGTGGCAGGCTGACGGCCTGCTTGACGTCATCTACTCCAACGCGACGCTGCAATGGCTGCCCGACCACCCCACCCTGATGCCGCGCCTGCTGTCTTTCCTGCGGCCGGGCGGCTGGCTGGCCGTGCAGGTGCCGGCCATGCAGGACGCGCCGCTGCGCCAGGTGCAGGCGGAGCTGGCCGGCTCGCCGGCATTTGCGCCCTACATGAGCAAACTGCAGCCGCAACCCGGCATCCTCAGCGCCGAACGCTATTACGACCTGCTGCGTCCGTACTGCACCACGCTGGATATCTGGGAAACCACCTACCTGCACACCCTCAGCGGCGCCGATGCGGTCGCCAACTGGGCCGCCGGCACCAGCTTGCGGCCTTACCTGGACGCCTTGCCGGAACCGCAGCGGGAGGCTTTCCGCAGCGCGTATGCAGCCGCGATGCGCAGCGCCTATCCGCAACGCGACAACGGCGTCACGCTGCTGCCGTTCAAGCGGCTGTTTATCGTTGCCAATGTATAACCGTCCCTGACAACCAAGATGACTACAGAAACAATCCTTAGCGACAAAGACGCGCTCGGCGCAACCCCCACCACGCGCGAATTGTTCATCGGCTTTCTCTCGCTCGGCCTGATTGGCTTTGGCGGCGTGCTGCCGCTGGCGCGGCGCATGATTGTGGAGCAGCGGCGCTGGCTGGATCCCGAACAGTTCACTGAAATGCTCGGCCTCTGCCAGTTCCTCCCGGGCGGCAACATCATCAACCTGGCGGTGGCGATCGGCATGCAGTTCCGCGGCCTGGCGGGCGCCCTGGCCTCGCTGCTGGGCCTGATCGCGGCGCCTTCGGCGATCGTGATCGGCCTCGGCGTGGTCTACCAGCACTTCCAGCACGACGCCCAGATCCAGCATCTGTTTTCCGGCCTGGCGGCAGCAGCTTCCGGCCTGCTGATCTCGATGGCCCTGAAGATGCTGCTGCCATTGCTGAAGAAACCGGTGCCGCTGATGATCGCCAGCCTGTTTTTCCTTGCCATTGCGCTGCTGCGCCTGCCCTTGCTGCCGACCATGCTGGTGCTGGCGCCGCTTAGCGTGCTGCTGACCTGGAAGCTGCCGTCATGAGCGCCACCTTGATTTCCCTCGCAGCGATCTTCAGCCAGCTGTCGCTGCTGGCGTTCGGCGGCGGCAACACCATCCTGCCGGAAATGCAAAGGCAGGTGGTCGATATCCACCACTGGATGTCGGCCCAGGACTTCAGCGCCATGTTTGCCCTGGCGCAGGCCGCGCCAGGACCGAACATGATGGTGGTGACGCTGGTCGGCTGGCATGTGGCCGGCTGGCCCGGCGTGCTGGTGACGACACTGGCCAAGTTCGGCCCTTCGTCGATTCTGACCGCCATCGTGCTGCACCTGTGGCAGCGCTTCAAGGACAAGCCCTGGCGCGGCATCGTCCAGGCTGGGCTGGTGCCGATGACAGTCGGCCTGGTGGCGGCCAGCGCCTCGCTGATCACCGAAGCCTCGGCCCACACCTGGGGCCTGGCTGCGATCGCCGGCGGCTGCGCGCTGATCACCTTCAGGAGCAAGATCCATCCGCTATGGGTGCTGGCGGCGGGCGCCTTGCTGGGCCTGAGCGGAATCGGCCAATATTGATCCATGTCTCAAGGTATAGTTACACCACCTGCGCTCACTATTCCTTGAACCCACATGCACATTTCCGGCATCCATCACGTCGCCATCATCGCCTCTGACTACCAGCGCTCCAAGCAGTTTTACACCGAGCTGCTGGGCCTCGAGATCGTCGCCGAAACCTACCGCGCCGAGCGCGACTCCTATAAGCTCGACCTACGCACGGCGGACGGCGTCCAGCTTGAGCTGTTTTCCTTTCCTGCGCCGCCGGCGCGGCCCAGCCGGCCGGAAGCCTGCGGCTTGCGCCACTTGGCGTTCCGGGTGCCGGATGTCGCCGCCGCCGCACAGGAGTTGCGCGCCAACGAGATCGCCGTGGAAGCCATCCGTATCGACGAATTCACCGGCAAGCGCTTCACGTTTTTTGCCGATCCCGATGGCCTGCCGCTGGAGCTGTACGAACAGTAGTTTTTTAACAAGCAGCGCTGCGGCGCTGGCCCTATGCCGGCCCACCTGTTAGACTTGCCTCCCTTTTAAGCAGCCGATTAAGCAGTCGACCTCCATGAAAACCACCTCATTCTCCAATCTCCCGCTGGCGCCGGCGCTACTCAGCAACCTCGATAGCCTGGGCTACCACGAGATGACCACGATCCAGGCGCAGAGCCTGCCGGTGATCCTGGAGCGGCGCGACCTGATCGCCCAGGCCAAGACCGGCAGCGGCAAGACCGCCGCCTTCGGCATCGGCATCCTGCACAAGCTCAATCCCAGCTATTTTGCGATCCAGGCGCTGGTGCTGTGCCCGACGCGCGAACTGGCGGACCAGGTGGCGAAAGAACTGCGGCGGCTGGCGCGCTTCGCCGACAACGTCAAGATCCTGACCTTGTGCGGCGGCACGCCGATGGGACCGCAGATCGGTTCGCTGGAGCACGGCGCACACATCATCGTCGGCACCCCGGGCCGCATCCGCGACCACATCGGCCGCGGCAGCATCAATCTCGGCACCGTGCAGACGCTGGTGCTGGACGAAGCCGACCGCATGGTCGACATGGGCTTCTACGAAGAAATCTCCGGCATCGTCAGCGCCTGCCCGGCACGCCGCCAGACTCTGCTGTTTTCCGCCACCTATCCGGACGATATCCGCAAGGCCAGCGCCGAGTTCCTGCGCGACCCGGCGGAAGTCAAGGTCGAAGCCCAGCATGACGAAGGACGCATCGAACAGCGTTTCTACGAAGTCAGTTACGAAGGCCGCAACGCCGCCGTGGCGCAATTGCTGAACCATTACAAGCCGGTCTCGACCATCGCCTTCTGCAACACCAAGATCCATTGCCGCGAGCTGGCCGACGAACTGCGCGCACAGGGTTTCAGTGCGCTGGCGCTGTATGGCGAACTGGAACAGCGCGAGCGCGACGAGATCCTGGTGCGCTTCGCCAACCAAAGCTGCTCGGTACTGGTAGCGACCGACGTCGCTGCCCGCGGCCTGGATATCCAGACCCTCGGCGCAGTCATCAACGTCGACGTCTCGAAAGATACCGAAGTCCATATCCATCGCATCGGCCGTACCGGCCGCGGCCAGGATCGCGGACTGGCGCTGAGCTTATGTGCGCAGAACGAAAAGAAATGGGTCAAGCTGATCGAGGACTACCAGCAGGGACCAGTCGCCTGGTTCGACCTGGCCGAGCTGGAACCGGCCTATGGCGAGCCGCTGACCGCGCCGATGCTGACCTTGTGCATCATGGGCGGCAAGAAAGACAAGCTGCGCCCGGGCGATCTGCTGGGTGCCCTGACCGGCGACGTCGGCCTGAGCAAGGAACAGGTCGGCAAGATCAGCGTCTTTGAATTCATCACCTATGTCGCGCTGGACCGCCGCATCGCCAAGCAGGCATTCGGCAAGCTAAGCAACGGCAATATCAAAGGCAAGAATTTCAAGATGCGTTTCATCTGATTGCAAGCAACGGCAGAGCGGCGGTACGGCTGATTCCGGGCCTGCGTGGACATATCAACAATATTATTTGAATGTCTACTCGGTCGCTCGCCTATGTCCATGACAATAAAAATATGTTAAATTTCCTAATGGAAACTTTTTTGCGGACGCGGAAATCCGAGGCCCGCGTACCGCAACTGACGCCAAAAAAGGCATCCAAATGCTAGCTGAAGTGATGTTGCAGCGCCGTTATCCAGTCCGGTAACCGATATAAACAGCCATCTATATCGATCAGGACTGCTGCCGGCGCCACAGCATGAGAAAAGACTTTCCTTCCATGAAAAACACACATTTTTTACGGGAGTGCAGGTATGGTTGATTGGCAAGAGCAACAAATGCAGTCACTGCTGAGCGCGAAAACCGCGCCCATTCTATTTAACTCACTATCGGAAATCGTCAAGCGGCTTGGTTTCGACTACTGCGCATACGATATGCGTCTGCCGTGGCCTGTGGCCCAACCCAAGGTGATTAGCCTCAACAACTATTCGCCGGGCTGGCAGCAGCGCTACAACCAGGAACGCTATGAGAGGATCGATCCCACCGTCAGCCACGGCAGGAATTCTTCCCTGCCGATGATCTGGTCTGACCAGAACCTCGCCAGCAACCGGCCGTTCTGGGAGGACGCCCGCTCGCATGGCCTGCACGCAGGATGGGCGCAATCCCGCCATGACGCCAGGGGAATCTGCGGCCTGCTCAACTTGTCGCGTTCGGACGACCATGTGTCGCAGAAGGAGTTGCGCGAAATCTCGCACCAGCTGTCCTGGCTGGTGGATGTTGCGCACGAAGGGCTGTCGCTGCTGCTGGTCGAGAAGCACATGCCGGAAGCGGCCAGCCAGCTCACCGCCCGCGAAATCGAGGTGCTGCGCTGGACAGCAGACGGCAAGACCTCGGGCGAGGTCAGCGAGATCATGAATATTTCCGACCGCACGGTCAATTTTCATATCTCGAACACCTTGAAGAAGCTCAATGCGACCAATAAAACCGCGGCGGCGATCAAGGCGGCCATGCTCGGCATCTTGTAGCCGCGGGCGCGGCAACTGCGTCCTGACCCAATCCGGCCCCGGCCGGATTTTTTTCGTCTGCCGGGCCAGCACGCACAGGCAAAGCGGCGCGTACCTGCCTCGCAATTGCCGATTCGCGCAACTGTAAACCTTTACAGTTACGCCGAGCCCCTCCGGCATCTCAAAATTAATAAATATATATTTTCGTGAAGGAAGTCAGCGATGAAAGTCATTTCCGGGGCCGCCAGCGAACTGTCAGATGAGCTTTTTGCGAAAGTATGCAGCTACCGTCACAAGGTCTTCGTCGAAACCCTGGGCTGGGAGCTGGATACCGAAGAAGGTATCGAGCTGGATCAGTTTGATCATGCCGGCACCATTTACGTCGTCGCCCAGGACGAGGACGGCGCAGTCATCGGCTGCGGCCGCCTGCTGCCGACCCGCCAGCCATACCTGCTGAGCGAAGTGTTTCCGCAGCTGTTGAAAGGCGCCGCGCCGCCATGCCATCCTGAAATCTGGGAGCTGTCGCGGTTTGCCGCCATGGATTTCAACAAGAAGAGCGACACTGCGCTGGACCAGGTCTCGTCATCGATCGCCGTCAAACTGCTGCAGGCTTCGATTGCCTGCGCTGCCCGGCTCGGCGCCAAGCGCCTGGTCACGGTTTCGCCGATTGGGATGGAACGCTGGCTGCGCCGCGGCGGCTTTATCATCCAGCGCCTGGCGCCGCCGATGAAGGTGGACGGCCACGCCCTGTTCGCCTGCCTGATCGAAGTACAGAAAAGCCCGCCCATCCTGGCCGGCGAACAACCTTTCCTGCACAGCCAGCCAAGTGCACGCGCGCCGGAGCCGGTGCACTGGCACAGCACGCGCAGTGCACAATCGGCGCTGAGCGAGGCTTGATCCGCAGCGCTCCGCGGCAATTGACACATGGCGGAAGCATCCTTTATTGTGCATGACGAAAGCTGGCGCCGGCGCCTGGCAATAAAGGGAAATAGCGATGAGTATCTGGGGTAAAGCCAACTTGCTGCGGGCGCGCGACGGCCATGAGGCCAAGGTGCTGTCGGTCGAACTGTTCTTTGATCTGGTGTATGTCTTTGCCGTCACCCAGCTCTCCCATCACCTGCTCGAAAACCTCACGCCGCTAGGCGCCCTGCAAACGCTGGTGCTGTGGTTTGCAGTCTGGCTGGTGTGGCAATATACCTGCTGGGTGACCAACTGGTTCGATCCCGACACCTTGCCGATCCGCCTGATGCTGTTTGCCGTCATGCTGGTGGGTCTGGTCATGTCAGCGGTGCTGCCGGACGCCTTTGGCGAGCGCGGGATGATTTTTGCGGTGTGCTATGCCGTCATGCAGATCGGCCGCACACTGTTCGTGGTATTTCACTTGGGATCCAGCCACGCTCTCAGCAAAAATTTCCAGCGCATGCTGGGCTGGCTGTGCATCTCGGGTGCGCTGTGGATTGCCGGCGGCTGGTCCAGCGCCGAATACCGGCTGCTGTTCTGGATAGCGGCGGTGGCCTGCGAATATTTTTCGCCGATGATCGGCCTGTGGCTGCCCGGCATGGGCCGCTCAAAGACACAGGAATGGACCATTGAAGGCGGTCATATGGCCGAGCGCTGCCAGTTATTCGTCATCGTGGCGCTAGGCGAATCGATCCTGGTGACCGGCGCCACCATCGGCCACATGGCCAGCTGGGAAACGCCGATCCTGATTGCCTTCCTGGTCGCCTTCCTCGGCAGCCTGGCGATGTGGTGGATCTACTTCGACACCAGCAGCCAGGCCGGCACCGAAGCCATCGTCAACTCCAACGATCCGGGCCGCATCGGCGCCTACTTCCATTACACCCATGTGATCATCGTCGCCGGCGTGATCATTACGGCGGTCGGCAACGAGCTGGCGATCGCCCATCCGGCAGGCCATATCGACACCAAATCGCTGGCCGTACTGATCGGCGGTCCGATGGTTTACCTGCTGGGCAACGGCATCTACAAGACGGTAGTCTATCGGCGCTTTCCGTTTTCCCACATGATCGGGCTAGGATTGCTGGCGGTCCTGATTCCGTTCGCCTACCTCACCGACCAGCTGATGATTTCCGGCCTGACCACGGTCATACTGATCGCGGCCGCGATACAGGAAAGCGTGTCGCGCCGCGGCCAGCATGCCGCCAGCCACGCCGAATAAGCTGGCCGAGGGCTACACCGCGCTGACCGTAGCCTGCCCGACGCTACGCAAGCGCGCAGCGTCGCGCGCCGGCGGGGCGCCAAACATGCGGTTGTACTCTCGGCTGAACTGCGACGGACTTTCATAGCCGACCAGATGACCGGCAGTAGCGGCATCGCCGACCTCGGTAAACAGCAGGCGGCGCGCTTCTTGCAGCCGCAGCTGTTTCTGGTACTGCAAGGGCGTCATAGCCGTCACTGCCTTGAAATGGTGGTGCAGCGAGGACGAGCTCATGTTGGCCTCGCGCGCCAGATTCTCGATGCGCAGCGGTAGCCGGTAATCGCGCTTGATCAGTTCGATGGCCTTGACCACATGCTGCGCCTGGCTATCGGACATGGCAATCTGCTGCAGCATGCCGCCCTGCTCCTCCTGCAACAGCCGGTACAGGATTTCGCGCATCGCCAGCGGCGCCAGCACCGGGATATCCTGAGGCGCCGCCAACAATTGCATCAGGCGCAATACCGCATCCAGCAAACTGGTGGTGGCTTTGCTGACAAACATGCCGCGCGCCGGCGAGTCGTTCTTCTTGGCGCGACGTTCGGTGGCCATGATCAGCTCGCCGATTTCTTTCGGATCAAGATCCAGCCGCATGCACAAGTACGGCAACTCCGGCGAGGCTTGCGTGACCTGGCCCGATACCGGCAGGTCGACCGATACCACCAGATAGCTGGCGGAGTTGTAGACATACACTTCATCGACCAGCATCGCCCGCTTCTGGCCCTGGGCGATGATGCACAAGGCCGGCTTGTGCAAGGAGTGCGTCGGCACCGAGGGTTGCGACATGCGCACCACGTTGAGCGGCGCGATCGCGGTCTGGTGCACGCCGTCGGTGGCGGCGTATTGCGCAATCAGGCGCGCCAGTTCGGCTTGCTGCAAAGACACCGCGCGCTCTGCCGAGATTGCTTCTGATTCTGCCATTTTCTGCCTCATTTTCTGCCATTTACAGGATTAGGCCGAGTCTACTATTTTTCCCTCGGGCATGTCGCAGCCTGCGCCAAGATCTGGAGGATCGTGCAAGAAGTCGCGTGGATCCTGCTATCTCCGTCCGCTCGCCACGTCCTACAGTGCTGGCATGCCCGGCGCTTCCGGTCCGGGACCACAAGGAGAAACGCATGTCTGGAATTAAAGATAAGGTTGTCATCATCACCGGCGCCAGCAGCGGCATCGGCGAAGCCACCGCCCGCATTCTGGCGGCGCATGGCGCCCGGGTAGTGCTGGGTGCGCGCCGCACCGAGCGCCTGGAAACCTTGGCGGGATTGATCCGCACGGCCGGCGGAGTAGCAGAATATCAAGCCCTGGATGTCACCAAGCGCAGCCAGCTTGAGGATATCGTGGCGCTCGCCAAAAGCCGCTTCGGCCGGGTCGACGTCATCGTCAACAATGCCGGCGTCATGCCGCTGTCGACGCTGGAGCAGTTGAAGGTGGATGAATGGGAGCGCATGGTGGATGTCAACATCAAGGGCGTACTGTACGGCATCGCTGCGGCGTTGCCGGTGATGCAGGCTCAGGGCAGCGGCCAGATCATCAACGTGGCTTCGGTCGGTGGCCATCGGGTAGTGCCCACTGCGGCGGTATATAGCGCCACCAAGTTTGCGGTACGGGCGATTTCCGACGGCTTGCGCCAAGAGGTGAGCAATATCCGGGTCACCGTGATCTCGCCCGGCGTCACCGAATCCGAACTGGCCGACAGCATCAGCGACCCCGACGCCAGGCTGAACATGCAAACCTACCGCAAGATTGCGATTTCCGCCGAAGCGGTGGCGCGCACAGTTCTATTCGCCATCGAACAGCCGGCCGACGTCGACCTCAGCGAAATCGTGGTGCGCCCTACCGCCAGTCCACACTAGGAATGGAAACGAGGGCCGGCAAAAACCGGCCCGTGTCTATGCGCGCCCTTCCCAAGGCACGTATTTGCGTTGCAGCCAGCGCAAGCCATATTCGAAGCTCGAGGCAATCAGGGCGATCACCAAGATGCCCATGATGACGACGTCGGTCACCAGGAACTGCGCCGCCGACTGGATCATGAAGCCTAGCCCGCGGGTAGCGGCGATCAACTCTGCCGCCACCAGAGTCGACCAGCCCACGCCCAGGCCGATACGGACGCCGGTCAGGATGTCTGGCACGGCCGACGGCAGGATCACATAACGCACCAGCTGCCAGCGCGTAGCGCCCAGCGTCTGCGCCGCCCGCAGGCGGTTCTGCTCGACCCGGCGCACGCCATGCAAAGTCGCGATCGCCAGCGGCGCAAAGATCGCCAGATAGATCAGCAGCACTTTCGACAGTTCGCCGATGCCAAACCAGATCACGATCAGCGGCAGGTAAGCCAGCGGCGGGATCGGCCGGTAGAATTCGATGAGCGGATCGAACACTGCCCTGGCGCGCCGGTTCAGCCCGATCAGGATGCCGACCGGCACCGCGCTGGCGATCGCCAGCAGCAATGCCGCAAACACGCGGGCGACACTGGTTGCCGCGTGCTGCCACAAGGTAGCATCGACAAAACCGTCGAGCGCCACCGCCTTGAATTTCTGCAGCACTGCCAGCGGCGACGGCAGGAACAGCGGCGGCACCAGCGCCAGCGCGCTGACCAGCCACCAGAGCGCGAGCAGGCCCAGCGCGGTCAGCAACGTAATGGCGCGGTCGGAGATGACAAACCCGGTACGCGGCCTGGCCGCCACTGGACTGTGGCGACCCGCTTGCCAGGCGGCCGGATACGGCGCCAGCATTTGCGCCACCGGATCGTGCGGCAGCTCAAGCGGCGCCAGGGTAACGGACAACTCGCTCATGAATAGGCTTCCTCTGATACGTCATCTGCCTGCGGATGCAACAGCTGCTCCAGGATTTCTTCGCGCAGGCTGACAAAACGCGGATCGGACTTGATGCTGCGGGCCGATTCGCCGGCGGCGAAGCGCTCGCCGAAATGCAGCCGGCGCACGCTGGCGACCCGTCCCGGGCGCGCCCGCAGCAGCACCAGGTCGGTCGCCAGGAACAGGGCTTCCTCGACGCTATGGGTAATCATGAAAATGCCTTTGCCGGTGGTTTTCCATACCTGCAGCAAATGCTCTTGCATCTGTTCGCGGGTCAAGGCATCCAGCGCACCCAGCGGCTCGTCCAGCAGCAGGAAACGCGGATCGACCGCCAGCGCGCGCGCCAGGCTGACGCGCTGGCGCATGCCGCCGGACAATTCCCAGATGGCGGCGTCGGCATAGTCCTGCAAACCGGTGAGCGCAAGGTATTCGCGCGCCTTGGCCTGGCGCTGCTGCGGCGATTGCCCAGCCAGGCGCAGGCCGAAGGCGACGTTTTCCTGCACGTTCTGCCAAGGCAGCAAGGCGTCGCTTTGGAACACCACGCCGCGTTCGGCGCCGGGACCGGTGATCGGCAGGCCGTCGATGCTGGCGCTGCCTGCAGTCGGCTGCAGGAAACCGGCAATCAAGTTAAGCAAGGTAGTCTTGCCGCAGCCGGAGGCGCCGATCACCACGGTAAAGCGGCCATCATGCAAATCCAGCGAAAGATCGCGCAAGACTGGCCGCGCCGCCGACGGATAAGTCACGCTGACTGCTTGCAAACGGATCATGTCGTTTCCTTACTGCGCCGCAGCCTGTTTAGCGAATGCCGGATTCACATAGGGCTGGTAGTCGGGCAGCACGCGCTCGACCTTTTTCTGTTCTTGCAGGAAGCTTGAAGTAGCTGCCAGCGCCTGCACCGTCGCGCCGCTGAGCAACTGTTGCTGTTCGCTCAGGGTCGGAAAGCCGCTGCCGGCCAGCAGTTCGGCAATATCGCTTTGCTTGGCAGCGGTCAGACGGGCAATTTTCTCGAACTGCGTTGAACCGGCTTTCCATTCCGCGCCATGGGCGCGATAGTCGGCATAGGCCTGGCCGGTGACCTTGACAAATGCAGTGACGAAATCAGGGTGCTTTTGCGCGAAATCCTTGCGCACGATCCAGGCGTCGAAGGTCGGCGCGCCCCACTTGGCGACTTCGGCCGAATTGGTCAGCACTTTGCCGCTCTCCTTTACCTTGCCGAGCGCCGGATCCCAGACATAGGCGGCATCGATATCGCCGCGCTGCCAAGCCGCCGTGATTTCCTGCGGCCGCAGATTCAGGATTTGCACCTTGGAAGCTGGAATGCCCCAGTGCTTGAGCGCCGCCAGCAGGCTGTAATGGGTAGTCGAAACGAAAGGCACGGCGATTTTTTTACCGATCAGGTCCTGCGCGCTGGCGATGCCGCTGCCGTTACGTACCACCAGCGCTTCCGCCTGGCCGATCTGCGCCGCAATCAGGATGGTTTCTATCGGCAGTTCACGCGTCGCCGCCGCGGCCAGCGGGCTGCTGCCGACATAACCGATCTGGATATCGCCGGACGCCACAGCGGTGATCACATCGGCACCGCTGTCGAATTTTTTCCAGTTGATTTTCCAGCCGCTGGCTTTTTCGTAAGTACCGTCCGCCTGGGCAATCTTGGCTGGCTCAACCACCGTTTGATAGGCGATATTGACTTCCTGGCCAGCGCCCCATGCCGCGCCGGCAGAAGCGGTGATAGCAACAGCGGCAGCCAGCAGCGGCAGGCGTTTCAGAATATTGTTAAGCATGCTTTCCCTCGGTGATTGAATGATCAGGCGTTTCCAGAACTGTTACCGCTCTGATGGCCACGTTAATCGATTCAAACGATTTGCAAAACGAAGGTTTTCGGAGATGCTTAGTTGGTTTCCGCCAGCCGGCTGGCATTGCGGCCGGCGGCGGTACAGTGCATGAATGGCGCACATCATTGTTTAGAGCAACGCCAAAAAAAGATATTTAACTATCTTTTTAAGAAATAAAGATATTATTCTATCTTTTTTATAAAAAGATACTATACTATCCATAATCAATTAAAAGATAGTTTACTCATCACCATGAAAACCCTGGCCGAACTTTCTTTCACTCTCCAGCAAGCCAAACAGCGGCTGGCGCTATCCGTTATTGCCATGGCCAGGGACAGCGGACTGACCGCCGTCACCATCCGCGGCGTCCTTTCCGGCAAAAACGATCCACGCCTCAGCACCTTGATGACTATTGCCGACCAGCTGGGGCTGGAAGTGGCGCTGCTGCCGAAAGCCATGGCTTCCTCGATTGCCGCGCAACCGCCTGCCGAAGACGAAATTCAAAGCCTGGTCGCTGCCGCGCTGGCAAGGCAAGGGAACAAAAAATGAACCTCAGCGCGCTGGATATTTTCATTGGCGATCGCCTGGCCGGCGTCCTGTTCCAATATGGCGACATGGTGCGCTTCCAGGTCGATCCCGCCTATGCGCAAGACCCGCAACGCCCCACGCTGTCGCTCTCGATGCGCGCCGCCACGCCGCAACAGGACGTGGCGCTGCTGCTCAATCCGCTGGCGGCAATCTTCAATTCACCGGGCAAGATGCGTCTGCCTGCCTTCTTCCAGAACCTGTTGCCGGAAGGCGTGTTGCGCAAGCAGATCGCACTGGAACGCCAGTGTGCGGAAGACGATCACTTCGAGCTGCTGGCTGCCTGCGGGCGCGACCTGCCGGGCGCGGTGCGCGCCATCCCGACCAGGCTGACGCGCGCCATGATGACGCGCCTGGTGACCCAGGACAAGGAAGCGATCGAGGAAAGCGTGATCGCGGCGCCACTAGTCGACGGCGTCTCGATTTCCGGCATGCAGCCGAAGCTGGCCCTGATCCTGCAAGGCGGCCGCTATGTCAGCCGCACCCGCCACAAGGATGCCCACATCATCGGCAAGCTGCCGACCGCCCAGTACGATCGCCTGCCGGAAGTCGAACATCTGTCGCTGCAACTGGCGCGCGCCGCCGGCGTCACGGCATGCGACGCCAGCCTGCAGCCGCTGGCGGCGATCATGGCGGAACATCCCTATGCGGCGGAACCGGGCCAGCAGTTCCTGGCGGTGCAGCGTTTCGACCGTGACCAGCCGGGACGGCTGCATGTCGAGGATTTCTGCCAGATCCTCGGCGTCGACCCGGACAAGAAATATACCGGCGCCACCTACGCCGACATGGCGCTGGTGATGCAAGCCGTACCCGAGCTGGGTCCCGCAGCCTGCCATGAGCTGCTGCGGCGCATTACCGTCAATGAACTGATCGGCAATTATGACGCCCACCTGAAAAATTTCGGCATTCGCTATCTGGCCGACAGCAGCATCGAATTCTCACCTGCCTACGATGTGGTGGCCTATAGCGTGTACCTGAACGGCAGCGGCCATGCGCTCAAGTTTGCAGAGGGCCAGGGCAAGCGCTCCTTCCTGTCGCCGCAAACCCTGCGTGCCTTCGCCAACAGCAGCGGCATGCTGGAGCCGCCGCTGCGCCAGGTGATTGCCGAGGTCTGCAAGAAAGCCCTGCAAGCCTGGCCCGACCTGATCGCCTCCAGCCAGCTGCTGCCGCATCAAAAGCAACGGCTGACCGACTATTTCATGGGGCGTGACATCATTACCGGCCTGCGCAAGCGGCAGGCCAGGCTAGCGGCAAAAGCGTCATGAAATTGCCGCCCTGCCCAGAAATAATTATCAGAATCCGCTAATATCGTCCCTCTTCACCCGTCCCTCGTTCAAGGAAAAGTAATGCCCGTCACTGCAGATCTCGCCCAACCCGGCATCCTCCAGCCGCTTCCGCCACTCGGCCGTTCGCTCACATTCCGCCTGGCAGGCGCCGATCCTCGTGCAGCGCTGCTGCGTTTGCGCGACACTTTCGAGGCGGACTGGGGCGTCGTCGGCCTGGGTTTGCCGCTGGTCCAGGCTCTCACCCAGCATGTAGCAGGCTTGCGCGCCTTCCCGGCGCTGGATGGCGTCGGCTGCAGCGCGCCGTCGACCCAGCAGGCGTTGTGGATCCTGCTGCGTGGCGACGACCGCAGCACGCTCTTCGAACGCAGCGCCCAACTGGTCGCCCTGCTGGCCGACGCACTGGTGCTGGACAACAGCCAGGACACTTTCCGCTATCGCGACAACCGCGATCTCACCGGCTATGAAGACGGCACCGAAAATCCCCTCGACGAGGCTGCGGTAGAAGCCGCTCTGATGGCGGAAGGCGCCGGCCGTCAGGGCTCCAGCTTTGTCGCGGTGCAACGCTGGATCCATGACCTGACGCGCTTCCGCGGCTTTCCGGCGGCGCAACGCGACGCTACCATAGGCCGCCGCATCGAAGACAATGAAGAAATCGACGATGCGCCGGAATCGGCCCACGTCAAGCGCAGTGCACAGGAAAGCTTTACCCCGGAGGCTTACATGGTGCGCCACTCCATGCCCTGGGATAACGGCCTGCAGCAAGGCACGGAATTCATCGCCTTCGGCGAATCCAGCGACCGCTTTGAAAACGTCCTGCGCCGCATGCTCGGCCATGAAGACGATATCGTCGATGCCCTGTTCAGCTTTTCGCAGCCGGTGACCGGCGGCTACTACTGGTGCCCGCCACGGCTAGACCAGCGCCTCGACCTGCAAGCGCTGACGCTCTAAGACGGCGCCGGCATGGACACTCTCCAGCTCTCGCTGCCGGCGGCGCGCGCCCTGCAGCTGGCGGCGCAAGGCTTGCTCAATCCACCGCGCAGGAAAGCCGTCAAGCAAGACGTACTGGCCGCCATCCGCCAGATGGGCGTGCTGCAGATCGACACCATCCACGTGGTAGCGCGCAGCCCTTACCTGGTGCTGTGGAGCCGTCTCGGCAACTATCCGCAGTGCTGGCTGGAGGAATTGCTGGAAGAGCGCCAGCTGTTCGAATACTGGGCCCACGAAGCCTGCTTTTTACCGATCGAGGATTACGGCCTGTTCCGGCATCGCATGATCGACCCCGGCTCGATGGGCTGGAAATACTCGGCCAAATGGATGGAAGAACATCGCGCCACCATAGAAAAACTGCTGCTGCATATCCGCGAAAACGGCCCGGTGCGTTCCGCCGACTTCAAGCGCACCGATGGCAAAGGCGGCGGCTGGTGGGAATGGAAGCCGGAAAAGCGCTCGCTTGAGGTGCTGTTTACCGCCGGCCGCCTGATGATCGCCAAGCGTCATAATTTTCATCGGATTTACGACCTCGCCGAGCGCATCCTGCCGGACTGGGACGATGCCCGCATGCCATCCAACGCCGACACCCAGCGCACCCTGTTGCTGAAAGCGGTGCGGGCGCTGGGCGTGGCCAAAGCCAGCTGGATCGGAGATTATTTCCGTACCGCCAAGAGCCGCCCCGATCCCGATCCGGAAACCCTTGTGGCGGACGGTAGCCTGCTGAAAGCCAGCGTCGATGGCTGGCAGCAGCCGGTTTACATCCACCCGGATCACCGCCAGCTGGCGCTGGACGCCGTCGCAGGCAAGCTGAAACCGACCGTCACCAGCCTGCTTTCGCCCTTCGATCCGCTGGTATGGGACCGCAAACGGGCGCTGGAACTGTTCGATTTCGATTACCGGCTGGAGTGCTATACCCCCGAGGCCAAGCGCAGTTACGGCTATTTCACCTTGCCGATCCTGCACCGTGGCGCGCTGGTGGGCCGGCTCGATGCCAAGGCCCACCGCAGCCAGGGCATATTTGAAGTCAAGGCGCTATACCTGGAAAGCAGCACCCGCCAAACCCAGCGCCTGGCCAGCGAACTGGCGGCGGCCTTGCAGCGCTTCGCCGCCTGGCATGGCACGCCGCAGGTCAACATAGAAAAATGCACCCCGCGCGCGTTTCGCAGCATGCTGAAAGCAGCGCTGGCCTGATCGTGCAGGCCAGACCTCTAACTAGCTTTTAGCAAATTTCTGTCAGTGCCGATGCCGAAGGCCTGCGGCCGGCCGATGCCATAGCCCTGCGCAAAATCGACGCCGATTTCAGTCAGTGTGCCGATAATCCGTTCATTGACGGCAAATTCTGCAATCGTCTGCTTACCCATCAGATGGCCGATCTTGTTGATCGCCTCGACCATGGCATAGTCGGTCGGACTGTTCAGCATGTCTTTGACAAAGCCGCCGTCGATCTTGATGAAATCGACCGGCAGGTTTTTCAGGTAAGCGAACGACGACATGCCGGCGCCGAAATCGTCCAGCGCGAAACGATAGCCGACGCCCCGCAACTCCTGGATAAAATGCGCGGCCTTGGCAAAATTGGCGATGGCGCTGGTCTCGGTAATTTCAAAGCAGATGATTTCCGGCGGAATACCGAATTTCACATGCTGCTCCTGCACGAAATGCAGGAAATTGTTGTCGCCTATGCTGGTGCCGGACAGATTGATGGCGCAAGTCTGTATATCCAGGCCCTGTCCTTGTTTGCGCATTTTCGCCAGCGTCGCGTAGACGGTCGCGACCACCCAGCGATCGATGGCCGGCATCAGGTTGTAGCGCTCGGCGGCAGGAATGAACACCATCGGCAGCACCAGGTTGTCGTCCTTGTCCAGCATCCGCAGCAAGATCTCGAAATGCACGCCGTCGCTGGATTTCTGGCCCAAGGCCACGATTTCTTGCGAGAACAGGCAGAATCTCTCATGCGTGAGGGCTTCGTTGATACGGGTAATCCATTCCATCTCGCCGTGCCGTATCGACAGCTCGCTGTCGTCCAGGCGGTACTCGTGCACCCGGTTGCGGCCCTTTTCCTTAGCCAGGTAGCAGGCGGCGTCGACCGCGCTCATGATCTGTCCCAGCGTATGCATTTCACCGGCCAGGTTGATCAGGCCGATGCTGACGCCGATGCTGAACGGCTTGTTGGACCAGACGAACTGGAAATCGGCGACGGTTTGCCGCAAACCCTCGGCAATCCGCAGCGAATGCTCCACCGGGCAGTTTTCCAGCAAGACGCCGAATTCGTCGCCGCCCAGGCGGGCGATGGTATCGGTGTCGCGCAGGCGCTGTTTCAGCAAGACGCTGATTTGCCGGATCAATTCATCGCCGGCAGCATGACCGCAAGTGTCGTTGACCACCTTGAACTGATCCAGGTCCAGGTACAGCACGGCATGCTGGCGCTGCTGGTCGCGCGAGGTGATCATCGCCACAGTCAGGCGCCGTTCGAATTCGCGGCGATTGATGAGGCCGGTCAGTTCGTCATGGCTGGCCTGGTAAGACAGCTGCGCCGCATATTCGCGATCCTTGCTGACATCATGCAGCACCAGCACAGTGCCGATGGTCTCGCCGCTCAGGTTGCGAATCGGCTCGGCCGACAGGTTGACCGCGACTTCGCTGCCATCGTCGCACACCAGCAGCAGGTTGGAGGCGTTTTCGACCGGCATGCTGTTGTCGAGGATCTGGTGGATCAGGTCCGGCACCCGGTTGCCGGACGCTTCGCCTACCACATTCAAGATCTTTTCCAGCGGCAGGCCGCGCGCCGACGCCAGGGTCCACCTGGTGAGTATTTCAGCAGTCGGGTTGAGGTATTCGACCAGGCCGTCGGTACTCAGCGTGATCACGGCCTCGCCTATCGATTCCAGCGTGACCTGCGCCCTTTCCTTGGCCGCATACAGCTGCTCCTCGGCGCGCTTGCGAGCGGTAATGTCGGTAAACGAACCGGCCATGCGCACCGGCTTGCCGGCCGAATTGCTGGTCGATTGGGCACAGGAACGCACCCAGCGCAGTTCGCCGGCCTTGGTCACCACGCGGAATTCGATGTCGCACGGCGAATTGTCGTGCAGATGCGCAGTCAGCTTGGCGCGCACCGCGTCCAAGTCGGACGGGTAAATACAGTTGAGGAATTGCAGCGGAGTCGGTTCGTCGTCGTCCAGGGTGTAGCCCAGCAGCTCCTTCAGGCGCGGCGAATAGTAGATATTATCGGCCTGGATATCCCAATCCCACAAGCCGTCGTTGCTGCCCAGCATAGCCAGTTGCAGCCGTTCCTCGCTGATCTTCAGCGCTTCCTTGAACTGATCGCTCTTGATCAAGATGAAACGCGAGATCCAGCTACCGAAAATCATCAGTCCGATGGCGATCGCCAGCGTCGCAAACAACAGCAGGCGCTGCACCCGGCGCGAGGACTCGCCCAGGCTGGCGGAAAAGCGCAGTTCCAGCGGCGTCAGGCGGGCATCGATTTCGCGGATGCGGGCAATACTGGCGATCATCGCCGTCGGGTCCGGATTACCGGCGCTGATGGCAGCATGCAGGCGTTGGGCCTCTTGGTCGAGCTGCTGGATCAGATCGTTGCCGATTTTCCAGTTCGCCAGCGGTTCGCTCAGCAGGCTGAAATTCTTGAAGTTCCGATACAGGCTGACGATACCGTCGATATCGTCGGGATGATTGCCGCCATCGAGAAAGCCCTGGCGCACCACACGCATGTCCGGGTCGGGCTTGTCCAGTTCCTCCCGCGCACGCTGGTCGCCCATCGGCACCGCCAGCGCCTTCAAGAATTTCTGATAGTCGGCGTCAGCTTGCGTGACGGCGTACTGGTTGAGGTGGAATACCGCCTCCTTCTGCGCTTTCGACCACAGGCTCTCGCCGCCGACGAAAGCCCGCACCGAAGACAGGATATTCATGCTGAATGCCAGCAGTCCCACCATCAAGGCAACGATCGCCAGGAAAGGCAGGATTACCTTGATCCAGCGCAGGCCGCCATCCAACGTCAAAAATTTCTTCAATCGCTGCATCACAAAACCTCGCTGTAACAGTTGAACCGTTAGAAAGCTTTAGCGGAATGAGAGATCATGCAAAAAAAGAAACTACTTGCCTATCCTGGTGCGAATACCCCATCATACGACCAATAGTTTCCTCTTAGCAAGTCGATCATAGGGAGCCAGGCCATGCCTTGGAAACAGCATGTAACAGCGACAAAACGGGACTACAAGTGCCAACTGGAAAAAACCCTTCCACTGGCGCAAAATTGTCTGAACGTTACCTATCTTCTCCGTGCTAACATCGCCGGTTTGCCATCCTTCACCCAGATTTCTCCATGACCCAGTCTTTGCTCGTCGATAGTGTGGCCGCCAGCGGTTATTCTGCTCACCCCGACATCCTGCACGGGGCTGCCCAGGCCGAACTGATCCGCAATGAAGTCCTGGCTGATCTACTGGAAGCTACCGCCGCGCGCCTGCCGCACCAGATCGCCCTGATCTTCGGCGAGCATCAGCTGTCTTATCAAGAACTCAACCAGCGTGCCGACCAGGTCGCTGCCGGGCTGATCAGTGCCGGGGTCGTTCCCGGTCAGATCGTCGGACTCTGGTTACCGCGCGGCATCGACCTGCTCGTCATGCAGGCAGGCATCGCCAAGGCTGGCGCCGCCTGGCTGCCGCTGGACGCCGATACGCCGGTCGAACGCATTGCCGTTTGCCTGGAAGACGCCAACGCGCCCGGCATCGTCAGTTGCGCGCAGTTTGCGCCGCGCCTAGCCAGCCTCAGCTGCACGGTATGGACAGCGGAACAGCTGCTGGCGCCGTCCTCCGCTCCCCAGTTGCGCCGCCAAGGCGTACAACGCAGCGATCCGGCTTATGTAATCTACACGTCCGGCTCGACCGGCAAGCCGAAAGGCATCGCCATCACCCAAGGCGCCATCTGCCATTTCCTGCGCAGCGAAAATTCCGTGCTGGGCGTGAGCGAGCACGATCGTGTCTATCAAGGTTTTTCAGTCGCCTTCGACATGTCGTTCGAGGAAATCTGGATCAGCTACCTGGTCGGCGCGACGCTCTGGATCGCCCCCAAGGAAGTCGCCTCGGATCCAGAAGCCCTGCCACTGGCGCTGGCCGCCAACGGCGTCACCGTGCTGCACGCGGTGCCGACACTGCTGGCCTTGTTCAACCAAGATGTACCAAGCCTGCGCATCATCAACCTGGGCGGCGAAATGTGCCCGGAATCGTTGGTCAACCGCTGGGCTAGTCCGGAAACCGGGCGCCATATATTCAACACCTACGGCCCGACCGAGGCTACGGTCTCGGCCAGCCTGGCGGAGCTGCGCGCCAATGAAGCGGTCACCATCGGCCGCCCGCTGCCCAACTACGGCCTGCTGGTGATCAATCCGGCGGTCGAGCACGGCCTGGTCCTGCTGCCGCGCGGCGAAGTCGGCGAGCTGTGCATTACCGGCCCCGGCGTCGCTGAAGGCTATCTCGGCCGACCGGAGCTGACCGCGGAAAAATTCCTGGCCAATCCATGGTCCAGCAGCGAGCACGATCGCCGTTTATACCGTACCGGCGACCTGGCGCGCATCGAAGCCGACGGCCGGGTCCAGTGCCTGGGGCGGACCGACGATCAGGTCAAGATTCGCGGTTTCCGGGTCGAACTGGGCGAAATCGAAGAAGTGCTGGCACGCCAGCCCGGCGTCGGCACCGTGGCTGTAGTGTTGCGCCAGGAAGACGGCATCGACCAGCTGATTGCTTTCATCGTACCGGAAAGCGGCGCTGAAGTAGCGCCCGCCGCCCTGCGCGCAGCACTTGGCGAACGCCTGCCGCCGTATATGGTGCCGGGCTTCTTTGAAGCAATGACGGAAATGCCGCGCCTGACCTCCGGCAAAATCGACCGCAAAGCACTCAAGGCAAGGCCGCTGGCGGCTCCTCTGACAGCGGGCGGCGATGCCGACACGCCCGAGACGCCGGCCGAAACGGCCCTGTTCGCGGCGTTGAACAAGCTGTTCCCTGGCCAGCCTATCCTGCGCAGCGCCGATTTTTTCAACGACCTGGGCGGCCATTCTCTGTTTGCAGCCAAGCTCGCCTCCGCCTTGCGTGCGGACCCTGCCTATGCCCATGTGACGGTGCGCGACATCTACATTAACCGCACCGTCGGCCGTATCGCCCAGGTGCTGGCGGAACCGCCGCTGGCCGGCATTGGCGTCGACACCAGCTGGAGTGCGCCGTCCGACCTCAAACGCTGGCTGTGCGGCGCGGCGCAAGCCGCTGCCGTGCCATGGCTGGTGGCGATGCGCATGATGCAATGGCTGGCGCCGTTCTTTACCTACCATTTCTTCACCGGTGATCCTGGCGACTCGATCACCCGCGCAATCGCCGTATCGGTGCTGGTGTTCTTGCTGGCGACCTTGTTCGAATTCGCCATTGCCATCGCCGCCAAATGGCTGATCGCCGGCCGCCTGAAACCCGGCCGCTATCCGCTCTGGGGCGTGACCTACTATCGCTGGTGGCTGACCGACCGCTTGATTGAAGCCGCACCGGCCTATCTTCTGAGCGGTTCGACCCTGTACAGCTGGTGGCTGCGCGCGCTGGGCGCAAAGATCGGCTCGGAGGTCATTATCGGCTCGATGACCTTGCGCGCCCATGACTTGCTGGTGATCGAGGATGGCGTCAGCGTCGGCAATGCCGTCAACTTTGAAAACGCCCGGGTCGAGCACGGTGAGCTGTTGCTCGGCAATATCACGCTGGAGCGGGAAAGCTGCATCGGCTCCTATGTAGTGCTGGAAGGCGATACCCGGGTCGGCGCCTATGGCCACCTGGAAGGCCAGACCGCCCTCAGTGAAGGCCAGTCGGTTCCCGCCAAACGAATCTGGACCGGCTCGCCGGCGCGCGATGTCGGCGCCTTCGATCCGGACAGCAAGCAGCCGCGGCCGCCGGTCACGCGCCGGCGCCAGATGGGGGAATCAGTATTCTTCCTGTTCGGCGCCCTGCTGATCACGACTCTGTTCTTCATGCCGGTATTCCCCAGCTTCATCCTGATCGACTGGCTGGACGACACCGATATGTTCCCCTGGCTGCAGAGCAACAAGGTCGCCTTCCAGCTGGCCAAGTATTTTGTGCTGGCTTTCCCGGCGACTGCCGTCCTGATCGTCTGCACCGCCCTGCTCTCGGCCGGCATCCGCTGGAGCCTGCTGCCGCGCATGCGGGCCGGCAGCTGGCCGGTGCGCAGCAATGTGTATTGCAGCAAATGGCTGGTCAACCAGATCCAGGAATCCAGCTTGAGCGTATTGCACGGCGTGTATGCGACGGTCTACGCGCCGCTCTGGTACCGCCTGCTGGGCGCAAAAATCGGCCGCCATGCCGAAATATCGACCGCGCTCGGCGTCGTGCCGGACATGCTGACGCTGGGCGACGATACCTTCATCGCCGATGCCGTGCTGCTGGGCGACGAACAGATCGATGGCGGCTGGATCACCATGAAACCTACCGTGATCTCGCGCCGCAGTTTCGTCGGCAACGGCGCTTACGTACCGGATGGCACCATCTTGCCGGAAAACGTCCTGATCGGCGTCCACTCGCGGGTGCCGGACAACAGCAGGATGCAGCCGGGCGACACCTGGCTCGGCTCGCCGCCGATCAACCTGCCGGCACGCGAGGAAACCAGCGGCTTCCCCGAGCACCTGACATTCCGGCCGTCGCGCCGGCGCCGCCTGGGTCGCGCGCTGGTCGAGGGTTTCCGCATCGTCTCGCCGCATGCGATCGTGATCGCGGTCGGCTATACCGTGGTGCTGAACCTGATGCCGCTGGCTGGCGCCGGCCAGTGGGGTGAAGTGATTTCATTGCTGACCAGTGCCGGCCTGCTGTACGGCATCGGTACTTTTGTCTTTATCGCTGCCCTCAAATGGCTGCTGCTGGGCCGCTACAAGAAACGCAGCGTACCGATGTGGACGCGGTTTGTCTGGCTCTCGGAAGGTGTGACCAATCTGTATGAAGGGATTGCGATCCCCAATTTCATGAGCTATCTGCGCGGCACCCCGTGGCTGCCGCTGGCGTTCAACCTGCTGGGCTGCCGCATCGGCCGCGGCGTCTACATGAACACCACCGACATCACCGAGTTCGACTGCGTCAGCATCGGCGACTACAGCGAACTGAATGCGCAAGCTTGCCCGCAGACGCATCTGTTTGAAGACCGGGTCATGAAAGTCGACCACGTCACCATTGGCAGCCGTGTCTACATGGGACCGCGCAGCTTCGTGCTGTACGGCGCCACCGTCGGCGACAACGCCAAACTTGGCGCGCTGACCTTGGTCATGAAGGGTGAGTCGATTCCGGCCGGCTCTAACTGGCGCGGCTGCCCGGCAGCCCCGGCCAGAATCTGAAATCGCTTGAGAAAAGTTGATAGAGGAATGACCATCATGGAAATACGCCTGGCGCGCAGCGAGGATTATCCTAAGATAGTGCGGCTGCAGCTGCAGAACACCCCGGACCAGCTCAGCGCAGACGAGAAAAAACAGGGCTTCGTGGTCTCCAGCATGAACGAGCAGCAGCTCGCTGCCATCAACCAGGCGCTCGGCATTGTCGTGGCGGTCGATGGCGAACAGCTGGCGGGCTTCGTCTGCATGCTGCCGAGCGAGACGCAGCCGCGCCATCCGGTGGTGGAAGCCATGCTCGCCAGCTTCGGCCAGCAGCAGTTTGAAGGCCGCTCCTTGCAGCAGCTGCGGGTGTTTGTGTACGGCCCGGTATGCATCGGCAGGCAATGGCGCGGCCAGGGCATCTTGCAAAAACTGTTCGCCGCCGTCAAAACCCATGCCCGCGCCAGCTACGATCTTGGCGCCGCCTTCATCGATGACCGCAATCCGCATTCGCTGGCGGCGCATGTCCAGGGCTTGAAAATGACCGCCCTGGCGCCCTTCAGCTGTCAGCAGCAAAACTACCAGCTGGTCGTCTTTTCCACCGCGGCCTGATCTCAGGACGGCGTTTGCTCGCGCTCCCGCAGCAAACGCTCCAGCAACCGATCGCGCGCGTGACGCCGGCGCTCCAGCGTATCGGCCTCCTCGCCCAGCGCCCGGAACAGGCTCACGCACATCAACAGCATGATGATCATGAACGGCAAGGCAATCACGATCGAAGTTGTCTGCAAGCCCTTCAAGCCGCCAGCCATCAACAGCACCGCCGCAATCAAGGCGGTCAGCACGCCCCAGGCCAGCTTGATGCGGGCCGACGGCGCCGGACTGCCCTTGCTGCTCATCATGCCCAGCACGAAGGTCGCCGAATCGGCGGAGGTAATGAAGAACACCGACACCAGCACGATCGCGATCAGCGACGTCAGGGTGGTCCACGGCAGGTGATCGAGCAAGGAAAACAAGGCCAGCGAGCTGTCCTGCTTGACTATATCCACCAGCGGCAGATGCTCGAACATGATGCCGTGCAACGCAGCGCCGCCAAAGGTGGCGAACCAGAGAAAACTGATCAATGACGGCACCAGCAGCACGCCGGTGACGAATTCGCGGATGGTGCGGCCGCGCGAAATGCGGGCAATGAAGGTACCGACGAACGGTGCCCAGGTCACCCACCAGGCCCAGTAGAACAAGGTCCAGTCGGCAATCCAGGTGCCTTTGGAAAACGGCGTCATGCGCATGCTCATGCTGATCAGGTTATCCAGGTAGTCGCCTAGCGTGGTGGTCAGCGCATCCATGATGAACAAGGTTGGCCCCAGTGCCAGCACAAACAGCATCAGCAGCAGCGCCAGCACCATGTTGAGGTTGCTGAGGATCTTGACGCCGCGGTCGAGCCCGCTGAGCGACGAGGCTAGATAGAGCACCGCGGCCACCGCAATCACCGACAGCTGCAGGCTGAGGCCGTTGTCCAGGCCGAACACCTTGTGCAAGCCGCTGCTGATCTGCAGGGTGCCGAACCCCAGCGAGGTGGCGACGCCGATGGCGGTAGCGATGATCGCCAGGATATCGATGGCCTGCCCCAGGGGACCCTGGGCATATTTGCCGATCAGCGGCTCGAAGGTGGTGCTCATCAGCATCGGCCGGTTGCGGTTGAACTGGAAAAACGCCAAGGCCAGCGCCACCACGCAGTAGGCCGCCCATGGATGCAAACCCCAATGGAAAAACGCATAACGCAAGCCGATGCGGGCCGCCTCGGGGCCGCCGGCCGGACCGCTGGGCGGCGTAGCAAAATGCGAAACCGGTTCCGCCACGCCCCAGAACACCAGCCCGATGCCCATGCCGGCGGCAAACAGCATGGCAAACCAGCTATGCCGGCTGAAATCCGGTTCAGCATCCTCGCCGCCGAGCCGGATCGCACCAAAGCGTCCGAATGCCAGGTATAGCGCAAACACCAGGAAGCTGAACATTGAAAGCAGGTAGAACCAGCCGAAATTGACAATCGTGCTGCCCAGCGCCGCCTGCATCACGGCAGTCAGTCCCAGCGGCGACAGCGCACCCCATAGCACAAACAGAGAAAGCAACGCGAGCGATGCGATAAAAACCATGGGCAACCTCGAGCTTGTTATGGTTTTTGCATAATACGGCAAACTTCCCCCGATGACAAAACCACAAAGGCTGCCCGGAAAACAAAAAAACCGCATAAACATGACTGTTTATGCGGTTTCTCTACACTTCTCACACCAGTTTCCTGGTGCCCACGGAGGGACTCGAACCCCCACACCTTGCGGCACATGGACCTGAACCATGCGCGTCTACCAATTCCGCCACGTGGGCTTAACTGCGAAGCCCCGTAAGACTTGCTGCAATCGCGAAGACAGAATCATAAGGCAACTTGATAGCTTTGGTCAATCGAAATTGGCAAATTTATTTCACAACGACAGTACACAATTAGACGTGGGTGCATCAGGCCAGAATCAAAATAATCCTCTCGAATATCGCGCCAGCCAACTCGCGTGCGGCGGCGGCGAAATCTCGCGGCGTCCTCAATGCCTGATCGAACAGGGTCAAACATTGCTCCGCAATTTTCCACTTGCAAAGTTTGGTCTGCCAGACCGGTCAGCCGTGCATCAGCTCTCTACCCTTGGATAAAACGGCTGTTTACTGCTCCAACCTAAATTGCCGTCAAATCTTGCTCCAAGTTCCGTTCAAATCAAAAAACTGTTTCGCAAATCTCCCGTCGGCAATATCAAGAAAATCGATATTGATGATCGCTTTCATCTGGTTGTTCCGATATCAGAAAATAGATATATTGACAATTAAATCGCAAATAATCACGTATCGGAAAATCATTATTTGCATCTTACGCTGCACCTCATTAAATAGAACAAAATTTGATAAAAAAACAATTCAGAATTAAAGAAATTTTGATTAATACCTTGACAGGAGTGTGCATTAATTAACTTTTCTTTAACTAGGGTAGTCCCTCTGTTGTTGATCCATATCAGTTTTATGGAAAAACAATTTCATTCATTTCGATGATATTAAAAAGGAAATAAAATGTCACACCACCCTAATCGCCGTATCAAATTTCTTGCCGCTGTTATTTCTCTGTCATGCGCGGGCCAAGTCTTTGCTGTAGGGACAGGCACGATAGCCAATGGCGGAACCGGAACCATTACCACCAACGGCGTCAATACCAGCATCAATCAAACTTCCGACAAATTGATCCTCAATTGGAATAATTTCAATATTGCCAAAGGAGAAAGCGTCAACATTACTCAGCCTAGTACAAAGTCAGCCATTTTGAATCGCGTCAACTCCAACGACATTACCAATATTCAGGGCACACTCAGTGCCAATGGCAGAGTTTTTGTGGTTAATCCCAATGGCATCATGGTTGGCGCTGGAGCACAAATCAATGCAGGGGGCGTCGTTCTATCCACATTGAACATTTCCGATATGGCATTTAACAACGCCACTTCATCTTACATTTTTTCAGACAATATTGGCAGCAACAACGCCACGGTCGAAAACAATGGGACAATCAACGCTGATGGCTACGGAGCTTTTCTGTTTGCACCACATATTGTCAATGGCAGCAGCGGGGCTATCACAACTAAAAACGGAAGTATCGGCTTAGTAGCCGGAACAGATCAGGAGTTGGCACAGACTCAAGGTGCTGTCCCCTACGTACGTTCTTTCAATCCAGTTGAGCATGCTTCGATCAATAATGCCGGCTCCTTAACGACCACCATGCCGACTCTGGTTGGCACTCCCGGATATTATTTCGCACAGGTGAATTTACAGGCTGCAGGTCTTGTAGATAGTGTGATCAATCATACTGGAATAATTTCTGCCACTAATTTTGTCAACATAAGTAACAACACCAGCGACACCAATATCAGCGGCATTGTCAAGCAGCGTCTGAAATAATCCAGTTATGGGAAGCAGGAACGTGATTTTTTCCAAATCCCAAACAAGATAAATCCGTAATCGACTAACTCTCCATCATTTCCATAAAATGGAAATGATGGAAATTATTCACCTACAGTTACCTGTCGACTGGAAATAATAAATCTCCCATTAATGACGTTCCGTGTCATGTAAAAACCCATTTTCTACAACATCTGAAAATATTATTTTTTACATAAATCAATTTAAATATCTGCAGTCATTTTCCTTTCACAATTATTTACCATCTATATTTTTGCATTTGAAAATATAAAGCAATCTTGTTTACATCCCCAAAAATGAAAAAAATATTTGGTTTAATAAGTCATGCCGTTTTATGCATCAATGCCAGTGCGGCAGATATACCCAAAGCGCCTACAACCACCGGCACATTATTACAACAGAACAAAGCCCTGATTGATTTTGGTTCCGATGCGACACAAATGCGTTCAGTTTCTCCAGGAAAAGTGGCTCCGGAAAACGGGCTGGGGCCTAAATATGATGCAGAGCACAATCAAAAAGCGGAATCCACCAGAATCCTGATCAATCAATTCAGCATTGACTACCATTTCACTGAACCTGTAGAAAAAAAAATACAGGCTTTGTTTGATGCCTACAAAGGGCGTCGCTTACTGTTTTCTGATATTGACCAAGTCCGCCATCGGCTCGATGCCATTTTGCGACAGGAAGTGGATCTCTTGGCTTTTGTTCAAGTGCCTCGACAGGACATTAGCAATGGCACCCTCCACTTTGAATTCATGCAAGCAAAAATACAGTCAGTCCGGTTTGCCAACCACTCATCAGTCGCTACCGACGTGCTTGAAAAATTCACTCTCAGATCCAATGACGCAACCGCTGACGGCACGCACCCATTGACTTGGCACGACGTTACCGACGCTATCAAGCGTATTTCTGACTTACCTGGCGTCGATGCAGTGGTACCGCAATTATCACCAGGCACCGAAATTGGCTCGACGCAGCTTGACTTGAAAATCGCCGCAGCCAAGCGGATACGGGCAGCATTGCTTGTCGATAATTCAGGCTCCCCGTCTTCAGGAAAAAACCGGGTTGGCGGACAAATTGTGGTTAACAACCCTTTGGGTTTGGGCGATCAATTGCAGGCAACCGCATTATCCAGCCCACAAGCTCTGCAAAATAAAGACGCGAAAGATGGCGCCAGCGTCATCGGCCAGGTTTCCTATGAATTGCCATTTGGCTATCAAGGGACACGCATCGGCGGTTCTTATACGCGGGCAAACTACTCTGCCGGCGGTGGCCTTGCCGATTTAAGCGACGGCTTGGCTGAAATTTTCGGTCTTTATGCAAGCCGCTCTTTAATGCAAGCCGGCAATGCAAACCTGTCCCTGCGCGCAGCCTTATATGACAAAAATTTGACAGATACGTTGTTTGGATTTCACCAGAAACGCCATTCTCAATCTGCAGAAATAGCACTGTCCGGCATGTATCAAGGAAGTTTCATGGACAAGCTCAACGTGCTGCAATTCTCATCCGTCCTGACAGCAGGTTCATTACAAATTCGTGATCCTGGCATCTACAATATAGAGGCCTTACCTCACGGGGGTTATCTCAAATCGAATCTCAATGCTGAATTTACTCAAGCCTTGGCACCTGGCATTCTATCCAGCATTAAACTAACGGCACAATTGAGCAATACCCACCTGGATGCCTCTGAACAAATGCCTTTGTCAGGCGCTGGCGGCGTGCGCGCATACAATAGCAATATGGCCAGCGTTGATCAAGGCATAGTGGCATCTGCCAATTTGACAAAGGCACTTACTTTTATCCCAGGCTTGTCAACGAACATCTTTTATGATTTTGGCCGCGGGCAAATCAACAAAAACGCCCAAAGCGAAGCCGGCAATTTGTTTTCCGCGAGTGGCTATGGTGTTGGTTTATCGTGGCAATATCAAAAACAATTTTCAATGGAACTCGCCTATAGTCGTCGTATCGGGTCCTCTGCCGGACAATTTGCAGCACCGCCAGCCCAGATCTGGGTGAATGCAGCTATTCTGTTTTGAACAAACCAGCACTGTGCAACGCAGATACAAGAGAATCAGCGCTGTAGCATCCATTCATGCGCCGGATCGTTTTTGAAATGCCATTCACGCTTGGGGCCGGCCATCACGTTCAAGTAATAGCTATCGTAGCCATGCGGCGCCACCACTGGATGGTAACCGCGCGGCACCATGACGACATCATGGTTCTCGACCGCCATCGCTTCGTCCAGCGCACGGTCGTCGGTATACACACGCTGGAAGGCAAAACCCTGCGGCGGGTTGAGGCGATGGTAATAGGTCTCTTCGAGGAAGCTTTCCTGCGGCAGGTTGTCGGTATCGTGCTTGTGCGGCGGATAGCTGGAGGAATGCCCGGCCGGCGTCACCACTTCCACTACCAGCAAATGATCGGCCGCTGCGGTCTGCGGCAGGATGTCGCAGACATAACGCGTGTTACTGCCGCGCCCGCGCACCGAACGTGTCGTCATGGCCGGCTCGATCAGGCGTGCATCCAGATCGCTATTTCCCGGCGCGCTGCAGACAGCGATCTCGGCATCCTTGTGTGCAGTGATAGTGACCGCGTGATGATGCGGCACATACACCGAATAAGGGGAAACCTGATCGAACACGCTGTCGCGCTCGCCAATCTCTTTCCAGCTGTGATCGCCGGTCTGTACGCTGACAACACCGCGCAGCACCACGATACAGATTTCGCGCTCCGCGGTGTCAAAACGGATCCGCTCTTCTGCCGCCAGGCGATAGGCGGCAAAGCCGACGAATTTCCAGCCCGCCGACTGCGGCGTGACGCTGACGATTTCCCGCCCTTGCGGCTGGCCCTTGACTAACAGTCTCATGCGGCCTCCTGCTGCGCTCCGGCGCCAACCTCGATCTCACGCACCAGCGCGGCCAGACGGCGATAACCCATGTCGGCGTACTGATAGCTCGGCGCCACTACGGGGTCCTGCTCCGCCTCCACCACCAGCCAGCCTTGGTAACCATGCTGATGCAGCACCCGCAGCAGCGCGCCGAAATCGATGGCGCCGTCGCCCGGCACCGTGAAGGCGCCGTTGATCACCGCCTGCAAGAAACTCCAGTTGCCGTTGCGCGCCATCTTCACCACTGCTGGCCGCACATCCTTGCAATGGACATGCGAGACGCGCTGGATATGCTGCTTCAAGATGGCGACAGGATCGCCGCCGGCAAACGTGATGTGGCCGCTGTCAAACAGCAAGCCGACTTCGGGGCCGGTCAATGCCATCAGGCGATCGACATCGGCTGGCGTCTCAACATAGGCGCCCATGTGATGGTGGTATGATAGGCGCACGCCGTGCGACAAGGTAAAGCGCGCAAACGCCGTCAGCCGTTCGGCATACTGCTGCCACTCGAGATCGCTGCGGAAGCGCGGGCGCTTGAACAGCGGCTCTGGCCGCCCCTGTATGGCGTCTGCGACCTCGCCGTACACCATCACCTTGGAACCGTTTTCCGCCAGCAGCCGCAGATGCGGCCCGACTGCCTCGATTTCATCTTCCACGCTGCCGGTCGCCAGGCGGCCGGAATACCAGCCCGAGACGCATTCCAGATTATATTTTCCCAGCACCGCGGCCAGCGCAGCCGGCTCCTTGGGGAACTTGTTGCCCAGTTCAAAGCCGCGATAGCCGATCTGCGCGCCTTCGGATAGAGCCGTTTCCAGCAGCGTCTCACCGCCCAGCGACGGCAAATCGTCGTTCATCCAGGAAATCGGGTTGATGCCGATCTTTACGTTAAATGGTTTGGTCATCGTTTTCTTTCGCTGATGTTTACACTTTTTGCCGCTGCCGGGCCTGTTCGTATTCCGCCCGCGCCGTCTGCACCTGCTGGCGCTGCGACACCTCCGGCACAGCCACTTCCCACCAGCAACCGCCCTCTTCGGTGGTGCGGGTCGGATCGGTGTCGATACACACCAGATAGGTGCGGTCGGCCGCGCGTGCCCTTTGCATGGCGGCCTCCAGCTGCGCGATGGTCTTGACGTTTTCAGCCAGCGCGCCCAGAGAACGGGCATGTGCGGCAAAATCGACAGCCGGCGCCCCAAGCGGCCCCTGCAGGCAATCTTCCAGCATGTTGTTGAACGGTGCCCCGCCGCAAGCTTGCTGCAGACGGTTGATGCAGCCATAGCCACGGTTGTCCAGCACCACGATGATCAGCTTGCGGTCCAGCATGACAGAGGTGGCGATTTCCGAATTCATCATCAGGTAGCTGCCGTCGCCCACCATCACGATCACGTCGCGGTCCGGCTGCGCCAGCTTGACGCCGAGGCCGCCGGCGATTTCATAACCCATGCAGGAATAGCCGTATTCGACGTGGTAGCCGCCCGGAGTCGAAGTACGCCACAGTTTGTGCAGCTCGGCCGGCAAGGTGCCCGCTGCGCAAACCACAATGTCGTGCACGGTGGAATCGATGCTGGAACGCTGCACTGCGCCGATCACTTCGCCGTCATACGGCAGCGCCGGCGCGCTGACTTCGCGCTGGCTGGTGATCCAGTCGACCGTACTGCGCCAGCTATTGGCCTGTTCCAGCGCCAGCGCATGCCAGGCAGTGCTGGCGCGCCAGTCCTGCAAGCCCTGCGACAGGGCCGCCAGGCCCAGGCGCGCATCGGACAGCATCGGCGTGCCCTGCCATTTGATGGCGTCGACCGCATTGACGTTGATACTGAGAAGTTTGGCCTGGCCGAACAGCACATGCGAGCCGGTCGTGAAATCCTGCAGCCGGGTGCCTATCGCGATCACCACGTCGGCCTTGCTGGCCAGCAGATTGGCGGCCGGTGAACCGGTTACGCCGAGCGCGCCCAGCTGCAAGGGATGACGCCAGGCCAAGGCGCCCTTGCCGGCCTGGGTTTCCGCCACCGGCACCGCGTGCTTTTCCGCAAAGCTGCGCAGCGCCTCCGTCGCCTCGCCGTACAGCACGCCGCCGCCGGCGACGATCAGCGGCTGACGGGCATTCTTCAGCAGTGCAAGGGCCGTTTGCAACTCGTCTGCCGCCGGCGCCTGGGCCCGGAACTTGACAGTCTGCGGAGCAAAGAATTCGACCGGATAATCGTAAGCCATGGTCTGGACATCTTGCGGCAAGGCCAGCGTCACCGGCCCGCACTGGGCGGCATCGGTCAACACCTGTATGGCGCGCGGCAAGGCGCTCAGCAACTGCTCCGGATAATAGATGCGGTCGAAATAGCGCGACAGCGGCTTGAACGCATCGTTGGCGGAAATGCCGCCATCCTGGAAATTCTCGACCTGCTGCAGCACAGGATCAGGCCGCCGCGAGACAAAGATATCGCCCGGTAGCAGCAGCACCGGCAAGCGGTTGACGTGCGCCAGCGCGGCCGCGGTCAGCAGATTGGTGGCGCCCGGCCCGATCGAACTGGTGACGGCCATCATGCGCCGCCGCATATGTGCTTTGGCATAGGCGATGGCGGCATGCGCCATGGCTTGCTCGTTATGCGCCCGGTATGTCGGCAACTGTTCCCGGTGCTGGTACAGCGCCTCGCCCAGCCCAGCCACGTTACCGTGACCAAAAATCGAAAAGACGCCGCCGAACAGCGCAGCATCACCATCGGCAGTATCGACGCGCAAGGCCGCCAGGTAACGCACCAACGCCTGGGCCATGGTCAGACGGATGGTTTTGCCGGAAATACTCATGCCGCGCGCTCCTGTTCGCTGTGCTTGCTACCGTCATTGCGGCTGTCACGCCAGACGCCGATCAGCCGCTCAAATGTGGTCCGCACCTGCTGAATCAAGGTGGCGTCGTCGATCTGTCCTTGCAGCCAGAGTTTAGACGGCTCGTGGAAAATCGTCCGGCCGACCATGAAACCGCGGCAGGTCTTGCTATGCCGTGAAGCGCGAAACCCTGCCGCCAGCTCGTCTACCGGCGCCGCCAGCCCCAGCAAGACCACGCCGCGGCAATACGGATCGCGTTCGGCGATCAGGCGGTCGATCGCAGCCCATTGCGTTTCCGACATCGATTCCAGCTTCCACCATTCCGGATAAATCCCCAGGTTATACAGGCGCTTGATGCCGCGCAGCACCGTGTCGTCGGCTATCGGCAAATCCTTGGGCGGGATGATTTCCAGCAGCAATTCATGGCCGCTGACCTGTACCGCGTTGTACAGTGCGCGGATCTGTGCTTCCTGCTCCAGGCGCTTTTCCACCGCGTCATCCGGATGGAATTGCACCAGGCACTTGGCCACATGCTCCTTGGGCCAGCTCAGCAGGTGCGACCCTATCGAACGGCCGTAGTCGAATTCAAGCGGATTGGAGAGCGGCATCTCAACCGCATGGCCGACCCACCAGCCGCGGCCACTGGCAGCGTTCAGCGCGGCCTGGCCATAACGGTCGTCCGACAATATCCCGATCTTCCCCTGCAATCCTAGTGCCTGCTCGGTGTCCGCTACAGCCTGCACCAGCAACTGCTTCAGCTGCGGCAAGCGTGCTTCGCTGACACCGGATTCACGCGCCAGCTCGAAGAACTGGTTGCGGTGATCGAAGGCGAATACATTGACCTCGTTCCAGGTCTTGCGCGGCACCGTCACCCTGTGCAAGCGCTGCAGATGTGCATCCTGGTCCGGGCGCTGCATGCGCTCGGCGTGTTCCAGGAAATACGCCAGCTCGACCGGCGTCGGCATCGCCGGCGCGCAGGCGTGGCGCGACACGACCAGCGCGCCGCAAGCGTTGGCGTAGCGGCAGCAGCTTTCGTCGTCTTCGTTATTCAGCCAGCCCTTTAAAAAGCCGGAAAGGAAAGCGTCGCCGGCGCCAAGCACGTTCAGCACCTCGACCTGCACGCCCTTGTAATTGAATGCCTGATCAAGCGATGCCGGGATCGCGTCATGGATCACGGCGCAGCCAAGCGGTCCGCGCTTGACCACCAACGTCGCCTGGCTGACCGCGCGCACCGACTGCAGCGAGGCGATGATATCCTCGCCGCCGCCGGCGATCATGAACTCTTCCTCGGTACCGACCACCAGGTCGAATTTCGGCAAGATGCCTTGCAAATGCGCAGTGACGCCGCCGTTCGCAATAAAACGGGTTTCACCGTCGCCCTTTTGCGTCAGCCCCCACAGCACCGGGCGGTAGTCGATATCCAGCACGGTACGGACATTGTGGCGGCGGGCGTAATCCAGCGCCAGGCTGGCGCTGCGGTGCACCTGCCCGGTAGAGAAATGGGTGCCGGTGATCAGCAACGCCTTGCTGGAAGCGATAAACGCCTCGTCGATGTCTTCTTCCGACAGCGCCATATCGGCGCAGTTGTCGCGATAGAAAATCAAGGGGAAGGTATCTTTATCTTTCAAACCCAGCATCACCAACGCTGTCAGGCGCTCTGGATCGACCGTGACGTGGCTGACGTCGCAGCCTTCTGCCGCCAGTGCTGCCGTCAGAAACTGGCCATTGTGTTCATTGCCGACGCGCGCCAGCATGGCTGATTTCAGCCCCAGCCGAGCGCTGCCGAAAGCGATGTTGGCGGAAGAGCCGCCAAGATATTTGGCAAAACTGGTGACATCCGCCAGCGGTGCGCCGATCTGCTGCGCATACAGGTCGACTGCCAGACGGCCGATGCAAATGACGTCGAGCTTGCGATCTGCGGCAAATTTATTGTTGGTAGCTTGCATGTGTATTCCTTTAAACCTGGATGCCTTCTAACTGATTCATCAGCGTTTGCATTTCTGCACCGCCGGCCATCATGTCCAGCACTTCGTCCTTGGTGACATTGTCTTTGGTGAACGTCCCCATCGACTTGCCGCGGTTCAGCAAGGTAAACGAGTCACCGATCGGATAGGCATGATGCACATTATGGGTAATGAAAATCACCGAAATGCCACGTTCCCGCGCCTTGTGGATCAGCTTCAGCACATTGAAGGATTGCTTGACCCCCAGCGCCGCCGTCGGCTCGTCCAGGATCAGCACGCGGGCGCCGAAATGGATGGCGCGAGCGATCGCCAGACATTGCTTTTCGCCGCCGGACATGGTGCCGATGGCGTGATGCGGATCGCGCACCATGATGCCCATTTCCGCCAGTTTGGCGCGCGCCGTCTCCGCCGCATAGTTGATATCCATGACTGTGATGCCGAACACTTTCTTGGTCGGCTCGCGGCCCATGAAGAAATTGCGCGCCACCGACAGCAAGGGCACCAGCGCCAGATCCTGGTAGACCGTGGCGACGCCGACATCCAGCGCCTCTTTCGGCGAGTTGAAGGTGACCGGCTGGCCGTCGACCAGATACTGGCCTTCGGACGGCTTGTGAACACCGGCCAGCGTCTTGATCAGGGTCGATTTACCGGCGCCGTTGTCGCCCAGCAGGCAATGCACCTCGCCTTTCCTCAGGCGCAAGGTGACGTTCTGCAAAGCGATGACCGAACCGAAATACTTGCTGACATTTTCCAGCGCCAGAATAGTGTCATCCATGATTACCTCGCTTCCGTCACACGGCGACGGACATAATTATTGAACAGCACGGCCACCAGCAGCATGACGCCGAGGAAGACGCGGAACCAGTCGGAATTGAGATTGGTGTAGGTAATACCGATCTGCACCACGCCGAAGATCAGCGCGCCAAAGCAGGCGCCAATCACCGAGCCATAGCCGCCGGTCAGCAAGGCGCCGCCGATAACTGCCGCGATGATGGCTTCAAATTCCTTTTGCAGGCCACGGTCAGCCGCGGCGGACCCAACGTCGGCCACCTGCAGCACGGCAAACAGGCAGGCGCAGAAGGCGGTGAATACGAACAGCGAGGTCTTGACGCGCTTGACCGGCACGCCGACGTTCTTGGCGGCATTGGCGTCGCCGCCGACAGCGAAGATCCAGTTGCCGAAGCGGGTGCGCGCCAGCACAAAGCTTGCCCCCAGCGCCAGCACCAGCCACCAGACGATTACCTTGGGAATGCCGCCGACCAGCGGCTGGCCATTGGCGGCCGTTGCGATCCAACCTTGCGCAGCCATCCAGTGAAACAGGCCACTGCCGAGATTGCCGGTGAACAGCCAGCTGCCGAGCCAGTCAGCCGCCGCCAAGTCGCCGACGCCGCTGACGATGGTGCGGTTGGCAAACATGATCGACAGCGCCAGCGTCAGGCCGCGCAGGATGAACATGAAGGCCAGCGTCACGATGAAAGACGGCAGCCGGGTCTTGACCACCAGATAGCCGTTCAACCAGCCCAGCGCCATCGAACCGGCAAAGGCGAACATCACGGCCAGCCAGAACGGCCAGTGAAAATACACGGTGGGAATTGCCACCATCATGCCGGCAAAGCCGATCATCGACCCGATCGATAAATCGAACTCGCCGGCAATCATCAGGACGCAGGCGCCAATCGAGATCAGGCCGAGGTAGGCCGCCACCTGCATCCAGTTGATCACGCCGTCGAGATTGAACATGCCGGAATCGCCGGCGGCAAAGCCGAACACGATGAACACCAGGATAGCGCCGGCCAGCGAGGCAAACTCGGGACGGCCGAGAAAGCGCTTCAAGGAACCTTCCTTGCGGACCCGCTCGTCTTGCGGGACGATATTCTGCTGCGCCGGGCTATTGCTGTCGGCGTGCGCACTGCTTGAATTCATGATGCTATCTCCTGCTTTGTTTTGGCCAGTAGTCAAACGCCAGACTGGCGGCTTTTGTGGGGTATTGCGAAATTCTGCGGGCGCAGAGGCGCCTGGGCGAATCGCCCCAGGATTGCGGCCTGGCCACCCTGTGGTGGCCAGGCAGGGAAATACAGTGAATCAGTGCTTAACTAAAACCGCTAATGCGCAATGGGATACATCAACGATACTGCCCTGCGTATTTCAGTACCTTATCGAGATTGTCCTTGGTGATGTAGCCGGGGCCGGAACTGATGTGGCGCGGACCGTAGATCGGCGCCAGGCCGTATTCGGCCAGCCGGGCCTGGAATTTCGGATTGGCTTTCAGCTTGGCCTGGATGGCGGCGACATCGGTGATCTTGTCTTGCGTCATGATAGCCAGCACCGCGACCGGGATGTAGCCTTCCAAGTAGGGTTGCTGGTCGATCGCGAACTGTACCGAACCATCCTTGATGCCTTTGGCTATTTCATCGGAAAGATCGAAGGTGGCGAACCACGTCTTGCCTTTCAAGCCCATCTTTTGCAGCGCGCGCAAGCTAGGCGCAGCGGAATCAGGTCCGAGCGCCAGCACCGCCTGGGTGCCAGGGTTGTTGCGCAGATAAGCGCTGACCTTGCTTTCGATCCCGGTTGGATCCTGGCCGGCGTCCAGCGTGGCTTTCTTGTAGTCGACGCCGATGGCGTCGGCAAAACCGCGGCAGCGTTCGAAGGAAGACGGGTTGGTGGCGTAATGATTGACGCACAGGAAAGATTTGATGCCAGCTGCCTTGGCTTTTTCTCCGGCGCCATGGCCCGCATCGTATTCCGGCTGGCCGACATGCATGATGGCGCCCAGCTCTTCACTTTGTTTCTGAGTGCCGGAATTGATGGTGACCAGCGGGATTTTCTTGGCGGTGACGTTTTCCATGGCCTTTTTCAGCACGCTGAAATCAGCGATGCTGGCGATCACGCCATCGTAATGGCGGGCTGCCGCCTGCTCGATCAGGCGCGACATGTCGGCCAGGTCGCCGTTGGGCGGGTTGCGATAGTCGACGGTAACGTTGAAATCCTCGCCGGCCTGCTTGATGGCATTCTTGATGGTGTTCCACCATGAGTCCGAATCCGGGGCATGGCTGATCAGGACAAATTTCTCATTGGCTGCATAGCTGCTGCTCATCGCGCCCAGGCCCATCGCCAGCGCCGCCACCATCAAGACCTTTGACAGGCCCTTGCATCCGAGTCGTTGCATAGTCATCTCCATTGTTGTTTTATCTATGGTGAATCTAGGTTGATCCAGGCCGATCTTTGACGTCGGCAATAAACAATAGAACAAGCGGATTCAATATGCAACAATTTTTTCAATTAAATTTAAATTAGAATTTTATTTTCATGTTTTGGCTTCGCCACATGAAATAACTTTATAATTGCCGCACAATACTTATACAGAAAGTAAGCCATGGCAGACACCCCGACTGTCGACCAGTTGATGTTGCAGATCGCAGAGCAATACGCCACGCTTTCGCGGCAGCTGAAGATTATCGCCACCTATGTGGAGCAGCATCGCAGTAGCCTGATGCTGGAACGGATCAGCGACATTGCCGAGCATTGCCAAGTGCAGCCCTCTGCCATCGTACGCTTTGCCAAGCAGTTCGGCTTCAGCGGCTTCAGCGAGATGCAGGCGGTTTTCCGCGATGCCTATACGGCGCAAGCGATTCCTTCGCAAAATTACCAGCAACGCATACGCAAGCTGATCGACGCCAAGCCGACGCCGCTCACCAGCGGCTCGATGGCGCGCGAATTCATCGCTGCCAGCCGCAGCGGCCTGGATGAACTGCTGAACGGCATGGACGACAGCCAGTTCGACGCCGCGGTAAAACTGTTGCAGAAAGCGGAAAATATCTACGTGATCGGGGTGCGCCGCTCGTTTCCGATCGCCAGCTACATTGTGTACGCCTTGCAGCACACTAACAAGCGCGTACACCTGCTGTCCGGACTGGGCGGCATGATCCGCGAACAGATTCGCAGCATCGGCAAGAAGGACGTCGTGATCGCCATCAGCTTTACGCCCTACGGCAAGGAAACCCAGGCTTGCGTCAGGCTGGCGCATCACCACCAGGCCAAATCGCTGGTGATTACCGATAGCCAGCTGAGCCCGCTGGCCCGGCATGCTTCGGTATTGCTGACGGTCAAGGAAGGCAGCGCATTTGCATTCCGCTCGCTCACCAACGCCATGTGCCTTTGCCAGGCCCTGTTTATTGCGCTGGCTTATAGGCTTGAGCTTAATGTTGAGGAAACGGGCGCAATTGAGGGCTACGATGAGTAAATGACAAGATAATTGCGGTAAAATTTCCCATCTGCAGTCGCCGTAAGCCGGCAGTGCTGATTGGGGGAAATATGGCAGAACTTAAGCATATCGAGAGCAAGGGCAGTACGCGGCGGCACGAGAAAGCCGGGCTTGCCACGGGCGGAGGTGGTGGTTATGATGATGCCATGGAAGCAAGAGTCAACAAACTTGAAGAGTTCGCGATTGAGACGCGCGACCGCCTTTCTCGCATAGAGACCAGACTGGATAGCTGCGCCACAAAAGCGGACGTCAAAGATCTTGAAGCTGCTATGTACAAAGAATTTTCTGTCATGCACAAAGAGTTCGCCACCTTGTATAAGGCGCTGGACGGACTGACCTGGAAACTGATAGGCGCTGCGGGACTACTGGTTTCAGCAGTGTATTTCATTGCTACGCAAGCAAAACCCTGACCTCGTACTCCCCTGCCGCCAAATCCCGCCCTCGGTCAGATAGGCACCTTTCCCGATAAAACGCCACTGCCATCGCGCAGGCAAACGCCCTCAAAGCAATACCGGCTGCTTTGACAGCAGCGATTCGCGTAATGCTATGCCGATGCGCGTCGCCTCGGTAGCGTCGGCCAGCGTCAGCTCAAGCTTGCGCCGAAGCCGTATCGCCTCCACGAAACTGGTGATCTCCGTCAGGAAAGCATCTTCAAACCGCTCAAAGAAGCTGGGCACGCACTCATTGCGGACGCCGTGCGCATCGGCGATCTCGAGGCGGTTCTTGCGCGGATTGCTACCCACGGTCAAACGCCAGCGGTACCTGTAATTTCAGTCATGGTGTCATGTCCATGCGCCATGGTGCGCGAGGCATAGAACGTGGCCAGCTTACCGTTATCGAACTCGCAGATGGCGACGCCATTGTCGACATCCTGGAACTGCTGCAGATCCTGGTGGATGGCGCGGGTGCCGCTGGCGTAGACCCGGATCGGCTGCGGATTACCCAGCAGCCAGCGCGCCAGGTCGATATCGTGCACACTGCAATCGAGGAATATGCCGCCGCTGGTGGCTGCAAACTTGACGAAGAAGCCATCTGGATCGTATTGATCACAGGTTTGCGAATACACCATGAATGGCGAACCGATGGCGCCTTGCTGAATTTTCTTGTAGGCGTCCTGATAGCTGGCGTCGAAGCGCCGCACAAAGCCGATCATGACCTGCAGCTGCGGGTGCCGAGCAGCTTCAGCTTCGACCCGGCGGCAATCCTCCAGGTCTAGCGACAGCGGCTTTTCGCAAAACACGTGCTTGCCGGCCTGCAGGGCCTGGATGATCTGCTGCGGATGCAGGGATGTCGGCGTCACCAGAAATACGGCATCCAGACCGTCATGCGCCAGTAACGCGGCATAGTCTTCATACAGATGCGGCACCTGCAAAGTATCGCGCGCCCACTCCAGCTCGCTTTGCAGTGGGCTGCAGGCCGCAACCAGGGTTGCCCCGGCGACGCGCGACATGAGGTTTTCTGCATGACGGCGCCCTAACCTGCCAAGGCCGACGATGCCGACCTTCAGTATTGGCGCGTGATGTGATGATGGATTCATTTTGCCAGCTCGATAGTACGATTTTCACGCCAGGACAGCGTCGCCGCTTCCGCCAGTTCCAGCGCCTTGACGCCGTCTTCGATGGTGGTGCGCACCGCAGCCCGATTGACCACGGCATCGAAGAAATGGGCAATCTCGCTGGCATATGCAGCCCGGTAACGCTCCAGGAAGAAGTGCTCAGGCTTGTCCTGGCTGACGTGATGGGCGCCGGCAGCGACTACCTCGGTCGGCTTGTGATTGCCGGCTTGCAGCATACCTTTGCTGCCAAGCACTTCAAAGCGTTGATCGTAGCCATAGGCGGCGCGACGGCTGGTGTTGATCTGGCACAAACGGCCGCGGCGGCTGCGGATGGTGACAGCCGCGCAATCGATATCGCCGGCTTCGGCAATCGCCGGATCGGTCAGGCAACTGCCGGTGGCCGAGATGCTGACGGCTTCGTCTTCCAGTATCCAGCGGAAAATATCGAAATCGTGGATCAGCATATCTTTGAATATGCCGCCCGAACTCTTGATATACGACACCGGCGGCGCGCCTGGGTCGCGGCTGGTGACGATCAGCATTTCCGGATCGCCGATTTCGCCGGCTGCCAGGCGCGTTTTCAGCGCACTGAAGGTCGGATCGAAACGGCGCTGGAAACCGATCATGCAAGTCACGCCGGCATCCGCCACCGCGCGCGCGCATGCCTTGGCGCGCTCCAGCGTCAGGTCGACCGGCTTTTCGCAAAAGATCGCCTTGCCTGCCGCCGCTGCGCGCATGATCAAATCTGCGTGGGTGTCGGTGCTGGAGGCGATCAGCACTGCGCCTATGCTCGCATCGGCCAGCACGCTGTCGATATCCGCCACTTGCGCTCCGTGTTGCTGCGCCAGTTCTTGTGCGGCTTGCGTATTAATGTCGCTGACATATTTCAGATTGGCGCCTGGCTGCAGCACCAGGTTGCCTGCATGGATCTTGCCGATGCGGCCGGCGCCGAATACTGCAACATCAATTGCCAGATTCGTCATGTTCTATCTCCGTTCTAATTGGCGTAGTTTGCGTTGGTATCGCTTTCTGCCATTGTAGGCATGAATCCTCAAAATAGAAACAATTTTCCGTTTATTTTTTTAATCGAATATTTTTTGCATGACAGGCAATCAGCACCGGCGTTGACTGTCATGCATTTTCTTGGCAGACCGCTAGCGCAGGCGCAACTTGTAACGTGCTGCGAGCGTGGCGATCACGCTCAATAATGCCCCGCCGATTACGTAGAAGGTCACCGCCAGCTTGTTGTCTGTAACCGCGATCAGCCAGGTAATGGTCATGCCGGCGAAACCGCCGAAAATCATTACCGCGATGTTGTAGCTCAGAGACATGCCGGTGCCCCGGGTCTGGACCGGGAAAATATCCGACAACAGTGCGGGCATGGAAGCGAAATACATGGTCATCAACAGGCCGATCACGCCTTGCACCAGCAGCAGGTTGACGAAGCTCGGGTTGAACGACAGCCAGGAGAACAACGGATAGGTCAGCACGACGAACAGTATGCTGCTGGCCAGCATGAATGGGGTGCGCCCATATTTGTCGGAGAGCTGGCCGACCACCGGAGAGAACAGCAGCATGATCAGGCCAGCCAGGATGGTGGCGCTGAACGAAGCAGTCGACGTCATGCCCAGCTGCTTGACCGCATAGGTCGGCATGTAGACCACCAGGTACACCGACACGGTCGCCATGATGACGCTGCCCGAGCCGATCAGCAACTGCATTTTCTGGCTGCTCATGATGTCGCGCAGCGGCGTGCGGGTAGCGTCGGCCTGGGCGAACTCAGGCGATTCTTCCAGGTTCTTGCGGATGTAATAGCCGGCCGGCCCGATCAGCAGGCCAAAGAAAAACGGCAGGCGCCAGCCCCAGGATTCCAGCTGCTCCGTGGAGAGCTGGGACGACAGCAAGGCCCCGGCCAGCGCCGCCAGCACGATGCTCAGACCCTGGCTGGCGACCTGCCAGCTGGAAAAGAAGCCGCGCCTGTGCGGTGCATGCTCCACTAGAAAAGCGGTCGAGCTGCCGAATTCGCCACCGGCGGAAAAACCTTGCAGCAAGCGCGCCAGCACGATGCCGGCCGGCGCCCACAAGCCGATCTGGGCATAGGTCGGCATGATGGCGATCAGCAAGGTGCCGATCATCATCAGCAGGATCGACAGCGTCAAGGCCGCCTTGCGGCCGACCCGGTCAGAATAGGCGCCGATCACCACCGCGCCCAGCGGCCGCATGAAAAACGAGACGCCGAAGGTGGCAAAGGTAATCAGCAGCGAAACGGTCTGGTTCGCCGTCGGGAAAAACAGTTTGGCGATGGTGACCGCCATGGCGCTGTACAGCAAGACATCGAACCATTCCAGGGCATTGCCGATGGAAGATGAAATGACGGCGCGCCAGGTCTGCGGGTGCTGTTCGAAAGGCGTTGCGACGGTACTGCGGCTTGCGATGCTGCTCATAGACATATCCTTTTTTGTTTGACTACGTTGATACCCCTGATTCCGGCGTTCTTGCTCCCCTTACTGCGTCCTTTTCTGCGCTCCGATTCTCCCCCTTCCTGCCATTTCACAGTCCGGTTTTGATGTTGCATCACAGCATGGATTCACCTTGCCAGCCACGCAGCGAGCACGTATAAATCAAATGTAATCGATTACATTTAAATTGGCCACAGCAAACCATTCCCTCACATGCCGCCCAAGAACCCGTCCGCCTCGATCGCCGCTGTCGCCCTGCATGCAGGCGTATCGGTGGCGACTGTTTCGCGTGTCATGAACGACATGGATGGCGTACGACCCCTGACCCGCGACAAGGTAATGGCCTCCGTGACGGCCTTGGGCTACCGCATGAACCACCTGGCGCGCAACCTGCGCACAGCCGCCAGCCGCCTGCTGCTGACTATGGTGCCGGATGTCGGCAATCCGTTTTATTCAGAGATCGTGCGCGGCATCGATAGCGTGGCGCGCGAGCACGGTTATTTCGTCATGCTGTGCGACACCGGCGCCGAAGCCGGGCGCGAAAGTGCCTATTTCGACCTGCTGCGCACGCACCGCGCCGACGGCGCGATCTGCCTTGACCCAGATACCGTGCAGCATGCCCTTGCCAACGAATCCAACATCCTGCCATGGGTCGCCTGCTGCGAATTCGATCCCGCCATCGCCGTGCCGTATGTCGGTGTCGATAACTACCGTGCCGCCGGCGACGCCGTACGCCACCTGATAGCCCGCGGCCACAGCCGGATCGGTCTGATCAATTCGGACCAGCGCTACCGCTATGCACGCGAACGCCAGCGCGGTTATCTCGACGCCCTGCAGGCGGCCGGATTGCAGGCGCGCCCTGAATGGCGGCGCCAGGTCGACAGCCTGGACTACGACGCCGGCAAACACGCTACGCTGCAGATGATGACGCTGCCGGACGCCCCCAGCGCCGTCTTCGCGGTGTCCGATACGCTGGCTATCGGCGCCCTGAGCGCCCTGCGCCAGCTGAACAAACGTGTGCCGGAAGAGGTTGCCGTGGTGGGTTTCGACGATATCGCCATTGCAGCACAAACCTGGCCGGCGCTGACCACCATCGCCCAACCCATGCGCGCCCTCGGCGAAACCGCGGCGCAGTTGCTGCTGCAGCGGCTGGCAGACCCGCAAGCTACCGTGCAAGGGGTCCTGCTGCCGCACCGGCTGGTCCAGAGGGAGAGCAGCTGAGATGAGCGTCGCTGTCCGCTTCGAAAATATCCGCAAGGATTTTGGCGCGGTGCGTGTGCTGCACGGCGTCAGTTTTGAGCTCGAACTGGGCCGGGTCTACGGCTTGCTGGGCGAAAACGGCGCCGGTAAATCGACCCTGATGAAAATATTGGCGGGTTATGAAAGCATCACTGAAGGCGAGTTGATGATTGACGGCGAAAGCCGCCATTTCACCGGGTCGCGCCAAGCCGAAGCTTGCGGTATTGTCCTGATCCACCAGGAATTCAACCTGGCTGAGCACCTGACCATCGCCCAGAACATTTTCCTCGGCCATGAAAAACGCAAGGGCTGGCTGCTGGATGACGCCGCCATGCGCAGCGAAGCCGCAGCCTGCCTGGCCCAAGTGGGGCTGGACTTAAGCCCGGACACCAAGGTCAGCGCCCTGATCGTCGCCGAGAAACAGCTGGTGGAAATTGCCAAAGCCTTGTCGCGCAAGGCGCGTCTGCTGATCATGGACGAACCCAGCGCCACGCTGACATCGAGCGAGACGCAAAGGCTGTTTGCCTTGATGGCGCAGCTCAAGCAGCAAGGCGTCACCATCATTTACATTTCGCACAAGCTGGATGAAATCGAGAGCCATACGGATGAGGTGATCATCATGCGCGACGGCCGTTTCATCACCCGCGAACCGACCGCCAGCCTGGATCGGCACCAAATGGCGAACCTGATGGTGGGACGCGATGTGTCGGACATGTTTCCGCCCAAGTTGATGCCTGCGGCGGATGCGCCGGTGCTGCTCAAGGTGGAACACCTGGCGGTACCAGGCTGGATCCCTGACCTCGGTTTTGAAGTGCGCGCCGGTGAAATCCTGGGATTTGCCGGACTGGTCGGCGCCGGCCGCACCGAAGCCATGGAAGCGCTGATCGGCCTGCGTCCGCGCAGCGGCGGCCGCATTGCCATCGGCGGCATGCAACTGGACCTGCGCAGCCCGCGGCAAGCCATGCAGCATGGCCTGACTTACCTGAGTGAAGACCGTAAGGGCAAAGGCTTGCACGTCGATCTCGGCTTGCGCGAAAACCTGACTCTGATGACGCTGGAGCGTTATAGCCACCCCCTGCTCGACCTGCAGGCAGAAAAGCAGGCGCTCGCCCGCGCCATCCAAGACTTCAACATCCGCACCGGCAATCCGCAGGCGAACGAGCAAATGAAGGCGCGCATGCTGTCCGGCGGCAACCAGCAAAAGCTGGCGCTGGCCAAATACCTGCACGCCGACCCGCGCGTCGTCATCCTGGACGAGCCGACCCGCGGCGTCGACGTCGGCGCCAAGCGCGACATCTATTTCCTGATCCAGCGCCTGGCTGCAGAAGGCCGGGCGGTAATTGTCATTTCATCCGAGCTGATTGAACTGATCGGCCTGTGCCATCGCGTCGCCGTCATGCGTGCCGGCGTTCTGCAAACAACGCTGGCCAGCGACCAGCTGACTGAAGAGGAGTTGATTTCCCATGCTACCGGCACCCGTTGACTCCCGCGCATCCGCCCGGTTTTTACAATATCTCAATCATCTGAAGGGTCTGGGCCCGGTGCTCGGACTGATCGGCCTGTGCATCGCCGGCACCTTGCTCAACGGCGATTTCGCTACCGTCGACAACCTGATGAACGTGCTGACCCGCACCGCATTCATCGGCATCATTGCGGTCGGCATGACGTTTGTCATCATTTCAGGCGGCATCGACCTCTCGGTCGGCTCCATGGCTGCGCTGATTGCCGGCAGCATGATTTATTTCATGAACATGCTGATGAGCGCAGGCACCCTCGGGCCGCTGACCATCCTGCTCATCGGCATCGCGATGGCGCTGCTGCTGGGCCTGGCTTTCGGCTGCCTGCACGGCTTGCTGATCACCAAAGGCAAGATCGAAGCATTCATCGTCACACTGGGCACGCTGGGCATCTTCCGCTCGGTGCTGACCTATCTGGCGGACGGCGGCGCGCTGACGCTGGACAACCAGCTGTCCGACCTGTATAGCCCGGTCTACTACACCAGCCTGCTGGGCATCCCCATCCCGATCTGGGTATTCCTGGCGGTGGCTTTGGGCGGTGCGCTGATCCTGAACCGTACCGCGTTCGGCCGCCACGTGCAAGCAATCGGCTCGAACGAACAGGTGGCCCGTTACGCCGCCATCCGGGTCGATTTCGTCAAGACCTGCACCTACATGCTGCTCGGCGTATGCGTCGGCATTGCCACCGTGCTGTACGTGCCGCGCCTCGGCTCAGCCTCGCCGACCACCGGCCTGCTGTGGGAACTGGAAGCGATTGCCGCGGTGGTGGTTGGCGGCACCGCGCTCAAGGGCGGCTCCGGCCGCATCGTCGGCACCGTGGTAGGTGCGATCCTGCTGTCCGTGATCAGCAACATCCTTAACCTGACCAGCATCATCAGCGTCTACCTGAATGCGGCAGTACAGGGCGTCGTCATCATCGCAGTAGCTTATTTCCAGCGCGGCCGGCATTAAAGGTTCCTGTCGGTAGCGCAATGTCGTCTGTAGTTTCAACACCGGATGCCGATAGCGGCACCATCAACTGGAGGAGATACCATGCACTCGATCCATCGTATGTTCAGCCGCGGCTTGTTGCCGGCTGCCGCCCTGGCCGCATTTGCCTACAGCACCGCCCTGCCCGCCCACGCCGCCGACAAGGTCACGCTCGGCGTCGCCATTCCGACTGCTACTCACAGTTTCACCTCTGGCATCGTGTGGTGGGCCAATGAAGCCAAGAAAGAACTGGAAAAAGCGCATCCCGACCTGAAAATCATCGTCAAGACTTCGGCCGCGGCATCGGAGCAAGCCAACCAGCTGCAAGACATGCTGACCGTCAACAAGATCAACGCCCTGGTGATCTTCCCGCTGGAATCGGCCGCGCTTACCCAGCCGGTGGCGCAGGTCAAGAGCAAGGGCGTGTACGTCACGGTGGTTGACCGCGGGCTGACCAATACCGCCGCCCAGGACGCCTATGTCGCCGGCGACAATACCGCCTTCGGCAAGCTGCCGGCCGAGTACCTGGCCAAGCAGCTCAACGGCAAGGGCAACATCGTGGTGTTGCGCGGCATCCCGACCACCCTCGACAACGAACGATTCGATGCTTTCAGCGCAGTCATGAAAGGACATCCGGACATCAAGATCCTCGATGCCAAATACGGCAACTGGAACCGCGACGACGCCTTCAAGGTGATGCAGGACTACCTGACCCGCTTCCGTCAGATCGACGCGGTCTGGGCGGCGGATGACGACATGGCGGTCGGCGTGCAGAAAGCCATCGACCAGGCCAAACGCAGCGACATCAAGGAGATTTTCGGTGGCGCCGGCGCCAAGGGAGCCGTCAAGAAGATCATTGACGGCGACAAGATGATCAAGGCCGACGTATCGTATTCGCCGAAATTCATCTACGACGCCATCAAGATGACTGCCGAAGCCCGCCTCAAGGGTGAGAAACTGCCGGCGACCACCATCATCCCGTCAGTGCTGATCACCAACCAGAACGCCAAACAGTTCTATTTCCCCGATTCGCCGTTCTAATGCGGGACCGCGCTGCTTCGGCGGCGCGGTTCTGCATGCTTTGCACGAAAGGACTACACCGTGAAAACGATACTAGGTCCGGCCCTGTTTCTGGCCCAGTACATGGGCGACAAGGCGCCGTTCGACACCCTGGAAAACCTGGCCCGGTGGGCTTCGGCGCTGGGCTACAAGGCGCTGCAGTTACCCACCGACGTACGCCTGTTCGACCTCGAACTGGCGGCGCAAAGCCAAACCTATTGCGACGACATCGCCGGCATGCTGGCCGGCCACGGTTTGCAGGTCAGCGAACTGTCGACCCATCTGCAGGGCCAGCTGCTGGCGGTGCATCCGGCCTACGATGTGCTGTTCGATGGCTTTGCGCCGCCGGCGCTGCGTGGCAATGCGCCGGCGCGCACCGCCTGGGCCGAAAACCAGTTGCATTGCGCAGCCATCGCCTCGCGCCGGCTCGGCCTGCGCGCGCACGTCACCTTTTCCGGCGCGCTGGCCTGGCCCTACCTGTATCCCTGGCCACAGCGTCCGGCCGGACTGGTGGAAACCGCGTTCGCCGAACTGGCGCGGCGCTGGCGCCCAGTGCTCGACGCTTTTGACGACGCCGGCGTCGATCTTTGTTATGAGCTGCATCCCGGCGAAGACCTGCATGACGGCGTCACTTTCGAGCACTTCCTGGAAGCGGTCGATCACCATCCGCGCGCGAACATCTTGTACGATCCCAGCCATTTCCTGCTGCAGCAACTGGACTACCTGGCGTTCATCGACATCTACCACCGGCGCATCAAAGCCTTCCACGTCAAGGATGCCGAGTTCCGCCCCACCGGCCGGCAAGGCGTCTACGGCGGATTTTCCGACTGGCGGGAACGCGCCGGACGCTTCCGCTCGCTGGGCGACGGCCAGATCGATTTCAAAGCCATCTTTTCCAAGATGGCGCAATACGATTTTCCCGGCTGGGCCGTGCTGGAATGGGAATGCGCACTCAAACATCCGGAAGACGGCGCCGCCGAGGGTGCAGAATTCATCCGCCGCCATATCATCCGCGTCAGCGAACGCGCCTTCGACGATTTTGCCGGCGGCCAGGTGCAAACGGCGCAGATTGCGCAAATATTAGGATTGGACTAGACATGGGCATCAATCACGGCAAGCAGGAAAGCAGGCTGTCACGGCGCTTGCGGCTGGGCATGGTGGGTGGCGGCGACGGCGCTTTCATCGGCGCTGTACACCGCATGGCGGCGCGGCTTGACGACCACTATGAACTGGTGGCGGGCGCGCTGTCCGGCAACCCGCTGCGAGCGGCGTCCAGCGCCGCCGCGATACGCCTGGATCGTAGCCGCAGTTATTCCGACTATCGCGAGATGGCGTTGCGCGAAGCCGCCCGCTCGGATGGCATCGACGTGGTGGCGATCGTCACCCCCAACTACCTGCATGCGCCGGTCGCCACCGCGTTCCTGGAAGCCGGCATCCATGTCATCTGCGACAAGCCGCTCGCCGTCTCGCTGCAAGAAGCGAAAGCGCTGGCAGCCCTGGCGCAACGTAAGAATCTGGTGTTCGCCCTCACCCATACATATACCGGCTACCCGATGGTGCGCCATGCCAAGGAACTGGTTGCATCGGGCGCGCTAGGCGAATTGCGCTTGCTTCAGGTGGAGTATTCCCAGGACTGGCTGGCCGATGAAATACCCGCTGCCGCCGCTGCTGCTGCAGATGGCACGCAAGATCCGGCGGCGCTCGGCTGGCGCTCCGATCCGGCGCGCAACGGGTCGGCAGGAACCCTGGGCGATGTCGGCAGCCATGCCTACCAGCTGGCGCAATACGTTAGCGGCGTGACGCCGACCCAACTGCTGGCTGAGCTGCATACCTTTGTGCCGGGACGCCTGCTCGACGACCATGTACAAGTAATGCTGCGCTACGCCAACGGCGCGCGCGGCACGCTGTGGGCCAGCCAGGTCGCCACCGGCTGCGAGAATGCGCTGCGGCTGCGCCTGTACGGTAGCAAGGCCAGCCTGGCGTTCGACCAGGAAAATCCGAACCAGCTATGGTTCACGCCGCAAGGCGGCCAGGCGCAATGCCTCACGCGCGGCCGTGCGCGGGGCCAGGCTGCGGCGCACGCTACCCGGGTGCCGGCCGGCCATCCGGAAGGTTACCTGGAAGCGTTTGCCCAGCTCTATGTCGATGCCGCCCAGCAGATCGCAGCGCTGAACGACGGCCGCGCCATCCCTGATCACAGCCGCTTCCTGACCACCGTCAAGGATGGCGTGCAAGGCATGCAATTCATTGAAGCCGTGCTGCGCAGCCATGCGCAGGATGCCAGCTGGGTCAGCCTGGAACCATCGGCATAGACGTAAAAAGCCCCGTTGTAACAGCAACGGGGCTTCTTGTTCAGTGCGTTCGATTACCTCGATACGCCCTTTCTACTCCATGCTTCCAATTGATGCGGACGCAAGCTGTCGTATTCTTCGAACGGCTGGTGTATCCACGGATTGGTCGGCAGGTAATCGACGTAGTAATCCGGTTTCAGCGAAGAACAGGCTTTCCACCAGATCACCGCCGACTTGGCCTCAGTCACCGGCGCGTAATTTTCCTTCAGGTGATGCAAGACCTTGTCCAGCGTGACGCCGGAATCGACCAGGTCGTCCACCACCAGCACGCGGCCCGCCAGGGCGCCCGGCTCATGGTGATGTGCTTGCCGATATCCAGCTCGCTGCGCACCGTGCCGGCATCTTCGCGGTACGAACTGGTCGACAGGATCGCCAGCGGCACGTCAAAAATACGCGAGAAGACGTCGCCCGGACGCAGGCCGCCGCGTGCCAGGCACAGCACTTGGTCGAACTGCCAGCCGGAAGCATGGACGTTCAGGACCAGTTTTTCAATGATGCGATGATATTCATCCCACGACACCCACAGGTGCTTGTCATCAGATTTATTCATATTGTTTTTATTTAAATGGGTGGCGCAGAACGATGGTTTCCTCACGGTCGGGACCGGTCGACACCATATCGATAGGCACGCCTACCAATTCTTCGATACGTTTGATGTAGGCACGGGCTGTGGCCGGCAAGGCATCCAGCGATTTGGCGCCGACCGTGGATTCACTCCAGCCCGGCATTTCTTCATAGATAGGCTGGCACAGCGCCGCTTCTTCAGCGCCGACCGGGAAGATATCCACGATCTTGCCGTTGAGCGTGTAGCCGGTACACAGCTTCAGGGTTTCCAGGCCATCCAGCACGTCCAGCTTGGTCAGGCACATGCCGGAAACACCGTTGATCTGTACCGAGCGCTTGAGCAAGGCGGCATCGAACCAGCCGCAGCGGCGGGCGCGGCCAGTCACCGTGCCGAATTCGTGGCCGACGCTGGCCAGATGTTTGCCTACACCCTGGTCGGTCGGCAGTTCGGACGGGAACGGACCGGAGCCGACGCGTGTGGTGTAAGCCTTGGTGATGCCCAGGATGTAGTGCAGCATGTTCGGACCGACGCCGCTGCCGGCAGCGGCATTGCCGGCCACGCAGTTGCTCGAGGTGACGAACGGGTAAGTGCCGTGGTCGACGTCCAGCAGGCTGCCTTGCGCACCTTCGAACAGCAGGCTGGCGCCGCCGTTGTGGGCTGCATACAGGTCGCTCGATACGTCAGCCACCATCGGCCTCAGACGCTCCACTGTCGCCAGGGCATCGTCCAGCGTCTTTTGATAATCGACAGCCGGCGCCTTCAGGTAATTGGTGAGGACGAAATTATGGTATTCCAGATTGGCTTTCAGCTTTTCTGCAAAACGCTTCTCGTTGAGCAGGTCAGCCACGCGGATTGCGCGACGAGCCACCTTATCTTCATAGGCCGGGCCGATGCCCTTGCCGGTGGTGCCGATCTTCGCATCGCCACGCGCCGCTTCGCGTGCCGCATCGAGTGCGGTGTGGTAAGGCAGGATGATCGGGCAAGCTTCGGAGATCTTCAGGCGTGACGCCACTTCGACGCCGGCCGCCTGCAGTTTGTCGATCTCGCGCAGCAGGTCAGGCACCGACAGCACGACGCCGTTGCCGATATAGCAGGCGACGCCCGGGCGCATGATGCCGGACGGGATCAGCTGCAACGCCGTCTTGTGACCGCCGATGACCAATGTATGGCCAGCGTTATGGCCACCCTGAAAACGCACAACTGCTTGTGCGTGGTCGGTCAGCCAGTCAACGATCTTGCCTTTTCCTTCGTCGCCCCATTGGGTGCCAATCACAACGACGTTTTTTGCGGTGCTTTTCTGTAACATCACTTAGTCCAAATTTTTGATAATCCAGTTTCCATTTTCGAGTACAACCGCACGGTCGCAATCGAACTCGTCTTGATCGTTTTCATGGCCGGGCAGACTCTGGATCACAACTTCCCCAGCCTTGCGCAATTCAACGATCTTTTCCTTCAAACCTGCTTCAACTCCCCAAGGCGCATGAATCGCACGCTTGCGGATTGCTACCGGAATCAGTCTTGCCAGCTCTCGCAAATCCATCGAGAAGCCGGTCGCCGGCCGCGAACGGCCGAATGCCGCACCGACGTCGTAGCGGCCGCCGCGCAGTATTGCGTTCGGCAAACCAGGGACGTAGGCGGCGAAAATCAAACCACTTTCGTAATGATACCCGCGTAAATCGGCTAAATCGACGGTGACGCAATCTTTCCCGGCAGCTTCCGCCAGGGTTTCCAGTTCGTCAAGCGCTTTGGCGATGGCCGGCAAGGCCGGCAGTACCTGCCGCGCCTGCTGCAGCACGCCGGCGTCGCCGTATAAACCTGGCAGCGCCAACAGCGCGGCCCGCGTTTCCGGCTTGTAATCGACGCTGATGGTACGCAAACCTGGCAAATCCTTGGCTTCCAGCAACCCGACCAGTGCACTTTCATCCACTTTTGCGGCGCGATCGCCGCCGATGATGGTGCGCAGGATGCCGACATGGCACAAATCCAGGCGTACTTGGGTAATCCCGGCCAAGGCCAGGGTCGCCAGCGCCAGTTCCTGGATCTCGGCATCGGCTTCAAGGCCGAGGTGGCCGTAGATTTCCGCCCCGATCTGCAAGGGCTCGCGTGTGGCGTGCAAGCCGATCTGACGGGTATGCAGGACGCTGCCGACATAGCACAGGCGGGTCACCGACTCGCGGTTCAGTAGATGCGCATCGATACGCGCTACCTGGGTGGTCATGTCGGCGCGGATGCCGAGGGTGCGGCCGGACAACTGGTCGACCAGCTTGAAAGTCCGCAGGTCGGTGTCCTGGCCGGCGCCGGCCAGCAGCGATTCCAGGTACTCCAGCATCGGCGGCATGACCAGCTCGTAGCCGTACAGGCGGAAATTGTCCAGGATCAGACGGCGCAGGTCTTCTATCTTGCGCGCCTCGGACGGCAGGACGTCGGCGATATTTTCAGGGAGAAGCCAATTCGGCATAGGAAAAATGAATCTCAGGAAGGTTATTTTTTACTGACAGGCGCAATCCGCTTGCCAGCAAAACATCATCATTAACTTTAATGGGCCTGGTTCCTTGCAACAACGTTACAAGTATTTTGCCGGCGAAAATAAGGAATGGCGCCTCAAGCGAGGGCGCCATTCCCAGATTACTTAGGCCCCGCCAGGAAATAAGTTGGGCTTTTGGGGGGCTGTAGCTGGTGCGCTGCTGCGTTGCCCGCCCAAAAGCCCAACTTATTCCCTAACGGGCCCTTATTCCGACAGTGGCTGGCTTACTTTTTGGCTGGCGCTGCTGCTCCACCACCGGCCGGACTGCGGAAATATTTAAAGAATTCCGAATTCGGATCAATCACCATCAAGTCCTGGCGGGTCTTGAAGCTGGCGCGATACGCTTCAAGGCTGCGGTAGAACTTGTAGAACTCCGGATTCTGGCCAAATGCCTGGGCATAGATCTGCGAAGCCTTGGCGTCGCCCTCGCCGCGCATCTTTTCAGCATCGCGATAAGCTTCCGCCAGAATCACCGTACGCTGCTTGTCGGCATCGGCGCGAATCTTTTCCGAATCGGCAGAACCGGTGGAACGCAATTCATTGGCGACCCGCAAACGCTCAGACTTCATGCGGTCATACACCGACGCATTGATCTGGTCGACATAGTCCACGCGCTTGAGGCGCACATCGATGATATCGACGCCGATCTGCTTGGCTTCTTCCGCCACCTTGCTGCGGATCGAATCCATGACCTTGCCGCGCTGGCCGGAAATCACTTCGCGCACGGTGCGCTTGGTGATTTCATCGTTCAGGGCTGCCTTGACGATTTGCGACATACGGTCCTGCGCGCGCTTTTCATCGCCGCCGAAACTGACGAAGTACAGTTTCGGATCGGTAATTCGCCATTTTACAAAGGCGTCGATCAGGATGTTCATCTTCTCGGCCGTGATGAAACGGTCGGTATCCGGCGGATCGATGGTCAGGATGCGCTTATCCAGGAACAACACGTTCTGGAACGGCGGCGGCAACTTGAAATGCAAGCCAGGCTCGTTGATCACCTGCTTGACTTCGCCGAAGGCAAACAGGATCGCGTACTGGCGCTGGTCGACGATAAAGATGGTCGAAAACATCAGCCAAAGCGCCAGGAAGATACATACCAGCAATGAGATAAGGCGATTCATTATCGGCCCTCCCGATCGCGGGAGTCGCGGCTATCGCGCGAGCGATCATCCGGCTGCGGCCGCTGCTCTACCGTGCTGGCGCCGTCCTTCATCACTGTCGACGGAATCGTGCCGGTGCTGCTGGCTGCGCTGGCGGCCGGTGCGGCGCCAGACACTGACTGCGAAATCAGTTTATCCAATGGCAAATACAATAAATTACTCCCGCTTTTAGCATCAACCATTACTTTTGTCGTATTCGCAAAAATCTGTTGCATGGTGTCCAGGTACATCCGGTCGCGTGTCACTGCCGGTGCTTTCTGGTATTCCGTCAGAACCTGCTTGAAGCGTGAAGCATCGCCTTCCGCATTGGCAGTCACCCGTGCGCTGTAGGCTTCGGCTTCCTGCAACAAACGCGATGCTGCACCGCGTGCTTTCGGAATCACGTCGTTGGCGTAGGCCTGGCCTTCATTCTTTTGACGCTCACGGTCCTGGCTGGCTTTGACTGCATCGTCGAACGCCGCCTGCACCTGCTCCGGCGGCTGTACGCCTTGCATGGTGACATTGGTGATCTGCACGCCGACCTTATAGCGGTCCAGGATCTGCTGCATCAGCTGGCTGGTGTCCAGCGCGACTTTCTCGCGGCCTTCGTACAGCACAAAATCCATCTTGCTCTTGCCGACGACTTCGCGGATCGCGGTTTCCGCTACCTGGCGTACGGTCTCTTCCGGATCGCGCACGTTGAAAACCCAGTCGGAAGCGCTTTTCAGCGTGTACTGCACGGCAAACTGGATGTCGATGATGTTTTCATCATCGGTCAGCATCAGGGCTTCTTTCGGCTGCTTGTTCTTGGCGCTGGCGCGATAGCCCACTTCCACCGTGCGCACCTGGGAAACGTTGACGATTTCGTGGCTCTGGATAGGGTAAGGCCAGCGCCAGTTGAAGCCCGGCGTGGTCGAATGGCTGTATTTACCGAATGTCATCACAACGCCGGTCTGGCCTTCCTGCACGGTAAAGAAACCGCTGGCCAGCCACAGCAGGACCACTACCACGGCAATCGCACCGACGCCGACGCCGGCGCCCTTCATGCCTGGATTGAAGCCGCCGCCGCTGGAATCGCCGCCACCGCCGCTCTTGTTGCCAAGCAGGCGCGTCAGGCGCTGGTTAAAGTCCTGCCACAGCTTGTCCAGGTCCGGCGGGCCGCCATTGTTTGGCTTCTTGCCGTCGTTGTTTTGCTTGTTGTCATTTTGCGAATTCCGGCCCCATTGCGGGTCGTTCAGCGAAAATTTCACACCAAGTTTTTTGAATAGGGTACCAAGCATTCGATCGTTATCTTTAAGTAAATAAAACAAATAGGTTGGAATGCTCGTGAGAGGCGCTTGGTCAACATTGCTCGCTTACAGTGGCCTGTTACCGTTGCCCTATAAGAACTTGTAAGAATTTGTTTAAAACTGCTTCACACTTGTTTAATGTGGTTATTCTCAAGATCCGCAGCCGGCGCCGGATAGGCCGTTGCTGTTGGTGCCTGGACAACAAATTCTGTAATGGCCTGGCGTAACAAATCCAGTCCTATGCCCTTTTGCGCGCTGATAAAAACTCGCTGAATTTTATCATACTCATCACGCTCGATCGAAGGCGCCAGTTCCGCTGCATCAATCTTGTTCCACACCAGAATCTGCGGAATATGATCGGCGCCGATTTCCTTCAACACCAGGTTAACTTGCTCGATCTGCTCCATGCGCGCCGGACTTGCCGCATCGACCACATGCAGCAGCAGATCGGCATGGATGGTTTCCTCCAGGGTAGCGCGGAATGCCGCCACCAGCTGATGCGGCAGTTCACGAATGAAGCCGACCGTATCGGAAATCACCACACTGCCCGCCTCGCCCAGATACACCCGCCGGGACGTGGTGTCCAGCGTTGCAAACAGTTGATCCGCTGCATACACGCCGGCCTTGGCCAGCGCATTGAACAAAGTCGACTTGCCGGCGTTGGTGTAGCCCACTAGAGAAATCGATACCGTCGCGCTGCGGCCGCGTGCTCGCCTTTGCGTTGCATGCTGCTTGTGCAGCTTGTCCAGCCGTGCGCGCAAGGCCTTGACCCGGTCGCCCAGCAGGCGGCGGTCGGTCTCGAGCTGCGTTTCACCGGGACCGCGCAGGCCGATACCGCCCTTTTGCCGTTCCAAGTGAGTCCAGCCGCGGATCAGGCGCGTCGCCAGATGCTGCAGTTGCGCAAGCTCAACCTGCACTTTACCTTCATGGCTTTTGGCTCTTTGGGCAAAGATATCGAGGATCAGACTGGTCCGGTCCAGGACTCTTACTTTGAGTACGCGCTCAAGATTGCGCTGCTGCGCGGGCGACAGGGCATGATTGAAAATGACGATTTCAAGTTCGTCATCAAACACGGCGTCGGCGATTTCCTGTGCCTTGCCGGAACCGACAAACAAGGCGGCGTCCGGGCTGCTGCGCTTGCCGGTGATGGTGACAAACGGCTGCGCGCCGGCAGACTTGGCCAGCAAGGAGAGCTCTTCAAGACTCGCGGCAAAGTCGCCTTTGCCGAAGTCCACTCCGACTAGCGCTGCGCGCATAGGAACAATCGAGTAGCCGCCCCGCTCTGTGACAAAGCGGCCGGCAAATGGTTATTCTGCTTCAGATTCAAGATTCAGATTGACAGCGCGTGCAGGAACGACGGTTGAGATGGCGTGCTTGTATACCATTTGGGTAACGGTATTACGCAGTAAAACGACGTATTGGTCGAAGGATTCGATATGGCCCTGCAGCTTGATGCCGTTGACCAGATAGATAGAAACCGGAACATGCTCTTTACGCAAGGCGTTCAAAAACGGGTCTTGTAACAATTGCCCTTTATTACTCATGGCTACTCCACTGTGTTGTTGTGATTAGAAGTCAAATGCAAAATGCATGTTAGAACCAATATGATTCTAAGTGAATGACTCGGTGGGTGTTTTACGAATGTAAACGATTTTCAGATTTACTGCTTAGAAAAAAGTATTTTTAAAAGATTATTTTTCCTGGCGCGCGTATGGATTTCGGCTAGATCTGAATTCGATACGTAATGGAGTCCCAACCAGCGAAAAAGTTTCGCGGAAATGTTTTTCCAGATAACGCTTATAGTTATCTTCGATCGACTCCAAGGCATTGCCGTGGATGACGACGATAGGCGGATTCATGCCGCCCTGGTGGGCATAGCGCAGCTTCGGACGGATCGAACCCTTACGCCGCGGTTGCTGATGCTCTACCGCCTCGATCAGGGCACGCGTCAGTTTTGGCGTGGTCAGGTTGGACATCGCTGCCGCGTAGGCGGAATCGATGGATTTCATCAACGGCGTAATGCCGGTCGACTTCAATGCAGAAATGAAGTGAAATTTCGCAAACGACAGGAAATTCAACTTGCGGTCCATGTCCATCTTGATTTCATCGCGACGGTCGCTGGTCAGGCCATCCCACTTGTTGACGCCAACCACCAGCGCGCGGCCGGTTTCCAGCACGAAGCCGGCGATGTGCGCGTCCTGCTCGGAGATATCCTGCTGGGCATCCAGCAGCAGCAGGACCACATTGGCTTCCGAAATCGATTGCAAGGTCTTGACCACCGAAAACTTCTCGATGGCCTCAAACACCTTGCCGCGGCGCCGGATACCGGCGGTGTCGATCAAGGTGTATTTCTTGCCGTCGCGCTCGAAAGGGATCTCGATCGAATCGCGGGTGGTGCCAGGCATGTCGAACGCAATCACGCGCTCTTCGCCTAGCAAAGTGTTGACCAGGGTCGATTTGCCGACATTCGGCCGGCCGACGATGGCGATCTTGATGCCGCGGTCTTCCTTGCCTTCCGGCTCTTCCACTTCCGGCGGACGCTGGGCGAACGCCAGGTCGAGCGATTCTTCCACCAGGTCGGTGACGCCATCGCCGTGCGCGGCCGAGATCACGTAAGGATCGCCCATGCCGAGTTCGTAGAATTCGGCGGTGACCGAAGTGTACTTCATGCCTTCCGACTTATTCACCACCAGCATCACCGAGCGGCCCGACTTGCGCAGGAAGTCGGTGATGGTCTTGTCGTGCGGTGTCAGGCCCTGGCGGCCGTCGACGATAAAAATCACGACATCGGCTTCCGCCACGGCCTGCTTGGTCTGCTTGGCCATTTCGTGCATGATGCCTTCTTTGGCCACCGGCTCGAAACCGCCAGTATCAATCACCAGGAATGGCCGCTCGCCGACCCGCCCTTCGCCATAATGGCGATCGCGAGTCAGGCCGGGCAAATCGGCGACCAACGCGTCACGGGAACGCGTCAGGCGATTAAATAACGTCGATTTGCCGACATTGGGACGTCCTACAAGTGCTATTACTGGCTTCATTAAAATCTTACTCTGTCGCAATAGCGATCAATGTTCCTGCTTTGGTTTGAAAAATCACATTAGAGCCAGCTACCACCGGGTTCGGCAGTACTGCGCTGCTATCTGCACGGATCCGTGCTTTCAGTGCGCCGTCTTCACGCGACAAGAAGTGAATATACCCTTCATAGTCGCCGACAACCACTGTATTGCCCAATACTACCGGAGTAGTCAGGACACGATTGGCCAACTGCTTGTTCTGCCATACTACCGTACCGCTGTCCAAAGTGAAGGCCGAGATTGCACCACGCTCGTCAGCGGCATAGATATTGTGGCCGTCGCTGCCGACGCCGACATCGCTGGAAAACGGCTTGACCCAGTGCGCTGTACCGCTGCCGGCATCAAAACAACCGACTCGGCCCTGATAGGCGACGGCGCAGACTTCGCGGCCGACGATCACCGGCATGCCGGCAGCATCTGCTACCCGCTCCAGCTCGGTAGTGCCGCGCGGATCGCCAATCGCCATTTCCCACCATGGACCGCCATTGGTCAGGTTCAAGGCTGCCAGGCGGCCGCCCGGCAAGGACAGGAATGTTGCCTGTGGAACAACCAGGATGCCAGGCGCCGAGCGTAAGGTCAGCGGCGGCAAGGTGCGCAACACGACCCAGCGGCGTTCGCCGGTTTCGGCATCGTATGCGGCGATACGGTTATCCTGGCTGCGGACGATCACCAGTCCCTGGCCAACCGCCGGCGCCGACAGGATTTCGCTGCTGGCTTGTGCCTGCCAGCGTTTCTTGCCTGCAGTATCGAACGCCAGCAGCATGCCCTTGTCGCCGGCCACGGCGACGGTGGTGCCGTCGGTGCCGACGCCGCCGGTCAGCTTGCTGCCGGCGTTGATCTTCCAGGCCAGCGCGCCGGTAGTGGCGTTGACGCGGGCGATAGTGCCGTCAGTCGCCGCTGCGTACACGCTGTCGCCGCCAACCGCCGGCGAGAAAGTAAAGATGGAAGCGCTGCCTATCGATTGCGTCCAGGCTGGATGCACTTTCAGGCTTTGCGTAAACTCGACCAGAGGGGCCGGCGGATTACTTGGCGCCTTGCCGCTGAACAATGAACAACCGCCCAATATCAGCAGAGCGCCGGCACAGGCAACCGCTCGCATAGTCATAACACGCATATTCTTCCTTTTTCGAATTATCAGGCTGCAGCTTTGGCTGGAGCTCCGCCAATCGCATCCAGTTTCAATTGAATCAATTGCTTGCCGGGATTCTTGCTATCCATCTTGTCCAAGGCCAGCTGGTAAGCGGCGCGCGCTTCGTCCAGCTTGTTCTGCGCGACCAGGATGTCGCCCTTGCGGTCAGCGGCAGCGCTGGCGAAAGGCGCAGGCAAGTCGGCGGCCAGCACTTTCAAGCCGTCGTCATAAGCCTTCTGGTCCAGCAAGATGCCGGCCAGGCGGATGCGGGCCAAGGCTTTGTAATCGGCATCGTGGCCGTGGTCGACCACCCATTGCAGCTGATCCTTGGCGGCGTTCAGATCGTTGGCGTCGAACGCCGTCTTGGCGGCCGCCATGGCGGCCATGCCGGCATAGGCGGTGCTGCCGAACTTCTGCTGGATATCGGCCGCGGCGCGCTGCACCTTGGCGTTGTCTTTCGCCGTCACGGCTTTTTGCTGCTCGTCGTAGAGCTGCGAAGCCTGCAAGGCTTGACTGCGCTGATAGTAATTCCAGCCGGACCAGCCGGCATACGCCGCCAGCGCGATAATCAGCACCCAGGTGGTCAGATTGCCGTACTTTTCCCACCAATTCTTGAGCGTTGCCAGTTGTTCCTGTTCGTCGAGATCGAATGCCATATGTTTTTTAGTTGTTGATTTTAGTGATGATAATGAACGTGATCGCCATGGTCGTGACCATGGTCGTCACCTGCTCCGACGATCTGATCAACCAGATAATCGCTTACCGCATCGAAAGGTACGACACTTTGATTGCCGCCGCTCGCTTTTTCGCCATCGGCCGCATGATCATGCCCTGCGCCACTGTCGGCACGCAAGGTCTTGACAGTCGCGGTATGGTTGGCGACTTCATCGTCACCGATGATGATGGCGTATGCCGCACCGCTGGCATCGGCCCGCTTCATCTGTGACTTGAAACTGCCGCCGGCATTGGACGAAGCGCAATGTAGCACAACATCCAGCCCGGCATTGCGCAAACGCTCTGCCAGCACGAACGATTGCAGCTGCGCCGCCTCGCCCTGGTGCACCAGATAGACGTCGCATTCATTACGTTGCGCCTGTTCGCCATTGGCGCGCATCAGCTCCAGCAAGCGCTCCACGCCCATGGCAAAACCGCAGGCCGGAGTCGGCTTGCCGCCGAACATTTCCACCAGCGGATCGTAGCGGCCGCCACCACAGACCGTGCCTTGCGAACCGAGCTGGTCGGTGACCCACTCGAACACGGTGCGGTTGTAGTAGTCCATGCCGCGCACCAGGCGTGGATTGATGGTGAACGGAATATTGTTGTGGTTCAGGATCTTTTGCACGCCTTCGAAGTGCGCCAGCGATTCCGCGCCCAGGTAGGACAACAGCTGCGGCGCAGCGTTAACCATTTCCTGCATCGCCGGATTCTTGGTGTCCAGGATACGCAGCGGATTGGTATGCAAACGGCGCTGTGCATCGGCGTCCAGCAGTTCCTGATGCTGCTCAAAGTAAGCGATCAGGTCAGCGCGGTGGCGATTACGCTCTTCCGCGTCGCCGATCGAGTTCAGCTGCAGCTTGACATCCTGCAGGCCGAGGTCGTCCCAGAGCCGTTGGCACATCATGATCAGCTCGGCATCGATATCCGGGCCGGTAAAGCCCAGCGCTTCGGCGCCGACCTGGTGGAACTGGCGATAGCGTCCGCGCTGCGGCCGCTCGTGGCGGAACATCGGGCCGTTATACCAGAGCCGCTTAGGACCGTCATAGGTCAGGTTATGTTCGATCGCCGCGCGCACCACGCCGGCGGTGCTTTCCGGACGCAGGGTCAGGTTGTCGCCGTTCATCGAATCGGTGAAGGAGTACATTTCCTTTTCAACGATATCGGTGACCGCACCGAGGCCGCGCGCAAACAAGGCAGTCGGCTCGACGATAGGCGTGCGTATCTTCTGGAAGCCGTAGCTCTTCAGCACCGATTCAACCGTGTTTTCAAACAATTCCCACAAGGCCGCATCGGCCGGCAGGATATCGTTCATTCCTTTTACGCCGACGATTTTTTCGGCTTTCTTATTTTCTGACATTCTTTTTCAATTCACTTGTAGTGATCAATCACATTGATCAGTTTTTCGTCATTGTTCTTATGTTGCTCAGGCGGCCGGCTGGCCGTAATGGCTCTTCACATAATCCAGCACGACTGCCTGGAATTCTTCGGCAATCCGCTCGCCACGCAGCGTCAGCTTCTTCTCGCCATCGATGAATACCGGCGCCGCAGGCGATTCGCCGGTGCCCGGCAAGCTGATGCCGATATTCGCATGCTTGGATTCGCCAGGGCCATTCACGATACAACCCATGACAGCCACATTCATGCCTTCCACACCCGGATAGGCTTTTTTCCAGACTGGCATCTGATCGCGCAGATAGGTCTGGATCTTGTCGGCCAGGTCTTGGAACACAGTCGACGTGGTGCGACCGCAACCAGGACAGGCAATCACCATCGGCGCAAACTTGCGCAAGCCCATGGTCTGCAGGATTTCCTGGCCGACGATCACTTCGCGCGTGCGGTCGCCGCCCGGTTCCGGCGTCAGCGAAATGCGGATGGTATCGCCTATGCCTTCCTGCAGCAGCACCGACAAGGCCGCAGTCGAGGCGACGATGCCTTTACTGCCCATGCCAGCTTCGGTCAATCCGAGGTGCAGCGGATAGTCGCAGCGGCGTGCCAGTTCCCGATACACCGCAATCAGGTCCTGCACGCCGGACACCTTGCATGACAGGATAATCCGGTCGGCGGCCAGGCCCAGCTCTTCCGCTCTCTGCGCATTTTCAATGGCCGAGGTCACCAGCGCTTCGTACATCACCGCCTGCGCCGGCCATGGCTGGCTGCGTGCCGCGTTCTCGTCCATGATGCGCGCCAGCAGCGCCTGATCTAGACTGCCCCAGTTGACGCCGATACGCACCGGCTTGTCGTACTTGCAGGCAGCTTCGATCATCTGGGCAAACTGGGTATCGCGCTTGGCGCCCTTGCCCACATTGCCCGGGTTGATGCGATATTTCGACAAAGCCTGAGCGCACTCAGGATAATCGTTCAGCAAAGTATGGCCGTTGTAATGGAAGTCCCCCACCAGCGGCACATCGATGCCCATCTTGTCCAACTGCTCGCGGATCGCCGGCACTGCCGCCGCCGCCTCCGGATTATTCACAGTAATCCGCACCAGTTCGGAACCGGCGCGCGCCAGGTCCTTGACCTGGATCGCGGTGCCGATAGCGTCGGCGGTATCGGTATTGGTCATCGACTGCACCACTACCGGTGCGCCGCCGCCCACCACGATCTTGCGCTCGCCGTAGCTGATCACCGCGCCGCGGCTAAGACGTCGTACGCTGGGGCCTGAGCCGATCGGAAGATTCATGAACGTCTCTCTTTCAAGCTTATTTCAAGTTCAGTCTGGCGACATTGGTCTTGGACCCGGCTTTCAGGTCCAGCGGCGCGCCGCGCAAGGTGGCGTCAACCCCGGCGATATTGCCGATGATGATGCTGACCGGCTGCGACATGTCTACCGTTTCCGTGCTGCCGGCCTTCACCAGGCGCGAAATCAGCACGGTGTTGTCAGCGCGCTTGACATCGACCCACGAATCCTGGCGGAAGTTCAAGCTCAATTCACCGCCGCCGGCCGTTGCCGGGTTGACGGCGGACTTGCCTGCCACTGGCGCGGCATTGGCCGCAACCGGGGCAGTTACCGCCGCATTGACGCCGGCGCCGGTCACTGCTGCGCCATCGGCTGCAGCGGCGGCAGGCGCAGCCGTCAAGGCTGCATTCGCTTCTTTGTCGGCGGCCTGGGTATCCGTGCCAGTGGATGCGGCAGCGGCAGCTTCTTCGCTGGCAGCAGTCGCCGACCTGGCAGATTTTTCGGTCAGCGATTGCAAGGTATTCTGCAGCACCGGCAGCACATCAAGCCGTATCGCCACGGCCAGCAGCAACAACAGCACCGCCAGCACGACCAGCCATTTATAGGCAAACTTATTGCGCCCCATCAAACTGAAACGGGATTCCGAAAAGGGTGTAGACAGCTGGCCATGCGTGCTCGCGCGCACCGGCTGCGCTGCCGCTGCCGGCGAAATCGCGGCCAAGGCATCGCTCACGTCCAGGTCCAGCAATTTGGCATAGGAACGAATAAAGCCGCGCGTCATCACCATGGTCGGCAAGGCGGCGTAGTTGTCGGCTTCCATTGCTTCGATCTGGCGCGGCGCCAGCTTCAGATGGCTGGCGACTTCCGCCACCGCCCAGCCAAGCTGCTCGCGCTTGGCGGCCAGCTGGCTGCCGAGCGTGGCCCGGCCGACGGTGCTCGGCGCCTGCTCAGCTGCATTGGCGAAATCAAGCACTTCGTCGACAGCAGTCGGTCTCAACTGTTCCGGCTCACTCATTGAACGCTCCGCGCTGATAAGCTGCGAATTCCGGGGAGCCGGCAAAACGACGGCGTAATTGCGTCACCAAACTTGCTTCTGCAGCTGTGTCACCCAACTTGCGCTCCACTTTGATTGCTGTCCATAATGCTTCTGCATTCTGCACATCTGTTTTCAATACGAGTCCGATATAAAACCGGGCCCGCTCATAATCGTTGCGATCGTATTCCAGTTGCGCCAGCTTGGCGTTGGTCAGCGGATTGCTGGCATCAAACTGGAAGGCCTGCAGCAGATAACGCTCTGCCGCCGCCGTATCGTTCAATTTCAGACTGCAGACACCGGCGTTGGTCAGCGCCTTGGCCGGCGACTGGTAAGTACGGCTCTTCAAGGCGGTCTGGAAATGCGGAATCGATTCCTTGACGCGGCCGTTCTGGCATAGGAACCAGCCATAATTGTTGGCAAAATCCGGATTGTTCGGATCCAGCCGCAGGGCGCGCTGGAAATTTTCGTCGGCCAGCCGGTTCTCGCCCATATCCATATAGATCAGGCCGCGCACGCTGTAGGCATCGGCCATTTCGGGATCGGCGGCCAGCGCCTGCTTGATCTCGTCCAGCGCTACTTCCAGCTGGCGCTGCTCGTAATAGCCGACCGCCAGCTGCAAGCGGATGCCGGCACGGCGTTGCGCCTCGGTCTGGTCAGAGCTGGTCGCCAGCTCGCGGGTGGACCCGCTCTGCTGGTCGCTACTCACAGGCGGGTTGGCGCAGCCGCTCAGGCCGGCCATCAATGACAAGGCCGTCGCAGCAAACACGATACGGCCACTCCAGCTACCCAGTTTGCTGCTCACTTGATCTGTCACTCAGACACCTCGATGATGCGGCCAAAGTTCTTCCCGAATTTCTGCTGATATTCGGTCATTTTCTGCATGCGTTCCTGCACGCGAGTACGGTCTTGCACTTCCCCTGCCAGCTGGCCGCAGGCGGCATCGATATCGTCGCCGCGCGTCTTGCGCACCGTGGTGACAATGCCGGCATCCATCAGGATCTGGGCAAAGGCCTTGATCCGGGGATTATTCGAGCGCTTCAGGCCCGACTCGGGGAAAGGGTTAAACGGAATCAGGTTGAATTTGCATGGCACCACTGGACCGCCGCCGTGGCCCTGCACCAGGGCGATCAGTTCGCGCGCGTGGGCGTCGGTATCGTTGACGTCATCCAGCATGCAGTATTCAAACGTGATGAAATCGCGCGGCGCGAATTCCAGATAGCGCTTGCAGGCCGCCATCAGTTCGCGCAAGGGGTATTTCTTGTTGAGCGGCACCAGGCCGTCGCGCAAGGTATCGTTGGAGGCATGCAACGATACCGCCATCGCCACCGCGCAATCCTGCGACAGCTTGTCGATCATCGGCACCACGCCGCTGGTGGACAGCGTCACGCGGCGGCGCGACAGGCCATAGGCGTTATCGTCCAGCATCAGCTTGAGCGCCGTCACTGTCGGCTCATAGTTCAGCAAAGGCTCGCCCATGCCCATCATCACCACGTTGGTGATCTGGCGCTCGCCTTTATGGCCGGGCTCGACGCCTTTGGATTTGCGCAGCTCAAATTCAGCCATCCACAACTGGCCGATGATTTCACCGACGGTCAGGTTGCGGCTGAAGCCTTGCTTGCCGGTAGAACAAAAACGGCAGTTGACAGCACAGCCGGCCTGGGTCGAAATACACAAGGTACCGCGGTTTTCTTCGGGGATGAACACCGTCTCCACCGCATTGCCCTGGCCGACGTCGAGCAGCCACTTGCGGGTGCCGTCGGTCGAGGTGTGATCGCTGATCACGGCAGGCGCGGCGATCATCGCCCGGGTCGCCAGCTTGTCACGCAATGATTTGGCCAGATCGGTCATTGCATCGAAATCGTGCGCGCCGAATTGATGAATCCAGCGCAATAATTGTTTGGCGCGGAATGGCTTCTCCCCCAACTCGCCGCAATAGGCGGTCAGTTGTGCGGGATCCAGATCCAGCAGGTTGGTGAGAGTCGTCATGGCATTTCCAGTTTTCTATATCGTAGGGTGGGCACAAGGTGCCCACGCAGCCGGTTCGTCATCGCATCCGCGTGGGCATTGCATGCCCACCCTACAACTACAACAAAACAACTTTAATTCAGCTTAGACCGTTGGGAAGAAATAAGCGATTTCAACCTTGCCGGCTTCCACTGCGTCCGAACCGTGCACTGCGTTCGCATCGATCGAGTCAGCGAAATCGGCGCGGATCGTGCCTTTTTCTGCCTTCTTAGGATCGGTTGCGCCCATCAGGTCGCGGTGCTTCAACACGGCGTTTTCGCCTTCCAGAGCCTGGATCATGACTGGACCGGAGATCATGAAATCAACCAGGTCCTTGAAGAAAGGACGCTCGCTGTGCACAGCGTAGAAGCCTTCGGCTTCAGCGCGTGTCAGGTGCGTCATGCGGGCAGCAACGATCTTCAAGCCAGCGTTTTCAAAACGTGTGTAGATTTGACCGATTACGTTTTTTGCAACTGCGTCTGGTTTGATAATCGACAGGGTGCGTTCAATTGCCATCTGAAAAACTCCAATAGAAAGAAAGGGTTAAGGTGCTTTATGAAAGCATTAAATGAGTGACTGGCCAATAGTTCAATCAACCTTTGATTTTAACACGAAACACCCGTATAGAATCGTCAAAACTAGCCAAAACGCAAGGGGATTACCCTGCAAAAGCGCTAAAATGCGCTCGGCAAGCGATCCGGAACCCGTCGAGAACCACTTTGCCGGTTTACTGTCTGATGTAAAGATGTCGTTAGCAAGTGCTATGATCGCAACAGTTTAATACTTTTGCAATTTCCAAAGGAGTCCTGAATGAACCCAAACCTGCAACCAACCTACTCACCAGGCAGCACCGCACTCAGCGCGCAACATCGCGTGCTGCGCAATACGTACTGGCTGCTGGCGCTGTCCATGCTGCCGACGATTGCCGGCGCCTGGCTTGGGGTACAGATGGATTTCAGCTTCTTCCGCAACAGCCCGCTGATCGGCTTCATGGCGTTCATGGCGGTCGCATTTGGTTTCTTCTATGCAATTGAAAAGACCAAGAACAGCGGCTGGGGCGTATTGTTGCTGCTAGGCTTCACCTTCTTCATGGGCCTGATGCTGTCACGCCTGATCGGCCATACGCTGGTCGGCTTCTCCAACGGCGCCAGCCTGATCATGATGGCCTTCGGCGGTACCGCCAGCGTATTTGTCGTCATGGCAAGTATTGCCACGGTCAGCAAGCGCGATTTCTCGAACATGGGCAAATGGCTGTTCGCTGGCGTCGTGGTGCTGCTGCTGGCCTCGCTGGCCAATGTCTTCCTGCAGATTCCCGCGCTCTACCTGGCGGTATCGGTGATCGCGATCACGATTTTCTCGGCCTACATCCTGTATGACGTGCAGCGCATCATCAATGGCGGCGAAACAAATTACATTTCAGCAACATTGAGCTTGTACCTGGATGTCTACAACATCTTTGTCAACCTGCTGTCCCTGCTGGGCATCTTCGGCGGCAACCGGAATTAAGAAAAACCTCAGGCAAGAAATCAAAAAACCGGCTCCAGGGCCGGTTTTTTTCATGGACTGTGAAACAAGATCACATCAAAGCATTACGCCAGGTCAAATACTGCAATCGACTCCACGTGCGCAGTATGCGGGAACATGTTCACCACCCCGGCCTGGCTCAGGCGATAGCCGCCCGCGGTCAGCAAGCCGGCGTCGCGCGCCAGGGTTGAGGGATTGCACGAGACGTAGACGATCCGCTGCGGCATGAAGCTCTTGTCAATCGCCGCCAGCCCGACAATCGCTTCGCAAACAGCGGCTGCGCCATCGCGCGGCGGATCGATCAGCATGCGCTCGAATTTACCCAAAGCAATGAAATCCTCGGCAGTCGCCTCGAACAGGTTACGGCAGTAGAGCGTGGTCTTGTCGGCCAGTTGATTGACTGCGGCATTTTCGCCGGCACGGTTGATCAAGGCCTGGCTGCCTTCGATGCCGACCACTTCGCGTACCTGCGTAGCCAGCGGCAAGGTGAAATTTCCCAGGCCGCAGAACAGGTCGGCTACGCGGTCTTGCGGCTGCATATCCAGCAAGCGCAAGGCGCGCGCCACCAGCACCCGGTTGATCTGATGGTTCACTTGCGTGAAATCGGTCGGCTTGAACGGCATCCGCACGCCGAATTCCGGCAAGGTGTAGTACAGCTCGCCGTCCGCCGGATAGAAGGGATAGGCGCTGTCCGGCCCTGCAGTCTGCAACCACCAGTTGACCTGGTATTCATCCGCAAACGCCTTCAGCTTGACTTCGTCATCGGCGCTCAAGGCCGCCATGATGCGCAACACCAGCGCCGTCACCTTGCCTTGCGGGCCCTCGCCGACCGCCAGTTCGATCTGCGGAATATGGTCGATCAGGCTTAGCGAAGCGATCAGATGGCGCAACGGCACCAGCATCGCCGAGACGTTCGCCGGCAGGATCTCGCATTCTTTCATGTCGGTGATGAAGGAAGATTTCCGCTCATGGAAGCCGACCAGCACCCCGCCCTTTTTAGGCACATTGCGCACCGAAATACGGGCACGATAGCGGTAGCCCCAGGTCGGCCCGTAGATCGGGCGCAGCATGGATTCTGCCTTGACCTTGCCGATATGCCACAAATTATCTTCCAGCACGCGCTGCTTAATCGCCACTTGCGCCGATGGCTCCAAGTGCTGCATGGCACAGCCGCCGCAAATGCCGAACACGGCGCAATGCGGCTTGACCCGCAGCACCGACTCTTTATGCAAAGCGGTCATGCTGGCCGCTTCCCATTTGGCCTTCTTGCGATACGACAGGAAACTGACGCGCTCGCCCGGCAAGGCGCCTTCGACAAAGATCACCTTGCCCTGGCTGCCGTCTTCATTTTGCAAATGGCCGATCCCGCGCGCATCCATGTCGAGGGATTTGATATCGATAATGTCTTGTTGCATAGGAAGCAGTTGCAGGCCGCCGCATGCGGCAACCTGGAAAATGGAATGAAATCAGCCCGAGATTATAGCGCCATGCAAGGCCGCTGAGGGCAGCTTAGCGCAATGCCCGCAGATGCGGTGGCCTAAAGGAATGAATCCTTGCCAACCCCCTTGGCGCCCAGCAAGCGTTTCAGCTTGAGCAAGGCCTCTTGCTGGATCTGCCGCACCCGCTCGCGCGTGACGCCGATTTCGGCGGCCAGCTCTTCCAGGGTGGACGGATCGTCGTTATCCAGGCCGAAGCGACGCATGATCACATTGCGCTGCTTATCGGTCAGCTTTTCCAACCAGACCCGCACCAGGATCGATGTTTCCTGCTGTTCGGCGCGGGAGTCGGGATTTTCTTCAGTGGCACTGGGCAGCAAGTCCATCAGGCTGGCCAGCGGATCCTGGTCCAGCGGCGCATCGAGCGAAGCCGCGTGTTCGGACAGCGCCAGCACATCTTGCACGTCTTCCACCGGGCGGTCCACCAGATGGGCAATGTCTTCGGCGCTGGCGTCCTTGCCGTCGTGATGCTGGGCTTCCAGGTGATACTTGGCGCGCAGGATCTGGTTCAGTTCGCGCACCATATGCACCGGCAGACGCACCGTGCGCGCCTGGTTCATGATGGCGCGCTCGATGCTTTGCCGTATCCACCAGGTGGCATAGGTAGAGAAACGGAAGCCGCGTTCCGGCTCGAACTTGTCGATCGCCCGCATCAGGCCGAGATTGCCTTCCTCGATCAGGTCGAGCAGCGCGACGCCGCGGTTGATATAGTGTTTGGCGATCGATACCACCAGCCGCAAATTGTGTTCGATCATTTTCTGCCGGGCGTCGAAATTGCCCTGCTTGGCCAAGGTGGCGAAATGCACTTCTTCAGTCACCGTCAGCAACGGCCTGGTGCCGATCTGGTTCAGGTAGTGCTGGGTGGTGTCGGTCGACAGTTCCGCCGCCAGGACCTTCTTCAGCTCCTCGACGCCATCGACCACCACCACTACGCCGTCCACCACTACTTCATCGTCGATATCCCGCTCGGCGACAGCATCAATCTCGTCGTCATCGCGCCCATCATCGGCCAACTGCTCCGATGAGACCTCATGCTCTTCGTCTTGATGATCAGTCGGCCGTTTGCTCATTTAGCGCTCATTTAGCGGTTCGGTAGGAATTTCGATGGATCCACAGGTTTGCCTTGCTGACGAATTTCGAAATGCAACTTGACCACGTCGCTGTCCGAATTTCCCATCTCGGCAATTTTCTGGCCCTTGCTTACGGTCTGGCCTTCCTTCACCAGAATGGTCTTATTATGCGCGTATGCGGACAACAAGCTACTAGTATGTTTGATGATAACCAAATTACCGTAGCCGCGGATACCACTACCCGCATACATCACTTTACCGCCGGCCGCCGCCACTACCGATTGCCCTGATTTACCGGCAATATCGATGCCTTTCTTACCCTGGTCGAAAGCGCCAACCTGCTTGCCTTCGGCCGGCCACATCCAGTCCACTTTATCTTCATCGCCAGAGGCCGCCGGCGCCGAGGCGGCTGGCGTGCTGGCTGCCGCGGCTGCCGCGGTCGATGCCGCAACTGCCGGTGCAACAGCTTTCGGGGCGTCGCTGGAGGATGGCGCATCCGGTTTCTGCAATTCCGCCAGTGCCGCGTCGGAATAAGGGCGCTTGTCGCCGCGCGGTCCGCTCTTGTTGGCGGCGCTGCCGCCGCCGGCTGCCGATGTCGGCGATGCCGAGGATGGCGCCGAACCCAAGGACCTTACCTCAACGCCGGAACCGGACCCCACGCTGGCCATCTGAGCGCCGCCAGCCGCGCCAGAGCTGGCGTCAGGCGGTTGCACGCGGAGCACCTGCCCGACCTTGATGTCGTTGGCGTTTTCCAGCTTGTTCCAAGCCACGATGTCACGATAGCTTTGACCGAATTCCAGTGCGATCCGGTACAAGGTATCGCCTTGCTTGACCGTGTAAGAACCATGTCCGTCAGCTGCGCGCGGCGCCTCGGTGGCGGCGGTCCCGGTGGAGGCCACATTGCCGCCGCTGCGGCGCTCGACTACCGGAGCGGGAGTACGCGGAGTGGTACACGCTGCCAGCGTGGCAATCATTACACCCAAAGCTATAAAGCGAGTTTTCTTCATTCTCATTACATTGATATTAGTATGTGCGACTGAGTCGCTGATTGTTCGTCAATTTATTCGTCAATATGTTTCGCCGGCGGCGCTGCGAGCCATCCTCACACCGTGCCGGCACGCAAAGGCACAAAATGACAGTCTTCCATGGTGGTGCTGGTCCAATCGAATTTACCGGTACGCTGGATCAGCTGCAAAACCTGGTGACGGGAACCAACCGGCGCCACCAGACGGCCGCCGATCGTCATCTGATCCAATAATGCCTGCGGCACTTCAAGCCCCGCCGCCGCCAGGATGATACCGTCGAAAGGCGCCACCTGCGGCAGCCCAAGCATACCATCTCCGTAATGCAAACGGATGTTGGCGATCCGCAGCGGACGCAAGTTGCTGCGCGCCAGTTCATGCAAGGGCTTGATGCGTTCGATCGAATACACTTCCTTCGCCACCAGCGACAGCACCGCCGCCTGGTAGCCGCAGCCGGTGCCGATTTCCAGCACCCGGTTGAGAACGCCGCCGTGCTGGTTGTCGCGCATGATCTCAATCATGCGCGCCACGATATACGGCTGCGAAATAGTTTGGTGATGGCCAATCGGCAAGGAGGCATCGATATATGCCTGGCTCGACAGGCCGGGTTCCATGAACATGTGGCGCGGCACGCTTTCCATCGCGGCCAGCACCCTGGGGTCAGTCACCCCCTGCTTGGCGACGCGCGCCACCATGGCTTTGCGCACGCCGTCGGACACCATCGAACTGGAGCGATCAACATGGCTGGCGGTCTCGCTCGGACGCACCATCGGCTTGTTGGCGGCAGACGCCGGTTTTGGCGGCGGCGCTGAAGGTGCGGCGCCGCTGCGCGGCGTGTTGCGCGAATTTTCCCAGGCGGCGTTCTTGGTCGCAGTCTGCGGCGTCGCCACGCTGCGGTTACTGCGGTCGGTGGCAGGCTTCTTGTCGACTACCGATGACAGCTGCAACGGAAAACGCTTCGCCTTGTCGGTCATGACAAGTCTTTCCTCAGCGCGGCCAGCTGGGTCGCATGCGTCAGATCGATCTGCAGCGGCGTGATCGAAACATGGCCGTTGGCGGTGGCATGGAAATCGGTGCCTTCGCCGGCATCGCGCGCGCCGCCAGGTGGTCCGATCCAATAAATGTCGCGGCCATGCGGGTCCTGCGCCTTGATCACCGATTCCGACTCATGCCGCTTGCCGAGCCGTGTCGCCAAGGCGGGCTTGAGCTGGTCGTAAGGCAAGTTGGGAATATTGACATTCAGCAAATAAGGCTGCGGCAGGTTATCGAAACGACGCTCGACAATTTCGCGCGCCACCATGGCCGCCGCGTCCAGTTCGTCCCAGCCTTTGTGCAACTGCGAAAAAGCGATTGCCGGAATACCGAACAGGAACCCCTCGGTGGCGGCCGCCACGGTGCCGGAATATAGGGTATCGTCACCCATGTTCTGGCCCTGGTTGATGCCGGACACGATCAGGTCGGGACGAAAATTCAACAACCCGGTCAATGCCACGTGCACGCAGTCGGACGGTGTGCCGTTAATGAAATAGAAACCGTTTTCGGCGCGCTGGACAGACAAAGGACGGTCCAGGGTCAGGGAATTGGAGGAGCCGGAACGATTGCTGTCCGGGGCTACCACGACGATTTCCGCAATCGGCGCCAATGCATTGGCCAAGGCAATAATACCCGGCGCCAAGTAACCATCGTCGTTACTGATCAAAATTTTCATACTCGGATTTTACCTGAAGCAATGTTACTGATTTATGAAGATTTGGGAAATTTAACGAACTACCTCTATGAGACACTTTCAGTCATTGTTTAGTTGCTTTTACAGCACGAAAACAGCTCAATTGCAAAATTATGTTGCAGCGCCACAAAAAAGCCCCAATCCGGGAATAAAAGCAGGTATTGTTAGCGCTATCAAGACTACTCGGATGAGCACACCGCCGCTTGCCGTCGTCAGACCACCAAGGAGTCACCATGAAATCGTACCGCGTCCGCAATCCCATCGCCATCACTCCCGACAGTTTCAGCAGCCCCGCAGCTTCCATCAATGCATGGACCGACCTGATGTTGCAAACCGGAGAAATGATGAGCGCATCGGCGCAGGTAATCGGCCACCGCACCGCACGCATGGCCATGGCCGGCCCTGCGCCCAGCCAGCGCGACCGCAACGAATTCAACCTGATGAGCCAGGAAAAAATCGAAGCCATTGCCGAATCCGCACACGCCATGGCGATCCGCATGATGAGCATGCATCAGGACGCCGCACGGCTGGCCATCCAGCAAATGCTGAACGGCGCCGTCAATCTGATGTCGGTCGCCAGCAGCAGCAATTTGCACCAGTCGGGACACCGGCAAAACAAGCTGGCGCATGACACCATGCTCAGCTCGGCTGAGGCAGTGTCGCAGTTCAATACCTCGCTGGCGGATATTGCGCAGACGGGCTTGCAGCCGCTTCATGCACGGGCTACGGCGAATGCAAAGCGGCTGAAGAAGCTCTAAGGCGGCTTGATACGTCGGCGAGACTCAGGATCGAGACTCTTTTTTTGCCGAGCACAGTGGGTCACCTGCTTGCCGGCTCCACACACCTGGATTCAGCCCTTCCCTGCTGTCAGCAATACAACGGACAGAAATAAACGTTCCAAGCGAATGGTGGATCTTTAAACGCCCAATTGCTGGCGCCAGCCATCGGACGCGGCGCCGTAAAGGCGATGCTGCTCGACCGCAGCCAACGGATCACGGCTGCAAAATGACAAGGAAAAACCTTGCTGCGACCAGTTGCGCGCATGCCAGCCCGGCCCTGACTGCAAGCGCAAGCCGGTAGCCACCAATTCCGGCAACACGGCCTCTTCATCTTGATTCGACATCAGTTTATATAGCGCTTCCTTGCTGCTCCACAGCGCATAAAACGCCTCTGTTTTTTGATCAGCGGGAAGGCCGGATAACCAGTCGCTCTCTGCCGCGGAAAAAGCGCTGCGGGCCAGCGCCTCGACGTCGCGTCCGCCATCCTGGGCTTCGATATCGACGCCCAGCGGTGTATCGACACTGGCCGCGCAGGCGACCCAGCCCCGGCTGTGCGACACGCTGAAGTGCGGGGTTAGAGAGCATGCAGGCGGCAATTGCAGCCGCGGCGCCCTGCCTTGGCGTTCGATCATCTCGATCGCCTCGAAAGCGATGCCTGTCAGCTGGGCGATTGCAAAGCGCAGCACCATCCGTCCCAGCAGAAATTCACGCTGGCGCAGCGGCCGCAGGAAGCGCCGGTAGCGCAACAGTTCAGGCTCGCTCAGATAAGCCGGCAAACCATCGCAGTCATTTTCGCTCAGCGCATTCGCATCGAGTAGCCAGATGACAGCGGACGGCACGGGCGGGCTCAGTCCAGGCGTTTGAAAATCAGCGAAGTATTGATGCCGCCAAACGCAAAATTGTTCGACATCACATATTCGCATTGCAGCTCGCGCCCCTCGCCGACGATATAGTCCAGCTCGGCGCACAGCGGATCGAGCTGCTGCAGGTTGATGGTCGGCGCGAACCAGCCGCTGCGCATCATCTCGATGCTGACCCAGGCTTCCAGCGCGCCGCAAGCGCCGAGCGTATGGCCGGTATAGCTCTTCAGTGAGCTGATGGCGGTGTTGCCGCCGAACACAGCCGCAGTGGCGTGCGATTCGGCAATGTCGCCCTGCTCGGTGCCGGTGCCGTGGGCGTTGATATAGCCGATGGCCGACGGCGGCAGGCCGGCATCCGCCAGCGCCAGCGTCATCGCCACCTGCATGGTGTCGGCATTGGGATGGGTGACATGGCAGCCGTCGCTGTTGGTGCCGAAGCCGACGATTTCCGCATACATTCTGGCGCCTCTGGCGCGCGCATGGTCGTAGTCTTCCAGGATGAGCGTACCGGCGCCCTCGCCGATCACCAGGCCGTCGCGGCTGCGGTCGAACGGACTCGGTGTCATGGCCGGCGTATCGTTGCGGATGCTGGTGGCAAACAAGGTGTCGAACACCGCGGCTTCGGTGGCGCACAGTTCTTCGGCGCCACCAGCCACCATCACCTGCTGGCGGCCGCTGCGGATCGCTTCGTAGGCATAGCCTATGCCCTGGCTGCCGGAGGTGCAGGCGCTGGAGGTGGTGATGACGCGGCCGGTGATGCCAAAAAACACGCCGATATTGACCGGGGCGGTATGCGCCATCATCTTGATATAAGTAGTGGCGTTGATGCCGCGGGTGCTGCGTTCTTCCATCATGCGGCCAAAATCGCCGATCGCCGCCGGCGTGCCGGCGGACGAACCGTAGGCGACACCGCAGACGCCGCTTTTCAGCAAGGGATCGTCGATCAAGCCGGCATCGATCAAGGCCAGTTCGCTGGCGCGCGTCGCCATCAGCGCCACCCGGCCCATGCTGCGGGTGGTCTTGCGGTTATAACGTTCCGACAATGCAAATTCGGCGGCCGGCGCCCCCAGCTGCGTGTTCAAGCCATCGTAGTCGGCCCATTCATGCATACGAACGACGGCATTGCGATAGCTGCCGAGATGGCTGCGGATCGCATCCCAGTCGTTGCCGATCGGGCTGATGCCGGCCATGCCTGTCACCACCACACGGCGCGCGCTTGCGTCATGCCTTGCTGCGGCCGTCATGCCATGCCTCCATTCACCGAGATGACCTGGCGCGTGATATAGGCCGCATCCGGATGCAGCAGGAAAGCCACGGCTGCCGCCACCTCCTCCGGCTTGCCGACACGGCGCGCGGGAATCATCTTGAGTGCCTCGTCCAGCGGCACGCCATCGATCATGTCAGTTTCTATCAGCCCCGGCGCGACGCAATTGACCGTGATGTTGCGCTTGGCCAGCTCGATCGCCAGCGCCTTGGTGGCGCCGATGATGCCGGCCTTGGCGGCGCTGTAGTTGACCTGGCCGCGGTTGCCTATCAGTCCGGAGACCGAGGCCAGCGTAACGATGCGGCCAGCCGCGCGGCGCTGCACCAAGGGCATCACCAGCGGATTGAGGACATTGTAGAAACCGTCCAGATTGGTCTTCAGGACCAAGTCCCAATCCTCGCCCGGCATCGCCGGAAAAGCGTTATCTCGCGCGACGCCGGCATTGCACACCACGCCGTAATAGCAGCCGTGCTGCTCGACGTCGACCAATAGAATATCGGCAGTAAGCTGACGGTCCCCTATATCAAACTGCAATACGCGCGCCTGCGCGCCCAGTTCGCGCACCGTCTGCGCCACCGCATCAGCGGCTGCGCGTTGCTGATGGCAGTGCAAGACGATATCGTAGCCGTCGCGCGCCAGCCGCAAGGCGATGGCCTTGCCGATGCCGCGGCTGGAGCCGGTCACCAGCACGGTTTTATTCAACCCCGCAAGCGGGGTCGCAGCCGGACCTGCGGCAGTATTCAATTCCGACGTCATTCAGTACTTCCTTCTAGAAAAACAGCCGCATCAGCCGGCTGGAATACGGTAATGGTGGCACTGGCCAGTTGCAGCATATTCGTACTGGCGCGGATATGGCATTCGAAGGAACCGATACCGTTATCCGCCTGCAGCAATTTCTGTACCTGTACCTGCAGCACGCTACCGATGGCAAATTCGGCGCAGGCGGCTTCGTAGCGGCGCGTGCCGAGCAGGAAACCGATCTTGACACTCTCGCCCCGCTGTTTTGCCGAATAGCCGGCATAGGCTGCAATCGCCTGCGCCATATACTCGACGCCGACCCAGGCCGGTACGCCATGCGGCTGGCAAAACAAGCTGTCGGCGCGGATCGTCACCTCTGCCTGCAGTTCTTCGGCGCCTGCGTGCAGCAGGCGGTCCAGCAACACCATGCGGCCGGAATGCGGCAGCAGGCTGCGGATGTCCAGGTTTTCAAACACAGTCGAATCGTCCATCATGCACGCCCCAGCAGCAGGCTGGCGTTGGCGCCGCCAAAGGCAAACGAGTTACTCAGAGCCCAGCGCAGGGGGTGCCCCAGCCGGGCGCCAGGGGGCAGCAGATTGAGCGACGGCAGCTGGGCATCGGCCACGCCGTCCCACAAGTGCGGCGGCAGGCAACCTTGCGGATTGTTGTCCTGCATCGCCAGCCAGCACAAGCCCGCCTCGACCGCACCGGCCGCGCCCAAGGCATGGCCGGTGAACGGCTTGGTTGAACTGAGCGCGACCTGGTCGCCGAACAGGGCTGCGATCACACGCCCTTCCATGGCGTCATTCTGCACCGTCGCCGTACCATGCAAGTTGATGTAGTCGCATTGCGCCGGGGCCAGGCCGGCGCGCGCCAGCGCCTGCTCGATGGCGCTGCGGGCGCCGTTGCCGGACGGGTCCGGCGCGGAAATATGATAGCCGTCGGAGGATTCGCCCCAGCCGCGTAAGCTGACTGTCGCCTCGTCCCTGGTCATCAGGAACAGTGTGGCGCCCTCGCCGATATTGATGCCGTTGCGATTGGCGCTAAAGGGATTGCAACGCGCCACGCTGACCGATTCCAGTGCGGCAAAGCCGGCTACCGTAAACGCGCACAGCGAATCGACGCCGCCGCTCAGCACGGCGTCGCAAACGCCCATATTGAGCAGGCGCGCCGCGCTCGCCATCGCCTTGCTGCTTGAGGCGCAGGCGCTGGAATGCACATAGGCCGGGCCGCTGGTGCCCAGTTCGGCGGCCAGCATGGTGGCCGGCGACGCCATTTCCTGCTGCGCATAGCTGAACCCGGCCGGAAAGCCGCCGTTTTCCCGGCGATAGCGAAACGCCGCCTCGGTCTGAGCGATGCCGGAAGTGCTGGTGCCGAGCACGATCGCCACCCGGCTGGCGCCAAAGCGCTGTATGGCGGCATCGACCTGCGGCCTGATCTGCGCCAGCGCGGCCAGCGCCAGCTGGTTGTTGCGGCTGCGATGCGGCAAAGGCAGCACCTCGATATCCGGCAGCGCATCTGACAAAGTCGCGTCGACGCAACCCAGCGCCAGTTCCCGCTCGGGCGAATGACGGCGCGTCATGGCGACACCGCTGTCGCCGGCGAACAGGCGACGGCTGATCTCGGCGTGGTTGTCGCCGAGCGCACAGATCATGCCGAGCTGATTGAGATAGACCATGCTGTTTTTCTAATTAAGGCGCCGAAGGGGTTGCGTTGATCATAGGACCGACGGGCGCATCGTCGGCAGCATCGCTGACCGACTCGATCGTCAGGCGATAGTGGTAGCGCAGATTGTTCAATTCCATCTTGCCGCTCCAGGGCGCGCTCTTGCTGTCCGCACTGTAGTTGATCACCATCACCGGCTCGCCCTGTAGCGACAAGGTACGCGTCTGGCCTTGCTGCTGGATGTCCCAGCCAGCCGGCAGCGCCGCGCGGATCGCCGCCAGCGGCCACAAGGTCAGCTGGCTATCTTCCAGCACGTCCTCGGCCCGCACCTGCGACGGCAACATGGGATGGCGCCAGGACTGCAAGGTCTGGCCATCATAGTGCAAGGTCAGGACACGCTGGCCGAACGCCAGTCCCACCATATTGAACTGCTGCGCATCGATCTCCAGCGCCGCGTCCAGCTGGTCGGTGCGGCCGTTGCGCTCCACGGTCAAATGCTGCTGCAGGCTGATATTGGCGCCCAGCGTCGCCGGCGCCAGCTTCAATCCAAGCCGGGCCGGCGCCTGGCTAACTGGCTGCGTGGTGCAGGCAGCCAGCAGCAGCGCGCTCAGCGGCAAGCCGAGACCACGCCAGCCAGCCAGCTGCATCCGGCCTAGCTGCATATTTCCTCCAGTGTGTTGAGGCGGCGCTTGCTTTCCTTGACATAGGGATTGCTCTCGTCCCAGGCATAGCCGGCCAGGATCGCTGCGATCATGCGGCGCACTTCCGGCTGCTGCCGTTCATAAAAGATCACTTTCTGGAAGCCGCCGGAATACCAGGATTCGACAAAGGTGCGAAAAGCGTCCACCCCTTTTTTGAGAGGTACGGCATATTCGTTCTCCCAGTCGACACTCTCGCCGGCAAACTGGCGCTGCAAGACGGCGGCAGCCAGGCTGGCCGACTTGACGGCAATTGTCACGCCGGAAGAGAACACCGGGTCGAGGAATTCGCCGGCGTTGCCCAGCAAGGCGTAGCCCTTGCCCCACAGGGACTTGACGTTGGCCGAATAGCCGACAATCTGGCGCGCCGGCGTATCCCAGCGCGCGTCTTTCAGCAGCGCACGCGAGGCTGGATCCTGCATCACCAGTTCCTGCAGGCGTTCGGTTTCGCTACCCTTGAACTGCTCCAGGAACTTGGTCTCCGCCACCACGCCGATGGAACAGCGGCCGCCGGCAAACGGGATCAGCCAGTACCAGACATCGCAATGTTCCGGGTGGACCGTGATGCGGATCTTGTTGCGGTCGAAGCCGCCTGCGGCAACGCCATCCTCAATGTGCGTGAAAATCGCGCCGCGCACAGGAAAATTGGACGGCGTTTCCAGCTGCAGCAGCTTCGGCAAGACCCGGCCGAAACCGCTGGCGTCCAGCACAAAACCGGCTTCCACGATGTATTCGCTGCCGTCGGCATGGCGCACGGTGACGCGCGGCTTGCTGCCTTCCTGATCGAATGCCGTGACAGTGTGCTGGTAGCGCACTTCCGCGCCCTGGCGCTCGGCCTCCTTGGCCAGCACGTGGTCAAAACTGGCGCGCTGGACCTGATAGGTGGTGCCCCAGCCGGCAGAATGCTTGTCGCGGAAATCGAAATCGGTGTAGCGCTCGCCGCGTACAAAGGCGGCGCCATTCTTGTACTGGAACCCGGCTTCCACCACAGCTTGCAGCATGCCGGCTTGTTCCAGGTACTCCATGCTTTGCGGCAGCAGGCTCTCGCCGATGCTAAAGCGCGGGAACTGTTCGCGTTCCAGCACCAGCACCTGGCGTCCCTGCTTCAACAGCAAGGCAGCCGCTACCGATCCTGCCGGACCGGCGCCGATCACCAAAACATCGCATTGCTCAATTCTTGCATTCATTATTGCTTTTCTTCCTTTGGCGAATCTTGGCTAAAACATGGTGCGATCATCCAGACAACCGCAATTCCGATCAACATCGTGAATCCGAAAGCATGCAGCGGCGGCGTTCCCGACAACGCCAGCAAGCCGAACGAGAGCAAGGCGCTGGCGGCCGACAGGCCGACTGTAAGCCAGGCAAAGCGGTCGCGCTGCAGGCTTTGCTCTTGCATGAAAATGCCATAGTCGACGCCGAGGCCGAGAATCAGCATCAGCGCCAGCACATGGAACAGCTGCAAAGGCTGGCCGATGAGGCCAAGCACGGCCAGGGTGGCGATGCTGGCCAGGGCCGGCGGCGCCAGCACGCGCCAGGCGGCGAAGCGGTAGCGCGCAAACAGCAACATGTAGATTGCGGCATACGCGCCGAGCAAGACCCAGCCCATATATTGCCGGTAATGTCCCAGCACTGAGGATATTTCACTGACCTTGTCCACCCACTGCACGCCGGCCAACTGCTCGCCGGCCTGTTGCAAGAGCGGCAGGTTGGCATAATTGTCGACGCCGCGCAAAGCGACGATGCTGGCATAGATAGCGCCCTCCGGGCTATCCACCTTGCCTAGCCACAGATGGCGCGACGGTTCGCTGGCGGCGGTTTTCAGGAAAGCTTCCGGCGTCAGCGCCTGGCCGCCGTTGGCGCTGGCAGCGCCGCTCAACGCGCGTTCGCGCATCTGCCTGATCCAGCCTTGGTCCTCGCCCAACTGCGCAGCCACTGCCTTCAAGGGGCCGTCCGGCGCCAGCAAGGCCTGCGTCACCAGGGTGCGGTTGGCTTGTTGCGCCTGCAGCGACGGCGTCCAGCTGGACATTGCCTGGTAACCGCTGATGACATGCCTGGCGATCAACGGCTCCAGCTTTTGCTTGAGCGCTTCTTCCCGTTGCAATACCTGTTCCGCGCTGGCGCCGCGCACCAGGTAGAACTGCACCGGGGTTGGCGCATCGAGCAGCTTGCCGAGCTTGATCTGGTCCGCCAGCAAAGCTTTGGGCGGGGTCTGCAATGAGCGTATGTCGTCATTCACTTTGAGGCGGGCAATGCCGGTCAGCGCAAAGCTGGCAAACAGCAGTAGCGCCAGCAAGCTTGCCCCATTCCATTTCAGCAAGGGCCAATGGCGGCGGGTCTGGCCGAACCATGCGGCAAAGCTTGAACTGTTCAGCGTCGCTGCGCTGACCAGCGCCGGAAACCAGAAAATCACGGTGAGCCAGGCAAACAGCAGGCCGATCACCGAAAACAGCGCCATCTGCCGTAAGCCGGGAAACGGCGTCAGCGCCAGGCCGACATAGCCGATCACAGCGGCGGTCAGCGTCAATAGCAGACCCGGCATCAGGCGCCGCAGCAGCTGCCGGGAATCCAGCTTGCGATCGGCCGACACCCGGTTACACAGGAAGTAGATGCCGTAGTCCTGCGCCACGCCGATCAGGCTGGCGCCGAACACCAGCGTCAGCAGGTGCACCTGGCCGAAGATCAGCCAGCACACGGAAAAGGCACCCAGGCAGCCGACCGCGATCGACAGCATGATCAGGCCTATCGGCCGCAGCGAGCGGAAGGTCAGCCACATCAGCAGAATGATGCCGAGCAGCGAGCCGACGCCGATGGTCGACATTTCACGACTGGCCTGGGCACTGCCGGCGCCCGCATGCAGCACCACGCCGGCGCTGACCAGTTCCACGGAAGGCACCGCCTGGCGCGCGGCCGCGCCGGCCTGTTCCAGCAAGGGCAGCACCGCACGCTGGGTAGCCATCGAAAACGCCGGCTGGCGCAAGGTCATCAGCAGCACGATATAAGGACGACCCTTGTCTTCCACGAACAGGTAGCCGTCGCGCGGACGCACCGGGGTTTCCTGCGCACGTGCCTGCACCCAGCCGCTGAACAGGCCGAAAGGATCGTCTTGCCAGGCGCCCAGCTTGGGGCCGGAAAACGGGCTGTACAGCTGTTGTAACGCCGTATCGGACCAGTATTTAGCGGGCTGCGCGCGCAGCGCGTCCTGCTGCGACGGCGTCAGCAGGCTGAGCCGCATCTGCTGCGACGGCGCCAGCCAGTCTTGCTGGCTTTGCTCCGACAGCTGCATGCCGGTTTGCAGCACATCGGCATGCTTGGCGAGCACCGCATTGTAGGCATTGGCGGCGCTGCGGGCGTGTTCCCAGTCATCGGCGCCGACCAGCACAATGACGCGCTGCTGGGCAGCGTCGACCATATGCGTGAAGGCTTGCTGCAGGACCGGGTCGCGCTGCTGCACCGGCAACAGCGCCAGGATATCGGTATCCGGGACCACGCCCTTGACCAGCCACAGGTAGCCGTTATGCGCCAGCAGCAAGCCCACCGCCAGCACCCACATCAGGGCCAGACGCCTGGACCAACTGTAGGCCGACTGTGGCCCTGGGCCGGAATTACTCAAGCGCAGCCCCCTCTTCCGCTGTCATGGCGCTGCTGCCGCTTTGCAGGCCGGAGAAGCTGATTTCAGTGCGGTCGCCGCTGGCTTCATTGATCGTGACGGTCTTGACGTAAGCGCCGCCGCTCAGCGCCAGCGTGCCGATGGCCTTGGCCAGCGCCGGCTGGCGGGCTTTCAGGGCGACGTTCCAGCTGTTGCCGGTGACGCTGCCGTCCAGTTCAAACAAGGTTTCCAGCTGGCTGAGGTCGCCGGCCAGTAGAGAAAACAGCACGCCATTGATCATCTTGACTACCGGTTCCTGCTTGGCATCCATGCGCATGGCGACGCGGTCGCCCTGCATCTGCACGATTTCGTCGCGCGTCAGGCGCAGCGTATTCGGAAACGGCTGCAAGGTGCGCCACAAGACACCCTTGCCGCTCACCACGCAGAAACGGCCGTTGGACAGCAGCGGCTTCTTGATGCCGACCAACTGCTTGCTCTGATCGAAGCGGCCACACAGCACCGGCGGCCGCGCCAGCATCGCCTGGATCTTGTCGACCGGGGCGGCGGCAAATGCGGAGCATGCCGCGGCAGCCAACAGGACGGCCATGAGAATACTGCGTGGGCTGAATGCGTTGTGTGCTTTCATGCTGGTTCGATTCCTAGTTTTTGAAACAAGACCGGCGGCGAGGCGAAACACATTTCGCGCGTCGCCAGGTCCACCGCTACCTGCGTGGTGGTGCCGCGAGTCAAGCGCTGGCCGCTGGCGCTGTCGCAGATCACGTATTCGATCCGCAAACGGTTTTCCCATTCGATGATGGCGGCGCTGACCTTGATGCGTTGGCCGAAAGTTGCCGGGTGGGCGTAGCGCAGGTGCAGGTCGATGATCGGCCAGCTGTAGCCGGATGCCTGCATTTGCGGATAGTTGTAGTCGATCGTATCGAGCAGCGCGCAGCGCGCCGCCTCGATATACTTGACGTAATTGCCATGCCAGACGATTTCCATCGGATCGAGGTCGTAGAACTGCACCTGCAGTTCCAGTTCAGCCGACCAGCGGCTGCGCGCCTTGTCTTTGTGCATTGTCATGAGCTTATTCGTACAGTTGCCAGTGTTGCAGGCGCAACCGCTCCAGCAAGCGGCGCAGATCGGGTTCCAGCATGCGGTCTTCGCGGATGACGTCGATATCCACCGCCAACAACTCCATCATCTGTTGCAGCCGGTGTTGCGGCTGGGCGGCGCCGTCCTGGCGGCTGCGCAGCCAGACGCCCTGGCGCACGCTGATCAGCATTGCCGCCACCACCTGCTCGGTCAATTGCAGCACGCGCAGGCAATCGCGGGCGGCGATGGTGCCCATGCTGACCTTGTCCTGGTTATGGCATTCTGTGGAACGCGAAAACACCGAGGCCGGCATGGTTTGCTTGAGTGCTTCCGCGGTCCAGGCGGAAGCGCTGATCTGCAACGCTTTCAAACCATGGTTGATGCTGGCGCGCGCACCTTCGGCGCCGGACAGGTTGGCCGGCAAGCCATGGTTGTAGCGACTGTCGACCAGCAAGGCCATCTGCCGGTCCAGCAGATCGGCGACGTTGGCGACCGCGTTCTTCATGCTGTCCATGACGAAGGCGATATGGCCGCCATAAAAATGGCCGCCGTGCAGCACGCGCTCGTTTTCGCCATCGATGATGGGATTGTCGTTGGCGCTGTTGAGCTCGTTCTCAATCGATTCGCGCATCCAAGGCAAGGCATCCGCCAGTACGCCGATCACGTGCGGCGCGCAGCGGATCGAATAGCGGTCTTGCAGGCGTTTCTGGTTGCGCGGGGCATCGCTGGTCGGCAGATCCTGGCGCAGCCAGGCGGCCACGCGCTGCTGGCCGGCGTGCGGCTTGACCGCAAACAGGGTCTCGTCGAAATGATGGGCATTGCCGTCCAGCGCGAAGCTGGCCATGGCGGTGATGCGGGTGGCGATGCGCACCAGGTATTCGGCACGGTCGTAAGCCAGGCAAGCCAGGGCGGTCATGACGGCAGTGCCGTTCATGATCGCCAGCCCCTCCTTCGGCCGCAGGCGCAGCGGCGTAATGCCGGCTGCAGTCAGGGCTTCAGCGGCGGGCACCTTGGCGCCATCGCGCCAGACTTCACGTTCGCCGCACAATACGGCGGCCAGGTAAGACAAAGGCGTGAGGTCGCCGCTGGCGCCAACCGAACCCTCGGAAGGAATCAGCGGCAGCAAATCTTCTTTCAGCAGGCGCGTGATCTGTTCCAGCAAGCCGACACTGACGCCGGAATAACCCTTGCTGAGCGAAGCCAACCGCACGGCCATGATGGCACGCGTTTGCGGCGGGCTGAACAGCTCGCCCAGGCCGCAGCCGTGATAGGTGTATAGATGATGCGGCAGTTCAGGGATCAGCTCGGCCGGCACGTTGACCGTGCAGGAATCGCCGTAGCCGGTGGTGACGCCATAGATGGTGCCGTCCTCCCGCAGCAGGCGGTCGAGGAAATCGGCGCCGCGGGTAATCGCGGCGCGGAACGCCGGCGCCTCGGACAAGCTCACCTGCGCGGCGCCGGAGGAAATGGCGACGATGTCTTCAATCGTCAAACGTCCCTGGTCGAAGCAGACGGTGCGGCCTTGATCGGCAGCAGCCGGCAGGGGAAAATCTTTCAGTTCAGCGAGAAGCATCTTGGTATCCAGATAATTGCCAGAAGTCGTAGAAATTGAACCATTGCAGCGGCGCCCTCAAGCAAAAGTGCTCCAGCCTGGCCGCATACGCAGCCGCCAGTTCATCCAGCACCTGGTCGCGCTCCTTGCGCGGCAGCCGGATCGCCTCGCGGAACAGTTCGAAATGGCATTCGGAATGGCCGTTCTTGGTCATCGAAAACAACAGGTAGACCGGGCATTGCAGCAGACTCGCCAGCACATACGGGCCGACCGGAAACGCGGCGCTTTCACCCAGGAAGGAAGCGCGCGCCACGCGCGGCGCGGCCGACACCGGAATGCGGTCGCCGGCGATGGCGACGAACTCGCCGCGGCCTACCTTTTCCGCCAGGATCATCGCCGTGGCAGGTGTCATCTCGCTCACTTGCATCAGGTTCAGCTGGCTGTCCGGATCGAGTTTTGCCAACAGGCGGTTGAAGGCCTGCGCATGCTTGGTGTGCACCAGCACCGTGATCCGCAGGGCCTGCCGCTGCCGCGACAGCACCCGGCACAGTTCCAGATTGCCCAGATGGGCGCAGATCAGCAGGCCGCCGCGTTGCGCCTGTATGTTCTCCAGCATCTGCTCGCGTCCGAATGAGACCACCTCGGCAGTCTTGAACAGGCCGCCCCACAGCAGCATCTTGTCGAGGATGTTTTCAGCAAAGGAAGCGAAATGCTGGAACACGCCGCGCAATCCCGGCCGGATGCGGTTGATCCTGGCCACCGCCGGATCGAAAGCGGACAAACGCTGTAGATAAGCTATGGAGGCTTGCCGCGCCGCCGGCTTGCTCAGCAGATACCAGCCCAGCACCGGATACAAGGCGATGCGGAAAGGCCAGCGTCCGGCGATGCGGTAAATCCAGAACAGCAGGCGCATGCCGCCGACGAAGCTGGCTTCATTGATCTGCGCCCAGTGCGGCTGCGCTGGTCTCACGCTCATGCGGCACCTCGCCTTGGCAGCAGACGCCGCGCCAGCAGCCGTGGCGCGCGCCATAGCATGCCGAAGAACAGCGTCGCATGCAGACGCGAAATCAGGAGGTTGTCGAGGCCGGCGCGGAAATGCGAGACGCCGTCCAGCGGATAGGCAACCCGGGTCGGCAGGTTGACGATGGCGACGCCGTCCCAGTACAGACGCACCAGCACTTCAATGTCGAAGTTCATGCGTTCGCCCAGCTGCTTGCGCTGCGCCAGCCGGATCAGCGATGGCAAGGGATAGACGCGGAAGCCGCACATCGAATCCTTGATATCCAGCGACAGGGTATTGATCCAGACCCAGACATGGGTCAGGTAGCGAGCATACAAGCGCACGGTGGGTACGCTGTCGTCGTATTGCGGACAGCCGGCGATCAGGCTATGCGGCGCAGCAGCGGCATGCTGCAGGAAACGCGGGATATCGTCGGTACAGTGCTGGCCGTCGGCGTCGATTTGCAGCGCATGGCTGAAGCCAACCGCCGCCGCATGCCGGACACCGGTCAATACCGCCCCGCCCTTGCCGCGGTTGACGGCATGGCGCAGCAAAGTGATGCGTTGCGGATCGGCTTCGGCCAGCGCATCCAGCACCGCCGCGCAAGCTGGTGAACTGGCGTCATCCACCAGCACGCAAGGGAGGTCGCGCGCCAGTACTGCCGCCACCACTGCGCCGATGGCATGTTCGTGGTTATACACCGGGATCACGGCGCAGGGCGTGAAGCGGTCCGGGCTGGAAACGGTGTCGAAAATGGTGGCGGAAACGGCGCCGGATTCAATGCGGCCCATGGGCGCCTCCAAAAGCGATACGGCCGCCGGCGTGCTGGCCGGCGGCAGAGAACATGCGGAATGACAGGCTGCTTTTTTGCAGGTCGTGCAGCAGCTCCAACTGCACCACCATGCCGGGCGTGATCACGCGCTGGAATTTCAGCGCATGCATGCTCAGGAATTGCGGCGCCAGCGGGAAATATTCACGGCCGTAGCTGACAGCCCAATCGACTTGCACCACGCCGGGCAGGATCGCCGCCTCGGCGAAATGGCCGTCGAAGTACAGCAGATCGGGCGGCACCGCCAGTTCCAGCAAGACGCGCTGCGCATCTTGCTCCAGCACGCGCCTGATCGGCATTGTGGGCCGTATGGCGGCGGCAGCCTGCTCTTGCGGTTCCAACAGCGCCAGCAAATCGGCGCGTGTAGTTTTACCCTGCGCATTGAGTGGCAAGGCATCCAGGTAACGCCAGCTGCGCGGCAACGCTACCGGCTCGACCGCGTGCGCCATGCTGTCGCGCAACTGGCGGTTCAAGGCCAGCTTGCCATGTGCCGCGAGGATCCGGCGGCCGCCCGCGGACAGCACCACAAAGGCGGCAATCCGTTGCCGCGGCTGCGCTGCCGATTGATCCAGCAGCAAGACCTTGGCGTCGGCCACCGCCGCCTGTGCCTTGAGCTGGCGTTCCAGCGCGTCCAGCGAGATGCGCTTTTCCTCCACTTTCACGATGCGGTCGACGCGGCCCTGCAGGCGGAAACGATGGGTGTCAAACGCCTGCACCTGGTCGGCCATTGCATGCCATTCAGCGTCCGGCAGATGCGGCGAACGGATCTCCAGCAGCTCCTGGCCGGCCGCCACGCGCCAGGCAATCGCCGGCATCACCCGCCAGCTGTCGTCATCGCTGTCATCACCACGGCGCTGACGCCAGGCGACGCCGCCGGTTTCTGAACTGCCGTACACCTCGACAGGGATAGATCCCAGCAGAGACCCGGCTTCCAGGGCAACCTCCTGCGGCAACGGGCCGCCGGAGGAAAAGATGGTGCGGATTGCGGCCAGCGGCGACGAATCCTGAGCGGCAGCCAGTTCGGCCGGCAGCCGCTTCAGATGGGCCGGACTGGAAATCAGGATGAACGGCCGGCCGCCAGATTGCAGTTGTTCGAGGAAGTTGACTTGCCGCGCATGGATCGCGCGCCGCTGGCTCAACGGCCACAGCACCTTGAACAACAAACCGTAGATATGCTGGTGCGAGACGGTGGCGAAGATGTCGGCATCGCCAACGCGCTCACCGAACAGCTGTTCCAGGGTGGCGACTTCAGTAGCCAGCTGCGACAGGTATTTCGGCACCGCCTGCGGTTCGCCGGTACTGCCGGAGGTGAAGATCACCAATCCGGGAAAATCCGGCGACAGCGCCTTGAAATCATGCATCAAAGGCGCTTCGCATTCGCTTGCGGCCGGGAGCGCCAATGGAGCGTGGTGCGGCGGGAATTCGCCGAGATAGCCATCCACCAATGCGCTCAGGTTGGCACAAGTGGCAGGCAGCACATCGCCTGGCAGATAGACTGTCTTGCCGGCCTGCCAGGCGCCGAACAGGATGCAGGCAAACTCCGCGCTGTCGCTGCAGTAGAGGGCGAAGCGGCTGCCAGGATGGCGCCCCAGCAGCTGGCGCCAGGCCGACGTTTGCGCCAGAAAATAATCCCAGCTCAGCGCCCGGCTATCGCGCCAGGCGAACGGCTGTACATGAGCTGAGGCTTCGCTCAGCAGCGTCAACAGATTGCGCGGATCAGACATGCTGGCCGCCCTGCTGCACAAGCGCTTGCAAAGCAAGCCGGGCATGGCGGCGCTTGACCAGCATGCGCACCAGATATTCGCCGGCGAACAGGCAGCCCATCAGTACATAAGCCACCACGCCGTTGTACAAAGACCATAGCGCGGCCGAGGCCCATAGCGCGGTGACCAGCGCCAGCGCGCCGTTGATGACGAAAAAACCGCACCATACCTGAGTCACGCGCCGGGTGTAGGCAATCGCATAGTCAGGCAAGGCGGGATCGCTCAGACGCGCCATGCGCTCAATAATCGAAGGCGGTGCGTACAAACTGTAGCCAAACAGCGCCAGCATGCCAAGATTGACCAGCACCGGGTATAGCTTCAAGGGCAGCAAGGCATTGTTCCAGATCGCTGCTGCCGCCAGCAGCAAGGCGGCAGCCAGCCACCAGCGGCTGGCGCGCTTGAGCTTAAGCGTCGGCAGCCGCGTTGCGGCCGCCAGCACCAGCAGCAAGGCCAGCAAGCGCGGCTCGACACGGCCGTGTCCGAGCCAGATTGCAAGCGGATAGAGCAAGGTAAGCAGCACGCTGACGGCGGTCGGCGCCAGGCGCCAGAAATTCTGCACGATATCCCCCGCCTTAGCCGGCATCCTCGGCCAGCAATGCCGCCAGCGCATCGACCACATCCTGCACTGTGCGCACTGCCTTGAACACGTCCGGCTGCAAGCGCTTGCCGGTCAGCTGCTTGAGCTTGACCACCAGGTCGACGGCATCGATGCTGTCGATGTCCAGATCGGTATACAGGTTGGCTTGCGGCGTCACCTGGTCTTTGTCGATCTCGAACATTTCATGCAGCACATTCACCAGCCACAGATAGATCTCTTCCTTGCTCATCGAATTGGTCAACATCGTTACACCGTCATTTCTTTCTATTGCTGGCGATCATCGCGGCCAGCGAGCGCACTGAGGCAAAGTGATTACGGGTCTCGGCCGAGTCTGCCGACAGCGAGATGCCATAGCGTTTTTGAATCGCCACGCCGAGTTCCAGCGCATCGATCGAATCGAGGCCGAGGCCGTCGACGAACAACGGCGCATCGCTGACGATGTCGGCCGCGGTGATATCTTCCAACTGCAGGACATCGATGATGACCTGCTTTACTTCTTCTTCAAGCTGCTGCATGGACTTGGCTTTCTTTCCTAAAATAATCCTGCAAGTAAGCAGTTAAATGCCTGGCGGCCAATACTTCGCTGCCCGCCCGGGTCAAAAACGCGCTCACATCGATATCGTCTTTTACTTCGATGCTGAAATGCGCCGCGACCGCAGGCACCTGCCACCACTTGACGCCCTTGCCCAGGGTCGGCGGCAGGCAGCGGATCACCACCGGGGTCACGTTCGACATGCTGCGCACAGCGATGTTGGCGGCGCCGCGCTTCAAGTTGATCTGGCCGTCGCCGGCGGTGCGCGTACCTTCCGGAAAAATGATCAGGTTGCTGCCGCGCCGCAGCGAGGTGATGCAATTCTCTACCAGGCCGCTGCCGTCGCCGTTGCTGATATAGCCCGCGGCGCTGACCGGTCCGCGCGTGAACGGGTTGTCCCACAGCCGACCCTTGACGATGCAATCGGCGCGCTTGACGAAAGCCATCAGGAACACGGTATCGATCAGGGTGGGATGATTGGCCAGGATCAGCAAACCTTGCCGCTCCAGGCGCTCCAGGCCGCTGACGTCATAATCCAGCACCCCGAGCCAGCGCATGAAACCGACAAAGCAGCGGAACACCCAGCGGATCACCCTGCGCGCAACCAGCCGCCGCAATTGCTGCTCCCAGATAATCAGGTTCAGCAGCGGAAATACCAGGGCACGCAAGATCAGGCCGCCGATGGCGAACACCACGAAACTGACGCCGGTAGCCAGCACTCGCCAATAACGGTTGAAGCGCTTAAGCATGTTGCCCCCGCAGCCTCTGCCAGCGCCAGCGCTGGCGATCGACTGTGCGCAGCAGCTCGGCCTGACGGCGCAGATAAAACGCCAGCAGCTCCAGGCCGGCCGGCTGCCGCGCTGCGTCTGTCGCGCTCTTGCTTGGCTCTTGTTGCTGCATGGCGCTTGCCTCATCCTCGTTCGGGCTGGCCCACGACAGCGCGATCACATCGCTGGATTCCGCGCTCGCCGCCTGCATCAGCCAGGCCCAGGCAAAGGGCTGCTCCTGGCAATCCTCAAATTCGTGAAACAAGGCTGGCAACACGCCGTCGTACGCCACCAGCAGCACTTCGGGGGCGCCATCCGCCAGCAGGCCGCAGGCTTCGATCACTGCGTGCTCGACCCCGGCGTGCCCGGCGGCCAGGGCAGCGTGGCTGGCCTGGTCCTGGCGCGCGATCGAAAACAGGCCGGCGGCGGCATTGTGGACAGACAAGCTGAAAGAAGCGGGAGAAAGAGGCTGGTCATCGGCGAGATCGGTCAGCAGATCGACTGAGCGCATGCACTCGCCGTGGCGCGAGCAGAACACGGTCGGCACGCCAACTCGACCATCGAGGCAGCGATAGGCGCTTTCCAGCGCCATCTTGCCGACGAAACCGGCGCGCCGGCGCAGCATGGCCGGCATCGCCGCGACCGCGGCGTCGCGCTCGCCGGCGATGACATGCGGCTGCTCAGCCCATGCCGCCCATGCGGCGGCCGTATCCAGCCCAGGCGCCCATGCAGCATGCGACGCAATTGAAAATCTGACTCCCCCGAGTTCCATCCACCACTCCCCGCCAACCATTCAATCGATTTTGTTTTTTGCCAACGGTCCAGGGAGCCGAACCGACAGCAATTTGTCTATTTTGCGCGGCATTATAATCCATATGCCACAGAGAAATATTGCTAACTGCGCATGATCACAAACTTTAACCATTGTTTGCAATTATTCATGGCCCTGCCTGTTTTTGCGGCGAAATATACAGTAAGTTACAGTTAAGCTGGGCACCACAATACTGAAGAAATGGGATAAAACTGATCAATAGGCGTAAATAATCATCGTCATGGCAAGTAAAAACAACACAATCGCGGCGGCTGGCGTAATACCTGCGGCAAGCAGAGATGTATTCCGGCAGCCTCGATGCCCGCCGACGACGGCCACGGGCGCACGCATCAGCCCTGGCGGCGCGGATAACCCTCGGCGGTAATCCGTTCCCAGACCTTGGTTTTTTCTTCCTCGGTCATGAAAACCCAGTGCGCCACTTCGTTCACGGTCCGGCCGCAGCCGCGGCAGACATCGTCGAAGGTGGTCGAACAGACCGCTACACATGGCGTATCGGGACGTTGCGGAGGAGAATCTGACATGCGGACCTTTATAAAATGAGACCCGGGCACGCCTGCCATCAAGCGCCGCCCGGCCCTTCATTTTATAACAGCGACCACCAGCGCGACCTTATTTCAGCATTCGACGGCGCCGGCAATGCGAAGTTCGCACAGAAGAAAATAGATGCTATAACGATCATTTCAGCAATGCATCTACGACGATAGGCGCGAAGCAATATACAATCTTCGCTGAGCCAATTTATCAATCTGGTAAAAACGGCATTGCGGACAGAACATCAGAAAGAAAACAGTCATGGAGCAAAAGGCGCCACGTCGCACCCGCGAAAAAATCATGGATCTGTCGCTGCGGCTCTTCAATGAGTTCGGCGAACCCAACATCACTACCACCATCATCGCCGACGAGATGAAAATCTCGCCGGGAAATCTGTATTATCATTTCCGTAACAAAGACGATATCGTCAACTCGATCTTCGTCACCTTCGAGGAAGAAATCAGCCGCATGCTGGCCATGACGCAAGGGCAGCGCCCCACCATGCACGACGTCTGGCACTATCTGCACCACATGTTCCAGCTGATCTGGCGCTACCGTTTCTTTTATCGCGACCTCAACGATCTGCTGTCGCGCAACCGCACCCTGGAACTGCACTTCAAGGAAATCTTCGGCCACAAGATCGCCGTCGTCCGCGAATTGTGCCAGGGCTTGCAGGAAGACAAGGCACTGGATGCCAGCCCGGCCGAAATCGACGCCCTCTCGTCCAACATGGTGGTGGTGGCCAGTTACTGGCTGTCTTACCAGTACGTCCTGAATCCGCGCCAGTACACGGAACAGCCGGTGGTGGACCATGCGCTGGCGAGCGGCTGCTACCAGGTGCTGGCGCTGATGCAGCCCTACCTGCGCGGTGAAACGCTGACGCATTTCGAAGAACTGAAAACCAAGTACCTGCAAAGCAACGTCTGATTACTTGACTATCTCGATCTGAATACCACGATGAAATCTCTCTGCATCTATTGCGGCTCTTCTCCCGGCGCCACGCCAGCTTATGCCGAAGGCGCGCGCGGCCTGGCGCAAGCCATGGTCGAGCAAGGCATTGCGCTGGTCTACGGCGGCGGCAATGTCGGCCTGATGGGCATTATTGCCGACGAGGTGATGCGGCTGGGCGGCCAGGCCACCGGCGTGATTCCGGAAGCGCTGCTGAACAAGGAACTGGGTCACAAGGGCTTGACGCAGCTGCATATCGTCAAGGACATGCATGAACGCAAGGCGATGATGGCGGAACTGTCGGATGGCTTTATCGCCATGCCGGGCGGCGTCGGCACCCTGGAAGAATTGTTCGAAGTGTTTACCTGGGCGCAGCTGGGCTTTCACCAGAAACCGATCGGCCTGCTGAACGTCGACGGCTTTTATGACGGCTTGCTGCAGTTCATCCAGCACATGGTGTCGCAGCGCTTCCTCAAGGGTGAGCAGGCTGGGCTGCTGATGGCCGAAGCGCAGCCGGAAGCGCTGCTGCAACGCTTCCGCTCGTTCGTCCCGCTGCACGTACCGAAGTGGCTGGACCGCACCACCATCTGAAATGCAAACGGGGCGGCCGCCTGCTGGCAACCACCCCGCTCTATTCTTCCCATCCGCCGCCGGCTCAGGCCTGCAGCGCCTGCTTGAAATCCGCCACCAGGTCAGCCGTGTCTTCGATCCCGATCGAGACCCGGATCAGCGATTCGCTGATGCCCATGGCAGCACGCCGTTCTGCGCCCATCTCGTAGAAAATGGTATGGGCGACGGCAATCACCAGCGTCCGGTTATCGCCCAGGTGGGTGCCGGAAATCGCCAGCTTCAAACGGTTCAGATAATCGAAGCAATCGATTTCCGGTTTCAGCTCAAAGCTGAACAGATAGCTGTTGCTGCGAAACAGCTCAGCGGCCAAGGTGTGCTGCGGATGCGACTCCAGTCCCGGGTAATGCACGGCAGAGACGCGCGGGTCGGCTTCCAGCATCTGCGCCACGGCCAGCGCGCTGGCGCTGCTGCGCTCCATGCGCAAGGCAATGGTCTCGGCGCCGACGGCAATGTGATGCGCCGCCTCAGGACCGAGCGAGGCGCCGAAATCGCGCAGGCTCTTGGCGCGGATCTGCGCCAGCGCCCACTGCGCTTGCGGATTGCGCTTGTAGGCATCGTAGATATTCGGATAACTGCTCCAGTCGAACAAACCGGTATCGGTCAGGGCGCCGCCCAGCGCATTGCCGTGGCCGCCGATCGACTTGGTCAGGGAATTGACCACCAGGCCGGCGCCGACCGTTTTCGGCTGGAACAAATAAGGCGAGGTCATGGTGTTGTCCACTACGAACAAGATCCCGCGTGCGCGGCACAGTTCGCCGATGCGCTTGAGATCCGCCACCTGGGTGCGCGGATTGGCGATGGTTTCGACGAACACCATGCGCGTCGCCGGCGTCAGTGCTGCTTCCACCTGGGCCACATCGGTGGCGTCGACCATGCTGACCTTGCCGCCTTGGCCGCCAAAGGTTTGCCACATGCTGGCAGTGTTGCCGAACAAGAATACCGACGATACCACGTGATCACCTTCGCGCAGCAAGGCCTGGATCAGTGCGCCGATGGCCGCCATGCCGGAAGCGAAGCAGATGGTGGCTAGGCCGCCTTCCATCTTGGTGACCTTGTCTTCCAGTGCGGAGACAGTGGGATTGCCTTGGCGGCCATAGCGGTAGCCTGACTGCTTGCCCTGGAATACTTCAGCCAGCTGGCGCGCATCGCTATAGCCCCAGGTAACCGAGGTGTGGACCGGCTTGTGCGGAGCGCCATGCTCGATGGTTTTCTGGCGGTCGCTGTGCAGGATGGTGGTGGTGAAGCCGTATTTTTGCGTCATGTTGGATCGATTCGTTTGTCGCCACTGCTGTAGCGGGCAAATTTCTGCCTGAATAATACGTCGCCGCAACGCACTCGCACTGCTAAAACTTGCGCGTGCTTCGAACTTCTTATCTAGTCAGTTGGGGACAGAGCTGCACGAGAAGTGTAATTCGCCACGCTGCGGTGGCTCTTAAACCCTACCCGGGCAGCTCTGTCCCGCAATAAATAAGATCAGTCGACTTGCGCCAAGCTCAAATTCAGCTGCGAACGCACCGCATCTTCGCTTTCCGGCTTCGGATTGTTGCGGGCGAACTCGATGCGGTCGAGGTAGTCGCGCGAAATGTCGCCGGTGATGTAGTTGCCGTCAAAGCAGGATGCCTCGAAATTTCTCAGCAAAGGATTGACGTCGGAAATCGAACGCTTGAGGGCGTCGATATCCTGGTACACCAGCGCATCGGCAGTAATCTCGCGGCACACTTCTTCATCGCTGCGGCCGTAGGCGATCAGTTCGCCGCGGGTCGGCATGTCGATGCCGTAGACGTTCGGGAACTTGACCGGCGGCGCCGCCGAGGCAAAGATCACGCGCTTGGCGCCGGAATCGCGCGCCATCTGCACGATCTCGCGGCTGGTGGTGCCGCGCACGATCGAATCGTCGACCAGCAACACGGTCTTGCCCTTGAACTCGGAACCGATCGCGTTGAGTTTCTGGCGTACCGATTTCTTGCGGATTGCCTGTCCTGGCATCAGGAAGGTGCGGCCGATGTAGCGGTTCTTGATGAAGCCTTCGCGGTATTCGATATTCAGCTTGAGCGCCAGCTGGATGGCGGCCGGACGCGACGAATCGGGAATCGGCATGACCACGTCGATGTCGCCGCTGGAGAATTCGCGCTTGATCTTGTCGGCCAGGTACTCGCCCATCTTGAGACGGGTGGCGTACACCGAAGCGCCGTCGATGATCGAATCCGGACGGGCCAGGTAGACGAATTCAAAGGCACATGGATTCAGGGTCGGATTGTCGGCGCATTGCTGGTTGTACATCTGGCCGTCGATATCGATGAAAATCGCTTCGCCCGGCATGACGTCGCGCAGGAAGCGGAAACCCAGGCCTTCCAATGCCACCGATTCGCTGGCGATCACGTATTCGGTGCCCTTGTCGGTTTCGTTGGCGCCGATGCACAGCGGACGAATACCGTAAGGATCGCGGAAAGCCAGCAAACCGTGGCCGGCGATCTGCGCCACCACGGCGTAGGAACCGCGCACCCGCTTGTGGACATTGGCGACCGCCTTGAACAGCACGCCCGGATCGAGCGAATAGCCGATTGTGGCTTGCTGGATTTCATGCGCCAGCACGTTCAGCAGCACTTCAGTATCGGAATCGGTGTTGATGTGGCGGCGATCGTTCTTGAACATCTCGATCTTCAGCTGCTCAGCGTTGGTCAAGTTGCCGTTGTGCGCCAGGATGATGCCGAACGGGGCGTTGACGTAGAACGGTTGCGCCTCTTCCGCGCTGGCGGTGCCGGCAGTTGGGTAGCGCACCTGGCCGATGCCGAAATTGCCCGGCAGCGAACGCATGTTGCGGGTACGGAAGACGTCGCGCACCAGGCCGTTGGCCTTGTGCATGAAAAATCCGTTGCCGTGGTTGGTTGCGATCCCTGCCGCATCCTGGCCGCGATGTTGCAAAAGCAACAAGGCGTCATAGATGAGTTGATTGGCTGGGTTCTGGGAAGCGATGCCGACTATGCCACACATGGTGGACTCCTAAACAATAAACAATCCGATACAGCTCAATGGCGCTTGCGCGAAGGCGCACAGGCCCAGTACAGCGAATTCAAAACTTCAGGTGGCTGGCGAATTGCCCCGGCAGATAGGGGATGGCAGCTCGCGCCGCGCTTTCCGCCAATGGGCTCAGCATCGCATCGCGCCAGAAAGGCTGTTGCGGAATTGCCGTAGCACCACACACCAGGACTGCCGCCAGCACGATTACCAGGCCGCGCGCCAGTCCGAACACCACTCCCAGCCCATGATCCACCAGCCCCAGGCCGCTGGCCTTGATCACGGCGTTGAGCGCCATGCTCAACAACATCATTAATAACCTTACGCCAATAAACAGCGCCAGGAAAGCCACGATTAAGCGCGTTACATTTCCCGGAATCGCGTCGGGGAGCAATTCTGCCAGATTTTGGCCATACGCGTTGGCGACAATCAAGGCAATCACCCAGCTCGCCAGGGACAGGATTTCCTTCACCAGACCGCGCAAAGTGCTGATCACCACCGAGCAGATCAGCACGAACAGCACCAGATAATCGAAAATTGTCACGCGGTTCGAAGATTTCTGACCAGTAGTCTATATGGCGCAAATAACGCGAAAATCAAGCTGTGCTTCCCTAGCCCGGAATCAAGCTGCCACTCAGGCCCAGCTTGGCCAGCTTGGCGCGCGCCTTTTCAGCCTCTTCCTTGCTGCTGAATGGACCGACCCGGATGCGGATGCGCTCGCCGGATGCGGTCGGGACTTTTTGAGTATAAGAGTGGATGCCGGCTTCTTTCAGCTTGCCCTGCAGTTCATTGACCTTGTCCTGGGACGCCAGCGCGGCGACCTGCAGCACGAACTTGCCCGGTTTTTTCTCGGGCGCCGGCGCGGCATCGCTGTGGCCGTCCAGGATCGCCAGCGCACGGGCGGAATCATCGCTCTTGTCCGCTGTCGGTTCCGGCTTCGGTTTGGCTTCCGCTTTCGGCTTGGCTTCCGGCTTCGGCTTGGCCTCAGGCTTAGGCGTGACAACTGGCGCCGCTGGCTTAGGCGCCGGCATTGGCGGCGTCACGACGGCCAGGCTGTCTGGCACGGCAGGCTTGACGGCGGCGGCCGGCGCCGTTGCAGCCGGCGCAGCCGCTGCCGGTGGTTTGACGGCAGCCGTTGCAGCTGGAACGCTGCTTGCAGGATCAACTATTTCTTCCTGCTTATCGAGACCGCTACTGTTGACTGAGGCTGCGGCTGCGGCACTGGCGGAAGCGCTAGCCGCTTGCGTGTCGCGCGAAGGAATCTGAATGGCAATATCGTCCGCCAGCGGTTTCGGCTCTGAATCGAGGATCATCGGCAGCACGATCACCACGCCCAGCACCAGTGCTACGGCTCCCACCAGACGGCGGCGGGCGCGCTTCTTTTCCGGCAAGACCGGATCTACCGCTTCGCTCTGCTGATTAGCCGCCTTGCCAGCCCTGGCTTTGCGCGCGCGTAAAGGCAGTTCTGCCTGCTCGGCATCAGGACCGATTCCGGTATCGGCCTTGGAACGATAAATACCCTGGTCAGGGTCGGTTTGCTGCTTGTTTTTGCGAAGAAAAGAGAACAAACCCATGCGATATATTTTGCTAGCTAGTCAGCGGCCAGAAACCATGGCCGTCGATAAATCGTCAGTGAAATCCAGACTTTCTTGCTGCCATCACGCCGGCAACAGTCAGGAACGATCCGAAAACCACAATTCTATCATTCTCACCTGCCCTGCCTATGGCATTTGCATAGGCGGCGGCGGGAGAATCGAAACTGCTGATGCTCGATTGCGCATCCGGCCCGGCCTCGGGATGGACACCGGCTTCCAGCAAACGTTCTTTCAATTGTTCGCCGCTGGCGGCGCGCGGCAGCGGCAAGCTGGTCAGGCACCAGTGGTCGATGCGGCCTTTCAGCTGGGCGACGATGCCTTCGATATCCTTGTCCAGCATGGCGCCGAACACCGCATAGGTGTAAGGATGAAAGCCCATGTTGTCGAGATTCTGCGCCAGCGTTGCGGCGGCATGCGGGTTATGCGCCACATCCAGGATCACCAGCGGCTGGCCTGGCAAGACCTGGAAGCGGCCCGGCAGGTCCATCATGACGAAGCCGCTGCGCACTTCCTGGGCGCTGACCGGCAACTCCTGCCGCAGCACCTCCAGGGCTGCCAGCGCGGCCGAAGCGTTCAACAGCTGGTTGGCGCCACGCAGGCTGGGATAGCCCAGCGCATTGCGGCGCTGGCCGCGGCCGCCGTAGTTCCACTGCTGCTTGTCGCCGGTATAGTTGAAATCCCGCCCCAGCAGCCAGAGATCGGCGCCGATGGCGTTGGCATGGTCGATCAGCGATTGCGGCGGCACCGGATCGCTGCAGATGGCGGCTTTGCCAGGGCGGAAGATGCCGGCCTTCTCAAAACCGATTTTCTCGCGCGTATCGCCCAGGTATTCGATATGGTCGATATCGACGCTGGTGACGATGGAAACGTCGGCATCGACAATATTCACTGCGTCGAGACGGCCGCCTAGTCCGACTTCCAGGATCACCACGTCGAGCTTGGCCTCGGCCAGCAAATGCATGATGGCCAGGGTGGTGAATTCAAAATAGGTCAGGGAAATATCGCCGCGCTGGGCTTCCACCGCCTCGAAGCTGGCGATCAGGGCAGCGTCCGAGGCCGATTCGCCGCCGATGCGGGCGCGCTCGTTGAAATCAAGGAAATGCGGCTTGATGTACAGGCCAACCTTGTAGCTGGCGCGCAGCAATATCGATTCCAGCATGGCGCAGGTCGAACCCTTGCCATTGGTGCCGGCCACCATGATCACCGGACAGGCGAACTGCAGCTGCAGTCTTTCCTTCACCTGCACTACCCGGTCCAGGCCCATGTCGATGGTTTTGAAATGGCGCGACTCCAGCAATGCGAGCCAGTCGTCCAGCGTTACAGGCTTGGCGGAAATATTTGACATTTTGACATCCAACTGAAAACAAAAGGCCTGAACCACGACAGTTCAGGCCTTGGGGCAAAACTTACATCAGGCGATGGATTCGGCTGGCTGATCTTGCAATAACGCTAACAAACGCGCAATTTCTTCGCGCATCTTGCGGCGGTCGACAATCATGTCGACAGCGCCCTTGGTGACCAGGAATTCTGCGCGCTGGAAACCTTCCGGCAATTTCTCGCGCACGGTATTCTCGATCACGCGCGGACCGGCGAAGCCGATCAGCGCCTTCGGCTCGGCAATCACGACGTCGCCCATGAAGGCGAACGAAGCGGAAACGCCGCCCATGGTCGGATCGGTCAGGACGCTGATGAACGGCAGCTTCTTTTCCGACAGCTTGGTCAGCATGGAAGTGGTCTTGGCCATTTGCATCAGGGACAGCAAACCTTCTTGCATGCGGGCGCCGCCGGTTGCGGTGATGCAGATGAACGGCACTTTCTGTTCCAGTGCGACCTGGGCGCCGCGCACGAAGCGTTCGCCAACCACGGAGCCCATGGAGCCACCCATGAATTCGAATTCAAACGCTGCCACGACGACCGGCAAGGTCATGATGGAGCCGCCGAGCACGATCAGGGCGTCGGTTTCGCCGGTGGCGTCCATCGCTGCCTTGAGGCGGTCTGGGTATTTCTTGCTATCCTTGAACTTGAGCGTATCGATCGGCAATGTTTCCTGGCCGATTTCATAGCGGCCGCCGGCATCCAGCAGCGCATCCAGGCGCTCACGGGCGCGGATCCGCATATGGTGATTGCACTTCGGACACACATGGATGTTCGATTCCAGATCGGTACGGTACAGAACCGCTTCGCAGGATGGGCACTTGACCCACAGCCCCTCGGGGATGGATTTGCGGGTTGCCGAGTCACTGCGCTGAATGCGCGGGGGTAGTAATTTTTCTAGCCAGCTCATGGAGCGACCTCCTTCAGATTTTTTTCTTGCCGAATTTTACCTTTATCCCTGCATCAGCGAAATAGCTAATCAAAGATAGATTGCGTAGCATTAAGACATCAAAAGATGTCAAAAATTATTCATCCAGCGCTTTTCTGATACCTGACAAGAAACTTTCCACTGCTGCGACAGCTTGCTGGGGAGGCGTATTCTCCAATTCCTGGATAATCCGGCTGCCGATCACGATCGCATCCGACACCTGCGCCACGGCCTTGGCAGTGACCGCATCGCGAATGCCGAAACCGACGCCGATTGGCAGTTTGACATGTTTGCGAATCGCCGCCACGCGCGCCGCCACCTCGGCGGTATCGATATTGGCGGCGCCGGTCACGCCCTTCAAAGACACATAATACGTGAATCCGCCGCCGACCTTGGCCACCTGCTTGATCCGCTCTTCGGTCGAGGTTGGCGCCAGCAGGAAAATCGGGTCCATGCCGCTGGCCTGCATTTTCTCGGCAAACTCTTCACATTCTTCCGGCGGATAGTCGACCACGATGCTGCCGTCGACGCCCGCCTCTTTCGCAGCGGCAATAAAAGCATCGACACCCATCCGCTCCAGCGGATTGGCATAGCCCATCAAGACCACCGGTGTACTTGTGTTGGTCTGGCGGAATTCGCGCACGTAGCCCAGCACGTCGCGCAGGCTGACGCCGAACTTGAGCGCACGCTCGCAAGCGCGCTGGATCACCGGCCCTTCCGCCATTGGATCGGAAAACGGCACTCCCAGTTCCAGGATGTCGGCGCCGCCCCGGACCAGCGCATGCATCAGCGGCACGGTCAGCTCCGGCGCCGGATCGCCGGCGGTGATGAATGGGATCAAGCCTTTTTTATTGCTGGCCGCGAGTGCGGCCAAGGTAGTCTGGATTCGAGACATAGATTTTTATCGGTATGGATTGCGTTGTGGGGTGCTTGCGCGCTTTATCGGGTCGCAGCGCGCCTGCTTCTGCGCTGCGGACCCGGGCTGGTCCTTGCTCAGGCCAGTTTCAAACGCTCGGCAACGGTATGCATGTCCTTGTCGCCGCGGCCGGACAGATTGGCCAGGATGATCTTATCCTTGGGCAAGGTCGCCGCCAGCCGTGCGGCATACGCCAGGGCATGGCTGGATTCCAGCGCCGGGATGATGCCTTCGATGCGGCAGCAGGTATGGAAGGCTGCCAGCGCTTCGTCGTCGGTCACCGTTTCGTAAGTGGCGCGGCCGGAATCCTTGAGCCAGGCGTGCTCGGGACCCACGCCCGGGTAATCCAGGCCGGCGGAAACCGAATGGGTTTCGATGATCTGGCCGTTTTCATCCTGCAGCAGATAGGTGCGGTTGCCATGCAGCACCCCCGGCGAACCGAGCGTCAGCGATGCCGAGTGCTTGCCGCTGGCCAATCCTTCGCCGGCCGCTTCCACCCCCACCAGCGCCACATCGTGATGATTGATGTAGGGATAGAAAATCCCCATCGCATTCGAACCGCCGCCGACGCAGGCGACCACGTGATCCGGCTGGCGCCCGGCCATTTCCGGCATCTGCGTCAGGCATTCGTTGCCGATCACCGACTGGAAATCGCGCACCATCATCGGATAAGGATGCGGCCCAGCTACCGTGCCGATGATGTAGAAGGTATTTTCAACGTTGGTGACCCAGTCGCGCATGGCTTCGTTGAGCGCGTCTTTCAAGGTCTTGGAACCGGATTCCACCGGCACCACTTTGGCGCCCAGCAGGTTCATGCGGTAGACGTTCTGCATCTGCCGCTTGACGTCTTCGCTCCCCATGTACACCACGCATTCGAGGCCGAAACGGGCGCAGATGGTGGCGGTGGCGACGCCGTGCTGGCCGGCGCCGGTCTCCGCGATCACGCGCGGCTTGCCCATGCGCTTGGCCAGCAAAGCCTGGCCGATCACGTTATTGATCTTGTGGGCGCCGGTGTGGTTCAAATCCTCGCGCTTGAAATAGATCTGCGCGCCGCCCATCTGCTCGGACCAGCGCTTGGCGTGGTATATCGGGCTGGGACGGCCGACGAAGTGCTTCAGTTCGCTGTGGAATTCAGCCAGGAATTGCAGCTCGTTCTGGTATTTGGCGTAAGCCTGCTGCAGCTCGCTCAGGGCCAGGGTCAGCGTTTCGGAGACAAAGCTGCCGCCGTACATGCCAAAGTGGCCCTTGGCGTCCGGCAAATTGTATTGGGCGCTCTGGCGCAAGGTGCTGGCGGCGAGCGGCTGGCGCTCGGCGTACTGCTCGAGTGGAGTGAACTCTTTCATGATGTGTCTCTATAAAGATATGCTGGTTTGCGGACCGGAGCGATGCTGCAGCTGTCTTGCCCGCTGCGCTTATAGTTCGTTCAGATCAGCATCCGCCTGCCGTATCGCGGCAATGAATGCGCGAATCTTGGCGGCGTCCTTGATGCCCTTTTCTTGTTCGACGCCACTGCTGATGTCGACCGCAAAGGGACGTACGCGTCTTACCGCGTCAGTCGCATTGTGCACGCTCAAGCCACCACTTAAAACGACCTGAGGCGCGAGCTCTTTTGGGATGAGAGACCAATCAAATACCTTTCCACTGCCACCGTAAGCTTCTACCAGGGTATCCAGCAGCAATCCGGAAAACAGATGGCTGCCGGCTGCGTAGGCCTGGGCATATTCTATCAAATCTGCGGCCAGGGTTGTATTTCCTATGCGCATGGCGCGTATAAAGGGCCGGTTGACTGCCGCCGCCAGCGCCACACTGTGTTCTACCGTTTCATCGCCATGGAATTGCAGCAGCGATACCGGCGCCTCAGCCACGATTTCCTGCAGCTGCGCCGCTTCAGCGTTGACGAACAGCCCGACCGTGGTGACGAAAGGCGGCACCGTGGCAATCAGGGCAGCGGCCTGGCTGGGCGTGACGTAGCGCGTACTCTTGGGATAGAACACGAAACCGAGCGCATCGGCGCCCGCTTCCACGGCAGCGCGCACATCCTGCGCGCGGGTCAGGCCGCAGATCTTGATTCTGGTACGGTGGCTCATGAGAGTGGTCGATTCAACAAGACTTCAATAAATACACTATATCACCCTGCCAGCATGGCAAGGTAACCGCGGATGACAGCGGATTCCCCAGTTTACAGCCAGGGCAGCAGCCCTGCCGGCTGCTGCGGCAACTGCCATTTCTGATCGTAGGCCACTTGCGCCAGGTATAGGCCATCCGGCATAAAGGTCGGCGCCGCCCGGCTGCGGTCGCGTTGCTGCAGCAGTTCGGCGATCCATTGCGGCGGCTTGCTGCCGTTGCCGGTATAGATCAGGGAGCCGACGATATTGCGCACCATGTGATGCAGGAAGGCATTGGCGCGCAAGGTGAAGACGATCAGGTCGCCGCGCCGCTCTATGGCAATCTGGTCCATGCTGCGCACCGGCGACTTGGCCTGACATTCGATGGCGCGGAAGGCGGAAAAATCGTGGGTGCCGATCAGATGGGCCGCCGCCTGCCGCATCAGTTCGACATCCAGCGGCCGGAATACCCATCCGGCCTTCCCTTCCAGCAGCGGCGAGCGCACCGGATTGTTGTACAAGAGGTAATGATAGGTCCTGGCGCTGGCGCTGAAACGGGCGTGAAAATTATCCTGCTCGTCACCATCGGCAGCCAGCTGCAGCTCATGCGCCCAACGCACGGCGATGGATGGCGGCAAAAAGGCGTTCAAGCCGCGCACCCAGGAAAATATCTCACGCGACAAGTGGGTATCGAAATGCACCACCTGTTCCAGCGCATGCACGCCTGAATCGGTGCGGCCGGCGCAGGTGGTGGCGACCGCTCCCTGGGTGAATTTCTGCAGGGCAGCCTCCAGCCGGTCCTGCACGGTCTTGCCGCTGGGCTGGGTCTGCCATCCTTGCCAAGGCGTGCCGTCGTACTGCACGCCGAGAACGATACGTTTCATCCAATTCCTGTTTTATAAATGCAAACGGGCGCTAGCATTACGCTGCGCCCGTCCTTTTGGCAAAATGCTACCTTGATTTTAACAGCGGGTTGCTGCCTCAGTCATGTAACAAGCCACCAATCCCGTCAATTACAGTTTAGCGATCAACAGCTTCGCTGCATCCACCTGCTCTGCACTGCCGCCCTTCAAGACTTCTTCCAGCAACTCGCGCGCACCTTCCTTGTCGCCGATTTCCTTGTAGGCGACTGCCAGGTCGAGCTTGGTCGCCATTTCAGGATTGGCGCTGGCCGATGCTGCTTCAGCGGCTACAGCCGCAGCTACAGGGGCGCTGACAGCTGCCGGAGCATGCGCGTGCACTGCGCTGTCCAGATCCAGGTTCATGCCGGACAGATTGAATTCCAGCGGCGCCACCATCGGCTCCGCATGCTGCGCATAGGAAGGTGCAGCAGGCGCCTTGACTACCGGCTTGGTTTCAAACGGCAGGTCGATGTGCGCGTGGGCAGGCTCATAGTTGGACGGCTGGCCGCCGGCCGGGAAATCGAGTGCGCCGAACGCAGCCACTGCTGGCGCTGCCGGTGCTGCCTTCTCAACCGCTTTGGGCACGGCCGGAGCTGCCGGGGCAGCGGCCTTGTGGTCCAGCTCGAAATCGAGCGAATCCAGCATCGACTTGCCGGCTTCATGCAGCGGCGACAGCAACACGGTGTTCTGGTTGGCCGAAGCAGTGCTGCCGAGTTCTTCCAGGTCGAAATCCATATCGTTGATCTCGGCCTTGGCAGCGGCGCTGCCTTGCTTGCCCAAGTCATTCTGACTCAACGGCGCCAGCAATTCTGCCGCCGGAGCGGTGTGCACCAGCTCAGGAATCGGCGCCTTTTGCGGCTCGGTCGGTGCTGTCAGCGAGTTGAAATCGAGGCCATCCATAGGCTGGGTCGGCGCGGTAATCGCATCGGCCTTGGCAATCACCTGGTCCTGCAGCTTGCCGCCGCCGTACAGCGGATTGGCCGGATCGACATTCAGGCCGAGCGCAGCCGCCTGTTGCCAATCCTCGCCTTCGCCGCGGGTCAGGCTGTACAACTCGCTGGCCAGGATTTCAAACGACCGTGGATCCTTGCGGTTAGCGTAGATTTCCAGCAGCTTGACACGAATCGCGTTGCGGCTTGGCTGGTTGCGCAGGGCTTCTTTCAGGATTTCTTCAGCCTGGGCATCGCGTCCGTAAGCGATGTAGACGTCAGCTTCGGCGACCGGATCGACGTTGGTGTCGAGATGGCTGACCGATGGCACGAAATTCGAATTGAAAATGCTGTTTTTGGTATCGACGCTCTGGCCGCCGGTCGAACCGAACAGCGAATTGCCTTTCAGGCCTGAATTCGTCATTGGCGCACCGCTGCTGTCCAGGAACGCTTGCTGGCGCGCCCGGTTGCGGCGATAGCGGAACAGGCCGAGACCGGCCAGCAAGGCAACCAGTACGCCGCCTACCGGCAACAGATAAGGATTGTCGGTCAGGCTGGCAAGCATGCCTGGCTCTGGGACAGGCGCAGGCGCGGCCTTCGGCTTGACCACAGGCTTGGGCGCATCGGCAGCCGCTGGCGCTGCCGGCGGGGTAGCGCTGGCGTCGGCCGCGGCAGCAACCACAGGCGCTGCTGCGCCGGTGGCGACGATAGCGGCGCCGGCGGCCGGCGCGGCGTCTGCCGTCTCAACCTTGGCTGGTGCTGGAGCCGGTGCTGGTGCCACTGGCGCTGCTGCAACCGGGACTGCTGCCGGCGCAGGAGCTGGAGCCGCGGCAGGAGCCGGCGCCGCCGCTGGTGCGGCAGGCTTCACATTCGCTGCCTGATTCTGCAGGTCCGCCAGGTTCTTGTTCTTCAGTTCCAGCGTCTTTTGCAGATCGCTGACGTTCTTTTCCAGTTCCTTGACGCGCGACTGAGCTTCAGCCGCCGCCTTGTCGCGGGCGATCTTCTCTTCCGTCGCCGCCGTGGCAGCTGCCTTGGCGTCGGCAGCGCCAGCCGCAGCCGCGCCGCGCGACAGCTTCAGCTTGTCGCGGGATTCGCTGGCAGGCGTGGCTTGCTCTTCCACCTTGGCGGTGATCTTGCCGCCGCTGCTTTGACGCGGTTCGGCGCCGGCAGCCGGCGCAGCCGACTCAACCAGTCCGGCCAGCGTATTGCGATAGCTCTTGAAGTCTTTCGACTGCGCCACGACCACGTTGCGCGCTTCCGACTTGCTGACGCTGCCAGCGCTGGCGGCATCAGGAATCGACAAGATCTGGCCGGAACGCAGGCGGTTCATGTTCTTGCCGACAAACGCACCTTCATTGCTGCGGTACAGGGCCACCAGCATCTGGTCCAGCGAAACGCCGGCAGGCAGGTTTTCGCTGGCGATGCGCGCCAGTGTATCGCCCTTCTTGACGTGATAATCGCCGCCCGAGGATTCCGCTGCCGGTGCTGCCTTGGCCGGGCTGCCCGAGCCTGTCGCCTTGCCAGCTGCAGGACTATTGCCGCCACCGGCGACCGCTCTGGCTGCCGCGGCGCGCGTAGCATCGGAAATGGTCGAACCGCCGCTGGATTGCGACGACGGTGCAGCCTGGCTTGGCGCCATGCGGGCGACCGGTGCGGCGGCGGCAGTGCCGGTAGTGCCACTACGTGCCGGCGCGGCCATCTGGGCCGGTTGCGCCTGGCGCTGGCCGGCTGGATCCAGCAGCAAGGTGTATTCGCGCACCAGGTGCGACTTGGTGCCGCCCAGCTCCATCAGCATGTCGACGAAGGGTTCATTGATCGGCTGGCTGGACGTGACGCGCACAAAACGGCGGTCGCCGCGCTGATCGATAGCGAACTGCAGGGACAGCAAGGCCGGATTGAAATCGATATTCGCCTGTTGGTAGGTTTCCGGGCTCGCCAGCTTGGCGACCAGTCCGGTCGCCTCATCCTGGCTAACCGAGGTCAGTTCAATTTCTGCACGTAACGGTTGCCCCAGCGAGGACAGCACGGTTAATTTACCCAGTCCGGCAGCCTCGACATTAGCCACCATCAGCAGGGTCGAAACCACGGCCGCGGTGAGGGTCTTTAAACCGGTGGAAATAAATTTATTCGAAGAATTCGGGTGCATGTTGTGTGGCATGAAGGACTATCCGTTGGCGTATAAGGAGACAAATCTTGCTGAAAGCAAATACTGTACCCAGTTTTTTTAAAAATCAATATGCAGATTGACATGCATGCGTATCAATATGCGATAAACACTGCCAAATAATAATAAATGCCAATCAATACCGCTAGATACATCAAACCCGCAAGGTTTCCTTTAAGAAATTCCTTAGCGGGCTCTATTGCAAGTCGGCAACAATATCACAACTACCGTGACAAGTCAGCGGCTCAGTTGTCCAGGACGATGCGCAGCATGCGGCGCAGCGGTTCCGCCGCACCCCACAGCAGCTGGTCGCCGACGGTAAATGCTGACAAATAATCGCCACCCATCTGCAATTTACGCAGACGACCGACAGGAATTGTCAGGCTGCCCGTCACTGCAGCCGGCGTCAGGTCGTGCATTGATGACTCTTTGTCATTAGGCACCACTTTGACCCACTGATTATTGCTGGCAATGATGTCATTGATTTCATCCAGCGGTACATCTTTCTTCAGTTTGATGGTCAATGCCTGCGAATGGCAGCGCATGGCGCCGATACGGATGCACAGGCCATCCACCGGAATTACCTTGCCGCCGTTGCTGAAACCTTCGCCGCGGCCGAGGATCTTGTTGGTTTCGGCGCCGGCTTTCCATTCTTCTTTCGACAATCCCTCACCCAGATCCTTGTCGATCCAGGGAATCAGGTTGCCGCCCAGCGGTACGCCGAACTGCTTGGTTTCTTCAGCCGACATCGCATGCTGCTTACCGAGCACCTTGCGGTCGATTTCCAGGATTGCCGATTTCGGATCGTCCAGCAGCGCCTTGACTTCGGCGTTGATGGAGCCGAACTGAGTCAGCAGCTCACGCATGTGCTGGGCGCCGCCGCCCGAGGCTGCCTGGTAAGTCATGGAGGTCATCCATTCGATCATGTCATGCTCGAACAGGCCGCCCAGGCCCATCATCATGCAAGATACAGTGCAGTTGCCGCCGATGTAGTTCTTGACGCCGCGCTGTAAGCCGTCCTTGATGACATCCAGGTTGACCGGATCCAGCACGATAATCGCGTCGTCCTTCATGCGCAGGGTCGATGCAGCATCGATCCAATAGCCGTTCCAGCCGGCCGCACGCAGCTTGGGGAAAATCTCGCTGGTGTAGTCGCCGCCTTGGCAGGTAATAATGATGTCGCATTTTTTCAAGGCTTCAATATCGCTGGCGTCTTTCAGCGTTGTTTCGTTTTTCGCCAGCGCCGGGGCTTTACCGCCGGCATTTGAAGTTGAGAAAAATACTGGTTCGATATAGGCGAAATCGCCCTCTTCCTGCATACGCTGCAACAAGACCGAACCCACCATGCCACGCCAACCGACCAAACCAACCAGTTTCATCATGATTCCCTAACAATATCGGGGGAAAGCCCCGCACTCCACGGCAGACCCACCTGCCAAATTCTCTTATCCCAACGTTATCCCAGCGCCTTGACCACTGCAGCGCCCATTTCGCTGGTGCCGACCTTGGTGGTACCCGCTTCGTAGATATCCGCGGTACGCAAACCTTGCGCCAAGACTTTCTTGACGGCGTTGTCGATGCGGTCGGCCTGCTCCGCCTTGTTCAGCGAGAAACGCAGCATCATGGCCGCCGACAGAATGGTCGCCAGCGGATTGGCAATGTTCTTGCCGGCGATATCCGGCGCCGAACCGTGCGACGGTTCGTACAAGCCCTTGTTGTTGGCGTCCAGCGAAGCCGACGGCAGCATGCCGATTGAACCGGTCAGCATGGCAGCCTGGTCGGACAGGATGTCGCCGAACATGTTGCCGGTGACGATGACGTCGAATTTCTTCGGCGCGCGCACCAGCTGCATCGCGGCGTTATCGATATACATGTGATCCAGCTCAACATCAGGATATTCCTGATGCACCTCAGTGACGATGTCTCTCCAGAACTGGAAGGTTTCCAGCACATTCGCCTTGTCGACGCTGGTCAGGCGCTTGCTGCGCTTTTGCGCTGCCTGAAAGGCGACGTGGGCGATACGGCGGATTTCCGGTTCCGCATAGCGCATGGTGTCGAAACCTTCGCGCTCGCCTTTGAAAGCGCCGTCCGGCGCCGTCCGCACACCACGCGGCTGGCCGAAATAAACGTCGCCGGTAAGTTCGCGGATGATCAGGATATCCAGGCCGGACACCACTTCCGGCTTCAGCGTCGAGGCGTTGGCCAGTTCCGGATACAGGATCGCCGGACGCAGGTTGGCGAACAGGCCGAGATGCTTGCGCAGGCCGAGGATCGCTTGCTCCGGGCGCAACGAACGCTCCAGTGAGTCGTATTGCCAGTCGCCTACGGCGCCAAACAGAATGGCATCAGCTTCTTTTGCCAGCTTCAGGGTGCCATCCGGCAACGGGTGGCCGTGCGCGGCATACCCGGCGCCGCCGACAGGCGCCGTTTCCAGTTCAAATTTTTCGCCCAGCGCGTTCAACACATTGACCGCTTGCTCGACGATTTCCGTACCGATGCCATCACCTGGCAAGATTGCTATTTTCATTTTTTCCTGGATTGAATATTCAAAAATATTTTGCCTGATCAGTTGAGGACAGAGTCACACGGATAGTGTAATTCGCCGCGCTACGCCGGCTCTTAAACACTTCCCGTGCAGCACTATCCGTGCGACTCTGTCCCCAAATAGTCAAATTGTATTGCTCAGCCAAGGCTGCGCAAACAAATGACGCTCTTCAAATTCGCGGATCTTGTCCGATTGGCGCAAGGTCAGGCCGATATCGTCCAGCCCGTTGAGCAGGCAGTATTTGCGGAACTCGCCGACTTCAAACGGGAAAGCCAGATTACCGTTAGCCGTGCTGACCAGTTGCTTTTCCAGGTCGATCACCAGCTTGTAGCCGGGGAAAGCCTTGACTTCGTCGAACAGGCGGTCGATCTGCGCTTCAGGCAGCACGATCGGCAGCAAGCCGTTCTTGAAACAGTTGTTGAAGAAAATATCGGCGAAACTCGGCGCGATGACAGCGCGGAAGCCGTATTGGTCCAGCGCCCATGGTGCATGCTCGCGCGATGAACCGCAGCCAAAATTTTTACGCGTCAGCAAAATGGACGCGCCCTGGTAGCGCTGCTGGTTGAGCACGAAATCCGGATTCAGCGGACGCCGCGAGTTATCCACGCCCGGCTCGCCATGGTCCAGGTAGCGCCATTCATCGAACAGGTTGGGACCGAAACCGGTACGCTGGATCGACTTCAGGAACTGCTTGGGGATAATGGCGTCGGTATCGACATTGGCGCGATCGAGCGGCGCCACCAAGCCATCCAGTACAGTAAATTTATTCATCACATATCCAATCTTGATGCGCCTTTGCCGGCGCCATTCCGCTTGCGCGGGTGATCACTTGCCTTGAATCTTCTCGCCGACGTGTTCTACATCTTTACCGAAGCCGTGAAAGGTATTGCAAGCAGTCAGTGCACAAACGCTAGTCAGCAACACGCACAAAGTGATTATTTTCTTCATCATTGTTCCATCCTTGAATCTTATAACGAGCGAATATCCACGAAATGGCCGGCGATCCCTGCCGCCGCCGCCATCGCCGGGCTGACCAGATGGGTACGGCCGCCGGCGCCTTGCCGACCTTCGAAGTTGCGGTTCGAGGTGGAGGCGCAACGTTCGCCCGGCTCCAGCCGGTCAGCATTCATCGCCAGGCACATCGAGCAGCCCGGTTCGCGCCATTCGAAGCCGGCATCCTTGAAAATCTTGTCCAGGCCTTCGCGCTCCGCCTGTTCCTTGACCAGGCCGGAGCCCGGCACCACCATCGCCAGCTTGACATTGGAAGCACGGAACTTGCCGCGCACCACTGCCGCCGCCGCGCGCAGATCTTCAATCCGTGAGTTGGTGCAGGAACCGATGAACACCTTGTCGATGCGGATATCTTCAATCGCGGTGTTCGGCTTGAGCGCCATGTAAGCCAGGGCTTTTTCCATGCCGTCGCGCTTGGTGGCGTCTTTTTCCTTGTCCGGATCGGGGATGCGGCCATCCACGGCCACCACCATTTCGGGCGAAGTGCCCCAGGTGACCTGCGGCTTGATCTCGGCGGCATTCAGCGTCACCACCATGTCGAATTTGGCGCCGGGATCGGAATGCAGTGTGCGCCAGTAGGTCACGGCGCGCTCCCAATGCGGTCCGGCAGGCGAAAACGGCCGGCCCTTGACGTAGTTCAGGGTAGTGTCGTCGACAGCAATCATGCCGGCGCGAGCGCCTGCTTCGATCGCCATGTTGCAGACCGTCATGCGGCCTTCCATCGACAAGGCGCGAATCGCCGTGCCGGCGAACTCGATTGCGTAACCGGTGCCGCCGGCCGTGCCGATGCGGCCGATCACAGCCAGCACGATGTCCTTGGCGGTAACGCCGTTGGGAATCGCGCCGTCGACCTGCACCAGCATGGATTTGGATTTCTTGGTCAGCAGGGTCTGCGTGGCCAGCACGTGTTCGACTTCCGAGGTGCCGATGCCATGCGCCAGGCAGCCGAAGGCGCCGTGGGTAGAAGTATGCGAATCGCCGCAGACCACGGTCATGCCCGGCAGGGTCGCGCCCTGCTCCGGTCCGATCACGTGGACGATGCCTTGGCGGTGGTCATTCATGCCGAAATAGGTCAGGCCGTAGCTCTTGGCGTTGGCGTCCAGCGTTTCGACCTGCAGGCGCGATATCGGATCGGCAATACCATTGGCGCGGCCGGTGGTCGGCACGTTATGGTCGGCCACCATCAGGTTGGCCGGCAGACGCCATGGCTTGCGCCCGGCCAGCTTCAGTCCCTCGAAGGCTTGCGGGCTGGTGACCTCGTGCAAAAGATGTCGGTCGATATACAGAATCGCCGTGCCGTCCTGTTCGGTATGGACGACATGGGCATCCCAGAGTTTGTCATAGAGCGTTTTAAGCATGATCCAGGGCGGTTTGGAGACCGCGCAAAACAGTGAATTTAGCTCTTGATTATGCCATAGAAGCAGCCCACTAATACCCTAGGGCCTCGTGAAAATGACATTCATGCCCCGGTGTGTTGCTTATATTCACGGATTCGCGCCGGAACAGGCCCCAAGGCAGGAAATCGTTTAGCTCGAATTGGGCCGCTCATTTGACCGCTTATTTCATCGCTTATTTGACCACCTTCCCGCGCAGATACGCGGACAGATCGAGCTTGCCCGTCGCCAGCGCGGTTCCCAGCAAGATGATCAGGCAGCCGAGGACCATGCCAAGCGTCACCTGCTCTTTCAGGAAAATTGCGCCCCAGATCACGCCGAAGATCGGAATCAGGAAGGTCACGGAAGCCGCATAGGCCGAGCCGACGCGGTCCAGCAGGCGGTAGAAAATCACATAAGCCACACCGGTGCACAGCACGCCCAGCGCCAGCACCGAATACCAGGCGATGCTGGAGACCGGCGCCGACGGCCAGTACAACACTGCCAGCGGCAACAGCACCAAGGTTGCCGCCAGCTGGCTGCCGCACGCCACCACGAAAGGCGGCACGCCGGCCAAGCGGGTTTTCGAATAGTTGATCGCGAAGCCGTAGGACAGCGTCGCGAGCAGCACTGCCCCGGTCGCCAGCCAGACCCCGGGCTGCCCTTCGCCGATCTTGTCCCACACCAGAACAATCACGCCGGCCATGCCGACCAGCATGCCGGCCACCTGCGGCCGGCTCATCGGGGTTTTCAGCCAGACGAACGCGATCAAGCCGGTCCACAACGGCACCGTGGCGTTCAAGACGGCATCGAAACCGGCATTCACGTACAAGGTCGAGTAAGCAAACAGCGAGAACGGCAAGGCCGAATTGGTGACGCCAACCACCAGCATCGGCCACAGCTTGCTGCGCAAATGACCACGCGCAACAGCCGAGCGCAATACCGGCAGCAGCACCAGCGCAGCAATGCCGACACGCAAGGCGATCAGCGGCACCGGACCGAATTCCGGCGCACCGATGCGCATGAAAAGAAACGACGCGCCCCAGATGGCCGCGAGAGAAAACAGTTCCGCAATATTCATGACTACCTTTTCGATATGGTGGGCGCCCTGGCGACGAGGCAGCAAATTGGTATGCGGCAATATATCCGATAAACGCGGCGGCGTAAAAAATTCATACCTCCGACGCCATGCCGAGCGCAAAAAAAATCGATGCGAACGCCCGCTGTACAAGCCCGCGCCACAAAAAAAACTTCACGACCGCCGCATGCGTCGCCAACGCTCCACGCGCAATTTCAGTCAAGCAATCAAGAATGTGCACATGTTGTTTTCCGCCTTGTCAAAAACGGACATCGCAATTCACCGATAGTTTTTCCACACGCCATTAATCGCCGCAGCGCTATTTCAACGCCAAGAATGAAATAGGTTTTTTATATTTTTTTTGTTAGCGCTCACAAGATGCAGCACGGAAAAACACTAGCCAAATCGGCCAACTTATCTGGCCGAAGCTGACAAGGTTTTGTCGTAAACACTTCAACTTGCAATCCTATTATCAGATCAACGCAAACGAGCGAGCCCTCTAAACGGCGCGACTGACGGAACCAAGCGCGGCATTTTCGATCACGCGCCGTCCTGTCGAAATCAGACAGCACTGCTCGCCGCCGACAGCGCATGGATATTTGAGTTGAGCAATTCTTGTCTATTAATCGGGGCGTATATAGACGAGACAACACGGTGAATGACGCCCCCACCTTAAGGAGAATCAAAATGTTACGCAAGACAACTATCGCAGTTCTGGCTTCCGTGCTTTGTGGTTACGCAGCAATGGCCGGTGCAGTCACCGTCGTCGGTGCTGGCACCGCCGGCAATGCCGGTGCTTCTTCCTCATCGGGCTCCAGCTCCGGGGGCGGTTCGGGCGCAGTCAGCGTGGGCAACGGCATTCATGCCGCCACAACTACCAACAGCAGCAGCGGCATGGCAACCTCAGGCGCTACATTTGGCCCAAATGGCGTGCTCACAGGCTCCCAAACCAGCACCACATCGACCAATACTAGCGCAGCAGGTGGTTTCGGCCATGGTGGTTCGGCTGCAGGCGGCACTTCCGGTTCGAATACTGGCGCAGCAGCAGGCGCCAATACAGCCAGCGGCGCTTTCTTCTTCCATTTCTAAATCAGGCATTAACGGCTACCTCATCGTAGCTCCAGGCCAACCGTTCGTAAGGGGCGAAAGGAAAGCAATTTCCGAGTAGCCCCGCTAGGAGAAAAAAATGAAATGCGCACTTAAAGCAACGGCGCTCTTGATCGCTCTCTCAGCGACGAATCTGGCGCTGGCGGATATCATATCCGGTTCCACTTCGGACTCGGGCTCCAATTCGGGCTCGACTTCCACCTCGACTTCTCAAGGCGCCGGTTCAAGCGTTAACACCATCGGCACCAACAGCAATTCCAGCAGCGGTTCGACCAGCGGATCCAACGCATCGGCGATCGGCGGCGGCGCATCGCGCTCCTCATCGACCGGCGGCAACTCCACTGCTGCCGGCGGCGCCGGCGGTAATTCACACTCGAACTCAGCTGGCGGCAACTCGACAGTGAGCGTATCAGTATCGCTGCCAAGCACGGCAACCGGCAGCACCAGCGGCGCCGGCGGCACCACCGCCGCAGCAGGCGAACCCGGCAGCAGCCCCAACAACACGCTGACCACGGTCGACTACGGCGGCACTTATACCGTCAAGACCGTACCGAATATCGTGGCGCCTTCCTTGACCACTACTTTGTCCGACACTTGCATGGGTTCGGCATCGTTCGGCTTGTCATTCACAGGTTTCGGCGCCACCGGCGGCACCACCATGGTCGACCAGGCTTGCGTCCGGCGTCTTGACTCCAGGGAATTCCGTGCGATGGGCCTGAACGACGTTGCGCTTGCCCTGCTCTGCCAAAGCGAAGCCAACCGCAAGGCGGTTGAATCGACTGGACGCTCCTGCCCAGGCATGGAAAGAGCTGCAGCACCAGCATCCCCAGCTGCGCCTTCCGCAGAAAACAATGCCGTCAGCCAAAACCTGATGAACATCGGCGATCAATATAAGGACCCATTGATTCGGGCTCGCCTTGGCCTGGACAAGATGCCGGAACTGTCTGCATTAAAAGATCGCTAAAACAGAATGCGAGGGAATGCCATGAAGCGTTCGCCATTCTCCAGCGACCAGATCGCTGCGGCCCTGAAGCAGGAAGAACTGGGCATGCCGTTGGCCGATGTGATCAAGCAGGCCGGGATCACCGAGCGCACCTTCCTCAACTGGAAGCGGCAATATGGAGGCCTGCCCGACTATCCGCAAGACTTGAAATGCTTGCAGGAAGAAAATGCCAAGCTGAAGCAGATTGTGGCTGAACTGACGCTGGAAAACTCTCGTTTGCAAGACGCGCTGGAAGAAAAGAGGAGCAAGCACGAGCACTACAGTTCATCGAATTGAACGCGCCCGATGCAAAAAATGCTTATTGTTAGAAACAATGTAAATCGTAATATTTTTTTGTTGGAGCTTGAAAAAACTGTTTCGAATGTCAAATAAATACTCACGAGAAATTAACATTGGTGCACGGAAAAAATTCAAGGCCCATTTTTTTAGCCATAGAAAAATTTGTGTTAACGCGCCACAGAACTAACTAAATTTAACAATCATTCTCTGGACAATGTCCAGTTTTGTAGCAGAATGGGGAATAGTAATTTACCAATAAAAAATTGCGGTCCGGCAATGCAAAACGGTAGATTGGCGGCAGGGAGAGTCACATGGATATCGAGTGCACAAAGACACTTGAGGTGATAGACAATGGCAGCTCAACCAGGCATATAGGGATCATCGTTTTTGAAGGCGTGGTACTGGCTGACGTAGTCGGCGCTGCAGATGTTTTTGGCGTCGGCGACAAACTGATCTCTACGGTATTTCCCGGCACAACACGCTATGCCGTGTCGGTGCTTTCCATTTCTGGCGGCATGATCATGTCGTCCGCTTCGGTGCAGATCATGACGTCTGCATTGGCATCTTTCGACAAGCATCATTTCGATACCCTGCTGATTGCCAGCGGCACCGGCAATTTCGACGCTTACCGCGATCCCGTCCTGATCGCCTGGCTGCAGCACATGCGCGGCAACGTGCGCCGCATTGCTGCGATCTGCACCGGTGTCTTCGTGATCGGCGCCGCCGGTTTTCTCAACAACCGCCGCGCCACCACCCATTGGGCTTTGCTGGATAAACTGGCGCGCGAATTTCCGTTGATCAAAATTGAACGCGAAGCGCAGATCAGCGAGGACGAAGGCATCTTCACCTCCTGCGATGTCGGCATGGCGACCGACCTGGCCTTGCGCCTGCTGGAAAATGACCTCGGCCCGGCAGTTGCGCGGCGGGTGGCCCAAAGCCTGGTAGTCTGCCAGCGCCGCCGCGACACACCGCCCGCCAACCAGGCATCGCCTGCCAGCCTGCCGGTCAAAACCAGCAAGATCCAGCGCGCGTCATTATGGTTTGTGGAGCACCTGGCGGAATCCATCAGCGTGGTCGACGCCGCCAATTTCGTTTCCATGAGCGAACGCAATTTCGTGCGCCAGTTCAAGCGCGAAACCGGACAGACGCCACATGATTTCCTGCTCAACCTGCGGCTCGAGGCAGTGCGCCAGCAACTAACCGAGACCGACCTGCCGGTGGACAAGATAGCCAGGCGCTGCGGCCTGTTCAGCGGCGAGCATGTCGCCAAGCTGTTCCGCAAGCATATGTGGACCTCTCCGACGGAATACCGCAAAGGCATACGGCCAAGCTGAGCCATGGACCGGGACGCGCTATTGCCTGGAGCACCGATGAACACGACAACCATCGCGATAGCGGCCCGCCAAGTGCGCACCAACCTCAAACCCCTGCCGATCACTTTTCTGGCGACACTGTTCGTGGTGCTGGTATGCGTATCGCTATTGGCAGTGGAAGCCTGGCGCAGCTGGAATGCACGCATCGTCGAGCTGCAGGAAACCGAAATTGCCACCAGCAACCTGGCGCGCGCGCTATCGGAGCATGCAGACGACACCATCAAGCAGGCAGATACGGTGCTGATCGGCGTGGTTGAACACCTTGAACTGGACGGCAACAGCGGCGCCTCGCTGGAGCGCCTGCACAAGCTGCTGATGCAGCATATCGCCGAACTGCCGCAGCTAAACGACCTCTCGATCTACGACGAAACCGGACTCTGGCTGGTCAACGCCCGCAGCGGGCCCATCCCGATCGTCAATAATTCGGACCGCCAGTACTTCCGCTATCATCGCGACCATCTCGAGCGCGGCGCCTATATCGGACCGCCGGTGCGCAGCCGCTCCACAGGTGCATGGATCGTTACTGTCTCGCGCCGCTACAATCACGCCGACGGCAGTTTTGCCGGACTGGCCCTGGCCACCATCAACATCGGCTATTTCAAGAATTTCTACGACAGTTTCGATATCGGCCGCGCCGGCTCGATCTTCCTCAGCCTGAATGACGGCACGATGCTGGTCAGAAGTCCCATGCTGGACAATGTGATCGGCAAGAACCTGGCCAACTATCCGATCTATCGCGATTACGCTTCCAAGAACGCGGTCGGCACCGCCGTCATGCGCTCCGGCCAGGATGGCGTCGAGCGGCTGATTGCCTATCGCCACCTGGTGCAATACCCACTGTTCATCACGGTCGCCCGCTCCAAGGAGGAAGTACTGGCCGACTGGCGCGCCGACACTTACCTGCATGTGCTTGGCGCTCTGCTGCTGACGCTGGCCCTGGGATTGCTAGGTTGGCGCCTGATCCATCAGATCCAGCTGCGCCTGGCGGCGGAGGCTGGCTTGCTGCAAGTCCAGGAATCCTTGCGCACCCTGAACCAGCACTTGGAACAGCTGGCCATGCAAGACAGCCTGACCGGCCTCGCCAACCGGCGCCATTTCGACAGCACCTTGCGCGACGAATTCAGCCGCGCCACGCGCAATGCGAACTCGCTGGCGCTAGTGATGATCGATGTCGACTACTTCAAGCAATACAATGATATCTATGGACATCTGGCCGGCGACGAATGTTTGCGGCAGATCAGTGAAGTCGTGAAAGCCAGCAAGAACCGGCCGGGCGACCTGGCCGCCCGTTACGGCGGCGAAGAACTGGCAGTCCTGCTGCCCGATACCAATCTGGCAGGCGCGATTGCCGTCGCAGAAAAAATCCGTCAGGCGATCTACAACCTGCAGATAGAGCATGCGTTCGGGCCGGTCGGCATGATCACGATCAGCGCCGGCGTGGAAGCTTTCGTTCCACTCAGGGATGACAACATTCCTTTTGAATTGATACAGGCGGCAGACAAGGCAATGTATGCGGCCAAAGCTGCGGGGCGTAACTGCGTGCGCTCCAGCGAGGATCTGCGCTGAAGCGCAGTGGCTTCATATGCGGCCGCGGCGCCCTCTTTCGTAAACCAGCGAGCCTACCGCGATCAACCGATACAGTTCCTGTTCCGTGAGCTTGTACGACAGTGACGCGATTTCGCGCGCCAGCATCCCGATCAGCAGATCATTTCCCGGCACCTGCGCCTGTGGGCTGGCACATGCGATCAAATCGACTATTTGTTCGGCTCTCATGATCCCACCTCGAAGAATTAAGTACTGGATGTCGGCGTTTGCTTGACTGGCTGTGTTCACCGATACTGTCGCGCCGGATTCAGCCGGATTCGGCATGTGGCGCGGTTGTTTGCGTGCTGCCGGAAACACTGGCCATGGAAGCAAGGTTCAAGCTGGAGTCACAGGTTGCGACAGATTTTCGGCCTACTTTCAATGGCGAGAGCGTCGCAGCAGCTCGTCACTGTTTCCAATCAGGCGCCCGGGCAAGGAAGCCTGACCAGAGGCCAGCGCTTCCTTGGACCAGCACGGCCGGATTACTTCTTGCCGCCTCCCAGCAAGCCGTTCAGCAAGCCAGTCACCGGAGCCAGGGCATCGGTGTTGCCTGTGCCACCGGTGGTTCCTTTGCCGCCGGTCAAGCCTGCCACCAGATTCACCACTGGAGCCAGTATGCCCGCGCCGCCAGCACCACCGGCACCGCCGGCCGCGCCACCTGCGGCACCTGTCACGCCCGCTACCAGGCCGGTTACCGGGGCCAGGATGTTGCCTGCACCGCCTGCACCGCCTGCACCGCCTGCGCCGCCGGCTGCACCAGTCAGGCTACCTACCAGGCCAGTCACCGGAGCCAGGATGTTGCCAGCACCACCAGCGCCGCCGGCTGCACCAGTCAAGCTGCCCACCAGGCCAGTCACCGGAGACAGGATATTGCCAGCACCGCCTGCGCCGCCGGCCGCACCGGTCAAGCTGCCTACCAGGCCAGTCACCGGAGACAGGATGTTACCCGCACCGCCAGCGCCGCCAGTTGCACCGGTCAAGCCGCCCAGCAGGCCCTTCACCGGGGCCAGGATGTTACCCGCACCGCCAGCACCGCCAGCCGCGCCGGTCAAGCCACCCAGCAGGCCAGTCACCGGAGCCAGGATGTTGCCAGCACCGCCAGCGCCGCCAGCCGCACCAGTCAAGCCGCCCAGCAGGCCAGTCACCGGAGCCAGGATGTTACCCGCACCGCCAGCGCCGCCCGCACTTCCCAGCCCGCCGACCACCCCGGTCAAGACGTTATCCAAAGGTTGCAACAGACCGCCGGTCTTGTTGCCCAGCAAAGGCTGCCCGGTACCGACCAATGCATTGGTGCCAAGGCCCGCCACGGTGCCGCCAAGATCGCTGACTACTCCGCCCAGGCTGCTCACGCCAGGGACATTCGCTCCGGTCAGCGTTTTGCCGATACCATTGACGGTTCCGCCCAGCGCCACCAGCAAGCCGTTCACAGGCTGGTTCAGGCCGGTTGCGTTACCGACGGTCTGGGTCAAGGTCGTTACCGTGCTGGTCAATGGAACGATTGCCTGGCCGACGGTTTGCGTGATCTGCTGTACCGGGCCGGTAGTCAGCAAGGTCGTCACCGGCGCTCCCAGTCCGGAAACAGCCGTTCCCACCTGGGTTACCAGATTGCCCACCGGCGTAGTCACGGCAGCCAATGGCGCCAATGGTCCGGTTCCCAGCCCGGAAACCACCTGGCCGACACCCTGCACCACATTGCCGGTTTGCGTGACGGCGCCGCCAACGCTGCCGACGGTAGTGCCAAGCGCATTAGGATTGCTGCCGAGCTGGCCCAATCCATTTGTGACGCCGGCGCCCAGCGTGCTGACAATGCCGCTGCCGTTATCGACCACGGTTGTCAAGCCGCCCTTGGATTGGGTCGAGAGCAGCGGCACGTTGTTGATCACCGTATCGCCTATCGCACCCAGTGCTGCACCTGTACCGGACACTGTAGTGCCGACATTGGAGATGAAATTGGCTGAAGCGCCTGTGCCGCCGCCACCGCCTGTACCACCGCCACCGCCGCCTGTGCCGCCACCACCACCGCCTGTGCCACCGCCACCTGTGCCACCACCGCCGCCGCCTGTGCCGCCACCGCCGCCACCTGTGCCGCCACCACCGCCACCTGTGCCGCCACCACCGCCGCCTGTGCCGCCGCCACCGCCGCCTGTGCCGCCACCACCGCCACCTGTGCCGCCACCACCGCCGCCTGTACCGCCACCACCTGTGCCGCTGCCACCGCCACCTGTGCCGCTGCCACCGCCACCTGTGCCACCGCCATCACCCGTGCCACTGCCGCCTCCGCCTGCTCCAGTGCCGCCGCCTCCCGCGCCAGCCCCGGCGCCGCCGGTCCCCTGTGTAACTCCCGCTCCCGAGCCCAATGATTTTCCAAGGTCGCCGCCACTAGAGCAGCCAGCCAGTAAACTTGTCAGCAACAAGGATGCTGCAACCAGGCCCGTTTTCTGCGATGTATTCATGATGTATTTCCCCTTTGTGAAAGTTCGAACCACCTGTTCCTGCATGTATATTTCGCAAGGACCATGCCAGCAGGAAAACATTGGAATAAAGGGCAAAACGCGGACGGCATTACTGCGAGGAAAACGCGATAAGTTCTTTAAAATCAATAACTTAAACTTTTTCAGACCGGAAACAAGAAAAACCTGGCGTGATCGGCCGGGCAAGGTTTGATACGTTACATGTAACGTAACGCAAGGCTTGGTTCGGGTACAATTAATTATCTTTACGACATTCAAATAGATGTTTTCCAAAACATTCAGAATTGTCGTGAAGTGGCCGCACGTCACACACCCTGCAGGCGAAATTGCGCTATTCTCGGTCACTGTAAAAACGGCAACCGTTTGCCTTGACGGGTTCCGCACGCAACTAGTTTCGTCAAACCAGGTCAGAGGATCGCGCCCGCCAGATGGCGCCGGCGTCCATTCACCCAGGTCAGATCTATCAGAGGAATAATATTGTTGGTCCAGAATACAGAGGCATCCAGCTCGCAACATCCAGGCAGAATCCAGAGTTCCAGGCTCCGGCGCACGGTTTCCAGGATTATTTCCCCAGCGCTGCCGCTGGCATTGCTGCTCGCGCTAGGCGCCTGCAGCACACCTTCCGGCCCTGCCCAACCCAGCGGCCCAGGCTATTACACTGTACAAAAGGGCGACACGCTCTCCAGCATTGCGCGCAAATTCAAACGCAGCAACAGCCAGATCATCGCTTGGAACAAGCTGTCCGATCCGAATGACATCAAGGTCGACCAGGCCTTGCGCATCGCGCCGGATGGCGTCCGCGCCAGCGGCAATCCTGTGGCCAGCAGCACTCCTTCGCCACGCAGCGATGACAGCGACGACACGGCGGCGGCCAGCGACCCGAAGAATGCAGTTGACTGGACCTGGCCTGCCGCCGGCGACTCCAGCCGCGGCACCGGCCAGGGCAGAAAGGGCATCGACATCGCCGGCCAGCTGGGGCAGCCGGTGATGGCTGCCGCTGCCGGCAAGGTGACCTATGCCGGCAGCGGCATACGCGGCTACGGCAACCTGGTGATCATCAAGCACAATAGTTACCTGCTGTCGGTATACGCCCACAACAAGACCATCCTGGTCAAAGAAGGCCAGATGGTTGGCAAAGGCCAGAAAATCGCTGAAATGGGCAAAACCGACAGCAATACGGTCAAGCTGTACTTCGAAATCCGGCGCCAGGGCAAAGCGGTAGATCCGGTGCGCTACCTGCCGAGCCGCTAGAAGCCGGCCCCGGGCACGAAAAAAAGGGGCGCATCGCGGCGCCCCTTTTGCACGGAAATCAACGGCCGGCTATTCAATAGGCAACGAAAGGGCCGACCGTGCCCGCTACGGAAACACCTTCCAGCGCCGTATACACCGAACGGCCGAAGAAGAACGGCAATCCCCAATCGAAGTAGGAAGCGAAAGCCGGTCCGCCGGCCAGGTTGTTGAACGCGGTGTTGTTCGGATTGGCCTGGAACAAGGAATTGGCATTCGCCACGTTGAAGCTGACGATGCTGCTCAACCCGTTGAGGCCGGTATTCGTCACATTGCGACTGACCGTCGACAGCGGACAATAAAAGCCGGAGTTGTTGCTGCAGGCCGGAATGGTTGAATCCGCAAAGAACAAGCCGTTCGAACCACTATCGAAGAAGCCCTGCATCACCTGCCCCTGGTACAGCACGCTCAGGTTGCCGGAAGCGTTGAGCGTGTAGGTCTTGGCGCTGCCCAGCCCGTTATTGGATTGCGTACCGATACCGAAAATCAGAGAACCGCTGACGCCGGACGCACCGCTGTCGGCGATACTCGGCAATTGGATAATCGTGCCGTTGTTATCCTGAGGGAAAGAGGCGACCGGATTCCCAACCTGCCTTGCCAGCGGCAGCGTGGTCGCCGTGCAATTCGTGCCGCCCGGACAGGAGTAATACCAGCCCTCGACAGCCTGGTTGGCGCAGTTGCTGCCGCAATCCTCGATAAACGTGCTGAGGCCGATCAAGCCGTTGGCATGGAAAGCCGCCACGGTATTTTCCGCGACCAGGCTGCCGGAACAGCCGTTGGGCACCGAGGTGAAAGCGCTGTCGCCGATCACGTGCACCGAAATGCTGCTGGCGACTTCGCCGGCCATGCGCAGGTCAGCCTGGCGCACCGAACCCCAGCTGTAGCCATCGGCAAAGCGCGCACATTCCGCCAGCGGATTGCCGCTAGGGGCAGATAATCCAGGCAGCGCAATGCTGGGCGACAAGGCCGAAGCAATGATACGCAAGCCGCTGGAACCGGTATCGACCAGGATATGGTCGATGGTCTGGCACTGCGAGGTGCTGCCGGGCGCGCATATAGTGACCGAGACATACGGTGAATTGACGGCGTTGACCGATTGCCCGGAAACCGTCGGACCGCTGTCGACAACGATGGCCTGGACGTTCTGGACCGGCTGCGGCGGCTTGGGCGTATTGTTGTCGGAACCGCCGCCACCGCCACAGGCCAGCAAAAGCGCGCTGCTGAGCAGGCAAAGCAGATAAGTCAAAGAACGCATAGTCATCTCCGGTCAGCGAATGTCGCTAGGGGTCACGCCTTGCGGCAGCAAGGATGGCACATAAGCGCTGCCGGCAAAGGAGCGCATATGACCGCCTGAATGCAATACCAGCTGATCCGACTGGATGGCGACCGCACGGCGGCCGGCATGCGGCACGCTGGCGGCGCTGACGTACTGGTCGGCATAGGTGCCCAGCAGTTCCTGCAGGTTCGGCATGTCCGGCCCCTGCCAGCTGACCGCAAACACGACATTGGCCGGCGAGATATATTCCCGCACCGTGGTGCCAGATGGCTGCACCGTCTCGCTGACGGTATAACCGTTATAGCTGCTGACGCGGGCGCTGGCCTTGGCGCGCGCACTGTCTGCTTGCACAGCACCATTGACCGGGGCCGGCCCGGCGGCGGCGCCTAGCGCCGCAAATGCCGGCGCCGCTTGCGCAAACAGCAAGGCGCAGATGACAGAAACAGGAAATCTCATGACTCACCTCTGTTCGATTAACAAATGTCCTGGAAATCATACCTGATGCCACACAGCAATTCACAAAGATGTTTTCATACTGCGGTGGCCACATAACAACCGAAATGTGCTAGATATTTGCGCCATTGGCAATGCTTAAATGGCAGCTTCCGCGGTTTCGCTGATGCCGCCGCGCGCTGCCTGGCTTTTTCTCAACCCCTGCTTTGCAAACGGGCGCGTACAAAGCCGATGTGCTCCCGCAGCACATAGAACTGGTCGGCAAACGCCAGCGGCATTTTCATGCGGTTGACCCCCTCCTCTATGCGGTCCAGCCGTTGCAGCAAATCCGCCTGCTCCTCCTCGGTGTGGGTAGCGACCGCGCGCTCCAGCGTGATCAGCGCGCCGTACCAGCGATAGATGCGCGACTTGATGCGCCAGCCGTACAGTAGTGGCACCAGCTTGAAGCCGGGAATCAGCAACAGGATGATCGGCAGCAGCACTACCAGGGTGCGGTCTACCAGGCTGGCCAGCCAGAACGGCAAGCCGGAACGATAGAAGAAACTCTTGCCCGACTTGTAGTAGCGGGTGGCGTCCTCGCTGATCGGATATTCGTGCGCCAGCGGCGCCGGGAATTCTCCCGCGTGCTGCAGCACGTTGGCGCCGCTATGAACTTCCTTGGCGGCGTCGATCAGCATGTCGGACAAGGCCGGGTGCAGGTCGTCACGGGCGATCAGTTCGGCAGTGGGCGCAATCAGGCGGATGTCACGGCTGGGAATGTTCTTGCCCAGGTCAAACAGGCCTTTGGGAATCCTCAGCTCGTTCAAATAACTGAAACGGCGCGCATAAGCGCCAGCTTGAGAAAAGTCCAGCAGGCTGATGCCCGGTGTATGCAGCAGCTTGATCATGGTCGGCGGCGAGGCCGAATCACCCATCAGGAAAGCGGCGTCGATCGTCCCGTCGGTCAAGGCCTGTGCCGCTTCGTCGCCGCCCATGTCGAGCAGCTCAGTACTGCCGCCGAGTTCAATTTCGTTGGCTTTCAACAGCGTCAGCGCCAGCACCCGCGAGCCGCTGCCGGGAACGCCGATCGCCACCCGCTTGCCGCGCAGCTCGGACAAGCGGTCCAGCCGCTCACGGCCACGGTAGAACACCGACACCGGCACATAGGAAATACTGCCCAAGGACACCAGGCCGTCGATCGGCAAATCGCCCGCCACGCCACCCTGGACAAAACCGACGTCGATGCCGGAATGCGGATCGCTCAGTTTTTTCAGATTGTCGAGCGAGCCCTCCGAACTGACGATTTTCAGCTTGATGCCGTTGCGCGCCAGGATCGTCCGGTATTTCTCGGCAATCTTCCAGAAACTGCTGTTTTCGGAACCGGTACTGATGGTGATGGTGCTCGGCGGCGCCGGGTGAATGAACTTGATCGCCAGCCAGATCGCAAAAATGGCCAGCAAGGCAATCGGACCAAAGCTGATCGCCAGGTCACGCCAGGAAATCGCGACGAAGCGGGTCTTGATGTTGATCGCGGATTGCTTGAGGTCGGACGGTTTGAGTGGATTAGCCATGTGCCTTATTTTATCGTTGATGGCTTGCCGCTTGCACTTTTCTTTATTTTCTCTTTATTTAGCGCTGACGCAGCGGCTCCAGCAGCTGCGACAAGGCATTGTGATCCAGTTCATACATCAGCGCCAGCAAGCCGCCCAGCTCCCCCGCCGGGAAGCCTTCACGGGCGAACCAGGCCAGGTAATCCCCCGGCAAATCGGCAATCAGGCGCCCTTTGTATTTCCCGAACGGCATCTGGCGGGTCACCAGCAGTTGTAGATGTTCCGGATTCATGGCGCGATAACTTCCTGCTCAAGGCAAAGCTTGGTAATGGCGCGTATTGTGCCAAAATTCCGGCCGCCCTGCGATTTTTGTGGAAACCAGAAGCCGGGCATGATCTTCTCGCTGCGAAGAGTTGAACAGGTGAACAAGCATTTGAGAAAAATCCTCTACACTGTCGACCACAAACCACCTGATCAAGCGTTCAATCACCCATGCAAAGCAGCGTCAAACCAGCGGCACCAGCCAACCCCAGCATCCCGGCACTGGAATGCCGCGGCTTGCGCAAGACCTACGGCCACGGCCGAGTAGTGCTGGCGCATCTCGACTTTACCCTGGCCGCCGGCGAATACGTCGCCATCATGGGCGATTCCGGGGTCGGCAAATCGACCTTGCTGAACCTGATCGCCGGCCTCGACAGCGCCAACGGCGGCGCGATCCTGATCGACGGCGTCAACATCGCGAATCTGGACGATGACGGCGCTACCCGCCTGCGCCGGCAAAAACTCGGCTTCATCTTCCAGGCCTTCCATATCCTGCCGCACCTGACCCTGCAGCAGAACGTCGCCCTGCCCCTGCTGCTGAATCAAGCGCCGCCGGAACGCGCGCTGGAACTGCTGGCAGCAGTCGGCCTCGACGGCCGCGGCAACGACTTCCCGCGCCAGTTGTCGGGCGGCGAGCTGCAACGGGTCGCCATTGCGCGCGCGCTGGCGCACCGGCCGACGCTGATCCTGGCCGACGAACCGACCGGCAACCTCGATCCGGACACCGCCCACGAAGTACTGGCCCTGCTGCGCCAGGAAATCAAGGCTAACGGCGCTTCCGCCATCATGGTGACCCATTCCGCCGCCGCTGCCGCCAGCGCCGACCGCATCCTGATCATGAGCGCCGACGGCCTGCGCCCGCTGCCCGACAAGGCCACCTTGCCGCTACTGCAATGAGCATGCAGCGTACCCTGTCGCGCTGGCTGCTGCTAGGGGAATGGCGCGCGCATCCGGTGCGGGCGCTGGTGGCGATAGCCGCCATCGCGCTCGGCGTCGCCCTCGGTTACGCGGTCGACCTGATCAACGATGCCGCTTTCAACGAATTTTCCGCGGCCACCCGCAGCCTGTCCGGCCAGTCCGACCTGCAGGTGCGCGGCGCCCAGGCCTGGTTCGACGAAACGCTCTATCCACAGTTGGCGCAACGGCCGGGCGTGGCCGTTGCCAGTCCGGTGTTGGAACTCAATGTCACCGTGCCGGGTCAGAGCAGCGCCTTGAAAGTGCTTGGCATCGATGTCTTTCGCGCTTCGCATGTTGCCCCTGGCCTGATCGGCGTGCCGACGCAGGAACGGCCCTTCGACACCCTCGCCGACGACGCCATTTTCCTGTCGACAGCGGCGCAGGAGTGGTTGCATGTCCAGCCCGGCGACCAGCTGGCGCTGCGCAACGGCACCGGCCTCGTGCATCTGCGCGTGGCCGGCGGCCTGGCAAGCGCGCGCGCCGGACAGCGCCTGGCAGTGATGGATATCGGCGCTGCGCAGTGGCGCTTCGACCGCATCGGCAAACTGTCGCATATCGATCTCAAGCTGCAGCCCGGCGTCAACCGCGCCGCATTCCGGGAACAGCTCGGCAAGCAACTGCCGGCCGGCGTGCAGGTAACGGAGAGTCAGGATCAAGACAACCGCAACAATAATATGTCGCGCGCCTATCGCATCAACCTGAACGTATTGGCGCTGGTGGCGCTGTTCACTGGCGCCTTCCTGGTGTTCTCGACGCAGGCGCTATCGGTGATCCGGCGCCGCCCGCAATTTGCCCTGCTGCGCGTGATGGGCTTGCGCCGCGCCCAGCTGCTGCGTCAGGTGTTGCTGGAAGGCGGTTTGCTAGGCTGCCTGGGGGCCTTGCTGGGCCTGGCGCTGGGATATGGCCTGGCGGCCGCTGCCCTGCATTTCCTTGGCGGCGACCTCGGCGGCGGCTATTTCCGCGGCGTGCAAGCCACCGTCAGTTTCGACCTGCCGGCTGCGCTAGTGTTCTTTGCCCTCGGCAGCGGCATCGCCTTGCTCGGCAGCCTGGCGCCGGCCCTGGAGGCTGCCAAAGCCAAGCCGGCAGCAGCGCTCAAATCCGGCAGCGAAGAAAGCGCGCTGGCGCGACTGGCGACGCCGTGGCCGGCGCTGGCCTGCCTGCTGCTGGGCGCTCTATTGACCCGCTTGCCACCGCTATTCAATTTGCCAGTATTTGGCTACCTGGCGGTGGCACTGCTGCTGATCGGCGGCATCACCCTGATGCCGCGGCTGGCGGCGCTGGCGTTTTCCGCACTGCAGAGATTCAGCCTGGGCCGCCGCATCGGCGTCGTCCTCACGCTGGTGCTGGCGCGCCTGGCCAATGTCCCAGGACAGGCAGCGATCGCGCTGGGCGGCGTGCTGTCCAGCTTCAGCCTGATCGTGGCGATGGCCATCATGGTGTCGAGCTTCCGTGTCTCGGTCGACGACTGGATGCAGCAACTGCTGTCCGCAGACCTGTACGTACGTTCCGCCGGCAACGGCGAAACCGGTGCCATGCGCCCAGCCGAGCAGCGCCAGCTGGCAACCGCGGCAGGCGTGGCGCGAGCAGATTTCCTGCGCACCGCGCCGCTGACGCTGGACCCGGCGCGGCCGCCGGTGATACTGATCGCGCGCGGCATCGATGCCGCTGATCCCGGCCGCAGCTTGCCCCTGGTCGGTCCGCAGCTGCCGACAGCAGAGGTAACCGCAGCCATCGCCGCCGGGCAGACCCCGGTGTGGGTCTCGGAAGCCATGGTCGACATCTACCGCTATCGCCTCGGCCAGCATCTCATGCTGCCGCTGGCTGGCGGCAGCCATCCGCTGGTGGTGGCCGGCATCTGGCGCGACTATGCACGGCAGTCGGGCGCGATCCAGCTGCGTCTGGCGGACTATCAGCGCCTGAGCGGCGATACCGACGTCACCGACGCCGCCCTCAGCCTGCAGCGCGGCGTCGATCCCGAGACCGTGGTGGCGGCGCTGCGCAGGCTGCCGTTCGGCGCAGCGCTGGAGTTCTCGCAGCCAGGAGAAATCCGCGCCCTCACCTTGAAGATATTCGACCGCAGCTTCGCCATCACCTATCTGCTGGAAATCGTCGCCATCGTAATCGGCCTGTTCGGCGTCGCCGCGACGTTCTCGGCGCAGACCCTGGCGCGCGCCAGGGAATTCGGCATGCTGCGCCACGTCGGCGTCAGCCGCCGCCAGATCCTTGCCATGCTGGCGCTGGAGGGCGGCTTGCTGACGGCGCTGGGCATGGCGGTCGGCTTCCTGCTGGGCTGGGTGATCAGCCTGATCCTGGTATTCATCGTCAATCCGCAATCGTTCCACTGGACCATGGATCTGCACATGCCCTGGTTCGGCCTGGCGGCGGTGGCGCTACTGTTGCTGGTTTCCGCCGGCGCCACCGCTTTGCTGGCGGGCCTGCGCGCGGTGTCCATCGATGTATTGCAAGCAGTACGGGAGGACTGGTGATGCTGCAGAAAATCTTCCGGCGGCTGAGCGGCTGCCTGCTGTGCGTCCTGATGGCAGGCATGGCGCCGTCGTTCGCCGCCGCACCCGAATTTGCGCCAGTGCTTCCCGGCCAGCCGCTGACGCTGCCGCAAGATACTGGCGCGCATCCCGGCTTCCGCACCGAATGGTGGTATGCCACGGGCTGGCTGACGCTACCCGACGGCAAGCCGGTCGGTTTCCAGATCACGTTCTTTCGCTCCGCCACCGGGAATGACCGCGCCAATCCCAGCGCCTTTGCGCCCAGCCAGTTGATCATCGCCCACGCAGCGCTGTCCGATCCCAGCCTGGGCAAACTGCTGCACGATCAGAAAAGCGCGCGCGCCGGCTTCGGCCTGGCCTATGCCAAACAGGGTAATACCGATGTCGCCCTGGATGACTGGCGCCTGCAGCGCCAGGCCGACGGCCGCTACCTGGTCAGCGTCGCCGCCCATGATTTCACGCTGGAACTCAGCCTGACGCCCACCCAGCCGCCGCTGCTGCAAGGCGACGGCGGCTATTCGCGCAAAGGGCCGCTGGCGGCGCAAGCCAGTTATTACTATAGCGAACCGCAGCTGCGGGTAAGCGGCAAGGTAAGCCGCGCCGGCCAGGCCCAGGCCGTCAGCGGCAGTGCCTGGCTGGATCACGAATGGTCGACCAGCGTGCTGGCGGCCGACGCCATCGGCTGGGACTGGCTAGGCGCCAACCTGGACGACGGTTCTGCCCTGATGGCGTTCCAGATCCGCAATCGCAGCGGCGACAAGGTATGGGCCCATGCAGCCCTGCGCGATGCCCGCGGCCAGGTCACGCAGTACGGACCGGAGCAGGTCACGCAGTACGGACCGGAGCAGGTCAACTTCACGCCGCAACGGCGCTGGCGTTCACCGCGCACCGACGCCAGCTATCCCGTGCAGAGCGTCTTGCACACCGGCGCCATCGCCTGGTTTCTGCAACCTTTGCAGGACGACCAGGAACTCGATTCGCGGCTATCGACGGGATCGGTCTACTGGGAAGGCGCGGTCACGGTGAGTCGCGACGGCAAGCGCGCCGGCCGCGGCTACCTGGAGCTGACCGGCTATCTGAATGCCTTGAAATTCTGAACACTGCCTAGAGTCTACATTTCGCCATACACTGCGACGATCGCATCCGCCACCGCGCGCACCCGTGCCGTGCGGTTCAGATCGCCATGCAGGACCAGCCAGACATCGTAGGCTTCGGCGCGCTGCGGCCAGATGCGCGCCAGTAGAGGATCGCCGTCCGCCATGTGGGTCGGCAGTTCACCGATGCCGAGTCCGGCGCGCACCGCTTCGATCATCATCAGGCCGGAATTCACTTCCATCGTCACCCGCGCATTGCCGCAGGGTTCACCGCACAAGGCTTCGCTTTGCGAGGGCGAGACGCTGCGCTGGTAGATCACCAGGTCGTGTCCACGCAGGGCGGTATCCGGCTGCGGCAGGCCGCGCAGTTTCAAATAGCTTTTGGCGGCATACAGGCCGACTTCACGCCGCGTCAGGTGGCGCGAAATCAGGTCGGGACTGCTGGGGCGCAAAGTGCGCACCGCCAGGTCGGCTTCGCGCCGGGTCAGATTGGACAGTTGAGTAGAGGTGCTCAGCACCACCCGGATATCCGGATGCAAGGCGTGCAGGCGCTGCATGGCGGTCATCAGGAAATGCTTGCCCATGGTGTCGGTCGCCGCCAGCCGCACGACGCCGGACAGACGGTCGTCGATCCCTTGCATCTGTCGCTGCAGCTGGTCGGCAGCCTGTTCCATGCGCTCCGCCGCGACAAAGGCCAGTTCGCCGGCCGGGGTCGGCACATAGCCGGTGGGCGTGCGCAGGAACAGGCGTGCGCCCAGCGATTGCTCCATCGCCGCCAGGCGCCGGCCAACCGTGGCCTGGTCCAGATGCAGCAAAGCAGCGGCGCCGCGCAAAGTACCTATCCGGTAGATGCCGAGGAAAATCCTGGCGTTGTCCCAATCCATTACATTCCCTGTTTTCCCATGATGCATTTTTGCATCATACAAATGAAATTATACTGATTTATTACATCAGCAGAGAGCACTACCATACGGGCTATTGATAGAAAAACCGGCAACACAGGAGAAACGCATCATGGCCGCTCAATGCCCTACCCCCGTCAATCTGGCCGTCGCCGCGCCGAGCGGCTTGCTGCCGCTGATCACGCTGGCCATCGGCTTCGTCATGGCGATGCTGGATGTCACCGCCGTCAACGTCGCGCTGGCCGACATTTCACACAGCCTGCGGGTGCCGCTCAGCGGCCTGGTGTGGGTGGTCGACGGCTATACCCTGACCTTTGCCGCCTTGCTGCTGGTCGGCGGCGCGCTGGCCGACCGCTATGGCGCCAAGACCGTCTACCTGAGTGGACTGGCGGTCTTCATGCTGGGCTCGGCTCTATGCGGCGCCGCACCTGACGGCAACACGCTGATTGCCGCCCGCATGCTGCAAGGCGTGGGCTCAGCCTTGTTCATGCCGAGCTCATTGAGCTTGCTGACCCACGCTTACCAGGATGAGCGCGTGCGCGCCCGCATGCTCGGCACCTGGTCGGCGATCGTGGCGGTGGCGGCGGCGATGGGCCCCTTGGTAGGCGGCGTGCTGGTCAACAGCTACGGCTGGCGCAGCGTATTTCTGATCAACCTGCCGGTCGGCCTGCTCGGCTTGCTGCTGGCGCACAGCGTGATTCCTGCCGCACCCAAGCATAGTCGCGCGCTGCCTGTGTTCAGCCATGCGCTCGGCATCGGCGGCCTGGCCAGCCTGTGCTTTACCTTGATCGAAGGGCCGGTATATGGCTGGAGCTCGGCGCCGATCCTGGCCAGCGCAGCGCTCTTCGTGATTGCGCTAACACTGCTGGTGCGGCGCGAACTGCGCGGCGCCGAGCCGCTGCTGCCGCGCGCCCTGTTTGACACTCCGCGCTTTGCCGCCGCCAATGTGATCGGTTTCCTGATCAACTTCAGCGCCTTTGGCCAGTTGTTCCTGCTGAGCCTGTTTCTGCAGCAGGCGCGCGGCAGCGATGCCTTGCATACCGGCCTGCAGCTGCTGCCGGTGATGGCGGTATTCTCGATCGGGAACCTGCTCTCGGGACGTATCACTGCGCGCTGGGGTGCACGCTTGCCGATGCTCGGCGGCCTGTTGCTGGCCAGCGCGCTGACCGCGCTGCTGACCACCATCAAGTCGGACGCCCCTTACCCGCTGCTGGCGCTGACGGTCGCCATCGCCAACTGGGGCGTCGGCATTGCGGTGCCGGCGATGACCACCACGGTGATGCAAGTGGCCGGACGCAGCCATGCCAACAGCGCTGCAGCGGCCCTGAACGCCAACCGCCAGATCGGCGCCCTGGTCGGCGTCGCCATCATCGGCAGCATCCTGCATGCCGCCTCCGGCTGGGATAACCGCCTGCCGCTCGCCTTTGGCGCCATCAGCTTGGCTTACGGCGGTGCTGCGCTACTGGTCTGGCGCTATATCAAGAGCCCGGCGCAATCCGGCCGCGCGCTCGCCTGATTGCAGGTTTTCGCCAGGCCGCGCGCAGCGCGGCGTTGCTATCGACCTGATCCGATTGCCACCGGGCTTCCATTTCCGCCAACGCAGGCTAAACTTAAAATCAGGACCAAAAGATGATACATTTAACCTCGATAGCTTAAATTCAACGTACTGCATTTTTATCGGGAGACGCATGAAAAGTCCATTGACAGGTCCATTTCTAATTCTCGCCACCACCCTTCTCCTCGCCGGCTGCGACATGATGCAGCCCAATGTGCGCAGCTATACGCCACCGCCGCGCAGCACCGCGCCAGCCCCGGCGCCGGTATCGCTGTCGGAATCGCTGAGTCCGTCGGAACAGGTCATCGATGTGCCGCAAGCAAGCGCAAGCACGGCAGCGAAACGCGGAGAATTATCCGACGTAGTGGAACGCATGGCGCGCCGCAACGCTTGCACGCCGGCCGCCAGCGCCACCCTGATCGCCAAGACCAGCGCGGTAGAGACGTATCAGATCAGCTGCCAGGATGGTCAGCAACAACTGTACAAATGTGAGTTGCGGCAGTGCCGCTTGATGAATTAAAACCAGGCCGACAGGTGGTTTTCATGAAAACAGCGCTAGGCATGTTTATCCTCGTTTCACTGCTGGCCGGCTGCGCCTACCCGCATATGGACTGCAACGATCGCGACGCCCGCCCCAGCTGGTGCGACGATACCGGCAGCATGCGCGGCGCCGCCCATCCGCAATGAGGCCAATACGGCCAATGCGATTGGCCTGGGCAGCCATCCGCGATTAAACCGGCGGTGCGGCGATGAACTCGGCCAGGTGCTCCGCTTTCTCTGAAAACGCCTGTAGCAGCGGGTAGTCGGAGGCGACGACGATTTCCGGCAGCATCATCTGCGTGAAACTCCAGGCGACGGCGGTCGTCAGTCCTGCCTGGTTGATGGTCCGGCTCGTCACTTCCAGCGGCTTTTTACGCAATTCCAGCTCCAGCGCCTGGTAGGCAGCAAACAACTGGCCCTGGACTCGCTCCAGCCATGGCGCATGCTGCTTTTCCGGCGGCCGCAAGTTGTGCTCATAGACGATCTGTATGCTTTTCTCGCACGCCGCCAAGGCCAGGCCGATAATCCGCAAGACATGCAGGCGTTCGCCGATTTCTGCCGGCATCAGGCTTTTGCCCGGCGCCGCCAGCGCTTCGGCGTACTCCAGGATGAGCGAAGAATCCATCAGCAATCCGCCGTCGTCGCACACCAGCGTCGGTGCCTTGACGACCGGATTAATCTGGCGAAACTGTTCAAAAGTGCTGAATACCGAAACCGATTGATGCTCGAAGGGGATGCCAAGCAGTTGCAGGGAAATCGCGGCGCGACGGACATACGGTGAGTCAAGCATACCTATGAGCTGCATGGTTTCTCCTGTTGAGACGCGTTGGCATCGCCGGCCGCATTCGCGGGCCACGTTGCGAGGGATGGAAATCGTAGCATGAAATTAAACACACCCTCGCATCAGCGCACGTCTACACGATTTATGTGCGCCGGCTGGAAGACTAAGCAGCCGGCAGCCGCGACCCCGGGATTGTGAAGCAATCCGGAGCTTTGCCCATTCACTGCCGAGATGTTGTGCTTTGGTCCCGCTCGTCGCCGCTATCGAGATTTGGAGACCGCTTTGATTGCCCTGTCCGAGCCTGCTATCGCTACCATCGCGATGGCTGCTTCGAAGCTGCCGTTGGCATGGGCATTGTTTTTTGACGGGTGGCTGTAGCTGCCATGTTCCCGCTGTGCTGCAAACAAGCTGAATCTTGACAATAAAATAATTTCAAACGTGCTTGCGGCCTATCGCTGCAACACCATTCTCACACTGTGGCTTCAAGCCTCTTCCACTTCGCGTTTGGCTGGCGTCGCATAGATGTCGATGCACTTGAAGGTGTCCGCATAGCGCTTGGGGTCGCCGCCTGCTTCCAGGCTCTTCTTGAATTCCGCTGCTTCTGCAGTGCTGTCGAACTCGTAAGCCAATCCTTTAAAAATCACAGTTGCCTCATTCAGCCTAACCATTGCAATCTCCTTGGATTTCATTTGAACGGGATATGCCATCCCGGCATCGCTAACAGTATCCGTTTTCCCCTTGTTGCAAGAAAAGGTAACGACACCTGTCCTGCGGCTCTGTACGGGAAAAACACGCACAGCATTGCGGCAAGAACGCCAAAGTCGGTACCGTCGGGACGGTCCGCTTGGTCAGATTGATATTACGCTTTTGAAGTTCCCTGATGAACTGTCAATAGTGGCAGTCATTTATATCGGCGCGGCGATGTCTTGTGGACAGGCAGACAAGGTTCCGCGCGCTACTGCCGCTCCAGACTCATTCACTTTCGTCGACGAAACGGCATCTGTCAAACAGCCAAATGTTATTGAATTGTAGATCGCCATCAAGAAATGCTAATGAGCGCAGCAAAACAAAAGGCCCCGACAAGATCGGAGCCCTTTGCTTACGCTTGAAAGATGCATGCGGCGCCGCATCATTCCCGCATCGCCGCGCTGCCCGCGCTCATTGCCTGACCATCGAGCGCACCATGCCGCCGAACTGCTCCAGGTCCCTGGCCGCCAGGTCCGACACTGCCCAATAGTTCATGCCGTCCCAGGTCCAGCGAACCAGATGATAGCCTTGCCGGTTTTGCAACTGCGGCGCCACATCTCTTTCAGTCGTCGGCCATACGTACAAGTTGATCGGATGCTGTGCGTGCCGATAGACCAGTGCCGCGACCGGCCGCCCGCCGAGATAATCAAGGCGGCCGCCGGTCAGCGGAAAGCCCTGCGCCGCCAGATCGACCACCGGCGGCGAAAAATTCAGCTTGCCGTTAAACCAGGGCTTGACCGTATGCTGGTCGGTCGACACCACGTCCGACAGATGATCGACCTGCAGCGAGCGCACATGGCTGGCGACCACTTCATCGGTCAACTTATCCTGGTCCGAGGGCAGATTAAGATAGAGGCCGACGCTCCACGCCAGCGCCAGCATCGCTGCCAGCGCCGCGCCGGCGTTGCGCCAGTTGAAACTCCAGCTGCGTTGCCAGAACCTGGTGCCGGGTTCATCCTGCGGCAAAGCGTCCATGATGCGCTGCGTCAGGTGCGCCGGCGCCTCGAAATAGCTGGCATCCTTCTTGAAGCGTGCACTGACGATACGCTGCGCGGCATACTCGCGCTGGCAATCGGCGCAGCTCTCCAGATGACGCTCGATCTCAAGCGTCTCGACGATACCGAGCTCCTGATCAGCATAGGCGGGCAACAGTTCCTGTACTTCCTGATGGTCCATCATCGCTCCTGCGGTGCAGTATCCGGCGCCAGAATCGCCGCCAGTAATTTACGGCCGCGCCCAAGGCGCGACATGACGGTGCCGATGGGGATACCGACAATGCCGGCAATCTGCTTGTACGATAGCTCTTCCAGCTCGCGCATCACCATCACCTCGCGGAATTCCAGCGGCAAGGCTTGCAACGCCTGTTGCAGCTGCCGTTCGCTATCCTTGCTGATCAGCAGCGCCTCCGGATTATTATCGGGCGGCATCTGGCCGACGCTGTCGCCGGCCCCGGCTTGATGCAATTGTTCATCAAACGCGGTCTCCTGGCGCAGCTTCTGGCGCTCCTGGTACCAGCTGTAAAAGGTATTGCGCACAATCGTCAGCAGCCAGGCACGACCGTCTTCGCCATGGAAGCCGTCGAAAAACCTGAAAGCCCGCAGATAAGCCTCCTGCACCACATCCTCCGCGTCCTGGTGGTTGTGGGTCAGCCAGCACGCCAGGTTGAACGCAGAGTTCAGGTGTGGCATTACGACAGTTTGGAATCGCTTCTTTTTGATTGAATCGCTCATTCACGCGTTTCCAGGGTTCATGTAGCACTAGACCGCCGATATGAAGAATATATTCCCGAAAAGACGAATAAAACAGAAAAACACTAAGCGCCCGGGAATAAATAACAGGGTACACCGGTATAGGGCTTTGTCGATCAAGTGATCACGATAACCACGGAGGGATCATGAAACAAGCCCATGCCGGCGCCCAAGCCATCAGCCGCCGCAGCTTTCTGCGGCTGGCGGGATTAGGCGGCGCCATCTATGTATCCGGTCTGAGCGGCTGGTCCAGCGCCGCCGCCCTGCCAGGGGGTGCGAACGAAGACTTCTTTTTCATCCAGCTGTCCGACACGCACTGGGGCTTCGAGGGTGCACCCAATCCAGACGCCCACGGCACCCTGCAAAAGGCGGTGGCGGCGGTCAACAGCCTGGAACAGGTGCCGGATTTTATCGTCTTCACCGGCGACCTGACGCATACCACCGACGATCCGCAGGAACGCCGCCAGCGTTTGCGCGAATTCAAGGACATCGCCGCCGGACTGAAGGTAAAGAATGTGCACTTCATGCCCGGCGAGCACGATGCCTCGCTGGACCACGGCGAAGCCTACCAGGAATTTTTCGGCAAGACCCACTACAGTTTCGCCCACAAAGGCGTCAACTTCATCGTCATCGACAATGTCTCCGATCCCACCGGCGCCATCGGCGAGACCCAGCTGGCGTGGCTGGCCGATGAGTTGCGGCAGTTGCCGCCGCAAGCCCGCATCGTCGTCTTCACGCACCGTCCCTTGTTTGACCTCTATCCGCAATGGGACTGGGCCACGCGCGACGGCGCCAAGGCGGTCGAGTTGCTGCAAGCGCATGCCAACGTCACCGTGTTCTATGGCCACATCCATCAGGAACATCATCACATGACCGGTCATATCGCCCACCATGCCGCAAAGTCGCTGATTTTCCCGTTGCCGGCGCCGGGTTCGCAGCCCAAGCGCACGCCGCTGCCCTGGGACGACGCTTATCCTTATCGCGGCCTGGGTTATCGGCAAGTGGCGGCGGAAGCGGCCAAGCCGATGGATTATCAACTGACTGAATTGCCGGTACTGAAAGGCTGATCATGGATATCCATCACAAACGACGCCTGCTGCTGGCCGGTGCGGCTGCCGGCGGCCTGGCCGTGGCCACGCGGCTGGTGCTGGCGCAGACACCGGAACGGGTGATCAAGATCGTCGCCAAGAAATTCGATTTCACGCCGGGCGAGATCCGCCTCAAGAAAAACCAGCCGGTGACGCTCGAGTTCACCACGCTGGATGTCGTCATGGGCTTCAACCTGCCAGACTTTGCGATTCGCACCGACATTCTTCCCGGCGCTACTTCGCGCCTGCGCTTCACGCCGGACAAGAGCGGTGAATTTCCTTTTCACTGCGATGTCTTCTGCGGCTCCGGCCACGAAAGCATGACGGGCACCGTGATCGTGACCTGAAGCGCATCAGCACTATCAGGGATGCAGCTTCTTGTGCTCGCCCAGCATCTGGGTGAAGGCCGCGATCCGCTTGGCGCGGGTTTCGGCCTTCTTCGCGGTCTGGATGCGGAACAGGACGGCATAGCGGTTCTGAGCGTCGAGCGTAGCAAAGAATGCCTGCGCAGCGGCATTCGCCGCGAGCGCCTGCTGCAAGTCTTCCGGGATGGCCGCTGTGCGGGCCGAGTCATAGGCGGCCCGCCAGCGGCCGTCGTCTTTGGCTCGTTCGACTTCCAGCAGTCCGGCCGCCTGCATCTGGCCTGAGGCAATCAGCGCCAGCGCCTTGTCGCGATTGATCTTGGACCAGATGCTGCGCGCCGAACGCGGCGTGAATCGCTGTAGCCAGAATTGGGCGTTGTCGCTTTTCTTCTGGCCGTCTATCCAGCCGTAGCACAAAGCCAGTTCCAACGCTTCCGGATGCGTCACGGAGCTGGATTCAGCACCCTTCTTGGCGAAGCGCAGCCAGACGCCGGGCGACTTGCCGTGATGCTTCTTCAGCCATGCGGCCCAGGCTTTCTTGTCGTCAAACTGCAGTATCGAGGCAGCCTCGGCCGGCTTGCGTTCCACGCTCATGGGGTTTTCCAAAGCAAAGGAGAGAGGCCTATTATTGCCTCGCATTTGTCTCATGGCAATATCCCTGCCGCATCGACGGCCATGGAATAATATATCGTATTGTGATATATTCGCTTGCTTCATCAGATCACGCCTTCAACCAAACCACCAACACCCGATGCCAAACACATCCCTGTCCAAACAGGACTTCGAGGCCTTGTCCTCGTTCCGCTACCAGTTGCGCAAGTTCCTGCGCTTCAGCGAAGAAGCCGCCCAAGCTGAAGGCGTGACGCCGCAGCAGTACTTGTTGCTGCTGCACGTAAAAGGATCGCCCGGGCGCGACTGGGCCAGCGTAGGTGAACTGGCCGAACGCCTGCAATCGCAGCACCACAGCGTGGTCGCCCTGATTTCACGCTGCGAAAAACTGCAACTGGTGCAGCGCCGCAGCAGCGACATCGACCGCCGCCAGGTCAACATCCATCTTCTGCCCGACGGCGAGCGCTGCCTGGCCAAGCTGGCAGAACTGCACCATGCCGAACTGAATACCCTGAGCGATATTTTCAGGATCCCCACCATCAACACCCAGGACTAGCCATGTCGGCCAACTCACACCATCACCACAAGCGCGATTTCGCCGCCGATACCCGGCTGCTGCGGATTTCCCTGATCGCCGTCGTCATCGGCGGCTGCGGCACGCTGGCTGCATACGCTCTGCTGAACCTGATCCGGCTGTTCACCAACCTGTTTTTCTATCAGTCGTTCTCCTTCGCCACGCGTTCGCCGGCAGGCAATCATCTGGGCTTGTGGGTGATACTGCTGCCGGTGCTGGGCGGCCTGATCGTCGGCCTGATCGCCCGCTTCGGTTCGGAAAAAATCCGCGGCCACGGCATCCCGGAAGCGATCGAAGCCATCCTGTTCGGCAAGAGCAAGATGTCGGCCAAGGTCGCCGTGCTCAAACCGCTTTCGTCCGGCATCGTGATCGGCAGCGGCGGCCCGTTTGGCGCCGAAGGGCCGATCATTATGACCGGCGGCGCCATCGGCTCATTGATCGCGCAACGGTTCCATTTGACGGCAGCGGAGCGCAAGACCTTGCTCGTTGCCGGCGCCACGGCCGGCATGACCGCGGTGTTCGGCACGCCGGTGGCTGCGGTGCTGCTGGCGGTGGAATTACTGCTGTTTGAACTGCGGCCGCGCAGCCTGCTGCCGGTGATCGTGGCTTGCGCCGTAGCCGGCTTCACCCGTCCGCTGCTGCTTGAAGGCGGTCCGCTGTTTCCCTTGCAGACCGGCGCGATCGGCCTCAGCGCCCTGTTCTCTTGCGTGCTTGCCGGCATCCTCGGCGGCGCCTTGTCGGCCTTGATGTCGAGCGCCCTGTACCGGGTCGAAGACCTGTTCAGCAAGCTGCCGCTGCACTGGATGTGGTGGCCGGCGCTGGGCGGCATCGTAGTCGGCATAGGCGGCTATTTCGAACCGCGCGCGCTGGGCGTCGGCTACGATGTCATCGGCGATCTGTTGAACGGCAACCTGCTGATGCAGGCGGCCTTGAGCCTGCTGCTGGTGAAAGCGGTAATCTGGGTCATCGCGCTCGGTTCCGGCACCTCCGGCGGCGTCCTGGCGCCGCTGCTGATCATCGGCGCCGGCCTCGGCACCGTGCTGGCGCCATGGCTACCGGGCGGCGACATCCATCTGTGGCCGCTGGTATGCATGGCGGCGGTGCTGGCCGGCGTACTCGGCGCGCCGCTGACCGCTGCCGTGTTCGCCTTCGGCCTGACCCACGACACCAACGCCTTGCTGCCGCTGCTGCTCACCACCGGCGTCGCCTACGGCTTTACCGTACTAACCATGCGGCGCTCCATCATGACTGAAAAGATCGCCCGCCGCGGCTACCACATCTACCGCGAATACGGCGTCGATCCGCTCGAGCGCCAGCATGTGGATGACATCATGACCCATGCGGTAACGGCCATCCCGGCCTACCTGAGCATCGCCGAAGCCCTGGCGCAATACTTCGGCCCGCAGCAGGTGCATCGCTGCTATCCGGTGGTCGATATTGAATATGGTTTGCTGGGCATGGTCGAACGCAGCAGTTTCGGGCCGCTGGCCGATGGCGCCAATCCTCTGACGACTTTATTCAACGCCGCTTATATCGAGCAGTCCGCCGCCCTGGTGGCGCTGCCATCGGAGACCTGCCGCATCGCGGCAGCGCGCATGGCGAGCCATCACCTGGAACGGCTGCCGGTGGTCAGCGATCTGCAAAGCCGGCGCCTGATCGGCATCATCAGCCGCAGCGACCTGATCAAGCCGTCGCGCCTGTTTTTTGATGAAGAACAAAAACGCGAACGGCTGTTGAGCTGAGAGGCGCTAGCTTGCGATCCAGTCCGCCAGCTGCTCCAGTCCCTGGATGACATGGTCGGGAGACTGCCCCAGTTCGTCAAAGGTGTTGCCGGCGCGGTTGACCCAGCACACCGGATAGCCGAAATGACGCGCTCCCGACGCATCCCAGGCATTGGAAGAAACAAACAGCAGTTCGGAGCGGTGGCGCTGCATCTGCTGTTCAGCCAGCTGGTAGACGCTGTCGTGCGGCTTGAAAATCTGCGCGTTGTCGGCGCTGATCAGGTGGGCGAAATGGTGTTCCAGCTGCGACGCCGCGACCACGCTGCGGATCGAGTTGACTGAACCATTAGAGAGAATCGCAAGCGGCAGCGCCATCGCCTGCAGCCTGGCGAGCGCGGCCGGCACCTCGGGGAAAGGCTGGATCTTGAGATATTCCTGGCACAGCGCGGAACAGGCAGCCCGGTCCAGCGGCAGTTTCAAGTGATGCGAGGCAAACACCAAGGCGTCGTGCGTGACCTGTTCGAAGTCGACATACGCCCCCATCAGGCTGCGCAGCCAGGTGTATTCCAGCTGCTTTTGGCGCCACAGGGCGCTCATCTCACGCCCCCGCCCCGGATGATAACGGTCGCACGGCGCCGCCACCGAATGCACGTCATAAAGCGTGCCGTAGAGATCGAATACGATACCTCTTACATTTTTCATTGCGACGCTCCTGTAAACTAAGCCTGCCGGGATAGCCGGCCGCCGCCACGCACATGACCGCCGCCGTCCACATGAAAATTTTCCTCGCCGCCATCCTCGTGTTCACGCCGCTGGCCTCGCACGCGCACAAGGTGCTCTACATAGCCGACGGCGACAGCCTGACGCTGCAGGCAGGCCGTAAACGCATCAAGCTGCGTCTCGCCGGCATCGATGCGCCGGAAATAAAGCAGGCATTCGGCCAGCAAGCCAGGCAATCACTGTACCAGCTATGCTGGGGCAAGGGTGCAAGTTACGATGCCAAAGCGATCGATCAATTCGGCCGCACCGTGGCGACGCTGCGCTGCGATGGGATTGACATTGGCCGCGCCCAAGTGGAACGCGGCATGGCCTGGGCTGCTGCGCGCGCCGGCAGCGGCAGCGATCTGAAGATGCTGGAAACTGCCGCTCGCGCCGCCAGAGCAGGATTATGGTCAGACCCGAACCCTGTCGCACCTTGGCGTTTTCGCCATGGGACAAACGCAGGCGCGGCCTGCCACACCGGGCCGCGCGGCGGCCGCTATCAATGGATTAATGGACGCAAGATATACGGCTGCTAAATCATGTTAAATTTGGGTTATCTTGACACCAGAACATCTCAATCACATTCGCCTGCTTCGTCCGGGCCAACCTGATACAAATCTACATGCGACTACAAAAACTGCACACCGGACTTCCCCTCTGCCTGCTTGGCCTGATGCTGGCCGGCTGCTGCAAGAACAGCCAGACGACTTCATGCGACAACGCCAGCAACAACAATACCAGTGCCGGCAGCAGCGACGGCAGCGGCAATAGCGTGCGTTTTAACCAGCCGAGCGGCATTGCAGTCGATGCCGGCGGTAACCTGTTTGTCAGCGACACCGGCAATAACACCATCCGCAAAATCACTGCCGCCGGCGTCGCCACCACCATCGCCGGAAGCGCCGGCAATGCCGGCAGCACGGACGGCAACGCCCAGAATGCGTTGTTCAACCAACCCGGCGGCATCGCTGTCGATAACGCCGGCAACCTGTACGTGGCCGATACCCAGAACGACACCATCCGCAAAGTGACTGCCGCCGGCGCCGTCTCGACCCTGGCCGGCAGCCCCGGGCAAAGTGGTCAGGCTGACGGCAGCGCCGGCAATGCCCGCTTCAATCAGCCTTGGGGTGTAGTGCTCGACGCGGCCGGTAATCTGTACGTTGCGGATACCGGCAACGATACCGTGCGCAAAATCAGTCCGGCGGGCGTGGTCACGACGCTGGCGGGGACCGCCGGCAACGTCGGCAGCCAGGATGGCAGCGGCAGCAGCGCCAGCTTCAACCTGCCGCAGGGCATCGCCATCGACAGCGCGGCGAATCTGTATGTCGCCGACACCGGCAACAACACGATCCGCAAACTGACACAGGCCGGTGTCGTCAGCACGCTGGCCGGCACTGCCGGCAACAGTGGCAGTAGCGACGGCAGCGGTCAGCGCGCCAGCTTCAATCAGCCGAACGGCATCGTCGTCGACAGCTCGGGAAATGTCCGCATCACGGACAGCGCCAACCAGCTGCTGCGCAGCGCCTCCGCTTCCGGCGTCGTCAGCACGCTCGCCGGTAATGTCGGCAATGCCGGCGCCGCGGACGGCAGCGGCAACAAGGCCAGTTTCAACCAGCCCAAGGGCATCGCCAGCGACAGCGCCAACAATCTGTATGTTGCCGACACCGGCAACAACCTGCTGCGCAAGGTAACGCCCGGCGGCCAGGTCACTACCCTGCTATCCGGCGGCAATGGTTCGTCGTGCCTGTGTCTTTTCAATTTTTGATGTGATGTAAATCGGTACGTTTGTCAGGTATTTCTTGTTATTACCCAGAATTACTTGCAATAAAAATATCTCCCCTGTAAATTTGTGGCAAAAATACCATTTGGCCAACAAGAGCCGGCGGGATTTATTGGACATCTGCCGGAATTGATGCGATAGTTGCACGATAGAAACTAATTAATTGCCCAAACGATACAATTGTTTGCAATTGAGCATGCCAAGCTGAGATAAAGTCAGTCTTGCATATGTGAATCAAACACTTAATCTGGCGCCGTTATGCAAGAGTCCCGGCAGTCATATTTGGTGAGTGAAATGTTGTCCTGTTCTTGATTTCGATCAGACAGAACATTCTGTTTTAACTCGTCTGGCGGCGGCACGGCCAGCAACACTTAAGTCTTAACCTCAATAAGGGAGCAATACCATGGCAATCGACGTATACCTGCAAATCAATGGCATCAAGGGCGAATCGACCGACAGTGCACACAAAGACTGGATCGAGTGCAAATCGGTACAGTGGGAAGTGTTGCAACCAAAGTCAGCTACCGCATCCACTGGTGGCGGCCACACTGCCGAGCGTTGCGAGCACAAAGACATCGTGCTCACCAAGATCGCCGACCTGGCCACCCCTTTGCTGCTGCAGAACTGCTCGTCCGGCAAGACCATCGACAGCGCCAAGTTCGAATTCCTGCGCGCCGACGGCAAGGGCGACCGCATCAAGTACTTTGAAATCGAACTGTCGAACGTGCTGATTTCCGATGTCACGCCATCCGTCACTGAAGGCGACGTACTGAGCGAAACAGTCAGCCTGAAATACTCCAAGGTGAAATGGAAGTACACCCAGCAAAAAATCGGCGGCGGCTCCGGCGGCAATACTTCCGGCGGCTGGGATTTGTCGACTAACAAAACCGCGTAATCTCCCCTCCCGAAAAAGATCCGCAGCATGTCAGTGCTGCGGATCTTTTTTTGGGATTTTTTTCTTATAGCATCAGTATTTCACCGCCAGCTTCAGCCAGGCGCTACGTCCCTGGTCATTGATTGCCGTATTGGCGGCATAGCCAAAGCCGGTATTGCCTGCCAGGTTGAGATGTTCTGCATATGCCTTGTTGAAAACATTATCGACGCCGGCAACGATCTGCACCGATTTGGAAAGCGCGTAAGCGCCATTTATCGAAAATACGCCAAAGCCCGCCGTCGGACCGAAATCCTTGCCGACCACATTGCCGTCATTCACCGCAATCCGGTTTTGCGCGGACACCAGACGCCATAGCGCCCCGTATGACCAGCGGCCATCGTTGTAGCTCAGGGAAAGACGTGTATCAAGCGGCGGCATCTGCGGCAAAGCCTTGCCATCGCTGCGGTTGCGGCCCCAAGCATAGGCCAGCGAACTCTCCATCTTCCAATGCGAAGCGAAATCATAAGATGCGCCCAGCTCGCCGCCCATGATCTGTGCATCCACATTATTCGCCTGCGACTTGCCGCCCATGGGACCGGGCAAATAGGAAAACAAGATGTAATCGTTGATCACGCCGAGATAGGCCGATGCCCAGCCTTGCCATGCACCAGCTTTGTATTGCGCGCCGATATCCAATTGCGTGGTTTTTTCCGGGCGTATGCCGGCGAAGGCATTGACTGAACCCGTCGGCGCCAAGTTCGGAGAAAACAGTTCCCAATAATCAGGAAAGCGCTCGGCATGGCCGAGTCCGGCGTAGAGAGTGACAGCCTTCGAAGGCAAATCGTATTCATGACGGATAAAGCCGCTCGGCAGCGTGACCCGGCGTTCCGTATCGGCAGTCGGATTGGGCATGGCCATCATGCCCTGCCCCAGCGTGTTGCGATCATCTTTCGCCGTCGCATAATCGATGCGCATGCCGCCGATGAGACGCTGCCGCGACGCCACAGACCAGGTCGCCTCGCCAAACACGCCTATATTGCTGAAAGCGGCATCCTTGTTCCACGGATTTCGCGAGTAGGTATTGATGCCCATGCCGCTGCGCACACGATGCGCGTTTTGTTGCATATCGACACCGGTGACCAGGCTCAGCGTGTCGCCCCACTCCAGCGTCGCGGCTATCCTGGCGCCGACCGTGCGGCGGTCGACTTCCGACGCCATTGGCATATTCATCATGCCGGCATTAGGGTCCGGTTTGCGCAGCGTGTAGTTATCCATCAGATGATCGGCATAGTTGTAATACGCGATCGCCTCAAGCTTGGCGACATGCTGGCTGAGATTGCGCTTCTCGAATTTGGCGTTGAAGCTGTGGCGCTTGAAGCTGGCCCCGTCCATTCCCCGCCCGGCATAGGCCGCGGATCCGTCGCCGATCCCCGCATTCAATTCCAGCAGGGTATTGGCGTCCGGCGTAAAACCGAGCGCGGCATCCACATTCCATTTATCCCAGCGCGACGCGACCGTTTGGCGATTGCCATCCTGATAGTCGTCGGCTTGCGCGTGGTTGGCGGTTATCCGTGTGTAGACGGCCGGCGTGCCGACTGTCAGATCCGCTCTCTGTTCATTGCGACCGTACGATCCTGCCGTCAGTCCGCCGTCAAAGCGGACCGGATTATCGGTTGCCGAGAACGGTGCTGTCTCCCGCTCGAACAGCACCGTCCCGGCAGATGCTCCCGGTCCCCAGATCACGCTTTGAGGCCCCTTGATCACCGTCAGCTTGTCGTAGCTTTCCGGGGAAATATAGGAAGTCGGCGCATCCATGCGGCCAGGGCAGGCGCCGAGGATCGTGGTGCCGTCGTTCAGGATGTTGATGCGCGAGCCGAACATGCCGCGCAAGACAGGATCGCCGTTGGTGCCGCCATTGCGCACCGCAGAAAAGCCGGGAATGGTTTTCAGGTAATCGGCGCCGTCGCTGGCCGGTATCGGCTGCCGCGGCGCTTTCGGATCGACCACGATGGTCAGAGGCGAAGTCTCCTGCGCCGCGGTGATGACGACCGTCGGCAGCAGCACGTCGTTCGGCGCGACCTCGCCGGCAATGGCGCCGGCAGTCAGCGTACTCAAACTGGCGATGGCGATGCGAATCAGGGCAGGAAGGATTCGAGGGCGGGCGCGTGGAACATGGTGCATGTGCATCCTATAAATGGCTGAGAAAATTCCAGCCGAGTATAGAAGCGCATCTGTTCAAAAAGAATGCGGCTAATTGTCGCACCCTGCGGCAAAGCTACCTCGATCACTCAAATCACCCACCTGGGCTAAACTGCGAGTGCGTTCAATTTTGGAGAGTGAGCAATGCAGACCGTCACACTACCTTACGGCTCGGACCAAAGCGGCCTGGTATGCGGCTATCTATTCGGCGAGGATGGGCAAGGACAGGCAATCGATTCCAAGCAAGCGGAAGAATGGCTGGCTGCGCGCCACCAGCAGCAAGGCCAGTTCATCTGGCTGCATCTCAACCTGGCCAATACCGCCAGCGAAAAATGGCTGCGCAAGCATGCCCAGCTGGGCGATGAGTACTACCAGGCCTTGCACGAAGGCCAGCGCTCGACCCGCATCGAACTGGTCGACAATATGCTGATCGCGGTCATCAACGATGTGTTGCACGATTTTTCCTTCAACCCGGCGGATATCGCCACGCTCTGGCTGAATGTTGACCAGCAGGTGGTCGTCAGCGCCCGGGGGAAACCGCTGAAGGCGGTCGACCGCCTCCGTAACGCCGTGAAGAACGGCGAACCGATTCGCTCTTCGGTCGAACTGTTGACCCATTTGCTGCGCGACCAGGCCGATGTCCCGTCAAAGATCGTGCGCGACGCCATTAGGCGGGTCGACGGCATCGAAGACAATCTGCTGGCCGGCAAGCAAAGCCACAAACGCGCCAACCTGGGCGAACTGCGGCGTGTGCTGGTGCGCCTGCAGCGCCTGCTCGCCCCGGAACCAGCAGCCTTGTTCCGGCTGCTGCAGCGGCCGCCGAACTGGGTAGCCGAGATCGACTCCCAGGAACTGCGCCACGCCACCGAAGAGTTTTCAGTGGTACTGCACGATATCGCCACGCTGCAGGAACGCATCAAACTGCTGCAGGAAGAAATCGCTGCGCGCGTCAACGAGGGCAATAATCGCAGCTTGTTCGTGCTGACTATCGTCACGGTGCTGGCGCTGCCCATCAATATCATCGCCGGCTTGCTTGGCATGAATGTGGGTGGCATTCCTTTAGGACAAGACCCGCAGGGCTTCTGGATCATCGCCGGAATTGTCGCCACTTTCACCATGGTCGCCGGCTGGCTGGCCTTCAGGAAGCGCGACGACGACTAAATTCAAGCGCCATCCGGCCGCGATTGCGGCCCTATCGCCAACTCATGGAAGCCGGAAAACGCATCCGCTTCACGGCTAAAGCGATGTTCCGGCAACAAGGCCAGCAGCAGCTCAGCCGTCGTGCGCACGATGCATCCGGCCGCCACATGCCCACCCAGCACCCGTCCTTGTCCATCGGCCACCGTCATATGGAGATGAGCGCCATCGACCGAGAGCGACCCGGCCAGCGTCAGTATCTCCAGGTCGCAGCGCAGTTCGGTAGGCTGTTTCGCCCCCGCAAAGCGTAGCTGCGCAAGAGATAAGCTGCCGATGCCCTGGAGCACAAACGCCGCACTCACGCCATGCTCGGCCAGCACAGCCCCCAGAGTGGCGCGTAGATCCTGTCCAGGGGTAAGGCGTAGAGGAAGAGTTTGCATGGAGGACGTTACGCCAGAGAAGTTTGGAAAATATATTACATGGAATGGCGCGTGGCCGGGGAGCCAGAAGCGCGGTTACAGCGCAGATCAAGCAGGAAGTGTAATATTTCATTCGATCACGCATTCCCGCCCGCTTCCCGAGGAGATACCGCAATGAGCCCCTTAGCCGCTATCGCAGCCATTCTTGCCGCATTACTGATCGGGGCGATGAGTCCGGGCCCGAGTTTTGTAATTGTTGCCAGGCATTCGATAGGTCTGTCGCGCCGCGACGGCCTGGCCACGGCTGTCGCCATGGGATTAGGCGGCGTTTTCTTCAGCGGCATTGCCCTGGTCGGGCTGTACACCTTGCTGGCCACCGTGGGCTGGCTTTACATGGGCCTCAAGATAGCCGGCGGCCTGTACCTGCTCTACCTGGCGTCGAAAATCTGGCGCGGCGCGGCGGCCCCACTGGCCCTGAGCAGCGAACACGCGGCAGGCGGCGGTGACCTGCGCAGATCTTTCTGGGTCGGGCTCAGTACGCAGTTGAGCAACCCGAAGACCGCCGTCGCCTATGGCAGCATCTTTGCCGCCCTGCTCCCGCAGCATCCGCCGCTGTGGTGCTATTTCGCCCTCCCGCCACTGGTGTTTGCGGTGGAAGCCGGCTGGTACACGGTCGTCGCCCTGTGTTTTTCCAGCAAGCGGCCGCGCGAACTGTACCTGAAAGCCAAAACAAAGATCGACCGCGTCGCCGCCGGCGCCATTGCGGCGCTTGGGCTGCGGTTGCTATTTACGGCACATAGAACTGGTATTTGAACAATGCGGGAACGATTGCTTGGAACGGACTTGCCGGAAAAGCAAAACGGCCCATAAAGGGCCGTTTTGCATGTATCTGGCGGAAGCGGTGAGATTCGAACTCACGAACGGGATAAACCGTCGCTAGTTTTCAAGACTAGTGCCTTCAACCACTCGGCCACACTTCCGGAAGGACGTAATTATACCCAATTTGCAACAACTTAACGAGGGCCGCCCGGCTTTTTATGCAAATTCCCTAGGGGCCACCCAGGAAAACAGCTCAATCCAGCAAGAACATTTGCTGCAAATCATTCAAAAACCGCTGCCCCAGCACGGTCGGCTTGATGATCTTGTGGTCGCGATAGAGCAAACCCTTGGCTTCGGCCTGGTTGAGCGATTTTTCTATCGTGTTCAGCGCCAGGCCGGTGCGTTCGCTGAACAGGTTGACCTCGAAGCCGCCATTCAGGCGCAGCGCATTCAGCATGAACTCAAAGCCGAGGTCGTCGCGGCCGATTTCGGTTTCTTCCTGCACCACATTGCCGAGCCGGCTGTGTTCCAGATAAGCCTTGGGCTGCTTGTAGCGCATCTGGCGGATCACGCGGTGCGGGAACGACAGCTTGCTGTGGGCGCCGGCGCCGATGCCGAGATAATCGCCGAACTGCCAGTAGTTCAGGTTATGGCGCGCCTGGCGTCCGGCCTGGGCGTAGGCCGAGACTTCGTAATGGCCGTAACCGGCGGTGCTGGTAAGGGCGCCGATCATGTCTTGCATTTCGGCGCTGGCGTCGTCGTCGGGAATCACCGGCGGATACTTGGCGAAGTAAGTGTTCGGCTCCAGCGTCAGGTGGTACAGCGACAGGTGCGGCGGCGCAAAGGCGATGGCGGTGGCGACGTCTTGCTGCGCCTCTGCCAGCGTCTGCGACGGTAGCGCATACATCAGGTCGAGATTGAAATTGTCGAAAGTCGCGTGGGCGATCTCGACCGCGCGGCGCGCTTCGCCGTCGTCGTGGATCCGGCCCAGTGCCTGCAGATGGCGGCCGTTGAAGCTCTGGATGCCGATCGACAGGCGGTTGATGCCGCTGTTGCGGTAGGACTTGAACTTCTCGACTTCAAAGGTGCCCGGATTGGCTTCCATGGTAATTTCCGCGGCGCCGTCCAACGGCAGCAGCGAGCGCACGTCCGACATCAAACGATCCAGCCCGGCCGCAGACATCAGGCTGGGCGTACCGCCGCCGATGAAAATCGTATAGATCTTGCGGCCCAGATCAGCGGCAGCGAGGCCTCCAGGTCGGCGCGCAAGGCGGCCAGGTATTCCTCTTCCGGAAAACCGCCCTTGGCTTCGTGCGAATTGAAATCGCAATACGGGCACTTCTTCACGCACCAGGGAAAATGGATGTACAGCGACAGCGGCGGCAAGGCGCTCAGGCTGAGCGCGCCCGGCTGCAGATAGGCCAGCGCGGCCTGGGCTGCGGCAGAGGGCTTGTCGGCCAGGGCGCTTTTGGCCTGGCCGGGCATGCCGATGGGCTTGATCGGGATCATCGCAGTTTCTCTACCAGTGCACGCAGAGCTTGGCCGCGGTGCGAGATGGCATTCTTCTCGGCAGCGGTAAACTCGGCGGCAGTCTTGTTGTGCTCGCTAATCAGGAAAAAAGGATCGTAGCCGAAACCGCCGGCGCCACGCGCTTCGCTGATGATCTGGCCGTTCCAGCGGCCGTCGGCGATCACCGGCTGCGGATCGTCGGCATGGCGGACAAACACCAGCACACAGTAATAATAGGCCGATTTGTCGGCATGCGACGCCAGGTCGGCGATCAGCTTGCGGTTGTTTGCGGCATCGGACTTCGGTTCGCCGGCATAGCGCGCCGACAGCACGCCAGGGGCGCCGCCGAGGGCGTTGACGCAGACCCCGGAATCGTCCGCCAGCGCCGGCAGGCCGGTCAAGCGGGAGGCGTGGCGGGCCTTGGTCAGGGCGTTTTCGACAAAGGTCAGGTAGGGTTCTTCCGCCTCGGGGACGTCGAATTCGCCCTGCGGACGCACATCGAAATCGATCTGTGCCAGCAATTGGCCGAATTCTTTTAATTTTCCAGCGTTGTTGGAGGCTAGAACCAGGGTACGCGACATAGGTAACTCAAAACAGAATAGGAGAAAACCGGTACTTTAGCACCGGTAGGGGAAAACATCGGACGGGACGTCAATCGCCGCTCAGGCGACGCGCTTGCCCAGGATCACCAGATCGCGCTCGATGCCGTCCAGGGTAGCGACGCGCGGCATGTTGGCCCAGCGCTCGAAACCGAAGGCATCGAACAGTTTCAGGCTCGGCTGGTTATGGCCAAAGACGAAACCCAGTAAAGTATGCACGCCGATGCTCGGAGCATGCGCAATGGCTTGCCCCAGCAAATAGCGACCCATGCCCTTGCCGCGCGCATCTTCATGAATATAGATAGACAGCTCGGCAGTGCCGGAATAAGCCGGACGGCCGTAGAAATCGGAATACGACAGCCAACCCAGCAGCGACTTCTGCCCCCCGGCGCCCTCCTGCTCCACCACCCACAGCGGGCGGCGTTCCGGATTGTGATGGTCGAACCAAGCCTGGCGCGAAGCCACCGTGACCGGCTCGGTATCGGCCGTCACTTCACGCGAGGCGACGGTGCTGTTGTAGATGGCGACAATCGCCGGCAAGTCCTGCTGCGTGGCGAGTCTGAAGCTGTAGTCCATATGATCCATAGTGCTGTATTAATGCTGAATATCTATCGTTGCCGCCGGCGGCCTTTAGTAAGTATGGGTCGGACGCGCCGAACCCAGCGCCGAACCGAGCACTTCCTCGATCCGCTTGCGCAGCCGCTGGCCGCTGTCGTCGTCCGGAAAATGCACGCCGACGCCCTGCGCCTTGTTGTTATTGGCGTTCTTCGGCGTGATCCACGCCACCTTGGCGGCGATCGGATACTTGGTGCCGTCGTCCATCAGGCTCAGGATCAGGTAGATTTCATCGCCCAGGTGATAGGTCTTGTTGGTGGGCACAAAGATGCCGCCATTGACCAGGAATGGCATGTAGGCAGCGTATAGCGCCGATTTTTCCTTGATCACCAGCGACAATACCGACGGCCTGGATAGTTTGACCGGCTCGGCCGGGATTGTGGTGTTCTCTGCCATCATCGTCCTATAAGCAAAATTCAAGCAAACATGCTGGCGTAATCCAGCAGCATTTCTTCAATGAACAGGCGCGCCGAGAGCGGATGGTCGGCGATCGCGCGACGCTCGTTGCTGCTTTTCAAGGCCCGCAGCAAAGCGCCGGTCTCGACTTTCGCGGCCAATCCGGCCAGCGCTTTTTCATACCGGGGATAATACCGGATTGTGCCGCACAATTTAAGCGAAAACAGGTCGTACAGCCAACGTTGTTGCCAGGCCACCAGCTCGGCCACCGGGGTTTTCTGCAACTGCTCGGCACATTTCAGGGCGCCGTCGATGCCGGGCCGGGTCAAATGCTGCAAAAACGCGTCGATCAGCTCGCGCCCTTCGCTTTGCGACTGCGCGTAGGCGGTCAGCGGTGCGCCACCCTGCTCGTCCAGCCAGACGTCGGCATCCTTGACCTCCTGCTGGCGCAGCCAGGTCAGCGCCTGCTCGCGCGACGGCAGCGGCATGGCGAATTTACGGCAACGCGACAGGATGGTCGGCAGCAGGCGGTCGAGGCTGTTGGAGCTGAGCAGGAACACGGTATTCGGCGGCGGCTCCTCCAGCGTCTTCAGCAAGGCATTGGCGGCGGCGGTGTTGAGCGCCTCGGCCGGATACAGCAACACCACGCGCTGGCCCTGGCGGTGGGTGGAGATGTTCATGAAGCCGGCCAGGGCGCGGATCTGGTCGATCTTGATTTCCTTGGACGGCGCCTTGGCCGATTTGGCGCTCTTCTTGCCGTCGCCCGCCTCGCCTTCGCTGCCATCGCCTTCGCCGGCCTCGTCGCCGTCCAGGATTTCCGGCCGCACGCGGCGGTAATCAGGGTGGTTGTACTGCACGAACCAGCCGCAAGAGCCGCATGTGCCGCAGGCATGGCCATCCGGCTGCGGCGTTTCGCAGAGCAGGGATTGCGCGAACTGTTCCGCAAAAACGGTTTTGCCTATGCCTTCGGCGCCATGGAACAGGATCGCGTGCGGCAGCCGCGCGCGCATCTGCTGCAGCTGCTGCCAGACGTCGCCCTGCCAGGGGAACAAGGTATTACTCATGCATGTACCTTATCAGTCTGCTTCAAGGCTTGGCCTGTTCTACACATAATGTTGCGATGATGCCGGTCAGCGTCTGCTGGACCTCGGCAATGGTGCGGGTGGCGTCGATGATCTGGAAGCGTTCCGGAAACTGGGCGGCGCGGCGCAGGTACTCGGCGCGGGTGGCGGCAAAGAAGTCCGACTTTTCCTGTTCAAACTTGTCCAGCGTGCGGGTGGCGTCGAGACGGTCGCGCGCCACTTCCAGCGGCACGTCGAACAGCAAGGTCAGGTCTGGCTGCAGATGCGGATGCACCCATTGCTCCAGCGCTTCCAGCTTGGCCAGCGGCAGTTGCCGGCCGCCGCCCTGGTAGGCGAAGGTGGCGTCGCTGAAGCGGTCGGAAATGACCCAGTCGCCACGCGCCAGCGCAGGTTCGATGACTTGCGCCAGGTGCTCGCGGCGCGCCGCGAACATCAGCATGGCTTCGGTTTCCAAGTGCATTTTCTGATGCAGCAGCACTTCGCGCAGCGCTTCTCCCAGCGCGGTGCCGCCCGGTTCGCGGGTGGTGACGACGGTCAGGCCGCGGCTGCGCAGCAAGTCGGCGACAAAGCCGATGTGCGTCGACTTGCCGGCGCCGTCTATGCCTTCAAAAGTGATGAATTTTCCTGATGCCATTGTTTTAACCTGCTTATGAAACGGTATTACGCTGCTGTTGCTGCCATTATCGCCGATTGCCGGGAAATCTAGCGCTGATACTGATTGACCGCCTGGTTGTGCTCGCCAAGATTATTGGAAAAATGGCTGCTGCCATCGCCGCGGGCGACGAAGTACAGGGCGTCGGTTTGCGCCGGATGCAGCGCTGCCGCGATCGACTCTGCGCCTGGAAGGGCAATCGGGGTCGGCGGCAGGCCGGCGCGCGTGTAGGTGTTATAGGGCGTGTCGGTGGTCAGGTCGCGCTTGCGGATGATGCCCTGGTACTGTTCGCCCATGCCATAGATCACGGTGGGATCGGTTTGCAGCAGCATGCCGATCTTCAGACGGTTGACGAAAACCCCGGCAATCGTGCTGCGGTCAGCGCGGCGGCCGGTTTCCTTTTCCACGATGGAGGCCATGATCAGCGCCTCGTAAGGCGTCTTGTAAGGCAGCGTAGCGTCGCGCCCTTCCCAAGCCTGGTTCAGGCGTTTGAGCAGCAACGCATGCGCCTGCTTATAGACCTGCAGATCGCTGGAGCCCTTGGCGAACAGATAGGTATCCGGGAAGAACAAGCCTTCCGGCATGCTGTAGTTGGGACTGATTTTTGCCAGCAGTTCAGCATCCGACAAGGCCACCGTATCGTGCTTCAGCGCCGCTTGCGCCGCCACTGCCTGGCGCATCTGGCGGAAGGTCCAGCCTTCGATCACGGTCAGCGATTCTTGCGCAAACTCGCCGCGCACCAGCTGCGTCAGCAGGCGCAGCGGCGTGGCGCCGGGTTTCAGCTCATAGCTGCCGGCCTTCAGCTTGCCGCCCTTGCCGGTAACCCGCGCCAGCAACTCCAGCAATTGCGGATTGACGCCGACGCCGGCCTGGTCTATCTGCTCTACCGAACTGGCCAGCGTGCTACCGGGCTGGATGGTGAATGGCCGCACCGGCCCGGCGTCGAATACCGGCTGCTGCGCCCAGTAAGCTACGCCGCCGGTAGCCGCCCCGCCCAACAAGATCACCCACAACAATAGTTTTTTAAACAAGACCGGTCGCTCCGAATTTATTGCATCTATTATTTCAAGCGGCGCAAAAACGGCGAAACCCAACGCCTTTTTTGCGACATCACTATAATCAACCCAATATGATAATCGCTGTTTTGGGAATGCTTACAATTTATGAATGAAATAACAAGTATCTGGTCGAAATTTCTGCAGCAACAGACATTGACTGCGTTGCCGGCCGCCGCCGCAACCCAGCCGTCTTTCTTTGCCCGCTGCCTGAACTGGGCCTGATCGCCGCCAGCGGCGAAGACGCCGCCAGTTTCCTGCACACCCAGCTCACCAACGACGTCCAGAACCTGACCGCAGCACAGGCGCGGCTGGCCGGCTATTGCTCGCCCAAGGGACGCCTGCAGGCCACCTTCCTGATCTGGAAGAGTGGCGACAGCATCTTCCTGCAGCTGCCGCGCGAGTTGCAGGCGGCGCTGCAAAAGCGTCTGCAGATGTTCATCATGCGTGCCAAGGCCAAGCTGGCCGACGTCACTGAAGCGCACGTCGTCCTCGGCCTTGCCGGCGAGGCTGTTGCCGCTGCACTGGTGCCATGGTTCCCCGCGTTGCCGGATGCACCCTACGGCAAGATCGACAACCAGTACGGCAGCCTGATCCGCGTCGCCGACGCCGATGGCGCGCCGCGCTATCAGTGGATCACCAGTCCCGAGACTGCCATCGCCGCCTGGCCGCTGCTGAGCAGCAGCCTGCAGGCGCTCAGCGCGCAAGCTTGGCGCCTGAGCGAAATCCACGCCGGCATTGCACAGGTCACGCTAGCCACGCAAGAACAGTTTGTACCGCAGATGATCAATTTTGAAGTGGTCGGCGGCGTCAATTTCAAGAAGGGCTGCTATCCGGGCCAGGAAATCGTCGCGCGCAGCCAGTACCTGGGCAAGCTCAAGCGCCGCGCGGTCCTCGCCAGCGTCGAAGCCACCGGCATCGCCGCCGCCACGGAAGTATTTTCCAGCAACGATCCAGAGCAGCCTTGCGGCATGATCGTCAATGCCGAAGCCGATAGCGCGCACAGCAGCCTGTGCCTGCTGGAGATCAAGCTGGCGGCGACCGAGGGCGGCACGACGGTACACCTGGGTTCGATCAATGGCCCGCAACTGAAGTTCCATGCGCTGCCGTATTCGATCATCGACGTCACCGATGCAGAACTGTCGGCCTGAGCCTGCGATGAGCACCAATCTGTATATCTATTACAAGGTCGCCGCCAGCCGCGCCCAGGAATTCGATCATGCCGCGGCAGCCATGCAGGCCGAACTGTCGCTGCAGCATCAGGTCAATACCGCGCTCAAGCGCAGTGCGGAAATAAAAGATGAACACCACACCTGGATGGAAGTGTATTCTTCGGTGCCGCCGGATTTCGTCCAAGTGATTGATCTGGCGGTTGCCAAGCACGGCCTCGCCGCCTTGATCGACGGCCCTCGTCATACTGAATTTTTTGTCAATATTTCATCATGTGCTTGATCGTTTTTGCGTGGCAAGTGATTCCTGGCTCGCCGCTGATAGCCGCCGCCAACCGCGATGAATTCTATGCGCGTCCGAGCGCTGCCGCCAGCTGGTGGGAAGACCAGCCCGACATCTATGCCGGCCGTGACCTGCAGGATGGCGGCACCTGGATCGGCATCACCCGCGGCGGCCGCTTTGCCGCCATCACCAATGTCCGGGCGCCGTCGGAACGGCGGCCCGATGCCCCCAGCCGCGGCGCACTGGTAGCGGATTTCCTGTCCAGTAAAAAAACGGCGGCGGAATATGTCGCTGAAATCGCCGTCGACGCAGCGCGCTTCAATGGCTTCAATCTGCTGGTCGGCGACGGCAGCCAGCTGATCTGGTATTCCAACAAAGGCGAGGACGATCCGCGCAATGGCCAGCCTTTGGCGCCCGGCGTGTATGGCTTGTCGAACGCGACGCTGGACGTGTGCTGGCCCAAGGTGGTACGCACCAAGGCACAATTCTCCAGCCTGCTGTGCCAGGGCGCGCCCGATGCCTGCTTCTTCGACATGCTCAGCGATACCACGCGTTCCGGCGATTGCCGTCTACCATCTACCGGCGTCAACATTGAAACCGAACGCATGCTGTCGGCGGTGTTCATCGAATCGCCGGATTACGGCACGCGCGCATCCACCATCGTGCGACTGAAGGCGAATGGCAGCGCCATGCTGCACGAGCGCATTGCAACGCCCTCAGGCGCGCCCTGCCGCACGCACGCGCCGTCCAAATCCGCGGGACGCTGTACGCGCTGACGGTGAACACCTGCCTGCCGCTCTGCGCAGGCAGGAGCAGCAATCAGGCGAAAACGTGGCGCATGCAGACGTGCGCAATCCCCGCTTCGTAATACTCCTCGCCATCGCGGACAAAGCCGTGGCGGCCGTAAAACGCTTCTGCCTGGGTCTGCGCATTCAGCACCACTTCGCGGTCGCCGCGCTGGCGCGCCTGCGCCATCAAGGCTTGCAGGATTGCTGCACCTATGCCCTGCCCGCGTCCCGCCGCGCGCACCGCCATGCGGCCGATATGACCGTCGGGCAGCAGACGGCCGGTGCCGACGGCATAGCCGCTCTCGTCATGGGCGACCGCATGCACGCAGTGCTCATCCATATCGTCCCATTCCAGCTCGACCGGAATGTTTTGCTCGATCACGAATACGTCGAAACGCACTGCGCGTGCATCTGCCTTCTGCACCGCCCAGTTGTCGACTGTCAGATGAAATTTCATATTGTAAGTATTTCTCGTTATTGGCTATCAGCCCGGCTTGATTTTGAGCGCGGCGCGGTTGTGCCGCAGATATTTGAAAGTGCCCATGGCCTTTGCCACCAGATGATCGCCGTGCCATAGCTCGGCTTCGCAAAAACACATGGTGGTGGATTGGTGAAAAGCCCGGCCCTTGGCCACCAGCCGGGCGCCGCTGCGCCCCGCCGGCTGCAGGAAACTGGTTTTCATCTCGACGGTAACGGCCGCTTCGGACTGCGGCAAGAGCGAGCGTCCGGCCAGCGCCATGACCACATCCAGCATGGTCATCGAGACGCCGCCATGCGTGACCTGCCAGCTGTTCATGTGATGCGGCTGCAAAGTCAGCGCCAGCTCGGCGGCGCCCTCGCCCATATCGACGAATTCGACGCCGAGATAGCTCAGGAAGGGATTATCGATCGGAAAAACGTGAGAAGGAAACATGCGGCCGCTCAGCTCAGGTAATCCATGCATTGGCGCGCTTCGCGCACGGCGCCGAAGAAGGGCTTGATGGCGACGTGGGCCGGATGGTTCTGGTAGGCGTCCAGCGCCGCCTGAGATGCGAATTCGGAATTCAGCAAGACGTCGTAAGTCGCTTCCAGACCAGGCTGGGCCACTATCGCTTCGAACCTGATCATGCCGGGTACGATGCCCGCGCAGCTGTCCAGCAGGGCCTTGAGCTTCAGCGCATTGCTGGCCTTATCGGCGCCTTCGGCGTGGTCTTTCAATTTCCACAATACGATGTGTTTGAGGGTCGCGCTCATGGGATCTCTGCCTTCTGATAGGAATGAATGCCGCGCACTCCTGAAACGCTAGTGCCGCGGCCAATCCGTCATTTTACATTCTTGGCGCGGCGCTGCTTCCAGTCGCCGGTTTACTCGGTCAGCAATTTATAGGCAATCGTCCACATGGTGAGCCCTACCACGACTTCCAGTATGCGCCAGGAAAGCGGCTTGGCGAAGATCGGCCGCAGCAAGGCGGCGCCATAGCCGAGCGCAAAAAAGAACACCAGCGAAGCCAGCATGGCGCCGCCGGCAAACCCGGCTTTGTCGTCTGGGAACTGGGTAGAGATGGAACCGATCAGCAAGACCGTATCGAGATAGACGTGCGGATTGAGCCAGGTCAGCGCCGCGCAAGTCAGCAAGGTCGGCAGTAAAGCAGCTTGGGTATCTTCGCCCTGCTGCAGCACGGCCGACGATTTCCAGGCAGTGTAAAAGCTGCGTGCGCCGTACAGGAACAGGAAGGCGGCGCCGCCGTAGCGCATGGCGCTGGTCAGCCACGGCGCTTGCTTGATCACGATCGCCAGGCCGGTCACGCCCAACAAGATCAGGATGGCGTCGGAGACGGCGCAGGTCAGGCAGACCCAGAACACATGCTCGCGCTTCAGTCCCTGCTTGAGAACGAAGGCGTTTTGCGAACCGATCGCCAGGATCAGCGACAGGGAAAGGGAAAAACCCGAAATTGCAGCAGTCATGCATCTCCAACATCAATAAATTCCAGGCAAGCGCATTGGCCCGGGTCCGGCATTGTAAACCAGCGTGGCACTAGCCTCATGGCCGCTCTGTCAATGCAGCTTGGAAGACCATTTGCCGCCGTCCGCGCTTTCGACCCCGCCCTTGCGCCGCGCGGCGACGAAACGCGCCACGTCGGGGTCGGTAATGAAACTGGCGGCGGAACTGGCCTGCAGGATGGCGTCGGGCGATTGCGGCTTGGCGACAATAAACCCTTGCACGTAATCGACGCCCAGCTTGGCCAGCGCCTCGATCATGGCGCAGTCCTCGACCCACTCGGCGATGCTCTTCATGCCGAGATTGCGGGCCAGTTCGACGATCGCTTCCACGATCGCCTCGTTGGCCGGGTGCATGTTCATGCTTTGAATGAATGCGCCATCGATTTTCAAGGCATCCGCCGACAGGCTCTTGAGATAGGTGAAGGAAGTATAGCCGGCGCCGAAATCGTCCAGCGCCACCTTGGCGCCCAGCGCCTGCAGCCGCTCGATGATGCGGCTGGTATGGTCAAGATCGTGCAGCGCCACGCTTTCGGTGACCTCGATGCACAGTAAAGGCACCACGCGCAGATGTTTTTCCAGGATCACGAAAAGATCCTGGATGAATTTTTCATCGTTGAGCGAAGCGCCGCTCAGGTTCACGCAAACGAACTTGGTCAGCGGCAGCTGTGCCTGGTGCTGGTCGAGCCACTCCAGCACGGTCGCCATGACCCAGCGGTCGATCACCGCGATACTGCCGTTTTCCTCCGCCGCCGCAATCACCCGGGTGGCCGGCACCACCTTGTTGTCGGCGTCGCGCAGCCTGAGCAAGACCTCGAAATTGAGCGAGTCTTCCGGATGCTGCAGCGACATGATCGGCTGCATTTCGACAAACAGGCCGGAGGGCAGGAATTCGCCGCCCAGTCTTTCGATCAGGCTGAGTTCTTCCAGCCGCTCGCGGAACACCGGCGCATTCTTGTGATACACCACGATATGCTCGTTATGGGCTTTCTTGGCTTCGCGGCAGGCGCGGTCTGCTGCGGAAATGGCGTCCTGCACCCGCATGCCGGCATCCACCTCGACCAACCCGATCGAACCCTTGACCTGGAAGGCGCGCGCGCCTATGTGATACGACTGGTAGCTGATTTTCTGGATGATGGCGGAACAGATCTTGGTGGCGGCGCCAATCTCCACGTCCTGGAACAGGATGATGAATTCATCGCCGCCGATGCGGCCGATGTGATTGCCCTCGCCCAGCGACTGTTCGACCCTTTCACACAGCTGCTTCAACACTTCATCGCCGGATTGATGACCGAACAGATCGTTGATCAGCTTGAAACGGTCCAGGTCAAGGTAAGCCAGCGCCAGCGGCCGCTCGTCGCACTGGCGTGCAATGGCCCGCTCCAGCATGATTTCAATGCCGCGCCGGTTCAGCACGCCGGTCAACGGGTCGTGCTCGGCCAGGAAGCGCAATCGCTCGACGGCGTCGGAACGATCGCTGATATCTTGCAGCGAGCCTTCGATGCGGCCGTTGGCAAAAGTCGCTGTAACCAGATAGGTGCTCGCCCTGCCGCTGGCATCGGCAACCCCGCGCAACTCGGCCTCATTGCCGCCGCTGCCGGAAACGATGCGCCATAGTTTGTCATGGGCGCCAGGTTGGAAATAATCATCCCATTTTTTTAGCCACGGGGTCCCGGCATCGTGGCCCAGTATTTTTTCCAGCGCAGGATTGGTGCGCACGAAACTGCCATCTGCAGAAAGGGTAAACAAGCCGATCGGCGTGACCTCATAGGTAGTACGCAACTCAGCCTGGACCAAGGCCAGTTCGCGCTTCCCCGCACGCATCTGTTCGGCGAATGCAAACGATGCCATCAGGCTTGACAGCAACGCCACAATCACGTTATTCGGGACTTCATCCAGTGTCTTGATGCCGAATGCGGCGGCCACCACTTCATCCACCCGGGTGAACAGTACGACAAACATCGATGCGCAATACCAGAGTACTGCCCGGGTGCGGGCTTTCCAGACGATACGCGCCAGCAGGAAGATCAATATCAGGATGCCGGCGACTGTCCAGCACCATAGCACCGGCAGGAAACGCTGGTACGACAGCAATAAGGCAGCCACCAGCAGCAGCCCGCCAAGCCAGCGTAAAACATTTTGCAGGAAAACGAAGCCGACCTGCTTCAACTCATTCTGAAACAGCCTGCCAAACAAGGTGAAGGTGACGATGTAATAAGTGGCGAAGGTCAGCTTGCGCAGCCACGGCAGCCACTGGTTGGGAATGGTCCATATCAGCCAGTGCGCATCCCATCCCATAGCATTCGCGCCGAGCCGCAGGTTGCCCAGCAGCCAAACGGCAAACAAGACATACATCCACTCGCGGTTGATGAGCGCCGCCACCAGCACGAACAGGGTCAGGGTCAGCAAGCCGCCTTCCATCAGGCCTATACCGCGATAAAATTCCTTCTGCGACTGTTCAAAATCCGGAATACTCCATTGACGCACGGAAATTCGCGCCGGGCCGGAAAAAACACCCTTGCACAGCACGCTCACAGGCAAGGCCTGGGGCGCCAGCGACAGGATGAATCCCGTCTTTTCAGCTTTGACCTGGCCATCGTTGCCGGTACGGCTACCGCTCCCGAGCAGACGCCGGCCCTGGTCTGCCCAGCAGCTTACCTGCTGCGCGTGGCGCGATGGCAGCTCCACTTGCACCGTGCCGGAATCGGCTGCCGGCAGCACCATGAAGGAAAACCAGAAAGGCGTTTCCAGCAATTGCGTATTTTGATAAGCCTTGTGGGGAGCATCCATCAGCTTCTGAAATGCCTGCTCTGGCGCCAGGCTCTGCTCCGGATCGCTCAACACCTGCAAGGGCGACGACACCGGATCCCTGTGCCCAAAGCGGCTATCCAGCGTAACGAACGCGAGGATCGTAAACAAGACAACCAGCGCTGGCACCAAAACAACCGAAAAATAGAACCCTAGCCAATCCCTTGGCTTAAGGTTGTCGCTAAGTTTTTTCGGCGTGTCGGCATGGAATAGCCACATAAACATCGCGTCCGTAGAGTGAGAGGGTTCTACTGTACTGTAAAAAAAGCCACATTATTTTTTTTCAACAACAATAACACCCTCTCACAATCATTATTTAACAATACTGAACCAAATGACTATGCCACGGAAACGATTATCCCTTTTCTTTCCCTCAAAGATTACTGTGACCAAATATGGAATGAGAGATGCTTAGTAAATTGGAGGGCCGCTCAAGCATCAGATCTGCATGATGAATCTCAAACATCAAGGCAAACAATGGATGGGCGGCAGCGCTCCAGCGCGTTCTGGCTGTGGCCACCTCGAATGCCATGACACGATGCGGCAGCATGCCGACATGCTGCATAGGAATAAACTGGCCGCCAGAAAAGACATCCTGAAACAGCAAGGCATCATATTGCCGGTCTAGCGGCGAGCGCGCCGTAATCACCATCCAGTCGATGCCGTTCTCGACACAGTACAGAAAATAGGCTTTGAACAGCAAGGTTTTCACCATCTTGCCGATCTGTCCCGACGCAACCCCCAAACGCGTTGCCTCCGCCAGATGCCGTCCTTGCAGCCACGCCGGAAGGGTAACCGACTGCTCCAGCACCAAAGGCCGATCATGGTTGGTCTGGATGCGCATCGTGCCTAAAGAGGAGCCGTCGAACTTGGATTCTGCCAACAGGATGATGGTGTCGTCAGCGAGATCCGCCTGCTCGAACTGCTGCAGGTTGCGGGCCAGCTCCGGCAGGTGACGGCTGTAGGCAGCATGCCGGATCCCGACCGCTTTCTGCAATGCCTGCTCATCCCTGACAATACGGATAGTGAACGGCAAGCGCTGCTCGCGCTGCGCCGCCATTGCGCTTTTTGCGGGCGATGGCGACGACGTGCTGCTGTCGTCGATGACGTGGCCGGACGTGATAACTGAATGGTCTTGTTTCATGTTAAGTGCTCCGAAATAGAAAACATGGTTGACCGTTTTATGCACGTATTGCATTACGGTATTGCCAGATTCTCACGTTCAGCCCACTGTAGAAAACTAAACCCTGCACGTGTTTACGCCACTAGTAGCATATTATTCACGTTCAATGACTACTCAACAATATTAATTTCCCGCCATCAACAAATTGCGCCAATTCAGTGCTGCGCGCCGCCCAGATACGCCGCCTTCACCGCCGGATCGTTCTTCAGCTTCTCGGCCGGACCGTGCACGGAAATCCGCCCGTTTTCCAGCACATAGCCATAGTCGGCGACGTTCAAGGCAGCGGCGGCGAACTGTTCCACCAGCAGCATCGTCACGCCCTCCGCCTTGAGCCGCGAAATGATGCGGAACACTTCCTCCACCAGAATCGGCGCCAGCCCCATCGATGGCTCATCCAGCAGGATTACCTCGGGATTGAGCATGACCGCGCGCGCCATCGCCAGCATCTGCTGTTCGCCGCCGGACAAGGTGCCGGCCAGCTGGCTTTGCCGCTCTTTCAGGCGCGGAAACAGTTCCAGCGCGCGCTCCAGGTCGAGCTTGATGTCGCCGCGCGGACGCATGCGGGTAAAGCGCGGAAAAGCGCCCAGCAACAGATTGTCGACCACGCTCATGGTGGCGAACACGCGTCGCCCTTCAGGCGAATGGGCCAGGCCGGCGCGGGCGATCTTGTGCGAGGCCAGGCCGGTGACGTTGACCCCGGCCAGGGTCACGCTTCCGGACTTGGCCTTGATCATGCCGGAGACGGCACGCATGGTGGTGGTCTTGCCGGCGCCGTTGGAGCCGATCAGGGTCACCACCTTGCCTTTCGGCACATCCAGCGAAATGCCGTGCAATACCTCGACTTTGCCGTAGGCTGCATGCAGATTGGAAATCGAAAGCATCTTATAACCCCGCTGGCTTGGAAGTGGATGGCGCACCGGCGGCATCGACGCTGGCAGCGTCTTCGCCGGCGCTGCCGCCGAGATAGGCTTCGATCACCTTGGGATCGCTCTGCACCGCGGCAGGCTTGCCTTCGGCGATTTTCTGGCCGAAATCGAGCACCGTCACAATGTCCGAAATCGACATCACGACATCCATGTGATGTTCGATCAGGATAATCGTGATGCCGTGCTGGCGGATCTTGTGGATGATCGCGATCAACTCCTTGATGTCTGGCGCCGTCAGGCCTGCTGCCGGTTCATCCAGCAACAGCAGTTGCGGATTCAAGCCTAGCGCACGGCCGATTTCCAGCAGGCGCTGCTTGCCATACGGCAGGTTGCGCGCCTCTTCGCCGGCCAGTTCGCCGAGGCCGACGAATTCCAGGATGCTGGCGGCGCGCTGCCGTGCCTGCTGCTCTTCACGCCGGTAGCGTGGCGTATTGAAGATCACGTCCAGCACATTGCTGCGGAAGGTGTGATGCAAGCCGACCAGGACGTTTTCGGTGGCCGTCATTTCGCCGAACAGCTGCACGTTCTGGAAAGTACGGGCCACGCCGCCCAGCGCAATCGCCGCCGGCGTCGTGCCGGAAATCGTCTTGCCGTTGAATTCGACTTTGCCGGCGGTCGGTTTGTAGATCCCGGTAAGGACGTTCATCATGGTGCTCTTGCCGGAACCGTTTGGTCCGATCAGGCCGTGCACGCTGCCTTTGACGATGTCCAGGTTGACCTCGTTCAAGGCCTTGAGACCGCCGAACTGCATCAGGATCTTCTGGCCGCTGAGCAGCGTGCTGCCGCTGGCGCCGCCGCCGACCGCCGGTCCCCAGGCCTGTTCAGGATTGGCCGCAAGCGTGACCGGCTTGCCGCCGGCGGCCGCTTTCTGGCCCAGCAGATTGCGGGCGAAGCCGACAATCCCGTCCTGCAGGTAATACACCACGAACAGTGTCATCACGCCGAAGATCGTCAGACGCCAGTCGGTGATGTTTTCCAGGCGGTAGGAAAAGATCGCCATGCCGAGGGTAGCGGCCAGGGGCACCGCCAACTCGCGCACAGTCTTGCGCTTTTTCCACAGCAGGAAGGCGCTCGCCAGCACGCCGATCACGGCCGCCGCGGTGGCGATCTGGCGGAACAGATCGATATCGGCCAGCAGGCTCGGCAGCATGACCACGATCAGCGCCCCCAGCAAGGAGCCGATACGGCTCTTGCGGCCGCCCATGATGACCGCCAGCAAGAACAGGATAGTCAGCTCGAAGTTGTAGGTATTCGGCGAGATGTATTCTTCCGAATAGGCATACAGGCTGCCCGCCAGGCCGGCCAGCGCGGCGCTGATCACGAAGGCGATGACCTTGTAGCGGTACACCGAGACGCCCATGCAATCCGAGGCGATCGGGCTGTCGCGCAATGCCTGGAAGGCACGTCCGAGATGCGATTTGACGATCCGGTGGACCACGATCAGCGACAGCACCATCAGCGCCGCCACCAGGTAGAAATAATCAACCTCGTCGAGACGATGGCCGAAGAACACGGGCTTGGTCAGCTTGATGCCCATCGGTCCGTCGGTCAGGAAACTCATTTCATTGATCAGGATCTGGATGATGGTGCCGAACGCCAGCGTCACCATGGCCAGGTACGGCCCGGTCACACGCAGCGCCGGCAAGGCCAGGATGGCGCCGAACAAGGCCGTCACCGCCAGGCTGGCCGGGGCCGCGATCAGGAAAGGCCAGCCCAGCTTGAACACCAGCACGCCGGTGGTATAAGAACCGATGCCGAACAGGCCGGCATGGCCCAGCGACACCTGGCCGGTATAGCCGACCACGATATCCAGCCCGAACAGCAGGATGGCGTAGATCAGGATGGTTTCCGCCAGATGGATGTAGTACGGATTCGGGAAAACTTGCGGGAACGCCAGCAGCAGCACGATGCCTGCGATCGACAGTGCGAATAACTTTTTACTCATCTTCACACCTTCTTGATGGCAGTCTTGCCGAACAGTCCAGCCGGCTTGATCGCCAGCACCAGCAACAGCAGCACCAGGCCCGGCACTTCCTTGTAGCCGGTGGAAATATAGAAGCCGGTCAGGGTCTCGGCGATGCCCAGGATCAGGCCGCCGACGATCGCGCCCATGCCGGAGGTGAGGCCGCCGATGATCGCCACCGCGAACGCCTTGAGACCGAGCGAGGTGCCCATGGTGGCGCCGGTCAGCGTCAGCGGTGCTACCAGCACGCCGGCAAAGGCCGCCGTGGCCGACGACAAGGCGTAGGAAAAGGTGATCACCATGCTGGTATTGATGCCCATCAGGCCGGCGGCATCGCGATCGTTAGAAGTAGCCACCACCGCCTTGCCGTAAATCGATTTGCGATTGAACATTTCCACCGCCAGCATCATCGCCAGCGCGCCCAGCACCACCACGATCTGCATCGGCTGGACATTGGCGCCGAGCACCTGGAACGGCGTCGCCGACAGCGGCGTCGGGAAAGTCAGGTCATCCTTGCCCCAGATGTTTTCAGCGACGTTCTTGAAGATGATCGCCAGCGCAATAGTCGACATGATCCAGCCGAATTCGGACTTGATCTTGAGCGCCGGCCGCACGCCTATCCATTCGACCACCACGCCTTGCAGCGCACCGAACACGATCACTACCGGGATCATCAGCCAGTAGTTCAGGTAAGGGCCGCCGTGAATGTTGCCGACCAGGCTGAGGCCGACCAGCGCGCCCAGCATCAGGGCTTCGCCCTGGCCGAAATTGAGGGTGCCGGACGTGGCGAAGGTGAGTTGATAGCCGAATGCGATGACGGCGTAGATCATGCCTAGCGCGATACCGCTAAAGACCAGTTGCAGCAGGATTTCCATGATGTATATCCAAGAGACATCGCCGGGAAGCGAAGTAAAACACACGCGAGCACAAGCGACAAACCGCAGTACTGCTGCAAATGCAGCAACAACAGCAAATGCAGCAACAGCGGCAACTACTTCAGATGCAGCAAATCCGGCGCACGGGCCGGATTTGCTGCGCAGTCAAACAGATTGCGGCCGGCCGTAGCTATTGCCTGGGCCGGCCTGCTGTCACTTGGCCAGCACCACGCGGCCGCCCTTGACTTCGCCGATCACCACCAAATTCGGCTTGATCGCCTCATGGTCGTCATGGCTGAACGGCTTGGAGTAGTTGGTGACAACGCCTTCCACCGTACCGTTCAGGTTTTCCAGCGCTTCCCGGATCTTGACGCCGTCGGTGCTGCCGGCCTGCTTGATGGCAGCCGCCAGCAGATAGATCGAGTCATAGCCCTGGGCCGCGGAAACCGGGGACGGCATGCGATCGATCTTGTAGGCTTTCTGATAGGCTTCGATGAAGGCCTTGCGCTTAGGCGAGCTTGGATCCTGGATGAAGGTTTGCGGCATGCGCGTACCGTCGCCGTTCTTGCCGGCGTTATCGATGAAGTTCCCCATCGACAAAGTCCAGCTGCCGACGATAGGTACTTTCCAGTTGAGTTTTTCCATGCCGTTGGCAATCTGCGCCAGCTCAGGGCCGATGCCATAGGTCAGCACGACTTCGGCGCCGCCCTGCTTGGCTTTCAGCAGCTGCGCCGTCATGTCGACGTCTTTCAGGTTGTATTTTTCAACGGCGACCGGCTTGATGCCCTTGGCAGCCAGGGCTCGCTCCAGGTCTTCGCGGCCGAGCTGGCCGTAGTTGGTGGAATCCGCCAGGATCGCTACCTTGGTATGCTTCTGCCGCACGACCGCTTCGTCGACGATCATGGCCGACTGGATAGTGTCGTTGGCGGCGTTACGGAAAACGTAGTTATCCTTGTTCTCAGGCCCGACGAACTGCTTGGTGACGATGCTGCCGGTGGCGACGTTGTTCATGACCGGGATCTTGGCTTCCTGGTAGAAGCGCTGCGAGGCCAGGGCGACCCCGGTGTTGATGAAGCCCACCGTGCTGACCACTTTTTCCTTGTTGATCAGTTCCTGCGCAACCTGCACCCCGCGCTCATTCTTGGCTTCGTCGTCGCGCTCGACCAGTTGCAGCTGCCGTCCCAGTACGCCGCCATGGGCGTTGATGTCGGCTACCGCCAGCTTGACGCCGTCGCGCATGGAAACACCCATTGGTGCGGAGCCGCCGGTGAAAGGTCCGCTGACGCCGATCTTGATAGGTTCCGCCGCCATGCCAGCCAACGACCAGCTCATCAGCGCTGCCGCCACACACGCTTTGCTTATGGTGTTCATGCTATCTCCTCTGTATTTTTTATAAGATAAGTACCGGCATGCACAAATACCGAAGTACTCGATTAACGTAAAACCCCGCCTAGCTTACTGTAAAAAAATATTATCTGTATACAGATTGCCCCAGCATTTCAGGCCACCCTTACAGCTTCCTGACAGCGGGCCGCCTTTAGGTTTTTATGGCAAATATAGAGAGTATGTTGCGGAGCGCATGCCGCCGGTTGCTTTTCTACAGACGAAAAAAATCCCCGGCGAACCGGGGATTTTTGCGATGCTGATTCAGCGACTAATTAAATTAGATAGCTTGAATGTTCGAAGCTTGCTTACCCTTTGGGCCAGCAGTAACTTCGAAAGAAACACGTTGGTTCTCTTGCAGCGACTTGAAGCCGGAAGAATTGATTGCGGAGAAGTGCGCGAACAGATCTTCACCACCTTCGTCAGGAGTAATAAAACCAAAACCCTTCGAATCATTGAACCACTTTACGATACCAGTTGCCATTACATTTCCTATTTCAGTTAAGTTGGGCTGTCGCCCGTTAGATCGTTTGAAGCAAGAAAGAAATGACAGACTAATACTGCACTACTAGCTCGAATCTTAAACGATGTCTCATTATAACCGATAATTTTATTAAAAGCACCGGCTCAGTAAATAAAAGTTGGGTTGGGAGAAAGAGTTGTCTTTTCAACTGCCGTCCGCGACTCCCTGCGACGCCTCCGTGCCCTGTTTTCAGCGAGAGGCTTATATAACTAAAACACATAACAAAAAGAAATTATTGTGTTTTGATAATTATATGCGCAGCCATAGAATAGGCTCAGCCTTAGTTACTTCTTACCTCTTACTTCTTAGTTACCAGCCTTACTTCACACCGATTGGGAGATCGCATGTTTCAGCTTTCCAAAAAGAAAGTACTTGTCCTGGCTTTCGCCGGCCTGAGCACCTTGGCCTCTTTGAGCCCCGCAGCCAGTTACGCCGCAGATCTGAAGATCGGATTATATGCCGATGTCTCCACCCTGGATCCGCATTTCAACAATATCGCGCCAAATATCTCGCTTTCTTCGCATCTGTTCGATGCCTTGGTGAATGTGGACGCCAACGGCCAGCTGATTCCCGGCTTGGCGACCTCTTGGAAAACCATCGATCCGCTGACCTGGGAGTTCAAGCTGCGGCGTGGCGTCAAGTTCAGCGACGGCTCCGACTTGACTGCGGAAGATGTTGTATTTTCGCTGGACCGCCCCGCCACCCTGACTACCAGCCCCGGCCCGTTCACCAGCTACACCAAGCAGATCGTCAGCAAGCAGGTGGTCGATCCGTATACAGTGCGCCTGAAAACCGCCACCCCTTACGGCCCGCTGGCGCTGGATGTCAGCACGATTTTCATCGTTTCCAAGAAAGCTGCGCAAAACGCCACGACCGACGACTTCAACAGCGGCAAGGCGCTGGTCGGCACCGGCCCCTTCAAGTTCGCTAGCTTCAAGCGTGGCGACAGCATCGAACTGGTGCGCAACGATGCCTACTGGGGCGAGAAACCGGCGTGGGACAAAGTCACCTTCCGCATCCTGACTTCTGACGGCGCGCGCCTGGCAGCCTTGCTGGCGGGCGAAGTCGACGCCATCGAAAACGTACCGCCGGCCGACTTGCCCAAACTGAAGAGCAATCCGAAATTCACGCTGGCGCAAAAGATTTCCTGGCGCACCATTTTCTGGACCCTGGACCAGTCGCGCGACAAGTCGCCCGATATCACCGACAAGAACGGCAAGCCGCTCGACAAGAATCCCTTGAAAGATGTACGCGTACGGCAAGCGATTTCCAAGGCCATCAACCGCCAGGCGCTGGTTGACCGTACGCTGGAAGGACTGGCGGTGCCGGCCTCGAACATCGTCGCACCTGGCATCCTGGGTTACGCCGATACGCTCAAGGTGGAAAAATACGATCCCGAAGGCGCCAAGAAACTGCTTGCAGCAGCCGGTTATCCGAACGGCTTCGGCATTACCCTGCACGGTCCCAACAACCGTTATATCAACGATGAGCGCGTAGTACAAACCGTGGCGCAATTCCTCAACCGGGTCGGCATCCAGGCCAAGGTCGAAACGCTGCCGCTGGCGGTCTACTTCGGCAAGGCACGCGCCGGCGACTACAGCGCCGCGCTGCTGGGCTGGGGCACGCTGGCGGGCGACTTCGGCCTGCGCACCCTGCTCGGCACCACCAACCCGGATACCGGCTGGGGCTCCTGGAACTGGGGCAAGTACAGCAATCCGAAACTCGACCAGCTGGTGCAATCCTCGCTCGCATCCGTCGACCAGAAGCAGCGCCAGAATTTTGCCCGCCAGGGCGCGGTGGTTGCGCTCAGCGATTACGCTGTGATCCCGCTCTATCATCAATACGCCACCTGGGCGTTGCGCAAAGGCTTGAAATATACCCCGCGCACGGATGAATTTACTTTTGCTTATCAATTCCGTCCGGAATAGCCACACGCTACAAAAAAGCCGCTGAAGTTAGCGGCTTTTTTTACGGGATCGGCATATCCTATGGCCTTGCCCTGCTTCGCTGCTTCGCTCAATTGCCCCACCTTGCCATCGCATAATGACTACCCCCGCTCCCACGCCCCCTGTCCCCGAAACCGAAACCGAATCCGTCCTGCGCCATCGCCCCTTTACCCTGTTCTGGGGTGCGCGCGTTGCCTCCACCCTCGCCAACCAGATGCAGATTGTCGCCGTCGGCTGGCAGGTGTATCAGCTCACCCACAGCGCTTTCGACCTCGGCATGGTCGGCCTGGTGCAGTTTCTGCCAGCCCTGGTGCTGGCGCTGGTGGTCGGCCATGTCGCCGACCGCTACGACCGCCGCAAGATTGCCCGCATCTGCCTGTTCATCGAAGGCCTGGCCGCCGCCGCGCTGGCTATCGGCAGTTACCACGGCTGGCTGACCAAGGAAGTCATCTTTGCCATCGTGTTCGTGATCGGCGCCACCCGCGCCTTTGAATCGCCGACCTTGCAGGCGCTGGTGCCGGGACTGGTGCCGCCGCGCCTGCTGCCGCGCGCGATCGCCTGGTCGGCCTCGGCCACGCAAACCGCGGTGATCATCGGACCGGCGTTGGGCGGCTTTATCTACGTTCTGGGACCAAGCGCCGTGTACGCCAGCAGCAGCACCCTGTTCCTGATGGCCAGCCTGCTGGTGGCGCTGATCCGCATCGAAAGCGTGTTGCCGCGGCGCGAACCCGCCACCGTCAAATCCGTGCTGGCGGGGATTGCTTTCATCAGGAGCCGGCCGGCCATCCTGGGGGCGATTTCGCTAGACCTGTTCGCGGTCCTGCTGGGCGGCGCCACCGCCTTGCTGCCGATCTATGCGCACGACATCCTGTCCACCGGCCCGCTCGGCCTCGGCCTGCTGCGCTCAGCACCGGCGGTCGGTGCTTTATCCATGGCCATTTTCCTGGCGCGCAGGCCCTTGAGCCGCAAGGTCGGCCGCAGCATGTTTACCGCGGTCGCCATCTTCGGTATGGCGACAGTGGTATTTGCGCTGTCGCGCTCGTTTGCCTTGTCGCTGGCGGCATTGGTGGTGCTCGGCGCTTCCGACATGATCAGCGTGGTGGTGCGCTCTTCCTTTGTGCAGCTGGAAACGCCAGACCATATGCGCGGCCGCGTCAGCGCCGTCAATTCGGTGTTCATCGGCACCTCCAACCAGCTGGGTGAATTCGAATCCGGCGTGACCGCGGCCTGGCTGGGACCGGTGCATGCAGTGGTGCTGGGCGGCGTCGGCACCATCGTTGTGGTGCTGCTGTGGATACGGCTGTTCCCTACCTTGTTCAAGCTTGACCGGCTGGCCGATCCGCATGCGCAAGCGGCCGCCAACCCCGAACCGTCGTCCGCCGGCGCAGCCAAGGCTGGCTAAGCCCAGCGGGCCGCGGCCTGCAGCGAAACGCGCTTGCGGCTATACTCTCTATCCTCTTTTTAGAGTATGGCGCGCGACGCGATTATCAGTCCAGACCGCCACCGGCACGGCAAACGCCGGTCGCCCTGTATTTGCGCACATCATTCAATTCTTATCCGGCCCGCAGCAAAGGAAGCATCAATGCAATATCGTGAACTGGGACACAGCAATCTCAAAGTCAGCCTGATCACACTGGGCACCATGACCTGGGGCGAACAAAACAGCGAGACCGAAGCGCATGCGCAGATCGAGCTGGCGCTGGCGCATGGCGTCAACCTGATCGACACAGCGGAAATGTATCCCGTGCCGCCGCGCGCCGAGACCCAAGGCTTGACCGAACGCTACCTCGGCAGCTGGCTGAAAAAATCCGGCAAGCGCGACCAGGTGATGATCGCCACCAAGGCCACCGGACCGGCGCGCAAGCCGCACAATCCGCGCCACGTACGCGGCGGCATCAACAACTTCGACCGCAAGGGTCTGACCGAAGCCCTCAACGGCAGCCTGGAACGGTTACAGACGGACTATGTCGACCTCTACCAGTTGCACTGGCCGGACCGCCGCGTGAATTCTTTCGGCACGCTGAACTACAACCACATCGCCGATGAAGATACGGTGCCGATCGAAGAAACGCTGACCATCCTGGCCGACTTCATCAAGGCCGGCAAGGTACGCCATATAGGCATATCGAATGAAACCCCTTGGGGCATTGCGCAATTTTTGCGAGCTGCGGAAAAATACGATCTGCCGCGCGTGGTCAGCATCCAGAACCCGTACAGCCTGCTGAACCGCACTTTCGAAATCGGCCATTCGGAATTTGCCTACCGCGAACAAGTCGGCCTGCTGGCCTACTCGCCGCTCGCCTTCGGCGTACTGTCGGGGAAATACCTGGATGGCGCGCGCCCTGCCGGCGGCCGTTTGACCTTGTTTGAACGCTTCAGCCGCTATACCAATCCGCAAGTCAACCGCATCATCGGTGACTATGTTGCGCTGGCCAAAAAGCATAATCTGGATCCGGCGCAAATGGCGCTGGCCTTCGTCAACAGCCGCGGTTTCCTGACCAGCAACATCATCGGCGCCACCACCATGGAGCAACTGCAAAGCAACCTGAATAGCGTGAATCTCACGCTGGATGAAGAGATTTTGCGCGAGATCGAAGCGATTCATTCGCGCCAGCCTAACCCCGCTCCCTGAACCCGCAGCCCGGCTGAAGCACAGCCAAGCCGGGCCGGCAATCAATCCTCCGGACTGACGTCCGACCACACCGACGCCGGACCGCCGCCGGCCACGATCTCCACCGGACGGCTGGCATAGCGCCTGGCCAGCACCGCGCACACCATCAGTTGAATCTGGTGAAACAGCATCAGCGGCAATACGATCATGCCCACGGTATGGCCGGCAAACAAGACCTTGGCCATCGGCACGCCGCTGGCCAGGCTTTTCTTCGATCCGCAAAAGACGATGGTGATCTCGTCTTCCTTGCTGAAGCCCATGCGGCGGCTGGCGAAGGTGGCGATGCTGAGCATCGCAAACAGCAGCAGCGACACCACCACGATCAGCCCCACCAGGGACACCGGCGGCAGCTGCTGCCACAAGCCCTGCACCACCGCTTCGCTGAAGGCGGTATACACCACCAGCAGGATCGAGCCCTGGTCGACGATTTTCAAGATGATCTTGTGCTTTTCGATCCAGCCGCTGATCCAGCGCCGCGCGATCTGGCCGGCTACAAACGGCACCAGCAGCTGCAGCACGATGTTCATGATGGAATCGAAAGAGCCCTTGCCCTGGCCGTGCGCCACCACCACCAGCCCTACCAGCACCGGCGTCAGGAATATCCCCAGCAGGTTGGAAGCCGAAGCGCTGCACACCGCCGCCGGCACATTGCCGCGCGCGACCGAAGTAAAGGCAATCGACGATTGCACGGTAGACGGCAAGGTGCATAAAAACAGGATACCCAGATACAGGTCGGGCGTAACCAGCGGCAGCAAGGCCGGCTTCAGCACCAGCCCCAGCAGCGGAAATAAAACGAAAGTGGCAAGCAGCACCGTCAAGTGCAAGCGCCAGTGCAGCGCTCCCTGCACCACCGCCTCGCGCGACAGCTTGGCGCCATGCAGGAAAAACAGCAGGCCGATGGCCAGCGTGGTAATCAGGTTGAAAGACTGCGCAACCTGGCCACGGGCGGGAACAAGACTGGCAATGAGAACGGTAGTCACCAGCAACAACGTGAAGTTGTCGGGCAGGAAGCGGGGGCGAGCCATGATAAAAAAGGTCAGCTAAAGTTGAAAAGAGGCTTCCCGCCCGCGGCCGTGCTTCATGGATGGAAGGCGACGCAGAAAACATGGACGGGATAACAACCTCATTTTACGCATTAACCGCGGCAAGCAGCGGAGGATTTCCGTTTTAAGCGCATAACGATGAGGAAGCGATGGGTATTTACCACAGCCAGAACATCAGCAGCCAGGCGAAATTGACCAGCGCCAGGCCGGCGATGACCGGCGCCATGCTCGCCAGCCGGCGTCCGACAGACGCCGTGTAGCGGCCGGTAACCCGCCACGCCAGCCAGACGCTCCACAAGGTGGTGGCGACCAGCAGGAGCGCGCGCAAGTCATTGGCCCAGAATACCGGCAGATGCTCGCCGCGCAGCAAGCTGATGGTGGTGGCCGACAAGCCGACAAACACGCCGCAGCCGGCCAGCGGAATGGTGGCTTGCACCAGATGGTTGAAACGCTTGCGGTCCCAGTTGCCGAGCACGCGGCTGCTGAGGGCAAACAGCAAGCTCAACGCGGTACCGAGCACCAGGCCGGTGGTCAGGATGTAGGCAATCACCAGGCCGCCATCGAGCCAGCTGAAAACGTCGTTTTGCGCCGGGTAATTAGTGAACACCCACCATGGCGCATGCGTATCGAAAGGCCACATGATGTCGCGGTCGATCAGCCAGGTGGCGATGATCTGCTTGACCTGCACGAACCAAGGGCTGGCCGACCAATGGAAGGCGCCGATGGCGATGCCCATCAGGCCGTACAGCGCCAGGGCGCTTTCCCACAGGCTGTTTTGCTGCTCGCCATGGCGTACGATTTCTTCAGTCGGCGCGCGCCAGGTCAGTTCGATGGCGTCGCGATGGCCGCTGCAGCGACCGCACATATGGCAGTCGGCCGCCCCCTTCATCGCCCGCAAAGGAACCAGCGGCGCGCAATTGACCGGAATCACGGTGCGCCCTTGGGTATGGCTGTGGGTGCCGTAAGAAGCACGCCAGGCGGTTTCATTGACCTTGTAATGGAAAGGCGCCAGCTTGGCCAGCAAGCCGAACACGCCGTTCACCGGGCACAGGTACTTGCACCAGACGCGCTTGTCGCGGCCATACAGATAACCGACGATGATGGCGCCGAAGGTTGAGCCGCCCAGCACCAGCAGCACCGCCTTCGGATATTGATAGACACTGACCATCTGGCCGTACACCGTGGTCAAGGCAAAGGCCACGAACGGCCAGCCGCCCCAGCGCATCCAGTGGGGGATCGCCTTGCCGAGACCGTGGCGGCTGGCGAATTCGGTCAGCGCCCCTTCCGGACACAGCACACCGCACCAGACGCGCCCCATCAGCACCATGCTGATCAGCACGAACGGCCACCAGATGCCCCAGAAGGCAAACTGCGCGATCAGGGTCAGGTTCGACCAGATGTGCGCGGTCTCGTCCGGCAACGGCAGGAAGATCGGCACCAGGATCAGGAAGCCGTAGATCAGCACAATTCCCCACTGTATCCAGCGAATCAGCTTCGCGTGGTCCCGCATCCAGTCAGCCGTGCGGGAGAGTCGTGTTGCTTGGGGGATTGCACAAGTAGTCATCAGATCATTTCGCTGGAATTGCTTTAGGCCGGGCGCGTTTCAGGAACAGCAGCACAGCCACCCAGTATGCCGCGTATACCAGCAGGCTCATCAGCGCAGGCTGCGCGCGATAGCCGGTCAGCGTGGAGACCAGGTTGCCAAACGTGGTCGTATCGTCGAGCAGGCGGGAACTGTCCCAGACCGGATCGATCAGCGTCGGGATCAGATCCAGTGACATCAGGCGTTCGATACCGGTCAACAGCAAGCCTGCCGCCAGGAACAGCAAGATGATTTCGGTGACTTGAAAGAAGCGGCGCCAAGAGAAAATTTTACCACCGAGCTGCAGCAGATAGAAAGTCAGGAAAGCCAGCGCAAAGCCCAGCACCGCCGCCAATATCATCGCGCCGGCGGTTTCGCCTTGCTGCGCCAGGCCGAGGCCGTACAAAAAGATCACGGTTTCGCTACCCTCGCGCGCAATCGCCAGCGCCGCCAGCGCAAACACGCCCCACCAGCTGGCCTTCTGCAGATTTTCACTGAGCGAGGTTTCCATGTCGCGCTTGAGCGTGCGGCCGTGCTTGCGCATCCAGAACACCATCTGCACGATCAGGATGGCCGCCAGAATCACCATCACGATCTGGAAATAATCCTGGGCATCGCCAGACAATAGCTCGCTGAAGCCCAGCAATGCCGCGCCCAGGCCGATCGCCCCAAGCACACCGACGCCGACGCCGCCCCACAGATAAGGCAGGCCGCGACGCGCATCCGCGCCGCCGTTCTTCAGCCACGCATGCAAAATACCCACCACCAGCAAAGCCTCGACGCTTTCGCGCCAGACAATGAATAAAACCTGGCCCATTCCAAATCTCCAGTCAAGCGGTGCCGCACCCTTCGGCGCCGCGCCGCAAATATCTACAAAGCAAACAACTCAGCCTCTATATATAGAGGCTCTTATTTGGCGACGATGACGCCCTGCGCCGTGGCATGGAAATCATCGAAGAACTTGTATTCGCCCGGCGACAGCGGTGCAATCACCACAAACGATTCCGCGCCCGGCGCCAGCACTTTTTCCTTGCGCAGCTGGACGCTTTCGAACTCCACCGCCGACTTGCCGGCATTAATGATTTCGATTTTGATTTTTTTACCGGCCGGCACTTCGATCCGCGCCGGATTCAAGACGCCATCCTTCATTTCCAGCTTGAAGGTCGGCAAATCGGCAGCCATCGAAACCGCCGCCGCAAAAAATAAACAAATACCAAACAAGCCGCGCGCTTTGGCAGACACCATGGTCATGCTCTCCGATCGAAAATTCATGAGAGATTAATATCCGCCTTTTTTACCGACACCGGCGAAGGTAAATTCATTCACCACTTCGAACGGCTTGAACCAGGCAGCGACACCGGTTTCCTTATCTACGTGGCGGCCGAAGTGCGCGCCGGCATTAGCCGACGGCGGCGAGATGATCATCTTCAAGGTGTACTTGCCCGGCCCCATCAGCTTGACGTTGTCGCCGTAGTGCGGACCGTCGCTGGCCACCATCGGCATCATGTCGCCCTTGACCACCTGGGTCGAACCGGCTTTGCTGAATTCGTAAGAGATGACCAGATTAGGCATCCAGTCGCCTTCGGCAAAACCGTTGGGGTTGTTCTTGACCGCATGGATGTCCGCCTCAAGGTGAATGTCCGACAGCTCCGCCTTGCGCATCATGCCTTCTGGTTCCATCTTGATCGGTTGCAGGTAAACAGCGGCAATCTCCAGGCCGTTCATGATTTGCTGCTTGCCAATCGGATACTCAGCCGCTGTCGCAGCGCCGGCAATGCCAAGAGATAACAATACAGCTGCCGCAATGACTTTTACCTTCATGTGATCAACCTTCTTTCTTGAGTTCTTATAAAGCTCTTATAAAGCAAATGATAATGATTATTGTTTGATTATATCACCGGGGAGATTTCCGTATTTACCCGCGCCTCATAGGCAAGCTTTCAAAAAAAATGACAATTAAATGCAAAAAAGGCTTCCCAATCTGCAATTGTTCAGGCATAGTAACGGACTTGGTTGAGCGCAAGCAGAAAAAGAGTTTTACCTCTGCAAGCGAAGCGAAATATGAAGTTTTTAAATATTTTCCTCTTCCAAAATAAACAAAGATCGTATATAATTTTGTTTTTCGCGGCTGTAGCTCAGCTGGATAGAGTACTTGGCTACGAACCAAGGGGTCGTGGGTTCGATTCCTGCCAGCCGCACCAGTAATTCGAGGGGTTGCAAGAGAAATCTTGCAACCCCTTTCTGGTTTACATCGCCCTACTACAGCCAAATTGCAGCCATCATTGATCGCTAACTGACTGTACCCACTGCGCCAGATGATCCGCTGACAGGTGTGCGTATCGTTGTACCATTTCCATAGTTTCTCATCCCCCTAGCTCTTTTAATACATAGTAGTGGCGTTCCGCGCTGAACGTGCCAGCTCGCCCATGTGTGTCGCAAATCGTGCCAACGAAAATTGCTGATACCTACTTTTTTCATGGCATTTTTCCATGCCAACGTGCCAGTCTGATGCACCGGCTTGCCCCGAAATACAAAAACGGCATCGATGAATTCCTTTTTCCACTTTGCGGATTTTTGTTGCAGCAACACAGTGACAGCAACTTCAGACAGCGGAACTGGAATTGCCTTTCGCGCCTTGGCTTCGTCCGGATGAATCCAAGCCATCTTCCGCCCCAAATCGATCTGAGACCATTGCAAACCGGTCACGTTTGCACGACGCAATCCGGTTTCAAGACTGAAGAGCGCCATGTCGGCCAAGTGCTTAGGCGAGGCCGCTACAAGCAGCCTTGCCTGCGCCTGCGTGAGCCAGCGAATCCTTTTTGTCGGCTCAGGCAGCATTGCGACTTTCGGCATGCGACCTATCCACTCCCAATCAACCGCGGCATTAAGAACTGATGCAAGCACCTCAAGCACACGATTAACCGTTGAAGGCTTCACTTTTCGACTGGTCGCTTTCAGTCCACTCTTAGTCTTGACCATGACATACTCAGCGTGCTTGATTGACGCAAGCTTATCCACCAATCCGCGATCAATAGCAGCCAATTCCCCCCCCCCTCCAAATGCTGCCCAAGTAAACGCAAATGAACTTTGATAGTTTCTACGCTTGCGGCCTCCTCCCTATTAGAGACAAATCGCACAACGGCCTCATTCCAGGTGAAGCTCGGCTTATGCAACGAGAACATCCAATCCTTTATGGAGTTGTGCACATCATGACCAGAAAGCAGCAACGGCGCGCCGCACAGCACGCCGAGACATCACCGGCGCCGCCGGCAGACATACCCCGCGCCGGCGGCGGCATGGGAGCGTTTAGCTTTGGTGATCCGACACCGGTCCTCGATCACAGCGGGTGCTGGACTGTTTTGAGTGCGGGCTCAACGGCAAGTGGTACGAGCCGCCTGTCAGCCTGGCTGGCCCGGCGAAATCGTTTCACGCCAGCGTCCACCACAGCAGCGCCATTTATTTTAAGACCAATATCCTGAGTTCGACATTCATCCCGCACAAGTACCTGTCGCGGGATACGTTTAAACGTTTCGTGTTGGATTTCCTGACCTTCGGCAATGGCTATCTGGAGAAGCGCACCAGCCTAAGCCGCCTGCCCCTGCAGCTAAACCACTCCCTGGCGAAGTACATGCGACGCGGCAAGGATCTCGATACCTACTATTTTGTGTCGGGATGGCAGCAAGAATATGCCTTCGACAAGGGATCCGTTTTCCATTTGATGGACCCGGATCTGAACCAGGAGGTGTACGGCGTGCCGCAATACCTGAGCGCCCTGCAGTCGGCCTGGCTGAATGGTAATCCCCCCACAAAAAAGCATCAGTTAAAAGTAGAATTTTCTTAAATGCGATTTTGAGGAAGTTTTACATGAAGACATCACGCTTTACCGAAAGTCAGATCATCAACATCCTGAAGCAGGCCGAGGCCGGCACGCCAGTGCCGGAGCTTTGTCGTGAGCATGGGATGAGTTCGGCCTCGTTCTACAAGTGGCGGAGCAAATACGGTGGCATGGACGCGTCGATGATGACGCGGATGAAAGAGTTGGAAGATGAGAACCGTCGGCTCAAGAAGATGTACGCCGAAGAGAAGCTCAAGGCCGAGATCATTTCGGAGGCGATGCAAAAAAAGTGGTGAAGCCATCTCACCGACGTGAGATGGCACAGGCGGCAGTTCGAGCGCATGGAATCAGTGTCAGCAGCGCATGCGCGACTTTCGCGATCAGCCAGACCTGTTATCGCTACAAGGCAAAGCTATCGGAAGATAACGAGCGTGTCGCGGACTGGTTAATCCGGCTGACCGCGAACCAACGCAACTGGGGCTTTGGCCTTTGCTTCCTGTATCTGCGCAATGTCAAAGGATTCGGCTGGAACCACAAGCGCGTCTATCGGATATATCGAGAGCTGGAGTTGAATTTGCGGATTAAACCAAAAAAGCGGCTTACCAGGGAAAAACCCGAACCGTTGTCGGTGCCAACGTCGATCAACGACGTCTGGTCAATGGATTTCATGCACGATCAGCTTTCGGACGGGCGCAGCATCCGCCTGTTCAACGTAATTGACGACTTTAATCGTGAAGGCTTAGGCATTGACGTCGATTTCTCCCTGCCGGCAGCACGCGTCGTTCGGTCGCTTGACCAAATTATCGAATGGCGGGGAAAGCCGATGACGATCCGCTGTGACAACGGACCCGAATACATCAGTTCGACACTGGCCGCGTGGGCAGAAAAGCGTGGCATCCAGATCAGTTTTATTCAACCAGGACAGCCGCAACAAAATGCTTATATCGAGCGTTACAACAGAACGGTTCGCTATGACTGGCTCGCACATTACCTGTTTGAATCCGTCGATGAGGTTCAGGAATTTGCGACGAAATGGCTCTGGACTTACAATCACGAACGCCCGAACATGGCGCTCGGCGGCATCACCCCGAAGCAGAAATTGGCCCTTGCGGCTTAGCCTCTACTTTTAACTTCGCTTAAAAATGGGGGGATTACCGCGCCACCCGCGACGACGTGTTGGCCGGACATCGCGTGCCGCCTCAGCTGATGGGGATCATGCCGAACAATACCGGCGGGTTCGGCGCGATTGAACCGGCCGCCCGGGTGTTCGCTCGCAACGAGCTGGTGCCGCTGCAATCGCAGTTCATGGCGCTTAACGACTGGCTGGGCATCGAGGTGGTGAAATTTGAAAAATACGAATTACTGACAGGAGATGGAAACAAGCAATGAGCGACATCGCAGACGGCGCCATCTGGCGCGTTGAGAAAGACGTGCAGAACGCCATGGCGCATGCCAGAAAGCAGCCTATGCTGGAAAGTGACGGCCGTTGTCATTTTTGTGATGAAGCCATCGCGAACGCGCTGTTGTTTTGCAATGTGGATTGCCGGAACGATTACGACAAAGAGCAAGCAGCGCTGCGGCGTACAGGGCGGAGATAGCTTAAAAAGCTTCGACATCACATTTTCGAATGATTACCGTCACCTATACCAAGCCGATCGGCATGCACAATCGTCGGCATAATGAAAATGAGTTTGCGCCGTGTTGCCGCTGGTCCATGCGCTTGCATACGAAAATGGCCGCGACGCCAATGTGTACGAACATCGCGGCCATCGCCCTGCCCACCATTCTCATGCTGCTCATCACTGTGCGTGGCAGGGCCGACAATATAACGGTCATACAGCTGGTCAATCTGCTCAAGGCGTTGTGCACGCTTGCGTTTACCCAATCCGGCAAAAATTCGCGGGGCGATACTGTATGGTCGTTCCTGAATCACTTGCGTTTGTTCGAGCGAGAGGTACAGCAACATTTTGACCATATAATCCAGCGTCTTACGCCAACGTAGTTTCGTTTCCTCTGCAGAATCGACTTCCATCTCCCGCCCATCAAGCATCGCCGGCTGCTTTATTGCCTCTGCCAATCCATCCTCAAGGGAACAGTCGCCATCGGCGCGCACACGCAACCACTCCATCCTGAGGCTAGAGTCTGATCGAAACGTTCGCGGCCAAGCAGCGACCGTCAGCCAACGCTGCCTTGTATCTTGATCCGGCCCCGCGTGCTCAAACACCATTATGGCTTGAATGCCATCTGGCTGATCTCTCATTGACGGATCGGGCACAATACAAAGCGCCGATGCGGGTAAACGCAATTTTTCCAGTGGCACGTCGCCGGAGACGTCAGTAAGAGCAAGTAACTTATGAAGCGACGGCGTCGGCTCGTACAACGCACCCTCACGCTGCCAGAACGCCTGACAGAAGATACTATTTGAACCATGCGCTGCAATAGCGCGGCCGGTAGGCGTACTCATCTCACGCGAATAACTATCATCGAGAAAATCAGCCAAGTCGTTATAGAGCTCCAGCGGGGCGTAGCCAATATCGGCTAGTCGCGCAGATAATGTCGCTGCATTTCGACCGGCCATCTGACGAACATTCGTCCAAGCTCGGATGGCACCAGAGGCACGATAACGTACGGGCACAGGCAGGCGCTCAAATTCGGCGTCATCAGCATGTACCGTACAAATTAATGCATGATCAATTGCGGAATCTACCGGGGAAAGAGAAGAAAAGACATCGCAGGTATGAGATTGTGACGAAAGTGCTGAAATGTCTGAGGCCATGAATCACTTTTCCCATAGGAAGAGGATACGTTGCTAAACAGGCATCGTTGACAATGTGCGAGTGGCATAGCAAATTATCATCATCACACTCCTGCAAAATGTCATGCCACAATATTTGGGAAATTCTCGTTCACAAAAGTAATTACAAACTCATTTGGATCTACGGCAATACCTTGTATTTTTGCCTGCGACAAATAGCCTTTCCAGATGCCTTGAATTTGCTCCGGAAGCGACTCGGGAAATTCCATTTGTTTGCTCACAATCTGGAGCCAAGTCCCGCTCGTTCCGTACACTGCGTGGAGCTTTGGCTCCATGAGATGTAGAGTAGTTCGTTGCTTATCATCCAGTTGGCCAATAGCATCGAGTATGAAACATTCCAACAAGCGTAGAAATGGTTTACCTGCATATCTGTCCACGACGTTCCGTTCCTTAAATAAAATCTGGGTTCGCAGTTAAACCAGCTATAAATGCTTCAAAACTATCCGCAACTTTAATCTTTGCTCCATTTTCATCATGAAGATAAAGCCAAACTGACACCACGGGCTCATTAAAATTGAGATAAATCTGATTTCCGCCACCATCTTTGCCAATCGGTAGGTTGCGTGGTCCTAAAACATTAGCCCATCGATCAATAGCTCTTTGAATATTTTCAACCTGTGGATTCGCAAAAGAGTAGAACCAACTAACATCAAAGAAATTTTCCGGACTACTTCCAGGAACTACAAAACTTCCAATTTCGGGATGGCCTCCGTCGACTGTTCTGATAAATGAAACATAGTCATCAGGTATTAAAATACCAAGGCGCGTCTCAATTTCTTCAAATACGACATGGTTTCCATTAAAACCGGTAGATGCGATGCCTTTTATATTGATATTAAGCCGCCCAATATCCAAACGTATCTCCTAATTTTTTGGTGCACCATTTGGAATTGCCCATTCCGAGTACCCGCCAGCAGCGCCTTTGTCCGGATGAAGAACTCGCCACCAAGGTGACCCAGGTGTGTGTTGCTCCTCTGGTACGAGTCTCATTATGCCTACTTCGCCATTCGCTGTCGAGGTGGATGCATGTTCCCAAATCCATCCTTCCGGAGTGGCGCGCCCTCCAACGGACGAAACTGAATTCTGTACGCCAGGAATTAGGTCATCCATCGTCGCAGCAAACTCACTATCAGATTTCAATGAATTGTCTAGCGCTGCATTTGCTCTATTAAATTGGACAGACCGACTCGTCCCGAGATCGGCCGGCTGAAGTTTCATTTCGTACGCGACACTATAAGCAGTCGGGTTCTCAGGGGGAGTCGTCAGAGCTGGGGAATTTTCAGGAATGGACGACACTGCGTCTGCGGCTGTAGCATTGGCGCGTGGAGTAATCCTAACATTTCCGAAATTTGAACCCAGTCCTTCAGTTGAAATTACGTAGTTATTATCAAACCATGCCCCACCTTTCCCTCCGAAAAAGCCGCCAACCAGAGCACCAGCAAATGCCGTAATTTTTTGCCCATCAGAACCTTGCCCAAATATTTCTCCACCAAGCCAGTTTCCACCTGCACCACCTAATAGCCCACCAACTAGTCCAGCGAACGCAACGACTGGGCCGGCCAAGACCACGGCGCTTGCCATACCCATGGCAAAGACCGCCGTGTGAAGCCAACCCGGTACTTCAGGAGAAATCTCATCCGTCTTAACGGTACCACCGCCTATAAAGACGTTTTTTGATCCAGCACTAATCTCGGCATCGCAGCCAGTCTTATCTCCGACACGGGCCGCCGGCATGCTGTTAATAAAAACGTTGCTGCTGCCGGTAGCAATTGGCTTGGGTGGATTGGGATGCTTGCTACAAGCCACCACATCCACATGCGCACGAGCTGCCTTCAGGCTATTAATGTTTGTGTTGCTTGACCCCGATTGCAATATCGCCCCTGAAACCGATTTCGCAAACGACATACTTCCGACGAGTTCCCCCACCCCGGCCCCCATGGCAGCGCCAGCGCCGACGATGGCCACGGCCGCAAGGCCGCCTGTGCCGACAATCGCAATTGCCGCCACCGCAATTGCGGCACCGATGAGCAAGCCGGTCAGAAGGCCCGATAGCGCACTTGTATGCTCAATAGGATCAGTAATTCGGGCAGCGCCTTGCATCGCTATTCCTCTGGCTGACGGAGGTGGACGGTAGCAACAATCTGTTCAAATCTCAGAGCCCAATCTAGCCCTTGATCCCCTTGTACCGAGCTGGTACCTGCAATCTGGATCAGTTGTCGTTTGCCAGGAATTTCATGCAACAAACAAACCTGCTTTTGTTGCATCCGCACGCCCTGCTGCATCCAGGAATACTCTAAACGACAGCCATGCTGACCAGCCACCTCTACAGCCACTGGTTCTTGAATCGTGCGGAATTGCTGCAAGGAGCGTCCCAGCTCCAATACAAGCCGCTTTGAAATTTCCTCAAGCGTATCATCGATTTCAATAGGGCTATGCGAAATGACTAGGGTAAAGGGACTAGGTCCGCTCTCCGTAATCGTAAAAACATGATGCGTTTTGTCTTTCAGACCTGAAGGTAGAGCGAAACTCAATTCATTTGTATGATACCGATCCGCAGGCGATTGCTGTGAGATAGGCAAAGAATTCTCATCTGATAACATTGTTTCTCCAATCGGTGCCTTGAGTTAAATGGCACATAAGTCTGTTCTCACCGGCTGACAGTGCACAACGTACTACGTGGCGCAGCAATGCTATTTATCCAGTACCGGTGACGGAATCGGCGTCTCTCCATGAGCGCGCATCTGCTCACGCAATACCTTCGGAGTCGTAGGCGGCCATATCACCCCCAGAGCTACTAGGCGGTCACGTATAGTCAGCAAACGCGGTCTACGCGGCCAATTCGGGTCAACATGGTTCAATGCAACCTGAACGGCCCAAGCAAACGAGGTGCCAAGCCGGTCAACGTTCTTAGGGTTCGCGCCGTGAGCTAGTAAATAATCTATCGCGTCGAACTGATAACTTGCGAGGGCTTCATCTATAGCGGTTCGTCCCAGCGAATCACGTTTGTCGACATCCACTCGACGATCTACTAATAGCTTGAGGGACGGCATGAGATCGTCGCTGGCAACCGAAAAGATAAGTGGTTCTTCTCCATGCCTTAAATGATTAGGATCTAAGCCACCGTCCAGTAAGGCACGAAAGGCAAAATTTGATTTTCTCAATAAAATAAAATCAAGTGCAGTAGGTTTATCCGAATCTGCGGAATAGGGGTCCGGATTTGCACCTGCTTTAACTAAAGCGCTCAAGATGGCAAAGCGTTCGCTGGTGCCATCTTGTTCTACCGGAACAGTCTCTTGAAGCGCATAGAGAATTGGGGAGCCGCCGTTGATACCTGGCTTATTCAAATCCGTACCAGGAATCAAACGCACAACAGCAGCAAGATCACCGTCATAGATGGCCTTGCCCAATGCGATTTGTTTGGGATCGGTAAAAAAATGTTCAGGTGGATAACGTTTGAAGCCAGTCATTTCTGATCCTTTGGCAAAAAGGGGCGTCCATACAGGTGAGGTACTCACAACTACCGCGGCGAACGCCACAACCCCCACAATTGCAATGGTTTTATTTGTAAATTTGCGTGTCATTAATTCATTCCAAGGAGGCCGGTCAGCGTGCTTTGATCTTGCTGCACAATTTGACCAATACCATTGTTGACGTCTGACATCATGTGCCGTCTAACGGGATCGAAACTCGTCGGCTCCATAGTAACCGGTGTTCCAACTGCTTTCGGCATCATATCGCCAATCAACGACGTAGTTGGACTTGTAATGTGGTCCATCACAGTAGGCTCTTGCAGTCCCGTCAAGACCTCACCATCAACACGATACGCAGTGATCTGAGACGGGTGAACGACTCCCCCATAATGAGCTACTGTTTCAGGATTCAAGCCCGCTGCGTTAAATGTGGTAGCAGATGCTCCACTGGCCTGAGAGAAAGCAGAGATTGTCCCGCCACCCAAAGAATGACCAGTTCCATCTATACTGCCAGCCATCCCCGCGCGATCAATCTTCGTCCCCATGTCTACTGCGCGCTTGTAATACGAAGATTCCCCATTGATACCTTGCGCAAAGTTATTCTCCATATCATCGGACCAAGGGGCCAATTTTTGCGTTCCTTTCATTGCAATCGTTGGTTTCAACGAATCGCCAAATACCGCCGGATCAGGCGTATACATTTGTGCGCCGAAATTGGTACCTGCAATCTTGAAATCGCTGGGTTTTAGGCCATATGGTGCAAGAGCGGCTGGATCATTTGTCGAACTTTTCCAGCCAGGAGGTGGAGGTTTCGTCGGATCATAAACAGCCCCCGCCAGCAGTGCCATTTGCTGCGCCTTACGGCTTGCTTGAAGTTTCTGTGCCGCTGCACGAACTGCGGGATTCTGGCTCCGTAGCCCTTCGTCAATAATCGCTGTCTGCGCCGCCCACTGCGCCGCCAACGCTTGTTCCGGGGTCGGCGGCGGTGGGGCAGGATTAATGTTGACCGGTTCACCAAGAATCAAGTTTTCCGCCGTAGCGGTTGACGCGATCTTAAGACCTTTAATCGTAATACCATTCTGATCAATTGTGATCGAGTTATCTCCCACGACCAGCTTTATTTCAGTCTTGGCCGTGACATGCATATGCTTGTCGTTGACCGTCAAGTCATACCCACCCTCTGCCACGGTAATCGCAACATCCTTTTTGATGTTCTCGGTATGCCCACCACCGACATAAGTGCTCTTGTCGGCATGAACCGTGGTGCTCTGGTTGTTCTTGACCTTGACATGCATGTCGCGCTGGGCTTGCAAGGCCAATTGCTCGGCCCCATTCGTGTCAACCATCTTGAGTTCATTGAATCCGCCGCCCTTATGGGTCTTACTGCGGATACCCATCGTTTCACCAAAAGAGCCACCATAGGGATTTTGCGCCTCGCCGTTATACACGCGCCCTATGATGATTGGATTATCGGGATCCCCTTCGATGTAGCCCACGATAACTTCCTGGCCAATGCGCGGAGTAGCACCACCGCCCCATCCCTGGCCTGCCATAGGCTGAGATACGCGGACAAAAATCGTATCTTTGCCGTCCATCTTCCCCTGCCGGTCCCAATGAAAATGTATAGGTACACGGCCCTGTTTATCGACGTGTATTTCTTCCCCTTTTGGCCCCACGACAATAGCCGTGTGGGTGCCTTGAACAAAGGGTTTTGGCGTGACTTTGACGGGGCGGTAGGGAATATCCACCGGCAACGCGGTGAATGTATTTCGATAGGCCAGCTGGCCCTGGTGTTGCGTATAGTCGTTTGCGGCCTCGTGCTTAACGCTCAATAGCGCAAACTCTTTATCGTTATAGGTCGATGTCTTGTGATTGACTAATTTGAACTTTCCGCCCGCCACCATCGCACGCGCATAACCACCCCCGGTAAACTCATGAGCACGGACTTCTTCAGCCTGCATTGCAAAAGTGGCGTATCGCTCACCTTGCGCACGGCTATCGTACAAGCTGTGATAATCGTAGTGCTCGGTATTGGTAATCTGACTGTGCTGCAAGGTGGTTGGGACCTCGACATGCAGTAGAGGTGTTGACGGCGTCTCGTAGTTGAAGTCCCGGAAAGTCATTTTACCTACCCGATACTGGAAGGCTTCGTCCCACTGCTCAATGCTATCGCGCTGAGCCGCCGCCGCTGTGCCGTAGTAGTCAATCGACTTGAAGCCCTTCATCTCGCTGAAGAAGTCGTTGTTATCTGAAATGACCAGGACGTGCTTGTCCTCTTCATGACGGAACCAGTAAGCCAGTCCCTCTTGTTCCATCAATCTCGACACGAAATTAAAATCGGACTCCCGATATTGAACAATATATTCAAATTTTTCGTATTCCGACTGTAGATGAAATTCAACGTCTCTGAATCCGTAGCCATCAAAGACTTCCTTGAGAATTTCCTCGGGTGTCTTGCCAATAAAAATCCGGCTGTCTTTGCTGCGGTCGAGAAACCACAACCACGGCTTCACGTCGGCCGTGTAGCGAGTCACGCTGCCGGAATCACCAACTCGGCCAAAGCGGCTGACATAGCCATGAAAGAATCGCTCTTTCGGTGGAACCTCATCTCCGGCCCCGGTCAGCACATTCCCGAGACCCGGCCCGTCTTTAGAAATGAGCAATCGAAGCAGCACGGGTTTCCCGACAATATCTTTGCCATTTAAGTCAGGCGAATAGGACATCATATCAAGTGCGACATGAAACAAGTCGTTGACATGTTCGTCAGCAATCATGGTGTTGACCAGCAGCGCATCTTCGCCAAACGGTGACTCAAGTCGGATGATACGTCCCTGCTGGGTCAATTTTCCTGAGCTGCCAGTCAAGCTATTGATAGCATCGGCAATCGTCGCGGGGGTTTTACCGCCCAAAAGCGAGGCGGCGGTTTGTGCCAGTTGAGCCGCTTGCGATGCTTGTCCCAGCACTTGAGCCGCAGCAGTACCGCTGCCAAATGTTCCCGCTAAGCCAGCTACCTGCCCAAGCATTCCAGAAGCACTCGGCAGGCTCAATCCCGAGCCACCGCCATTACCGTTCGATGCAAAACTCATTCTTCTTCCCCCTGCAAATCCTTGATGGACTTACCTACGGATGCCAGCAGTGTCTGGCAGATTCGATGACACATTCCGCGACCTAACCGGCGCAAGCAATAACTTTTGCAATTGACTCCTGACACAAAAGAACCGCAGCATCGAGACGCAGCGGTTTTTCTTGTCAACACAACCTATGAATTACACGACCTTGTTGGTTGCCAAATCCCAGCCGCCGGAAGTATTGCCGCCGGAGCCGCCACCAATTTTTTGCTGGGTATATTTCCATTTGACCTGAGAATACTTCAGGCTCACGTTTTCGCTCAGCACGTCGCCTTCTTGGACTGATGGCGTGACATCGGAAATAAGCAGATTGGTCAGTTCGATTTCAAAGTACTTGATGCGGTCGCCTTTACCGTCAGCACGTAAGAACTCAAATTTGGCCTTTGGAATGGTCTTGCCCGAAGAACAGTTTTGCAAGAGCAGCGGTGTAGCCAAATCGGCGATCTTGGTAATCACGATGTCCCTGTGTTCGCAGCGCTCAGCGGTGTGACCGCCACCAGTCGAAGCCGTGGCCGATTTAGGCTGCAGCACTTCCCACTGTACCGACTTGCATTCGATCCAATCCTTATGCGCGCTATCGGTCGACTCTCCCTTGATGCCGTCAATTTGCAGATAAACGTCTATTGCCATGATGATCCCCTTGTCATTAAGTCAAATTCATTAACGCACGCTGTTGCGCAATCACGCAGAGCGAAGCTGATAACCTGTCAAACGAAAGATAGCAACCCAGAAAATTACACGAAATTACCTACAGTTTGATGACACCGCATCCGGAATGCCGCGTAGTAAATACAGAACGGGCGGTCTATCAAAGACAACAATCTTACTACCATATGAGCATAGAGCATTGCAAACAAATGTTTCGCCATTGGAATAAATTAAATGTTTCAAAATAACAACAATGTCCATTTGTTACGTCGGCGCGCGGTCATCCTCCCGCCACGCCTGCCCGCTAAATTGGGCGGTTTCGACTCAAATTTCCAAAGATGACTCACATAGGGAAAACTTGTCGGCGAAGGGCGAAAACGCGTAGAGAAAACGCGACGTAAAATGACGCATGCGGAGGGGTAGAAACGCGGAAATGATGTGGGCAAGAAAAAAAACTGATTTTAGATTTGACCTCTGGGAATGGTAACCTTGGTAACCTGCCCTACCTTTCTCTTGTAAGTGATTGATTTTTATAGAATTAGGTAGTTAAGCGCCTGCTGAACTTGACTCGCTCTCCTATCCGCAAGTACCTGTGCCGCAGTGCGAGCATTGCTCTGGCAAGCTGTTCTCGCCAGAGCCCCCTGCCAGCCTAAAATGGCTTGCGCTCATCCCCGGCTGGCGTGACGTGGGTAGGTTGCAACTTCGGCACAGGCTGCTCCTTGAGCTTTTCCGAGAGCAGCTTTAACGCTGCGTCCAATTGCGCGTCTTCGCCGTCAAAACTGGCGTGCGGCAAATTGTCGACCTCGACATCCGGACTGACGCCGGCGCCCTCGATCATCCACTCGCCGCTCTTGACCGAAAAAACACCGAATTCCGCGGCGCGCGCCCTGCCCTTATCTACCAGGCTGTTGCCATCCGATAGCCAGACACCGGCGCCCGCTGTGCGCTTGCCGATCACGGTGCCGATTCCCAGCGCCTTGATGCCGGCCGTAAAACTCTCGCCGTCTGAATAGGTGAGCTCATCAGCCAGCACGACTAGATGCCCGCGGAAAGTTTGCGGCATGTTGGTGTAGGGCTTGCCGTCGCGCGGAACCCAGAACGACCAGGTACGGCGCAGCAGTTTTTCCAGTATCCAGCTGTCGATATTGCCGCCTTGATTGCGGCGGACATCGATGATCAGGCCCTCGCGGTCGTAGTTGGCATAGAATTCCCGCGCAAACGTCGCGATATCGTTGCCGGTCATCGCCCGCAAATGCAGGTAACCGATGCGCGACTGGCCGACGCGCTCAACTTGCTTGCGGCGCGCCAACTCCCAGTCGCCGTAGCGCAAGCTGACTTGGCGCTCCCGCGCCACCGGGATGACCACGGCGGATTTCTCGCTTCCGCCACGTTTAATCTTCAACAAGGTCTGCTGGCCGGCCAGGTTGCGCAGCAGGTCTGCAATATCGCGTGCCTTGGCAACGGATTTGCCGTTGACGGCAACGATCACATCGTCGTCCCTGACATCAACGCCAGGCGCCGCCAGCGGCGAGCGTTGATCCGGCAATTCAACTTCGCTACGGTAAATGTGCTTGACGCGGGCGCCGTCGGCAGTGCGCTCCAGGACGGCGCCCAGGAATGCCGGAGTATTACCGTCGGTGGCGCGGCGCAGATCGCCGGGAACAATTTGCGAGTGCATGGTGGATACCTCGCTGACCATCATGCCGATCACATCGTTCAGTTCCGCGCGGTCGCCGACGCGCTCCAGCAAGCTTGCGTACTTGCTCTTGACGGCGGGCCAGTCGGCCCCACGCATCTTGGCGTCGAACAGGTAGTCGCGGTGCATGCGCCATGCATCCTGAAAAATCTGCTGCCATTCTTCTTTCGGATGCAGGACGATAGACCAGTCGGCAATCCGCACCAGCGACTTGGAGGTGTCGGAGGGGGCATTTTTTGCGGCATCGACAATGAACATGTCTCCGCTGTCTTTTTCCTTGAATTTCCGGAAGTAGATCTTTTTCCTGTCGCCGGAAAGCGCGTACTCTTGCAATTCACCGGCGAAGAGTTCCGGTTTCAATTCCTTGTTGTCGATAGCGATGCTCTTGAGCTCCGCTTTGACATTCTCGCCACGCGCGCGCTCCAGGTAGTAGAGACGGCTGTCGCTGACTTGCAAAGCACCGTAATTGCCGGCACCCAGCGGGACTTCAAACAAGCGTTCTTGCAACCCTTGCCAGCTGATCAAAGGCAAGGATTTTGCCGATTTGCTGTTGGTCTTGGCATCAGCCGCGATGTCTTTTTTCGATTTATTGCGCTCACTGTCATCCTGCTTGTTGTCATCGCCGTCCTTTTCATCTGGATTCTTCTTGGCGTTTTCCAGCTCGTCTTTTGCTTGAAACGGAAAGCGCAGGCCGGCCTGCAAAGCATAAGCATAGACGCGCGTGCGGCGGTCAAAATACGGCCCCATGTTGCGGTCGCCCCAAGGCGCGCCGTCAATCGGCTCGAAATTGCGGTCGGAAAGAAAGTAAAGCCAGTGACCGTCGGCTGAAAAGGCCGGCGAGCGCGATTCGTATTTGTCGCTGGTCAAGCTGTGCATCTGGCGCGCATTCACGTCATACAAAGCAATCTGGTTCAATTGATGCGCGGTCCCCGGTCGCACTGAGGCAAGCGTGCGGCTGTCCGGCGACCAGACAACGTCGCTGAAATCCGCGCTTTCGCTGTGATCGATGATGTCGTTCTTGCGGCTGGCCAGGTTAAGCAGCGCTAGATCGCCGCTCTTGTTCCAATGCGCGATCCATTTGCCGTCCGGCGATTCCTTCATGGAGACGCGCTGCATATGGCCATCTTGCGTCAATTGCTGACCGCTGCCGCTGCCGTCGGCGGCAAAGCGCCAGATTTCCTGTTCGCCGCTGGCATCGCAGATGGCATATACCCATTTGCCATCGTAGGAAACAAACGCTTCCGATGCGCGGCTGTTGTCGGGCGCCGCGATATCGACCCGCCGGATTGCCCCTACGCTGGCCAGCACGATGTGGCCGCGCGCCGTGATCGCAATCTGGCGGCCGTCAGGAGAGAAATTGCTGCTGCTCATATAGGTGAGCGGCTTGCGCAGCAGGCGTTCAAGCCCTGCTTCGTGATCCGATACCAGCTCAAGGCTCAAGGTCTTGTCGTTGCCGTCGGCAATGGCGTATACATGCAAGTCCGCACCCATTTGATAGACGATCTTGCCTACGTCTAGTGCTGCATTACGCACAGCCCATTCCTTATGCGCTGTGAGCTGCTTCACATCGCTGCCGTCGCGCTGCATGGACCACAGATTGTCGTTACCGTCGCGGTTGCTGATGAAATACAAACGCCCATTCCACCACATCGGCTGTCTGTCGGAGCCGGAAAAGCTGCCAGACAGCTTGACTGCTTCGCCCGGCTGGTCCATGTCATAACGCCAGAGTTGCGCCGCAGCGCCGCCCTTGTATTGTTTGGCGTTGTCGCCGGTGGCGACCAGTCCCAGGCGTGTGAAATATAGCGATTTTCCGCTGTCGTCGACAGTTGCTTCAGTGGCGTCTGCTAAAGGAAATACATGTTTTTTCAGGCTATCGGGGTCGACTGCCGCGACCACGCTTTGCGACGCCGGGCCGGTTTCATTCTGAGTCCGGTACAGCACCTCTCCCTGCGCCGTCCATCCCAACGGCATGGCATTGGCGCCATCAAACGTGATGCGCCTGGGTGCGCCGCCGCTAACCGGCATCACGAATAGGTCGGACGGTCCTTCATAGGACGCCGCATAAGCAACCCATTTTCCGTCGGGTGACAAGCTGGCATGCGCATCGCCATTCAGATGCGTCGTCAGCCGCGTAGCTTTGCCGCCGTCCAGCGATGCCGACCAGACGTCGCCCTGCGATGTAAAAACGACGGTCTCGGCATGCAAGGACGGATAGCGGAAATAATCTTTAGGGTAGGCGGGGAGCAGTGAGGAATAAAGACTGAAAGCTAAAAAAACGTGCTTGATTTTCATAAGGAATGATCAAAAATGGCAGCCAACGCATAAATACCCGGTCGGATTGTCACTCCCAAAGTGTCTGTCGCGCAAGCAGAAGACCGATACAGCTGCTCAATCGTGCATCAGCCCCTGCTACTACTTGCATAAATAGTTTCCTCATGGGAACATATCGCTTGTGAACTTGCGCCTGCAACGACTTCATACCAACGCGCGATGGGGCCATCCACAAAGCGACTGCCAATAAAAAAACCGGCGACTTTCAGCACCGGTTTTTTGTCGCGCAAGCAGCGCATGTACATCTTGTCGAGATCAACGCCGCTGCGGATAGATATCGCGGCCTGCGCGGTCGATCTGTTGGCGCAAGGCGCGTCGTTCATCCGCCGACATGCGGTTGCGCGCATTGCCTTCGTTCTGTTCGGCGTTGCGCTCGCGTCCTTGCCACTGTTCATCTGGCGCTGGACCGCGGCGTGGTTCATACTGAGATGGCGGCATACGGCGTTCGCCACGTTCCTCAGGTCCTCGGTCGGAACGTGCAGAGGCGCTCATTATTGCCGACAGCAACAATAAACAAACACTGATTTTCCGAAACTTCATCATCATATGGACTTCTTTGCTGTGTGTTCAGGATAACGGTTAAGATTAATCGTCACGAATTAAGTGTAAGCTCCTCACCTAATCGCCATAAGACGTTTTTGGTAAAGTTTGTAACACTTTGTAATCCATGGGTCTTAACTGTATTTTTGATGCGCACTCTGAAGTTACCATATGACCATGAATACGATCAACACCCCAACACAAACATCTACGGCCCACCAGCATAAAATTCTGGTGGTCGACGACGACATTCGCTTGCGCGATCTGCTGCGACGCTATCTGACGGAGCAAGGCTTCCAGGTGGTCACCGCGGAAAACGCGCAAGCCATGAACAAGTTGTGGATACGCGAACGCTACGACCTGCTGGTGCTCGACCTGATGCTGCCAGGCGAAGACGGCCTGGCCATCTGCCGCCGTTTGCGCGGCGCCGGCGACCAGACGCCGATCATCATGCTGACCGCCAAAGGCGAGGACGTGGACCGCATCGTCGGCCTGGAAATGGGCGCGGACGATTACCTGCCGAAGCCGTTCAACCCGCGCGAACTGGTGGCCCGCATCGGCGCCGTACTGCGCCGCAAGGGACCGGACGAATTGCCGGGCGCACCGTCGGAAACGCCGCAGTCCTTCGAATTCGGCGAGTTCATCCTGGACCTCGGCACCCGTACCCTGAAAAAGAACGGCGAATCGATTCCCCTGACCACCGGCGAATTCTCCGTGCTCAAGGTGTTTGCACGCCATGCGCGGCAACCGCTGTCGCGCGAAAAACTGATGGAACTGGCGCGCGGCCGCGAATATGAAGTCTTCGACCGCAGCCTGGATGTGCAAATCTCGCGCCTGCGCAAGCTGATCGAACCGGATCCGGCCAGCCCGCTCTACATTCAAACGGTATGGGGACTGGGCTACGTGTTCATTCCGGAAGGCCAGCCGCGTTGATGCCTGTTTGCGCAGTATGGCTCTCCCAAGAAAATTGCATCGCGTGGCCGCATGGTAGGCACTAACCGCCTGGCTTGGCTGAAAAGCGGTCTGCTATGGCGGACCTTTTTCATGCTGGCCTTCCTGATCACGGTCAGCATGGTGGCCTGGGTCGCCAGTTTCCGTATCGTCGAGCGAGGCCCGCGAGCGCAAGCGCTGGCGGCGCAGATCATTTCGATCGTCACAATCACCCGCGCCGCCCTCACCCACTCCGCCCCCGATTTGCGGCGCGAGCTGTTGTTCGATCTCGCCAGCAACGAAGGCATCCGCATCTATCCGCTAGAAGACACCGACCAGATCGATCCGCCGGTTGACGATGCCATCATGCCGGACCTGGAAAAGGAAGTGCGGTCGAAGCTCGGCAACCAGACCCGTTTTTCTTCCAAGGTCAACGAGATCGGCGGCTTCTGGGTCAGCTTCAAAATCGACGGCGATGAATACTGGCTGGTGCTGGACCGCGAACGGGTCGAGCGCGGCTCCGGCGTGCAATGGCTGCAATGGGCCAGCGTGGCGCTGATCCTGTCGCTGCTGGGGGCGATGTTCATTTCCACCCTGATCAACCAGCCGCTGTCGCGCTTGACGGCGGCGACGCGGGCCGTGGCCAAGGGCTTGCAGCCGGAACCGCTTCCGGAAACCGGACCGACCGAGATCGAAGAAGCCAACCGCAGCTTCAACCAGATGGTCAGCGACCTGCAGCGCATCGAATCGGACCGCGCCATCATCCTGGCCGGCATCTCGCACGACCTGCGCACGCCGCTGGCGCGCATGCTGCTGGAAGTCGAAATGGCGAATCTGACGGACGACGCCCGCAGCGGCATGCAATCCGACCTGGCGCAGATGGATGGCATCATCGGCCAGTTCCTGCACTACGCCAAGCCGACTGATACCAGCAGTTTCGAGAAAATCAACCTGAGCGAACTGATCGAGAACGTGGTGCAAACCGCGGAACGCCAGGCCGATATCCGGATTCAAGCCCAGATCGCGCCGGATATCTACGTCTCCGGCAACGAAACCGAACTGCGCCGGGTACTCAACAACGTTATCGAAAATTCCCGCCGTTACGGCAAGCAGGATGGCGCCGATTGCGTTGATATCGATATCAGCGTCCAGGCGCGCCAGGACCGGGCGCTGGTGACCCTGGCCGACCACGGCCCGGGTATTCCCGAAGGTGAGATAGACCGCTTGCTGCGGCCGTTCACCCGCCTCGACGTTGCCCGCGGCCAGGCCAACGGCTCAGGCCTGGGGCTGGCGATCGTCAGCCGCATCGTCAAACAGCATGGCGGCAAGCTGCGCGTCAGCAACCGCGAAGGCGGCGGTCTGTCGAGCCAGATCGAACTGCAGCTGAGCTGATTGTAGGGTGGGCACTCTGTGCCCACGCGTGAATTCGCACTATCTGCAAACCTGCTTCGACTTCGGGCATGCCTGTGCTCCGGCTATCACGGTCACGCGTGGGCATTGCATGCCCACCCTACATCCCGATCAGCGTGCGAACAACAGGGCCACGGCCTCCGCTGCGATGCCCTCTTCCCGTCCCAGGTAGCCCAGCTTCTCGTTGGTCTTGGCCTTGACGTTGACCTGGCCGACGGCGATGCCGCAATCGGCAGCAATGTGCGCCACCATCTGCGGGATATGCGGCGCCATTTTCGGCGCCTGGGCGATGATGGTCGAATCGATGTTTCCGACTACATAGCCGGCTTCGCCTATCAGGCGCACGGCTTCCCGCAGCAGCTTGCGCGAATCGGCGCCGGCAAACTGCGCATCGGTATCGGAAAAATGACGGCCGATATCGCCCAATGCGGCTGCGCCGAACAGCGCGTCGATAATCGCATGCAGCAGGACGTCGGCATCCGAATGGCCCAGCAAGCCGGTTTTATGCGGAATCGTGACGCCGCCGATAATCAATGGCCGGCCCACTTGCAAAGCGTGGCAATCATAACCCTGACCAATGCGGAACTGCTGATTCATGTCTGCTCCCTCATACCTGTTCCTTTAAAAACATTTCTGCCAAGGCGACGTCGTGCGGCAGCGTCACCTTGAAATTGCGCGGACTACCCTCGACCAGGCGCGGCTGCAAGCCCAGCAGCTCGACCGCGCCGGCCTCGTCGGTCACCGCCTCGGCCAGCATCAGGGCGCGCGTCAGCAAGCCGTGGCGGAACATCTGCGGCGTTTGCGCCGCCCACAAGCCGCTGCGCTCGACCGTTTGCGCCACGCGCGCATTCTGGTCGCCGCGCTTGAGCGTATCGACCACCGGCAGCGCCAGTAAGCCGCCTACCCGGTCGTCTTTCAAGGCGGCGATCAGCTGCGCAATCAAATCCTGGGTCAAGCCGGGCCGGGCGGCGTCGTGCACCAACATCCAGTCGTCCTCGTCGACCTGCTCCTTGATGGCCTGCAAGCCGTTCAGCACCGAGGCCTGGCGGCTTGCGCCGCCGTGGTACAGCACCGTCACCCGCCCCTGCAAATGCGGCGCGGCCGCCATCAGATCGGCGATATAGCCATCGTCAGGGCTGACCACCACGAATACGTGACTGATCTCGCTGGCGGCGGCAAATGTCCTCAGGACATGCATCAGCATCGGCTGGCCGGCCAAAGGCATATATTGTTTAGGAATCGCCGCTCCCAGCCGGGCGCCAACGCCGGCCGCCGGAATCAGGGCAAAATGGCGGGATGGACTCATGCGCAATGGCCTCGCTGCAGTTGCTGAAGAAATGTCATGAATAATTTACACAAATAGCGAAAAACCGCTGCCTGCCCGGCAATCCGTCGCCGGATTCGGCATTCAAGCCCGTGGTTTATAATGCGGCTCTGAATTTTAACTGTCAAATCAGGCGTATTGTGGCTTTTTTTGACCATGCAAGACCACCGGCAAGCCCTGCGCATCCCATCGATTGCACCGTCGCTTGCCTTACGTTTCATGTTAACAGGCTCTAATGTCCCTTGATCTAGAAAAATTGCTGCCCAAGCCGGCCACGCGTTTTGCCTTGCCGGCCTTGCATGGTTCGGCCGATGCCTATGCCCTGGCGCAGGCCGCGTTGGCGCTCAAGCCGCAGCAGCAGATGCTGGTGGTGATCGTGGCGAACGCCAGCGACGGCCAGCGCCTGCGCACGGAAATTCCGTGGTTCCAGGCCAGCAACGAACAATCCAACGGCTTGCGCTGCCATTTGCTGCCGGACTGGGAAACCCTGCCCTACGATGCCTTTTCGCCGCACCAGGACCTGGTCTCGGAGCGCCTCGCCACGCTGTATGAGGTGCAGAGCGGCCAGTGCGATGTCTTGCTGGTGCCAGCCACCACGGCGCTGGTGCGGATGGCGCCGCCCTCTTTCCTGGCCGGCTACACTTTCTTTTTCAAGCAAGGCGAGACGCTCGACGAAGCGCGGCTCAAGACGCAGCTGACGCTGGCCGGCTACAGCCACGTCAACCAGGTCATGTCGCCCGGCGAATACTCGGTGCGCGGCGGCCTGATCGATATTTTCCCGATGGGTTCGGTCTTGCCCTACCGGCTCGATCTGTTCGGCGACGCCATCGAAACCATCCGCACGTTTGACGCCGACACCCAGCGCTCGCTCTATCCGGTGAAAGAAGTGCGCCTGCTGCCGGGCCGCGAATTCCCCATGGACGAAGCGGCCCGCTCGGCCTTCCGCAGCCGCTGGCGCGAAGTGTTCGAGGGCGATCCCTCGCGTTCTGCGATCTACAAGGACATCGGCAACGGCATCGCCTCGGCTGGCATCGAGTACTACTTGCCGCTATTCTTCGAACAAACCGCCACCCTGTTCGACTACCTGCCGGCGGACGCCACTTTCGCCCTGGTGGGCGACATCGACGGCGCCATCCAGCGCTTCTGGGGCGATACCCAGTCGCGCTACAAATTCCTGAAGTCGGACCGCGAGCGGCCTTTGCTGGCGCCGGAAGCGCTGTTCCTGACCGCTGAAAATTTCTTCGCCCTGGCCAAACCCTTCGGACGCTGGGTGATCCAGCACAGCGACGCCGCTTCCGACCTGTCGGCGCCGATTCCGAATATCGCGGTGAACCGCCGCATCGACGATCCGCTGACCAACCTGCGCGCCTATCTGCTGCAGAGCGGCAGCCGGGTCATGATCTGCGCCGAAACCAACGGCCGCCGCGAAACCCTGCAGCAGTATTTCAATGAATACGGCCTGCCGCTGGCCTTGTGCGACGGCTATGCCGATTTCATCACGTCGACGCAGAAACTGATGCTGGGCGTGGCGCCACTGCACGCCGGTTTCGAGCTGCAGCAACTGAGCTTCATCACCGAAACCGAGCTGTATGCCGGTTCCGGCCGCAGGATAGGCAAGAAGAAGCAGGAAGGCGCGACCCAGGTCGAATCGATGGTGCGCGACCTGTCCGAACTGAAGATCGGCGACCCGGTGGTGCATATCAACCACGGCATCGGCCGCTACATGGGCCTGCTCAGCATGGACCTGGGCGAAGGCGAGACCGAGTTCCTGCACCTGGAATACGCCAAGGACACCAAGCTGTACGTGCCGGTTTCGCAGCTGCATGTGATTTCGCGCTACTCCGGCGCCTCGCCGGAAGATGCGCCGCTGCATGCGCTCGGCTCCGGCCAGTGGGAAAAGGCCAAGCGCCGCGCCGCCCAGCAAGTGCGCGATACCGCGGCCGAACTGCTCAACCTGTATGCCCGCCGCGCGCTGCGCCAGGGCCACGCTTTCGAATATTCGGCGCATGACTACGAAGCCTTCTCGGAAAGCTTCGGGTTTGAAGAAACCGCCGACCAGGCCGCCGCCATCAATGCCGTGATCAAGGACATGACCAGCGGCAAACCGATGGACCGGTTGATCTGCGGCGATGTCGGCTTCGGCAAGACCGAAGTCGCCTTGCGCGCTGCCTTTGTCGCGGTGCTGGGCGGCAAGCAGGTCGCAATCCTGGCCCCGACCACCCTGCTGGCGGAGCAACACGCGCAGACTTTCGCCGACCGCTTTGCCGACTGGCCGGTAAAGATCGCCGAACTGTCGCGCTTCCGCTCCGGCAAGGAAATTACGCAAGCGATCAAGGGCATGGCCGACGGCACCTTGGACATCGTGATCGGCACCCACAAGCTGCTGTCGGACGATATCAAGTTTTCTCGGCTGGGGCTGGTGATCATCGACGAGGAACATCGTTTCGGCGTACGCCAGAAAGAAGCGCTGAAGGCGCTGCGCGCCGAAGTCGACGTGCTGACGCTGACCGCCACGCCGATCCCGCGCACCCTGGGCATGGCGCTGGAAGGCTTGCGCGAATTCTCCATCATCGCCACCGCGCCGCAAAAGCGCCTGGCAATCAAGACCTTCGTCCGCAGCGAAGGCGAATCGACCATCCGCGAAGCCTGCCTGCGCGAACTGAAACGCGGCGGCCAGGTGTACTTCCTGCACAATGAAGTGGAAACCATCCAGAACCGCAAAGCCATGCTGGAAGCCTTGCTGCCGGAAGCGCGCATCGCCGTTGCCCACGGCCAGATGCATGAGCGCGACCTGGAAAAGGTGATGCGCGACTTCGTCGCCCAGCGCTTCAACATCCTGCTGTGCACCACCATCATCGAAACCGGCATCGACGTGCCGACTGCCAACACCATCATCATGCACCGCGCCGACAAGTTCGGCCTGGCCCAGCTGCACCAGCTGCGCGGCCGCGTCGGCCGTTCGCATCACCAGGCCTACGCCTACCTGCTGGTGCACGACGTGCAGGGCCTGACCAAGCTGGCGCAGCGCCGGCTGGATGCGATCCAGCAAATGGAAGAACTCGGCAGCGGCTTCTACCTGGCTATGCACGACCTGGAAATCCGCGGCGCCGGCGAGGTGCTGGGCGATAACCAGTCCGGCGAAATGCACGAGATCGGCTTCCAGCTGTATTCCGACATGCTCAATGAAGCGGTGCGGGCGCTGAAGAACGGCCAGGAGCCGGACCTGGCGGCGCCGTTATCAACCACCACGGAAATCAACCTGCATGTGCCGGCCCTGCTGCCCAACGATTACTGCGGCGATGTCCACGAGCGGCTATCGATCTACAAACGGCTGGCCAACTGCAATGCGCAAGACAAGATCGACGACCTGCAGGAAGAATTGATCGACCGCTTCGGCAAGCTGCCGGATCCGGCCAAGGCGCTGATCGAGACGCACCGGCTGCGGATTTCCGCCAAGTCCATCGGCATCGTCAAGATCGACGCCCATACCGATTCGGCCTTGCTGCAGTTCTTGCCGAATCCGCCGATCGACGCCATGCGCATCATCGAGCTGATCCAGAAAAACCGCCATATCAAGCTCAACGGCCAGGACAAGCTGCGGATTACCGTCAACATGCCGGACCTGGCGGCGCGCCTGACCCAGGTCAAAGCCACCATCAAAGCCCTGGCAGGATGAAACTGCCTGCCCGATCATTTATATTTGAGTAAAGCCACACCGAACCATGAATCTTATCTTGCAAAGCCTGGACGCAGACCACAGCGCCATAGCCCGCATCGCCAGCCTGGCCGACGCTACCGCGGAAGACATCAGCAGCGGCGGCCGCCATGCATGGCGTTGCGCCGACGTCGCCTATTCCGCCAGCCTGAAGGCTCTGATCGATGCCGCCTGCTTCGGCGCCCGCATCGATTGCGCCTGGCTGCCGGCGACGCCGCAACTGGGTGACTTTAAGCTGTTGGCGATGGACATGGATTCGACCCTGATCACCATCGAGTGCATCGATGAGATCGCCGACATGCAAGGCTTGAAGCCGCAAGTCGCGGCGATTACCGAAGCCGCCATGCGCGGCGAGCTGGAATTCGACGAGAGCCTGACGCGGCGCGTGGCCTTGCTCAAGGGCCTGGAAGCCTCGGCCCTGCAACGGGTCTACGATGAACGGCTGAAGCTGTCGCCGGGCGCGCAAAGCATGTTGGCGGCGGTCAAGGCTGCCGGCATCAAGACTTTGCTGGTGTCGGGCGGCTTCACCTTTTTCACCGATCGCATGAAAGACACGCTCGGCCTCGATTACGCCCATTCCAATGTGCTGGAAATCGTCGACGGCAAGCTGACCGGCAAGGTGGTTGGCGCCATCGTCAACGCCGAGGAAAAGAAAAACACGGTCGAGCGCGTCTGCGCTGAGCTGAATATCGCCACCAGCCAGGCCATCGTCATGGGCGACGGCGCCAACGACCTCAGCATGATGGGCGTCGCCGGCCTCTCGGTAGCCTTCCGCGCCAAGCCCGTGGTGCGAGAAAAAGCCAGCGTGGCCTTGAATTTTGTCGGTTTGGATGGCATCTTGCCTATATTGGCGTGAGTTTCCTGCAGGAAGCAGCGCCTACGGTGACGTTATCCCTAATCTTGAAGGAAAAACATGGCCAACGAACTGGTTTTCGATAGCAAGCTGCACTCCGAGAAGAATCTTGCCTGGTGGCTCTATTTTGCTCACGCCGCCAGCCTGCTGTTCTCGCTCGGAGCGCTGTCCTGGATCCCCCTGATCATCAACTATGTCAAACGCCAGGATGCGGCGGACACGTTTGTGTATAGCCATCACAACTGGCAGATCCGCTCGTTCTGGTGGTATCTGCTATGGATGTTCGTCGGCGGCGCCTTGTTCCTGACGGTGATCGGGATTCCGCTGGCGTTCGTGGTGTGGGGCCTGGCCTGGCTGTGGAAGGCCTACCGTCTGATCAAGGGCCTGGTCGACCTGAATGACAACAAGGCCATGCCTGCCTGATTTTCCCGCAACGCTGCCTGCCGCCGCGGGCAGCGGCAGCATCATCCATCCGCTAGTGGTGTGTTTCAATCCATGCGCAACAATCTCATAGCGCCCGTGGTCCGGGCCATGCTGGCGAGCGATATCCCAGCCGTCATGCGGATCCAGGCTGAATGCTATCCGCCTGCGATGCTGGAATCCGAAGAAGTTTTCCGCGCCCGCCTGGCGCTGACCCCGGCCACTTGCTGGATCTGGGCGCCGGCACCGGATAGCGCCGCCGCTTATCTGTTCAGCTACCCGTCGAACAAGGATGCAATCACCCCGCTCGGCTCACCATTCAAGCTGGCCTCGGCGCCGGATTGCCTGTACCTGCACGACCTGGCGGTCGCTCCCGGCGCCCGCGGCCAGCGCGCGGCCAACCTGCTGGTGGCGGCTGCGCTCGGCCATGCGCGCGCAGCCAACCTTGGCTGGAGCGCCTTGGTATCGGCGCAGCAATCGCAGGCATTCTGGGGCAGCCTTGGCTATAACGCGGTCGAAGTCAGGCACTCGCCGGCCAAGGAAAACCTCGACAGCTATCAAGTTGCAGGCAGCCAGCATACTGCTGTCTATATGCTGCAAAAATTGACCTGAACGCCGCTGCAGCGATAACATGAGCTGCGGCATAGGCCGCAAACCACTGTCCGCCATTGCCGGACATGACAGACTGGAGGCTGGGTATGAAAGCTTGCGTTTCTTTTAAGAGTGAAAAAAACATCAACCACTTTAAAGGAACGCGCCACCATGGCCACTTCTGTTTCTACACAAGATCCCTTCAAATACACCACCATCGCCCATAGCGGCCATCATTACTGCAGCCCGCTTTCTTCAGAGACTGCCGCCAGCCTGCTGGCCGCGCTGCAGCTGCAGGCCGGCGCTTTGGTGCTGGATGCAGGCTGCGGCAAAGCTGCGCTGCTGCGCGATTTGCTGGCGTCACAGCCGGTGCGCGGCGTTGGCGTCGACATCAATCCGGCTTTCCTGGCTGAAGCCGCCAACGCCTGGGCTGCCAGCAACCCGGGCGATGGCCGGCTGACGTTGATCGCCAGCCAGCTTGAACAACATCCGCTGCCGGCCGACGGCTACGATGCAATTCTGTGCGTGGGCTCCACCCATGCACTAGGGGGATTCGAACCCAGTCTGGCACTCTACCGTCAATGGCTGAAACCCGGCGGCGTGCTGCTGGTGGGCGAAGGCTATTGGAAACAGCCGCCGTCGAATGAGTATCTGATGACGCTCGGCGCCACGGAAGACGAGCTGAGCAGCCACGCAGAAAACATTGCGCGTGCGCTTGCGCAGGGTTTCAAGTTGCACCTGGCGATGGCAAGCAGCGATGGGGAATGGGACTGGTACGAGCACATGTACTGCCAGGCAGTAATGCAATATGCAGCATCTCATCCGCAAGATCCAGACGCGCCGGCGTTCCGCGACAGAGCCCGGCGTTGGCATGACAGCTACCTCGCAGCGGGCTGCTCAACGCTCGGATTTGGCTTTTATCTGCTGGAGAAAAGCTGACGCAGGCGCCCACGAAAAAGCCGGCAACAGGTGCCGGCTTTTTTTTACATCGCCATCATGCCGGCGCCAGGCCGGCTATCCGTTCTTACATGACCGCCAAGGCTTGTTCGATATCCGCAATCAGATCCTGCACATCTTCCAGCCCGATATTGAAGCGCACCAGGATGCCCTTGCCTTGCCAGTTCTGGCGCATGCCCTGGATCCGGTAAGGCACGCACAGACTGTTGGCGCCGCCCCAGCTGTAGCCGATCTTGAACAGCTGCAGGCTGTCGACGAAACGGTCGGTCTGCTCTTCGCTGTAGCGCTCGTCGAACACCACCGAGAACAAGCCGGCGGCGCCGCTGCAATCGCGCTGCCAGATTTCATGTCCGGGACAATCCGGGAAGGCCGGATGCAGCACCAGGCTGATCTCAGGGCGCTGCTTGAGCCAGGCGGCAATCTGGCGCGCCGCGGCGTCATGCGCTGCGAAGCGCATCTGCATGGTCGGCAGGCTGCGCAGCACCAGGTAGACGTCGTCCATGCCGACGCCCAGGCCCAGGCGCATGTGGGCGCTCTGGAGGCGCTGGTTCAGGGCATCGTCGCGCGTGATCACCGCCCCCATCAGTACGTCCGAGCCGCCCGACTGGTATTTGGTGAGGGCTTGCATGACAATATCGGCGCCGAGGTCGAAAGCGCGCAAGGCCAAGCCGGCCGACCAAGTGTTGTCGATCGCTACCAGTACGTTTTTTGCGTGGGCAGCCTGGCAGATGGCTGGAATATCCGGCATTTCCATCGACACCGAACCCGGCGCCTCGGTCCAGATCAGGCGGGTGTTCGGCTGGATCAGGGCGGCGATGCCGGCGCCGATCAAGGGATCGTAATAGCGCGCGCTGATGCCGAAATCGCGTGCCAGCCAGTTGCCGAGGTCACGATTCGGGTTGTACACATTATCCGGCAGCAGCACATCGTCGCCGCTCTTCAGCAGGGCCAGGTCGATCATGGTGATCGCCGCCAGGCCGCTGGGAGCCAGCAGGCAATGGCGGCCGCCTTCGATTTCCGCCAGGCGCGCTTCCAGCGTGAAGGAAGTCGGCGTCCCGTGCAAGCCGTAGGTATAGCCGTTCTTTTCCTGCCAGTTGCGGGCGCGCATCGCGGCGACGTTCTTGAACAGCACCGTGGAAGCATGGTGGATGCCGACCGGGAAGGCGTCAAAGCCTGCCGGCGCCTGGTATTCGCTGTGGATCAGCGCGGTTTGAAAATTCTTTTTTGCCATATGCCTTGGAAGAATTTCTTGAAGAGGAATTTCTTGAAAGCGAATTTCTTTAAAACGAAATTCTGTAAAACGAAATTCTGTAAAATCAACTGCCTGGATTATTTGCCGGTGCGCGCAGTCTGCGCCGGCTGCTGCACCACCAGCACGAACGGCTTGGTGACCGCATCGTCGGTGGTCGACCAGGTGCCGCGGAAAGTGTCGCCGACCAGGGTGCCAGCCCACTCGCCGGAGACATCCTTGCCGTTGATTGACTCTTCCATGATGACATCGGTATTTTCGGATTCGCCGGCCAGCAGGATCTTGCCGTTCTGCCCGGCCACCACATAGGTGCCCTGGATGCCTTCGGTAGGATCCGGCTTCAATTGCAGATGCATTTCGATCTTGGCATCGCCCAGTGTGCCGCGCAAGGTCAGCGGCTTGGCGAACAGGTTCGCTGCCGCCGCTGCCGCAACCGCCGGCGCGCCGGCATCGCTCTGCGCCAGCGCCGCGCCCGAAGCCAGGTCCAGGGACAACGCCAGTGCTACAACGAACTTCCCTGCCATCATGCAGCGGCCCACAAATCGTGCGCGTCTGAAGCGGTGATGGTGACATCGACAAACTCGCCGACTACCAGTTTTTTGTGCGGTTCGTACGGCGGCTTGACGTACACCACGCCGTCGATTTCCGGCGCATCGGCGCTGGAACGGCCGACGCCGCCGCTGCGGTCGACCGAGTCGATCAGCACACGCATGGTCTTGCCGACCTTGGCTTGCAGGCGCTTCTTGGAAATTTCTTCCTGCAACTGCATGACGCGGCCGCGGCGCTCTTCGCGCAATTCTTCCGGCACCGGATTATCCAGGGCGTTGGCAGTCGCGCCTTCCACCGGCGAGTAGGCAAAGCAGCCGAGGCGATCGATTTCAGCTTCCTTGAGGAAGTCCAGCAGGTATTCGAATTCGGCTTCGGTCTCGCCCGGGAAGCCGGCGATAAAGGTGGAGCGGATGGTCAGGTCCGGACACATGGCGCGCCAAGCCTGGATGCGTTCGATATTCTTTTCGCCGCTGGCTGGGCGCTTCATGCGCTTCAAGACGTCCGGATGGGCGTGCTGCAGCGGCACGTCCAGGTATGGCAGGATCTTGCCTTCCGCCATCAGCGGGATGATCTGGTCGACGTGCGGATACGGATAAACGTAGTGCAGGCGGACCCAGGCGCCATACTGGGCAGCGATCTCGCCCAATGCCGTCACCAGCTGCGTCATGTGGGTCTTTACCGGCTTGCCGTTCCAGAAACCCATGCGGAACTTGACGTCGACGCCATAGGCGCTGGTGTCTTGCGAAATCACCAGCAGTTCCTTGACGCCGGCCTTGAACAGGTTCTCTGCTTCCATCATGATGTCGGCGATCGGGCGCGACACCAGGTCGCCACGCATCGAGGGGATGATGCAGAAACTGCAACGATGGTTACAGCCTTCCGAGATCTTCAGGTAGGCGAAATGCTTGGGCGTGAGCTTGATGCCTTGCGGCGGCAGCAGGTCGAGGAAAGGCGCATGCGGCTTCGGCAGATGCTTGTGGACCGCGAACATGACTTCGCCGACGGCATGCGGGCCGGTCACTTCCAGCACTTTCGGGTGGATTTTCTGGATGATGTCGTCGCCGTCGGCGTCTTTCTTGGCGCCCAGGCAGCCGGTGACGATGACCTTGCCGTTTTCGCTCAGCGCTTCGCCGATGGCGTCCAGCGACTCTTGCACGGCGGCGTCGATAAAGCCGCAGGTGTTGACGATGACGAGGTCAGCGCCTTCATAAGACTTGGCAGTTTCATAACCTTCCGCACGCAGCTGGGTCAGGATCTGCTCGGAGTCGACCAGTGCCTTAGGGCAACCAAGGGAGACGAAACCGACTTTAGGGGCTGGGACTAGTGCAGCTGGCGCCGCGGAAATAACATTGGACATGACGGAAGATGGGGGCTAAGCAAAGACGCTATTGTACCCCTTCCACCACCATGGTTACCTGTCATGAACTCTAAAAACCTACTGCGCGGCTCAAGCTCCGGTCTGCGATGCTCGCTGTACGTTCGTACAGCTGCAGCAGTACAACAATTCGTCGACCACAGCTTGACCCAGTCAGCGCAGTTGAGGCTACGGTTTTAAGAGCCCATTAGTTCGATTATTTTTTGGTCTTTTCCGCAGGCGGCGGCGGAGCAAATGGGAAGGTGCCGAACATGTTCTTGGTCTGGTTCTGCATCTGCTCCTGCATCTGGATGAACAGGCCCTTGCTTTGCTCGATGTAGTTGCTCATCATGCCCTGCATCATCGGCCCCTGGACGTTCATGAACTGGGTCCACATCTCCGGGCTGAAAGGCTTGCCTTCATACAGGCCCTTGGAATTTTCCGCCAGCTTGTTCTGGATGTCGATGAAAGCCTGGATATTCTTTTCCAGGTAATTGCCCATCATCCCCTGCATGGCGTGGCCGTAGTAGCGGATGATTTGCGACAGCGCCGCGCTGGAAAACATCGGCGTGCCGTTGGATTCCTCTTCGAGGATGATCTGCAGCAGGATGCTGCGCGTCAGGTCGTCGTCGGTCTTCGCGTCCAGCACCACGAATTCTTCGTTGTCCAGCACCAGCTGCTTGACGTCGGTCAAGGTGATGTAGGAGCTGGTCTGCGTATCGTACAAACGCCGATTCGGATATTTCTTGATCAAGCGTTCAGACGTCTTTTTTGTAGTAGTCATTTCTGTCCCAGGTTACTGCGCCATAACGCGCTTATAGGTGCTGAACCGCAATCAATTTGCAGTGACACCTCATTATATTGCGCAAAACATGTGCAACCAGCTTTTATAGGGAGATTTTATTGCATTGCAATACGGATAAGAAAAATCCGTGTGCGCCGAGCTGCGCTCACACGGATTCTCCCGAGGCTGGATCAGCCCATATGCAAGCCGCCGTTCAGCGAGAAGTCGGAGCCGGTGGCATAGCCGCCTTCATCCGAAACAATCCAGGAGATGATGGAAGCGATTTCTTCCGGTTCGCCCAGACGCTTGACCGGGATCCCGGCGACGATCTTTTCCAGCACATCCGGCCGGATCGAACGCACCATGTCGGTGCCGACATAGCCTGGCGAAACCGTATTGACGGTCACGCCCTTGGTCGCCACTTCCTGCGCCAGCGCCATGGTGAAGCCATGGATGCCAGCCTTGGCGGTCGAATAGTTGGTCTGGCCGAACTGGCCTTTCTGACCGTTGACCGATGAAATATTCACAATCCGGCCCCAGCCGCGGTCCGCCATGCCATCGATCACCTGCTTGGTGACGTTGAACAGCGAATTCAGGTTGGTGTCGATCACCGCATCCCAGTCAGCCTTGGACATCTTGCGGAACTGGCCGTCACGGGTAATGCCGGCGTTGTTGATCAGGATGTCGATTTCGCCGATCTCGGCCTTGACCTTCTCGAACGCCGTCTTGCAGGAATCCCAGTTGGAAACGTTGCCTTCCGAGGCGTGGATATCGAAACCCTTGGCGCGCATATCGGCCAGCCATTTGTCCTTGCGGGTTGAATTCGGACCGCAGCCAGCGACCACGGTAAAACCATCTGTGCAAAGACGAGTACAAATTGGGGTACCGATGCCGCCCATTCCCCCGGTTACATAAACGATTCGCTTTGCCATCTCTTGTCTCCTTCAAAAAAACAATTCAATAATCGATCTGCTCTTCATTTACTGCTGCCTTCTGCACATCCGCACATTTCTGTGTCTTGTTTTTCTACCCTGAATTTATTCTGCTCTGACTTTGACGTAACTGCCCGGCGCCGGTTCGATGACGCCGTGCTCAGTATTTCCCAATTTGCGCGGCGCCGCCACTTGTTTTCCTGCATGTAGCGATAAAAATGCCGCCCACTCGGTCCACCAGCTGCCCGGATGCTCGGCGGCGCCGGCCAGCCAGGCGTCGGCATCGGTGGCCTTGCCGCCGTCGCCGTCATTGGTCCCGCCGTCATTGGTCCAGTAGCTGCGCTTGTTCTTGGCCGGCGGATTGATCACGCCGGCGATATGGCCGGAGGCGCCCAGCACGAAACGGTTCAGCTTCGGCTTCTTAGGATTCAGCAAGCCCAGCGAAGCATAGGCGGAGGTCCAAGGCACGATGTGGTCTTCACGCGAGGCGTAGATGAAGGCCGGCGCGTCGATCTTGCCGAGGTCGATCTTGGCACCGCTCACGCTCAGCTTGCCGGCGTCCTTCAAGGAATTATCCAGATACATATTGCGCAGATAATAACAAAACATCGGTCCCGGCAAATTGGTGCTGTCAGCGTTCCAGTACAACAGATCGAAGGAGCTTGGCTGCTCGCCTTTGAGGTAATTCGATTCGACGTAGTTCCACAGCAAGTCGTTCGGCCGCAGGCTGGAAAACGCCGAGCCGAACTCGCGTCCCGGCATCAGGCCGCCCTGGCCGATGGCCTGTTCACGCATGCGGATCTGCATGTCGTCGATATAGACATCGAGAATGCCGGTATCGCTAAAATCCAGGAAAGCGGTCAGCAAGGTCAGACTGGAAACCGGATTGACCTTGGCCGCCGCCAGCTTCGCCAGCGCCGTCGAGAGGATGGTGCCGCCGACGCAAAAGCCGAGCGCGTTGACCTTGTCCTGGCCGGAAATTTCCTGCACCAGTTGCAGCGCCTTGATGGCCCCGTCGTCGATGTACTGGTCCCAGGTCGTATGCGCCAGCGACTCGTCGGCGTTGCGCCATGACACCAGGAACACGCTGTGGCCCTGCTCAACGGCATAGCGCACCAGCGAATTCTGCGGCTGCAGGTCGAGGATATAGAATTTGTTGATGCAAGGCGGCACGATCAGCAGCGGCCGCTGGAACACCTTGGCGGTCAGCGGCGTGTACTGGATCAGCTGGAACAGTTCGTTTTCAAAGACTACCGCACCTTCGGTGGTGGCCACGTCCTTGCCCACTTCAAACGCCGTTTCATCGGTCTGCGAAACACGGCCCTTGTGCATGTCGGCGATCAGCTGGGCGATACCCTTGGTCAGGCTTTCGCCGTTGGTCTCGACGATTTTCTGCTGCGCTACCGGATTGGTCGCCAGGAAATTCGACGGCGCCATGGCGTCTATCATCTGCTGCACGGTAAAGCCGATTTTGCGCTTGATCTTGGGCGGCGCCTCCAGCGCATCGACCATGGCGTTGAGGAAATGCGCATTCAGCAAGTAGGCCGCGGCATTGAAGGCGTACAGCGAATTGCCATGCCAGGCGGCCGCGCTGAAGCGACGGTCAGCGAAGTCCGGGGCGCGTGCCGCCAGCATGTCTTGCCACAAGGCCGACAGTTTTTGCGTGTACTCGACCTGCAGCTTTTCCAGCGCTGCCGGGTCCAGTCCAATGCCCAGTTCACCCAGTCCCGCAGCCATTGCCGCGCTTTGGCCATGGGTGGAATTGCTCAGCGCGCCCAGGAACATATTGGGATCGCCGATCTGACTGAGCTGCTGCAGGAACTGGGGATTGAAGGCTTGATTGAATTGCTGCGAGAGTTGCAGCAAGGCGGCGGGGTCGAAGACGGAAAATTGGGGCGTATTCATGCGGTAACCGTTGATTTGGCGTATTTTCGTGTATCTTTTATCGGATTGACTCTAAAGCAGGAAACACAATGTATATCGTCGCCATCGCATGGATCTACGTCGTCTTCATGATGGCAATAACAGAAGCTAACGCAGTCGCCGGTGTAATGACATTTTTGCTGTACGGTGTTTTTCCTTTGACAATTGTTTTATACCTGATGGGCACGCCGAAGCGCAAGAGAAATCGACAGCGTGCTGAAAATTCTGCCAGGCTGGCGGCTCAGGAAAAAGCCGCGTCAGCCGCCGCCATGGCCGATCAGCCGTCGCCGCCGGCAGATCAAGCCAAACAATAACTCATTTCAGCCAGATCAGCGACGCCATGCGCCCGGTGACCCGGTCCCTGCGATAAGAATAACAATTCCTGTCATTCACGGTGCACGAACCGCCACCGTAAACCTGTGTCACGCCTGCCTCGCGCAAGGCAATTCGCGCAAGCTGATAAATATCCGCCAGATATTTTCCTGGCCGCTGCGGGATCGCGACAAAACATGCCCGGGTCTGCGCCAGGCGAGCCGCGGAATCGGCGGCACCTGTCGGCACCGCATCGGCAAACGCCTGCAGCACGTCGGCGCCCACTTCGAAGCTTTCAGGGCCGATAGCCGCGCCCAGCCAGGCCACGATCTGGCCGGCGCCGGCAGCCCGCATGCGCGCCGCAGTGTTCTGTAGCACACCGCCCTGCAGACCGCGCCAGCCGGCGTGCGCAGCGCCGACTGCGCGGCCGTCCACATCGGCAAACAGAACCGGCAGGCAATCCGCCGTCTGGATGGCGCACACCACGCCCGGACGCGTGGCGATCGCGGCATCCGCCTCAACGGCAGCAGCGCCATCGACTGCACCGGCATCCACCACCTCGCGACCATGCACCTGCGTCAGCCAGAGCGGCGAGGCTGGCAACAAGACATCCAGCAGCGCGCGGTTCTGCGCCACCGCCGACGCCGCATCGTCGACATGGGCGCCAAGGTTAAGGCCGCCGCCGCCGTTGCCGTCATCATATGGTCCTTGGCTGACGCCGCCATGGCGCAGCGTGGCGAAAGCGCCAACGTTTGCCGGCACGCCCGCCCAGTTTGGAATAATCAATTGCATGTACTTGGCATTCCCTGCTTTTCATTTTATTCATAAAAAAACAGCCGCAAGCAGCGACTGTTTTTCCTTAAATCTACTATTCCGGCACGCTCATGCCGGCACGGGTCAACAACTCGGCGAAATCCTGCGGCAAGGGCGCATACCATTCGCAAGGCTTGCCGGTGGTCGGATGGATCAGCCCCAGTCGCGAAGCCTGCAAGGCCTGGCGCGGGAAAGCCGGCATCAGATGTTGCTTGCCATACAAGGCATCGCCGACCAGCGAAAAACCGAGCGACTGCATGTGCACACGGATCTGATGCGTACGACCGGTTTCCAGGCGACAACCCATCAAGCTGACCGGACGGCGATCCAGCAAGCCAGTGCCCAGGCGCTGATAATGCGTGATGGCCGGCTTGGCGATCAGGCTTTCCGACACTGCCATCTTGATGCGGTCGCGCGGATGGCGCGCCATCGGACTGTCGACCGTGCCGTTGAGCTGCGGCGTGCCCCACACCAGCGCCAGGTACTGGCGCTTGACGGTACGCGCCTGCAGCTGGCGCACCAGGTCGGTCTGGGCTTCCAGCGTCTTGGCCACCACCATCAAACCGCTGGTGTCCTTGTCCAAGCGATGCACGATACCGGCGCGCGGCACCCCGGCCAGCGCCGGCCAGCGGAACAGCAGGCCGTTGAGCAAGGTACCCGACCAGTTACCGGCGGCCGGATGGACTACCAGGCCGGCCGGTTTGTCGATGACGATGATCGCGGCGTCTTCATAGACCACGTTCAGCGCCATGTCTTCCGGCGTGAAAGCTTGCTCGTCAGGCGCGGGCTGCGGCAGCACTACCACGGTTTCGTCGCCGTACGTGGTCATCTTGGTAGTGGTGGCAACCTTGCCGTCCACCGTTACGTGGCCGGCTTCTATCCATTGCTGGATGCGGCTGCGCGAAAACTGAGGTACCAGGCTCGAAACCACCTTATCCAGACGCGTTCCGCACACATCAGGCGTCAATTGCAATACTATGGGCGCGCTGGCCGTAGCGGCGTCGCCCTCGTCGACATACTCGATATCGACATCTAAATCAGCTTCTGGCAGACTTTCAGCCAAATTTGGCTTGGTAAATGACATCAGAGGAAGTCCCATCGGCTATAATCGATCAATCGTTAAAGTTATTACCCAAACACAGTAATTACACAGTAACTACAGGTAAACATACGCAATCTTGCAAAAAACTATGCAAAAAAGACTCTTAAAACTAGCTGCAGCGGCATTCGTTCTATCCTTATCTGCGTGTGGCTTGCTGCCAGACAAAGTCGATGAAACCGCAAACTGGTCCGCACCCCGATTATACTCGGAGGCCAAGGACGAAATGAACAGCGGTGGCTACGATAAGGCAATTAAGTACTTTGAAAAGCTGGAATCGCGTTATCCGTTCGGTACCTATGCGCAACAGGCGCAGATGGATATTGCCTACGCACACTATCGTCAGGGCGAACAGCCTGAAGCGCTGGCGGCCATCGACCGCTTCATCAAGCTGCATCCGAACCACCCTAACGTCGACTACATGTACTACCTGCGCGGCCTGGTGAACTTCAACGACAAGGTCAGCATTTTCGACTTCCTGTCGAGCGAAGACGCCACCGAACGCGACCCGAAAGCCGCGCGCGACGCTTTCGACGCCTTCAAGCAAGTTGTGGTGCGTTTCCCGAACAGCACTTATGCGCCGGATTCGATGGACCGCATGAAGTACTTGGTGAATGCACTGGCGCAGTATGACGTCCACGTCGCCAGCTACTACTACCGTCGCGGCGCCTATGTCGCTTCCGCCAACCGTGCACAAAGCGCGATTTCGGAATACCGCGACGCCCCAGCAGTGGAAGAAGCGCTGCACATCATGGTGCAATCGTATGACGCCCTGGGCCTGACGCAATTGCGCGACGACTCCGAGCGCGTGCTGAAGAAGACCTACCCTAACAGCATTTATGTTGGCGGTACCGGGACCGACAGCAAAAAGGTCGTGGCCAAAGAACACTGGTGGAAATTCTGGTAATTACCCGGAATAGCATGCCTGTTTAAAAAAGCCTCGCGATACGGGGCTTTTTTCATAGTCACACGCCGGAAACCGGCCGCGACTGGCTGGTCAAGATTTTCTTGAGACGCACCTTGGCGCCCTGGATCAGGTGCAGATGATGCTGGAACTGCAAGGTTGCAGCCTCCCACGAATATTCCAGCGCATGCCGCCGTACTTCGCGGCGGTCGAGGCTGAGCGCCATCAGGCAGGCCGAGGTCAGGTCATGGTCCAGTATGCCGGAACGGCCGTGCGCCACCACATCGACCGGCCCCGGCACCGGATAAGCGGCCACCGGCACGCCGCAAGCCATGGCTTCCACCATGACCAGGCCGAAGGTGTCGGTATGGCTGGGGAAAACCATGACGTCGGCACAGTTATAGTAAGACGTCAGCTCATGGTGGGCCTTGGCGCCCAGGAACTGCACCTCCGGATAGCGCTGCTGCAGCTCTTCACGCAAGGGACCATCGCCGATCACCCATTTGGTGCCTGGCAAATCGACCCGCAGGAAAGACTCGATATTCTTTTCCACGGCGATCCGGCCAACATACAGATACAGCGGCCGGACGATGCACGCGTGATCCTCGTCGACCGGCTTGAAGCGCTCCGTATCCACCCCCCTGCCCCATAGCACCAGATGACGGAAACCGCGCTGCTCCAGCTCCTTCATCACATGCTGCGTCGGCACCATGACAGCCTTGGACGGGCCGTGGAACCAACGCAGCCAGCGATAAGTCACGGCCTTGGGCAGCATTGAGCGCGCGCTCAGGTACTCCGGGAAACGGGTGTGGTAGGCGGTGGTGAAGCCTATACCCTGGCGCAGGCAGAAACGGCGCGCCGCCAGGCCCATCGGGCCTTCAGTCGAGATATGGATGCAATCCGGCGCAAACGCCTTGAGGCTGGCGGCAACCCTGGCATAGGGTTTGTAGGCCAGGCGGATTTCCGGATAAGTGGGACAGGCGAATGTCTGGCAATCGTCCGGGCTGAGCAGCAATACTTCATGACCATTGCTACGCAGGCCGGCGGTGGTGGCGCGCAACGTGTTGACCACGCCGTTGATCTGGGTCTGAGCGGCGTCGGTTACGATGGCAATTCGCATAGTTCTCTGATCTGGTTGCTGGCTACGCCGTTCTTTTGCTGCATGATTTCCTGCCAGGTGACCAGCCGCAGTTCGCCGCTGGCTTCTTCCACCAGCGCCGACAGGCTTTCTACCCAGTCGCCGTCGTTGCAATAAGTGATGCCGTCGATATTGCGGATTTCCGGCTTGTGAATGTGGCCGCAGATGACGCCGTCCAGCCCCTTCTTTTTCGCCTCGGCGGCCAGTGCATCTTCAAACGAGGAGATGTAGTTGACGGCGTTTTTCACTTTCAGCTTGAGATATTGCGACAGCGACCAGTACGGCAGACCGGCGCGCGCGCGCCAGCCGTTGAACCACTGGTTGAACTTCAGGATCACGGTGTACAAGCCGTCGCCGACATAGGCCAGCCATTTGGCGCAAGCGATCACACCGTCGAAGCGGTCGCCGTGCAGCACCAGCATGCGCTTGCCGTCGGCGGTGGTGTGCACCAGTTCATCGCGGATGCGGATGCCGCCGAAATCGAGGTCGATGAACTGCCGCACCGCCTCGTCATGATTGCCCGGCACAAAGATGACTTCGGTGCCCTTCTTGGCCTTTTTCAAGACCGTCTGCACCACATTGTTGTGGACCTGGTCCCAGTACCAGCGCCGCTTCAACTGCCAGCCGTCGACGATGTCGCCGACCAGATACAGGGTCTCCGATTCGGTGGCGCGCAAGAATTCCAGCAGGCGAGCAGCCTGGCAGCCGGTGGTGCCCAAGTGGACATCGGAAATCCAGATCGCACGGAAGCGGATCGGATCCCGCTTCGACGATGTAGAGCCGGCGCCGGCATTGGCGCCGAACAAAGCAGCTTCCAGAAACTGTTCGCCTGGTTTCATGTCGTCCTCGCTTCTTTCAAGTAGTGACGTGCGTAGCGGCCGTCCAGTTTCGACAAGGGCAGCAGCAGGAAAAAATCGGCAGAATGAAAATCAGGATCCCAGGCCGGATCGCCGCAGACCCAGGCGCCGCTGCGCAGATAGCCTTTCAGCAGCGGCGGCATTTGCGCCACGTGGCCGGATTCGCGCTCATAGACCGGGAACGGCACATGTGGCGTCACCCGGTATTCGGCGGGCGAGAAACTGTTTTGATCGAGCGCGTGGTAAAGGGCTGCTGCATTGTGGCCGCCATCGGCCAGGCTGACGCTGGCGCAACCCATCAGGTAGTCGCAGCGTTCGCGCCGCATGAATGCCGCCAGGCCTGCCCACAGCAGCATGATGACGCTGCCGCTGCGGTAGTCGGGATCGATGCAGGCACGTCCGGCTTCAGCGATGCTGCTGCGAAGATTGTCGAGCCGGCCCAAGTCGAATTCCTGTTCGGAGTAATAGCGGCCCATGCGCCGTGCTGCATGCGGGCTCATGACACGGTAGGTGCCGACCACCCGCAGCGTCTTGGTGTCACGTACGATCAGGTGATCGCAATAGCCGTCGAACTCGTCGCTGTCGAGGCCGTCGGCATTGGCCAGCGCGGACAGCCCCATCGCCTCAATAAAAACCTTGTAGCGCAAGCGCTGCACTTCGCGCACTTCTTCCTGCGTGCTGGCCAGGCTAACCGTCAACTTGGCATCACTTGAGCTTGCCGCGCCAGCATTAGTTAGGAGTTGCATTCATCGTCCTTTCAGATTGTGACGATGACAAGCCTAACTTCCGATTACTTCAAGAAAATGACAAGTTTATTTCGGTTTTATGACATAGCAACAGTGACTGAACGACAATTTTTAAAGCAAAAAAACACGAAAAACATGGAAATGACCTAAAGGATATTTCATGCTTTTCGTGTTTCCGGCGTACTGCAGCCTGCTTGAGCCATGGCATAAGCCACGGCTGTCACCGCCTGCCAGGCCGCTGCATGCTTACTTCTCTTTTTTTGGCCGGCCGGCTTTGACTGGCGGCAGGCTGGCCACGGCCAGCTTCAGGTTTGCCAGGCCCAGGTCACGGATCAAGGCAACGCCGACACGCAGCAATTCGCTCTTTTTCACTTCCAGGCCCGCTTTCAGGAAGGTCTTCTTGACGTCGCCCAGCACCTGGTATTCATCGGCAGGCATGGTGAAGCTGTCGCGCACCAGCTTGGCCTTCTTGACCTTGGCCTTGACGTCCGGCAAAGACTTCAAGCTTGGCGCAGGCTTGGCGGCCAGCGGTTTGGCGGCGACCGGCAGCTTCGGTGCTGCTTTCAGTTCCGGCTTGGCGACTGGCTTCGGCGCCGTCTTTGCTGCGGGTTTTACTGCGGATTTTACTGCAGGTTTTGCCGCAGCCTTGACGGCAGGCGCCGCTTTCGGGGCAGCCTTGACTGCAGGGCGTGCGGCCGGTTTGACTGCCGCCTTGGCTACAACTACCGGCTTTTTAACAGCGCGTTTAACAATTTTACTGGCAACCATTCAATTCTCCATTAATAAATCGTATAAATAATATATACAATTCTTCGACTTTCGGCAAGAACAGCTTTATCAAGAGCTTGGTTTTCAGGCCCGCCAATATGGCCGCCTGCGCGGCAATTTCATCAAGCCGTCATATTAAACAAGGACACTGCGACTCCTCCGCCACCTTATTTCACTTTTTTGATGAACTTAAACTTGAAACGCATTTTGTGCAAGTGCCTGGCTGCTTTCTCTTTGTCCCTGCCCTTGCTGACGCATGCCGCCGACACCATCGTGGTCGGCCAGGCCATTGACCTTTCCGGACCGAACGCCGATCTGGGACGAGACTATGTGGCGGGCATCAAGACCTATTTCGACGTTCTCAACACCAAGGGCGGCATCAACGGCCGCCACATCCAGTACCTGGTGCGCGACGACCGCGGTCAGGCCGACCTGGCTGTCAAGGCAGTAGCAGAGCTGGTCGACCAGGCGCATGTTGCTTATCTGTTCGGCGGCATCGGCGACGACGTTACCCGCGCGGTACTGAATTCGGCCGATTTCAAGCGCAGCGGCCTGACCCTGTATGCACCGCTGGCCGGCGCCGATTACCAGAAGGATGCCAGGATCCTGTTCTGGCGCCCTAGCTATCAGCAGGAAATCCGTCACATCTTTTCCCATTTCGACAAGCTCGGCATCAAGGACATTGGTGTGGTATACCAGGAGTCGGCCGCCACCGCCGATGCCTATCAGCGCCTGCTGGACCAGATGAAAGAAAGCGGCATCAAGCTCAGCGGCACCGTCCACCTGAGCAAGGATGCAAAGCAGATCAGCAAGGAAACCGCGGCCCTGGCGGCTGCCAAGCCTGGTTTCGTCATCATGGTGGCCGACACCGTCAGCGCCGGCGTATTCCTGAAGGAATTCCGCAAGCTGGCGCCGCAGACTTTTGTCGCCGGCTCCTCGCTCACCAACCTGACGACCCTGCGCCAGCTGGCCGGCGGCAAGGCGGTCGAATGGACCGTATTTTCGCAAGTGGTGCCGAATCCCGGCATCGGCAGTTCGTCTATCCAGCTTGAACATCTCAACATGATGCGCAAATACCGCGATGAACCAGTGTCGGCCATGACGCTGGAAGGCTTTGCCGCGGCCAAGACATGGATCCGCCTGCTGCAGCCGGGCAAGCGTGTGGCTGGCCAGCCGGAATATGTGATTCCCGGCGGCGGCTTTGATATCGGCGGCTACATGATGGGAGAATCCGCCGGCAGCAACCACCTCTCTAACTACGTAGACATTGCGCTGTTCAACAAGGCCAGCGGATTGACTTACTGACCCTTGCGCAACCGACGGAAATAACAACGCCGGCAATTGCCGGCGTTGTCGCTGTTACGAACGATCGTGTGCAGCTAATCCGCGAAGGTCAAGTCCGGCGGATAGCGAAATCGACGCCGATCTCACGCCACCAATCCTGTTCCTTGGTCATCCAGTAGGTCGCGGTAGGATGATCCTCGATCCAGTCGCGCTTGATGTCGAGCTCAATCTTGCTCTTCATTTTCAGGCGCAGCTCGTCAAGATCGATCTCTATGCGCGAATGCAGGAACATCACGGCCAGGCGCAGCGCCAGCACCGCTTTGGAGAAATCCGGATCGAGCAAGGCATCGCTGATCTTGCGCAGATTGCCTTTCTGGCCCAGGATCAGCATGCTCATGGCGCGCTGCTCACGGGTGGTGAAGCCGGACAGGTCGGCATTTTCAATCAGGTAAGCAGCGTGCTTGTGGTAACCGCTTTGCGACACTACCAGCCCGACCTCATGCAGCAAAGCGCTCCAGTGCAGGTACTGGCTGAGGCCGTCGTTGCTCGGCTTGAGCATTTCAAACAGCGAGGTGGCCGTTTCCGCGACCCGGCTGGCACGCAGCTGGTCGACGTGGAAACGCTGCGAGAAATCATGCACAGCCTGGTCGCGCCGGTCCAGCCGCGTGCCGCGCAACTGCAAGTCCCACATCACGCCCATGCGCAAGCCGGCTTCGATCGGCTGGATCACTTCGATGCCCAGTTCCTGCATCAGGCCGATCAGCACCGCCAGGCCGCCGACCATGACGGCGGCGCGCTCCGGCTTCATGCCGAGCAGATCGATGCGGCTGACGTGGCCGAACTCGACGAAGCGCGCGCGCAAGGCTTCCAGGCTGGTGTAAGACAGGCGATGGTCGCCCAGGCCGTTCTTGTCGATGGTCTCGGCAATCGCGCGGATAGTGCCGGACGAACCGTAGGCATGGCTCCAGTTTTGCGGCCGGTATGGTGGCGCGGCATCTTCAAAATGACTGCGCGCCGACAGCACCGCGGCATCGTAGGCAGCGGCGGTGATCTGACCGTCGGCGAAGAACGCCAGGCTCTGGTTGACGGTGCCGATGCCGAACGATTCGACCCGCTCGATCTGCTGGCCGCGGCCCAGGATCAGCTCGGTGGAGCCGCCGCCGATGTCCAGCACCAACCGCTTCTCGTTGGGCAGGCGCAGCATGCTGGCCACGCCCATATAGATCAGGCGGCCTTCTTCCTCGCCCGAAATGATTTCAATCGGATAGCCGATCACCTGTTCGGCGATCGGCAGGAATTCGGCGGCGTTCTTGGCCACCCGCAGAGTATTAGTGGCGACCACGCGCACCGCTTCCAGCTGGTAATCGGCCAGGATGCTGCGGAAGCGCGCCAGCGAATCGAGCGCCACCTGCATCGCCTGTTCTGTCAGGTAACCCTTGCTGTCGAGACCGGCAGCCAGGCGGATCGGGTCGCGCGCACTCTTGATGACGCGGATCGCATCGCCATTGTATTTGCCGATATGCAAACGGAAACTGTTGGACCCCAAATCCACTGCTGCAAACATTGTTTACCTTTATCCAAACGAACGTTCGACAAAAACCTGCACCGCCATCATACGCAGGCCTGCGAAATGCAAGCTGCGACAATAGAGACAGATTATTACATGCTGATGACAAAGCCGAGAGGGCTGGCTCAGGTCAGCTTAGCCGATACTCGCCGATCGCGCCACGGATAACGCGCGGGCAAAAAATCTGCTCACCCTGCAATCGCCGCAACGGCAATCATGCCAGTTATTCGGCGACAGCGTCGCCGCGCCAGAAAGCTTGCACCGCATCCAGTTCGCGGGTGCGCTTGAACGGCGGCAGGCTTTGCCAGATACGGCGGCCGTAGCCTTTGGAGATCAGCCGCGGATCGCAGATCATCAAGACGCCGCGGTCGCTTTCATCGCGGATCAGGCGCCCGGCGCCCTGTTTCAGATTGATGATCGCGGCCGGCAGCTGATGGTGCATGAAGCCGTTCATGCCCTTCGATTCCAGCGCTTCGATGCGCGCCGCCAGCACCGGGTCGTCCGGCGGCGAGAACGGCAGCTTGTCGATGATCACCAGCGACAGCGCTTCACCGCGCACGTCGACGCCCTCCCAGAAGCTCTGGCTGCCGATCAGGACGGCATTGCCGGCGGCGCGGAAACGGTCCAGTAGTTCGGTACGACCGGCTTCGCCCTGCACCATCAGCGGGAAATCCAGGTGGCGTGCTTCGAATTCCGCGCGCAACCGTTCCGCCGCGCGGTTGACGGCGCGGATGGTGGTGCACAGCAGGAATGCCCGGCCGCCGGAGGCTTCGATCACCGGCAGCGCCGCGTCGATCACGGCATCGGTATAATCCGGCGAATTCGGCTGCGGCAGGTTCTGCGGCACGTATAGCAGGCCTTGCTGGCCGTAATCAAAGGGGCTGGGCCAGGATTGCGCCGGCTCGTCGCCCAAGCCCATCTGCGCCGCGTAGTGCTGGAAATCGTTCTTCACCGCCAGCGTCGCCGAGGTAAAGATCCAGGAACGCGCCACGCCTTCGCGCTGCTTGTTGAAAATCGGCGCGATCGACAAGGGCGTCTGGTGCAGCTGCAGCGAGGATGAGAAGGCTTCCACCCACAACACGCTGCCCTCGCCTTCGTCGGCAACGACCGCTTTGCCGGCCTTTTTGCCGCCGCCGGCGATCGGCGCGCTGTTCCAGCCGTCCAGTTTGTAGCCCAGCTCAACCGCACGGGTGCGGCACTGCTCGATGGTTTCGGCCCGTTCGGCCTGCTTTTCCAGCACCGCGATCATGCCGTGCAGCTGGCTGCGCATGGTTTCCAGCGCCGGGAAGAAAATGCTCGACGGCGCAATCTGATTGACCGACAGCCGCACCACGTCTTGCGGGAAAGCCAAGCGCAGATCGCGCGCGGCTTTTTCCACCGGCAGCACGACCTGGCCCCAGTCGGCGCCGTCGCGCGCATGCGACAAGCCTTCCGCCAGCACATCGCGGCACAGCTCCAGGATCTGCGAGGTCGAGACGGTATTGCCAAAAAATAAAGTGGCCACTTCCGGCAGCTGGTGCGCTTCGTCGAAAATGACGGTATTGGCCGATGGCAGCAGTTCCGCCACGCCGGTATCCTTCAGCGCGACGTCGGCGAAGAACAGGTGGTGATTGACCACCACGACGTCGGCCTGCTGCGCTTCCTTGCGCGCCTTCATGACGAAGCAGTCCTGGTAGTACTGACACTCGGCGCCCATGCAGGTATCGCGGGTCGACGTCACAAGGTTCCAGATCGGCGCCGTTTCCGGCACCATGGACAGCTCGGCCTTGTCGCCGGACGAGGTGGTTTTCATGAAGCGCGAGATTTCGCGCAGGTAGCCGACATCTTCGCGTGAGGTCATGCGGCCGTTCTGCAGCGTGCGCTCGAGGTGGAAATGGCAGACGTAGTTGGCGCGGCCCTTGAGCAGCGCAATCGAGACCGGCGCGCTGAGCGCCTTGCGCACGGTGGGGATATCGCGCAGGAACAGCTGGTCTTGCAGGTTCTTGGTCCCGGTGGAAACGATCACCTTGCCGCCCCACAGCAGCGCCGGCACCAGATAAGCGAAGGTCTTGCCGGTGCCGGTGCCGGCCTCGGCAATCAGGGTGCGCTGCTGGGCGATGGCTTCGGCAATGGCTTTCGCCATTTCAGTCTGCGCCTGGCGCGGCCGGAAGCCGCCGACCACCTGGCCGAGCGGGCCGGAACTGGCGAACAGGCGGTCGACGTCGGCGTCGTGGACGCCGGGAGGAGGAACGTTCACAGCAGAAGCAACGGCGATTTCGGCGGCTAAGGGGGATGTATCTTGGGTCAAGGTAACTTACTTAAATAAAGCGGTGGCTGGAATAGTGCGTTTATCTGCATCGTACCAGCCTTGGGGTGAGCTATCAGGCAGGGATATCAGGAATTAATTGCATTCTTAACAGCGTGATCTGGTCCTTCAGTTGCAATTTGCGCTTTTTCAGGCGCCGCAGCTGCAATTCCTCATGCAGGACCTGGTTGGTCATGGTATGAATGGCGGCATCGAGATCGCGATGTTCGACTTCGAGTTCTATAATGCGGCGAAGGATTTCTTCTCGATCGATCATGGTCAGATTCTTGCGTTGGAAAATGTTAACATGTGGAAACACCTTGAAAATCATTCCTGCGTATAATCTTTCCCATCGACTTCATATCGTATTACCGTGAATGAGTGGCGATTTGACGCCGGATCCAGAATTACCTAGAACAGGATGCAGTTTAATCTACCCAGACGAATGAGCCAATACAAGATCGAAGCCGGCACCGGCCAGCACATCGGTGACCGCCAGGAACAGCAGGACCGTGCAGCATTGTTTACCGCCCCGAAAGCACCGGGCTACATGATGGCCGTGCTGGCAGACGGCATGGGCGGCCGCAGCGGCGGCGCGCTGGCCGCCGAACAGGTGATTTGCACCGCCAAACAGATATTCGAGGGCTTTTCGCCCCTGATCGACAACGTGGAAGCGATGTTGCACAACATCGCGCTGGAAACCCACACGGTGATCAAGCTGAGCGGCTTCTCCAACGACAAGGATCCGCACACGACGATGGTGATCCTGGTGCTGTCGCCGGATGGCGTCGCCACCTGGGGCCATGTCGGCGATTCGCGCCTGTACCGCTTCGACGGCCCCAATTTTGCCGAACACACCATCGACCATTCTTATGTCGAAAAGCTGGTGGCCGAAGGTAAGCTGTCGCGCAGCGAAGCGAAATCGCACAACCTGTCCAACATCTTGCTCAATGCGCTGGGCTCCAGCACCGATACGCCGAAGGTGAGCATCAGCCGCCACAGCGGCCTCAAGGCCGGCGACGCCTTCCTGCTCTGTTCGGACGGGCTGTGGCATTACTTCACCGAAGATGAACTGGGGGCGGCGATCGCCATGAACAAGCCGCGCGATGCGGCGGAGATGCTGATCACCAAGACCCGCAAGCGCGCCGAAGGCCACGCTGCCGACAACTGCACATTCGCCATCGTCAAGCTGGTGGCGCTGCCGAAGGAAGCAACCAGCTACACCGTCAAGAAGATGCGCCGGGCAGTGTAAACCCGGGATATATAGCCGCCATGGCCGTCAGCCGCAGGATGCAGCTGACGGCTTTGTTTTTTATGGCTTGGTGGCGGGAGGCGTGGCAACTGGCGGCACAGGTGTCGCCGGCGGCGTCACAACAGGCGCTGCCGGGGCGCCGGTTTCAGCGGCCTTCTTGGCCGCCAGGTCCTTGGCCTTGGCCGCCTTGTTGGCGGCCACTTCACGCTGGCGCGCCGCCGAATCCTGCGCCTTTTTCTGGAAAGCGGCGACGTTCGCTGCTTCTTGCGACTTCTTGACGGCATCGTCCTGCTGCGCCTTCAGCACCCGCGCATTGTGGTCCGCGACGCGCTTGTCGCCCTCGCCCAGGTGCTTGCGGGTATTGGCGGCCACTTCTTTTTCCTTGGCAGCGCCCTGCTTGACCTTGTCGGCGTTGCTCAGCTCTTTTTCCTTCTGGTCCTGGGCCTTTTGCGTTTCCTCGGCCGGACGCTGGGCTTCGTTCGCCGCCAGCGACTTGTCGCGCTCGTCGGCGCGGTCCTTGCGCAAGAAGGCATTGGCAGTGATGTCGACCGGACGGATCGCCTTCAACGCCAGGCGCCGCTGCTCCTTGGCGGCATCCAGGCAATGGTTGACGAAAAACTTGGCGTAGCAGACCCGGCGCTGTTCCAGGTCGCGCGCCGCCACCTCGGCCTTGGCGTCGGCGACGTCGGTCAGCGCCTTGTTGGCAATATCTACCGTGGTCAGCGATTCCAGCGGGTAGCGCGCGGTCAGCTCGGCGGCCGGCTCGGCGACCGATTTGAGCGGAACGGCGTCGGCCGCACGCGCACCGGCGCTCAAGGCCAGCAGAGCGGCGGCCAATGCCGGCAGCAGACGCCGCGGCGCCAAATTCAAAGAGGCAAATTCCACTAGAACCTATCCATTTCTATACATTGTTTAGACACTACCGCAGCGTCGCCGTCAGACGATCGAATCGGCTTCCGAACGCCGTTCGCTATCCATGTACTCGCGCGACTGCATCTCCATGATACGCGACACGGTGCGGTGAAACTCGTTAGCCAGCATGCCCTGCGTGTAGAGCTCTTCCGGCGGTACCGCCGCCGACATGATCAGCTTGATCTTGTGATCATAGAACACATCGATCAGCCAGGTAAAGCGGCGCGCTTCGGACGACATGGCCGCCGACATCTGCGGGATACCGGACAATATCACCGTATGGAAGCGGCTGGCAATTTCGAGATAATCGTTTTGCGAGCGCGGACCGCCGCACAAGGTGTTGAAATCGAACCAGATGACCCCGCCAGCCTTGCGCAAGGCCTTTATTTTACGCGCTTCGATGTCGACCAGCGGATCTTCGTCGGCGGTTTCAGCGACGCCGGCAAACGCATGGCGCAAGGCGCGGTCGGTCTCGGCGTTGAGCGGAGAGTGATAGGTTTCGACCTGCTCCAGCGCGCGCTTGCGGTAATCGATGCCGGCATCGATATTCATGACGTCCAGATTATCCTGCAGCAGCTTGATGGTCGGCAGCATGCGGTCGCGGTGCAAGCCGTCCGGATACAGGGTGCTGGGCTCGTAGTTGGAGGTCATGACAAAGGACACGCCATTGTCGAACAGCGCTTTCAGCAGATTGTAGAGAATCATGGCGTCGGCGATATCGGACACATGGAACTCGTCAAAACAGATCAGGCGGTATTTCTTGGCGACCCGCTTGGCGACTTCGTCGAGCGGGTCGGCGACGCCCTTCAGTTCGTCCAGCTGGCGATGCACGGCGCGCATGAATTCGTGGAAGTGCAAACGGGTCTTGCGCACCACCGGCACCACTGAATAGAAGCTGTCCATCAAGAACGATTTGCCACGGCCGACGCCACCCCACATGTAGACGCCGCGCGGCACGTCCGGCCGGTGGATCAGGCGCTTGAACGAGCTGGAGCGCTGCGCCTTGTACGCCACCCATTCGTCGTAGGCTTGCTGCAGCCGGTCGACCGCGCGCCGTTGCGCATCGTCAGCCTGGAAACCGCGCTGCGTCAGTGCCTGCTCGTAAAACTCTAATACATTCATGGCATATTCAGTTCAAAAATTCACAGGACCGATGAAGGAAGCGTCACCCGGCCCGCAGTTGTCAATATTGCCGCAACAAATTAACAACAAATCAATATTCGTGATGTTACGAAAATCAAAACGGCGGCTCAAAATAAAAATGGGCGAGCTTTCGCTCACCCACATCAACTCAAGCTGCCGGCCAAGCAACTATGATCGCCCCATTTCCACCAGCACGCGGCTGGGGTAGGCTTTTTCCTTGCCGCCAAAACTGAGCGGCAGGTTGGCGCCGAGGCCGAGACCGGAGGCGCCGATGCCGCCGCTGCCGCCCGAAGCGCCGATGCCCACACTGGGAGAATTCAAGCCAGGGGGGCACGGAACACCACTTCCGAGGTGCGGTAGCCTGGCTTGTCGCAACTGACATGCAAGTCGCCGTCGGCAGCGACGATCAGCACATCGGCCGGCGTCACCACGCTCCAGCGGCTGCTGTCGGTTTTCACCACGCAGCGCGCCCCTGTCAGCTGCTGGCTGTCGGAAATGGCTTCGATCAGCACGTGACCGTTGTCCGAGGCTACAGTGGCGCAACCGGATAAGGCAAGGCCTAGCGCCAGGGTCAACAACGGTGACAGCAACAGCTGCAGAACACGCATCATGCTTCTTTCTTAAAAATTCAAGGATCGCTTGTCGACCGCCAGCGCAGCTTCCTTGGTCGCTTCCGACAAGGATGGATGCGCATGGCAAATGCGGGCAATGTCTTCCGCCGAAGCACGGAACTCCATCGCCACGACCGCCTCCGAAATCAGCTCGGAAGCCATCGGACCGACAATATGGACACCCAGGATTTCGTCAGTCTTGGCATCCGCCAGGAACTTGACCATGCCCGAAGTATCGCCCAAGGCACGCGCCCGGCCATTTGCCAGGAACGGGAAGGTGCCAGCCTTGTATGCTACTCCATCTGCCTTCAGTTGTTGTTCTGTCTTGCCAACCCATGCGATTTCCGGCGAGGTGTAGATCACCCACGGAATGGTGTTGAAGTTGACGTGACCATGCTGGCCAGCAATACGCTCGGCAACCGCAACGCCCTCTTCCTCAGCCTTGTGCGCCAGCATCGGGCCGCGCACCACATCGCCTACCGCCCAGACGTTCGGCAGGTTGGTCTTGCAATCGTCGTCGACCGCAATGAAGCCACGCTCGTCCAGCTTGAGGCCGACCGCTTCGCCGTTCAGGCCGATGGTGTTCGGCGTGCGGCCGATCGAAATGATCAGCTTGTCGTACACGGCTTTTTGCGCGGCGCCGGTGGCATCGACATATTCCACGGTGACATCGTTCTTGCCGGTCGTGATGGCGCCGATCTTGACGCCCAGGCTGACCTTCAAACCTTGTTTTGTGAAGAGTTTACTGGCTTCCTTGGCGATCTGCTCATCGATCGCGCCGAGGAAAGTCGGCAGCGCTTCCAGCACGCTGACTTCCGCACCCAGGCGGCGCCACACGCTACTCATTTCGAGGCCGATCACGCCGGCGCCGATAACACCCAGTTTAGCCGGAACCGCGTCAATTGCCAGCGCGCCGGTGTTCGACAGGATCAGTTTTTCATCGAACGGTGCGCCTGGCAGTTCACGGGCGTTGGAACCGGTCGCCAGCACGATGTGCTTGGCGCTGATGGTTTCTTCGGTCGCTCCAGCGACCTTGATTTCATAGCCGCCGGCATCGCCCTTGACGAAGGAACCGCGGCCGTGGAAAAAGGTAACCTTGTTTTTCTTGAACAGGTACAAGATGCCTTCGTTGTTCTGTTTGACAACGCCATCCTTGCGCGCCAGCATCTGGCCCAGGTTCAGCTCCAGGCCCTTGACATTGATGCCGTGCTCGGCGAACGCGTGGCCGGCATGCTCGAAATGCTCCGACGACTGCAGCAGTGCCTTGGAAGGAATACAACCGACGTTGGTGCAGGTGCCGCCTGGCGCCGGGCCGTTCTTGGCGTTTTTCCATTCATCGATACAGGCTGTGCTGAAACCCAGTTGCGCAGCACGGATTGCTGCAATGTAACCGCCAGGACCGCCACCGATCACTACGACATCAAATTGTTTGCTCATTTTCCATCCTTGGAGTTATTGCCTTGCCATCTCGCTTGCGCTTCGCAAGCCATCGCCCGTAACCGGGGGCAGGCGCACATCATTTACTTAGCCACCTAAGCGACGCGCCCTGCTCTGTTTTTTGCACCGCTTAAAGGGCAAGGGCAAAAAACAGAATCAGGGCGCGCCAGCTATAGCCTTGGCTGATTTAAAGCTTACAGGTCCAGCAGCAAGCGGGCCGGATCTTCCAGCGCTTCTTTCATCGCCACCAGCGCCAGCACTGCTTCACGGCCATCGATGATGCGATGGTCATAAGACATGGCCAGGTAGTTCATCGGACGCACCACGATCTGGCCGTTTTCGACCACTGCACGGTCCTTGGTCGCATGCACGCCCAGGATTGCCGATTGCGGCGGGTTGATGATCGGCGTCGACAGCATCGAACCGAAAGTGCCGCCGTTGGAGATCGAGAAAGTACCGCCGGTCAGGTCGTCCAGGGTCAGCTTGCCGTCCTTGGCCTTGGCGCCGAATTCGCCGATTTTCTTTTCGATGTCGGCAATCGACATCTGGTCGGCGTCACGCAGCACTGGCACTACCAGGCCACGTGGCGAGCCTACCGCGATACCGATGTCGAAATAGCCGTGGTACACGATGTCGTTGCCATCCACCGAGGCATTGACGATTGGGTATTTCTTCAGTGCGGCGACTGCAGCCTTGACGAAGAACGACATGAAGCCGAGCTTGACGCCGTGCTCTTTTTCAAACTTGTCCTTGTACTTGGTGCGCAGGTCCATCACCGGCTGCATGTTGACTTCATTGAAAGTCGTCAGGATGGCGTTGGTCGATTGCGATTGCACCAGGCGCTCGGCGATACGGGCGCGCAGGCGGCTCATTGGCACGCGCTCTTCCGGACGGTCGTCCAGCTGGGCCTTGGTCGGCGCTGCGACTTGCTGCAGCAGGGCCTTGGCTGGTGCTGCGGCCAGCGGCGCTGGCGCTGGCGTTGCTGCCTTGTTGGCTACCGCGCCGATAACGTCGCCCTTGGTCACGCGGCCGTCTTTGCCGCTGCCTGCAACCTGGGTTGCCGACATATTGTTTTCCGCCAGCATTTTCGCTGCGGCCGGCATGGCGATGCCCGCTGCCGAATTCGATTGCAGCTCAGGCGCTGCCACCGGAGTTGGCGCGTGGCCGGCTTGCGGCACTGGTACGGCGGAGACTTCCATCGGGCTGACCTTGGCCGAAGCGTCGGTGTCGATCACGGCGATGATTTCATCAGCGACCACGGTGCTGCCGTCGCCCTTGATCAGCTGGACGATCACGCCGTCGGCTGGCGCCGGCAGTTCCAGGACTACTTTATCTGTTTCGATATCGATCAGGTTATCGTCGCGCTTGACAGCATCGCCGATTTTTTTATGCCATGTCAACAAAGTCGCTTCGGCGACGGATTCCGACAATTGCGGAACTTTTACTTCAAGAAGTGCCATTTAATTCTCCGATATTCCATATTTGTGGGACAGAGTTTAAGAGCCGCCGTAGCGCGGCGAATTACTCTGTCCCCAACTAATTAGACAAGACGCCGATTATTTCGTCAGAACAAAGCCTTTGAGCTTGGAAAATGCCGTGTCCAGCAATGCTTTTTGCTGCGCATAGTGCTTGTCGTAGTAACCGACAGCTGGCGATGCGCTGGCTGGACGGCCTGCGTAGGCAAGCTTCTGGCCATCTTCCAGGTTTTCAAAAATGTTGTGCTGAATCTGCAGCCATGCGCCTTGATTCTGCGGCTCGTCCTGAGTCCATACCAGTTCGTTGAAGTTAGGGAACTGCTTCAACTCGGCAGCGAATGCCTTGTGCGGGAATGGATACAGTTGTTCCAGACGGATAATTGCGACATCCGTCTGACCGCGCTCTTTACGTGCATTGACCAGATCGTAGTAAACCTTGCCCGAGCAAGCGATGACGCGCTTGACCTTCTTAGGATCGATCTTGTCGTCGACTTCGCCGATGACGGTCTGGAAGCTGCCCTTGGTGAAATCGGACAATGGCGAACCGGCGTCCTTGTTACGCAACAGCGACTTCGGCGTCATGATCACCAGCGGCTTGCGGAACAGGCGGATCATCTGGCGGCGCAGCAGATGGAAAATCTGCGCTGCAGTCGTCGGCTGCACCACTTGCATGTTGTTGTCTGCGCACAGCTGCAGGTAACGTTCCAGGCGTGCCGACGAGTGCTCCGGACCCTGGCCTTCGTAACCGTGCGGCAGCATCATCACCAGGCCGGAAGCGCGGCCCCACTTCACTTCGCCGGAGCTGATGAACTGGTCGATCACGACTTGCGCGCCGTTGGCGAAATCGCCGAACTGGGCTTCCCAGATGGTCAGCGTGTTTGGCTCAGCAGTCGAGTAACCGTATTCGAAACCGAGCACGGCTTCTTCCGACAACACCGAATCGATGACCTTGAACGGCGCTTGCTGTTCCGAGATGTTTTGCAGCGGAATATAGCTGCCGGCATCCCAGCGCTCACGGTTCTGATCGTGCAGCACCGCGTGGCGGTGGACGAAAGTGCCGCGGCCGGCATCCTGGCCGGTCAGGCGGATGGCGTAGCCGGACGATACCAGCGATGCGTATGCCAGGTGCTCGCCCATGCCCCAGTCGAGGTTGAGTTCGCCACGGCCCATGGCGGCGCGGTCGTTCAGTACTTTTTCGACCAGCGCGTGGACCTTGAAATTTTCCGGCACGGTAGTGATGCGTGCAGCCAGGCGCTTCAGTTCGGTCACAGGCACCGAAGTGTCGGCGGCATCGGTCCATTTGCGGTTCAGGAACGGCAGCCAGTCGACCGCGTACTTGCTCTTGAAGTTGGTGATGACTGGATCGATGGTGTGCTTACCCGCATCCATCGCATCGCGGAAAGCCTTCACCATGATGTCGCCATCTTCAGCGGCGATGGTACCTTGTGCAGCCAGCTTGTCCGCGTACAGCTTGCGGGTGCCTGGATGCTGGCCGATCTTCTTGTACATCAGCGGCTGTGTCAGCGCCGGCGTATCTTGCTCGTTGTGGCCCAGCTTGCGGAAGCAGATGATATCGACCACGATATCCTTCTTGAATTCCATGCGGTAGTCGAGCGCGATCTGGGTGGCGTACACCACTGCTTCAGGATCGTCGCCGTTGACGTGCAGCACCGGCGCTTCGATCATCTTGACCACGTCCGAGCAATACAGGGTAGAACGGGAATCGCGCGGATCGGATGTAGTGAAACCGATCTGGTTGTTGATCACGATGTGCACTGTGCCGCCTGTGCCGTAACCGCGCGTTTGCGCCAGGTTCAGGGTTTCCATGACCACGCCTTGACCGGCGAATGCGGCATCGCCGTGCACCAGGATCGGCAGCACTTGCGAACCGTCGGTGTCGCCGCGGCGTTCCATGCGGGCCTTGACCGAACCTTCAACCACAGGGTTGACGATTTCCAGATGCGACGGGTTGAACGCCAGCGACAGATGCACCGGGCCGCCAGGGCTGGTGATGTCGGACGAGAAACCTTGATGGTACTTGACGTCGCCGGCCGGCAGGTCGTCGGCGTGCTTGCCTTCGAATTCTGCGAACAATTCCTGCGGCATCTTGCCCAGGGTGTTGACCAGCACGTTCAGGCGGCCGCGGTGGGCCATGCCGATGACGATTTCCTGCACGCCCTTTTCACCGGCGCGCTGGATGGTTTCATCCAAGGAGACGATGAAGCTTTCGCCGCCTTCCAGCGAGAAGCGCTTCTGGCCGACATAGCGTGTATGCAGGTAGCGCTCCAGGCCTTCGGCCGCGGTCAGGCGGTCGAGGATGTGTTTTTTCTTTTCTGCCGTGAATACCGGCGCCGAACGGGTCGACTCCAGGCGCTCTTGCATCCAGCGCTTTTCGGTCGGATCGCTGATGTACATGTACTCGGTACCGATCGAACGGCAATAGGTCTCGCGCAGCGCATTCAGCAGATCGCGCAGGGTTGCCGTTTCAGGACCGAAATAGGTGTTGCTGACGTTGAACACGATGTCCATGTCGGCATCGGTGAAACCGTAGAAGCTGGGTTCCAGTTCCGGCAGCGCGGAACGTTCCTGGCGCTGCAGCGGGTCCAGGTTGGCCCAGCGCGAACCCAGATAGCGGTAGGCAGCGATCAGTTGCGTTACAGCAACGCGCTTGAAGCCCATTTCAGCGTCGGCTGAAGCGGAGATGGTGCGGATTGGGCCTTGCTTGGCGCGCTCGGCGAACGAGGCGATGACGGATGCGTGACCTACGTCAGGCTTGTCGGAGCCGTCGACGGCAGGCACGTGCTGCATGGCGTCAAAATATGCGCGCCAGTTGTCGGCAACTGAACCGGGATTGTCGAGGTAGGACTCGTACAGCTCTTCAATGTACGGTGCATTACCTCCGAAGAGATAAGAATTAGAGCGGTATTGTTGCATCATCTTGCTCACCTTTCTTCGCGTTTCGCGAGATTAGCGGGTTAACATAACCTTCCGCGACACGGCCTGACCGGTTAGCGGATTGCACATCAAGTTGTGGGGAAGGGCTCTATTGCTGTCTTTTTTTACTTACTATTACTGCTAAATTCGGGTATTTCTCTTGCCTGCCCTTCAAAACACGCTCACCACATGTTTTTACTACGTTTTTACTACTTCATTACGCTATGCCTTGAAAAAACGGCACAGAATAAGAGCATAGCATAACCTGCAGAAATGCAAACAGCGAATCCTTGGATTCGCTGTTTTGTGTTGTATCAGGATGTTAATAAATCCTGCCTACCGATGCCGGATCAGCCGCGTTTGTCCATTGCAGGTACATCACGGGTCGGCGAACCGACGAACAACTGGCGCGGACGGCCGATTTTTTGCTCAGGATCGGAAATCATTTCATTCCATTGGGCGATCCAGCCGACGGTGCGCGCCATGGCGAAGATGCCGGTGAACAGCGAGGTCGGGATGCCCAGCGCCGATTGCACGATGCCGGAGTAGAAGTCGACGTTCGGATAGAGCTTGCGGGAAACGAAGTATTCGTCTTCCAGCGCCACTTTTTCCAACGCCATCGCCAGCTTGAACAATGGGTCGTCATGCAGGCCCAGTTCGTTCAGCACTTCGTAGCAGGTTTCACGCATCAGCTTGGCGCGCGGGTCGAAGTTCTTGTAGACGCGGTGACCGAAGCCCATCAGCTTGACGCCGGAGTTCTTGTCCTTCACCTGGGCGATGAACTCAGGGATCTTATCGACCGTGCCGATTTCCTTCAGCATGTTGAGCGCTGCTTCGTTGGCGCCGCCGTGGGCAGGGCCCCACAGGCAGGCGATGCCGGCAGCGATACAGGCGAACGGATTGGCGCCGCTGGAACCAGCCAGGCGCACAGTTGAAGTCGATGCATTCTGCTCGTGGTCGGCGTGCAGGGTCAGGATACGATCCAGTGCGCGCACCAGCACGTCGTTGACTTTGTACTCTTCGCACGGGGTCGAGAACATCATGTGCATGAAGTTGGCGCTGTACGACAATTCGTTGCGCGGATAGACGAAAGGCTGGCCGACGTTGTACTTGTAGGCCATGGCGACCAGGGTCGGCAGCTTGGCGATCAGGCGGATGGCCGACACTTCGCGGTGGCGCGGATCGGTGATGTCCAGCGAGTCATGGTAGAACGACGACAAGGCGCCGACGGTGCCGACCAGCACGGCCATCGGATGCGCATCGCGGCGGAAACCACGGAAGAAGAATTGCATCTGCTCGTGCACCATGGTGTGCTGGGTCACGGTGGCGTCGAACTTGGTCTTTTCGGCCGCGGTCGGCAGTTCGCCGTTCAGCAGCAGGTAGCAGGTTTCCAGGAAGTCGCAATTGACTGCCAGCTGTTCGATCGGGTAACCGCGGTACTGCAGCTCGCCCTTGTCGCCGTCGATGTAGGTGATCGACGAATTGCATGCTGCTGTCGACATGAAACCCGGGTCGTAAGTGAATTTGCCGGTGGCGCCGTACAGCTTGCGGATATCGATGACTTCGGGGCCGACGGTGCCCTTGTAAATAGGAAATTCTACGGATGGGCTGCCATCGGAAAACGATAGCGTGGCTTTTGTATCAGCGGTGGTCATGGCTCTTCCCTCAATCAAAAGGTGACTCTAAATCAAAAAAACAAAAGACGTGTTTGCAAGCTGTCCAAGATTTCTGGCGGCGCTCGCCGCCATTGAAGACAAGCTTAAGCAGTGCGTATTCTGGCTAACAGGGCATGCACTTGCGGCAAATCGAGCAAGCCGTCCGGTTCTTTACGGACCAGTAGCAAATCCATTAGTTCATTGTCCGACAATTCCATCAGGCGCGTAAAAGCGTCGACGTCGTCATCCGTCATGCTGGCTTCGTTTGCATCCAGGTAACGGGTCAGGATCAAATCGTTTTCAAGCAGACCACGTCTGGCACGCCAGCGCAATCGTGCGCGCTTGGCTGGGTCGGCTTGATGGGTGATAGTCATGGCAAGCACTTATTCTATTTGAAATCGCTGTTCGCCGCTGTCGACGATCAGTTCTAAAAGCAGGACAGAATAAAGACTTCTGCCCTTCTCCGGCGTATCGGTAGCCCTAAGACCCGTAGCGAGCGGCTCAAGGTCTGGTCGAGAAGCGGAGCTGTACTTCAGTACAGCGAGCATCACAGACCAGAGATTGAGTCGCGCAGTAGGGTATTAGGGTTACCTTTTATACCGCGCGACGCACCATCAGTTCTTTGATCTTGCCGATCGCTGCATTCGGGTTGAGACCCTTAGGGCAGACATCGACGCAGTTCATGATCGAACGGCAGCGGAACAAACGATACGGATCTTCCAGGTTGTCCAGGCGCGCGCCGGTAGCTTCGTCGCGGCTGTCGGCGATAAAGCGATAGGCTTGCAGCAGGCCGGCCGGGCCGACGAACTTGTCCGGATTCCACCAGAACGACGGGCAGGATGTCGAGCAGCAGGCGCACAGGATGCACTCGTACAAGCCATCCAGCTCTTCGCGCTGCTCAGGCGATTGCAGGCGCTCTTTTTCCGGCGGGATGTTGTCGTTGATCAGGAACGGCTTGATCGACTCGTACTGCTTGAAGAACTGCGTCATGTCGACGATCAGGTCGCGGATCACCGGCAAGCCCGGCAACGGCTTCAAGATGATCGGCTCGCTCAGCTCGTTCAGGTTGGTGGTGCAGGCCAGGCCGTTCTTGCCGTTGATGTTCATGGCGTCGGAACCGCACACGCCTTCGCGGCAGGACCGGCGCAGGGCCAGCGAATCGTCGACGTCGGCCTTGATGCGTTGCAGGGCATCCAGCAGCATCTTGTCGGTTGGCAGCAGCTCCACCGTCAGGTCCTGCATGTAAGGCTTGGCGTCCTTATCGGGATCGTAGCGGTAGATTTTAAATTTCAAAGTACGTGATGACATGGCTATACCTCTTGTTTTGGCGTTTTATCTGATCAGTTGAGGACAGAGTCGCACAGATCGTGTAATTCGCCACGCTGCGGTGGCTCTTAAACCCTATCCGGGCGACTCTGTCCCGCAATTAATAAGAAAAATTAGAATGTACGTGGCTTTGGCTTGAACGTATCGACTGTCAGCGGCTTAGTTATAACAGGCTTGTAGTCGAGACGATTACCTTCGGAGTACCACAAGGTGTGCTTCATCCAGTTTTCGTCATCACGCTTTTCATAATCGCGATGCGCGTGGGCGCCGCGCGATTCCTTACGGGCTGCCGCCGAAGTAATGGTGGCCTTGGCGGTTTCGATCAGGTTGTCCAGTTCCAGGGCTTCGACACGCGCGGTGTTGAAGACCTTGGACTTGTCCTTGAACGATACATGCTTGCGCCGCTCGTCCAGCACCATGATTTCCTTGTAGCCTTGCTGCAGCAGCTCGTCGGTACGGAACACGCCGCAATAGTGCTGCATGGTCTTGCGGATATCGCCGGCCACGTCTTGCACACGCTCGGAACCGGTGCTGGTTTCCAGCTTGGCCAGGCGCGCCAGGGCGACATCGGCCGCATCAGCCGGCAACGGCTTGTTGCTGCGTTCCTTGAGCTTGCTGTCGACAATGTGATTGCCGGCCGCGCGGCCGAACACCACCAGATCCAGCAGCGAGTTGGTGCCCAGACGGTTGGCGCCGTGCACCGAGACGCAGGCGCATTCGCCGATTGCGTACAAGCCGTTGACCACTGCGTTCGGGATACCGTTCTTCGGCACCACAACTTGGCCGTAGACGTTGGTAGGAATACCGCCCATTTGATAATGGATGGTCGGCACGACCGGGATCGGCTCTTTCAGAGCGTCAACGTTGGCGAACTTGTGGCCGATTTCCAGAATCGAAGGCAGACGCTTCATGATGGTTTCGGCGCCGATGTGGCGCAGATCCAGCATCACGTGATCCTTGTGCGGACCGCAGCCGCGGCCTTCCTTGATTTCCTGGTCCATCGAACGCGAGACGAAGTCGCGCGGCGCCAGATCCTTCAAGGTAGGCGCGTAGCGCTCCATGAAACGTTCGCCGTTGGCGTTGATCAGGATGCCGCCTTCGCCGCGCACGCCTTCAGTGATCAGCACGCCCGCACCGGCCACGCCGGTCGGGTGGAACTGCCAGAATTCCATGTCTTCCAGCGGCAAACCTGCGCGCGCCGCCATGCCCATGCCGTCGCCGGTATTGATGAAGGCATTGGTGGAAGCGGCCCAGATGCGCCCTGCACCGCCGGTCGCCATGACCGTGGTCTTGGCTTCCAGAATCATGACATCGCCGGTTTCCATTTCGAGAGCCACCACGCCGATGACATCGCCTTCGGCATCGCGCACCAGGTCGATCGCCATCCACTCAACGAAGAAGTGGGTCTTGGCGCGCACATTGCGCTGGTACAGCGTGTGCAGCAACGCATGGCCGGTACGGTCGGCAGCGGCGCAGGCGCGCGCTACCGGTTTTTCGCCGAAATTGGCCGAGTGGCCGCCGAACGGACGCTGGTAAATGGTGCCGTCGGCGTTACGGTCGAACGGCATGCCGAAGTGTTCCAGCTCATACACGGCCTTAGGCGCTTCGCGACACATGAATTCGATCGCGTCCTGGTCGCCCAGGTAATCCGAGCCCTTGACGGTGTCGAACATGTGCCAGTACCAGCTGTCCTCGGACATGTTGCCGAGCGAGGCGCCGATGCCGCCCTGCGCCGCCACTGTGTGTGAACGGGTAGGAAACACCTTCGACAGCACGGCAACGTTCAAACCAGCTTCCGCCAACTGCAGCGAAGCGCGCATGCCGGATCCGCCGGCGCCAACGATAACCGCATCAAAGCGGCGTGTAGGAATTGTGGACTTGATTGCTGACACGATTACACTCTCCACAAAATCTGCGCCGCCCATCCGGCACAACCGACCAACCACAGGATTGTGGCAACTTGCAAGACCAGGCGCAGAGCAACCGGCTTGACATAATCCATCCAGATATCACGCACGCCGATCCATGCATGAAAAAACAGTGCCATCAGCGCTACGAAGGTAGCCAGCTTGAACCACTGGTGAGAAAACAGGCCTGACCAGCCGTTATAGCTGAAGTCGCTGGCGCTGAGGAAGCACACCAGCAAAATCACGGTATAGACCGCCATCACGATCGCTGTCGCACGCTGCGCCAGCCAGTCGCGCAGGCCGTAATGGGCGCCGACGACCAGGCGCTTGCCGCCAATATTATTATCTGCCATTAGAATGCTCCGAACAGTTTCAATGCAACGATCAGCGCCAGCGGCAAGCTGATGATGAGGACGCTTGCAGCCGATTTGCGCGCGCTTTCCTTGCTCAGGCCGATATGGTTATCCATGACAAGGTGGCGGATGCCGGCGCAGAAGTGGTGCAGATATGCCCAGGACAGGGCCAGGATGACAAGCTTGACGAACCAGCCCGACGTAAAGCCTTTGAAATAGTCGAAAGAGCTTTCCGACACCAGGCTTTTATCCAGCATGAACAAGATGAAAGGCAAGAGCAAAAACATCAACAAGCCACTAATACGATGCAAAATCGAAATAATGCCCGCCAGCGGCAAGCGGTAACCGACAATTTGAGTAATGTTTATATTACGAAACTGTGGCCGATTGGGTTTCGCGGCTTCAGACATAACAGGGTTCTCCTCAGTTTAAAAATTTACTGCAAGCGCAATCCCGCAATTTTCGCCGATTTTGTGCAGCACACCAATAGTTATTATTCGTTATTGCGAATAATCGTCGGCGCCTCTCGAACTTTGCCATTTTGCCACCACTAGTCCGCGCTCACACGCGACCGTCAATTCCACCCAAGCCGTCAGCTCAATTCGTTCTGATAATGATGACGGTTGGTGACATACAAGCCGCGCCGCACTTCCACCGGCTTGTCGCCGTAAGTGAAAGACACGCGCTCGACGCACAGCAAAGGCGATGATTTCTCCACCGCCAGCAATTCGGCCGCATCGGCATCGGCGCTGGCGGCGCGGATCTGTTCGGTGGCACGTATCATGCGCGTGCCGAATTCGGTTTCAAACAGGCCGTACATTGGCCCCTTGTACTCAGCAAGACGCTCCAGCGTCAAAGCCTTGAACAAAGCACCCGGCAACCACAGCTCCTCCAGTATCGTCGGTACGCCGTCGAACGCCAGCACGCGCTTCACATACACCACCGAATCGCCCGACTTCATGCCCAGCTGGCGTGCGATATCCGCCGGCGCGCGCAAGCGCTTCAGCTCTATGACTCTTTTATCGGTAACCTGGGGTTCGTCGCTGTCCGGCATCAAGCGCAGAAAACGGAACTGGGAACGGGCTTCGTGATGGGTGGCGACGAAAGTGCCCTTGCCCTGCCGGCGCACCAACAGGTTCTCTGCCGCCAGCTCGTCGATCGCCTTGCGCACGGTGCCCTGACTGACCTTGAAACGGTTGCCGAGTTCGACCTCGCTAGGGATCAATTCGCCGGATTTCCATTCGCCGGACTGCAGGCGCTGCATGATCAGCGCCTTGATTTGCTGGTAGAGCGGACTGAAGGTCGGGGAGCTTGCCGCTGGAGCTGTCGGCGACGCTCCCGGGGCTGCTGCGCTCGGGCTGGCAGGATCACTACTCGGATTGGACGGGATGGAGCTCATAACCCCGGATTTCACCATGAAACCCCCATTGTCGTCCAGCAAAAAATGCGCAATGATATGTCTTATATAAGACATAAGATATTGATTGACATACCATGTTGCCAAGCCTAAACTCGCGGGCAGCAGGACTATCTGATGATCCGTGTCGCACGCAAGCCGGCTTTCCTGGCCGATCACGCTGAGGACCACGCCGAAGTTGCAAGCCGTTTTGCAGGCTGCAATTTGCGGCCGCAGGGTCGGCGCGAAACAAACTGACGGCTGCGCTTTTCGCCGGTATCATTAGAGGTTGCATATAGAGTCACCGCTTTTTATCTAGCCGGGACTTTTGTAATGGGACAAGACCGTACGGAAGCGCAATACGCCATGCTCTGCAGGCCCTTGAACGTATCCGAGCGGAGCTGTCCCGCAAATATTTTTATCACCTCTCTGGAGATTCAACATGGCTAAGTCCCCTCTGCGTGTTGCCGTTACCGGCGCCGCTGGTCAAATCGGTTACTCACTGTTGTTCCGCATCGCCAACGGCGACCTGCTCGGCAAAGACCAACCGGTCATTCTGCAATTGCTGGAAATCCCTGACGAAAAAGCACAAAAAGCGTTGAAGGGCGTGATCATGGAAGTCGACGATTGCGCCTTCCCGCTGCTGGCCGGCATTACTGCCCACAGCGATCCGATGACCGCATTCAAGGATGCCGACATCGCCCTGCTGGTCGGCGCCCGCCCACGCGGCCCAGGCATGGAACGCAAAGACCTGCTGGAAGCCAATGCGCAAATCTTCACGGTGCAAGGCAAGGCGCTGGACGCCGTTGCTTCGCGCAATGTCAAGGTACTGGTGGTCGGCAACCCTGCCAACACCAATGCTTACATCGCCATGAAATCGGCGCCTAGCCTGCCAGCCAAGAACTTCACCGCGATGCTGCGTCTGGACCATAACCGCGCCCTGTCGCAAGTCGCGGCCAAGATCGGCAAGCCGGTGTCCGCCATCGAAAAACTGTGCGTGTGGGGCAACCACTCGCCAACCATGTACGCCGACTATCGCTACGCGACAGCCGACGGCGCATCGGTCAAGGACCTGATCAACGACCAGGTCTGGAACAAGGATGTATTCCTGCCGACAGTCGGCAAGCGCGGCGCCGCCATCATCGAAGCACGCGGCCTGTCGTCGGCAGCGTCGGCAGCCAACGCCGCCATCGACCACGTGCGCGACTGGGTACTGGGCACCAACGGCAAGTGGACCACCATGGGCGTGCCATCGGATGGCTCCTACGGCATCCCTGAAGGCACCATGTTCGGCTTCCCTGTCACTACCGAAAACGGCGAATACAAAATCGTCCAGGGCCTGGAAATCGACGCCTTCTCGCAAGAACGCATCAACCTCACGCTGAAAGAACTGCAAGAAGAGCGTGACGGCGTGAAACACCTGGTAGGCTAAACACCGCCAGAAAGCAGCTGCATGGCGACACAGCCATTGCCATGCAGCGCTTGACCTGATTTGCTTTTCCCTGATTTCGTTTGTTCTGCAATTTTTAAAAAAACTTCGCAATGCACCCTACCCAGGTCTTATTCCTAGGCAAGCAACAACCGGTCTCGCTACCGGTCTGCGATCATTACGCCGGCGCTGAAAAGCTCATGCGCAAGTCGATCGCCCTGCAACAGGAACTGGGCCCGGTGTTCGACATCACTCTGGACTGCGAAGACGGCGCCAGCGCCGGTCACGAAGCAGCACATGCCAAGCTGGTGGCCAGCATCGTCGCCGGCGACGACAACCGCTTTGCGCGCATCGGCGCCCGCGTCCACGACAGCGGCAACGCCTTTTTCGAACAAGACATCAAGCTCATCTGCGGCAACAGCGGCGCCGCCAGCCGGCTGGCTTACCTGATGCTGCCCAAGGCCGAGAGCCTGGCGGAAGTACGCGCCGCTATCGCCCTGATCGAACACCATAGCCAGCGCGCCGGCCGCGAAGATTTGCCGCTGCACATATTGATAGAAACCCATGGCGCCCTGGCTGACGTTTTCGCCATCGCCGCCCTGCCGCAGGTGCAATCGCTATCGTTCGGCATCATGGATTTCGTCTCGGCCCATTTTGGTGCGATTCCCAGCGCGGCGATGCGCTCGCCGGGCCAGTTCAACCATCCGCTGGTGGCCCGCGCCAAGCTGGAAATCGCCGCCGCCTGCCATGCGCACGGCAAGGTGCCGTCGCATAACGTCACGACCGACATCAAGGATAGCGCCAGCGTTGCTGCCGATGCCGGCCGCGCCAGGGCGGAATTCGGCTATACCCGGATGTGGAGCATCCATCCGCAGCAGATCCAGCCGATCCTGAACGCTTTTACCCCGCCGCAGTCCGAGATAGCGACCGCGGCACAGATTCTGCTTGCAGCCCAGCAGGCAGAATGGGGACCGATACAACACGAGGGCACGCTGCATGACCGCGCCAGTTACCGTTATTACTGGAGCGTCCTGCAGCGGGCAAAAAATAGCGGCGCCGCATTACCTGAAAACACCAGCACCTTGTTATAACCGCAGCCTGCCGCCGATTCAAGAACGGTAGCGGGACGCACTATGGAGCAATTGAAATGAGAAAGATTCTGTCAACGAGTTTGTCAACCCTGGTCTTGCTGTGCGCCGGCCTGGCAGTAGCAGCACCGCAAGCGCAAGCACAAACCACTACCAAGAAATCCACCAAGAAAGCGGCCAAGAAATCCGCGGCAAAAGCCGCGCCGGCCGAAGTGGACGATGGTGAAGACGAAGGCACGCCAGACGTCAAGACTGCTGTTTCCGTCGACTACAAATGCGAACTGGGCAACAGCCTGACGATCTACACCAACGCCGAAGACGAAAAGCACATCGCACTGCGCTGGGGCAAGACCCTGCACCGCCTGAGCCGCGTGCCGACCACCACCGGCGCCAACCGCTTTGAAAACCGTAAATACGGCCTGCTCTGGATCGGCATCCCGGCCAAGGGCATCTTGCTCGATTCGAAATCAGGACATCAGCTGGCGAACGAATGCAAGTCGCCGGCACAGGAAGAGATGCCGGCTCCAGTAGCAGCTGATCCGGCTAATAGTTTGTAATCTAGTAGTAACTTCAGGAGATATCATGTCCCGCAACACATTGAACACACTCAAGGAATTCAAGATTTCCGATTCCAAGAAAGGCAAGTTCTACTCCTTGCCTGCCCTGGAAAAAAAACTCGGCGTCAACATCTCGCGCTTGCCGGTATCGATCCGCGTTGTGCTGGAATCCGTGCTGCGCAACTGCGACGGCAAGAAAGTCACTGAAGAGCACGTCAAGCAGCTCGCGAACTGGGGCGCAACCGCTGCCCGCACCGACGAAATCCCGTTCGTCGTGGCCCGCGTAGTGCTGCAAGACTTTACCGGCGTGCCGCTGCTGGCCGACCTGGCCGCGATGCGCAACGTCGCCGCCAGCCTGGGCAAGAACGCCAAGAACATTGAACCGCTGGTGCCGGTTGACCTGGTGGTCGACCACTCGATCCAGATCGACCATTTCCGTGAAAAGAAAGCGCTCGACCTCAACATGAAACTGGAATTCCAGCGCAACAACGAGCGCTACCAGTTCATGAAATGGGGCATGCAGGCATTCGACACCTTCGGCGTCGTGCCGCCGGGCTTCGGCATCGTCCACCAGGTCAACCTGGAATACCTGGCGCGCGGCGTCCACAAGAAGGATTCGGTCTACTATCCGGACACCCTGGTCGGTACTGACTCGCACACCACCATGATCAACGGCATCGGCGTGGTCGGCTGGGGCGTCGGCGGCATCGAAGCGGAAGCCGGCATGCTGGGCCAGCCGGTCTACTTCCTGACACCGGACGTGGTCGGCGTCAACCTGACCGGCCAGCTGCGTGAAGGCGTCACCGCCACCGATCTGGTGCTGACCATTACCGAACTGCTGCGTAAAGCCAAAGTGGTCGGCAAGTTTGTCGAATTCTTCGGTGAAGGCACTGCCTCGCTGAGCCTGACCGACCGCGCCACCATCGCCAACATGGCCCCTGAATACGGCGCCACCATGGGCTTCTTCCCGGTTGACGATGCAACCATCGAATACTTCGAAGGCACCGGCCGCAGCAAAGCGGAAATTGACGCTTTCGCCGGCTATTTCAAGGCACAGAACCTGTACGGCATTCCAAAAGCCGGCGACATCGACTACACCACCGTGGTCGAACTCGATCTGGCTACTGTTGCACCATCGCTGGCAGGTCCGAAGCGTCCGCAAGACCGTATCGAAATCGGTCATGTCAAAGCCAACTTCGCCGAACTGTTCAGCAAGCCGATCGCAGAAAACGGCTTCAACAAGAAGATCGAAGACCTGGATGCTACTTACACCAACGCTGACGGCGTCAAGCTGCAGAACGGCGACGTCCTGATCGCGGCGATCACTTCTTGCACCAACACATCCAACCCGAGCGTCATGCTGGCGGCTGGCTTGCTGGCCAAGAAAGCGGTCGAAGCCGGCCTCAAGGTGCCTGCCCACATCAAGACCTCGCTGGCCCCTGGCTCGCGCGTCGTCACCGAGTACCTGGAAGCGGCTGGCCTGCTGCCGTACCTGGAAAAACTCGGCTTTGGCGTTACCGCCTACGGCTGCACCACCTGTATCGGCAATGCCGGCGACCTGACACCAGCCATGAACGATGCCATCGTCAAGAACGACGTAGTGGCATCGGCAGTATTGTCCGGTAACCGTAACTTCGAAGCGCGTATCCATCCGAACATCCGCTCCAACTTCCTGGCCTCGCCACCGCTGGTGGTCGCCTACGCCATCGCCGGCAACATGACGCGCGACCTGATGACCGAGCCTGTCGGCAAGGGCAAGGGCAAAGATGGGAAAACCCGGGACATCTACCTGGGCGACATCTGGCCATCTTCGCAAGAAGTCGCCAAGCTGATGAAGTTCGCGATGAACGCCAAGGTCTTCAAGGCTAACTACGCGGACGTCAAGGGCGCGCCAGGCAAGCTGTGGGAAGCCATCAAGGGCGTCGCCGGCGGCGAAGTCTACAACTGGCCGAAATCGACCTACATCGCTGAACCACCGTTCTTCCAGGACTTCACCATGGTGCCGAAGGCAGCGGCGACCGGCATCACCGGCGCCCGTGCACTGGGCGTGTTCGGCGATTCGATCACTACCGACCACATCTCGCCAGCCGGCTCCATCAAGGAATCCAGCCCTGCGGGTAAATGGCTGATCGCCAACGGCGTGCTGAAGGCAGACTTCAACTCCTACGGTTCGCGTCGCGGCAATCACGAAATCATGATGCGCGGCACCTTCGCCAACGTCCGCATCAAGAACCTGATGATCCCGCCGACACCGGACGGCTCGCGTGTCGAAGGCGGCATCACCTTGTTCCAGCCAACTGGCGAAGAAACCTCGATCTATGACGCAGCGATGCAGTATGTCAAAGACGGCGTGCCAACCATGGTGTTTGCCGGTGAAGAATACGGTACAGGTTCGTCGCGCGACTGGGCTGCCAAGGGCACCCAACTGCTGGGCGTGAAAGCTGTGTTTGCCCGTTCGTTCGAACGCATCCACCGCTCCAACCTGGTCGGTATGGGCGTGTTGCCGCTGCAGTTCATCGGCACAGACAGCGTGCAGACCCTGGGCATCACCGGCAACGAGACTTTCGACCTGAAGGGTATCGACGGCGAAATCAAGCCGCAGCAAGACGCTACCCTGGTGATCCATCGCGCCAACGGCGAAACCAAGGAAGTCAAGGTCCTGCTGCGCATCGATACACCGATCGAAGTCGATTACTACAAGCACGGCGGCATCTTGCCGTTCGTGTTGCGTCAGTTGCTGGCAGCATAAGCGGCAGACAGCCGTAAGAAGCAATAGCAAGCAACAGTAGCAAGCAATCATTTGCTTGATTTGCTTGAACGACAAACGCCGGCAATGCCGGCGTTTGTCGTTTCTACAACCAATGTCGTTGGCTTGATGGCCTTGAAACAGTTTTATTCCATGTACCGTTAAATCCACTACAATAGGATCTTGCAGTCTTCCTGCCTCTGAGTCCCATAAAAACTCACAGCAAGCGGTCGTAGGCCAGAAGGCAGCGCAGAACAGCGGAGCATGTCCGGCAAGGATATGTGAGCATCTCGGTTGCCGGGCATTGGAGCATTGGATGCAAGCATCCGCTACGGTCGCGCAGTAAGACATTGACCCTATGTTGTCAGCCCTTACTTTAATCACTATGCGCCGCCCGTCAAAAAAACCTTCCCGTAAATTTTCCGCCGACAGCCATCGCCTGGCCGAGCTGGCGCAAGCATTGATTCAAGCCTCCAGCCGTCTTGAGGAGCGCGCATGGGAACGCGAGATTGAAACCTTGCTCGGCAAGCATTTCAAGGCCCAGCACCAGGAGCCGATCGACAGCGCCCTGGAGCAGCTGTTCCCGACCCAGCCCGATGCCTACGATGCCCTGATGGATGTGGTCGAAGCCTGCAGCGAATCCTGCAGCATCGAATACCAGGGCAAGCAGTACGACTGCCTGCTGCTCGGCGTGCCGCTGCTGGCCTGGACTCGCTTTTCGATCGCTTCCGGACCGGTGCCAGCCGACACCATGATGGCCATCAGCGCCCACCTGCACGCCCATGTCCTGGCGCCGGAAGTGCTGACCGGCATCGTGCCTTCGCTGTACGCCATCGACCAGCTGCCGCGCAGCCACGTCGATACCTACGTCCTGCTGCAACAACTGTCGCACGCTGCGCTCAGCGCCACCCCGGTGCGCAGCCCGGCCAACCCGCCGCAGACCGCGCCCTACCTGGCCGATACCCGCTATTTGCTGGCCGCGCTGGTGGTGCCGAGCGGCATGCCGCTGTTCCGCTGGCAACTGGCGCGCGGCCAAGCCGGCCATATCGCCACCGACAAGGAACTGGCGCTGGAACAATGGCGCAAGCAGGTGACGCCGAATGTGACGCGCCTGCTGCCAGGCTGCGGCGTCCAGCTGTTGCTGCCCGAGGCTTACTACGCCGCCTGCCGCGAAGCCGACCTGCAGATCCGCCCCGCTTCGCTGCGCGCTGCCAGCTACTATTTGTCGCACACGCTGGACATCGCCTCCAAGGATCTGCACGCCAGCATCGGCCGTTTCAGCGAACAGCCGGAGAGCGGCCGCGTGGATGAATACCGCATCGGCTTTTCGCTCGGCCAGACCAACGAAATCATCTATGGCGTAGTGTGGCCGCTGTACGGCCCGGAAGAAGCCAACGAAGAAATCATCACCCGCTCAAGCGACAGCGAAGAAGCGGCGGCAGAGCCGGAAACCCCGCTGGAACAGATCCTCAGCCTGCTGCGCGAATGCGGCATCGACGACATCCAGCGCCATACCGATCTGTTTGCCATGGAATTCTGCGACGACTGCGGCACACCCTTCTATCCGGACCGCGAAGGCGAACTGGTGCACCCGGAAACGCCGGAAGACACGCCAAGCGGGTCGGCACATTTTCACTAAGCATTATTTAAAACTTCATAAACCGTGGCGAAACCCAACCCGGTTTTTGTCGTGTTTTACACATGTAGCTAAGTGGGGTCAGAGTGAACTTTCTGCGCGCTTTTTGCAGAAACTTCACTCTGACCCCACTTAGCGGGCCACCGAGTACATACCAAGAAAATGGCGTAAATTCAGCGCTGCGCCGCCACCAGCAACATCATCGGACGATCACGCTCTTCCGCCAGCTCGGGCCGCGCCACGAGCTGTTCCGCGCTTGGCCCCCACTCCTCGACATGCCTGATGCCAAAACCAGCAGCAATCAGCAGATTCAACAAAGTACCAATGGTCCGATGCTGCTTGATCACGCCTTCGGCCAGCCAGTTGGTGCTGCGTGGTCCTTCGATCTGATAGCTGTCGATAGGCCAGGTCCTGCGCCCCTGGGCATCGAACACCCAACCCGGATGCGTAGGCGCCATGTAGATCGGATGCTCAATGGAGAACACCAGTTTGCCGCCTGGCGCCAGCGCGCGATAGGCTGCAGTGAACAAGCCTGCCAGGTTGACGATGTAATGCAGCGTGAGCGAACTGTAGACCAGGTCGAAACCACCTTCCACCAGCACCAACTGCTCCAGGTCGGCGCGCGCATAACTGACCGCGGTGTTCGCCGTAGTGGCGACGGCACGTTCCAGCATTTTTTCAGAAACGTCGAGGCCGATCACCTGCGCGGCGCCCTGCTCGGCCGCCCAGCGGCAAAACCAGCCGTAGCCGCAACCCAGATCGACTACCCTCTTGCCGCGCAGCGGCGGCAACATGGCTTGCAGCGCCGGCCATTCCGCCGCGCCCGCCATTCCTTGCACCGAACGTCCGAGCTGGCTGTAGCCTTCAAAGAAGGCCGGATCGTCATAGATATTTTGCGTCATCGATAAAACCATTCCTTCTTGAAACGTATTACAGCTACATCGTAAAAACGGCAGCCTAGGCTGCCGTTGATTACCGCATGCTTATTCAAAGGCCCGCAAGATCGGCTGCAGCACCACCTCGCCCAGACGCGCACTGCGGGCGCCGTCCCAGCCCACCTGCGCATCCGGCAGGTTGGCGTTGTCCTTGAACGGCAACTCCAGCGTCAGCGAAACACACTTGAAGGTATGGCCGATATACTTAGACGCCAAGGTCAGCACATCGCTGCTGTACTTGCTCGCCGCATAGCCGAATTCGGTCTGGAAATCCGGGCTGGCGCGCAGGAAATCGTCGATGAACTGCTGCTGTTCCTTGGCCTGTTGCGGGCTGAAGTCTTCCAGCATTTCCGAGCCCGCCACGAAAATGTAGGGCAAGGCTTCATCGCCATGCACATCGAGGAACAGGTCACAGCCGATTTCATGGATCTTGTTTTTCACCGCGAACACTTCCGGGCTGCGCTCCAGCGACGGCGTCATCCACTCGCGGTTCAGGTTGGCGCCGGCCGCATTGGTGCGCAGGTTGCCACGCACCGAACCGTCAGGATTCATGTTGGGCACGATGTAGAACACCGCATGCTGCAACACCTTGGTGGCGAGCGGATTGGCGCTGTCCAGCAAGGCATCGACCATGCCCTCGACGAACCACTCCGCCATGGTTTCGCCCGGATGCTGACGGGCGATGACCCAGACCTTCTTGGCCGCCTCAGGATTGCCGATCACCAGCACATTCATGTCGCGTCCGTCGACCGTGCTGCCGATATCCAGCACACGCGCCAGCGGCGATTGCTCCGCCTGCCCCAGCAACGCCAGGTGACGCTCCCAGGAATACGGCTCGAAGTAAGCGTAGTAGACGCTGTCGTAGTCCGGCGTATGGCTGATGGTCATGACCTGGCCGTCGAAGCTGGTCGGTACGCGGAACCAGTTTTCCCGGTCGTAGCTGGCCACTGCCTGGTAATTTTCCCAGCCCTTGGGATAGGTGGTGGCGCCAGCGTTCAGGAAGCGGATAGTGCAATCCTCGTCACGCGCGCCCTGCAGGCGGAAATAAAACCACTGCGTGAAATCGGCATGCGAATCGCTGCGGATTTTCAATTCGATTTGCTGAGGACTATCCGCGCGCACGACTTCAATCGCGGCGGCGTCAAACTGCTGGCTAATTTTTATTGGCATAAGATTATCTGGATGAAGATCACCGGCAAAATGTGGCGGCCGATCGCATGGAATCGCGACGCAAAGATCGGCGGCAACGCAAGCCGGATAATCGGTGGGAAAATTTTTTAGATTCTTTGCATTCCGTTGGGAACAAAGCAACTAGGCCTGATATAATAACAGGCTTGTCGGGGCGTAGCGCAGCCTGGTAGCGTACATGCATGGGGTGCATGGGGTCGGAGGTTCGAATCCTCTCGCCCCGACCAATTGAATCAAAGACTTACAGCGCAAGCTGTACAAACGAACAGCACTGCATATTAAACATTGTTTAATATGCAGTGCTGTTTTTTTATGTTCGTTTAGTTTGTGCCTGAGCCGAAATATCCATGCGGTGCGGCAGATAAATGGCGTATTTGATCCACCGTCGCCACCTCTCGATCCGCGATCATGCAGGTAGCTATTGCTATCCTACGGTGGCGCCTATGCTTCCGATGAGGCTGCAGCCACATTCGGTTTTGTGGCCTTCCAGCGCCACAGGAATCCCATCAAGAATGAACGTGGAATGCCCCTCGATAATCTTGTTGACGCCGTGCGGCTTGCCGCCCGGATAAGACAGTGGGCAATCCACCAGGTCCCCCAAGCGCGCAATCGGCTTATCCAGCACGTTATGATTGGGAGAACCGCTGATCACATGTCCTCCGTGACTGGTTGTATCGCCCACGACAATGATTTTTAAAGCCATGATCAGTCCTGAAAAAATAATTCATTCAAACAATTGCAAACAAACGCCGACGACATTTTCTTTTGCTTGCAAGGCAGAGCTCATCTGTACGAACCGGAATACATGCTCAGCACGTTCATCGCCATCATGAGGAAGATGCCGACTGCCGGAAAAGCAATGACGCTGCCCACCGCCAGGTAAGCATCCTCCCGCCACTGCCGCTTGGCGCAATACCATGCCAGGAGTATCAGCGCAGGCGGAATGAGATAAAAGACATAGAGGAAACTCATCGACGCCAGCCATAGAAACAGGCTTAGGCCAACTATTATCAGCAACCAGATCAATATATTCGGGCGAGACGCCGAAACAGCCGGGTCCGCGCTCTCAGGCGCCATCCTTGTCATGCGGCGCCACCCGATGAACGACAAGGCAAACAACGATGGGACGAATGGCGCAATCGCCGCCGAATTCGCAGAACGGCCAAATAGGATGGTGAGCACCACCACGGCGATACTCGCCAGCAACGATAACCCGATTCCAAGCAATATCCAGATCCACACACGTGGGCCGGGCTTTGAATTATCCGACTCCTGCCTTTTTGTCGACCTGGCGATACTGACGATCCATACAAGCAATGCAAGCACGCCTAGCAATAATATAATTGGCAATAGACTCAGCCAATTGGCATGGGCCTCACTCGTCTCCATCATCGTATTATTCCAATCTAAAAAAAAACGCGGAGCCAGTCGGCCATTCGCCTTAACCCGGCAGCTTTACATTTGAGCCGTCCAATTTTTCGACACGGCCTTTAGATGGAGCCAGCGTTGTCAAATCCTGTGCTTCGACTTGGGTATTCGTGAAATCGAGCTTTTCGATGATCTTGGTGTTCTTGATGTCCAGTTTGCTAATGCGGCTTTCCTTGAAGTTAGCCTGCTGGATAGAGCAAGTATCCAGAATCAAATTTGCCGTGTTGATGTGGTTCGAAGCCAGCACGGGAATCGTGCAGTTGCGAAAGCGCAGATATTGGTTAACTCGCGCTATTTCCTTTTTGCTGGAAAAACCTCCGCCAACAAACACTCCTTCGTCGCTTTTACCAAACGTGACATTGTCAATATCTATACGTACGATCTTAGCCGGTGAAGTCTGAAATACGTCGCGTCCATTCCCTTTGATCTGACTGTTTCGTATGGTCAAACTTGCAGCGGATCTGAAGAGGGCATTGACGTATCCAGCGTCCAACGCTTCCATCAACACATCACCCTTGACCGTGGCGTCGGACAGATCAATATTATTGATAAAGGTCTGTCGAATCGTGAGAGACAAAAAAGTAGAAGGACGCATATCAAAATTCCCCTTCAATTTTGAATTCTCTATGAGCACCTCGGAACCGCCAGTTGCTTCATCTATAGGGCAATCAACATTTTCAAACTCACAGTCTCGAATCGTCAGCTTGGTGTCGCCATAAATAGTCATGTACTTAAACTGGCAACGCGTGAACTCCGTTTCTCCTTCAGTCCCTAATGCGCCAAAATGGTTTTGATCAGCGTTCTCACCTTGAAATTTACAATCTTCAAAACGTACTTTCGTGCTACCTGCATCGCCGATCATATTCAGCTTTCCGACGCCCGCACATTTGGCAAACTGAACCCGGGTCATTTTCCCGAATCCCAGCACACCGGCAAAGCGACAGCCTTCAAATTGAAGATCTTCGCTGCCTTTCAATTTAATGGCGTACGAACTTGCAAAATCGCAATCAACAAAACGAATATTACGCCATGTCAAAGCATGAAATTCGGCACTACCAAATAACGCATTGTTTATCGTTATCAGAGCGTCGCCATTTTCCTTCTGACGAAGCTCGGGATTTTGCAGATAGTCAAATGTTTTTCCAAATTCGCCAATTGGTTTTTTGCTGCTCATGGCATCACATCCTGTTATGTTGGTTAGACTAAAAGCAAAAACGCCAACACGGCATAAAAATTTTCGCCGTGAAGTTATTATTTTCATGTTCAACCTTTAATAATTTTTTGTGGGTCCGGATACCTATTTCCTGGACCACTTTGGTAATTTTTAAACAACCACCCCCAGTCCGGCACTTCACCACGTTCCCCCGCGGGCCTGCCAATAAGTGGTATCGTCCCCATCTGCGTCATTCTAAATTGAATATCCAGAGGAAATACCCACGAATCGCTGCAATTCATATCCGCCCCCCAATTCGGCTGACCAGCGGCGATGCTCGGCTTCTTCAACTGAACTTCACAAAATGCTTGTGCTATTTTCATCCCACCGTTGGTCCGGAATGCACTATCAAGTGTATTCATATCCGATGCGCTAAACGTCAGGCGCTTTTTACTGCCATTGGAAGATCCAAATAATGGCTTTGATCCGCTCGACAAAGACGGCGTAAGCCGGCGCCAAGTTTTTATCGCATCACCGGTTTCCTCATCTCGTCCTCCTACAAACACCCATATATTTATTCCAGCAATACACGCTAATCCCGCCATTTGATCACTAAGAGTGACATCAACGTCGCTGGCAAAACTCGCTTGCCCTAGCTTGAAGGAAGCGCACATGAAATCCAATGGGGCGGTTATAGAGTCATCGTCTCGGCTCATGACCGCAAGATAATCGAGCGCAACACACAAACGCGGCTGCGTGTTCTTTTTGGGATCACTGGTCTTGACTTGCTTAACCAGCCCACTTTGAGCGTCGAGCAACGTACCGCTGGGTGGACGCAAGGTCCACCCATTGAGTTCCCCATACAGATTCTGCACACCGATCGGTCCGCCACAGCTGCTAACGATGAAATTAGTACAGTCATCAGAGCTTTTTTGCTCGCCGTGCAGACCAGGATCACGCGCATTCGCAATATTAGCTCTCCTGAGCATGTTGGGGCGGTCTTCCGGCGTCGGCCGATACAAGCCGGAACGGTGACTGTGGCCAGACAAGTGGTGATTGACACGCCGCGTATCATCCACAAAGATAAAGGTATCGAAATACCATTTCAGATTCTTCTCGCAAGTCCCGAAGTTGGCGTCGTTGAAGGCTGGCGTATCTACGACACGGACCTCGCCCTCCGACTGCACTCGGTCAAATGGCGTGATGCTGAGTTTGGCATTCAGCGGCGACTTGTTGTAGTTGATGATAGTGAAGTGCGTTGCTACCAGCAGCTTTGCGTTGGAGTGCTGCTTGTATAGTCCGGCAGAATTCAGGATCAGCTTCTGCTGATCATTGATCGAATGGGTGGCGCGCGGCAATACTGTATTGCCTTGCGCATCAGGGCTGCTGCTTTGGCGCCACACCCTATCACCAGCCATCCCTTTCACTTTGTCCAGGCTGAGGTTGATGTAGACCTCGCCGTTTCCCCACTCCAGACCGCACAGTATCTGTCTTGTATCTTTGCCCGTCGGGTCATCCGGCTTGGCGCCGTAAGGGATGACAAAATCTGACAGCGGCGTGAACAAAGCGCTGAACCAGTCAAAATTGTCCGCGTGAAAATTCCTGGCCGTGTAAATCTGTCCATAGGTCGGACCGTAGGCCAGTGTCGCCTCATAAATGGTCATGTTGTGGTCGGCGGCGATCCCTTCGTTGGCCTTGCCGGATATCCACTCGCTGGCGGCCTCGACATCCTTGCGCAAGTCAGCGATCTGCTCTTCCCTCGGAGCGCTTCTAAACCACCATCCATCCCGCTTAATCGTAGGCATCACCGGTGACATGCCGTCTGCCATTCCTTCAAGCCGCCCCATCTTGTTGGCCCAGGTGCTCAGACTAGAGTCGGCGCGCGGGCTGACGCCATATGGCACGTCATACGCCTCATGATTACCAGTTGTCATGAAAACCGGAAGTTTCAATTCCCGGTAAGAGTGCCGCACCAGGCTGTACATCAGCATATCGTCCATGCCGCGCTTGTACAGGCTTTTGTCGTCGAGTTTGCCGAGCACGTTGAAATTCTTCCATTGCTCGCCGATCGATGCGCCGACCTTGTCCGGATCGATATTACGGTTGAAGTCAATCAGGTCGCCGGTCAGGAAAATGGCATCGGCACGGTTTTCGCCCTTGCCAAACTGTTCGAACAAATCCTTTAGGGCCATGAAACTGTTACAGACCTTGCCACCCACCTTGTCTGCCAATGAGCCAGCGGCATCGTCTTCAATCACGCGCGCCGGGGATTGCGCCAACGCATTGTGGCGTACATTTACGTGCACATCCGACAGGTGCCCTATATTGAGTGCCTTTTTCTCGCTACGAATTACCGGATGCCAGCTCATCAGCCGCTCCGCTCTCTGCGCCGGTAGGCCGGTGGCCTGCAGATGGTCTAGATTGAATTCATACGGCTTCGAAAAATGATTGGCGGCGGCATTCTTGGAGTTGTGCAGGAAATCGTGGATGTACATGTCCTGCCCTTCCACATGGGTGACGCCCTGATACTCTTGATGACGTGCATGCTCCGCATCGATTTCCACCATCCAGGCAAACGTCTTGAAAGCCGCGGTGCCGATTTCGGCAAACGGCGCTTGCGTAAGATCAATTTCGATTTCGTAGACGTTGGCCAGTCCGCGATATACCTCGGCCGCCTGAGTCGATATCGTGGCGAACGGCTGGCCGTGGCGGTTCTTGATCAGAGCGCCAGCGGCGAAATCTCCGACCAGCCAGCCGTGGATGGCGGCTTTGGCCTTGGTAAAGGACTTGCCGTCGCCAAACAACGTGCCTTGAGTGGTATCGGTCTTTGTACCCTTCTTCTTGATGTCATACAGGCGCAGATGGCGGTCGACCGCGCAATGGATGGTGTGCGCCTGCTTGGTCTTTTCGTCGATGGTGAAATGCGTGCGCGCTTCAGCTGCGGCGCCCAGGAATATGCTGCATTTGGTTTGCCCGGGCGCCAGGATCAATGGCGTACCGAGGCTAGGGTATAGAATGACGGCACTGATAGGCGGATCTTTTTCGCACTCGGTCACGCCGGGGGCTTGGTTTTTGCCGCTGGAGGCATTGGCGACGCTTGAAGATATATCTGCCATGAGGAGTCCGGATAAAAGTGTTAAGCCAATGACGCCAGCGCATGGCTGGATGGATTTCCAGCACGGCGCTCGCGTAACGGGGCCAGTATGTTTTCAGAGAGGAGCGCCAGGCTGCGCGGCGCAGCAGCCTGCAGCTCCTCCCAATAAGCCGCGGGCATACGCCCGATAGCGGCAGCAATCGATTCTTTTTCAGCCGCGCAGGTCCGCAGCAAGGCATTCAGCCGCGGCTCATCGCAAGCTTGCGGGTGCATCCGCAAGCCAAGCGCTACCAGCAAACGCTGGTAGCTCCACGCGTTCAAATCCATCTCTGCAGCCCGCTGCAGTTGCATATGAGCGATCACGCGCAACAAGGGCTGTGCTATGTGGTCGAGCTCGCCGGGATCGGTATCTTCTTTCAGGATCAGCGCCTGCAGCCGTTCGGCATGGTTCAATCGATCGAGGGCCAACTGCAGCTCTGTATTGATTGCGAGCGGCTCGCTTAACTCAGCCGGCTGCGGTTGTGCAATCCCGTGCAGGATCCGTGGCGTGAACAGATGGTCCCAACTTACCCACCATTGCATAGCGCTCAAGAATTGCTGGCGCACCGGCCGCGGCCAGCATTGCACCATGTCCAGGCCAATGCGCGGATCGAAATAACGCATCAGGACTTGCGACTTATCTTCCAGCAAGCCGTTGAACCAGCTGCGCAAATGGCCGCACAGCACGTGATTGCGCAGCGGACTGGCGATCACGCTTAGCGCCTGGCTAGTGCCGACATCGTTGGCCAGGCGCAGCAACAAGGCGTCCGAGGAACGCTCCGGCAAGCGTAATAGCCATGGTCCCTGATCGACGTGAGCATCATCCGCGGTATGTGCGAACAAGGGCTCGGCGTCAATTTCGTGCTCCGCAATCAGTTTGGCGATGCTGCCTGGCTTGCATTGACCGGCGTTGACCAGTGCATAGCATGAGGTTGCTCGCAGCGGTTGCAGCAGGATACGCAAATCGTGGCTTATCGCGTGCGCGGCTTCACCCAGAAACTGCTGCGGATCATGCGGCAGGGCAAATTCTGCCGAATCAAGAGTTGCATAGGATGGGGGAGCGCTCATGGGATAACCATTCAGAGACGCTTGGTCAGCGTAGAGGCCTGTTGATTGGCCTCCTGCATGCAGCTGACGCAGATATCCGGCTGGGTCTTGAGCGGCAGGCTTTGTGGCCCTGGCCAACTGCGGCTGGCGGCATGCACCACATGCGGGCCATTGGTACCGTATTCGATGCCGCCGGCGTTGTGCTTGACGTAACTGCCGCCGCCGTTGATGACCACCTCCTCTTTGGCGGAGATCGTGATGCGATTAGCAGTTTGAGTGATATTCAGTTTTGCCAATAGATTGATGCTGTCTGACAAAGCCTTTACATCGATGTCGCCGGCAGCAGCGACCATCTTCATGCCAGCTTTTTGCACCATCAGGCGGAAGGTTTTTGCAACGCTGGCAAACATACCGTCGCCGCTGGCAATCGACAGGCTCTTGCCGCTCGTGATGGCGGTGTGTTCGCCGCTGGAAATATGGGTGCTGCCGCTAGTCGTGGATTCAATGCCCGCGGGGCTGGTCAGCACCAGGTGCGGCGCCGACAGCTCAGGGAAACCACCCTCGTCGCCTGTACCGCTTCCCTTGATTGCATCATTCTGTGCTTTTAGTGTTTCTGCGATATCGGCTTGCATTCCCTCCTTGTCCTGCGCTCCAGCCTGTTGCGCAGCATCCGCCAGGGACTCGTGCTGATCGCGGGCAGCAGTCAGCCGGCTGACCGTCTCGCCCATATCCTTGATATGCGAAGCCGCGTTGTTTCTGGCCTCGGTGGTGATCAGCATCCCCTTGGCAGAACGCGCCACGCCATGACCGTCTGTCCTCAGCTCCCAGCCCTCGCCCCGCGCATCCTTGCGCCCCGCATTATCTTCAATCCGGGTAATGCTGCCCAGGCTCAGCTGGCTTTGCTGATGATCGCTTTTCAGCTGTGCCTGGATTTTTTCGTTGGTATCGTCCAGGATCAAGTGGTTACTGCGCCCTCCAGCTTGATTGCCGCCTTCAGGCGTCAGCTCACGGCTCCTGAAACCCATCAGCGATTGCTGGGTTGCCAGCTTCCACGGCGGCATGTTGCTCTGGTTATAGACGCTGCCGGTGACGATAGGACGGTCAGGATTACCATCAAGCCATTGGACCAGGCATTCCGAGCCCACCCGCGGAATCGATTTGGCACCTAGTTCACCACCTGCCCAAGAGCTGGCAACTCGCACCCAGGCCGAGCTGCGCTCATCGTTGTTGCCGATGCGGTCCCAGTGGAACTGGACACGGATGCGGCCATACTCGTCGGTATGAACGCTGCCCTGGCCGGAAGGACCGACTACCGTGACGGTCTGCGGCGAGAGAATTTTGGTGTTGACGCTATTAAAACTGCGGCCTGGGCGCCAGGGAATGGTCTTGCGCAGGCAGGTCAGCTCGTTACGGTACTCGGTCTTCTGGTCGGCCTGCTGCAGGTAGTTATTGCTGGCGATGTGATGGACCGAGATGATCAGGAATTCATTCTTGTCCGACTCTTTATAACTGAAGTGGCCGCTCAGGCGGTACCAGCGCCCAGGCAGTACATAGCGATTATTCCCTGCTGCGTCAAAGTGCTTACCAGCCGCTTCGATCTCTTCCATGTGCAGGCGCGACAGTTGATCCGCATCCTGGCTGCCTTTCACACCATAGGCGCCCGTATATTCATAGGATTCGACATCCAATACATCGCCCTGCTTATTCACCGTCGGCACGCCGGCATTGATCGGCACCGGGCTCTTGAAGTTAAAACCGGACAGCGAGACAGAGCCGGGAACGATCTGCCGCACCGGGGAGAACTCGCCGATGCCGTCTTCTTCAGTAGCGCCGCCACGGCGCTGGAAGCGGATCTCTTCGCCACCGTCGATGGCTGCAGCCTGAGTGGAGTCATCAGTAATGACCAGTTTATGGCCCTTGTCGGTGTGCTCGTAGTAGTACAGCAGACCGGCGGCTTCCAGACGACGGTGGACGTAGTTATGGTCGCTCTCATCGAACTGGATGGCGTCCGTCATGATCGGATCAGTGCCGCCGACACGATAATCCCAGTCCGGCAAGGTGCCGTAATCGGCGCAGATGCTGTCGATCTGTTCGCGCAGGGTCTTGCCGTGGAAGATGTGGTTATCTTTACGCAGGCGCAGGTACTGGGTCCATGGCGCCAGCTTGGCATGATAGAAAGTGATGTTCCCGTCGGTGCGCGAAAGGCTAAATTCGAAGCAATATCCGGTGAAGTAGCGCAGGCTGCCGTCGGCTCTAACGAGTTCCACGCAGAACAGTTTTCCTTGCAAATCCTTTAGGGCCAGCTCGGCGTCATCCGACAGTAATTCCACGCTGTACTCATAATCCCGCGACAGGCTTTCGACGGCATCGAGCTTGTTGACCAGCAACTGGGCCTGTGGAGCATCGTCGTGCGGGAAGGTCAGCCGAAGAATACGATTGTTCTGCCGGCCCTGGATCAAGGCGGACAGGGATTGAAGCAAGCTACTCATGCGCCCCCCCGGAATTGAACTGCCAAAAAAATATTATTCTAACAATATTTAGTACTGAAATGCTAGTTGATAAAAATCACATTCAATCATAACCGCTGGCGGCTTTAATTGCCAAACGGCAAATATCGATAATCGATAAATTTTGCAAGAATTAACACTGCTGAGGGAGTCTACTGCCGACCTGGAGGAGCACAGCCGTCGGTCAGCTTCGCTTTATTGCCCACGCCCTCTCATTCAGAATGTATCGACGCGATACCCTTTATTTTTCGCATGGCTTCCAGGATATATGCATTGGCAATAATATTGCCAATTTACAATATTGGCATTCTCTCTATCAGCCCTGTTTTTCCGGAACAGATTCGCCTCCTATCCCTTGTGATGATTAGCGCCTGCCAGAACATGTCCCCAAAATTTAAACTCGCACTTGGCCTGACCTTATGTCTTTCGATCCCGCTCCTGGGTTGCAAGCGCAACAGCGAGACACCGCAACCGCAAGCAGCTGCAGCCGTCAGTGCTGCACCGGCTCCGGCGCTTGCCGCGGCAGCGGCGAGCAAGCCGACCAAAGCTGTGTTCGACATCGATAGCATCCCGCTTTCATCCGTCGTATTGCCACCTTTTCCTTACCTCGATTGGCCGCAAGGACTGGCCGATGGCGATCGCTTCAGCGACAAGTCGGCTTTCGACCGTGCCTATGTCATCGCCGGCGATCAGCTACAGGCGGTCGAGGGCCGTATCGAGAGCCGCCGCTTCCGTAATTCGGATGCGCAACTGAGCCAGCTGGCAGCGCAGCGTAATTACGAGAGCGCCATCAAGGCGCTGGGCGGCGTCAAGGTCAATACGGCGCTGCCGAGCGATCCGATTCTTGTCGCTGCAAATGGCGGCGACGTCGGCGATATCGTGGTCAACAAGCTTGGCCTCAAGGACTACGTCAACGCCTATGATGTCTATCTGATCCGGACACCGGAGAGGAATGTCTGGATTGCCGTCACCAGCAGCAGCACATCGACGCAAATCACGGCAATCGAAGAACAGGCGATGAAACAGCAGGTTGCGTTTGTGACGGCGGACGCCATGCAAAGCGCATTGAACGCACAAGGCCATGTCGCGCTGTACATCAATTTCGACAACGACAAGGCGCAGCTCAAGCCGGATGGCTTGAACGCAGTGGACGAAATCGCCAAGCTGCTGAAGCAGGATGCCGCCCTCAAGCTGGCGATCGAAGGCCATACCGACAACAGCGGCGATGCGCAGCACAACAAGGCGCTCTCGCAGCAGCGCGCCGACGCGGTAATGACAACCTTGCTGACCAAGGGCATAGATAAAGGTCGCCTGAGCGCCAGCGGCCGCGGTGCGGATCAGCCCGTTGCCGATAATGGCAGCGATCAGGGACGGGCGAAGAACCGGCGCGTGGAGCTGGTCAAGCAGTCATAGACCGCGCCCCCTGGATGCGGCACAAGGCATTGCCGCTCAGCGCCACCCGACGATCGCGGCGGCGCTCTCTTTCCTCAAATCAGCTCAACTGACCGCAGCGCCCTGCTGCCCCTGCGTCAGCTGCGCCACCCTTTCCGCCACGCCACGCGTATCCCAGTAGACCTGCCCCTGGTCCATGCGGTTGCCGCGGATGCGGAAACGGTCGATGCCGGTCCAGCTCAGCGGACTGCCCGCTACCGTGGCAGTCGCCAGCCATTCGATCAGCACCATGTCGCCCGTCGGCGCCCAGCGGATGATGTCCAGCCGCATGTCCGGAAAACGTTCCAGCACCTGGCGAAAGTACTGCACCACGCCCTCTCTGTCGGCCGGCGCCGTCATGGGTGGAATCAGATTTTGCGTGTCTTCATGCATCAGCTCGCGCAGGCTTTCGGCCTGCGGCGCATTCCAGCTTTGTGCAAAGCGGGCCACCATGTCGGCGGCAGCGGCAAACTGCTGCGGCGTGGGAGGCTCATGCTTTGCGAGGGTATTGATCACGATTGATGCGGCCATGTCGATTCTCCATAGTAGGGATAAAGGCAATACGGCAAACCAGAATTTGACACACCGAACTTAACATACAGTGTGTATGTAATATACCAAACGAATTAAACAATACAAGAAGAATTTGATAGAACACGCTGTACACTAGAGACATGACGAGCATGGAGCCCATCAAAAGCCGCCGCGAAGAATATGCTGACGCCACGCGTACAGCGCTGCTGGCGACTGCCCGCGAGATTTTCACCGCCGAGGGCTACCAGCAGACAGGCATTGAAGCCGTGGCGCGCGCCGCACGCGTGACGCGCGGCGCGTTCTATCACCATTTCGACGACAAGCAGGCGCTGTTTGAAGCGCTGGTGATCGATCTGCAAAAAGAAGCCGCCTCGAAGATCGCCGCCCAGGCGAAGCTGCAACCGGACCTGCGCGCCAAGCTCAGCATCGGCGCCAAGGCCTTCCTGGAAGTTTGCACCGAGCCTTCATACCGCCGCCTGGTGATCCAGGAGGCGGCCGCTGTCCTTGGCGTCGAGCGCTGCCGCCAGATCAGCGAAACCTATCCGTATGGCTTGTTGATCGAGGCCATAAAAGGATTGCAACAGCGCGGCGAATTCGATGTCGAGAATCCCTATCTGGCCAGCAGGATGATAGGCGCGATGATTTGTGAAGCGTCGCTGCACCTGGAGCAGACGGCGGACTCGGCGCTGCCGGCGCGACAGGCAACCGCGATCATCGATCGCGTGCTTGGCGCCTTTTATCGCGACAGCAGCTGACCTTTAAGGGCTTGAGATCGCCGGCGAGCGGTGTGACGATCCTCATTGGATTGCTTCGGCCGCTCCGCATCGATGCAATCGCGCCGGCTCAAGCAGGCTGTTGCTGGGTTGTGCAATGAATCCCACCGCCGCCTGCAGCAATCGGATCGATATTCAACTGCACTATGGCGCGCCCGGGGAACAATTCCATATAACGCGCCTTGGCATTGGCGTCGGCTGCCGCGTCGCCAAACTCCGGCATGATCAGAGCCCCGTTGACGAGGTAAAAATTGATATAGCCTGGCGCAAAAGTCTTGCTCGCAAACTCTGGCCGGATACGGCCAGGCACCTCTATCGTGACGACTTGCAAGGGCTGGCCATTGGCATCTGTGGCGGCGCGCAGTATTTGCAGATGGCGGGTAGTCACTGCGTTGTCATAGGAGGCAGGGTCCGGATCAAAACCCGCGACCACAACACCGGGCCGCGCAAAACGCGCATAGAAATCGGTATGTCCGTCGGTAATATCCTTGCCGGCAATCCCCGGCAGCCAAATCACCTTGCGGATGCCTAGCAGCGCGTTCAGCTCAGCCTCGCAATCCGCCTTGCTCAGGCCGGGATTGCGATTCGGATTCAGCACACAGCTTTCGGTGATGATGGCAGTGCCTTTGCCGTCAACTTCGATGCCGCCGCCTTCCAGCACCAGCTTGGTCGGCAGCATCCGCACGCCGGCCTGCTGCGTAACAAATCCCGCCACCTTGCCATCGTTGGCATAGACCTGCTTTTTACCCCAGCCATTGAAATTGAAGTTGACGCCCGCTTTTTCCCCATTCTGGTGCACGACAAATACCGGTCCTGTGTCGCGTATCCAGAGGTCATCGAGGCCGGCAACCAGCAGCTTCACCCGCGGGTCAAGCTTTTGCCGGGCGATCGCCAGATCGCGTTGATTGACCAGCATGTTGACCGGCTCGAATTGCACGATTGCATTGGCGATGCGCGCCAAGGCATCTTGCACCGACGCAACTTGCCAAGCCTCCCAAATGGCGTCGGATGCAACAAATGCCATCCAGGTCGCTTTGTGTGCATCGCCCTCATCACGCATGGTCCAGCCGGATCGCGGCAAAGCTTGCCCGCCATTGCCCTGCGGCCGGCTGGCATCATTGGCATCATTGACGCCCTCTGGCAGGCCTGTCGACGCCGTGCCGCTGCCGCAAGCTGTCAGCAAACCTCCGAATACAAAAGCGCCGCCACCGGCACTGCATTTTTGCAAAAAACCACGACGAGAGCTCACGACTATTTTCTCCTTTAAAGATATGTTCAAAGCGATGTTTATTGCTGGAACGCGGAATACAGAGCCATTATGGGACATGCTACACTTGATGAATATTGATGTTTATTGGCTTAATCAATTAGTTTTTCTCATATATTAATGAATCGAATTCCATCATTAAAACTTCTGGGCGGCTTTGAAGCGGCTGCCCGCCTTGGCAATTTCTCCCGTGCGGCCGACGAGCTGTGCGTATCGCAATCCGCCATCAGTCATCAGATACAACTGCTGGAAGAGCAAATTGGCCAGCCGCTGTTCCATCGGGTCGGACGCGGCGTGGAATTGAACGTTGCCGGGGAGGTCTTGCTGCAGAGCGTACAGCGCTCGTTCGGGACCTTGCACAGCGGCTTGACGCGCATCGCCACCTATCTCGACCCAGGGCTGGTGGTGCTGGTGTGCCCGGCGCCGTTGCTGCATGGCTGGCTGCAACCCCGGATAGAGCTGCTGCAAGACCGGATTCCAGGACTGTTCCCCTTGTTCTCGACCGATGAAACCGCCCGCTTCATTGACGAAATCGATGTCGACATCACCATCGGCAATCGCCCGATCCAGCAGCCAGGTTTAATGGAAGTACCGTTTTTGCAGGATGAATGGGTGGTTGTCGGCAACGCAGAACTGGCTGCCAAGCTAAGCGGCATCCCGCTGGAGCAGCATCATCTGCATACCGGCCTGGTGTGCCTGGAGGAGAGCCTGACCGATGACGCGACTGCAGGCATTTTCCGCCATCAGCTGGCGGCTTTCCGGAAACAGGCAATCTACGACGATGTACGTCTATTACTGGATGCGGTGCTGCGCAAACGCGGCATCGCCTGCCTTCCCTATTTGCTGGCGTACGACAACCTGGCGCGCGGACACATCAGCATCCTGCCCGGTTATCCGCGCCTGCCCGGCAGCACCTGGTGGTTATCGCGGGTTGCCGGACAACCCCGCTCTGACATGGTGGTGGATTTAGTGGATTATCTGCTCGCCGATGCAAAACAGGACAGGCGGGGATAAGCATTCCCGGCACATCCACGTGCGCCTGCAATGGCGGCAGCTATCCGATCACGCGCCTTTGCGCGAGCCGGAGCCGTTTTTCGGAGCGGCTACTCTTTCAACAGCCCCGCGCACTTCAAACCTGACCTGATCAAGGACCGTCTGCTTGTCATCCAGCAGTTCCAGCACATGCCGCCCTGGCCAAGGCATCCAGTCCAGTGCGAGCTGGGGATTTTGTACAGGGAGCGGCCGCACATTCTTGTTCCTCCTGTTTTTCGGCGCCGCTTCGGCCGCGCTCAGCAGTTTGCCATCCAGCCGCCAGCTGCCGTTGCTTAAACCGCTTGCCTGAAACCGTATGCGCTGCCGCTCAGGCGGAATATCCGGATCCAGCGCCACCAGCATGCCGGCGGTCGGATAGCGGATCGCTACGCCGATGTCGTCGGATTTGGCGGTCCTGATCAGCGCTTGCTCGGTGCCCGCCAGAAAATACTCTTGGCGCGGCGCTTCCTGCTTGTCGTCATAACGAATCTCCTGCGCCACTACGCCCTCCGGTTTTTGCGGAATACGCTGGCGCAACTGGTCGCGCGCGTGCAGGTATTGCATGACTTCCTGCCAGATCGGCGCGGCGCCGGTGACGCCGGACACATCCCACATCGGCAGGCCGGAAGCATTGCCGACCCAGACGCCGACGGTATAGCGGTCCGAATAGCCGACCGCCCAGTTGTCGCGCATGTCTTTCGAGGTGCCGGTCTTGACTGCGGTCCAGACCCGCGTCGATAGCGCGTTTTCGAGGCCGAAGGTGCGGCTGCGGGCGCTGCGGTCGGACAGGATGTCGCCGATGATGAAGGTGGCGCCGGGATCCATCGCCTTGGTCATTTTGACTGGCGGGTCGCTCAGCGCGGTGCGGATGCCGCTGTAGCGGCCCTGGTTGGCCAACGCGCGATAGGCGTTGGTCAGCGCCAGCAGGCTGACGTCGGCGCTGCCAAGCGCCAGGCTGTAGCCGTAATAGTCGCCGGATTCGCGCAGCTGGAATCCCAGAGTTTGCAAGCGCTGGAAAAAGGCGGTCGGCGTCACCGTCACCAGGGTGCGCACCGCCGGAATGTTGAGCGATGAACCGAGCGCGGTGCGCACGCTGACCAGGCCCTTGAACTGCTTGTCGTAGTTTTGCGGGATATACAGGCCGCTGGCGGTCGGCAGGTTGATCGCCGCATCGTTCAGCAGCGAGGCCGCGGTCATCCATTTCTTTTCGATCGCCATCTCGTACAGGAAGGGCTTCAGGGTCGAGCCGGCTTGGCGCAAGGCGACCACGCCGTCGACATCGGCGGCATTGGAAAAAGTGCTGCTGGAGCCTACCCAGGCCAGCACGTCGCCGCTGGCGTTGTCGATGGCGAGAATGGCGCCGTCCTGGATATTGCGATCGGTCAGCGCCGCCAGCTGCCGCTGCAGCGCATCGGTAGCGAAGCGCTGCACGCCGGCATCCAGCGTCGAGCGCAGTGATTGCCCCGGCGTGCGCAGCAGCTTGCGCGCCAGGTGCGGCGCCAGTTGCGGCGCCGTGGTGGTGACCACCACTTCGGAATTCGAACCGGTGCGCGCCAGCGCCAGCAAGGTGAAGCTTTCCAGGTCCTTGCATTCCTGTCCTGCATGTTGCTCCTGCAGGATACGGCAGGCACGTTCCGTAACACGCGCCGGCGTGGCATTGGGCCGCGGATCAGGGCCACGGCAATCGCCGCTTCGCGCTGGCTCAGGCCGCCCGGATGCTTGCCGAACAAGACCCGCGACAAGGCATGGATACCGACCAGTTCGCCGCGGAAGCTGACCAGGTTCAGATAGGCTTCCAGGATCTGGTCCTTGCGCCAGTTGCGCTCCAACAGCTGCGCCACCATCACCTGCGACAGCTTCTGGCTGAAGGAGCGCGGTGAATTACGGCGGCGCAAATCGTCGTCCAGCAAACCGGCCAGCTGCATGGTGATGGTCGAGGCGCCACGAGTGCGGCTGTTCCACAGATTGCCCCAGGCCGCAGCCGCCACCGCATTCCAATCGACTCCGCTGTGCTGGTAGAAGCGCCGGTCTTCAGATGCTACCAGTGCGTTGCGCAAGGCTGGCGAGACATCTTCCAGCGCCACCCAGGACAAGCGTCGTTCATGCGGATTCAGGCGGATCTGCTGCAGCAGCTGACCCTTGCGGTCATACAGGCTGGCTTCGGAGGAGCGGAACTCCTGCTGGACTTCGACGAATTTTTGCAAGGCATGCGCCGGCGCGGCGCTCAAGGCTAGCCACAGCAGTGTCGCCAGCGGCCAGCCTTGCAACCATAATGGTTTGTCCCGACTCTCGGGCGCTGCTGCGTTTTTGCTGCGAGCGCCGAGAGCCGCGTGTTGCTTCAATTTCACTTCACCGTCCATTTCGGATTAGGGATCTCGCCAAACATTTCTGGCGCATACATGGCCTCGACCCGGGTCGGCGGCAAGCTGAATTCGCCCGGATTGTTGAGGCGGAAGGTATAGGTCATGGTGAATTTCCCCTTCGGCACGTACTCGTAATAGCTACGGAAAGACTCGAAGCTGCGCTCTTCGTAGGCCAGCCAGGCGCTGCCGCTAGGCCGTTCGCTGGTGGTAGCGATCGCCGAATCGCGGCCCAGGCCGGAACCCAGCAGAGTCGCACCTGATGGAATCGGATCGGTCGCCACCACCCAGGTCATGTCGGTCTGGGCGTCTATTTCCAGGTCGACCCGGTAGATATCGCCGCGGCTGTACTTGCCCTTTTCCTTTTGCTCGACCGGCACGATGTTCTTGGTGATCCGGTAACCGCTGGAGAATGGCTTCTTCAGCGCTACGGCAGCAAGGCTTTGCACGGTCACCCATGGCGCGCCGCTGCCGGCGTGGTTCAGCTTGAGCTCCGCCGGCGCCGCGGTAGCAGGCCATGGCAGTTGCAGCTTGCCACCTTCCGCCGTAGCCGTTGGCCAGCTGAAGCTTTGGCTGTTCGCCACGGCAGCGCCCTGCTCCAGCGAGGCCTTGGTCACGCCCACCACTTTTTCCGACTCGAACTTCTGGCTGAATTTCTGCATGGCCAGGCTGCCCCAGACGTTGGCCGTGGTAGTCGCCCAATGTCCGCGCGACTGCCGCTGGATGGCGCCATTGATCAGCTTCGGCATGTCTTCCTTCCAGGCCGGATTATCCAGCATGGTCAGCACCAGGCGAGTGGCGTTGACATCGGCGCTGGCCATCAGCCACCACCAGTAGTCGTCCGTCTCGGTAGAGAAACCCATGCGTGTGCTTTGGTAGTTCAGGCGGGCGCGGATGATCTGGTCGGCTTCGGCCAGGCGTTTGGCGCGGTCCGGAATGCTGGTGACCCGTTGCAGGATGTTGATCCAGTCCAGCACCGCCGACGTCGGCCACAGGTTAGGCGAGAGCTGGATCGAATCGAGCATCGCCGGACGCACCCGGTCATAGCGCGAGAGCGCTTCCAGCGCGGCCAGCTTGCGCACATCCAGGTCTTTCTTGGGCGACCAGAAATCGCGCGTGATCTTGCCTTCGACAAAAGCCGCCAGGCCATCCAGCATCTTGTCGCGGCTTTGCTGCGGAATCGCAAAGCCGGACTCTTGCGTGACGGCCAGCAGATAGGCGGTCAGGGTGTCGCTGCCGCGTCCCGCATTGCTGGCGCTAGGCGGGTAGTAGTAAGCCAGGCCGTCGCTGTCGAGATAGGTCGGCAGGTCGTTGGTCACTTTTTGCCAGGCGACGTCGTCACGCAAGCCGATCGCGCGCGAGGTCTTTTGTTCCAGGCAGGAGAAGGGATAGTTGACGAAGTAACGCCGCAAGCCCTCGCTGTTGCCTGCCAGCGAAGAGGCCAGCGATACCGCCAGGCCGCCGCGTCCGGGTAAGCCGTCGGCCGGTGGCGCCACCGCCATGCTGAACGGTTTGTCGAGCTGGAACATGGTGGCCTGCTGCACCGTCACCGGCACTGCCGGCACTACGCGCTGGGTAAACTTGATGGCATCCTTGACCTTCGGTCCGCCCTGTTCCTGCGCATTGATTTCCCACACCAGCTGCTTGGCGTCGGCCGGCACGGTCACTGCCCATAGCAGTTCGCGCGACTCGCCGGCCGGAATGCTCACGTCCTTGGCCGGCAATGGCGCCGCCAGACCGGCGGCCTGCGCGGTGGCGTTGACTTGCATCACGCGTGTGGTGGTATTACGCACCGTCACCATGGCGCTGAAATCGTCGCCCTCGCGCACCAGCGGCGGCAAGCCGGAGATCAGCTGCAGATCCTGGGTCGAGCGAATGCTGACGGCGCCGGTGCCGAACAGGCTGTCGCCGCTCTGCGCCACAGCCACGATCTTGAAGCTGGTCAGGGCGTCATTGAGCGGCACGTCGACCTGAGCCCGGCCATTGGCGTCCAGCACGATGGCCGGTTTCCACAACAGCAAGGTATCGAACAGTTCACGCGTCGGCGACTTGCCGCCGCCACCACCGGCCGGTATCGCCTTGCGGCCGTAATGGCGTTTGCCGACCACTTGCATCTGCGCGGTCGAAGTTTCGACGCCGTAGCTACGCCGCTGCAACATTGCCTGCAGCAGGTCCCAGCTCTTGTTCGGCTCCAGTTCCAGCAAGGCTTCGTCCACCGCCGCCAGGGCGATTTCGGCACCGGCAGCCGGCTTGCCGTTCGGCAGGTTGACCTGGATGTTGACCTTGGCGGTAGTGCGGATGGCGTAGCTAGGCTGGTCAGCCTTGACCGTCACCGCCAGCTGGTTGGCGGCGCTGCCGACCGAGATTTCAGCGATGCCGAACTTGTAAGCCGGCTTGGCCAAGTCGACGGTGGCGCTTGGGGCCTGGTATTCCTTGAACTCATGCCACCAGTTCAAAGGCTCTTTCCAGCCCCAGGTAAAGAAGGAATACCAAGGCACATCGCGCATGCGACCGCGCACCGCCAGCACCGAGACGAAGATGTTGGGTGCATAGCCGGCCTTGACCGGCAGGCTGAAGGTCGGGTCCTGCCCGTTCAACTGCAGCACCTGGGTTTCGACCACGCCTTCGCGTTCCACCGCCACCAGCACGGTGGCATAGCGGAACGGCATGCGCACCTGGAACTTGGCGGTTTCGCCCGGCTGGTAACTCTTCTTTTCCGGCAGGATATCGATACGGTCCTGGTTTTCGCCATCGAACCACAGCTCGCCCTGCTTGGTTACCCACACTGAGCTGGTCGCGACAGAGACCTTGCCGCTATCGTCCTTGCCCTTGGCGGTCAGTTCGATATTGCCCGGCTCCGACAACTCCACGGTACAGATCATCAGGCCGCGAGCATCGGTTTTACCCGAGCACAGCGAACCGAGGTCAGTGCCGCTGCTGGTGTTTTCATAGGCATAGAATCCGCCCACCATGCGCTTGCGGTGCGAATTGGTACGCTTGGACGAGCCGCTGATTTCAATCGACACGCCGCTTTGCGGCTGGCCCGCAGGATTCAGCGCCACCGCGGTCAGGGTCAGCTTCTTCTTGACCGAGACCCACTCCCCGGCTTTCAGGCCGACCACCACTGCCGCCGGCCAGATTGGCGTGACGCTCGATACGGTCTGGATTTCGCCGTTTGGATCGGCGAAGGTCATTTCCGTCAGCATTTCCTTCGGCGCGGTAATCGCCGGCAAGTCCTTCACTACAGTCTTGCCGCCGCCGTTCTTGTCCAGCGTCACCGGCAATTTGTCGGCGACGATCTTCTGGTCGTCAGCGCCGCTGTCCTCATCGTTGCGCGCGGCCGAAAAGGAATAGCCGTCGTAGGCAGAAAAACTTACGCCCTTGCTGCGCAACAGGCTGGTGACGTGCACCGACTGGCCGGAAGCGCCGCCGCCGTTCAGGTAGTTCAGCTGTACATCGAGCGGCACTTCCTTCGGCGCCACCAGGCTTTTCGGCGGTGTGATCCGTCCTTGCAACAGCGGCAGGCGGAACTCTTCGACGCGGAAACTGCCGGTGCTGTAACTGCGGCGGCCGTGGCCTTCGTCGTCGCCCTCGTCGCTGCTGTTGTCGCTGTCATCTTTCGCATCGCCGGCTTCGGCGACGTTCTTAGGCGCGCCGCTGTCCAGCATCACGTCATAGCTGCCGAGCTTGGCTTCCTTGGGAATGGCAAACACGGTTTCCGCGTTTTTCTGGCCGCGCCAGGTCAGTGCAAACTGATACTCCTGGCCGCTGCCCTGATGGATGATGCGCACCCGGGTCGGCAACTTGTCCTTGGTCAGGAAGCCGAAGCCTTGCATGGTCTCGGTGCGGATCACGTGCTTCATCGATACCGTTTCGCCGGCGCGGAACAAGGTGCGGTCGAATACGGTATGGGCTCGCACGGTGGACGCCTTGTCGGTATCGGTCGGCAGGTTGAAGCGCCAGGATTCGATGCCGCTGTTCCAGGAGGTCAAAGCGAACGCCATGTCGGCACGGCCTTTTTCGTCAGTCTTGCGGGCGCTGACAAAGAAGCCGGAGATTTTCCCGGATTCGCCATCGCCGCCGTTGCGGCAAACGTCCTCCGGAAATTCCGGCACCATCACGATCCCGGTCTTGTCAGTCTTGCCGCGCCACAGTTCGGTACCGGTGCAATCGGAAATCCGCACATCGGCATCGCTCACCGGCTTGGCGTTGTCCAGCGTGGTGACCCAGACCGCGCCGTTCTGGCGGCCGATCTTGACGTGCACCGACAAATTGGTCACCAGCGCGCTGGTGCGCACGAACATCGGCGCCGCCTTGCCCAGCAACGCCGCGCCCAGCTTTTGCGATTCCAGTTCGACCACATAGAAGCCGGGATCCTTGAGTGGAATGCCGATCACTTCAAACGGCCGGATGCCATCTTTGTTTTCCGGCGACTGCGGCAGCGCCAGCGTCTTGACGCCGGCCTGCTTGGCCAGGATGCCAAGGCTGCGTGTCTCCACCGACTTCTTGTTGATGGTGATGCTGCTCTCGTGATAACGGTTAAGCTTGGTCAGCCAGGCGATGATGCTCTGGTCGTCCGTGACCTTGAGGTTGCTGACATTGCCCGGATGGATCTTGCCGTCGGCGCTGCGCGCGATCATGCTGGCCTCGACGCTGCGCAGGGTGACCGGCAAGGTGGCGTCGGCATTGAGTTCGATGATGCCGAACGGCGCCGAGGGAAATTTCGCCAGCGGCGGATAGTCCGCCATGCGGGCTTTCATCGGAAATGCCGTGGCGTTCGACAAGGCGCGGCCGTTTTCATCCTGGAAGTCTTTCGGCAGCTCGATGCTGAGTTCAGACTTTTCCGCGAAAGGCGGATTGAAGGTCAGTTGCGTCACCGTGTCCTCGGTGTCGGTCTTGTCGAAGAAGGGCTTGAGCTTGCCGTTGGCGCCGCTCAGCGTGACATTCTCCGCCAGCTTGCGTGGCACCGGCGAAGTAAACAGCAGCCGTACCGGCAGAATAGGCGCGCAGGCGGCGTTGGCATTTTCGCGCTCGCAGCTGAAGCTGGCGGTGAAAGTCGGGCGCACCTTGAACTTGAATACTTGCGGCTGGCGGCTGGCCACGCCTGAGGGCGTCGCCACTCCCTTGTCCCAGGTCAGGCTGACCTCGCTGTCGTTAGGCAGGCGCTGCTGGCATTGCACGGTGCTGACGCGTTCGGGATTGATTTTTTCGGCAAAATGATCAAGCAGGTCCTTGCGCGCCGCGCCGGCAATCAGCTTGACCGGAATCCGTTCGTGCACCCCTTCCGCTTCGCAATACACGTGCTGCAAGATACTGTCGCTGGTGGCGGCGCCGTTCTGCACCAGGATGAAGATCTGCTCTTCGTCGATACGCTCACCCGACGGCATGACATTGATCACGGCGGGGCCGCCAGTGTTGAACTGAAAGCTGGTCTTGCCACTTACCGCTGCGCCGGACAATAGCTTGAAGCCGGTCTTGAGCGCGAAGCTGCAGCGCGTGCCCGGCCCTATGTCCTTGACGAAATCATAGATCCAGTTGCGTTCGTCGGCCCAGCGGCCGCTGCCGGCCTCGGCGCAATTGACATCGAACGGCATCGGCGCCTTGGGATCGCCGAATTTCACGGCTGCTTCGGAAAAGTTGACCCGCACCTGACGCACCTGGGCGACGTCGCCTTGCGGAGAAAAGCTGTTGATGCCGGCGGCATGCGCGCTCTGGCTGAACAACAAGGCCGCGAGCAACGGACCGGCAGCCCTGCAGGCGAAAAAAAACAGCCCCGGAAATTTCACGGCGCTGTTGCTTGCTGTCTTACGTTCGATTGCTGGTCGCATGGACATCCTCAGACTAGAAAAACATGGAAACGGCAGCTTGCTGTGCGCTGTGCCGCTCTATTTTTAAAACCGTTGCCTCAGGACGAACGGCCCGCAAGCAGATTGACCAGCATGACCAGACCAATCACGCCGGCAATGAACGCCCAGTACTGCATCTTGATGAAGAACAAAGAATGGTCCGGCTTCAAGATCACCTCGGCGCCGGTCTGCTGGTCTAGCAGCACCCGGTTTTTGCGCGGCGAGTTGAACCTGTTCCCGGCCTGCCAGAGCGCAAAGGCGGAACCGATCATTCCCAACGCCGCCCCATACGCCACGGGCAAACCAAGCTTGTCGAAAACCACCGTCGTCAATATTACTATCAATGCCGTGATGACAATCACCAACAACCCCCATCCCTTCCAGATCAAAAACATTTCATCATCCTGTATCAAGTCCGATCAAAGCGGATAAAAGCCGCTATTCCGAGTAAGCACGGCGTGCAAGCAGCCCTGGACGGGCCGGCTTTTACAAATCCACGCCATTGGTTTTGTTGCAATCATACCGTTGCAATTTTACAACTATTTTCATGCGATTGCGACAACCGATTTGCAGCGCGGTTTATGACGGCGGATTTCAAGAGAATTTACGGCCGCTGTCTCTGCAAACCTGGCTATTGAAGCCGATGAACAAGGCCATGACGAGCAGCATGGTCGACGTCAGATGGATCGCAGGATTCGCTTTTTCCAGTACAGCGCTGGCCACCATCGTCACCAGGCCAAACGCATAGACCCTCATGCCGGTAGCGCCACTGCCCAGATAAACGTTGACGATCGGAATACTGAGCAAAGACCAGAGCCAGGCCGCCACGGCGGGCACGATATAGTGCTCCGGCGTCGCCAGGGTGCCCAGATAAAATATCAGCCCTGCGATGGCCATCCAGGCGACGCGAATCTTCCATAAAGAATTGTCGGAGAATTTCAGCAAGCCATAGTGGTATTCCCCTCCACGCACCAGCATGATCGCCACAGGCAGCGCAATCAGGCAGCACTCCCAAAATCCGAATCCCGGAAAAATGGAGAGGCCAAGTCCGCCGACGCCACCTAAAACGACGGTCAGCAGAGCAACGATAACGAAGCCGACCACATTCAGGAAGCGCCACGCTGCAAACAAGGAAACCAGTGCGCATAGCAACAGGCCAGCATCGATCAGCCCATGCATGGCATCGCCGCTGAGGTCAAACATGGCGGCGGTCGAACATAATATGAACAAAGGCATCCAGCCGACTTGTACCCAATTTGTCAGGTGCTTGGCATACAGCCATTGCTTTAAACGCTGCGAGGCGCCGCGCTTGATGGCCAGATAGGCCAGCCAGAGCGCGCCGACTTCGATCGCGACGAAAGCCGTGACTGCCGTCGCGTCATGCAGGCTTTCCGGGATGAGGCTGGCGCACCATGTTGCCAGGAAACCGAAAACCAGCGCGCCCAGCAGCAGCGCAATGACGCCCGAGCGCATGCTCAGGCGTGGCGTATGCGCCTGCTTCTCCCACCATGCGAACAGTTCTGGATTGAGGCGATATGCCAGCAGTTCAGGCAGGTGCCAGCGGATTCGCTGCACCAGTTCCTGCATTTCAGCCACGAATTTGTGCTGGTACAAGCGCATTGAGCGCTTGGGAAGCGCGGTCTGGATCAGGGCCAGGGCGGCCTGCGAACCGGTGATGGCAGAATTCTCCAGCCACTTGTAACCTTGATCCGCGCGATAGCGGGCCAGCGCCGTGCGCGCCAGATCCGGGTTGTGCTGGAACAGATGCTGCGCATTGTCGGTCCAGCCGAAATGTTCGACCATGGCGGCGCGCGCGGTCTGGTCGGCATTCTGCTGGGCGCAGTACTGCATGGCATGGAATTCAAACGCATCGCGGACATCGAAGTTCTCAAAATTCTCGGCCTTGACAAAATCGGCCAGGATCGCAGAGGTATAGCGCAGCTTCCCGGGCGTCATCCGCAGCATCAGCGCCTGCCACAAGGTGTCCGCGGCAGCGCCCGCATCAAACGCCGGCTGCGCGGCCGCCAGCAAGCTCGCCTGGTCCTGATGCAGAATGATCGTCTGCTTGGCGGCAGGCAGGCCGGGATGGGCCAGGCTTTCTGCCATCGTCTCGCCGGCCGGATCGACCGCTTTTGCCGCGGCCGGCAATGCCGCCGCGTTACCGTGGCCGGCGTTGCCGGCAAATGATTGCTGGATCAGCGCCAGGGCGCGCTCATAAGCCTGCCGCAAAGCCTGGAATTTCTCCGGATCGTCGTCCGGCCGCACTACTTTCAGGCGTTTGGCGTAAGCACGCTTGACCGTACGCTCATCGTCCGACGGCGGAATATCGAGCGCGCTCCAGATCCACTTGTTCCATTCGGAATGCATCAGATGTAGCTTTCATTTTCGAGATGGTCGAGATGCTTCTTCAGCTCCACGCGCGCATGGCGGATCTCATCCATCTTCTGCGACTCCAGCAAGACCTGGAAAGCAGCAATGCGATGCGACAGAAAAGTCCGGACGTCGCCCAGCGACTGCTCGTAGAGGCGTTCGGCGCGTGCCATCAGGGCACGGTTTTCTGCCTGGCTGCGTGGGTGGATCTTGAGGTGTTCCAGTTCGTGGAAGCGCTGCTCGATCTGTTCCGGCGACATGACCCCGGGGTTTTCCGCAATCACCAGCTTGTGCACCTGATCGCTCCCTGCCACGGTGGCCTCGGCTTCCAGGATGCCGTTCAGATCGTAGGTGAAACGGACGTCGACCGCGACCTCCCCTGCCTTCTTAGGCGTGATCGGGAACTGGATCGTGCCCAGGTAGACATTATCTTTCACCAGGCGCGACTCACCCTGGTAGATCGCCACATGCAGCTCTTTCTGATTATCCTGGATCGTGGTGATGTTTTCCACGCGCGACACCGGCACCACCATATTGCGTTCGATGATCGGCAGATAGTGGCCGGGAATATACTGGTTGGGGCCGACCTGGCGCGAAATCGCAATCCCCAACGAGTAAGGCGAGACGTCGGTCATGACGACTTCATCCAGCGCCGAATCGCGCATTTTCAAGCCCGCCTGCACTGCCGCGCCGAGCGCCACTACTTCATCCGGATTGAAATGCACCAGCGGGAAACGGCCGAACATGCGTGACACCAGCTTGCGCACCATCGGCATGCGGGTGGCGCCGCCGGCCAGCACGATCTTGTCCAGCGTCGCCGCGCGGATGCGGGCGTCGCGCAGGGCGCGCTCTATCGGCGTACGCAAGCGCGCCAGCAACGGCTCCGCCAGCTTGGTGAAGGCCTCTTCGTCAATCTCCCATTTGTATTCCTGCTCGCCGTATTGCATGCGCATGGTGACGCTGGCGGTATCCGACAACTGGCGCTTGACCTTTTCGGCCTCATCGCGCAGGCGCTGGTCTTGTTGCGGCGTGCGGACCATGCCGTCCATCGATGCACGCAAGCCGCTCTTTTCTACAAACGCATCGCACAGCAAGGTGGCGAAATCTTCACCGCCCAGGAAATTGTCCCCCGCCGATGCCCTGACTTCCATCACGCCTTCGAACATTTCCAGAATCGAGATATCGAACGTGCCGCCGCCGAGGTCGAATACCAGGAACTTGCTTTCCGCAGCGACATCCTGCATGCCATATGCCAGTGCTGCCGCGGTCGGTTCGTTCAGGAGCCGCTCCACCCTCAGGCCGGCCAGCTGGCCGGCGACACGAGTCGCCTTGCGCTGGGCGTCGCTGAAATAGGCGGGAACGGTGATGATGGCTTCTTCCACGGCTTCGCCAAGGAAGGTCTCGGCGTCCGCTTTGAGGGAGCGCAGCACCATGGACGACAGTTCTTCCGGGCGGAAATCCTTGCCCGCCAGGCGAACTTTCTTTTCACTACCCATATAGCGCTTGAACAGGGCCGCGCTACGGTTCGGATGCGTCTGCAGGCGTTCCTGCGCTGCCCGCCCGACCAGCACGCTGCCGTCTTCATCGATGCTGACGCAAGACGGCGTCAGGTTTTCACCTAAGGCATTCGGAATGATATGGGATTGTCCATCGCGCCAAACTGACACCAGGCTGTTGGTAGTGCCGAGATCTATGCCAATAATCATCATTATTCGATTCTAGTTTTGTAATAATTCCTGCCGTCATGCGCGCATGACTTACCCCCAAGCCTGGCCGAAAAACCGGCGTCGGCAATCAACCATCGATTGTAAATGAAACAAGTTGGCAAATTGCAATAATGTGCAATATTCCGATACAACCCACGCGCCTCTGTCGCGTTTTTGTCACTGGCGACGGGTTAGCGGGTACTATCGGTTCCAGCCTGGCGCGCGCCGCCGAAATTGCTGCCGGCATTGCGCGCCAGGCTGTGATAACCGAGCACCGTCAGCAATACCAGCAGGCCAGCCATCACGAAAGCCCAATGAAAATCGGTAAGCACGAAATGTGGCTCCGACACCTCCTCTGCACCCGCGCTGATACCGCGAAAGTAGGCAGCGACCCGTAACGCCAGTGCGTCAAAGGCGATGCCCATGCCGATCGTCATCTGCTGCACCACGCTCCACAAGGTGCTGGCCGCGCTCTTCTGCGCTTCGCCGATATCGGCATAGGCCAGCGTCGCCAAGGTTGAAAATTGCAACGAACGCGCCAGGCCGTAGATGAACAAGGTCAGCAATATCCATGGCAACGGCGTGGCCGGGGCCAGCAAGCTGCAGGCCAGCACGAACAGCGCGGCGATGGCGACGTTGATGATGGCGACGCGGCGGAAACCGTAGCGCCGGATGATGCGCGTGGTGAACATTTTCATGCACAGGTTGCCGAACGCGCTAGCCAACAACAGCAGGCCGGAACGAAACGCCGACAAGCCGAAGCCAGCGTAAACACCACGATGGCGGCGCCGAACACGGTGCGTGAGACAACGCGGTCGGCTAGACGCGGTCGGCTAGACGCGGTCGGCGACCCAGCCACTGACCGGGATGAACACCGCCAGGGTGAGCATGTAGGCCGTCATGCCCAAGCTCAACTCATTCGGACCAACATGAAAATCGCGCGCCATCTGCGGCAAGGCGGTGGCGATGATGGTGGTGTCCAGGTACTCCATGAAGAAGGTAGCAGCGACAATGAATGGTAACCAATGGGAGCGCGATTTGGCAGGTGCGGCGGACATGAAGAGCCTCAAGAAAATGGCTGGACCATTGACCGATTCGCTCTGCGCTGGAGTATACAAAAAACCGTGGAAACGCGCTTGCTGCCTGGCATTCCGGCTTCTACAGGCATATCAGGACAGCGCTTTTTTGCATCAAAAACAGCGGCTTTATAAAATAGACAGATCTTTCTGTTTTTGGTTACAACTGGTAACACTAGTTACAAAATAAACAGTCTGATACATTGCCACACAGAAATAAATCCATTAGTCTGTTTTCCCAAGAAGACTAAACAAACTAAAAAACATTGTGCATAGCAGTTGCTGCAGCGCTGCTTTCTTGGGCCAGTTGCCGGCGCCTTGAAGGCGGCTCCAGTTGCGGATAATCCTCAAGAGGAATGTCTTATGCCTTGCCCTGGACTCGAATCAGCCTTACCGTTTTTTTCGGAACTGTCGGCCGACGGTTCCGCTCGCAGACCTGGCTTCTGCGCTGTGCAGGCAGGCACCGAGGCCATGCTGCCCCCACCCAGTTGATGGGCGTTCTACCGCGTCACTGATCCAACCTTGATGTAGCACCAATTCATGCGTCTGCCGGCAGCGCGCATGTGGTCTTTCTGTTCGCCGATTTTTTGTCAAGCCAGGCAGCCAGCAACTCGTCGCCCGGCGTTTGCGCCGTGTCCGCCGTTTGTGCGTGACAGGCAACAAGGCATTTCTCCACAGCGCCGGCAGCCGGCGTTGCGGGAAATTGCGACTTCCCTTGAGAGCCTTACATTTCACGGGAATGCATCCACTGAGCAGATCCAGCCGACCACCGTCGGCAGGGTCACTTTATCCCTTAAAAACCGGAGTAAAGTAATGACATTCAGATCCAACTTCAAAATGCTGGCGCTCGCGGCGATGACGCTTGCTGCGTTTGCCACAACCGCTCACGCAGAAACCTGGGCGCCAACCGCGACCAAGGCCACTGCGGTTGCAAGCACGGCGCGAACCGCCGTGACGCATATCTCGACCATGCAGGCCGGCACATTGACCCACGTGGTGGTGGCGCTGAAACTGCGCAACAAGGCGCAACTGGATCAGCTCACTGCCGACCTGATGTCGGGTCGCTCGCACAAGACCTTGTCGAGCCAGGATTTCCTGCGCCTTTACGCTCCTACCAAGGAACAGGTGCAAGCGGTCGTCAATCACCTGACCAAAAGCGGCTTCACCAATATCACGGTGTCCGCCAACAATCTGCTGATCAGCGCCAACGGTTCCGCCGGCTCGGTGAAAACGGCTTTCAATACCGAACTGCACACTTATAGCGTGAACGGCCGCAGCGCCTACGCCAACGTCAGCGACGCCGCTGTGCCGCAATCGCTGGGCGACGTTGTGCTGGCCGTGCATGGCTTGCAAACCGTGCATCTGCACCACACCATGCTGAAGAAACTGGATGCCGGCACGGCTGCCCGGACGCTGTCGGCGGTCGGTCATAATCCTACCGACTTCCCGACCATCTACAACGCCACCAGCCTGCCTAGCGCCACCAACGCCACCATCGGCATCATTACCCAGGGTGACATGTCGCAGACCATCGCCGACTTGAATACATTCACCTCCAACTCAGGCTATCCGCAAACCAGCGTCTCCACCGTGGTGATCAATGGCGCCAGCAGCGATACTTCCGGTGTCGATGAATGGAATATGGACACGCAAAGTTCGCTGGCGGCAGCAGGCGGCACCATCAAGCAAATGATCCTGTACACCGCCAACACCCTGAGCGATTCCGATCTGACTACCGCTTATAACCGAGTGGTTAGCGACAACAAGGCGCAGACCATCAACGTCTCGCTGGGCGAGTGCGAAACTGACGCGCAATCGTCGGGTATCACCGCCAGTAACGATCAGATTTTCCAGTCTGCCGTTGCGCAGGGACAGACGTTCTCGGTATCGTCGGGCGACTCCGGCGCCTATGAGTGCGACACCAGCACCACTGCACAAAGCTATCCTGCGGTCTCGCCGTACGTGATGGCCTTGGGCGGTACGCTGGTCAACACCGGCTCCGGCAATGCCTGGTCCTCGGAAACAGTATGGGCCTGCTCCGACTGGCAGAGCTGCCAGCAAAGCGCAAGCGGTGGCGCCGGTGGCGGTCCTAGCCTGACTGAGGCAGCACCTAGCTGGCAAGTCAGCGCCGGCGTCCTCGGCAGCTCGACCAAACGCGGCGTTCCCGATATTTCGCTGGATGCAGATCCATCGAGCGGCGCCCTGGTCCTGATCAATGGCTCGCCAACGCAAATCGGCGGCACCAGCCTGGCGGCGCCGTTGTTCACCGGCTTCTGGGCACGTGTGCAGTCGGCCAACAGCAATGGCCTGGCTTTCCCTGCCAGCGCGATCTATCAAAAAGCCGCGGCCAACCCAAGCATGTTCCACGACGTCACTTCGGGTAGCCAAGGTTACAGTGCCAAAGCCGGATGGGACTATGCCAGCGGTTACGGCAGCCTGAACGTCGCCAACTTTGCTTCGGTTATCGGTTCCGGCACTCCTCCGCCACCGCCACCAGGCAATGTCCTGACCAGCGGCGTCGCAGTGACTGGCCTGGCCCTGTCTACCGGCTCCAGCAAGGTCTACACCATCGTGGTTCCTGCCGGCCGCACCAGCTTGACCTTCAAGACTTCCGGCGGTAAAGGCGATGCGGATATCTACGCAAGTTTCGGTTCCGCACCGACTACCAGCTCGTATCAGTATGTGTCGGATGGTTCGACCACTTCGGAAACCATCACTATCCGCAATCCTAAGGCAGGCACTTATTACCTGCTGCTCAATTCCTATGCGACATTCAGCGGCGTAACGCTGATCGCCAACGATTGAGCCGGGATTCGGCTGCACGGTAATTAGCGGCTATGCTTGAACGGGCACGAAACTGTGCCCGGGTGGGGAAACGGCGGCAACGCCGGTTCCCCCGCCAGACCCTATTCGATAATTCCCCTTCTTTGTTCCTGCTCCCTGCCTGCACGGCGTTTGGCCGTTGCGCGCCCCACCCAAGCTTCAAGTCGGAACCAGCGCATTGAAACGAACGCTAGCCTTCAGGCCCGGCAAACGGCCGGCGCGCTCCAGGTAAACTTCGGCCTCATGCTGCTCGGTGACCTGCTTGACGATCGCCAGTCCAAGACCGCTACCGGCCGCCTGCGGCACCAGACAACGGTAAAACCGATCGAACACGCGCTGCCGCTCTTCCGGCGGGATGCCGGGTCCGCTATCTTCGATTTCCAGGACGATTTTTTGATTGCCGGCGCGGATGGCGACATCCACCTGACCGCCGCTGGGCGTGTAACGGATCGCATTATCGATCAGGTTGCGGACCAGGATCGGAATATGGTATTCCGATCCCATGATGATTCCTGCATCCAGCTGCTCCACCCCAAGATTGATTTTACGGCTGTTGGCGTAGGGGATGAAATCGATGGTCACCTGGCGCACGATTTCATGCAGCTGCAGCGGCACATGCGGATCATGCATGCCGCCGAACTCCAGGCGCGACGCCATCAGCAACTGATCCACCAGGTGGCTGCTGCGCTTGACGCCTGCCTTGAGATCGGCCAGGGCTGCGGCCTCGCGGCCACTGCCTAGCGACTGCTCCACCAGCTGGGCCTGGATCTGCAGGGTCGCCAGCGGCGTGCGCAATTCATGCGACGCATCGGCGATGAATTTCTTCTGGCTTTCCAGCGCCACCCCGAGGCGCTGCAGCAAGGTATCGATGGCTTGCGTCAGCGGCTGGATTTCCTGCGGCTGGTCTTGCGACGCCAGCCGCTCCAGCTTGTCGGGCGTGCGCTTGGCCAGTTCCTGCGAGAGCCGGGTCAAGGATTGCAGGCCGCTGCCGACGCTCCAATGAATCAGCAAACCCATGATCAGCAGGAAGATCAGCAGCGGCACCAGCGAGCGCAGCGCATGATCGAGCGCGATATTGCGCCTGCCGTCGAGCGACTGCGCCACCTGGATCAGGTTGTGGTCTGTCTTGCGCACGAACAGCTTCCACTCATTGCCATGCCACTGCGCCTCGCTATAACCAGGCGTGGGAAAAGGCGGCAGGACGATGTCCGGATGCGAGCGGTAGCTCAGCTTGCCGTTGTTGTCCCAGATCTGCAGGATGCTGTCGTCGCCATCGTATTTCAGCGCCGGCGTATTCTTTTCCAGGTCGCCGCCGCTGAAATTGGCGGGGATGGCGAAGGCGATCTGGTTCATCTGGTCATCGTAGATATCGGCCAGCAAGGCGCGGTCGATCAGGTAGTCGGCCACCATGAAGCAGACGCCAAGGATGGCAAGCCCGGACAGCAGCCAGAACAGCAGGCGGTTCCTGATCGACACGTCAGTTGCTGCACAAGCTGTCGGAACTGGACAGCATATAGCCCAGGCCGCGGATGTTGCGAATCACGCCGGGCGCCAGCTTCTTGCGCAATGCATGGATATGCACTTCGATGGTATTGCTTTCCACTTCATCGTTCCAGCCATACACCTTGTCGACCAGTTGCGCGCGCGACAGGACAGCCCCCGGCTTCTCGATCAGCGCCGCCAGCACCATCAGCTCGCGGCCACTGAGGCCGACCTGCTTGCCTTTGTAGGCGACGGTATTGCTGGCCGGGTCGAAATGAATGTCGCCATGCACCAGTTGCGGATTGGTGCGGCCGCCGCTACGGCGCAGCAAGGCACGCACCCGCGCCGCCAGTTCATCCAGGTCGAAAGGCTTGTTCAGATAGTCGTCGGCGCCGGCATCCAGTCCTTCGATGCGATTCAGCACACGGTCGCTGGCGGACAGGATGATCACCGGCGTGCTGTTGCCATCGGCGCGCATTTTCTTCAACACTTCCAGTCCGGATTTGCGCGGCAATCCCAGGTCCAGCAGGACCGCCGAATAAGACTCCGCTGCGAGCGCCGCCTCGGCGGCAATGCCGTCCTGGGTCCAGTCGACGGTGAAACCGTAGGGGTAAAAGCCTTTGCGGATGCTGTTGCCCAGCATGTAGTCGTCTTCAATCAGCAATATGCGCATCGCGGCGGCAGTCCGGTTTAATCGACCTTACAAAATAGCAGCCGATTGTGACGAGCGCGTGAAATCGAAGCCCGGTTGACATAAATCAGACAGATTGCGCACAGCTCATTTTCGCTTAATTTTCAAAGCTTATGCTTCGCCCCGAACTGACGCCAAGTACAGCACAACCCAGCACAACCCGCAGGCAAGCGGCCGCAGCATGGCCGCTGGACATTTTTCAGCGATTTTTCATAAACACGATTCCAAAAAGGAAACCCTAGAAATGAAGCGCTCTAGTTTAAAACCCGCGACCCTGCATGTCCTCCACGCTCTTGCCGTCATGTGCGTCGCCGCACCGCACATCAGCCACGCCCAGCAAGCCGCCGACCTGGCTACCACCAGCGCCGCCGAGGCCATCAATACCGTCGAAGTAGTCGGCAACGCCGTCAGCGCCAGCCGCAGCGCGCCGGCGCAGAGTTCGCTGTCGGCCCGTTCGGCGCAATCGATCGTCAGCGACGACTTCATCCGCAACCTGACATCGCCGGTGGCCGATTTCAGCCAGGTGCTGCAAATGACGCCGGGCATGTACAGCTATAGTCCGAACGGCGTCGGCCTGGGCGACACCAAGACCTATTTCCGCGGTTTCGCCGACGGCGACTACACGGTCAGCTTCGATGGCATCCCGTTCCAGGATACCAACAGCCCTTCGCATCACACCTGGGCCTTTTTCCCTAGCCAGTTCCTGGGTGGCGCGGTAGTCGACCGCAGCCCCGGATCGGCGGCCACCATCGGCCCGGCCAACTTCGGCGGCTCGGTCAACCTGCTGTCGCGCAACCTGGAAAGCGAGCAGCGCACCAGCGTCTTCGATTCCTACGGTTCGTTCAACACCAAGATCTACGGCGCCGAATTCGAGAGCGGCCAGTTCGGCGCCAACGGCAACCAGAATCTTTTGCTGAATGCGCATCAGATGACCTCCGATGGCTACCAGACCTACAACAAGCAGACCCGCGACGCGGTATCGCTCAAGTATCAGTTCAACATCACCGACAGCACCGCCCTGACTTTATTCGGTTCGTATATCGACCTGAAAGCCAATACCCCGAACACCAAGGGCGCGACGCGGGCGCAGATCGCCCAGTTCGGCGACGATTATTTACTGAGCAACAATCCCAAGCAAGCCAACTACTATGGCTATAACTTCTACCACGTCACCTCCGATTTCGAATATGCAGGCCTGACCTCCAACCTTGGCAATGGCTGGAAGCTGGACGACAAGCTCTACACTTACGCCTACCATAATCAGCAGAATTACAACGGCAGCACCATCACCGCCACCAGCGCCACCGACAAGCTCAACAGCTACCGCACCTACGGCAACCTGCTGCGCCTGAGCCAGGAATCCAACCTCGGCGTCCTGCGCACCGGCCTGTGGGCGGAAAACGCCGACACCAACCGCTATCAGATTCCGTCCGATCCGCGCAGCTGGGTGGACTCTGTCGTGCCCAACTTCCACGAGCGTTTCAAGACCACCACCCTGCAGCCGTTCGTCGAATACGAATTCCAGGTGGCCAGCGACCTGAAGATCACCCCGGGCGTGAAGTACTCCTCGTACCGCCAGTCGCTGACGCAGTATGCGGACAACAGCAAGACCGTCGGCAACCTCGGCGGCCTGCCTAGCATCGACCATGCAGTCACCTACAACAGCGTGCTGCCGTCGCTCGACGTGCATTACATGCTGCAGCCTAACTGGTCGGTATACGGCCAGTACGCCACCGGCGACGAAATTCCGCCGACCAGCGTGTTCGACGTCAAGAATGCCAATGTGACTGCGCTGCCGTCCTCGATCAAGAGCAAGACTTTCCAGATCGGCTCGGTGTGGAAGTCGGACCGTTTCACCTTCGATATCGACGCTTATCACATCAAGTTCGACAACGCCTACTCCTCGTTCACCGACAATGCCGGCAACACCACCTTCTTCTCCAACGGCAGCTCGACCACCCAGGGTATCGAGGCGGAAGGCAACCTGGTGCTGGGCGCCGGCTTCAGCCTGTACGCCAACGCCACCTACGGCACCGCCAAGTACGGCAATGGCCAGTGGGTCGCCAGCGCGCCTAGCGATACTGAAACATTGGGCCTGAACTATAACCGCGGCGGCTGGGACATCGGCTGGCTCAACAAGCGCGTCGGCACCATGTACAACGACAACGGCAGCGTCCACCAGGCAGTCAAGATCGCGCCGTTCACGATCTCCAACCTGTTCGTCAACTACACCATCCGCCATCCGCTGCAATTCGTGAAGAAGGCCAAGATCCAGTTCGGCGTCAACAACCTGTTCGACAAGCACAGCATCGTCGGTGTCAATCCAGCCAGCACCACTACATCGGCGCCGGCCCCGGGCGATGTGCTGACGCTGCTGCCGGCCCGCGCCCTGTCGCTGACCGTCAGCCTGGATTTCTAAGGCTGGCTTGACTCCATATCATTCATATCTGAAAGTGATACCCATGCGTAAATTCATCGCCCCCTTGCTCGTCATGTCTTTCCTGGCTGCCGGCGCTTCCGTCCAGGCCCGCGAAGAAAATCCCTTTATCACGTCTAAGGAAATCGACTTGATCAAGCTGCTGCCACCGCCACCGGCCAACGATTCGCTGCAGACCAAGGCGGAGCTGAGCGAAGTCCTGGCCCTGCAAGCGGCCCGTACACCGGAAATGACGGCACGTTCGCAAGCCGACGCCACTGAAGAAATCTGGCGCTTCGCCGATGTCATGGGCGTGAAGTTCAAGCGCGAGCAATTGCCGGTGTTCGCCAAATTCTTCCAGCGCGTGGTCGATTCGGAAGGCGCCGTGGTCGATACTTACAAGGACGTCTGGAAACGTCCGCGTCCGTTCATGGTGAGCGACGCCGTCAAGCCGGTGGTGAAGCTGTCGCGCTCCGGCGCCTATCCTTCCGGCCACGCTACCGCGGGTACGCTGATGGGCATCGTGCTGGCCAACATGGTGCCGGAAAAGCGCGCTGAAATCATGGCGCGCGCTGCCGAGTACGCCAACAACCGCATCATCGGCGGCGTCCACTACCGCTCTGACATTGACAGCGGCCGCATCACCGGCACCGTGATCGCCGCCCGCCTGCAAACCCGCGACGACTTCAACACTGGCTTCATCGCTGCCCGCGATGAACTGCGCGGCGTCCTGCAACTGGGAGCGCAGCCGGCCGAAGCGAAATAAGCCTGGCCGCCAACGCGGCATGCCATGCCTGCAAGGCCCTGACGCCAGTCAGGGCCTTTTTTGTTGGGCGACAGCGATAGCGCTCAGTGACAGCTAAGTTTGCCTGCGTAAGCTTGCCTTAAACATAGCGCCTTGCCGCTACTTCCCCTCAAAAGAGGCTTCTCCTTCAATTTTTACAGAATCACTCGGGAGTTTTTATGACTATTGCAACAGTCACAGCCGGCAATAGCTGGATCAACAAGGTGCCGGAAGCCACGCTCCTGTTCTGGATCATCAAGATGATGTCCACCACGGTGGGTGAAACCGGCGCCGACTACCTGGCCGCCGACCTCCACTTCGGCCTGGCCGGCACCGCGCTCGTGACCGGGCTGCTGCTGGCCGGCGCCTTGCTGTGCCAGCTGCGCGCCAGCCGCTATGTGCCGCCGCTGTACTGGATCTGCGTAGTGCTGATTAGCATCTTCGGCACCCTGGTCACCGACATGCTGAGCGACCTGGCAGGCGTGCCGCTGGCGCTGTCGACCGCCGCCTTCAGCCTTGCCATGCTTGCCACCTTCTGGGCCTGGCATGCGCGCGAAAAGACGCTGTCTATCGCCGCCATCGACCGCCCACGGCGCGAGCTGTTCTACTGGACCGTGATCCTGTTCACCTTTGCCCTCGGCACCGCCGCCGGCGACTGGGTGGCGGAAGGACTGAACCTGGGCTACGCCAATTCGGCGCTGCTGTTCGGCGGCCTGATCGGACTGGTGGCCCTGGCGCGCTACGGTTTCAAGCTCAACGCCACCGCCTGTTTCTGGATTGCCTACGTACTGACGCGCCCCTTCGGCGCCTCCTGCGGCGACCTGCTGTCCCAGCCTGGCGCCAACGGCGGCCTTGGTTTTGGTACGATAGCCATCAGCACCCTGTTCCTGGCGGTCATCGCCAGCCTGGTGGCTTACCTCTCCTTTACTCAAAAACGTTTGACCGCGCAACGCAGCTGAACGCACCGGAAAATAGGGAAACTGAAAAGGAAACAATGATGGATAAGACAACCCAACAGGCGCTCAGCAAGGTGCCGCAAGTCACCCTGCTGTTCTGGATCATCAAGGTCGCCGCCACCACGCTGGGCGAAACCGGCGGCGACGCCGTCACCATGTCGATGAACCTGGGCTACCTGGTCGGCAGCATCATCTTTGGCGTGGTGTTTCTGGTCGCGGTCGCCGCCCAGATCCGCGCGATCCGCTTCCATCCCTTTCTCTACTGGCTGACGGTGATCGCCACCACCACCGTCGGCACCACGCTGGCCGACTTTGCCGACCGCTCGCTCGGCATCGGCTATCCTGGCGGCGCATCGCTGCTGTTCGCGCTATTGATGATTTCCCTGTTCGCCTGGTACCGGACGCTGGGCTCGGTCGCGGTCGACAGCGTCCATTCACCGGCGGCGGAGATGTTCTACTGGGTCACCATCATGTTTTCGCAAACCCTGGGCACCGCGCTGGGCGACTGGGCTGCCGATACCGCCGGCCTCGGCTATGGCGGCGGCGCCATCCTGTTCGGCAGCCTGCTGGCGCTGGTGGCGCTGGCCTACTACTGCACCAGGATCTCGCGCACCCTGTTGTTCTGGGCGGCTTTCATCCTGACCCGTCCGCTGGGCGCCGTGGTCGGCGACTTTCTCGACAAGCCGCTGAATGCCGGCGGACTGGCCTTGAGCCGCTATTCGGCGTCGGCGGCGTTGCTGGTCTTTATCGTTGCCTGCATCCTGCTGTTCCGCCAGCAGGCGGCGCCGGCCTTGAAGCGTGAGAAGATACAGGTGGAACGTAAGCCTGAAACCATCAATCAATAGCGTAATAACGGAGGATGCATGCGGGTATTGCTGGCCGAAGACGATCCGATGATCGGAGAGGCCATCCAGGCGGCACTGAAAGACGCGTCCTATGCCGTCGACTGGGTGCGCAACGGCAAGACCGCGCTCGATACGCTGTCGTGCCAGCACTATGATTTATTACTGCTGGATCTCGGCTTGCCCGGCAAGGACGGCTTCGAGGTGCTGGACGCCATCCGGCGCCAAGACAATCCGCTGCCCTTGCTGATCATCACCGCGCGCGACGGCCTCGAACACCGCCTGCGCGGACTCGATGGCGGCGCCGACGACTACATCCTCAAGCCGTTCGAGATGGCCGAGCTGCTGGCGCGGGCGCGGGCCGTGCTGCGCCGCAAGGGCGGCAGCGCCACGCCCTTGCTGAGCAACGGCACGCTCACGCTCGATCCGGCCACGCGCCTCGCCAGCAATCTGGAGCAGCCGGCGCAGCAGCTGTCGAACCGCGAATTCGCCCTGCTGCAGGCGCTGATGCTGAGGCCGGGGGCGATCCTGTCGCGCAGCGAGCTGGAAGAACGGATCTATGGCTGGGGCGAGGAAGTGGAAAGCAACGCCGTCGAATTCCTGATCCATGCCCTGCGCAAAAAACTGGGCAGCGCAGCCATTAAAAATGTCAGGGGCGTGGGATGGATGGTATCCAAAGGAGACTGAAGGACTCGATCCAGTTCCGCCTGTCGCTCTGGCTGTCGCTGGCGATCCTGGCGGTAGCGCTGCTGGCCGGAGTATTCGCCTTCATTTCCGGCTTCGACGAGGCGCATGAATTCCAGGACGACATGCTGCGCCAGGTGGCAGCCATGTTCGACCAGCAGCAACTGCCGCTGCCGCCGCAAGGCGACGGCCCCAAGGTAGCCATCGGCGATGAGGAATCGCGCGTAATCGTGCAGTACCTCGGCGTGCAGCACCTCGGCGCGCAGTATCTGGACGATCAGAACGGCGCCGCCGGCATCCCGGGGACGAAACGGCTGAAACTGCCTGCAACCCTGCCGGACGGCATGCAAACCGTCCACTCCGGCCATCACCGTTACCGCGTGCTGGTCAAAACCTTGGCCTCGCAGCAGCGCATCGCCGTCGCCCAGGAAACCGCGGTGCGCGACGAAATCGCCCGCGATAGCGGCTTGCGTACGCTGATGCCCTTCCTGATCCTGATTCCGCTATTGCTGCTGCTGGTGGCCCATCTGGTGCGCAAGATGTTCCTGCCGATCGCCCGGCTATCGGCCGAAATCGACGGCCGCAATGAACAAGAACTGCACGCGCTGGCGCCAGAGCCGCTGCCGGTAGAAGTACGCCCTTTTGTGGTCGCCATCAACCGCCTGCTGGAACGTGTAGCGCAAGCCATGGAAGCGCAGCGCCGCTTCGTCGCCGACGCCGCCCACGAATTGCGTTCGCCGCTCACCGCGCTGTCGCTGCAGGCCGAGCGCCTGGCCGAGGCCGACATGCCGGATACGGCGCGCCAGCGGCTGGCGACGCTGCGCCAAGGAATCGAACGTGGACGGCGCTTGCTGGACCAGCTGCTGGCCTTGGCACGGGCACAGTCCGCACCGCTGGCGACTAACGACACGGTAGCCGTGATGCAAGTGTACCGGCGTGTGCTGGAAGACCTGATGCCGCTGGCCGAGGCCAGGCAGATCGACATCGGCGTCGAAGGCGAAGCCGGCCTGCGGGTGCCCGTGACCGAAGTCGACCTGATCACCATCGTCAGGAACCTGGTCGACAACGCCATCCGCTATACACCGCCGGGCGGACGCATCAGCCTTTCCATGCACAACGACTGCGGCGGCGTCAGCTTGCAGGTGGAGGATTCCGGGCCGGGCATCGCTCCGGAAGAACAGGCGCGTGTGTTCGATCCCTTCTATCGCGTGCTGGGCAACGAGGCCACCGGATCGGGGTTGGGCCTGTCCATCGTCCAGACCATCGCCAGCCGCATCGGCGCCCGCGTCACGCTGGCGCATGCCGACCGTGAAGCCCAGAGCGGACTCTGCGTCACCGTGTTCTTCCCGGCGCCAGCAGTTAAAATAGCTGTCTGATTTATCTACCGCCCTATCGCTTCCACAAGCCTCAAGTCGATACAGGAAACCCTATGAAAATCCGTGCCGCCGTATTGCGCCAGACCGGCTTGCCGCATCCCTATCGGCAATCGCGGCCGCTAGCGATCGAAGAACTCGAACTGGCGCCGCCCGGACGCGACGAAGTACTGGTGCGCATCCGCGCTGCCGGCCTGTGCCACTCTGACCTCTCGGTCATCAATGGCGACCGGCCGCGGCCCCTGCCGATGGCGCTCGGCCACGAAGCCGCCGGCGAAGTTGTCCAGCTGGGAGATGGCGTCACCGATCTGCAGACCGGCGATCATGTGGCGCTGGTATTCGTCCCCAGCTGCGGCCATTGCATGCCCTGCTGCGAAGGCCGCCCGGCGCTGTGCGAACCCGGCGCCCAGGCCAACGGCAACGGCACTTTGCTGTCCGGCGCGCGCCTGCTGGCAAGCGCACAAGGCGAAGCGGTCAATCATCATCTTGGCTGCTCGGCATTCGCCGAGTATGCTGTCGTTTCGCGCCATTCCCTGGTAAAAATCGATCCCGCGCTACCCTTTGATGAGGCCGCGCTGTTCGGCTGCGCGGTGCTGACCGGCGTCGGTGCGGTGGTCAATACGGCCCAGGTGCGCGCCGGCCAGTCGGTGGCTGTGGTCGGCCTCGGCGGCGTCGGACTGGCAGCGTTGCTGGGCGCGCTGGCAGCCGGCGCGCGTGAAGTGATCGCCATCGACCTGGCCGCGGATAAACGCCAGCTGGCCACCCGGCTGGGCGCCACCATGGCCTTTGACGGTGGCGCCCCGGACTGCGTCGAAGCGGTCAGGGAAGCCACCGGCGGCGGCGCCGACCACGTATTTGAATTTGCCGGTTCGGTGCGCGCCTTCGAAACCGCCTACCGCATCACCCGCCGCGGCGGCACCACCACCACTGCAGGCCTGCCGCCGGCCGCTGCCCAGTTCGGCCTGCCGATGGTCAACCTGGTGGCGGAAGAACGCACCGTCAAGGGCAGCTATATCGGCAGCTGCGTGCCGCTACGCGACCTGGCGCGCTACATCGGCCTGTATCGCGGCGGACGGCTGCCGGTCAACCTGCTGCTGTCGCACCGCCTGCGGCTGGAAGACATCAATGAAGGCTTTGACCGGCTGCATAGCGGCGAGGCGGTGCGGCAGGTGATTGTTTTTGACTAAGGCCAGTCAAATCGCTGTGTAGCGCTCGCTGACCTTAAAATGTACGATAGACTTGCCGTCAACCGCGCCAACCCGTGAGCGCCAGGCAAACCAAATCGACTGACAGGAAGCGACCGTGACCTTCATTTCTTATGCGCAGAATTTTGAAGACATCCGCTTGTGGCGCGCGCTCAAATATTTCGAGAACGGCTTTTATATCGACGTCGGCGCCAATCATCCCTCAGTGGATTCGGTGACACGCGCATTTTACGAGCGCGGATGGACAGGCATCAACGTCGAGCCAGTCCAGGAATTCTACGACCAGCTGTGTCAAGCGAGACCGGCTGACGTCAACCTGCAATGCATCGCCGGCGATGCCAATGAAAGCCACAGCTTTTACGCTGTTGCCGGCAGCGGCCTCTCGACTGCCGACGCCGATACAGCCAAGCGCTACACGGATTCCGGCATGCCATTGCAAACCCAGACCGTCAACGCGCGCACCCTGTCCTCGATTTGCGAAGAACACGTGCGCGGCCCGATACACTTCTTGAAAATAGACGTTGAAGGTCATGAAGAGTCGGTCTTGCGCGGCATGGACTTCAGCAAATGGCGGCCGTGGATCATCCTGATCGAGACGCCTTGGGACAGGAATCAGACGTGGGAAAAGATTGTCACCGGCGCAGCTTACCGTTCGGTGCTGTTTGATGGCTTGAACACCTTCTACCTGGCGGAAGAACACATGAACCTGCTGGGTGCTTTCGATCTCCCACCCGGCACCCTGGATGACTTCCAGCTTTGCTATGGGCATAGCATCAGCCATCCGGTCGCCGAGTTCGAGCAGGCGCTGCTGCAGGAAAAGCAACGCGCCGATCTGGCCGAAGCCCGGCTCGCGGCTTTTCAGCAAAGCCGCTCTTGGCGCACGATTCAGCGCCTGAAAGCCATGCTGGGCCGGGGCCAAGGATAAAGACGGCCTTGTAGTACGAGACTTCTTATTACAAGACTTCTTATTACGACGCTTCTTTCACTGGTGGCAGGCCGCCGCCCATCAGTTGCTGCGCGAGCAAACTGGCATGGGGGTGTCAATGCCGAAAAATCACGAGCCGACAATTCCCAGGTCAGCCCTGCTTTCGGCTATAGCCAGCACGATCTTGCTGCTGCGAAAACCGCGGCTATCAGTCAGCCGCGCAAGAAAGGCCCTGAGGCGCAGCAATCCGCCTTCAATCGGGAGCCAGGCGCAGCAAAGTCCCATTCCGGTCTTCGGTAATCACCAGGCTGCCGTCGTCTAGCGTCGCCAGCGCCACCGGCGCGCCCATCGGGTACCCGCCGTGCCGGTAGTTCCAGCCCGCCACCAGATCGCGCGGCTCGCCCAGCGGCTGGCCGGCGCCGTCCAGGGCCAGGCTCACCAGCCGGTGGCCGTCGGCGCGATAGCCGTGATAGCCGATGATCAGCTGGCCGCTTAGCGCCGGCAGGCTTTTGCCGCCGTAGATCAGCATGCCCAGCGGCGCCGCATGCGGCGGCAACAGGCGGCTGGGTGCAGTCTTGCTACGGCAATCGTAGCCCGGATATTCGGGACTGGTCCTGAGCTTGTCGAAGCAATACGGCCAACCGTAATCGGCGCCGGCACTGAGCCAGCTGAGGGTATCGTGCGGCAGTTCGGCGTCCGACAGCTTGGGGTCGGCTACGGTGATGTTGTCGCGGGAATTGGTGGCGGCAATCAGGACGCCATTGGGCGCAAGGGCCAGCGCCATGCTGTTGCGCAAGCCGCGCGCATGGACTGGCAGCGTGCGTGCATCCAGCGGCAGATGTGCATTTGCCAGGCTGGCGCGCAGCACGCTGGCGCGCGGCGGCGTCTCCTTGATTTCCGGACAAGGCGAATCCGACTTGCCGGGCTGGTCTGCCCGGCTTTCACAATTGTCGGTGGCGGAACCGACGTTAATGTATAGCGTACCGTCGGCGCCTTGCACCATCGCCGTCAAGGGATGGCGGCCGGTGGTCGGCAGGTTGACCACGATATCCTGCGCACTGCCTTGGATATCCTTGGCGGCCGGATCGATACGGACGATGCGGCCGTGCATGCCGATCAGCAGTTTCTTGTCGGCGCTGGCGATGATTGCGTTCGGCATGTCAAGCTGGCTTAGCAGCACTTCCGGCGCGCCCTTCTTTTTCAGGTTCAAGCGCAGCAGGCGGCCGCGCTTGCTGGCCCAGCCGCCCATGTCCAGCACGTAGACATCCTGGCCGATGGCGGCGACTCCGCGCACGAAACCGAGGTGCTCGGCAACCAGCCCCATGCACATGCCCTTGGCCACTTTCAGATCGAGGCGCGGAAAACCATCGCAGCTGCCACTGGTGTGGTAGGTGCTTTGCGCTGACGCTGCGCCGCAGGCCAGCAGGAAAAACATGCCCAGGGCATGGCGCAGGAAGGATGCAGCTCGCATAGATGACGCTTTCAGAAAACCTGTGGGTTCACCCCCGCCGCGGATGCACTGCCTGTGAAACATGCGGCAAGGAAATATCCGGCATATTGCCACATTCCTTGATTGCCGGATTACTTTCATATGCCGTGGCGCTCAGCCGCAAGAATCCCTCATGAGTGGACTAAGACCACATGCCAGAAACAGGAAAAGTGGTATTACACCTGTACGCTAGGCGATACCCGCGCGCATCCTCGCTGGGCATGTAATTCTGTCGCGAAATGATCAATATGGCATTTCAAAAAAATAATCCATCATTGCCTAAGGGAAATTATTTCACGACAACCTGCTGGTCATTCGTGACTTCAATCCGCTTCCCCTGCGAATGAAAGTCAATACCGGTTTGCCACTGGTATGGCCGCCCTACAAAACAGCGCAAACCACTTGACGCTCATTTTTGCTGCCCCCATCCTCGACCCGGACAAGTTGTCTTGCGGAAACTATCTGGTTTCACGCACTTCCTCATCCAACCCAGGAGACACGCATGAGAACAGAAATGAACGCAAGAATCATCAGCAGCCTGCTGTGCACCGCCATCGGCGGCATGCTGGCAGGCTGCGGCGACGGCGGCTCGAGCGATGCCGACAGCGCCAGCCAGAAACAGATTGCCGCCACCGCCAAGGCCAGCGCGGTGGCCTGCGCTCCTGCCTGGAACGCCAGCACCATCTACGTCGGCGGCAACAGCGCCAGCGCCAACAGCACCAACTACACCGCCAACTGGTGGACCCAGGGCAACGATCCGGTCACCGACAGCGGCGCCAGCGGCAGCGGCAAGCCATGGACTTCGAGCGGCGTGTGCGGCAGCGGCACGCCGACCCCGCCGCCGGTCACGCCACCGCCGGTGAACCCGCCGCCTGGCACGCCGGGGGCCACCACCGGCACCATCAACTACCACCTGCTGCTGGGCGCCGGCAGCGCCCAGGACCAGCTGGTGCTGGACGGCGGCAACTACAATGACCTGATCATGTCGAACATCATCGCCGGCGTCATGTATGGCCACCTGGTGCAGCAGTATTATCCCGGCATGCAATTCCAGAAGGACTATCTGTACGGTTCGATCCTCGGCCAGCTGCTGCAGGAAAATATCGAGACCAGCCTGTATGCCAGCAGCGGCAACCTGATCGATCCGTCGCCGGACCAGCAAGCGGTGATGGGCGCCGGCCAAGGCGGCCCCTACCAGATCAACAACTACGCCGCCGACATGGTTTCCGGCTCCTACGCACCGGCCGGCCATTCGTTGATCAACTACGTCGCCATCCAGAAGAACATCGGCTACACCATGGCCACCGCGGCCCAGCAATACACCAAGGTGACACCGCCTTCGTTCAACAACAAATACTACGGCCCGATGCTGACCGCGTATTTCCACTACAACGATTTCGTCGCCCTGATCCTCACCGGCAAGGGCACCGGCGGCTGGGTGACGCCGTGGCAGCCTTACTACGACAATGCGCTGGCCAACTTCACCACGCTGCCGAACAACTTCCTCGATGTCTTGCTGAACGTGGCCTACAACCAGGGTTACTACGGCACCCTGATGACCAGCTACAGCAAACTGGGCGCGACCGCGACGGCGGCCACCGTGGCCAGCGTCAACGCCTACAGTTCGGTATGGGGCGCGACCGACACCTACCAGCAGTATCCGTATCAGGTGCGCTACTACCTCGACCAGTTGTACGGCAATCCGATCCCGACCACCAGCGCCACCACCTTCACGACGCCGGCCAACCATGTCGCCTTCAACATCCCGGCATTGGGGACCGTCTTCTCCAATGTGTTCCAGACACTGGCGTATGTGAACGGCAGCGGCAGCTCGGCCTACATTTCGGCGGCGCAGGCGCAAACCGCCTTCAACAGCGCGCTGGCCAGCACCGGCGTCAGCGCCACCGCAACGCTGGACTTGAGCAACGCTGCCAATCGGGCGCAGATCTTTAGCATCCTGGAGAGTGCGATCGGCAACCTGGAAAGCAACCTGAACACTAAGTTCAGCGCTACTACCAATTCACAGCTGTAGTCGTTGGGAAACGCAGTCACCGGGCAGAGTCATTTGGGGTCAGAGTTTTTTTACGACGACTGTATCGTCGTAAATTACTCTGACCCCAAATGACGGATTCGGAGAAAGGCTCGGCGCACTATTTGGTTTTATTTTCCAACAACGATGTGTGCACTCCGTAGCCCGCTAAGTGGGGTCAGAGTGAAGTTTCTGCAAAAGACGCGCAGAAAGTTCACTCTGACCCCAGTTAGCTGCGTGTCTGAAGCGCGACGAAAACCAGGTGACGATTTTTTCGTGCTTTATGAAATTTTCAGGGCAAAAAGGCTGATGATCGTCGGCCTTTTTCTTCATTCATTGATGAGTTTCGTAATTCACGACATAGTCGCAGAAAATGGGCGGAGTCATCTGGGGTCAGAGTCGACTTTCGCGGTGCTTTTTCGCGAAACTCGACTCTGACCCCACATGGCGGATTCGGAGAAAGGCTCGGCGCACTATTTGGTTTTATTTTCCAACAACGATGTGTGCACTCCGTAGCCCGCTAAGTGGGGTCAGAGTGAAGTTTCTGTAAAAGACGCGCAGAAAGTTCACTCTGACCCCAGTTAGCTGCGTAGCTGAAGCGCGACGAAAATCAGGTGACGATTTTGCTCAGAACAAGGGATTGGAGCGCAGATGCTCGAGCCCGGTGAGCTGCATCTGCGTGCCTTGCGGCGCGCCTATCGCGTAGGGCAAGGACGTGCGCAGGGAGTTGGCGAAGTCGCCCGTGTACAGCTTGGAGCCCTGGTGGCTCAGGTTGGAATTGGCATCGATATAGATAGATTCGCCCAGCCCTGACCATAGCCGGCAGAAACCATAGTCTTCCGACAGATAGCGGCGCGTCTCCGGGTCGACCATGACATCGAAGAAACGGTAATGCAGGCCGCGGTCGGGAACGCCGATGCTGTCAGGTACATAGTTGAGCTCGGGATAGCTGGCGATCAGGCGCTCGAACACGCTGCGCTTGATCACCATGAAACCAGTGGGCGCCTCTTCCATGCGCATGAAACCGTCGGCCTGGATTGCCAGGTTGACCTGGTTGCTGCCGTCGGCTACTTTGGCGTTGACAGTGTAGCGCGCATAGGTCGCTTCGAACTGCTGCTGGGTGGTGCCTTGCGGCAGGCCTTCCTGCGGCCAGGTCTCATGCTTGAGCGGATAAACGCCGGCGGCGATGTCGTAGCCGGAACGCAGCAAGCGGAACGCCGCTTCCGCAGAAAAGCCGATGTCGGCGTCGATCCAGAATAGATGGGTCCATTGCGGATTGGCGAGAAAGTCGGCGACGCAGTTGTTGCGCGCCCGTGTCACCAGGCTTTCTCCCTGGTGCATGACCACTTGCATCGGCATGCCGCAGCGCTCGGCCTCGACCGTAAAATTCAGCAAGGACATCACATAATTGCGGAAAAACTTGCCGTCATGGCTAGGCGTCATGATCACCGGGCAGATACGGGTAAGGTCGACTGGTTCTGGCATGTTCACTGTCCTTCATGATTAATGTATCGCGCAAGCCCGCACGCCCAGGATTGTACCAACACGCGCGCCGCAAGATCTACCAGGCCGCCACGCAGCCGTCGGTGCGCGGCTCGGTGCCGCCGCACAGCACACCGCGGCTATCGCGCCAGATGATCTGGCCGCGGCCGAAACCGAGCTGGTTGGCCGACCACGCCGCTTCGTGCCCGAGGCCGCGCAAGCCGCGCAGCAGGTGCTCGGCGGTGCCGTGCTCGATGTTGACCTGATTGCCGCTCTCCCATTCCCAGCGCGGCGCATCCAGCGACGCTTGCGGGTTGAGGCCGAAGTCAACCGTGTTCATCACCATCTGCACATGCCCTTGCGGCTGCATGAAGGCGCCCATCACGCCAAACGGGCCGACTGCCTCGCCATCCTTGGTCAGGAATCCCGGAATGATGGTGTGATACGGCCGCTTGCCCGGCGCCAGGCAGTTGGGATGGGCCGCATCCAGCGTGAAATTGTTGCCGCGGTTATGCAACGCGATGCCGGTTCCCGGCACCACCAGGCCGGAGCCGAAGCCCATGTAATTGCTCTGGATGAAGGAGACCATATTGCCCTGGTCGTCGGCGGTGCTGAGGTACACCGTGCCGCCGCGCGACGGCTGTCCGGCCAGCGGCAAGGCAGCCCGCGCGCCGACCAGCTTGCGGCGCTCGTCGGCATAGGCGTCCGACAGCAGGTCCCGCACCGAGACCCGCATGTGGTCGCTGTCGGCGATATGCGCCAGGCCATCGGCATAAGCCAGCTTGATCGCTTCGATCTGGCGATGATAAGTCTGCAGGCTGTCGCGCTGGTCGAACTCGAAACCTTTCAGGATATTCAAGGCCAGCAAGGCCACCAGGCCGTGGCCGTTAGGCGGGATTTCCCAGACATCGTAGCCGCGGTAGTTGCAGCTGATGGGATCAACCCACTCTGGCTGGTAAGCAGCCAGGTCGGCGACATCGAGGTAGCCGCCCGCAGCGCGCACGAAGGCTGCAGTCTTTTCCGCCAGGGCGCCGCGATAGAAGCTGGCGGCGCCATCCGCCGCGATGGCACGCAGCGTATCGGCATGGCCTTGCGAGCGCCAGATCTCGCCGGCGCGCGGCGCCCGGCCGTCGATGCTGAACGTGTCAAACCAGGGTTGGAAATGCGCGCCCCTGAACTCGCCTTGGAACAGCTTGTGCGCTAGTTGCCAGGCAAAGGCCACCACCGGCGACAGCGGATAACCTTCCTGCGCCAGCGCGATCGCTCCCGCCATGCAGCGTGCCAAAGGCAGGCTGCCGAAGCGTTCCGCCATGCTGGCCCATGCCCCAGGCGCGCCGGGCACGGTAACCGGCAGCGCTCCGTATTTCGGCATGCTTTGATGGCCGGCAGCATTGAGCTTGGCGATGGAGATCGCCAGTGGCGCGGCGCCGCTGGCGTTCAAGCCATGCAGTTTTCCTTGATGCCAGATCAGCGCAAAGGCATCGCCGCCGATGCCGTTGGCAGTCGGCTCGACCACGGTCAGCGCGGCGGCGGCGGCGATCGCCGCATCGATGGCGTTGCCGCCGGCTTGCAGCACTTCCAGCCCGGCTTGCGCCGCCAGCGGCTGCGAGGTCGCGACCATGCCGCGCCGGGCGTAGACCGCGCTGCGGCGGGAAGTATAAGGATAGTGATTGGAATCGAAATTGAGCATAGCTTCTTTCTCGGCGGCCAACGGGTCAGATCGCCCGTCTGGCTGCAACCATGATGTCGCAAGTACAAATCGATGTCTACCAGAAAATCGGCAAGCGGCAGATGCGCCAGGACGACGTCCGCAATAAAAAAGCCGGCTCGCAAGAGCCGGCTTTACAGAAGGACAATCAGCAGCGGATCAGAGACCGAGATCCGAGATGAAACGGTTGGTGTAAGTCACGCCGGTATCGCGGTCGAACGACCAGTGGTGCAGGCCGGCCAGGCCGTTGGCTTTGGCCCAGGCCGACAAGGTGTCGGTATCGGCCAGGGTGAAGGTTTCACCGGCGGTGTCGTTGGCGCCAATCATCGGCGTCAGCTCGATCTGGCTATACGGCACCTTGTAGAAACCGCGGAAATCCATCGCTGCCTGGATCGCCGACTGCCCCATCTGACAGACGCCGCCGCTGAGCACGCAGTTGACCGCAGTGGCCGAACCGTAGTCCATCGCCATCAGGTTGACATAGTAGTTCTTCAGGCCGGCCGACTGGATCGCCTGCATCACCGCTATCCCCATCGAACCGAGCGGATTGGGCGAAGCCGAACCCATGTCCACCGCTACCGAAGAACCGCTCTGGCTGGTCGCCAGCGTGGCGATGGTGAAGCTGAAGCGCAGGTTCGGATACTTGACCTGGGCCGCCGCCACCCGCGCCACCAGGTTGTTGATGTCGGACTGGCTCTGGCCGTCTTCGATATCGAAATCGATGCCGACCAGGTTGGCGGAGCTGTACGTATTGATAAACGTATCGAAACCGGCATCCGAGGTACAGGTAAATGACCCCGCCGCGCCGCCGGTCGAGACGATGTATTTCTTGCCGGCGGCAACAAAGGCCTGCACATTGGTGGCGATCATTGCCGGCGTGATGCCGGCCCAGGTCTCGGAACCGCAGCCGCCGGTAGCGAAGGCCCAGGTCAGCACATTGTTATGTGCAGGCATGGCGGTGGTGACTGGCTGCGAAGTGCCGGTGATCGTGCTTTGCATGGCGCCGGTGTTCCAGTTGGCGTCGGCAGTGACGTCCTTGTAGGCGCTGAACACAAAACCGGTTGTCGGCGTTGGGGTCGGAGTCGGTGTGGGCGTCGGTGTGGGCGTCGGTGTTGGGGTAGGTGTCGGCGTTGGAGTCGGTGTGGGCGTCGGGGTCGGCGTAGGAGTTGGCGTGGTGCTGCAGGCGCCGTTGGACGTCCATGGCTGGCCGCTGCCGCTGCCGCCGTTGTTGGTGGAAGGATTATTCCCCTGAGTCCACCAGTTGGCCGTGTAGTTCACGCTGCTGTAGCTGGCCTGGTTGCCGCCGGTATAGACCGCCGATGCACTCCAGGCTGGGGCGCAGATCGGCACGCTGGATTTCACGGTGGCTGAAACCTGCTTCAGGCTGGTCGCCGTCGCTGCTCCAGACGAACCGCCATCGCTACAGCCCGCCAGCAGGCCGCCTATCAGTCCCAGCAACAAGGTATTGCATACAGTTGTTTTCATGCGCCACTTCTCCTCTATCAAATGACAATGTGCGAGAAGCAGGTCGTTGCGACCGGCGCCTGCGCACTCCCTAAGCTGGGCCGTTATATGTTTAGCTGGCAGCTGGGCTGAGAATGGCGGCCTGAAAAATCAGCGTCAAGTGGTTTAAAAGTATTACCGTATATACCATACCACTTGCAAACAACCCGGAAATTTCAATCGGAAAATTCTATCGTTTTTCAAAATCGAAAAGAAAATTCCATCTGTATTTCGATTCCATACAGCAATACAAATCTTCTAAAGATCCTCGCTTTTCTCATATGAAAAAGGGACTTTGCGGCAACGCCGGCAAAGCGGCGCAAAAAAGTGTGACAGCAGGTGCGATACCACTTTTTCAGACGTATGCATGTGGTCTTAGATATGCAAACGCCATGTTTGCCTTTTTTCCCGCAAAAGCGATGCAATGACACGACACTAGGGGCAGGCCCTAGAGCTCATCGTAGGTCGAATAGAAAGCGCCGAAATTGTTTTCCGGCTGGAAGTTGATCAACGAGACCGTGATGCTCGCTTCCAGTCCTTCCACGTAATGCCAGCAGCCGACCGGCAGAAACAGCAGCTCGCCCGCCGCCAGCTCGCATTCCAGCACCTGCACATTACGCATCAGCGGGAAACGCTCGTAATCGATGGCGGCGCCATCCACCGCCGTATAGCAGTGATGGTGGTTATAGACATACGCCAGTTCGCAGGCGGGAATCAGCTTGACGCGCTTGCGGCCGACCACCTGCGCCATGAAGTTGTTGGTCAGGTCATGGTGGAAAGGCGTACGCGTGCCTTTCGGTCCCAGCCAGAGGAAGCCGTCGTCCTTTGATTCCGGGTTGAGGTATTCCGGCAGCCGGCCGATGTCTTGCCACAGCTCCGTCAGGGCCTGGCGGTTGGCTGAGGAATTATTCGCCGTCATGTAGAAATCGTTGCTCTCCTGCGCACCCTGGATCAGGTCCAGGTAACTTGCCAGCGGCATCTTGCGCTTGTGCTGGTTGGAATTGATTTCGTAGTTGGCGTCTTGCGCACGCCCCATCTGTACCTCGACCTCGCGTTCGCCGAAATGCGTGCGCAGGAAATCGAAATTCCATTTCGCCAGCGCCGGCCAGTCGTCCAGCATGCCGCTGATGATCACCGGCTTGTTCATCAGATAATACTGGCTATAGAACTCCTCGCGCGACAGGCGGTGGCGCCGTTCAATCAGCTCGCTGCCGATAGTCTGGCGGTTCAGGGTGCGGTAGATGTCGAGCACCCAGTCATGTTTTTTCAAGCGGTTCTTGAGACGCTGGCCGGCCTGGCGCGCACCCAGCAGATAGGGATTGGCGAGCGCCGCCTGTACTTCGCGCGTCGCCTCGTCCGCTCCGACGCCTTGGCCGACCAGGACGTTGAACACATCTTGCGGACTGGCGTCGAGCGCCAGGTTTTCGCCTATCCAGCGGCGCCAGTCGTCATTGATGATGCTTGCACTACGCTTCACTTGCGCCATGACTCGTCTCCCTATGCCGCACGCTGATGCCGGCTTTATGCGTGCGTTTTCCAATATTGCCGCCAGGCAGCAGAGAGCAACATTGGGATAATACGGATCAAATTGCAAGTGGTTTTGAATTGCGGCGCACTGCGCCCCGGCTGTGCTGGCACCGGCCCCGAGTGGTATTGATACCGCCTGCGGCCGGCCCTGCCGCTAGCGTGCGATGGCCGCCTGGCCGCAGATCAGCTGGACGCCGGCGGCGGCGGTCGCCTCCAGCGAGGCGCGGCTGTCGCCCGCGCGCGAACGCAGCGCCAGCGTGTGCAGGATGGCCGACGCCATTTTCGCCAGCATGGCCGGGTCCAAGACGGCAATCAGCTCGCCCTGCTCCACTGCGCGCTGGAAACGCGCCTCCAGAACCTGGTCGAAACAGCGCAAGCCGTCGCCCAGGCGCTGACGTACCTCGACATCCACCACCGCCTGGGTGGCAGCAGTGCCGATCAGCAGGCAGCCGCGCGCCGCACTGCCGGGCGGCAGATACATGCCAAGCGCCAGCTGGTAAACACGCAACAGGGCCTGCGCCAGCGGCAAATCGCCGCTCATGACGCCAATCATCGCCTGCCGGCTGCGTTCGACATAACGTTCCAGTGTCTGCAGGTAAAGCGCATGCTTGTCGCCGAACGCCGCATACAGGCTGGGCCGGTTCATGCCGGTGGCACTGCTGAGATCGTCCAGCGAGCTGCCGCCATAGCCCAGTTGCCAGAACACATCGCGCGCATTGTCCAGCGCCTGCTCCGGATCGTAGGCGCGCGGCCGGCCGCGGGCACGCTTGTTTTCTTTTTGTTCCATACAGTATAAAAATATTGACCAAGGTATTTTTGTACATTATAGTACAAAAACAAAACACCTATGGAGATTCCAGATGAAACTGTATTTTTCCCAGCTGGCCTGTTCGCTTGCCACGCGCATCGCCCTGTATGAAGCAGGCGCCCGGGCGGACTATATCCAGGTCGACACCAAGTCGAAAAAACTGCAGGATGGTGCCGATTTCTACCCTGTCAGCGCGCTGGGACAGGTGCCGGTATTGCATACGGACGATGGCTATCTGCTTACCGAAAACACCGCCATCCTGCCCTATGTGGCTGACCTGTTCCCGCAAGCGCAGCTGGCACCGACGGACCGGCTGCAGCGCGCCAAGATGCAGCAATGGCTGGGTTTCATCAGCACCGAATTGCACAAGGCGGTGTTCGTGCCGCTGCTCGACCCGCACGCCGCGGAGCCAGTCAAGGCCTATGCTCGCGACAAGGCTGATCTGCGCCTGGGCCATCTGCAAGAGCACTTCGCCAGCCACGAATTCCTGCTTGACCGCTTCAGCGTGGCCGATGCCTATCTGGCCACCGTGCTCAACTGGGCTGCGCACGGCGGCATCGACCTGGCGCAGTGGCTGCGGGTCAAGGACTACTATGGCCGGCAGCTGCAGCGGCCGAGCGTGGCGCAAGCGCTGGCGGAAGAAGTCGCGCTGTATAAGGCAAAATCCTGAGAATGAAAAAAAAGCCGCGGCCGGCGCACCGGCTGCAGCTTTCTTGAGGAACGGCCTACTGCCACAACCAAGCGGCGGCAGGCTTTGAAGCGTTACTGTTACTTGCCGGCGATATCCTTGGCCACTTCCTTGGCGTCGCCAAGGGTTTTCTCAATCTTGCCTTCGACCTGTTTTTGCAAGCCCTTGGCCTGCTGTTCCTTGTTGCCGACCAGCTTGCCAGCTTCTTCCTGGATTTTGCCAGCGATATCCTTGCTTACGCCTTTGACTTGATCTTTGTTCATGCTGATTCTCCAATTGGTTGAAATGCTTGCCTGCCGGATGTCAAAATGAACATGCCGGGCAGGGATTACGACAAAAAACCATCATGCAGATGACGACGTGTGAACGGCAAGCGCCGCCTTGCCCATCGCCTCAGTGCGCCAGCAGGTAGACCACGACCAGCACCACTGCAGGCACACCAAGAAGCCACGCCAATAAGTACTTGCCCATGAAAGCTCTCCTTATCAAGCGGCGCGAAAATGCGGATGCATTCTCTCTTGCCATGGAAGAATAGTAATAAACGCCGCCATCCTCCGATATCAGCGCAACGCCAATCCGCTTGTAGGAGAGCAGGAAGCAGGGGCAGATGCGCGGCTCTATGTGATTCAACGAACAGAACAAGCCGCACTAAGCGGATAGAGTAAGCACATCTTCCCTGCCGGGTTCCGAACCTGGGAAGTTCAAGCTTGGCGATAAGTACGCCGCGTGCTTTGAAGACGGCATCGTTTTACGCGCAGCGTGATCGTAAAACGCAGGTGTACCTATCGGACTACCGGGGCTGGCGGTCGGGAAACATACCAGCACCACTCTGCCGCATCCGGCGCTATCGCTCTCAGCCAAATACACCATGCAAGGCAAAGCCCGTAAAGGGTGTTATCTTGCTTCATCTTGCTTCGATCACCCGCCACGCTGGCCGCTTGCAAACAAGATGGCTCAGCGACTTCAAGGAGCCGCCATATGAATCCGTCCCCCTCGATGCCAGTTGCGACACGCGACAATCTATGTGTCAACACCTTGCGCTTTCTTTCGGTAGATGCGGTGCAACAGGCCAACAGCGGCCATCCCGGCCTGCCGCTGGGCGCCGCGCCGATGGCCTATGTGCTGTGGACAGGCTTTCTGAAACACCATCCCGCCAATCCGCACTGGTTCGATCGCGACCGCTTCATCCTCTCGGCCGGCCATGGTTCGGCGCTGCTGTATAGCCTGCTGCACTTGTGCGGCTACGACTTGCCGCTGACGCAGCTGCAACAGTTTCGGCAATGGGGCAGCAGCACGCCCGGCCATCCAGAGCGCGGCCTGACGCCCGGCGTCGAAGTGACTACCGGGCCGCTCGGCCAAGGCTTCGCCAACGGCGTCGGCATGGCCATGGCGGAGGCCAACCTGGCGGCGCGCTACAACCGCCCTGGCCTGGATGTCGTCAACCATTACACCTATGGCTTGGTCAGCGACGGCGACCTGATGGAAGGGATTGCCTCGGAAGCGGCTTCGCTGGCGGGCCACCTGCAGCTGGGCAAGCTGATCTATCTGTATGACGATAACCAGGTCACCCTGTCGGCAGCGACCGACATCACGTTTACCGAACAACGGCAGCAACGCTTCGACGCCTATGGCTGGCATACCCAGCTGGTGCAAGACGGCAACGACCTGGCAGCGATTGCCGCAGCACTGGAGGCTGCCCGCAGCGAAACCGGCCGCCCTTCCCTGATCCTGGTGCGCACCCACCTCGGCTACGGCTCGCCCAACAAGCAAGACAGCTTCGAAGCGCACGGTTCGCCGCTGGGTGTGGAAGAGCTGCGCCTGACCAAGCAGAAACTGGGCTGGCCTGAACAGCCTTCCTTCTATATCCCGGAAGAGGCGCGTACGCACTTCCTTGAAGGCATGGCGTCGGGCAGCAAGGCGGAAGCCGCGTGGCAGGAAAAATATAAAACCTATCAGGCACAGTTTCCCGAGCTCGGGCGCGAACTGCAGCAACTCATGGAGCAAGGCGGCAGCGCCCTGCCTGCCGGCTGGGATGCCGAGATTCCGGTCTTTCCGGCAGACGCCAAGGGCATTTCGACCCGGGTCGCCGGCGGCAAGGTGATGAATGCCATTGCCGCCCATCTGCCTGCACTGATCGGCGGTTCGGCCGACCTCGATCCTTCGACGTTTACCGCCCTCAAAGGCTACGGCGACTTCGAACCCGCGGCCATCGTCGGCGGCGACCGCCAGGGTTCCGACGCCGGCGGCTGGAGCAGCGCCGGCCGCAATCTGCATTTCGGCGTGCGCGAGCATGCCATGGGCGCCATCGTCAACGGCATGGCGGCACACGGCGGCGCCCTGCCTTACGCTTCCACCTTCCTGGTATTCTCCGACTACATGCGGCCGTCGATCCGGCTGGCAGCCCTGATGGGGCTGCACGTCATCTATGTATTTACCCATGACAGCATCGCGCTCGGCGAGGATGGCGGCACCCACCAGCCGGTCGAGCAGCTGGCCAGCTTGCGCGCCCTGCCCAATCTGGTCGTACTGCGTCCGGCCGATGCCAACGAGACCGCGGTGGCCTGGCGCGTCGCGGTGCAGGCATCCGGCCGGCCGCTGGCGCTGGTGCTGAGCCGACAGAACCTGCCGACGCTGGATCGCAGCCTGTTTGCCGCCGCCGACGGCGTGCGCCGCGGCGGCTATATCCTGGCCGATGCCCCCAGCGGCAAGCCCGACCTGATCCTGATCGCCAGCGGCTCGGAAGTGACGCTGATCGTGGCCGCCCGCCAGCAACTGTTGGCGCGCAATATTTCAGTGCGTATCGTTTCGATGCCGAGCTGGGAATTGTTCGAGGAACAGGATCAGGCTTACCGCGACTTGGTATTGCCACCGGCAATCGGCGCCCGGCTGACGGTGGAAGCCGGCGTGTCGCAGGGCTGGCATCGTTATGCCGGCGAGCGCGGCGCAGTGCTGGCGCTGGACCATTTCGGCGCCTCGGCGCCTGGCGATGTGGTGATGCGCGAATTCGGCTTCACCGTCGACAATGTCTGTCAGCGCGCGCTGGCGCTGCTGAGCCGTTAGACCAGGATCAGCCCGGCGGCAGCCAGCCGCCGGTAAAGCCGGCGCGCTGCAAGCCCTTGACGATATACGGACAGTTGCGCATCAGGCGCCACAGCATGTCGCTGCGATAGTTCTCGATCATCAAAATGATCGGCCCCTGGTCGATGCCGAAATGCCAGGGCGAGACCCAACCGTAGGGATTGGCGCAGTTGCAGGGAAAACTCGGATTGAAGGTGGACTTGAAGCCATACGGATTGCCCGCCTTCAGCCCGACCTGGTGGATAAAATAATCGATGGTCGGCAGCACGATTTCCGGCGCAAACGGCAGCGAGGACACCACCACCCACGGCGCGATGGTGCCGTCGTCAGGCCCGAGCGGCACGCCGCGTGCCACGTAGTCGTAGAACTCACGCCGCTTGCCGTCGACATCGAGCACGGCAGGCCCCGGCCCGTCGCTGGCGGTAATGCCCCAGCACAGTTCATTATAGCCAGCGAAGCCATGCGGATTTTCTATCGCATATTGCTGCTGCACCAGGGTCGCGCGGCGACTGTTCTCGAAATAGTCGATACCCTTGGCGCGCATGGCCTTGTCCTGGATGCCGCGGAAATCCACCCAGATATGCGACAGCTGGTGCGTAAACAGCGAACCGGCATAGACATACTCGATGCCGTAGCTCTGCTGCCACTGATAGGCCGCGGCCCAGTCGCCATAGCTGCCCGGCGCCAGCGGATAGCTGGGCGAACCCAAGCCCAGCACATACAGCAGCAGCGCTTCGTCGTAGCCATTCCAGCGGTTCGGCAGGAAACCGGACTCTGGCTTCCATCCCATGGATACGGCACCGCCGCCATCTTGCGCCCAAGCCCAGTCGGTGCGCTGGTACAAGGCCTCCGCCAGCCGGCGGCATTCTGCCTCGTCAGCGCCAGGCCCATCGAAATAGCAGCCGGCGGTCAGTGCGCCGGCCAGGAAAAACGTCGTGTCGATGGTGGAAAGCTCGCACTGCCAGGCGCGGCGGCCGCTTTGCATGTCGAGAAAATGATAGTAAAAACCATGGTGGCCGGTGGCATCAGGTTCGGGTCCCTGCGGGCTGTCCCAGAAAAACCGCAAAGTGAGCAGCACCCGCTTGAGCGCCGCCGCGCGCGAGATGAAGCCGCGCTCTATCGCCACCGGATAGGCTGCCAGCGCTAGCCCTACGGCGGCAATGCTGGCCGGCCAGTCGGGCGCGGTCTTGTCGATCACCAGACCGTTGTGCGGATTGGTTTCATGCATGAAATAGCTGAACGACTCACGCTGCAGCATGTCGAGCTCGGCCGTCTCGCTGAGCATCTTGCGGCTCATTTTGCGGCAGCAGCGGGCGTTGGCGTAGCGGCCAGGGCGGCGTCGACAATCGCCTGCGCTTCCTGCACGATGCGCTGCAAATGTTCGGCGCCATGGAAACTCTCGGCGTAGATCTTGTAGATATCTTCCGTGCCGGATGGCCGCGCCGCAAACCAGCCCCCCGCCGTCGTTACCCGCACGCCGCCGATGGCCGCATCGTTGCCGGGCGCCTTGCTGATGATGTCCTGGATTTTTTCACCCGCCAGCTCGGTGCTCTGGATCTGCTGCGGCGACAAGGCCGCCAGCATCTTCTTTTGCGCTGGCGTGGCGCTAGCTTCCACCCGGGTGCTGAGCGGATCGCCCAGTTCGCTGGCCAAGCGGCGATACACCTCGCCAGGATCGCGCCCGCCGCGGGCTGTGATCTCGGCCGCCAGCAAAGCCGGTACCAGGCCATCTTTGTCGGTAGTCCAGACCGAACCATCCAGCCGCTGGAAAGTCGCGCCGGCGCTCTCTTCGCCGCCGAAGCCGAGTGAACCGTCGCTCAGGCCGGGTGCAAACCATTTGAAACCGGCCGGCACTTCATACAGCCGGCGCTTGAGCCTCGTAGCGATGCGGTCAATGATCTGGCTGCTGACCACCGTCTTGCCGATGCCGGCCGCCTGCGGCCACTGGCTGCGGTGCTGGAACAGATAATCGATCATCACCGCCAGATAGTGATTGGCCGGCAGCAGGCCGGCGCTGCGGGTGACGATGCCGTGGCGATCGTGATCGGTGTCGCAGGCAAAGGCGATGTCGTAGCGATCCTTCATTCCCAGCAGGCGCTGCATGGCGTAGGACGATGAAGGATCCATGCGGATGCGGCCGTCCCAGTCGACCGTCATGAAACGGAAGGTCGGATCGACCTCTTCGCTGACAACGCTCAGGTTGAGCTGGTAGCGCTCGCTGATGCGCTGCCAGTAATGCACGCCGGCGCCGCCGAGCGGATCGACGCCAAGATGGACGCCGGCGTCGCGGATCAGCGCCATGTCGATCACTTGGTCAAGTTCATCCACATAGGTATTCAGATAATCGTAGCGATGCGTGCTGGCCAGCCGTAAGGCTTTCTGCAGCGGCATCCGCTTGACGTCCTTGAGGCCGGCGCGCAGCAAGGCATTGGCAGCAGCCTCGATCCAGCCGGTGATATCGGTATCGGCGGCGCCGCCGTTGGGCGGGTTGTACTTGACGCCGCCGTCTTCCGGCGGATTGTGCGAAGGCGTGATGACGATGCCGTCCGCCAGGCCGCTCTGGCGGCCGCGGTTATATTTGATGATCGCATGCGACACGGCCGGCGTCGGCGTGTACTCGTCGCCTTCGGCCAGCATGATGTCGACACCATTGGCCGCCAACACTTCGACCGCGCTGGCGCAGGCCGCTATCGACAGGGCATGGGTATCGATGCCGATGAACAGCGGCCCGCTGATGCCTTGTTTACTGCGGTAGGCGCAGATCGCCTGGCTGATCGCCAGCACATGCGCTTCGTTGAAGCTGCAGTCGAAGGATGAACCGCGATGACCCGAAGTGCCAAAAGCGACGCGCTGCTCGGCGACCTCAGGATCGGGGACGTTGGTGTAATAGGCTGAGACCAGCTTCGGCACATCCACCAGCAATGCCGACGGGGCAGGCTTGCCGGCCAGTGGGCTGATTTTCATGATAGGGCTCCTGACAGGTCGGGTTGCGTGGCGCAACCCGGACTACGGACACGCCACTAATAATCAGTCTGGCTTGACCGGCTTTTCCACATGGCCGCCGAAACCCTGCCGCATGGCCGACAGCACCTTGTTGGAAAAATCGTCCTCGCCGCGCGAACTGAAGCGCGCGAACAAGGCCGCGCTCAGGATAGGCACCGGCACCGCTTCATCGACCGCGGCATTGATGGTCCACCTGCCCTCGCCCGAATCGGCGACATGGCCGGCATAGTTTTCCAGGGTCGGATCTTTCAGCAGTGCACCGGCGGTAAGATCCAGCAGCCACGAACCGATCACGCTGCCGCGCCGCCACAGCTCGGTAATTTCGGGCAGGTCGAGATCGTACTGGTAATGTTCCGGATGGCGCAGCGGCGTGGTTTCCGCATCGGCCACGCTGCCCTGCTTGCCGACATTGGCGTGGCGCAGGATATTCAAGCCTTCGGCGTAAGCGCCCATCATGCCGTACTCTATGCCGTTGTGAACCATCTTGACGAAATGGCCGGCGCCATGCGGGCCGCAGTGTAGATAGCCTTGCTCGGCGCTGCTGCCGTTCTTGTTGCGGCCGGGCGTAGGCGCGGCCGCTGCGGCGCCAGGCGCCAGCGTGGCGAAAATCGGCGCCAGATGCTTGACCACTTCTTTTTCGCCGCCGATCATCAGGCAATAGCCGCGGTCAAAGCCGGCGACGCCGCCGCTAGTGCCGACATCGACATAGTGCAGCTGCCTGGCTTTCAGTTCGGCGCCGCGGCGGATGTCGTCGTGGTAGTAGGAATTGCCGCCGTCGATCACGATGTCGCCGGCTTCCAGCAGAGGCAGCAGCAGCGCCAGGTTTTCATCCACCACCGCGGCCGGCAGCATCAGCCACAGCACGCGCGGCGTGCTCAGCTGGCTGACCAGGTCCTGCAGCGACGAGGCGCCGACTGCGCCTGGATGCACCGCTGCCTTGACGGCGTCCGGGTGCAAATCATATACCACGCACTGGTGGTCGCCCGTGGTCAGGCGCCTGACCATATTGGCGCCCATGCGCCCTAAACCAATCATGCCAAGTTGCATCCTGCTCTCCTTACTGAATAAATATGACGACAGCAGCCATGTTACCCGCTGCCGTTTTTTATGTCTTTTATTATGTCTTTTATTCCGTAGACTGTTACCTTTGGCGGCTTCAGTGCACCTCTTTCTTGCGGCCTTTTTCTATCAGCGCGATGGCGTAGGTGCGAGCCTCGGCTTCCGCTTCCTGTTCGCTGGCGAAGACGCTATCGACCGCCACCCGTTGCGACGGAAAGATATCGTTTCTATGCATGGGATTGCAGGAAGGGGCGTAGATGACCAGGTTGGCCACCCAGCCTTCGCTGTCAGGCAGTTGCAGCCCGGAACACTCGATTTCGTATTCACCAATTGTTTCTGAATGCATGGCAGTCTCCAGACGGTAGCGGGGAAAATCGGATGGCATCCGCCACATCTTGCATGCGGCAGGCAATGATCAAAGTGATTCCGATCAGATCACGTTTTTCCAGTTTTCACCACTGTAAACAGTTGCAGCGCAAGCGCGTGTCCGACAACACCGCATTCGATCGTAGGAAAAGCGAACCCACGCCAATCTTCCAATAAATTCCTGTGCTCCTTGACCAGTGTATATGAAGTCCGCGCCTGCGTGTCGCGCCCTGCCGTTTGCGGTGGCGGCCGTCGATACGGTTCAGTACGGCAGCGCACAGACCCAGCGATTCTTTAGCTCTAAGGTGGAAGCACAGGAAATCCGGATTATCCATTCCCGCCGCAAGCATCAAGACGATGCCTGCCTTTTCAAATTTCTACAAGGAGCACAGCATGGGCACCATCTTACTGATCATCCTGATCCTCATCCTGGTCGGCGCCTTGCCGACCTGGCCGCACAGCCGCAGTTGGGGCTATGGGCCGAGCGGCATCTCCGGCCTGCTGGTCATCATCCTGATTGTGATGCTGCTCACCGGCCATCTCTGACCAAAGCGCGGCGTCAGCCGCAACGAAAACGTGGCGCTGCATGCGCCACGTTTTTTCATACCCGCCTGCCAGATCATCTCTTCGTCATTATCACCCCGATCAGGAATCCCACGCCAGCGGCCGCAGCCAATGCCTGCCATGGATTTTCCTTGACATACTGCTCGGCCGAATCGGCCGCTTCCTTGCCGGCGTCAACGGCAACGGCTTGCGCTTCCTGCGCCGCCACCAGCGCGCTGTCCAGCATGCGCATGGCGCGTGCGCGCAGTTCATCGGCCTTGTCGCCGGTCAATGCAGCCGCCGCCTGAAACAAGGCTTGCGAATCCTGCACCAGCACCTTCACGTCGCGGTTGACCGCTCTCAGATTTTTCTCTAACAAGATAGACTCCTTAAAATAAATATTGGACAATCCGGACCGCATCCGATCTGCGGCCGGCGCTTCCAATGACTACGATTTAACTCGGAAATTAATCCAGCAACTATGTAAGCAATTAAGCCAGCAAATCGCGCATGTCGTCAGCGTGCTCTTCTTCCTTGGCCATGATGCCGACCAACATCTGGCGCGTGGTCGGATCGCTATCGCCGATCTTTTCCAGCATCTGGCGATAAGACTCGATCGCAACCCGTTCGGCAATCAGGTTGGCCTTGATCATGGCCTTGACATCCTTGGCATCGTCGTACTCGGCATGGCTGCGCTCGGCCAGCGAAGCCGGGTTGAAATCGGGTTCGCCGTTAAGCTGCACGATGCGTTCGGCGATCTGGTCGGCGTGGCCCTGCTCTTCCAGCGCGTGCGCCAGGAATTCGGCCTTGATCGAGCCGTTCTCGCGGCCGGCGACCGTGTAATGATGGCGCTTGTAGCGCAACACGCACACCAGTTCGGTAGCCAGCGCGCCGTTCAGCAGATCGATCACCAGCTTGCGGTCGCCGCGGTAGCCTGCAGTCACCGCACCGTCGTCCATGTTTTTTGCGGCAGCGCGTATCGCTGCGGTATCGATGCCTGTTGAACCATTTTGTTTCGCTTGTTGCATGATGTGCTCTCCGTCAAAAAGGTAGGAAGGGTCAGGACTGCTCCGCTGCCGCCAATCCCCCACAAGTCGCAGGGCAAGACGGCGGCCGGCTGGCGACTCAGGGTGGCGCTACGAAACTCTAGGGTTTACTTATAGGACTTTTCCGCGGTGGGATCGGTACGCTGACACACATAGCGCTGGTTTTAACCCGCTTAGAGCGGTCAGGGCCGCTCGCCGGCAGGCTGTGTGTGCTGACGCACAGACCGCTGGCCCCTCGCCACCTACCCTTGCTGCAACAGGCGCGCGAGCAAAGCGCAATCTTAAAACAGGGCATGACAGCAATGCGGTCATTGCGTCATCCCCGCGAACGCGGGGATCCATGTTGCAGGGGATGGTGATTAAAATGGATTCCCGCGTTCGCGGGAATGTCGGGGGGCGCCTAGCTCGGGACGCGTTGTCGGGGTCGCCGAGACGCATTCCCAGTATCCTTAACTTAACGGCATTGGGGCATGACAGGAGATATATGGCAGATTCGGCTTCCCGGCAGTCATGGATAAAAAAACTCGGTCCGGGCTTGATTACCGGCGCCGCCGATGACGATCCAAGCGGGATTGCGACCTACTCCCAATCGGGCGCGCAATTCGGCTTCAACCTGCTGTGGACACTGTGCCTGACTTTCCCGCTGATGGTGGGCATACAGATCATCAGCGCCAGGATCGGCCGCGTCAGCGGCCACGGCCTGGCCACCAATATCCGCCTGCACTATCCAGCGTGGCTGTTGTACGGCATCGTCGGGTTGCTGCTGGTGGCGAACACCATCAATATCGCGGCCGATGTCGCCGCCATGGGCGAAGCCTTGACGCTGCTGACAGGCGGTCCTGCCCATCTGTATGCCCTGGGTTTCGGCGCGCTGTCGCTGTTACTGCAGGTATTCATTCCCTACAACCGCTATGTGCGCCTGTTGAAATGGCTCACGCTGGCATTGCTGGCCTATGTCGGCACTGCATTCGCGATGCACACGCCCTGGACCGAAGTGTTCACAAAAACCGTATGGCCGCAGTTGTCCTGGAAACCGGCCTATATCACCACCGTGGTGGCGGTGTTCGGCACCACCATCAGTCCCTATCTGTTTTTCTGGCAAGCCTCGCAGGAAGTCGAGGACATGCAGGCGCAAGTCGGTGCGAAAGCGCTGAAAGACGCGCCGGAGCAGGCCAGCGCCAATTTCAGCCGGATCAAGGCGGACACGGTCATCGGCATGGGATTTTCCAATATTGTCGCCTATTTCATCATGTTGACGACTGCAGTATCGCTCGGCATGCATGGCATCACGGATATCCAGACCTCGGCCCAGGCAGCTTCCGCCCTGCGGCCGATTGCCGGCGAATTTGCCTTCGTCCTGTTCAGCGCCGGCATTATCGGCACCGGCCTGCTGGCGGTGCCGGTGCTGGCCGGATCGGCGGCCTACGCCATGGCAGGCGCGTTCCACTGGCAAAACAGCCTGGAAATGAAGCCGCTGCTGGCCAAGAAGTTCTACGGCATCATCGCCGTCTCTACCACCATCGGCGTCCTGCTGTGCTTCACGCCGATCGATCCGATCAAGGCCTTGTACTGGAGCGCGGTGATCAACGGCGTGATATCGGTTCCGATCATGGCTGTCATGATGCTGATGGCGGCCAACGCCGGCATCATGGGCCGTTTCGTCATCGGCAGGAAACTCAAGCTGCTGGGCTGGATCTGCACCGGCGCCATGACGCTGGCGGTGCTGACGATGTTCATGACATTCGGATCATGATATCCATCACGGCAACAAAAAAATCCCTGGCGCTCAGCTGAGCCCCAGGGATTTTTCCGGTGCCGGCGCTGCCGGCGGCCGGGACTTCATGCGACTGTCAGTTTCCTAACAACATCTGCAGGATGATGCCGGTGGATATCGCAACCAGCACATAGTCGCCGCCGGTCTGCACCCAATGATAGCCGCGCGGCGGCGCGCTCAGGTGGTGGCCGCGCCAGTCGTCGACCACATACTGACGATTGCGGTATTCCGGCGGCAGCCGCTGGCCGCGGTAGAAGGCGTGGTCAGGACCTGCTCCGCGCTCGCCGCTGCGCTGATCGTTGTAATTGCCCCGATCCTGCTGGCGGCCCTGATCGTTGCGGCGGTCAGGCCGGTCGTTGCGCTGCTGCTCGTTGCGATGCTGATCGTAGCCCGGCACGGGCTTGTCAAATCCCTGGCCGAATGTCAGGCCACCCGTGAGCAGCGACATCGCCATGATGGCGGAGACAATTGTTTTCGCCGTTGTTTTCTTTTCCATGCTGGGCTCCAGTTGATTGCGACGCTACAATATTCTGCGTCCGGTGCCGAATCCTTCCCGGCTCTATGCAGGATAGGCTCACCGATTCAGACGATCCGTACGCCAACGCACACAAGCACGGTTGCCTGCAAATAGTTTTCTATTCCTGCAACACATCGTACTACCGCGCTATGTGTCCCAGCGCACCGAACCGTAGCGGCAACTGCCGTAGTCTGAGCAATATGCAAAACGTGTCGGAGCGCTAAAGCTTCACCTGGAGCGCTTCGGGCGCATGCATGGAGCTTCACCCGGGAATCTGCTAACCTGTAAGCCGTAGGACGGTCCGCAGGTCAGCAATCCACGCTGCAGTCGTCAGTACTTATGCATCTCCCCTACGGGCTAAATCTCTATCGTTCCCTGTCGAACGTCTTCTCCTGACGCGGCGCCATGACGCTTGCCAGAAGCGATATCCAGCAGGGCCAGAACCGGATCGGCGCAACCTCTCCTGCACTCTGCGTTCCGGCCTTCTTTGCTTGAAAAAATAGAAACGGCCAAATTGAAAACAGACCACAAATCCGTATTCGATTACTTCCTCGCCATCAAAACCGCGCTGCGCTCAGACAATGACGGCGGCCGTAACGATGATGAGCTGCCCTTGCGCGCCGAATTGTTCAGCGCTTTGCAAATGGAGCAACACGGGCGGATCCTGGCAAACGCCCACAAGCTCAGCCCCGAACGCGGCCGCGACCAGCTGCTGACGCGCTTGGCTGAGAATGAAGCCGTGATCATCGATGCCTGCAGCCAACTGACCGACGCCGTCAAGACCGGCCGCCAGGTGACGCCGGCGGCGGAATGGCTGCTTGACAACTTTTACCTGATCGAAGAACAGATCCGCACCGCCAAGCGGCATCTGCCGAAAAACTACAGCCGTGAGTTACCGCGCCTGCTGCGCGGCAACTCCGCCGGACGCCCGCGCGTATACGACATCGCACTGGAAACCATCTCGCATGGCGATGGCCGTGTCGATCCGGAAAACCTGAGCCGCTTCGTCGCTGCCTATCAGCAGGTGACGCCGCTGGCGCTCGGCGAACTGTGGGCGATTCCTATCATGCTGCGCCTGGCCTTGATCGAGAACCTGCGCCGGGTCGCTGCCCATCTGGCGCAGACTCGCCTCAATCGCAACCTGGCCGATTCCTGGGCCGACGCGATGGCGGAAAGCGCCGAAAACGATCCCAGCAACCTGATCCTGCTGGTGGCCGACATGGCGCGCTCCAATCCGCCACTCGACGGTTCTTTTGTGGCCGAGCTGGTACGGCGCCTGCAAGGACAAAGCCCGGCGCTGACGCTGCCCATGACCTGGCTGTCGCAGCGTCTGACCGAATCTGGCCAGACCATTGAACAACTGGTCCAATCCGAAACCCAGCAACAGGCGGCCGACCAGGTGTCCATCAGCAACAGCATCGGCAGCCTGCGCTTTCTGAGCGCCATGGACTGGCGCGAATTCGTTGAAACCATGAGCGCGGTCGACCATATCTTGCGTAAGGACCCAAGCGACGTCTATACCCGCATGGATTTCGCCACGCGCGACTGCTACCGCCACGTTGTCGAAAAACTCGCCAAGCACAGCGGCATGTCTGAAATCGAAATAGCGCAACGGGCTCTGCTGTTGGCAGCCGCCCAGATAGTGCCGGGCGGCGGCGAAACACGCAACAGCCATGTCGGTTATTTCCTGATAGGCAAAGGCTTGCCGCAGCTAGAAGCTGCCGCCGCTTTCAATCCGCCCTGGCGCGATCGGTTGCGCAGCGCCGGCCGCGATTTCCCCCTGGCGGTGTACCTGGTCAGCATCCTGCTGCTGAGCCTGCTGGCGACTGGCCTGGTGTTGGCCAAAGCATACGATGACGGCGTCAACGTCCGGCTGCTGGCCGTGCTGGGAATACTCACGCTGCTCGCCGCCAGCCAGCTGGCGCTGGCCATGGTCAATTGGCTCGCCACGCTGATCACGGTGCCGCGGCCGCTGCCGCGCATGGATTTTTCGGAAGGCATACCGCGTGAATCGCGCACGCTGGTGGTCGTCCCCACCATGCTGTTCACCAGGCAAAACATCGATGAGCTGACCGAAACCCTGGAAGTGCGCTACCTCGCCAACCGCGACGACAACCTGCGTTTCTGCCTGCTGACTGATTTCGCCGACGCCGCCAGCGAAAATCTGCCGCAAGACGACAGCCTGTTGGAATATATCGCGCACAACATCACCGAACTGAACCAGAAATACCGGCAGGAAGACAGCAAAAAATATAGCAAAGCCCATGACGACCGCTTCCTGCTGCTGCATCGCCCACGCCGCTGGAATCCGCAGGAAAAATCCTGGATGGGCTACGAACGCAAGCGCGGCAAGCTGGCCGACCTCAACGCCTTCCTGCGCGGCGGCGAAGCAGATATCTACTCGCTGATCGTCGGCGATACCGACGGCCTCAGCAACGTCCGCTATGTCATTACGCTAGATACCGATACGGAACTGCCGCGCGACGCCGCCAGGCTGTTCGTCGCCACCATGGCCCATCCGCTGAACCGGCCGCTGTACGACGCCGCCCGCGAGCGCGTGATGGACGGCTACGGCATCCTGCAGCCGCGGGTGGCGGTCAGCTTGCCTAGCGCGGCGGCATCGCGCTATGAGCTGCTGTGCGGCGGCGAGATTGGCATCGATCCTTACACCCGCACGGTATCCGATGTGTACCAGGACGTGTTCGGCGAAGGTTCCTTTGTCGGCAAGGGCATCTACGACATCGATGCCTTTGAACAGGCTCTGGGCAACCGCATGCCGGAAAACCGCGTGCTCAGCCACGATTTGCTGGAAGGCTGTTACGCCCGTGCCGGGCTGTTGAGCGATGTCCAGCTGTATGAGCAATATCCGTCCCGCTACAGCGCCGATGTGCGCCGCCGCCATCGCTGGATACGTGGCGACTGGCAGATAGCTTCCTGGCTGCTGCCCAGTGTGCCGGGCGTGCGCGATGCAACGAGCGGCAAGATCGTCCGCCACCGCAATCCGCTGTCGGCCCTGTCGCGCTGGAAGCTGTTCGACAATCTGCGCCGCAGCCTGGTGGCCGCGGCGCTGACGGCCCTGCTGCTGACCGGCTGGCTGCTGCTGCCATCGGCCTGGTTCTGGAGCTGCGTGGTGCTGGCGATCATCCTGATTCCATCGATCTGCGCCAGCATCATCAGCCTGTTGCGCAAGCCGGCCGACGTCCTGCTGCGCCAGCATTTTTCCGCCACCCTGAAAGCCGCCGGCCAGCATTTCAGCCATGCCGCGCTGACACTGATTTTTCTACCTTATGAAGCCGCCGTCAATCTCGACGCCGTGATCCGCACTCAGTGGCGGATACTGGCCTCGCACAAGAAGCTGCTGGAATGGCAGCCCTCCAGCGAGGCCAGCCGCCAGTCCGGCAACGGCCTGCTTTCCTATTATCGCGCCATGTGGATCGCCCCTGCCTTGGCGGCGGCGGTTGCGCTCTACCTGGGCAGCGCCCGGCCACAGGCGCTGCCGGCCGCCGCCGCTATCCTGTTGTTGTGGCTGGCCTCGCCTTTCGTTGCCTACTGGATCAGCCAGCCCATCAGCCGCCGCCAGGCGCAGCTGAGCCACGAACAGACACAATTCCTGCACGCGTTATCGCGCAAGATATGGCTTTTCTTTGAAACCTATGTCGGCCCGGAAGACAACTGGCTACCGCTCGACAATGTCCAGGAACATCCGGTCGCCGTGGTCGCACGGCGCACCTCTCCGACCAATATCGGCCTGTCGCTGCTGGCCAACCTGGCAGCCTACGATTTTGGCTACATTCCAGCCGGACAGCTGATCATCCGCACGCAAAACACTTTCCAGACCCTGGCAGCGCTGGAGCGCTATCAAGGCCATTTCTATAACTGGTACGACACCCAGTACCTGAAGCCGCTGCATCCGATCTACGTCTCGACCGTGGACAGCGGCAACCTGGCCGGACATCTGCTGACGCTGCGCCCCGGCCTGGAAGGCCTGCTGGACAGCGCCATCATCGGCACCCGCGTCTTTCCGGGCCTGCGCGACACTTATGAAATCCTGCGCGACACCGCCGGCGGCGGCCCGCTGGCCAAGCTGATCCAGTTCGAGAAAGACCTGGATTCCGCCTGCCAATCCACTCCCGTCACATTGACCGTCGCCCACGATTTTCTGCAGCGCCTGAGCCAATGCACGGCCAGCTTTGTCGCCGGCCTCGACAGCGTGCCTGACACTCAGCTCAATGTCTGGGCGCGCGCGCTCGCCAGCCAGTGCCGCGAAGCGCTGGCGGAACTGGATCAGCTGACGCCATGGAACCAGGCGCTGGTGCCGGCCGACTGGTTGGACGATTTCCCCGAACTCGACCGCATCCCGACCCTGCGCCAGCTGGCGCGCCTGCATACGGAACTGACGGAAAAATTCGAGAAAAAACTGGCCGAACACAGCGACCCGCGGCAGATCGAACGGTTGTCGACCTTGCAGCGCCTGCTGGCCGACGGCAGCCGGCGCGCCGGCGAAAACATCCTGCTGACCGAGCAGTTGGCGACCCAGGCGGAAGAATTTTCCCGGATGGAATACGGCTTCCTGTACGACCCTGCCACCCACCTGCTGGCGATCGGCTACAACGTCAGCGAACGCCGGCGCGACGCCAGCTTCTACGACTTGCTGGCCTCGGAAGCCCGCATGACAACCTTCGTCGCCATCGCCCAGGGCCAGTTGCCGCAGGAAAGCTGGTTCGCCCTTGGCCGCCAGCTGACGGTCGCCGGCGGCGAGCCGATCCTGCTGTCATGGAGCGGCTCGATGTTTGAATACCTGATGCCGCTACTGGTGATGCCGACCTTTGCTAATACTTTGCTGGAACAAACCTACGATTCCGCCATCAAGCGCCAGATCGAGTACGGCGCCCAGCGCAACGTACCGTGGGGAATTTCAGAATCGGGCTATCACACTTTCGACGCCAGCCTCAACTACCAATACCGCGCCTTCGGCGTACCGGGCCTCGGTTTCAAGCGTGGCCTGGGAGACGATCTGGTGATCGCGCCGTATGCCTCGATGATGGCGCTGATGGTGGCGCCGGAAGAAGCTTGCAGCAATCTGCAGCAGCTGGCAGCGGAGGGTTTCGAAGGCGAGTACGGCTTCTTTGAAGCCATCGACTATACGTCGTCGCGCCTGCCGCGCGGGCAGAGCAATACCGTAATCCGTTCCTTCATGGCGCATCACCAGGGCATGGGCTTCCTGTCGCTGGCCTACCTGCTGCTCGACCGCCCCATGCAAAAACGCTTCGAATCCTATCCGCTATTCCAGGCCACCATGTCCCTATTGCACGAACGCGTGCCCAAAGCCAGCGCCACCTACTCCAACACCACCGACCTGGCCGACATCCGCACCGCAGCCAGCGACCAAGGCATGCAGATGCGCGTCTTGCAGCGCCCGGATCCGCGCACGCCGGAAGTGCAACTGCTGTCGAACGGCCGTTATCACGTCATGATCACCAGCGCCGGCGGCAGCCGCAGCCGCTGGAACGATCTGGCGGTCACCCGCTGGCGCGAGGACAGCACGCGCGACAACTGGGGCGCCTTCTGCTATGTGCGCGACGTCGCCGAAAGCAGCAACGAAGACGGCGCTTATTTCTGGTCGACCGCTTACCAGCCGACGCTGACGCCGCCCAAGAATTACGAAGTGATCTTTTCCGAAGGCCGGGCCGAATTCCGCCGGCGCGACAACAATCTCGACATGCATACCGAGATCGTCGTATCGCAGGAAGACGATATCGAGCTGCGCCGTACCCGCATCGTCAACCGCTCACGCATGCGCAGAACCATCGATATCACCAGCTATGCCGAGGTGGTGCTGGCGCCGGCGCCGGCGGACGCTACTCATCCGGCTTTCAGTAACCTGTTCGTGCAGACTGAGATCCTCGATCCGCAACGCGCCATCCTGTGCACCCGCCGGCCGCGCTCCATGAACGAGAAGATGCCCTGGATGTTCCATCTGATGGCGATCCACGGCGCCGAGCTGGATGTGGTTTCGTACGAGACCGACCGCATGGAATTCATCGGCCGCGGCAACACCGTCGCGGCGCCGCAAGCCATGCGCAAGCCCGGTCCGCTGGGCGGCAACGCCGGGCCGGTGCTCGACCCGATCGTGGCGATCCGTTGCCAGATCACGCTGGAGCCGGAACAAGTGGTGACCATCGACATGGTGACCGGCATCGGCGATTCGCGCGACCTGTGCCTCGGCCTGATCGAGAAATACCAGGACCGTCATCTGGCCGACCGCGTGGTCGAACTGTCCTGGCCGCACAGCCAGGTGGTGCTGCGCCAGCTCAACGCCAGCGAAGCCGACGCCCAGCTGTACGGCCGCCTGGCGAACTCGGTGGTGTTCGTCAATCCTCTGCTGCGCGCCGACGCCAGCGTGCTGATCCGCAATCATCGCGGCCAGTCCGGCCTGTGGGGCTACGCCATTTCCGGCGACCTGCCGATCGTGCTGTTGCAGATCAAGAGCCAGGACAACATCGAACTGGTACGGCAGCTGGTGCAAGCCCATGCCTACTGGCGTTCGAAAGGACTGGTAGTCGACCTGGTGATCTGGAACGAAGACCATGCCGGCTACCGCCAGCTGCTGCAGGAGCAGATCATGGGCTTGATTTCCTCGGTGACCGGCGCCAACGCGATCGACCGCCCGGGCGGCATTTTCCTGCGCCTGGTGGACCAGATCTCCGACGAAGACCGGATCTTGTTCCAGGCAGTGGCGCGCGTCATCCTGACCGACAGTCGCGGCACGCTGGCCGAGCAGATCAACCGCCGCGACCTGATGGAAATCCGCGTGCCGCGCCTGACGCCGACGCTCAGGCCGCAAGTGCTCAGCGTCCCGGACGGACTGGCCCTGGCTAACCGCGAACTGCTGATGGCCAACGGCTTGGGCGGCTTCAGCGCCGACGGCCGCGAATATGTAATCACCACCTCGGCGGTGCAAACCACGCCGGCGCCCTGGAGCAACGTGATCGCCAATCCGCAGTTCGGCACGGTCATTTCAGAAAGCGGCCAGGCTTATACCTGGGGCGAGAACGCCCATGAATTCCGCCTCACTCCCTGGGCCAACGATCCGGTCAGCGACAGCGGCGGTGAAGCCTTCTACTTGCGCGACGAAGAAAGCGGCCACTACTGGTCGCCGGCGCCGCTGCCGCGCCGCGGCGCCGGCGACTATGTCACTCGCCATGGCTTCGGCTACAGCGTGTTCGAACACATTGAGCAGGGCATCGTTTCCGAACTGACGATCTATGTCGCCATCGATGCGCCGGTCAAGTATTCCGTGCTGCGCGTACGCAACGAATCGGATGCGGTGCGCAAGCTGTCCGCCACCGGCTACGTCGAATGGGTGCTGGGCGAGTTGCGGCCGAAGTCGGTGATGCACATCGTCACCGAAACCGATCCGGCCAGCGGCGCCCTGCTGGCGCGCAATCCCTACAATACCGAGTTCACCGAGCGCACCGCCTTCTTCGATGTCGACGGCGGCAGCCGCAGCGTCAGCGGCGACCGCTACGAATTCGTCGGCCGCAACGGTTCTCTGCAAAGCCCGGCGGCGATGGAGCGGATACGCTTGTCGGGCAAGGTCGGCGCCGGGCTCGACCCGTGCGCCGCCATCCAGCAGCAGTTCGAGCTCAATCCCGGCCAGCAGCGCGAAATCGTCTTTGTACTGGGCGTCGCCGATACCCGCCAGACCAACCTGGGCGAACTGCTGCAGCGCCACCGCGGCCCGGCTGCAGCGAGCGCCGCATTGCAGGCAGTGAATGCCTTCTGGGAACGCACCTTGGGCGTAATACAGATAGAAACGCCGGACCCGGCGCTGAACCTGCTGGCGAACGGCTGGCTGATGTACCAGGTGATCTCTTGCCGCATGTGGGCGCGCAGCGGCTACTATCAGTCCGGCGGCGCTTTCGGTTTCCGCGACCAGCTGCAGGACGCCATGGCGCTGGTGCATAGCCAGCCGCAGCTGCTGCGCGAGCATCTGCTGCTGTGCGCGGCCCATCAGTTCATCGAAGGCGATGCCCAGCACTGGTGGCACCCGCCCACCGACCGCGGTGTCCGTACCCATTGTTCCGATGATTTCCTGTGGCTGCCGCTGGCGGTGCACCGCTATGTCAGCACTACCGGCGACAGCGCGGTACTGGATGAAACCGCGCACTTCCTCGAAGGACGGGCGGTGAATCCGGACGAAGATTCCTATTACGACCTGCCGGGCCGCTCCAGCGAAGTGGCGACGCTATACGTCCATTGCGTGCGCGCCATCGAACACGGCTTGCGTTTCGGCGTGCACGGGTTGTCGCTGATGGGTTCCTGCGACTGGAACGACGGCATGGACAAGGTCGGTGAAAAAGGTAAAGGCGAAAGCGTCTGGCTGAGTTTCTTCCTGTACGACGTACTCATCAGCTTTGCCGAAATCGCCGCCGCTCGCCAAGATCAGGCCTTCGCCGACCGCTGCCTGGCGGAAGCCGCCAAGCTAAAGAAAAATATCGCCGCCAATGGCTGGGATGGCGCCTGGTACCGGCGCGCCTATTTCGACGACGGCACGCCGCTGGGTTCAGCCAAGAATGTCGAATGCCAGATCGATTCGATTTCGCAAAGCTGGTCGGTGCTGTCTGGCGGCGGCGATCCGCAGCGCAGCCTGATGGCGATGCAGGCGGTGGACCAGCGCCTGGTGCGGCGCAAGGACGGCATCATCCAGCTGCTCGATCCGCCGTTCGACAAATCCGACCAGAATCCGGGCTACATCCGTGGCTACGTGCCCGGCGTGCGTGAGAATGGCGGCCAGTACACCCACGCTGCGATCTGGACGGTGATGGCTTTCGCCAAACTCGGCGACCAGAAGCGCGCCTGGGAACTGATGCGGCTGATCAATCCGCTCAACCATGGCAAGACTGCCGGCAAGGTGGCCAGGTACAAGGTCGAACCGTACGTGGTCGCCGCCGACGTCTACGCCGGCGAACCGCATATCGGCCGCGGTGGCTGGACCTGGTATACCGGATCGGCCGGCTGGATGTACCGCCTGATCGTCGAATCCCTGCTCGGCCTGCAGCTGGCCGGCGACAAGCTGCATGTAATGCCCTGCCTGCCGGACAACTGGAATTCCTGCCGCCTGACCTACCGCTATCGCGACACCTCCTACCGGATCGCCCTGCACCAGGGCGTTGTCGATGGCCTCGCCGGCTACCTCAAGGTTGACGATGTGATACAGGCAGACGGCGCCATTACACTGGTGGACGACCGCCGCGAGCATGTGGTGGAGATATTGTTGCCGGCGCGGCCGGCGGCAGCGCCATAACGATAGCGTCGATGCTGCGGGCGGCCCGGTTCAAGCGAGGGGACGGATGGCAGCCACAATCGGCTGGTAATAGCCGCTCGCAGCCGGTTGCAGTATCTGCACTTGCTCAAAGCCCGCCTTGCTCGCGTGAGACGCCAGCTCTTGCGGCGTCAGCGCCCGATAGTGGCCGGTGAAGTGGCTGCTGCTCCATGTCAGGCCGGGCAGCTGACATGTGATGTAAAGATGGACCACATAACGCCGCTCATCCTGCCAGTCCCAGACCTGATGCACGATGCGGCGCCGGCCTTCGTCCATGAACATGGCCGGCGGCATCATGCTCGGCCGCTGTTCCATCAACGGCCCGTAGTCGCGCAGGCTGAGCATCAGCTTGCCGCCGGGCCTTAGCCTCTGGTACATGGCTGCCAGCGCCATGGCGATGTCTTCATCGCTGTCGAGATGCGGCAAGGCGTTATCGAAAGCCAGCACCACGCCGTATTCGCCGGCGGCCGAGGTATGCAGCAGACGCATGTCGTCGCTGCGAAACGGAATATCCAGCCCGCGCTGGCCGGCTTCCTGCCTGGCGCGCTCGACCTCCGCCGTGGAAAGATCGCTGCCCTCCACCTGGTAGCCGCGGCCCGCCAGCCCCAGCGCCTGGGTGCCGATGCCGCAAGCGCAGTCCAGCACCTTGCCGGCCAGCGCAGGGGGCGGTAGCAGCGCCGACAAAATTTTCCCCTGTTGCTCTATTGTCACATTCCAGTCGGCGAAAATCAGATGATAGGCTGAGGCCATGTCATCGTAAAAGGTATCGGCAATATCCATCAAAGGCCCGCCTTTTTGGCAGGCAAGTCAAACAGCAATCGCGCCATTGGCATTCCCCCTGTCGATCTAGTGACGTAGGGGTAATTTAACATGGACAAACGGCATGGATGACAATTTGCCATCCGTGCCGTCGGTGTGACCCTGCCGCCGCAGTGAGCCGGCAAGACCTAGAAGTTCGCCCCGTTGGCGCGCATATAGGCCTTGACGTTATCGAAGGTAACCCTGCCCGCGTGATTGACATCGATCTGTTCGAAGTTGTTCGCCACAAAACCGAAGCCCGCCTGCTGTGCCTGCGCTTTGGTGACGGAACCGCTGTTATTGCTATCGGCTTCGCTAAACTTCGCTTGCAGTTTCTGCAAGGCCCGTTCTTGCAGCGAGGCGCCGGCCGCTGCCGGTGTGGCCGCTACCCGGGCAGCGGCCTTGACGTGCGCCGGCACATACGGGTCGCCCAGCTGTGCCATCCCTTGCCGTGTGGGCGTGGTGGCGGCATTGACGACGCTTTGCGCCTGTACCGCAGGCGGCAGGATGGCGGCCGCGATGGCCAGGAATGTCAGTAATGATTTCATGTCAGCTCCAATAGGTATCTGGTTGAACAGCCTGCAGAATGGGAAAAATATCCATGTGCATCATGAGCGGCTGTCGTAGTACCGTACCAGGTCGCCTTTCATCAGCAGGCGCGACGGATCGAACAGATAAATCATATGGCCGCCGCGATAATGCGTAATCTGCAGGCCAGAAATCGGGCCGAGGCGCCCCAGGTCCAGCTCGGTGTTGTAGAAAGGCGTGGCGAGGTCGTGATAGCCGTTCTCCGATAATACCTTGAGCTTGGGATTCTGGTAGATGGCGGCCGCCAGGTCGGGAATCGTATCGGGCAGGTACAAGCCATCGTGAGTCCAGACCCAGTCCTGGATGGTGTCGCCGTTTTCTATATTGTAGGTCGAGACCGCGGTGTATTTCAAACCGCGCGGCAGATAGTCGTTCATGCGGTCGGTGAACGGCTGCGTGATCAAGGTGCTGGAGGGATCGCCATCGGCCGCCAGAGGACTGCCGATCACCGCCACTACCCGGCCGTCATAGCGCCCCAGCAGCGAACCGGGAATCAGGTTGTACCTGAAGGTGGTTTCATCCAGGTTGAAATCGGTCTTCCAGAGCGCTACCGGATAACCACTGTTGAAGAACAGCTGGTTCAGCAGATTGGGCGATGGCTGCGTGTTCGACGCCAGGAAGGCATCCACCGCCGGTTCGTAGATGCCGGCCACGAAAGTGCGCATCTGCTTGGCGAACGTGGTGAGGTTGGCGGGCGGCGGCGTCACCAGGTTGAAATAGGCGCCGACTGCTGCGTAGCCAGGGAAGTATGGCCCATACGAGCCGCCGTTGAAGTCGGCGTTCGAATTGTAGTTCAGGATCGCCGATTGCAGCACCACGCCGGTCAGCTTGGTGCCGCCCATTTCCAGCAAGTTGGCGAGGACATCGGTGCGCGGCGTGCCATACGATTCGCCGTACAGGTACTTGGGAGATTCCAAACGGTGGTTGACGTTCAGGTAGCGCGTGATGAAATCGCGGAACACCGCAGCATCGCTGTCCACGCCCCAGAAAGTCTGGTTGGTGTTGGGGCTGATAGCTTCGGAAAAACCGGTGCCGACCGCATCGATGAATACCATGTCGGTGGTGTCAATCAGGCTTTGCTTGTTGTCGACAAAGGGAAACGGCAGCGGCTGCGTAGTGGCCGGGTCGCCGGTGACGATGCGCTTGGGGCTGAAAGAGCCGAGGTGCAGCCATACCGAGGAAGAACCCGGGCCGCCATTATAGAAAAAGGTGACCGGCCGCTTGCCGGCGTTTTGCTTGTCGGCGGTATAGGCAACATAGAAAATCGATGCTTCCGGCTTGCCGGTTTTCGGATCGGCGGCGGTCAGGTGGCCAGCGGTCGCCGTATAGCGGATGGTCTTGCCGTTGATCGAAATGCTGTCGTGGGTGATCGCGGCGTTTTCCGTCACCTGCGCGGCAGCAAGTGCATCGCCGGCGCCGAAGCCGTACAGCGTCTTGTCGTTATAAGGCTGGTCGGCCGGCGGCCGCGCCATCACTGCATCGGGGGCCTCCTGCGCCAAGGCCTGATGGGCTGCAAACGCTAGCGCACACAGCTGTAGGGAAACGGCCAGGCCAAACAACAGTTTTCGTTTAATCGACATGTAGTCCTCGCAAGTGATATTCATCGACGCTGCCGGCAGCGGACAATAACAATCTCAACCGAGGTAAGCGGCTAGCGCTTGTCTCGGAAATGGTGACGTCGCACAGGAAAAGCCAGCGGGCTCGGCCTGAGTCAGTCATGCATGTGCAAGTGTGTTTTACGGACTGAAAGGAAGTGGTGAAACGGGTGATAATTTGTTGTCGTACATCAATATATGCAAAGAACGCGTAGGATTCAAGGTCGCGAGCGGCAAGGTCATGAAAATTTTCTTGGCGCTGCGCGATCGTATACAGACCTGTATGTACTGATACCCTATGCGCAAATATTAACAGCTGCGGCGACACGCCGGCATGCGATATGCAATACCGGCGTGCAGAAGACATCAACTGTCTGCGACCACCTCAGCGTCGTTCCTGCCTGGCTTGCCAAACAGCAGGCGCTGCTTCGGCTTATCTGCTTCGGGCGCACGCTCCGCATCAGCCGTATCGCCGCACTGCCCAATGGCGATATTGGCGAAAATACTGATCGCAACGCCGCAAGCGCCGATCACAAAAAGTAAAAATTCAAGCATGAGATTCCCCCTGATCGTCATGGCGTGGGTGCCATCGATTTTTATGTTGACCGTCTCGAAAAGCCAAGGTAAAACAGCTTTGCGGCATTGCCTGGCAGACTGCAGCTGCAGCGCATGCCTTCACTGTAGCGTTACAAGCCTGGCCAGCGCCAATACAGAATATGGCGCGCATCTATCTCGAAACGGCATAACAATGATTTCACTCAGACAGCTCAAATATTTCGTTGAAATTGTCGACGCCGGTAGCTACACGCGCGCCGCCGAACATCTGTTCATCGCGCAATCGGCGTTGAGCCGGCAGATGAAGGAGCTGGAAACCGACATGCAGGTCAGTCTGCTGCAGCGCGATTCGCGTCATATCGAACTGACCGAGGCGGGACAGCTGTTTTACGAAAGAAGTAAACGAATTCTGGAAGACATCGAAAACGCTATCGTCCAGGCGCATCAGGTAGGCAAGGGCGAGCAAGGGCGGATCCGCGTGCTGCATTCCAGCTCGGTGACGCTGTCCGCCGCCATGGGTGATATCTTCAGCAGGCTGCTGACGCAGTTTCCCGGCGTATCGCTGGATTTTTCTCGCGCGCCGTCCGAGCACCAGGCGCTGGACATCGACGAAGGCCGCGCCGATTTCGGCATGGTGCGCCTGCCGATATTGCGCCAGCTGCCGAATATCCAGGTCAAGAAAGTGTTTTCTGAAAAGCTGGTGGTGGCGCTGTCCAAGGATCATCGCTTTGCGGACAGAGGTGCGATCGGCATCGCCGAACTGCGCGATGAACTTTTTGTCTCAGTCCCGCACAAGGATCGCGGCGGCCTCAGCTATCTGGTGGCGGCGCTGTGCATGCGGCATGATTTTTTCCCGAAGGCGTCGCGCGCCACCTCGCGCAAGGCCTCGCTGCTGAATCTGATTGAAGCCAATCTGGGGATTGCGATCGTGCCGGAAAGCATGCAGGAAATCGCGCCCGCGGGCATCCGTTTTCTGCAGCTGCCGGCGCAGGATGCGCAGTCGAACGTCGCCGTGATTTACCGGCGCGATGCCGCGCCCATGGTGGCAGCCTTTATCTCTGCCTTCCTGCGGCTGATGCCGCATGCGGAGCAAGCCTGAATGGCTTAACCGTCCAGCCGTTGCAGCCAGCTGATTACACCTTGCAGCGAACGGAAGTCGCTCACCGAACGGCAGGCGATGTGCGGATGACGCGCCGCCAGCATGCGCGACAACGCCGCGCCCGGCCCCAGTTCCAGCGCCGCCGTGACGCCGCGCTCGGCACAGGCATCCATGCAGGCGCTCCAATGGATGGTGTGCGTCAGCTGTTGCGACAGCGTCTCTATCGCCTGTTCTTTTTTTGTCAGTAGTTGAGCGTTAAGTCCGGACAATAGCGGCAGGGCCGGGTCTTGCGTCAGTTGCTGCCGCAGCTGATCGGCAAATGGCGCGACTGCGTCGGCCATCAAGGGTGTGTGCGAAGCCACCGTTACCGGCAGCAAGGTGATTTTTCCGCCTAGTCTTTCGATTTCCGCGGTCGCGCTCAGCAAATCCTGTTGCAGGCCACCGGCGATACAGCTATCGGCATCGGTTTGGATCGCCACATGCAGCCGCTGCGAGGCCAGCAGGCTTGCCAGCGGCCGCAAAGCGATGCCGCTGACGGCGAACAAGACTTGCGGCGCCTGCGGCTGCAAGCAGGCGTCCATCAGCTGTGCCCGTGCCTGCGCCAGAGCGATCGCCTGCGGTGCCGACAAGGCGCCGCCGACATGCCAGGCCGCCAGTTCGCCAATGCTGTAACCGGCCACCAGTTCCGGAGTCGGAAATTGCGCCTGCAACGCCGACCAGACGGCGGCCGTGGCCGCCACGATCAGTGGCTGCGCCAGGCGATTGGAAAACAGCAGATCCTGGTCGGACAACACTGCTTGCAGCGACAGGCCGGGCAGCACCGGCGCTAACCATTGATCAAGCAGCTGCGCGCTGGCCGCATCGCGCCGCACCAGCTCAAACATCGCCGCATGCTGGCCGCCCTGCCCCGAGCATAGCAGCGCCAGCCGCGGCGTCATGGCTGACCCGCCGCGGCGTCTTGCAATTGCTGTTTAGCGCAGTACGTAGCCATCCTTGCCGATCACGGTCAGTTCAATGAAATTCAAGCCATCACGGCTGTTTGGACCATATTTGAGGGACATGCCGCCAATATCGTAGCCACCCATGCCTTCCAGGCCACTGACCAGGCTTTCACGGGTCGGCTTGTTGCCGGCGCGGCGCAAGCCTTCCACCAGGATTTTGGCAGAAATATAGCCTTCCAGCGTCGGATAGGAATCCGACAGCTCGCTGCGGCTCTTCAGCGCAGTCATGAATTCCTTGGAAATCTGCGTGCTGGAGCTGCGCGGATTCGGGAATACCTGAGTCATGCCGAGGCCGCGCGCGTCCTTACCCAGGCTTTGCAGGAATACCTGCGAGCTGACGTTGGACAAGGTGATCAGCTGCTGCTGGCCGCCGGCTTCGCGATACTGCTTGATGAAGGCGGCGCACGGCTTGGCTGTGCAGATCATCAGCACAGCCTGCGGCTTGGCATCAAAAATCTTCTTGACCGCGCCTTCGACCGCCACCGTATTGCGCTCGTAGTTGGCGACCACCGGCTCCGGCAGCTTGTACTTCTTGATCGCCTGCTTCAAGCCTTCCAGCGCATCGTTGCCAAAGGAATCGTTGGACACCAGCACCGCATAGCGCTGCAAGCCCATGCCCGACAGCTGCTCAATCGCAGTGCCGACTTCGTCGCGGTACTTGGAACGCACATTGAACAGATAGTGCTGCATGGGCTCATGCAGGGACGTTGCGCCGCTGACTGGGGCAATCAGGGGGACCTTGGCGTCGTTGATGGCGCCCAGGATAGATTCGGTGGTCGGCGTGCCGCGGTACAGGAACAGCGCGAAGGCGTTCTTTTCATTGAGCAGCTTGCGGGTATTCTCGACCGTGCGCTTGGGTTCAAAGCCATCGTCCAGCGATTCCAGCACGATCTTGCGGCCGAACACGCCGCCTTGCTTGTTGACGATATCGAAATACAACTGGGCGCCGGCAGTCGCTTGCTTGACCTCTTCCGCCGCGGTGCCGGTGAATCCGGCCGACTGGCCGATCACGATAGTGTTGCTGGTAATGCCAGGTTCAGCGTTAGCGCTACCAGCCGCAAGCAAGCCAAACAGGCTCAATGCGCTGATGCTGACAGCCAAAGACAACTTCTGATGCACTTTCATTTGTTCTCCAGAGATATTCGTCGACGCGGTATCTGCATGGGGAGGTCAGCCGCTTAGCGCAGGTAGCTTAGTCCATGCAGTAAATAAGTGGCTGCCAACAAATCGGCAGCGCCACCGGGCGACAGCTTATCCCGAATAAATACTTTGTGGCAACTAATTGCTTGCTCGCGCCAGTCATTTATCGCACTGCCGCCCATTTCCAGAAAGCCGCGAGCCAGCGTTTTGACCTTGGCGGCGGCTGCCGGGCCGCCTCGATGGTAGAGATTGGTGTCGTTAAGATTGGCCATCAGGGCAAACAAAGCGTCAATCGCGGCGGCATCGTAGCCGCGAGCGGCGCTCAGGGTCAGCAGGAAACGCGGCAACGCTATCTCGAACAGGGAGGGAAATCCCAGGGCCGCCTCTTCGCTGGCGCCGCTGACCGCATATTTCTGTGCTGCCAGGCGGCCATGCGAGAGTCCGGCTGCGTTGCCGTCCGGCGCCCGCTCCTGCATATGCCGGGTCAAGGCATCGCCCCACTGGATCAGCAGCGTGGCACGCAGCGTCGCCGGCGCCAAGGACATGCCGCGGCCATGGCAATAACCGGCCGCGGCGCACAGCATACCCAGACAGAAAATCGCCCCGCGGTGCGTGTTCACCCCCGCGGTTGCGCGCAACATGCGCTGTTCGGCAGCGATGCCGAGCTGCCGCAATACGGCAAACTCCTTGCCGGCCATGCCGGCCTGGGTGACCTCGCGGAAGAAATGGCGCAGCGAAAACAGGCTGCGCATGAACGTGGCGGCGTCCATGTCGCTGTGACTGCCGTTGTCCACCAGGGACACCAGGCCAGGCTTGGGATACAGCTGCAATTCTCGATACAGGCTGCGCAATGCCAGCCGCGCCACTTGCAAGCAAAAGGCGCGCTGCTGGCGCTTGCCCAGGCCCTGGCCTTGCTGCGCTGGGTTTTGCCGGCGCAGCAGCGGCGATGCCTGCGGCTGCTGCGCAGCAGCGACGGCCGTCATGCCGGCTCCAGGCTGGCCACCAGGCTGGCCAGCGCCGTCAAGCCGACGCCGCTTTCGGTCTTGACCAGCACCCGCGGCTGGCTATCGGCTTGCATGGCCTGCCAGCACTCCTTCCAGGCCACCGCCCGGCCATCCGGAAAGATCACTTCGCCATCCAGCGGCAAGCGCGCCGCGTGCTGCGCCAGCAATGCCATGCCGCGCGCAAATTCCGGCGCATTGCGAGGGGTGAACAACAAGTCGATATCTGAATTGGCGGTGACATAGCTCTGCTTGGTCAGGATTTGCCAGGCCCAGGAGCCGTACAACTTGAGTGCGATGCCGCTATGCAGGCAGTCGCCGGCAAAGGCCCGCAGCGGGCCGCTCCAGCCGGATGGCATGTGCGCCAACGCCTGGCGCAAGGTGAGCGGTTCCGCAACCCGCTGCACATCCGCCAGCTGGACCTGCAAAGGAATTCTCACTTTGTCGCCATTGCCGTCAGGCGGCAGCGCCAGTCCCAGGCACAACTCGTCTGGCGGCGTATCGGCTTCGCGCCGCCGCAGCACCAACGGCCAGTCTTCCTGTTGCCAGCGCGCCAACGTCGCCTGGTTGTCCGCAGTTGCCGCCAGCGCGGCACGCTGCCAGCCTTCGGCGCTGAGCCAAGCCAGGCTATGGCGCGTTATCACGTAAGTTCGCATGCAAATTCACATGATCCAATACCGCCTGCGCTACCGGAAAGGCCTGGCTGCGGCCGCCGCGCTGCAGGCCGGCGGCGCTGCGCTGGTCTTGCGGGCTGGCGTCGCGCAAGGCCTCGGCCAGTTGCAGGGCAAGATCGCCATCCCAGATAGCATCGATGCCGCCCATTTGCAGATAGTTCACCGGCCCCGGGGCAAACACCGGATTGCTCTTTGCCAGTTCAGTCAACCGTTCCAGCGGCACCTTGGTGATGCGCGCCATGGCCGGTAGACCCATCACGCGGATGGTCGCCTGCGGCAGGGCAAAACAGGCGTCGGCCATCATGCCGCTGGTGATGAAACCGCCTGACAAGGCCTGGTCGTACACCAGAGCGACGATCTTATGCCCTTGGCTGCGCGCCAGGGCCATGCATTTCCCCAGGTGCGCCATATAGCTGTTGATCCCCAGCATTTCATCGCGGTGACGCAGGCGCTGACCCTGTGTATCGACCAGGATGACGATAGGCCGCTGCGGAAAATTGCGCACCGCGGCCAGTACCGCCTGTGCCTGCAGCAGCGCGATTTCGACGCCGATAGGCGCATGGCCGCAGCTGCCGATCACGCTCACCGTGGCGCCGTCAACTTGCGCCGTGCCGGTCAGGAAATTATCTTGTTCGACGATGGTATGGCCATGCGGGAACAGCTGCGCTGCTAGCGAGATCCAATCCATTCAAGGCCTCCGTCGCAGTTGCGCGGTAGCGGCGACAAAGGCGTCGGCTTCCAGCATGGGGAGATTGGCGGCATCGGCGAGGCCGATTTTCTGCCAGATGTCGAGCGGATCGACGGCGGCGCCGAAGTCATCAACGCGGTCCTGCAAAAATTGTTGTTCGGCTTCCAGCGCTTCCAGCGTCAAGGAAATGGTCGCTGCTGCGGCATGGCATTCCTGCATCAGCTCAAAGGCGGCTTGCCGGAATGCGGCGCTGTCGTCGGCCACCAGCATCTGGCAATCGCCCAGCAGGTAGCGATGCTTGCCGCCGGTAGTGCGCCACACCAGTGCGCGGTCGCGCGCATCGAATTCTTCGACGCCGTTAGCGGTTTCTATCACTTCCGGCCCGGACATCGCCAGCCGCCCTTCTTCTGACATGACGATTGCATTGGCGCAGCAGGCGACGATGCCCATGCCGCCGAAACAGCCGTTGGAGCCGCCCACCAGCACGATCACCGGGATGCCGGCGGCGCGCACTTCCAACAAGGCGCGCATCACTTCGGAGACGGCGATGAGGCCGGCATTGGCTTCATGCAGGCGCACGCCGCCGCTTTCCAGCAGCAGCAAAACCGCATACGGACGCTCCCGCAGCGCACGCTGCAGCAGGCCGGTCAGCTTGGCGCCATGCACCTCGCCCACGGCGCCGCCCATGAAGCCGCCCTCTTGCGCCGCCACCAGTATTGGCTCGCCAAACAGCTTGCCGGCGCCTATCGCGACGCCATCATCAAACGACACCGGTGCATCCAACTGGCCCAGATGCGGGCTGACGATGCGCAGCGAGGGCGGCAGGAATTCACGGAAACTGCCTGGGTCGAGTACCGCATCCAGGCGCTCGCGCGCATGCGCTTCTAGGTAACTGTTCATGGCTTTCCTCCCAGCGCCGCTTCCACCGCCTGGTCCAGGCGCAGGCTGACGACCGCCGGCGTGGCGCCCATGTCGTTGATGGCGATGCGCGCATCGGCCAGCTGCCAGCGCTGCTGGAAATCGCCCAGCACCGCTTGCCAGATCTTGCCGAATCCGCGCGCGGCGGTCCTGATTTCAATGGTGCAGGCGCCGTTCAGCGGCGCCGCTTCGATCAGCACTTCCAGGTTGCCGGAACTGACCACGCCCGACAGCTGCGCAGTCGCGGGCAGCTGTCGCTGGCCATGTTCAAAACGAAAATTCAAGGTTTCCATTGCAACGCCCTATCGCTTTCAGCAATTCGCTTCACCAGTTCCTGAAACGCTTCGGCGGCCGGTACAAGCCGCCCGACGCGCGCACCAGGTCTTTCATGTTCTTGGCCGCCAGCAGGTCGCGCGTGGCCAGCCGCTTGTCGATACCCAGGTCTTCGGGACGCTGGATGATGCCGCGGTCGCGCAGGTTCTCGACCATGCGCTTGTCGCGCCCCAGGCCGATGGCGGTATAGCCGGCGACGCCGCGCACGGCTTGCTCGCGTTCTTCGTCGTTACGGCACAGCAGCAGGTTGGCCAGCCCTTCTTCAGTCAGGATGTGGCTGACGTCTTCACCATAGATCATCACCGGCGGAATCGCCATGCCAGCCTGCTCGGCCAGTTCCCAGGCATCCAGCTTGTCGACGAAGGCCGGCTGCATGTGTTCGCGGAAGGTCTCGACCATCTGCACCACCAATTTTTGCCCGCGCGGGATCAGATTCCTGCCGTCGCGCGCCTGCTTGCCGGCTTTCAGCCAGGCCGGGCTGACGTGGCGCCGCCCGCGCGCATCGGCGCCCATGTTGGGGGCGCCGCCGAAACCGGCGATGCGGCCGGCCGTCGCCGTCGACGAATTACCCTGCAAATCGATCTGCAAGGTGGAGCCGATGAACATGTCGCAGGCATAGTGACCGGCCATCTGGCTGAAGGCGCGGTTGCTGCGCATCGAGCCGTCGGTGCCGACAAAGAAAATGTCAGAGCGAGCCCGGATGTAGTCTTCCATGCCCAGTTCGGAACCGAAGGAATGGATCGATTCGACAAAGCCGGCTTCGATCGCCGGGATCAGCGCTGGATGCGGATTGAGCGCCCAGTGCTGGCAGATCTTGCCCTTCAGGCCCAGCGAGGCGGCATAGGTCGGCAGCAGCAGTTCGATCGCTGCGGTATCAAAGCCGATGCCATGGTTGAGGCGCTGGATTTCATACTCGGCGTAGATGCCCTTGATGGCCATCATCGCCATCAACACCTGGATGTCGGAAATCTGCGCCGGATCGCGCGTGAAGAGCGGCTCGATATAGTGCGGCGTCGGCGCCTGCACCACGAAACCGACCCAGTCCGCCGGGATATCGACGCGCGGCAGGACATCGACGATTTCATTGACCTGGGCGATCACGATGCCGCCGCTGAAGGCGGTGGCTTCAACGATTGCCGGCGTGTCTTCGGTATTCGGCCCGGTGTACAGGTTGCCGTGACGGTCGGCCGCCTGCGCCGCCACCAGCGCCACGCGCGGCGTCAGGTCGACGAAGTAGCGGCCGAACAGTTCAAGATAGGTATGGATGGCGCCGATATTCAGCTTGCCGGCCGCCACCAGCCCGGCCAAGCGGCCTGCCTGCGGCCCGGAAAAGGAAAAATCCAGGCGCGCGGCGACGCCGCTTTCAAAAATATCCAGATGTTCCGGTAAAGCCAGCACCGACAGCAGCATGTGCAAGCCGCTGACGCGCGCCGGATCCAGCTTGGCTAGCGCCTTGGCGAGGAAATCGGCCTGCTTCTGGTTGTTCCCTTCCAGGCAGACTTTATCGCCGGCTTCCAGCACGCTGTACAGCAGGTCCTGGATGCGCCCGGTTTCCACCACTTTGCCCTGGCAGCCGCTGCCGAGCGTCTCGGCGGCGCGCCGCAGGCGCTGCTCACGGTTCGTGTTACGCAGGTCCCAGCGGCGGCCGTCCATGTTAACGCGCTCCCATCAGGATATCCGGCAAGCCGGTGACGATGCCGGGAAACAGGCAAAGCAAGATGATCGCCGCAAACATCAGCAGCAAGAACGGCAGCGTGCCTTTAATCACATCGCCGAGCGGAATGTCGGGCGCAATATTCTTGATCACGAACAGGTTCAAGCCCACCGGAGGATGGATCAGCCCCATTTCCATCACCACCGTCATCACCACGCCGAACCAGATCAGGTCGAAGCCAGCTTCGCGCAGCGGCGGCAGGATGATCGGCGCGGTCATCAGGATGATCGACACCGGCGGCAGGAAGAAGCCGAGCACGATCACCATCAGCAAGATCACCGCCAGCAGCAGCCACTTCGACAAATGCAAGGCAACCACCCATTGCGCTGCCGACTGGCTGATGTGCAGGTAGCTCATCACATACGAATACAGCAGCGACATGCCGATGATCAGCAGCAGCATGCAGGATTCCTTGATGGTCGAATTCAGGAACGGCATCAGGTCGCGCGGGCGCCACATGCGGTACACCACGGCGATCAGCACGATCGCCAGCAAGGCGCCGAGGCCGGCGGTTTCCGACGGCGTGGCAAAGCCGCCGTAGAGCGCAATCATGACGCCGATCAGCAGGATCAGAAACGGCAGCACGCGCGGCAGCATCTCGATCTTTTGCGCAAAGGTGAAATGCTCATCATCCAGATAGGCCGACTTGATGCCGCCCTGGCGGTAGATCTCGTGCGCCAGGCGGTATTCCTTGCGGGCGCGGTAGACCGCGTAGCCGGCGAACATGAACACTAGCAGGATGCCGGGGCCGATACCGGCCAGGAACAGCCGGCCCAGCGATTGTTCCGACGCCACCGCATACAAGATCATGGTGATCGACGGCGGCAACAGGATGCCCAGGGTGCCGCCGGCGGCGATGATGCCGGCCGCGAAACCAGGCGAATAGCCACGCCGGCGCATCTCTGGAATTCCGGCCGAGCCGATCGCCGAACAGGTCGCCGGCGAAGAGCCCGCCATCGCTGCAAACAAGGCGCAGGCAAAGACATTGGCGATACCCAGCCCGCCCGGAACCCGGCTCAGCCAGGCGTGGATCGCCGAATACAGGTCGCGCCCGGCCGGCGATTTGCCGATGGCCGCCCCTTTCAGGATGAACAGCGGAATCGACAGCAAGGTAACCGAGGCGATTTCCTCATAAACGTTCTGGGTCACCGTATCCAACGAAGAAGCCGGCATGAAGAAGTACATGAAACCGGTAGCGACCACGCCGAGCGCAAACGCAATCGGCATGCCGGAACACATCACGACAATCGTGACGATGCCATACAGGGCACCAAGGGCAAGCGGACTCATTACACTCCCGTGACAGTTTGTTGGTTGGCGGCAGGCTTGCGTTCGGTCAGGCGCGTCAGCACCTGCAACAGGATCTGCAAAGTCAGCACGGTCATGCCGAGCGCCATCAATGAATAGGGAATCCACAGCGGCGGTGCGAATGTGGACGAGGTAGTCTGGCCTTCCGACCAGGCTTCATGGAACAGCGCCCATGACTTCCACGAAAAGAAAGCACAGAACAGGAAAGACACCACATCGACCAGCAGCAGCCGCACGGCATTCACCGAGGCCGGCAAGATCGAGGACAGCGCTTCGATGCCGATATGGCCGCGATACGACTGCGCATAGCCAGCACACAGGAAGATCACGCCGACCAGCATGAAGACGGTAGCGTCGTCCTGCCAGTCGGTCGGCGTATGGAAAAAATAACGCGCCACCACCGAGTAAGTCATGATCAGCGCCGTCAGCATTAGCGCTACCATCGACAGGTAAAGGGCAAATTTGTTGAAGCGGTCAAGGACGCCGGCCAAGACTGCCACCACCGGATTATCCGGCGTGGCAGGCAGTTTTCCAGCAGTCGGCTTCGCATCGAAGCCGTGGCTCATAGCAGTTTCTCAGCCAGTTTCAGCAGCTTGGCGGAATTCTCGTTCCTTGCTGCGTAGTCTTTCCAGGCGGTGTTGCGTGCAATGTCTTGCCATTTCTTGACGGTAGCGGCGTTCAGATCGACCACCTTGGCGCCGGCCTTCATATACACCGCGGCGACGCCGGAATCGTCGAGCCGTGCTGCGCTCTCGGCAAATTTTTCCATGTCGGCGCCCACTGCCATCACCGCCGCCTGCTGTTCTTTGGTCAGGCGATCGAAGGTGGCCTTGGAAATCATCAAGGGCTCCAGCATGTACCAGTAAGCCTTGTCGCGGCCGCTGGTCAGGCTCTTCGAGACTTCTTCCAGGCGGAAGGAAATCAGCGAAGTCGACGATGTCATGGCGGCGTCCATCGCGCCGGTCTGCATCGCTGCATAGATTTCATTGGACGGCAGCGTCACGACGGCGGCGCCGGCTTCCTTCAGGATCATATCCATCTCGCGTGAGCCGCCGCGCACCTTCAGTCCCTTGACATCGGAAGGATCGACAATCGGCTTGGTGCGCGAAGCAACACCGCCGGCCTGCCAGATCCAGCTGACGATGATGACGCCCTTTTCCAGCAGGATGCGCGCCAATTCCTTGCCGACTTCCGCATTCTTCCAGGCCGCGCCCTGCTCGTAGGATGTCACCAGGCCGGGCATCAGGCCGATGTTTACTTCCGGCACTTCGCCGCCGGCGTAATTGAGCGGCACCAGCGAAAAATCCAGCGCGCCCTTGCGCAGCGCGGAGAACTGGGAGTTGGTCTTCATCAGCGAAGAGCCTGGATAAATCTCGAACTTCAGGCTGCCGTTGGTGCGTTTGCTGACTTCTGCGGCAAACATGCGGGTCAGGCGATCGCGGAAGTCGCCTTCGCTGATGCTGCCGCCGGGGAACTGGTGGGAAATTTTAAGGGCGCTGGATTGCGCCCAGACTGACGACATGGACCAGAACGGTGTGCTCGCAAGCGCGCCCAGCACCGTCCTTCTGCTGATTAAAGACATATCCCCTCTCCTCGGTGGAAAAACTATCGATACAATTTTAGCTATATTTCATGCGGTTATTGCTGAAGATAGATGTTATGTATTCTTATTACATTTCCTTGTATACACAGTATTCCATAAAACATTTGTATGTCAACGAATAAATACGCCTTACAATCAAATCTCGAATACACGGTCCCATTAGGGAGTAAGTTGAGCATTTGGGCGGCTGTAGCTGGATGCGATGCAAGGCGCCCACCGCTTGCAGTGCGCCAGCTACGGCCAGCACAAATGTTCAACTTACTCCCTAACGGGGCCTTTATCCCAGAAACGGTCAAATTATGCTCACAACAAAAAATCGCTCGGAATCGCTACGCGAAACCATCGAGGAGATGATCGCAGTTGGTGAGTTTCGCCCGGGGCAGCATCTTGATGAAACCGACCTCGCTATCAAGTTCGGCGTGTCCCGCACGCCGGTGCGCGAAGCCTTGATCCAGCTGGCTTCCATGGGCATCGTCGTGACACGGCCGCGGCGCGGCACGGTGGTCGCCGAAATCGGCCCGCGCCAGCTGATAGAAATGTTTGAAGTGATGGCAGAACTGGAAGCGATGTGCGGGCGCCTGGCGGCGCGCCGCATGTCCAGCGAGGAGCATGCGCACCTGCTGGCGGCGCACCAGGCATGCATGGAAGCGCGCGATGCGCACGATCCGGACAGCTATTTCTACAAGAATGAAGCCTTCCATGACGCCATCTATGAAGGCAGTCACAATGCTTTCCTGGTGACCCAGGCGCGTTCGCTGCAGCGCCGCCTGCGGCCCTACCGGCGGCTGCAACTGCGGGTGCGCGACCGCCTCAATGTCTCTTACCAGGAGCATGACGGCGTGGTGCAAGCCATCATCGCCGGCAACAGCGACCAGACCGCCGACCTGCTGCGCCAGCATGTCACGGTGCAAGGCCAGCGCTTCGCCGACCTGATCGCTTCGCTGCAGCAGCTGACTGCCATGCCGGAGCCGCAGTACACCTATAACTGAACACCGCTGCCGGCAGCGACATGGCCGCAGCGGCTCAGGCAGCCGAGTGGAACAGCGCGGCTTGTGCCGCCCTGTCCCATGCTTTCTGCTTAGTGCGCAGCGGGCACCAGGTTTACGCTCAAGGTCCCGCTGTCATTGCCGGAAACCCAGCCCACCCGGCCGGCGTTAGGGCCGGCCGTGAAGCGCAGCAGCGGCAGATCGGCGACGAATTCGATACCGGCCACTGGATTCGACAGCAGCAGCGGATTCAGGCTGGCGTCGAGCTGCATGAAATGCCACTCGATCGCGCGGTTGGTGCGATTGCTCGAATTCCACAAACCGTAGGACACCACAAAGCCGCTGCCGTAAGCTTCCAGCTTGGGCATGATGGCTTGCGTGTTGGCGGCGTTGCTGGTCAGCCAGGCACTTGAGCGTACGCTACCGTCGGCGCCGCTGACCAGGCTGATCCGCACGTCGCGCGCCGCACGGCCCTGCGATGTCGCATGGACCATCGCGAAATCACCGCTGCTCAGCTTGATGAACTGGCCGGTCTCGGCGTTGGTAGTGTTGTCGCCCTCGGCGCCGTCGACAGCTTGGTAAGGCTTATCGAAAACAGTGTTGTCTTTGCCGAGATAGCCTGCCAGCGTGCGCGCCGAAAATCCCAGCTGACGCGGGTAGGCGTCGCCATGCGCCAATGTGTAAGCGGTGCCGTTGTCGATCAGCAGGCGCTGGTTGAAATTGTGCGAATAGAACCAGGCCGATCCCATGTTCATCGCATTGCCGGCAGGCGCCACCACGCTGCCGGTAACGCCATCGAAATAGCGGAAATAACCGGCCTGGTGACGCGTGCCGTTATCACCCCACGCCATCTGGTGCGCCACATACAGCACCAGCTTCTGGTTCACTGCGTCGTAGCTCAAGACGCCGCCCCCTGCCGTGCCGGGGTTGCCCTTGCTCTTGTCCTTGCTGTTGTCCTGATTGCCGAACACCAGGGTATCCCAGGCCTTCGCCGCAAAACTGGCGCTGGATGCCTTGGCGATATGCAGTTCGTTGCCATTGACGTTGTTGACGTCGCCCGCGACCGTATTGCGGTACGGATGGTCGACGTTATAGGCGACATAGAAGGCGCCGCTGGCATCCTTGGTAAAGCCTAGCAGCTTGTACGAGCGCAGGCTGGTTGCCGTGGTGGCGCCGGCACTCAGGTCAGGATTGACGTGGGTGATGCTGATCGTGCCTGGCGTTCCCAGGCCGGACACCGACGACTGCGTCGCGCCGGAATAATCCAGCCAGGCCACATCCAGACTGCCGTCCGCATTGAGCACCGGGATGATCGGATTGGGAAAGCCGTAGTTCGACATCGGGCTCGGCGGAATCAGGCCGTCGTTGAAAAAATTGGCCTTGAGGCCAAAAATCTTGCCGGTGGCGCCGGTCGCGACCACCTGGCTTGCGATATTAAAATCCGCGACCGGCACCGATGCTGGAGCCGCGACCGGTGAGGTCGCCGGTGTTGTGGTGCTTGGCGGAGTCGCGGCTGGCGCCGCAGTCGATGGCGAGGCCTGGCTGGCCGAGGAATCGGAGGAACCGCCGCCGCAGGCTGCAAGCAGCACAGGCAGCGACAGCAGCAACGGCAGTACGAACGGAAGGATCCGGCGCGGCGATGCCGGAGAAATCATTGTTGAGGACATTGTTTAGTCTTTGCTGTAGATGCGCGAACCTGGGTTCACGCCGTATCGCGGGCTTCGAAATGAAACACGCGCACGGATTTGCGGTGATATCGCAAACATCGTGCCACCGCACCATGGCAAGTCGAAGGCTCCCCGGCCTGTCCAACCGCTAGCTACAGCGCCTGCATCGCAGGCCAACACATCAGGCGCATGCCGCGATGCTGACCAAGAAGGTCATGCGGGTGACATTCTTCGTCAGTCGGTCCGGGCTGCAAATAGGTAGGGGATAAAATCACAGCTTCCACGAAGTAGCGGGATCGACGCCCGCATGCATGCATGAATAAATGAGTGGAGTGAATGGATGCGCGTTTTTACGGCAGCGCGGGCTGGCTTTCGGCTTTGCTGCCTTGTTGGGTCAGATGACAAGCCCTGAACTTGGACGGCGACATCTGTTTTTTCTGCAGGAACTGGTGATTGAAGTGCGAGACATTATTGAAACCCACCCGATAACAGATATCGGTCACCGACAGCTCGCTGTTCATCAGCAGCTCACAGGCACGGTTTAGCCGCAAGTGGTTAACGTATTGGATGAAGGTCACGCCGGTGCTCTTGCGGAAAAAGCGTGAGAAGGCGGCGCCGGCCATACCCGCCAGTTCGGCGACGTCGGCTTCCCTCAGGTCGACGCTATAGTTTTCCAGGATATAGGCCAGCACCTGGTTGACGATGGCATTACGGCGCTGATCGATGCTGGGGTCATAGCTGGGACTGGCCAGGCGCACGCGCGGTGCATGCGACAGGTAGTCCAGCAAATCCAGGAACAGGATCACACGCCTGGCATCGCTGGCGCCGAGCATGGCGCTCAAAGCCTCATGCGCCCGCAGTTCCGCCTCTTTGCCGAACTGCACGCCAAAGCGCGCTTCGTCGAGCAGGTTTTGCACCTGACCGAATTCGGGAAACAGCGCCATGCAATCCTGCATGAAATCAGCGCCGAACTGCAGCACCAGGTCGCGCTCGGCGACGCTGGCGCCGGGCGCCAGTTCGCTCACCCAGTTGTGCGGAATGTTGGGGCCGGTAAACACCAGGTTGCCTGGCCGGCAATCGCCGATGTAGTCACCGACAAACATCTTACCGTTAGTTTCGCGCAAATAGTGCAGTTCATACTCGGGATGGTAATGCCAGCGCGCCACCTGGTGCGGATAGCCGTGCGACCAGACGCGGAACGACTGGTACTGCACTTTCTGGATAAGCTCAAGGTCCGGCCGCATGATGTCATGTCCTGTTATCGCCCGGGGTCAAATAAATATCAATGATGCAACACCAGGCTGCTACCTGTCTCCGCATCGAACACATGCAGATCATTCAACGAGATATTAAAGCATACTTGATCACCGACCCGCGGGCAACGGTTGGCCGGCACCAGCGCAGTGATTTCGTGCTTGGCGTGCAACAGGCTGACCAGCGATTCCGCCCCCAGCAGCTCCACCAGGTCGACTTTGCCCCGCACTTCAATCTGGCGGTCGCCGACGCTGGTAGTGAACATGTGGTTCGGCCGCACTCCCAGCACCACGGATTGGCCTTCACTAACGGCGAACAAGGATGGCGGCAAACGCCACCTGGCTTCACCGCTGTCCAGCACTGTCATCCCATCTTCATGGCTAGCGACGCAACCGATGAAATTCATGGCCGGGGTGCCGATGAAGCCGGCGGCGAACCTGGATACCGGATGGTTATAGATTTCCGCCGGCGTGCCGACCTGCTCGATCCGCCCTGCTTTCAGCAACACGATGCGGTCGGCCAGCGTCATCGCTTCAAGCTGGTCGTGGGTGACGTAGACCGAGGTGGTCGCCAGTTGCCGGTGCAGGCGTTTGATATCGCCGCGCAGCTGGGCGCGCAGCTTGGCGTCCAGGTTGGAGAGCGGCTCGTCGAACAGGAATACCGCCGGCGTCTTGATCATGGCGCGGCCGATCGCCACCCGCTGCTGCTGGCCGCCCGACATCTGCTTCGGCTTGCGCTGCAGCAGCGGCTCCAGGCTGAGCATTTGCGCCACCTGTCCGACCCGCTGGCTGATCTCGCTTTCCGGCGTCTTCAGGCGGCGCAGGCCAAAAGCCATGTTGTCGTAGACCGTCATGTGCGGATACAGGACGTAGTTCTGGAACACCATGGCGATATCGCGTTCGCGCGGCGGCAAGTCATTCACCTGCCTGGCGCCGATATGCAAGGCGCCGCCGCTGATTTCCTCCAGCCCCGCCATCATGCGCAGGATGGTCGATTTGCCGCAGCCGGAGGGGCCGAGCAGGACGATGAATTCGGCGTCCGCGATCTCCATGCTGAAATCATGGACCACCGGATTGCCCTCGTAATGTTTTACTAGCTTGTCGCAAACTATGCTGGCCATGCTGCTTACTCCAATTCGATCTGGATCTTGACGTCGCGCGGATTGCCGCTGGCGGCCGCGTCGAAAGCGGCAACGCCGTCAGCGAACTTGAACGAGCGCGAGATGAAAGGTTTGACGTTGATCTTGCCGGAGGCGATCAGGGCCAGCGCGCGCTGGAAGATATTGGCATAGCGGAACACCGACTCTATGCGGATTTCCTTGGCCAGGATCGCGACAATATCGATTGCCACCTTGTTGGCCGGCAAACCCACCAGCACCAGACAGCCTCCCGGACACAGCAGATCGAAGATGCCGTCGTAAGCCTTGTCGCTGCCGCTGGCTTCAAACACGATGTCAGCGCCCCACTCGCCGCTCAGGCCGGTCACCGTTTCCAGCAGCGATTGCTGGCGCAGGTTGACGGTAGTGATGCCAGGATAGGCATGGATCAGGTCCAGCTTTTCCTGCACCAGGTCGCAGATCACCACCCGGCTGCAGCCGCCGGCCAGCGCCGCCAATGCTGTCATCATTCCAATCGTGCCGGCGCCCATCACTACCGCCAGGTCGCCCGGCTTGATCCGAGCCTTGGTGGCGGCCTGCAAGCCTATCGCCAGCGGTTCGACGATCGCGCCTTCAGCAAAGCTGACATTATCCGGCAGCTTGAATGTAAACGCGGCAGGATGCGAGACGAACGGCGTCAGGCAACCATGAATCGGCGGCGTCGCCCAGAAACGCACTGCCGGATCGAGGTTGTACAGGCCGAGACGGGTCGCCTTCGATTCGAAATCCGGCACGCCGGGCTCCATACAGACGCGGTCGCCGACCTGCAGATGCCTGACCTCGGCGCCGACTTCGGCCACCACACCGGAGGCCTCATGTCCCAGCACCATCGGTTCGCGCACTGTAAAGGAACCTATATTGCCGTGCTGATAGTAATGCACATCGCTGCCGCAGACGCCGACCGTATGAATCTTGATCTTGACGTCGCGCGGACCGATCGCCAGCGGCAAGTCAATCTCGCGCAGCTGGATGTCATGTTGTTTTTCGAGAACCAGGGCCTTCATCATCTACTCCATTATCTTGTTCCTGCAGCGGGACGGCGCTGCTCCGTTTTTTTGTCATGTTTAGTCTTGTGCAAAGCTCAGCGATGCTTAAGCATGGAATTGAGCAGCTGGCTCAGCAAACCCAGGAATACCAGCGGCGGCAATGCCAGCAGCACAGTGGAAGCGTTGACCACGCCCCACGGCACCTCCTGCCCCATCGAGGTGAATGTGGCGGCGATCACCGGCAAGGTCGCGGCCTGCTGGGAGGTCAGGGTCAGCGCCATCATCAGTTCGTTCCAGACCAGCACAAAGCTGAATACGACACCGCCCAGCAAGGTCTTGGAAGCAATCGGCAAGGCAATGCGCCAGAACACCGCATACGGCCCGTAGCCATCGATGGTGGCGGCCTCTTCGATTTCGCGCGGGACCCGCTGGAAGGCCGGGATCGAGAGCCAGATGATGGTCGACAAGGTGGTCAGGAGATAGGTCACGATCAGCGAAAATCGGGTGTCGTAGACGCCAAGGTCAATCCAGATAGCCATCAGCGGAATCGCCACCGCCACCGGTGGCAGGAAGCGCAGCGACAGCACAAAGAACTGGACATCGTCCCGGCGGCGGAAGAGGTAGCGCGCGATGGCATAGGCGGCGGGCACGCCCAGCAACGCACCCAACCCTACTGCAACGCCCACCACCAGGATGCTGTTGTACAGGCCGGACAGCACTTCAGGCGTGTGCAGCACCTGCCGATAGTTGTCCAGCGTCGGCCGGAACAGGAAGCGCGGCGTCGGTGAGACAATATCCATCAATTCCTTGAGGGAATTCAGCAACGCCCACAGCACCGGGAACAGGGCCACCGTCACCAGCAGCGTCAAGCCCAGCCAGCCGATTGTCCGAGACAACCGGCCCGCCAGCTTGCCGCGGGCGACATTCTTATGGATCATGGCCGGTTGCATCTCGCCCGTCACTGTCCTGCCTACGATTATTCCTGCCATTTTTTTGCTCGCTTCCAAATGATTGTGAACAGCGCGGTAGTCAGCACCATCATCAGGACCGCCATTGCCGAGGCGTAGGAGATATCGCCTGACAATCCGATTCCTTGAGAATAGGCATACATGTCCAGCGTCTCGGTGGCGATGCCAGGACCGCCCTTGGTCATGACATAGATCAGATCGAAAGAACGCAGCGACTCGATCATCTTGATCAGCGCCAGGCTGACCAGCGGCGCCCGCAGCATCGGCAGCGCCACCAGGGCGTACACTTCCCAGCTGCGTGCATAGTCGATGCGGGCCGCTTCCAGCGGCTCCGGCGGCAAGGTTTCCAGCAGCTTGAGCACGATCACGGCAAAGAACAAACCCCATTGCCAGACGTCGACAAAGGCCACCGCCAGCAACGCCAAGGCAGGATCGGACAGGAAGGCGACGTTGCCAAGCCCGACGAAACCCAGCAGCCAGCTAACAATGCCCAGCAAGGGCGAGAACATGAATTTCCACAGGAAGGCAGCCGATACCCGTGGCAGCAGCACCGGGATAATCAGCAGCACCGACAGCAGGTTGCGCGTGCGCGGCGAGGTTTTCTCAAACAGCCAGACCGCCAGCAGCACGCCCACCACCAGTGTGCCGAGCACAGTAACCGCTTCCCATTGTGCCGAGACCTTGATGGCGTTGAGGAAACGGCGGTCCGCCGCCAGCCGCGAAAAATTTTCAAACCAGACGAAATGGCTATCAGCGTATTGCAGCATGCGGTCGCGCAGCGCCAGATAAATCGCGCCGACCGTCGGCACCAGCGCCAGCACCGCCAGGATCAGCAAGGGCGGCAGCAGGAACACATAGGGCAAGGAAGAACCATGATGTTTATTCATTGTCATTTCTCGAAAGGCTGCGCCAGGCGGCGCCGGAGCGAGGCCGCCTGGCAATCCGAAGTAACATTCAGTTGCGGCGGCCGGCGCGGGCGATGACGGCGTCGGTATATTTGGCGGCGTCGTCCAGCGCGGCTTTGACATCAGTGCGGGTGCCGGTAAACAGTTCTTCCAGCACAACGCCAAGGTTATCGCCGACCTGCGGCCACAGCGGCGACGACCAGATATTCAACCTGGTGGTATCGGTGATTGCCTTCAGGCCAGCGACGATTCCCGGCTGCACATGCTGCTGGAAGTAAGGACTGCCAATCGTGCTGCTGCGGTTATAGTCGCTGAACACGCCGTCCTTCAGGCGCGCCTGCTCCTGTTCCTTGCTGCTGGCCCAGGCGATGAATTTGCCGGCGGCCTGGCGCGTGCATTCATCTTTGCTGCCATAGGCGGCAATCGCAAAACCGTGACCGAAACCTGCCGAAGACAACGGCGCCGGCGGCCGCGCATAGCCGACCTTGCCCACTACTGACGATTTGGTAGGATCTTCCATCCAGTCCGCGAACGGCGTCGACTCAATCATGAAAGCGACCTTGCCGGCGCGGAAGGCTTCAACCGCATTGCTCCAGTCGTAGGTGGCGGTGCCGGGAGGCGTGTACTTCAGCAGATCCATGTAGGTTTGTGTGGCTTTGACCCCGGCCGCCGAATTGAAGCCAGCCTTGCCATCCTTGTCGACCCATGCGCCGCCCATGGCGGTGAAGAACGGCGACCAGCGCCACACGTTCATGCCCGAACCGCGCTGACCGCGCGCCACCCAGCCGTAGACTGCCGGCGGGTTATTCACCTTCTTGATGGCGGCCTGCAATTCTTCCAGTGTCTTCGGCACGGCAATGCGCGCCTTGTCCAGCAAGTCCTTGCGGTAATAGAGGAAATCGCCGCCACCATACAGCGGTGCAAAATAAGCAATATCCTTGTAACTGGCGACGGCACGGCGGCCGGGCAGGAAATCGCTGTAGTCGTATTCCTTCGGATAGTATTTCAGCAAGGGCAGGATCCAGCCGGCGGCGGCGAACTCCGCCACATTTGCTTCGTCCACGTAGTAGACCTGATAGGCGCCGGCCTTGGTCGAAGCGTCCAGACGCGACTTGCCGCGGCGATCGTTTTCGCCGAAGTACACCAGGTCGACCTGGGTGCCGCTGGCCTTGCGGTAGTCAGCCAGCGATTTTTCGAGCGTAGTGAGACCCAGCGTCTTCTGGGCCAGTACCTTCAATTGCGGAACACTGCAGGAATCCGCCGCAAAGGCGGTCGGCATCAGGAATACCAGGCCGGCAAGTCCGCCGGCATAGGCGAGTTTGTTCATTACTATTGTCTCCTCTGTTTTTTGAGCACCGCAGCGAAATGCAAACCGCCGACGATTACCGTAGACCGGCTGCGCCGATCGCGTCTTTGTGACGCAGGGAGACTATAGAGTTGCCGGTCCGGCTGGCGCTACCACAAAAGGCGGGGCCGGCTTGTACTATTTTCACAGGCGGCCCCGTGGAAATAGTACAAGCCGGCCCTTTTTCCGGCCATCGGGACGGTCGGTAACAATACCGGCGTACTGCCCGCGCAGACAATGCATAAATACACAGGGCGCCGGACCGGCCGCCTTGGCCGCCGGCCTTGTGCTGGCCCGGGCTCCATCCTATAATCGGCAAGTTTTCCCCCACAGCATCAACCCGCAAGCTCTCGCAAATTATCCGTGTTACGTATCCGCCGCCAAAAAATTGTTGTCTGGAGCTGCCTGTTTGCCATCTGGCTGGGCATCCTCATGCCGACAGTTTCGCAGTCGCTCAAGGCGAGCGGAGCGATCCAGGCTTATAACCAGATATACAACGAGATCTGCACCTCGGCAGGGCTGGTCCAAGGCGATGGCAGCGGCAAATCGACGATGCCGGCCGGCGACCACTGGAATGCCTGCGGCTATTGCTCGCTGCTGGCCAACAGTCCGCCGCCGACGGCGTCTTTCGCTCTCCTGCTGGCGACTTCGGTGGCGTCAGAACATGCCAGTCCGCTGCTGTACGATTACATCGCACCACGGCCGTTCCGCGGCCGCACCCATCCGCTCGACCCGCCCCCCGCCTTCTCCTGACCGGCCTTTTTCCGGCAGCTGAGCTGCCGCCCATCCTCGATTGCCGCAGCAATCCGGGGATGCTCATCTATTGAAGTCCAGGGGAATTTTATGCTTGCTTTGCTCACGCAAACCGAGAGTGCTTCGTCGCGTCGCTACCAGCCGCCGGCGCTCTTTTCTATACGGCGCTCATGCGCGCTGTCTGCCGCCTTGCTGCCGCTGTCGTTTGTCTTACCCATGTTTGTGCAAAGCGCCCGCGCCGCCGACGACGATGCTCATGCGGCGCCGGCAGTATTCGTCACCGGCGCCCGCGAAAAGCGGGTGCTCGATCCCAACCTGCCGGCCAGCAGCGAACGCATCACGGCCGAGCAGTTGCAGAACCTGAACGTCGTCAACACCGAAGACGCTTTGAAATACATGCCGAACATGGCGATCCGCAAGCGCTTCATCGGCGATGAAAACGCCACCATTTCGGTACGCGGCAACGGCACTTCGCAGACTGCGCGCGGCCTGGTGTATGCCGACGGCCTGTTGCTCAGCAACCTGCTCGGCAATACACACAGCTTCCCGCCGCGCTGGTCCATGGTTTTTCCGGAGGACATTGCCCAGGTAGACGTGATCTACGGCCCGTTTTCCGCCCTGTATCCCGGCAATTCGATGGGGGCGACGGTTGCCATCACCACCAAGATGCCGACCAAACTGGAAGCCATGGCCAAGGTCCAGGTATTCAGTCAGCAGTTCAATCTGTTCGGCGTCGACGGCCATTTCGACGGCAACAAGAGCACCGCGGCGATCGGCAACAAGGTCGGCGACCTTTCCTTCCTGCTCGGCGTCGATCACCTGAGCAACGCCGGCCAGCCCTTCGTCTACGCCAGCCAGCCGCGTTCGACGCAGGCCGCCGGCGCCGCCGCCATTCCAGTCACCGGGGCTTATTCCTATACCGATCCGAACGGCGCACCGGCCACCATTTTCGGCGTCAACGCCGAAGGCGCCGAACACGCGGTGCAGGACCAGTTCAAGTTCAAGGCTGCCTACGACATCACCCCTACCCTGCAAGCCGGCTTCACCTTCGGCTACTGGCGCCAGCAGGTCAGCAACAGCACTCAGACCTTCCTGCGCGACGCCAACGGCAATCCGGTCTACGCGGGACTGGTGAATATCGGCGGCTACCAGTACAAGCTGCCGGAGTCGTTCTTCGCACCGGCGGCCAGCGAAAGCGAGAACCAGCTGTACGGCCTGACGCTGAAAAGCCGCAATGCCAGCGGCTGGAACTATTCGGCAATCGCGTCCTGGTTCGATGTCTCCAAGAGCATCGCGCGCTCCGCCAACAGCGGGCTGGCCAGCAATTCGAGCGGCGTCGCCACCTTCGGCGACGGCTCCGGCTGGAAAACCCTGGACCTGGCCGCCGACTACAAACCCGCAGCAGTGGTCGCTGGCAGCCACTGGCCAACTATCGGCTACCACTACGACAATTATTTTCTTGAAAACACGACCTACAACCTGAGCAACTGGCGCAGCAACAACGGTAACGACCGCAGCGGCTTCAATAACGCCTTTGCCGGCAAGACCGAAACGCAGGCCTTGTTTGCCCAGGATGCCTGGCAGCTGAGCCAATTGTGGAAACTGACTTACGGCCTGCGCTACGAAGACTGGCGCGCCTACGACGGCGTCCGTGCCGTTCCTGGTTCGAGCCAACACTACGCCGATCGCAGCCTGGCCTACTGGTCGCCCAAGGCAGCGCTGGCCTACAAGGCCAGCCCAGACCTGACCCTGCGCTTTTCCACTGGCCGCGCCTATCGCTTCCCGACGGTCAGCGAACTGTTCCAGGGCAGCCTGACCGGTTCTACGCTGGTTAACAACGATCCCAACCTGAAACCGGAAAACGACCTGGCCAAGGAACTGAGCGCAGAGTGGGCGCATTTCAACGGCCTGCTGCGCCTGTCGCTGTTTGAGGACGACGTCAAGAACACCTTGTTCAGCCAGACCAACACCACGGTATTTCCCAACGTGACCAGCATCCAGAACATCGACCGCGTCCGCTCGCGCGGGATCGAGCTCAGCTATGCCGCCGAGGATGTGATGCTGCGCGGTCTGGACCTCAGCGCCAGCGTCGGCTATACCCGTTCCATCATCCTGGAAAACAGCAAAAATCCAGCGACGGTCGGCAAGAACTTTTACCGCATCCCCTTGTGGCGCGCCAACCTGGTGGGCAGCTATCGCATCGGCGACCAGGCCACGGCGACGCTGGCCGGCCGCTATTCCGGCCGCCAGTACAACACCCTGAGCAATACCGACGTCAACCCGGACACCTTCGGCGGCACCAGCTCCTTCCTGGTGTTCGACAGCAAGCTGACGTTCAAGCCGAGCAGGAATACCGAGCTTGGTGTCGGCGTCGACAACCTGACCAACCGCCGCTACTACGTCTACTACCCCTATCCGGGCCGGACCTTCTATCTGGAAGCCAAGGTCAGCCTGTGAACCATTGCACCAGTCACGCCGCTTATTTTGTAGGGTGGGCACGCTTTTGTGCCCACGCGGATATCGATACAGCGTGGGCACAGAGAAGTCTGAACAAACATTTATCGCAAGGAAAACCATGCCATCCATTTCTACCCAGACGCTGCCAGACGACAGCAGTTCAGTCGCGTCGCGCAACTACCGCATCCTGTGGCGCTGGCATTTCTATGCCGGCCTGTTCGTCATGCCCTTCCTGATGGTGCTGGCGATCACCGGCGCTATCTATGTCTTCAAACCGCAGATCGAAAACCTCCTGTATGGCGATATGCTGCACGTCGCCGCCAACAGCCAGCCAAGACTGGCCTACGGCAAGCTGCTCGGCATTGCCGCCGGCGCCCTGCCCGCAGATGCCGCGCCAACTTCGGTATCAGTCAGCGCGGATCCATCGCGCAGCACGGAAGCGGTATTCCGCCTGCCGTCGGGCGACAGCACCAGCGTCTATCTCGATCCGTACAGCGGCCGGCTGCTGGGCATGCTCAGCGTCGAGCATCGCTTGATGAAGCAGGTGCGGCAGCTCCATCGCGATCTGCTGCTGGGGCGCTGGGGCGGCTGGCTGATGGAGCTGGCCGCCTGCTGGACCCTGGTCATGCTAGGCACCGGCATCGCACTCTGGTGGCCGCGCAAACAGTTTGCCGTCTGGGGCACGCTGCTGCCGCGTCTCGGCCTGCGCGGCCGCGCCGTCTGGCGCGAACTGCATCTGGTGGCCGGCATCTGGGTGTCGATAGGCGCCCTGTTTTTCATCCTGAGCGGCTTGCCCTGGTCCAGCTTCTGGGGCAAGAACTTCCAGGCCCTGGTGACTTGGGCCGGCGCCAGTCAGCCGAAAGCAGTGGCCAAAGCGCCGCCGGCGCATGAACATGACATGTCCGCCATGGCTGACATGCCCGCGATGAAGATGCAGGAGCTGCCCCTGGCGAACGTTCCCTGGGCGATGGGAGCAACGACAGTACCGCAGTCGCACCAGACGCCACAACAAGCGCTGGACATCGATCAGGTAGTGGAAATCGCCGCACGCAGCGGCATGGCGACTTACCAGCTGGCGCTACCGGCCAAGAGCTCCGGCGTATTCACCGCCTCGTATGCGCCAGGCGCCGGAGAATTCGTGCGTTCCGACCTGGACCGCCAGCGCACCCTGCATATCGATCAGTACAGCGGCAAGATCGTCAAGGACCTGCGTTTTGCCGACTACAATCCGGTCTCGAAACTGGTGACGCTAGGGGTGGCGCTACACATGGGGGAATATTTCGGCCTCGCCAACCAGCTGCTGTGCGCAGCGATTTCGCTGGCCTTGCTGGGCATGGCGCTCAGCGGCTTCGTGATGTGGTGGCTGCGCCGTCCGCAAAATTCAGTCGGCGCGCCCAAGCGCGTATTGCAGCCACCGCCATCCATCACGCGCTGGAAAGGCTATCTGGCGCTGCTCGGCATCCTGTTTCCGCTGATGGGTGCGAGCATGCTTGCAGTGTGGCTGGGCGATACGTTGCTTTTCAGGAAGCGTACCTGAACCTCGTCAGGCAAGCACTTCGACACCGCTAACGCCTGCCGCCATCTCGCCGATGACAGCAGCATCGGCGAAGCCTTCGCGCCGGAACAGCGCCAGCACCTCCTCCACCGCGCCAGGGTCGCAAGAAACAAGCAAGCCGCCCGAAGTTTGCGGATCGGTCAGCAGGCCGCGTTGGACACTGGTGATGGATGCCGCCAGCGACACTTCATGGCCGTAGCCATCCCAGTTGCGCGGCGAGGCGCCGGTGACATAGCCCTGCTCCGCCAGTTGCTGCACGCCTGGCAGCAAGGGCACCGCCGCCATGCTGAGGCGGGCGCTCAAGCTAGCCGCGCGCGCCAGTTCCAGTGTATGGCCGAGCAGGCCGAAGCCGGTGACGTCGGTCAACGCATGCACCGCTGCCATCTCGGACAGCAGCTTGCCTGGCTTGTTGAGCTTGGTGGTGTTGTCTATCAGGGCCGCATAGCCGGCGGCGTCCAGCGCATCTTTCTTCAGCGCGGCGGACAGCACGCCGACGCCGATCGGCTTGCCCAGCACCAGCTTGTCGCCGGCCTTGGCGCCGGCATTGCGCTTGATCTTGGAAGGATGGACCAAGCCCAGCACCACCAGGCCGTAGATGGGTTCGACCGAGTCGATGGTATGGCCGCCGGCAATCGGGATTCCGGCTTCTGCGCAGACCGACTCGCCGCCCTTGAGGATGCTGGCGATTACTTCCAGCGGCAATTTGTTGATCGGCATGCCGACCAGCGCCAGCGCCATGATCGGCGTGCCGCCCATGGCGTACACGTCGGAAATGGCGTTGGTGGCGGCGATGCGGCCGAAGTCGAAAGGATCGTCGACGATGGGCATGAAAAAATCGGTGGTGGCGATCAGCGCCTGCTCGTCGTTCAGCAGGTAGACCGCGGCATCGTCGGCGGTTTCTATCCCGACCAGCAATTCCTTGGGCACCGGAAAGCCGCTGGAACCTTTGAGGATCTGCGCCAGCACGCCGGGCGCGATCTTGCAGCCGCAGCCGCCGCCGTGGGAAAAGGAAGTAAGTTTGATGCTGCTTGCGGAGAGATCGGACATACGGTTCCTGGGTCAATGACGCCTGCTGCAAGCGTCGGTTAGCGGCCGGCATGCGCCTGGCCGGGCCTGTTATCTGTCTTGATGCAACTGCTTGGCAGCCTGCAAAAAAGCCTCTGCTGAAATATCCGCGAGATCGAGTATCTGCGCGGTCGAGAACTGGCCGAAATTGCGCTTGATCGATTGCGCATAAGCCGGATCATAGTGCTTCAGCAACAGCTCATCAACCAGAGGTTCGATCTGTCCGGCCGACGCCATTTGCTGCCACTCGCCGACCTTCTCGCGGCCATGCAGGTAGGCCAGGCAAGCCAGTTGCGTATTCAGCAGGGCCGGATCGGCGACAAAGTGAGAATAATCCTCCAACAGCAGCTTGACCCGCTCGGCCCGCGGCAGCGCCAGTGCGATGCAGAAGGACTTGCGAATCTGTTCCATCAGGGCCTCCGGCACCCGCAGATTACCGATCTTCTTGCTTTCCGATTCGACAAATACCGGATAGCGCACATCGAAGTATTGCAGCTTGTCCCAGATCCTGCTTTCAAAGGCCTTTTGCGATGGTTGCGCCTCCTGCGGCAGATTGCCCAGCACCGAGCCGCGATGGGCGGCGATCTGTTCCAGGTCGAGCACTTGTGCGCCTTGCTGCTGCAGCACCTGCAGCAAACGACTCTTGCCGCTGCCGGTCGGTCCACAAATCACCTTGTAGCTGAACTGCTGAGGCAACTGCTCCAGGCTGCCGATCACATAGCGGCGGAATTCCTTGTAGCCGCCCTCCAGCTGGACCACCGGCCAGCCGATTTTCGCCATGATATGCGCCATCGCGCCGCTGCGGTTGCCGCCACGCCAGCAATAGATCAGCGGTGTCCATTCGCGCGGCTTGCCGATGAACAGGGTTTCGATGTGCTGCGCGATATTGCGGGCCACCAGCACCGCGCCCAGCTTCTTGGCTTCAAATGCGTTGACCTGCTTGTACAAGGTGCCGACCTGCACCCGCTCGTCATCGCTCAGCACAGGACAATTGATGGCGCCTGGAATCCGGTCTTCGGCAAACTCGGACGGCGTGCGGGCATCGATGATGGTGTCGAACTGCCTGATCTGGGGGAACACTTCTTCAAACGATAGTAATGCTGGGTATTTCATTCGCGTTTTCTATTGGTTGGCGCTGCACCGGAAGCGTCATTATCCGGCATTTTCACGGGCTCCCCGCGAATCTCCTCAAAACTCGGCCGGCCTTGCCAGCATGCCCCACGCCAGCTGCACCAGCTCATCTTCAAATTCGACGCTGCCCAGCAGCGGCGACTTCTCCAGCGAAGCGCTGCGGATGGCGCCGATCACGGCGCGCGTCACCACGAACATCATGGCCGGCGTCGGCGGCCGCAGGTTGGGATGATGGATGCGCTGCATGCTGATGGCAATCCGCTCCGCCGTCTCGCGCAGGGCCTGGGTGATGTCTTCGTGGTGATCGTGCTGCCAGGCGAAGCGGATCATCGCCCGCTTGGCGCTGCGGCCGCTGCCCAGTCCTTCTATATTGATGCGGATGAACTGGCGCAGGAAGGCTTTCGGATCGAGCTGGTCGATCTGGGTTTCGGCGCTTTCCATCAAGGCATCCAGCTCGTCCATCACGCGCCGCCGCTCGCGCGCGATCAAGGCCGTCAGGATGGCGTCTTTGCTGGGGAAATACTGGTACAGGGTGCCGATCGAAAAACCAGCCTTTTCCGCCACTTTGTTGGTGGTCAGGCCAGCCTCGCCTTCGCTTTCCAGAATCTGAGCAGTCGTCTCGAAAATGGTTTCTATGGTGCGTTGCGCCCGCTCCTGGATCGGCAATTTTCGCATTGTTTCAGAGGGAGAACCGGGAATTCGCTTGGCCATGTCGGCGCCTTTGGAAAAACTGAGCAAGTTGCGAGTTTAAAAACTGAATAATGCTCAGTATACTGGTTCTGTCGTCAATCACCAGAGATAAGCCAGTGAATACATCCAGTCCCTTGTTGGTAAGAAAACTGCTGGTCGACCTGTCGCATGGCTTTCCCCGCCACTGGTTGGCCGGTAAAGCCTTCCGTACCCAGTTTTTCAATGCCTTGTCGATGAGCTTCCCGGTCGGCGAGCAGGAGTTCATCGATTCCGTGCGCGAAGCCGCGCTGGCCTTGCCTGACGGTGCCGAGCACGCGCAACTGCAGGCGACCATCCGCGACTTCATCGGCCAGGAAGCCACCCACCGCCGGGTCCATGCGCTGTATAACGCCGAGCTGGAAAAACAAGGCCTGGTCAATCATTGGCAATACTGGGCGGCCAACCTGATCGAACTGGGGCGCAAGCGCGGCGTGCCGCCCATCAGCAAGCTGGCGATCACCGCCGCCTTCGAGCACTATACCGCGGTGCTGGCCGACCTGACGCTGCGCTTTCCGCAAGTCATGCAAGGCGCCGATCCAATGCTGCAAACCCTGTGGCGCTGGCATGCGGTGGAAGAAACCGAGCACAAGGCGGTGGCCTTCGACCTCTACCGCACCCTGAACGGCAGCTACCAGACGCGGGTACGCTGGTATATGTTTGCCATGATGCGCTTCACCATCATGGCCACCAGGCAAACCGTCAACAACCTGTGGCACGACCGGGTTCTGTTCAAACCCAGCACCTGGCTCGATGCGGCCAGCTTCTTTTTCGGCCGCCACGGCCTGGTCTGGCTCAGCACCCGGCCTTTGCTCGGCTACCTGAAACGCGACTTCCATCCATGGCAGCATGACAACCGCGAACTGGCGCAACAATGGCTGACAGCCAATGCCGCGCAGTACAGCATTGTGCGCGGCTTGAAAGGCGCGTAGGGTGGGCACGCTTTTGTGCCCACGCGTGATCGCGATAACCGGAGTAACGGCCCGCGCGGCACGGAAACAGGCATGTGTGTAGAGTAAATTCACGCGTGGGCACAATGTGCCCACCCTACACGCTTAAGCGAATTTCTCCTGGCCTCAATGCAACGAAACTCCGCCGCATCTGTCGGATAGACTAAAATGCGATCCGCCGCATTCATTTAGTCGAAACAAGGAGTTTTCGTTCATGTCCAGGATGTTCCGCTTATCGCCTGCTCTGCTGCCGGTCTTGCTGGCCGGGGCCATTGCGGGCTGCTCGAGCACTAAGCCCACCGTCTACCAGGGCGAGGAATTCAGCGACACCAGCACGTTTTCCCACGATTTCGCCACGTCCAGCTCTGCTACCTGTGAAGCTGCGCGCCGCACTTTGCTGAGCCAAGGCTATATCATCAAGCAGGCCAAGGCTGACCTGGTGGACGGCCACAAGCATTTCCAGCCGGATCCGGACGTGCATGTCGAAATCGAATTCCATGTGGTGTGCGCAGCCAACGACAAGAATGGGAAAAGCACGACCTTGTTTGTCAGCGCGACCCAGGACCGCTACGCACTGAAGAAAACCAATAATTCCGCCAGCGTCGGCCTGAGCGTGCTGGGCTCGGTGTCGATGCCGATCGGCAGCACCTCCGATTCACTGGTCAAGGTCGCCAGCGAAACCATTCCCGCCGGGCTGTTCTACGACCGCTTCTTCGGCCTGATCGAGCATTACCTTGGCCTCGACGGCGGTTTGCCAGTGGTGGATTTCGACGACAAGCCGGCCTTGCCGACCAAACCGGCGGTAAAAGCCGAGCAGGAATAAAGCTGCTGCAATGAAAAAAGCCGCTGGTGCAATGTGCACCAGCGGCTTTTTTATCGGGCGAACAAATTATTCGCCAATCGTTGAAGACAGGTTAGAACGCCTTTTTCAAGCCCACCTGGAAGGAATTGGTCTTGTTACCGCCGGCAAACTGGCCGTTATAGCTGGCGTAGGCTGTGAAATCCGTCGCCAGCGCAATACTGGCGCCGAGTTCCAGCCTGGCGCTGTTGCTTGGCCCCTGATAGGCAGGCAGGCCAAAGCTGCCGGCCATGCCAACCAGGTTGGCGCGGACATCGCGCTCGCTGTCTTCAAACTCTTTTTCCCAGGCCAGCTTGGCAAACGGCTGCACCGCATAGCTGCCCAGCGTCAGTTTGCTGGTGACTTGCGCACCCAAGCTGGAAACCAGCGAATTGCGCCGCTGCGACTGGAAGTTCATGGCCGTGCTGTCGTTGCCGTTTTCCGTATAGCCGCCGACATTGACCTGTTGCCAGGTCAGGTTGGCGACCGGGCTGAGCGTCGCCGCGCCGAGCGCGAAGTCATATTGCCCACCGACGCGGAACAGGAACTGATGGCCGTTGGCGCTGCCGCTTTCGCTGCGGGTGGCGGCGCCCAGCACGATGTTGCGGGTAACGTCGTTATATTGCAGCGAGCCGACCATGCCGATGGCGTTGAGGGCCCAGGCGCCGTCGCGGTACTGCCCGTAGCCAGACAACATCGCCTGGTCCAGCTTGAAGCCGCCAGTGTCATTGCCGAAATTCGCCCGATTATGGGCAAAGCTGAAGGCGCCGCCGACCGTCACATTCTGATTGAGAGCGTAGTCGACGCCCACCGTCAGGCTGTTGGCCGAACCGTCCAGGCCCGGATTGTTGCCATTGTGGTCCAGGCTTTGATGGGTGTTGTTATAGGCCGCATAGGCTTCCACCTGGCCGGCGCGCGGCGTCAGGCGCAGGCGGTCGTCGATGGCGCGGGTGAAGCTTTGGGCGCCGGCCAGCGGCGCTTCCGCCAGCATGCCGATCTGGCCCGGCGCCTGCAATACCGATTCAACGTATTGCGCCAGGATGGCATGGCCGGCGCCGGTCGGATGGACGCCGTCGGCAAACAAATAGGTCTGGTCTGCATTCGGCGCCACCAGGGTTGCGGTGGTGCAGGTAGAGGAAGACGAGGTAGTGCAGGCCGGCGTCGTGACGTTGGTGAAACCGTACAAGCCAGGATTGGCGATCGCTTCACGCAACAGACCGTAGGCATTGATCGCCACGATGTTGCCGCCCAACCCGCTCAAACCGGTGTTCAGCGTAGCGTTGAAGCTGTTCGAGGATGCACTCCACAAAGTGGCCAGCGCCGGAATACTCGACCCTTGCGGCGTCTTGCCGACATCCGGCAGGTTGACCACAATCACGGTGCCGGCGCCTGCTTGCTGCAGCTGGCGCACCAGCCCCACCACATTGGTGGCTTCGCCGGCTACCTGCTGGATCACCTGGGCCGCGGTCGCAGCTTGCGTGGCCGGATTGAGCAAGGCGGCCACGTTACTGCTGGTGTAGCCGAAAATATCATTGGCCCCGGCCCAGACCGCATACAGACCTTTGCTGTCGAGCCGTGGATTCGCCGCCAGGTAGCCGTTGACCTGGCTGGTGACGGTCGGCACCAAAGGCGCCGTCGCCGCATCGGGCCAGCCGTTCTGGGCCGTGACGCGGGCGCCGCCGACCGCATAGTCAGTGCCGCCGGCCGCCTGCACGCCAGTCGGCGTCAGGATCGCGGCGGGGTTGGCGCTGGTGCCGTATTTTTGCGCCAGCAGCAACGCCCAGACCGGATCGGGATTGGTGGTAAACGAGCGCTGCTGGCCGACACCGGTAAAGAAGCCGCTGTCGGTTAGCGAATCGCCAAAGAACACGGTCTGGGAAAAATTCGCCGCGCCAGCCGGGGCACTGATAATGAAGCCGGCACCGATCAGTGCAGCGGCGCGGGTGGCCATGGTCAGGGCCCGCGTCATTGGGCTCAGGCGGAATGATTTTGGTAATGAAATACGCAATTATGTCTCCTTCTTTTATTTATAGATCTTGCGCCCCCAATATCGACCACCCGTCCGGCAAAGTCAATCAAGTACATAGGGAAAACATTCGAAAACGACATCTGCGATCTGACTGGCGCTACACTTGTGGATGCTGAAACGCGCCGCCGCCGCAGCCAGTCCCTTTCTTCACTCAAGCCGACCATGGATAAAATAGATAAACAGATTCTCGCCATCCTGCAGGAAGACGCCAGCACGCCGGTGGCGGAAATCGCCGAAAAGGTCAACCTGTCGTCGACGCCGTGCTGGCGCCGCATCCAGAAGCTGGAAGAAGATGGCGTGATATTGCGCCGGGTGGCGCTGCTGGATGCCGACAAGCTGAATGTCGGCGTGACCGTATTCGTCTCGATCAAGACCAGCCAGCATAACGCCGGCTGGTATGCCCAGTTCAGCAATACCGTCAAACTGATTCCGGAAGTGGTGGAGTTTTACCGCATGAGCGGCAATATCGATTATCTGCTGCGGGTGGTGGTGCCGAACATCGCCGCCTACGACGCGGTGTACCAGAAGCTGACGCAGTCGAACGCTCTGTTCGACGTCAACGCCAGCTTCGCCATGGAGCAGATCAAGCACACAACTGCGTTGCCGCTTGATTACGCCGGTCTGGATTAACTTTAAAGCGCCTGCTCCATGCGCTTGAATGCCAGCCCCATGTCGGCGATCAGGTCATCGATGTTTTCCAGGCCGACATGGATGCGCACCAGCGGATTCGGATATGTGATCTTCGACGCCACCCGAGTCGGCGGTTTGTCCAGCGGCAGCGCCAGGCTTTCAAAGCCGCCCCAGGACAAACCGATGCCGAACAGTTGCAAGCCGTCGAAAAATTTGGACAGCGCCGGACGCCCAACTTCTTTCAACGCAATCGTGAACAGGCCGCTGGCGCCGAGGAAATCTCGCTGCCATAGCTTGTGGCCGGGATCGGACGGCAAGGCCGGATGCAGCACGCGCTCCACCAGCGGCTGGCTCTGCAGATAATCCGCCAATTGCATGCCGCTCTCCGAGTGCTGGCGCAGCCGCACCGCCATGCTGCGCATGCCGCGCAAAGCCAGGTAGATATCGTCGGGGCCGGCAGTCTGGCCGAAATCGTGGGCGCCGTTCTTGAGGATGTTCCAGGCACGCTCATTGGCGCTGGCGACGCCCAGCAAGGCGTCGGAATGGCCGACGATGTACTTGGTGGCAGCGTGGATGGAAACATCGACGCCGTGCTCGAAGGGCTTGAAGAACAAGGGTGTGGCCCAGGTATTGTCGAGCAGGACGTAGGCGCCGACTTTATGCGCCTCTTCCGCGATGGCGGGAATGTCTTGCACCTCAAAAGTCCAGGAACCGGGCGACTCGACGAACACCACGCTGGTGTTCGGCCGCATCAGATCGCGGATGTCGCCGCCGATCAGCGGATCGAAAAACTCCACCTCGACGCCCATGCGGCGCAGCACGCGGTCGGCGAAGGTACGGGTCGGGCCATACACGCTGTCGGTGATCAGAACGTGGTCGCCGCTTTTGACGAAAGCCATGATGCTGTGGGTGCAGGCCGACAGGCCGGACGGGAACACCAGGCAGTTGTGGCCGCCTTCCAAGGTCACGATCGCCTGCTCGAAGGAGCGCGTGGTCGGCGTGCCGAAGCGGCCGTAGTTGGACATCGGATTATCGATCTGGCGGGCGGCTTCCCAATCTTCCAGGTTGTTGGCGATGATGGTCGAGCCGCGGAACACCGGCGTGTTCACCATCCCGCCAAAGCGCGCCGGTTCGCGGCCGCAATGCACCAGCTGCGTATCAACATGCGTGGCCGGGGAACCGGAAGTAGGATGGTTAGACATAGGGCCTCCAAGAAATGACTGTACGGGGTGATTACCTGTGTCTATTGTAGGAGTGTGAGCGTGAGAATTTATTGCAATAAATTGCTCAAAAATATAATTTATTAGAATATTTTTCTATAATTCATATAATTTCTAGAAAACAAAAACAATATGGCACATTTTATAGTGAAAAATCGATAAATGCCTCTGTCTCGATATATATGTAAATCATATTAATAGAGCATAAATCATATATTTGACACAGCGTTATGGGCAAGGCACTCTATCGTCAGCCCTGAAGCCATTTTCCCGGAGAAGCACATCATGCCGCAATATCGTTCCCGCACCACCACCCACGGCCGCAACATGGCCGGCGCCCGCGCCCTGTGGCGCGCCACAGGCATGAAAGACGGCGATTTCGACAAGCCGATCATTGCGGTAGTCAACTCCTTCACCCAGTTCGTGCCCGGCCACGTCCACCTCAAGGACTTGGGCCAGATGGTCGCGCGCGAAATCGAAGCGGCCGGCGGCGTCGCCAAGGAATTCAACACCATTGCGGTGGATGACGGCATCGCCATGGGCCATGGCGGCATGCTGTATTCGCTGCCGTCGCGCGAACTGATCGCCGATTCGGTCGAATACATGGTCAACGCCCATTGCGCCGATGCGATGGTGTGCATCTCCAACTGCGACAAGATCACGCCGGGCATGCTGATGGCTGCCATGCGCCTGAACATCCCGGTAGTGTTCGTTTCCGGCGGCCCGATGGAAGCCGGCAAGGTGGTTGAAAAACTGCCGGGCGTGGCCGTCATCGACCAGAAGATTTTCAAGATCGACCTGGTGGACGCCATGATCAAGGCTGGCGACGCCTCCGTCAGCGACGCCGACATCGCTGAAATCGAGCGCTCGGCCTGCCCGACCTGCGGCTCTTGCTCCGGCATGTTTACCGCCAATTCGATGAACTGCCTGACCGAAGCGCTGGGCCTGGCCCTGCCCGGCAACGGCACCATCCTCGCCACCCACGCCGACCGCAAGGAATTGTTCCTGCGCGCCGGACGCCTGATCGTCGAGCTGGCCAAACGCCATTACGAGCAAGACGACTACTCGGTCCTGCCGCGCAGCATCGCCACCAAGGCTTCGTTCGAGAACGCCATGACGCTGGACGTCGCCATGGGCGGCTCGACCAACACCGTGCTGCATCTGCTGGCGGCGGCGCAGGAAGCTGAAGTCGATTTCAAGATGGCCGACATCGACCGCATCTCGCGCCACGTGCCCTGCCTGTGCAAGGTGGCGCCAATGACGGACAAATACCATATCGAAGACGTACACCGCGCCGGCGGCATCGTCAGCATCCTCGGCGAACTGGCGCGTGCCGGCTTGCTGGACACCAGCCGGCCAACGATACATGCCAAGACATTGGGCGATTCAATTGCCAACAACGACATCACGCAAACCCAGGATCCGGCTGTTCATAAGATGTTCAGCGCGGCTCCCGGCGGCGTGCCGACCCAGGTGGCGTTCTCCCAGGAAAAGCGCTTCACCAGCCTCGACACCGACCGCGACAACGGCTGCATCCGCAACAAGGCGCACGCTTATTCGCAAGACGGCGGCCTGGCGGTCTTGTACGGCAACCTGGCGGAAAACGGCTGCATCGTCAAAACCGCCGGCGTTGATGAAAGCATCCTAAAGTTCAGCGGCCGCGCCCGCGTCTTTGAAAGCCAGGACGATGCAGTCGAAGCGATCCTGGGCGACACCGTGCATGCCGGCGACGTCGTCATCATCCGCTACGAAGGACCGAAAGGCGGGCCCGGCATGCAGGAAATGCTGTACCCGACTTCCTACATCAAATCCAAGGGCCTGGGCAAATCCTGTGCGCTGTTTACCGACGGCCGTTTCTCCGGCGGTTCCTCCGGCCTGGTGATCGGCCATGCCTCGCCGGAAGCGGCGGAAGGCGGCGCCATCGGCCTGGTGGAAGAAGGCGACATCATCGAGATCGACATCCCGGAACGCCGCATGCACCTGAAGATCAGCGACAGCGGCCTGGCGCAACGGCGCGCGGCGATGGAAGCCAAGGGCAAGGACGCCTGGAAGCCGGTCAACCGCCAGCGTTACGTGTCGCAGGCATTGCAGGCCTACGCTGCCATGGCGACCTCGGCCGACCGCGGCGCGGTGCGCGATATCAGCCAGCTGAAACGTTAAATTGCGGCCGGTATACGCGATTGTTTCATAGCGTTTATCTGGCAAGAAAAATGTAACTCTCTGTAAAAGAGGCCGCCGCAAAGCGGCCTCTTTTTTATCTTGATTTGTTATTATTCTGGAAAAACATATCTGCAAATAACGTAAAAGACGCGGAAAAACGCCCAGGATCGACGGCAACCGAAGCTCTTTTTCGTGCTTTCCCGGGCTCAAGCCTTGATCGGTCCAGCGCCAAACGTCCATCTTGCCCTCGCATTCGGCACTTGCCCCCGTCTAAACCAAGCCCGCCATATGGTAAAGTTGCAACCCCTGCCCGAGCGGCTTTGCGTCCGGCAGTTTCCCGGCTATAGATGACTTCGTTGAATAATCCCGAATTACAAACAGCAGCAAGCACGGCGCGGCATGTCGCCATCATCGGCGGCGGCCCGGCCGGCCTGATGGCGGCCGAGGTGCTGGCCGCCGGCGGCGTCCAGGTAGACGTCTACGACGCCATGCCGTCGGTCGGCCGCAAATTCCTGCTGGCAGGAAAAGGCGGCATGAACCTGACCCACTCAGAGCCTTATCCGGCTTTTCTCTCGCGCTACGGCGCGCGCCGTCCGCAGATCGCGCCCATGCTCGATCAGTTCGGACCGGATGCGCTGCGCGCGTGGGTGCAAGAATTGGGTATCGATACTTTCGTCGGTTCCTCCGGCCGCGTCTTCCCGACCGACATGAAAGCGGCGCCGCTGCTGCGCGCCTGGCTGCACCGCCTGCGTCAGGCCGGCGTACGATTTCACATGCGCCATCGCTGGCTGGGCTGGGATCAGCACGACGCCCTGCGTTTCGAGACGCCGTTAGGTGAGCAAAGCGTCAAGGCCGATGCGATCGTGCTCGCGCTCGGCGGCGGCAGCTGGGCGCGGCTCGGCTCCGACGCCAAATGGGTGCCGCTGCTGGAACAACGCGCGGTGCAGATAGCGCCGCTGCTGCCATCCAATTGCGGCTTCGACGTCGGCTGGAGCGAGTATTTCCGCAGCCGCTTTGCCGGCCAGCATCTGAAATCGGTCGCCATCCTGAGCGGCGACGCCGATGGCGAGCAGCCGCCGCCAAGAAAACAAGGCGAGTTTGTAGTGACTGCCGATGGCATCGAAGGCAGCCTGGTGTATGCCCTCTCGGCCGGCCTGCGCGACAGCATCGCCGCCGGCAACGCCGGCACGACGATCCACATCGATCTGCTGCCCGACTGGCCGCTGCAACGCGTGATCGACGAAGTTGCACGGCCGCGCGGCGCCCGCTCCTGGTCCAGCCACCTGCAAAGCCGGCTCGGGCTGAAGGGCGTCAAGACCGGCTTGCTGCGGGAGTTGGTGCCGCCCGCCGACTTTATCGAACCGCTGCGCCTGGCGCATGCCATCAAGGCATTGCCGCTGACCTTGCTGGCGCCGCGTCCGATCGACGAAGCCATCAGCAGCGCCGGCGGCGTGGCGTTTGACGGCATGGATCAGCAACTGATGCTGAAGGCTTTGCCGGGCGTGTTTTGCGCCGGCGAAATGCTCGACTGGGAAGCCCCCACCGGTGGCTACCTGCTGACTGCCTGCCTGGCCTCCGGACGGGTGGCCGGCCATGGCGTTTTGAACTGGTTACCGTAAAATGAGCCATTTACCGGACAGCTTATCGGGTAGCTTATTTGCTACCTTAAGTACTGGCTTTTTATTCATGAACAATACGGCAGCGCCAGGCGCTGCCGGCGGACTTGCACGCAAGTCGACCAAACAAGGCTGAAGCAATGAAGGAAGGGAGTGTAAAACGAGGCAAACTGTCGTGGCTGGACAAGCGGCGCGCCAATCAGCAACGCATCCCCAAGATCGTTGGCATACTGATTTCGATCCTGTTCCACGTGTTTGGCATCTGGTATCTGCTGACGCAGCTGCCGGTCGAATTCCAGTCCCCGGCGCAAGGCAGCATGGGCGCCGTCAGCATTACCCTGGCGCCGGCGCCCCGCAGCACACCGAAACCCACGGTCAAGACACCGCCGGCCAAGCCCAAGACAGTGCCGGCGCCGGCCAAACCGCGCCGTACTCCTCCCAAAGTGGCCCAGGAGCGTATGCCGGTCACGCCAGAGGCGCCGCGCACCATCGTCACACCGCAGCCGGACGCGCCCAAGTACGCACAATCGGTACAAGAAGATTTTTCCACACAATTGCAAGCCCGGCGCGAGCAACGTGAAGCCGCCCAAGCGCAGGAACGCGCCATGGCCGGCGAGGATTCGCCCAGCGAGGAAGCGCCGCAATCGCCCAACGATATCGCCAAGGCCAATATCCAGGCGCAACGCGGCTGGATGGGCATAGACAAGGCGAAGAACGGCGGCATCTTCGAAGTGCGCGACAAGACGCCGTTCCGCGCCAACCTGGTATTCCACGGCTGGAGCACCGACAACAACCGCAACGCCACGCAATACATCCCGGTCGAGCGCGGCAGCGAAATCAGCATCGAAGCCGCCATCGTCAACAAGATGATCGACATGATCCGCAAGAAGACCCAGACCGACATCCCCTGGCGCTCGCAACGGCTGGGACGCGTGATCACCCTGAGCGCGCGCCTGAAGGATACCGAGGAACTGCAGCAGTTCCTGATGCGTGAAATGTTCTACCAGGACAGCGCCCCGCCGCGCTGACAGCCGGGGCGGCCAGGCGCCGCCTCCGCCCGCCTGGCCTGATTGCCGAAACCGCAAAGAAATGGCGGCTGAGCCTGCTTCCGCTTACAATATCGGCTATACCCGAATACTCTAGGGCCTGTTAACAATTAATTTGGGAGTGCGAACGTGCGGCAGGCGTTACAGGCCTAGGCGCGACGACGCGACGTAGCGGTGCTACGGCAAGGAGGCGGATGGCCGCCCCAAGTAACGACGGCATGTGACGCCTGCAGCCGTTCCCGGAGGGTTCTCACCAAAACGTGCGCTGGCCGCGTTGCATGGCTTGCTGGGGCTTCAGCCCAGCTACGCCACGCGCCTTGCCAGCACACGTTTTGGTGAGAACGCATCTCCCAAATTAATTGTTAACAGGCCCTAGCAAGCGGGCGCCAGCGGCGCCTGAGAAAGAACCTATTTAATGCACTCAGTTTTTCATCAGCGAGCCGCCCAATGACGGTAGCGGCACAAAAAATTTCACCCGGCATGCAGCAATATCTCGGCATCAAGGCCGACTATCCGGACACGCTCGTGTTCTACCGGATGGGAGATTTCTACGAACTGTTTTTCGAAGATGCGGAAAAGGCCACGCGCCTGCTCGGCATCACGCTGACCTCGCGCGGCACTTACAACAATGCGCCGATCAAGATGTGCGGCGTGCCCTTCCATTCGGCCGACCAGTACCTGGCAAAACTGATCAAGCTGGGCGAATCGGTGGCGTTATGCGAACAGATCGGCGATCCGGCCACCAGCAAAGGCCCGGTTGACCGCAAAGTGCTGCGCGTGATCACGCCCGGCACCCTGACCGACTCCAACCTGCTGCCGGAAAAATCCGACCAGCCGCTGCTGTCCCTGTTCGTTACCCAGCAACGCAAGACGCTCAAGGTCGGCATGGCCTGGCTGTCGCTCGCCAGCGGCGTCCTGAAGATGATGGAATTCACCTGCGAAGCGGCGACCCTGGACACCCTGCTGAAGCAAGAGCTGGAGCGCATCGCACCGGCTGAAGTGCTGGTAGCAGACATGGTCGACGCCATGCTGGCGAAAGGCGTGGTCGACAAGGCCACCACCGTGCCGGAATGGCACTTCGATATCGCCCACGGCCAGAAATCACTGCTCGACCAGCTCGCCGTCAGCACCCTGAGCGGCTTCGGCGCTGACGGCCTGAGCGCCGCCATCGGCGCTGCCGGCGCCTTGCTGCGCTACGCCCAGTCGACCCAGGGCAAGGGCCTGCAGCATGTGCGCACCCTTACGGTGGAAACCGAAAATGAATTCATCGGCCTGGACGCCGCCACCCGCCGCAATCTCGAGCTGACGGAAACCATCCGCGGCCAGGATGCCGCTTCCGGCGCCCCTACCCTGTTCTCGCTGCTGGACCATTGCCGCACCGCGATGGGCTCGCGCCTGCTGCGCCACTGGCTGCATCACGCCAAGCGTGAGCAGAGCGTGGCGCGTGGCCGCCACGCGGCGATCGGGGCCTTGATCGCCGCGGATGCCGGCAGCGCCATTTCCAGCACGCTGAGCGCGGTGCCGGATATCGAACGCATCACCGCCCGCATCGCCCTGCTCTCAGCCCGGCCGCGCGACCTGGCCGGCTTGCGCGACGGCTTGCTGCAGCTCGATGCGCTGCGCGCCGACATCGCTCTGTGCGACAGCGAGAATCAAGCTGAAAATCGGGCGCCCTTGCTGCGCGAATTGCAAAGCGCGCTGGCCACTCCGCTTGACTGCCTGCAGCTGCTGCAAAGCGCGATCGCCGCGGAACCCTCGACCATGGTGCGCGACGGCGGTGTCATCGCCGCCGGCTTCGACGCCGAACTGGACGAACTGCGCGGGCTGTCGGAAAACGCCGGGCAGTTCCTGGTCGATCTGGAGACGCGCGAACGGGCCCGCACCGGCATCGCCAACCTGCGGGTCGAATACAACAAGGTACATGGCTTCTATATCGAAGTCACTCACGGCCAGACCACCAAGGTGCCGGACGACTACCGCCGCCGCCAGACCCTGAAGAACGCCGAGCGCTACATCACGCCGGAACTGAAGGCGTTTGAAGACAAGGCGCTGTCGGCGCAGGAACGCGCCCTGGTGCGCGAAAAAATGCTGTACGAGCAGATCCTGCAAAGCCTGGCGCCGCACATCGGCACGCTGCAGAATATCGCCCACGCGCTGGCCCAGCTCGACACCCTGGTGGCGCTGGCCGACCACGCCGCGCGCCATGACTGGTGCCTGCCGCAGCTGGTGGCGGAGCCGGCGATCCAGATCGTGCAAGGCCGCCATCCGGTGGTTGAAAAACAGATCGAGCGCTTCATCGCCAACGACTGCCAACTCTCGGCCGAGCACAAACTGCTGCTGATCACCGGCCCCAACATGGGCGGTAAATCGACCTTCATGCGGCAAGTCGCGCTGATCACCCTGCTGGCCTATGTCGGCAGCTATGTGCCGGCCGACAGCGCAGTGCTGGGACCGATCGATCGCATCTTCACCCGCATCGGCGCCGCCGACGATCTAGCCGGAGGCCGTTCCACCTTCATGGTCGAGATGACTGAATCCGCCGCCATCCTCAACGGCGCCAGCGAGAATTCGCTGGTGCTGATGGATGAAGTGGGCCGCGGCACCTCTACCTTCGATGGTCTGGCGCTGGCCTGGGCGATTGCGCGCCATCTGATCGACGTCAGCCGCAGCTTCACCCTGTTTGCCACCCATTATTTTGAACTGACCCAGTTGCCGGACTTGCATCCGTCGGCCGCCAATGTGCATTTGTCGGCGGTCGAGCACAAGGACAGTATCGTGTTCCTGCACGCCGTTCAAGCCGGTCCTGCATCGCAAAGTTATGGCTTGCAGGTAGCGCAGCTGGCTGGCGTACCGTCGCCGGTGATCCGCGCCGCTCGCAAGCACCTGGCTTTGCTGGAATCGCAATCGATGCAGGCAACGCCGCAATTCGACCTGTTTGCGCAGGCCGCCAGTATGGACGCGCAGGAAGAAACTGACGACGGCGACGATAGCGCCGCCCTGGGCAGCGAGCTGATCGCAACCCTCGGCGACATCGATCCTGACGCCCTGACGCCGCGCGAAGCGCTGGAGCAGCTGTATCGTTTGAAGCATCTGACGACGGCGCAAAAAAACTGATGAACGCCGCGCCTCAACGCAAATCACCGCCGCTGCTGCCGTCGAGACTGATGCTCGTGCTCAGTCTGACGGCGGCGCTGGCGATGAATTGCAGCGTGGCGCAGGCAGACACCACCAGCTTCAGCTTTGGCGTCATCGCCCATGCGTTTCGCAGCGACTCGGACGAGACCACGCTGCGCAACGCCATCACCGAAACCGACGCCGACAACCTGGCGTTTGTGGTGGCCAATGGCATCAAGGCCGGCAGCGAGCCTTGCTCGGACCAGTTATACAGCCAGCGCAAGACCCTGCTCAGCAGCGCAAAGAACGGCTTGATCGTATCGCTCTCGGCCAGCGACTGGGTGGCTTGCCGCACCGCGGCAGACCGCTCGGCGGCAATCGAGCGCCTGAACCGGGTGCGCGATCTGTTCTTCTCAGATGAATTTTCTTTTGGCGACAGCAAGATCCCGCTGATCAGGCAATCGACTTCGCCAAAATTCCACAGCTATGTGGAAAACGCCAGGTGGGAAATCGGCAATGTGGTCTTCGCCACCATCAATCTGCCGGCCAGCAACAACCATTACATGGCGGAAGGCGGCCGCAACAGCGAATTCGAAGACCGCCAGATCGCCAACCGCGAATGGCTGCAGCGGATATTCCTGAATGCGACGCAAAAAAAGGCGGATGCCGTGGTCCTGTTTTGCGACGGCGATCCGCTGGCTACCCAGCGCCACCGGGTATTCGACTTTAACGTCAAGCGTGACGGTTTTGCCGAAATCCGCCAGCGCATCAATGCCCACGCCGGCCAGTTTGGCGGCAAGGTACTGATCATCCACGGCCCGCACGGCGCCGATGCGCCGAGCTCGACGACCATCGTCTGGCAGCGCAACCTGGGCGACCTGGAAGTCAGCGGCAGCTGGCTGAAAGTCAATGTCGACCCTGCCAATCCCAAACTGTTCGATCTAGGCAAAAGCGCCGACCAGGCAAAGCTGTCGCGCCGCTAAGTATTTCATTCCCGCCTGAGAATCTGCGCGCTAAGGTCTCGCCTAAGTTTCGCGCTCATTGACAAAAAATCTATTTTTTCGACGCCCTTCTTTGCGAAGATAGCGCTTGTCCGCCTGTGTTTTTAAAAGCACAGTACTCAGGTTGTCACTTGACACCCTGAATTCATCCATCTACACTGGAGATGTTCATGACTCGCCCTGCTCACCCGCACAAGGAAATTGAACAATCTCTCAAGCACGCGGAAAAACGTGGCTGGCGGGTGAAAACCGGCGGCAGTCACGCCTGGGGCAAGATTTATTGTCCTTATAACGATGCGGAATGCCGCTGCGGCGAATTCTGCATCGCCTGCGTCTGGAGCACACCCAGAAATCCAGGCAACCATGCACGTGCTTTAAAGCGCGTGGTGGACAACTGCGTGACGCGCGGGCAACAAGTATCAACAAAGGATCCGGAGTAAAGCCATGGAATACACTTTCACCCTTAAATATCAGCTCGCCACCACGGACTGCGACCACGATCAATTGATAGAACGCCTGGGCGCAGCAGGCTGCGACGATGCATTGGTCGGTGTCGGCCAGGTGCGCCGCATCGCCCTCGCCTTCACCCGCGAATCGGCATCGGCCGAGACCGCAGTGCTGAGCGCGCTGGCAGATGTCAAGCGCGCCATTCCCGGCGCCAGCCTGATCGAGGCGACCCCCGATTTCGTCGGCCTGACCGATGTCGCGGAACTGCTGGGCGTGAGTCGCCAGAACATGCGCAAACTGATGGTTAACAATGCCAGTTTTCCGGCCCCTATCCATGATGGCAATGTCGCCATCTGGCATCTGGCCGACGTCTTTGCGTGGCTAGCGTGGAAAGGCGGCTATCAATTGGAGCAAACGATGGTTGCCGTGGCAAGGGCTGCCAAGCAAGTCAACCTGGCCAAGGGGGTTGGCCAGCTGGCCCCGGAAATGCGGCGTGAAGCGCAAGCTTTGTTCACCTAGGTCTCAATAACAGACCTAGGCATTTTCTGGGAGCGAGTCGCGCGGGCGGCAATCACCGCCCTGCGATTTAGTGGATAGGATGGCTGCGGAAATGATCGTCCGCGCCGTCTTCATCCTGGTCGTCGTGGTGATGACCGTGGGCGCCGTGGACATGCTGATGCGCGATTTCTTCTTCTGTCGCGGCGCGCACTTCCGTTACGTTCAAGTCGAAACGCAAGGCGATGCCGGCCAGCGGATGATTGCCGTCGAGGACAACCTTGTCGTCGGCAATGTCGGTCACCGTGAAAATCAGGGCCTGCTCTTCTTCATCTTCATTGTCTGGCGTGCCTTCAAACTGCATGCCGACTTCCAGCGGTGTCGGCAAACGATTGCGCGGCTCTATCTTGACCAGATTCGAATCGTATTCGCCAAAGGCGTCGTCCGGTTCGACCTGCAGCTCGGTGTGATAGCCGGTTTCCTTGCCATCCAGTGCTTCTTCGATTTTCGGCAGCGTGTTTTCATAACCGCCGTGCAAATACACCATCGGCTCGCTGCTTTCCTCGATCAGATTGCCTTGGGCATCTGACAATTTGTAGCGTACAGTCACTACCGTATTTTTGGCAATCTTCATGATCATTCCTTTCATTTAACATGCGTTGGGATTATACCCGCCGGAATGGCTCAGCCTTGCCGAGAACGCAAAATTTACCGCTCAGCGTCAGCCCAGGGGGGCCGAAAATGCCGTTAGTGCGGGGAATCCATGGTCCTGCCTAATTTTACGGCATGCAACCCGATATAATACGCGCATGAAAAATTCCACACTACTGGGCGAACTGACGCCCGCACAATTCCTGCGCGACTATTGGCATAAAAAACCGCTGCTGATCCGTCAAGCCATACCTGGCTTTAAACCGCTGCTGTCGCCCGAAGCCCTGTTTGAACTGGCCCGGCGCGACGACGTCGAATCGCGGCTGGTCACGCACTTCAAGCAGAAATGGCAAGTCAGCAACGGACCGGTGACCGATTTGCCGACTGCCGCGCAGAAAGACTGGACCCTGCTGGTGCAAGGCGTCAACCTGCATGACGACAATGCCGACGCCCTGCTGCGCCAGTTCCGCTTTATTCCCGACGCCCGGCTGGATGACCTGATGATCAGCTACGCCACCGACACTGGCGGTGTCGGCCCGCATTTCGACTCTTACGATGTGTTCCTGCTGCAGGCGCATGGCCAGCGCCGCTGGAAAATCGGCGCCACCCAGGACCTGACCCTGGTGGAAGGCAGCGCCTTGAAGATCCTCAAGAACTTCAAGCCCGAGGACGAGTTCGTGCTCGAACCCGGCGACATGCTCTACCTGCCGCCACAATACGCGCACGACGGCGTCGCCATCGGCGAATGCATGACCTACTCCATCGGCTTCCGCGCGCCGCCGTTTCAAGAACTGGGCGAAGCCTTCCTGCAGTTCATGGCCGACTCGATCGACCTGCCCGGCCGCTATGCCGATCCGCAGCTGGAGGTCAGCAAGCATCCGGCGGAAATCAGCACCAGCATGCTGACGCAGATATCGGACGAACTAAATAAGGTGCGCTTTACCGATGACGACATCGCCATTTTCGTTGGCCAATACCTGTCCGAGCCAAAGGCCAGCGTATTTTTCGAATCGCCCGCCAAACCGCTGACGCTGGCGCGCTTTACCGCTACATTGAGCAAGCGCGGCGTGGCGCTCTCGCGCAAGACCCAGATGCTGTACCGCGGCAAACACGTCTTCATCAATGGCGAATCGTTTTCCATCGGCCGCGCCGACAAGGCATCTCTGGTCATACTGGCAGACGAACGCCGCCTGGACGGCGAAGCGGCCGCCAAAGTATCGACTGACGTGCTGGACGCGCTGTACACCTGGTATGAAGACGGCTGGGTTACGCTCGGCTGATTGTGACAGGATGTTTGCGGAATGGTGACATGCTCTGGAAACATCCATCTCTCTCCCCGAGAAAAACGAGATGGCGATTTTATTGTTGACGCAATATATTTGATTGGCCGATAAAAGCGAAGAAACCAGCTGCATAAAAACCCGGCATAAACCAAATAGAAATTCGTTAAATGTAATTAATAATAAAACAAACATCGAATTAATATTTACTGCCGATTTGCTTAAATATTATCCACGGTTGACAGTATTTAACAAATACGACGCCAATCTAACGTTGAACGACGCAAGCCCCCTATGACAGTTTCGGCCGCAACCGCATCACCATTTTTAACCGCAATCCTGACAGCTGACAGCGATCACACAGCACACATAGAATTGAAGCGGCTCCTACGAGATTGAAAAGCGCTGTTGCGTTGATACAAATTCTTACCAAATAGCAAACCGTCAATGTCATATTTAACAAATTCCGGCTATAATCCTGAGCTGGAAAGTTTTTGTTGCATCGCGATGCGCAGTCCCGGCAAAGCACTGCGAAAACATCCTGTAGAGCGATAATTACCGGTAATTATTCATCGCAAAAATTTTGATTACTACTGAAGGAACATTCATGAAAAAAACACTGTTGATCGCATCCCTGTTGGCTCTGACTCTGGCTGCTTGCGGCAAAAAAGACGAAGCTCCTGCTGCTGACGCTGCTGCTCCAGCTCCAATGGCTGCTCCTGCTGCCGCTGACGCTGCTGCATCCGCTGCATCCGACGCTGCTGCTGCTGCAACTGCTGCTGGTTCCGCTGCTGCCGATGCTGGTGCTGCTGCTGGCGCCGCTGCAACTGCTGCTGGTTCCGCTGCTGCTGATGCTGCTCACACAGCTGTTGACGCTGCTGCTGACGCTGCTAAAGCTGCTGCCGCACCTGCTGCTTCCAAGTAATCATTGGTTGCGTAGAAAAAGCCGACCTCTGGTCGGCTTTTTTTTGCCCGCATTTTCCGCAGCAAACCTGCCTTGCGCGCTCTAGCCGCAAGCGCTCAAATTTCGATCCAGCTGAAACCCTCTTCCTGGCAAGCGATCGTAATCTCCACCAGCTCATTGTGACGCGCATCGCATAAGGCCGCGTAAGCCAGCTCCGGCAAATTATTGCGCACGCTCAAATGCGCACCTACCACCTTGCGCAAGCGTGACTGGTCCAGCGCCTTCAGAATTTCACACGCCGCCTGGTTCGACAAATGGCCATACTCGCCGCCGATGCGCCGCTTGAGCGATGGCGGATAGACTGAATTGCGCAGCATCTCGCGGTCATGGTTACACTCCAGCACCAGCGCATCGCTACCGCCCAAGGCTTGCACCAAGTGATCGGTCAGCTTGCCGGCGTCGGTCAGCACGCCCAGCTTATGCTTGCCGTCGGTGGCGACGTACTGCACCGGTTCGCGGGCATCGTGTGGAACTGTATAGGGGGTCAATTGCAGATCGCCGATGGCGAGTGTTGCGCCATCACGGCAAAAGCCGACTGTGACGCCGGAGCAGTCCTGTCGCAGCGCCTGGAAGGTGCCATAGGTGAGCCAGACCGGGAGCTGATAGCGACGGGCGAATTTGAAAACGCCGCCGATGTGATCTTGATGTTCGTGGGTGACGACGATGGCAGAGAGGGAGGCGCCATCCAGGCCCAGGCGGGCCAGGCGTCTTTCGGTTTCGCGTATGCCGAAACCGCAGTCGAGCATGACATTGGTCGTGCTGTCGGCAGAAGTGGCCGATATCAGCAGTGCGTTGCCCTCACTACCACTACCCAGGCTTGCGAATTTCAAGGATAGATCCCATAGCGTAAGGAACGCACTGTCTACGTGCGAAATAAACGAATTTACTTCAACTGCTCATTCAGCAATGCCAGGATCTTGTCGGATGTCTTCGACAGCTCCGGCTTGCCGTCCTTGTTCAGCACGGTGACCTGGCTGCCGGCGTCCGAACCCTTGACTGCGATGCGGTAGCTGGCTGCATTCTTCGCCTTGTCGCTGTCCGAGCTGCTGAATATCTTGGCGAAGAAACCCTTGTCCGATTTCTTGTCTTTGGCATCCGCATCCTGGTCAACATAACGCACGAAGTACACGCCTTGCGTACGGTCGCGGTCTTCCACGGTAAAGCCGACGCGGTCCAGCGCCAGACCGACACGGCGCCATGCGCGGTCGAAGCCTTCATCGACCTGGACAAAATCGCCGGCGGCGTTCTTGACCAGCTTGGAACGCGCGTTCAGCGATGGTGTATTGGCGACAGCTGCCTTGGCCTTGACTTCATCGGCACCCAGACGGCCCATCAGGCGCGACAGGAATTCTGCTTCCAGTTGCGGATCGGCAGGACGCGAGGTCCAGATGCTGGATTCTTTTTGCGCGCCGGACAAGACTTCTTCGGCGCCGCGGTGGCTGATGTAGATTTCGGTCGTGCCGTTCGGACCACGTTCCAGGCGGGTGCGGAACTTGTCGCGCTCACCTGTCGAGTACAGCGAATCGAAAACCTTGCCCAGGGTGTTGCGAACGAAATCCTGCGGAATCTTGGCGCGGTTTTCAGCCCAGTCGGTTTCCATCACGCCGGTTTCCGGATTTTCGATATTGATCAGGAAGCCCGAATCCTGCCAGAAATCCTTGACCTTCGGCCACAGGCTGTCAGGCGTTGCGTTGACCACCAGCCAGCGCTGCGAACCGTCGCGTTCGATGTGCATGTCCGGCGCCGCATTCGGCGCGACAGCCGCGGATGCCGCGGCGGGACGCGCACCCTGCTCCAGGTTGTAGCCGGAAGCCGTGGCAGTACCTGCATTCGTGTCAGGGATGGCATAACGGTTTTCACGCTGCAGCTGGGTCAGGTCGGGCGGGATGTCCAGCTTCGGCGCCGTTACCTTGCCTGCGCTTTTGTAATCGATACGATCCGGTTCAAGCACCGAATTGATCGAAGAGCATCCTGCCAGACCGGCCAGCGCCAAAGCGATAACAATGCCACGTTGCGGGAAACTGAATTGAGTCGATGGAATGTTCTTGCGAATAGTCATGTGGATACAGGATCAAAAAGACGAAGGAAGTTCTAGGAAAAACGCCTGTCAGCGCAGCTTATTGTAATACACCCGCTTCACGCAACGCCGCGCGGACGGTTTCATGATATTCGGCTGCCAGCGGCACCAACGGCAAACGGATACCGTCCGCCATCATGCCCATCTCGGTGAGCGCCCATTTCACGGGCAAAGGATTAGGCTCCACAAACAACTTGTTATGCAGAGGCAAAAGCTTGTTGTTCAATTTGACAGCTTCCGCGACGTTTCCGTTCATTGCCGCCACACACAGCAGATGCATATCGCGCGGAGCGACGTTGGCGGTGACGGAAATATTGCCCTTGCCGCCGCAGAACATCAGCGCCATCGCGGTGGCGTCGTCGCCGGAATAGACGGCAAACTCAGGCGGCGCCAGGCGGATCAGGTCGGAACCGCGGCCGATATTGCCGGTAGCATCCTTGACGCCGATAATTCCCGGCACCTGCGCCAGGCGCAGGATGGTTTCGTTGCTCATGTCGGCAACGGTGCGGCCAGGGACGTTGTACAGGATGATAGGCAGGTCAACCGATTCGGCGATCTTCTTGAAATGCTGGTACATGCCCTCTTGCGTCGGCCGGTTGTAGTAAGGCACAACCTGCAGCGAGGCATCGGCGCCGGCTTCCTTGGCGAAACGGGTCAGCTGGATCGCTTCCGCGGTGGAGTTACCGCCGCTGCCGGCAATGATAGGGATGCGCTTGGCGGCGTGGTCGACCGCCAGCTTGATCAGGGCGCAATGCTCTTCAACCGTGACAGTCGGCGACTCGCCCGAAGTGCCGACGATGACGATCGCATCGGTGCCTTCGGCAATGTGCCAGTCAATCAGTTTGCGCAAACCCGGCAAGTCGAGACTGCCGTCGGTATGCATGGGAGTAACGATTGCAACAATGCTGCCCTTGATCATGATCGTGAATGCGAAAAAATAAAAGACTGATTGTAGCGGATCACAGTGGCTGTGGGGTATTTCCGCTTGTAAAACAAGGTACAAATACTATTACCTTGCAGCAACCAAGCAAAGGAGCCATCAGGGTTTCAGGCGATGCGCCGCGTCGAAGCGACGCCATTGGCCCGCTTGATGGCGCAAATGCGCTGCACCATGGCCGCCTTCGGCTGCTCCACGAAGCCGTCCTCATAGGCCAGCACATGCCAGCGGCTGCCGCCATCAGCCGCCAGCAGGGCCAACAGCTCGCCCGGCTGCAGCAGAAAATCGGGATTGGAAGGCTTGCCAAAGTGCTCATTGCCGGCAGCGAATGTTTCGTAGAGTAAAACGCCCTGCGCCGCGATGCTGTCCAGAATCAGCGGAAACAAGGGGCGGTGCAGGTAATTGGTGACCACCACGCCGCTGAAACGATGCGGCCGGAACAGCTGCGCCAGCGCTTCGCCGTCGCCGCTTTCCAAGTCGGCCTGGAGGGTGGCGACGCCAACCGCATCGATCTCGGCCAGCGCGGCCGGATTGCGGTCGACCGCCAGCACGCTCAGATTCTGGCTCAGGCTGGCCAGCCACAGGGCATGGCGGCCGGTGCCACAAGCCAGGTCCAATACGGCGCCGGCCGGCAACAGGCGGCCGAAGCGGCTGATCCAGGGCGAGATGGGACTAGATGCGGTATCAGCCAAGGTGTTCATCGATAAGCTCAGGTTAGCTATAGCCCAAGCCCATCGCTTCGCGCACGTCGCGCATGGTGTCCTGCGCCAGCTTGCGCGCATGGTCGCAGCCGTCCGCCACGATGGCCCGCACCAGCGACGGATCGTCCAGGTATTGCTGGGCGCGCTCGTGCATCGGCTCCTGCTCGCGGATGATGGCGTCGATCACCGGCTGCTTGCATTCGAGGCAGCCGATGCCGGCGCTGCGGCAGCCCTTCGCCGCCCACTCGCGGGTGGCGTCGTCGGAATACACGACGTGGAACTGCCATACCGGACACTTGTCGGGATCGCCCGGATCGGTGCGGCGCACGCGCGCCGGGTCGGTCGGCATGGTGCGCACCTTCTTGCTGACCACATCTTTTTCTTCACGCAAGGCGATGGCATTGCCATAACTCTTGGACATCTTCTGGCCATCCAGCCCCGGCAGGCGCGAAGACTCCGTCAGCAGCGCCTGCGGTTCCGACAGGATCAGCTTGCGGCTGCCTTCGAGGAAGCCGAACAGGCGCTCGCGGTCTATCATCGACAGGTTCTGGGCATCGTCCAGCATGGCCTTGGCCTGCTCCAGCGCGTTCTCGCTGCCTTGCTGCTGGAACTGGGTGCGTAACTCGTTGTACAGCTTGGCGCGCTTGCTGCCCAGCTTCTTGACCGCTTCCTGGGCCTTTTCCTCAAAGCCCTTTTCTTTGCCGTACAGATGATTGAAGCGGCGCGCGATCTCGCGCATCATTTCGATATGCGGCACCTGGTCGTCGCCCACCGGCACCTGGCTGGCGCGATAGATCAGGACGTCGGCCGCCTGCAGCAGCGGATAGCCAAGGAAGCCGTAAGTGGCAAGGTCGCGGTCAGCCAGTTTTTCCTGCTGGTCCTTGTAGGTCGGCACCCGCTCCAGCCAGCCCAGCGGCGTCGCCATCGACAGCAGCAAATGCAATTCGGCGTGTTCCGGCACCTTGGACTGGATAAACAGGGTCGCCTGCGACGGATCGACGCCGGCCGCCAGCCAGTCGACCACCATGTCCCAGACGCTGGTTTCAATCACGCTGGGATCGTCGTAATGCGTGGTCAGCGCATGCCAGTCGGCGACGAAAAACAGGCAAGGCAATTCGGCTTGCAGCCTTACCCAGTTCTTCAGCGCACCGTGATAATGGCCAAGATGCAGGGCGCCGGTCGGGCGCATGCCAGAGACAACACGATCAGGATACATGGTTGATTTAGTTATCGGAATAAAAAGGAAAGTGGCAACGTAATGAATTGCAGCAGGTCTAGCGCAAATGAACGAACAGGATTGACCCACCAGTACAATAGCGGTACATCGCCAATTTTAATGAAAAGCAAACCCAGTACAATAAAAAAACCATATGGCTCGATTTTCGCAAACTGATAGGCATATTTATTCGGCAGCAGGCTCGTCAGAATACGGCCGCCATCCAGCGGCGGAATCGGAAACAAATTAAAAGCAAACAGCGCCAGATTGACCAAAACACCTGCTCTGGCCATCAACACAAAGAACTCTTGCGCGCCAAAAAATTGGGACAACACCTGGAACAGCACAAGCCATGCCAGCGCCATGACAAGATTAGCAGCAGGACCTGCCAGCGCCACCCAAGCCATGTCGCGCTTCGGCTTTCGCAATTGTCCGAAATTGATCGGTACCGGTTTAGCGTAGCCAAACAGGAAGGGGATCGGGGAAAGTGCCAGCAGCAATGGGATCAGTACGGTGCCGAACGGATCGATGTGCTTGATCGGATTGAGACTCATACGCCCCAACATGTAGGCAGTAGAATCCCCAAAATACTTGGCGGCGTAAGCATGCGCAGCTTCATGCAGCGTTATGGCAAACAGTAAAGGCAGGGCATATACTGCGATGGTTTGGATAAGATCACTATTCATGGGCGGGATTCTATCAGGTCAGCGTTGGCAGCCGGTGCGGGAAACGGTAAAAGATCCGCGCCCGCCTGGTTGGGACAATCGAAAATTACAAAAAGACAATATGGGTGCCGCCGATATCAGAAGCCAAACAAGCCGGCGTCGCCGCGCCCCTGGCGTATCAATTCCGGCTCGTCGCCGCTGAGATCGATCACGGTGGTCGGCTCCAGGCTGCAGGCACCGCCGTCGATCACCAGTTCGATCTGCTTTTCCAGCTGGTCGCGCACTTCTTCCGGATCAGTCAACGCCTGCTCCGCCCCCGGCAAGATCAGGGTGGTGCCGATCAGCGGCTGCCCAGTTCTTCCAGCACCGCGCTGACGATACTGTGCTGCGGCACGCGCAGGCCGATCGTCTTGCGCGCCGGATGACTGAGGCGGCGCGGCACTTCCTTGGTGGCTTCCAGGATGAAGGTATAAGCGCCAGGCGTCGCGCTTTTCAGCAGCCGGAACTGGCGGTTGTCGACCTTGGCGTACAGCGAGATCTCGCTGAGGTCGCGGCACAGCATGGTCAGGTGGTGCTTGTCGTCGACGCCGCGGATGCGGCGCACGCGGTCAACCGCATCCTTGTTGTCCAGCTGGCAGACCAGCGCATAGCAGCAGTCGGTCGGCAAGGCGACGATGCCGCCGGACTGGATGATCTGCACCGCCTGCTTGATCAGGCGCAGCTGCGGATTGTCCGGGTGGATCTGGAAAAACTGGCTCATGGCTATTCAGCTCAAAAAATGAAAAACGGCGCTAGCCTGAAGGCTAGCGCCGCCAATTCAAAAGAAATTACAGTGCGGTGACTTGCGGATTACGCAAGGCTGCAATGCGTTGTTCGATCGGCGGGTGACTGGAAAACAGCGCCATGAAGCCCGGCTTGTCGTTGATGCCCAGGGCTGCCATCGATTCCGGCAAGGCCGCCGGCTCAATGCCGCCCAAGCGCGCCAGCGCCTTTTGCATCGGCAAGGCGCTGCCCAGCAACTTGGCGGAGCCGGCGTCGGCGCGGAATTCGCGATGGCGCGAGAACCAGGCCACGATCATCGAGGCGCCGATACCCAGCACAATCTGCGACACCAGCACAGTCGCCATATAACCGATGCCAGGGCCATCGTTATTGCCACGCGACAAGGCGCGGTCGACAGCATAACCGATGACGCGCGACAGGAACACCACAAAAGTGTTGACCACGCCCTGGATCAGAGTCATGGTGACCATGTCGCCATTGGCGATGTGAGCGATTTCATGGCCCAGCACGGCTTCGACTTCTTCCTTGGTCATGCTCTCCAGCAAACCGGTCGATACGGCAACCAGCGCCGAGTTCTTGAACGCACCGGTGGCGAACGCATTGGCCTCACCCTGATACACTGCCACTTCGGGCATGCCGATGCCGGCGCGCTGCGCCAGCTTGCCGACCGTGTCCACCAGCCACATTTCGGTCGAATTCGCAGGCGATGTGATCACCCGGGCGCCAGTCGACCATTTCGCCATCTGCTTGCTGATCAGTAGCGAAAAGATCGAGCCGGTGAAGCCGACCACCAGCGAAAACACCATCAGCATCGGCAGGTTGAGGCCGGCGCGAGTCAGGAAACGGTCCACGCCCAGCAACGACAGCACGACGCTCATGACGAGCATCACTGCGATATTGGTGGCCAGGAACAAGAAAATACGTTTCATGTGGAAAACTCCAAAATGGGAAGAAAGTGTCTTTAAAATAAGGCCGCTGGCAGAAATTTCAATAGCGCGGCGGCCAATTATGCCAGACAGGCCGCCTCAAAAAACAAAGCAATTAAACAATATCCATGTCTAACGTCCCAGAACCCGATCACGCTCCCTCATTCTTTCACAAAATCTGCCAGCCGTTCCTGCACGACCGCCTGATGCACCTGTTGCTGCTTGCGGCGATCCTGCTCTCGTTTTTATCGCCCAATCCGCCCGCACAGTATCCCGGCTGGGTCGACTGGAATACCATCGCTACCCTGGCCGGCATGCTGCTGCTGACCAAGGGTATCGAAACCAGCGGCTACCTCGATCACATAGGCCGGATGGTCATCAACCATCTCGGCCAGCAGCGCGCGCTGGCCTTGTTCCTGGTGACGGCATCGGCCTTGCTGTCGACCGTGCTGACCAACGACATCGCCCTGTTCATCGTAGTGCCGCTGACGGTCGGCCTGAGCGGCATCGGCGGCTTGCCGATCGGCCGCCTGGTGATCTTCGAAGCGCTGGCGGTGAATGCCGGTTCGCTGCTGACGCCGATCGGCAATCCGCAAAACATCCTGTTGTGGCAGCGCTCGCATCTGTCGTTCGCCGGCTTCAGCTGGCAGATGGCGCCGCTGGCGTTGGCAGTGTTCCTGCTGTTGCTGCTGGCGACCTGGCTGTGTTTTCCCGGCAAGACTATACATGCTGAACTGGAGGACCAGCCCGGCGCTTACCGCACAGGGCTGTTGCGCACTTGCGCCCTGCTTTACATCGCCTTCCTGGCTAGCGTGGAACTGGGACATCCCGGCTGGGGCTTGCTCGGCGTGGCAGCCGCGGCCCTGCTGTTTTGCCGCGAGCTGATCGCCAAGGTCGACTGGAGCCTGATCCTGGTCTTCATCCTGATGTTCATCGACATCCGTTTGCTGACGCAGCTCGATGTCATCCAGGGCTGGGTCGCGGCCATCCCGCATTTCTCGCGACTGGAACTGTTCCTGTCCGCCCTGCTCGGCTCGCAGCTGATCAGCAATGTGCCGGCGACCATCTTGCTGGTCAATTATTCCGACGCCTACAAGGTGATTGCCTACGGCGTCAACGCCGGCGGCTTCGGCCTGGCGATCGGCTCGATGGCCAACATCATCGCCCTGCGCATGGCGCCGGAGCGCCATCTGTGGCTGCGCTTCCATCTGTATTCGTTTCCATTCCTGCTGCTGTCGGGCCTGATTGCCTGGGGCTTGCTGGCTTAGCGGCCGCGGGCGACACAGCAATCACTTTTGCATCACGGATTCGAATAGCGGCGATGCCAGCAAGCCGTCCAGCCAGCCGGCCAGGCTCTGGTAGCGGCTGGCATAAAACCACTCGGCATCGACCGCCACGAATTGCCGCACGAACGGGAAAATCGCCATGTCGGCCAGGCTCCTCTTGTTCCCGTTGAGGAAACCGCGGGCGGCGATATGTCCATCCAGCTGCGCCAGGACAGCTTCCCCCTGCGCACGGTAGTGGGTAGCAGGATATTCCGGGAAGCGCTCCGGGTATTTGTAGCGGTCCAGGAAACCCTTGAAGACGCCATCGTTCTGCGCGATCAGTTCCTGCGCCTGCCGCATCGTGTCGGGATCCGTGCTCAGCCATTGTTCCGGATCGCTATGCGCCAGCGCCCATTGCATGATGTCCAGGCTTTGCTCGAGCACGGCGCCGTCCGCCAATGCCAGTACCGGCACCGTCCCCTTGGGCGACAGATCCAGCATGGCTTGCGGCTTGTTCCTCAGGCTGACTTCATGCATCTCGACCTCGACGCCGCTGACCTTGACGGCAAGACGGGCGCGGATGGCATAGGGACAGCGGCGGAAGGTGAATAGGATCGGCTTCAAGTCTGGCTACCTGCAATATTTCAATGCCAATAAAATAACACAGATGCCGTTTCGCCGTCATAGACGATCCGGCAGCATGGACATGCCCGGAATTCTGCTATCTTTGCCAGAAAGAAATTATTGGAGACCTTATGCACTGTTCATCGCCACGCCCCGTCATGCAACATACCGTCCATCCATGACGCGCCGCCTGGCGTCGGTCGACGCATTGCGCGGCTGCACCGTGGCGGCGATGCTGCTGGTGAACGACCCGGGCGACTGGGGCCACGTCTACGCACCACTCGAGCATTCGGCCTGGCACGGTTGCACCCCGACCGACCTGGTATTTCCGTTTTTCCTGTTCCTGGTCGGCCTCTCCTGCGCCCTCGGCATCGAACCTCGCGCCGCGCAAGTCGGCCAGCGGGCGGCATTGACACGGGCAGCGCTGCTGCGAGCCCTGCGCATCGTGGCGCTGGGGCTGGCGATCAATGTCCTGGCCTGGCTGATCATGCCGGGCGTGCACCTGCGTGCGCCGGGGGTGCTGCAACGGATCGGGCTATGCTTTGCCGCTACCGCATTGTTTGCGATCCATACCCGGCCGCGTACGCAGTGGGCTGCGATTGTCGCCATCCTGCTGGGTTACTGGGGCTCGCTGGCGCTGGGCGGCTCGCTGGAGCCTTGGGTCAACCTGGCCAGCCGCAGCGACAGCGCCATCTTCGGTCCGCTGGTGTATCAGATCGACCCACTCAGCGGCCGCGGCCATGATCCGGAAGGCTTGCTCGCCACCCTGCCGTCGCTGGCCACTTGCCTGCTCGGCCTGTGCGCCGGCCGCTGGCTGCGTGAAGACAAACTCAAACCGCTGCTCACCGGCGCCATGGCCGCCATCGCGCTGAGCGCAGTGTGGTCGCTGGCGCTGCCGCTCAACAAGAATCTGTGGACGTCGTCGTTCGCGCTGTGGTGTGGCGGCTGGGCTGCGTTGGCGACGCTACTGTTCCACTGGCTGATCGACCGGCGCGGCTGGCCGGCGGTGGGGCGCCGTTTCGGTGTCAATGCGATTGCCGCTTACGCGGGTTCTGAGCTGATGCAGATCCTGCTGCCCGGCCTGGGCTGGCAGGAAGCGCTTTACCAGCGCGGGTTCGCCGGCTGGATCACGCCGCTGGCCGGACCGCATATTGCATCGCTGGCGTTTGCCGTGGCTTTTGTCGCCCTCTGGTGGCTGATTGTCTATGCGATGGATAAACGGCGATGGTACCTCAAGCTGTAGCGCCGGCGGTCAACGGAAGAACAGCAGCCTGGTGAGGAAGGTGTAGTCGGCTTCGGTCGCCATCAATCCCACCAGCACCAGCAGGCACAGCGGCGGCAACAGGATGGCGAACACCAGCGCCAGCCGTTCCCAGGCCATGTGCATGAAGAAGGCGACGATCAGGCCGGCCTTCATCAGCATCAGGACAATGATCAGGGTCCAGCGCAGGTAGCCGTGGAAGTTGAAATAGTCGACCAGGTAAGACAGCGTGCTGAGCACGAACAGCAGCCCCCATATCTTCAGGTAGAGGCTGATCGGATGTTGTTGTCCTGTGGTGGAAGTCATGAGCGCACCTACCAGAGATAAAACAAGGCAAAAATGAAAACCCAGACCAGGTCGACGAAGTGCCAGTACAAGCCGGCGATCTCAACGATCTGGTAGTTGCCGCCCGTGCCGCCGGGACCGTCATAACGGCCTTTCAGCAAACGCACCGCGACCGTGATCAGGTAGATTACCCCGGCGCTCACGTGCAAGCCGTGGAAGCCGGTAATCATGAAAAAAGTCGAACCGAACTGCGGCGCGCCCATCGGGTTGCCCCAGGGACGCACGCCCTCCTGCAAGATCAGCTTGCTCCATTCGAACACTTGCATGCTGACGAAACAGACGCCAAAGCCGGCCGTGGCAAACATCAGGAGCGCCGCCTTCACGCGCTCGCGGCGATAGGCGAAATTGACCGCCATCGCCATGGTGCCGCTGCTGCTGATGAGGACGAAGGTCATGATGGCGATCAGCAGCAAGGGCACTTCGGCGCCGCCGATCTTGAGGCTGAACACCAGGCTCGGATTGGGCCAGGGAGTGGTGCTGGCGATCCGCACCGTCATGTAGCCAGTCAGGAAGCAGCTGAAGATGAAGGTGTCGGACAGCAGGAAGATCCACATCATCGCCTTGCCCCAGGAGACCTGGAAGGCGCGCTGGTCCGACGACCAGTCCGCCACCAACTGGCGCCAGCGGCCGGGTGGTTCTGCCGTGCTAGCCGGCGAGGTTACGCTGTTCATATACTCCCCTTCAACGAGTGCCGCACACCATGCGCACAAAGTCCGGCGTCAGCCAGCCCAATGCGGCAAACAGCAGCAGCCAGACCGCCAGCAAGAAGTGCCAGTAACGCGCGCACAGGCGGATACGCCAGGCCAGACGGCGCGGCTCCCGGCGCCAGGGACCAGCCGCCGCCATGCCCCAGCCGACCAGGCCGCCGGCCACATGCAAGGCGTGCATGGCTGTCAGCAGATAAAAGAAGCTGCCGGCCGGATTGCCGCTGGCCGTCACGTGGATCGCCTGCAGCGCCTGCCAGCCCCACAGCTGGGCGCCGAGGAAGGCGATGCTGCCGGTGCCCGCCAGCAACAGCAGGCTGCGGGCGCGCTCCATCTGGTGGCTGCCGGCGGCAGCCACTGCAAATTGCAACAGCACGCTGGCGAACACCAGTATCGCGCTGCTCAGCCAGAGCTGCCAAGGCATCGCCAGCGGCGACCAGTCGGCGCCGTCCATGCGCATGATGTAGGCGGCGATGAACAGCAGGAACAAGGCGCTGGCGACCGCCATGAACAGCCACAGGGCAACGCTGATGGCGGCGTAGCGACGTTCCAGCGTATTGTCCGCGGCGGGCTTGCCGTAGCCGCCGCCCGCGCTTTTCAAGATGGCAGCCTGGTTCATGCGAGAGCCTCCTTATCGCGCGGCAGGCGCGACTCTGCATCGCCGGGCACCGGCGGCGCATTCTGGGCGATGAAATCCTCTTTCGCTCCCGGCACGCTATACGTGTAAGCGCCGCGATACACCACCGGCAGATGCGGCCCCCAGTTGCCATGGGTGGGCGGCGTTTCCGGCGTCTGCCATTCCAGCGACGCCGCGCGCCACGGATTGGGGCCGGCACGCTTGCCGTAAAAAACGCTCCACACCATATTGAAAATGAAGGTCAGTTGCACCGTCGCCACGAACAGCGCGATCACGGTGATGAAAGCGTTCATGGTCTGCGCCGAGTCAGGAATGAATTTATATCCCTCGAAAGCATAGTAGCGGCGCGGCATGCCGAGAATGCCGAGGTAGTGCATGGGAAAGAAGATCGCATAAGTGCCGAGGAAGGTGACCCAGAAATGCAGCTTGCCCAGCCCATCGTGCAGCATGCGGCCGGTAATTTTGGGATACCAGTGATAGATGGCGCCAAAAATCACCAGCAGCGGTGACACTCCCATCACCATATGGAAATGCGCCACCACGAAATAGGTATTGGAGAGTGGAATATCGACGCTGACATTGCCGAGGAACAGGCCGGTCAGGCCGCCGATCAGGAAAGTGCTGACGAAAGCCAGCGCGAACAGCATCGGTATCGACAGATGAATATCGCCATTCCATAGCGTCAGCACCCAGTTGTACACCTTGATGGCGGTAGGCACGGCAATGATCAGGGTGGTGGTGGCAAAGAAGAAACCGAAATACGGATTCATGCCGCTGACGAACATGTGGTGCGCCCACACCACCACGCTGAGCACGCCGATCGCCAGGATCGCCCAGACCATGGTGCGGTAGCCGAAGATGCTCTTGCGCGCATGCACGCTGATCAGGTCGGAAACGATGCCGAATGCTGGCAAGGCCACGATGTACACCTCGGGATGGCCGAAAAACCAGAACAGGTGCTGGAACAGCAAGGGGCTGCCGCCCTTGTAATTGCTGACCTGCCCCATCGACACCAGTGCCGGCATGAAAAAACTGGTGCCCAGCGTGCGATCCAGCAGCATCATGACGCCGCTCACGAACAGCGCCGGAAATGCCAGCAAGGCCAGGATGGTGGCGACGAAAATACCCCACACCGTCAGCGGCATGCGCAGCAGGGTCATGCCCTCAGTGCGCGCCTGCAGCACCGTGGTGACATAGTTCAGGCCGCCCATGGTGGCGGCGACGATGAAGATCAGCAGCGACACCAGCATCAGGATGATGCCCCACTCATAGCCCGGCGTGCCTGGCAGGATCGCCTGCGGCGGGTATAGCGTCCAGCCGGCGCCGGTAGGCCCGCCCGGCACGAAGAAACTGGCCATCAGCACGATCACCGACACCAGGTAGACCCAGAAACTCAGCATGTTCAGATAAGGGAACACCATGTCGCGCGCGCCCACCATCAGCGGGATCAGGTAGTTGCCGAAGCCGCCCAGGAACAGCGCGGTCAGCAGGTAGATCACCATGATCATGCCGTGCATGGTCATGAACTGGTAATAGTGCGGTGCATCGATGAAGGCGAACTTGCCGGGAAAGCCCAGCTGCAGCCGCATCAGGTTGGACAGCCCGACCCCCACCAGTCCGGCCAGGATGGCGACGCTGGCGTACTGGATCGCAATCACCTTGTGATCCTGGCTCCAGACGTATTTGCGGAAGAAGCCTTGCGGCAAATGGTCGTGGTGCAGGTCTTGATGCGTGCGGTCGTCAGTGTAGGCCATGGCTGTCCTTGTTGTGCGAATGACGTTTATTGTTGCGCTTGCGGTTTCGGTGCGGCTGGCGGCGGCGCGCCTATCGATTTGATATAAGCCACCAGGGCCGCCAGCTCAGCGTCGTTCATCTCGATCTTCGGCATCATCGGCGCAAAGCCTTTCACCACGCGCGCCTGCGGATCGCGGATGAACGCCTTCAGATAAGCCTCGTCGACCAGTGCGGTAGCGCCGTTTTCCATGGTTTCGGTTTTGCCATACAAGCCTTTCCAGGTGGGGCCGACGCGCGGCGTGCCGTCTACCGTATGGCAGGCCACGCAAGCCTTGGATTCAGACAGCGCCTTGCCCTGCAGCGCCAGCACATCGCCGGCCGCTGCTACCGCGGCGCCGGCAGCGACAGCCACGGTTGGCGCCGGCGGCGGCGCCATGCTCTGGGCAAAGGTCGGCTGCGCCTTCAGCCACTTCTGGTAGCTGGCAGCGTCTTCCACCACCACATAGCCGCGCATGCCGGCGTGGCCGACGCCGCACAGCTGCGCGCACAAGACTTCATAACGGCCGATCTTGTTCGGCGTGAACCAGAATGAAGTGATCATGCCAGGCACCATGTTCATGCGGGCGCGGAACGGCGGTGCGTAGAAATCGTGCAGCACATCGAGCGAGCGCAGCAGCATGCGCACCGGCTGGTCGACCTGTAGATGCAGTTCGTTGTTGTTGATCAGGATATTGTCCTGGCCGGCCGGATCGGCTGGATCCAGTCCGAAGGGATTGGCGGCGCTGATCAGCGCCACGCTGGAGCGGCCAAGCTTGCCGCTGGGGCCGGGATAGCGGAAGCGCCATTGCCACTGCTGGCCGATCACTTCGACATCGCGCGCGTTCGCCGGCACGGTGACGTAGGCGGCATACACGAACAGCCCCGGCGCCAGCAAGCCCATGATGGCGACGCTGGTGGCGATGATCAGCCAGCGTTCCAGCTTGCGATTCTCCGGCTTATAGGCTGCCTGCCGCCCTTCGCGGTGGCGAAAGCGCAGCAGCGTGTACACGATGAACAGGTTGATGACGACGAAGAAGATGCCGGTGATGATCAGGGTGATGGTCAGCGTATCGTCCATTTGCCGCCAGTTGGAGGCCAGCGGGGTGGCCCACCACGGGCTGAAAAAATGAAACAGCACCGAAGCGACAACGATCAGGATGAGTGCGACTGCCATGGCCATAGCTATCCTCTTTCCTGCGGAACGCGCCGCGGAAGTGATGCAAATGCAATGAAGTACTCTCTGAATGCTTACAACGATAGTCTGAGCACGCTCTGTGCTCAGGCCCCTTGCCATTTTTATGCATATGAGTACGCGAACGGATCAGGAATGTTCTCCTGATCCGTCGCCACTCACGGCAAATGATGGTTAAGCAGACAACCCAGCGCGCACCGCTATTGTCCCAAAGGCCGTTCCAGCTTCCAGTAGATGATCGCGGCCGACATGCCGAATACCAGGTGGGCGGCCAGCGTTGCCCAGCCGCGCATATCGGCAAACCACGAGAAGAAGCGGACCATGCCGTAAAAATTGAACAGATAGACCACCAGGCCGAACACGGCGCCGGTCAGCAATACCATGCCGATGCTGGAGTCAAAATGGAAAGGCGCGATGATGGCAGCCAGGATCACCGCCAGCACAATCCCGAGCACGTAATGGGTGGCCAGCGCAACGGCGACGATGCCGACGCTGAAGGTGGTTGATTGCAGCGTATCCGGTCCCATCACGATGGCGGCAATCATGTGCGATGTCGCCCAGGGACTGGTGTCGGTGAATATAGAAGACCAGAGCAGTTCCAGCACCATCACGACCGCACCGGCGGCAAAACCGGAGACTGCCGCTGCCGGCCAGTCCGGCAGGCGATGCTCCATGTGATGCGAATGCATGTGAAGTTCCATGATGACCTCCTGAAAGCGATAACAAGCGGCTACACCGCAGCGACGGCTGCGACGACGCCAGGCCGGCGCAGAAACGTCACACACACGCCGCGCAGGACTCTCTTTCAGGGTAGTACAGAATCATAGACATGCAAAGGCAGTAACTATGCTGCGACGCAGCAGCCATGCCGGTTTGCGGTCGCCAGGTGCCGTGTCATGCCTCATCTGTCGGTATATCGCGCCGGCCTTGGCGTGTAGCGCTAGGCGTGCCGAGGAGACATAGCGGGGCTATGGCGACGAGGCGCAACGACGCGATACGCGCCAAGGACAAGTGAGATGTCGACAGATGAGGCATGACACGACACTAGGCGTTACCAGTTATGCCAGACCGGGGTAACGCTATCAGGCAGGGGCGGCAAGGCGCCGAGGTCGATGCGCGATTCCGCCGGGCTATGGAAATCGGAACCGCGTGACGCCAGGAAACCATAGCGCGTGGCAAGCTTGGCGTAATAGTCATACTGATCCGGCGTGTGGCTGCCGGTCATGACTTCGATGGCGGCGCCTCCCAGCTGTTTGAATTCGCTGAAGAAGGCGTCGAAGGCCAGGTCGCTCAGCTTGTAGCGCCCCGGATGGGCCACCACGGCGACGCCGCCGGCGCCGTGTATCCATTGCACCGCTTGCGCCAGCGAGGCCCAGCGGTGCGGCACATAACCGGGATGGCCTTCAGTGAGGAAATTACGGAATACTTCGCTGGTGTCGGCGCAACGGCCGATCTCCACCAGGTAGCGGGCGAAATGGGTGCGCGAGATCAGGTCGGGATTGCCGACATGCTTCAAGGCGCCTTCGAAGGCATCGGGAATCCCCACCGTCGCCAGCTGCGCCGCCATTTCATGCGCGCGCCGCTCGCGGCCGCCGCGCGTCGTCGCCAGGCCCTGCACCAGCTGCGGGTCGGTTTCGTCGATTTGCAAGCCGACGATGTGTATGGTCTGGTTGGCCCAGGTAATCGAAATTTCTACGCCGGCGACATACGACAGGTCGAGCGCCGCCGCTGCCGCCCGTGCTTCGGCGATGCCGTCGATTTCGTCGTGATCGGTCAGCGCCCACAGGTCCACGCCGTTTTCCTTGGCGCGCGCCGCCACCGCCATCGGCGTCAGCGTACCGTCGGAAACATTGGAGTGGCAATGAAGATCAGCATTCAACATCATTAGTCCTACAGGGGAAGTGCCGGGGAAGACCCGCCAGCCGCCGAACAGCGGCGTCATAGCCAGATTGTACGCCTCTTGGCTGCCCTATGCTGCAAACGCACATTTCCCCCGCGCCGCAGCGTCCTCAGGCCACGCCCTGCTCCAGCAGGAAATCCTCGATCAGCTGCGTCAGCGCCTGCGGCTGGTCGTGGTGCAGCATGTGGCCGGCTTCGGCAATGAAGGCCATCCTGGCATGCGGCAGGCAGGCGATGCGGCGGTCGACTTCTGCGCGCATGGTTTCCTGGCCGCCCATCCATTGCCACATATTGGTTTCCGCCGCCTCGACGCACAGCACCGGCGCCGTCGTGCTGCGCCAGCAGGCCAGCATTTCCTCGACCCGCGGCAAGACCGGGTTGATGATCTTGTGCGCCGGATCGGCCAGGATTTCCCAGCGTCCCAGGTCATTCTGGCGCGCCCAGTGCTGTGCCAGGAAGGCTGCGCGGCTATCACTCAGGCGCGGATTGGTTTTCTGCAGGCGCGCCGCCACCGCCGCCGCATCCGGATAGCTTTGCAAGGCCGCCGATTCGATCAGTTGATCCAGCCATTTGGCGTAGCGCACGGGCGCCTGGTCCGCCGCCAGATGCGCGCCGCCGAACCCTTCCAGGTTGATCAACGCCTTGATCCGCTGCGGCCGCGTGCCCGCATACAGGCCGACCGCATAGCCGCCCATGCTGTGGCCAAGCAGGTTGACCGCTTCATCGCCGGCATAGTGCTGCAGGATGGCATCGAGGTCGGCCAGGTAATCGGGAAACCAGTAACTGTCCACCGGCGGCCCTTCTGTCAGGCCGAAACCGCGCCAGTCCGGCGCGATCACATGCCAGTCGCGCTGCAGGCAATCGACCACGAACTGGAACGAGGCGGAAACGTCCATCCAGCCATGCATCATGAAAATCTTGGGGGCGCCGGCGCGACCCCAGTGGCGTACGTGATAGCGCAAGCCGCGCAAAGGAATGAACTCGGAACGGGATAATTTCATCGGCATGGGACTTGTATGGGTTGCATGGTGGGACCGGTGTTATGCCAGGAATTGGCCAAGATCGAAATTGGATTTCAGTTCGCCGCCGGCAAACTCTTCCTGCAACCAGTGCTCCGCGCGCGCGCGTCCGGCATCGCGCAAAGCGTGGATGAACGAAGCTTTGGTGTTGAGCTTGCTGGCCACGCTCAGCTGGCTCATCAGGGCATCGGAATCGATCACGTGAATCTGCAGTTCCATCAAACGATCATGCATTTTGCCGCGCGCCTCTGGATCGGCCTGGGTTTCGCGCTTGGCCAGCGCCAGCCCGCCCAATTCGGTAAAAAAGGTCGAGCTGAAACTGATTTCGCTCAGGCGCTGGCCGATCTCGTCGGTGCTGGTGGGCGTCAGCGGTCGCCGGAACGGATGCAGCAGCACCGCCAGCACGTCCGGCGAGTTACACAGATGCAGCAACGGAAAAATCGGCGGGTTGGCAGTGAGGCCGCCATCCCAATAGGCTTCGCCGTCGATCTCGACCGCGTGGTGCATCGATGGCAGGCAGGCCGAGGCCAGTAAGGCGTCTTGTGTCAGGTCCTCATTGCGGAAGATGCGCAGGCGGCCGGTGCTGACTTGGGTGGCGGCGATGAACAGCTTGATCTTGCCTTCCGCCCGCAGCCTGTCGAAATCGACCTGCTTGCCGAGGATGTCGCGCAACGGATTCAGATCGAAGGGATTGAGCTGGTATGGCGAGAACATGCGAGTCACGGAAAACATATGCTTGAGCAAGGCCGAGGAAGTCGCCTGCGAAGCGATGCCTGCTTCGCTCAAGGCGTCCGGCCGCATGAAGCTGTACAGGTCGCGGGTGCTGACGCTGTCCCAAAAGTCCGCCAACGCCTGGCGCGCACCGTCGCGCCCGCCAATCGCCAAGCCGTAGCTCATCACCACTGCATTCATGGCGCCGGCGCTGGCGCCGCTGATACCTTCGATATCGATGCGCGGCTCTTCCAGCAGACGGTCCAGGGCGCCCCAGGTAAATGCGCCGTGTGAACCGCCGCCCTGCAAGGCCAGCGTGATTATCTTGTTTTGCATGAATAGAGTTCCCGAGATGGTTATCTGTTGCTTGTCGTCCGCAGCTGCAATTTGGACGCGAAGAGCACAATCGATTGCGCTGCTTGCCTATACCCTCCCACATATTCCACTAATTTACCAATCTTTCGCGTCGCGCGTTTTCTTGAAATCAGTTTCGTGCGCATCTTGTCAGCTGGCTTTCTTAGTGAGCGGCAATGCATTGTGCACCACAAGGGCACGCAATTTGCTTTTCAGCATTCAAGATCGGGCTCGCGCTAGCGTCGCGCCCGCTGCTGCACCGCTTTCTTTCACCGGCGAACCAAAGTGGCGCGGCAACGCGCTGTGATCGGGCAACAGAGTTTGTTTGGATTTTCGTGCAGCTGAAACCATCGTGGAGAAAAGTCATGAACGCAAAAACCGGCGCACCGGCCCTGAAACAGACCCTCGGCACCATACAGCTATGGGGGATTGCGGTCGGCCTGGTGATATCGGGCGAATATTTCGGCTGGAGTTATGGCTGGGCCTCGGCCGGTACGCTGGGGTTTACCGTGACGGCGCTGTTCATCGCCGCCATGTATACCGCCTTCATCTTCAGCTTCACCGAACTGACCACCTCGATCCCGCATGCCGGCGGTCCGTTCGCCTACAGCAAAAAAGCCTTCGGGCCGCTGGGCGGCTATATTGCCGGCGCCGCCACCCTGATCGAATTCGTATTTGCGCCGCCGGCGATTGCGCTGGCGATCGGCGCCTATCTGAACGTGCAGTTTCCCGCACTCGACCCGAAAACCGCCGCAGTCGGCGCCTATCTGGTATTCATGACGCTGAATATCGTCGGCGTGCAGATCGCTGCCATGTTTGAGCTGTGCGTCACCCTGCTGGCGATTTTCGAGCTGCTGGTGTTCATGGGCGTGGTTTCGCCCGGTTTTTCGATTGCGCATTTCGTCAAGGGCGGCTGGTCCGGCCAAGACCATTTCAGCCTGGCCTCGATTCCCGGCATGTTTGCCGCTATCCCGTTCGCCATCTGGTTTTTCCTGGCGATCGAAGGGGTGGCGATGGCGGCCGAGGAAGCCAAGGATCCACAGCGCTCCATCCCGATCGCCTATATCACCGGCATCATCACGCTGGTGCTGCTGGCGATCGGGGTCATGGTGTTTGCCGGCGGCGCCGGCGACTGGACCAAGCTGGCCAACATCAACGATCCGCTGCCGCAAGCCATGAAGCTGATTGTCGGCGAGCACAGCAACTGGCTGCACATGCTGGTGTGGCTGGGGCTGTTCGGCCTGATCGCTTCCTTCCACGGCATCATCCTCGGCTATTCCCGGCAGATTTTCGCGCTGGCGCGGGACGGCTATCTGCCGGGCTATTTCGCCAAGATCCATGCGCGCTTCAACACGCCGCACCGGGCCATCCTGGCCGGCGGCGCGATCGGCATCGCCGCCATCTACAGCGATGAACTGATCACGCTCGGTGGCCAGACCCTGACGGCCAACATCGTCACCATGTCGGTCTTCGGCGCCATCACCATGTACATCGTCAGCATGCTCAGCCTGTTCCGCCTGCGCCGCAGCGCGCCCGACATGCTGCGGCCATTCCGTGCGCCGCTGTATCCATGGTTCCCGGCGTTTGCGCTGGCCGGCGCCTGCGTCTGCATGGCCACCATGATTTACTACAACCTGCTGATCTTCGGCGTGTTCGCGGCTTTCCTCGCCTGCGGCTATGTGGTTTTCCTGTTGACCAAGAATAGTCGTACACTTGAGCAGAGCGCTGTGGCTTAAGCCAATCCGACAACTGCATGGAGGACCGCATCAGTGAGCAGCAGCAAGCATCCGTTCAGTCACATGGTGGGCGCCAGGAGCTATGTCTTCCGCGACCTGAAAGACTTGATGGCCAAGGCCACGCCGCTACGTTCCGGCGACTGCCTGGCTGGCCTGGCCGCCGCCAGCGCAGAGGAACGGGTGGCGGCGCAGATGACCCTGGCTGCGCTGCCGCTCAGCATCTTCCTCAGCAATTTACTGGTTCCTTATGAACAGGATGAAATCAGCCGCCTGATCGTCGACGATCACGATACCTTAGCCTTTGCCCCCATCGCGCATCTGACGGTGGGCGACTTCCGCAACTGGCTGCTGAGCGATGCCGTCGATGAACACGTGCTGACTACCGTGGCGCCCGGCATCACACCGGAAATGGCGGCCGCCGTGGCCAAGATCATGCGGGTGCAGGACCTGATCCTGGCCGCAAAAAAATGCCGGGCGGTGACCCGCTTCCGCAATACCATCGGCCTGGCCGGCAGCCTGTCGACCCGCCTGCAGCCGAACCACCCGACCGACGACGCCAGCGGCATCGCCGCCAGCATCCTCGACGGCCTGTTGTATGGCAGCGGCGATGCGGTGATCGGCATCAATCCTGCTACCGACAATGTGCCGCAGGTGATCAAGATCGTCAGCATGCTGAACGATATCATCGAGCGCTACCAGATTCCGACCCAGTCCTGCGTACTGACCCATGTCACCAACACCATAGAAGCCATCAACCGTGGCGCGCCGGTGGACCTGGTGTTCCAGTCGATTGCCGGCACCGAGGCCGCCAACCTCAGCTTCGGCATCGATCTGGCGTTGCTGGCGGAAGCGCGCGACGCCGCCCTCTCGCTACAGCGCGGCACGGTCGGCGACAATGTCATGTACTTCGAAACCGGCCAAGGCAGCGCGCTGTCGGCCAACGCCCACCACGGCATCGACCAGCAGACCTGCGAAGCGCGCGCCTATGCCGTGGCGCGCAAATTCCAGCCGCTGCTGGTGAATTCGGTGGTCGGCTTCATCGGCCCCGAATACCTCTACGACGGCAAGCAAATCATCCGCGCCGGGCTGGAGGATCATTTCTGCGCCAAGCTGCTGGGTCTGCCGATGGGCTGCGATGTCTGCTACACCAACCACGCCGAAGCCGACCAGAACGACATGGACGTGCTGCTGACCCTGCTGGGCACCGCCGGCTGCACCTTCGTCATGGGGATTCCGGGCTCGGACGACATCATGCTCAACTACCAGACCACCTCCTTCCACGATGCTCTGTATGTGCGGCGCCTGCTGGGATCGAAGCCAGCGCCTGAATTCGAAGCGTGGCTGAAGCACATGCAGATTTTCAGCGAAGGCGAACAGGTCAAGCTGGGCACAGCCTTGCCGTCGATATTCAAACAAGCGCTGCTGCGCTTATCCTGAGGACGCCTGCATGAGCAAACCGGATGCCACCGTCGTCAACAATCCCTGGCAGGCGTTACGCAAATTCACCGCGGCCCGCATTGCCTTGGGCCGCAGCGGCGTCAGCCTGCCGACCTCGGCCCAGCTGGAATTCCAGCTGGCGCACGCGCAGGCGCGCGATGCCGTACATCTGGCGCTGGACGCCAAGGCGCTGAGCGGCCGTTTGGGCGATTCCTTTGCCGGCGGCACGCATTGCGTCACGCTATCGAGTGCGGCGGGAAACCGCGACACCTACCTGCAGCGCCCGGACCTCGGGCGGCGGCTGGACGCCGCTTCCCGCACTATCCTGCAGGAACTGCAGCAAAGCCATCAGCCGGCGGCCAGCTACGATCTCGCCATCGTGATTGCCGACGGCCTGTCGGCGCTGGCCATCGAACAGAATGCCCAGCCTTTCCTGGAAGCCTTGATGCGCAAGCTGGCGCCGGAGAATTGGACGCTGGCGCCGATCGCCATCGTGCGCCAGGGACGGGTTGCGGTGGGCGATGAAGTCGGCGAGCTATTCAACGCCAAGCTGGTGGTGATCCTGATCGGCGAACGCCCGGGCCTGAGTTCGCCCGACAGCATGGGGCTGTACCTGACCTGGGCGCCGCGCATCGGCCTGACCGACGAAAGCCGCAATTGCATTTCCAATGTGCGGCCCGCCGGCCTGTCGTATGAAGAAGCGGCGTTCAAGCTGCACTACCTGCTGACGCAAGCACGCCAGCGGCAGCTTTCCGGCATCAGGTTGAAGGATGAAACCGGAGCCGCCAACGGCGAGCTGCCGCCAACCTCGCGCAATTTTCTGCTGGAGGAACGCTAAGCTGGCATCAATCACAGTCCGGCGGTTGCGGAAAAATCTCATTGGCAAAATAATATTTGATCAAAAATCAACAATTGCGCATTTGAGAGAGTCGCCAAGAAATCAATAATCTTTCTGACAAGATGTTGTTTTTTACGCGTTTTTACAATTCCTCGCTATAGCCGCAACAAAACTCCTCATCTATAATTGGCCCGCCAATTAAGCTAAATAAGAATCGATTACATCATCACTCTCATTTACAAGCAATGCCATCAGCCAGCCAAACGGGATCATTCGCCGTACTAGCCAGCCAAAAATTCCGCTCGCCGCGCAAGCCGGCCAGACTAACTTTTGCTAACTATAAAAATGAACCGCCTCAACCCGATTGCCGCTGCCCTGGTCGCAGTGTTCGCCGCTCCCCTGTCCTCCTACGCGCAACAAGCCGCAAGCCCTAAAACAGACGCCAGCCCTGCAGTGCTGCAGGAAGTCGTGGTCGAAGGCAGCCGCGGCGATTTCAACGCCAACGGCACCTCCCTCACCAAACTGCCGGCCGACCTGCATGACGTACCGCAATCAGTGGTGGTCGTGAACAAGGCGCTGATGCAATCGCAAGGTGCGAGTTCGCTGGCCGATGCCCTGCGCAACGTCGCCGGCATCACGCTGGGCGGCGCGGAAGGCGGCCAGATCGGCAATAACATCAACCTGAACGGCTTTTCGGCCCGCACAGATATTTATCTGGATGGATTCCGTGACCGCGGCCAGTACTACCGCGACACCTTCGCCACCGATGAAGTCGAAGTGCTGATGGGCCCGTCCTCGATGCTGTTCGGCCGCGGCTCCACCGGCGGCGTGATCAACCAGGTGACCAAGAAAGCCAACCTGCATGCCTCGGCCGAAGTATCGGCATCGGCTACCACCAACGGCCTGGTGCGCACCACCGCGGATTACAACCATCCTTTGTCGGACACTTCGGCATTCCGCTTGTCGGCGATGGCGCAAAGCGGCAAAGCCACCACGCGTGACCAGACCGACGTGCAGGATTTCGGCCTGGCAGGCTCGTATGTATTCGGCATCGGCACGCCGACCGAAATCACCTTGTCGGCCCTGATTCAGCACAACCATGACATGCCCGATTACGGCCTGCCGCCGCTCAACGGCCATCCGGCGCCGGTCGGCCGCGATACCGCCTACGGCCTCAACAGCGACCATACCAACCAGGACGTGGTGTCGCTCAACAGCACTATCCGCCACAAGATTACTCCTGACATCGTGCTGCGCAACCAGACGCAGTTCAACTATGTACACACCAATGCGGTAGAAACCGCGCCAAACACCATCGGCACGGTGTCCGCCGCCGGTTTCACGCCGCTGCCGACTTCAGCGGTCAGTTCGCTGCCTTTGAGCAGCCTGTATGTGCGCGGCCAGAGCCATGACCGCGATATCCGCGACTATTCGATTTTCAACCAGACTGAACTGTCGGCCAAGGTTAGCACCGGCAGCGTCAAGCATGAGCTGCTGGCGGGTTTTGAGGTCGGCCATGACGGCTATGACAACCAGGGTTACTACCGCAACGGCAGCTGCAACGGCGTGGCCTTGAATGCGCCGTCGACGGTAGCCGGCTACAACGACTGCGTGCCCTTGCTCAACCCGAGCTACAGCACGGCCGGCAGCAATGTCGTCAGCCAGGCCGGCAACCGCGCCGGCGGCTCCGCCAATACGGTCGCGGCCTACCTCAACGACACCGCGACGCTCACCGATCAGTTCAAGCTGGTCGGCGGCCTGCGCTTCGACCGTTACATCGCCAGCATCACCAACTCGCTCAACTCGCAGACAGCACCGGCGGCGGCCAAGAACACCGCCCTGCCGTCGGCCCAGCAAACCGTCAACTTCACCAGCGTGCGCCTGGGCAGCATCTGGCAGCCAAGCGCGGCGCAGTCTTACTACCTGTCCTACGGCACTTCGTTCAATCCGTCGCTGGAACAGCTGACCGGCACCACCGGCCAGCAGAACCTTGATCCGGAAAAGAACCGTTCCTACGAACTGGGCGGCAAATGGGACATGCTGAACGACAAGCTGTCGCTCAACGCCGCCATCTTCCAGATCAAGAAGGAAAATGCGCGCAGCCAGGTCAGCACCGGCGTCTATGTCCTGGACGGCACGGTAAGAGTCAACGGCGCGCGCGCCGGCGCCATTGGCCACATCACCAAGGATTGGCAAGTCGCGCTCGGCTACACCTACCTGGACGCCAAGGTGATCCAGTCTTCCGGCCTCGACGGCACGCTGGGCAAGATCCCGGTCAACACGCCGAAGAATACGCTGACCAGCTGGACCACTTACAAGGTTGCGCCGCACTGGGAAGTCGGCGGCGGCGCCAGCTACATGTCGGCACGCTTCGCCAACCCGACCAATACGGTGCAGGCCGGCGGCTACACGCGCTGGGATGCCACGGTGGCGTATACGCAACCGAAATACGATATCCGCCTGAATCTGTTCAACCTGACCAACAAGATGTATTACGATGCGTTGATCCAGTCAGATGGCGGCCGTTCCGTGCCAGGCACCGGCCGTACCGCCATGCTGTCGTTCGACTATCGTATGTAATTAGAGAAACGTTCATGCTGATTGCCATTCCCAAAGTACTTGACGCCCAGCAGCTGGCAGCCGTACGCCAGTTGCTGGAGCACGCCGGCACGGCGTGGGTGGATGGCCGCGTCACCGCCGGCTACCAGGGAGCGGCTGTCAAGTTCAACCAGCAGATCGATGAACGTTCTGAAGTGGCGCAGCAATGCCAGCAGATCATCCTGACGGCATTGGAGCGCCACCCGCGCTTCATCAGCGCGGCGCTGCCTAATACCGTCTACCCGCCGATGTTCAACCGTTACAGCGAAGGGATGACCTTCGGCGCCCATGTCGACGGCAGCGTGCGCATCGATCCGCATAGCGGCCGCAAGCTGCGCACCGACATTTCCGCCACGCTGTTCCTGTCCGACCCGGAATCCTACGACGGCGGCGAACTGCAGATCAACGACACCTACGGCAGCCACGCCGTCAAGCTGCAGGCCGGCGACATGGTGCTGTATCCAGCCACCAGCCTGCACCAGGTCACGCCGATCACGCGTGGCTTGCGCACTGCCTGCTTTTTCTGGGTGCAAAGCCTAGTGCGCGACGACGGCCAGCGCAGCATGCTGTTCGAGATGGATAACGCGATCCAGACACTCAACCAGACCAATGCCGACGAAACCGCGCGACGCAGCCTGATCGGCTGCTATCACAACCTGATGCGGCAATGGAGTGAGACCTGAAGCAGGTTTCCACCCGCCCGCCCCTCCTTCTGCCTGATGCTTGCCGGGCGCAAGTGTTACACTGATTTGCCAGCCACGCATTACGGGCCCACGGACCCATCCCCTGCACGGCGGCATCGTTGAAACAACGTTTCTGGGATATTGACGATTCGTAGCGAATGCACGTTTCCAGGAAGAGTTGCAGCGATGTTGTCAGAATCCCCCGAGCGTCTCGACGAGACGCTGCTGCAGCTCATGGCCGCCAGCCTGACCGAGCATGGCTGGTCGCAGCAAAACATTTTCCTGCCGGCAGACCTGACCCTGGCACTGGCTGCGGAATGCCGCGCACTGGCGCTGGTCGGCGCCTTGAATCTTGCCGCCGTCGGCCGCGGCGCGGCGCAAGCCGTGCGCGGCGAGATCCGCGGCGACCGGATTCTCTGGCTCAAGGCCGGGCAATCGCCGGCCTGCGACCGCTACCTGCTGATCATGGAAACCTTGCGCGTGATGCTAAACCGCAGCCTGTTTCTGGGACTGGACGAGTACGAAAGCCACTTCGCCTTTTACGCCCCGGGCGCCGCCTACCATCCGCACCTGGACCGCTTCCGCGATGACGACAGCCGCACCGTCTCAGTGGTGATCTACCTGAACCACGACTGGCTGCCGGAACAAGGCGGCGCGCTGCGCCTGCATCCGGCCGGACAAGTCAGCGAAGACATCGCGCCGCTGGGCAGCCGGCTGGTGCTGTTCCTGTCTGCCGACATGCTGCACGAAGTGCTGCCCGCGACCCGAGATCGCATGTCCCTGGCCGGATGGTTCCGCCGGCGGCCGGCCTGACGCCGGTCTTTCTATCCGCTTGAACGCTCGCTAAAACGAATCCGGTTGCCGAAAGGATCGGCGACTTCCATGTCGCGGCCCCAAGGCGTATCTTCAACGCCCGGCTTGGCATAAGTATAGTTCTTGGCCAGCAGCTCGCGCTGCAGGGCATCGATATCCTGCACCGGCACAAACATGGTCGAACCCGGCGTCGCATCGCCATGATGCTCGCTCAGATGTATCGTCAGGTCGCCGCGCTTGATCTCGGCGTACAGCGGAAAATTTTCCTCGAAGCGGTGCTCCCATTCCAGGGTGAAGCCAAGAAAATCCAGATAAAACTCTTTGGCCTTGGATTCCGAAAATATGCGGATGATGGGGATGGCGTTATAGATGTGCATGATTTTTCTCTTGCTCGCAGTTAGCGTGGTGTGGATTCAAAGCGGACATGGGCAATGCCGCTCTATTCCGAGGCCGGGCCAAAACGCCAGGTTGCGCCGAGCTCGGTATCGAACTGCAATACTGAGCCAGAACCAAAACGGTAAATGGTCTCGCCTTCCTTCTTCTTCAGCAGGTTCAGCCTGAGCGCAACCACGCCCTTGAGCGAAGCCGTGCTTTGCAGCAGATGGAATGTGACCTCCTGGCCGCAAAAAGTCCTGGTCTCGCCAGTTGAAGTTTCCGCATAGCCCAGCGCCGCCAGCTGGCTGCCGAACAACGCAAAATCCGCCGGAGCAAGAGCCAAAGTCACTGCACTGATGTTCTTAAGATAGCGCTCCGGCCGGAAACGCGCGGCGTTATATTGCTTGCGGCTGATGCCGTCTGGTCCGGGGTTCAATCCGGGCCGGCTACGCCACAAAAAATCCTGGTCGTATTCCATGATGCTGGAGGTAAAAGAGACGCCCGAATCAATCAAATCAACATACCTGAACCAAGGAATTTCCTGGCCGTCGAGCTGACGCCTCACCAAATCGGGACTGTAAACACGTCCCGATTGCGACAGGATCGCGCAGGCTTTCTCCAGACCACCCGCGTGGTCCACACCAAGGCAGATGCCCGCAGCAGCGCCAGCGACGGCGCTCTGCGATGGGCCGAATATTTCGATGTAAGTCTGCTCGCCGTCGATATACAGGCCGCTCCAGCCGCCGCCATCCTCAATCGCGATGGTACTTGCCTCAAACGCCGCAAATGCATTTTTCAGGAAGGCCGATTGCGCGATGGCCGACCTGGTGGGCTCATCGACATGGATGATGACGTGATTCAAATGCACTTGCGAATGAGTCATAGGTAAAGAGTCATAGGTAAAGAGTCAGCAATAATGTCTGGCCAGATTTCGCCGGAGGTAAAACCATCGCCGTTGACAAACGTGGCGCCACGCAGAAAAAGTCATGTGGGGTCAGAGTCGACTTTCGCGGCGCTTTATCGCGAAACTCGACTCTGACCCCACATGACGGATTTGGAGAAAGACAGAGCGCGCTACATGGTTTTGCTTTTCTCACGACGAGCCATGCACTCCGTGGCCCGCTAACTGGGGTCAGAGTGAAATTTCTGCAAAAAACGCGCAGAAAATTCACTCTGACCCCAGTTAGCTGCGTGCGTCCAGCGCAACGAAAAACGAGCGTTGGTTTTGCCGCGTTTTATGAAATTCTCAATAAGAAACAGCAATTTAGCATACCCGGGCGCCAGCGGAGATGTCTAAGTGCGGCGCGGTCGCCTATACTGTTTGTATAAGGCATGTCCTGCCCGATGCCTGCCCAAGCCAGCTTGTCGCCAGCTTGGGCGACCCGCGGCGGGCCATGCTCGATAAGGAAGGAGGCAAAAAATGCCCTGGAATTTCGCCTGGTTTGGTTTAGTAGCGCTAATCTTCGTCGCGCTCATCCTGCTGAACGCATCGATTTACATCTTCCGCGAATATGAACGCGGCGTGGTCTTCACCCTGGGACGCTTTTCCGGCGTGCGGGGGCCGGGGCTGGTGCTGCTGATTCCTGCGATCCAGCAGCTGGTCAGGGTCGATCTGCGCACCGTGGTGCTGGAAGTGCCGACGCAGGATGTCATCTCGCGCGATAACGTCTCCGTCAGGGTCAACGCGGTGGTCTATTTCCGCGTGGTCGATCCGCGCAAGGCGATCGTCGAAGTCGCCAATTTTTTCAACGCCACCAGCCAGCTGTCGCAGACCATGCTGCGCTCGGTGCTTGGCAAACACCAGCTGGACGACATGCTGGCGGAACGGGAAAGGCTGAACCTGGATATCCAGCAAGCGCTCGACGCCCAGACCGATTCCTGGGGCATCAAGGTATCCAACGTCGAAATCAAACAGGTCGACCTGACCGAATCGATGATACGCGCCATCGCCCGCCAGGCCGAAGCGGAACGCGAGCGGCGCGCCAAGGTGATCCATGCCGAGGGTGAGCTGCAGGCCTCGGAAAAGCTCTACCAGGCTGCCCACGTGCTGGCGCAAGAGCCGCAAGCCATCTTGCTGCGCTACCTGGAAACGCTGACGGTGATCGGCGCCGACAAGAACACCACGGTGGTGTTCCCGCTGCCGATGGACCTGTTGTCTTCGTTCCTGGGCGATAAAAAGAAGACGTCCTGAAAACAATCTGGCGGATGGATTCAGGCAATCGGCAGGCCGCGCAACGAATTGTGCGGCCTGCCATATAATTACCCGATTGCAACCAACGCCCCCGATCATCCTGCCATGAATCCGATCACCCTGAACACACTGACGGCCTTTCCGCTGCAGCTGGAACAGCATTACGCCGCCATCCCGCACCATTACGTCAACTGGAAACCCGCCTCCTGGGAAGGCGTGCCGAGCGAGCCGTTCAGCGCCATCGAGCAGATCTGCCATGTGCGCGATATCGAGATCGACGGCTATCATCAGCGCTTCCAGCGCACCCTGGCCGAACACAAGCCGCTGCTGCCATCGATCGACAGCGACATCCTTGCCAGCGAGCGCAATTACGCCAGCGCGGATGCGGCTGAAGTCTTCGCCTCGTTCCGCGCCGCGCGCGCCAAGACCGTCGCCCTCATCGCCGGCCTGGCGCCGGAACAATACGATCGCCAGGCGGAGTTCGAAGGCTACGGCGCCCTGACGCTGCGCAGCCTGGTGCACTATCTATGCAGCCACGACCAGCAGCACCTGGCGGGCTTGCAATGGCTGCTGGGGAAGATCGAAGCGGAACCGCGCTAGTCGCGGCGCAGCCTGCCGCTCAGCTCAACGCCAGGATCGCCGCCGCGAAATCGGCGGGCGCCTCCTGCGGCAGGTTGTGCCCGACAAGCGGAATCACTCGGCGCTGATAAGGTCCGCTAAAAAAGCGCGCATGCTGTTCCGAACCGCCGCTCAAGCTGACGCCGTCGCCGCCGCCATCCAGCGCAATGGCCGGCACGCCGATCGTCGGCTGCGCGGCCAGCAGAAGTTCGGTAGGCTCGACGGCCGGATCGCCAGGCGCCAGCCCGTAGCGATGGCGGTAAGACTGAATCACCACCTCAACAAAATCGGGATTATCGAAAGCACTGGCGCTGCGCCGGTAAGTCTCTTCATCAAACTGCCAGTTGGGCGACCACAGCCGCCACAGCAGCTTGCAGAATTCGTAACGGTTTTGCGCCAGCCCTGCCCGTCCGCGCTCGCCATGGAAATAGTACTGGTACCAATAGCGCAATTCATTTTCCGGCGACTGCGGCCTGGCGTTGCCGGCAATATCCTGGATGTTATAGCCGCCCACGGACACCAGGCCGCGTACGCGCTGTGGCCACAAAGCGGCGACGATACAGGCGGCACGGCCACCCCAGTCGTAGCCCGCCAGCAGCGCCTGCGGAATCGCCAGCGCATCCATCAGCGCCAGCAGATCGTGGGCCAGCACCGCTTGCTGGCCGGAACGCGGCGTAGCGGCCGACAAGAAACGCGTCGGCCCATAGCCGCGCAGATAAGGAACGATCACCCGGCAGCCCGCCGCCGTCAACACAGGAACCACTTCGTCATACGCATGGATATCGTAGGGAAAACCGTGCAGCAGAAAAACCGCGGGGGCGGCGCTGTCGCCGTGCTCGCCGTAGGTAACATTAAGAACACCTGCATCGACCTGTTTTAACACGCTGCCTCCTGTTAATTTTCGCCTTCCCGCAGTGCACCACGATAGTTAGGCACGGGCTTCTAATCTTTTAATTGATGCTGCATCGCGATGCGTGGCTTAATAATTTCAGAATAAAAGAACGATCGTTCACTTATAAATCATTGCATCAGATCTGCTCACGGTCCACATGCAGTTGCAAGCGCCTGGTCAGATACTGATCGATCACTACCATCCGCTACGCAGCAATTCGCAGTTCGAACTATCGCAACAATCATCATCCCCGCAACATGGTTTCTCGCGCCAACAGCCTGCTCACCCCATGCTTACTTTGGCACAAAATAATCAATAATGTTTAGGAGAACGTCGCATGCGCATCCCGTCTTTCTTATCCCTGCCCGGCATTGCCCTGACGCTGGGCTTGAGCCTGGCTTCGGCCGCCGCCAACGCCGAGCTGTGCCGCAGCGCCACCGCCGCTGAAGCGGCCAGCTATGCCAGTCCCATGCAGTCGCCCGGCATCGTCTCGCCGATAGACGGCACCTGCTGGATTCCGGCCATGACCATCACCAGCTTCGACGGCACCAAGCTGGCTGCCAACCTGTTCCTGCCGAAACGGAGCAGCAGCGACCAGAAATTCCCGGCGATCGTGATGATCGCCAGCTGGGCGGCGCCCGGCCGCGTCGAATATATCGGCCAGCAGCAAAAACTGGCGCAGGACGGCTATGTGGTGGCGAGCTATACCGCGCGCGGCTTCTACCTGTCCGGCGGCCAGGTCGACGTCGCGGCGCCGGAAGACGTGCGCGATGTTTCTTCGGTGCTGGACTGGCTGCAAGCAAATGCGCCCATCGATATCAACAACGTCGCCGCCAGCGGCATCTCTTACGGCGCAGGCCTGTCGCTGATCGCGCTCGGCCAGGACGCGCGCTTCAAGACTGCCGTGGCGCTGTCCGGCTGGGCCACCCTGGCCGACCAGCTGTACACCGCCGGCTCGCCCAACCTGACCTGGGCCAGCGTGCTCGGCCTGGCCGGCAGCGTCACCGGCCGCCCTGCCCCGGAAGTAAATCAGAACATCCTGGCATTGCTTGATCCGAACAGCAGCGCCGCCACCATCGCCGGCATCACGGCCTGGGCCAAGCCGCGCTCGCCGTCCAGCTACATCGCCGCCATCAACCAGCGCAAGGCGCCGGTCTTCCTCAGCAAAAACTTCCAGGATGACATGTTCACGCCGAATTCCTCGCTGGCGATGTTCGCGGCACTGACCGGACCGAAGAAGATACTGCTCAACGCCGGCATCCATGCTTCCGCGGAACTGACGGGCGCGCTGCTGGGCGCGCCCAACTATCCTTACGACCAGGCGCACCGCTGGTTCAACCGTTGGCTGAAAGGCGAGCAGAACGGCGTCGATACCGAACCCAAGGTGACCATGCAAATCAAGTTCACCGATCGCCGCGAATCGTTCTCCAACTGGCCTGCACCGGAATTGAATAATCAGACCTACTATCTCGGTCCGCGCGGCCCGGTCCGCTTCGACCTCAGCTGCTTCTGCGGCAAGGGCGACAAGGGGACAATAACAGCTGCGCGCAACCAGACCACCGATGCCGACCTGATCCAGAACTTCTTCGACACCACCGCCACCAGCGGCCTGATCCCCATCCTCTCGACCCTGGGCGAAACCATCAATCTGCCGGTGGTCGATTCACTGCTGACGGTCAGCTTGGCGGCCGGCGTGCGCTACGAAGCCCCAGCCTTGTCGGCCACGCAAAAAATCAGGGGAATCCCGAAACTGAACTTGCGCGTCACGCCATCGCAGGCGCGGGCGCAGGTGGTCGCCTATCTGTATGACGTCGACGCCATCGGTACCGGCATCCTGATCACCCATGGCGCCACCACCCTGCATTGGGCGACGCCGGGCCAGACCGTCGATTTCCCGATCGAGTTCTCGGCCACTGCCTATGACGTACCAGCCGGCCATCACATCGGCGTGGTGCTGGACACCGCCGACAGCCTGTACGCTTCGCCGGTCAATCCGGGCGAGCGTTTTGGCGTGCGCTTTGAATTCAATCCTGCCCAGCAATCGACCCTGCAGTTGCCTACCCTCTAAGCTCCCCCCACGACAGCTTGCGCGACTTTGCGCGCAAGCTGTTTTCTGAAATCTCCGCCCTTATCAATATTATTAACAAATTAATATTTCCATGTGGAAATCTTTGTGCTATAGATATACAACAGCGCTCGACAGTCAATCAGCCAGACTTGAATAACAGAAGTGGCAATCGGGAGATTCGTCATGCAAAAGTCTATGCAACATGGCATTTTGATCATTACCCTTATCATCGGAATGGCAGCGGCAGGCAGTGTTTTGGCAGCAACCGCGACCGCCACCATGACCAACACTGTCACCATCGGCAACGATTGCACAATCATCACTACCGGCTTTACCACGACCTACGACCCGATCGTGGTCAACGCCACCGCCAACCAGGACATCACCGCCAGCGTCAGCACCACTTGCACGCCGGGTGCGCTGCCTGTGATCACGCTGGGGCAAGGCGCCAACGCCAACACCGGCTCGACCGATACCGTGCCGCTGCGCCGCCTCTCCACCGGCGGCGCCACGCCGACCTTTCTCAACTATGCGCTGTTTTCAGATTCAGGCCGCACCACCACCTGGGGCAATACCGCCGCCACCGCGCCCGCCAGCATTACCGCCAGCGGCAGCGCCACGCCGCTTACCGTGTACGCGCGCGTGCCGGCCGGACAGTCCGGCATCGCCGCCACTTTTACCGATACCGTAGTCGCTACCGTGACCTTTTAAGGCTATGCCCGCCGAGCTCATCCGGCGCCATTTGGTGTATCCTGCCGTCTATGAACAGCGAAACCGATATCCAACTCGGCGGCCCCTTCAGCGTCACCGATGCTGCCGGCCGCAAGCATGACATTCAAGCAATCCGCATCTTCGACGAAGGCTATGGAATCATCGACGTCTACGTCGATTTTGCCGCGGCGATCGGCAAGGAGCGCCTGTTTGAGGACCAGAAATTGATAGCCCAGGTACTAGCCAGGCTGCGCCAGATCGGCTATGCCGGTCCCGACTTCGGCCACGGCGACCTCGGCCTCCAGGACGACAAGCTGATCGTGCTGGAAGCGCCGGAAGAATTCAATGCCTTCGCGGCCAGCAAAGGCTGGAAAGACCTGGCGGCAGAATTCGCCGAGGATGAGCAGGAGGACTGGCACAGCGAGGCCGGCGACAGCCAGGCCGCATCCAGCTCAAAGCTGGACGCGCTCAAGAACAAGTTCAAAACCTGAGTGCGGACGGCGCCAGCATCCTCTCCTGCCCCTGCGCTGACAAAGGCTTCTGCAGCATCCAGTCCGCCAGCAGCTGGTCGTAGCCGGCGGCGTAGCCCAGGTATTTGCGGCTACCGTCAGGCATCAGCGCAAAGGAGCGGATGCCGTGATCCGATTGCGGGAAAACCGCAATCGCGATGTCCTTGTCCTTGCCGCTGGCGCGCAAGGCATCCAGCCGGGCAATCGTCGGCGCGCTGGGCGCAACCGAATCGTCTTGCGCAAACACCCACAGCTGTGGAATGGCGAGCTGCCGCAACGGCGTCAGCGCGTCGTAATGCCAGATCACCTGCGGGCTTTCGCTGCGCGCTCGCTCCACCTCGCCGCGCAGCAGTTGGCCGCTGTACTGGCCATCAACTTTCGCCAGCCAGGGCTCCTTGGCGAATTTCTCCTTGGCCCGCAGCAGCTGCGGCATGCCGCTATAGAAGTTCGAGGCCGCCACCTTGCCGGCCAGCGCGGTCAACGTGCGCGCCTTGCCAATCACGTCTTCGCCGTACCCGAGCTGGCGCAATTGGTAGTCCACCTGCCACTGATCCTGCTCGATCGGCGTGCCGATCACGCCGTAGCCGACCACCAGGAAATCCACCGGCGCCTTGCTGGCAGCCAGCGGCGCGACCCAGCCGCCCTGGCTGAAACCGGCCAGGCCGACACGGCCGATGCGGCCGGCGCCAAGCCTGCGCGCCTCCCCTACTGCGGCGGCGACATCGTCCGCCAGCAGTTCAAAATCCTGGGTATAGACGCCACCCGAAGCGCCGGTGCCGCGCTTGTCGAACAAGAACGCAGCAATGCCTTGGCTAGCCATCAGAAACGCATGATTGCTGGAATCGACCGCGGCCGTCGATTCGGAGCCATGCACCAGCACGAACAGCGGCGGCTTGCCGCCGGCGCTCACCGGCTCTATCAGCTCGCCATTCAATTGCACTGCGCCTGACATGAAATGCGTGCGGCTGATACGCAGCGGCAAACGCGTCCATTGCTGTTCCCCGGCGCCGGAAAACTGCAAGCCGATCGCGTCGGCCTGACATCCCGCATAGCTCAAATGTCCAGCCAGCCTGGCCGGATTGTCGGCATCAGCCGCCGCGTTCAGAGCGTTCTCCCCAGTCGCCTCAAAGACGCCGCTGCGCCCCTTGAAATCGGTCGCCAACAGTGTCTGCGGAAAGCCCGGGCGCTGGGTCAAGCTGATGATTTCGCCGGCCGGCGACCGATAGGCGCCGGTGAGGCAGGCAGGCGCCGCCGGCTGCAGCGGGTCAGCAAAAACAGTCATTGAAAAACCCGCAAGCGCAAACATGGAAAAGCGCAAAATGGCAGGGGTTCGAACTTTAAGAGATGGCATCTGGATTCCTTGGCGTGTAGAAAGCAAATCCTACCTCACGCAATTACCGGAAGGCAACCTGATGGTGCTAGCCCAGGCCAGCGATCAAACTGCCCACCAGCCTGCTGACTTCCTCCTCCGCCGCCGCAATCGACTCCTCAAGCCGGGCATCGCCGAACTCGTCGTATTCAACTGCAATGCTATGTAGTCGCTCAATGCCGATATAGCCGAGCGCACTGCGAATGCCTGGCTCGACATGGTTCATCGACGCCATTCTTTGCCCGGCGGCGTAACCGTAGTCCCCCCTGGAGGACAGCACCACCGCCAGCTTGCCGGCGTCTTTCAGCAGCGGCCAATAGGGCTCTCCCTGGCGCTGGCGGTCGAAGCCGAAGGTGCGTCCTACCCTGACGATATTGTCGATCCAGGCCTTGAATTGCGCCGGCGCGCTAAAGTTGTACATGGGTACACCGAGCAGCAAAATGTCGGCCGCCAGTATTTCATCGATCAAGGCGTCGCTTTCAGCCAGCGCCTCCTCCATCCATGGTTCGCGTTGCGCGGCAGCAGTAAACGCCGCATGTATCCAGGCGCCGCTGACCGGCGACGGCGGCTGCAAGCCGACATCGCGCACCAGGACCCGGTCACCGGGACGCTGCTGCAGCCACTGCTCGACAAAACGGTGCGACAGGCGACGCGTATGAGAGCCATGCAGTTGCCGGTCAGAGCGCCCGCTGCGGGCGCTGGCGTCCAGATGCAATAAGGTAGTCATTTTCAGTTATCCTTCATTAATGTGAATTAATTTCATCTATCAATCCTAGGATCCACTGTAAATGTCTGCAGTTATTGGGACAAACGACAATTTTCACAGTCAAATAGAAAATAAAACTCATCTATATGGATAACTCGAAAGCGCGCCGCCTGCCGCCGCTGGCAGCCCTCAGAGCGTTCGAAGCGGCGGCGCGGCATGTGAGCGTCAAGTCCGCAGCGGCAGAACTCTCGGTGACGCCGACGGCGGTAAGCCACCAGATCAGGCGTCTGGAACAAACCCTCGGCATCGCATTGTTCCAGCGCCAGCCGCGGCAACTGCACCTGACCGCAGCCGGTGCCGAGCTGTATGCACCATTGCGCGACGGCTTCGATGCATTCGCTGCCGCCATCAGTCGCATCCAGGCCCGGGAAACGCCGCAAGCACTCACCATCTCGACCACGCCGGCGCTTGCGGCGCGCTGGCTGCTGCCGCGGCTGGGCGCATTCCGCGCCGCCTATCCGAACCAGGATCTGCGTTTGCACACATCGGTGGAAATTGCAGCGCTGGACGGCAACACTGCAGACATCGCCATCCGCTACGGCCTCGGGAAATGGCCCGGGCTGGTCGCCGAAAAACTTTTTGACGACCGCATCGCGCCGGTCTGCAGTCCGCGGCTAAAGGTAAAGAAAGCGGCAGACCTGCTCAAGCAAACCCTGATTCATTGCGAATGGAAAAACACGCTGCGCAAACCGTCAACCTGGCGTGCGTGGGCCCGGGCGGCCGGCATCCACCAGCTGGACAGCCGCGCCGGCATGATGTTCTCCGATGAAAGCCACGCCATCTCGGCAGCCATCGCCGGCCAGGGCGTGGCGCTGCTGAGCACCTCCCTGATCGAACCGGAATTGCGCAGCGGCGTCTTGCTGCAACCGTTCGGCCCTGTGCTCAATACCTATGCCTTCTATCTGGTCTACCCGGAAAGCAGGGAGAGCGATCCGCTGGTGCAAGCCGCCTGCGCCTGGATCGGCGTGCAAGCTGGCGAGTCGGCCGCGCCGCTTTAAAAGCCGAGCCCGCAACTTCCCTGCTCAACGCTCCGTCGCATAGTAAAGCAAGGCCAGCACCGGCAATATGAAGCCAATCGAGGACGCAAGATTCCAGCCGCCTTGCGCATAGGCCCAGCCGCCAACCGCCGAGCCGATGGCGCCGCCGATAAAGAAGGTCGTCATGTACAAACCGTTCAGGCGCGCCCGGAATTCGGCGCCATGCATGAAGATTGCCCGCTGTCCGATGGTCATATTGGCGGCGACGCCGAAATCCAGCAAGATCGCGGCCGCGACCAGTAAACCCAGGGCCAGGGTCGAACCTTGCTGGCCGATGTGCGTCATCAGGAAAGCAAGCGCTACCGCCAGCATCGCCAGCCCGGTCGCCGGACGGCTCAAGCCGCGATCGGCGAGCCGGCCGGCGATCGGCGCGGCAATCGATCCAGCCACGCCCGCCAGCGCAAACAGGGCGATCCCGCCTTGCGACAGATGGAAGGCCGGCCCTGCCAGCAGCAATGGCGTGGTGGTCCAGAACAGGCTGAAGGCAGCGAACAGAAAGGCATGATACAGCGCCCGTCGGCGCAACACGGGCGTGCGCAGCACCAGTCGCGCCATCGAAGCCAGCAGCGCGCCATAGCTTAACTTGGCCGGCGGCACACGCTGCGGCAAGGTCCGCGACAGCAACAACGCCAGCAGCACCATCAGCCCGGCGGAGAGAAAAAACACCATGTGCCAGGACGACATCTGCGTGATGAAACTCGATGCCGGCCGCGCCAACATGATGCCCAACATCAGCCCGCTCATGATGTTGCCGACCATGCGCCCGCGTGCCGCTTCCGGCACCATGTGCGAGGCGTACGGCACCAGCACCTGCACCGCCACCGAGCCGAGGCCGATGAACAGCGCGGCGACCAAAAATTGTGCCGGATGAGAGGCCAGCCCCGCCGCCAGCAAAGCTAGCGTGGCCAGCCCGATCAGGACCAGCACCAGGCGCCGGTTTTCAAACAGATCGCCGAGCGGCGTAATCAGCAGCAGGCCGGCCAGCGGCTGGGCATAGTAGATATTGGCAGCGATCAGGCCGCAGGCAGCTGCCAGCAGTACGGTGATCCACGGCGCCAGCGCCGGCTCTTCGATAGCCGGGTTGGCGGCAGCAACAGTTAAATCCATTTCTTTCCCCTTATATATTGGAAACAATCACTTCCTAATTAGACAAAAAAATTTACGTCAGGATTTTCATTGCCGCATCGACCAGCGCCAGCATTTCCTTGCGCGTCTTGCCGGTCTTGCCCACCACACGCAGCCCTTGCAAGAGGCAAAGCAGCAGACGGCCGGTAGCGGCGCTATCGACATGCAATGGAATCGAGCCATCGTTCTTGCCTTGCCGGATCAACTGGTTCATCAACGCTTCGCGGCCCTGCATTGCCGCCGCCGCACGCGCGCCGATCTCGACATCCAGCGCCGCCAGCTCAACCGCGGTGCTGACCACCAGGCAGCCTTCGCGCCCCCTGCTGCCATGCGACAGCTCGGCATAGAAGGTCAGCGCAGCCTGTACTTTGTCCCGCCCCGATTGCACCCGCGCCAGCACCTGGCTCAACTCGATGCCGCGTTGCGACGACTGGCGGTCCAGCACCGCCAGGAACACCCCACGCTTGTCCTTGAATGCTTTATAAATGCTGCCGACCGTCAGCTGCATGCCTTCGGCCAGGTCGTTGATCGAAGTGCCGTGGTAGCCGCGGCTGCAAAACACCGGGATAGCCTTGTCCAGCGTCTCATCCATATCGAACTCGCGCGGACGCCCGCGCGGGATTGACAATTTTGCATGCGATGAAGGGATTTCGGTTTTCATGCGCGGATTATGGAAGCAATCATTTCCTTAATCAAGTTCTTTTTCAAATACGCCCTAGGCGACTAGAAAACATGAAGTCCCGGGATAGCGCAGCTTCCGCCGCGCCAGCATTTACTGTATCTGCCCGCGCAGGTAGCGCAGGAAAGCCGGGCTGCTGTTGAGACGCTCCAGCACCGGCAATACGATCTTGTAGCCGTTATCGCTATTGGTCAGGATGACGGCGCCGTCGCGGCTGGTGCGATTCAGGTAGGCGAACGTAAATACGCCTTCGTCCTTCCCGGTATGCATCAGCAGCGTCTCATCCTTGAATGCCAGTATCTGCCAGCCCAGCCCAAAACCGGCATTGGGTGGACAGCTTTCGGCCAGCTTGCCTTGGCACATTTCATCCATCATGCTGACCTGGATCTTGCCGCGCTCGCGCGCCACGGCCGGGCTCAGGCCCTGGTCGGCCAGTACGCCGGCAATGAACAAACCGTAGTCATAGGCGGTGGTATATAGCAGATCGGCTGCATTGAAACGGCTGGCAAACTGCGGCTGCACGGCTTCACCGGCGGCATTGGCCGGCACCGCAATGCGACCCTTGAACCAGTCCTTGCTGCTATAGGAGGTCTCGGTCATGGCCAGCGGCTTGAACAGATAAGTCTGCGCCAGCTCCTCAAAATCCTGGCCGCTCTTGTTTTCGGCGAAATGCGCGACGTATCGATAGCCTTCGCCGGAATAGCCCCACTTGACGCCGGGCTGGCGCAGGATCCTGAGGCCTTCCTTGCCGTCGCGCCAATTCGGAAAGCCGGTACGGTGGCTGAGCGCCAGGCGCGGCGTCAGCAAGGCATGACGCGGGTCGGCGGCGATGTCCGGATCCAGCCAGTAGCGGTCCATCGGTTCATCCAACTCGATTTCGCCTTTCGACACCAGGCGCAAGATGATTTCAGCGGTCAGCGGCTTGGTCAGCGAGGCCGCGTTGTACAGCGTGGCTGGCGTGGCCGGCACGCCGTCGCTCTGTTCACCGTAGGCGGCAAACAGCACCACCTTGCCGTTCCTGATCTGGGCAATAGAGACGCTGGGAATCGCATCCTGCTCGAGCAGTTGCGGAATATCCTGATCGAGCTGCGCCTGCTGCTCGGCCTCTTCCGCCGGCGGCGTCGGCGCGGCCAGCGCCAGGCTTGCCGCCAGGTTTGATAACAACATCACAGTCAAACGACGCATGGTGTCCCCTTGCCCCTAGATTTCCAGACTACGCCGTTTTGCCCTGGCTGGCGATTTTTCCAGCGGTGAATGCTGCCAAACATATCGTTGCCAAAAATCAACATAGTGTACTTGCGAGTTCCACGCTGTGTCTATCGTCCAGCCGCGAGCACCTGCCCACACTCGCCAGCCGGCGGTGAGCGGCAGGATTTCCCGGTAAAATTGCCGTAAATCCACCATTGGAGAACGCCAATGCTGACCAGCATCGCCCAGCTCGAGGAAATTTACGGAAAACCTCATGAACGTTCATTGTGGAAGGAAATCGACCACCTGAACCAGGATTACCAGGCCTTCGTCAACGCGTCTCCCTTCGCGGTGCTAGCCTCTTGCGGTCCGGAAGGCATGGACTGCTCGCCTAAGGGAGACCGGCCCGGTTTCGTCCAGATTCTGGACCAGCGCACATTGGCAATCCCTGACCGTCCGGGCAACAACCGCATCGACACCCTGCGCAACCTCATCAGGGATGCGCGCATCAGCCTGCTGTTCATCGTGCCAGGTATAGACGAGACCTTGCGCGTCAACGGCCGCGCCGAGATTTCCGCGGAACCGGCCATGCTGGAAAAATTCGCCGTCGACGGCAAGCTGCCGCGCACGGTGATCGTCGTCAGGATAGAGGCCGCTTACTTCCATTGCTCCAAGGCGCTGGTGCGTTCGAAGCTGTGGGATCCCGCACAGCAAGCCGAACGCGCCAGCTTCCCCAGCCCGGGCGCCATGCTCAAGCGCCTCAGCCAGGCTGGCTTTGACGCCGAAACCTATGACCGCGAACTGCCGGCGCGGGTGCAGGCCAGCCTCTATTGAACTAATTGTTACGACAGTGTGTATGCGGCGGCACGGCCGGACCGGCGAAAAAGCCGCAAGCGCTGCTCAAAACGACAACCCCACCATCCGTCGCCCCCCCTCCTCGCGGCTTCATCGATCCAGTCGCCGCAAGATTTTCTTTGCGAACTCGGGCTCTGGAATGCTGTCGATCTTTAGTGGCAATCTGATCTCTTCGCGAAGAACGCAGCCCTGCGCTTGATTAACCAACCGGAGCCGCCTGGATGAACTTGTCTATTTTTCCTGACCTCGAATACCTGCGCCTGGGGCTGTATGTCCTCGGCGCGGCGTTGCTGGCGGCCTTGCTGGCCGTTGTCGTGCACCATGCGGGCATCGCTCTCCTGCGCCGGCTGAGCGCGAACCGGCCGTTCGTCAACAATCTCAGTTTCATGGCTTACCGCGCCAGCAGGATGTGTCTGGTCCTGTTCGCCGTGCGCCTGGTGCTGACCGGCGCGCCGGACGACACGCCCTGGCTGGCGCCACTGTCCTACCTGAGTTCGGTGGCGCTGATCATCGCCCTGACCTGGCTGGCTATGCAAGCCATTACCGCATTCGGCGCCACGGTGACCCAGCTCAACCCCGCCACCGTCGCCGACAACCTGAAAGCACGGCGACTCCTGACCCAGACCAGGGTGTTGACGCGCAGCGCTTATTTCATTGCTGCCTTGCTCGGCCTGGCTTTCGTCCTGCTGACGCTGCCGGGGGCGCGCCAGTTCGGCGCCAGTCTGCTAGCCTCGGCCGGCGTGGCGGGCTTGGTGGCCGGCATCGCCGCCCGTCCGGTACTGGGCAATTTCATCGCCGGCATGCAGATCGCGTTTTCCCAGCCGATCCGTATCGACGACGTCTTGATCGTCCAGGGTGAATGGGGGCGCGTCGAAGAAATCACCGGCGCCTTCGTCGTCATCCGTATTTGGGATGAAAGACGCCTGATCGTGCCGCTGCAGTGGTTCATCGAAAATCCTTTCGAAAACTGGACCCACACTTCCTCGACCATCCTCGGCACCGTCTTCCTGTGGCTCGATTTCGGCGTGCCGGTGCCGGCCATACGCACCGAATTCGAACGCATCTGCAAACAATCACCGCTATGGGACGGCCGCGTCTGCGTGTTGCACGTGACAGACGCCAACGATCGCGCCATGCAATTGCGCCTGCTGGTCAGCGCGCGCGACTCCGGCAGCGCCTTCGACCTGCGTTGCGCGATCCGCGAAGCCATGCTCGGCTTCATCGCCCGTGACTATCCGGAGAGTTTGCCGCGCTTGCGTGCGGCGCTGGACAGAGAGCCTGTCCAAGTAGTGGAATGACGCTAGAATGACGAATATCTCCAGGGGGCGTGAAACAGATGATGGCTGAACCAGGCGAATTTTCTTTACCGGCAGCGGAGCGTCAGATTATCCAGGCCGCCATCGCCCCGCCCAGCCGCCTTGGAAGCACGCTTGCCGCCCTGCTCGCCACCCTGGCATTTTCCACGCCGGCGCTGGCTGCCGAACCCAGCCCATGTCCGCCAGACTGGGAAGCCCAGATCTGCGAGCTGAAGTCGGTGGTGGAAATACTCAAGAAAGACCACCTGACCGAAATCGATGTCCCCGCCTTTCTCGATGAGACCATACGCCTGGGCGTCAAGACCCTGCCTTATGCCGGATTCTTGAATGCAGCGGAGCAGCAGGAGCGGGTCAAGAAGGATGAGCGCGCGCGCAATGGCGCCCCCGGCATCGGTATCATTTTCGAGACGCTGGCGGATGGCTTGCACATCATCGACGTCGTGCCGGACGCGCCGGCTGCCCAGGCCGGCATACGCAATGGCGACGTCGTGGTGGCAATGGACGGCAACAGCATGGCAGGCATCAACAATGCCGACATCGCCAAATACGCCGGCGGCGATGTCGGCACGCCGCTCAAGCTGACTCTGCTGCGCGGCGCAAAACAGCAACGGCTGGAATTCACGCTGCTGCGCGCCATCATCAAGCAACGGCCGGCAAGCGCCAAACGCCTCCCCGGCGACATCCTGTACACGCGCATGAGCAGCTTCCCGGAACCTGCCATCGGCGACTACATCGACACGGTGCAAGCGGCGCGCAAAAACGGTGCGCCGATCAAGGCCGTGATTCTCGATCTGCGCCTCAACGGCGGCGGCGCCTTGAACGCCTCCATCGGCATCATCGGACTCTTCACCGGCCGCAATAAAACCGCCATGGTCACGCTGCAGCGCGACGACAAGATCCAGCACCGCATCAGCACCAACTGGCCTGACTATGACCTGCCGGTGCTGAAAGGCCAGGACCCGCTCGCACCGTTGGAAAGCGACGACTGGTGGCGCAGCGTGCCGCTGATAGTGCTGATCGATGGCCAGAGCGCTTCGGCTGCAGAAGCTACCGCGGCTGCCCTGAAAGACCTCGGCCGCGCCCGTTTGCTGGGCACCCCCACGTACGGCAAAGGCATGGCGCAAACAGGAGTCGGCACGCGCGACGGCACCTACCTCGGCTGGACCTATGCCCGCAACCTGCGGCCGAACGGCTGCCCGATGGAAGGCTATGGCGTGGTGCCGGACTGGATCGTCGGGCCACGCAAGGATGCCGACATGGAGGGCGTCCTGCTTCTCTATCGCGAAGTCGACATTCCGCGCGCGCCTTACGCCAACAAGCCCAATCCAGATCCCTTCGCCGATGTGCGCAAGGAACGCCAGCGCTGGCGCGACCGGCGCGCCAGCGCCAAACCGGATCCGCTCAAGAGTGCATTACCGCAAAAGGAATTCGGCAGCGCCAAGGATTGGCAGTTGCAGCAAGCGCTGAATGCCCTGGCCGGCAGGCCAGTGCAGACGGCCAGCGTCAATCCGCTCTTCATGCCGGCGCAGCCTGCCTGCATCAAACTGGATCAATAATGATCCGCTTAAACCCGCTTAAACCTGATTAACACTTGAAGGAAACAGAAAATGTCCGGCAGCGATTCAACGGCAGCCACAAGCCGTTACAGTGCTTTCCTGTTCGATATGGACGGCACCATCCTTAATTCTATCGCGGCGGCGGAACGCATCTGGGGGGTGTGGGCGCTGCGCCATGGCCTCGATGTTGCATCCTTTCTGCCGACCATACATGGTGCGCGGGCGGTTGATACTGTCGCGCGGCTGGCATTGCCTGGGGTCGATCCGGAGCAGGAAGCAATCGGCATTACACTGGCGGAAATTGCCGACGTCGAAGGGATTGTTGAAATAAACGGCGCGGCCGACTTCCTGCGATCACTGCCGGCGGACAAGTGGGCCGTGGTCACTTCCGCACCCAGAGACCTGGCGGCGCGGCGCATGAAAGCAGCCGGCATTCCTGTTCCAGCCGTTCTGGTGACGGCGGAAGATGTCGCCGCCGGCAAACCGCATCCTGATGGCTACCTGCTGGCGGCCAGCAAGCTGAATGTCGACGCCCGCGACTGCCTGGTATTCGAAGATGCGGCTGTCGGCATTGCCGCCGGCGAAGCGGCAGGCGCCACGGTGATGGTGGTCACTGCGACACATTTCCATCCACTGGCTAGCCCTCATCCATCAATCAACAGCTATGAAACCATGCTCATCGAAATCGACAGCGACGGCTTGATGCTGCTGCAGGAACGGGGCGCGTGATCTCAGGCCGGGTTCTGGTCAATCCAGTCGCCAGCAAAATCGAGGATGTAAGAGATGGCCTCATCGTGCGTATCGAATTCGTTGGTCGGCATCGTGCGCGCGTAGCGAATTTCACCTGCACCATCTTTTCCTGAGCGGATCGTAAAGCATGCGGCATACTTTCCGCTGTCCTGTTTTTCCGGCGACGGGAACACGGCGTTCCCCTTATAGGGAAAACCCTTGGTCTGAATCATGGCAATGTCTTCTGTAAGAATACGTTGCCCGCAGCATATCCTACTTTCTGTCCGGCACCGTCAGCTCCCGGCTGATGCCGCCTTCAAGCGCGCTGCCGCTGGTCGTGCCTTCGCCGTTCATGCGGCGCTGACAGGCATCGCGGTCGTCCGCCGGCAGCGCATTACAGCGCAACAAGGCATTTGATCTGTCGGCGTTCGGATTGTCGGACAACCGTCCCCTTCTCGACTCCGCCAATGCTGCTCCCGCCTCTTTCAAGCATGTCGCGCGATCCTGGTTCGAGCGGCCGTTGTTGCAAGCGGCCCGCTCAGCTTGATAGCGTGCGGTTGCGCTAGCGGAATCGCCTGCCGCCGCCATGGCTGAGAACGACATGCACAAAGCGAGCAGCGCCGTCAGGCAAACGGCCTGGCGCTTGAATAGAGTGGGAGACGATGAAAATGGAAGCTGATGATTTGACATGATGACCTCCGGTGAGAGATTTAAATCTACCGGAAGGCTGGTTTCCTGTATGTACGCTAGCGCACATCGTTCAAATCAAAATCCCCGCCGGAGAAGACAAAGTGATTTCGATACGTTCCTTGCCCTTGCCAAGCCGCTTGCGTTTTAGCGTGAGCGGGCCGATTTCAGCAGTCGACCTGGGATGGGTGCCGCCACAACCCATACGGGCAAAACCCTGGACTTCCCAAAAGCGGCGCTGCGCCGCTTCGTCGGTGAAATCGGTTTCTATCGGCTTGCCTGCAGCCACCAGAGCACCAGCTTCCGTTTCAAGCACCGGGAACAGCACGGCAATACTGTCATCGCGCGCAAAGTCGATGCGCGCCTTGTCCGCGGAAATGTGAGCGCCGATGCGCTCGATGCCGGGGCAATGCCGGTACACCAGCTGCAGGATCATTTCGGCAGCGAAATGCAGGCGCATCAGGCGATAGCGCCGCTCCCAATCAATCCGTAGTTCGACCGCGTCGCCTGCTTTCAAAGTGTGCTCGTGCGGCAGTGTGTAGGCGATATCCAGCCCTTCCTTGGCCGCAGCCAGCACCGGATAGCTGCCTATGGTGCCGGCATCGCTTTCCTGGCCGCCCGAGAACGCGAAGAAAATCGTCGACTGCAGATACACTTGGTCGCCACGCACAGCGGCAACCGTAGTTTTCAATTCGGTCAGATAGGGATCTTGCCAAAAGATTTTCTGTGTCATGTTTCGCATCCGTCGCACGGTCTTGATCGGGTATGGCGTCAGCAGCCTCCGTGGCAATATACATCGATTACCTCCGCGCGGTAAATCCATGGCGCCACGCGAATCTCGGCATGCAAGTCGCCGCCGGGCTGCCCCCAGTGTAGAATCCGCAACGCATTCGACATCTGATCGGGATTCAAAATGGCAATCTGGCCGGTTCAACTCTGCGTCATCATTCTTGCCACGCTGCTGTGCGGCGCCCTCGCCAAACGGCTGGGACAAAGCCGCGTGGTCGGCGAAATCGCCGCCGGCCTGCTGCTCGGACCAGCGGTCCTGGGCGCGCTCAACGCGGATTTTTATCAGCTCCTGTTCTCCAATGCCGCAATGCCGATGATGTCGCAGCTCGGGGAACTCGGCCTGGTCTTCCTGATGTTCCAGCTTGGGCTGCACCTGGACCTGAAAAGCCTCCAGGGGCGCGTGCCGATGCGCATACCCGTCGCCGTCGCGTTAACGGGGATTGTCGTCCCGTTCGCCATCGGTTGCGCCATTGCGGTCGCCTCCAGGGCGGCGATCGCGCCACAGGCCCCGATACTCGGCTATGTGCTGTTTTGCGGCGTGGCCCTGTCCATTTCTGCCATGCCGGTGATGGCGCGCATCGTCATGGATCTGCGGATGGAAGGCACATTTACGGCGACAGCGGCATTGGCGGCGGCATCCCTGACGGACCTGCTCGGGTGGCTGCTGCTGGCAGCGATCACGGCGATCTCGACAGGCGACTCCGCTTGGCCGCACATCGCGCGCAATGTGGCGCTCCTGCTGGTTTTTGTCGCGGTCTCCATGCTGATAGCGCGGCCGCTTTGGGGCAAGATCATTGCTCGCGGGCCAACCGCCAGCGTTACGCCGCGCCTGCTGCCCGTTGTGGTTTGCTATGTACTGATGTCTTCCTGGATCACTGCTGAAATCGGCTTTCACAGCGCATTCGGCGCCCTGCTGGCTGGCTTGGCGCTGCGCGACTTGCCAGGACTGAAAATTGAGTGGCGCGCCAAGGTCGAAGGATTTGTCGCGCTGCTGCTGATGCCGGTATTTTTTGCGCTGGCCGGTATCCAGGCCGCAACGGGAAGCATTTCCCTGCCGAATTTCTGGCTGTGGCTCGGTTTATTTTTTGCCGGCGCAGTCGCCGGCAAGTTCGGCGGCAGTTATCTGGGGGCGCGCCTATCGGGCGTCGGACAGCGCGATGCCAGCGTGATCGCGGCGTTGATGAATACGCGCGGACTGATGGAACTTATCGTCCTGACAATCGGCTTGAAGGCAGGCCTCCTGCCACCTGCCGCCTACACGATGCTGTTTATCATGGCGCTGGCCACTACCGCAATGACAGTTCCGATACTGCGGCTTTTCGGCTATGGCAGAGCGCGCAGCGTAGCAGGCGCAACGGCAAACCAGAGCACGGCGTATGAACTGTAGTTGTTTGTAACAGCCGGCGAACAGCGGCGGTCGAGGGCGTATTATTCGCGCTGCGTCCCTCTCAAGCCAATCACCGCCCTACTGTCTGTCATCGTATGTTTTCGCTTTCCGTTTCATCTGTCCCGTTGCGCAATGCAATCTGCATCTCATCGCAGCATGGCAAAAAGATCATTTCCAGCCTGCTCGCGATTTTCGTGGCAATCAGTATTGCGGCTTGTGCCATTGAACCGGTTCCCATGTCGCCGCAAACCGCCCAGCGCCTGAAATCCCAAGCGCCAATCCGCTTCCTGCTGACGTTCGACGATGGCCCGGCCAGGCCAAGGACCGACAATTCGACACTGTCCATACTCGACACCCTAGCGCACAATCCGCTGCAACCCGGCATCAAAGCCTTGTTCTTTGTGCAAACCCGCTCCTCCGGCGCCGGCGAGACCGAATTTGGGCGCAACATACTGCGACGTGAAGTCGCTGAAGGGCATCTGCTCGGCTTTCATAGCGCCACGCCACACCATGCCAACCATCGCTTCCTCAAGCCCGAGGTATTCGAACAATCGCTGAACGACGGCATTGCCGACATCATGGCCATCCAGGGCAGCGCACCGAAACTGGTGCGGCCGCCATTCTGGAATTACGACAAGCGCACCTTTGCCGCCTACCAGCAGCACGGCATGCACCTGCTGCTGACGGATCTGAGCGCGAACGACGGCAAGATCTATGGCATCAAAGCCAGCTTGAGAAGACGTTCCAACATGCTGCATCTGTTGACCGATGTGCGCGAGCGGATTGCCGCGGGCGAGTTGCCGACGGTCGACGGCAGCATTCCGGTGGTGGTAAGTTTTCACGATGTCAACAGCTACACCGCCGATCACATGGCGGAGTATCTGCAAATACTGATGGATTGCGCGCGTGCGGTCCAGCTGCCGACTGCGGCCCAGCCGTTTTACGACGACAAGGCCACACTGGAGCGAGCGGCCCTGGCCAGAAGCGTCAGCGACAGTGCACAAAGCGTGCGCCTGCCGGGACTCTGGAACTGGCTGTGGGAGTGAGTATTGCAAAAAAATCCGAGACGGGCTTTACAAATCCGCCTGATCTTGGGAACTTTGGTCTGCCGCTTGTAGCAGCGGACCAAACCCCTCTATTTATCGCTCAGCTTAATTGATGCGATGACTCCCCAATAGAAGACGTTTCCCGGGAGCCGTTGACCGGGATGGTGCCGACTGGCTTCGGCGCGGTGCGGTCTACGGACGGCGATTTCAACGCCCAAGCTACGCTTGAAAGGCACAAGATCATTCCGACCCACTCAATAGGACCGGGGCGGTAATGTTCCATTTGTATCGATAGCAGCACCGAAATGACTGGCGTGACGACACCGATATACACCGCTTTTTGCGCGCCGATGCGGTCGATCAGCGTGAAGTAGGCATTGAATGCAATCACGGATCCGAAAATGGCAAGATAAAACAAGCCTATCCAGTAACGCGGCTTGGACGGCAGACGCCAAGGCTGGCCGCTGACCAAGGCCCAGAGCGCTACCAGCACGCAACCCCATAGCATGGCCCAGGCCATCGTCAGCATGACGTTCGACGACTGCTGTCGTACCTTGATTACCAGCGTATTACCGACCGAACTGGCAAGCGTGGCAGCCAGCGCCAGCGCGAAACCGATCAGGAAATGGCCGCTGCCGCCACCCATGATTTCCCGCCACGCAGCAGCAATCGACTGGGAAAACAACAAGGCCACGCCACATATCGCCACAGCTGCCGCACACCAGACGCGCCAAGTCAGCCTGGCGCCGAAAGCGATGCGGTTGCAGATCGGCGTCCAGAACACCATCAGCGCGAACAAGACGCTCACGAGTGCAGACACCAGATACTGTTCCGAGCTATAAGTACACATATAACTCAGACCAAAGCTGGCAAAGCCTTGCAGCATCACCCACCACTGGGCTTTCCAGGGCAGGCGCAAACGCTCCCCGCGCAGGTAGCACAATGCGAACAAGATGGCCGAAGCCAAGCCGAAGCGATACAGGACCGAGATAGCGGGCGCGACTTCGCCCAGCTGCAAAGTAATGGCCCAGAATGTGGAGCCCCAGATCAAGGAGGCGATGATGAAAAGAGCTGGGGAGGACATGGCAGGAGTTTATCGTGCCCCCACTGTCCTGACAACGTCGATTCAGTGATAATTTCAGCGTGTAGGATACTGTGACTGTTTACCGTTGCACGTTATTGCAGCGCCGAGTTTTTGGATACTGCCCGCCGACCATTTCCGACGCCATCCTTACCCTAGCCAATATGCGACGCTTCCCCTCTTTACTTAGCCTGCGCGCCTTCGAGGCCGCCTCCCGCCTTTCCAGCTTCAGCAAGGCGGCACACGAATTATCGATCAGCCCCAGCGCCATCAGCCATCAGATACGCAAACTGGAAGATGAGCTCGGCGCCGCCCTGTTCCGCCGCAGCACACGCACGATTACGCTGACCGCTGCCGGCGAGACTTATCTGCAGACAGTCAAGCAGGTCTTCGCTCTGCTGACAGAGGGGAGCAGGCAGATCGGGCAAGCGGCGCGCGCATCGCTAGGCATCAGCCTGCTTGCCTCATTCGCTTCCAACTGGCTGATGCCGCGTCTGGATAGTTTCACGGAGGCGCATCCGGATATCGATTTTCGACTCGACCCGAGCGTGGAGCTGACCAATTTTTCTGCCAGCGGCAACCAGCTTGCGATTCGCTATGGTCGCGGCGGTTGGCCCGACGTCGAGGCAAGACGCCTGATGCTGGAACGTCTCGCACCTGTCTGCAGCCCAGCCTATCTCAAGCGACATCCGCAATTATCCGAACCCGCAGATGTGGCCGCCCTCAATCTGCTGATGGCAAATGCAAAAGTGGAATACGAGTGGCAGGCATGGTCGCACATGAACGGCGTTGACCTTGCTTCTGCGCGCAAGACCCCGCTGCGCGATTACAACATCGTCCTGCAAGCGGCACTTGCGGGGCAAGGCATTGCAATGGGCAGAGGAGCGTTGATCGCCGAGCACCTGCAAAGCGGCCGCCTGGTCCAGCCGCTGGGGCCGGCAGTACCGATGAACGGCATCGGCTACTGGATCCTGGCGCCGCGCGGGACCTTGTCTGAAGAAGCTGCGCAGTTTCGCGACTGGCTGATATCCGAGGTGACTTCCTTTGAAGATTCCCGACCATGAGCAACGACGCACATTTGTGAATTGAATTCACAAATGTCGCGCAAAGTATGCGTTTGTCGGCAAGGCCACTGAGTAGATAACATGCTCCATGTCTTCACAACCTACAAAATGGAAACGACATGGACAACAAAGCCGCTCTTTACCACGCACACATTTACTACGAACCCGAAAATCGCACGATCGCAGAAGTACTTCATTTTCGTTTAAGCGAATTAACGAAGCCTGGCGACAGTTCTCCGATCCATTTTATCGGTCAGCTGCGAGACAGCAAGGTGATCCCGCATCCAATTCCCCAATTCGTCATTCATATTGCAAAGGAAAATTTTGAGGCAGTTCTCCCCATCATCGCGTCATCAGGATTAAGGGCGCTCGTGCATCCACTCTCCGGCGATGATCTGGCTGATCACACCATTTCGGCTCAATGGATAGGAGAACCCCTCGAGCTTGAACTCGCGTCGTTCCGCCCTCCCAGTGCCCACTAAGCCAGGGAACGGGTGTTGCTATAACAAACGCGCGCTCCAGAAATGGCAGCGCCAAAAGACTTGAGGGATGTTTACAAGGAAGATGACAAAGAATGAGCGAAATGGCCGCTCATATTGACGAAATATCGCTGAACTGTTCCAGAGATTTTCAGTGCTGGCTTAACTTATTGATTTAAAACAGGAATTCTGGTGGGAAGTACAAGTTTCGAACTTGTGACCTATCGCGTGTGAGGCGATCGCTCTACCCCTGAGCTAACCTCCCGGAGAGGCCGCCATTATGACATAAACTTTCCGGAAAATAAAGCAGGCGCGAAGAGAAAGCTGAAGCCCCTCTCCGCGCCCGTTGCGCCGGGTTTATTGGCGCTTGGCTTCCAGCACCCCTTTTACCTCGCGAATCACGGTCAGCGCCTTCTGCAGCTGGGCTGTAGAGGCGATTTCAGCGGTGAACGCCATCCGTGCATGGGCCTTGGCGCTTTGCGTGCTGACGCCGATGACGTTGATTTTTTCGCGCAAGAACACTTCCGAGATATCCCGCAGCAAGCCCTGGCGATCGCTGGCCAGCACGAAGATATCGACCGGGTAGACGGTCTCGGCCTCCTGCGCACCCCAGGTGGTCTGGATTACCCGCTCCGGCGCCTTGATGCGCATCTCGGCGAAGTTCTTGCAGTTTTCGCGATGGATTGAGACGCCCTTCCCGCGTGTAATAAAGCCGACCACCGGATCGGGCGGCGCCGGTTTGCAACACTTGGCCAGCTGCGTCATCAGACCGTCGGTGCCGACCACCAGCACGCCGGACTTCCCACCGTGCACCACGCTCGAGGCGCGGCTCTTGCGGGTGATCGCCGCTTCTTCAAATTCACTGCTGTTTTCCAGCGGCTTGATGCTGGGGTCGTCGTGCAGCGCTTGTTCGACGTGGCGCAGGCTGAACTCGTCCTTGCCTAGCGCCAGCAACAGATCTTCCAGCTTGGCGAATTCCAGTTTGCGCGCCAGTTCTTCCAGGTTGACCGCGGTCTTGCCTTCGCGCTGCAGAGTCTTGTCCAGCAGGCTGCGGCCGGTGGCCAGGGTTTCCTGCTGTTCGATGGCGTTGAACCAGGCGCGCACCTTGGAACGGGTGCGGGCGCTGGCGGCGTAGCCCGGCGTCAGCCAGTCGCGCGATGGACCGGAGCCGCCGGGAGCATTCTTGGCGGTGATGATTTCCACCGTCTGGCCGTTTTTCAGCGGCGTGTTCAACGGCACCATGCTGCCGTCCACCCGCGCGCCGCGGCAGCGGTGGCCGACGTCGGTGTGCAGGTAATAGGCGAAATCGATGGGCGTGGCGCCGCTCGGCAATTCAATCACGCGCGCTTGCGGCGTCAGCACGTAGATGTGATCGTTGAGGGTGGCTTGCTTGAGCTTTTCCAGCCACTCGCGGCGGCTGTCCTCGTGCTCCACCACGGCATCCACCACTTCGCTTTTCCAGGCCAGCAGCTGGCGCAGCCAGGCGATTTTCTCGTCGTATTTCTGCGCCGAGAAATTCGAGCTGCCGGATTCCTTGTAGCGCCAGTGCGCGGCCACCCCATATTCGGCGAAATGGTGCATTTCGTTGGTGCGGATCTGCACTTCGAGGGCACGGTCGTCGTCGGCCAGCACCACCGTATGCAGCGACTGGTAGCCGTTCTGCTTCGGCCGCGAGATGTAGTCGTCGAACTCTTTCGGGATCGGCACCCAGATGTTATGGACGATGCCCAGCACCGTGTAGCAAGTCTTGACGTCGTCGACGATCACGCGGAAAGCGCGGACGTCGTACAGCTCAGAAAAATCCAGGTCCTTGCCCTGCATCTTGTTCCAGATGCTGAAGATGTGCTTGGGCCGGCCCGACACTTCGGCCTTGATGTCGGCCGCCGCCAGCTCGCTGCGCAAGCGCGTGATGGCGGCGTCGACAAAGCCCTCGCGCTCGATGCGGCGCTCTTCCAGCATCTTGGCGATGCGCTTGTAGGTGACCGGATCGATGAAGCGGAACGACAGGTCTTCCAGCTCCCATTTGAGCTGCCAGATGCCGAGGCGGTTGGCCAGCGGCGCGTACAGGTCGAGCGTCTCGCGCGCATACTGGCTGGTGCGCTCGTTTTCCATTTTTTGTTCGGAAAAATAGCGCAGCGCGGTGACGCGCGAAGCTAGCCGCACCAGCACTACCCGCATGTCGGTGGCCATCGCCAGCAGCATCTTGCGCAGGGTTTCCACCTGGCTGGCAGCCTGCTGCGCGGCGTTCTTGCCGCGCATGACTTCCTGCGGCAGGCCGAAGGTAAAGCCGTGCAAACGCATCAGCTGGCGGATGCCGCTGACCAGGTCGGAGATTTCCTTGCCAAAGCGCTGCTCGATGGTGTCTGCGTAGCTGGCGTCCAGCAAGGGCAACTCGAACAGCAAGGCGGCGATGCGGGTTTCAACATCGGTATCGAGCAAGGCCAGGATGCTGGCCACGCCTTGCGAAAAATCGAGCGTGCTCTGGCCGGTGGTGATGACGTTGTCGGCGTATATCGGCTCGACAAACGCCAGCGCATCGAGCACGCGCGCGCTGTCCGCCTCACTCAGGCCGGTGGTGCACAGCTGGATTTGCGTAGCGCGTTGTGTTGCAGTGAGCGAAACCATGCTTGCATCTTTATTTTTGCGCAGCGACCACGATAATTTCTATCAGGATTTCAGGACGCGCGAGTTTAGCTTCTACCGTGGCCCGCGGCGGCGCATTGCCGACCGAGACCCACTCATCCCAGACCAGGTTCATGCCATCGAAATCCTTGACGTCGGCCAGGTAGATCTGGCAGGACAGGATGTGATGCTTGTCGCTGCCGGCCTCGTTCAGCAGGCGGTCGATGTGGCCGAGCGATTCGCGCGTCTGGCCTTCGATGTTCTGGGTGGTGTCTTCGGCCAGCTGGCCGGCCAGGTACACGGTACCGTTATGGATGGCGACTTCTGAAAGTCTCTTGCCGACATGCAGGCGCTGGATAGCCATGGGTCATCTCCTGTAAGAATAAATGGTAAAAAATCAGCCAAGCAGAAAATCGCTGACAACTTCAATCTGGTCGGTATGCAGCAAAGTGGGCGCATGGCCGACCCCGGCCAGCTCGACCAGCTTGGCCTTGGGGCCGCACTGCGTCATCAGCTGCGCAGTTTCCGGCGACAGCAGGTCCGACTGGGCGCCGCGCACCAGCAAGGTCGGGCAGGTGATCGCCTTGTAGGCGCTCCACAGCAGCGTTTCCGACAACTTGAAGATTTCCGGTGTGGTCGACTTGAACGGCTCGGCCAGTTTCAAATCGTAGTGGCGGGTCCATTCGCCGCCGGCGTTCTGGTGCAGGACGTCGGCCGCCAGCTTGCGCCATTCGGCGTCGGTGTGCGGGCCGAACGATGCCGAGATGGCGCGCACGTAGGCCGCGGCTTCGTCAAATGTCGGGAAGCGCATGTCGGCGCCGATGTATTCGCCGATGCGTCCCATTGCATCCGCATTCAGGGTCGGGCCGACATCGTTGAGCACCAGCTTGCGCAGCGGATTGTCCGGCAGCGACGCCAGGCCGATGCCGATCAGGCCGCCCATCGAAGTGCCGACCAGGTCCACGGTTTCAGCATTCAGGCGGGCCAGCAAGGTCACCACATCGTTCAGGTATTGCGGCAGCACATAGTATTGCGGATCGCGCAGCCAATCGGAACGGCCGCGGCCGACCACGTCCGGGCAGACCACGCGATAGGTATCGCACAAGGCGCGCGCCAGCTGGTCGAAATCATCGGAGACGCGGGTCACGCCGTGCAGGCACAGCAATACATTCGGATTATGCGGATCGCCCCATTCCTGGTAGGCCATCTTGTGCAGGCCGGCGGGAGAAATGCATTGAACAGACTTGTGGGTGGCGATGGTCATTGGTACCCCGTTTCAGTTAAGGCTTGCTGGCACGCGCGCAGCGAACAACGCGTTTGATTTGCGGATATACAACATCTTATCGCATATGGCCCTACCCTTGCACCTTAGCTTCAACATAAGGGGGAGCAAATGGGACCAGGTAAAGAAAAAGCGGCGCCTGATCAATGTATCAGGCGCCGCTTTTTTAGAGTTATTCAGACTTCTCTGCGACTAAAGGAGAGACTATCCTTGCCAAGAGCTAGGGTGGGCACGCTTTTGTGCCCACGCGGATAGCACTACAGCGTGGGCACAAAAGCGTGCCCACCCTACATATTTAGTGCAATGCACTCAGGTCCAGCTCCGCACCGGTTTGCGCAACGATATCTTCGCGGCTGACGCCCGACGCCAGTTCGATCACTTTCAAGCCCTGCGGCGTCACGTCCAGCACGCCGAGGTCGGTGATGATGCGGTTGACCACGCCGACGCCGGTCAGCGGCAGGTTGCAGGCTTCCAGGATCTTGTGCGAAGTGGTGCCGTCCTTGGCTTTGGCCACATGCTCCATCAGCACTACCACGCGGCCGACGCCGGCCACCAGGTCCATTGCGCCGCCCATGCCCTTGACCAGTTTCCCTGGAATCATCCAGTTGGCCAGGTCGCCATTCTTGGACACCTGCATGGCGCCCAGGATCGCGATATTGATCTTCCCGCCGCGTATCATGGCGAAGGAATCGGCCGAACTGAAGTAAGCCGATCCCGGCAAGGAAGTCACAGTCTGCTTGCCGGCATTGATCAGGTCGGCGTCGACCTTGTCGTCGGTCGGAAACGGGCCGATGCCGAGCAGGCCGTTTTCCGATTGCAGCCAGACTTCGATGTCCTTCGGTACGTGATTGGCAACCAGGGTCGGCAAGCCGATGCCGAGGTTGACGTAAAAACCATCTTGCAATTCCTTTGCCGCGCGCGCGGCCATTTCATCTCGTGTCCATGCCATGTTGTTCTCCTGGTCTCGGTGCTGTTTATTCTGCAGGGCGAACGGTACGCTGTTCGATACGCTTTTCCGGGTTCGCATTGACTACGATGCGGTGCACAAAAATGCCCGGCGTATGGACCTGGTCCGGATCGATCTCGCCCACCTCAACCAGATGTTCGACTTCCACCACGGTGATTTTACCGGCCATGGCGACATTCGGATTGAAGTTGCGGGCGGTCTTGTTGAACACCAGGTTGCCGCTGCGGTCCGCCTTGTAGGCCTTGACCAGCGAGACGTCTGCCACGAGCGAACGCTCCATCACATACTTGGCGCCGTCGAATTCGCGGATTTCCTTGCCCTCGGCAACCAGGGTGCCGACGCCGGTCTTGGTAAAGAAGGCCGGGATGCCGGCGCCGCCGGCACGCAGCTTTTCCGCCAGCGTGCCCTGCGGCGTGAATTCGAGTTCGAGTTCGCCGGCCAGGTATTGCCGTTCAAATTCCTTGTTTTCGCCGACGTAGGAAGCGATCATTTTCTTGATCTGGCGGGTGGTCAGCAATTGGCCCAGGCCGAAGCCGTCGACGCCGGCGTTGTTGGAAATCGCCGTCAGCTCTTTCACGCCGGAATTGCGCAACGCCAGGATCAGCGCCTCAGGGATGCCGCACAGGCCAAAACCACCTACGGCGATGGTCTGGCCATCCTTGACTATGCCGGCCAACGCGCTTGCCGCGTCAGGATAAACTTTGTTCATGCCTTGCCTCCTGTTTGTGTAAACTAGCTATTATTGCTCTGATTGCTCTGCCCTTGGTCTGTTAGCATATGACGAAGTAACACATCCAACAATACCGTAAAACTACGAACTCACGCTGCAGCCAGTGCCATTGCCTAATTCTGCCATCGATTACCAGACCATTTTCGCCCATGCACCGATAGGCATGTGCGTGTCGGAACGCCGCATCATGCAGGTGTGCAACCTGGCCCTGGCCCGCATGTTCGGCTACCAGCAGGAAGAATTGAACGGTCAGTCGTTTCAGCTGCTATATCCCACCCAGGATGAGTTCGAGCGCACCGGCGCCCGTATCGTGCCGATCATGAACGCCAAGGGTATCTATTCCGACGAACGGATCATGCGGCGCGCCAGCGGCGAGTTGTTCTGGTGCCATGTCACCGGCCACGCGCTGGTGCCGCACGATACGCACGCCTCCGGCATCTGGACTTTCGAGGATTTGAGTGAAAAACGCCGGGCTTCAGCTGTATTATCTCCGCGCGAACGCGAGATTGCAGCGCTGCTGGTGGAAGGCAAGACCAGCAAGCTGATCGGCAAGCAGATCGGCCTCAGCCCGCGCACGGTGGAGATGCACCGGGCCAACCTGATGAAGAAGTTCGCCGCCTCGACTTCCAGCGAACTGGTGCATCGCTTGCTCGGGATCACCCAGGCCGAGCCGGTTTAACGAACGCTCAGACTGGCGACGTCAGCAACTGGCGCAGATCGTCGGGCAAAGGCATGGATTTTTCCAGATCGAAATCGATCCAGACGATCTTTGCGCTACCTTCGGCAAATACCACGTCCGGCATGTCGGCGCGACGGATTTCATAGCTCGCTTCGAAACTGGAGCGGCCGACGGCGCCGATGTAGGATTTGACCTCCACTTCGCAGGGATATTTCAATTGCCGCAAGAAACTGCACTGCGCATTGACCAGCACCGGCCCGTGGCGGGAATCGAAATCGCTGCCGATCTCTTGCAGCCATTCGATGCGCGCCTGTTCCATATAGCGGAAATAAATCGTATTGTTGACGTGGCCGAGCGCATCCATATCGCCCCAGCGCATGGCAATCTTGGTGGTGTGGACGTGTTTTCTGGTTTCCATTATTTCAACTTTCGTGAATACTGTGGTGATCTGCCTTCCAGCGGCCGCAAGCGAGCTCGGCGTGAGGGCCTCCGCGGCATGCGAGGAACAACACTAACCGCTGAGGAAGCCTAGCATTCTGCCGCAAAATCCCGGACAATTAGCACATCCGTTCGAAAAATTAATGATAGGTAAAGAGACAATGACTCCAACCCCAGGGCAGAACCAGCAAAATCTCCTAGAACAATACGGTCCGCGCGAAGCAATGGAATACGACGTGGTGGTGGTCGGCGGCGGCCCTGCCGGCCTGGCAGCGGCGATCCGCCTCAAACAGCAGGCCGCAGAGCAAGGTCGCGAAGTGTCCGTCTGTGTATTGGAAAAAGGCAGCGAAATCGGCGCCCACATCCTCTCCGGCGCCGTGATGGACCCGCAGGCGCTGACCGAACTGCTGCCCAACTGGAAAGAACTGGGCGCGCCGCTGACCACGGAAGTCAGCGAAGACCGTTTTCTGTTCCTGACCGAGAAAAAAGCCTACAAGACACCCAACTGGATGTTGCCGGCCTGCTTCCAGAACCATGGCAATTACGTCATCTCGCTGGCCAATGTGGTGCGCTGGATGGGCCAGCAGGCGGAAACCCTGGGCGTGGAAATCTTCCCTGGCTTCCCGGCTGCCGAAGTGCTCTATAACGAAGACGGCTCGGTCAAGGGCGTCGCCACCGGCAACATGGGTGTGGACCGCCATGGTCAGCCTACCGACGCCTTCCAGCTCGGCATGGAACTGCACGCCAAGTACACCCTGTTCGCCGAAGGCGCGCGCGGCCACCTGGGCAAACAATTGATGGCGAAATTCGACCTCAACAAGGGCAAGGATCCGCAAACCTACGCGATCGGCATCAAGGAACTGTGGGAAATCGATCCCAAGCTGCATCAGCCAGGCCTGGTGGTGCATACCGCCGGCTGGCCGCTGGATACCCAGACCTATGGCGGCTCCTTCCTGTACCACCTGGAAAACAACCAGGTCGCGGTCGGCTACGTGGTCGGCCTGGCTTACGAAAACCCCTACCTCTCGCCTTACGAAGAGTTCCAGCGCTACAAGACGCACCCGGAAATCAGCAAATTCTTCCAGGGCGGCAAACGGATTTCCTACGGCGCCCGCGCGATCACCGCCGGCGGCCTGCAATCGCTGCCCAAGCTGACCTTCCCGGGCGGCGCCCTGATCGGCTGCGACGCCGGCTTCCTCAACGCCAGCCGCATCAAGGGCAGCCACGCCGCCATCAAGACCGGCATGCTGGCCGCCAATGCCGCCTTTGAAGCGCTGGGCAACAATCGCCAGTTCGACGAACTGACAGCTTATAGCGCAGCGTTTGAGAAATCCTGGCTGCATGAAGAGCTGCACAAGGCGCGCAACTTCAAGCCATGGATGAGCAAGGGCCTCTACCTCGGCACCCTGATGGTCGGCATCGACCAGGTGGTGTTCGGCGGCAAAGCGCCGTGGACCCTGCGCCATACCCACGCCGACCACGAATGCCTGAAGCCGGCCGCCAACTACACGCCGATCAAGTATCCGAAGCCGGATGGCAAGCTGACCTTCGACCGCCTGTCGTCGGTGTTCATCTCCAACACCAACCACGCCGAAGACCAGCCTATCCACCTGACCCTGAAAGATCCGAACGTACCGGTCAACGTCAACCTACGCGACTATGCCGGCCCGGAAGCGCGCTACTGCCCTGCCGGCGTGTATGAATTCGTCACCAACGAAGACAATACCGAACGCCTGCAGATCAATGCGCAGAACTGCGTGCATTGCAAGACCTGCGATATCAAGGATCCGACCCAGAATATCGTGTGGGTGACGCCGGAAGGCGGCGGCGGGCCGAACTATCCGAATATGTGATCCCAACCCAAAGGCTGCGCATGCGGCCTTTTTCATAGCTATCCGATGACAAGCTGGCGCGGCAAACACAACTACCCGGCACGCAGGCTGAGCGAACGTACGCTCAATCTTCTGCTGCTCAACGGCTTCTTCGCCAAGTTGAGTCATCGGCTTGGCTTGCACGGCAAACTAGGCGTGTCGCACTACAGCGTGGAATTGGAAACGGGCAAACGGCTGGCGACGCCGCTGCGCATAGGATTTGCGTCTGACTTCCACACCGGCCCGACTACCAGCCCGCAGATATTCGCAGATCTTTTCGATGAAATCCATCGCCAGCAGCCAGACGTACTGCTGCTAGGCGGGGATTTTGTTTCTGGGCCTGCGCATTACGCCAGGGCGCTCAAAGCAGGACTGGCTGCTGTCCAGCCCCGCTACGGGAAATTTGCGGTCATGGGAAACCACGATCTGTGGGCGGACGAAACGCAGCTATCTGCGATTCTGGAGGAAGCTGGCGTCGAGGTTTTGATCAACCGCAATTGTCCGCTGCCGACGCCCTATGAAACCGTCTCGATCTGCGGCCTGGACGATCCCTGGACCGGCACCCCGGATATACATCAAACGGTCGGCGATGCCGGGGAAATACGCATACTGCTGATGCACGCACCAGACGGCCTGTTGCTGCTGGACGGCCAGCGCTTCGATCTCAGCTTCGCTGGGCATACGCATGGCGGCCAGGTCGCCTTTGCAGACGGCACGCCCGTCCTGGTGCCACACGGTCCGCTTTGCCGGAAGTACCACTTTGGCCGTCACGAGATAGAGCACAACGGCAGCCTGATCGTGAGCCGGGGCGTAGGATGCAGCACTTTGCCGATCCGCTTGAATGCGGATCCGGAGCTGGTGATCTGTACGGTATATTAAAGGAGACAAATGTAGAGTGGGCACCTGTGCCCACGTGGATGCGGTCCGCTACCGCGTGGGCAAGAAAACCTGCCCACCCTACGGTGCTTAAGGAAGCTTCCAATCGCCGGCGACGATCTTTTCAAGCCAGAAAGTGCCGATCACGGTTTTGACGTCGGTGACCTTGCCTTCCCTCACCCAGCTCAGCATATCCGCCAGCGGCGCCTTGAAGACGTCCAGGAATTCACCCTCATCGAGCTTGCGCTCGCCCGCGACCAGACCGCGTGCCAGGAATAGTTCCAGGTGCTCGTCGGAATAGGCGATGGCGTTGTGGATGGTGCAGACGTGCTGCCACTCAGTGGCGGTATAGCCGGTTTCTTCCAGCAGCTCCCGCTTGGCGCAGCTCAGGTGATCCTCGCCTTCGTCGATTTTACCGGCCGGGTACTCAATGAAAACGCGCTCCAGCGGATAGCGGTATTGCCGCTCCAGCAGCACCGTGCCGTCTTCAAACAAAGGCAGGATGACGACGGCGCCGGGATGCTTGATGTATTCGCGGGTGGTGGCTTTGCCGTCCGGCAGTTCTACCTTGTCGCGCTGCACTTTGAGGAAATGGCCGTCATAGGCGACGGCGGTGGCGATCTGGGTTTCTTTCAGGTGACTATCCATGCAAACGCTCCGGCGAAATGGTGGCTAACGAGACAAGCGGACTAGTGTGGGATTGTAATACCTGCGGGCGCTGGCTGTGCTGCGCCGCATGAGACGGTACCGGCAGACGGAGGCGCATGCGCGCCCCACCCGGCTTCAGCGATGTTTCTTCAGATAACGCAGTACGTAGCCTGGATAGGCCAGCACCAGGAACATGCAGCCAGTGACCGCATAGAATTCCCAGCCTTGCGCGAAGGTATTGCCGATATTTGCTTCCAGCATGCGGGCACACAGACCGACCAGCGCATATAGCGCAAACAACTCCAGCAGGCGCACCCAGATCGGCTTGGCTGCCGCCTGGCCGCCAAACTTGACCGGCAGCAGCGCGAACAAGCGTTCGTTAAAGAACGGCAGGTTCGCCGCTAGCAGCGCAAGCAGGATGACGAACAGGCTGGAGAGAGAAACGTTCACGCGCTTAGGAAGTGACGCGGGCGATGAAACCGGCCAGGGTGCGGACGATAGCCAGGTTGCTGGCATCCATCAGCAGGCCAGGCCACAGGCCCAGCACCAGCACGGCAATACCGTTCAGACTCAGCAGCACGCGCACATCGGCGTGGGCGACGATAGGCGCACGGTCTTGCGGCTCGTCGAAATACATCATCTTGATCACGCGCAGGTAGTAGAAGGCGCCGATCAGCGAGAACAGCACGGCCACCACCGCCAGCCAGACTTGGCCGGTGCCGATCACGGCCTGCAGCACCGACAGCTTGGCGTAGAAGCCCATCATTGGCGGAATGCCCGCCAGCGACAGCATCAGCACCAGCATCACGCCGGCAAACCATGGGCTGCGCTGGTTCAAGCCTTTGAAGTCGTCCATGTTTTCTGCTTCAAAACCGGCGCGCGACAGCAGCATGATGACGCCGAAAGTACCGAGCGTGGTCATGACATAGGTGATCGCATAGAACATGGCCGAACTGTAGGCGTTCGAAGTCGAAAACAGGTTGTGGTCGACCACGCCGCTCAACAGGCCTAGCAGCATGAAGCCCATGTGCGAAATGGTCGAGTAAGCCAGCATGCGTTTGATGTTGGTCTGGGCAATCGCAGTGATGTTACCGATCGCCAGCGACAGCACCGCCAGCACAATCAGCATCTGCTGCCAATGCTCTGCCAGCGGCAGCAAGCCTTCCACCAGCAGACGGAAGCAGATCGCAAAAGCCGCCAGCTTAGGTGCACCGCCGAGCAACAGGGTGACCGCGGTCGGTGCGCCCTGATAGACGTCAGGCACCCACATGTGGAATGGCACGGCGCCCAGCTTGAACGCCAGGCCGCAGACGATGAACACCACGCCGAACACCAGCACGGTTTGGTTGATGTTGCCGGAATCGGTAGCGCGCGCTATTTCCACCAGGTCAAGCGAACCGGTGGCGCCGTACAGCATCGACATCCCGTACAGCAGGAAACCGGAAGCCATCGCGCCCAGCACAAAATACTTCATCGCCGCTTCGGTAGCCGAAGTGTTTTCACGGCGCAGAGCGACCATCGCGTACAGCGACAGCGACATCAGTTCCAGGCCCAGATAGATGCTGAGGAAATTGCTGCCGGAGATCATCACCATCTGGCCCAGCAAAGCGAACAAGGCCAAAGGATAGAATTCGCCGCCCAGGTGGCCGCCAACCATCGCCCGTTCGCTGACATAGCTGCGCGAGTAGACCAGGGTCATCGCCACCGCCACGTAGGAAACCAGCTTCAGCAAGCTGGAGAGTGGGTCCGAGACGAACATGTTGTGGAAAGTAAAGACCGTCTCCCCGCTTTCGAATGCGCCCAGCGTCAATACAAAGCACACGGCCAGTACGGCCAGCGTCAGGTAATAGGTGATGTGGCGCTTGGCATCCGAAACGAACATATCGATCAGCAGCACGAGCGAAGTCGCGATCAGCAGAAAGATTTCCGGATAAACAGGGATCAGATTCATGTTATTCATTTATTTGCCACTTATTTTGTACGCTGCGCTTCTAGTCAGTTGAGGACAGAGCTGCACGAGTAGTGTAATTCGCCACGCTTCAGCGACTCTCAAACACTCGCCGTGCGCCTCTGTCCCGCAATTTGTTAATTTAACTTGGTGATCGCCACGTGCTTCAGCAGATCGGCAACCGACACTTGCATCGCATCGGTGAACGGCGCCGGATACAGGCCCATTGCGATGACGGCAATCGCCAGGATACCCAGCATGGCGAACTCACGCTTGTTCAGGTCCAGCATTTCTTTCACATGCGAATTGGTGACGGCGCCGAACACCACGCGCTTGACCAGCCACAGCGAGTAAGCCGCACCGAGGATCAGCGCAGTCGCTGCCAGCAGGCCGATCCAGAAATTGAACTTGACCGCGCCCAGGATCACCATGAACTCGCCGACGAAACCGGACGTACCTGGCAAGCCGGAATTGGCCAGCGAGAACAGCACGAACAAGGCAGCGAAACGCGGCATGACGTTGACGACGCCGCCGTAAGCGGAAATTTCACGGGTATGCATGCGGTCGTACAGCACGCCGATACACAGGAACATCGCGCCAGACACAAAGCCGTGCGAAATCATTTGCACGATGCCGCCCTGCAGGCCGATGTCGTTGAAGATAAAGAAGCCGAGCGTGACGAAGCCCATGTGCGCGATCGACGAATAAGCAATCAGCTTCTTCATGTCTTTTTGCACCAGCGCCACCAGGCCGATATAGATCACGGCGATCAGCGACAAGGTGATCATGAAGCCGGCCAGGTAGTGGCTGGCGTCAGGCGTGATCGGCAGCGAGAAACGCAGGAAGCCGTAGCCGCCCAGCTTCAGCATGATGGCGGCCAGCACCACGGAGCCGCCGGTAGGCGCTTCCACGTGGGCATCGGGCAACCAGGTATGCACCGGCCACATCGGCACCTTGACGGCAAACGCCACCAGGAAGGCCAGGAAGATCAGGATTTGCTCCGACATGTCCAGCGGCAGCTGGTGCCAGGTCAGGATTTCAAAGGTACCGGAATGAAAGTACAGGTACAGCAATGCCACCAGCATCAGCAGCGAGCCCATCAGCGTGTACAGGAAGAACTTGATCGCTGCATACACCCGGTTGCTGCCGCCCCAGACGCCGACGATGATGAACATCGGAATCAGGGTCGCTTCGAAGAAGACGTAGAACAGCATGCCGTCCAGCGCGCAGAAGACGCCAATCATCAGGCCCGACAGGATCAGGAAAGCGCCCATGTACTGCGCGACCTTCTTCTCGATCACTTGCCAGGCGGCGATCACCACCAGCACCGTGATGAAGGCGGTCAGCGGGATGAACCACAGCGAGAGGCCGTCGATACCGAGGAAATAATTGATGTTGAAGCGGTCGATCCATACCGACTTTTCAACGAACTGCATGCCCAGGAAACCGTTGTCGAACTGCCGCACGATCGGCAAGGTGACCACGAAGCTGACCGCCGCGCCCAGCAGCGAAAGCCAGCGCACCAGGGTTGGATTGTCGTCGCGGCCGACTGCCAGGACGAGGATACCAAACGCGACCGGACACCAGATCGCGAGGCTGAGAAGAGGGAAAGTTGACTGCATCATATGTATTATTTATCTACCTTGCTGAGTTTGCCGGGCTTGCTTTAGCAGCTTATTTGAACGGATACGGCATGAACCAAACCAGGAAACCCAGCACGCCGATGATCATCACGAATGCATAGTGATAGATATAGCCGGATTGCCAGAGACGGGTAATCTTCGAGAACCAGTTGACTGCCTTGGCGCTGCCGTTGACGATCAGGCCATCGATCAGACCGCGGTCGCCGGCATTCCACAAGCCGCGACCCAGCATGCGGGCGCCGCCGGCAAAGACCACGTCGTTGAACTTGTCCATATAATATTTGTTGTCGAGCAGCGTGAAGATCGGACCGCACTTCTGCTTGATCGCCGCCGGCAGGCGCGGGTTGACCATATAGCAGTAATAAGCCGCAGCGACGCCGGCGATCGCCAGCCACAGCGGCGCCGAGCTGAACGCGTGCGCCACCATGCCGACCGGGCCGTGGAAGTCTGCGCGCAGCTCTTCCATAGCATGGTGCGCTTCGTTGACGAAAATCACGTCCTTGAAGAAGCTGCCGAACAGCATAGGTTCGATGGCGAAGAAACCGATGACAGCGGATGGAATCGCCAGCAGGATCAGCGGCAGCGTCACCACCCAAGGCGACTCGTGCGGCTTCTGGCCTGGGGCCAGGCCGTGATGCTCGTGCTCTTCTTCGGCTTCGTCATGATGGGCGTCATGGCCATCGTGGGCGGCATGTGCGTCGTTAGCCGCATGCGCCGGCGCATGGTGGCCGTGGTCATCGTGCGCCTTGCCGAAACGTTCTTCGCCATGGAACACCATGAAGTACATGCGGAAGGAATAGAAGGCTGTCACGAAAACGCTGGCCAGCACGGCGAAGTAAGCGAAGCCGGAACCGAACAGGGTCGACGCATGCGCTGCTTCGATGATGCTGTCCTTCGAATAGAAGCCGGAGAAGAACGGTGTGCCGATCAGGGCCAGCGAACCAACCAGCGACGTGATCCAGGTGATCGGCATGTATTTACGCAAGCCGCCCATGTTGCGCATGTCCTGGTCGTGGTGCAGCCCAATGATCACGGAACCGGCGCCAAGGAACAGCAATGCCTTGAAGAAAGCGTGCGTCATCAGGTGGAACACGGCTACCGAATAAGCCGAAGCGCCCAGCGCCACGGTCATGTAGCCCAGCTGCGACAGCGTCGAGTAAGCAACCACGCGCTTGATGTCGGTCTGGATCACGCCGAGGAAGCCCATGAACAGCGCGGTAATCGAACCGATGATCAGGATGAAGGACAAGGCGGTGTCGGACAGCTCGAACAGTGGCGACATGCGGGTCACCATGAAGATGCCGGCGGTGACCATGGTCGCCGCGTGGATCAATGCCGAAATCGGGGTCGGGCCTTCCATCGAATCCGGCAGCCAGACGTGCAGCGGGAATTGCGCCGACTTACCCATGGCGCCGATGAACAGGCAGATACAGGCCACGGTCAGCAGCATCCAGTCGCTGCCCGGCAAAGTCAGCTGCGCCAGCATGCCCTTTTGCGCGAATACTTCGGTGTAGTTCATGGAGCCGGAATACGCCAGCAGCAAGCCGATGCCGAGGATGAAGCCGAAGTCGCCCACGCGGTTGACCAGGAAGGCTTTCATGTTGGCGAAAATCGCTGTCGGACGGGTGTACCAGAAACCGATCAGCAGGTAAGACACCAGGCCCACCGCTTCCCAGCCGAAGAACAGCTGCAGGAAGTTGTTGCTCATGACCAGCATCAGCATCGAGAAGGTGAACAGGGAGATGTAGGCAAAGAAGCGGTTATAGCCTTCGTCGTCCTTCATGTAGCCGATGGTGTAGATATGCACCATGAGCGAGACAAAGGTCACCACGCACATCATCATCGCGGTCAGGCTGTCGACCAGGAAGCCGACTTCCAGCTTGATGCCGCCGACCGTCATCCAGGTGTACAAGGTGCCGTTGAACGTGGCGCCGTCGATCACCTGCAGCAAGGTCTGCACGGAAATGATCAGGGCAATCAGCACGCCCAGGATCGTCACCGTATGCGAGGTCTTGCGACCGACCAGATTGCCGAAGAATTTGGTACCGAATAAGCCCGCGATCGCAGCACCAGCCAGGGGTGCCAACGGTACGGCAAGAAGTAATTGTGGGTTAAGTTGCCCCGCCATGATGAACCTTATCTTTATTCGTTATTTGTTGTCTGCGTATTCTTCACCTGCCCTGCCATAAGCCGGCCGGGCAAACGTCTTAGCCCTTAAGGCTATCCAGATCTTCCACGTTGATGGTGTCCAGGTTACGGAACAGCGCCACCAGAATGGCCAAGCCGATCGCCGCTTCAGCGGCTGCTACAGTAAGGATGAAGAAAACGAAAATCTGCCCTGCCGCATCACCCAGGTAATACGAAAAGGCGATGAAGTTCATGTTCACCGCCAGCAGCATCAATTCGATTGCCATCAGCAATACGATGAGGTTCTTGCGGTTCAGAAAAATGCCGACGATGCCGATCGAGAACAGGATCGCACCGAGAATCAGGTAGTGAGCGAGCGAAAGTACCATGTTGCGTCCTTGTTATTTTTGTGGAGCTGGCGGCGCAGCCGGATTGACCGGAGCAAGCGGCACGGCAGGCGCGATCGGATCCATCTTGGCTTCCGATTTCATCTTGACGATGCGCACGCGGTCGGTGCTCTTGACCTTGACTGCAGCCGACGGCGCGAAATACTTGCTGTCCTTGCGGCGGCGCAGGGTCAGCGCAACCGCAGCCACGATCGCTACCAGCAGGATCACGGCGGCGATTTCAAAGGCGTACACATATTCGGTGTAGATCAGCTTGCCCAGTTCCTTGGTGTTGCCGATGTTGGCGGAAATCGCCGGCACATCGGCGTCGCCGCCCTGGAAGCCGTGGAAAATCACGCCAGCCATTTCCAGCACGATGATGGTGCCGACCGTGGCCCCTAGCGGGAAGTAGCCCCAGAATCCCTCTCGCATCTTCTCGAGATTGACATCCAGCATCATCACCACGAACAGGAACAGCACCATCACGGCGCCGACATACACCAGCACCAGCACGATCGACAGGAATTCGGCTTTGAGCAGCATCCAGATACCGGCCGCGGAGAAGAACGCCAGCACCAGGAACAGTGCGGAGTGCACCGGATTGCGGGCGGTGATAACGCGCAAGGCGGCCAGCACCAGCACCACCGAAAACGCATAAAAAAGAAAGGTCTTAAATTCCATAATGGCCCAGAAAGTCGGCTAAAAAAACTTCATCAATTACTAGAGCAACCCTTACTGACTAACAGCGTCATTCCCGCGCACGCGGGAACCCATTTTACCGACCTACCGCAACATGGATTCCCCACCTTGGTGCCCGCGTCCGCGGGGATGACGCCTAGTCATTAGCGATATGCAGCATCCGCTGCGCGTGCCGCAGCAATTTCAGGTTCGTAGCGATCGCCTACGGCCAGCAGCATTTCCTTGGTGTAGTACAGATCGCCGCGCTTTTCACCGTGGTATTCCAGGATGTGGGTCTCGACGATCGAATCGACCGGGCAAGACTCTTCGCAGAAACCGCAGAAAATGCATTTGGTCAGATCGATGTCGTAGCGCGTGGTGCGGCGCGAACCGTCGGCACGCTGTTCCGATTCAATCGTGATGGCCATCGCCGGGCAAACTGCTTCACACAGTTTGCAGGCGATGCAGCGCTCTTCGCCGTTCGGGTAGCGGCGCAGCGCGTGCAGGCCGCGGAAACGCGGCGACTGCGGCGTCTTCTCTTCCGGGAACAGTACCGTAATCTTGCGTGCAAACAGGTAGCGCCCGGTCAGGCGCAATCCCTTGAGCAGCTCCAGCAGCATCAGACTGCCGAAAAAATCCTTGATGGCTTCCATTTACTCTATACCTTCCATTACTTCCAGATATTCCATGGACTTTGAATCCAGGCTGCGACGATCACCAGATACACGAGGATCAGGGGAATGAATACTTTCCAGCCCAGGCGCATGATCTGGTCATAGCGATAACGCGGGAACGAAGCACGCACCCAGATGAACACCGACAGCATGAAGAAGGTCTTCGCGCCGAGCCAGATCCAGCCTGGGATCCAGTCCAGCATCGCCAGCGGCGAGGCCCAGCCGCCCATGAACAGCAGCGCTGTCAGGATCGACACCAGGATCATGTTGGCGTATTCGGCCAGGAAGAACATCGCGAACGACATGCCCGAGTATTCGATCATGTGGCCGGCCACGATTTCCGATTCGCCTTCCACCACGTCGAACGGATGACGGTTGGTTTCGGCAATACCGGAGATGAAATAGATCAGGAACACAGGCAGCAGCGACAGCCAGTTCCAGGACAGGAAGCCGACGCCGTGATCGAAGAAATAGCCCTTGCTCTGCGCATTGACGATATCGATCAGGTTCAGGCTGCCCGACACCATCAGCACGATCACCAGCGCGAAGCCCATCGAGATTTCGTAGGACACCATCTGCGCCGAAGCGCGCATCGCGCCGAGGAAAGCGTACTTGGAGTTGGAAGCCCAGCCGGCGATGATCACGCCGTAGACTTCCATCGACGTAATGGCCATCACGAACAGCAGGCCGGCGTTGACGTTGGCCAGCACGGTTTCCGGACCGAAAGGCACCACCGCCCAGGCCGCCAGGGCCGGCATGATGGTCATGATCGGTGCGATGAAGAACAGGACCTTGTTGGCGCGCGTCGGGACGGTGACTTCCTTCAGCAGCAGCTTGACGGCATCGGCGATCGGCTGCAACAGGCCGGCCGGACCGACGCGGTTAGGACCGACGCGGATATGCATCCAGCCGATCAGCTTGCGCTCCCAGTAAGTCATGTAAGCCACGCACAGCAGCAGCGGCACCAGCACGACGATGATCTTGATCAGGTTCCAGACCAGGGGCCAGAGGCCGCCGAGAACGTCGGCGCCGGTGGCGTTGATGGCGGCGATGAAATGATCCATCATGCTTTCTCCACTACGATAGAACCAAACATCGCGCCCAAGGCTGCGGTCGAGGCATGCGAAGCGGCTACCCGCACCACATTTTCCGGCAAGGAAGCGTCAATCGCTGCCAGCAGCGATGCACTACCCTGCCCTTGCTTGACAGTCACGCGGTCGCCGCCGGCGATGTCCAGCTTGGCTGCCAGCGCTGCCGGCAACCATGCTTGCGGCGCCTGGCCGTCGATGGTTTCCTGCAGCGATGCCGCGCGCCGCACTACGGCGTCGCCAAAATAGATAGGCACGTCTGCAATGCGTTCAAGCGCGCCATTGACGGCTTGCGCTACAGCCTGCGGCTGCAGGTCGCTGATATTGTTCAAACCGGACGCCAGCTTGGCCGCAGCGACTTCACCGGTGCCCAGCACTTCGTCGCGAATTGCTTCCGATGTGTCGTAGTCGAAGCCTGGCAAGCCCAGCAGGTTGCCCAGCACGCGCAATACTTTCCATGCCGGACGCGCATCGCCAGCCGGACGCACGGTGCCGTTGAAACTCTGGGCACGGCCTTCGCAGTTGACGAAGGTCCCAGAAGTTTCGGTGAACGGCGCGATCGGCAGCAGCACGTCGGCGTAATCGGCGCCGTGCTTGTAGGCCGACAGCGTAACAACCATTTCAGCTTGCTTCAAAGCGGCAACTGCGACTTGCGGGTCGAAGCTATCCAACTCCGGCTCGGCGTTCAGCAACACATAAGCTTTGTGCGGTTGCGTAAAGATCTGCTGCGCGTTGCGGCCCTTGCCGGGTGCAGGCAAAGCGTTGGCCCAGTAGCCGCCGACGGTGTTGCCAGCCTCTGTCAGGTAGCCGAATTTGGCGTCGGTCTGCTGCGCGATCCATTGCGCCACAGCGTGCAATTGCGAAGCTTGCGGATGCTGCGCCGCTGCGTTGCCCAGCAAGACTGCCTTGGCGTCGCCCGACAACAGGCTGGCTGCGGTCTGCTTGGCTTCAGCCGATGGCTCGACATTCTCGAGTCCGGCCGGCGCCGCCACGCTCTTGGCTTGCGCCACGGCGACAGCGACCTGGCCCAGCGCCGCCAGCCAGGCTGACGGTGCGGCGATGATCTTGTTAGCCACCGGCATCAGCAGATCGTCGTCAGTGGCGTGCAGGATGCTCAGCTTGGCGCCGCGCTTGACGCTCAGACGCATGCGCGCCGACAGCAAAGGATGATCCTTGCGGAAGAAAGAACCGATGATGAAGGCACGGTTCAGCTGCGCGAATTCATTGATCGACATGCCCAGCCATGGCGTGACCTTGCCATCCAGTGCGAAATCGGACTGGCGCAGGCGGAAATCGATGTTTTCGGAACCCAGGCCGCGCACTACTTTTTGCAGCAGCGACAGTTCTTCCAGGGTCGAATATGGCGTGCCGACAGCGGCAATCGCATCGGCGCCATGCTCGTGGCGGATGTTGCGCAAGCCGTGCGCCACATATTCCAGCGCGGTCTGCCATTCGACTTCCTGCCACTTGCCGTCTTGCTTGAGCATCGGCTTGGTCAGACGCTCGGCGCTGTTCAAGCCTTCGTAGGCGAAGCGATCCTTGTCCGACAGCCAGCATTCGTTGACGTCATTGTTTTCCAGCGGCAGTACGCGCATCACTTTGCCGGACTTGACTTGCACCACCAGGTTGGCGCCCAGGCCATCATGCGGGCTGACCGATTTGCGGCGCGACAATTCCCAGGTACGGGCGCTGTAGCGGAACGGTTTCGAGGTCAGCGCGCCGACCGGGCACAGGTCGATCATGTTGCCCGACAATTCGGAATTGACGGTCTTGCCGACGAAGGTAGTGATCTCGGAGTGTTCACCGCGGCCAACCATGCCGAACTCCATCACGCCGGCGATTTCCTGGCCGAAGCGGACACAGCGGGTGCACTGGATGCAACGGCTCATTTCCCGCATGGAGATCAGCGGACCGGCGTCTTTCGGCGCCACTACACGCTTCTCTTCTTCGTAGCGGGAAGACGATTTGCCGTAGCCGACCGCCAAGTCCTGCAACTGGCACTCGCCGCCCTGGTCGCAGATCGGGCAATCCAGCGGGTGGTTGATCAGCAGGAATTCCATCACGCTCTTTTGCGCGGTAGTGGCCTTGTCGCTGGCGGTACGCACGATCATGCCGGCGGTCACCGGCGTGGCGCAGGCCGGCAGGGCCTTCGGTGCTTTTTCCACCTCGACCAGACACATGCGGCAGTTGGCCGCGATGGAGAGTTTTTTGTGATAGCAGAAATGAGGAATGTAGGTGCCAATCTTGTTGGCAGCATCCATTACCATGCTGCCCTCTTGGACTTCCACTTTCTTGCCGTCTATTTCGATTTCAACCATGGCTTCTATTTTTCCTGCCTAAATATTTTGGTAGGGTGGGCACCCGTGCCCACGCATGAACCAACTCGCAATGCCAATCTCTGCACCAATGTTGCATTCCGCGTGGGCACAAAAACGTGCCCACCCTACATGGCTTAAACGTATGCCGGCACCAAGCAATGCTTATGCTCGATGTGATATTCAAATTCTTCGCGATAATTCTTGAGGAAACCGCGCACCGGCATCGCTGCCGCATCGCCGAGCGCACAGATGGTGCGGCCCATGATGTTGCCGGCAACCGTGTCCAGCAGATCCATGTCTTCCGGACGACCGTGCCCTGTCTCGATGCGATGCACCAGGCGGTACAGCCAGCCCGTGCCTTCGCGGCATGGCGTGCACTGGCCGCAGGATTCTTCAAAATAGAAGTAGGACAGGCGCAGCAGCGATTTCACCATGCAGCGCGTTTCGTCCATCACGATCACGGCGCCGGAACCCAGCATCGAGCCGGCCTTGGCGATCGAATCGTAATCGAGGTCGGTATCCATCATGACGTCGCCCTTGATCACCGGCGCGGACGAACCGCCTGGGATCACGGCTTTGATCTTTTTACCGCCACGCATGCCGCCGGCCAGTTCCATCAGCTTGGCGAACGGCGTACCAAGCGGCACTTCGTAATTGCCAGGCCGTTCGACGTCGCCCGAGATCGAGAAGATCTTTGTGCCGCCGTTGTTCGGCTTGCCCAGCGCCGCATAGGCTTCGCCGCCCATGTTCAGCAGGAACGGCACCGCGGCGAAAGTCTCGGTGTTGTTGATGGTGGTCGGCTTGCCGTACAGGCCGAAGCTGGCAGGGAAAGGCGGCTTGAAGCGCGGCTGGCCCTTCTTGCCTTCCAGCGATTCCAGCAAGGCGGTTTCTTCGCCGCAGATGTAGGCGCCGTAGCCGTGGAATGCATGCAGCTGGAAATTGAATTCGCTGCCGAAAATCTTGTCGCCCAAGGCGCCGGCGGCGCGCGCCTCTTCCAGCGCTTCTTCAAAGCGCTCGTAGCCAGACCAGATTTCACCGTGGATGTAGTTGTAGCCGACCGTGATGCCCATGGCGTAAGCGCCGATGGCCATGCCTTCGATCAGCGAATGCGGGTTGTAGCGGATGATGTCGCGGTCTTTGAATGTGCCCGGCTCGCCTTCGTCGGTGTTGCAGACCAGGTACTTCTGGCCTGGAAACTGGCGCGGCATGAAGCTCCACTTCAGGCCGGTCGGAAAACCGGCGCCGCCGCGGCCGCGCAGCGAACCGGCTTTCAGTTCGGCGATGACTTGTTCCGGCGTGATTTTTTCAGACAGAATGCGCTTGAGGGCGGTATAGCCGCCGCGCTTGACGTAATCGGCGTAGTGCCAGTTGTTGCCGTCCAGGTCAGCCAGGATCAGCGGGTTGATGTGACGATTGTGCAGGCTGGTCATTTTTTCAGTTCCTCGATCAAGCCGTCAATCTTTTCGTTCGACATCCAGCTACACATGCGTTTGTTATTCACCAGCAGCACCGGCGCATCGCCGCAAGCGCCCATGCATTCGCCTTCCACCAGCGTGAACTGGCCGTCGGCCGTGGTTTCGCGGAAACCGATGCCGAGCTTGTGCTTCAGATGCTCTGCAGCGCGCTCGCCGCCGGACAACTGGCATGGCAGGTTGGTGCAGATGCTGATCTTGTGCTTGCCGACCGGCTTCGTGTTGTACATATTGTAAAAGGTCGCGACTTCCTGCACCGCGATCGCCGGCATGCCCAGGTAGTCTGCGACATCCTGCATGGTTTCCGGCGCCAGCCAGCCCTTTTCGTCTTGCGCAATCGCCAGCGCGGCCATCACCGCCGACTGTTTCTGGTCGGCGGGGAATTTCGCGACTTCGCGATCGATCTTTTTGTATGTATCTTGACTTAACAGCATGTGTTGGCCATTCGTGCGCGGTGCTTTGCGCGAGTAGTGTTTAGTAATAACTGCGTTTGTTTCTGGCAGCCTTAGCGGTCAATTTCACCGAACACGATGTCTTGCGTACCGATGATGGTGACGGCATCGGCGATCATGTGGCCCTTGGCCATTTCGTTCAACCCCTGCAGATGCGGGAAGCCAGGTGCACGGATCTTCAGACGGTAAGGTTTGTTGGCTCCATCGGACACGATGTAGACGCCGAACTCGCCCTTCGGATGTTCGACCGCGGCATACGCTTCGCCCGGCGGCACATGGAAACCTTCAGTGAACAGCTTGAAGTGATGGATCAGCTCTTCCATGTTCGATTTCATGTCGACCCGCGACGACGGCGCAACCTTGTGGTTGGTGGTCATCACCGGACCGCTGTTGTTGCGCAGCCATTCTACGCATTGCTTGATGATCCGGTTGGACTGGCGCATTTCTTCCACGCGCACCAGGTAACGGTCATAGCAGTCGCCATTCTTGCCGACCGGGATATCGAAGTCCAGCAAGTCGTACACTTCGTACGGCTGCTTCTTGCGCAGATCCCACTCGACGCCGGAACCGCGCAGCATGGCGCCGGTAAAGCCCATGGCCTTGGCGCGCTCTGGCGACACCACGCCGATGCCGACCAGGCGCTGTTTCCAGATGCGGTTGTCGGTCAGCAGGGTTTCGTATTCGTCGACGTATTTCGGGAAACGCACGGTGAAGTCTTCGATGAAATCCAGCAGGGAACCCTGGCGGTTTTCATTGAGCGCGCTGATCGCCTTGGCGTTGCGCACCAGCGATGCCTTGTGCTGCGGCATGGTGTCCGGCAGGTCGCGGTAGACGCCGCCGGGACGGTAGTAAGCGGCATGCATGCGGGCGCCGGAAACGGCTTCGTAGCAATCCATCAGGTCTTCGCGTTCGCGGAATGCATACAGCAGCACCGCCATCGCACCGACGTCCAGCGCATGCGCGCCGATCCACATCAAGTGGTTCAGCAGACGCGTGATCTCATCGAACATGACGCGGATGTACTGGGCGCGCAGCGGCACTTCCAGACCCAGCAGGCGTTCGATCGCCATCACGTAGCCGTGCTCGTTGCACATCATCGACACGTAGTCGAGGCGGTCCATGTAGGGTACGGATTGCAGATAGGTCTTCTGTTCCGCCAGCTTTTCGGTGCCACGGTGCAGCAGGCCGATATGCGGGTCGGCACGCTGGATCACTTCACCGTCCAGTTCCAGCACCAGGCGCAAAACGCCGTGTGCGGCCGGATGCTGCGGGCCGAAGTTCAGCGTGTAGTTCTTGATTTCTGCCATTATTTCAGCCAGTCATTAATTAGGGTCAGAGTCAAATTGTTTTGCAACCGTCATCGCCGCCTCAAACTTCCATCTTAGTCAGTAGAGGACAGAGTAATTCGCCGCACGGCGGCGGCTCTTAAACTCTGTCCCGCTATTTTGCATATTGTTCTTCACGAATCACCCGCGGCGTGATTTCGCGCGGATCGATCGTTACGGGTTGATAAATTACGCGCTTCTGCTCGGCGTCGTAGCGCATTTCGACATAGCCGGACACCGGAAAGTCCTTGCGGAAAGGATGGCCGATGAAGCCATAGTCGGTCAGGATGCGGCGCAAGTCGTTGTGGCCTTCGAACAGGATGCCGAAGAAGTCGAATGCTTCACGCTCGTACCAATTTGCCGACGCCCAGATATCGGTCACCGAAGCCAGCACCGGCATGTCGTCGTCCGGCGCGAACACGCGCACCCGCAGGCGCCAGTTGTGCTCGATCGACAGCAGATGGGACACCGCGGCAAAGCGCGCACCATCCCAGGCGCCGTCGCCGTAGGTCGAATAATCGACGCCGCAGAGGTCGATCAGCTCTTCAAAACGGGTATCGGCGTGATCGCGCAGGACGCGCATCGCCGACAGGTAGTTGGCAGCCTTGACGATGATGGTGATCTCGCCGAAGGCCACGGTCAGGCTTTGCAGGTCGTCGCCAAGCGCATTGCGCACGGCGGCTTCCAGGGTTTCCAGTTTGGTCGTCATGGTGCTCTCTTAGCGCGCAATCGTATTGGTGCGGCGAATCTTGTTTTGCAACTGGATGATGCCGTACAACAGTGCTTCAGCAGTCGGCGGGCAGCCCGGGACATAGATATCCACCGGCACGATGCGGTCGCAGCCGCGCACCACCGAATACGAGTAATGATAGTAGCCGCCGCCGTTGGCGCAGGAACCCATCGAAATCACCCAGCGCGGTTCCGGCATCTGGTCGTACACCTTGCGCAGGGCCGGCGCCATCTTGTTGCACAGCGTGCCGGCCACGATCATGACGTCGGACTGACGTGGCGACGGACGGAAGATTACACCAAAACGGTCCATGTCGTAGCGCGAGGCGCCGGCATGCATCATCTCGACGGCACAGCAGGCCAGACCGAATGTCATCGGCCACAGCGAGCCGGTACGAGTCCAGTTGATCAGCTTGTCAGCAGTAGTGGTGACAAAGCCTTCGTTCAATACGCCTTCAATAGACATGACTTACTCCCAATCCAGAGCGCCGCGTTTCCAGATGTACCAGAAGCCCACCGCGAATTCGGCGATAAACACCATCATCGTGACAAAGCCCTGCCATCCGAGGTCGCGCATGGCAACCCCCCACGGGAAGAAAAAAGCGGTTTCCAGATCGAACAAAATGAACAAAATGGCGACAAGGTAGTAACGCACATCGAACTTCATGCGCGCATCTTCGAATGCTTCAAAGCCGCATTCGTAAGGAGATGTTTTTTGGGAATCAGGCCGATGCGGCCCAAGAATCCGACCCAGCAATTGCGGTGCAACACCTACCGCGATACCGATCAGAATAAACAGCAGGACGGGAAAGTAATTTTCGAGGTTCACGATTATGCGCCAGTAGTTCAAACGATTAGCAGAATGATTTGCGGATCTGATGTATCAGACCTGACGCCCCCAATCCAGCAAACCACACTACAAGTTCCTCGACAAAAAGCCAGCGCAGGGGCAACCGTTGCTGGCCTCGTATTCTTTGGTGCCGACGGCGAGACTCGAACTCGCACAGCTTTCGCCACTACCCCCTCAAGATAGCGTGTCTACCAGTTTCACCACGTCGGCATAAGCGCGTATTTTAACCTGATTTACTACTTTTGTTCAATGCACAATCGGATTAAAAGTCAGCAATTTCACTCTAGAACAGCTACTAATTTACTGCAGGGAGAGGATTTCGCCGCAATGCGGCAAATCCTACTCTATTTTGACTATTTTCTTACTTAGGAATCTGGTTCGACTGGGCACTGCCGGTCGCTGGCGCAGGCACCGAAGCAGCCGCGCTGGCCGAGCCGGAAGCAGCCGCAGGCGCAGGTGCAACTGCAGGCGCCGAAGTTCCTGGAATTGCTGCATCAGCCGCCGCTGCCGGAGCAGATGCCGCTGGCGCTGCCGGTGCGGTAGCCGCAGGCAGGTTATCCATCACGCCGCCGGTAGCGACCGAACGGTGATTACCCAGATATACCAGAGCCAGGGTGGCGATGAAGAACAGCGCCGCTGCTGCGCCGGTCGACTTCGACAGGAAATTCGAAGAACCAGTAGCGCCGAACAGACTGCCGGAAGCGCCGGAGCCGAAAGCGGCGCCCATATCGGCGCCCTTGCCATGCTGCAGCAGCACCAGGCCGATAATCGTCAACGCCGACAACACCTGAACGATGACAATGATATTGAATACTGTGTTCATTTAATGACTTCCAAGGAGAGTTGATTCTTTAATTTTTACTAGAACTGGATACTGGATTATTGCGCACAAAATTCGTTACTGCCGAGCGGCTGCTGCAATCGCCAGGAAATCGGCTGCCTTCAAGGCCGCGCCGCCGATCAGGCCGCCGTCGATATCCGCCATGGCCAGCAGTTCGACAGCATTGTCCGGCTTCATGCTGCCGCCATACAAAATCTTTACTTCAGCCGCCGCTGCGGAATTCTTCCCGGCCAGCTTGGCGCGCAAGGCCAGATGCACATCCTGCGCCATTTGCGGCGTGGCCGTCTTGCCGGTACCGATCGCCCAGACCGGCTCGTAGGCCACTACCATCTTGCCTACCTGCGCCGCATCCAGCACATCCAGCACTGCCTGCAGCTGACGACCAACCACCGCATCGGTCTGCCCAGCCTCGCGCTCGCTCAAGGTCTCGCCGACGCAGACGATAGGCGTCACGCCTGCCTGCACGGCGCGCAAAGCCTTCTGCGCGACCGCTTCATCCGTCTCGCCATGATAAGCACGGCGCTCGGAATGACCGACGATGGCGTAGCGGCATGCAAAATCCTGCAACATGCTGACCGCGACTTCACCAGTATACGCGCCTGCTGCATGCGCCGACACATCCTGGCTGCCCAGAGCGATTGCCGTTCCGGCAAGTTCAGCCTGGCATTGCGCAAGGTAAGGCGCCGGCACGCACAGGGCCACATCGCAAACCGCGGACGCCATGCCAGCCTTGATTTCCGCCAGCAAAGCAGCGTTGGCAACCAGACTGCCGTTCATTTTCCAGTTACCCGCTACAAGTTGACGACGCATATTTGGCAAGGCCCAGGTTTTCAATAACCCGGCATTCTAACGCGTCGGGGGGAAAGCGGTCAAACCGGCAAGAAATGTTTACCGATTGAAACTTGCTCGCCCAGCACCGCATGGAAGCGCAAGTCGCCATCTCAATATTTCTTTTCAACAATAAACCAGACCGACGATATCAGGAAAACACTTTCGCAGCAGCAACAGAACGTGAGAAAAGTTCCATGTCGACATTGCCGCCGCTCACGATCACCCCTACCTTCGCCCCGGCGTACTCGATTGCCTTGTGCATCACGGCGGCAGCGGCCAGGCAGCCGGCCGGTTCGACCACGATCTTCATGCGTTCGGCAAAGAAGCGCATTTGCGTGCGCAACTGGTCGTCGCTGACGGTCAGGATATCTTTTACATAGGCTTGCAGGATGGGCAAGACCAGCTCGCCGATATGCTGTGTCTGGGCGCCATCGGCGATGGTGTCGGGCACCGGGATATGAACAATGTTGCCGCTTCGCAAAGATTGCTGCGCATCGTTACCGGCTTCAGGCTCAACCCCGTACACGATGCAATCCGGCGACAAGTGCGCGGCAGCGATGGCGCAGCCGGACAGCAGGCCGCCACCGCCGGTGCAGACAAACAGATAATCGAGCGGCCCGACGGCATCGAACAATTCTTTCGCCACAGTACCTTGCCCGGCGATCACGTCACGGTGGTCATAGGCTGGAATCACGGCGCAGCCGCGTTCCGCCGACAGCCGCGCGGCGATCACTTCACGGTCTTCGCGCTCGCGGTCGTACAAAATGATTTCGGCGCCGTATTCGCGGGTGGCCGCCAGCTTCATCGCCGGCGCATTGCTCGGCATGACGATGGTGGCGTGCACGCCCAGCATGCGCGCCGCCAGCGCTATGCCCTGGGCGTGATTGCCGGATGAAAAAGCCACCACACCCTGCTGCTTCTGCTCTTCGCTGAGGCAGCTGATGGCGTTATAGGCGCCGCGGAACTTGAAGGCGCCGACGCGCTGGAAATTCTCGCACTTGAAAAAAATGCTGGCGTCGGCATGACTGTCAGCCTGGCTCGAGGTCAGCACCGGCGTCTTGTAGGCGATGCCTTCCAGGCGTTTGGCTGCAGCCGCGATGTCGTTATAAGTGACAGCAAGTGCAGCACGTCCAGCAAGTTCAGTGGCAGCCATTTTTCATCCTTTTACATGTGAGCCTGCAATGCGCGCCAGGCGCTTGACTCTTACTCCGCCAGACGGCGCCGGAACATCCAGCGGCCGCCGTCGGAATCCTGTGGAATGTATTGATAGCCGCCGAGATCGAAGGCTTTCAGTTTTTCGGCATCGGTGATCTTGTTGAGCGCGGCGTAGCGTGCCATCAGTCCGCGCGCGCGCTTGGCGTAGAAGGAAATGATCTTATACTTGCCGTTCTTCCAATCCTCGAACACCGGCGTCACAATGCTTGCATCCAGCACCGCAGGCCGCACCACCTTGAAATACTCTTCCGACGCCAGATTGACCAGCGTGCGCGCCTTTTGCTGGCTGATCTGGCGGTTGAGCGCCTGGGTCACGGTATCACCCCAGAACGCATACAGGTTCTTGCCGCGCGGGTTGGCCAGGCTGGTGCCCATTTCCAGCCGGTAGGGCTGCATCCGGTCCAGCGGCCGCAGCACGCCATACAGGCCAGACAGGATCCGGATCCGGCTCTGCGCATAATTCAGCTGAGCGGTGTTCAGTGATGCGGCGTCCAGGCCTTCGTAGACATCGCCGTTGAACGCCATGATGGCTTGCTTCGAATTAGCGGCGGTGAACTGCTTCGACCACGAAGCGAAGCGCGCGGTATTGAGCTGGGCCAGCGGATCGGAAATTTTCATCATGCTGCCGATCTGGTCCGGCGACAGCTGCTGCAGGACGCTGATCAGCTCGGCGGAATGATCGATGAAGTCGGGGGTGGTGTGGGTTGCTGTCTTGCTGGGAGTGCTGTAATCGAGGGATTTTGCGGGCGACAAGACAATCAGCATTGTGGAGATCCAAAAGAAAAGCAGAAGAATGTCCAGCATGATACCGAAACAATGCCAACGCCGCTGGCGGCGTCTCAGCCGAAAGCGCCCTGCTGCAGATCGCGCTCGAATTCAGCTACCCAGGTGGAGCCGTCGCCGATCGGATACTGTTTTTTTCGTCCGCTGGATTTTCTGCTGACGGTCACAAAACCGGTGAGCGCGAAGATCTCGTCAGTCTTGGGATCGGTGGTATCGACTTCGTGTAGCTCGAAATCCTCGGCGGCCAGATGCTGCGCCTGCAAGATTGCGTAGAAATCGCTCTTTTCATCTGGATCGATCAGCTTCATCATGCCTCCTGAAGTATCGTCATCGAATTCCCACCTTAGCACAGCCAGGCGCGGCACAGATATCCCGCCAGGATTATTGGATTATCAACATCAATCCGGCGCCATCAGAATTGATACGCAAACAGCTTGGTCTCGGAACCGTCGTCCTTCAGCTTCAGCACTTTTTCAAAGCGCAGTCCCATCTTCTCCAGCAGCTTGATCGATGCATAATTATCCGGCGAGGTAATGGCTACCACTCGCTGCAGGCCGCAGGTAGCGTTGGCATGCTTCAGCACAGCAGAAGCTGCTTCGTAGGCATAGCCCTTGCCCCAGAACTCCGGCAGGAAGGCGTAGCCGATATCGACATCGTCCAGGGTTTCGCGCTTGATCAGGCCGCAAATACCGACCGGCAGCCCACCCTCTTTCAGTTCCGTCATATAGAAGCTGAAGCCATCACGCTGCTGCGCTACCACCGGGCCGCTCAGGATCGCAGCCCGCGCCGCTTCCACCGTGCGGATGCCGCGGTCGCCGATAAACCGCAGCCAGGCCGGCTGGGTCACCAGCTGCAGGTAAAACTCGGCGTCGTCGCCGTTCAAGGTGCGCAAGATCAAGCGTTCCGTTTCTAGAATTTTCATCGCGGTGGTGTCCCCTGGGTGAATATTTGCCTGTAGCATGGCAGCATAAGCAAACGTCGATTGCTTGTCTAGCGCACGCCCATACCTAATTCAAAGAACCTGCAATGATCCCGGCCCCGCGCATCGTCCTGATCCCTATTCCCAACCTGGATTTCGATCCCAGCGAAGTCGCGGTTTCGTGGCGCATCCTGACGGCGCGCGGACATCGCGTGCTGTTCGCCACGCCGGACGGCCGCCCCGCCGCTGCCGATCCGCTGATGCTGTCGGGCGAGGGCCTGGACTTGTGGGGATGGATCCCGCTGTTCAAGAAAGTAAAACTGCTGGGCCTGGCGCTGCGCGCAAACAGCGCCGCCCGCGCCGACTACGCCGCACTGCAAAGCGATCGCGCGTTTCAAGCGCCGCTCAGCTACGCCGAACTGCAGCTGCCCGATTACGACGGCCTGCTGCTGCCGGGCGGCCATCGGGCACGCGGCATGCTGGCTTATCTGGAGAGCCAGCCTTTGCAGGATTTCACCGGCGCCTTCTTCGACAGCGGCAAGCCGGTGGCGGCCATCTGCCACGGCGTCGTGCTGGCCGCGCGCAGCCGCTCGCCGCGCAGCGGTAAATCGGCATTGTACGGACGCAAGACCACGGCGCTGACCTGGAAGCTGGAACGGAGCGCCTGGAAGCTGATGAGATTTTGCGGTCGTTTCTGGGATCCGGCCTATTACCGCACATATGGCGAACAAGGCGGCGAAGCGGCTGGCTACCGCAGCGTGCAGGCCGAGGTCAGCCGCGCCCTGGCCCAGCCGGGCGACTTCCTCGACGCCAGTCCGGCCGCGCCACATTTCTTTCGAAAAAGCAGCGGCCTGTTCCGCGACAGCGCCGGCGACAGCCGACCGGCTTTCGTGGTCACGGACGGCAATTACGTCTCGGCCCGCTGGCCTGGCGACGTCCATCTGTTTGCCAAGACCTTCGCCGAATTGCTGGAAACCGGCTCCGGCCGATGAGGCGCAGGGTAAAATGCGCGCAACCGTTTGATGGAAACCCGCATGCATCCTGATTTACCGACTCCCATTACACCACCGCGGCCGCGCATTGTCATCGACACCAATGTCTGCCTCGACCTGTTCGTGTTCCGCGATCCGCGCTGGCAGGGCTTGATGGACGCTCTGCAAAGCGGCGCCGTGGAAGCCGTGACGCGCGCCGACTGCCGCCAGGAGTGGCAGATGGTCTTGCACTACAGCCACCTGCCCATCAGCGACGAGACCCGGCCCGGCTTCAACGCCGCCTATGACGCCCTGATCACCTGCCTGGCGCCAGAAGCGCTGACGCCGCGCACCGACATCCGCCTGCCCCTTTGCACCGACCGCGACGACCAGAAATTCCTGGAACTGGCACTGGGCGCCCATGCCGCCACCCTGATCACCAAGGACAAGGCGCTGCTGAAACTGGCGCGCAAGACTGCCAAGATCGGACTGTTTGCCATCATTCCGCCCCAGGCCTGGGTGATCCCGGCTTCGCACCCGGTCTAGGCGACCCGTTTCGGCGACCTCGTCTAGGCGACCCCGACTACGCGTCCCGGTCATTCCCGCGCACGCAGGAATCCATTTTAGTGTCGCAATCAGCAACATGGATCCCCGCCTGCGCGGGGATGACGCTTGCTCGGGTTAGCTGTAATCAAGCATCTCCCTGTGCAGTCGGCGACAAAACGCTAAAATGCCGGATCCAGACATAAGCACAAACAGCCAGCAGATGAAACGCGATTCGATCGATAGCAACAACAAGGCAGCAAGCCGCCAGCTCACCTCCAAACTGCCACGCGTCGGCACCACCATTTTCACGGTGATGTCGACCCTGGCCAGCGAAAAAAAGGCGGTCAACCTCGGCCAAGGCTTCCCCGACTTCAATTGCGATCCGGCTTTGGTGGATGCCGTCAGCAGCGCCATGCAAGACGGCTTTAACCAGTATCCGCCGATGGCCGGCGTGCCGGCCTTGCGCCAGGCCATCGCCAGCAAAATAGAAACCATCTACGGTTACCGCTACGATGCCGCCAGCGACATTACGGTCACCGCCGGCGCCACCCAGGGCTTGCTGACCGCCATCATGTGCGCGGTCCATCCCGGCGACGAAGTGATCGTGATCGAACCGGCCTACGACAGCTACGTGCCGGCCATCGAACTGGCCGGCGGCAAGCCGGTGCTGGTACAGATGGTGGTGGGCGCGGATGGCTACAGCATCCCGTGGCAGCAGATCGCCGCTGCCGTGACCGGGCGCACACGCATGATCATGATCAATTCGCCGCACAACCCAACCGGCAGCGTGCTGAGCCTGGCTGACATCGAAGCGCTGAAAGACATCGTGCGCGGCACCGACATCCTGATCCTGTCGGACGAAGTGTATGAACACATGGTGTTCGACGGCGCCCGCCATGAGTCGGTCTGCCGCCATCCGGAACTGGCCGAGCGCGCCTTCGTGGTCTCCAGCTTCGGCAAGACCTACCACGTCACCGGCTGGAAAATCGGCTATGTGGCGGCGCCGGCGGCGCTGTCGGCGGAATTCCGCAAGGTCCACCAATACAATATCTTCACCGTCAACACCCCGGTCCAGCATGGCATCGCCCAGTACATGCAGAATCCGGCGCCCTACCTGGAGCTGCCGGCGTTCTATCAACGCAAGCGCGACCTGTTCCGCGCCGGCCTGAAAAACACCCGCTTCAAGCTGCTGCCGGCGGATGGCACCTATTTCCTCTGCGTCGATTATTCCGCCATTTCGTCGCTCAGCGAAGCCGACTTCGCCATCTGGCTGACCGCGGAAATCGGCGTTGCCGCCATCCCTGTTTCGGCCTTCTACCAGTCGCCGCGCGAATCGGGCATCGTCCGCTTCTGCTTCGCCAAGCAGGACCAGACCCTGCAGCTGGCGCTGGAGCGGCTGGCCAAGATCTGAACAAGAACTGAGCAAAATCTGCCGCCACTACAAATCCTCACTGACAACAAAAGGAAATCATCATGATCGACGTCTATAGCTGGGCCACGCCAAACGGGCACAAGATTCACATCATGCTGGAAGAACTCGGCTTGGCGTATCGCGCCCACGCCGTCGATATCGGCGCCGGCGACCAGTTCAAGCCGGATTTCTTGTCAATCTCGCCCAACAACAAGATTCCCGCCATCGTCGATGCCGACGGTCCTGACGGCAAGCCGATTTCCTTGTTTGAATCGGGCGCGATCCTGGTCTACCTGGCCGGCAAGAGCGGCAAGTTCCTCGGCAACACCGATCGTGAGAAATTCAATACCCTGCAATGGCTGATGTTCCAGATGGGCGGGGTCGGACCGATGCTGGGCCAGACCCACCACTTCCGCATCTATGCGCCGGAGAAGATCGAGTACGCCATCAACCGCTACAGCAACGAAACCAAGCGCCTGTACGGCGTGATCGACAAGCAGTTGTCACAGCATCCATATTTGGCCGGCAATGAATACACCATCGCCGACATCGCCACCTTCCCGTGGATACGCTCATGGAAAAACCAGGGTATCGAGCTGAGCGACTATCCACACCTGCAAGCCTGGTTCAACACCATCAGCGAACGGCCGGCGGTGAAGCGCGGCGTCGAAGTCCTGGCGTCGCAGCGCAAGGCGCTGACCGACGATAAGGCGCGCGATATCCTGTTCGGTAGCCAGCAATATCAAAGACGGTAGGGACAGTTATTGCCGTCTAGCGCCCCGGCCTAGGCGACCCCACCTCGTCGGCCACGTCTAGGCGACCCCGTCATTCCCGCGAACGCGGGAATCCATATTATTTACGCATAAAAATGGATCCCTGCGTTCGCGGGACGACACCGCACATACTATTGGCAGGGCTTGAATAGATCTACGGTTCTGGGTAGCTAACTGTCAGTATTTCCAGTTCATCCAGCCCGGCCGGCGTCATGAAGGTCACGGTTTCTCCCTCATGCGCCTTGGTCAGGGCGCGCGCGACCGGTGAAATCCAGCTGATTTTTCCGTGCAGGGGATCCAGCTCGTCGATGCCGACGATGGTCACCGTGTGTTCCTCGCCGGCCAAATTCTGATAGCTCACCGTGGCGCCAAAGAACACCTGGTCGCGGCCATGATGGACGCTGGGGTCCACCACCTCAGCCAGGTCGAGCCGCTTGGTGAGAAAGCGGATGCGGCGGTCGATCTCGCGCAGGCGCCGCTTGCCATAGATGTAATCGCCGTTTTCCGAACGGTCGCCATTGGATGCCGCCCAGGAAACAATTTTCACGACTTCCGGCCGGTCAACGTCGATCAGGTGCAGCAGCTCGTCTTTCATGCGCTGATAGCCGGCCGGCGTCATGTAGTTTTTTGTGCCAGGCGGGATCGGCGGCAATCCGAATTCCAGATCGTCGTCGTCGCCTTCTGATTCTTTTACAAATGCCTTGTTCATAGCAGACATTGTAGTTCCAATTGCACGCCTGCTGACGATTTTTGCCCAACAGCCGCCCATAACCGCCATGGCGGTATGGTAAAGTCAGGCTGGTGCAATGTTGCCCGTGCTGACTCATTATCCCGCCCTATGCCTGCCAATTCCTCCCGCCCTGCCCCCTCGGATTCCGCCGCGCCGTTCCGGATCGGCCTTGCCACCAGCCGCAGCCATCAGCACGGCCAGGAATCGGCGCTGGCGCAGTTGCTGAACGGCAGCCGCCAGATCATCGAGCAGCAATTGCAGCCGCGGCTGGTGGTGGTCGGACGCACCCTGGACGCCATGCAGCAACTGGGCCTGTTGCCAGGCTACCCACACATAGAACGCTTCCCCTACGGCCGCCATGGCGGCCTGATGAAACTGGTGTCGCGGGTGGTGGACGCCGATCCGGCGCGCACCCTGGACGCCGTGATCTACCTGATGGATCCGGTCGATCCGTCTTCGACTTTTCCGGAAGCGGTGGCCTTGAAACGGCAATGCGTGATCCATGGCAAGCCTTTCCTGTCGACCCTGGCCGGTGCGCTTGAGTGGCTGGAACTGGAAGCGGTGGCGGCCGGCGCGGCGCCGAATCCGCTGCTCGACCCGACTTTCAACCTGGCGCAGGAAGGCATCGCCCTGATCGCCCACGACGCCATGAAAGAGCGCATGCTGGCTATCGCGGAACGCCATTTCGCCCTGCTCGACCAGTTCGCCTTCCGCTGCGCCACCGGCACCACAGGCAGCCTGCTCAACCAGCTGGCGCAGAAAATCAAAGGGGAAGAAGCCGGCCGCAACTGGGTCAAGCCTTTCCTCAGCGGTCCACTCGGCGGCGACGCTCAGATCGCCGAACTGATCCTCGACCGCCAGCAATGCCGGCGCGTGCTGTTCCTGGAAGATCCGCACGTGGCGCGCCAGCATGAAGCCGATATCCAGCTGCTGGAACGCGCCGCCCGCACTGTCACCGACTATGCGCTGTGCATCAGCGACGCCGAATGCGGCGAGCGCTGGCTCAGCCTGCTGCAACAGCGCGCCGCCCTGGCCAAGCCCTGACAACTGGCCAGCCGGGGGCTTTTTCCGCTATTGATATTCAATCGTGAAAGTTGCGGTACCGTTGGCTGGCCCGGTGGTGATATTGGGCGCGGTCTGGTAGTAGCGCGCCGTGTACGGCACCACATACTGGATGTCGGCCGACGGACCGACCGTAGCTGCCGTGCCGAACACCACCGGCTGGCTGTTCTTGTCCAGGATCTGGATACCAACCCCGGTCGCCACGCCCGCCCCCTGCGTCACTTGCGTCACCCCTGGGCTCTTCGACAGGTCCGCCGTCGCCTGCATGTTCAGCAAGATGGTGTTCTGGGCATTCTCGCCGCGCTGGCAGTTCAGCTTGATGTTGAACGGGCGGTCGCCGGCAGTCGAACCGACGCCTTTGAAGCTGCCCCTGGAGATCGAGCCGAAATTCACCACTATGTTCTGCGAGCCGGTATCGACCGTGCATGACGGTGTGATGATGGTGATACCGTTGCCGGACAGGATGGAAGTGATGGCAGACTTATTGTCGCCATTGCCGACGTAGGTCGTATAGGTGCCGGCAGCCAGCGGACCGTTGCCGGTCTTGGTGGCGATCTTGACCAGTTCGACCGTGAAGAAGGACGGACTGTAAAAAGCGACCGTGGTGGAAACAGACCAGGTCAGCACGTGCGGGTAAAACGTCTGGCCGATGCCGGTAATCTGGCGCGACAGGCGGATGCCGACCCCGGTTACGGCAGTGGTGTAGACATTCGGCATGCCCGCCACCGGGCTTCCTTGCAGCATGCTGCCGGTGGCCGTGCCGCCGTTGTTGCAGTTCCAGGCGGTTTCGGAAGCCCCCGCGATCGGAATCGGAAAGCTCTTGGTGGCGAATACCGCACCGATGGCGGCAGTGTTCGGAATCACCACCGTGCCCATATCCATCTGGATGATCTTTTCGGTGGCGCCAGCCGGCCGTACGCAAGCAGCCTGCGCGTCGCCGATAAAGAATAGGGACAACAAGACCAGTAAGCCCAGCGCCGCCAGCCATGCCAGCGCGCCGTTGATCTTGTCTGTCGTGACCTGCGTTCTCTTCATGCCATTCCTCATTTTCCGGGCTTCAGCCCGGTGCGCCAGCCAGCATAGCAGGCGGACCGCCGGCTATTGATATTCAATCGTGAAAGTTGCGGCGCCGTTGGCCGGCCCGGTAGTGATATTGGGCGCGGTCTGGTAGTAGCGCGCCGTGTACGGCACCACATACTGGATGTCAGCCGACGGGCCGACCGTAGCTGCCGTGCCGAACACCACCGGCTGGCTGTTGCGGTCCAGGATCTGGATCCCGACTCCGGTTGCCACACCAGTCCCCTGCGTCACTTGCGTCACCCCCGGGCTCCTCGACAGATCCGCGGTCGCCTGCATGTTCAGCAAAATGGTGTTCTGGGCATTCTCACCGCGCTGGCAGTTCAGCTTGATGTTGAACGGACGGTCGCCGGCAGTCGAACCGAGGCCTTTGAAACTGCCGCGGGAAACCGAACCCAGATTCACCACCACATTTTGCGAACCGACATCCACCGTACAGGACGGCGTAATGATCGTGATGCCGTTGCCTGACAGGATGGAAGTGATGGCCGACTTGTTGTCGCCATTGCCGACGTAGGTGGTATAGGTGCCGGCAGCCAGCGGACCGTTGCCGGTCTTGGTCGCAGTCTTGATCAGTTCGACCGTGAAAAACGACGGGCTCAGAAATACCGCGTTGCCGTTGGCGATGTTAATGACGTGAGGATAAAAGGTCTGTCCGATGCCGGTGATCTGACGCGACAGCCTGATGCCGACGCCGGTCACGGCAGTGGTGTAGACATTCGGCATGCCAGGTACCGGCGAGCCTTGCAGTATGCTGCCGGTCACAAAGCCGCCACCGCTGCAGATCCACGACGTTTCCGATGCACCGGCAATCGGGATGGTGAAACTCTTGGTGGCAAACACGGCGCCGATGGCGGCGGTGTTCGGAATCACCACCGTGCCCATATCCATCTGGATGATTTTTTCGGTAGCGCCGGCCGGCCGCACGCACGCGGCCTGCGCGCCGGTCGCGCCAAGCAAGGCCGCCGCCGACAACGCCATCCACGCCAGGCAACGCCCGGCGCGGGCGATCTTTGCGTGCATCAGTTTCGCCTTCATTCGCATTGCCCATTCAACTCGCGGATCGGCGCCGGGTTCTTCTCCGCCGGCACATGGTATTTGACGCTGCACTGCTCCGCCGCGCCCTGCCCCCACTTGATGTTCAATACGCCGCTTTCCTTGGCGCCGGTGATGTAGGTCTGGCCTTCGCTGCCGACGATCCCCAGTTCCTGCCCTTGCTCGTTGTCGACCTTGGCGCCGAACGGCAGCGGTTTGCCGTTCTTGTCGCTCAAATTCAGCATGATGCGCAAGCCGATCGAAGTTTCGAACCTGGCCAGCACCACCGCGCCACGGGTCGGCACCACGTCCAGCGCCGCATTCTTGACTTCGACGTTGTCGCCCAGGTCTTCAGTACGCACCGCCAGGCGGTTGACGCGGTATGGACTGAGGTTGGCCAGCACGGCATTGCCGCGGCTGTCGGTACGTACCCCCGGATAGACCTCAAAACCAACGTTGGCCGCATCCGGCGCTTCCACCAGCGCCATGGTTTCGCCCAGCGGCTGCGACAGGGTAACGCCGCCGCCATGCACCACCAGGCCGCCCGCCATGCCGAGCGTGGTCTGGCCGTAGCCGGACCCTTGCGCACGGCCGAAGTCGACCCGGCCGTACTGCGACAGGTAGCTGGCGGACGCGCTGCCGCTGTTGTCGCTCTGGTTCGAGTGCGCAGCAGTGACGTTGTACGTCAGGCGGCCATCCTCCAGCGCCGAACCGTAAACGCTGGCTTGCTGTGTCAGTTCGCCGTTATTGCCCTTGGCCACGGTGTAACGCGCATAGGAGCGGGTATCGCCCAGCGGAATCGACAAGGTCGCCATCAGCTGGCGGTTCGATGGCCCGTTCAGGTTGGTGCTGTAGTTGTAGAAGATGCTGTAGCTGAACTGTTTGTAGAAATTCGAATAGCCGACCTGCATCAGGCGGTCTTTCTGATCGGTGCCCCAGTAGCTTTGCTGCTGGATCGAAGCATAGGCGGTGCCGCCCTTGCTGCCCAGCTGCTGCGCCAGTTCCAGCCGCACCTGGTTGCGCCGGTTGTTGAGTGTCTGGCCGTTCTGCAGGTCCTGCATCTGCGCCGCTTCCTGGAAAGTACGGAAGCCGCCGGTGGAATAACGGTAACCGGCCATGCGCACGCTGGTGCCGTAATTCTCGAACGATTTGGCGTACAGGAAGCGCAAGGACTGACCATCGTAGCTCTGGTTGAACGGTCCCTTGGTATGCGCTTGCGACAGGTCAGCAGAGATCGCGCCGAAATCGCGCAGGTTCTTGCCGGCCCCGAACAGTACCGATTGATAGATATCGGAGGCGATCATGCCGCCGTACACCGAGTATTCATTGCCCAGGCCGCGCGCCACCGTGCCCTGCACGAAATTCGGCTTGGCGTTGCCGCTGCCGGTGGTGATGTTGCTGGAATAACCGTTGCGGTACTGGCCGCCGGTCACGCTATAGCGCCAGACGCCTTCACGCAACAAGGTCGGCACCGCGGAGAAAGCCTGCCGGAACTTGGTTTCCCGGCCATCGGCTTCGGTGATCGTCACTTCCAGGTCGCCGCTGGTGGAGGTCGGGTACAAATCGTCCAGTACAAATGGGCCTGGCGCGACATAGGTGCTGTAGACCACGAAGCCGTTCTGCCGCACCGTCACGCGCGCATTGGTCTGCGCCACGCCGCGGATGGTTGGCGCATAGCCCTGCTGGCTGTCAGGCAGCATGCCGTCGTCAGACGCCAGCTGCACGCCGCGGAACTGGAAAGCATCGAAGAAGTTGCCGGGCGTGGTGCTGTCGCCGATCGTCAGCTGGCCGCCAAGAGCAGCGATGTCGCGCTGCAGATAAGAAGTCACCGACTGCCAATGGCCTTCGCCGTCGACGCCACGGTTGTAGGTAGAGAAATTGCGGAAGCGCCAGTCGCCCAGATTGAAGCCGCCACGCAGGCCGGCATACAAGGTGTTGCGGGCTTGCGTGGTAGCACTGGGGTTGGCGTTGAATTCGGTAATGCTGCTGTTCATGGTGCTGCCGGCATTGTTGCCGCCGTCATAGCGTGCCGCCGAGAACTGGTAATCCAGCATGGCGACATTGATGCCCTTGTCCCATTTGTCGGGGCTGATGGCGCCGCGCGCCTGGCGCTTCATGGCAGCCTGCGGGATGCTCAGGGTCAGGCGCAGCTTCTCGCCGTCGTACGACACGCTGGAACCGGGAATCGCTTGCGCCAGGTCGACGCACTGGTCGCCGGCCGCCATCAGGACGGGAAACACTTCGACCTTGACGCCCCAGCCTTCCAGCATGGCGCGGGTGATGCAAGCTTGCGCATTCTTGCCCTCACCCTGGTCGGCGAACACTACCTGACTCTGGCCGACGCCGCTTTCGTTGAGGCTAACGTCCACCAGGTAGCTGCCGGGCATGACCCGATTGCCGAACGCGAACAGCGACAAGTCGGCGCGGCTTTGCTCGCCGCCGATGTCGAGGAACTGTTCATTGAAGACCGAGCCGCCCTGGCCTTGCGCCTGGGCCAGCTGCGACAGCACGGCCAGCGTAATCGCTGACAGCGCCAGGCGTACCGGTTTGCGTTGATGCGACAATCTGATCACAGCTTTCCCTTCCTTTGTTTCTGCCTTGCGCGGCAGACTGAATTGCCCTGACAGGATCTGTTGCTTGCTACCTGGGAGATGACGATGGCGTTACTTGCCTGCAGGCTCAACCGAAGCCGCTGCGGCAACCGGCGCGGCCGGCTGCGCTGCGGAGGCGGCGCCGACCGCCACCTTGGCCACGACTTCCGGCGTTTCACCGCCGTAGTCATTGATGGTGGTGTAGCTGACATCGAGCACTTGCGGCGTGCTGATCGAGGTCAGCGGAAAATCACTGGAGCTGAACGGCAGCACCATGCCGGCCTTGGTCTGTTCCTTGTTGCCGTTGATTTTGAAACCGGTGAACGTCAGGTTATAGGCGCTCGGATTGCTGACCCGCAGCGCGGCGCCCTTGCCGTCCTGGCCCGGCACCACCGCCAGCGTCACCAGGCTGCGCGCCTCGTCCGGCTTGCCGGTCAGGCCCGCTGGCCGGTAAAAGATCTTGATGCGGGTACGCACCGCGACTTGCAGCACATTGACCTGGTCCGACTTCTCTGGAATCTCTTTGACGTTGAGCCAGAACACCGTTTCACGGTCGCTCGGCAGATCGCCGGAAATGCGGACGATGCGCAAGATGTTTTCGGCGCCGGGATCGAGGCGCGACAAAGGCGGCGTCACCAGCAGCGGCACCTTATTCTTGCCCTCGCCGGCATCGATCCAGGTTTGCACCACATACGGCGAGGCGCCGGTGTTCTTCAGCGGAATCGATGCCTGCCGGTCCTTCTCGTTGAGGACCACGCGGGTGCCGCCCAGCATGACGCTCGCGTTTGCCGCCAGCGCGCTAATCAGCAGCACGCTACCGAGAATGGCGGAAGTGATGGTTCGCTTGTTCAACATGGAAAACCTCGTCCTTCAAAATGTCCTATGCACAAATTTCTAAGCAAGCAGCGGACGCTGACGCGTGCTCACAAATTGATGCATGGGTGGTGCCGGAAAATGATGGCCGGCTTGCCGCTACCGTTGCGGCATGCCGACCCATCCTTAAAACCTGGCCGTCACCAGCGCCAGGCTGCCCGTTGCGCCGCAGGCGGCGTAACGAGGTAATGCCTTTTCAGGATTTTTGCGAAGCGCGCTGATTACAGGTAAGTAACAACGAACTGTGCTGTGGAGTTAGCTGGACCAACGGTGACTGCAGGACCAGTCGAAACGTAGGCAGCCTGGAAGTTCAGAGGGTTGTTGCCCAGGCCCAGAACGTAAGTGCCCGATGCCGAACCGACAGGGATCTTGGTGCCGGCGGAGTCGCCCAGCTCGATCGCCACGCCAGTAGCTGTAGTCACGCCAACTTGGCCAGCGTTAGCCAATGCCAGGTCGTCGGTGACGTTAGCATCGGTGGTGCCGGTAAAGGTCACGGTTGCGCCCTTGGCAGTTGCGCCGCAGTTGGTCAACAGGATCTGGAACTTCGATGGATTTGCCTTCTTGCCGGCGGCGCCGTTCAACACTGCGCGCGACACTGTGCCCATAGGAACAGTGATGTTTTGGCTGGATGGGTCGATCGAGCAAGGCGAGTCAACGATCTGGCCGTTGAAATTCACGGTGCCGCCGTCAGCGAAGGCCGCTTGGGACAACAGACCTGCAGCAGCAACTGCAACCAACTTAGCGATAGTCATTTGTTTCATTTTTACCCTCAGATATAAAAGTAGATGTTCGATTCAAATTAATGAATTGCCAACACGGCGAAACAAATTGTAAGGGTAAGAATTCACAAAATGTCATTACTGACAATGTTTAACAATTACTAACAAACACTAATTATTGGACGGAAATAAATCTCGCCATGAATATTGATTATTAGCAAAAATATAATAATTAATAATAATCGAGGAAATGCATGAGACCCGCTCCAGGCTTGACTTTGCGCTCGATGCAGCAAAACGCCGGGATTCCTCTGCGAAATTAAATTGAGGACAGGAAATTCTTAAAATGCCTACTGGAAACAGCAAACTTGTCGCGGGATTGCAACAAATCTTTACCAATCTTTACATTCCCACGACAACACCGGCGCTTGTCCTCAAGGTTTGCATCAAAGCTGCCGTTAAACATGGAAAACCCCGCATGGAAAACCCAGCGTTCAAGGAATATTGATCTTGCAGCCCTCCTCCCATCAACCATAAGAAATCCAAGATGCGCATTGAAAATTTCATCGTTCGAGAACCCTTGCTGGACCCAAAACAAGCCGTCATCGGCTACGACCTGACGTGGCAGGACGCCAAAGGCCACCGCTAGCAGCAGCGGTTATTCGCCGGTCCCGATGGAAACCGCGATCATCCGCAGCCGCTTTGCCGAATTGCCGAATTGCTCGCGCAAAAATATTTGCCGCGCGGCGAATCGGAAAGCCTGTTCGTGACCGGCATCTTTTCGTTGCTGGATCGGCTGCTGGGAGTCGAGATGAAGGATGTGCAGGCCAGCATTAAGCCGTCTGACCAGGTGGGCGCGGCGTTGCTGACGCGCGCCGGCCCTATGGCCCGCACGTAGCGCTGGCCGAGGCTTGCGAATTGAATTCACTGCTGGTGGGACCACTATCGGCCTCGCTGAAATCAGCCTGCGGAAAGCCAACCTGGCGCATCTGTCAGCGCTGGCGTGGGCGCAGAACCTGAGTATGCCGGCCACCGCATAAGCGCCCACCACTGCTATTTGCCCTTGTAGGGTGGGCACACCGTGCCCACCCTACAGCGTTGCTGCTGCCGCCGGCGGGAGATTCTCGGGTAGCTGTCTCTGCCAGTTGCGCAAGCCGATAATCGCCAGCACAATGAACCCCGCATACAAGCCTGCGGTCAGGTTCAGGTCCTTATAGATGTACACGCCGACGTAGATAATGTCGACCGCGATCCACAGCCACCAGTTGGCGACATATTTACGCGCCATCCAGAACTGCGCCACCAGACTGAAGCTGGTCAGCGCCGAATCCAGCCATGGAATGTGGGCGTCGGTAAAACTGGCCATGATATAACCCAGCACCACGCTGCCCGCGGCGCCGGCCAGCATACCGATCAGCAAACCCCGCTTCGGCAAGCGCTGCGGCTGGATGTGCTGGCGGTCCTGATTCGACGCCCCGCTCTTCCATTGCCACCAGCCGTATAGCTGCATGACGGCGAAGATCAGTTGCAGCAGCAAGTCCGAATACAGTTTCGCCACCAGGAATATGCGCGCATACAGCAGCACCGATACCAAGCCGATCGGCCAGCACCACAAATGACGGCGCGCAGTCAGCCAGACGGCCAGAGCGCTCACTATGACGGCAATGATTTCCAGGCCTGACATCAAGACTCCCCTTGCAAGGTTTTAAGGGCGGCACGGCGCTGCAGATGATCCAGCAGATAACGGCCGGCATCGCTGTTGAACCACGCCGCATGGCCAAGAAGATAGGTATCGTAGGCCAGCGCCGCATTTTCAGGGGAACGCAGCACGCCGTGGAAATACGCCAGCTCGGACAGCGCAAACTCGATATGCACCAAGGGCAGCAGGGCCGGCAATGCGCTTGCTTCCAAGGCCGACAACGGCGCCACCGCTTCATAAGCATCCAGCATGGCATCCAGCTGGTCGATATGCACCAGATGGCGCTGTTCGCCACTGGTGGAAGGCAAGGCTAGCCACTCGATCAGGTTGCGTTCAATTGCGTTGGCCAGATCGTAGACTGCGCAAGTGCGGTCGGCCAGGCCGAAATCCAGCACCGTCCTGACAGCTGCCGGCGCCGGCTCGGCCTGCCACAGCAAGTTGGAGGCATGCCAGTCGTTATGCGTCCACAACGGCGCCAGGCCGTGCAGCAAGGGACTGAGGCGGGCATGGAACGGCAGCAGCACGCGACTGACGTCGGCACGCCAGTCGCGCGGCGCCAGGTAGTCGATTAACGCCGGCCGCTGCTGAATATAGAATTGGATACGCTCCAGCACGGCTTGCGGCTGCTCTGCATTCAGCAAGGTAAAGCCGGAAGCCAGCAGCCTGGTGCTGCGCGCCGGCGCATCGTAGCCTCGTGCGGCCAGATGCAGCAAGGCCAGTTCGCGGCCGGCAGCGGCAGCGTCGGCGCAGTTGAGAAACGGCGTCCATGAGGTGGCGTCGCGATAGCGGTCGACACCCTGCCCGAGGCGCTGAACTTCGTAGGTCCAGTCACCGTCGGCAAAGGCAGTATTGTCGTCGCTGGCGCTCAGCACTTCGCTGACGACCAGGCCATTCGCCCGCAGATGCGCCATGAAGCGGTGCTCGTCCATCAGCTCGCCGACAGTCCGTATCTCACGCAGCAAGCGCTTGATGAACAAGGGGCCTGAACTGGTGTCCGCCACGCAAGCGCTGGAAAAGGGCCGCGGGCTATGCCAGTCGAGGCGCGTCACGGTGCCCGCCAGCGGGAAGTGACGCAACAGGCGCGCAACTTCATCCAGCGTCAATGACGGCCAGCTCGGCTGCACCGCATCCATGCCCATGCCGTGGCTTAGCACCGCTGGCAGGCCGCTGGCGTCGTCCGGTTTCGCATCCTTCATGCCGCTTCCATCCTGCCTTTAAAAGTCGTACTGGAGCGACAGCCGCGCGCTGCGCGGCGCTCCCAGGTGCAGGTAGCTGTCGCCAAAATATTCGCCGACATCTTTCCAATAGCGCTTGTCGAACAGATTATCCACGCTCAGGCGCAGCACCGCAGCATGCCCGGCCAAGCTGGTCTTGTAGCGCAGGCCGGCATCGAACACGCTATAAGCGGGGACCTTGACGTCGCCTTCCCGCGTGGCCGCCTTGCTGGCGCTGTACTGCCAACCGCCGAGCAAGCTCAGGCCAGTGACCTGCGGCAATGCATACGACGCATACAGTGCTGTGCGCAAGCGCGGCACATTGATGGCCTGGTGGCCATCGTAAGCGGGCGTGCCGGTATCGTCGGCGCGCGCCTGGATCAGGGCCAGGCTGGCGGTCAGCCGCAGCTGCCTGGTAATCTGGCCGGCGGCGCTCAGCTCCAGGCCGCGGTGGGTTTCGTTGCCTTGCTGAGTGTAGGTATAACCACCCTCGTCCGGCTTCGGATATTCGTACGGCTTGGTCATCTGGAACAGCGCTGCGCTCAGGCTGAGCTGGTCGCGCCAGTCGTACTTGACGCCGGCTTCAAGCTGGCGCGACACGGTCGGCGCCAGGAAGGCATAGGCATTCTCGGCCCAGAACGGCGCCTGGCCGCCCATGGTCAGGCCTTTGCTATAGCTGGTGTACAGCGAAAGATCGGCCTGCGGTTTGTAGACCAGCGCGACCTGCGGCAGAAACAGGGATTTCTCGGTGACGCGGGTCGCCGCACCGGTGACGTCCAGCGCCCGTTCGTTGAGCCACACCTGGCGGCCGCCGGCAATCACTTGCCATTGCGGTGTCAGGCTGATGCGATCGACCGCAAACAGCGCCTTTTGCCGGCTGTCCAGCCGCAAAGTGGAAGCGTCCGGGGTCAGCGGTGAAGGCGCATAGACGATCGGATTCGGGTTATAAATATTATCGCTGCCGACGTACTCGTTGACGCCATCGCTTTGCGACACGGTACGGCGGAACATGCTCGCCCCCAGCGTCAGATCGTGGCGGATCTTGCCGCTATCCAGCTTCCCTTGCAGCACCGCCTGCAACTGGTCGTTGCGGCGGGTATCGTCCGGGAAGCGGTAATCGTAGATATCGAAATCGCCGCCGGCGCTGAAATAACGCGCTGGCGTGCCACCGTCGCCGCATGTCGCGCCATAGCCGCAGCCATAGGGAAAGGCAGAATTATCGTCGATCACCACGCGGCTGCGGCTGGCCGCTACATAAGCGTGCCAGTCCGGCGCCAGGTCGAGATCCAGGCGCAGATTCAGATTGACGGAATTGATCGTCACCGGCTTGGCCCATGGCTGCGCGCCCAGCAAGGTCGAGGGCGATACATTGCCCGGAACTACAGTACCGCCTAACAATTGATAACCCGGCGCGGAGCGCTGCTCGCGGTGCTGGTACTCGGCATCGAACTGCAGGCGCGCCTGCGGGCTGATGATCCAGTCAGCCGCCAGTGAGGCAAAATTGCGTTCGCCGTCGGCGTCGTTGACGTAGGAATGCAGGCTCTCGTGCGCGGCATTGATGCGCAGGCCGAACTGCTTCTGCTCGCCGAACAGGGTGCCGATATCGGTGGCCAGATAGCGCGAACCGCGCGCATCGGTTGCTAGCGTGATCGAACGCACATCGGCCGGCCGCTTGGTGACATAGTTGATCAGGCCGCCGGGCGGCGTCATGCCGCTTTGCAGACCTGCCATGCCATTCAGGATTTCGACGCTTTCCTTGTTTTCCAAGGCCACGTTCTGTTCGCCGGCGATGCTCATGCCATTGATCTGCATGCTGGTCGCCAGGTCCAGCGGAAACCCCCGGATGCTGAAATTCTCGTAGTAGCCGACCGGCGTGTAATTGTTGCCGACAGCAGCGTCGTTGCGTACGACTTCGCTCAGTAAACGGGCTTGCTGGTCGTCCAGCTGGGTGCGGGTGACTACCGAGACCGCGGCTGGCGTATCGAGCAGCGAGGCGGCGCCGAAGCTGGCGACACCGGCTGAAGTCTTGCGATAGCTGTCGGCGGCGGGGCCGGCGCCGGTCACCGTCACGGTCGGCAGCGTGGTGTCATTTTGCGGCTGGGCGCTCTGCCCTGCACCCAGGCTCTTTTGTTCCGGATCGCTTTGCGCATGCGCCATGCCAGAGGCGGAGGCAAGGGCGGCGGCAATCAGGGTGGTCAGCAATCTTGTCTTGGTTTGCAGCGCTACCCGGCCCTCGGTCGCTGGATAGTTTTTTTTCGTAGTTGTCATTATTATGTCGACGCCATATCAAATGGATAACACCCCGCGCAGATTGCGTCTGGAAATCCGGGCGTGATTAAAACAGGATCCGCATTATCCGTCCATTTTCATCCTGAAACTTAAAAACTGCGGAATACATCTACACGACTGGCGGGCATTGACAACAGTGGATTACGTCAAACCCAAGAAAATTTCTACAGAGAAATCTCCTTGGATCATGCATCCCCACCTGTTTTCAGCGAGACGGCTGCGGCCAGCAGGCCGGCGAAAATCGGCGCAAACTGGAGCCAAGACAGGCAGCCTGTATCCGCCCGCCCGATTTCTTCGTATATGGATTACATGGACTCACGAGTACCCTAACCCAGGCGGCACAAGCGCAGAGCCAGGACAACCTGGATCGGCCATTGACGCGATAAAGGAGAGATTGTCATGCCTACCCGACGCAACATGATGTTCAGGACCGGCGGCGGCCTGCTGCTGGGAAGTGTGCTGGCGACCCTGGGCTGGCGCGCCGGCGCTGTGGAAAAGTATGAAGTCATGCATACCGACGCCGAATGGAAGCAGCGCCTGAGTCCGACCCAGTATGCGATCCTGCGGCAGGAGGCGACCGAGCGACCGTTTTCCAGTCCGCTCGACCATGAAAAGCGGGCCGGCACCTTCTTTTGCGCCGGCTGCGACCTGGCGGCCTTTTCTTCCAAGACCAAATTCGACAGCGGCACCGGCTGGCCCAGCTTCTGGCAACCGCTGCCGAACGCCGTCTCCACCCGCACCGACAGCACGCTCGGCATGAGCCGCACCGAAGTGCACTGCCGCCGCTGCGGCGGCCACCTCGGGCACGTGTTTGACGACGGGCCGAAGCCTACCGGCCTGCGTTATTGCATGAACGGCGCGGTGCTGAAATTCGCTCCCGAGGTTTGAGTCATTGGCTGAGCCCGCACGCGACAGCGTTTGACACACAGGCTCCTCAATAAAAAACGGCATACATATTGCATGTACGCCGTTTTTTTGCACGACAAGCTATTCAGTGTGGCCTATGGGCCGACCGGCACAATGGCCAACAGTGGATCGTTGGTAATCCCCACCAGCATCAAGCCATCTCCTGAAACAGCCATTTGGCGGTCAATCAGATTTCTTGCACTTCCGGCAAATTTAAAACTGCGTATCAAAGTACCGTCGGCACCATGCATCCATACGTCGGATGAACTGTAGCCGCCAGAGATTCCGCAGAAAACCCTGCCGTCGCTAGCAACTTTGACATTGTTGGGAAATGTGTCTCCACCAGGCAAAGCGCTGATGAAACCCAAGTTGACTGGAGAAAGCGAACCGCATCGATACGGTGCGCCGTTGGCTGTGTACACTCGGCTGCCGTCGGCGCTGACAGCAATGTCTGCGCCATTGGACATTGCCACTCCGTTGGCTATGCCGATGACTCCCGTAGGCTGCGTCAATAACGAGACCGCCACGTAGCCGCCATTCAATTCAGAGTAGTCGACGCTATAAGCCCAGGTTCTAGACGGACTGAAACCCTCATCCTGAGCATAGACTTTCTTGCCGTCGGCGGTTACAGCCAAATCTATACGGCCAACAATACCGGTGTTCGAGATGAACTTACCATTTGACGCCAAATACGCGGTGCCGAAGTTGGTGATGATGATTTCTACGCCATTCGACCGGATTGCTTTCATACGCACGTCGGTTGTTAGTGCGGCGCTTAAATCCCACTTACTGATTTTGCTTGGAGTAGCCAGATCAATGGCAACCAGACGGCTCGTGGCCAAGTCCAGAGCATATAACTTGTCGCCATTTGGACTGATAGTCATATTGCCCAGGGTAGTGCCAAGTGTGGTGAAAGTAGCAGTCTTTTGTGAGGTATAAACATTGTAGACGTCAATGGAAGAACCGCTGTTATGCGTATAGATCAAAGGACGAATCGGGTCGGCAATGACATTTGTGTAGGCTTGTTTTATCTGTGTGGCCAACGTTGGCGTCGTGCTGCCTTTCCACAAAGCGACCTTGATGGGTTCGGGCGCGGTAACGGAAGGATCAGCAGAACTGAGGGTAACCGTGGCATAGCTGATTACATCTGGAGCCAAGCTGGCCGGATTTGCCGTAAGCGTGAGATTATTGCCGCTCTTCGTGGCGCTCAACCAGGTTTGATCCGAACTTGCTCCCCAGCTTGCACCATGGCCAGAACTGTCATTGATCTGCAGGGTGCGGGTCAGGCGCGACCATGCCGGGGTTGCTGTCAAGGCGACGCCCGTTTCCGCAGCCAATAATTTATATGCGGGAGGCTTGATCGTGAGCGTGACTGGCAAACCCACACTCTGCCCATCGCTTGACGTGACCTGGATCGTGCTCGTGTACACCCCTACTTGCAGCGACGCCGGCGCGTAACTAAGTGTCAGAATGGCGTTCCCTGCCCCTGCCGTACTACTTAGTTTCAACCACGTGGCGTCGGTTTTCGCGGTCCAGGTCCTGCCTTGTCCGGCAATTGTAATAGTGACGGGATCCGGGGCGGCAGCGCCAACATACATGTCTGTAGTGAGCGCTACGCTCGGGTTTGCGCCAAAGGTCGGCAAGTTCGCAGGCGGGTTAACCTGGAAACTATAGGGCAACAGCATGGGCGACCCTGGAAATTGACTGGTGCAGTTACTGTCGCGGCAAAGCTTGACCGTGAGATTTCCTTGATGGCTCCCTGCGGATAAGGTCGGGGACGTATAGAGCGCAACACTGTATTGGGTCGTCGAGTTTTGCGATATTTGCGTATTCGGCAACAACACGCCCACATCGTCAATAAAATAGGCATAAACGGTTGTTGCCCCATTAAAATCGGATGGCTTGTTGACCGTGGCAGCAAGACTGATTTTGCTGGACACCCCTCCAGTGAGAGTCTGGGTAATTGTGGTTGGCGTGAAGGTCAGCGCCGCAGCTGCAGGTGTAGCGCCGCCGTTATTCGGGCCAGTTCCTGGCGAAGAATTCCCGCCATCTCCGCCGCCTCCGCCACATGCATTGAGAAATAACGTCATTAATAAGGAGAAGAACACTTTTTTCATTATCATTGTCTTTCTTACACAAATTATTATGCTTGCCCCGTATCAAATACATCGACCTGACTGGCTTTGTTGGCGATGTTTTGACCCCAGGCAATTGTAGCAGCGTGTAATTATTTGCAACAATGAAATATATGTCTTTAGGCAAGATATTTCGATTGGAATATCAGAATGCATCCTTCCCACTGATTTTCAATAAGTCAAACGCTAGCGCGTGACAGAGGAGCATATGAGGGAACGCATGAGGCCGAGAAGACCGAAAAGCCCAAATGCAATGCCTGAGACCGCACTCAAATGACTGGTCGAGGACCATAGTACTCAGGGATAAGGGCTGCAGCAGCCCATGCGCGTTCCGCCAACTGCAGCTCCACATGCAAGTAATTAGCCAAAAAAAATCCTGAGAATTTCCAGTGAAATTCTCAGGATTTTCTAATCTGAACTGCCGAGTACTACACGCGCCGGGTACCAGTATCGACCGCCTTGGTCTGCCCCGATTCCAGGGTAAAGCCGGCGCCTGAATCGGTGCCCATCACCTTGACCAGATAGGGCATCAGTTCCTTCAGCATCGGCTCCAGCGTCCATGGCGGGTTGATCACGAACATGCCGCTGCTGTGCAGGCCGAAACCGTCCGGCGACGGTGTCTTCACTGTCAGCGTGACGTTCAGCCAGCCATTGGCTTTCATGCGCTTGAGCTTGTCCGGCATCTGGCGCGACTCCATACGGTTCAGCAATGGGTACCAGACGGCATACGTGCCGGTAGAGAAACGCGTCAGCGCATCTTCGATGGTGTTCTTGACGTGGCGATAGTCTTCCTTCACCTCGTACGGTGGATCGATCAGCACCAGGCCGCGGCGCGACGGCGGCGGCAGCAAGGCCTTGAGGCCGTGGAAGCCGTCGCCCAGCTGGATCATGACGCGCTTGCCACGGCCGTTGCCGCGCGGGTTGCGCTCGGCGTCCAGGCGGCGGAAGTTGTCGGTGAGGATCTTGCCGTCGCTTGGGTGCAGTTCAAACAGGCGCAGGCGGTCCTGCTCGCGCATGACGGCATCGGCGCAATACGGCGAACCCGGGTAATAGCGCAATTTGCCGTCCGGATTCAGCTGCCTGACGATGTCCACATACTCGGCTGCCGCCGGCGGCAGGTCCTTGCGGTCCCACAGCCGGCTGATGCCGGACTCGTACTCGGCATTTTTCGAGGCATAGCCGCCGTCCAGCGCGTACACGCCAGCGCCGGCGTGGGTATCGATGACCATGTAGGACGTATCTTTTTGGCCCAGGTAGCGCAACAGCTGGATGGTGACCAAGTGCTTCAGCACATCGGCATGATTGCCCGCATGGAAGGCATGGCGGTAACTCAACATAGGGAACTCTATCGTGGTGAAGTGTGTTGCCACACTCTACAGCAAAGAGCCGGCCGCGCAAGATGGTAACGCTATGGCGGGCCGGGCTGGCGTGCAGAAGTGCGGTAAAGTCGCGCGGGAGTAGCTGTTTTTCAGTGTCCCGGAGCGCAAACGACCCGCATTCTAACATCATGGCGCGAGATGGCGGAGAAGGATGCGGGGCGGCCCCGCCGCCACGGTGTGCAAGCCGCGCGATGCCACAGCGGCGACTCATTCGCCGGCGGCTTGCACTTTCAACATCTGTTCCGCCACCGCGACGCAGGCTTCGATATGCTTGTTGCCGATCGCCCGGAAGGCGGAAAAGCCGATCGCCGCCGACACCATCTGGCCGGCGATGGGCACCAGCCGGGTAGCGTTCTTGGAAACGATCTTGACGCCGCTGCGGGTCAGGATTTTCAGCAGCAGCTCACGCGTCACCACCCGTCCTACCAGCGTACTGCCGAGGCCGACGATGGTGCTGTAAGTAGCCACCCGCAGTTTAGGCTGGAGTTTTTCGATCTGCTGCGGAGTCAGGCCGAAGGCCGCATTGATGTCTTCGATCAGGCGCGACAGCAGATGGATATCGACCGCGATATCGACTCCCATGATCGGCAAGGCGGAAGCGCCGGCCGACAGCAGTGCGCGCTTGGCCACCATCTGGCGGCAGCGCAGGCGCACCGCGTGCAGCGCCGTGTCGGACACCGGCAGCAGCGCGCCCGCGCTGTGCCGGGCCGGCTTGCGCCATGGCAGGCGATCCAGCATCAGCTGGCTGCCTTGCCTTTGACAAAGCCGTAGATCAGCAGCAGCACGAAGGCGCCGATGATGGAGCCGATGAAGCCGGCACCCTGGCCGGCGTGATACCAGCCCAGCGCCTGGCCAATATAGCCGGCCAGGAAGGAACCGGCGATGCCCAGCAAGGTGGTGACGATGAAGCCCATGTTCTCGCGTCCGGGATGGATCAGCTTAGCGATCACGCCGACGATAAAACCGACGATGATGGTCCCGATAATTTCCATTGCTGCTCCTCATGGTTGTTGTTGGGGGAATTGGCCGCACCGGAAGAAGGCGCCGGTGCGGGGTCCAATATAGAGCAAAGTGCGGCCATCTGCAGCGCTTGCAAGGTAAACTTGTGTGAAATGTTGTTTAATAAATAGGGCGGGCACATCGTGCCCATGCGTGAATTTACTTTACGCACATGCCTGTTTCCGCGCCGCGCAGGTCGGCACTCCGGTTATCGCGGTCACGCGTGGGCACAAAAGCGTGCCCACCCTACAATGCAAAATATTGATAGAACAACATCTCAACAAGGAACCGACGTCAGTGCTATGCGCGCAGCTCGTGCGAACGGTCCAGCCTGAAATAGGCATCCAGCAAGGAGGTCTTGTAGACCGCTCCCAGCAGTTCCGGATCTTCATGGCTGCGCACCACCGGCAGACGTTCGCCCTGGTGATCGAGGAAGGATTGCAGGGCGTCGCCGAGCGACATGTCGGGCGTCACCACGTGCAGGAATTCGCGCCGCACGAAATCCTCGGCCACCTTGGCCTGGGTGTCGGCTTTCTCCAGCAGGCAGGAGGTAATGTCTTGCAGCGCCACCACGCCGCAATAGCGGTTGCGGCCGTCGACCACGTAAATGTATTTCACCGGATACTTGAGGAACAAGCCACTGATTTCGGCGAACGCGGCCGTCAGCGGCAGCACCGTATCAGCCGGCCGGATCAGCTCGCTCATGTGAATGCCGCGCAGCCGCACCCGTTCCTGCGCGTCGCGGTTGCGCTTGATGGTGATGTCGTACATGGAGGCGCCGTTGATGCTGCGCGCCACGAAGTAAGCCACCACGCAGGACAGCATCAGCGGCAGCACCACCTGGTAGCTCAGGGTCATCTCGAAAATCATCAGGATCGCCATCAGCGGCGCGCTGGTGGCGGCCGCCAGGAAGGCGCCCATGCCCACCATGGCATAGGCAAACGGCGCCGAGGTCATGCCAGGCAACACCATGTGCAGCGCCTGCCCGAACAGATAGCCGATGGCGGCGCCGACGAACAGCGTCGGCGTGAAAATACCGCCGACCGCGCCGGAGCCGGTGGTGATGCAGGTCGCCAGCACTTTCAGCACCAGCACCAGCAGCACGCTCCACCACAGCCAAGGCGTATGCAGCAGGGAATTGACCACGCTATAGCCGTTGCCCCACACCTCCGGCATCCAGATCGAAATCAGGCCGACCAGCAGGCCGCCCACGCCCAGCCGCAGCGGCAAGGGCAAGCGGGTCTTGGTGAACGCCTGCTTGGACAGCGCCAGCAGACGCAGGAATTGCGGCGCGGCGACGCCGGCCATGATCCCCAGCAGCACGAACCAGATGATCTCTATCCCTGCCAGCGGCGGGAATGGCGGCATCTCGTAAGCCGGATGGTAGCCGGGCAGCTCGCGCATGGTGATGTTGGCGACCACCGAGGCCACGACCACCGGCCCGAAACTTTCCATGACGATCGCGCCCAGCACGATCTCTGTGACAAAAAAAGCGCCGGCGATTGGCGCGTTGTAGGCCGAGGTAATCCCCGCCGCAGCACCGCAGGCCACCAGCAGGCGCAGGCGCGCCGGACTGAAATGGGTAAAGCGGCCGACCAGCGAAGCGGCCAGCGCCGACAACTGGACCATCGGCCCCTCGCGTCCGATCGAGCCGCCGGTCACCACCGTCGCCAGCGACGACAGACTGCGCAGCAGGCTCTGCCGCACCGGGATATTGCCGTCGCCAATGGCCACCGCTTCCATGTAATCCGAGGTGGCGCTGGTCGGCACCCGTTTGGCCAGCACCAGGATAGCGCCGGCAACCAGGCCGCCGCTGACAGGCAACACCAATCGCATCCACCACGGCAAGCTTTTGGCCATGGCGACAAAGCTGCCGCTCTGGCCGGTCAGCAGCCATTGCAGGCCGTAGATGCACTCGCGGAACAGGACCGTCGCCAGCGCTCCCAGGAAGCCGACCACGGCCGCCCACAGCAGCATCGAATGGCTTTCGGAGAAATGAAACAGGCGCTGCAGGCGGACGCGGTAACCAAGGAGTGTGCTACGGAGTGTGCTGCTTGAGAGCATGGTCGGTGTCGGCAAGGTGATAGTGTGGAAGTGCTGGGGTTAGCTGCGCGGTTCGGCGGCGCTGCCGGGCACACTCATCAGTCCGGCAAAATACGCCATGTCGGCCGCCACCGCGGCTTCCGCCCGCTGCTGCATGGCTTGATATCGGACCAGGACTTCCTGCCCCAGCGCCGTCACTTGCGCGCCGCCACCCTTGGCGCCGCCAGTGGCGGTCGCTACCAGGGGCTGGCGGAAGCATTGGTTCATGGCTTCCACCAGCAGCCAGGCGCGCCGGTAAGACATGCCGATGGCCCGCGCCGCCGCGGAAATCGAACCGCTTTGCTGTATCGCCAGCAGCAGTGCTGCCTTGCCGGGACCGAAGGCGATTGTCTCGCCTTGCAACACTCTGAGCCGTATCGATTTGGAATTTGCCATAGGCGCGATTGTAGCAAGCTGATCGGCGGAATACGGATATTTTGTTGACAACCATTGCTTGCCGGCAGCAGCAGCCCGCTTTGCGACCTGCTTTTCAGGTTGACTCACGCTGTATCCTGCCATATATTTCGCTTTCCATTTTGTTACTTTCCGTCAGGAGATACCGCGATGTTGTGCCGCTTGAAACGCCTTGTTATTGCCAGCGCCCTCCCCCTTTTCCTGTCGATGCCGGCGGCCCATGCCGCCGACCTGGTAGTCTCGGCCGCCGCCAGCCTGACCAACGCCTTCAAGGAACTCGGACAGTCGTTCGAAGCGCAGAATCCGGACACCAAGGTGCTGTTCAACTTCGCCGCCTCCGACGTCTTGCTGCAGCAGATCATCAAGGGCGCCCCGGCCGACGTCTTTGCCTCAGCCGACCAGGAAGCCATGAACAAGGCGGAAGCGGAAAAAGCCGTGCAGCCTGCCAGCCGCAAGAATTTCGCCAATAACCAGATCGTGCTGATCGTGCCGGCCGACAGCACGCTGCACATCACCCAATTGCAAGACCTGACGCAGGCTGCCGTGAAACGCGTCGCCTACGGCAATCCGGCTTCGGTGCCGGTCGGGCGCTACACCAAGGCAGCGCTGGAACACGCCAGCCTGTGGGATGCGGTGGCCGCCAAGGGCGTGCCGGCGCAGAACGTGCGCCAGAGCCTGGACTATGTCGCACGTGGCGAAGTCGAAGCCGGTTTCGTGTTTTCCACCGATGCGGCAGTGATGCCGGACAAGGTCAAGGTCGCCGTGCGCGTGCCGTCGCAAACGCCGGTGAGCTATCCGATTGCCGTCACCAGCGACAGCAAGCAAGCCGAGATGGCGGCCAAGTTCGTCGCCTATGTGCTGTCGCCTGTCGGCCAGGCTACGCTGGCGCGCTATGGCTTTTTGAAACCCTGATCACCTGATGGACTGTAACAAGCGAATCAATAGTGTTATCGTCAAGTTCTTCCGCTCAGCATCAAAGGTAGGCAGTGAATAGAAAGCAGAAGTCATGAACAGCGGGGTCTGGGTCGCCCTCTTGCTCTCGCTGAAAGTCGCAGGCTGGGCCACCCTGCTCAACATGGTGTTCGGCGTCGCTGCCGCCTACGGCCTGTCGCGCTGGCGCTCACCGGCGCGCGGCCTGGTCGACGCCGTGCTGACCCTGCCGCTGGTGCTGCCGCCGACCGTGCTCGGCTACTACTTGCTGGTATTGCTGGGGCGCCGCGGGGTATTCGGCGCCTGGCTGGAAAAATGGGGCATCGAGCTGGTCTTCACCTGGCAAGGCGCAGTGATCGCCGCCACCATCGTCGCCTTCCCGCTAGTCCTCAAATCCGCCCGCGCGGCCTTTGAAAACGTCGATGCGCAACTGGAGAATGCAGCGCGCGTACTCGGCGTTTCAGAAGCCGGCGTGTTCTTCCGCGTCACCTTGCCGCTGGCTTCCAAGGGCATCGCCGCCGGTGTGCTGCTGGCCTTCGCCCGCGCCCTGGGCGAATTCGGCGCCACGCTGATGATCGCCGGCAACCTGCCCGGCCGCACCCAGACCCTGTCGGTAGCGATCTATGAAGCGGTACAGGCCGGCGACGACCAGACCGCCAACCTGCTGGTGCTGATCACTTCCGCCACCTGTATCGTGGTGCTGCTGATCGCCGGCCGCCTGCTGCCGAAAAGCCAGCGCCGCAGGAACACCTGAGGAGGATGCCATGACGATAGAGATCAGCATTCGTAAGCACCTGCAGGCTGACGACCGCGGCTTCAATCTGGATATCGCCCTGCACACCGCCAGCAACCGGGTAGTGCTGTACGGCCCGTCCGGCGCCGGCAAAAGCCTGACCCTGCGCGCGATCGCCGGTTTGCTGACGCCGGACGAAGGCGTGATACGCATCAAGCAACATGCCCTGTTCGACAGCGCGGCGGCCATCTGCCTGCCGCCGCAGCAACGCAAGGTAGCTTACCTGTTCCAGGACTACGCCCTGTTTCCACACCTCACCGTGGCGCAGAACGTCGCGTTCGGCTTGCGCTCGGGCTGCATCAACATACGTCGTCCGCTGGAGCATCCGGCGGTGCAGAAATGGCTGGCCTCGTTCGAACTGAGCACCACCGCCAACAGCTATCCGCACCAGCTTTCCGGCGGCCAGCGCCAGCGCGTAGCGCTGGCTAGGGCGCTGGTGCTGGAACCGGACATCTTGCTGCTGGATGAACCGTTTTCCGCGCTCGACCTCAGCCTGCGCGAAAAGATGCGCCATGAACTGTCGGAGCTGCAACGCCGCCTGAATGTGCCGATGATGGTGATTACCCACGATCCGGCCGACCTCGCCCTGCTGGGCGACGACATCTTCGAGATCCGCGACGGCAGCATTTCCAGATAGGCCAGTTGAAAATCCCATAAAAAAAACGCAGCACCGAATCGGTCCTGCGCTTTTTTACTTGTAGGGTGGGCACGCCTTTGTGCCCACGCGGATGCTGATACTGCGTGGGCACAAAGGCGTGCCCACCCCACATCCATTAATTAGAAAATGTGGCGGATACCAACAGCTACGCCAGTCACGCTATCCTTGCCGACCAGTTCCGTCAAGGCTGCATCTTTCGCCTTGTTGTAGTCGACCGTACCGTACACTTGCGTACGCTTGGACAGCGCATATTCCGCTACGCCGACCAGCGCGTAACGGCTGCCGTCGCCCAGGTTGCCGAGGGTTGCCACAGTGACGTTCTTGCTCTTGTCATAGTAGCCGGCTGCAGTCAGCGACCAGGCTGGAGTCGCCTGGAAAGTCGCGCCCAGGAAGTAAGCATTGTCCTGACGCTGGACGCCGCCGATACCGCCATTGGTTGCCGCTGCGCTGCCGGAAACGCCGAAATATGCCGGTGTCGTGCCGGTGCTGTCCTTGATGCGATAGTAGCCGCCGAACAGCTTGGCTGCGCCGATGGCGTATGACAGGCTCAGGTTATAGGCAGTGTCTTTCCAGTCAGAGTTGGTCGCGCTGATAGTCTGCTGATAGCCGCCGCCGATGGAAAATGGACCAGCCGTGTATTGGCCGGTAGCACCGAACTGGCTGCCGGTCTTGACCGATCCGGCCTTTTCACCTGCCGCGTAGCTCAGGCCGCCGGCGAAGCCGCCGAATGTGCCGTAGTACTTGATCATGTTGGAATTGCGGACCAGGGTGGCGCCAGCTGGCATCCATGCATTCTGGTCGTAGTTGCCGACGGTCAGCGGATCGAAATGATCTGCCATCAGGTCAAACAGCGGAGTCTGTTGACGGCCCAGGGTGACCGTGCCGAAGGAACCGCTCAGGCCGACGTAAGATTGGCGGCTGAACAAAGTGCCGGCGCTGGACAGGGTGCCGGTATCGGAATTGAAACCGTTTTCCAGGCGGAAGATGGCTTTCAGGCCGCCGCCGAGATCTTCAGTGCCCTTGAAACCCAGGCGGCTGTTGGAGATGGCGCCGTTGGTGATGACGAAGTTCTTTTGACCAGCGGCGTTGTCGCTGCTGAGGTAACGGATGCTGGTATCGACGATACCGTAGATCGTGACGGAGGTTTGCGCCATTGCGCCGCTGCTCGCCAGGCCTGCCGCTACCAGCAACAAAGAATATTTTTTCATGCACGTCTCCATAGGATTAATATTTTTTAGATTTTTGTACGACAGGCTGGGAACGGCATCATCAGATCTCCACCACGCTGCCCCCACCGTCGCCTTACCGTTACTACCACAACGCCGCCATTTCGGCGTTGTAGCGGGCTGTAACAACCGAATCAAGAGCGCCTGTCACGTACCCGACGCGCCCTTCGCTCTCGACTCGGCTGTTACAGCCCACTCGGGTAAAGCTGAGCCGCCATCATAGCAGGCTAACTTTCCCCCAAGACAAGCTGTTGCAAAAACACAACTTGAATTTATTCCGCCTTCAATACGCCGCGGCGGATCTGGTCGCGCTCGATCGATTCGAACAAGGCCTTGAAATTGCCTTCGCCGAAGCCTTCGTCGCCCTTGCGCTGGATGAACTCGAAAAATACCGGACCCAGCGTGTTGGCCGAAAAGATCTGCAGCAGCAGGCGCTGGCCCTGATCGCTGGAGACGCCGTCCAGCAGGATGCCGCGCATCTGCAACTGGTCGGTCGGCTCGCCGTGGCCAGGCAAGCGCCCTTCCAGCATTTCGTAGTAAGTCGCCGGTGGCGCCACCATGAACTTCGTGCCCATCTTCTTCAGCGCGTCCCAGGTTTGCACCAGGTTGTCGGTCGCCAGCGCGATATGCTGGATGCCTTCGCCGCTGAACTGCATCAGGAATTCCTCGATCTGGCCCGAGCCCTTGGACGACTCTTCGTTCAAAGGAATGCGGATCATGCCGTCCGGCGCGCTCATCGCCTTCGACGTCAGGCCCGTGTATTCGCCCTTGATGTCGAAATAGCGGATTTCGCGGAAATTGAACAGTCGCTCGTAGAACGCCGCCCAATGCGCCATGCGGCCGCGATAGACATTGTGAGTCAAGTGGTCGATAGTCTTGAGGCCGGCGCCGACCGGGTTGCGCTCGACACCGTCGATGAATTCGAAATCGATGTCATAGATCGACTTGCCCGGCGTGAAACGATCGATCAGATACAGCGGCGCGCCGCCGATACCCTTGATCGCCGGCAGCCGCAGTTCCATCACGCCGGTCGCCATGTCCATCGGCTCGGCGCCCAGTTCCAGCGCACGCTGGTAGGCCTTGTGCGCATCCTTGACGCGGAACGCCATGCCGCAGGCGGATGGGCCGTGTTCAGCCGCAAAGTAATGCGCCGGGCTTTTCGGCTCATGGTTGATGATGAAATTGATATCGCCCTGGCGATACAGCGACACGTTCTTGGAACGATGGCGGGCAACCTTGACGAAGCCCATGGCCTCGAAGGCCGGCTCGATCACGTTGGGGACGGGCGATGCGTACTCGACGAATTCAAAGCCGCACAGGCCCATGGGGTTATCAAATAATTCAGTCATGCGCTACTCCTGGTATAGATAAAGTCTGGTGGACTGGGTCAAAATGGATCAGCCGCGGGTAGCGGCGCTCTCCGATATTTCTGGCTTGATCAGCTGCTGCAAGGCGATTTCAAACGCGACCTTGGCGATTCCGGTAGTACTGGCCGAATGGCTGTGGCATTTCTCCAGCGCCGCACCGACGGTGGCCGAGACATCGCCAAAGATGGCTTCGTCGGACACTTCGACCTGGCTCTGCATCAGGAAGGCAAAGGCGCGCGCCATGCCGCAGTTGGCGACGAAATCCGGGATCACCGCGACCCGATTATCGGCATGCTCATAGATCGGACCGTAGAAAATGTCGCTGTCGGCAAACGGCACATTGGCGCCGCTGGCCACCACTTGCAGGCCGTTAGCGATGAGCTGGTCGACCTGATCTTGTCTGACCAGGCGCGAACCGGCGCATGGCAGGAAGATATCGGCGCCGACGCTCCAGATGGCGGCGTTGCATTCCTTGAAGGACAACATGTTGTCGGCGATCAGCTGGTTGCCTTGCTTGGCCAGGAACAAGGCATGCACTTCTTCGTAGCTGTAGCCATCGGCATTGATCAAGCCGCCGTTGCGGTCGATGATGCCAACCACACGGGCGCCAGCCTTGGCCAGGTAGTAAGCCGCGGTCGAGCCGACATTGCCCCAGCCCTGCACGATCACGCGCTTGCCTTCGAGGTTGCCGCCATACAGGCGGTAGTAATGGCGCACCGATTCCGCCACGCCCCAGCCCGTGATCAGGTCCGCCACCAGGTATTTGCGGCTGGCTTGCGGTGTGTAGCGCACGTCTTCCACTACCTTGGCCACGCCCATGCGCAGCTGGCCGACCTTCTGGATTCGCTCGTTGTCGCTAGGCTCGAAATGGCCGTTGACGATGCCTTCTTGCGGATGCCAGAGGCCGTAGCGCTCGGTCATCGGGATCACTTCATGCACTTCGTCGACATTGAGGTCGCCGCCGGTGCCGTAGTAAGTCTTCAGCAAAGGCGTGACCGCCTTGTACCAGCGGCTGAGGACGCCGGCCTTGCGCGGATCGGCAGGGTCGAAATCGATGCCGGACTTGGCGCCGCCGATGGCCGGGCCGGACACGGTGAACTTGACTTCCATGGTCTTGGCGAGCGACTCTACTTCGCGCCGGTCCAGCCCGCTGCGCATGCGCGTGCCGCCGCCCGCTGCGCCGCCGCGCAGCGAATTGATCACGATCCAGCCGCGCGCCGGCGTCTCGGCGTCATGCCATTCAAAGACGATTTCCGGCGCCTTGCTTTCAAACGCATTAAGTAAAGCCTTCATACTGCTCCTTCAGATTTCCATGGTTACGACGACCCTGCTGCCCGCTCAATCAATCGAGCATCAGCCTAGCAGCAGCTTGTCGTCATCGATTTTTTCACCGCGGGTGGTTTCAAACATCCGCAGCAGATCCGGCACATCCAGGCCGCGGCGCTGCTCGCCGTGCACGTCCAGAATCACTTTGCCTTCATGCAGCATGACAGTGCGTGAACCGTAATCCAGCGCCTGGCGCATGCTGTGGGTAACCATCATGGCCGTCAGCTTGCTGGATTCGACGATCTTGGCCGTCAGCGACAAGATGAAGGCTGCCGTCTTCGGATCGAGCGCAGCGGTATGCTCATCCAGCAGCAAGATGCGCGACGGCTGCAGCGAAGCCATCAGCAGGCTGACCGCCTGGCGCTGGCCGCCGGACAGCAAGCCCATGCGGTCCGACAAGCGGTTTTCCAGGCCCAGGCCGAGGATGCTGAGCTTTTCGCGGAACAGCTCGCGCAGGTTGCGGTTCAGGGAAAAGCGCAGGCCGCGCTTGCTGCCGCGCTTCCAGGCCAGCGCCATGTTTTCTTCAATCGTCAGGCTTTCACAGGTGCCCGCCATCGGATCCTGGAACACGCGCGCCACCAGGTCGGCGCGCTGCCAGCTGGAACGCCGCGTGGCGTCGGTGCCGTCGATGGTGATGCTACCGCTGTCGACCATCAGGTCGCCGCAGACGGCATTCAGCATGGTCGATTTGCCGGCGCCATTGGAGCCGATCACGGTGACGAACTGGCCGGACGGGATTTCCAGCGACAGACCGCGCAAAACCTTGTTTTCGATAGGCGTATCGGGATTGAACGTGATTTCCAGGTTATCGAGTTTCAACATCAGTTTTCCCCTTTGCGTGCTGCCAGGCCATTGGTGATACTGGCGGAAGGCTTGGTTTTTCCGTTGCCACGCATGCGCTTGTAACTGCGCTTGAAATTGGGAATCAGCAGCGCCAGGCCGACCAGCAGCGCCGTCACCAGATTCAGGTCCTGCGCCTTGAGGCCGATGAAATCCATGTCCAGCGCCAGCGCAATGAAGAAGCGGTACAGCACCGCACCGAAAATGCAGGCCGCCGTGGTCACCACCAGGCTGCGCGCCGGCAGCACGGTTTCACCGATGATCACCGCCGCCAGGCCGATCACGATGGTGCCTATGCCCATCGAAATATCAGCGCCGCCCTGGGTCTGCACGAACAGCGCGCCGGCCAGCGCTACCAGCGCGTTGGAAATCGCCAGGCCCCACACCGTCTGGCGGTTGGTGGAAATGCCCTGGGCACGCGCCATGCGTGCATTGGCGCCGGTGGAGCGCATAGACAGGCCGGTTTCTGACGCAAAAAACGCATCCAGCAAGAGCTTGGCGATCAGTACGATCACCAGCATCACCAGCGGCTGCACCCAGTAGTCCGGCAAATCGCCGATGCTGGTCATGCTGAACACCGTCGGCTCGCTGATCAGCGCCACGTTAGGTTTGCCCATGATGCGCAGGTTGACCGAATAGAGAGCAATCATGACCAGAATACTGGCCAGCAATTGCATGATCTTCAGGTAGACATTCAGGCAGGCGGTCACACAGCCCGCCAGGCCGCCGGCCAGCAGCGCGATGAAGGTCGCCAGGAAAGGATTCCAGCCGGAGACGATCAGAGTTGCGGCAACAGCGCCGCCGAGAGGGAAACTGCCATCGACCGTCAGGTCGGGAAAATTGACGACACGGAAAGACAAGAACACGCCAAGTGCGACCAAGCCGAAAATCAGGCCGATCTCGATGGCGCCAAGTGAAGCGATGAGCGACATATACATCCTTAAATTACGGAACCGCGGCTACCCGGAACAGCAGGCGGCCCGCGGCTCACCGGCAAAAAACACGCCAAATCAGGCAAACCAGAATCTACGAAGCAAAAGCCGACGGATGACGGCATGCGCCATCCGCCAGCCCTGCTTATTGTTCGACGACTTTGGCGGACTTGACCAGATCAGCCGGCAAGGTCAGGCCTTGCTTGAGCGCTGCCTTAGGATTCACGTACAACTCGAATGTGGTGCTGGTTTGCGAAGCGATCTTGCCTGGCGCTTCACCCTTCAGGATGCGCACCACGATCTTGCCGGTTTGGCGGCCCAGATCGTAGTAGTTGAGACCAATTGCGGCAGCAGCACCACGCTTGACCGCGCCGGTGTCGGCGGCAACCACTGGCAGCTTGGCTTGCTCGGCCACTTTGACGATGCCTTCAAACGCCGACATGACGTTGTTGTCGGTCGGTGCATAGATGACGTCGGCCTTGCCGATCAGGCTTTGCGCCGCGCTAGGCACATCGATGGTGCGGGCCGCAGCTGCTTCCACCAGGGTCAGGTCGGTGCCGGCCAGCAGCTTCTTGAGCGATTCGACGATAGAGACCGAATTCGCTTCGCCCGGGCTGTAGATCACGCCGATGCGCTTGGCCTTCGGCGCCACTTTGCGGATCAGTTCGATCTGCTTGTCCAGAGGCGACATGTCGGATACGCCGGTGACATTGGTGCCGGAAGCATCCCAGCTCTTCACCAGCTTGGCGGCGACCGGATCGGTCACGGCAGCGTAGACGATAGGCACGGTCTTGGTGGCCGATACCAGCGCCTGGGCCGAAGGCGTGGCGATCGCCACGGCGACGTCCGGCTGGCTGCCGGCATATTTACGGGCGATCTGCGCCGCGGTGCCGGTATTGCCTTGCGCACTTTGATATTCGAACTTCAGGTTCTTGCCGGCTTCGTAGCCTTCAGCCTTCAACTCGTCCTTGACGCCATCGCGCACGGCATCCAGCGCCGGATGTTCGACGATGGCCGTGACCACCACCGTTTTGTCCGCAGAGGCCGCAAATGCGGCACCGGAAGCGGACACGCCCGCCAGGCTCAGCAGCACGACAGATGCAATTGCGGAACGCAAGAAAGGAAATTTCATGACTTTGTCTCCAAATGAGTCAGTTTGGTTGCCGGGAATCGGCCTCTTTATTATATTGCAACAAGGGATTATTCTGGCCTGCGCCCTTGCTGCCGTATCTATTATTTTGAAAAAAGTATAGCTTTGAACGCTGAAAATTGGTTTGCGAGTTGCACCCGTTTTTTATACGGTTATGAAATATAATTTCGTCACAAATCCAGAAATCGAGAATAAATTGCACAAAATTGATATCGATCAAATCGACCGCAAAATGTTGACCTTCCTGCAGCAGAACGGCCGAGCATCCAATCTCGAACTGGCAGAAGCAGTCAGCCTGTCCGCCCCGCAATGCCACCGGCGCCATCGCCGGCTGGAAGAAGCCGGCTTCATCGTCGGCTATGAAACCCGGCTGAGCCCGGCCAGCCTGGGGCTGAACGTGATCGCCTTTGTCCATGTATCGATGGAGAAAGGACATATTAACGATTTATCGGGATTCAAGACAGCCATCAACGAATGGCCGCAGATCCTGGAGTGCTACTCGATCACCGGCGATTTCGACTACGTGTTGAAGGTAACCGCGCACGATCTGAAGGAATTGTCGGACTTCCTGATGGAAAAGCTGATGCGCATGCGCGGCGTCAGCGGCGTCCGCTCGAGCGTCTGCCTTGATGAAATCAAGGCGACCAATATGTTGCCGTTGCCGCCGGTCTGAGCCGGCTCCCAGTCGCCCAATCGGCATAGGGGCGGTCAGTATAACTGACCGGTCCCCTGCCACACCACCCGGCATGCGGGTCCGCACCGGGCGGTTGAAACGGTTGAGGTCGTCATGCCCATACCCGAACATGACGCCTGGACTCGCCTGTCCCCAACCCGGCCGATCTGGTTCTTCGCTGTCACAAGTATTTCAGGCTTCACCTGCTGCACTTTTCGTAACGAGCCCCGTATCCGGGCATCTGAAGCATATCCATTTCGGATGGTCAGGCAGACTTGCCCTTCTGCTCCTTTGGTCCTTCGCCAACAGCTTCCAGCCTCTCCGGCCATGCCGCCAACTACTACGACCTCTGCTGACTTCTCGCTCCGGCTTACACCGTCGCCCTTTCAGGCACAAAGCGAGATCTCCCCAGGTAAGAACGCAATCCTTCACTGCACAACCGCCGGATCTACGCCGCCTGACCCTTGATCACGAGAGCTTCGCGGTTCATTGCCCGCTCGCCCTGGTCGGCACCGCCTTCTATCCGATTCTTGTTCATCGGCTCGCAGCTTCGCTCCACGCTTCCTCCCCACACTCAGTCGCCCTCATGCAGTTGCGCTTCGCTTCGTTCGCTGTGATCAACTTACGGGAGGACTTTCACCTCCAAGATTGCGCCCATGCTGGGCGCACAATGAAAAAGCCGCACCCTTGTGGGATGCGGCTTTCTGGAGCGCTGACGAGATAACGCCCGCGCTTTGCCGGCGGACCGGCGTTCAATAAACCTGATCGTTCTACTGAATCAATCTAATTCAATCTAATCAAGCAACCTTGGCTTCGAAGAATTGCTCATCTTCGGTCGAACCGTGCAGCGCGGTAGTCGAGGACTGGCCTTGCTGGATGGCCTGGGTCACGGCGTCGAAGTAGCCGGTGCCGACTTCGCGCTGGTGCTTGACCGCGGTGAAGCCCTTGTCTGCTGCAGCGAATTCCGCTTCCTGCAGTTCGACGAAAGCCGACATCTGGTTGCGGGCATAGCCGTGCGCCAGATTGAACATCGAGTAGTTCAGCGCATGGAAACCGGCCAGCGTGATGAACTGGAACTTGTAGCCCATGGCGCCCAGTTCCTTCTGGAACTTGGCGATGGTGGCATCGTCCAGGTTCTTTTTCCAGTTGAACGACGGCGAGCAGTTATACGCCAGCATCTTGCCAGGGAACTTGGCGTGCACGGCTTCCGCGAATTTCTTGGCGAACGCCAGGTCCGGCTTGCCGGTTTCGCACCACACCAGGTCAGCGTACGGCGAGTATGCCAGTGCGCGCGAGATGGCCTGGTCAATGCCTGGGCGGGTCTTGTAGAAACCTTCGACGGTGCGCTCGCCGGTCAGGAACGGCTTGTCGTTTTCATCGACGTCGGAAGTCAGCAGGTCGGCCGCTTCGGCATCGGTACGGGCGATCACCAGTGTCGAAGTGCCGGAAACGTCGGCCGCCAGGCGCGCTGCGTTCAGCTTTTCAACCGCTTCACGGCTTGGCACCAGCACCTTGCCGCCCATGTGGCCGCACTTCTTGACCGAAGCCAGCTGATCTTCGAAGTGGACGCCGGCAGCGCCGGCATCGATCATCGATTTCATCAATTCGTAGGCATTCAGGACGCCGCCGAAACCGGCTTCCGCATCGGCTACGATAGGGGCGAAGAAATCGATATCGTCCTTGCCTTCCGACCATTGGATCTGGTCAGCGCGCTGGAAAGTGTTGTTGATGCGCTTGACTACAAGCGGGACCGAGTTGGCCGGATACAGCGACTGGTCGGGATACATTTCGCCGGCCAGGTTGGCGTCACCGGCGACTTGCCAGCCCGACAGATAGATCGCTTTCAAGCCAGCCTTGACTTGCTGCATGGCCTGATTGCCGGTCAGCGCGCCGAGAGCGTTGACGAATGGTTCTTCGTGCAGCAGCGTCCACAGCTTGTCGGCGCCGCGCTTTGCCAGCGAGTGTTCGATCTGCACCGAACCGCGCAGACGCACTACGTCTTCTGCCGAGTAATTGCGGGTAACGCCCTTCCAGCGTGGATTCTCTGCCCAGTCCTTGGCCAGTGCGGCAACTTGCTGTTCACGTGTAGTCATCGTCGTTCTCCTGTTAAAAACAAAAAGTGAAATCAAATCCGATGACTAAATAGTAGGCTTATCTGTGCGAGGCAACAAGGTCTTATATAAGACATATAAGTTTTTTTATTTTCTTTAAATTCAAATACTTATCTTTAATTTTTCGCGATGTGGAATAAAATTTCTGAGAATGAAATTTGAAAATGGTGCTCTGCATTTCAATTTTTCACATTATGAAATGCAAATTGCGTATCCTGAAAAATGCAAAAAAAGCGAGGAGCAAGCTCCCCGCCATCATTATACAGTCGTAGGGTGGGCAGATTTTCTGCCCACGCTGGGGCAGCGTCCGCGTTCCACGTGGGCACAGGTGCCCACCCTACCATTCCTATAAAGCCCAGCTATAAAACCAGCTTTGTTTAAAACGCCTTGCTCATCGACAGATAGAAGCCGCGCCGCTGTCCGTATTGCGGCGCGCCGACGCCGATGCCGGAGCCGTCGCGGATTTCATACACTTTGTCGAACAGGTTGATGACGCTCAGGCGCGTGGTGACCTTGCCGATCGGACTCTCGCCGAACACATGGCTGGCGCCCAGGTTGACTTCGGTATACGCCGCCAGGTGATCGGTATTGGCGAAACCGCTGCGCAGGCCGCTGCCAAACAAGGCATCGGCAGTCAAGGTGGTGCCCTGCCACAGATAGGAAACCCCGGTTGAAGCGGTGATAGCCTGGTCATGATCCAGGTGCACCCAGTGATTCGAGATGTAGTTCAGCTCATCCTGGCCGAAGTTGTACTGGCTGGAAGTGATGTTCTTGCCCAGCGCCACAGAACGCGCCAGGTTCAGGTAGGCCGACAGATTATCCTTGTGATAGTTGAGGGTCAGCTCCAGGCCATACACCTTGCCCTGCGCGTAGTTGAACGGCGTGTACAGCAAGGCCGAGCCGAACTGTCCTTCGTCCAGCAAGTTCTTGACCTTCTTGTAGTAGCCATCCAGCCCCAGGGTGACGTGCTGCGTGAGCTGGTGATTGACGCCGAGGTCGTAATAATCCGAGCTCTCCGCCTGCACCGGGTCGTTCTGGCTGCTGGCGGACGCGTTGGTGGTGCCATTGAAGCTGGCGACAGTGCTGGCGCCGATCAGCTCGCTGGCCGGCGGCGTGAAGTACTTGGCATAGCCGGCATGGAAAGTGGTGCGCGGCGTCATCTGGTACACCACGCCGATGCGCGGGCTGAACTGGCTGGCGTTCACATAGGCGTTCACCCAGTCGGCGCGGGCGCCGTAGTTGACGGTGACCTTGTCGCTGATCTTCCACTCATCCTGCAGGTAGACGCCGGCCTGGTTGGTGGTCTTCTGATTGCTGTCGGCCAGCGTGATCGGCTGGCTCGACAGCTGGTTGCCGCTGTCGTCGGCCGGGAACGTCAGCGAATTGTCGCTGTTCTTCAGGTTCTCGCGGGTGTAGTTGACGCCGGCGCGTATCGTGTGATTGGCGTTCAGGCGATAACTGCCGTCGGCTTGCAAGCCATTCGCCAGGCCGGTGCGCAACACGCGCGAGGCGACCCCGGTATACAACAGGTCGCCGACCTGGTCCGGCTCGAACAGCACTTTGGAATAGCGGCTGAAGGCGGCTACCTGATAATCGATATCGGAACCGATCTTGCCTTGCAAGGCAAGAATGCCGTAGCGGTTGGTTTCGTGCTGACGCTCATTGACGTCGGCGGATGGATAGTCGGTCACGCCGTCAAGCTGGAAGCCGGGCGTCTTGCCTGGACTGTTCGGTATCTGGAAACGGCCGTCGGAATTTCCGAGAATCAGACTGACGCGGGTATCGGCATCGAGCAGATAAGAGAAATAGCCGAAAGCCTTGTTTTGCAAGGTGCGGTCATGTAAGGCGCTGGAGGCGCCGGTAGGATTCTCGATGCCGAGGTTGTTGGCTTCGAACGAACCGTTGATGTAGTAGCTGAAGGAATCGGTGCTGCCGCTGACGTCGCCGCTGATCTGACGCGTGTTGTTGCTGCCGATCTGCACGCCGATGTTGCCGCCGTTGGCCAGCTCGCCGTTCTTGGTATGGATATCGACCACGCCGGCGGTGCGATAGCCGTATTGCGCCGGCAAGGCGCCGGTGAGCACGCTGACGCTGTCGACAAAGCGCGTGTCCAGGGTCTGGCCGAAGCCGGAAATGCTTTCCGGCAGGATGATGCCGTTGAGACGGTATTGCAGGTTGGCGTGGTCGCCGCGCACGTGCAGTTGGCCGAAGGAATCCTGTGCCACGCCAGGCGCGCGCAACAGCACTTCATTGAAGGCAGTGTCTTCGCCTTGCGGCATGGCGGCGATTTCCTTGCGGCCGATGCGGTAGATGCTGCTGCCGGTTTCGACCTGGATGCCGTTGCGGGCACGGTCCAGGCGGTCGGCGGTGACCACCACCGCATTGCTGGCGCTAACCGTGCCGGCCTGGCTGGCTTTCAGGGTGACGTCCGCGGTGGCGCCGTTTTCGTCGGCCACGGTGACGGTGCCGTTCTCAGACTGGAACGAGGGCTTGCCGACGCTGATGGCATAGCTGCCGGGCGCGATGTCGCTAAACGTGAAATGACCTTGCTGGTCGCTCTTGGTGCTACCGACTGCTTTGCCGGTGGCGTCTTTCAGGGCCACCGTCGCGTCAGGCAAAGGCTGGCCGAGCGCATCGTGGATGGCGCCGCTGATCTGTTTAGGTGCGGACTGCGCATAGGCGGCGGACGGTGCAAAGCCGGCAAAACCATAGGCCAGCGCAATCATGGCGCTCAATTTTAGTCGGCGCGACAAGCGTATTTTCATTCTAAAACTCCGATAAGACGAATAACCCGGCCGGCATTTTCCGAATTGCCCCATGGGTGACAGGGGCGCACGGAAAATCGCTACAGGCGGCTTGGGATCAAGCAGCCTCAGGCCAAAAGAAAAAACAAAACGTCAGACCAGAGGGGATGGCGGGGCTTGGGAGTGCGGCGTCAGATAGTGCTGCTGCGCCGGGGTATAGATATAGACCGGTTCGGCAAAGCTGCTGTAGGCGAATACCAGGACCGGCGTCAGCACCGGCACCGGGGTGGATGGGACCGGCGCCGGGAAGTCGGCCGCCAGGTCGCAGCTGATGCAGTCGGAGGATACTTCGGCCAGGCTGTGATTATGAAAAGCCATGCCGACCAGCTGCAGCACCAGGATCGCCAGCGCCAGCCACAGCGTGCATTGCTGCAAACGCAGCTTGAAGCGGCGCCGCGTGCGGAAATGGGATTCGACGATCAGGCGCATGGCGGCGCCAGGGAACGGCAGCAGGCTTGCATTGCCGCGGCCACAGACGTGCGGACGGCGCGCATCAGGCGCGAAATCGGCAAAGCTGGGCTGGCTTGAAGAAGCATGTAGCGTGAACCTGGTTAATTAACGGCTAAACGGCTAATAAAGGGGGAAATTACAATTTGTAACCGCAAGCGGAGAGTGTAATCGGGAACTGGCATTGCTTGCAAGCCAATTGCAACACAGTTGCATGGATTGTCATCTGCACTGGGACGGCGGGCAAGCTGTCCCGTTTGACATTCAGGCTGGCCGTGCCGCGCCTAGCCTTCATCCAAAACTCATCAAATTGTTTCTACATAGCGATACAAGTTCCTCCATAATATGCCACAACTTTTTCCCCGGCCTGTCACATTTACAACGGTAATCATGACAATAATCATGGCAAATTCGTCCCCGTCGTCGCGTTCACGTATCGGCTGGCGCAAGCCGCTTGCCCTGTTGCTGGTCATTGCGCTTGCCGGCGGCGGCTGGTTCGCCCTGCATGCCAGGAACAGCGACGCCAGGCAGGCCGACAATGGCAAGACGACAACCCCAAAGACCCATGCGTTTGAACTGGCCGCCGCCGACGTCGCCCTGATCGATGCCAGGGAATTGCGCATCACCCTGCCCTTGTCCGGCTCGCTGATGCCGCTGGTGCAAGCCACGGTCAAATCCAAGGTCGCCGCCGAAGTGCGCGCCACCCTGGTGCGCGAGGGCATGCAGGTAAAACGCGGCCAGGTCATGGCCCAGCTGGATACTGCCGACCTGCAGGCGCGCTACGCCACCCAGCAAGGCACGCTGGACGAAGCCAAGGCCAAGCTGGCGCTGGCCAACAAGAACCACGACATCAACCAGATGCTGCTGAAGCAGAAATACATCTCGCAAAATGCTTTCGATACCGCGCACAACAGCGTCGAGGTGGCGGAAGCCAGCGTCAAGTCGGCCACTTCGCAGCTGGAGATCGCGCAACGGGCGATCAACGACGCTACCATCCACGCGCCGATCGACGGCATCGTCAGCAAGCGCGAGATCCAGCAAGGCGACAAGGTCTCGCCCGATTCACCGCTGTTTTCCATCATGGACCTAAGCCAGATGACGCTCGAAGCCCAGGTGCCGGCCAGCGAAATCCCGAGGGTCAAGCTGGGCCAGGAGGTGACGTTTGCGGTGGATGGCTTCCAGGAGCGCCGCTTCAGCGGCACGGTGACGCGCATCAATCCCGCTACCGAAGCCGGCTCACGCGCCATCAAGGTGTATATCGCGGTCGCCAACAGCGACGGCGCGCTGAAAGGCGGCATGTTCGCCAAGGGCGCCATCACCCTGCAGAAATCGGCCTTGCGGCCACTGCTGCCGCTGGCAGCGCTGCGCCATGAAAACGGCGTTGACCTGGTCTACACCGTGCAAAACAATCTGATCGTGGCGCAGCCGGTCACGCTGGGCTTGCGCAACGACGATGAAAACCTGGCCGAAGTGACCTCCGGCCTGGCGCCAGGCGCACAGGTGATCGTGGTCAGGCTGGACGGCGTCAAGCCCGGCAGCGCAGTCAAGCTGGCAGAAACCGCCGGCGCCAAGCGCAACAGCTAGAGGAAAACACGCACCATGTGGATTACCAAAATCAGTATCAACCATCCGGTGTTCGCCACCATGGTGATGGTGGCCTTGCTGGTGCTGGGCCTGTTCTCCTACCAGGAACTGGGCCTGGAGCAGATGCCGGACATCCAGACGCCCGGCCTGCTGATCGAGATGCGCTACCCTGGCGCCTCGCCGGAAGCGGTCGAGAACGACATCACCAAGCCGATCGAAGACACCATCAATTCGGTCAGCGGCATCAAGACCATCCTCTCCAGTTCGTATGAAGGACGCAACGACACCTGGGTGACCTTCGAGCTGAACGTCAACATGGATCGCGCAGTGCAGGAAGTGCGCGACAAGATCGCCCAGATCCGCCCCAGCATGCCGAAAGACGCCAAGGACCCGTTCATCGTCCGCGGCGACACCCTCAACACCCAGCCGCTGGCCTCGCTCAGCGTGACTTCCAGCACGCGCAGCCTGCGCGACCTGTCGACCCTGACCGAGCAGATCATCGTCAAGCGCCTGCAGGCGGTGGCCGGGGTCGCCAAGGTCGATATCGGCGGCAACGTCAGCCGCCAGGTGCTGGTGAACCTCAAGCCGGAACAGATGGCGGCGCAAAAGGTCGGCGTCGACGAAATCCTGAATGCGATCCAGAGCACCAACCAGGACATGCCGGCCGGCCTGATCACGCGCGGCGCTTCCGAGCAGCTGGTGCGGCTGGAAGGCAAGATGAAAGATCCGCGCGCCTTCGGCCAGATCATCGTCGCCCGCCGCGGCGGCAGCCCGGTCTACCTCGACCAGGTGGCGCAGATCGCCGACGGCGAACGCGAAGAAAGCTCGATCTCGCGCTTCAACGGCCAGCGCGCCATCAACCTCGACATCACCAAGCTGCAGGATGCCAACATCGTTGCGGTGGGCGACGGCGTGCGCAATGAAGTGGAAGTCCTGAAGACGCAGCTGCCGAAGGATGTCGAGATCAAGATCGTCCACGCCAATTCCGACAACGTCAAAAGCTCGCTCGACCGGGTCAAGGAAACTATCCTCGAAGGCGCCGCGCTGACCATCCTGATCGTCTTCCTGTTCCTGCATTCCTGGCGCAGCACCATCATCACCGGCCTGACCCTGCCGATTTCCGTGATCGCCAGCTTCATCGCCCTGCACGCTTTCGGCTTTACCCTGAACTTCATGACCTTGATGGCGCTGTCGCTATGCATCGGTTTGCTGATCGACGACGCCATCGTAGTGCGCGAAAATATCGTGCGTCACCTCGGCATGGGCAAGAGCCACGTCGCCGCGGCGCGCGACGGTACCCAGGAAATCGGCCTGGCGGTGATGGCCACCACCTTTGCCATCGTCGCGGTGTTCGTACCGGTGGCCTTCATGAAGGGCATTATCGGCCGCTTCTTCCTGCAGTTCGGCGTCACCGTCACGGTGGCGGTGCTGGTGTCGCTGTTCGTCAGCTTTACGCTGGACCCGATGCTGTCGTCGGTCTGGCCCGATCCGCCGGAAAACCGGTTCAAGCGCCTGCCCTGGCTGGCGCGCCTGATGGCAGGCATCGAACACCTGATCGAGCGCATCCACGGCGTCTACGGCCGCATCCTGCAACGCGCGCTGGCCTGGCGCAAGACTACATTGTCGCTGGCATTGGCGCTGTTCGTCGGCAGCCTGTTCCTGGCGCCGCTGGTCGGCACCGAATTCATTCCGGATACCGACCAGGGCTTCATCGCCCTCAAGCTGAAAACCCCGGTCGGCTCCAGCCTGGCCTACACCGACAGCAAGATGCGCCAGGTCGAAGAGGCGCTGCGCAAGATGCCGCAGATCGAGAACATCAGCACCACCGTCGGCACCGACGATGGCCGTAATGCGGCAGATATGAACCTGACCCTGACCAATCGCAACACCAGTCACCGCATCTCGCAGAAGGAAGTGGAAAAGAATATCCGCGAGCGCCTCAAAGCGATTCCCGGGATTGAGCTGTCGGTGGGCTGGGACAAGCCGATCTACGTGGCGATTCTCGGTCCCGAAACCGATAAGCTGAGCGCCATCGCCGACCAGGTAATGCTAAAGATCGGCAAGATCAAGGGCATCACCGACCTGGAAAACAGCCTGACCGCAGCCAATCCGGCGATCACCATCAAGGTCAACAACGCCCTCGCCAGCGACCTCGGCCTGAGCGTGCAACAGATCGGCGCCGCCCTGCGGCCCTTCGTCTCCGGCGACGCCAACGGCTACTGGCTGGCGGCGGACGGACAAAACTATGAAGTCAATGTGCAGTTGCCGAAATCCGGCCGCCAGAAAATCGCCGACCTTGGCGACCTCTCGGTCGCCAGCAGCAATCTCGACAGCGACGGCAAGCCGGTCATGGTGCCGCTACGGCAGGTAGTTGAATTCGTCCACACTTCCAGCCCGCGCGTGATCAAGCGCCAGGACCTGCAACGCCGCATCGGCATCTACGCCAACGTCGAGGGCCGTCCTTCGGGCGACGTCGGCACCGAAGTGCAGGCCGTGATCAAGCAGATCGAACTGCCGCCCGGCTATCGTTTCGACGTCGGCGGCCGCACCAAGGACATGCAGGAAGCCTTCGGCTCCGCGCTGGCGGCACTGGGCATCGCCGTGATCTTCATCTACCTGATCCTGGCGTCGCAGTTCGGCAGCTTCCTGCAGCCGATCGCCATCATGGCCGCGCTGCCATTTTCCCTGATCGGCGTATTTCTGGCCTTGCTGATCACCGGCAGCACATTGAACATCTTTTCCATCATCGGCTTCATCATGCTGATGGGACTGGTCACCAAGAATGCGATCCTGCTGGTCGATTTCAGCAACCGCGAGCAGCGCAACGGCAGCTCGCAATACGACGCTATCCTGGCAGCCGGCCAGGTGCGCCTGCGCCCTATCCTGATGACCACCCTGGCCATGCTGTTCGGCATGCTGCCGATGGCGCTCGGCCTGGGCGACGGCGGCGAAACCCAGGCGCCGATGGGGCGTGCGGTGATCGGCGGCATCATCACCTCGACCCTGCTGACGCTGGTGGTGGTGCCGGTGGCGTATAGCTATCTGGACAGCTGGGGCAAACGGGCGCTGCGCTATGTCAAGCGCGGCCATGCCAAGGAAGCGGAAACGGCAGCGCTATCCGACGCGCAAATGCCCCTCCATTGAATCCATACATCGTCCGTCATTCCCGCGAACGCGGGAATCTATTTTCCTCGCCATATTCAGTAACTTGGATTCCCGCGTTCGCGGGAATGACGTAGCCGACGAGGCCGGGACGCGTAGTCGAGCCGCCTAAATGCGGTCGGCCCAAAGCGATTTTTCTCCAATTTCAACGGCGGTCCAGCCCCTGCGCCCGCAGGCGCTCGGCAGGGTCGCTGAAGCTCTGGTTGCGTAAGGTCTCGATCTGCCGGTTACGATCTTCTTCGGCGCCGCCGGTCTGTTGGCGGATCTGGTCCGCGGCCTGGCGGTACTGTGCGTAGCGGTCTTGCCAGGCTTGCTCTTCCTGCCCGAGCTGGTCAAAGCGCTGCGCTGCCGCTGGACCAAACTGCTGCGCCATCATGTCGCGCTGCGCCTGCTGGCTGGCGCCCTGCTGCCGCAACTGGCGCAGATCGTCGAAGCTCTTTTGCACCGGATCGGCCGCGCTCAGGCCGCTGCTGGCGCCGCTACGCAAAACCGCCAACGCGCGCAGCGATTCGGCTTCTTCCGCGCCGAACCAGATCTTCGCTACTTCGATACCCAACATGTCTTGCCGCAAACGAGAGAGTTGCGCCAGCCAGGTCGCCATGCGCTCCGCATCCGGCGCCGCCATCTTGCTGTCGGCGGTGACCGCCGGCGGCGTCTGGCGCTCCAGCAGTGCATCGTGCGCCGCCAGATAAGCCACATAGGCATGCGCCAGCCGCTCGCCGTCGGCGTAGGCCGGCGCCGGCAGGCTGCTTTTCAGATACGCCAGCAGCTGAGCCATGTGCTGGCTGCGGGAGCCGGGCAAACCGCCCAACAGGTAGTAGTCGAATACGTCGCGCAAGGCGCGGTTGACTTGCAGATGCTGGTCCGCGCCCACCACCAATCCTGGTGGCGGGCTGGTGTCGCCAGCGCTCGGGAGAACGTCGCTGATAGCGGCGTTCAACTGCGCTGGAGCGGCGCGCTCCAGCGCGTTTGCCGGCGCAACTGGCTGGCTGCCGGCGGCAAGCGCTGCCGATGGCGTCGAGCGGAAGCAAACCAGCTCGGCAACCAGCAAACCAAGCAGCACTGCCGTCAAGGCCAGAATAAACTTGTGTCTGGTCTGCATAGCCGCCCTTACAACCCGGCAGTCTTGAGCCGGTTGGCCTGGGTCCGGATGGTCACCACAGGATCGGCGCTGAACAGGCCGCGCAGACCGAACAGCTGGTTGACTTCGTCCAGATGATTCCAGCCGTAGACGCCCAGCTCGCGGCCGAAGCGCGCGCTGCATACCGGCACCAGGCCGTCATTGGCGCCGCCGCCGGCGGTCTTGATGATGACGCTGCCGAGCACCATCACCGGATCGGTAACGTCGAGAACATTGGTGCCGGCCGAGTTGCCGGTCCAGGAATACAGCAGCTGGGTATTGCCGCTGCGGACTTCCGATGTGGCGCCATTCACGCTGCAGTTGGCGGGCACGCCGGCGCTCGGATAGAGTCGGTTGAAATTCGCGGCGCCGGCCGTGGTCAGCCCGCTCAGGGCCGCCAGCGGGTCCTGCGGCTGCGGATTACCGACAAACAGGCTCAGCAGCTGGCCGAGGACCGAGGTGCCGTCGGCCAGCAGATTCTTCAGTGCCTGCGGCGCCAGGTTGACGGTGTCGGCCACCGGCGTGCCCGCATGCGGCGTGGCGATGGTGGTGACTGAGGCGATCCATTGCGGTTTGACCGCGGCGGCGTAGCGCGAGGTGGTGCCGCCCTGGCTATGCGAAATCAGGTTGACCTTGCTGGCGCCGGTGGCGGCCAGCACGCTGCTGATCTGCTTCAGCAACTCTTCGCCACGCTGCTCATCGCTGTTGAAAGCAGCAACATCGGCGACATACACCGTAGCACCGTTGGCGCGCAGATCGCTGGGGATCTGCCACCAGTAGTCAACCACGCCGAAGTATTTGGAAGTGCCGGCCAGGCCGTGCACCAAGACGATCGGATACTTGGTTTGCGCGTAAGCGCTGGACGCGGCGGTCCCGAACAGGCTGAAGACGGAAGCCTGGGCCTGCCCCAATGGCAGGCAACAGCAAAAGACAGAAGCAACTGCGATTCGGCGTAGCGATTTCATAACCACATCTCCTTATATAAACGCACGGTCGTGCTCTTTTATTGTCTCAATAGTACACATATACAAACCTGTCTACAATCAATACCCATCGTGCAGAGCAGCATTGGAAACCGGCTGCCGGCCGAGGACGGCAGCCGCATCCTGGCCGGCAAGGCATAATGATGCGGGCCGTCGAACCGACAATATCTATAGGAGAAAACATGTCCACCCGAGAAGAAACCCTGGCGCAATGGCAAGCTCAAGAAGCGGCAGTGCGCGCCAAACTGGCAGCTCCCGGCGTCGCCTCGCTGGAGCAGCTGAAACAATACAGCGGCGTTGAATTTTTACAACGCATCCTGGCCGGCGAGCTGCCGATCCCGCCGATTGCGCAGACGCTCGACTTCAACCTGCTGGAAGCGGAGCCGGGCCGTGTCATCTTCCAAGGCACGCCGGGCATGCAGCACTACAACCCGATCGGCAGCGTCCACGGCGGCTACTTCTGCACCTTGCTGGATTCGGCGCTGGGCTGCGCGGTGCAATCCACCCTGCCGAAAGGCAGCGGCTACACCACGCTGGAACTGAAGGTCAACCTGATCCGCGCACTGACCGACAAGACCGGTCCGGTGCGCGCCATCGGCAAGGTGATACAGGTCGGCGGCAGGGTCGGCGTGGCGGAAGCCAATATCGTCGACGTCGATGGAAAAATTTATGCGCACGCGACCACCACTTGCCTGGTGTTTGCGCTACCATAAGCAAACCAGCGGAACGCCTGGCGCAACAATCTGCAGCAAACGCGCCGGGCTGCTTCATCCGCAATACCCCTGTTGGCACCATCTCCATGCTTCCACGCAAATCATCTAACACCAATTTCCGCTTTAAACTAGCTGTCACTTTTTATAGCTAGCAAAGCGAAAATCGAGCGGCTATATTCTTTTCCGCTTGGCAGCGGCCGACAAGCTGCATACCCCCGCTCATTGCACGCAATAGGAAATCCCAAAGACGTTTGTTTTACGCATGCCGCAATGCCGATAGCCGCATCATGCCGTCCGCACGCCGGCGCCTGACCGATCCAGTTTCATTCATGACATGGAGAACTGTTTGGAAATCGTCGTCCATCCCGCTGCCGCGAGTGCGCTCACCGTCAACCAAACGGCGGTGTGGCTTAAAGTCAAATGCGCGACGCCCGGCGACAACTTCAACGTCGCCGAAGCCGTCGATATCGTCGGCGAGATTGATCTCGCACAGTTCCTGGCAGCGATGCAAAAAGTGGCGGATGAAAGCGAGTCTGCGCGTCTGCGCTTGCTTGACTCCGAAGATGGACCGCGACAAATCGTGGAACAGCACTTCGGCGGCGAGCTGCCCTATCTTGATTTCAGCCGCGACCGTGATCCGGAGGCCGCAGCGGAAGCCTGGATGCGTGCCGATTACAGCCGCGCCATCGATTTGATCCGTGGCCGGCCATGGCTGTCGGCATTGCTCCGCACCAGCCGCGACCGCTATATCTGGTATCGCCGCAGCCATCGCATCTTGCCGGACGGCTCGGAACATGGCCGTATGGCGCGCCACCTGGCCGCCGCCTACAGTGCGCTGGGCCGGCACCATCCGCTACCGGCGGCGGCTCCCTCGCCGTCGATTGCGCAGCTGCTGCAGGACGAAAACGCCTATCGTGAATCGGAGCACTACATTGCCGACCGCAACTACTGGACTGGCCGCTTGCACGATGCGCCCGCGCCATTGAGCCTGTCGCTCCAACGCCATTTCAATGGCGACGCTTTGCTACGCCAGACCGCCTGTTTTCCCGCCGCCGGCGTGCAAGCATTGCAGAGCATCGCGCACAAACTGGACATCAGCCTGCCGCAACTCCTGATTGCCGTCACTGTCGCATTCCTGTATCGCGCCAGCGGTGTGACGGACATGCTGATCGGCGTAGCGGCCGGCACGGCAGATGCCCTGCCGCTGCGCCTGGCGCTGAACACAGAACTATCGTTCGAAGAGCTGATGCGCGACATCGGCCGGCAGATACGGCAAATTGCGCTGCATCAGTCTTATCCGTGCGAAGAACTGCGCCATGACTTGCGCAAGCTGTCCGGCCAAAGGGAATTGTTCAGCACCGTGATCAAAGCCGAATCCAACCCTTGCGATTTGCGCTTCGGCAGCCATCCAGCCCGCCTGCGCCAGCTGTGCGACGGCAGCGCGGAAGATCTGGCCATCACCCTCTGCGAGCGCGGCGCCGGCCGCGACCTGGAGATCATTTTTGACGCCAACCCGGCAATCCACAGCGCACAGATGCTGGCCGAACATCAGCGCCGGCTGCTCACTTTTCTGGCCGCAGCCACGCATAGTCCGGCGCAGAAAATCAATCAGCTGGAACTGGCCGATGCAACCGGCCGCAAGCACTTGCCGGCAAGCGCCGAGGATGCGGACCACCCAATCGCAGACAGCCGCCTGGCAACGCTGATAGAACAACAGCTGGCTCGCAAGGAGCCAGCCATCGCACTGCGTTTTGAAGGCGAGTCATCGCCGTCGCGTGCTGCGGAAGACTCACGCAGTTGATGGCAACTGCCACGGCTCAGGCTCAGGCTGATGCTGCCTGAGCCGTGGCGAATTGCTCCATCAATCAAAGCGGCGCAGTGGCCAGCTTCCCTTCCACCCTCACCGCCTCCAGCGCGCTATTCAAGGCATCGGCAAACACTTCTATATGCGGCGAAATCATCATCGACTGATGGGTTCCCGGTACAGGGATGAGCCGCAGCTGCATCTCCGACAGCACTTCACCCCAGCCTCGCAGCGGCTCGTTGACAGTATCTCCCACGGCACTGTAATAGTGCACCGGAATGGCGATCGGCTGCACCGCATACTCGCCATAGGCGCGAATGATGATGCGGCTGTTTTCCATCAGCTGCAGCAAGCCCTGTAAGGAGAATCCCGCCGGGAACAAGCCGCTGCGTCTCGCCATCTGCATCAAGGTCTGGATGTCGGCGTCAGCGGCGGCCGCTTTCAGCTGCTCCATCCCGCTCCGCAGCAGCGGGTCGTTGCTGGCAGCGGCTTCGAGCAGCGTCAGCATCAATTGCTTGTCGCCCAGCTTTTCTTCACGCTCATCGTCGTCGCCGATCGAGCAATGGGTATCGAACAAGCCGACAAACTCAACCTGCTCGCCTTCCCTGATGAACTGCTGCGCCACCTCGTAGGCCAGCACACCGCCGAAGGACCAGCCGGCTAGACGGTAAGGCCCGCTCGGCTGCACTGCGCGTATCAATCCCAGCATGCGCGTCGCCATGCTCTGCACGCTACGCAGCGGCGTTTCTTCAGGCGGCAGCGGCGGCAAACCGTACACCGGGATGCCGGGATCGATGTGCACCGCCAGCATGTGCGCGTAGATCAGCAAGCCGGAGCCTTCGTGCATCAGGAACAAGGGACGCTGGCGGCCGCCGGCACGCACCAGCACCGCCGCATTCTCTGTCTCCAGCGGGTTGAGCTGCGTAATATGTTCGGCCAGAGCCGCTACGGTCGGATAGGTAAACACATCGCTAGCTGAAATCCGCACGCCTTTTTTCTTCAGCAGGGTCACCACTTGCAGGATCGACAGCGAATGGCCGCCCAGTGCGAAGAAGTTGTCGTGACGGCCGACGCTGGCGATCTGCAGCAGCTCCGACCAGATCTCGGCCAGGGCCACCTCGATCTCCCCCTCCGGCGCCGCGTAACCGCCGACAGCATAGGCATCCGCCTCCGGCGCCGGCAGCCGCTTGCGGTCCACTTTGCCGTTCTGCGTCAGCGGCAGCGCCGCCAGCGTGACGTAAGCCGCCGGCACCATATACTCGGGCATGCTGGCGCTCAGGTAGGAACGCAGGGCGTCGACATCAACCGCTTGATTGACAGCGATATAGGCAACCAGGCGCCGCTCTCCCAGATGCTCCTCGCGCGCCATCACCAGCACCTCGCGGATCGCCGGATGCAGGGCCAACCTGGCCTCGATCTCGCCCAGTTCAATGCGGAAACCACGGATCTTGACCTGGAAGTCGTTGCGACCCAGATGCACCAGGTTGCCGTCGGCCTGCCAGCGCGCCAGGTCGCCGGTGCGATACAGCAGCGCGCCAGGGCGGCCGCTGAAACGGTCGGCAACGAAGCGCTGCGCCGTCAGTTCTTCCCGGTTGAGGTAGCCGCAAGCGACGCCGGCGCCACCGATATAGATCTCGCCCGTCACCCCGACCGGCACCGGCTCGCCGTACGCATCCAGCAGATAAATCTGGGTGTTGGCAATCGGCCGGCCTATCGGAATGGTCGGCTGCGCCGCGTCAATCGCCGTTACCTCGTAGGTAGTGGCGTAGGTCGTGGTTTCGGTCGGCCCGTAGCAGTGAATCAGATGCTGCGGCCGGCCGGCCGCCAGCACGCGTGCAAAAGCGGCCGGGTCGCAGCGCTCGCCGCCGGTCAGCAGAAAACGCAGCTGGCGGAAGGCATCCGGCACGATCGCCGCACACTGGTTGAACACTGCCGTGGTCAGGAACAGCGTGGTGACGCCCTGCTGTTCCAGCGCATCGGCAAAGCGCAGCGGATCGAGGAACACTTCCTTGTCGATCACCACGATACGGCCGCCGTTCAGCAAGGCGCCCCAGATTTCCATGGTGGAAGCGTCGAAAGCCGGATTGGCGGCGAAAGCGATGCGGTCACTGGCGTCAAAAGCCGCATAGCCGTTTTCCAGCACCAGGCGCTTGATGCCGCGCTGTGGCACCAGCACGCCTTTCGGCTGCCCGGTCGAGCCTGAGGTGTACATGATGTAGGCAATCGTCTCGTCGTCGCCGCCCGGCGCCAGGTTATCGGCGGCATAGGCACTGGCGGCGATCTGGTCCAGGTTGACCCTGGTGAGCGCGGCCTGTTCCGGCCAGGCCGCGCCGCTCAGCGTCAGCAGCAAGCTGGCGCCGCTATCTTGCGCCATGAAAATCTTGCGCTCGTCCGGCAGGCTGCCGTCTATCGGCACATAGGCGGCGCCACACTTGAGGATCGCCAGTTCGGCCACGATCAGCGGCAGCGAGCGTTCCAGCTGCAAGACTACCCGGTCATTGCGCCGAACGCCCAACTGCCGCAAGTGATGCGCCAGCTGATTGGCCTGGCGGTTCAGTTCGGCATAGCTCAGCTGATGGACGCCATGCACCGCCGCCACCGCATCCGGCCTCTGCACCGCCTGCGCCTCGAACAGCTGCGGCAGCAAGGGCGCCGGGTTGACGGCGTCGGTCTGGTTCCAGTGCTGCACGATCTGCTGGCGTTGAGCTGCACTCATCAGCGGCAGGTTGGCCAGCGGCCGGCTGTCGTCGCTGACCATGGCCTGCAGCAGGCACTGCCAGTAGCCGAGGTAGCGCTCGATCGTGCTGCGCTCGAACAAGGCGCTGGCATATTCCAGCACGCCGGCAATCGCATCGCCAGATTCTTCCAGCGACAAGGTCAGGTCGAACTTTGCGGTCACTTGCTTGAAAGGCAGCTGCGTCAGCTCCAGGCCGGGCAGCCGCAGTTTGCCTTGCGGCGCGTTCTGCCACGCAAACATGACCTGGAACAAAGGGCTATGCGCCATACTGCGTACCGGATGGGTATGCTCCACCACCTGTTCAAACGGCAGTTCTTGGTGCTGCTGGGCCGCCAGCGACTGTTGCTTCACCTGCTCCAGCAACGCGCCCACCGTCGCCTGCTCCGGCAAACGGATGCGCAACGCCAGCGTGTTGACGAAAAATCCGATCAGGCCTTCCACTTCCTGCTGGTTGCGGTTGGCCGTCGGCGTGCCGATCACCACCTCGTCCTGCCCTGCCAGCCGACCCAGCAACAGGGCCCAGCTGCTCAACAGCGTCATGTGCAAGGTGCTGCCGTGGCGCTGGCTCAAGGCCTTCAGCTTTCTGGTCAACCCGGCATCCAGCGCTGTCGCTACCTGCGCACCGGCATAGTCTTGCTGCAAGGGACGCGAGTAATCGGTGGGCAGTTCCAGCAAGGTCGGCGCGCCTGCCAGGTTTTCTTTCCAGTAGGCGGTCTGCTGCTCCAGCACCGCGCCGCTCATCCAGCGCCGCTGCCAGGCAGCGTAATCCGGATACTGCACCGTCAGCGGCGGCAGAGGATCGTGCTCGCCTTGCCGGTAGGCGCTGTACAGCGCGCTGATCTCATCGAGCAGCACGGCGATCGACCAGCCGTCTGAAACGATATGGTGCAGCGTGATCAGCAAGGTGTGCTGGGTACGCGTCTCTTGCAGCAGGCGGCCGCGGATCAGCGGCCCTGCGCCAGGTCGAACGGCGCCGTCGCTTCTTCCGCGATCAGGCGTTCGCGCTCCGCATCGCGTTCCGGATGATGGCGCAAATCGTGTTCCTGCAGATGAAAATGGCTGATATCTGCCGCGGCAACACGCTGTAGCGCGCCCTGGCCTTCGGCAGCGACAAAGCTGGTGCGCAGGGCTTCGTGACGGAACACCAGGCGTTCCAGAGCCTGGACCAGGGCGACCCGGTCCAGTTCACCGTTCAGCTGCAAGCCTAGCGGCACATGGTAGGCCTGGCGTACTTCGCCCATTTGCTCCAGGAACCACAGGCGTTGCTGTGCAAACGACAGTTGCTCTCGCTCGGCGCCGTATATCGTCGTCATTGCCGGCCGCACGTTGGCTTCGCTGCCGGCTACTGCGGTAGCAAAGCCAGCCAGGAAGGGATGCATGAACACCGTGCTCAATGCCACTTCCACGCCAAATGTCTGCCGCAGCCGCGAAATCATCTGCACCGCCAGCAGCGAATGGCCGCCCAGCGAGAAGAAATTGTCGTGGCGACCGACCCGTTCAATTTTCAGCAACTCCGACCAGATCGCCGCCAGCGTAATTTCAGCCGCTCCCTGCGGCGCTGCGTAACTGTTCGCCGCGTAGGCGCCGCCATCCGGCGCCGGCAGGCTATTGCGATCCAGCTTGCCATTCGCTGTCAATGGCAAAGCTGCCAGCGTGACATACGCCGCCGGCACCATGTAGTCGGGCAGATTGACGCTCAGATAGGCGCGCAGCGTTTCAGCATCGACTTCCTGGCTGGTCACCAGATAGGCCACCAGGCGTTTGTCGCCGGGACTGTCTTCGCGCGCAATCACCACGGCCTCGCGTATCGCTGCGTGCGCAGCCAGTTGTGCTTCGATCTCACCCAGTTCGATGCGGAAGCCGCGCAGCTTGATCTGGAAGTCGTTGCGGCCCAGGTACAGCAGATTGCCGTCGGCCTGCCAGCGCGCCAGGTCGCCGGTCTTGTACAGCCGAGCTCCCGGAGTTTTCGAGAAAGGATCGGCGACAAAACGCTGTTCACTCAGCTGCGGCTGGTTCAGGTAGCCGCGCGCCACCTGCACGCCGCCGATATGCAATTCCCCCGCCACACCCAGCGGCACCGGTTCTCCGCGCGCATCGAGGATGTGAATGCTGGTATTCGCAATCGGCTTGCCGATAGGAATGGCGCTCCGGCTTTCTCCGGCAATACTGGTCCAGGCGGTGACATCCACCGCCGCTTCGGTTGGCCCATACAGATTATGCAGCTGGGCCTGCGGCAGCAGCGCATGGAAGCAGTCGACCAGCGCTGCCGGCAAGGCTTCGCCGCTGCACATCACGCGCACAATGCTGTGGCAGGCCGCTGCATCCTCATGCGCGGCAAATACCTGCAGCATGGAGGGCACGAAGTGCAAGGTGGTGACGCCGGCAGCGCGGATGAGTCCGCTCAGGTAGGCCGGATCTTTGTGGCCGTCCGGCTTGGCCAACACCAGCTTGGCGCCTGTCATCAGCGGCCAGAAAAACTCCCACACCGAGACGTCGAAACTGAAAGGCGTCTTTTGCAGCACCACGTCTTGCTGCCCTAACCCATAAGCCTGCTGCATCCATAGCATGCGATTGACGACGCCGCGATGCTCGTTCATCACGCCCTTCGGCTTGCCGGTCGAGCCCGATGTGTAGATCACATACGCCAAAGCCGATGGCGTCAGGTGGCTATAGTCAGGATTGTGGTCCGGGTAGCGGGGCCAGCTTGGCGCTTGCAGATCCAGCAGCGGCAGGTCCGGTCCGATGGACGCACTGACTTGCTGCCAGCCACCTTCGATCCCGGCTTGCGTCAGCACCACGCGTGGCGCGCTGTCGTTTAACATGTAGGCCAGGCGGTCGGCTGGATAAGCCGGATCCAGCGGCACGTAGGCCGCGCCCGCCTTCAGCACCGCCAGCAAGGCAACCACCATGGCCGGGCTGCGTTCGACGCAGATCGCCACCCGCTGGTCCGGCTCGACGCCCAGCTCACGCAGATAGTGCGCCAGCTGATTGGCCTGGCGATTCAGTTCGGCGTAGCTAAGCTGTGTAGCGCCGAACTCCAGCGCCACTGCCTGCGGCGTGCGTTCGGCCTGGATTTCGCATAGCTGATGCAGCAGGAACTCCCCCTCAGGATAGCTGACCCGGGTAGCATTCCAGCTTGCCAGCTGCTGCCGCTCCGCCTCGCCCAGCAAGGGCAGGCTGGCGACCGGCTGCGCATCGTCGTCGACCATGGCTTCCAGCAGCCGCTGCCAATAGCCGAGATAGCGTTGCACCGTGTCCGCTTCAAACAGCGCGGTCGCATATTCCAGCGAACCGGCCACCGTACCGTCGGTTTCGCCCAGCGCCAGGGTCAGGTCGAACTTGGCGGTCACCTGCCTGAGCGCCAGCGGCGTCAGTTCCAGTCCCGCCAGCTGCGGCCTGCCTTGCGGTGCGTTTTGCCAGGAAAACATCACCTGGAACAAGGGACTGTGCGCCATGCTGCGTAGCGGACGGGTGTGCTCTACCACCTGCTCAAACGGGATTTCCTGATGCTGCTGGGCTGCCAGCGATTGCTGCCTGACATGTTCCAGCAAAGTCGCCACCGTCATCTGTTCCGGCAGCTGAATGCGCAGCGCCAGCGTATTCACGAAAAAGCCGATCAAGCCTTCCACTTCCTGCTGGCTGCGGTTGGCCGCCGGCGTGCCGATGACGATATCGTCTTGTCCTGACAGGCGGCTCAACAGCAGCGCCCAGCTGCTCAACAAAGTCATGTACAGCGTGCTGCCATGGCGCTGGCTCAAAGCCTTCAGCTTGCGCGTCAGTGCGGCATCGAGCCTGATGTCGATACTGGAGCCGGCATAATCTTGCTGCGGTGGACGCGGATAGTCGGCCGGCAGCTCCAGCAAGGTCGGCGCGCCGGACAAGCTATGCTTCCAGTAGGCGGTCTGCTGTTCCAGCACGGTGTCGTTCAGCCAGCGCCGCTGCCATGCAGCGTAATCCGGATATTGCAGCGCCAGGACTGGCAGCGGGTCATGCTGTCCCTGCCGGTAGGCGTTGTAGAGCGCGCTGATTTCATCCAGCAGCAGACCGGTCGACCAGCCATCCGAGACAATATGATGGGCCGTGATCAGCAACGTATGCCGAGTCCGCGTCTCTTGCAGCAGCAGACCACGGATCAGCGGCCCTTGCGCCAGATCGAAAGGCCGCGCCGCCTCCTCAGCCAGCAGGCGCTGCCGTTCCTCGTCACGTTCGGGATGGTGCCGCAAATCATGTTCCAGCAGCCGGAAATGACTCAGTTCGGCCGGCGCGACGCGCTGAATCGCGGCATGCTCTTCAGTCTCGGTAAAAGTGGTGCGCAGCGCTTCATGGCGGAATACCAGGCGTTCCAGCGCCTGTACCAGGGCGATGCGGTCGAGTTCACCGTCCAGCTGCAAGCCCAGCGGGATATGGTAAGCATGGCCGATCCCGCCCATCTGCTCCAGGAACCACAGGCGTTGCTGGGCAAACGACAATTGTTGACGTTCTTCAGCGCCAGCGACAGTCAGCGGCGGCCGCACGTTGGCAGCGCCGGCCAGCAACTGGGCGGAAAAGTCGTGCAGCACCGGATGCGCAAACAAGGTGCTGATCGCCAGCTCGATATCGAACACCTGCCTGATGCGCGAAATCATCTGCACCGCCACCAGCGAATGGCCGCCGAGCGAGAAGAAATTATCGTAACGGCCGATGCGTTCGACCCGCAGCAGCTGCGACCAGATGGCCGCCATGGCGCTTTCGGTTGCGCCTTCGGGCGCGGCATAGCCGCTCACGGCAAAAGCGTCGGCTTCTGGCGCCGGCAGCTGCTTGCGGCTCAGCTTGCCGTTCTGCGTCAGCGGCAGCGCCGCCAGCGTGACGTAAGCCGCCGGCACCATGTACTCGGGCATGCTGGCGCTCAAATGGGAGCGTAGGGCCGCCGCATCGATTTCTTCATTGAGGACGGGGTTAAGCACAATATAGGCCACCAGGCGCTTATCGCCAGGGCCATCCTCGCGCGCAATCACGACTGCTTCGCGGATCGCCGGATGCGCGGCCAGCCTGGCTTCGATCTCGCCCAGTTCGATACGGAAGCCACGGATCTTGACCTGGAAGTCGTTGCGCCCCAGGTGCACCAGGTTGCCGTCGGCCTGCCAGCGCGCCAGGTCGCCGGTACGATATAGCAGTGCACCGGGGTGCCCGCTAAAACGGTCGGCAATGAAGCGCTCTGCCGTCAACTCATCCCGGTTCAGGTAGCCGCGCGCTATGCCGGCGCCGCCGATATACATCTCTCCGGCCACGCCAACCGGCACCGGCTCGCCTTGGGCGTCCAGCAGATACACCTGGGTGCTGGCAATCGGCCGGCCTATCGGCAAGCTCGCTTCGGCGGCATCAAGCGCCGTCACTTCGTAGGTCGTGGCATAGGTGGTGGCCTCGGTCGGGCCGTAGCAATGGATCAGGTGCTGCGGCTTGCCGGCTGCCAGCACGCGTGCAAAGGCGGCCGGATCGCAGCGCTCGCCGCCGGTCATCAGGAAGCGCAAGCGGCTGAATGCCTCCGGCACCAGCGCCGCACATTGATTGAAGACCGCCGTGGTGAGAAACAACGTGGTGACGCCTTGCTGTTCGAGCTTGCCGGCCAGTTGCAGCGGATCGAGGAAGACTTCCTTGTCGATCACCACGATGCAGCCGCCATTCAGCAAGGCGCCCCAGATTTCCAGAGTCGACGCGTCGAAGGCCGGATTGGCGGCGAAAGCAATGCGGTCGCTGGCGTCAAAGGCCGCATAGCCGTTCTCCAGCACCAGGCGCTTGATGCCGCGCTGCGGCACCAGCACCCCTTTCGGCTGCCCGGTCGAGCCCGATGTGTACATGATGTAGGCAATCGTTTCGTCGTCACCGCCCGGGGTAAGGTTGTCGGCGGCGTAGGCGTTGGCGGCGATCTGGTCCAGGTTGATCCTGGTCAGCGCTGCCGCTACCGGCCAATGGTCGCCGCTGCATGCCAGCAGGACGCTGGCGCCGCTGTCGCCGGCCATGAAAATCTTGCGCTCCTCCGGCAAACTGCCGTCTATCGGCAGGTAGGCGGCGCCGCACTTGAGCACGGCCAGTATTGCCACAATCAGCGGCAAGGAGCGTTCCAGCTGCAGCAGCACCCGGTCATTGCGCTTGACGCCCAGCTGGCGCAGATGATGCGCCAGCTGATTGGCCTGGCGATTGAGTTCGGCATAACTCAGTTGGGCCGAGCCATGCACCACCGCCACTGCCAGCGGTGTCTTGGCCGCCTGCGCCTCGAACAGCTGCGGCAGCAGTTGTTTTGGATGCCGCGCCTGGGTCGCGTTCCAGCCCTTGACGACTTGCTGCCGTTCTTGCGCCGGCATCACATCGATGCTGTTGACAGCGCGCTCGGGGGTTGCTTCCAGCGCCGCGACCAAGCCTTCCAGCGCCATCTGCATGAAGCCGCACACGCGCACTGCACCTACCGCAGGCGTGACTTGCGCGGTCAGGGCAAAACCTTGTCCCAGGTCATCGACCGACAGGCTCAGGGGATAGTTGCTGCGTTCTTCTCCTGAAATCTGCGTGATGCCTTCCCAGATCGCCTGTTCAGCCGGCGATGGCTCGCCGAGCACGCTGTGGCGATAATTCAGCAGAGCCGAGAACAAGGGCTGCGGCGCTGCAATCGCGCTAGCCCGTTGCGCCTGCGCCAGCGAGGCATGCTCATGTTCCATCAGCTGCGCCAGCAAGGCGTGCGTATGCCGCACGCTGACCGCCGCCCCCTGAGTATCAATGTTCAGGCGCAGAGGCAGGGTATTGACTAGCAAGCCCATCATGCGGTCGGCGCCTTCGCCGCCCTGCATGCGGCCGAACAACACCGTGCCAAACACCACATCGCTGCGGCCGGCGACCCGCGCCAGCACCAGCGCCCAGGCCAGATGGCAGAGGCTGGCGGCGCCCACACCCAGCTGCCGCGCCTGCTGCCGCAAACGCCGCGACAGTTCCGCGCTGAGCCGTACGTGGCCTTCTTCCAGGCCGGCGCCATCGCCATGTACCTCCAGCAAGCCGAAGGGCGCGGTCGGTTCGTCTACATCCCCCAGCAACTCCCGGAAGAAGCTTTCATGGATCTCGGTATTGCCGCCCAGCCGGGCTTGCGCCACGTAATTGCGGAACTGCAGCGGCGCCGGCAATTGGGCCTGCAGGCCTTGCAGGTGCGCCGCAATTTCGGCATGCACCACTTCCAGAGTGGTGTGATCGCTGACCAGGTGATGCATCAGGGTCAGCAGCACCCAGCGCTGCTGCGCGGCGTCGTAGGCAAAGGCGGTGCGCATCATGGGTGCCTGCGACAAGTCGAGGCGCGTTTGGCGCGGGTCGAAACGTGCGCGCAACAGGCGCGCGACGTCACCCTCCAGCATCAATTCTTCCTGCACCAGCGGCGCCGTGCGCCACACCACCTGCAGCGGCTCCGGCACGCCTTCCCAGACAATCGCGGTACGCAGCACGTCGTGGCGCTGTATCACGCTTTGCAAGGCCGACAGATAGGTTTCCAGGCGTTGCCGGGTATCGAAGCTGGTCATGCCCACCAGCAGATAGGGATCGCCCTCCTTTGCCATCAGGTGATGGAACAGGATTCCTTCCTGCAACGGCGCCAGCGGATAGATATCCTGCACATTGGCGGCGCCGCCCGGCACTCGTTCGACCACGCGCGCAATGTCCGCCTCGCTCAGGTTCACTAGTGGCAGCATTGCCGGAGTAATCTGCTCGCAACCAGCCGGAATCAGATTAGCCGGCACCGCCACCAACCGGCTTTCGGCGCCGACCGACGCCGCCAGTCCGGCCAGCGTCGGCGTCGCAAACAGCGCCCGCACCTCGGCCGCCAAGCCTTGCTGGCGCATCTTTTCCATCAAGCTCACTGCCAGCAGCGAATGGCCACCCAGCGAAAAGAAATTGTCGTGGCGGCCGATGCGTTCGATCTGCAGCAGCGCCGACCAGATCGCCGCCAGCGCGATTTCGGTCTCCCCTTGCGGCGCTTCATAGCTGCTGGCGGCGTAGGCATCGCTGGCCGGCGCCGGTAAATTCTTGCGGTCCAGCTTGCCATTGGCCGTCAGCGGCAAGGCTGCCAGTGTGACGTAGGCAGCCGGCACCATATAGTCCGGCACATGCAGGCTCAGGTGCGCGCGCAGCGTTTCAGCATCGACTTCCTCGTTGACGACGCGATTGGGCACAATATAGGCCACCAGGCGCTTGTCGCCTGGCGTATCTTCACGCGCTATCACCACCGCTTCGCGGATCGCCGCATGCGTGGCCAATTGCGCTTCGATTTCGCCCAGCTCGATGCGGAAACCGCGGATCTTGACCTGAAAGTCGTTGCGGCCCAGGTACACCAATGTGCCGTCGGCCTGCCAGCGCGCCAGGTCGCCGGTCTTGTACAGTCGCGCACCAGGCGCTTGCGAAAAACGGTCGGCCACGAAGCGCTGCTCGGTCAGTTCCGGCTGGTTCAGGTAGCCGCGCGCGACGCTGGCGCCGCCCACGTACAGCTCGCCAGGCACGCCTACCGGCGCCGGCTGGCCCTGCGCATCCAGCAGATACACACTAAGATCCGGTATGCGCACGCCGATCGGGCTGACGCCGCCGCGCACGGTATCGGCGACATCGATAGGCTGGTAAGTGACATGGACCGTGGTCTCGGTGATTCCGTACATATTGATCAGCTGCGTGGCGCAACCCTGGTTCTGTGCATACCAAGGAATCAGGGTTGCCGGTTCCAGCGCCTCGCCGCCGAAAATCACCTGCCGCAACTGATGCGCCTGCGCTCCCTCGCCCTGCGCGGCAATCAGCTGGCGGAAGGCGCTTGGCGTCTGGTTCAGGATGGTCACTTGCTCGCGGCAGAGCAGGCGATAGAAATCTTCCGCCGAACGCGCTGTTTCCAGCGGCACCACCACCAGCCGGCCGCCATGCAGCAGCGCGCCCCAGATTTCCCATACCGAGAAATCGAAGGCAAAGGAATGGAACAGGGTCCAGACATCTGCTGCGCCGAAATGGAACCAGGCGTCGGTGGCAGCAAACAGGCGCGTCACATTGCGATGCTCGACCACCACGCCTTTCGGCGTGCCGGTCGAACCCGAGGTGTAGATCACGTAAGCCATGTCCGAGGGCGTCAGATGGCTGCCGTCAGGATTATGGTCCGGATAGTCGCTCCAGACTGGCGCCAGCAGATCCAGCACCGGCAAGCCTGGTGCAATGGTCGCTTTTACCTGCGGCCAACCACCTTCGATCCCATCCTGCGTCAGCACTACCCGCGGTGCACTGTCGCTCAGCATGTGTGCCAGGCGGTCCGCCGGATAAGCCGGATCCAGCGGCACGTAGGCCGCACCTGCCTTCAGCACGGCCAGCAAGGCAACCATCATGGCCAGGCCGCGCTCGACGCAGATCGCCACCCGGTCGTCCGGCTGGATGCCCAGTTCGCGCAGGTAGTGCGCCAGCTGATTGGCCTGGCGGTTGAGCTCGGCATAACTGAGCTGCTCCGCGCGGTGCACGACTGCCACTGCCAGCGGTGTCCTTTCCACCTGCGCTTCGAACCGCTGCGGCAAGCGCTGCCCAGGATGCCGTGCCTGCATGGCGTTCCAGCCGTTGACTATTTCATGCCGCTCGCTTGCGGGCATGACGTCGATGCTGTTGATGGCGCGTTCCGGCGTTGCCTCCAGCGCCGTGACCAGACCTTCCAGCGCCGTTTGCATGTAACCGCAAATGCGCATTGCGCCCACCGCAGGCGTCACTTGCGCGGTCAGGGCGAAACCTTGTCCCATGTCGTCGACCGACAGGCTCAGGGGATAATTGCTGCGTTCTTCTCCTGAAATCTGCGTGATGCCTTGCCACACGGCCTGTTCTGCCGGCGATGGATCGCCGAGCGTGCTGTGGCGGTAGTTGAGCAAGGCCGAGAACAAGGGCTGCGGCGCGGCGATCGCGCTGGCCCTTTGCGCCAGCGCCAGCGAGGCGTGCTCATGCTCCATCAACTCCACCAGCAAGGCGTGGGTATGGCGCACACTGGCCGCCACGCCTTGTCCATCGATATTGACCCGCAACGGCAACGTATTGATCAGCAAGCCCATCATGCGGTCGGCACCCTCGCCGCCCTGCATGCGGCCGAACAGCACCGTGCCAAACACCACATCGCTGCGGCCGGCGACCCGCGCCAGCACCAGCGCCCAGGCCAGATGGCAGAGGCTGGCGGCGCTCACACCGAGTTGCCGCGCCTGCTGCCGCAAACGCTGCGAGAGTACTGCATCGAGCCGTACATGCCTCTCTTCCAGGCCATCGCCGTCGCCATGCACCTCCAGCAAGCCGAAGGGTGCGGTCGGTTCATCGACACCCGCCAGCATCTGGCGGAAAAATGTTTCATGCGCTTCGGTGCTGGCGCCCAGCCTGGCTTGCGCGACGTAATTGCGGAATTGCAGCGGCGCCGGCAATTGCGCTTGCCGGCCCTGCAGATGCTCCCCGATCTCGGCGTGGATGACTTCCAGGGTGGTGTGATCGTTGATCAGGTGATGCACCAGTGTCAGCAGCAGCCAGCGTTGCTGCGCGGCGTCGTAGGCAAAGCTGGTGCGCATCAGGGGTGCTTGCGTGAGATCCAGCCGGGTATGGCGAGGATCGGAGCGCGCCCGCAATTGGCCGGCAACGTCGCCGTCGGCCGGATCGAGAATCAGTTCTTCCTGCACCAGCGGCGCCGTGCGCCACACCACCTGCAGCGGCTCCGGCACGCCTTCCCAGACAATCGCGGTACGCAGCACGTCGTGGCGCTGTATCACGCTTTGCAAGGCCGACAGATAGGTTTCGAGGCGTTGCCGGGTATCAAAACTGGTCATGCCCACCAGCAAATAGGGATCGCCCTCTTGCGCCATCAAGTGATGGAACAGGATCCCTTCCTGCAACGGCGCCAGCGGATAGATATCCTGCACATTGGCGGCGCCGCCCGGCACTCGTTCGACCACGCGCGCAATGTCCGCCTCGCTCAGGTTCACTAGTGGCAGCATTGCCGGAGTAATCTGCTCGCAACCAGCCGGAATCAGATTGGCCGGCACCGCCACCAACCGGCTTTCCGTACCGACCGACGCCGCCAACCCCGCCAAGGTCGGTGTCGCAAACAGCGCCCGCACCTCGGCCGCCAAGCCTTGCAGGCGCATCTTTTCCATCAAGCTCACTGCCAGCAGTGAATGACCACCCAGCGAAAAGAAATTGTCGTGGCGGCCGATGCGTTCGATCTGCAGCAGCGCCGACCAGATCGCCGCCAGCGCGATTTCTGTCTCCCCTTGCGGCGCTTCATAGCTGCTGGCGGCGTAGGCATCGCTGGCCGGCGCCGGTAAATTCTTGCGGTCCAGCTTGCCATTGGCCGTCAGCGGCAAGGCTGCCAGTGTGACGTAGGCAGCCGGCACCATATAGTCCGGCACATGCAGGCTCAGGTGCGCGCGCAGCGTTTCAGCATCGACTTCCTCGTTGACGACGCGATTGGGCACAATATAGGCCACCAGGCGCTTGTCGCCTGGCGTATCTTCACGCGCTATCACCACCGCTTCGCGGATCGCCGCATGCGTGGCCAATTGCGCTTCGATTTCGCCCAGCTCGATGCGGAAACCGCGGATCTTGACCTGAAAGTCGTTGCGGCCCAGGTACACCAATGTGCCGTCGGCCTGCCAGCGCGCCAGGTCGCCGGTCTTGTACAGTCGCGCACCAGGCGCTTGCGAAAAACGGTCGGCCACGAAGCGCTGCTCGGTCAGTTCCGGCTGGTTCAGGTAGCCGCGCGCGACGCTGGCGCCGCCGATGTGCAACTCGCCGGGCACGCCCACCGGTACCGGCTCTCCCTCACGGTCCAGCAGATAGATCTGGGTGTTGGCAATCGGCCGGCCTATATGCAAGACCTTGTCCTCCGCCGTCAGGCGGCCCGAGGTCGCTACCACCGCGGTCTCGGTCGGCCCGTAGTTGTTGACCAAGGAGAACGGCATGTCGCTCTGTAGGCCAAGCCGCAGGCGGTCGCCGCCGGTCAGCAGATGGCGCAGTTGCGGATTGCTGATGCCATTACGCATGGCGTGTTCGGCCATAGGCGTCGGCAGGAAACTCACGTCCAGCGCCTGCTCGCGCCACCATGCCAGCACAGTGGCGGCGTCGTGGTCCTGCGGCGGCAGCAGCAGGCTGGCGCCGGCGCTCAAGGTGGGCCAGATTTCCCAGACCGCGGCGTCGAAACCCAGCCGCGCCACGCAAGAGGTACGCTGGCCGGCCCGCACATCAAATGCCGCGCAATGCCAGTGCACCAGATTGAGCAGGTTGCGATGTTCAACCATCACGCCTTTCGGCGTGCCGGTCGAGCCGGATGTATAGATCACGTAGGCCAGGCTGGACGGCAAAAGATCGCCGCTGTCGGGATTGTGTTCTGGGTATCCGCTCCAGCTTGGCGTTTGCAGGTCCAGCACTGGCAAGTCGGCTGCGATTGCCGCCCTCACCTGTTGCCAGCCTCCGGTAATTCCTGCTTGCGTCAGCACTACCCGTGGGGCGCTGTCGTGCAGCATGTGCGCCAGGCGGTCCGCCGGGTAAGCCGGATCCAGCGGCACATAGGCCGCGCCTGCCTTCAATACCGCCAACAAACCCATCACCATCGGCAAGCCGCGCTCAACGCACACAACCACCCTGTCGTCAGGCTGGACGCCTAGCTCGCGCAGGTAATGCGCCAATTGATTGGCCTGGCGGTTGAGTTCGGCGTAGCTTAGCTGCGCCGCGCCCTGTTCCACCGCCAGCGCCTGTGGCGTCCGTTCCGCTTGCGCCTCGAACAACTGCGGCAGCAAAGCCGCAGGATAGCTGGCCTCGGTCGCGTTCCATGTGCTGACAATCTGGTGCCGCTCCGCCACGCTGAGCAGGGGCAGCTGATCAAGCGGGCAGTCGGCGCCTGACAGCACCGCATCCATCAGCAAGGCCATGCGGCTTTGGATGCGGACGATTTCATCGCGCGTGAAATGGCGCGTGTTGTAATCGAACACCACCAGCACATCCTGGTCCTCGTGGAAATTTCGCACCGACATCGCCAGCGGCGTCTGTTCATAGCCATGGTCCAGCTTGGCGCCGCTGGCCAGCCCTGCCCCCATGGGAAAATCGGTATTGAAGACTTCAAAGGACAGCGACACATCGAACAACTGACGATAGCCGCTCTGCACCACGTTGTGTAGGCGGTTGATTTCTGCGATCGGAAAGCGCTGGTGCCGGTAGCAGCGCCGCAATTCCTTGGCAACCGCCGCCAGCGCCTGCGCAAACGGCTGTTGCCGGTCCAGCGCGAAGCCGACCGGAATGATCGATGAAAACATGCCGATGGTGTTTTTTTCGCGGGCATTGCTGCGGTTATGTATCGGCACGCCGATCACCACTTCGTCCAGGTCGACGCTGCGGGCGAAATAGACGCTGGTCAGCGCCAGCATGAAGTCCGAAGCGGAAAAACCGTGTCCGGCTGCATACGCTGTCATTTTTTCAAACTGAGGACGCCCGATCGGCCAGTACACCTGTTCGCTGGGCGCCAGCGTCTTGGCGGCGAGCGCGCTGTCGCCCGCCACCAACCGCGCCGGCAGCTGCGCAAAGCGCTGGCGCCAGAATTCCTTGTCGAGCGCAAAGCGCGCGGAAGAGAAATAGTCCTGGTCCTTGGCAAGAAAATCCAGATAGGATGGCGCCGCTTCCGCCACCGTACTGTCCAGCCCCAACAGCCGATTGTAGGCGCGGGTAATGCCGGCGAAGCTCTGTGAAGTGCTGATGCCATCCGCAACCAGATGGTGATAGCACAGCAGCCAGTAGTAACGCACAGGACTGACGCGTATCAGCACGGTTTTCCATAACAGTCCTCCATACAGATCAAAGCTCTGCTTGAACATCTGCTCCATGTACTGGCGCGCGCGCTGGTCGCCATCGGCCTCACCCGAGAAATCCAGCAGCGGCAAGCCAAACTCGACCGACGGCAGCAGCCGTTGCCGCGCCACGCCCTCAGTCTTGATCAAGGTCAGGCGCGATGCATCGTTGGCCATGGCGAAGTCGCGGATGGCTTGCTCCAGCAGCTGCGGATCGATCGCCGCGTCGATCTGCACCGCCAGGCCGATGTTGTAGTACGGGATATCTGGGTTGAGCATCTGGTCCAGCCAAACCACCTGCTGCACGGAGGAGAGTTCGTGGACGCTGGCGGCGGCGCCGTTGGACAAGGAATTGGATGCAGCTGTTGTTTCAAGCGAATTCGACATGGAAACCCTCTAAGCAGTGTGCTGGTAGCAATTGGAAACGAGGAGCGCAGTCAGCCCCCAAAAAAGCGCGCGCCTGTCGGCGCCGTGGAGATGGTGTCAAGCCTTGATCTGAGACGTGTGCTTAAGAAGCTGCTTCAGCAGCGGCAGACTCTGCGAAGAGACAGGATGGACAAGACTGCGGATGGGTGAGCGTGCACATGGAATTCTCTTGGCGTAGGAAACAAGATGGTTATGGACATCGATTGCAGCAGCCGGCCTTCAAAGGCGGCAACCAGGAATGGCTGCCATCGCCGCATTTTTCTGATTGCGAGGCAAAAACCATCACGGTGCTGCAGCTTGGATACGGTGCAACACAGTTACTTTACAGAAAGCAACAAACGCCGAAACTGTCACTTTTCACAGGGTGTTGCAATGCGCAAATTCCAAGTAGACTATTCTGTCTTGTATCTTGCCGTTGCAGCTGGGACGGCGGCCACGGCGCGCCCGATCATTCCAACACCCACACTCCCGCCATGACCGAGATGAGTAAAGAACTTGCATTGGAAAATACGGCTGCCGCCGATCACGCCGGGCTGCCGCCGGTGTTGTTGCACCGCGGTTTCCTGCTGTTGATGACGGGTTCTTTCGCGGCCTTCCTGGGGGAACAGCTGACTACCGTGGCTTTGCCATGGCTGGTGCTGAAACTGAGTAGCGACAGCGTCGCGCTGGGTCTGGTGCTGGCATTGATGGCGGTGCCGAAAATTCTTTTCCTGGTGATCGCCGGCGTGCTGGTGGACCGCCATTCGCCACGCGCCGTGCTGCTATGCGCACTGACCGGCGGCGTCATCCTGCTCACGGGCGTAGGCACGCTGCTGCTGTACGACATGCTGGCGCTGTGGATGATGTATCTGTTCGCTTGCGGCATGGGGCTGGTAGGCGCCTTCGCCATTCCGGCGCGGGTCGCCATGCTGCCCCGGCTGATCCACCCGCAGCAGCTGCAATCGGCGAATGCGGTGCTGATGGGGATCACCCAGGTTTCCCTGCTGGGCGGGCCGCTGCTGGCCGGCCTGCTGGCGACCTCCGCCGATGGGCTGGGACTGGTTTTCCTGTTGAATGCAGCTTGTTTCCTGATCGCGGCAGCCACTGTGCCGCGCCTGCTGCCGCGCACGCATGCTGTCGCAGCCGCGCAACAAACCGAGGGGCCGCTGCTGGCCACCATCGTTCCGGCATTCAAATGGCTGTGCTCGGATGGCGTGCTGAGGACGTTGATCAGCTACTGGGCGGTGGTCACCTTGCTGGTAGCCGGACCGGTGCAGGTCGGGCTGCCGCTGTGGGTGGATCGCCAGCTGGGCGGCGGCGCTTCGGCCTTCGGCATACTGATTGCCGCGAACGGCCTGGGACAGCTGATCGGCATCGTCTGCTCCGGCCTGCGCGCCAGGAAAGTGGTGCATCTAGGGGTCGCGGTCTGCCTGATCGACGGCTTGACCGGCATGGCCGTGCTTGGCATGGGCTTCACGCATGTGCTGGAGATCGGCCTGGCGCTGATGGTGGCGGTCGGCATCGGCGCCGGCTATGTCCAGGTCGGCTTGTTCACGTGGATACAAAGGCGCATTCCGACCGCACTCCACGGCAGGGTACTCAGCATACTGATGCTGATCCTGATCACCAGCGCGCCGCTGTCCGCCCTGCTCGCCGGTTACCTGATCCGTTATGTCACGCCGTCCCAGCTCTTCATCTATGGCGGCGCGGCCTTGTCGCTGTTTGCCATGCTGATGCTGCTGCATCCGAAATTGCGGCAATTGCGCAACTAGCAAACCCGGCACTCTAATCGTGTGTGTCGGCTTCGCTCAGCGAGTCGACGGCAGGCTCCGGCACATCGTCGTCGCCGAGCCGGTCCATCCTGATGTATTCGATGTTGAGGGTAATCGCTTCGCTATAGCGCAACACAAAGTAGTCGCCCTCGACCACGTAGAAACGCTCCAGCTCTTCCGCGATGCTGGCGCCGTCCGGCTTGTCGGCCGACAGCGGACGCCGCATTACTTTTTCCAGGATCAGGCGGTCCAGGCTGCCGTTGGCGTCGACAAAGAAATTATCGAGGATGCCGGTGAACAGCACCGCCTGCCCGGCGACGTTGACGATGGCCGATACCGAGATCAGGTCCGGCCGCTGCTCTTCGTCGAAATCGGCGCCGGTCAGCAGGTAGTACCAGGGCGCCTGGTTGAAGCGCAGCCAGGGAACATACCAGCCGGCGTTGGCGCGGTCCAGGCGATAGCGCGTGATCATCAGGCGGAAACCGTTCGGCACGATCCAGGCGCCGGCATACAGGCTCAGGAAATAGGCGCAGATCCAGGAAAACTGCAGGGCGATGCCCTGGATCGCCTTGGCCTGGCTGGCGGCGTCGGACGACAGCAGTTCCAGCAGCAGCAAAGGCTGCAGGGTGCGGCCGAACAGCCAGGCCGCAGCCAGCAGCCAGAGCGGATGGAACACGCAGTTCCACAGCATGGCCTCGGTGACAATCTGTCCGAACGGTGAATAATCGAGGGAAATGCGCTCAGCCCGCTTGAAGCGCGAACGAGCGATGAAACCAGGAAGCAATAGCAGGAAGACGATGAGAGCAGGTAGCGCTACGTTCATCGTACCGCTCAGGCGGCCTTGGGGACAACGGTAAGACGGTACAGGACGGTGCCCTCTTGCGCAGAATGCAAGCTGATCACGTCGTCCGTGGCGACCGTGGTAGACAATGAAGGCTGGGAATTCTTGCTGGCCAGATAGGCGCGCAGCTGCAGCGTCGCGCTCGGATCAGCGAGAACTCTTTTGGCCAGTGCGCTCTTGAGTGCTTTCATAGTGTGTCCACTATGCCATAAAAAAGCAATTTTTGCATGTTATCGCCGCACCATCCTCATGCCGCCACGACAAGCCCTAACAACAGGATTGTTATATATACATAACGATATATAACTTTGGCGTATATAGAGTCGCTGCTAAAATTGCAAGCCTGACTGACCAATCTGAAGCAAATCCGTGATCCGCATCGAGCAACTGCATAAAACCTATCCACTGGAACGCAATGCAAAAAGCCAGGCGCCCGCCGTCGCCGCATTGTCTGACATCAATCTGCATATCAAAAAAGGCGAAATATTCGGCATCATCGGCCGCTCCGGCGCCGGCAAGAGCACCCTGATCCGCACCCTCAACATGCTGGAACGCCCTTCCAGCGGCAAAGTGCTGATCGAGGGCGAAGACATTACCACACTGGACAACGACGGCCTGCACCGGCTGCGCCAGCGCATCGGCATGATTTTCCAGCATTTCAACCTGCCCAGCGCCAAGACCGTGGCCGCGAATATCGACTGGCCGCTGAAGATCACCGGCAAGTACACGCCGCAGGAGCGCGCCGCCCGGGTGACCGAGCTGCTGGCGCTGGTCGGCCTCAGCGAACAGCGCGACAAGTACCCGGCGCAGCTGTCCGGCGGCCAGAAACAGCGCGTCGGCATCGCCCGCGCCCTGGCTAATACGCCGCACCTGCTGCTGTGCGATGAAGCCACCTCGGCGCTGGATCCGGAAACCACCCAGGCCATCCTGCGCCTGCTGCTCGACATCAACCGCAAGCTGGGCCTGACCATCGTGCTAATCACGCATGAGATGCAGGTGATCCGCAATATCTGCGACCGCGTGGCGGTGATCGAAGGTGGCCGCATCGTCGAAAGCGGCGAGGTGGCCGAAGTGTTCCTCCATCCGCAGCATGCGGTGACGCAAAGCATGGTGGCGGAAAGCACGCCGTTTTCAAGCGAGACCGCATTGCAGCCGTCGACCGTACCGGGCGCCAGCCAGCTGCGCGGCCTGCTGGTGCGCCTGACCTATGTCGGCGACATCACCTATCAGCCGATCCTGAGCAGCATCGCCGCCGCCACGCCGGCCTTGATCACCATCCTGCAAGGCACCATCGCCCGCATCAAGGACACGCCTTACGGCCAGCTGCTGGTGGAAATCCGCGGCGAAGCCGCCGACGTCGCGCAGGTCTTCACCACGCTGGACCAGCACAACATCCGCCATGAGGTACTAGCATGATCCTAGCTTCCTCAGTTGACCGCTTGCTTCACTCTACAATTCAGATGGACACATACTTATTTTCGTTCGATAACCGCCGCCAGGTAAATGACCAGCGCTACAGGCGCGATTGCACACTCGCGCCTGTCCAACTGAGGAAGCCAGGATAATGGATTTCTCTCTGATCGACTGGGCTGATATCTGGCAAGCCACCTGGGAAACCCTGGCCATGACCGGCTTTTCCCTGCTGTTCACCATCCTGCTCGGGCTGCCGCTCGGGATCCTGCTGTTCATCACCGGCAAGCGCCAACTGCTGGAACAGCGCGGCATCTACCGCGTGCTGTCGCTGATCGTCAATGTGCTGCGTTCGGTGCCGTTCCTGATCCTGCTGATCGTGATGATTCCGGTCACGGTGCTGCTGGTCGGCACTTCGCTTGGCGTGCTGGGGCAATTCCGCCGCTGGTGCTGGGCACCGCGCCGTTCTTTGCCCGGCTGGTGGAAAACGTCTTGCGCGAAATCGATCGCGGTGTGGTCGAGGCTTGCCAGGCGATGGGCGCCAACAAGCGCCAGATCATTTTCGGCGCCCTGCTGCCGGAAGCCCTGCCCGGCTTGATCGCCGCCACCACCGTCACCGCGATTGCCCTGATGTCGTACGCCGCCATGTCCGGCGTGATCGGCGGTGGTGGCCTCGGCGACCTGGCGATCCGCTTCGGTTACCAGCGCTTCCAGACTGAAGTGATGGTCACCACCGTCGCCGTGCTGGTGGTGCTGGTGCAAGTGCTGCAGTTCTCCGGCGACCGCCTGGTGCAGCATTTCACGCGTAAATAATTTTTTGCAGCTTATTTTTCAGTTATGCAGTCATTTTGTTTTTAAAATTTTAAAAGGGAGTTTCTATGTCACGCAAATTTTCACTGTCGCTGGGCCTGGCCGCAGCGGTATTCTCGACTTTCAGCCTGATCGCCGCAGCACCTGCGCACGCCGCCGACAAGCTGGTGATCGCCGCCACCCCGGTGCCGCACGCGGAAATCCTGGAGTTCGTCAAGCCGATCCTGGCCAAGGAAGGCGTCGACCTGCAGGTCAAGGTGTTCACCGACTACATCCAGCCGGCGGTGCAAACCAACGAAAAGCGGGTAGACGGCAATTTCTTCCTGCACCTGCCTTACCTGAATGAGTTCAAGAAAAGCCACAAGGGCGACCTCGAAGTCGTGGTCACCAAGGTGCACGTCGAGCCTTTCGCCGGCTACTCCACCAAATACAAGAAAGTAGCTGACCTGCCGGACGGCGCCACGATCGCCATTCCTAACGATCCATCCAATTCCGGCCGCGCCTTGTTGCTGCTGTCGCGCCAGGGCTTGCTGAAGCTGAAAGACCCGAGCAATATCTCGGCGACGCAGAAAGACATCATCGAGAATCCCAAGCACCTGAAGTTCAAGGAACTGGAAGCAGCCACCTTGCCGCGCGTGCTGAACCAGGTCGACCTGGCCCTGATCAACACCAACTATGCGATCGAAGCCAAGCTCAACCCGGTCAAGGATTCGCTGTTCATCGAAGATGCCAACTCGCCTTACGCCAACCTGCTGGTGGCACGCGCCGACAACAAGGACAGCCCGGCCGTGAAGAAACTGGCGGCGGCGCTGAACTCGCCGGAAGTGAAGAAATTCATCGAAGAGAAATATAAAGGCGCGGTGGTGCCAGCGTTTTGACGACGCTGCCTGACTGCCAGGCAACAATAACAAAACCGGCCCTCGCGATTTGCGGGGGCTTTTTGGTTTACACTGGTTCTTTTGCAATTAATGAATTCCCCAACACCTTAGAGGCACATCATGGAAGAAAAAGTGGAAACGACCAATGCATCCCAGCGCGACGCCTTCCTGGAAGAGAAAGCGTTCAAGTCACGCACGGTGCTGCTGTTCGGCCAGATCAACGACACCGTGGCGCGCGACATCGTGCGCCAGCTGATCGCCCTCTCCGGCGAATCGAAGGCGCCGATCAATTTCCTGGTCTGCTCGCCAGGCGGCCATGTGGAATCGGGCGATGTGATCCATGACGTGATCCGTTTCATCGATGCGCCGGTCAACATGATCGGCAGCGGCTGGGTCGGCAGCGCCGCGGTCAACGTTTTCCTGTCGGTGCCGAAAGAACGCCGTTTCTGCCTGCAGAACACCCGCTTCCTGATCCATCAGCCAAGCGGCGGCGTCGGCGGCCAGGCTTCCGATATCGCCATCCAGGCACGCGAAATCATCCGCGTGCGCGAAAGAATCGGCGCCTTGATCGCCAAGGAAACCGGCCAGAAGCTGGAAAAAGTGACGGCCGACATCGACCGCGATTTCTGGATGTCGGCGCCGGAAGCGATCGAATACGGCCTGGTGTCGAAATCCATTGTCAGCGCCAAGGAAGTATCTTGAACGCATGACGATCGATTCCGCTAAGGAATAACGCCGTTTGACAAACTGTTAACGGCAAGAGGGGGCGAGTAAATCATTTACTCGCCCCCTCTTTCATTGCACTTCCGGCTTACGCTGCCTTGCGTTCCTGCTCTACCGTCTGGCGCAGACGCTTGGCCGCCAGCACCATGTTTTCCAGCGCTTCGTAAGTCTCCGGCCAGCCGCGTGTCTTCAGGCCGCAATCCGGATTGACCCACAGCCGCGCATCAGGAATCACGCCGCGCGCCTTGCGCAACAGGCGTTCCATTTCGTCGACTTGCGGCACCCGCGGCGAGTGGATGTCATAGACGCCCGGGCCGATATCGTTCGGGTAGGCAAACTCGCCGAAACCATCCAGCAGCTCCATGTCGGAACGTGAAGTCTCGATGGTGATGACGTCGGCATCCATCGCGGCGATCCACGGCAGGATGTCGTTGAACTCCGAATAACACATGTGGGTGTGGATCTGGGTTTCATCGCCAACGCCGGCAGCGCTGATCTTGAATGCGCGCACCGCCCAGTCGAGGTAATGCGGCCAGTCGCGCGACTTCAGCGGCAAGCCTTCGCGGAACGCCGGTTCGTCGATCTGGATCATGCCGATGTTGGCTTTTTCCAGGTCGCAGACCTCATCGCGCAGGGCCAGGGCGATTTGCAGCGCCGTGGTTTCGCGTGGCTGGTCGTCGCGCACAAAAGACCATTGCAGCATCGTCACCGGACCGGTCAGCATGCCCTTCATCGGCTTCGCTGTCAGGGTCTGGGCAAACTGGCTCCAGCCGACTGTCATGGCTTCAGGACGATACACATCGCCGTAGATGACCGGCGGCTTGACGCAGCGCGAACCGTAGCTTTGCACCCAGCCGTTGGCGGTGAAGGCATAGCCCCACAGCTGTTCGCCGAAATACTCGACCATGTCGTTGCGTTCCGGCTCGCCATGCACCAGCACGTCGAGGCCGAGCTGTTCCTGCTTCTCAACCACGATGCGGATTTCCTCGCGCATCTTGTCGAGGTAGTCCAGGTGGCCGATCTCGCCGCGCTTGTAGGCAGCGCGCGCCTGGCGGATTTCCGCGGTTTGCGGGAAAGAACCGATGGTGGTGGTGGGGAATGCCGGCAACTGCCATTTCGCTTGCTGCTTGGCGATGCGGGCGTCGAAGCCGGCAGAGCGTTCAGCATCGGCAGCCGTGACTGCCGCCAGGCGCTTTTGCACCAGCGGATTGTGGATGCGGCTGGAGCTGCGGCGGCTGGCCTGGGCTGCGCGCGAAGCAACGAATTGCGCTTCGACTTCAGCCGCCTTGCCGTTCAGCGCCAGCTTGAGAGCGACGATTTCCGCCAGCTTCTGGGTCGCGAACGCCAACCAGCTTTTCAATTCTTCATCGAGCTTGGGCTCATTGGCGAGATCCACCGGCACATGCAGCAGCGAGCAGCTGGAAGCCACCCACAGACGATCGCCCAGTTGCGCCTGCAGCGGCTTGAGCTTGGTTAATACTTGATCGAGATCGGTACGCCACAGGTTGCGGCCATCGACCACGCCCAGCGACAACACCTTGTCTTGCGGCCAGCCGGCCACGATCTGATCCAGCTGATCGGCGCCACGCACCAGGTCCAGATGGACACCAGCCACCGGCAGCGAGCGCAGCAGTTCGGCATGCTCGCTGACTTCGCCGAAATAGGTCGTCAACAGCAAGGCTGGCGCGCTACCGCTTAATTGCGCACTCAACTGTGCATAGACCGGTGCAAAAGCGTTGCGCCAGGCGGCGTCCAGCTCCAGCGCCAGGATCGGTTCGTCGATCTGCACCGACTCAATGCCGGCGGCGTGCAGGCGCTGCAGCAACTGCTGGTAGCCGGCCACCACTTTAGGCAGCAGATCCAGCTTGTGGCCCAGGCCGGACTTGATCTTACCTTGGTACAGCAAGGTCAACGGACCGACCAGCGCCACTTTCACCTTGTGGCCAAGGGCGCGCGCTTCGGCGATTTCATCGTGCAGCCAATCGATGCCACCGTTGAACTGGACGTCGGCAGTCCATTCCGGCACCAGGTAGTGATAATTGGTGTCGAACCACTTGGTCATTTCCATCGCGAAGTGCTGCTTGCTGCCGCGCGCCAGGATGAAATAGTCGGCCAGGCTCAGCTGCTTCGGATCAAAACCGAAACGGCTAGGAATTGCACCCAGCAAGGCCAACGTGCCCAGGACTTGGTCGTACCAGGCGAAGTCGCCAACGGTGACGAAATCCAGGCCGGCGTCAGCCTGGGCTTGCCAATGGCGGGCGCGCAAGGTGGCGCCGGTGGCGCGCAGTGCGGCCTCGTCGGAGGCGCCCTTCCAGAACGATTCCTGGGCAAACTTCAGTTCGCGGTGAGCGCCGATGCGCGGAAACCCTAATACGTGTGCCAATGCCATCTCTGTCTCCAATAAAAACATGTTCGATGACTCGCATCTTGGACCAGCTTGGATTATGATTCAAACGATAAATATTAAGACTCAACTTGAATTTTACTAATACAGAAGATTTTTTTGATTATTTTGGCAACTTACTAGCAACCTTATCGGCAACCTTATGCAATCCATCCTCGAATTACGCCACCTGAAAACCCTGCACGCCCTGCGCGAAGCCGGTAACCTGCTGCGCGCGGCGACCCTGCTCAATGTCACCCAGTCGGCGCTGTCGCACCAGATCAAGCAGCTGGAAGATCATCACGGCACCACCTTGTTTGAACGCAAATCGGTGCCGGTACGGTTTACCCCGGCCGGCGAACGGCTGCTGAAGCTGGCCGATGCGGTATTGCCACAGGTGGCGGAAAGCGAGCGCGACCTGGTGCGCATGGCGCAAGGCGTCGCCGGCCAGCTACGGATCGCGGTGGAATGCCACACCTGCTTTGACTGGCTGATGCCGGCCATGGATATTTTCCGCAAGCGCTGGCCAGAGGTAGAACTGGATATCGTTTCGGGTTTCCAGGCCGATCCGGTCGGCCTGCTGTATGAACATCGCGCCGATGTGGCGATCGTGGCGGAAGTCGACCCCGATGAAAAAGTCGATTATCACGCCCTGTTCAGTTTTGAAATCGTGGCGCTGGTGGCGCACGATCATCCGCTGGCGGCCAAGGAATATCTGGTGGCGGAGGATTTTGCCGGCGACACCCTGATTACCTATCCGGTGCCGGACGACATGCTGGACGTGGTCCGTCAGGTGCTCAAGCCGGCCGGCATCCAGACCGCGCGCCGCACCACCGAGCTGACAGTGGCGATGCTGCAACTGGTCGCCAGCCGGCGCGGCATCGCTACCTTGCCGATCTGGGCGGCGCAGAATTACCTGACGCGCGATTATGTGCTGGCCAAGAGAATCACCGCCAAGGGCCTGACCGGACGCCTGTATGCGGCCTGCCTGCCCGAGGTGTCGCAGCAGCCCTACCTGGTCGACTTTGTCAGCACGACACGTGAGAGTTGCTACGTCAACCTGCTGAGCGTCGAACTGCTTTGATCGTTGCTATTGCCAGCGGACGATTAGCGGTCGCACTGCAGGTAGCCGTTGATATTGGCAAAGCTGCCGCTCCTGCAGGAACGCACCGAGATTGAGGAGCGTATCCGGCGGTTGTCGCCGCCGCCGCAGGTTGCTTCCAGCACGCCGCCCCGCACCCCGATTTCCGAGCAAGACTGGAGATAGCTGCCTGGCGGCAGGTCTCTGTTGGAACCGCCGTAGCCGCGATCTCCTCCGCCCGTGCATTGCAGGTTGCCGTTGATATTTTCAAAACTGCCGCTGCGACAGGAGGACAGGGGGATTGCGGTCCTTCTGCCGCCATTATCGCCGCCGCAGGTTGCTTCCAGCATGCCGCGCCGCACCACGATATCGCGGCAGGAATCGCGGTAGCTCCCGGGCGGCGTCCAATTGTTGCCGCCATAGCGGTTGTCATCACGGTCGTCGTAGCGATCATCGCGCTGATCGCCATAGCCGCCATAAGCGACCACCGGGGCATTGCCATAGTAGCCGGGAGCGCCCGACTGGTACTGGTTATAGCCGTCGTTGTAAGGACTTGCGGCACAGGCGGCAAACGCGCTGCAGGCAACGACCATCAGCATGGATTTGATTTTCATTTTTTTCTCCTTCAGCGAAACATTTTGTATCGTCACAATTATACTTCGGCAAAACCCGCCCTCCCTGCACGTTTTCCGCTATTACCCTGCTGCGCCACCTCACTTCCCTCCTGTCAGACATCCTCCGGCACGCCCTCGAACAGCCTTGCCTGTAAGAAATAACAGCTATTTCGGCAATAAAAATTCACGTATGTTGCTGCATGACATTTCATTTTGTAACAATACGTAACTTAGGTTGCGCACGCCACAAATGAAATTCATCGCAGGAATCCTGGTCGTCAGCCTCTCTTTCTATGGACTGCAGCAATGGCATCAGGCACAAACGATGTTTCTTTATCAAATGCTTGAGCTGGAGGCCAAGGACGCCCTGGATTGCCGGTAGTGTTTTTGTTCGCGAAGTATCTGGTCACCTTATGTCTTATCCACGCATCAATTTCAAGAGAGTGAGATACCATGAAACCAGTATTACGTCACGTCGAAGGCCCGCTGTTTCAACCGTTGTTCCTGTCGCTGTTGCTGGCGGCAAGCTCAAGCGCAATCGCAGCCGAACGCGTTGATCTTGAGCGCTACACCCCGCAAGTGCAAGCCGCAAAACAAGGCGGCCAAGTCAGCGCCCAGGCCTTTCTCGGGCTCAGCAGCGAGGAACTGAAACCGCTGCGCAGCCAGAACTACGCCAATGGCAAAGTAGTAACCCGCTATCAGCAATATTTCCAGGGCGTGCCAGTGTGGGATCAGGCGATTGTCGAACACCGCGCGGCCAACCAGGCGCAGCCGGCGATGTCCGGCGGCCTGCTGCGCAATATCGATAATGACCTGCCGAGCACCAAGCCGGTCTATGCCGCCGCCGACGTACTGCTGCAAGCCAAGTCGATCGCGCGCGCCGCCGTCACCGAAAACGAGCAAGCCAAACTGTATGTGCAGCTGGGCCAGAACAATGTGGCGCAGTTGATCTACGTGGTGTCGTTCGTCAACAAGAGCGCCGCCAAGCCCAGCCGTCCTTATTACATCATCGACGCCAACAGCGGCGCCGTGCTGAAGCAATGGGAAGGCATCACCCCTTACGAAGCGAGCGGCCCGGCGGCAACGCCAAGACCGGCCAGTATGAATACCAGCCGGGCGGCAAATACGGCCCGCTGGTGGTCGACAGCAACTGCAACATGGTGACGCCTAACGTGGTAACCGTCGATCTGCAGAACGGCAGCAGCGGCAGCACGCCGTTTCATTTCACCTGCCCGCGCAACACTTACAAGGCGGTCAACGGCGCCTTCTCACCTTTGAATGACGCCCACTATTTCGGCAACGTCGTTTTCAATATGTACCAGGCCTGGCTCAACCTGCGGCCGATCAGCCAGACTCTGTACATGAAGGTCCATTACGGCAACAACTATGAGAATGCGTTCTGGGACGGCAGCGCCATGAACTTCGGCGACGGCGCCTCGACCTTCTATCCGCTGGTGGCGCTCGACGTTTCTGGCCATGAAATCAGCCACGGTTTCACCGAGCAGAATTCCGGCCTGGTGTATAGCGGCATGTCAGGCGGCATGAACGAAGCCTTTTCCGACATGGCCGGCGAAGCCGCCGAAAACTACATGAAAGGCACGAACGACTTCCTGGTCGGCACCGAAATCTTCAAGGCCAGCGGCGCACTGCGTTACATGGCCAATCCGACCCAGGACGGCCGTTCGATCGACAATGCGAAGAACTACACCAGCAGTCTCGACGTGCACTACAGCAGCGGCGTCTACAACAAGGCCTTCTACTTGCTGGCGACCACGTCCGGCTGGAGCACTCGCAAGGCTTTCGAGGTAATGGCCGACGCCAACCATTTGTACTGGACCGCCAACAGCACCTTTAACCAGGGCGCATGCGGCGTCGAAAAAGCCGCAGCCGACCGCGGCTATCTGGTGGCCGACGTGACGGCCGCGTTCAAAGGCGTCGGCGTCAGTTGCAGCGGCAGCAGCGGCAACGTGCTGGTCAAGGGCGTGCCGGTGACCGGTATCAGCGTTGCCAGCGGCGGCAGCAATGTGTACAGCATCGTGGTGCCGGCCGGCGCCCGCAATCTGAACTTCAAGCTGTCCGGCGGTAGCGGCGATGGCGACATCTATGTCAAGCTGGGTGCAACGCCTAGCACCACTAGCTACGACGCCAAATCCGACGGCAGCAGCAATGCCGAAAGCGTCACCATCGGTGCGCCCGGCGCCGGCACCTACTATCTTCTGTTGAATGCCTACCGCGCTGTCAGCGGCGCTTCGCTGGTGGCCAACTACCAGTAAGCGAGTAAAGCTGCAAGGCATGACCATTCTTGGCATGCAACCGTAAGTACTCCGTAGTCCGTCAACCGGGGTCAGAGTAATTTTCGCAAAAGGCCGCGAAAATTACTCTGACCCCGGTTGACTGCGTGGGAGTAGCTTTTGAAGTTGGCGTTGCTTTTGAAGTACCCCGCATGCTGACGTTGCCGACGGCGGGCAACGGCTGTGCGGTCGCCTTCTTTTTGGTTACTTTTCTTGCGCCCGGCGAGGGGCAAAGCAAGAAAAAGTGACTGGCCGCCGGGCCACCCCGGCTAGCTTCCACGGAGTAGCAACAGTTTTAGCAACGCACATGCAGTTCTTAGCATGCCAAGACACGTACTCCGTAGCCCGTTAAGTAGGGTCGGAGTAATTTTCGCAAAAAGCCGCGAAAAAAAACTCCGACCCTATTTAATTACGACGCCAAATCCAACGGCAGCAGCAATGCCGAAAGCGTCACCATCGACGCGCCCGGCGCTGTCAGCGGCGCTTCGCTGGTGGTCAACTACCAGTAAGCGCACTGTGGAAAAGTCCCGGATGCCTGTGTAGACACAGGCATCCGGGCTTTTTATTTGTTGCGGACAACCTAGAAACTTCAGCCGGCGATCAAGACCAGCTCGAGGCCAACGCGGCGTTCTTGAGAATTTCCGCGGCGTTTCCTGTCACCGAACGGTTATAGCGCGACAAATGCGGCGCCAGCGTCGTCAGCGCCAGGCAAGCCGCCTCCACCGCCCTGCCCTGCACCAGATACGTGAGCGCCAGGATGGCCCGGGTTTCATCGTACAAAGCAGTGCCGTAGGCGGGATCGGCATAACGCTGCAGCTGGGCGCTAATCAGACGCTCACTTTCATCCAGCTGCCCAAGCAGGCGTAAGCTGCTGCCAAGCTGGATCGACGCCCGTGCCTGGCGGTAAGGATCGAGACTTGCGCTGGCCAGGGCCGCCCGGTACAGCGGCTCCGCCTCCGCTTCCAAGCCAGCAGTGTCCCGCACGCAGGCACGCTCGAACAGCGCCACGGGGTCAGCCTCAGGCCGCTCTGCGGCCAGCGCGTCGACCCCGGCCACAAGCTGCTCCGGCGCAATGGCATCGATCTGCTGCCACAGCGCCGCCAGCCGTTGCTCCCATTCCGGCAAACTCTGGCTCATGCTTTCATCGCAGCAAAGGCGTTTTGCAAATCCTTCTTCAGATCGGCAATATTTTCCACCCCGACCGATAACCGGATCAACGTATCGGTGATCCCCAGCGTCGCCCGGTGCGCCGCGGGAATCGTCGCATGCGTCATGATGGCTGGATGCTCGATCAGGCTTTCGACGCCGCCCAGGCTTTCCGCCAGGGCGAAGATTTCACAGCGCTCGAGGAAGCGCCGGGCGCCGGCCAGGTCGGTTTTCAGGTCGACCGAGATGATGCCGCCATAGCCTTGCATCTGACGTTGCGCCAGCTCATGCTGGGGATGCGAGCGCAAGCCTGGATAATGGACGCGCGCCACTTCCGGCAGGCTTTCCAGCCAGTTGGCCAGCTCCAGCCCGTTCTGGCAATGGCGCTCGACCCGCAGCGCCAATGTCTTGATGCCGCGCAGAGCCAGGAAACTGTCGAACGGACCGGCAATGGCACCCACCGCGTTCTGCAGGAATCCAAGCCGCTCCAGCCATTCCGCCTGGCGCGCTTCGCGGCCGACCACGGCGATACCGCCGATGATGTCGGAGTGGCCATTCAGGTATTTGGTGGTGGAATGCAGCACGACGTCGAAGCCCAGCGTCAACGGCTGCTGCACCATCGGGCTGGCGAAGGTATTGTCGGCCACGGCGATAATGCCGCGCTCGCGGCAGATCTTGGCGATCGCTTCCAGGTCCGCCAGTTTCAGCATCGGATTGGTTGGCGTTTCTACCCACACCATCTTGGTTTCGGGCCGGATAGCGTCCAGCAGGTTTTGCGGATCGACCAGGTTGACATAGCTGAACGACAGGCCGGCGCTACGCCGCCGCACCTTGTCGAACAGGCGGTAGGTGCCGCCGTAGAGGTCGTCGCCGGCAATCACATGGGCGCCAGCATCCAGCAACTCCAGCACATTAGCGGCAGCGGCCATGCCGGAAGCGAAGGCGAAGCCTTGCGCGCCCTGCTCGAGATCGGCGACGCAGCGCTCCAGCGCCCAGCGCGTCGGATTATGGGAACGGCCGTAATCCAGGCCCTTGTTCACGCCCGGACTTTGCTGCACGAAGGTGGAGGTGGCGTAGATCGGCGGCATGATGGCGCCGGTAGACGGATCGGGCGCCTGGCCGGCGTGGATCACGCGCGTGGCGAAATGCATGCCGGCCGCGTGGCCGCCCTCTTTATGGTTGCTCGGGTCTGATTTCATCATAGGCTCCTGCGAAGATGGTTGAGTAGATCGAAACGGGTAATCAGGCCATGGAATTGCTGGTCGTCGGCAATGATGGCGACCAGGCCGCGCGCCAGCGTGTTGCGCAAGGCCGGCAAGCCGGCGTCTGGCGCCAGCTTTTCTATGGCGCTGGTCATGGTGCTGCTGACCGGGTCGCTGAAGTGCGCGGGCGCTGCCGCCACCTTGAGCAGCAGGTCAGATTCATCGATGATGCCGACCACTTGGCGGCCCTCCTGCGCCAGCACCGGCAATTGCGAGACGTCGGCGCTGCGCATGCGGTTGAAGGCGGTCATCAGGGTATCGTCGGCGGCAACGCTGATGACGCCGCCGTCGGTGTAGCGGCGGCCGATGATGTCGCGCAGGTCGCCCAGTATTTCGCGCTTGAGCAAGCCCTGGTCGCGCATCCAGTTGTCGTTGTACACCTTCGACAGGTAGCGGGTGCCGGTATCGCAGACGATGGTGACCACGCGCTTGGGCACCGTCTGCTCGCGGCAATAGCGCAAAGCCGCCGCCAGCAAGGTGCCGGTGGAGGAACCGCCAAGGATGCCTTCCGCCCGCACCAGTTCGCGCGCGCAGCGGAAGCTTTCTTCGTCGCTGATGGTATATGTATGTTTCACCGCCGAGAGGTCGGCAATCGATGGAATGAAATCCTCGCCGATGCCTTCGACTGCCCAGGAACCCGGCGTCGAGGTTATCTCACCGGTGTTGACATACTCGGCCAGGATCGATCCCTGCGGATCGGCCAGCACAAATTCCAGCTGCGGCTGCGCCTTGCGGAAGAAACGCGTCAGGCCGGTCAGCGTGCCGGCCGAGCCGACGCCGCAGACAATCGCATCCAGCCGCTGTTCGCATTGCTGCCAAATCTCGGGGCCGGTGCTTTGCTCATGCGCCAGCGGGTTGTGCGGATTGTTGAACTGGTCGGCAAAGAAAGCGCCCGGCATTTCGCGCGCCAGGCGCGCTGCCACATCCTGGTAATACTCCGGATGGCCTTTGCCGACGTCGGAACGGGTGATATGGATTTGCGCGCCCAGCGCTTTCAGGTGCTGGATTTTTTCCACCGCCATCTTGTCCGGCACCACCAGGATCACGCGATAACCTTTGGCGCAAGCCACCAGCGCCAGGCCCAGGCCGGTATTGCCGGCAGTCGCCTCGATCACGGTGCCGCCGGGCTGCAGGCGGCCGTCCTTCTCGGCCGCATCGATCATGGACAGTCCGATGCGGTCCTTGATAGAGCCGCCGGGATTTTGCGATTCCAGCTTGAGGAACAACTGGCAGCAGCCGGTATCGAGCCGCGTGACTTCTATCAGCGGGGTATTGCCAATCAAGTCCAGCACCGCTGGACGGCTAGCTAAGTTCATGGGCAGATCTTCCTGTCAGAAAGGCGGCAGCCGTCACGCTGCCAGTTTCACATCAGACGATCGGCCTATCTTATCAGTTCTTCACTGAAACATTTGGCTGCAGAAAATCCAAGGCCTGAATTCAGGCTGCGTTACGGCGGACATAAAAAAGCCGGACGCAAACTTCGCGTCCGGCTTTCAGGCGTGATCAGCCTGCTAGCTAGCTACGGTCAGAACTTGTAGCTGCCGGTGAGGTAGAGCTGACGTCCCAGCGGATCAGTGTAGCGTGCATCATAGCCAACCTGGTTGCCGCCGCCGGCATTGACCAGAGACAAAGGCGGAGTACGGGCAAACAGATTCTTGATGCCTGCCGTGATTTCCAGACCCTTTTGCACAGTCAGCTTGGTTTGCCAGTCGAATGTGGTGTAAGAAGCCACATCGTGGTTAGGCATGTCCACAAAAGCGCCGTACGAACCGTCAGGATTGATGATGCGCACCGCACCGCTGTCTGCCGTATAGGTCTGGTCGTGATAACCGGAACGGTAGTTGGCGGTCAGGGTATGCGTCCAATGGTCCGATTGCTTCCAGGAAGCAGCCAGGTGCGAGATGATGCGGAACACCACCTGCTGATCCGAACCGTACTTGCCGATGTCGCTCTGCACGCCGTTGCCCGGGATATCCTGTTGGGCCTTCAGCATGTAAGTACCAGTCCATTGCAGGCTCATGTCGCCAATCGGCGTCTTGGTCCGGTAGCTATGATCCCAGTCGATACCTTGGTACGAAGCACTGGCCAGATTGACCGGTGTTTGCAGCAGGGCCACTGTTGGTCCGATAGCCGGATCGTTGTACAAGGTCAGGTAGTTCGAATACGCAGCTGGATTAGCGAACGGCAGCGACTCCGGCAGGAACACGATCTGGTTCTTGATATTGACGCGCCACAGATCGAAACCGATCGACAGGTTGCGGATCGGCTCCAGACGGAAGCCAATCGTGCTCTGGGTTGATGTTTCCGGCTTCAAACCAGCGGAACCAGTCTGGCCGTTACCACCTTGCAGCACGTCGTACTGAGACGTGCCTTGGCAACCTGCCGCACGTGGATCAGGTGGTGAAAACGGGCAGGTGTATGTTCCCAGGGTTACGCCAAACGGCGACAGCGGATTGGTGATCTGCGACAGGTTAGGAGCCCGGAAGCCTGTGCCGTAGGAACCGCGCAACAGGAAGGAATCCACAGGCTGCCAGCGTGCCGAAATCTTGTACGTGGCTTTGCTGGCGGAGTTGCCTTGGGTTGCCGAAGCGATCGGATTGCCGTTGATGTCAAAGTTCGCATCGTTTTTGGCAGCATCGTAGCTGTCGTAACGCAAGGCGCCTGTCAGGTCCAGGTTCTTCGCCACCGGCACCAGCAATTCGGTGAAGGCGCCGTAGTTCTTGCGGCTTGCATCGATTGGCAGCTGGCCGGCATTACCGCCGATCATGAAGTCGGTGTAATTAGGCTGGAGCGCATTGGTCCCCATCAAAATGGCGCTCGGGCTCAGGCTGTACTGCTCTCTTGCCACTTCGGCGCCGATACCGATCTGCGCGGTACCCGCTGGCAATGTGAACAAGTCATGCGAAGCATGCAGGTTCAGCACATCCAGCTTGGTGGTCGATTTATTCAGTTCCTGGTGCAGAACGGCTGGCGCCAATACGCCCGCCGCTGATCCGGGAGTCGCGAAAGGATCGAAATTACCTGCCGCAACGATGGTGTTGAAGGCGTTGTTGCTGAGGTAGCCGCCGGTCGCCGTGTCGGTCCAGGTATTTTGCGAATGGGTGAAGGACGCGTTGTAGTCCCATCCATAAGCATTGCCATCCACCCCGAACGCCATGTGCAAGGCGTTGGTCTTGTACTCGTCGGTACGGCCGCCGGCATCGACCAGGCGCATGTTCATCGTAGCGCCGGTCACGTCACCCGGAGCGATTCCCAGCTGCCCCAGATAGGGCGTGACGTATTTGTTGTACAAAGCGCTGCCAGGCGTCAGCTGCAAGCCCTGGGCTGCCGGCGCATATTGCGGCTCGATCTTGAAGCTCGACGCCACTACTTCACCGAACAGCGTAGTAGCGCTGTTGAGCTTGAAATTGCCCGATGCGACAAAACTGTCGCGTGTCGACTTCGGAATCAGCTCCACCGTCGAGGCGTAATTGTATTTGCAATACTGGCCGGACAGGAAAGTATTCGCCGCGCATTGGCCGGTTTGCAGATAATTGGGTGAAAACTGCGTCACGGTGTTACCGCCGTTGCTTTTCAGCGTCACGCCGGCTGGCGCCGTATAGCTGCTCAACTGGTACAGCGAGTATTGCTGGCCGCCGACGCTGAACGGCACCAGGCCGCTATTGGAAAAACTGCGCTGGTTCGCTTCCAGGTTGGCCTGTTCGTCGTGGCTGTACGACAGCATGACGTTGTAGCCATCCTTGTCCAGATCACCGAAACCTTTGGTGATGCCGACGTTGTAGCTCTTGCCGCCTGACTTGAGCGGAGAATTGTAATTGCCGGTCAGTGTCAGGTCGGTGGAATTTTTCTTGAGAATGAAGTTGACCACGCCGCCGATCGCATCGGAGCCGTACAAGGCCGAGGCGCCGTCAGTCAGGATTTCAACCCGTTCGACAGCAGACAGCGGGATGCTGGCCAGGTTGACCGCGGTATCCTGCGAGCGAGCGATCCGGCGACCGTTCAGCAGCACCAGCGTGTAAGCTGATCCGATGCCGTGGATGGAGGCTGTTTCCAAGCCGCCGCCGCTACCGTTGACCGAGCTCGACTGCGGGACGAAGCCCTGCATCGAAGGCAAAGCCTGGATCAGGTCGGTCACCGAAGTGGCGCCGCTCTTGGCGATGTCGTCTTGCGTCAGCGTCTGGACCGGCAGAGCCCCTTCTTTGGTAATACGTTTGATTGATGAACCTGTAATTTCAACACGTTGCATCTGTTGCGATGAATCGTCGGCCTTTGTCTCCTGCGCCTGTACCGAATGAGCCAGCAATCCTAGCCCTACAGCCACGCCGCCTGAAAACATCAGTCGCAGCGCATGAGGCAACTTTCTTTCTTTTATCATTACAAACTCCCTTTGGGTAAGTTTCAGAGCATAAAAATTTTTGTAAAAAACACACAGATTTGTTAATCGCCTTGTGGGCGATGCAAGCGAAACCTTGTTCACATACCGGGAAAACAGGTTTCTTTTGCGGTGTTGACGTTTCTAGCGAAGTTCTTTTTCTGCGCCACATTTTGGGTGCCGCGAAAAAATATTTCCGCACAAACACAAGCAGAGCAACAAACATGCCACAAAACTTTTAACGCTGAACTATGCCTCTCCGGGCGGTCCGCCAGTTGCGGCGCACCATACGGAGGAGCGGTTGCTCGACATTTAAATTACCGGAAAGAAATTGACTTTGGGAACTGACGTGGCTTGGCGTAAGCGGCATACAACAACTCAAGCGCTCAAAAGTAACAAGCGTAAAAGTTATACACATAAGGAACTATTTAGTGCATATTACTGTCCCCGCAGCGGAGGAAAAGCACGGAATTTATTATTTATACAATAAATGCCATTTCGTCACTCCACCCTGGATCGACCTGGCCGGAGGGGCGATTTTGCTGCACTGCCCATGCACCGGAATGAAGCTTAAGCGGGGAGTTTTGAAGGCGCGCCCAAAATTGGGAAGGGAAAATGCACCGAAAAGATCGTGCCGCCTGCCGCGCCCGGTTCCAGCGTGATCCTGGCGCCATGGTCCTTGGCGATATCGCGCACGATGGCCAGTCCGAGGCCGTTGCCGGCGACGCTGTCGTCGAGCCGGTGTGAGCGCTTGAAAATCGATTCCTGCTCCGACGGCGCGATCCCGGGCCCGGAATCCTCCACCGAAAAGATCCCGCCGTCCTTGCCTTGCAGGGTGCTGACCGTGACCCGGCCATTGCGCGGCGAATAGCGGATGGCGTTGTCAATCAGGTTATCAATCAGATCGCGCAACAGGAAATGGTCGCCCATCACCCGCGTCGGCTGCAGGTTGAAGCCGAGATCGATATGCTTCTTGTGCGCTTCTTCGACAAAATGCTGGACCGAGCCCTCGACCAGCTGGTTCATTTCCACCACCCGCAGCCTTTCCTTTTCAAACTTGGCAGGTTCGGCGCGCGCAAGCGTCAGCAACTGGTTGGTCTGGCGGATCATGCGTTCGGTGGATGAGGTCATCAGCACGATCGAATGGGCGCTCTCAGGCTCATCCGCATGCTTGTGGAGCAGCCACTCCAGCTGCGTCCGGAAACCGGCCAGCGGCGTGCGCAACTGATGCGCCACGTTCGCCAGGAAATTCTGCTGCGCCTTGGCGTCCTGCTGCACCCGCTCCAGCAAGCCGTTGATGGCTTTCACCACCGGGGCGAGCTCGGACGGCACCGGCTTCTCGTCGAGCGCCGACAAGTCGTCGCGGCTACGCGCATTCAGCTCCTCCCGCATTTTCTTGAGCGGCAGCAAACCTTTGCTGATCGCCAGCCAGATCACGGCTATCAGCGCCAGCGCCAATACCCCCTCCAGCAACAGCAGCGCCAGGAAGATCACGGAACGGATGTGGGTGCGCTTACGCAAGGTTTCGGCGACGCCGATATGCACCGTCTGTTTGCCGACCAGGGTTTTCAAGGCCATGATGCGCACCGGTTCGCCGCGCATGAAGCCATCGTAGGGAGCCGGCTCGTTCAGCGCTTCACGTTCCGGCAGCGCAGGAAAATCGGCGTCTCCCGCCAGCAGCTTGCCTTGCTGATCGCGCACCACCAGGAAGATGGCGTCGAAGTGATCGACCCGCAGCACCTGCTCGGCCTGCTTCGACAGATCGATCTCTACCTGCGAACCATTCTCATGCAAACGCGGGATCATGGCCCAGCCGGCATCCGCCAGACTCTGGTCAAAGGCGATCTGGGCCGGGATCCAGGCCAGCCAGTAAGTGACGCCGGCGCCGATGATATTCACGCTCAGCAGCGGCACCACCAGCCACTTCAGCAAGCTGACGCGGATGCTGGGCAGCTTCATGGTTCGGTTTTTTCCAGCATGTAGCCGAAGCCGCGTATGGTGCGGATTTCAATACCCGCATCGGCAATCTTCAGGCGGATGCGCGAGATGTAGACTTCCACCGCATTCAGGGTCAGCTCGGCGCCCCACGGCAAGATGGCGTCGATGATCTGCTGCCGCGACACCACCCGCGACGCTTGCTGCAGCAGGTATTCCAGCACCGCCCACTCGCGCACCGAGAGATCGATCGTCTTGCCGTTGATCTTGGCCCGCCGCGATGAAGTATTCAGCGACAGCCCGCCCAAGTGCATTTCCAGCGGCTGCGGCGCGCTGCGGCGCAAGAGCGCGCGCACCCGCGCCACCAGCTCCTGCGTGGCGAACGGCTTGACCAGATAATCGTCGGCGCCCAGTTCCAGTCCGTAAACCCGGTCCTGCACCGAATCGCGCGCGGTCAGCAGCAGTACCGGCACCTGGCTGCCGCGCGCCCGCAGACGTCGCACCACTTCAAAGCCGTCGATCCCGGGCAAACCGATATCCAGCACGACCACGGAGATTTCCGTACGCTGCAGCAGTGCATCGGCATCGTTACCGTTCTGCACCACGTCGACCACCATGCCGTGGCCTTTGAAAATGCGCAGGATGCCGTCCGCCAGCACCGAATCGTCTTCCACCAAAAGAATATGCATTGCTTCCCTTACTGCTTCCTTAGCGATGCCTGGGCGGAGCCCGGCAGCCTGTTATCGTCGCTGCATTGTCGCGGCATTATCTTTATAGCAATCTTCGATAACCTAGCGCCAATTTTAATCGTTTGCCATGCATTTGCGTTGACCGGCAGACTCCCGCGGCCAGCAAACTGCTGTGATAATAGTGCTTGACCTAGAGCGCACTCTAACTTCTACACTTTATCCCATGGCCACTTCCATCACGATCCAACAGGCAGCAGCAACAACCGGACTCAGCGTCCACACTTTGCGCTATTACGAAAAGATAGGCTTGATAGATCCTGTCCCGCGGCAAAGCAATCAGCATCGCCTGTACCGCCAGGAAGACCTGCGCTGGATTGAATTCCTGCTCAGGCTGCGCGCTACCGGGATGTCGATACAGCAGATGCTGCGTTACGCGGAGCTGCGCAGGCTGGGGGATCGCCTTGGAAGTGTGTCAGAACGCAAGGCATTGCTGGAACAGCATGCCACAACGCTGGAAGCCGATCTTTTGGTGTTGCAAGACACCCTGGCCATGTTGCGCGGAAAAATCGCCATCTACGCCAGCCAGGAAGAACAGCTGAAAGCCCTCGTCGACACATAATCATTGGGAGCATCACATGCAACAAAGCACATACGAAAAAGGTCTGCAACGCTTGAAGGAAGTGGACGATATCGCCGGCGAAAAGGTCATCGACAGCTTGGCCGACATCTCGCCAGACCTGGGACGCTATGTCATCGAATTCGGTTTCGGCGAAATTTATTCGCGTCCGGGACTGACCCTGCAACAGCGCGAGCTGGCGACGGTAGCCGCGCTGACGGCGATGGGAACGGCGCAGCCGCAACTGAAGGTGCATCTGGCGGCGGCCCTGAATGTCGGCCTGTCACGCCTGGAAATCACTGAAACCATCATGCAGATGGCCTTGTACGCCGGCTTTCCGGCGGCATTGAACGGCATGTTTGCGGCCAAGGAAGTGTTCGCCGAACATGACCGCCTCGACCGGTCCGAGACCGGCGGGCACTAAGCGGCTACCGGCTCGCTCCGCTTGATCAGGGCGGAGCTGCGGCACAGATTCCCGGGATACCAGCAAACAGTACGGCGCATGCGGTTTTCAAAGCATTCTCGGAAGGGTAATCCGGGAAAAATCTGTCATATGGAGATTCGGTAAAGCATCCGACTGACAGACGATGCGGCCATGGTGGCGGCCCTCGCAGCACGCGTTTAACTCTGCTGTGACTGAAGTCTAAGGGAGCATCGCCGCGGACAGGAAATACCGATTCAGGATAGGGGCATAAGAAAAAACGATAGCCAGTTTCTCTCCAGCAAACCGATACACGTCAAGGCCGCGCCAGGATCCTTGCATGCAGCCACTCGCCACTGCGGCACAGTTCATCGGTCACCTCCAGCACCAGCCGTTCGACCGCCGCCGCCGCGGTGGTCAGCGGAATATTCCTGGAAGCGCACAGCGCCAGCGTGCGCGACAATTTTTCGCCGCTGATCGAGTAGGCCGTCATTTCGCCACGCCGGATCTCCGGCAGCAGGGGCGCCACCGGCAAGATGGTGGCGCCGATGTCGGCCAGGATGGCCGACTTCATGATGGTCACCGAACTGATCTCGATGACGTTTTCCAATACGATGCCGGCCGCCCGAGCGACGCTTTCGATGCGCGGACGGACGCCGTGCTGCATGCCCGGCAGAATCAGCCGGGCCTTGGCCGCGCGAGCAAAGGTCACCGAACGGCGCGCGGTCGCATACTGCGAACCGCTGCGCGTGATGAACATCATTTCCTCTTCCGCCAGCGGCGTCACGGCAAACGAGCCTAACTGGCCGTCGTCGAACAGCACCGCCAGGTTGATACGGCCGGTCTTGAGCTGCTCGATCAGGTTGCCGGTCAGTTCTTCCGTCAGCTGCAGCGAGATATCCGGATAGCGGGCGCGCATCGCCGTCAGCAAAGGCAGCGCCAGGATGCCGGAAACGCTTTGCGGGATACCTAATGCAACCGTGCCGGTCGGCTTGTCGGTGGATTGCGCAACGGCCGACCTGGCGTCAATCACCTGCTTGAGGATGGCTTGCGCATGTTCGTAGAAAATCTTGCCGGCATCGGTAGCGATCACGCCCTGCGCCGAACGGTGCAAGAGCTGCGCCGACAACTCGTCTTCCAGCTGCTTGATCTGCTGGGTCAGCGCCGGCTGGGCGATGTGCAAGACGCGCGCCGCACGCGACAGCGATCCATGATCGACGATGGCGACAAAATAGCGCAGTTGACGCAACTCCATAAAACGCGGACCTCTGTGTTGTGTGTTGATAGGCTGGGCAACCAGGAATAGTGTAAACGAGTTCGTCCGCCCCGCCCTGAAATCGACAGCGGAGGCATGACACGACACTGGGCTCCGGCTACAATGCATCTTACAAAATCATCGCCAAGCTGAAATTCCACCGTCGCTTCTTATAACTAAAATAAGGCAGAGAGACATGTCCGAACCTTCAAGCCCAGCAAACGCTGCCGCCGGCAGCGCCTTCGAAGCCGCCACCTACGCCAAGGTTACCTGGCGCTTGCTGCCGATGCTGTTCCTCTGCTACGTCGCCTCCTACCTCGACCGCGTCAACGTCGGCTTCGCCAAGCTGCAGATGCTGAATGACCTGAAGTTCAGTGAAACCGTCTACGGCCTCGGCGCCGGGATTTTCTTTATCGGCTACTTCATCTTTGAAATCCCCAGCAACATGATGCTGCACCGGGTCGGCGCCCGGCTCTGGATCGCCCGCATCATGATCAGCTGGGGCCTGATCTCCGGCGCCATGATTTTCGTCGACAGTCCGACCAGTTTCTATGCCATGCGCTTCCTGCTGGGCGTCGCCGAAGCCGGCTTCTTCCCCGGCGTCATTCTTTACCTGACTTACTGGTATCCGGCACACCGGCGCGGCAAGATGACGGCGCTGTTCATGACCGGGGTGCCGGTCTCCGGCGTCATCGGCGGTCCGCTGTCGGGCTGGATCATGAAAGCCCTGCCCGGCGTGCATGGGCTGGCGGGCTGGCAATGGATGTTCATCCTGGAGGCGATCCCGTCCCTGGTGCTGGGTGTGGTGGTGATCTTTTACCTGCAGGACCGGATTCGCGGCGCAGCCTGGCTGAGCGAACAGGAAAAGCTGCTGCTGGAAGCGCAGATACAGGCTGAAACCAGCCAGAAGCAAGAGGCTTCGCTGGGCCAGATGTTCGCCAATCCGCGCGTCTGGCTGATGGCGCTGATTTACTTCTGCTTCGTCATGGGCCTGTACGGCGTCAGCTTCTGGCTGCCGACCATCATCAAGACCACCGGCGTCACCGATACCTTCAACATCGGTTTGCTGACCGCGATTCCCTACGCCACCGCCGCGGTCGCCATGATCTTGATCGGCCACAGCGCCGACCTGCGGCGCGAGCGGCGTTGGCATGTGGCGATTCCGGCGGTGCTGGGCTGCATCGGCCTGATCTTCAGTACCGTGTACGACCACAATACCTTGCTGGCCATGGCGGCGCTGACGCTGGCCACGGTCGGCATCATTACCGTGCTGCCACTGTTCTGGAGCCTGCCGACAGCGTTTCTCGGCGGCGCCGCGGCCGCGGCCGGAATTGCCTTGATCAACTCGCTTGGCAACCTGGCCGGCTTCGTCAGCCCCTACCTGGTCGGCTGGCTGAAGGACCAGACCCACAGCACCAACAGCGGCATGTACGTACTGGCGGCGTCGCTGCTGCTGGGCGCCGTGCTGACGCTGTCGGTGCCTAAGCATCTGGTAAACAAATAAGCCAGGACAGGCATGGCGACGCAACTCGAATTCAGGCCGGCAAGCAGCGCAGACCTGCCCTTTCTCATGGCATTGCGGCATGCCACCATGAATGAGCATCTGGCGCGGGCGAACGCGGCGAGCAACGATGCCGCCCACCTGGCGCGCATCCTGTTCCAGTTCGAGCACGCACAGATCATCTCCATCGCGGGCCAGCAGATCGGGCTGCTGAAAGCCTATCGCGAGCCTACGCAGTGGTATATCGCCCAAATCCAGATCACGCCTGCATTCCAGGGCCAAGGACTGGGCCGCCTGCTGATCGACAAGGTGCTGGCCCAGGCGGGTCATGACCGGCTGCCGACGGTACTCAGCGTCCTTGATGGCAACCCCGCCAGAAGACTATATGAGGTGGCAGGCTTCAAGGAAGTCGGCCGCGACGGCACGGCATGCCTGATGTCCTGCCCGCCGCAAACCGCGGCCGCCAGCGCCTGATTAACCCCTTCGCTAAAAAAATCGCAAAGTGCTTGCAATCGAACTCGCCTTGGATAATAATTTAAATGAGAATCATTACTATTTAAAGCCACTCTATCAAGGAGCATTTGATGATTAGTACGCGCGATGCAACAGACGGCCCGGCCGACAACTACCGTACCCCGCCAGAGCTCTTGATCTCAGCGGTCTTGCACTTGATATCCCAATACAATATGCACACCCTGGCGACCGACGCCTGCGTGCAGTCGGCGCGCACCATCGAACGGCACTTGCGCACCCTGTCCGACTGGCCGGAACTGGCGCCGGTGCTGCGCGCCACTTGCCAGCAATTGTCGGAGCAATGGACCTCGATGATCGAGCGTGCCCTGCCGAAACAGAAAAACGAACGCTCCGCCTTTATCACACGCCTGATTTCGGGCACAAGAGCGCTGTAAATGATCAAAGAGCCCGACGGCTCTGCCTGAACCATGCGCCGCGGCAGCCGCCGCAGCGCGAATGTATTCCCCGGGAAGGGAGTGAATCCGTCTCCTGCCCGCTCTGAAATGGTAAGGACCCGTCAGGGGATAAGTTGGGCATTTGGGTGGCCATAGCTGGATGCGATGCAAGGCGCCCGCCGCGCCGCGGTGCGAGCACTGCAAGCGGTGGCGAACGTAACAGCGGCAGCAGCGCGCCAGCTATGGCCGCTCAAATGTTCAAGTTATTCCCTGACGGGTCCTAAGCGCCGACGACCTGCCCGTTGCTGACGCTGACCGCCAAGTTTCAATGCGTGCAATTGACGGAATGTGTGTCCTTATCGGCATTAGCCAACATCGTGGCGGTTTCTCCTCCCGTCACAGTGGTCAGCCAAGCCGTTTTTTTGTCCTCCATGCCTTCCTACAGCGGATGGCGGCCTTGTCCTACATTGGAAAAGCAGCCGACGCCGTATCATCGAGTCAGATGCCATCGTGCCACTCGAAAAAGGAATGCATATGTTTACCACCCTGCACCTGACCCCTATCGTTTCGCTGATCGCCGGCGTACTGATCCTGGCAATTCCGCGGCTGCTGAACTACATCATCGCGCTGTACCTGATCGTCATCGGTCTGATTGGCCTGTTCGGCACGCGTTGAATGCGCTACGCGGCACGGGGCGTCCGCTGCCAAAATGCAATATTTACGTGAACGGCAGCGCCGACAACGCCGATTGCCGGCTATTTTTGGCCGGATGCCAAGTCATGCTTGACAAGCCCCGACTTTATCTCATACATTAAGGCCATGGCTTCCCCACGCATCCAATCCCGCTCCCTACAACAGCATCCTGGCTTACTGCCGGCAATGCTGCTGTTGCCGCTACTAGCGCTAGCGCTACTACGCGCACTATGATCTCGGCCCCGTTCTGACGGGGCGCCTGGCAGCAGCACCGCCAAACCAAGAAATCACAGTAGTAAAACTGAAATCCCGCAAGGCGTTTCAATTTTAAAGAGCCCGATTCCATGTACCGCACCCAGCCTCACTCTTCACTCTCCTGCATCGCCGCCATTGCCACCACCACGGCACGCACCTGCTCGCTATCGCTATCCCTGCTAAAGCTACCGATCGGTTGCCTGGCCTCGCGTTGATTTTTTCGAGTGGCAGCCAGGCAACCGCGCCGCCACCGACCTATCCGTTTTCCTGTTTCATCGACATACGCATCTAGCGCACGCATTTAGCGCACGTATCTAGCAAACGTATCCAGTAAATTTAACCAGCTCCCAGAGAGGCTTCCCATGATGTTGCAAAATCCCGCAGTCAAATACCGCCCTTTTCCGACGATCCCCTTGAGCGATCGCACCTGGCCGAATCAAGTGATCAGCGCACCGCCCATCTGGATGAGCACCGATCTGCGCGACGGCAACCAGGCCTTGATCGAACCGATGGATGCCGCGCGCAAGCTGCGCTTCTTCAAATTGCTGGTGAAAATCGGTCTCAAGGAAATCGAAGTCGGTTTTCCATCCGGCTCGCAGACTGACTTCGATTTCGTCCGCAAACTGATCGAGGAAAAGCATATTCCCGACGACGTCACCATCATCGTTTTGACCCAGTCGCGCGAAGACTTGATCCGCCGCACCGTCGACTCGCTCAAAGATGCAAAACAAGCCATCGTCCATCTGTACAATCCTATCGCACCGGCCTGGCGCCGCATCGTGTTCAACAAAAGCCGCGACGAAGTCAAGGAAATCGCCGTCTCCGGCACGCGCCTGATCAAGGAGCTGACCGATGCCCGTCCAGAAACCCAATGGCGCTACGAGTATTCACCGGAAACCTTCAGCATGGCCGAGCTGGACTTCTCCAAGGAAGTCTGCGACGCCGTGGTCGACGCCTGGCAAGCCACGCCGGCCCGCAAAGTCATCCTCAACCTGCCGACCACGGTCGAGTGCAGCACACCGAATGTATTCGCCGACCAGATCGAATGGATGCACCGTAACCTGGCCCGCCGCGATGCCGCCATCATCAGCGTCCATCCGCACAATGACCGCGGCACCGGCGTCGCCGCCGCCGAGCTGGCCGTGATGGCCGGCGCCGACCGCGTCGAAGGCTGCCTGTTCGGCAACGGCGAACGCACCGGCAATGTCGACCTGGTGACACTGGCCCTCAACTTGTACACCCAGGGTGTCAATCCCGGCCTGGACTTTTCCGATATCGATGAGGTTCGCCAATGCGTGGAAGATTGCAACCAGATTCCGGTCCATCCGCGCCACCCGTATGTCGGCGACCTGGTGTTTACCGCCTTCTCCGGCTCGCACCAGGATGCGATCAAGAAGGGTTTCGCCGCACAGAAGGCCGATGCCATCTGGGAAATCCCCTACCTGCCGATCGACCCGGCCGATCTTGGCCGCAGCTACGATGCCGTGATCCGCGTCAACAGCCAGTCCGGTAAGGGCGGCATGGCTTATCTGCTGGAACAGGACTACGGCCTGGCGATGCCGCGCCGCCTGCAGATCGAATTCAGCCGCGCAATCCAGAAAGCTGCCGACGCCACCGGCAAGGAAATTGCCGCCAGCGATATCTATGACATCTTCAAACAAGAGTATCTGGACAAGCAAACGCCGTATGTGTATTGCGGCCACCGCATGAGTGAAGATTCGCGCCAGGCGCAGCCGGTGAAGATCGAAATCGACATCGTGCGCGACGGCCAGGCGCACACCAGCAGCGGCCAGGGCAACGGTCCGATCGACGCCTTCGTCAATGCACTGGGGCTGGACATCAAGCTAATGGATTTCCATGAGCATGCGATCAGCGCCGGCGCCGACGCCCAGGCCGCCAGCTACATCGAGCTGCGCCTCAACGATGCGCCAACCGGGTTCGGCGTCGGCATCGACGCCAATACCCTGACCGCCTCGTTCAAGGCGATCCTGAGCGCCGTCAACCGGCAGATTGAAATCGCCGGCCAGGCCGCTAACCAGGAAATCGGCGGGAGCGCGGCAGCGGCGTAAACCACAGCTTTCTTTTATCCTCCTGCCGCGGCGATCACGCGGCAGGCAGGTATCGTGCAAGCTGGGTATTACCGTACTACATGCTTACATCAGCGCGGCCGGACGTCAGTTACCAGTGACGTTCCGCCGCGCTATTACTTCTTCTACGCCGAATAAAAACAGCAGGCGAAAAAAAACCGCTACTAGTTACCAAGTAGCGTTTTTTTCATTTCAGCCCTGCCGATCAGGCCATTGCCACTGCGCTGGTCAGATCGCTGATACGCGCACGTGCTGCCGCAAAGCTAGCTTCTTTCACTTCCGGACTGTAGGCCAAACCGTCAGCGCGAACCACTTCGATATCGGTAATCCCGAGGAAGCCGAACACCAATTTCAGATAGTCTTCATGGGCGACGCCAGTAGGGCTGCCGGCATGTTTGCCACCCGAAGTAGACACGATCACCACGCGCTTGCCTGTGGCCAGGCCTTCCGGGCCTTTTTCACTATAACGGAAAGTCACGCCAGCAACGCTGATCTGGTCGATCCATGCCTTGAGCTGGGTCGGCACGCTGAAGTTGTACATCGGCGCGCCGAGCACGATCACATCGGCCGCCATGAATTCATTGAGGATTGCTTCGCTGAGCTCCACTTCCAGCTTTTGCGCCAGGTTGCGTTTTTCCGCAGGTGTGCCCTTGGCCGCAAAGCTCGCGCCGCTCAAATGGGCGGTGACGTCTTTGCTCAGGTCGCGGTAAGTCAGTTCAAGATCGGAATCCGCTGCTTGCAGTGTTGCCACTACTTCGCGGGTCAGTTGGCGTGAGGCGGATGCGTCACCGAGAATGCTGGAATCAATATGTAAGAGTTTCATGATATATGCCGTTCGATTAAATTAAGAGTGGGTCAAAATCTATAGCGATCCGTACATCACGATGCCAACAGAGTTTGATTTGCCTGGTTACCTGAACCATTGAGTGCATGGTATCCCCGCATCGATAATAGAACTAGATAGCAAAAATAAGATATATTGTTCCACATACAGAACAGTGGATGACGATCATGCAAGACTTGAATGACCTCTATTTCTTTGCCAATGTCGTGCAGGAAGGCGGTTTCACGGCGGCCGGCCGCAGCCTGGGCATCCCGAAGTCGCGCTTGTCGCGGCGAATTTCAGAGCTGGAGACCCGCCTGGGCGCGCGCTTACTACAACGCAACACCCGCGGCATCGCCCTGACCGATCTCGGCAACCGCTACTACCAGCACTGCCAGGTGGTGATTGCCGCCGCCGAAGCGGCCGAACTGGCGGTCACCAGCTCGCTGGCTGAACCGAGCGGCACGGTGCGGGTCAGCTGCGTGGTGGCGATTGCGCAGACGGAAGTGGCGTTCGCGCTACCGGCTTTCCTGGAGCGCTATCCGAAAGTGAATATCGACCTGCTGTTCACCAACCGCCGCATCAACCTGCTGGAAGAGGGGGTGGATGTCGCCGTGCGGGTACGCGCCACCGACGATGAAGATCCCAACCTGGCGACACGTCGTTTGCGCTCCGCCTCTGGCGTGCTGGTGGCGACGCCGGAGCTGCTGGCCAGATATGGCGTCCTTAACCACCCGCGCGAACTGGCAAAACTGCCCTTCCTCGGCGCGGTTGAACGTGATCGCCGCGTCCACCAGCTGCTCGACGGCCCCGGCGATGAACGTTACGAACTGGTGACGGAAGCGCGCCTGGCGGTAGAGGATTTTCCCTTGCGCAAGCGGGCGGCGCTGCGGCACCTCGGCCTGACCATGCTCCCTACCGAGTATTGCAGCGAAGAGCTGACGCAAGGCCGGCTGGTCCATGTGCTGCCCGGCTGGACCACGCCGGCCGGACATGTGCAAGTGGTATACCCGACCCAGCGCGGTTTGTTGCCGGCAGTGCGGGTATTCGTCGATTTCCTGATTGAACATCTGAGCAAGCTGCAGTTCCCTGCCGACCAATGCCGGAAATGACCCAAAAAGTCATGCGAAATATCGTTTAAGAACGCGCCAGGCGGATGCCGCTGAACTGCCAGCGCGCGGTGGCCGGAAAGAAGTTGCGGTAGCTTAGACGCGCATGGCCATGCGGCGTCGCCGCCGAAGAACCGCGCAACACGTACTGGTTGACCATGAATTTGCCGTTGTACTCACCGACGGCGCCAGGCAAGGCGACGTAGCCGGGATATGGCGCATAGCTGCTGGTGGTCCATTGCCAGGCGACGCCGAAATAATTCTCTCCTTGCAGTGGGCCACCAGCCGCCGCGGCTTCCCATTCCGCCTCCGTCGGCAAACGGGCGCCAGCCCAGCGCGCATAGGCTTCCGCTTCAAAAAAGGACAGATGAGTGACGGCTTCATGCAGGGCTAGCGGCTGCGGGCCATGCAGGGTAAATTCGCGCCAGGCCGAATCGAATTGCGCCTGGGCCTGATGCCAGTACAGCGGCTGCGTGATCTTCTGCTGCATCACCCAGTCCCAGCCGGCCGCCAGCCACAGCAAGGGATTGCGGTAGCCGCCGTCTTCCATGAACGCGAGATACTCGCCGTTGCTGACCAGCCGCGAAGCCATTGAAAACGGTTCGACAAACTGACGGTGGCGCGGGGTTTCATTGTCGAAGAAAAATCCCTGGCCAACGTGGCCGACTTCAACGATGCCGGCTTCGAACGGCTGCCAGCGCAGCGCACGCGCTTGTTCGCGCCCAGCATCAGCGTCGGCCGTGGCGTCAGGCCCGTGGTAAGGCGGCAGCAAAGGATTCATCGACAGCAAATGCTTGATATCGGTCAACAGCAGTTCCTGATGCTGCTGTTCGTGCTGCAAACCGAGTTCGACCAGGGTCGCCAGTTCGCCGGCAATGTCTGCCGCCGGCACTTGCGCCAGCAACGCCAGCAGCCGTTGGTCGACGTTCTGCCGGTAGGCCAGCACCTCCGCCAGCGCCGGCCGCGTCATCAGGCCGCGCTGCGCACGCGGATGCTGTTCGCCTACGCCTTCGTAATAGGAATTGAAGAGCACCCGGAAGGCCGGGTGGAAAGGCTGGAAGGCGCTTTCGAAACGTTCCAGGATGAAGGTCTCGAAAAACCAGGTGGTGTGGGCCAGATGCCATTTGGCGGGACTGGCATCCGGCATCGATTGCACGCAGCAGTCTTCTGCCGACAAGGGCTGCACCAGCCGGCAGCTCTGTTCGCGCACGCTTGCGAAAGCTGCCGCCAGATGGCGCATTGCCTGCGTTGCTTGGCCTGCAGCCTCAGAGGCCAGGCCGGGTCTGGTCACCATATCCATCGTCATCCTGTTGTCGGGTTGCGCGTTCAAGCGATGCGGGCATGGCAGACCATGAACCAGTTGTGCTCGTCGCTCCAGGTCTGGACCTTGCCGAAGCCGGCTTGCTGCAGCAGGTCAATGAAGCCTTGCTCGGTGTATTTGTAGCTGCTTTCGGTATGGATGCTTTCGCCCTGGGCGAAGCGCCGCATGCCGCCGTCCTGCCAATGGACCACCAGGTCCTGGCGTGCTTCCAGGTGCATTTCTATGCGATGCCGAGCCTCGTTGTAGAAGGCCCGGTGGCTCCATTGCTGCGGCTGGAAATCGGCTTCCAGCAGGCGGTTCACATGGTTCAGCAAATTCAGGTTGAAGGCCGCGGTGACGCCTAGCGCATCGTCATAGGCGGCATCCAGCACGGCCTTGTCCTTGACCAGGTCGATGCCGATCAGCAGGCCGCCGTCGCTGCCGGCGATGGACTTGCGGATATTGTGCAAAAACTTCAGTGATTCCAGCGGCGCAAAATTGCCGATGGAAGAACCGGGATAAAAGAACTGGCGGCGCTGCGCACCTACCGCGGCAGGCAGCTCCAGCTCGGAGGAGAAATCCATGCCCAGGCTGGTCATCTTGATTTTCGGGAACTGCTGCTGCAACGCGCTGACCGCTTCGCGCAGGAATTTTTCCGAGATGTCGATCGCTACATACTGCTTCGGCCGCAGGCTCGGGAACAGGCGCGCCGCCTTGCTGCAATTGCCGGCGCCGAGGTCGATCAGGGTCGCATCGGGGCCGAGCGCCGCGGCGATCGCGCCGGCATTCTGTTCGAAGATCGCTGCTTCGGTACGGGTCGGATAGTATTCCGGCAGTTCACAGATCGCCGCAAACAAGCGGGAGCCGAGTACATCGTATAGATATTTGGGAGAGACGTGGGCATGGGGCGCCAGCAGGCCGGCTACCAGCTGATCTTGAACCTCGTCTTGCGCTACGCAGTTTTCCGGATGCGCCGGTTGCTGCAGTTGAGCCAAAGGATTCTCCTAAGGTTGCTATCAGTGGAACGACACATTTAGTTGCTTGTTCAGCTATAAAAAATCACATCCTTCGCAGCGAGATCCTGCGCCATCGCCCAACATCCACTACACTAGCAAACTGCCAGGCAATGAAGTAAGTATATCGATAATCCACAATTGGTTGAAGTTCCCCTTGAATAGATAGCAAAGTGCGCTCGCCCTCTTAACGGATGGCAATATCAATCCACGGACGCGCTAAGATTGCAGCTTGATGCAGATGCAGGCAAACCGCAGGGCCAGGTTCAACGGCGGCCCATACATAATCCAACATGACAACCATAACTTCCAAAGAACCACAAAAACGCAGTCTGGGCACACTTGTCGGCTTATTCCCTTTCCTGGCTCCCTATAAACGCCAGTTTGCCATGGCCAGCATCGCGCTGCTGGTGGCGGCCGGCGCCACCCTGGCGATTCCGTATGCATTCCGGCAGATGATCGATCTCGGCTTCAGCGCCGGCGGGATCCAGGGCGCCAATCATATCGACCTGTATTTCCTGGCGCTGTTCGGCGTCGCTTGCGTGCTGGGCGTAGCTACCGCTGCGCGCTTTTACATGGTGTCCTGGCTTGGCGAACGGGTCACCGCCGACCTGCGCAGCGCGGTGTATTCGCATGTCGTGACGCAGAGTCCGCAGTTCTTTGAAACCACCAAGACCGGCGAAGTGCTGTCGCGCATCACCACCGACACCACACTGATCCAGGCGCTGGTCGGCACCAGCATCTCGATGGCGCTGCGCAATGCCTTGCTGTTCGCCGGCGGCATGATCATGCTGTTCATTACCAGCGTCAAGCTGAGCGCGATCATCCTGGTGATGCTGGCGCTGGTGGTGCTGCCTATCGTCTGGTATGGCCGGCGCGTGCGCAAGCTGTCGCGAGATTCCCAGGACCGGGTGGCGGACGCCTCGGCCATGGCCGGCGAGATCCTCAACGCCATGCCTACCGTGCAAGCCTTCACCCATGAAATCATCGAGGCACAGCGCTTCGACGTCTCCATCGAAAATGCTTTCAGCACCGCGATGGAACGGATACGCGCGCGTTCGCTGCTGACCATGATGGCGATCCTGCTGGTGTTCGGCGCCATCGTATTCGTGCTGTGGCTGGGCGCGCACGCCGTGGTCCAGGGCAGCATGACGGGCGGCGAACTGGGCCAGTTCATCTTGTATGCGGCCCTGCTGGCCGGTTCCATCGGCGCCCTGGCGGAAGTGATGGGCGATGCCCAGCGCGCCGCCGGCGCTACCGAGCGCCTGCTGGAGCTGCTGGCGGCGCAGTCGCCGGTGCAATCGGTGCTGCTGCCCGATATGCTGCCGCCGCGCACTGCGCAAGGCGCCGCCCTGACTCTGGAAAATATCGGCTTCCGCTACCCGTCGCGGCCTGAGAGCGCCGCCCTGCACGGCTTGTCGCTGGACATCCGCCCTGGCGAAACGGTGGCCGTGGTCGGCCCTTCCGGCGCCGGCAAGACCACCCTGTTCCAGCTGCTGCTGCGCTTCTACGATCCGCAGCAAGGCAGCATCAAGCTCGACGGCGTCGACATCAAGTATCTCGACCTGCATACCTTGCGCAACGCCATCGGCATCGTGCCGCAAGACACCATCATCTTCTCCGCCAACGCGCTGGAAAACATCCGCTACGGCCGCGTCGGCGCCAGCGATGCCGAAGTGATCGCCGCCGCCAAGATGGCGGCCGCCCACGAATTCATCGAACGCCTGCCGGAAGGCTATCAATCCTTCCTCGGCGAACGCGGCGTGCGCTTGTCAGGCGGCCAGCGCCAGCGCATCGCGATTGCCCGTGCCCTGCTGAAAAATCCGCCGCTGCTGCTGCTGGATGAAGCCACCAGTGCGCTCGACGCCGAATCCGAACGCGCCGTGCAAGGCGCACTGGAAGCGGCGATGGTCGGCCGCACCACGCTGGTGATTGCGCACCGCCTGGCGACCGTACAGCGGGCCGACCGTATCATCGTGCTGGAACACGGCCACGTGGTCGAAACCGGCAGCCATGCCGAACTGGTCGCGCACAATGGCTTGTACGCAAGCCTGGCGGCGCTGCAGTTCAACATCGTCAACGAAATGTGAGCCGCTCGACAGCGGTCTTGCCAACACCAACTTACAGGAAAAGAATATGAGCATCTTGTTTTCTCCATTGAAGTTACGCGGCGTGACGCTGGCCAACCGGATTGCCGTGGCCCCCATGTGCCAGTATTCGGCCGAAGACGGCTTCGCTAACGACTGGCACCTGGTGCACCTGGGCAGCCGCGCGGTCGGCGGCGCCGGCCTGATCATCTTCGAAGCCAGCGCGGTGCTGCCGCATGGACGCATCTCGCCGCAGGACCTCGGCATCTGGAAGGACGAACATATCGCGCCGCTGAGCCGCATCACCCGCTTCATCGAACAGCAAGGCGTGGTGGCCGGCATCCAGCTGGCGCATGCCGGCCGCAAGGCCAGCGTCTGGCGGCCGTGGGAAGAACAGCAAGGCCGGGTCGAACCGGAGCAAGGCGGCTGGCATACCGACGCGCCGTCGGCGATTGCTTTCGATCCCAGCTATACCAACCCGGCTGCGCTCAGCATCGATGGCATCAAGAGCGTGATACAGGCCTTTGCCGATGCTGCCGTGCGTGCGCACAAAGCCGGCTTCAAGCTGGTGGAAATCCACGCCGCGCATGGCTATCTGCTGCACCAGTTCCTGTCGCCGATCAGCAATCAGCGTACTGATCAATACGGCGGTTCGTTTGAAAACCGCGTACGCCTGGTGCTGGAAGTGGTGGCTGCAGTGCGCAAGGTGTGGCCGCAGGATCTGCCGCTGCTGGTGCGGCTGTCTGCCACCGACTGGATCGAAGGCGGCTGGAACGCCGATGAAACAGTAGCCTTGAGCCGCCTGCTGCGCGAAGCAGAAGTCGACCTGGTCGACGTCTCCAGCGGCGGCAACATCGCCAGCGCCAGCATTCCGGTCGGTCCCGGCTACCAAACCAAGTTCGCCGCCAGGGTCAAGCACGAAGCCGGCATCGCCAGCGGCACGGTCGGCATGATTACCGATCCCGGCCAGGCCGAGCATATCCTGCGCACCGAACAGGCCGACCTGGTGCTGATGGCGCGCGAACTGCTGCGCGATCCTTACTGGCCCTTGCATGCAGCCGATGCGCTGCACGACGTCACCTCGTGGGCACCCCAATACATGCGCGCGACATCACGCAAGTCGCCGCAGCGGCCGAGCGTGAATTACAGCGAAAAGTAAGCGGAAAATCAAATCAGTTCTGTAGGGTGGGCACATCGTGCCCACGCGTGAATTTGCCCTACGCAATGCTTACTTCGGTGCCGGATGGGCTCGCTCTCTGGATATCGCCGTAACGCGTGGGCACGATGTGCACACCCTACATCTGCTGCACCGCTTGCTTGGCCGGCGTCTTGCCTAGGCCGGCGGCCACTTCGGCGATCAGCCGCCGCAGCCAGACCACGTCCGGCGCCACATGCGAACGCGCATGCCACAGCATGTAGAAACGCATCTTCGGCATGTCGAACGGCAGGGTAAACATGCCGATCGGCCAGTCTTCGATGATGTGCTCGGCGAACTGGCGGCCGGTAGTGAAAATCAGATCGGATTTCGACAGCACGTGCGGCACCAGCGCGAAGTACGGAATCGTCACCTGCACGTTGCGCTTCAGACCCTGTTCGGCCAGCGCGGCGTCGATGCCGCTGCGGTGCCCTTCTATATACGGGGTCGGCGCCAGGTGCGGCATTTCCAGGTAATACTTGAGGGTCAGGCCCTTCTTCGCGACCGGATGGTCGCGGTGCATCATGCACACCACGTCGTCGTCGAACAATTGCGCCAGGTGCAGGTGCTCGGGCGGATCCGGCCAGTTGCCGATCACCATGTCGAAGCGGCCGGTTTCCAGCGCGCTGGCGTAGTCCAGGTTGGCGTCCAGCGCATGCACCATCAGGCTGGCGCCCGGCGCGCGCTTGCGCAGCTGCTCGATGATGGACGGGATCAGCAGCATGTTCAGGTAATCCGGCGTACCGATATGGAACACTCGCGAGGTGCTGTCGGCTTCAAAGGCGGCCACCGGCGCCGCAATTCTTTCGATCACTTCCAGGCCTTGCTTGGCCAGCGCCAGCAGCTCCTGCCCCCGTTCCGTCGGCACCATGCCAGTCTTGCCGCGCACCAGGATGGCGTCGCCGGTCAGCTCGCGCAAACGCTTGAGCGTGTTGCTGATGGTCGGCTGCGACTGCCCCAGCTTGATGGCGGTGCGCGAGACACTTTTTTCCACCAGCAAGGTGTGCAGCACACGCAGCAGGTAGGTATCAAGATGGTGGTTGGTACGGGATGTCATGGGCGCCGCTAAAAAAGGTGGGGAACTGTCAACTTTCGGATAGATATGAAAATTGCATAATCAACCCCACCAGCATAACGGATATGCGTAAACATGAATAGTCATCGGTAAAGCATGACTGGATAACTTTAAAGTATCGAATCGGCCGGATTCTGCCCAAATTTGGTTAAAAATTATCAGTTTTGATTGAATTAGACGACCGGTCTAATTTTAATGTAGAATAGCTCCATCATGCGAACCTCTTACGACACCACCAAGCGCCATATCCTCGACGCCGGACAGAAAATCATTGCAGTCAAAGGCTTCTCCGGAGTCGGGCTGAGCGAGATCCTGAGTGCGGCGGCGATACCCAAGGGCTCCTTCTATCACTACTTCGGCTCGAAGGAGCAATACGGCCGGGCGCTGATGGAACAATATGTAGAAGATTATCTGCAGGCGCTCAACCAGGTCTTGCAGACCGGCGCCGGGCCGGCACGCGAGCGCTTGCTGCGCTATTGGAGCAACTGGCGCGAGACCCAAGCCGGCGGCGAAGCCATGGACAAGTGCCTGGTAGTCAAGCTCAGTGCGGAAGTGGCCGATCTGTCGGACGACATGCGCCTGGTCCTGTGCGCAGGCACACAGCAAGTGATGGCCCGGATCGCCGACTGCATCGCTGAAGGCATCGCCGACGGTTCCCTGCAGCTCAGCCTGGAACCCCAGAAAACCGCACAGATGCTCTATCAGCTATGGTTGGGCGCCAGTCTGCTGGCCAAGCTGCAGCGTGACCGCGGTCCGCTCGAAAACGCCATGGAGATCAGCCTCAGCGTACTGGCGTCGCCCTGAACAATCCACACATCACACACGCGCTTGCATCTCGCAGGCGCATCCGTTTTTTTGCCGCTCGCCTTGTTTGAGCGACTTATTTGCCAAAGGAAATCCCCATGCTGAATTTTGAATTCTACAATCCCACCAAGATCGTCTTCGGCCGCGACACCATCGCCAAGCTGTCTCAGCTGGTGCCTGCCAAGGCCCGTGTACTGATCCTGTACGGCGGCGCCAGCGCGCAGAAAACCGGCACTCTGGCCGAAGTCAAGGCAGCGCTCGGCGAGCGTGAAGTCCATGAGTTCGCCGGCATCGAACCGAATCCGAGTTATGAAACGCTGATGCAGGCTGTCGAGCAGGTGCGCGCGCAAAAGATCGATTTCCTGCTGGCGGTCGGCGGCGGCTCGGTCATCGACGGCACCAAGTTTGTCGCCGCCGCTGCGCATTTCGAAGGCGAAGCGTGGGACATCGCCGTCAAGCGCGGCGCCAACATCACCAGCGCCCTGCCCTTCGGCAGCGTGCTGACCTTGCCGGCGACCGGCTCGGAAATGAACAACGGCGGCGTCGTCACCCGCAAATCGATACAGGCCAAGCTAGCCTTCCACAGCCCGCTGGTGTTTCCGCAATTCTCGATTCTCGATCCGACCAAAACCTTCACCCTGCCGCCGCGGCAGATCGCCAACGGCGTGGTGGATGCCTTCGTGCACACCGTCGAGCAATACCTGACGTATCCGGTGCAAGGCCAGGTGCAAGACCGCTTCGCCGAAGGCTTGCTGCTGAGCCTGATCGAAACCGGGCCGAAAGTGCTGGCCGAGCCAAATGACTACGACGCTCGCGCCAACCTGATGTGGGTAGCGACGCTGGCGCTCAACGGCTTGATCGGCGCCGGCGTGCCGCAAGACTGGGCTACCCACATGCTCGGCCATGAACTGACCGCGCAATACGATATCGACCATGCCCGCACCCTGGCGATCGTGCTGCCGTCCTTGCTGACCGTGCGCCGCCATAGCAAACATGCCAAACTGCTGCAATACGCCGAGCGCGTCTGGCAGATTACCGAAGGCAGCGAAGATGCCCGTATCGACCTCGCCATTGAACGCACCCGCGCATTCTTTGAAAGCATGGGCATCAAGACCCGCTTGTCGGATTATGAATTGGGCCAGCCTGCGGTCGAAACGGTGCTGGTGCAACTCGAACAACATGGCATGACCCGACTCGGTGAGCACCAGGACCACACCCTCGCAGTCAGCCGCAAGATCCTCGAAGCGGCACTGTAAAACTGATTCCGCCCACGCCGGCAAAGCAGCGCCGGCACTCATTCCACCCAAGGAGTAGCGAACATGTCACAAAGCAAAACCGTCAACCGCCGCATCTTGCTGGCCTCGCGCCCGCATGGCGCACCGACTGCCGAGAATTTCAAGCTGGATCAGAGCCCGCTGCCGGTACCCGCCGCGGGCCAGGTATTGCTGCGTACCGTCTATCTCTCGCTCGATCCGTACATGCGCGGCCGCATGAGCGATGCGCCTTCCTATGCTGCGCCGGTGGAAGTCGGCGAGGTGATGGTCGGCGGTACGGTGGCACGGGTTGAAGCCTCGGAAAATCCTGCCTACAAAGCGGGCGACCTGGTGCTGAGCTACAGCGGCTGGCAAGACTATGCGCTGTCCGACGGCAAAGGCTTGACCAAGCTGGATCCGAAGCTGGGCAAGCCATCGTATGCGCTGGGCCTGCTCGGCATGCCCGGCTTCACCGCCTACATGGGCTTGCTCGACATCGGCCAGCCGCAAGCTGGCGAAACGGTGGTTGTGGCTGCCGCCACCGGCGCGGTCGGCTCGGTGGTCGGGCAGATCGCCAAGCTTAAGGGCTGCCGCGTGGTCGGCATTGCCGGCGGCGCCGACAAGTGCAAGTATGCCGTAGAAGAATTGGGCTTCGACGCCTGCATCGACCACCGCGCAGCGGATTTCCCGCAACAGCTGGCTGCGGCCTGCGACAAGGGTATCGATGTGTATTTTGAAAATGTCGGCGGTGCCGTGTTCCAGGCCGTGCTGCCCTTGCTGAACGCGAAAGCCCGGGTGCCCTTGTGCGGCATGATCGCCAGCTACAACGCCACCGGTAAGCCGGAGGGCCCGGATCACCTGCCGTCACTGATGCGCCGCCTGCTGACCCGCCGCATCAAGATGCAAGGCTTCATCATCTTTGACGACTACGGTCACCGCTATCCGGAATTCTTCAAGGAGATGAGCGGCTGGATCGCTGCCGGCAAGATGAAATACCGCGAAGACATCGTCGACGGCCTGGAAAATGCGCCGCAAGCGTTCATGGGTCTGCTGGAAGGCAAGAACTTCGGCAAGCTGGTGATACGCACCGGCGACGAATAAGCGCTCCGACTATCGCTACATCAAAAGGAATTCACATGAACATATTAAGGGTACTGACCTCGCACGACAAACTGGGCGACACGGGTAAGAAAACCGGCTTCTGGCTGGAGGAATTCGCCGCCCCCTACTACGCCTTCCTGGACGCCGGCGCCAAGCTGACCCTGGCCTCGCCGCTCGGCGGCCAGCCGCCGCTGGATCCGAAAAGCGATGAACCCGACGCCCAGACCGAAGCCACAGAACGCTTCCGCAAGGACAGTGCAGCGCAAGCCGCCCTGGCTTCGACCATCAAGCTGCCTTCGGTTCAGGCGAAAGATTATGACGCCGTATTTTATCCGGGCGGCCACGGCCCTCTGTGGGACCTGGCGGAAGACAAGGATTCGATCGCGCTGATCGCTTCCATGTACGCCGCCGGCAAGCCGGTCTCCGCGGTCTGCCATGCGCCGGGTGTGCTGCGCCATGTGGAGGCTGCCGACGGCACGCCGCTGGTCAAGGGTAAAAAGGTTACCGGTTTTTCGGATAGCGAAGAAGCTGCCGTGCAGTTGACCGATATCGTGCCTTTCCTGGTGGAAGCCGAACTGAAGCGCCTTGGCGGTGATTACAGCAAGGGCGCGGATTGGGGCAGTTATGCGGTGGCAGATGGGAATCTGATCACAGGGCAGAATCCGGCTTCTTCGGTTGCGGTGGCGGAGCTGGTGTTGAAAATGCTGGCTTAAGGTTGTAGCAGGAAGATATTGAGCGCTACGGGATGTACTCCGTGGTCCGTCAAATGGGGTCGGAGTAATTTTCGCAAAGAACGCGAAAAAAACTCCGACCCCATTTGACTGCTGCTGCGGTTTATTTGGTACCGAATATGCGGTCGCCGGCGTCGCCGAGGCCTGGCACGATGTAGGCGTGTGCATCCAGGTGAGAATCCAGGCCTGCCACATACAGTTTCACGCCGGGATGCGCATCCTGGAACACCTGCACGCCTTCAGGCGCCGCCACCAGCGCCAGGAAGATGATCTGCTCGTCGGTCACGCCACGCTTCTTCAGCACATCCACCGCATGCACCGCCGAGTTACCAGTCGCCACCATCGGATCGCAGACAATGAAGATACGCTCCGCCAAATCCGGCAAACGCACCAGGTACTCCACCGGCTGGTGCGTATCCGGATCGCGATACACCCCGATATGCCCCACCCGCGCCGACGGCACCAGGTCCAGCAAACCGTCGCTCATGCCGATCCCCGCGCGCAGCACCGGCACCACCGCCAGCTTGCGCCCGGCGATCACCGGCGCCTCCATGCTCTGCATCGGCGTCTCGATCAGTTGCGTCGTCAGCGGCAGGTCGCGCGTGATTTCATAGCCCATCAACAGCGTAATTTCCCGCAACAGCTGGCGGAAAGTACGGGTCGAGGTCTCCTTGCTCCGCATGTGGGTCAGCTTGTGCTGGATCAGCGGGTGATTGAGGATGAAGAGATTGGGAAAACGTGGGTCGCTGAGCATAAGTGTCATTCTTGCGGGACAGAGGCGCACGGCGAGTGTTTATGAGTCACCGCAGCGCGATGAATTACGCTCGCCGCGCGCCTCTGTCCCCAACTAATTAGATAAAACGGTTAAATTGCAAAGAAAGGCATTAGTCCAAATACAAAAAAGGAGAGATTTCTCTCCCCTCCATGTTCAGTAGTTATTCTACGACTGGCTCGGTTTTGGGTATCAGCAGCGCCAGTATCTGTTCGAGTTCGTGACGCACCTCGACCAGGCTTATCTCGTTCTGCTTGGCTTCGGCCTGCTCGGCTTCCGCGGCAGCGCCCAGGCGGCCGTCGAGCTTGTTGCGCGCGCCGCTGATGGTAAAGCCATGTTCATACAGCAGCTCGCGGATGCGGCGGATCAGCAGCACTTCGTGATGCTGATAATAACGGCGGTTGCCACGCCGCTTGACCGGCTTGAGCTGGGTGAATTCCTGCTCCCAATAGCGCAGCACATGCGGCTTGACGCCGCACAGGTCGCTCACTTCGCCGATGGTGAAATAGCGCTTGGCCGGAATCGGCGGCAATACGACAAGCTCGGTTTTACTAATGCGATCGTTCATGAATTAGCTGGCAGGGCGGCGGCAAACTGTTGAATAGGCTGGATGGGTTGCAGGCTTGCGGCTTCAACCATGCCCTTGAGTTTCTGGCTAGCGTGGAAAGTCACCACGCGGCGCGCAGTGATAGGAATCTCTTCCCCGGTTTTCGGATTGCGGCCCGGACGCTGCGGCTTGTCGCGCAGCTGGAAATTGCCGAAGCCGGACAGCTTCACCGACTCGCCACGCTCCAGCGCATCGCGGATTTCATCGAAAAACGTTTCCACCATGTCTTTGGCTTCACGCTTGTTGAGACCAACCTGTTCAAACAAAAGTTCAGCCAGTTCCGCCTTGGTCAGTGTCGGTAAATTCTTTTCTGCCTGCGAACGGGCTTGCGCTTCGCGCATCGCCCGGTTCAGGTCGGCGTCCAGAACGGATTCAAATTCTACTGTCTGCATATTGTTCATTCTGTTGTTACGCCCCTGTCTTCTGGATTGCTGCCGCCGGAGCGGCGCTTGCGCGCAGGCATCCGGCTTTTACCGCAGGTTTTATCATTAAATTACGTGGATTGAAGAGAAATCAAGTCCGTAATTTTGCTGTTGGCACCTTGCTGACAGCAGCGATCAAAGCAGACATGGCGGCTTCTACGGTGTCATCTTGGAGGGTGTTTTCAGTATCTTGCAAGGTAAACCGGAAAGCAAGACTTTTTTCGTCATTTTCCAATCCTTTGCCATGATATTCATCAAATAAAACAATGGCTTGCAGAATTCGGCAGGCTGGATTTCCTTGCTGCTCAGCAGCAAAAACGTCCATCAGATCCTGGGCGTAAACCGCTTGTTTTACCACCACGGCAAGATCGCGCACCACGGCCGGAAATTTCGAAATTTCGACGTAGGCCGGCACTTGCCGTTGCTGCAACGCCAGGCCGTCGACTTCAAACAGAACCGGCGCCAGCGGCAGCTCATACTTCTGCTGCAGACGTGGATGCAGCTCACCGATGAAGCCGATCGCTTGATCGCCCAGCAGCACCTGCGCCGAACGACCCGGATGCAGCGCCGGATGTTCGATTTTAGCGAAACGCAAAACCAGTGGCGCGAACAGCGCTTCCAAATCGGCTTTGACATCGAAGAAATCGACGTTGCGGCCAGCCTGACCCCATTGCTCGTCGGCTTGCGGGCCGTAAGCCAGGACGGCGATCCGCTTCGGCTGAGCATATCCGGCAACCGCCAGCGGGCCGTTCTCGACCTGCTGGTCACGCATGTAGACCGCGCCGGTTTCAAAAATCCGCACACGGTTCAATTTGCGGTTCAGATTGTATTTGACGTTGGCGACCAGGCTGCCGACCAGGGTCGAGCGCATCACGCCCATCTGGCTGGCGATCGGGTTGAGCACCTTGATCGGCGCCAGGTTGCCGGCGAAATCAGCTTCCCAGGCTGCTTCGACGAAGCTGAAATTGATCACTTCCTGGTAATCCAGGTCGGCCAGCTGGCGCCGCGAGGTGAACAGCGAGCGCTGGCTTTCCGGCGCGATGTACATCGCGTTCGGCGCCACCGGCGGCAAGGCCGGGATGTTTTCAAAGCCGTAGACGCGGGCGATTTCTTCGATCAGGTCTTCTTCGATCTCGATATCGAAACGGTAGGACGGCGGCGTCACCGAAAACACGCCGTTCTCTTGCGTGAAGGCCAGGCCCAGGCGAGTGAAGATGTCGGCGATCTGGCTATCCGACAAAGGCACGCCGATGACACGGATCGCACGCGACGTACGTACCTTGACCGGATCGCGCTTAGGCAGGTTGACACTCTGGTCGTCAATCGGACCGATCTGGGTGGCAGGCGTGCCGCAGATTTCGACCAGCAAAGCCGTGATGCGCTCGATATGCTCCACCGTGGTGGCAAAATCGACGCCGCGCTCGAAGCGATGGCCGGCATCGGTTGAGAAATTGAAGCGGCGAGCGCGGCCCTGGATTGCTTGCGGCCACCAGAAGGCGGCTTCCAGATAAATGTTTTGCGTTTCCAGCGACACTGCGGTGGCGTCGCCGCCCATGATACCGGCCAGCGATTCGATCTGCTGATCATCGGCGATCACGCCGATCCAATCGTCAACGCTGACGGTATTGCCGTTCAACAGTTTGAGCGATTCGCCCGCCTTGCCCCAGCGTACATCGAGGCCGCCGTGGATCTTGTCGAGATCGAATACGTGGCTAGGACGGCCCAGCTCCAGCATCACGTAGTTGGAGATGTCCACCAGCGCCGAGATCGGCCGCTGGCCGCTGCGCTCCAGACGCTGCTTCATCCATTGCGGCGTCGGCGCCTTGGCGTTGAGGCCGCGGATTACGCGGCCGGAGAAACGGCCACATAAATCAGGCGCGGAAATCTTGACCGGCAAGGTTTCGGTAATCGTCGCAGCGACAGTCTTGTACTGCGGTTGTTTCAGCGGGGTGCCGGTCAGAGCCGACACTTCGCGCGCCACGCCCAGCACCGACAGGCAATCCGCCTTGTTCGGCGTCAGCTTGATGGTGAACTTGAGGTCGTTGAGTTCGAAATAGTCGCGGAAATTCTGGCCGACCGGCGCATCGTCCGGCAGTTCCAGCAAGCCGCCGTGCTCTTCCGACAGCTTCAGTTCGCGCGCGGAGCACAGCATGCCTTGCGACTCGACGCCGCGCAACTGGCCCAGCTTGATCTCGAACGGCTTGCCATCGGCGCCCGGCGGCAGGATGGCACCGACCATGGCGCACGGCACCTTGAGACCCGGGCGCACGTTCGGCGCGCCGCAGACGATGTTGAGCATGGTGCCGGTGCCGACGTCGACCTGGCAGACATTCAGGCGATCAGCATTCGGATGCTTGGCGGTCTCGACCACCAGGCCCACCACGATATTGGTAAAGGGCGGCGCGACCGGCTCGACCTCTTCCACTTCGAGACCGGACATGGTCAGCAGGTGGGACAATTCGTCCGAAGTCATCTTCGGATCGACCATGGAACGCAGCCAGCTTTCAGAGAATTGCATAGGTAAAACCTTCAAAAACCTGTATCAGGATTTTAGGTGACCATTCAGCACCTGCAGAGAACCACACCTTGTACGTCATTCCCGCGCACGCGGGAATCCATTTTAATCAGTAACCTGGATCCCCGCGTTCGCGGGGATGACGGACTCGATGCTCCGGTTAGCGCTGAACGGCGATAATTTTAGTTAAATTGCTTCAAGAAACGCAGATCGCCTTCGTAGAACAGGCGCAGATCGTTGATGCCATAACGCAGCATGGTCAAACGCTCGATGCCGGACCCGAACGCGAAACCGATGAACTGTTCCGGATCCAGGCCCATGTTGCGCACCACGTTAGGATGCACCTGGCCGGCGCCAGAGACTTCCAGCCAGCGCCCTTTCAGCGGACCGCTGCCGAAGGCAATGTCGATCTCGGCCGAAGGCTCGGTGAACGGGAAATAGGAGGGACGGAAACGCACTTGCAGATCGTCGGTTTCAAAGAAAGCCTTGACGAAATTCAGGTAGACACCTTTGAGGTCGGCGAAGCTGATGTCTTCGGCAATCCACAATCCTTCGACCTGATGAAACATCGGCGAATGGGTGGCGTCGCTGTCGACACGGTAGGTGCGGCCGGGGGCGATGACCTTGATCGGCGGCTTGTTCATGCGCGCATAGCGCACCTGCATCGGGCTGGTGTGAGTGCGCAGCAGCAGCGGCTTGCCTTCGGTGTCGTTGCCTTCGATGTAGAAGGTGTCCTGCATCGAACGCGCCGGATGGTTTTCCGGGCTGTTCAAGGCGGTAAAATTGGTCCAGTCAGTTTCGATTTCAGGGCCGTCGGCCACATCGAAACCGATCGAACGGAAAATTTCTTCGATACGCTGCCAGGAACGCATCACCGGATGGATGCCGCCGACGCCACGGCCACGGCCCGGCAAGGTGACATCGATCGCTTCTGCATTCAGGCGCTCTTGCATCTGCGCATTGGCCAAGGCATCACGGCGCGCGGTCAGCGCGGCTTCGATCTGCTCTTTGGCGGTATTGATGACGGCGCCCTGGACTTTGCGCTCGTCCGGCGCCAGCTTGCCCAGCCCCTTCATCTGCTCGGTGATCTGGCCGGTCTTGCCGAGATATTTGGCTTTCGCGTTTTCCAGCGCGGCAGCGTCGACGGCGGCGATGAAATCAGCCTGGGCTTGCGTTACTAATTGTTCTAGGGAGTTCATGCAGTTTTTTCCTGCTCCATTGAAGCCGAAATACACCCATCTATCCAGTCAGGGACAGAGCAATACGCCACAGGACAAGCCAGGCGACTCTTGAGCTCTTCCGCAAACACGAAAAGTGGCGGTTAAAAACACAAACGGGGCATAAGGTGTTGACCTCTGCCCCGCTCGGGATTGCCACGCCGCAGAACCGCGCGGCATTGGCAAAACTACATAAGAAACTTACGCAGCGATGTTGGCCTTGACTTGATTGACAATCGCAGCAAACGCTGGCTTGTCCATCACTGCCATATCAGCCAGAACCTTACGGTCCAGTTCGATCGAAGCACGCTTCAGACCGTTCATGAATACGCTGTATGTCATGCCATGCTCACGGGAAGCGGCGTTGATACGGGCGATCCACAATGCACGGAATACGCGCTTCTTGTTGCGGCGGTCACGGTATGCGTATTGACCAGCGCGCATGACTGCTTGCTTGGCTACACGGTAGACTTTACTGCGGCGACCGCGGTAACCCTTGGCAAGGTTAAGAACTTTTTTATGACGGGCACGAGCTGTAACCCCACGTTTTACTCTAGGCATAATAACTCCTTAGTATGAGGTTAAGCGTTCGGCAACATGCGCGAAACGGATACCATGTTGTGGTCATTGACCCCAACGGAACCGCGCAATTGACGTTTGTTTTTGGTGGTTTTCTTGGTCAAGATGTGACGTTTAAACGCTTGGCCGCGCTTAACAGTACCACCCGGACGGACGCGGAAGCGCTTTTTGGCGCTGCTCTTCGTTTTCATTTTAGGCATGACACTATCTGTCCTCTAGGGACAGCTCCTTTTTTTAACATGATTGCAGGTGGCAACAATATCGTTACGCTTGGATGCCTGCTCTCACTTGTTTAAACCCAACTGCCCGACTGCCACAGCTGGATTTCGCAGCAGGATCTAGCCTGCTGCTTTTTCGGTGACAGAACGATTGTTCGTCCCTACACCTAAAATCTTAATCAGTTGAGGACAGAATAATTCGCCGCGCTTCGGCGACTCTTAAACTCTGCCCCGCAATCCGTTAGCTTGTTATTTCTTCTTCTTAGGGCCAATGATCATGATCATCTGACGCCCTTCCATCTTCGGCCACTGCTCGACCTGTCCGTACGGCTCCAGGTCTGCCTTCAGACGTTCCAGCATGCGCATGCCGATGTCTTGGTGGGCCATTTCACGGCCGCGGAAACGCAGCGTGATCTTGACCTTGTCGCCGTCTTCGTCCAGGAAGCGGGTCAGGTTGCGCAGCTTGATGTTGTAATCACCATCATCGGTACCTGGGCGGAATTTGACTTCCTTCACCAGGATGACCTTCTGCTTCAACTTGGCCTCGTGCGCCTTCTTCTGTTCCTGGTACTTGAACTTGCCGTAGTCCATCAAACGGGCTACCGGTGGCTGCGCTGTCGGTGCGATTTCCACCAGGTCAACGTTCGCCTCTTCCGCCAAGCGGAAGGCCTCAGCCAGACTGACGATACCGAGTGCTTCGTTCTCGACACCGGATAAGCGCAATTCTGGCGCCGTAATTTCGCCGTTGATGCGATGTGACTTGTCCGTAGCTATTGCAGTTTCCTTTAAAAATCAAATAATTAAGCCGTGCTCTTGCGCTTGGGTCACCCCGTTCAGGCTTTGGTCTCGACCTCGTTCTTGAGGCGCTCCACCAGTACGTCGATAGGCATCACACCCAGATCGACATTGCCCCGCGCTCGCACGGCCACTGTGTTTGCATCACGCTCTTTATCACCGACAACCAGTATATAAGGCGGCTTCTGCAAAGAATGCTGCCGTATTTTATAGGTAATCTTCTCATTACGCAAATCGGTCTCTACCCTAAACCCTTGTTTTTTCAGCGTTTGTGCAACATTCTGCACATATTCGGACTGGGCGTCGGAGATATTCAAAACAACAACTTGCACTGGAGCAAGCCACAAAGGCATGGCGCCGGCGTGATTTTCAATCAACATGCCGATAAAACGCTCCAGCGAGCCGACAATAGCACGATGCAGCATGACCGGTACTTTGCGGCCGTTGTCTTCAGTAACATATTCCGAACCGAGGCGGCCCGGCATCGAAAAGTCGACCTGCATGGTGCCGCACTGCCAGGAACGGCCGATCGAATCCTTCAGGTGATACTCGATCTTCGGCCCGTAGAAAGCGCCCTCGCCCGGCAATTCTTCCCACTCGGCGCCGGAGGCACGGATGGCTTCGCGCAAAGCGTTTTCAGCCTTATCCCAGACTTCTTCCTCGCCGACCCGCTTTTCAGGACGCAGGGCCAGCTTGACCGCCACTTCCGTGAAGCCGAAATCGAGATAGACCTTGCGCACCAGCTTGTCGAAAGCAGCAACTTCATCCTGCACTTGTTCTTCAGTACAGAAAATATGGCCGTCATCCTGGGTAAAGCCGCGTACCCGCATCATGCCGTGCAAGGCGCCGGATGGCTCATTGCGGTGGCACTGGCCGAATTCGCCGAAGCGCAAAGGCAGGTCGCGGTAGCTGTGCAGGCTGGCATTGAAAATCTGGATATGGCCCGGGCAGTTCATCGGCTTCAGCGCATAGCTGCGGTTTTCCGACTCGGTGGTGAACATGCTCTCGCGATAGTTTTCCCAGTGACCAGTCTTTTCCCACAGGGAACGATCAAGGATCTGCGGCGCCTTGACTTCCTGATAACCATTGTCGTTATAGACGCGGCGCATGTACTGCTCGACCTGCTGCCAGATTGTCCAGCCTTTGGCGTGCCAGAAAATCAGGCCCGGCGCTTCGTCCTGGAAATGGAACAGATCAAGCGCGCGGCCCAGCTTGCGGTGGTCGCGCTTCTCCGCCTCTTCCAGCATATGCAGGTAAGCTTCCTGCTCATCTTTCTTGGCCCAGGCAGTGCCGTACACCCGCTGCAGCATTTCATTCTTGGCATCGCCGCGCCAGTAGGCGCCGGCCAGCTTCATCAGCTTGAACACCTTCAGTTTGCCGGTCGACGGCACGTGCGGACCGCGGCACAAGTCGGTGAACTTGCCTTCTGTGTAGAGCGAAACTTCCTGGTCCTGCGGAATCGAGCCGATCAGTTCTGCCTTGTAGGCCTCGCCGATCGATTCAAAATAGGCAATCGCCTCATCGCGCGCCACTACCTTGCGTGTGACGGGCTCATCCTTCTTGGCCAGCTCAGCCATCTTCTTTTCGATTTCCAGCAAGTCTTCCGGCGTAAACGGGCGCTTGTAGGCGAAATCATAGTAAAAGCCATTCTCGATCACCGGCCCGATCGTCACCTGCGCATCAGGGAACAGTTCCTTGACCGCATAAGCCAGCAAATGCGCTGTCGAATGGCGGATTACTTCCAGGCCGTCGGCATCCTTGTCGGTCACGATCGCCAGCTCGACATCGCGCTCGATCAGGAAGGAAGTATCGACCAGCTTGCCATCGACCTTGCCGGCCAAAGCCGCCTTGGCCAACCCGGCGCCGATACTGGCGGCGACCTGCGCCACAGTCAGCGGCGCGTCGAATTGACGCTGTGAACCATCGGGAAGTTTGACTGCTATCATTTTTAGCCTCGTATCAGTGCCGGCCCTGCCAGGCCGCACCGGATTGAATTAAGTTAAGTTAATTGCTAATATTTACAAAAATGTTTTACAAAAACGCGGACGAAAAAAAACGCGGACCAGCCGCGCTTTTTTCATCTTGCAGGTAGAAAAAGGCCTCGACTAGTGTCGCTCACAGATTGTGGTGGTAGTTCGCGGTGTCATAACCGGGATGCCTTTCTCGCTCTTACAGATGGTGAATTCGTTGCTGCCGGCCGTCGGAAATTGCAACAATCGCGACGGCAACAGGATGCTTCCGATCATACCAGAAAATGTGTGCGGCATGGCAAGTGCGCAAAGCAGGGTGTTGCGTGTTTACCAAAACAGAGTCCGCGCCGCGCTCCATGCCCAGCCCTGCCGCAACATTACCCACCACCAGATTGCCGCCGGCCAGCGCCATTTATGCCACGCTCGCGTGCAGTCTCAAGCCAAGTGCTTTCATGACTTTCAAAATGGTTCCGAACTCGGGATTACCCTCGCCCGATAGCGCCTTATACAGGCTTTCGCGCGCCAGCCCGGTATCGCGCGCCACCTGGCTCATGCCATGCGCGCGCGCAACGTTGCCCAAAGCATGTGCGATGAAAGCGGGATCGTCACCCGCTTCTTCAAGGCAGGCATCGACATAGGCAGCAATATCGGCCGCGGTTTGCAGATGCTCTGCGGAATCCCACTGACGCAGTTTGATCGTTCCCATGCATCGCTCCTAAAGTTGACGCGCCAATTCCAACGCGGTATTGATGTCCTTGTCCTGCGCCGACTTGTCACCACCCGCAAGCAATATCACTATCTCATCGCCACGTTGCATAAAGTAGACCCGGTAGCCACAGCCGAAGTGAATCCGCATCTCGGAAACACCTTCACCGACAGCTTTGCAATCGCCAAAATTACCCAGCTCAGCACGGTCAATGCGCACTTGGATCCGCGCTTTGACGCTGCGGTCGCGCAACGAGGCAAACCAATGCTCAAATACAGACGTTGTTTGAATAGTTTTCACTGACAACTGTATCCCATAAATTACATCACGTCAAATCCCCTACTGCCCCACAAATGCGCGTGACGCAACAACGGCAGCCCATGCAAGCGACCTGAAGATTTTTGAATTGCCATGCAGGTAGAAAGAGATAGGCAATTCCGGTGCGACGATGCAGCCCTGCCCCGGCACATTAGCACTCGCTATGCACTTAAAACGCTACTGGAAAGTATTTAAGAAATGCCAGAGAGCGCAACGCAGACATCCGCTGCGGGCACACGCGAACGGACAATCTGCGCCGATGATTTCTCTATGCAAGCAATGATTACTTGGCCGTTGCAGCCAAGGTCTCCCCGCGATTCCACCAGCCCCCACCCAGCGCCTGGAACAGCGCCGCTGTATCGGCAAAGCGCGCCGCCTGCGCCTGCGCCAGGGCGATCACAGCTTGCTGATAGGTTTGTTGCGCGGTCAACAAGGTCTGCGGCGTGGCTGCGCCCAGTTGCACCGACTTGCGCGAAATCTCCAGGCTGCGCGCGGCGGCGCGTTCGGCCAGGTACTGCGCCTGCAGGGCGTCGGCATCGTATTGCAAGGCGCGCAGGCTGTCGGCGACATTCTGGAAGGCGTGGATCACGGTGCTTTGATACTGTGCTGCAGCCTGTTCCAGCAAGGCTTCCGAAGCGCGCTTTTTGTGCAGCAGCGCGCCGCCGGCAAACAGCGGTTGCGTCAGGCCGCCAACCAGACTCCACAAACCGGTGCCCGAAGTAAACAGATCGCCCATCTGCGCGGCGGCGCTGCCGATATTCGCGCTCAGGGTTATCTGCGGCAACATGTTGGCGGTAGCGACGCCGACGGCGGCGCTGGCGGCATGCAGCTGCGCTTCCGCCGAACGAATATCAGGACGCTGCTGCACCAGGCTGGACGGCAGGCTCACGGGCAGCTGCTGCGGCAGGCTGAGACTGGCGAGGTCGAATTTCTGCTCCAGCTCCTCACTCGGAAAACGCCCGGCCAGCACTGTCAGCAGGTCGCGCTGCAGCGCCAGCGATTTTTGCAGGGGCGGCAAACTGGCCTGGGTCTGGGCCAGCGCGGCCTGCTGCGCCAGCACGTCAGCCTGGGCTACGTCGCCGAGTTGATACTGGCGCTGCAGCAGCACCAGCAATTCGCCTTGCACCTTGAGCACTTCCTGGGTCGCCGCAATCTGCGCCCGCAAAGCCGCTTCCTGCACCGCGGCGGCGACCACATTCGAGGTCAGCGTCAGATAGGCTGCTTCCAGCAGGAATTTCTGCTGCTCGGCCTGGGCTTGCAATCCCTCGACCTGGCGGCGGTTACCGCCAAACGCGTCGAGCGTGTAGGAAACGCTGACCTGGGCAGTGTGCAGGTTGAACGGCGACGGTCCCTGGCCGGCCGACAGCGGCTGCTTTTGCCGGGTCGGCGCCAGGCTGGCATTGACGCTCGGCAGGAATGCGCCCTGTTGTGCGGATGCCTGCTCCTGCGCGGCGCGCAATGCGGCCTGCGCCGACTGCAGGTCCGGATTGGCCTTGAGCGCCTGTTCGATGACGGCATTCAATGCCGGCGAATTGAACAGAGTCCACCACTGGGCCGGAATATCCATGCCTTCAACGAACTGCTGGGCCGTGCCGCCGGTGGTCGCGGCGGACGAAGTGGTTGCCGGCAGCGGCTCCTTGGCGTAGCCCTTGACCTCAGGCGCAGCCGGCTGCTTGAAATCCGGCCCGGCGGCGCAACCAGCCAGCGCCAGTGCGATGACCATCACGGAGATTCTCAGCGGCAGCTTGCAATGCAATGTCGTTGTATTCATATTTTTACCTGCCCGTTTTTTCCCGGCGCCTTAGCGTCCGTCTAGTTCTTTGCTGATGCCGCGGCGGCGTTCGATCCAGCTTTCCAGCGAATAATAGAAGGCCGGCAGAATGAACAAGGTCAGCATGGTAGCGACCACCAGTCCGCCCACCACCACCGTCGCCAGGCCACGTTGGACATCGGTGCCGACGCCGGTCGCCAGCGCCGCCGGCAGCATGCCGACCGATGCTACCGTGGCCGTCATCAGCACCGGCCGGAAGCGCTCGAAAGCCCCTGCCAGCACCGCGTCGCGCAAGATCATGCCCTGGCGCCGCACGCGGTTGATATTGGAGACCATGATGATGCCGTTCTGCACCGCCACCCCGAACAGGGCAATGAAGCCGACCCCGGTGGCGACATTGATGGTGCCGTTGGTGAAACGCAGCGCGATCAGCCCGCCCAGCGCCGCCAGCGGCACCACCCCCAGGATCAGCAAGGCCTGCCGTAGCTTGCCGAAGCCGGCGTACAAGATCACCGCCATCAGGCCCAGCACCAGACCGAACACCAAGACCAGACGCGACTGCGCACGCTCCTGGTTCTCGAACTGGCCCGCCCATTCGAGACGGTAGCTGGCTTTATCGAAATGCACTTTCTGCGCGACCTGGATTTGCGCTTCCTGGTAGTACGACAGCAAGTCGCGGTCGGCATAATCCAGGCGTACGGTCAGCTGGCGGTGCGTGTTTTCATGCGCGATCGTGCTCTCGCCGGTAGTGGTGCGTATATGGGTCACCTGCGACATCGGAATACGGGCGCCGCTGGCCGTGGTCAGCAACAGGTTGCCGAGCGCCTCCGGGCTGTTGCGGCTGTCCTTGGCGAAGCGCACCGTGACGTTATGCACCCGGTCCGCCACATACAGCTGGGTCACCGGCGCGCCGCCGATGCCGGTCTGGATCAGGGCGGCGACATCGGCAACATTGATGCCCAGCCGTGCCGCGGCGGCACGATCGATATCGATTGCCACCTGCGGCACCGGCGGTTCCTGGAAGATGGCGACATCGGCCGTGCCCCTGACTTGCTTCAGTACCGTAACGATCTGCTCGCCGATGTGGCGCAGCTCCTTGAAATCATCGCCATACACGCGGATCACCAGAGGACTGTGGGCGCCGCCGACAGCATCGTTGACGCCATCGCTGATCGGCTGGCTGATGCCGACCGAGAAACCGGGCAGTTGCGCCAGGCGCTGGTTCAGCTTATGCACGAACTGCTCCTTGGTCTCGCCGTTGGCCCAGCTGCTGTACGGCTTCAGCCCGACCGGCACTTCCATGTGCGAAGGGGTCCAGGGATCGGTGCCGTCGTCGCTGCGGCCGAGCTGGGTCACGGCATACGATACTTCCGGAAACTCCAGCAAGGTACGGCGCAGCTCACTGGCCATCTCGCTGCCCTTTTCCAGCGACAGGCCGGATGGCATCTGCACTTGCAGCCACAAGGTGCCCTCGTCCATGTTGGGCATGAATTCGCGGCCGGTAGCCGCACCGAGGATGATCACGCCGGCCAGCGCCAGCGCGCCGAGCGCATACGACACGACGGGATTGGCCAGCAGCCGTCCCAAGGTCTTGCGATAGCCGGCGCTGAGCCATTCCAGCGGCTTGTTGTGGAAAATCCGGCGCGGCTTATGTAGCGCCATGTACGCCAGTCCGGGCACCAGCACGATACTGCACAGCAGCGCGCCGATCAGGGCGTAGCTGACGGTAAACGCCATCGGCGACAGCAGCTTGCCTTCCGCCCGTTCAAAAGCGAACAGCGGCAGATAGGCGACGATGATGATCAGGGTGGCGAAAAAAATCGGCCGTATCACTTCGGTGGTGGCGTCGCGCACGTCGGTCTCGGTCAGCTCCGCCTCGGGCTTGGCTTCGCGCCGCCGCAGGATCGCTTCGGTGACGACGATGGCGCCATCGACAATGATGCCGAAATCGATCGCGCCCAGCGAAAACAGGTTGGCCGGCATCTTGGTCAGGTACATCATGATGAACACCGTCACCAGCGCCAGCGGAATCGTCACCGCCGCCACCAGCGCGCTGCGCGGGCTGCTGAGGAACAGGATGAGCACGATGCAGACCAGGCCGATGCCCTCCAGCACGGTATGGCCAACCTTGTGGATGGTCAGCTGGATCAGGTCGTCGCGGTCGATGTAGGGCACGATCTTGACGCCCATCGGCGCCAGCTGCTTCTGCAGCTGCTCGACCTTGGCGTGCACGTCCTTGATCACTTCCGACGCGTTCTGATACTTCAGCAGCTTGACGATGCCTTCGATGGTGTCGGGATTATTGTCCTTGCCGAGAATGCCTTGCCGCTCCTGATGGCTGTACTGCAGCTTGCCCAGATCGCGCACCAGCACCGGCACGCCGTTGGACTGCTTGACCACCACATTGCCGAGATCGGTCAGGCTGCGCATCAGGCCGATGCCGCGCACCACATAGCCCTGCTCGCCGCGGGTGATGCGGCTGCCGCCGGCGTTGGCGTTATTGTTGTTGATGGCGCTGGTGACATCGGACAGCGAGACACCAAAGCGCTGCAACTGCTGCTGGTCGACTTCCAGCTGGTATTCCATGGTCAGGCCGCCGAAATTGCCGACTTCGGCGATGCCGGGCACCTGCTGCAATTCCGGGATCACGATCCAGCGCTGGATCTCGGACAGCTCCAGCAGATTCTTGCTGTCGGATTCCAGGGTATAGCGGTAAATTTCACCGGCGGCGCTGGTCACCGAATCCAGGCTGGGCGTGATGCCGGCCGGCAGCGCCGCCTGCGTCATGCGCTCGGTGACGCGCTGGCGCTCCCAGTAATCCTCGGCGCCGTCCTTGAAAGTCAGGGTAATCAGCGACAGGCCGAAAGTGCTGGACGAGCGCATGTGCACCAGGCCAGGCGTGCCGCTCAGCTGGCGTTCCAGCGGGATGGTGATCTGCTGCTCGACCTCCTCGGCGGCCAGGCCGGGCGCCTGGGTGGTGACCTGGGCGGTGACGTCGGACAGTTCCGGATAAGCTTCCACAGCCATCCGCGTCCACGAGTAGTAGCCGAACAGGGTCACCATCAGCACCACCAGGATCACCGCGTAACGCTTTTGCAGGCAATAACGAACGATCTTGTTAATCATTGAGCAGCACTCCGCCCTTGACCACCACCCGCTCGCCTGCCAGCAAACCCTTCTGGATCCGCACGCTGCCGTCTTCCTGGTTGCCGGTCTCGATGGTGCGCCGCTCGAAGGTCCACGGCGCCACTTCGACAAAGACAGTGGTGTTTTCATTGTTCATCAACAAAGCCGACGGCGGCACCACCGGCGCCGCGTCTTGCGCCACAGCAAACGCGGCATTGGCAAACATGTTGGGCTTGAACTTGCCGTCGCCGTTCGGCACGCTGATGCGCACCAGCGCCCGCCGTGTGTCCGCTTGCAGGACATCGCTGACAAACGCCACATTGCCGCGGAATTTTTCGCCCGGATAGGCTGGCAGGCTGATGTTCACTGCCTGCCCCTTCTTGACCAAGGCCAGCATGTTCTCCGGCACGCTGGCGGTGATCCAGACATTGTCCAGATTGGCGATGGTCATCAGGACCGCATTCGGATCGTTGGCCGACTGCCCGGCGCCAATCGACAGCGCCGTGATGCTGCCGGAACTCGGCGCCACCAGGTTGAGCCGCTGGCCGCCGCTGTCGGCAGCGCTGGCGCCGCCGGCGCTGAGCGATTTGAGGCGGGTATCGGCACGGGCGAATTCCGCCTGCGCCTGGACGTAAGTGCTTTCGGACTGTTCCAGATCCTTGGCGGCGCCGGCGCCGGCCTGCTGCACGCCGCGTTGGCGCTCCAGCACGCGTTTGGTAAGCTGCAACGTATCGCGCGCCTTTTGCAGATCGGAGGTGGCCTGGGCAAAATCGCCGGAGGTCATCACCAGCAGCAGCTGTCCCTTGCGCACATGATCGCCAAGGCCGACCTTCAGCTCCAGCACCTTGCCGGCCACCGGCGGCAGGATATTGATGGTGCGGCCGGGATCGGCTTCTACCTGCGCCGGCAATTCCAGCGCATGTGTGGCGTCCAGCGATGCGACGGCCTGCACCACAACGCGCGAGCGCAGCGGTGAATGTTGCGGGATCGTGATGCGCGTGCCCTGGCGGATGAAATTGGGACCGGTGCTGATGCTGGCGCTGGCTTCAGCAGCGGCGGCCTTGCCTTGATGGCCGAAGGCGACGAAAGCGATGACGCCGACAATCAGCGTGCCGGCGGCGACGATCGCAAGGGGCTGGCGCTGCAGGAGATTGTTTTTCATGATGATGCTCGTATTAGAAGATCGGTTTTCACGTCATCCCGCCATCTGGCGTCAGGCAAAGACGGGATACTATTTATTGGCAACCGGGGCTGGCCTGTGCCGGCGGCTCCGGTTTAAGCAGGCGCGGCAGCTAGGCGGCGCCGGGAATAGGTGCAGTCCACGATGCTGCCGTGGCGGCCGTTCCGGATCGGGAAATATCAGGGACTGGGGTCTGCGGGAGTCTTGATCACAGAGGATTTCAATGCCTCTGCATCGCCGTTCTCCACCGGCAGGACAGCGGCAGACGCCAGAAACTGCCCGGCCAGCATGGGACCCGATATCGGCAGCATTGAAACAGCAGTGGCTTGGCGCCGTAGCAATAGAGAATTTTTAAACATTGAAGCCGCGCCAGTAAATACCCGTTAATTTCAATCAGCCGCCAAACAGCAGTCCGCACAAAACCTGACATCTGCGAGCCGTTTTCGCCGCGCTCTGCACATGGTCCCAAACTGGGACTGCTACAGGCTACAGAGCTATCCTGTCAAAAACCTGAATGGAAGCTGACAAAATCCTGACAAGGCGCAGCCGCCCGAATCCAGGAGCGGAGGCGACAGATTATTTCCACATCGAAATTAATCGTTGCCATTGGGACAAATCTACACAAGGAAAGTTACACGGCGATGACGCCTGCGGGAAGGCCCAGGCGGCACAGCCCGGTCGGTGTCTGGATATGCGCGACCAGCCCGCAAGGCAAGCCCGCACTGACGACATTCACGGAAAATGCTCCATGGAAGCCGGTCAGGACGAGCATGCTGGAAAGCTGCTCCGCTGCGGCAAGTTCCAGGTTCGCCTCCAGGCCCAGCAAGGAACAACCGAGGTCCAGCAGCTTGCTGGCTGGATGGGGTTGGGCTTGCCATTCGATCAGCGTCGGTGCGGCGCCTTGCAGCGGCAGGCCGCCATCTGCCGGAATCGTGATCAGCCAATGCAGCTGGCCGCGTGTCATGGGCTGGATGTCCCCATGCGCGAGCGGCGAGGCGGCAACGGCAGCATGAATATTGTTGGTCCGCGCCACCCAGGTAGCCAGTCGCGGCTGTACATTCTGCCCTGGGGCGTCGAGCTGGAACCAGCGCGGCCGATCGGGCTGCGGCGCCTCCGGATTGACGGCAATCACTTCGAGGAACAGGCCGTCGCCAAGTCTCAGCAAGCAGTTGTGGGTGCCCATGCGCGGATGCTCGCCGCCGGCTTCAAGACGGACACCGAGAGCCTGCCGCACATACTCCGCGCCATCCATCAACGAGGGCGCGGTGATCACCAGATGATCAATGCAGGTATGCAGCATGAGCTTTCCTTTAATGTCAACGCGGTGTGGCGTATCAATTATGCATGTACAGCAACAGCGCCGAATGTAATTAAGTGCATCATTACTTGGCGCTTAAACAATTGCAGGTATAGTTAGCCCGAAATCGACAACACGAGAAAATGACTATGAAACGTATGCTTTGTGCACTCGCGCTCGCCGCAGTCAGCACCGCTGCTTTGCTGCCTACCCAGGCCATGGCGCAAGTCGGCGTCAACATCATCATAGGCACGCCGCCGCCACCGCCACGCTATGAGCGCATGCCGCCGCCGCGCGTCGGCTACCTGTGGGCGCCGGGCTACTGGAATTGGGATGGCCGGCGTCACGTCTGGGCCGGCGGACACTGGGAAAGAGCGCGCAACGGTTATCGCTACGACCGCCCGCAATGGCAGCATGGCCGCAACGGCTGGGAACTGCACCGCGGCGGCTGGCAGCATGGCGGCGGCCATGGCGGACGCCATGACCAGCGGCGCGACCATCATCGCGGCAACGATCACCGCTATCGCTGATTTTTACGATAGCCGGCAGGGCTTGAGCGCCAGGCCGGCAGCCCTTTTTTAATAGATACAGAGTTCAAGGACAGACATGACAATCAAAAAATCCCTCGCCGTCGCCATGCTGCTGGCTTCAGCCGGCCTTTCCATCGCGCACGCTCAGGACAACGGCGCGCGCGCCTCACTGGACAATGCAAAACCCGGCGCCAGCGAAGAATGCCGGCGCCTGCAAGAGCGTGTACAGGAGCTGGACCGCATGGACGACGAACGGGTTGCCCGCAAAGGGCATGTCGGCTTGCAGCAAAGCCCGGTACAAACCAAGGAATGGATAGACCAGGAACGCAAGGATGCGAAAACCAAGATGTTCTTTGCCAAGTGCTAAGCTAAGCACTGGCAGGTGCATCAGGAAAACCTGGGGACGTTGATACTTTAAGATGTTTTATCGGGCTGCGGCCCGACATCGACGCCTTCCCAGTATTCGATGACCGCCGATTTGCGATAGCCCTCTTTCATCAGTTTCACGTCCACCCGCCCAGTCTGGGGGAAAACCGCTACATCACCCGCATGCGAATTGCCGAACACCAGATAACGACATGGCGCAGCACTACGGTTGATCAAGGCATGGCCAACTTTCTGGCCGGCCGGAAAACAGGCGTAATGGCCGGCTGAGAGCTCGTAAGCTTGCTCCCCCAGCTCCAACATCAGATTCCCTTCCAGGACAAAAACGTGTTCCTCTTCCAGCAGGTGATAGTGCGACTGGTTGGCTTGCTTGCCAGGCTCTAGCACCTCCATGGCAACCCCAATCTGCGAGCCACCGCCAAAACCGCTGAGGTGCTGGTAACGCAAGCCGAAACGCTCCCCGCGCGCATATTCCACCCAAGGCACACGGCTGACATGGAAAGGCTCGAACACGCCTTCAGCATTCTTCGACGTCGGTTTCTCACTCAATTCAGCACTCCCCTCGGTTGCGCCCGGCCATGATCATGATGCTGCCGCCGAGCTTGATTCACAATCGCAAGGCCATGGCACGGAATCCTGGCGGCAGCGTTCTCGTGCTTTCTGCAGGCTGGAATCCCAGGGCCGCATAAAAGGCCACTGCATTGGGCGCCGAGTTAAGGCGAATCGACGGCCTCTCGCTCAGGGCGCGGCAGTGCTGGACCGCTGCCAGGATCAAGGCACGGCCGATACCTTGGCGATGCAGCTCGGGCGTCACGAACAGGCTACACAGGTTCCAGAAATTCTTGACCAGCACCACGGCGACAATCCTGCCGTCGCGCGTGTATTTGAGATGGCAGCAATGCTCACGGTTTGCCAGCCACCAGTCGAGATTCTGATGGACGTTATGGATCAGTTCCGCTTGCAGGGCCGGATCGCCGGTGACTTTCTCGGCGACGATGATCCGCTCGGTGAATTGGCGCAGCTGCTCAAGGTCATGCGGTTCGACTGTTTGTATGGCGTCTATCATGGCGGCGGGTCCAAAGCTGCACAGAGCAATTGCTCAAGACCGAAAATTTACCACGAATCCGTCGCCAGCCGTCAGCTCAGATGCCGCACCCTTCTTGCCGCCGCGGCCGAATACAGGAGCGACGGCGCCCGCAGGTTTTCGCAGTAGCATGTATAGACAGTCTTGATGTCGTGATCATCGTCGGATGACAGCGCCAGCCTGAACAGCTGCAGCCAGGGATCGGCGCCGTCCGCCAAGGCATGGCCAGTACCTTCAGCCTGCGGCGGCGCGCCGATCGACACATAGGCAGCGCAGAAAGCTTTCCACAAATCCGGCAACAGACTCTCGGCAATCTGTTCCGGCAGATGGCTGAAAACGCGGCGCACCGCGTGCAAGCCGGTCACCATATGCAGCGCCGTGAAATTATTGGTTTGCCAATACAGCTGGATTGCCGCGCGCGCCATGTCATCCAGCAGCCTGGCGTTGAGGGGCGCCAACCTTGGCGGCGCCGGCAGCGCCGAACGGAACAGCGGATGCAACGCCACTGCGCGCAGGCGCGTGGTAATCATGTCGCCTTTGAATACTGTGCCATGCAAGGCTTCCGACAAAGTGGCAAGGCCAGCGCCGACGGACGCCGCTACACCATGCTCCTCGATATCAATCTCGATCGGCAGATTGCCGCTGACCAGCGCAGCCAAGCCGGCGGCGATTTCGCCGTCATGCATCGCCTCCAACCCATAGGCAAGCCGGATCACCGCATGAAATGCGCCGCTGGCCGGCGCAAACGGCAGCCGGCTGAAGACCTGCGCAATTACCGCATCTGGCCCTTCTTCCATCATCCATTCCTGAAAACACAGGCGCAGTGCCGAGAATGCCTCAACCTGGCTGATATGCGCGGCCCAAGATCCGCGTGCGATGCGCAAGCCCGGCGGCGCTTCCGGCAGCGCAAAACGCTGCTCCCATTGCAAGAAGAATTCATGCAGGCGTGCCGGCGGCGCGCCCATGGCAGCAAGCGCGCATAACGCCATCGGGCAATGGTTGGTGGTGCCTTTGCCGTTCAACGCAAAACGGCCGTTGGCGTCGAGCAGCTGCTGTAGTGTAAGGTCTTGGATCAGTTCGCTCATTGCGTCGCTCCGAAGTTGATATCACACCAAATTATGAAAGTTCAAGTAAACTTGAAGTCAACATGGATTTCAAGGAACATTGTGAGCGATCAATTGATCACCATCGGCGAGCTGGCCAAGCGCTCCGGCGTCGCCGCCAGCGCACTGCGCTTTTATGAAGAACAGGGCCTGATCAGCAGCAAGCGCGAAGCCGGCAGGCAGCGGCAGTTCTCCCGCGACGTGTTGCGCCGGGTCGCCTTTATCCGCGTCGCTCAGACGGTAGGCCTGAGCCTGGACGAGATCAAGCTGGCCCTGTCTACCCTGCCCTTGCAGCGCACCCCGACCAAGCAGGATTGGGAGCGTCTGTCGCGCTCATGGCAGCCACTGCTGCAGCAGCGCATAGACACCTTGACGGCGCTGCGCGACCAGCTCACCTCATGCATAGGCTGCGGCTGCCTGTCGCTCAAGAAGTGCGCGCTCTACAATCCGGAGGATACGGCGCAGCGGCGCGGCAGCGGCCCGCGCTACCTGCTGGGCGACCGCTCCGAGGCTGGCCTGGCCGAATCCGGCGTGGTCAAGCCGGCTTGAGGCCGGTCAAGGCTGGCCGGGGTTGAGACGCGCGTAGATCCAGAAATTCCTGGGTTCACCGCGCACCATCCTGAAATTGCGCAGCAAACCTTCGCGCTGGAAGCCGCATTTTTCCAGGACCCGCAACGTGCGCGTATTGGAGTCCAGCGCAGTGGCCTGGATCCGCACCACGCCAAGGCGGTCGAAAGCCCAGTCCGTCATGGCCGCACAGGCAGACGGCGCAATCCCCATGCCCCAGACGCCGGGCGCCAGGTCATAGGCGATTTCGGCGGTTTTATTCGGCTGCGACAGACTGTGAAAACCAATGCTGCCGACCAGCTCGCCGGAACTGCGCAAGACGATAGCGAAACGCAGCTCCGAAGCTGGGTCCGTAGATTCCAGTCCGTCGAATTTCTGCTGCAGATCATCGATGGAATGCAGCTGCCAGCTGGTATGTTCCAGCACATGCGGCATGGTCAGGTAGGCATACCACGCGGGCAGGTCGGCCCTGCTCAACGGGCGCAGGCAAACAAGCTCGTGCGGCAGGTCTGGCGGATTGGTGTGTTGCATGGGCAGGTATCAGGATTGATCGAAATGGCTAGGCACGATCATAGCGCAGAGCTAAAGCTTCACGCTTCTGGTAGCCATGAAACTAGGCATGAACTTTTCGATTTCAAAGCGCGGATTAGGCTGCATCTCCTCTAGGAACCCCGCCAGCACGAATCCGGCAGCAAGCTGGCCGCCGATCTGGCTCGCCAGGCTATGGCCGAAGATCATGGCCCCCCGCTCCTCTCGTTTGGCCGCCAGTTCGGCGCTGCCCAAGTCTTCCAGATCCGAATAAGGAACCTGGAAACGCGGCTTGATCATGCCTTGCGCCGCATACGACGGATCCCTGTCTGCGATAAAGACAGCCGGATTGAAAAAGCTGGCCAGCAATGCGCCACCTGGACGCAACACACGAAAACATTCCTTCCATACCGGCTGGATATCGGGAACGTACTGGTTAGATACAGGATGAAAAACCAGATCAAAGCTGGCATCGGCAAACAGCGACAGATCCCGCATGTCGCCTTGCACGATATGCAGCGGCAAGCCATCGCGGCGGGCCACCGTGGCGTCCTTTGCCAACTGCTCTGGCGACAAGTCAAACACTGTCACCTCGGCGCCGGCCGCCGCCAGCACAGGCGCCTGCTGGCCGCCGGCGGCAGCCAGGCACAAGACTTTCTTGCCGCGCACGTCGCCCAGCCAGGCAGTTGGCAAGGAACTCGGCGTCAGATGGATTTGCCATTGTCCCTGACGGGCGGCGGCGATGATGTCGCTGCTCACCGGCTGTGACCATGGACTGTCAGATAAGGCTTGCCGGTCCCACGCGGCAGCGTTGTGGGCGAGCAGATTGAATGGAACGGAATTCGGCATGGTTGATACTCCTGTCAGTTAGGCTGGCGTCCCGGAAGTACGGGCCGGTCAAGGCCATGCTGGGCATGGCAGTATCAGTTGTTCATATCGAAAATCCTCCAATGTGCAGGCTGAATTATACCCAGATATCAACATGGACTAAGCCAGCGTGACCGCTATCCCCATCTTGCGATAAGGTGCTATCAAGACCTCCGCCACACCGGCATTGACAACGATGTCGCTGACCTGGCTCAACGGCGCGATCTGGAACGGTGACGCCGTATCCAGCTTCTCCGGCGAGGCCAGCACCACGGTCCTGGCGGCTGCGTCGCTCAGCGCGCGCTTGACGCCGGCTTCTTCAAAATCGCCGGTGCTGATGCCGGCCTCGGGATGCAAGCTGCACACTCCCATGAAATACAGGTCTGCGCGAATCCGTCCGATCGCTTCCAGCGCCGCCGCGCCAACCGCCACGATCGAATGCTTGAACAGGTGGCCGCCGATCATGATCACTTCAATATGCGGATGCGACACCAGCTCAATGGCGATGGACGGGCTATGCGTCACCACCGTCGCCCGCAGCGTCGGCGCCAGCTGGCGCACCAGTTGCAGGGCCGTAGTGCCGCCATCGATAAACACCACCTGGCCAGGCTGGATCATGGCTGCCGCAGCGCGGCCGATGGCGGGCTTGGCGTCGGCCGAGATCTGTTGCCGTTCGGTGAAACCGGCCAGCGCCGGCGACGCCGGCAAGGCGCCGCCGTGCACCCGTTGCAGCAAACCTTCTTGCGCCAGCTGGCGCAGGTCACGCCGGATGGTGTCCTCCGACAGGCCGAGCTGTTCGCTCAATGTTTTGGCGACGATCTGGCCGTCGCGCTCCAATATTTCCAGCAAATACTGTTTGCGTTGCAGAGTAAGCATGATTTTATTTGCACGTTTTTTCTTGATATTTCACGATATTGCATGATAAATTCGATGCACACAAGTCCACCGCACAACTCAGGAGCACTAAATGCACGACGACAGGGTCAAGATCCGCAAGGTTGAAGTTTTGTCAGACGACTGGTATCTGCTGAAAAAGACCACCTTCGACTATCGCCGCGGCGACGGCAGCTGGCAAACCCTGACGCGCGAAACCTATGACCGCGGCAATGGCGCCACCATCTTGCTGTACAACCGCGAGCGCCGCAGTGTCATCCTGATCCGCCAGTTCCGCTTCCCCACCTTCGGCAATGGCCATGACGGCTTCCTGATCGAGGCCGCCGCCGGCCTGCTCGACCAGGCCAGCCCGGAACAGCGCATCAGGGCCGAAGTTGAAGAAGAAACCGGTTACCGCGTGGGCGCGGTGCGCAAAGTGTTCGAAGCCTTCATGAGTCCGGGATCGGTGACGGAAAAATTGTATTTCTTCGTCGCCGAATATACGCCGGATGCGCGCATCGGCGACGGCGGCGGCCTGCAGGACGAAGGCGAAGATATCCAGGTGCTGGAACTGACGCTGGAGCGTGCGCTGCAGATGATCGCCAGCGGTGAAATCGCCGACGGCAAAACCATCATGCTGCTGCAACACGCGCAGCTGCATTTGCTGCCCGCGGCGGCAGGGGTGAATTGATCCGTGCAAGAAAAAGCGCATTTCTGTCTGCAGCGGTGCGCGAATAAAAAGTAGAATCTGCCATACCAGAATCGCCAGGAAATGAAAAACCGATGACGCTCCACGCCGACCGCAACTTCAGAATAGATTTGCTGAGAGGGGTTTCCATCCTGCTGGTCCTGCTGCTGCATTACCAGCTGTCCTATTCATTGGTAGACAGCCCGCTGCACTATCTGCTCTCCAAGGATGCGATCCGCGCGCTGACGCTCAACGGCAACTACGGCGTCACCATGTTCTTCGCGATTTCCGGCTACCTGATTACCTCTACCACCATCAAGCGCTACGGCAACCTGGCCGAGGTCGACGTCAAACGCTTTTACATCTTCCGCATGGCGCGCATCTTCCCTTGCCTGCTGGCGGCGCTGGCCATCATCGTCATCCTCGGCCTGCTTGGCCAGCCGGCCTTCATGAACAACGCCGCCCCAGGCTGGCCCGCTGTCAGCATGCCGCTGGCAGTGCTGTCAGTGCTGACCTTCTGGCACAACGTCCTGATGCAGCACGCCTGGTATTTCAACTACGCGATGAATATCTACTGGTCGCTGTCGGTGGAAGAAGTGTTCTACCTGCTATTTCCCCTGCTCTGCTTCGGCCTGAAACGCGAATGGGCCATCGCTGCCGTGTGGCTGGTGGCGATTGCCGCCGGGCCGCTCTATCGCAGCTTCCACACGACTGACGAAATCTATTTCATGTACGGCTACGCCGCCTGTTTCGATGCCGTCGCCTTCGGCTGCTTCGCTGCGCTGTGCGCCAGCAAGCTGCGCTTGCAGGGCCTGCTCTGGCGCCTGCTCCAGATTGCCGCCGCGGGCCTGCTGGCCGGCGTTTACCTGCGCGGCATCGATGGCCATGAGATTTTCGGCTTCAGCCTGATCGCCGCCGCCACCGCCGTGCTGTTGCTGGGCGCGCGCAATGAAAACGTACCGGCATGGCTACAAAGAAACCGCCTGCTGGCCGCAGTCCGCTGGCTGGGCCAGCACAGCTATGAGCTGTACCTGTTCCATATCGTCATCCTCGGGCTGATGCGCAGCGTCGTGCCGAAAGGCGCCATGCCGTATGCCTACAAGCTGCCGGTGCTAGCCTTGTTCCTGCTGGTTTCCGCGCTGGCGGCCGGACTGATCGCGCGCTTCTATTCGGAACCGGCGAATGCCTGGCTCAGGAAGACGTTGCTGCGCCCGCGGCCGGCAGCGGCGTCGCTGGGCCAGCGCAGCTGAGCTGCGCGTGCATCCATAACACCTCGGGCGTCGATTCCGCTTCGACCTCGACAAACCCGAGTCCGGCGTAAATCGCGCGCGCCGCCGGATTGTCGCGATATACGCGCAAGCTGGCGGCCGCCACGCCATGGGCACGGACCGCTTCAGCCAGCAGCAAACTGCACAATGTCTTGCCCAGCCCTCTGCCTCGCGCTTGCGGTGCAATGGCGATACGACAAAGGTGAGCGACGCCAGGCTGGCGCAGCCGGTACTGGCCAAAACCGAGGATATCGGCGTCGCCCTGGCACAGCACATAGCTGGCGCCGGGCTGCACTTGCAGCAATTGCGGCAGCTGCCCGGGATCGAAGGGATAAGCCAGTTGCGGACCGGCCCAGCAGGCGCAGGCCGCGGCATCGGCAATCCATCCGGCAATGACCGCGTAATCCGCAGCCACCGGCAACCTTAGTGAAACCGTCATACACTCTCTCTCGTAGATAAGTTAAGTCCTGGCAGGCCGGCAACCGATCCTGGCATGGTGCCACGGAAGAATTGACAAAGCAACATCGGTTCCGGCGATGGACGCGAGCGCTAGGCATCTGCCGTAAGGAAACCTCTTCTTTTCCGACTAAGCAGCATTACCGACCGGCTTATCACAACGAAGAGGACGACCATCATGGACAAGTTATCAACAAAGACCAACGCAGCGAACGCCGGCACACCCTGGACCAAGGGCGTGCTGGCAGCCTGCGCGCTCGGCGCCGCGCTGCTGCTTAGCCAGAAACTGGCCTTTTCGTCGGAAGCGGCAAAAGTGGTTCCGGCCCCCGTCAGCGATGAACAGGTTGCCGCCGGCGAGCATGCGGAAACCGCCGTCTTCGCCGGCGGCTGCTTCTGGGGCGTGCAGGGCGTATTCCAGCACGTGCGCGGCGTCAGCAATGTGGTCTCTGGCTATGCCGGCGGCAGCCGTGATACTGCGCAATACGAACGTGTCAGCGGGGGCGATACCGGCCATGCGGAATCGGTGCAGATCACCTACGACCCGGCCCAAGTCACCTACGGCAAGCTGCTGCAGATATTTTTCTCGGTGGCGCACGATCCGACCGAACTGAACCGCCAGGGACCGGATAGCGGCACCCAATACCGCTCCGCGGTGTTCCCAGCCAACGACATGCAGCGCAAGGTGGCACAGGCGTACGTGACGCAGATCGATCATGCCAAGGTGTTCAGCAATGCGGTCGCCACCAAGGTCGAGCCGCTGCGCGGCTTCTATCCCGCCGAGTCGTACCACCAGAACTTCCTGACGCGCAATCCGAGCTATCCCTATATCGTGGTCAATGATTTGCCCAAGATCGACGATCTCAAGCGCCTGTTCCCCGACATGTACCGGACCCAGCCTGTGCTGGCCAAGGTGGATGTCCGCTAAGTTCCTACCTTCCTTGCCCGCGCGGGCAAGGGGCCAGGATTTTCCGCTTGCAGTACGGGCCCTTGTCAGCGGCATCGCCAGATGGCAGAAGAGACAATTTCCGGCGCGCACACGCTATGTGATAAATTCAGGGATGGCATCTTTTCTTCTCTGCCTATCACTATCGTCATCAGCCCCCGGATTCTATTAATGACCAAACCAAAGCCGTTTTCAATGATTCGCGAGTTCCATCTCGCCGACTGGTTCACCCTGAGCAACGCATTTTGCGGCGTCGGCTCCCTGTTTTCCGTGATGACTTATCTGCAGACGCGCGAAGTACTGCATCTGTTCATCGCCTGCGCCCTGATTCCGGCAGCGCTGGTATTCGACATCCTCGATGGCCGCATCGCCCGCTGGCGCGCGCAAAGCTCTGCCATGGGGCGCGAACTGGATTCGCTGGCCGACGTGATTTCATTCGGCGTAGCACCTGCGATCATTGCCTACGGCTGCGGCATGCAGGGGCTGGTGGACCGCATCATCCTGGTGTTTTTCGTCGCCTGCGGCGTCTCGCGCCTGGCGCGCTATAACGTCACTTCGGAGAAGCTGTCCGATGGCGACGGCAAGGTGAAATATTTCGAGGGCACGCCGATCCCGACTTCCATGCTGCTGGTGCTGGTGCTGGCGGCCGCGGCCTGGGACGGCGCTCTAGGCGAACAGCTGTGGTTTGGCGTGGTGTTTGTCGGCGGCTTCCAGTTTCATCCCCTGGTGCTGATGTTTGCAGTCTCCGGCGCCTTGATGGTAAGCCGCATCCGCATCCCCAAGCTGTAAGGCCCCAGCCGAGCCGCCTCCCGGCGTCCGGTAAAACGCAGAAAAAATCCTCTCGGGTTGCCACCAGCGGCCCAATAGGTCTACACTCGAAGTTCGAGCAGATCGGGAGGCGCATCATGACCGAGATTGATCCGAAAAGCAGTTTTCGCGGGCTGCCGTTGACGCCAGAGCAAGATGCGGAAATCCGCCATTACATCAACGTCAAGAAGCGTCATGGCGAGCCTTGGGATACACCGGAACTGGGCGCCATGCTGAGAGACATGCTGGAGCCGCCCGGCGACGAGGAAGAAGACGAATCAGGCCTCAACCTGGACTCGGCAAAGGGCGCTGCCGAGCGCGCCGCCACCTTTGTCGACGACGCCATGGAACCGATCGAAGCCAGCGAAGAACGCAACGCTGCAATGGAACTGGAAGCCATGAAAGCACAAGGCTTCTAAGACCGGGCCTGCGACTCTGCCCGGCCATCGCCATGGCGCAAGCCTGCCGTTGTTTTGCGCAGCGTTGATATTATCAAACTGGCATGCGTCATATTTGTCATGGGAACTAATCCTTGCCGAATCCGCCATACATAGCATGCCACTATCAAATCATGCTTACGACTTTAGCGTCGATGCGCTGTTTCTAGACTTCGACAATACCCTGGTCGACCTCGCTCCCCGCCCGGAGAGTGTAGTTGTGCCGCCATGCCTGATAACAAGCTTGCAGCGGCTGCAACTGGCGGCCGACGGCGCGCTGGCCATCGTCAGCGGCCGCCCCCTGGAGCAGGTCGATCATTTCCTTGCCCCGCTGCGCCTGGCCGCGGCCGGTGTCCATGGCGTCGAGCGGCGAAGCAGCGATGGCCGCATGACGCAGTTGCCGGTGCCCTCGATCGAACGCTTGCTGGCGCATCTCAATCCGCTGGTGGCGCAGCACGCGGGCTTGCTGCTGGAAGTCAAACGCGGCGCGCTGGCCTTGCATTACCGCCGTGCGCCGGAACTTGAACAGGCGTGCGTGCAGGCAATGACGGCCGCGCTGCGGCAAGAAGCCGGATTTACGCTACTGCGCGGCAAGATGGTGGTGGAAGCCAAGACTGCCGATGCCGACAAAGGCAGCGCGATTGCGGCCTTCATGCGGGAGCCGCCGTTCGTCGGCCGGCGCCCGGTGTTCATCGGCGACGACATCACCGATGAAGCGGGCTTTGCCTGGGTGCAGTCGGCCGGCGGCCTCGGCATCAAGGTCGGCCCCGGCGACAGCCAGGCGCATGCGCGCATCGCCAGCGCCGCCGCGGTGCGCAACATGCTGGCCCGCATTCTGCAATAACTCGTGAAGGAAGAAGCCATGACCACGCTCCCCACGGCAACGTCGGACGCGGCCACTGTCGCCGCTGATGCTGCCAGCCCCTCCTCCACCTCGTCGCTCGACCTGGGCGTGATCGGCAATTGTTCGTTCAACGCCCTGATCGACAAGCTGGGACGCATAGTCTGGTGCTGCCTGCCCCGCTTCGATGGCGATCCGGTATTCAACGCCCTGCTCGACCCCACCGACAACGGCAGCCTGTGGAGCTTCCAGCTGGAAAATTTTTCGCATAGCGAGCAATGGTATGAAGCCAATACCGCCGTGCTGCACACCTGCTTGTACGATACCCTGGGCCAGGGCGTGGAGATTACCGATTTCGCGCCGCGCTTTCCCAGCCGCGGGCGCTTCTTTCGGCCGCTGACCATTGTGCGCCGCATCCAGCCGCTGAGCGGCGCACCGCGCCTGCGCATCATGCTGCGCCCGCGTTTCGACTGGGGCCGCGAGATGCCGGTGATCAGCCGCGGCAGCAACCACGTGCGCTATATCGGCGCGGCGCAAACCTTGCGCCTGAACACCGATGCCCCGATCAGCTACCTGCTGGCCGAGACTTCCTTCGTGGTCAGCCGCCCCTTGAATTTCATCCTCGGACCGGACGAGATCCTGAGCCAGGGCATCGGCGATACCGCCCGTCACTTGGAACAGGAGACGCTGGCCTACTGGCGCGGCTGGAGCCGGGCGCTGGCGACACCGCTTGAATGGCAGGCGGCGGTGATCCGCGCCGCCATCACGCTCAAGCTGTCGCTGTATGAAGACACCGGCGCCATCATCGCCGCCATGACCACCAGCGTGCCGGAAGCGCCCGGCAGCGCGCGCAACTGGGACTATCGCTATTGCTGGCTGCGCGACGCCTTTTTTGTGGTGCGCGCGCTCAACAGCCTGTCGGAACTGGGCACCATGGAAGACTATCTGCGCTGGCTCGGCAACGTCGTGGTGCGCAGCGCCGGCGGCCATGTCCAGCCCTTGTACGGCATAGGCCTGGAACAAGCCTTGCCGGAACTGGTGCTCGACCACTTGCCCGGCTACCGCCATCATGCGCCGGTCAGGGTCGGCAACCAGGCTTACGAACATTTCCAGCACGACGTCTACGGCAACATCATCCTCGGCGCGGCGCAGTCGTTTCACGACGAGCGCCTGCTGCATCGCTCCGGCGTTGAGCAGTTCACCCATCTGGAAGCGGTGGGCGAACGCGCATTCGCGCTGTATGACCAGCCAGACGCCGGCATGTGGGAGCTGCGCACCCGTTCACGCATCCATACGTCGTCGGCGCTGATGAGCTGGGCTGCCTGCGACCGCCTGGGCAAGATCGCCAGCAAGCTGGAGCTGAACGAACGCGCCGCCTACTGGCATGAGCGCGCGGCAACCATCGGCGCGCGCATCCTGAAGGAATCATGGAATGAAGAAAGACAGGCCTATGCCGAGAGTTTCGGTGGCCGCGATCTCGACGCCAGCGTCTTGCTGATGGTGGAAGTCGGCCTGGTGGCGCCAACCGACGAGCGCTTCATCGCCACCGTCGATACGCTTGAAAAATATCTGTGCGACGGCCCCTACATGCGGCGCTACGAAGCACCAGACGATTTCGGCCGGCCGGAAACCGCTTTCAACATCTGTACTTTCTGGCGCATCGACGCGCTGGCGCGCATCGGCCGCAAGCAACAGGCGCGCGAGATTTTCGAAGCCATGCTGGCGGCCCGCAACCATGTCGGCCTGCTGTCCGAAGATACCCATCCGGTCACTGGCGAGATGTGGGGCAATTTCCCGCAGACCTATTCCATGGTCGGCATCATCAATTGTGCGATGCGGCTGTCGGCCGCCTGGGAGAGCGCCATCTGAATCCGGATCGCAGCATCCTTCCATCCCATGTTTTTAAAACCAAGAAAGGAAACTGCCTATGTCACGCCTGGTAGTAGTATCGAACCGACTTGCCGATCCGCGCAAACCGGCGGCAGGAGGTCTGGCGGTGGCGCTGGGCGAAACCCTGAAAAGTACCGGTGGCCTGTGGTTCGGCTGGAGCGGCGCCGTAATCAAGGACGGCACGCCCGGCGAAGGCGAGCTGCGCGTACATCAGGCCGGGCCGGTGACGCTGGCTGAAATCGATTTATGCCAGGAAGACCACGACGCCTATTACCGTGGTTATGCCAACGGCGTGCTGTGGCCGGTATTCCATTACCGCCTCGATCTGGCGAACCTGGAATCAGGCTATCTGAGCGGCTACCGCCGCGTTAACCACTTGTTCGCGCGCAAGCTGATGCCGTTGCTCAAGCCCGACGACCTGATCTGGATCCACGACTATCATCTGATTCCGCTGGCTGCGGAGTTGCGCGCCATGGGCTGCGACAACCGCATCGGCTTCTTCCTGCATATCCCGCTGCCGCCGCAGCAGATCCTGGCGGCGATTCCATCGCACGAATGGCTGATGCGCGCCTTGTTCGCCTACGATCTGGTGGGCTTCCAGAGCGAAGCCGACCTGCTGAATTTCTCGCATTACGTGAAAGCCGAAGCCACCGCAGAAACCATAGGCGCCGGCCAATTCCGCGCCTTCAACAGCACCGTGCAGGCGGGCGCCTTTCCGATCGGCATAGACGTCAATGAATTCCAGCGGCTGGGCCGCGCGCATGAGGCCGTCGACACTTATGAGAACACTCGCACCGAATATTCGCGGCGACGCCTGCTGATCGGCGTCGATCGCCTGGATTATTCAAAAGGCTTGCCGCAACGCATACGCGCTTTCAACGAACTGCTGCGCGAATACCCGGAAAACCAGCACAGCGCCACCTTGCTGCAAGTCGCCTCGCCCAGCCGCGAAGACGTCGACGCCTATGCCGACATCCAGCACGAACTGGAAAGCCTGTGCGGCGCCATCAATGGCAATTACGGCGATTTCGACTGGATGCCGATCCGCTACATCCACCGCACGGTGGCGCGCAAACGGCTGCCCGGCTTGTACCGGGCATGCGACGTCGCCCTGGTCACACCGCTGCGCGACGGCATGAACCTGGTCGCGAAGGAATTTATTGCAGCGCAAGATGAAGCCGACCCGGGCGTGCTGGTGCTGTCCCGTTTCGCCGGCGCCGCGGAACAGCTAACGCAAGCGCTGCTGGTCAATCCCTACGACATTCCCGGCACCGCGCAGGCGATCCAGCGCGCCTTGCAAATGCCGCTGGCCGAACGCCAGGCGCGCCACGCGGCGCTGCTGGAGAATGTCCGCAAATACGATGTGCACTGGTGGTGCGGCCAATTTCTGCAGACGCTGGCGGCAGTACGCTGACGACGGCCGGAAGCGGCAGAATTTCATGGATAAGATGGCAAAACGCAGGATTGGCACGAAAACAACAGCGGCTATGCATATTCGCTATTGACGAACCGTGTTAAGTTGGTTAGCGTACAGAAGCGACCTCTTGGCACCATTAGTCTGAGTGCGTGGCCACACGTGAAAATTTGATCGTGTGTAAATTAGTTAGTGAAAAGCCAAGCGCTTCAGCACTAATACGATGTGTAATTAATTGAGAGATTATCATGGCAACAGGTACTGTTAAGTGGTTCAACGACTCCAAGGGTTTCGGCTTCATTACACCGGACGCTGGTGGTGAAGATTTGTTCGCGCACTTTTCCGCTATTCAAATGGACGGTTTCAAGACGCTCAAAGAAGGCCAAAAAGTAAAATTCGATATCACCGAAGGCCCTAAAGGCAAGCAAGCTTCCAACATCCAGAATCCTTGATGGTGGATAGCGGACGGAGAATCTGTAAATTCTTCGTGCGCCAGGAAGGAAAGCCGCTGATTCAAAGATCCGTAGCGACCTTGTATCTGTAGCGATTGCTTGTCCTGTGGGATGAAGCAATCGGGTTAACGACATCGCGCACAATCTGCGAAATCAAAAAATGGGAGCAGCAATGTGCTCCCATTTTCTTTTTTTGGCGAGCCGCGGCCGGACACGCAAACTGCATTGCGGGACAACTCATGACACTCGGATTTCTGCTGACTACCTTGATCATCGTCGCCTCTCCCGGCACCGGCGTCATCTACACGCTCTCCGCGGGCTTGTCGCGCGGCGCCAAAGCCAGTGTGCTGGCGGCCTTTAGCTGTACCCTCGGCATCTTGCCGCATCTTGCCGCCGCCATGCTGGGGCTGGCCGCAGTCCTGCATTCCAGTGCCTTGGCTTTCAACGCCATCAAATATGCCGGTATTGCCTACCTGCTGTTCATGGCCTGGAACTCGCTCCGAGAAAAAGGCGCATTGCGCGTGGAGGACGCCGCGGACCAACGTTCGGATCTGCGCGTGATCATCGATGGCATCCTTATCAACATCCTCAACCCCAAGCTGTCCATCTTCTTCGTCGCCTTCCTGCCGCAATTCGTCAGCCCGCAGGAAAGCCAGCCGCTATTACGCATGCTCGAACTGTCGGGCACCTTCATGCTGGCCACATTCGTGATTTTCTCCCTCTACGGCATCTTCGCTGCCGTCATGCGCGACCACGTCATCACGCGGCCGGCCGTGATGACATGGATGCGCCGCAGCTTTGCAACGGCGTTCGGTGCGCTGGCGGTCAAGCTGGCGCTGACTGAAAGATAAGAACGGGGGATAGTCGCCGGCAAGTTCCGCATTGACCTATTTTTTGGATTTCACGTACTGTAATTCGCAGGTTTGTGCGCTCAGATCCTGACGGAAAAGTTCATTGCCGCTGACGCAAGACTCCTGCCATCGGCGCTTGCCATAGGCCAGCCCGAGCAGAATCAGCAATGCGATAATCCCGCATATGACGGCGATGCGTATCAGCACTTTCTTCGGAGCGAGCTTCATCGGGCGATCACGGTGGTGGATGGCGAATGAATGTTAGCGCAGTATCCGCCGGATCTGTACAAGAATATTGTGCCGGCCGCACAACCCAGGTCTTACCTCGCCATTTTGTCTTTGCTCAATCATGAAAATACAAGAAGAAGCCAAGCCGCACAGAGGCATCCAGACCGAACTGATGTTCAACCGCGTCCAGGGAAAAGTCGCTCGGTGTGGTCAATACACCGTGGTGCGGACGCCCGCTACACCCGACTACTACTTCGGCAACCTGCTGGTGCTGGAAGACGCGCCACGCAATCAAGACCGGGCGCAGCTGGAAGCCGATTTCGCTGATCTGGTCGGAGCGCCACCGCTAATCAAGCACCGCACTTTCCTGTGGCCGGTGCACGACGATGCTAGGGCGACACCGGATGCATTTATCGACGCCGGCTACGAGTTCAGCCAAACTGCCGTCCTGATCGCCCATGCGCAAGACTTGATCGCGCCGGCGCAACGGCCCGCTGAAATCGTGCTGCGCCGCTACCGCGATGCCGCCGACTGGTCAGCCTGGCAGGCGCTGAAGCTTGCCGACAATGCCGGCCGCTATCCCGAAGCGGAATTCTTGCGCTATCTGGCCGGCCTGCAAGCCATGTACCAGCAGATGATCGCCGATCACCAGGGCGACTGGTGGGGGGCATTTATCGGCGACACGCAGGTCGCCAATCTCGGCATGTTTTTCACCGAGGATAGCGGCCGCTTCCAGGCCGTGTTTACGGCCCCCGCCTACCGCAACCGGGGCATCTGCCGCGCCCTGGTGCATCATGTCGCCGAACACAGCTTCGGGCGTGCTACCCGCCTGGTGATGGTGGCCGACGAGAGCCACCATGCCGCCCGGCTTTATGAAACGCTGGGATTCCAGCGGCGCGAGCGCATGGCCAGCCTGTGCTGGTGGCCGGCCTGAAGGAAAAACCGCCGATTCCGGCATTTCAGTCATTGTTTTCCTCAATTCATGCCAAGCGCGGCCGCAAATGCCGCTTTCTGGGGGACAATCGGGCATCGGAGATTTGACAAGGACCGACCATGCGTCGCCGCATCTGGATACTTTATCTCGCTGCCTGGTTGCCTGTTTTTCTATTTTATTTTCTGGCGACCCAGGGCGAGGGTCTGTTTAACGGCAATATCAGGGTCGGACAAGGCCTGCTTTCGGCTGCCTGCTGCCTTGGTCCGGCAATCCCTCTGCTGTTCCTGGTATGGCCGCTGACCGGATACCTCAAGCGCGCCAACTGCAGTACGGCAGCATCGGCGGCGATCCACGTCGGTTCAGCCATATTCCTCACCGTGCTCTGCATGTCTCTGGCCGCCATCTTCGTTTTTTATTACGGCAATCCGGACGCCACCAAATCCGACCTAGAGCAATGGCTCATATGGCAATCCTGGGGCTATCTGATGATGTATGCAGTCAGCGCGGGCATTTTCCACGCCATCCGCGCCATAGAGACCACCCGCCTGCAATCTGTCGCGATTGCACAGGCTGAAGCTTTGCTGGCAAAGTCAGAGCTGACGGCGCTGCGCAACAAACTGAATCCTCATTTCCTGTTCAACACGCTGCATTCCATCATCGCCCTCACCCGCAAGGAATCCGGCGCCGCCGAGAACGCCCTGTTGAAATTCTCGGATATGCTGCGCTATATCCTGGATACCGAAAAGAGCGGAGACGCCATGGTGACGCTGGACGAAGAGCTCAAGTTTGTGCGCGACTACCTGGCCCTGGAGGCGTTGCGGCTGGGCAGCCGCCTGCATGTCGAATGGGATATTGACGATGCCGCGCGCTACCATCTGCTGCCGGCGCTGACCGTGCAGCCGCTGGTGGAAAACAGCATCAAGCATGCTTTCAATCCGCACAGCCGTCCGGGCAAGCTTGCCATCAGCGCCCATGTCAACAGCACCGACAACACCATCGCCATCGCGGTCAGCGACGACGGCCCCGGCTGCGACGCGCTCGCCATGAAGGAGTCGGGCGGATTGGGCGTCAAGACCGTCGCCCGCCGCTTGCAGCTGGAATACGGCCAGCGCGGCAACCTGGAGATCCGCACCGCGCCGGGCGCCGGCTGCGCCATACACTTGTCGATTCCGCTTGAAGCTGCTTGAAGCTGCTTGGAGCTGCTTAAAGCTGTAAAACGCCGCACCTTCCTGACGCTATCTCACAGAGATCATAAAAAGCCATGAAAACCAAAACCGTCTTTATTGCAGAAGATGAGCCGCTGGCCCGGGAAACCTTGCGCGACTGGATCCAGGCGCATCCGCAACTGCGCCTGGTCGGCGAAGCTGCCGACGGCGCCAGCGCGCTGAAACAGATCGACAAACTGACGCCCGACGCTGTGTTCATGGATATTCAAATGCCGGAAATGACCGGACTGCAAGTGCTGCAGCGCCTGACCCACGCACCGGACTTCATTTTTACCACCGCCTATGACCAGTACGCGGTGATTGCCTTCGAACTGAACGCCATCGACTACCTCCTCAAGCCGTTTTCGCGCGAACGCTTCGATGCCGCTGTCGAACGGCTGCTGGAGGTATCCGTACCGTCCAAGGATCTGCTGCAACTGGCGCTGAAGCAGGCCAGCGAGCAGGAAACGGCCATGCTGAAGCGGATACTGGTGCGCGACCGCGGCCATATTTTCCCGCTGGCGACAGATGAAATCGAATATCTCAAATCGGAAGAAAAATACACCGTGATCGCCGCCAGGAAGAAAAATTTCCTGGTGCGCATCGGGCTGTCGGAACTGAGTGCGCGGCTGGACCCCGGGAAATTCATCCGTATCCACCGATCGACCCTGATCAATCTCGATTTTGTCGAATCGATGAAGGCGGACGACCAGTCTCAGCTGCAAATCCAGATGCGCGACGGCACCCAGCTGGTGGCCAATCGGGAAGCGTCGAAGATGTTGCGCAACATGTCGATCTAACACGGGCAACGCCAGCAACCAGCCATTCACATACTGAAAGCGGACCTGCTGCCGTATTCGGATCCTCGCAATAGCCCGCAGCGTTGGACAGCGCATTCGTTTTTATGATCATTGCAGCATCTCTTGTCGTTGAGATCAATATCCGACTTGTCATCCCATGGGAAAAATTAGCGCATGTATCAAAACACTCTTCACTTGCGGAAGCGGAATTCAACGGGCAAAAAAAACCCGCAGGCCTTGCGGCTGCGGGTTAAATCCAAAACTTAGGGAGAGTTGGAGGAGACTTTACCGATATTGCGACGCCAAACGCATTTTCAAGACCTTTTTGCAGAATTTATTTCAGAAAATTGAAATCTCCCGGACATCACTCTGAGCCGGCGCTTTCACGGCGCAAACGCTGATATCGAAACCGCCGCCTAGCCCTGGACCAGGTTAGGAATCTCCACTTCGCAGTTCACATCCGCCTCATAATCCACGCCCTCAATTTCAAATCCGAACAGGCGCAGGAACTCTTTCTTGTAACCGGCAAAGTCAGTCAGTTCATAAATGTTCTCGTTGGTGACCTGATTCCAGAGCTGCTGCACGCGCGCCTGGGTGTCCGCATCCAGTTCCTTGTAATCCGTACGCAGCCGGCCCTCCTCATCCACGCAGGGTGCATTGCCATACAGACTGTCGTTGTAAAGTGCGTAGAGCTGTTCGATGCAGCCCTCATGCGTGCCCTTTTCTTTCATGACCTTGAACAGCAGCGACAGGTAGAGCGGCATCATGGGAATCGCCGAGCTGGCTTGTGTCACCACGGCTTTCAACACTGAGACGCGAGCATCGCCGCCGCTGGCGGCCAGGCTGCTGCGGATATCGAGGACCTTCTGGTCCAGGTCCTTCTTGGCGGCGCCGATGGAACCGTTCCAGTAGATATCGTGGGTGATCTTCTCGCCCAGATAAGTGAAAGTGGTGGTTTTCGCACCGTCGGCCAGGACCCCGGCCGCCTGCAGCGCAGCGATCCACATCTGCCAGTCTTCGCCGCCCATGACGGCTACCGTGTTGTCGATCTCTTCCTGGGTTGCCGGCTCCAGGGTCGATTCCTTCATGACTTCCTTGTCGGTATCGAGGCCGCGGAAGCTGATCGCCTTGTCGACAGGTTTCAGCGTCGAATTGAACACCTCGCCGGTCTTCGGGTGGATGCGCCGCGGCGCGGCCAGACTGTAGACGACCAGGTCGACCTGGCCGAGATCCTGTTTGATGGCGTCTATGGTCTGTTGCTTGATTGCGTCGGAAAAGCCGTCGCCGTTGATGCTCTTCGCATACAGGCCCTTGGCCCCGGCAAACTGGTGGAATGCAGCACTGTTATACCAGCCGGGCGTGCCAGGCTTGGTGTCGCTGCCGGCGCGTTCAAAAAACACGCCTAGCGTAGCGGCGCCGCAGCCGAACGCCGCCGTGATGCGCGCGGCCAGCCCGTATCCGGTCGATGCGCCTATCACCAGCACTCTCTTCGGTCCGTCTGCGATAGCGCCCTTGGCCGTCACATAGTCGATCTGCTGCCGCACATTTTCTGCGCAGCCGGCGGGATGGGTAGTAACACAGATGAAACCGCGTACGCGTGGTTTGATGATCATGAGAGTTCGCTTATGTGATGCCGCCATGGCGGCGGACAGGGGTAACCAGAACCCGTCATTATAAGCGAGGCGGTCAGCGCCCCAACCCTGCGTTTCCGATTCCGGCAGCGCCGCGGCGCTGCCGGGACGCCCACTCCCTGTTATTCAGCAGTAGTCGGGTCGATGACTGAGACCACTTCGGAGATGCGGTTGGCAGGGAAGCCGCCTTGCTCAGCATGCTCCCGGACCTGCGCCTCATTCGGCGCGATATAAACGCAATAGATTTTGTCGCCGGTGACATAGCTCTGGAGCCATTGAATTTGCGGTCCCATTTTGCTGAGCACGCCGCACGACTTTTGCGAAATGGCCTGGAGTTCTTGCGGCGACAATTTCCCGGCCCCGGGAAGTTCACGCTCGATGACGTACTTTGGCATAGCAGCCTCCTCACGATGATATCCGCGCGAGCGGCACACTCGGCGGCGTCGTTAGTCACGCACCCCGTGACATCTGCTATTTATACACCGCATCGGCCGGTCATTGTTGTTAAAAATTGCAGGAAATGCCGACGCATGATATCTATCGGTTTTATTATCCAACGCGCGCTTGATATGGTGTCAGAGAATGGGCTTGAGCCATTTCTTATGATCAATCTGCCATTTGACTTTGCGCATCACTTCGCTACGCGCAATCTCTTCGCGGTCCATGGAAAAGTCGGCACACTTGCAAACTGCTCCACCGCCGATCTGGAAGGACCAGGTCCATCGCCCTGTTGCCCGCTCATAAACAGTGACTGAATAGTGGATGCCTTTGTACTCGAATTGGTGTGTCATCTCTCCTCCTTGAGGCTCAACGCATCCTAGCATGCCCCAATGCAAGTACATCGACTGAAAGAAACAGTTACATGTCACGCATAAGCCTGGAGCCAGTCCCGGCAACGCCATCTGCTATGCAGGGATATGCCTGCCCCATGGCGGCGCAAGGTTCTTCGCCGCCCGGCAATCCCATGGCAGAGATCCAGGATGTTGCTTCGCTTAATGGCCCAGGGCCAGATACGACATTTCGGCTGCTTCAAAAAGCCTGCGCACAGAACGCCAGCCCGGCCGGCGAAGTCCGCCAGGCGGCTGCGCACCTGTCGGGCTGGAGTGGCCAGCTTGCCGCCTAGGGCGCAATGAACAATGCTGGGGTGAACTGATCGGCAGCTATCAGGACACTCCGGCAGATCGACCTGCTATCGTTTTAGCCGGCCAGTCATCCAGCCGCGGCATCTCTGCGGCTCCCCGCAGCCATGCATGATCGGCTAGCGCAAGCATCTCGCGATCGCCGCGGCTGTCGCCATACGCATACAAGGCCTGCGGCGGCCGGTGATCGAACCAGTGCTGCAGGCGCTGCACTTTCTGCGGTCCCCAGCAATTCGACGAGGCCAGGGTTCCAGAAAAGCGCTCATCGCGAAACGCAAGTTCAGTCGCCAGCACGGTATCGAAACCGGCGTTTTCCGCCCAATGCTTGAGATATAAGGACGGCGAGGCGCTGACCAGCACAAGCCGGTGGCTAAGGCGCTTATGCTCCGCGATCCTGGCGAGCATTTCGGGACGGACCATGGCCGGCAGCCGGCGCACGGCAAAATCGCGCGCCAATTCCTCCAGCCGGGCTTGCTCCATGCCGCCTACCGTGGCAGCGAGGAAGCGCGCCTTGGCCTCACCCCGGCCGCACACGCCGGCCAGCAAGCCAAGCAGCCAGGGTGAAGCCCGTATGGCGCCAGCGGCAAAGCGGCCGTGACCGACGGCATACAGCACGAAGTCGCGCAGGCTGTCGGCGCTAGTGATGGTACCCGACAGACCGAACATGGTACCTGTGCCAGCGTTGATCGTATTGGCATTGCCGACGATTGTTGTATACCCCGACGTCGCCACTTCACCCGCCTGCAAATTTCCGCCTGTATTCACCGTCAGGCCCGTGCCGTTGATGACGTTATTGAGATCGGTGTAGACCGTCATGCCGGCGCCAATAGCAGTGAGGTTGGCGCTGTCCGTGAGGAACAACTTATCGCTAGTGCCATTTACAGTATCGCTACCCGACAGACCGAACATGGTACCTGTGCCAGCGTTGATCGTATTGGCATTGCCGACGATTGTTGTATACCCCGACGTCGCCGCTTCACCCGCCTGCAAATTTCCACCCGTATCTACCGTCAGGCCCGTGCCGTTGATGACGTTATTGAGATCGGTGTAGACCGTCATCCCGGCGCCAATAGCAGTGAGGCTGGCGCTGTCGGTGAGGAATAACTTGTCGTTAGTCCCATTCAAGGTATCGCTACCCGACAGACCGAACATGGTACCTGTGCCAGCGTTGATCGTATTGGCATTGCCGACGATTGTTGTATACCCCGACGTCGCCGCTTCACCCGCCTGCAAATTTCCACCCGTATCTACCGTCAGGCCCGTGCCGTTGATGACGTTATTGAGATCGGTGTAGACCGTCATCCCGGCGCCAATAGCAGTGAGGCTGGCGCTGTCGGTGAGGAATAACTTGTCGTTAGTCCCATTCAAGGTATCGCTACCCGACAAACCGAACATAGTACCTGTGCCAGCGTTTACAGTATTGGCATTGCCGTTGATTGTCGTATAACCCGTTGTGGCTACTTGGCCAGCCAGCAAATTGCCACCAATATTGAAAATGTCGCCGTTGCCAGTGATGACATCGTTGAGACCTGTGTAGACCATCATGCCAGTGCCGTTGGTCGTGAGGTTGGCACTGCCAGTCAAAAATAGCTTATCGCTAGTGCCATTGACCGTATCAATTCCTGACAGGCCGAACATGGTGCCTATACCAGCGTTGACGATATTGGCAGTGCCATTGATTGTCGTATAACCCGTTGTGGCAACTTGGCCAGCCAGCAAATTGCCGCCAATGTTGAAAATGTCGCCGTTGCCGGTGATTACATCGTTGAGGCCGGTGTAGATCGTCGCGCCTGTACCGCTAGTAGTGATATTGGTGCTGCCGCCCAGGTACAGCTTGTCATTCGTACTGTTGACCGTATCGATACCGCTCAAAGTAAGGGTACTGCCTGTGCCGCCGTTTATGCTGTCGTTACCAACCACTGTGGCAGCCGCGCCATTGCCAAGCGTCACCGTTCCACCAGTCTCATTGACCACTTCACCATGATCGCCATCAGCGACAGAGACCGTGCCGTTCGCTCCGACAGAAACAACGTCATTATTGGTGTTGCTCCCAACGTTGACGGTGCTGGCAGTCCCAGCTGTCACAGTTGTTGCGGAGGTACCTTCAACCGTCACATTCGTGCTATTGGCAGCAGTGATAGTCAATGCGTTCACAACCGTACATGCGGCACCGGTATCAACAACCACTGTTCCAGTCGTCGCCATCGTGATGATGTCGTTGATTGAGGCCCCCGCTAACTCTATCGATGCATTCGCACCACCTGCGAGAGTGTTGCCGTTGCCAGAAAGAGTAGCTGAACTTCCTGCGGCCAGGGCGATTGCGGAATTGCTAAGATCGATGATGCCGCCTTGACCTGTGTAAGAAAAAGTATCCCCTGAACTATTCCCATTAATAACAGTAACGTTTTGACCATTTGAATTATTAACTGTCAAATTGGTATTCGCGTTTTGAGTTATAACCAAATTTCCTGCCGGGCCACATTGATAATTTGCGCTACCGCTAACCGTACTTGCAACTCCATCACAATAAATGCTTGCATTTCCAGAAATATTAGCACTGTCGCCTTCAATTAAAACGAAAGAGGCCGTATTGCCTTGGGAAACCGTTGCGGATACACCATTTGTCAAAGTTATGGAGTTATCTCCATTTGCAGTCGCAAGAGTTGGCACAATCGTAAGCGTTGGTAATGGCAAAGAACTCATCGCAGATCCGGTAACAATAACCTGTCCATTCTGTTGTTGCTCTTGCCAGCTATAGGTGCCATCACTGTTTGCAACAGTGTGCTCTGTTGAATTTGTGACTGGGACTAAAACCCCATTGTTGTAAAAAGTACGTGTTGTTTGTCCCGTCTCTTGTTCAAATAGCCCTTCTTGCTGCACGGCATATACTTCTGCTTCATTTGGAAAGCCCATTGGACTGTGAGCTATAGTGTCCAGCATATTCGCCACATAATTCGGATCAGTGGCATGTGCTATCTCATGCAGTAAGGCAGCGGAAGACGAATCATATCCAAGAACGTTTCCATTTGCATCTCCTATAGCAAGTCCTCGATTTGGATCCCAATTAATTGTGTTACTAGAGTTCTGCCCCCAAGAGGTCGGAGGCGTGTCACCTCCAGATCCAGCAACAATAGAGGCTTGTTGCGCACCAGTTGGAATAAATTCGTCCACAACCTGAGTGTTGAAGTTGGATGTTATGAAATTAATAGTTGTATCATTTTGCTTCAAATTTTGCAGAAGACTGCTACCTGTAGAAGTACTTTGCAATTGAGACAGCGCAGCATTTAAAGAAGCAATATCTGCGCTTGATGCAGATGCAAAAGTCTGTGGAGTAAGAAAATCTGCTGCTGTATAGTTTGACATATATTCATCTCTTTTAAAAATTCACCCGTGATGAATTACGGTTAAATAGTTACATTAATTTTTAATGATAAATTATTGCAAAAATGTCGAACAATATTTGCTTTGATTAATATCTTTAATTTTATAATTTTTAGCCAAATCAAATATCGAATTCATGAAGATATGATTTGTGAATATTGAAAATTTACCGCTTAAACCTGATCCATCAATATAACCATAAACAGGCTGTTCTTTATGGTAATTTCTCGAAAACCAAAATTTTATTTCCTCACCATTTTCAAGAGTGAACGATATTCTGTCTCTTGGTTCTCCATAATATTTTCTGTCATCGAAATGTAAATTTTCTGCATTGAATGCAGCAATAAATTTATTTATTTCATTTCTATCTATTTCGAATTTACACGATTGAGCATCAAAGTATTTTTCGTCAACGCCAAAATAAGGATGTGAGCAACAATCTAATAAATCCACTTTGACCTCGGTGGCGAATTTTAATTTGGACATAATACTATCCATACTTTCTTCAGCATAAATAAAATTTGACCACATTAAGATAATAAAAAAAGATGATATATTCAAAAATCTCATATTTGCCTTTATTTTTAACAGAGTGTTGGAAAAAACCTGTATGGAATTTCCTGTTCGTCGATTCACTTTATTTCATCAATTTGGTCTCATAAAAAAATGAGTTTGTCATTTCATCGTTCTTTTAAGGCTTCATTCCGATATTTCAACAACGGTGTCAACAGATACTCAATAATCCGCCGCTGCTCGGTCTTGATTTCCACCGAACTCGCCATCCCCGGTTCCAGCTGGATGCTCTTGCCATCCGCAACAATCACATGATTGCTGAGTTGGACCCTCGCTGGATAAATCAACCCCAATTTGTCATCCTTGACTGCATCTTGCGAGATCGACGCAACCTTGCCCGCAATCGTTCCGTAGTGGGTATAGGGAAATGCATCCAGCTTGATTTCAACATCCTGTCCCGCACGCACAAAGCCAATATCCCGATTCAGAATCTGTGCTTCCACTTCCAGTCCGGCATCGTCCGGCACAATCACCAGTAACGCCTGCGCCGGCGTCACCACGCCACCTATCGTGTGCACCGCCAACTCTTGCACCGTGCCGCCGATCGGCGCCATCAAATGCGTCTGCCGCTGCCGTTGTTGCGACTTGGTTTCGTCGCCCATGTCTTGGGTCAATTGCTGTTGCGCCTGATTGAGCGTATCCAACTGCTCGCGGCGGAACTGCGCAATGGCGGTATCGATGTCGTTGCGTTGTTCCTGAATCGTTGCTTGCAGTTCCTTGGCATAACTCTGCTGGCCGGCCAGATCCTGCTCTTGCTGAATGCGCGCCTGCTCCTTCTCCAGGTAGGCGTGGCGTGGCACGTAGTCTTGTTTGAGCAGCGCCTGGTAATCTTCCGCTTCCGCCTTGGTCATTGGCAAAGTCTGTTGCAGGCCAGTGATCTTATGTTGTGTGGTTTGCAGCTCTTGCGTCCGTTTTTGTAACTCTGAACGCAAGCCGGTGATCTTGCTGCGGTATTCATAGAAGGCGCTTTCAGCGAACCGCTGCGTATCGCGTTGTCGCTCTTCCGCAGCGTCCTGCACCGGTTTGACAGTCGGTGCGATATTCGCTGCTTGCGCATCGAGTAGCGCCCGGGCGCGGTTGGAGGTCAGCATAGCGTCGACCCGAGCAGTTCTGGATTTACCGACATCGGCAGTGGCTTCAGTCGGGTCCAGCTCAATCAACGCTTGCCCCTGGCGGACATGCTGGCCATTGTCGACCAGGATGGCTTTGACGATGCCTGCCTCCAGCGGCTGGATCACCTTACTGTTCCCATTAGGAACAATCTTGCCTTGTGCTACGGCGACAACATCGACCTTGCCGATGACGGACCAGATCAACGCAATGCTAAACAAGATCATCAGCGCCCACATCAGCGCTCGTCCGACGGGCGACGCGGGGGTTTCCAGCACCTCCAGCGCTGCAGGCAAGAATTCAACTTCATCGCGCTGGCGCTTGACAGGGTTGCCCTGCACCCGCTCTTCCATCAGCGAAGCCCGTGCAATTTCCCAGTGATGACGCAAGGTATCAAGCGACATGGAGATACCCCGTCTGGTGCTGCCACAAAGAGGCATAGCGGCCACCACGGCGCTGGATCAATTCGTCGTGCGTGCCCTCCTCGACAATCTCACCCTTTTCGACGGTGATAATGCGCTCGGCAAACAGCAAATCCATCACGACGGTTAAGGCATTCCCGGTCAGAAAATTGCGAATGTTTTCCAACTCGCGCACGCGGGCGACGCTATCGCCGACGCGTCGTGCCTGGAAATAGGCCAGCGGAAGATTCAGTAAATGATTGAACAGTCGTCCGATTCCAAACGCACCACCGATCGCCCCAATCGCACCAATTGCCTGCATCCATCCCGCGGCCTCGCTCGATCCAATGCCGTGCGCTTGCAGTGCGCGTATCAAACCAAACGCGAGAAACATCAAAAAAATGGCTCCTATTGCGGACGCGATCCAAGCCACGACTTTTTCTTTCACGAGGATTCCCCAGGTCGTTATTTGGATGGCATCGTAGCATGAAGAATGATCCAACAAAGCGGCCGTTCGCCTACGGATCCGTGTGTAGTGGCATAGAAGCCGCGACGGTTGCCTGGGAGTGCCTTGGCTGGCGCGCAGCATGGTTTGCTGAGATCGAGAAATTTCCTTCTTCAGTGCTTGCACATCACTACCCGCAGGTCGTCAACCTGGGCGACATGACAAAAATCGAGGCGATGATCCGCGCTGGTGATGTTGAGGCCCCAGACGCCCTAGTCGGCGGTACGCCCTGCCAGGCCTATTCGGTGGCTGGACTCCGTGCCGGCTTGAATGACGCCCGCGGTCAACTAACAATCTCCTATGTAAATCTCGCCGATGCCATTGATTCAACTCGAACTATTTGCGGACAGCCGCCCGCGATTCTCGTCTGGGAAAATGTACCAGGCGTCCTCTCAGACAAAACGAATGCGTTCGGCTGCTTTCTGGGAGGGCTTGCCGGCGAAGATTGCGAGCTCGAACCTCCAAGGGACAAAAGCCACCGGCGAAAGTCATGGCCGAACGCTGGTTGTGTATATGGACCCAGGCGCACAATCGCGTGGCGGGTCATCGATGCCCAATACACAGGAGTGGCCCAACGACGCCGCCGTGTGTTCGTTGTCGCAAGTGCTAGAGACGACTTCGATCCCACAGAGGTACTTTTTGAGTTCGAAGGCATGCGCCGGGATTCTCCGCCGAGCCGTGAATCGGGGCAAGGCGTTACCGGCACAATTAGCAGCCGCACTTCAGGCGGTGGCGGCCTCGGGACAGATTTCGAATGCACGGGAGGGCTTCAACCAGTAGCCTTTGGCGGTAACAATACGTCTGGCAGCATCAATGTTGCTACGGCTTGTCGTGCACATGCATCACCTCATCTCGATTTTGAGTCAGAGACCTTTTTAGTGCAGGACGTTACCGGAACGCTGCTCTCAAACGGCAAGGCTGCCGGAAGCGCAACTCAGCAAGATGCAGAGTGCGGCATGTTGGTTCCAGCATTCAGTGCCGGCTTCCCTATTGCATTCAGCAGCAAAGACAACGGCCGCGACGCTTGTGTCGACCTTTCGCCAACACTGCGATCTGGTAACCACGATAAGAGCCATGCCAACGGCGGCCAGCCTCCGGCGGTTTGTGTCACTGGCGACGTAACGCACACATTGAAGGCTGAAGGATTTGACGCCAGCGAAGATGGCACCGGGCGCGGCCAGCCGATTGTAGCGGCCTTCGCCGAAAACAGCCGCTCCGAAATCCGGATAGAGGGCGGCGACGGCAGTCGTACCGGGGCACTATCTACAGGAGGCGGAAAGGCTGGGCAAGGCAAGCCAATGGCAATGATCGGGATGGCAGTACGTCGCCTCACGCCGCGCGAGTGCGAACGCCTGCAGGGATTCCCAGACGATTACACGCTAATCCCGACCGCACGGGGTTCGTCCGTCAAACCCCACGAGATGGAAGAATGGATCGCCTACCTGCGCGCCGAGTATCCGCTAATCACCCTCGTGGAGGCGAAGCAAATGGCACCCGATGGCCCACGCTACAAAGCCCTAGGCAATTCAATGGCGGTACCGTGCATGTATTGGATCGGCCGGCGCATTCACAATGCCTTGAACTTCGCCCATGAGCGCGAGATTGCGAGGGTTGTGTGATCTCACAAATACCTTCCGTTGCGATCTCCCCAAGCGCCGTCAATGACCTGACACCCACGTTCGTACGCGGCGCCGATCGCTTCAACTTCACTTGCAAAGATCGGCGTCGGGTAGGAAAAAGAATGTGCCTTTCTACCGTCCTGAGACACCGCAACGGTCCGATGGCAAATGTGCAAGCTATACGAATAGCGCGAATGCGCCGGCGACGTTCCGCTCTCCGCAATCGGCAACAAAGACAGTTCAAACCCCTTGTAAAGAACTTTGACGCGCTCCCCCATATCCCCCCCGAAAAATATATTTTTATTATGACAAGAACCCCAGTAGCACCAGACAGCAAAACCGCGCAGATTCGTGCGATCTGCTTTTCAAGCGGTCTGTATCAAATAGGTGGGCTGGGTCAAACGAACTTCGCATTTGATCATTCGAATGCGAGCTTAGCATGAAGCCGATTCTCGCGACCACGAAATATTGCCGTGATCTCGCGCTCGTCTGGCGCAGGTCATTTGATGATGAAGCTATGACATCAAAAGTGAGTAACTTCGCCCATGAGCGCGAGATTGCGAGGGTTGCGTGAACTTATTCGACAGCATTCCTTTCGAGGTAACTTCCAACCGCAGCGTTGAATTCGATTTCTGTCGCTTTCGCCCTGGCATATGCGAGCTTGATCCTCATCGCGTAACTCTTGAGCCCATCCTCGCAAACGTCGATGGACTGTTGTCGCCTTTCATCGCCTGGAACAATGGGGCTGGCTTGCGCAGCGTCCAGTCGCTCAATGAGGCGAGTGTTGGTTCTGATAGAAAGGACCAGGCCGCGAGCCTGAGCAAATGCGTAGATGATGTTTTTTCGCAGTCGATCGTCGTCAATTTTCCCAAGCTGACTAGCACAAGCCTCGTAAACTACAAAGGGTCGTTCCGCCGGATTCCATTCAATCAAAAGTATATCGCCGCGCTTAAGAGACCGAATCTCCTTGCCGACATGGAGTTCAAATCCTTCGCTCAATACAGCAAGTTCGTCGCGAATGGATTTCACGGTATACAGATTCTCGTCGATCACTTTGCGGCTCTCTCGCTTTATCGCATTTCTCTGCTGCGTATAAGAAATCCCAATTGCGGCAAATATGGCGACAATCGAACCAATGGCTTGGACCCAAGCAGGAAAATCAGCCGCCTTTGTCAGAGGGTGAGTATGAAACGTACCCAAAAAATAGCCCGCGGCAAGCAGGGCAATGGCGATTGCAATGCCGCCGGCAGTGTCTCGAAACGCTTTATTCATTATTCCCCCTGTTGTTTTGAAGGAATCCTATCATGACTGCAAACCCCATCACGCACACCGACGAAGCCGCGCTATTGGACGACCACGCGGTCGACCTGTTCTGCAAGGCCATGAAGGACAAGCTGCACGTTAAGCGTCAGCAAGGCTTCGGCGGCTGGCATGACATCAGCCAGTGCTCCGGCGAGCGCCTGGCCGAACTGCTCCTCGGCGCCGTGGCCAAAGGCGACCCCGTCGACGTCGCCAACTTCGCAATGATGCTGTTCTGCCGGCACGAAGATCACCACGCCCTCAAGGCGGCATACGCCAAAGTTGGAACGGAAGCGCTCACTTGCACCGCGCAATGGGCGGAGTTCCCTGCCAAGTGCCCTATAACGCGCCGCGACTTCTTCATGGTGATTGGACATCCAGAACTTGGGATGGTGCCGACATATGGCGGCCCCTATGATAGCTACACCATTCCTGAAATGGAAGGCGAGCCGACCGATCAGTTTCACGAGCGCGCGCTGTTCGTCCGGCGATACGACCACGACCGCGGCTACTGGGTTGATAACGAGGATCTCCCGATGCGGGTCATCAGCGAAAACTCGTTGCAGGAGCTTCAGGAAGGCGGTCTGTAATGGCGTGCGAATATGTCCGCAAGCACTACGGCGTGCCGGCCGAGCTCGGCCGAGGCGTCACCGTCTACGCCAAACCGGGCGTGATTGCAGCTGATCGCGGTCACTATATCGGCGTCGTATTTGATGGTGACAAAGCCCACCAAATCAGCAATTGCCATCCATCGGCCGGGGTTGAGTATGGCGAAATTCGCGCCTTGCCAACGATGACGCGGCCCCAGAAGAACTACAGCGATTTCCTTCAGGCTGATTGGTTTCACGGGACGTTCGCCGAATGGATCGGCGCCAGAAAGACAACTTTATGATCAACAAGACTGAACTACTGCAACGCCAGGTCTGCGAATGGCAGACCGAAGTACATCGACTTCAGGGTCTGATCGCCGTCGCCACGGAAAATTACGCACCCCTAGCTTCGCCACAGCAGCAGTTGGTTGACGTGGGCACTGGCAAGATTGCGCACATCTATGGTGGCGAATGCCCTGACGAACTCGAAGGGCGTGATACCCGTGACCCGGAATGCCCAGCCTGTCAGGTGCTCACCCGCGCCGCAATGGCCGCGCCGAACCAGGCGTCAGCGGCCTTGTTGGACGGATGGAAATTGGTTCCGATTGATCCTACTGACGCTATGCAAATGGTAGGTGCGGAATCAATCAGATTGGACACGACTGCAATTAACAGGATATGGACCGGTAATAAAGTCTACCGCGCCATGATAGCAGCTGCGCCAGTGCCACCACCGCCAGTTCCTCCGGTACTGAGTGACATGGAAATTATTAATAGATTGAGCAACAAACTTGCTCATCATAGCGGCAGTGGTGAGCATGCTTATATTAAGTGCCATCACTGGTACGCTACCGCCGACGACTTGGTCATATCCGGCCGCGATCTACTTGCAAGGGTACGGTCATGAGAATCGTCCACAAAGCGGGCAAGATCAATCACCTGAACGGCGCAGTATCTGCACTCTGCTTTAAATCGCCGCGCTCTATAAATATGAAAACATCCACATGGGTGATCAACAACGAGGCGGTAACTTGCCCTCGCTGTCTTGCAGCCCTTGCGTCTATCAAGGTACGGCCATGAAAGAACTACCCATCCTATATTCCGGCGCCATGGTGCGTGCCCTCTTGGACGACCGGAAGGGACAAACCCGGCGAGTCATCAATCCTCAACCGAAAATGGTCACGGACGGCGCAATCCTGCCCTGGGACGGTGATCCGGCCGCACTGCTGCGTTTGCTGCAGCAAAGTAAGCGACCGTGCCCCTACGGGCAGCCAGGCGATCGGCACTGGGTGCGTGAGACTTTCGTCGCCTTTGGCCGCTGGGAAACTAGATTCAGCGACAAGAAGAAGCGTGACGAGTGGCATTTTGTCGATATGACGCTTGATCTTGGGCTTGCCTACCGGTTTGACGGCGCCGCACTCTCCGCTAGTCGTCGCAACGGTCCTATACCGGAATGGCACAACCGCCCTTCCATTTTCATGCCGCGCGCCGCCAGCCGCATCCTACTGGACATCACCGACGTGCGCGTCGAGCGTTTGAATGACATCAGCTGCGCCGACGCCCGCGCGGAAGGTGCTGAGACGTACCTCTATGAGTGTTATGACTTCGATTATAAAGTGGCGCCAGAGTTGGCAAATTATCGGCGCATCTGGGAGTCCCTCTACGGCACCGGCAGCTGGGATGCAAACCCGTGGGTGTGGGTTGTGGAGTTTCGACGTATTACTGACCTGGTGCAATGATGATAAACAAACCGTTACTGACAGCGGCCGAGTCGGCTGAATACTTATCAATCGGGGTATCCACTCTTTGGCGATACGTCAAAGACAACATAGCTCCCCGGCCTGTCAAAATTGGCGCAGCTACTCGCTGGCGCCGATCAGACCTTGATGAACACATTGCGCATCTATCCAATCGGACCACCACTGCATCATGATCCGGCGTTGGTCCAGATACTCGGCGCGATTGTACGATGCCCGGACTTCATCTTTCTCCTTGTGGGAAAGCTGGCGTTCGATGGCATCGGCATCGAAGTCTGTTTTCTCGTTAAGCACGGAACTCGCCAGCGCGCGGAATCCGTGAACCGTCATGCGCCCGCGGTATCCGAGCCGGTATAGTGCAAAAAGTAGCGTATTCTCGCTGACAGGGTGTCCAAAGCGAAGTGGCGAATTTAGAATATATGGCGATTCCCCGGCCAATACAGCGAGTTCTCGCAGTAGTTTGATGGCCTGCTTGCTGAGCGGGACAACGTGCGGCTTGCGTAGCTTCATTCGGTCTTCTGGCACGACCCAGACCGCATCATCGTAGTTAATCTCCGTCCACTTCGCCACACGCAGCTCCTTGGTACGCACAAATATATGCGCCATGAGCATCAGCCCCAGCTCCGTGACTGGCTCGTCATAGGTAGCAATGGCAGCGAACAACGCCGGCGCCTCACCTGGCGGGATAGACGGCATCGGCTTTTTGCGTTTGCGCTGCTCGATCACCCGGGTCAGATCATTGGCGGCGTGCGCCTCGATCAACCCGGCATCCTGAGCATAGTCAAATACCATATTGATTCTGCCAGCTACGCGATGAGCGGTTTCCACAACACCAGATTCGGCGACAAGACGCACGATGTTGACCAGTTCCTGGCGCTTGATCTGGTCGATGGGCTTGTCGCCAATATGCGGGTATACGTATTGCTCTATGGTCTTTGCAACCTGGAGCTGGTGCTTGGGATTTGAAAGGGTCGGTAATTTGATTTTCAACCAAGCCTCCGCGACCTTCTTGAAGGTCGGTGCAGTGTCACTGGCAGGGGTATCCTGGACGTCGCGAAACTGGACATGAGCCATACGCGCGTCGGCAAGCGACATCGTCGGATACTGGCCAAAAGTTTTTGTCTTGTCCTTGCCATCGTCGAGGTAATTGCAGCGCCACGATTTCGTGCCGGAAACCGCAACGTATAGATACAACCGATTGGCATCGGTCAGCTTGTAGGGCTTGTCTTTCGGTTGTGCTGCGGAAACCTGTTTTGCTGTTAGAGGCATGGTGGTGTGGTATCCAGTGGTCGGTACCACAATAAAATACCACATTAGCTGTCAGATAAGCAAAAACTGAACGGGACAGCTTGGGAGAGGGAAAGACAGGAGAGCCGCATAAACAAAAGCCCCGCAGAGACTTTTAAGGACTGTGCGGGGCTTGCTGATACATATACTGGCGGAGAGGGTGGGATTCGAACCCACGGTACGATTTAACGTACGCTTGATTTCGAGTCAAGTACATTCGACCACTCTGCCACCTCTCCGGTTTTCGGTCGACTTGCTGTGTTTAATGCAGCAAAGCGCAAGATTATAGCAGGCTTTTTTTGATAATGGGAAGGCTTTTTATTGCATCCCCATCACTGCCCCTTTGCGCATTTTAACGCACAAAATAAGCGCGTTAAATCAACTACTTATACGCTCAGCTTGGTGATGCCGCCCATATACGGATGCAGCACCGCCGGAATTTCCACGCTGCCGTCGGCCTGCTGGAAGTTCTCCAGGATCGCTACCAGGGTGCGGCCGACTGCCAGGCCGGAGCCGTTCAGGGTGTGCACCAGCTCGGTCTTACCCTGGGTATTGCGGAAACGGGCTTGCATGCGGCGCGCCTGGAAGGTTTCGCAATTGGAGATCGAGGAAATTTCGCGGTAGGTGTTCTGTGCCGGCAGCCAGACTTCCAGGTCGTAGGTCTTGGCGGCGCCGAAGCCCATGTCGCCGGTGCACAGCGATACCACGCGGTACGGCAGGCCGAGTTTCTTCAGGATGTTTTCGGCGTGGCCGACCATCTCTTCCAGTGCTTCATAGGATTTTTCCGGATGCACGATCTGCACCATTTCGACCTTGTCGAACTGGTGCTGGCGGATCATGCCGCGGGTATCGCGGCCATAGCTGCCGGCTTCCGAACGGAAGCATGGCGAATGGGCGGCCATCTTCAGTGGCAGCGTTTCGCCGGCCAGGATTTCGTCGCGCACGATGTTGGTCAGCGGCACTTCCGCCGTCGGGATCAGGTACAGCGCGGCGGCGTCGGCGGCTTGCTCGCCTTCCTGGCCACCCTTCTTGACCGCGAACAGGTCTTCTTCAAACTTCGGCAACTGGCCGGTGCCGCGCAGCGAATCGGCGTTGACGATGTAGGGCGTATAGCATTCGGTGTAGCCGTGCTCGGCGGTCTGGGTGTCCAGCATGAACTGGCCGAGCGCGCGGTGCAGGCGGGCGATGCCGCCCTTCATGACCGAGAAGCGCGAGCCGGTGAGCTTGGCGGCGACGTCGAAATCGAGGCCGAGGGCGGCGCCGACGTCGACGTGGTCACGCACTTCGAAATCGAAGCTGCGTGGCGTGCCGACCTTGCGTACTTCGACATTGGCGGTTTCATCGGCGCCCACCGGCACCGATTCGTGCGGCAGGTTGGGCACGGCCAGCAGGAAAGTGCTGACCTGCTCCTGCACCTGGTCCAGGCGGGTGGCGGAGGCCTTCAGTTCGTCGGCGATGCCGGCGACCTCTGCCATGACAGCCGATGCGTCTTCGCCCTTGCCTTTGAGCATACCGATCTGCTTGGACAGCGAGTTGCGCTGGCCCTGCAATTCTTCGGTGCGGGTCTGGATTTGCTTGCGCTCGGCTTCCAGTGCATTGAAGCTGGCGACGTCGAGCTTGTATTTGCGCGTGGCGAGACGGTCAGCGGCGCTGGCGATGTCTTTGCGAAGAAGTTGGATGTCGATCATGGACGTAGGTAAATGGACGAAAGAATAAGCCGCCATTGTACCAAGCCCGGCCAGTGCTCGGCCAGCCAATCTGATCGAATGGAATTACTAAAAACACAACTAATTTCAGGCAACTCGGTAGAGATGTGAATGATACTGAAGAGTGACAACCCACATAGCCACTTCGTCATCCCCGCGAACGCGGGGATCCATACTACTGAGCAAGGTAGTGAAAATGGATTCCCGGGACCGCACCCTGCCCGCCTACTTGCCCAGATCGACCTTGCTGAAGTCGTGCAGCGCAAACGCCGACATCTTGAAGCCGATCACCTGCTTGCGGATCGGCGTATGCGTCAGCGAGTGCGCCAGCGGGATCCATGGCGCTTCTTCATGCGCGATCACCTGCGCCTGCTCATACAGCTTGCTGCGCTCGGTCTGGCTAGTGCTGAGCTTGGCTTTCTGGATCAGCGCTTCGAAATCCTTGTTGCACCAGCGTGCGGTGTTGCCGCCGCTGCGCACCGCTTCGCAACCGAGCAAGGTGGCGAAGAAATTGTCCGGATCACCATTGTCGCCCGACCAGCCGAACATCATCGCCTGTTGCACGCCTTGCTTGCTGCGCTTCAGGTATTCGGTCCATTCGTAGGTGTTGAGCGTCGCTTTGACGCCGATCTTGGCCCAGTCAGACTGGATCAGCTCGGCCATGCGCTTGCCGTCCGGATTGTAGGGCCGCGTCACCGGCAGGTAGGACAGCTCGATCTCGATGCCGTTGGGATAGCCGGCTTTGGCCAGCAAGGCTTTGGCCTTGGCCGGATCGTAGGGGTAGTCCTGGATCTTGTTGTTGTAGGACCAGAGCGTCGGCGGGATCGCGTTCTTGGCAATCTGGCCGCCGCTCTGGTACACCGTCTTGAGTATGGTCTGCTTGTCGGTGGCCAGGTTCAAGGCCTGCCGCACCAGCTTGTTGTCGAACGGCTTTTTCTCGACATTGAAGGAGATGTAGCCGACGTTCAGGCCCTCTTTGGCCAACAGGGTGACCGCCGGATCGTTTTTCATCAGCTCGATATCGGCCGGCTTCGGAAACGCCATCACCTGGCACTCGTTGGCCTTGAGTTTGGCATAGCGCACCGAGGCATCCGGCGTGATCGCGAAAATCAGCTGGTCCAGCTTGGGCCGGCCATCCCAGTAGGCATCGAAGGCCTTGTAACGGATCACGGCATCTTTCTGATAGGAGACGAACTGGAAAGGACCAGTGCCGATCGGCTCGCGGTCGATCACATCCGGTGTACCGGCCTTCTGCATGTTGGCGGCGTATTCGGCCGACAGGATGGACGCGAAGTCCATGCCCAGGTTGGCGATGAACGGCGCTTCCGGGTGTTTCAGCTTGAAGACGACGGTGTAGTCGTCGGCCTTTTCCACCTTGTCGATGATTTTTTCCATGCCCATGTCAAGGAAAAAGCTGAAGCTTTGGCCTGCCGCGAGACGATGGAAAGGATGCTGCGGATCGAGCATGCGATTGAAGGAAAACAGCACATCGTCGGCGTTGAAATCACGGCTCGGCTTGAACTTGGCGCTGCTGTGGAACTTGACGCCCTTGCGCAGCTTGAAGGTATAGGTCAAGCCATCATCCGACACCGACCAGGATTGCGCCAGGGCCGGGACGATCTTGGTGGTTTCCAGCTCAAAGGCGACCAGGCGGCTGTACAAGGGCACCGACGAGGCGTCGAAGGTGGTCCCGGTGGTGAACAGCTGCGGATTGAAACCTTCCGGGCTGCCTTCCGAGCAGAACACCAGTGTCTTGGCAGCTTGCGCGCCATTAGCGGCAAGGCACAGCAATGCGGCCACGCCGATTCCTGTCATCAGCCTGATGCTTTTATTGATTGTTTTTTGCATGTCATGTCTCTTTCTGATTTTATTTCTGATTTTATTTATGAATCGGCAAATAGTCTTCCACCAGACGTACCCAAAACGAGGCCCCTAATGGAATCAAGGCATCGTTGAAATCGTAATGCGGATTATGCAGGGCGCACGGTCCCAGCGCAGCATCCTGTTGGCGATGTTCGTCATTGCCGTTGCCGATCAGGACGTAGCAGCCGGGCCGGCGGTTCAGCATGAATGAAAAATCTTCCGACGTCATCAGCGGCGGCAAGGCCACCAGCGCCGGCTCGCCCAGCCAGTCTTTGATAATCCTCCGGCATCTGGCGGTTTCGGCAGGATCGTTGATCACTGCAGGCATTTCGCGGGTGAAGACAAACTCCATATCGCATTCGTAGGAGCGGGCGACATGCGCAGCGATATCCCGCAGGCGCTGCTCGATGCGCAACAGGACGTGCTCGTCGTAGGTGCGCACGGAACCGCCCAGCCAGGCGCTGTCCGGAATCACATTGAAAGCGGTGTCGGCCTCCAGCCGGGTAACCGATACGACCGCCGGGTCGGTCGGCGCCACATTGCGCGCCACGATGTGCTGGATTTGCGTGGTGATCTGCGCCACTGCCAGCAAGGCTTCGGTGGTGACATGCGGCGTGCCGACATGGCCGCCTTTGCCACGCACCGTAATGGTAAACACGCTGCAGCTCGCCTCGCGGCCGCCGGGCTCGGCGACAAAAGTACCGACTGCCAGTCCCGGCCAGTTATGCATGCCGAATATGGCGTCGCAGGGAAAACGCTCGAACAAGCCGTCTTCTACCATCGCCAGCGCGCCGGCGCCGTCTTCTTCGGCCGGCTGGAAAATGAAATTCACGGTACCGTCGAATTGCCGCGTGGCGTGCAAATGGTAAGCGGCGGCCAGCAGCATCACTGTATGGCCGTCGTGGCCGCAGGCATGCATGCGGCCGTCATGCCGCGAGCGATGCGGCATCGTGTTCTCTTCTTGCAGCGGCAAGGCATCCATATCGGCGCGCAAGCTGATCGCCCGTCGGCCGGCGCCGTTGCTCAAGGTCGCCACCACGCCGGTCTTGCCTATCCCGCGGGTGACGGCAATACCCCAGCTTTCCAGCGTAGCAGCGACCTGTTCCGCAGTGCGATGCTCCTGATAAGCAAGTTCTGGATGCGCATGGATATCGCGCCGCAAAGCCACCAGACGATCAAGATTGGGAAGATCAATAAGCTGCATGGAGGATTCCTCTATGATGTTGCTGATTAGCTTGTTAGACAATGGCGCTGATTATCACAGTTCCTGCCGGATAATGGGAAGTTCGCGCTTGAATCGGCTCGATTCGCCCGCCGGATTGCCGAGCTCGCGCGCAAAGCGATGCCCTTGATAGACGGCAGCGGCGATGGTGCCGGGGCCGAAGGCGTCGCCGATCGCGCACAGGCTGCGATTCCCCGCTGCCGCCAGCTCCCCCTCTAGCCCCGACAGCGCAGAATGGAGCTCGTCGACGGGCAAGCGGGCAGTCGCGCTGACCAAGGCCGAACAGGCAATTTCCCGCTGCTTTCCAGTCAGCTGGCATTCGATCATGACCGCTGTCGCGCTGAGCTGTTTGAGATTGCTGTAGGTATGGACCTCGACGCCCAGCGTCAGCAAGCGGCGCAATATCGCCACAGCTTCCAGCGTATCGGTAGTCCATGCCGACACCTGCGCGGCCGGAGTGACCAGGGTGACCCGGTTGCCGGCCAGGGCGCACTGCTCGGCCAGCAAGCCGCCCATATAGTAATGGTCGTCATCGAAGATCACCACCGGCCCCTGCGGCTGATAGCCACGCATCAGTTCATCGGGGGTCCTGACGTTGTGGCGGTCGAAACCCGGAACCGGCAAGCCGTTGGCGCGTCCGACGCCATCGCGGCGCCAGAACGAGCCGGTGGCCAGTGCGATGTGGGTAGCGCCGAATTCAAGCACATCGGCAGCGGTAAGCTTGCTGCCGCGGTAAATGTCGACGTTGCCCATGCGCTGCAACTGCGTCACGCGCCAATCCCGGACCCGCAACCATTCGCGCAAGCCGGGCAGGCCCGACTCCAGCACCACCCGCCCGCCCAGCTCGCTGCCGGCCTCGACCAGCGTCACTTCATAGCCGCGCCTGGCGGCGGCCAGCGCCGCTTCCAGGCCGCTGGGACCGGCGCCGACCACCAGCACCGAACCCTCATCGGTCTTGCCTGGCATGATTTCCGGATGCCAGCCGCGCCGCCATTCTTCACCCATGGTCGGATTCTGCGTGCAGCGCAGATTGGAATTGGTATGATCCGAAGACACGCAGATATTGCAGCCGATGCACTCGCGGATTTCGTCGATGCGCCCTTCTTCAATCTTGCGCGGCAAAAACGGATCGGCGATCGACGGCCGGGCAGCGCCGATGAAATCGAGGATCCCGCGCCGCACCTGGCTCACCATGGCGTCCGGCGAAGTAAAACGGCCGACGCCGACCACCGGCTTGCTGGTCAGCTGCTTGACGAAGGAGACATATTCCTCCTGATAGCCCTCCTGCTTGAAACGCGAGGTGGCGCTGTCGTTGGCCCACGAACTCACATTCACGTCCCACAGGTCCGGCAGTTCGGCCAGCAGGCCGACCACATCGCGCCCCTCGGCTTCACAGGACACGCCATCCGGCCCCAGCAGTTCGTCGACGCCGAGCCGCACCGCCACTGCGCAGCTGTCGCCCACTGCATCGAGCGTATCTTCGATCAGCTCGCGCAGCAGGCGCACCCGATTCTCGAGCGAGCCGCCGTATTCGTCGATGCGGTCATTCTTGCGCTTTTGCAGAAAATGGAAGGGTAGCGACAGATCGTGCGATGCGTAGACGTAGACGACATCGAAGCCGGCGCGCCTGGCCCGCAATGCGGCCTCCCGGTGCCAGCGCCGCAGTGCGCGGATGTCGGCCTTGGTCATGGCGCGCGCCTGCATCGGTGCGCTGCTGGTCACCGGGCGATGCGACGGACCGAGCGGGATTTCGCGCGTAGTGAAATTGGCGCTCGACATGCCTTTGTGCAGCAGTTCGATGCCGGCCAGCGAGCCGTATTCATGGACCGCATCCGCCATCAGCTGCAGCGCCGGAATATCTTCGTCTCCCCATAAGCGGCCCTCGTTGAAAGGTGAGCAATCGCTGCTGGGATGGATTTCCACTTCCTCGGTGCAGATCACGGCCCAGCCGCCTTCCGCCTTGACCTTGCGCAGCTCGGCCAGGGCGCGCGGCTGGGTCCAGCCCATACCGTTGCAGTGTGGCACCTGAAAAAAACGATTCCTGGCCGTGACCGGCCCGATCTTCACCGGCTCAAACAAAATGTCAAAACGCGAATCACGCATGCGGGCTGCCTTCAATCAGATAACGTCGGCTGCCGCCAGTTGGCGACAACATCGTTCTCACCATTGCAGCTTCTATGCCAAAACGGAATGCGTGATAACCCCATGATTTATCAAGAAAATCGATTTCGGGCCAGGCGCCGGCTTTTGGCCGTTTTTACGAAAAATTGACGAATTGTTAAAATTTCGTCATTCTTGCCCCCTACCTATCGATCATGGAGCGCATCCCTTGGATACCGAACTAGCTAGCGCACTAGCGATTTTTTCCCACCTGTTCGATGCCATGCCGCAGCCGGTCGCCGTCATCGACAGCGATGGCAACTATGTCTATTACAACCAGGAAAGCGCGAAGATCGACGCCTATCCGGCGGAGCTGGCAGTCGGCCATCCCCTGCTCGATATCTATCCCGCGATGGATGCGCAAAGCAGCACCCTGCTGCAAGCCCTGCACTACGGCAAGCGCTACACCGGCGCGTTCCAGGCCTTTGTCAATGCGCAGGGCCGGCTGGTGCAACAAATCCACACCACCCTGCCCTTGCACAACAGGCGCGGATCGATAGTCGGTGCGGTCGAAGTTGCCCGCGACCTGAAGCATCCGGTGGACGAGGAGATTGATGCAGGCGCTGGCCCGGACGGGCCAGCAGCACATGGCATCGTCAGCCAGGATGCAGCCATGCAGGGCTTGATACGCCAGGCCGAAGCGCTTGGAAAGGCAGGTGTCAACCTGCTGATATGCGGCGAGACCGGGACCGGCAAGGAGCTTGTCGCGCGCCTGTTGCATCAGCGCAGCCAGCGCGCTGCAGCGCCGTTTGTCGTCCTGAACTGCGCGGCGCTACCGGAAAGCCTGTTTGAAAGCATCATGTTCGGGAGCGCCCGCGGCGCTTTCACCGGCGCCCAGGAACGGCAAGGCCTGATCGAGACAGCGGATTCGGGCACCCTGTTTCTCGATGAGCTGAACTCCCTGCCGTGGCCAGCGCAAGGCAAACTGCTGCGCGTGTTGCAGGATGGCAGATTCAGCCGGGTCGGCAGCAACAAGGAAATCCAGGTCAGTCTGCGCGTTATCGCCGCGGCAAATGAAACGCCGCAGCAAATGACTACATCCGGGAAATTGCGCCCCGATCTGCTGTATCGGCTGAATGTCGGACAGTTGTCGATTCCAGCGCTCAGGGAAAGGCCAGGCGACATTCCCCTGCTGGCAGAAGCATTCCTGCACAAGCATCGCGCCATCACCGGCGGACGGGTCAAGCGCATCGCCCCTGCCGCCATGCGGCAGCTTCAGGCTTGCCGCTGGCCGGGCAACGTCAGGATGCTGGAAAACGTCATGCAGCGCAGCCTGATTTTTTGCGAGACCGGCGACGAACTCCAGCGCATATGGACAGATCAGGAGGCGGCTGATCCGCAACCAGGGCACAGCACGCCGGCATCAACGGCAGCGGCCCCAGATACGCAGGAGGAAGACCGCGGCCTATCGCTGGCCGACATGCTTTCTACTTACGAAAGAACGCTACTGCTAGGCTTGCTCAAAGAGCATGTCAGCTTGTCCGAAGTAGCCCGCCGTTGCGCCATCCCGCGCGCAACCCTGCAGTACAAACTGAAGAAACACAACATCCCAGTCCATCGCAACGCACGTTGAATAGCCGTCAGCTGATTTCCTCGAGTCGATGGCATGCCACCAGCCTGCCGTCGAACGAACGCAGCGCAGGCACTTCTTGCCGGCAGCGCTCGATCGCATGCGGGCAACGGTTGTTAAAGCTGCAGCCAGGCGGTGGCGCCAGCGGCGACGGCAACTCGCCCGGCAGCATCATCTTTTGCTGGCGCTGCGCCGGATCGATGCGCGGCGTACTGGCCAGCAGCGCCTTGGTATAAGGGTGTAGCGGTCGGCTGAACACTTGCTGCTTGCTGCCGTGTTCGACAGTCTTGCCCAGATACATGACCAGCACCTCGTCGGCGATATGTTCCACCACCGACAAATTGTGGGAGATGAACAGATAGGCGACCCCGCTGGCCTGCTGCAGATCCATCAGCAGGTTCAGTACTTGCGCCTGGATCGAAACGTCCAGCGCCGAGACCGGTTCGTCGGCCACGATCACCTTGGGATCCAGCATCAGGGCGCGGGCGATCGCCACTCGCTGGCGCTGGCCGCCGGAAAACATGTGCGGATAGCGGCTATAGTGTTCCGGCCGCAAGCCGACCTTGGCCATCATGGCGCGCGCTTTTTCGGCGCGCTCGGCGCTGTTCAATCCGGTGTTGATGATCAGCGGCTCTTCCAGCATCTGGCCGACCTTTTTGCGCGGATTCAGGCTGGCGTAGGGATTCTGGAAAACCATCTGCACCAGCGGCCGCACCCGTTTCAGGGTGGCATGGTCGGCGTCGGCGATATTGGCGCCATCCATCCACAGCTCGCCGCCGGTAGGCGGTTCGATCATGGTGATCTGGCGCGCCAGGGTCGACTTGCCGCAGCCGGACTCGCCCACCACCGCCAGCGTCTTGCCCGGTTGCAGGGCGAAGGACACGCCATCCAGTGCGCGCGCAGTGGCTTTAGGCTTGAACAAACCCTGCGATACGCTGTAGTGCTTGACCAGGTTTTTGGCTTCCAGCAGGACTACCGGGCTAGCGATTTCATTCATATTGGCATTCATCATCATGCAGCCCCAATGCTTGAAATGGCTTCAGGCTTGTTGCGAGAAATCTCCGACCAGCCATTGCCCGGGCGGCCTTCTTGGTCGAGCGGGAAATGGCAACGTACCTGTTCCTGCGGCGCACCCAGCAATTCAGGACGCTGCTCGCGGCAGCGGTCCTGCGCATAGGCGCAGCGCGGGCTGAGCAGGCAACCGGTCGGCCTATCGTACTGGCCCGGCACCACACCGGGAATGGTCTGCAGGCGGGCGCGGCCGATATTGTGTTCGGGCAGCGCCGCCAGCAACGCCTGTGTATAAGGGTGCTTGGGGGCGTTGAAGATATCCGGCACGCGGCCAGTCTCTACGACTTGACCGGCATACATCACCATCACGCGCTGGGCAGTCTGCGCCACCACGCTCAGGTCATGCGTGATCAGCATCAGCGCCATGCCGCGCTCGCGCTGCAGTTGCAGCAGCAGATCCAGCATCTGCGCCTGCACCGTGACATCCAGCGCCGTGGTCGGCTCGTCGGCGATCAGCAGGCGCGGATTGCAGGCGATCGCAATCGCCACCATCACGCGCTGGCTCATGCCGCCGGACAGCTGGTGCGGATAGGCGTCCAGCCGGCGTTCCGGATCGGGAATATCGACCTGCTTGAGCAAGGTCAGCGCCTTGGCCCGCAATTCCTTTTTCGAACCGCCCTGGTGCACGCGCAGGGTTTCCATCAGCTGGTACGCCACCGTGAAGGACGGGTTGAGGCTAGTCATCGGATCCTGGAAGATCATGGCGATGTCCTTGCCCAGCAGGCCGCGCCTTTGCTTCTCCGGCATGGTCAGCAGGTCGCGGCCGTCGAAGGCCATGCGCTCGCCCTTGACGCGGCCGGGGTAGTCGATCAAACCCATCAAGGCCAGCGATGTGACACTCTTGCCGGAACCGGATTCACCGACGATACCGACTACTTCGCCGGCTTCGATGCTCAGGTCGAGGCCGTCCACCGCGGTGAACGGTGCTGCCGTCGAGCCGAATTCGACCCGCAGCTGTTTAATGTCTAGCAATGCCATAGTCCTGCCTTATCGTTTCAGTTTCGGGTCGAGCGCATCGCGCAAGCCGTCACCCATCAAATTGAACGCCAGCACCGAGATCAGAATCGCCAGGCCCGGGAAAGCCACCACCCACCATGCGCTCTGGATGAATTCCATGGCGCTGGCCAGCATCGAGCCCCATTCCGGCGTCGGCGGCTGCGCGCCCATGCCGAGGAAGCCGAGCGCGGCCGCATCGAGGATGGCGGACGAAAAGCCCAGCGTGGCTTGCACGATCAGCGGCGCCAGGCAGTTCGGCAGCACGCAGTTGAACATGATGCGCAAGGTGCCGGCGCCGGCGATGCGCGAAGCGCTGACATAGTCGCGCGACATCTCGCCGATTACCGCTGCCCGCGTCTGCCGCGCATAGTGCGGCAGCATCACCACCGCGATGGCGTACATGGCGTTCATCAGGCCAGGGCCGAGGATCGCCACCACGGCGATCGCCAGCAGCAGGCTAGGCAAGGCCAACATGATGTCCATCAGGCGCATGATGGCGATTTCCACCATGCCGCGGAAGTAACCGGCCAGCAGGCCCAGCAGCACGCCGGTAGTGAGCGACAGCGAAATCGACACCAGGCCGATCAGCAGCGACAGGCGGACGCCATGGATCAGGCGCGACAGCATGTCGCGGCCGACCGGATCGGTGCCCAGCAGGAACTGGCTGCTGCCGCCCGCTTGCCATACCGGCGGCACCAGGGTCGATTGGCGGAACTGTTCGATCGGCGAATGCGGGGCGATGATATCGGCGAACAGCGCCATCAGGACCATGGCGATGATGATCACCAGGCCGATGACGGCGCCGCGGTTCTGGCTGAAATAGCCCCAGAATTCGCGCAGCGGATGCGGCGGCGCGCTGGCCGCCTTGGGGATAGAAATGGCTTGCGGCGCAGGCGCCTGCGTTGTGTCGGTAGTGTTCATGAGCGGTGGCGAATACGTGGATTGATTACGCCGTACAGCAGGTCGACGGCCAGGTTGACGAGGATGATGGTGATCGCCGACAGCAGGATGCCGCCCTGCACCACCGGATAATCGCGGCGCTGGATCGCAGCCACCAGCCACTTGCCGATACCCGGCCAGGAAAAGATGGTTTCCGTCAGGATTGCGCCGGCCAGCAAAGTGCCGACCTGCAGGCCGACTACCGTCACCACTGGAATCAGCGCATTGCGCAAGGCGTGCACACCGACCACGCGCCATGGCGACAGGCCCTTGGCGCGCGCAGTGCGTACATAATCCTCGCGCAAGACTTCCAGCATGGCGGAGCGCGTCATGCGCGCAATCACGGCCAGCGGAATGGTGCCGAGTGCAATCGTCGGCAGGATCAAGTGCGACAGCGCCGACTTGAAGGCGCCGCTATCGTCCGACAGCAGGCTGTCGATCAGCATGAAGCCGGTCACCGGCGGCACGTCGAACAGGATATCGATGCGGCCCGAGACCGGAGTCCAGCCCAGCGTCACGGAAAACAGCAGAATCAGCAGCAGGGCCCACCAGAACACCGGCATGGAATAACCGGTGAGAGAGGCGCCCATCACCGAATAGTCCAGCACGGTGTTGCGTTTCAGCGCCGCCAGCATGCCGGCAGGCAGGCCGATGATCAGCGCAAACAGGATGGCGCAAAAGGACAGTTCCAGCGTCGCCGGGAACAGTGTCTTGAATTCGCTCAGGACCGAGGTATGGGTCATGATCGACATGCCGAGATCGCCCTTGAACAGATTCCCCAGGTAATTGAAATACTGCATGTAGATCGGCTGGTCCAGGCCGAGGTCGTGCGCCATTTGCGCATAGCGGGCCGGGTCCATGCCGCGTTCGCCGGTCATGGCTTCAACGGCGTTGCCGGGGATCAGATGTATCAATAAAAACACCAGCAGCGTGATGCCGAGGAAGGTCGGTATGACCAGGCCGACACGGCGCAGGAGGAATCCAAACATGGGAATGCCTATCGTGATAAAAAAATGGTAGGGTGGGCACAAGGTGCCCACGCGTGACCGTGATGACCGGAGTACGGACCCGCGCGGCGCCGAAATAGGTATGTGCGTAGAACGAATTCACGCGTGGGCACGCTGTGCCCACCCTACGTTGCAGCCTTACTTGCCGGCCAGGTCAACCTTTTCGAAATGATGGTGCGCGAACACCGCCATCTTGAAGTTCAGCACTTCCTTGCGGATCGGCGTGAAACGTACCGAATGGGCCAGGTCGATCCATGGCGCTTCTTCGTGCAGGATCACCTGCGCCTGCTCGTACAGCTTGGCGCGTTCGTCCTGCTTCGGCGTCAGCTTGGCTTTCTGGATCAGCGCTTCGTAATCCTTGTTGCACCAGCGCGCAGTATTGCCGCCGCCCTTGACGCCTTCACAGCCCAGCAGCGGCGCGAAGAAGTTGTCCGGATCGCCGTTGTCGCCCGACCAGCCGAACATCATCGATTGCTGGTCGCCCTGCTTGCTGCGCTTCAGGTACTCGGTCCATTCATAGGTGGTGAGCTTGGTCTTGACGCCGATCTTGGCCCAGTCGGCCTGGATCAGCTCCGCCATGCGCTTGCCGTCCGGATTGTAGGGACGGGTCACCGGCAGATACCACATCTCAACCTCGACGCCGTTCGGGTAGCCGGCCTTGGCCAGCAGTTCCTTGGCCTTGGCCGGATCGTAGGTGTAATCCTTGATCTTGTCGTTATAGCCCCACAGGGTCGGCGGGATCGGGTTCTTGGCCGAAAGGCCGGCGCCCTGGTAGACCGTCTTGAGGATGGTCTGCTTGTCGACCGCCATGTTGAGCGCCTGGCGCACCAGCTTGTTGTCGAACGGTTTCTTCTCGACGTTGAACGAGATGTAGCCGATGTTCAAGCCTGGCTTGGTCATCATCGTGATGGCCGGATCGCTTTTCATCAATTCGATGTCGGCCGGTTTCGGGAACGCCATGACCTGGCACTCGTTGGCCTTGAGCTTGGCGTAGCGCACCGAAGCATCCGGCGTGATCGCATAGATCAGGTTGTCCAGTTTCGGACGGCCGCCCCAGTATGGATCGAAAGCCTTGTAGCGGATCACAGCGTCTTTTTGATAGGAGACGAACTGGAAAGGGCCGGTGCCGACCGGCTCGCGGTCGATCACTTCGGGTGTGCCCGCCTTCTTCATGTTGTCGGCATATTCGGCCGACAGGATGGAGGCGAAATCCATGCCCAGATCAGCGATGAACGGTGCTTCCGGATGCTTCAGCTTGAACACCACGGTGTTGTCGTCGACCTTCTCCACCTTGTCGATGATCTTGTCCATGCCCATGTCCAGGTAGTAGCCAAAGCTCTGGCCGGCAGCCAGCTTGTGATACGGATGGCTGGGGTCGCCCATGCGGTTGAACGAGAACAGGGCGTCGTCAGCGTTGAAATCGCGGGTCGGCTTGAACTTGGCGCTGCTGTGGAACTTGACGCCCTTGCGCAGCTTGAAGGTATAGGTCAGGCCGTCGTCGGAGACGGTCCAGGATTCAGCCAGGCCGGGAATCGGCTTGGTGGTGCCCAGTTCGAATTCGACCAGGCGGTTGTACATTGGCACCGAGGATGCATCGAAAGTGGTGCCGGTGGTGAACAGCTGCGGATTAAATCCTTCCGGGCTGCCTTCCGAGCAGAACACCAAGGTCTTGGCGGCAGTCGCATAGCCGGCGGTGGCGCACATGACGGCGAGCAGCGCGGCTTTGGCAATCAATTTTCTTTTCATCATAGGTCTCTTTCTTCCGTTAGGTTATGGTGAAACTGATGCATTTAACAACAATTCATATCAGGTGCACAAGCTCGAATCTGCATTACATTCAGATGCTGCTTTTATATTGCAATCGCACATGGCCAGCTCAGGCCGCCATCAACGTCTCGATCTCGGCGCAGCTCTTGGGAATCGCCGGCCCCAGCACGCGCGCGCCGGAAGCCGTCACCAACACGTCGTCTTCGATACGAATGCCGCCGAAATCCAGATACTCGGCGAATTTCTCGTAATTGATCAGGTTACTGTGGCGCGCCTCTTCCCGCCAGCGCTGGATCAGCACCGGGATGAAATAAATGCCCGGCTCCACCGTCACCACCATGCCGGCCTGCAAAGGCTTGGCCAGGCGCAGGTTGCGCAGGCCGAACAGCTCGCTGCGGCTAACGCTGGCGTCATAACCGACCCTGGTTTCACCCAAACCCTCCATGTCATGCACATCCAGTCCCATCTGGTGGCCGAGGCCATGCGGGAAGCAGATCGCGTAAGCGCCCGACTCGACCACCTCTGCCGCCGTGCCGTGGAAGAAACCGAGTTCAGACATCGCTGCCACCATGTGGCGCGCGGCCTGCTTGTGCACTTCGAGATAGGACACGCCCGGCCGTATCATGTCAATGGCGAGCTGCTGCGCCGCCAGCACGATCTCGTACAGGCTGCGCTGGCGTTCGCTGAAGCGGCCGCCGACCGGGAAGGTGCGGGTGACGTCGCTGGCATAGCCGAGAGCACTGGAAGCGCCGGCATCGTTGACCACCAGGTCGCCGCTGCGCAAGCGGTTGTGATGGTCGCGGTTGTGCAGGATCTCGCCGCGGCGGGAAAAAATAATCGGGTAAGAACCCTGCAGGCCGTGGCTGCGCATGATGCCTTCCATCGCCGCCACCACCTGGTATTCAAAGGCATCGGCCTTGGCCTGCAGCATGGCGGCCAGGTGCATGTCGCGCGTGACGCTGAGGGCGTTTTCGATTTCCTGGATTTCAACGTCGCTCTTGATTTCGCGTAGCGCAATCACCGCCGTCATCAAGCTTTCGGAAGCGCCGGCCTCGCATTGCGCCGGCGTGCAGTCCAGCCAGCCGGCCAGTTGCAAGATGGTTTCGCCGCGATACGGCGGCAGATAATGAATCGCGCGGCCCTGGCGGCGCGCCTCTGCCAGCGTTGCCGCCAGCTCGCGGGACGGCTGCACGCGCTCGATGCCGGCGCCGCCGGCGCGCTGCGCCAGCGCGGCTTGCGGTCCGACCCAGATCACCTCGCCCAGGCCGGCGTCGTCGCCGAACAGTATGTCGGTATCGGCTTCGATGTCGATCAGGCCGACCAGTTCGGGCTGGTCGAGGCCAAAGAAATAAGAGAAGGAAGAATCCTGGCGAAACCAGTAATGATTGTGCGGATAGTTCATGGAAACATCGGTATTCCCCGGCAACAGCAGCAAGCCGGAAGAGAACTGCTGCTTCAGCCGGCGCCGCCGCTGTGCGTAGACGGCCGGCTCAAACATGCGCACCTCGCGGGCTGTTGCGGCAATTGCGGCCGCTTATTGCTTGCTTCCATTGCCGATACATCGTCTGCTCCATTACCACTCTCCATTGTGTTGCAACTACCATATATGAATATGACCTTGACGCAAGTGACGCGCCCCGGTCTAGGTGTACCCACCTCGTCGGCCACGTCTACGCGCCCCGGGGGCGCCTAGCCAGAACTGCTCCATGAAAGCCCCCGTATCGCAACAGCAAAAATCATGCCACAACCCGGCCAGAATCGCCTTGCCGGCAAAGCATCAAAAGAATTCGGTGCCGCGCAGCAGATGCTTCTGTACCGCGGGTTCTGGCTGTTGCGGCCCGTCGAACAAGGATACGGTGCCGACCCAGATCACTTCCGCCACCTGGTTTTCATGCGGCAGCGATTCGATGCTGTGGGGGATGTTGGCGTCGAAGTGCAGGCTGTCGCCGACATTCAGCACGTAGCTGTCGGTGCCCACCGTATAGCCGACCCGGCCGCTGAGCACATAGATCATTTCGTCGCCTTCGTGGGACACCATCTCTGACTTGTAGCCGGCCGGCATGGTGAATTTCACGGAATGCACCTGGCTGCCGGGGAACACTGTCGACAGCCGTTCGTACTTGACGCGGCCGCTGGCCACCGAATACGGCTGGCGCTGGCCGCGGTAGGTATCCGGCTGCAGCTGCGCGGGCTGCTGGATCAGGTCGCCGATCGACACCCCCAGCGCCTTGGCGATCACCACCAGCGAGGTGATCGAAGGGCTGGTCAGATTGCGCTCCAGCTGTGAAATGAAGCCGGCGGTCAAGCCGGTTTCGGTAGCGAGTTCCACCAGCGTCTTGTTGATAGCATGACGCCGCGTGCGGATAGAGATCCCCAGCTCTGGTATATCCATTCAATTGTCTCCGGCCTGTACCTGGTTAATTACATTCAAATCGGACAGCGCGATCTGCGCCCGCTGGTCCGACAGTAATTTTTTAATATTTATTTAATATGGCAATTACGATAACGACTGCCGCTGCTGCGTCCTCGGTCAGGCGTCGGAAATTATAGTCAGACTAAAACCGGAGTCAAGGATCTTTTTTAGATTACCTGAGAACGGCAGAGAAATGATGGATTGAATGGAAAGGCGCGGCTACAACGCCAAAAGCGCACCGCCCCATGATGGGGGGCGCGCAGATGCAATCGTTTGCTGTAACGGAGAATCAGGCGGCCACGACCAAGCGCGGCCCGGCACCGCCTCACGGTGGCGGCGGCCCCTGCTTCATCCCGGCGGCAAAGTCTGGTTCACCAGGCTCAGCCAGTGCAGGGTCGAATCGTCGCCCGCGGGCGCAGCCTCGACCGAGGCTTGCTTGGCCGCCGCGTCGTAGGCTTCGCGGCTGACGCGCCTGGAAGCGCGCTGCTTGATGCGCAAGGTCCATTCATCGCCATAGTCGACGATGTTGTCGAACGCCGCCTGCAGCCTGGGATCGTCCTTGATGTTTTCGGCGAGACGGTGCCAGAGGTTGCTCTGGTTCCAGCGCATGAAGCGCATGTAGGCGGTGTTCCACTTGCCGAACCGCAGCGGCAGGTCGCGCCACAGGCGGCGGCTGCCCGAAATCCACAAGACGGCGTCGATGAACAGGCGGTTGTCGCGCCCCCTGGCGCCGGCATCCCCCTCTTTTCCACGCAGCATGGGCTCCAGCTTCTCCCACTGCTCGTCCTTCAGCTTCATATACGATGCGCTGGCGATATTTTGTTTTTTCCCCGAGAAAACCGCACTCTCGGCATGGCCCCGATTGATTCCGTAGATGCTCGACATGGCTGCTCACTTCTTTTCGGTCACGACATGACTACTCTCAACTCCCCTACCTTGCTTGCCCCGCGAGCATGCAAAAAGGGGCCATTCCGAACCAAAATAATTTGTAACAGTGGAATCTGCCGTGGTGCCGGCAATCAGGCGCGCCGTTTTACCAGCGCCGCATTCTGACTTTGGATATTTTTCTGACAACGAAAACAGATCCAGCGCCGGGTTTTATTGCGCATCACGAAATCGCCATCACTGGCCGCTACCTGGGCCTGGTGATGCGAGCAAAAACGCTTGCCGGTCGCCTCGGCGGCGGCCTGGGTCAGCAATGAAAGCCGGTCCGACCGGTCCATATAGGCAGTCATGCTCGACTCCTTTCTCTACATTTTCAACAAAGAAGGTTGCCCGGCGCGCGCAGGACAACCCTGGAAATCAATCCGGCGCGCCGGCCCCGCCGTCAGGACTTGAAGGCATAGAAACCGTTGCCGATCTGCTTGCCGTCCGGTCCGGCGCTGGTCTTGCCGTTCTTGACAGAGAAATACATCCTGCGGCCGTAGAAAAACTGTAGCGGCCAGTCAAACACGTTGAGCGCGCCACCGTCGAAAGACACGCTGCCGAGCCCGTTGAGAGCCGCGTTGTTGGTGCTCAGGATCTGTTCGGCGTTGCCGATCGAGAAATCCATCGGCACGCTGACGGTGCCGTCGTTACCGGTCAGCACCGCTGATAGCGCCACCGCCGAAGCCGGGCAGTAGAAGCCGCCGCCATAGGAGGCCAGGTTGCTTGGGCATTGCGGCAGCAGCGCCACGTCCGGCGTGTTGAACGAGTAGTAGGCGCTGCCGCTGTCGATGAAGGTGTAGTTGTAGTCATGGCCGCTGAACGTGGTTTTCAGCAAGGCGTTGCCGAAGACATTGGTCAGCACCGGATAGACCTTTGCCGCCACTCCCTGCAACTGGTTATTGCTCTGTGTGCCGATACCGAAAGTCATGCTGCCGGTCAGCGTGGTCACGCCTGGCACCGGCACCGCCGGCAAATCGATGATGACGCCGTTATTATCCACCGCGAACTTGGTCTGCGGGCTGACGCTAGGCGTGGCGACCGGAGCGTTGAGCTCGGTGCCGGTGCAGCCCGCCGCAGGACAAGAGTAATACGAGCCGTTGTCGACACCGTCCAGGCTGGCGCCGATCAGGCCGTTGACGCCGGCCACCGCCGGGTCGCTGTTGGATTGCGTGCCGTGGCCATCGGAACAGTCCGCCGGCACCTTGCTGAAGCTGGGATCGTCCTGCAGCTGGGTCGGCACGGCAGCCGCGCTTTCGCCACCGATCTGGACGTCGGCGCTGACCAGCGATCCCCAGTTGAAACTGGTGACGTACTGTTCGCACAAGGCTAGCACGTTGCCGCTGACTTTCGGATCGGCGATCGGCTTGAGCGCTTGCTTGAGCTTGGCGTTGACGGCCGACGAAGCGATGTGCAAGCCGGAAGAACCGGTATCCACCATGACGTGGTCGATGGTCTGGCAATTGCTCGGATCGCCCGGCGCGCACAAGGTGACGCTGATGAAAGGCCGCAGGCTGGTTGCCTTGTTCGGACCGGAGTCGATCACCAGCGGCACCACGTTGGCGGCCGCCGGAGCGCCCGCCGCCGGCGCCATCGCCAGCGGTGCGCTGTTAGCGCTGGCGGCCGCACCTGAACTGCCGCCGTCGGAACACGCCGTCATCAGCAGCAGCCCGTGCAGAGCTGCAATCGTCAATAATTTTCGCATGTCATTTCCCTTACGCTTACTTGATGACGGCGGCGCTGACGCCTGCCGGCAATTGCTGTGGAAGATAGGCCTGGCCGCTGAAATTGCCCGGGAGCCCGAAGGAGTGCACCACCAGAGCGCTCTGCCGCAGCACGAAAGTGCGGCTTCCTGGAGTACCCTGCTCTTTCAGCGATTGCAGATAGACCTCATACATCTGATCGCCGAACACCTGGCGCAGATTGGGCTGGCTGGCGCCCTGCCAGGCAACGCCGAAGACCTGGCCGGCTGCCACGAACTCGCGCACTTCGGTGCCGTTCGGCAGCGCGAATGCCTGCACGCTGTAAAGCGCGAATGCCTGCACGCTGTAAAGCGCGGATGGCTGCGCGCTGCTGCCGTCGCGCGCGGCGCCGGCCTTGGCCGCTGCCTGCGCGCCAGCGGCGGGTGCGCCACGCAAGGCGATGCGGTCGGCTTCCACCGAACTGACGGCGCCGCCCAGCGCCGCCCAGGCCGGCAGCGCTGCCGCCAGCAACAGCGTGGCGGCCATGAATGTTGTCGGATAGCTTCTCATGCTGTCTTACCTTTCAAGAATGTGTCGGCGGCAGTTCTGCCGCACCGGACTACTTGCCTTGCACGCTTGCACGCTTGCCGCTCACTGCACGGAACGGCCGCTGTTAGCGGCGCCGCCATGGAATTTCGGCCAGGCGCTGGTCGCCAGCGCCGCCTTGCCGTTGATCGCGTACAAATGGCCTTCTTCGGAACCGATGTAGATGGTGCCGTCGGCGGCAATCGCCGGCGATGCCCCGACCGTGCTCGGATTGAGCGGACTGGCCGGCGGGATGACAAAACTCCACAGCGCCTTGCCCGCCTTCAGCGTGGTCAGGCCGCCATGTTCCTGCGCCTGCCCATAATTCAGGTAAGACAAGCTCACGCTGTCGCTGCTGCCGGCGGCTGGCGCCGTCAATGCAGTCAGCGCGTTGTTGCCGAGGCCGAGGTAGACCGTACCGTCTGCCGCCAGGCTGGCGTCGGTGACGCCGCCGCCCACGCTGTAGCCCCAGGCTGCTGCCCCGGTCTGCGGATTGAGGGCGTAGAACACGCTGTCGCTGCCGTTGGCGCCGACATATACCGTGCCATCGGCGCCGATCACGGGTGAGGCCTGGACCCAGTCATTGGTGCCGTACTTCCATTTCAGCGCGCCGCTGGCAGGATCCAGGGCGCACACCAGGCCCACCGGCAGCGATTGGTAGAAAGGCCCGGCATAGCCGTCGACGCCGACATACACCGTGCCGTCGGCACCGATGGCGGGCGAGGAATCCACCTGGATGATCGAGGGCAAAGACGACACCGCCGGATTTTTCGACGGTGTTCTCAGGTTGCCGGCCGCATCCCGGTTGAAATAGCCATCCGCCGCGAAATCGTGATCCCACTTCTTGCTGCCGTCCGCCATCGCCAGCGCCGTCAGGTGGCCGTCGTCGGACCCCACATACAGTACGCCGGCGGCGCTCAAGGCCGGCGACGAACGCACCGTGCCGCCCAGTTTCACCGACCATTTGGAGGCGCCGCTGACGGCGTCCAGCGCATAGACCACATTGGCGGCGGCGACATACACGCTGCCGTCGGCGCCCAAGGCCGGGGTCGAGCTGACCACGCCGGTACTCTGGAAGGTCCATTTCAGCGTGCCGTCCGCATTCAGTGCGTACAGCTTCTGATCGTAGGAACCCATATACACGGTGCCGTCGGCCGCCACCGCGGCGGAAGAGCTGATGCCGCCGATGCTGGCGCTGCCGGCCGGGTACTCCCATTTCTCGCTGCCGTCCGGCTTGACCGCGTACAGCTTGCCGGTAACCTGGTTGAGCGGCGCATTGTTGGCGCCTATGTAGATGGTGCCGTCGGCGCCGAGCGCGGGAGAGAAAAAGCCTGACAAGCCTTTGGTGTCGAATACCCACTTCTTGCTGCCGGGGACTGCCGGCGTCGGCGTCGGCGTTACTGTGGTCGGCGGCACCGTTGTCGCCGGCGGTGTGACCGGTGTCGTGACAGGCGCCGGTGTTGGCGCCGGATTGTTTGTGGCGTTGCTTAGCGCAGAACTGGGCGCATCGCTGCCGCCGCCGCAGGCGGTCAGCATGCAGCCAAGAAAAGCTATGCACAGCGGATAGGTTCCAGACTTTGATCTCACCGATTTTCTCCCCGAATGTTATGGACACGCTGCCGTAACTGCCCGCCGCGTCTTCACTAGAGATGCCCGTCCAGAAAAGAAAAAGGGCCACGCCCAGGCCCGAATATTTGTAACTGTTTGCGACAGAAAATGCCGGCGCGACGTTGACATCGATGAGCCGCAGGCTGCTGCCGGAGAAAAAAATAGTTGTCGCGCATGGCCTCTTTTAAATTTTCACGGGGCAACATGAATAAGGAGTGTTGATAAAACCTTCACGAAGGGTTCTCTATCAACGACCGAGTGCTCGCTTCTAAACTATAAATCGGGAGTTTTGCATATGGGTAGTTACAGAAAATGGCTGGATCCGGCCGCGGCAACCTTCGCCGCACTGCTGGTGGCAGGCTGCGGCGGTGGCGACAGTTCCGGGCCGGCCGTCAGCGCAGAAACAGCGCAGAATCAAAGCATGGCATCAGCCGCGCAAGCGCCAAAAGGCACGGCCACGGCTGCCACCGTATCCGGCCGCATCACCTACGATTTTGTACCCGCGGTAGCCAGCAAGGACCGGCAGGGCCAATGGCTGGCCAAGCTTGACTACGCCAAGACTCTGCAAAAGCCTGCGCGCAATGTCGTGGTCGAACTGATCAACGATAAAACCAGCAAGGTATTGCTGTCGACCGCAACCGACGCGCTCGGCAGCTACAGCTTCCAGGCGCCGCTGGACACCGCAGTCCACGTGCGCGCCAAGGCGCAGATGCTGCGTAGCGCCGGCAAGGTTGCTGGGCCCAGCTGGAATTTCGCGGTGCGTGACAGTTCATCGGATGGCTATGGCGTCTCGGTCGACGGCGCCGCCTTGTTTGCGATGGATGGCGCCAGCTTCAACAGCGGCAAGAAAGCCAGCATCCATGATCTCAATGCCGCCTCTGGCTGGGATGCGGCGACAGCGAGCTACGCCAATGCGCGCAGCGCCGGGCCGTTCGCCATTCTCGACACGGTCTACAGCGCCAGCCATAAAGTGCTGGAAGCCGACCAGAACCTGAGCTTCCCGCCGCTGAATGTATTCTGGAGTCCGGGCAGCGACGATGGCACCTACTTCAGCGGTTCCGGCGACAAGACCTTGCGCGGACTGCATATCCTCGGCCATGAGGATGTCGACACCGATGAGTATGACGCCGGCGTCATCGCCCATGAATGGGGCCACTATTTCCAGGCCAGCTTCTCGCGCGACGACAGCATCGGCGGTTCGCACAGCAGCGCCAACCTGCTCGACATGCGGCTGGCGTTCAGCGAAGGCTGGGGCAACGCGTTCTCCAGCATGGCGCGCAACGACCCGATGTATGTCGACACTCAGGGAGCGGCGCAAGCCAATGTCGGCGTAGTGTTCAAGGTTGACGAGATCCCGGACAATGTCGCCAAAGGCTGGTTCGGCGAAGTCGCGATACAGTCTGTGCTGTATCGCCTGCATCAGTCGCCGGACATCGGCTTCCTGCCGATTTACCAGGCCATGGCGGCGCAAAAAAAATCACCGGCCTTCACCAGCCTGTTTTCTTTTGCAACTGCGCTACGCGGTAATATCAATGCCGGCGGCCAGGCCACTCTCGACAACCTGCTGGCGGAAATCAATACCGCCAACAAGGATAAGCTCGACATGTTCGGCCTCGGGCAAAGCGCTTTGCCGCCAGCGGTGATCGCCGCCAACAAGGATTTTGTGCTGCCGGTGTATACCGCGCTGGAAGCCGGCGTAAAATCAAAAACCGGCACGGTCGGCAAGGATGCGACGGTCTGCACCACCACCGCCTACGGCAAGAGCAACAAGCTGGGCGTCTACCGCTACCTGCGCTTCAGCCTGCCGCAGACAGGCAAGCAAACGGTGCGCATCAGCGCCGACGGCGGCCTGTCTCCGTCCTTCCAGCTGTACAGCAAGGGCCAGCCGATTGCGGGCAAGCTGGTGAAAGATCCGAACCTCGGCGATACCTACAATGTCGATTACGATCTGCCGGCGCAGGACGATTACGTCGCCACCATCAACGCCAGCGCCAACAGCGGCTGCTTCAAGATCCTGCTGGCACAAGTCAAAACCGGAGAAATGCAATGACCATCCTGATGAAAACCCGCCTCCTGGCGCTGGCCGTGCTGGCTTGCGGCATGCAGCATGGCATCGCCAAACCGCTGCCGGAGATCGCGCAAAAACCAGCCACCGCCAGCCATGGCGAAAAAGTCAGTGCCCCCGTCACAGTCGAGCTGGCATCCGGCAGTGCTACCAGCAAGAATGCGATCCTGCCGATCCTGCTGCAATTCACCACCGACCAGCCGAACACCCCGCTGCACGTGGAATATCGCAGCACTGCCGGCCTGTCCGTGGTCACACTAGGCAGCGCCAACCTGGTCAGCAACCAGGATGGCGTGGTCACCGATACGCCCAACGTCCGCGCCGCGGCCGATGGCGTGTATGAGCTGAATGTGTTCGTCACGCTGGGCGACCGCACCAAGGCGGTGTCGCTGCCAGTCACCGTCGGCAGCGCCAAGGCGGTCCGCAAGATGGCCGGCAAGGCGCTGCGCACGCCTCAGGGTGAAAACCTGACGCTGATGCCGGCGCAGGAAAAGGTGCGTTAGGCGATTGCTTCGTCTGACAGGGCCGGCGGATCTTGCCGGCCCTGCTTCAAGACACCGAATGACGCTGAACGACGCTGAACGGCGCTAAAAATTATAGCGGCCGGTCAGCACGAATACCCGTCCCGGCTCAAAGCCGATGCCTTGCTCCAGATTGGCGAAGCTGCCGTACAGGCGGCGGTTGAGGAGATTGCGCACGCCCAGGGTCAGCGACCACAGTTTGTTGGCATAGCGCAGGTTGCCGTCGACCGCGACCTGGCCGCCGATATGGTCGCCGCTGTTGTTGGGATAACCGCCGCGGGCAGTCGCGCCAACGCCGTAGCCCCAGCCGCGCCAGGCTGGCGTCTGCAGATCGTAGCTGCTCCAGAAGCTAGCCTGGTGGCGCGCAATCAGCGAAGATATGACATCAAACCCGGGGATCAGACCATAGGAAAAATCGGTATAGCTGTAGGCCGCGGTAAGATTCCAGCCAGGCAGCGGACTGCCGTTCAGGTCGAACTCCACGCCGCGGCTGATGGTGGGCGCCTGCAGCAAAGTAGACGAGCTGCTGTCGCTGCCATCGCTGTAAAGGACGCCGGCATGGGATGCCCGGAACGCCGAGACCGTCAACAGCAAACGCTCGTCCAGCATGCTTAGCTTGATACCGGCTTCCAGCGATTTGCCGTCGGTCGACGGCAGGTTGTATAACCCGGGCGGGCCGCCGTCGTAGCGAATGGGTGCAGTCGGCGCCTGCAGCACAAAACTCTTTTGCCGATTGAGGTACAGCGAGAGCTTATCGCTCAGTTGATAGGACAGGCCGATATTGTAGACCGGCTTGCTGAGCGGATGCAGGGAAGTCACTTCCGCCGTGTACGGATCGGTGGAATGCGACCAGGCGCGGGTATAACCGAGGTTGGCCAGGAAATGCCAGCGCCGCCAAGCCATCTGATCCTGCACAAACCAGTTGTTATAGTTGAGCGTCACCGATGGCCCGGCCGGCGTCAGATTTCCCGCCGGCACTTCCGGCAAACTGCGGCGCTCCAGCGTCGCCATCATGGGCGCACCTGTTTCCGCCATCGGCACCGCGCGCCAACTGTAGTTGAGCGCCATGCCTGCCAGCACCGTATGCTTGAGCGGGCCGGTATGAAAACTGCCATGCAGGCTATTTTCCAGATTCCAGCCATAGGAAATCGACTCCAGCGCCTGCGGCTGGCAAGTCCGGAGCGCCCTGCCGACGCCGCTCGGGTCGCAGTCGTACGAACGCGAAAACAAGCGCGTGCGCATGTAATTGCCTTTGCTCTGCCAGCCCCAGCCGCTGCCCAGCTTCTGCTGCAGGTCGAAGCTGGCGCCAAGGCTGTTGCTGAGCAAGCCGTCGTCCACCACACCGAGCGGACCGAGGCCTTCATTCGCCTGCAAATTGCGCTGGTAACTGATGCCGGCCACGGCCACGGTGCCGTCATGGCGATAGCCTAGCGAAGGCGCGAAATACAGGTCGCGCGCACTGTCGTAGCGGTCGATGGCATCGGCGTCACGGCTGGCGGAGAGGATGGTGCGGTGAGTCCAGACCTGATCCTCCGACAAAGCTCCGGCCAGGTCCAGCGCTACCCGCTGGTGCCCCTGAGTGCCGGTCTCCACCGTCAGTTGCCGCACCGGCTCGGCCTGCGGCTGCTTGGTGATGATGTTGACCAGCCCGCCCGGCTCCATGTCGCCGTTGGCGACAATCGAATCGGCGCCCTTGAGGACTTCGATCCTGTCGATCGCCGCCAGCGGCGTATGCAAGGGCGAGCTGGCATCGTCGATCAGCGACGGCCCTTGAGCCAGGCCATTGATGCGGGCCGGCGCCAGGAAGCCGCGGATATACACCGCGGTGGCGACGCCGCGATTATAGATATTGACGCCGCTGACGTCGTGCAAGGCATCCAGCACAGATTGCGATTGCTGGCTGGCCAAGATGTCTTGCGTCACCACCTGCACCGATTGCGGAATTTCGGCAAGCGGCGTGCTGGTGCGGGTGGCGCTGCTGCTGGCGGCGGCCACGCCCCAGATGGCGGCTGGCGGCTCGTTGGGCGGAACCACCACCAGTTCCATCAATACCGCATCGTCGCGGGCGCCGGCGGCAGCCGCCTGCGCGTTGGCGGCAGACAGCGGCTGCGGCGCCAGCAGCGGCGGCGATGCCGGCTTCGGCCTGAGCGCGTAGCCACCCTCAGCCTTGGCTACCGCTTCCAGTCCGGTGCCGCTCAACAGGCGCGCAAACGCATCGCCCAGCGCATGATTCCCGCTCAGGCCGGGGCTGACCTTGTCCAGTACCAGCGCCGGATCATACACAAGAGAAATGCCGGCGCGCGCCGCGAAAACCGCCAGCACCTGGCTTAACTTGCCGGCGCCGATCGTATAATTTTTTTCCAGCTGCATGGCTTGGGCGCATGCCAGCTGAGGGGTGGCAAAGCCCGCCGACGCCAGGCACCAGCAGGCCACGTGCAGCCGCATGGCGATCGAGAGCGGCCGCGATGTATCAAGAATCCGTTGCCGAGAATTTTGTAAAACCATACGAATTGCTTTCTCGGTTAACCGTCACAAGCACCTGCCTGGCGCGCCCGGACAGATAAAAAAGGGCATCGCCATATATCACCATCCCGCCAGGAAGCAAACATGGAGGCATTCAACTGCATCAGCCGGCGCTTAAGCTTTAGTCACCGTCACCCAGTAGCGGCTGATTTTTTCTACCCGCACCGGCAGGACCTTGCTGAGCAAAAACAGCACCTGGTCGGTATCGTTCAACTGGAACGCGCCCGAAACCCGCTGCTCGGCGACCGCTGGATCGCAGATCAGACGGCCGTGCCGGTAGCGCGCCAATTCGTCGACAAAATCGGCAAGCCGCATTTTGTCGGCGACCAGCACCCCTTGCGACCACAGCGCCAGACTGCCGTCGGCCTGCTGCACCGGCTCCACGCCTTTGGCGGTAAATACGCATTGCTGGCCGGCCTTCAGCAGCAACGCCATGCCTGCGGATTTTTGCGGCACCACTTCGACCGCGCCCTCGAACACCGCCACATGACTGCGCATGCCCTCCTGCCGCACATCGAAGCGGGTATCGCGCGCGCGCAGCATGCCATGCCGGGTCTGCACCAGGAACGGCCGCGCCGGAAAGCGCTGGTCGCGACCGGTGGTGACCAGCATCTCGCCGGTATACAAGCGCACCAGGCGCTGGGCGGCATCGAACTTGACGTCGACCGCACTGGCCGTATTCAGCATCAGGCGGGAACCATCGGCCAGCGCCACGTCGCGCTGCTCGCCGGTGCCGGTCTGGTAGTCGGCAGTCCATTCTTCCCACGGCAACCTGGTCGCCAGCCACGCCGCCGGCGCTGCCGTCAGCAGCAGCGACAAGGCTTTCAAAGCGGTGCGCCGCTGCTGGTACGATACCGGACGGTCGAGCACCGGCATGGCCAGTTCGGCCGGGATGTCGCTGAACGCACTATTGATCTTTTGCGCGCACATCCATGCGCGCTGATGTTCCGGGCTGCGCGAACGCCAGCGCTGCCAGGCTCTCTGGTCGGCTTCGGTGGCCTCGCCGCCGTGCAAGGTCATCAGCCAGGTTGCGGCTTCGCGGATAATGGCGGGATTGATGGGGGTGTCGTTCATGGCAGGGAAAACATCAGGCATTGTTCAAAGCCCAGCACCATGTGGCGCTTGACGGTACGCACGGAAATATCGAGGCGCTCGGCAATCTCGGCATAGGTCAGGCCTTCCAGCTGCGACAGCAGGAAGGTGCTGCGCGCCTTGGCCGGCAGCTGGTCCAGCATGGCGTCGATTTCAAACAAGGTTTCCAGCAGCATCGCACGGTATTCCTGCGAGGGCGCCAGCTCTTCCGGCACCATCGCCAGCGTTTCCAGGTAAGTGCGTTCCAAGGCATCGCGCCGGTGGGCGTTGGCAACCAGGCCCTTGGCGATGACCGTCAGATAGGCGCGCGGCTCTTCGATCACTTCGATCGCCGATTTCAGCAGTACCCGTACAAACGTATCCTGGGCGATATCCGCGGCGTGGTCGATATTGCCGAGGCGCCGGCGCAGCCATCCTACCAACCAGTTATGGTGCTCAACATATAAGGACTGTATCGATGTAGCCTCAACCTTGGGCATAAGCGGCTCTCCTATGTTGCTCTTTCGCGGCATGTTCCGGCGTCTGACTATCAGCTTTCCTTATTGGATATAAGTTTTGCCAAAGCACTGGCAAAGCCAGGCTCGAAGTCAGGGGCGCCAAAAATTGCGTAAAAACAGCTTGGCTTTTTTCGGTACTGACGCTCCTGCGACGTCTCTTTGCAAAACGAAAACATTGCAAAAAAGACGCGTACCGAATTTTAGCTCTACTTAATTCAAGACCAAAATGTAGGGCTAATTTGCGTTGGCCGTCAACCAGACAAACGGGACTAAGCAACATAATTTTCACTAAACATTTAATTATTTGAACATTTGCTTGGCTTGCTGTTAACAAGTGTGGAAATAGCGGTTTCCACTGTTACCTTGAACAGCCGCCGCCACTGGACAATCAGGCAGACAGGGTTGTCTATGAGGCGAACCGATGTCCACAAATGACTAATGGCATAAGCCGCCTCACTTCACAGATAGAAGCAATATCGAGGCCAAGCGCGAGCCGCTTCTCTTAGGTTTTTCTTATCGCGAAAAACGTATATAGATAGAACAAAAAAATCTATACAAAGAAAAGCATCTTGTCTTTTGATTCAAGCGCCGGCAACGGCGACGCCATCAGCGCAGCTGGGAAAGAGCTGGCGGCGCGGCAGAGACCAATCGTGGAAAACGGGATTGTTTTGACAAATTCCCGGCGCCATGGCCGGCACGCCCGGATTTGGTGCAATGGAAATGCACCGAAGAGTGCAAGGCCTAGGGCCTGCCGCTAGGTCTGGGCAAAATTTTGCAGCAAGCCGCTATACGGCTTATGCAGCGGATAGGCCAGGTCGCCGCGCTTGCCGGTCTTCAGGCCCAGATGCACCAGGCTTTCCGCCAGCTTCACCGCCACTGCCACGCCGTCGATTACGGCGATGCCCAGCTCTTCTTCGATGGCCCGGCAGAGATCGGTCATGCCGGCGCAGCCAAGCACAATGCTGTCGATCTGATCCTGCTGCAGCGCCTGCCGGCATTCTTCCAGGATGATGCGGTAGGCCGCCGATCCGGGTTGTTCCAGCTCCAGTACGTTCAGCTTGCAGGCGCGCACCTTGCGGCAGAAGCGCTGCATGCCGTAGCGCTCGGCCAGATGCCAGGCGATGCCGCAAGTGCGCTCCAGGGTGGTGACCACGCTGAAGCTGGCGCCGATCATGCTGGCCGCGTGCATCGCCGCTTCCGCGATGCCGATCACCGGGCCGCGCGCAGCCTCGCGCGCGGCGTACAGGCCGGGATCGCCGAAGCAGGCGATCACGTAAGCATCGACCGCAGCCGCTTCGCCCAGCCGGATTTCCTGCAGGATGCCGGGCACGCTAAGGGCTTCGTCGTAATGGCTTTCGATGGAGGCTGGCCCCATATCCGGGCTGACTGCCACGATCTCGGTGCCGGGCGCCGCGACCTGGCGCGCGCACTGGCCGATTTTCCTGGTCATGCTCCAGGTGGTGTTGGGATTGATGATCTTGATTTTCAAAATGGGATGCCGGTAAAAATCGCCGCCGCGGCGGCATGGCCGGCCCGGCATCGCCAGGCCGGCTGCTGGGACTAGGGCATTTCGGTCGCGGCCGTAGCCGCTGCCGGCAGCACTTGCCGGACGCTGATGGTCCAGTAGATCAGCAGGCCGCAGCCCATGCCGATGAACCAGGTGAAATTGGCCAGGCCGCCGAAAGCCGGCACCAGCACACAGAGGATCGGAATGATGGCGGACGGGATCAGCGCCATGATGGCTTTCGGGTTGTAGCCATTGCGGTACCAGTAAGCGCCCTTCTCATCCATGCTGTAGAGGTCGTCGACGCTCACCTGCTGCTTCTTGACCAGGTAAAAATCCGCAATCAGGATGCCGAACAAAGGGCCGATGAAAGAACCGAGGATATCCAGCGTGTAATGGATCACGTGCGGATTGTTGAACAAATTCCAGGGCGTGATGAAGACCGACGCCACCGCCGCGATCATGCCGCCCATGCGCCAGCTGATCTGCTTCGGCGCCACGTTGGAAAAATCGAAGGCCGGCGAGACGAAGTTGGCGACGATGTTGATGCCCACCGTAGCGATCATGAAAGTCAGGCCGCCCAGCACCACCGCGAAGGTGTTGTCGATATGGCCGACCATCTCCACCGGATCGGTGATCAGCTTGCCATACAGCGGCAGGGTGGTGGCGATGCAGACCACTGTCAGCAACGAGAAGCCGAGGAAATTCACCGGCAAGCCCCAGAAATTACCGCGCTTGACCGACTGGTAATCCTTGCCATAGCGCGAAAAATCGCCGAAATTAAGCATCGGCCCCGAGAAGTAAGACACCACCAGCGCGGTCGCATTGATCATGATCGGCAAAGCCGCCGTGCCGCTGTACTTGATGCCGCCCAGGTTGAGGTCGATGTTGCTCCAGCCGGCCTTGCTGATCAGCCACACGGCCAGCAGCAGCATCACCACATACACGGCGGGACCGGCCCAGTCGATGAATTTGCGGATCGCATCCATGCCGGTCCAGAACACGATGGCTTGCAGCACCCACATCACCATGAAACCAAGCCAGCCGAGGTAAGACAGGCCGGCAAAGCCGTATTGCTTGACGTCTGCGTAGAGCGCCATCTGCGGGAAAAACTTGAGCACGATCAGCAGGAAGGCGCCCGACGCCAGGTAGGTCTGGATGCCGTACCAGGCCACCGCGATCAGGCCGCGGATAATGGCCGGTATATTCGCCCCCAGCACGCCGAATGTGGTGCGGCAAATCACCGGATAAGGTGCGCTGGTAATCTGGCTCGGCTTCGCCACCAGGTTGGCGAAACACTGCACGATGACAATCCCCACCAGCAGCGACACCAGCACCTGCCAGCTGCTCAGGCCCAGCGCGAACAGGCTGCCGGCGGTCACGTAGCCGCCGACGCTGTGCACGTCCGACATCCAGAATGCAAAAATATTGTAGCTGCCCCAGGTCTGCTTTTTCAGCGGCGCCAGGTCTTCATTGGTGAGCCTGTCGTGGTACGACGGCTTGATGATCGCATTGTGCTGTTCCATCATGACTCCTGATCCGGTATGTGTGTGATTGGGTAGGCGGTGCGTCAAATTGTCATCGGCGATGGGACGCCTGCGACTCCCGCGGCCATCAGCCCTCATATATGCACAATCAAATTCAATATTGCGCACAATCCTGGATTTACATGAAGCCAGAACCGTGCCAAGCAGCTTGCATGACAAGGGTTTTACTCATCTGACATAGAGGAAATCGGGAAAAGGTAGTTGTCTGGAGGCGACAAGACGGCGACCGCGCAGCGTTGAATACGCACAAATTACGTGCAAGGATCGCCAGCATTGTGCACAAAACCTTCTTCAGCACGATCCGAGTGCGTACTCAGACGGAAGAATAAACAAGCTTTTCCAACAATAGCTGCAGGCCGTGCACGCAGCCGGCTTCGGATTTATACTGTGGCAATACTTTGAAGAATCTGCCTCGATCCATGTATACATTGTGCACAATCCAGACTTGCCTCACGCCGGGAATACAGCCGAAACCGTCAGCGGAGAACCTGCCATGAGCGCCGTTTCCAGGATTTCGCAGGAGGATTTGAGCAACGATGAAATCGATGCGCGCATCCAGCTCTCCATCATTGACGCCATCCTTGATCATCAACTGCCGCCGGGGACGCGTCTGGTGGAGGCGCCGCTATGCGAAGCCTTCGGCGTCACGCGCGGCACCTTGCGGCGGGTCTTCGTCAAGCTGGCGCATGAACGGGTGATCGACCTGCAGCCTAACCGTGGCGCAGTGATCGCTACCCATGACGTGAAAGAAGCGCGCGAAGTGTTCGAAGCGCGCGGCATCCTCGAAAGCGGTTCAGTCAAGAGCCTGGCCGCCAAGCGCAAGGTCCTGCCGGAACTGCGGGCGCTGGTGAAGCGCGAACATGCGCTGCGCGAGCAAGGCAACTGGGGGGCATGGATAAGACTGTCGGGAGAATTCCATATCAAGCTGAGCGAAGCCAACCAGAACAATATCGTCAGCGCCTACCTGCGCACCCTGATCGCGCGCACTTCTCTGTTGATCGGCTTGTATGAAACGCCAAAGCGCAACAGCTGTTCGGCGGATGAACATGGCGCGATACTGGATGCGATTGAGCAAGGCGACGGCGAACGCGCGGCCAGGCTGATGGAACATCACCTGGGCGAGTACGCTTCCGAACTGCTGACCGAGGCCACGCCGCCCAAGGAAGTGGATTTCACCAAGCTGTTTGCGCCGGTGCGGATGCTGTGACGGCGAGGTCCGGATTTTCGTCGCGCTTAAGACACGTAGCTAACTGGGGTCAGTCAAATTTCTGCGCGCTCTTTTGCAGAAATTTGACTCTGACACCAATTAGCGCTGACCCCAATTAGCGAGCTATGAAATGTCTGCCTCGCTGTAAGAAAACAAAGCCATGAATGCGCCCTGCCTTTCTCCGAATCCGTCATCTGGGGTCAGAGTAATTTACGACGATACTGCCGTCGTAAAAAAACTATGACCCCAGATGACTCGGTCTGCGTGGCGCCCTGACTCACATCACTCGGTCAGCGTAGTGCCGGCCTACCTGCCGCCCCTGGCATCGTCATCCAGGCTGCGGAGGAACTGCATTTTCTCGGCGATCTTGGCTTCCACCCCGCGCGGCACCGGCTGGTACCAGCGCGGATCTTCCATGCCGTCCGGCAGGTAGGTTTCGCCGGCGGCGTAGGCATGCGGCTCATTGTGCGCATAGCGATATTCGTGACCGTAGCCGAGTTCCTTCATCAGCTTGGTTGGCGCATTGCGCAGATGCACCGGCACCTCGCGCGACTTGTCTTTCTTGACGAATGCCATAGCCTGGTTGAAGGCGTTGTAGCCGGCATTGCTCTTGGCGGCGATCGCCAGGTAGATCACCGCCTGCCCCAGCGCCAGCTCGCCTTCCGGCGACCCCAAGCGTTCGAAGGTGGCGGCGGCATCGGTGGCGATTTGCATGGCGCGCGGATCGGCCAGGCCGATATCTTCCCAGGCCATGCGGATGATGCGCCGCGACAGGTATTTAGGATCCGCGCCGCCGTCCAGCATGCGGCACAGCCAGTACAGCGCGCCATCCGGGCTGGAGCCGCGCACCGATTTATGCAGGGCGGAAATCTGGTCGTAGAAATTATCGCCGCCCTTGTCGAAACGGCGCGCATTCAGGGTCAAGGCATTTTCCAGGAATTCCGCGGTCACCTGCGTCACGCCGGAAGCCCGGAGCGCGCTGCCGACCTGTTCCAGCAGATTCAGCAGGCGGCGCGCATCGCCGTCGGCATAGCCGATCAGGGTGTCTACCGCCGCCTCGTCAAACTGCAGCTGCGACAGCACGCGCTGCTGCGCCCGTTGCAGCAGCTGCTTGAGCTCGTCTTCGGTGAGCGCCTGCAGCACATACACTTGCGCACGCGAGAGCAAAGCCGAGTTGACTTCAAACGAGGGATTTTCGGTGGTGGCGCCAATGAAAGTCACCAGCCCCGATTCGGCATACGGTAACAAGGCATCCTGCTGCGATTTGTTGAAACGGTGGATTTCATCGACGAACAGGATGGTGTGCTTGCCCTGGGCCAGGTACTGCTGTGCCTGCTCCATCGCGGCGCGGATATCCTTGACCCCGGAAAACACCGCCGACAAGGGGATGAATTCGCAATCGAAGGCATTCGCGGTCAGGCGCGCCAGCGTAGTCTTGCCGACGCCGGGCGGCCCCCACAGGATCATCGAATGCGGCTTGCCCGACTCAAAGGCCAGCCGCAGCGGCTTGCCCGGCCCCAGCAGATGGCTTTGCCCGATAACGTCATCCAAGGTGGCCGGACGCAGCGCTTCGGCCAGCGGTGGAGTGGGTGCTACGCTAAAGAGATCGGACATGAGGATGGTTCTGTGAAAAATGTGCCTGGTTTGAGAAGTGCAACAGGATGATGCATAAGCGGAATCCAGTCCAGCCCGGGCGCCGTTGCACGCAGCAGACGACGCAAAAACGCCAACTGTGAGAGAATCCCACTCGATTTTGATGCCAACGCCAGCCTCGACTTTGTACGCCAGCCCCAACCCGGACCTGCCCGACCATGCCCTTTGTCGTCACCGATTCCTGCATCCAGTGCAAGTACACCGACTGTGTCGAAGTCTGTCCTATGGACTGCTTCCGGCAAGGACCGAACTTCCTCGTCATTGTGCCGGACAACTGCATCGACTGCTCGATGTGCGTACCGGAATGCCCGGTCGGCGCCATTTACAATGAAATCGACCTGCCGCCGGAACAGCGCCACTTCATCGAAATCAACGCTCGCCTGGCCGCACATCCAGAATGGACACCGATCACGCGCTCGCAAGCGCCGCTGGCGGACCATGAAAACTGGCGCGCAGTCGCCAACAAGCTGGAATTCCTCAAGCTGGCGTAGGGTGGGCAGGTCTTTTTGCCCACGCGTTACCGAAGTCCGCGTGGGCACTCGTGCCCACCCTACTGACTTATTGATCCAGCACGTCCGCGCCCTTCGGCACGACAAACTTGAACTGCCCGGCCGACAACGGCGGATTCTTGACGAAATTCTTGAAGGTCAGCAGCGATACCTGGCCGAAGGAATCGCGTAGCTCCATCGCCTGCGGCACGCCGTCCTTGAGGCCGATGCCGATATGGTCGAAGGTGGTGTCCTTGGCTTTCGGCGTCGCTTCCAGCCACTCCATGCCATCCTTGGCCTGGCCTTCCTTCAGGATGAAATTCTTTTCCAGGTCGTTGCTGCCGAACAGGATGGCCGCCGGCGACGAGCCGAGCGCATTGCCCAGGCTCTTGGTGGTGACCTGGTTGAGGTCCTTGTCGTAGATGAACAGCTTGTCGCCATCGGCCTGCAGGATCTGCTCATACGGCTTCTGATAAGTCCAGATGAACTTGCCCGGCCGCGCGAAAATGAAGATGCCGCTGGAGGTGCTGGACACCTTCGGTGTCTTGCTGCCGGCGTCGATCTTCACCAGCTGCTGGTAGAACTCGCCCTTGGCCGACTGCGTGCTGCTGACAAAGGTCTTGAACTGTTCCAGCGCGCTGGCGCTGGCCAGCGAAGGCAACAGCGCCATGCTGAGCGACAGGCCGACGATCAGGCGGCCCGACCTGAAGCGGGCGAACATGTTGGTCTTGCCGGCGCCGTTCAGGCTGGCGATAATTTTCTTTTGCATATGCTTGTTACTCCGTATTGTTGCCATTGCCCGCGGGGACCAGGATTTCCCGGTTGCCGTTGGATTGCATGGTTGAGACCAGGCCGCTGGTTTCCATTTGCTCCAGCAGGCGCGCTGCACGGTTGTAACCGATGCGCAGGTGGCGCTGCACCAGGGAAATCGAAGCCCGCCGGTTCTTGAGTACGACCGCCACCGCCTGGTCGTAAAGTTCATCGCCTTCGGTGCCGCCGGTAGCAGCGCCGCCGATAGCGCCGTCGCCGCCGTCTTCCAGCACGCCACCTTCCAATATACCTTCGACGTAATCCGGTTCGCCTTGTTCCTTCAGGTAATCGACTACCCTGTGCACTTCTTCATCCGACACAAAAGCGCCATGCACGCGAATCGGCAAACCGGTGCCGGGCGGCATATACAGCATGTCGCCCATGCCCAGCAGCGCCTCCGCACCCATCTGGTCGAGAATCGTGCGCGAGTCGATCTTGCTGCTGACCTGGAACGCGATCCGAGTCGGCACGTTGGCCTTGATCAAGCCGGTGATCACGTCTACAGATGGGCGCTGTGTCGCCAGAATCAAGTGGATGCCGGCCGCGCGCGCCTTTTGCGCAATGCGGGCGATCAGTTCTTCCACCTTCTTGCCGACCACCATCATGAGATCAGCCAGCTCGTCGATGATGACCACGATGGTCGGCAGCTTCTCCAGCGGTTCCGGTGCGTCCGGCGTCAGGCTGAACGGATTCGGGATTTTCTCTTCGCGCTTGTCGGCCTCGACGATCTTCTGGTTATAGCCGGCCAGGTTGCGTACGCCCAACTTGGACATCAGCTTGTAGCGGCGCTCCATCTCGTTCACTGCCCAGTTCAGCGCATGGCCGGCCTGGCGCATGTCGGTCACCACCGGCGCCAGCAGATGCGGGATGCCTTCGTAGATCGACAGTTCCAGCATTTTCGGATCGATCAGGATCAGGCGCACCTGTTTCGGATCGGATTTATACAGCAGGGAGAGGATGGTGGCGTTGATCCCCACCGATTTCCCCGAACCGGTGGTACCCGCCACCAGCAAGTGCGGCATCTTGGCCAGGTCGGCCACCACCGGATGGCCGGCGATATCCTTGCCGAGCGCGATGGTGAGGCTGGAGACGCCGTCGTTATACACCTTGGAGCCGAGAATCTCGGTCAGGCGCACAATTTGGCGCTTAGGATTCGGCAATTCCAGGCCCATGTACATCTTGCCAGGGATCACCTCGACCACACGGATCGAAGTCAGCGACAGCGAACGCGCCAGGTCGCGCGCCAGGCCGACGATCTGACTACCCTTGACGCCGGTCGCCGGTTCGATTTCATAGCGCGTGATCACCGGCCCCGGATGCGCCGCCACCACAGTCACCTGGACGCCGAAATCGGAGAGCTTTTTCTCGATCAGGCGGCTGGTGAACTCCAGCGTTTCGACGCTCACGGTCTGCTGTACCGGCGGCGCCTCGTCAAGCAGCGACAAGGGCGGCAAATTGGTGTCGGGCAGGTCCTGGAACAAGGTGCTTTGCTTTTCCTTCTGCACCCGTTCGGATTTCGGCACGGCGACAACCTGCGGCTCGATGCGGATCGGCGGCGCCACCACGATCTTGGCGCGCTCCTGCACCACCACCTCTTCGCGTTTGACGGCGGCGACCTGGCCGACCTTGCGGTCCTGCCGCGCGATGTAGAAATTCTTCAGCCACAGCACGCCGTTTTCGATACCGGCGCCGATGCGCTCCGCCACCGTCAGCCAGGACATATGGAAAAACAGGCTGATGCCGATGGCAAACAGCAGCAGCAAGAACAAGGTGCCGCCGGTGAAACCGAGCGCGTTCTGGGCGCCGCTGCCGATCAGTTGCCCCAGCACGCCGCCAGGTGCGCGTGGCAGTTGCACGTGGCTGGCCAGCCATTGCATGCGGGTGTATTCGAGGCCCAGGCTGCCAACCAGGATCAAGACAAAACCGGCGCCGCGGATCAAGCCTTCGTGGCGATGCTCGGGTTCGGCGTTTTTCTCAACCACGAAACGCTGCGAAATACGACGGTAGCCCTGCCACAGGGTACGCAGCAGCAGCGCACACCACCACCAGGCCGACGCGCCGAAGACAAACAGCATCAGGTCCGACATCCAGGCGCCGATGCGGCCGCCCCAGTTATGCATGCGCGGCACCAGGGCGCCGTGCGACCAGCCCGGATCCAACTTGGAATAGGTGGCGAAAATGATGATCAGATAGGCTGTAATGACCGCGTAGATGATCCAGCGCGCTTCATACAACAGCCGCACCAGACGGCTGGGCAAAGGCGCCGCGTCCTGCGGTTTGGCGTTGCGGGTATAGGCTTGGCTTGTTCTAGTCATAAATCCGGTTGATGTTGCTTTAGTGTTGCTTCTTGAGAATGGTTTAAGACCTTGCGTCTGTAGTGTTTCGCATGTAATGGCGCTTAAGAAATGGTGTATTTTCGCACCAGACTAGGCGTAAACCGGAGCGATAGTGGGCTATCGCGAGGATTTACAACGACGTATGGCGCGAAAAGACGCCGTTTATTAAGTGTCATTATGTGCGAGACACTACACCACCATAAGTTCCACGAATAAACTTTGGCTCAATCATGCATCGCAAGTTGAAATTATGCACCCAATACCTATATATATAACCAGTGTTTGCTGTTTCCAATTGAAACATGCGTAAAAAACAAGCCTGGCGCGTGCGAATTTTGATGCGCTGCACACGTGCGGTGGCTTGCTCGACTATAATCTTACCGAGTTTTTGAGCGCCATTTGATGATCTTGACAATATTTATCCGCCACAAGCGTGCATAAAACCGCTTTCATCGAGTCCATGACGCTCCCGATATTTGTTACCTGAGGCCCTTCCATGACTAATACCAAACCCGCCAAGCACGCCCACGTACTGATCCTCGGCTCCGGACCTGCAGGCTACAGCGCTGCCGTCTATGCCGCGCGCGCCAACCTGAAACCGGTGCTGATCACCGGCGTCGAGCAAGGCGGCCAGCTGATGACCACGACCGACGTTGAAAATTGGCCGGGCGATCCGCATGGCGTGCAAGGTCCTGAACTGATGCAGCGCCTGCTCAAGCATGCGGAAGAATTCAACACCGAAATCATTTTCGACCATATCCACACCACCAAGTTGTCGGAAAAGCCATTCCGCCTGATCGGCGACAATGGCGAATACACCTGCGACGCCCTGATCATCGCCACCGGCGCCTCGGCGCAATACCTCGGCCTGCCGTCGGAAGAAGCGTTCATGGGTAAAGGCGTGTCCGCCTGCGCCACCTGCGACGGTTTCTTCTATCGCGGCCAGGAAGTGGCTGTGGTCGGCGGCGGCAATACCGCGGTCGAAGAAGCGCTGTACCTGTCCAATATCGCCAGCAAGGTCACGCTGATCCATCGTCGCGAGAAGTTCCGCGCCGAGCCTATCTTGGTCGACCGCCTCAACGCCAAGGTCGCCGAAGGCAAGATCGTCATCAAGTACAACCACACGCTGGACGAAGTCACCGGCGACGCCAGCGGCGTCACCGGCATCAACATCAAGTCGGTGGCCGACGGCAGCATCACGCCGATCACGCTGCACGGCGTCTTCATCGCCATCGGCCACAAGCCGAACACCGGCATTTTCGACGGCCAGCTGGAGATGCATAACGGCTACATCAAGACCAAGACCGGCCTGGAAGGCATGGCCACCGCCACCAGCGTGCCTGGCGTCTTCGCCGCCGGCGACGTGCAGGACCATATCTACCGCCAGGCTATCACCAGCGCCGGTACCGGCTGCATGGCGGCGCTCGACGCTCAGCGCTTCCTGGAAGACTAAGGCCTGGCCTGATGGTACCGATGATGGCGACGATGATGCATCGACGCCGTCATCAGCCTGCCATACCCCGCCGCCTTTCACCATTAGCAGACGCATCAGACGCATATATCATGGCCGGCCCGATCAAAGACTTCAGCGCCCTCAAATCGCTGCGCAAGGAAATCAAGGCGCAGGACGAAGCACGCCAGGCCGCCGCGGCGGAAGCCAAGCGCCGCGCGCAGGAAGCACGGCGCGACGCCGACATCTTCCGCAGCAGCATCGGCGATGTCAAACCGCTGGCAGTACCGCCCAAGTTCACCCCCGACATTCCGCGGCCGTTGCCGATCGCCCGCCAGCACCTGGCTGACGAACAAGCCGCGCTGGAAGAATCGCTGTCGGACGAGTTCAACATCGAAACCCTGCTCGATACCGACGACACGCTCAGCTTTGCCCGCAACGGCATCGGCCCGGACGTCATGCGCAAGCTGCGGCGCGGCCACTGGACCATCCAGCAGCAGCTCGACCTGCACGGCTTGCGGCGCGAAGAAGCGCGCGAAGCACTGGCCGAATTCCTGCGACTGGCCGCCAAGCGCGGCTGGCGCTGCGTCCGTATCATCCACGGCAAAGGCCTGGGTTCGGTCAACAAGGAGCCAGTGCTGAAATCCAAGGTGCGCAACTGGCTGGTGCAAAAAGATGAAGTGCTGGCCTTCTGCCAGGCCACCGCATCCGAGGGCGGCTCCGGCGCCTTGCTGGTGCTGCTTAAAGGCCAGCTTTAAACCCCTTCTCGCTGGTCCGGCCTCAATCCCGCGGCGGGAAAGATTTGCCCGCCTTATTTTCCCACCTCATTTGTCAACCTCATTTGCCAACCTTGTTGCGCGGAAAAGTCAACCGCATCGCCACCCGCTCCCCCAAGCCCGCCGCAGTTTCCTGCCTGAGCGCAGCCGCCAGGAAATCCGGCGCCGCTCCTAGCGTGACAAAACCGAACTTGCGGTACAGCGCCTGGCTGGGAGCGAACTCAAGGAAGGTCGTCAGATACAAGGTCGGGATCGCGCGCGCATTGCCCCAGGCGACAACCGCCGCCAGCAAGGCGCTGCCTATCCCTTGCTTGCCATAGGCAGGCAGGACATCGAGCTCCACCAGCAGCGCCACCTGGCCATGCATGGCGACGCAGGCAAAACCCAGCACCTTGCCATCACCATCCTTTGCCGCCCATAACATGCCCGCCGCTTGCGCCGCCATGAGTTTTTCAGGCGCCACCGTCTCGCCGCGCAAATGCAGCGGCAGCAGCCGTTCAGGAAACAGCGTAGCAGCCGCCCGCTCCACCGCAGCCAAAGCCGCCACATCCTCTATCGACGCCAGTTCAATCCGGTAATCCGTCACGCCTGCCCTCCCTCCATCGCACATGTCATCGCTCGTTGTCCCAACCATGCTGGCGCCAGGAATCATCGTTAAAACAAATCCATTTGCGGCGTCGGCTTCCGTTCCAAAGGCAACTGCGGACGCCTGAACTGTGAGCTGTCCAGCTTGGAGAAGGCGCCGCGCTGGACCAGCCCGCAACGCGCCGTCGCCTTCTTGTAACGCTGCCGCAGGAAATCGGCCCAGATACCTTCGCCGCGCATGCGCGTGGCGAAATCCGCATTGTAGTCGGCGCCGCCGCGCATTTCCCGGATATGGTTCATGACCCTTTTCGCGCGATCCGGAAAATGGGCATTCAGCCAATCCTGGAACAAAGGATTCACTTCCCACGGCAGGCGCAGCACGATGTAATTGGCGCACACCGCGCCGGCCTCCGCTGCTGCTTCGATAATGCGTTCCAGGTCCGGTTCGTTGATGAAGGGGATCAGCGGCGCAATGCTGACACTGACCGGGATACCAGCCTCGGCCAAGGTCCTGATCGTGCGCAAACGACGCGCCGGCGCAGCGGCGCGCGGCTCCAGCGTGCGCGCAATGGCGGGATCGAGGGTAGTGATGGTGACCGCGGCCACCGCCTGATTCTTGGCCGCCATCGCCGCCAGCAAGTCGATATCGCGCTCGATCAGCGACGACTTGGTGATCAGCGCCAGCGGATGCTCGCAATCGTGCAAGACCTGTAGGATACGGCGTGTCAGCCCGAACTCGCGCTCGCAGGGTTGATAGGCGTCAGTGTTGACGCCGATGGCGATCGTGGCCGGCACGTAAGACGGCTTGGCCAGCTCGCGCAGCAATAGCTGCGGCGCATTCACCTTGGCAAAAATCCGGCTCTCGAAATCCAGGCCCGGCGACAGGCCTAGGTAACTGTGCGTGGGCCGCGCAAAGCAATAAATACAACCGTGCTCGCAGCCGCGGTAAGGATTCAGGGAAACGTCGAACGGCAGGTCCGGCGACGCATTGCGGCTGAGGATGCTTTTGGCTTGTTCCTCGGTCACGATGGTGCGCACCGGCGCAGGATCAAGCGGCGCATCCTCGCCGGCCCAGCCGTCGTCGAAATCTTCGCGCTGCTCGGTTTCGTAGCGGCCTTGCATATTGCTGGTCGCCCCCCTACCTTTACGCACTTCGGCGGGACCCTGGAACCTGATTACCTGCGGCTGACGCTTGGCTTGCCTGTCTGACATCACAACACCATTTAACTGTATATATATACAGTATATTAGCGCAAATCAGAGGTTTAGCAACGGCAACCGTTGATACGGGCAGCGCAGGTTGACAAAGACCATCAAGCTTTGATTTGAGCGGCTGCGGCAACAACTGCCGCGCCGCCGCCGTCATCCGCGGCCGGCGGACAGATCGCTAAATATTTCGATAGCCGTCTGCCGCGAGGCGTAGTCCAATCATGTCATCGATATCCTGATGCCCACATCTCGACAGGCCAGGATGCTGTAATCTATCGGGGCAGCCAGCAACTTTTACTGCAAGAATGGCACCCTATGTCAACCAATGTGCGCTCAGGCCGGGCGCACGGTAAAAGCTTCGGGATAAGAATGCCGGATGTCACCGTCGATACCCTGCTGAATACGCCGACGATCGCTGTCAGGGACGTGTGCTGCCTCGGCACCTGCAAGCACAAAAGCGAATCGGAATGCGCCACTGCCACGCAGCTGGTGTTTCCCTACCGCGGCGTCTACATGCGCCATGTCGGCAGCGACAACGCCATCGCCGACGCCAACCAGGTGCTGTTCTTCAATGCCGGCCAGGAATACCAGGTCAGCCATCCGGTGATCGGCGGCGACGCCTGCCTGTCGATCTCGATCGATGCCCCCCTGCTGCTGGAGCTGATGCCCGCGGAATTATTGGAAACACGGCAAAGGCCTTCCTTCAAACGACAGCAGCAGCGCATCGATCCGCGCGCCCAGGCGCTGGTTGCATTGCTCAGGCATAGTTTGCGCAACGGCGCCATCGAAACGCTGGAAGCGGAGACCTTGATGTTCACACTGGTACGGCGAGCCATGGGCTTGAATGCAAATTTCACTTCCAGCGCCAGCCACGGGCACCGCAAGCTGGTTGAAAGAACCAAGCTGGTGCTGGCCAGCGATCTTTCGCGGCGCTGGACGCTGGCCGAGATCGCTGCGGAAACCGGCGGTGCTCCGGTTTATCTGACGCAGGTATTCCAACAGGTTGAAGGCATGCCGCTGTATAAGTACCAGATGCAGCTGCGGCTGGCGCGCGCGCTCGACCTGCTGCACCAGTACGACGATCTGTCCGCCCTTGGCCTCGACCTCGGTTTTTCCAGCCACAGCCATTTCAGCGCCGCCTTCCGCCAGGCCTTCGGCAGCTCGCCGTCCGCCTTCAAGCAAAGCGCCGCGCAGTGTTAGTGCGCGAGCCTGGCCGACGCACATCTCGTCCGCGCCATGTCACTAAAGAATTCGATAGCCGCCTTTTTCCCCGCGTAGTCCAATGCACTTACCCGGCCTTCGGGTATTTCTGGAGACGCATCATGAATGAACAAACCTGCGCTGCATGCGATTACCCACTGGACGACGTCAGGATCCTGGTCTACATCGGCGGCAAGCCGGTCGAAGTCTGTTGCGAGGAATGCGCGACCAAACTGCGGCAGGCCGAACAATCGGCCAAGGCTGCCCAACGGCCAGAGGTAAGCTAAACGACGCCGGACCGAGCTGAACAGGGGAATACGATAGCATTGGGGTTCGGTCCGAGCGCTGGATTTTTCACAGAAGAGAGATCAATGATGATGAACCACAAAGAAAAAGCAGAATACTTCCACCAGCTGCATGTTCCCCGCCTGCCTCTGGTGCTGTTCAACATCTGGGATGCCGGCAGCGCAAAAGCCGTTGCCGCAGCTGGCGCGAAAGCAATCGCTACCGGCAGCTACTCGGTGGCCAGCGCCTACGGCTACGACGATGGCGAGAATGTTCCCTTCGATACGGTGATCGCCAACCTGGAGAGAATCGTTCAGGCCACCGACCTGCCGGTCACCGTCGATCTCGAGAGAGGCTACGGTGAAACCGCAGGCGAGCTGGCCGCATCGATAGAACGCACCATTCGCGCCGGCGCTGTCGGCTGCAATATCGAGGACAGCCTGCCGGGAAACGGCAAACTGCGCTCTGTTGAAGAACAGGTACAGAGGATCCGGCAGGCACGGATTGCCGCCGACGGCCAGAAACTGCCCTACTTCATCAATGTGCGCAGCGATGTATTTTTCCAGGGTCTGCCGGCAGAACAGAATGAGGCGATATTGGCCAGCGCAATCGCGCGAGCACAGGCGTATGCCGAAGCCGGCGCCGACGGCATCTTCGTTCCCGGCCTGGCTGACGAAAAACTGATCGCACGGCTGGCGGCGGCCTCGCCGCTGCCGCTCAACCTCATGGTCAATGAAAGAACGCCATCATTGAAAAGCCTGGCTGAGGCCGGCGCTGCCCGCCTCAGCTACGGTCCGGATCCCTATCTACGGATGATGAAGGCGCTGGGAGCCGCGGTGAGGGATGCGATCTCCATCCAGCATTGATAAAAACACGTAGGGTGGGCACGCGTGCCCACGCGGACTTGTCGCATGACGCGTGGGCAGAAAAACCTGCCCACCCTACCCCGCTGCCTTTAGCCCACCTTGGTGAACTTCCAGCTCTGATTGCCGCCGCCATTGTCGTCCCACAGCGTGATGGCGGAGACGTTGCTGCTGCCGTAGCTGGTGGGCGAGGTGCCGGAATTATTGTCGTCGATCACACGTCCGCTCTGCACGCCGCGGATGCCGTAGCTGACGCCATCCGCGCGCGGCACCAGCGCGAACTGCTGGTTGGCGCCGCCATTGCCTTGCCAGATTTCCAGCGCCGTACCGTTAGCGGTCTGCTGGCCAGTCACATCCATCACCAGGCCGCTCTTGATATTGGCCAGTTGCCAGGAACCGTTACTGGCGATGGTCAGGCGCCATTGCTGTTCCTGACCGCCGCTGGCAGCGGCGATGCCAAGCCGGGTGCCGGCAGCGGTGCCGCCCTGATAGCTTCCCAGCATCAGGCTGCTGATTGCGCTGGTGATGGTATACACGCCATTGTTGACGAGGGCGGGAATCAAGCGCCACTGCTGGCTGAACGGCCATTGCTGCGTCGGATCGTCGGCCGCGTTGACCACGATATTGGCGACCGAGCCTGAGGAGGAAATGGAGGTCGCGGCTTTCGAAGCACCGTTCACATCCAGCAGCAGCCGGCTTTGCTTGACCGTCAGGGTGTAGATGCCGGTGCTGACGCCGCTCGCCTGCCAGCTCTGGTTGGCGCCGCCATTGGCGCCATACAGGATCACCGACGAACCCGCGGTCGAACTGTTATTGGCCACGTCCAGCACCGTACCGCTACTGGCGTTGGCGATCTTCAGGTTGCCGTAGCTGTCAGTGGTGACGGTCCAGCCTTGGCTGGCCGCCGCGCTGAGCGGTTGCAAGCCGGGATAGGTGTAAGCCGAACCCGCCACCGCCGGCAGCACGTCGAGATACAGGCCGCTGTTGACGTTTTGCAGGAAGTAAGTGGTGTTGGCGACCGGCGGCGGCACCGCGGCGCTGCTGACCGGGCTGGTGATATTCTGCGGCAAGGCGCTGCTGCCATAGAAACTCAGGCTGCCGGCGCTGCCCTGGGTGAATTCAAACACCACGATGGCATTGCTGCCGCTGTTGAGCCATACGCCCGGGCAGTACAAGCGCGTCTGCGGACCGGCCGCGGGCCAGTAGCGGCCGAGGTTGCGGCCATTCACGAATACATAGCCGGTACCCCAGGCCGACATGTCGATATACATGTCTTGCGGCGTCGCGATACTGATGCTGGCCTTGGCGAAAAAGGGCTGGCCGGCGGCCGGCGCCGTCGAGCTGAAGGCCAGCGCAGCGATCTGGCTGGCCGATAGCGGCGACAGCGTCATGCTCCAGTTGGCGAGTGCGGCGCCATTCGCGTAGACATTGCCGGACAAACCCTTGCCCTCTGCATTCATCCCTCCCGCGCCATAGTTGACGCGGCCGAACGGCAGGCAGACGATCTGCAGCGTAGCGTTAGGCGCTGCATTGCTGATCGTCAGCGAAGTAGTCGCCGCCAGCGCGCCATTGGCAATCGTGCTGAGCACCGCCCCGGGCACCCGCACGCCGTTGACAAAAGCCAGGGCATAGTCAGGCGCGCGGTCAAAGGTGATCTTGATGTTGCCGCCGGCGGCCGGCAGCGTGGTCTGATAGACCGCGACGCCGGAGGGATAAACGCCGGCGCTGGCCGGCTGGTTCTTGTTGAGCGCCAGCGCCATCGCTTCCAGCGTTTGCGGCTGCGCATTCTGGATATTCAGGCTCATGCCGGACAGCAGACTGCTGAAACTCAGCTGGCTGGCTGCCACTGCTGCGATGTCGCCGTCATTGATATGCGCGATGCCGGCGGGCGCGCCGGCAAAAGGCACGTTGTAGGAGGCGTTGGCGACATACGCTCCCTGGATCGGATAGAAGTTGGGATTGGCGGCGCCGGACTCGGACACCGGCGCGCCATAGTCGTACGATGTCATCGGCGGCTGGCAGGAGGAATCGCTGACGCCGTTGGCGCCGGCGGTGAAGCCGAAGTTGGTGCCGCCGTGCGCAACATACAAGACAAAAGAGCATTTGGCAGTGGTCAGGGATGTGACCTGGTTGACGAAATCGCCGACGTGCACGGTTTGCTTGGCGTCTCCCCAGGCGCAAATCCAGCCTGGATAGCATTCCGCGCCGAACGCGCCGACCTCGTAATTGCTGGCGGCGGTGACATAGTTGCCGGCCGAGGAACCGTCCGCCGTCATGCCATACGCGGTATTCGCCGGCAAGGTGATGTTATTGTTCTTGAAGCCGCTGGCCCAACCATCGCAGACACAGAATTTTTCCGCATAGCCAAGCGCCGTCCATTGCTGTGCAATCGCATTCGGGTAGGTGCCATCGTCCGGTGACCAGGAAGTGTATTCATTCTCCACCGCCACCAGCATGATGGGACCGCCGGCCGCCAGCGTGCGACCCTTGACTACATTGTTGTACAACGCGCTGTTCCACTTGTTGACCGCCGCCATGTAGTTGGGGAAATTGCCGCGTATCTGCAAATTGCCGGAACCGTCGCGGAACTGCGGATCGGCCAGCATGCGCGGCGGCAGTCCGCCGAAATCCCATTCGGCGCACACGTAGGGTCCCGGGCGCAACAGCACCCACATGCCGTTCTGCGCGCACAGGTCGATGAAGTGGCCGATGTTCTTGTCGGCCGAGGTAAAGTCGAATGTACCGTCGGACAGCTCGTGGAAATTCCACATGACGTAGAGTGAGATCGTATTGCAGCCGAGCGCTTTGATCATCTTGATACGGTGGTCCCAGTATTGGGAGGGCACGCGCGCCGGATGGATTTCGCCGCCGAAGAACTGGAATGCCGCGCCATCCATGAACCAGTTGCCGCTGCCGTTCCAGCTCAGGGAATGATTGCTGCCGCTGGCGAACACGGCATTGCCGTTGCCCGCCGCTGCTGCCGCCAGCGCCTTCGCCGTCGGAACGCCAGATGAACTGCTGTCGCTGCCGCCGACACCGCAGGCGGTCAACAAGGGAGTAACTACGGCATAGCCCAGAAAATCTCTTCTCTTCATTGCAGGTCTCCTTTTTATTGTCGCGACACTGCGCATGCCTTGCAAATGTAAAACCAAGCTGCAGCAGCGCCGTGGTAACAATCAAGCGCCCATGGCAATGCCGGCACGCGGTCCCGATGACTGCAGATAGTAGTCAGGGTGCGGCAATCAATCCAATGAATTTTTACGGTGCATGAATACCGGTTTCGGCATCGTTGCCGGTTGCGCTGCAACAAACAGAAGCAGGCGCCGGCTGGTTCGCCGGCCTGAACTAAGTGAATACGCGCGCGACGTCGCAGCGTTCAGGAAAGTAGCGTCGGCTGTTGTGTCAGCCGGCTCTCACAGCGGCTTGCGCCAGACGCTTGCCAGCCATGGCTGCTGTTCGCGCGGCAGGCCGGCAGGCCGGTAGTAATGCTCCAGTTCGACGAATCCGGCAGTCGTCATGAAGCCCTGCCAGGCAGCGAGATCGTGATAGCTGCCGTAGCGCCCGTGATTCCAGCCTTCTTCATTGCTGCCGCGCGGGTTCGAGCTGAACAGCACGCCGCCGGGCTTCAGCGCGGCATGGAACTGCAGCAGCACGCGCGGTAGTTCCTGGCTCGGGATATGGAACAGCGCGGCATTGGCGAAGATGCCGTCGAAGCGGCCGTCGGGAAGATCCAGATGAAGAAAGTCCTGATGCCAGACCTCACAAGCACTGTCGGCCCGCGCCATCTCGACGAAGCGGGTGGCGCCTTCGACGCCGATAGCAGTGTGGCCGAGCTTGCTGAAGGTACGCAGATCGCGGCCCGGACCGCAGCCGACATCCAGGATAACGAACGGCGCTGTGCCGTTGATATGGCGCAGCAAGGCGGCGATATTCTGGCTGACGTCATGGTCGCGCGTACCTTCACGGAAGTCTTCGGCGCGCAGGTTGTAATGCTCCAGCGTGAGAGCGGCAATTTTTTCCAGGTCGGCAGGCAAGAGGTTCATGGGACGTACTGTAGCGCATCCAGCCGGGACCCGTCCAGCGACCTGCAGGCGCTCATGGCGCGCGATCGACGCTCTTGCCGGACTCGAAGACAATATACTCGCCGTCTTCACCCATGCCGCTGCCGGTTTCGGTAAATCCGCTGACGCGGTAGAAAGCCGCCGCCGCATGATTGCGCAACAGGCATTTGAGTACATAACGTTGCCCGGGCCAACCCGGCAGAGCCGCCAGCAGTGCGCGCCCGACTCCCCTCCTCTGCTGGCCGGCGTCGACATACAGATGGTGGATGAAATGATCCGCTTCCCAGACCGAGATGAATCCGGTTAGCCCGCCTTGCTCGTCCTGCGCAAGCAGGATGGCTTCGCCCTGGGTCTGCTGCTGCAGATCCGCCAGGCAAAAGGATGCGGTCGCAAGCCAGGTGTAGGTCTGGCGGCGCAAGCTCAGGAACAGTTCCTGCAACGCAGGCAGGTCCTGAGTGGTGGCGCGGCGTACTGTAATCGACATGCGGACATCTCTCCCAGAAACAAAGAAACTTCAAGCGGCCGGTTACGGCGGCAGCAAGGCGCAAGCATGACAGCTTGCCGCAGTTCCGCCAATACTGTCTTGCGATCGCTTGTCCGAAAATTTTACGCCACCGTCGTCATCCTACAGGCGAATCCGCAAGACACGCAAAACATGCAGCAATGGCAGGCAAAGCAAAATCGCCATGGCGCTGCTGGCGACGCTCCAGCCCAAGGCGTAATGATAGTCGCGTGGAATGGCGTGCAAGGACAAGGCGATGCCGCGCACCAGTCCCAGGAAAATGAAATGCGCGGGGAAAATGATCAGCGTATTTTGCGAAAGCCAGTTGGCAACTCTCGACGCTGGCAACAGTTTTGCGATTGCCAAGGTCGCGGCAATCCCCAGCAGCGAAGTCGGCAGATAGAGCGCCGGCCGCGCGCCAAAATACATGGTAGCAAGGTCAACCTGGTCATTCAACGAGCCAGCCCAAACCAGCAGCAGCGATGCAAGCAGGCCGAACAGGATCAGCTGCATGATCCCGACCCTGCTGAACCAGGTATTCTCGCGCGCCAGCTGTCCGAGCGCATAAAAGGACAGCGCCACCCACATGCTATCCAATCCTAGCAGCAGCCTGTAGGACGGTTGATTGAAGAGCAGCGTGACGGCAATCCCAAGTACCACGAAACAGCCGGCCGCAACTACCGCCGTCAGCTGCTTGCGTGCCAGCTGGTACAGGATGGCTGTCATGATCAGGCAAGGGAAAAACCAGAGCGGCGGATCAATATAGAGATCGACCTCCAGGCCGGTCAGCAAGCCTATGAAAGGCTGATACCAGGCGCGACCGGCCGACAATATGGCCTTTTCACCGATATTGCGGGTGAGCAGCCAGTAGCCGAAGGCGAAACAGAAAAAGAAAAGATACGGCACGGCCAAGGTCCGCAGCGTTCTTTTTACACTGCCATGCACGCTCTGCTGCAGTTTCTCCGGCTTGAGCAAAAAACCTGAAATGAAAAAGAACAGCGGCACGTGAAAGCTGAATATCAGCCGCACCAGGTAGTCCGGCAGGCCTTTGCTGTGGCCGATGACGATCAGGACGATGCCGATGGCCTTGGCGTTATCAATGAATACATGGCGCCCGGATGGTTCATTGGCAAGCGGTCGCTGATCGTGCATCGGCAAAACCTTCATCTAGGCGTTGGCAGGGAATGGCAATATGGCATCCGGTTTGGCATGCAGAATCACGCGCTTGAACTCGGATTGAATCCGCGCCAGCGCCTGTTCCGATTCTGCTTCAAAACGCATCACGATCACCGGCGTGGTGTTGGATGAACGCGCCAGACCGAAGCCATCCACATATTCAACCCGCAGGCCGTCAATCTTGATGATGTCTTCCGCCCCGGGGAAATTCGCCTCACCCTGCAACTTTTCGATTAGCGAGAAATTCTCGCCCTCTTCCAGCTTTAATTGCAGTTCGGGCGTACTGGACGATTGCGGCAAGGCATTCAGCACTGCCGACGGGTCGCTTTCCCGGCTCAGCAGTTCCAGCAGGCGCGCGCCGGCGTACATGCCATCGTCGAAACCGTACCAGCGGTCCTTGAAGAAAACATGGCCGCTCATCTCGCCGCCCAGCGGCGCGCCGGTTTCACGCATCTTGGCCTTGACCAGGGAATGGCCAGTCTTCCACATCAACGGCTTGCCGCCATGTTCGGTGATCCACGGCGCCAAGTGGCGCGTGCATTTGACGTCATACAGGATCTCGCGGCCGGGATGGCGCGTCAGCACATCCGCGGCGAACAGCATCAGCTGCCGATCCGGATAGATGATCTGGCCATCTTTGGTCACCACGCCGAGACGATCACCGTCGCCATCGAACGCCAGCCCGATTTCCGCGTCGGAATGCTGCAAGGCGCGGATCACGTCCTGCAGATTTTCCGGATGCGCCGGATCGGGGTGATGGTTAGGGAAAGTACCGTCCACTTCGCAGAACAGCTCCTCCACCTCGCAGCCGAGCGCGCGATACAGCTCGCCGGCAAACGCGCCGGCGACGCCGTTGCCGCAATCGATCACGATCTTCATCGGCCGCGCCAGCTTCACATCGCTGACAATCCGCTGCAGGTAGGCATCCTTGATGTCGTGCCGCCGGTAACTGCCGTTGGGCGCTGCGACGGTCGCGCCGGCGCCGCCATTGGCGATGGCTTGATACAGCTGCTGGATAGTCTCGCCATGGATCGCCTCTCCCGCCAGCACCATCTTGAAGCCATTGTAATCGGGTGGATTATGGCTGCCGGTGACCATGATGCCGGACTGCGCGCCAAGTACGTGGGTAGCGAAATACACCATGGGAGTCGCCACCACGCCCAGGTCGATCACGCTCACGCCCGCATTTTGCAAGCCCGTCACCAGGGCCGCGCTCAGTTCCGGCCCCGACAATCGGCCGTCGCGCCCGATGATCACCACGTTTTCGCCTCTGGCACGGGCAGCGACGCCGAAGGCCCGGCCGATCTGGCGGGCAATCCCCTCGTCAAGGGTGACGCCGACGACACCGCGGATGTCATAGGCCTTGAAAATGGATTTAGATAGTTGCAACATGTTTTTCTCCGCAGTGAATGCCTTAACAACGCTTATAAATGTCTTCGAAGCGCACAATATCGTCCTCGCCCAGGTAACTGCCTGATTGCACCTCGATCAGATGCAGCGGCAATTTCCCAGGATTTTCCAGGCGATGCTTGACGCCAATGGGAATGTAAGTAGATTCATTCTCGGTCAGGAATTTCTCTTCTTCACCGCAAACTATGCGCGCGGTGCCGCTGACCACTACCCAGTGCTCGGCGCGGTGGTGATGCATCTGCAGCGAGAGTTTCCCGCCCGGGTTGACGGTAATCCGCTTCACCTGGAAACGGTCGCCGGCGTCTATCCCTTCATAACAGCCCCACGGCCGGTAGACGCGCATGTGGTTCATGTGCTCGGTGCGGCTGTTCTTGCGCAGCGCCTCGACGATTTTCTTGACGCCCTGGACCTGGTCCTTGTGCACCACCAGCACTGCATCCTTGGTTTCCACCACCACCGTGTCCTTGACCCCGATCACCGCCACGAAACGGCTTTCCGCGCGAATCATCGAATCGCTCACGCCGTCGGTATACACGTCGCCACGCAAGACATTGCCGTCGTCGTCGCCGTCCATGATTTGCCATAGCGCGGACCAGGATCCGATATCGCTCCAGCCGATCGCCGCCGGCACCACCACCGCGTGCCGGGTATTTTCCATGACCGCGTAATCGATGGATTCGGCCGGGCATTTGGCAAAGGCGGCTTCATCCAGCCGGCAGAAATCGAGATCGCGGTAAGAGGCATCGAAAGCCTGCTGGCAGCTGGCGGCGATGGCCGGCCGGTATTCGCGCAGTTCCGCCAGGTAGCGCGCCGGCTGGAACAGGAACATGCCGCTGTTCCAGCTATACGCGGCGTCGGCGAGAAAAGTTTCAGCCTTGGCGCGGTCCGGCTTTTCCACGAATTGTTCGACCGCATAGCAACCGTCGATGCCGCTGAACGCGGTTTTGGCGCGGCGGATGTAGCCGTAGCCGGTTTCGGCGGCGGTCGGCACGATGCCGAAAGTCGCCAGGGCGCCTTTCTCGACTGCCTGCGCCGCTTGCCGGACCGCGGTATGGAAGGCTTGCGGATCGCCGATCACGTGGTCGGCCGGCAGCACCAGCATGATGGCGTCCTTGTCATGCTGCACCAGATAGTGCGCCGCCACCGCCACCGTCGGCGCGGTATTCCTGGCTTCCGGCTCCAGCAGGATGGCCAGCGGCTCGATGCTGATGCCGCGCAGCTGCTCCGCCACCATGAAACGATGCTCGTTGCCGCAGGTGAGCAGCGGCGGCATCAGCTCCGGCCAGTCGGCCAGGCGCAGCAAGGTTTCCTGCAGCATCGAATATTGCGAGCGCAGCGCCAGCAGCTGCTTGGGGATGGCTTCGCGCGACAGCGGCCACAAGCGGGTGCCGGAACCTCCGGCCAGGATTACAGGATATATTTTCATGTCAGTTCATTCCAAGGAAGTGACCGGTTCCAGCAAGCGGTCGCGCGCGTCGCCCCAGTCCTGGTTGTCGACTTCGGCCAGCCGGCGCATCTCGCCGGCGCGGTTCACGCTGTATTCCTTGAACACGATCACCTCGTCCAGCCGCGCATCGCCAAGGATGCGGGTGTATTCGAACAGCACGCTGCGTTCCACTTGCGCGCCGCTGCAGATATGGCTGCCGTTTCCGATCCAGGTCGGGCCGACGATCTTGCAGCCGGCGTCGATGCGGCAACCCGAGCCGATGTACACCGGCCCTTCGATAGTCGTTCCGTCCCAGTCTATACTGGTGTTGAGGCCAGCCCACAAGCCATCGGCGATCTGCTTTCCCGGAATCTCCAGTTGCGCGACATGGCCTTGCAATACGCTTTGCAAGACGCTCCAGAAATCGGTCACGGTGCCGATGTCGGTCCAGTTGAAAAACCGTTGCTGCGCATAGAACGGGAGGTTTTTCTGCGCCATCAGCGGAAACAGTTCGGAACCGATATCGAACATCGTGTCAGCCGGAATCAGGTCGATCGCTTCCGGTTCGAAAATGTAAATGCCGGTGCTGGCGAAATTCGACAAGGCTTCATGTTGCTGCGGCTTTTCCTGGAACGATTGCACCCGCCCGTCCTGGTCCATCACCACCACGCCGTAGTTGTTGACTTTGTCCCAAGGTACTTCCTTGGTGATCACGCTGGCCATGGCGCCCTTGTTCTTGTGCTCGAACAGAGCCGAACTGAGATCCAGGTCGATCAAGGCATCGCCGCAGATGACAATCGTGGTGTCGTCAAAAAAATGACCGAATTGCTGGATCTTCTTCATGCCGCCCGCCGATCCCAGCGGCTCCGCCACCACTTCGCCGCGCTCGTTGGTGTAGCCTTCGAAGGAGTAGCCGATCTGCACACCGTACTGGCTGCCGTCGCCGAAATACTCTTCGATCTTGTGATGCAGGTAGCTGACGTTGACCATGATCTCGCGCACCCCGTAACTGGCCAGATACTCGACCAGGTAGGCCATCACCGGTTTGCCCAGGATCGGTATCATGGGTTTCGGCAGATCGTAGGTCAGCGGACGAACGCGCGTTCCTTTGCCTGCAGCTAGAATCATTGCTTTCATTTTTCACCTCGCATAAATATCATCAAAATCAAGTCGCACGGCCACCCTGCGGCAGCCATGCCGGGGAATTGCTTCAGGTTTTCGCGTTGCGGCTGTCGTACTTGCGGCACAACAGCAAGAATTTCAGGATGTCGACGGTATAGCGGCGCAGCAGGCGGCGCGGCTCAAGACACAAGCGATACAGCCATTCCAGCCGCATCTTTTGCACCAGCTGCGGGGCCCGCGGCTTGTAGCCGCCCCAGAAATCGAACAGAGCGCCGACGCCGATGACGACTTTTGCATCCAGCGCCTGGCGGTTGGCGAGTATCCACTCTTCCTGCAGCGGATTGCCGAGTGCAACCAGCACGATGTCCGCCTGTGCCCGGTTGATCTCCTCCACCAGGCCGGCGCGCCGCTGTTTCATGCCGGCATAGCCGTCGCAGCTGCCGACCACGGTCTGCTTCAGCGTCGTCCGCATATGTTCAAGCGCCTTGGGCAGGATCTCCGGCTTTCCACCCACCATGAACACGCGCTTGGGGCCGTCTGCCCCGGACAGCAGTTGCGGTATGAAATCGGTGCCGTTCAGGTTCTCCTTGAAGGCGTGGCGGCGGAACAGGAAAGCGGCGATATCCATGCCGACGCCGTCATTGACTATCGTCACCGAGCTGTTCTTCATCTTGTCCAGCAGGTGGTTGCACTGGACGATGAAGTTCGTGTTGGCGAAAAACAGCGTGATCTTCTTGTTGAGCCACATTGCGTACAGCAGATACCTGGCCAATACAGGGGACGTGGTCGTCACTATGGGAAAGCCTGCAATCGGAATTGTCTTCTTTGTGTTCATGAAAAAACTCTCCTAAACCACGCCTTTAAAGACGCGGGAATACCCATGGCGGCAAGCCGCCGCTGCTTATCGCATGCGGCCAAGGCGCATGGCTGACAGCAGCAAGCCGTGCCAGGAAGCGTTAACCGCCCTGATTCGCCAGCCGGTGACGGCCACCATGAACGGGTACAAAAAACAGGCAATAAAAACACCGCCCGCAACCAGAGCTGCGTTGCCAAGACCTGGCGGAATCAGCGACAGATAAAGCAGCAGCCCTAAAACCAGAATCAAGCTGCCCACCAGCGGCGGCGCCAGCGCGTACCACATCGCCCGCAGCTTGAGGCCAAGGGCACGGTTCAACAGGATCTGGGAAATCGGGAAAACCAGCAGGTAGGCGCCGCAGAACGACAAGCTCATGCCAAGCAGGCCAAAGTGATAAAAATTGACCGCCAATAAGGTCGCCAGCGCCAATTGCGCGATGCCGAGCAGCACCGGCACGCGGTTCCTGCCCAACGAGAAAAACAGGTAGTCGTTCAAGTGAACGATGGACGACAGCAGGTACAGCAAGGCCAGCACGCCGACAATAGGCGCCGCCGGCAGCCATTTGGCGCCGAACACGGCGGCCACCAGAGGCTCTGCCAGCACCGCCTGGAAGCACAGCAAAGGCGCCACGCAAAACAGCGTGATGCCGACGATCTTCAGGTAGCCGCGGCTGAGCGCGGAGAGGTCGGCGCCGGCATCCGAAAATACCGGCAAAGCGACTTTTTGCATGGAGCTGGCGATCACCAGATACACCGACGAGGTCACTCTTTTTGCCAGGTTGTACAAACCGGTGGCGTACGGTCCCAGGAAAATACTGACCAACAGCGAATCGCCATTGGTATTGGCAAAGCTCAGGACACCACTCAATCCGACCTGGCGGATGTCGTTCCAGTATTTCCTGCTCAAACCGCGGTCAAACACGATGCGCGGCAGCCAGCGGCTTTGCGCCACCACCAGCACCAGCGCCAAGCCGGAGGCAGTGACCTGCTGCACCACCAGCGACATCGGGCCCCAGCCGCTAGCGGCAAGCGCGATGCCAACTACGCCGCCGGTCAAGACAGAGCCGATCGAGCGGACTGCCAGCTGGCGGAACATCATCTTGCGCACCAGCCTGGCTTCGTAGGCGCGCACCAGGCCAAAAAAAAGCACCGACAGGCTCATGCCCTGCAATACCGGCTTCAATTCCGGCGCCCGGTACATGGAAGACACCACGCCCGCGGAAAAAAACATCAAGGCCGTCAGCAGCAAGGCAACTGCTGCGCAACAAGTAAACACCCAAGAATAGAGCCGGTCGTCCGGAGCGCCGCCGCGTATCACCGGCATGGCGATGGCGTCGAACACCACCAGCCGGGTGAACAGGATAAAGAGATGGGCGACGGTCAGCAAGCCAAACGCGTCCGGCGCCAGAAAGCGCGCCAGCACTGCAAAGATCACGAATGAAATGGCTTGCTGGGCGAGATTATCGATGATCGACCAGATCGATCCGGACGCCAGCCCACTGCTCTTCTGATTCATAGTATTCCCATAGTCATTTGCTACGCGCGCCAGCCGCGCATTCGCGCCAGCACGCTCAGGTACTTGAACCTGGCCTTGAGAAAATTACCGCCCGCCAGCGCCACCAGGACACCGCAGCAAGTCCGCATGCAGGTAATCGGGAAATACCAGAACGGATAGTGATTGATCCGCATCACGCGCCCTATTCCAGCCTCATATTTCTGTTGCCGGTTACAGGCGTTAGCATCGAAATGGCTGGTCTTTACCGGATGATGCAAGGTCATGTCGGCCATGAATTTCAGCTTGAAGCCATAGCGCAGGCTGCGCAGAAGATAATCGGTCCCCTCTGCGGCGCCCCAGGCCGTGCCGGCGCCGACGCCCAGCGTCTCGTCGAACGGCCCGACCACGTCAATCACGCGCTGACGCAGGAATATGCTGAACTCAATCGCGCCGCGCCATACGTTATAGCGATTCAGCAACACACTGTTTTCCAGCCAGCGGCCCTCGGTGTTGCCGTCGCCATCGGTGAAGCGCCCGGTAATGCCATCCAGCTCCGGATGACTGTTCAATACAGTGGCGACTTTTTGCAGCAAGCCGGCCGGATACCAGCAATCGTCGTCGGGAAAGGCAATCACATCGCCATCCACCAGTTCCAGGCCAAGATTGCGTGCACACGATACGCCGCGCGCCAGCGCGCGCACATGGCGCAGCGAGAATTTCTGACGATAGCGCCGCAGCAGCGCGACCAGCCGGTCGTCGCCGTTCTGGTCGACCACGATCAATTCAAAGTTGCGGTAATCCTGCGCGTCCAGCGATTCCAGAAAGCGCACCAGCTCGTCAAACCGTCCTACCGTAGCCAACACCAGCGAAAATTTCATTGTCATTCCTTTTAGTCTTGCCTCCGGCAGGCATCGCCTGCCGCTGGCTATTGTTTGCCTTGGGATGGCATGGCTTGCTTCAGGATCGACATTTGCGGCCGCTCACCGCTGCCGTCAGGCTGCACGCTGAACGGATAAGTTGCCAGCCACTGCCCCGCGGCCCAATAGGTCCAGCCGCCCCAGGCGGAATTGCCCTTGATTGCATCCATCATCGCCGCCAAGGCCGCCAGGCATGGCTGGTTGGCCGGCACCCCGAATTCGCCCAGGAACAGGCGGCGCCTGGTCGAGGTGGCCCAGAGGGCGACGTCGGCCATGATTGCGCTCAGGCGGGCCGGGTCCACGCAATCGTTGCCGGTGCCGGAAAAATCCGCGTCCGCGTATTGATGGACTTCGATCATGTAGTTATTGAGCGGATCGTGAAAGAAGCGGAAGGCGTCGGCATTCGACACCAGGCCGTCTTTTGCATACCAGGAATGGGCGCCGCTCCAGCCGCCCCCGGGAACCATGATCAGATGCCGCGAGCCTTTCCTGCGCAAGGCGCTCAACGTCTCTTGCGCGGTTGCCGCCCATTCCGCGGTCGGCAGCTTGGCCGGCTCGTTCATCAGGTCGAAGGCGACGTTGGCCGGATCCTTGAAATTGACCAGCAGACGCTGCCAGAGGTCGACCAGGGCTGCACGCGGCACTTGCGGCGAACCAATCGGCTTGCCGCGATACTGGCCATAGTTGTGCACATCGAGGATCAGGCAGACGCCAATTGAACTGGCGGCCGCAACGCTATCCTTGATGCGCTGCAGTTCGGCCTGGTCCAGCTCGCCGAACAGCTGTGGCTGGAGCCTTTCCCAAAGAAACGGCAGGCGGAAGGTGTTCATGCCCATGGATTGAAACTGGCGCATTTCGTCCAGGTCCGGATACACGTAGTCGGTGAATACCTTGCCGGGCAATTTCTCCGCCGCGAACTCGGCGCCGCTGAGGTTGACGCCGGCCAGGGGCTTGCCGTCCAGGCAACTGGCCATCGACGGCTGGCAAAGCAAGGCAGCAACCATGGCCGCGATCGAAAACAGGAATTTATTCATCTGGTATTACCTCCTAAAGGCATAGCCCGAGGGCTGGCCGCTGTCGGAAACACTGCAAGGAATTTCCGCTTGAATACGCCGCCGACGGATCTGATCAGACGCGCTCCGGGTCTCTCGATCAGCTGAAAGTTGAGCCATGAAAACAAGAGCACAAGAATGACCAAGGGCAGCAAGACGAACAGCTGGAAAGGTTCTGGATGAATTTTCTTGGCCAGATAAATGAGCGGCATATGCAGCAGGTAGATGGAAAAACTCCATTCACCACATAAGACCATCGCTCTGTTTGCGAAAAACAGATTGCCGACAGCAGATGGAAAAGACAGGCTGAACACCAGGAAGGCGCCGAATACAGCCGTCAGGATGCTGTTGTAGAACGCTTGATTGCTGGAGAATGGGAGAGCCAGCCATCCCGCTGTCAGCGCTATGATCGTGGCAATTGCCAGCGCATGCAGGATGGCGAACAGCTTGCGGCTCTGATCCTCGCTATGGATGTGGGATCGCATCAGGCCGGCAATCATGCCGAACAGGAAATAATGCAATTTCGAGCCGACGAAGGTACCCGGGAAAATATCCCGGTATGACAACAGGATCACGCTGGCCAGGGCCAGCAGCAACAGACCAGCGACATCGGAACGGATCAGGTAACGGCTGCCGGCGGCCCAGGCCAGCACGAACAGGAAATAAAATTCCACTTCCGGCGTGATGCTCCAGAACACCGATACATTACCCGAGAAGAAAATATGACGCAGGATATTCTTCCCGGATATCCCGTAGACGAAATTCGGATCGATGTTGACGTAGATGAGAAAAGAAAGCAGGAGGATGACAAGATAGGCGGGTGCGATGCGGGAAAAGCGGGAAACCGCATAGTCGACTACGTTGATCGCCGAAAACTGCCTTCCGAGATAGAGATAGGCCATCAGAAAACCGCTCAGCGAAAAGAAGATCGTCACGCCGACTTCCCCGGAAAGATGGTTTTTCCAAGGCAGGGCGAACCAGTCCAGCGCGTGGCCGTACACTACCAGCAGCGCCGCCAGTCCGCGCAATCCCGTAATTGCATCGATTTTTTCTCTATCCATGGGATGCACCGGATGCCTTGAGCCGCCGCCTCAAGGCACCAGCTCCTTGTAGATGTCGATATATTTTTCCGCGATGTGACGCCAGTTGTAGCGTTCCACGAACTGCTGCATCTGCATGCGCCGCTGAGGGTAGTTGGCTTGCACTTGTTCGTGCAGCGCCAGCAGGCGCGTGACGTTGTGTTCCTGCTCTTGCGCCGACAACAGCATTCCTGCGCCGGATTGCTCAAGCAGGTTCCTGAATGGCGGAATATCGCTCAATACCGGCGTCAGGCCGGCACTCATTGCCTCGATCGGCGCGATGCCAAAACCTTCATGCCTTGACAGGCAGATGAAATAACTCGATTGCGCGATCAGCGCCGCCAATTCATGATCGGCAGGATTGGCGACGATCTGTACCGCATCTCCCAGCTGTTGCTGGTTTACCCAGGCACGCAGTTCTTGCTCGCTATGGTCGTATTCACGGCCGGCGATAATCAGCTTCCAGCCAGGCTGGCGCTGCGCCAGCTGCTGGAACAGGGCTAGCGTTTCTAGCAAGCCTTTGTTGATCGACCAGCGACCGAAATAGATCAATGTCCGCGTAGCTTCCGGCGCGGACTGGTCGCTGTATTTTTCTACATTGACGCCGTTTTCTATCACCGCCAGCTTGGGCGGCCTGACGATCCCGGCAAACATGTCGCCGTCGTTGTCGCTGGTGGCGATGATCTTGTCATACGCCAGCGATGAAGCGCGCGTGATCGTATTGAAATAGACTTTCTTGAGACGGGAGGCGAATTTGGTGTGAAAAAAACCGCCATGGGTCGACGCTACCAGCGGTCGCTTGTGCAAAGGACGGGTCAGCGCCAGGTAGTCGAAAAAGAAATCGATGCCGTGTACATGGATCACATCGGCGTCGGCGACATGTTCCAGTACGCCCGGACAGACCGGATATCTACTGCTGCCGTGGAACGGCAGGCGCACCACGGCGACGCCGTTGACCGTGGCTTCGGCACTGAGGAATTCGGCTGAGTTCCTGAACAGCCGATTGAGCGTGACCACTTTCGGCAGCTGGCCGTGGTGCTCGCGCTGCTGCCTGGCGATATTCTGCACCACGTCTTCCATGCCGCCGATGGAGGGAGAATACTGGCGTACGATGTGCACGACTTTAATAGGCATTTTTTTGCTCCTTTGTTTTGCCCGTGGGCCGTGTCGCCGGGCCGGCGGGAAATGAGGAAGAATCGGTCGCTTTGCTTACTGCGCAGCCGACCAGAAACCAGAGGATGCCGGCGGTTTTCAACGCAAACAGCGAAGTGCCGCTGACACACAGGATCAGGGAAATGTACAGCGTGATGTAGGTGCGGAAGCGGTCGCCCCGCTGGTCCTCCATCTTTAGCATCCAGAATGGACACCACAGCAGGAAACATAGCGGCAGGCCCAAGCGCGTCAGCAAAGACGGATAGCCCATGTCACCGTATGTGATGTTGTAGCCGTCCAGGCCCAGCAGCATGCCGGCATTCAGATTCAGCAGCACGCGCCCGCTGACGTACAGCCGGCCGATGAAACTGTCGCTATAGCCGCCGCCAAAGAATGCGCCGATCAGCAGCAGCATCAGCGCGCTCAGCAAGGGCAGCGCGATCAGCCAGGAATTGCGGCTCCTGGCCAGCGGTGAACAGCGCAGCACGGTCAGCACTGCGACCGTGATCATGCCGTAGCGCGAATCGCTCATGACAATCATGACGGCAGCGGCCGCCAGGAAAAAAATCATATCCTTGATTTCTTCGCGCGGCTTCGCCAGGCCCCAGGCCGCCAGGATCACCGCAAAATTCCCGAGCGACACCGGCTCCAGGAAAATCGAGGATATGCGATGGCTGCCTAGCAGCGCCGGCAGTATGGTCCGCCCTATCCCTTCCGGCCGCGTGCCGTTTAGCCCGAGCACGCTGTCTTTCGCCCAGTTGGAGCCGGCGGCAAGGCCGCCCTGGTTGACGTAGTAGGAAAAGATGTTGAAGATGCGCGAATAGAAATCCAGGAAAAACCATTCCATGAAGCCGAAAGCCAGCACCAGCAGCGCCGCCAGCTTGAGCAGGCGGTCGGCATACTTGATACCGCCGATTTGCCGTCCGAGCCCGTAAAACAGGATAGGAATCATCACATCGCGGAATCCTTTCGGATCCAGCTGGTTGCGCATGATCGCCAGCAAGAACAGGTACGCCGCCGCCAAGGCCGCCATGGCGACCAGTTCCAGCCGGATGCTCTTGCTCAGCACCACCATGCATAGCAGGTAGATGACAAATTCCGAAAACACCACGCCGGCGGTGGAAATCGCATGCACGTTGGTATGGATCGCGCACAGGACAGCCTGATACAGCAGCGCCGCAATCAGTATCCAGAACGTCAGCCGTTCGGCCGGCACCGCCACGCCGACCGACCGCGGAAAAATGAAATCCCTGATATTTGCAAAACCCTGCATGTGATCGATCCCCTTTATCAGAAGCTCACCAGCACCGAACCGACCACTTCCGTGCCGCTGCGGCGCAGCTGGTCGCTGAACGCGCTGAGATCAGCCACCTTGGTATGGTCTTTACGGACCACCAGCAGGACGCCGCCGGCACGGGCAGCGATAGTCAGGACGTCGGCCGCGCTGGCGCTGGCCGGCGTGTCGTACAGGATGACGTCGAAGCGGCTGCGCAAGGTCTGGTTCAAGGCATTGAAGCTGGAGCGGTTGATCAATTCCTGTGGATTGGGCACCGCCGCTCCGGCAGGCAGCAGCGACAGGTCGGCGAACGATTCGGCCACCGCCAGCGGCTCCAGGCCGGCGCGCCCTGCCAGCACATCGGCCAGCCCATGGCCGGCGGCAAGATTGAAAATGCGGTGCTGACACGGCTTGCGCAAATTGGCGTCCACCAGCAGTGTCTGCAGCCCCAGCTGCGAAAACACGATCGCCAGATTGGCCGTCAGCAAGCTGGTGCCGTCGCCGGCATTGACGCTGGCGATGGCCAGCGTCTTGCGGCTGGCGGCAAACCAGCGCAGCATCAGCTGGCTGCGCACCGAGCGCAGCATCTCCACTTCGTCGCTGAAAGGCTGGTAGGCGGCGACCAGGGCCGCCGGATAATTGCCGGCGCTTTCCTGGTAGGGATAGTCATACTGGCGCGACAGCACCTGCTGGATATCCAGCTCGCTGACCAGGCCCAGCCGCTGCGCTGCTTCACCGAAACGCAAGCCCTGTTCCTGCTGCAGGCGCCGAACGCGTTCGGCCTGCTCCAGCGTGAGCTTGCCTTGTTCGACCAGCATGCGCCCCATGTTGCCGTCCTTGCGGGGGTTCATCGTGCTGCCGAAGAGAGGACTGACCGGTTTATTCATCTTGTTTCACCTTTCCGGCATCATTGCGATAAAAACAGCTGGGGGAATGTCATCCTGCGCGCCGGTTTGCGCCAGACGATGGTGCCCAGCACCGGTGCGTCCAGCACATTGAGCAGGTCGTTACCGGTCCGGATGCGCCGGTTCGCCATTTCCGCCAACACCGCCAGGGCCAGTCCGAACATGCTGCCGAACAGCAGCGACAGCACCATGTTGAGCGGAATATTGGGGCTGGCGGGACGGGTTGGCACGGTAGCCGGGCTCAGCACAGAGACGTCGGACTGGTTCGACTGCCCTTCCAGTTCAGTCTGATTCAGGCGCTGGGCTGCGGCATCGTAGGCATGCTGCGCACTCTCGACATCCTTGGCCAGCACTGACAATTCGTCGCGCGCACGGTTGAGCTGCAGCACCTTGGCGGTTTGCGCCGCCAGCGCGGCCTTGATCTCGCCCTCGCGCTGGCGCTGGATGCGGGCGTTGTTGGCGGCGCCGGCATTGGTGGCGCTGATGCTGCTGTTGAGTTCGGAGCGTAACTGGTCAACCTCGGCCTTGGCAGCCTGGTACTGCGGATGGTTGCGGTCCAGGTTCTGCGACAGCAGGGCGAACTTCCCTTCCGCCGTCGCCAGCGAGGCTTTCAGGTTCTGCACCAGCGGGTTAGAGATCACATCCGGCGAATCGCGGCCGCCGCGGCCTATGGCCTGGCTGCCGCGCGACGAGGCTTCTGCCCCCTGCCCTTGCGCCAGCACCAGCTGGCTGGACAATTCGTTCAAACGCGCGGTTTCGACATCCTGATGGCTGTCGGCGCTGACCAAGCCATGTTCTTGCTGATAGCGCGACATTTTGTCCTCGGCCTGTTCCAGTGCGACGCGCAAGGTCTTGGTTTGCTCTGTGAAATACTTGGCGGCCTGCTGCAAAGGCGCGACCTTGATCTGCAAGTTGAGTTGCTGGTAAGCCGCCGCCATGCCGTTCGCCACCTGCGCCGCGAAGGCCGGATCGCTGCCCTTGGCGGTGATCTCTATCATGCTGCTCTCGCGCGAAGGCGCTACTTCGACCATCTTCAGCAAGGAGTCGGCCAGCCATTCGCGGATCGAACCCTTGCCGTTTGCCTGTTGCCGGAAGCGCTGCTGGGTGGCCGGATTGTCCGCCAGGCCAAGCATGTCGACAGCCTTCAAGGCCACGCCCCTGCTGCCGACGATATCGACCTGGGTGGCGATGTAACCGGACACCAGTTGCGCCGGCAGCACCTGGCCGGACACCGGATCGGCGCCCTTGTAGTTAAGCAGCAGCGTGGCCGAAGTCCGGTAGATCCGGGGCAAGGCGAAGCTGACCGCGGCAGTCGCCGCCACGGCGATCAGCAAGGTCAGCAGGATCACCTTGTAGCGCGCATGCAGGATGCTTAGAAGCTGTGGGAAGGTCATGGTTGCTCCTCTCTGGTAGCAGCTGGAAGTGACGGAACATGGCTCAAAACAGGCTCTCTTTCACGTACACGACATCGTCCGTCTGCAATATTTCGTCGCGCTTGGCGTCTATCATCTGCACGTTGCCGTTGCTGTCGCGCCGCTTGATGCGTACGCCACGCTCGGTGCCGCGCGGCGTCAGGCCGCCCCCTATCGACAAGGCCTGGGCGATGGTCATGTTGCGTTCCAGCCGGTAGCCGCCGGGATGCTGCACTTCGCCGTAGATATAGAATTTCGGCGCGCGGTCGACATAGATCATGTCGCCGTTGACCAGGTCCAGGTTCGCTTTCATGTCCGCGGCCTGGATCATCTCTTGCAGATTGACCACTTGCTTGCTGGTTTTGCCGTTGCGGGTGCGGATCACCACGGCGGTATCGCCGCCTTCCGGCCCGACGCCGCCCGCCATCGCCAGCATGTCGGTCACGCTGCGCTTGCCGGCGATCGGGTAACGGCCCGGATGCAGCACCTGGCCTAGTATCGAGACTTGCTGGCTCTGCAGCTCGGTCACCGTGATATTGACTTCCGCCTTGCGCAGAAAACCGCCTTCAGTCAGCATGCTGGAGATCTTTTTCTCGGCTTCTGCCGTCGACAGGCCGCCGATGCTGACCGCGCCTATCAGCGGAAACGTGATATTGCCGGCGTCGCCGACCTTGGTTTCCAGGCTCAGGTCAGGATTGCCGAACACCGCGATCTTCAAGCCGTCGCCGGGGCCGATCGGCGTATCCGCGGCACTGGCGGAACTCAGCGACAACGCCATCAGCAGCGCCAGAAAACACAGGTAGATTCGTCTCATCATGATGCCCATCCCATTCATTGATTATTTATTCCGGCGGTCGCGCCGGACATTTCCACACCCTTGCGCGATACGGTTTGCTGCCTGCCTGGCGACACTGCCGGTGCCGGCAAGCCCTTGCCGTCAGTGCCGCTAGCCGGTTTCTCCACGGGTTTCTCTATATATTCAAGCTTGGCGGCCGAGCGCAAACGGGTGATTTCCGCAACGGCTATTTCCTGCATCTTCTTGTTCATCAGGTAGCGCTCTATCTGCGGTGCGGCGGCGTCCGCCGTCACCGGGCTGTCCCTGAGTTCGGTCAAGGCGCACAACAGATCGCGTTCGCCATCTTTCATGACAAACAGGCGATTCCGCCCCAGTGTCTGGAGCCGGTTGCCGACCCCGGCCGGCAGATCCGCACTGCTGTACGAATAGCGTCTTTGTACATGTCCTATCCCGTGCTGCCGCAGCCACGCCGCCACCTGATCCAGCGATTTCGATGTATCCATCATGGCTTTCAGCGCGCTGCTGAAATCCTGGTCAGCGATGACCAGCTGTTCCACCTCAAACATCTTGCGATGCGAAAACAACTCTGGATGCGCCTGGAAATAGCTATCGATCTCAGCCTTGCCGGGCTGCTCCGGATTTCCGGCCTTGGATTCGAGATAAGCCTGGACGATAGCCTGAGTCTTGAAACGCTCGATGATCTGTATCAACGCCGGATCGCGGTCGATCTTGTTGCGCAGGGCCTCATCCAGCAGCAGTTGGCGGTCGACCAGCGCTTCCACGGCTTGTTCGCGCAAGGCTTGTGGCGGCGCAGCGCTATCGTCCTGCAACCGACTTGCATAGCGCAGTTCAGCCGCCAGCTGCGGCGCCGTGATTTCTTCGCCGTTGATCCTGGCCACTACCTGGCCGTTTCTCTTTTTCTGATCGTCGCAAGCGGACAAATTAATTACGGTAAGCAGCATGAAGATCCCTATTCCTTTCACACCTAATACCTTATTGATAAGAGGCCTGCGGCCGATACGTTCAGAGCACTTCAAGATCCGACTCCTGTTAACATGACAATTGCCACCGCCGCGGCCGGCGCGCCGATAGCGACCGGGATCAGATTGCATGCTGTCCGGCCAGTCGCGGCACTGATCCAAAACCGATAGATGTACGCATGGGGCGGCGGCGAACCTGGTACAGCAAGAGGCTGAAGGCGATCAGCAACATGGCCCAGAGCGCCGGCTTTTGCGGCGGCTTTGCCCTGAAATCCCTGAGGAAATAAAACAGCAGGTCATCCGACGCACTCATCCCGGCCATGGCCTTCTTGGGAACCTGTACCAGCCTGGGGCTGGTCGAAAAAGACGCAGGGATGATCGCGGCACCGGGCCAGATGCGGCCGGCCTGCGCCGAAAAGGCATCCGGCCGCTCGCCCAGCGCTGGTTCCGCAGTCTCCATCTCGGCAACCGCGGAAGCTGAACTGGCGGCCTCGCTCGGCGGCTGGTAGGCATACACCGCAGAGGCAGTTCGAACTTCTTGCGCTGGCCCGTTCAACTGAAAAACCGGGGCCGCAGCCATGACGGGGCTGCAATAGGCAGCCCACAGCAGGCTGCTCACCAGTAAAATATTTCGCATGATTTGCTCCTAAAAAAAGCATTCCTTCAACTGCTGATCGGAAAAACAGAAAATCCATCCATAGACTCACAGCCGTGCCCTTACACTCTTAGTAAGCGTTGTCCTTCTTCAGCACCTCTTTGACGGTGCGCGCGATGATCCACAGATCCAGCGCCAGCGACCAGTTGCGCAGGTATTCCAGGTCGAACTCGATGCGCGAGCGCATCTTGTCCAGGGTGTCGGTTTCGCCACGGAAGCCGTTCACCTGCGCCCAGCCGGTAATGCCCGGCTTCACCTTGTGACGCAGCATGTAGCCCGTGATCAGCTTGCGATACTGTTCGTTATGCGCCACCGCATGCGGGCGCGGTCCGACAATGCTCATGCGGCCTTGCAGCACATTGAAAAATTGCGGCAATTCATCCAGCGAGGTGCGGCGCAGGAAGCCGCCGAAGCGCGTCACCCGCACATCGTTTTTCTTGGCCTGGTCCACCACCGCGCCGTCTTCCGCCACGGTCATCGAGCGGAATTTGTAGACAATGATTTCTTCGCCGTTCAAGCCGTAGCGGCGTTGCGCGAAGATGATCTTCCCTGGCGAAGAAAGCTTTACCCCTATCGCAATGGCCAGCATGACCGGCAGCAGCATGATCTGGATCAGCAGCGCCAGCACGATGTCGCTGCCGCGCTTCAAGACACCGCGCAAGCCGATGAAAGGGGTTTCGCAAATGCCGATCACCGGAATCCCGGCAATATGGTCGAGCCGCGCCTGTATCAGGCCGAAGGTATAAATGTCGGGCACGAAATAGACAGACGCCGTGGTATCGCGCAGTTCCTCCATCAGCGCCAGCACCCGCGGCTGCGCCGACATCGGCAGACAGATGAAGATGGTGCGTATCTTGTGGGCGCGCACATAAGTGCCGACGTCGGCGATCGGCCCGAGAAACGGGCAGTCGATCCCGGCCGGACGGCTGGCCTGGTCGCGGTCGTCGAAAAAGCCGCGCATGTCGATACCGGCATTGCTGCCTGAAGCCAGGCATTTGAGAACCTCGTCGATCGGATTGTTGGAACCGACGATGATCGCCGAGCGCTTCTTCAACTCCTTGCCAAAATGGAAGGCCAACACGTATGCCGTAAACCGGCTCAGCAGCAGCGCAAAAGGCGCCAGCACAAACCAGGCCAGGATCACGCGCTCGGAAAACTCGTAGCCCAGCCCGGTGCCCAGTCCTATCAGGACCAGGATGCCGACGGTGATTCCCCAGCCCATGAAAATGTCGCCGGCGTAGGCGAGCTGCTTGCCGATATGCAAGGTGCGGTAGAGGTCGATCTGTTCGTAGACAAAGGAAGATATGAAAAAGGCGATGATCATCAGCAGCAGATAATCGCCGGTGAATATTTCATTCTGCGTCAGCACGATCAGATACAGCGAACCGAGGATGATGGCCGGATCAAGCAAGCGCTTGAAAAAGGACACCAGAGGGATGTCGTTCTCAGTCATTTTCCATCCCCTAGAAGGCGTAACGCGTGTTGAGCGTCACGCCATTGCTGACAAAACCGCCCGCTCCGCTTTTCAGGGTCTGCGTGCTGCGGATCCCGGACAGCTGGACACGCCAGCGCTGGGTCGGGTTGTACACAACGCTCAGCGCGGTATCGCGCAGTACATCGTTTTGATTGAGGGAACCAAGGGTGCCGGTTCCAGCCGACTGGCCGAAATCACGTTTTTGATATTTGTACTGCGCCACCAGCTGGATTTTTTCCGAATACTGCCAGGCCGACGCCAGGCTGGCGCCGTGGTTCAGCGAATAGACAGTGGAAAGATCGTCCACCGCGCCGATCTCGCGCCAGCCGGCGACTGTGAGCTGGATCTTGCCGGTAGGCGACCAGTCGGCGGAGAGCCGCGTGTTGATGCCGCTGAAATTACTGACCTGGGACGCATCCTGTGTCCGGCTGACCCAACCGCCCAGGAAATGCAGTTGCGTCTTGCCGCTGAGCAGCCAGTCGATCTTGGCTTTGACTTCATCCTGGTTATAACCGTTGAGCACCAGCACGCCGTTGTCCAGCTCAGGGGTGGGAAAATCGGCATGCGTATGGCGCAGCTGCAGGCCGATGGTGCTGCCGCTGGCGGCGAGATAGTCCAGTCCCAGCTCGCTCTGGTTGCGCGTATTGTCGAGCGGCTGCTGCGATACCAGGTCGTACTTCAGCTTGGTATAGGTGAGCCCACCGCGCACGCGCCAGCTCGGATGGAACAGCCAGGAACCGTCCGCGTAGGCGCTTTCCTCGGTCCGTATATTGCGTTCCAGCAGATGGAAATCAATGAATGGCGTCAACCCTTGCGAATAGTTGGCGCCGATGTTTCCCTCGAAATGGTCGCCTGCATGCCAGTTCCAGTTCGCCGCCATGTTCTTGTCGTAATGATCGAGTTCGCCGAAGTGGTCGTAGTCCACCTTGGTCACGTTCAGGTTCGCCGTCAGATGCTGCCGGCTGAGCGTCTTGTCCACCGCCAGGCCAAACAGATAGCGCTGTGTTGTATCGGACAGGTCGCTGCCTAGTCCCATTGCCTGCGCCGCCGCGGAATTCTGCAGCCTCAGCAGATTGCTGTCGTAGCCGACGCTGTAGCCGGCATAAGGAGTTACCGCATCCGCCGGCGGTTGCACGATGTCGGCGGGAGGCATGATATCGGTCGGCACCAGGTCGGTGGCCTGGGCAGCGACGCAGGAACAAATCGGCAGCAGGAAAATGATCCGCCATCGCATTCGGTAAAGCTGGTCGCAGGATTTTGAACGCCTGTTCATTACATACCTCTCTAACGCAGCAGCTGCGTCATAAATACATCCATCCAGGCTGACTGGACATGGATGTTTGTTGCCAGGCTAAATGGCGCGGCGGAGTTCCCCGCTTATGGATCGATGCGCTTTTTCTGGAAAACCAGTTAGCGATCAAATATTGAATTTTTCGAAAAATCGGTCTCCCGCTTCTCGCTGCGGAAAAATTCAGGCCTGGCTATCAGTTACGGAAAGCTGAAGCTATGCGGCAAACGACAATGCTGCTTGCACTCAAACTGCTAATGGCAACTGTGATATCGGATGAAACAAGAGTGGATGGAAAGAAAAACAGGAAATGCCGTTCAGGCATTTGCGTACGATGTTTGACATACGGACATCGATTTTCGGAGAACGCTTTACGTCTGGCGCATTGCTCACATGCGCACCAGAGCGAGCGACGTTTACATAAAAACATTGAGCGATTTTTCGCATGATATTCCCCTTAACAAGATGCTCATGGAGCCGGTTATGGCTCGTGCTGGAATCTGAATAAAGTTGACACCAAGGTCGGTTTCTTGCGATCTGAGAACACCAGATCTCGATCTGTACTTCTGAAAAAATCGCATCGCGGATGCATGTTGCAGGACAACATAATGACCTCTGCTGCGAAGCCTTAGTTCATCATTGAAACGATTTGTTACATCTTACTTTTTGTCAGTTCTCACGTTGACAACAACAACGTTATCCGATTGAAAATACATAAAAACATCAAATTTATAATCCGACAAATTTTTCACACTCCGGTCACGGAGCCAATAAATATAAGGCTTTCAAGACTTCATCACGTGCTTTTCAAAATATTGACGCAACAACAGCAATATCAAAAAGAAAAACAAAATGCATCACCCATGGATGCTCACGGATTTCTGAAACTTCATTATTTTTGTCGGATACCAACGTGAAAAATGACATGGTGCGAAGCAGCAAACAAATCTTAAAAAGTGCTTTACACAAATCGACGCTGCGGATTAAATCATGGGAAATTATATAAATCGTATATTCAATAAACCGAGCCTCTTGCCAAGCATGGACTCGAATAACTACAGAGACTTTTCAAAGAAAGGCGGACATAATGCGGAGCGATTATGTGGATCTTGCAACAATGCATTGGCTATCTCAATTCACCACCATCTCGGCGCCCTTCAATCAGATTGTTCACTACATTTCCGGCTCCAACTTGTTCAAGGGCTTGCCCATCATCGGCTTGCTCTGGTATTTCTGGTTCAGGGACGCGGATCCGAAATCGGACAGCAGACGCATCATCATCGCCACACTGCTGGGCTGCGTGCTGGCGGTGCTGATCGCCAGGATCGCCAACAATATCGGCCCTTATCAGCCGCGTCCTTTCGCCGACGCCGCGCTTGCCTACCATCAGCACGTCGGCTTGCCGGCGCCGGAAAGCCAGGCCCTGTATATCTGGAATTCCTTTCCCAGCGATCACGCCGCCTTGTTTTTCAGCCTGGCCACGGGGATTTTCCTGATTTCAAGAAGCACCGGCTGGCTGGTCTACCTGTACGTGCTGATTTTCATCGCACTGCCCAGGGTCTATCTTGGCTTGCACTACCCTAGCGACATCATCGCAGGCTGCATCCTCGGCATTGCCTGCGTCGCCTTATCTAGCCGCAACAACGTTATCGCTCTGTATGACAAGCAGCGCATCCGGCTGCAGGATAAATATCCGGCGGCATTCCAGGCTGCCCTGTTCGTCATCAGCGTGGAAATCGGGACCTTGTTCGGCGACATCCGTCTTTTGCTGGAAGGTGTCGTGAAATACTTTCCAAGATAGAATCGTTCAAACAATCTGCGCTCCGCTCCGTGCATTGCATTCCATGCATGTGCGCCCGCCATCCTGCCTTCAGGCTTCCCTGAGCGGAAAGAGCAGCTACGATACGACTCAATCCTGCCCGGGTATGTACGCTAACTAACACTGAAGCGACACTGAGGGTTGCGCAAAGACACGAAGGTATTTTCCAGATAAAGTAGCTTCCATCTTTACCTAACGGAGATCGTCATGAGCCAATACAACATTGCAGTAGTCGTAGGTAGCCTCCGCCGTGATTCGTTCAACCACAAGCTGGCAACGGCGATCGCCAGGCTGGCGCCGGCGGACTTTACGTTTGAACAACTGCAGATCGACGACCTGCCCCATTACAACCAGGATGACGACGGCAACCAGGCCGCGCCGGTCAAGCGCTTGAAGGCTGCTGTCAGCGGCGCTCAAGGCCTGCTGTTCGTGACCGCCGAGTACAACCGCTCGATTCCTGGCGTATTGAAGAATGCGATTGACCAGGCCTCCCGCCCCTATGGCCAGAGCGCCTGGAAAGGCAAACCCGCCGGCATCCTGGGAGTATCGGTCGGCGCCGCCGGCACAGCGCTGGCGCAACAGCATTTGCGCAACATCCTGGCCTACCTCGATGCGCCGACGCTGGGCCAGCCCGAAGCATTCATCCAGGCCAAGGATGGCTTGTTCGACGGCGCCGGCAATATCGGCGAGGACAGCAAGAAGTTCCTTCAGACCTGGATGGACAGCTATGTCGCCTGGGTAAGAAAACACAACGCCTGAGCTGCCCCACTTAAGCTGGAGCATACAAAAGCTTGAGGAAACGACGTTCAGCGGCGCTCAGACCTGACTTGCGCGGCGGCCGCCGGTCCGGCGCCAGCCAATGCGCCGGTGCAGTTCCCGTCAGTAGCGCCAGCACCCGCGGGTGGACGTAGGATTTGCGGCAGACGGCGACCGTATTGCCAAGGCGGCTGGCGACCTCGGCCAGCAGCTGATTCACGATTCCCTTGCCGGGATCGGAATTGCCGCCTGCTCCGAGTTCGTACCAGAGCTGCAAGGCGTGCACGCTGCCGTGCCAGGTGCGGAAATCCTTTGCGGTGAATGCGCCGTCGCTGGCAGCCTGCAGATACTCGTTCACATCCGCAGAGCCGACGCTGTGGATGGCGCCATCTTGGTCCAGGTACTGGAACAATTCCTGGCCAGGCAATATCTGACAACGCTTCACCACCCGTGCAATACGTTTGTCCTCCAGCCTGACTTCGTGCGCAATGCCGCTTTTTCCTCGAAATCGCAACCGCAGCCTGCTGCCGCTGACCGCTACATGGCGCTTGCGCAAAGTGGTCAATCCAAAAGAGCCGTTGCTGCGCGCATATTCGTCGTTACCCACCCGCATCAGCGTCGTATCCAGCAAGTGCACGATCGCGGCCACTACCGTCCGGTGCTGAACCTGAGCGCCGGCGAGCGCCTCCAGGTCGCGCGTGACGCTGGCCCGGATACGCGGCAAGGCGCCGCCGAAATCGGCCATGTGGTCGAATTTTGTCTCGTCGCGCGCCTGGCGCCATTGCGGGTGATACAGATACTGCTTGCGACCGCGCGCATCGCGCCCGGTAGCCTGGATATGACCCCGCGCCGACGGGCAGATCCAGACCGCGGCGTATGCCGGCGGGATCGCCAGCCTGCGGATGCGCTCCAGTTGCCGCGCATCGCTCACGCGCATGCCGTCGACCTGGCGGTAAGTGAAGCCCTTGCCTTTGCGCAGGCGGCAGATGCCGGGCGTAGCGTCGCTGGCATACACCAGCCCGGGCGGCATTGTCTGCGCTTCGCCGATGACAGGCTCGCCCATGCGATTCAGTCCAATCTCAGGTGCCAGCGCGACGGCTGCCCAGCGCATGCTCCAGCTGCGTCTTGTTCATCTTGGAACGCCCTTTGACGCCGCGCTGCCTGGCTTCATTGTAAAGTTGCGCAAAAGTGCGGCCGCCGGCGCCGCGGTGCGAACGCAAGCCGCCGCGCCGGCCTGCCGATATGTCTTTCACCGAAGAGCTGCTGGCCTGTTCTGCCTCGCCGTGTTGCCCCCTTTCCTTGTTGACAGTGCGGGCCGCGATTTCTTCCGCCAGCTGTTCGCGTTTGCCGTGCTTGACCAGGCTTTCCTTTATATGCGCGTACTGGCGTTCGCGCTTCTTGCTCCATGCATTTGCTGGCATGACGATTCCTTTCGAAAAAAAATGATTTGCCCCGGCAGCAATGACGGCATGCGCCAGGATCCGATGCCCGATAAGTCACGTTATAAAACCTGCCGCACTGCGGATCGGTGCGTTATTCAACATTGCATTGCATCTTTTTCGTCATGATGTAAAAACAAGAAGAAAGGAAGGCAGCCCTGCATGCTTTGTTGGCTAGCGTACAGATCATGCCGCACAGCCTCCCCATACTGACAGCTCCAACGGCAGCTGCCAGTTGGCACAATCATATTGAATTAACGGCGTTTCGCTGTAGCGCGAGGAGGTATTGCCATCGATCAAACAATCATCTGGTACCTGATCGTCGGCACCTTGCTGTTGTCCATGGGCTTGATGGCTTCCCTGCTGGATCGCCTGCCGATCAGCCCGGCCATGTTCTACCTGCCAGTCGGTTACATCCTGGGGCCGGCGGTGAGCGGCCTGATCAATGTCGCGCCGGCCCAGCACGCGGAATTGCTGACAACGCTGGCTAAGCTGGCCTTGCTGCTGTCGCTGTTCACTGTCGGCCTGAAACTGCGCCTGCCGTTCCGCGACCACATCTGGCGCCTGCCGCTACGGCTGGGCGTGCTGGCGATGCTGGTCACGATTCCACTGGTGACGCTGGCTGGCCTGTTCCTTTTCGAGTTGCCGCTGGGCGCGGCCATCCTGCTGGGCGGCATTCTGGCGCCAACCGACCCGGTGCTGGCGTCCGACGTCCAGATCAAGCACGTCAGCGACCGCGACCGCACCCGCTACAGTCTGACGGGAGAAGGCGGCCTGAACGACGGCACAGCCTTTCCGTTCGTCATGCTTGGCCTGTCGCTGCTCGGCGTGCCCACGGCTACCTCTTACATGAATGATTACGCCATGCTGCATATTGTCTGGGGCGTGGTCGCCGGGCTGGTCGGCGGCTGGTTTCTGGGCTGGCTGCTGGGACGCCTGGTGGTCGGCTTGCGACGGCGGTTCCGACTGGCGCTGGGAATGGAAGAATTCCTTGGCATCGGCCTGATCGCGCTGGCCTATGGTGCGACCGAATTAATCCACGGCATCGGCTTCCTGGCGGTGTTCGCCGCCGGCCTGGCGATGCGCCGGATCGAGTCGACCAACAGCGGCCAGCAAGGGATCGACCCTGATCAATCGCCCACCGTGGCGCACATCCACCAGGCGAGCGACAAAGAAGAAGTGGCGATCCATCCGGCCAAGGCCTCGGCCTACATGACGGAAACAGTGCTCGGCTTTAACATGCAACTGGAGCAGTTTGCCGAATTCCTGATGGTGACCCTGACCGGCATCCTGCTGTCGCATATCGGCTTTTCCATGGCAGGTGCGCTGCTTGCCTTGCTATTGTTTTTTGTGATCCGGCCGCTGTCGGTCGCGCTAGCGCTGACAGGCGCCGACGTCACACCTCTGCAGCGGCGCCTGATGGCATGGTTCGGCATCAAGGGTATAGGTTCTCTGTATTACCTGATGTTCGCGCTGCAGTACCACTGGATTGCGCCCGAAGGCTTCCGCTCGGCTTCGCTGGCACCGCACATCAGTTCGATGGTGTTGACGGTGGTGGCGATGTCGATCGTCATGCATGGCATTTCGTCGACGCCGCTGATGGAAATGTACCAGCGCCGCCGCCGGCGCTGAATCATGTCCGCACCGCTTGCCGGTAACTTGCGGCAGGATGCCTGGCGGGCAAGACCGGCTGTCCGGCCTCGAACAATTTCTCGCGCAGCGTGCCGTCTTCGTACTCCAGCTTGTAAGAACCGCGCGCCTGCAACTCGGGGATCACCAGGTTGACGAAATCCTCGAAGCTTTCCGGCGCCACGGTGCGCGTCAGGTTGAAGCCGTCGATGTCGGTATCCCTGACCCAGGCTTCCAGCTGGTCGGCCACCTGCTGCGGCGAGCCGACGATAGTGACGTAGCGGCCGCCCAGCGCCAGCTGATCCAGCAGTTTGCGCACGGTCCAGCCGGCATCGGCCGCCGTCACCGCCTTGGCGGAAGACTGGATGGCGTTGCTGGCAGCGGGCTTGATGGCTTCGTCGATACCGTATTTTGAAAAATCGAAACCGGTGCCGGCAGCGAAATGCGCCAGGCCGGCTTCCGGATTGGCATAGCAGCAGTACTCGGCATACTTTTCTTGCGCCTCGGCCGCGGTCGGCGCGACGATGACCGAAATGCCCATGAAGATTTTCAGGTCATCACGCTGGCGCCCCGCCAATTGCGCCTGGTCGCGCAAGTCGTTCACCAGCTTGCGCGCGGCTTCCGGTTTCTGGCTGGAGATGAATACGCACTCGGCGTGGGCAGCGGCAAACTGCTGGCCACGGTCCGAAGCGCCGGCCTGGTACAGCACCGGCGTGCGTTGCGGCGATGGCTCGCTGAGATGGTAGCCGTCCACATTGTAATGCTCGCCGTGATGATGGATGCGATGCACCTTGGCCGGATCGGCAAAGATGCGGCGCTGGCGGTCACGCTGCACGGCATCGTCTTCCCAACTGCCTTCCCACAGTTTGTACAGCACTTGCATGAACTCTTCCGCCCGCTCGTAGCGGGCATCGTGTTCCGGCTGCTCGCTCAGACCCATGGCGCGCGCCGCACTGTCGAGATAGCCGGTGACGATGTTCCAGCCGATGCGACCGCGGGTCAGGTGATCGAGGGTAGACATGCGGCGCGCGAACAGATACGGCGCCTCGTAAGTCAGGTTGACGGTGACGCCGAAGCCGAGATGTTTGGTGACGGCGGCCATGGCCGACACCAGCAGCAAGGGATCGTTGACCGGCAGCTGGATGGATTCGCACACGCTCAAGTCGGCAGAGCCCTGGTATACATCATAGACGCCGACGATATCGGCCAGGAACAGGCCGTCGAACTTGCCGCGTTCCAGCAGCTTGGCCTGCTCGGTCCAGTATTCCAGGCTGGTGTATTCGGTAGAGCGGTCGCGCGGATGCGTCCACAGGCCGTGGTTGATATGCCCGACGCAATTCATGTTGAAGGCGTTCAGGCGGATTTGCTTCTTCGGCATAGGATCAATCAGATGGCGCCGTGGCGCGGCGGATTCTTTTCGTTGAGATAGTAGTTGCCGACCGCGTGATACTTCCAGCGCACCGGATCGTGCAGCGTGTGGGTGCGGGCGTTGCGCCAGTGGCGGTCGAGATTGTGCTCGGCCAGGGTGGCTTGGGTGCCGGCCAGCTCGAACAGCTTGCTGCCGGCGGCCAGTGAAATTTCGGTGCTCAGCACGCGTGCTTCCGCCACCGCAATCGAGGCTGCCGCTACCGAAGCCACGGTCGGATCCCAGGCCGCGGCGTCAACTGCCGCGCCGGCCAGTTCCAGCAATGCTTCCGCCCCCGCCAACCGCACCGCCAGGTCGCCGAACTCGCGTATCGTCAGCGGATCGTCAATGGCGCGCTCCACCTTGCTGTCGATCCAGGCGCGCGAGCGGGTGCGTACGAATACCGCGGCATCATGCAAGGCGGCGCGGGCGATGCCGATATCGATCGCCGCATGCAGCAGTTGCGCCACCGGTCCCAATGATGTCGGGCGCTCGAAGGCGCTCTGGAACGGCAGCACCTCTTCCGCTGTGACCCAGACATCCTCCAACACCACAGAGCCGCTGCCGGTGGTGCGCTGGCCGAAGCCGGACCAGTCGTCGATCACGCTGACGCCCTCAGCGTCGCGCTTGACGATGGCCAGTTGCTGGACACCGTCGTCATCGATCACCGAGACCGGAATCCGGTGCGCATAGAGCGCGCCGGTGGCGTAGAATTTACGGCCGTTGATACGGAAGCCGTCGCCATCCTTGCTCAGCCTGGTGCGCCGCTCCTGCGAGGTACGCGTGCCGAGTTCAGCCAGCGCATTGCCGAAGCGTTCGCCGGCCAGGATGCGTTCGAAGTAGTAGCGCTTTTGCGCTTCGCTGCCGTTGACGCGCAGGATCTCGACCGCATAGAAATGATTCTGCGGAATCTGTCCGAGCGAGCCGTCGGCGGCGGCGATCGTGGCGATCACTTCGGCCAGCGTGGCGTGCGAGACGCCGGCGCCGCCATAGACGCGCGGCACGGAAATTCCCCACAGGCCGGAACGGGAAAACTGTTCCAGCTCAGGCAGCGGCAGGCGCCGCTCACTATCGCGCTGGCTGGCCTCGCGGGTGAACGCTGCGGCCAATGCACGCGCCGCGGCAAGCGCCTGGATATCGTCGAGGATACGTACCACCGGTCCGGCGGCGGCGTTGATAGAAGTCGTCATGATGTCAGTTCCAGGAATGGCGCGCAGGGGCGATGCCGTTCAGCAAATAGTTGCCGATGGCGTGCAGCTTCCAGCGCACCGGATCATGCAAGGTATGAGTGCGAGCGTTGCGCCAGTGGCGATCCAGGTTATGTACCGCCAGGGTCGACGCCGAACCGGCCAGTTCGAACAGCTTCTCGCTGGCGAGCAGAGAAATCTCGGTGGTCAGCACCTTGGCTTTGGCGACCGCGATCGAGGCCCGCGCGGAGGCATCGGCGTCGATCGCCACGCTGGCAATCTGGTCCAGCGCCACTGCGGCCTTGACCAGCAGCGCATTGGCCGCATGCAGGCGGATCTTGAGGTCGCCGATGTCGCGGATCACATAGGGATCGTCGCTGGCGCGCTCCACTCCGCTGTCGGCCCAGGGCCGTGAACGAGTGCGCACGAAATGCACGGTGTCTTCGATGGCGGCGGCGGCTATGCCGGCGTCGATCGCGGCCTGGATCAGTTGCGAGGCTGCCCCCTGGATGCCGGCCTGCTCTGCCAGCTTGCGTAGCGGCAGCACATTTTCCGCGGCTACGGCCAGGTTTTCCAGCAGCACCGTGCCGCTGGCGGTGGTGCGCTGGCCAAACCCCGACCAGTCGTCGACGATAGTCAGGCCGGGCGTGCCGCGCTTGACGAACACCAGCACCGGCTGGCCCTGGTCGTCCAGCGCCTTGACCGGCACCCAGTGCGCGAACAAGGCGCCGGTGGAATAGAACTTCTTGCCGTTGAGGCGGTAGCCATTCGGCGTTTCGACGAGGCGCGCCTTCATCTCCAGGATGTTCTTGGTGCCACGCTCCGGTCCGGCATTGCCGATGCGCAGGCCGTTCAGGACGTCGCCGTAGATGCGCGCCTTTTGCGCGGCGTCGGCGCTGTGCGCGACCACGCCGAGGATACCGAAATGGTTTTGCGGAATCTGTCCCAGCGCCGGATCGGCCGCGCACAGCAGGCGGAACACTTCTGCCAGCGTGCGATAGGAAACCTGGGCGCCGCCGAACTCGCGCGGCACCGTGATGCCGCCCAGTCCGCTGGCGGAGAATTTTTCGATTTCTGCCCACGGCAGGCGGCGCTGGCTGTCGCGCACGCTGGCGTCGATGCGGAATTCGGCCGCCAGCTCGCGCGCAATGTCGAGCGCTTCCTGGTCGCTACTGATGCGATGCGCCGGCAAAACCCGGGGTAACAGGTCTGCCTGGCTTGCATCCGTTGCTTGTGTCGCGATAGACGACATGAATCACCTCTCTTGTTGTGCTTTGAGCGCAACTTGTGGCTGCGCTCGGTTGCCAAGAGAAAACGATAGCTTGCAGGCGTGCTCAGCGTCCAATAAGAAAAACGCTTGAGAGTATGCGGAAATTGTTGGGCCGGCGTTCAGCACAGACTGCCTGCTGCTTGCGACGCTATTGCGGGGGAGTAGAGGTCTGCCTCGGGAGGAAAGGAGGCATAGCCGCGATGAGCCTGGGGCCGCGGCCAGTCATCCGGTACATCGAACGACCGCGGCCAGATATTGAACTAATGCGAACTAATGGAACTGGTCAGGACTTGCAGGGAAGGAAGTACAAAGTTCAGTGTGCTGCAAAAATTCCATCCGCCGGATCAAACGGCGTCCGGGCCGGTCTCGCCGGTGCGGATGCGGATCACCTGCTCGATATTGCGCACGAAAATCTTGCCGTCGCCGATCTTGCCGGTGCGTGCCGCCTTGATGATGGCATCCACTGCGCGCTCGGTGAGGGCATCGTCGATCACCAGTTCGACTTTCACTTTCGGCAGGAAATCGACGACATACTCGGCGCCGCGGTACAGTTCGGTGTGACCCTTCTGACGGCCAAAGCCTTTTACCTCGGTCACGGTCAAGCCGGTGACGCCGACTTCGGCGAGGGCTTCACGCACCTCGTCCAGCTTGAAAGGTTTGATAACGGCAGTAATTTGCTTCATGGCAACTCCTTTTGGCATTAAATATAAATCTGTTGCAGTGTGCTTATCGCTCCGGCCAGATTCCGGCCCGGGCCAAGCGCAATCTCGTAGAGTATATGAAAAAGGCTATTTGTCTATACGCGGCAATCAATAACTCTGTTTTTAGGAGAGATATGCAACACGGAAGATAATTGCCCTTCTCTCAGTCCGGAATCTTTGCTAAGTCATTCAGCCATACAGTTGCTTCCGAGTCGCTAGGCGCGCGCCAGTCGCCGCGCGGCGACAGTGAACCGCCATTGCCGACCTTGGGTGCATTCGGCACGCAAGAGCGCTTGAACTGGCTGGTGCGGAAAAAGCGGTCGAGGAAAATCCCCAGATTGCGCTTGATGGCTGCCAGGTCATACTGATTCCTGGCGATTGCTGCATTCTCGTAGGGCCAGTTGCCCTTGCTCTTGTCATGCCAGGCCGCGTGGGCCAGGAAAGCCACCTTCGACGGTGCAAAGCCATAACGCAGTATGTAATACAGATTGAAGTCTTGCAATTCGTAAGGGCCGATGACGTTCTCGGTGATCTGCTCCGGTTTGCCGCTGGCTTTGCCCGGCACCAGTTCCGGGCTGATTTCGGTATTCAGCACATTCAGCAGGACATCGGAGCCGAGATAGCCGATCGCGCCGGTGTCGGCCACCCAACGCACCAAGTGCGAAATCAAGGTCTTGGGTACGCTGGCGTTGACGTTGTAATGCGACATGTGGTCACCGACGCCATAGGTGCACCAGCCCAGCGCCAGTTCGCTCAGGTCGCCGGTGCCGATCACGATGGCATGATGGAAATTGGCCAGCCGGAACAGATGATTGGTGCGCTCCCCGGCTTGCACGTTTTCAAATGTGATGTCGTACTGTTCCTGGCCGGCGGCATAGGGATGGCCGAGGTCTTTCAGCATTTGCAGGCAGCTCGGACGGATATCGATTTCCGACGCCGTGCTGCCGACCACCTGCATCAGTTGCCGCGCCTGCTGCAGGGTGCGGTCACTGGTGGCGAAGCCCGGCATGGTGTAGGCCAGGATATTCGCGCGCGGCAAATTCAAGCGGTCCATGGCCTTGGCGCAGACCAGCAAGGCATGCGTCGAATCCAGCCCGCCGGAGACGCCGATCACCACCTTGGACAACTTGCTGGAAGAGAGCCGTTGCACCAGCGCCTGCACCTGGATGTTGTAGACCTCGGTGCAACGCTCGTCGCGCCGCTTGCTATCCGCCGGTACGTAGGGGAAGCGCTCAACCTTGCGTTGCAGCGGCAAAGCCTGGTCCAGCGGCAGCGCCAGTTCAAAGCGGATCACCTCGAACTTCGCCACTTCGGCGGCATGGCGCCGCACCGACTGGCCGAAGGTGGTTTGCCGCATACGTTCGCGCGACAGGCGTTCCAGGTCGATATCGGCAAAAATGCTATGCGAGGCGTCCAGGAAACGCTCTGATTCCGCCAGCAGTTCGCCGTTTTCATAAATCAGGGCTTGGCCGTCCCAGGCCAGGTCGGTCGACGATTCGCCCTTGCCGGCCGAAGTGAACAAATAAGCAGACACACAGCGCGCGGATTGCTGGCCAACCAGCTGATGGCGGTAAGCGGCTTTCCCAACCAGTGCGTTGGATGCCGACAGGTTCACCAGCACGCTGGCGCCGGCCAGCGCGGCAAACGACGATGGCGGAATCGGCACCCAGACGTCTTCACAGATTTCGGCGTGGAAGCGCAGCAGCGGCAGGTTGGCCACCTCGAACAGCAAGCCGGTGCCGAAGGGGACCCTAGTTCCCAGCAAGGGGATTTCGCGCACCGCTGTGTTTTCGGCGGGACTGAATTGACGCAATTCGTAAAACTCGCCGTAGTTAGGCGGATAGCTTTTCGGCACGATGCCCTGGACCCGGCCGCCGGCAACGACAGCGGCGCAATTGAACAACTGATGCTCGACCCGCAAAGGCAGGCCGACAATCATCGCCAGCGACAGTTCGGCCGAGGCCGCCACCACTTCGGCCAGCGCCGCTTCGCAAGCATCCAGCAAGGCGCGCTGGTGAAACAGGTCGTCACAGGTATAAGCGGACAAACCCAGCTCCGGAAACGCCACCAGCACGGCGCCCTGCTGCTGCGCCTCGCGCGCCAGCTTGATGGTCTCGGCGGCGTTGAAAGCCGGATCGGCCACCCGGCAATTGGGCACGGCGACCGCGACACGCGCGAAATCATGGGAGTAAAGGTTCAGAAATTTGTTGGTTGTCATCATTCTTCCTGCGCTCTGCGTGATGCTTTCAATTATCGCATGTAATGCCCCCGGCTCAGGATGCCGCGGCAGAGCGGCGGCGATGCTGCTAAACTTCTTGCTTATTTTCGTTTCCGCCTCCTTCTTCATTCACGGCCAGTCCAGTCCTTGACCAATCAAACAACAGAGCAGAGCGCCAGCCAGTTCGCCACCCGCATCGTCGCTTCGCTGAGCGAAGTCGGCCAGACGGCATGGGACGAGCTGCTGGGCTTGCAAGCCGACGCCAATCCCTTCCTGTCCTTCACCTTCCTGCACGCCTTGCATGAAAGCGGTAGCGCCTCGGAAAAAGCCGGCTGGCAGCCGCAGTACATCACTTTGTGGAATCAGGCCGGGCAATTGGCGGCGGCGCTGCCCTTGTACGTCAAATACCATTCCTACGGCGAATACGTGTTCGACTGGGCCTGGGCCGACGCCTACCAGCGCAACGGCCTGGAATACTATCCCAAGCTGCTGTCGGCGATTCCGTTCACGCCGGTGACCGGCGGCCGCCTGCTGGCGCGCGACGCCACGGCGCGGGCGGCGCTGGTCAAGGTGCTGCAGTCGCTGCGGCGCGACACCCAGACCTCTTCCACCCACATCCTGTATCCGCCGGCAGAACAGGCCGAAGCCTTGCAGCAGGCCGGCTTCATGCTGCGCAGCGGCGTGCAGTTTCACTGGCTCAATCCCGGCTACCGCGATTTCGACGAATTCCTCGCCACGCTGGAACGCAAGAAGCGCAAGAACATCGTCGCCGAGCGGCGCAAGGTGGCCGAGGCCGGCGTGCGCCTGCGCCGGGTGCGCGGCGTCGACGCCACCGAGGCGGACTGGGTGTTTTTCAACCGCTGCTATGCGCGCACCTATGCCGAGCACCGTTCCACGCCCTATCTGAATCTGGATTTCTTCTTGCGCATCGGTGCCGGCATGCCACACAACATCCTGCTGATCGTGGCCGAGCGCGACGGCCGGCCGATTGCTTCCTCGCTGCTGATCCATACCGAGCAGACCTTGTACGGCCGTTACTGGGGCGCTCTGGAATTCGTACCCTGCCTGCATTTTGAAACCGCCTATTACCAACCGCTGGAATTCTGCATCGAGCAAAAAATCGCCTGTTTCGAAGGCGGCGCCCAAGGCGAGCACAAGATGGCGCGCGGCTTCCTGCCGCAGAAAACCTGGTCGGCGCACTGGCTGGCGCATCCCGGCTTTGCCGATGCCGTGGCCAATTTCCTGGAACAGGAAGCGGACGGCATCGACAGCTACATGGATGAACTGAACGACCGCAATCCTTTCCGCCCGACCCCACCCTGATCAATTCGCCCACACCACTTTAAGAGCAGCCATGCAACCGACCGACATCTTGCTAGCCTTGCTGACCGTCATGATCTGGGGCATGAATTTCGTCGTCATCAAGATCGGCCTGGCAGGTTTGCCGCCGCTGCTGTTTTCAGCGCTGCGCTTTGTCTTTGCAGCGTTGCCGTTGGTGTTTTTCATCAAGCGGCCGGCGATTCCCTGGCGCTACCTGATCGGCTTCGGCCTGTTCCAGTTCGCCCTGCAATTCTCGCTGCTGTTCTCCGGCATGCAGCTCGGCATAGGCGCCGGGCTGGCATCGCTGGTGATCCAGCTGCAGGCGTTTTTCACCATCGGCCTGGCGGTGCTGCTGCTGGGCGAGCGGCCGTTGCTGACGCAACTGCTGGGCGCGCTGGTGGCGTTGGCCGGCATCGCGCTGGTGGCCAGCCACCTGGAAGCGCAAGCGACCGTGATCGGCTTCCTGCTGGTGATCGGCGCCGGCCTGAGCTGGGCCAGCGCCAATATCGTCACCAAGAAGATCGGCAAGGTCAACCCGTTGGCGCTGATGGCCTGGGGCTCGCTGATGGCGGCGCCGCCCTTGCTGCTGGCGTCGGTGCTGCTGGAAGGCCCGGCTGCCTGGCACAGCGCCTTTGCGCATTTTGGCTGGGTTTCGGTGGCGGCGGTGTTTTACCAGTCCTATCCGAACACCATCGTCGGCTACGGCATCTGGACCATCCTGATGCGCAAGTACCCGGCGGCGACCGTGGCGCCGTTCTCGCTGCTGGTGCCGCTGGTGGGCATGCTGAGTGCGGCCATCCTGCTGAGCGAAGCGCTGCAGTGGTGGAAAATCGCCGCCGGCCTGCTGGTGCTGGGCGGACTAGCCCTGAACCAGTTCGGCGGGCGCCTGCTGCCGCTATTCAGGCGGCCGTAGCGATACGGCCCAGCCCCTGCTCGACGGTATCGAGAAACAGTCCGTTAGGGTGGGCACCTGTGCCCACGCGGAACGTCGATCATGCAAGGAGCGATTCGGCGTGGGCAGAAATTCTGCCCACCCTACGGAAAACCGCCAGGGCATGAAAAAAGCGCACCGCGGTGCGCTTTTCAACATCACAAACCGCGGCCTGTTCAAGCAGGCCGCCATTCCGACACATTACGCCACGATGGACTTCTTGTAGGCCTCGACGCCCGCCAGGATTTCCTTACGCGCTTCGTCCGGGCCGAACCAGCCGTCGATCTTGACCCATTTGCCCTTTTCCAGATCCTTGTAGTGCTCGAAGAAATGCTGGATCTGCTTCAGGCGCAGTTCATTCATGTCTTCCGGCTTTTGCCAGTGGGTGTAGATGCTCAGCACCTTGTCGACCGGCACCGCCAGCAGCTTGGCGTCCTGGCCGGCTTCGTCCGACATCTTCAGCACGCCCACTGGACGGCAGCGCACCACCACGCCAGGGAACAGCGGGAACGGCGTGATCACCAGCACGTCGACCGGATCGCCGTCTTCCGACAAGGTTTGCGGGATATAGCCGTAGTTGCATGGGTAATGCATGGCAGTGCCCATGAAGCGGTCAACAAAAATCGCGCCGGACTCCTTGTCGACTTCGTATTTGATCGGATCGGCATTCATCGGGATTTCGATGATGACGTTGAAATCGTTTGGCAAATCGCGCCCGGCCGATACTTGATTCAGACTCATGGTGTGCTCTCGTCAATAATTGAAAAATTTGCTACTACCTTCGCAACCTTAAATTATAACGGCTCACGGCCTTATCGTGCGACGCAGCATTGACTTATCTTATTTCTCGTAGGCTTTTAGTTGCTCATATGGAAACATATGTCAAATGATATACAGAGACGCAAAGTTGACACGCCGATCAGGTAATGAACTCCTCCAAAAATTTATCCGCCTCGCTAGTTCGTATGTTGCTTTCCTGCTACAGTATCCGGTCAGCAAATTTGCCTGGAGCCTACGTGATAATTGGTATAGACCTTGGAACAACCAATAGCTTGGTGGCCGTCTGGAAGAACGGCACGGCAACGATTATCCCCAATTCACTGGGCAAGCCTCTTACGCCGTCGTGCGTGACCATCATGGACGACGACTCGTTCGCAGTCGGTGAAGTCGCAAAGGAACGCCTGCAAACGCATCCGGCAAAAACCGCGGCCGTATTCAAGCGCTACATGGGAACCAATCGCGGCACCAGGCTGGGAGGGCGCTCGTACCGGGCTGAGGAGCTATCTTCGTTTGTACTGCGCGCATTGAAAGCTGACGCTGAAGCCTATCTGGGCCACGCTGTTTCCGAAGCAATCATCACGGTGCCAGCCTATTTCAGCGATGCGCAACGCAAGGCAACCCGCATCGCCGCCGAGCTGGCAGGCTTGAAGGTGGAACGTCTACTCAACGAACCGACTGCTGCCGCCTTAGCCTATGGCCTGCAAACCAGCGGCGAAAGCAAGTTTCTGGTGTTTGACCTGGGCGGAGGCACGTTTGACATTTCCATCCTCGAACTATTTGAAGGAGTGATGGAGGTACGTGCGAGTTCCGGCGACAATTTCCTGGGCGGCGAGGATTTTTCCACCGCATTGAGCGACGCTTTCCTCGAACATTCCGGCTTGAACAAAGCACTGGGCAAGCACGACCATCTGCCGCCATCTATCGTGCAACGCTTGCGCGCGATCGCTGAGCAAGCCAAATGCGCCCTGAGCGACAGTCCTAGCGCGACCATGACGCTCCACGAAAAGGAAAAGACCTATTCGTGGTCCGTTACCCAGGAAGAATTTCAAACGCTAGCTGAACCTTTGCTTGAGCGCTTGCGCCAGCCGATTGAGCGCGCGCTGCGCGATGCGCGCATCATGCCAGCCGAGCTTGACAGCATCATCCTCGCCGGCGGTGCTACGCGCATGCCGATAGTGCGCAAGCTGGTGGCGCGCATGTTCGGGCGCTTCCCGGTGGTTGATCTGAATCCGGATGAATTGGTAGGATTAGGCGCGGCGGTTCAAGCCGGCTTGAAGATGCGCGATGCCGCCCTCGACGAAGTGGTGATGACAGATGTCTCGCCCTATTCGATGGGCATTGAAATTTCGCGCCGCCTCGGCCCCGGCCAACTGGCGCAGGGCTACTACATGCCTATCATTAATCGCAACAGCGTTGTACCTGTCAGCCGGGTGTCTCAAGCTGCCACCGTGTTAGACAATCAAACCATGCTCGATATAAATATCTACCAGGGCGAGTCGCCGATGGTGAAAGACAATATATATCTGGGCCAGCTCAAGATCCCGGTGCCGGCACGGCCGGCCGGTGAAATAAAAATGGACATTCGCTTCACTTACGACGTCAACGGCCTGCTTGAAGCAGAAGTGCTGGTACTGGAAACCGGTGTCTCGCATGCGCTGGTGGTCGAAGAAAATCCCGGCGTATTAAACCCCGACGAGATACGTGAGCGTTTGCTTTCCTTGCAAGCCATCAAGATTCATCCGCGCGATCAAACTCGAAACCGGACCACGCTGGCGCGTGCCGAACGCATGTATCAAGAACTGCTAGGCCCGGCCCGCGAGGCCGTGGGAAATGCGATCGCCGTGTTCCAAGGGGCCCTTGATCAGCAGGAACCGGCCCGTATCAACGCAGTCCACAGCAGCGTCCTTGCACTGCTCGAGCAGCTAGAGCTGGCTCCGAAACTCATCCAGGATTGAATATGCAAGGAAACAGCCGGGAACAGGAGCTGTGGTCGATTCTGCAAATCGAGCCGACCAGTGAAGTCCAGCTTATCAAGCGCGCCTATTCCAAGCGCCTGAAAGTCGTGCGGCCTGACGACGATATGCATCTATTCCAACAGTTGCGTGCAGCTTACGAATGGGCGCTGGAACGCAGCCACGCCGCCGCGCCAGCGCCACCTGTTATTGCGAGGCCCGCTGCCAGCGCCGCAGCGGATATGCCGCCAATGGACGATTTTTTTCGGATCAAGCCGGCGGCGCCTCTCATCCAGGAAAAAAATCTAAAGCTATCGCAGGCAGAAGAAGCAAGGATGACAGGCGAGATCGCCCATTTGGCTTGGCAAAAACTGACGTACAATTGCCAGCCTGTGATTGACATTCCGTTTGACGCCGCAAACGCAGCCGAGCTTTCCGACGCCATCAAAACAGTCTCCAGCCACCTCAGCAATGCCCTGCGCGCATCTTCGATGGAAGCATTGGCAACACGCCACGCGTTTCAAAATCTGGCTTTCAACTACTGTGCGAATGACAGCGCCTCGCCCCTGCTACGCATAGCGTGCCTCAGCGTTTTCAATTGGGCAGACGAGCAAAAATTCCTGGACCGGCAGACCAATGGCAAGGCTTACTTCGCCATTGAGCGAGCGCTGGCCGATTCTCAATATCTCTCACTGTTGCAGCGCGCCGAAGCTTCGCAGGCATTGGACGACATGTTGCGTGGCGCCGCAGTTATCCGCTGGCACAAATTCTACTCATCGGCGTATCGCACGGATATGCGCCACTGGCTACGTGAACTGGTGACTTCACTACGCCATGCTGCACAATATCATTTCGACCAAGCGGCGCTAGCGCGTTGGCAAGAACTCATAACGCGTCCGTGGCCAGACCTGCATGGCCTGCTGTTCGCCGCATTTGGCGGCTTGGGCCTGGCAGTCGTGGTTACCGGCATGATCCGCGACGACATGCTTTCCGCCGGACTCAGATGGCTGCAGAATGGCAGCGTGTTACTGGCACTGGCTGCGCTCCTCTTGCTTGCGCCAGCCCTGTTGATCGCTGCCTATCCGCGTTTCCTGCACCCATACATACGGCTGGCCATCAAGCGCTTTCAGCATTTGCCGCGCATCGACAGCGCCATATGGTGCCTCGGCGCAGTGCTCTCGGTCATGCTGTTTTTCTTCAAATCGCTACCGGCAGTACTGCAGCAAGCCTTGATCCCTGCGACCTGCATCCTGCTGCTTGCAGACATCAGCCTTAGGCGTGAACAAAAAATTAGCTATGTCGTCCAGCTGGGCGTGATAGTCGCGTTTGTGTTTTTCCCTCTCCAGCATGCGCTAGCGCCGTTCTATGGCGAAACGCTATTGCTCTTTTCCACATTGACAGCAGCGTTGGTCCTGAGCTCGCGCCCCATACTCTTCACCCTCAGCAATATCGACCTGTTTCGGCCGCCAATACGATTCGCCATGCTGGCAGCAGGAGCGCTGGTAGTTGCCGCACAATTTGCTATCGTGCCATATTCCCTATCGATAGCGGCAGCCTTAGGCTGGCTCTGGTTCTTGCTTGGTTCCGGATCAGCCGACCTGTTTTGCTCATTCATGATGCGCTCTGCCCCCGGTCACATTCGCTCAATTACATGGTTAATTACAGTTGGCCTGCTGTTTCTGCTGCCGCAAAACTACCCAATCGACTCCCCCATTCAAGGCATGCTTCAACTGCAAATGGTGGTGGCGCTGTCAATCGTCATTGGTTTGATAGAGGATGGCATCGCCCGCATCAGGCAAAAACTGGTCGCGCGCAAAACTGGTTGAAGCTGCCGCCACTGCAGCAAGCGTAACGCATCCGGTTAGAGAAGCCTGCCTCGGCCTGATTTGCCGGCGCTAGCCACAACCTCGGCAAGATTGTTTCTTGCCGATTTCATTCCTGCGCAATTTGCCAACGCATTCGCTGCGCGCCAACATCGTCCATTCTCGGCGTTGCTCCTTGCTGGGGCCTATGGCAATCCGCTGCGCAATCTGTTTCAAGCCATGCCGCAGTAATCCTGCCGCCCTAGGCCAATCCATTACCACCTGCAGCACTTTCTCGCACAGTGGAGAAACCATTACCTTGCAAACATTTCTGTTTTAACTTATATTTCAGTAATTACTGAAAACTCAAAATATCATGCATACCATCCCCCCAGCCAGCCCCCCTGCCGTCAGCACTCCGCTCACGCCATTGACGCCCCTCACCCAGCGCTTCATCTCGCATTTCGGCGAAATGGGCAGCCGCTGGGGCATCAATCGCACCGTTGGGCAGATTTATGCGTTACTTTATGTCCTGGGGCAACCTTTGAACGCCGACCAGATTGCCGAATATCTGACGTTTTCCCGCTCCAACGTCAGCATGGGCCTGAAGGAGCTGCAGTCGTGGCGACTGGTCAAGCTGCTGCATCACCCCGGCGATCGCCGCGAGTATTTCGAACCGCCGAAAGATATCTGGGATATTTTCAAGACTTTGCTGGAAGAGCGCCGGCGCCGTGAAATCGAGCCGACCTTATCGATGTTGCGCGATGCGCTGCTGGAAACCCCTGCCAACGAAACCGACCAGCAGGCGCAGCAGCGGATGCGCGAAATGTACAACCTGATCGAGCTGTCCAGTTCCTGGTTTGACGATGTGCAGCGCCTCTCGCCGGAAACCCTGGCTTCGCTGATGAAGATGGGTTCCAAGGTCAAGAAGCTGCTGGATGTACGCGACAAGTTCCGCATGCCTGGCTCGGGCAGCAAGACCAAGAGTAGCAGCACCGACCATCCCGATGTATACCAGAACGCTAAGTTGAAGGAGTAGACGCCCTATGTCTTTCGCCTTGAATAAACGCTTCACCCGCTTGCCGCTGGCAGTCGAAATCACCGTCATCCTGGTGGTCAAGATCGCCCTTCTGATGGTGCTCTGGAAAGCTTTTTTCTCCGAACCGCAAACAAAAAAAATGCGCATGCCGACTGACTTGGTGGAGCAACACATGCTCAGTCCGCAACCCGCTGCCATCCCTTCCCATTTACCCCCCTCTGAGGCCCGCCAATGATTCCTATTGATGAAGTCGTCGCCCTGTCGCGTCTGCAGTTCGCAGCAACCGCGATGTTCCACTTCCTGTTCGTGCCGCTCACCCTCGGGCTGGCATGGATCCTGGTGATCATGGAGTCGGTCTATGTCATGACCGGCAGTCCGGTCTACAAGGACATGACGCGTTTCTGGGGCAAGCTGTTCGGCATCAATTTCGCCATGGGCATTGCCACCGGCATCACCCTGGAATTCCAGTTCGGCACCAACTGGTCGTATTACTCGCACTATGTCGGCGACATTTTCGGTACGCCGCTGGCGATCGAAGGGATGATGGCCTTCTTCCTCGAATCGACCTTCGTCGGCCTGTTCTTCTTCGGCTGGGACCGCCTGTCGCGCGTCCAGCATCTGTTGATCACGTTCCTGGTGGCGCTCGGCTCCAGCCTGTCGGCCCTGTGGATCCTGATCGCCAACGGCTGGATGAACAATCCAGTCGGCGCCGAGTTCAACTATGAAACCATGCGCATGGAGCTGACCAGCATCGTCGACGTCATCTTCAATCCGGTGGCGCAGGTGAAGTTCGTGCACACCCTGTCGGCCGGCTACGTCGCCGCCTCGATGTTCGTGCTCGGCATCTCCGCCTTTTACCTGCTGCGCGGCCGCGACACTGCCTTCGCCCTGCGCTCGTTTGCCATCGCGGCCGGCTTCGGCCTGGCCTCGACCCTGTCAGTGATCGTGCTCGGCGACGAATCGGGCTACACCGCCGGCGAAGTCAACAAGGTCAAGCTGGCGGCCATGGAAGCCGAATGGCATACCGAGCCGGCGCCGGCCGGCATTACCGTGGTCGGCTGGCCCAACGAGAAAGAACAGCGTACCGACTACGCCATCAAGATCCCCTACGTACTGGGCCTGATCGGCACGCGCTCGGCCGACAAGCAGATCACCGGCATCCAGGACCTGAAGAAGGAACATGAAGTGCGCATCCGCAACGGCATGCTGGCGTACGCCGCCCTGACCCGCCTGAAAGGCGGCGACAAGTCGCCCGAGGCGGTGGCCGCCTTCGACAAGCTGAAAGACGATCTCGGCTATGGCTTGCTGCTGAAGAAGTACACGCCGAACGTGGTCGACGCCACGCCGGAACAGATCGGCATGGCGGTCAATGACACCTTCCCGAAAATCGCGCCGATGTTCTGGTCGTTCCGGCTGATGGTCGGCCTCGGCATCCTGTTCCTGTTCATCTTCTCCTGTTCGTTCTATTTCCTGATCCGCAAGCAGCTGGCCAAGCAGCGCTGGCTGCTGCGCCTGGCGGTGTACAGCATCCCGCTGCCGTGGGTCGCGATCGAGCTGGGCTGGCTGCTGGCGGAATACGGCCGCCAGCCATGGACCATCTCTGGCGTATTGCCGACCCATTTGTCGGCTTCGACCTTGCAGCCTGGCAGCCTCTACTTCAGCCTGGCCGGTTTCCTCGGCTTCTATACCTTCCTGTTTGTCATCGAAATGATACTGATGGTGAAATACGCCCGCCGCGGCCCGAGCAGCCTGCATACCGGCAAGTACCACTGGGAACGCCTTGAAGCATCAACCGTCGATTCGACTGCCAAGGCATAAGGAGAAACCGCCATGTTTGACTATGAAACCTTAAAGATCATCTGGTGGGGCTTTGTCGGCGTGCTGCTGATCGGCTTCGCCCTCACTGACGGCTTCGACTTCGGGGTCGGCATGATGCTGCCCTTTATCGGCAAGACCGACGGCGAACGACGGGTCGTCATCAATTCGATAGGCAGCACCTGGGAAGGCAACCAGACCTGGTTCATCACCGCCGGCGGCGCCATTTTTGCTGCCTGGCCGCTGGTCTACGGCGCGGCGTTCTCGGGCTTCTATGTGGCCTTGATGCTGCTGCTGTTCTCGTTGTTCTTCCGTCCGGTCGGCTTCGATTACCGCAGCAAGGTGGCCGATACGCGCTGGCGCAATGCCTGGGACTGGGGCTTGTTCGCCGGTGGTTTCGTGCCGCCTCTGATCTTCGGCGTCGCCTTCGGCAATCTGTTCCTCGGCGTACCCTTCCATTACGACGACACCATGCGGGTGGAGTACACCGGCAACTTCTTCCAGCTGCTCAATCCTTTCGGCCTGCTGGCCGGCCTGCTAAGCGTGACCATGCTGCTGATGCACGGCGCGGCTTACCTGCAAGTCAAGACCGATGCCCTGATCGCTGAGCGCGCGCGCAGCATCGCCAAGGTGGCCGGACTGGTGACGGTGCTGCTGTTCGTCGCGGGCGGCTTCTGGGTGGCTTTCGGCATCCACGGCTATCGCATCACCGCCATGCCGGATGCCAACAGCGCCTTCATGCCGATCGTCAAGACCGTGGTTACCGCCAACGGTGCCTGGTTCGACAACTATGCGCGCTGGCCTGCGATCTGGGCCTTCCCTATCGTTGCCGTCGCCGGCGCTTTGCTGTGCGTGGTGTTCAGCGCGGCCAACAAGGCCACTGCTGCCTTTCTGTCCAGCGGCTTTTGCGTGACCACCGTCATCCTGACCGCAGGCGCATCCCTGTTCCCATTCATCATGCCGTCTTCGCTCGATCCAAACAGCAGCCTGACGATCTGGGATGCGGTATCTAGCCACAAGACGCTTGGCATCATGTTCTGGGTGGTGGTCATCATGCTGCCGATCATCCTGCTGTACACCACCTGGGTGTACCGGGTCATGCGCGGCAAGGTCACGCTCAAGCATATCGAAGACAACGAACACACCGCTTATTAAGCGCAGATACAGGAGAAGATTATGTGGTATTTCGCATGGATATTAGGAGTCGGCCTGGCGCTGGCGTTCGGCATCATCAACGTCATGTGGCTGGAAGCCAACTACGCCTTCGGCAGCAGGGATGAAGAAACCACGCGCGAACGCTTTGAAAGCGCGGCGGCCGAGCATGAAGCCAGGAGCCGTAAAAAATGAGCGCCGCCTATCCTGTGGCAAATTTGGTGGCCCCCAGCGCGGAGTGCGAGACGCTCTTGCCCGGGCACGATTTCGTCGATGCCTATCAGGTCCGGGCCGATCTCCCCGGCCTGAGCGCCAGGCAAGCCGCCGAAGCCATCATCAAGCATCCGCCAAGCTGGATCAGTCTACTGATGGCGACCCGCAATCGCGTGGTGAGCTTGTTCCAGCTGCGCACGGTGGAATTCGGCGTCGACAATCCGCATGCGCTGCCGCATACGTTGGGCGGCTTCCCGCTGGTGGCGCAATCGGAGCGCGAGGTGGTGCTGGGGTTCGATGACAGCCACCTGGATTTCCGCATCAGCATCAGAGTCGCCCCGGACGGCCCGGAGGCAACACAAGTGACGCTCTCGACCATCGTCAAGACCAACAATCTGCTGGGACGCAGCTATCTGGCGACGATCATGCCGCTCCACCGGCTGATCGTGCGCCATCTGCTGGAGCATGCGCGCTTCCGGCAGCAACCGTCCTGACAGCGCCTGCCTTGGTTCTAGGCTGACGCCGCTACCTTGGCGGCCGTCAGCTGATCCTGAACTTCTGCGCCGCCAGCCTCATCGCCGCTATCACTGATGGCCAGCGCCACCTGCTCCAGCTTGGTCACCGCCACGTTCAGCGAATCGTTGATTTGCGCCTTGCTGTGCTCGGGCATGGTTTCCGCTATCTGCGCCACCGCTCCTGCCAGATCGATCAGCGCCAGCGTCAGGCTGGCGATCAGGTCGCGCTCATTAGTCATCTTTCAAGTCCAGTATCATACGGGGACGGCATTATTACATTACACAGCCGAATGCAAAACCGTCGGCAATAAAAAAACCTCATCAAAAGCTCATCACGCTGGAATTTGAATCTTGGATCATCAACAGACACAAACATCGCTGGCCTTGTTTTGCAAAGTCGTCGACAACTATGGCGACATCGGCATCTGCTGGCGCCTGGCGCGTCAGCTGGAGCAGGAACACGGCATCGCCGTCACCCTGTGGGTCGACGACCTGTACAGCTTCCGGCGGATTTGCCCGGAAGTCGACATCGACCTCGAACGGCAATTGGTCAGCGGCGTCACCGTACGCCACTGGCGCGGCCAGGACGGCGCATTCACCGCGCAAGACGTGGCCGATATCGTCATCGAATTCTTTGCCTGCGACCTGCCGCCCGGCTACATCCAGGCCATGGCGGAGCGCGCGCCGCGGCCGGTGTGGCTGAACCTGGAAGGCTTGAGCGCGGAAGCATGGGTGGAAGGCTGCCACGCCTTGCCGTCGACGCAGCCGCGCTCCCTGATCAAATACTTCTTCTTCCCCGGCTTCACCAGCCGCACCGGCGGCCTGCTGCTGGAATCCGGCTTGCTGCGGCAGCGCCAGGCTTTCCAGCAGGATGCCGGGGCGATGCGCGCCTTTCTTGGACAGTTCGGCGTGACCCCGGCCGAGATGACGGCGACCAAGGTTTCCCTGTTCTGCTACCCGCAGGCGCCGCTCACCGAATTGTTCGCGGCCTGGCAAGCCGGCGACAAGGCCATCACTTGCCTGGTGCCGGAAGGCGTCGCCGCCGATGCGGCCCAGGCCTTCCTGGGACAAGCGGCGACCGCTGGCGTCTGCGCCACTCGCGGCGCGCTGACCGTGCGCGTGCTGCCCTTCGTGCCGCAGCCCGACTACGACAAGCTACTGTGGGCCTGCGACCTTAATTTCGTGCGCGGCGAGGATTCCTTCGTGCGCGCGCAGTGGGCAGCAAAGCCATTCATCTGGCACATCTACCCGCAAGACAAGGACTTGCACCACGTCAAGCTGAACGCCTTCTTGCAAGCCACCAGTGCAAAAACCTCCAGCCTGGTCACATTCTCCCTGGGATGGAACGGCGCCGCTGGGGAAACCATTGACTGGAACGTGGCATGGCGCCGGCTTGACGCCGACCTGCCGGAAATTGCCAGACTGTCCACTGATTGGGAGCAACAATTGTTGGCAAATGGCGACCTGGCCGCCAATTTATGCAAGTTCGTCGAAACAGTTAAGTAAGGGGCATGAAAAAATAGGTTAAAATATAGGGCTAATTTTTGACGCATTCTAAAATTCAATCATACGTGGGCTTGCGGTGCTTCCTGCCAGTAGGCTACAGATGATTTTTATGCAACCTACTTTTTACGTATATTCGCTATGAAACCAGCAAAAGAAATTCGTGTCGGCAACATCATCATGGTTGACAGCAAGCCTATGATCGTCCTGCGCTCTGACGTCAACGGTTCGAGCCGCACGGGCTTCACCTACAAGTGGAAACTGAAGAACCTGCTGACCAACGCCCCGATGGAAAACGTTTTCCGCGGCGACGACAAGTTCGACGTGGTCGTGCTCGACAAGAAGCCAGTCACTTATTCGTACTTCGCCGATCCGCTGTTCGTGTTCATGGACGCTGATTACGAACAATACGAAATCGAAGAAGAAAACCTGGGCGACGCCCTGCACTACCTGAAAGACGGCATGGAATGCGAAGCCGTGTTTTACGACGGCAAGGCAATCTCGGTCGAACTGCCGACCACCATCCAGCGCCAGGTTGTGTACTCGGAGCCAGCGGTCAAGGGCAACACTTCGGGCAACGTCCTGAAAGAAGCCAAGATCGAAAACGCCATCGAAGCCAACCAGCACATCGTCATGGTGCCGCTGTTCGTCAGCTCCGACGACATGATCGAAATCGACACACGCACCAACGAGTTCAAGAAGCGCGCTTAATAGCCCCTTCTGCTCACAAAAAAACGCTGCCAATCATGCGCAGCGTTTTTTTTCGCCCATCTCATTTACGGGAATGAACGATCAGTCTTATTTCGATAAAAAAGGCAGCTAGCAATAACTCGTCGCTGCCACTCTACCCGGCGCAAAAATTCAACCGAGGATTAAGATGGCCCTGGAATTTGAATGATCGTTCAGTCTATCAAATTCTCCGACCAACCGGACAGCCGCAGCCCGCCAGGACCTCAGGACTCCAGCCCGAGCAGAAACTGCCGCAGCAACCCCGCCAGCTGCGCCTGATCCTGGGTGCTCATGTGCGCCAGCAAGCGCTGCTCGTTGCGCACATGCGCCGCCACCGCCCGCTCCACCAACGCCAGGCCGGCGGCAGTCAAGGTAATCAGAACGCTGCGCCGGTCATCCGGATTGTGGGCGCGCTCGACCAGTCCGGCACGCTCCAGGTGATCGATGCGGTTGGTCATGGTGCCCGAGGTAATCATCAGCGACTGCAGCAGCGCATTCGGCGATAGCCGATATGGCGCGCCGGCCCGGCGCAAGGTCGCCAGCACGTCGAACGACCAGTTGGTAAGGCCGAACGGCTCGAGGCCGTCATTCACCCCGCGCTCCAGGTAATGCGAGAGGCGGCTGATGCGGCCGATCACCCCCATTGGCGAGCTGTCTAGGTCGGGGCGCTCGTTTTGCCATTGCTCAAGAATCTTATCAACCTTATCCACTGTCATTGCGCACACTCTATTCAAATAATGATGGATATAAGACCATATCTTGACATCAAGAGATCTTTCTGTAAAATGTATTTATCTTGACATAGAGATAGTTTATATAGAGATATATCATGAAAAAACCCTCACTTCTTGGCGACACCCTGCTGACCGCGATTGCGCCGGCCATCTGGGGCAGCACCTATCTGGTAACGACGCAGCTGCTGCCGGCCGGACATCCGCTGATGCTGGCAATGCTGCGCGCGCTGCCGGTCGGCCTGTTGCTGCTGGTATTGCTGCGTCAGCTGCCGAGCGGCATCTGGTGGCTGCGCGTGTTCGTGCTGGGCGCGCTCAACTTCACCATTTTCTGGTCGCTGTTGTTCGTCTCGGCCTACCGCTTGCCGGGCGGCGTCGCCGCCACCGTCGGCGCTATCCAACCGCTGCTGGTGCTGCTGTTTTCCTGGCTGATGTTCAAGCAGGCGCCGCGCCGCCTGGGGCTGCTGGCCGGCGCCGCCGGCATCGCCGGCGTCGCTTTGCTGGTATTGACGCCAGCCGCCGCGCTCGATGCCTGGGGCATAGGCGCCGGCTTGCTCGGCACGCTGTCGATGGCGATCGGCACCACACTCAGCAAACGCTGGCGCGCACCGGTAGCGCCGCTGACTTTCACCGCCTGGCAATTGAGCGCGGGCGGCTTGCTGCTGTTGCCGCTGGCCCTGTGGCTGGAACCCGCTGCCTGCGCTGAGCGCGCAAAACATCGCCGGCTTCGCCTATCTGGGCCTGGTCGGCGCCGGCCTCACTTACTGGCTGTGGTTCCGCGGCTTGCAGAGGCTGCAGCCGGCAGCCGCTGCCTCGCTCGGCCTGCTGAGCCCGGTGACTGCCACCGTGCTTGGCTGGCTGGTGCTGGACCAGCAACTGGCGCCGCTGCAGATACTGGGCGCGGCGATCATCCTGGCCAGTGTCTGGCTCGGCCAATGGGCAGCACGGCCGGCGCCAGACAAACCGGCGCCTACTAATGCAGCAAGGCCGCTGCGCCACGCCGCCCCGGTGCGGAGCTAGCAAGACGCAGCGGCCTTGGCCGGTCTGACGATTTGTTTGCTGCTTACTTACTTGCTGCTTACTTGCCGAGTATTTCCGCCAATTTCTTGTTGCCCATGCCAAAGCTGGCGATCACCGCCAGGCTGATCAGCGCCAGGAAACCGCCCAGCCACAGCGTGGCGGAAATTCCCACCGCATCGACCACCACACCGCCGGTGAAGGAGCCGAGCGCGATCGCTACCTGGACGATGCTGACAAACAGCGCCGAACCGGCTTCCGGCAAATCAGGCGAAGACAGTTGCAGCCAGATGCTGAGGCACAACGGGATGGCGCCGAAGGCAACGCCCCAGGCCAGCACCATGACCGCTACCGCAGCCGGTGACGCATGCACCAGCGGCAATGTCACCAGGGCCACCAGCAAGATCGCCACCATGGCGAACAGCGAAGCCTGCAGATGACGCGTCACAGCCGTCGAGATCGCCAGGTTGGCGATAAAGCCGACGAAGCCGAAGCCCAGCAGCACAGAGGTAATCGCCGGCAAGCTGAAGTTGTTTTGCGCCAGGAACGGCGTGACATAGGTGTAGGACGAGAAGTGCGCGCCAAACACCAGCGCCACCATCAGCAAGCTCTTGCGGGCTGTGGGCCGGCTCAGCAAGGCACGCAGGTCACTGAAACGGATCGCTGCTTTTGACGGCAAGGCCGGCAACAGAAAAGCTTGCGCCGCCAGCGCCACCGCAGCCAATGCGCCGGTAGCGATGAACGATGCGCGCCACGAATACAACCCGCTGATGAAGGTACCAAGCGGTACCCCTATCACGGTAGCGAAGGTGACGCCGCTCAGTATCATCGCGGTCGCCTTGGCCGCATGCTCTTGCCGCACCAGCCGCCCCGCAGTCGCCAGCGCCAAGGTCCAGAAGCCGCCCAGGGCCGCCCCCAGCAGGGCCCGGCCCAGCAGCATGATGCCGAAGCTTGGCGCAAAGGCCGACACCAGGTTCGATGTCAGCAACAGGATGGAAAGCGCCAGCAGAATGAAGCGGCGATCGATGCGCCCTGCCCCCAGCATCAGACCCGGCGCCGAAATGGCGGCGATGATGCCGGGCGTCGTCACCATCAGGCCGGCGGTACCCGGCGAGACGCCAAGATCGCTGGCGATCTGCGGCAGCAAACCCACCGGCAGGAATTCCGTCGTCACGAAAGCAAAAGCACCTATCGCCACCGACACCACCGACAGCCAGGAGCGCAGCGGCGATGCTGTGCTGGCCACGTGGGCCGGCATATCGAGAAGGCTGTCGTTTTGTGCGCTAAGCGCGGCCAGATTTTTTTCCATGTAAAACTCCCCTGCGCCTGGTCCGTGACCAGCGCCTAATAAACTGAATAAAGCGAATTGATTTAAACCAGCCGGCCTTGACTCACTACTTGCTCGCCGGCTGCACTGCAATGGCATCGAGGCGGCCACGGCATGCATGTACACATGCGCCACGATTAAACTGTATTATTTTTTACTACAGTTAAGAATATAAAAATAGGATCAAAATGATCCTTCCTGCCCCCGCTGAAATTAACTGTAATATACCAGAATACAGTTAACCATAAAAAAACAGCCTATTTTCCAGTCTTGTCGGCGATCTTGTTGACCAGTTCGCACAACTTTCTTTCGCGCAAAATATCCAGCAAGGCGCTTTCCACTTCCGACACCACCGGATCCAGCACCATGTCCATGCCACAGCTGACCGGACAGCACAGGTCTTTCGAACGCGTATTGTGCTTCAGCACCGGCCCCTCCTCCACCGCCTGGTAAATCTCCGCCAGGTTGATGGCCGAAGCCGGCCGCGCCAGCTGCACGCCGCCCCCCTTGCCTTCCTTGGTCACCACCAGCTTGGCCTTGCTTAGCTTGCGCAGCAGCTCGCGCACGAAAACCGGATTAGTATTGACGCTGGCAGCGATCGCCGTGGACGAGAAATACACTTCCCCGCCCCTGGTGGCGTACTCCACGCTGACTAAAATATGCGCCGCGACGGCAAATCGACTGGACTTCATACTGTAATTATATTCCATACAGATAATCGTGCAACGAATATCTTGATATATGCTTATGGGGCTGTCGATGCACGCTGGCAGTCACCAACCAAATAACGGAATCGATATGGCCAAATACCTGGAGAGAGACGCAGTGATAGCACTGGAGGATTTGCCGAATATCGGCAAGGCCGGCGCCGCCGACCTGCGCTGTATCGGCATCCTGCAGCCGGGGCAGTTGGTCGGCCAGTCGCCGCTGCAGATGTATGAGAAATTATGCAGCACGACCGGCGCCCGCCACGATCCCTGCGTGATCGATGTCTTCATGTCGGCGGTGCGCTACATGGAAGGCGCCGAACCGCTGCCGTGGTGGTCATACACGGCAGAGCGCAAGCGCCTGCTCAAGTCAGGCTAGCAGACCAGGCAGCTTGCCGCCGTGGATGAAGACGACTATTCATATTCCAGTATTACGAGAGTAAAAATGCAATTGACCTGGCTTGAAGATTTTGTTGAACTGGCTCGGACACGCAGTTTTTCTCGCGCCGCGGAAAACCGCTTTGTCACGCATCCGGCCTTCGGGCGCCGCATCCACGCACTGGAACAATGGGTGGGCGCAGACTTGGTTGCGCGCACGCAACCGCTGTCCCTGACCCCGGCTGGCAAGCTGTTTCTCGATGCAGCGACGCATGCGATCGATGTCTTGCATGCGGCCCGGGCGCAATTGCAGGATACCGTTCAGCATCCGGAAGAAATCTTGCGGGTCGCCACTGGCCGTACCTTGGCGAGCACTTTTTTCCCAGGCTGGTATGAAACGATCAACCAGCGTTTCGGCCCATTTCCAGTCTCGGTCAGCACCGGTGGCGCGCAAGAGGTCATCTTGCGCTTGGCGAGTGGGGATGTCGATTTGCTGGTCATTTACTCCAGCCCGGCGACGCGCCTGCTGATTGATCCGCAGCGTTACGAATCCGTCGCGCTTGCACGCGAGATGCTATTGCCGGTCAGCGCCTCGGATGCCAAAGGACAGCCCAAATTCCGTTTGCCGGCCGGCGATGCGGCGCCCCCGATTCCCTGGCTGGCCTTTTCGCAGTCGCTGACGCTGCGCGGCGTGCTCGCCAGGCATCTGGCCGGCTTGCCGAAAAAACTGTCGCTGCGCACGGTCTACCAGGCCGACTCTTACGAGTCGATCCTGGAAATGGCGAAGCGTGGCGCCGGCCTGGCCTGGTTGCCGCAACGGCTGGTGCAGGACGATTTAAAGCAAGGCAATCTGCTGCTGGTCGGCGATGCTGACATGCGCATCGGCTTCGATATTTCCCTCTACCGCATGCGGGGCAATGCCAATGCGCTGGTCAAAGCAATCTGGGAGGGCGTTTCTGCTGACGCCGTCGATGAGCTGTGACATCAGACAGCAAAGCACAATCGCAATAAAAAGCACAAGCCTGTGCCGAAACGGCAATCCGGACTGCCGCACGCTCCCTATACTTCCTCAAATTTTCAAAAATTGCTGACGCGATCCGCCGCAGGACGCTCTGCCGGCGCAGCCGTCAGAGCGTCCTGCGGCGTGCCGCCAGCCAGTCTTTGAAAATCAAAAATAGCGCGCATCGTGCATTTTCGCACTAGATGAAACGCAAAAAACAACAATTCTGGAGCCATCGCATGTCATCACAGCCACGAACACTGGAAACCCGCAGCTTGCCGGTCAGCAAACCAGGCAATCCCTGGAAAGAAATCTGCGCGGCCAGCATCGGCAACGCACTCGAATTCTATGATTTGCTGATCTACGGCTATTTCGCGATTGTGATCGGCAAGCTGTTCTTTCCGGCGGCGGACGAAACCACTTCCTTGCTGCTAAGCGTCGGCACATTCGGGATTTCCTTCGTCATGCGTCCGCTGGGCGCCATTGTCCTGGGCTCCTATGCAGATCGGGCCGGACGCAAAGCATCGCTGACCGTATCCATCTTTGTCATGATGATCGGCACCGCAATGATTGCTTTTGCTCCGACCTACGCGCAAATCGGCATTGCCTCTCCCCTGATCGTGATCGTGGCCCGCATGCTGCAAGGTTTTTCCACCGGCGGTGAATTCGGCGCGGCAACGGCATTCATGGTCGAGCATGCCGATGCCAAACGGCGCGGCTTCTTCGCCAGCTGGCAATTGTCGACCCAGGGACTGGCGACCGTGCTGGCCGCGGGAGTCAGCGCGCTGCTCAGTTTTACGCTGACAGAGAACCAGCTGGACGACTGGGGTTGGCGCCTGGCGTTTGGCGTCGGTTTGCTGATCGGACCGGTAGGCCTGTATATCCGCAGCCAGATCGATGAGACCCCGGAATTCAAGAAGATTGCGGCGGCCAAGCCGGAACAGTCGCCTTTGAAAGTGGTCCTGGTGCGTGACCGCATCAATCTGCTGCTGGGCATAGGCGTGGTTTCCGGCGCTACCGCATTCAACTACGTGCATAAATTATATATGCCCACCTATGCATTAAAACAATTGCACATTCCCGCCACCTCCTCATTTCTCAGCGCGATGGTGACCGGGCTGGTCTTGATGATCAGCGCTCCGCTGTTTGGCGCCCTGTCGGACCGCTACGGCCGCTTCCGCGTCTTGTCGATGGCGATGCTGACGATTGCCTGCACTTCCTATCCCCTGTTCCTCTTATTGACAACCTGGCCGACGGTCGGCACCTTGATGCTGGTCCAGGGCCTGGTCGGGATATTGATCGCTGCCTGCCTCGGGCCGATACCCGCGATGCTGTCGGATATTTTTCCGACCAGTACCCGCGGCACCGGGCTTGCTCTCAGCTATAACTTTTCCGTCACCTTGTTTGGCGGCTTTGCGCCGCTGATCGTCACCTGGATGATTGCCTTTACTGAGAGCAAACTGGCGCCCAGTTTTTATGTGATGGCGACAGCCTTGATCAGCATTGCCGCGGTGCTTGCGCTGGGCCGCCGGATGGCGCGGCGCGGTCCGGCCTGAACCGGCGGCACCCTCATTTTACTCAGCAAATATATTCAGCTTTTCGAACAGGAGCACGCTTTATGAAAACCTTGGAACAGATTCGTGCAAAATTGCATGAATATCCGATCGAGGTGGTTTTCCCCGATATCGCCGCATGGAAGACTGGCAACACAGGCGTCGATTACATGCATACTTTCGACAGCGGCGTGGCCGGGCCGCATGCCATGATCCTGGCGCTAACCCACGGCAATGAAGTCAGTGGCGCGATCGCCGTAGACCAGCTGCTGCGATCCGGATTGCGTCCGGCAAAAGGCCGCCTAACGCTCGGCTTTGGCAACGTCGATGCCTATCACCGTTTTGACAGCGGCAATCCGGATGCAAGCCGCTTCATTGACGAAGACATGAATCGCGTCTGGTCGACAGCAAGACTTGACAGTGCCGATGACTCGCGGGAATTGCGCCGTGCGCGCGCGTTGCGGCCTATCGTCGACAGTGTCGATTTCCTGCTCGATCTGCACTCCATGCATGAAGAGGCGCCGCCGCTGATGCTCAGCGGCCCGCTGGCCAAAGGCATCCGCTTTGCCACAGACATCGGCGTTCCCGAACACGTGATCGTCGATGGCGGCCATGCCAACGGCAAGCGGCTGCGTGACTATGGCGCTTTCGGCGATCCTGCCAGCCCGAAGAATGCCTTGCTGATCGAAACCGGGCAGCACTTCTCGGTGCGCAGCAAAGATGTTGCGCTAGATGCGGCGTCTCGTTTCCTGAGCAAGACTGGCGTGGTCGCCGCGGCAGATCTGGAGGATTTCATGCTGCATGCCGCGCCTGCGCTGCAGCAGGTGCTGCAGGTAACGCAGGCAGTCATCGCCGACACGATGGATTTTGAATTCGCGCAGGATTTTCGCGGTCTGGAAATGATTGAACGCGCCGGCACCGCCATCGCACGTGACGGCGACAAGCAAATTGTCACGCCTTATGACGATTGCGTGATCGTCATGCCGTCGCTGCGCCATCTTGGTCCCGGCGTCACTGTGATGCGCCTGGCCCGCGCGCTTGAGAACTGGCAGTGAAAGGCGTCGCGCCTTGCCGCGGTACTCGTCCGCGGCAAGGAAGCAACGCTTTTTCAAACCGGGATTGCTATCGTCCGCAACTCACTCGGCCTTGGCCAGCATGTTGAAAATGCTGGAAAAATCCAGGCCGCCGGCGCCGCTCTTGCTGTGGATGTCGTACAGGTTGCGCGCCAATGCACCGAGCGGCACGCTGCTGCCGGTGGACAGCGAATTTTCCACCGCCAGGCCAAGATCCTTCAGCATCAGGTCGACACCGAAGCCGCCGGCATAGTCCTTGGAAGCCGGCGCATTTTCCATCACCCCAGGGCAAGGGTTGTAGACTTCCAGCGCCCAGTTGCGGCCCGAGCTCTTGGCCATGATTTCCGACAACACCTTGGGATCCATGCCGTTGGCCATGCCCAGCCGGATCGCTTCCGAAGTGCCTATCATCAGGATCCCCAGCAGCATGTTGTTGCACACCTTGACGGTCTGGCCGCTGCCGTTGTCGCCGGCATGGAAAATCGCCTTGCCCATCTTTTCCAGCAACGGCTTGGCCGCCGCAAAGCCTTCGGCTGAGCCGCCGACCATGAAGGTCAGCGTACCGGCCTGCGCACCGCCGGTGCCGCCGGAAACCGGCGCATCGAGCATGGTGAAGCCCTTGTCGCGCGCTGCCGCCGCCACCTTACGGGCGGCGTCGGGAGCGATGGTGGAACAGTCAATCAGCAAAGTGCCGGGCGCGGCTTGCGCCAGGATGCCGCTGGCGCCCAGGTAGGCGCCTTCGACATGGCGGCTGGCAGGCAGCATGGTGATGATTACCTTGGCCGCGCCGACCGCAGCGGCGAGGTCGTTGCCGGTGCTGCCGCCGCCGGCGGCGAATTTCTCGACGCTGGCGGCGACCAGGTCATGGCCGCTGACCTTGTGGCCGGCCTTGACCAGGTTGAGCGCCATCGGCAAACCCATGTTGCCGAGGCCGATAAAAACGATTTCGTGGTTCATGCTAAGTCTCTTTCTCGCGTGGTCTTGCATTGCCTGCCGCTATCACCTGCATGCATAACAGCGGCAGGCTGCCTCGTCATTTCATCGAAATGGTGGTGTTGATCTCGCCGCCATCCGCATCCGGCGCAAACCAGCGCGCCGTCACGGTCTTGGTCTGGGTCCAGAACTGCACCGCCTGCTTGCCGTTAGGACCGAGGTCGCCCAGCTTCGATGCGCGTGAACCGGTGAAGCTGAAATACGCCACCGGCACCGGAATCGGCACGTTGATGCCAACCTGGCCGACATCGATTTCGTTCTGGAACTTGCGCGCGGCCCAGCCGGAGGAAGTGAAGATCGAAGTGCCGTTGCCGTTCGGATTGGCGTTGATGAAGGCAATCGCTTCATCGAGCGTTTCCAGCTCGACTACACACATGGCCGGACCGAAAATCTCTTGCGTGTAGATATCCATTTTCTCGGTCACGCCGGAGAAAATCGTCGGGCCGACGAAATTACCGTCCGGATAGCCCGCCACCTGGCAGTTGCGGCCATCCAGCAGCAGCTGCGCGCCCTGCTCCACACCCGTGCCGATCAGGCGCTCGGTGCGCGCCTTGGCGGCTTTCGACACCATCGGGCCGAGGTCTGCCTTGCGATCGCTGCCCGGGCCGATCTTCAGGCCGCGCGAACGTTCGACGATTTCCGGCAGCCAGGAGCGCGCCTTGCCGACCAGCAGCACCATCGAATTCGCCATGCAACGCTGGCCGGCGGCGCCGAAAGCCGCGCCCAGCAGGTTGTTGATGGCCTGGTCCTTGTTGGCGTCAGGCAGCACGATGCAGTGGTTCTTCGCGCCCATCATGCATTGCGCGCGCTTGCCGGCTTCGCTGGAACGGCGATAGATGTGAGTGCCGACGCTGGTCGAACCGATGAAGGAAATCGCCTTGATGTCAGGGTGATCGCACAGCATGTTGGCGACGTCCGGGCCTCCATGCACCACGTTCAGTACGCCCGGCGGCAAGCCGGCCTGCTGCGCCAGTTCCACCAGGAACAGCGACGACGAGGGATCCTGCTCGGACGGCTTGAGGATGAAGGTATTGCCGCAAGCGACCGCGACCGGGAACATGAAGCACGGCAGCATCACCGGAAAGTTGAAAGCAGTGATACCGGCGCCGACGCCGAGCGGCTGGTTGATGGTGTAGACATCGACGCCGCTGGCAGCGTTTTCCGCCAGCTCGCCCATTTGCAGCGAGGTGATGGAGCAGGCATGCTCGACCACTTCCAGGCCGCGCATGACTTCGCCTTCGGCATCCGGCAGGGTCTTGCCATGTTCGCGGGTGATCAGTTCGGCCAGCGGCGCGATGTTCTCACGTAGCAGCTGCTGGAACTTGAGCATGATACGCATGCGCTGCGCCAGCGATGTATTGCGCCAGGTGGCGAAAGCCTGCTTGGCGTTGGCGACCGCGTGGTCGACTTCGGCCTTGGTGGCGAACGGCACCCGCGCCACTACTTCCTGGGTGGCTGGATTGAGGACGTCGCGCCATTCAGTGCTGGTGGACTGTACGGTTTTACCGCCGATGTAGAGCGGGACGTTTGGGATCGACATGATGACTTCCTTCAAAAATGAGAACTCAAAACAATCTATGCAAAACAAGCACAATCCGGGCTGGCCCGGACTGCATTTTTACTTGGTCAGGGAACAGGAAGCATCCATGGGCTTGAACGCCTGCTGCGCCGGGATGGTCGACAGCAGCTTGAGATAATCCCAAGGTGCTTTCGATTCGGCCGGGGTCTTGACCTGGTACAGATACATGTCATGGATCACGCGGCCGTCGGGGCGGATGGAAGCGTTGCGCATGACGGCATCGTGGATAGGAATTTCGCGCATTTTCTGGGTCACGACCTTCCAGTCGTGCGACTTGGTGGCGGCCGCGGCTTTCAGGTAGTGATACACGCTGGAGTAGACGCCGGCATGCACCATGGTCGGCTTGCTGCCCTTGTTGAGCGCTTCAAAGCGCTTGGAGAAGGCGCGCGTATCGTTGTCGAAATCCCAGTAGAAGCCATCGGTGTAGACCAAGCCCTGGGCATCGTTGAGGCCGAGCGCATGCACATCCGACAGGAACACCAGCAAGGCCGCCAGGCGCTGGTTCTTGCTGCCGATGCTGAAGGAGCGCGCCGCCTTGATCGCATTCACCGTATCCTGGCCGCCGTTGGCCAGGCCGATCACTTGCGCTTTTGAACTCTGTGCCTGCAGCAGGAAGGATGAGAAATCGCTGGCGTTCAAGGGATGGCGGACCGAACCGACCACGGTCCCGCCCAGGCTCTTGACGACGTCGCCAGCATCTTTTTCCAACGACTGGCCGAAGGCATAGTCAACGGTGACGAAGTACCAGGACTTCTGCCCCATCTTGGTCAGCGCGGCAGCCGCGCCGGCGGCTTGCGAATAGGTGTCGAACATCCAGTGGAAGCCGTTAGGCGCGCATTCGGCGTTGGTCAGCACGGTGGTGGCCGGGCCGCTGTACATGGCGATGCCGCCCTTGTCGCGGATCAGTTTCTGCACCGCCAGCGCCACCGAGGAATTGGTCAGGTCGGCGATGGCGTCGACCTTGTCGCGGTCCAGCCATTCGCGCGCCTTGGAAGCGCCGATGTCCGCCTTGTTTTGATGATCGGCGCTGAGCAGCTCGATTTTCATGCCTTTGCATTCCGCCTTCATGCAATCTTCGATCGCCATCTTGGCCGCCGCCACCGAACCCGATCCACCCATCGCCGCATACGGCCCCGACATGTCGGTCAGGATGCCGACCTTGTAGACGTCGCTATCCTGGGCCTGCGCCTGGCTGAAGGTAAGCAAACCCGCCAGCAAACCCGTTAACGAAAAGATCACGGCCGAACCAGCTGCAAGCAGCCTGCACTTTGTCATCGTTGTCTCCTGTTTTCGGTCCGGGCCGCCATGGGCGACATGAACCGGTTTTTATAAATTTTCTATAGAGACATTCTGCATGTGCATTATTATTGGGACAATAGACAATAATCCACAATGGCTTTGCATTTATGCAAAGCAAGGAGAAGCAAGTGAAACCGACAAGCGCCATGCTCGACTGGGACAACCTGCGCGTGTTCCTGGAGCTGACCCGCAGCCAGGGGCTGGTGGCGGCCGCCAAAAAGCTGGGCATAGACCACTCGACCGTATCGCGCCGCATGCGCCGCTTCGAGGAACAGGTCGGCAGCCAGCTGTTCGAGCGCAACAACCAGGGCTATACCCTGACCGCCGAAGGCCACCGCCTGATCGAATACGCCGAAAAAATGGAAAGCACGGTGTACGCCGCCGCCGAGGAACTGAGCGGCCACAACCGCCTGCTGTCAGGCCAGGTCCGGCTCGGCGCCACGGAAGGCTTCGGCACCTTCGTGCTGGCGCCGCACCTGGCGCACTTCTGCGCACGGCATCCGCATATCACGGTCGACCTGCTGCCGGTGCCGCGTTTCGTCAACCTGTCCAAGCGCGAGGCCGACATCGGCGTCACCATCGAACGGCCGCAAACCGGCAACTACGTGGTCACCAAGCTCACCGATTACCTGCTCAAGCTGTACGCCACCCGCGCCTACCTGGACAGCCATGCGCCGATCAAGACCGTGCAGGATCTGAACCAGCACGCCTTCATCGGCTATGTCGACGACCTCGTGTTCAGCGAAGAGTTGCGCTACAAGGACAATGTCGCCCCGGCCGCTCACCGCGCCTTCCGCAGCACCAGCGTGATCGCCCAGTACACGGCAGCGCGCAGCGGCCAGGGACTGGCTATCCTGCCCTGCTTCCTGGCGCAGCAAAGCGACGATCTGGTGCCGGTGCTAGACGGCCAGGTCGATATCGAACGTGCTTTCTGGCTGGTGGCCGCCACCGAAACCCGCAATGTGGCGCGGGTGGCAGCGCTGTGGCGCTATCTGCGCGAAGTGATCGAACCCAACCGGCCCTTCCTGATGGGCGAATCGCGCGCCATGATCTATCAGCCTGGCTGACGGCGCGCTATGGCAGCGCAGCCATGCAGTGATTGATGAAGGCCCTGACTTTTTGCGCAGAGGCGGCCGGAACATCCACCTTGAAGCCGACCAAAGCCGGCGCATCGCGTGCGGCGCGCATGGCGTGGCCGACGGAACGGCTGGCAGCAATGCGGCCAGCTTGCTCCGCCGTCAGCGTGAAAAAGGTTTGCAGCTCCCCCTTGTCGGCCACCATGCTGTCCGGATCCAACAAGGCCATCGCGCCGCCATCCAGCAGCAAGGAATGGATCCAGCTGCCTGTCGCCAGCGACGGCGCCTTGTCGCCGACCTGGTCAAAAGTGAACATCAGGATCTTGTTCTGGTCGCACAGGAAGGCGATTTTGCCGCGCCCGTATTCGGTATCCTGCATGCCGCGCAAAAACTCGCCGCCATCGGTGATCTCCACCGACCAGTCGGCCGGCTGGCGGCCGTTGTTGACCACGTTCAGTGCCTTCATCTCGGCATCGCTCAGCAGGTAGATGCCGTGCTCGCCCTGCTGCACCAGCAGATCCAGCAAACCCTGCCCCACGCCCATCCCCCGTATGTAGCGGGCGATGCCGGCCGAAACGATTTGCCCGGTATCGAGATCGCCAGCCGCCGGACCGGAAGCGCGCGAAACCCGATGCACGCCGTACTGCGAACCCGCGCCGACATAGCGGTAGACGCCACCCAGGAAGGCCAGCGAACAGGCGCTGTAGCAAACGCCCGGCCCAGCGCCGGCAATCTGGTCGTTGCGAGCAGTCATATAGCGTCCGACATGCGTATTCGCCCTCGCCTGCCGCAGCAACTGGCCGATTTCCATCCCGGCCAGCAGATCGCCGCCGGTCGAATCGAGGTACACCTCGACACCAGCCGGACCGGTACGCGCCAGCGCTGCCTTCACCCGCGCCGGCGCAGCGGCATCGATTTCGCCGGCAAGACTCATGATCCATCTTGCATCAGGGCCACCGGCGCCAGTGCGCTCCGCCTGATCCAGATGCACGGTCATGGCGGCAGCGCTGGCGCTGGCTGCGCAAAGAAATATCGAAACGCCAACAAGATTACGCAGCATCGAAATCATAAGTTCCGCTCTTATTTATTATCTGGAAATATAAGCGATGTCACTATGCTGTGCATGAATAATATGTACTATCTCTAACTTGATCTGGCATCAAGTGTCAGGTCGAATCTGGAACTCCTGCGATGCAACTGCCTGAAAACAGTCAAGGGCAGACCTTCACATTAAAGTTTCCGTTGCGCCAAAAATGAAATTTTTAGGAGATGCGCATATGAGCAATCTAGATTGGAACCCAGTCACGCATGAAAGCTGCAGCAACGTCAAAGGGCCTTTTTACCATGGTACTAAATACCGTCTCGAAATAGGCGACCTGTTAGTGCCAGGTTTCGCATCCAACTTCGAGGAGGGGCGGGTCTCAAACAACGTATATTTCACTGCCCTCTTAGAGCCGGCTGTCTGGGGTGCGGAATTGTCCACCTCGCTTGCCGGAGCGGAGGACCGTGGTTACATCTACATCGTCGAACCCACAGGCACTTTTGAGGATGATCCAAATCTGACAAATAAGCGATTTGCCGGTAACCCTACACAATCCTACCGCACACGCCAACCCGTGAGAATCACCGGTAAGGTGAATGATTGGACGGGACATTCACCGGAAGTGCTTCAGCAGATGCTCGATGGCCTCAAAGAAAAAATGCGTAAAGGCTTAGCCCCGATAGAAGACTAGTGAATTCCAGCGCGCAATCCAAATCATTCAGCCCTGAATTGCTTACCGTCGAAAATCAGCCAGAGGCGGGCATCCTAGTTTCAATATATGTTCAAAACGTTGCATTATTTCTTAATGGACTGAGCTTATGCTTGAAGCAATTCTTGACGGAGAGCTACCGACCACTGTATTCAAACGATTGATAAAAGCCGACCCATCAATTGGAAATATTCACATCGGGGAAATGGTAAGCGATGAATTCGTTGAACTAGACAGCCTCGCTCAGCAGCTTGTTTGGCATTGGAAAGGGCCTGGCAAAAACCACGAACTTAGTGACGAAAGTTTAGATGCAGAATTGTTGACGATGCTCAAGGAAGCGGGATATTTTCAAATCAGCGAAAATATTCTCTAAATATCAGCAACCGGCCATGAGCCGACATCCGTGGTCGAACAGGATTTGCCTTGTCCGCTCGACCGTAAGCCCCAAAACAGACGTTGGGTACTTTCACATAGACGCTTATGAGGATCACATGAATCAAATGAAACATCCCGAAGACGCACTTCACGCGTTTCAAACCGCTTGGAACAATCACGACATGCAATCCTTCGGAGCACTGTTCCATGAGGATGCGACGTTCGTGAATCGGTTCGGGCACTATGTGCGCGGTGTCGATGAGATCGTCAAGCTGCATGCGCCCATCCACGCAACCATCTACAGCGATTCCATGCTTGAGAACGAGCTAATCGATGTAGTCACGATTAGCGACGACGCGGCAGTCATGCACTTCTGGAGCCGCCTCGCGGTCGGAGCGGCTCATCCAGCGGGGCCACACGCTGTCGACACGGTGATCCTTGCCGTGCTGACGCGGCAGGCAGCCGAGTGGCGAATCAAGGCGCTCGAGAACGTAACTCTGACGAATCCACGCACCGGAGAAACCGTGTTGAGAGACGGACGGGATTCATGATCGAGCGGGAAAAATTTCTTCCACACCGTGAGGTGTACTGTCAATAACGGACACTTCCGTCTCAAGCGGCCAGCTCAGTTTTTCTGAAATTCTCAGCGAACTGTGCCGGCGAAATATAGCCAAGGCGCGAATGACGCCGCTGGCGGTTGTAGAAAATTTCGATGTACTCCTTGATTGCCGATTCGGCGTCGGCACGGGTCGCATATCTCTGATGATGAATCATCTCGTTCTTCAGACTTCCCCAAAAACTCTCCATAGGGGCATTGTCGTAGCAGTTTCCCTTACGCGACATGGAAGGCAGCATGCCAAACTGCTCGACCAGCTTCCGGTAGTCGTCAGCACAGTACTGGCTACCTCTGTCCGAGTGATGAATCAGGCCCGGTGCTGGCCGCTTGTTGCGCACTGCCCGCCACAGAGCCTGCGCCGTCAGCTCCTGCGTCATGCGTGCTCCCATCGCATAGCCAACTATCTCGCATGTGAAGACGTCCTTGATGCCCGCCAGGTAAAGCCAGCCTTCGCCGGTCGATACATACGTTATGTCAGTTACCCAGGCTTCATCAGGCCGCGTCGGGGCAAACGTCTGATTCAACAGGTTCTCCGCCACCGGAAAGCCGTGCTTCGAATTCGTGGTGGCTTTGAACTTGCGCTTTTGCTTGCAGCGCAGGCCCAGTTCCCGTCGCAGCCGCACGATACGGTCGCGTCCCGTGTCGAACCCCTGCGCGACCAGTTCCGGCCACATGCGCAGTGGCCCATAGGTTTCCCGCGCCTGGACATGAGCAGCCTTGATCGCCACCTTCAGGCGTTCATCGTCCCGCATACGCTGTGAAGGCGCGCGCCCCAGCCATGCATAAAAACCACTGCGCGACACGTCAAAAACGCGGCACAGCAGGGCCAGAGGAAAGTCGGGTCGCATGGCGTTCACTTGCGCGTACTGGGCAGCGACTCCCGTGCAAAGTACGCGGTGGCCTTTTTTAACACGTCTCGTTCCATGTTCGACTCGGCCAATTCTCTGCGCAACCTCGCAACCTCTACCTCCAGCTCGGGAACCGTTCGACTGCCAGGCGCCGCAGCGCCTCCATTGCCGCGCTTTGCTGCGCTCACCCAGTTACCCAGTGTCCCCTTGGGCATTGCGATCCGCTGCGCCGCCTCTTCTAGCGATAGCCCTTGTGCCAACACCAGTTTGACCGCTTCAGCCCGGAATTCCGGCGTGTACGTCTTCAATTTCATTTCAGTTCTCCCTTTGATAAGTTTATCAAATAGAAGTGTCCGAAAATGTCAGGCTACCTCAACGCACAGGCTCATAGCGGATGCCCGCTTCGAATCGGAAGTAGTTGTCTTCTATCGGCCGAGGCTGTGTAAAAACTCAAATCCGCAAAAAAATCGTGGGTAGGGAAGACCCATCCCGATACCGAGAAAATCGAATACAGCTCGATCTGAGAAGACGATTTTTAAATCGGTTAAAAATCTCTACGTTTTTACACAGCCTCGGCCAGAAGCAGCCCCAGACGCACCCGTCCAATTCGATGTTGCTGTGGCAATTTATGTGTGTCAACATTCGTCATGTATTTCCACATCATGGATACGCATACATCAATTCAATGATCAAAGCTGTGAAACCTCCTAGCCTGCGACTCGTCCTTTCCGTCTTCTTCGGCCTCGGGCCGGTTCTAATGGGACCGTTGCTGTTTGTCCTCTATATAGGAACAGGAGGAGCATTTAAAGGAAATATTGTAGACCTCCTAATTGGCAGCATGATGCTTCCATTATTATGGTGGTTCGGTGCGATTGTCGGGGCGCCGTTCGGAAGCTGGATTTTTACGCTAGCACCAACATTCGCTGCAGCATTTTTGTTTTGGCTTGCATCAAGAATAATAGCTAGTCAGCGAAAGCTGCAGTTTGAGAAGAAAATGTCCAGAGTTACCATGTCTTGTGCGCTTGGAGGAGGCGTTTCAGCAATTTCTTTTACATGCATAACTCTCCCCTTAATCACTTCTCATTTAAAAGATCGGCTTCCAGCTGCTTTAACCGGCTTTTTACCCCCTTTTCGAGAAGATCTCTTCTTTTTGGTTCTCGTTATCGCCATTGGTATTGGACTTGGGGCGATCCTTGCTATGAGGCCGGAGGGGTTGGAGAAAAAATCAGAATAAATCCGTGCCAATATCGACACCAAGTGAAAAAGCAACCCGCCAGCCAATAGAGTATAACGACGCATTTTATTAGAACGTGAGTGTCCTCCACAGAGCGAAATCAACCAGTTGCGATCGGCTCAAAACGGCCAATAGCAGTCCTCTAATGCGGCTATGATATTTGACTTGCGACACGATGAACGCCCCCCCCCTTTTTACTGCATATTCGTTAGAACTCTATGTCAGATCGTCCTGAACTCACTGAGTACCTAGGTTTTTTTGAAGCTGAGCCCGAGATACTTAACCCTGAGGTGGGGTGGTGTTACGGCGCGAAATTTGTGTCGGTTCGCAACTGTGATCGGATAATCGCCATCATTGCGCCTGATGATGGTGAGATATCATTCAGGTGGTGGCACAACGATACGCTTCGTGCAGATTTTAACTTGAAGGGCGTGGTCGATTGGAACCTAGAGTGCAATGCCCAAAGAGAAGTCCTATTTCTCAAATTTCAGCAACCTGGTATTGGTTTTTTCTCGTTACAATTAAAGCCAGTAATCAGCTTTTCGTGGGTCACAGAATGGGCATAGGCCAAAGGTCTCAAAGGCGCAAATCGGCGTTGCGGACATTCGTGTCCGCCATCAACTAGGCGCTCTATATGTCTCCTGTCATGAACAACACGAAGTGGGAGGAATTGAGGCTCGGTATGATCGGGCTCGGCACGCCATCACCTCGGTTTCGCGTGCGTAATTTGCATAGCGGATACGTCAGTGCGTGGGATGGGGAGTGGTTCCACCACTTCTATGGACACCACGAAGAGGATGAGTGGGTTGAGATTTCCGTGACGTCCGCGGCCCAGCATGAGGCTGTTCTGCGGGTGCTCCGCTCAGTGCATGTGCCTGGCGTCACGACAGAGACAGGATTCAAAATCTTCGGCTACGTACCTCGTGGCACGCATGTTGAATATCTATAGCCCACGACGGAACTCGTCCATGATCGACCGATGAAATTGACCGCTATTTAACAACAACGATCACCTGTGATTTGTTGCGCATTTACCTTCATCTATGTGACATCATCTCAATTGGACACCGTTTAGAAAAAATATGGACTGGGAACCAATTTCCGAAGCATCACTATGGGACAAAATCAACGCCGCCGAAATTCGCATGAATCCACAGCAAGCGAGATTGTGGGAGGCGATACGTGTCTCGCCGCATAAGTGGGAAGAAAAATCCTACGGAGAACTTGGAAACGGGTTCTGGATAGTCGCCATTATCGGCACGACAGTGATTTGGTACAACGACATTGAAGATGGATTCAATCGTTCTCGTTACACCAGTTTTGGCACAATGGATGAATATTGGTGCAACCAAGATGAACTTGAGATGGCGCTGCAGTACGTACTTAATTTCATCGAAACCGGCCAAGAACCGGGATCAAGAATAGATCCCCCAATGCCTGGCAAATGGTCGCGCTAATTAAGCCCGCAACCAGCGAGTAGTTATTGTTCATTCTTTGTTTGGTCAATTATCGAGTATGACATTTTTGAATATGCCACTACGTTGAGAATACATCGATGCTAAGAATTGAATTTGAGGAGCCGACCGAGTCAGTCTGTAATTGCTGCCAAAATGCGATAGTCAGACTGACACGATTTGTATACAAAGATGACGATGCGTTCGCAGTCTACTATGCACAATATACGCATGGGCACAGCGAGAAGCGTCTCAGCGGCATAATCAGCTTAGGCGAGTGGGGCAGCGATGAGGTCGGCCCTGAAGCCAGGTTGGCATTCCCATTCCAGATTTGGATGAATGGCGACAATTTCCAAGTTGGCTTGGTTGATGCGAGAGACTCCCCCTGGAGCCATGTGACCTTCTTAGGCCGGATACTTGACCGCACAGAAGCGCTGGCACATGAGTGGATTAATGATGTATTCCACATCACTGACCACATGATTGAGGATGATAAAGAAATCGTGGAGTACTTCAGTTAATATCGGCCAATTTTGGTGGTTTTGAAGGTGACGCCGACTTGCTTGCTCGTAGTGCGTTGGTTGTGAACCCATTACGCCCATCTGGGAATGCGGAACAACGCTGGTGTACTTCGATAACACGGCCAAGCTGTTTGGGAAGTGCTCAATCGAAAATATTGATGAAACGTGGGGCCAATATAGTTCTGCTCAAGCGATTCTTTCGGACTTAATCGTCGAACTCTACGAGGAGGGACAGACGTGTGACGAATTGAAGACTGTAGCCGGCCAACTTGGCTTCGTCCATATCGAGCGCTTTCTCGTTGAGGTCGAGGAAAATAATGGTACTCCATATGAAGAATGGCGTAATCGTTTCCCTTCAACTTGCAATGACTAGCCCGTCCAGTGAACGCGTACAATCGGCCAACTAGAGACGTTCGACCTCGGACCCAAGATAGCCGGCAATTTGGTGTCGTTCTCCCAACTGCAGAAAATCTATCAACTCGCCGACGATCGCTTCGGGAGCGTCTTCCTGCATCAAATGCCCCGAGCCAGAAACTCGCGTGAAGCGTGCCCCGGGGATCATCGCCGATAACTCCAAGCCTCGATCAATCGGAATCCACTGATCCTCCTCCCCCCACAAGATGGAAACCGGGCACCGAAGTTCTCCATAGCGCGGTTGGACCTCATCGGTATAGCGCTGGTTCATCTGGGCAATTTGACGATAGAACGCCGCTTGACCCAGTTCGCCCATCCATGGTGACGAGTAAATGCGCAATGTGTCTGCCGCGAGCGTTCGGTTCGCGGCGCCCTGCAGATATGCGTTGACCATCGCCTCATGAATGTACGCAGGCACGCTTGCGAACGCAGCCTCATGCGCGCGCACATGACGAACAAACGGTGAGCCCCATGGGGCGACCGCCACCGGATCGATCAGCAGCAGAGATCGATACTCGCATCGGTCCAGCAAGGCTGCCCTGAGCGCTGTGGCACCGCCGAAATCATGGGCAACCACGTCAGGTTTCTCGAGTCGCCAATGCTCGAGCAAGGCTGCAAGCAGGCTATTCTGAACGCCAAGTGAGACATCCTGATCCGCGCGCTGCTCAGACATTCCGTAACCAAGGAGATCGAAGTAGAAGACTTGTCGAAAGCGAGCCGCAATCGGCGCAATGCGGCGCCAGACCTGCGAAGAAAACGGCGTTCCATGCACCAGCACCATCGGCTTGCCCGCGCCGATCACGCCATAGCGTACTGACTGACCATCGAAGTCAAAAGAATGTGCCAAAGGCAACGCTCCAGGAAGCAGCTGCTGAAATTGCCGTGAAGTATCCGTCATGAATCACCTTGTGCATTGGACTGTAGCGAGGAACAAGTATAAACTAACCATCAAAACGCTTCAAGGAGGTGATATTGGCCGGTGTAAAAGAATCACGTGTGCGAGCAGACGCGGGCGTAGGCGGGCACCTTGTCCTTAACTTTGTGAACACGTGCGGCGGCGCTGGTAAGGACCGTGACGTCGAGAGATTGGTCGACTTGTGTGACGCTATCGACTGGGCTACGGCAAACGGTGTCCTTAATCCAACTGATAGTCGCCTGATCGAGAAGGCGCAGTTGCGCGCGGGGCACCACCCATCCGATATCCTGAAAGGTCTGACGGAACTGCGAGAAGCCGTGCACGCAGTGTTCTCTGCGATCGCCGACGGCGTTCTGCCTTCGGAGACTGCTCGGGTGCGGCTGGAAAGTTATATCGTCGAGGCAATGAGCCATTCGACGCTGTGCATTGAAGGACGGGCATCGGTGCGCTGGACGGTATGCCCTGAGAAGGCCGGCAACGCGCTAATAAAGGACCGGCTTGCTATCGCTGCGAGCGAACTGCTTTCGCAACCGATCCTTTCGAATGTCCGAGAGTGCGGCGCATGCTCGTGGTTGTTCCTCGATCTCTCGCGGAGCAGGTCCCGACGATGGTGCTCAATGGCCACTTGTGGAAATCGCGCAAAAGCACAACGCCACTACTATACGATGAGAGCGACATATTGAACGGCAGTCCAAACGTGCGTGACCGAGCGGACTCGTCGCCTCCAGTTTTTCGTGCACGGACCAATGGCCGCATTGGAGAAAGCTGAATGACCGGATTGCTCGAGTCCGGCCCGTCACGATTGGCCGCACCCGGCCAATTGCAGCCCTTCAAATTTGCACTTCATAGTCGTCATTGCCGCGTTTTTTTCTCCAACACAACCCATGAAAGCAAGCTTGCCGACCAGTCAGGCTTAAACGTTGTCTCGCCTATCGACAGCAGTCGCATTTTTGCCTGACGACAGTCGAGCTCCCAATGGCATGGTGCGACTCATGCTTGCACACGCCACGCCAGTCGTCACGAGCACGATGGCGCCGATCGTTAGTGTCGAGGGCGCTCGTTCAAGATAAGAAACGCAAGTCCTGTTGCCACCGCAGGTGTCAGTGCACCTAATATGGACGCGCGCGCTGCGCCCAACCGACGTACTGACTCACCAAACGCATAAAGGCCGACGACCGCCGACAAACTCTGCGCGACAGCCTGAAATCCAACATCACGCCATTGTACGGTCGAAAGATTCGGGTGGGCCACGCTCATGTAGACGCCTAGCACCACCAGCAACGACCATCCATTTATCACGCCCGCCGCATGCAACGCACTGATTCTTTGCTTGCGCATAGTGATCGTGTAGATTGCCCACATCAGTGCCGCGAACAGAAATAGCGCGTGCCCGCGCCATTCGCCCTGAGTATCCGCAGACGAATCGAATGCGACGAAAATCAACAGGCCGGTCAGAAGCAGGGCGAAGCCGATATACTGCGACGCGCGCAATCGTTCGCGTGTTGTGAACACAGCGATCATGGCCACGAAGAACGGCATTGAGCCGATCATCACCGAGGCGACATGCGATGCCGGCGCGTATTTCATGCCGGTGGCGCTGACGAACAAAAACGGAGCGCCAGCGCCAGCGACCAGCAGCGCCGTCGTGCGTCAGTCAGACGCAATCCATGACATTCCGCGCCGCCTGCACAGCGGAACAAGCACTATCGATGCGCATGTATAGCGTATAAGCGCTATGTCGATAGGGTGCAGCGATGTCTTGACGCCGGCGCGTGTCGATACAACCCAAACTGCCCAGATCAACACAACCACCAAGCCCCATGCTGTCCCAATCACGACCTCGCGAAACGTGGCGTTGCCTGTCGCATCAGCAACCGTGGGGTGCGTAGTCGCGTTCATTGCCCCGTCCCCGTCAATTCGCAATGCGCTTCGAGGTGGTATCCGTCAGGATCGAGCACGAATGCTGCGTAATAGCCCGCGCTGTATTTATCGCGCAAGCCAGGCCTACCGTTGTCGCCACCACCGTTGTCGAGGGCGGCACGGTAAAACGCGTCAACATGTACCGGTGTCATTGCAGAAAACGACAGGTGAAAGCCGGATTCTTCATTCACCACGACCGGATGCCCCGTCTTAGACAGCCACAACGTCGTCTTGCCCGCTCCATAGGCAAGCGACGAGTCGTCAGCGCTAAGCCGACGGTAGCCGAGGGCGCCTAGCGTGGCGTCGTAAAACTGGCGACTCCGATCGAGTTCAGAAACGCCGAGCGAAAGGTGATCGATCATTTGGTTTTCTCCTTATTCCTATGCATTGAGTTTCAGGGCAACAATAAAATAACCACCATGCAGGTTATAATAGAAGTGAGAGCAGCCCTTGTCAACTGCCATGATGGTTAGATATGATTGAACTATGGAAAACACAGCTTCACGCGCCAAGCGCTTTCTGATTCCGACCCAGCCCGAAGGGCTGAGCGTCGACTTCGTCAACACAAGATATTGGCGAGGAACCGACACACCAACCGAAACGTTCGCAACAATTGACGATTTATTGGCGTGGTGCAGGGATTGCGCGGGAATTCCCGCATCGATGATCGAGTCGTTTCGCGCAACACACCTGCCGGACGAAAAGACCGCGCTTGCGAGCGCGATTGCTCTGCGCGAGGTGCTGTACCGTCTTTATCTGTCCAATGCGGAAGGCGTAGAGCCAGACAAAAAAGATCTCGCGGTGCTGCGCGAATACCTGAACAGCGTGGCGCCGCGTAGCGAATTGTCACGTTCTGGCGGACGGTATGAGTGGGGCATCGACGGCCAACACGTCGACTTGACTTGCCTACTAAGCCCCGTACTCTGGTCAGCCGTCGACTTGCTTGGCGGAACACGTCTCGGCAAGCTCAAGCGCTGCGCGAATGATCAATGCAAGTGGTTGTTCGTGGACGACAGCAAGAATGGAAGTCGACGTTGGTGTTCGATGTCATCCTGCGGCAATCGCGCGAAGGCGCATCGGCATTACCACAGCAAGCCGGGGTAAGCGCCAAGGACTTGCAATTGCGCACGATTGAAAAATCGGGTGAGGAAGCGACGTTGCGACCGCTTCCTTACTCGACTTTGCACGACGGCAGGCCGTTCGCATTCGTCCTTGTGTTTTGCCCGACTGCTTCCTGCGGTTGTCGTACTGTTGGTGCGGATTGATATCACGGACATCTTTGATCGTTTGCTCAGGATTGTGAATTCAACAGGACCTTGCGACTGTCCGGCTCGGGCCAAATTGCCCCTGTCGCGACCGGCTCAAAACGGCCATGAGCCGTCCGTCGCGTATGGCCGCTTTGGGCGGACGTAGCTTCTATGTGCCGATTGCAACACCGAAGCTCATATGCTCTCCCCGCCAACCACTTCGTCGAAGAAAGTCTTCCCAGGTCAGTGCGGTCGGATCATTTCGTCGGCTCCATGCCAGGTCCCGGTCGGGTGCGTAGTACCCGTATTCGACCGCGTAGGTAACCATTCCCACGAGCTCGCGTACCAGCCACTCGTCGGCACCGAATGCGGGGAAGTTCTTTAGCAAATCCTCGCGTGTGTATGCAGACGTGTAGTGCGCACGCACCCCCGAAACGCGCACGAATGTTTCCACAAGTTCGCGCGCAGTCAGTACCTCACCGATGACAGGTAATGTTCGGCCGGAATACGACTCCGGATTGTCGAAGTGCGCCATCACCGCCGGACCGGTCGCGGTCAGCGGATCAACGAACGGCACGGGCGTGTCGGGCGGTAGGTAAACCGGGAAACTCAAGCCGCCGTCAGTTTGGGGGCGGGGCAGATAGTGCTCAAGAAAGTTGCTGTAGAAAAAGGCAAGTTGGATGAATGAACTGTGAAGCGGCAGTGTGCGCAGGTAGGCTTCCACTAGGGCCTTCTCGGTGAAGTGTGGCGCCCACAGAGTGCCGCCAGTGCGATCGTCGACATTTTCGAGACTACTCCAGACGACATGCTCCACGCCCGCGGCGAGCGCCGCGTCAGCCAGCTCCATGCCCAGCGCTAATTCGGGACGGCCCGGCGGCGGTACGGGCGCAATTGGCGGCGTCATCAAAAAAGCGCCGTGCGAGCCTCGCAAAGCCGCGGCAAACTGCGCTTTGCGCCCCGCTTCCAGCGGTGCGACGACGACCTCGGCGCCGCGCCGGGCCAGTTCGCGCATCGGTTCGCTATCGACGCTTCGCGCCAAAGCGCGCACTCGATAGCGACCGCTATCCAGCAGCGTGCTGGCCACGCTGCGGCCTTGCTTGCTGGAGGCACCAGCTACGGTAATCAGAGGCATTGATGATAAATGGGACATGCGATTTCTCCGGAAAGGCACGCAACACGCGCGCCGACATGTGCAGTATGGGCAGAACCTCGCACGGATTGAAATCGTCGGTCTTCTGGTCTACTATCCATGCAATGGATACCAACCGGTTGGACCTGAATTTACTTGTCACCCTAGAAACCTTGCTGGCAGAGCAGAACGTGACGCACGCCGCGCGCCGCTTGCATCTGAGCCAACCGGCAGTGAGCGCACAGCTCGCGCGCCTGCGCGATCTGTTCGACGATCCGTTGCTGATTCCGGCGCAGCGTGGCATGACTTCCACAGCAAAGGCCGATGAACTTCTGGCGCCTCTACGTGATGCTTTAGACCAAGTGCGCGCCACGGTGGGCCGTCATGTGCACTTCGATCCTGCGCAGGCCCGCCTGACTGTGGCTATCGCCTGCACGGACTATCTGGAGGCTGCATTGGTGCAGCCGCTGGTATTGCAGTTGCGCCAACAAGCGCCCGGCGTGAGGGTTGCGGTGCGTTTCCTGGACATGCCGCAACTAGCAGCGCAGATGGCCCGCGGGGAGGTAGACCTCGCGTTGATGACGCCCCGCGACGCCCCGACCAACCTGCGCAGCCGTCACCTGTTCGACGAGCGCTACGTGCTGATAGGCCGTCTCGGCCACCCGCGTCTGCGCCGCAAGCTCACGGCGGCACAATTTGCACAGCTGGAGCACATCATCGTGTCGCTGCGCGGCGGCGATTTCTCCACGCCCGTGGATGATATTTTGGCGAGCCTAGGTCTCCAGCGCAACGTGGTGCTGTCCGCGGCCTCGTTCCTGGTTGTGCCTGACATCGTGGCCCGCTCCGACCTCGTCGCTCTAGTACCGCAACGACTCGTGCGCGATCGGGTCGACGCGTTGATGATCGTTGACTGCCCTATTCCCGTGCCGAGCTTCGAGGTGAGCATGCTTTGGCATGAGCGAAGCCACGGACATGCCTCCCAGCGCTGGGTGCGCGAGTCGCTGAGGGCACTGGTCGCCAGCTGGGGCGAACCCGCGAAGATAACGCGACGATAGACCGGTAGTCCCGGGCGGCAGCGCGCGGTGCAATGACTAAGTCGAAGCCAGACCGCCCCTTTGAACGACCGCTTCCCGGTGACCAATCTGGGAATCCGAATGGCGAATATGGGTCGAGGCTGTGTAAAAACACAAATCCAAAAAAAATCGTAGGTAGGGAGACCCTTCCCGATACCGAGAAAATCGAATACAGCTCGATCTGAGAAGACGATTTTTAAATCGGTTAAAAATCTCTACGTTTTTACACAGCCTCGGTCGCAAGCCGCCTCTCACCTGTGGCGGCAATCGGCCAGAAACGCCCGGTCGCAAGTCCTCATTCAATACTGAAAATCATGACTACTCTCGAAACGAAGCGGTTAAAACTAATCCCACTTTCTGACGAACACCTCGCTGGTTTAACCGCGATTAATAGTGACCCAGAGGTCATGGCATACATCGGCAACGGCACCCTAATGTCTGAAGCTGAAAGCCAAGCGATGATCAATCGCGTAAAACCGAGATGGGCCTCGCACGGTTTCTCATGGTGGGGCGTGTTCCGTAAGGACGACAATCTGATGATTGGTGCGGCGACATTGCAACCATTAGCTGCTCAGACAGGCGCCGTCCCGGAAATCGGTTGGCGCTTAAGGCGAGACTGCTGGGGAAAGGGCTATGCGACTGAAGCTGCTGAACGTATCGTCTTGTTCGCAAAAGAACTGGGCATTCCGGAAGTGGTGGCTGTGGCAAATCCTGGCAATATTGCCTCCATTGCAGTGATGAAGCGGCTTGGCATGCGGTATCGCGGCATCGAAACCCACTACAACGCTCCATGCGCAGTCTACCAGGCAAGCCTGAGTATCGATTGACTGTCCGTAAAGGTTGAATCGAGCCAATCGCGATTAGCTCAAAACGGCCAGAAGCACCTTTTGCCAAAGTATGGCAATAAGTTGCCTCGCTGTTTCGGACGTTCTACAAAGCCCCTGGCTAAATATCCCTACCCTGTGTTTGCCAGCAATTGCATATTCGTATTTCAACGCAGCCACTGATCGGCAACTCAAAGTAACCGCCATTCGGCTAGCCATTTCATACTGATCATGCACCTCCTGGTTAGAAGGCTAAGGCTTGGCGGTGAAGTTGGTTGCGGTGACTTCATCGTGGTAGACGATGAGCGTCTTTGTGTCACCGGCCGCAGAATTTGCTCCATTGCGATACACGCCAAACTGGACAGAACCGATGCCGGTCCACGGCGTGCCGTCAGGACTCGCGGTCACATACGTCTGTAGGCCCTCCATAGCGACGGTGTGTCCTAATCTGGTTTCTCCGGGCAGTTGCATTTCGAAGGTGAGGCCGCCAGTGTTGTCGCTCTTCCAGAGTATATCGAAGCGGAAATCTATCCACTGGTTCACATATGGCATGACATTGTCGATGACTACCATCTTATGGACATTGCCACCCCAACCGAGTTTGAGTTGTGTACCTTGAAGCGCGAGATGGATATCGTGTCCGCCGCCGTGATGTTTGAACTGCCAGAGCACATCCTCGGAAGGCGCTTTGCGGGTTCCTTTCACGGAGGGCACGAGATCTTTGAGCAGCATGCTGAAGGTGTATACGCCGTGGTCGCCGTCGCGGTAACTGGCGCCTGCGATGCGTCCAAGCCCGAACTCGCTGCGAGGAAAGCCGCCGCCCACATATGCAGGGTCATCCAGAACCACCTTGTTCGCGACCGCATAAGCCGTGTTACGGGCGCCGCCGACCACCACATAAGCAGCATCCCGGGCGGTAGCGAGACCCGGTTCGATACCAGGAACCTCGACGCGCTTCTGGCCTTGCGTCGGGTATCCAGAGCTCACGGTGCCATCTTCGTAGTCGGCGTGAAAGATTGCCTGCGCCGAGGCGGATGCGGTGAGCATCGAAAGAGCGATCACAGCAATTATATGAATCGGTTTCATGAAAGTTGATTCCAAAAAAACAAAATGAGCCAAGGTTCATTATATTTTCATATAGCAACTTCAGTGTGCGATTTCCTCCGTTTTTTGAGCTGCAAACCTTTAACGTCAAGGCACCGGGGAAAGGGGCGTTTCAGGACAGAGGTTCACGCAACGAATATCAGGTAAAGTCGAGTCAATGCAAATAGTGGGAACATACAGAAGCCCACACCAAAGTCCCTCTCATGTCTCTTGCCCCAAACCCGCCATGATCCTGACCGCCCCTGATCTTGCCCACATACTGGAATTTGCCGAAGCCAGCCATTTACGCAGTCAAGCCGACGCTTTCCGCACATGGAGCGGCGATACGCGCGCCCGCGCCGTTGCGGTCTGCGGCGGCGTTGCGGTGCTGACCGACCCTGCCTTTGGACGCAAGCTGAACCACGTCACTGGCGCCGGCATGGATGCGCCGTTCAAGGCAAGCGAACTGGCCGAGCTGGAAAGCATGTATGCCGCGCAGGAGCTGGAGACACAGATAGATCTCTGCCCGCACGCACACGGCGGCATGCTGGCATTGCTGGCCGAGCGCGGCTACTCGGTCAACGCTTTCAGCAATACTTACGTGCGCAGCCTGGCCGTGCCTGATGCAGACAGAGTTGCAGCCAGCGATATCGAAGTGAGCGACGACCAGGCCTGGGTCAGCGCCAGGTTTGCGGTGCATTCGGTGGCGGGATTTTCGGTACAGGCGGTGAATCGCCCTCCCGCCTTGCTGGAAGCGCTGGCGCAGATCGCACTGCATCGCGACGACACGCGTTTTTTTGCCGCAAGCATAGACGGCCAGATTGCTGGGACGGCGGGCATGAGCCTGATCGGCACGCCAGCCGGCCTGCTGGCGCATTTGTATATCGCCAGCACCCTGCCAGCCTGGCGCGGACGCGGGGTGCAACTGGCGCTCTTGCATGCCAGGCTGAAGGCGGCGCGTAGCGCCGGCTGCACGCTGGCCAGCGTCACCGCGCGGCCGGCCAACGCCAGTGCGCGCAACACCGAACGCGCGGGCTTCAGCCTGGCTTACACCAAGGCCACTTTCAGCAAGCGCCCCGCCTGATCGAAGCGGCGCATCACGATTCGTTGATCTGCACCGCGATGCCGTCGGCCTGGACTGTGATTTCGCCGGGCTCGAAGGTCTGCCCGTTCAGCCGCAGTTCATCGGCAGTAAAGGTGTAGATTGGGTAATCCTTCAGCACCTGCTCGGCGACCATGGCGCCGATCTGCTTCAGCTGCTCCCTGTACTGCGTCGGCACACTGTTGAAATCGATGGTGTCGACCGAAGGGCTGTCCAGACGGATGGCGCGCGTCGCCTTGTCGTACTTCAGGCGGCTGCTGAGGGTAATATTGCCGTTCAGCGGCGCCGCCAGCAGCAAGGGGCTGAGCACGCTGACATGCACCAGGGTGATGACGCGGTTCTGCGGTGCATTGAGGCTCAGCTGCGGGGTTTTCAGATCGACGTTGAAAACTTCCGCATAACGCAGCCGCAAGGGAAACTTGCGCTCAAGCGCGCTCTGCAGCTGTTGCTGGGTAAACGTATATTCATTCGACCAGATGTTGTAGCCGGCCCAGGCGCCGCCGGCAGCGCCGAGCGCGCCCAGGGTCAGCAGCGATTTGACTAGTGTGCGACGTTTCATAGGCAATCTTGTCACTTTCAAGCGTAAATTCAAACGTAAAACGTGAAATAGCACAGTGCTATTATTCTTTCCAACCGAGTTTCGACCACCGCGCGCCAGAAAAAGTCCCTTTATCTTGTCCAAGGCCACTCCTCCCGATTTGCACAACGACGCCGCCGAAGGCAATGCGGTGGCGCGCCACTATCTGCGCGGCGAGCGGATCGACCCGCATTCCCATGCCTGGGGCCAGGTGCTGTTCGCCGTGGCCGGGGTGATGTGGGTGGAAGTCGGGCGCGAGGCATTCGTCGTGCCGCCGCGGCGCGCGGTATGGATTCCGGCCGGGACCGAGCACTCCATCCACATGATGAGCGCGGTACGGATGCGCAATCTGTACCTGCCGACCCGCAGCACCGGCCACCTGAATCGCCGCAGCGATCTGTTCGAAGTCAGCGGCCTACTGCGGGAACTGATCATCATGATAGCGGAATATCAAGGCAGGCATGACGACGCCTACCTGAAGGCGGCCTACAAGCTGGTACTGCTGGAACTGGCGCGGGCGCCGCGCTCGTCGCTGCGGATCCCGATGCCGGAAGCTTCTGACCGGCGCCTGGAGCGCTTGTGCCGGGCGGTGATCGAGAATCCGTCGATCGACTTCAGCTTTGTCCACTATGCCGACAATGCCGGCGCCAGCGTGCGCACCTTGTCGCGCCTGTTCCGGCAGCAGCTGGGGATGGGCTTCGCCGAATGGCGCCGCCAAGTGCAGCTGGCGGTTGCCATGTCGCGCCTGGCGGAAGGCCAGCCGGTCAGCCAGATCGCTCGCTCCCTAGGCTATTTGCCAAGCAGTTTCAGCGATATGTTCCGGCGCGCCTTGGGCGCCGCGCCCGGCGCATTCGTGGCCAGCGAAACCCTGGGCGCGATGCTGGCAGAAGACAGCGACGCCGCGCCAATGCCATTCACACAATAAACCGGTCGGTATCTCCTGGCCGAAATTCGAAAGTCTTTGTCTCCCCGGGCTTGAACAAGCCTCCTAGAATCTGTTCATCCGCTGCCGCTTGCAGCGCTTAAACCTATCTCAAGGAGCAGCATCATGATGAACGCCATCCAGTTCCAGACTTTCGGCAACCCGGACATGCTCAACTACCTGGCGCTCGCCAGGCCTGCGGCCGAGGCCGGCAGCGCCATCATTCAAGTCAAGAGCGCTTCCGTCAATCCCAGCGATGTGGTCAACATCTCCGGCCATTTCGAGCACACCCTGCTGCCGCGCATTCCCGGCCGCGATTTCAGCGGCGTGGTAGTGGACGGTCCCGCCGCCTGGCTCGGCGCCGAGGTCTGGGGCACCGGCGGCGACATCGGCTTCACACGCGATGGCAGCCACGCCGAATTCATCCGCATCCCGGTCGAAGCGCTGGTGCGCAAGCCGGCCGCCCTCAGCCACGAACAAGCGTCCGCCATCGGCGTCAACTTCATCGCTGCCTGGCTCGGCACGGTCGAGTACGCCCAGCTGCGTGCCGGCGAAACCATCGCGGTGCTGGGCGCCAGCGGCGGCGTCGGCGGCGCCGTCACGCAGATCGCCAAGGCGTTGGGTTGCACCGTGATCGGCATCGACCGGGTCGCTCCCGCCGACAATTCGCCGGCGGCGCGCTTGCTGGATGAATACCTGCCGCTGGACGAAAGCGCCCAGCGCCGCATCCAGGCCCTGGGCGGCGTCGACGTCGTCTATAACGCTGCGGGCGGAACCGCTTTCGAGTTTGCGCTGGGACTGGTGAAGCGGCGCGGCCGGGTGGTGGTCATCAGCGCCAGCGGCAAGCGCCGCGTCGATTTCGACCTGATCGATTTTTATCACAACGAGACGCAGCTGATCGGCGTCGACAGCGCCAAGCTCGGCGTCGCCGAATCGGCGCCATTGATGGCCAAGCTGGTGAATGGCTTCGACAGCGGCAGATACGAGGCGCCAGTGATCGCCCAACGCTACACGCTGCAGGAAGCGCGCCAGGCCTATGCAGCGGTGGCGGCCGGCACGCGTGGCCGCGTCGTGATCAATATGTGATCAATGTATGAGCAGTCCCCTGCCCTTCCCTTCAATTCGTCTGGAGCTCTCATGAAAGCCTATCTCTTATCCCTCGCCATCGGCCTCATCGTCGGTGTGCTGTATAGCGTCGCCGGCGTCAGATCGCCCGCGCCGCCGGTGATCGCCCTGGTCGGCCTGCTCGGCATACTGGCCGGCGAGCAGCTGATTCCCTGGGTCCGCAGCATGACCGGATAACCGGCGGGCCGGGTGCAGCCGCTCAGCCCAGGCGGTGGCACAGATGGATATCTTCAGGCTCGATGCGAAGCAGCTCGGGATCGGGACTATCCAGCAAGGTGCAGCCCAGGTGTAGATAAAAATCCACCGTGTTGCGCGAAGGCGTGGCAGAGATATGAATTTCCTGCGCGCCCATTGACGGCGCCCGGGCGCAGGCCAGGCGGAACAGGCGGCCGGCGATGCCGCGCCCGCGGTAATCGCGGCTGACATGCAGAAATTTCAGCTGCAAGGCCGGCCGTTCCACTTGCAGCAGGACGCTGTCGAGCACCACCAGCGCCACCAGCATCTCGCCGTCGAAAACGCCATGGAACCAGCCGCCACGTGCGAAGCATGCGGCCAGCACCTCAGCATTCTGCTGCGCCTCGCCCGGCGGCCAGCCGTCCATGTCGAAGCGCTCTTCATACAGCGTCAGTTTGCCGCCATCCAGGAGATACAGCTGCTCGATGAGCTCCCTGCGGTCTATCTGGTCCAGCAAGGCCAGGTCGGCCCTGCCCAAATCGCGTTGCTGCACTTACTCGCCCTTGCGCAAGGCGCGCTTGACCTTGATCATGTAGCCGACAACCAGTCCGCAAGCGCCGAAAAACGCGATAGAAAATATCCCTACCAGCAATTGGCTGGGAGTCCTGGCGGCGTGAGTGATGAAGATGCCACCGGCCACAAACACGACTGAAACAATGAACAGCAACCACAAGACAAACAGATTGTGGCCGGCGGCCGAATTGACATAGCCTTGCTTCAAGGTCAGCTTGTCGTCGCTATACGGATAGGCGGCCACCAGGCTTTTGCTGCCGAAATAAAACCAGGCGCCGAAGATCACCGCCAGCGGCATGGCCCATCTCCAGCCGGCCACCACGCAGACGATGATGACGGCAGGCAGCATGATCTTGTAGTAGCGCTTGACGAATCCGCGCACCCTGGCTTCCGCCTCCTCATCCGGCAGGATCCGCCCCTTGCCCAGCACGCCCCATGGAAAAAATAGCGTGCGCCCGTCCTGGCTCTTTTTAAAGCTGGCGTTGGTCAATCCGTCGAAATATCCCATGCCCCGTCCCCTCATGAATGATGCGCCGATAAGGGGTTCATCGCCCCGGGCGCCAGCTACGATTCGAAAAATATCATTTACTGGCAAACGACCAGAACAGGCCGCGCGTGATCAGCGCTGGAAACACCGTCAGATGGTCTTCGTCCTGGATGACTTCGGAATGCACCGACAAGTTAGGATAATGGCGCGATTTCAGCTTCGCTTCGAAATCCTTCATCTCCTTGACCATATCGCTTTCCTTGTTATAACGCGGATTGCGGCTTTGCGGCTTGACCGTTTCGAACGATCCGATCAGCATGAAGAGCTGGGCCGGCATATCCTTGTGCGAGGCGGCATAGCTGCGCTCCATGTCGAACATGACGCGCTTGTCGTACCAGAGGGACGGGCTGCCGAGGATGTACTGGTTGAACATCTGCGGTTCGGTCAGCAGCATGTGCAAACCCAGCAGCGAGCCATAGGAATGGCCGGAAAACACCTTGCGGCTCATGTCCGCGCGATAGTTCGCAGCAACGAATGGAAAGACTTCCTTTTCGATGAACTGCCGGTACGGCTCCGCCTGCCCGGTCGGCCGTTCGCTGCTGTTGCCGGTGGTGTCGGTCGGCGTGTAGTCGCGGTTGCGGCTGTGGACCGGGTCGTCGCCCTTGGCATACGACAAGCCGACCAGGATGAATTCCTCCAGCTTCTTGCCATGGTCGCTGACGCGCCGGTTGACGCTGCGTATCAATGGAAAAGCATAATCGGCGTCGGTGATGAACAGCACCGGATAGCGCTTGGTCGAGGTCGCATAAGACGGCGGCAGGCTGACAAAAATTTCATAGTCACGATGCAGGATTTTGGAAGGAATGGTCTGCACTTCCGTGCCCTCCAGTTGATAGGGACGCACCGGAGCGGCCGCCTGCGCCAGCGGACAGGCCAGCGCCAACGCGATCCAGGAAATGCCAAGAAGTTTACCAAGTTGCACGATTGCCTGTCCTTATATAACTTGCGCACGATTGAAGGAGACTGACTGGCGAGTCTATGCAAGGATGATATTTCTTGCAAGCAAAAATCCCGGCCTCAAGCCGGCAACAGGATGACGCCGCCTGCGGTCTGGCCGTTTTCCAGACGGCGCTGGGCTTCAGCAGCTTCGCTCAAAGGCAGCGTCAACGAGACATCTACCGCGAGGCCGGCAGCCAGGCGGGCCAGAGTCTCCGCAGCCCCTTCCCGATAGCGCGACAGATCCGACATGAAACGAAACACGCTCGGACGCGCCAGAGCGATGGAGCGGAAAGGCCCCAGTTCGCTGAGCGGCAGCACGGCATTGTCCTCAGTCTGGCTCGAGGCCGCCTGGCCGACGCTGACCGCCATGCCGAACGGGCGCACGGTCTGCAGGGTTTTCTCCAGAGTCTCGCCGCCCACGCCGTCAACCGCAAAATCGACACCTCGGCCGGCAGTCAGGCGCAATACTTCAGCCACGAAATCGATCTGCCGGTAAAGGATCGCTTCCTGATAGCCCTTGCTGCTGGCCATCTCCCTCTTGGCCGTGCTGCCGACCGTACCTATCATGCGCACACCCAGTGCCGCGCCCCACTGCCCTAGCACCTGGCCCAGGCCGCCGGCGGCCGCCTGCACCAGGACCGTGTCGCCGGCGCGCACGCGGCCCACGTACTGGAACAGCATGTGGGCGGTGATGCCGCGTAGGAGAGTAGCGGCTGCCTGGATGTCGCTGACGCCTGCGGGAATCTTGAGCAGTCGGTTCGCTGCTACATTGCGGGCCGTCGCATAAGCGCCGGCCGGCAGTCCGGCGTAGACCACGCGGTCGCCGATCTCCAGGCCGCCGTCTCCGTCGCCAGCCGTTTCACCGCCGAAGGCCTCGACCACACCAGCAGCCTCTACACCTAGCACTGCAGGCAGCTGCGGCAGGCGATACAAGCCGATGCGGTGATAGATGTCGGCGAAATTGACGCCGATCGCGGTGTGACGCACACGCACTTCGCCCGCGCCGGGCGGCGCCAGATCAACGCTTGCCGCCTGCAGCACGGCGGCGGCGCCAGGCCGACTCATGCGAATTACCAGTTCCTTGCTCATGATGTGCTCCTGTTTGAGGGATTGGGAGCATCATAATTAAAATATTTACGCACCATAAGCCGTGATAAATTCGCCTTTAATGTGCATAATTGCACCATGACAAATCTCAACTGGAACGATCTGCGCTACTTTCTGGCGCTGGTGGACAGCGGCAGCCTGACCGCCGGCGCGCGCCGGCTGAAGGTTGAGCACACCACGGTGGCGCGCCGCATCGAGGCACTGGAAGAAGCGCTCGGCCTGAGGCTGTTCGAACGCCTGCAGCGGCAATGGAAACTGACGCCGGAAGGAGAAAACCTGCTGGCCGGCGCACGCCGCCTGGAACAGGAAGCGCTGGCGCTGGAACGGGCAGCCGCCGGTGCCGCGCCGCTGGCCGGCACGGTGCGCATTTCGGCGCCGCCGGTCATCGCCAGCCACCTGCTGGTGCCGCAACTGGGCTTCCTGCGTCAGCGCCAGCCCGGCATCGCGCTGGAAGTGGTGGGCGAAAGCCGCGAAGCCAATCTGACACGGCGCGAAGCCGATATCGCCTTGCGCCTGTCGCGGCCAAGCGCGGCGGAACTGGCGGTGCGTCCCTTGATCGAGATCGGCTACGGCCTGTACGGCGCCAAGACCTACCTGGCCGCTACCGGGCAGGATACCTGGGACTTCATCGGCTACGAAGAAAGCCTGCTCGCCACGCCGCAGCAGAAATGGCTGGAAAAGATCGCAGCCGGCCGTCCTTTCCCGCTGCGTTCGAACGATCTCAGCAGCCTGTACCAGGCGGTGCGCGCCGGCCTCGGCATCAGCGCCCTGCCGCATTTCCTGGCGCGCGGCGACCGCCTGCTGAAATTGCTTGCGGCGCCGGCCTGCCCGGTGGTGCTGACGGTGTGGCTGGTGATGCATCCCGAAGTGCGCCGCTCGCCGCGCATACGGGCGGTGGCGGACGGGCTGATTGAACTGTTCGGTCAGGACAGCGTGAAACAGCTGGCGGTTTGACCGGGCCTGGAAGGATGCGTAACAAGGCCGCGCTACAAGCAACGGCTGTAGCCTAAGTCGAGTCGACAGGCCCCGGCTTTGCCAGCTACTTTGCAGCTATAAATACGTCAGGATTGTGGTCACAGGTAAATTTTGATTGTTATCGCCATGATGAATTATGTGTAATAATTCATTGCCAAATGTGCCATATGGAGGAGTAAAAATGCGTAAGCAACTGCCGTTTTTAGTGAGTATCGTTTTAGCTGCTGGCTTAATTACCGCCTCTCATGCGGCCAACCTGCGGTTCTTGAACGACACGCCGATGACCTATTTGAAGCCAAAGGACAAGACGTCGCTGGTTGCAGCTATCGATGGCGTTCTGAGCAACAAGGGGGATGGCGAGACGCAGCAATGGTCCAATGAAGGTCTAGGTAATTCTGTCGCTATTCAGGCTGAGTTGAGCGCGACGGACACAGTCAAGACGGATGCCAAGACTTGTCGCAAAATACATATCGCGCTTCATGCAAAAGCCCAGGATCAGACTTTGTCGATACCAGCTTGCAAGACGGCTGACGGCAACTGGGCAGTGCAAAAAAAATGACATCCAGTGTGCGGAAAAATCGCGCATAGTTTTTCCAGAAGCCCCGTACCCAAAAATGAAGCCATTGGAAGCCTCGTACCTTAATTGGTCCGAGGCTTTCTGAATTTTTACCCCTGGCGGAACTGCTGGATAGGCAAGTTCATTCTCATACGCAAAAAATAAAAGCAAACATGCACACTATTCTTGTTCTCGGCGGCTACGGTTTTTTTGGCGGCCGCATTTGTCAGGCCTTGTCCAAGAGAGAAAATATCCGTCTTCTCATCGGCGGCCGCAACGCCGGACAAGCGCAGGCGATGGCGCAACGACTGGGTCTGGATGTCTCGCAGGGTCTACCTATCGACGCCAACTCCGCAGACCTTGCGCAACAGCTTTTGGCGCTCAAGATCGATACCATCATTCATACCGCGGGGCCATTTCAAGGACAAGATTACGCTGTGGCTCGCGCGGCTATAGCGGCAGGCGCCAATTACATCGACCTGGCCGACGGCCGCGACTTTGTTGCTGGAATTGTCGAGCTTGATCAAGCTGCCCGGCAGCGCGGCTTGCTGGTCACCAGCGGCGCCAGTTCTTTGCCGGCGCTTTCCTCCGCAGTGGTGGATCGCTACCTGGGCAGATTCAGCCGGCTGACATCGATACGCCATGGCATCGGATCGGGAGCGCGGGCACCTGGAGTTGCTACCATGCGAGGGGTGTTCGGCTACTGCGGAAAGCCGTTTCTCCGTCTACATGCGGGTAACTGGGTTCCGGTAAGAGGATGGCTAGATACGCAGCGCCATCAATTTCCTTCGCCGGTCGGCGCTCGCTTGTTAGGCAGCTGCGACGTACCGGATCTGATTCTTTTTCCAAAACGCTACCCACAGGTCACGAGCGTCAGCTTTCATGCCGGTTTTGCCAGCACTCTCGGACATCTTTTCGTCGCGGCGGCATCGCAGCTGGTCCGCCTCGGGCTGCTTCCTAGCATCGTTCCTTTCGTCGCGCCGTTGCATAAAATCAGCCAATGGCTTGAGCCATTTGTCAGCGACAAAGGCGGCATGTTCGTCACCATGGAAGGCGAAGATATGGACGGGACACCGCAAACCCTGACTTGGCATTTGATTGCGGGAAGCAATCACGGCCCTCACATTCCGTGCGGTGCAGCGATCGCTTTGGCGATAAAACTCGCCGACGGAACGAGCTTGCCCCTAGGCGCTCAACCATGCATGGGCATGCTCAGCGGGTAATCCGCCCACAAAAAAGTATCAGTTAAAAGTAGAATTTTCTTAAATGCGATTTTGAGGAAGTTTTACATGAAGACATCACGCTTTACCGAAAGTCAGATCATCAACATCTTGAAGCAGGCCGAGGCCGGCACGCCAGTTCCGGAGCTTTGTCGTGAGCATGGGATGAGTTCGGCCTCGTTCTACAAGTGGCGGAGCAAATACGGTGGCATGGACGCGTCGATGATGACGCGGATGAAAGAGTTGGAAGATGAGAACCGTCGACTCAAGAAGATGTACGCCGAAGAGAAGCTGAAGGCCGAGATCATTTCGGAGGCGATGCAAAAAAAGTGGTGAAGCCATCTCACCGACGTGAGATGGCACAAACGGCAGTCCGAGCGCATGGAATCAGCGTCAGCAGCGCATGCGCGACTTTCGCGATCAGCCAGACCTGCTATCGCTACAAGGCAAAGCTATCGGAAGATAACGAGCGTGTCGCGGACTGGTTAATCCGGCTGACCGCGAACCAGCGAAACTGGGGCTTCGGCCTTTGCTTCCTGTATCTGCGCAATGTCAAAGGATTCGGCTGGAACCACAAGCGCGTCTATCGGATATATCGAGAGCTAGAGTTGAATTTGCGAATCAAACCAAAAAAGCGGCTTACCAGAGCAAAGCCTGAACCGTTGTCGGTACCAACGTCGATCAACGACGTCTGGTCCATGGACTTCATGCACGATCAATTGTCGGATGGGCGTAGCATCCGCCTGTTCAACGTCATTGACGATTTTAATCGTGAAGGCTTAGGCATTGACGTCGATTTCTCCCTGCCGGCAGCCCGCGTCGTTCGGTCGCTTGACCAAATTATCGAATGGCGGGGAAAGCCGACGACGATCCGCTGTGACAACGGGCCCGAATACATCAGTTCGACACTGGCCGCGTGGGCGGAAAAGCACGGCATCCAAATCAGTTTTATTCAACCAGGACAGCCACAACAGAATGCTTATATCGAGCGCTACAACAGAACGGTTCGCTATGACTGGCTCGCACATTACCTGTTCGAATCCGTCGAGGAGGTTCAGGAATTTGCGACGAAATGGCTCTGGACTTACAATCACGAACGCCCGAACATGGCGCTCGGCGGCATCACCCCGAAGCAGAAATTGGCCCTTGCGGCTTAGCCTCTACTTTTAACTTTGCTTAAAAATGGGGGGATTACCAGCGTAGATGATTATCTTGGGGCGCTGGATGGACTGGATGTTCACGAGGTGGCCGCTTGAACACCTATCTCCTGCTCAAATGGCTGCATATTCTGAGCGCCAATGTCTTGTTCGGTACCGGGATCGGCATCGCCTTCTTTAAATGGATCACAGATCGCAGCGGTGATGTGCGCGCAATCCGGATCGTCACCGAGCGCACGGTGATGGCTGACTGGATTTTCACAACACCGGCCGTGATATTGCAGCCTGTCACCGGCTTGATTCTTGTCTATCTAGCAGGATATCCGCTATCGAGCGGCTGGCTATCCTACGCGTTGTTGCTGTATCTGTTTGCCGGTTTCTGCTGGTTGCCGGTAGTAGCGTTACAGATAAAAATGCGTAACCTTGCAAGAGTTGCAGACCAGGGAAATACGCCGTTACCAGGGCAATACTGGCGCTATGCCAGGATCTGGTTCTGGCTTGGCGTGCCGGCTTTCATTGCACTACTTGGCGTGTACTGGCTCATGGTCTTCAAACCGACGTTTTGAATACAGTAAATTTATGAATCAAGATGATTTTGAGATAAAACTGCATCGGCTCTATTGGATCATGCGCATTGGAATCGCCTTTATCTGGATATGGACGGCGATTACTTCCTGTTTTTTTTATCCCCATGCCGCATCGCTGGAGTGGCTACGCACGCTAGGACTCACCTACCAGACGGAAAAGATATTCTCGACAGCATGTTTGCTCGATTTTGGCCTCGGTTTGGCTACGTTGTTCCTCGCCAGCCGATGGCTTTGGCAAGTGCAGTGCGTGGTAATCGTCGCTTATTCTGCCGCCATCGCCATTGGCTTGCCGGCCTTCTTGATCCACCCGTTTGGGCCAATTACGAAGAACATCGCAGTGATCGCTTGTTTGCTTTATCTGACTATCATGGAAAGGCGCTGAGAACTGATAGCAATTTAATCGATTTCGATAGCGCGTGTTGTGGAGACTCTACTGCATGGAAACATTTTTTGGCTTTGCCTCAGCGGCTTTTAGGCATTTACTTTTTAGTTTCATTTTCTTTTGGTTCGGATATTTGCTTATCAAGATTGCGACATTTGGCCGCTACCCACGGAGAATCAATCCCAAAAGAGCCGATTGCGCCGACTATCAGCATGTATCCGCGCTTGGGTTACTTAGCGCAGTCGGTATGGTGATACTAGTCTTCAACATCTGGCCATAGCCTACCATCTGCAAGCAGATGACTTGATATTGGAGTTAGCGTCAGCTTTCGTAACGAGCCGATATCGGTCCCAGGCGTTGCCGTAAGGCGGCGAGTTAAATATTGCTATAAGACGTACACCTTTCAATTGGAGAAAATATGACTGGTAGAACCGCAGTTATTTTGGGGGCGTCTGGCTCGGTTGGACAAGCCCTCCTCGCCGAAATAGTGCGCTGCGGCGGTTTCAGCCGGATTCTTGTCATGACGCGGCGGCCGCTCGGTCTGCAGTTAGGCGCGCAGGTGGAAGAGCGGTTGGTCCCGGATATGGCGCCAAACAAATTTAGTCAGGCTGTCGTCGACGCACTGCGCGAGATTGACGGCGATGTGCTTGGGTTCAGTGTGTTGGGAGTCGGAGCCGGCACTGCCAAACTTTCATTGGAAGAGCACCGCGCCGTCGATGTCGATCTCAATGCGGCATTTGCCCGAGGCCTGAAGGCGTCAGGAAAAGTTCAGCATCTGGCCTTTATGTCGGCAATGGGTGCCGACATAAAGGCCAAAACTACTGGCTCTGGCGCGGCGGGAATGGCGCGTTATTCTCGCGTCAAAGGCGAGGCTGAAGCAGCCGTCAGGAGTCAAGGTCCGGCCGTGGTGAGCATCTTTCGTCCGGCCATGATTATCGGCTCTCAGCATACTCCATGGCTACTCTCAGCTATCCTACCGCTCTTTGCGCCGCTAACGCCGGCGAAGTTTCACTCTATCCGGACGACGCAGATTGCCCAAGCGATGGTCGCTGCCGCCTTCCACCCTCCAGCACAAAGTGCGATTTACAATTATCCTGAAATGATGGCGCTGATTGCCGGCGGATAATCATATGGAACCCACTCGAATCACGGAAATGCGGCTGATGAACGTGCAAGAGGAATTATCGGCCCGAGAGCCGATCTTCCATCGGCCTGAACATGGAACAACTCGGGCCGACTTCGCGTTGATGATGGATGCTGAGTTTTGGGAGGTCGGCGCGTCCGGACGCCATTACAGTCGAGCACACGTCCTTGACATTCTCGAAGACCGATATGCCAGGTCAATCGAGGAAAATTGGGAAACGCGAGACTTCTTCTGCCAGGAAATTGCGCCTGATACCTATCTGTTGACTTACACCTTGCTGCAAGACTCCAGAATCACCCGTCGCGCTACGCTTTGGCGACGCACTTCAGCAGGATGGAATATTATCTACCATCAGGGAACTGTCGTTGAGTCATCTTAAGCATTGAATGTGCCGCGTCGATCAGCGCTGGCGGAACCGTTGACGCGCTTAGATGATGAGCGTCGCTTCTCATCAGGTTTTTCAGAGAACAAGAATTCGCCGCCAAATTTTGGGGCGGCGGTTGATTTTGCAAAATGCACTTTAAATCACCTTAGGGCTCAAGATGATCGAACTCCCCACCCTCCTGGCTTTCACGCTACTCAATATGAGCTTCGCCCTGATTCCAGGGCCCGACGTCATCTGCATCCTGTCTAATTCAGTCTCACGGGGCGCATCGGCCGGCGCACAGGTCTGTGCCGGCATCGCATGCGCGGCGTTAGTGCATGCCGGGGCCGCAACCTTTGGAATCACTGCGTTTCTGGCGTCAGTGCCTACGGCATTCGTGGTTGTAAAGACTATCGGGGCGATCTACCTCTGCTGGCTTGGTTGGCAAATGCTGCGCAGCCCTGCTTCTGTCACCGCGGAACCGTCCAGGAACCGCCGGGTATCTCCTTTTGCACAGGGTGCTGTTTCCAATCTGTTGAACCCAAAGGTAGCTCTCTTCTTTCTCGCCATCCTGCCTCAGTTCATCAATCCGTCCCTGGGCAATCCTGGGCTACAGGCAGCCATTCTTGGCCTGGTCTCGATTGCATCGGGCACCGCGGTAAATCTCTGCACCGCCGCGCTTGGCGGTCGTGCACGGCATTGGCTTCTGGCCAAGCCAAAGTTTTTCCAGCGCTTTCAGCAGCTTTCCGGTGCCGCGCTTGTTGGTCTTGGCGTCAAGGTTGCCTTGGAGCGTGCACGATAAGCTCTCCCCTCTCCGTCAAGGCCTTTTCTTGGTGATATCTGGACGTCATCGTAGTATGCTACCGGCTGACGGTGCGCCCGGGTATCCTCTTGGCTCCAGTATGGCAAAATGCCGAGTTTACACACGGATATTAGCGACGTTCATAGGGAAGCATCACGCGCAGGTCCAGCGGCCGACACATCGCACAAATCCCTCTCGAAATCACCTGCCACGAGGAGCAATTTCTCATGTTGATGCAGACGCTGCAAGACGGGGTTGATTCATTCCAGGTCTCGGTGCGCGAAGCCGCCACAGGTTCTCCGGTGGTTCTTTTCGCAGTGGGAGCGGGTGGTCAGCCAGAACGTCACTCTACGCTCCTGGACGCCTTGCTTGGGTCTGGTTGCATGGTCGTCGCACCACATTTCGAGCGGCTTGCTTCGACTACTCCAGGAGAGGAAGAGCTGACCCTGCGGGCAAGACGCCTTTCCCTGACACTCGACGCATTCGTTGAACCCACCGCAAAAGCGATAGGAGTGGGGCATTCGATTGGTGCAACCACCCTCGTCGCCATGGCGGGAGCTCAAATGTGGCTAAGGCTCGGCCTGCGCGTCAGCATCGCACCGGACAGCCGCCTGGCGCGTCTGGCCCTCTTGGCGCCGCCAACCGGATTCTTCCAGGCTCCGGCAGCACTTGATGCGGTGCGAATTCCAGTTTTGGCGTGGGTGGGTTCAGCGGATAGTATCACCCCTCCGGCCCAAACCGAATGGCTGGCGCGTGCCATGCGCGATTGGAACACTGTGGATGTCCGTGTCACGGAAGGAGCCGACCACTTCTCGTTTATGGATATCCTTCCGCCACACGCAACGGAGCCGCTACCCAACAAGCAGGCGTTTCTCCGAGAGTATTCGAGCGAGATTTGCAAATTCGTGCTTGGCTAGAGCACGGATTGCCACCGGGAGGTACATTCCAGTCCGGGGTCCAATCGCGGCTTCGGTAGTCAACGTTAGTCCGATCGACCTCTTGCATTACCAATGTAGTCTTCATGCAAACGCACTCTCGCCTCGTGCGGGCTAATCACGCGTTTGGCCAAGCGCAGCATGTCGGCCGAAGGATCGATGCCATCGAATGACCACTCTGGATGCGCATCCGCCAGCGCCTTGATTTCCTGGCCGCCGCCGGCTCCCAAAACCAGCACGCGCCCAGCAGCAGGCACCTGCTCGGCAAGTAAAAGAGACACCATGCGATGAAGGCTCGCATAGCCCGGAACCTGCCTTGGCGGGCCGTCACTATAGGAATCGACGATGTTTCCGGAAATGCAGATTCGGTATTGCCAGGCATGGATCTATTCCGGGTGGTTCATCAGACTTTTCTATGGGTGCAAAAATATTGACATGTAGGGTGGGCACGCTTTTGTGCCCACGCGGATAGCGCTACAGCGTGGGCACAAAAGCGTGCCCACCCTACCTCTCATATCCGATCTGTCAAGGATAATGCCCGCTTAGACAGGAACGCAGACGGCCGCCGTACAGGATCATGGCAGCAATCAACGGCATTTTCCGCGATACTGCGGGTAAGCACGGCCACAGGTGGAAAAGCCGGCAAGCGCGGCGGCTGGTTGTATACTGCCTCTTTTTTACGGCACCAGCCTTATCCCGAAAGACAAGAACATGAACGCTCTGCCAGCCTGCCCCAAATGCAATTCCGAATTCACCTATGAAGACGGCGGCCTCTACATCTGCCCTGAGTGCGCCCATGAATGGCCGCAGCAGGCGGCAGCCGATGCCGGCGACGGCGCCAAGGTTTACCGCGATGCTGTCGGCAATATCCTGCAGGACGGCGACACCGTCACCGTCATCAAGGATCTGAAGCTGAAAGGTTCGGGCGGCGTGGTCAAGGTCGGCACCAAGGTGAAAAACATCCGCCTGGTCGACAGCGATCACGACATCGACTGCAAGATCGACGGCTTCGGCGCCATGAGCCTGAAATCGGAGTTTGTCAAAAAGGTGTAATCGTGCGGGAGCTGCAACCAGCTTCCCCGTTGCAGTCTGGTTTCCGAGTTGCCCAACCAAGCGCCTTCCATAGCCCATGCCAAGACACAATCCAGCGCTGCACCGTATCCATAAACCACCGATGACGGCGCGCCGGCTGCGCTTCCTCATCTTCAGCGGGGCCGTCCTGCTGGCCGTACTGGGCTGGGGCTTGGCGGCTATCCTCAAGCCTGCGATTCAGCGCACCATCGTGATCACTACCGGCGCCGACAAAGGCATCTATGCCGGTTTTGCCGCACGTTACGCGCCGCTGCTCAAGCGCGAAGGGATTACCCTCGACATCCGCAGTTCTTCCGGCTCGGTCGAAAACTATCAGCGGCTGAAGGATCCCGACAGCGAATACGAGGTCGGCTTCATCCAGTCCGGCACCACTACGCCATCGCCGGACGACCAGCTGCAAACCATTGCCGCCGTGTCGTACGAACCGATCTGGGTGTTTTATCGCGGCGACGTCGTCATCAACCGGCTGGCGCAGCTGCGCGGCAAGCGGATTTCGATCGGCGTTCCCGGCAGCGGCTTGCTGACGGTGTCACGGGTGCTGCTGGGCCACAGCGGCATCAGCGCCGATAACGCCAGCCTGCTGGAAATGGATGCCTACAAAGCGTATCAAAGCCTGGAAAGCGGCCAGCTGGACGCCGCCTTCTTCATCGGCCGCCCGGATGCAGCCATGCAGCAGACGCTGCTCAACAGCGACCTCAAGCTGATGAGCTTCGCGCAGGCCGATGCCCTGGTATTGAAGTTCCCGTCGCTGTCCAAGATCGTTTTCCCGCGCGCCTCGACCAGCGTCGCCAACGACTTGCCGCAAGCCGATGTGACCATGCTGGCGGCGACCGCACTGCTGGTCTCCAAGGACACGCTGCATCCTGCGCTGACCTACTTACTGCTGGAAGCGGCCAATGCCGCGCATGCGCGCGAAGACTACTTCACGCCGCGTGGCGTGTTCCCCAACCTGAACACGGACGACTTCCCGATTTCAGATGAGAGCACGCGCTACTTCAAATCCGGCCGCCCTTTCCTGCAACGCTACCTGCCGTTCTGGCTGGCCAGCTTCATCGAGCGGCGCCTGCTGATCCTGCTGCCCTTCATGGCCTTGCTGTTCGGCCTGCTGCAGGCCTTGCCGCGCATGGTCGAAGCGCGCATGAAAAACCGCCTGGTGGTGTGGTACCGGGAGATCAAGTCGCTGGAAGACGAGATCTGGCAAAGCAAGCAGCCGAGCCCGGAGCAGATTGCGCAGTGGCGCGAGGATATCGAAAACATTGACGCCAACGCCAGCCAGATCCGGATTCCGCAGCGTTATTTCCAGGATGTGTACACGCTCAAGCAGGCGATCCGCGTGGTGCGCGACAGGATTTCCCAAGCTGCCGGCAAGATCAAGGAATAGATCCTGGGCGGCAGCCCGCGATGCCTGTTCTTAATGCCAGGTTTCGGTTGAGGCTGACTTGGTGGCTGGCGCCGCAACCGACTGCGTTTGCACCTGTGCTGCGCCGTCAAGCCTCCAGACGTACTGCATTCTCGTCTCCGACTGCAGCGGCGCGCCATCGCGCAGCGCCGGATTAAACTGGCAGATGCTCCATGCTTGCACAGTCGCCTTGTCCAGGGCGGTAAAACCGCTGCTCTTCTCAATCGCAATATCCGTCACATGGCCGTTGCTGCCTATCACCAGCTTGGCAATGACCGTACCCTGCTCCTCATTGCGTAGCGAAGCCCGCGGATACTCAGGTGCTGTACAGCTGCCAGGCACCAGGCTTGGCTGGGAATCGCGCGCGACACTGGCTGGCGCGGCCGCAGCAATAACACCGCGGCCAGCTACCGCTGGAACGGCGTTGGGTGTAGCGGCGGCCGGGACGAAACGACGGCTGGTAACGACGGGAGGAGTCACTGCGCTGACGACACTGCTGCCGCCACGCAGGGCTGCCTGGAAGTCTTTGTCGGCAAACAGGTTAGCCAGCAGCTTATGTACCGTATCGACATAGTTGCGGCGCGCGGCCGGTATCGCAATCGCCCCGATAACGGAAGACTCCCACTGGCTGGCGCCTACCACGACCTTGTCGAAGGTCTTGGCGCCGCCTTGCATCACCACGAAACGGGCGCTGACTCTGGCGGTGCCAACGTCAAACAATGCACCATCCACCGAGTTTTCCAGCAGCTGCCCGCTGATGACTACCGGGGAAGCCGCATCAAGCTTGCCGGCTCCTTCCAGCTCTGCGCGCAACGCCGCTTTCAGGTACTCGGCGTACGAACCGTTATAGGGCGAGCTGTAGGTGCCGGCGCGTATAACCAGGCTTTCCAGCGACTTGTCTTTGGCCGTGAACTGGCCCACGGCCACCTTGCCGTCGGGGAGTGCCTGCAAGGTATGCGCGTTGTCATTGGTAGGCTGATAGTTTGGCGCCACCGCGGCGCAGCCGGTCAGCGCCAGCAATACCGCAGCCATGCCGGCCACGGCCAGGCGACGAATCAGTGTCATGCTTGAAGTTGAGTTGATCATTGCGTTCAATTCAATTCTCCTGCGCGGCTCATGTCATTCAACAGATTCAGCACCATGCCATCCACAATCTGCGGCATGGCCTGTCCCTTTGCCACCGGCGTCAGGTTGGCCGGGCCATCGGCATTACCGATGGTCGAGTGCAAGGCATGCTGATAGCTATGTTTCACCTCAGCCTGGCCCGGGACATCATAAGCAGCGTCCATCAGGAAACCATCGGTGACCGTGGTGCCCGCAAGGCCCAGTGTCAAACCGGTCGCGAAACCCTTGCCAGCAGGATTCTTGGTCACCGGAACGTTATTGATGGTGACAAACAGCTTGCGGTCGGCGGTGGCGGGCGCCATCACGACATCGCTGAACATATTGGATTTTTTCAGGGTAGTCAGGAGCATCGGACGTACTTCTTCGGTCGCCTTGGCGTTAGTTGCCCCTTTTGTCTGGTATTCGAAGAATACCTGGACGCTCTGCCGTGTTTCAGGTTGCTTCAAGTCTGCGACCGTGACTTTGGGCAGGGTCGGATCGACGTATTGTTTGAGCGACATGCAGCCGGTGGCTAACAGGCTGAGGCTCATGATACATAGCAGGCTGGCTTGGCGACGCAGTCGTTTCAGGTCCCGATTCAGGGGAAGAAATGGCATGACAGTTTTCCTTGGTCTTTGGCTGGCGTTGGTTAGCGGGACAAAAAATACCGCGGGGCAATTATACTTACCAGTTTTATAAATACAGACATTGATTTACATTCAATTTTGTAACTGTGGTATCCGTGAAAACAGCCAATGACAAAAGGACTGGACAGAGCGCACTGTGCCGCATGTAAATTCAAATCAGGCCGCTTCAATTTCGCCTCAAAACGATGGCAAAAAGATAAAATCATGCGTTGCATTGCGTTTCCGGCGCCGCCCGCCACGTTTTCTCCCACGCTTCATATAAAGGTCTTGTTGATGAACCGCTTCCAGCTCCTTACCCTCGCCCTGGCTCTTGGCGGCCTCGCCGCGCAGTCGCAAGCGGCAACTCAGGCACCCGCGCCAAGCCCGGTGCTTGCCACGCCGGCGGCGCCGATCCCGATCAAGGTGGTGGTGGTGACGATGTTTGAAATCGGCGCAGACAGCGGCGACCAGCCCGGCGAATTCCAGACCTGGGTGGAACGCCTGCCGCTGCCGCAAACCATCGCCTTCCCGCAGGGTTACCGTAACCTGCGCTACAACCCGGAGCAAGGGGTGCTGGGCATCGTCACCGGCATCGGCACGGCGCGCTCATCGGCCAGCATCATGGCGCTCGGCATGGACCCGCGCTTCGACCTGAGCAAGGCTTACTGGCTGGTGGCCGGCATCGCCGGCGCCAATCCCGACACCATGTCGGCCGGTTCCGCGGCCTGGGCCGAATGGCTGGTGGATGGCGACCTGTCGCATGAAATCGACGCCCGCGAAATTCCCAAGGGCTGGTCCACCGGCAAAATCCCGCTGCGCTCGGCGCGGCCGTTCCAGCAGCCGGTGCCGGCCGATAATGAAGGTGCGGTATATCACCTCAATCCGGGCCTGAGCAACTGGGCCTACCAGCTGACCAAGGACACGCCGCTGGCGGATGATGCCGATCTGCGGCAACTGCGCAGCCGCTATACAGGCTACCCGGCAGCGCAACAACCGCCGAAAGTGATCAAGGGCGACCAGCTGGCCGGCCAGACTTTCTGGCACGGCAAGCTGATGAATGCATGGGCGGAAAAATGGGTGGACTATTGGACCCATGGCCAGGGCAGCTTCGCCACCTCGGCGATGGAAGAAACCGGCACCGCGCAGGCGCTGACCTTCCTCAGCAAAGCCGGCCGCGCCGACCTCAACCGCCTGCTGGTGCTGCGCACTGCCAGCAACTACACCATGCCGTATCCCGGCAAGAGCGCCGCGGCCAGCCTGGCGGCCGAGCACGAAGGCAGTTATTCCGCCTACCTGCCCTCGCTGGAAGCAGCCTTCAAGGTCGGCAGCCGTGTGACGCGCGAACTGAGCGATCACTGGGACCTGTATCGCGATCAGCTGCCGGCGGACAAATAAGAACAGCAAGGGCAAGCCAGGCGCTTGCCGCCTGATCCTGCAGCCTCACTCCAGTTTCCAGACATACTGCATGCGGGTTACCGACTGCACCGGCTGGCCATCCGCCATGGCCGGGACGAAATGGCAGAGGCTCCAGGCTTTCAAAGTGGCGCGGTCCAGGTCCTTGAAACCGCTGCTCTTCTCGATCGAGGCGTCGGCCACGCTGCCGTCGGCGCTGATGACCAGTTTCACATTCACTGTCCCCTGTTCTTCGTTGCGCAGCGAGGTCCTGGGATATTCCGGCTTTTCGCAATTTCCTGTCACGCGCGCGCTGGTATGCGCCGGCCCAGCGGGCGCAGCCGCAACCGCCGCGGGGGCAGGCTGCGCGACGGCGGTCGGCAGCTCGTTGGTCGGCGGCTTGACGTTGGTGACGGCGGCAATCGTATTTTCTTGTGGCGGTGGCGTTACCTTGACTTCAGGCGGCGGCACATAGGGCGGTGGCGGCGCGGCGGATTTTGGCGGCGGCGGCGCCGGTTTTTCGGGCGGCGGCGGAGGTGGTGGTGGCGGCTTGATTTCAGCGATGATCTTGGTGATCACCGGCTCCTGGACGACCTCCACGACTTTGCGGGCCAGACCTGTCACCAGCGCATAGACGACCGCGATATGCATCAAGACGACTACGCTGACGCCGACCAGTTTCCTGGTCGGCCGCTCCTGATCTAGCGTGAAATCCATGACTGGACTCCTGTCTGCTCGCCTGGCCTTTTGACGATTCTGGCATCGGCGGCGAGCCAGCCGCCGATGTCCTGGTTTATTGCGGATCGTCTAGTTTCATACTAGCAGCTTCGGCGCTACAGTAAAGGATGCACTGCAATATCCGAGCCTCAATCCACCACGAAAAGGGTGGCGCCAAGCGCGGTAAACGAGCGGTGCGGCTCGGCCCCGTCCGCTACCTGGTAGCTCATGCCCGGCTTCAGCAAGAACTTGCGGCCGTCCTCGAGTTCTGTCTCCAGCTCGCCTTCCAGGCAGAACAGCACATGGCCCTTGCTGCACCAGTGGTCGGCCAGGTAGCCCGGCGTATATTCAACCATGCGTACCCGGATGGCGCCGAAATTGCGGGTGCGCCAATAGGCCATCCCGCTTTCGCCCTTGTGTTCAGTGCGTTCAATGCTGGCCCAATCGGTGGTGCCGAAAGGGATGTCGGTCATTTTCATTGGTTTCCTGTCTTGCTGTATGTTTATACGCTCGGAAGCGAGCTGCCTCGGCGCTTCAAGGTCGTTCGACCATCCGCACATCATTGGCGCCGATGGCGCAGCTGGAAGGCGACGAGGCCACGCTGCCGCGGTTGCGCAGCAACACCAGCTCGGCCAGCACCGACACCGCAATTTCAGCCGGCGAGCGGCTCCAGATCTGCAGGCCGATAGGCGCATGCAGGCGCGCGATCTGTTCACTGCTCAGGTCCAGCGTCAGCAAGCGTTCCTTGCGCGCTTCAGTGCTAGCCATCGAGCCGATCGCGCCGATATAGAAGGCGTCGGTCTTGAGCGCTTCCATCAGCGCCATGTCATCCACTTTCGGATCGTGGCTAAGGGTGACGATGACGGTGCGGCGGTCCGGTTTGAAGGCCAGCACGACATCGTCCGGCATGCCGTCCAGCCAGGTGACACCGTCAGCTTGCCAGTTGCGGCGCTGTTCTTCGCGCGGATCGTTCAGGTAGACCGAGAAATCCAGCGCCGGCGCCATCTGCGCCAGATATTCCGAGACCTGGCCGGCGCCGATGATCAGCAGACGCCAGCGCGGACCGAACACCTGCAACAGTTCTTCTTCATCGAAACGCAGCGCAAAATCGGCATCGCTCGCTTCCACCGTAGCCAAACCGCTGCGCAGGTCGAGGCGACGCAGCACAAGGTGGCCACCGCTGACGGCCTCCAGCAAGGGGGTCAGCGCAGCGGCCGAGCCGAGCGGCTCGATCACCAGTTCCAGCGTGCCGCCGCAAGGCAGGCCGAAGCGGCGCATCTGCTCGGCGCTGATGCCGTAACGTACCAGCTCGATTTTTTCCGGGAAGGCGGCGGCGAAGCGCTGCATCAGGTCGTCTTCAATGCAGCCGCCCGAAACAGAACCGGTGAAATCGCCGGCATCGCTTATCGCAAACAGCGAACCTAGCGGTCGCGGCGCCGAGCCCCAGTTGCGCACCACGGTCACCATGGCGACCCGTTTGCCCTGCTCCAGCCAGGCGGCGGCGCTTTTCAGTACTTGATAGTCGACTGCGTTCATGTCGGCTTGTTCCTTTTTTAATTATCACCAGTGTAATGAAAAACAGGATCGACCGCTTGCGCGGTGGATCCTGTCGAACTGCCGGCCGGTAGGGTGGGCACCCGTGCCCACGCGTGAACTTCAGTTGTCGTGATTTCGCGTGGGCACAAGTGCCCACCCTACCCGGTCAATGTGCCGCAGTTGTCATTCTCAAAGCTTTGACCTGATCGGCAGTGATGCTGGCCGGCTGGCCGCCCCAGGTCGCGCGCAGGAAATTGGACAGCTGCGCCAGTTCCTTGTCGTTCAGCTGGCCGGCAAAGCCAGGCATGTCCTGCAGGCTTTCGGTGCCGGGAAATTTCTGCGCTTCGATCCCATCCAGCATGGCGACGATCAGGTTATGCGGATCGGCGTTGCGCACCGTCGAATTGCCCTTCATCGCTACCGCCACGTGCGGCTTGCCGTCGCCCTGGAAGCCATGGCAGCCGGCGCACACCGCGGTGTACAGGCGCTTGCCGGCATCCAGTTCCATAGCGTCCGCATTGATGGTCTTGACGGGCTGCGGCGGCAATGGCTGGTCGCCCATCAGGTAAGTCGTCACTGCGGTGAGGTCATCCTTGCTCAGGTACTGCGTGCTCAGATGCACCACCGGGAACATTTCGCCATAAGCCGAACCCTGAGGCGCGATACCGGTGGCGAAGAAGGTCTGCAAGTCTGCCGCCGTCCAGCCCACCGCCGCCAGGCCGGCCGGCGTGATGTTCGGCGCTGCCACCCGCCCCAATGCCGCGCCGGTCAGCGATTTCGACAGGTCCAGCTGGCCGAAGGCGCCGCGCGGCGTGTGGCACTCGGCGCAATGGCCGAGCGCGTTGCTCAGGTATTGGCCGCGCAGCCACATGGCCGACTTGCCGCTGGAGGCATCGGTCAACTGATTCTTCAGGAAAGGCACATTCCAGAACATCATGCCGAAGCGCATGTTGTACGGGAAGCTGAGGTCCGCAGCACGGGTTGGCACGGCGACCGGCTTCTGCTGCATCAGGTAGGCGTAGATCGCGTCGGTGTCGGCGCGCGTCATCGAACGATAGGAGGTATACGGCATGGCCGGATACAGATGTTTGTCCGGGGTAACGCCATCGTGCAGCGCCTTGTAGAACTGGTCGGCGTTCCACTTGCCGATGCCGTGTTCCTTGTCGGGCGTGATGTTGGAGCCGTAGAACTTGCCGAACGGAGAAGCCAGCTCGACACCGCCGGCGAACGGCGCGCCGGTGGCCGTGGTGTGGCAGGCAGCGCAATCGGCAGCCTTGGCCAGGTAACGGCCAAGGGCAATCTGGTCGGCGCTGCCGGGTTTCGCCTGACTCTGGCCAGCGCCCTGGGCGGATGCCGCAGCCGAGCTGCTGCTGCCGCTATCGCAGGCGGCCAGCAGGGTTGCTGCCAGTACTGGCAGCGCCAGGCCAGCCAAGGCTCTGCGAAGATATTTAGACTGGATCATCACTTGGCGTCCTTCACCAGTCCCGGCGTGCTCAGCACCACTTCCTTGACCGCTTCGAAGTAGCGCACGTAGCCGGTGCAACGGCAGATGTGGTCGTTCAGACCTTCAGTGATGGTGTCGTCGAGCTGGGCTTTGGTCACCGGCTGGCGCTTGAGTTTTTCCACCAGGACTGTAGCGGCATTGACAAAACCTGGCGTGCAATAGCCGCACTGGAAGCTGTAATGCTCCAGGAATTTCTGCTGGATCGGTGACAGCGCCACTACTTCGCCCTGCTCGTTGCGCTGGGCGTGGCCTTCAATGGTACGGACTTTCTTGCCCTCGAAAAAATGCGCGCCAGTGATGCAGGAACGCACTTCTTCGCTACTGCCGTCCGGCTTGTCCAGGATGACCACGCAAGCACGGCAGATGCCCTGGCCGCAGCCCAGCCGCGAGCCGGTCAGGTCCAGGTATTCGTGCAGGAAATCGATCATCATGATGCCTTCCGGCACCGGCACCGGGCCGACCGGCTTGCCGTTGATGTGCATGGTGATGGGGTGTATGGTCATGCTCATGCCAGAGCCTCCTGAATATTTTGTTGGGTTACCGGCAGATCGGTGAAACGGTGGCCGATAGCGTTGGCGATGCCGTTGACGATAGCGCCGACCACCGGGATCATCACCACTTCGGCGATGCCCTTGGGCGGGTCGGTCTCGGTCAGCGGCGGCAGCACTTCGCTGGTCTGGCTCCAGACCGCGACATCCTTGGCGCGCGGCAGCTGGTAGCGGTTGAAGTTCCAGCTGCCGTTGCCGGGGCCGTCTTCGTACAGCGGCAGATATTCGTGCAAGGCATGGCCGATGCCCATCGCCAGGCCGCCCTGCAACTGGCCGGAGACCAGTTGCGGCGAGATCTGGTTGCCGCATTCCATGATCGAATGATGGGTCAGCAGCTCGACCTTGCCGCTGGCTTCATGCACTGCCAGTTCGACCAGGGTGCCAACCGCGCTGTAGTAAGTCACGGCTGCGTTGTTGCGCTGGGTTGGCGGGATCAGCACCTTCTTGCGGTTCAGCACATCGTAGCCGCCGCTGGTGCTCATCTTGGCTTGCTGGGCCTTGCTGGCGCCTTCGCCGTAGCGTACCGAGAGGCCGTCGAGCGGCACCCGCACCAGATTGCCGAGAATCTCGAAATCGGCTTCGGTCCATTGCCAGCGATTGAAGACGTGCACCGTGGCGCCAGTCACCAGCCCCAGTTCATGGGCTTTCTTGACCAGCTGTTCGTAAGGCAGCGCCTGCAGACCGGCCGCCGACAGCTTGCCGTCGACCCAGCGCGCATCTTCCACCCGCACCACCAGCGGCGCCGCCTGGCCGCCGCCGATACCCGTGCTCCAGATTGCCATCGCCGCCGGCCACAGGCCGTGCATGAACACTACCCGCGCCGCTTCGCGCGTGCTGTGAGTGAAATAGAAGGCGGAATTGGTGGCGCTCGATGGCGAAGAATATCCCGGCGACCAACGCGGATTGGCCGCCAGCTTGTCTTGCTCGGCCTGGCTCATGATGTAAGGATCGCCGCTGGTGACTACCGGCAGATCGCTCCAGTCGGTGATCGAGGTGCGCACTTCATTGGCTGGCTTGCCCAGCCATTTGGCGCAAGCAATCGCCTGCGAGGTCGACATGCCGGTGCCGATTTCGGCAGCGCTGTGCGACAGGTGGATCTGGCCGTTGGCGCTGATCTCGACCTTGGCGAAGGAAGTTTCGGCGCCGGTGCCGAAATCCTTCTGCACACAGGCGAAGCCGACGCCATAGCGATAGCCTGGGTGGCTGATTTCGTACTCTGCTTTTTTCTTGGCGCGATTGACCCAGAGCGGATGCAGCTTGGCCTTTTCCAGCACTTCATCGACGCGGATGGCGCCGGCTGGAATAGCCCCCTGGGTGTTCTTCATGCCGGAACGCAGTGCATTCTTGAGGCGGAAATCGATGGCGTCGAGACCCAGCTTTTCCGCCATCTCGTCGATCATCATTTCGGTCGCCGCCATGCTTTGCAGGGTGCCGTAGCCGCGCGCCGAACCGGCGTCGATCGCACGGCTGGCAATCGCGACTGCCGCCAGGTCGTTCTTCGGAAAATAATAGATCGACTGCGCCGCCGTCGCTCCCACCATCGCCACCGACGGCGAGAAGTTGGCGCGGCCGCCGCCGTTGGCTTCGAATTCGCCCTTGAACGATTGCAGCAGGCCGCTCTTGCGGTCGACCGCGATGCGGTAATGCATCTTGAAGGCGTGGCGCTTGATCGCGGTCTGGAACTGCTCATAGCGGTCATTGGCCAGGCGCACCGGTTTGCCATCGGCGTACAGCGACGTCAGCAAGCCGTAGAACGGGAAATTGTAGTGATCCTTGGAACCGTAGCCGACCGTGTAGCAAGGATGCAGGAACAGCTTCTTCAGAGGGAACTTCCCCTTCTTCATCATCTCGATGGTGCTGTCGACGATTTCGCCCGGCGACTGCGTCGGCACCACCATGTGCAGGGCCTGATTGGCTGCGTCGTACCAGCAGTTGGCGTTGTCCGGCTCGAGCGCCGCAGTGTCCACCGACTGCGTGTTGTAGTTGCGTTCCATGACCAGCCAGTCGGCCGGCGGATGGTCCAGCTGTTCCTGGATCTGGGCGGCGTAGAACATGCCTTGCTCGCCCAGCTTGCCGTGTTCCTGGCCGTCCGGCCAGACCGGCTGGTGCTTGCGCATCATGCTCGGGAATACCGGTGCATTCTTCAGGCTGGAAAAGACATCGTCGTCGGCGGAAGTAGCGCCGCCCACCCGCACGAAGCGGAAGGTGCCCCAGGGATCGCGCTCCAGCGGACCGGTGACCGGACCGTATTGGATCACTTCATCCTTGAATTGCAGCTTGTCCTTGGCGAAGCGGAAACGGGCGAAATCGTTATAGATCAGGATCGCCACCGCGTGCCCCAGGTAGGCCGGGGTCTTGCCGGCCGGCAGCAGCATGTCTTCGCCGTAGAAGGCTGGGAAGGCAATGCCGTCGCGCGCCAGGTCGGCGGCGCTGATCACGCGGTCCGGTTTCAAATCGTCGCCGAGCAGGCTGAGGTCGACGCCGAGGAAGCTGCGGTCGGCCTTGGTGGCGCGCAGGATGAAAGCATGGGCTTGCTGGTTCGGCCAGTGCGGCATGTCGCGGGCGCGGACATCGCGCGCGAACACTTTGGCGCCGGTGACCTTGGCAATGCCGTCGATACGAAACTTGACCTGACCGTTGCCGCTGTCCCACTGGATGGGCGTCAGGATTTTTTCTTCAAACAGGGCGGCGAATGCCTTGCCGCCCATGGGCGCTACGTACACCGAGACGCCGGCGACGACGCTGGCCTTCAAAAAACTGCGACGCGAAAGGTCGAGTTTTGTCATGTATTTCTCCTCAAAAACCAGGGAATGGCCTCAGCGCCGCAAGCATTTCAACTGTCGGCGGCGATCGCACATGTCCATAAGATCCATCTAAAGCCCCTGCCGGGCATTCATCTGGGGGTCGGCATTTTATTACATTGGAGAACGGACAACATAATCACTATGACATGATGAGAATAGGTGATTTGAGGGCAATCGCAATTGCTTTTGTATTTAATTGTTATAAAACAAGCTATTATGCGCCGAGTTTTTCTTGAATGATTGTCATTCCAATGTCATGACTTACTTGCAGAATTGACCACTTCTGCCACTCATGTCTGAACCCATCATGATAAGAACAATGGTTCAGCGGCTACTCGCAACGTGGATGGTTCGGCCCCGGAGATCCAGATTTACCTGAAAGCCGGCAGCCGGTCTTGCAGAATGATTTTCACAAACGCTCGGTTTCGCCGCTCTTTGGCTGCCACTTCATCAAGCGCTTCTCGATCATCCCCACCACTGTATCGAGCACCAGAGCAAACGCGGTCAGCACCAGGATGCCGGCGAACACCGTGTTGATGTCAAACGCCCCTCCGCCTGCAAGATCAGATAGCCGACCCCGCGCGCCGAGCCCAGGTATTCGCCGACGATGACGCCGACGAACGCCAGCCCGACCGAAGTATGCAGGCTGGAAAACACCCAGGAAGTGGCCGACGGCAGGTAGACCGTGCGCAGCAGCTGGCGCTGGTTGGCGCCCAGCATGCGGGCGTTGGCCAGCACTACCGGGCTGACTTCGCGCACGCCCTGGTAGACATTGAAGAAGACGATGAAAAACACCAAAGTCACCGCCAGCGCCACCTTGGACCAGATGCCGAGGCCGAACCACATGGCGAAGATCGGCGCCAGGATCACGCGCGGCATGGCGTTGGAGGCCTTGATGTAGGGATCGAGGATGGCCGAGGTCAACGGCGACAGTGCCAGCCATAAGCCGACGCCAAGGCCGAACACCGTGCCGATGCCGAAGGCCAGCATGGTTTCAGTCAGGGTCACCAGCAGGTGCGAATAGATTTCCGCCGGAAAGCTCAGGGTAAACCAGGTATGGTCGCCGAAACCGACCTCCAGGCTGCCGCTGCCGACCGTGAACCATTGCCAGACCCGCTGCAGCACCTTGAGCGGCTCGCCAAAGAAAAACGCCGTCTGCGGATTGCGCGTCGCCAGGTGCCAGATGCCGAAGAACAGCAACAGCACCAGCGCCTGATAGACCCGCAGATTCTTGTAATTCGGCTTGATGGCTTTCCACATGTTCCTGTCCAGTCTTTATTGAACGTTGAAATTGTCGCGACGCTGACCGGCGACGCCTGGGCGGCTCCGACCTCGTCGGCCCCGTCTCGGCGACCCCGTCTCGGCGACCCCGTCTCGGCGACCCCAGCTACGCGCTCCGGTCATTCCCGCGAACGCGGGAATCCATGTTCACTGCCATATTCAGCAATTTGGATCCCCGCGTTCGCGGGGATGACGGTATTTGTAGAGATCGCGTTAGCTAGCTTTCTTTTGCTGCTGGTAGCCCTTCAGCACCTCATCCCGCAGCACGCTCCAGATCTGCTGATGCAGTTCGACGAAGCGCGGCTCGCTGCGGATTTCGGCGACGTCGCGCGGGCGCGGCAGGTCGATCTCAAATTCGCCGATCGGATGGGTGGCCGGTCCGGCCGACAGCACCACGACCCGGTCCGACATGGCGATCGCTTCATCCAGGTCGTGGGTGATGAACAGCACCGCCTTGCGTTTGGCGCTCCACAGCGCCAGCACTTCGTTTTCCATCAGTTGCCGGGTCTGGATATCGAGCGCGGAAAACGGCTCATCCATCAGGATGATGTCGGGATCCAGGATCAGGGTCTGCGCCAGCGCCACACGCTTGCGCATGCCGCCAGATAGCTGATGCGGATAGCGGTCGCCGAAACCTTGCAGGCCGACCCGCGCCAGCCATTCCTCGCCGAGCTGGCGGGCGCGGGCTTCATCGGTTTCGCGGTATTGCAGGCCGGCGATGACGTTTTGCAGCGCGCTGCGCCACGGCATCAGCGCTTCTGCCTGGAACATGTAGCCGGCGCGGCGATTGATACCGGCCAGCGGTTCGCCGAATACCTTGACGCTGCCGGTCGAAGGCTGCAGCAAGCCGGCGCCGACATTCAGCAGGGTCGACTTGCCGCAGCCGGTCGGCCCCACCACGGAAACGAATTCGCCCGGCGCAATCGACAAGCTGGTGTCGGCCACCGCGGTGTAGCGCTGCGAACGATCATCCTTGGAGACGAAGGTGCAGCTGATGTTGTCCAGGAACAGAGCAGGGGTCGATGCGGAAGTCATGGGAGATACGGCCTGAGCCGAAGAAGAGGTCAACGGAAGCCGTTCACAGCCCGCCGTCCTGGTAGGGTGGGCATATGCCCACCACACTACCGAAGCAGGCGCGATGGTGAAGATCACGCGTGGGCATATCTGCCCACCCTACTTGTACTTGGCGTCGGCCTTCTTGACAAACTCATTGGTGTAAGTCTGCGACAGGTCGATATTCTTGCCGGCCAGTTCAGGATCGAAGGCTTCCAGCGTATGCAATGCGACCTTCGGACCTTCCTCCGGGATCATGCCGTCCGGCGACAGCGCTTCGCGCATCTTGTTGAAGGCGTCGAGATACAAGGCGCGGTCGCCCAGCTGGTAACTTTCCGGCACGACCTTGGCGACGTCCGCCGGCGTGGCCTTCTGCAGCCACTTGAGCGCGCGCACCATGGCGTTGGTCAGGGCCTGCGTGGTGTTGGGATATTTCTTGATGAAATCGGCGGAAGCATACAAGGTGGCCGCCGGCATCGGGCCGCCGAATACGGTGTTGGTGTCTTTCAGGGTGCGGGTGTCGGAAATGATTCGGATCTCGTTATCCTGCTGCAGCATGGTGATCAGCGGATCGAGATTGACGATCACGTCGATGGAACCGGAGCGCAGTGCCGACAAGGCGCCAGCCGAAGCGCCGACACCGATGTAGGAAACGTCAGTCGGCTTGAGGCCGCCTTTGGCCAGCACGAAATTGGACATCATGCTGGTCGAAGAACCCGGCGCCGTGACACCTATCTTCTTGCCCTTGAGGTCGGCGATGGTCTTGAAGTTGGGCATGGTCTTGTTGGAGACGCCCATGACGATCTGCGGCGCCCGGCCCTGCAGCACGAAAGCGGTGATGCGCTGGTTCTTGGCCTGCATGCTGATGGTGTGCTCGAAAGCGCCGGAAACCACGTCGGCGCTACCGCCGATCAGAGCCTGCAAGGCCTTGGCGCCGCCGGCGAAATCGGAAATCTGTACATCCAGGCCTTCATCCTTGAAATAGCCGAGCTGCTCGGCGATCGTCAAGGGCAAATAATAAAACAGGTTCTTGCCGCCTACCGCGATGGATACTTTGGTCTTCTCCGGCGTCTGCGCAAACAGATTGCTGTTGAATGTCAGATAACCGGCCAGGAACAAACAAAGAGCAATTGCGAACTGCTTCCAGCTTAATTTCATGTTGTCTCCTCATGATTCTTTTCGGGATTTTGAGTTAGGGCCCGTTAGGGAGTAAGTTGGGCATTTGTGCGGCCGTAGCTGGATGCGATGCAAGGCGCCCAACGCGCCGCAGTGCGAGCACTGCAAGCGGTGGGCAACGCAGCAGCGCGCCAGGTACGGCCAGCACAAATGTTCAATTTACTCCCTAACGGGGCCTTACATGCGTGGCGATATTTTTCGCTCTAGTTATGCAAAATAACAGAAATTCAGCTGAGCGGCACGATCTGTCTAGCCATCTCTAAAAATTTATCCTTGAAAAATGAAAAGCCCGCGAAAAAAGCAGAAATCGATGTGATCGGATTTGTGCTTTTTTCGCGGGCTTTGCGTTCTTCACGGATCGGATGGCTAAGTCGCGCGCCGGTCCAGCATGGCGCGGGCGATGGTGCCCGCATCCACATATTCCAGCTCGCCGCCGACCGGCACGCCGCGCGCCAGGCGGCTCACCTGCAGGCCGCGCGCTTTCATGGTTTCGCTGATGTAGTGCGCGGTGGCTTCGCCTTCGTTGGTGAAATTGGTCGCCAGCACCACTTCCTTGACGACGCCGTCGGTAGCGCGGCTCACCAGCTTTTCCAGCTGGATGTCCTTGGGGCCGATGCCGTCCAATGGCGACAAGCGTCCCATCAAGACAAAGTATAAGCCCTTGAAAGTCAGGGTCTGTTCAATCATCAGCTGGTCGGTCGGCGTCTCCACCACGCACAGCAAACTCGGATCGCGCTCGGGATCGAGACAGGTTTCGCAAATCTCGTTCTCGGTGAAGGTGTTGCACAGCGCGCAATGGTGGATCTGATCGACCGCCTGGGTCAGCGCCCGCCCCAGCAGGGCGGCGCCGTCGCGGTCATGCTGCAGCAAGTGATACGCCATGCGCTGCGCCGATTTCGGACCGACGCCGGGCAAATGACGCAAGGCTTCGGTGAGCAGGGTAAGACTGGAAGGTACTTTCACGCAGCGCTCAGTGACGGGATGATCAGAACGGCAGTTTGAAGCCGGCTGGCATGCCGGCGGTCAGGCCCGACATCTTTTCGGCCGACAGCGCTTCTGCCTTGCGCACCGCATCGTTGAACGCAGCTGCCACCAGGTCTTCCAGCATGTCCTTGTCGTCCGCCAGCAGCGAAGCGTCGATCGCCACGCGCTTGACGGCGTTCTTGCAAGTCATCACGACCTTCACCAGGCCTGCGCCCGACTCGCCTTCGACTTCGATCAAGGCCAGTTGGTCTTGCATCTTTTTCATGTTGTCCTGCATTGCCTGGGCTTGTTTCATCAGCCCTGCCAGTTGGCCCTTCATCATGGTGCTTCTCCTGTTAAAAAAATAAATTCGCAAAGCAAAGGCCAGGCGCTGTCGCCCTCCTACTTCGCCTCGCCTATCGGCTTGATCGATCCGGGTACGATCGATGCGCCGAATTCACGCATCATGCTCTGGATGAAAGGATCGTTGCGGGCGGTCTGCTCCGCCTGCCGCTGCCGTTCTGCCTGCGCCGCCATCGCCTGGGCGTTGGCGGTATGGCGCACGTTGCCGAGTTCGGTTTCCACTTTCACTGTGCGGCCGAAATGTTCCGTCAGCGCGGCCGCCAATTTATCAACGCTGCCGGCGGAACGCAAGGTGTCGAGCGGGATCCGCAGATGAATCAGCGCAGCCGGGCCGCTGCTGTCGCACTTGATCAGTTCGCTCTGCTGCGCCAGCTGGTGGGCCACACCACGCACCGCCAGGCCTGCCGCCAGCACAGGCCAGTTGCCATCCCAGTTGAGGTTGGCGTCGGGCTGCAGGACCAGCGGCGGCACCGGCTCGGCCGGCGCTTCAGGCGCCGGCGCGACGGGCTCGGGACGCGGCGCCTGACGCGCACTGCCGGCGCCATTGGCAACTGGGCGCGACGGCGCTAACGCATACGATTCAGTTTTTTTTTCAGCCACCGAACTGGAAAACTCGGTATCCGGCAAATCCATCGGCAGCGGAATTTCTTCTTCCCATGGCGGCACCGAGGAATTTTGCGGCTCGTAGACTGGCGCCGCAGGGCGCGGCTTCGGCGCTGCCGATGCCGCTATCGGCTCAGGCGCAGGCGCGGGCTCAACGGCCACCGGCTGCGCCGGCGCCGGACGCGCCGTGCCGCCCTTGCGTGAAGAGGCTGCCGCGCGTGCCGCTTCCAGCGCGGCCCTGGCGGGGCTCATGCCAGTGGTATCGGGACGGGCTACCGGCGCACTGGTGCTCAGCGTTTGCGGCGGACTGCTCAAGCGTGCCGCGGCAGGAGCGGGAGCACTCGCCGCAGCGGCTTGCACCGCAGGAGCTGGCCGCGCCGCTGCGGCAGCCGGCGCAGCACTAGCCTGCGGCCGCGGCCGACTGGCAACTGGCGGCGCCACGGTACTGCCGTCGGCTTGCGGGCGGAAAGCCAGCATGCGCAGCAAGGTCATTGAAAAGCCGGCGTATTCGTCGGGCGCCAGGCCCAGCTCGTTGCGGCCATGGACAGCAATCTGGTAAAACAGCTGCACTTCTTCGGCATCGAACAGGCCGGCCAGACGGATGATTTCTTCGCGTTCCGGCAAATCGTCGGCCAGCGCTGCCGGCACGTTTTGCGCCAGCGCGATCTGATGCAGCAAGGTGCCCAGGTCCTGCAGCGCGGCGCTGTAGGACAGGCTGCGGCTGGCCATGTCGTCGGCCACCGCCAGCAGGCCGGGGCCGTCTTTTTGCGCCAGCGCATCCAGCACACGAATCAGGTAGGACTGGTCGAGCGCGCCGAGCATGCCCTGCACTGCTTCCAGCGTGACCTTGCCGGCGGCATAGGCTATCGCCTGGTCGGTCAGCGACAGCGCATCGCGCATCGAGCCGTGCGCGCCCTGCGCCAGCAGGCGCAAGGCTGGAGTTTCGAATTCGATCTGTTCCTGGCCGAGGATATTGTCCAGGTGGCTGATGATATGGCCGGGCGGCATCTGCTTCAGGTTGAACTGCAGGCAGCGCGACAGCACCGTCACCGGGATCTTCTGCGGATCGGTGGTGGCGAGGATGAACTTGACGTGTTCAGGCGGCTCTTCCAGCGTCTTCAGCATCGAGTTGAAGGCATGATTGGTGAGCATGTGGACTTCGTCGATCATGTAGACCTTGAAGCGGGCATTGGACGGCGCATACACAGCCTGTTCCAGCAATTGCGCCATTTCATCGACGCCGCGGTTGGAGGCGGCGTCCATCTCGATATAATCGACGAAACGGCCGGCGTCGATCGCCACGCAGGCATCGCACACGCCACACGGCGTTGCGGTAATGCCGCCGTTGCCGTCGGCGCCGATGCAATTCAGCGATTTCGCCAGGATCCGCGACAAGGTCGTCTTGCCGACGCCGCGCGTACCGGTGAACAGATAGGCATGGTGCAGACGCTGTTGCTCCAAGGCGTGCGTCAAGGCCCTTACGACGTGTTCCTGGCCGACCAGCGTATCGAAGCTTCTGGGGCGATATTTACGGGCGAGAACTTGGTAGGACATAGAGGCGAATAGGGTCTGCATGTTGTGAAGTACAAGCAGCATTTTACCTGACAGACGAAGCCAGCATGCTTTTTAAACTCGGCGGCTTGCCGGCGGCGGCCGGCGGCCCCGAATCCTGCCTGCCTGGGAATGGCCGAGGGACTGAAAGCGGGCTCTAAATAATTGCAATAAAGCAGCTATCCGAAGGCCGCGGCAAAGGGTAAAGTCAAGCGATAACCCCCAATACCGAAGCATATCAGGAGACCAGGCATGCAAGGACCAACCCATGAAGTGACGAATCAGGTTGCTGAACTGTATGGCAACAATCTGTATCTCGACGACACCATCCTGCAAAGCGGCGTTCAGCGCCTGCACGGGCAATGGCATGCCGATGCGCTGGCGCGTTACGGCGCCGAGCTCGGCAGCAAGGAAAGCTGGCAGCTGGCCGAACTGGCCAACCGCCACCAGCCCGAACTGAATACTTTCGACCGCATCGGCAACCGCATCGACGCCGTCGAGTTCCATCCGGCCTGGCATGCCTTGCTGGGCATGCTGCGGCGCGAAGGCCTGCACGCCCTGCCCTGGATCAAGCCGCAAAGCGGCAGCCATGTGGCGCGCGCGGCCGGCTATTTCCTCCATGCCCAGGTGGAGGCCGGCTCGCTCTGTCCCACCACCATGACCTTCGCCTCGATTCCGGTGCTGCAGCAGGAGCCGGCGCTGTATGCCGCTCTGCAGGCAAAATTATTGTCATGTGAACATGACAGCCGCGATCTCACCCTGGAGCACAAGCATTCGATCCTGATCGGCATGGGCATGACGGAAAAGCAAGGCGGCTCCGACGTCCGCAGCAACACCACCGCGGCGCTGCCATTGGAGGGCGGCAGCGGACGCGGCGCCGGCTACCTGCTGACCGGCCATAAATGGTTTTTCTCGGCGCCGATGTGCGACGCCCACATGGTGCTGGCGCGCACCGAGATGGGCCTGAGCTGCTTTTTCGTGCCGCGCTGGCGGCCCGACGGCAGCAAGAATCCGGTGCAGATCCAGCGCCTCAAGGACAAGCTCGGCAACCGCTCCAATTCCAGCAGCGAAGTCGAGTTCCGCGATGCTTTCGGCATCATGGTCGGTGAAGAAGGACGCGGCATCCCGACCATCATCGAAATGGCCAATCACACCAGGCTGGACTGCGTGATCGGCTCCGCCGGCCTGATGCGCCAGGCGCTGGTGCAGGCGCTGCACCACGCGCGCCACAGAAGCGCCTTCGGCCGCGAGCTGGCGGAGCAGCCGCTGATGCAGAACGTGTTGTCCGACCTGGCGCTGGAAAGCGAAGCGGCGACCCTGCTGATGCTGCAGTTGGCCAGCGCCTTCGAGCATCCCGACGATCCGCTGCAACGGGCCTGGCGCCGCATCGTCACGCCCGCCGCCAAATTCTGGATCTGCAAGCGGGCATTGGAATTCACCGGCGAATGCATGGAAATCTGGGGCGGCAACGGCTATGTGGAAACCGGACCGATGGCGCGCTTCTACCGCGAGGCGCCGGTCAACTCGATCTGGGAAGGTTCCGGCAATGTGATGTGCCTGGACGTGCTGCGCGCCATCGAACGCGAACCGGCCGGCTTCGGCCTGCTGCTGGCGCAGCTGGGTGAAAGCGCCAGCCAGCATCCCGGCCTGGCCGGCATGCTGGACGACCTGATGAAGGACCTGGCGACGCCGCCGGAGCAGCGCGAAATGCTAGGGCGGCGCTTTGTCCAGCGCCTGATCCTGGTGGTGCAAGGCGCATTGATGCTGCAGCACGCGCCGGCGGTGGTCGCCGAGGCCTTCATCGCCAGCCGCAGCGAAGCCATGGGCGGCCGCGTCTACGGCACCCTGGCGGCGCCGCATTTGCAAAAGACGATCTTGCAGCGGACCTGGGCCAGCTAGTCGGCTGAGGTTGAAGTTGAAGTTGAAGTTGAAGTTGAAGTTGAAGTTGAAGTTGAAGTTGAAGTTGAAGTTGAAGTTGAAGTTGAAGTTGAAGTTGAAGTTGAAGTTGAAGTTGAAGTTGAAGTTGAAGTTGAAGTTGAAGTTGAAGTTGAAGTTGAAGCAGGCCTGCCGATTTCGCGGCCGAGGAATTTCTCGACGCGACTCCAGAAATCGACATTGTTCTTCTGCAGATGCCAGCCGTGGCCTTCTTCCGGATATTCGATCCATTCGACGTCCGGATTGGTAGCCTTGACAGCATCGCGGAATTTGCTGCCGTGGATGATCGGCACCCGCTTGTCGGAACCGCCGTAAGCCAGCAGCAAGGGCTGCTTGATGCGCGCGGCGTTTTCCAGCGGCGAGGTGGCTTTCAATTGCGCGGCATCCTTTTGCTGGTCGCCCACCAGCACCGGCATGCCGTACTTCAGGTACTCGCTGGAGATATCGCTCCAGCTGACGTTGTACATGAGGTTGATATCGGTCACGCCGACCCACTCGAAGCCGCAGCGATACAGATCCGGGTCCCTGATCAAGCCCATCAGCGTCGCGTAGCCGCCATAGCTGGCGCCGGCAATGCAGATCCGCTTGGGATCGGCGATGCCTTGCGCAATCGCCCATCTGGCGCCATCGGCAACGTCATCCTGCATGGCCAGCCCCCATTGCTTCCAACCTGCCCTGAAGTGTTTCCAGCCAAAACCCGTGCTGCCGCGGAATTCCGGCTCCAGCACCACATAGCCGCGCGAGGCCAGGAACTGCACTTCACGATTCCAGTTCCACGCGCCGTCGCGCACATAGGGGCCGCCATGCACCAGCACCACCATCGGCAGGTTTTTCTTGCTGGCGCCGTTCGGCATGGTCAGGTAAGCCGGAATTTCCAGGCCGTCACGCGCTTTATAGTGGACCATGTCCTTGCCCGACATTTGCTGCGGATTAATCTGCGGCATCGAGTTGCCGAGCGCGGTCAGCTTTTTCTCCTTGCCGTCATACAGAAAATAGGCAACGGGCTGGACATCGGAATACGACCTGACCAGTACATAGGGTGTCTGCGCATGGCCGGCAACAGTGATCCGGTTAACCGTGGACGGCAGCAAATCATTAACCGCCTGCTGCATCGCTTGCATCTCTGGATCAAACCATTTGGTGTCTTCGGCGTCGGTCTCGAAACGCACACCCAGGAATTTCTTGTCGTTGCTGACGATCGCGCCGGAAAAGTCGTAACCCTGGAGCGACACCAGCGGCTGCGGGTCTACGCTGTTTTTCACCAGGTCGTAACGGTACAGCGAGGTTTTATCCGTACCTTGGCGCGAACTTACGTAAAGGCTGCCGTCCGGCCCCAGGAAATAAGGGACGAAGCCATGACCGGTAAAGGTATTGAACTCGATCAGCTTGCGCCAGCTTTTCTGTTCGGGATCCAAATAGAAGACCGACTCCATGTCGCCGTCCAGCGTGGTGGCGACACGTGGCTCTCCTTGCCAGTCCATCAGCCAGCGGGTGGTCAGGCCGGGACGGTCTACTATCGCGGAACGGCCAGTCCGGGTGTTCAGGCGCAGCAGGTGGATCGGCTTGACCTTGCCGATGCCGCCCGGATCAACCTGGCCGACGTAGATATCGTCGGAATTCCGGATCGTCGAATAGAAAAACGTATGCCACGGCAAGACGCTGCGCACGCTGCTGCTTTGCTGCTGGAGATCGCGCAAGACCAATTGCCGGAAATCGGTGCCGTCGCGGTTGATCGCATATAAGCCGCCGGCTTGGGTCTGCTCGCCGAGGCCGATGGTCCGGTCGCCGGCATCGAACACCAGCCTGTCGCTATTCACCCAGTGAAACTGGCTGATATCGGCAGCATCGAAACTGGCGATCACTTTCGGCGCGCGCGTAGCGACATCCATCACGCCTAGCCGCACATAGCCATCCTTGGCCGGCACCAGCATCGCCACGTAGCGGCCATCTGGAGACAGCTGGGCGTTGACCAGCGTCGGATACGCAAAAAAACTTTCAACGCTGGGCAAGCTGGCCGCGGCCTGGGCGCCAGCTGCACCGCACAGAAGGCAAAGCATGAACAAAGCGGGAAAGCGGCGGATTCCTTGCAAGCGTCTAAAAGACATTACAGATTTCTCCATGCGGGCGATGAATGAATGGCCAATGCAAATGATGCTGCCACGCAGTGTATTGATTTTTCCTTAAAAAAACCACATGCATGTCGAGACAAAATCAAAAATAAGCGGCAATCAATTTGACATTCAAAATGACATTAAAAAAAAGCCGGCGACACCCTTTGTGGGCATCGCCGGCTTTCCTGGCGTCCATCAGCGCAGCGTCAGTGACCGCTGAACAGCTTGAGGATATTCTGCTTCTCGTCCTCTTGCTGCGTGGTCGGCGCCGCGCCCGCAGCAGGCGGCGCCGGCGGCGGCAAGGGCACGCCATCCGGGCCGATTTCCAGCGGCGCCGGCGCACCGGCGCCTAATCCCAGCGAAGCGATGAAGCCGTTGCCGGGCGTGAAATTATCGAAGTAGAACTCGTTGTTGATGGTGGTGATGCCGGCCGGCATAGGCATCTGCGTTTGCGGCACACCGCGTAAGGCACGCCCCATGTACTCGGTCCAGATCGGCAAGGCCAGCTGGGCGCCGAACTCGCGGCTGCCCAGGCTCTTCGGCTGGTCGTAGCCCATCCATGCCACCGCCACCAGGCTGTTCTGGTAACCGGCAAACCAGCCGTCGAAAGCATCGTTGGTGGTGCCGGTCTTGCCGGCCAGGTCGGTACGGTGCAGCACGTTGGTGCCGGCGCCGGTGCCTCGCTGCGCCACCGATTGCAGCAGGCTGGTCATGATGAAGCTGTTGCGCGGATCCAGCACCCGCGTGGCATTCTGGCCGGCGACCTGCGGTTCGACCTTGGACAGCACATTGCCGCGCGAATCCGTCACTTGCGAGATCAGGTAAGGATTGACGCGATAGCCGCCGTTGGCCAGCACCGCATAGGCGCCCACCAGCTGCAGCGGCGTCACCTGGCCGGCGCCCAGCGCCAGCGGCAGGTATGGCGGCGTCTTGTCGATATCGAAGCCGAAATGGCTGGTGACGAACTCTTGCGCATACTTGACGCCGATCGCATCCAGCAGGCGGATCGAGACCAGGTTCTTCGAGCGCTGCAAGCCGGTGCGCAAGGGCATCGGACCGTCAGGCTGGTCGTCGTCCTTCGGTTCCCAGGCATCCTGGCCGGGACCGCCCGGGAACGACACCGGCGCGTCGTTGATGATGGAAGCCGGGCCGAAGCCCTTTTCCAGCGCCGCCGAATAGATGAACGGCTTGAAAGTCGATCCCGGCTGCCGCCAGGCTTGGGTGACGTGGTTGAACTTGTTCTGATTGAAATCGAAACCGCCCACCAGCGAACGGATCGCGCCGTCCTGCGGCGTCAGCGACACCATGGTCGCTTCCACTTGCGGCAGCTGGGTGATCTGCCAGCCCTTGGCGGTATTGATGACGCGGATCACCGAACCCTTCTGGATCTTCAAGCTCTTGCCAGCCTTGGCGCTCAAACCCGCAGCGGCGAACTTCAGGCCTTCGCCGCTGATGGTGACGGTGTTGTCGTTGCGCAGCATCACCTGCACCTGCTTGGCATCGGCGCTGAGCACCACGGCCGGCAGGATATCGTCGTTGTCCGGCTTGTCCTGCAAGACGTCTTCAATCGCCTGGTCGCGCGCATCGCCTTCGGCCGGCAAATCGATGGTCGCTTCCGGACCGCGGTAGCCATGGCGGCGGTCATAGTCCATGACGCCCTTGCGGACGGCGTCGTAGGCGGCGTCCTGGTCAGCCGAGTTAAGCGTGGTGATGACCGTCAGGCCGCGCGTATAAGTGTCTTCCTTGTACTGCGCGAACAGCATCTGGCGCACCATTTCGATGGCGTATTCGGCATGCACGTTGTAGTTGTTGCCCTTGGTCTTGACTTGAATGTCTTCCGCCGCCGCCTGGTCGAACTGTTCCTGGGTGATGAACTTGAGATCCAGCATGCGCTTAAGAATGTACTGCTGGCGCACGTGAGCGCGCTTGGGATTGACCACCGGGTTGTAAGCCGAAGGCGCTTTCGGCAAGCCGGCCAGCATCGCTGCCTGCGCCAGGCTGATGTCTTTCAGGTCCTTGCCGAAATAAGTACGCGCAGCCGCAGCGAAACCGAAGGAGCGCTGCCCCAGGTAGATCTGGTTCATGTAGACCTCCAGGATCTGGTCCTTGCTCAGCGCCGACTCGATCTTGTAGGCCAGCAGGATTTCATAGATCTTGCGCGAATAGGTTTTTTCGCTGGACAGGAAAACGTTGCGCGCGACCTGCATGGTGATGGTGCTGGCGCCCTGCGAGGCGCCACCGTGCAGGATGTCGGTCAGGCCGGCGCGCAAGATGCCGATGACGTCGATGCCGCCGTGCTGATAGAAGCGCGCATCTTCGATCGCCAGCACCGCGTTCTTCATGTCGGCCGGAATATCGTCCAGCTTGACCAGGCTGCGCCGCTCTTCGCCAAACTCGCCGATCAGGACGTGGTCGGCGGTGTAGATGCGCAGCGGCACCTTAGGTTGGTAGTCCGTGATCGCCCCCAGGTCCGGCAGCTGCGGCGTCATGACCACCAGCGCATAGGTCAGCAACAGCCCGCCGATCACCGCACCCGCCAGGAACAGGCCGCCCACCGTCAGCAGCAATGCGTGGGCTACGCTGCCCTTGCCGTTTTTCTTGCCGTTGCCGGAGCGCGTGTTGTTTGTATCTTGCTTGGTTCTATTTGTTGATGACATAACAATATTCGAAGGAAATAGCCCTGTATCCTACAACATGCCGGGCCTGGAACCGCGAATTGGTCATCATTTATGCATTAGATGCCTGGTTGCGTGGGCGCCGCAGCTTCGCCTCGGCAGGGTGTAGCAAGGACTCGATCATCTGATGCGTGGCGGCGGCGGCAAGTTCCGGCGACTCCATCGGAAACAAGTGGCCGCCCGGGATCTGCTTGAAATATTTGCCGACCAGGCGCTTGGTGGCATCCAGCCCGGCTTGGCGGCACTCGACCGAATCGATGCCGCCGACAAAACCGATCGGTACCGGAAAACCGCGCTTCAGCACGCTGGCCATATTGTGCGGCAAAGTGCGGTAGACCGCGGTTTCGATATCGCGCCGGAAGCGCAGCACCATATTGCCCTGGTCCTCTTCCAGCCCGGAGGTGATGTAGTCGCGCAGGACTTCCGGGGCCCAACTGGCAAACACCTGCTTGCCGGCGAAATGCTGGTAGGCCGCTTCGGCGCTAGGCCAGAGATTGCGCCGCTTGGCAGAAAACTTGGCCGGCGGCACATGGTCGTTCAGGCCGAGCGCCTTGGCGCCGCGCAGCAAGGTGGCGCGCCAGCCGACCACCACCGGGGTATCCAGCATCACCACGCAGCTGACCAGGTCCGGCCGCCGCTGCGCCGCCAGCAAGGCCAGCCCGCCGCCCATCGAATGGCCGAGCAGGATCACCGGCTGGCTGTAGCGCGCCGCCAATTCGTCGATCAGTTCCTGCACCAGCGCTGGCCAGCCGTCGGTCACCGGGTACTTGGGATTGTGGGCATGAACATCGAGCGAGCGGACGTCGTAGTCGCGCTCCAGGAACTGTAAGAACTGTCGATAAGTGCCTGCAGGGAAACTGTTGCCGTGTATAAAATGCAAAATCGGGCGAATCGGATCAGTCATAGATAAGACAACAAACCTGTTTTGATGGGGTCTTATTTAAAACCGAAAGTTGCGATGGGACAAAGGGAATATTAGAGCCGCTGCTCAGGAGACGTCCAATGCATCCATCCCACCCAAGCCTTGGGGTTAGCGATGCGACGTCGCTAGCCCCAGGGCATGCGCCGCGAAATATTCAGGAATCAACGCCCGTACCAATAGCGGCGATGCTGATTCCTGTAGGTATCCACCGCCACGTTATCGCCAAATTTCAGCATGATCGCCCCTCCTACGTCATTCCTGTAACCATCCACACCTCGTTCCTGATAACGCGCCGCCACCTGCTGCTTGGGATGATGAAACCGGTTGCGATAGCCAACCTGGAACAAGACTATCTTCGGATCGACCTCCTCCAGGAACGCCGCCGTAGATGAGGTCCCGCTGCCGTGATGCGGCGCCAGCAGCACGGTGGATTTCAAATCCGCGCCATAGCGCGCCACCAGCTGCTGCTCCTGCGCAGCTTCGATATCTCCGGGCAGCAGTATGGCATGCCGGCCGTGGCTGACCTTGAGCGTGCAGCTGACCATGTGCGGCTTGTCTTTTTGCTGCGCGGCCGAAGCCTGGTACTGTTCCATCGCCGGATACAGCATTTCAAATTTTACTTCTCCCCACTGCCATGCCTGTCCTGCATGACAGCGTTGATGAGTGGCTGCGGGCTGGACAATCGGATGCTGCGGCGGCAACGACGAGTACACAGCGCCGACCTTGACGGCATTCATGACCGACAAGGCGCCGCCGGCATGGTCGTTATGGACATGCGATATCACCAGCGCATCCAGTGCCGTGATGCCGCGCGCCTTCAGATAGGGAACGATGATGCGGTCGCCGGCGTCGGAGCCCGGCGAGTAATAAGGACCGCTGTCGTACAGCAGGCGCTGGCCGGCGGTTTCCACCAGCACCGCCATGCCCTGGCCGACGTCGAGCGCGGTGACCCACATTTCACCGGCGGGAGGACGGCTGCCGTTGTCCAGCAGCAGGGGAAGCCAGCCGGCCAGCGCCAGCCAGCGCAGCGGCCAGCCGCGCGGCGCCAGCAGCCATGCCGTAGACAAGAGTGCCAGGGCCGATGTCCACGCCTGCGGCGCCGGCGCCTGCCATACCGCGAACGGCAAAGCACTGAGCCAGCCGAGCAGGGTCGCCAATTGTTCCACCAGCGCATGCGCAGCGCGCCACAGCCAGTTTGATAGCGGTGCCGGCAGTGCGCTGGCGACCAGCGTCATCGGTGTGACGACCAAACCAATCAATGGGATCGCTATAGCATTGGCCAGCGGCGAGATCAGCGAGACACGGCCGAACAGCAGCACCGTCAGCGGCAACAGGCCAATGGTGACGGCGTATTGTGTGGCGCTGGCCGCGCGCAGGCTGCGCCACCCGGCGGCGAAGCGTGAGTTGTCGAGACTGTCCGTGGTGGAGCGGCGGCCGACGCTGGCGTATAGGATCACGCCGACGGCGCAGAACGACAGCCAGAATCCAGGCCATAGCACGGCCCAGGGATCGGCCAGCAATACCATGACAAGCGCGATGCACAGCACATGCGAGACGCTGGCGATGCGGCCGCCCCACAAGGCCAGCGCCACCACCAGCAGCATGTATAGGGTGCGCTGCGCCGGTATGCCGAATCCTGCCAGCAGCACGTAGCCCAGGGCAGCCAGTGCGCCGCTCAGGGCAGCGACCTTTGGCGTCGGCAGCAGCAAGGGCAAGGCGGCATTCGTAAAGAAGGAGCGGCGCCACAAGGCCGCCATGGCGGCGGCAAACAGGCCGGCAATCATGGTGATATGCAAGCCGGAGATGGCGACCAGGTGGCTGATGCCAGTGCGGTTGAATATCTCCCAGTCGGATTGGTCGATGGCGCGCTGGTCGCCGATCGCCAGCGCCACCAGCACGCCGGCGTAACGATGTTGGGGCAAGGCAGCCAGGATGCGCTCGCGCAAACGGCCGCGCATCAGCTGCACCAGATTGCCGGGACTGACGACGAACGGCTGCAATTGCCGGTTTCCTGAACTTGCTCCTTGATCTGCGCGGACGTAGCCGGTAGCGCGCAGCTTGCGTTCCAGCAACCATGCCTCATAGTCAAACCCGTACGGGTTGGCGCTGCCGTGCGGCCGCTTCAGGCGTACCGTCAGTTGCCAGCGCGCTCCGGGCGTGAGCCCGGATTGCAGCGCTTGGGACTCGTCGCCGTTGCGGTACCAGGCCAGCGCCAGGCGCTTGGGAATGACCGGCGATTCGCCGCCCTGCAGCAACACCTTCTCGACGGCGAAATTGAAACGCACACCGCTGTCCATGTACGATGGCAGGCTGTCGATTGTGCCTATCACCACGACATCGCGCCCTTCCCATTCCTGCGCCAGTTCCTGCTGCAGATAGTGGTGCGCAAACGAGGCCGCCCAGACGAAACCGCAAACAACACCCGCCAGCAGGCGGGCGGTGAACTTGAGTTGCCAGCAAGGGATTTTATAGGCGGCGCAAACCAGCAATACCACCACCAGCGCCAGGCAAGCCAGCAGCCAGATCGCAGGCAAGACAGCTTGACTTTGCAAAAACACAACGCCAAGCACGAAACCGATGATTGCGCTACGCATCCGGAACGCGCTAACGCCAGGTTCAGGCCAAGGCAGCCAGGCGCGGCAATGCGGCGCAGGCGTTGGCGGCCGTGGCGCGCGCCAGGTCGGCCGCCGGCATGCCGCGCAGCTCGGCCAGCACAGCGCCGATACGGGGGATTTGCTGGGGTTGGTTGGTGGCCGGATGCAGCCATGCGGGCGACATGTCGGGGGCATCGGTTTCCAGCACCAGGGCGTCCAGCGGTAGCTCTACCGCCAGCCGGCGGATCTGCAAGGCGCGGGTAAACGTCATGGCGCCGCCGAAGCCGAGCCGGAAACCGAGGCCGATGAAAGCTTCAGCTTGCTGGAAACTGCCGTTGAAGGCATGCGCAATGCCGCCACTAACCTTGATCCGGCGTAGATGCTTGAGCAGGATGTCTTGCGAGCGCCGTACGTGCAGCAGCACCGGCAGGCCGAATTCGCGCGCCAGCTTGAGCTGCTCGACATAGAAATGCTCCTGCTTTTCACGCAAAGGACCGCGCTCCATGCCAGGTACAAAGAAATCCAGGCCGATTTCGCCGATGGCGACAAAGCGCGGATCGGACATGGCGGTGCTGATGGCTGCGCGCAGGGCTAGCAGATCGCTGTCGTCGGCATGTTCTACATACAGGGGATGGATGCCGAGTGCATAGCAGCAATTAGGCAGCTGGGCAGCCAATGCGGCTACCGGTGCGAAGTTGGCGCGCTCCACGGCTGGAATCACGATCCACTTGACCAGCTGCTCTGCGGCAGCCGCAGCGATCTGCGCCTGGGCGCCGCCGAATTCAGCGGCATCCAAATGGCAGTGCGTATCTATCCACATCGTATCCACATCGAGCGATCCTTGCAAAATTATCAAGCGCATATCGGATGCATCGCAGATACATCGGCGCTTGTCAGATTAATAGATTGATATCGTAGCATGGGCATACTTGCTCTCACATAAGCCTAAACATAAACATTTCTCGTTCCGCCCGTTTGCCTGATAACATGATGCAAAAAAGTATTTGTTAGAAAGCAATCTAGATGTCCACCGCACAGCAGCCGTCCACCCCGTTCGATCAACGCGAATTCCGCAACGCCCTGGGAACCTTCACCACCGGCGTCACCATCATTACCGCCTGCCAAGCCGACGGCAAACTGGTGGGCGTCACCGCCAACAGTTTCAACTCGGTCTCGCTGGATCCGCCGCTGGTGCTGTGGAGCCTGGCCAAATCCTCCAACAGCCTGGCGGCGTTTGAAGCCGCCGAGCACTGGGCGGTGCATATCCTGTCGCACGACCAGGACCAGCTGGCCACCCATTTCAGCAAGCGCGCGCACGACAAGTTTGCCGGCCTGCAGGTCGAATCCGGTCTGGGCGGCGCCCCTCTGCTGGCGGGCTGCACCACCCGCATGCAGTGCAAGACCGCCTACCGCTATGACGGCGGCGACCACATCATCATGGTCGGCGAAGTGATGCATTTCGAGCATTCCGATATCGCGCCGCTGGTCTACCAGCGCGGTAACTACGCCGTCGCCACCCGCAAGGAACTGGCCGACGAAGCGGAAGCCTTGATCAAGGCCACCGCCGCCTCCAGCAGTTTCGACGAAAGCTCGATGAGCTATCTGCTGGGCAGCGCCTATTTCCATCTGTACGGCAAATTGCGCGAATTCGGCGCCGCCAAGGGCTTGAACGATGCCGAGTTCTTCGTGCTGAATACGCTGGCGGCGCGTGACGGCCGCAGCCTGGCCGAGCTGAACCGCCTGTTCGTATATGCCGGCCACACACCGCTGATCAACGTACTGGACGACATGACCGCGCGCGGCTTGCTGCAAGTCGTGGTGGACAAAGGCGAACGCAACGACCGCGGCCTGTTCTACCTGACCGCCATCGGCCGCGCCCTGGCGCAGGAGATCGGCGACAGCGGCAAGCAGACCGAACTGGAACTGCTGAACAGCCTGGGCGCGGTCGATACCGTCGCCTTGCGCACCCTGCTGCGGCGCCTCATCAGCCTGACCGACGATGGCAAGCTGCCGCTGGATGAGGAGTGACATACGCATTGCCGCCTGCTTGATGCCGGCGGCAATGCGCTACACTAGGGCATGACCCATGATTGATTCCCGACAGCGCCGATGAACATCCGCTTCCTCGAAACTTTCGTCTGGCTGGCCAAACTCAAGAACTTCCGGCTGACAGCGGAAAAGCTGCATACCACGCAGGCTGCGGTATCGAGCCGCATCGCCACGCTGGAGCAGGATTTCGGCGTGCGCCTGTTCGACCGCGGCGCCCGCGAAGTAGCCCTCACCACCGATGGCAGCAAGGCGCTGGTGTATGCCGAGCGCATCGTCAAGCTGATGCGCGAGATGAAGGACGAGATGTCGGCTAAGGATCATTATTCCGGCGTGCTGCGCATAGGCGTGATCGAATCGATCGTGCACAGCTGGTTCCCGGACCTGATCGGCCGCATCCACAAGCTGTTTCCACAGCTGGAAATCGAAATCTCCAGCGACACCACCATCCACCTGCGCGAACAGTTCAGCAAGGGCGACCTCGACCTGGTGCTGCAAGCGGACGCGGTAATCGCCCCCAACATCCGCAATCTCAAGCTGTGCGAATTCCCGATGCGCTGGGTCGGCAGCGCCAAGCTCGACATCGGCAACGAAACCCTGAGCCTGTCCGACCTGGCGGCCTTCCCGCTGGTCAGCTTCGCCCGCAATTCCGGACCGCACACCGTGCTGGAGCAATTGTTTTCCGACAGCGAGCGTGGCTCCCTGCACATCAATTGCATCACGTCCGTCGCCACCATGATCCGCCTGGTCAGCGACGGCTTCGGCGTGGCGGTCGTGCCGCCGGCCATCATCCAGCGCGAACTGAACGACGGCAGCCTGCAGCAATTGCGGGTCGATGCCGACTTCCCGGCGCTACAGCTGATGGCCTCGTTCCGCAACGATCCGGAAAATGCCTTGACCGAGACTATCGCCAGCATTGCCCAGGAAACCGCCTCCGAGTTCGCACTGAATTGGGGACCGGAGATTGCCAGGTTGCCGTCGGAACCATTGGAACTGCCGTTTCCCGCTGTATAAGACTGCCGGCCCCTGCCGGCGCTATTGGTGCGTACGCGCCCCACTTTTGCTCATAAGATTTTCCAATCAATCGCGCTGACAATTTCTTGTTGGACAGCCGCCTGCCCCTTATACATACTCGATTCATCCGGCAGCATTCGCAGCCGCCGGTGACGGCCGTCACAGAAACGCCGCTTCATCCTGCGCCGCCCGCGGCGCAGCAGAACCATCTATCGGGTGACATCACATGAGCAACAATATCAACGCAGCGCCAGACTTGCTGGAAGGCACTTACCGGAAAATCGCCTGGCACCTGATTCCTTTCCTGGTTTTCCTGTTCGTGCTGGCTTGGGTGGACCGTGTCAACGTCGGCTTCGCCAAGCTGCAGATGCTGCAGGACTTGCACTTCAGCGAGGCGGTCTACGGACTGGGGGCGGGCATTTTCTTCGTCGGCTATTTCCTGTTCGAGGTGCCAAGCAACCTGCTGCTGGAAAAAATCGGCGCCCGCAAAACCCTGGCGCGCATCACCATCCTGTGGGGTCTTACCTCGATGGCAATGGTGTACGTACAGACGCCGACCATGTTTTATATCATCCGCTTTTTCCTGGGCGTGTTCGAGGCCGGCTTCTTTCCGGGCGTGGTGCTGTACCTGACTTACTGGTTCCCGGCAGAGCGGCGCGCCCGCGTCAATGGCCTGTTCATGACTTCGTTCGCCATCGCCGGCGTGGTCGGCGGCCCGATTGCCGGTTTTATCATGAGCGCCATGGATGGCGTCGGCCATTTCGCCAACTGGCAGTGGCTGTTCCTGCTGGAAGGGATTCCCTCGGTGCTGGCCGGCATCCTGGTGCTGATCTACCTACCGGAAAAGCCAATCAACGCCAAATGGCTGCTGGCCGCCGAACAGCAGGCGGTGACCAGGGCGCTGGCGGCGGAGAACCATGGCAACAAGCATGCTTCGTTGCGCGACGCCTGCCTCAATTCGCGGGTCTGGATCTGCGCCGCCGTGTATTTTTGCGTGGTCAGCGGCAATGCCACGATCGCCTTCTGGTCGCCGTCCATCATCAAGGAAATCGGCGTCGTCGGCAATCTGCAGATCGGCCTGATCTCGGCCATTCCTTTCCTGGCCGGCACTATCGCCATGGTCTGGAACGGCATTCATTCCGACAAGAGCGGTGAACGACGCCTGCATTGCGCCATTGCCACACTGGTGGCCAGCATCGGCCTGATACTGACCGGCTTTTTCCTCGGCAATGCGGTGCTGGCGTTATGCGCGTTGACGCTGGCGGCGATCGGTATCCTGGCGGCATTCCCGGTGTTCTGGTCGATTCCGGCGGCGTTCCTGACCGGCACCGCGGCCGCCGGCGGCATCGCGCTGATCAATTCGATCGGCAACCTGGCCGGCTTTGCCGCGCCTTACATGATCGGCTCGCTGAAGACCAGCACCGGCAGCCTGTCGGCCGGCCTGTACTTTGTCGCCGGGCTGGAATTCACGGCGACTGTGCTGGTGCTGCTGTTCATCAAGAAAGTCCGCTAATCCTGCAGTCCTTTGCACTGGTCGGCTTGCCGGCCGGATCTGTCACGTCTTATTTTTTAAAGCTGGAACCATCATGCACATCTCTTTTCAAGTAGACACCGAACAAGGCTCGCGCCAACTCGACACCGACATCCATACGCTGATCGTCGCCGGCTGGGCCGGGCGCGATCACGCCGCCATCGAGCACCATATTGAAGAACTGGCCGCACTCGGCATCTCGCGTCCGAGCGCCGTGCCACTGTACTATCGCATCGCCAGCAACCAGCTGACGCAGGCGTCGCAGGTGCAGGTGGTCGGCCCGGATTCGTCCGGTGAGGTGGAAACCTTTGTCTTTGCCGCTGACGGCGAACTGTATGTCAGCATCGCCTCCGACCATACCGACCGCAAGCTGGAAGCGCACAGCGTGGCGCTGTCGAAGCAGGCTTGCGTCAAGCCGGTGGCAAGCAGCGCCTGGCGCCTGGCAGATGTGGCGGACTACTGGGATGAACTGGTGATCCGCTCCTACATCGAAGAAAACGGCGAACAGCTGCTGTACCAGGAAGGCGCGCTGGCCTCGCTGCGCACGCCGCAAGACCTGATCGCCGGCTACGCCAACGGCGCAGCCATCCTGACAGACGGCAGCGGCATGACCTGCGGCACGATGGCGGCGATCGGCGGTATCCGGCCATCGCATTCCTTTACAATGGAACTGTTCGATCCGCGCCGGCAACGCACGCTGCGCCATCATTACACGGTTGAAGTGCTGCCAGAAGTCGCCTGAACACAGCACTGACTTTATTTCACTTGCGAGAATGTATGACTGACACGCTCCCTACCCTGCACAGCTTATCCGAGGCCTTGCGCCGGCACACTACGAGCTCGGCTGCGCTTACCGAAGCGGCGCTGACGCGTGCGCTGGATCCAGCCGGCGAAGGCCGCCGCGTCTTCACCGAATTGTATTCCGCACCGGCCATGGCGGCGGCGCAGGCATCCGATCTGTTGCGCGCCAGCGGCCAGCCGCGCTCGCCGATCGAGGGCTTGCCGATTTCGGTCAAGGATCTGTTCGACGTCGCCGGCAGCGTGACTCGCGCCGGCTCGGTGGCGCTGAACGATGCGGCGCCGGCCAGCGTCAACGCGGTGGTGGTACAGCGCCTGCTGGCGGCGGGCGCGGTGATCGTCGGCCGCACCAACATGACTGAATTCGCCTACTCCGGGCTCGGCATCAATCCGCATTACGGCACCCCGCGCAATCCCTGGGACCGCGCCAATGCACGGATTCCCGGCGGTTCTTCCTCCGGCGCCGCGGTCTCCGTCAGCGACGGCATGGCGGTTGCCGCCATCGGTTCCGATACCGGCGGCTCGGTGCGCATCCCGGCGGCGCTGTGCGGCCTGACCGGCTTCAAGCCAACCGCGCGCCGCGTACCGCTGGAAGGCGTGCTGCCGCTGTCGGCGCAGCTGGATTCGCTTGGCCCGATCGCCGCCAGCGTCAGTTGCTGCGCAGTGCTGGACGCGATCCTGGCCGGCGAACCGGTGCCGGCCTTGAAGCCTTTTTCCTTGCGGGGCTTGCGCCTGGCGGCACCCTCCACGCTGGTGCTGGATGGCATCGATCAACAGGTGGCTGCGGCATTCGCGCGCGCGCGCGCTCGGCTGCAGGCGGCCGGCGCCCTGATCGACGACGTGGAAGTTCCGGAATTTGCGACTGCTGGGGTAATCAATGCCAAAGGCGGCTTCACTGCGGCGGAAGCCTATGCCTGGCATCGCAAGCTGATCGCCGAGCACGCCGCCAGCTACGATCCACGCGTGATTTCCCGCATACAGCGTGGCAAGGACATCAGCGCGGCCGATCTGCTCGACCTGTTCGCGGCGCGCAAACAGTGGATTGCAGCGGTTGAACAACGCATCGCCGGCTACGACGCCATGATCATGCCGACCGTCCCTATCATCGCGCCGCCGATCTCAGCGCTGGAAGGCAGCGATGAAGCCTACTTCGCTGCTAATGGCATGATCCTGCGCAATCCGGCGCTGATCAATTTCCTCGACGGCTGCGCCTTGTCGCTTCCTTGCCATGCTGCCGGTGAAGCGCCGGTGGGACTGATGCTGGCCGGTATTGGCGGCCAGGACAGGAAGATTCTGGAGATCGGCCTGGCGGTGGAAGCCTTGTTGCGCAACCACTAAAGAGCAGAGTCATGCGGGGTCAGAGTTTTTTTACGACGGCTGTATCGTCGTAAATTACTCTGACCCCGCATGACGGATTCGGAGAAAGATTCGGCGCACCACATAGTTTTTCTACCGGAGAGGCATGCACTCCGTAGTGCCGCTAACTGGGGTCAGAGTGAAGTTTCTGCAAAAAGCGCGCAGAAAGTTCACTCTGACCCCATTTAGCTGCGTGTCTCAAGCGCGACGGAAAATCGGGGGATGGTTTTACCGCGTTTTAGGAAATTATCGATAAACGCAATTCAGCCAGGCTGAACGCTCAGTGATCAACCGCCAGCCTGGCAACTTGCAGCACTTCACCGCTGTTCGTATTCTGGACGAAGGCGACGATGCCGAAGCGGTCGGCGCGCAGGTCGGCGGCGATGCTGTCGAGCGCCAGCTTTTCATGGATCTGCACCATGCCGTTTTTCAGCGCGAACGGGCCCAGCCAGCGCCGCACCACGTAGTCGTGATGCAGGGTGACCCCGCCGTTCTCGCCGGCGGCCACGTTCGACACCAGCTTGTTTTCATACACCGCGACATAAGCATCGTGGCCATCCTTGGAATCCTGGCGCAGCTTGACGCTGGCAGCGAGGTCGAAACTGCGTGGCGCGGTGCCGGACAATTTGATCGCGATATCGGCCGGCGACGGCTGTGCCGTGATCTTGGCTATGGCGGCGTCGAACGCGTTGCCGGAACTCCAGCGCCTCAGCTCGCGGCCGCCGGCAAAGATTTCGGGGGTGTACACCAGCGTGGTTTTGGCATAGCCCGCCAGCTCCTGCTGGCGCGCGGTGAAACGATGATCGCCGAAGCGATCCTTCCAGCCGAGGTTATCCCAGTAATCGACATGCAAGGCTAGCGGCACTATCTGCTCCGGCTTGGCCTGGGCGCCCAGCCTGGACAGCCACTGGTCGGCCGGCGGGCAGCTGTTGCAGCCTTCGCTGGAATACAGCTCGACCAGGGCGACCCGGTTGGCCGGGCTCTGCGCAGAGTATTCGACGGCGTGGGCGCTAGCGGAAAGTCCGAGCGCAAGGGTCCCCAGAGCAAAGGTTTTAGTAAGGTTGATAAAAATAGTCACTTGCATCTCCTGGCTGAACATGTGCAGCTTGGTCGTAGCGCAAGCCACTTTCCTTACAAATCCTCCAGGTTTCCGGTCCGTGCGCTATGGCGCCCGGTACAGATTGATCACATCCCGATCCACCCGCACCAGGTTCTGGCCGGCATCGACCACGAATTCCGCGCCGTTGAAGGATTGCCTGGTCAACAACAAGATGGCGTCGGCGATTTCGGCGGTCGGCGCGATATAGCCTAGCGGCGTCGAACGCGCCGACGAGTACTCGAAATCGGCCTGGGTCTGGTCGCCGCTGGGCGTCATCAAGCCAGGATACAGCGCATTCACGCGCAGCACCGGCCCCGCCGACATGGCCAGCATCGCGGTCAGGTTGCCGAGCGCCGCCTTGGCGACCGTATAGCTGAAATCCTCTGGATGAAAATTCGCCTTCACCTTCTGGTCCACCACATTGATCACCACGCCCTGCTGGCCGCGCTGGCTGGCTTGCCGGTGAAACGCCTGGGTCAGCAGCAGCGGTGCACGGCAATTGACTTGCCAAGAGCGCTCCAGGTCATCCAACGCAAAATCGGCCAGCGTGTCCGGGAAAAAAATCGCCGCGCAATTGACCAGCACGTCGAGCCGGCCGAAGCGTTCATAAGCGGCGGCGATCATTGCCGTCAGTTGCGGCGGCGACTGCAGGTCGGCCTGGTGGGCGACGGCAACGGCGCCGCTCGCGGCAATCGCCTGCACCGTCGCCAGCGCGTCCTGCTGCGAGCCGCCGTAGTGCACCACCACGGCATAGCCTGCCGCGGAGAAACGCTCGGCGATGACCCGCCCTACCCGCTTGGCGGCGCCGGTGATCAGCGCCACCGGCTGCTGCGCGGCGGGGGTGCTCAATGCTTGCCGGCAGCGGCGGCGCTGCCATCCATGAATTGCGCCAGGCGCAGGTCGAGGTCGGTGACGCCGTTGGCGTCGTGCGTGGTCAGCAGCACGGTGACGCGGTTGTACACATTGGACCACTCAGGATGATGGTCCATTTTCTCGGCCAGCAAGGCGACCCGGGTCATGAAACCGAAGGCGGCGTTGAAATCGGCAAACTTGAAGGTCTTTTCAATCGCATCGCGGCCTGCGGTCGCAGTCCAGGTAGTCAGGGTCTGCAAGGCGGCGGCGGCGCCGATATGGGTGGAATGAGGCATGGAGATATCCGTCCGTGAAAACCTCAATTCTATAACCGGAAGCACCCGGCTGCGCACTTTTGCGCGGTCGGACGCTTCCTTGCCGGCGATTCATGGCTGCGGTGGCAGCTTGCGGTCAAAAAAATCGACGATTTCAGCGTTCAGCCTGGCATGCAGCGCGCTCCGGTCGATGCCGGCGGCATCGTTGCAGATAGCCGGGGCGGCAGCCTTCAGCGTCTCGCTACAGGGCGCCAGGAACACATAGTGACCGCCCGCGACTTCGCCGCGCTCGACGCTGGCCGGCAGCAGGCTTAGCAGATGATCGGTATTCCAGCGATTGCGCAGGACCTGGTCGTCGCTGGCCTTGTAGATGCGCAGCGGAATCGTGACATCGGCCACGCCCTTGGCGTCGAACATGACGCTGAACGGCGCCATGGCGACTGCTGCGCGCACCCGTTTATCCACAGGCAGGGCCCGGCCCGGCCGCGTCACTACCGTCTTCTTTTCTGCACTAGGGTCGCACAATTCATGGTCGTCCGCATGCGCCGAACAGTAAGCCACGATCAAGGACATGTCCGGCTTGGCGCCGGCCATCACCATGGTGGTGTAGCCGCCCGCCGAGAATCCGGCCATGCCGATGCGCCTGGTGTCAATCGCCGGCGCCAGGCGCGGGTCGGCCAGCACCGCATCCAGCGTGGCTACCGCTTGCCATGGACGGCCTATGATCTGCTGGTCGGTGCCGCGTCCCTGCGGCTGGTCGTGGCTGTCGCCGAGGTGGCGCGGCGCCGCCACGATATAGCCGTGCCGGGCCAGCGCTTCGGCCAGATCGGCATGGCCGAACTCGCCGCCGCCGCTGCCGTGCGAAATGATCACCAGCGGATGCAAGCCGGGGGTCAGCGGTGCGCCGCGGGTGGCGTGGATCAGATAGGGGCCGGCTTGCCATTCGGTTTGCGCCGCACTGGTGGGATACCAGACGGCGACCGGTACTACATATTCGCCGCTGGTGCTGAGGCTGAGCATGCCGACATTGCTGACCTGGTCAGCGGCCAGCACCTGCTGCACCAGTGCGCTGCATAGCACCATCCAGATCCACATCACTGCGCGTAAGTAGGGCATAGCATCTCTCCGAGGGGATAAGCCGGCTGCATGCACCGGGGATGAGTGCAATTGTAGGGGGCAGCGGTTTTTCGCACCTGACCGGGATTGCTCATTTGCATTAAACATTAAAAGATGCGCAAGCCGACCACTTGATCGCTGGCACGGAAAAGTCAACAATAACCTTCCCCGGATATTTTTTGCCGGCTTGTCAACCGAAGGCCCGGCGCCTGGCGTTAATGTGAAACAAGCAAAGCAGCAAACCAAGCTGAAAACGGCATAAGCGCCGCCATCTACCATCAATAGGGGAACACCATGAATACCAGAATCGTTGCTGTCATGTTATGCGCAGTTGCACTGGCTGGCGCCGCTGGCAGCGCCAGCGCCAAGGGTTGCCTGAAAGGCGCCGCGGTAGGCGGCGTGGCCGGCCACTATGCCGGCCATCACGCAGTGGTTGGCGCTATCGGCGGCTGCGTCGTCGGGCGTCACCTGGCGAATAAAAAGGCGGCTGAACAGGCAGCGGCGGCACATGCCGCGCAACCGGCTGCCGCCAAGTAAACATGCGCCTGGCTTGGCCAGGCCGCCGCACAAAGCCCGCGCCGGACACGCTTCGCGCGGGCTATTTTTTGCGCCGGCACTGAACCAGGCTTGTTGGCATAATGGTTGCCCCTCCTGCACATCCTTCGGGCAATATGAAATTCCTCGCAATCTCAGGTAGCCTGCGCGCCGCCTCGCATAACTCCGCCCTGCTGCGCGCCATGGCCCGCCTGGCGCCGGCCGGCGCCAGCGTCGAAATGTGTGGCGGCTTGGGCGACCTGCCGCTATTCAATCCCGACATCGAGGTCAGCGATCCGGCGCCGGTGGCTGCCCTGCGCGCTCAGATCATCAGCGCCGATGCCCTACTGATCGCCAGTCCCGAATATGCGCACGGCATCACCGGCGTCATGAAAAATGCGCTGGACTGGATGGTAGGCTGCGTAGCCTTCGTCCTCAAGCCGATAGCCTTGCTGAATGCGTCGCCGCGCGCTGTGCATGCACAGGCGTCGCTCAGAGAGATCGTCACGATGATGTCGGCGCAGATCGTCGAACCAGCCTCGATCACCGTGCCTATCCTGGGTTCAGGCTTGAGCGAAGAGCAGATCGCCGTCCATCCGGAAATTTCCGCCGCATTGCGCGCAGCGCTTGAAGCCTTGTGCGCCGCCGTGACTACCGGCCGCGCAGCCCGGCTCTAGTTTTTAGTTTGCGGTATTGGTATTAGCGGAACGCCAGCAGCAACACCAGCGCCAGTGCAGCCGGCAAAGCCTGTATGAACAAGATCTTGCGCCCGACTGTGATGCCGCCGAAGACGCCGGCGACGATCACGCAGGCCAGGAAAAAAATCTTGATCGAAAGACCGGCATCGCCCAGGCAGATGCCCCACGCCAGGCCAGCGGCCAGGAAGCCGTTGTACAGTCCCTGGTTGGCGGCCAGCACTTTCGAAGCGGTGGCAAATTCTTGCGTCAGCTTGAAGGTCTTGCGGCCAAACGGCTTATCCCACAAGAACATTTCGAGCACCAGGAAATACACATGCAGTAGAGCGACCAAGGCGATCAGCAGGTTGACGACAGTATTCAAGACAGGCTCCCTATTATCGGATTATTGGATTATTGGATTATTGGATTATTTAGTTTATTCAAGCGGCATGGCCGAAGGCCGGCGGTTTTTACTGCGCCCGCCTGGTCTAAGGTTTCGCCTCAGCCTGGCTGGCGAGCTGCGCCGACAACTCGGCATCCAGAGCGGTCACCCGCTGTACCGCAGGGCGGGCATTGATCCTGTCGATATACGCCTGGATCACCGGCGACATCGGCACCAGCTGGAAGCCGGTGGTCCAGGTCAGCGCCGTGCCCCACAAGATGTCGGCAGCGCTGAACCTTTCGCCCAGCATGTACGGCCCCTTCTGCAACTGGTCGGTGAGCGTCTTCAGCATGGTGTCGAAATCGCCGTAGGGGCACATCGTCGGCGATGGCGGCGGGTTCTTCTGTGCGCGGTCGACCAGCGCCGGCTCAAAACAGGAACCGTAATAGACCATCCAGCGCAGGTACGGGCCGCGCAAGGGATCGTCGAGCGCCGGCGCCAGCCCCTTGTCCATGTAGAGGTCGGCCAGGTACAGGTATACCGCGCCTTGTTCCGTGATGAGGGCCTCGCCATGCCGGATGGCAGGCACCTTCCCCATCGGGTTGACCGCCAGATAAGCCGGGCTGCGCTGCTCGCCGGCTTTCATGTTGAGGGTATGCAGCTCATAATCGGCGCCCAGTTCTTCCAGCAGGATGCGGGTGCCCTTGGAGCGGGTGTTCGGACAATGAAAAAAAGTGACGCGGCGTGTCTCTGTCATGGCGCTTTCCTTTTGATTTTAAGCAGCGATTGGAACGCCTAATATATCCCAAGGAGCGATGACACATTAAGAAACAAATCCGGCTTCTTCATCTGCCGGGCTAGTCGAAATCCTCTATTTTGACGGCAGAAAACGTAATTTCATTGTCTTATCGACAAAACGCACGCAGCGCCTTGGCAGCTGGCCAGAAGCACTACGCGCTGCCGTTTCCCATAGATAAATCACATCGAAACCGGCAGCCATGACGCATGTCCGCCCTGGCTACCCGCTGTAAATGAGCGGTGAAAAGTGTAAGTAAATGCACAGGACACATTTTTCCGGGCCTCGCTTCGTACAATCGATAGCACTGGAAATATTCAGGAGCGCACATGAAACAGCATCTCAGCATCGCAGCAATCATCTCCGGACGTTTTTCGTCTTTCGCGGCCGCCTCGAACAAAGCGCCTGGCGGCCCTACCCCGGGTGGCCCTACCCCGGGCGGCCCTGCTGTCATCCTCAAGAATCCGCCGCCGCCGGCCAAGCAGGAAGCCGAGCCGCATTCGCGCGCCGGACTGGTGTGGAGCCCCGGGTTCTGGGATTATGTGGATGGTTGGTTCGTATGGGAAGCCGGTCATTGGGAACTGGCGCGCACCAACCAGCATTACCTGAGGCCGGGGTGGCAAAAAGTGACACACGGTTGGAAGCTGCAACGCGGCGAATGGCGCGTCACGACGGTCAATTTCATCAGGAATGGCGCCAAGGCCAAGGAACAGGAAGAGCTTTCAGGACAACAGTACGATCCGCTGGCGGCATTCCGCTAGACGCAAATAAAAGCCGCAGCGCGGCTTGCCTATACAAAAATCGCCATGCCTTGGCGAATTTTTTTCGCCTGAGCGAATTACCCCGCCCGTTTCAGCAGCGCATCGCGATGCGCCTGGCTGCGTTCCTGGCAGCGGAAGCAAATCCAGCGGCGCGACTTGTTGCGCATCACGAAGTCGCCCTCGGTCACCGCCACTTCGCCCTGATGATGTGAACAATAGCGCTTGCCGGTCACGTTTGCCGTGGCCTGGGTCACCAGCGCCAGCCGGTCTTGTCGCTGTAGATATGCGGTCATTGCTGATTCTTCCTTCTACACATGCTGGTTTGCTGCAGACGCCTGGAGTGCTCGCCTGCCATGCCTATTTTCCAAATGGATTGATATTGACGGCATCTTTTGGCTTATCCGATGCCGCGTCTGGAGAGCTGCCCTTGCCTTGCGCGGCAACGACACTGACGCCACGCTTCGCCGTGCCCGAATCCTCGGCCGCCCAGATCGCATAGATGCTGCCCACACCCAATGCAAGCGCAGCGGCCAGCCAGGCCAGATTCGATTTGTTCATCTCGCGTCTCCGTACGTCATCGCCATTCTGTAAAAACACATTACGCTGACTTCGCCGTTGCTGCCGTTGCTACCGTTGTTACGTCACCGCCGCGAACCGGAATGGCCGCAGCGGTGAGGTCCAGCTCAACTTCTACAAAAAACCCGGATGCGTGCTTTGCCGATCAGCGCGCAAAATCCGACGTGTTCTTGACGAAGGTATTCAGGTTAGAGATGTTCAAGCTGCCGAAGCCAGTCGCCGCATCCCAGCCCTTGGCGGCTTTGTAGCCGTAGGAGCTGCTGGCGCCGTTGGTGCCGGAAGTGACGTCATGCAACAGCGAGGCGTTGGCGGCCAGCGGGAAGTACTTGTAAAAACTGGCTGCCGGGAAGCCCAGGCCGTTGGCGTTAGCCGATTGCAGGCGCGCCCACACGCCCGTAAAGATCGGCGCCGCCAAGCTGGTGCCGCCTACTGTGCCGGTCTGGCCGTTGTAGTAGATGGTGGCGCCGCTGGCGCTGGCGGCATCAAAGGCGATGTCCGGCAGGCCACGGGTGGTCTTGCCTGCGGTGATCACGCCCTTCTGGTAACTAGGCGCCGCTTCGTACTTGCTGAAGCCGCCGCCGGTTGCCCACAGACGCTTGGTCGGATCGGAATCGCCCTGGTCGTCGTAGACGCCGATTGCGCTCAAGCCTTCGTTCCACACGGTTTCGCTGCTGTAGGCGCCGGCGTTGGTGTACAGCGTGGTGCCGCCGACCGCGATCACGTACGGCGAGCTGGCCGGTTCGCTAACGTCATAAGTCGATTTGTTTTTCGGTACGCCAGGCGCGCCGGAAATCGAGCTGGTCTGGCAGTTGTAGGTGCCGGCGTCGCCTGTCGAAATCGAGAAGGTCTGGCCTTGCGCTACCGCCTGCTTGAACACATTGTCGTCAGCAGCCTGGGTGCCGGTGCTGTGGGTATCGGATTCGCAGCCGCCGAGCGAGACATTGATGACTTTCGCCACGTTGTCAGTCACAGCCTTGTTGTACGAAGCGGTGATGCTGCTGAACTGCATGTCTGGCGACGCGTAGAAAATCAGTTTCTTGACGCCGCCGGAAGTGCCGGTGATGGTCTGGCTGTCCAGGTTCCATTCGACCTGGCCGGAAGTATCGCTGTAGTCGCTGCCGGCAGGACCGGTCTGCACCACCGATGTGCTGACGGTGGCCAGGCCCTTGGCCGTAGTGAACGCCTTCAGGTCGGTAATCGTCGGCGAGATATCGCCTTCCGAGATGATGCCGACCGTGGTGTTGGAGGCGGTAGGCGTGCTGCCGGCGTTATAGATTGCTGGGAATTGCGCAGGGCTGTGCGGCGTCGCCACCGGCGTTGCAGCTGGTGTGACCTTGGCTTGCAGTGCGCTGCCTGGCGCAGCATCCAGCACGAAGCGGTGATGCGTCTGCGCCAGCGCAACGTTTTGCAGGCCGAGCACCGAACCGACGATGTTGCTCAGGGAGGCCGGCACTTGCGCTGCATCGGTATTGGCGAAGACATTGCGGCCGTCTTGCTGGAAGCGCTTCAGCCCGGTGCGGAAACCGGCTTGCACCGTCGCCGCGGTACCGTCGGCCGAGACCAGCTGGCGGTTAGGCGAGACGCTGATGTTGATGAAGCCCGATTTGCTCAGATGGGCCACCACGGCAGCCACATCTTTTTCTGTCGGCGCAAACTTTTCATTGAATTGCGCAGGCGTCAGGAACTTGCCGTAGGCAGCGCTGCCCGGTGTATGCAGGTCTTGCAGGAACTGGTCGAGCTTGGCCTCGTTGCGCAGGTTCAGGCTCAGTGTCACATGTACTGGTTCGCCTTGCGCCAGCTGCACGGCGGATTCTGCCGCGGTCACTACGCTAGCGTCAGCCGCCACGCTCTTTTGGTTAGCCTGGACCTGGGGCAGGAAAGCCTGGGTCTTGGTGGTTACCCAAGTGCTGTTGTCGGCCACGGCAGCGTGAACGGACAAGGATGCAAACACCAGCGACAGCGCGATAGACAATGCCGAAGCCTGGGGAAACGTGAAACTTCCTGCTGGTACTTTCGCTGCTTTGATTCTCGATTTCATATACTTATTCCTCTTGAATGGAACAAATGAAGGACGCCACAGCCTTGCAGGGCGATCTGCAATGCAAAGGGTGTTGGCGCTGGAATCTGCAACGCGGGTAGCGCTGCAGCGGATAACGGAACTAGTCCGTTAAGGGGTTGGCGACAGCGTTAAGGCTGCCTGTGCCGGAAGATGGGGAAGCTGTGGCGCAACAGGTATGCGGCGCATGCAAAAGCAGAAATTTCAAATCGGGTCTGACGCAAATCATGGGACTTCCCTCTTGAGGATTAACAGCGGCGCCGGTTACTCTTTTGGAGCGGGCGCCGTGTAAAAAATCAACGCTATGCATCTTGTTCCTGCAACTTCAATATGCTTTTTCGATGAATCAGAATAAATCATTTATTTCCGAGTGGCAATGAAAAATAATCTGATATTTTCTTCTATCGAAGCGCGTATTCCGTTCGCGGTTTTCGACAGAAGAAAATTTTATTTCATCGACTGTTTTACATATAGTTAGAACAAGCGGGTGCAGATAGGCAGCACCATCAGCAGGAAAAAAAACGTTCCGCCCGCGGGGAGCAGGCGGAACAAACGGCGGGAGCACCGAGGATATTGGTCCAGAAGCAGGCCTCGACAAAGACCTGCTTACTTCATTAATCTCCGTAAAAATCGGCGGGATTCTTCTTGCGACAGCAGACTCCGAGCCAACAATTTACTATTTAATATTTATCGTTTTCATCTCTGCAGCAGAAACATGAAAAGATATGAAAATATCAAATTCATGCTTCTTGAACATCAACATACCTATGAAAAATTTCTTATATACATACAGGTCTGTATAGTTCTTGAGACTTATAATATGACAGCTGTCAGCACATGTAAACAGAATTTATTAGAGCGCTTTTTCTGCCGCGGACAATTTAGTTGGTAACTGATAAAGCTTGAATGTGCACAGCGGATTTCAAATGTCAAACCGTGCGCCGGATAATTGCGCCAGCTGAAATCCTGCCGGCCGCTCAAACCAGCGGCATTACCGCCGCCGGAAAATGACTTTCATCCCCCGGATACTCCGGCGTCCATTGCGGAAAAGATGAAAACATTTAGTTAAATTCAGCCTTGTTCCATGCCGCGGATGTTACATGACGGCGCAGATTTATTTTGCCAGCCGCGCGATAAATATCGAACGCGGCAAGCTCGCCCACAAGCTTGCGGCGACGATCAGCGCACCGCCGACCCAAGCCAAGACACTGAGTTGTTCGCCCAGCCAGAATGCAGCGAACAGTGCGCCAAACACCGGCTCGCTTCCCATCAGCAGAGAAACTCGCGTCGGATCGCTCTGGCGGACCGCGTAATTCTGTGCAAAAAAAGCAAAGATAGTGCAAAACAAAACCAGGTATAGCGTGGCCATCCAGAAGCCGGCGGCGTGCGGCAAGGACGGTAGTCCGCCCTGCATGAAGAGACCGGCGATCAGCAGGCAGCCCAGTCCGACCACGCCGGATTGCACCGCGGTCAAGGCCAGCGTCGACATGCTGCGGTTTTGCGTCAGGCGCTTGGTCATGCACACCATCACTGCGCGCAGTAGGGCAGCGGCCAGCATCAGGCCGTCGCCCAGGCTGAATGTCAAACTGCTGCCGTAAGTCAGCAACCAAGTGCCGGACAGCGAGACAAAAGCCATCACGAAAGCGTTGGCGGCGGGGCGCCGCGCCATCAGCAGCCATTCTGCTAGTGGCGTAAACACGACACACAGGCTGATCAGGAAAGCGGCGTTCGAAGCTTTGGTGAGGGCGACGCCAAAAGTTTCGCATGTCAATATCGCAAGCAGGATCGCTCCTAACGGCAAGCCCGCACGCAACGCCGCCCTGCCTTGCGGCTGCGCCAGCTGGTGCAGGCTGGGCAACAACAGCAGGAAGGTCATGCCGAAGCGCAGCGCCAGGAAACCGAGCACCGGATAAAACGCCAACGCCTGTTTGGCAACGCCATAACTGCTACCCCAGACCACCGCGACCAGCAATAACAGCAAGTCGGCGATCCAGATTTTTTTTGGAGGAACAGCGGAAGCGGATGTCGGAGCTTGCATGGTTTGTCGCTGGCTGTGCTGGGTTCAGTAAGAAAAAAAATCCCGTCCGGCGTGGGGGCCAGGCGGGACCAAAGGCAAAATCGCCTAGGATAAAACGGCAAGAATTGTTGCTGCCGGCTCCATATGAAAAACAGCGGACCAGGAAGAAGTCCGCGCTCCGCATAGGTGCTTATTATGTTTTACTGGAACAAATACGATAATCTATCGGCTCGGAACAACACTTGTACCCAACGGGAATAAATGAGCAATCATCGATACATCAAGCTGATGCCGGATATGGCGGTGTTCGTGCGGGTGGTGGAAACCGGCAGTTTTTCTGCCGCGGCAGCGGAACTGGGCATGACGCCGTCGGCTGTCAGCCGCCAGGTGTCGCGGCTGGAACAGGCTTTGGCGGTCAGGCTGCTGGAACGCACCACGCGCAAGTTGCGCCTGAGTGAATCCGGCAACGAGGCTTTCCAGCGCTGCCAGGAAATGGTCAACGCCGCCAAGACAGCGATGGAGGTTGCCGACAAATTCGTTGCAGCGCCACGCGGCCTGCTGCGGGTAGGCATGCCAAAGGCGTTCGGCAAGGCGGTAGTAGCGCCGCTGGTGCCGGGCTTCCTGAAGCAATATCCGCAGATCGACATGCAGCTGATTCTCAATGATCGCCAGTTGAACCTGCTGGACGACGATGCCGACCTGGTGATCCAGATCACCCGCCATCCGGTCGAAGGACTGGCAGCGCGGCCGCTGATGTCGGTGGCGCAGGTGCTGTGCGCCACGCCGGAATATCTGGCGCGGCATGGCACGCCGCGCCAGCCGCAAGAGTTGTGCGGCCACAGCTGCCTGTCGCTGGGAGAAACGCCTGGCGACGCTGACTGGCGCTTCCTGCACAAGGGCGAAGCCACCATCGTCAAGATCAGCGGCCGCTACGTCGTCAATCACAGCGAAGCACGGCTGCAAGGCGTGCTGCAGCACCTGGGGATCGCTTGCCTGCCCTACTTCACCGCGCGCAGCGCGATCGAGCAGGGCCTGGTCAAAGTGCTGCTGAGCGACTGGGAATTCGTCTCGGCCTATCAAGGCACTGCCTACATACAGTATCTGCCGACCCGCTACCTGGCGCCCAAGATGCGGGTGTTCATCGACTATCTTGTGCAGCATCTGGCAGCAGACCTCAAACCGCTGGAACGGCCGCGGCTGGCGATCAGCACATGAAGCGCATCCAGCCCGGCAAAGCGGCGCTGCTGGCGGTTTTCCTGTACGGGATGAGTGCGCTCTGCAGCGCGCAGCAGCTGGTGATCGATACCGGCCACAGCACAGAAAAGCCGGGCGCCACCGGCCCGGCCGGCAAGCGCGAATTCGACCTTAACCGGCAACTGACGGTCACCCTGGTCAAGGCTTTGCGCGCCCAAGGCGCGCAGGTGACGGACGTCGCCGCGGCCGGTTCGCCGCTATCCCTGCAGGCGCGTACCAAAGCCAGCAGCGGCGCAGCGCTGTTCGTATCCATCCACCATGATTCCATGCAGCAGGCTTGGCTTGACGCCGGCAGGAGCCGAGAGTTTTCCGGTTATGCGCTGTTCGTATCCGCCAGCAAGCCGCAATACGGACGCAGCCTGGCATGCGCAAAAGACATCAGTCGCAATATGCTGGCGATCGGTGAACACCCATCGCTGTACCACGCCACCCCGATTCCCGGTGAAAACCGGCCCTTGATCGACAGCGACCTGGGCATACATCGCTTTGACGATCTGGTAGTGCTTAAAACCGCGCAATCGCCGGCGCTGCTGATTGAGGTCGGCGTGCTAGCCAATCCGGATGAGGAACCGCGCCTGGCGGCGCCGCAGTTTGCCGAGCGCGCCGCCAACGCGATCGCCAGCGGTATTCGCCAATGCCTGTCAGAGCCGCAATAGCAGGCTGTTGTGCAAATCAGGCGGCTTCTGCCTCTGCCGCCCGGTTGGCTGCCGGCATATGCGGCTGGCTGAGAAAACCGAACACCATGGCAGCCGACAGCAGCGTGATCCCGGCCAGGATGCATAACAGGATATGGAAGGCGTCGGCATAGCTCTGCAACAATAGCGCATGGCTGGCTTGCGGCAGTAATTGCAATGCCTGAGGCATATCACCCATTGCCAGCCGCTGCGCCGCTTCGGCCAACTGCGACGCCGCGGGGCTCGGCAAGCCATGCAGGCGTGCCTGCACCAGTGCGGCAAGAATCGCCGCAACGATCGCCAGCGCAACCCCCTCGCCCGCTACCCGTGTGGTGCTGAATATGCCGGCGGCCATGCCGGCCCGCTCCTTCGGCACAACGCTGACCGCCAGCCCATCCATCAGGCCCCATGGCAAACTGATGCCAAAGCCGATGACCAGCATCGGCAGCAACAGTCCGGCAACAGCCTGTCCCGGTCCGGCCTGCGCCAACCACAGCAGGCCGCCGGCGCAGATCAGTAAGCCGGTGCCGGCGATCACGCCGGCGGCAATCCAGCGCGTCAGCAGGCCGGCGACAAATGGCAGCACCAGCATTGGCGCCGACAGCGCCATCATCATCTGTCCTGCCTGCATCGCGCTGTAGCCTTCGATACCGATGAAGCGCAGCGGCAGCAGCACCAGCAGCACCACATAGGAATAAGCGGGAGCGGCCGCCAGGAATTGGACGCCAATGAACCGCGGGTAGCGGAACAGCGACAAGTCCAGCATCGGCCGCTGCACCCGGTTTTCAATCACGATAAAGGCCAGCAGCAACAGCAGCGAGGCGCCCAGCAGCAGCAAGGTCGGACGACTGTTCCAGCCGCTCTGCGGGATGCCGAGCACACCATAGGTGAACAAACTGAGGGCGGCGGTAAAGCTGATGGCGCCTGGCCAGTCCAATCCGCTGGCGCCGGGATCGCGCGATTCGCGGACGCAGCGCAAACCGGTCGCCAGCGCCAGCGCGGCAAGCGCCGCCACGCACAGGAAGACCGCACGCCAACCGAAACCTTGAATCATGGCGCCGGCCAGCACCGGCCCGAACGCCAGGCCAACACCAAAAGTGGTGCCCAGCAAGCTGAAGGCGCGGGTGCGCGCATGGCCTTCGAATTCTTGCGCGAGGGTCGCCATGCCACCTGAAAAGGCGGCAGCACCGGCCACGCCCTGCAGCGCCCGCAACAGATCCAGCCACAAGATGTCGGGAGCCCAGGCCAATGCCAGCGAGCTCAAGACGAAAGCGGCGATGCCTAGGATGAACACGCGCTTGCGGCCGTAGCTGTCAGCCAGTGCGCCGGCGGCCATCAGGCAACTGCCGAACGCCAGCATGAAGGCGTTAGTGATCCAGTTGAGGGCAATCGGACTACCGCCCAGCGCCTTGGCAATCGCCGGCGTCGCCACCGCCGGGCCGGTAAAGCTGAGCGGCAGCACCAATGCCGCCAGGCAAACAGCAGCCAGCACGAGGATGCGCTGGAGCGACGAGCGGGCATCGCTGGAGTGGAGAGTATCGGGCATGGCGGCTTCCTTTTCAGATCAAGTGATTTGGATGATATAGTGGCCTTAATTGTCTTTAAATCACCTGAATGTCCACTATATACGGACAAAATATCCTCAATGGGAAACACATATGGATAGCCTGAGCGGCCTGGCGGCCTTCGTGCAGGCCGCCGAAACCAGCAGCTTCGTGGCGGCCGGCCGCCGGCTGGGCGTCTCGGCTTCTGCCATCGGCAAGAGCATTGCCCGGCTGGAGGCGAAACTTGGGGTGCGCCTGTTCCATCGCAGCACACGGCAAATCAGGCTGACCGACGAAGGCACACTGTTTTTCGAACGTTGCCGCGGTATCCTGGACGATATCGAGGATGCGCAAAACGAGCTGCTGAAATCGACCGAAGCGCCGCGCGGGCGCCTCAAGATCAGCTTGCCCGCGGTCGGCTACCGGCTGCTCAGCAAGCAGCTGTCGGCCTTCATGCAAGCTTATCCGGAAGTCGAACTCGATCTCGATTTCAGCGACCGCATGGTGGACGTGATCGAAGAAGGATTCGATGCCGTGATCCGCAGCGGCAGCCTGGCCGATTCGCGCCTGCTGGCGCGCAGCTTGTGGCCGTACAGCTTCATGATTTGCGCCGCGCCGGACTACTTGCGCCGCCAGGGCCAGCCGCAACGGCCGCAAGACCTGCTGCAGCATGCCTGCCTGCGCTACAAATTCCTTTCCAGCAGCAAGCTGCAAGACTGGGTCTTGCGCAGCGAGCAAGGCGCGCCCGAACTGCGGCTGCCGGCAACCCTCACCTGCAACAACATCGAAGCCTTGTTGGCGGCGGCCGTCAACGGCCTCGGACTGGCCTATCTGCCCTCGTTCGTGGTGCAGGAAGCGCTGGCCGACGGCCGTTTGTGCACAGTGCTGGACGACTATGCGGTCAGCCACGGCAGCTTCTCGGTGCTGTGGCCGTCCAGCCGTCACATGCTGCCGCGCTTGCGCGTGTTTGTCGATTTCCTGCGCGCCAGCAACGTTGCCGCGCCACGCAAGCGGAGCAGGCAAGAGCGCGAATGAAGCTGCCTGAAACGCCATTTTTTACGCAATGTTTACAGCAGCATCATCCCTTTTTAGAGAATCTTTACGTCACCGCTGCTAATCTGTAACTACCAAAACGACCAGTAGAACCCTTCTATGAATCAGGTAATTTCAGCAGCATCGACATGGCATTTTTCATTGCTTCCAGAAGCAGTATCAAAAAAAGTGCAAGCCGCCGTCTTGCCTTTCCCGCTCCACCTCAAGAGACATGAACATCCCTCCACGCAAAAAGATTTCATGATGCTCATCACGGTCGATACAGCCTCGGTGTCTGAGCTGCGCCGGGTCATTGTCAGCACCTGCGGCGACCTCATGGTCTACATGCGCGTCAAGCCGGTAGAACATGCCAGCAAGATGAAATTCTCCCTGTGCCTGAACAAGAAATCGATCGACTCCGTCATCGGCAACATCATGCGCGCCCTGCCGCAGGCCGAGTTCGGCCGCATCACGCCGATGCTGTCGGCATAAGCGCCGCCGGCGCCTTGCTGCTGCCGGCATTCTGCTGCAAACATTCTCAACTCTTATTGAAATCAGAACATCATGACCACCTTTGAAGGTATCTGGGTTCCTCTCGTCACGCCTTTCCGCCAAGGCAAGCTGGATCTCTACAGCGCGCAGCAACTCGCATTAAGCCTGTCCGGCGCCGGCGTCCACGGGCTGGTAGTGTGCGGCACCACCGGCGAGGCGGCCACCTTGAATGAACACGAACAGGACAAGCTGCTGTGCGGCGTCCTGGAAGCGGTGCAAAACCGCTGCCCGGTGCTGATGGGTGTCAGCGGCAGCGATACCCGCGTCGTCGCTGAAAAAATCAGCCATCTGAATACGCTGCAACCGGCCGGCTTTCTGGTCTCGGCACCGTCCTACGTACGGCCGTCGCAAGAAGGCATACGGCTGCACTTCGAAGCCGTCGCTGCCGCCGCGCACTGCCCCGTGGTGCTGTACAACATCCCGTCCCGCACCGGCGTCAACATCGAGCCGGCTACAGTGATCGCGCTGGAGCGCCAGGCCAATATCGTCGCCATCAAGGAATGCGGCGGCAGCCTGGCGCAGACCACGGAACTGATCCATCACAGCAGCCTGAAAATCCTGTGCGGCGACGATGCCGCGCTGTTCAACACGCTCTGCCTGGGCGCCCACGGCGCAATTTCCGCTGCCGCCCATATCCGCCCCGATCTGTTCGTGCGCCTGTTTGAACTGGTGCGGGCTGGCCAGATCGAACGCGCACGCATCCTGTTCAAGCAGCTGCTGCCGGTGATCCAGCTGCTGTTTTCCGAACCCAACCCGGCGCCGGTGAAAGCCGCGCTGGCGCTGCAGGGCCATATCCAGGATGAGCTGCGCTTGCCGATGACGCCGATGTCGGCGGTCGGCCGGGTCAAGCTGGCGCGCGCGCTGGATGCATTGATGGCGCTGCCGTTTGCCATGAAAATCGAAAAACCGGAGTACGCCATCGGTGGCAGATCGCGGCAACTGGGGCTGGTGAGATGAGCCGTTCATGATCCTGACCATCGCTTCTGAACATGCCTCCACCGTTGCAACCGATATCGCCGCTTCGCTGGCCGCCGCGATAGCGCGGCGGCGCGCACGCGCCGGGCGCAATGTGTTGCTGGTTTATCAAAACCCGAAATTGCCGCAGGCCGGCTGGCTGGCGACGGCAATCAAGACCGGCGCCGAAATCCGCGGTATCGCCGCTAAAGATATCGGCGCGGAACTGGCCGCTGCCAAAAGCAGCTATCACGACATCCTGGTGCACCTGCCGAAACACGACGATGCCGGCGCGCGCGGTGCATTGGCGCAGGCGGACCTGGCCCTGTTCGCCATTACCGCCGAAAATTGGCAAACGGACGGCCCGCTGGCAGCCAGCATGCGCGCCGCCAGCATACTCAAGCCGGGCTTGCCGCTGGTCGCCTTGATCGACGACAGCGCGGCCGGACAGCATGTCATGTCAATCCTGTCTGCCAGCATCGGCGGCTTGCGTTTTCTGCATCTGTCAGCGACAAAACGGGACGACGTCTCGGTCGGCGCCTTGTACCAGGCGCTGTACGGTCACTGCTGCAGCGCCTGACTGCCGGCACCCGCATCCAGGCAGAATTCCGTCCGGATTGTGGCCGAATTGTAAGAAATACGGCGGCGGACAGGGTATTCCCTTCCGCCGCCGGGTTTACATACGCGATGCACACAATGCTTGCAAAAAAAGCTTGTTAAGTGTTCAATCGCCTTATGAAAATTTCCCCTGCACTCCCTATATGGTCCATTGCGGCTCCGATAGTCGGCTGGCTTTTGCTGGGCGGCGCCAGCTTCAACCTGGGCGGCTTCTATACATTACTGCTGGTGGCCGGCCTGCTCGGCAGCGTGCTGGCGGCGGTCTACCACGCTGAAGTGGTCGCGCACCGGGTCGGCGAGCCCTACGGCACGCTGGTGCTGGCGCTGGCGGTGACCTTGATCGAGGTGGCGCTGATCGTCTCGCTGATGCTGGCCGGCGGCGAGGAAACCACCGGGCTGGCGCGCGACACGGTGTTTGCCGCCATCATGATCATCCTCAACGGCATTGTCGGCATCTGCCTGCTGGTCGGCGCCAGCCGCCACAAGGAACAAAGCTTCGGCCTGCTGGGCGTGAGCGCTTCGCTGGCGACGCTGGCGGCGATTGCGGTGCTGACCCTGGTCCTGCCGAACTACACCTCGAGCGCGCTGGGGCCGTTCTACAGCAAAAGCCAGCTGGCCTTCATCGCCATCATTTCCCTGATTTTGTATGGCACTTTCGTGCTGGTGCAAACCGTCCGTCATCGCGATTATTTCCTGCCGCAGGAAGCCGTCGCCGACGAAGACGTGCATGCGCCGCCGCCATCCGGCAAAGTCGCGGCCATCAGCGCCGGCCTGCTGCTGGTATGCCTGGGCGCGGTGGTGCTGCTGGCGAAGTCGCTGGCGCCGGCGCTGGAAACCGCGGTCGCCAGCATGGGTGCGCCGAAAACCCTGGTCGGCATCATCATTGCCGCGGTGGTGCTGCTGCCGGAAGGCCTGGCGGCAGTGCGGGCGGCCCGTGCCAACCGCTTGCAGACCAGCCTCAACCTGGCGCTGGGCTCGGCGCTGGCCAGCATCGGCCTGACCATTCCAGCGGTGGCGATCGTCTCGCTGACGACCGGCCTGACGCTGTCGCTCGGCCTGGATATCAAGTCCACCGTGCTGTTGCTGCTGTCCTTCATCGTCGCCACCCTGTCGCTGGGCACCGGCCGCACCACGGTGATGCAAGGCACGGTGCACCTGGTGATCTTCGCGGTCTACCTGTTCACCACGATTGTGCCTTAAACGGCTGGCAATCCCCGCTGTTCCAAGGCTGGGTTAGCGCAGACTAACCCAGCCGGCACGATTTTCAACTCTCCCGCGCTACTCTCGTCTCCTCCGTTATTTTCCCTATCTCCCGATTTTTGCACTAATACGTAGCGGCAGCCATCCGGCCCGAGGCCGGCTTCCCTTTGGGCACCACGCTGGTGCAGCCATTTCACAGGGCAAACAGATTTCACCAAATCCGGGCGCAAAGCCTTTCCCTCAAGCCTTGCTGTCTCGTTGAAATTTAAGCACGGGTATAAAAATCGCCGCTACGCGCCTTAGCAGGCCATTGGCATGCATTCTGCTATAGGGATGTGGTAGTCCATGCATTCCGGTTACTTGCCGGCGTCCATACGGCGCACTGCTTTTTTTTGTCCGATTTTTGTTCTGGCTTCACGGTTTGCTTTACAGCTGCTTGTTCATATTTCACTACAGCATAGTTCACTACAGGGAGAGAAAAATCATGTCACGTCGCACCGTTCTGAAAGCCACCGCACTCGGCGCTTTCGCCCTTGCCGCTAGTTCCTGGCTGCCGTCCGCCTTCGCCGCGGACACCATCAAGGTCGGCATCCTGCATTCCTTGTCCGGCACCATGGCGATTTCCGAGACCTCGCTGAAAGACGTGGCCTTGATGACCATCGACGAGATCAATGCCAACGGCGGCGTGCTGGGCAAGAAGCTGGAACCGGTGGTGGTCGATCCGGCCTCCAACTGGCCGCTGTTCGCTGAAAAAGCGCGGCAGCTGATTTCGCAGGACAAGGTGTCGGTGGTGTTCGGCTGCTGGACTTCGGTATCGCGCAAATCGGTGCTGCCGGTGTTCAAGGAACTCAACAGCCTGCTGTTCTATCCGGTGCAATATGAAGGGGAAGAGCTGGAGAAAAACGTGTTCTACACCGGCGCCGCGCCGAACCAGCAAGCGATCCCCGCCACCGAATACCTGATGTCGAAAGAAGGCGGCGGCGCCAAGCGCTTCGTGCTGCTGGGCACTGACTACGTCTACCCGCGCACCACCAACAAGATCCTGCGCGCCTTCCTGCACAGCAAGGGCGTCAAGGATAGCGACATCGACGAGGTGTACACCCCGTTCGGCCACTCTGATTACCAGACCATCGTCGCCAATATCAAGAAATTCTCCGCCGGTGGCAAGACCGCAGTGATCTCCACCATCAACGGCGATTCCAATGTGCCGTTCTATAAGGAACTGGGCAATGCCGGCCTGAAGGCGACCGACGTGCCGGTCGTGGCGTTCTCGGTGGGTGAGGAAGAATTGCGGGGAGTCGACGCCAAGCCTCTGGTCGGCCACCTGGCGGCCTGGAACTACTTTGAATCGGTGAAGAATCCGGTGAATACCGCTTTCATCAAGAAATGGAAAGCCTACGCGCTCGCCAAGAACCTGCCGAACGCCGCCACCGTAGTCACCAACGATCCGATGGAAGCGACCTATGTCGGCATCTACATGTGGAAACAGGCCGTCGAAAAAGCCAAATCCACCGACACCGACAAAGTCATCGCCGCCATGGCCGGCCAGAAATTCAAGGCCCCGTCCGGCTATGAATTGGAAATGGACGCCACCAACCATCACCTGCACAAACCGGTGATGATCGGCGAGATCAAGGCGGATGGGCAGTTCAACGTGGTCAACAAGACCAAGACCACGATTCGCGCGCAGCCTTGGAGTCCTTATATTCCGGGGAATGAGGGTAAGCAGAAGCTTTGATGGTTGGGGTTGTTTTTTTAAAGGCGAATGCGATCGTATTTACTCCGTAGCCCGTTAAATGGGGTCAGAGTAATTTTCGCAAAAAGCCGCGAAAAAAAACTCTGACCCCATTTAACTGCGTGTGGTTGCTTTTGACGTTGGGGTTGCCGTTGCTTTTGACGTGCCCCGCATTGAGACGTTGCCAAATCCGGTGCGTGTCAGCCGGGAATTGTGGAGGACATGTTTGAGCCGAAGGCGAGTTTGTCCCCCACCCGGCTGACACGCGCCGGATTTGGGGACCCGACCGAAGGGAGGGCAACAGCTGTGCGGTCGCCTTCTTTTTGGTTACTTTTCTTGCGCCCGGCGAGGGGGCGAAGCAAGAAAAAGTAACTGGCTGCCGGGCCACCCCGGCAAGCCTCCACGGAGTAGCTATCGTGTTATCAACCCGCAGACCGTTCTTCGCATACTGCCGAATGTACTCCGTGGCCCGTTAAATGGGGTCAGAGTAATTTTCGCAAAAGCCGCGAAAAAAAACTCTGACCCCATTTAACTGCTTTGGAGGTGGTTTTAAAACTACTTTCGAGGTGGCGCTAATACTGTTTTTCAGGTGGCGATAAAAAAGACTGATGAAAATTTCAAAGAAAATCCTTATTGCCAGTGCGCTCTGCCTGCATGCTTTGCTGGCGCAGGCTGCGATCGACCCTGCGCTGCTCAAGCCGCTGGCCGGCGAAGATCCCGACGCCCGCATCGCCGCCGTCAACCAGATCGCCGCGCTGGCCAATGACGATGCACTCAAGATCCTCAACGCCCTCAATACCGACGCCCTCTACGCCCGGCCCGACGGCACCGTCCTCATCGTCGACGACACCAAGGCCTTCAACCCCGCCACCGACCAGACCCTGCCCACGCCCGACGACGCCGACGGCATCAGCGTCAACAACCGCCTGCGCGGCGTGGTCGAAGGCGCGCTCTCGGGACTGAAGCTGTTCTCGCCCAACCGCAAGCTGCGCATCGCCGCCGCCACCGATCTCATGAAAACCGCCGATCCGGCCCAGATACCGCTGATCAGCAAAGCACTTCATAAAGAGAGCGATCCCGAGATCCAGGACATCCTGCAACAGGTCATCGCCACCGCCAACCTGCACTCACCCGACGCCGCCACCCGCAAAGCCGCGGTGCAGACGCTGGCCGGCAGCACTAACGCTAACATCCGTCCCGCGCTGCAAAACCTGCTCAACAAGAACCCCGACGGCAGTTACATCGAAGCCGACCCCGCCGTCCGCATCGAAGCCGTGCGCACTCTCGGCGTGCTGGACCGCCACCTGGCCACGGTGGATTTCATCGGCAAGGTGTTCTACGGCATCTCGCTCGGCAGCGTGCTGCTGCTGGCGGCGCTGGGCCTGGCGATCACCTTCGGCCTGATGGGCATCATCAACATGGCGCACGGCGAGCTGCTGATGATCGGCGCCTACACCACCTACATCTGCCAGCTGCTGTTCCGCCAGTACTTCCCGGCGGCACTGGACGGCTACCTGCTGGTCGCCCTGCCGGCCGCTTTCATCGTCACCGCCGCCGTCGGCATCGTATTGGAACGCCTGGTGCTGCGCTGGCTCTACGGCCGGCCGCTGGAAACCCTGCTCTGCACCTGGGGCATCAGCCTGATCCTGATGCAGACTGTGCGCAGCATCTTCGGCGCCCAGAATGTCGAAGTCGCCAACCCCAGCTGGATGTCGGGCGGTGTCACCGTGCTCGGTTCGCTGGTGCTGTCGTATAACCGCATCGTGATCATCTTCTTTGCGCTGTTCGTGGTGTTGGCGGTGTGGCTGATCCTGAACAAGACCCGGCTCGGCCTGTTCGTCCGCGCCGTCATGCAGAACCGCCGCATGGCGGCTTGCGTCGGCGTCTCCACCGGCAAGATCGACATGATGACCTTCGGCCTCGGCTGCGGCATCGCCGGCCTCGGCGGCGTCGCCCTGTCGCAGCTGGGCAATGTCGGTCCCGACCTCGGACAAGGCTATATCGTCGACTCCTTCATGGTGGTGGTGCTGGGCGGTGTCGGCCAACTGGCAGGCACCGTGATCGCCGCCTTCGGCCTCGGCGAGGTCAACAAATTCCTGGAGCCGATGGCGGGCGCGGTACTGGCCAAGATCGCGATCCTGGTGTTCATCATCGTCTTCATCCAGAAACGCCCGCAAGGCCTGTTTGCACTGAAAGGCAGGAGCGTCGAATGACAACCGCATCCATGCAAATCTCCATGGCGAAGACACCGCTATTCACCCGCCCGGCCTGGAGCGGCATCATCGTCTGCTGCGTGATCCTGGCGCTGCTGCCTATCCTCAACCTGGCCTTCCCTGCCGGTCACGCGCTGCATATCTCCAGCTACACGGTGGCGCTGGTCGGCAAGTTCATGTGCTACGCCATGGCGGCGCTGGCGCTGGATCTGGTGTGGGGTTATACCGGCATCCTGTCGCTCGGCCATGGCGTGTTCTTTGCGCTGGGCGGCTATGCCCATGGCATGTACCTGATGCGGGCCATCGGCCGCGACGGCGTCTACCAAAGCAACCTGCCGGACTTCATGGTATTCCTCGACTGGAAAACCTATCCCTGGTTCTGGTCGCTGACCGACAACTTCTGGTACTGCATGGCGCTGGTGGTGCTGGTGCCGGGCGTGCTGGCCTTCGTGTTCGGTTACTTCGCCTTCCGCTCGCGCATCAAGGGCGTCTACTTTTCGATCATCACGCAGGCGATGACCTTCGCCTTCATGCTGCTGTTCTTCCGCAACAATACCGGCTTCGGCGGCAACAACGGCTTCACCGATTTCAAGCGCATCCTCGGCTACTCGATTACCGCGCCGTCGACCAAGGCGGTGCTGTACCTGATCACGCTGGCCTTCCTGCTCGGCGCTCTGATATTGTGCCGCTGGATCGTGACGTCCAAGCTGGGCCGCGTGCTGCAAGCAGTACGCGATTCCGAATCGCGCCTGATGTTCATCGGCTACAACCCCTTGTGGTTCAAGCTGTTCGTCTGGACCTTGTCGGCGGTATTGTGCGGCATCGCCGGCGCCCTGTACGTGCCGCAAGTGGGCATCATCAACCCGTCCGAAATGTCGCCGGCGAATTCTATCGAGATGGTGATCTGGGCGGCCGTGGGCGGCCGCGGCTCGCTGGTCGGCCCGATCATCGGCGCCTTCTCGGTCAACGGGCTGAAGAGCTGGTTCACCGGCGCTTTCCCCGATCTCTGGCTGTATGCACTGGGCCTGATCTTTATCCTGGTGACGCTGTTCATGCCGCAAGGAATCCTGGGATTGGCGGTGAATTTGAAAAACAAGCTGAAAAGCAAATCCGCAAGCCAGCCTCAGGCTGATGCCAGCAGCAAGGAGGCGGCATGAATCAACCGATAAAACCGCGCATCAGCCCAATCTACGATCCGGCGCAGCCGTCGGAAAACGTCGACAACACCCGCCATGCCGACTACGGCACCTCGTATGCCCGCATCAAGCCGGAGGGCGTGGACACCACCCATGGCGCCATCCTCTACCTGGAAAACATCACGGTATCGTTTGACGGCTTCAAGGCGCTGAACAATCTCAACCTGGATATCTCGGTGGGCGAACTGCGCTGCATCATCGGCCCTAACGGCGCCGGCAAGACCACCATGATGGACGTCATCACCGGCAAGACCCGCCCCACCGCCGGCACCGCTTTTTTCGGCCAGAGCATCGACCTCACCAAGCTGACCGAGTACGACATCGCCCACGCCGGCATCGGCCGCAAGTTCCAGCGGCCGACGGTGTTCGAACAGCACACTGTGTTCGAGAACCTGGAGCTGGCAATGAAGATGGGCAAGCGACTGACAGTCCGGACCACCCTGTTTTCGCGCCTGAGTTCGGAACAGATCGACAAGATCGACGCCTGTTTGCGCCTGATCCGCCTCAACGGCAACGAACGGCGGCTGGCTGGCCTGCTGTCGCACGGGCAGAAGCAATGGCTGGAAATCGGCATGCTGCTGATGCAGGAACCGCAGTTGCTGCTGCTGGACGAGCCGGTGGCCGGCATGTCCGATGCGGAAACGGCGCGCACCGCGGAACTGCTCAACGAATTGCGCGGCAAGCATTCGATCATGGTAGTCGAGCACGACATGGGCTTTGTCGCCGAGATCGCCCAGCAGGGCAAGGTCACGGTGCTGCACGAAGGCTCGGTGCTGGCAGCAGGCAAGATGTCGGAAGTCCAGGCCGACGAACGGGTAATCGAAGTCTATCTTGGGCGCTAGAACAACATGTTAAACGTTGACCAACTGAATCAGTACTACGGCTCGTCGCACACCCTGCGCGGCATTTCGCTGTCGCTGGAAAAAGGCAAATGCCTGGCCCTGCTGGGCCGCAACGGCGTCGGCAAGACTACCCTGCTGAAATGCCTGATGGGCGTGCTGCCCAGCGCCAGCGGCAAGATCATGCTGGAAGGCCGTGACATCACCAGCCTCAAGCCGCACCAGCGCGCCGCACTAGGGATTGCCTATGTGCCGCAAGGGCGTGAAATATTCGCCCGCCTGTCGGTGGAAGAAAACCTGCTGATGGGCATGGCCACCAAATCCGGCAAGCAGGCTTTGCTGATCAAGGAAGAAGTGTATGAATTGTTCCCGGTGCTGAAGGAAATGCTGCAGCGGCGCGGCGGTGATCTCTCCGGCGGCCAGCAGCAACAGCTGGCGATCGCCCGTGCCTTGCTGGCGGAACCCAAGCTGATCATCCTGGATGAGCCGACCGAAGGCATCCAGCCTTCCATCATCAAGGACATCGGCCGCGTGATCCGCCTGCTGCGCGAACGCGGCAACATCGGCATCCTGCTGTGCGAGCAGTACTTCGACTTCGCCCGCGAACTGGCCGACAATTTCGTGGTGCTGTCGCGCGGCGAGGTGGTGGCCGCCGGCAGCCATGAAAGCATGGATGACGAGAGCGTGAAACGACACTTGGCGGTATAGTGCCGCATGGATAATCTGACTGTCCTCACGCTGCCGGATTCGATACCGGCCGAACCAGCCCACCACAGCGCCAGCCAGGCCTGGCTGTCGCTCGCCTTTGGCGACGACCAGGGCACGACGCGCTTGCTGGATCGTGCCCATTACGGTCCCTTGCGCGTGCAAAAGGCGTTGTATCCCGAGCACCCGTCGATCTGCCACGCCATCATTGTCCATCCGCCCGGCGGCGTGGTGGGTGGTGACGAACTGACAATCAAGGCCAGCGTCGACGAACGCGCCCATGCTTTCCTGACAACGCCGGGCGCCGCCAAGTGGTACCAGGCCAACGGCAGAGTCTCGCAACAGCAGGTGCGCCTGCAGGTTGCCGACGGCGCCGCGCTGGAATGGCTGCCGCAGGAAACCATTTTTTTCGACCGCGCCGAGGTCGCGCTGGAACACCAGGTCGAGTTACAGGGCGACGCCCGCTATATCGGCGGCGAAATCCTGTGTTTCGGCCGCACCGCTTCGGGCGAGTCATTCACCGGCGGCCGCATTTCGCAGCAGACCAGCATCCGCCGCGACGGCAAATTATTATGGTTTGAACAAGGCGCGTTGGACGGCGGCAGCGCTGCCATGCAGAGCCGGCTGGGACTGGCGGACTGCAGCGTCTGCGCCACCCTGATGGTGGCTGGCAAGACCTTTCCGGCCAGCTTCGTGCAGCAGTTGCGCGACTGCGCCAGCCAGCTATCGGACGGCCGCGCCAGCGTCGGCGCCAGCCAGGTCAAATCGGTGCTGGTATTACGCCATCTCGGGCACTCCAGCGAACTGGCGCGGCAATGGATGATGCAAGCCTGGCAAATGCTGCGCCCGGAATTACTGGGACATGCGGCGCATATACCGCGTATCTGGAGCACCTGATATGACGGCGCCGCGGCCGTGATACAACCCAACACCACCCTGCCCACCAGAAATCAAAGTCATCGCAAAGAAAGAACAACATGGATCTGACGCCAAGAGAAAAGGACAAGCTGCTGATTTTCACCGCCGCCCTGCTGGCAGAGCGGCGCCTGGCGCGCGGCCTGAAACTGAATTATCCGGAAGCCATCGCCCTGATCAGCGCCGCCATCATGGAAGGCGCGCGCGACGGCAAAACCGTGGCCGAGCTGATGTCCTACGGCAGCAAGATACTGACCCGGGCCGACGTCATGGACGGCATCGCCGAGATGATCCCCGACATCCAGGTCGAAGCCACTTTCCCCGACGGCAGCAAGCTGGTCACCGTGCATCACCCGATTCCCTAACTGGAGCCCCCATGATCCCAGGAGAAATGCTGATCCAGGCCGGCGACATCGAACTCAATGTCGGCCGCCGCGTGCACGCTGTAACGGTCGCCAACAGCGGCGACCGGCCGATCCAGATCGGTTCGCACTTTCATTTTTACGAAGTCAACCCGGCCTTGCTGTTCGAGCGCGAGGATGCCTACGGCATGCGGCTCAACATCGCCGCCGGCACCGCAGTACGCTTCGAGCCGGGCCAGAAACGCACGGTGGAACTGGTGGATCTGGCGGGTGACCGCATCGTCTACGGTTTCAACGGCAAGGTCATGGGTGCACTGACGAAACGGACAAAATCATGAGCAAGATCTCTAGACACGCTTATGCCGAAATGTACGGCCCCACCACCGGCGACCGCATCCGCCTGGCCGATACCGAACTCTTCATCGAAATCGAACACGATTACGCCACCTACGGCGAAGAAGTGAAATTCGGCGGCGGCAAAGTGATCCGCGACGGCATGGGCCAGTCGCAGCGTCTGCATCGTGATGTCATGGATACCGTGATCACCAATGCCGTGATCATCGACCACTGGGGCATCGTCAAGGCCGACATCGGCATCAAGGGCGGCAAGATCGCCGCCATCGGCAAGGCCGGCAATCCGGATATCCAGCCGGACGTGACCATGGTGATCGGCGGCGCCACCGAGATCATCGCCGGCGAAGGCAAGATCGTCACCGCCGGCGGCATCGATTGCCATATCCACTTCATCTGCCCGCAGCAGATGGAGGAGGCGCTGATGAGCGGCGTCACCACCATGCTCGGCGGCGGCACCGGACCGGCGGCAGGCACCGCTGCCACCACTTGCACCCCCGGCCCCTGGCATCTGCATGCGATGCTGTCGGCGGCCGATGCCTTCCCAATGAATCTGGGCTTCCTCGGCAAGGGCAACATCAGCCTGCCGGGACCGCTGGAAGAGCAGGTGCGCGCCGGCGCCATCGGCCTCAAGCTGCATGAAGATTGGGGCTCGACCCCGGCCGCCATCGACAACTGCCTGAGCGTGGCCGACCGCATGGACGTGCAGGTGGCGATCCATAGCGACACCCTGAACGAAGGCGGTTTCCTGGAGCACACGCTAGCGGCGTTCCAGGACCGCACCATCCACACCTTCCATACCGAAGGCGCCGGCGGCGGTCACGCGCCGGACATCATCGCCGCGGTCGGCAACAGCAATGTGCTGCCCTCTTCCACCAATCCGACCCGGCCGTTTACCGTCAACACACTGGACGAGCATCTCGACATGCTGATGGTCTGCCATCACCTGGATGCGGCAATCGCGGAAGACGTCGCCTTCGCCGAATCGCGCATCCGGCGCGAGACCATCGCCGCCGAAGATATCCTGCACGACATCGGCGCCATCAGCATGATGTCCTCCGATTCGCAAGCCATGGGCCGGGTCGGCGAAGTCATCATGCGCACCTGGCAGACCGCGCACAAGATGAAGGTGCAGCGCGGCGCACTACCAGAAGACAGCGGCAGCAAGGCAGACAATTTCCGCATCAAACGCTACATCGCCAAGTACACCATCAATCCCGCCATCACCCATGGCATCGCGCATGTGGTGGGATCGATCGAAGTCGGCAAGATTGCCGACCTGGTGCTGTGGAAACCTGCCTTCTTCGGCGTCAAACCCTCCACCATCCTGAAGAGCGGCATGATCGCGGCGGCGCAGATGGGCGACCCGAACGCCTCCATCCCGACGCCGCAGCCTGTGCACTACCGCATGATGTTCGGCGCTTATGGCGGCGGCCTCAAGACTTCGCTGACCTTTGTTTCGCAAGCGGCTTACGACGACGGCATCGGCGAGCGCTTGAAACTGAACAAGCCGGTGATTGCCATCAAGGACGTGCGCCACCTGCGCAAGCACCACATGATCCACAACAGCGCCACGCCGCACATGGAAGTCAATCCGGAAACCTATGAAGTACGGGCCGACGGCGAACTGCTGGTATGCGAACCGGCCAGCGTGCTGCCGATGGCGCAGCGTTATTTCCTGTTTTGATTTTTAGAGCACATTGACGGCACAAAATGTTAATTCTTAATACCAAAGTAGAACACGCAGACCTGATCGAAGGCGAACTGATCTTGCCCTACGATTTGCGTGAAAAAAGCCGCCTGCGCGCGACACTCAGCAGCGGCGAAGAAGTCGGCGTATTCACCGTGCGCGGCACGGTGCTGCGCCATGGCGACCTGATCAAGGGCAGCGACGACAACGGCAGGGAACGCGTGGTCAAGGTGCTGGCGGCGGCGGAAACCACCTACCGCATCGAGTGCAAAAGCCCGCATGCCCTGCTGCGCTGCGCTTTTCACCTGGGCAACCGCCACACGCAAGCGCACGTCGGCGACGGCTTCCTGCGCATCCGCAAGGACCCGGTGCTGAAGGAAATGCTGGAAGGTTTGCAGGCCAAGGTGACTGAAGAACTGGCGGCGTTCGAGCCAGAGTCCGGCGCATATGGTGGCGGTCATCATCATCACGATGGCCTGCTGGCGCCCGTACCACTACGTCAGAAAATTCATCGCCCCGGCGATGCCGACGCCAACTGAGCGCTCACTTAAACCAATGCATGACATGCAAGCCACCGCGCTGCTCCACCTGCTGCAACTGGCCAGCCCATCGCTGCCGATAGGCGCCTACAGCTATTCGCAAGGGCTGGAGACGGCCATCGACAAAGGTTGGGTCAAGGATCCGGCATCGGCGCATGGCTGGATCTGCGAGCATTTGCAGCAAGTGGTTGCACTGTTTGAAGCACCTGTTACCTGGCGCCTACTGCAAGCCTTCGAACGCCGCGACGGCGACGCCGTGCAGCTTTGGACTGAACGCTTCATCGCCGCCCGCGACAGCGCCGAATTCCGCGCCGAAACCATACAGATGGGCTATTCGCTGGGCAAGCTGGCGATCGAATTGCAGATCGGCGACGCCGCCTTGCTGGCCATCCTGCAGGCACAGCCGGAACTGCCGCTGCCGACCGCCTACGCCTATGCGGCGGTGGCCTTGCAAGTACCGCATGAGGCTGCCTTGCTGGGCATGTTGTTTTCCTGGGCCGAGAACCAGGTGCTGGTCTGCGTCAAGACCATCCCGCTCGGGCAGGTCGCCGGCCAGCGCCTGCTGCTTTCCTTGCAGGCGGAACTGCAGCTGGCCGCCGAGCGCGCCCGCCAGCTGGCCGATCACGAATTGTCAAACTGGGCGCCCGGCCTGTCGCTGCTGTCGATGCAGCATGAAGAACAGTACAGCCGCCTGTTTCGTTCCTGAATTGTTCCTGAATTGCTCCTGAAACCAAACACTCACTATTCTTTAAGCGAATCTGAAAATGAGCACTTCCTCCACTTCCAATCCCCTGCGCGTCGGCATCGGCGGCCCGGTCGGTTCCGGCAAGACTGCATTGTGCGAAATGCTGTGCAAAGGCATGCGCGACCATTACGACATGGCGGTCATCACCAATGACATCTACACCAAGGAAGACATGGAGATCCTGCTGCGCGCCGATGCGCTGCCGGCGGAACGCCTGATGGGCGTGGAAACCGGTGGTTGCCCGCACACCGCCATCCGCGAGGACGCCTCGATCAACCTGGAAGCGATCGCGCGCATGAGCGCAGATTTCCCAAACCTGGACCTGATCCTGCTGGAGTCCGGCGGCGACAATCTGGCCGCCACCTTCAGCCCGGAGCTGTCAGACCTCACGATCTACGTGATCGACGTCGCCGGCGGCGAAAAAATCCCGCGCAAGGGCGGCCCCGGGATTACCCGCTCAGACCTGCTGATCATCAACAAGACCGACCTGGCGCCGTATGTCGGCGCCAACCTGGATGTGATGGCGCACGACGCCAAGAGGATGCGCGGCGAACGGCCATTCGTTTTCACCAACCTGCGCAGCGGCGACGGCGTCGAGCAGGTGATCGCTTTTATCCGTAAACAAGGCTTGCTTGAACAACCTAAATAAGCAACCTAAATAAGCAACCTAAATTAGCAATCCAAATACGTTGGTAGGGTGGGCACGTTTTTGTGCCCACGCGGATAGCGCAACAGCGTGGGCACAAAAACGTGCCCACCCTACTTCTTTACTCACAGAGAAATCTGAACAAGCACTTTTTCACAGGAGTCAGCCATGCCCCATCTTTCCGTAAAAACCTGCGGCCGCCTCAGCGCCCTAGCCGTCGCCGCACTGGGCATTGGCTCTGCCCTCGCCCACCCAGGCCATCCCGACGCCTTCGGCTTCAACGACGGCTTCGCCCATCCGTTCAGCGGCCTCGACCATTTGCTGGCGATGCTGGCGGTCGGCCTGTGGGCGGCGCAAAACAAGCGCTCCGCGCTATGGCTTCTACCGCTGGCGTTTCCACTGATGATGGTGGGCGGCGCTCTGCTGGCGTTTGCCGGCGTAGCGCTACCGGGAGTGGAAACCGGCATCGCAGCCTCGGTCGCCGTGCTCGGGCTGCTGATCGCCTTCGCCATCCGCATGCCGGCATGGGCCAGCGCCGCCGTAGTGTCGGTATTTGCCGTGTTCCATGGCTATGCCCACGGCAGTGAACTGCCGCATGGCGCATCGGCGCTCTGGTACGGCGTCGGCTTTGTCGCTGCCACTGCCCTGCTGCACTTGTCCGGCCTGGCGATCGGCCTGGTCGCCGGGCAGAAGATGGCGGCGCAGGTAGTGCGCGTGGGCGGCATCGCCATTGCAGCGGTTGGCGGCTACCTGCTGAGCGGGGCGCTCTAAAAAAGCCGGATCGGCGACGCCGGCAGCATGCGGCGATCACCAAGATTAAAATAAAGGTCAACTTGTTCCGCAACCATTGTGGAACAAGTTGACTCTTTTTTTGTCCACCGCCAGGCGCATGTAAATATGCTAAGGTCTCCTCCCCTAATGCCGATTTTGCCTATTTAGACTGGATACATCATGACTTCATCGATTGCTTATCGCATTCCGGGACGCGCCCGCGACCTCGGTGAACTGGTAGTGCGCCGCGTGCTGCCCGCCGGCCATCATCAGAGCGTCGGCCCGTTCCTGTTCTTCGATCATATGGGGCCGGTCGAATTTGCCAGCGGCCAGGGCATAGACGTGCGGCCGCATCCGCATATCGGCCTGGCCACGGTCACCTATCTGTTTGAAGGCGCAATTCGCCACCATGACAGCCTAGGCAACGACCAGGAAATCATCCCCGGCGACGTCAACTGGATGACCGCCGGCCGCGGCATCGTCCATGCCGAACGGACACCGGCCGCGCAACGCGCCAAGGGCTGGCGCCTGCACGGCATCCAGACCTGGGTCGCACTGCCGCTGGCCGATGAGGAATGCGCGCCGGCCTTTGCCCACCATCCGGCCGCCAGCCTGCCGCTGATCCAGGGCGATGGCTATCAGTTGCGCGTCATCGCCGGCCGCGCCTTCGACCAGGAAGCACCGGTCAAGATCAGTTCGCCGACCTTGTATGTGGCCGCAGAAATGACGGCGGGCGCACAGTTCACTCTGGCGCCCGAATATCCGCAGCAAGCCGTGTACGTCGCCAGCGGCAGCGTCACCGTCGACGGCGAAGCCTTGGAACTGGGCGTGCTGGCGGTGCTGCAGCCTGACGTGGCAGTCAGGATTGTCGCCAGCGAAGCGGCCCAGGTCATGCTGCTGGGCGGCGCGCCTATCGACGGCCCGCGTTCGATCTGGTGGAATTTCGTCGCCAGCCGGCCGGAACTGATCGAGACCGCCAAGCAGAACTGGCGCCAGCAGCTTTTCGACCCGGTACCGGGTGATCCCGAATGGATTCCCCTGCCGGAGGTGTGAGCACAAACAAATCATCAGTGAATGGCTATTCGCCGCAGGCTCGATGGGCGCCGGCGTTGCCAAGGCCTTGAGTTTGCTGCGTTAAGCGTCGCCATCTCCGCTATCGTTTGGGCCAGCAACACGCCCTGGACGCACATGCGTCCGGGGCGTTTTTCATTTTCCGGGCATATCGCTCATCCCTAACCGGCAGCGCGACACGAAAATACGGGGTTCTCCACAGTTTCTCAAATATGACGTTGCCAAAATGCAATGCTGCGGCGACAATAAGCTACCAATGCGATGACGCAGCGTCTGCAGGGGCTTGCCCCCGCCGCGCATGTTTTCCATAAAAATGGCACGTGAATCACGCGCGCCGCCTCGCAGTTTGAATTTTGTGCCACCTCACATCAGGGATACTTATGCAGCGTTCAGCGACGACTTTGGCGATCATGTTAACGACCTCATTTCTGGCCGCATCCGCCGGCGCCGCTAATGCGGAAGACCCCACCCTGCAAATTATCGCCGCCGCCGGAAAATCCGTGTGCCAGTCAACTGTCCGCCAGCTTGGCGCCACCTCGCAAAAAATCGAGCTGTGCGTCTCGCAAGGCAATTTCGCCCATGACGTTTACGTGCTGAAGATAGATGGCAACGACGTTCTCAAAGGGATAGATGACGAAACCACCAAAGGCATTTTCGCCACCCACCAGGGCGAAAAAATAAGCCTGACCTGCGCGCCGCAACTCGAGGAACCGACGCAAGTGACTGCGGAAAAGATCGACGCGGTGCAAAAACTGATGCCGGCGCTGTCTGCCGACGAAGCAAGAAAGACCGCGATTTCATTGGATGCGGTGGAGATAGGGCGCTTATGCACTGCTCAACGCGGCGACAATTCTTTGCTGGATGTACGGGTCGTGTTCAATTGAGGAGCGGGCAGCAAAAGCAGCGATTGAATCATCGTGTGGAATTCGGCTGCAAGAGTGGCTGAGAATGTGAGAGGATGCAGTTTCCGTCGCAGCTACAGCCTCACATTACCTGGAAAGCCACTATGACCCGCAGCGTCCTCGATGAAGCCAGTATCCACCCCGCCATCCGCCAGACCATCACCGATAGCCATGCCGACATCGTTCGCGAGGTACAAGACGCCATCGCGAGCAACAAGGTTGTTGTGATCGGCATGACGCAGAATCCGTTTCCGCGCAAGGCACGCAAGGCGCTGGATGCGATTTCCGCTCCCTACAAGTATCTTGAATATGGCAGCTACCTGGGCCAGTGGAAACGCCGCAATGCACTCAAGATGTGGACCGGCTGGCCGACTTTCCCGATAATATTCGTCAACGGTACGCTGGTAGGCGGCGCCAACGACTTGCAGCGTCTGATCGATAGCGGCGAGTTTGCGCGAATGGTTGCCGGCTGACGCGGACTGAAGTATTGCAAGGCCGGTGATTCGTCGAAAAACGTTGCGCCGCTCAGGCCGAACCCGAGAACTACCAGATATAAGGCAGCAGGCGGTAGCGAACCTTCTGGCAATACTCCGCGTATCCCGACAAATTCTGCCGCAGGAATTTCTCCTCATCCAGCAGCCGCCAGATCAGCGTCGACATGAGCAGCAGCACCAGCAGCAAACCCAGCCATGAGCCCAGCGCCAGCGGCATGCCGACCAGCAGCGGGAAGACGCCGGCATACATGGGGTGCCGCACCAGCGCGTACGGCCCGGTTGAAATGACTTTCTGCCCTGCGGCGACCTGGATCGTCGATGCCGCATAAGTATTTGCCTTGAGCACCATGAACACCAGCAGGAAACTGAAGGCGACCAGCACATCCCCCGCCAGCGACACATAGGGTGGCGCCGGCGACCAGCCGAAGCGATAGTCCAGGGCGGGCACGACGATCAAGGCAATGAACCCCGCCATGGCAAAGAACATCACACGTTTTTGCGTGCTTTCCTTTTCTGCTGTCGGTCCGGCTTTCATGCGCCGCTCAAGGAGCGCCGGATCTCTGACCGCAAGATACACGGTGACGGCCGACGACGCTCCCACGAAAACCGCCATGAACAGCCATCCCTGCCAGTAATCCAGGGTTCCGGCGGGGATAAAGAGCAACGCCGCCAGGGTAATGGCGCCAAGCAGGCTAGCTCGCAGTGCCCGAAAATTTAGCTTATTCACCCCACCATGATAGTACTGTCCGCGCCGAACGTCTTTGCCTCGGCTAACTGGCGAGGTATTGCATAAGCAGGATCGAAACCGGCATCCAGATCAATAGTACGCACCACACGAACCAACCATATTGAAATGAGGCAATACGCGTTATAGTTTCGCATCTGCCTGAAGCGAGAACCTCATGTATCAAGCTGCCGACATTCATGGATACCGTGCATGATTCCCCAAGATTACCCCCAGAAGCCCACCCCCGCTTATGTCCCAATTACCTGTAATTGAAACCAAAAGAACCGTTCTGACCATCCTGCACCCTGACGCGGCGCCTCTTTTGCTCGCCTACCAGATGGCAAACAAGGAACATCTGGCGCCATGGGAGCCGATAAGAGACAGCGATTTTTATACTGCTGAATCTTGCCGCCGGCGCTGTGAATCGGCTTATCAAGCATTCATTGACGGCACTGCCGTCAGCTTCATTGCGCTTGAACGCAAGTCGAATAAAATGATCGCCGGCTGTAATTTCTCCAATATTGTCAGAGGCCCTCTACAGGCGTGTTACCTGGGGTATTCGGTGCATCAGGAGTTCGAGGGCCAGGGGCTGATGCACGAGGTCGCGCAGGCAGCGATACAGTATGCATTCGGAGAGCTTGGGCTGCATCGCATCATGGCGAATCACCTGCCATCCAACCTGAGAAGCCAGAAATTGCTGGGCAGGCTGGGATTCGAGCGTGAGGGTTATGCCAGGGCATATTTAAAAATTGCGGGAAAATGGGAAGATATGGTTCTTAATTCCCTGATTAATTCGGAAGGGTAAGCCGCTCCCCCGATCTCACATAACGTGTTCACAGCAGCATCCAACGACTTTTTTCTACATTTCCAAGGCTTCGATGGACAAACAACTGATATTCATTTGTTTCCTGACGTTCGTCATCCACATCATTGGCACCCTGGCATACTCCGTGCGCATCGCGGGGATCAGGACGAGACGGATTGCCGTTTCGCTTGCGCTGTTCAGTATCCTTGTCCTTGTCTCGCGGACCTCGAATTCTTTTCTTGGGCCATTCCTGGCCAAACGGGTCGAATCGAATATCGGCAGGCAGTTTGCCGCAGAAAGTCTGCTTTCCGACTTTCGCTGGCTGCTTGTCTCCGCGTCGCTTGCGACCATCGTCGGCGCCTTGCTGATTCCGACTTTTCAGCGCGTGTTTTGCCGAGCCGTCGAGCATTTTCAAGTGCATCGTTCGGTGCCAAAATTGATTCTGCACGGGTTCTTCAAAGGCGGCCTGTCTTACATCAAAGACGTCGCAAGCCTGCCACGGAGCGCGAACGTCGCCGCGCTGCGCGATAGCGGCAGCGTCTCTCTGTCGATGACCTCGCTCAACGTTGCTGCTGTTGCCCTGTGGACCGTGGGCGTGTTTGCAGCGCTCTATGCCGGCGCTCTGGACCCGAGCGTCCGCGTTACATCCAGTACGCTTTCTTCAATCATTAACGGCGGAGCAACCGTCATGATGGCGGTATTCATTGATCCGCATATGTCGGGCATGACCGATGACGTCATTGAAGGCCGGGTTAGCGAATCGCAGTTTCGGCGCGCAGTGGTCTGGCTGGTGGGTAGCCGGCTGGCAGGCACCGTACTTGCCCAGCTTCTGCTGGTCCCCTCTGCGATGCTGATTGTGGGCGTGGCGAAATCTCTGTAGTGATGGCTAAAACCAGCTTTTCACAGGTGACTCAGTTCCGTCGGAGCGAACGGTTGTTAATGCTGCCAATGTCGTGAGGATTTGGTCAAACTCAGTCGCCATTATCACATTTTCATAGTCGCGCAAATATTAAAAATGGCCTATAGTGCAAAAAAATACGAGGGAGTAGGTTTTGCGAAATCGGCTGAAATCAGTATTGAAGGCGCTTCCATTTATTGCGATTCTTGTCCTCATCACGAATCCGGAGGTCCGCGTGTTGACGTTCCTGGCAGATGCCATCGGCTTGGATCTGATAGCTGTTTTGTTCGCGCTACAACTCGGTTCGCTGAGAGGATATGCGATGAATTTTGTCATCGTTCCTGCCTACCGGTTTCTTTGCGGCGTGTCCCGGCTTCCTTGTTTTGTTCCTTCATGGACGTCTGTCAAGCAAATGCCCAGTCTTCTGCTACATGCATTTCCGATTCGACCGATGGCTTTTTGCCTGGCCGTTATTGTGATTGCGACGCATGCAGCACTTGGGCTGCCGATTTAATTTCTGTTGTGCCTGCCTGCCATCACTTCGATGCCATGCTGAAAATCTGCCTGCGCTACAAGTGTCGAGCGCATTCCCATTGATGCACCAGTTGAATCGATGCCCAGATTCCTTAACCATAATCCGCAGTCCAAGATACGCAAGGAGCAACCGTGACATATTCCACAGTTAAACGCTGGCACGAGATCGTCAAGTCGCGCGACATCGTTTCCCTGAAAGCATTGCTCGCCGATGATGTGATCTTTGAATCACCGGTTGTCCACACGCCCCAAAACGGCAGCGCGATCACCGCCAAATACCTCGCCGCCGCCCTGCATGTTTTGAATAACGATACCTTCGAATACCTGAACGAATGGCTAGGCCCTGATTCCGCAGTGCTGGAGTTCCAGTCGACCTGCGACGGCATCCTGATCAATGGCGTAGACATGATCAAGTGGAACGACGAGGGTCTGATTACCCACTTTAAAGTGATGGTCCGACCGCTCAAGGCAGTTAACAAAATCCACGAACTGATGGGTCAGATGCTCAGGCCCGATGCGGCACAAGCACGGTGAAACCGGTATTCCACCGCCATTGATGTTGCGATATGCACGATGCAACTTCGGACCTGCTGCAACGCAATCAGAACTGCACCACGGCTTTGCCCCGCCCCTTGCCGGAATATCCATAGTCGATTGCCTCGCTCACGCTGTCCAGCGGGAACAGGCTTGCCACCTCGGCCTTGATTTCCCGCTGCAGCACCAGCGCGGCAATCTCGGCCAGCCGTTGCGGCTCGGGCCGCATCTGGAACCAGAGGCCGGTGCGATTGGCAGGCGTCCGTGCAGCCAGCTCCGGTGCGGCGGTCGATACCAGCACGCCGGCCTCGCGCAGCAGCGGCCACAGCAGGTCTAGCGCTGGGCCGCCGACCAGGTCGAGCACCAGATCGACGCTGGCAGCCAAGTGTGCGAACGGCTGCGCAGCACGGTAATCGACAACCACATCGGCGCCCAGTGCAGCTACGTATTCCAGGTTGCGTTCGGAGGCGGTGGCAATCACGCGTGCACCGGCACGCTTGGCCAGTTGCACCGCCATGCTGCCGACGCCGCCGGCAGCGCCCTGGATCAGGACAGTCTGGCCGGCTTTTAGCTGGCCAGTTTCGAACAACGCTTGCCAGGCGGTCAGGGCAGCTATCGGCAGCGAGGCGGCGACGACATCAGGCAAACCGTCCGGCGTCGACGTCAGCAGAGCCGCATCGACCTCGACGTAGTCGGCAAATGCGCCGAGGGTCGGCATGAAGCCGAACACCCGCATGCCGTTGAAGAAACCGTCGACTTCGGCGCCGACGGCATGCACCGTACCCGCCAGTTCCGCCCCCAGCGTGATCGGAAACGGCAGCGGGAAATAATCCTTCAAGACGCCTTCCCTGATCTTGCGATCGATGGCATTGACACCGGCCGCATGGACTCGTACCACGACCTTGCCCGCAGCGGGCTGGGGAATATCGATCAAGTCCAGGCTGGTGACTTCTTGATTGCCGTAGCTGTGGATGCGTACTGCTTTGTTGGGTTGCTTCATGATGTTCTCCTGTGAATGAGTCTCTAGAATAGATGTCTTACAGAAGATCCGATAGACGGCAGAATGACACATACCGTCTCAAATATGGAACGTCATGGATCTCAATGCCTTGCGTGAATTCACCATGGTCGCCCTGCATGGCGGTTTCGGCGCCGCCAGCCGCCAGGCCGGCATCCCCAAGGCCAGCCTGTCGCGCCGTGTTCGGCAGCTGGAAGACGAACTCGGCGTGCGCCTGATCGACCGCTGCAACCATGCCTTCCGCTTGACGCCGGAAGGTGAATTGCTGCGGCAAGACGCGGCGCCCCTGATCGCCGAACTGGCGCAGTTGGAGGAACGCATGCATCCAGACCAGGAACCGTGCGGGCCGCTACGCATCAGCGCACCAATGCTGCTGGCCCATTCGACCTTGGGGGCACTGGCGGCGGAATATCGCAAACGCTATCCGCAGGTGCAGCTGGAGATTGTCGGCGAAGACCGTTTTGTCGATCTGATCATCGAAGGCTACGACGCCGTCATCCGCGCCAACCCGCAAGAAAACGCCGACTATATCGGCCGCTGCTTCCTGCGCGAACGGCAGGTGCCGGAGCGCTTTCCCGATGCCCGCATGGGCTGACGGCAAACTGCCCGCCGATATCAGCGCAGCGTGCGGGAATCCTCGGCCTGCAGCTTCGGCTTCCACAACGACCAGCCGAGATTCATACCGGCCGCCGCGATCAGGATGGCGGCGGCGCCCAGCAATTGGCTCGGCTGCAGCCGGTGGCCGAAAGCCAGATAGTCGACCAGGATGGCGACCACCGGATAGATGAAGGTCAGCGAGCCGGTCAGGTGCGTCGGCAGCTTCTGGATCGCGCCGTACAGCAGGATATACATCAGCCCGGTATGCACCACGCCCACCGTCAGCAAGATGCTCCAGGCATGGACGCCGGACGGCAATGCCGACAAGTGCGCAAACGGCGCCAGCATCAGGATGCCGACACACACCTGTACCAGAGCGATCAGGTGCGGCGGCGTGCCGGCCAGTTTCTTGGTGATGATGGCGGCGATCGCATAGCAGAACGCCGCGCCCAGCGCCATCAGGATGCCGGCAACATAATTGCTGCCGCCGGCGCCTGCGTCCGGCTTGGCCTGCACGATCAGCAGCATGCCGCCGAAGGCCAGCGCCAGCCAGGTCAGCTTGGCGACGGTCAGGCGTTCGGCGAAGAACACAGCGCCGAGCGCCACCAGCATGAAGGGCTGGGTGTTATACACCGCAGTGGAAATCGCAATCGTTGCGCGCGAGTACGATCCGAACAGCAGCAACCAGTTGAGCACGATCGCCACGCCGCCAAGCGCCGCCAGGGCCAGCAAGCGCCAGTTGAAAGCGCCGCGCAGCAGTCCCAGCGCCGCGCACACCGCCAGCAGCGTCGCCGCGCCGAACACGCAGCGCCAGAACACCACGTCCAGCACCGGCTGGCCCGAGACCACCACGAACCAGCCGATGGTTCCAGAGATCACCATCGCCGCCGTCATCTCTATCGTGCCGCTTACTTTCTTGTCCATGCATCTTCCCTGGAAAACGTGAGGAAATGATAATCGCATTTAGTTGCGACGTTTTCCATGCCTGTGAAAAGGATTTTTGTCGGATTTGCCTTACTATATAAGGCAAGTTCGAAAATCTTCCAAGGAATCGAAAATGCTCAACAATATGGACCAGCGCATCCTGGAAATCCTGCAGGGCGATGCCCGCATTTCGCTGAAAGACCTGGCGGCGCAAGTCGGCCTGTCCTCCCCCAGCGTCTCGGAACGGCTGCAGCGACTGGAAGAGCGCGGCGTCATCCGCGCCTTCACCATCGACATCGATCCTCAGGCGCTGGGCTACCAGCTGCAAGCCATTGTCCGCATCCGCCCGCTGCCCGGCAAGCTGCAAGCGGTGCAGAAGCTGATCGAACAGACGCCCGAATTCTGCGAATGCGACAAGGTGACCGGCGAGGATTGCTTCATCGCTCGCCTGTTCGTCCGTTCCATCGCCCAGCTTGACCAGATCATCGACCGCATCGCCGACAAGGCCGAGACCAACACCGCCATCGTCAAGGCGCAGCCGATCAAGCGCCGGCCGCCGCCATTCGGCCTGACCTGAGTGCCCTGCCCCTATTCGTCGTCCAGGGCCGCGAAGCGCTGCGCCAGATAATCCACCAGGCTGCGCACCGACGGCAGCAAGCCGCGGCGCGAAGGAAACACGGCATGGATGATATCGTTGCGCGGCGCCCAGCCGGGTAGCAGGCGTACCAAACTGCCGTCCGCCAGTTGATCATGCACCATCATGCGCGGTAGCTGCACGATGCCGACCCCAGCCCGCGCCGCGTCGCGCAAGGCGATCATGTCGCCGGTGAGGAAGCGCGGTGTATGGTGCACGCTGGCTTGCGCGCCATCCGGCCCCAGCAGGTCCCAGACATGGGTCTGCTGCGGCGCCCCCAGCGCCAGGCTCGGCCAGTCGTTGAGCTCGGCCGGCGCGCGCGGCAAGGGCCGCCCCGCGCACAGCGCACGGCTGGCGACCAGGCACTGGCCGCGCTCGGCCAGCACCCGCAGCACCAGATCGCTGTCGGCCAGCGGCGGCGGCCGCACCCGGATCGCAATATCGATCGCTTCCGCCACCAGGTCGACACGGCGGTTGGTCGCCTCCAGATGCAGCGTGACGCGCGGATGGCTGACCATGAAATCGGCCAGCATGACGCTGACATTTGCCTGCAGCAAAGTGACCGGGCAACTGATGCGGACCACGCCGCGCGGCTCGGCCCGGGTGATGTCGATCGCATCCTGGGCGCACTCGGCTTCCACCAGCATCGCCTTGCAATGTTCGTAGTAAGTCTGGCCGACTTCCGTCACTGAAAAGCGGCGCGTGGTCCGCTGCAGCAGCCTCACGCCCAGCCGCTCTTCCAGCAGCGCAATGCGCCGGCTGAGCTTGGACTTGGGCATGCCGAGCGCGCGCCCGGCCGGGGCAAAGCCGCCATGTTCGACTACCTGGGCATAGTAGTAGAGGTCGTTCAGATCCTGCATCCGGCTCTCCTCATCGTTCTTAATATAGAACACTGAGGATGAATTTTACACTCTACCGCCCCCATCGTTCCTGCTCTATTATTCTTACATCAACAATTTTTGCAACCTTTGCAAGGAGATGGAAATGAAAAAAGTCCTCGGCGTCTATAGCGCACCCCGCCCACACTGGGTCGGCGACGGTTTTCCGGTGCGTTCGATGTTTTCCTATAACAGCCACGGCAAGCAGCTGAGCCCGTTCCTGCTGCTGGATCACGCCGGACCGGTCGATTTCAACCCGGCCAAGAAGCCGCGCGGCGTCGGCCAGCATCCGCATCGCGGCTTTGAAACCGTGACCATCGTCTACAAGGGCGAAGTGGCGCATCGCGACTCGACCGGCCAGGGCGGCCTGATCGGTCCCGGCGATGTGCAGTGGATGACTGCTGGTGCAGGCATCTTGCACGAAGAATTTCATTCGGAAGAGTTCACCCGTACCGGCGGCGCCATGGAAATGGTGCAGCTGTGGGTCAACCTGCCGGCCAAGGACAAGATGACGGCGCCCGGCTACCAAGCCATACGCAATGCCGACATCCCGGTAGTGGCTTTGCCGGACCAAGCTGGCACGGTGCGCGTGATCGCCGGCAGTTTCGACGGCCATGCCGGCCCTGCGCATACCTACAGCCCGATGAATGTGTGGGACCTGCGGCTGGCGCAAGGCGGCGTGACTGAGCTGACGCTGCCGGACAGCTGGAACTCGGCCCTGATCGTGCTGCACGGTACGGTGCTGGTGAACGGTGAAACCGTCAGCCGTGAATCGCAGATGGTTCTGCTGGACGCCGGCGGCAGCAAGCTCGCGCTGGAAGCCAACAACGACGCTGTGGTGCTGCTGCTGAGCGGCGAGCCTATCGATGAGCCTATCGTCGGCCATGGCCCGTTCGTGATGAACAGCGAGGAAGAAATCGTCCAGGCTTTCACGGACTTCAAGAACGGGCGGTTTGTGCCAGCGCCAGCGCAGCCCTAATCCACCGGCTGCTGCACGCAATATCCTGTCGGCCCAAAATGGCCGGCAGGATATTTTTTATCCGCACTCCTCCGATTCGGCCGAGAACTCTCAGCAGCTCAATATATTTCCTTAAAGATATTTTTTAGCAAGCTCATCAAACTGCCATGCCCCACTCCGGTGCAACCGGCATTCCGCCCCCTTCATTGCATGTCAATCGCTAACATTTTGTTGGTGCTAAAACCCAACTGCGAATAAACTTCATCCTTTGAGATGAAATTTCATCCCTTGGGATGAAAGCAGCCTTCATCCAGGCAAGCATAGCCCGCCAAAATTGGCAATCTGCAAACGAATTCAGTGAATTCAGCGCGCCCTTAAGCTTGGTGAAAGCAAACACCAATATCATGTGGCGGCACCAACCAACGCATCAACCGCTAGGAGAGTTACAGTGACTGCAAGTAAATCGACCATCATCTATACCCTGACCGACGAGGCGCCGCTGCTGGCGACCGCTTCTTTCCTGCCTATTATCAAGACTTTCGCCGCACCGGCAGGGATAGACGTCGTCAAGAGCGACATTTCGGTGGCCGCGCGGATTCTTGCCGAGTTTTCCGACAACCTCAAGCCCGAGCAGAAAGTGCCGGACAACCTGGCTGAACTGGGCCGCCTGACCCAGCTCCCGGAAACCAACATCATCAAGCTGCCGAACATCAGCGCCTCGGTGCCGCAGCTGATCGCGGCGATCCGCGAACTGCAGGCCGGCGGCTATAACATCCCGGACTTCCCGGAAGATCCGAAGTCGGATGAAGACAAGGCGATCCAGAAGCGCTATTCGAAGATCATCGGCAGCGCCGTCAACCCGGTCCTGCGCGAAGGCAATTCCGACCGCCGCGCGCCGGCTGCCGTAAAACGCTACGCGCGCAAGCACCCGCACTCGATGTCCAAGTGGAGCCCCGCTTCGCGCACCCACGTTTCACACATGCACGGCGGCGATTTCTACGCCAGCGAAAAATGCATGACGCTGGCCGAAGCCTGCGATGTCCGCATGGAACTGGTGACCAAGGCCGGTGAAACCATCGTTCTCAAGAACAAGGTGTCGCTGCTGGCCGGCGAAATCATCGACAGCATGTTCATGAGCAAGAAGGCCCTGTGCGCCTTCTACGAAGAACAGATGGAAGATGCGCGCGAAACCGGCGTCATGCTGTCGCTGCACGTCAAGGCGACCATGATGAAGGTGTCGCACCCGATCGTGTTCGGCCACGCCGTCAAGATTTTCTACAAGGACGCTTTCGCCAAGCACGGCAAATTGTTCGAAGAACTGGGCGTGAACGCCAACAACGGCCTCTCCAGCGTCTACGAAAAGATCGCCACCCTGCCGGAATCCAAGCGCGATGAAGTGATCAAGGACCTGCACGCCTGCCACGAACACCGTCCGGAACTGGCGATGGTCGATTCGGCCAAGGGCATCTCCAACCTGCACGCGCCGAACGACGTCATCGTCGACGCTTCGATGCCGGCGATGATCCGCCTGGGCGGCAAGATGTGGGGCGCCGACGGCCGTCCGAAGGACACCAAGGCAGTGATCCCGGAAAGCACCTTCGCCCGTATTTATCAAGAGATGATCAATTTCTGCAAGACCAACGGCGCTTTCAATCCGACCACCATGGGCACTGTACCGAACGTCGGCCTGATGGCGCAAAAGGCGGAAGAATACGGTTCGCACGACAAGACCTTCGAAGTACCGGCCGACGGCGTGGCCCGTATCGTCAAGCTGGACGGCACTGTACTGCTGGAACAGAACGTTGAAGAAGGCGACATCTGGCGCATGTGCCAGGTCAAGGACGAGCCGATCCGCGACTGGGTCAAGCTGGCCGTAAACCGTGCGCGCCTGTCCGGCATGCCGGCGATTTTCTGGCTGGACGAGTACCGTCCGCACGAAGCTGAACTGATCAAGAAGGTGCGCGCCTACCTGAAAGAATACGACCTCGCCGGCCTCGACATCCAGATCATGTCGCAGGTACGCGCCATGCGCTACACGCTGGAACGCGTGATCCGCGGCAAGGACACTATCTCGGTTACCGGCAACATCCTGCGCGACTACCTGACCGACCTGTTCCCGATCATGGAACTGGGCACCAGCGCCAAGATGCTGTCGATCGTGCCGCTGATGGCGGGCGGCGGCATGTTTGAAACCGGCGCCGGCGGCTCCGCGCCTAAGCATGTCAAGCAACTGGTGGAAGAAAATCACCTGCGCTGGGATTCGCTGGGCGAGTTCCTGGCGCTGGCGGTTTCGCTGGAAGACATGGGCATCAAGACCGGCAACAGCAAGGCCAAGATCCTGGCGAAAACCCTGGACGACGCCACCGGCAAGCTGCTCGACAACAACCAGTCGCCATCGCCACGCACCGGCGAGCTGGACAATCGCGGCAGCCAGTTCTACCTGGCCCTGTACTGGGCGCAGGCGCTGGCGGCACAGACCGAAGACAAGGAACTGCAATCCCATTTCGCCCTGCTGGCCAAGACCCTGACCGAGAACGAGCAAAAGATCGCCGCCGAACTCAAGGACGTGCAAGGCCAAGCAGTGGACATCGGTGGCTACTTCCTGCCTGACCCGAAGAAGATGGAAGCGATCATGTGCCCAAGCGCTACCTTCAATGCAGCGTTGAGCGCCGCGCGCGTCTGACGGTAAAGCAGGCAGACGGATCTGCGCAGTGCTGCAGATTCGTGCCTGCAAGCCGCGATCGCCGGATGCAAATCCGGCACGCATGAAAAACGCCCCGTTCGCGTAAGCTAACGGGGCGTTTTTTTGCATCCAGCTGATAACAGTGATTTGTTACGCTTTAAAGATGCGCTGCCAATGGCGGCATCTTTACCGATAAAGGAGAAGACTCCTGAGACCCAGTCCTATCTGGAAAGTGGCCCCGGCGAAAGGTGAATCAACTCGTTTATCGGCTCCCGCAAGGGAAGCAGCGACGTATCAAAAACTGCTGCTGACGGCAGCATCCATACCGATAAAGGAGAAGACTCCCGAGACCCAGTCCTATCTGGAAAGTGGTCTCGGCGAAAGGTGAATCTACTCGTTTATCGGTTCCTGCAAGGGAAACAGGCTCGCTCAAGAAATGCTGCCAACAGCAGCATCCTTACCGATAAAAGAGAAGACTCCCAAGACCCAGTCCTATCTGGAAAGTGGTCTCGGCGAAAGGTGAATCTACTCGTTTATCGGTTCCTGCAAGGAGAACGATCTTGCCGCGACAGCGGCAACTCCATGGAAATCATGCAGACGTGAAAACACACGTTGCACATCAGGAGAAAAATCAAGGTGGGATTTTCTTACTGAACCGACCAGGAAGGTAAGATACCTTCCTGGCCTGGCATTTGGAGCGGGAGAAGAGGCTCGAACTCTCGACCTCAACCTTGGCAAGGTTGCGCTCTACCAACTGAGCTACTCCCGCGTAAGGAGTTTTTGGAGGCGGGGGTCGGGATCGAACCGGCGTAAACGGCTTTGCAGGCCGCTGCATAACCACTTTGCTACCCCGCCAGGGGTGTTGCGCCAAAATACTAAATCAATATTGGTGTATCACCTTCTACAACCAATATCTCGTTCAAGCTTAATAAAAAAAGGAAGCTTTACCAGCTTCCTTTTTTTGAATCTGGAGCGGGAGAAGAGGCTCGAACTCTCGACCTCAACCTTGGCAAGGTTGCGCTCTACCAACTGAGCTACTCCCGCATTTTGTTTCTTTTTACTACGCCATTTCTGCATCAACTACAGAGACGACATTATAGTTGATCTACAGAGTTTGTCAACGAAATTTGAAATTTTTCACCAACTTTTTTCAAATCGCCGACTTTTACTTCACGGCTTGTTGTTTTCACTGCTTACTGCCGTACTCTCTTTGATTAATGGCCAGGCTTTACGCAAATAGTAAAACATCGACCACACCGTGAGCACCGCAGCAATCAGCAAAAGCACCTGTCCCCAGAAACGGGTATCGATGCCAAACAGATCGCCATAATACAACAACATTGGGATTGCTACCATCTGTGCGGTGGTTTTAATTTTCCCGATAGAGCTGACCGCCACCGATTTCGAGGCGCCGATCTGCGCCATCCATTCACGCAAGGCGCTGATCGCAATCTCGCGGCCGATGATAACAAAAGCAATGATCGGATCGACTCGTCCCAGGTGCACCAGCACCAGCAAAGCGCCGGCTACCATCAGCTTGTCCGCGACCGGATCGAGGAAGGCGCCGAAGGCCGAGGTCTGGTTCCAGCGCCGCGCCAGGAAGCCGTCGAACCAGTCGGTGACGGCGGCGACGATAAAGATGATGGTCGAAGCCAGGCCCAATTGCAATGTCGTAAAACCGAGATCAGGAAGATAGAAAACGCCGACCACCAGCGGGATCAATGCAACCCGCAGCCAGGTCAGTAAAATCGGAATATTGAATGGCATAAATAAGGCATAAATAGTTTTATTGGTAAGGAAGCCGCTGCGCTAATTATCTAGGAGTATGGAGCTGTTGGGAAATAAATCCTGCAAATGCAACAAGTAGCGCTTCAATTGCAACACATGTCCGATTAAAACTTGATTTGCACGATGCGTCCAAGGTAAATATCCAGCACCCGCCTTAATGCAGCTGACGGTAAATTTCCTCCGCCAGTTGCCGCGAAATGCCTTCCACCGAAGCGATATCCTCGATGCTGGCATCCGCCACACCACGCAGGCCGCCGAAGCGCGCCAGCAGTTTCTGGCGGCGCTTGGCGCCGATGCCTTCGATCTCTTCCAAACGCGAGCTCTGGCGCGTCTTGGCGCGTTTGGCGCGCATGCCGGTGATGGCGAAGCGATGCGCCTCGTCGCGGATCTGCGCGATCAGCATCAGGGCAGCCGATTCCTTGCCCAGCTCGCGCGCCGCGCGGCCGTCGGCAAAGATCAGGGTTTCGAGCCCGACCTTGCGCCCTTCCCCTTTGGCGACACCAACGATCAGGCTGATATCCAGCCCCAGCTCAGCCAGCACCTGGCGCGCCATTTCCACCTGTCCCTTGCCGCCGTCGATCAGCACGATGTCGGGCATGACGCCATCGCCGTTCGCCACCTTCTCGTAGCGGCGCATCAGCACCTGGCGCATCGCCGCGTAATCGTCGCCGGGGGTGATGTCCTTGATATTGTAGCGGCGGTATTCGCCGTTCTGCATGGCGTGGTGATGGAACACCACGCAAGATGCCTGGGTTGCCTCGCCCGAGGTATGGCTGATATCGAAACACTCAGCGCGCAGGCTATCGATATCTTCCACTTCAAGACCCAGGACTTCGACCAGCGCCCGCGTGCGGGCCTGCTGCGAACCCTGCTCCGACAGCAACCGGGCCAGCGAAATCTCGGCGCCCTTGTGCGCCATTTCCAGCCACTGGCGGCGCTGCCCTTGCGGCTGGAACAGCAGGTTGATTCGGTGGCCGCATTGCTCCATCAGCGCCACCATCAGCGCCGGTTCGTCGAACTCGGTGTTGAGGATCAGGATGCCGGGAATGAACATGTCGATGTAGTGCTGCGCCAGGAAAGCTTTCAGCACCGCCGCCTCGATCGACTCGACTGAGGCTTCCTCCGGACTCGACAGGGCACCATCGACGTGGCTGGGAAAATACGCGCGGTCGCCCAGGTGGCGGCCGCCGCGCACCATCGCCAGGTTGACGCAGGCGCGCCCGCCTTGGACGATGACGGCGATGATGTCGATATCGCTGTCGCCCACGGTTTCCATGCTTTGCTGGTGCAGCACGCGCGATAGCGAGGTGATCTGGTTGCGCACGCCGGCCGCCTGCTCGAACTTGAGTTCGGCCGCATAGGCATGCATTTTTTGCTCCAGCGTAGACAGCACTTCGGTCTGACGGCCGCGCAGGAATTTGGCGGCGTTGTCGACATCAGTCAGGTAGTCTTCATGGCTGACAAGCTTGACGCAAGGCGCGCTGCAGCGCTGGATCTGGTGCAGCAGGCAAGGCCGCGTACGGTTAGCGAACACGCTGTCCTCGCAGGTGCGCAGCAGGAATACCTTCTGCAGGATCTGCATCGACTCCTTGACCGCCCAGGCATTCGGAAACGGGCCGAAGTACTGATTCTTCTTGTCGACCGCGCCGCGGTAGTAGGCCATGCGCGGATATTCCTGGTTGCTGATCTTCAGGTAGGGATAGGATTTATCGTCACGAAACAGAATGTTGTAGCGCGGCTGCAGCGACTTGATCAGATTGCTTTCCAGGATCAGCGCCTCGGCTTCGCTGCGCGTCACCGTGGTTTCCAGGCGGGCGATGCGCTCCACCATCATGGCGGTGCGCGGGCTGGCCAGATTCTTCTGGAAATAACTGGATACGCGCTTCTTCAGGTCGCGCGCCTTGCCGACATACAGGATATTGTCGGCGGCGTCGAAATAGCGGTACACGCCGGGCAGGTTCGGCAGCTTGGCGACGGTTTCCAGCACCAGCGCGCGCGCATCGGGGATCATGGCTTCGCTCATGGGATTCTGCTCACTCAGGTCAGCAACGACTGCGTCAGCGACCTTGCGGCCTGGTAGCGGGCGTCGGCCTGCAACGCATCCCAGCCGAGCGCCGCGCTTTGCGGCAGCAATGCCATCAGGCGGGTGCGCGAAGCGGCGGCACGCTCGTCGTCCATGACGCTGTCGAGCCCGCTCAGCAGCTGGTCGGCCTTGTCCGGCGAATTGCAGATCAGGACCACATCGCAGCCAGCCTGCAATGCCGCCTTAGCGCCATCCAGCACACCGCCGGCGGAACTGGCGGCCTGCATGCTGAGATCGTCGCTGAAAATCACGCCGCCGAAACCGATATCGTGGCGCAGGATGTCCAGCCATTTTCTGGAAAATCCAGCCGAGTGCTGGTCCACTTTAGAATAGATCACATGCGCCGGCATCACTGCCGCCAGGCTCATGCCGAGCCAGTCGTAAGGCTTGACGTCTTCCTCCATGATCTGTTCCAGGCTGCGCTCATCGATCGGCAGCGACAAATGTGAATCGCCTTCGACGAAGCCATGACCGGGGAAATGCTTACCGCAATTCGCCATGCCGGCCAGCGCCAGGCCGTGATTCAGGCTCTTCGCCAACAGTGTCACCACGCGCGCATCGCGATGGAAAGCGCGTTCGCCGATGACGGTGGAATCGCCGTAATCGAGATCCAGCACCGGCGTAAACGACAGGTCGACGCCGCAGGCGCGCAGCTCGCTGGCCAGCACGAAGCCGACCGCGGTAGCCGCCTTGGTGGCCGCCAGCACGTCTTTATCCCACAACTGCCCGAGCAGGCGCATCGCCGGCAAGCGAGTGAAACCATCGGTGCGGAAACGCTGGACGCGGCCGCCTTCGTGATCGACCGCAATCAGGATGCCTGGGCGCGCCGCATGGATCGCTGCAGTCAGCGCGCATAGCTGGGCACGATCCTGGTAATTGCGGGTAAACAGAATCACGCCGCCGGCCAGCGGGTGCTGGATGCGGCGGAGATCGTCCGCACTCAAGCTGGTGCCGACGACGTCCAGCATAACTGGACCCAGCGGCTGTTTTACTACGGAATTGCCACCACTCATTTTTGCTCCACAATGACGAAGGCGACTGCGTATTCGACTTCATCGGTAATCGATACCTGCGCAGTCAGGCCCTTCTGTTGCATGTATTCTTCCAGCGCCGGATTGACCACCACGATCGGCTTGCCGCTGGGCGCGTTCAAGGTCTGCATGGCGCGCCAGGTCATCGGCATCTTCATGCCCAGTCCGAGCGCTTTGGAAAACGCTTCTTTGGCGGCAAAGCGGGTCGCCAGGAAACGAATCCCACGCGCTTCCACCTTGGCTTTGCGCTGCAGGTATTTTTCCATTTCCTGCGGGCCAAGGATCTTTTGCGCGAAGCGGTCGCCGTTGCGCTGCAGCGCCGCCGCGATGCGGGGGATCTGGATGATGTCGGTGCCGATGCCGTAAATCATGCTGATTTTTCCTGTTGAAATTTCATAAAGCACGACAAAACCACAACCCGGTTTTTCTTCGCGCTTACGCCACACAGCTAACTGAGCTAACTGAGCTAACTGGGGTCAGAGTGAACTTTCTGCGCGCCTTTTGCAGAAACTTCACTCTGACCCCACTTAGCGGGCTACGGAGTACATGCCGCATCGCTGGGGAAAAAACACGCAGCGCGTTCTTTCTTTCTCCGAATCCGTCATGTGGGGTCAGAGTCGAGTTTCGCAATAAAACGCTGCGAAAGTCGACTCTGACCCCAGATGACTCCCGCCCCCAGATGACTCTGTCAGCTTAGCACCAGGTTCAATTCGGTTTTGGCGAATGCGCTAAACGCGCTTTCACCATCAGCGCCTTCATTTCGCTGACCGCAGCCTGCCAGCCGACAAACACCGCATGCGCAACAATCGCATGGCCGATGTTCAGTTCGGCTATATCCGGAATCGCTGCGATGGCCTGCACATTGGTGTAATGCAGGCCATGGCCTGCATTCACCTTGAGACCGCGCCGCATGCCCTCTTGCACTGCGCGCTGCACCCGCTCCAGTTCGGCGCGCTGCTCGGCTTCATCGTGGGCTTCGGCATAGCGGCCGGTGTGCAATTCAATCACCGGCGCGCCGACTTCGGCGGCGGCCTGGATCTGGTCGGCTTCGGGATCGATGAACAGGCTGACGCGTATACCCTCGCCCTGCAGTTGGCGCACCGCAGCCTGCACCAGAGTGAAATGCTTGACCACGTCGAGCCCGCCTTCAGTGGTCAGCTCGTGCCGGCTTTCCGGCACCAGGCAGGAATCCTGCGGTTTGATTTTGCAGGAAAAATCAATCATTTCCTGGGTCACGGCAGCTTCCAGGTTCATCCGCGTGCGCAGCTGCGGACGAATCAATTCGACATCGGCGTCGCGGATGTGACGGCGGTCTTCGCGCAGGTGCAAAGTGATGGCGTCGGCGCCCGCCTCTTCCGCCAGCAGCGCTGCCCGCAATGGATCCGGGTAGGTGGTGCCGCGCGCATTGCGCAGCGTGGCGACGTGATCGATATTGATGCCAAGGTCGATGATCGACGATGTGGGATTGAGATAGCTCATCGCAGGCTTAGTGGTTAGATGGGTTGATCGAGTATCAAGATTGCATTAATTCTGCCGTGCTGGCAATGCCTCAGGCGTTACGGGGCGTTTCCAGTTCAAGACAAAGAATGCCATGGCGCCCGCCACCAGTCCCCAGAACGCGGCGCCGACGCCGAACAGGGTGACGCCGGAGGCGGTCACCAGGAAAGTGATCAGCGCCGCTTCACGCTGGCTGTCGTTGGCCATTGCCATGGTCAGGCTGTTGGCGATGGTGCCGAACAGCGCCAGGCCGGCAATCGCCAGCACCAGTTCTTGCGGGAAGGCGGCAAACAGCGCGCCGACGGTGGCGCCGAACACGCCCACCAGCAGATAAAAACCGCCGGCCGCCACTGCCGCCCAATAGCGCTTGGCAGGATCCTCGTGCGCTTCCTTGCCCATGCAGATGGCGGCGGTGATCGCCGCCAGGTTGAGCGAGAAGCAGCCGAACGGCGCCAGCACCAGCGTGGTCAACCCGGTCCAGGTCAGCAGCGGAGAAATCGGCGTGCGGTAGCCGGAGGCCCGTATCACCGCCACGCCGGGCGCATTCTGCGAAGCCATGGTGACCACGAACAAGGGAATGCCGACGCCGATGATGGTCGACCAGGAAAAGCTCGGCATGGTAAATACCGGCGCTGCCCAGGCGAAATGGAAATGCTCGAAATGCAGCAGGCCGCGGCTGGCCGCCAGCGCCACGCCGATCAGCAGCACGATGATGATGGCGTAACGCGGCAGCCAGCGCTTGCACAGCAGATAGACCATGAACATGGCGAACACCATGAGGAATTGCGGCTTCATGGCGACGAATACGTTCATGCCGAAATGTGCCAGGATGCCTGCCAGCATGGCGGCGGCAATCGATAGCGGGATCTTGCCCATGGCGCGCTCGAACCAGCCGGTGACACCGCACAAGGTGACCAGGGCGGCGGCGAACATGAAGGCGCCGATCGCTTCCGCCATCGGAATGCCGGACAGGCTGGTGACCAGCAAGGCCGCACCTGGCGTCGACCAGGCGGTGACCACCGGCGCCTTGTAGCGCAGCGACAAGCCGATGCAGGTCAGCCCCATGCCGAGGCCCAGCGCCAGCATCCAGGAACTGATCTGCTGTGGCGTGGCGCCGGCGGCAGCAGCTGCCTGCAGGACGATTACAGCGGAACTCGTGAAACCTACCAGCACCGTGACAAAACCGGCGGCGACGCTAGACCAGGGGAAATTTTTCATCGGCTATCTACTATGGCTATCTGCTTTTCAGGCGGCTGCTTGCGCTGTTCTATAACTGCATCAGGTCGATCAGGATCTGGCGGGTATTTAAGGGTGCGCCGCCCAGATGATGCGCCAGCAGGAAGCGCATCAGCACTTTGCTTTGCGTCTGGGTGACAGGATCGCTGTAATCCTCGCGCTCCATGTCGAGCAAGGTCTTGCCGCTGACGCGCGGCCAGGCATCGGCCGCGCGCGCCAGCCGCGGGCCGCGCTCGGGGTCGACCACGTAGCTTTCGACCGGATCGACCGGCTGGCGACTACTGGTACAGCGAGTGAAATCGCCGGCCACCCCGGTCTGCTTGAGCAGCGCTCTTTCAAACTGGCGCAGGACGATCGGGGCCGGTTCCAGATGGGCCAGCTGATTCAGGGTGGTGACGTAATGATTGAATAAGACAGCATGCGGATCGTCGCGGGCCACCAGCTTGACCAGCAATTCATTGAGATAGAAGCCGCACAGCAGCGCCGACTTTTCCAGCGGCAGCAGGCCGCCTACCCATTCGGCGGCGATCAAAGTGCGGATTTCGGATTTGCCGCTCCAGCTCAGCGACAGCGGCTGGAAGGTTTGCAGGACGCCGCGCAATTTAGAGAGAGGACGCTTGGCGCCTTTGGCGACCAAGGCAATGCGGCCATAGTCGCGCGTGAAGACATCGATGATCAGACTGGTTTCGCGGTGCGGATAGCTGTGCAGCACGAAGCCCGGTTGGGCTGTGACGCGGGTATCGCGTTCCGGGGTCTTGGCGCGCCGCCTGGGCGCGGCCGCAGCCGGACCGGGAGCAACGCTGATCAGCACCGCGCCATCCTCCGGCAGTGCTTGCTCGGCATCGGCTTCAGCGATGATCGCGTTCATGTCCGGCAGGTGGCTGGGGAGTGGTTGGGGTGGCTTATTCGTAGCCGTAAGCGCGCAGTCCGGCCTCGTTGTCGGCCCAGCCGGATTTCACCTTGACCCAGATTTCCAGGTAGACCGGACCGCCGAACAGGCGCTCCATGTCGAGCCGCGCCTGGGTGGAGATATCCTTGAGGCGCGCGCCCTTCTGGCCGATCACCATCGATTTGTGGGTATCGCGCTCCACCAGGATCGCCGCAAACACGCGGCGCAGGTTGCCTTCCAGCTCGAATTTCTCGATCAGCACGGTGCTGGTGTACGGCAGTTCATCGCCGACAAAACGGAAGACTTTTTCACGGACGATTTCGGCGGCGAGGAATTTTTCGCTGCGGTCGGTAATGTCGTCCTCGCCGAACATCGGCGGATTGGCCGGCAGGTGTTTGCGGATCTCGCCTTGCAGGTTATCCAGCTGGAAGCGCAGCTTGGCCGATACCGGCACCACCGCGGCAAAGTCGCGCATGGCGGCGATCTTCTGTGCGAACGGCAGCAGCACGGCCTTGTCCTTGACGCGGTCCGACTTGTTGATGACCAGGATGCAAGGCACGTTGGCCGGCAGCAGCGCCATCACTTGCTGGTCGGCCGGACCGAAAGTGCCGGCTTCGATGATGTAGAGGATGACGTCGGCCGCCGTCAGCGTGGTGGTCACGGTGCGGTTCAGCGTCTTGTTCAGCGCATTCGAGTGGCGGGTCTGGAAACCGGGCGTATCGACGTAGACGAACTGGGTATCGGCGACGGTCTGGATGCCGGTAATCCGGTGCCGCGTGGTTTGCGCCTTGCGCGAGGTAATGCTGACCTTGGCCCCGATCAGTTCATTCATCAGGGTCGACTTGCCTACATTGGGGCGACCGACAATCGCGATATAGCCGCAACGAAAATCAGCTGCCGGCGATGCTGCGCTTGGTGCCTGGGGTGTAGAGTCTGTCATGCGGTTTTCGATTTACTCGTAGTATGGGGTGCTGCATTAGGGGTGGGTACAGTCGCCGCGGCAGGGTTGCCTGCTGCAACGACGGATTCGGTGGCGGCATGGGCTGCCGCCGTGCCGCTCTTGGTCGCGGCGGCTGGGGCAACGCCTTCGGCACTGCCATTGGCGGCCTTGGCAGCCACCTTCAGCGGCGCTTCCGCCTGCGTTTTTTCCTTGACCGCGCCGCCGCTCTTGGCAGCGGCGCCGGCGGTTTCTGCCGGCAGCGCTACGGCAGCGCTCGCCGCCTCCGGTGCATCCGGCTGGATCGTGGCAATGCCGCTCAGTTTCAGTTGCGCAGTGCGCGGCTTGGCTTTTTTTGCGGCCGAGGGAGCTTTGACAAAGGCTTTTTGCACGGCCTCCAGCGCTAGCTTTGCTGCGGCCTGTTCGCCGGCGCGACGACTGCCGCCGCTGCCGAACACCTGGATATCCAGCTTCGGCACCAGGCATTCGATTTCAAATTCCTGGTTGTGCGCGGCGCCATGCGTAGCCACCACATTGTATTGCGGCAAAGCGATCTTTTTCCCTTGCAGGTATTCCTGCAGCAAGGTCTTGGCATCCTTGCCCAGAGTCTTGGGATCGACCGTATCCAGAATCGGGATGTACAGGGCGCGGATCACATCCCGTGCGGCGTCGAAGCCGGCATCCAGGAAAATTGCGCCGAACAAGGCTTCCAGCGTATCGGCCAGGATCGAGGGACGGCGGAAGCCGCCCGATTTCAGCTCGCCTTCGCCCAGCCGCAGGAATTGCGACAACTCCAGCCTTTGTGCGATTTCATACAGCGATTGCTGCTTGACCAGATTGGCCCGCACCCGCGACAAGTCGCCTTCGTCTATCTTGGTGTAACGGTCAAACAGCAGGGACGCGACCACGCAGTTGAGGATCGAATCGCCGAGAAACTCCAAACGCTCGTTATGCAAGGTGCTATGGCTGCGATGCGTCAAGGCCTGCTGCAGTAGCGTAGCATCCTTAAAAGTGTGGCCTAGCCGATTTTGCAATAACATGAGGTCCATTTTTTTCGTCGACCCAAAAGGTCGCCGTCTGCTGCCGTTGTTGTCTGATGCGGTTATTCGACGCTGCTGTTCGACGCTACTGTCCTGCGCTGTTACTCGACGCCGTTATTTGACGCCGTTATTCAATCATATTGCCGTTTTACTATTTTGCCGTGCTGCCGGCATAGTCGATCAGCAAGCTGACCGGCCCGACCAGCGGAATCTTTTTCTGGTACGCGAAGCTGATCTGGATATCGTCGCCGTTCTTGCTGATGTCCAGGTCCTTGCCTGAGATCGCATCGATATAGCCCACTTCCGCCTGCTTGTTAAACGCGTTCTGGATTTCCTGCACCGTGGTGCCGGCCGTCTTGGCGCTGACAATTGCCTTCTTGATAGAAAAATATTCGATCGTGGTCGGCGTCACCTTGGCTACCAGCACGCCGATACACCCGAGTACTGCCAAAACAACGATCAAGCCAAATAATGTGATGCCTTGCTGCTTGCGTGGTGCTCCAGACATTCTTGTCATCCCTGACTCCGCTTTCGATTATTTGATTTATTTAAAGAAAGTAAAAATACGCTTGAAATTACCCAGGTTCATCCAGACCAGGAATGCCTTTCCGACAATATTTTCATCCGGCACGAATCCCCAGTAACGGCTGTCTTCGCTATTATCCCGATTATCCCCCATCATGAAATAATTTCCAGCAGGAACAGTACAGGTAAAGCCTTCCGGGTTATAGGAACAGGCATCCTTGTTAGGAAAATCCATCACGCTTTCCAGCGAAATCGGCGGCCGGTTGCTGCGCACCGCGATCGTATGTTGTACGTTTGACAGGTTCTCCGTGTACTGCTGGGAGTAATCCAGGCTGTCTTCATTCAGGTAATCAGGCAACGGCGTATAAGAAAGAGCTTGACCATTAATTGTTAAGCGCTTGTTTTGGTAAGTTATTTTATCACCGGGCACCCCAACCACGCGTTTGATGTAGTCGAGCGACATATCCTTCGGATATTTGAACACCATCACATCGCCGCGCTGCGGATGATTCATCTCGATCACTTTTTTATTGAGGATCGGCAGACGGATGCCGTAAGTGAATTTGTTCACCAGGATCAGATCGCCCACCAGCAAGGTCGGCACCATCGAACTGGATGGAATCTTGAACGGCTCATACAGGAACGAACGCAGGAAGAACACCATGGCGATCACCGGGAAGAAGCTGCCCGAATATTCGACCCAGGTCGGCTGGCGCAGCAGGTCTGCTTCCAGCGCGGCGCGGCCGCTGTTTTCCAGCTTGATGCCGTCGGCGCTCAGCTTGGCATTGCGCGCATCGAATTCGGCCAGCGCGGCGTCAGCCTTGGCACGCCGCTGCCCGCTCAGGACGAAGCGGTCATAAAACCAGATAACGCCGGTGACGACGGTCAGGACAAACAAGATTAATGCGAAATTTCCTAAGATCGATTGCAATGTCATTTTTCATCCACTTGTAAGATTGCCAGGAATGCTTCTTGCGGGATCTCGACGGAACCCACCTGCTTCATGCGTTTTTTACCGGCCTTCTGCTTCTCCAGCAGTTTGCGCTTGCGGCTGATGTCGCCACCGTAGCACTTGGCCAGCACGTTCTTGCGCAGCGCCTTGACGTTCTCGCGCGAAATGATGTTGGCGCCAATGGCGGCCTGGATCGCGACGTCGAACATCTGGCGCGGAATCAGTTCGCGCATCTTGGCGGCCACGGCACGGCCGCGGTACTGGCTGTTGGCGCGGTGGACGATGATCGCCAGGGCGTCGACTTTTTCGCTATTGATCAGCATGTCGACCTTGACCACGTCGGCCGAGCGGTATTCCTTGAACTCGTAGTCCATCGAGGCATAACCGCGCGAGGTCGATTTCAGGCGGTCGAAGAAATCCAGCACCACTTCGGCCATCGGGATTTCATAGGTCAGCTTGACCTGCTTGCCGTGGTAGCTCATGTCGATCTGCTGCCCGCGCTTCTGGGTACACAGCGTAATGACTGAGCCGACATATTCTTGCGGCATGTACAGGTTGACCGTGACGATAGGCTCGCGCACTTCTTCGATATTCGACGGATCCGGCATCTTCGACGGATTGTCGACCAGCATGATGGTGCCGTCGCGCTTGACGACTTCGTAGATCACGGTCGGCGCGGTGGTGATCAGGTCCATGTCGAACTCGCGCTCGAGACGTTCCTGGACGATTTCCATGTGCAGCAAGCCGAGGAAGCCGCAGCGGAAGCCGAAGCCCAGCGCCTGCGAAACTTCAGGTTCGTATTGCAGGGCGGCGTCGTTCAGTTTGAGTTTTTCCAGCGAGTCGCGCAGCGCATCGTACTGGTTGGCTTCGACCGGGAACAGGCCGGCGAACACTTGCGGCTGCACTTCCTTGAAGCCAGGCAGCGCTTCAGCCGCGGGCTTGGACGCCAGCGTGACTGTATCGCCTACCTTGGCCGCCTTCAGTTCCTTGATGCCGGCGATGATGAAACCCACCTGGCCGGCGGACAGCGATTCGCGCGACTGCGATTTCGGTGTGAACACGCCGACGCTTTCGGTCAGATGCTGGGAGCCGGTGGCCATCAGCAGGATCTTGTCCTTCGGCCGCAGCGTACCGTTCTTGATACGCACCAGCATGACGACGCCGACATAGTTGTCGAACCAGGAGTCGACGATCAGCGCTTGCAAAGGTGCATCCGGATCGCCCTTCGGCGGCGGCACCTTGACGATCAGCGACTCCAGCACTTCGCGCACACCGAGGCCGGTCTTGGCCGAGCAGTGCACGGCGTCGTGGGCGTCGATGCCGATCACGTCTTCGATTTCGGCGATGGCATTGTCCGGGTCGGCGGATGGCAAGTCGATCTTGTTCAGCACCGGCACCACTTCCACGCCCAGATCGAGCGCGGTGTAGCAGTTGGCCACGGTTTGCGCTTCCACCCCTTGCGAGGCATCGACCACCAGCAGCGCGCCTTCGCAGGCCGACAGCGAACGGCTGACTTCGTAGCTGAAGTCGACGTGGCCCGGGGTGTCGATCAGGTTCAGGTTGTAGATCTGGCCATCCATCGCCTTGTAAGTCAGGGCCGCGGTCTGGGCCTTGATGGTGATGCCGCGCTCGCGCTCGATATCCATGGAGTCCAGTACCTGGGCCTCCATCTCGCGGTCGGACAAGCCGCCGCAAGACTGGATGATACGGTCCGCCAGGGTAGATTTACCGTGGTCGATGTGGGCGATGATGGAGAAATTACGGATGTTGTTCATTGACAGACGCGATTACAAAAAAAGCGCTCTGAGCCGGGCTCAGTGCGGTGTCTTGTGTTTGGCGGCACAAAGGAATTTTTGCTCACGGCAGGCACGCATCGGAGCGACAGTAAACTATCGCGAGAATGCGCAACGGCGGTTGGGGCAAAAAGACGAGCTGTGCCGGCAAGTACGAAACACTGCACTTGTGTCCCAGGCGAGCGCCTTTTATGACAGGTTATTCAGTGCCGCCATTTTACCGGATTTCAGAGGGGAAAACCGACAAATCAGCGGCCTGAGAGTATTGCCTTCCAGTATAACAAGGAAAGCAGAATATCAACATACTCCTACAAGTATCTTAAAAACACCTTAAAAACAGCGTGATGCCGGGCTGTTTTTGAAAATTGATGCCGGAGTATAGACAATCAAAGGAGATTTGCTGCAATTCAGGCAAGCAGGACTGGCTACCGTTCACTCATTAGCAATAAGGCAACGAGAATTTTGAGCAGTGATACCCAGCCTATGCGCTCAAAAAGCGGTTTACCGCCTCAACGTCCAGGAAATAGTGGCAAAGCTGCAGCGCCTCCGCGCCATCTTTGCTGCCCACCAGGACCGGCACCAGCTCATCATATCGCGTCACCAGCCCGGGATCGGCATCGACATCGATCACCTCGACGCTAAACCAGCCGGCTTCATCCTCGTGTGCAGGCCGCAAAGCCAGCAGCGCTTGCAGCATGTCCTCACACAGGTGGCAGTAAGAACGGCTATACAACATGAAATGTTTTTTTGACATGCGTCCACACTATGAAAAATGCCAGACCGGGAAAACAAAAAGCTGCAGACCGGCATGGTCTGCAGCTTCAGGCAAGCAATACTCGCTACCTCAGTTATTCGGACGCAGCGGCACGAATTGCGACGACTCGCCGCGGCGCACCAGCAGCACCGCCATTTTCTTCGGTTCCAGCTTGGCGACCAGGGCGTTGAACTGCTTGGCGTCCTTGATATCGGTGTTGTTCAGGCGCTGCACTACATCGCCGGCACGCAAGCCGACCTTGGCCGCGCTGCCTTCCGCCGATTCAACCAGAACACCGCCATCGACGCCCAGCTCTTTCTTCTTGGCCTCGCTCAGATCGCTGACGATCAGGCCGAGCGCATTGGCAGTCTGCTGCTCTTTCTTCGGTTTGGCGTCATCGTCCGTGGCAACCTTGTCGGCGGCCAGTTCCGTGATCACGATCGGGAAGTCGCGACTGGCGCCCTTGCGCCAGACGCTGATGGTGCCGCGCGCACCGGGCTTGGTATTGCCGACCAGGCGCGGCAGGTCATTGGCTTTTTCGATCGCCGTGCCATTGAATTTCAAGATGATGTCGCCCGCCTGCAAGCCAGCTTTGGCGGCCGGACCATCCGCTTCCACACGCGCCACCAGCGCGCCTTCCGCCTTGGGCAGACCCAGCGATTCAGCCACATCCTTGGTGACTTCGCCGATCTGCACGCCGATGCGGCCGCGGGTCACCTTGCCCGAGGCTTTCAGCTGATCGGAGACGCGCATCGCTTCATCGATAGGCACGGCAAACGAAATCCCCATGAAGCCGCCGGAACGGCTATAGATCTGCGAATTGATGCCGACCACTTCGCCGCGCATATTGATCAGCGGACCGCCGGAATTACCGGGATTGACGGCCACGTCGGTCTGGATCAGCGGCAGGTAGTCGCCGGTATCGCGCGCCTTGGCGGAAATGATGCCGGCGGTCACGGTGTTTTCCAGGCCGAATGGCGAACCGATCGCCAGCACCCATTCGCCGGCCTTGATCTTGTCGGAATCGCCCATGGTCAGGCGCGGCAGATTGGCGCCATCAATTTTCAGCAAGGCGACGTCGCTGCGGGTATCCGCGCCGATGACCTTGGCCTTGAACTCACGCTTGTCGGTCAGCGTGACATACACTTCGCTGGCGCCGTCGATCACGTGGGCATTCGTCATCACATAGCCGTCGGCTGAGATCACGAAACCGGAACCGACGCCGCGCGGCACTTCTTCCTGCGCCTTCGGATCAACCTTGCGGCCACGCTGGCCAGGAACCTGCGGACGCGGCATGTTGGGCACGGGGACGCCAAAGAAGCGACGGAAGAACTCTTGCATCTCGTCGTCGCTCGGGTCGCCCGAATCACCCTGGCCGGCCTTGATTTTTTCGGTAGTGCGGATATTGACTACTGCCGGGCCGGTCTTTTCAACGATGTCGGTAAAGTCCGGCAGGCCGGAGACTGGGGCAGCAATTGCCTGGGGGGCGATGCCGACCATGGCTGGAACAAAAAAAGCGGCAGTCGCACTGACTGCCATTGCAGATAAAACACCACGAACCGGCCCAAGCATTTTCATAGTCATAAAGTTTTATTTGTTTTTGAGTTCAATCGAATTCGCCACCTGCTTCATCGCTGCTGGCGGCACGTCACCAACAATCGTCAACCAGTAATCCCCTTGCCGCTTGCCGACGATGCTCAGCGCGCCCTGTTGCAAGGAGCCCTCGGTACGGCTTTGGCTGCCCGGTTCGATGAATATCGAAATCGCCACCAGTCCGTCCGAAAAAATCAATTGCGATACTTCGCGCCGCGCTGCCGGCGGCACGCTGGCGCCGCTCTTGGCCGGCGGGCCTTCAATCACCAGGCGCTTCAGCTCGCGCACCTTCTTGAAACCGGGCGGCATGCCACTGACGTTCCACTCGTTCAGCGTGGCCGGATTGATGACATTGCTTTCCGTATGCCAGGTATTGGTGTTGCCAAAACTCGGCCGCAGGCTACGGCGATCGACGTTGCCTATGCCAATCTGGGTGAATGAAATCTGTTCGATGATTTCATTCTTGCCATTCAGGGTCTGCACGCGCAGCAGCAGAGAGGAGTTCTTCTCCGCCCACAGCTTGTAGCCGTAGCGCATATTGTCTTTCGGCTCCAGCAGCACCGCCTGGCAATCGAAACCCGCGACGCGCCCGGTCTCGCCCATCTTGATATTGTAGTATTCGTTCAAATCAGAAGGCAACGCCCCCAGGATGGCAGGAAAACCATCCTGGGTGACGCGCTTTTCGACGATCTTGGTTTTCGTCTCCGGCAGGTAGCCGGTGACATCTTCATTGCGCCGGATATACTCGCGCGGCTGACCGTCGAGGATTTCCAGTTTCTCTATTTCATTGCGGCCTTCGAGCACATGCGTAATACGTGAAGTGCGTATCTGGTTCGCCTGCTGATAGATGAAGGTGCCGGAATAGTTCAGCTTTTGCGCCGCCGACTGAATCTTCCTCAGCAAGGCTTGCGCTTCCTGCTTGTCCGCGCCATTTCCGGCATCCGTGCCTTGCGCCTGGGCGGAAAACACGATCATCGACAGCAATACTCCCAGCAATACTCCCGGCAAAACTCGCGCCTGCCGCATATTAGTTATCAGCATCAGGTGCAAATTTGGCTGGCCGTGCATACTGCGCAGCGCTGTAAAGGGAAGGAGAGAAACGTTGATGCGCTGACAGATATTCATCCATCCGCGAATCACGCAACACTTCTCCGGCATGCGTCATGACACGAACGTCGCCAGCATTGGACGCCAAGGCCAGTTGCGGGGTTGCCACCGCAGCGGGTGCAGATGCAGGGGCGCTGACAACAGCCAGCTGCGGCGAAATGATGAACGCCGCCGCCGCGACTGCCGCCGCCGCCATGCCTGGCAGGGCAAAGCGCTTGATGCTGCGCCGGCCGCCCGCCACGCTGATATGTACAGGCTGGCCGCCACCGACAGCAATCTGCTCGGATGGCTGCGCGGTGACGGCCAGCGGCGCAGCAATGATCGTCGGTTCGGCATCCAGCCGGGCCGCCATGCGCGCGGAAAAATCCGAGCTCATGTTCAGCGCCATATCGTCCGAACGCAGGATATCGCCTATCTGGTGATAGACATCCCATGTATCGCGGCTTTCCGCTTGACGCAAGGCCGCCAGCGCCATGTCAATATAGGCGCTGGATAACTCCCCATCAGCCAAGGCAGAAATCTGCTCTTGGGTCATATCTTTGGTATTCATAAGTCACCTTAAAACCTGGCCAACCCCTTCGTTCCCGAAAAACCACTATCTTTTTTACCAACGTTTGTCGATGGCCGTACCCAGCAATGGCCTCAACTTATCTGCGATAGCTTCCCGTGCCCTAAATATCCGACTGCGTACTGTACCTATGGGACACCCCATTGCCTCAGCAATTTCGTCATAACTCAAACCCTCGATCTCGCGCAAGGTGATTGCCGTACGCAACTCTGCCGGCAAAGCCTCCATTGCAGTATTCACGGTTTGTGCTATCTGCTTGGTGGCCAGCAAAGATTCAGGAGTGTTTATATCCCTTAGTTGCTCGCCGTCGTCAAAAGTTTCTGCTTCTTCTGAATTTGCCTCAGTCGAGGTCGGCGCCCTGCGTCCCTGGGTCACCAAATAATTCTTAGCAGTATTAATGCCAATCCGATACAGCCAGGTGTAAAAGGCCGAGTCGCCCCGGAACTGAGGCAGCGCCCGGTAGGCCTTGATAAAGGCTTCCTGCACAACATCCTCGGCTTCTGCCTGATCGCGTACCAGACGCGAAACAAGACGCATTAGCTTTCGCTGGTATTTGAGAACCAGCAGCTCGAACGCCTTCTTATCGCCGCGCTGTACGCGCTCGACAAGCAGTTGATCAATTTCGCGTTCTGTCGTCAAACCCCATTCCCTTGTTTTGTTGCGACTTGCATACGGGACCGGACATAGATAGTAAGCAATAGCATAAGTTCAATGAAAAGCTTATTCATTAGCCAAGCCGGCGATCCCGGTTTTGTGCGTGCTGCTGCGGTGTGCTGCAATCCAGCGGCAAGCCACGGACAAAACTCTAAAAGTATCCTTAGAAACACAATCAGGCAGTATAGCGATTGTTCGGACCGAGCCGCTAGCCAATCGGAGGCGCAGCAACAGTAAATTTGACCAGATGGTGGTGCTTTCAAGCAGTTGCGCCGGCGCCAGCATCGGTCTTAAGATTTGTTTTCCATTTTGAGCAGCAATATCAGCCAGCCTGATCTGGCCGTCGGCGCCGATCTCGACTTGAATTGTGCTGCGCTCTCGATAGTAGCGCAGCATGCCGTAAATAGCTGCCGCAAGGCATAGTGTGGCTAGAACGACACGTGCCGGCAATAGCAGAGTGCCTACAACGCCGCCGGCGACCAGAGCGCCGACCAGGCCAGCCAGGGTGCATTGCATCGCCACCAGCGCCAGCAATAATCTGGACGGTTTGACAACCGTGGAGAGTGCGATCGACATGAGGCTAGCTCAAGGCGAAATTTGAACCGGTCGCCATGGAGACCGGTTCAACGTCGTTTTGCAAATGCTTAGATTTTGCCAAAAACCAGGGTGCCATTCGTGCCGCCAAAGCCGAATGAGTTTTTGACAGCAATGTCGATCTTCATGTCCCGCGCTGTGTTGGCGCAGTAATCAAGATCGCATTCAGGATCCTGATTGAAGATATTGGTGGTCGGCGGTGAGATCTGGTTATGCAGGGCCAGTACCGTAAATACCGACTCCAGGCCGCCGGCGCCGCCCAGCAAATGCCCGGTCATCGACTTGGTGGAGTTCACCACCAGCTTGTAGGCGTGATCGCCGAAAGCCGCCTTGATGGCATCGGTTTCATTCTTGTCGCCCAGCGGCGTCGAGGTCCCGTGCGCATTCAGGTACTGCACCTGATCGGCATTGACGCCGGCGTCGCGCAAGGCATTGCCGACACAGCGACGTGGGCCGTCCAGGCTTGGCGCCGTCATGTGATAGGCATCGCCGCTCATGCCGAAGCCGAGCAGTTCCGCGTAGATCTTGGCGCCGCGCGCCTTGGCGTGTTCGTATTCTTCGAGCACCAGCACGCCGGCGCCCTCGCCCAATACGAAACCGTCACGGTCCTTATCCCAGGGACGCGAAGCAGTGGCAGGATCGTCGTTACGCGCCGACAAGGCACGCGCCGAGGCAAAGCCGCCAACGCCCAGCGGCGATACGCTGGATTCTGCACCACCGGCAATCATCACGTCGGCGTCGCCGTACTGAATCATGCGGCCGGCTGCACCAATGCAATGCAGGCCTGTGGTACAGGCAGTGACTATCGCCAGATTCGGTCCCTTCAGACCGTATTTGATCGACAGGTTGCCGGAAATCATGTTGATGATCGATGCCGGGATGAAGAACGGACTGATGCGGCGCGGGCCGCGGTTAGTCAGTTCGGCGTGTGTTTCTTCGATCAAAGGCAAGCCACCAATGCCGGAGCCGATGATGACGCCTATCCGCTCAGCATTAGTTTCAGTTACTTCCAGGCCACTGTCTTGCATCGCCTGCATTCCCGCCGCCATGCCATAGTGGATAAACGTATCCATATGCCGGGCTTCTTTGGCCGGAATGTAATCTTCGATATTGAAGCCTTTGACTTCCCCCGCAAAGCGCGTGGAAAAGGCAGTGGCGTCAAACTTGGTGATGGTTGCGATACCCGATTTGCCTGAGATAATCGCACTCCACGCATCGGCAATAGTATTGCCGACCGGTGAAATGCAACCCAGGCCGGTTATCACAACGCGGCGTTCACGTGTGCGGCTCAAGCGGTTCTCCTGGATACATTCAAAGCGTGCTTAGGCTGCCTTGACGTGGGCCTTAGCGTAATCAATTGCCTGTTGCACTGTAGTGATCTTTTCAGCTTGTTCGTCAGGGATTTCCATTTCGAACTCATCTTCCAGCGCCATCACCAATTCAACGGTGTCGAGCGAATCAGCACCCAGATCGTTGACAAACGACGACTCGATCTTGATGTCAGCTTCTGCGACGCCCAGTTGCTCAGCGACGATTTTTTTAACGCGTTGTTCGATATCGGACATGTGATGCCTCCATTAGGTTACAGAAAGTGCGCGCATTTTAGCAGGTTTGCGCATTGAAAATTTACTTTCGACATTAGTCTTTAATATTTAACAAAACCATGTCAAAAGCTTCTAAATAGGTACTACTTACATCTAACCCTGAATCAGGCCTGGTTCCGGCATGACTCAGGACATTTGGCAAAAGCCAGATTTAGCTCATGTACATGCCGCCATTCACGTGCAGGGTAGTGCCCGTGATGTAGCCGGCTTGCGGCGATGCCAGGAAAGCCACAGCCGCGGCGATGTCCTCTGCGGCGCCCAGGCGCCCCAGCGGGATCTGCTGCAGCAGAGCAGCGGTTTGCTGCTCGCCCAGTTCCTTGGTCATGTCGGTATCGATAAAGCCCGGTGCGACGCAATTCACAGTGATATTGCGGCTGCCGATCTCGCGCGCCAGCGCACGGCTCATGCCGGCGACGCCAGCCTTGGCTGCAGCATAGTTCATCTGGCCTGGATTGCCGGCCGAACCGACTACCGATGTAATATTGATGATACGGCCATGCTTGGCCTTTATCATGCCACGCAAGACGGCGCGCGACAAACGGCCGACCGCGGTCAGGTTGGTAGCGATCACGGCGTCCCATTCTTCGTCTTTCATGCGCATCGCCAGTTGATCCTGGGTAACACCTGCATTATTGACAAGAATCGACAAGCCGCCGAATTCTTTTTGGGTCAGCTCTACCGCTGCGGCACAGCCGGCAACATCGTTAACGTTGAGCATGATGCCGCGGCCGTTGCCGGCATGGGCAGCCTGCATGTATTCCGTGATGGCGGCGGCGCCGGCCTCCGAAGTCGCAGTGCCGATCACCTTGGCGCCGCGCTTGAGCAGTGCGAGTACAATGGCGCGGCCGATGCCGCGCGAAGCGCCGGTCACCAGAGCGACCTGGCCTGCCAGGTCTTGTATGTCTGTATTTGGTAAAGTCACTTGAATGTCTCCAACATTTTATCCAGCGACGCCTGGTCGACGATGACATCGCCGATCAAGCTGTCATTAATCCGCTTGGTCAAGCCAGCAAGAACCTTGCCCGGACCGCATTCAATCACATGCGTGACCCCTTCGGCAGCAATCTTCTGCACCGTTTCCACCCAACGCACCGGGCTTGCGGCCTGGCGCACCAGCGCATCCTTGATGGCTTGCGGATCGCTGACGATGGCAACATCGACATTATTGATCAAGGCGATCTGCGGCGCCGCAAAGACCAGGTCTTGCATGTATTCACGCAAACGGTCCGAAGCCGGCTTCAACAGCGAGGAATGAAATGGGGCCGAAACCGGCAATGGCAAGGCGCGTTTTGCACCTTTTTCTTTCGCAATGACGCAGGCGCGCTCGATTGCACCTTTATGGCCGGCGATCACTACCTGCGCCGGCGCATTGAAGTTCACCGCCTCGACCACTTCGCCCTGCGCCGCAGCCAGGCAGACCGCGCGCACGTCGTCATCAGCCAGGCCCAAAATCACGGCCATGCCGCCCTGCCCGACCGGCACCGCCTGCTGCATGGCTTGCGCACGGAAACGCACCAGCGGCACGGCATCCTTGAACGCAATCACGCCGGCCGCCACCAGCGCGGAATACTCGCCCAGGCTATGGCCGGCCACCAGCGCCGGCGCCTTGCCGCCAGCCGCCAGCCAGGCGCGGTAGCAAGCTACCGCTGCTGTCAGCATCACCGGCTGGGTGTTGGTAGTCAGGTCCAGCTCTTCCTTCGGCCCTTCGGCAATCAACTTACCGAGATCGAACTGCAGCGCCTCGGAAGCTTCCGCCACCGTGTCTTTCACTACCGGGTTATCGGCAAAACCGTTCAACATGCCGACGGCCTGCGAACCCTGGCCCGGGAAAACGAATGCGAATTTATTCATGCCTTACCTGTGGATATCAAATTTATCAAATCGCGCTTACGACGGCTTAGGAGGCCTTTATAGAGCGCAGCCTCAGCTACGCTGACCTGGCTCAATGCCTGCTCGAGAAGCGCAGCTGTACGGAGGTACAAGCCCAGAGCAGAGATTAAGTCGCGCAGTAGGTCTATAAAGGTCTCCTTACATGCGCGCCAAGATGGCGCCCCAGGTAAAACCGCCGCCGACACCTTCCATCATGACGTTCTGGCCAGGCTTGACGCGACCGTCGCGCACTGCCTTGTCGAGCGCCAGCGGAATCGATGCGGCCGAGGTATTGCCGTGCTGGTCTACCGTCACCACCATGCGTTCGTTATCCAGGCCCAGCTTGCGCGCGGTGCTCTGCATGATGCGGATATTGGCCTGGTGCGGAATCAGCCAGTCGATCTCGGAGGCTTGCATGCCGGCGATCTGCAGTGCTTCGTTGGCGACCTTTTCCAGCACCGACACCGCCAGCTTGAACACCGCCTGGCCGTCCATGTACAGGAAAGCGCTGCCCTCGACCACGCCGGAGCTGACCTTACCCGGTACGCACAGGATATCCTTGTAGCGGCCGTCGGCATGCAGCTTGGTGGCCAGGATGCCAGGTTCGGCCGAAGCCGTCATCACCACGGCGCCGGCGCCATCGCCGAACAGCACGCAAGTGGTGCGGTCTTCAAAATTCAGGATGCGCGAAAAAACTTCAGTACCGATCACCAGCACATTCTTGTGCGCGCCGGACTTGATGAAGGCGTCCGCAATCGACACTGCATAAACGAAACCGCTGCACACCGCCTGCACGTCAAATGCCGCCCCACCGCCGGTGATGCCGAGCTTTTGCTGGACCACGCAAGCAGTGCTGGGAAAGCCGCCGAAATGATCCGGGGTCGAAGTGGCGACGATGATCAGGTCGATGTCCTCAGCCTGCATGCGCGCCATCTCCAGCGCCTGCTTGGCGGCGGCGACCGCGAGGTCGCTCGACTGCACATCGGCTTCAGCATAGTGGCGCGCGGCGATGCCGCTGCGCGAAAAAATCCATTCGTGGGATGTCTCTATCCCCTTCTCGGCGAGCTGCGCCGTGAGTTCCTGGTTGCTTACCCGCTTCGGTGGCAAATAGCTGCCGGTACCGACAATTTTGCTATATGTAGTCATGCTGTCTTTTGTTGGGTTGATTCAGTATTGACGATTTCACCGGCCTCACCCGTGCCGGCATCGGCGCTCTTGGGTGCAGCATCGGCTTGCGGCATCAGCTCCGCAATCGTGGTCGCAATACGAGACAATACATCATATTTGGCTGCGTCGAATGCACGCTGTATGGCCCACTCGTAGCCATAAGCGTCGGCGCCGCCGTGGCTCTTGAAAACCAGCCCGCGCAAACCAAGCAGGCTGGCGCCGTTATAGCGCGAAGGATTGAGCCGGCGCGAGATGGCCTTGATGGCGCCGCGCGCAATCACGGCGCCCAACATGTTGAGCACGCCACTCTTGAATTCGGTGGTGAGGACGGTCTTGACGAAACGCCCCAGGCCTTCCGAGGCCTTGAGCGTGACGTTGCCGACGAAGCCGTCGCAGACGACGATATCGGTAGTGCCTTCGAAAATATCGTTGCCCTCGACATTGCCGTAGAAATTCAGGATGCCTTTTTCATGATCCGCGCGTAGCAGTTCGGCGGTCTGCTTGACCACTTCGTTGCCCTTGATATCTTCCTCGCCGACATTCAGCAGGCCGACCGTCGGCCGTGGCTTGCCTTCCATGGCCGACACCAGGGCAGATCCCATCAAGGCGAACTGGTGCAAGTGCTGCGGTTCGCAATCGACGTTGGCGCCCAGATCGAGCATATAGGTCGGGCCATCTTTCTGGTTGGGGAGCAGCGTGCAGATTGCCGGGCGGTCAACGCCGTGCAAGGTCTTTAGCAGATAGCGGGAAACCGCCATCAGGGCGCCGGTGTTGCCGGCTGAGACGCAGGCCTGCACCTGCTGGTCCTTGACCAGTTGCAGGGCGACGCGCATCGAGGAGTCTTTTTTCCGGCGCAAGGCAGTTTCGATGGAGTCATCCATCGTCACCACTTCGGAGGCATGCACTACCGACAAGCGCGGATGCGCGCCGGCCTTGTGTTTCTTCAGCTGGGCGCGGATTTCATCCTCAAGCCCAACCAGTACCAATTCAGCTTCTGGCTGGCGATTGGCGAACGAAACTGCAGCAGGTACGGTAACCGACGGGCCGTGATCGCCACCCATGCAGTCAATAGAAATTTTAATTGTCATTGTTTTGATTCAGTGCCTACTCTAACCCCGACATTATGAGGCAGATTGAGCGCGATTCAAAATGACGCAAGGATTAATTACGTACACATTACGCATACAAAAACGGCGCTGCTGAGAAATCTCATCGCGCCGCCTTCAACCTGCATCACAAGAACAGATATTACTCGTCGTTCTTGGTCTTCAACACTTTACGGCCACGGTAGAAGCCGTTCGGGCTGATGTGGTGGCGCAGATGTGTTTCACCAGTCGTTGGCTCGATAGCCAGCGGAGGTGCAACCAGAAAATCGTGGGCACGGTGCATGCCGCGCTTGGATGGGGTCTTCTTATTTTGTTGAACTGCCATGATAACTCCTGCTTTCTTAAGATCTAAAGTTTAACATATCCAACCCTCAGAACAGGGAAAGGCTGGATACTCCTGCCGCGTATAGAATGCGCGGATTTTACTACCTATTGCCACACCTTAGTCACACATCATCAAAATCACACTCTACGACTGTGAAAATCAGCGCGACAAATTTACCGCAATTCGTTTTAATTCTTCAAACTCTTGAGCATCGCAAACGGCGACTCTTTTTTGCTGGCTTTGAGCCCTTCAAGCGCAGACTGGTCCGGACAGACCGGATGCTTGGGCGAGAGCGGCAAGGCCAGCAAGGCCTCGTCTTCAATCAATTCAATAATATTCAGTGATTTGGTGCCGACGATGACGTCAATCTCGTCATTATCAAGCAGCGCATCGATTTCATCGGCGCTTTCTTCATCTTTTGCCAACACCAGCACGGATTCCGCGTCGATATCGAAGGCAAACGGCGTCAGGCAGCGTTGGCACATGATCTTGATCGCACCGGTGACAGACATAGTCAGTTGCGGATGCCCCAGGGAATCAGTGCCGCCAACCAGGACCCAGTGCAGCACGCCGGAGCGGTCTGCCGACTCTTGCGCCAGGCGATTCAGGTCAGCCACGGCGATATCGCCTTCACGGCGCTCTTTATGGCGCGAATACTCAAAGGCGTCGATTACAAAAGCACTCATATAATATAGCCGAACTCTGCCGAACCCGGAAAACCTGCGATAATAACAGCCTTTTCCTTTATCCGTCAAAGTGTTAGCGCATTTTCCGCCTTTTATCGCCAGGCATGCACTTAAATGACGGAAATCATGGCCTCTTTACAACAGACCACCGGATGACTGAACTCCTTATGTTACCACCCCTGCCGCGCCTGATCCTGGGCTCCAGCTCGAAATACCGCAAAGAATTGCTTTCCCGGCTACACATCCCCTTCGAAGTCATGGCGCCGGCCATCGATGAAACCGCCTTTGCCAGCGAAACACCGGAAGCCACGGCCCTGCGTCTGGCGCTGGAAAAAGCCCGCGCCGTCGCGCTGCTGGCCCCCGGCGCACTGGTGATCGGCTCGGACCAGGTCGCCACCTTGGACGGCGAACAGATCGGCAAGCCCGGCGATCACGAAAATGCATTGAGACAACTCCAGAAGATGCGTGGCCGCCGCGTCATCTTCCATACCGCCTTGTGCCTGTGGGACGGACGCGAAGCGCAGCCGGAAACCGCGGCGCAAATCGAAAACGTCCAGACTTTCGTCACTTTCCGCGACCTGCCCGACGCCGAGCTGGACGCCTACTTGCGCATCGAACAACCCTATGACTGCGCCGGCAGCGCAAAAAATGAAGGCCTGGGTATCGCCATCCTGGAAAAAATCGAAAGCAGCGATCCGACCGCCCTGACCGGATTGCCATTGATCGCCCTGACCAGTATGCTACGCCGCGCCGCCCTTCCGTTTTTCACAAACAAAATAATTGCGGGACAGAGTTTGTGAGCCACCGCAGCGTGGCGAACTACTCTGTCCCCAACTGACTAGACCCCAACATGCCAGGCACCCTGTACTTGATTCCCAACACCCTCGGTCTAAGCGATGCCACGCCGGCACAACAGCTGGCCGCCGTCATTCCGGCCGAAGTGCAGACACTGACCGCCGGACTCGCCTATTTCATTGCCGAAAACGCAAAGACTACCCGCGCCTTCCTGAAGCTGGTCGATGCGGTCCAGCCGCTGGCCAGGCCGCTGCAGGAAATCCAGATCGCCGAACTCAACGTGAATACCGCCAGCGCCGCCTTGCCGGCCTTGCTGGCGCCCATCCTGGCAGGCCAGGATGCCGGCCTGATTTCGGAAGCCGGCGTGCCCGCGGTAGCCGATCCTGGCGCGAACCTGGTGCGGCTGGCGCATGCGCACAACATCTTGGTGCGGCCGCTGGTCGGTCCTTCGTCCTTGCTGCTGGCGGTCATGGGCAGCGGCCTCAACGGCCAGAGTTTTGCCTTCAATGGGTACCTGCCGACCGACGCCGAGCAGCGCAGCAAGCGCATCAAAGCCCTGGAACTGCGTTCGCGCCAGGACCAGCAGACCCAGTTGTTCATTGAAACGCCTTACCGCAATGGCGCCTTCCTGGAAGCGCTGGCCAACAGTTGCCAGGCCGGCACGCTGATTTGCGTCGCCACCGACCTGACCCTGCCTAGCGAAACCATCCGGACGCAGACCGCGGCCAAATGGAAGAGCGCGCTGGCCGCAGGCAAGCATCCTGATTTTCACAAGAAGCCAACCGTGTTTTTATTTTTGGCGCAGTAAACAGCGCCCTCTCTAGGCACGCCCCAGCCTCGTCCCCCTGTCTAGGCGAACGCGATTACACGACCAGGACTACGCGTCCCGGTCATTTCCGCGAACGCGGGAATCCAAGTTACTCAGTAGGACAGAAAAAATGGATCCCCGCGTTCGCGGGGATGACTAGATCGCCTAGGAAAAGCTTTTTAGAAACCCGGATCGCGACCCACACGCCAAATGCAAAACGGCAACGGTATTGCGCCGTCGCCGTTCTTGCTAGTCTCGAAAGACAAGGGTTGAGAAGTCGAAAACTTCTCGGTGCCGCATCCATGATGCGGTGGTTTGTCCGGTAGTCAACAATCATTCCAAAGCAAGGGGTTATATTGCTGCTGGAACGCTTTTTTGCTACCGAAGCAATTGCAACTGAGTGGCCAACGAGTTTGCTATTTCTATAATCGCCTCCTCCGTTCGCTATTCCTTTAGTCCCTTTAATATACGCCAGGATCGCCAAGATACAAGGCGAATTACGGTAATACAGTATTACCTTATGACCCTTTCAACATGCGCTGCTGAATAAAAAAAACCGCCGACGATTTCTCACCAGCGGGCTCGTTAAATAAAATTCAATGCAAAAAATTTAACCCGAAAACTCAGCGCAAGCTAGGCCGCACCTGGTTCGCCAGCGACTGCACCACGCCGGCGCCCATCGCCACACCGAATTTTTTCAGCACCCGCTCAGGCAAGCCTTCGCTCTTGGTGTAATCGACGATGTCTTCCTGCTTCAAGACATCGCGCGCCACGCTGTCGACCGTGCCGTAGCCGTCGGCCAGGCCCATGTCGATCGCCTTGGAGCCGCTCCAGAACAGGCCGGAGAAAGTTTCCGGCGTTTCCTTCAAGCGTGCGCCGCGGCCCTTGCGGACGACGTCGATAAACTGCTGGTGGATTTCCGCCAGCATGGTTTGCGCATAGCCTTTTTGCGTTGCGCTCATCGGGCTGAACGGATCGAGGAAACCCTTGTTCTCGCCTGCAGTCAGCAGGCGCCGTTCGACGCCGACCTTGTCCATCAGGCCGGTGAAACCGAAACCGTCCATCAGCACGCCGATCGAGCCGACGATGCTAGCCTTGTTGACGTAGATCTTGTCAGCCGCGGCAGCGATATAGTAACCGCCGGACGCACACATCTCGTCGACCACTACATACAAAGGCTTGTTCGGATATTCCTTGCGCAAGCGGGTGATTTCATCATTGATGATGCCGGCCTGCACCGGGCTGCCGCCGGGGCTGTTGATGCGCAAGATGACGCCGACCGAATCGTCGGCGGCGAACGCATTGTCAAGCGCCGGCACTACCACGCCGGCAGAACCATTGCCTTCCGATTCGATGGCGCCGTTGATCTTCACCAGTGCGGTATGGGCGCCGACGGTTTGCGTATCCGAGCCTTCGTAATTGATGCCCAGCCAAAAGGCGAAGCCGATCACGCCCAGCACCGCCAGCTTGAAAAAGATGCCCCAGCGGCGCCGCGCACGCTGTTCGCGCAGCGAAGCAAAAGCCAGCTTTTCCAGCAGTTCGCGTTCCCAGCCTTCTTTCTTTGCCGGTAGCGCAGAATCAACATTATCAAATTCGTTATTGCTCATGGTGCTCACTCATGTCGATTATCAGGGATCGTTTAACAGGCTGCCAAGCTACGCTAACACAGGCCGCACATATTCATCAGGGATCCAGAACACCTGATCATTGCTTTCTTCAACTAAAATCTTGTGCAGCCGTCCGCCGCGGCAAGGACCGCCGGCGCAGCGGCCGGTTTCCGGCTCATACACCGCGCCGTGAGTGGCGCACATCAGATAGAGGCCGCTCGATTCGAAGAAATCACCCTCGTTCCAGTCCAGCTCCATCGCCACGTGCGCGCAACGGTTCAGGTAGGCGTGCGCGACATTGTCGTAGCGGATGACAAACGCCACCGCATCGTCGCCCCACGCCGTCACCGGGAAACGCACGCCTCTGCCGCGCTCTGCCAGGGCGGAAGAAGCGCAAATCGGAATGCGCAGGTTATTTACGGCTTGTTCAGACATCGCTTGGCACTCTCGTTGGCAACCTGTATCAGTTTTAAACTCAGGCGTTATTGATCAGCCAATCATGCAGCTGCGGCGTCGACGTCGCACTGAACAGCGGTTTCAGCGCATTCAGTTCGTGCGCCGGATGAGCGCCATACTGCACCGCGATACCCGCAGCGCCGGCATTGATCGCCATCTGCAGATCATGCGTGGTGTCGCCGATCATCACCGTGCGCTTCAGGTCTTGGCCCAGCTCACGCGTCAATTCCTGCAGCATGGCGGGGTGCGGCTTGGAGAAAGTCTCGTCGGCGCAGCGGGTGGCGTCGAACACCGACAGCAGCTTGGTTTCGTGCAAGGCACGGTTCAGCCCGACCCGGCTCTTGCCGGTGGCAATCGCCAGAAAATAGCCTTGCTGGGACAGATCGGCCAGCATTTCGCGGACACCGTCGAACAGGGTCAGGTCCTGGTCCTGCGCCAGATAGTGATAGCGATAGCGCTCCACCACACGTGGATACTGGCTGGCCTCCAGGCCCGGCATCGCCAGCTGCATCGCCTCGCCCAGGCCTAACCCGATCACGTGCGCAGCTGCCTTATTATCCGGAATCGGCAAGCCCAGGTCCCTGGCCGCAGCCTGGATACATTTCACGATGATGGCGGTACTGTCCATCAAAGTGCCATCCCAATCAAATACGATTAAATCAAAATTCTTTCTTGCCATATTGCCTGGCAATTGCTTGCCAGCTCCTGTTCCTGGGTTTTGCCTGCCGGCCGACAAGACGCCATCAGCGATCGGCAAACCAATAGATAGATAAATACTAACTGATATTCTAATCGCCCGTAGTGCGTGATGGTGCAGAAGCAACATCCAACTTATTTTCCTGAGGCAAACTTTTCAGGAATTTTTCGCACTCCGGCGGCAATGGCGCCTTCAAGGTCACCGGCTTGCCGGTCTCGGGATGAGCAAAGGTAATCTGATAGGCGTGCAAAAACATCCGCTTCAGGGCAATTCGCTGGCCGTCCGCTTTCTGCAAAGCGCGGTTCAACGCAAAATCACCATACTTGTCGTCGCCGGCAATCGCAAAGCCGCTGGCGGACAGATGGACCCGGATCTGATGCGTGCGGCCGGTTTTCAACTCCGCTTCCAGTAAGGCATAGTCGCCGTAGCGGCGGATCAGGTTGAAGATGGTGTGCGATGCCTGACCATCGGCCTGCACCCGTACCCGGCGCTCGCCATCGGCTGCCGTATACTTATGCAAAGCCAGCTTGACATGCTGGCGCTCGTTTTGCCAGTCGCCGTGCACCAGGACCAGATAGCGCTTGTCGGTATCGCCGTCGCGCATCTGTTCGTGCAGATTGGTGAGCGCCGAACGTTTCTTAGCCAGCAACAAAATCCCGGAGGTATCGCGATCCAGCCGGTGCACCAATTCCAGGAACTTGGCTTGCGGACGCGCCGCCCGCAGCTGCTCGATGACGCCATAGCTGACGCCGGAGCCGCCATGCACGGCGACCCCTGCCGGCTTGTCGATCACCAGCATATGATTGTCTTCTAGCAATATCTTGAATTCCGCGCCTGGCACGACTTGCTCTTGCTTTTCAGCAATTCTGATCGGCGGCACCCGGATCACGTCGCCTTCCAGCAAACGGTAGGTCTGGTCGATACGGCCTTTATTGACCCTTACCTCGCCCGAACGGAGCACGCGATAAATATGGCTTTTAGGAACACCTTTACAAATACGCAACAAAAAATTGTCGATCCGTTGACCGGCATCCTCTTCGCCGATGGTCAGCAGTTGAACTTGCAGTGGTGCGGGAGGCGGCTTCACCTCTTGCTCCACGGCTACTTTAGGCTCAGCCTTGTGCTTGAGCGCGGCTTGTGTCCGCGGCTCCGGGCGAGACTTCACTCGCCCTCCAGAAAATCTCGCTAAGTCCTTCATTTTGAATATATAATTGTTGCGCGACTGTTCAGAAACAGTTGCTGGTGTAAGAATAAAAAGACCATTCTACACAGGGGCGTCCCCATCAGCCTCGCCAATTTGCAAATTTGATGGGAAATGTGTACGCATCACCCCTGCGCGAGTCAAGGTCGCACCGTTGTTGTCATCGGATAGCGCGCACGGATGCTGAACAAGAATATCTGGATGATTAGGATAAAGTCCGGCGAGCCCGATGCGATAAGTCGCGACGGGCTCGCCGGTTGATGCAGTGCTTATAAACAAGTCGATTAACTTTACTGAAACCAATGCTTCATTTGGCTCTATCAAGCTGCTCACCGCCTGGCGTCATGCTCGCGATCCGCGAACTGCAAGACGCTGTGCTGGTGCACGCTGGTAGTTTTCTGTAATACGACAGCACTGCTTCCGCGCCTGTGCAAGCGCCCTACTATGTAGATCAGGCGCTGCACGCCAAGGCACCCTCCCCCCCCAGACAACTATGTTCTCGCGTACATCCCTGTACTTTTTGGCGCTGACAGAATGCTGAAGAACAGCATCATTAAGCGCCATTGAATTGACCCAAGGGTCACGGAGCGAAAAAATGAAACGCATGTTGTTTAATGCTACGCAGCAAGAAGAACTGCGCGTAGCTATTGTTGACGGGCAAAAGCTCATTGACATCGATATCGAAACCACCGGACGCGAACAACGCAAGTCCAATATCTACAAAGGTGTGATTACCCGTATCGAGCCGTCGCTGGAAGCCTGCTTCGTCAACTACGGTGAAGAGCGTCATGGCTTCTTGCCGTTCAAGGAAGTCGCCCGCACCTATTTCAAGGAAGGCGTCGACGTCCGTACCGCATCGATCAAGGATGCCCTGCGCGAAGGCCAGGAAATCATGGTCCAGGTCGAAAAGGAAGAGCGCGGCAACAAGGGCGCAGCCCTGACCTCCTTCGTCTCGCTGGCCGGCCGTTACCTGGTCCTGATGCCGAACAATCCGCGCGGCGGCGGCGTATCGCGCCGGGTCGAAGGCGAAGATCGCCAGGAACTGCGCGAAACCATGGATCAGCTGGACCTGCCTAGCGGCATGTCGGTGATTGCCCGCACTGCCGGCATCGGCCGCAATGTTGATGAATTGCAATGGGACTTGAACTACCTGATGCAACTCTGGCGCGCCATCGAAGGCGCCGGCACCCAAGGCAAAGGCGCGTTCCTGATTTATCAGGAATCGTCGCTGGTGATCCGTGCGATCCGCGATTATTTCCAACCGGACATCGGCGAAATCCTGATCGACACCGACGAAATCCACGACCAGGCCCAGCAGTTCATGGCCCACGTCATGCCCGACATGGTGCACCGCGTTAAGCGCTACCGCGACGACGTGCCGCTGTTCTCCCGCTTCCAGATCGAACACCAGATCGAAACCGCGTATTCGCGCACCGTGCCGCTGCCATCCGGCGGCGCCATCGTGATCGACCATACCGAAGCCCTGGTTTCCGTCGACGTCAACTCCGCCCGCGCAACCCGCGGCGGCGACATCGAGACCACCGCCTTCAACACCAATTGCGAAGCAGCGGAAGAAGTTGCGCGTCAATTGCGTCTGCGCGATCTCGGCGGCCTGATCGTGATCGACTTCATCGACATGGAGAATTCCAAGAACCAGCGCGAAGTCGAAACTCGCCTGAAAGACGCCCTGCGCTATGACCGCGCACGCGTCCAGATGGGCAAGATCTCGCGCTTCGGCCTGATGGAACTGTCGCGCCAGCGCTTGCGTCCGTCGCTGTCGGAAGGCAGCCACGTGACTTGCCCGCGTTGCAACGGCACCGGCCATATCCGCGATACCGAATCGTCCGCTTTGCAAGTCCTGCGCATCATCCAGGAAGAAGCGATGAAAGAAAACTCGGCGGCGATCCACGTCCAGGCGCCGGTCGATGTCGCAGCTTTCCTGCTCAACGAAAAGCGCGGCGAGATCCTGAAGATCGAGACGCGTCACCGCGTCGGCATCATCCTGATCCCGAACAAGCATCTGGAAACCCCGCATTACAAGCTGGAACGCCTGAAGCACGACGATCCGCGCCTGGAAGAAACCCAGGCCAGCTATGCGATGGCAGAGCAAGCCGATACCGACATCGGCTACAGCAAGACCCAGAAAGAAGAAGGCAAGCCGCGTCAGGAAGCCGTGGTCAAGGGCATCACGCCAGACCAGCCGGCCCCGATCGTCGAGCGCAAGCCGGTGGAAGTACAGCCAGTGGCAGCAGCCGCTCCAGCGGAAACCGGTTTCCTCGGCAAGATCTTCGGTTTCTTCTTCAGCAAGCCGGCGGCGCCAGTCGCTACGCCTGCGGCAACTGCCGAAACCAAGAGCGCACAACAGCGTGACCGCAATGATCGCGGCGACCGCAACAACCGTGGCCAGCGTGGCCGCAACCGTGGCGGCCGCAACCGCGACGGCAGCGAAGCGCGCGACGACAGCGCCAAGAAACCAGTGGTAACCGAGACTGCTGAAGCCAAGAGCCAGCAAGCCCGTCCGCCACGTCCGCCACGCGAACCTAGAGAGCCACGGGAACAGCGCGAAGCCAACGAAAGCAAAGCCGATACCCGCAGCACCGAAGGACGCGAAGGCAAGCGCGAGCGCAGCGAACGCCCACCACGTCCACCACGTGAAGAGCGCAAGGAAAACCTGAGCGAAGTCAAAGTCGATGAAACCTTGCTCAAGGGCGGCGTAGTTGCTGCCGCCGGCGTAGCAGTGGCCACGGTTGCCGAAACTGGCGACGCCGTCCAGCTCGATAGCGGCCGCGTCGAAACCAAGGCAGAAGGAGACGAAGAACCGCGTCGCCGTCGCCGTCGCGGTGGCCGTAACCGTAATCGTCGTGATCGTGATGCAACTGATACTGCTGAAGGCAGCAGCGAAGGCAGCGATGACATGGAAGCAGGCGAAAACAGCGTAGCTGACGCAGTTGCAACAACAGCCGATGCAGCACCGGCATTTGTTCCAGCAGTCGTTCCGGCAACCGCTCATGAAGCCGAACCTGTCGCCGCGCAGCCTGTTGCCGTAGCAGCACACGCGGCCGACAGCGCCGTGCCGATGATGGCTTCTTCCGTGCCTGTCTCGCAAGAAGTTGCCGCTCCGGCCCAGCCAGAGACCTTCGCACCGACAGCATTGTCGAATGCGATCGCCGCGCCGCTAGTGCCGCAGGAAGTGGCCGCAGTGGCGGAAGCCGCGCCAGCAGCAGCCATCGAAGAAGCACCGGCGTCCGTGCCAGTGTGGATTTCGGTTGCACCTGCGCCAACCGTCGCCGAGCCTGAAGCAGTCGTGGCAGCGCCGGTAGCGGCCGATCCAGTGGTCGAACCGCTGGTGACGACAGTTGCTGCGCCAGCCCCGGTTGAGCACGTTGAGCTTGCACCGCAGGTCGAAGCACCGGCCCCGGTCGTCGCTGAGCCAGCCCCGGTTGTGCACGCACCAGCGCCGGCAGCAGTTGCGCCAGCCCCGGTAGAAGCAGCGCCGGCTGAAGTCAAGGTCGCGGTATCGAGCGCCTCGCCTAAGGTGGAAGATCTGCAAACCGTTCTGGCGGCCGCAGGCCTGACCTTGGCAGCGACCGACCCGAGCAAGCTGCGTGCTGCCCAGGAAGCCACTGCCGGCATCGTCGCCGCGCCACGCGTACCGCGTGAACGCAAGCCGGCGCCGGTCCAGGTCAGCGAACCGCTGGTGCAGATCGAAACCCAGCGCTCGCAGTCTTAAGCGTCTGCCCATGCCGCCGCCAGCCGGCGGCATGGCAAGATAGCAAGAAAACAAAGGGAGTCCAAGACTCCCTTTGTCACGTCTGGCGTCGGCGCCATAAAGGGTATCCGTAGCCGCGTGCAGCCAAAAACCGATGACCATGGTATCTTGTAGAAGTTACCACCTAGTAGAGAAGCAGCAGATTTTGCATATCTTCCAAGAAACACATCATGACTAAAAAAGTCATCCCGCTGATCGACAGCCGCCGCCAGCCATCGCTGCCTCCCCTGTCCTTGCCCTCCATACTGGAAACGCCCGACGGTCTGATCGCCGATGAGCTGGGACGGCCGCTGCACGATTTGCGCATCTCGGTGACAGACCGCTGCAACTTCCGTTGCGTGTATTGCATGCCGCGCGCGGTGTTCGACAAAGACTATGCGTTTCTGCCGCACACCGCCCTGCTGTCGTTTGAAGAAATCACGCGCCTGGCCAGCCTGTTCGTGGCCCACGGCGTGCACAAGATCCGCCTGACCGGCGGCGAGCCGCTGCTGCGCAAGCACATCGAAAAGCTGATCGCCATGCTGAGCGCACTGAAGACGCCGGATGGCAAGGAGCTCGACCTGACCCTGACCACCAACGGCTCGCTGCTGGCCAAGAAGGCGCAGGCGCTGAAAGATGCCGGCCTCAAGCGCGTCACGGTCTCGCTGGATGCCTTGGACGAAGGCATTTTCAAGCGCATGAACGATGCCGATTTCCCGGTGGCCGATGTGCTGCGCGGACTGGACGTGGCGCACCAGGTCGGGCTCGGCCCGATCAAGGTCAACATGGTGGTCAAGCGCGGCGTCAACGAGCAGGAAATCCTGCCGATGGCGCGCCATTTCAAGAACACCCCCTACATCCTCCGCTTCATCGAATACATGGATGTAGGCGCTTCCAACGGCTGGAAAATGGATGAAGTCGTGTCCTCGGCCGAAGTGGCGCAACTGATCCAGAGCGAACTGCCGATGCAGCCGCTGGCCGCCAACTACCTCGGCGAAACGGCGCAGCGCTGGCGCTATGCCGACGGCAGCGGCGAAATCGGCCTGATTTCCAGCGTCACCCAGGCCTTTTGCCATGACTGTTCACGGGCGCGCCTGTCGACCGAGGGCAAGCTGTACACCTGCCTGTTCGCCAGCGCCGGCCACGATCTACGCGCCCTGCTGCGCAGCGATGGCAGCGACCGTGAAATCTCCAGCGTGATCGGCCAGCTGTGGCGCACCCGCGATGACCGCTATTCCGAGCAGCGCACGCAAAATACCGAAGGACTGGCGCCAGCCCGCAAGAAGGTGGAAATGTCGTATATCGGCGGCTAAACGGAGCCACGCCATGCAAACCCGCATCCATCCCGACCTTGCCAGCCTGACCACCGGCTTGATACTGGCCGGCGGCCGCGGCACGCGCATGGGCGGCATCGACAAGGGCCTGGCGCTGCTCGACGGTCAAACCATGGTGGCGCATGTCATCGCGCGCCTGGCGCCGCAAGTCGGCAGCCTGATCATCAACGCCAACCGCAGCCAGGCCCGCTACGCGGCCTTCGGCTATCCGGTCTGGCCAGACCAGCAGGCCGATTTCGCCGGACCGCTGGCGGGCCTGCAGGCGGGCCTATGCCACTGCACTACCCCCTATCTGCTGACCGCGCCTTGCGACTCTCCCTATCTGCCGGAAGACCTGCTGCAAAACCTGGCAAAAGCACTGCAAAACGCCGCTGCCGACGTCGCTGTCGCCGTGACCACAGACCCCGATACGCTGACACTGCAGCCGCAACCGGTATTCATGCTGCTGAAACGCAGTTTATTGACCGATCTCAATGACTACTTGCAAGGCGGAGGACGTAAGATAGAGGCATGGTACCGTCGCCTGAATTACAGTGAAGCGCTGTTCGACGACGGCGACGCCTTCCGCAACATCAATACCGAAGAACAATTGCAGTCATCAAGAAGAACCCATTGAATACCTTGAGCCGCCCAGACCAGCCTTCCTTGTCCTCCCTCACCAGTTGCCTGTCGGACTACGATCCGCACGCCATGCCGGTGAGCCAGGCGCAGGCCATCATCCATGCCTTCATCACGCCGGTCGGCGCGATTGAAAAGGTGGCGCTGCGCAGCGCGCTGGACCGGGTGCTGGCGCACGACATCATCTCGCCCATCGATGTGCCGGCGCACGACAATTCGGCCATGGACGGCTATGCCTTCCATTCCGCCGATCTGCGCCAGGATAGCGATACCATCCTGCAGGTGGCCGGCATCGCCCACGCCGGCCGCGCCTATGCCGGAACCGCCGCCCGCGGCGAAGCCATCCGCATCATGACCGGCGCCTTGATGCCCGCCGGACTGGATACCGTGATTCCGCAGGAATTTGTGCAGGCCCCGGCAGGCAGCCCCGCCGGTTCGATCACAATCACCATAGCGGCCGGTGCAGTCCAGCCAGGCGCCAATCGCCGCCTGGCCGGCGAAGACCTGAAAGCCGGCACGCCGGCGATCCGCCAGGGCCGCATCCTGCGTCCGGCCGACCTCGGCCTGTTGGCCTCGCTCGGCATTGCCGAAATTCCGGTGCGGCGGCGGCTGCGCGTCGCCTTTTTTTCCACCGGCGACGAGCTGCGCTCGGTCGGCGAAATACTCGAACCGGGCTGCGTCTACGATTCCAACCGCTACACCCTGTACGGCATGCTGCAGCGCCTCGGCTGCGACATCATCGACATGGGCGTGGTCGGCGACGATCCGCAGGCGCTGGAAACGGCCTTCCGCAGCGCCTGTGAAAACGCTGACGCCATCATTACTTCCGGCGGCGTCTCGGTCGGCGATGCCGATCACACCAAGCAGATGATGGCGCAGCTGGGCGACGTCGCCTTCTGGAAAATCGGCATGCGCCCGGGGCGCCCGCTGGCCTTCGGCCGCATTGCCTCCAGCGGCAAGCAAGCGCTGTTCTTCGGCCTGCCAGGCAATCCGGTGGCGGTGATGGTGTCGTTCTACTTTTTTGCGCGCGAAGCGCTGCTGCAGATGATGGGCGCGCAAGCCCCGGCGTTGCCGCTGATGCACGCCACCGCCGCGGTCGCCATCCGCAAGCGGCCAGGCCGCACGGAGTACCAGCGCGGCATCCTCAGCATGAGCGATGGCAAGTGGTCGGTGCGCCCCACTGCAGCACAAGGATCGGGCATCCTGCGTTCCATGGCGGAAGCCAACTGCATGATCGTGCTGGCGCACGAGCAAACCGACGTCGCCAGCGGCGACCAGGTCGAAGTGATCCTGTTTGACGGTTTGATCTGATCCCCACCGTCGGCCACGAACACTAAAACATGCTCAGACAATACTGGCAAAACCTGCAACAGCTGGGCAAGCCTTTCATGCTGGTGCTGGTCAGTGAGATGGCGACGCTGAGTGCGCTCCTGCTCGGCAACATCACCATCGCCTGGTGGATCGCCCAGCACGGCGGCGCCCGCGACCTTGCCACCTTCGGCGTCACCGTGGCAGCTGCCAGCCTGCTGGCGATTCCCCTGCTCTCGCCCCTTGGCGACCGTTATCCCAAGAAACGCCTGATGGCGATCGGCTTCGTCGCCATCGCCGTCGCCGTCGAAAGCGTGGTGCTGGCGCTGCTGGCGCAAGCGGGTTTCTATCATCTGTACCTCATCATCGCCTGCGAGATGATCGGCGTCTGCGCCATGGCGATCATCATGCCCTGCGTCCAGACCATCGCCTCGGAACTGGTGCCGGCGGAAAAACTGTCGCTGGCCATGAGCATGCAAAAGATCAGCGGCTCGCTCGGCGGCATCATGGGACCGGCGCTGGGCGGCAGCGTGATCGCCGCCAGCGGCGTCGCCAGTGCGCTGTGGGTGCATGTGGCCTTGCTGCTGATCGCAGCATTCGCCGCCACCTGCTTGCCCAAGGCGCTGACGGCCGGCAAACCGGCGGCGCTCGGAGCGGCGCAATGGCTGCATGAGCTGAAGGCCGGCCTGCGCATGAAATGGCATATCCCGCTGGAACGCCACTGGACCTTGGCGAATCTCGTCATCGGCGTATTTTACTCGCCGGCCATCGGCATGATGGCGGCCCTGAGAGTGACCAGCCTGGGCCTGTCGGCGTTCTGGCTGGGCGCGACCAACATGGGCATCATGGCCGGCATGTTCCTGGGGTTTCTTGGCTGCGCTTCTTTTTTCTCCCGGACGCTGGGACGCTTCCGCGCCCTGATAGGCGCGGCCCAGCTGCGCGCCGCCGCGCTGCTGGTGGTCGGCCTGACCAGCTCGCCGCTGATGCTGGCGACGGCATTTTTCCTGCTCGGCATCTCGCAATCGACCACCCAGTTTGTCGGCGTCACGCATCGCCTGCTGGCGACGCCGGTCAGCTACCGCGCGCGCAATGCATCGGTCAACATCATGGTATGGCAGCTCGCGTCGACACTGGGCCCGGCGGTCGCCGGCTTGGCTTTGCTGCACGCCTCGGTGGCGCAATGCTATGTGCTGTTCGGCATCCTGACCGCGCTGTGCAGCATCGGCCTGGCAGTGATTCCGAAAATACGCGAATTCCTAGGCGCCGACCACGATGTCGCCAACGGCTGGTATCAGAGAGAATATCCGGCCGCTTTCCCGATCCCTGAAAAAACCACAACATCATGAACGACGCAAAAACCTTGGCAGCAATTGCATGCGAGTTCCTCCCCGCCCATGCCAGCGACGCCGTTACCATCAGCGCCCTGATCCAGCAGTTCACGCACGAATTCACGATCAGCGCGGACGGCAGCGGCGCCGAGCAATTCCTGGCATCGGTTTCGGTTGCAGCAGAAGCCGGATATATTTCCGATCCGCGCTACCACTACATCAACGCTTTCGTCGGCGGTGTGCTGGCCGGCTTCATCGCCATGCGCGATCGCAGCCACGTGTTCCACTTGTTCGTCGCACCGGAGTTCCAGCGCCAAGGCCTGGCCACGCGTCTGTGGCAGGCGGCACTGGCATCGGCTCCCGACGCTGCAGGTTTTACGGTCAATTCCTCGCCATCCGCATTGCCTGTGTACCAGCGCTTCGGTTTCGCGGCCACCAGTGCGCAGGTGGAAATGCATGGCATACGTTTCGTGCCCATGCGCAGATCGCCAGCCTGAGTTTTATCCAGGCGTGCAACACGCTGCACGCTTACACCTTATCCAGCGTGGCCGCATCCGCCAGGCCGCCAAAATACTTTTGCAGGCAATCGTCGAATACCTGATGCTGCGGAGCGGCCTTGGCAAACAAGGTCATGCATGACTGGAATTTCATGTAGTCCGGATAGCCGAAAATATCTTCTGCCGAACGGTCCTCCACCGCTGCCGCCAACCTGCTGCATTCCAACAGCCGGGGCCCCAGCAGCGGGTGCACCAGATACGCCCTGGCTTCGGCCAGCGAGGAGATCGCGAATTTGTGCGCCATGGGACTATGGCCCAGTCCTTCGATTTGCGGGAAAATGAACCACATCCAGTGGCTGCTCTTGCGCCCCGTGCGCAGTTCTTGGCAAGCGGTGTCGAAGACTGGCAACTGGGCAGTCACGAAACGGTGCAGATCGAATTGATCGTCCATCTGTCCCTCCGTAAAAATCGAACTGCCCCGCCGTCCGGCCGTGTCAAAATTGGAGCAAACGCCAGCAGCATCCATCGTCAAAAGGTAGAACCCATGATTTCTCATGTATTTGTCGGTACCTCTGATTTCCAGCAAGCCTTGCGGTTTTATTCCGCCCTCATGCAGGAACTGGACCTGTCGCTGAAATTCTGCGATGCCGGCAAGCCGTGGGCGGCCTGGATGGCGGCCGGCCACGCCCGTCCCCTGTTCATCGTCGGCGCGCCGTACGACGGCGCAAGCGCGACTGCAGGCAATGGCCAGATGATCGCCCTGCTGGCGCCTACCCGCGCAGCCGTCGACAACGCCCATGCGGCGGCGCTGCGCCATAGCGGCAGCTGCGAAGGGCCGCCCGGGCTGCGCCTGGAATACCATCCGCATTACTACGGCGCGTATTTCCGCGACCCCGACGGCAACAAGATCTGCGTATGCTGCCATGACGCGCCCGGCCCGAGGACTTGACCAAAAGCCCGCAGCCACGGCAAAACCGGACATCAATCGCTTGATGTCCGGTCATGGGTATGCTCTGCCAGCGGGCTAAGATCAGAAGGTATTACACTGGAACAGGCCGGGATGGCCAAAGCAGGTGGTAGTGGCCGGATAGCGTTCGACATTGTTCTTGGTATCCAACCGCAGCACGCAATTGCGCCATTCGTTGGAGTCGGTTTTATATCCGAGCCGTTGACATGCCGGACCATAGATTTGCATCATCTGGTCGACGTCTTTCTGTGCCTGCAGCGAACGCTCTGCATCCGTGGCGCAACCTGCCAGCAAGGCGACCACAGCCAGTAAAATGAGTTTGCGCATAATAAGCTCCTTGCATGCAGCCTCGCCGGAGGACTGCGATGAATGCCGGCGGCGAACGGATATGCAGGAAATGCAGCATCCGCGCAAGCCATGCCGTAATCATAGTATAGGACAGAGCCCGGGAGGCCTCTGTTTCAGGAAATGCATTATTGCTACCAGATGTAACTGCCGCCAACAAGCATTTCACTTAAAAATCGGTGCTGCCATTTTGCCAAAAAAAAATGCAAATAACAATCATTCTCATCTATAATTGATTTGTGTACTGGGTTACCTGCCCTTTTGCGCAGCTCACCTCTCTTTTCAGCCAGCCGCACCCAGCGATGCCAGCCACTAAACATGCTGCATCGTTCTGGAGTACGACGTTTTGCCCAATTCACATTCAAACCGCCCTGCGGCGCCGGCGCTGCGCAGGCTGCCTGCGGCCGTTCACTTCGCCATCCTCGCCATGTGCGCTGCATCTGCGCCGGCATTCGCGAACCAGCCGCTTGCCCTGGCAGGCAATCATGCGGCCGCGCATCAGCTCGATGAAATATCGGTCACGGCGACTCGCAGCGAAACTGCAGTAGCGCAAACGCCTAGCAGCATCTCGGTGATCAGCGCCGACACCATCGAGGAACAGCAACCCAGAGACGTCAAGGACCTGCTGCGCTATGAACCGGGCGTGACCGTCCGCCGCGGTCCTTACCGCCCGACGTCGGCGGCAACCGCAGGCGGCCGCGGCGGCAACGAGGGCATCAATATCCGCGGCCTGGAAGGCAACCGCATCCTGCTGATGGAAGACGGCATCCGCCTGCCCAGTTCTTTTTCATTTGGGCCGCTGGAAGCCGGCCGCGGCGACTATGTCGAGATGGACATGTACAAGCGCGTGGAAATCCTGCGCGGCCCGGCTTCGGCCATGTACGGCAGCGATGGCCTGACCGGTGCGGTCAACTTCATCACCAAGGATCCTGCCGATTTCCTGAAGATCTTCAACAAGCCGACCTATTTCTCGATCAAGCCGACTTACGATTCCACCGACGGCAGCACCTCGACCACCGCCGTCGCGGCGTTCGGCGGCGAGCGCTTTGAAGGTTTGCTGATCGCCAACAAGCGCGACGGCCACGAGGTGGACACCAAGGGTACGCGCAATATCACCGGCCTCAACCGCGACACTGCAAATCCTCAGAACATCCACGGCAATGCTCTGCTCGGCAAGCTGGTATTCAAGGCCAGCGCGCAAGACACTTTCACGGCAGCGATCAGCCACCAGGAACAGAAGACCGATTCGGACGTACTGTCAGCCGTCACCCAAAGCACCCGGGCGCTACGCGCCAACGACAAGCTGGAGCGCAACCGTTACAGCATCGATTACAACTTCAAGGACGGCGACAACCGCTATTTCCAGAGCGCCCACGCCCAGCTTTACTTCCAGGAAGCCAAGACCAATCAGTTCTCCTACGAACAACGATTCCCGGCGGTCGGCCGCACCCGTGCCAATACCTATCAGGAACGCACTGTCGGCGGCTCGGCCCAGGCCGAAAGCAGCTTTGCCACCGGCAGCCTGGAGCACAAACTGGTATACGGTTTCGATCTCAGCACGGCGCACATCGAAGGCCTGCGCGACGGCACCGTTCCCGGCGTCGGCGAGTCGCCCTTCCCCAACAAGGCTTTCCCCACCACTGACTACACCTTGTTCGGCGCGTTTTTACAGGATGAATTCCGCCTGTCGCAGAATAGCCCGCTCAGCATCACACCGGGCCTGCGCTTCGACGGCTATCGCCTGACGCCGCAGAAGAACGATCCATCTTATACCGGCAAACCGACCGATTCCAGCGGCAATGCGGTGTCGCCGCGCCTGGCGCTGATGTACGAAATCAGCCCTGCTTTGCTGCCCTATGTTCAGTATGCGCGTGGCTTCCGTACGCCGACGCCGGACCAGGTCAACAACAGCTTCGGCAATCCGATCTACGGCTACGCCACCATCGGCAATCCCGACCTGAAGCCGGAAACCAGCAACACCTTTGAACTTGGCCTGCGCGGCAAGCTGAGCGGCGGCGAGAACGTCCTGCGCTACAGCATGGCGGCGTTCACCGGACGCTACAGCAACTTCATCTCGCAGGAAGTGGTCAGCGGCAGCGGCCGCCCGTTCGTCGATCCCCTGATCTATCAATACGTGAACCGTGCCAAGGCCCGCATCAGCGGCGCCGAAGCGCGCATCGACTGGCAACTGGCCAACGGCATCGGCGTCAAGGCTGGCATGGCGTACACCAAGGGCCATACCGAAGGAGCCGACGGCAGCAGCACGCCGCTCGACACCGTCAATCCGTTCATGGCGGTGCTCGGTCTGCGCTATGAACCGAGCGAAGTCTGGTACGGCCAGGCCGATGTCATTTACCAAAGCGCCAAGCGCCGCAGCGAGATGAGCAAACAGACTGATTTTGCACCGCCGGCGGCGTTCGTGATGGATCTGCGCGGCGGCTACAACATCAGCAAGAACGTCGCGTTGTATGCCGGCATCCACAACCTGCTCAACCGCCAGTACTGGAACTGGTCGGACGTGCGCGGACTGGCCGACAACTCGAGCGTCAAGAATGCCTACACGGCGCCCGGCCGCAGCTTCAATGTCGGCTTGAAATTCCAGTACTAACCAATCCACTTCCCGGAGGAGAATCCCATGCTTGCCGCCACCCGTAACCCACAATCCGACCTGCGCCAGCGCTTTCTCGCCGCCAAGCGCGAACAGAAACTGCGCAACCGCGACGCCGCTGTCGCCATCGGTGTTTCCGAAGGCGAAGCACTAGCTGCCTGCGTCGGCGCCGAAGCGATCCGTCTGCAGCCGAACTTCGTCGAAATCTTTGAAGAAGTACCGCAGCTGGGCGCGGTAATGGCGCTCACCCGCAACGACAACGTGGTGCATGAAAAGGATGGCGTCTACGAAAAAATGAGCCACAACGGCCATGTCGGCCTGGCGCTGGGCGCAGCCATCGATTTGCGGATTTTCTATAAACAATGGCATTTCGGCTGCGCCGTGATCGAAGAAGTCACGCGCGGCAGCGAGACCAGCTTGCAGAAAAGCTTGCAGTTCTACGACCTGCATGGCGAAGCCGTGCACAAGGTATTCTTGCGCGAACACAGCAACCATGCAGCTTTCGACGAACTGGTGGTGCGCTGGCGCGATCCGCAGCAGCTGCCCGGCATCACCGTTGAACCGGCACCGCCGGCCGCCATCGACAAAGCGGATGCCGAGATCGACGGCGACGGCTTCCGCGCCGCCTGGAGCAATATGCAGGATACACACGAGTTCTTCGGCCTGCTGCGCGATTTCGGCGTCAGCCGCACCCAGGCGCTGCGCCTGGCGCCGCCGCAATTCGTTCGCCGGCTGGACAACGGCGCCGCCCGGCTGATCCTTGACCAGGCAGCGGCGAGCGGCTTGCCGATCATGGTGTTTGTCGGCAACCGCGGCATGATCCAGATCCATTCCGGTCCTGTCGCCAACATCAAACTGATGGGCCCCTGGCTGAACGTGTTGGATCCGGGCTTTAACCTGCATCTGCGGGAAGACAAGATCGTCTCCAGCTGGGTAGTCAGCAAGCCGACCCGCGACGGCGCAGTCACTTCACTGGAGCTGTTCGACGCCGACGGCGGCACCATCGCCATGCTGTTCGGCGTACGCAAGCCGGGCCAGCCGGAACTGCCTGCCTGGCGCGCGACGGCAATCAACCTGCCGCTACTGCAAAGCGAAACCGAGGTGCAAGCGTGAAACCGCCTGTCGACTATCAGCGCCGCATGCTGCTGGGAACAACTGCGGCCGGCATGCTGCTGACGATGCTGCCGACTAGCGCCGCCGCCCCCAAACCTCTGCGCGTAGCAGTAGCCGGAGGCGCCATCACAGAAGTAGTGTATGCACTGGACGCCGGCGCCATGCTGATCGGCAGCGACACCACCAGCACCTATCCGGCGGCCGCGCTGGCGTTGCCGAAAATGGGCTACCAGCGCGCCCTGTCGGCGGAGGGTGTGCTGTCTTTGCGCCCCGACCTGCTGCTGGCTTCGGCCGAAGCAGGTCCGCCGACGGCAATCCAGCAGATCGCAGCCGCCGGCGTGCGTGTCATCACCTTATCCGAGCGGCACGACGTGCAATCGGTGCGCGACAAGATCAGCGGCAGCGCCAAAGCATTGGATTTGACTACACGCGGCGATCGCCTGCTGCAAACCTTCGACAACGACTGGCTGGCGGCCATGACAGCGATCCAGGCTCAACGCCAGCAGCAGTCTGGCAAGCCGCCACCGCGAGTGCTGTTCATCCTCAGCAACAGCGGCACCCAGGCCATGGTGGCCGGACGCGATACCGCCGCCGACGCCATGATCCGCTATGCCGGCGCAGTCAATGCCTTAGGCGGCGAGGACGGCTTCAAAGGCTACAAGCCGCTGACCGCGGAAAGCGCCATCGCTGCGGCACCCGATGTCCTGATGACTACCAGCGAAGGCCTGGCCGCCATGGGTGGCCTTGCGCAATTGCTGAAAATGCCAGGCCTGGCATTGACTCCCGCAGCGCGTAACAGGCGCGTGATCGCCGATATGGATGCCTTGCTGCTGCTCGGCTTTGGTCCGCGGCTGCCGGCTGCCCTGCGCCGTCTTTCTGCTCAATTGACTGCCTGATTCCTGATGTCCTCTTCTTATTCCGCCGCCGCGCAACCGTTGGCTCCGATGATTGCCATTTCACCGCCGGCAATCGCGCGCCAGTCTCGCCAGCGCATGGTGCTGCTGGTTCTGGCACTGTTGCTGCTGGTGGTCATGACCTTGTGCGCAGGCCTGGGCGCCTATCGCATCGATCCGTGGCAAGTGCCGCGCCTGCTGTGGTCCGGCGCCGAACTATCGGCGGCCGACGCCCAGGCGCGCGCGGTGCTGCTGGATATCCGTCTGCCGCGGGTGCTGCTGGCGGTGCTGGTCGGCTGCGGCTTCGGCGCCGCCGGCAGCGCCCTGCAAGCCTTGTTCCGCAATCCTCTGGCCGATCCAGGACTGATCGGCGTCTCCAGCGGCGCTGCCCTTGGCGCCGCCATCATCATCGTGCTCGGCGGCGTGCTGTGGCCGGCAGCATTAAGCGTGGTCGGCATCTATGCGCCGATGCTGGCAGCGTTTGCCGGCGCCCTGGCAGTGGCGCTGCTGGTGTATCGGATCGGCGCGGCCAAGGGCCGCCTGGCGCTGCCCATCCTGCTGCTGGCCGGGATCGCCTTCAATGCCATCTCGATGGCTGGCATCGGCGTGCTCAGCTTTATTGCCGGCGACGCCCAGCTGCGCACCCTGACCTTCTGGAATCTCGGCAGCCTGGCCAGCGCACACTGGTCCTTGCTGGCGGTGGCGGCACCGGTAGTCGTCCTGTGCGTAGCAGCGATGGCGCGCCACTCGGCGGCCTTGAACGCGATGCTGCTGGGAGAAGCGGAAGCCCAGCACCTCGGCGTGCCGGTGCAGCGCATCAAACGCCAGGTGTTGATCGTCAGTTCACTGTGCGTCGGCGGTCTGGTAGCTTGCACCGGCACCATCGGCTTCATCGGCCTGGTAGCGCCGCACTGCATCCGTCTCACCTGCGGTCCCGATCAGCGCGTAGTTTTGCCGGGCGCCATGCTGTTCGGCGCGCTGCTGACTCTGCTGGCCGACCTGGCGTCGCGCACCATGGCGGCGCCGGCGGAACTGCCGCTGGGCATCCTCACGGCGTTGCTGGGCGGGCCTTTCTTCATCGTGCTGCTGTGGCGCCGCCGCGCACAGCTTGGCCTGTAGCCCTATCTTGAAACCACACGGAAAACCATCATGCTAGTTGCGACTGACCTTTCCCTGCAACGTGGCGACAAGACCATCCTGCACAAGCTCAACCTGTCGATCCAGCCAGGCCAGATCGTGGCGCTGCTGGGCCGTAACGGCGCCGGCAAAAGCAGCCTGCTGAAAGCCATGTCGGGCGAATTCCATGGCAAGCGGCAAGACGGCGATGTACGGCTGGGCGGGCAGATATCGATCAACCATGTCACGCTCAATCAGCTGAGCCCGCAGCAGCTGGCCAAGATCCGCGCCGTGCTGCCGCAGAGCGTGCAGTTTTCGTTCCCCTTCACGGCCATGGAAATCGCCTTGCTGGGCCGCTATCCGCACGGCGGCGGCAACAGCATGAACGACAGGCTGATTGCGATGGAAGCGCTGGCGCTGGCCGGTGCGGCTGCCCTTGCGGAGCGCGATGTCACCACGCTCTCCGGCGGCGAACTGGCGCGTGTGCAGTTTGCCCGTGTACTGGCGCAGCTGCGGCCGGCGGCCAATGAACAGGAAACCCCGCCGGCGCCACGTTATCTGTTGCTGGATGAACCGACCGCTGCACTCGATCTGGCGCACCAGCATCATCTGCTGCGCACCCTGCGGCAACTGGTCAAGGAATGGCATATCGGCGTACTGGCGATCATGCACGATCCCAACCTGGCGGCGCGCTATGCCGACCAGCTGGCATGGTTGGCGGATGGCACCTTGCTGGTGCAGGATACGCCGACGCTGAGCATGACGCCGCATATCGTCAGGACTTGTCTCGGGATCGAGGTAGAGGTAGTGCAGCAGGCCGGCAAGCCGCCGTTTGCGATGCCGGCTTGACAATGTAGAGGGATTTCCAGCGATACTGGAAATCAGGCACACACACTTCCTCTAGTGCAGGAGATAAATTGGCACACCAGCTTTCTTCGCCGCCTTTCTTAAATCCTTGTCCAAGGTTGCTAATGGCAAGTTGCGCCTGCGGGCCAATTCGAGATATTGCGCATCGTATCCAGAAAGTCTGAATTCTCTCGATATCGCCGCTACTGCCAGTTGAATCCCCGAAGGCGCGGCAGCGTCAAGATGAATCGGCAGTTGCCCCAGACGATAGACAAATCCTGTCAAGGCCGATTCACCAAATTTTTCACGCTCTTCCGCGCAGCGCAGCACGTGGATCGTCTCCGTGTACCATAGCGCCGGCACCCAAGCCGATGCAAGGGCCAGCGAATCGAGTACCTGGTCAGCATAAGCCCGATCTGCCGGCGAACCATCATTGAGCGCCCAGCGGATCGTCACAGACGCATCCAGCACGAAACCGCCGCTCATTAACGACGCCCCTGACCACGCATTTCGACGAACTCGGCTTGATCGATTGTTCCTGCCCGCATGGTCTTGATGGCGTCAATCGCCTCCATCGTCTGCTGTGCCGCCCGGTTGGCGCTAGGAACCAAATCTGCTACGGGCTCACCGCGATTAGTGATCGTGATCCGTTCACCTTGCTGGACTTGCTTGATCAAGTCCGCCAATTTCGTTTTGGCTTCGTACACTCCGTATTCTCGCATGGCAATACCCTCATCTATATCAACATGATCTAGTCTATCAACTAGACCATATTAGTCAAGAGAAATTGCCTTGTTTCTTGGCCTGCTCAGCAAAGCCATTAAGACCGTGAATGCTCCTCCCGGCGGGTAAGCCGGGGCAAATCTACGAAGCTGCCCTGCTTTCATTTCATCCAAAAATCCAACTCCCACCGGATCAATTAATCAAAAATACCCACAGATTGGGTTTCAGTTTTTGATCTCAGTTTTCGTCGTCTGCCAGCAGGTCCGGCTCTTTCCCCAGCAGCCGCTGCGCCGCCTCGCTCGGCAAGGCCTCCACCGATTTCAGCTTGCGCGCCATCTGGCGGCTGCGCACTTCAGCCTGGTCGATGTTCTTGGCGGCGCGTTCCAGCGTCAGCTTGGTGGCGGCCAGGACGTCGCCGAACTTGCCGAATTCGGTCTTGACCGCGCCCAGTACTTGCCACACTTCGGATGAGCGCTTTTCCAGCGCCAGCGTGCGGAAGCCCATCTGCAGGCTGTTCAGCAGCGCCGATAAGGTCGATGGCCCGGCGATGCTGATGCGGTGCAGGCGCTGCAATTCGTCGGCCAGGCCTGGACGGCGCATGACCTCGGCGTACAGGCCCTCGGTCGGCAGGAACAGGATGGCGAAATCGGTGGTCAGCGGCGGCGACAGGTATTTTTCGGCGATCGTCTTGGCCTCCAGGCGCACGGCGCGCTCCAGTTCCCGAGAAGCCAGCGCCACGCCTTCGGCATCGGCGCGATCAGCTGCATCCGCCAGCCGTTCGTACTGTTCTTTCGGGAACTTGGCGTCGATCGGCATCCAAACCGGCGTGCCGCCGTCGTCATTGCCCGGCAACTTGATGGCGAACTCCACCCGTTCGCCGCTGCCGGGAACGGTTTCCACGTTCTTGGCGTACTGCTCCGGCGTCAACACCTGTTCCAGCAGCATTTCCAGCTGCACTTCGCCCCAGGTGCCGCGTGTCTTGACGTTGGTCAGCACGCGCTTGAGGTCGCCGACGCCGATCGCCAGCTGCTGCATTTCACCCAGGCCCTGGTGCACTTTTTCCAGACGATCGGAAACGATCTTGAACGATTCACCCAGACGCTGCTCCAGCGTCGCATGCAGCTTCTCGTCGACGGTCTTGCGCATTTCTTCCAGCCGCAAGCCGTTGTCGGTTTGCAGGTCCTTGATCCTGGCTTCCAGCGTGGCGCGCACTTCCGCCATCCGCTGCGCATTCGATTCGGTCAGCGCCGCCAGCGTCTGGTTGAGCGTATCGCCGAAGCGCTTGAGCGATTGCGCCTGTTCTTCGCGGCTGTTCTGGGCCTGCTGGTTCATCGCCAGCCGCATGCCATCGAGCTGCTGAGCATTGGTTTCAGTCAGCTTGACCAACTGCTGGGCGAAAGTGTCGATCTGGTTGTTCTGCAAGGTGGCAACGCTGGTCATCTGCGCGGCCAGCGTCTGCTGCAGCTGGCCGAAATTGCTGCCGATTTCCTGCCGCATGTTTTGCGCACTGGTCTGCACTTCGCCGCGCAGGTCGCGCTGCTGGCGTTCGCCACGATCTTGCTGATCTTGCTGATGGCGTTGCAGATCATTCTGCAACTGCCCCAGCTGCTGCGCCGGATCGGCGCCACGCGCGCTGCGCAAGATGGCGACGATCTGCAGCACGATGATGACGGCGGCGACGGCAAGCAAGACGAGTAATTCTGATGATGGCATGTGGGCTATCTAATTTAGTCTGAAACAGACAGTTATTGTGGGGTATCGGGCTTGTTGCGCATCCAGTCGGCGGTCTGGAAGAAGGACGTCAGCAGGCGCTCCTGCAGCCACTCATCCATACCGACGTCCTGCATCGCCAGCGCCATGCAGCGCAGCCACTGGTCGCGCTCGGGCGACGCGATGCCGTAAGGCAGATGGCGGGCGCGCAGGCGCGGATGGCCGAACTGCTGGATATACAAGTCGGGACCGCCGCTCCAGCCGGACAGGAACCAGTAGAACTTGTCGCGCGAACCTTCGAGGGTGGTCGGATGCAAGGCCCGGATCACGGCGAATTGCGGCTCCAGGTCCATCAGGTCGTAAAAGCGATCGACCAGTTCGCGCAGCTTGCCGGCGCCGCCGATCAGGTCGTAGAGGCTGGCCTGGGATTGCTCTTCAGGCGCTTGGGTGGAGGCGGTGGTGTCTGTAGTCATGGCGGATAATGATAGCGTAAGCCCTCATTATCCCCGAAATGCCGGCAGACAGTACTGCTTCAGGCCTCGCGCAAGGTTTGCAGCGGCGGCTGGCGCAGTACATGGCGCAGGCCGACCCAGCCGCCGGCAAAGGTGCAAGCAGCGCCGATCGCCATTCCCGCCAGCCAGACCAGCGGGCTGAAGGTCCAGGTGAAGCTGAACACATACTGCGCCAGCGCCCAGCCGATGGCGGCAGCGCCGCTGGCGGCAAGGAAGCCGGCCAGGCTGCCGATCAGGGCGAACTCTATCCATTGCGACTGTGACAACTGCTTGCGGGTAGCGCCGAGCGCGCGCAACAGGCCAGCTTCGCGGGTACGCTCATCCTGCGAGCCGACCAGCGCCGCATACAGCACCAGCGCACCGGACGCGAGCGTGAACAGGAACAGGAATTCGACCGCTGCCACCACCTGGCTGATCACGCCCTGGATCTGCTGGATGACGCTGCCGATATCGACCACCGTCAGGTTGGGGAAATCGCGCGTCAGCTGGTTGCCGAACGCCGCCTGTGCCGACGGCAGGTTGAAGGCGGTGATCCAGGTTTGCGGCATGTCGTGCATCAGTTTTGGATTGAGGATGACGAAGAAATTGACCCGCATCGAGCCCCACTCCAGCTTGCGGATGCTGGTCACCGGCGCGCTCACCAGCTGGCCGGCGATATCGAACTGCAACTGGTCGCCCAACTTCAGCTTGAGGGTCTTGGCCAGCCCCTCCTCGACCGAAGCGGCAGGCTGGCTGTCATCGAACCAGCGCCCGGCGGTGATGCTATTCTGCGGCGGCACTTGCTGCATGGTGGACAGGTTGAATTCGCGGTCGACCAGGCGCTTGGCCTTGTCCTCAGGATAGGTGTCGGCCGTGACCGGCTTGCCGTTGACCTGAGTCAGGCGGCCGCGGATCATCGGAAACAGCTCTGGCCTGGCGATGCCGATTCCCTGCAGGCGCTGGCTGATCTCGGCGCGCTGGTCATCCTGGATATTGATCACAAAGCGATTCGGCGCGTCAACCGGCGTGGCTTGCTGCCAGGCGCCGATCAGGTCGCCGCGGATCACGGTCAGCAGCAGCAGCGCCATCAGGCCCAGCGACAAGGCGACGATCTGCACCACGGTCGCCGCCGGACGCCGCTGCAACGCAGTCAGCGCGAAGCGCCAGCTAGGATGGCGCGACAGCCCGCGGATATGGCGCGAGCCCTTGAGCGCCAGCCAGCCGAGCAAGGCGAACAGGCCGAAGCCGCCCAGGAAGCCGAGCGCGGTCAGCAAACCCAGCTTGAGGTCGCCAGCCTGCCACAGCAGCAAGCCGATGAAGACCAGCGTCCCGAGCCCATAAGTAGCCAGCACCAGCGCTTGCGGCGCATCCTGCTCGCGCCGGATCACGCGGTTGTGCGGCACGTTGCGCAGCTGCAGGATGGGCGGCAAGGCAAAACCGATCAGCAACAGCAGACCGGTGACCAGACCTTGCAGCGCAGGAATCGGGCTGGCGCCCGGCAAGTCGCTGGAGATGAATTTGCCGAGCAGTTCGAGCAGCATGAAATGCGCGCCGAAGCCCAGCAGCACGCCGATCACGCTGCCGGCCAGGCCGATCAAGAAGAATTCCAGCAGATACAGCTGAGTCACCTGGTTCTGGGTCATGCCAAGACAGCGCAGCATGGCGCAGGCATCCAGATGGCGTAGCATGAAGCGGCGCGCCGCCATGGCTACCGCCACCGCCGCCAGCAGCGCCGACAGCAAGCCCACCAGCGACAGGAACTGCTCGCCACGATCCAGCGTAGCGCGCATTTCCGGACGGCCGTTTTCCAGGCCCTCGATACGCACGCCTTTCACGTTTTCACGGGCGATATCGCTTTCCACCCATTTCTGGAAATCCTGTATTTGCTGCTGCGCGCCCGCCAGCAGCAGGCGGTAGGTGACGCGCGAGCCGTCCTGGATCAGGTTGGTCGAAGCCAGGTCAGCCATGGAGAGCATCACGCGCGGTGCAAAATTGATGAAGCCGCTGCCGCGGTCGGGTTCGATCACCAGCACCTTGGAGATTTTGAAGCTGCGGTCGCCCAGCTTGAGCGGATCGCCCACTTTCAGGTTCAAGGCCGTCAACATGTTGGCGTCCAGCCAGACCGTGCCGGCGGCTGGCGTCAGCCTGACGGTCTGCTGGGTGCTGCCGGGGGCATCGGCCACCACCAGGCTGCCGCGCAAGGGATAACCAGCCGTGACGGCCTTGAGCGACGCCAACTGCGAGCGGGCGTCGTCACCCTCGCCGGCCAGCGCCATGCTCGGAAACACCACTGTATCGGCCAAGGTCAGGTGGCGCTGTTCTGCTTCAGCACGCCAGGCGGGATTGATGCGCTGGTCGGCGGAAATCAGCAGGTCTGCTCCCAGCAACTGGTGCGCATCGCGGCTGAGGCCGGCGCGCATACGGTCGACAAAGAAGCCGACCGCGGACAATGAGGCAACTGCGACAATCAAGGCTATCAGCAAGAAGCGTAATTCGCCGGCGCGCCAGTCGCGCTGGGTCATGCGTAGAGACTGCTGGAAGATCATGTAGCGAGCCTTTGGAAGACCCAGCGGATACCGCGCCAAAGTTTAGGCACCAGCCAGATCGCAAATAGAAAAAACAGGAACAGGAAGGCAAACAGCAGCCAGGGGTGGAAAAACGCCGCCCACAGGCCGCCCAGCACGGTGGCATCCTCGGAAAACGAGGCGGTCCAGTTGCTCAGCGGCTCCGGCGAGGTATTGATCATGGCGCGGCTGCCGGCCTTGGTGGCATGCGCCCCCAGGGCGAAAGTGCCGCCCACCAGCGCCGCCACCGTGGTCCAGGCCGGATCCATATGGCCCATGGCGGCCACGGCAAGAATGGCGCCGGCCGGAATCCGGATAAAGGTATGGACGGCGTCCCACACCGAATCCAGGCCGGGAATCTTATCTACCAGAAACTCGACCGCGGTCAGCAGGCCGGTCACGCCGATCACCCAGGGCGATTCCAGTATCTGCAACGCCTGCGGCAGGTCGATCCAGCCGGCGCGGCCGAACCAGCCGGCAATGAACAGCGCCATGTAGAGGCGGATGCCGCTGGCCCAGGACAGGCCGCCAGCCAGGGCGGCACTGGAAAGTGTATCGATCATGATGTCCCCTTCTCTCTCCGGATCAGTCGGTTTCAGGCATGCCTGGCGTGCTTTTTTGGTCCATCCGCTGCGAAGCACAATTTAAACAAGCGTAACGTAAACCTACGCCAGCCGCAGAAGATTAGCCAGCAGGATCGCAAAAACGATGGCTGACTGAGGCCCGCGCGCAACTGGAGCGCCCGGCAAACGCCGCGCCGCGGCCGTCCGCGCGATTGTCCACAGCCGGAGCGGCTTTGGCTTTGGCTTTGGCTTTGGCTTTGGCTTTGGCTTTGGCTTTGACCTTGGGGTTGCTTTTGACGTGCCCCGCATGCTGACGTTGCCAAATGAGACGGGTGCCAGTCGGGAATTATGGGACACATGTTTGAGCGAAGCGAGTTTGTGTCCCATCCGACTGGCACCCGCCTCATTTGGGGCCCCGACCGAAGGGAGGGCAACGGCTGTGCGGTCGCCTTCTTTTTGGTTACTTTTCTTGCGCCCGGCGAGGGGGCGAAGCAAGAAAAAGTGACTGGCTGCCGGGCCACCCCCGGCAAGCCTCCACGGAGTAGTAACAGTGTTATCAACCGATAGACCGTTCTTAGCATGCCATCGCACGCATTCCGTAAAACGTCAATTGGGGTCAGAGTAATTTTCGCAAAAACCGCGAAAAAAAACTCTGACCCCAATTGACTCCTGCCGCCAAAGAAAAACGCCACCAATCAGTGCCGGGATTACTGCGGATCGACCAGCCGCTCGACCTGCACATCGCCGCACTGGGCGCGGTGGCGCAGGGCATGATCCATCAAGACCAGCGCCAGCATGGCTTCGGCAATCGGCGTGGCACGGATGCCGACGCAAGGATCGTGGCGGCCGAAAGTTTCGACCGTGGCCGGGTTGCCCTGCTTGTCGATCGACTGCTTGGGCGTGCGGATGCTGGAAGTCGGCTTGATGGCGATCGAGACGGTGATGTCCTGGCCGCTGGAAATGCCGCCCAGGATGCCGCCGGCGTTATTGGTGAGGAAGCCGTGACGGGTGATTTCATCGCCGTGCTGCGAACCCTTTTGCGCCACGCAGGCAAAGCCGGCGCCGATTTCCACGCCTTTGACGGCGTTGATGCCCATCATGGCATAGCCGATTTCGGCATCCAGCTTGTCGTACAGCGGCTCGCCCAGGCCGACCGGCACATTGGACGCTACGATGTCGATGCGGGCGCCGCAGGAATCGCCATCCTTGCGCAGGGCATCCATATACGCTTCCAGTTGTTCGATCTGGCTGGCATTGGCGGCAAAAAACGGATTGTTCGGCACATGCTCCCAGGATTCGAAAGCGATCGGCAGTTCGCCCAGCTGGCTCATGCAACCCTTGAACGTGGTGCCGTACTGCTGCAGCAGCCATTTCTTGGCGATCGCCGCCGCCGCCACGGCCGGCGCCGTCAGGCGTGCCGAAGAACGGCCGCCGCCGCGCGGATCGCGGATACCGTACTTCTGCCAGTAGGTGAAATCGGCATGGCCGGGGCGGAAGGTGTCGATGATATTGCCGTAATCCTTGCTGCGCTGGTCCTGGTTGCGGATCAGCAGCATGATCGGGGTGCCGGTGGTCTTGCCTTCGTAGACCCCGGACAGGATTTCGACCGTGTCCGGCTCCTGGCGCTGGGTGACGTGGCGCGAGGTGCCCGGCTTGCGGCGGTCCAGGTCCGGCTGGATATCAGCTTCGGATAATTCCATTCCCGGCGGGCAGCCATCGACCACGCAGCCGATGGCCGGGCCGTGGGATTCGCCGAAGTTGGTGACGCTAAACAGACTGCCGAAGGTATTGCCGGGCATGATATTCCAGAGAAAAAAGGGACCGAAGGCATGATTTTACCAGTGCAGCGGGCTAGATAGTTAGCCGGGCGCCGCAATCATTGCTTTTATGGCATCACAAATGTGGTGCAGACCAGGCTGGAGCGCACCAGCCGGCCTGCCTATGCAGGGTTCAGGGCAATTTGGCCAGCTGCACCGTCAGCAGGTCAAAGAAGCCCTGGGTATCGCCTTCCGTGATCCAGCGCGCATTCTCCGGTTTCTTGGTCGTATGGTAGTAGTCGACGATGGTGGCGCCGAAGGTCGGCCCTTCGCGGGTATCGACTTCGACGTTGACCATGCGGCCCTTGAACATCTCGGGCTTGAGCAGGTAGCCGATGGTGGTGGCGTCATGCACCGGGCCACCCGGCAAGCCGTATTCCTTGATGTCATGTTCGACATAGGCGTCCAGGATGTCGGCCGCGATCTTGCCGGCGTTGTTGCCGATCTTGCGCAGCCGGTCTATGCGCTCCGGGCTGGTCAGCATCTTGTGCGTCACATCCAGCGGAATCACAGTCAGCGGCAAGCCGCTCTTGAAGATCACATCGGCCGCATGCGGATCGGCAAAGACGTTGAATTCAGCCGACGGCGTGATATTGCCGCCGTTGAAATGGGCGCCGCCCATCATGATGATTTCCTTGATGCCCTGGCGGATCTCCGGATTTTCGATCAACGCCATGGCCAGGTTGGTTTGCGGCCCCAAGGTCACGATAGTGATGCTTTTTGGCGGCGCCGCCAGCAGCGTCTCGATCAGGTATTGCACGGCCGAACCCTTGGCCAGCGGCTGTTTCGGTTCGAAGATCTTGACGCCGGTGACGCCTTCCGCCCCGTGCACTTCGGCGGCATAGATCGGCGTGCGCAGCATCGGCCGCGAGCAGCCGGCATATACCGGCACGTCCGGACGATTGGCCCATTCGCGCACCATACGCGCATTGCGTGCGGTATAGCGCAGCTGGACATTGCCGGCCACCGTGGTGAGCGCCTTGACGTCCAGGCGGTCGCGTGCGGACAAGGCCAGCAGGATGGCGATGACATCATCGGCGCCGGGATCGGTGTCGATGATCAGAGGAATTGGGGCGGCTACAGTAGCGGCGGCTAGCGTGGTTTGCATAGGCAAGGTACTCAGTAAAAGGCTGCCGGCCAGCAGCTTGCTGCCGCTGGCAAGGAAGCGGCGACGTGCGGACTGCACCGATACGGCATCATCCAACAAGGTATTCGAGGTATTTTTCAGTTTCGTCATGACACTTTATCCTTTTCTGTCTGCGCTGTTATTTCCACTCGCCGCGTAAAGCCTGCACTTGCTGCTGCAGGAACTCAGGCGTGGCCTGGCCCGGCGCCACCGGCTCGCCCACCGCCAGCTGCAGCGCCGACAGCGGACCACGCTTGAACGAACGCTGGAACGGATTGCCGCCGCTGCGGGTCCACATGCTGCCCCACAGGCCGCGCAGCGCCATCGGGATTACCGGCACCGGCGTGCGGTCGATGATTTTCTTGATGCCGCCGCGGAATTCGTTCATTTCGCCGGTGCTGGTCAGCTTGCCTTCCGGGAAAATACAGACCAGGTCGCCGTCTGCCAGCGCCGCGGCGATCTGGTCGAAAGCGCGTTCCATCAATGCCGGATTTTCCTTGGCCGGGGCAATCGGGATTGCCTTGGCGGTCTTGAACAGCCAGGCCAGCACCGGCACCTTGAAGATGCGGTGGTCCATGACAAAGCGGATCGGCCGCGGGCTGGCCGCCATGATCACGATCGCATCGACGTAGCTGACATGGTTGCACACCAGCACCGCCGCGCCTTCGTCCGGAATGCGGTCGCGGTTGAAGGTGGTGACGCGGTGGATGGTGTGAATCAATATCCAGGCCACGAAGCGCACCAGGTATTCCGGCACCACGGTGAAGATGTAAACCGCCACCAGCGCATTCAGGATCGCCGTCGCCAGGAAAATCTGCGGGATGGTGAAACCCAGGCTGAGCAGGGTCAACGCCACCAGCGCCGCCACCACCATGAACAAGGCGTTCATGATGTTCATGCCGGCGATGGTGCGCGACAGATGCTGGCGGTCGCAGCGGGTCTGGATCACCGCAAACAGCGGCACGATGTACAAGCCGCCGAACAGGCCGATCATCACGCAGTCGAACAGGATGCGCCAGCTGCCGTGCTGCTGCACGAAGCTGCCCATGTCCACTGCGCTGGTGTTGGTGTAGCTGAGGCTGGCCAGGAACAGGTCAAGGCCGAACACCGACAGGCCGATAGCGCCGAACGGCACCAGGCCGATTTCCACCTTATGGCCGGACAGCCGTTCGCACAGCAGCGAACCGGCGCCGACGCCGAGCGAGAACACCGTCAGCAGCAGCACGAAGACGCTATGGTCGCCATGCAGATAGTTTTTTGCATACAGGGGAAATTGCGCCAGGATGATGGCGCCATAGAACCAGAACCAGGAATTGGCCAGCATGGCGAGGAACACCGGACGGTTCTTGCGCGAAAAACTCAGGTTGCGCATGGTTTCGGTGACCGGATTCCAGTTGATCTTCAGTTCCGGTTCGGCCGCCGGGGTAAGCGGGATGCCGCGGCTGAACAGCCAGCCGAGAATCGCGATGGCGACCGTGCCGCCGGCCACCAGTTCGATGCCCCACGGCTTGTGCACCACCAGCACGGCGCCCAGGACCTCGCCCAGCAGGATGCCGACGAAGGTGCCCATTTCGATAATGCCGTTGCCGCCCACCAGTTCGTTGGGACGCAGCTGCTGCGGCAGGTAAGCATATTTGACCGGGCCGAAAATGGTGGAATGCACGCCCATGCCGACCACCGCCAGCACCAGCAGCCACAGGGTATGCGTCATCCAGCCGAGCGCGGCGACCGACATGATGATGATTTCCAGCACCTTGACGTAGCGCGCCAGGCGCGATTTCTCGAACTTGTCGGCCAGTTGGCCGGCAGTCGCCGAAAACACCACGAAAGGCAGGATGAACAAACCCGGGATCAGGTTGTTCAGCACGTTGACGTCCATGCTGGTCCAGCTGAGCGCTTCGTAGGTCAGGATCGTCAGCAAGGCGGTCTTGAAGACGTTATCGTTGAAGGCGCCGAAGAACTGAGTCCAGAAAAACGGCGCGAAACGGCGCTGGCGCAGCAAGGAAAACTGACTGGATTTGGACATAGGTAGGCTAGGGAGAAAGCTGCGCAGTAAGGCAGTGGTGGATAGTTGATTGTTTTACAGGACCGGCGCCCGCCGCCGTAGCGGCTGCTTGCCACATCAGTCCTGACGCCCTGGCGTCAATCCCTTGGTAACGATTCAAGCTTGCTGCTACCCGCGCTGCGCATTCTTCATCGATATCTGGTCGTTGAGGGTCCAGAAATCGTACAGCACGCCCAGCAGGAACAGCCCGCCGGTAAACATATACAGGATGCCGGTGATCCACTTGCCTTGGTACATGCGGTGCACGCCGAAAAAACCGAGAAAGGTCAGCAGCAGCCAGGCAACGCTGTAATCGATGGGGCCGGCGGTAAAGCGCAGGTCGGCCTGGCGATTCATGCTGGGGATCAGGAACGCATCGATCAGCCAGCCAACTCCCAGCAAACCGAGCGTAAAGAACCAGATGGTGCCGGTGACCGGCTTGCCGTAGTAAAAACGGTGAGCACCTGTAAAGCCGAAAATCCACAGCAGATAACCCAGCACCTTGCTATGGGTATCGATCACGGAACCGTCGGGACGGATATTATTCATGGGTAAATTCTTTCTAATCGATAAAAATCGCGTAATTGACGGCCCCTGTCCGCGACCGGGCCGTCCAACCCGCTATTTTGCACCAGTGCCGGCCATCTAACAAAAAAACCGTTTGCGGCATCTTGCTGCCGCAAACGGTCTTCATCGGGTGCAACTGCCCTATTCTTCGGCAGAGGCAGGCCAGTCGCGGATATAGGCTTTCAGCATCTTGTTTTCAAAACCCTGGGCGTCCAGCACCGCTTTCGCGACGTCGTAGAACGACATCACGCCCAGCAGGGTGCGCGCATCCATGATCGGCACATAGCGGGCATGACGTTCCAGCATGATGCGGCGCACTTCGTTGACTTCAGTGTCCGGCGTGACGGTGATCGGGCTGTCGTCCATGTGCTTGCGCACCGTGTTGCTGCCGACCGCGCCGCCGTTCTGGTGAATCGCGTTGAGCACTTCGCGGAAGGTCAGCATGCCGATCAGCGTACCGAACTCCATCACCACCAGCGAACCGATATCCTTTTCCGCCATCGTGTTGACGGCCTCGATCAGCGGTGTTTCCGGCGTCACGGTGTAAAGGATATTGCCTTTGACTTTGAGAATCTCAGATACTTTCATGGTGCCATCCTGCCTTTGCTTGGGTTGTCGGCAGCTCTTAAAACGTCACGAGCGGCTCAAGGTCTGGTCGAGAAGCGGAGCTGTACTTTAGTACAGTGAGCATCGCAGGCCGGAGATTGTGCCGCGCAGTAGGTTTTTAGAGTTACCCTTATGCTTGTATCCAGAATGTAGCGTAAGCCAGAGCAAAAATCTACCGCGCAGCGCAGCATCCGCCCTATATATCGAAAATAGAAGGAGACCTCCTACACCATGAGCAGCCCCCATTATCCCGGCTTCGACACCATGTCGCTGCATGCCGGCAGCGTGCCCGACCCTGCCACCGGCGCGCGCGCCACGCCGATCTACCTGACTTCGGCCTTTGTTTTCAAGGATTCCGACCACGCTGCCTCGCTGTTCAACATGGAACGCGCCGGCCACGTTTATTCGCGCATTTCCAATCCCACCAACGCGGTGCTGGAAGAACGCATCGCCGCGCTGGAAGGCGGCGTCGCCGGGATTGCCGTGGCTAGCGGCCAGGCCGCCATGCACCTGGGCCTGGCCACCATCGCCGGCGCCGGTTCGCATGTGGTGGCCTCGCGCGCGCTATACGGCGGTTCGCACAACCTGCTGTCCTATACCATGAAGCGCTTCGGCATCGAGACCACCTTTGTCGACCCCAGCGATATCGACGCCTGGCGCGCGGCGATCCGGCCCAACACCAAGGTGCTGTTCGGCGAGACGCTCGGCAATCCGGGGCTGGATGTGCTGGACATCCCGCGCATCGCCGCGCTGGCGCATGAGCATTACCTGCCGCTGATGGTCGATGCGACATTTACCACACCGTACCTGCTGCGCCCTTTCGATCATGGCGCCGACCTGGTGTTCCACTCGGCCACCAAGTTCCTGTGCGGCCACGGCACCGCGGTCGGCGGCTTGCTGGTCGATGGCGGCACGTTCGACTGGCAGCAGGCGTATGACAAAAGCGGCCGCTTCGGCGAACTGTGCGAGCCGTACGAAGGCTTCCACGGCATGGTGTTTTCGGAAGAGTCGACGGTGGCGCCGTTTTCCCTTCGCGCGCGACGCGAAGGCCTGCGCGACTTCGGCGCCGTCATGAGTCCGCACAACGCCTTCGCCATCCTGCAAGGCATAGAAACGCTGGCGCTACGCATGGAAAAACATGTCGCCAATACCCGCAAGGTGGTGGAATTCCTGGCCGCGCATGCGGCGGTGGAATCGGTGGCTTATCCAGAACTGCCTTCGCATCCCGGCCACGAACTCAGCAAGACGCTGCTGCCCAAGGGTTGCGGCGCGGTGTTCTCTTTCAACCTCAAGGGCGATCGTGCGGCCGGCCGCCGCATGGTCGAGTCGCTGAAAATATTTTCGCACCTGGCCAATGTCGGCGACGCCAAATCGCTGGTGATCCATCCGGCTTCGACCACCCATTTCCGGGTGCCGAGCGAGCAGCTGGCTGCCGCCGGCATCAGCGAAGGCACGTTGCGCCTGTCGATCGGGCTGGAGAATGTCGAGGACCTGATCGAAGACCTGGCTTTCGGCTTGAAGATGTCGCAGCGGAAGGAGAAATGAAATGTTGCTGAAAACGCACTTCCGCGGCACTGAGCACGATACCTATTGCTACACCGGCGGCAAAGCCTTCGATCCGGCACTGCCGACCGCGGTATTTATCCACGGCGGCCAGAACGACCATTCCGTCTGGATCCTGCAAACCCGCTATTTCGCCCACCACGGCTTCGGCGTGCTGGCAGTGGATTTGCCGAGACACGGCCGCAGCCAGGGACCGGCGCTGGCCACCATTGAGGACTTGTCTGACTGGCTCTCCTGCCTGCTGGACGCCGCCGGGGTCAGCAAGGCGGTCCTGATCGGCCACAGCATGGGTTCGCTGATTGCGCTGGAAAGCGCCGGTCGCGCCAAGAATTCGAGCCGCATCGCCGGCATTGCGCTGGTCGGCGCCGCCTATCCGATGAAAGTCGCGGACGCGCTGCTGGATGCAGCCAACAACGACCAGCAGAGCGCGATCGACATGGTGAACATCTGGTCGCACTCCACCATGTCGCCCAAGCCGTCGGCGCCGGGACCGGGCTTTTACGTGCAAGGAGCCAGCCAACGCCTGATGCAGCGCATCGCTAGCCAGTCAGCTGCCAGGCCGACCGTGTTCTACACCGATTTTGCCGCCTGCAATGCCTATGCCAATGGCGAAACGGCGGCCCAGGCGGTCACTTGCCCTACCCTGTTCCTGCTCGGCCAGCGCGACGTCATGACGCCGGCCAAGGCCGCCGCCGGCCTGATCGGCGCCATCAAACAGGCCAAGGTGGTGCAGGTGGCAGCTTGCGGCCATGCCTTGATGGCGGAACAGCCGGACGCGGTGCTGGAGCAGTTATTCACCTTCGCGAAGGCAGCGACAGTTGCAGCGCTTGCCGCAGGAGACTAAGCTTAAGCTAACAACAAGGACAGACCATCCAGCCAGCGCCAGGAGACAGAATGCCTACCGTAATGAAATATCAGACTTTCGCCGAGTTCTATCCCAGCTATCTCAGCCAGCATAGCAACCGTACCTGTCGCCAGCTGCATTTCGTCGGCTCCACGCTGGCGCTGGCTTGCGTGGTCATGCTGATATTTACCGGCAAGCTGTACTGGCTGCCGTTAGCGCTGCTGTCCGGCTACGGCTTTGCCTGGGTCGGCCATTTCGCGTTTGAAAAGAACCGCCCGGCGACCTTCTCGCAGCCTCTGTATTCATTCCTGGGCGACTGGGTGATGTATTGGCAGATGCTCAGCGGCCGAGTGTCTTTTTATTAATTGTGTAAAATGCGGTGCGCAGCAATGTGAACCGCTTATCCCGTAAAATGCGTTTCTTTATTTTCCGACATCGCCCTGCATGACAGCGACGGCGTAGCGTATTGCAACAGGAGTGTTTATGGGAACATCAGATAGCGACCACATACCGGCGCTGCTCAAGGAGCCCGGCACGGCCGGCGCCGCGCCAACGCCGCCGCAACGCCGGCCCATGACTTCTTTTTTGATGAATTACACCCAGCCGACTTATGCCGGCAGGGTCAACATCAGCTATTTCTGGACGTCAAAACTGCCGCAGGGCGGCACCATCAAGGTGCGGGTTGGTTAGCACTTCACGCCTGAAATGGGCCGCCAGGGTCTGCTCAAGACCGTGTTCGATGGCGCTTTCCACACACTGATCGAGGCCGCTGTCGATGGCTCTGCCGGCCGCCGGATTCCAGACGAACATGCGGTAGACATCGGCCAGTTTCAGCACTTCCGCATTGGCCAGCAGGATCCAGCCGTCGACGCTGATACGCACCTTGCGCCCCCACTGGCTGCGCGCCGGCATCTCGGTCTGCACGCGGCCGACCCAGCCGGCTTCCACCATCTGCTGCAGCAGGCTTTCGGATTCATCGAAGCCGAGCCGGGTGGCGCGCCGGATCTGCCCCGCATCGACCGCCGCCGAACTGCCGCGCAGGCGCGCCTGGTGCAAGACTCCCAGCACCGCCATGGCGTCGACGAAAGCGCTGCCGGGCGACGGCACATGCCACCAGCGTTCGTACTTCACCACCGGCAAGGCGGCCGCCAGCAATGCCCCCATCAAGGTGATCATCCACAGCATGTAGATCCACAGCAGGAAAATCGGCAAGGCCGCCAGTGCCCCGTAGACCATGGTGTAGGTCGGGAACTTGAGGATGTAGGCGGCAAACACGCGCTTGGCGATTTCAAATGCAATACCCGCCAGCAAGCCGCCCCAGATCGCATCGCGCCAGTCAACGCGCTGGTTCGGCACCGCCACGTAAAGCAAGGTAAAGGCGCCAGTGGTCAGCGACACTGACAGCAGCGTATAGAACCAGCGTCCGACCCAGCTCACCACCAGGCCGTTGGCCGCTGCCGACAGATAGGAGGTGACGGTGATCGAGATGCCGATCAGCAAGGGCCCAAGGGTAATGATCGCCCAGTACACCAGTACCCGGTGGATCCACGGCCGCTGCGTCTTGACGCGCCAGATGCGGTTGAAGACATGGTCGACAGTCGACATGGTCAGCACCGAAGTGACGATCAGCGCCACCCCGCCCAGCGCCGACAGGCGCGCCGATTTGGTGGCGAACTGGTTGAGGTAGTCGAGAATGGTGTTGGCGACGCCGCGCGGCATCAGGTTATGCACGAAATATTCTTCCAGCGAGGCGCGGAAGGTGCTGAACAGCGGGAACACCGTAAAAATCGCCAGCGCGATGGTCAGCATAGGCACCAGCGCCAGGATGGTGGTGAAGGTCAGGCTGCCGGCCACCTGCGGCAGGCGCTCCTCGTCCAGGCGGCGCGCGGCGAAGCGAAACAGATCGCGCAACTCCGCCCAGGACAGGCCGCGCAGTCTGGAAAATTTTATTGACGTCATGCGTTACCTCATTTTGCCCGCCGCGGCACATCGTGAAAGCGGCCGCGGCATGCGTTTTGCACCATGAGTTGGCGCTAAAGCGCCCTATAATACCAAAATGAACTCATCCAACATTAACGTTATTACACCGATCCTGGTTTTGTACTATTCGCGCCATGGCTCGACCCGTAAACTGGCCGAGCTGATCGGCCAGGGAATCGATTCGGTCCCCGGCTGCGAAGCCCGCCTGCGCACCGTGCCTGCGGTATCCACCGTGACCGAAGCCAGCGCTCCCGACATCCCGGCCGAGGGTGCGCCCTATGTCGAACTGGCCGATCTGCAGGAATGCGCCGGCCTGGCGCTCGGTTCGCCCACCCGTTTCGGCAACATGGCTGCCGCCATGAAGTATTTCTGGGACGGCACCAGCACCGAGTGGCTGGCCGGCACCCTGGCCGGCAAGCCGGCTTGCGTGTTCACCTCTACCGGGAGCCTGCATGGCGGCCAGGAATCGACGCTGATGTCGATGATGACGCCCTTGTTGCATCATGGCATGCTGATCATGGGCCTGCCTTACACCTTGCCTGAACTGATGACTACCGCCAGCGGCGGCAGCCCCTATGGCGCCAGCCACTGGTCCGGCATGAACGGCAGCCATCCGATCTCCGCCGAAAGCCGCACCCTGGCCATTGCCCAAGGGCGACGGCTGGCCGCAACCGCATTGAAGCTCAACCCAGCGGGGCCAAGATGACCACCAAACTGAAACCCGACACGGCAACCCACCCCTTGCCGCACGCCGCCCGCCAGCCGCGTTTTTTTTATCTGGGCGCGGTAGCCAGCCTGCTGGCCCTGATCGCGCTGGGCCTGGCCTGGGAACTGGTGCTGGCGCCGCTGCGTCCCGGCGGTTCCTGGATGGTGCTGAAAGTCCTGCCCCTCCTGTTCCCCCTGCGCGGCGTCCTCAAGCGCGACGTCTACACCATGCAATGGGCCTCGATGCTGATCCTGATCTACTTCACAGAAGGCATAGTCCGCGCCACCAGCGACAGCAACCTGCTTAGCACAAGACTAGGGTGGCTCGAAGTTGCGCTGAGCACCATTTTCTTCCTGTGCACCATCCTGTATCTGCGGCCATATAAAAAGGCAGCCAAGGAAGTCGCGCAGCAAGCGATAAAAAAGGCGTCGCAATAAAGCAACCGGGACGCCTAAGGCGAAGAGGCTGTGGCTTTTGGGGTTGAAGTTGTTTTTGAAGTTGCGGTTGCTTTTGACATTGGGGTTGCTTTTGACGTGCCCCGCATGCTGACGTTGCCAAATGATGCGGGCGCCAGTCGGGAATTATGGGACACATGTTTGAGCGAAGCGAGTTTGTGTCCCATCCGACTGGCACCCGCATCATTTGGGGACCCGCCGAAGGCGGGCAACGGCTGTGCGGTCGCCTTTTCTTTGCTTACTTTCTTTTGGCGAAGCAAAAGAAAGTGAGCGGCTGCCGGGCCGCTCCCGGCTTGTATCCACGGAGTAGGAAACGTTTTAACTACGCACTAACCGTTCATAGCATGCCACCGCACTCACTCCGTAGCCAGTCAAATGGGGTCAGAGTAATTTACGACGATGAAGCCGTCGTAAAAAAACTCTGACCCCATTTGACTGATTTTTCGAAAATTTGACATGAACAACGACGCTTTTCTTGCTGCCTGCCGTGACGCTATCGGCGACTCCCATGTGCTCACGAGCGACGCCGACAAGGCCGGCTACCTGACCGACCAGCGCCAACGCTACACCGGCCAGGCCATCGCGGTCGTCAAACCCGCCAACACCCAAGAAGTCGCCAAGCTAGTCCAGCTCTGCAACCAGTTCCGCATCCCCATCGTCCCCCAAGGCGGCAACACCGGCCTGGTGCTAGGCAGCGTCCCCGACCAAAGCGGCCAAGCCATCGTGCTCTCGCTCAAGCGCCTCAACCAGATCCGCGCCGTCGATCCGGTCAACCACACCATCACCGCCGAAGCCGGCTGCATCCTGCAACAGATACAAGACGCCGCCACGACAGCAAACCGCCTGTTCCCCCTCTCGCTCGCAGCCGAAGGCAGCTGCACCATAGGCGGCAACCTCTCCACCAACGCCGGCGGCACCGCCGTCCTACGCTACGGCAACAGCAGAGAACTCTGCCTCGGACTGGAAGTCGTCACCGCCCAAGGCGACATCCTGCACGGCTTGCGCGGACTGAGAAAAGACAACACCGGCTACGACCTGCGCGACCTCTACATCGGCGCCGAAGGCACGCTGGGCATCATCACCGCCGCGGTCCTGAAACTCTTCCCCCGGCCCACAGTCCAGCTGACCGCCCTCGCCGCGCTGCAAAGTCCCGCCGCCGCGCTGCACCTGCTGACGCTGGCGCAAGAACGCTGCGGCGCCACCCTGACCGGCTTTGAACTGATATCCGACCTGTGCCTGCAACTGGTCGGCAAACACTTCCAGCAACTGCCATTCCCCTTCGCCCAGCGCCATCCCCACTACGTGCTGCTGGAACTGTCCGACAGCGAACCCGCCCCCCATGCAAGCGCGCTGCTGGAAGCACTCATGAGTGAAGCGCTGGAACAGGATATCTGCCAGGACGCCGTGCTCGCCAGCTCCGGCGCCCAGTCGCGCGCCCTGTGGCAGCTGCGCGAAAGCATCTCTTCGGCCCAGGCCAAGGAAGGCAAGAACATCAAGCACGATATCTCGTTGCCGATTTCCCGCATCGCCGAATTCATTGCCGACACCGACGCCCTGCTGCAACAGCATTACCCGGCTTGCCGCAATGTCACTTTCGGCCACCTTGGCGACGGCAACCTGCACTACAACGTCTCACCGCCTGAAGGTATGGATGCCGAGCGCTTCATCGAGCAACAGGCCGCCATCAATCTGCTGGTGCATGACAACGTCAACCGCATGAACGGTTCGATCTCGGCCGAACATGGCCTGGGCGCGCTCAAACGCGAAGAAATCCTGCGCTATAAATCGCCGGTGGAAATCGCCCTGATGAAAACCATCAAGCAGGCGCTGGATCCCCTGAACCTGATGAATCCGGGCAAGGTCATTTAAAACGACCACATCAAAAAGTTGCCGCCTTACAATCTGTTACACCGCCGCTGTAAGCGCCTGCCTGTCGGCGGCCGTTAAGCAACGATGTAAGCAAACCTGCAAAAGGCTGGACATGACCTCGACCACAAGACTCCCCGGATTGCTGTTCATGGCGTTGCTGCTGGGCTGCTTCAGCACGGCGCAGGCGCAAACCGCGCAGGCGCCGCTGAACGACTCGGAAAAAGCGCTGCATGTGCTGAACCGGCTAGCCTACGGCCCGCGCCCCGGCGACGTCGACGCCGTCAGGCACATGGGTGTCAAACGCTATATCGACCAGCAGTTGCGCCCTGACAGCCTGCCGCTGCCGGAAGCGCTGTCAGACAAGCTGGCAGGCTTGTCGACCTATCAACTCAGCAGCACCCAGCTCTACCAGCAATACGGCCCGCCCTCCTTCCCGCCCAACAGCGCCACCCCCGAAGAAAAGAACATGGCGCGCCAGCGCGCCAATAAAGACATCACGCCGCAAGTCCATTTTGCGCGCCTGTGGCAGGCCACCGAAAGCCCGCGCCAGCTGCAGGAAGTGATGACCGAATTCTGGTTCAACCACTTCAATGTCTTCGAAGGCAAGGACTGGGTGCGCTACTGGAACGGCGAGTACGAGAAAGATGTGCTGCGGCCCAACGCACTAGGCAACTTCCGTCAGCTGCTGGGCAGCGTCGCTCACCATCCGGCGATGCTGTACTACCTAGACAACTGGCTCAGCAGCGGCGTCAACACGCCAGAAGCCAAGGGCCGCTTCAAGGGCCTCAATGAAAATTACGGCCGTGAACTGCTGGAACTGCACACCATGGGCGTCGACAGCGGCTACACCCAGGCCGACGTGATCGCGCTGACGCGCATCCTGACCGGCTGGACTATCGATGAAAAAGCCATGAAAGACGGCCAACCGGCGTTTGCCTTCAATCCCAAGCGCCACGATTTCGGCGACAAGATCTTCCTCGGCCAGACCATCAAGGGCAACGGCGAGCAGGAAGGCGAACAGGCGCTCGATATCCTGGCGCGCCACCCCGCCACCGCCCACTTCGTCGCCGCCAAGCTGGTGCAGTATTTCGTCTCCGACAAACCGGAACCCGCCCTGACCGAGAAGCTGGCGCGCCGTTTCCTGGCCACCAACGGCGACATCAAGGCAGTCCTGCGCACCCTGTTCGACAGCCAGGAATTCTGGGCCCGCAGCAATTACCAGACCCAGTTCAAGACACCTTATCAATATGTGGTGTCGTCGCTGCGCGCAACCGCGACGCCGGTGCTCAACGTCAAGCCAATCGACGGCGTACTGAACCAGCTTGGCCAGCCGCTGTATGGCTGGCTGACCCCGGAAGGCTATAAATTCTCGGAGGAAGCCTGGCTCAATCCGGATGCGCTGCTGCGCCGGATCAACTTCGTCAACGGCCTGAGCAACGGCAAATCGCCGATCGCCCGCGCCGAAACACCGCCGCCCGTGCCCAGTGCGGTAGCAGCCGCGGCGCCGACACCGGCTCCGATCACCTATGCCCCCATGCCCGGCTATGGCGCCCCCGTAGATCCACAACAGCTGATGCAGACGCTGGCGCCGGCGCTAGAGCCGCACAGTCTCGCTGCGATTACCGCCGCAGCGCCCAATCTGCAGGTCGGCCTGATACTCGGCGGCCCGGATTTCATGAAAAGATAAAGCCAGGAGCAAACCATGAATCGTCGTGATTTCATCCGCCAACTCGGCCTCGCCGGCAGCGGCGCCATCCTGATCCCGGTAGGCCTGTCCGGCTGTGTGGTAGCGCCTCCGAGCAAACCGCTGGCCAAGGCCAAACCGACGCCGCCGGTGACCGTTGCGGCGACCGCAGACAGCCCGCTTTCCTACGGCAATCCATTGCTGCGGCCGCATGTCGCGGGCGACGGCACGCCGCGCATGGTGGTGGTGTTCCTGCGGGGAGCCGTGGATGGCTTGAACGTGGTGGTGCCGCATGGCGACCACAATTACTACAAGGCGCGGCCGACCATCGCCGTCTCGCGTCCCGGCACGCCAAACGGCGCCATCGACCTGACCGGCTATTTCGGCCTGCACCCGGCGCTGCAGCCTTTGCTGCCTTATTGGGAAGACGGCCGGCTGGCCTTTGTCCATGCTTCCGGCTCGCCCGACATGTCGCGCTCGCACTTTGAGGCGCAGGATTACATGGAAACCGGCACCCCGGGTGAACACAATACCCGTGACGGCTGGATGAACCGCATGCTGAGCGTGATGCCGCCTTCGCAGTCGCCGATGCAAGCGCTGACCCTGGGCGAATCGGTGCCGCGCATCCTGACCGGACGCGCCGTGGTGGCCAACATGCCGACCGGGCGCGACGCCACTCGCCCGACCCTGATCGACAAGCCGGAAGTCAGCCAGGCCTATGCCGCGCTGTATGCGCAGGATGCGGCGCTCGGCAAGTCCTATCGCGACGGCATTTCGGCGCGCAAGGAATTGCTGGCCGACGCCAACAGTTCAGAACAGAAAATGGCCAACAATGGTGCGCCACTGCCGAACGGCCTGTCGATCGACACCGCGCGCCTGGGCCGCCTGATGGCCGGCAATCCGGACATCCGTCTCGGCTTCGTCGCCGTCGGCGGCTGGGACACCCATACCAACCAGGGCAACGGCAACGGCCAGTTGGCCGGACGCCTGCGGCCGCTGGCCGATGGCCTGGCGACGCTGGCGCGCGAACTGGGACCGGCCTTCAACGATACGGTGATTGTGGTAATGTCAGAGTTCGGTCGCACCTTCCGCGAGAACGGCAACGGCGGCACCGACCACGGCCATGGCAACGCCATGTGGCTGTTGGGCGGCAATGTGCGTGGCCGCACCATTCATGGCCACTGGCCGGGCATCGATGACAAATCGCTCAATGAAGGGCGCGACCTGGCCATCACCACCGACTTCCGCGCCGTGCTGGCGACGCTAGCGGAAAAACATATGCGCATCGGCGATCCGGCCATGCAGAAGCTGTTCCCGCAATACGGCGCGGGCAACCCGCACGCCTTGAACCTGCTGGTATAGCGCCGGCTGGGCTTATCGCACCAGGGCTTTGATCACCGCCCATTGCCGTCTTGAAATCGGCAAGCGGTGGTCGATGTCGCGCAGGATGACTTGCCAGACTTCCTGCGGCTTGTCGGCGTCGCCCTCTCCCTCCGCGACATAGATGCCACGCTCGACGCCGATGATGGCGTTGCGCGCCACCAGCGCATTGCGGTGCACCCGCACAAAGTATGCCGCCAGCTCTTCTTCGATCGACACCAGCGAATCCTCGATCAGGTATTCCTTGTTCTTGGTGCGCAGCGTGACGTACTTCAGCTCCGCCTTCAGATACAGCACCTCGCCCATCGGCACCAGCGACATGCGGCCGCGTTCCTGCACGGCGAAATGCTGGCGCGGCGCTGCCGTTGCCCCGTCCGCTGCAGGCGCAACAAACGGCTGCGACGGCTTGCGCAAACGGCTGGCGCGTGCGATGGCTTGCGCCAACCGTGCCGCGCGCACCGGCTTGACCAGATAGTCGAAGGCTTGCACCTCGAATGCATTCAAGGCGTAATCGTCATACGCCGTCACGAAAATGATCAGCGGCGCCTCGGCCTTGGCCGCGTCCGCTCGGCTCACCAGCTGCTCGGCCAGCTGCAGGCCGCTCATGCCTGGCATCTGCACGTCCAGCAGCACCAGGTCCGGCGCCGTGGCGGCAATCCCTTCCAGCGCGGCTTGCGCATGGGCGGCTTCGCCCACCAGGTAGTGCGGGCAGTCGGCGACGATATCGGACAGCAGCGTGCTCAGCCGGGCGCGCGCGGGGGCTTCGTCGTCGACAATGAAAATGCGAGGAATCATGTGGGTTAGATGAGCGATTTGACTGAATAATGGTGAGCGGATCAGATTCTACTTGCTGGCCGGCGGCTTCGCCAGCGCTGCCTTGACATAGGGGAAGCTGGCGCGCACCTGGAACTGCCCGAGCGTGGTGCTGGTGGTCAGCTGCGCCTCGACATCGTATAGCAGCGCCAGCCGCTCGCGGATATTCTCCAGCGCCATCTGGTTCCCTTCCGGCAGCGCGGCGACGCCCTTGCCGCTGTAGGGATTGTAGGGATTGGTGATGACGATCTCGATCCGCTCCAGCGAATGGCTGAGCTTGATCTGGATCAGGGCCGGCTCGGTGCTCGGCTCGACGCCATAGTGCACCGCGTTTTCGATCAGCGGCTGCAACAGCAGGGTCGGGATTTGCGCCCGGTACACCACTTCGTCGCTGATGCCTTCGCGCTCCCATTGCACGCGCAAACGGTCGCCCAGGCGTATCTTTTCTATCGACAGATACTGGCGGCAGAGGCGGATTTCCTTTTCCAGCGTGGTCATGGCGCGGCCGTCGCGCATCAGCACACGGATCAGGTCGGCCAGGTCTTCCAGCGCTGCCTCGGCCCGGCGCGGCTCGCTGCGGATCAGCGACAAGACGGCGTTGAGGCTGTTGAACAGGAAATGCGGCCGTATCCTTGCCTGCAAAGCCTGCAGGCGCGCTTCCACCAGCACTGGCGAAAAGGCGCGCGCGCGCAATTCGAAATAGTGCTGCAGGCCGATGCCGAACAAGGCCGCCACCAAGGCTGCGCGCAAGACGCCGCCGCTGCCGCCGAGATGGGAAAAACCGTTGAGGAACCAGTCGAAACCCGACAGCAGCCAGATCACCGCCACCGTCACCAGCGCCGGCGCCAGCGCGCACAAGATCCGCTGCATCACCAGCGGAAAACGGTGGCCGATCCGATGCAGGCCGCACAGCAGCGACAAAGAAAGAAAACAGGATGGCTCAATAAGCATGGCCGATTCGACAAAACTGTTGATCGCCGCAATCAGACCGTCGCTGCGCAACAGGATCGCCGCCATGGCGGCCAGATTCACCACGATCAGCGTGCGGAACACCACGCCCAGATTGCAGCCGTCCGGGATCACCAGCGCGCCGGATTGCTGTGGCGGCGCATCATCAACGGTCTGGTCAAAAGGCATGGGCGCCGGCATTAGTTGTCGCAATAATAATCATGGCTTTGGTATAAGGCATATTTCACAAGGTAAAATGCCTGTATCAGGCAGGCACAGCCGGTTTTCAGGGCAGTGCGAGGGTAGTGATTTATAATCGCATAATTCCTTGCCTGCTCACTGTTTACTCTCACCCGCGATTCAAACCTCAATTATGACAGCACAACTCTCCAAAAAAGGCGAAGCTTGGTCGGCTCGTTTCTCCGAACCGGTCTCCGATCTGGTCAAACGTTACACGGCGTCGGTATTTTTCGACAAGCGCCTGGCCGAGGTCGATATCCAGGGCTCGCTGGCACATGCCGAGATGCTTGCATATCAAAAAATCATCAGCGCCGACGACTATGCAGCGATCCAAAAGGGCATGGCCCAGATCCAGGGCGAAATCGCCGGCGGCAAGTTTGAATGGCTGCTGGACCTGGAAGACGTCCACCTCAACATCGAGAAGCGCCTGACCGAACTGGTCGGCGACGCCGGCAAGCGCCTGCACACTGGCCGTTCGCGCAACGATCAGGTGGCCACCGACATCCGCCTCTACCTGCGTGGCGCCATCGACGACATCAGCGGCTTGCTGCGCGATCTGCGCCTGGCGCTGTTGGACCTGGCGGAACAGCACGCCGACACCATCCTGCCCGGCTTCACCCATATGCAGGTAGCGCAGCCAATCACTTTCGGCCACCACGTGCTGGCTTATGTTGAAATGTTCGGCCGCGATGCCGAGCGCATGCAGGATTGCCGCAAGCGCGTCAACCGCCTGCCGCTGGGCGCCGCCGCCCTGGCCGGCACCACGTTTGCAATCGACCGTGAGCGCGTCGCAAAAACACTTGGCTTCGACGATGTCTGCCGCAATTCGCTGGATGCCGTCTCGGACCGCGACTTCGCCATCGAATTCTGCGCCGCCGCGGCGCTGGTGATGACCCACGTCTCGCGCATGTCGGAAGAACTGGTGATCTGGATGAGCCCGCGCATCGGCTTCATCGATATCGCAGACCGCTTCTGCACCGGCTCTTCGATCATGCCGCAAAAGAAGAATCCCGACGTGCCGGAACTGGCGCGCGGCAAGACCGGCCGCGTCAACGGCCACCTGATCGCCCTGCTGACCCTGATGAAAGGCCAGCCGCTGGCCTACAACAAGGACAACCAGGAAGACAAGGAACCGCTGTTCGACACCGTCGACACGATTACCGACACGCTGCGCATCTTCGCCGACATGGCGCGCGGCATCACGGTCAAGCCGGAAGCGATGCGCGCCGCCGCGCTGCAAGGCTACGCCACCGCCACCGACCTGGCCGACTACCTGGTCAAGAAAGGCCTGCCTTTCCGCGACGCCCACGAAGCCGTGGCGCATGCCGTGCGCAGCTGCGTCGACCAGGGCTGCGACCTGAGCGACCTGTCGCTGGATCAGCTGCGCGCTTTCTCGCCGCTGATCGAAAACGACATCTTCCAGGTGCTGACGCTGGAAGGTTCGGTCGCCGCGCGCGACCATATCGGCGGCACGGCGCCGCGCCAGGTGCGTCTGGCAATCCAGCATTTACGCCAGCAGTTAGGCTGATGCGAGAGCCGGCACGGCGGAAAGCGCAATGCTTTCCGTCATGCCGATTTGGCATGAGTCCGGCCGACACAAATATCCAACGTTGGGTATAATTGCCCAAAATCACGCAATATCTCTCCATAAGCGACCAAAAGTCGCCGCATCCTCCGTGTAAAACACCCGTTTTTTACCTGGCTCGTGAGCAGTTTGTGTGCCAGGAATTTCTGACCGAAAATCCCTTATACTTTGTTCACCTTTGGTGCGTCTGCACGCGCCAAAATAAAAACGCTGCCGATCTCGTGCCGCACAGCGCCCTTGCGCCGTGCTTTCCTGGTCGCTTAAAAAAACGGTCTATTGGAGGACATCACCATGCAATTCAAAACCCTATTGAAAACGCTGCCATTGCTGATGCTGGCCGCCGGCCTGGGCAGCGCCGCCCACGCCGCCGACGTCAAACTCGGCCTGGCCGCGGCCCTGACCGGCCCGGCCGCCAAATACGGCGTCGCCATCAAGAACGGCTTTACGCTGGCCGCCGATGAAGTCAACGCCGCCGGCGGCGTCAACGGCAACAAGCTGCAACTGATCATCGAAGACGAACAAGGCAAGAAAGAAGAAGCCATCAACGTCTTCAAGAAACTGATCTTCAAGGACAAGGCGCTGCTGGTATTCGGCCCGACCCTGTCCAACTCGGCCTTCGCCGCCGACCCGATCGCCAATGCCGCCAAGGTCGTCGCCTTCGGCACCAGCAACACCGCCGACGGCATCACTGCCATGGGCCCGTTCACCTTCCGTAACTCCGTAATGGAAGCCGACGTCCTGCCGGTCACCACGCGCGCCGCGGTCAAGCATTTCGGCATCAAGAAAGTCGCCATCATCTATGGCAACGACGACGCCTTCACCAAGAGCGGCTACGACGTCTTCAAGGGCACCCTGGCTGACCAGAAAGTCCCGGTCACCACCACCGAAGCCTATGCCAAGGGCGACGTCGACTTCAAGGCGCAGCTGACCAAGATCAAGGCTTCCAATCCGGACGCCATCGTCTGCTCCTGCCTGACCGAAGAAGCCGCCAACATCATCCTGCAAACCCGCGCGCTGGGCATGAAGCAACCCTTCATCGGCGGCAACGGCCTGAATTCGCCGAAGCTGTTCGACATAGCCAAAGGCGCCGGCGACGACACCATCATGGGCAGCCCATGGTCGCCAGAAAACCTGACGCCGGCCAACAAGGCATTCATCGCCGCCTACAAGGCCAAATTCGGCAGCGATCCGGACCAGTTTGCGGCGCAAGCCTACGATGCTCTGCATGTGGTGGCCGATGCGTTGAAAAAGATCAAGCTGAGCGGCGCCATCGACAAGGACCGCATCGCCCTGCAGCAAGCCCTGCCGTCGGTAACGATTGAAGGCGCCACCGGCAAGTTCGCCTTCCGCAAAGCCCCGGCCGTCACCGGCAAGGAAGTCGGCTACGATGCGCAGCAGGAAGCGATTGTGAATATTGCCAAGGGCGGTAAGTTCATCTTGTTGAAATAATCGAGTCGCCGAGTCACCTAGTCAATAGGGGACAGAGTTTAAGAGTCGCCGAAGCGCGACGAATTACTCTGCCCCCTATTGACGGTGTCCGGAGAAAGAATGTCGTTAAGACGTTAAATAACACCGAGCACAACGAACTGCACTCCGTAACCCGTCAATTGGGGTCAGAGTAATTTACGACGATAAACCCGTCGTAAAAAAACTCTGACCCCAATTGACTGCAATTACGCTGATTTTTAGAAGAACCCTCATGCTTGAACAACAACTCATCAACGCCCTCTCGCTGGGCAGCGTCTATGCGCTGTTTGCGCTGGGTTTCACGCTGGTTTTCGGCGTGCTGGGCGTGATCAATCTTTCGCACGGCGCCATTTTCATGCTGGGCAGCTACGCCGCCCTGCTGCTGATTGAACATTTCGCATTGCCGCTGTGGCTGGCGATGCTGGCTGCCATGCTGGTCTCCGGCCTGATCGGCCTGGCGGTCGACTGTCTGGTGCTGCGGCCGCTGCGGGCGCGCAACGCACCGCATCTGGCGCCGATGATCGCCACCATCGGCGTCGCCACCATCCTGACCAGCCTGGCGCAAGGCTTGTTCGGCGCCGAAAACAAACGCTTCCCGGTCGGTACCATTCCAGAAGAAAGCTATAACTGGGGCAACCTGCACGTCACCGCGGTGCAGATCGGCATCGTCGTGATTTCCTTCATCCTGATGCTGGTGCTGCTGGCGGTGATGCGCCGCACCCAGCTGGGACGCGCGCTGCGCGCCATCGCCGAATCACCCAAGGCGGCCTACCTGCTGGGCATCAATGTCGAAGGCCTGTTCTACCTGACCTCGTTTGCCGCGGCCGCCCTCGGCGGCGCCGCCGGCGTGCTGGTCGGCCTGTCGTTCAACGCCATCACCCCTTTCATGGGACAACCGATGCTGCACAAGGGCATCGCCGTCATCATCCTGGGCGGCATGGGCGATATCCGCGGCGCCATGATCGCCGGCCTGTTCCTCGGCTTCGCTGAAGTGCTGACCGTGGCCTATATCTCCAGCGATTTCCGCGACGCCGTCGGCTTCGGCCTGCTGTTCCTGATCTTGCTGGTCAAGCCTTCCGGCATGTTCGGCAAAGTGCTGGAAAGGAAGGCCTGACATGACCGAACTGTTTACAACCATCGCCGGCAGCGGTTTCATGGACTGGTGGGACGGCTTCTGGTCGACCTATAACACCGTGATCTTCAGCCTCGGCGTCAACGCCATGCTGGCGCTGTCGATCTATGTCACCCTCTCGTGCGGCCTGCTATCGCTGGCGAACGCCGCCTTCATGGGCATCGGCGCCTACGCTGCCTCGCTGATCAGCATGCAGACCGGCCTGCCGTTCCCGGTGGCGCTGGCGGTCGGCGGCGCGCTGCCGGCGCTGGTGGCGCTGATCATCGGCATCCCCACCCTGCGCCTGTCCGGCGTCTACCTGGCGATGGCCACCCTCGGCTTCGGCGAAGTGGTGCGGGTGGTGGTGCTCAACATGGATATCACCGGCGGCCCGCTCGGTCTCAACGGCATCCCCTTGAAGACCGAGTGGTGGCATATCGTGCTGCTGCTGGCGCTGACGCTCTACATCCTGGCGCGCATGCGGCGCTCCAAGATCGGCCGCGCCTTCGAAGCCATCAAGGAAGATGAAGTGGCGGCGCGCCTGATGGGCGTCAACGTCGCCGGCTACAAGCTGCTGGCGTTCGTCATCGGCGCCGCCATTGCCGGCGTCGCCGGCGGCCTCAACGCCCACTACACCTTCACCATCGGTCCCGGCAACTATGCTTTCGAAAACGCGGTCGAAATCCTGACGATGGCGGTGTTCGGCGGCACCGGCAGCCTGGTCGGCCCGACGCTGGGCGGCATGATCCTGACCCTGTTGCCGGAAGCGCTGCGCGACTTCAACAGCTACCGCGCGGTAGTCAACGGCCTGATCCTGGTGCTGGTGATCCTGTACCTGCCGAAAGGCATCTGGGATCCGCGCCGGATCCGTCACTGGGTTAAAACTTTCTCTCAGCGCAAGCCGCAAGCTGGAGGATCCAACTAATGCTGCAACTCAAGAACATCAGCAAGAACTTCGGCGGCCTGCAAGTACTGCAGGACGTCAACTTCAACGTGCCGCAAGGCGGCATCTTCGGCCTGATCGGTCCTAACGGCGCCGGCAAGACCACCGTCTTCAACCTGATCACCGGCTTGCTGCGCGCCTCCGGCGGCGCCATCGAATTCGACGGCCAGGATATCGGCAAGGTGGCCGCGCACAAGATCACCGAGCGCGGCATCGCCCGCACTTTCCAGAACATCCGCGTGTTCAAGGAAATGACGCTGCTGGAAAACGTCGTGGTCGGCATGCACGACCACATGGATTACAGCTTCGGCAGCGTGCTGCTGAACCTGGGCGGTTATCGCAAGATCGAAGCACAGGCGCGCGAGCGGGCCTTGGAACTGCTGTCCTGGCTGCGCCTGGATCACAAGGCGCAGATGCTGGCCGACAGCCTGTCCTATGGCGAACAGCGCAAGCTGGAGTTCGCCCGCGCACTGGCAACCAAGCCCAAGCTGCTGTTGCTGGACGAGCCGGTGGCCGGCATGAATCCCGCCGAAAAAACCGAACTGATGGAAGAAATCCTGAACATCAAGCAGCGCGGCTTCAGCATCTTCATGATCGAGCATGACATGCGCTTCGTGATGGGCTTGTGCGACCGCATCGCCGTACTCAATTTCGGCCGCATCATCGCCGAAGGCAGCCCCGACGAAATCAAGAACAACCAGGAAGTGATCGAAGCCTACCTGGGCAAGGAAGACAGCGAATGACGGCCACCGCAAACAAGCACCCAGAGCCTATCCTGCAAGTACGGGACCTGGCGGTCTCCTACGGCCATATCGAAGCCGTCAAGGGCATAGAGCTGAACCTCAAGCAAGGCGAGATCACCGCTCTGGTGGGCGCCAACGGCGCCGGCAAGAGCACCACCCTGCTGGCCATCTCCGGTCTACTGAAGCCGCAGCGCGGTCAGGTACTGCTCGGGCAACAAGACCTGACCAGGCTGGCGCCGCACAAGATCGTCCAGAGCGGCGTGGTGCAGGTGGCCGAAGGCCGCGCCACGCTCACCACACTGAGCGTGGCCGAGAACCTGGCGCTGGGCGCCTATACCCGCCAGGACAAGGAAAATATCGCCAAGGATCTGGACTGGGTGTACTCCCTGTTCCCGGTGCTGCAGCGGCGCAAGGACGGCCTGGCCGGCAACCTGTCGGGCGGCGAGCAGCAGATGCTGGCGATCGGCCGCGCGCTGATGGCCAAGCCGCGCGTGCTGCTGCTGGACGAACCCTCGATGGGGCTGGCGCCCTTGCTGGTGCAGGAAATCTTCCGCATCGTCGAAGAAATCAACCGCACCGGGCTGACCATACTGCTGGTGGAACAGAACGTCCGCCAGGCGCTGCGGATTGCCCAGCACGGCTATGTGCTGGAGAACGGCAAGATCGTGCTGGCGGACAGCGGCAGCAACCTGCTGAATAATCCGAAGGTGCTGGAAGCTTATTTAGGTGGCTGATGGCTTAGCAAGTTGAGCGAGGTGGCCGTAAGCTGCCTCTCCGGTAGCTGTCAATTCCTCGCCCCAGTTCTCAGATCAATCGAAAAACTGCATCCCTGCATAGGGCCGGTCGCGGCAGGCCTGCAGGCGGCTGGCGAGGTCGCCGACATGGGCTTCCAGCTGGTGGCCATCGGGATCGAGAAAGTAAAAGGATGCGCCTTCGCTACGATTATCTTTCCATTCAACGACGCCTGCCTTGCGCATCGCCTGCACAAAATCTGCAAAGTCGCTGCCGGCAATCGTGAACGCGTAGTGAGTATAGTCAGCGCCAGCGGCGTCAGTCCGCCGCGGATCGTGCGACAGGCATAGCCAGAGCCCGCCTGTCGACAGATAAGCGCCATGATCCCAGCGGGCATACAGGCGCAAGCCCAGTGTGGACTGGTAAAAATGCACGCTGCGGGAAAGATCGCTTACCGCCAGCGTCAGATGGTTTAATCCGTTCAGCATTCCTGCTCCGTATTGATGGCAAACGCCCAGCCGGCTAAGGCGTTATCCCGGGCTCACGGACGAGTGTTCATCCTGGTTGCGCCAACCGCAAAAGAAGCTTTGCGAATCCGCTCCTCCGCCACTTCGTACACACAGATCATCTCGACCGTGCCGACGCCTTCAGGAAAATTGCGGGTGATCAGTTCGTAGTCAACTACAACGTTCGCCATGACGGTGCGATTGAGCAGGCGCGCATGCAGGTCCGGTTCCCCAAACCTGACAAGGAAGCGCTCACGCATCTGTTCCTGTCCGCGCGCCAGCAGGGCGCCATGCAGCGTGTACTGTTCGGCGTCCGGCGCATAGGCCAGCAGCAAAGCTTCGATGTCTTTAGCGTTGTAGGCGTCAAGCTGGGCCTGCACAACCTGCAGCGGGCTTTTTGAAGGTGCGGTCATTTTTGATCCTGAAAAGAATCAGCACACTATACATTTCATCTGAATAGCTGTCATGCAGGTGACGGTCATTCTTTCCAGGCATCGCTGCCGCGCCAGCTTATTGCAAGCTGCCCCAGCGCTCCACCGCCGGCTCAGCCACTGCCCAGCGCCAGATATCGTTGCTGCGGCAGGCGCTGCCGGTGTACCAGCCGCGCTTGAGCTGGTCGCCCTCGCCACTGTCGACCGACATGATGACTTCCTTGCACAAGGCCAGCGGCGTGTCGATCACGCGCACCACCCGCACTTCTCCATGCTCGTTGGCGTAAGGGATCTGGTGCACGATCGCCCAGCGGCTGGCGTGGCCGACATCGAGATTGCCGACCACGGCAGCGATCTCGTCCTGCTCGCCCTTTTGCCAGTTGCGGAAAATGTATTTGGTGGTAGCGTCGGTAGCCGCCTGGACGCCGATGCCGATGGCGTAGCCGACGGCCGGATTGGAGGTGACGGCGCCGCTGGCGACGCCGGCGGCAGCGCCGGTAAAACCGCCGATGCTGCTGCAGCCGCTGATCGTCAGTGTAGCCAGCAGCACTGCCGCGCCGATGATCGCAGCACGCTGCGAGCGTGACAGCGGCATCACTGCAAAGCTCCCCAGCGCTCGGTAGCCGGTTCGGCCGAGGCCCATTTCCAGCCTTGGCCGGCACGACAGATGGTTGCGACATAAAATTCGCTGTCCGGCTTGTTGATCTGGTCCACCAGGCCGTCGACGGAAAACACGATTTCCTTGCAGCTCATGCCTTCCGTGCTGATGACGCGGCTGACCGTGACGCGGCCGCGCAGATTGTCTTCGATCGGCAAGGAATGCTTGATCTGCCATTTGCCGACCGCGCCGACCGCCAGTTCGCCGGCGGCCTTGGCGATACTGTCCTGCTCTTCGCCGTGTATCTTGCGCTGCTCATACTGCAAGCCGGCGCGCGCCGCGGCTTGCACGCCGAGACCGATGCCGGTCGCCACCGCGGCGTTGTTGGTCACTTTGCCCGCCAGCGCGGTGCCGGCGACGCCGGCGGCGGCGGAACTGCCTTCTGTCAATACCGAACTGCAAGCAGTCAACCCCATTACCGCGCACAACGCCAGCAAACCACTAATCCGTTTTAACCGCATTCCACCATCCACTAGTAAGCCATCGATCAGATCGACGATGCATTGATAGACATCCGCCATAGCGGCTGCAAACATTCTAGTGGAGAAAAACCGGATACAAGGGAATCAAGGCATGGCAATTTGCAAATTTTTGTTAAATGCCGCCGACCGCAAAAATATCTTCACAAAGAATTACATTCAACGATTTCATGTGACATTACAAACCGTTGCCCATCGACGAACTTCCGCCTCCCATACCGCCGCCACCGCCCATGCCACCCATGCCCTTGCCATGTCCCTTGTCGGACGACTTATCCTTGGGCACCACCGAGCTGCGGTCGCAAGACGCGACGTCGACCCGTTGCAGCCGGTCCGCCAGGAAAGCTCTTGCGGTCTGCCGCTGCTGGTCGTCGAGCGCATCGTTCATGGTCAGCCACAGCTCGCGCAGCTGGCGTCCGTCCTGCAGCGCCAAAGCCGACTCGGCGTCGATCGCGGCCGACAGCTGGCGCAGGTCCAGCGTCGGATTATTCAAGCCGTTCGCCATGCTGGCCTGGATCAGCTGCTGCCGCTTTTGGCGTTCGCTGATGATGCTGCGCGACTTGCCTTCCAGCTGACGCCACAAGGTTTGCTGGTTCGGATTCAGGTGCAGATCGTCCTTCAGGCCGTCGGCGACCGACAGCAGGTCTTCAGTGCGGAAGTCCATCACCGGCGAGGCCAGCGCTGGCCTCGCCAGGCCCAGACTCAGGGCGGCCATGACGGCCAACGAAGCAAGCTTCACGGTGGATGACAGCGGCTTTCCTTGCATTGCAATCTCCTCGGATCAAAACGCGTATTTAACCGGAGTTGGCGCTGTGCCGCGGCAGGTGAATCATTTGGTAACAGCTGGACGCCTATTGATACAGGCCGTTGCCGGCCGCAATTTACCGCTTTGGCGGCGGATTGCTTTATTATTGGCAACTTAGGGCCTGTCCCCATTTGATTTGGGAGATGCGTTCAAGCCAAAACGTGTGCTGGCAAGGCGCGTGGCGTAGCTGGGGCTGAAGCCCCAGCAAGCCATGCAACGCGGCCAGCGCACGTTTTGGCTTGAACCCTCCGGGAACGGCTGCCGGCGTCACATGCCGTCGTTGCAGCTCCTTGCCGTAGCACCGCTACGGCGCGTCGCTGCGCCTAGGCCTGTAACGCCGGCCGCGCGTTCGCACTCCCAAATCAAATGGGGACAGGCCCTACATTGCTATCATGTCCATACTGTCTCTATAAGATCGGCTCCCATGATAAAAATCTCTGGCCTTACCTTCGACTACCCCGGCCATCGCGCCCTGCACCAGGTCAGCCTGGAAGTCGAAGCCGGCAGCGTGACTGCGCTGGTCGGCTCCAACGGCGCCGGCAAAACCACGCTGATGCGCTGCATCGCCGGCCTCGAAACTCCGCTCGCCGGATCCATCAGCGTGGCCGGCATGGACGTGCTGGAACAGCCGCGCGAAGTACATCGGATCATGGGCTACCTGTCCGATTTCTACGGCTTGTACCAGACGCTGACCGTGGCCCAATGCTTTGAATATGCCGCGGCAGCGCAAGGCTTGCCGGAAGCGGAGATTGCCCAGGCGATCCAGACCACCGCCCGCCAGCTGGGACTGAGCGACCGCCTGCAACAGACTTGCGACAAACTGTCGCGCGGCCTGCGTCAGCGGGTCGCCATCGGCCAAGCCATCATCCACGGACCGAAAATCCTGCTGCTGGACGAGCCCGCCTCCGGCCTCGACCCAGAAGCCCGCGCCAGCCTGGCGGGGCTGTTCCGTCAGTTGCAGGCCAATGGCATGACGCTGCTGGTGTCGTCGCACATCCTGGCCGAGCTGGATGAATACTCTAGCCATATGCTGGCGCTGCGCGAAGGGCGGGTGCTGGAGTACCGCGCCCTGGTCCACAACGGCAGCCAGCAAGCGCTGGGACAATCCCCGCCGCGCTCGCTGCGGCTGATGCTGGCCCAGCCAGACGCCAGGCTGCAGGCACAGCTGGCCGCGGAACCGGCGCTGCAAGTCACCGCCAGCGATGAGCGCAGCGCCGAATTCAACTTCAGCGGCGACGAGCACGCCCAGGCCGCCCTGCTGGCGCGCCTGGTCGGCGCCGGCCTGCCGGTCTGCGGTTTCGCCGATCAAAAAGAAAACCTGCAGCAATCCTATCTGCGTTCGGTAGCAAGCTACGAAAACGGACAAACCAGCAACCCAGGCAAAAGCGGGAGCGCATCGTGATCAATCCTGAATTCAAGCGCAACCTGTGGTTGCAGTTTTCCCTGCACCGGCTGGTCGCCATGCCGGCCATCCTCGGACTGGTGTTTTTCACGCTCAGCTATGCCGCCGCCAATCTTCCCGACGGCCTGGCGCTCGATAGCGTAGCGCTGATTTTATTCGGCGGCATTGTCTGCCTGTGGGGCACGCGCAACGCCAGCAGTTCCGTGATCGATGAAATCCGCGACAAGACCTGGGACCAGCAGCGCATGAGCGCGCTCGATCCGTGGACCATGACCTGGGGTAAATTGTTCGGCGCCACTGCCTTCAACTGGTATGGCGGACTGATCTGCCTGGCGGTGTTCGCAGTCACTGCCATTGCCGGCGGACGCAGCATGACCTTGAGCGCCGGACTGACGCTGTTAGCCCTCGGCATCCTGATGCACGCCGCCACCATCGCCCTTAACCTGCATCTGATGCGCAGCGACATACGCGCCGTGCAGCGCGGCGGCATCGCCTGGGCGGTGGTGGTGATCGCGGTCATGTTCGCGCCGCCGTTCCGTTCCCACACCGACACCGTCATCCAGTGGTGGGGCACGGGCTTTGCCTATGCCTCTTTCCTGCTGGGCAGCATGGTGTTCCTGGCCACCCTCGCCGTCTTCGCAGCGTGGCGCAGCATGAACAGCGCACTGCAAATCAGCACTATCCCCTGGGCCTGGCCGCTCGGCTGCTGCCTGCTGGCCGCCTACCTCGCCGGTTTCGCCGACGGCACTGGCCTGCTGTGGATAGGTTTGCTGCTGGCCATGGCGATGACCTATGCCGCCTTGTTCACAGAAGAAAACGATATCGCGCTCTGGCAACGCATCGTCGCCCGCATCGAGGCCGGCAATTGGCAAGGCTTCTTGCGCAACCTGCCGATCTGGCCCAGCACGCTGGCATTGAGTTTCTGCTTTGCCTTGCTGCTCCTGGTCAACAACGGCCAGATACCGCCTATCGAGCTGCCGCCGCGCTTCGCCTACAGCCCCTCGCTGGCCGTGACGCTGGCGCTGATGCTATTGCGCGATTGCTGCGTCTATCTGTTCTTTGCCTTTTCCCGCAAAGGCAAACGCGCCGGCGCCACCACCATCCTCTACCTGGCGGTGATCAACGGCTTGCTGCCATTCATGGCGCGCGTGCTGGGATTAAACGGACTGGCGATATTTTTCATGCCGCTGCATTTCGGCAGCGCCTGGACCATGCTCGGCATAGCGCTGCTGCATGCCGTGCTGGCCCTGGGCCTGCTCAACTGGCGCTGGCGCCAGCGCGCGCTGAAAGACGATACGGCGAGCTGATATGCCCGCCGCCGGGCGCCCCAGCTTACTTGTGGGCGGCAGCGATCAAGCCTTCGATGATCTTGTCGAGCTTGATCGCATCGGCTGCGAAACCGCGTATCCCTTCCGCCAGTTTTTCCGTCGCCATTGCATCGTCGTTCAGGGCGTAGCGAAATTCCGCCTCGTTGTAGCTGACCTGCTTCAGATCGGCGCCGGCGGCGCCATCCTTGCCCAGCGCACGCGGCAAATCGGCATCGCTGGCTTGCAGCTGCGCCAGCAGTTCCGGGCTGATAGTCAGCAGATCGCATCCGGCCAGCGCCGCAATCTGGCCGACGTTGCGGAAGCTCGCTCCCATCACTTCAGTCTCTATGCCAAAACGCTTGTAGTAGCTGTAGATCTGCGCCACCGACTTGACGCCAGGATCGTTGGCCAGCGTGTTGGCCGCCTCGTCCCAGGCTGCGCCTGCCGATTTCTTGTACCAGTCGTAGATGCGGCCGACGAACGGTGAAATCAGGCGCACCTTGGCGTCGCCGCAGGCCACCGCCTGGCAGAAGGAAAACAGCAAGGTCAGGTTGCAGCGGATGCCGTCCAGTTCCAGGATGCGCGCCGCCTGGATCCCTTCCCAGGTCGAAGCTACCTTGATCAGCACCCGCTCGCGGCCGATGCCGGCGGCTTCGTACAGCGCCATGATGCGGCGCGCGCGCGCCACCGTGGCGGCAGTATCGAAGCTGAGACGGGCGTCGACTTCGGTGGAGACCCGGCCCGGCACCACTTTCAGGATTTCCAGGCCGAAGCGCACCAGCACCTGATCGACAATCTGCTCCAGCTTGCTGTCGGCGTGGGCGGTGACGGTCTCGGCCAGCAAGGGTGCATAGTCAGCTTGCTGGACGGCTTTCAAGATCAGCGAAGGATTGGTGGTGGCATCGCGCGGCTTGAATTGCGCCAGCTGCTTGAAATTGCCGGTGTCGGCGACCACCGTGGTGTATTGCTTCAATTGTTCCAGCTGATTCATGGCGCTTCCTTTTCTCTATAAAATATTTAAAAATCAATCGTGCAGGGCTTGTGCCGCTGCCAACAATCCGCGGAATTTCCGGTAGCGTTCTTGCAACATCGGCTGCTGGGCGGCGACCGGAAAGAAACGGTCTTTCACCGGCATGCCGCTCGCCAGCAAAGCAGCGCCCTGCCCATAGGCCAGGAAACCGAGTTTGGCCGCGCCTATGCAAGCGCTCAGCTCACTACCTATCAGGGTATGAATTTCCCGGTCGAGCAGGTTGGATAGCAATTGCGCCCAATAGTTGCTGCGCGCGCCACCGCCGACCAGCGCGCAGGCGCCGACCGCCGCTCCCGCCGACTGCACCGCATGCAGCGCATCCAGCAAGCCGAAGCCGACGCCTTCCAGCACTGCATAGCCGAGCATGGCCGGCGAACTGTCGTAATCCAGGTTCATGAAACCACCGCGCAGCAAGGGATCGTTATGCGGCGTACGCTCGCCCGCCAGATACGGCAGGAACAAGGGAACGGCGGCAGCAATCGGCTGCGTCTGCGGCAAGCGTTGCTGCACCAGTTGCAGCAACGCTTGTTCGTTCGCCTGTCCCAGCAGCTGAGTCACCCAGCGCAGGCAGCTGGCGCCGGCCAGCATCGCCCCCATGGTGTACCAGCGCTGCGGCAGCGCATGGCAGAAGCTGTGGACCGCGCTGGCAGGATTGCCGGCGGCGTGATCGGTGATGGCGACGATGGCGGCGCTGGTGCCCAGCGTGATGAAGCCATCGCCAGCGGCGATGGCGCCGATGCCGACCGCGGAAACCGGATTATCGCCGCCACCACCGGCCACCAGCAGTTCAGCGTGCAGTCCGAGCTGTTGCGCAGCAGCGGCGCTCAAGCCGGCCGAGGCGGCGGAGCCTTCTACCAGCCGCGGCAACTGCTGCAGCCGCAAGCCGCAGGCCTGCACCATCGGCTCATACCAGTCGCGTTTGGCGACATCCAGCCAGAGCGTGCCGGCAGCGTCGGAAACATCGCTGACGCGTTCGCCGGTGAGGCGCAAGCGTAGGTAATCCTTGGGCGAGAGGACGCAGGAAATTTCGTTGAAGACCTGCGGCTCGTGCTGCCGTAGCCACAGCAGCTTGGGCGCCGTCAAGCCGGCCATCGGCAGGCTGCCGGTCACCGCGGCAAACTCGGGATGCAGCTGCTGCAGCCATTGCGACTGTACGATAGCGCGCGAATCGTCCCACAGGATGGCCGGCCGCAACACGCGGTCCGCCTGGTCCAGCAAGACCGCGCCGTGCATCTGCCCGGACAGGCCGATGCAGCGCAGCCGCGCGTAGGCGTCCGGCTGCGATTGCCGCAACTCATGCAAGGCCGAGAGACAGGCTTGCCACCAGCTTTCCGGATCCTGTTCGGACCAGCCGGCTTGCGGCCGCGAGATACCCAGCCTGACGCCGGCGTGCGCCAGCACCGTGCCGCCTTCATCCAACAGCACGGCCTTCAGCTCCGACGTGCCGAGATCAATCCCGAGTGCGATGGGACTACTCATCATGATTGCGTTCCAGTGGTTTTATTCAAAGACATCCGCAGGAATTGCGGACCCGCAGCGTCGGCGCCAGGCGCACGGTCTGCTTCTTGCCGTCCGGTTCTTCGATCCGCTTCAGCAGCAGCTTGACGGCGCGCATGCCGAGCTCCTTGACCGGCTGCGCCATCACGGTCAGGCGCGGCACGAAGAAATCGGCCCAGTCGAAATCGTCGAAGCCGACCAGCGCAATCTGTTCCGGCACGTCGATCCTGGCGTCGCGCAGCGCGTGCATGGCGCCGATGGTCATCAGGTTGTTGGCCGCCATGATGGCGGTCGGCGGCGCCTCCAGCGTCAGCAAATGACGGGTGGCGCTACGCGCCGGTTCGCTGCTGGACTCGCCATTCACCAGCAGTGCTTCGTCAAACGGCAGGCCGGCCGCAGCCAGCGCGGCGCGGTAGCCGTCGATCCGCTCATCGGTGGTGGTGAGGCCGGCGCTGCCGGCGATCAGGGCGATGCGGCGATGGCCGTGTTCGATCAGGTGGCGGACCAGCTGCTGCGAGGACTTCTTGTTTTCCACGCCGACCTGGTCGAAGCCTTGCGCCACCAGGCGGTCGACCAGCACCGCAGGAATATCGTTGGCGCGTAAATACTCCAGCGCCAGGTGCTGCGGATCGGCCGATGGCGCCAACAGGATGCCGTCGACGCGCCGATGGTGCAGCGCCTTGACCGCGCGCAGTTCCTGCTCCGGATCGTCGCGGGTATCGACGTACAGCATCATGATGCCGTGGCGCGCGCATTCGGTTTCAATGGCGTGCACGGTTTCGCTGAAATAGTGATTGGAGAGCGCGGAAATGGCGACACCGATGGTATTCGAAGTGGAACGCGCCAGCGAGCGCGCCAGCGTGTTGGGGATGTAGCCCAGTTCCTGGATCGCCGCTTCCACCGCGCGCACCGTCGCCGGCCGCACCTTGCGGGTACCGTTCAAGACATGCGAGACCGTCGAAGTCGATACCTTCGCGATTCTTGCGACATCATCCATCGTAGCCAATTGCTCTCCCTTTTTTAGATCCGCGGCTGCCGACACCTGGTTCAGGCAGCCGCCTTTTCACTTCAACGCGCGCTGGACCAGCCCTTGTAGCTCGCCACATTATCACGAGTAATCAGCACTGGCGCCAGCAAAACCACCGGCTTGGCGGGACGCTTGCCGTTCAGGATGTCATAGCCGATCGCCACCGCGTCCTGCGCCTGGGCCCACGGGTCCTGGCTGGCCGAAGCCTGGATCGAAGGGCCTGATTTCAGCGCGGCTTCGATATCCGGTGCACCGTCGACTGAGGTGATGATGATGCCGCTGCGCTTGAGCTGTTTGGCGGCGAGATCGCTGCCGATGGCTTGCGGATCGTTGATGGTGAACAGGCCGTCGATTTTCGGGAAGCGCGTCAAATAACCCTGCATGACGTTCAGGCCGCCTTCGCGCGAGCCCTTGCCATCCTGGTCATCGGACAACACCTTGATGCCAGGCGCAGCGGCAAATACCGCCTTGCAGCCTTTGACGCGGTCGGTCACGGCGGTCACCTGCGGCCCGTTCTGGATGATCACATTACCCTTGCCGCCCAGCTTGTCGACCAGGTATTTGCAGGCCAGCCGGCCGGCCTGTTCATTGTCGGTCTGCACCGTCGCATCGACGCCCTTGGCGCCGACGTCCACCGCCACCACCACGATGCCAGCCTTCTGCGCCTTCTTGATGGCCGGTTCAATGGCGACTGGATCGGTGGCGTTGAGCAGGATCAGGTCGACCCCGGCTGAAATGAAGTTGTCGATTTGCGTAAACTGCTTGCTCAGGTCGTAGTCGGCCGACACAGCGGTGACCTTGACGTTCGGGTTGATCTGCTGCGCCTTGGCCTTGGCGCCATTGGCCAGCGTCACAAAATACGGGTTGCCGAGCGAACCGACGGTGATGCCTACCGCTTTCAGTTCCCGTGCCTGCACTACGCCAGAGACGGTCAAAGCCAGCGTCAACGGCAGTATTGCGGCTAGAGCGAATTTTTTCATCATGCTTGATCTCCTGTTGCCGGTCATAGGGAAATCCGGGGACAGCGACCAGCCTGACGCCCCCGGTGGTCTGTCAATGTTTAAGTGCGCGCACCCGACTGCCGGTAGCGGTCCAGCGCCACCGCGCCGATGATCACGATGCCTTTGATGATGTATTGCCAGATATCGGACACGCCCAGCAGCACCAGACCGTTGGTCAGCACAGCAATGATCAGGGCGCCGATCAGCGTGCCGCCGATAGAGCCGACGCCGCCGGTAAAGCTGGTGCCGCCGAGGATCACCGCAGCGATCGCATCCAGTTCATAGGACTGCCCCAGCTGCAAGCCGTTGGCGGCAGACAGGCGTGAGGCCGTCATGACAGCGCCGAGGCCGGCCAGCAGGCCGGATACCGCATACACGAACAGCAGCACCTTCCACACCTTGATGCCGGACAGGCGCGCCGCTTCATGATTGCCGCCGACTGCATAGATCTGCACGCCGATCACGGTACGGCGCAGGATGAACCAGGACAGCGCCACCACCACCAGCGCGATGATCACCAGCCACGGCACACCCAGCAGCGAATCGTTGCCGATGAAGGCAAACGGCAAGTCCGGGTTGAACACCGTCTTGTCGTCCGCCAGCAGGCGCGCCAGGCCGCGCATGGCGGTCAGGGCGCCGAGCGTGACGATGAAGGGCGGCAGCCGCATGAAGGCGATCAGGGCGCCGTTGGCCAGGCCCAGCAACAGACCGAAGCCGATGCCGGCGGCAATCCCCAGCATGCCGAACTGCGGCGACAGCGAAGCCAGCATCGCCACCACTGCGGCAGCCGCCAGGATCGCGCCTACCGAAAGGTCGATGCCGGCGGTCAGGATGACGAAAGTCATGCCGGCCGCCAGCACGATATTCACCGAAGCCTGCTGGGTAATGATCGACAGGTTTTGCACCGTAAAGAAGTTTTCGCTCATCAGGGCGAAACCGAGCACCAGCAACAGCAACACCGGCAGCATGCCGACCGTGCGCAACAAACCGCGCAGCTGCTCGCGCTTGCCGATGGTCTCGGCGGTGATCCTGCTACTTGCTTCCATGATAGTTGTCTCCTTGCTGTTCTGATTCATGATTGCCGCTTTGCCTGCTCAAGCCGCTTGCGGCTCTACTTGCTGTGCGCCGGTGGCCAGTTCGATAATGTTTTCCTGGCTGATGTCGCGTCCTGAATGGCCACCCAGTTCTGCCACCAGTTCGCCTTCCCGCATCACCAGCACGCGGTCCGAGGTGCCGACGATTTCCGGCAGTTCGCTGGAAATCACCACCACCCCGACGCCGGCCTTGGCCAGGTCATTGATGATGCGATAAATCTCCGATTTGGAACCGATGTCGACACCGCGCGTAGGCTCGTCCAGAATCAATACGTGCGGCTTGATTTCCAGCAGGCGCGCCAGCAGCACTTTTTGCTGGTTGCCGCCCGACAGCGCGCCGACATTGACATTGCCGGACGCTACCCGGATCGAGAGCGACTTGATCGCCTCTTCCGAGCGGCGCGCGCCGCGGCGGCGGTCCAGCACGCCGCCATAGCGGGAGTCCGGCACGCAGGCGCAAACATTGATGTTGTCGCGCACACTCATGTCGAGGAACAGTCCTTGTGCCTTGCGATCTTCGGTCAGGTAGACCACCCCAGCGCGGATGGCGTCGGTTGGGCCGCGCAAGCTGGCAACCGCCTTGCCCGCCACTTCCAGCGTGCCGGAAATGCGCGCATCGGCGCCAAAGATCAGGCGCGCCAATTCGGTGCGGCCGGCGCCGACCAGGCCGGCGATGCCCAGCACCTCGCCGGCGTGCAAGTCAAAGCTGCAGCCACGGACGCGGCCGCCGTCGGCCATGTCGCGCACCCGCATCACTACATTGCCAGGATCGTAGGGTGCGTGCTCTTTCTTGTAAAAACCGGAAAGGTCACGGCCGACCATCATCTTCACCAGCGCCTCGGCAGAAAGATCGGCCCGTTCCAGCATGCCGACATGCTTGCCGTCGCGCAGCACAGAAACGCGATCCGACAACTCATAGATCTCGGCCATGCGATGGCTGATGTAGACGATCGCCAGCCCTTCCTGGCGCAACTGGCGGATCAGCGCAAACAAGCGGTCAGTCTCGCGCGAAGACAGCGGCGTGGTCGGCTCGTCCATCACCAGGATGCGCGCATGGGCGTGGATGGCGCGGGCAATCTCGACCAGCTGGCGCTCGGCAATCGACAGGCTGCTGACCTTGGTCTGCGGCCCGAAGTCGGCCCCCAGGCGCACCAGGACGTCGACGCAGCCGGCTTCCATCGCCTTGCGGTCAACGGTCCAGCCGCGCTTCAACTCGCGGCCGAGGTAGATGTTTTCCGCCACGCTCAGGTTCGGACACAAGCTCAGTTCCTGGTAGATCACGGCCACGCCCAGTTCCTTGGCGGCGCGCGGGCCGTAATTGGCCACCGCCTTGCCGTCGATGCGGATTTCGCCGCCGGCATCCGCCGCATGGGCGCCGGACAGGACTTTCATCAAGGTCGACTTGCCGGCGCCGTTTTCCCCCATCAAGGCATGCACCTCGCCGGCGTAGACCGTCAGGTCGACTTCTTTCAATACGCGCAAACCGCTGAAGGTCTTGGAGATGGCGCGCATCTCCAGGATAGGCGTCGCGTCGGATACTGGTTTCATGGGCTGCCCCTCAAGCTGACCGAATAATCAGTCTCAAAAAATCGCGGATAACAAGGCACATGCATCGACACGCCATCAGGCGACAGGCAGTACGCAACGTCGATTTGACGTGAACGAACGCTCAATACATATTCTTTTTGACAATGAATGGCGAGGCTGGATTGCCTCGTTGCGGTGCGGGATTTTCATTTTGTCTCCAGGCGTTTATGTTTTTTTGCCAAAACCGCCTTCACTGGGAATAGCAGTTAGCGGTCTGATTTGAGAGTAATCTTAGTGCAAAGCAAGCGCTTGCGCAAGCGCTTGCTTTTTTGGACGAATTATATTTACGCGCCCCCTGCGATCGCTCTTAACACTTCCTTAACCCACAGCCGACAAACCGGTGCTACCCTTCATCCCAAGCTTGCATGATGGATTTCCGTCCATGAAAGCCGTCCCAGACAAAGATGCCATCCGTGTACGAATAAGCCCAACCAAAAAAGGGAAGTACTGCATGAATAATGTGAATGCCGGCCGGCCGACGCCAGCGAACCTGGATACGAATAGCGCGAAAATCATCAACAAATTGTTTGAACACGCAGGCATCCGCCTCAACGGCGAGCAACCCTGGGACATGCAGATCCATGATCCGGCCTTCTTCCAAAAGATGTTTGCCACCTGGGAGCTCGGCATCGGCGAATCGTATATGGATGGCGACTGGGACTGCGAGCAGCTGGACGAATTCTTCTACAGGGTCACCAGCCACGATCTGGAACAGACTGTGGTGGGCCCGGCAAAAATCGGCTTTTTCCTGGAAATCCTGCGCCAGAAATTCTTCAACCTGCAAAGCCGCAAGCGCGCCTTCCAGGTCGGCGAACAGCACTACGACATTGGCAACGACCTGTTTGAACTGATGCTGGATTCCAGCATGATGTATTCCTGCGCTTACTGGCCCAAAGCTGAAAACCTGGAACAGGCGCAGCTGCACAAACTCGACCTGATCTGCCGCAAGCTTGAACTGAAGCCGGGCGAACGCCTGCTCGATATCGGCTGCGGCTGGGGCGGCCTGGCGCGCCATGCGGCGCAACAGCACCAGGTGGACGTGGTCGGCGTCACGATTTCCAAGGAACAGCAGAAGCTGGCGCGGCAGCGCTGCGCCGGGCTGCCGGTGCAGATCGAACTGACCGACTACCGCCAGTTGACGGGTCAGTTCGACAAGATTGTTTCAGTCGGCATGTTCGAGCATGTGGGCGCAAAAAACTATGACGAATACTTCGACGTCGTCGCCAGGCTGCTGAAGCCGGACGGCCTGTTCCTGCTGCATAGCATCGGCAATTACGAGACCGAGAAAAAGCGCGACGTCTGGCTCGACAAGTACATTTTCCCGAACGGCCACCTGCCCTCGGCCAAGGAAATCACCTATGCGCTGGAAGGGAAATTCCTGATACAGGACTGGCACAATTTCGGCCAGGACTACGACCGCACATTGATGGCGTGGTGGGATAATTTCGAAAAGGCCTGGCCGACCCTGCAAGACAAATACGGCGAGCGCTTCTACCGCATGTGGAAATACTTCATCCTGTCTTCGGCCGGCTTTTTCCGTTCCGGCCAGGGGCAGCTGTGGCAGCTGGTGCTAAGCAAGCGCGGGCGCAAGGGCCTGTATCGCTCGGTGCGCTAGCGCAGCGGATAATTCATCCGGAGTCATTCCCGCGAACGCGGGAATCCAAGTTGCTGAATATGGCAGTGAATATGGATTCCCGCGTCCGCGGGAATGACCAAGGCGCGTAGCCGGGGTCGCCTAGACGGGGCTTTCAAAAGCGCGGTTTAATTACCGGCGACAGTCATGCTTTCAATCAGCACCGAACCCGTCTGCTTGGTGCCGCGGATAAGAGTATCGGCGCCGATGGCGACGATCTGCGCCAGCATGTCTTTCATGTTGCCGGCGATCGTGATTTCCTCGACCGGATACTGGATGACGCCCTTCTCCACCCAGTAGCCGGAGGCGCCGCGCGAGTAATCGCCGGTGACGTAGTTGGTGCCCTGCCCCATCAGCTCGGTGACCAGCAAGCCGGTATCGAGCTTCTTCAGCATGGCCTTGAAATCATCGGTAGATTTGGTCAGTGAAGAAGTCATGCTGAGGTTATGCGAACCACCCGAATTACCGGTGGTTTTCATGCCCAGCTTGCGCGCCGAATAGGTCGACAGGAAGTAGCCCTGCACCACGCCATCCTTGACCACGTCGCGACGCTGGGTCTTGACGCCCTCTTCGTCGAAAGGCGCGGAACCGACCGCGCCGATCACGTGCGGATCTTCCACGATCTGGATATGCGGCGCAAAAGCCTGCTGCCCGAGGCTGTCCAGCAGGAACGACGATTTGCGGTACAGCGCGCCGCCCGACACCGCCTGCACGAAAGCGCCCAGCAAACCGGCCGCCAGCGGCGCCTCGAACAGCACCGCGCATTTGCGTGTATCCAGCTGGCGCGCGTTCAGGCGCGCCAAGGCACGCTCAGCGGCGTAGCGGCCGATGGCTTCCGGCTTCGCCAATTGTTGCGGGTCGCGCATCGAGGAATACCAGTCGTCGCGCTGCATCTTGCTGCCCTTGCCGGCGATCGGCGCCACCGAAATGGTGTGGCGCGAGAAAGGATAGCCGCCCATGAAGCCGCGCGAATTGGCGCTGACGAAGTGCGATTGCTGGGCGTAGACACCGGCGCCTTCGCTGTTGGTGATGCGCTTGTCGACGGCAAATGCTGCCGCTTCGCAACGTTTTGCCAGTTCCACGGCTTCTTCGGCCGAAATCAGCCACGGCGAGCAAAGTTGCAGATCCAGCGGATTCATTTCCAAAGTATCAACATCCGGCAAGCCGGCGCAATCGTCTTCTGCCGTGAAACGGGCGATGTTATAAGCCGCTTCGACCGTGTCCTGCAAGGCTTTGGCGGAAAAGTCCGAGGTGCTGGCATTGCCGCGCCGGGTATGGCCCTCCTCGCCCAGATAGACGGTGACGCCCATGCCCTTGTCCTTGTTTTGCTCGATCGTTTCGACGCTGCCCTTGCGTACGCCCACCGACAAGCCGCTGCCTTCGCTGATTTCAACCGCGGCGTTGGAGGCGCCTTTTTCCCGCGCATAACGCAACACATCCTGCGCCAGCTGTTGTAATTGGGCTTGACTATGGGTAAATACGGAGTCGCTCATGGGTCGGTTTTCTTCGAATTAGGTATAAAACGGTTATCATAGCAGTCGTTTACAGTATGGAAGCACCCTTTACATCATGCCAAATCCCAATCGGGGCTCCTGCGGCTTTCAGTCCAGCGAGTTCGAACAAGAATACGACCGTCCCTCCAAGTCCCAGCTCAAGCGCGAGATGACCGCCTTGCAGAAGCTCGGCGAAGAACTGATCGCCGAATCGCGCGACCGCGTCAAGCGGGTGCCGATGCCGGAAGATGTGCGCGACGCCATCCTCGAATGCCAGCAGATCAAGGATCACGAAGGCCGCCGCCGCCAGACTCAGTACGTCGGCAAGAAAATGCGCACGCTGGAGCCGCACGAAATCGCCGAAATCCAGAAGACCCTGGATAGCTGGCGCGGCCTGTCGAAAGCCGATACCGCCGCCATGCACGCGCTGGAGCGCCACCGCGACCGCCTGCTGAAGGACGACGGCGCGCTCACCGAACTGCTGGCGCATCATCCGGAACTGGACGTGCAGCATGTGCGCACCATGATCCGCAACGCGCGCAAGGAGCAGGCCGAGAACAAGCCGCCGAAAGCGTATCGCGAGATTTTCCAGCTGCTGAAAGAGCTGCAAAAATCGTCGGGCAACCAGGACCAGAACGATAGCGACGCCGAAGACGACGACGAGCAAGATGAGCACAATTAATCCTGCGCCAACACTGGCTGCGGGCCTGAAAATCGGCCTGGTGTCGATTTCCGACCGCGCCAGCAGCGGGGTTTACCAAGACCAAGGCATCCCCGCCCTGCAGGACTGGCTGGCCGCCGCGCTCGCCAGCCCGTGGCAGGTGGAGACCCGCCTGATCGCCGATGAGCGCGCGCTGATCGAGCAAACCCTGATCGAGTTGACAGACCAGCATCATTGCGACCTGGTGCTGACTACCGGCGGCACCGGCCCGGCGCGGCGCGACGTCACGCCGGAAGCGACGCTGGCGGTGGCGACCAAGGAAATGCCTGGCTTTGGCGAACAGATGCGCCAGATCAGCCTGCAGTTCGTGCCGACCGCGATCCTGTCGCGGCAAGTGGCCGTGATCCGTGAAACTGCCGATCATGCGGCCCTGATCCTGAACCTGCCGGGACAGCCGAAAGCCATCAAGGAAACCCTCGAAGGCTTGAAGGATGCCGACGGCAAGCAGAAAGTGTCCGGCATCTTCGCCGCCGTGCCTTACTGCATCGACCTGATCGGCGGTCCGTATATCGAAACCAATGAAGCGGTGTGCAAGGCGTTCCGGCCGAAATCGGCAATCAAGCCTGCCTAGGCGCCCTCTTTACCCAATTCTTTTCAGCGGACAGCATCCATGTTGCCAGCGGTTTTCAGCAAATCCAGCAAACAAAGCAAACCCCGTTTCAACCCTGCCTTACTTTTGCTGCTGCCGCTACTGACGCTCGGCCTGAGCGTGCCACTGCAGGCGCAAACCCTGCATCTCATCAACGAGTATCCGGCGACCTCGGTCACCGCTGCCGCCGACCTGCAGTTCGGCGATACGGTCAGGCAGCTGGCCGCCGCGCTGCCGGCGGATGCGTTGAACATCGTCACCGAGCAGGAAGCGCAAAACCCTTTCAAAGGCAGCGCCCAGGTCAGCGCGCTGAGCGAGGGCAAGGTCGAAATGGCGACGCTGTTTGCCGGCATCGCCGGCGCCAGCGATCCCTTCTTCCTGCTGTCTTCGCTGCCGTTCACGGTCGGCGGCTTCGACGAGGCCAGGGCGCTCGCCGACTGCGCCCAGCCGGCGGTCGAGCAGCATCTGCGCAAGCTGAATGCCCACCTGCTGTACGTCACACCATGGCCGCCGTCCGGCATCTGGTCGGCTGCACCAGTGACTGACCTGGCAGCGCTGCAGGCGCTGCGCATCCGCACCTACGACGACAACAGCCGCGCCGTCTTCGCGCAGGTCGGCGCCCACAGCGAGAACCTGCCGTTCTCAGCGGTGCCGGCCAAGCTGACGGCCGGCGAACTGAACGCCGTGCTGTCCTCCGGCGACGGCGGCGCCGGCAACCGTCTGTGGGATCAACTGAGCAACTTCAGCGCCATCAGCTACGCCATCCCGCTCAGCTACACCGTCATCAACCAGGATGTCTGGCAACAACTAAAGCCTGAACAACAAGCCGTGCTGAGCGAGGCCGCCAAACGCACCGCGGATGCTTCCTGGAGCAAGATCCAGGAGCGCATCGAAGCGAATTACAGCCGCATGCGCGGCCACAAGATGACGCTCAACCTGGCGCCGGCGCCAGAGATACAGGATAGTCTGCGCAAGGCCGCCGCCAGCCAGGTCGCGGCCTGGCAGCAAAAGGCCGGCGCCGCCGAGATCGTGTCGCAGTGCCTCAAGCACGTTGCGCAATAACACCGCCGCCTGGCGACACTGGAGAAAACCATGATTCGCAAGCAGCAACAGCAAGGCGCGCGCAGAAAATTCATGCAGCTGGCGCTAGCCGCCGGCGGCGCTGCCGCATTGCCGTGGCTGACGCCAGCGCAGGCGCAGACCAGCGCAGCGCTGACGGCCGCCGGCGATAAAGGCAAAGGCACGCGCCTGATCCTGCTCGGCACCAAGGGCGGCCCGACGCCGTCCGCCCTGCGCGCGGCGCCGGCCAATGTCCTGCTGATCGACGGCCAGCCCTATGTAGTCGACTGCGGCAACGGCGTCGCCCAGCAACTGGTCAAGGCCGGCATCAAGCTGCCGCAGATCCGCGACATCTTCCTGACCCACCAGCACTCCGACCACAATGCCGATCTCGGCAACCTGGTGCTGCTGGCCTGGGCCACCGGCCTGGCAACGCCGGTGCAGATGTACGGCCCGCCCGGCATGCGCCGCATGATGGACGATTTCGTCCGCATGAACGCGCTCGACATCGCCGTCCGCATCAAGGAAGAAGGCCGGCCTCCGCTGCGTCCGCTGATCAAGACCCATGAATTCAGCGGCCCGCGCGTAGTGCTGGAAAACGACCAGGTGAAGGTCACCGCCGCCCTGGTCGATCATTACACGCTGAAACCCGCCTTCGCCTACCGCTTCGACAGCAAGGACCGCTCGGTGGTGTTTTCCGGCGATACCGCCTACAACGACAACCTGATCCAGCTGGCCAAGGGCGCCGACGTGCTGGTGCACGAAGTGATGTATCTGCCGGCGCTGGAAAAACTGATGCGCACCGTCGACAATGCGCCGACCCTGCTCGATCATCTGGTGAAGAGCCACACCAGCACCGCGCAAGTCGGCCTGGTGGCGGCGCGCGCCGGCGTCAAGACGCTGGTGCTGAGCCACTTCGTGCCCGGCGGCGATCCTGCCATCACCGATGACATGTGGTCGGCCGAAGCACGCCAGCAATTCAGCGGCGAAATCATCGTCGGCAAAGACCTGATGGTGATCTGAGCCGCTACCGCCATTCTCATTCTCCCGTTAATTTTTCAATCTAGATCCGGACCCACTCATGTCAAGCACACTCGAAACCCTGGAAATATCTACTTCCGAAACACCAAGCGCCGCCGTCATCTGGATGCACGGCCTGGGCGCCGACGGTTCTGATTTCGTCCCCATCGTCAAGGAACTGGACCTGAGCGGCTGTCCCGGCATCCGCTTCGTCTTCCCGAGCGCGCCGGCGATTCCGGTCACCATCAACAACGGCTACGTGATGCCGGCCTGGTACGACATCCTCACCACCGACCTGGTGCGGCGCGAAGATGAAGCCGGCCTGCGCAAGTCGCAAGCCGATATCGAAGCCCTGATCGCAGAGCAGATCGCGCTTGGCATCGCGGCCGACAAGATCGTCCTCGCCGGATTTTCACAAGGCTGCGCCATGACCTTGCAAACCGGCTTGCGCTACCCGCAGAAACTGGCCGGCCTGATGTGCCTGTCCGGCTATCTGCCGCTCAACGACAAGATCGCCGCCGAACGCCACGCCGCCAACCAGCACACGCCGATTTTCCAGGCTCACGGCCGCGCCGATCCGGTGGTGCTCGTCAACCGCGCGGAAATGTCGCGCGACTTGCTGCTGCAACTGGGCTACAGCGTCGAATGGCATGAATACATGATGCAGCACTCGGTCTGCGCCGAGGAAGTCGCCGATATCGGCAACTGGCTGCGCCGCGTGCTGGCTTAAGCAGAGCAAGCGGCTGCGCGGCCTGAGCGCCTCCATGTTTTACACCACGCAACATGACTGCCCCGCCTTGACCGGCGGGGTATTTTTTTGAAAGTTGCAATTTAGAAATATCAGACCTATCATGGCCCCTGCACCGAACGCTTGATGGAAGCGGATATCCCGCCCTGCCCCGAGCCCTTGCGAGGAAAACATGAACAAGACTGGACTTCTGCTGGCGGCATGCGCATGCATATCGCTTGCCCATGCCGCCGACACCGGCAAGAGCGCCGGGCAACAGCACGGTGTTGCATTGAAAACGATTACCCCGATTTACAGCCAGCTGCTGGTAGTCACCTCGCCGCCGGGGTTCAAGAATGCGTTTGAAAACGCCCAGGGCTCGCACTATATCCGCGAAGCGGTGCTGGACAAAGAGAACGTCAACCAATGGACCCAGATGATCACCGTCACCGGCGTCAAGGACCTGGCGCAGAATCCGCAGGTCACGCCACAGTCATTCGCCGTCAACATGGCCGCCGGTTTCCAGCGTGCCTGCCCGACATCGTTCAGCGGCCAGGAAATCGGCATCGACAAAATCAGCGACCGTGACGCCTTCGTCCTGGTCGCCTCCTGCGGCACCTCTCCTACCACGGCAGGAAAAACCAGCGAAGCGGCGGTCATCGCCGTGATCAAGGGCAGCAGCGACTATTACACGATCCAATGGGCCGAACGCGGTGCACCGTCCGCCACCCCGCTTGCCATCGACGTCGGCAAATGGACGGAGAAATTCAAGCAGCTGAATCCGATCAAGCTTTGCCCGATCGTAGCTGGCGAGGCGGCGCCGTATCCAAGCTGCGTCAATTAACTGAAAGCCTGCAATATGCAAACGATTACCCTGGCTACGCAACTCATTCTCGCCGGCGGAGCCTTCTGTGTCGTCACACATTTATTGAAACGCGAATGGCTCAAGGCGGCAAGCTGGCTCTGCGTGACTGTCTATACCGTGTTTGATAGAGTAATCCCACCAAAAACATCGCCACCTATCATTATCAATTCGGTCCTGGTCATATTGCTGGTGTTAGTGGCCTATCAAATATTCAACAGAAAAAAAAACCTGTTCAATGAGATGAAAGCATGGCGAGCCTGATCCCTGCTACAAGCGATTACGCCATGTATTCACAAGCTAAGCACATAATGTCCAAAAATCCAATTCCATCCATGCCACCAAGCTGCATGACTACCGGTGATCGTTAGCGTGAAAAAGTATTTTCCATTTACAGGGTATTTCGATGCAGGCAACGGCTTCGCCTCCATCATCAGCAAACTTGCAACCTTGAGCTTAGCCTCGCTACTGTTCTGGCAACCGCTGTACGGCATCGCGCAAAGCGATACTGCGCAAATGTCGCCAAAAATGGAAAGCGCCGGTAGCTGTACGTCATCCAACATCAAACTGGATGAAAAAAAATTCGTCTTGATCGGCGGTATTCAGCAATGGATCACCATAAGCGGCACGAGCTGTGACAACCCGCTGATCCTGTTTCTTCACGGCGGTCCCGGAAATTCGCTGAACCCTTACGCGGATGCAATTTATGGCGCCTGGCAGAGTGAATTCACGCTGGTGCAATGGGATCAGCGCGGCGCCGGCAAGACCTTCGCCGCCAACCCGGCAACGGCTGCATCTGTGCTGACGGTCGAACGCATGGCGCAAGACGGGATCGAGCTGACAGAATATCTGACCAGGCAGTTCGGTAAGCGCGAAGTCATTCTCATGGGCGGATCATGGGGGTCGATCCTCGGCATCTACATGGTGAAATCCAGGCCGGACCTGTTTTATGCCTACGTCGGGACTGGACAGATCGTGAGCTATCGAGAAAACCAGAACGCCAGCTACACGAAACTGATTTCCCTGGCGCGCGCTGCAGGCGATCAAAAGACAGTCTCGACAATTGAAGCGCTCGGCCCGCCGCCTTGGACAAACCCACGCAACAGCGGCATCTTGCGACGGGCGACGCGTATCTATGAGGCCAAGACTTCAGCGGCTGCACCGAAAGCATGGTGGGTACCCGCCCCCGGATATGCCACTGCACAGATGCAGGATTTTTTTGAGCAGGCCGACGACTACTCCTACCTGCAGTTCGTCGGCCTCAAGGGCGACGGCATATTTTCCCGCATCGACTTGCCCAAACTGGGAATGCGCTTCGATATTCCGGTTTATATCATCGAGGGATCGGAAGATCTGGTCGCCGTGCCCGATGTGGCAAAACGTTATTTTGACGGCCTTGTCGCGCCTGACAAGGAATATGTAGCGGTACCGCAGACCGGTCACGATCCAAACCTGGCCATGATCGATGCACAGCACAAGATCCTCAGTGAAAAAATCCGGCCAATGGCAAAATGAGCGATTGCAAACGGTCAGCAATCTATTCACCTTACCTCTCATGGAGATAGCTATGTGGACTCATGAAGAAAGCATCGAAACCAGCGCCGCGCCATCCCGCGTGTGGGCGCTGTTCGCCGACGTCGCGCGCTGGAAGGACTGGAACGCCGGTATCGAAAGCATCGAATTGCATGGTCCGTTCGTGGCAGGCACTACGTTCACGATGCGGCCGCCGGGACAGGATCCCTTGACCAGCACCTTGACCGAGGTCATACCCAACCAAAGCTTCATCGACGAGACCGTGGTGGATGACACGCGCGTACTGGTCAGCCACAAGTTGGAGCCGCTGCCGTCCGGCCGCACCAGGATTATCTACAGCACGCAGATCAGCGGGCCGGGCGCCGCTGAAATCGGCCCGCTGGTAACCGGCGACTTTCCGGATGTGCTGGCAGCCCTCAAGAAGCTGGCGGAGCAATCTTGAGATAGACTGGCGGGGCTATTCTTTTCTCGCAGAACACAAAGGATTCCATGTACAAGACACCCTCGCCTTTTTCCCGCCGCCGGCGCGACGTGCTGTTGAGCGCGCTTTCCGCGGCTGCAGTCACCGCCCTGCCCGGCATCGCCCGCGCCCAGGGCAAGGACGCCAGCCCGGCCGACCAGAAATTCAACGGCATGCTGGCCGACTTTGCCGAGGAAGTCCTGCGCCTGGCGCCGACTTCGGCGACTTCGCTAGGGCTCGATTCCGGCGCCCGCGCCGCGCTCAAGTCGCGCTTGCAGGATGCCTCCCCGGCCGGCGACGCGCTCTGGGCCGACCAGGTGAAATCGATGCTGGCGCGCATGCACACGGTGGAACGCGCCAGGCTCAGCCCGGATGCGCAAATCCGTTACGACAGCGTGCGCTATGCGGCGAATCAGGGCGTGGATGGCCTGCGCTTTTCCTATGGCGGCGCGGCCAGCGGCTTCTACGGCGGCACCGATCCTTTCCCGGTGACCCAGCAGGATGGCGCACTGATCGCGGTGCCTGAATTTCTCGACTCGCAGCACCACATCGCCAACGCCGCCGACGCCGAGGCTTATCTTGAGCGGGTGGCGGCCATGGCGCGCCTGCTCGACCAGGAAAGCGCGCGCATAGCAGAACAGGCCGGCAAAGGCATCATGCCGCCGGATTTCATCGCACATACCACGCTGATCCAACTGCAGAATTATCGCAACACGCAAGTAGCAAGGCAAAAGCTGGTGACTTCGATCACCCGCCGCACGCGCGAGCTCGGCATCGAGGGCGACTGGGAAACGCGGGCAACGGCGCTGGTCAACGACAAGGTGTACCCGGCGCTGGAACGGCAGATCGCTGGCTTTACTAAAGCCACCGCCAAAGCCACCGATGTGGCCGGCGTGCAGCGTTTGCCGGACGGCGCCGCGTATTACGAATGGGCGCTGAAACTGGGCACCACCACCACCCGCAGCGCCGCCGAAATCCACGCCATCGGCCTGGAACAGAACAAGGCGCTGCAGGCGCGCATCGACACCATCCTCAAGGCGCAAGGCATCAGCCAGGGCACGGTGGGCGAGCGCCTGCTGGCGCTGTCCAAGGATCCCAAGCGTTTCTATGCCGACGACGACCAGGGCCGCGAACAGCTGATCGCCTATTGCAATGAACGGATTGCGGCAGTGCGCCTGCTGATGCCGGAGATCTCGCACCTGGGCCTGAAGGCGCCGCTGATCATCAAGCGGGTGCCGGCCGATATCGAAGCCGGCGCCCCGCTCGGTTACATGAATTTCGCCGCACTGGATGGATCGCGGCCAGCGATTTATTACATCAACCTGAAATCGACCACGCTCTGGCCGAAATCGGAAATCGCCACGCTCACCGCGCACGAAGGCATTCCCGGCCACACCTGGCAGGGGGCGTACCTGGCGGAACACCATGCGGACCTGCCGCTGATCACGTCCATGGTCGGCTTCAACGCCTTTATCGAAGGCTGGGCCTTGTATGCCGAGCAGCTGGTCGACGAGTTCGGCATCTATGCCAAGGACCCGTTCAGTCAGATCGGTTATCTGCAGGCGCAGCAGTTCCGCGCTTGCCGCCTGGTGGTCGATACCGGCTTGCACGCGATGAAATGGACGCGCCAGCAGGCGATCCGCTTCATGGTTGAAAACTGTGGCCGCGGGGTCGCTGCCATCACCAGCGAAGTCGACCGCTATTGTGTGTCGCCTGGACAGGCTTGCGGCTACAAGATGGGACACAACGAAATCCTGCATCAGCGCGACCGCGCGAAACAGGCACTGGGCGCCCATTTCGACCTGGCCGGTTTTAACGACGCACTGGTGAAAAGCGGCGGCGTGCCGCTGACGGTATTGCCGACGGTGATCGATCGCTATATTGCCGGCGTCAAGCTAAGCACCTGAAAAGCGGCGGCGCGGCAAGCTGCCCTGCCAGCGCCGCCGCGCCATCTCAAGCCTGCAACTGCGGCGTATAACCGGCATCCTTGATGGCCTCCGCCAGCTCGGCGGCGCCGGCCTGGCTCTCAATCGCTACCGTGTGGCTGTCGATCTTGATCTCCACCTTGGCGCCGGCATCGACGCCGCTGATGGCTTTGCTGATGCGGCCGGCGCAATGGCCGCACGTTATGTCCTGCACAGTGAATTGAATCATGTTTTGCTCCGTGGGTTGGTTCAGTACTGCAGCCACTATAAACCTTCCCACGATAGCAAGGTCAAGCCTGGATTCGGCCTGCAAAAATCAGTTGAGACCGTTCTTGCCTTCGATTTCACCGGCTTTCAAACCGCCCAGGCGCGCATGCAGGCGGCCGCGGGTGGCGACCGCAAACGCCACCACCACTTCATCCGCATTCGGGCGTCGAAGAACTGGCTGGTGACCGTGTCGTAGTGCGACGGCACATACAAGGCATTCTTGTGCGCCAGCGGAATATCCAGCTCAGTGCCAGGCACGCCGCGCTTGCCGGCTGACGGGATCCAGGCTTTGCCGCCGCCGATCGCTTCGCGGATCGGCATCACCATGGCCGGCGTCAGGAAGGCGTTGCCGTGTTCGTATTCGCCGGCGATGCCGACGATGCAGGCCTTGCCGTAGCTTTCCAGCTCTTCCCCGCCCAGCGCGGCGACGATGCGGCGGCCGAACTCGCGGCCCAGCGCAGGAGAGTTCGCCAGGATCAGATCCAGGTTGTCGCTGAAGCGGCCGGCGTAAGGATTGTGGATGGCGGCGGCGATGACGATCTTGCGCAACGGCTTGCCGTCGGCCAGGATGCCGTTTTCATTGGCCAGGGTGTCGTCAATCTGGGTGTACCACTTGCGGATATGATAATTCTCGAAATTTGCTGGCTTGGACATGATGCGTTCCTGACAAGTTAACGGATGAATGGGGTTATGGACGGGAATCCTAACCTGCCCACGCCCTCGGCTATATAGCGCGGCGCGTATAAGCGTTAGCGCTTTTCAGCGCAAAAAACGGCGAAAAGCGCAGGCTGTTAAAATTATGCTTGACCTTCCCATCATTGGAAGGTCCATCATCAAGCTATCCCCACTCCATAAGCAGAGCACATCATGGGCAGCACCCAGGCATTGACCGAATTCCAGTTAGCAATCGAAGGCATGAGCTGCGCCTCCTGCGTCTCGCATGTCGAAAAGGCCTTGCGCAAGGTGGCCGGGGTGCAGGATGTCAGCGTCAACCTGGCGACCGAACTGGCCACCGTGCAGGGCGACAGCGCCACCGCCATCGGCCCGCTGGTGGCGGCGGTGGAAAAAGCCGGTTATGTGGTCAAGCAGCAGGAAGTCACGCTAGACATCGCCGGCATGAGTTGCGCATCCTGCGTCAGCCGGGTCGAGAAAGCCTTGTACAAGGTGCCGGGCGTGCAAAGCGTGGCGGTCAACCTGGCCAGCGAAAAAGCTACCCTGAACACCGCCGGCGCTGTGCCGCTGGAAAGCCTGATTGCGGCGGTTCATGCCGCCGGCTATGAAGCATCGCTACCGTCGTCTGCAGCGGACAGCCCTGCATCAGGTGAGGGCAAACCTGGATTGCCAAGCTGGTGGCCGGTAGCCGCCGCCGGACTGCTGACCCTGCCGTTAGTCCTGCCGATGCTGCTGATGCCCTTTGGCGGCGGCGCCCTGCCCGGCTGGTGGCAGCTGGCGCTGGCGACGCCGGTGCAGTTCTGGCTCGGCGCTCGTTTCTACCGGGCCGGCTGGCGCGCGCTGAAGGCGGGCAGCGGCAATATGGATTTGCTGGTTGCGCTCGGCACCAGCGCCGCCTACGGCTTGTCGCTGTATCTGCTGCTGGCGGCCCCCGCCATGGGCCACCTGTATTTTGAAGCATCGGCAGCGGTGATCACCCTGGTGCTGTTAGGGAAGTGGCTGGAAACCCGCGCCAAGCGCCAGACCGCCGACGCCATCCGCGCCCTGAATGCGCTGCGCCCTGAACGCGCGACTGTACGGCGCACTCAAGGCGCGAACAGCGTCGACCGCGAGATCGCCATCGCCGCCCTACAGCTCGGCGACGTGGTGGTGGTGCGCGCCGGCGAACGCATCGCCGCGGACGGCGTGGTGCTGGAAGGCCACAGCCAGGTCGACGAGTCCTTGCTGACCGGCGAAAGCCTGCCTGTGGAAAAACAAGTAGGCGACCGGATTACCGCCGGCGCCATCAACGGCAACGGCCTGTTATTGGTCACGACGACCGCCATCGGCGCCGAAACCACGTTGGCGCGCATCATCCGCATGGTGGAGCATGCGCAAGCCGCCAAGGCGCCGATCCAGCGCCTGGTGGACCAGGTCAGCGCGGTGTTCGTGCCGGTGGTGCTGGTGATTGCCTTGCTGACCTTGCTGGGCTGGGGTTTCTTCAATGGCGACTGGCAGCAGGCATTGCTGAATGCCGTGGCGGTGCTGGTGATCGCCTGCCCTTGCGCACTGGGGCTGGCGACGCCGACCGCGATCATGGCCGGCACCGGTATCGCTGCACGCTACGGCATCCTGATCAAGGATGCGGAGGCGCTGGAAATCGCCCACCGCATCAGCGTCGTCGCTTTCGACAAGACCGGTACCCTGACGGTCGGCCATCCTACCTTGCTCAACTATCTGCCGGCCGCGCCAGGCACAGACGCCGCCAGAGATCTGCTGGCGCTGGCAGCGGCCGTGCAACGCAACAGCGAACACCCGCTGGCGCGCGCCGTCATCGCCGCCGCCGGCCAGGCCGGCATCGCGCCAGCGCTGGCTGCCAGCAAGGTGCAGACCGTCGCCGGACGCGGTGTGCAGGCCAACATCGGCGACATGCAATACTTCCTGGGCAGCAGCCGCTGGATGCAGGAACTGGGGGCGGATACAGCCATGCTGGCCACTGAAGCGCGCCGGCTGGAAACCGAAGGCCGGACCATTTCCTGGCTAGCGAGCGGAGCGGATGGACAGCGCACAGTGAACGGCCTGCTGACGTTTGGCGATGAAATCAAACCCGCTGCCAAGGCCGCGGTCCGGCAACTGCAGCAGCAAGCTATCCGGGTCGCCATGCTGAGCGGCGATAACCGCGGCAGCGCCAATGCAGTCGGCGGCCAGCTCGGCATCAGCGAGATCCATGCGGAAATCCTGCCGGCCGATAAAGCCAAGGCGATAGTCGTGCTGAAGGCCGGCGGCGCGGTGGTGGCGATGGTCGGCGACGGCATCAACGATGCCCCGGCGCTGGCGGCCGCCGACGTCGGCATCGCCATGGCGACCGGCACCGACGTCGCCATGCAGGCGGCCGGCATCACGCTGATGCGCGGCGATCCGGGGCTGGTGGCGGACGCCATCGATATCTCGCGCCGCACTTACAGCAAGATCCGCCAGAACCTGTTCTGGGCATTCGTCTACAACCTGATCGGCATTCCGCTGGCGGCGCTGGGCTACCTCAATCCAGTGCTGGCCGGCGCCGCCATGGCTTTCAGCAGCGTCAGCGTGGTCAGCAACGCCCTGCTGCTGCGCCGCTGGCGGCCCGCCGCGCATCTGTCCGCCAATCAGCCGACAAAGGAGACATCGCATGACAAGCATGACAACTAAGGCCATGAATATCGGCGACGCCGCCAGCGCTTCCGGCGTCTCGGCCAAGATGATCCGCCACTACGAAGAAATCGGCCTGATCCCGGCCGCCAGCCGCAGCGATTCCGGCTACCGCACTTATGCCGAGCGCGATGTGCACCTGCTGCGCTTCATCCGCCAGGGCCGCCTGCTGGGTTTTTCGATGAAGCAGATCGCCGAGCTGATCGGCCTCTGGCTGGACCAGTCGCGCCCGAGCAGCAAGGTCAAGCAGCTGGCGCTGACGCATATCGCCGAACTGGACGACAAGATCAAGGAGCTGCAGGCGATGAAGGGCACGTTGGAACAGCTGGCTTGCCACTGCCATGGCGATGCGCGGCCGGAGTGCCCGATCCTTGACGGGCTTGCGAAACATAGTGTCCTGAGTCAGAAATTCGTTGAAGAAAAGCGATGAAATCGACACCATGCGTCGTTGCAAATACTCGCAAGGGGACCCACCCTTGCTCCGTTTTGTGCGGGGCGGCCACCCGCCTAGCCTGGCGCCGATTTCATCGCTTTTCTTATTCAACGAACCTCTGACCCAGGACACTAGATCGATGCTAGAATCCGAACCATGTTTTCCCTGACCCGCCTGAAGAACCTGTTGATACTGCTGCTGGCGCTGGCTATCCCCTTGCAGGGGTACGCGGCGGCGGCGATGGTTTTCTGCGGCCCGGGAAAACCTGCAGTGACGATGGCGGCTGTCGCCGATCATGCCGGCATGGCGCATCAGCATATGGCTGCTGAGGCGCAGGACGCCGGCCAGGTCCAGCATGGCGATGCCGGCCACGCAGCGTCGCACGACAAGTCGTCCACTTCATGCAGTTCCTGCGCCGCCTGCTGCGTTGGCGTACTGCCGGTCAATGCGCCGCTGGCCGCGGTGCAGCCTTTACCTGTCATTCACCCTCTCCTTTTCCCGCTGTCCGGTTTTGTCGGCTACACGCCGGAAAACCCTGAACGCCCCCCTTCTCTCCTCTCCTGACGCCGTCATTCCAGGTTCTTGCCGCCGCTCAGTAGCGGCAAGCTTGCCAGACAGCCGATGCAAAAACCGTAGCCGTCGTCCGCGCCTGTAAGCGCGCTCGCCAACGCCGGTGCATCGCGCTGCATTTGATGCCTTATCGAGGATGCCATGTTCATTTTCTTACGCAGGCGCATGCTGCCTGCCGCGCTGCTGGCCGTCCTGGCCGGCTGCGCCAGCCTGAGCCCTGACCAGGGTTTCGGCGACACTGCCGCGCTCGCCAAGCCAGGTTTGGGGCAGACGCCGCCGCGTGCGCGCACCGATGAAGAGCGCGCCGCCAGCCGTCAGCTAGTGCAGCAACTGCTGCAAAAACCGCTGACGGTCGACGCTGCGGTAGAGATCGCCCTGCTCAACAACCGCGGCCTGCAGGCCGACTATGAAGCGCTGGGCATCGCCGAAGCCAGTTGGGTGCAGGCCGGCCGCCTGCCCAATCCCGGCTTCAGCTTCGGCCGCACGCGCAGCGGCGACGACATCAAGATCGAGCGCAGTTTTTCCATGGCGGTGATGGACTTGCTGACCTTGCCGATCACTGCCCGTATCGAAGCGCAACAGTTCCAGGTCAGTAAGCTGAACACCGCCAACCGTATCTTGCAGGTTGCCGCGGACACCCGCGATGCCTACTACCAGAGCGTCGCCGCCGGCCAAAGCGTGCGCTATCAGGAGCAAGTCGAAAGCGCTGCTGCCGCCGGCAGCGCGCTGGCGCAAAAAATGGCGCAAGCCGGCAATTTCAACCAGCTGGAACTAGCGCGTGAGCAGGCGTTTCACGCCGACGCAGTAACCCAGCTGGCGCGCTCCCGACAGCTGGCAGTGGCGACACGGGAGCAATTGATCCGTATGCTCGGCCTGAGCGGCGAGCAAAGCGGATTCGCGCTGCCGCAACAGCTGCCCGAGCTGCCCAAGCAGAGGCCGTCCTTGCAAGACAGCGAGCAGCTTGCCATGGCCCAGCGGCTTGACATCGCGGCCGCGAAACTGGAAGTGGACGGCTTGCAGCAAACCCTGGGGCTGAATCGCGCCACGCGCTTCATCAACGTGCTGGAACTGGCTTATCTACATAACTCCGAACCGGGCGCCTCGCGCGAGACCGGCTACCAGGTGAGTATCGAGATCCCCTTGTTCGACTGGGCGGCGCGCGCGTCGCCAAATCCGAGGCGATCTACATGCAAGCCGCGCACCGGCTGGCGGAAACCGCCTTGAACGCGCAATCGCAGTTGCGCGTGTCGTATGCCGGCTACCAGAGCGCCTATGACCTGGCGCGCCATTATCGCGAGCAGGTGCTGCCGCTGCGCAAGCGCGTCTCGGAGGAATATCTGCTGCGTTACAACGGCATGCTGTCCAGTGTCTTTGAATTGCTCAGCGATGCGCGCGAACAAGCCAATGCGGTGAATGCCGCGATCGACGCCGAGCGCGACTTCTGGATGGCGGACAACGCCCTGCAGCTGGCGCTGGGTGGTCCGCTCAATCCGCCGCCGCAAACCGCGGCGCGCACTACCGCACAAGGAAAATAAGCATGAGCCATATCTCGAGACGCGCTTTCTTGCAGGGTTCCGCACTGGCGGTCAGCGCCGGCGCTGTCAGCCGCATCGCCGCCGCCAGCCTGCCCGAAGCAGTCACGCAAACCCGGGCCGGCACGCAGCCACCGCTCACTCCGGCCAGCGGCCGCCCCTATCAACCGGTGGTCACCCTGAACGGCTGGACGCTGCCCTGGCGCATGAACAAAGGTGTCAAGGAATTCCATCTGGTGGCAGAGCCGGTGCTGCGCGAAATCGCACCCGGCATGAAGGCCAATCTGTGGGGTTACAACGGCCAGAGTCCGGGGCCGACCATCGAAGTGGTGGAAGGCGACCGCGTGCGGATTTTCGTCACCAACAAGCTGCCCGAGCATACTTCGGTGCACTGGCACGGCCAGCGCCTGCCGAACGGCATGGACGGCGTCACCGGCCTGACCCAGCCCGGCATCAAGCCCGGCAAGACCTTCGTCTATGAATTCACGGCACGGCGCGCCGGCACTTTCATGTACCACCCGCACGCCGATGAAATGGTGCAGATGGCGATGGGCATGATGGGCTTCTGGATCACCCATCCGAAAGACCCTTCGTTCATGCGGGTCGACCGCGATTTCGTGTTCCTGCTGAATGCCTACGATATCGAACCCGGCGCCGCCACCCCGCGCGTCAATCAAATGACGGATTTCAACCTGTGGACCTGGAACAGCCGCGCCTTTCCCGGCATCGATCCGCTGGTGGTGCGACAGCATGACCGGGTCCGCATCCGGATCGGTAACCTGACCATGACCAACCATCCGATCCATCTGCACGGCCATGAATTCGTGGTGACCGGCACCGACGGCGGCTGGACCCCGCCGGCGGGACGCTGGCCGGAGGTGAGCGCCGACATCGCCGTCGGCCAGATGCGCGACATCGAGTTCGACGCCAGCGAGCCGGGCGACTGGGCCCTGCATTGCCACAAGTCGCACCACACCATGAACGCCATGGGCCACGAGGTGCCGACCATGATCGGCGTCGACCAGTCATCCGAGCTGAAAAAAATCAGCCAGCTGATCCCGGACTACATGGTGATGGGCGACAAAGGCGGTTCCATGGGCGAGATGGAAATGCCGCTGCCGGACAACACCTTGCCGATGATGGGTGGCCAAGGACCTTACGGCTCGCTGGAAATGGGCGGCATGTTCAGTGTGGTCAAGGTACGGGCCGGACTGGCGCGCAACGATTACCGCGATCCCGGTTGGTACCGCGCCCCTGCCGGCAGCGTCGCCTACGAATGGCAAGGCGCGGCGGCCGACTTGCCGAGCGCTGGCGCACCCCGTCCGGCCGCGCCAGCCGCCTCACCCTCAAGCAAGGAAACTGTCGTCAATGTCGTCAAGCCTGCAGCACATCAGCATTAATAGAATGTTGCATTTCTACCAATCAAAGGAGCTATCCATGAAAACTTCCCGCACTGTTTCCCTGCTGTTGTCCGCTACGCTGGCCATCGCCGGCGCTGCCCATGCCGACGCCGGCCATCATCACGCCGACAGCGGCACCGCCGTCGGACAGCCCGGCCTGATGGTCGATGTCACGCGCACCGTCAAGATCGACATGGGCGACAACATGCGCTTCACGCCTGCCAACATCCATGTCAAGCAGGGCGAGACCGTACGTTTCCTGGTCAGCAACAGCGGCAAGCTGAAGCATGAAATGGTGATCGGCAGCGCCGCGCAGTTGGCGGAGCATGCGGCGCTGATGCGCAAGATGCCGGAAATGGAACACGACGATCCCAATCAGGTAACGGTCGAACCCGGCAAGAATGACGAACTGGTGTGGCAGTTCGACCATGCCGGCACGGTGGATTTTGCCTGCCTGGAGCCGGGACACTACGAAGCCGGCATGGTTGGGAAAATCATCGCCGACCCCGCCAAAGCCGCGGCCAACTGAGCGGGAATTCCAGAAAGATGGCATTTTAATATTTAGTAACGAGCTGTAAAAAGCCGGTACTTTTTGTGTGCGGTCGCGGAATATCGGCATCTGAAGCGGCGCTTGATAAGCGTCCGGGCGCCCGCATATAGCTCCACATAGCCAGAGTATTCTCAGCCATCCCCGGCATCGATGATGTCAACATGCCAAATTGAACATACCCGCACTTCAGTTTGAAAGGATCAAGACCATGCAATACCTGCAAATATTCGTTATTCTCACGACCCTGATCGTCGGCATCCCCCTGAGCAGCATGGCAAGCGCGGCCGAGACCAGCGAAGTGCAGACCACGCCCGCCGACGAAACCGCCCTGCCCATGGTCGCAGGCGAAATCCGCAAGGTCGATACGGCCACCGGCAAGATCACCCTCAAGCACGATGAAATCCCCAACTTCGGCATGCCCGCCATGACGATGCTGTTCAAGGCCGGGGATCCGGCCATGCTGGAGCAGTTCAAAGTGGGCGACAAGGTGAAATTCGCGGTCGATAAAGTGGATGGTGCATTGACCATCGTCAGCCTGGAGCTGGCGGCGGAATGAGCCAGGATTGCTGCCCTACGGACGGCGATTGACGATCCGGATATCCGGCGCCTCATTTGCCGGATTCACCAGTTCCAAGGTGACCACCGGCCCCTTGCGCGGGTCATGCAGGAAGGTGATCCTCACCTTCTGGGCAGTCTCTATGCCGGCAAAATCCCTGGCCAGAATCCTGGTCACGGTCGGCAATTCCTCCGAACCGAGGGCAAAGGCGTCGCTTTCGTTCTGTTGCTCGGATGCGATGTGACCATTCTTGTAGACACAGGCTAGCGCTTGCTCAGCGGCGATACCATTGCTCATGAGAAATGAATCGTTGACCATGAACAGGGCTGGCGGGATCCTGGCCAGGTCGAGCTGGCTGACGTCCGGCCAGTCATTCTTGGTGATCACTTTACCGCCGTCGTAGTATTTGGCGACAAACTGGTCACCCATGCAAGGCAGATGCTCGCTCGCCGCTTCGGCGTGCTGTAGCAGCTGTTGCACATCGGCGGGCTCGAATTCCACTGTAATCGTATTTATCATGGCCGGATTATCGCATTGCGGACGGTATTTCGGGCCTGCGCGTAGGGTGGGCACATCGTGCCCACGCGTGAATTCTCTATTGGCGGCATTCCATTCGGCGCTGCGTGGGCACAGGTGCCCACCCTACCAGCAATAAAAGCGTGCGCAAATCGTTGAATCCCTGCAGCCGACAGCACGTCCTGTATATAATGTGCGGCATGGAAAACCCCAATGAATTCGTAGAATGGCTGCGCTCTGTCGCGCCGTATATCCATGCCTTCCGCGGCAAGACCTTCGTGGTCGCCTTTCCGGGCGAACTGGTGACCGCCGGCGCGCTGCCGGTGCTGGCCCAGGACCTGTCGCTGCTGCATGCGCTTGGCATCAAAGTGGTTATCGTGCACGGCTCGCGACCGCAGGTGGAAGAACAGCTGGCGCTGCGCAATGTCGAAGCGCGCTTCCACAACGGCTTGCGCATCACCGATATCGCTGCGCTGGAATGCGCCAAGGAAGCGGCCGGCGAACTGCGCCTGGATATCGAAGCCGCCTTTAGCCAAGGCTTGCCCAACACGCCGATGGCGCATGCCGCCATCCGTATCATTTCCGGCAACTTTGTCACCGCCCGTCCACTCGGCGTGATCGATGGCGCCGACCTGCAGCTGACCGGCGTAGTGCGCAAGATCGACTACGACACCATCCACCCGATCCTGAATGCCGGCGGCCTGGTGCTGCTGTCGCCGCTAGGCTTCTCGCCGACCGGCGAGGCGTTCAACCTGACCATGGAAGACGTGGCTGTCGCAGCGGCGATTTCCCTGCGTGCCGAAAAACTGATCTTCATCAGCGAAACGCCGCTGATGAAAGATGCCGGCGACACCGAAATCCGCGAACTGTCTTCGCACCAGGCGCAAGCCGTGCTGGACAGCGGCTGCCTGCCGGCCGATTCCGCCTTCTACCTGCAGCACGCCATCAAGGCCTGTAACGCCGGCGTGCCGCGCGCCCACGTGGTGCCGTTTGCCACCGACGGCTCGGTGCTGCTGGAATTGTTTACCCACGATGGCGTGGGCACCATGATTTCCTACGAAAACCTGGAAAGCCTGCGCGAAGCCACGATTGAAGACGTCGGCGGCATCTTGAAACTGATCGAACCGCTGGAAGCCGACGGCACCCTGGTCAAGCGCGGCCGCGAACTGATCGAGCGCGAGATCCATTACTTCTCGGTGATCGAGCATGACGGCGTGATCTTCGGCTGCGCCGCGCTGTATCCCTTCCCGTCGGAGCGCATGGCGGAAATGGCTTGTCTGACGGTCAATCCGGAAGTGCAGGCGCAAGGCGACGGCGAGCGTATCCTGAAACACATGGAAAGCCGCGCCCGCGCGGCCGGCTTCAACAAGCTGTTCGTGCTGACCACCCGTACTTCGCACTGGTTCCTGCGGCGCGGCTTCGTCCACGCCACGGTCGACGACCTGCCCAAGGATCGCCAGCACATGTATAACTGGCAGCGCAAATCGCTGGTGCTGATCAAGACCCTGTAACATCAGGACCCGGCGCCGACCTGCCCCTAACTTATTGCTCTTATCAGCGGGCCCCATGCACGGGCCCGCACCATCTACAAGGAAAAACCATGGCACGCACCATTCACTGCATCAAGCTCGACAAAGAAGCCGAGGGCCTCGACTTCCCTCCGTACCCGGGCGAACTGGGCAAACGCATCTATGAGAGCGTTTCGAAAGAAGCCTGGGCTGGCTGGCTCAAGCACCAGACCATGCTGGTCAACGAAAACCGCCTGAACCTGGCCGATGTGCGCGCCCGCAAATACCTGGCGGTGCAAATGGAAAAGCACTTCTTCGGCGACGGCGCCGACGCTGCTACCGGCTATGTGCCGCCAACAGAGTAAGCACAGCGCAACAGAAGATCTCCCTTCCCGTCCGCCTCTGCAACAAGACAGAATCAGCTTGTCTTGCCGCAGAGGCCGCAGCTCCCCGCCTCACCCCGATCCGGATTCAAACCCCTTCATCAGTTCGCGTTTTCCGCCATTCTTGCTGCCAGACTCATGCCGGGACAATACTGCTCACCACGCCGTTGACCTTGACCTTCACCGCCGCTTTGTTCGGCGCCTTGTCGGCAATGATGCTGTACGAAGTCACCGAACCGTTGCTCCAGGCGCAGCTGACCTTGTAGCCGCCCCGGGCGCGCAAGCCGGTAAACGAGCCGCCGCCTGCCAGGCTGCGGGACACGCCGGCAACAGCACGATCACGCCTTCATGGCTTTGCAGCAGCATCTCGGTCATCGCTCCCGGCATGCCGAGGTCGCCGTCGATCTGGAAGGTCTCCGGCATCATGGCGGTGAACAGGTTGGGCATCGTGTTCCGCTGCAAGCTGCCCTGGATCATCACCAGCGCGTTCTCGGCATCGGCCAGACGCGCGAACAAGGCACAACGCCAGGTCCAGGGCCACGAGGCGGCGCTGTCGCTACTGACATCAGCCGCTACTACCTGGCCGGAGGCGGTTCCCAGCGGCAGGCCGCAGCGCGCCAGCAACGCAACCTTGGCCGCTTGCGCCAAGGCAGGCGTGGCGGACGGCGTAATCTGACTGCCTGGATACAGCGCAATCAGATGCGAGGTGTGGCGATGGGTCAGGCTTAAACCCTTGTTCGCCTCTAAAGTCGCGTTGGATTCATAGTCTTCCTGGAATTCTTGCAACTGTCCTTTGGCGCCGATCAGGTTCGGCGCAAGCTTTGCCTGCATGGCTTGCACCGTGGCCAGCAACGCGCTGTCGCCGGCAGGAGTCAAGCCGGCATTGGTCAAGGCGCTGGTAGCTTTCTGGAAATTCTGGAATACATCCCACACCAGTTCCTGGCCAAACATCACCCCATCTTCCGCCGGCCCCTGTTCCGGCGATCCCGAGTTGCTTACTTTCGCATTTTTGGGATTCGCAGCGACCAGGTACTGGCCTGCCGAATTTTTGACGAGCTGCCCGCCGCTTGTCCAGAACTGGGCCACCTCTTTGATCATTGGATAGGCAACCGTCTGCAGATAATTCATGTCCTGGCTGAAGGCATAGTGTTCCCACATATGCTGCATGTACCAGGCATTGGTCGGGGTGAAGTACTCCCAGCTGCTGCCGCCGAAGATGCTTTGGCTGGTGCGTGCAGCCCAGCCGCTACTGCCGGGAAAGTTTGCCTGCGTCGCTACCCGCAGGGCCGGCGCCTGGTTGACGATGAAATCGGACAACGGCAGGTGGCAATCCGGTAAGGCGGTCGATTCCGCCGACCAGTAACACATCTGGATGTTGATGTCGTTGTGATAGTCGCTAAACCATGGCGGGTTGTTCGAGTTGTTCCACAGCCCTTGCAGATTGGCCGGCAAGCCACCCTTGCGCGAACAGCTGGCCAGCAGGTAGCGGCCCAGGTGGAAACGCGACTGTTCCAGCGTCGGATCTTTACCGCCGGCAGCGCTCTGGTAGGCGCTCAGGCGCAGGTCGGTCGGCAGGCTTGTCAATGTCGCGCTACTGTTGCCCCAGTTGGCGTCGACCGCGGTCATCAACGGCTGGAAATCAGAATAGTGCGAGGCATACATGGCGGCGAACGATTGCGCCGCGGCCGCGCTCAGGGTGCTATTCACCACGGTGAGCGGAACGCTGCTGCCGCGCCAGCCGCCGCTATAGCTTGGCGCGTAATTGGTCCTGGCGTCGAGCAGCAGAAGAATGCTGTCGCAAGCGCTGAACTGGATGCCCGCGCCGCTTTGCGCGGCGCTGCCATTGGTACGGATCAAGCGTATCTTGGCAGCATAGTTGAGAGCATTGTTGGCAAGGCTGCTGCTGAAGGACAGGCTTTCTTCGCCGGCGGAAACCAGCGCCGTTATGGCATCGCCGCTTTGCCCTGAGGTCAGCTGCAACAGGCCGGACAAGCCGCCCGGGTGTTCCGACCGGAGCTGCATGACGATCACATTGTCGACCTTGCTGGCAAAGGTCTCGCGAATGATGTAATTGCCGTTGTACAGATAACTGGTGGTCTGTAGACCGTTTTGCAGATTCAGGCGGCGCTGGTATTCGCAGGCGACGGCTTTACCCGCGGTGGTAAATGTCGCGCTGCTTAATACGATCTCTGCCAGCTGGAAGTGGCCGGTTTTAGGGTCGCCGGAACCCGCATCGGCCGGACATTTGGAGGTGTCGAAATTAAAGCGCCAGTAGCGATAGCCGGTTGAGCCGGCCAGCGCAAAGGTTTTCTGCAGCCCGCGCGAGGCGAACGGCGCGCTCGACTGGCTGTCCATCTGCGTCCAGCTGACGCCATCGTTCGAGCCGGCCAGCGTCCAGGCTTGCGGATCGCGCGCGGGAACATCATTGGCGCTGGTCAGCGCGTAGCTGGAAATGGCTTGCGCCGCGCCGAGATCGATCTGCCATTGCACGATGTCGCCCGGATTCACGAACACGCACCATTTGGTATTTGCATTGCTGTCGACAGAACTGTCGATGCGCTGGCTGCCGGAGCTGGTCAGCGCACCCATGCCGTGACCGGATGGCGAAAACACATACAGCGGCTGCGTTGATGGGTTTTGCGACAGGTTGACACCGTTCAGGCCGATTTCCGCAATCTGGAAATGGCCTTCGTTGAGCGCGGCTGCCGACACGGTGAAATCGATCTTGTAATAGCGAAAAGCAGTGCTGTTTGAAAACGCATAGCTATTGGTCTGGCCGCGGCCGGCGAACGGAGTGGCTGTGAAATTCTGGCTATCCAGCACGGTCCAGCTGCTGCCGTTATTGGAACCGGATACTACCCATTGGAGCGGGTCCCTGGCCGGCACATCGTTGGCAGAAGTCAGCGTATAGGCAGAAACGACGGCAGCAGCGGAGAGCGCCGCTTGCCAGGTGACCAGGTTCGGCGGGCTGACGATGCACCATTTGGTGCTGAGATTGCCGTCCACGGTGGACAAGACGCCCTCGCCTGCACTGGAGGCGCTGGCGCTGACATCCGGCGAGGTGATCACCGGCGGCAAGCTGGCGCCAAAGGACAGCGACAGGCTGCCGAAATTCTGATAGCTGCCAAAGCCGGAAATGTCGTAGGCGCCGCCATCAAAATTGTTGGTGCCAGCCCACAAGCTCAGTTCATTGAATTGCATCTGCTCCAGCAGCACTCCGCCCGCCAGCATGGCGCCTGCGCGGCCATTGCCGATCGGCAGCCAGGTGCTGGCCCAGTCGCTTCCGGCAGTCTGGTAAAACAGGTTCTGGCTGGCATTGGCGGCAATCGGTGCGGTCCTGGCGATGCCTGGCAGGTCGGCCTTGCTACTGGCCTTGGGAGCAGCGGCGGCAATCGCGGCAGCCGGACTATCGGTATCGCCGCCACCGCAGGCGACCACCAGCGGTGCTGCCGCCAGCGCAGTCATCTGGCCAGCAGCTTGCGCCGCGCAGGGTTGGCCGGCACGCCTTTATGCAATCTGATCAATCCATAGCCAGCAGGAAGAAATTCTGTATCTTTTCTTTTCGTCATGACACCCGTCTCCAGAGTTGTAATGGCCCCAATTTGAAAATTGCGTCAGCATCCGCATCGTCCATGCCAGGGCCAGAAACAGGACGTCACAAAAAAGAGGCAACAGCATCATGCCGTGCTGCTGCCCCAACTCGGAGATCCGGCAAGATCGGCGAGACAAACTATCGCGACTTAGAAGGTATGGCTGATACCAGCGTAGCCGCCGTTTTGCGCATGACCCGGCAAAGGATTATCGAACTCGGTGCCAAAGTTAGCGTTGCCCTTGTTGCGCACCGTACCGATTGCCGTGTACAGCAAGGTACGTTTCGACAGGTTGTAGTTGGTGCCGACCATGAACAGGCTGGCGCTGCCGGCATCGTGATTGAGCTTGGCGTGGAAGGCACCGCCGATCAGGGTCAAGGCCGGCGTCAGCGTATAGTTGACGCCGATCCAGTAGTGGTTCAGCTTGTCCGGATCGGTAGGCGCAGCAGTGTCCGGCGCTGAGATATTTTCATAGCCGGCATACAGTTTCAGCGCGTCTATCGTATAGGTGCCGCCGACGATCAAGTCCTTGGAAGCGCTATAGACATCGGTATAACGGCCATTGGTATCGCGGATCACGTCGTAAATCCCGCGCAGCTCAAGGCCGCCATTGGTGTACACCAGCGAGATGCCGTCGCTGCGGCCATTTTTGGTAGAGCCGGCTTGCTCGCCGAGGCTGGTCTGGGCGGTGGCATTGAAGCCGCTCCAGGTCGGCGTCTGGTATTCGATGACATTGTTGGCGCCCGGCCAGTTGCGGCCCTTGACCAGGCTGGCAGTGCCCATGAACTGCTGGCCGGTCGGATCGAGATACCAGATGTCGTTGACGATGAACAGGTTCTTGCCGAACTTGATCGAGCCTGCGCTGCCGTTCAGGCCGACATACGAACGCCGATTGAACAAGGCGCTGCCGTTGGTGGTGCCCTTGGTGGCGTCGAAGCCGGATTCCAGCAGGAAGAAGGCGCTCAGCCCGCCGCCCAGGTCTTCCGTGCCCTTGAAGCCGATCATGCTGGTGCCCCACTGGTTGCCGGACGCCGCCAGCTTGCTGCCGGTCTGTCCGGTCAGGTTGCCGTTGGCGTCTTTCAGGGCGACGCTGCTTTGGTAATCGACGCCGGCGTCGACCCGGCCGTAGATAGTGACGCTGGTCTGCGCCTGCGCTTGGCTGCAGGCGGCGCCGATCAGCATCGTGGCTGCTGCCGCTTGCATGCACTGTAATGTCGTTTTTTTCATGTTGAGTCCCCTTTATCGTTAAATTTTGTCCGACCGCCCTCCTCTCAGCACCGGAGATAGAGTCGAACCTTCGTTAGAAGCCTGTTGCGAGCGCGCAGCAGATCGCAACCGGCAGTGGCGCTGATGGCGCCTGCTGCCAGCAGCACCCGTGACGGGAGTCTGCGGGGTTCTGTTATTGCGCTGGATTACCCGGCCGCTGCAGCCTGCTGGCGGCAGCGGTCCGGAATGGAGCCTGGAAGATCAGTCGTACAGCACTGCCGCGATCTTGGGATCGCTGATGTTGCTCTTGTCGTACCAGTAGAAGCCGGTGTCGATCACCTTAGGCAGTTTCTCGCCCTTGAGCGCTTTCACCGCGGCTTCCACGGTCTTGTAGCCGATGCCGACCGGATTTTGCGTAATGGCGCCGGCCATGCTGCCGTCGCGGATCGCATCTTTCTGCTGCTTGCCGGAATCGAAGCCGACGATCACCAGTTTGCGCTTCATTTCCTTGACGCCGTTAAGCACGCCGATGGCCGAGCCTTCATTGGTGCCGAAGGCGCCCTTCAGGTGCGGATAGGCTTGCAGGATGGACTTGGTGATTTCGGTCGATTTCAGCTGGTCGCCGGCGCCGTACTGGACGCTGACGATCTTGATCTTCGGATAGGCCTTCATGCGTTCGACGAAACCTTCGCGGCGGTCGATGCCGGTACGGCTGGTCTGGTCATGCGCCACCACCGCCACTTCACCTTCCTTGCCGATCAGCTCCGCCATTTTGTCGGCCGCCAGTGCTGCCGCTGCCTTGTTGTCGGTCGCTGCGGTGGTCACCGGAATATCGCTGTCCACGCCCGAGTCAAAGGCGACGATAGGAATGTGCGCGGCCTGCGCCTTCTTCAGCAACGGCAAGGCTGCCTTGCTGTCCAGCGCAGCGAAGCCGATGGCTTTCGGCTTCTTGGCTAGTGCTGCCGACAGCATATCGATCTGCTTGTCGACCATGGCTTCGGTTTCCGGGCCTTCGAACGAGACCTTGACATTGAAATCCTTGGCGGCCTGCTCGGCGCCCGACTTCACCGCTTGCCAGAACTGGTGCTGGAAGCCCTTGGAAATCAGCGGGATATACACCGCGTCGTCCGCTACCGCGGTGGCGCTGAAGCCAAGTGCAAGCGCCAGGCTGATGGCAATATTGACTGCTCTTCTCTTTATCATTTCAAGTCTCCTTTATGGTTATTAATGACGGGCCTCGCTGCGCTTGCCCGGAACTTCATCTACACGTGCAAAATCTGTTCATGCCTTTTTTCTTCAAAACCGTTTTCACTGGCGCCGGCGGCGCAGGATATCCATATAGACCGCCAGGATGATGATGACGCCGGTCACCACGGTTTGCCATTCCTGCGCCACCGACATCATGCGCAGGCCATTGATCAGCACGCTCATGATGAAAGCGCCGATGATGGTGCCGAGAATGGTGCCGGTGCCGCCCGAGAGCGAGGTGCCGCCGATCACCACCGCCGCAATCGCGTCCAGCTCATAGCCTTGGCCCAGGGCCGGCTGCGCCGAATTCAGGCGCGAGGCGATCAGCAGGCCAGCAATGCCGCAGATGGCGCCGCTGAAGGTATAGATCGCTACTTTCCAGAAATCGACATTGACGCCGGACAGCCGCAGCGCCTCTTCGTTGCTGCCGAGCGCAAAGGTATAGCGGCCGAAGATGGTCTTGTTGAGAATGATGCCGGCGCCGATCGCCACCAGGAACAGGATCAGCACCGCGTTGGGAATCGGCAGCACCGGGATCAGGCTGCCGATCAGGGAATCCTGCGAGATGGCCGAGAAGCCGGGCGTATCGTTGAAGTAGATCGGCTTGGTGCCGGAGATCACCAGCGACAAACCTTTGAGCAGCATCATCATGCCCAGCGTGGCGATGAAAGGAGGAATCTTGAGCTTGGCTACCAGCACACCGGACACCCACCCGCACAAGGCGCCGAAGAAGACGGCGGCAACGATGCCGATATAGATCGGCAAGCCCATGTAGGTCAGGAACACTCCCGCCATGACGGCGCAAAAAGTCATCAGGGTGCCGACCGACAGATCGATGCCGGCGGTAATGATGACGAAGGTACAGGCAATCGCCAGCACGCCGTTGACGGCGGTCGACTGCAGGATGCTGACCAGATTGTCGATCTCAAGGAAATTGGAAGACGCAAAGCTGAAAAACACCATCAACGCCAGCAGGCTGGCGAAGGCCAGCAGTTTCTGCCGGGTGGCGGGATGAAAGATCTTGGCCTTGACAGCCGCAAACGCGCCCTGGCCGGGCTGTGCTTGCGACACGGGATTCTGGGTATTTGCCATGGTGGTTTTCATTGTATGTAAGTGATTCGGGTGTCAGGCGGCCTGGGCTGCGCGCTGGTTGTCTCGTTTGTCGTCGCGTTTGTCTTCGCGCAGGGTCGCCAGTTGCATGATCTTTTCCTGCGACGCTTCGGCGGCGGACAGTTCGCCGGTGATGCGCCCCTCGCACATGACCAGGATGCGATGACTCATGCGCAGCACTTCCGGCAGCTCCGAGGAAATCATGACGATCGCCTTGCCCTGTTCCGCCAGGCTGTTCAGCAGCTTGTAGATTTCGCTCTTGGCGCCGATATCGATGCCGCGCGTGGGTTCGTCGAAAAACAGGATGTCGCAGTCGCGCAGCAGCCATTTGGCGATCACGATCTTTTGCTGATTGCCGCCGGACAGCAGGCGCACCGGCTGGTCGACCGAAGGGGTCTTGATGCTCAGTTGGCGCACATAGCCCTGGGCGGTATCGCGGATTGCGGCCTGGTCCAGGAACAAGCCCTGGGTCAAAAATTGATTCATGCTCGACATCGCGACGTTGGTCTTGACGTCCAGCCCGGTGGCCAGCCCAAAATGCTTGCGGTCTTCCGACAGATAGCCGATGCCGTGCGCTACCGCATCCTTGGGCGATCTGATCGAGACCCTGGCGCCATGCACCAGGATCTCGCCGGCGTCGACGCGGTCGGCGCCGAACACGGCGCGCGCGACTTCGGTGCGGCCGGCGCCCATCAAGCCGGCAAACCCCAGGATCTCGCCCTTGCGCAAGGTGAAGTTCACATCCTTGATGAAGGCGCCGCGCTGCAGGCCTTTGACTTCCAGCACGATTTCATTGCCGGAAGTGTCAGGCACGTCTGGTCCACTGTTGTCGATCTGGCGCCCCACCATCATGCCGATGATGGTTTCCATGGAAGTGGTGGCGGTCGGCACGGTGGCAATGTACTGGCCGTCACGCATGACCGTGACGCGATTGGAGATTTGCCGCAGCTCGTCCATCTTGTGCGAGATATAGACGATGCCGACGCCATGCGATTGCAGCTGGCGGATGATGCGGAACAGGTCTTCGATTTCCGCATTGTTGAGCGCCGCGGTCGGTTCGTCCATGATCAGCACGCGCGAATCAAAGGACAAGGCTTTGGCGATTTCCACCATCTGCTGCTTGGCCACGGTCAGTTCGCTGACCAGCGTGGCGGGATCGAGATCGAGGCGCATGCGCTCGAAGATTTCGCGGGTTTTCCGGTTCAAGGCATCTTCGTCGAGGAACATGCCGAGGCGGCCGCGCGGTTCGCGGCCGATAAAAATATTCTGCGCTGCGGTCAGGTGGTTCATCAGGTTCAATTCCTGATGGATGATGCCGATGCCCAGCGCCTGCGCGGCGCGCGGCGTGGGAATTTCCACCAGCTGCCCGGCGATGCGGATCTCGCCGCTATCCTTCGGATAAACGCCCGCCAGCACTTTCATCAAGGTCGATTTGCCGGCGCCGTTCTCGCCCATCAGCGCATGCACTTCGCCGCGCTGCAGGTCGAAGCGGCAATTGTCCAGCGCCAGCACGCCGGGAAAGCGCTTGGTGATGTTTTCCAGGGACATGATGCACTCCGGCGGCACTGCCGCGGACTGCCGTTCTTCACCTGGATTTTCTGATTGCTGCATAGTTGCTCTCATGATGCACAACCGGCGATGCGGCCGGTCACGTTAAATCAATCTGCCGGACGGCAAGCAAAGCCGCCCGCTGCGTCGTATCAGGCCGGGCCCGCTCAGGTCAAAGCACGGTCCAGATGACTATAGCCGCCATCCACGTACACCCACTGTCCGGTGGTATGCGAAGCGCGTGGCGACAGCAGGAATACCGCGGTGTCGGCAATCTCTTCCGCCGTGGTCAGACGCTTGCCGAGCGGGATCTTGCTGGTGATGGCGGCCAGCTTTTCCTCCGGATGGTCGAAGCTAGCGATCCAGTTGCGGTACAGCGGCGTCATCACTTCCGCCGGGATCAAGGCGTTCACCCGCACGCCGTCATTCGCCAGCGCAGCCGCCCATTCACGCGTCAGCGACAGCTGGCCGCCCTTGGCGGCACAATAGCCGCTGGTGTTGCCCTGGCCGGTGACGGCGGTCTTGGAAGAGATGTTGACGATGGCGCCGCGGCTGGCTTTCAGGTGCGGCACGCAGTAATGCGCCATGGTGTAGTAATGGATCAGATTTTTTTCCAGCGATTCGACGAAGGCTGCCCGCCCTGCATCGAGGCCGATGTTGTCATTAATGCCTGCGTTGTTCACCAGGCCGTCGAGATGACCGAATTCCTCCACGGTCTGAGCCACCGCCAGCCGGCACTTGTCGTCATCCATCAGGTCGAGCTGGATGATGCGCGCCTGGTCTTGCAGGGCCAGCAGCGCCGTCTTGAACTCCGGCGCCGGCTGGCTTTTTCCAAGGATCACGGGAATCGCGCCTTCCGCCGCCAGCTGCAGCGAGATAGCGCCGCCGATGCCGGCGCCGCCGCCGGTAACGATCACCACTTTTCCTGCCAAATGTAAGTCCACCGTGCCATCTCCATTCTTGTATTTATTTTTTTACATACTCTTTATAGATCAACTGCCGGCAAATTCCAACCGGCAGTCAAGGCTTGCAATGTTTCCCTGTCAGCCGCGGAACTGGTATTTTTCCAGCGATTCCGGCTTCATCGTAATCGAAAACCCGGGCGCGGTCGGCGGCATATAGTTGGCGTCGCGGATCACGCAAGGATCGACAAAATGTTCATGCAGGTGATCGACGTACTCCGTGACCCGCCCTTCCTTGGTCCCTGAAATGCAGACATAGTCGATCATCGACAGATGTTGCACATACTCGCACAAGCCGACGCCGCCGGCATGCGGACAGACCGGCAATTTGTATTTGGCGGCCATCAGCAGCACCGCCAGGATTTCATTGACGCCTCCCAGGCGGCAAGAATCGATCTGCACCACGTCGATGGCGCCGCGCATGATGAACTGTTTGAAGATGATGCGGTTCTGGCACATTTCACCGGTAGCGATCTTGACTGCGCCTATGCCTTCGCCGATCTTGCGGTGTCCTTCGACGTCATCCGGGCTGGTCGGCTCTTCGATGAACCATGGCTTGGCAAAGGCCAGCTGATTGACCCAGGTGATGGCCTGGTCGACTTCCCATACCTGGTTGGCGTCGATCATCAGCTGCCGGTCCTGGCCAATCACCTCGCGGGCGATGGTGACGCGGCGGATATCGTCGGCCAGGTCGCGCCCGACCTTGAGCTTGATATGGTTGAAGCCGCTGTCGACCGCTTCCTGGCACAGGCGGCGCAACTTGGCATCTTCATAACCCAGCCAACCGGCCGAAGTGGTATAGCAAGGGTAGCCTTCCCGCTGCAGCGTGCGGATGCGCTCGGCCTTGCCGGGTTCCTGCGCGCGCAGCAGCGCTAGCGCTTCCTCGGGCGTGATGCAGTCGGTCAGGTAACGGAAATCGATGGCGCGTACCAGTTCCTCGGGCGACATGTCGGTCACCAGCTGCCACAGCGGCTTGCCTTCGGCTTTGGCCCACAGATCCCAGACCGCATTGACCACGGCGCCGGTGGCCAGGTGGATGGCGCCCTTGTCGGGGCCGATCCAGCGCAGCTGGCTATCGGAGGTGATGTGGCGCCAGAAGCGCCCCATGTCGGCGCTGATCCAGTCCAGCTCGAGGCCAACCACCAGGTGCTCCATGGCCTTGATGGCGGCGCAGCAGATTTCATTGCCGCGGCCGATGGTGAAGGTCAGGCCGTGGCCTTGCAGGCCTGGCTGGTCGGTTTCCAGGATCACGTAGGCAGCGGAATAATCGGGATCGGGATTCATGGCGTCCGAGCCGTCCAGCATCTGCGAGGTCGGGAAACGCACATCCAGTACGCGTATCGAGCGAATTGTGGTCATGGTGGTTCGGTTCCCGGTCAAAGTGAAATAGTACGCTGGCGCTGCTGGCCCAGGCCGTCGATGCCCAGCCGCATTTCCTGGCCGGCGCGCAAATAGACTGGCGGCTTCTGGCCAAGGCCGACGCCTGGCGGTGTGCCGGTGGAAATCACATCGCCCGGCTGCAGGCTCATGAAACGGCTCAGGTAACTAACCAGCGTCGGCACGCGGAACACCATGGTTGCGGTATTGCCGTTCTGATAGCGATGGCCATCCACTTCCAGCCACAGGTTCAGCGCGTGCGGGTCGGCCACTTCATCGGCCGTCACCAGCCATGGGCCGAGCGGGCCGAAGGTATCGCACCCCTTGCCCTTGTCCCAGGTGCCGCCCAGCTCCAGCTGGTATTGGCGTTCGGAGACATCGTTGATGACACAGTAGCCGGCCACATGCTTGAGGGCGTCGGCTTCTTCGATGTAACGGCCGCCGGTGCCGATCACGATGCCCAGTTCCACTTCCCAGTCGGTCTTGAGCGAGCCACGCGGGATTTCAACATCGTCGTCCGGCCCGCAGATGGCGCTGGTCCACTTGTTGAACACCACCGGTTCCTTGGGCACTTCCATGCCCGATTCGGCGGCGTGATCGGAATAATTCAAGCCGATGCAGATGAACTTGCCGACCGCACCCACGCACGGGCCGAGCCGCAAACCTTGCTGCGGCGTGCCGTCGACCAGCGGCAGGCTGTCCAGGTCCAGGGCTCGCAATTTATCCAGTTCCGGCGGCGTCAGCCAATGGCCGGCGATATCCGTCACCACGCCGGACAAGTCGCGCACACACCCCTGTGCATCGAGCACGCCGGGTTTTTCCTGGCCCTTGTGGCCGTATCTCAACAACTTCATGGCTTCGCTTTCCTAGTTCCTAGTTAATCAGGGTCGTCTTCAATCGAATGAATCGGGGTTAATCGCAGTTAATCGAAGTTAGTTTGACCAGCCGCCATCGATCAGATGGATGGCGCCGGTGGTAAAAGAGGATTCGTCGGAGGCCAGGTACAGCGCCAGCGCCGCGATTTCCTCTGCCTTGCCGACCCGTCCCATCGGCTGACGGGCAACAAAAGCCGCCTGGATTTCAGCGATTGGCTTGCCTTGCAGCTGAGCCTGCTCCGTGATGCGCGCTTCCAGCGAGGGCGATTCGACGGTGCCCGGGCAGATCGCATTGCAGCGGATGCCGCGGGCGACGAAATCGGCGGCGACTGCCTTGGTCAGGCCGATCACGGCCGCTTTGGTGGTGCCATAGACAAAGCGGTTAGGCACGCCCTTGACGCTGGAGGCAGCGGAGGCCATGTTGATGATGGAGCCGCCGCCCTGCGCCAGCATGCCCGGCAGCAGCGCCTGGATCAGGCGGTACATGGATGACACATTCAGATTCCAGGAAAACTCCCAGTCCTTCTCGCTGCAATCTAGAATGCTGCCATGGTGGACATAGCCGGCGCAGTTGAACAGCACGTCGAACGGCGCCTCGGCTTGCGCCAAGGCAGCCACGGCGGCGACGTCCGTGACATCCAGCTGCCGCGTGACAAGCGAGCTGCCGGCGGCGCGCGCCAGCGCTGCGGTTTCTTCCAGGGCGGCGGGATTGATGTCCGTCGCCAGCACCTGGCCGCCTTCGCGGGCAAACATCAGCGCGGTAGCACGGCCTATGCCTTGGCCGGCAGCGGTCAGCAGGATGCGTTTTCCTTGCAATCTCATTACTTCTGTCTCCTTGTTGTTTTGTGCGGACCTGTCAGCCTTTACTGCAAAACCAGCTTATTGGTCCATTGGTTGGACCAATAATAGTACTTAAATTTTGGCTTTGCAATCAAAATATGCAGGCCTCTTGTTACGACGACGCTGGACATTCGCGCTTAATGTGCACCAACCGCCGGTCGGGATTTTCTGTGCCAGCCCCGCAAATATCTCATCCTCTATGGCAAAATAAACAAGGCTTTTTCTGTCCGCAGGCAGCATCGCTCATGCCACCCACCGAATCCAGCTTCCTTACCTGCATCCTTAGCGTATATTTATCCATCCACCTCACTACAGATCGGAACCTCATGCATTTATTCCGTAAGCGCCCCTGGTCAAACCGGGTGTTGTCCTGCTTGCTGGCCGCGGCCTGCAGCATCGGCTTCACCGGCATCACGGAAGCCGCCACCGCATTGCCGGCCGGCGTGACCCAAGGGCCGTCCGCCGAAGGCATCACCGAATACCAGTTTGCCAACGGCTTCAAAGTCCTGCTTTTCCCCGATGCCTCCAAGCCTACCGTCACCGTCAACATGACCTACCTGGTCGGCTCGCGTTTCGAGAACTACGGCGAAACCGGCATGGCGCATTTGCTGGAACACTTGATGTTCAAGGGTACGCCGGACCACCCTTCGATTCCCAAGGATTTCAGCCAGCGCGGCATGTCGTTCAACGGCACCACCAATGTCGACCGCACCAACTACTATGAGATCTTCCAGGCCGGCGACGACAACCTGAAGTGGGCGATCAACATGGAAGCGGACCGCATGCTGCATTCCTTCATCGCTCGCAAGGACCTGGACAGTGAAATGACCGTGGTCCGCAACGAGTACGAACAGGGCGAAAACTCGCCGTTCGGCGTGCTGATCAAGCGCCTGCAAGGGGTCGCCTATGACTGGCACAACTACGGCAAGCCGACCATCGGTAACCGCAGCGATATCGAAAACGTCAAGATAGAAAACCTGCAGGCTTTCTACCGCACCTACTACCAGCCCGACAATGCGGTGCTGCTGATCGCCGGCAAATTCGACCCGGCCACTACCCTGGCATGGGTCAACCAGGCTTTCGGCAAGCTGCCTAAGCCGACCCGCAAGATGCGCGATTTCTGGACCGTGGAACCGACCCAGGACGGCGAGCGCAGCGTCACCATCCGGCGCCAGGGCGACGTGCAGATTGTCGCGGTCGCCTACAAGATCCCGAGCGAACTGCATGCCGACACCGACGCTTTATCGTATGCCGGCACGATCCTGGCGGACACGCCGAACGGCCGCCTGCACAAGTCGCTGGTGGAAACCGGCAAGGCCACCGCGGTGTTCAACTATGAAATGACCGGCTATGCACCGGGCCTGGAAATCATCGCCGCCGTGGTCAAGAAAGGCGAGCCGATCGAACCGGTGCGGCAAGCCCTGATCGACGGCGTCGAGCAGTTCGCCAAGACCCCGCCTACCGCGGAAGAAATGGAACGCGTACGGCTGGCCAACGCCAACGCCTTTGAAAAGCTGTTGAACGACCACCAGCGTGTCGGCGTCGCCATGTCCAGCACGATTGCGTTGGGCGACTGGCGCCTGCTGTTCCTCGGCCGCGACCGCTCCAACAAGGTCACTTCGGCGCAGGTAGCGGCAGCTGCGGAGCACTACTTCCGGCGCGATAACCGCACGGTCGGCCTGTTCCTGCCGGAAGACCAGCCGCTGCGCGCCGACGTCCCGGCCGCCCCCAGCGTGGCCGAGGTCCTGAAAGAATACAAGCCAGCGCAAGCTATCGCCGACGGTGAAGTATTCGATCCCTCGCAAGCGAATATCGATGCCCGTACCCAACGTTCGCAGATAGGCGGATTGAAAGTCGCGCTGCTGCCGAAGAAGACACGCGGTGAAACCGTCTCGGTCAATCTCGATTTGAAATGGGGCGACGAGAAGAGCCTGTTCGGCAAGAAGACGGCGTCCGAGCTGGCCGACGCGATGCTGATGCGCGGCACTACCACGCTGACGCGCGAACAGCTGGCCGACGAGTTTTCCAAACTCAAGATCAGCGGCGGCCTGACGCAGTTCCAGACTACCCGCGCCAACCTGCCGGCGGCCTTGAAACTGGTCGCCAGCGTACTCAAGCAGCCGCGTTTCGATGCGACTGAATTCGAACGCCTGCGCAAGGAAGCCCTGGTCGGACTGGAAGCTGCGCGCAACGAGCCGAACACGCTGGCAGCGGAAGCCATCGCAGAGCATTTCAACCTGTATCCGCAAGGCCATTGGCTGGCAGCGCAATCGACTGCCCAGCAGATCGCCAGCATCCAGGCGGCTAAGCTGGCCGACGTCACGGCTTTCCATCATGACTTCTACGGCGCCTCGCAAGGCGAGCTGGCGATCGTCGGCGATTTCGACGTCGCCGCGGTAACTAAAGTGGTGCAGGACGAGTTCGGCGGCTGGAAAAGCGCCGCGCCCTACCAGCGCCTGATCCGCCATAACTTCGATGTGGCGCCGATGCAGAAAGTGCTCAACTCGCCGGACAAGGAAAACGGCTTCTACGTGGCGCGCCAGAACCTCGACATGCGCGACGACGACGCCGATTATCCGGCCATGATGGTAGCCAACTACCTGTTCGGCGGCGGCAGTCTGAAATCGCGCCTGATGGACCGCGTGCGGCAGAAGGAAGGCCTGTCCTACGGCATCGGTTCCTCGGTAGACATCAGCGCCATCAGCCGCGCCGCCCGCTTCTCGGTACAAGCCATCGCTGCTCCGCAAAACCTGGAGAAAGTCGACCTGGCAGTCAAGGAAGAGCTGGCGCGCGTACTGAAAGAAGGCTTCAGCGCCGACGAACTGGCACGTGCCAAATCCGGCATCCTGCAGGAAAACCAGCGCGCCCGTTCCCAAGACAGCGCCCTCAGCGCCGGCTGGACCAGATACCTGGACCTGGACCGCACTTTCGTCTGGAGCAAACAGATCGAAGACAAGATCAGCGCCCTGACGATAGAGCAGGTCAACGACGCCTTCCGCAAGCACATAGACCCAAGCAAGCTGAGCGTGGTAATGGCGCGCGACGAAGTAAAAGCAAAGGCAACCACCGCCCTAGCAGCAAAACCGTAAGGCCAGGCAGCAAACAAAAAGCCGCTGGTGGTTCGCAGAAAATTGCGAACTGCCGGTGGCTTTTTTCTTTTGGTGTTGGGGTTAATGTTGCGGTTGCGGTTGCGGTTGCGGTTGCGGTTGCGGTTGCGGTTGCGGTTGCGGTTGCGGTTGCTTTTGACGTACCCCGCATGCTGACGTTGCCAAATGACGCGGGCGCCAGTCGGGAATTATGGGACACATGTTTGAGCGAAGCGAGTTTGTGTCCCATCCGACTGGCGCCCGCGTCATTTGGGAACCCGACCGAAGGGAGGGCAACGGCTGTGCGGTCGCCTTTTCTTTGCTTACTTTCTTTTGGCGAAGCAAAAGAAAGTAAGCGGCAGCCGGGCCGCTCCCGGCTAGCTCCCACGGAGTAGCAAACGTTTTAAGTAACGACAACCGCAAAGCGAATGCCACCGCACGTACTCCGTGGAACGTCAAATGGGGTCAGAGTAATTTTCGCAAACCCCGCGAAAAAAAACTCCGACCCCATTTGACTCTGCCGGCGATACATCAGTGACCGCGGCCTCCTATTGGACTACGGCGTGGGATGAAGCAACGAGCGCTTGCGGGCGTAGCCAAAATAGATCACGAAACCGATCGCCAGCCAGCACAAGAACGCAATCCAGGTCACCGCCTGCAGATGAAACATCAAGAACACGCAAAACCCGATCGCCGCCAACGGCACGAACGGCACCCCGGGCAACGGAACGCCCGCGGCAAATCCGGCCGCGTCCGCCGCAACACCAGCACCGCCACCGCGATCAAGGAAAACGCCATCAAAGTCCCGATATTGATCAGCTCAGCCAAGATATTCAAAGGAATCAGCGCAGCAATGAACGCAAACACCACACCCACCAGCCAGGTAGTAAAGAAAGGCGTCGCAAACCGCGGATGAATGCTGGACAGCTTCTTCGGCAGCAAACCATCGCGCGACATCGCAAACAGAATCCGCGTCTGCCCGTAAGTCATCACCAGGATCACCGTCGTCATGCCAATGATCGCCCCCAGGTCGACAAACCCCGCCACCCAGTTCTCCCCCGCATACTGCAACGCCAGCGACACCGGATGATCGACCCCCGCAAACTTCTGGAACGGCACGATGCCCGTCATCACCGCCGCCACCACCACATACAGCAAGGCGCAGATCCCCAGCGAAGCGATGATCCCGATCGGCAAATCGCGCGCCGGCTGCTTGACCTCCTCGGCCGCCGAAGTCACCGCATCGAAACCGATGAAAGCAAAGAACACGATCGCCGCAGCGTTGAACACGCCGTTATAGCCAAACGGCAGGTACGGCTGCCAGTTGGCCGGCTGCACGTGGCCGACGCCGACCACGATGAACAGCAGCACCACCGCGATCTTGATGAACACCATGATGTTGTTGGCGCGCGCCGATTCGCGCACGCCCAGCGACAGCAAGCCGCTGATCAGCAGCAGGATGCAGAACGCCGGCAGGTTGAACCAGGTGGTGACGCCAGGGACAGCGCCCGGCGCCGCCGTCAGCACGGTCGGCAAGCCGATGCCAAAGCCCGACAGCAAGGATTGCATATAACCCGACCAGCCCACCGACACAGCCGAGGTCGCCAAGCCGTATTCCAGCATCAGGTCCCAGCCGATGATCCAGGCCACGATTTCACCCATGGTGGCATAGCTGTAGGTATAGATCGAACCGGAGACCGGCACCGTGGACGAGAATTCGGCATAGCACAGCGCGGCGAAACCGCAGGCGATAGCGGCCAGAATAAAGGACAGCGACAAGCCCGGCCCCGCCAGCAAGGCGCCGGTCCCGGTCAAGACGAAAATCCCGGTGCCGACGATCGCACCGACTCCTAGCAAGGTCAGGTCCATGGCCCCCAGCGTACGCTGTAGGCCGGTATCGGTGCGGCTGGAACGAATCATCTGATCCAGGTCTTTGGTGCGAAATAAACTCATGCGACAACTTCCTTTGATAAGCACTTGGCCGCCTCCAGCAAGTGCTTGAGCGGCGGCCAGCGATAGCGTGCTTTCCCGCGGCAGGCCGGGAAATAATGAAAAAGGCAAGAATTATACTTGCTGCCGCCCTGCTCCTCCAAAAAGCAGCAATGGCTGCGCGCTCGGCAACGACATCAGATGCCGTTTCTCGGGGCAAAACATGCTGCGCTGCGGCAAGCTTTTTTTGCCTGCGCCATAGCTGAAAAAGTGCTGTTTTCGATCTTGAATCGAAAAGATACGACCAGTCCACTTCTCAAAAAATTACTCCCGCATTTCTCATAAAAATCAATATAAACAATATGTTAACACCACAATGAACGCACCAAAATGAGACCACAAATAGATCAAAGTAATACCAGTTAGATACATGTTGACAACCACTTTTGAGGCTCTTACAGTGCCCTTAATTCGATATTTCCATATGGAAATATCGAAGACGAATAAGACCTTGCCCATTGCCTGCAATACGCGCAAGACAAGGTGCAGGACGGCGGCAGTTGCTACAGCGTCGGTTTTGGTTCACATCGCATAACAAGTCTGGACATGCTTTTCGGCAGTTGCTCTTCCACACTGCCCGATCAACCTTCTCAGGAGAGAAAATTGAAACTGAAACTCATACAGGGCCTCGTGCTTAGCCTGGCATGCAGCGCCATCGTGACCGGCAGCGCCGAGGCCAGCCCCTTGCTGGCAGCCAGCGCGCAAGCCGCCACCACGGTTGCCTGCTATGCTGCGTGGGACGCCAGCGTGGCGTACACCGGCGGCGCGACCGTCAGCTACAACGGCGTCAACTACAAAGCCAACTGGTGGACCCAAGGGAACAACCCTTCGACCAACAACGGCGGCTCGGGCACCGGCCAGCCATGGACCATCGTCGACAACTGCGGCGGCGTCATTACCCCACCGCCTCCGCCGCCACCACCACCGCCTCCTCCTCCAGGCGGCGGCACCACACCGGCCGGCTTCGTTTTCAGTCCGTACAAAGATGGCAACATCAACCTGAACTGGAATACCTATGCCATGAGCACCGCCGTCAACGGCAGCGCGCAAACCGTGCTGAGCGCCATGCCAGCCAAGCTCACTACCCTGACCTGGGCCTTTGCGACCGGCGCCTGCGGTAGCGAAAACTGGGGCGGCGTCTCGGCATCGGCCTTCGCGGCAGCCAATGTGCAAGCCTTCGTCAACGCCGGCAAGAAGTACATCGTTTCCACCGGCGGCGCGGCAGGTTCCTTCACTTGCACCAACGATGCTGACTTCAAGAAATTCATCCAGACCTACTATTCGGCCAACCTGGTCGGCATCGATTTCGATATCGAAGCCGGCCAGACCACGGCAGATATCAACAACCTGGTGCTGCGCGTGAAAAACGCACAAGCCGCTTACCCCAACCTGCGCTTCAGTTTCACGGTGGCGACGCTGGGCGGCAATGTTTCGCCTAGCCTCGGCTACTATGGCGTGCAAGTGATGCAGTCGATCCAGGCTTACGGCCTGACCAACTACACCATCAACCTGATGGCAATGGACTACGGCAGCCCGGCCGGCGGCAACTGCATGCTCAACAGCAGCGGCGGCTGCGACATGGGAGCGTCAGCGGTGCAATCGGCCATCAATCTGCATAACCAGAACGGCGTGCCGTACAAGCAGATTGAAGTGACGCCTATGATAGGCGGTAACGATTCGGCCAATGAAACCTTCTCCATCGCCGATGTCGCAACGCTGGTCAACTTTGCGCAGCAGAACGGCCTGGCCGGTATCCATTACTGGTCCTTCGACCGCGACCGCGATTGCGCCCCGGGTTCGGCTTCGCCGACCTGCAATACCTATGGCACTGCGGGCACCCTGGGCTTTACCAACGCCTTCATCTCGCGCCTGGGACTGTAATGTAAGGCACGCGGCATGAAGCAAAAGCCGGCTCTTCGGAGCCGGCTTTGTTTTGTCTGGCGCAAAGCGGGTGTTATTATTTGCTCAACAAACACCGTTTCCCCTTCGTTCCAGAGCCGCCATGCATAAAGTTTTACTCCCAGCAATCGCTATTCTCGCCGGCGCCGTATTGTCGGGTTGCGCCTCTACCTGGGTCCACCCGAGCAAGCCCGTCACCGAACTTTACCCCGACGAATTCGCCTGCAAGCAGGAAGCCATGCGCATCTATCCGATCGTGGTGGTGAACCAGTTCAACCCTGGCATGCAAACGCCAGGCAATACCTATTGCAGGAAAACCGACAATGGCGACACCAGGTGCACCACCTACCCTGGCATGTATACCCCGCCCAGCTACTCGCAATACGATATCAACAACCGCGAGCGTGACGACATGGTGAAGTCCTGCCTGTACGCGCGCGGCTGGCATCTGGAGTAAACAGCAGGAAGAACTTGCCCGGACGGGCAAGAAAGTTCATTTCGACGGCAGCAATTCGGCCGCGACCTTGTCCAGCAAGACTGCATTGCGATCGGCAGACAATTGCCAGAACATCGCGCCGCCCAGCCCCATCTGCTTCAGGTATCTGATTTTATAATCCAGCGACTCGACGTCGTCGTAGCTGACAAATTCGCCGGTGTCCGGATTGAACAGATATGGCACTTTGGCCGCATCGTTCCAATAGCGGGTGAAACCGTTGCGATTGACCAGTGTAGCGCTGATGTCGGCGAAATCCAGTTCGCCCGGCTCGACGCCGCCGCGGCCCTTGCCGTTGCAGTCCTGATGCTGGCCGTGCTGTTGCGGAGCGCATTGTTTCCAGCTGTAGCCGTAGAACGGCATGCCCAGCACCAGCTTGCGCGCCGGGATGCCGGCCTGCAGGGCCATCTCGACCGTGCTGCTGACATTGAACTTGGGGTTGGCGTCGGGCCGCGCCAGCACCGGGTCGTTGTACAGAGGCGCCACATGGCCGGCGAACTTGCTCCATGAGCCGCTGAAATCGTAGGTCATGATGTTGACCCAGTCGAGGATCGCAGCGACCTTGGCCATTTCGGTGTTCTGGAAAAATCCCTGGTTATTACCGATCGCCGCAGTCAGCAGGTAGCTGCGGTGTTCCTGCTTGCCGGCGCTGTCGAGGCGCTCGCGCAGCGCTTGCAGCAGCAGCGTGTAGTTCTGCTTGTCCTCCGGCCGCATGATGTTGGCGGCGTCGCCACCGGCCACCGGGAATTCCCAATCGATGTCGACGCCGTCGAAACCGTTGTTGCGCAGGAAGGCGACGACGCTGTCGGCGAATTTGCGGCGCGACTGCGGCGTCAACGCCACATCCGAAAACTCTTTGGAGCCGGCCCAGCCGCCCACCGAGATCAGGGTCTTCAGCTTGGGGGCACGGCTTTTGAGGCCGCGCAGCACGATGTAATCGCGCGCGCTCTGGTCAGTGCCGGAGGACTGGTCGGGAGCGATCTCGCCATCCTTGATCAGCGCGAATGCATAATTCAGGTGGGTCATCTTGCTGGCGTCGATATCCGCCGCCGAATACTGGCGCTGCTGCGACGGCAGATAGTAGGCAACGACCTTGTAGGGCGCTGCCATGGCCACCGCAGGCAACAACGCTGCCAGCAGCATCGATAAGCGCATCAGTTTCATCATGTCTCTTTCTTGTTGATCTCGCTTGCTTTAAAAATCGCAGTTGGACGGCAACGGCGGCGTCATGGCCGCGACCGTATCCACATGGTGCACACCGGCGCGGCGGTAAGTGCTGACTGCCGCATCGACCTGCGCCGGCGACAGCAGCTGGTCTTTGGCATGGATGACCCAGGCCAGGTCTTGCTGGTAGCGTCGCTGCGCCTTGGTGTCGGGCAGCACGCCGCTGGGGGAAAACCATAAATTGAAATTGATCGACATCGGCTGCGCCGGGTAATTGCGGCCACCGTGTTCATCCAGCTGCACGCCATCCAGGAAGTAGCGGATCTTGCCGCCGCCAACCTGCATCAGCACGGTATGCCAGCCGCCCAGGGCACGCTGTTCTTCATGCACCTGGTTGAACGCATTCCAGGGCTCCATCTGCACCGTTTGCCAGGACACGCTGTACAGGCGGCTGTGCGGATTGCCCCAGCCGCCGTTGGGCAGGTATTCCCAGTCCAGTTCGCTGTACTGCGGATCGAAATCGTGCTTGAGCGGACTGGAGGTGTAAAAGGATTCGACCACCAGGTCGCCGCCCGGCCCGCTCACCGGGGTATCGCTGAAACGTATGCGGGCAGCGTAAGTGCCTTCGAAATATTTACGCTGATGGCACAGCTGAGCCTGGAACGTGCCTGCGGCTGTGCCGTCGGTGCTGGCGTTGAGGCGCAACAGCCGCTGGCCGTTGCTTTGCGGATCATCCACCAGGCTGACGGTGTCCGGCCCCCATTGTCCGTGCTCTATGCCGGGATGGCCTTGCTGGTCGCGGACCTTCCAGCCGCCAGCCACCAGCGCGGCGGTGTCGGCATAATGGAAATCGTCAAAGAACATGGCGTCTCCAGCGGCCATGGCGCTGTGAGCCGCCAGCACGGCAAGCAGCGCCAGCAAACCGCGTTGAACATGTTTCATCGCTAAGCCGCCGCCTGAGCCGCATCGGCGGCAGTCTTTTCATGGCGCCCGATCGGCACGATGCGCGACAGCAGCAGCACCGGAATCGCCGACACCAGCACCCACAGGAAAAAATGCTGATAGCCGAGGGCGGCCTGTACCGAGCCGCTGACGATCTTGAACAGCACATAGCCCAGCTGCATGATGCCGGTGCCCAACGCATAGTGCGCCATCTGATACTTGCCGACCGCGACTTCCTGCATGATGAACAGGATCAGGCCGATGAAGCCGAAGCCGTAGCCGAACATTTCCAGGCTCAGGGCCGCGCCGATTACGCTGAGACTGGTGGGCATGGCAGTGCTAAGGAAAAAGTAAGCCAGGTTAGGCAGGTTCATCGCCAGGATCAGGAAAAACATGCTGCGCTTCAAGCCGCGCCAGGCTGTGAAATAGCCGCCCAGCAGGCTGCCGCCGATAAAGGCCACGGTCGCCAGCGTGCCGTACACGGCGCCGACTTCCGCCGTGGCCAGCCCGAGGCCACCCTCCGCCCGCGCCGCGCGCAGGAACAGCGGACCGATGGTGGTGATCTGGCCTTCGCCGGCGCGGAACAGGATGATGAACAGGATCGCCAGCCAGATGCCCGGTTTCTGGAAGAAATCGATGATCACTTCGCGCAGGGTCAACCACACGCCCCGCATAACACCTTTGCCGCCGGCCGGACGCGGCAGATTGCGCCCCGCCGGCAAGGCCCACAGATGATAGATCGCCAACAGCAGCATGCTCACTCCCAGCATGCCGAAGATCAGGCTCCAGGCTTGCGCCACCGGCATGCGCTTCTCGAAATAGCCGGCCAGCACCACCAGCCCGCCCAGCGAGAAAAAACGCGCCACGTTGTAGAAGCCGCCCTGCCAGCCGGCATAGGTGGCTTGCTGGGTCGAACTGAGGCTGGCGATGTACAGGCCGTCGGCCGCAATGTCGTGGGTGGCGGAAGAGATCGCCACCAGCCCCAGCAAGGCAATGCTCACCGCGAAGTAATTCGGCAAGTGCAGCGCCAACGCCACCAGCCCGAGGCTGGCGCCGCCGAAGAACTGGAACAGCAAGACAATCGCCTTCTTGCTGCGCGCCGCTTCCAGGAACGGACTCCAGAGCGGCTTGAAGACCCAAACAAAACCCAGCATGCCGGTCCACAGCGCGATCTGGTCGTTGCCCATGCCCATGCTCTTGTACATCAGGCCGGCGATGGTCGCCACCACGAAATACGGCAAGCCCTCGGCGAAGTACAAGGTCGGCACCCAGAGTGCCGGATGGTGCTCTTTCTTTTCTTCGATGCGCATGTCGACCGCCGCCGTGGGTAAGATGATCGCTTCCGGATTATCGAGCTGGTAGGCCATTCTGGTTCCTGAGATTTATTGAGGATCGCTAGTGTGGTGTTTCGTACGTAATGGAGCTTCAGAAATGGTGTATTTTTGTGCCAGGCTAGGCGCATACCGGAGCGATAGTCGGCTATCGCGAGGATATGCAACGACGCATGGCGCGAAAAGATGCCGTTTATGAAGTTTCATTATGTGCGAAACACCATACTAGCCACGGACGCCAGCGGAATCCGGCCTTCCGCGGCCTGGGTTCCCGCCAGCCAGTCGGCCACGGCGTCCAGCGCGGGATCGGCGAAGCCGTAGCTGATCAGCGCCGGCGCGGCGATGTCCAGGGTCTGGAACGGATTCCACAGCGCCAGGTGTAGATCGGGACGCCAGCTCTGGCGCGCCCGGGCGCCGTAGCGCGCGCGCGTGGTGGAAGCCAGGATCACGGTGCGGCCGTCGGCCGGCAGCGTGCTCCAGTCGAAACTTTCAGCATCGTCAAAAGTCACCAACTCGAGATCGTAGCGGCGCGCCAGCATGGCAGCCACCGCGCTGGCCGGCAAGCCGGCTTCGGAAACGCCGTCGCCGGCGGCATTGGCGCAGGCCAGCAGGCGCACCTTGGCGCCGTCCGCCAGCGGCTGCGGATTGCCGCTCACGGTCAGGCCGCGGCGCCAGGCGGCCGCCATCAGGCTCTGGTCCTCGGCTTCGGTCAGATAGCGATCAGCGGCGCACGGATAGGCCGTCGCCAGGGCATCGAGACGGGCCAGGCGGGCAGTTATGCCGGCGTGGTCAAGATGGCTGCCCTCCTCGGCTGCGGACAGCGCCGCCGTCAAGGCCGCCAGCGTTTCTTCCTGGGTGTTGCGGTTGCCGAGCGCCATGACCATGTCGGCGCCGGCCGCCAGGGCCTGGACCGCGGCATTGCCGACGCCGTAGCGGCCGGCGATGGCGTGCATGTCCATGCCGTCGGTGATGATGACGCCGCGATAATCCCATTCGGTGCGCAGCAGATCGGTCAGGATCTTGCGCGATAAGGTGGCCGGATGCTCGACATCCAGCGCCGGATAGACGATGTGCGCGCTCATCATGGCCGGCGCCCGCTGCGCTGCCTTGAACGGCGCCAGCTCCAGCGCATCCAGCGCGTCGCGCGGCTTGTCGACGGTGGGCAGGTCGCGGTGCGAATCGACGTGGGTGTCGCCGTGGCCGGGAAAGTGTTTGACGCAGCAAGCCACGCCTTCCGCCAAGCTGCCTTCCATCCAGGCCAGCGCCAGTTCGGTGGCGCGCTGCGGATCGGAACCGAAGGAACGCTCGCCGATCACCGGGTTGGCGGGATTATTGTTGAGGTCCAGCACCGGTGCGAAATTCCAGTTGAAGCCGAGCGAACGGATGCCGCGCGCCACCGCAGCCCCGACTGCGCAGGCCAGCCCCAGGTCATTGCTGGCGCCCAGCGACATCGCCGCCGGCGGCGCCGGCAGCCAGGTCGCGCGCACCACTGCGCCGCCTTCCTGGTCGATGCCGATCAGCGCATGCGGACCCATCACGGCGCGCAGGTCAGCGGTCAGCTTGCTCAGCTGCGCGGCGTCGACCATGTTCTGGCGGAACAGGCAGACTGCGCGGATATGATTGTCGCGCAAGAACTGCGCGGTGTCGTCATCCAGCACGGTGCCCGGAAAACGGATCATGATCAGTTGCCCGGCGCTTTCACGCGCGCTGCGGCCGGGCTTGCTGGCTGTGTCATTCATCTTGCTTCTCCATTGCGCCGCCATGATATCCAGCGCGGCGCGCATTTGTTATTTACATCCGCCGACGACGTAGGGGTGGGCGCGCTTTTGTGCCCACGCGTGACCTGTGGACCTGCCGTCACGCGTGGGCAAGCTCGCTTGCCCACCCTACGAAGTCTTGGTGACCTTGCTCAGATGGCGCGGACGGTCCGGATCCAGGCCGCGCGCGATCGACAGCTTGGCCGCCATCACATAGAAGGCCTGGATCGCAGCGATCGGATCCAGGTCCGGCGTCGGCCCCAGCGGTAAGGTCAGGTCGCGTTCGTTGATATCGGCCGGCGCCGCCAGCAGCACGCGCGCGCCGCGGCCGCGCATTTCTTCCGCCAGCTTGAGCAGGCTGGCCTGGGTCGGTCCACGCGTGGCGAAGATCAGCAAAGGATAGCCGTCGTCGATCAAGGCCATCGGGCCATGTTTGATCTCGGCGCCGCTGAACGCTTCGGCTTGCAGCACCGAGGTTTCCTTGAACTTCAGCGCCGCTTCCAGCGCCACCGGGAAGCTGGCGCCGCGGCCGACCACCATGATGCGGGAAGCCGGCGCCAGCACATCGATCGCTGCCGACCAGTCGACTTCGGTGGCCTTTTGCAAGGCTTCTGGCAAGGCTTCGATCTGCGCCAGGAACTCGGCGTCGCCCTGCCAATGTCCTACCAGCCGTGCCGCCGCCACCAGGCTGGCGATGAAACTCTTGGTGGCCGCCACGCTCAGCTCTGGGCCGGCATGCAGCGGCAGCGTCCATTCGGCGCTGGCGGCCAGCGGCGATGCCGCATCGTTCACCAACGCCACCGTAGTGGCGCCGCCTTCGCGGAAATAGCGAATCGGTTCGATCACGTCCGGACTCTGGCCGGACTGCGACACGGCAATCGCCAGTGCATCGCGCGTCAGCAGCGGCGATTTGTACAGCGTCACCAGCGACATCGGTAGCGAAGCGACAATGCGGCCAAGGCGCGCCATGATCAGGTAAGCGCAGTAATTGGCGGCATGGTCGGAACTGCCGCGCGCCACCGTCAGCACGCCGGCCGGTTGCGCCTGGCGCAGGCGGGCGGCCAGTGCGGCGTAGCTGTCGCCATCGCGCGTCAACTGTAATGCCACGTGCTCGGAGGCCGAACACGCTTCTTGCAACATCAGCGAACTAAACATCTGTGAGACCAATCTGCTCTCCCTCTACATATACCTTGGTTAAATTAAGTTTCCGGTCCAGCACCACCAGATCGGCATGACAACCGCTGGCCAGGCGGCCGCGTTCCGCCAGGCCGAGATGATCCGCGGCGTAGGTCGAGACCCGGCGCGAGGCGTCGGCCAGGTCGAGGCCGAGGCCGACCAGGTTGCGCAGCGCCTGGTCCATGGTCAGCGTGCTGCCGGCCAGGGTGCCGTCGGCCAGCCTGACGCCGCCCATGCATTTATGTACTTGCTGGCGTCCCAGCATGTAGTCGCCGTCCGGCATGCCGGTGGCGGCGGTCGAATCGGTCACGCAGTACAGGCGCGGAATCGAACGCAAAGCCGCTTTGATCGCGCCCGGATGCACGTGCAGCAGGTCGGGAATCAGTTCCGAGTAGCGCGCATGCGCCAGTGCGGCGCCGACCATGCCCGGCGCGCGCGCCTGGAAGCCGGTCATGGCGTTGAACAGATGGGTGAAACCGGAAGCGCCGTGCGCCAGTGCCTGCACGCCGTCTTCGTAACTGCCCAGGGTATGGCCGATCTGCACCCGCATGCCGGAATCGCTGAGCATGCGCACCACTTCCAGGTGGCCGGCGATTTCAGGCGCTACCGTAATCAGCTTGACCGGCGCCAGCGCGCTCAGCCGTGTCACTTCCTGCAAGGTCGCCGGCTGCGCAAAATCGGGCTGGGCGCCGAGCTTGCCCGGATTGATGTACGGCCCTTCCAGATGCACGCCCAGCACCCGCGCGGTGCCCGGACGGCGTTCGCGGCAAGCATGGCCGCAGGCTTCCAGCGCCTGCTCCAGGTCGCTGAGCGGCGAGGTCATGGTCGTGGCCAGCATGCTGGTGGTGCCGTGCCGTGCGTGGATGGCGGCGATGACATCGACAGCGTCGCCGCCATCCATGATGTCCTTGCCGCCGCCGCCGTGCACATGCAGATCGATGAAGCCGGGCAGAATGTATGGGTCAAGATTGTCGGCGGGGTCGACCGCCGCGCCGTCAATCGCCGTGATGCGGCCATCGAAATGCAGGCTGCCGCTGACCCAGCCTTGCGGCGTCAGGATATTGCCTCTCAGCGTCACGCCGCCATGGCCAGATGCGCCGCCTGCGTGGCGGCCATCGGTCATCGCCGCAACTCCGCAACGAAGTCGTAGTAATCGCTCCGGCAATAGGAATGCGACAGCTCGATCGCCGCGCCGTTTTCCAGATAGCCGACCCGCGTGATATGCAGCATGGCGGCGCCGGTCTTGATGTCGGCCAGCTTGGCCTGGTCGGCGCTGGCGTTGATGGCGCGGATATGCTGCAGGGCGCGCACCGGCGCCACGCCGAGCGTCTCCAGGTGCACATACAGCGAATCGGTGACGGCTTTCGGATCCGGCAGGTACAAGGCTGGGATGGTGGTGGTTTCAATCGCCATCACCACATCGTCGGCAGTACGCAGGCGCTTGAGGCGCGACACCACGGTATTCGGCGACAGGCCCAGCGCCAGGATTTCCTCGGCGACGGCAATGCCGGTTTCACGCAACAGCCATTGCGAACCTGGCCGGAAGCCGCGCTGCCGCAATTCTTCGCTGAAGTTGGTGAGGCGCGACAAAGGCTGTTCCAGCTTAGGCGTGATGTAGGTGCCGGAACCGCGCTTCCTGATCAGCATGCCGCGTTCGCACAAGACATCGATCGCTTTGCGCGCCGTCACCCGTGAAATTTCCAGCGATTCCGCCAGGATGCGCTCGGAAGGCAGCGCTTCATCCGGCTGCCAGACACCGCCGTTGATCTGCTCCGACAGGCGGTTGACCAGTTGCAGATACAAAGGCGTGTCGCTGGCGCCGTCCGGTTTGAGTTTTTCTATCTGAGCTAGCATGTTTGCTTCCCTTTTAATCTTTGGTCGATTAAGCGTAAGGCACCCGCTGCTGCATCAGCGTGCGGCTTGACTACCAGCGCCAGCAATGGCTCCGGCAGGTACGGCTGGATATGCGCGGCAAGGCCGCCGCATAGTGCAATCGGTAACTCTCCATCCGGATCGAGGGCGGCGGCGATGCGCGCTACTTCCTCGCCTGCGGCCCGCATCAACTGGCCTGCCGCGGCATCGCTGGCGGCGTGCTGGATCACCAGCGGCGCCAGCTGCGCATAACTGGTCTGGCTGGCGTTGGCCAGCCAGGCGAACATGCTGTCGTGATGACTGTCAAAGTGCGCGCCGCGGACCTGGTTGCTGCGGTCGCAGAAATGGATCAGTGCACTGGCAAAGTCGCTGCCGGGGGCGCGCCCGTCCAGCACGTGCTGGGCGTGGGTAATGGCGCGCATGCCAAGCCAGGCGCCGCCGGCTTCATCGCTGGCGGGAAAGCCCCAGCCGCCAACCTCGCGCCGCTTGCCGCCGGCAGTCAGCACTTCGCCGACGCTGCCGGTGCCGATGGCGATGATCACGCCGGGCTGGCCCTGGTGCGCACCTAGCAATGTGGTGAAGGCATCGGTTTCGATCGCGGTGTCACGGAAGCCTGGATTACTGGCCGAGAATTCGGCCGCCCATTGCTTGTTGTTGACGCCGGCCAGGCCGAGGCCGATGGCCATCTTGTCGAGCGCCGGCCGCACCAGCCCGGCAGTGGCGAATGCCGCTTGCAGCGCCTCCAGCACCGCCGACCAAGCGGCTTCAACGCCATGCATTAGCCCGGATGGACCGCCGCTGCCGGTCGCCAGCAGCGCACTCTCGGCATGGTCGCCGGTGTTGCGCGCCAGGCGCACACGGGTGCCGGTGCCACCGCCATCGACGCCTATCAGGTATTCAATCATGTTGTTGCATCCATCGCTTTCATCTGCCAGTGGCATTGTTTTTATTCGCGGAAACAAACTGGATTCACTTTATGGGGACAGAAAGCGGCTGTCAACCGGCCTTTAAGTGGTATTAAAAAATAAGCCAAAAAACCACTTGCGGCCGGTGTTTTCTGATTAAAAAAATACTATCTGCTACTCCATGAACTGCTCATTGCCGACGATGCCGATCTTGGTGACGCCCAAACGCTGCGCCGACGCCATCACGGCCGCCACCGACTTGTACTCCACCGCCTTGTTCGGCCGCAGATGCACTTCATCGATGTTGCCGCCGGCGACCACCGTCTTCAGGCGATCTTCCAGTTCGGCCCGGCTCGCCATCGGCGTACCGTTCCACATCACTGTGCCTGTCGGATCGATGTCCACCGTATCGACCACTGGCAGAGCCAGCGGCGGCGGCGGATTACCGGTCGGCATGTTCAGCTTGATCGCATGATTCTGGATCGGAATCGTGATGATCAGCATGATGATCAGCACCAGCATGACGTCGATCAGCGGCGTCATGTTCATTTCCATCATCGGTTCCGGATCATTGGCGTTGCCGCCCGAAGAACCTACATTCATACCCATAAACTACTCCTCTTCTATGTCCCCAGTCTCTAGGCGACCCAGCTATGCGCCCCGGTCTCGGCGACCCCGTCATTCCCGCGAACGCGGGAATCCATGTTGCAACATGCTGCGAAAACTGGATCCCCGCGTTCGCGGGGATGACGAGGTCGCCTAGACGATGCAGCTAGACTGCTTGCTAGTTACGCGCAGGCGGTTCGGTAATGAACCCGATCTTGGCAATCCCTGCCCGCTGCGCAGTCAGGATCACCTTGCCGATGTATTCATACTTGGTTTGCTGGTCGCCGCGGATATGCAGTTCCGGTTGTGGCACTTCTACCGCCACTTCCTTCAGCTTGGCCAGCAAAGTCGTCGTATTCGGCACCAGTTGCTCGTTCCAGAACATGTCGCCTTGCTTATTCACCGCCAGGTTGATGTTTTCTGGCTTGGTTTTATAAGGTTCGTCGAATTCGTTCGGCAGCTTCACTGGAATCGTGTGTGTCACCACCGGGATCGTGATCAGGAAGATGATCAGCAAGACCAGCATGACGTCGACCAGCGGCGTCGTGTTGATCGTGCCGATCACTTCGTCTTCATCCCCATCGGGAGAGCCGAGTGACATCGCCATGATTAGCCAACCTTTTTATTGATATGGGCAACCTGGACCGCCGAGCTCGACGACATCACGCCGCTCAGCAGGACCGAGTGCAGGTCGGCGCTGAACGAACGGATTTCTTCCATTGCGCTCTTGTTGCGGCGGACCAGCCAGTTGTAACCCAGCACCGCAGGCACAGCCACTGCCAGACCGATGGCGGTCATGATCAGCGCTTCACCGACCGGACCGGCAACCTTGTCGATCGACGCCTGGCCGGCGATACCGATCGCTGTCAGCGCGTGGTAAATACCCCAGACGGTACCGAACAGACCGACGAACGGTGCAGTCGAACCGACCGTTGCCAAGAATGCCAGGCCGTCTTGCAGGCGGCTTTGGACTTTTTCGACCGAACGCTGGATCGACATGGTGACCCAGGTGTTCAGGTCGATCTGCTCCAGCAGGGCGCCGTCGTGGTGATGTGTGGAGTTCACGCCGTTTTCAGCGATGAAGCGGTAAGCGCTGTTCGGCTTGAGGCCGGCGACGCCAGCTTCAACCGTACCGGCTTTCCAGAATGTCTTTTTGGCGTTGTTAGCCTGGCCCATCAGTTTCACCTGCTCGATCAGCTTGGTGATGATGATGTACCAGCTGCCCATCGACATCAGCACCAGGATGATCAAGGTACCGCGGGCGACGAAGTCGCCGCCTTTCCACAGGGCGTCCAGGCCGTAGGGATTGTTGACGGTTTCGTGGTCAGCAGGTGCTGGCGGTGGGGTTGGGGTGTCGACCAGCGACGCTGCAGGAGCAGCGGCCGGAGCCTGTGCAGGCACAACGGCTGCAGGGGCTGATGCAGCCGGCGCCGAGGCCGCGGTTTGCGCAACAGCGAGCGGTGCTGCCAGCGTCGCGGCTGAAATCATCAGGGCGGCGGCCAGGGCGGATAAGCGGTTACGTGTGATAGTCATGCTGTTGCTCCAAATTTGAGAAAGTAGATTGCCGCAATCGCGACGTGGTGTTTGGCTCGCGCCTGGTGTGCGTTCGACCGTGAGCCTACTCAAGCTTCCAGACATACTGCATCTTGGTGGAAGACTGCACCGCTTTGCCATCGGCCATGGCCGGGGTGAAATGACACAGGCTCCAGGCTTTCACCGTGGCACGGTCGAGATCCTTGAAGCCGCTGCTCTTTTCCACTGCGGAATCGAGCACATTGCCATCGGCGCCGATGGTCAGCTTGACCGTGACCATGCCCTCTTCTTCATTGCGCAAGGAAGTCCGCGGGTATTCCGGCTTCTCGCAATTTCCTGCAATCTTGGCGCTGGTGTGCGCCGGACCGGCCTCGCCGTTGGTGGCGGGTTGCGCCACGGACGTCGGCAGTTCATTGCTCGGCGGTTTGACGTTGGTGACCGCGGCAATCACATTGTCTGTGGGCGGCGGCGTGACCTTGACCTCGGGTGGAGGCACGAAGGGCGGCGGCGGCGCAACCGATTTTGGCGGCGGCGGTACAAGCTGTTTCGGTGGTGGGGGTGGTGGCGGCGGCTTGATCTCGTCGATGATCTTGGTTTCGACCGGTTGCTGTATCACTTCCACAACCTTGCGCGCCAATCCTGTAAGAAGTCCATAAATCAGAAGAACATGCAAAACAACGACCACGCTGATGCCGACTACATTCTTGGAGGGATTTTTCCCATCCTGCGCGAAATCCATACAACGACTCCTGTTTGTTTGCCTGACTGCGGGCAATCTCGGTATAGACAGCGACACCGGTGCGGCATGTCGTTTGTCGGCGTCCTGAACTTGTACTGGTCTGCTGGTGATTTCCGTGAAACGAATTTGACCTGAGCAGGAAAAAAGCCGGAGAGCGTTTTCATCAATGGCAGGCTGCAAGAATATCCAGCCGGCAGTGCCCTCCCGGTAAAATCAACGTCAACTCTTACTTCAACCGCACACAAATCAGTTGTTGCCGGCCTGCCGCAAACAGCTGCGGCGGGCCGGCAGTTCTGTTACTAGAACTTCAGATGGGCGTTCAGGTAGAACTGGCGGCCGTTCTTGTAGAACGCGCGTGGCTGGTCTTCATTCAGCGCGTAGTACTTGAGGGTCGGGTTGTTCAGGTTCTGCGCATCCAGCGTGAAGGCCAGCTGCTCGCTGTACTTGTAGCCGAGCGACATTGCCAGTGTGCCGACACCAGCCTGGTAGAACGCTGTACTGCGATCCAGGCCGCTGTAGAAGCTGCTGCGGTAGTTATACGAGATGCGGGCATTGAAGCGCTCATCTTCGAAATAAGCCGACAGGTTGGCGGTGCGCTTGGAAGCGCCGACCAGAGGACCGTTGGCAGCATCATAGGCGTTGATGAAAGTGGCGTTGGTGGCAAAACCGAAGTTTTTACCCAGCGGCATTTCATAAGCCAGCTCAATGCCGTTCACCGTGCCGCTGGTGTTGGTCGGCACCGTCAGCACATAATCCGCCATGTAATTGGCAGGATGGTCAGGCGTGCTGGTGACATAACTTCTGGTGACGCTGCCCAGGCCGACATAGCTGGTCAGGTTCATGTTGAAGATACTCGCCGACACCAGCGAACGCGGAGCAAAGTACCATTCCAGCGACGCATCGAAGTTGTTCGATGTGATTGGCTTCAGGTCTGGATTGCCGCCGCTGCCTGAACCGATCGAACCGAATTGCGCCGGCGGGGTCAAGGTTACCTGGCCAGCCAATGCAGAATAGTCCGGACGGGTCATGGTCTTCGATGCAGCAAAACGGGCAACCACATCCTTGCTCAGGTCGAACTTCAGGTTCATGCTAGGCAGCACGTCGACATAGGTGTTGTTGTCTTGCTGACGGACAAACGGACCGAATGCCGAAGTGGTGATCGCGCCCGGCGCAGTGGCGGGTGCAGCAACGTTGGAGGTGACGTTCTCCTGGGTCTGCACGACGCGCAGACCGACATTGCCGCTCCAGTGATTGCCTTCCAGGTTGGCCTGCAGGTAACCGGCCGCATTCTTTTCCTTCACCGAAAACTCGGAATTCCAGTCTTCACGCGTTACCGGATCGCGATTGGTGAAAGCGTTGTACGCCGCCAGCTGGCCCGGTGTGTAATACCAGACATTGGTCGGGAAACCGCTGCCCAGGCCGCTGCCGAAATTCGACGGGAAGTTCTGGAAACCCTGCGGGAAATTGGCTGGATTGCTGGCGCCGGCGCTCGGTCCTTGTCCAATCACGCCTTCGGAACTGCGCTTGTGGTCGTTGTAGCGCAGGCCGAACTGCACCGTCGACAAGGCGCCCCAGGCGGCGGAATATTCGCCGTCGACCTGTGCCCAGTTTTCCTTATCCTTGACGTCGATGTTCTGGTCGCCGAAGATCCAGCCGAACGCTGTGGTTCCGGTGTTAGGGCTGCCGTTGTTGGTAGCGCCCAAATTCCAGTTGGCTGCCGTGCCTGTTCCATTCAATTGATAACCGGCGCCGGCGCCAACGCCGACATTCCATTCCGCCACGTTCTGGGTCGGTGTCTTGCCTTCGCCGGAAGAGGTACCCAGCTTGGTAGTGAAGGTCAAGGAATCAGATGCACGCCACTTGGTGCCGAGCTCGACGAAATTCGAGCTGGCGCTTTCATCCGGACGCGAAATCTGGTCGTAGACGCCGTAGTTGGTGCCTGCCACAGGCGCAAAGGTCGCCGATGTCAGCGTATTGTTTTTCACCGTGTAGCCAGGGTTCGGCGCCTGGCCGGCGCCGGCGTTGATGACCTGGGCGCCCCAGAATTCATAGCTGCGGTTGTAATTGGCGGCCTTCATTTCTGACGTGAAGCCGTTGATGTCGAAAGAGAAGTCGTTGCTGACCTTGAACTGCGCATCGATCAAGCCGCCGGTGCGTTTGCGCTGCTGCTCGAACAGCGCCGAGTTGATCAGGTTAGGCGCATACACGCCGGCCAGGTCAGGATTGGAAGTAGCGATCTTGCTGCCTGGAGCGATCTGGGTATAGCCGAGGATTTCCTGCCCTTGGCGTTGCAGATGCCGCTCTTCCGAGAAGGCCTGTACCAGGATGCCGAAGGTATTGGCTTCATTTTTCCAGTTGACCAGCGCGCTCATTTGCGGATCTGTCTTGCCTGGCAAATCGGCGTACACGGCGCCGAGGGTAGCTTCCGCGGTAAATTGCTTTTTGAAGTCGAGCGGCTTGCGGGTGATGATATCGACCGAACCGGCAACGCCGCCTTCCACCAGGCTGGCTTCGGAGCTCTTGTGGACCACCACCGAACCGACCAGTTCAGACGGCAGCATGGTGTAGCTGACGCTGCGGCCGACCTGGCCCGACTGGTCCAGCACGAACCAGTCGCCCGAGGCGACGTTGTGGCCGTTGATCAGGGTCTGCGTCAGGCTCGGGCTGGTGCCGCGCATGCTGACACGGTCAGCTTCGTCGAAACCGCCTTCGGTGGCGCCGGCATTGCCGATGGTGACGCCCGGTACGCGCGACAAGGAGTCGGCCACGTTCTTGTCCGGCATCTTGCCGATGTCTTCCGCCGTGATGACTTCTACGTGCGAATCGGCATTGCGTTTTTGCGTCAGGGATTTTTGCAGCGAACCGCGAATGCCGCTGATGGTGACCTGCTCGATCTGGCCGCCCTTGTCGGTGCCCTTGCTGTCAGCTTTTGCAGCTGCATCATCGGCTTGTTGCGCATACGCTGGCATGGCTGCCGCCATGACCAGCAGCGCAACGGCAGATGCTATTGGTGTCAAATTCTTATTCACTTACTGTTCTCCCCATCGATTGCGGCCCAGCCTATCTGACGCAGGCCATTTTTCATTTACTTCTCCACGATGCGGTTTGACGTCGCTTCAAGCCGGCAAAGGGAGAACCTTTTTTCGATACAGTCGCCAATACAACAAGTCCCACCCAACAAGACGCCGCATGTCACTACAGGTGCCGCTACTTCTTCGCCTGGTCCTTCTCCAAAGACCTTGCGGAGAAGGTGCTGTGCGTACTCTGCCCCGCACATCACCCCAACCTGCCTTGCGTCCAAGCTTCAAAATTTCATTTAGAAACGTTGCGCTGGGGACACTCTATGGACCGTAAAAGTGGCTGTCAATAGGCATTCAACTGGTATTAGATAAATAAATTATTGGTATCAAAAAACACAATTCATATATCTATATATACCGTTGTTTACATTCACTATTTTGCAAACTACATGAGTGTTGTTTAGTGGACTGGACTGGTCGCTTTTTTTGAAAATCACGGCAGGAAAATTTGAAATTTTCTGAAAAATGAAAATTTTCGAGGTTTTTGTTGAACTTCTTTTCTTTTGACGCATCGCCGCATAATCCAGTCGGGATTTATGCTTGAATTTTCTTGTTTTCTCTATTTAAACAAGCACTTGCAGAGATTTTTAAGGCGCGTTCATTTTGATATCAAACAGTTGTTTAAGCGTCCATGAAATGACTATTGCCGGATTTTTTCCATGTTTTTGATGCAAAACATGCGAATCGTCGCATGAATCAAGCGGCATTATTCAAGGCACTAAACAACGCTGCGTCGCAGCATTATTCAAACCCTTAAATAAATGATCAAGACCAGTTTGTATTGGTAGTTTTTTTGTAATACCACTTTGGTGCGCAAAGCACAAAAATGGTGATCCGGTTTTACCGCAAGCGCTGCAGCCGGAACGACAAATTGCGCGATGGCCGTGCCTGTACGCCCCGGCATCGAGGCGTCCGGGAAAACGTGCTGGAGCGCCAAACCATCCTCCGCCCGGCAATGCCGCCGGGACCAGTTTGGTGCATCGCAAGATGAATCAGATCGCTGCAGATCGGCAACGAGGTTACTGACAAGCTGGTACGGAGCAGTAAATCCACAGGTGAGGAAGCGATTTTTGCCCTATCTGCAGACAAAAAAAGCCCCGGACAGATGAGATCCGGGGCTGGCTGAACAACAAATTTCTTTTGTCTGGCATCGTTAGAAATCGATCAGGAAACCGGCTCCTATCGATTTCTGCGCATAGTTGTAATCGATCAGGCTTTCGCCGTAACCCGAAAACATCTGCACGTAGCCTTTCAGATTGGTCGTGACCGGAAACGCCATGCTGGCCTGCACTGCCCCGTGTCCGGTCTGGAAATTGCGACGCGCCAGCAGAGAATACTGGTAGCCGTCCTGGCGATAGGTGGCGCGCACATCGCCATGGCCCATGTAGTCGACGATGTCGATATTGTCGTTATTGGCCGTGGCATTGTCGAGCCGCTTCCAGATCCTGGCCGACAGCGCCAGGTTGCCGTATTCGGCGCCCAGTTCTGTATAGAAGCGGTTCCAGCTGCGCGACAAGGTCGAGGACTGGCCGTTGGACTGGTGCACCAGTCCGAAATTGAGATAGCGCAGGTTGAAATCGCCGAAACTGAGTTTCAGGGGCAGCGTCGCAATCAGCTCAGGCTGGTAATTGGTTTCGCGGAACGGGCTGGAATTGGCACGGTTGTACGCCTGCCAGAAACTCTGCTGGGTATAGGCCAGCCACAGATCGACCGGGCTGCCGGCGATGCTTTCCGCCATCTTCATCTTGAAACTCAGCTGATAAGTCAGCTCGACCTTTTGCGGGTTAAGTCCGTTCGGCGTGTCCTGGTTGTATGGCGCCAGGTTGGTCGAACTGCTGTAATTGGCCAGCAGCACGTAATTATCCAGATAGGACTTGAGCGCGAACACGCCGCGCTTGGCGTTGGGATCCAGTTCCCAGCTCTGCACGGTATGCGAGATCGTCTCTGCGCCTCGCTCTGTGGTCTTGCCGGCGGCGATTGCCGGCGCCGCCGCGCTTGGCGCCGCAGCAGAAACAGTGGCTGAAGCGGCAGGGACGGCTACATCTGCCGTGGCCTTGGCCAGGCCGTCGAAGCAGCTCAGGCGCACGGCGGCGTCAGCCAATGCCGAGCAGCGCGCCAGCTGCTGCTCGAGCTCAGCCGCATGCAGCAGCGCCGGCGACATACAGCTGAAAGAAAGAAGGATAGTTTTTGCGTTTCTTTTCATAGGAGGTTTCCGAAGGGCAGCAACAGGCGAACCCACGTCGAGCGGCGCAAGAAGTCAAAAGGCTTCCATTATGGCCAACTTCTTGCCATCGCTCGAAAAACATATGTATCCGTTTGCAAGACAGGTTGACGATAGAACGACATACAATCTTGATTTAGTTGCCTAAAGCACTTATATTGGAGCTTCAGGCAACATAATCGACGCATATGACTATCGAACAACTAGACGATCGCGCCACCATGGTCCGGCGCTTCAACCGCTTCTATACCGACAAGATCGGTGTGCTGCACGAGCACTTGCTGGACAGCGCATTTTCGCTGACCGAGCTGCGCATCTTGTATGAACTGGCGCATCGCTCAGGATTGACGGCAGCCGACCTGGCCCGCGAGCTCAGTCTCAATCCCGGCTACCTGAGCCGGGTGATCTCCGGATTCGAGAAAAAGGGCCTGCTAGAACGTGTGCGCTCGGAAGCCGACGGCCGCGTTGCGCAGCTGCGCCTGACCGAACTCGGGTGCACAACTTTTGCGCCGCTGGATGAAACCTCGCAGCGCGAAGTTGCCGCCATGCTGGGCCAATTGTCAGTACCCGAACAACATCAGCTGGTCGAAGCCATGCAACAGATAGAAGGCTTGCTGGGCCAACGCCCCTCCTCCTACCTGCTGCGCGATCCGCGGCCGGGCGACATGGGCTGGGTGGTGCACAGGCATGGCGTACTGTATGCCCAGGACTATGGCTGGAATGCGGAGTTCGAAGCGCTGGTCGCCGATATCGTCGCCAAGTACCTGCGCGATTTCGACAGCAGCGCGGAACGCTGCTGGATCGCCGAAAAGGATGGCAAGGTAGCCGGTTCAGTGTTTGTCGTGCGCCACGATGAAAGCACGGCCAAGCTGCGCATGCTGTACGTGGAGCCCAGCGCGCGCGGCATGGGGATAGGCCGGCGGCTGGTCGAGGAGTGCTTGCACTTCGCGAAATTTGCAGGTTACAAGAAGATGCTGTTGTGGACCAACAGCATCCTGGTCGGCGCCCGCGACATCTACGCCAAGGCCGGCTTTGAAAAAATTGCAGAAGAATCCCATCACAGCTTCGGCAAGAATCTGATTGGCGAGACCTGGGCGCGCGATTTGTGAGCGTGGATTAACCAGCCGTGCGCCAGCTGTCCAGCACGCAGTAGGGTGGACACCCGTGCCCACGCAGCAGCATTTCCGCAACGCGTGGGCACGGGTGCCCACCCTAGCTTCTCGAGTAACGGGACTAAGGCCGCGCGACCGCATCGATGCCGAGCACGCTGGCATCCTTGGCGCCATGCCCCTCTGCAATGAGCTGATCCATCCTGGCCGCGACCGCGGGCAACGCCGCCATCGGCCGCTTGCCGGTCGTCTCCAGCATCAGCCGCACATCCTTGCGCGCCATCGCCAGTTCAAAACTCGGGCTGAAATTACCCTTGGCCATGTTGACTCCGCGGCCCGCCACCATGCCGTTCAGATCAAGCAGTCCGAGCAGCTTGATGGCGTCCTCGCCGCTGACGTCGCTCGCCTGCGCCAGCGTAAGCACGTCAGCCATCACCGCAGAAAGGCCGATAATCACGGCATTGCCAAACAGTTTATTGGCTGCCGCCAGGTCGGCGCGTTCGCCCATGTATTCCAGGCGCCCGGTCATTTTGGCGAGGTCTCCCTGCACCGATTCGAACAGCGCCTTCGGCCCAGCCACCATCATCGAACCCTGCGCGTTGCGCGCCGCCGGCGGTCCCATGAAGACCGGGCAATGCAGATACTTGATGCCGGCCGCATGCAAGCGCGCGGCACGTGCGGCGGTGAGCGCCGGCAATGTAGTGGTGTGGTCGATCAGGATGGTGTCGGCAGAAAGTTCGCCGCGTATCGCCGCAATAACTTCCTCGACCACAGCGTCGTCCTTCAGGACGATGTGTACTCGGGAGGCAGACCGCACCGCTTCCGCAGGCGTCGCTGCAGCCTTCACGCCGAACTGGGAAAGGGCTTGAACTTTGTCGATGGAGCGGTTCCATGCGGTGACCGTGTCGCCGCGTTTTGCAGCAGCTTCCGCAAATGCGCTTCCAAGTAAACCGGTGCCGAGAAAAGCGATGTTTGCCATGATCGTATTCCTTTTAAATTGAGCCTGAACAGCAGAGTGTCGAAATATAACACCGGATCAATTTAGCGGTTTGCGACCGACGGTTTTGCGATGGCTTGATGCCTGCGGATTCCTTGTCAAATGATAGCTATTCGCCCAGTTCAACCGTCATCAGCGTCGCCGCATACTCCAGCGTTTTCCTGTAGTCGGGCATGCTGGGATGCGTGCTGTTGGCGAGCGCCGTCAAACTGTTCCGGAACACGCGCTGGTTGAACGCAGGATCTCCCGCCTTGACGTTAGCCAGGTAATCGCGCACGTCGCGGATGGTGAGAAGCACGGAGAAGCGGATGTCTTCGCCGTAAAGCGCCAGCGTCGCGCAGCCCAGGATTTTATCGATACTCTTGTTGAGATATGTATCGTTGATGAGCGTTTCCATACCAAGTCCCCTAAAAAACACTGCTCGCTAAAATCATCATGGAAATCACACGGTGTTGTCCAATGTTAAATCCCTGATTTCACAATCCTTTTCAAATTTGTTAAATCAAGGGAAATATTTAATGATGGGCGGCATCCTTTTATATCCTGCCATGCTGAGACTTCTTCTTTGGCCGCCGGTTCCTGGAAGATATGGAGCAGGCAGCGGCCGCGCTGCGCGGCGTTATCATTTTTCAATGCGAGGGCCTGATGTTCTTGGCGTCCAGGGGAATTTTCCTGATGCTGATTATTTCACCGCCACGCTCCGCGATTTCCTTGCGGCAAGCCGCCAGCAGCACATCGAAATGCGGATCCTCTTTTTTCCCGTCAAATTTCTCCACCAGCGGTTTAGCGGGATCTATTTTGCGGGAACTGTCTATCCGCGGCGCGCCGACATAGGTCGCGTGATAGGGCTCCGATCACCAAAGCCAATCATGAGCGGATGCGTTCGAGCTCACTCAGAAAAGCCAGAAGCTCATGCGTGACAAACTCGGGACGTTCCAGATTAGAGGTATGGCTTGCACCTGGAACCTCCATGTATCGGCAGCCAATGCATTGCGCCATCTCCAAGGATTCTGATGGGGGCCGGACCTGGTCGTGCTCACCGCACATCACCAGTGTAGAGTCCGCATCCAGTTCCTGAAGACGGAAGCGTAAATCGCGGCGGTTGAAGATCATGCGTCCGATGGGAACGATGCTTCCTCGCAGCACCTCCGCCGGCCAGGAAGCAAGCTGTTTCTGGAACGAAGCTTTCAAGGATGGCGCCGCGTTGGATCTATCCGACTGGAAGAACATGGACGCCACTTCATCAATTAGTGCTGGAGTGAATGCTTCGCATGCTTCCACCTTATCCAGCATGCTCATGAAATAAGCCCGCGGCATTACTGGCTCTTGACCAAGATAAGTCCCCATCATCACCAGGCCACTAATCCGCTCAGGGGCCATGAGCGCCAACTCGGCCGCAAGCATGCCACCGACAGATTGACCAACGACAAAGCATGTCTCTAGATCCAAACTGTCGAGCAGCGATCTTGTATGACAAGTCAACGCTGTCAGATCATCCGCTCCTTGCGGCAAGGCGCCGGAGCTGCCATGCCCCCACAGGTCCGGCACGATCACGCGGTAATGCTGTTCCAGAGTCTTGATTTGCGGCGTCCACATGAAGGCATTGGCCAGATAGCTATGCAACAAAACCACGACCGCCCCCTTCCCCCGGTCCATGTAGTACATGGGATGTCCTGCAATGTTGATTTTTGGCATATCAATCTATCCGCCGGGAAAAGAAAGTATCAGGCGACCCTGTGCGATGCCAGGACAGCATGGGCATTGGTGCCGCCAAGACCGAAAGCACTGACCCCCATATGATGCGCACGATGGGGACGCAATGACCGTGCATCGGGAATCAGCTGTACCGGCGACGATGCGTCGAGCAGCGCAGCTGGCGAGTCCGCATAGGTACTCGCTGGAATCTGCTCGTGATGGAGCATGAGCGCCACTTTGATCAACCCGGCCATGCCGGATGCCGCCTCCGTGTGATTGATCAGACTTTTGACCGCCCCTAGCGGACAGGCGAGTTCCCGTCCCTGGAAGACCTCCTGTAGCGCCTTGATTTCCATGAGGTCGCCCTGGCGAGTGCCGGTGCCGTGACCTTCCACGTAAGCAATCTCATGGGGCTGGATGCTTGCCTGCGCATAGGTTTGCCTGAGCAACGCTACTTGCGCCTGGATGCTGGGAGCGGTGAAGCGACTGGTTAGCCCGCCATGGTTGACCTGGCTGCCGCCAATGGCGGCATAAGCGCGACGGCGTCCGGACACAGGCAGATCCTGCTCTCGGCAAAGCACCAGCACACCCACGCCCTCTGCCCGTCCAATGCCGTTGGCGTGCTGGCTGAACGATCGGCAATTACCGTCCGGCGAACCCACCCCAATCAGCTGATAGAATTTTTGCAGCATGGTGGACAGGATAACGTTGCCCCCCGCAACCACTGCCACATCACATTCAAAATCACGCAATGCACGAACTGCGTAATGTGCGGCAACCAATGAAGAAGAGCATGCCGTATCGATAGTCATGCTGGGGCCGTGCAAATCCAGTTCATATGACAGGCGGTTGGCAATCATGCACAAACCGTTGCCGATGACGTTCACGCCTTCAATCCGCGCCACATCGCCGAACTGAAGATAAGCCAGATCGTTGGCCATGGCGCCAACGAAAACACCGGTCCGGCTCCCTTTGAGCGCATCGACCGTCAGGCCGGCATCCTCCAGGGCGTTGCAGGCGTGAGTAAGAACCAGCTTTTGCTGCGGATCCATCCAGAGCGCCTCACGCTCTGGAATATGAAAGCGATCCGCGTCGAAGGTATTTTCGTGGGCGATATAGCCCCCTCGTACCGGTATTTGTAATTCGTCCGCCACACGAATGAATTCGCTGCGATGGGGCGGCGGATCACTAATCGCCGATTGATTCGCCTTGATCAGTTTCCAAAATGCGGCAAGACCATCGGCACCCGGAAAGTGGCAACTCATGCCGGCAATCACAATCATGACATCTCCCTTTGCAAGCACGATGCCATAGCGCCGCGCTGTTTATCACGGACTGCAAGAATTCTGGATGGAAGTGGAACGGCTACGAGATGAATATCAACTTAAGGAAGCGCGGGCTAGATATTGTTCTTCCAGGTAGGAAGCCATAGCGTCGATGGTAGGGTAATCCCAGACTATAGTGGGTTCAATTTCCATATGCAACCAGGCCTCCAGTTGTGCGGACATGTCGACGACTGCCATCGAGTCGACCCCTAGCTTCGATAACAGTATGTCGCATCGAATTCCCTGCGGCGGAGATTCCAGTGCGTGCGCCACCATGTCTACCAGGCGTCCCCGAATTTCATTCTTCGTGATTCTTTCGCTCATATGCCTTTACCTTCCTTTCCCTGACGCCTTTCGAATAGCCTGGCGAAGTTCTTTCGCAAGCAATGAATCGCCCTTTTTTGCGGGAGATGCCGTCAGCGAGTTAAGGCTGAATGCCTGGCGAAATTCAGTTTCCGCCGCCCGGCCATTAGTGTGCAACGCAGCAAATATTTTTCAGCTTAGGTCAGCATTTCTGTATAACAAGCTGTTAAAAATGACAGCTTGACACAGGATAAAATATTTAAGACAACAAAAAAATCATGTTCAAAAGCGACGCAATACAAGCACTCGTACTTTTGAAAAATGCTCGATAAGATATAGGATTAATGACTTGTTACGATCGGAAGCTCAATGATGCTTGCACTTGTTGTCGTCGCCAATCCGAATTCAAGCAGCATGAGTCATGCCATGGCAGCAGAAGCCCAGCAAACGCTGCAGCAGCTCGGCTATCAACTCGTCATTCACGATCTCTATGCAGAGCGATTTGATCCGATTCAAAGAAGTAATGAAAGTCAAAACAATAGCTCCCACGATCAACTCGTCGAACGGTACTGTTCCGAGATTGCTCGCGCCGATCTGATATTGATTTTTCATCCAAACTGGTGGGGACAGCCTCCCGCCATCCTCAAAGGCTGGGTAGATCGGGTACTCAGGCTCGATACGGCTTACCGATACGAAGAGAACGCCGATTTTTCGGCAGTGCCGCTTGGACTACTGAAGGCCAAGTGCGCACTTGTTTTCAATACTTCGAACACCCCGGCGAAGCGTGAGATGGCGGTGTTCGGCGACCCCCTTGAGCAGATTTGGCGCAATTGCATATTTGATCTTTGCGGCGTTAAAAATTTTATCAGGCGGATGTATGGCCCTGTATCGGGAAGCACTCCCGAGGAACGCGCAGCTTGGCTTGCCGAAATCAAAGATCTCATCAAGAGCGTAGCCTAGGTGGGAAATATATCTAGTGCATATATGAAGCGGCACTTTTGACGGCGGCGGCTTCGATTTCATCCGCTCCGCCATTACAAACCATCCCATACCACCGAAAGGTCTGGTTCAAGTGCAAACCTATGGCCAAGATGGGAAAAAATCAGTACTAGACGTCTTTAGAAACGAAATACGCCAATCATTCTATAGAACAGCTAGTTTTCGCAACTCATCACGATATCGGCGGCTTACGGGAATTTGTTGTCCGTCGCGCAGTTTTGCCCGTGCATCGCCACTATCCAGCGGCTCGATCTCGACAACAAAGTCAAGATTGGCAATATAGCTTCTATGTATACGCACAAACCGCTTTGGATCGATGCGCCTTTCAATCGCGGCCATGGTTGAACGTAGAGGATAGTCGTGCCCCCTGACGCGGAGATTGACATAGTTTCCCCAAGCTTGTATCCATTCGATTTCCGCTGCAGGCAGCAAAAACTCCTTGCCTAATGTGCGCACCAGAAAACGCTCCGGCCGCTCGACCGATTCAACCGGCTGCCCGATATCCGGTTCTTGCAGCAAGCTGGCTTCGCCTTGCCAGCGCAACAAAATCAAACGATAGAAACTGACCGCAATAATGATGGCGAAATAAGTACGGATATCTTTCAGATATTCATAACCCAGCTCATGCCACCAATTGCCAAAATTATAATCTTGATTCTGGCTGAAATAAGCGAGCTTGCGCAATGCCACCATCGCGCTGACATGCACCAGGCAAAACACCACGCTGGCAATAAAATGCCAACGCAGATTTCTGCGCATCAGCCCCCACCTCAACGGCAGCCTTCTCTCAAAACCGATCACTGCAGGTATCAACAACAACAAGACCATGCAGCTGCTCCATTCCCATACCACGGGTTTCCACCACTCCAAATGCGTACCCTGGCGCATTTGATCGAGCCAGCTGATACGGCTGTTGGTGAGCGCCTGCATGCATAAAAAGACAATCCAGAGGCCGGGTTCGACGAAGCGACGATACCTTTGATAGCGCGCAAGCATATCGGTTTGAGGTACAGGCATGGCGTTCCATTTTTAGAGTAATGGATGATGGTAGCAAGAAATTCGTCACCGGAATTCACCACCTGTCCCCGTTTGCCAACACATCGTCACATAAACTGATGCAATGGAAATGATTGAAATTAAGCTGAGGTCACTTTAACTGCCAGGTGCTCGAAATGAAAAGAAGAAGCTTTTTAAACTGGTCCATATCTTTGACACTGGCATCCTTGACGAATGGCGTCTTGATAACTCGCGCCATTGCCGCACTGAACACCCCTGGCGCATCGTGGAGACGCGCCCGGCCGGGCGACGCATCCTGGCCCGCGAGTGCAGCCTGGGAAAAATTGAAGCAAGCCGTGAATGGCAATTTGATCAAGGCAGATCCGCTATTTGCGCCTTGTGTTTCTGAGCCAGCGGGCCCCGCCTGCAAGGATGCGCTACAAAATATGCGCAATCCCTTTTATATCGGCGATCAACCTGGAGGTACCCAGGTCTCGGGCTGGCTGAACGCCTGGATGCCGGAGCCCAGCGTCTATGCGATAAAGGCGCAAAGTGCGGCGGATGTGGCGGCGGGAGTGAATTTTGCCCGTGAAAATAAGCTGCGCCTGGTAGTCAAGGGCGCCGGGCACAGCTATCAAGGTACCTCGAATGCGCCGGACTCTTTGCTGATCTGGACTCGGGCGATGAATCAGGTCACGCTCCATGAGCATTTCGTCCCGACAGGCGGCGAAGGCAAAATCGCACCTGTCAGTGCCGTGACTTCAGGGGCGGGCGCGGTCTGGATCGATCTGTATCACGCAGTGACAACCGTGGCAGGACGTTACGTTCAAGGAGGCGGCTGTACCGATGTCGGCGTCGCAGGGCTGATCCAGAGTGGCGGTTTCGGCAGTTTTTCGAAGGGATTTGGCAGCGCCGCGTCGAATTTGCTGGAGGCTGAAATTGTGACTGCCGATGGACTGGTGCGCGTGGCGAATACACATACAAACCCCGATCTGTTTTGGGCCATCAAAGGCGGCGGCGGGGGAAGCTGGGGGGTGGTGACGAAAGTCACGCTGCGCACCTACGCCCTCCCCGAGTATTTTGGCGCTGCATGGGGAAAGATCAAAGCGGATTCGGATGCTTCATTTCAGCGATTGATCGCACACTTCCTGGATTTTTACGCCAGCAATCTCTTTAATCCGCACTGGGGTGAACAGGTTACATTCGCGCCGGACAATACACTCAAGATTTCGATGGTATGCCAGGGGCTCGATGGCCAACAGGCGAAGCGGATTTGGCAGCCATTCTTTGACTGGGTAAATGCATCATCCAAGGATTTATTCATCGTGGACGACCTGAGCGCCGGAGAATCCAAGGCACGCCATTGGTGGGAAATTGAAGGCAACCATTCCATGATTCCAGACAAACGCGAGGGCGCGCCGAAATACCACGGCTGGTGGACTGGCGATCAAGATCAGGTTGGTGTTTTTTTGCATGGCTATGATTCGCTCTGGCTACCCTCGTCCCTGCTTGAATCTGAACACCGCCAGCAATTCGCTTATGCCTTATTCCAGAGCAGCCGCCATAAAAATTTGCAACTTCATTTCAATAAAGGCCTTGCGGGCGCTTTGCCGGAGACGATTAAAAAGGCAAGGGACACCGCTACGAATCCAGCTGTTTGCAATGCCTTTGCACTGGTTATCATTGCCGATGGAGAAAAACCTGCCTATCCGGGACTTTCCGGTGCAAGTGTAGACGTCGACGGGGCCGTTAAAGATGCCGGCCAGATCGATCTGGCTGCGCAAGCCTTCTATAAAATAGTGCCCAATGCAGGCTCCTACGTTTCAGAAAGCAATTATTTCAATCCCGATTGGCAGCAGGCCTTTTGGGGAGAAAATTATTCCAGGCTGCAAACCGTCAAGAAAAAATATGACCCCGATGGCTTGTTCTTTGTGCATCACGGCGTAGGAAGTGAAGAATGGAGTGCCGATGGCTTCACTCGCATATCTCGGGGCTGATCTGAACCTCTGTGCACGCCGCGCAGCTCAACTGCAGTCCATACCATCAGCGTCCGGTGCGCATGAGCGCGTCGTTTGCTGTCACTTGGATAGGAATACGGAGTAGTCCGCTCAAAAACGAGTTCATCTTTAAGCCTTGGCACGCAAGAAGCTCCTGACCGCTTCGGCAAATTCATCGGGTAACTCGTCATGGATAGTATGGCCGGCGGAAAACTCCAGATAAGTGCAATCGGGATGATTAGCCCGCATCCACTGCCCATCTTCCGTTCGCATGTCCCTGCTGCGCGTACCGTGCAACAGCAGCACAGGACATTGCAGTTGCAGCCAGTCGCCTGACCAGTCGCCAGTCACGGCTTGCTGGGAGCGGGCTATCCAATGCGGGTTGAAACGAAAACCCCAGCCATCCTCATACTCGCAAACGCTATCCAGGAAATATCGGTCACCGCTTAGCCCTTGGTCGGCCAGCAGTTCTAGCAAATCGGACAGGCTGGCGTAACGATGCGGCCAGTCGGCGGCGAACCCGATCCTCGGGGAGACGTGCACGCCGATGTCTTCCACCACCAAAGCACTAACCATAGCGGGATGCTGCGCTGCGAATTGGTAGGCATTTACTCCGCCAAGCGAATGCCCTAGCAGAAACAGCGGGCGTTCCGGACTCAGATGCCTGGCCAGGTTGCGTATGTCCCTGACATAAGCGCCTCTGGAGCAATCCTCAGGATGCTCACTCCAGCCATGGCCGCGCTGATCCAACGCCACGACGCGATAGTCCTGCGCCAATGCCTGTGTCAAAGGCGAAAAATTGCGGGCGCAGCCAAAGTGCCCATGCATTGCCAGCAATAACGGTGCGTCGACGCCGGAATCGAGGTAAGACAGGCAGACGCCGTCACTATCAAAAGTAAATCTTTTCATGCCCAATTATTCTCAAGCAGTTAAACCGGTTGGAGTCTACATTATTTTTTTAATTGTTAATTTCCTCGGTTAACAGACAAGCGCTATTTGCTGTGATGTGAATGAGACAGAGAGGGGGGCGAGCTCACACTTTATCTATTTGTCAGATATTTAACAAAAATATAGAATGCCCCTGCTCATCGCTAATGCGAGAAGCACTTCAGGAGGTCGCCCGATACGGGCTCCAAAAATAATACTAAGAAAGGCAGCAAATAAATGAAATTATGTAATAACGCATTACGAAGCGTCACAGGTATTGTCATATCGATCGCTTTCCTATCCGGCTGCGCGATCAATATGAAAGTGCCCATTAAAGATCCGGTTTCGTCCACCGGAACGTATGACACAACTAAAACAATACCTGAGACAGTTTTATTATTTAAGGATGAACAATCGGAGTCGGACAAGGCGCAGATTCTAAGCGGTACGATTCCAATGCAAATGGTTTACCAGGACAAGCCATTTGATGCAGTCTCCTGGATTGCCAAGCAGACAGTCAAGGAAATGAATGCCCGCAACCTGCCGGTTAAACTGGCAGCAGCTGGAGAGAATGGCACCGGCATTCTGATCAAGCGTATTCATATTGAAAATCATCGCGTTAGCGGCTTTTCGCCTTTCGTGACATTCACATCTTTGCGCGCCGACGTCGAGACCGCTGACGGACCGCAGCGTGTCACGGCTTATATCAAGCGCGCCAAAGTGCCGGTATGGAGCTTCGATGAAATAATCGATCCAACCTATAACGATTCGCTATCGCTCTTGATCAAGGAACTGGCCGCCAAGATCAACCAAAAACTGTTCCATCAGATGGTAAGCACTGAAACGGTCACTGCTTTAATCGACAAAATCAACAAAGATGGAGCAACACGGAGCGACTCATATCTGGACGTCTATCAGCTCGGTTTTAGCAACAATCCTGCTGCGATACCGGAACTGGTAAAACTGAGTTCACACTCAAGTGAATATGTTCGACTTGCAGCCCTTTCATCACTGGGCATTCTAAAGGCAACCGATCAGTTGAAGTTTCTTACCGACCGTTACGAATCAACTGGCGGCATATGGCAAGACCGTGCCATGGCGCTGAAAGCGATTGGCGATCTGGGAACGCCAGAAAGTCAGGCCTATCTGCAAAAACAGCGGGAAAATTTCAAGAATAAGACTGACAAGGAAGCGCGCTGGACAAACGAAATCATCGCGTTATACCTGTAATTGGTCTTTCGGTAAATTGCGCCACTCTATACCTCTAAAGCACGTCCGATGACGGACACATGGTATCAAAGAGAAATTAAGCTACCAAACAAGAAAATCTAGCCAGAAATGAAAACGGACCAACTACAAAGCAAGTAGCTGGTCCGTCTTTTATTGGTTGCGGGGGCAGGATTTGTACGTTATATACCTATCAGGCTGAAATAACGTACCCGCCCCATGGGCACAGTTTCTATTCTCGCCAACCGATTAATTAGAATATCAAGAGTCATACATGGATGAAATTTTTGAAGAGGACGCGCAAAAGCCACGCTCTGCCAAAGATGTGGCAGAGAGACTACTAGCACTAATGGCAATAACAAGTCGCGCATTTGAAGACGTTGCAGAGCAAAGCCTATCCTGGGTTAAGGAAAACAAAATTGATTTGTATTTTTCAAGTGAGGAAAAGAGCTTTTACTTCAGCCAAATCAAGCCACGTGATAAAGATCGAACTAATTTTAGCTGGCGTCTGGAAGCAGCAATTCCGTTGATATGGGCGCTCGGCGGTATGGAAACACTTCCGCCGTTAACAGAAAGTGCGAAAATTAGCGATTACGAAATTACTAATTTAGCGTACGACAATCCGCAAAAATTTTTAGCAAGCGTAGAGCTTCGGTCCAATGCCGAAATAGAAGAAGCCGAGTCGGAGCATTACAACCAGCATTGGCGAGTGCGAGATGCCCAGCTTTTTAAGAAACCCATGCCTGTGGAGCTTGACCCAAGTATCGTCTATGAGCGTCGTTATGCCTTGAGCTGGCTCGTTGGTTATGGCGATGATTGGGATAACGTACCAACAGACACCTGACGGGTCTCTACAAAAACTGCGTGACCTGGTGATGGCTCAAATTGTCCCCATTTTTGCCCAGGATTACGGCTTGGCGATAAAGCAGCTAGTTTCGGGAAAATTCAAATTGAACTCCGAGGTGACGAAGTCTGAGCCAAAATGAAAACGGACCAACTACTAAGCAAGTAGCTGGTCCGTCTTTGATTGGTTGCGGGGGCAGGATTTGAACCTACGACCTTCGGGTTATGAGCCCGACGAGCTGCCAGACTGCTCCACCCCGCGTCTGAATATAAAAAGCCTTAAGCGATTTCCACTTAAGGCTTGATGCGCAAAAATAGCCTGATATTGCCAGCCTTCTTGCTGTAACTGGTTGCGGGGGCAGGATTTGAACCTACGACCTTCGGGTTATGAGCCCGACGAGCTGCCAGACTGCTCCACCCCGCGTCTGAAGAATGAAAGTATATATCGTATTGCGGTGCAATGCAACCAATACTGACAATTGTATTAAGAAAGCATATGGCGTTTGGGCAATGCTAAACTCCTCAACTAGCCTGTTATGCTAGGCATTATTCCCAATCAACACGATCGTGAGCCCGCTTCACTGTCGTTCAAACCAGATACCGGTGTCTATGAAATTCTGTTCCGAATGCGCGCATCCCGTCAGCCTGCAAATCCCGCCGGATGACAACCGCATGCGTTATGTCTGCAGCAACTGCGGCGCCATTCATTATCAAAACCCGAAAATGGTGATCGGCTCGATCCCGGTCTGGGAACGGGACGGTGAATTGCGTGTGCTGCTGTGCAAGCGCGCGATCGAGCCGCAATACGGTTTCTGGACCTTGCCGGCCGGCTTCATGGAAAACGGCGAAACCACCAGCGCCGCGGCGCAGCGTGAAACCGAGGAAGAAGCCGGCGCGCGCATCCAGTTGCATGAGCTATTTTCCTTGCTGAACGTGCCGCACGTACACCAGGTGCACCTGTTCTACCGCGCCACCCTGCTGGATATCGATTACGCCGCCGGCATCGAAAGCCTGGAAGTGGCCTTGTTCACGGAAGCCGAGATCCCGTGGGAAGAGATCGCCTTCCCGACGGTCGAGATCACCTTGCGCGCCTTCTTCTCCGACCTCAAGAAAATCCGCCAGGAAGACGGCCATTTCAGCTTGCATACGCAGGACATTTTCAAACCCATGCGCCCTGGATTGGCGCCGAAATAAGCTAAGGCCGGAGCCGCCATGATCCCCTGGCTTGAGCTGGACAGTCCATTTCCCGACGTCAGCACCGCGCTCACCGAAGAGGATGGCGCCGGCGGCTTGCTGGCGGCCGGCGGCGACCTGTCACCACGGCGCCTGTTGGACGCCTATCGCCATGGCATCTTCCCCTGGTTCTCGGAAAACCAGCCTATCCTCTGGTGGAGCACCGATCCGCGCATGGTGCTGCAGACCGACTGCTTCGCCATCTCTGCCAGCCTGCGCAAGACCTTGCGCAAGGTGCACCGCAGCATGCATTGCCCCGATGGCGACCGCCGCTGGCAAGTGCGTTTCGACTTCGCTTTCGAGCAGGTCATGCGTGCCTGCGCGGCGCCGCGGCGCGATGGCGCCGGCACCTGGATTTCGGAAGACATCGTGGCCGGTTACCGCGCCTTGCATAAGCTCGGCTATGCCCATTCCTCGGAAGTGTGGCTGGACGGCAAGCTGGTCGGCGGCGCCTATGGCGTCAGCATCGGCCGCATGTTTTACGGCGAATCGATGTTTACCCGGGTCAGCGACGCTTCCAAGATCGCCCTGGCTTACCTGGTGCATTTCCTGCGCCGCCACGAAGTCGGCATGATCGATTGCCAGCAAGAGACCGGCCACCTGGCGTCGCTGGGCGCGCTGCCGATCCCGCGCAGCGAGTTTCTGCTGCACTTGCAGCAAGCGACCCGCCATCCGCAGATCCACCACTGGCAGCCGCTACCATTATTTAGCGACGTTGTTTAGCGACGTTGTTTAGCGACCTTGTTTAGCAATAAGCGGCCTTATGCAAACCTGAATTACGGTGTAAATTAGCAGTGTCGGCAGCACAATGAAAATGCTGCCCTACGTTGATCCAGCCAGACCGTTAAACGTGATGAAATCCAGAGATTCAGATCAGCCGGAATGCACATGACGCACTTAAAAGATCTGCCATTTTCGACACTGCAGTTTTACGCCACTGCGCCCTACCCGTGCAGCTACCTGGAGCACCGCCAGGCACGTTCGCAGGTGGCGACGCCGTCGCACCTGATCAATGCCGACGTCTATTCGGAACTGGTGAAGAACGGCTTCCGCCGCAGCGGCATTTTTACCTACCGCCCTTATTGCGACGGCTGCCAGGCGTGCACGCCGGTGCGCACGCTGGTGGCGTCGTTCCAGCCTAACCGCAGCCAGCGCCGCGCCTGGGAGCGGCACTGCCACCTCACTACGCTGGTGACCAACCTGGCGTATGTCAACGAACACTACGACCTCTACCTGCGCTACCAGACCGCGCGCCACAGCGGCGGCGGCATGGATCAGGACAGCCGCGACCAGTACGCGCAGTTCCTGCTGCAGAGCAAGGTCAATACCCGGCTGGTGGAATTCCGCGAAGCCGACGGCACCTTGCGCATGGTCAGCATCATCGATGTGCTGAATGACGGCCTGTCATCTGTCTATACATTTTACGATCCCGATGTGCCAGGCGCCTCCTACGGCACCTACAACGTGCTGTGGCAGATCGGCCAGGCCAAGCAGCTCGGCATGCCCTATGTCTACCTCGGCTACTGGATAGAAGAAAGTCCGAAAATGGCTTACAAAGTCAACTTCCAGCCGCTGGAAGCACTACAGCAAGGGCAATGGAGTGCGTTAGAATAGCTGCCGCTGAATAGCGCATGCAGCGCGCCGCCACCATCACTGGCGACGCTGTTGTTTCGCTAATTTCCTATCAATCTGCACCCTTTTATACAGCCGCCTCTATCGTGCCCGCCAAACTCCTGTACGCCTTCGCCCGCCCTGCCCTGTTCTCCCTCGATCCGGAAGCCGCCCATAACCTGACTTTGCCGGCTCTGCGCCGCGCAGCCGCGCTGGGGCTGACCTCGCTGCTAGGCAAGCCGGCGGCCGATCCGCGCACGGTGATGGGCGTCACTTTCCCCAATCCGGTCGGACTGGCAGCCGGGCTGGACAAGGACGGCGCCTATATCGACGGCCTGGCGGCGCTCGGTTTCGGTTCGATCGAGATCGGCACGGTGACGCCGCGCGCCCAGCCGGGCAACCCGAAGCCGCGCATGTTCCGCCTGCCGGCCGCCAACGCCATCATCAACCGCATGGGTTTCAACAATGGCGGCGTCGATGCTTTTGTCGCCAATGTCCAGGCTTCGCGCTTCTACCAGGAACGCCAGGGCGTGCTCGGGCTGAACATCGGCAAGAACGCCGACACGCCGATCGAACGCGCCGCCGAAGACTATCTGCATTGCCTGGCAAAAGTCTATCCCTACGCCAGCTACGTGACGGTGAATATTTCGTCGCCCAACACCAAGAACCTGCGCCAGCTGCAGGGCGCCTCCGAACTCGACGCACTGCTGTCGCGCTTGAAGGAAACCCAGCAACGGCTGGCCGACCTGCACAAGCGCTACGTACCGCTGGCGCTGAAGATCGCACCGGATATCGACGCCGAACAGATCAAGACCATCGCCGATGCCTTGCTGCGGCATAAGATCGACGGCGTCATCGCTACCAACACCACCATCAGCCGCGAGGCCGTGCGCGGCTTGCAGCACGAGAATGAAGCCGGCGGCCTGTCCGGCGCGCCGGTGCTGGCGCTGTCGACCAGCGTGGTGCGCCAGTTGCATGGCGAACTGGGCGACGCCCTGCCGATCATCGGCGTCGGCGGAATTTTCAGCGGCGCCGATGCGCAAGCCAAGATCGCTGCCGGAGCAGCGTTGGTGCAACTGTATAGCGGCTTGATTTATCGCGGCCCTGCGCTGGTGCGCGAATGCGCGGCGGCGCTGCGTCAGAAAAGCTGACGCCAGCGAAGTAGCGGCCTGGCCGCTACCGTTACAGCATCAAATCGCCGCCATCCTGCATCAAGCCTCGTCGGACTTGGCTTCCGTTTTACGCGGGCGGCGGCTGCGTGCAGCCGGCTTGCGGGGTGCTTTGACTGCCTTGACCGGCGCTTCCTCCGGCGGCTGAGGCGGCGCTTCGATCACTGCCGGCGTTTCCGGCGCAAGATTGACCTCCTGCGCGGCGACTTGCGGCGCAGCCTCTGCGGTTTTCTTTGCCGCCGGCTTGCGGCCGCCGCGTCCCTTGCGGCGCGGTTCCGGTTTGTCGCCGTTGTCTTCAGCTTCAACCACAGCTGCCTCTGTCGCCGAAACCATCGTGGCTTCGGCTACTTTCGGCTGCGGCGTTTCCACCGGCTGTTCGACCACGGCTTCGGCGGCAATCGTGCCGCCATGATTGCCAGTACTGCCATTGCCACCGCTGCTTCGATACACGTAAGTCCCCGATTTCTCGTCACGGCCGAATTCCAGCAGGCCACGTGCCTGCGCTTCTTCCAGCAAGTTGCCGAAGGCGCGGAAGCCGTAGTACGACTCGCTGAAATCGGGCTTGCGCCGTTTGATCGCCTCTTTCAGCACGGATGCCCAGATCTTGCCGCTATCGCCGCGTTCGGATACCAGCGCCTCGAAAGTCTCCACCGCCATCTCGATCGCCTGGTTCCTGCGCGCCTCCAGCTCTGCCTTGCGGCGCTTCTCTTCGTCGGGCGAACGCTTGGCCGCCGGCTGCGTTTCGCGCGTGCCGCGCTTGGCGGCGGTGCGCCGGCTCTCGCGCACCAGGTCATCGTAAAAAATGAATTCGTCGCAGTTGGCGACCAGCAGGTCGGAAGTCGATTGCTTGACGCCGACGCCGATCACTTGCTTGGCGTTCTCGCGCAGCTTGGAGACCAGCGGCGAGAAATCGGAGTCGCCGCTGATGATGACGAAGGTATTGACGTGCGATTTCATGTAGCAAAGATCGAGTGCATCCACCACCAGGCGGATGTCGGCTGAATTCTTGCCGGACTGGCGCACATGCGGGATCTCGATCAGCTCGAAATTGGCCTCGTGCATGGTGGCCTTGAATTCCTTGTAACGCTCCCAGTCGCAGTAAGCTTTCTTGACGACGATGCTGCCCTTGAGCAGCAGGCGTTCCAGCACCGGCTTGATGTCGAATTTCTCGTATTTCGCATCGCGTACGCCGAGGGCGACGTTTTCGAAGTCGCAGAACACTGCCATGCTGAGGTTTTCCGGGGATGAGGCCATAAATTGATTATTTTCCAGTGATAGTCGGGCTTGAAAGGCTGGGCTTGAAGGGTTGAGCTTGACGGGTTGAGCTTGACCATCATGCGCTACAGCGGACATCCAAGCTATCGATTATAGCCAACTATACGGGGGCGACGAGATGCGGCGTCCGTAACAAGTTACCCACAGAAATTGTGAACATGCCTGTGGATAACTCCGTCAACTCAGCACCAAGTCGTTGATCTGTAAGGATTTTCCGTCGCTGGTACGGAAACACGCAAAAAAAAGCCCGCCAGGCCTTGCGGCAGCGGGCTGAATCCGAACCTAGAGAGGGGATTCGGAGGAGACAGACGAATCGTAGCGTTGCAATATGACGGCAGCGTGACCAGAACGCTGCCGGCAGCGGTTTAGAGCATGTTCTCGGATCAGGCGATCTTCAGGATGCGCTCTTCGAAATCTACCTTGTGTACGCTGCTGCCAGCGCTGTGCGGCTCCGCATGCAGCGCTTCGATGATATCTTCGCGCTTCAGCTGCGGTGCAAACTGCAAGATGAAATCGAAGGTATACGAACGCAGGTAGGCGCCGCGCCGCACCGCCAGCCGTGTCACATTGGACGCCAGCAGGTGCGACACATCGATCGTGCGCAAGCCGTTCTGGCTGCTGTGCTCGGTCGCCATCGACGCCACCAGGCCGATCCCCAGTCCGAGCGCCACATATTGCTGGATGACGTCGGAATCCATCGCCGTCAGGACGATGTCCGGCGTGATGCCTGCGGTGCGGAAGGCATCGTCGATATGACCGCGGCCGGTGAAGCCGATGTCGTAGGTAATCAAGGGATAGGCAGCGAGGTCGGCCAGGCTGATCGGTCCATCGACCGCCAGCAGCTGATGGCCTTCCGGCACCACCAGCACGTGGCTCCATTCGTAGCAGGGGAATGAAATCAGTTCCTTGAACTGGGTCAGGCCCTCGGTGGCGATGCCGACATCGGCCTTGCCCGAGATGACCCAGTCGGCGATATGTTCCGGCGAGCTTTGCTGCAAGGCGATGCGGACATCCGGGAAACTGGCGCGGAAGCCCTGCACCACGCGCGGCAAGGCATAGCGCGCCTGGGTATGGGTGGCGGCGATGGTCAGGGTGCCGCTGGTTTCGCCGGAATATTCCTGGCTGGCCTGGCGCAGGTTTTCTGCTTCCTGCAGCAGCCGTTCGACGATCTTCAAGATGCCCTTGCCCGGATCAGTCAGGCCGATCAGGCGCTTGCCGTTGCGAATGAAGATATCGACGCAGAGCTCTTCTTCCAGCTCACGGATCTGGCGGCTGACGCCGGGTTGCGAGGTGAACAGGACATTGGCCACTTCAGTCAGGTTGAAACCGCAGCGGGCTGCTTCGCGGATCGAACGTAATTGCTGAAAATTCATTGTATTCTCCTTAGCGGATGGAAGGCTGATCGACGAACACCTGCAGGCGGCGCGGACGCACCAGCAGGGTTTCGCCATCTTTCAAATTGAGTTGCTGGAAGCGTTCGCTGGAAATCACGGCTTCGATCAGGCCGGCGTCGCCGTTGTCATTGGCGCTGCTGTCGCTGCGCTGCAACTCCAGCTGCGCCAGCGGGCCGATGGCGTGGGCGCGCTTGAGCTGCACTACGATGCCCTCGCCGCCGGCGCTGTAGCGGTCGATCTCCAGATCATGCGGCCGCACATAGCCGATGCCTTGCACATCGTCGGCCTCGGCATGGTCGGGCGCGGCGAAACGCATGCCGCCGCTGTCCAGCACGCCCTGGTGCACTCGCCCATGGAACAGGTTGACGTTGCCCAGGAAGCCATACACAAAAGGCGAAGCCGGATTGTCGTAGACCTGCTGCGGCGCGCCTGTCTGCTCCACGTTACCCTTGTTCATCAGCACGATCTGGTCCGCCACCTCCAGCGCTTCTTCCTGGTCGTGGGTGACGAAGATGCTGGTGACATGCAGTTCGTCGTGCAAGCGCCGCAGCCAGCGCCGCAGTTCCTTGCGCACCTTGGCATCGAGCGCACCGAACGGTTCGTCCAGCAGCAGTACGCGCGGCTCCACCGCCAACGCGCGCGCCAGGGCGATACGCTGGCGCTGGCCGCCGGACAGCTGCGGCGGGTAGCGGTCGGCCAGCCAGTCCAGCTGCACCAGCTCCAGCAGGCGCGTGACCTTTTCGCGGATCACGCTTTCGCTTGGGCGCTGGGCGCGCGGCTTGACGCGCAGGCCAAAGGCGATGTTTTCAAAGACGGTCATGTGCTTGAACAAGGCGTAATGCTGGAACACAAAGCCGACCTGGCGCTCACGCACATGGCGGGCAGAAGCATCTTCGCCTTCCAGCAAGACCTGGCCGCTGTCCTGCCCTTCGAGGCCGGCGATAATCCGCAGCAAGGTGGTCTTGCCGCAACCGGACGGTCCCAGCAGCGCGGTCAGTTCGCCGGTCGGGAATTCCAGCGACACATTGTTGAGGGCGACAAATTCGCCGAAACGCTTGTTGATGTTGCTTACCTGGATGCTCATGCCTGCTCCTGTCCTGATGGTTGTGCCGGCTGATGCAGTGGCTGACTCAGTGGCTGATGCCGCAACGGCACCGTTTCCCGCAAACGCCATTCGATGAACGATTTCAGCGCCAGCGTCAGCAGCGCCAGGAACGCCAGCAATGAAGCCACCGCGAAAGCGGCCTGAAAGTTATATTCGTTGTACAAGATCTCAACCTGCAAGGGGATGGTGTTGGTCTCGCCGCGGATATGGCCGGACACCACCGAGACCGCGCCGAACTCGCCCATGGCGCGCGCATTGCACAAGATCACGCCGTACAGCAGCCCCCACTTGATATTCGGCAGCGTCACATGGCGGAAAGTCTTCCAGCCGGAAGCGCCCAGCACCAGTGCCGCCTCTTCCTCTTCGCTGCCCTGTGCCTGCATCAGCGGAATCAGTTCGCGGGCGACAAACGGAAAGGTCACGAACACGGTCGCCAGCACGATGCCCGGCACGGCAAACAGAATCTTGATGTCGTGTTCTCGCAGCCATGGGCCAAACCAGCCTTGGGCGCCGAACAGCAAGACATAGATCAGGCCGGAAATCACCGGCGACACTGAGAACGGCAGATCAATCAGGGTCAGCAAGATGTTCTTGCCACGGAATTCAAACTTGGCGATAGTCCAGGAAGCTGCGATGCCGAACACCAGGTTGAGCGGCACGGCTATCGCCGCCGTCAGCAAGGTCAGCTTGATGGCGCTGACCGCATCCGGTTCGATGATCGCGGCCAGATAAGCTTCCCAGCCTTTCTTGAAGGCTTCGGCAAATACCGACAGCAGCGGCACCACCAGGAACAGGGTGAGGAACAGCAGCGCCACGGTCATCAGCAATGCGCGTACCCACAACGGCTCCAGCGTTGCATTCGGCACGTGGATCGGTTCGCCGCGCGGTTGCGGCCTGGTTGCGGACGCCGTTGCATTGACAGCAGCCGGATTGAAATTACTGGCGGTGGCGCTCACGTCAGGCTCCTGTGGACTGGCCGCGCTTGCGGGTCCAGGCTTGCAATACATTAATCGCCAGCAGCAACAGGAACGATGCTGTCAGCATGACAACAGCGATTGCCGTGGCGCCGGCATAATCGTACTGCTCCAGTTTGGTAATGATGAACAGCGGAGTAATCTCCGACACCATCGGCATGTTGCCGGCGATGAAGATCACCGAGCCGTATTCGCCGGTGGCGCGAGCGAAAGACAAGGCGAAGCCGGTCAGCAAGGCCGGGAAGACCGTTGGAAAGATCACCCGGGTAAAAGTCTGCCAGTGATTGGCGCCGAGGCTGGCGGCCGCTTCTTCCAGCTCTTTCTCGGCATCTTCCAGCACCGGCTGCACGGTGCGCACCACGAACGGCAGGCCGATGAAGGTCAGCGCCACCAGTACACCCAGCGGCGTAAATGCGACCTTGATGCCGAGCGGCTCCAGGTACTGGCCGATCCAGCCGTTGCTGGAATACAGCGCGGTCAGGGCGATGCCGGCTACTGCTGTCGGCAAGGCAAACGGCAGGTCGACCAGGGCGTCGATCAGCTTCTTGCCGGGGAATTCGTAGCGCACCAGGACCCAGGCCACGATGCCGCCGAAGAAGGCATTCAGCAGCGCTGCTAATAGAGAGGCGCCGAAAGTCAGGCGATAGGAAGCCATCACCCGCGGCGACGTGACGGCGGAAATGAAGCCATCCCAGCTCAGGGTGAAGGTTTTGAGGAATACGGCCGACAAGGGGATCAGTACGATCAGCGCCAGGTAGAACAGCGTAAACCCGAGCGACAGGCGAAACCCGGGCATCACGCGAAACGGTGCGGCGGGCTTGCTGGCAAGGCTGTTAACGGGAAAAGCGGCGGCGGTCATGCATCGTCCTCTTATTACAAATACGGCTAAAGAACGATGATATTCGCATCGGTTTGTTATAAAGAGAACGAACTTTTTTGCATGTGCATAGAATCAATTTGCATAAGGGAAATACCGAATATCCCCCATTCAACTCTTTCTTCATTGCTCTCAAGGCAAGTAAAAAGAATGGTGATTTCCCCGTAAAACCGCCTTTTGCGGGGCTAGCGGCAGTTCTGGCCGCCGAAAGAGCAATAAATCCGATGCAGTCCAGTCCCGCTTTTTTGTATTCTGTCCCGCATTTCCTGCAACTTGTCGCAAGCAGCTGGCGACTTGTCCTGCCCCTCCCTAAAGTGACGACATGCAACAACGTTAGCCAACTAAATCAGTCACTCAGTCACTTACCGGAGAATACAAATGAACACAGCAAACAAAACCCTGATCGCCGCCCTGTCCATCGCTACCCTGGCTTTCGGCGTCAGTTCGGCACAGGCAGCGCCACAGCAAGCTGAAGTCTCGACACTGCCAACCATCACCATCATCGGCAAGCGCCCAGTCCACAGCGACCTGCTGGCAACCGTGACCATCGTCGGCAAGCGCCTGACAGCGCAAGAAAAGCTGGCCCTGGCACAGCAGGATGACAGCCTGCCGACCATCACCATCATCGGCAAGCGTCTCAGCCGCGATCAGAAAGCCGTACTGGCGCAAGGCGAAAGCAATCACAAGAAAGCAGTCATTTAAGACCTTTATCTGCTACTTAGGCATCGCTTAGGCATCGTTTAGTCGCAGATCCACACCCGGAGAATGCAAATGAACACGTCATCAAAATTACTGGTCGCCGTCACCTTGTTAGCGACCTTGAGCGTAAGCGCAGTACCAGCCATGGCCGCCGCCTGCGCAGCCAAGCAAACCGTCGCCAAGGCAGACGACATCCCGCTGCTGATGCCGCCCATCGTTATCGTCGGCAAACGCCTGACGCCAGAAGAAAAAGCCATGTATGCCGCGCAAGACCGCGCCCTGAACATGAAGAAAATAGCACGTAAGAAAAACGCCAGTACCGCGACCGCAGCGCTCAGCGCGCTTTGACACCGAATTCCGTAGCAAAACGGCCAGACTGCTGGGTCCGTTCCGTTTAAAATGGCGGCAACTTTGAAAGTTGCCGCACAACCTGGTTTGCCACTCTATGACTCCTGAATCGCTCGACTCGCTGAAGAAAAATACTTCCACTGCCACAGCTTACCTGTCGCAGAGTTTCGACAAGATAGCGAGCTGGGTGACGCAACTCTCATGGTGGAAGTTTTTCCTGTTCGCGATACTGGTCATGATCGGCGCCAGCATCTTGCAAGAAACGCTGTTCTCTTCGAATGACGACGTGGTGATCATCGACCGCGTCAGCCGACATGACAGAAAACCGCCCTCCAAGCCGAGCAAAGCCGGTCCGGGCAATGCCGATATCCGCATCGATGGCAGCGGTGTCCATATCAAGGCTTATACCTACGACGACAGCAGCGATGCAGCCAGCACACCGGCCTCGTCCCCAGCGAGCCCTGGGCCGATGGATGAAGATAGCGACAACGAAGCCGCCGGCAAGACTGCGTCGGCCGCGTCCGACGCCAAGCAGGAACACAAGGAGCCGCCCGCACCACCGGCGGCGCCGGCCGCACCGACCGCTCCGAACGCCGCCAGCCTGGACCTGAAGCTACCGCCGGACGCAGCCCAGGACGTCAACCAGGCCATCAACGACGCCGTCGCCGCGATTCATGAAGCGGCCGCCGAAAAAGCCGAGCAGCAGGTTGCCCGCTATCAGAAGAAGTCGTCGGAATGGTTCGTGAATTTTGTGCTGCTGCTACTGATCGGTCTGTTCGGCACCAAGGCTTTGATGGGCGGCAAAAAGCGCGCCGAAGCGCGGGCCCAGGCAGCCAACGCCGCCGCCGAGCACGCCAACCTGCAGCGCGAAGTATCGGAAGCCAAGATGCAGATGATCCAGGCCCAGGTCGAGCCGCACTTCCTGTTCAACACCCTGGCCTCGGTCGATTACCTGATCGAAACCGATCCGCCACGCGCCTCGGCCATGCAAAAACGCTTGATCCAGTATCTGCGCGCCGTGCTGCCGCAAATGCGCGAAACCGCTACCGTCACCACGCTCGGCCGCGAAGTCGACATCGTGCGGGCTTACCTGGACTTGCTGAAGATGCGCATGGAAGAACGCCTGACCGTGGACATCCAGGTTTCCGATGGCCTGCGCAGCGCCGCCTTCCCGCCGATGATGCTGCAATCGCTGGCGGAAAACGCCATCAAGCACGGCCTGGAAAGCAAGACCGACGGCGGCACCTTGCGCATCAAGGCAGAAGTCGCCGACAATAAACTGCGCGTCAGCGTGACCGATGACGGCCTCGGTTTCGGCGCCGTCGCCAGCAACGGCACCGGGCTGGGATTGCAAAGTATCCGTGATCGCCTCAAACTGTTGCACGGCAACGCCGCCCAGCTGGAGATCGCGCCCAACACACCGAGCGGCGTATGCTCGACGATTGAAGTACCTTACCAGGTCGTCGGCAACGGCAAGAAAGCGCCGGCACAAGACTCAAATTCGCCACAGAAGTAACAGGAACACAACTATGAAATCGCCCTCACGCTTTGCCTTCTTTTTTGCACTGGCTACTGCCGCAATGATCCCATTGCTCAGCTGCAGCCCTAGCGTGGCTGCAGACGTGAACAAGACCGAACGCCAGGTAGACAGTTTCCAGCAGGTGGAAATCATGGATGCAGTGAATGTCTACCTGACCCAGGGGCCGGCCAAGCCGGCCGTGATCGAAGCCGAAGGCAACGGCGCATCCCAGGTCCGGCTGGATGTCAGCGGCTCCGTGCTGCGCGTCATCTCAGGCGGCAGCAGGATGTTCCACAACACCAACGTCAACGTTTACCTCACCGCGCCGGACGTCAACGGCCTCAGCATCTTCGGCTCGGGCGATCTCAAGGTGCTCGGCAAGTTGAGCGCGAAAGACACCATCAAGATCTCGATCGCCGGCTCCGGCACCGTCAGCGGCGAGCTGAATGCGCCTAACGTCAATGCTTCCATCGCCGGCGCCGGCGATATCAAGGTCAAGGGCAGGACCCGCGACCTGCGCGTCTCGATCGCCGGCAGCGGCGACTACGACGGCTTCGACCTGATGGCGGAAAGCACCCATGTCTCGATCGTCGGCAGCGGCGACGCCCACGTGTATGCCAGCAAGCAGCTGTCGGTATCCACCGCCGGCTCCGGTGATGTATCCTATATGGGCGACCCGCAGGTGCGCTCCAGCATCATGGGTTCGGGCTCAGTCAAAAAACGCTAAATCCTTAGAATTCGCCTATGCCTACTGCAATCATTGCCGATGACGAGCGCCTGATGCGCGATCAGATCCGCCTGCGCCTGAGCCAGGCGTGGCCGGAACTGGAAATCCTCGGCGAAGCCAAGAATGGCGATGAAGCCATCGAACTGGTCGACCAGCTGGAACCTGACTTCACCTTTCTCGACATCCGCATGCCTGGCAAGACCGGCTTGCAGGCAGCGCAGGAAATCGGCGGCAAAAGCCATATCGTTTTCATCACCGCCTACGACGAATACGCGATTGAAGCGTTCGAACACGGCGCCGTCGACTACATCCTGAAACCGGCCGAAGCGGAGCGCCTGGCCTTGACCGTGACACGCCTCAAGGCACGCCTGAGCACCAGCGCCGCGCCGACCGACATGAGCTCGATGCTGACCCAGCTGGCCAAGCAGATGGGGATCGCCACCAAGCCGGTGTACCTGCAATGGATACAGGCCAGCATCGGCCAGCAGCTACGCCTGATCCCGGTGCAGGAAATCCTGTTTTTCCGCTCCGATGAAAAATACACCAGCGTCCAGACCGCCACTTACGAAGCGCTAATCCGCAAGCCGGTGCGCGACCTGGCGGAAGAACTCGACCCCGACCTGTTCTGGCAGATCCACCGCGCCACGCTGGTCAACGTCAACGCCATCGACGGCATCACACGCGACATGCGCGGCCGCCATCAGGTGCTGGTCAAAGGGCATACCGAGAAACTAGAGGTAAGCCGCAGCTTCATCCATCTGTTCAAGCAGATGTAAGCCCCCTCCGCTCCGCCTCCCCGTCTAGGCCACCCCGCCTCGTCGGCCCGTCATTCCCGCGAACGCGGGAATGACGGGGACGCCTAGTCGGGGTCGCCTAGACGGCGCGCGAACGTCAGCGCGCTTGCAGGAATGCCTGCGCCCGTTCCAGTACCTCGTCGCGGCCAGTCCGGATGCCGTCCAGGGTAGGCACGACCTTGATATCGGGTTGCAGGCCGACCCGCTGCAGCTGGCGGCCGTCGGCGTGGCGTACTTCCTGGCCGGAAAACGACACCGAAATGGCGCCGGGAAGAACCAGCTTGGTGAGGTCGCCGTCGGCCCCGGCGCTGGGGCTGCCGATAAAGGTAATGGCCGTGGCGGCCTCGAAGAAAAGACCGCTGTGCTCGGCCTGGCTCTGCGTACTTTGATCGATCAGCATCACCACTTTGCCCTTGTACAGCGGCTTGTCGGATTTCGGCACGGACTGCCGGAAGGTATTGAGACTACCCTGCTCCGACGGCAAGGCGGTCGCGATCCGCCGCGAAAAATTCGCACCGAACTGCGCACCCTTGACGTTCAGCCTGGCGGCAATTCGCCACAGCGTACCGTTCGGGTAACCGCGCATATCCAGGATCAGGCCATCCGTCTGCTTGAAAGCGTCGAACATGGCGTCGACATCTTTCAGCGCCAGCCGGTCAAGATCGGCATAGCCGATATTCCCCGGCAGGATCTTGAAGATCGCGCCGCTACGCCTGGCCTTCCAGAATTTCCAAAAGGCGTCGGAACGGGGCAGCATTACTTCGTGCCGAACGCCGCCGGCATCTTCGATCAGCACTTTCGCCACGCTGCCATTCGCGCCGGCAAGCAGGTTGGGAAGGACGTCGCGCAGGCGCGCTGCCTCGGTCGAGCCGCTGGTGATTTTTTTCAGCTCGCTGATACGTTGCGAAATGTCTTCGCCATCAACCGCCAGCACCACGTCCCCGACTTTCACTTGCGCATTCTTTTGCAGTTCCTGATCCGTTATTTCCACAATCGCGATGCGATTTTCAACGCTGGCCAAACGCACGCCAGCCGGTGCCTCGCCATACAGGGAAGCACGCTCAGGGCCTTGGATCCAGACGTGGCTGTCATCCAGCTTCGCGGCCATTTCCGCCAGCGCCTGGGCGTACCCGCGGCTATTGCTTACCGTCTTCATGCGCGCAAGGAATTCAGGCAAGGCATCGTCCCACGGACGATCCGCATACGCCAGGTAAGGAAAGAATTTATCCATGGTCGACCACAGCTTGATCACGGCAAGCTGGCGCCAGGGCAAACTCGGGAACCTGAGCTCGGAGGAAAGCGACACGAGCTGCCGCACCGGCATCGCCGCTGTCTTCGCGTATACCGTTGCGCTGCCCGGTCTGACACCGCTTCTGATCAGTTTCAGCGCAGCCTTGGCCGCCGGACTGCCGGCGCCCGAGGCGCTATCCGGCGCCACGCTGGCGTCGACACCAAAGCCGCTGGCGCCATCTGGAAATATCAGTTCGCCTACGCTGTAGTTCATGCCGGTTTTGCCGTCATCGTCAAGCGTGATCGCCCTGACAGGCACTGCCCAGGCGGCGGACGCCTGGCCTTCCGCCAGGATCCAGGCCTTGCCGGCACGCTGCAGAGCTAGCGCCGAAAGAGGCACCCGGTTCGACTGATTGACGATAAAAACCATTGGTATGGCATGGCCGCCCTTCACCGGCATCAGGCGCGAGGTCTGCAGCATCAGGCTGGCAGAAAAATACATGCCGCTGGTAATCCCTATCTCCGGCTGGAAACCAGTGTGATAGCGATACCGGTTCGAGGGCAGCAGCAAAGGCTGATCGATGAAATTGGCAATCAATTCGTCTGGAAATTCCGCACCATAGCCATAGCTGGCGCTTTCCCTGGTCGGCCGCAGGTCAATGATCAAGCCTTTGGCGCGGGCAGCCAGCTGCGCCGTCACCGCTTCAAAATGCAGCTCGCCGGTGGTCACCCGCATGCTGCTAAGACGATGCAGATGGAGTAGCGCGACATCGCCAGGGAGCCATTCCACCATTTCCTGCGAGCTCTCCTCGCTGACATAATTGGGTTCGTCTATGGTGAAAATCTGAAACGCCGGATCATGCAGCGGCTTCATCAAGGCCGTCACCGCATCCTGAAACGCCGCCGGCGTGCTTGCCGCTTCCACTTTCGGCAAAGCGTCGACCAGCGCCTGGTCCCAGTCGATCTCGCCGCTGGCCAGCGCCGGGCTGAGCCATTTGACATCGCTCCACAAATGCGCGACATCCGTCATGCGTTGAATGGCGCTTGAGTCAACTGCCTGTGCCTGCCCTGCCGTCATCAGAAAACAAAAAATCGCAAAGCCACGGCGCATGGATATCCTTTTATCTGGATGGTTAACTGCAGGGGATTGGATGCTGCGGTAGTACTAGGCCAGCAACGCCTTGACGAAGTCCTTCTTGCCATCAGACGGCGGTATTTCGAACTGCAACGCCTTCTCGACATGATGCAAGTGATGCAGCATCAGCTCCACCGCTTTGTCGGCATCGCCGGACTTCGCCGCCTGCAGGAATTCCACGTGTTCATCGGAGGAACAGGCGGCATCGCGGGTGGACTGGTAGAGCATGGTGATCAGGGAGCTGCGGCCGGCCAGCTTGGTGAGAACGTCGGTCAGCACCTGGTTGCCGACGGCGCGCGCCAGCAGGATGTGGAAATCGCTCAGCAGGCGCGAACGGATCTGCGGGTTTTCCTTGGACAGCGCCTCGCGCTCCTGCTGCAAGTGCTGTTCCAGCGTTGCATAATCGGCAGCCGTAGCCTTGGCGACGAATTCGCGCACCAGCGCGGCTTCCAGTACGCGCCGCACGAAAAAGATCTGGCGCGCTTCTTCTTCGGTCGGGCGACTGACGAAAGCGCCCTTGTCGGGCACCAGGTCGATCAGCTTGTCCTTGGCCAGCATCACCAGCGCCGCGCGGATCTTGGTGCGGCTGACGGAATACAGGCGCGCCAGCGCTTCTTCCCGCAGCTTGGTGCCGGGCGGCAGGCGCTGCTCGGCAATCGCCGTCGTGATGTCGGCGGCGATATCGTCAGAACTGTCGGCGCCGGGTGGGCTGGATGACAGGCTCATGTTCTCGATTTCCTTGAAGCGTGGTTCTAAAGAACAAAATTGTACTATGCGACACCTTATATTATAAAAATAAGAATCCGCTGCGGCCGGCGGCAAGCGCCGCCGGCTGTCCTGCCGTCTATGCCGGCCGGCTGTCGCCCACCGCCTGCAGCGGCGCCGGCAGCTCGTCCTCCAGCGGCGGCCGGGCGCCGTTCAGCACCGCATGTGCGCGGGCGCGGTCGATATCCTTTTCCCACACTGCCACCACCACTGTGGCGACGCAGTTGCCGAGCAGGTTGCCGAGTGCGCGGGCGATCCCCATGAACCAGTCGATCGACAGCACCAGCACCAGCCCGACCACCGGGATCGCCGGAATCGCCGACAAGGTCGCCGCCAGGATCACGATGGCTGAGCCCGGCACGCCGTGCGCGCCTTTCGAGGTAATCAGGGCCACCGCCAGGATCGCCAGCAGATCGGTGATCGACAGCGGCGTATTGGTGGCTTGCGCAATGAACACCGCGGCCAGGGTCAGGTAGATGGAAAAGGCATCCAGATTGAAGGAATAGCCGGTCGGGATCACCAGGCCGACGGTGGAACCCTTGATGCCCATGTATTCCAGCTTGCGCATGATCTGCGGCAGCACGCTGTCCGAAGATGCCGTAGCCAGCACTACCAGCAGTTCCGCACGCAGGTACTTGATCAGCTTGAAGATGCTGAAGCCGGCCAGGCGCAGGATGGTGCCGAGTATCGCAAACACGAAGATCACCACCGCGAAGAAATACAGCAGCACCAGGAAGCCCAGCTGCTGCAGCGAACCGACGCCATACTTGCCGACCGTGAAGGCGATCGCGCCGAACACGCCCAGCGGCGCCAAGCGGATGATGAAGGACATGCACTTGAAGAAGGCTTCCGACATACTGTGCACGATGATGACGATGGGCGCCGCTTTTTCACCGATGAGCGACAGGGCCGAACCGAAAATGATGGAGAACAGCAGCACTTGCAGCACATCGCCGGAAGTGAAGGCGCTGACCACGGTGCTCGGGATGATCTTCATGACGAAGTCGGCGAAACCGGTGCCCTTCACCTGCTTGGCGGTCTCGACATAGCTGGACAAGGCATTGGCGTCGAGCGTATCCGGGTTGATGTTCATGCCGGTGCCGGGATGGAACACGAATGCCAGCAGCAGTCCCAGCACCAGCGCAACGGTAGTCACCACTTCAAAGTAGATCAGCGCCTTGAGGCCGACCCGCCCCACCTTCTTCAGCTCGCCCGCACCGTAGATGCCATGCACCACGACGCAGAACACGATCATGGGAATGATCATCTTGACCAGCTTGATGAAGCCATCCCCCAACGGCTTCAGGCTCTCTCCGAATTTGGGGAACAGCACCCCAACCGCAATACCGATCACAAGTGCTATCAGCACCTGGCCAAACAGTGATTTATAAAAGCGCCGCACGTCTGTCTCCTGATTGTTTTGTTTGGTTTATACCAATTTTGGTCTGTCAGGCCTGGATGAAATAGCCTGCATCCCGGATTCAATATAATGCATTCACTTATTGTATGCAATAATTGAATTCAACTTAGTTTGTGTGTATCATCGCAAAAAACCAATAACAACAGCCCGCTCGACGGTCTAGACCATCAATTAGCAAGGAGACAACCATGCAAGAACCCTGGAACAGCTGCGGCGCGCAGATCATGACCTGGGCCGACGCGCTGGCGCAGCACAGCGAAGCGCCCGGCATGCTGACCCGCACCTACCTGACAGCGGCGCATCATGCGGCGGCGGCGCAGCTGGCGGAATGGATGTGCGCCGCCGGCATGAGCGTACGGCGCGACATGGCCGGCAATGTCATCGGCCGCTATGAAGGCTTGACGACCGACGCCCCGGCGCTGGTCACCGGCTCGCATTTCGATTCGGTGCGCAACGGCGGCAAATACGACGGCAACCTCGGCATCCTGCTGCCGATCGCCTGCATCGGGCAGTGGCATGCGGCCGGCAAGCGCTTCCCTTTTGCGCTGGAAGTGATCGGCTTCGCTGAGGAAGAAGGCGTGCGTTTCAAAGCCACCCTCCTCGGCAGCCGCGCCGCCGCCGGCACTTTCGACCTCAGCGTGCTGGACAACCTGGATGACAGCGGCCAGAGCATGCGCGATGTCATGGCGGCTTCCGGCTTTCACGCCAGTGGTCTGGGCAAGGCGGCTTACGCGCCGGCCGCCGTGCTGGCGTTTGTCGAAGTGCATATCGAACAAGGGCCGGTGCTGCTGAATAACGATTTGCCGCTGGGCGTAGTGACCGCCATCTCCGGCGCCTCGCGCTTCATGGTGGAAATCGAAGGCCTGGCCGGCCATGCCGGCACGGTGCCGATGGAAATGCGGCGCGATGCCGCCATGGCGGCGGCTGAAATCGGCTTGTATATAGAACAGCGCTGCAGCGGCACGCGCGGACTGGTCGGCACTGTCGGCCAGTTCAATGTGCCGAACGGCGCCGCCAATGTGGTGCCGGGCAAGGCCGTGTTCTCGATCGATATCCGGGCCGAACAGGATGCGCTACGCCAGGCTGCCGTCGCCGATGTGCTGCAGCAGATCGAACAGGTCGCCGCGCGCCGCCATGTCGTCATTCAAACCCGCAAGACCCACGAAGCCGCCAGCGTCCCCTGTGCGCCCTGGCTGCAACAGCAGTTGGCCGGCGCGATGGAAGAATGCGCACTGCCGCTGCGCCACCTGCCTTCCGGCGCCGGCCACGACGCCATGGCGATGGCTGCCATCACCGATGTCGCCATGCTGTTCGTCCGCTGCGGCAACGGCGGCATCAGCCACCATCCGGATGAAATCATGAGTGCCGCCGACGCCGCGCTCGGCGCCCGGGTCTTCAGCCGCTTTGTCGAAAATTTTAAGAACTGACCACTTTGGATCTCAACATGACTACTACCACTATCACCATCGACGGTTTCAACCTGACTGCGCAGCAAGTCGTCGACGTCGCCCGCGCGCCGCACCTGCCGGTGACCCTGGCCGACTCTTCACGCGCCGCCCTGAAAGAAAGCCGCGACTACATCGAATCGACCTGGATGCACGACGAAGCGCCGATGATGTACAGCTTCAACACCGGCGTCGGTCTGCTGAAAGATACCCGCATCAAGGTCGAGCACATCGAACTGTTCCAGACCCAGCTGATCAAGGCCCATTGCGCCGGCCTCGGCGAGCCGTTCTCGGAAGAAGTCAGCCGCGCCACCATGCTGTTGCGCGCCAACGCCTTCGCCAGCAATTACTCGGCGCCGCGGGTGGAAGTGGTGGACCGCCTGCTGGCTTTCCTGAATGCCGGCATCCATCCGATCATGCCGCAAAAGGGTTCCGTCGGCGCCTCCGGCGATCTCGCGCCCTTGTCTTATCTGGCGGCAGCGATTGCCGGTTTCGACGAAGCCGAAGTGATGTACCAGGGCCAGCGCATGAGCGCGCCTGAGGCGATCACCAAGTCCGGCGTCGGCGCGGTCAAGTTTGACTTGAAAGCCAAGGATGCATCAGCCCTGATCAACGGCTGCACCGCTTCGCTGGCGGTGGCCGTGCTGGTGACGCACGATGCGCGCAACCTGTTGAGCGACGCCTGTTTGTCGCTGGGCCTGACGCTGGAAGCCATGCGCGCCGAAATGGCCGCGTTCGACCACCGCATCCAGCAAGCCCGTCCGCATGCCGGCCAGATCAAGACCGCCGCCATCATCCGCAAGCTGCTGTCGGGATCGACCCGCACGACGCACGAAGCGCGCTCGGTGCAGTTTCCGGAAGAAACGCGCCGCACCGATATTCCATACAGCTCGCGCATCCAGGACGTCTACTCGCTGCGCTGCTCACCGCAAGTCTACGGCCCGGTATTCGATGCGCTGGACTATATCGACAACATCGTCGACAAGGAAATCAATTCTGCCACCGACAATCCGCTGATTTTCAGCAAAGAAGAAGCGGAAGGCGGCGGCTTCGAGATCATCTCCGGCGGCAATTTCCACGGCCAGTACCTGGCGCAGGCGATGGACTTGCTGGCAATCGCGATTGCCGATCTGGGCAGCATCTGCGAACGCCGCATCGCCCGCCTGATCGATCCGACCCTGTCGTGGGGCTTGCCACGCAACCTGATGAGCGGCGTGCGCGGCGTCAATACCGGCTATCCGGTGGTGCAATGTTCGATGAGTTCGCTGGTGATGGAAAACCGCACCCTGTGCATGCCGGGCAGCGTCGACAGCATCCCGGCCAAGGGCAACAGCGAAGACCACGTCTCCAACTCGACGTGGTGTGCGCGCAAGGCCGCCACGGTGGTGGCCAACACGCAATACATCATCGGCGTCGAGATGCTGCTGGCGGCGCAGGCGCTGACCATGACGGAAGACCTGCTGCCGGGCTTTGTGCTGGGTCAAGGTACGCAAGCGGCTTACCAGGAAATCCGCCGCCAGATCCCGGCTTGCCTGGAAGGCGACCGCTGGTTTCACAACGATATCGTGGTGGCGCAGTCGTTCGTGGTCAGTGGCTCGGTGCGCAATGCGGTGGTCAAGCAGATCGGCGAGTTCGCCTAGTCTCCCTGCTTTTTTGTCGCGCCTGACATACGCAGCTAACTGGGGTTAGAGTGAACTTTCTGCGCGCTTTTTGCAGAAACTCCACTCTGCCCCTACCTAGCGGGCTACGGAGTACATGCCTCACCGCTGAAAAACAAAACCATATGGCGCGTTCTGTCTTTCTTCGAATCCGTCATGTGGGGTCAGAGTCGAGTTTCGCGAAAAAGCACCGCGAAAGTCGACTCTGACCCCAGATGACTCCCGACCCCAGATGACTCGGACCCAGATAATTTATCCAGTTTCTGCAGATTAGCGGGTAGCGATGGGAAGCGCCTTATACGCCTGCCGTTGCGGCTCGCCAGAGAGGACAACCAATCGTAGCTAACTGGGGTCAGAGTGAACTTTCTGCGGGCTTTTTGCAGAAACTTCACTCTGACCCCACTTAGCGGGCTACGGAGTACATGCCTCACCGCTGAAAAACAAAACCATGTAGCGCGTTCTGTCTTTCTCCGAATCCGTCATGTGGGGTCAGATACCGTCTTGAATAGCAAGCCCGTTGGTTAAATAATTTGGATCGAAGGGCTTGCCGGTACGGATCACTCCGTAAATCAGATGTGTCATTTTGTGCATGACGGCCCCGATCACAGCTTTTTTCGCCATGCCGGTGGCCAATAGCCGTTCAGCAAAGCAACGTAGTAGCGGGTTGTGTCGACATGCTACCAAGCTAGGCATGTAAAGCGCCGCTCGCATCGACATGCTTCCTGCCCGGCTAATCATGGTTCGACCTTTGATGGAGGTGCCGGAGCTGCGTTGTTTCGGGGTTACGCCGAGAAATGCGGCAAATGCCTTGGCACTGTCAAATCTGCGGATATCGCCTAACTGACCCAGGATTCTTGCCACCGTGGTGGTGCCGATGCCCGGGATGCTTGTGATGAGCTCGGCGTCATGCTTGAGGCCGGGATGTCGATCAATGTGATCATCGATGTCGTCCTCCAACTTGTTGATCTCGGCGCTTAGCCAGGCGATGTGCTGCTTCACATGGTCGGCGACGTCGGTCATGCCGGTGAAGGTGTTGGCTTCAAGCCGATTTTCTTCCTGCTGGCGAATATCTTTTAAGGCTTGTACTCGCAGCGACCAGGCCCGCAGCTGGCGCTGTTCCAGCGGTGGCGGCGTCCAAGGTGCCGGCTTCATGGCGGCACAATAGCGCGCAATGAGGCCGGCATCGGCGGTGTCGTTCTTGTTGCGAATATTTTCACTATGGCCGAAGCCTTTGATGCAGGCCGGATTGACCACGCTAACGCTCACTCCCGCGTCATGCAGCGCCAATGCCACCGGCTCATAATAAATCCCAGTGGCCTCCATGCAGACATGCAGCGTTTCTTTAGCGACTTTCGCCTTGCTTAGCCACTCCAGGAGTGATTTGTATCCGTCGGCGGAATTCTCCACCACCTTGGCCTTGGTCTTGCCGTTGACCAGCAAGGCAATATCGAGCTTCTTCTTGCTCACATCGATACCAACAACTGCACATACCGTTTCCATTTTTGACCTTTCTCGTATGCGGGCTTACGCATCAGGCGATGGCCCAAGATACCGTTCGGACTTATAAAATGAAACAGGCAGAGGCGCCTATCTGACCCACGTGCTCAATGGCACTCAGTCTAATCGGCATCACTCTGCCCGGCCGCTTCTACATCCTTATTATCCGATGGCGACGCGGTAGGTTCAATATACGAGAGTCGAGTTTCGCGAAAAAGCACTGCGAAAGTCGACTCTGACCCCAGATGACTTTGCTCCGGATGACATTAGCGGGTAGCGATGGGAAGCGCCTTATGCGCTTGCTGTTGCGACTCGCCAGAGAGGGCAACCAATCGTTGCAATAGCGATTGGCCATAGAGCCAGTCGCCCAGGTTGGATTCGGCATTGATATGCCCCAGCGCGCCGGCGTCGATGTAATCTGCGCCCCAGGTCTTGGCCCATTGACGGGCGCGGCCGCTTTCCATCCACGGATCGTTGAGGCTGCCGACCACGATCGCCGGCACCGGCAAGCGTCCTTTGACTTCTGCGCTGACGTCGAATTTGTCCGGATCGGCCGGCGCCACCAGCAGTGCGCCGGCCAGGTTGGGCACGTCGTGCAAGGCGCTGTGGATGGTTGTCAGGCAGCCGAAACTGTGCGCCACCGCCAGCGTCGGCTGGTCGCTGCCGCGCAGCTGCTGCTGCAGGCGCTGCGACCAGACTTCCAGCACTGGCGCATCCCAGTGCTCCTGCTCGACCCGTTCGAAATGCGGATACAGCCGCTGCCAGCGCGATTGCCAATGCTGTGGGCTGCTGTTATACAGCCCGGGCACCACCAGCACACGAAACGAAGACAGCGTCGCCATGATCAGGCACCTCCAAGGTCTACGCTAGTTGCCGGCAAACCATCCGGCTGTGCCGGCGGCGTCCCGGCAGACGCAGTAAAAGCATGCAATGCAGCCTGCGGCAGATCCCACAGAAAGCCCTGCGCGTGCAGAGGCAGCGTAACGATTCTTGCCAGCTGCTGCAACACTTCCAGGTCACGCGCCTTTTCCAGGCGTTTGAAAATCACCTGGATGCCCCGTGCTGCGCATTGTTCCAGAAAACGCGCGGTGTGCTCATCGTGAGTGACGCCGCGCGCATCGATCTTGATCACGTCTGGCCGCACCTTCTCCAGCAAGGCCGCAGCCTGCGCCACATCGTCGGCATTCACCGCCAGGCGGAAATGGTTGCGGCGGTAATTATCCAGCACATAGTTCAGCAGCCAGCCCTGGTTTTCCGTGATCGTCGGCAGCTGCAGCACGATTTTCTCGTGCGGCAGCTCCAGCAGGTTCAGGATACGCCGAAACGCCATGCCGTGGTTGCTGTCGACCGCCGCCAGCAGGCGCGCATGCACGCTCAGGTAGAGGTCGCCGACCGCCGCCTCGGCCTGCCGATAGAAATTGATCGAATGCAGCATGCGGCACAACCGGTCCAGTTCGATCGATTCGTCATCGCTGGCGGCATGGTCCAGCAGCTTCCACAGATACAGGCCGTTGTCGCTGGACGAATAACTGTGGGCGAAACCTTCATAGCCGATGACAGCACCATTGCCGGCCAGCGCATCAATCAGCCGCACAGGCTGGAACACGCTGGTCAGCGTGGTGTTGAAATACCTGCCCTGGGCCCGGCCGTCGGCGTCCAGCCAGACCCGGCAGTCGCTGCGGACTTCCGCATGCGCGCCACCGTGATTGACGCTGTGCAGACGGGCCAGATATTGCTCCAGGGCGGGAAAAGTCATGGCAGCTCCGTGATCAAGACAGGGATATCAGATCTTGGCGATCGATACTTCGGTCGCTTTCACCAGCGCGACGACCTCGGTGCCGATCACCAGGCCCAGGTCCTTGACCGAACGGGTAGTGATCACCGAAGTGACGATGCCGGCCGGCGTCTCGACGTCGACTTCCGACACCACGGTGCCTTCGATGATGGCCTTGATCTTGCCTTTGAACTGGTTGCGTACATTAATGGCCTGGATAGTCATGATATTTTCCTGAAAAGGTGAAATGAAATAAACTGATGCTGCTGGCTAACGGTAAAAATCAGAGCTTGGCGATCGATACTTCGGTGGCTTTTACCAGCGCCACCACTTCCGATCCGACCACCAGCCCGAGATCGCGCACCGAGCGCGTGGTGATCACCGACGACACGATGCCGGACGGCGTTTCGATATCGAGCGCGGACAAAACCTCATCCTCGGTAATGCTATGGATCTTGCCGCGAAACTGGTTGCGGACATTAATTGCCTGGATGCTCATGGTTTCTCCTTTGGTCATGCGGTTACATCAAAAATTCAGAGGTAGGGTGGGCACGCTTTTGTGCCCACGCGGATACCGATACAGCGTGGGCACAAACGCCTGCCCACCCTACACACTCCTTTGGCAATACGGTAAAGCCAAAAATTCAGACAGCCCAGCCAACTTGACTGAACGTGCGTTGCAGGGAAAGATCGCCCAGCGCAGAGTCGGGCTGCGCCGCCGGATGTTTCAGCACGCGCGCCAGGATCCGTTCTTCCAGCTGCGCGAAAGCCAGGTTGCCGCGGGCGCGCGGGCGCGCCAGGCTGATCCGCTCATCCAGCGTGATCTCGCCGTCTTCGATCAGCAGCACGCGGTCGGCCAGCGCAATCGCTTCTTGCACGTCGTGCGTCACCAGCACCGCGGTAAAGCCGCGGCTTTTCCACAGCGATTCGATCAGCTGCTGCATTTCGATACGGGTCAAAGCGTCCAGTGCGCCCAGCGGCTCATCCAGCAACAGCAATTCCGGTTCGTGCACCAGCGCCCGCGCCAGCGCCACCCGTTGCCGCTGCCCGCCGGACAATACCGCCGGCCATTCGTGGGCGCGGTCTTCCAGGCCGACCTGCGCCAGGGCCTTGACCGAAGCCTGCGAGGCGCGCGGCAAACCCAGGCCGACATTGTTCAGCACCCGCTTCCACGGCAGCAGCCGCGAATCCTGGAACATGATGCGGATCTCGGGTGCACCATCGTGGTGTCCGCTGGACTGTCCGCCCCGCTCAAAGCCGATGCGACCCTGGCTGGGCTGCTCCAGCCCGGCGATCAGGCGCAGCAAGGTGCTTTTGCCGCAACCGCTGCGGCCGACGATGGCAACGAACTCGCCTGCCGCGATCTCCACATCCAATGTCTTCAATACCTCGCGCTCGCCATACGCCTTGGATACGGCGCGCACCTGGATGCTGATGCCGCGCGCAGCACTGCGGGCGGCGGCTTCTACTTCAGCATTTTCAACAAGATCAATTTGCATGTTCGGATCCGCCCTAGACAACATTCGTTCGTAACATATATTGCTTACAGATAGCATGACTGTTTACTGATAGCCTGGATGCCAGCGCAGCCAGTAACGCTCCAGGCCGCGCGCCAGCATGTCGGCCAGCTTGCCCAGCAAGGCGTACAGCAGGATGCCGACCAGCACCACGTCGGTCTGCAGGAATTCGCGGGCATTCATGGTCATGTAGCCGATGCCGGCCTGCGCCGAAATGGTTTCGGCGACGATCAGCAAGACCCACACCAGTCCCAGCGCAAAGCGCACCCCCACCAGTATCGAAGGCAAGGCGCCCGGCAGGATGACGTCGCGGTACAAGGGCCAGCCCGACAAGCCATAGCTCCTGGCCATCTCGATTAAGCCCTTGTCGACCGAGCGGATGCCATGAAAGGTATTCAGGTACACCGGGAAAAACACGCCGATCGACACCAGGAACAGCTTGGAAGACTCATCAATGCCGAACCACAGGATCACCAGCGGTATCAGCGCCAGCGCCGGGATGTTGCGGATCATCTGGATGCTGGTGTCGAGCAGGGTTTCCGCCTGCTTGAAAGTCCCGGTCAACAAACCCAGCAGCAAGCCCAGTCCGCCGCCCACGGCGAAGCCGGAAATCGCCCGCCAGGCGCTGATGCGGACATGGGTCCACAACTCGCCGGACACCGTCAGCAACCAGGCCGCGCGCGCCACAGCCCAAGGCTCCGGCAAGATCCGGCTCGACAGCCAGCCGACCTTGGCGGCAAACTCCCAGCCCAGGATCAGCAGCAACGGCAGCAGCCAAGGCAGCAGCCGCTCTTTCCAGATGTGCAGCGCGCTGCCCTTGCGGGCGGCGCCGGCTTGTGGCTTTTTCGCCAGCGCCGGCGCGGCCGCCCTGTTATGAATTACTGCACTCATACTGCCTCCTCAGCTTTGCGATGCTTTCGGCAGCAAGCCGTTGGCGATGACTTCACCGAATGGTCCGGTCAGGGCTTGCTCGCCGGACGCTGCCCGGCCCTTGCCCAGCAGCGGAAACACCAGTTCAGCGAAACGATAGGACTCTTCCAGGTGCGGATAGCCGGACAAGATGAAGGTATCGATGCCAAGGTCGGCATACTCTTGCATGCGTGCCGCCACCGTTTCCGCATCCCCCACCAGCGCGGTGCCGGCGCCGCCGCGCACCAGGCCGACCCCGGCCCACAGGTTGGGTGAAACTTCCAGCTTGTCGCGGCGGCCGCCGTGCAGCGCTGCCATGCGCCGCTGGCCTTCCGAATCCATCTTGGAAAATGCCGCCTGCGCACGCGCGATCACATCGTCGTCGACATGGCTGATCAAGTCTTCGGCGGCAGCCCAGGCGGCCTGGTTGGTCTCGCGCACAATCACGTGCAAGCGGATACCGAAGCGTACCGTGCGGCCATGCTTGGCGGCGCGGGCGCGGATATCGGCAATCTTTTCAGCGACGGCTGCCGGCGGTTCGCCCCAGGTCAGGTAGACATCGACCTGCTCTGCCGCCAGCTCATGCGCCGGTTCCGAAGAACCACCGAAATACAAGGGCGGATAGGGTTTCTGCACCGGCGGATACAAGGTCTTCGCACCCTTGACCTTGATGTGCTTGCCGATGAAGTTGTAGCCGCCCTCGCCGCCTTCGCCGGACAGGGCGCCACGCCAGACCTTGAGGAATTCGGAGGAAATCTCGTAGCGCTCGGCATGCTCGGCAAACAGGCCGTCTGCTTCCAGTTCCGCCTGGTCGCCGCCAGTGACGACATTGATCAGCAGGCGGCCGTTGGAGAGACGGTCGAAGGTCGACGCCATGCGGATCGCCAGGCCCGGTGTACTCAGGCCGGGGCGGATCGCCACCAGGAATTTCAGGCGCTGGGTGAAGCCCAGCAGACTGGACGCCACCACCCAGGCATCTTCGCAGGAGCGGCCGGTCGGCAGCAAGACGCCGTCATAGCCAAGCGTATCGGCCGCCACCGCGATCTGTTTCATGTAATCGAAATTGACCGGGCGCGCGCCTTGCGAGGTGCCTAGATAACGGCTGTCGCCGTGTGTCGGAATAAACCAGAAAACGTTCATGACTGCTTCCATGTGTATTGTTGAATGGGCGGAGCTACTGCTTGGCGACCGCGCTGGCCTTCGGCTGCCAGACAATATCGGCGACCTTGATCGCACGCGGAATCAAGCCGATTTCCTTGAAACTGTCGGCCACGCGCTGCTGGTCCGCCACCATGGCGGCATCGATCACGGTGGTCGGCGAAGGACTGGCGCGCCGGCTCAGAAATAACTGCACGGTGACGGGATCGAGTCCGCTGACATCGGCGATCAGCTGGGTCGCTTCCTTGCGATTCTGCTGTACATAACGATCGGCCTTGGTCAGTTCATCCAGCAGCGTCAGGATCGTGGCCGGGTAGCTCTCGGCAAAAGCGCGCGAGGCCAGATAGAAAGAATTATTGTTCGACAGCCCGCGCCCTGTACTCAGCACGTGCGGCTTGAAACCCAGCTCGGCGGCACTGTAGTATGGATCCCAGATGGCCCAGGCATCGACGCTGCCGCGCTCGAATGCGGCGCGGGCATCGGCCGGCGCCAGGTAGATTGGCTGGATATCGCTCCACGCCAGGCCGCCCTTCTTCACCGCCTGCAGCAACAGGAAATGGGCGCTGGATCCCTTTTGCACGGCAATCCGCTTGCCCTTCAGGTCGGCCAGGGTCTTGATCGACGACACGGTCTGCACCAGGATGGCGGAACTTTCCGGCTTTGGCGGCTCCGCGCCGACGTACAGCAAATCCTTGTTGGCGGCTTGCGCAAACACGGGCGGACTGTCGCCGGTCAGGCCGAAGTCCAGGCTGCCGGCCGACAGCGCTTCCAGCAGTTGCGGGCCGGCGGGAAATTCCAGCCAGACGATCTTGCTGTTCTTGAAGCGCTGCTCGAGGACGCTGCGCTGTTTCAGCAGCACCAGGTTGACCGCGCTCTTCTGGAAACCGATGCGTATCTGTTCCGGCTCTTTCTTGTCGGCGGCCGCCTGGGCATGCGCATGATGGACCGGCACGGCGAGTGCCAGGGCAAGCAGCAGCAACCATGCAAGATGAAATTTTTGCAGGAGCTGGCGGTGGAAAATCGATATGCCGGTCATGATGTACAGCCTCAGGTCTTGTCAGACAGCACGGCATCGTGCGTCGAGATTTTCTTCGGGATCAGCTTCAGCTCGTAGAAGGTGTCGGCAATTTTCTGCTGCTCGTCCAGCACCTTGCTGTCGACCGGCTTGTAGATGTGGGCATAATGCCGCAGGCCGGTTTCGATCACTTGCGGATCCAGTCCCTGGATGGGCGCCAGCTGCGCCGCCGCTTCCTTGTAGTTGGCGCGTATCCACTGGCCTTCCTTGCCGACTTCTTCCAGGATAGCGTTCACCACTGCCTGGTTTTTCTCGGCGTACTTGCGCGCGCTCAGGAAAAACTGATGATGGCTAACCACCCCGTTGCCACTCGCCAGCACGCGGGCATCGATCTGCTTGATCGCAGCGGACTGGAACGGATCCCAGATCGCCCAGCCGTCGACCGCGCCGCGCTCAAATGCCGCGCGCGCATCGGCCGGCGCCAGATAGATAGGCTGGAATTCGCTGTAGCCGACACCGCCCTTCTTCAGCAGGCTGATCACCAGCCAGTGCACGTCGGAACCCTTGTTGAAGGCGATTTTCTTGCCTTTCAATTCCGCCAGCGATTTGATAGGGGAGTTCTTCGGTACCAGAATGCTTTCCGCTTCCGGCGTCGGGATTTCATAGGCGCTGTAGACAAAATCGGCGCCGGCGGCCTGGGCGACGATAGGCGGCGCTTCGCCGACATAGCCGAAATCTACCGAGCCGACATTCAAGGCTTCCAGCAATTGCGGACCAGCGGCAAACTCGGCCCACTTCACTTCTATGCCCTGCGCCGCCAGCCGTTTTTCCAGCGTGCCGTGGGCCTTCAGCAGCACCAGCGTGCTGGCTGCCTTTTGATAGCCGATGCGCAGCACCTGTGTGTTCTCGGCTTGCGCCAGCTGCGGCACGCCGGCCATCAGCGCGCCAGCTGCCACGGCGGAGAGCATGGCAAGCACGTGGCGTCTTGTGTGTCTGTTTTTGATCGAAGCGGTCATTGCTGGCTTTCTGATGAATGGCTGTTTTTCAGGCAAAACGCTCCCCCCTCCGCTGGTTAAAGCGGATTTCCATCGAGCGAGGAGCGGAATCTTGGTTAGTTAGTCAGATGCGCTATACGCTACATCGCACCTGTGAAAATGGGATCGGGCTGAAATCATGGGAGCTGACTTTTTGCAACGCCAGCAAACTGTCCGACAACTGCTGCACGCCTTCGCCGATGCGCTGGAAAACATTCTGGTCCAGGCTCAAGCCTTCCTGCTCCGACCATTGCACCTGCGCCTCCGTGGCATAGATGCTGGGCAGGACATGGCGTGCCGCCAGCGATGACAACACCGGCCGCAAGGCATAGTCCAGCGCCAGCATGTGCGACTGGCTGCCGCCGGTGGCCAGCGGCAGCACCAGCTTGCCGGTCAGGCCGAACTGCGGCAGCAAATCGAGAAAGGCTTTCAGCGCGCCGCTATAGGCCGCTTTGTAGACCGGGGTCGCCACCACTACCGCGCTGGCTTGCGCTACCTGGGCCAGCGCCGCCTGGATCGCCGGATGGGCGAAATCGGCGCGCAGCAAGGCATCGCCCGGCAAGTCACGTACTTCAAGTTTGCTGTAGCGATGTCCCAACAGCGCCAGTTTCTCTCCTGTGTAATGCAACAAACGGGTGGAACGCGAAGGCGCCGCAGGGCTACCGGCCAACAACAAAATAGTCATTTCGTGCAATCTTGAAACAGGCTCCGCCGCGCAGAGCCGTTAGGTAAATACGATCTGGTGGATTACTTTGCACCAGGCTGGTAAATCTTGTCGAACACGCCGCCGTCGCTGAAGTGGGTCTTCTGTGCATTCTTCCAGCCGCCGAAAGTATCGTCGATGGTGAACAGGCTCAGCTTCGGAAACTTGCTCGCGTACTTGGCGGCGACCTTAGGATCGATCGGGCGGTAATAATTATGGGCCGCGATTTCCTGGCCTTCCGGCGAGTACAGATACTCCAGATAAGCCTGCGCCACCTTGCGGGTACCGCGCTTGTCGACCACCTTGTCGACCACTGCTACCGGCGGTTCCGCCAGAATGCTGAGGGACGGGAACACCGTGTCGAACTTGCCCTTGCCGAATTCCGCTTCGACCAGGTAGGCTTCGTTTTCCCACGACAGCAAGACATCGCCGACGCCGCGTTCAGCAAAGGTGACGGTAGAGCCGCGGGCGCCGGAATCCAGCACCGGCACGTTCTTGTACAGGCGCGTGATGAAATCGCGTGCCTTGGCGTCGTCGTTATTGTTCTTCTTCAGCGCATAGCCGTAAGCAGCCAGATAGGCCCAACGCGCGCCGCCGGAAGTCTTCGGATTGGCCACCACTACCGAGACACCAGGCTTGACCAGGTCATCCCAGTCCTTGATGCCCTTGGGGTTACCTTTTCGCACCAGCAGCACGATGGTCGAGGTGTAAGGCGTGCTGTTGTGCGGCAGGCGCTTTTGCCAGTCGGCCGGCAACAGCTTGGCTTTTTCGGAAATCTCGTCGATATCGTAAGCCAGCGCCAGCGTCACCACATCGGCTTCCAGGCCGTCGATCACCGAGCGCCCCTGCTTGCCCGAACCGCCATGCGAAGCCTTGAGCGTCACATTGTCGCCGGTCTTGTCTTTCCAGTACTTGGCGAAAGCCTTGTTGTACTCCTGATACAGCTCGCGTGTTGGGTCATATGACACATTCAGCAGCGACAAATCCGCTGCGTGCACCAGTTGCGCGCTCTGGGCGACCAGGGCGATGGCGATGACCGATCTGACGATTTTCTTCAACATATTCCTCTTCCCTTGTGAATGTTTTTTGTTTTGAGGAATACAGATTAATGAGACGGCCTGGAAAACAGAACGAATACTTTCTTCTCTCCTTATGCAGAAAACAGATATGTATGGACCTGGCCGGCGAATAAGGAGGCGGTCTATTCCAGCCGATTTGGCATAAAGCGGCAGCATGAATGTAAGGAATCGCTATCCGGGACGACTAGAAGGATGGCAGCACTCAACCCGATCCCAGCGGAGACCGCTTCATGAAAAAAATTCTCGCCCTGCTCTCTTCTCACCTGCTGGCGCTCGCTATCGGTTTTGGCGCCGGCGTCTATTTTCTGCCGATACTCACTGCGGGCGATGGCCCGGGCGCGGCGGAACTGGCGCAAGCCGCCGGCAAGGCAAAATACACTGCGGTATTCACAAAGGATTTGCCAGGCAGCGACTTCCTGCATTGGGCGCAGGGAACGGTCGCTGTCAGCGAGAGCGCGATTGCATTCGAGGGCAAGATCGCCCCCGGCCCGGACTACAAGGTGTACCTGGTGCCCGAATACGTCGGCAGCAAGGAAGAATTCCTGAAGATCAAGGAGCGCGCCTTGCGCGTCGGCGAGGTAAAGACCTTCGACCGCTTTATCGTCGACATATCGCAACAGCGGGTCGACCTCTCGCGCTATAACACCGTGGTGATCTGGTGCGAAACCTACTCGCAGTTCATCAGCGCGGCGCAGTTTCGCTAGCTCGGCCGGCGGCGCCCAAGCGGGAGCTGGCCGCTACCAGCAGCAGGGCGCAGCCAAGCCCGGCGAAAGCGCTGCTGAGGCTGCTGGCATGGGCGACGAAGCCGATCAAGGCCGGGCCGGCCAGGATGCCGGCGTAGCCGATGGTGGTGATGGCCGCAATCGCCAGGCTGGCCGGCATGGCGCCGTGGTTGCCGGCGGCGCTGAACAGGATAGGCACGATGTTGGATGCGCCCAGCCCGATCAGCACGAAGCCGGCCAGCGCCACGCCGGCGTTCGGCGCCGAGACGGCGACAAAGAAACCGCCGGCGGCGCACAAGCCGCCCAGCAGCAGCACGCGCTTGGCGCCGAAGCGGCGCACGACGCGGTCTCCCGTCAGGCGACCGCAAGTCATGGCGATGGCGAAAGCGGCATAGCCGAGACCACCCTGGCTGGCATCCAGTCCGCGCGTGGCGGTCAGGAACAATGCGCTCCAGTCGAGGATCGCTCCCTCCACCAGGAACACGATAAAACACAGCACGCCGATAAAGATCACGGCGCCATGCGGCAGCACGAACAGCGCGCCGCGTTCGCCCGCCTCCGGCGCGCGCAACAAGTGCGGCGCCGCCAGCAGCAATAGCACCGCAACCACCAGCGCCGCTGCTCCGCTGGCCATGGCCGGGCTCAAGCCCAGCCACAGCAACAGCGCCATGCCGCCGGCGCCGACAAAACCGCCGACGCTGAACATGCCATGAAAACCCGACATGAGCGCGCCGCCGCTGGCCTTCTCCACCATCACCGCATGCACGTTCATGGCGACGTCCAGCGTGCCGATGGCGGCGCCGAAAAAGAACAAGCCTATGCCCAGCTGCAGCGGACTGGCGGCCAGCGTCAGGCAGGGAAGAATCAGGCAAGCCAGCGCACCGGCGCTCAGCACCACGCGGCGGCAACCGAGGCGCGCCGCCAGCATGCCGGTCACCGGCATCGAGAGCAGCGAGCCGACGCCCAGGCAAAGCAGCAACAAACCAAGCTCAGCCTCGCCGACGCCAAGCCGCGCTTTCACATACGGCACCAGCGGCGCCCAGGCCGACATCGCCAGCCCGGCGCAGAGAAATGCCAGCCGCGTGGCGTAGCGCTGTTTGGAACCGATAGTATTCATGGCATTGTTTTCCACTTGCTTGATCATACGGCCTCGGCATACAGCAGCTGCACGCCTTGCCGGCCGAATTGCGCCACCTGCCTGCGGTCGGTGCCGGACTCCAGCACCAGGTACGTCAGATGCTCAGGCGGTAACACCGCAAACGGCGCCGCCGTGCCGATTTTTTCCCTGCTGGCGGCCACCAGCACAGTCTTGCTGGCGGCAGCCAGGCTGCGCTTGAATTCGGCTTCTTCATAGTTGAAGCAGCTCAACCCGGCTTCAGCATCGACGCCACAAGCGCCGAGGAAAAAAATGTCCGGCCGCATCCGCTCGGCATCGCGCAGGGCAGCGGCGCCGAGGTTGGCGCCGCTGCGGGCATCGACCCGGCCGCCGACCATGATCAGCTCGATCTCCGGTCGCGGCAGCAGCGCCAGCGCCACTGCCGCGGCATTGGTCAGCACCGTCAGCGGCAGCTCTGGCAGCGCTGCCGCGATGGCCAGGTTGGTTGAGCCGGCATCGATGAACAGCACGTTGCCGGCGGAAACCAGTGTTACCGCCGCCTGCGCCAGCCGTGCCTTGCGTTGCGGCGCCAGCTTGCTGCGTTCGGCCAGCGGCGCAGCGACAGGCGCTGGCGGCAAGGCGCCGCCATATACCCGGGTGCAGAGGCCGGCCGCCGCCAGGTCGCGCAAGTCGCGCCGGATGGTGTCTTCCGACACATTCAACTGTTGCGCCAGATCCAACGCCAGCACCCGGCCGTCCGCCAGCAGCCGTTGCCGGATCAGCGCGTGACGCTCCTTGAGCAGCAGATTCGCAGTATTCATATCAACTCACATCATGCATAAACACGTATAAATATACACAAACGTGCAAACATGGGCAAGTTTTTGCTGCCGGCATATTTTCCGGCGCCCGCCAGAGTTTGGGATCAGGCCAGGAGTGGGTAAAGAATCACTGCCCAGGTAGCGACAGCCAGCACGCAAGTCAGCAGCACGGCGGCGCTGCCGAAATCTTTGGCGTTCTTGGAGAGGGGATTGCGCTCCAGCGAAACGCGGTCGACCACTGCTTCGATCGCCGAATTGATCAGTTCGATGATGATGATCCAGATCAGCACCGCGATCAGCATCAGCTTTTGCAGCGCCGATACCGGCAACAGCAGCGCGACGACGATGCCGGGCACCACGATCAGCAGTTCCTGGCGGAAGGCATGTTCGTTCTTCCAGGCCGAGCGGAAGCCTTCGGCGGAATAAAAGAAAGCGGAAAAAATGCGCTTGAAGCCGCTGGTGCTCTTGAATTCGCTAATCGGCTGCGGCTGCGGTTCCTGCGTTGGCGACGACGGCGTAGATGGTGATTTTTCGCTCATGCTGTGCTGATCTTGAAGACAAGGCTGGCTTGCCGTGATGGAAATGCAGATTGCATGCATTTTGATTCTTCCATTTTAACAGCCTTGCTGCACTGCACGGTTACGCTTTCAGCGCCCTTTCCCGGGATTTTATTGGCAATATGCGATCGTGGCAGCGCTCTAATCGATGACAATAGCAATGCACTACTTTTCACATTATGATATAAAGACTCCATTGCAATGCACCATTAAACCAATGAAAACAGCTTCTCCCGACGACGCCGACAAGATTTCGATCCAGGTTATCGAGCGCATGATCTCGCTGCTGGATACGTTGGCGCTCTACCCCGATCCGGTCAGCCTGAAAGAGCTGTCCGCGGTGACCGGCCTGCATCCGTCGACGGCGCACCGGATCCTCAACGATCTGGTGGTCAAGCGCTTTGTCGACCGCTCCGAACCGGGCAGCTACCGCCTCGGCATGCGTCTGCTGGAGCTGGGCAATGTGGTGAAGAGCCGCCTCAACGTGCGCGAAGCGGCGCTGGATTTCATGCGCGGCCTGCATCGCAAAACGAATCAGACCGTCAACCTCTCGGTGCGCCAGAGCGACGAGATCGTGTATATCGACCGTGCCTTCTCCGAGCGCTCCGGCATGCAGGTGGTGCGCGCCATCGGCGGTCGCGCGCCCTTGCACCTGACCTCGACCGGCAAGCTGTTCCTCTCCATCGACGATCCGAAAATGGTGCGCGCCTACGCCACCCGCACCGGCCTGGCCGGACACAACAAGAACTCCATCACCGATCTCAGCAAGCTGGAGCGCGAGCTGAGCCTGGTGCGCGCCCTCGGCTACGCGCGCGACAATGAAGAGCTGGAACTTGGCGTACGCTGCATGGCGGCCGGCATCCGCGACGATTCCGGGAAGATGATCGCCGGCCTGTCGATTTCGGCGCCGGCCGATCGCTTGCAGGAAGAATGGGTGGAAGACCTGATCAGTACTGCGAACCAGATTTCCGCCGTGCTGGGATACGCGTCGCAGCAACAATAACGGCGCACCAATCCTCTGACGGCGACGCATAAAAAAAGAGTTTATTCAGCGATGAATAAACTCTTTTTCAATTTCAGGCGTCGGCCGCCTGGGCCGGCATGCAATCAGATTCAGCTTTGGCCGTCGGCGATCTTCACCCGTGTCAAGGTAGCTGGGTGCGAATCGGCCAGCCATTTGCGGACGCGGTCAGCATCGGCCTGGCGCGAATACTTGCCGCGCGAATCGAGGAACACCATGACGATCTGGCGGCCATCGATGGTGGTCTGCATCACCATGCAGCGCCCTGCTTCATTAATGTAACCGGTCTTTTGCAAACCGATCTGCCACTCGGGATTCTCGACCAGGTGATTCGATGTCGAATACTGCAGCGGACGGCCGCCCGGCTCCACTACGTATTTCGTATCGGTGGAATATTGACGGATGATCGGATGCTGGTAGGCAGCCATCACCAGGCGCGACAAATCGCGAGCGCTGGCGACGTTCAGGTGCGACAGGCCGGTGGAGTCGACGTAGTGGGTTTCAGTCATGCCGAGCGCCTTGGCCTTGGCGTTCATGGCGACTACAAAGGCTGGCAAGCCGCCCGGATAGTTGCGGCCCAGCGCAGAGGCAGCGCGATTCTCGGAACTCATCAGGGCGATGTGCAGCATGTCGGAACGGGTCAGTTGCGAGCCGACGCGCAAGCGCGAGCTGCTGTGCTTTTCGCGGTCGATGTCGTCGTCGGTGACGGCCAGCACTTCGTTCATGTCCTGCTTCGATTCGACCACCACCATGCTGGTCATCAGCTTGGTCAGCGATGCGATCGGCAATGCGACTTGCGAATTCTTGTCCAGCAGAACTTCCGAGCTGTTCTGGTCCAGCACCAGCGCCACGCTGGATTTCAGTTCCAGCGGATCGCGCGTCAGGTTGAGGCCAGCCTGTTCGCCAGCCGACAACACCGGCGGCAAAGCCGGCACCACAGGCGCAAACGCTACGCGTTGATAAGTGACTTTACGACGGCCATGCACCATCACCACTTTTTTCACCAGCTTTTCGTTCTTGTTGAGCGAAGCGACGGTGCTGCTGCGGCCGCGGGCGGCAATCACGGTGTGTTTTCTGGAGCCGGCTTTAGCGACCGCTTTTTTGTGGGAAGAAGACGCGCTTGCTTTGGCAGTTGCCGTCTTTTTTGCGGATTTCTTTGCAGTGGTGTGTTTAGTCTGGGCAGAAGCAGGAGCGGCGGGCGCGATCGCGAGCACGAGAAGGAGTGACAAAAAAACAATTAACGCGGATTTGCCCATTTGCGGCTCCAATATGCGACGATCTATAACTTTGTGGCAGTGTAGGCAAATCCCAGAAAAATCGCAAGAGAATTAGATAGTTAGCGCACTAAATTAAACGACTTTCGATATCTGGACGACGATTTGCGAACTAGATTTTACCGCAACTCGACGACCAGACATTTCCTTCAGCATAGGACTATTTATAACATTCAAGAAGGACAACATCGATAAAAAATGAATAATCCGTCTGCAAATCGAAGTAAGTCGACACTTCCGACGGTGCACTGTCCCACAGCGACCTGATTGCAGCGACCCGCTCCGGCGGTGTGCGCATGCGGGCGACCCAGGTATCGAACTGCAGCGGCAGCTTCCAGCTCTGCTCTGTTGCCGTCCGCAAACCCGCATCGCCCAGCAAGCGGCGCCAACCTGCGAGGCTGCGGTTGCGTACATGCGAGGTGTCGCGCAGCAGTTCGATCGATTGCAAATAGGTATCGCTCAGGATATCTTCCGGCGACGCCGTATCGATCACGATGCATTTGCCGCCCGGCTTCAATACCCGTGCCATCTCGGTCAGCGCGCGCGGCAGATCCTTCCAGTGGTGCGCGCTGTAGCGGGTGCAGACCAGTTCGAAAGAGGCGTCGGCAAAAGGCAGGCTGTCGGCGCTGCCCTGCTGCACGTGCAGGTTGTGCAAACCGCGCTCGGCAGCGGCGCCCTGCACCACTTCCAGCATTTCCGCCGCCAGGTCGTAGGCAATCACAGTAGCGATATGCGGCGCCATGGCGAACGCCGCATGGCCTGCGCCGCAGCCGACATCCAGTGCTTTGCCTTGGGGCAATTGCCCGGCATAAGCCGCCAGTTGCTGCAGGTCGGCGCCCTGGGCGTGGACCGTGCTGCTCAGGTAAGCGGCGGCTGTGCTGCCGAATTGTTCCGATACGACCTTGTCGTGATTACGCATTTTACGTATGGCGCTCATCAACTTCTCCTCAGAAATGGGTAACCGGTGCTCACTCAATGTAAACCCGGGCTCAGGTGAGACACCAGTGTAATTATTTCTTATCCTGTTACAAGACTAGTGCTTATACTATTACTATAAACAACAGGATAAGGCCCGACATGGATGAAACAGGGAAACGCAAGGCGCTGGGTGAATTCATCAGGACCCAGCGCACCCAGCTCTCGGCAGCCGAGCTGCGGCTGGGTGGCAGCACGCGCCGCCGCACGCCGGGCTTGCGGCGGGAGGAAGTGGCGCAGCTGTGCGATATCAGCGTCACTTGGTATACCTGGATCGAACAGGGGCGCACGGTGTCGGTATCGGCGGCAGCGCTGGCCCGCATCGCCGAAGCCTTGCACCTGTCGCGCGCCAAGCGCGCCTATCTGTTTGAGCTGTCCGGCAAAAAAGATCCGCAGGCGCAGGACCTGCAGGCCGCCGACATCCCCGACGAAATCCTGGCCGTCGCCGGCAACATCAAAACACCGGCCTACCTGCTCGACCGCCACTGGAACGCAGTGGCCTGGAACCGCGCCGCCAAGACCTTGTTCGTCGGCTGGCTGGACCAGAAAGAAAGCCGCAAGAACCTGCTCGAATATACTTATTGCGCGCCACAGGCAAGCCAGCTGATCAGCGACTGGGGGCAGCGCGCCAGCCGCCTGGCGGCGGAGTTCCGCGCCGACTGCGGCATGTACCTGGATGAACCGGAGATTGCGCAACTGGTAGCGCGCCTGAGCAGCGCCAGCACCGCCTTCCAGCGTGCCTGGAACCTGCACGACGTGGTCGAGAAGGAAGGCGGCGAACGCCGCTTCAACCATCCGACGCTGGGCTCGCTGGCTTACCGACAGGTCAACCTGCGGGTCGCCAACCGGCCTGAACTGAAGCTGGTGATGCTGCTGCCGCTGTGATCGGCCGTGCCTATTTTTTCATGACGAAGATCACGCCCAGTATCGCCACCACCATGCCGGCGATGCCCAGCAGGTTGAAGACCTCGCCAAACATCAGCCAGGCCATCAGTGCGGTGGTAGGCGGCGTCAGGTAGAGCAGGCTGGTGACGCTGGTGGCCGCGCTTTTGCGGATCAGGGCAAACAGCAGGAAGATGGCGCCGATCGACAAGGCGAAGATCGACCACAGCAAGGCGCCGATGAAGCGCGGCGTCCATTGCACCGTATCCAGCGCAGGCGTCAGGTGCTCATAATAGATGGCGAACGGCAGCAGCACCAGCACCGAGGCGGCGAACTGGATCAGCGTGCCGGTGCGCAGATCGAACTGCGGACAATGGCGCTTCTGGTACAAGGTGCCGACCGTCATCGACAGCAATGCCATCAGGCACAGCGTGATGCTGGTCCAGGACAGTCCCACCAGCGTGATCTTGGCGGCCACCACCAGCCCTACCCCGCAAATCCCCAGCACCAGGCCCAACCACTGGCGCGGCCTGACCGATTCGCCGATCAGGGGTGCGGCGAAAGCCGTCAGGATCGGCTGCATGCCGACAATCAGCGCCGACAAACCGGCCGGCATGCCGAGCTTGATGGCGCACCAGACGCCGGCCAGGTAACCGCCTTGCAGCAAGATCCCGGCGAAGGCGATGTGGGCGATTTTGCCGCGCGGCCAGGGCGCGCGCATCAACAGCACCAATGGCAGCAGCACCAGCAGCACGCCACCGAAGCGCAGCAGCAGGAACGTCAGCGGCGGCGCAAACGGCAAGCCGAATTTGGCGACGATAAAGCCGGTGCTCCATAGCACGACGAACACCATCGGCATGGCCGCGAGCAAAGGATGGGCGGCAGACGCCGCCGGCGAAGAACTGCTTGAAGACATGGAATTATCCGGGTTGGGTGAGCGCCGCCGCAGCCGCGTGCTGCTGACTGGCGCGTTTGGCAAAGCTTGCCGCCAGCGCGATAGTTTGCAGGTGTACTGCTACCGTGTCTTGTATATTCTTGCCGTAGCCGCCGGCCATGCTGATCGCGACCGGGATCGACAAGCGGCCGGCGGTCTCCAGCACCATGGCGTCGCGCCGGGCCAGGCCGTCGAAACTGAGCTTCAGGCGCCCCAGGCGATCGCCTTCGTGCGGATCGGCGCCGGCCAGGAAAATGATCAGCTGTGGCGAAAAACGCCCCAGCATGGTGGCCAGCGCGCCCTCCAGTGCCTCCAGATAGGCCTCGTCGCCGGTGCCGTCTTCCAGCGCCACATCGAGATCGCTCTGCTCTTTACTGAAGGGATAGTTATGGGCACCGTGCAGCGACAAGGTAAACACTGAATCGTCGCGCGCCAGGATGGAAGCGGTGCCGTTGCCTTGATGGACATCGAGATCGACAATGGCGACCCGCTGTACGCGCCGTTCCGCCTGCATCAATCTGGCCGCAATGGCCGCATCGTTAAAGACGCAGAAGCCGGCGCCCTGGTCGGCAAAGGCGTGATGGGTGCCGCCAGCCAGGTTGACCGCCACCGGTTCCGGCCCGGCCAGCGCCGCGCGGCAGGCAGCGATGGTAGCGCCGGCCGAACGCCGCGAGCGCTCTACCATCTGCGGCGTCCAGGGAAAGCCGATGGCTTTCTGCACGCTGTCCGTCAACGTGCCGTTGCTGACCTCAGCGATATAGCGTGGATGATGCGCCAGCGCCAGCACGCCGTCGCTGGCGCGGGGCGCTTCGTGGAATTCGATGCCGGCGACAGTCGCCAGCGCGCCTTCATGAATCAGACGATATTTCTGCATGGGGAAGCGATGGCCGGCCGGCAGGGGCAAGACGAAATGATCGCTGTAGAAGGCTTTCAAGGCGGGCCTGACGGGATGCAATAAAACAACAGTCTAACACTGGTAAATGTGACAGGTGTCACTGGTAAAACTGACAGGTGAAGTAGTAAATAAACAACTGAAAATGGCTTAAACAAGCGCTTTTCATAAGCTTAGTCTTAAATTATCTGAAGTTTATATTGCGGCGCACAAAAATTCGCTTGACACCGTTTCAGAATAATTTAGAATCAAATTGTTGCGTCGCACAATGCACATTCAAAGCACTGGCAGACGCAATCAACGGCTAGCAAGTAGCCACCCTTAGTTGCCCTACCAATTTCGTTTTATTTATAGTATCGAACCCTAGGAGAAGCCATGTCTACCGTTGCAGAACAATTTTCAGCCGCTACCAAAGCCAATTTCGAAGCTAATCTGGCCCTGTTCACAGATTTCACCACCAAGGCATTTGCCGGCGTGGAAAAACTGATCGACCTCAACCTGAACGCCGCCAAGGCTTCGCTGGAAGATTCGAACGCAACTACCCAGAAGCTGTTCGCGGCTAAAGACCCACAAGAATTTTTCTCGCTGAGCGCAGCGCTGGCCCAGCCAAACACTGAAAAAGCCATCGCTTACGGCCGTCATTTCGCCAGCATCGCTTCCAGCACACAAGCTGAACTGACCAAGGCTGCTGAAGCCCAAGTCGCAGAAACCAAGCGTAAAGTCATCGAATTCGTTGACCAAGCGTCGAAATCGGTTCCTCCAGGCGCAGAAGGCGCAGTGGCTTTCGTCAAGTCGGCCATCGGCAGCGCTAACGCCGGTTACGAACAGTTTGCCAAGAGCACCAAGCAAGCTGTCGAAACACTGGAAACCAACGTCAACAACGCAGTCGACCAACTGTCGCAAGCTGCTACCAAGAGCGTTGCCCGTACTGCCAAGAAGTAATGTTTCATCGCCGGTGCGCTAGCGCGCCGGTTACGAGTCTCCTCGGTACCTGTAGTCCTGGTATCGTTGCTTACCCCGGATCACCGGGGTATTTTTTTGCCCGGATGCTTTGCGTAGGGTGGGCATCTGTGCCCACGCGTGAGATCGAGTATCTTATCTGCACCGGCCATCCAAGATAGGTCGACCGTCACGCGTGGGCAGAAAAACCTGCCCACCCTACATCAGCAGTTTCAGCAAGCGCTGCAACGCAGCGTCATCCATCAGCGCCGGCAAGCCGCAAATATGCAACAACTGCTGCTCGATATTTTTCGCCGAGGCGCCAGCCTTGAGCGAGGCTTGCAACACTTCCACCTGCAGCTGCAAACGTTCGCGCGACAGCGCTGGCGGACTCTCGCTGCCCGCCATGATTTCGGCGCGCAGCAATTCCTGTTGCAGCAAGGGGCGGCCGGATTCCAGGCTGGCGGCATAGCCGGCGCCGTTCTGCACGGCACGTTCAAAACGCGCGGCGAGAATTTTTTCAAAAGCCGGTGCCAGTGCCGGCAACGCCTGCCACTCGCCACGCCATTCTGGCTCGCTTTGGTTGTCTGCCGCAGCACTGCTGACGATCGCCGCTTCCATTTTCTGGCATAGGACCAGCTTGCCGCGCAAGGCATCGGCTTGCGCCAATGCTGCTTGACGCCGGCTCTGCTCAAGTACCGCCTGCACGGCTGCCACCGCGGCCTGGAAGCGTGCATCGATCTGCGTCTCGGCGGCGCGCGGCACCTGGCCGCCTCGGTTCCAGTCTTGCTGGGCCTGCTGCAAGACTTTCGCCAATCCCGCCGCCGGCTGGCTAAGCGCAGCTTCCAACGCCGCGCACTGCTCTTCGCGCCGGCGCAGATTGTCGCGCCGCTCGGCGTCGGCGCTGGAGGCGGCTTCCTTGCGCTGGGCAAAGATGGCGTCGCAAGCGCTGCGGAAACGCAGCCACAATTCCTGTTCTTCCTGGCGCGGCAAGGGTAAGGCCTTGGCCTGCTCCTGCCAGCGCGCCTGCAATTCCTTGACCCGCTCGGCGGTATCGCGCTGGTTGGCCGGCAACTCGCCGGCTTCCGTGATCAGCTTTTCGCGACGGCCGATTTCGACTGCCTGCTGCTCTGCCAGCGGCTCCTGCAAGCTTTGCAGCGCAGCGGCAAAAGCGTTGTCCAAGGCTTTCTTTTCGCTGCGGTTGATCGGCCCCAGGTTTTTCCAGGCCTGCTGTTTTTGCTGGCAGAACTGGGCGATGGTTTTCCAATCCGGGGCAACGCCTATTCCTCCTGCCGCATCGGTCGCCAGCGCGCTTTGCGCATGCTGCTGGATTTCCTCGATCAAGGCGCGCGCACTGAGCTGATTGGCCTGGCGCTGTTCAGCCTGCTGCTGGAAATGTGCTGCCACCGGCGCATAGGCAGCGGTACAGGCGGCGTCGAAGCCTTCCCACAAAGTCCTCGGCGCCGATCCCGAACTGACATCCAGCGACTTCCAGCGCGCCCGCAGGCTGCCGATCTTCTTTGCCAGTTCCGCCGGCGCCAGTTCCTGCGGCGGCAATTCCAGCGCCGCCTTGGTCAGTTCTTCGCGCGAGACATTGCCGCCCCAGCGTGCCCAGCCTTGCAAGCGGGTCAGTTCGCTGCGGGCCTGCGTCAGGCGGCTGGTCTGGGTAGCGCTTGGCTTGTGCTGCTTGAAATCCATCGCGCGCAGGGCTTTGTCGAAATCGACCGCTTGCTGCAAGGCGCCGTCTTCGAGCGCCTTTTCCAGGCCATCCAGGGCTTCTGCGATGGGCGGACGCTCGCCTGCCTCGGTCGCTGTCACGGCAGCCGTCGCGGCCTGGACTTTTTGCGGCTTGACGATGGCTGGGGCATGCTGTTTCAGCAATGCCTGGTAACGCTGTTCCAGGCCATCGTCCAGCAATTCCGCCGGCAATCTTGGCAGGGCCGACCAGGCGCTTCTCATGGCTTCCGGCTGCAGCGCATCTGGTGCATCTAGCGCGCCTTCCCAGTTCGCCAGCAGCTCGCTGCGCGCCTGCAGTGCTACCTGATGCTGCTGCAGATCCTGCAACAGCTTGCGCAGGGCCTGCGCTTCCTGGGAAAAATCACTGGCCAGATGGCGTGGCAAAGTCGTGGCTTCAGCATGGCTGAGGCAGCCTGCCATCTGCGCTTCCAGCGCATCCAACGTCGCCGGGGCGGCATCGCTGACGCCAGCCTTGGCTTGCAGATGCATGGCGCGCAGCTGGCTCAACAAGGCGATGGCATCGTGCTGCAACCCCGCCTGCGCGCTCAGACGCTCAGCCAGCTGCGCGCGTACTTGTGTGAATTGCTGCTGCAGATCCGCGGGCACATCCTTGCCATCCCAGCTGCGGTCCAATTCCGCCACCTGGTTCGGCATCAGCTGCAACTCTTGCTGCAAGCGCTGCGCCTGCGCAATGCAAGCGGCAGCCTTGGCGGCGACTACTTGCTGTTGGCGCAAGCTGTCCAGCCGCGTTTGCATCAGCTTGGCGACGCGGCGGTCGGTGTTGCGGCAGGCTTGCAGCACTTGCTCCAGCGCCGGCTGCGACTGCACCAGTTGCGCCGCGGCCAAGCGGGCATCGGCAAAAGTCGACTGCGCGATGAATGCCACCGCGGCACCCTCTTCGCTCAAGGCTTGCGCCTGCTGCAACGCTTGCTGCCGGGCCTGATCCGACACCTGCCGGGCTTCCGCGCGCAGCGCGGCCTGGGGAGCAACTGCGGGCTGAGGGGCGGCGCGCTCTGTGCGCTTGAAAAGAAATCCGAACATGTGATGATCAATCAGATGGGAGCAGATCGCCGTTAATCGCTAACGGCTTTGCGCAGTGGTTTAGAAGGAAGGACTTGGAAAAGTGATGAACGAGATAACAGTGGGATAACTTAACTTAAGCGGGCCGGTATTCGGCCTTTAACAGGTCGAGTCCGGCCAGCATCCTGGTAAACGCGGCGGCGCTTTGCACCGGCTCGCCCTTGACGCCGAGATCGATATGGCGGCGCACGCCGCCCTCGCCCACATGCGGCAGGCTGAATACTTTCACCAGAGGAAACTCAGCTTCGATCGCTTCCATCAGCGGCGTCAGCGTCGACTCCATGGCTTCGAACACCAGCACGGATTGCTCCAGCTGCGGATTCTGGTGGAACAGGTCAGCGTAGTAAGTATCCAGCACCCATTCAAACATCGGCCAGGCCATGACCGGGAACCCGGGTGCGAAATGATGGGCGCCGGCGCCCTGGTGACGGATGGAGAAACCCGGGATCTTGTTGAACGGATTAGGAATGATGTCCGCGCCTTGCGGGAATTCGCCCATCTTCAGCCGGTGCAGATTGTCTGGCGTATCGTAGTCCAGCGTGAGGCCGGCGTCGCGCGCCGTGTCAGCGATCCGTTCACGGATTTTCTCGCGCGCTTCAGGATGCAATACCAGCGGCACACCCAGCGCGGCAGCAGCGCATTGGCGAGTGTGGTCATCCGGGGTAGCGCCGATGCCGCCGGTGCAGAACACGATATCGTCGCTGTCCAGCGTACGCTTCAGGGTGGCCGTGATGCGCGCCGGATCGTCCCCTATGTATTCGGCCCAGCTCAGCGCCAGACCGCGCGCCGTGAGCATTTCCAGTATTTTCGGAAAGTGTTTATCGACTCGCCTGCCTGACAGGATTTCGTCGCCGATGATGATAAGTCCGATTGCCATGGGGATCGCCGTTCAGCTGAGGATAGATAACATTATGACAAAAACCTTTAACGCCGCGAGCTGTCAGGCAGTTGCTGCAGCGCCTGGCCGTCATCGCGTTTAGCCATAATGATAGCAGCCTCTGCCGCCGCCCGATATTTCGCCAGCGCGGCCAGGCAATAATATTCAAACCAGAGCCCGGTGAACACGAACACCAGCACATACAGCCAGATCGAACCGGCCGCCAGCAAAGGAAACACCACCAGCCACAGCGCGCCGCCCAGCCACAGCATGGTAGGCGCGGCGCCGAGGGCGCCGGTGATGACGCCGATCAGCAGCAAGGGCCAGCGGTGGATTTTCAGGATCGCCCGCAATTCATCCTTGTCGGCATGCGCGGCCAGCGCTTCATAGGCGAACACGCGGTAAGTCAGCCAGCCCCACAGTACCAGTGGGATCAGGAAGGCGAACGGCGGGATCAGCCACAGCGGCAAGGTCAGCAGCCACAGCACGCAGAAAATGACAAAGGCTGACAAGGAGATCCAGATGCTGCCGAGCAGCGAACCGCCCTTGCGCATTTCGAGCCCGGCAAAGTGACGGTGGCCGACATGGCGCGCCGTTGCCGGCAAGGCAAAGGCGCCGACAAACAGCAAGGCGGTCAGGATCATCAGCGGCAGCAAGGCCCACAACGCCAGCCAGGGAATGATCACGGTCTTGAGCACGCCCAGGCCGAGCCAGGCCGGGATGTAGTTGGCAATGCCGAGGCCGTCGTTGCCGGCAAAATAATTCTTTTGCAGCCAGTCGATCATCGGCTGCAAGCCCCACCACAGCGCCAGTCCCCACAGCAGCACCGACAATACGAAGGGCAGCAAGGTCAGCATCAGCATGCGGTAATGCAGCTGCGACAACAGCGCCCGGCCAAAGGCTACCAATACCGGGCGCATCAGCGCGACCGCTTTCTGGAAAATTCCACCATGCGCTTCAGGCCCAGCCATTGCTGGACCCAGAAACCGCTGCCATAGTCGCGCGCCGGCCGCGTGGCCGTGGCGACCTGGTCGCGGATACCGGTATGTTCAAAGGTCTGGCCAAAATAGGCGCTGCGGAACAAGATGTCCCAGAAGGAAAACAGTACGCCGAAGTTATGGCCGCCCAGCGTGCCGTGGCCCTTGCTTTCATGGCCGATGCCGATGGCGTGGTGCCAGCGGTGAAAGCGCGGCGACACCAGCAGCGCATCGCCCAGCCGGCCGAAATGAATCCGCACGTTGGCGTGCTGCAGACTTTGCAGCATGCGCGTGATCGACACCAGCAAGACATACTGGGCCGGCTCGACGCCGATCGCCAGCGCCACCAGCGCCATGACCACATCGTGGATCACCCCGTCTAGCAGGTGATTGCGGTCGTCGCTCCACAGGTTCATGTTTTGCTGGCTGTGATGCAAGCTGTGCAAGCCCCATAGCCAGCCAAAGCTGTGCTGCGCGCGATGGTAGCAATATTCGCACAGGTCCAGCACCAGCAGATAGATCAGGAAAGTCACCAGCGGCTTGTCGGTGATCCCGGGCAGCAGGTTTTCCAGGTTGAAGGGATTGATGCCCTCCAGGTGCAGCAGCTCCGTGGCCTTGGCCACCAGGGGGTCGATCAGGAAAAACACCAGCACCGAAAAGGCGCCCAGGCGATACAGCACGGTATAGATGAAATCGGTCCAGCGCGCTCGCTTGTCGTTGAAGGCATGCACCGGAATCCAGGCTTCCAGCGGCCGCAGGACGAGAAACAGAAGGATCAGTTCGCAGACGCCGATCAGGAACCATTCGGTGCCGTCAAACGCATCTTCCAGATATTCGCTGAAGCCGGCGTGGAACATGAGCGGCTGCACCACTGCCTCGAACAGCCAGGCCTGGATGGCGGCAAACCAATTTACCAAGGTATCAATCATTATCTATCGCTAACTTTTGCTGTTCCATCGATGGCGATTCAAATTATCCGCCTGTCCCGGCAAATGCTCCGGGCTGTCACGCAGGGTGGCGAAACAAAATCCCTTTTTTTCCAGGCCGCTGATCAACGGTTCCAGTACCGCCGGCGCCCATGGATCCTTGCGCGACCAGATACCTAAATGCGCCATGACAATATCACCATCGCGCAGATTTTTCAGAGCACGCTCCAGCAGCAACTGGTTGGGCCATTTATCGCTTGGCAGTTCATCGCCCGAAAAACCGGCATCTGCCCAAGCTACGTGCTTGTATCCGCAAGCGCCCCCCGCCTCCAGGGTACGCGGTGTCGTATGACCGCCCGGCGTACGCCAAAAATGATCGATATGGCTTCCGGTCAGCTCATAGAAACGCTGATCGACACGTTTAATCTCTTGGCAATATTGCTGAGGACTCCAGGCCAGCAGCTTGCCTGCATTGGCGCCGAACTGCGGCTTCACTTCGATCTTGCCGTCAGGCAGGTCGCGCTTGGCGTAGACATGGTCGAAGGTATGGCTGCCGAAGGCGTGGCCGTCGGCCACCAGCGATTTCCAGAACGGCGCCCAGGACGGATCCAGGGTGTAGTCGCCGTTCACGGTCTTTTCATTGGCCATGAAAAACGTCGCCTTGATGTGATGCCGGCGCAAAGTCTGGGCGATGTACTGCGCTTGCGACTGGCTGCCGGTATCGAAGGTCAGGTAGATGGTGCCGGCGCTGCAAGCCTGCGGCGCGCTCGCCGGCTGGGCCAAGGCCAGCCCGGCAGGCGCCAACGCCGCCAGTGTCAGCGCGGCGGCGAAGCCGAGTTTGCCCGGGGACAGGGAGCGCATCACAGTTCCGACGCGCGGTTATTGAAATAGATACCGTGCGGCGAACGGCCCACCGGGATCGACTTGATCACCTTGCGCGTCGCCAGGTCCACCACCGAGACCTTCTTGACCCAGCGCTGGGTGACCCACATGGTCTTGCCGTCAGCTGTGATTTCCATGCAGTCCGGACCGCCCGGGACGCTGATGCTGCCGACGCTTTCCAGACTATTCAGATCCAGCACATTGATGGTGCCGGCGACGCGGTTAGAAACGAAGACATGGCGGTTGTCGCCTTGCGGACGGAAGTTGTGGGCGCCATCGCCGGTCTTGATTTTCTTGACGATCTTCTGGGTACGCCAGTCGATCACGGCGACATAGTCGCTGCCCATCACACCTACCAACAGGTATTTGTTATCGGGCGTCATGTAAACGCCCGCCGGCTGCTTGCCGACCGGCATGGTCCATTTGATTTTTTGCGTGGCGAGGTCGACCGCCGCCAGCTCATCGCTGCCCTGCAGGCTGATGAAGGCCAGCGTACTGTCTGCCGTGAACGCCATATGGCTAGGCATCGACGGCAGCGGCAGGCGTTTGGCGATTTTCAGGTTCTTGCCGTCGTAGCCGTAGATATCGATGCGGTCAAGGCGCAAGCCGTTGGCGATGAACCACTTCTGGTTGGGCGAAAACCCGATCTGGTAAGGATCGACGATATCTTTCACCTGACTCTGGATCTGGCCGCTTTTCGGGTCCAGGAACAGCAGCGAATTGCCGGTGGCGGCAGCGACGATCAGGGACTTGTTGTCCGGCGTCGGCATCAGATGGTGCGGCTCCTTGCCGACAGGGAAAGTACCGATTTCCTTGTAAGTCGTCTGGTCCAGCAAAGTGATAGTAGCGTCGCGCGAATTCAGGATGACCACCGCGTTGCCGGCTGCCGAAGCGCTTGGCGCAGCGGCCGGAGGAGTTGCCGCAAAAGAGGAAAATGCTGCTAAGAAACCGAAGGCGGCGACCATGGAACGACGTACAAAAACGGACATGACTAAACTCTGAAAAGCGAAAACAAGCATTTTACCGCGCATGAATGACACCTATAGATTTAAATGGCTTTACCGGTCTTAGCGAGGCCTCCCACTAGATTGGCGGCGGGCACAGCTAGGCGGCCGGATTTTCGATTACACTGCACTACCTGACGCAGCATGGGCGCTTGAACACGCCCGGTTAATGTTCTTTGCGGATTGCATCATTGAATAATTCGCAAATATTTAACCATTTTACAACTTTAGCAAATTTTAAGAAGGATTCTCATGTCGACCACTACTACCGTTTCCGGCCTGCAGTACGAAGAAATCACCGTTGGCGATGGCGCCGAAGCAAAAGCCGGCAATCATGTGACCGTGCACTACACCGGCTGGCTGCAGAATTCCGATGGCAGCGCCGGTAAGAAATTCGACTCCAGCAAGGACCGCGGCGATCCGTTCGAGTTTCCGCTGGGCGCCGGCCATGTCATCAAGGGCTGGGACGAAGGCGTCCAAGGCATGAAAATCGGCGGCGTGCGCAAGCTGATCATCCCGGCAGCACTGGGTTACGGCCCACGCGGCGCCGGCGGCGTGATTCCACCGAACGCGACCTTGATTTTTGAAGTTGAACTGCTGGGCGTTTAAGCCTGACATGAACCCGACGCCGCGGCCCGATGAAACTTTCCAATTTGCCTGACCTGCTCGCCATGAAACGCTGGATGGCGCTGCTGCTGGCCGCGCCCCTGCTGGGCGGCTGCACGGTAGTGAGCGTGGCCGGCAGCGTGGTGGGCGCCGGCGTCAGCGTCGGCAGCGCAGCTGTCAGCGTCGCCTCTACCGTGGTGGAAGGCGGCGTAAAAGCCGGCTCCGCCGTGGTCGGCGCCGTCACTCCTGACTGATCCGATTTTCTCCCTCCATTTCCAAGAGACTCCCATGACACTCCAAGACCAGTTCGCACAAGCCCAGGCCGACTCCAAGACACTCAGCGAGCGTCCTGACAACATGACCATGCTGAAGATGTATTCGCTGTTCAAGCAAGGCAGCAGCGGCGATGTCCAGGGCGAACGCCCAGGCATGACCGACTTTGTCGGCCGCGCCAAATGGGATGCCTGGAACGAGCTGAAAGGCACTAGCCAGGATGATGCACAGCAGCAGTACATCGATCTGGTTGAAGGCTTGAAAGACTAAATCCCGGTCTGCCAAAAACACGAAAAGCACGAAATAGATTTCTATTTCGTGCTTTTTTCATTTCCAAGCGGCTTTATTTACCAGCCAGTACGTAGGGTGGGCACGCTTTTGTGCCCACGCGGATGCTGCTACAGCGTGGGCACAAAAGCGTGCCCACCCTACCATGTGCAATAGCGCCTCCTTTACCCGCAGAGCAGCCTGAACAAGCTTTATTTTTAAGCGACTTTATTTATCCGCCAGCGTTATCTTGCCCAGCACTTCCGGATTGAGCAGGTTCGGCGGATACATCCGATCCTTTCCCGGCAGCAAAGCCGCCAGCAGGTTATCCGCTGCGCAATCGGCCATCGCACGCCGGGTCGGCTCCGAGGCGCTGGCGATATGCGGGGTCAGCACCACGTTCGACAAACCCAGGAAATCGGGATGCAGCGCCGGCTCGTTCTCGAACACATCGAGCCCTGCCGCGGCAATTTTCTTGTCGCGCAGCGCGGCGATCAGCGCCAGGTCGTCGACGATGCCGCCACGCGCCAGGTTGACCAGCGTGGCGCCAGGCTTCATCAAGGCCAGTTCGGCGCTGCCGATGGTGTGATGCGATTCCTTTGAGTACGGCAGCACCAGGATCACATGATCGGCGGCGCCCAGCAGCTCTTCCTTGCTGACATAGCGCGCCTGATTGGCGCGCGTCTCCAGTTCCGGCGCCAGGCGCGAGCGGTTGTGGTACAGCACCTGCATGTCGAAACCCATCGAACGCCGGGCAATCGCCTGGCCGATGCGGCCCATGCCGATGATGCCCAGCGTGGAACCATGCACGTCCGCCCCCAGGAAACTGTCGTAGCGCCACTGTTTCCAGTGGCCGGCGCGCAGCCAGTGCTCGGCTTCCGTGACGCGGCGCGCGGTCGCCATCAGCAAGGCCCAGCCGAAATCGGCCGTGGTTTCGTTGAGGACGTCCGGCGTATTGGTGACCATCACGCCGGCCTTGGTAGCAGCCGCGACATCGATATTGTTGTAGCCGACCGCCTGGTTGCAGACGGCCTTCAAGCGCGGGCTGGCCTGCAGCAGTTCGGCCGAGATGCGTTCGCTGGCGGTGGCGATCACGCCGTCCTTGTCCTGCAGTTTTTGCGCCAGCTCGGCGGCGCTGAAAATGCGGTCTTCCTGGTTGCTCTCAACCTCGAAGTATTGCGCCATTCTTGCAATCACCTCCGGGAACACCGCCCGTGCCATCAGTATCTTTGGTTTCATCGCTCAGCCATCAACGGAAAAAAATAAAGGTCATTATGACAAACAGCGGCAACAGCACCACGCAAGCCCAGCCCATGTAGCCGAAGAAAGACGGCATGCGGATGCCACGCTCTTCGGCAATCGCCTTCACCATCAGGTTCGGGGCGTTGCCGATGTAACTGTTGGCGCCCATGAAGACCGCGCCGCAGGAAATCGCCGCCAGCGTCGCCGCCAGCCGGGTCATCAGTTCGCCGGCGTCGCCTGAAGCGGTGTTGAAGAACACCAGGTAGGTTGGCGCATTGTCCAGGAACGAAGAGAGTATGCCGGTCGCCCAGAAATACATGATGTTGTTGGGCTGGCCGTCGGCGCCGGTGACGGCGCTGACCACCATGCCGAAGGCGCCCTGCTCACCGGCGCGCAGCATGGCGATCACCGGAGCGATGGTGACGAAAATCCCGGCAAACAGTTTGGCCACTTCAAGGATAGGTCCCCAGGTGAAATCGTTGCCTTCGCGGGCTATTTTTGGCGTCAGCCAGAGCGAGACCAGGATCATCACCACCAGCAAGCCGTCGCGCAGCAGGTTCTGCAATTCCACCGTGGTGCCGTAGATGTTGTAACTGATTCCCGGCTTCCAGAAACCGCTCATCAGCACCAGCAATACCACCAGCGCCAGCAAGATGAAATTGAATTTTCCTTCGAAGCGCAGCCTGGCGTCGTCCGGCGTCGGATCGAGCGACGGCGCAAACTCCTCTTCGCGCTTGTGGAAATAAAAGCGGTCCAGCAAATAAAAGATCACCAGCAAGGAAACCCACATGAACAAGGTTTCGCCGAAGATGTTCTTGAGAGTCCAGGAAAAGTCCACGCCCTTCAGGAATCCCAGGAACAAGGGCGGATCGCCGAGCGGGGTCAAGGCGCCGCCGGCATTGGCGACCAGGAAGATGAAGAAGACCACGATATGCACCACGTGCTTGCGGTTGTCGTTGGCCCGGATCAGGGGCCGGATCAGCAGCATCGAGGCGCCGGTGGTGCCCATCAGGCTGGCCAGCAGCGTGCCGATCGCCAGCAAGCCGGTGTTCAGGGCCGGCGTTCCGTGCAGGTTGCCGCGCAGGCATATGCCGCCGGCCACCACGAACAAGGCGGTCAGCAAAATGATGAAGGGAAAATATTCCGCGAGGAAGGCATGTACCACGCCGGCGATCGCCATCGGCACGCCGAAGCCGAGCGCGCAGGGAATCAGGAAAGCCAGCGACCAGCCTACGGTAATCTTGCCAAAATGATGGTGCCAGAACGCCGGCGCCAGCAAAGGCCCTAGCGCAATCGACAACAGCAGGCCCATGAACGGCACGCCCCACCAGGCCGACAGCTGGGCGCCGTCGAGTTCGGCGGCCTGCGCTGCGACGGGCAGGCAGGCGATCAGGATGGCAAGTATTTTTTTATGCAATGTAGTCTTCCCGGTAAAGTGTTCGAACAAAAAACGCAGGCCATTCTAATCGCAAACCCATGTCGAATAAATAACAAAGCAACACTATTGCCCGGCCGCCTTGTCCAGCTCGGCGATCTCGAAAACCTGGCGCAGGTAGCTCAGGTAGGGTTGGTCGTCGCACATGTTCTTGGATGGCGTATCCGACAGCTTGGCCACCGGCTGACCATTGCACCGTACCATCTTCATGACGATCTGCAAGGGCGTATAGCCGAGATCGTTGGTGAGGTTGGTGCCGACGCCGAAAGCGACCCGGGTGCGGTCCTTGAAACGCAGATACAGCTCGTTGACCTTGGCGAAGTCCAGGCTGTCGGAAAACACCAGCGTCTTGGTCGAAGGATCGACGCGGTTGTCCTGATAATGCTTGATCAGGCGCTCGCCCCACTCGAAAGGATCGCCGGAATCGTGGCGGGCGCCGTCGAACAGCTTGCAGAAGTAGAGGTCGAAGTCGCGCAGGAAGGCGCCCATGCCGTAGACATCCGACAAGGCGATACCGAGGTCGCCGCGGTATTCCTTAGCCCACATTTCAAAACCGTAGATCTGCGAATCGCGCAGCCGCGGGCCGAGCGACTGACAGGCTTGCAAGTATTCATGGGCCATGGTGCCGAGCGGCGTCATGTTGTATTTCATGGCGAAATAGACATTCGAGGTGCCGACCAGATGCTGGGCAAAATCGCGCTGCAGGGTCTGCACCACTTCTTCGTGCCAGCTGCGGGAAAAGCGCCGGCGCGTGCCGTAGTCCGCCACCTTGCAGCCAGCCATGGCCGGATTGTCGCGGATCAGCGCCATCTTGCTTTGCAGGCGGCTGCGTCCTTCCTCCAAGTCCGGCGTGCTCTGGGTGGCGCGGAAATACACTTCGTTGACAATCGCCAGCACCGGCACTTCAAACAGGATGGTGTGCAGCCACGGACCTTTGACCGTGATATCGATCTCGCCGTTGTCGGCCGCCGAAGGCTGCACGCTGATGTACTTTTGCTGCAGGTGGAACAGGCTGAGAAAGTCGATGAAGTCGTTCTTGATGAAGCGCATGCTGCTGAGATAAGCCAGCTCCTGCTCCTGGAAACGCAGGCGGCACAGGCCGGCGATCTCGTCGCGGATTTCATCGACATACGGCCGCAGATCCACCCCCTTGTTGCGGCACTTATAGCGATACTCCACTTCCGCCGCCGGGAAATGATGCAAGACCACCTGCATCATCGTGAATTTATACAGATCGGTGTCGAGCAGCGAAGTAATGATCATGGTCTTTGGATACAGGGCGGTGATGGAAGGCTGCCAGCGCAAACCTGGCTAGCGGGACCGGTTCCGCATCTTACAACAGCGGCTGAATTGTGGCTTCATTTGACGCATGTGCGGTCGTAGTGCGCTCGCAGCCGCTCGCGTTCGCTGAGCGGCGTAACGCTGCCGGGCGACAGCAAACTTTCGAGCCATGTGCCGTTGCGCTGCGCGTTATCCGGATTTGGGACCCCGGGCCTGGGGCCGTTGGGCGAGCGATACGACTCGCTGGGATAGGTTCGCGACAAGTCGGCGTTCGGATAAAAGTCGGCTGGAATCATCGGTTCACGATATAGCGCCCCCCTGTATTGCTGCTCCAGCGACTCGCAATTGTGCCCCCTGTCTCCGTTCCAGTCGCGCCGGGCGTGCTTCGGCTGCGATTCCGACTCAGTCGCCGGTGGAATCAACAGGTCCCTCCGCGCTGTCGCCGGCAAGCTGTTGAAACTGTTGCGGCCGCCGGCGACATTGAAATGCAAGGGCCAGCCGGCATTGGCCGGCTGCTCGGCAGCCAGCACCACGTTTCCGGAGATGCAGGCAAAAGCGAGCAATACGATGAACGATAAGCGCGGCAATGAGTAAGAACGGAAGCGCATGGCAGTGTCCTTACCTATCGCATTCACTGTGATAACGCGCTTCCAGCCTGCTGCGTTCGTCGTACTGCACGACGGCGGCGCTGTTCTGCTGGTAAGAGCGGTTCGGATCGTTGCGCGCAACGCCTGGCGGGAGAAAATCCGGCTGCGTCGCCGGCGCGGCGGTCTGGGCGCGCCTGATTTGCTGCTGCAGTTCGTTGCAATGGCGATCGTCTTTCAGATTCAGGCCATTGCCGGCGGCGTTTGGCTGCTGCTCGCTTTCCGGGGTCGCCAGCAACTTCTTGCGGTCTTCGGCAGACAGGCTGTTGAAGCTGGTGCCCGCGGTGGCAGCATTGGCAGCGGCGTTGGGGATGGCGTTGGTCGGTGCGCTGAGCGGACCGGCCGCCTGGGCCGACAGCGCCGCCAGGCCGATCAGGGTCAGCGGCGCGCAACGAAGAAACAATGGGAAACGCTGAGTCATGGCAATCCTCCGTGGATCAAATGGGTGGAGTGTCTGCCGCGCCTTGACAGGGCCGGCAGATTTGCGCTGCGACATAATGATCTTCGTTTGGCGGTATGGCTGGCAAAGCTTATGGCAAACATCCCCTGAGAGATGGCAACGTGACAATTCTAGCTTACCCGCCATGCGCCATCCATGTTTTATTTATCTTCCGGCGCAGCGTGGTCGGGTTCGAAGAAACACCAGTACACCTGCGGCCAGCGCTGCTGGATGCCGGCTTCGATGCGGTTGATCGCGTCCACCAGCGCCACATCGGACGGCTGCGGCCGCATCACCGCCTGCACCGCGATCATGACCTGCTCACCCCACTGCATGGAAATCAGGTTGCGCACGCCGGCGACGTCGGCGTCGGCCTGGATGTAGGCCTTGATAGCGGCATGCACCTCGGGCGCCGCCGATTCGCCGGTGACCATGGCTTTCACCTCGCGGATCACCAGCACCGCGACGATCATCAGCAACAGGCCGACCGCAATCGTGCCGCAGGCATCCCACAGCGGATTGCCGGTGATGACCGTCAGCGAAACCGCGACAAACGCTAGCGCCAGCCCGGCCAGCGCGGCAATATCCTCCCCGGCCACCACCATCAGTTCCGACTGCCGGGTTTCGCGGAACCACTGCATGAACGGCTTGCCTTGCGCAATCTTGCGGATTTCCACCAGCGCCCCGCGCAAGGAAAAAGCCTCCAGCACGACCGATACGCCCAGCACGCCAAGCGCGATCCAGGGAGTGCTGATCGGCTGCGGATGCTTGAGATGCTCGATCCCTTCCATCACCGAAAAGGCGCCGCCGACAAAAAACAGCAGCAAGGCCACCATCATGGCCCAGAAATACACCACCCGCGCGTAGCCCATCGGATGAGAGGCATTGGCTGGCCGCTTCGCTTCTTTCAAGCCGATCAGCAGGAACACCTGATTGGTGCAATCGGCCAGCGAATGGATCGCCTCGGCCAGCATCGCCCCCGAGCCGGTATAGGTGGCGGCAGCAAATTTTGCCAGCGCGATGCCACCGTTGGCGCCCAAGGCATAAAAGATGGCCTTGGTGGAGCCCTCATTGGAAGATGACATAATTAATCCGTAGCAACAAAGGCTGTAACGATAGCCAGTTTGGCAAGTTCGCGCAAGCAATCCGTCCGCACCGCAAAGCCGCGCTGCCGAATATGGTAAAACTACGGAATCGGGCGTTTTTACGTTAATGTGAATTTCACATTTGCTTATATGGATTCTATATAACAGCAGTTTGTGAGAAAACCCGAATTACCTTAAAATACAAGGCTTTGCGACTGGGTAAATATATATTAGGGCAAGCAATGGCCCGAAATACTCCAGGCGCCGCCTCAAGACCCGCATCAAGACCATTATTTACAGATAGGACTGTTGTTATGACCCACGTTGTGACCGAATCTTGCATTCGCTGCCGCTATACCGACTGCGTGGATGTATGCCCGGTTGATTGCTTCCGCCAGGGGCCGAATTTCCTGTCGATCGACCCTGACGAATGCATCGACTGCGCGGTATGCGTCGCCGAATGCCCGGTCAACGCCATCTATGCCGAAGAAGACGTGCCGGCGGATCAGCAGCAATTCATCAAGCTCAATGAAGACCTGTCGCGCCACTGGCCGTCGATCACCAAGACTATCGCCCCTCTGGCCGAAGCCGAGGAATGGAAAGATGTCAAAGACAAATTGGAGTTTTTGCAGCGCTAAGCCAGCCTCGGGCCGCCCTTGCAGCATCGGCGGCCAAGATGCCCAGCAGCGCAAGCTCTTCAATAAAGCCAGGCCATTGCCCCCAGCCACAGCGCAGCACCTATCGCCACATCAACGCGAAACTTTCATCCAATCGCCGTCGCAGCCATCGCTAGTATTCGGGCCACGGCGTTTTGGGGGACTCAACCGAAACAGGAATCAGATCGTCGTATGGATACCACCGTCAAACTTGCACCAGCATCTACTTCTGCCAACAGCGTGATCGAAACCGATGCCGTCATCGTCGGCGCCGGTCCGGTCGGCCTGTTCCAGGTCTTTGAGCTCGGCCTGCTGGAAATCAAGGCCCACGTCATCGACTCGCTGCCGGTTGTCGGCGGCCAGTGCGTGGAACTGTATCCGGACAAGCCCATCTACGACATCCCTGCGGTACCGGTCTGCACCGGCCAGGAACTGACCGACAACCTGCTCAAGCAGATCGAGCCGTTCGAACCGACTTTCCACCTGAACCAGGAAGTGACACTGGTGGCACGCCGCGAAGACAACCGCTTCGACCTGGAAACCTCGGCCGGCACCCGCTTCATCACCAAGACCATCTTCATTGCCGCCGGCGTCGGCTCGTTCCAGCCGCGCACCATCAAGGTCGACGGCATCGACCAGTTCGACAATACGCAGCTGTTCTACCGCGTCAAGGATCCGCTCCAATTCCACGGCAAGAACCTGGTCATCTGCGGCGGTGGCGACTCCGCGCTAGACTGGGCGCTGGACCTGGTCGGCAAGGCTGAATCGGTGGTGCTGCTGCATCGCCGCGAAGAATTCCGCGCTGCGCCAGCTTCAGTGGCCAAGATGAAGGCGCTGTGCGAAGCCTATGAAATGCAGTTCCTGGTTGGTCAGGTTACCGGCCATGAAGCCAAGGACGGCAAGCTGAGCGAGATCAAGGTCACCGGCCCGGACGGCGTCACCCGCCGCCTGCCGCTGGACACCTTGCTGGTGTTCTTCGGCCTGTCGCCAAAACTCGGCCCGATCGCCGAATGGGGCCTGGATATCGAGCGCAAGCAGCTGCGCGTGGTCGACACCGAGAAATTTGAAACCAATGTACCGGGCATCTTTGCGGTGGGCGACATCAACACCTATCCTGGCAAGAAGAAGCTGATCCTGTCGGGCTTCCATGAAGCCGCGCTGGCCGCTTTTGGCGCTGCGCCTTACATCTTCCCGGACAAGAAGATCCACATGCAGTACACCACTACCTCACCGAAACTGCACAAGATCCTGGGCGTGGAATCGCCGGTGTTCGATTAAACACGGTTGCAACGATAAAAAGCCGCCCGAGAGTTACTCTCCGGCGGCTTTTTTTTCGCGTAGGGTGGGCACCCGTGCCCACGCGGACGGTTGCGCTTCAGCGTGGGCAGACAATCCTGCCCACCCTACTTCTACTTCTTTGTGGCTGGTAAACGTAAAAACGCCCGGGATGCATCAGCATCCCGGGCGTTTTTCATACAGCTAGCTAGATTACTGCGCCGCTGCCGGAGCAGCTTCGCCGCCTTCGTCAGACTGGGCTGCCTTCATCGACAGTTTCAGACGGCCGCGGTCGTCGGTCTCGAGAACCTTGACGCGCACTTGCTGGCCTTCTTTCAGGTAGTCGGCGACGGCATTCACGCGCTCATTGGCGATCTGGCTGATGTGCAGCAGACCGTCTTTGCCCGGCAATACCTGGACGATTGCACCGAAGTCCAACAGTTTCAGGACCGTGCCTTCGTAGACCTTGCCTACTTCAACCGAAGCAGTCAGTTCTTCGATACGGCGCTTGGCTTCCTGGCCTGCAGCTGCATCCACCGAAGCGATAGTGACGACGCCTTCGTCGCTGATATCGATCTGGGTGCCGGTTTCTTCGGTCAGCGCGCGGATCACAGCGCCGCCCTTGCCGATCACGTCACGGATTTTTTCCGGATTGATCTTGATGGTGATCAGGCGCGGAGCGAAGTCGGACAGCTCGGTCTTACCGTGCGGTACCGCTTCCTGCATCTTACCCAGGATATGGATACGGCCTTCCTTGGCTTGCGCCAAAGCGACCTGCATGATTTCCTTGGTGATGCCCTGGATCTTGATATCCATCTGCAGAGCAGTGATACCGTTAGCTGTACCAGCTACCTTGAAGTCCATGTCGCCGAGGTGATCTTCATCACCCAAGATGTCGGTCAAGACGGCGAACTTGCTGCCGTCCTTGATCAGGCCCATGGCGATACCAGCCACGTGCGCTTGCATCGGCACACCTGCGTCCATCAGCGCCAGGCAGCCGCCGCAGACCGAAGCCATCGACGAGGAACCGTTGGATTCGGTGATTTCCGATACCAGGCGTACCGAGTAGCTGAAATCTTCCGGCGCCGGCAGTGCTGCCTGCAGAGCGCGCTTGGCCAGACGGCCGTGACCGATTTCGCGGCGCTTTGGCGTACCAACGCGGCCGGTTTCGCCAGTAGCGAACGGTGGCATGTTGTAATGCAGCATGAAGCGGTCCGAGTACTCGCCCATCAGCGCGTCGATCTTCTGTTCGTCGCGTGCGGTGCCCAGCGTGGCAACTACCAGCGCCTGGGTTTCGCCACGGGTGAACAGTGCCGAACCGTGGGTACGCGGCAGGACGCCGGTACGGATGGTGATCGGACGCACGGTACGTGTATCGCGGCCGTCGATGCGTGGCTCGCCTTCGAGGATCTGCGAACGGACGATCTTGGCTTCCAGGTCAAACAGGATGCCGCTGACTTCCGACGAATCAGGCGCATTGCCGCCGATCGATGCAGCTTCCGCAGCCAGTGCCGCGTTGACTTCGGCAGTAGCGTCTTTCAGCTTGGTGGTGCGGGCTTGCTTGTCTTTGGTCTGGTAAGCTTCGCGCAGCTTGGCTTCGCCGAAATGCGCAACGCGTGCGATCAGGGCGTCGTTCTTTGGCGCCGGGCTCCATTCGACTTCAGGCTTGCCGCCGTCGCGCACCAGTTCATGGATGGCGTCGATCACTGCCTTCGATTGCTCGTGGCCGAATACAACCGCGCCCAGCATGATTTCTTCCGACAATTGCTTGGCTTCCGATTCCACCATCAGCACGGCGGTTTCAGTACCGGCAACCACCAGGTCCATGGCCGACTTGGCCAGTTGCGATGTGGTCGGGTTCAGCACGTACTGGCCGTCGATGTAACCAACGCGCGCAGCGCCGACCGGGCCGGCGAAAGGAATGCCGGCAACCGACAAGGCAGCCGATGCGCCGATCATTGCAGCGATGTCTGGATCGATTTCTGGATTGACCGACAGCACGTGAATGATGACTTGCACTTCATTCAGGTAACCTTCTGGGAACAGCGGGCGGATCGGACGATCGATCAGGCGCGATGTCAGGGTTTCTTTTTCGGAAGGACGGCCTTCGCGCTTGAAGAAACCGCCTGGGATACGGCCAGCTGCGTATGTCTTTTCAACGTAATCAACGGTCAGTGGGAAAAAATCCTGACCTGGCTTGGCATCTTTGCGTGCCACAACGGTAGCCAGCACAACGGTATCTTCGATCGATACCAGCACTGCGCCGGAGGCTTGACGAGCGATCTCGCCAGTTTCCAGGGTGACCTGATGCTGACCATACTGGAATGTCTTCGTAACTTTATTAAACACAATATATCCTTTCATTTTGCCGACAGATTTTCAGGCGCTGTCGTTCACCTCACCACAGACGACTGCAACGCTGGCATTGCCAGCGAGTGTCATCTCCTTGCATAGAACTAATTTCTTAACACTTGTGCAGATAAGCTGCAAAAAAGCTGCTGCCAAAAGCAAAAATGCCCGCATCAGAGACTGATACAGGCATTTTTTTCAACTTATCGACGGACCAAGGACATCGTCGCGAAATATCGAAACAGGATGTCGCAGAAAATAACGTCGGCCGACGATGAGTCGCGCACTTACTATTACTTACGCAAGCCGAGTTTTTCGATCAGCGAGCGGTAACGGTTCAGGTCCTTACCTTTGAGGTAGGACAGCAGGCTTTTACGACGGTTAACCATCATGATCAGGCCGCGGCGGGAATGGTGATCCTTGGCGTGGGCTTTGAAGTGACCGTTCAGGTCGTTGATACGGGCTGTCAGCAGCGCAACTTGCACTTCCGGGGAGCCGGTGTCGTTTTGACCGCGCGCATTATCAGTGATAATAGCGGCCTTGGCTGTTTTTTCGATAGTCATGCTTTACCTTTCACAAGCGGTGTACAGAGTACGCAACCCTATGCACCGTGAACAAACAATTAAAAAATCCGGTCAAACTTGACCAGACGCGCAGTATATAGCAAAAAACCTGCGGATTCAATTACTTAGCGTGACACGAACAACAATCAATTTTGGAGTATAGCCATGAAGCAACTCTTTCCTGCCCTGCTAGCCGGCCTGCTGCTCAGCCTGGGCGGTTGCGCCTCGCTGCTGGCGCCGCCGGTCAACCCGGGCGAACCCGAAGCGCAGGTGCTGGCGCGCCTGGGCAAACCCACTGGAACTTATCAGGACGGCAATGATGTATTATTGGAATATGCGCGCGGTCCTTTCGGCCAGGCAACCTATATGGCGAAAATCGGCCCCGACCAAAAATTAATTTCATACGAGCAAGTTTTGACCCTGGAGAAATTCGCCACCATCAAGGTCGGCCAGTTCAACCAGGCCGATGTGCTGCGCACCATAGGCAAGCCTTTCGAAACCGTCTATTACGACCGGGTCAAGCTGAACGGCTGGAACTACGCCTACAAGGAAGCCGGCGTCTGGAATTCGGAGATGACCGTGTATTTCGACGACAGCGGCATCGTGCGCAAACTGGAAAACGGCCCCGATCCGCGCTTTGAACACAGCCGCTTCGGCAGGTAGGACTGCAGGCATTTCTGAAAGAAGACCGCAACCATGATCAAACTCCCCGAGCGCCGCCGCGTCCAGGCCATGCTGGCCAGCACCCTGAACGAGTGGTTCAAGCAACGCTCCGGCAGCAAGGGCGCAGCGCTGGCCTTCTACACCCTGTTCTCGATGGCGCCGATGCTGATCCTGGTGATCGCCATCGCCGGTGCGGTATTCGGCGAACAGGCCGCGCGCGGGGAAATTTTCGGCCAACTGTCCGGCCTGATCGGCTCGACCGGCGCCGACGCCATTCAGCTGCTGCTGGCCGCGGCCCACAAGAACCAGTCCGGGCCGGTGGCCGCGCTGATCGCCGTGGTGGTGCTGCTGGTCGGCGCCACTACCGTATTTTCCGAACTGAAGGATAGCCTGGACGAAATCTGGTACGTGGAACGTACCCGCCAGTCCGGCATCATGTCGCTGATCCGCACCCGGCTGCTGTCGTTCGGCCTGATCCTGGTGCTGGCCTTCCTGCTGCTGACCTCGCTGGTGGTCAGCGCGGCGCTGGCGCTGCTGGCCAAGTACCTGGGCGGCACCTGGGTCAGCGTCACCACCATCTTTTCGCCGCTGTCGCAGCTGTTCGCCTTCGCCGTCATCGCCAGCCTGTTCGCCTCGATCTACAAGATGCTGCCGCAGACCAAACTACCCTGGCGCGATGTCTGGATCGGCTCGATCGGCACCGCCGCCCTGTTCGTGCTCGGCAAATACCTGATCGGCATCTACCTCGGCAACAGCGGCGTCGCCTCCAGCTACGGCGCAGCCGGTTCGGTGATCGCGCTGCTGCTATGGATTTATTATTCGGCGCAGATTTTCTTCTTCGGCGCCCAGTTCACGCGCCAGTACGCCTTGTTCTTCGGCAGTCTGCAAACGCAAAATAAAAAAGCCGGCAATCTGGCGACGCCGGCTTCCTGATTTCCTTTTGGCACGGTAGTGCCGTAGGGTGGGCACCTGTGCCCACGCAGTGCTTTCGCGTCTCAAACTACGCGTCTCGCCATTTCCGCGTGGGCACAGGTGCCCACCCTACCAGAGCTAATTTCCTTGTTTAGTCCTGGTACGGCTCCAGCCCGCGCTCCGAGAGGCGCAGGATGCGGCCGCAGCGACGCGCCAGCTCGATGTCGTGGGTGACGATGACGAAGGCGGTGCCCAGCGTCTGCGACAATTCCAGCATCAGGTCGAAAGTCATTTGCGCGGTAGCGCGGTCGAGGTTACCGGTCGGCTCGTCGGCCAGCACGCAGGCCGGCCGGGTCACCAGCGCCCGCGCCAGTGCCACCCGTTGGCGTTCGCCGCCGGACAATTCGCCCGGCACATGGATTACCCGTTCCGCCAGGCCAACCCGCGCCAGGATCTCGCGCGCCTGCTGCTGCGCATCGCTGCGCTTGAGGCGGCGGATCATGAGCGGCATGGCGACGTTGTCCAACGCGGAAAACTCCGGCAACAGATGATGGAACTGGTAGACGAAGCCCAAGGCATTGTTGCGCAAATCGCCGCGGGTCTTTTCTCCCAATGTGGTGAAGTCCTTGCCAAGCAGGCTGACATTGCCGGCGCTCGGTGTATCCAGGCCGCCCAGCAGATGCAACAGGGTCGACTTGCCGGAACCGGAAGCGCCGACGATGGCGACCTGCTCGCCCTTGACGACGTCGATATCGATGCCGTTCAAGACCTTGACCGAGTAACTGCCTTGAGTAAAGGTCTTGCCCAGGCCGCGGCAAGACAGCACCACCGGATGATTGTTTTGATTACTTGTATTGGTTGTATTGGTTGTATTACTCATAACGCAATGCCTCGGCAGGTTTCACCCGGGCAGCCCACCAGCTCGGGTACAGGGTCGCCAGGAAGGCCAGCACCACGGCGACGCCGCCGATGGTCCAGACATCCGGCCAGCGCAGGTCGGACGGCAACTCAGTGATCACATACACGCTCTTCGGCAGGAACTGCACGTGCAGCAGGTTTTCGATGAACGGCACGATGACGTCGATATTCAGCGCCACCAGCACTCCAGCGCCGACGCCGATCGCGGTGCCGATCAGGCCCACCAGCGCGCCCTGGATCATGAAGATCTTCATGATCGAGCCAGGCGAGGCGCCCAGGGTGCGCAGGATCGCGATATCAGCCTGCTTGTCGGTCACCGTCATCACCAGCGTCGACACCAGGTTGAAGGCGGCCACGGCAATGATCAGGGTGAGGATGATGAACATCATGCGCTTCTCGGTCTTGACCGCGGCGAACCAGTTGCTGTTCTGCTGGGTCCAGTCGCGCAGGTAGAGATTGGGCGGCAGCGTGGTCGCCAGCTGCTGCACGATCTGCGGTGCTTCCAGCATGTCGGTGACCTTCAGGCGCACGCCGGAGGGCGAATCCTGGCGGAACATCTTTTCTGCATCGTCCAGGTGGATGAAGGCCAGGGTCGAATCGTATTCATAATGGCCGGCCTCGAAAATCCCTGCCACCGTAAACTGACGCAGGCGCGGAATCACGCCGGCCGGCGTCACCTGCCCTTGCGCCGCCATCAGCGTCACCTTGTCGCCGATGCCGACGCTCAAGGCATGCGCCAGCTCTATCCCCAGTACGATATTGAATTCGCCCGCTTTCAGGTCGTTGAAACTGCCTTGCTTGACCTTCTTGGCGACATCCGACACCTTCGGCTCCTCGGCCGGCAAGACGCCGCGTATCGCCACGCCGCGCAGGACGCCGTCGCGCACCAGCATGGCTTGCGCATCGACATACGGGGCGGCGCCGATCACTTCCTTGTTCTTGAAAGCTTGTGCTGCGACTTCTTCCCAATTTTTCATGGAACCGGAAGCGTCGAACACTTCGATATGCGCCAGCACCGACAGCATGCGGTCGCGCACATCTTTCTGGAAGCCGTTCATCACCGACAGCACCACGATCAGCGCGGCCACCCCCAGGGCGATGCCAGCCATGGAAATCAGGGAAATGAAGGAAATGAAGCTGTTGCGGCCGCTGCGCTTGCCCGCACGGGTATAGCGGATGCCGACCAGCCACTCAAATGGTAAATTTTTTATGATGCTCAACGCGAGGCTCCCAAAATCAGCCCGCAGTTTGCCATAATTTGGCAAACTCACGGTACTTTACGGCGGAATGCGCTTGTTCAGATTGAAACCCGGCCTTATCGTTCAATATGCTCAAGCCGAAATACCGGGCGGCACCGTCAATTGCCAAAACGAAATATACTCTCAAATATATACACGAATACGCAACCAACTCCGTAAAACATCCGGCCGGCGGCGGATGTTCATTCAACTGTAACCATTCAGAACTATCGAGGATCGCATCATGAAAAAATTCTTTGCGCTGTGCCTGGGCTTGCTGCTGGCGCAGGCGGTATCGGCGGCCAACCTTCCCTACGATGAAAAAGCCGATGCCAAGGCCGACGTCAGCCAGGCCCTGAGCCAGGCGCAGGCCAGCAAAAAGCAGGTGATCCTGGTGTTCGGCGCCAACTGGTGCACCGATTGCCGCGAACTGGACAAGGCGCTGCACGGCAAGAGCGCGGCGCTGATCGATGGCAAATTCATTCTGGTGAAGGTCGATGTCGGCAATTTCGACAAGAATCTCGATGTTGCCCAGTCTTACGGCAACCCGATCAAGAAAGGCATTCCGGCGGCAGTGCTGCTCAGCCCGGACAACCAGATCGTCTATTCGACCAAGGCGGGCGAGCTGGCCGATGCCCGCCGCATGGGCGAGAACGGCATCTATGATTTCTTCAACAAGGAAATCGTAAAACGATAGATGGCACGGGCCGGACCAGCTCTGGCTGAACCGGCCCGCTTCAGGCAATTACTTCGGCGCCAAGCGGATGCCGCCGTCCAGGCGGATCACTTCGCCGTTCAGGTAAACCGTTTCCAGGATGGTCTTCACCAGCGCCGAGAATTCCGCCGGCTTGCCCAGCCGTGGCGGGAACGGCACCATTTTCCCCAGCGCTTCCTGCACTTCCGCCGGCATGCCCAGCAGCATCGGCGTTTCCATGATGCCCGGCGCGATCGTCATCACGCGGATGCCATGGCGCGACAGTTCGCGCGCTGCCGGCAAGGTCAGCGCCACCACGCCGCCCTTGGAGGAAGCGTAGGCTGCCTGTCCGATCTGGCCGTCGAAAGCCGCCACCGAGGCGGTGTTGATGACCACGCCGCGTTCGCCGTCTGCATTCGGCTCGCCCTTGCTCATCGCATCAGCCGCCAGGCGCATCATGTTAAAGGTACCGATCAGGTTGATCTGCACCACCCGTGTAAAGTCTTCCAGGCCGTGCGGACCTTCCTTGCCGACGATGCGCTTGGCCGGCGCTACGCCGGCGCAGCTGATCAGGCCATGCAGGCCGCCGAACACCTTGACTGCCGTGTCCACCGCTTCCTGCGCGCTGCTTTCGCTGCAGACGTCGGTGGCGACAAAGCGCGCATTGCTGCCCAGATGCGTCGCCAGCGCAGCGCCGGCTTCCTGGTTGATGTCGGCAATCACCACCTTGGCGCCGCCTTGCACCAGCATGGCGGCAGTGGCCGCGCCGAGGCCTGAGCCGCCGCCGGAAATCAGGAATACATTGTTTTCGATTTGCATATTTTCTCTTCTTTACATTTTTGCTTTAGCGATTTCCTGGTTGCGCAAGATGAAGCGCTGCAGTTTGCCGCTGGGGGTTTTGGGTAATTCCGTCAAAAATTCGATTTCGCGCGGATAGGAATGCGCGGCCAGGCGACGCTTGACGTATTGCTGCAATTCTTCCGTCAGTGCGGCGCTCGGCGCGTAATCCTTGTTGAGGACAACGAAGGCCTTGACCAGTTCCGTGCGCTCCGGATCCGGCTTGCCGACCACCGCTGCCTCGACCACCGCAGGATGCTCCAGCAGCGCGCTCTCGACATCGAAGGGACCTATGCGGTAGCCGGACGAAGTAATGATATCGTCGCCGCGGCCGATAAAGCTGATGCTGCCGTCCTGGTTCAGCTCCACCGTATCGCCAGTGACGTAGTAGTCGCTGCGGTCGCGGCTGTTGTCCTGTTGCCAGTAACCCTGGAACCAGTAGATGGGCGAACGCGGACGGTCCACCGCCAGCACGCCCGGCTCGCCAACGCCCAGCTCCTTTTCATCGTCGTCAATCACCGCCAGCCGGTAACCCGGCATGGCAAGGCCGGCCGACCCCATGTGCACCGCGTGCTGCAAGCCATGGTGATTGCACAGCACCATGCCGGTTTCGGTCTGGCCGTAGTGATCGTTGATCAGCGTGTCCAGATGTTCGCGGAACCAGCGTATCACCTCCGGGTTGAGCGGTTCGCCGGCGCTGCTGACCGCGCGCAACTGGCCCTTGACCGGCGCCGCGGCCTCTGCGCCGGCGGCGATCAGCATGCGGTAGGCAGTCGGCGAGCCGGTCAGGTTGGTGATGCCGTATTTCTTGATGATGCGATAGGTGCTCTCTACGGTGAAGGAACCTTCGTAAAAAGTAATCGCGTGACCCATCATCAGCGGCCCGGTCACGCAGTAATACAGGCCGTAGGCCCAGCCCGGATCGGCGATATTCCAGAAGGCATCCTCGGGCCGCAGGTCGACTGCATAACGGGTGTAGACGTAGAACGACAACAGCGCCTTCAGCGGCACCGATACGCCCTTGGCCGGGCCGGTGGTGCCGGAGGTGAACAGCATGATGAAAGCATCCTCGGCCTTGCGCATCACCGGCGAAAATTCGGTCGAGTGCTTGCCCATCTCGTCCCAGAAACCGAGGTCGCCGGCGGCCAGCGCGCTGGCGCCATTGACCGTCATGACCGGCGGGCATTGCGGTACTTCGTCCAGCTTGTGGCGATTGTCGGCATCGGTGACGATCAGCCTGGCCTCGCTGGCGGCGACCCGGTACTCGATCGATTTCGAACCGAAGGCCGTGAACAGCGGCTGGTACACTGCGCCGGCGCGCCAGGCGCCGAGGATCGCCACCAGCAGCTCCGGCGTGCGCGGCAACAGGCCGGCGACGCGGTCGCCCGGTTGTACGCCCTGCGCCTTCAGGAAATTAGCAAAACGACCAGACAATTCCTGTAGCTGGGCGAAGGTATAGCTGGCGCTGCGGCCATCCTTGCCTTCCCAGTTGAGGGCGATGCGGCCTGGCGTAGCGTGGCGGTCGCAGCATTCGACGCAGGCATTGACGCCCGTCTCAAGGCTGCCGGCCAGTTCGGCAGCCACGCTGTCGAGCTTGAAATCGGCATAGAACTGCGCATAGTCCGGCACGGCATGAGCCGCGCCTGAGAAAGCTGATGACATGAATCTTCTCCTCTAACCTAAAATGACTGACTTGGTCAGTTCTTGTTTTGTTGTCATGAGAAATCGAGTTACTGCGGCTAAGTCTAGGATATTTAGTGACTTGAGGCCATGTTAAAAGCGATCATTACGGTTGATCGGAAATGCAACACCTATGTCGAATGGTTTTATAGGTAATCATATGGAAGACTGGGAGAAAGGGACGATCGCCATTGGCCTTGTCGGCGAAGCGCTGCATTGCATGCGCCAGCGCGGCATGGATGCCGATGCTTTGCTGCTGCAGGCGGGGATTTCACCGCGCCTGCTGGCGTCGCCGCACGCGCGGGTGGCGGCGGCCAGCTACGGCCGCCTGTGGTATCTGATTTCGCAAGCCACCGATGATGAATTCTTTGGCATGGACAGCCATCCGATGCGGGTCGGCAGCTTCAACCTGCTGTGCCGCAGCGCCCTGCACAGCGCCAACCTGGGCAAGGCGCTGTCGCGCATGCTGGATTTCCTGCGGCTGGTGCTGGACGACATCTCGGCCAGCCTGTCGCAACAAGATGGCGTGGCCTGCATCGTCATCAACGAAGGCGGCAGCCCGCGCCGCATGTTCACCTACGCCACTTTCCTGATGTTCGTGCATGGCGTCGGCAGCTGGCTGATCGGCCGCCGCATCCAGCTGCTGTCGGCCGATTTCCGCTGCGACGAACCGCCCGCCAGCCTCGATTACAAAATCCGCTTCTGCGACCAGGCGCGCTTCGGCCAGGCGCGCACCAGCATCACCTTCGACGCCGCCTGCCTGGCGCTGCCGATCGTGCAGAACCAGCGCACCCTGCCCGCCTTCTTGCGCGAAGCGCCGGGCAACCTGCTGGTGAAATACAGTAACCACGACAGCCTGGCGGCCACCATCCGCCGTCATCTGCGCCAGCTGCCGATGAATCAATGGTCGGATTTCGACAGCTTGTCGCGGCAGCTGCAGACGCCCGCCTCGACGCTGCGCCGCAAGCTCAGCCAAGAGGGACAGTCGTACCAGGCGATCAAGGACAACCTGCGGCGCGACCTGGCGATCAACTACCTGAGCGGCTCGGCCCTGAGCATCGAAGAGATCGCCATCAACCTCGGTTTTGCCGATCCCAGCGCCTTCCACCGCGCCTTCAAGAAATGGACCGGCAGCAGTCCGGGCGAACACCGGCGCGCCCTGTCGACCGCATAGCATGCCTGCTGGCTGTCACCTGCGCTTGACCTGGGTAAACACCCGGCCATGGATGGCCGACAGGATCGCCTCCACCGCCGGATGCTTGATCTTGCGTTCATTCGAGACCGCATAAAACTGCTCGTGCACCTGTTCCAGCTGGCCGATCAGCACGGCGCCGAACTGTTCCTCGACATCCGCCGCCAGCGCCGACGGCGCCGGGAACAGGCCGAGGCCGCTGCGGCCGAAAGTGTTCAGCAAAGCATTGTCGTCGAACTCCCCCACCACATCCGGCCTCAATTCACGGGTTTCAAACCAGTGGTCGATACGGCCGCGAATCACGTTATTGCGGGTCGGCAGCAGCAGCGGTGCGCCGCGCAAACTGGCCGGGAACTTGGGCTTATAGCGCTTGGCCAGCTCTTTGCTGCCAAACAGCGCGATATCGCTTTCACCCAGCAAATGGCTGAATACCCGCAGCGCCGTGCCGGATGGCGCCGGCCGGTCGGTCAGCACCACGTCCAGCTTGTGCAGTGTGAGGTCGCCCAGCAGCGCTTCGAACTTGTCTTCAAAGCACACCAGCTTGACCCGCTGCGGCAAGCGCAGAGCGGCTTCCAGCAAGCGCGCCGAGATCAGTTTCGGCAAGGAATCGGAAATCCCTACCGCCAGCCGCATGGTCGGTTCGTCGTCGGCCGCCGCCAGCGCCTCCTGCATCTGCTCGCCCAGCAGGAAAATCTGGTCGGCATAGCCGAGCGCCAGGCGCCCGGCCTCGGTCAGCACCAGCCGCCGTCCTTGCGGCGCCAACAGCGCCTTGCCGACTTCCTGCTCCAGCAGCGATAGCTGGGCGCTGACGGTTTGCACCGCCAGCCCCAGCCGTTCGGCGGCGCGCGTGACGCTGCCCTCCTTGGCCACCACCCAGAAGTAATGCAGATGCCGAAAGTTCAGTGCGGATGATTTCATTGTTCTGTTTTTCCGAAGTAATTCTTCGATTATCTTCGCTTTTTTAATTCATGTCGCGACTATATGATGATTACTCCTGAAACGAACTGGAGTCTTTGATGAAACCGACCATCGTTGCAAATGGTGTAAAACTCAGCCGCAGACTGCGCGAGTATGTAAGCAGCCGTCTGAGTCTTGCGCTGGACCGAAAGCATTACAGCATCCAGGCATTGAAGGTGCGCATCAGCGACCAGAACGGCCCGCGCGGCGGCATCGACAAGCAATGCCAGATCCAGCTGACCCTGAATGGCCTGCCGACCGTGGTGATCACGGAAAAAGGCAGCGATATTGCCGCCATGGTCGACCAGGCAGCGCATCGCGCCGCCCATGCCATCGAACGCCTGCTGGCACGCACCCGATCGATTGCCCACACCAAGTACCTGGCGCCGGCGCTTGAGCCGGCCGTTATTTAATTTACGAAAGACCATCATGAACAACCGCTACAACATCCTGCGCAACCGCAGCGCCGCTTATGCCGCCACCACGGTGATGGACGGCGCCGCACGCCAGGTCTTGCGCAACACCTATCTGCTGCTGTCGCTGTGTCTGGGCTTCAGCGCCATCGTCGCCGCCGCTGCGCTGGCGCTAAACCTGCCAGGACCTGGCATCGTCATCACCCTGGTCGGTTACTTTGGCCTGCTGTTCCTGGTCACCAAGTACCGCGACCGCGGGCTCGGCGTCGGCTTGGTGTTCGCGCTGACCGGCTTCATGGGTTACACCCTGGGTCCGATCCTCAGCAAGTACCTGAGCATGGCCAACGGCGGCCTGACGGTGACGATGGCGCTGGCCGGCACCGCCATTATTTTCCTGGGCATGTCGGCCTACGCGCTGGTCACCAAGCGTGACTTGTCCTTCATGGGCGGCATGCTGACGGTGGGCGTACTGGTGGCTTTCGTGGCAGGACTGGCGGCGCTGTTCTTCAGCATTCCGGCCTTGTCGTTGACCGTATCGGCGGTATTCGTATTGCTGATGTCCGGCATGATCCTGTTTGAAACCAACAATATCGTGCGCGGCGGCGAAACCAATTACGTGATGGCGACCGTCAGCCTGTTCGTCTCGATTTTCAGCTTGTTCACCAGCCTGCTGCAGTTGCTGGGCTTCGTCAACAAAGAGTAAACCACAGGCCGGGTGTACGCCGCCCGGTCCTGTCAACTTTCAAGATAATGGAGAACGTTTATGTATTGCCCTGTATGTAAAGACAAGGAGCTCGTGATGAGCGAGCGCCAGAGCATTGAAATCGACTATTGCCCCGGTTGCCGCGGGGTCTGGCTGGACCGCGGCGAACTGGACAAGATCATCCAGCAATCGACGCAGGAGCTGGTCAGCGTGCAGTCACAACCGCCACCGCAACAGCAAGCGCACAGGCAGCCGGAATACCGCGCGCCGCAGCATGGTTCGCATTACAACGACTACCGCCGTCCCAAGAAAAAGGAAAGCTTCTGGCAAGAGCTGTTCGACTAAGGCATCAGCAAAAACGGCGGCAGCGGTTCATGCAACATGCCACCACGCCGGCAGCAGCTGCCTGACTTCCGGCCGCGCAAAACGGTCGTCGATCAAGTACACCACGCCGCGGTCCTGCTGGGTGCGGATCACGCGGCCGGCAGCTTGCACCACTTTTTGCATGCCGGGATAAAGATAAGTGTAGTCGTAACCGTTGCCGAAGGTTTCCCCCATGCGGCGCATGATCTGTTCATTGACCGGATTGATCTGCGGCAGCCCCAGTGTGGCGATGAAAGCGCCGATCAGGCGCGCACCCGGCAGGTCGATGCCTTCGGCAAAGGCGCCGCCCAGCACCGCAAAGCCGACTCCCTGCGAGCTCTCGGTAAAACGCGCCAGGAAATCTTCCCTCTCCCGCTCGTCCATGCGGCGCGCCTGCAGCCATAGCGGAATCTCCGGATGCTGTGCCGCGCACAGCGTGGCGACTTTTTCCAGGTAGTCGTAACTGCTGAAAAACATCAGATAGTTACCGGCCTGCTGCCGGTACTGGTGCGCGATCAGCTCGACGATAGGCGCCAGCGAACGCTCGCGGTGCTGGAAACGGGTCGAGATGCCGGTCGCCAGTTGCACTTGCAGCTGGTCTGCAGTAAACGGCGAAGGGACGTCGATCCAGGCGGTGTCGGCCGGCATCCCCAGCGTATCGCTGTAAAAATGCCAGGGGCTCAAGGTGGCGGAAAACATCACCGTGCTGCGCGCAGCAGCAAAGCGCGGCGCCAGGAAAGGCGCGGGGACGATATTGCGGATGCAGAGCGTGCTGCCCTGCCCGCTTTGGCGCGTGATGTCGAACAGCGAATGCGGGCCGAACAGTTCCGCCATGCGAGTGAAGTGCAAGGCATCGAAATAGAATTGCTGCAGATGGCTGTCCATCGCCGCCGGATGCTCCACCGTATACTCGGTGATATCGGCCACGGCCTGCAGCAGCGCGCCAACGAAGGCGTCCGGTATTTCCGCATAATGCAGGTAATCGCCTTCCTGCTCCTTGCCCAGGCTGTTCCATTGCTTGCTGACCCGGTCCAGCCCGCGCTTGAGCGCCGGCGGCGCGTTGCGGCGCAGGGCTTTCAGCTGGCCGTATTCCATTTCTGCGGAATACATCTTGCGCGCACGGTCGATCATGTTGTGCGCCTCGTCCACCAGCACCCCGACCCGCCACTGATTGACGCTGGCCATGCCGTACAGCATGGCGCTGATATCGAAATAGTAGTTATAGTCGCCGACGATCACGTCCGACCAGCTGGCCATTTCCTGGCTCAGGTAATAGGGACAGACACGATGTTCGGCGGCCACCCGGCGCAGGCTCTCGCGGTCCAGCGCGCCAGCCTCGATCGCCGCGCTGCGCGCTTGCGGCAGGCGGTCGTAGAAGCCTTGCGCCAGCGGACAGGATTCGCCATGGCAGGCTTTGTCCGGATGTTCGCAAGCCTTGTCGCGCGCCACCAGTTCCAGCACGCGCAAGGGCAAGGCCGGCGCGCTGTGCCTGATGCGCGTCACCGCCTCCAGCGCCAGCGCCCGGCCCGAGGTCTTGGCGGCTAGAAAAAAAATCTTGTCCAGTGCCTGGCCCGGGCTCGCTTTCAGCATCGGGAACAGGCTGCCGATGGTCTTGCCGATACCGGTCGGCGCTTGCGCCAGCAGGCAACGGCCGCTGACCGCGCTTTTGTAGACCGCTTCCGCCATGACGCGCTGGCCCGGACGGAAATCGGCATGCGGGAACTGCAGCGCCGTCAGTTGCAGGTCGCGCGCCGCGCGATGCGCCATTTCCTGTTCGGCCCAGGCCAGGAAGCGCCGGCAATGGTCTTCGAAGAATTGCCGCAGCAGATCGGCAGTCAGGTGTTCAGTCAGCAGCATCTCTTTCTGGCTGCCGATATCGTAGTAGACCAGCGCCAGCTGCAGCTCGTCCAGGCCGCGGCTCTGGCACAGCAGATGGCCGTAGATCCGGACCTGCGCCCAATGCAGGTGGCGATGGTTGTCCGGCATGCGGCCGAGGTCGCCGCGATAGGTCTTGACCTCCTCCAGGCGGTTGAGGCGCGGATCGTAGCCATCGGCGCGGCCGCGCACCAGCAAGGGGCCGAAGCTGCCGCTCAGGCTGACTTCCGCTTCATAGCCAGGAGAACGACGCGACGCCACCACGGCATGGCCGGTGATGCCTTCCTGCGCCGTGGGCGAAGGCGTGAAGCGCAAGTCGAGATCGCCCTGCTTGGCCGTGAATTCGCACAGCGCGCGCACGGCGACCACATATTGCGCAGCGGCTGTGGCCATTGCATCCATTACACGCTCTCCCCGGCCCACTGCACGTAATACACCGCGACCGGGATCTCATGCCGCGCAAAGTAATCCAGCCAGCGGATCTGGTTGTCTTGCAGACGATCGCCCGGGCCTTTGACTTCAATCATCTGGTAGCGCTGCTCCGCCGGCCAGAACTGGATCAGATCAGGCAGGCCGGAACGGTTGCTCTTGATGTCTTGCAGGATACGTTCGAAACATATTTCCAGGTGCCGCGGCGGCAGGCAATCCAGCGCCAGGGCCAGCAATGGCGCATCGATGGCGCCCCAGAACACGAACGGCGATTGGGTGTTTTCCTTGATGCGGAAATTGTGCAGGATGGTTTGCCGGTAGCCACCGTTGTGCAGCAATGCAAAACCGGCCTCGAACTGCGATGCCCGGCGGGCACGGAAATCTGGACCGTGCAGGTCGGCCGGTCCGCTCTGGAACGGATGGAAAAATGCCCCCGGCACAGGTGCGAACACGGCATCCCAGAACAGCAGGCCGAACAGCGAATTGATCAACGCGTTTTCGACATACAAGGCCGGCGCATCAGCGCACGCCAGGTGCTGGCCGAGCGCGCTCTCGACCGAGATGCCCGGATCTGGCCGTGGCAGGACGATTTCATATTGGACGATGGTGGTTGCGGTAGACGGCGCCAGCTTGGGATGGCCGAGCGCGCGCCGCAGGCGCGGCATGACGCGCAGCAGCTGCTGTTGTTCGGCTTCGCTTTCCACCTGCTGCCCGGCCTGCTGCGCCAGCGCAAAGGCAGCCTGCGGCTGGCCGCAGCGTTCCAGCACCCGGATCGCCCGCAGCCTGGCGCCGGGCTGGTCGCTGCCGGCGTACAAACGCAACGCCTGCGTCAGTTCGCCAATGCGTTCGTAATGCTGGGCGATCTGGAACAGCAGCTTGCTGCGGCGTTCTTCCAGCCATGGATTCGCATAAGCAGCGGCAGGGATATCGGCCACTACGGCCTGCGCGTCTTCGCCACCCAAAAAGCGTTCGCGGCAAGCAAACATCTGCAGGTAGTCATCGATATCCTGGCGGCGGCTGAAACCTTGCGCCGCAGGCGACAGGTCGACCTGTTCATATTTGAAGATGCCGAGCTCGGACAGCACGAATTCCGACCAGTCCTGATACAGGTTACCGAAGAACATCAGGCGCAGGCGGTCGCACAGCGCGGCCACCGGCTGGCACAGCTGCAACAGGCTATCGCCGGCGCCTGGCCACCACTGCTGCAGGCTGCGCGCACCGGCCGCAGCGCTCTCCGTCTGCAGCAGGAATTCCAGCTGCTCGCTCTTGCGCGCCACCTGCCGCAGCTGCGGGAAAGCGGCCGCGATTTCAGCTTTGGTCAACACGCGAAACAGCTGCACTATGTCCAGCAAGGGCTGCGGCTCGACCCAGCCCGCCGCCACCAGCGGCGCCGCCGCGCTGCCGGCACAGCCGATTTCGTCGTAACGCAGCTTGCTGAGCCGGAACAGCTCGCCCTTGCGCATCACCATCCGCACCAGCAAAGCCGCCGAGGCTTGCGGCAGGTTGCCGAAGCCGTCGACGAAAGCCTGCTCTTCGTCATTCAGCATAGGACGATAGCGGGCCCGCACCGACGCCACGACGGTGACGAAGTTGTCCAGATAGTAGAAACGGTTTTCCAGCGTTTTGTTCATGTTCCGGGCGCGCAGGCTCAATGCCGCAACAAGCGTCATTTTTAAGTATTTTAACACTGTATAAACATACAGTTATTCTGTAGTATATAGGAATGCGGAGGCGACTAACGGTAACGAAGGATGCGCCAGGAATGTTCGCCGGGTCCGCACCCTGGCGATCCGGCTGAATGGGAGTGACGATGGAATTGAGCGATGCGGAAAAACTGATCTTGACCATGCTGTGCGAAGTGCACGCGCATCTGGGCATCGCCGGCGAACTCGACCCCGGCTTCGTCCGCTCGGCCCTGGACAGCGGCAATACCTGGGGCCTGCGCTGGAAATACGGCGCCCTGTATGACGGCAATAGCCGTTCCGACCCGCCTATCGTGAAAGAAGTGGCGGCGATCCTGGACATGTGGTCGGCCATCGAAGACGGCTACGCCGCGCTGCGCTCGCTCGACCAGGACCGGGTCGCCGCCAGCATTTCGCCGCAGCAGGTGGAAGTGAAATTCATGGGCTTCGACAGCGATACCGAGTTCGAGCATGCCAACGTCGCCTCGTTCCTGATCAAGGACATGCAGCGCTTTCCCAAGTTCGCCGGACGCGATATCCATTCACACCAGCCGTCGATTTCGATCTACCGGCGCATGGTGCGCGCCTTTGAAGCGCTGCAAAAGCTGGCCGGCAAAGGACGTCTGAATGCCGATCAGTTGATTGCGCTGCTCAATCAGAATACTGAGCGCTGCGTCATTGCTTGAGCCACCTATGCCATTTATGCAGCTTGCCGGCTGTCGCCGTTGCCGTTGCCGTTGCCAGCATCCGACGGGACGGCCCGCGCCAGCCACAGCTTGATTTCGGCCGCCTCGAACAGCAACGGGCCTTGCGGCAGCGCCTGCGCTTCCGGCCTACCCTGGTTCCAGTCCGACAGGTCGGCCTGGCCGAGGTAGCCGTCAACGTGACTAAAAATATCCTCGACATCGCCTTGCCAGGGCTGGTACAGGTCTTGATTCACTACGATCAGCAAGGACAAGCGCGCACTATCGTCGCGCGGACCGCCAAGGCCCGCGCGGGTGCTGCGTTGAAGCAAGGCCAGTCCGCCACCAGGGCTATGCAGCAACGTAACCGGTGCGCCTAAAAAATAGCGTCCGATGTCGACAATGAAACGATTGGCTTGTTGAATTTCGTCGCATAAATCGATCTCCGCCTCCTTGCACAGGCTGTCGTACTGTACTGGCGTAAGCGCCGTATCGAGCGGCACGGTCAAGCCGAATTCAAAACCCATCGGCACCAATATGCCGTTGCCGCTGGCAGCCGCAAAGCGCAGTGCGCGCAGACTGGCGCGGCGGCGCGAAGGAATATCGGTCAGGCTCAGTTGGCCCGCCAGACGAGGACCGAAAGGCGTTTCCGGGAAAGCAATGATGGTGGCGACGCCACTCAGATTATCCTGCTCGCGCACGTAGCGCGTGGCCTGGTAGTCCCACCATGCTCCCGGACAGAAAACGGCATCGAAACCAGCGCCGGCCAAAGGATCGAGTTGTGGGGTCGCGGCGCCAGGAGTCCAGGCCAGGAAATTGACAGAACCACAATAATCGCGGGTCGCCGCCATCAGAGGCTGCCACAGCGCCGCCGGCACTGCCGCAGGCACGCTGCAGACGAAGCCTGCCACACCGGCATCCAGCAAAGCCTGCAAGCGTCGGCGCCAAAGCGCCGATACGCCGTGTTGCACGGCGCTGTCCTCCATGCGCAGAGGCAGGCCATCTGCAGACAAACTGTCATCCGATAAGGACTTGCTGTCGAACCAGTGCGGACAGGTCGCGATCAGGGGATCTTCCGGCGTGACCCGATCGAGCACGATATCGAGCAGCAGGCGCAAACCGCGTTCGGCGCACGCCGCCGTCAACTGTTCCAGTTCCAGCCCGTCTTCGCCCGCGCCGTGCTGGCCCAGATTGAGTGTATTGGCCAGCATTACATGATCAAAACCCAAGTTGGCGCAATGGTCGAGCAGGGCGGGCCAGCCCTGGCGCGATACCAGGGTCGGGTTGATGCAGTAGATACGGGGTGCAATGGTGAAACTCATGTCAGCAATCCTTGATAGCGTTGCAGGCGCACTGCCGGCCGGAACGGCCATCGGCAAGCGCAGCCTCGGGCTCAGGCGAAGATTTCGCCTTGGGCAGGCTCTGACTTTAGCGCGCCCCATGGTGGGAACATATCGGCGCAAACCGCAAAGGACTGTAGGAATCCACCTACATAGAGAGCTGGCCGCGTTCCCCCCAAGGAAAATCATGCGTCACGCGCTCAGGCAGAGCAATTCGTTGGTGCCATTGAATAAAGAATAACCGCGCAGGCAAAAAAAAATCCCCGTCGCTGCAGATGCAGTCACGGGGATTTTCTAGCGGCTGGTACTACCGGCCGCTCAGACTTTCTGCTTTGCCGAAATCGCGTTTGCCACCACCAGCGCCGTCATGTTGACGACGCGACGCACGGTGGCCGACGGGTTCAGGATATGCACCGGAGCAGCGGCGCCCAGCAGCACCGGCCCCACCGTCACGCCCTGGCCGCCGGTCATCTTCAGCACATTGAAGAGAATGTTGGCGGCATCCAGGTTTGGCGTGATCAGCACATTGGCGTCGCCCGACAGGGTTGATTTCGGCAGGAACTGCGCGCGCAGTTCTGCACTCAGGGCGGCGTCGCCGTGCATCTCGCCATCGGCTTCGACATCCGGCATGCGCTTGACGAACAGGTCGCGCGCGGCGCGCATTTTCTTGGCCGACGGCCGGTTGCTGGAACCGAACATCGAATGCGACAGGAAAGCCACCTTGGGCGGCACACCGAAGCGGCGCACTTCTTCCACCGCCATGGCGGCGATGTCGGCCAGCTGCTCGGCATCCGGATCGTCATTGACGAAGGTATCGGCGATGAACAAGGTGTGCTTATCCAGCACCAAGCCGTTCATGGCGGCAAAACCCTTGGCGCCCGGACGCAGGCCGATGATGTCGCTGACGTGTTCCAGGTGACTGTCGAAACGTCCCACCAGGCCGCACAGCATACCGTCGGCGTCGCCCAGCTTGACCAGCATCGAAGCTATGGTGGTGTTGGAACGGCGCAAGGTTGACTTCGCCATCTCCGGCGTCACGCCGTCGCGCGCCTTGATCTCGTGATAGGCTTCCCAGTACTGGCGGAAACGGGCGTCGTCTTCCGGATTGATCAGCTCGAAATCGCGGCCCGCCTGCAAGCGCAGGCCGGCACGTTTGATGCGCGCTTCGATCACGGCCGGCCGGCCGATCAGGATAGGCCGCACCAGCTTTTCTTCCAGCGCAATCTGCACCGCACGCAGCACGCGCTCATCTTCGCCCTCGGCGTAGACGATACGCTGCGGTTCGCCGCGCGCAGCCAGGAATACCGGACGCATGAACATGCCGGTGTGACTGACGAAACGCATCAGCGACTGGCGGTAGGCATCCATGTCCTTGATCGGACGCGTCGCCACGCCCGATTCTTCCGCTGCACGCGCCACTGCCGGCGCGATGCGCAGAATCAGGCGCGAATCGAAAGGCTTGGGAATGATGTACTCAGGGCCGAACTGCAGTTCCTGGCCCGCATAAGCCGAGGCCACTTCTTCGCTGATCTCGGCCTTGGTCAGGTCGGCGATCTCGCGCACGCAAGCCACCTTCATGGCCTCGGTGATGCTGGTGGCGCCGCAATCCAGCGCGCCACGGAAAATGTAAGGGAAGCACAGCACGTTGTTGACCTGGTTCGGATAGTCCGAACGGCCGGTGGCGATGATGCAGTCCGGCCGCGCTTCCAGCGCCAGCTCGGGGCGGATTTCCGGTTCCGGATTGGCCAGCGCCAGGATGATAGGCTGGCTGCCCATGGCCTTGACCATGTCTTGCGACAGCACGCCTGGCGCCGAGCAACCGAGGAACACGTCGGCGCCGACAATTGCATCCGCCAGCGTACGCGCGTCAGTCTTTTGCAGGTAACGCTGCTTGGATACGTCCAACTTGTCTTCACGTTTGTCGTGGATCACGCCGCGCGAATCGCAGACGAAAATGTTTTCGCGCTTGACGCCCAGTTCCACCATCAGGTCGAGGCAGGCAATCGCCGCCGCGCCGGCGCCGGAGGCTACCAGTTTGACTTCGCCGATTTTCTTGTTGACCAGTTCCAGGCCGTTCAGCAATGCAGCCGAGGAAATGATCGCGGTGCCGTGCTGGTCGTCATGGAAGACCGGGATCTTCATGCGCTCGCGCAGTTTCTTCTCGATGTAGAAGCATTCCGGCGCCTTGATGTCTTCCAGGTTGATGCCGCCCAGGGTCGGCTCCAGCGCAGCGATGATCTCGACCAGCTTGTCCGGGTCGCGCTCGGCCAGCTCGATATCGAAGACATCGATGCCGGCGAAATTATGAAACAGGCAGCCCTTGCCTTCCATCACCGGCTTGCCGGCCAGCGGCCCGATATCGCCCAGGCCCAGCACTGCCGTGCCGTTAGTAATGACACCGACCAGGTTGGCGCGCGAGGTGTATTCCACCGCCATCTCCGGATCTTCGTGGATCGCCAGGCAGGCGTAGGCCACGCCGGGCGAATACGCCAGCGAGAGGTCGCGCTGGTTCGACAAAGGCTTGGTCGGCACCACGGCGATCTTGCCGCGCGTCGGACTGCGGTGGTATTCCAGTGCAGCGTCGCGCAGGGCCTGCTCGGCCGCCGAAAGAGTGGTGGGGGTGCTCATGTTGATGGTCTCCTGGATACGATGATGAATGATGTGGCAACGCCAGGGCAGAAGAATTACCGGTCCGCCCCGGAGGCGGCCGGCAGTCTTGTTTTCTGCCGTTGAGGATGCTTACTGGAAAGGAAATATGCTCTGTGAAAAGTCATTGGAATAGTGCTGCCGATAGCAAATGGTAGACGAAACTGGCGCAACTTGCAGCCTTCCGTTAAAAAAAACGCAAGCCGGTTTCAAGTCCCAATTGCACTTGGAACAAAAAGCCCGCTTATGCGGGCTTTTTGTCGGCAGATGCATGCCATAATCAAATTATTGCCTTGTATCAACAAAGAATTTTCCTGTTCCGCTCATGCCGCAACACCGCTTTCCAGGGTCTGCGCCAGCAACAGGGTTTCATAGCTCCAGCGGGTCCAGCTTGAGGCTACGCCCAGACGGGCGGTGTTGGGGCGGATCTTCGGCTTGTGGATCGCCACCCGTATTTCATCGAGCATAGGGAATTCGCGGAAGGACAGGCTGGCGACTTCCGAGGCCAGCGTCTCCAGCAGGCGAGTATGCGGCTTGGCTTGCAGAAAAGCCGTGACCACGCTGCAGTAATGGTCATAGTCGATCACCGCCGCCGTATCATCATCGCCCATGCCGCTGCCGCCAGTCTTGTACGACAATTCAATGTCCAGTTCGACCGCCTGCGGCTTTTCATGTTCGTGCGGATGCAGGCCGACGCTGGTCATCGCCGCCAGGCCCTCGACAAAGATCTGCCAGCGTACGCCGCTGGCGATGTTTTCGTTCTTCATCAGAGATACTCCTGACTGGCGTCCAATAAAATACGGCCGAAGTAATCGGCAAAGCTGCGGCGGATGATCAGCTCAAAAGCGCCGTCGTCCAAAGGCCGCAGCAAGATGCCGGCCTTGAAGTAATGGCTCTGGGCGCACTGCCCTGGCTTGAAGACGCCCGCATGGAAATCCAGCGGGCAGCCCTTCTGCAAGACCGCGCGCGCCTGTATGCCACTCAGCACCAGGCTGGTATTGCCGCTGCTGACATCCACCACCGCGGCGAACTCTCCCGCCAGCGCAGCGGCCAGGTCGGCGCACAGCGCCGGCAGGCGCGGTTGCCTGGACTGGATCAGCCATTCATTCGGCGCCAGCCAGTAGATGACGAACTGCTCGCTTTCGGCGATGGTGTTCGGCTGCAGCGGCAATGCCGCGCCGGTGAGATTCTTGACCGCCCGCAGGAAGCTTGCTGAGCCGGCCTCGCCCTTGATATTGATCAGTTCCAGGAAGGGTTTCTCCTCCAGCCGGACCGGCTGGTTGGCGCCTGCAGTGAGCGGCGCCAACAACTGCCCCAGTTCCGCCAACGGCGATTCCTGCTGCACCTGAAAAAGCTGGGTTTCATTCAACATGTTGACGGACTCCTTCTGCATCGTAGAACACCAGGCTGCTGATCTTGGCTGCGATATTGCGGCCGTTCTCCAGCGATATGCTGACTTCCTGCCCCATCTTGCCGAGCCCGCCCTTGATCAGCGCGAAGGCGATCGAGCGCTGCAGGATCGGGCTAAAGTAACTGGACGTTACGTGGCCTATCATGCTGCCGGTCGCTTCATTGCTCGGCTCGGCCAGGATCTGGCTACCCTCCGGCAGCACGAAATCCTTGTCCGCGCTGAGCAAGCCCACCAGCTGCTTGCGGTTCTCGCCGGCGGTATCCGAGCGTGCGAGCGAACGCTTGCCGAGGAAATCCTTGGATTTGGCTACCAGGCCGCCCATGCCTAGGTCGAACGGCGTGACCGAGCCGTCGGTATCCTGGCCGACGATGATGTAGCCCTTTTCGGCGCGCAGCACGTGCATGGTTTCCGTGCCGTAGGGCGTGATGTCAAACTCCTTGCCGGCTTCGATGATGGCGTCCCAGATGGCCCGTCCCATATTGGCCGGCACATTGACTTCATACGACAGTTCGCCGGAGAAGCTGATACGCATGATGCGGGTGAAGACGCTGTTGATGCTACCTTCGCGGAAAGACATGAAGGGAAATTTCTCGTTGGAGAAATCGATATCCTTGCAGACTTTCTGCAGCACGCGGCGGGCGTTCGGCCCGACTACCGCAAAGGTGGCGAAATGATCGGTCACCGACGTCAGGTTGACTTTCAGGTGCGGCCACTCGGTCTGCAGCCAGCGCTCCATCCAGTCCAGCACGCGCGCCGCGCCGCCGGTGGTGGTGCTCATCAGGAAATGCTGCTCGCCGAGACGCACCGTGACGCCGTCATCGAACACCATGCCGTTCTCGTCCAGCATCAGGCCGTAGCGGCATTTGCCGACTTCCAGCTTGTTCCAGGGATTGGTGTACATCCAGTTCAGCAGCGTGACGGCATCCGGTCCTTGTACATCGATTTTGCCCAGCGTGGAAGCATCGAGGATGCCAACGCTGTTGCGCGCCGCCAGGCACTCGCGCGCTACTGCCGCATGCAGGTCTTCCTTGCCGCGCGGGTAATACCAGGGACGTTTCCAGTTGCCGACGTCTTCAAACAAGGCGCCCTGCTCGATATGCCAGGGATGGATGCAAGTTTTGCGGATAGGCGTCAGGAACTCGCCCAGCTCGCGTCCGGCCACCGTGCCGAAGGTCACCGGCGTGTAGTTCGGGCGGAAAGTCGTGGTGCCGGTTTGCGGGATGCTCTTGCCCAGTACTTCAGCCAGGATCGCCATACCGTTGATGTTGCCGAGCTTGCCCTGGTCGGTGCCGAAGCCGAGCGCGGTGTAGCGCTTGACGTGCTCGACCGAATGATAGCCCTCGCGCGCGGCCAGGTAGATATCGGCGGCCGACACGTCGTTCTGGTAATCGACGAATTGCTTGGGACCGCGCCCGACCTGTTTACGGTCGCCCACCAGCCACATAGGCATGAGCGGGGCTTCCGACAGTTCGGCCACTTTCCAGTTCGGTAGCGCGGCCGCTTTCAAGCCAGCCGATTCGACCGCCTGCTGCGCCGCCAGCGCGCCATCGCGCAAGGCGCCTGCCAGGCTGAAATCGCCGTTGGCGGCGCCGGCGCTGGTTTCCTTTTGCATCGCCGATCCCGGCACGAAGCAGGCCTTCTCATTATTCCAGTGCGCCTTGCCGCCGGACTGGGCAAACAGATGGATGACCGGATTCCAGCCGCCCGAAACACAGAGCAGATCGCAGGCAAGCGAGGTGATGAACTGCCCCGGCACGCCATCGCGATGGCCGGAAACTTCCACTTTCTTGACATGGCGGCTGCCATGCGCAGTCACCACCACGGCGTCATTGATGATGCTCACACCCTGCCGCTTGGCGGCGGCCGGCAGGCTGCTGTTGCCAGCTGGGCGCGGATCGACCACGGTTACCTGGGCGCCGTTGCCCTTCAGATCGAGAGCAGTCTGGTAGGCGTCGTCATTGTTGGCGAAGATCACCGCCTGGCGTCCGGGCAGCACGCCATAGCGGTGGATATAGGTCGATACCGCCGAAACCAGCATGATGCCAGGCAGATCGTTATTGCCGAACACGATGGGCCGTTCATGGGCGCCGGTTGCCAGTATCACGTGCTTGGCGCGTACCTTCCACAGCCGTTCGCGCACCTTGCCGCCCCGCTGCGCCAGCGGCAGATGCTCGCTCAGGCGCTGGGTCACGGTCACCAGGTTATGGTCCTGGTAGCCGAAGGCCGTGCTGCGCGACAGAATCGTCACTTCCGGGAAGGCCCGCAATTCCGCGCTGATTTTCGCTACCCATGCGGCCGCCGGCAAACCGTCGATCAGCGCAGGCCCCGACAGCAAGCTGCCGCCCGGTTCTGACTGATCGTCGACCAGCACCACCCGCGCACCGGATTGCGCCGCCACCCAGGCGGCCGCCAGGCCGGCTGGACCGGCGCCGGCCACCAGCACGTCGCAATGGGCATAGGTCTTTTCATAGCGGTCCGGATCGAGCTCGGTCGGCGCCTTGCCGAAGCCGGCCGCTTCGCGTATCACTTCTTCGTATTTGCCCCACCAGCTGCGCGGCCATTTGAAGGTCTTGTAGTAGAAGCCGGCCGGGATGAAACGGGCAAACAGCTGGTTGATCGCCATGCGGTCGTTTTCGATGCTGGGGCTGGCGTTGACGCTGGTCGCGCTCAAACCCTGGTACAACTCGATTTCCGTGGCGCGGGCGTTTGGTACGGTAAACCCGCCGCTTTCCAGCTGCACCAGCGCATTCGGTTCTTCTACCCCGGCGGTGACGATGCCGCGCGGACGGTGATATTTCCAGCTACGCGCAACGAAGTGCACACCGTTAGCGAGCAGCGCCGAGGCCAGCGTATCGCCCTGATAACCCTGGTAGCTTTTACCGTTGAAAATAAAAGTCAGCGGAACCGCGCGGTCGATGCGGCCGCCGCCGGCCAGCCTGTGTGTCTGGTTTGTCGGTTGGCTCTTCAGTTGGTTCATCCTAGGCTCCCTTGCCATCGGCGGCAGCCTTGGCTTCGAACTTGCTGTAGCTGAGGAATTCATAAGTCACGGTATCGCGCTCGGCCATGAACCAGCGCCGGCAACCCTGGTTGTGCACCCACTGCTCGCGGTGCACGCCGCGCGGATTCTTGCGCATGAACAGGTAATCGCCCCAGGCTTCGTCGCTCAGTTTTTCGGTTTCCAGCGGGCGGGCGATATCGGCTTCGCCGCCGCAATGAAACTCACTCTCGGCACGCGGCCCGCACCAAGGGCAGGTGATCAATAACATGGTGGTTCTCCAGACAGATGGCGGATTGAATCAAGGATGGCTGAATGGTCACAACGGACAGTATCAGTGGGCGACGGCGGCGGCCCCGTGTTCGTCGATCAGATGGCCGTTGTAGAAACGGTCCAGCGCAAACGGCGCATTCAGCGGATGCGGATGGTCGTTGGCAATGGTGTGGGCGAACACCCAGCCCGAACCCGGCGTGGCCTTGAAGCCGCCGGTGCCCCAGCCGCAATTGAAATACAGGCCCTTGACCGGTGTCTTGGAAATGATCGGGCAGGCATCCGGCGAAACATCGACGATCCCGCCCCACTGGCGGTTCATGCGGACCCGGCTGAACAGCGGGAACATTTCAACAATCGCCTGCAACGTGCCTTCGATCACGTGATAACTGCCGCGCTGGCCATAGCCTGTGTACTGGTCGACGCCGGCGCCGATCACCAGGTCGCCCTTGTCGGACTGGCTGATGTAAGCATGCACGGCATTCGACATCACCACCGTGTCGAGCACCGGCTTGATCGGCTCCGACACCAGCGCCTGCAGCGGATGGCTTTCCAGCGGCAGGCGGATGCCCGCCATCTCCGCCAGCACGCTGGAGTGGCCGGCGGCGACCACCGCCACTTTCTTAGCCTTGATAAAGCCCTTGACGGTATCGACCCCGGTCACTGCGCCGTTCTCGCGGCGGATGCCGGTGACGCCGCAGTTCTGCAGGATATCGACGCCGCGCTCGTCGGCGCCGCGGGCAAAACCCCAGGCCACCGCATCATGCCGCGCCACCCCGCCACGGCGCTGGAAGGAAGCGCCCAGCACCGGATAGTGGCTGTTGAGATTAATGATCGGGACGATTTCCTTGACCTGCGCCGGCGTCAGCCATTCGGCATCGACGCCGTTGAGACGGTTGGCGTTGATGCGGCGCTCGGTGTCGCGCACATCCTGCAAGGTATGCGCCAGGTTCATCACGCCGCGCTGGCTGAACATGACGTTGTAGTTGAGGTCTTGCGACAGGCCCTCCCACAGCTGCATCGCCTTTTCGTACAGCATGGCCGATTCGTCCCACAGATAGTTGGAACGCACGATGGTGGTGTTGCGGGCGGTGTTGCCGCCGCCTATCCAGCCTTTTTCGATGACGGCGATATTGCGCAAGCCGTGCACCTTGGCCAGGTAGTAGGCGGTGGCCAGGCCGTGGCCGCCGCCGCCGACGATAACGATGTCGTATTCCTTTTTCGGTTCCGGGCTTTTCCAGGCCCGCTGCCAGTTTTCATGGTAGGAGAGGCTGTTGCGGATCAAGCTGAATATCGAATAATTGCTCATAAACCCCTCAAATTTCCGGAACCGTTACGGACAGTTCTAAAACCTACTGCGCGGTTTTAGAGCTATCCTAGTTATCGCTGAAAGCTACTCAGCACTCAATGACATTTACCGCCAAACCACCACGTGATGTTTCCTTGTACTTGGTCTTCATGTCGGCGCCGGTCTGCATCATGGTCTTGATGACCTTGTCCAGCGAGACATAGTGCTTGCCGTTGCCGCGCAGGGCCATGCGGGCGGCGTTGATCGCTTTCACCGCGCCCATCGCATTGCGTTCGATACAGGGAATCTGCACCAGGCCGCCGACCGGATCGCAAGTCATGCCAAGGTTGTGCTCCATACCGATCTCCGCCGCATTCTCGATCTGCTCGGTGCTGCCGCCCAGCACTGCGGCCAAAGCCCCTGCCGCCATCGAGCAAGCTACGCCGACCTCACCCTGGCAACCGACTTCGGCACCCGAGATCGATGCGTTTTCCTTGTAGATCAGGCCGATCGCCGCTGCCGTCAGCATGAAGGTCATGACGCCATCCTTGTTCGAGCCGGGAATGAACTTGGTGTAGTAATGCAGCACCGCCGGCAACACCCCTGCCGCGCCATTGGTCGGCGCCGTGACGATGCGGCCGCCGGCAGCATTTTCTTCATTCACCGCCATCGCATACAGGTTGACCCAGTCCAGCATCGACAAAGGATCGGTAAACGATTCCTCGGATCGATCTTTCAGCTGCCGGTACAATTCCGCAGCACGCCGCTTGACCTTCATCGGTCCCGGCAATTCGCCGTCGATGGAACAGCCGCGCTTGACCGCCGCCGCCATCACATCCCAGATACCCAGCAACTTGGTGCGTACTTCTTCCGCCGAGCGCCAGTGCTTTTCGTTTTCCATCATCAGGGCAGCAATGGTCAAACCGCTTTCCGCCGACATGCGCAGCAGGTCGTCGCCGGAATGGAAGGGATAAGGCAGCTCGCCTTCCGACTGCACGCTGCCGGCCTGTACCAGATTGACGCGCTGGCCTTCCTTGCTGACCACGAAGCCGCCGCCGACCGAGTAGTATTCTTTCTCTGCAATCACGTTGCCAGCCGCGTCCAGGGCGACAAAGCGCATGCCGTTCGGATGCTGCGGCAAGGCTTCGCGCCGGAAAAACAATACGTGTTCCTTTTCTACACAGCCGATCGGATGCGTACCGTTCAGCAGCAGCTTCTTGGTGCTGCGGATTTCCGCCAGCCGCGGCTCGACGTGATCCGGATCGATATTGTCCGGCAGGTTGCCTTCCAGCCCCAGCAGCACCGCTTTGTCGCTGCCATGGCCTTTACCAGTGGCGCCGAGCGAACCGTACAGTTCGACGCGTACCGCGTGCACCGCATCGAGCAAATTAACCTCGTGCAAATAAGCAGCAAAGCGATTGGCGGCAATCATCGGCCCCACCGTATGCGAGCTGGATGGACCGATACCGACCTTGAATAAATCAAATGTGCTGATGTTCATAGAGAACCCGATTGCATATTTGGGCAAACGCGCTTGCAAATACGCTGGCAAAACATAGTGCATCCGTTCATGACAACTCCTGGGTGGGTTGAAGTATTATTCTCGGCAAACAACACCGGCCGCGCGAGACACCACAACGCCAGAGTACAGTGCAACAGTGCTGATCAATGCCGCCATCAGCGATAACTGCAGTGCTATTCCTTGGCATCATTTTGTCCTTGCAGCGGCCGCTCTATTTTCCGTAGCTGACAAGTGTTTGTCCTTTTCCGACAAGCACGACAAATTTTAATTTTACGACCAAGTGGCCCTACCTACGCGATGACATTTCCTTGTAGGGGATAAGCCAAACGCATAAACCTTGCCAATCAGGCATGATCCTCTAAAAGAACAGGCGCATGGGCATTTTTTGGCGCCGGCGCCAGGCTTTGCCGGCAAATGGGCAGTCGCCGACATGGCGGCAACCCCAAATCGCGGTAGGATAGCAAGCTTCCTTCCCCCGACCTAGCCAAAAGCGCCCCAGCCACCAGATATGTCCAACGCCAACCTACGCCAGCAATGCCATACCTTTTTTTCTTCATCGGCGCCGCGCACCGCCGCCCAGGATTTTTCCGCGATGGCGGCCTGGTGCGAGGCGCATGATATCCAGCATGACAGCTATGGCGAAGGCCAGCTGATCCAGGATTTCGAAAACAAGGTAGCCGCCCTGCTCGGTTTCGAAGCAGCCTGCTTCGTCATCACCGGCACCATGGCACAAACCATCGCGCTGCGCGTCGCTTGCCAGGACAAGAACAACCGGCTGGTGGCGCTGCATCCGACGGCGCACATCCTGCGCCACGAAAGCAGCAACTACCAACTGCTCGACCATTTCAAGGTACTCCAGGTCGGCAGCCCGTTCCGGCCTTGGACGGCGGATGATCTGAAAGCTGTGCCGGATCGGCTCGGTGCCGCGCTATATGAGCTGCCCATGCGTGAAATCGGCGGCCAGCTGCCGGCCTGGGAACAGCTGCAAGCGCTCAAAGAGTACTGCCGGGAAAAGAACATTCATTTGCACATGGACGGCGCGCGCCTGTGGGAAGCCGCAGCCGGCTACGGTCAGCCGCTGGCCAGCGTGGCGGCCGGCTTTGACAGCGCCTATGTCTCGCTCTACAAAGGCCTTGGCGGCCTAGGCGGCGCCATGCTGCTGGGCAAGCGGGATTTCATCGGCCGCGCCGCCGAATGGATGAAACGCATGGGCGGCAACCTCTACCAGCGCTCGCCTTACGTAGTGGCGGCGGCCATGCAGTTTGACGAAAAACTGGCGCGCATGCCAGCCTACCTGCAACGCACCCGCGAACTGTATCAGTTGCTGGCCCGCTATCCGCACTGGCAAGTCAATCCACGCCAGCCGCATTGCAATATGCTGCATCTCTATTTTCCGGTCGAGCGCGAGGCGGCGAACGCGGCGCGCGACCAGCTGGCCCGGGAACGTGGCGTCTGGCTATTCGGTCGCGCCAGCGACGCCGCCTTGCCGCAGCAGAGTTATATCGAGTGGTATGTGGGAGAGGCGCTGCTGGCGCTGTCCGACCAGCAGGTTATTGCGGCGCTGGACCAATTCCAGGCGCTGCTGGCGCCCGCCTGACAAATGCGGCCGCCGGCGCAAAACGGCCGGCAGCCCCACTGCATCAAGCCGCCTTTTTCAGCAAATGATGCGGATCGATGACAAATTTCTTCGGCGCCCCGGCATCGAACTGCTGATAACCGGCCGGCGCCTGGTCCAGGGTGATCACTTCGACGCCGACGATGTCGGCGATCTTGATGCGATCCCACAAAATCGCCTGCATCAGCTGACGGTTGTACTTCATCACCGGCGTCTGCCCGGTATGGAAGCTGTGCGACTTGGCCCAGCCGAGACCGAGACGGATGCTCAGGCTGCCGCGCTTGGCGGCGCTGTCGACCGCGCCCGGATCATCCGTCACATACAAGCCCGGGATGCCGATCTTGCCTGCAACCCGCGTTACTTCCATCAGCGAATTCAGCACCGTAGCCGGCGCTTCCGCTTGCGCCCCGGCGTGGCCATGGCCGCGTGCTTCGAAGCCGACGCAGTCAATCGCGCAATCGACTTCAGGCACGCCGAGTATCTTGGCGATCTGGTCGCTGAGTGACGCATCGGTGGACAGGTCCACCGTTTCAAAGCCGACGCTGCGCGCATGGATCAGGCGCAAAGGATTGACATCGCCGACAATCACCACCGCCGCCCCGAGCAAACGCGCCGAAGCTGCGGCTGCCAGGCCAACCGGACCGGCACCGGCGACATACACCGTGGTGCCGGGACTGACGCCGGCAGTGACCGCGCCGTGGTAGCCGGTCGGCAGGATATCCGACAAGCAGGTAAGGTCACGGATCTTGGCCATCGCCTGTTCCTTGTCCGGGAAACGCAGCAGGTTGAAATCGGCATACGGCACCATCACGTATTCGGCCTGGCCGCCGATCCAACCGCCCATGTCGACATAGCCATAAGCGCCGCCGGCACGTGCCGGATTGACGGTTTCGCAGACCCCGGTGTGCTGTTCCTTGCAGGTGCGGCAGCGGCCGCAGGCGACGTTGAACGGCACCGACACCAGGTCGCCTTTCTTGATGGTTTCCACATCCGAGCCGCATTCGATAACTTCACCGGTGATTTCATGGCCCAGCACCAGCCCGGCCTGCGCCGTGGTGCGGCCGCGCACCATGTGCTGGTCTGAACCGCAGATATTGGTGGACACCACTTTCAGGATCACGCCATGCTCGATTTTCCGGCCTTGCGGATTATCCAGCTTGGGGAACGGGATGGACTGTATTTCTACCTTGCCCTGTTCGATATAAACCACGCCACGATTTTCAGCCATTGGGTCTCCTCCAGTCAGGATGTTATGAAATCTGATATTTACCGACTACGCGTACCGGCCTCGTCGGCCACGACTACGCGTCCCGGTCGTTCCCGCGAACGCGGGAATCCATGTTGGCGCATCTAACTTGGGTCCCCGCGTTCGCGGGGACGACGCCTTTGATTGTTTGCGCAGTTACAATCCGAGTGAAGTCTTCACCGCCGGCAAGCCGTCCTTGCCGTCGAAGGTCTTGACGCCGGCCAGCAGCTTGTCAAGCACTTGCGGATTTTTCTTCAGCCAGTCCTTGGCCGCGTCTTTTGGATCTTGCTTGTCCATGATGCGGCCCATCAGCTGGTTTTCGATGCCGGTGGAAAATTGCAGGTTGGCCGCCAGCTTGTCGGCGTTCGGGCAGCGCGTTGCATAGTCGGTGGCGGTCACGGTGTAGACCTTGGCTTCGCCATAGTTAGGACCGAACACCTCGTCGCCGCCGCTCAGGTAGCTGATCTTTTGCTGCACATTCATCGGATGCGGTTCCCAGCCCAGGATCACGATCCATTTCTTTTGCTTGACCGCGCGGCCCAGCTCGATCAGCATGCCGGCCTCGCTCGACTCCACCATCTTGAAGTTCTTCAGGTTGAACTGGTTCTTGCTGATCATGCCCTGGATCAAGGCGTTACCGTCGTTGCCAGGTTCGATGCCATAGATCTTGCCATCCAGCTCCTTGGAAAATTTGGCGATGTCGGCAAAGGTCTTGAGGCCGGCGTCGTAGGCATAGGTCGGCACCGCCAGCGTGTATTTGGCGCCGGTCAGGTTGGGCGATGCCAGCACTTTCAGCGAGTTTTCCTTGACGAAGGGCGCGATGATGGGATCCATGGTCGGCGCCCAGTAGCCGAGGAACAGGTCGATCTGCTTGTTCTTGACGCCGGCAAAGGTGATCGGCACCGATGCGATGGTCTTGGTGGCGTGATAGCCCAGCCCTTCATAGACGGCGGATGCGAGACCGGTGGTGGCGGCGATATCGGTCCAGCCGACATCGGCGAAGCGCACGTTCTTGCATGATTGCGGTTCCTGCGCCTGCGCAGCTCCCAGCATCAGCATAAAACAGGCCGAGGCCATGCCCATGCCGGCCAGCGCCAGCTTGAATGATTTCATTACATTTTCTCCTGTGGCAAAGACGAAAGTCCGACGCTCCCAGTTTGCATTGCATCGGCATACATTGAACGCTTAAGCTTGCACTTCAACGCCAGGTCCGCAGTAAGCGGGTAACACCAAGCGTATAGGTACAAGCCAGAAATTACTCGCATGCGCGCGGCGGCTTAGACCGATTGCGACATGCTATTGCCTGCCAGCGTCAAACAGATCGTCCGGCGTCGGCGGCAAAGACGGCAGCGACGACAACTGCGGCAGTTCGTCGACCGCGGACAGGTACGGATGGCGCAGATGGCGCTCGCTGCTGGGCGAGCGGCCGAACTGGTTGCGGTAAGCCTTGCTGAAATGGCAGGACGACTGGAAACCGCAAGCCACCGTCACGCTCATGATCGACATGGTGGTCTGCAATAGCAGTTCGCGGGCGCGCCGCAAACGCAGCTGCAGGTAGTAATGGGTCGGCGTGACATCCAGGTAGTACTTGAACATGCGCTGCAGCTGCCGCTGCGACAAACCCACCAGCCTGGCGATCTCTTCAAACGACAGGGTTTCTTCGATATGGGTTTCCATCAGCCGCGCCACTTCGATCAGCTCCTTTCGGCTGAAGCCGAGCCGGGCCGCAATCGGAATATGCTGCTGATAGGCGCCGTCGCGGATCCGCTCCAGGATGAACTGTTCGGAAATCTCCGCCGCCAACGTCTTGCCGTAGCGGTTGGCGGTCAGGTTCAGCATCAGGTCGATCGGCGCCGTGCCGCCGGAACAGGTAAGGCGGTCGCGGTCCACCGCAAACAGTCCCTCGGTAAACAGCACGCGCGGAAAGTCTTCGCGCAGGGCCGAAATATTTTCCCAGTGGATGGCGCACTGATAGCCATTCATCAGCCCCGCCTTGACCAGCGCATAACTGCCGGTGCAGATCCCGCCCAGCATGACATTGCGCCGCGCCAGCTGCGTCAGCATGGCGTTCAGCTTGTCGTCGACCGCCTCGTGGATCTTGACGCCGCCGCAGACGAACAAGATGTCGGGCGTGCCGGCCTGCTCCAGCGTCAAGGTCGGCGAGATCGGCAAGCCGTTGCTGGCTTGCGCCGGCAAGCCGTCGATACTGATCACCGACCAGCGGTACAAGGTCTGGCGGCTGATGTAGTTGGCCATGCGCAGGACTTCGATGGCGCTGGCAAAGGCGATCATCGAAAAATTCGGCAAGGTCAGAAAACCGAAATGCACCACTACCGCTGGCGCCGCACTTTGCGGCGAAGCCGGTTTTGAAGCTAGTTGCTGCGAAGACATCCTGCCTCCATCTTTGGCTACCGGCGCTGGATTTCCAGCGCCCGGATCACGTTGCTGCAAACTTGCTCAAGTTGCCCATGCCGTTGCTAGCCGGTGGCCAGCGCCGGACTCTTGCGGAACCATTTGCGCAGCCGGAAAAAGCGCTGCACCTTGCCGGCTTCCGGGGTGCGGCCGAAACTCTCGGTGATACGGTCCAGGATAATCGCCAGCAGCACCACGCTCAGTCCGCTTTCAAAGCCGAGGCCGATATCTAGCCGCTGGATGCTGGCCAGCACGTCGTTGCCGAGACCGCCGGCGCCCACCATCGAGGCGATGATCACCATCGACAAGGCCATCATGATGGTCTGGTTGATGCCCGCCATGATGGAAGGCAGGGCGTTCGGGAACTGCACCTTGTACAGCAGCTGCCAGCTGGTGCAGCCGAAGGCCTGGCCGGCTTCGACGATTTCATTGTTGACCTGGCGGATGCCGAGCGCGGTCAGGCGCACCGCCGGCGGCATCGCGAAAATCACGGTGGAGATGATGCCTGGCACCCGGCCCAGGCCGAACATCATGGCGGCTGGAATCAGGTAGACGAAAGCCGGCATGGTCTGCATCAGGTCAAGGATGGGCCGCACGATCATCGCCACCCGCTTGCTCTTGGCGGCCCAGACGCCGACCGGAATCCCCAGCGCCAGGCTGATCAGGGTGGAAGAAATGGTCAGCCCCAGGGTGACGATGGTCTGATCCCAGAAACCGGTGTTGTAGATCACGAAAAACGACACCACGGTGAACAGCGCAAACTTGAAGCCGACGCGCCAGACGCCGAGCGCGATGAAGAAGCCCATCAGCAGCCACAGCGGCAATACTTGCAAGCCGTGCTCTATAGATTCGGCAAACCAGCTGATGGCGTTGCCGAAGCTGTCGAAACTGTTACCGTGCTTATCGAGGATGTAATGGACGAACTGGTCGACCCAGCGTCCCAGCGGAAGGTGCTCAGACATGCGAACCTCGGGATGTGGACAAAGCTTTGAGTACCATGGCCTGGCTGATCGCGCCGCAATAGCAGCCGTCGCCGTCCACCACCGGCAAGGGCGAGCGGCTGACGATCAGCTTGTCCATCACGTCTTCCAGGTTGCTGCGGTGATGGATCACCTCGATCCGGTCCATGCCGCTGGCCTGGAGATTACCGCTGGCGTCGGCATGGCGGCGGGTGGCGACGATGCCCTGCACCTTGCGCGCGCCATCCACCACGAAGGCGAAGTCGGAGCGGCTGCGCTGATACAGATCGCCATTCGCATGCACTTCGCTGGCGGAGGCCACCAGCGGCACGGCGTTGGCTTGCATCAGGTCGCCGGCGGTCAGGTAACGGTTGGTGTCGACGCCGTCGAAGAATGCGCGCACATATTCTTCCGCCGGGTTGTCGATGATTTCCTGGGCGGTGCCGACCTGCACCAGGCGGCCGCCCTCCATGATGGCGATACGGCTGCCGATGCGCAGCGCTTCTTCCAGGTCGTGCGAGACAAAGATGATGGTGCGCTGCTGTTCCTTTTGCAAGTCCAGCAACACGTCTTGCATTTCCTTGCGCTTGAGCGGATCAAGCGCGGAGAACGCTTCGTCCATGATCATCAGCGAGGGATTGACCGCCAGCGCCCGCGCTAGCCCGACCCGCTGCTGCATGCCGCCCGACAGTTCGCACGGCAGCTTGTTGGCGAACGGCGCCAGGCCGACCTGCTCCAGTACCGCCATGGTGCGCCGCTCGCGCTCTTTCCTGCCGGTGCCGGCCACTTCCAGGCCGAAGCTCGCGTTCGAAAGCACGGTGCGGTGCGGCATCAGCGCAAACGACTGGAACACCATGCTCATGTCGCGCCGGCGCAATTTGATCAATTGCGAATTCGTCATCTGCGCCACGTTCTGGCCATCCACCACGACATTGCCGGCGCTAGGATCAACCAGGCGGTTGATCAGGCGGATCAGGGTCGACTTGCCGGAACCCGACAGTCCCATCAAGACAAAGATCTCGCCCTCCTGCACCTCGAAGGAAACATTCTGGACGCCGACCACCTGCCCGGTCTCGGCGAAGATCTTGTCCTTGGAATGCCCTTTTTCGAGCATGCTCAAGGCCAGTTGCGGATTGTTGCCGAAGACCTTGTACAAACGGTCGACTACCACTTTTGCAGACTTCATTACCTGTCTCCTGATAGTGCATGCGATCAGTTGCTGTCCGGACAATGCCTTGTTGCAACGGGTCGCTAGCGTGCGGGTCTGGGGTCGCTGCCCGCTTGTTTGAAATCCACTGCTGCAGAGTGTATGTGCAGCACAGCAGGAAAGACAAGCAGCAGCGACATCGGTCCAGGCATCACGATCGTGGGAAAACTTCGTCCTAAGTTAATGACATAGTCGCGACAAAGGTCTTGGACCGAATGACGATTTACGACAAGCACTTATTCAAAAACGACGAAGCACGTGTCGTGCCATGACTAGTGGCCGCCCGCTTGCTTGCGGCATGTCGCAATTCCATCGTTTTTAGTCGCAATTGCAGGGAGTTGCGTTTGGACACCGGGACAATAATTATCGCCAGGTAATCCGGCAGGCTCTGGTTACCGCAACGGCACGGCAGCGGTTCGACTGCCGCCGCATTCATGCAGTCTCGTTTTCCATTTGCAGCAATCGCCGGCAATCGTCATAAAATGCGATTGATATCAAAATGGAAACGCATTCAAATGGGAGCAGTAGACATGTTTCAGAAATTCAATAGCATCAGGCTAACTCCATGGCTGGCGGCAATGCTGGCCTGCGCCCTGCACCTGCCGGCGCTGGCCCAGACTGCCGACAGCGCCGGTGCGCCTGCCGCGGCGCCCCCAGCAGCCGCCGCTGCCCCGGCATCGCCGTTCACCGCCAACGTCACCATCGCCTCGCAATACGTCTCGCGCGGTTTCCGCCAGACCTGGGGCAAGCCGGCGATACAGGGCGGCGTCGACTATGCGCATCCGAGCGGCCTGTTTGCCGGCACCTGGATGTCGAGCGTCAGCGATCATTTCATCGAGAATGGTTCGGTCGAGTGGGACCTGTATGGCGGCTATACCGGCAGCGCCGGCGACCTGACTTACACCGGGCAGATCTACTACTACGTCTACCCTGGCGCCGAAGCATCGTTCGCCCACACCAAGTACAACTATGGCGAAGCAGTCGCCTCGCTCACCTATAAATGGTTCAACGTCAAATACTGGCTGACCTACACGCCGGACTATTTCGGCTACAACAGCGCCACGCTCGGCATCGGCACAGGCCAGCACAGCCGCGGCTCCGGCTACCTCGACCTGAACGGCACTTTCGATCTCGGCAGCGGCTACAGCTTGCTGCTGCATTACGGTAACGAACGGGTCAGGAATTTTTCCGCCTACAGCTTCCAGGATGGCAAAGTGGCGCTGACCAAAGCCTTCGACGGCGGCTGGTCAGTCACCGGCGCAGTCACCAAGGGCTGGGGCAAGAACGGCGTTTATGACCGCTACACCACCGGCGTCCTGAACTCCGCCGGCGTGGCGGAGGTCTCCAATCCGCTGGCCACCACGCTGGTGTTGTCTTTGACTAAAACCTTCTGACGGCTTGCCGGCCTGGCATGTAGGGTGGGCAAGAATTCTTGCCCACCGTTAGCGCGGCACGACTGCGTGGGCACAGGTGCCCCACCCTACGGACTACAACCTTCTGACGGCTTTCCAATCAGGCGGCGTGCAGGCGGAAATCCAGCGCCGCCGGCCGCCCTGGCAAGCTCAGGGTCGCCTGCGCCGCCGGTGACTGGCTGATCACCTTGCCGCGCCGGATCACATAGCGGCGGCCGGCGCGCAGCCTGATAGCTTCCACCGTGCAGCCGGCGTCCAGCACCACCAGGTCGGCATTGCAGCCAGGCGTCAAGCCGTAGCCGCCAAGGCCGAGTATGCGCGCCGGCGTTTCCGTCACCGCCATGAAACAGGCGTGCATTGCTTCCTGTCCTGTCATCTGCGCCACATGCAAACCCATGTGCGCCACTTCCAGCATGTCGCCCGAGCCCAGGCTGTACCAGGGGTCCATCACGCAGTCATGGCCGAAGGCGACCTCGATGCCGGCTGCCAGCAGTTCCGGTACGCGGGTCATGCCGCGCCGTTTCGGATAAGTATCGTGGCGGCCTTGCAAGGTGATGTTGATGAGTGGATTGGCAATCGCCGCCACACCTGCTTCGTAGATCAGCGGCAGCAGCTTGCTGACGTAATAATTGTCCATCGAATGCATCGAGGTCAGGTGCGAGCCCGCCACCAGGCCGTGCAGGCCCAGCCGCCGGGTGTGAAAGGCCAGGGTTTCGATATGGCGCGACATCGGGTCGTCCGATTCGTCGCAATGCATGTCGACGCGCAAGCCCTTTTCCGCGGCCAGCTCGCACAGCAGCTTGATCGACTCTGCGCCTTCGGCCATGGTGCGCTCGAAATGCGGAATGCCGCCGACCACGTCGACGCCCATGGCAATGGCGCGCTTGAGGTTGGCGAAGGCATTCGGGCTGCGCAGCAAGCCATCCTGCGGGAACGCCACCAGCTGCAGGTCCAGGTAAGGTGCGACGCGGCGCTTGACATGCAGCAGCGCCTCCACCGCCAGCAAGCGGTCGTCGCAAATGTCGACATGCGAGCGGATCGCCAGCAAGCCGCGCGCCACCGCCCAGTCGCAGTACTGCATGGCGCGCGCCACCAGCGCTTCCTGGGTCAGCTTCGGCTTCAGCTCGCCCCATAGCGCAATCCCCTCTAGCAATGTGCCTGAACTGTTGACGCGCGGCAGGCCGTAGCTGAGCGTGGCATCCATGTGGAAATGGGCGTCGACAAACGGCGGCGTCACCAGGTTGCCGCCGGCATCGATCTCTTGCTCGGCGACGACCGCCAGCGCTACGCCGACAGCATTGATGCGGCCGCCGGCAATAGCAATATCAACCCCGGTCCTGCCGTTCGGCAGCGAGGCATTCCGTATAAGCAGATCCATAAGCATCCTCTTAATGTGATACAAGGCCGATAACCGGTACGTTGCCAGCGCGGCGTGAGCCCATAGTAACGGCAAAGGAAACGCGCTGACAACCGGCAGCGCATGCTTATCACAAGGGAACTTTTGCGCCGCCGCGATTTCTGATGCACAGCCATGCGCAATGCGCTAGCCGCATTTGGACCATGGCTGGACCCCGGATGCTAAGATGCAACATAGTGCCATTTTCTCTACTCTTTATTTCATCATTTGATCTTGAGCGGAGGAACATGGCGATCCGGCAATCCGTGGGCTCCCATCATGCGTTTATTGAAAAAAAAATCCCTGGTCTACTTTGTTTCCACAGGGCTACTTTTATTGCTGGCCTTTGGCCTCTACCAGCATTTCTTTTCCGGCAGCAAAGAACCGCAATACCTGACCGCGCCGGTCACCGTCGGCGACATCCAGGATACGGTGCTGGCCAACGGTTCGCTGGAAGCCTTGCAGCAAGTGAATGTCGGCGCCCAGGTATCCGGCCAGCTGAAATCGCTGAAGGTAGTGTTGGGCGAGGAAGTAAAAAAAGGGCAGCTGGTCGCCGAGATCGATTCGCTGACCCAGCAGAATGCGCTGCAAAACGCCCAGGCGGCCTTGAGCCAGGTACGCGCCCAGTTGCGCTCCAAACAAGCCAGCCTGGTGCAGGCGCGCTCGAATTTTGCGCGCCAGCAGCGCTTGCTGGCAGGCGAGGCCGGCTCGCGTGAAAACTTTGAAACCGCGGAAGCCACGCTGCAATCGACCCTGGCGGATATCGATTCGCTCAATGCGCAGATCGAACAGGCCAAGATCACCGTCAGCACCGCCATGCTCAACCTCGGCTACACCAAGATCACCGCGCCGATGGACGGCAAGGTCGTGTCCATCGTCACCAAGGAAGGACAAACCGTCAATTCCGCCCAGCTGACGCCAACCATCATCATCCTGGCGGAACTGAACACCATGACCGTGAAAGCGCTGGTGTCGGAAGCCGACGTCATCCGCGTCAAGCCGCAGCAGCCGGTGTTCTTCACCATCCTGGGCGATCCCGACCATCGCTTCAACGGCATCTTGCGCAGCGTCGAGCCGGCGCCGGATTCGATCAGCAGCGACGGCAGCGACAAAACCGGCAAAACCGCGGCGACGGCGGCGCCGGTGTATTACAACGCCCTGTTCGATATCCCCAATCCGGACAACAAGCTGCGCATTTCGATGACGGCGCAAGTCTCCATCGTCCTCAACGAGGCCAAGGGCGCGCTGACGATTCCCTCGACCGCGCTGGGCGAACGCGGCAAGGATGGCCGCTATCAGGTCAAGGTGCTGCAGACCAAGGACGGCAAGCATACGGTGGCCACGCGCCAGGTGCGGATCGGCATCAACAATATCCAGGCGCAGGTGCTGGACGGCCTGAAAGCGGGAGAAAAAGTGATCGTCGGCGACGGCGGCGACAAGCCGGCTGAGGAACAAGCCACCATGATCATGGGCTGACCATGAAGCCAGCCTTGCTAGAACTGAACGGACTGTATCGGCGCTTTCCCTCCGGCGAAGAAACCGTCACCGTCCTCAACAACATCAACCTGACGATTGCCGCCGGTGAAATGGTGGCGCTGGTCGGTCCCTCCGGCTCAGGAAAATCGACGCTGATGAACATCCTCGGCTGCCTCGACCGCCCCAGCAGCGGCAGCTACCACGTCGCCGGCCAGGCTACCGGGGACATGCCGCCGGATGCGCTGGCGCAGCTGCGGCGCGAGCATTTTGGCTTCATCTTCCAGCGCTACCATCTGCTGCCCGACCTGGATGCCGCCAGCAATGTCGAAATCCCGGCGATCTATGCCGGCAAGCCGGCGGCGGCACGCAAGCAGCGCGCGCATGAGCTGCTGGCGCGCCTCGGTTTGGCCAATCGCACTCACCACCGCCCCAGCCAGCTGTCCGGCGGCCAGCAGCAGCGCGTCAGCATCGCCCGTTCGCTGATGAACGGCGGCCAGGTGATCCTGGCGGACGAACCTACCGGCGCCCTCGATAGCCATAGCGGCCAGGAAGTCATCAAGATCCTGCAAGAGCTGCATGCCGAAGGCCATACCGTGATCATCGTCACGCATGACATGCATGTGGCCGAATATGCGCAACGCATCATCGAGATCAGCGACGGCGAAATCATTGCCGACCGCCCCAGCAAGAGCGGCGGCAGCAGCACGGCGGCGCAGCCTGCGGCAGCCGGTGCGCAGCGGCCGCAGATCGACCTGCAGCAAGAGTCGTCCTGGCGCGCCACCGGCGCCAGCTTGATCGAAGCTTGCCGCATGGCGTTGCTGGCCATGCGTTCGCACCGGCTGCGCAGCTTTCTCACCATGCTGGGAATTATCATCGGCATCGCTTCGGTGGTGTCAGTGGTGGCGCTGGGCGAAGGCTCACGCCAGCAAATCCTGAAGGACATCAGCTTCCTCGGCACCAACAACATCACGATCTATCCCGGCAAGGACTGGGGCGATGAAAAGGCAGCCGCGGTGCGCACGCTGGTGTCGGCCGACGCCGACGTGCTGGCGCGGCAACCGTACGCCGACAGCGCCACGCCCGGCGTCACCACTGCAGCCACCGTGCGTTACCGGAATATTTCGGTGAGCGCCTCGCTGCAAGGCGTCGGCGAACAGCATTTCCGTGTGTACGGAATAACGATGGCGGAAGGCCGCTCGTTCACGCCGGACAGCATCCGCCACCAGCTGCAAGAAGTGGTGATCGATCACAATACGCGCCAGAAACTGTTCGGCAGTCGCGATGATCCGATCGGCCAGGTACTGATGCTGGGGAGTATCCCCAGCCGCATCATTGGCGTCGCAAAAAAGGAAAGCAACTCGTTTGGCGGTGGCGGCAGCAACCTGACCCTGTGGGTTCCCTATACCACGGCGCAGACGCGCATCATCGGCAAATCTGCTCTGCAATCGATCACGGTGCGCATCAATGACGCCGCCTCGCCCGCGGCCGCCGAAAAAAGCATCGTCAAGCTGCTCACCCAGCGCCACGGCAGCAAGGATTTCTTCATCCTGAACAGCGACAGCATCCGCAAGACGATCGAATCGACTACCCGCACCATGACCCTGCTGGTGTCGATGATCGCCCTGATTTCGTTGGCGGTCGGCGGTATCGGTGTGATGAACATCATGCTGGTCTCGGTCACCGAGCGGATCCAGGAAATCGGCGTGCGCATGGCGGTCGGCGCACGCCAGGGCGACATCATGCGGCAGTTCCTGATCGAAGCGGTGCTGGTCTGCCTGCTCGGCGGCGTGCTCGGCATCGGGCTGGCGCTCGGCATCGGCGTACTGTTCGCCAGCTTCGGCGGCAGTTTCCAGATGCACTACTCGCTCACTTCAATTGTAGTTGCCTGCACCTGCTCCACCCTGATCGGCATCATCTTCGGGTTTTTACCCGCCCGCAATGCGGCCCGCCTGGATCCGGTCGAGGCCTTGGCACGAGAATGAAATCTATCCCCATGCGCAATTTCAACACGACCCTCTGCCTGCTCGCCGCCAGTATACTGGCTGGCTGCAGCGCCATGCATAGCCCTTACCAGCCGGCGGCGTTGAGCACGCCGGCAAGCTGGCAAAACCAGCCGCAGCCAGTGGCCGGCGATACTGTCCTGCATGACCGTTGGTGGCGCAACTTCAACGATCCGCAACTGGACCAGCTGATCGAGCAAGCGCTAGTACGCAATAACGACCTGGCGGCAGCCGCCATCCTGGTGCGGCGAGCGCAGCTGCAAGCCGGCCTGGCGACCACCAATCCGACCGTCTCGCTCAGCCTGAACAGCAGCAACAGCCGCAACCTTAACGGATCATCCGGCGCTTTGCCGAACCTGCCCGGCGCGCCGAGCAGCAGCCGCAGCCAAGCGCTGACCGCAAGCGTCGCCTATGAAGTGGACCTGTGGGGCAAACTGGCCAGCCAGCGCGACGCCGCACAATGGGAGGCGCTGGCGACCGCGGAAGACCGCGACAGCGCAGCCTTGTCGCTGATCGGCACCACCGCCGGCCTGTACTGGAAGATCGCCAATCTGGAACAGCGGATCGCTCTCAGCGAGCAAAGCATCGCCTATGTCGCCAAGATCCTGCAGCTGGTGCGCGTGCAGTACGATGCCGGCGCCGTCTCCTCGCTGGAAGTACTGGAAGCCGAGCGCTCGCTGGCGTCGCAACAGGCCAGCCACACACTGCTGCTGCAAGACATGGTGGAAACCCGCAGCGCACTGGCGATCCTGTTCGACGGCCCGCCTGAAACCCAGGATAGCGGACACTACCGCCTCGCTGCCGACCTTCTGCCGGCGGTAGATCCCGGCCTGCCTGCCGAGCTATTGGCGCGGCGACCGGATTTGCGCGCGGCAGAACTGCGCCTGCGCAAGACCCTGTCCAACGCAGACGCCGTGCGCGCCGGCTACTACCCGACATTCAGCCTCACCGGCAGCCTTGGCAGCAGCAGCACCAGCCTGCAAAACCTGCTGCAGAATCCGGTCGGTACGCTGGCGTCCGGCCTGACTTTTCCATTCCTGCAGTGGGATCAGATGCAATTGAATATCGCCGTCTCCAAGGTCGATTATGAAAAAGCATCGATCGACTTCCGCCAGACTTTCTACAAGGCCTTGCGCGACGTCGAAATCGCTCTGTCCGCACGTAGTCAATTCCAGGAGCAAGGTATCAGGCTGGCGCAGTCGCTGGCAGCGGCCCGGCGCATCGAAAGCCTTTATCAAGAACGTTACCGCGCCGGGTCGGTGGCGCTGAAGATCTGGCTCGATGCACAGGAAACCCTGCGCTCTGCCGAGAGCGCCGTGGCGGACAACAATCTCAACCTGCTCAATAGCCAGGTCAAGCTGTATCAGGCGCTGGGCGGCGACATGAAGGTGGCCGCGGCCAATCCGGCCAGCGCTGAACGGCCATGACTTCTTAGAACCTGTTTATGATCTTACTGCACGCCCGTGATCTGGCACTAAACGCTGCTCAAAATCCTCATGTACTGAAGTACATTCCGGTTTTTCCGCGCCGTTTAGTAGCAACTGACGGGCGCTCGCTGCAGATCATAAACAGGTTCTTAAGACTGGCTTAATCCGACCCATGCTAGGATTCCGCCCATGCGCATTCTCCTTGTAGAAGACGATCCCTCGCTCGGCGCGACCGTGCAATCCTGGCTCCAGCTCGACGGTTATGCCGTGGACTGGGTACTGCGCGGCGACTCGGCAGCCACAGCGCTGCAAACCCATCGCTACGACTGCGTGCTGCTGGACCGTGGCCTGCCGGGAACCTCCGGCGATGAATTATTGCGCCACTTACGCAACGGCAAAGACCTTGTGCCGGTGCTCATCATCACAGCCCGGGACACTCTGGCCGACCGTATCGAAGGCCTGGACCTGGGCGCCGACGACTACCTGATCAAGCCGTTCGACCTCGAAGAAATGTCAGCACGCATCCGCGCCGCGGTGCGGCGTCACGCGTCGCAGGCTAATAACGTTCTGAAGCATGGCGAGATCGAACTCGACCTCGCCAGCAAGCGTGTGACTCTGGCCGGCGAGCCGGTACAGCTGACGGTGCGCGAGCTGGCGGTATTGCATGCCTTGATGCTGCGCCGACAGCATATCGTCAAGCGGGCGCAAATCGAAGAAGCCTTATATGGTTGGGGCGACGAAGTGGAAAGCAACGCCATCGAAGTACATATCCATCATCTGCGGAAAAAACTCGGCAGCGGATTGATCGTGACCGTACGCGGCCTCGGTTATCGCTTAAAAGATGAACATGCCTGAAACGCCCTCTATGCCACCCGGCGCCAAAGCGCCCTCCCACTCGCTGCGCCTGCGCTTGTTGTGGACTATCGTCGGCACCAGCGCCCTGCTGTGGCTTGCCAGCCTGACCATCATGGTGTTCATCGCCTGGAATGAAACCAACGACGTATTTGACGACGCGCTCAAGGAATCCAGTAACCTGATCGTGGCGGCCACCACTGACTTCAACGAACGCGGCCTTCTGCAGCAAACAGAAGCCGCCGCCGGCGAACCGCACAAGGTGGATATCCAGTATCAGATCGTGATAGACGGCCGAGTCATCCAGCGCACCGCCAGAGCACCCGCCACGCCCTTCGTTGCCGGCTTTGAGCATCGCAAGGGTTTCAGAAATATCGACATCGACGGTAAGCGCTGGCGTATTTACGTGGTGCGCAGCAAGGATGCGCATTTTGAAGTGCAGGTCGGGCAAAAATTCAAGAAACGCCTGGACATCTTGGAAGAACTGGCGGAAAACCTTGCGTTACCGGTCTTGCTGCTGCTGGCGGTACTGACCGCTCTCAGCTGGCATTGCGTCAGCCGTGTCATGAAACCGATTAACAACACCGCTCATGCAATCGCCACGAAATCGCGAGATGACCTGACACCGGTATCGCTGGACGGCCAGCCGCGCGAACTGCGCCCCATCGTCGGTGCCTTGAACGGTGTTCTGCTGCGCCTGCAAAATGCGCTGCAAGCCGAACGTAGATTTACCGCCGATGCAGCGCATGAACTGCGCACGCCGCTGGCAGCTTTGCGCATGCATGTGCAACTGCTGCAGCGGCAGCACAGCGACCTATCCGCGCCATTCCAGAAACTGCGCGACGATATTGACCGCAGCACCGCCTTGGTCGAGAATCTACTGGCTCTGGCGCGCCTGGATCCTGCCAGCCCGGACAAGCTGGAACGGCAGCAGGTAGTGCTGCAACCCTTCCTGCAAGAATTGCGGCGGACACATGCAGCGATAGCCAGGCAACGCCGCATCAACGTGAACATTGATACACAGCTGGAGCAGTTGCAGATGAATCCGGAAATGATGCATATTGCTTTGCGCAACCTGCTCGATAATGCCTTGCGTTACTGTCCACCGCACAGCACGGTAAAAATCGCATGCAGCGCGACATCCGGCCTGCTGCGCATCGCCGTCTGCGATGACGGCCCCGGAGTCGATGCGCGACAGCGCAATCGATTGAGCGAACGCTTTTTCCGCGTATTAGGCAGTGGCGAACAAGGCAGCGGACTGGGCTTGTCCATCGTCCGTCGCATTGCCGAACTGCATGGCGCCCGACTATCTTTCGGCAGCGGCCTGGATGGCAAAGGCCTCGGCGTGTTCCTCGATTTTCCTTCTGTATAGCTGTGCCCGCCACAGGCATTTCGTAGTCCTTAAGATAACGTTAAGCTTGGCGATGTCTAATAGCGATCAAGGTTGCGCACCAGCGAACCGAATTGATCTTAAACACAGCTCATCCAAAAGGACGCATTATGAATCGCATCGGAAAATTTCTCGCCATCACTATTCTCGCCGGCGCCGCCACAGTCGCCGCTGCTCAAGGCTATAACGGTCCATCCTCCGCTTCCGCGGCGCCAGCCTCTGCCCGCTATGCTGGTCCCTCGACCGTGCCAGGCATGACGGCCAAAGAATTATTGGCAAATGGCGTTGACGATCAATATGTGACCCTGACGGGAAAGCTCGTGCGTCATACCGGCGGCGACCATTATGTATTGGCTGACGCCAGCGGCGAAATTCGAGCCGACATTTCAGCTAAGCATTTTCCGCAAGATCAGGTCATCGATGCCAACACAGTCGTCGAACTTGAGGGAAAATTTGACAAGGAACGTTTCGGCAGTTCCAAACTGGAAGTCAAACGCATCAAAGTGATCGCAGCCAAATAAGGCCGCGCACCCGCAAGCGTTCATTTTTGCAGCCACTGGCTGACTCGCTGCGGGTGGGCGTCAATCCACTGTTTGGCCGCGGCTTCCGGCTTGGCGCCGTTTTCCACCGCCAGCATGACGCTGTCGATTTCGCCCGGCTTCCATGAGAAATTCTTCAGCAAGTCATTCACCGGCTTGGCCCTCGTTGCCAGGCCGGGATTGGCGATATTGTCGACATGCTCGGCTTCACCATAGACCTTCTTCGGATCGTCGAGAAACTTGAGTTTCCACTTGGCGAACATCCAGTGCGGCACCCATCCGGTCACCGCAATCGCCTTGTTGTTCCTGATCGACCGCTCCAGTTCGGCCACCATGCCGCTGCCGGAACTTGGCAGCAGTTTATAGTCGAGGCCGTATTCCTTGATCGCCAGCTCAGTCTTGGTCATGACGCCGGCGCCGGCATCGATGCCGACGATGCGGCCCTCGAAAGCGGCTTTCTGCGCCGTCAAGTCAGCGATACTGCTGACGTTGACATAAGCAGGCACGATCAGTCCTATCCTGGCGCCAGGATAATTGACGCCGAGATTGACCACCTTGTCTTTCAGCTTTTCATAGTAAGCGCCCTGCGTCGTCGGCAGCCACGCCGACATGGTCGCATCCAGGTCGCCGCGCGCCACCCCCTGCCACATCAGGCCGGCCGACACCGGGATCAGCTTGACTTCATAGCCGAGATCCTGCCTGATGATTTGCGCCGCGACGTAGGTCGTGGCTACGCTGTCGGACCAGCCTTCCACGTAACCGATCTTGATGATCGGCTTAGGTTCAGCATTCGCCGCGCCCGTGCTTGCGAGGCATGTCAGTGCAAGGACAAGGCAGCATAGTTTTCGTAGTGGGTTCATGGCTCGACTCTTTCGGCGTTTTTTAATCAATTGGGGTCAGAGTCGAATTGATTTTCTTCGACTTGCTGCTGTTCATGCTCCGTGGCCAGCTAACTGAATTAAATGGGGTCAGAGTCGAATTTATTTGCATCGGTTTGCTGCGGCTGGTGCTCCGTGGTCCGTCAATTGGGGTCAGAGTAATTTACGACGATGAAGCTGTCGTAAAAAAACTCTGACCCCGATTGACTGCGTTTCTGCTGCGCTGTCCTATTTATCTACTACCAGGTTGCTTAAGGGCTTGCTACAGCACAGCAGCACCATGCCTTGGTCTATCTCGCGCTGGCGGATGCCGCCTTTGTGCTGCATGTCGACGCTGCCGGAAATCAGCTTGACCTTGCAGGTGCCGCACATGCCTTGGGCGCAGGAAGATGCCAGGCGTACGCCGGCGTTGCGGGCGGCTTCCAGTACATGCTGCTGCGGGCCGCAGACGATCTGGCGGTTGCTTTTCTGGAAGGTGATTTCGAAGCCGGTCAGCGCCGCCAGTTCGCTGCTTATCGGTGTTGCGCCGTTTGCCGTGCTTGCCTGCTCGGTTTCCAACTGCAAAGTCTCGAAGGAGAAACTTTCTTCGTGATAGTGCGTCCGCTCAAAACCCGCTTCATCCAGCATGTTGCGCACCGCTTTCATGTAAGGCGCGGGTCCGCAGACAAAAATCTCACGCTCCATGAAATCGGGCGCCATCAGCTTCAGCGCCGCCAGCGACAGCATGCCGGTCGGTCCCGGCCAGTCGCGCCGCTGGCCCAGCCGTTCGCAGATGAAGCGCGTCTTGAAATTCTGCTGGCTGGCGGCAATCAGGCCCAGCTCGCGCTCGAAGATGATGTCGTCCGGCGTGCGCGCACTGTGGATGAAAACAATGTCACGGTCGTCGCAGAGGTCATGATGGGCGCGCGTCATCGACATCAATGGCGTGATGCCCGAGCCGGCCGACAGGAACAGGTATTTGTTCGCCGGATGAATGGCGCAGGTGAACTCGCCCGCCGGCTGCAGTACCTTGACCTTGTCGCCCACTTTCAAGTTGTCGTGCAGCCAGTTGGACACTGGCCCTCCCGGCACCCGCTTGACCGTGATCGAGATGGCATGCGGCCGCGCCGGCGACGAGGAAACGGTGTAGCAGCGATTGATGGCTTCATCATTGATTTCCAGCTCCAGCGTGATGAACTGGCCGGGCTGGAAGATGAAGCCGCTGCCGTCGGGCGTGACGAAGAAAAAGCTCTTGACGTCATGCGTCTCCGCCCGCACCTGGCAGCACACCAGGCTGTCCTCGCGATCGCTGTTCCACAGCGGCGGCATGGCGTCCCAGAAGTTCGGGCGATTCAGTTTATTGATATCCATGACCGGTCCCGGCAATATTTCGGCTTTCAATCCATTCTCCGCAGCACGTTCACTGAAGCAGTCTCAGGCGCGCTCAAACCAGCCTGCAGGCGGCCGATGTACCAGGTGCAGAATTTTTCCACCAGCCCTTCGGTAAACGGCGAATAAGGACCGGGCTGGTAAGCGCTGCTGCGCGCCCCCTGCTGCGACAGCTCGACCAGCCGCTTGTCCTGGTCGTTGGTGGCGTTCCATACCGCAGTCAGATTGTCCAGCTGATAATCAATGCCTTCGCGCGCATCTTTGTGCACCAGCCATTTGGTGCGCACCAGCGTACGCTCGGCTGACAAGGGCAATACTGAAAAACTCACAATATGGTCGCTCATGAAGTGGTGCCAGGAATTCGGTTGGGTCCAGAACGACAGACCGCCCAGGTCGGCGCGCTCGAACTGCCCCAGCAGCATGCCGCAAGCGACCTTGCCGTCCAGCGTCTGCGATTCGCCGGCGCGATCCAGCGGCAAGCGCTGTGTGCGGAAACCGCTCACCAGTTCGTCCAGCCGCTCGATCTCGGCTGACGGCAGGCCGCCGCGTTCCCATTCGGCGCAACGTTCTGCCGCCAGGCGGTTGAATTCGCCGATCTGCTCGGCGTTGCCGGGCGCGGTCTGGTAACCGAAACCGAATTCGAACAACGAAGCAGTGAGTTCCGGATGGTTGGTCGCGCAGTGGTAGCACTCGCGATTGTTTTCCATGGTCAGCTTCCAGTTGCCCTCTTCGATCAGGTCGACCTGCTTGGCTATCTTGCAATCCTGCAGGCCGTGCGGCAACAGATAGGGCGCCATGGCTTCGCGCATCACGGCGAAATCCGCGGGCGGCTGTTCCGCCAGGCAGATGAAGATCAGACCGGCCAGGTTTTCCACATGCACGGATTTCAGGCTGTGCTTGCAGCGATCGAATTTTTCCCCCATGTGTTCGGCGTAGATCAGTTCGCCGCTCAGGTTATAAGTCCATTGATGATAGGGACAGACCAGGTTGCCGACCGAGCCCTTGTGCTCCGAGCACAGGCGCGCGCCGCGATGGCGGCAGACGTTGTGATAGGCGCGCACCGCCATATCGTCGTCGCGCACCACCACGATGGAGTTGAGGCCGATCTCGACCGTGACGTAGTCGCCCGGCTCGGGAATATCCGGATCGACCGCGACATGGATCCAGTGCTTGCCGAAAATCTCGCGGATATCCATCTCGAAGATTTCCGGATTCAGGTAAAACGGCGCATCCAGGCTATGTCCTGGCAGGCGTTCGGCGATCAGTGCTTGAATCTCTTTGGATACTTTCAATTTTTTCTCCATGTGATGCATTTATGGAACCGCCGCATTGCAAACGCTTTGCAAATCAATAATCGACCAGATGATGCTCACGCAAATAAGCCAGCACGGCCTGCGCCTTGTCGGCTGCGCTGCCTTCCTGCAGCACCTTGCCGCCGCGGCTCTCCGCCACGGTGGCGGCCTGCATGCGTGCATGGCCGGAACGCTTCTCCGGCGCCGCCAGTTTGCGTGGCAGCGCTTTAACATTTTCGATCCGCCATTCCGAGCCGGCTGTGCCTGTCCCCGCCGGAAAGGCCTGGCTGCTGATGCGGCCGGCACGCAAGCGGGCATAGGCATAGCGCAAGCGCGACGGCGCTAACGAATGCACAGTCAGCAAGGCCGGCAGCGACAAGACGACTTCGCGCCGCCGCCCTTTCGGCAAGAACTGCTCGGCGACGATGGCGTCGCTGCCTGACGTTACCGCAATCACCCCTGCCAGCAAAGGCAGATTCAGCCGCGCGGCCAGCCGATAAGGCAGCATGCCGCTGGCTTCGCCGCTCTCGGCGCGGCTGCCGCACAACACCAGGTCGTAGCCTTGCAGTTGTTCCTGCAAGGCTGGCAACACGTCCTGGTCCGCAGCTGGTTCGATCACGCTGACCCTGGTTGCGCCCAGCGCCAGATATTCGGGCAGCGCCGGATTGTCTGCTTGTCCGGCATGGATAACATCGATACTGATGTCAAGCGCATGCCGGGCCAGATCGTGGGCCAAGCCCAGGGCAGCGGCGTCGTTGCGGCTATAGCGCGGCACGCCGCTTACCGGGTGCCTGCCTATCGATACCAGTACCGCAATCCGCCTGATAGCCAGCTGTTTCATGATGCGACCTCCATCGCCCGAGCCTGCCGGACCTGTTCCAGCAAGGCAGCCATCAGTTCCTGCGCATCACCGATGATGCTGAGATCGGCGCGCTTAATCATGGGCGCACTGGCATCCAGGTTGACCGCGATCACATGGCGGCAGTCCTTGATGCCCTGCAGATGCTGGACCGCGCCGGAAATGCCAAAAGCGAGATAGGCGCTGGCGCTGACCGTCTTGCCGGTGGCGCCGATCTGCTTATCGCGCTCAAACTTGCCGTCGTCGACCGCAACCCGGCTGGCGCCGACGGCGGCGTCCAGCACCTGCGCCAGCGCATTGAACAGGGTGACATCGCCGACGCCATTGCCAGCCGAAACGATGAAATCGGCTTCATCCAGCGCCACTTGCGACGCCGCCATGGTTTTCACGCCAAGGTCGGTAAATGCGCCGGCCGAAGTGGCGCTTGCCGCGATGCCGAGCGCTTCGGCCAACTGCTCGGCTCGCTGCCCGCGCCCGAGGAAGGGCAGGCGCGCATCCACGGCATCGGCTTCCAGCAGCACGATCGCCGTCAGTTCGCGGCGCGCCATCAGGCTGCCCCGCTGCCGGTAGACCGCCAGCCCTTCCTGCTTGATTTCCACCACATGCGTGGCGATGCTGGCTGCGTTCATCGCCGCGCCCAGGCGCCGTCCCAGGTCGCTGTCGGCGACGCCGTTGTCGGCCATGAAGACATGCGCCGGCAACAATTCTTCGAGCAAGGCGATCAGCGCCACCAGCTCAGCTTCCGGCGCAAACCGATGACTGCCGAATTGCGGCAATACGACGCAGCGATCCGCGCCAAGCGCGGCGGCATCGTCGTTCAGTTCGCCGAACACCAGCAGCACCACTTCGGTGGCGCCGTCGGCCAGCAGTGCGGCGGCGGCCACGGCCTGGCGCGCATGTTCGTCGAGGCTGCCGCGGTCGCTGTGCGCCACTGCCAGCAGACATTTTTTCAACTGTGCATCCGCTGCCAGGCGCTGCGGCTTGATCGACTGGTGCGCCGGCGCCAACGGAAACACCTGCAGATCGAGGCCTGCCGCGCCTGCCTGTCCCAGCACAATGCGCTTCAAGCCATCGGCATTCAGCGTGAATGGACGGCGCGGATCTATCCGCCTGATGCAGCTCGCCGTCGCCATTGTCGTTGTCATCGCCATGTCCATATTCAATGCTCCAATGCAGCGGCCAGCAGTTCAGCGATATCGCGCACCTCGGGACGCGGCCCCACTACGCCTTCCAGCATCGCGGTGCAGTTCGGGCAAGCTACCACCACCGTGTCGGCGCGCACCGTGCGCGCATCGTGGATGCGGATATCGGGAATGCGCTGCTTGCCGGGGATATCAGTCAGCGGCGCGCCGCCACCGCCGCCGCAGCAGCGGCCGCGCATGCCATGGCGTTCCATTTCATGCAGCGACAGGCCCAGCAGCTTGAGCAGCTCGCGCGGCGCCTCGATTTCGCCGTTGTAGCGGCCCAGGTAACAGGGGTCGTGATAGGTAAAGCGCTGCTCGCTGTCGGCGGCTGCGCGCGGCTTGAGTTTGCCCTGGCTGACCAGCGACGCCATGAAGCCGGTGTGATGCAGCACTTCATAGTGGCCGCCGAGCGCCGGATATTCGTTGCGTAGGCAGTGCATGACATGCGGATCGGCAGTGACGATGCGCTTGAAGGTAAATGCCGACAGCTGCGCAATCATCTGCTGCGCCAGGTTTTGGAAAGTCGCCTCATCGCCGAGACGGCGGGCGACATCGCCGCAATCGTTTTCCAGCGAACCGAGCACGGCAAAATCGACCTGCGCGGCTTGCAGCACCTTGACCAGCGCGCGCAGGCTGCGCTGGTAACGCATGTCGAAACCGCCTTCGCCCACCAGCAGCAGCACGTCGACCGGCTGACCGGCGCTGATCTGGCGGACGTTCAGGTCCAGCGCCCAGTTGTAGCGCACGCCGAGGTCGAAGCCGCCGGCGCTGCCGGTTTCGCGCAAATTGGCCAGCACTTCCGGTCCTTTACCCGGCACCGCGCCGAACTGCAAGGTTTGGTGACGACGCATATCGACGATGGCATCCACGTGCTCGATCAGCATCGGGCATTCCTGCACGCAGGCGCGACAGGTGGTGCAAGACCATAGCGTGTCGCTGGAAATCAGGCCCGGCACGATCGCCTCCAACGGGCTGCCCTGATGGCCGCCGAGCGGGATGCCGGGATAAGGGCTGCCGGCAAAATTGGCGTCGCTGCCGCCGGCCATGCCGGTCACCATATCCTGAATCAGCTTCTTCGGATTCAAGGGCTGGCCGGCAGCAAACGCCGGGCAGGCGGCCTCGCACTTGCCGCACTGGACGCAGGCATCGAAGCTCAGCAGCTGGTTCCAGCGGAACTCGACCGGCTTGCCGACTCCCAGTTCGCCTTGCTCCAGCTTCAGAACCTTGAGCGCCGTGGTCGGAGTGCCGCCGGCGACCTGCTTGAAGCGTTCAGGGCGCGGATGGAAAGCCAGGTGCAGCAAGCCGGCCAGCGCATGCTTCATCGGTCCGCCACGGGTGGCGCCGATGGTCAGCGTCCAGGCGCCCAGGCCCAGCAACACCACGGTCGCCAGCGCACTCGCACCGGAGACCAGCTGCAGCGGAATCAGGCCGAGCGCCAGCAAACCCAGCGCAAACGCCGCCAGCATCCACGGCAGCCGCATCCAGGCGCCGCGCGACAACCGCGCCGGCGGCGTGCGGCGGCGATGCCAGACAAACAGCACGCCGACCAGCATCAGCAGCGCGCACAAGCCGATGGCGGTATTCAGTGCCGCGGCATACAGCATCAAGCCATAGTTGAGTGCTACCAGCGCCATGGCGGCAATGGCGCCGCCGGCAGTAGCCACGTGGGTGCGGGCGATATACGGGTCGCGCGCCACCACATGGTGCAGATCAACAAAATAGCGCTTGGGAATGGCCAGCAATCCTAGCCAAGCCACGGGCGCTTCACGGCCAGCACGCCACAGTGCTGCCCGCCGCGCCATGCCCACCGTCAGCCCTGCCACCGAAAGCCAGAACAGGACGGTAATGAGCAGATTAAGGGAAGAAGCTGCTGCGCTCATAGTCAGAAGTCTTTGCACAGACGCAGCGAGTCGTAGATCGCAGCGTGGATGTTATGCATAGAGATGCAGTCGCCTACCCGGAACAGCAGGAAGCGGCCGTCGCCTAGCGGTTCCGACAAGGCGGGCTGCGGCTCGGCGGCGAACAGCTTGTTGACGTCGATCTGGCCGCGATTGACCGATTGCGGCTTGAGCGACCAGTACAGCTGGTCATTGGGCAGGATGCCGTTTTCAATCACCACCTGGTCGACCACCCGCTCCTCCTGCACTTCGGTGTACTCGTTGCGCAGCACCGCCACCTTCTTGTCGCCTTCGGCATAGACCCGGTCCAGCCAGTAATTCGGCGTCGGGATCACGCCCTGGGCATACAGGCGGCGATAAAAAATCGGGAAGGTGGTGCCGCCGGTGTCGTCGGCGATCTTGACGTCGGGTGTGACGATTTCCACCAGGCTGCCGCGGCTGGCCAGGAAATCGGCGACGCCGAAGCCGGCATGGGTGCTGATGCCGTCATACACCAGCACGTTCTTGCCCGGCGCGACCCGTCCCTGCAGGATGTCCCAGGAACTGACAGACAGTCCTTCGGCAATGCCCCAGTCAGCAACTTGGCTGGTGTAGTTGCTGCCGCCGGTGGCCAGCACCACGATATCCGGCCGTTCCGCCAGGATCATGGCTTCGTCGGCATCGACGCCAAGCCGGCGGTCAACGCCGAGGCGCTTGGTTTCCATGTCGAACCAGCGCACGATGCCGGCCATCTGTTCGCGCTGCGGCGCCTTGGCCGCCAGGTTGATCTGGCCGCCGACCGCTTCGCTGCGCTCGAACAGCACCACTTCGTGGCCGCGTTCGCGCGCCACGCGCGCCGCTTCCAGCCCGGCCGGACCGGCGCCGACCACGACCACTTTGCGTTTAGGTCCACGGCTCTTGGCGATCTGGTGCGGCATGCTCTGCTCGCGCGAGGTGGCGGCGTTCTGCACGCACAGCACATCCAGGCCGTTGTACTGGCGGTCGATGCAATAATTGGCGCCGACGCATTGCTTGATTTCGTCTTCACGGCCGTCGCGGATCTTGATCACCATATGCGGATCGGCGATCTGCGCACGCGTCATGCCGACCAGATCCACCATGCCGGACGACAGTATGCGTTCCGCCTGGCCGGCGTCGCGTATGCTTTGCGCATGCATCACCGGCACGCTCGACACCGCCTTGATGCCGGCAGCGAGGTGCACGAACGGCTCCGGCGGCAAGGCCATCGGCGGCATGCAGTTCGCCAGCGTATTATGCGTATCGGCACCGGAACCAACCACGCTCAGGAAATCGATCAGGCCGCTGGCAGACAGCGCCTGCGCAATCTGCTTGGCGGTTTCGTGATCGACGCCGTCTTCATGGAATTCATCGCCGCACATGCGCATGCCGACGCAAAAATCCTTGCCGACTGCTTCTCGCACCGCCGTCAATACTTCGATGCCGAAGCGCATCCGGTTCTCCAAGCTGCCGCCGTATTCGTCGGTACGCTGGTTGACGCGTGGACTCCAGAACTGGTCGATCAGTTGCTGGTGGGCGGCGGAAATCTCGATGCCATCCATGCCAGCTTGCTTGACTCGTTTGGCGGCAGCGGCAAAGTCGGCGACGATACGGCGAATCTCTTCGATCTCGATGATCTTGGCGTTGCCGCGATGGACCGGTTCCCTGATCCCCGAGGGACTGACCAGATGTGGCCAGTTCTCGCCATGCCAGGCTGTGCGCCGTCCCATATGGGTAGCCTGGATCATGATCTTGGCGCCGTGCCGGTGCATCGCTTCCGCCAGCCGCGATAAAGGCTCGATCACTTTGTCGGTAGTCAGATTGACCGATTTCCACCAGCCTTGCGGACTGTCGATGGAGACCGTGCTGGAACCGCCGCAGATTGCCAGGCCCAGACCGCCCTTGGCCTTTTCTTCGTAATAACGGATATAGCGCTCGCCCGGCAAGCCGCCTGCTTCCGCATAGACTTCGGCGTGCGCGGTGCTGACCACGCGGTTGCGCAGGGTAATCTGGTTCAGGGTCAACGGCGAAAACAAAGTGGGATAGCGCATGGTCGGTATCTGGCCCTAGGCAGAAAGCGGTGTAACCGTGAATACGCAATGCGCGTGGCCTTCGCCGCCGCACTGGGTTTCGCTGCATACCGAGCGGCGCGGATTGCCGGTGGTGTCGGAAACCCAGTCCATGGCGCCGGCGAACCAGCCGGCGAACATGTAGCACAGCTTGCCTTGCGCTTCCGGCTGCTGCAGAACGAACGATGAATTGACCAGCTTGATGCTGGCGCTGGCATTGGCGGCGTCCACTTCGGTAAAGGAGAACAAACCCCAGCCACGCTGTGACAGCCGTTTCAAATAATGCTTGTAGACGTCGAGGCCAGACATATCGTGCTGCCGAGCTTCCTTTTCACACCAGTAGTAGGCGGATTTGTGACCGGCGTCATACAGGATCTGCGCATATTTTTCGCGCCCGAGTGCTGCCTCCACGGCGGTGTGGTTATTGGTGAAGAAATGGCGCGGCACATACAGCATCGGCAGCTTGTCGGTAGTCCAGACACCAGTCTCGGCGTCGACTTCAATCGGCAATTGGGGTTGCATCACTACTCCTCAGTATTTACGTAGCTACGTAGCGCTAGCAGGCAGTCCAGACTTCGCCGAACACCCGCAGCCAGTTCTCGCCAAGCACCTTGCGGATGCGGCTTTCCTTCCAGCCGGCGCGTTCCATGGCCGTGGTCAGATTGGGGAAATCGCCGATGGTGCGGAAGCCTTCCGGGTTGATCACCGTACCGAAATCCGTCAGGCGGCGGTGGCGTCCCTTGTCGTGCGTCAGCCATTCGAAGAACGGCTTGCCGTAACCTTGCGTGAAATCGGTGCCGATACCGACGCAGTCGTCGCCGACCAGGTTGATGATGTAGTCGAAGGCCTCTACGTAGTCATCGACATTGGCGCTGCTGCCGCGTTTGAGGAAAGGCGGAAACATAGTGACGCCGATGAAGCCGCCATGGTCGGCGATGAATTTCAGTTGTTCATCGCTCTTGTTGCGCGGATGCTGTTTCAGGCCGGATGGCAGGCAGTGCGAATAGCAAACCGGCTTGTTGGAGGCCAGGATCGCTTCGGTGGAGGTATTGCCGCCGACATGCGACAGATCGACCATGATGCCGACCCGGTTCATCTCGGCGATCACTTCGCGGCCGAAGCCGGACAGGCCGCCGTCGCGTTCGTAGCAACCGGTGCCGATCAGGTTCTGGGTGTTGTAGCAAAGCTGTACCACCCGCACGCCCAGTTCGGCGAACACTTCGATATAGCCGAGGTTGTCTTCAAACGCATGAGCGTTCTGGAAACCGAGGATGACGCCGGTGCGGCCTTCTTTCTTCGCCCGCGTGATGTCGTCGACGCCGCGCACCAGCGTGAGCAGGTCGGCGTTGTCGCGGATCAGGTTCTTCATGTCGACCACATTGCCGACCGTGCCCTGGAAATTCTCCCACACCGAAATGGTGCAGTTGACGGCGCTCAGGCCGCCCTTCTTCATGTCTTCGAATACCGGCCGCTCCCACTTGGAGATATTCAAGCCGTCGATGACCAGGCTTTGCTGATGCAGGTTGCTCATGGCGTGCTCCTTGATCTCAATAGATAGGGAAGCGCTTGCACAGGGCCTGCACTTCGGTCAGCACTTTTTGCTCGACTTCGGCATCTCCCTCCGGCTTGCGCGCCAGGGCGTCGAAGATCTCTACCGTCAGGCGGCCGATGGTGCGGAACTCGTCGACGCCAAAACCGCGCGCGGTGCCGGCCGGCGTGCCGAGGCGGATGCCGGAAGTGACCGTCGGCTTTTCGGTATCGAAGGGAATGCCGTTTTTGTTGCAAGTGATGCCGGCACGTTCCAGCGCATGCTCCACCTGCGTACCCTTCAAACCCTTGGGACGCAGGTCGACCAGCAGCAGATGGTTTTCGGTGCCGCCGGTGACCAGGTCGACACCGCCAGCCAGCAGTACTTCGCCCAGCGCCTTGGCATTAGCGACCACCTCGCCGATATATTCCTTGAACTCCGGCTCCAGCGCCTCCCCGAACGCCACCGCCTTGCCTGCGATTACGTGCATCAGCGGGCCACCCTGCAAGCCCGGGAATACGGCGGAATTGATTTTCTTGGCGATGTCTTCGTCGTTGGTCAGGACGAAGCCGCCGCGCGGCCCGCGCAAGGTCTTGTGGGTAGTCGAGGTGACCACATGCGCATGCGGCACCGGGCTAGGATGATGGCCGGTCGCCACCAGGCCGGCGATATGCGCCATGTCGACCATCAGCAACGCATCGACGCTGTCGGCGATAGCGCGGAAGCGGGCGAAATCGAGCTGGCGCGGATAGGCCGAGTAGCCGGCGATGATCAGGCGCGGCTTGTGCAGCTTGGCCAGCGCTTCCACTTCGTCATAGTCGATCAGATAAGTGTCGCGGTTGACGCCGTACTGCACCGCATTGAACCACTTGCCCGACATGGCCGGCCGCGCGCCGTGCGTCAGGTGGCCGCCGGCGTCGAGCGACATGCCCAGCACCGTTTCGCCCGGCTTGACCAGCGCCAGCATGACGGCGCCGTTGGCCTGGGCGCCGGAATGCGGCTGCACGTTGGCGAATTTGGCGCCAAACAACTGCTTGACCCGTTCCAGCGCCAGGGTTTCCACCTGGTCGGCGAATTCGCAGCCGCCGTAATAGCGTTTGCCCGGATAGCCTTCGGCGTACTTGTTGGTCAGCACCGAGCCCTGCGCTTCCAGCACCGCGCGCGACACGATGTTTTCCGAGGCGATCATCTCGATCTGGTTTTGCTGGCGCTGCAGTTCAAGATCTATGGCACGCTTGATCGGGGCGTCGCGTTCCGCCAGCGACTGAGAAAATGCGGGAAGTGTCATGTTGAGGTCCTGGGAAAAGGGATGCGTCTAAGGGGCTAACTCTTGACATCATTCTTGTCCCAAGGCCTTGCCCGCTATTGACTTGATCTGACGGGAACCTTTCAATTTGCGACATTGCTGTCACTTTTAGCCAAGCGCCGGTTTTGGCACCGGTTTTGACACCCTCCCACGCCGCTTGCGCCGAAATGGATCGCTTGCACAAAAAGCGGGATCGCCGACGTGGTTTTTTTGCAATTATTGCCGCCGATTGTGGGCGCAAGATCAGCGTGTCGTGCGCAGTCCGCCATCCCGTCCGGCATCCTCCTGCGCCGCGCAAATCCAGACGGTAATTGATCCTACGGCCGACGACGCCATGGCATCTGGTCGGCTTGGCATGCTTATTGCGACGCACAACCGAAAGCGTTTGTTAGTTCAGCCATTTCAACGTTACATTGTCCATCGCTGATGTTTGCCAACGGAGCAGGTCATGTCAAAAAGCACTTCCACTTCCTTCACCCACTTTGCTTTCATGCCGCTCAACAACTTCACGATGCTGGCATTTTCAAATGCCATCGAAGTGCTGAGAATGGCGAATTATCTGGAAGGAAAACCGCTCTACCGCTGGTCCATCATCAGTCCCGAAGGCGGCGCCGTGAGCGCCAGCAACGGCCTCGCCGTCACCACCATGCGCGCCGACCAGTGCCCGGCCGCCGATGCCGTCTTCGTCTGCGGCGGTACGCAAATCGCCAGCGCCATCAACAGCGCCACCCTGGACTTGCTAAGAAACCTGGCAAAACAAGGGAAGACCTTGGGCAGCCTGTGCACCGGCGCTTTCGCGCTGGCCGAAGCCGGACTGCTGGACGGCTATACCTGCGCCACGCACTGGGAAAACCTGTCGTCGATAAAGCGCTCATATCCCGCAATTGCCTTCGCGCCTGACCTGTTCGTAGTCGACCGCGACCGCATCACCTGCACCGGCGGCATTGCGCCGCTGGACATGATGCTGAACCTGATTTCCGGACAAGTCGGAAAAACCACGATTGCCGCGATTGCCGACCAGTTCATCCTGGAACATGTCCGCGACCACAAAGACCAGCAACGGGTGCCGCTGACGGTACGCATGACCTCCGCCCGCCCGGCCATGGTGGAAGTGGTGTCGCTGATGGAAGCCAACATAGAAGAACCGCTGTCGCTAGACGAACTGGCGCAACTGTCCAACTCGTCGCCACGCCAGCTGCAGCGCATGTTCAAGGAGCACATGGGCATGTCGCCCACCCACTACTACCTGACCCTGCGCCTGCGCAAGGCCAGGGAACTGCTGCGCCAGACCGACATGTCGATCCTCAGCATCACCGTCGCATGCGGCTTCCAGTCAGCCTGCCACTTCAGCAAGACCTACCGCGAAATCTTCAGCGTCGCCCCCAGCACCGAACGCCGCCAGCAAGCAGCAGTACCGGCAGCACTGCTCGCAACGCAAAACCAGCAGCCCGCCGCATTCGTATAAAAAAAATTAGGGTCAGAGTCGAATTTTTGCCGTTCAAAAATTCGACTCTGACCCCAATTAACAGCATTACCGTGGCTTGCGGCTCCAGTCAGCCTGCCATTTCAGATGGACCTGTTTAGCGGCGAAGCATCAGGGGGAGAAGAAAAAACGGGCGCCTCGGGCGCCCGTTTTTATATCTGCAAGATGGCAGTTTTCAAACGCGTGGCATCAGGGCGCCAGCTCTTTTATGGAGCGTTCCCACAGGTTGATGCCGCCTTCTTTAGCCTGCTCATCGATCGCTGCCAGCTCTTCCGTCGTAAAATCCAGGCGTTGCAAGGCGGCTACGTTTTCCCGGATCTGGGCCGGGCTGCTGGCGCCGATCAGGGTGGTGGTCACGCGCGGATCGCGCAATACCCAGGCCAGCGCCATCTGCGCCAGGCTCTGGCCGCGGGTCTTGGCGATCTCGTTGAGAGTCCGCACCCGCGCCAGGTTTTCCGGGCTCAGGTGGGCTTGCTGCAGCGAACCGCCGCCCTCGCGGTTGATACGCGAATCCTGCGGCACGCCGTTCAGGTACTTGTCGCTCAGCAGCCCTTGCGCCAGGGCGGTGAAAGTAATGCAGCCCATGCCCTCCTGTTCCAGCGTATCCAGCAAGCCATCTTCGATCCAGCGATTGAACATGTTGTAGGACGGCTGATGGATCAAACAAGGCACTTTCCAGTCGCGCAGCAGCTGCGCCGCTTCTGCCGTCTTGGCCGGCGAATAGGAAGAGACGCCGACATACAGCGCCTTGCCCTGTTGCACGGCAGTCGCCAGCGCGCTCATGGTTTCTTCCAGCGGCGTCTCCGGATCGAAGCGGTGCGAATAAAAGATATCGACGTAATCCAGGCCCAGCCGCTGGAGGCTCTGGTCGAGGCTGGCCAGCACGTACTTGCGCGAACCGCCGCCCTGCCCGTAAGGCCCCGGCCACATGTCCCAGCCCGCCTTGCTAGAGATGATCAACTCGTCGCGGTAAGGCCGCAGGTCTTCCTTGAGGATACGACCAAAATTGGTTTCGGCGCTGCCGTACGGCGGGCCGTAGTTGTTGGCCAGGTCGAAATGGGTGATGCCAAGGTCGAAAGCGGTATGCACCATCTCACGCTGGCGCGCCAGCGAGGTAGTGTCGCCGAAGTTGTGCCAGAGTCCCATCGACAACAACGGCAGCTTGAGGCCGCTACGGCCGCAGAAACGGTACTGCATTTCGTCGTAGCGCTTGCTTGATGCGTGATAACTCATGACTGAATATTCCTTTTGACGATGGTCTCTTTGAGAATTCTGTTTTACCGGCAGGACTTGCATCCAGCAATTCTACAGAGCTATCTTGCGTCCTGCAGAGAGCCTCCCGTTCGCGCGCCCTATCGCGCCAATGCGAAGCGGACCAGTGCCATCGACAACGCGAACAGATAGCCATAGGCAAAACGGTCAAGGCGTATCAAGGATTGATTGCGACGCAGCCGCCAGGCCCCGATCGCCGTCATTGCAATGCCCGCAAGTACCGGCGTCAAAGCCAGGTTCACCAGCTGCATGCTTTTTGCCTGGATAAACAGCGCAGGGAACGCCCACAGGCTCAAGCCGCCGGCAATGACGCCAAATATGGCATAGCCGGTTCCTGCAAACCAGGGATTGGGCGGCCGCCGAAACGGCTCGACAAACGCGTGGAGACCAAATTCGATAAGTATCTCGAACACCACCTGCAGTACGAGTTCGGCAATGAGCTGAAAAATAATTTCGATGATTGTCTCCTGATATCAAGTATGCAAATCTGAAAAAATTTCACCATTATTTCCCAGATCCAGATTGATGTTTTGACAAATTGCGTTGTGTTTTGAAAAAATCCCACCCCAATTAATTACGAATGATTCTCATTTATATATAATGACGCCTATTACCAAAAATAAATAGCCAGGCGAGGATAAAGTTTTGAGAAAGCAATTAGCAGGAATATGTACGGCCATGCTGGCGCACGGCGTCATTGCAGCCGATGCGCAAGCACAAGCAAACACAAGTGCGACAGTCAGTGAAAATACGCTGCCGATCGTGTCTGTCAAAGCCAGCCGGGACGACGCGGCGGAAAACGGCTACCAGGCGAAACGCGCATCCGTCGCCAGCCGCAGCGACGCCGCCCTGATCGACGTCCCGCAAGCGGTCAGCGTAGTCACCTCCCAGTTCCTGCAGGACCGCCAGCCGAGCAGCCTGGCGGAATCGCTGGATACGGTGTCCGGCATCCGCATGGGCAATACGCTGGGCGGCACGCTGGACGCCATCATCAAGCGCGGCTTCGGCGACAACCGCGACAATTCGATGCTGCGCGACGGCATGCTGTCGGTGCAGCCGCGCAATTTCACGCCAACTACGGAGCGCATCGAAGTGCTGAAAGGACCGTCGTCCATGCTCTACGGCAGCATGGATCCGGGCGGCGTGATCAACGTCATCAGCAAAAAGCCACTGCTGGAAAACCAGCGTTCCGTCACGCTCAGCGGCTCCAGCTACGGCGGCATCAGCGAACAGGTCGACCTGACCGGACCGATCGGCGATTCCGGGCTGGCATACCGCCTGATCGCGGATCACCAGCGCAACAATTACTGGCGCAACTTCGGCGAGACCACGCAATCGGTGCTGGCACCATCGCTGGCCTGGTACGGCCGCGACACTACCCTGTCGTTCGCCTACGAACACATGAATTACTCGGTGCCGATCGACCGCGGCACCATCATCGATCCGCGCAGCGGCAATCCGGTTGCGGTGCCCAAGGAACGCCGCTTCGACGAAGCCTACAATGTCTCCGCCGGCCGCTCGGACGCCGTCAACCTGCGCTTCGACCATAAACTGAATGCCGACTGGACCCTGCATGGCGGCTATGGCTTCAGCCGCAGCTACTATAACGACTGGCAGGCGCGCGTATTGTCGGTCAACTATGTCACCGGCATCGCCACCCGGCGCGTCGACGCCACCCAAAACGGCGTGCAATCGGCCCACACGTTGACCCTGAACCTGGAAGGCAAATTCAACTGGGGCGAGATCCGCCACGATATCGTCGGCGGCCTCGATTACATGCGCAACTACCGAGTACTGGGCGATCTCTATCGCGGCCCGAGCAATAGCCAGTTCAATATCTACAATCCGGTATATGGCCAGTTGACGCCGGCCGGCAGCAAGATCAGCCCGGCCGACAGCGACCAGACCGACAAGCTGATTTCGCGCGGCGTGTTCCTGCAGGATTCTATCCATCTGGATGAGCGCTGGATCTTGCTGGCCGGCGCCCGCTATGAATATTTCAACGAACTGACCGGCAAGGGCCGTCCCTTCATCGTCGGCAGCAAGGTCACCGCCGGACGGGCGACGCCGCGCGCCGGCGTGGTCTACAAGCTGGCGCCAGACTGGTCGATGTACGCCAGCTACAGTGAATCGTTCAAGCCCAACACTTCTATCGCCACACCGATCGGCGAACTGCCGCCGGAACTGGCCAAGGGTTATGAAATCGGCTCCAAGCTGGAAACCGAAAACCTGACCGCGACGCTGGCGATCTTCGATATCCAGAAGCGCAACATCCAGACCACCGAAACCATCAACGGCATCAACTACACCCGCAACGCCGGCAAGGCGCGCTCACGCGGCCTGGAGTTCGACGCCACCGGCCGCATCAGCCAGAACCTGAGCCTGGTCGGCAGCTACGCTTATACTGAAGCGCGCTACGCCGACGATCCCAAGCTGGCCGGCAACCCCTTGCCGAACACGCCGAAGCATGCGGCCTCTCTGTACCTGACGCGCGATTTCGGCATCTCGCGCATCGGCCCGGTCGAAGGCCGCATCAGAGCCGGCGCCGGCGCCCGCGTGTTCAGCAGCCTGCCGGTGGGCGACGGCACTGGCAAGGTGTATCGCCTGCCCTACGGCCGCGTGATGGATGCATTCGTTTCGTGGAACACCTTGATCGAAGGGCAATCGGTAGACTGGCAGTTCAACGTCAAGAATCTTTTCGATTCGACCTACTACACCGCCAGCTGCTGCAGCGGCACACCCTTCGTCAATATCGGCGCCGGCCGCGAGTTCACGCTCAGCGCCAAGCTGAATTTCTGACGATGCGGGCGCTGGCCAATGTTCACCAGCATTACTGGCCGGCGTGCGCACGCTCCGGCCGGTGCATGAACACCGTCAGCGTATCGCGCTGCGGCGGCACGCCAATCTGCGACAGGATACGGCCGACCGCACCGCGATGGTAATTGCCGTGCGTGAGCACATGCATCAGCATCTCGGCGCGCGTCATCCGTCCCGGCGAGCCGTCGACGAAAGTGAAGTCGACGGCTTCATCCAGCTCCTCGTCGCTTAAACCGCCGGCATACGCAAGCAGCCAGCCATCGGTCGCGCGCACCGCCGCGTGCAGATCGGCAAGCGCAGGCGTGGCCGGCGTGTTCAAACCTTTGTAGACGTGCGGCAGGCGCTGTAGGTTGGCTTGAAATATGCAATCCACTACATAGACGTGATTCAGGATGCGGATCGCGTCATGCTTCTCGCGCTCGTGGGCATCCTCAGGCAAGGCGCCGATGGTGGCAAATAAGGTCTCGTTGGCCCAGGTTTTGTATTCGAACAAGGTGGTAAACAAGTTTTGTGCGTTCATGGTGGCTGGCGTTGACTCGCGATGAAAGGTGAGGGAAATTCTATCGGGTTTCCGCCATCCTCACATTTTCCCCTGAACGCAGCCAACGGGATAAATCCCGCCAAACTCGCCGCACTTCCCCGGATGCCCTACAATCTCGCCATGAGTCATTTAACCATCCTATTGCCATTCGGCCTGCCGCCGCCGGAACTGGCGCGCGATTTATTGCGCGAATTGAAGCTGCCCGCCCTTGCCACCCTGATGGCGCGCGCCAGAAAAGAGCATTCTCACCGCGAATTCGACGATTTTGCACGTGCTTTGCCGCATGAAATGTGGCTGAGCACGCAATTTCCCTTACCTTCGTTTGTGCCGTCGCATCCCACGCCAGGGCAAGACCTGCATAACAGCCCCGCCCTGGCCTGCGCCGCCATGCGCGCGCTGGGCCTGCCGGCAGAGCAAGGCATCTGGTTCATATTGCATCCGGCGCACATCCATATCGCCCGCGACCATCTGGTGCTGACCGATATCCGTCAGATCGCCTTGTCCGAGGTGGATTCGCGCGAATTGTTCGACGCCGCGGCGCCATTGTTTGCCGAGGTTGGACGGGAGCTGGTGTATGGCGACGCCGGCAGCTGGTTCATGCGCGCCGACGACTGGCAGGGCCTGCTGACCTCGACGCCGGACGCCACCTGCGGGCACAACATCGATATCTGGATGCCGCAAGGCGACGGCGCCCGCGACTGGCGCAAGCTGCAGAATGAAGTGCAGATGCTGTGGTTTGCCCATCCTTTGAACGAACGCCGCCAGATGCAGGGTCAGCAGGCGGTCAACTCTCTGTGGCTGTGGGGTGGTTCGCCCGCTACCGCACCAAGCATCGGCAAACGCGAAGTGTTCAATCTGCCGGACGGCTTCAGCGGTCTCGGCCAGTATGCCAAGACGGCGGTTGCCAAGGCCGGCGCCGCCGACATCATCGCCGCCAAACCGGAACAAGGCCTGCTGACGCTGGATACGCTGATCCAGCCGGCGCTCACCGGCGAATGGTCGAGCTGGCTGGAGCAGCTGCAAACCCTGGAAAGCACCTGGTTCGCACCCTTGCTGCAAGCCATGCGGCAAGGGCAACTGGATAGCCTCACGCTGATCCTTACCGACAGCAGTCACATGCTTGAACTGAGCACCACCAGGTTTTCGCTGAAAAAATTCTGGCTCACGCCAACCCTAGCCAGATTGCTGCCATGACCCGCATCACCACCCGCCCCTATTCCTTCCGCGACTCTGAACGGCTGCACCAGAGCGGCATCCATCCGGTGCTGGCGCGCGTCTACAGCGCGCGCGGCCTGCTCGATGTCAAGGAACTGGAAAGCGAACTGACGGCGCTGATTCCGCCAGCCGGCCTGCTGCACATCGACGCCGCCGCCAGCTTCCTGGCCGACGCCATCGCCGCGCAAAAGAAAATGGTGATCGTCGCCGACTACGATTGCGACGGCGCCACCGCCTGCGCGGTCGGCCTGCGCGGCTTGCGGCTGCTGGGCGCGAATATCGATTTCATCGTGCCCAACCGTTTCGAGTACGGCTACGGCCTGACGCCGGAGATCGTCGAACTGACCGCGCGCGAGAAATCGCCCGACATCATCGTCACGGTCGACAACGGCATCGCCAGCATCGACGGTGTGGAAGAAGCCAACCGGCGCGGCATCGAGGTAGTGGTCACCGACCACCACTTGCCGGCGGATACCTTGCCGGCGGCGCGCGTCATCGTCAACCCCAACCAGCCGGAATGCGGTTTTCCCAGCAAGAACCTGGCGGGCGTCGGCGTCATGTTCTATGTCTTGCTGGCGTTACGCGCCGAAATGCGCAAGCGCGGCGTGTTCGATGCCAAGAGCCAGCCGAAGCTGGACGTGCTGCTGGACCTGGTGGCGCTCGGCACGGTAGCCGACGTCGTCAAGCTGGACGCCAACAACCGCATCCTGGTCGCACAAGGCTTGAAGCGCATGCGCGCCGGCCGCATGCATGCCGGCATTGCCGCCCTGTTCCGCGCAGCCGGCCGTGAGGCACGCCGCGCCACCCCTTTCGATCTCGGCTTCGCGCTGGGACCGCGCCTGAACGCCGCCGGCCGCCTGGCCGATATGGCGCTCGGGATCGAATGTCTGACCACGGACGACGAGGGCCGCGCCTGGGCCATCGCCCAGCAGCTCGACACCATCAACCGCGAACGGCGCGATATCGAAGCCGGCATGCAGGATACCGCGCTGGCCTTGCTGGATGATTTCAAACCGCAGGACAGCACTACCATCAGCGTGTTCGACGCCTCCTGGCACCAGGGCGTGATCGGCATCGTGGCGTCACGCCTGAAGGACAAGTTCTATCGGCCGACGATTACCTTTGCGCCGGGCGGCGAAGGCTTGATCAAGGGCTCGGGCCGCTCGATCCCCGGCTTTCATCTGCGCGACGCGCTGGACCTGGTGTCCAAGCACGCGCCCAGCCTGATCCAGAAATTCGGCGGCCATGCGATGGCGGCCGGGCTGACTATTCGCGCCGATGCCTTCGATGCCTTTGCCGAAGCGTTTGAAAAAGTAGGACGCGAGTGGCTGGGCAAGAGCCAGCTGGAACGCGTGGTGGAAACCGACGGCCCCCTGGAAGACGCTTATTACACCACCCAGTTCATCGAACTGATGGACGGCCAGGTATGGGGCCAAGGCTTTGCGCCGCCGCTGTTTTGCGACGAGTTCCGGGTGGTCAGCCAGCGCATCCTCAAGGAGAAGCATCTGAAGCTGCTGCTGGAGCGTAATGGCACGCGCTATGACGCGATCTGGTTCGGCCATACCGATGAACTGGGGAGCAAGGCCAAGGTGGCGTTTCGGCTGGATGCCAATGAATATAGCGGAGTGACCAAGGTGCAGCTGATGGTGGAGCATGCGGAACCGATGTAATTCTTAGAACGTGCTGTACTCCGTGGTCCGTTAAATGGGGTCAGAGTCGAATTTTTTGAAAAACAAAAATTCGACTCTGACCCCATTTAACTGCTCCATTTAGCTGCTGAGCTGGCGTTGCTGGCTGGGCGGGAAGTTTTCGAATTTGCTCCAGACACGACGCAATTGTCTTGTGGAGTTGAAGCCGGCTTGCTGAGCTACTTGTTCCATGTCTAGCTTGGACTGGGTCAGCAGCTCACGCACCAGGGCGACGCGGATGCGCTGGATGTAGTCAACCAGGCTGCAGCCAGTATGCTCGCGGAACAGCCGGGTCAGATGGCGTTCGCTGGCGCAGGCGATGTCGGCCAGCTGCGGCAGGTCCCAATCGTGGGCGGGATCGCCGATGATGGCGTCCTGCACCCGGTGCACCGCCGGATGCAGGTGATTGCGGCAAGCCTGCCAGGGCGACAGCTGCGGATCGCTGCCGGCGCGGCGCATGTAGATCACCAGCGAACGGGCAATCGAGGCGCTGCGGGCGTGGCCGGCGATTTGTGCGACCACGTGCAGGGTCAGGTCGATGCCGGTGGTGACGCCGGCGCTGGTGTAGACATTGCGGTCTTCGACGAAGATGCGGTTTTCCAGTACGTGGGCGCGCGGCGCGATGCTGCGCAAGGCGTCGCAATGGCTGTGGTGGGTGGTGCACTGGCGGCCATCCAGCAAACCCGCATAGCCTGCCAGCAAAGCGCCGGTGCAGCTGCACAGCAGGCGATGGGTATCCTGCCACTGCGCGCGCAGCCAGGCCACGGCGCGCTGGTCGTTGGCGCTGCTGAAATCGTCGTCGCTGCCGACGCAGCCGTGCAGCACCACCATGGCGTTAGGCGGCAAACTGTCCGGCAAAGGCCCGAAGCCGGTCAGGCCGAGTCCGAGCGAGGTGTTGATGCGCTCGGCGGCGCTCACATAACGCAGGTCGAAAAAATCGGCGCGGCCTTCGCGCTCTGCAATCCGGTTGGCATAGCGCAGCACCTCCGCCGGACCCATCAGGTCAAGCGTCATGGTGGCGTCGCGCAGCAGGAAATAGACCGGAATCGTGGTCTCGGCCTGGCGCGGGTTGTCAGTTATTGCAGCCATCTGTACTCCATCTGTCTGGCGGTGGCGTCGGCCAGCGAACGTCCGGCCAGGCGCTCGACCAGGTGCAGGCTCATGTCGATACCCGCCGATATACCGCCGGAAGTCACCACTTTACCGCAATCTATCCAGGCCACGCCTGGCTTCACATTCAAACTCGGAAAACCGGCTTGCAACTCATCCTGGTCTTCCCAGTGCGTGGTGACATCCAGTCCGTTCAGCAGGCCAGCCTTGGCCAGCAGGAAGGCGCCGGTGCAGACCGAGGCCATGATGGCCGTTCCTTGCGACTGCGCGGCGATCCATTGGATCACCGCGTCGTTCTTGAGTATTACCGCCACATCGCCGCCCGGCACCAGCAGTACGTCGAGGTCGGCAGACGGCGTCAGCACACAGTCCGGCAACACTTTCATACCCCCTCTCGCCCGCACCGGCTGCATGGCGGGCGCAACCAGGAAGCACTTGAACAGATGCGCCGCGGGGCCGTGACCGTTGCTCTTGCCGTGAACCCGGGCGGCCGTCGAAAATACTTCGTAGGGTCCGGAAAAATCCAGGATCTCAACATCGTCAAACACTAATATTCCCACGCTCAACATCTTTTAACCTCATCCGATATCCGCGGTGTCCGTGAATCGGACAGCCATCGTTGAAGCTCATGTTAAGCCTGCAGCCAATATCTAAAAATGCCCGCCATAGACATAATGCGGACAAAACCGGACATAACGACCGGAAATATCAAGAGAGGTGAAAAATGCGCAAATCCGACAACTACGCCAGCGCTTGGGACCCGATTGCCAATGCGGCTGAGCAAGCCGGCAACCTGCATACGCGTTCTGAACTGCTGGAAAAAATCGGCGAAATCGTACAGCAGAGCGGATGGACGGACGCCGACGCTGCCAATCATTGCGGGGTCAGCCAGGCGCGCATGGACGATCTGTTGTGCGGCCGCGTAGCGCATTTTTCCCTGGATGCCCTGGTTAACATCGCCACAGCGCTCGGCCTGCACGTGCATGTGGAACTGGCGCCAGCCTGAAGCTGCTGGTGCGTAATGCGTCAGCGCACCGGCAGGAACTGCAGGAAAGTCCCGCCTACCAGGTTCTGCAGGTAGCTGATGCCGGCGCGCCGGTATTTCTCGGTGGTCATCTCGGCCAGCAAGTCGATGCGGGCGATGATCTTGCCGAATTCTCGTTCAAAACTGATGTTGCGTTCGCTCTCGCTCATGTCGTTCGACAGCAGCAAGGGCTGGCCGGCAGCGGTCTTGCGGCTATTGAGTATCCATGCGGCAATTTCCATATTACGCGCGGCGTTGTACAGGTATTGGGCGTCGAAGCCGTCGATCAGGTAGAACTTGGTCTTGCCGCCGTGAGCGACGATGATCATGTCGGCCGCGCCGTAGATGAAGGCTGCAGCGCGGTCGCCGCTGAAATCGGGCGTCAGCGCCAGCGACAGCGCCTGGATGTCGTGCTTGCCCTGCAGCTCGGGCCACGGTTGACGCGCTTCGATCGCATCGCGCACCCGCTTGATCGCCAGTTCGCGGCTGCCGGCAGTCTTTTTCCATTCGGCCGGATTGCGCCGGTACAATTTATCCAGCAACCGGTACAAACTATCCAGGTTGTCGTGCATGCCCAGCGTAGCGATACGGTTGACGTCGGACTGCCCAAGTTCGGCGCCGCTGGTGGAAGCGCCCTGCACTTCGCCATGCGGCGCCGGCGTCGGCGCCAGCATGCTGCAGGCGCCCAGCGCCAGGCATAGCGGAATTATCAGCATCAGCGATGACAAAACAGCATCACATCGTAGCTTAAGCAACATAGGCGGCTGAGCCAGGCTGAAGAGTTATCAATCGTAATCCATTGTAATGAGCTTGCCGCTTCGATAGCTGTCATCTTGCAATGGTTCACATTGCTTCCGATTTGAGACAAAACAGCGCCGAATCCGTGTCAATCGGGAAACACTCGCGCCATCTGCCATGCTGCTGGCGTATAATTTAGGGTTTGATTGCAAAAGAGCCAAAAATGGAAGCCGAACGCTTAAATTCCCTGCAAAACCTGCTCGCCGACCTGACCAGTCGCGAAGCCGAACTTCGGAGGTATCTTTGACTTCGATACGAAGTTAGAGAAACTCGACCAGGTCAATGGCGAACTGGAAGATCCGGAAGTCTGGAACGACCAGAAGCGCGCCCAGGACCTGGGTAAAGAAAAGAAATCGCTGGAAGCCATCGTGCTGACGCTGACCAAGATCGAAGCCGATCTGCGCGACACCACCGATCTGTTCCTGATGGCCCGCGAAGAGCAGGATGAAGACACGGTAGAAGCGGTGGAAGCCGATACCGAGGAATTGCGCAAGCTGGTGGAAGGCATGGAATTCCGCCGCATGTTCAGCAATCCGATGGACCCGAACAACTGCTTCATCGACATCCAGGCCGGCGCCGGCGGCACCGAGGCCCAGGACTGGGCATCGATGCTGCTGCGCCAGTACCTGCGCTATTGCGAACGCAAGGGCTTCAAGGTCGAGATCCTGGAACAGTCCGACGGCGAAATCGCCGGCATCAAGACCGCCACCCTGAAAGTCGAAGGCGACTACGCCTATGGCTTCCTGCGCACCGAAACCGGCGTCCACCGCCTGGTGCGCAAGTCGCCATTCGATTCCGCCAACGGCCGTCATACCTCGTTTTCCAGCTTGTTCGTCTATCCGGAAGTGGATGATTCGATCGATATCGACGTCAATCCCGCCGATGTGCGCGTCGATACTTATCGCGCTTCCGGCGCCGGCGGCCAGCACATCAACAAGACCGACTCGGCGGTGCGCCTGACGCACATGCCGTCCGGGATTGTGGTGCAATGCCAGAATGACCGCAGCCAGCACCGCAACCGCGCCGAAGCGTGGGACATGCTGAAAGCCAAGCTGTACGAACTGGAACTGCGCAAGCGCATGAGCGAGCAGCAGAAACTGGAAGACTCCAAGACCGACGTCGGCTGGGGCCACCAGATCCGCTCTTACGTGCTGGACCAGTCGCGCATCAAGGATTTGCGTACCAACTTCGAGAGCGGCAACACCAAGGCCATCCTCGACGGCGACCTGGACGATTTCATCGCGGCCTCGCTCAAGCAAGGCGTGTAACGCAAACTCGGTAGCACAATGTGCCGCGGGCAATGTCCGCGGCACTGTTTCCCGCCGCATCACAGACGTTTCACCGCATCATTTAAAAAGACACTGAAATGACGACAGACAATCAGCAGCAACCTGTCCCGCAAGACGAAAACAAGATCATCGCGGAACGCCGCAACAAGCTCGGCGCCTTGCGCAGCCAGGGTGTAGCCTTCCCTAACGATTTCCGCCCGACGCACAAAGCGGATGCGGTGCAGGCGGAATATGCCGGCCAGGATGGCGAAACGCTCGATGCCGCCGCCGTCAAGGTAGTCGTCGCAGGCCGCATGATGCTCAAGCGCGTAATGGGCAAGGCATCCTTCGCGACCTTGCAGGACGCCTCCGGCAGCAAGGCCGACGGCCGCATCCAGCTGTTCATCACCAAGGAAAACATCGGTGAAGACAACTACGACAGCTTCAAGCACTACGACCTCGGCGACATCCTCGGCGCCGAAGGCACGCTGTTCAAGACCAAGACCGGTGAGCTGTCGATCAAGGTCACCACGCTGCGCCTGCTGACCAAATCGCTGCGTCCGCTGCCGGACAAGTTCCACGGCCTGGCCGATCAGGAAACCAAGTACCGCCAGCGCTACGTTGACCTGATCATGAACGAAGAAACGCGTCGCACCTTCAAGGCGCGCACTGCCGCCATGTCCTCAATCCGCCGTTTCATGGAAAAGAACGACTTCATGGAAGTTGAAACGCCGATGCTGCACGCCATCCCCGGCGGCGCCGCGGCCAAACCGTTCATCACCCACCACAATGCACTGGACATGCAGATGTTCATGCGCATCGCCCCTGAGCTGTACCTGAAGCGGCTGGTGGTCGGCGGCTTTGAGCGCGTGTTTGAAGTCAATCGCAATTTCCGTAACGAAGGCGTGTCGCCGCGCCACAATCCGGAATTCACGATGATGGAATTCTATGCCGCCTACGTTGACTATCAGTGGCTGATGACCTTCACCGAACAGGTGATCCGCCAGGCTGCGGTCGATGCCCACGGCACCGCCACCCTGACCTATCAAGGTCGTGAACTGGACCTGAGCAAGCCGTTCCAGCGCCTGACTATCGTCGGCGCCATCAACAAATACGCGCCACAATACCAGGACGCGCAATTGCAGGATGCGGAATTCATCAAGGCCGAGCTGAAGAAATTCGGCGTCAAGCCGCATGCGCATTCCGGCCTGGGCGCGCTGCAGCTGGCGTTGTTTGAAGAGACCGCCGAAGCACAGCTGTGGGATCCGACCTACATCGTCGACTATCCGGTGGAAGTATCGCCGCTGGCACGCGCCTCCGACACCGTGCCCGGCATCACCGAACGCTTCGAACTGTTCATCACCGGCCGCGAAATCGCCAACGGTTTCTCCGAGCTGAACGATTCCGAAGACCAGGCCGCGCGCTTCCAGGCCCAGGTAGCCGCCAAGGACGCCGGCGACGAAGAAGCCATGTACTACGACGCCGACTACATCCGCGCGCTGGAATACGGCATGCCTCCGACCGGCGGCTGCGGCATCGGCATCGACCGCCTGATGATGCTGATCACCGATTCGCCAAACATCCGCGACGTCATCCTGTTCCCGCACCTGCGCCGCGAGGACTGACAGCAACACAATGTGCCGTCCGGTTTACAGCAAATCAGCGGCGGCGCAGTCAAATGGGGTCGGAGTTTTTTTTCGCGTTCTTTGCGAAAATTACTCCGACCCCATTTGACGTCCCACGGAGCAAACACTCCCGCAACCGCTAAATTAATTCCACTCCGGCCCCAATTATTGAAATCACCAGACTTAATTCAACTCTGACCCCAATTATTGGCATGAACGCATAGAAATTTCCAATTTGCACTCAAACTGTCTCGTTAACGCATAAACTCGTTACACAAGGATACATCTGACACATTATCAAGCTAGTCTTCGATTTGGGAAGCTTTGATAATTACATTACTCAACAAACAAAAGATTTTCTGGAGGTAATAATGGACAACCCGAAACCAAGCAACCGCATTCACCCGCTGGTCGCTACCGCAGCCGTGGCAGTCACACTGGCCAGCCTGGTAGGCGTGGCCGCGATGACCGGCTTGTTCCCTAGCTCACAGTCGACACCGGCCTCAGTGGCCGCGATGGCGCCAGGCTCTGCCGACTACAACCAGCAGCAGCAGCCGCTGATGAACAACGGCGCGCAGCAAGGTGGCCAGAACGGCAATTATGCGCAAGCGCCGATGCAGTCCCAGCAGCCGCAACAGCAAGCTGCCCCGCGTCCTGAATATGCACAGGCGCCGCGCCAGTCGGCGCCGCTGCAACCGGCAATCTGCCACAGCTGCGGCCAGGTCGAATCGATCCAGGCGATCCAGCATGCAGCGCCGCCTAGCGGCCTGGGCATCGCAGCCGGTGCCGTATTAGGCGGTGTGCTCGGCCATCAGGTCGGCCACGGCAACGGCAATACCTTGGCGACTGTCGCCGGTGCGGTAGGCGGCGGCTTTGCCGGCAATGAAGTGGAAAAACGCACCCGTACCAACACCACTTACCAAGTCATGGTGCGCATGGAAGACGGCAAGTTGCGCAGCTTCCCGCAATCCGGCCAGGGCTGGCGTGTCGGTGATCCGGTCCGGGTCGTCAACGGCCATCTGGAAGGTCGCGGCTAACACCGCAACGCCAAATAAAAACCCGCTGTTGCTACTGGTGTAGCGACAGCGGGTTTTTTATTGCCTCGACGCCCAAACGGCTGTGCTCAGCGGGCTTCTTCTATCCAGGCCGCCTGGATAGCTTCCAGCACTTTTTCGCCACCGCGGCTGTGGTCGTCGTCGAAATCTTCCAGCTCCAGCACCCAGTTGTGCAGGTCGGTAAAGCGGATCTTTTCCGGATCGACATCCGGGAATTTATCGTACAGGGCTTCTGCAATCTGCAGTGTGTCTATCCATTTCATGGCGCTGCTCCCGCTTAATGGTTTTCGCTGGCGTGGTTGATGGTGTACTTGGGAATCTCGACGACCAGGTCTTCCTCGCCGACGATGGCCTGGCACGACAGGCGCGAAGTCGCTTCCAGTCCCCATGCCATGTCCAGCAAGTCTTCTTCCTTGTCGTCCAGCTCGCCGAGCGAAGCGAAGCCTTCGCGCACCACGACGTGGCAGGTGGTGCAGGCGCAGGATTTTTCGCAGGCGTGCTCGATCTCGATGTCATGGGCTAGCAAGGCATCGCACACCGACTGCCCGCGCGGGGCTTCAATCACGACGCCTTCAGGGCAATAAGTTGGATGGGGCAATACGACGATTTGGGGCACTTGGTTTACCTCGGGAATAGGTTGAGTCTGTGTGTAAATTTATTGAAATTATTTATGACACCTGGTCCAGCGTCTTGCCGGTCAAGGCATCGTGCACGCTGCGGTCCATGCGGCGCGCGGCGAAATCTTCGGTGCCGTGGGCCAGCGCATCGACGGCGGCCTTGATGGCCACATGGTCGGTACCCTGCGCTTGCGTGCGGACGGCCGCGATCAGTACCGCAATCGCGCTCTGCTCTTGCGCCGACAACAGCGCGGCGTCCGCCTGCAAGGCCGATTCGGTGGCCAGCACGATGCGCTCGGCTTCTACCTGTTCTTCTTTCAATGCGCGCGCCTGCATGTCGACGTCGGCCGAGGCAAACGATTCCTGCAGCATGCGGGCGATGTCGTCATCGGCCAGGCCGTAAGACGGCTTGACGCTGATCGAGGCTTCCACGCCGGAACGCAGTTCGCGCGCCGATACCGACAGCAAGCCATCGGCGTCGACCTGGTAAGTCACGCGGATACGCGCGGCGCCGGCCGCCATCGGTGGAATCCCGCGCAGTTCAAACTTGGCCAGTGAACGGCAGTCGCTGACAAGCTCGCGTTCGCCTTGCAAGACCTGGATCGCCATCGCGGTCTGGCCGTCCTTGAAGGTGGTGAATTCCTGCGCGCGGGCGCAAGGAATGGTCGAGTTGCGCGGAATGACCTTCTCCACCAGGCCACCCATGGTTTCTATGCCCAGCGACAAGGGGATCACGTCCAGCAGCAGCCAGTCGTCGCCAGGAGCACGGTTGCCGGCCAGCAGATTGGCCTGGATGGCAGCGCCCAGCGCCACCACCTTGTCCGGATCGATATTGGCCAGCGGCGTAGTCTCGAAATAATCACCGACCGCCTTGCGGATGCTCGGCATGCGCGTGGCGCCGCCGACCATCACCACGCCGTCGACGTCGTCGACGCTCAACTCGGCATCGCGCAAGGCCTTGCGGGTTGGCGTCAAGGTCTTGAGCACCAGATGCTGGGTGATCTCGTCAAATTTTTCGGAAGTCAGCACCAGGTGCACCCGCTCGCCCGAGTTCAGGGCTGCGTCGATGGTCACCTCGGCCTTGGTCGACAGCAGTTCCTTGGCTTCGCGCGCCTTCACCATCAGTATCCGGGTATCTTCATCGGACAGCGGCGCCAGCGCGGCTTCCTTGCTGATCCAGCAAAACAGCCGGTGGTCAAAATCGTCGCCGCCGAGCGCCGAGTCGCCGCCGGTGGCCAACACTTCAAACACCCCCTTGGTCAGCTTCAGGATAGAGATATCGAAGGTGCCGCCGCCGAGGTCATAAACCACGTAGACGCCTTCCGAGGCATTATCCAGGCCGTAGGCGATCGCCGCCGCGGTCGGCTCGTTGAGCAGGCGCAGCACGTTCAGGCCAGCCAGCTTGGCCGCATCCTTGGTGGCCTGGCGCTGTGCATCGTCGAAATACGCCGGCACCGTGATCACGGCGCCGACCAGGTCGTCGCCCAGCGCGTCTTCCGCTTGCTGACGCAGAGTCGCCAGGATTTCCGCCGAAATTTCGACCGGGCTCTTGACCCCCGCTACCGTCTTGAGCTGCACCATGCCCGGCACGTCGAGGAAATCGTAAGGCAGGTTTTCTGCGTAGGCGATGTCCTTCAGGCCGCGTCCCATGAAACGCTTGACCGACAAGATGGTGTTCTTGGGGTCGGTGGTCTGGGCTGCCTGTGCCTTGTAGCCGATGTGCGCATTGCCGTTCGGCAGATAGCGCACGATGGATGGCAGCAATGGCCGTCCGGCTTCGTCGTTGAGCACCTCGGGGATGCTGTTGCGGACGGTCGCCACCAGCGAATTGGTCGTGCCCAGATCTATCCCCACCGCCAGCCGATGCTGATGCGGTGCGGTGGACATGCCTGGTTCAGAAATTTGCAAAAGTGCCATGGAGGTGTCTTGGTTGATTGCTGTTGATTGCAGTTGATTACTTATTGCGGCAGCGCGATGCGTATGCCGAGTCCGATAAACGCCGTGCCCGCCACGCGGTTCATGATAGAGGCGGCCGCCTTCTTGCGCTGGAAGAAGGCGCCGACCATGCCGGAAAACAGGGCGACCACGCTAAAGATGGCCAGCGCCTGCAGGATGAATACCGCTGCCAGCAGCAGCATCTGCGCTGGAATATGGCCAGCGCCGGCATTCACGAACTGCGGCAGGAAGGCGATGAAAAACAGCGTCACCTTCGGGTTCAAGATATTGGCGATCACGCTCTGCCAATAGATGCGCGACAGCTTCAGCGGCGGCGCTGCATCGCCGTGCAGCTGGACAGTCGCATGCGAACGCAAGGTGCGCACGCCGATGTAGATCAGGTAGCCGGCGCCGGCATAGCGCAGCAGCGAATATGCCAGCGGCGAAGCCTTGATCAGCGCCGCGAAGCCCAGCACCGCTAGCATGGTATGGAAAATCAGGCCCGAGCTGAAGCCCAGCGCCGACACCAGCCCGGCCTTGCGGCCTTGGGCGATGCCGCGCGTCAGCACATAGATATTGTCCGGCCCCGGCGCCAGGGTCAGGGTCATTGCGGCGATCAGGAATAACCAGATTTCGGGCATGCTGTTACTCGGCTAAAGATGTCTAAAAATGACTAAAGATGAAAATGAAATGAACGGGCGAATCAGGATTCAAGGACAGCGAAAGCATTGCTGATTTCATTGCCGAACTTGTCCAGGAACATCAGCTGCCGCACCAGTTGCGCGGCCTTCTCGAAATCGCCGGCGTCCAGCAGCTTGCCGATATCCTGCAGATCGGCCTTGCGGGCGGCGCGCAGTTCACGGTCCAGCTGATCCAGCGCTTCCACGCTCTTGGCGGCGCGCGCATCGTCCAGCGTTTCGCGCCACTCCATCTGCTGCATCAGGAAAGCCGCCGGCATGGCCGTGTTCGACTCCGCCTGCAGCTCAACGCCGTTCAGCTCGCACAAGTAAGCGGCGCGCTTGAACGGGCTCTTCAGGGTCAGGTAGGCTTCGTTGGCGCGCGTGGTCCATTGCATCGCCACGCGCTTTTCAGCAGCGGTGGCATTGACGAAACGGTCCGGGTGCGTCTGGTTCTGCACCTCGTGGTAGGCCTGGTCCAGCGCCGTCATGTCGAGCGTGAAGTGTTGCGGCAGTTGGAACAGTTCGAAGTGATTTTGCATGGTTTCAAAGTAGCCTGGGCCGGTGCTACCTGGCCCAAAGTGGCCGGCCATCTGCATGGGCCCGGCTATAAAACAAAAGCCTGTCGTACAGCAACAGGCTTGGTCATCCATCTAGTCCAGCGCGATGCAACCCGGCGGCCAGTCCGCCGGCGTCAGATGCGGAAACTCTCGCCGCAGCCGCACTCGTCCTTGACGTTCGGGTTGTAGAACTTGAAGCCTTCGTTCAAGCCTTCGCGGGCAAAGTCGAGTTCGGTACCGTCGATATACGGCAGGCTCTTGGGATCGACGAACACCTGGATGCCGTGCGATTCGAACACGGCGTCTTCATCCGTCTTCTCATCCACGTATTCCAGCTTGTAAGCCAGCCCCGAGCAGCCGGTGGTGCGCACGCCGAAACGCAGGCCGATGCCCTTGCCGCGCCGCTCGATATAGCGGTTGATGTGCTTCGCCGCTTTTTCCGTAAGTGTGATTGCCATATACCGTCGATCTCTTTTCTTTAGTTCTGTCATTCCACCGGCCGCACCATCCGGAGCTGCCGGCGGAACAACGGCAACTAGTAATTACGCAGCCTGTTTTTGCTCGCCGTGCTTAGCCTTGTAATCCTCAACCGCAGCCTTGATCGCATCTTCCGCCAGGATCGAGCAGTGGATCTTGACCGGCGGCAGCGCCAGTTCTTCGGCGATCTGGGTGTTCTTGATCGACATGGCCTGATCCAAGGTCTTACCCTTGACCCATTCGGTCACCAGCGACGACGAAGCAATCGCCGAGCCGCAGCCATAGGTCTTGAACTTGGCGTCCTGGATGATGCCGTCGGCGCCGACCTTGATCTGCAATTTCATGACGTCGCCGCAAGCAGGCGCGCCGACCATGCCGGTGCCCACAGTCTCGTCGCCTTTTTCAAAAGCGCCGACATTGCGTGGATTTTCGTAGTGATCCAAAACTTTTTCCGAGTAAGACATTTTGTTGCTCCTTGTATGATGCTGCGGCGCTGAAGATTCAATCAGCCGCAGAGAAATAGCTTAGTGCGCCGCCCATTGGATCGTACTGATATCGATCCCGTCTTTATACATATCCCACAGCGGCGACAGCTCGCGCAGTTTCGCAACCTTGGTCTTGATCAGTTCAATCGTGAAATCGATGTCTTCTTCGGTCGTGAAACGGCCGATGGTGAAGCGGATCGAGCTGTGCGCCAGTTCGTCGCTGCGGCCCAGGGCGCGCAAAACATACGACGGCTCCAGGCTGGCCGAGGTGCAGGCCGAGCCGGACGATACCGCGATGTCCTTGATCGCCATGATCAGCGATTCGCCTTCAACGTAGTTGAAGCTGACATTCAGGTTGTGCGGCACGCGGTGCGCCATGTCGCCGTTGACATACACTTCTTCAATCGTTTGCAGGCCAGTCGCCAGGCGGTCGCGCAACGCCTTGATGCGGACGATTTCTTCATCCATTTCTTCGCGGGCGATCTCAAAAGCCGCGCCCATGCCGACGATCTGGTGGGTAGGCAAAGTGCCCGAACGCAGGCCGCGCTCGTGACCGCCGCCGTGCATCTGCGCTTCCAGGCGCACGCGCGGCTTGCGCCGTACGTACAGGGCGCCGACGCCCTTCGGACCATAAGTCTTGTGCGCAGTGAAAGTCATCAGGTCGACTTTCCATTTTTCCAGGTCGATCACGACCTTGCCGGTGGCTTGCGCCGCATCGCAATGGAAAATGATGCCCTTCTGGCGGCACAGTTCGCCGATTTCGGCGATCGGCTGGATCACGCCGATTTCATTGTTGACCAGCATGACCGAGACCAGGATGGTGTCCGGGCGGATCGCCGCTTCCAGCTGTTCCAGCGTGATCAGGCCGTTGTCTTGCGGCTGCAGGTAAGTCGCCTCGAAACCCTGGCGCTCCAGCTCGCGCACCACGTCCAGCACCGCCTTGTGTTCGGTCTTGACGGTGATGATGTGCTTGCCCTTGGTCTTGTAGAAGTTGGCCGCGCCCTTGATCGCCAGGTTGTTGCCTTCGGTGGCGCCGGAAGTCCAGATGATCTCGCGCGAATCGGCGTTGACCAGCTTGGCGACCTGTTCGCGCGCGTCTTCGACGGCTTTTTCAGCGGACCAGCCATACATGTGGCTGCGCGAAGCCGGATTGCCGAACTGCTCGCGCAGGTAGGGAATCATCTTGTCAGCAACACGCGGATCGATCGGCGTGGTGGCCGAGTAATCCATGTAAATCGGGAAGTGAGGCGCCTTCAATGTGTCTATCAGGCTTTTTTCCAAGGGTGCGTTCATACTATTTTGAGCTCCAATCAAGCAACCAGGTGGGACCGGTGCATCACCACCACATTTTGTTCCAGTGTCTTCTTTTGCTGCGCGTGCTGCTGCTCTACCAAATCCTTGAGCGATACCGAATCCAGATACTCAACCATCTTGGCGTTCAGGGTCGACCACAGATCGTGCGTCATGCAGCGGCCGCCGCCTTCGTGGTCCGGGCTGTGGCAATTTTCCTTGCCGCCGCACTGGGTCGCATCCAGCGGTTCGTCGACCGCGATGATGATATCGGCCACGGTGACGTCTTCCGCCTTGCGCGCCAGGTTGTATCCGCCGCCTGGCCCGCGCACGGATTCAACAATCTGGTGACGGCGCAACTTACCGAACAATTGTTCCAGATACGATAAGGAAATCTCTTGCCGCTCGCTGATGGCGGACAAAGTCACAGGACCCTTGCCCTGGCGCAATGCCAAATCGATCATCGCAGTTACCGCAAACCGGCCTTTTGTAGTCAGACGCATGTAATCTCCGCTCTTAAACCTATCTATCTGCGCCTTCCCGATCAGGAAAAGCGAAGTGTTACGACAGTATACCAAACTTGAGTGAATCCGTCAGGTATTGCCCGATTCCTGAAATCCCGCGCCAGTCATGGCTTTCAAGGCGATTGTCATTTAATCAACCACAGAAAAACAGGGTATGCCGGAAAGCCTCCGCCGGGGGTGGAAATAAGGCATTCCTTATAGGGCAGAGGCAGGGAAAAACCGTTTCCTGCAAAAAATTTATGCAAGGATGCGACGCTTAAACCTATAATGTCGACCCTCCCGCACAGTCCTATTCGATACGTTTAGCATGGCCATCCGCAAATCCAAGACACCGCAATCCCCGACCCAGCGAGCCGACCAGAAGCGCGTCGACATCCTGAAGTCCGCCGGCAAGTGTTTCCGCAAGAACGGCTTTCACCAGACCTCGATGCAGGAAATCTGCGCCGAAGTAGGCCTGGGACCGGGCGCCGTCTACCGCTATTTCACCAGCAAGGATGCCATCATCGCCGCCATGGCCGAGGACGAGCGGCGCCAGGCGCGCACCATGCTGTCGGAATTCCACGATACCGACGACCTGCCGCAAACCCTGTCCGCCATCACCCGCGCGTTCGCCCAGCGTTACGCAGCGATCAGCGATGCCGGCCTGATGACGGAAATCTATGCCGAAGGCTTGCGCAACAAGCGCGTCGGCGCGGTGATCAAGAAGGCGGAGACGGAATGGGTGGACGGCCTGGCAGACATGCTGCGCACCGCCCAGGAACGCGGCCAGATCGATACTGCGCTGGATGCCCAGCAGGCGGCGCTGCTGCTGACCGCGATGTGGGACGGCATCGTGATCCGCCAGGCGTATACCCAGGAAGTGCCGGAAGGGATGCTGGCGCTGTTCGACGACATGCTGAAGCGCTGGCTCTCCAGCGCCGCGGTCAGCAGCAAGCGGGTCAAGCCGGCGCCTGCTCCCGCGCCGAAAAAGGCGCCGGCCGCGCCGGAGTTCGACTTTGCGCCCGAAGCGGAAGCCGAGCCGGATGCCGACAAGACGCCGACCCAGGCCGAAACCGACCTGCGCCAGATGAGCCTGATTTAATGATTCATCAGACTTTTCTATGGGTGAAAAAATACTTTCGTGTGTAGGGTGGGCACGCTTTTGTGCCCACGCGGATACCGACACAGCGTGGGCACAAAAGCGTGCCCACCCTACCTCTTGCGCGATAGCGCCTCCGGTAAGTCTGAACAATCGATTTAATTTGATTTGATGACTTGGCCCGGACCATCCCGGGCCAGGAACGCGCGCCTACTACGCGCGCTTCAACAACTGCATCGGCCCGAACAGGGCTTGCATGCCGGCGTTGCCGATAAAGCTGAGATTATAAGGATGCTCGGCGACCGCCTTCGGAAAACGCGCAGTGACCGCATAGGCATTCAGCTGCTCGGCGATCTTCCCCCACAGCACCAGCGTCGGCAGCGCCGCGCCACGCTCTTCCGCAGCATCCGCCAAGCCCTGCAGCACCGCCTGCATGAAGGGCTGCCAGCCTTTGGCGTCCTTCACCGGCGGCACGTCGGCACGGAACACCAGCGACGCATTCAGCAGCAGGAAGCCCTGCCCCACCATATTGTCCTGCAAGTCCGCCAGCAGCTGGATCGCCGGCGAGCCGGGCAGCTGTGCTTTGTGGGCGACGCCGGACATGGCATCGCCGGTGGTGCTTTCGATGGCCAACTGGCCATCGGCCACCAGCAACATCTTCATGAAGTTGCGCAGCGAGGTGGCGCGATTGACCTGCTTCGACAAACCCTTCTCCGACCACAAAGAGCCGACCGCACCATCCATGAAACATACGCCGGTGGCGCTGGCAGCGCGCGGATAAGGCCCCTCGCCTACCAGCACATAGCGCACCGCCTGCAGCGGCTGGGTGAAGGCGGCGAACATGCGGCCTTCGGTCGGCAGGTAATCGGCTACGGCCAGATCCTGCAAATAAGCTGGATTGGCTTGCGCCACGGCGCGCAGGCCGGCTTCCAGGATGGCGAGCCAGGAGGGGTGAACGCCTCGTAAAGCGTCACGGATTGAAGCAGGTAGAAAATCAGTCATAAGCTATTAAAAATACAGTTTAAATGCACAAAGCAATCACTTGCCCTCAACAACTGCGCCGCCTGGGAGACTCGGTCTAGACACCCCCAGCTGCGCGCTCCTACCTCGCCGGCCACAGCTACGCGCCCCGGTCTAGGCGACCCCAGCTGCGCGCCCCGGTCTAGGCGACCCCGTCATTCCCGCGAACGCGGGAATCCATGTTGCAGCAACTAACATGGGTCCCCGCGTTCGCGGGGACGACACATCTCAAGTCTTGGCTGAACGAGCTCGTGCCTACTTAAAGCCGCTGCAACTACATAACAATATTGTCCGCCCCCGGCGCGCCAAACAGCTGCTGCTTCAGCACATGCAGCTGATCGCGCACCTGCGCGGCCTTTTCGAACTCCAGGTTCTTGGCATGATCGACCATCTGCTTTTCCAGGCGCTTGATTTCCTTGCTCACCTGTTTCTCGCTCATCGCCTCGTACTTGGCCTGGTCCTGCGCCGCATGCAGCTCTTCGCGCGCTTCCTGCGGGCTGTAGACGCCGTCGATCAGCTCCCGGATCTGCTTGCTGATGCCGACCGGCGTGATGCCGTTGGCGGTATTGAAGGCAATCTGCTTGTTGCGGCGGCGCTCGGTTTCATCGATCGCGCGGCGCATCGAATCGGTCATGCGATCGGCATACAGGATCGCCTTGCCGTTGAGGTTACGGGCAGCGCGGCCGATGGTCTGGATCAGGCTGCGCTCGGAACGCAGGAAGCCTTCCTTGTCGGCATCCAGGATCGCCACCAGCGACACTTCCGGAATGTCCAGGCCTTCGCGCAGCAGGTTGATCCCAACCAGCACATCGAAGGTTCCCAGGCGCAGGTCGCGGATGATCTCGACCCGCTCGACGGTTTCGATATCGCTGTGCAGATAGCGCACCTTGATGCCGTTATCGCTCAGGAATTCGGTCAGCTGCTCGGCCATGCGCTTGGTCAGCGTAGTCACCAGCACGCGCTCGTTCTTCTTGATGCGGGCAGTGGCCTCGCTCATCAGGTCGTCGACCTGGCTCAAGGCCGGCCGCACTTCGATCGCAGGATCGATCAGGCCGGTCGGCCGCACCACCTGCTCCACCACCTGGTCGGCATGCTGCTTTTCGTAATCGGCCGGCGTGGCTGAAACGAAAATCGTCTGCCGCATCTTGCCTTCGAATTCATCGAAACGCAGCGGCCGGTTGTCCAGCGCCGACGGTAGACGGAAACCGTAATCCACCAGGTTGGTCTTGCGCGAACGGTCACCGTTGTACATGGCGTTCAGCTGGCCGATCAACACGTGCGACTCGTCCAGGAACATCAGGGCATCCGGCGGCAAATAGTCGACCAGGGTCGGCGGCGGTTCGCCCGGCAAGGCGCCGCTCAGGTGGCGCGAATAGTTTTCGATACCCTTGGTGAAACCGATTTCCTGCATCATTTCCAGGTCGAAACGGGTGCGCTGCTCGATACGCTGCTCTTCGATCAATTTATTTTCCTTACGGAAAAATTCCAGGCGGTCGCGCAGCTCTTCCTTGATGGTGTCGATGGCACGCAACACGGTCGCGCGCGGCGTCACATAGTGCGAACCCGGATAGACCGTGAAGCGCGGAATCTTCTGGCGCACGCGGCCGGTGAGCGGATCGAACAGCTGCAAGTTGTCGATTTCATCGTCGAACATCTCGATGCGTAGGGCCAGTTCGGCATGCTCGGCCGGAAAGACGTCGATGGTGTCGCCGCGCACGCGGAAGGTGCCGCGGCCGAAATCGATCTCGTTGCGCGTGTACTGCATCTGGATCAGGCGCGCTATCACATCGCGCTGGCTGACCTTGTCCTTGGCGCGCAAGGTCAGGATCATCTGGTGGTATTCGTTGGGATTACCGATACCGTAGATGGCCGACACCGTTGCCACAATGACCACATCGCGCCGCTCCATCAGCGATTTGGTGCAGGACAGCCGCATCTGCTCGATGTGCTCGTTGATCGAGGAATCTTTCTCGATGAACAAGTCGCGCTGCGGCACATACGCTTCCGGCTGGTAGTAATCGTAGTAGCTGACGAAGTATTCCACCGCGTTGTGCGGGAAGAACTCGCGGAACTCGCTGTACAGCTGCGCCGCCAGTGTCTTGTTGGGCGCAAAGATGATGGCCGGCCGCCCCATGCGGGCAATGACGTTAGCCATCGTATAAGTCTTGCCGGAGCCGGTCACCCCGAGCAAAGTCTGGTAAAACAAGCCGTCCGTCACCCCTTCCGCCAGCTTGTCGATGGCCGCAGGCTGGTCGCCGGCCGGCTGGAAGGGCTGGAACAATTTATAGGGCGAATCAGGAAAAGTGACGATTTTGGACTCGTCGACGGTACTGGAAACCTGTGATATGTCAGCCATGGGCCTCGACCTTTGGTAAAATAGACGGTAGTAAAATCCGCGCCGATCAGCGATGTATCCATGACCCGGCACAGCATTCAACCCGGCTACAAGAAACGCTTTGCAGCCAACTTTTCATGTTATCACGATGAACGCACCTCTTTCAGCCTCCCTCTTCACCGCCATCGAAATGGCGCCACGCGATCCCATCCTGGGCATTACCGAAGGTTTCAATGCGGATCAGAACCCAGGCAAAACCAACCTCGGCGTCGGCGTCTACTACGATGATAACGGCAAGGTGCCGCTGCTGGAGTGCGTGCAAAAAGCGGAAGCCCAACTGATCGAAAAACTGTCGCCGCGCACCTATCTGCCGATCGAAGGCCTGGCCGCCTACGACAAGGCTGTGCAAGAACTGGTATTTGGGGCCGACAGCGCCGTCGTGCAAGAGAAACGTGCGATCACCGTGCAAGCCATCGGCGGCACCGGCGCATTGAAACTGGGCGCCGACTTCCTCAAGCGCTTCAGCGCCGACAACACCCAAGTCTGGATCAGCGACCCGAGCTGGGAAAACCACCGCGCGCTGTTTGAATCGGCCGGCTTCACCGTCAACAACTATCCCTACTACGACCCAAGCACCCGCGGCGTCAACTTCAGCGGCATGTTGGACGCGCTGAAAGCCATGCCAAGCGGCTCCGTGGTGCTGCTGCACGCCTGCTGCCACAACCCGACCGGCGCCGACCTGAGCGACGCCGAATGGACCCAGGTCATCGAAGTAGTGACCCAGCGCGGCCTGGTGCCTTTCCTCGACATGGCCTACCAAGGCTTCGGCGACGGCATCGAAGCCGACGGCCAGGTAGTGCGCCGCTTCACCGAAGCCGGCGGCCCGGTATTCGTATCGAACTCGTTCTCGAAATCGTTCTCGCTGTACGGCGAACGCGTCGGCGCCCTGAGCATCGTCGCCGCCAGCAAGGAAGAAGCCGGCCGCGTACTGTCGCAACTCAAGCGCGTGGTACGCACCAACTACTCCAACCCGCCGATCCACGGCGGCCAGGTAGTCGCCACTGCCCTGGCCTCGCCAGAGCTGCGCAAGCTGTGGGAAGAAGAACTGGCCGGCATGCGCCTGCGCATCCGCGAAATGCGCCAGCTGCTGGTCAAGAAACTGAAGGAACAAGCCCCAGGCCACGACTTCGACTTCGTCATCAAGCAGCGCGGCATGTTTTCCTACTCCGGCCTGACCAAGGCCCAGGTGGAACGCCTGCGCGACGAATTCTCGATCTACGCCGTAGACACAGGCCGCATCTGCGTCGCCGCGCTGAATTCGAAAAATATTGATAATGTTGTCGCCGCAATCGCAAAAGTCCTGTAATATTCGGGTCCCGAAGCAGTTGCAACAAATGCTTCGGGAGACGTAGAAAAGTTTAGAAAAAGCTTTGACAACGCAGCTGATTCAAGACTATAATTCTGCTTCTTTCAATTCCCTGATAGCTCAGTTGGTAGAGCGACGGACTGTTAATCCGCAGGTCCCTGGTTCGAGTCCAGGTCGGGGAGCCAGAATACATAAGGGCCAGCTACATGCTGGCCCTTTTCTGTTTACGGCTTGTGTAAGCGCTTTGTAAGCCCCGCCCCTTGGTCTACCTCGTGGCCGCAGTCGAGAGGCTCGGCACTCACTCCTCAGGCCACTCCTTCGTTAAACCAAATAGCTCATTCAGTGATACACCGGGTCGTTCGACCAATTTGCCGTCTTCAACAACAGCGTGCGTAAATATGCGACTAGCGCTGGGTAATTTGTGCGCCGGTCGCGGATTCTCATACAACATATTTGAGCCACGGGCTGCGAAATGCCACGCATCGAGCGAACGGAAAAGCCATACGCCGCTTAGCCTAGTACATTGAGGACCGTCAGGCCCATTCCATACTCCATCCGGCAAGCGCGCATACTCCTGCACCGCGCCGACACCCTCATTGCGAGCTATCCACAACTGCAATTGACCAAAGAGAGCATCCCGTTCCTGACTCACGTCCACCGCGTGCTGCTCAATGTTAATCGCGACAACTAATGGGAAATCCAACTCCCCATATCGACCATTCTTAAACTTCGCAACTGACTTAATGGAATCCCTGATATCTATTGAGCGAACCCCGAAACCTAATATCCCAATAGTTCGACGACCTCCGTCGCGCCTGTCGGCGCGTCGGGGAATTGCCCCAAAAGTAATGTGCCATCCATCGTGCTCAAAAATCATCTGAGGTAATGCCTTACCTGCCAGATATTCCGCTTCAACGCTATTAACATCAAGTTTATTCAGCCATGTCCGTAAAGCATGTCGCAATTTTTTGCCTGGAACATTACTGCGAGGGCTACCATCTGGATCTATTTGAAGTAAGAAATTCGGTGAAGGAAAATTATCAATAACTTTCAAAATCTGATTTTTTCGCTTTTCAGCGGCTAGCTCCTGCTGGCTATATTGCCTGGCCAAGGCCGCCTCGACATAGAAGCTCTCGCCATCCGTCGAACACACTAAAAAATCAGGTAGGCGCCCATTCCCATCTAGTATTTCCGGGTGAACCGTCACAGACCAACCAAGGCGGACAAACATCTCGTGAAGAATAAGTTCAAACGTAGCTGAGGCAAATTGAATATCTGACGCTCTCATGCGTTTAATCAACTCATTGCGATGTTCGACAGGATAATGCTCTAAGCAATTGCATAGGAATTCACGCACTCTGGCAGCTTCAGGTCTATTTGACAGATTCAAGTACTCAAAATCGGCCCAACCATATTGCGTTCCACCTTCCAATGTCCGTTCAATGTCGTCAAATATTGTCATCACGTCTTGTCGTGCCTCGGCAATTTATAGTTGTATTTCTGAGCAAGAAGTGTCACACACTCTAGGTCTTGTCGCCCAAGTTTGAGGAACTCCCGTGCAAATACCGCTCCTCAGTTTCCCGAACTAGGTCGGCGGCGGAAAACCCCAATGCACCAGCAAGCCCAATCAATGTGGTGAGCGTCGGTTGCTTAAGGCCGCGTTCAAGGCGAGACACAAATGTTCTGTCTATCCCAGCACGAAAGGCTAGTTCCTCCTGTGAGATGCCCTGCTCTGCCCTGTGACACCGAAGAATCTCGCCAAAAATTGGAGCAATGTTGGATATTTGTGAATTCGCCATGCAGCGAATTTCGTTTTAATGCGGCCTATAGTCCACGGCCTATAGTCACGTATAATAAAATTTGTTGTATGTATGTTCACTTTAAAAAGGGATGAGAAATGAAAAAGAACGTAAAAAAACTACTGGCAATATTCGCGCTAGGAATTCTCTCAGGCTGCGCTTCGCAAGTACCGTTGCCAAGCAACGTGGCAGTAACTCAAAGTGGTTCAAACGGATCGTACATTGACAAAGTGGATTTTTCTTACGATGCGCAAGGCACTCCAGATTTTTCAAAGCTCAAGTTATGTGTGGCTGAAAACGTAACGAATAACGATGTAAGCCTGCGCGATGCATCTGGTTCATTCGTAGGTGCTTATACGAAAAATTACTATCAGACCAACCACATGCAAACCGTCTCTGGAAAAAACGTGTTCAAGTATCTCGATGAAAACAGCTCAACTCTGATTGCTAATGGCACTACGGTATCTGTTACACAATCTCTCATCCCGATAAAAGACTTTGTAAAGTACGAGGCAAAATCTGCTGTCGCTAACAACAAAATCACGCTGGTATTTTTCAACATCACGCGTGCACAGCAAGACACCGGAGCCGCTACAAATGATGGCTTCAATCCAGTTGGTGTTTGGCCAGGTGCTAGATCACAAGATGTGTACGCATCCCTTGAAACTGTCGCCCATAAAATTAAAACCTGCCTCAACTAAATAGTACAACTCCCGCCAGATGCATCAAAATAGTGATGGCGGGAGCTGTTTTACTTCAGTTCCAAGTTTGAAAGCAGTGGACTTATAGAGATGGGTTACATCGTTGGAATCTGGCAGCACATTTCCGGTCTCAACGTCAATCGATACGTAAAGGGCGTCACGTAGCTGCATTTGTGACGCCTCTGCCGCCAACTCCCAATCATCCAGCGCAGCTATCATAGGCACGAGCATGTGGTTAGTGGCAGTCGTGCCGACACGCTTCGGCGCGGCCATTTCGAGCATATCGAACAGCTTGCATAATGCGGCGAGCCGTACATTGACGTTGGCATCGGTAGTACCTATGCGAAGTAGCTCTTGAACCACCGCATCTCGACCATGCAAAGGCGGTTTGCTCGCAAATTGGACATCCTTTTCAACATGGGCGAGGCGCTCAAGCGTTCGTTTATTCATAACTTTATCCAAGGCAAAAACTTCGGCAGGACCAAGCGGTGGTCCACCAGGCAGGCATCCATATTTTTTCAAGCGATCTAACCGCAGGTCGTTGACCACGGCCATGACGCGAGCATACAGTTCTGCGGCTGATTCATTCCCGTTACGAACCAACTTCACGGCCATTCCAAAATAATAAATTAGATAGGCCTCTGGATCTGCCACGCCCTTTGCTGCAAATAGTTGATACTCGGCTCTGACCGCCTGCAAAGTGAAAATGATCTCTGAATCTTTCTTAAGACGGATAGTGTCCATTCGCTCCCCTCGCTTCAAGCATAGCAATCTCTGCGGCGGCAAGTGCAGCGTTTTCGCTTTGCCGGTTTAATACTGCCTCAACACTTCCCAACCGTGCAGCTAGCTCATCAACTTCTTTTAATTTTGAAAACGAGCTAATACTGTCGATAAGGAGCTTGCCAGTTTCTGGATCGATATCACCGACAGAAACAGCACAAAGAATTTGCTGAGCCTGTTGCGTTAGCGGCCCATTAGGGTCAAGGTCAAATTGCACTCGCTCCGCCCGTGCACGCAGAACGGGCTGGATACGACTGAGGACGATATTGGCTGCGGTCATATCGCCTCCAAGGGCAGCGTCAATGACCACGCGGGCTATAGCAGCACCGTCATCCATCAACGCCTCTGAAATCTGCGTCTTTTTGTTTGGCGTTCCTTTGGGACGACCGCGATAATTTCCAGACTGCCCTTTTTTCCATTGATGGTCTTTTGTTCCTGGCTGGTGGCCTTGAAGCCAACTTGGCGCGGTTGTTGTGGTCATTTTTTGAATCTCTGCTATTTACAGGAAAAGTACACGTTTAAGGTTTCATAAAAAATGCAGAGTCGTTACGAGCTTGGCGTAGTGACTGCACTTTTTCCCAACTACCGCCCATTGCTTTTGTTACCTCGGTATGGATCAGTGGCCCGCTATTCTGCATAAGGTCACGAGCCGACTTCATAACGTCTAAGCGCCTTACCACAGCCGACGCAGCACCAATCGCCGCAATAATGTAGGAGACGCCAATTCTCGATGCAAATTTCTCTGCACCTTGCGAATCTAGTTGACCGGTCACATTCATTTTCGTAAGCTTCATCTATGTTCTGCTTTCTACCATCGATAGAGAGTGGAAATAAAAAGCCCCTGACGCTGCAAACGTTCAGGGGCTTTTGCTTTGGGCGAAAAAAAGCCCACTAACCTTACGGCAGCGGGGTGAGTCCAAAACTTAGGGAGAGTTGGAGGAGACGGATTCACTGTAGTCCGCCCGTTCCAATTCGCGACAACTATTTACACCTTCTTACTGCAGCTACATTTCCTGACGTCCCGAGAATATCAAACGCTCTGGAAACTAACGCTCACACGTCCGATCCACCGCTGCCTTGGATCGCATCGACAGCACGCAACTCAATATTTCACATTGTTTCTTATTGTATAGATTTCTTCCCAAAAGAAATGTAGTATCGACAACGCTATTTCTTTGCATAGTTAATATCCAGTGACAAAGATTGAAGACTCTTCAACCGAACTACGGTCACTTCTAAACGCGCCTTTAGTTTCCGGTCCCGGTTGGAACGTACCCTAATTTCATCCGATTATTTTGATTTACAACGCCGCCCAGAACATGAACAACGCCAAAAAATTTGCAATCCTTGTAGCAATCAGTCAGTCATTGGTAGGGTGCGTGAACCTCCCCCCTAGCATTAGCGACATCAAACCTGTAAGTACATCAAAATCATTTACCCTTGCAGATAATCTTGTTGGAAAGCAGAAATTTGTACCTTTAGAATCTTACAAGTCTGAATATGCGCTAGCAAAGGGTACATACACCGCTGAATCAGAAAATGACAAAGGCACTTTGTTTAAAGGCCCCAAATTCTCTGTAATGGTGGAAATGGCACACGCATGCTACGTATGGTCGGGCGGCTTGTGGGTGCCCAAAAATCCTCAAGAAAAGCTACGCCTGTACAGATACCTCTATGTTGATGAGATAGCATATAAAACCTGTGACGCCGCGCTTTCGGTCTTAGGCAAAACGGCTTCTTCCGGATCGCCTGGAATTTCTGCCACCGCAGCTGAATTGTCGAATCAGACATCTGCTACCAATCTGCCTGTAGTTACTAATTCAACAGTTGGAACATCACCGATTCAGGCGGGAATCGGTGGCGGTATAGGCGCCGGGATTGTTGGCGCATTTATCGCATCAGACATAAAAAATAATGCGGGCAAGCCTGGACTGATGTGGGAGATCGACAATGCGGACCTCGAGGCACTTACGAGAAGGCAAGCTAACTAAGCTCCTCTGCGTGCTAGCACCAAATTGAATATTTGCCGAGGCGTGAAATCACAGCATTTTTCCCAGCACCTTCGCACATCGGATGACTTGCTCAGTCAGATCCTCCGTCACCTCGTCGCTGCCCTCGTACTCCAGACCATTCCGCACATCGTGCGCATCGGCCAGCACGCGCCAGACCTCTACTCCGACACCCAAGGTGTGCGGCAAACATTGAAATACGACATAGCGGTTGGCAGGACGATAGCCAAGTCTTCGCAATGCAGCCAAAGAAAATGCGTAGGCCGCGGCATATCCAAGCAAGAATTTTCCTGACGGAGATATTCCGCGCGAGGCGGCATCCTGCAATCGTTCTTTGCCGCTGCGAATGTAGGCATCAAACTCAGATTGGGCAAAAGGCTCGATCTTGAGCTGCCCAATTTTCACGAGATTATCGAGTTGCGCCTTGCTCATCAGGCTTGCCGATCAACTGGATCTTGGGTCCGTCCATGACGGAAATGAGGAAATGATTTTTCCCTTCCAGTTTCCTCTTGTATTCCTTTGGACGATAGACCGTAATCCCTATCTTTCGGCTTAACTTTGTTTCAGCCTCGACTAGCGCGAGATACAGATCCGCACTACCGATGTCATCCGCAAGCACGAACAAATCGATATCGCTGAATGCAGTGTCCTCATTCCTGGCGACCGAACCGTAGATGAAAGCCGATTCGATGCGGCTCTCAAACGGCAACAGCATCTCTTTCAAAACGTGTTCCGGGCCTTCGATCTTGCGGATGATCGCGCTCAACTCTTGAAAAATTGGCGAGTCCACATTCGCCTTGTAGAGAATCACCTTCCCGAGCTCTTGCCGGATTAATAGCCCCGCCTCCGTCAGCTTACCCAACTCGCGCTGGGCCGATGCCGAGCCTAGTCCGGTTTGACTCATGAGCGCGCGCAGATGCACGCCCCCCGGTTGCGCGAAGACGCTGACCAGGACTGCCTTGGTTGCCTTGGAGAAAAGTGCATCGCTGATTTTACTCATGAGCCATATTTTAGCTCAATTGAGCCAAAATTTAGCACGATTTATTTAATGGAGCAACGGACTCTTAATCCGAAGGGCTTGCTGGAGCAATTTGCTAATAAATCGGAAAGGTGAAGCGTGCTATGTGTCATTGCAAGATTCCACCCTAGCCTTTGCATGTCAAGTTTGTCGAAGAAAAAAACGCTGCAATGCCTGTAACTATTGCTGGTTTGTAGACCAATGCTCCCGAAACCATGTCTAAGAGACTTATAATCTCCCGCTCGTAGCGGTGTGCCGGTTCAAGTCCGGCCTCGGGAACAAAGATAGATCTCCCCTGCGAGTATCCGTTATGTCGAAAATAAAAAGTCAGGTTTAGAGGGAAGCATGATTGAACTCACAGAATCAGGCGCCGTTAGCTCCGTACTTGGCAGCGCCGGCATTGTCGCAAACATAGTTGACGAGAACGGATTCCTGGTTACCGGTCCGCTATTGGGAGATGAGTTCTGTGCTCAACTCGACACTACAATTTCAAAACTCAAACAGGACGGAGTCGGAACTCGAAATTTAATTGAGCATTCATGGTGTGTGAATCTAGCTAAATTAATTCGCGAGCACCAACTCATTGCACCGTTTCTTTCAGCGGCAACTGTCGCCGTACAATGCACCCTATTTGAAAAATCGCAAAATCAAAACTGGCTCGTCCCCGTTCATCAGGATCTGAGCATAACGGTCAAAGAAAGGATCGCACATCCTGCGTTGACAGGATGGTCCGAAAAAGAAGGCTCCATTTTCGTCCAGCCGCCGGATAGCGTTCTTCAGGAGATAGTTGCAATAAGATTTCATATCGACGAATGCGGGCTGAATGACGGACCGCTGCGCGTCGTCGCCGGCTCTCACAAAACTGGCCGGCTCACTAGCCAGGCGGCATTAGCCGAACGAGATCGGATTGGCGAAACCTTGTGTCCTGTCGAACGCGGCGGTGCAATGCTGATGAAGCCGCTATTGCTACACGCATCATTCAAAGCGTCCGGGTATAGCAGAAGACGTGTACTACACTTTGTCTTCGCACCTCCGTTGCTACCTTTCGGATTGAAATGGCGACACGCATTTTAATATTCTGTCCGAGGAGAGCGGTCAGCAAGTTTAGCTATCTTTGCATCGTTCTCAACAAGTCAATGGGACAGGCGATCTCTCTTACCTACTGGCCTTCCTTGTCCGCCCAACCTCACCGTCTGTTTTTTTCTGCCGGGAAGTAGAACAAAGCAAAGCCATCTTATCGACAATCATCTGTTCCAGTAAATTCGACACCAAGGCAATGCTGCGCGCACGCATCCGGACGATCCCGAAATGCACGTTCATCGGCGGTAAATCGACCACATGCAAAGGGCGCAGCTGGCCGAGCGCCAGTTCTTCGCGCAAGACAAACTCGGTGGAAAAAAGACAGGCATCGCTATTCTGGGCTATGCGTTTGAGGATCGTGACATCGTCGCAGATCAGCTTGACGTATTCTTGCGCGCTCAGTCCCAATTTATTCCAGGCCCGCTCTTCCAGCATTGTCGGTATGCTGGGTAAGGCAAGGTGATACTGCAACAGCGCACTCACCGTCGTCGTAGGCTGCGCGCAGAGCGGATGATCGGGGCGCACGAAAAATCCGGCATCCTCTTTATCCAGCCAGCGCGTCGTAAAATCTGCCTGCTGCCGTAGGCCACGCACGTCTGCCACAAAAAAATCGATCTGCTCTGCCTGCAGCTGCCGCAATAGCTGGTCGGCGCCGGCCACATAGGTGCGGACGCTGATCTTTGGATGCGTTTCCATGAATTGCGTCAGCAGCGACGGTAACAGGATCCCTGACGGGAATGAGCTCAGCCCGAAGGAAATTTCACCGTACTCCCCACCCTTCAGCAAGTCCACATCGCGCATGAATGCGCGCGTGTCGGATAACAGATTCTGCGCGTGACGCGCCACTACCCGGCCGGAGCTGGTCAGCAGGACGGCCTTCGGGGTGCGTTCAAACAGTACCAGGTCCAGCTCTTTTTCCAGCGCCTGGATGCTGCGTGAAAACGCCGACTGCGACAGGTGTGAACGCTCGGCGGCGCGGGCAAAACTACCCTCTGCCGCCAAGGCGAGCATGTGTTGTAATTTTCTGGATTCCATGTCTCTGATTATTTTTATTTGCACGGCCGATGCAAACAATGCATCGCATGGCCTTAAAGAATGCATTGGATATTGCTGGAAATCAAGGCTTTAATAACGACAAAGTAAAAAAACAATGACGCAGCGCCGTCCTCGTTAAAAAATAGGGAGACTATTAATGATGCAATTCCAGTTCCGTTCGCGCCTCATGACAGCGGCGATAATCACAGCCCTCGCCGCCTGCGGCGATGGCGGGATCAGCCGCAATGTCGCGCCCGCGCCCGATAGCGCGAGCAGTACCGTCAAGGTGAGCGCTGCCCAGATGAACGACAGCGATATGAGCAATATCCTGTTCCAGGTCAAACCCGGCAGCACCATCATCCTGCCTGCAGGAAAATTCAAGTTCGACGGCCCGCTGACCATGAACACCGACGCCGTCACGATCAGCGGCCAAGGCAACGGCAGCGATCCGACCAAGGACACGATCTTGTCGTTTGCCGGCGCTTCGTCGAAAAACGGCTTCCAGGCCTTTAACGTCAAGGGCATCACGCTGACCAATTTTGCGGTGGAAGATGCGGTCGGGAATGGCGTGTTTGTTTCCGCTTCGTCGAACGTGACGATGGATGGCCTGCGGGCGGAATGGACTAACGATCCGATCCATACTTCGCAGATGGCGTATGGCTTGTATCCCGTCAATTGCCAAGGCGTGATCGTCAAGAACAGCAAGATCGTCGGCACCCGCGATGCCGGGGTGTATGTGGGGCAATCGGAGAATATCCGTGTGCAAAAAAATGAAGCCTATCTGAATGTCGCTGGCGTCGAAATCGAAAACTCTGACAATGCCATTGTCGAAAACAACGATATCCACGACAACACCGGTGGCATCCTGGTTTTCTCCTTGCCGGGCACCGCCTACGTCATCAAAAAGGGCGCAAACGCCAAGGTGCAGAACAATCACATCTATCGCAACAACACGCCCGTTGCCGCGAATGCTACCGGCTACGTCACCGCCGTGCCGCCCGGGACCGCAGTGATGGTGCTGGCTGCCGACAACACCGAGATCCTGAACAACCTGATCGAAGACCACAAAACCACCAGCATCCTGGCGATCAGCTTCCAGGCAACCGGCATCGCCTTTAACGATCCCTTGTACGAACCCTATGTGCACAGCGTCTACGCGCACGACAACACCATCTCCAAATCGGGCTATGCGCCGGGCGGCGCCTTCGCCGATCCGAATCAGCTCAAGCCCGTCGTGGATGGCTTGTTTGCACAGCTCAAATCCTTCGCTCAGCCCCAGCAGCTGGCCTACGGCATCTGGGACGGCATCGTCGACACCGATCCGAGCAAAGGCAGCGGCACTGCCAGCGATGGCAGCGGCGGCGTGCTCAAGCCGGAATTTGCCGTCTGCGTCAAAGGCAACACTCTTGATACGCCCTTCATCGACGGCTTGCTGTCTTATGAAAGCATGGACCTGAATCTGCGGGGCTTGCTAAGCGGATCCGCACAAGCGCCGAACTTCCCGTTCCCCGCGCGCATGAACTGCACCCTCAGCTTGCCTGCCATTCCTGACATGCCGATTTTCTGAATCGGCGCGCCCGGGCAAGCGACTGCCTTGGCGCCAATCTGGCTCAGATAAATCACCGGGAAATCTGGCGATTTTCGGGAAAAAAACCACAGTATCCATACGCGCAGCAGCTGCGCAAGCACGGAGAATACGCATGAAAATCACACGCACCCTGAAACACCCCCTGCTGTTTGCTGCAGCCTTGCTGACTGCGTCTGTCCTGTTGGTCAGTTGCGGTGGCGGCGGCAGCAGCGACTCGCCTGCCGTTGATACCGGATCGATCAAGGTATTTGACAAATACACTGCTCCGGCCAATCTATCTTCCTGGCAGTTCCTGCTGTCCGACGGCCAGACCTTGAAACTGAATGCCGGCGCTGTGCCCTACGATTTGAACTCAAGCCTTTTCTCCGACTACACTTTCAAATTCCGCGCCATCTACGTCCCGCAGGGCAAACAGATCGCCTACAACGCTGACACCACCTTCGATTTCCCGGTCGGCTCGGTGATCATGAAAACCTTCTACTATCCGAAAGCCGCCTCCAGCGACCCGGCCTTCATCGGCGCGCAACGCATCGGCCACCAGACCACTCAGGGTGAAAGCGTCGATCTCACGCAAAACCGTTTGATCGAAACCCGGGTCCTGGTGCGCCAGGCTGACGGCAGCTGGGCTGGCCTGCCCTATGTCTGGAATGACGACCAGAAGGACGCCAAGCTCAAGACCGGTGGCGCCAACGTCCAGGTAGAACTGCTTGCCGCCGACAACTCGCGCGAGCAATTCAAGTATTCCGTGCCGAACGCGCAAGCTTGCCAGCAATGCCATGCCACCGCCAACGCCGGCGGCAATGCGATCCTGCCTATCGGTCCCAAGGCGCGCAACATGAACAAAACATACCAATACAACAACGGCACGAAAAACCAGCTGGTGAACCTGGCGGATCTCAAGCTCCTGGCTGGCTTGCCAGGCGCGGACAATACGCCAAAGAACGCCGATTGGAGCGACGCCTCGCAACCCCTGCCCGAACGGGCGCGCGCCTACCTGGACGTCAACTGCGCCCACTGCCATAGCACCACCGGACAGGCATTGCAAAGCGGCCTGTTCCTGGGCTTCAATGTGGTCAACGACGCTAGCGCATCCGGCAAATGGGGCGTATGCAAAAAACCCCTGGCCTATGCCGGTCCCGGACTGCCGTACCAGTACGATATCCAGCCCGGCAAGCCGGACGAATCCATCCTGGCTTACCGTATTACCCACACCGATACCGAAGCTGTGATGCCCGTCATCGGACGCCATGTGAATCACACTGAAGGCGACGACATGATACGCGCCTGGATCACGCAGTTGCCGCAGGCGGCGTGCCAGCCATAGGGTCTTGCACCCGATAGCGCCTGCCACCTGGCAGGCAGTACGGCCGCGGCCCGGAATGGCGCGGCCTTTTGGCTTTCATCAAGACAGGTGCGGGCGTATACTGCCGGTGGTCAATCCGCCTGATAGAATCAGGGTTTGCACGCTTGAGCGCTTGAGGGACCAGCCAGCCTGGGCAATTGAAGCCGGGAGCATGCTGGACTGACCTGTTTGCCGTGCGCACGTGAACCTGAGCACTGCCCCTCAGCTTCGGGGACTATAAAAAACTAAAAGAAGATACATGAACATGCTTTCAGTCGATTCATTGGCCACCTATTGGTCGGCCCCAGCCGTTGCAGCGAATGTCCTGATTTTTTTCAACCTGCTTGGCGCCCTGTTTCTGGGAATGCTGATCGGCTACGAGCGCGCCTATCATGGACGAGCCGCCGGCATGCGCACCTACGGCCTGGTGTGCATGGCGTCGGCAGCGCTCACCGTGTTCGTCGGCTACCCGGCGCTCTGGTATGGCGGACATGCAGGCTTGCCGCTCAATCCTGATCCGACCCGGGTAGTGCAAGGGGTAGTCACCGGCATCGGCTTTCTTGGCGCCGGCGTAATCATGAAGGAAGGCTTGAATATCCGCGGACTGACGACCGCAGCTTCGATCTGGGCGGCGTCAGCGGTCGGGGTCCTGGTCGGCGTCGGCTTCTACATCGCCGCCATCTCGCTCGCCGTTCTATCCGCCAGCTGCATGGTGTGGGTGGCCAAGCTTGAATACTGGCTGCCGTCCCGCGCCGGCGTCGCCATCATGGTTGAATTCGAAAAGAACTTTATCCCGCATGAGAATGCTCTGCGCAAGATCGCTCTGGAGCACGGTTACGAGATCGCCAAGGATTCGCTGTCCATCAGCTCGCACGAGCGGCATGCAAAATGGCACTTCATCGCCATCGCGATCGATAGCAAGAAAGGTACCTCCATGTCCGAGCTGGCGCACATGATGAATTCTTACGAAGGTGTCGAGAACTTTGAGTTGACTCATTGCCGTAACTGAGTGCGCAGGCCTGTCCGTTGCAAAGTCTGCCCCTGGATTCGGCCATCAATCGCTATCACACATCAGACACATGATCCTTCGTTTACGATCCTTTCTTTTTTCAGCACCTGCGATGCCGCTCTGGCGCTATGTTTTGTTATCTTTTCCAATAGCGCTCATACCGTCACTTGTGCTAGCTCAGAGTGTGCAATGGATACTGATATTTTTTGGCGTTGACGTTGCCTCGATTTCGCCGTCCGGGACAATTGCCACACCTGGCGCGGTTTTCAGCGCCATCGTTTTCGCACCCATTGCTGAAACGCTTATTCTGGCTTACATGCTGACGGTACTGTCATCTTCATCGCTGCGCCGGATCTGGGTGGTAGTCATCGCTGCGATTTGCTGGGGCTGCTTCCATGCCATATTCGGGCGTTTGTGGTTCTTCGGCACCGTGTGGAGTTTCTTTGTTTTTTCGTGCGCCTATCTGGTCTGGCGACAAGTATCGTTTCGGAAAGCATTCCTGGCTGCGGCACTACCACATGTCTTGATCAACTCTCTCATGATGATGCTGATACTAAGGAATTGACCGCCATTTAATCCGCCGGGAAAAAAGCTTATAGAGTTTGTATGATGGACATGACTCAAAATTCGTCCAGCCATTGGATGGCGATCTACGACCTGGCTTCTCGCAGCGAAACCACCAGCAAACTTAGCCCCAAGGCGCCGACAGCAACTGCGGCGATGCGGTTACTGATGCGACTGGCTCGCGAGTAAGCGGCTCGAATCCGCCTACGAGAGAAAAAGTAAGCGAGCAAGGAGTGCCAGAGCAAGGCGTTGATGACTATCATTGCCACCGCCGCCACCTGAAGCAACGGACCCGGCGTGGCGGGAAATGAAGCGGCAAAAACGCTGCCGAAGAACAAGGCAGATTTCGGATTCGTGATATTCGTCAAAAATCCCAGGCGGAATGCTGCCACGCTGGAAACATGTGGCGCATTTCCATTCAAGGCTACGCCACCCGATCGCCATAAACGACTAGCGACATACAGAAGATACAAACCACCGGTGATCTGAAGTGCCAGTCTCAGCCACGGAAACGCCTGGAATATAGCATTGATCCCGAGTACGGCGCAGCTTGCCCAAATACCCGCGCCAACCGTCACCCCAACGCAGCAAAACCCGCACTGCGAGAGCGGTCACTCGCTGCCAATTGCGAAATGAGCAGAACGTTGGCGCCGGGCGTCATCATGGCGGCAAGGTGAAGAAAAAAAACGGTAATGAGCGTAGAGAACATAGGAATCTCGTTTCATTCAAATCAATCAGCAGACGACCCTATCGAACCTGACTTGGCCGCGTCGTGAATTCCCGTCCAACTTCGCCAGCGCACAGTTTTTTTTCAACGGCTTGCTAATGGCAAATTTCAATGTTGCGCTGAATGACCGGGGCCGCTGAAACCGCGCCCTGATCGACTGTCAAACGGTTCAGTTCAAACTGACAGCTTGTTTCGGATGTAAAAACCAATTCGTAGTCAGCATTTGTCTGGGGCACGAATACCACTCTTGCGAAGCAGCTATCCTGATAAATCGTGATCATTCTCGTGGTGCCGGAGACTGCTGGAGATTCACTGGTCGAATTAGGTTTGCTGAACGTGAACATTACCGGCTGATTCGCAGACAGGTAGGTTTCCGCCTTCACATATCCTTTTTTTTCTGAAAACGTACTGGCTGGAATACCTATTTTTTGTCCATTCAGATTGTTTTCAAAACCGATGGCATAGCTGCCTACAACGTGTCCGCTGCCGACAGGCCTCTTGGTCAGGCATTGCATATTCGGGAAGGCAGTTACTCCACGATAGGCATTGAATACCGTTGGGACGATTACCCGGATTCTGGCACGATCGCCATCCTTAGGCTCACTGTATGCGACATTGTATTTGCCGATGCCGCATGCTGTCAGTAAAAGCGGAAGACTGAATATAAAGAGTAGTTTTTTCATCAGGGTCTTTTGCAGCCGATACCGGCTCATTCAATTTTTTTGGAAAGCAGCGAAACTGCTGCTGCATCATGCCGCGTCATCATTCAAGATCAGTGACTAGACACGACCGCTGCGCTGACGCCGAATACGGAATTTGAAATCTGATCGGGCCAGGTACTGATCAAAATGTCTTTCGCAGATTGCCGTGCTCCGAGCGCATCCTTGAGCAGCTCCGGATAGCTCGCATACGCCGGCTTGGCAGGTACCGACGTATAGGTGTTTCCTAGCAAAACCCTGTTGCCCTTTTGATTCATCAGCACATATTCCGTGACGAGCACGGGATGATAGTCATTGAGGAGATCGGCTGCTCCGTATGCCACGGTCATTCTCAATAACAGGGGGCTATACCCTTCGCTAACCGTAAATGAGGGCAACTGGCCTTTTGCCGGACGCATCCCCAATTTTTTTTCGGGAGGCCGTTTTATTTCAGTCAATTTAACGACGCGCCCGGTGCTTTCAATTGCGCTTTTCAATTTGTTGGCGAATGCAAGATGCATATCTTGCTGTGTCGCAGCCTCGTGCACCGCCTGAGAAAACTCCTCGGTACGCGTCACGACATCACTCGCTGCCTTACGCTGAAGAGCAATGCCACCCACACCGGCAGCCAAGGTCCCCACCGGACCAAGCAGGCTGCCTACTGCAATGACATCGCTCGACGTGTTGTTCGCAGTTTGCATAACAATCATCTGTTCCGGACTATAGAAAATTTCTACGCCCGTGATTGATTGAATTTCAGCCTCATGCTTTTTTTTCAGCTTGGCAAATTTGTAGGAACTATCCATGGCACAGCCACTAATGGCCAAGACGAGTGCAACGCCGACAACGATATTCTTCATTTTTCTCCCTGAAATCTGTTTTAGTTTTTAACTGCTGTATGCCGCCCCACGTAACGCTAGTGGTATCCGACCCAGTGCATCGGTCCAGGAGAATCCGCGGATACCGCCCGGATTGACGCTGACACAAGCGTCCCGCCTCTTGCTCATTTGAAAATGTTGCAAATAAATTCATCAGATTTTACAAAATTGCATCAGATTTATCCACAGAAACATTATGACAAGACAAGAATCTTGCAATCTTTAATATGTTTGTGGTTTTCCGACATCAGGCAATTTGTCAGAACTGCAGGAGCAGGAAGCCAGGGCCGGATCAGGCGGGGGATTGAGGGAGGCCTCAGTCGATGAATGGCTGCTCAGGCCGCCACGATTTCGCGGGTGAAAAGAAGAAGAAGGAGGCGACAATCGCCTCCTTCTTCATGCCGGCACGCATGGCGTATCAGCTAGTTCTCATTTCTGAGGCGCAGACCTGCACAAGCTTTCCAGGTTTCTGGCAAATGCTTGTCCTCCTACGGCCATGAGACAGGATTACTGGCTAACCACGAAAGTGGCCGGCCCAGCCAGCTTGGTATACCCGCCATTGTACAAATACCACGCCGTATAAGTCCCAGGCGCCAGCGACGCCGTGCTGAACGCAGTCACGCCGCCTTGCGCGCCCACGTACTGCCACATCGTCGAGCTGTTGGTGCCCGGGCTGGCGCCGGCGGGATAGATGCCGACCCAGTTGGACGAATTGGTGTTGGCCAGCGTGGTGCTGAAGTTGAACGCGATGTTTTCACCCTGCTGCACATTCGGCATGGCGGCGCTCAGCGACGAGGCTGCGGCTTTTGCATTGGGCGTGAAGGCGTCGTTGATCGGCTGGGCGTAGGTATCGTTGGCGGTCAGCGGGCTGATGCCGAGTGCGCTTTCGATGGTGCGGCCGGCGCTGTAATGGTTGTAGCTGGCAGTGCTGAGCGCACCGCTGCCGACCAGGCCTTGCGAACCGTAGACGATGCCGCCGATGTGGTTGGTGGCGCTGCCCGAGGACTCATCCCAGGTCAGGATCAGCAGCGAGCGCTGGCTGGTCCATGCCGGCGATGCGAAGATCGGCTGCAAGGTTTGCTTAAGCCAGCCGTCTTGCACCTGCAGGCTGTTGGCGGAACCGTTGCCTGAGGCTTCGCCGTCGGCGTTGTCGTCGGCGGCTATCCAGGAAAAATTCGGCGTAGTAGCTGCCGACTGCAGGTCGGTGGTGAGCTGAGTGGTGTCGAACAGATGCGCCGCGCAGCGGGTCGGATTGCCGGAGATGTTGGTGTAGTTGATGAACGGCGCGTCATCCGGTTCGTAGTAGCTGTCGACGTTGTTCTTGGTGTTGCACGGGGTGCCCATGCCTTGCTCGTAGGCTTTCCAGGTCTTGCCGATGGCTTCCAGGCGGTCGCCGATGTGGCTGGCGCCGACCTTGATGTTCGGATAGTAGATCGCGCCGGTGACGAAGGTGTCGCCGCCCGAGACCGCCATGTAGTTTTCGTCGCTGGGGTGGTAGACGCCGCTGTTATTGGTCAGCAAGGTGCCGCCCTGCGCCAGCGAGTTGATGAACGGGGCATTGGTGGTGTCGCCGATGACTTGCGAGTAGTCGGTGTTTTCCATCATCACGAAGAACACGTGGTCGAAGGCCGGCACCGTGGATGCCGGCGCTGCCAGGACCGGCGCGGGCACCGGCGTCGACAAGGTGAGCGACAGATTGTCGGCGTAGCCGACGTTGGTGGAGCTGGAGGTATTGATGAACTGCAGTTGCACCGCGATCGAACGGGTACCGGCTGGCACGGTGCCGCTGTTCGACTTGGCGATGAAGGCGTTGGCGTTGCCGCGCGCGCTGGCGGTGACGCCGGACAGTTCGCCCGGATTGCCCAGCACTTTGCCGGAAGCGTCGAGGAAGCTTGCGGTGACGATCGCCTGCCCGGCATAGACGGTATATCCGCCCAGCCAACCGGACAGGGAATAAGTCACCGTGCCGGTATCGATGGCGCTGCTGGCGGAGGCGACATTGATGGTCTGCATCAGCGCCGAGTCGCCATAAGGACCGTCGGCGATGAAGGCATTGCCCGCGGCCGGCGAGGATGGCGTCGTGAAACTTGCGACGGAATAGCAGACCAGCGTCGGGTTGCCCAGCAAGACCTGCCAGCCCGGCACGGTTTTAACCGCTTTCCAGTCGGTCGCACAGAGGCCGGTCTCACCGCCGCCGTTGACGATCAGGTTGCCGCTGCCTGCGGCTTGGACTGCGCCCGCGGAAGCCAGCAGCGCCAGGCCGGCCAGCATGGTTTTCAGCAAGCGTCCAGCCGGCTGCTTCGGAAAAACATTTGTTCGTGAACTCATCATCATCTCCAATGGTTGATCGCCTTTGCGTGCGCGGCCGAAAAAAAACCTGCCCCTCACCGCTATGACTGGCAAGGGACAGGCGATCTTCAACCGGACTTTGCACGCCGCCTTGAATGCTTTCATGGTGAGAGCGTTCAAGGCAGCCGGCGCATTCCGTTATCAGGTTTTTGCAGCAGTTGCGGTCACAGTTTCTTGCTGGTCGTGCCGGCAGCCGGCTGGCCGGTGGTCGGATCGAGGATCAGCTTGGCTGTGCTTGGCGTGCCGCTCAGGTTCAGCATGTTGGTCAAGGTGCCGGCAATGGCGTCGTAAGAACCGGCGATGCGCTGGCCGGACAACCAGTTGTCTTCGATGAAGCGCAGGATCGAGGTCTGGTCGGTCAGCGTGTGGTCGACGTAGTTGGTCTTCGCGTACGGCGAGATCACCAGCAGCGGCAGGCGTGGGCCATAGCCGCAGCGGCCTTGGGCGCTAGTCTTGCCGGTGGCGCCGGACAATGCTGTCGGTGTGCCTTGTGATGAACCTGGGCCGTTGGTTTTGCAGACACCAGGACCGTTCAGCGCGTCTGCCACGCCTGGCGCAGTCAGGCCGTTGCTGGTGAAGGCAGCGGCAGCAGTGGTGTTGTTCGACGGATTCAGGATCGGGCTGGCCTGGTGATCGTAAAAGCCGTCCGAGTCGTCATAAGCAATCACGACCAGCGTATTGCTCCAGCCCGGCTGCTTCTGCAGGAAGTTGACCACTTGCGTGACGAACGCTTGTTCGTCGAGCGGGTCGGAATAACCGGCGTGGCCGTCCTGGTAGCCAGGAGCTTTCAGGAAGCTGACCGCAGGATAATTGCCAGCCGATACGGCATCGAAGAAGTCATGGATGTCGTACTGATGATTGGCAGGATCCACCGTCTTGCCGTCTGCCTGGAAGGTATTGCCGATGGCGGTGACAGCGCTAGGACGGGCATGCTTCAGGTTCGCCGTACTGGCGTAGTACTGGAAAGGCTGGTGGTGAGGGATATAGTCGGCCTTGGTGACGCCAGTGACTGCGGACGTAGTGGAACGCTTGCAGCCTGTCGTGCCGTTTGCATTGGTCACGGTCAGGTCGAAGCCGCCTTGGAAGAAGCCCCAGCTGACATTCGCTGCATTGAGCATGTCGCCGACGTTCTTGCCGCTCAGCTGCGCTGCGTCGCGCGTCATGCAAGCATCATTCAAAGGCTGGGCATCGCCGGCCAGGTTGATGCCACCCACGCCGTCGCTGGACAGCTCGCCGTAATAGCCGTCGCCGGCTGCATAGTTGCCAGCCTGGCTGGCCGACAGGTTGGTGGCGATAACGCCGTTGGTCTGGCCCGAGATCAGGTTGATCGCGCCCGGCGCCGAAGGGCCAAAGGTGGTGCCGAAGGAGTTGTCGTTGAGCGCATAGTTCTGCGCATAATTCCACAGCGCTGTCACGGTATTGCCGTCGAAGTAACCCATGGTCAAGCCATTGGTGTTGAGCGGCGGCGTCAGCACTTGCGGCGCAGCCGAGTTGCCTGCGCCGAGCGAGGCCGGGAACAGGTCCATGGCGCCGCCGTTGAAGCCCATCTGCTCGGCTTGGTAATCATGGTCCTGGTCGGCGATGACGACTTGCGAACGATCGAGGCGGAAAGGATTGATGGCGTTGACGCCATTGCCGGTGTTCAGCGTGGTCGGATTGGCCGTCAGCAGGCTAGGCACGCGCAGTGCGGCGAAACTCTTGGTGACGTCCAGCGGCGTTTGCAGGTTATTCACCACCGGGGTACCGGCAGCGGCCGTGAATGCCGGCTCGCCGGTAGGATTGGCAGCGTTTGGATAAGTGCCGAAATAGTGATCGAAGGAGACGTTTTCCTGGAAGATCACCACGACGTGCTGGATCGGCGTGGCGGCTTTCGCTACCACCGGCGGTGTCGGGCCGTTGTCGAGGGACGACGACGAGCTGCCGGAGTTGCAGCCACCCAGCAAGCCAGCGGTGATCGCCAGCGCAAGCGCAGGCTTTGCGAAGCGATGCTCCGCAAATGTAGTGTGCAATTTCATTGATGCTCCTGAGTAGTATTAGTGACTAATGCAGTTGCATCCGGCCAGCATCCCGTTGCCAGGCCAGGCAGTCCGCCCCGCATTACTCTTTATTGATGTTCAAATGCGATTACCTATCGGCGCGCCATGCTGTTTTTTTGCCACGCCAATATTGATTGAAATGCCGCTTGCCGGAGACTTCCCGGCAGTCAGGAAATGACACAGTGCTAACGGACTTGATCTGGCGATGACAGCCCGCTTACGCCGCTGAGAAACATTCGGAGCTGGATTGTAGGATCGGCTTGTTACCGCATGATGACGTGTCTGTTTCGTCATCGAATTCGCCGCGGCAAACGACAAGATCGCCCATTTCATCAAGTTGACATATTTCAGCGCTATCCTGCCGGGTTATCGTTTTGATCCAGATGCGCATCCACGCGGGCAAGCGTTGTCATTTGCGCAGGAAACTTCACCGTCGCACGTCCTTGAGCCTTTATGAAAATCCGGTTTCAGCCGCACCCTGCTCTTGCTTTAGCGTCGCCACGCACAGCCATCCTCGCACTCGCCGCGCTGGCGTTTCTCCTGAGCGGCTGCGGCCGTCAGGACCAGGCCAGCACTGCTGCTGCGCCAGTGACTGCCGCTGCACCTGTCGCCGTGGCGCCGGCGCCGGCAAGCACGGCCCAGGCCGCGTTGGCGCGCCTGAATGCGCCGGTGGTCCCCTTAAGCGCCGTGGCCGAAATCGGCAAAAAAATCTTCTACGACCAATCCCTGTCCGCTTCCGGCAAGTTGTCCTGCGCCTCCTGCCACAACCCGGATAACGCCCACGCGCCGGCCAACGGCCTCGCAGTACAGCTCGGCGGCATGCATTTGCAGGCACAGGGCGGACGCGCAGTCCCTTCCTTGCGCTATCACGAACACGCGCCAGCATTCTCCATCGGCCCCGACACCAAGCCCGACGAAGACGACAAGGGCGCCGTCCTGCAGGCAGCAGCAGCCAAGGCCAACCCGCCGGCGCCGGCGGTAGCCAAGGCAACGCTGCAGCCATCGGCGGCAGTGCAGGAAGTGGTGCCCCAAGGCGGCTTCGACTGGGACGGCCGGGCCACCAACCTGACCGACCAGGCCGGCGGCCCCTTGCTGGCAGCGAATGAAATGGCCAACAAGAACGCCGCGCAACTGCTGGCAAAATTCAAGGCCGCGCCCTACGCCAAGGACATGCTGCAGCTGTTCGGTCCGTCCGTATTCACTTCGCCCAACCTGGCGCTGGGAGAAGCCTATTACGCGCTGGCGCTGTACCAGAAAGAAGACCGCAGCTTCCATCCCTACGACAGCAAGTACGACTACTACCTGGCCGAGCAGGTGCAACTGAGCGAACAGGAAATGCGCGGATTAACGCTGTTCAAGGATCCGAAAAAAGGCAATTGCGCCACCTGCCACATCGAAAAGCCATCGCGCGACGGCAGCTTCCCGCCGGTGTTTACCGATTATCAGTTTGAAGCCCTGGCGGTGCCGCGCAACAAGGCCATCCTGGCCAACCGCGACCCCAAGTATTTTGATATGGGCATGTGCGGTCCATGGCGCAAGGATGCGGCCAAGCAGCTGAACTACTGCGGCTACTTCAAGACCCCGACCTTGCGCAATGCCGCCACCCGCCAAGTGTATTTCCACAATGGCGTGTTCCATTCGCTGGAGGACGTCGTGCATTTTTATATGGAACGGGAAACCAAACCGGAAAAATGGTACCCGCGCAGCAAGGATGGCAAGCTCAACAAGTACGACGATTTGCCGGCCGCCTATCACGCCAATGTGGATGTGACCGATGCGCCGTTCGACAGCAAGGCGGGTGCGCCGCCTGCGTTGAGGGATGATGAAATCAAGGATGTGGTGGCGTTCTTGAAGACGCTGAATGACGGTTACCAGCCCGAGGGCAAGAAAATCGCCGGCAAATGAGGTGCCCTAGCGGCGACGCTCCTCGGGAATAAATGCCACGACCTGCAATTCGATGGCAAAACCGTGGTGCAGCGCAGGGACCGGCACGATGGCGCGTGCGGGCGTATGCGCGCCAAAAGCGCGGCTATATACTTCGTTAAACGCAGACCAGTTTTCCACGCCCACCATGTAAGCCGTGACCTGGACCACATCCGCATAAGTGCCGCCGGCCGCTTCAATGACCTTTTGGCATTGATCAAGAACTGCTTGGGCCTGTGCCTTGAAATCATGTATTGCGGGATCGATCAGATCGCGCGCGGGCAGCATCCCGGATAAAAAGACGAAGCCGCTCTGCTCTACCGCTTGCGCATAGTGGCCAAGCGGCGCGGGTGATTCGGTGGTGTGAATGATTTTCATGGATGTCCTGCATTCGGTGGCGGTGATTCTGGCGCTCAGTAGGGTGGGCACCAGTGCCCACGCGGATAGTGATGAGTCCAAGCTTCCAGTCCCGCGTGGGCAAAAAAATCTTGCCCACCCTACAAGGTAATCAGGCGATAAATTTGGCAAAGGATTGCAAGTCCACATTGCCGCCGCTAACGATGACCCCCACCTTCTTGCCGGCAATCGGATAGACGCGCTGAAGCGCCGCCGCAGCCGCCAGGCATCCGGTCGGCTCAACCACGATCTTCATCCTTTCGGCAAAGAATTTCATGGTCTCGATGAGTTGCGCGTCAGAGACGGTCACGATGTCGTGGACATGACGCCGTATCACATCGAAATTGTGATTGCCTATGTGCGTCACCTTGGCGCCGTCCGCAATGGTGTCCGGCACCTCGATGTGCACTATTTCCCTCTTGCGGAACGATTGCTGGCCGTCGTTCCCTGCTGCCGGTTCAACGCCAATCACCTGGCAATTCTTGCTCATGCCCGACGCCGCCAGCGCAGATCCCGCCAGCAGTCCACCGCCACCGAGACAGACCAGCAGCACATCCAGCTCGCCCACCTCCTCGAATAATTCCAGAGCAGCGGTCCCTTGCCCGCAAATCACGTCTGGATGATCATAGGGAGGAATCAGCGTCATGTTTCTTTCTTGCGCCAGCTTGCGGCCGATCTCTTCGCGGTTTTCCGTATACCGGTTATAAGTCAGAACTTCTGCCCCATAGCCCTTGGTCGCCTGGATTTTCAGCTCTGGCGCATCTTCTGGCATGATGATGACCGCACGGATATTGAGAAGGCTGGCAGCCAGGGCAATCGCCTGGGCGTGATTGCCCGAGGAATAGGTCAGCACGCCATGGCGACGCTGCTCTTCTGAGAACTGAGACAAGGCGTTGTAGGCGCCGCGAAACTTGAACGCGCCGATGCGCTGCAGGTTTTCGCACTTGAAGAACAGTTCGGCGCCGGCGATCTGATTGGCTGTGCGCGAGGTCAGGACAGGCGTGCGGTGGGCGACATGCTTGATCCGTTGCGCTGCCTGTTGCACGTCGCTGGCGTAAAGTTGGCTGGTTTCCATCATGTTGCGCTCTCTTCCGTCGATATAAATAAGATGCGCCAAGTGTAAAACCAAACATGCAATGTCTGCTGCAACACCATGTTGCAGAAAATCACATCAGGAGCCGCTACATGCAAGGCAGAACGCTATGGGAACTCAAGGTATTCTGTGCCGTCGTTGAAAAGCACAGTTTCGTTACGGCGGCGCGCGTCATGGGCATCTCCCCCAGCTCCGCCACGAGAACCGTGCAGGCGCTGGAGACGCAACTTGGCGTGCAATTGCTGCAACGCTCGCACAAACTGCTCAGCCTGTCCGCCGCCGGCGAGCTTTATTATGAATCCGCGAAAAAGATGCTGGAAGTGCAAGCCGAAGCGGAAAATGAAATCGCCAGCCTGCAATCGGGCGCGACCGGATCGATCCGGTTTTCAGCGCCGGAGATCTTCAGCCGCTTTTTCCTGCCGCAGCAGATCGGCCTGCTGACGCAGGATTTTCCTGATGTCCGCATCGACGTCCTCTATACCGACATCATGGTCGATCCGATCCAGGAAAACCTGGATTTCTCAATCCGCGGCGCCTATCCGCTATCCAGCGAACTGATCGGCTATCCCCTGTGGGACTATGACCGGATTCTGTGCGCCAGCCCGGCGTATATAGAAAAACACGGCGCACCGGATGAACCGGAAGACCTGAGCAGCCATGCCATCGTGCTGCATACCGCGCCGCGTATCTTGAAAGACTGGTATTTCAAATCGGATGCGCGCACCTTACGGATGCATATGCCGGCAACCCATCGCGTCAGCAGCGGCACCGGCTTGTACGAGTTGATCCGGGCGGGAATGGGGATAGGACGGCTGGCAGCCTGGGTGGCAAAGCCGGCAATTGAAAGCGGCGAACTGCTGCATCTTTGCCCAGCCTATCGCATGGTTTCGTCGTCAGGGAAAAATCCGCAGATGCATGCGGTCTATGGCGCCAAGGGATTGCCGCGCCGCGCCAAGATGCTGTTGGAAGTGCTTCGAACGAAAGGGATCGAGCAGGGATTTGAGCCGACGAAGAGGTAAGCTGGAAATAGGCTTGTCATGCATCCTACCTGTGCCAGTGTAATAGCCGACCATGCCGCCGTTGTAAATCAACAATAATTTGATATTTATCAAGGAACCACAACCTCACTCCGTACTACGCTCGTCGATTATTCATTCCACCTGAAAAATCAATGGCAACCGAGCTCTTCAACAACGGCCAGCATGTCTGCGTCATGTTTTCCGATTTGGTCGAAGAAGATGAAGGCGAAGTGGTCCAGACCAACCAGTTCTTCATCTGCGACCACGGCCAGGGCGCGCTGATCGATCCCGGCGGCCAGATGACTTACAACGAACTGTTCATCGCGCTGAGCCGCTTCTTCCCACCCAAAGAACTGAAATACATCCTGGCTTCGCATGCCGATCCCGACATCGTCGCCTCGGTCGGCCGCTGGCTGACCGGTTCTGAATGCCAGGTGGTCATCTCCAAGCTGTGGTCGCGCTTCATCCCGCATTTTTGCCCGGCCGGAAAAACCGCCGGCCGCATCGTCTCTATTCCGGATGACGGCTTGCGGATCCAGATCGGTCAGAGCGAAGTGTGGGCGCTGCCGGCGCACTTCCTGCATTCGGAGGGTAATTTCCAGTTCTACGATCCGGTCAGCAAGATACTGTTCTCGGGCGACCTGGGGGCGTCGATGGTCAGCAATAGCGATGCGGCGCAGCCGGTGACGGATTTCTCGGCGCACCTGCGCAGCATGCAATCCTTTCACCGGCGCTATATGAGCGGCAACCGCGCCTGCCGTTTGTGGGCGGCGATGGTGCGGCAGCTGGATATCCAGTGCATCGTGCCGCAGCACGGCTGCATGTTCCAGGGGCCGGAAATGGTGGCCCGCTTCATAGACTGGGTCGAGCAGCTGGAGTGCGGCATCGATCTGCTGAGCGAGCAGCACTACAGCCTGCCCAGGAACTGGCTGCTGCCCGCGGGTGATTTCTGAAGCCGTTAGGTTCTTGAGAGGCCGAACAGAGGCCGCGCCCAGACGCCGAAGTAGCTGCCGATCAGCGCCGCGACGAACCATAGCCAGCCATGCACGCTGGCGGAAGCGATCCCGTTGAAGTAGGCGCCGATATTGCAGCCGTAGGCAAGCCGGGCGCCGTAACCCATCAGCAGTCCGCCGACGATAGCGGCCAGCAGCGAGCGCAGGAGGATGCGCCACACCGGCGCGAACTTGCCGGCCAGGGTAGCGCCGAGCATGATGTCGACACTCATCATCGAGGTGATGTCGGTCGCCAGGCTGCCGTTCATCTGCGCCAGCTTGTCGGCCGAGGACCAGTAGGGCCACGACGCGACATCCACCCCGCCGGCCGCCAGCAGTTTCGCCCGGCTGCAAAACGCTACTGCTCAGGGAGATGGCTTGCGCAGCTCGGCTGGGTTGTCCGTGGCAAACGGCCGCACATAGGTCAGCAGGCTTACCAAGGTCTTGCCCGGTTCTTCGAACTGCACCAGGTGCGATGCGTGCTCGAACCAGATTCCCTTCTTGTAGGGTGCATCCACTTTCTTGAGCCACTCTTCGGTCGGCTGGGATGGCGTGGTGTAGTCATGCCGCCCCATGAACATGACGACCGGAATCGGGAACTTGACTATCGGCTTGAGATCGACTTCAAGAAACTCAGGCAGCACGGCGCCCAGCGTCAGCATGTTGCCCTGATCGATGGCGGCAACCGCCTTCTGGTCGTACTCCGGCGATAGCAGCGGCGCATTGAAGTAGTAGCCGAAATCGCTGCGGTAGGCCGCTAGGCCGCCGTAGTACTGCGCCCATTTACGGGCGATGATGATGCGCTCGCGAGTGATCGACTGCGTGCCTGGATAAGGTGCGATGGCTTCCATTTCCGTCACCGCTGCCTGATTGCCCTCTTTCCGGGCCTGCGCCAGGCCGAACTCGAAACTGATGCGTTCATTGTCGCGCACATTGATCACCTGACCGATACCAACATAGGCATAGAACAGGTCCGGCCGCGCCAGGGCGGCTTTCATGCCGATGATGGTGCCCCAGCTGTGGCCGACCAGGATCACCTTTTTCTTGCCGTACTTTTTGCTGACGTATTGCGCGATATCGATGGCGTCGTTCACGTACTGGTCTATGTGCAGACTGGCACGCACGGCGTCCGGATCGGTTTCCAGGTAGGACTTCCCGGAGGCGCGCTGGTCGTAATTGACGACGGTGAAGTATTCTTCCAGCGGCCGCTGGTACATCCACATGGTGGGCGCACTGGGCGAGGCCGGGCCGCCGTGGACAAAAAGAATGATGGGGTTGTCGCGGTCCTGCCCGCGCACGTACAGCCATTGCTCGACGCCGCCGATCTTGACCTTGTAGTTCTCCTGTATGCCCTGGGGATTCACGATTTTCCCGAGGTCGGCGACGATTTCACGGCCTTCCGGTTCCTTGCCCATGCTGGCGGCAGCTGCTGTCGTCAGCACCAGGAATGGCAGTAGCAGTTTTGCGATTTTTTTGCCAAACATGTTCATGGTCCCTCTCGCTCCAGATTGGTGGTCAATGGTATTTTTTTGGGTCATGTCATTTGTGTAGTGCCTGCAGCACGGCCAACGGACTAAGCGGCATGGTAAATAGGAGATCGGTGACAGTCAATCGACGCTATTCCGGGATGCTGTTTTCCATGGATGGGCTGCAGCGGGAGGCGATGGATTGCATTTTTCGGGGTGCCTCGAAGCGATCTCGGCGGGGAAGCTAAAACAATGTATGCCTGACTACTTTGGGCGTTGTCAGATGTGGGGAGAGGCAGAGCGTATTACATGCTTAATACTTTTCTCACGGCGAGGCATGCGCTCCGTAGCCAGCTAAATGGGGTCAGGGTGAAGTTTCTGCAAAAGGCGCGCAGAACTACACCCTGACCCCAGTTAGCTGCGTGTGTTAGCGCGACGAAAAACCTGGTTACGATTTTGATACTCAGATAGGCCGTTTAGCCGTCGCCTATTCGCTGTCAGGCTTTGCCAGGGTCTGCAACAGCCGCGTCGTCAAATACAGCCGCGGCGCCACGCTGTCCAGGTCCGCCCATTCGTCGGATGAATGGATGCGGTCGCCGACGATGCCCATGCCGTCCAGCACCACCGGCTTGCCGCTCTTCGGATTGTAGGCGAAGCCGGCGTCGGTGCCGTAGCGCATGCCGACCGGGGCGATGCTCTTGCCTAGCTCGCGGTAGATCTGGTCGGCGACGGCGGCCAGATGGTCGCTGGCAGGGTTCTTGCTGAACGGCGGCCGGCGGTTTTCCACCTTGACGCTGACTTCAGTTTCCGGAATGAATTTCTTTTGCACGATCCTGTCGGCATCGGCCTGGACGCGGGCGATTTCGCTCAGGTCGGACATGCGCATGTCGGCGATGGCGCTGGCTTTGTCGGGGATGATGTTGACCCGGTCGCCGGCCTGGATCGAGGTCCAGCTGACGGTGGTGCCTTTGATCGGATCGCCCAGGTCTTTCAGCTGCATGATCTGGTTGGACATCTCGATGGCGGCGTTGCGGCCCTTTTCCGGCGCCGAGCCGGCGTGCGACGCCAGGCCCTTGACGTTGAGGTAGACATAGGCGATGCCGTTGGTGGAGACGGTGACGCGGTCGGCCTCAGGCGGTTCGTAGACCAGCACATAGTCTTGGTCGGCGGACAGCTTGCTGATCATCGCACGTGAACCGAGGGAGCTCTTTTCTTCATCGGGATTGAACAGCACGGTGAGCGTCTTGTAGCCGTCGATGCCGCGCTCGCGCGCCAGGTCGATGGCATACAGCACGATCAGGGCGCCGCCCTTGGCGTCGGCAACGCCAGGACCGAAGGCCTTGTTAGCCTCGACCCTGAATGGCCGCCTGGCGGCCTCGCCGACGCCGAAGACGGTATCGAAATGGATCATCAGCATGATGTTTTTCGTGCCCTTGCCTTGCAGGGTGCCCAGCACCATTTTCCCGGCTGAAGGCGGTGCGGCGACGATCTCGACTTTGGCGCCCAGCTCCTTGAGACGTTGCGCCAGGAAGCTCTCCACCTGTCCCAGGCCTTTGGCATCATCGGTGCCGGAATCGATATTCACCAGTGTCGCGAGGTCGCGCAAGAACTCCGGCTTCTTCTTGCTGGCGGCGGCCATCAGGGCATTGTCTGTTTGTGCGAAAGCGGTGGTGCAGATGAGGCATGCAGCTGCTGCCAGCAATGTGCGCATTGCATTTTTTCTCATGGCGTCTCCTATATTATTTATATTGCAGAAAATGCAGCGCCCTGCCCGAGGGACAGCGACGCCTGCCGTAGACCCGCTAGCCCATGCCGCGTCCGCCATCCTTGGCGGTGGCCATCTCGAACAGGTCGAATACGTCGTCGTAGAGAAATGATTTTTTTACCGGCTGGGCGTATTCCGCCGGATTGCCGTAGGCGAGGATCTTTTGTTCGCAGTCGTGCCTGGTCCTGGCGATGATGGCGTCGGTCTTGTCGCCTTCCAGGTTTGCGGCTACCCAGTATGTCAGCTTCATATACTTCCCTCTTTCGATGCGGATTATTGCCGCGTTACCGGCGCTTGCATCTTACATTGACATGTTTTACCGGACTTGTCGCTGTTAGTTTATCGTGGAAGGAAGCCGGTGTTGGCAGTAAATCTTTGAGTAACAACTTCATTTATTGCGATTCATTGTGCCTCATAGGCCTTTGCGCTTGGCGACCAGTGAAACGTCTGACGCGACTTGCCATGCCGTTCGCGCAACTGGAGATCGTGGAAACCGTCCGTCATGCTCGGCAACACATTGAGGAAACTGCCGCTGCTTGATATGTCGTGGCTGCGTGTGCCATCCTTATGCCATTCTCCCGCAATATCCTCTTCCGACGCCATCAGTTCAGAAAACACGAGGCGCAATGACTTGCCATCGATATGCAGCAGATATAAGGATTCGTAGGAAGCGCCGCCGCCGGCATAGCCCTGGAATTGCATGGCGCGTACGCCGAAAGCATAGTCCCCTTCGCGCAACTGGTAAGGAGCAAGGTCGAAGCGTAGCCAGCTGCCGGGAAAATCGTCCGTATTGTCTTGCGTGCCGCCAGCAGCGTCCGAATGAGGGTCGACCAGCACTGTCTCGGTTTTTGCAATCAGGCGTGGCGTCATACCTGCACTGTATTCAAACACGCCAAACCAGATTTCATTCTCTTCGTTGCCACGGAAGGCATCACAGGAAGACGGATGGTTTTTCAAGATCTGTGCAGCTGTTTCAGGATTAGGCGCCAGGCATGCCACCGCCACATACCAACCCGGCCGTTGTGGCCACGGCTTGGCGCCGGTCAACACCGCACGCGCCGGATCGCGCCCGGGCGCAAGCTGGTTTAGCAGGAGCTCTTTGGTGAAGCCTTGTGGCAATTGGGTGCCGAAGCCATCCGGCCGCACAGCAGCGCGGCCTCCGGCCGCTTGCTCTGCATGGGCATGCAAGGCCGGCAGCATGCCAACGGCGGCGCATAGCAGCAAGCGAAAGAAATAGGGATTCATGGAATAGGATCTCAACTGAAATGGTGCCGAGCCTGATTCTAGCAGTCGGCAACAACGACGCCGAATCCGCTAAAAGATCCAGCCCCCGGCCTATTTATACCGCCTGGCGGCGCAAGGTCAGCAACAACGAACCAAAAGTGATGAAAGCGGCACCGACGAAACGGCTGAGCCATTTGGCGAACAAGGGCTTGAGCAGCACGCCGCGGGCGCGCGAGGCGATGAAGGCGTAGCTCAGGTGGGTGCTGTAGGAGATCGTCATGAAGATCGCCATCAGGACCAGGAACTGCGGCAGCAAGGCGGTCTTGGCGCTGATGAATTGCGGGAACAGCGCGGTGAAGAACAGCACGGCCTTGGGATTAGTGGCTGCCGTCAGGAAAGCCTCGCCATACAGCTGGCGGCGCTTGGGCGGAGCCTCTTCCTTGCCGGCTTCGACTTCGACCGCGAGCACCGTGCCGCGGCCGAACAGGTGGCGCACGCCGATATAGAACAGGTAGCCGGCGCCGATCAGCTTGACTACGCCGAACACCAGCGCGGAGGATTTGAGCAGGACGCCGAGGCCGAGTATCGCCGCGGTGGACAGGCAGAACACGCCGGAGATATTGCCCAGGCCGGACCACATCACCGAGCGCGGACCGTAGGTGGCGCCATTGCGCAGGCTGAGCAGGATGGAGGGTCCGGGACTCAAGATGGACAGGGCTGCCATCGCGGTGAAGGTGAGGATAGTCTGGGTATTCATCGCAAGGGCTTTCGGGTCTGGGCTAAGGCAAACGGCAGTCGCGGACAAGATCGGTGCAAGCTTGATGAGAGACTTGCGCCGACATGCAAGGCTATCACGATCTGGTCCGCTGCGTCAGGACCTCATCCCCACAAACCGGCCCGGTGGTTCCGGCAGCACAGTACTGCCCCGGCGATGCCGGGCTGATGACATAAATTCAACCTTAGAAATAGCAAATGCTATTGCGGCGCGGTCATGAATCGCTCCAGCCCCCTCCCATCGCCTTGTACAGGTTGATCCGGTTGTTCTGCTCCAGCAGGCGCAGGGAGATCAGGTTTTGCCTGGCGCCGTACCAGCCGCGCTCGGCCACCAGCGAATTCAGATAGCTATCAATGCCGCTGCGGTAACGCGCCTCGGACAAGCGATAGCTCTTGCCGGAGGCGTCCGCCAGACGCTGTTGCGCGCCCAGGCGCTGATCCAGCGTAGCCCGCTCGGCCAGGGCATCGGCAACTTCGCGGAACGCCACCTGGATTGTTTTTTCATAGTTGGCGATCTCGATTTCCTTGCTCACTTTCGCGACATCGAGGTTGGCGCGGTTGCTGCCGGCGTTGAATATCGGCAGATTGATCGCCGGCAGAAAGCTCCAGGCGCCGCTGCCCGGCTTGAACAGGCCTGCCAGGCTGCTGCTGGCAGTGCCGCCGGCGGCGGTCAACGTAATGCTGGGAAAGAAGGCGGCGCGCGCCGCGCCGATATCGGCGTTGGCGGCAATCAGAATTTGTTCGGCTGCCAGTACATCGGGTCTTTGCTGCAGCAGGTCCGACGACAGCTGCGCCGGCGTCGCCAGCAGCGCTGCAGAAGCTTGCGGGATGCTGTCCGGCAGCAAGTGCTCCGGTACAGCCGCGCCGGCCAGCAGGTTGAGCGCATTCAGATCCTGCTGCACGCGGCTGGTGAACTCACCCAGATCCACCTGGGCTGCTTCAACACTGGCTTGCGCGGTCGACAAATCCAGGCCGGAGGTAGAGCCTATGGCATGGCTGCGCTGGCTCAGATCGTAAGAAATCTGCTGGCTCTTCAAGGTATCTTTGGCCAGCAGCAGGCGCTCATTGTCGGCCGCCACCGTCAGCCAGGCGCCGGCGACTTCCGCCACCAGGCTGATCTGCACGCTGCGCTGCATTTCCACGTTGAATTGATAGGTCGCCTGTGCCGCCGCGCTGAGATTTTTCAGGCGTCCGAAAAAATCCAGCTCGTAGGAACTGAAGCCCAGCTGCACGCTCTGGTTGCGCGAAATGTTTGCGGCATTGCCGTTGGCCTGGTCGGCCGGCGTGCGCACGGTGTTGCTGCTGGCGGCGACGCCGAGCGCAGGATACCTGGAGGCATCCTGGATCCGGTATTGCGCGCGCGCCTTTTCGATGTTCAGTACGGCTACCCGTAGATCGCGGTTGTTAGCCAGCGTCAGCGCAATCACTTCACGCAGGCGCGCATCTGTGAAAAAACTGCGCCAGGCTATTTCAGCGGCGGCATCTTGCAGCGGGCCTTGGCTGCTACCCTGAGACCAGGCCGCCGGCACCGGTGCGGCCGGCCGCCCATATTCCGGCGCCAGGTTGACGCAGCCGCCCAGCAGCAGCGCCAGGCCAGGGATCAATAAAGTATTGCGCATCATTCACCCGCCTTTTGTGCTTCTGCCGACGCCGGCGCTTGGCTACGGCGCTTCTGCATCAGGCGGCAGATCAGATAATAAAACAGGGGCGTAAAGAAAATCCCCAGCAGCGTTGCCGATATGGTCCCGCCCAGCACGCCGGTGCCGATGGCGCGCCGGCTGGCAGATCCGGCGCCGCTGGCAAGCGCCAGCGGCAGCACGCCGAACATGAACGCCAGCGAAGTCATCAGGATCGGCCGCAGGCGCAGATGCACCGCTTCCAGTGTTGCGTCCAGCAAGGATTTTCCGGATTCGTGCAGCTGCTTGGCGAACTCGACAATCAGGATCGCGTTCTTGCAGGACAAACCGACCGTGGTCAGCAGCCCGACCTGGAAATAGACATCGTTGGACAAGCCGCTGGCCGAGGTCAGCAGCACGGTGCCGATGATCCCCAGCGGCACGATCAGGATCACCGCGAACGGCACCGACCAGCTTTCATACAGCGCCGCCAGGCAGAGGAAGACGAACAGGATGGATGCCGCATACAGCAATGGCGCTTGTGAGCCGGACAAACGTTCCTGATAGGACTGGCCGGTCCATTCATAGCCTATCCCGGCCGGCATTTGCGCCATGATGCGTTCCACTTCCTGCATCGCCACGCCAGAACTGACGCCTGGCGCCGGTTCGCCGACAATTTCAAACGACGAGACGCCGTTGTAACGTTCCAGCAGGGATGGCCCGTAAGTCCAGCTGGCGCTGGTGAAGGCAGAAAACGGCACCATCTGGCTGGCGGCATTGCGCACGTGCCACTGCTCCAGGTCATGCGCCTGCATGCGCGACGCTGAATCGCCCTGCACGTAGACGCGCTTGACGCGGCCATTGTTGAGGAAGTCGTTGACATAAGTGCCGCCCATCGCGGTCGACATGGTGGAATTGATGTCCGCCGTGCTCAGGCTCAGTGCACCGGCCTTGCTGTCGTCGATCTCGACGCGGAACTGCGGCGTATCGTCGAGGCCGGTGGTGCGCACGTTGGCCAGCTTGTCGCTCTTGCCGGCCAAGGCGATGAACTCGTCGCGCGCCTGCATCAGCGCGTCATGGCCGACGCCGCCGACATCCTTCATCTGTACATCGAAGCCGGAACTCTGGCCGAGGCCGCGCACCGCCGGCGGCAAGGTCACAAAAATCCTGGCGTCGCGTATCTTCGCCAGATCCCGGTTGGCGCGGCGCGCAATCTCGGCCGCACCCTGAGATTTTTCCTTGCGTTTGTCCCAATCCTGCAGCTTGATGAAAGCGCGTCCGACGTTCTGGCTATTGCCGCCAGAGCCGGAGCCGGTAATCGACAGCAAGGCGTCGATCACTTCCGGCTGCTTCAGGAAATACTGTTGCACGGTGCGCATGACCTGCGTGGTCTGCTCCTCGGTGGCGCCCACCGGCAGCTGGACCTGGGCGTTCAGCACGCCCTGGTCTTCATCCGGCAGGAAAGAGGTAGGCAAGCGCATCAGGCAGACCGCCATCGCCGCGACAATCAGCACGTAGGTGAGCAGGCTGCGGCGGCCGCGCCCCAGTATCCCGGCGACACCGGACTGGTAACGCCGTGCATTGCGCTCAAAAGTGCGGTTGAACCAGCCGAAGAAGCCCTTCTGCGGCATCTGGCCATGGGTGTGCGGCTTGAGCATGGTGGCGCACAGGGCGGGCGTCAGGGTCAGGGCAACCAGCACCGACAGCGTCATGGCCGACACGATGGTGATGGAAAACTGGCGATAGATCACGCCGGTGGAACCGCCGAAAAACGCCATCGGAATGAACACGCCGGACAGCACCAGCGCAATGCCGACCAGCGCACCGCTGACCTCGGACATGGCCTTGCGCGTCGCTTCCTTGGCGCTGAGCGCCTGCTCCGCCATCAGGCGTTCGACGTTTTCCACCACCACGATGGCGTCGTCGACCAACAGGCCGATGGCCAGCACCATGCCGAACATGGTCAAGGTATTGATCGAATAGCCGAACAGAGAAAGGATGCCGAAGGTGCCGAGCAAGACCACCGGTACCGTGATGGCCGGGATAAAGGTGGCGCGCAGGTTTTGCAGGAACAGGTACATGATCAGCACCACCAGCACGATAGCTTCCAGCAGGGTTTTGACCACTTCCTTGATGGAGACCCGCACGAATGGCGTGGTGTCATAGCTGACCGTGCTGCTGAGCTTCAGCGCCGGCGGGAAATACGGCTCCAGCTCCTGCATTTTGGCCAGCACCGCCTTGGAGGTGGCCAGGGCGTTGGCGCCAGACGCCAGCTGCACCGCCAGCGCAGCCGAATGCCGACCGTTCTGCTGGGCCTTGACGTCGTAGCTTTCCGCGCCGATTTCCACCCGCGCTACGTCCTGCAGCCGCACCACGGCGCCATCGCTGGCTGCTTTCACGATAATCTGGCGAAACTGCTCCGGCGTACTGAGCTTGCTGCGGGCAGTAATGGTAGCGTTCAGCTGCTGCCCCTGGACGGCCGGCAAGCCGCCCAGCTGGCCGGCCGAAATTTCCGCATTCTGGGCTTCCAGCGCACGGTTGATGTCGGACGGCATCAGCGCATACTTCAGCAGCTTAGCGGGATCGAGCCAGATGCGCATCGCGTAGTTGGTGCCATAGGCGGTAACGTCGCCGACGCCTTCCACCCGGCTGATCTGGTCGGTCAAGGTGCTGCTGATGAAATCGCCGATATCCACCCCGGTGACCTTGGGATCAGCCGAGACCAGCGATACGATCATCAAGGTGTCGCTGGCGGCCTTGGTCACCGTCACGCCGGTGCTTTGCACCGCTTGCGGCAGGCGCGAACTGGCTTGCTGCAGCTTGTTCTGCACCTGCATCTGCGCCACGTCCGGATTGGTGCCGGCCTTGAAATTCAGGGTGATGTTGGTGCGGCCGGCAGAACTGCTGGAGGCCGACATGTATTCCAGGTTGTCCAGCCCTTTCATTTGCTGTTCGATCACCTGCGTGACCGAATCTTCCAGCGTCTTGGCTGAGGCGCCGGCATAGTTGGCGCGGATGTTGACCTTGGGCGGAGCGATGTCGGGATACTGCTCCAGCGACAGCGAGACGATGGAAATCGCACCGGCCAGCATGATGACGATGGCCAGGACCCAGGCAAAGATGGGACGATTGATAAAGAAATGCGCCATGATCTTCCTCTTAGCGCGCGCTGATCTGCGGCGATGTCACAGGCTGCGGCGCTGCTTTCGAAGGCACCGCGTTCATGTCGACTGCCCGTACGCTGTCGCCGATCTTGATTTTCTGCAGGCCGTCGACGATCACCTTGTCGCCCGCCTTCAAGCCATCGTTGACCCACCAGCGGTTGCCGATAGCGCGTCCCACCGTCAGCGCGCGCCGCTCGACTTTGCCGGCATCGTTCAGGACCAGGGCCGTGGCTGCGCCCAAGGCGTCGCGCGTGACGGCTTTCTGCGGCACCAGGATGGCGGCTTGATCGACGGCCTCTTCCAGCTGCGCCCGGACATACATGCCTGGTAACAGCATGCCGTCTGGGTTCGGAAATTCCGCCCGCAAGGTGATCATGCCGGTGCCGGTGTTGACGCTCAGGCCGCTGAACTTCAGCTTGCCCGGCTGTGCATAGACGCTGCCGTCTTCCAGCACCAGCCTGACCGGCGCTTCGTCGCGGCCGACCGCCTTGATGTTGCCCTTGCTCAGTTCGCGCCGCATGCGCAAGACGTCGACGCTGGACTGCGTCACATCGACATAGATCGGATCGATCTTTTGTATGGTGGTCAAGGCGACGTTCTGCTGCGCCACCACCAGCGCCCCGGGCGTGACGGTAGAGGTTTCGATGCGGCCCGAGATCGGCGCCGTGATGCGGGTGAATTCCAGATTGATGGCAGCAGTCTTCAATGCTGCACGCGCAACTTCCAGCGCCGCCTGGTTTTCACTGAGCACGCTTTGTGCATCGTCGTTATCCTGCTTGCTGACCGCATCAATCTTGTTCAACTCGACATAGCGCTCCGCTTTCAGCTTGGAAGCGCGCAGCGTCGCTTCGGCTTTCGCCAGCGAAGCCCTGGCGCTGTCGGCTGCGGCTTGATAGGTGGCCGGATCAATCTGGTATAAAGCCTGCCCCTGCCTGACGTCGGCGCCTTCGGTAAACAGGCGGCGCTGGATGATGCCGCCAATCTGCGGCCGGATATCCGCCGTCAGATAGGCAACGGTGCGTCCGGGCAACTCTGTCGACACCGACTGCGGCTCCGGTTTCACGGTGACGATGCCGACTTCGGCTACTGCTTTTGGCGCCGGCGCATCGGTGGATCTGGAGCAGGCGCCCAGCATGGCAGCAGCCAGCAACGGGGTCAGCATCAGTGTGAGCAAGGTTTTTTTTGGCGGCATGGCGTGGATCGCAGCCGTATTTCAACTTGCGCAGGAACACGACGTCGATCTTGGAATTTATCGAATCTGCCATGGTAAGAACAAAATGTGGAGGAAATATGAAGAAACGGGCAGCCTCGAAAATCTTCCCAAGAGCAGCTTTCCTTGCTACCCTAAGCCGCAAATCGATTAGCCTCCAAGGATCTTGCCGTGCGTCTCAACCTGCCCGGAACCAGCATCAGACTCAAGCTTTTCTACGCCATGCTGGCCATGGCGATAGCGGTAATCATCGCCATGAGCGTGGTAGCGCGCCTCAGCTTCACCCACGATTTCCTCGGCTACTTGAACGAGCAGGCGCAGGAGCGGATGGATGAACTGATGCCGCGCCTGGAGCAGTCATATCGCGAACACGGCAATTGGCAATTCATGAAAGACAATCCCGGCATCTGGTATGCCGTACTGCGCAGCACCCGCCCTGAGTACGGTTCCGATGCGCCTTCGTCGAAATCTGCGCCCTCCGGTTCCGACCTGACCGGCGCCCACCTGCGCTTCACCCTGCTCGATGCCGAGCGCCGCTTCGTGATCGGCTTCCGCGGCATGCAGGCAGATGCCTTGCTGCGTCCGTTGATGCGTGACGGCGTCATCATCGGCTGGGTGGCGCTGACGCCTTTCGAGAGCGTGATCACGGCCATCGACCAGCGCTTCCAGCACAAGCAGTTGCTGGCCCACCTGCTGATCGGCCTGGCCTCGATCCTGTTCACTGGTTTCATCGCCATCAAGATCGCCAATGTCTTGCTGTCGCCGCTGACGCGCCTGACCAAGGCCACGCACCGGCTGGCCGGCGGCGACTACAGCACCCGGGTCGAGGTGGCGACGCAGGACGAGGTTGGCCGCCTGTCCGCCGATTTCAACCAGCTGGCGCTGACGCTGGAACGCAATGAAAAAATGCGGCGCGACTTCATGGCCGATGTCTCGCATGAATTGCGCACCCCTCTGGGCATACTTAACGGCCAGCTGGAAGCGATGGAAGACGGCTTGCTGGACACCAGCATGGATACCGTCAGGTCCTTGCAATCAGAAGTGGCGACGCTCAACAAGCTGGTCAACGATCTATACGAATTGTCGCTGGCCGATGCCGGTGCGCTGACTTACCGCAAGGCCGATATCGATATCGGCGCGCTGCTGCGGGCCAGCCTGCAGTCTTACGAAGATATCTATCGCGAGCACGGTCTGGCGGTCGCCATCGACCTGCCGCAGCAGCCGATGCTGGTGCATGCCGACGCCGGCCGTCTGCAACAGCTGTTCAAGAATATCCTGGAAAACACTCTGCGCTACACCGATAGCGGCGGCCGCCAGAACATTACAGGCAAGCGCGAACAGCAGCACTGGCTGCTGCTGTTCGACGACAGCGCCCCCGGCACCACGGAGGAAGCGCTGCCGCGCTTGTTCGAGCGGTTTTTCCGCGCCGATGCCTCGCGCAACCGGGCACATGGCGGCGCCGGCCTCGGGCTGGCGATCTGCCAGCACATCGTCGAAGCGCATGAAGGCAGCATCAGCGCCGACGCTTCCGCGCTCGGCGGCCTGCGCCTGAGCATTCGGCTGCCCGTCAGCCTGATTTGAATAGCCGCCATGCCGACCGATAATTTCAAGTTCTCCGCCCCGCTCAGCGCAGACATCCTGATCATCGAGGATGAACCGAAAATGGCCGAACTGCTGCAAACCTACCTGACCGCCGCCGGCTATGCCTCGCGCTGGATCAGCGACGGCCGCGACGCCCTGCCGCAGGTGCGCAGCCGGATGCCGGACCTGATCCTGCTCGACATCATGCTGCCGGGCTGCGACGGCTGGCAGATCTGCCGCCAGCTGCGCGAGTTCAGCGATGTGCCGATCCTGATGCTGAGCGCCCGCATCGGTGAGGAAGACCGCCTGCAAGGACTGGAGCTGGGCGCCGACGATTACATCTGCAAGACCCCCTTCAGTCCGCGCGAAATCGTGGCGCGGGTCAAGGCGATGCTGCGGCGGCGCCAGCGCGGCACTACCGCCGCGCCATCCGCCGTACACATCAACGATGAGTTGAATAGCGCCAGCATCGACGGTGTCACGCTCAACCTGACGCCACAGGAATACCGGCTGTTGAAAGCATTGGCAGCAGCGCCGGGGCGGGTCTTCTCGCGCGACCAGCTACTGGACAAGCTGCATGACGACTACCGTACGGTGACCGACCGCGCGGTCGACAGCCACATCAAGAACCTGCGGCGCAAGCTGGAACCTTTTTTCGAGGATCGCAACGTCATCCACGCCATCTATGGCGTCGGCTACAAGTTTGAAATCATCGAGACCCATTGAGAATTTCAGACGAGACCATCTGTTTTTGTCGCACGCCATACACGCAGCTAACTGGGGTCAGAGTGAACTTTCTGCGGCTTTTTGCGGAAAACTCACTCTGACCCCACTTAGCGGGCTACGGAGTACATGCTCGCAGCTTGGAAAAATCCCATGCAACGCTTTCTGTCTTTCTCCGAATTCGCCATGTGGGGTCAGAGTCGACTTTCGCGAAAAAACACCGCGAAAGTCGACTCTGACCCCAGATGGCTCTGTCCATTTTCTGCGGCGATGAGCACTCAGCGGCTGGCGCGGGTACTGACATCCACCCACACCGCCAGCATCAGGATGCCGCCCTTGACGATCATCTGCCAGTAGGTATCGACGTCCAGCATCGACATGCCGTTGTCGAGGCTGGCCATCACCAGCGCGCCGATCAGGGCTCCGTATACCGTGCCGTAGCCGCCGCGCATGGAAGTGCCGCCGATGAAGCAGGCGGCGATCGCATCCAGCTCGCCCATATTGCCGGCCGAAGGCGAGCCGGCCGCCAGCCGCGCTGTATTGACCAGCCCCGCCAGCGCGCACATTACGCCCATGATGCCGAACACCCACAGCTTGACTGCCTGCACGTTCACGCCCGACAAGCGGGTTGCTTCCATATTGCTGCCGACCGAATAGATGCGGCGGCCGAATACGGTTTGCGTGGTGAGATAGCTGAACAGACCCAGCAGGGCCAACAGCAGCAGCACCGGCACGGGAATGCCGTCGTAAGTGTTCAGCGTGCGCACGAAAGCCAGCAGCACCGCACCGATCAGCAGCACACGCACGGCGTCGCGCCACACGGACGGCACCGGCAAGCCGTGCTGCTGGCGATTGCTGCGGCGGCGCCAGCTCAGCACCAGCGCCAGGGCAAACAGGCCGATCCCGAGCGCGATGCCGAGCTGCGGCGGCAGATAACCCTGGCCAAGGTACACCATCTCGCTCGACACCGGCGCGATGGTCAGGCCGCCGGTGACGCCCAGCAAAATCCCGCGGAACGCCAGCATGCCGCCGAGGCCGACGATGAACGAGGGAATCCGCATGTAAGCCGTGAGATAGCCGTTGAACAGACCAAGCGCTAGCCCCGCCAGCAGCACCAGCAACAGGTTGAGCGACAGCGGCAGATGATGCGTCACGTCCAGCACGGCGGCGACACCGCCCAGCAGGCCGAGCATGGAGCCGACCGATAGATCGATCTCGCCGGCGATAATTACCAGCACCATGCCGCAGGCAAGGACGCCGGTGATGGACATCTGGCGCAGCAGGTTGGAGAGGTTGCGCGGCGTGACGAAGCCGCCTTCGGTCTTCCAGCTGAAGAAAGCCCAGATCAGGGCGATGGCGATCAGCAAGGCCATGATCTTGTACTGTCGGAACAATTGCTTAAGGTTGATGGAGCTCATAGAGATTCCTGATGATTGCCGGCAGCGTTTGCCGGCTGTGACGTCCGTTGTGATGGCAGATTCTGCGGCGACTGGTCGATGGCGGCCGCCAGCACGGTTTCCTGGCTCAGGTCCTGGTTGATGAAATTGCCGCGCAGCTTTCCTTCGCCGATCACCAGCACGCGGTCGGATACTCCCAGCACTTCAGCCAGTTCGGACGACACCATGATGATCGCCACGCCCTGCCGCGCTAGCTCCGCCATCAGGCGGTAGATTTCGGCCTTGGCGCCGACGTCGACGCCGCGCGTCGGCTCGTCCAGGATCAGCACCTTGGGCCGTGCCAGCAGCATTTTCGCCAGCACCGCCTTTTGCTGGTTGCCGCCGGAGAGGCTGGTGATGGGCAGGAAGGGACTGGCGGTCTTCAGCTGCAGGCGTCCGATCTCGCCCTGGATGGTTTTCAGCTCGGCTTCCGCATCGATGCGACCGTGGCGCGAGAAATCCTGCAACACGGTCAGCGTGATGTTCTGACCGACATTCAAGTCCGGTACGATGCCGTGCTGCTTGCGGTCTTCCGGCACCATGCACAGGCCCAGCCGTATCGATTTCAGCGGCGAGCTGGTATCGACCTTGACGCCGTCCAGCCAGACCTCGCCCTCGCTGCGGCCGGGATAGGCGCCAAACAGGGCCGACACCAGTTCCGTACGGCCGGCGCCGACCAGGCCGGCGACGCCAAGGATTTCGCCACGGCGCAGCGTGAAGGAAATATCATCGACCCGCTTGCGACCGGGATTGTCAGCGTCGTAGCAGGTCACATTGCGCGCTTCAAACATCACTTCGCCGATCTCATGTTCCTGATCGGGATACATGGCGGTGATTTCGCGGCCCACCATCTGCGTAATGATCTGGTCGACATTCATTTCGCGCATGGGGGTGGTGGCGATATGCTTGCCGTCGCGGATCACCGCCACGGTATCGCAGACGGCGGCCACTTCATCCAGCTTGTGCGAGATGTAGACGCAGGCCACGCCCTTGGCCTTGAGGTCGCGGATGATGTCCAGCAGCACCGCAATCTCGGATGCCGTCAGCGACGACGACGGCTCGTCCAGGATCAGCAATCTGGCTTGCTTGTTGAGCGCCTTGGCGATTTCCACCAGCTGCTGGTGGCCGCCGCCGTACTGCATGACCGGCAGCGCCACATTCATGTCAGGCATTTTCAGTTCGCGCATCAGTTCGCCGGCGCGTTTATACATGGCAGGATAGTTCATGCGGCCGCCCGGCAGCGTGATCTCGTGGCCCATGAAGATGTTTTCCGCCACCGACAGTTCCTGCACCAGCATCAGTTCCTGGTGGATGATAATGATGCCCGCCGCTTCCGTATCGCGCACCGATTGCGATTGCAGAGGCTGGCCCTGCCACAGGATTTCACCCTGCCAGCTGCCGCGCGGGTAGACGCCGGACAGGACTTTCATCAGCGTCGATTTGCCGGCGCCATTTTCACCGCACAGACCAAGGCATTCGCCGGCCTTGACCTTGATGTCTATGCCGTCGAGTGCACGGACGCCGCCGAAATCCTTGACGATGCCCTGCATTTCCAGCAGATAGTCGGACATGTTCTCTCTCGCAGTAGTTGCATGAACGGCCGGCGCACAAATGTGCGCCGGCCGCAGCGTTATTTCATACGGCTGCGATAGTTATTTGCTGCTGATCTGCGCTTGCGTGTAGAAGCCGTCCGTCACCAGCAGGTCGACATTGGCTTTGGTAAGCGTGGTCGGCTTGAGCAAGATGGTGTCGACCTTCTTGGCGCCGTTTTCATACTGGGAGTTATAGGACGGTTTTTCATTGCGTGCCAGCTGCACCGACAGCTTGGCGGCTTCCGAGGCGATCAGCTTGAGCGGCTTGTACACCGTCATGGACTGGGTGCCAGCGATCACGCGCTTGACCGCAGCCAGATCGGCATCCTGTCCCGAGACCGGCACCTTGCCGGCCATTTTCTGCGAAGCCAGCGCCTGGATTGCGCCACCGGCCGTGCCGTCGTTGGAAGCAACGATGGCGTCGATCTTGTTATTGTTGGCGGTCAGCGCGTTTTCCACGATAGACAGCGCTTCCGTGGCGCTCCAGTCCTTGACCCATTGCTGGCCGACGATCTTGATGTCGCCCTTGTCGATGGATGGCTGCAGCACCTTCATCTGCCCTTCACGCAGCATCTTGGCGTTGTTGTCGGTGGGCGATCCGCCCAGCAGATAGTAATTGCCCTTAGGTTGCGCCTTGAGCACGCCTTCGGCTTGCATCTCGCCGACTTTTTCATTGTCGAAGGAAATGTAGGCGTCGATGTCGGCGTTCAGGATCAGGCGGTCATAGGACACCACCTTGATGCCGGCCTTCTTGGCTTCCTTGATGGTGTTGCTGAGTACGGTGGCGTTGAACGGCACGATCACGATGACGTCGACGCCGCGCGAAATCAGGTTTTCGATCTGGGAAATCTGGCGCTGTTCGCTAGCATCAGCCGACTGCACGAACACCTTGGCGCCCAGCTTGTCGGCGGCAGCGATGAAGAAATCGCGGTCACGCGCCCAGCGCTCCACCCGCAGGTCATCGATGGAAAAGCCGATCTTCGGGTTCTTGGCATCGGCCATCGCGGCCGAACTGGTGAGCGAAAATACTGCCACGGACATCATCGTCAACAGGCTTTTTTTCAGGATCTTGTTCATTGCTAGGTCTCCATTCGTTTTAGTTAACTTCGTATGACTACTCTTGACTGCGCTTGACTGTGCCTGATTCACTATGCTGAAAACACGGGTAACAACTGCTGGTACAACAGTGCGAATTTCTGGCGCCGCTGCGCATATTGCGCGTGCCGCTGTGGATTCGGCTGGTATGCGGCAAGCAGCGGCGGCACCGGACAGATCTCGTTCAGGGTTGCGCGGCCGTCGCTGGCGGTAGCGACGCCGATGCGCGCCAGCCGCGCTGCACCCAGCGCCGGCCCGACATCGCCGCCCTGGCGCCGCACTAGTTGGCGGCCGCTGATATCGGCCAGCATCTGCGCCCAGAAGGCGCTGCGCGAACCGCCGCCGATGAGCGTGATTTCATCGGCGGCGATGCCGCAGTCGTCGACCGCGTCCATGCCGTCGCACAGGCCGAAGCCGACGCCTTCCAGGGTCGCCAGCGCCAGCTCGGCGCGCGTGGCGCCGGCGCGCAGGCCGAAAAACACCCCCTGCGCGGCGGGATTGTTATGAGGAGTACGTTCACCGTTGAGGTAAGGCAGGAACAGCGGCGCACCGGCAGCGACGCCATTCAGTTCTGCGTCGTGCTGCCCCGCATCTGCCAGCAGCGCGGCGACATCGGCATAGCCGCACAGCTGCGCCGTGAAATCCAGGCAGGAGGCAGCCGACAGCATCACCGACATCAAATGCCAGGTGGCCGGCAAGGCGTGGCAAAAACTATGCACTGCACGCTCCGGATTGGCATGGAAGCCGGCGCCGGCGGCGAAATACACGCCGGAAGTGCCGAGCGAGAGCATGGCTTGCCCAGGACGGACAACGCCGACGCCGATCGCGCCGGCAGCGTTGTCACCCGCGCCAGCCACCACCGGTATCTGCGCCAGGCCCCAGCGCTGCGCCAGATCGGCTTTCAGCGTGCCGGTGATCTGCGTGCCTTCATACAGCGCCGGCATATGGGCGCGGCTAAGGCCGGTGGCTTGCAGCAGTTCATCGCTCCAGTCGCGCTTGGCGACATCCAGCCACATGGTGCCGGCGGCGTCCGACATATCGCTGGCGTAGTCGCCGGTGAGCTGATAACGCAGCCAGTCCTTGGGCAGCAGCACCTTGGCAACCTGTGCGAACACTTGCGGCTCATGGCGTGCCAGCCACAGCAACTTGGGCGCGGTGAAGCCTGGCATCATCAGGTTGCCGGTAATCTTGCGCGCAGCCGGAACACGCTGTTCCAGTTCGCTACATTCGACAAATGAACGGCCGTCGTTCCACAGGATGGCCGGCCGCAATACCTGGCCCTGGTCGTCCAGCACGGTGGCGCCGTGCATCTGGCCGGTGAGACCAATGGCTTCGATGGCGCCACCGGCGATGCCCATCTCCTTGGCCGCCAGCAGCAAATCCGTCAACGCCTGTTCGCAGGCGCGCCACCAGTCGGCGGGATCCTGCTCGCGCCACAGCGTGTTGTGCGAGGCCTGCGGCAGCAGCGACAGCGGCTGGCTGGCGCTGGCCAGCACCTGGTCGCGGCGGCCCAGCAGGATCGCCTTGACGCCGGAGGTGCCCAGATCTATGCCGATGAACATGGGGTCAGCCGAAGATGGCGCGGTTGACCAGGTTTTCCAGCATTTCCTGGCGGCCGCTGACGGCTTGCGGATCGAGTTTCTTGGCAAACGCGTGCTCGGCGATCTCGCTCAGGCTCAGCTTGCCGGCCAGCATATCCTGGCCGATGCCGCTGTCCCAGCCTGCATAACGCTGGTTTTTGAACTGCGCCAGCAGATCGTTTTCGATCATGCCGGCGGCGCGCTCCAGCGACAGCGCCAGCACATCCATGGCGCCGACATGGCCATGGAACAGATCGACCTCATCCAGGCTCTGGCGCCGCACCTTGGAATCGAAGTTGTAGCCGCCGGTGGTGAAGCCGCCGGCTTTCAGGACTTCATAAGTGACCAGCGTCAGTTCCTCGACACTGTTGGGGAACTGGTCGGTATCCCAGCCGTTCTGCGGGTCGCCGCGGTTGGCGTCGATGCTGCCGAGGATGCCGAGCGAAGCGGCGGTGGCGATTTCATGATGAAAGCTGTGGCCGGCCAGGGTGGCATGGTTGGCTTCGATATTCACCTTGATCTCTTGTTCCAGGCCGTAATCCTTGAGGAAGCCGTAGACCGTGGCGCTGTCGTAATCGTACTGGTGCTTGGTTGGTTCCTGCGGTTTCGGTTCGATCAGCAGCGTGCCCTTGAAACCGATCTTGTGCTTGTGCTCCACCACTAGCCGCATGAAGCGGCCCAGCTGTTCGCGCTCGCGCTTGAGATCGGTATTGAGCAGGGTTTCATAACCTTCGCGACCTCCCCACAGCACATAGTTGGCGCCGCCCAGGCGCTGGGTTGCGTTCATGGCGGTGAACACTTGTGCTGCGGCATAGGCGAACAATTCCGGATTGGGATTGCTGGCGGCGCCGGCGGCAAAGCGTGGGTTGCTGAAGCAGTTGGCGGTGCCCCACAGCAGACGCAGGCCGGTCTGTTCCTGCTTGCGCTCCAGCACGTCCAGCATCTGGGCAAAGTTGTTGCGGTATTCGGCCAGGCTGGCGCCCTCTGGCGCTACGTCGGTATCGTGAAAAGTGTAATAGTCGATGCCCAGTTTGGTGAAGAATTCGAAGGCGGCGTCAGCCTTTTTGTGCGCCATTTCCATGGCGTCGCCGGCGCCGTGCCAGGGACGGCGGAAGGTGCCGGCGCCGAAGACGTCGGAACCGGGCCAGACGAAGCTGTGCCAATAACATGCCGCCATGCGCAGATGCTCGCGCATCGGCTTGCCCAGCACAAGCTTGTCGGCTTCATAATGACGAAAAGCCAACGGCGATTGCGCCTGCTTGCCCTCGAAACGAATAGGTGTAACGGCAGGAAAATAACTCATCGATGGTCTCCGGTCGGTAGATGGCGCGGCACTGCAAAGCGCAGTCTCGCTGTATTGGTGTGGGCCATACTAGCAACCGAGGGCAGCGCTTCACAATTACGAAATCCGCCAGACCCGCTAGCGATTCTTTCTATTGCAGTCGCACAAAACGCCAATTGACCTGACGCCGGCGCTGCTGCTGGGTACAATCAGCTAAGGTCAAGTTGACCGAAGCTGTTGGTGATAAATTGACAAGCTGCCCAAGACTCCCGCAAGGAGCGTGCTTGCGAAAATCCAGGAGAACGCAGGATGACCAAAATACCGGCGGTGCACCGCATCGCCCTGCTGTTCAACGGCAACAAGATCTTCGATCGCGACATCATCGCCGGCATCGGCGAGTACCTGAGCAGCACGCGCGCCGCCTGGGACCTGTTCCTGGAAGAGGATTTCCGCTGTCGCCTGCAAGGCATAGAACGCTGGCAGGGCCATGGCATCATCGCCGACTTCGACGATCCGGCCGCCTGCGAAGCGCTGGCAAAGGTCAGCCTGCCGGTGGTGGCGGTGGGCGGTTCGTACGCCGACGCCAGCGGCTATCCGGCCGACACGCCCTATGTGGCCACCGACAATTTCAAGCTGGTCAAGCTGGCCTACGATCATCTGATCGAAGCCGGCCTGCGCCGCTTCGCCTGTTTCAGCCTGCCCGAGGCGGCAGTCAACCGCTGGGCCCAGGAGCGCGAAAAGGCCTTCACCACGCTGATGCAGCGCGACGGCATGCAGGGCGAGATCTACCGCGGCGTCGGCACCAGCGCGCCATCCTGGGATACCGCGGTGGAACAGCAGATCGCCTGGCTGCAGACGCTGCCCAAGCCGATCGGCATCATCGCCGTCAGCGACGCCCGCGCGCGCCAGCTGCTGCAGGCTTGCCTGTGCGCCGGCATCGCGGTGCCGGAACAGGTGGCGCTGATCGGCATCGACAACGATCCGCTGGCGCGCATCCTGACCCGGGTGCCACTCAGCTCGGTGATTCAGGGCACGCGCGAAATGGGCCGCACCGCCGCCCACCTGCTGCACCAGATGCTGCAGGTGAGTGGTGGTGCACGCCTGGCCGGCACCCGCATCCTGGTGCCGCCGGCCGGCATCAACGTGCTGGCTTCCAGCCGCCACGAAGCGCTCAACCATCCGCACGTAATGCAAGCCATGCACTTCATCCGCCAGTACGCCTGTCAGGGCATCAAGACCGAGCAAGTCGCCGATTACGTCGGCGTCTCGCGCTCGTCGCTGGAGTGGTATTTCCGGCGCGAGCTGGGGCGCAGCGTGCATGACGAGATCCTGCGCTTCAAGCTGGATGCCGCCAAGGGCATGCTGGAGGAACAGCAGGCGCAGGGGCAAGAACAGGCGCGCAGCATCGCTGAGATCGCCGTCAGCTGTGGCTTCACCTCGCTGCAGTACATGCATGCCGTCTTCAAGCGCGAACTGGCCTGCACCCCGCGCGAGTACCAGGACCGCATGGCCGCCCGCGGCAGCCAGACAGAATATCCGACCGAGAACCATTCCAGCCTATGAGCCAAACCACCATCACCAGCACCAGCGCCGACCACGGCATTACCCTCTACACGCTGCGCAATGCGCACGACATGCGGATCACCATCAGCGACCGCGGCGCCACACTGGTGTCATGGTGGGCGCCCGACCGCTACGGCCGCGTGGCCGACATCCTGCTCGGCTATCCGGACTGCGAGGGCTATCAAGACAACCCGCCCTACTTCGGCGGCCTGATCGGACGCTGGGGTAACCGTATCGCCAACGGCCGCTTCACGCTGGACGGCGCCGACTACCTGGTCGACCGCAACGAAGGCGGCAACCACCTGCACGGCGGCGACAGCGGTTTCCACCTGGCGCAGTGGCAGGCCGCGGCTGGGCCGGACGGCTTGCGGCTGACGCTGGAATCGGCGGAAGGCGAGGCCGGCTATCCCGGCAACCTTCAGGTCAGCGTACTGTACAACCTGGACGACGAAGGCCGCCTGAGCATAGACTACAGCGCCAGCAGCGACGCCCCGACGCCGCTCAACCTGACTTCGCACGGCTACTTCAACCTGAACGGCGGCAGCGCCGACATCTATGACCATATCCTGGCCATTGCCGCCGACCAGTATCTGCAGATCGACGCACAGCTGATTCCAGTCGATGCCGCCAGCGTCGCCGGCAGCGCCTTCGATTTCCGCCAGCCGGCCCCGATCGGGCCGCGCCTGGCCTGGCCCGATCCTCAGCTCAAACTGGCCGGCGGCTTCGACCATTGTTATTGCCTGCGGCCGCAACATCCGCTAGTGCCGGGTGAAAGCCGCAAGCCGCAGCCCTTGCGCGAAGTGGCCACCGTCTACGACCCCGGTTCCGGCCGCCAGCTATCGGTGGCGACCACGGAAAACGGCTTGCAGTTCTACAGCGGGAATTTCCTGGCCGGGATGCAGGGACGCGGCGCCGGCGCCTATGCCAAGCATGATGGCTTCTGCCTGGAAGCGCAGGCTTATCCCAACCAGATCAATGGCGCCGACGCCGAGGCGGTGGTACTGCGGCCTGGCCAGGTATACCGCCAGACCACGACTTATCAATTGACAGTGCGATAATCATTGCATTGCCACTGAACCAACCGTTGCTGCCCGAGTCTGATCTGCGGGCTGCGCTTTGGCGGCCGACTTTACAAAAACACAGGTATACCGATCAGGGCCATCCATGCAACGCCTTTTACGACAAGTATTTGCTTCCGTCATTCTCATCACTGCCTGCCACGCAGTCCTGGCGCAGGCGCCCAAAACCGTGTTCCTGGAAGAACTGACCTGGACCGAGCTGCGCGACCAGATCCAGGCCGGCAAGAGCACCATCATCATCCCCATCGGCGGCACCGAACAGAGCGGGCCGGACGTCGCGCTCGGCAAGCACAATGTGCGCGTCAAGATACTCTCGCAGCGCATCGCGGAAGGACTGGGCGACGCGCTGGTGGCGCCGGTCATCGCCTACGTGCCGGAAGGCGGCTACGCGCCGCCGACCTCGCACATGCGCTTTCCGGGCACCATCACGGTAAGCGACGATGTCTTTCAAAAAACCCTGGTTGCCGCCGCCAACAGCTTCAAGGTGCACGGCTTCAAGAACGTAGTCTTCCTCGGCGATCACGGCGGCTACCTGAACGATGTCAGGCAAGTGGTGGCGCAGCTGAACAAGTCCTGGAGCGGCTCGCCGGCGCGCGCCATGATGCCGCCGGAATACTATGACGCCAGCTCCGACGGCTACGCCAAGCTCCTGCGCCAGCGCGGCTTCCGCGACGACGAGATCGGCACCCATGCCGGCCTGGCGGACACCTCGCTGCAACTGGCGGTAGCGCCGCAGATGGTGCGCCAGGACCGCTTGCGCAATGCGCCGAAACTCGGCCTGGCGGACGGCGTGTACGGCGGCGATCCACGCCGCTCCACGGCTGAACTGGGCCAGCTCGGCATCGATGCGATCATTTCGCGCACCGTCGCCGCGCTCAAGAAAGACACCGCCGCGCGCTAATGCGCCAGCCTCCCCTATTTACTACGCTGCACTCGATCAAAGGAACTGTCATGCAATTTTCGTCTCATCGTTTATTCCAGCATCGTTTAACCCGGCTGGCCGCCGGCATCGCCGGCTTGTGCCTGGCCGGCGCCGCTGCTGCCGCCGCACCTGCCGTTGCTGCAAACCCGGCAGTCGCCACCGTGGCCGGCATGCCGCCGGTAGTCAATCCGGCCAATCTGTACAGCGAAGCCGCCGCCGGCCATTTCAGTCCGGCCGTGGCAGGCGCCCTGCCGCGCGTGTATGTGCCTAACCTGCGCTCGAATGAAGTGTATGTGATCGATCCGGCTACGCTCAAGGTGGTCGACAAATTCAAGGTCGGCTACAGCCCGCAGCACGTGGTGCCGGCCTGGGACCTGAAAACCCTGTGGGTCGCCAACAATGCCGAAGGCCGTCCCGACGGCAGCCTGACCCCTATCGATCCCCTGACCGGCAAGCCGGGCAAGGAAGTGATGGTGGACGATCCCTACAATATGTATTTCACGCCGGACGGCAAGCAGGCCATCGTCGTCGTCGAAGCGCATGCGCGCCTGGATTTCCGCAATGCCCATACCATGAAGCTGGAATCGAGCATCGAAGTGCCGCAGTGTAAGGGCATCAACCATGCCGATTTCTCGATAGACGGCAAGTACGCACTGTTCACCTGCGAATTCGAAGGCAGCCTGGCCAAGATCGACATGGTCAACCATAAGGTGGTCGGCTATCTGCAGCTGGCCAAGAAAGGCATGCCGCAGGACATCCGCATCTCGCCGGACGGCAAGGTGTTTTATGTGGCCGACATGATGGCCGACGGCGTGTTCGTGGTGGATGGCGAAAACTTCACCAAGATCGATTTCATCAAGACCGGCATCGGCACCCACGGCCTGTATCCTAGCCGCGACGGCAGCAAGCTGTATGTGGCCAACCGCGGCTCCAACAAGGTGCACGGCCCGCGCAAGGGCAAGGGCAGCGTCTCGGTGATCGATTTCGCTACCCGCAAAGTCCTCAATACCTGGCCGATTCCCGGCGGCGGCAGCCCGGACATGGGCAACGTCAGCGCCGACGGCAAGATGCTGTGGCTGTCCGGCCGCTTCGACGACGTGGTGTACGCCATCGACACCACCAGCGGCGAAGTCAAGTCGATCCCGGTCGGCATGGAGCCGCATGGCTTGACCGTGTGGCCGCAGCCTGGCCGTTATTCGCTGGGCCACACCGGCAACATGCGCTGAGCGCCGCCCGGCCTGAGCCGGGCCACCTAGCTGCAAGCAGGTGCATCGTAACTGTGCACCTGCCTTATTCCTATCCTCCCGCACTTCCGCTCGCCGCAACCGCGGCTTCCAATTTATCCCCAGCCAGTCAACCTTTTCCCGCCGTTCAGCGTTTATTGGAATTGCAGCCAGGAAATTATCTCTGGCGAAGTCGAATTTTAAAAAATAGCGGAAAACACATTCTATGGATCTTCAGAAAGCACGCGACTGGACCGACTTTCTCCTCAAATCCGTCACGATCATCGCTATTATCACCGGCGGCATTTGGGCTTTTTACCAATTTGCAGTTGTTGGCAGTACTGACACCAATGTCCAAGTGCTGGTGTCAGCTGAAAGCAGAGCGTACAGCGATACCCAGAGCCTGCTGATCATCCACGTCAAACCGAAGAACATCGGCAAGGTAGTGGTGAAGCCGGGCGAGGATGGCTTGCTGGTCACAGTCCGGAAAATTCCCGGCGACGCCAAGGACGGCATCATGCGGCTGGACGCCTTGCCGCTGCTATACAGCAGCGATCTGCTGAAGCGCTACCTGGACGGCTATGAAATCGAGCCTGGCGCCGAGTACGATGAAATCCTGACGATCGTAGTACCTAAGGGGGCCTTGTACGCAGTCAGGGCTGAGCTCGATGTCGGTAATGAAGATGAAGTCGACCACACTACCATTGTGCGTGCCGAAGCCGTAGACAGCCCTGCCAAATAAGGGCCTCAGTTGAAGTCAATGCGGTAGAAATCCAGCATGGCGTGCCTGGGATTCGGTCCCAGCCAGTACCAGCCGTGGCGCTCGTAGACCTTGAGCGCCGGCAGGTTGGTTTTGCTGGCGCTCAGCACAGCGCCGCTGCAGCCGGCCATGATCAGCCGGTCCTCGACAAAGCGGTGCAACTGGTCGAAGATGCCGATGCCGCGGTATTCCGGGATCAGGTAGAACAGGTGTACATAGCCCAGCTTGTCCCAGTCGGAGAAGCTGCGGAATTCCAGCTGGCCGATGATGCGGCCGGCATGCCACACGTGGTAGTAGCACCATGCTTCGTCATCCTTGCGCTGCTCCATCTTGTCGCGGTAGGTGCACCCTTCTTCGCCGACCTCCTTCCAGAACTCCTCATCCGAACCGAAACTGCAGACGAAAGAATCCTGCCTGAACGCCAGCGCCCGGCTGAAATTGCTGTTCGGGTCGATCTTCTTGTACTGGATATCCACGGTTTCCCCCTTTCTTTGCGCGCCCTTGCCGGTCTTGCATGCGGGCTATGACAGCACATTAACCCTGGCCGCACATTTGGTAAAGCGCTGCAGCGCTTAGAAAAACGGATCGGGAATATGTCCGGTGGCGCGGTAGGCAAGGCGCATCTGGCCGGGCGTCAGCGCTTCATCGATCAGCACCCTGACCAGCACGAAATCCTGCCATCGCCCCAGCGCGACATAATGGATGTCGTCCAGCCGCCGGAACGCCAGGCCCAGGATCTCCTTGAAGCCGTCGGCCTTGCGGATTTCCCCGGATGCTGTCGCCAGCCGTGAGGCCAGATGTGCATGCATGGCGACGGCGCTGGCGCCGCGCAGATAAGCTACCCTGGCCATGGTTTGCGCTACCTTGCCATGGAAAGCCTGGTTGCCCTGCGCCGGCGAGAACAAGCCTTTGACAAAAAATTTGGCTGACAGCTGCAAGGCTTCGCTGCGGGCTTGCTCGAAGGCTTCGGAAAACTTGCACTTGAGCGCAGAGCCGCAGAAAAAAACATCCTGCTGCGTCGAACTGAGCACCGCCAGCACAAAGGGTATGGCGTCGTCCGTGGTGTAGTAGGCGATACGGTAGCCGTTCTGCAACTGCTCGGCCGCATCGAGCAGCACCAGCTGCCGGCCGGAATACCACATCGACAGCAGGATATGCTGCTCCAGCAGTTCCAGGCTGGCTTGCTCGATAGCCTGCCCGATATGCCGTTGCAGCCCGAGACCGTTGCTGCTGGCGACGGCAGCCGCGCCGGCTTCTTTTTCCCGCAGCAGCAACTGGTGCGGGAAATAAGGGCCGGCGTGGCCGGCGCGGAACAGATAGCGGCCCGGCAAGCCGCCTGCGTAGCGCTTGCGGCTGAGCAGCGCCAGCGAAGCCAGCATTTTTTGCAGGATCTCGCAGCAGGAGGCGAATACGGCGGCATCCGGATCCTGGCGCGCGGCATGGCCGAAATAAGTATGTTCATCGCAGCCGCCGCTGGTAAACCGGACAGTGCTCTCGACGCAGTGCAAGCGGGCGTCGAGCGGATGGAGGAAGCAAGTGCTGTGCACCGGTACGCCGAAGAATTCATGCTGCTGCACTTCGAGGCGGGATTCAGTCAACTCAGGCAAGGTGCTATTCATGGTGCGCGAACCGTTCAGCAATTTTTGGACAACCTGCGCTGGATGGTTGTAAGTTGTCTTTCCAACCATTTTGTGTGGGACGGCCCCAGAGTAGCAGTCGCACTTTGATACAACAACTGGCAAAATTGATAGTTGCGCACGACAGCGGGCACATGGATAAATATCAAAATAGCATTATTTTGATAGCAAAAAAGCCCGCTCTGTGCAGGCTTTTTTGCTCAAGCAGCGGCGCCCATCGCTCCGGGTGCCGCAGCCACTTCATCCCTCGCTTAACTGGTCAACGCCATCGCCGGATCGCTGACGCCGTGGGCGCCGGTTTCCATGCGGCCGGCAAAGCGCCGGCTGAAGCCGCCGACCGGAGCGGTCGCCGTGAAGTCATACCAGTTGCCCTGGCTGCCTACCGGCCAGTGCTGGTCCAGCTGCATGCCGGCCGGCACGTGGAAGGTCCACGGCCCCGCCTTGCGGTAGGCGTTGAGCTTGACCGTGACCACACAGGATTTCTCGCCGCGGTTCATCATCGTCAGGCAGATACGTTTGCCGAAAACATCGTAGCTCAGCTTGACTTCCGGCAGCGCGCTGTCCTCCGCATCGAGCGTAGACAGATTGCCCTGGAAAGCGCGGTGGAAGCCGTTCGGTCCCAGCACCCACAAGTCGTAGGCGCCGCGATCCGAGCCCAGGTCCCAGCTGTCCTGCCACTCCTTGCCGGCTTCCAGCGCATAGCGGCGCGGCACCCGGTCCAGGTGCAAGCGGTCGTAGACGTGGAACACGGCGGCGGCGCGGCCGGTATTGCGGAAGCTCAGCACGATATCATTGCGCCGCACGTGGGTGCGGGCGGTGACATGCAATTCGTAAGGCAAGGCGCGCGACGGCCGGATGCCGGCAGCCTGCATAGGAAACACCTGAGTGCCTTCGGAAGGCAAGGCAACCTGCTGCAGCTTCTCTTGCTGGGCGCGCACGGCGTCGGCTTCGGCACGGCTGCGCTTGGGCAGTGTCGGCAGTACTTCATCGTTCGGATGGGCGAAGTTGAAGGCCGACAGCAGATCGCCGCAGACCGCCTTGCGGTAAGGGCTGATGTTTTCTTCCTTGACGTGGAAGCGGGCTTCCAGGAAGCGCAGCACCGAGGTGTGGTCGAACACTTGCGAGTTGACCCAGCCGCCGCGGCTCCATGGCGACACCACGTACATCGGCACCCGCGGGCCGGGGCCGTAGGGACGCTTTTCGTAAGTGACAGACGCCTTGCTGGAAAAATATTCGCCGTCGGTCGAGATGCTGGAATAGCCGGCCAGTTCGCCATCCTGGTAACCGGGCGCGCAAGGCGGCGGCACGTGGTCGAAGAAACCGTCGTTTTCGTCGAAGTTGATCAGCAATACAGTTTTGCTCCACACCGCCGGATTGGCGGTCAGCGCGTTCAGTACTTCCTGCACATACCAAGCGCCCTGCACCGGGCTCGATGGGCCCGGGTGTTCGCTGTAGGTGGCCGGCGCCACGATCCAGGAAACCTGCGGCAAGGTGCCGGCGCCGATGTCTTCTTTCAGGGCTGCGAGGAAGCCGCCGTCCGGCATGGTGTTGCCGACACCTTTAAACAACGGATTGCTGGCATCGTCGCTGGCCTGCCAGGCGGGGAACGGTGAACCGGCATCATCGCCGCCGGCGACGTTGCCGCGCAGCTCGTTGGACTGGCGATAGGCGACGAAACCGGCCAGCGGATTGTCAGTGAAATTGTCCGGCATGTTCTGGTAAACCTTCCACGACACGCCCTGTTTTTGCAGGCGCTCTGGATAGGTCTTCCAGCTGTAGCTGGTTGGCGAGGTGGAGACTTCCAGATGATCTTGCGAGTTGTCGATGACCGGGCCGCCCTTGTCGCCGGCTGGATTGTTGCTGCCGGTCCAGTGGAACAGGCGGTTGGTATTGGTGCCGCCATGGAAGGAGCAGTGATAGGCGTCGCACACCGTGAAAGCATTCGCCAGCGCAAACTGGAAATCCAGCTCGGCCGAGGTGTAGTAACCCATCGATTGCGTCTGCTTGTAGGTCGGCCAGCTGTTCATGCGGCCCAGGTCCCAGGCTTCTTGCGCATTGTCGTAGGTATGCGGGGTGCCGTTGACGCGCTGGGCGTTGCCGATCTTGCTGTCCAGGTGATAAGGCAGGATCACGCGCGACTGCTTGCTGCTGTTGGTGTAAGTCTGCTGCATGACGTTGCGGTTGCCGGCCAGCGGGATCGGGAAACGGTCGGCGAAGCCGCGCACGCCGTGCAGGGTGCCGAAGTAATGGTCGAAGGAACGGTTTTCCTGCATCAGGATGACCACATGTTCGACATCGCGGATGGTGCCGGTCTTGTTGTTGGCGGGGATCGCCAGCGCACGGCGAATGGCTTCCGGGAAGGCCGCATTGGCGCTCATGGAATAGGCGGTGGCGGCAACGGTGGCGCCGGCGGTACGCAAGAAATGGCGACGGTTCTTTGTGGTCATGGTCCTGTTCTTTCCTGGAGTAGGTAACGCTGAGAAGGGAATTTACTGCGGCTGCGGCATGCGCATGAACGGCGATATATCGTCGGCAGGTGGGTGATTTCAGCCATGCTTTTCCGTCAGGGCAACTTTGGATGGACGCAGTATCAAGCGTAAATATTTCAGGCGTATGAAGGCTGTGTGACCGTTTTGTCACGATGATCGCGCGCAACGGCGGCGAAACAGCCGTTGCGCCGATGAGACAAGCGGGCCGGCTGGTATCGCTACCGCCAATCGGCGTTGCCGGAAAGCGCCGGATAGCAATCCGACAATTCCCCGGCAAGCCAATAAACACAGGGCTTGGCGCCGGAGTGGCGAACGTATGGAAGGGATAAGGGATTCAATACCTGAGATACCGGATCAGAGGATTTTTTGTCGTCTTATATAAGCAGCTGCTTATGTATAGGATTCACTCTCCCGGCTCGGCGGCCGCATGCCGGCCGGGACGCGGAGTGCTCCAGGCAACGCTCGGAGGCCTTTCCTTCCTGCTCAGTTAATTCACTTAAAACAATTAAAAGAAGTTATCCATGACACCTTCAATCATGCCGATCAATATCGGCAATACCGCCTTCATGCTGCTTTGTTCCAGCCTGGTGATGCTGATGACACCCGGACTGGCGTTCTTCTACGGCGGCCTGGTGGGACGCAAGAACGTGCTGGCGATCATGATGCAGAGCTTCATCTCGCTCGGCTGGACTACCGTGCTGTGGTTTGCCTTCGGCTATTCGATGTGCTTCGGTCCGTCGTGGCATGGCATCATCGGCGATCCGACCTACTACGCTTTCCTGCATGGCATTACGCTGTCCAGCATGTACACCGGCAACGATGCCGGCATACCGCTGATCGTTCATGTCGCCTACCAGATGATGTTCGCCATCATCACGCCGGCGCTGATCACCGGCGCCTTCGCCAACCGCGTCACCTTCAAGGCGTATTTCCTGTTCCTGACCGGCTGGCTGGTCTTCGTCTACTTCCCGTTCGTGCACATGGTGTGGAGCCCTGACGGCCTGTTTGCGAAATGGGGCGTGCTCGACTATGCCGGCGGCATCGTGGTGCACAACACCGCCGGCTTCGCCGCCCTGGCTTCAGTGCTGTATGTCGGCCGCCGCCAGAAGGTCGAGCTGAAGCCGCACAATGTGCCGCTGATTGCGCTCGGTTCCGGCCTGCTGTGGTTTGGCTGGTACGGCTTCAATGCCGGCTCGGAATTCCGCGTCGATGCTGTCACTGCTTCGGCTTTCCTGAATACCGATGTCGCCGCCTCGTTCGGCGCCATCACCTGGCTGTTCATCGAATGGTTCTATCACAAGAAGCCGAAATTCATCGGCTTGCTGACCGGCGGCGTCGCCGGCCTGGCGACGATAACGCCGGCTGCCGGCTACGTCTCGCTCGGCACTGCCGCCATCATCGGCATCTGCGCCGGCCTGATCTGCTTCTATGCGGTGGCGCTGAAGAACCGGCTGGGCTGGGACGACGCGCTCGATGTCTGGGGCGTGCACGGCGTCGGCGGCATGGCCGGCACCATCCTGCTTGGCGTGTTTGCGTCCAAGGCGTGGAACGCCAACGGCGCCGACGGCCTGCTGCTGGGGAATACCTCATTCTTCTTCGCCCAGTGCGGCGCCGTGATCATCTCCGGCATCTGGGCTTTTGCCTTCACCTACGGCATGCTGTGGCTGATCAACCTGTTCACGCCGGTCAAGGTCGGCGCTGCAACGCAGGACCGGATGGATGAAGACTTGCACGGCGAGGATGCCTACCTGCACGCCTGATTTTCATCTGCGTCAACGCAAAAGCGGCATCCAGGATTTCCGGGATGCCGCTTTTTTATGGAACGATGCTGGCCGATCTTTTGACGAGCACCGTTATACCTCGGTCTCCAGCGCGATCAGCTCGGCCACGGTCTGGCGGCGCCGGATCAGCCGGTGCGCGCCCTGCTCAAGCATGACTTCCGCCAGCAGCGGTCGGCTATTGTAGTTGGACGACATCGAGGCGCCATAGGCACCGGTGTCATGGAACACCAGGTAGTCGCCCACCCGCGCTTGCGGCAACAGGCGCGGCGCTACGATACCGCCATCATGCTGGGTGAAGACGTCGCCCGATTCGCACAGCGGACCGGCAACTACCGTCGGCCGCTGGGAAGCGCTGCCTGAGCTGTCCACCTGCGGCAGCAGCGAGATGGCATGGTAGCTGCCGTACATGGCGGGACGCATCAAGTCGTTGAAACCAGCATTGGCCAGGACGAAGTGATTGTTGCCGCTATCCTTGACCGCTCGCACTTCCGACAGCAGCGCGCCGGCTTCCGCCACCAGGAAGCGGCCGGGTTCGATTTCCAGCCGCACAGCGTGTCCCAGATGGGCTGCGATTTCCTTGCGCGCGGTGTCCCAAATCGAGAAATAATGCGCGGCGTCGATCGGCTGCTCGCCTTCCTTGTACGGGATCGACAGGCCGCCGCCAGCGGAGATCGCCTCAAGCTCGCAGCCCAGCCGCTTGACGGTGTCGACCATGGCGCCGCAGACCTGCTTCAGGTGGCTGTAATCGACGCCGGAGCCGATATGCATATGCAGCCCGACCAGTTGCAGGCCGTATTGCTGGATCACCTGCAAGGCGCGCTCCAGCTCGGTGTGCCAGATGCCGTGCTTGCTGTTCTCGCCGCCGGTGTTGGTCTTGGCGCTATGGCCATGGCCGAAGCCGGGATTGATGCGCAGCCAGACCCGATGGCCAGGCTTGACCTGGCCGATCTGTTCCAGCATGTCGATCGAACCGGCATTGACCTCGATATCGGCCTGGGTTACCCGCGCCAGGGTGGCAGCATCCAGCAGGTCGGCGGTGAACACCACCCCGGCCGGCGATCCCTGCGGACTATAACCAGCCTGCAAGGCGCGCTCGATCTCGCCCAATGAGACCGCATCAACCATCACGCCCTGCTCCCGCATCAGCTTCAGAATGTGGATATTCGAACAAGCTTTCTGGGCGAAGCGGATGACGTCGAAGGCCTTGAGCTGCTCTATCCGCTCGACGATGGTGGCGGCGTCATAGATCCAGAGCGGCGTGCCGTACTGGCGCGCGAGTTCAGGAAAGGTATCAAGCAAGGCGGTATTCATGCAAATTCTCCAAGACAATTGTCGATATGGGCCATATCATCCCTTAAATACCTCATTCAATAAAATATCAATTATTATCATGTCTATTCATATTCGATATAGTCTCGATAATTCTAAGGCGGACAATAATGTCTATCACTCTCAGGCACATTGAAGTATTCCGGGCGGTCATGACAGCCGGCAGCGTTACCGGCGCTGCGTCCTTGCTGCGCACTTCGCAACCGACCGTGAGCCGCGAGCTGGCACGCTTTGAATCGCTGGTGCAGATGGCCTTGTTCGAGCGCGTGCGCGGCCGCCTGCAAGCCACCACGCAGGCTTTGGCGCTGTACGAAGAAGTGCGACGTTCTTATGTCGGACTGGAGCGCATCGTCAGCATGGCCGGCTCGATACGGCAGTTCGAGCATGGCCAGCTGTCCGTGATCTGCCTGCCGACTTTTGCGCAGACGCTGCTGCCGGCCGCATGCCGCCGTTTTCTCGACGATTATCCGACCGTAGGCCTGAGCATCACGCCGCAGGAATCGCCTTTGCTGGAAGAATCGCTAAGCTCCCAGCGCCACGACATCGGCATCACGGAGACGCTTGCCGTGCCGACGGCCACGACACAATCTCTCTTGTTTTCAGGAGACATGGTGTGCGTGCTGCCGGACGGCCATCCCTTGCTGTCGAAGCAAAAGCTGACGCCTGGTGACTTTGCCGGCGAGCGCTTCGTCAACCTGTCGGTGTTCGACAGTTACCGGCAGCAGCTGGATGAAATTTTTGTGCAGCATGAGACAGAACGCCTGATGGCAATCGAAACCGCCAGCGCGGCATCGGTCTGCGCCATGGTACGGCAAGGCCTCGGGGTCGCCATCGTCAACCCTCTGACCGCCATGGATGAAGCCGGCCAGGGCCTGCATTTGCGCCGCTTCTCGCTATCGGTACCGTTCCATGTCAGCCTGGTGCGGCCGCAGCATCGGCCGGCATCGATGCTGGCGGATGCTTTTGCCAGCGTCTTGCACAAGCACTGCCTGTTGCTGGCCGCAGCACTCAAGACGGCGCTGCGGAAGTAACTGCAGTCTGCCGTCCCTTCATGGCTTCCTGCAGAAGCGGATAAAATCGATGCACCGTCATTTTCCCCTATCGCTTTCGCCATGAAAATTTCATTGCTGTCAGACCTGCATTTATCGGTTCACCCCATGGCGCCGCCGCAGACCGGCGCCGACGTGGTGGTGCTGGCCGGCGATATCTGGCGGCCGGCGGAAGCGATCGCGTGGGCCAGGCAATTCACCGTGCCGACACTTTTTGTAGCCGGCAACCATGAATTCTACGGACGCGACCTGGACGGCACCGTCGCCGAGCTGCGGATTGCAGCTGAAGGCAGCAACCTGCATGTGCTGCACAAACAGAGCATCATATTGGACGGCGTACGGTTTCTGGGCTGTACGCTCTGGACCGATTTCAGATTCTTCAGCAATGAAGAACAACGCCAGCTTGGCCTGCAACAGGCCGTGGAACTGGTCAGGGATTTTTCGCGGATACGCGTGGCATCCGATTCCCCTGAGTTGTTCACGCCGGCACACTCGCAACGTCTGTTCGACGACAGCGTGGCCTGGCTGGAACAGCAATTTGCGCAGCCGCACGACGGCCCCACTGTCGTGATCAGCCACCACGCGCCCAGCCCGCGCAGCGTGCATACGCGCTTTGCCGGCTCGCCGCTGAACGCCTGCTTCGTCTCCGATCTGGAACAGCGCATCCTGCAATGGCAGCCCACCCTCTGGCTGCACGGCCATCTGCACGACAGCTTCGACTATCGCATCGGCGCCACGCGCGTGGTCTGCAATCCGCGCGGCTATGCGCGCGCCGGCAAGCAGGAAAACCAGCTGTTTGATCCTGATCTACTGATCACGATCTAAGCCGCTGCCCGCAGGGCGATGCGATCGCCTCGCCCTGCCGGCGGTTGATAAAACGCCCCGCCTGCTTAGCTGGCGACTTCAATCACTACCTTGCCAAAATGGCCGGCCCGCTCCAGGTGCGCATAAGCTTCACGCGCCTGCGCGAAGGGAAATACGCGATCCACCACCGGCCGCAGCGCCGTCAGTTCGGTGAAGCGGCTCAGGTCTTCCAGCATGCTGCGGCTTCCCACAAATATGCCAGACAAGCGCTTGGCGCCGCCGATCAGCGCAAAGGCATCGAGCTCGCCGCCGAAGCCGCTGACGCCACCGATGACGGCAATCGTGCCACCCATCCTGGCGCTGCGGATGGAGCGCGACAGCGTCCCTTGGCCGCCGACTTCCAGCACCAGGTCGACGCCGCGGCCAGCCGTCAGGCGCAGAACCTCATCCTGCCACTCAGGCGTGCTGTTGTAGTTGATAGCGGCGCTGGCGCCTAGCGCGCGGGCGCGTTCCAGTTTTTCATCACTGGAAGAAGTAATGATGGCGCGCAGGCCGGCCGCTTTGGCAATTTGCAGAGCCCAGACGGAAACGCCGCCGGTGCCCAGCAGCAGCACGCTGTCGCCCGCGCGCAAGCCGCCTTCGACAAACAAGCTGTTCCATGCTGTCACGCCGGCGCATGGCAGCGTGGAAGCTTCCACATAATCCATATGCGCCGGAATCGTCACCCAGGCCTGCTCGTGCAGCACCACTTCTTCGGCCAGCATGCCGTTGGTGACGGCACCCAGCGCCCGGCTGGTAACCTGCGGCGTCGGCGCATCATTGATCCAGTCCGGGAAAAAAGAGGCGGCGACACGATCGCCGAGGCGCAGGCGGGTTACGCCGGCGCCCACCTCGATCACTTCGCCAGCGCCGTCAGAAGCCGGAATGACCGGACCGTCCCCGGTACTCAGGTAGCTGCCATTGGCGATCATCAGATCGCGATAGTTGAGCGACACCGCATGCACCCGCACCCTGACCTCATGCGCGGCAAGCGGCACACTTTGACGCTGGACCCGCTCCAGTCCTGCGATCTTTTGTCCTGATTGAATTTGATAAGCTTGCATGGAATTCTCCTGTTGGGTTCATACGATACGGGACCTGGCAGTTGCTGCGGCAACACTTGCTCAGGGATTGCCTGTTATCATATAGAAGCTAATTATTCTCCAGTGATGTCATTTTTTACTATGTATGTAGCCCATATGGATACACTCAATGAGTGATCGCTTGCATGGCATCAGCGCTTTCGTGGAGGCCGTCGAAGCCGGCAGTTTTGCGGTGGCGGCGCAGCGCATGCGGCTGACCCGTTCGGCCGTGGGGAAAAGCATTGCCCGGCTTGAGCAGCGCTTGGGCGTGCGCCTGTTCCAACGCACCACGCGCAGCCAGAGCCTGACCGAAGACGGCCAGGCTTATTACGAACGCTGCGTGCGCGCGCTGGCCGAACTGGATGCCGGCGTCTCGGCGCTCGACAGCGGCAAGAGCGAAGCCATTGGCCGGCTGCGCGTCAGCGTGCCGGTGCTGTTTGGCCGCCATTGCGTGGCGCCGGTATTGCTGGCGCTGGCGCGTCAGCATCCACGCATGACGATTGAAATGTCCTTCAGCGATCAGGTGGTAGATCTGGTCGAAGAGAAATTCGATCTGGCGATCCGCAGCGGTAGCCTGCCCGACAGCACAACCCTGGTGGCGCGGCGCCTGGCGACGCAGGACATGGCCATCTGCGCGGCGCCATCCTACCTGACCAAGTACGGCACCCCGGCCGACATTGCCGGGATGAGCACACATGTCGGCATCGCCTATGGCCGCGCGGGCCGGCTGGAACCTTGGCGCGTACGCGACAGCAGCGGCGAGGTGCACAAGCCGCAGGTGGATATCCGCCTGGTGTTCGATGATTTGCAGGCCATCGCCGATGCTGCCGTAGCGGGCGCCGGCCTGGCCTGGCTACCGTGCTGGCTGATGTCGAAGCACTCGCGCGCCGGCGAGCTGACCCTGGTGATGGATAGCGAGAGCGTGCTGCCTACCGAAATTTACCTGGTCTGGCCGCAGTCACGCTATCTGCCGACCAAAACCAGGGTTGCCATCGACGCGCTGGTAGCCGAGATTCCCGGCATGGTGGGGAAACTGCAGAAGCCGCCGGTGACTACCATCGCAGCTTGAACAGCCTTACTTTCCCAGCACGCCAAACTGCCAGGCAAAGAACACCGCCAGCCCGACCATGATCGTCAGCAGCTGGCGGCGCGTGGCGGCGCACACCAGCACTGCCGCGCAGGCTGCAATCAGCTGCGGATTGCGCCAGCTCAGCTCGATGCCCTGGCCGTGCGGCGCCAGCACCATCGGTACGATGATCGCCGTCAGCACGGTGACCGGCACAAAGGCCAGTGCCTCTTTCAACCAGACCGGAAAAGCAGCGCGCTCGCCCAGCATGAAAATCGCCGCCTTGATAAAGACCGTGATCAGCGCCATGCCGACGATCATCAATGTGTACATCATGCTTTTCCCCTTGCCGCGCGGCTGCGCGCTTGCCAGTGCGAGATCCCCAAGCCGACGCCGACGCCGGCCAGGATGGCGGCCAGCAAACCGAGCTTGTATGGCAGGTCGCGCAGGAACCAGGCGAAAGCGCCGGCAGCAATTGCCGCCGCCAGCTGCGGAAAGCGGAATAGCTGCGGCACCACGATGGCGATGAAGGTTGCCACCATGGCGAAATCCAGGCCCAAGGTCTGCAATTGCGGAAAGGCTTCGCCGAACAATAAGCCAATCAATGTCCACAGCTGCCAGTTGACGTACATGGCCAGGCCCGAGCCGAGGAAATACCAGTGCCCCAGCGGCGTCTGTCCGTGCTTGTGGTAGTAGGCATTGGCGACAGCGAAGGTCTCGTCGGTCAGCAGGAAACCAAGCAGGCCGCGCCAGCGCGCCGGCAAATGGCTGACGTAGGGCAGCAAGGTGGCCGCATACAGCATGTGGCGCAGGTTGACGATGAAGGTCGCCATCCAGATCACCAGGATCCCGGTCTGCGCGGCTGCCAGGCCCACCGCAATGAACTGGCTGGGCCGGCAAACACGCTTAGCGACATGAACTGGCCCTGCCAGGCCACCAGCGGACCGGCGGCAATCAGGGCGCCAAAGATCACGCCGAACGGCGCCGCGCCCACCAGCATGGGCAGGCTGTCGCGGGCGCCGGCGGCGAAACTTGCGGAAGGGGTAGGATGCGGCATGGACGATTCCTTTGAGATGTCCGCATCTTAATGTCATGCGCTGCTTTGCGCTAGTGTCGGCTATAGAGTTCCGAAACGGAGCGCCTGCCCGTTTCAAGCCCGGGCAGGCGCGCCAGATGTTTACTGCGAGGCGGCATCGTTGGACATCGCCTTGTCGCGCTTGTCTTTTGCATCGACCTTCTGTTGTTTCATGTCGGCTTTGGCTTCCGCTTTTTCTACCTTCATTTCCGTGTTCGCCGCTTTCTTGCGCGCCTTGTATTGAGCCTTGGCGTCGGCGTCCGCCTGGCGCTTTTGCACCAGCGGGTCTGACTGCGCTGCCGGATTGGTGCCAGGGATGGGTACCATCATCACCTGGCCGGTATTGGCGTCGCCATCGGCGGCGGCCGCTGTCTGGGCCTGGGCAGCGCCGGCAGCGGCCAATGCCGCAGCGGCGAAGATCATCGTGTAAATGGGTTTCATGACAGATCCTTTCTAGTTGGAATGGCCCAGCGGACATGATCCCGAACCAGCATGAAAACTGCCGGACCTGCACATCGCAGCTGGGTTCATCATTGAATGAATGCGAATTGCCCGACAGGGCTTCCGCATCAACACGATTCAAGGTTAACGGCAAATCGAGATCGGTTTTGTGCGCTAAGCCACTTAAGGGCGGCTTCTTGAAAAGCGCGTGATAACCGCGCTGTACAAGGGTTTGCAGACCGGTGTTGAAAATTCGGCAGCGGCCGATTGCCGATTACAACTTTACATTCTGGTTTTTTTGAACAAAAATAAAACCGTCAGCAATTCATTTTTTATTTTTTGACAGCTGCGGTTTTGACATGCCTCGTTGTCTCATGGAGAAAACATGCAACTCAAACATACTTTGATGGTTACAGCATTTGCAATGATCGCGGTCGCCGGATGTAAAAAAGCCGATGACGCGAATGCGCCTGCCGCACAGCAAGCAGCGCCTCCTGCCATGGCGCCCGCACCGACCCCGGCGCCGGCTCCTGCACCATCCACCCCAGATGCCGCCGCGCCTGCCGCTAGCGGCGCCAGCAGCTCCGGCAGCTAGGTAACAGACAAGATGGCCACCGCCCGGTGGCCATCGCCTCATCCTGCCAGCAAGCAGCATGCTGGCCGACAACCATTGCTCTTATAGCATGTCGAGACTGCACGCCCGCTCAGAAAGCTGGCAATCGTGTCAGTGAAGTCCTACAACAGAACAGGTAATCCGCCGATTCCTCAACTTCCCTGCAACTGTCACCATCAATGCACAGAACTACCACCCCTCGAAGGAGACGGCGATGGCTTACGTATTGAATGGTTGCAGCAACAGCAGTGCAAAAACCGCAGCGAACAAGAAGGCCGTAGTATTGGCGGCCCTGCCCGGCGCTGGCAAGAGCGATTTTATCCAGCTCGGCGCACAAAACATGACTTCGCTCCGCATTGCCGGCCTGTACGGCCACAACCCACTGCAAAACCACATCCTTGCATCCCTGCCAGGCGAAGACTTCAAGCGCCTGCAGCCGCATCTCGAATTTGTCGCCATGCCTTTCGGCATGACCGTCTGTGAAGCGGACAGCCCGATCCGGCATATCTATTTCGTCACCAGCTGCATCGTTTCTTTATTGCACGACATGAAGGACGGCAGCTCCGCAGAAACCGCGGTCATCGGTAACGAGGGTGTGCTAGGCATCACCTTGTTCATGGGCGGCGGCAAGAGCCTGAACCGGGCGACGGTCAAGAGCGCCGGCTACGGCTTCCGCCTCAAGGCCAGCATCCTGCTGGAAGAATTTGCCCGCGGCGGCGCCCTGCAGCAACAGCTGCTGCGCTATACCCAGGCCTTGATTACGCAGATGTCGCAAACCGCCGTCTGCAACCGCCATCACAGCGTGCCGCAGCAACTGTGCCGCAGCCTGCTGCTGACGCTGGATCGCCTGCCGGACAATGAAATCAGCGTGACCCAGAGCGCGATTGCCGCCATGCTTGGGGTGCGCCGCGAATCGGTGGCGGAAGCCGCCGGCAAGCTGCAGGAAGAAGGATTGATCCAGTATGCGCGCGGACACCTGACGGTGCTAGACCGCGACGGCCTGGAAGCCAGGGCCTGCGAGTGCTATCACGATCTCAAGCATGAATGCCATGCGATGCCGGTGGAGAAAAAAGCGTCGTGACAAGCAGGCGCATAAGCAAAAGACGTGCGCCTGAGAAAAAACAGGATAATAAAAATCCAGCGGTCTTGAAGACCCGCTGGATTTTTTTTGAACTACTAAAGCCAGGGGTTAATTTGCGACTGGCTTTGCCACGTCACCGGCAACTGCTGCGCCATCCGGCGCCACCTGCATGCCCAGCACCTTGGTCAGGAATCCCCAGCGGTCAGCCACTTCTTCGATCTGCTTCGAGGTCGGCTTGCCGGCGCCGTGCCCTGCCTTGGTATCGATCCGTATCAGCACCGGCGCCGCGCCGGCCTGGTCGGCCTGTTCGGTTGCCACAAACTTGAAGCTGTGCGCCGGCACCACGCGATCGTCGTGATCGGCGGTAGTCACCAGGGTGGCCGGGTAGCAGGTGCCAGGCTTCAGGTTATGCAAAGGCGAATACGCGTACAGCGCCTTGAATTCGTCGGCATTGTCGGAAGAACCGTAATCGGAAGTCCAGCCCCAGCCGATGGTGAATTTATGGAAGCGCAGCATATCCATCACGCCGACTTGTGGAATCGCCGCTGCAAACAAGTCCGGCCGCTGCACCATGGTGGCGCCCACCAGCAAGCCGCCGTTGCTGCCGCCGCCGATCGCCAGTTTTTGCGGCGAGGTGTACTTGTTGGCGATCAGCCACTGCGCTGCGCCGATGAAGTCATCGAACACATTCTGCTTGTGCAGCTTGGTGCCGGCTTCATGCCAGGCTTTGCCGTATTCGCCACCGCCGCGCAGGTTCGGCAAGGCGTAGACGCCGCCCATTTCCATCCAGGCCAGGTTGGCCACCGAGAATGCCGGCGTCAGGGAAATATTGAAGCCGCCGTAACCATACAGATAGGTCGGGTTGCTGCCATCGAGCTTGATGCCCTTTTTCGAGACGATGAACATCGGCACCTTGGTGCCATCCTTGCTGCTGTAGAACACTTGGCGCGTTTCAAAAGCGCTTGGGTCGAAATCGACTTTCGGCTGGCGGTACAAGCTGCTCTTGCCAGTTGCGACGTCATAGCGATAGATGGCGGCCGGCGTGGTAAAGCCGGTAAATGAATAGAAGGTTTCCTTGTCGCTGCGCTTGCCGCCGAAACCACTGGCGGAACCGATGCCGGGCAAGGCCACTTCGCGCACCAGCTTGCCGTTCAGTGTATATACCTTGATCTGGCTACGCGCGTCTTTCAGATAATCAAGCACCAGGCGCTGGTCGACCACATTCGCGCCCTGCAAGGTCTCTTGCGCTTCCGGCACGATCATTTTCCACTTCGCGGCTTGCGGCTGGCGCGTGTCTATCGCGATGATGCTGCCCTTCGGCGCATCCTTGTTTGAGTTGAAGTAGAACACCGGGCCATCGTTATCGATGAAATCGTAAGAGGCGTCAAAATCGTCGAGCAGCGGCTGCATGGCGGCATCCTTCTTGCCCAGGTCCTTGTAGTAGACCCGGTTCTTTTGCTCGGTGCCTTGCGAAATGCTGACGATCAGGTACTTGCCGTCGTCGGTGACGTGGCCGACGAAGCCCCATTCTTTCTGGTCCGGACGGTCGTAGACCAGGACATCGTCGGATTGCGGCGTGCCCATTTTATGGAAATACAGTTTCTGGAAATAATTGACGTCGGCCAGCTTGGTCGCTTCTTTCGGCGCGTCGTAGCGACTATAGAAAAATCCCGAGCTGTCGTGGGCCCAGGAGGCGCCTGAAAATTTCACCCATTGCAGATGGTCGGCAGTGTCCTTGCCGCTCTCGATGTCGCGCACCTTCCACTCGTTCCAGTCGGAACCGGAAGCCGCGGTACCGTAGGCCAGATACTTGCCGTCCGGGCTGACGGCAATACCCGCCAACGCTACCGTGCCGTCCGCGGCCAGCGTGTTGGGATCCAGCAGCAGGCGCGGCGCATCGTTGAGGTGCTTGACGGTATACAGCACGGCCTGGTTTTGCAGCCCGTCGTTACGGCTGTAGAAATAGCGGCCGCCCTCTTTGAAGGGTACGCTGAAACGTTCATAGTTCCACAGCTTGGTGAGTCTGTCGCGGATCGCCGTACGTGCCGGAATCGTCTCCAGATAGCCTTGCGTCAGCTTGTTCTGCGCCTCGATCCAGGCCTTGGTGTCATCGCCGTTGGCGTTTTCCAGCCAGCGGTAGGGGTCGGCCACCTTGACGCCGTGATAATCGTCGGTCTGGTCGACTTTCTTGCTTGCGGGGTAGCTGAGGGTCTGGCTGGCGGCCGGGCATTGCTGGGCGATGCTGGCGCCGCTGCCAAGGATGACGGATAAGGCAAGTGCGTGTTTGAGATACATGTTTTGTCCGTTGTGATTTGGGGTGAAATCAGGTCAGCAAAGAATCATGCTGTCATCAGGCGCGCGCGGATAAGCGGGCGGTGATTTTTTTTACATTGCTTTAACTTTTCTAAAAGCAACTATGCTATCTTGCAGTTCTAGTATGTAACATACTGTAATACATGTCGATCTGTATTCAACAGACAACCATATCCAACCTTTTGAGACGAACCAAGCCAGCCATGAAAACTTTACTGATCAGCGCTTTAATCCTGCCGTTCATATCCGCATGTGCAATGACTTCGACCGAGACCAACCAAAACACCGCGGCAGCCAACCAGGAAAATGTCTACACCACCGGCAGCAACCTGCCATCCAAGCAGAACAAGAAATCGAATATGCAGACGCTCTCGCCTGAGCAGGCTGCCGACATGATTCCACCTGTTGCACCCCGAGGTCCTAAGGGGTAAACGGTTCGGGAGCAGGCCAGCAATAGCGCCGCTCCCTCCGAATACAAAAACAGAGTCGCTGCAGATAACCGCAAACGACTCTGTGTCTGATTCCTAGCAATTATCCAGCGGAATCAATTGACCGGATGATTCACCTGCATCACCCACAGGCGCGCCAGATCGGCAACGCCATCCGTTCCCTGCACCGATTTGAAGGCCTGGATCGCCTTGTCTTTCTGGCCGGCCATCTGGTATGCGATACCCAGATGTAATTTAGCGTCTTCGCTACGTTTGACGCCGCTCTTCTTCAAGCCGTCTTCCATCAGCGCCAGGCCCTTGTCAAACTGTCCGGCCGTTACCAGCGCGTAGCCGAGATTGATTTGCCCGGTGCCTTCCTTGGAACTGGCAACCGAAGCTTCACTTTGCGCCATGGTTTTCAGGTCATCGGCAGCAGCCTTGGTCGCCTGGTCACGCAAACGCTTTTGCTTGGCCGCATCCGGACCGCTTCCCAGCAAACCTGCCTGATATCCCTGCTCCAGGGTTTTCTTGGCTTCGGCGGGGAAACCCGCCAACAAGGCTAGCTGCGCCATATCGGTGAATTCTGTGCTGGTCTGCAGCTGTACCGTAGCAGCTTTCAAGCGATAGACGTCGAGTATCAGGCGGTCGGAAAAGCCTGGCTTGGACTGCACCTTGTTGATCAGGTCGGCCCAGTATTCCTTCTTCGGATAATAGGTGTTCAGTTTTTCCAGCGTGGCCAGATAAGCAGCCTTGTCATTGCTCTTCAGCGCGCAACTGATCAGCAGCTTCAGGGTGATCTCGGTCGGCGTGCGGCCGGCAGCTTCATCCGCCGCGATGTCTGCCTGCAGTTCGGTGGTGGCGCGTGGAATGTCATTGCTCAGATAATAGGATTGGACCAGCAGCGTGCGGGTTTCCGGATCGCTGCCGCTTTCCTTGAGGGAGCGCGATAGCCATTCGATGGCCTTTGGATAATTCTGCGCTTCGTAATACAAGCTGCCGAGAGCCTTCACGATCTTGGCTTGGTCAGCAGGTGCCAGGCGCCCGGAAGCAATCACGGCCTGGAACGACTTGGCTGCCAGATCGGCATCGCCTGCACTTGCCGCGGCGGCGCCGCGCATGCGGTCGATGGTATAGGTTTCATAGGCCGTCTTGTCGCCGACAGCGTCTGTTTCCGCTATTTTTGCCAGCGCTTCCTTGTACTTCTGTTCTTTCATCAAGGCTTGTGCGGCCTGCAGCGGCGTACCGATTTCAGGGCGCACGGTTTCGACTTTCGCCTTGTCTGCATCATCGGCAGCATAAGCGCTTTGAGTGAGACCCAAGACAGGAAGCGTCGCGTTGAAACCGACTGCAGCCAACAACACAAACATGGGAGCGAAGCGTAATTTTGACATGGCATTCTTTCAATCGAAAACGAAAATAGGCAGGTTCCAGGGCGCGCCCTAAACCTGCCTATTATATGGTGCAAAAAAACAAAACCTAATTGTTACTCCATGAACTGCTCATTGCCGACGATGCCGATCTTGGTGACGCCCAAGCGCTGCGCCGACGCCATCACGGCCGCCACAGACTTGTACTCCACCGCCTTGTTCGGCCGCAGATGCACTTCATCGATGTTGCCGCCGGCGACCACCGTCTTCAGGCGATCTTCCAGTTCGGCCCGGCTCGCCATCGGCGTACCGTTCCACATCACTGTTCCTGTCGGATCGATGTCCACCGTATCAACCACTGGCAGAGCCAGCGGCGGCGGCGGATTACCGGTCGGCATGTTCAGCTTGATCGCATGATTCTGGATCGGAATCGTGATGATCAGCATGATGATCAGCACCAGCATGACGTCGATCAGCGGCGTCATGTTCATTTCCATCATCGGTTCCGGATCATTGGCGTTGCCGCCCGAAGAACCTACATTCATACCCATTGCAATACTCCTAAGATTGTAGGGTGGGCACCTGTGCCCGCGCGTTGCTGCACGCATGTCCTGCACATAACGCGTGGGCAAAACGGCCTGCCCACCCTACGTCCCTGACAAAGGGATCAGTTGCGTGCCGGCGGTTCGGTAATGAACCCGATCTTGGCAATCCCTGCCCGCTGCGCAGTCAGGATCACCTTGCCGATGTATTCATACTTGGTTTGCTGGTCGCCGCGGATATGCAGTTCCGGTTGTGGCACTTCTACCGCCACTTCCTTCAGCTTGGCCAGCAAAGTCGTCGTATTCGGCACCAGTTGCTCGTTCCAGAACATGTCGCCTTGCTTATTCACCGCCAGGTTGATGTTTTCTGGCTTGGTTTTATAAGGTTCGTCGAATTCGTTCGGCAGCTTCACTGGAATCGTGTGTGTCACCACCGGGATCGTGATCAGGAAGATGATCAGCAAGACCAGCATGACGTCGACCAGCGGCGTCGTGTTGATCGTGCCGATCACTTCGTCTTCATCCCCATCGGGAGAGCCGAGTGACATCGCCATGATTAGCCAACCTTTTTATTGATATGGGCAACCTGGACCGCCGAGCTCGACGACATCACGCCGCTCAGCAGGACCGAGTGCAGGTCGGCGCTGAACGAACGGATTTCTTCCATTGCGCTCTTGTTGCGGCGGACCAGCCAGTTGTAACCCAGCACCGCAGGCACAGCCACTGCCAGACCGATGGCGGTCATGATCAGCGCTTCACCGACCGGACCGGCAACCTTGTCGATCGACGCCTGGCCGGCGATACCGATCGCTGTCAGCGCGTGGTAAATACCCCAGACGGTACCGAACAGACCGACGAACGGTGCAGTCGAACCGACCGTTGCCAAGAATGCCAGGCCGTCTTGCAGGCGGCTTTGGACTTTTTCGACCGAACGCTGGATCGACATGGTGACCCAGGTGTTCAGGTCGATCTGCTCCAGCAGGGCGCCGTCGTGGTGATGTGTGGAGTTCACGCCGTTTTCAGCGATGAAGCGGTAAGCGCTGTTCGGCTTGAGGCCGGCGACGCCAGCTTCAACCGTACCGGCTTTCCAGAATGTCTTTTTGGCGTTGTTAGCCTGGCCCATCAGTTTCACCTGCTCGATCAGCTTGGTGATGATGATGTACCAGCTGCCCATCGACATCAGCACCAGGATGATCAAGGTACCGCGGGCGACGAAGTCGCCGCCTTTCCACAGGGCGTCCAGGCCGTAGGGATTGTTGACGGTTTCGTGGTCAGCAGGTGCTGGCGGTGGGGTTGGGGTGTCGACCAGCGACGCTGCGGCTGCGTCAGCAGCTTTAGGCGCGTCGGCTGTGGCCGGTGCGGAAGCGGCAGCAGGAGCGGAAGCTGCGGCAGCCGGTGCTGCGGCTGGTGTCTGGGCGATTGCGGCCAGCGGCGAGATCGTCACGGCGGAGATCATCAGAGCGGCAGCCAGGGCGGATAAGCGATTACGAGTGGTAGACATACTAATACTCCAAATTTTATAAATTAGATTGCTAGGATAACGGACAACGTAGTGGTTCTACACGTCGATTATTCGAGCTTCCAGACATACTGCATTTTTGTCGTTGACTGCACGGGTTTACCGTCGGCCATGGCCGGGGTGAAATGGCACAGGCTCCAGGCTTTCACCGTGGCTCTGTCCAGATCCTTGAAACCGCTGCCCTTTTCAACTGCAGAATCGATCACGTTACCGTCAGGACCAATCGTCAGTCTGACAGTCACGGTACCCTCTTCTTCATTACGCAAAGAAGTTCTCGGATACTCCGGCTTTTCGCAATTGCCAGAAATTTTTGCGCTGGTATGCGAAGGACCTGCTTCACCGGTGGTCGAAGGTTGTGCTACAGAAGTCGGCAAATCATTTGTCGGTGGTTTGACATTGGTGACTGCTGCAATCACGTTCTCTGTTGGCGGCGGTGTTACCTTTACCTCTGGTGGAGGTACGAACGGTGGTGGCGGCGCAACCGATTTTGGCGGTGGCGGTACAACCTGTTTCGGTGGTGGCGGCGGCGGTGGCGGTTTGATCTCCTCAATGATCTTGGTTTCGACCGGTTGTTGAATCACTTCAACGACCTTGCGGGCGAGACCAGTAACCAGCGCATAAATTAGCGCCACATGCAGAAGAACCACCACGCTGATGCCAACTACATTCTTGGAAGGGTTTCTCCCATCCTGCGTGAAATCCATGCCTCTTTCCTCCGATACTACATTATTCAATTGCCAGAACTGCCTGCAATCTGATGAGTGAACTACTGCCCAGATACGATAACGCAAAAATTGTACCTGCCGTGGTGCACCATTCTGGTATTTTCAATACAAACCTTACAAAGATACCAATCTGCCACCACTCAATTTCTGCGTATCCGTAAATACTACATCAATGACTCCTAAAACAGCAGAAAGATGCTACTTAACTTATGTATTCGGAAAAGCCAAAACCACCTGGAAAACTTCCCAGGTGGTTTACTTACGAATAGTGCTTAAGTCAATTGATTTCCGCTATCAGAAGAACTGATAGTTGCCACGGATAAAGAACGCGCGACCAATAGCATCGCCGTAACGTGCATCGTAACCGTACTGGAAGTTGTCGGTTACATTTGTGCCCGGTGGGTTTGTATTGAACAGGTTCTTGATGCCTGCAGTCAGAGTCAGGTTCTTGAAGCCGGTATAGCTACCCGACAGGTTGTAACGCGTATAGGAACCGACTGTGTGGTTCTTGTATGCATCGACAACGTTAGGACCGTTCTGATCGCGATAGCCGGTTGTATAGACTTGCTGCATTGCTGCGCTCCATGGGCCTTGGCTCCAGTTCAGCGTAGCAGTATGACGCCAGCGGAACACCACGCCGCCAGCAGCACCGACGCCGCCGCCGTAGACACCCAGGTTGTTCAGGTAAGCGCCGCCGGTTTCGGTTTGATAGTCGTATTGGGTGACATAAGTGCCATCCAGCGACAGACCGAAATTACCCCATGCAGTCTTCGGCAAGCGCCATGCGGCGCCGATATCGAAACCCGAAGTGTGAACGTTGCCCAGATTGACGTTGGTATCCGTGACGTAGTTCAACGAACCATCCGCATTGCGCACATAGTTGCCCGCATACTTGGTTGGATCACCGAAAATATCGGCTTCAGGGATCGTCGAGATCTGGTTCTTGATCTTGATGTTGAAGTAGTCGACAGAAGCTGTCACCGTTGGAATCGGCTCAATCACCATGCCCAGCGTGAAGGAGTTCGATTTTTCAGGTTGCAGATCCTTGTTGCCGCCTTGCAGCTTGAAGAATTGCTGGCCGCAATCGCGTGCAGCAACACCGCCGGCAGCTACATTACCGCCTGGGCACAGGACTGGATCGTTGTAGGCGCTGTTGGTAAATGTCTTCGAGTTCGGATCATTCAGCTCATACAGGCTTGGAGCGCGGAAACCAGTGCTGTACGAAGTACGGAACATGATTTGCTTGGCAGGCTGCCAACGGAAGCCGATCTTAGGATTGATCGTGCCGCCGACATCGCTGTAGCGGTCGTAGCGTGCTGCCAGCTGTGCTTCCAGGCTCTTGACAATCGGTACGCTCAGCTCTGTAAACACAGCTTTGACGTTACGCTGACCGGAAGACGATTGGGCGTCCTGCGAACCAGTGCTCGAATCGAGGTCGGCCAGTGCATGGTCAACGTTGAAGTTCGCCTTTTCCTTGCGGTACTCGCCACCAATCGCGAAGCCCACCGGACCGGCTGGCAACTGGAACAGCTCACGGCTGGCAGTGAAGTCGAGCGCTGTGGTTTGCGTACGTGCATCTTCATAAGTACCGTACAGCTGGGCGCTGTTCAGGAAAGCTGTACCAGCTGCATTTTGCGGGCCAAACGGATTGATCACGCCGCTCAGCAAGCCAGCCTTGACCATATCGTTGTTCAGGTAGCCGCCAGCCAGGTTGTCTTCTGCCTTGCTGACCGAGTAGGACAGGCCAGTCTTGTAATCCCAGCCGAACTTTGTGCCTTCCAGGCTCAGCAGCAAACGATCGGTGCTGTTCTTGGATTCAGTCACACGATTGCCGGCATCCTGCGAACGCCAGTTGAGCGACAACGGGCCGCCGCTGGCGGTAGCGTTGGCTGGCGTAATGCCGTTGCCTGGGTAGTACGGGCTGCTGCTGGTGATGTAATAGTCGCTGCCGGTGCCGCTAACGTCGCCGGCGAACACGTCGCCCGCAACATAGGTTCTCACCTTGCTTTGCGAGTGCAGGTATTCAATCGAGGCTGTATCGTCAGCACCCAGCTTGAAAGTACCCTTGCCGATCACAGCGATTTCCTCTGTTTTCGGGACGATGCCGATAGTTGCCTGGCTGTTGTAGCGGCAAATTCCGCTCTTGTTGAAGGCATATGGCGACACGGAGCTGCAGTTGCCTGCATAAGGGTTGCTGCTGTTACCCGAACCGACATCGGTGAAGTTAGCCGGATAGGAATTGCCGCTGCTGGCGTTCAGGCCGACACCTGGGTTTTGGCCGCCCAGTTTGGAAAAATCGCGGTCGCTGGCTTTCACACCGTTCTGGGTGTGATAGTCGATCACGCCGAAGAAGTTGTAGCCATCCTTGTCCAGGTCGCCGATACCGCCCAAAACGTTGACGCGCTTTTCAGCTCCGCCCGATTGCTGCGGCAGGATGCCTTCGCCGCTGACGTTCAAGCCAGTGTAAGAACGCTTGGTGATGAAGTTGATAACGCCGCCGATAGCGTCGGTACCGTAGATCGCAGACGCGCCGTCGCGGAGTACTTCAACGCGGTCGAGCGCTGCGATTGGAATGACGTTCAAATCGACTGCCGAACCGTCGAACGCGCTGTTGGCCAGACGGCGGCCGTTCAGCAGAACCAGTGTCTTGTTGGAGCCCAGGCCACGCAAGTCTGCAGCAGCACCGACAGTCTTGCCGGCGCCCACGTTGGACGAGGTGTTGAATTGTGTCTGGTTGCCCGAAATATTGGACAGCACTTCAGCCGCTGTAGTCGATCCCATCTTGGTGAAATCGTCGGCCTTGATCACGGTGATCGGTGAAATACCCTCAGCCGCAATACGTTTAATCGATGAGCCAGTAATTTCGACCCGTTGCATTTGTTGTGGAGCATCGTCCGTCTTTGTCTCCTGCGCCTGCACTGAATGGGCCAACAGACCTAGCCCAACAGCTACGCCGCCTGAAAACATCAGTCGCAGCGAACGTGGCAATCCCCGTTCCTTCATCATAACCAAACTCCCTATGGGTAAAAGTTAGAGTTGAAATTTAAGTTTTATAGTAAATCTAAGTACGATTTGTTAATCGCCTTCTGAGCGATGCGTCCAAAATCTTTTGCACAACAACGACCAAAAAGCAGATTTTTTTCGCGAGTAAAACAAACTGCACGGCAACTTTACTGGTACCAATTTGTGATTGTTTGCCAGCAACATTTCCGCCTAAAGCTACAAGCAAAAAATATGCCACAGGTTTTAATGCAGCTAAAATAGTGTATCCTAAAAAAAATAAAAACAGCATTTAATTTGGGCAACGCCTGCGAACTGTTGCTTATATACGCCAAATAACAAATACGCATATAAGTATAAGTAAAGTCGCATAGGTTGATTTAATGGCGAAACTACGCCATTTCTCGGGCTGTTTGGGCCTAGAATGCGGAACATTTAACTGCCATGTGGCAAGGAAATAGAGACTGGATTATGTGGAACTTTCAGCAAATAACGCAATCGTGCATTGCACCATTAATGCTCATTTCGTGTGTCGCAGGTGCAGCATTTCCTGCTCAGGCAGGCAATAATCCGGCGGATCCGTCCAAAGTGGTGCGTGTGGCGCTGGAAGCAGCGGATGATGGTTTCGACATGGTGCGCACCTATAACGCCTATTCCAGCTGGGTCAGCGAAGCCATTTTTGAACGCTTGCTGACTTATGACTATCTGGCGCGCCCATCCAAGCTGGTGCCCGGAACGGCAGAGGCGATGCCAGAAGTCAGCGATGGCGGCAAGACCTACGTTTTCCATATCAAGAAGGGAATTTATTTTTCTCCTGACCCGGCTTTCAAGGGCGTACGCCGTGAGCTGACCGCCGCAGACTATGCGTATATCTTCAAACGCACTCTCGATCCGAAGAACCGCTCGCCCAATGCCAACGTATTGCAGGGCAAGATCAGCGGCATGGATGAGCTGATCGCCAATGCGAAAAAAACCGGCAAATTCGACTACGACGCTCCGGTCAGCGGTTTGCAGACGCCCGACCGTTATACCTTGAAGATAACGCTCACGGCTCCGGACTACAATTTCCTGTACATCATGGGATTCATCGCCCTGGGTGCGCAAGCGCGTGAAGTTGTGGACGCCTATGGCGACCAGATCCAAGCCCATCCGGTCGGCACCGGCCCTTACATGCTGGAACAGTACGTACCGCGCAGCAAAATCGTTTTGGTCGCCAACCCCGAATACCGCGGCTATACCTGGGACTTCAAATCGTCCGGCTCGGCCTGGGACGATCAGCTGGTGCACGATATGAAGGGCAAGAAAATGCCGCAGGTCGGGCGCGTCGAAATCAGCATCATCGAGGAAGAGCAATCGCGCTGGCTAGCCTTCCAGGGCAAACAGATCGATTTTGACTACCTGCCCCAGGCGGCCGCCCCGACCGTTCTCGACGGCAAAAAACTGAAGCAATCCTTCATTGACGAAGGCATTCGCCTCGACACCATCACTGAAGCAGGCGTGGTCTACACCTTCCTGAACTACAGGGATCCATTGATTGGCGGCAACAGCCTGGAAAAAAATGCCCTGCGGCGTGCGATTGCGATGGCTTATAACATTGACGATGAAATCAGCCAGGCGCGCCTCGGCCTGGCGGTAAAAGCACAAATGGCGATCCCTGAAGGCGTGGTTGGCCATGACCCCAGCTACCGCAACAGCATCGCCTACGATCCGGTGCTGGCAAACAAATTGCTTGACCGCTTCAACTATAAGCGCGGCGTCGACGGTTACCGCACCCTGCCGGACGGTAAACCGCTGACCTTGAAAATTGCGACGGAAGCAAACGCAATCGGCACGGTTTTCTCAGAGATCTGGAAGCGCGGACTCGACAAGATTGGTATTCGCGCCGAATTCAAGGTGAGCAATTTTGCCGACAACCTGAAGGCCGCAACCGAATGCAAACTGATGATGTGGAATGGCTCGTGGAATGCGGACTACCCGGAAGGCGACAACTTCATGCAACTGCTGTACGGCCCGAATGTAGGACAAGGAAATAATGGCTGCTATAGCTCGCCAGCCTATGACGCCCTGTATGTCAAGGCCAAGGCCTTGCCTCCGGGACCGGAGCGCAATCAGCTGTATATCGACATGAGCCGCCAGATGGAAGCCGACACCGCCTGGGTGCTGACAACGTCGCGTTTGCGCAACTGGATGATACGGCCGTGGATCAAGGGCTTCAAGCGCCACCCTATCCTGCAGGCGGACTGGGAGTACCTCGATGTTGAAAAACACTGAGCGCCTATCTATCTTTTTGCGCCGGATTCTGTAGTATGCCGCCTTAACCTGGAACGTACGGTCGGCATCGGCCCCAAAAACTAAACAAAACAGGAGACAACCCACATGAACAGGTTTCAACTTAGCAGAGCAGGCGTACACTATTCCATCTTGACGGATTGCTAAGCAAAAATCAGTACCAGTCGCGCATTCGCTACCCGCAATAGTGCGCGATGTCATTGGAAATGACACTATTTTGGCTGAAGATAAGCAATCTTAAGCACAAGAAAATAATCACCTGCTCAAAAGGCAATGAAAATGCATCGTAAATTATCGAATCTGCTTGGCTTAAAAAAAGTATTGATAGGGCAAATGCTGGTGGTCGCGGCGTTTGCAGGCAGCGCCGGCGCTGCCACCAGCACCAATCCGGCCGACCCGTCGAAAGTGATCAAGATGGGCTTCGAAGCAGCCGACGACGGCTTCGACATGATCCGGACTGCGAATTTCTATTCCGGCTGGGTCAGCGAGGTCATCTACGAAACCCTGCTCACCTATGATTACTTGGCCAGGCCGGCCAAACTGGTGCCGCAGACCGCGGAAGCCATGCCGGAAATCAGCGAAGACGGCAAGACCTATACCTTCCACATCAAAAAAGGCATTTACTTTTCTCCCGACCCGGCATTCAAGGGTGTACGCAGAGAACTGACCGCTGAAGACTATATATATACATTCAAGCGCGTTCTCGATCCGCAAAGCCGTTCGGTACACGCTAGTTTCCTGGCAGGCAAGATCGTCGGCCTCGACGACCTCGCCGCCCAGGCGCAAAAAAGCGGCCACTTCAATTACGATGCCCCGGTTGCCGGCTTGCAGGCGCCAGACCGCTACACCTTGCGCGTCACCCTCAACGCCAAGGACTACAACTTCCTGAATATCATGGCTTATTCTGCCTTCGGTGCAGTGGCCCAGGAAGTCATCAGCACCTACGGCGCGCAAAGCGGACAGCATCCGGTCGGCACCGGCCCATACATGCTGCAAACCTATGTCCCGCGCAGCAAGATCGTGCTGGTCGCCAATCCTGAATACCGCGGCTTTACCTGGGACTTCAAGCCGTCCTCCGACGCCATCGACAAGCAAATCGTCAAAGACATGCAGGGCAAGAGGATGCCTCAGGTCGGCAGGGTCGAGATCAACATCATAGAAGAAGAGCAATCGCGCTGGCTGGCGTTCCAGGGCAAGCAGATCGACTTCGACAAGATGCCGCAACTGGCTGCCCCGACAGTATTGGACGGCGACAAGCTGAAGCCGGAATACGCAGAACAAGGCATCCAGCTGCAGCGCGTGGTTGACGCCGGCGTTACCTACACCGTAATGAACTATAAGGATCCGACCATCGGCGGCAACAGCCTCGACCGGATCGCCCTGCGGCGCGCAATCACCATGGTGTACGACAACAAGCAGGAAGTTTCCATCTTGCGCAACGGCCAGGCCACCAAGCTGGAAATGTTCATTCCGCCAGGCGTGGTCGGCTACGATCCGACTTACCGCAACAGCGTCGCCTACGATCCGGCGCTGGCCAACAAGCTGCTGGATCATTTCGGCTACAAACGCGGCGCCGATGGCTACCGCACCATGCCGGACGGCAAACCGCTGCTGCTGAAATTCACGCGCGAGCAAGCGGTGTTCTACCAGGAAATGTCGGAACTGTGGAAACGCGGCCTGGACAAGATCGGCATCCGCTCCGAATTCATCATCAATAATTTCGCCGACAACCTGAAAGCCGCCACCCAGTGCAAGCTGATGCTGTGGGGCGCCGCTTGGATGGCCGACTATCCGGAAGGGCAGAATTTCATGCAATTGCTGTATGGCCCGAATGTCGGCCAAGGCAATCATGGCTGCTATAGCTCGCCAACCTACGACGCACTGTACCAAAAAGCCATTGCCTTGCCGCCCGGCCCTGAGCGCAACCAGCTCTACCTGCAGATGAATCGACAGATCGAAGCCGACTCGGCCGTGGTGGTGAACACTACCCGCATCCGCAGCTGGCTGGCGCGTCCATGGGTCAAGGGCTTCAAGAAGCACCCGATCCTGCACGCCGAATGGCAGTACATCGACGTCGACAAACACTAAGCCGCCTATTCAGTAATAGACAAGACACCCTGCTCCGGCAAGCCTTATCAGCCTGCCGCAGTCCCGATTTAGCTAGAGATTTATGAAGGAGACAAATGGTATGAACTCGCTTTGGTTACGCGGGATATTGGTTGCGTGTTTAGCGTGCGCCCTGCCGATGCATGCATCGGCCGCGGCGGCGCCGACCTCGCCAGCTGATCCCGACAAGGTATTGCGCTTCGTCTTCGTGGCGCCGGAAACCGGTTTCGATCCGGCCGTCACGCGCGACTTGTATTCGCAACTGGTGAACCAGTCGGTATTTGAAACGCTGTTCGCCTACGAATACCTGGCGCGCCCGGCCAAGCTGATGCCTTCGGCAGCGGCGGCCTTGCCGGAAGTCAGCGCCGACGGCATGACATACACCATCCATCTGAAAAAAGGCATCTACTTTGCCGATGATCCGGTGTTCAACGGCAAGAAGCGCGAACTGACCATGGCCGATTTCGTCTATTCGTGGAAACGCCTGTTCGATCCGCAGCTGGCTTCGCCGCAAACCTGGCTGCTGGAAGGCAAAGTAGTCGGCCTCGACGAAGTTGCCACGCAAGCCAAGAAAACCGGCCATTTCGACTACGACGCCAATGTCCCCGGTTTCGAGCTGCTGGACCGCTATACCCTGCGCATCCACTTGAAACAACCCGATTTCAACCTCGGCATGATCCTGGCGCACCAGCCGACCAGCGCCGTGGCGCGTGAAGTCATCGAAAAATACCGCGATGCCCAGGGCACCGTGATGGGGCATCCGGTCGGTACCGGCCCCTACATCCTGAGCCAATGGATACGCGGCTCGCGCATGGTGTTGACCGCCAACCCGGATTTCCGCGGCTACACCTGGGATTTCCAGCCTAGCAGCGATCCTGGCGATGCCGCCATCGTGGCCAAGATGAAGGGCAAGCGCATGCCACAGATCGGCCGCGTCGAAATCAGCGTGATGGTGGAAGACCAGTCGCGCTTGCTGGCGTTCGAAGGCGACGAAGTCGACATCACTGAACTGCAGGGCCCGCTGGCTCCGCAAGTCATGGCCGGCGGCAAGCTGAAACCGGAATTCGTCAAGCGCGGCGTGCAATTGTCGCGCATCGTCGATCCTGAAATCAGCTATTTCTACTGGAATATGCAAGACCCGGTCTTGGGCGGCATGAGCAAGGAAAAGATCGCCCTGCGCCGCGCCATCGCCATGGCGCACAACGTGCGTGAAGAAATCAAGGTAGTCTGGAACGACGAAGCGATTCCGCTGGAATACCCGATCCCGCCAGGCGTGGTCGGCTACGATCCGGATTACAAGAGCAGCATCCAGTACGAACCGGAAGTCGCCAATGCCCTGCTCGACAAGTTCGGCTACAAGATCGGCAAGGATGGCTACCGCAACCTGCCGGACGGCAAGCCGCTGACAGTGCGCTATTCCGCCCGCGCCGACTCCAACGGCCAGCAGCAGTCGGAAATGTGGAAGAAGACCTACGACACCATCCACATCCGCATGGTCGGCGACCTGAAAACCTTCCCTGACCTGCTCAAGGCGGAAAAAGAGTGCCAGCTGCAGACCCGCACTGCGCCATGGATCGCCGACTATCCTGACGGCGACAACTTCATGCAGCTGTTCTACGGCCCGAACGTCGGCCAGAACAACAACGGCTGCGTCAAGATCCCCGAATACGATGTGCTGTACGCCGCCTCGCAAAAGCTGCCGGCCGGCCCGGAACGCGATGTCCTCTATCACAAGATGGCGCGCATCCTGGAAGTCGATTCGCCGTCGCGCATCGGCTACGCCCGCTACCGCAACATGATCGCGCAGCCGCGTGTGATCGGCTACAAGAAGCATCCGGTCATGCCGACCGAATGGATGTATTTCGATATCGAAAAACGCACTAAATAAACACGCGGAGCGGGACGGCACAATGCCTCCCGCCTGCCCCCAATCACTGTTAATTTTCACTCGGCCCATATTTGAGGTAATGCATGAAAACATCGTCACTTTTCTTGCCGGTCACCACAGCGTTTTTCACGCTGATGATGAACCAGGCAGTCGCGCAAGGCGCACAGCGGCCCCTGATCCCGCTGCTGCAGGCGGACCAGATCCCCACTCTCTGCAGCAACACCCTGGATGGCCTGCGCAAGCGCGTCACCATGCTGGAGAAACTGCCGCCGGCCCATGCCAAAGACAGCAAGAAAGTGCTGACCGAGTGGAACGACCTGCAAATCGCGCTGGAAGACCTGCAAGGCCCGGTCGACATCCTCAACAACGTTTCGCCTGACGCAAAAGTCCGCAGCACCACCGAAGCCTGCCTGATCGAAACCAACAAGTTCGCCACCGACCTGCTGCAAAGCGAAAAGCTGTATGCCCGCTTCAAGGCTATCCAGCCGACCGACCCGATCGAACAGAAGCTACGCCAGGACATCCTGTACAGCTTTGACGACACCGGCGTTTCCCTGCCGCCTGAAAAGCGCGCCCGCATGAAGGAAATCCTCGACAAGCTGGGCGAGCTGAGCCAGGAGTTCGCGCGCAACATCCGCGACAACAACCAGAAACTGACTTTCACGCCAGCCGAACTGCAAGGCATGCCAGCCGCTTACCTGGCCCGCGCCAAGCGCGACGACAAGGGCAACTACCTGCTCGGCTTCGAGTATCCGGATTACAAGCCTTTCATGGAATCGGCGGATAACGCCGATGCGCGCCGCCGCTACCAGATCGCCTTCGCCAACCATGGCACGCCGAAGAACCTGGAAATCCTGAAACAAGCCATGGATCTACGCCATGAAATGGCTGGCCTGTTCGGCCTGCCTAGCTATGCCGACCTGGTGACCCGCCGCCGCATGGTCAAGAATCCGCAAACCGTGGAAAAATTCCTGACCGAAGTACAGACCGCGGTCACTCAGCTGGAACAAAAGGAAATCGAAGAACTGCGCGTGTTCAAATCGGAAACGCTGAAGACGCCGCTGGCCGAGACCAAGCTGGACCGCTGGGATTCGGAATACTGGCAACAGAAGATCAAGCAGGCGCGCTACAACGTCGACCAGGAAGCCCTGCGCAAGTACTTCTCTAGCGAAGCCGCGGTGCCTTGGATCCTGCATGTTTCCGGCACCCTCTACGGCGTCGAATTCAAGCGCGTCGAAGTCCCGGTCTGGGATCCTGAAGTCCAGTACTACGACGTCATCGACAGCAAGAGCAAAGAACGCATCGCCGGTATCTATCTCGACCTCTATCCGCGCGAAGGCAAATACGGCCACGCTGCTGCCTGGGGCACGCGCGGCGTCAGCACGCTGGCGCAGCGCACGCCGATCTCTACCCTGGTCACCAACCTCGACCGCAACGGCTTGAACAGCGACGAGCTGGAAACCCTGGTGCATGAATTCGGCCACGTGCTGCACGGCGTTCTCTCGCATACCAAATATGTCGCGCAAGCCGGCACCAATGTCGAACTCGACTTTGTCGAAGCGCCGTCGCAGATGTATGAAGAGTGGGCCCGCCGCAAAGAATCGCTGACCTTGCTGGCCGGCTTCTGCAAGACCGCCTGCCCGACCATCGACGACGCTCTGCTGGGCCGCCTGACCGCCGCCCACAACTACGGCCGCGGCATACGCTATGCGCGTCAGTTGCTGTACGCGAGCTACGACATGACCATCCACAACGACCAGGCTGCTAAAGAACAGCCGCTGGCAGTCTGGCAGCAGATGGAAGGCGCGACGCCGCTGGGCTACGTCCCGGGCACTGAATTCCCAGGCCAGTTCGGCCACCTGATGGGCGGCTACGCAGCCGGCTACTACGGCTACATGTGGTCGGAAGTGCTGGCGCTGGACATGCTGTCGCGCTATAACGGTAAGCTGATGAATCCGGAAGTCGGCCATCTGTATCGTAAAGACATCCTTTCCCGCGGCGCTGAAAAGCCGGCCGGCGAAATGGTCAGCACCTTCCTCGGCCGCGAGCCGAACAGCAAGGCATTCTTTGACGAAATTTCAGGCCAGCGCCTGCATTGAGCCAGACTAAGGAACCATCATGACCGCTTATATCCTGCGCCGACTCTGGCAAATGCTGCCGACCATGCTCGGCGTCATCGTACTGGTATTTTTCCTGTTCAACTGGGTCGGGGGCGACCCGGCCTACATCCTGGCAGGGAAGATGTCGAACCCGCAACAGATCGCCAACATCCGCACCCAGCTCGGCATCGACCAGCCTTACTACATCCAGCTGTGGATCTTCATCAAGCAGATCGTCACCTTCAACTTCGGCACCAGCTGGAGCACTGGAGAATCGGTCGCCAACGTGATCCTGACCCGTCTTGGCCCGTCCATGACCGTGCTGATCCCGCTGACCATCCTGGAAACCCTGATCGCCGTGGCGCTGGCGCTGGCCGTGGCATTCGTGCGCGGCTCCAAGACTGACCGCGCGGTGATGGTGGCTTGTACTGTCGGCATGTCGATCAGTATCCTGGTCTACATCATCCTGTTCCAATACTGGTTCGCCTACAAGCTGGGCATGTTCCCGGTGCAGGGTTGGGGCAACAGCTTCTGGGAAAACCTGTTCCACTACTCGGCCCTGCCGATCCTGATCATGCTGGCGGTGAGTATCGCTCCCAGCTTGCGCCTGTACCGTACTTTCGTGCTGGATGAAGTCAACCAGGACTACGTCCGCACCGCACGCGCCAAGGGCGTCAAGGAACGCCGCATCCTGTGGGTGCACGTATTGCGCAATGCTGCCATCCCGATCATCACCAACGTCATGTCGAACCTGCCAGCCCTGCTGATCGGCGCCTTCCTGATCGAGCGCTTCTTCTCGATTCCAGGCATCGGCCGCGAAGTGATCCTGGCAGTCGAACGCAGCGATTTCCCGGTGATCAAGGCGATCACGATCTATGTCGCCGCCGCCACCATGATATTCAACCTGTTGACTGACTTGCTGTACCAAGCTGTCGACCCACGCGTTCAACTGAAGTAGGAGCCGCCATGACTCAAAGTATACATTCGGCCCCTACCCAAGCGGCGCCGGCAAACACAGTAGCACTCAACGCTGCTGCGCAGACTCACTCCCCAGGCCTGTGGGCGCTGGCCTGGCGCCGCCTGCGCGCTGACCGCGTGGCGATGGCGGCGATGGCCGTGGTCGGCCTCTACCTGATCATGCTGGCCATGTCCGCCAGCGGCCTGATCGCTAGCGACTGGTCGAAGGAAGTCGGCGTCAACTATGCACCGCCGACTTTCCTCGGCGCGCAAACCGACGCCGAACGCGGCTTCGCCGACAACGATGCAGCGGTGGAAGCAGCGCCGCCGGAAAATCCGGTGGATCCGCTGCGCGACATCCTGCGTGACCTGCGCAAGAACGGCACCGCGGCAGCACCGCCGCCGGTGATCGCCAACGACTACGGCATCGCCGATCCGCTGGCCACCGAAATGGCGGAAATCCGCGCCGAGCTGGCTAAGAAAGGCAGCAGCGCCACCTTGATCCGCAAGCAGACGCTGCCGTTCGGCGCCGACAAGTGGGGTCACGACATTATCAAGAAAACCATCAAGGGCGCGGAAACCTCGATCATCGTCGGCCTGGTCTCGGCCTTGCTGGCGGTGGCGCTCGGCACCATCTTCGGCGCAGTCTCCGGTTACTTCGGCGGCTGGATCGACGATGCCTTCAACTGGTTCTACAGCATCTTCACTTCCATTCCCTATCTGCTTCTGATCCTGGCGGTGGCCGCGGTGCTGCAGCAAAAAGGCGTGACGGCGATCGTGCTGATTCTCGGCCTGACCGGCTGGACCGGCACCTACCGCCTGATCCGTGCTGAATACATGAAGCACAAGTCGCGTGAATATGTGATGGCAGCGGACGCTATCGGCGCCAGCCACTGGAGCAAGATGTTCGGCCATATTTTCCCTAATGTCAGCCACGTCTCGCTGGTGCAGCTGTCGATCTCGGTGGTCGGCTTCATCAAGTCGGAAGTGATCTTGAGCTTCCTCGGTTTCGGCGTGCCGGTCGGCGTCGTCTCCTGGGGCAGCATGCTGAACGAAGCGCAAAACGAATTAATTCTGGGTAAGTGGTGGCAACTGGCGGCTGCGAGTATCGCCATGGCGATCCTGGTGACGGCGTTCTCGCTGTTCACCGATGCGCTGCGCGACGCCCTCGATCCGAAGCTGAAATAGGAGACATCATGGATTCCAGTAACCTCAACAAACAAGACAGCGCACAGCCTTTACTGCGCGTGCGTGACCTGCGCGTCAGTTTCCGCAGCGATAAAAAAACCATGGTGGAGACCGTCAAGGGCATTTCCTTCGACATTCCGCACAACACAACCGTAGCCCTGGTGGGCGAATCCGGCAGCGGCAAATCGGTCAGTTCGCTGGCCGTGATGGGCCTGCTGCCGAAGGACAATTCCAGCATCGCGCCTACCAGCGTGATCGAGTTCGAAGGCCGCAACCTGCTGGCGATGTCGCCGGACGAGCGGCGCGACATGTGCGGCAAGGAAATCTCGATGATTTTCCAGGAGCCGATGACTTCGCTTAACCCAGTCTTCACGGTCGGCTTCCAGATCGCCGAAGTACTGCAGCTGCACATGGGCATGAACGCCAAGCAGGCGCGGGCCCGCGCCATTGCCCTGCTGGAGGAAGTCGGGATTCCTTCGCCGGCCACCAAGATCGACGCCTATCCAAGCCAGATGTCGGGCGGCCAGCAGCAACGCGTGATGATCGCCATGGCGATTGCCTGCGAACCGAAACTGCTGATTGCCGATGAACCGACCACTGCGCTGGACGTCACCATCCAGAAACAGATCATCGATCTCATTGAAGCGCTGCGCAAGCGCCACAAGATGTCGGTGCTGTTCATCACCCATGACCTGGCGCTGGTCGGTGAAATCGCCGACGAAGTGATCGTCATGCGACATGGCGAAGTGCGGGAAAAGGGCGATGTCCGGCAAATCTTTGAAGCGCCGCAAGATCCTTATACCAAAGCGCTGCTGATGTGCCGCCCTTCCCTCGATACCCGTCCATGGCGATTGCCGGTGATCAGCGACTATATGAACAACGGCGTGAACGGCGGCAGCGGCGCCGAGCTCGACCTGCGCGAACGCACACGCGGCTGCAGCGGCCAGGAAGACACCTTGCTGGACGTGCGCAACCTGGGCAAGAGCTTCTATTTCCGCGAAGGCCTGTTCGGCCGCAAGGAATTCAAGGCGGTGCAGGATGTCTCCTTCAAGCTGGCGCGCGGCAAGACCCTTGGTGTGGTGGGCGAATCCGGCTCCGGCAAGACCACGGTCGGCCTGACCCTGATGCGTTTGCACCAGGCTACCGCCGGCCAGGCGCTGTTCGAAGGCAAGGACATCATCGGCATGTCCAACAAGGATTTCATGGCCTACAAGCGCCGTATCCAGATCATCTTCCAGAACCCGTACGCCTCGCTCAATCCGCGCTTCACCATCGGCCAGATCCTGCTGGAACCGATGCGCATCCACCAGATCGGCAGCGACGACAACGAGCGCACCGAAATGGCGATGCAGCTGCTGCAAAAAGTCGGCTTACCGCAGCAGGCCTACCACCGCTATCCGCATGAATTCTCCGGCGGCCAGCGGCAGCGCATCGCGATTGCACGCTGCCTGACCCTGCGCCCGGAAATCCTGGTGTGCGACGAGTCGGTGTCGGCGCTGGACGTCTCGGTGCAAGCGCAGGTGCTGAACTTGCTGCAAGACTTGCAGGAAGAGTTCGGCATGAGCTACATTTTCATCTCGCATGATCTGTCGGTAGTCAAATACCTGGCCGACCAGGTGATGGTGATGCATCAGGGTAAGGTGGTGGAACTGGCCAATTCGGACGAGCTGTACCACAACCCGACGCATGCCTACACGCGCCAGTTGCTGAGCGCGATTCCACGTGGCCTGCAGAACTAAGTAAGCTAGCCGGTCTCTCATCGAGACCTTAAGCGGGGTGCGAGCGGCGCTGCAAGGCGCGGTTTGCACCCCGTTCCCGTTTACGGCCATGGATTGATTGACGCGGCGATTCTTTCGTTATAGCGTGCCAGCACCCACAACAGGAATGGATATCTGGCGCCATGTACAAAATCAAGCTCAAGGCGGAAACCATCGTCGTCGCCGCCGACCTGGTCGGCACCTTGGTGTTCGCCATCGAAGGCGCGCTGAGCGCGATGCGTGGCGGCCTCGACCTGCTGGGCGTGATGGTGATTTCCTTCGTCGCTGCCTTGGGCGGCGGCGTCATCCGCGACCTGCTAATAGGCGCCACGCCGCCAAATGCGATCCGCGACTGGCGCTATCCGGTGCTGACTTTCCTGGCCGGCTTCTTTACCTTTGTATTTCATTCGACGGTACAGGCATTTCCACCGGAATGGATGCTGGTGCTGGACGCCGCCGGCCTGGCGCTGTTTGCCGTCGCCGGGGTAGAGAAAGCCATGCTGTTCGGCATCCGGCCGTTTATCGCCATGCTGATGGGAACCGTCACCGCGGTAGGCGGCGGCGTAGTGCGGGACATCCTGTTGTCGCGCGTGCCTGCGGTGCTGCAAGTGGATATCTACGCCACGGCAGCCTTCTTTGGCGCGCTGGTGGTGCTGGCTGCGCGCCGCCTCGGCTTGTCGCCTGGCGCCGCGGCATTCGTTGGCGGAGCAGCTTGCTTTACGCTGCGCATGGTGGCGGTGACGCGCGGCTGGCATCTGCCGCGCGCCTAGGATGGCCATCATTCTCCTGGCACTGCTGTTTTGGGAACTGACTTTACCTTACGTCAAGCGAAGTTTCCCTGAATAGCCAGATGGCGACCAGCACGATCCAGATAGCTTGCACCAGAATAACCAAGCCGAATCCGTGCGCATTCATCTGGATGTGCCCACCCAGCACGGCAATCAGCCCGCACAGCCCGACAATGCTGCCGGCGACACCCAGGACTATTGTCTTTTTCCCCATATGTGTCAGCGCTATCGACCACAGGATAAATGCACATGATGCGCCGGCAACATACACTTTCGCCAGCGCCTGGTTCAGCTGAAAATTGTAATGCAGCGCCATCATCAGCAATTGCCGCTTGCTGTCGTCGACATTGATTGCTTCCTGAGCCAGGCTGGAAGCGATCAGGCCGTCAGCCACCGCCGCCAGCATGACGGCTATCGATGCAAAACAATAGACAATGAACGCGCTTAGTGCACCAATGTTGTTCCAGCCGATGCGGCTGGATATGCCAAAAGCTCCCAACAAAGTGACCGGAATGCTTGCCAGGCCGAGCACATGCGTCACAGTATTAATGTAATTAACATGTGTAATGGATTCTGCCGAAGCATGCAGATCAAAACTGGTCGGGTGAATCGCCATGGTAAGCATGGCGGCCAGCATACCGATAATCAGGGCCGTCGCATGAATTCGTTGATTCGTCATATTTACTTTTCCAGTTGAACAAAAGGGAGGATGGGATTGCTTTGCGATAACATAGGAGTCACGAGTATTTCGCCAAAGGCGCGTGACTTCAATGGACAGGTCTAAATTTATGTCTGATATCGAACAAAAATCAGCTTCTGTTCAGGAACACGTGGATTTGCGTTCACGCCGCAGCCGCCACGATATCAATGCTGCCCTGGCCACGCTCCTGCTGCGCCGTTCGTACGACGCCATCCGCGTCAGCGATATTGCAAAAAAGGCAGCCGTCGGCAGAGGCACGTTTTACGCCCATTTCGACAGCAAGGACGAACTGCTCCGAACCCAGCTGGAAGGCGTTCTGGAGCGCCACATTTTGGTATCGACGGAGCTGCCGGGACTACTGGATGCAACCAGCCTGTTCGCTCATCTGCGCGAGGTACCGCAAATGTATTCAGCATTGATGAACGGCGCAGGCGGTCCGGCGGTATCGCGCATGGCGCAGGAAATACTGGAGCGAAGGATAAACGCCATCCTGGACGCCCGCGAGGAATTGCCGGCCAGCCTGCACGGACGCTTCATTTCGGCGTCCTTGTTCACGGTGCTGGCATGGTGGAGCGAGAACGGCATGTTGCAGACGCCCGCGGAAATGCAGTCGATTTTTGCAGAGCTGTGCACTACCGCGTTCACAAAGAAAGCCTTGTAATCCAACCGTGCTTTTATTGCAGCGCATCGAGGAACTATTCATGACTCAGTATCTGATTTTCTTGCTAGCCTTTGCCGCCTCGGCAGCATTGCCGGGACCGGAAATCGCCGCCCTGCTGTCGCGCTCTCTTGCCGGCGGCTGGCGCAGCAGCCTGCCGCTGGCGAGCGGCATCATCATCGGCAAGCTGATCATGCTGAGCGCCGCCGTTATCGGACTGAGCGCCTTGCTGGCGATCCTCGGACCAGCTTTCGTCACACTGAAATATGCGGGTGCGGCCTATCTGGTATGGCTAGGCATCAAAAAATGGCGCGCAGCCGGCCAGGCATTGCCGAGCGCCGCCAATGCGCCAGCCACTGGCATAATCGTCGAGATCGGACTCGGGCTGGCAATGACCGTCACCAATCCGCTGGCAATCGCCTTTTACATGGCGCTGCTGCCGGGCGTGATCAACGTCGCCGGCGTCAGCTGGCCGAGTTACCTGATCCTGTGCGGCATCATCGCCGGTGCAATGCTGGCTATCGTGCTGGCTTACGGCTTGCTGGCCGAACTGGCGCGCAAGATGTTCCGCTCTGCGCACGCCAAAGCCAGGCTCGAGCGCGCCTCGGGCGGCATGATGGTTGGTGTCGGCATCGTGCTGGCGGCACGCTAAGCGCAGGCCGTCAAGATCATGGGATCGCAAGAGAACAAGGCAATTTATGCATGGCGCATGCACAAAGTGCAGGCGCATATCGACCAGCATCTGGACCAGGTCCTGGAACTGGCCATGCTGGCCGAAGTCGCGCATTTCTCTGCGTTTCATTTCCACCGCCTGTTCGCCGCCTGGATGGGCGAAACCTTCGGCGACTACCTGCGTCGGCGCCGCCTCGAGGTAGCTGCATTGCGGCTGATCGCCCAGCCGGCGGCGCCGGTGCTGGATATCGCCATATCGGTCGGCTTCGGCTCGGCGGAGGCGTTTGCGCGGGCGTTCAAGGGCCGCTTCGGCTGCACCGCCACCGAGTGGCGCCAGGGACAGGCCGGCCGCTGGGCCAGCCAGCTGCAAGCGCTGCGCCGCCAGGACGAGGCGCAAAAAGGCAATCCTGGTCAGCCGCTTCGCAAGCAGGATCAGGACAGCCGCGACGGCCCGGCAGATCATGAGAACTCCCGACAACCCGTTATGGAGATTCCCATGAAAGTCCAAGTGATTCAACGGCCTGAAGTCAAGATCGCCTACCTGCGCTACATTGGCCCCTACGGCCAGCCGATTTCGGAATTCTGGGTCAATGTGGTCAGCCCCTGGATGAGCACCAACAATCTGATCGGCAAGCCGCGCTACGGCATCAGCCACGACGATCCGGGCATCACCAGTGCCGACAAGTGCCGCTACGATGCCTGTGTCGAAGTACCTGCCGATTTTGTCGCCAGCGGTCCCAGCTTCACTGCCACCATCCCCGGCGGCAGCTACGCCATCACGCGCTACCGCGGCACTGGCCGCGACATCGGCGACAGCTGGACCGGCTTGCTGCGCGACTGGCTGCCGGCCAGCGGCATGCAGCTCGATGCCCGCCCCTGCTTCGAGTACTACCCGACAGACGCCGCCTACGAAGCAGCAAGCGGCAACTTCGAGTGCGACATCTGCATTCCCGTAGTGCCGCTCTGAAGCGGCGCAGCGCCGACCGCATGCTTCGTCAGCCAACGAAGCATATGGCCGGCTTTCGGGCCTATACTGCTATCCTGGCAATGCACAACGGCTGCCAGTCATCGCAGGAGGTCCGCCCATGTCGCCGCAACCGAATATCTCATCCGTCGCTTTCCTGATTGCCGATCCGGCACGCGCTGCCATGCTGATGGCGTTGGTCAACGGCAGCGCGATGCCGGCCGGCGAACTGGCCCACGCGGCGGGGGTGACCGCGCAAACCGCCAGCGCGCACCTGGCGAAGATGCTGCATGGCGGCTTGCTCAGCTGCGAGCAGCAAGGCCGGCATCGCTACTATCGCCTGGCCGATCTGCATGTCGCCGCCGCCATCGAGCAGCTCGCCGCTATCAGTTCGCTCGATGCCGTCAGGCGCAAACCCTTGAACCGCGCACAGCGCGATCTGCGTTTTGCCCGCTGCTGCTACGACCACCTGGCGGGACAGCTGGGCGTGGCCGTAACCCAGGCGTTGCAGCAGCGCCGCTTCATCGCAGCGGGTCCGGACAAACAATTCGAACTGTCGCCAGCCGGCAGCGCCTGGTTTGCCGCGATCGGGGTTGATGTCGGCGCGCTCAAGCCGACCCGCAACGGACTGGCCCGCCAATGCCTGGACTGGACCGAACGCAGCCATCATCTGGCCGGGCCGCTGGGCGTGGAACTGATGAACGCATTATGTGTTGCTGGCTGGCTGCGGCGCACAAAATCGTCGCGCGCGATGCAAATCACGCAGAAGGGATGGGCGGGCTTGAAAGCGCAGCTCGATATCGATGAAAGCATGCTGACAGCCGCCGCCGGCATGCAGCAGTAAAGTTGCAAACAAAGTACATGCACAAGAAATATCATATCCGCCCGGCGCTTGAAGCAGACGCTGCCATCCTATGTGCGGCGGAGCGGCGCATCGCCGAGACGCCGGGCCGGCTGGTTTCACATCCTGATGAATTGAAAGAAACCGCTTATGCCGAGAAAATCCGGGCGCTAGCGGATATCGGCTGCTATCTGGTGGCGGAAAAAGACGGTGTGATAGTCGGCCATGCGGTGCTCGAACCGGTGGCTTCGCGCCTGTCGCTGGCGCACGTCTACACGCTCGGCAGCATGGTGGTGCATAGCGGTGCGGACGGCCAGGGAGCCGGCAGCGCACTGATGCGGGCGCTGCTGCAATGGGCGCAACAGCAGCCGCATATAGAAAGAATCGAGCTGCGCGTACGCGAACAAAACACGGCAGCGCGGCGCCTGTATGAAAAATTCGGCTTTGTGCTCGAAGGCCGCTTTGACAAGCGCATCAAGCTGGCGGACGGCAGTTATCTGACCGACTTGATGATGGCCTGGTTTGCGCCGCTCCCGCCAGCGAGCAGTACTACCCCGCAGCGACCCGCTTGACCGCTTCCTGCACGGCTTGCAGCAGCAGTTCCTCCAGGCGATTCACCGCCGGGCCCGTTATCGTCTGCGCACGATAGAGCGACAACCCGATTGCCGGCAAGCGCGGCAAACCGGCCTCCTGCGGATCGAGGATGCGCAGGCTGGCCGGCATGCCGATCGGCGTCCGCACAGTGAGCCCGAGCCCGGCCGCCGAGGCCGCCCACAAGGCCGACAGGCTGGCGCTGGTGAAGGCATGGCGCCAGGCGATCCCGGCCGCATCCAGCGCATTCGACGCCATGTCGCGCAGCAGACAGGGCGCATCCAGCAGCACCAGTGAAACCGGCGCACCTGCCGCCGCCAGCTCTTGCTCCTCGGCCGACAGGTTCCAGCCGGGACCGTTGTGCGCCGGACCGATCCAGCACAGCGGCAAGTCGGCGACCCGTTCGCCATTCAGCGCCGGTGCGCTGCTCTCCCACAGCAAGGCAAGATCGATGCGGCCCATCGTCACGCGTTCGCGCAAGTCGCTGCTGCGGGCGACGCAAACTTCGATCCTGACCTTGGGATGGGCACGCATGAAGCGCCCCAGTACCGACGACAGCAGCGCCTCGCCGAAATCCTCTTGTAAACCCAGCCTGACTTCCCCTTCCAGCTCGATCCCGCGCACCGCACTGGCGGTTTCATCGTTCAATTCCAGCAGGCGTCGCGCATAGCCGAGCAGGGTCTGGCCGGCCTCGGTCAGCGCCAGGCCGCGCCCGGCTTTGCGGAAAATCGGCGCGCCGGCCTGTTCTTCCAGTTTTTTCAGCTGGGCGCTCACCGCCGAGGTAGAGCGTCCCAGCCGGTCGGCCGCCTTGGCAAAGCTGCCGAGGTCGATGCCGGTGGTGAAGGTGCGCAGCACATCCAGGTCAAAGCTGATTTGTCGCATATTAATCGTCCTGTTTTTCAAAACAATCGATTCAAAACTATCTGATATTCAAAAGTATCGCGCAAAGCGATACTTGCTGCAAGCAGTTAAAAAGCAAGCGCATTTCCATTCGCCCTTGTCCCTTTGTCAGCCTATATCTCACTGGAGAATTTCGATGTTCCACTCTGCAGGCTTCACCAATAACCGCCGCCATCGCTGGAAAGTGCTGGGCGTCGGCGTGGCGGCAAACGCCAGCTTTTCCGCCGCTTTCAGTGGCATTCCGATTACTGCAGTGTTGATACGTTCAAGTTATCATTTAAGCAATTCAGAGCTAGGCCTGGTGCTGGGCCTGATGGGCCTGGGCATTGCTATCAGCGAATTGCCTTGGGGCTTGCTGACCGACCGTTGGGGCGATCGCCCGGTACTGCTGACCGGCCTCGCCGCTACCGCCGCGGCGCTGGCATTGATGGCCCTGTTCGTTGCGCCTGTCGCCGGACACATACCCGCCCTGCCGCTGCTGGCTGCAGGACTGTTGCTGGTCGGCCTGCTGGGCGGCAGCGTCAACGGCTCCAGCGGCCGTGCGGTGATGACCTGGTTCGGCGAAAGCGAACGCGGCATGGCCATGAGCATCCGCCAGACCGCCGTGCCTATGGGCGGCGCCGCCGGCGCCCTGATCCTGCCGGCGCTGGCCGCCCACTTCGGCTTCGGCGCCGTGTACGGCGTGCTCGCCTTGTTCTGCTTGGTGACCTTGTTCTTCACTTGGCTGTGGCTGCACGAACCAGCCGCGGCGCCGGTGGACAAGGCAACCGGCCATGTTGCAAAAGCGGTGATCGCCGGACCGGCGCCGCTCAAGGATCGCAGGCTGTGGAGCATCGTCGCCGCCATCGGCATCCTGTGCGCACCGCAATTCGCGATACTCTCCTTCGGCACGGTTTTCCTGCACGACTTCGGCCATGCCGGCATCGCCGCCATCACTGCGGCCATGGCGACGCTGCAAGGTGGCGCCATGATCATGCGGGTCTGGAGCGGCCGCTGGACTGACCGCAACCGCAATCGCCGCGAGTACCTGCGCTTTTGCACCATCTCGGTTGCGGTCGCCTTTGCCGCACTTGCGGCACTGGTAGCGACAGCCGGACAGCTGCCCGCCGTCGGACCGCTGATGGCGGCGCTGTTGCTCGCGATGCTGGTGATTACCGGCGTCAGCGTCTCGGCCTGGCACGGCGTCGCTTATACCGAACTGGCAACCATTGCCGGCGCCCGCAATGCCGGCACCGCGCTCGGCATGGCAAATACCAGCGTGTTCGTGATGTGCTTCCTGACGCCGCTGGCCCTGCCGCATATCCTGGCACTCGCCAGCTGGTCAGGCGTGTGGTTGCTGGGAAGTGTGCTGGCCTTGATTGCGCTGCCGTTCTTTCCTAAGCCAGTGCAAGCGACGATGGTTTGCCAGGCGGCTTAATACGGCAAGGGGAAAGCTTTAATCGGCGCTGTATTTTTCAAACGGCACGGGCGGCTTGCCCTTGCCGCTTTCAAGCCGCCGGCTTCCCAACACCAGTGCATCGGCGTTCGGATCCTTGCTGTTGTTCATGACCCAGGTTTCGCTGACGCGCTTGTGAAAAATCCAGTCGCGCAACTTGGGGTCGTAGCGAAAAGTAATGAAGTCGGTCCAATGGGAGCCGCAGGCAACGCTGTTTTGTATGGTGAAGTAACGATTCTTGATCGCCAGCCCCTCCTCACCGTCTTCGAACGGATCGCACTGGCCGCCTTCATCAACCGCAAAGATCACATGATCGTTGCGTTTGGCTAGCGTGTATGTGCCGTCGCTATTCTGTATGAAGAGCAGGAGCGGACGGCGTGGCGCTTTACCGGTTTTCTCGGCGATAGTCTTTTCGTCGGATTTGTGTACGGCGACCAGGAAATCTTCCAGCTTGTCGTCGTTCAGCTCCCCGCTCTTGTAGGAAAGCACGGCGTAGCCGGTGGGAATTTGTCCGGCTATGTTTTTGGGCAGCGACTCAGCCTGAGTTGCGGCGCACACGCCACATAGCAGAGCGCAAAGGAATGCATGTTTTCTTGTTGGTGGCATGATCAAATATCGCTCGCATTGATAACCACCTCGATCCGGTGACCGTCTGGATCGACCAGGAATGCGGCATAGTAGTTGTCGCCGTAATCAGGACGTAAGCCCGGCGCGCCATTGTCATGGCCGCCGACACGCAGCGCAGCGGCGTGGAAAGCGTCAACCACCGGCCGCGATGGCGCCGAAAACGCCAGATGAAACCCTGGTCCAGGTGGCACAGCGTCCGCGCGCAGCTTCAGGCAAAGCAGATCTTGGCCGTCGACCAGGCCATAACCGACGGCAGTCTCATCCTCGAATACACGCCGGAAACCCAAGGTGCCAAGAGCGGCGTCGTAGAACGCTCCCGCATGTGCGAGATTGCGAACGCCTAAGGAAATATGGTGAAGCATGTCGACCCCAGGTAAAATAATTCATCTTGATATTTACGCATACACTTATCTTAACCTGCTGCGACCAACAATCCATAACTCATTGCCGCCTTCGTGATAACCATTCGACGCTCCCGCGCAACAGACTTTCCACGCAGCTTTGACATCTGGCAGAGCGCGGTGAAGGCCACGCACAATTTTCTTTCAGAGGCGGATTTTCAAGCACTCTCAATCATCGTCCGCGAACAATATTTCCCCATCGCCCAGCTTTGGATTGCCACGGACGGCCAGGACTACGCCATGGGATTCATGGGACTAACGGAAGAAAATATCGATACCTTGTTTGTTCACGCCGAAGGACGTGGCAGAGGCTATGGCAAAGCGCTGATGCGGCATGCCATTGGCTTGCATCCGAATCTGACGATAGACGTCAACGAGCAAAACGGCGCGGCTTTCGGATTTTATCGGCACATGGGTTTTGTTCAGGTGGGCAGATCGGAAGTTGATAGCGAGGGACGGCCGTATCCGTTGCTACATTTGCGCAGATATGCAGATCGTTAGTCGCCGAGGTGTTCCTCAATCCACATGACTGCTTCCCTACCGAATTGCAGCAAAAAAATCAGTACCACCAATCTTTGACCTCGCGCCAAAACTCATCGCCGTACTTCAACGCAAGCACCCCGCACACGAATATGGCAACTACGACAATCGCTGTTATCAAACCAAAATTCGACAACATAAATTTAAAGACAATCAACAGAGCAATGAAAACACCCAAGAGTGCACCGCATCCGAAGCGCATTATTTTCTCCGGCTCGCTTAGCATCTCTTCCTCTGTATCCATTTTTTTATTTATCAAAGGTTCTCTGAAAATTTACTAATTTCAAAAACTGACTAATTTGAAGATCTGCATCTCGTTGGCCACGTGACTTTGACATCAAATTTGACGCCAATGAGTAAAATCTTTCAGCGCAGAGCGCAGTGAACCCTGCATAGCGGATTAAAGCAGCAACGCGCCCACCAGCCCGCTGACCACGCCCACCAGCACCGTCAGCAAGCCCACTACCACCAACACCTTGCCGTCGAAGTCCTTGCGCAACATCAGCAGCGACGGCAGGCTGACGCTTGGCAGCGTCATCAGCAGCGCCACTGCAGGCGCCATGCCCATGCCTAGCGACAGCATGGTCTGCACGATGGGAATCTCGGCGGCGGTAGGGATCATGAACAGCATGCCGACAATCGCCATCGGCAGCAGCCACAGCAAGCCGTTGCCCATGGCGCCGTCGACATGCGGAAACAGCCAGACCCGCGCCGCGCCCAGCACCAGCACCGCCAGCACGTACACCGGAATGGTGCTCCAGAACAGCTGCCACAGGCTACGCGCCCAGCGCGCCATGAAATTCTTCTGGTCTGGAGTACTGGCGTCAGCCACCGCTGCCAGCGCTGGCTCCGGCATTTGCTCGGGCCGCGAAATGCGTTGCGCGATCACCGCAACGCCGAGCACCAGCACGACGCCCGCCACCAGGCGCAAAGCGACGAAGCCCCAGCCCAGCACGAAGCCCATGAACACCAGCGTCGCCGGATTCAGGACCGGATTGGCGATCCAGAAGGCCAGCGCGGCGCCCACCGAAACCTGCTGGCGGCGCATGCCGGCCACCACCGGCGCGGCGCAGCAGGTGCACATCATGCCCGGCAAGGCGAACAGGCCGCCGCGCAAGGCGGAGCCGAGGCTGCTGCCGCCGAACATGCGCAGCAGCCAGTCGCGTGGAATCAGCACTTGCAGCAAGGAACCCAGGAGCACCCCCAGCACCGCGGCTTTCCAGATCGCAAGGAAATACACTTTGGCGTAGCTCAAGGCAGCGCTGAGCGGTTCGCCAGGGCTGTCGTTGAGAATCGAGGCGCCGATGCTGTGCTTGTCGGCGGCGACGAACGATTTCAGGTAATAAGGCGACCATTTGACGTAGTACAGGCCGATCACGGCCACCAGTACAAACAAGGCCGGCTTCCACCAGAACGACAGGCCTCTTGTGGGTGATGGGGGAGAAAGAGTGTTCATGGCGGCGTAATAGATAGTTGAGTGGACGATGACACCGCATGATAACCCAGCACCAGCGCCATACGGCAGGGCTACGGCCATTATCGGCATGGCGCCGGCATTCTCCTTATGGCCGGCACAAGGCGGTCACGAATTCCAGGAAGGCGCTTACCTTGGCAGGCGGCAGATGGCGCGAGGGATACAAGGCATACAGCGGGAACAATTCGTCGCGCCAGTCTGGAAACAGCTCGATCAGCCGGCCCTCCTGCAAGGCGCGCTCCACCCCGAGTTCAAACACCTGGGCAATCGCATGCCCCGCCTCGCACACGCTATACAAGGTTCCGGCGTCATTGACGGTGAGCCGGCCTTTCCCGGTGAGTATGACGCGTTCGGCGCCGCGATGGAATTCCCAGGCAAACGGCCGGCCTGATTCGGGATCGCGGAATTCGATGCGGGCGTGCTGGCCGCTGTCCAGTTCGGCCGGCGTCTGCGGCCGTCCGTGCCGCCGCAGGTAGGCTGGCGCCGCCACCGTCACGACACGGGTCTCCAACAGCTTCCTGGCGATCAGCGAGGACGAAGCCGGATGGCCAAAACGCAAGGACAGGTCGACGCCGTCCGCCACCAGATCGCCTAGCTGGTTGCTGGTAAACAGATCCAGCTGCAATTCCGGGTAGCTGTTCATGAACCTGTCCAGCGCCGGGCCGAGAATCAGGCGGGAAAAGTAGGGATCGATATTTACCCGCAGGCGTCCGCGCACCGATTGCGCGCTGGCGGCGGCGCCATCGGCAGCCTGCTCCAGGCTAGCCAGCAAGGGCGCGATCTCTTGATACAAGCGCCGTCCTTCATCGGTCAGCGTGACCGAGCGCGTAGTGCGGTCGAACAAGCGGATGCCAAGGCGCTTTTCCAGCCTGGCGATAGCGCGGCTGACGCCGGAAGGCGTCATGTCCAGGCTTTCGGCGGCTTGCACGAAGCTGCCGCCGTCTACCACTGCCGACAACACTGCCATGCCCCGACCAGACGTCCGTCGAAACTCATTAGTGATTTCTCGTCATTTATTCAATGACACTCATGCTATCGGAGAATTTATCCTAGCGCAGCATAATTCTCGCCAACGCGACAACAGTCGTTTTCAACAGGAGAAACAAGATGTATGCAATCACCGGTATCAGCGGCAAGGTCGGCGGCGCAGTGGCCCGCACCTTATTGGCAGAAGGTCACGCGGTGCGCGCCGTGGTGCGCGACGCCGCCAAGGGCGAAGCCTGGGCAAAACAAGGCTGCCAGGTGGCGCTGGCCGAGATGAACGATGCGGCGGCGCTGCAAAGCGCGTTCAGCGGCGTCGACGGCGTATTCATCCTGATGCCGTCGAATTTTGCGCCCTCGCCTGGCTTTCCCGAGGTAAGGCGCATCCTGGCAGCGCTACACCAGGCGCTGGCTGCAGCCAGGCCGGCCAAAGTAGTGTGCCTGTCGACGATCGGCGCGCAAGCGACACAGACCAACCTGCTGACCCAGCTGCAGATCATGGAAACCGAACTGGGCAGGCTGGATCTGCCGCTGACCTTCCTGCGGCCGGCCTGGTTCATGGAGAATGCTTTATGGGATGTGGCGCCGGCGCGCAACGACGGCGTGATTCCCAGCTTCCTGCAGCCGCTCGACAAGCCGGTGCCGATGATCGCCACTGCCGACGTGGGCAGGGTGGCGGCTGAATTGCTGCTGGAACAATGGCAAGGCCGGCGCATCGTTGAACTGGAAGGACCGGAACGGATCACGCCGAACCAGATCGCGGCCACCTTCGCCGAACTGCTGGCGCAGCCGGTACGCGTGGAAGCCGTGCCACGCGAGACCTGGCGCGATATTTTCAGCGCCCAGGGTGCGATCGATCCAGAGCCGCGCATGCGGATGCTGGACGGCTTTAACCAGGGCTGGATCGAATTTGCCGGAACGGCGCGTAAAGGCAAGGTGACGCTAGCCACGGTGCTGAAGCAATTGCTGGCGGCGCAGGCAGTTTAAGCAGCCTGCTATTTGCCAGGGCAAAAAAAAACCCGCCTGACCTTCCGGTAGCGGGTTGAATCCAAACCTTAGGAGGTGTTGGAGGAGACAGGTGTAACTATATGGCAGTGCAGCATCGATGTCTGCTTTATTATTTGTATAACAGTTATAGATAAATCACATATCTCCTGGAGTGCTCAAATCGGCCCGCGGTCGATGCGCTTGCTCAGGATGATCGAGGTCGAAGTGTGCCGCACGCCTTCCATGGCGCCGATCTGGTCCAGCAGACGGTCCAGCTCATCGGTCGATTGGCAGCGTAAGGTCAGCATGTAGTCGATCACGCCGCTCACCGCGCACAGCGTCTCGACCTGTGACATTTTTTGCAACTGCTGTACTAAAAGTGGTGCATTGCGGGAATCGATCGAAATGCCGACGTAAGCGCGCACCGCCGGCTGGTACAGTTCCAGGTCCAGGCGCACGCCATAACCGGCGATCACACCCTTCTTTTCCATTGCCGCCAGGCGCGCGATCGCGGTAGTCCGGGCGATGCCGACGCGCTTGGCGACGGTCGCCATGGAAAGCCGCGCATCGTCCATCAGCAAGGCCAGGATTTTGTGGTCGACTTCGTCAAGTTTCTCTCTCATCGCTACAATCCATCTTCAATAATCGTCAAATTGTATCGTTATTATACATTTTGACGACTATTTACACTCTATTATCTGACTTTGCTTGAATTTAGAATGGTGTCAGCAGAACAGCGGCATCGGCCATAACTAAATAACCAAGAGTGAGCGACGACATGACTACCAAACTGATCCTATTAGGCGCCGGCAAGATCGGCGACGCCATCCTCAACCTGTTGTCGCACACCGGCGACTATATCCTGACCGTGGCCGACCGCGATCCGCAACGCCTGGAATACGTGAAGCAAGCAGGCTTTCCGAACGTGACGACGATCCTGGCGGACATTTCGCACGCCCCAACCGTGACCAAGCTGATCAGCGGCCATGACGTCACCTTGTCGGCCTGCCCTTATTTCCTGACACCGGTCATCGCCGCAGCGGCCAAGGCTGCCGGCTCGCACTACTTCGACCTGACCGAAGATGTCGAAAGCACCCGCTTCGTCAAATCGATCGCCCAGGATTCGACCACCGCTTTCGTGCCGCAATGCGGCCTGGCACCTGGCTTCATTTCGATCGTCGCCAATGATGTCGCCAATCGTTTTGAAACCCTGCACGACGTCAAGATGCGTGTGGGCGCGCTGCCGACTTTCCCGAGCAACGCACTCAAATACAATCTGACCTGGAGCACCGACGGCCTGATCAACGAGTACTGCAATCCTTGCGAAGCGATTGTCGACGGCACCCTGCGCGAAACTTCGCCGCTGGAAGAGCTGGAACATTTCTCGCTGGACGGTATCGACTACGAAGCATTCAACACTTCGGGCGGCCTCGGCACCCTGTGCGAAAGCTGGCAAGGCCGGATCCAGAACCTGGATTACAAGACTGTGCGTTACCCAGGCCACCGCGACATCATCAAGATCCTGGTGCGCGACCTGCAACTGGGCAAGCTGGAACGCCGTCCGATCCTGAAAGAAGTGCTGGAAACTTCGATCCCGATCACCAAGCAAGACGTGGTGCTGACTTTCGTCAGCGTCAGCGGCATGCGCGATGGCCGCCTTGAGCAAGAAACCTATGCCAAGAAGATCTACAGCCAGCACGTCAACGGCCAGCTGCTGTCGGCGATCCAGCTGACTACCGCGGCAGGCATCTGCGCGATGGTCGACCTGGTGGTGACCGGCGTGTTGCCGCAAAGCGGCTTCGTGCGCCAGGAACAAGCGACTTTGTCCGACTTCCTGGGCAACCGCTTCGGCCAGTTCTACGCCAGCCACGCACCTGGCCACGGCGGCTTTGCACCAGCCAGCAATACCGACTACAACAAATTGAAAGCGGTTGCTTAAACTGATCGCCAGCAAGCCAACAAACAGCACCAGCTAAAACGGCCGGTATAGCTCGCGAGAGTTATACCGGCCGTTTTTTTTATCGTCCGCGATGGATTCAGGGAAAATCAGAAAGACATGCGGGCACCGAGCGAGAAGACATTGTTGACTACGCCGCCCTTGCCGAACTGCGCATCGTAATTGCCATACCAGCTCCACTTGCGGTTGACCGCGGTGGTGATGCCGATGCCAGCCCAGCCGCTATTGCGCGCCAGGCCGATGCCTTGCACGTTGAAACCAGCGGTCGGCGCACCAACGAAAGCAGCGTTGAAATCCAGGTTGCCGCTGTTGAAGCCGTGCTGCCAGGCGCCGTAGGCTTGCAGATTGCTGCTGCCGCCGAACCAGTCAAACCTGGTGTCGCCGCGCAGACCCAGTACGCTCGCAGTCTGTTGATAGGTGTTGCTGCCAGCGGTCAGGCCGAAGGCGCTGCCGGCTTCCGTGAAGCCGCCGCGCTTGAGGCGATCGTAGCTGATGCCGGCAAACGGCGTCAGCGTTGCTGTCGGCGACAGCTGGCGTACGTAGCCGGTTTCGGCATAGGCCGAGATCATGCTGTCGGTATGGTTGGCGGACAGGCTGTCGGTTTCACTACCGAGCAACGCCGTACGGTTGATCTTGCTGGTGATGCTGGCGACACCGGCGCGGCCGGAAACATACACGCCATCCTTGCTCAGCGCATAGCGGCCGTATAGCGACAGGCTGGTGTTCTGGCTGTCGGAAGCGCCACCGAAGCGGTCGAAGCTGGCTTTGCTTTCCGAGTAGGAGAGCGCAGCGCCGACGATCGCCTTGTCATTCAGATGCGTATCGAAACCGAACTGGCCGCCCCAGGTTGAGGTATCGGCCGAGGAATAGCCGGACTGGCCGAGCTTGCCGGTGGCGCCGATCACGCTGGCCCATAAACCGGCCTTGGCATCCGATGAAATCGGGCTGCCCAGCAGCGCCAGGCGATTCGACAAATCACGGTTGATGGCTTGCGACTGCTGGAAAGTCAGGGCCTGCGACGAGGCGTAGATCTGGCCCGACAAACTATCCAATACCTGGCCGGCAGCCGCAATATCCGCCGTGCGCTGGATGGCCGCGGCGCTGCTGAGGAACGCTGCATTATTGCCGCCGGTATTGCCGCTGGCGACCATGGCGTCGGCGGCCTTAAGCCCCTGTTCGACATTGGCTGCGCTGCTGGTGCGGGTAGGATCCGCCGCGAAAGCTTTCGCCGCCACCGCCTGCACGTCATTGCGCGCGACGGTGAGATCGACCTCGGTTGGCGTATAGCCCAGCGTCGCGCTCAGGAAAGTGCCGGGATTGAAAGCCGTACCGTCATGTTCAAACGAGACGTCCTGGAATTGTCCGGTGACGCCGTTAGCGGCCGTCAGCACCTTGCCTTTGACACCGACCTGCTGCGCCACATAGCCGGACGGATCGCTGCTGCCGGCCGGCGTGGTGGCGACCAGGTGCGAATTGCCGAGCGCCGCGTTGCCGCCCACCGTCAAGGTCGTGTTGAACTGGTTGGCCAGCACCGCGCTGGCGCTGGCGGTGTAATTGCCGTTGATGGTCATGCCGTTGCCGGTATTGCTGAGACGGCCGTAATTGAAGACGCTGCCGCCGACCTTGCCGCCGTCGCCGGAGAGGATGCCGGCGCTGTCGATCGTCACCGCGGTCGCTACCGCGCCGGTGACGTTGAGCGTGCCCTTGAGAATTTCAGTGGCGCCGCTATAAGTGTTATTGCCGGCCAGCGTCAGCGTGCCCGTACCATCCTTGAGCAAACCGCTATTGCCGCCGATGTCGTTGCCAAAGGTCGAGCTGACGGAATCGAACTTGGCGACGAAGTTGCCGCCCAGCGTTAGCCGGGTATCGAACAAGCCCGGTCCGCTGGCAGCCTTGCTGGCGTTCAGCAAACCCCAGCCGTAAGTGGCGGTATCGCCCATGCTGGTAGCGGTCGACAAGATGGTCTGGCGGATCTGGTCGGCGCTCATCCAGGGAAATGCCTGCTGCACCAGCGCTGCCGCGCCGGTGACCGCAGGCGCGGCAAACGACGTGCCGTAAACGCGGCCGCCGGCGCTCGCCGAGATGAAATCGCCGGGCGCAGCCAGGCACCAGTTGGCGGCTTCGCCGCAGCGGTTGGAATAGCTGGAAATCACGCCCGGTGTAGTGTCGCTGCTGCTGTAGCCTTGCGCACCGCCGGCGGCGTTCACCGCCACCACGGCCAGCCAGCCCTTTTGCAGGTCCGGATACAGAGCCGGCAGACCGGCGGTCAGGCTGGGATGGGCGCTGCCGTCATTGCCGGCGGCCCAGATAAACAGGCTGCCTTGGCTGACGAACGGCTGATAAATATTGTAGAAGGTCGGGCCGTTGCCACCCGGCGTGGCGATCGAGCCGAAGGCGTTCGACTGGTTGAACAGGCGCGCGCCCTTGTTGAACAGATCCTGGTACACCGGGCTGGTGAACGAAACATTGTCGCCGCCGGTGCCAACCGCGGCCCCCAGCATGCTGACTGCCGGCGCCACGCCGTAGGTGCTGCCGCCCAGAGCTTCCGCCACTTCGCTGCCGTGCGGATTGCCGGCGCCGCCGCTGGCGTAGACGTATTTGGTCAAGCGTCCGGCAAACTCCGGATCCGATACATTGAAATCGGTGTCGACCACCGCCACCGTGACGCCGGCGCCGGTAATGCCGCGCGCATGCGCTGCATTGGCATTGCTCGGATCAGAGGGGCTCAGGACCGGGGTCGCTGCTGTCGGGGTAGCTGTGGTTGGCGCCGGATTGGTCGCCACCGGCGGCTGGGCGCCATCGGAGGAGTTACTGGAACCGCCGCCACCGCCGCCACAGGCTGCGAGCGTACTCATGACGGCGATGGAAACGACTGATAAAGGAAAACGACTGATATGTTTGCGATTCATGGGTCTACTCGATTGAATAACTTGCGGCAAACACAGTCTGAAAAAGTCGTACCTGTCTTACGCCAAATTACGTGGTGAAAATTTGCTTGCAAAGATACCGTTGGACCATCGCAGATACAATGCAAGGCTGTCATTAAATGCTAAAAAAATGAGCAGTTTCTGTAAAATGTTGTGAAATCGCTGCATGCAAGATCGTCATCTTTAGTAGAAAATAGCAAGTAGTTATCATTAAATGACTGCAGACTAACAACTAAATGGCAAATTTGAAACATTCTTGAATCCTACGTTTTTCGCTCATCGATACAAACGATCAGGACAAAAAAAAGCCTGCCTTTCGGCAGACTTTTTATCGAGATGCAGCCATCCCTACGGGACCGCCATCAGCTCTGCAAAACCACTTTCCATGCTTCCGCCTGCCCCAGGAAACGTCCGGCATCCAGGACCTGCAATTGCTCTCCGCGCTGCAGAACAAAAGTAGGAAAGCCCTGGCCGCCAACCTGGTTCAGCAGCGCTCGGCTGGCAGCGATGTGGGCCTGGGCGGCAGCGCCGCCGTGCGTCGCAAACGCGCTGTCGAACTGGGCTGCATCAAGGCCGATTTCCAGGGCCAGGCTGCGCAGCACTGCGGTATCGGCAACCCGCAAGCCCTGCACATAGTGCGCAGTCTGGATCCGCGCCAGCATGGCCAGCCCGCGCCCGCCGCAAGCGTCGGCGGCTAGCACCGCAGTGATCGGCGGATCCGAATCCAGCACAGCGCTGGTGTCCAGCAGCAAACCGTTGAAGTAGCTGTCGCCGAACGGCTGGCCGGTCATCGCCGCAATCCTGTGATCGTGCTGCATCACGTAGTTGCGCAACTGCGCACTGACCTGCTTGCGGTTGCTGCCGCTCAGCATGCCGCCGCCATGCAATACGATGGCAAGGCCGTCGACCTCTTGCGCCGCTTTCAGCAAGGGCGCGGCGCCATAGCACCAGCCGCACAGCGGATCGTAGATGTAATGCAGCACTGTGCCGCTGGCGGCCCGCGGCGCCGCTGCGTCGTCTGCCCCGGCGTCAGCTGCGCCGGGCAGCACGCAGCTGTCGTCGTTGCAATGATTGCGCTCTACCATTTCATTTCACCTTTGCTGACCTTGGCGCCCAGCTCCAGGGATGAGACGCCGTCCAGGTTCGGGTAATGCTTCTTCATGGCTTCGATCAGGGCTGCAGAATCCTTGGCCTTGACTGTCTCAGCTTCATAGGTCTTCAAGTAGTCTTTGGTGAAGCGCACCGATGCGATGTTTTGCGGTGCGCCGGCACTGAAATGGCCTGGCACCACGACTTGCGGATGCAAGGCGCTGATCTTGTCGAGCATCTTGATCCATTGCTGGCGCGAGGCCAGGGTCTGGGTATCGGCCGTCCACACATGTTCATTACCGACCACCAGCACACCGCCCACCACGGCTTTCAGCGATGGGATCCAGACGAAAGTGCGGTCCGGGCTGGCGCCTTCGAGGCCGATGACTTCCAGCTTGCGGCCTTCCAGCGTCAGCGTATTGCCTTCCAGTGGTTCCGGCACGATCAGCTGCTTAGGTGCATTGGCGCCCAGCTTGGGGCCCCAGAATGCCAGCTTGCCATCCATGGTTGCCTTGATGTGGGCGACCACCGGCGCCGGCGCCACGATCCTGGCGTCCGGATAGGCTGCCTTCAGCACTTCCAGGCCAAAGTAATAATCGGGATCGCCATGGCTGATGTAGATGGTGGTCAGTTTCTTGCCGCTGTCCTGCACTTTTTTCAGCAGTTGCTCAGCGCTGGCGCGGTCGAACTGGGCATCGATGACGATGGCGTCAGTCTTGCCGGTTATCAACTCGGACGACACCGGGAAAATGCCGCTGGTGCCCGGGTTATAGACTTCCAATTTGAGCGGTTGCGGCGCTGCGCTGGCGGTGGCGGCAATCATCAGGCCGGCGGCAGCTGCGAGCAGTGAACGGAATACAGTAGGTTTAAACATTGATATCTCCAGAGTGCAGTGAAAGAACCATCATCATAGTTGCCAAAAACGATGCGAAAAACCCCATAATGATGCATAGTTTGTTGCATGAATCGATCTAATCGATCTAATCGATTGCATAGATGAGGACGTAGACAGGAATAGCCATGGACAGATTGATCGCGATGCAAGTCTTTGTCGAGGTGGCCGACCTGGGTAGCCTGACCGCCGCCGCCGACAAGCTCGACATGTCGCGCGCCATGGTGTCGCGCTATCTGGCCGAGCTGGAGGAATGGGTTGGCGCGCGCCTGCTGCACCGGACCACCCGCAAGCTCAGCCTGACCTCGGCCGGCAGCGATACCTTGCCGCGTTGCCGGCAAATGCTGGACATGGCCGGCGACATCCAATCCTCGGCGGCAGCGCCCGAGAACACGCCGCAAGGGACGCTGCGCCTGACCTTCAGCATGTCGATGGGACAAACCTATCTGGTGCCGCTGCTGACTCGCTTCCTCAAGCGCTATCCCGCCACCGCGATCGACATGCTGATGGTGGACCGCACCGTCAACCTGATCGAAGAACGGATCGACCTGGCGATCCGTATCACCAATGCGCTCGATCCCAACCTGATTGCGCGTAAGCTGGCGGTATGCCACTCGGTGGTGGTGGCGGCGCCGTCCTATCTGGAACAGCACGGCACACCGAAAACCATCGAAGACCTGGCCCTGCATAACTGCCTGACCTATTCCTATTTCGGTAAAAGCCTGTGGGAATTCGAGAAGGATGGCGTGCCCGTTAGCGTGCCGGTGGGCGGCAACATGAGCGCCAATGAATCGTCGGTGCTGCTGGAAGCGGCGGCATGCGGCGCCGGGATCGCCTTGCAGCCGCTGCACGCCGCCGCAGGATTGCTGCATAGTGGTAGACTACGGGCGCTGCTCGGCGAATATCGCCCGCGCGAATTGAGCATTTACGGCGTCTATGCTTCGCGCCGTCAAATGCCTGCCGTCCTGCGCGCCATGCTCGATTTTCTGGTCGAGGAATTCAGCGCAGACTCCGGCTGGGAAGCGCCGGTCCATTGACGACGTCATTTCTTCAGGCGATTGCGCCAGACAACCTCACCCGCTGACGCCATGTGCGGCTTTGCCGCCCTCGCCGGATCAGCACCTTGTACCTAATCGCAAGCCGGCCGGCCCGGCGCGATGCCCGATCTCCGGCTCTATAGCTTCACCTCGTTTTTACCAAGCGAATCAAACAATGCAAAAAATTTCTACGCTGACCCGCAACACCCTGATGTTCCCGCTGGCCCTGGTGCTGTTCGAATTTTCGGTGTACATCGCCAACGACATGATCCAGCCCGGCATGCTGACGGTGACCCGCGAATTCGGCGCCAGCGCGGCCTGGATGGCCTCCGCCATGACCGCCTTCCTGGTGGGCGGCGCGATCTTCCAATGGCTGTTCGGACCGCTCTCGGATCGCATCGGCCGCCGTCCTGTGATGCTGGGCGGCACGCTGTTTTTCATCATCGCTTGCCTGGCGACGCTGTTCTCGCGCAGCATCGAAAGCTTCATCGCCTTGCGTGTGCTGCAAGGCATGGGCTTGTGCTTTATTTCTTCGGTCGGCTATGCCGTGGTGCAGGAGGCGTTCGAAGAAAAGGCAGCGATCCGGGTCACTGCCCTGATGGCGAATGTGGCGCTGATTGCGCCGCTGATCGGCCCGGTTGCAGGCGCCTTCATGATCGAGGTTCTGCCGTGGCGCATGGTGTTCGTGTTCATCGCCGCGATTGCCACCATCGCCTTGATCGGCCTGGCGCGGCACATGCCTGAGACCGTCAAGCCGCGCAAGGAGAAACTGCCGCTGATGCAGATCTGGCACGACTACCGTGAAGTGGTCGGCAACCGCCATTTCGTCAAGGCAGCGATGTGCATGCCTTTGCTGGCGATCCCTCTGATCGGCTGGATCGCGATGTCACCGGAAATCCTGGTGGCCGACGGCCATCTGAGCGTGATCGAATACGGTTACTGGCAAATTCCGGTGTTCGCCTGCCTGATCGCCGGCAACCTGGTGCTGGCACGCCAGGTCGATCGCTGGCGCCTGGGTAGTTCGATCAAGATCGCGCTGTATCCGATTGCAGTCGGCATCCTGATCATGCTGCTCGGCGCCGCTTTCCTCGACAAGCCTTATTTCCTGGTGGCGGCAATCAGCGTGATCGCCTTCGGCGAAGGCTTGTCGGCGGCGGTGATGATACGTTTCACCCTGACTGAAAGCCCGGTCTCGAAAGCTACCGTGGCCGCTACCATGGGCATGATCAACATGACCCTGTATGGCGTCGGCATCGAGCTGTACAAGGTGTTTTACCTGTATGCGGGAATGATGGGTTTTGCGCTGTTCTCGACCGCTGTCATCGGCTTGTACTGGCACCTTTCGCGCAGCGTGGTAGCGCGCGCCATGCAGGCGCGGGTGACCGGCCATGAAGAGAAGGAAGCGGGACCGCTGATCTGACCTGAAGGGATTGCCGGAAGCATCTGCGCTTCCGGCATTGAAGCCGGGCGGCGTCTGTCTACAGAGACCTTACTCGCTGCGCTTCTGGCTGATGATGCTCATGAACTCGCGCCGCGTCGACGGATCGTCGCGGAACGCGCCCAGCATGCGGCTGGTCACCAGGCTGGTGCCCGGCTTGTGGATGCCGCGCGTGGTCATGCAACCGTGCGATGCCTCGATCACTACCGCCACGCCCTTCGGCAGCAAGACCTGCTGCAGGGTATCGGCGATCTGCACCGTCATTTTTTCCTGGATCTGCAGGCGCTTCGCATAGATATCCACCAGGCGCGCCAGTTTCGAAATCCCCACCACGCGCCGGTCCGGCAGATAGGCCACGTGCGCCTTGCCGATGATAGGCGCCATGTGGTGCTCGCAATGGCTTTCAAAACGGATGTTGGTCAGCACCACCATCTCGTCATAGCCTTCCACTTCCGAAAACGTGGTCGACAGGATCTCGACCGGATCCTTGCTGTAGCCGGCAAAGAACTCTTCATAGGCGCGCGCCACGCGCGCCGGCGTGTCCAGCAGGCCTTCGCGGTCAGGATCGTCGCCCGCCCAGCGCAGCAAAGTACGAATCGCCGACTCCGCCTCGGCCCGGCTTGGACGTTCCGGCAAGGTGCTGGCCGCCGTCGCTGGCAATGAATCTTTTGAGCTCATCTGCTTACCCTCATCTGCTTACCTTTTTAAAATAATTTTTACTTGCCGCTGTGCAGCCGCACACTTATGCTGAATTCATTCGGTCAAGCGCGGCGGCCAATGCCGACAGTGTAATTCAGCTATCGCATTAGTGCATTCGATTAGTCAAAACACGTCGTTTGCGCAATGCAACATCGAAACCTGGCGCGGTAATACCCCGTTATTACCTGCACAAGTTTTCATGGTCCCATACTCGACCTTCTCTGCCCCACCAACCTCACTGAAAGAACCATCATGAGCGCAAAGAAAATCCTGATCCTGGCCGGCGACTACGTTGAAGATTATGAACTGATGGTGCCGTTCCAGGCCTTGCAGATGGTCGGCCACCAGGTCGACGTGGTGTGTCCGAACAAAGCCGCCGGCGCCCAGATCCGCACCGCCATCCACGACTTTGAAGGCGACCAGACCTATAGCGAAAAGCCGGGCCATAACTTTACCTTGAATGCGGCGTTCAGCGATGTCGACGTCAGCCGCTACGACGCCTTGCTGATCCCCGGCGGCCGCGCCCCGGAGTACCTGCGCCTGAATCCGCGCGTGATCGAAATCGTCCAGCAGTTCCATGCCTCCGACAAGCCGATTGCCGCGGTCTGCCATGGCCCGCAATTGCTGGCGGCGGCCGGCGTGCTGGAAGGCAAAACCTGTTCGGCCTATCCTGCCTGCGCGCCGGAGGTCAAGCTGGCCGGCGGCAAGTATGCCGAAATCGATATCGCCGCGGCGCACCGCGACGGCAACCTGGTGACCGCGCCGGCATGGCCGGCCCATCCAGCCTGGCTGGCATTGTTCCTGACTGCATTGGGGACCCGCATCGAGTTATGATGCCAGCGTGCGGCTGCCAGTGCGGCCGCATTTTTACCAGCATGCTCAACTGCAAGAAGCGAGGCGTTCGATGTGTCAGATTTATGCCCAGGCCGATCCCATACTGTATGAGTCGCGCGCCCGTTCGGTGCGCATCATGGGCGTCATCACCACCATCAAGCTGGAGAACCTGTTCTGGCAGACCCTGGCGGAATTGGCGGCGGATAACGACCTCACCACCAACCAGCTGATCGCCAAGCTGCACGATGAAGTCACTACCCACCTGGGCGAAGCCAGCAATTTTTCATCTTTCTTGCGTGTCACCTGCCTGCGTTACCAGAGCCTGAAAACCGACGCCGGATTTGCCACCACGGCAGCCACGGCGGCGACCAAGATCAGCGCCGCGGCTTAGGCAGCCGTCGACAGTTTCAAACCGATCAATCCCAACACGATCAGGCTGACGCTGCCGATGCGCGCCAGGCTGGCCGCCTCGCCCAGCAGCACGATGCCGGCAATGAACGATCCCACCGCACCGATCCCGGTCCATACCGCATAGGCGGTGCCCAGCGGCAGGGTGCGCATGGCGAGCGCCAGCAGCCAGATGCTGATGGCCATGCCGGCCACCGTGATCACAGATGGCCAGAGGCGGGTAAAACCTTCAGAGTATTTGAGGCCGACGGCCCAGACGATTTCAGCTAAGCCGGCGAGAAAGAGAATGATCCAGGCCATGCGACCTCCAGTAGTGGGGTCGTCCCCGGATAGAATGCAGTGCCAGGTCGTCCAGGCACCGGATATCAAAAGAACATTAGTATAGCGGTTTCGCCGCTTTCCTGCCCCTCCACCCTCTTTGAACGCCATGACAAAAACCTTCGGCTTGTTCCTGCTGACCGCCATCGCCGAACTGCTCGGCTGCTATCTGCCCATGCTGTGGCTAAACAACAAAGGCTCGGCATGGCTATTGCTGCCGGCGGCAATCAGCCTGACCGCTTTCGTCTGGCTGCTGAGCTTGCACCCTGCCGCCAGCGGCCGCGTGTATGCGGCTTACGGTGCGGTGTATATCGCCACGGCAATTTTCTGGCTGTGGAGCGTCGACGGCATTGCGCCGCGCTGAACCGATCTGCTGGGGGCAGGACTGGCATTGTCAGGCGCGGCGGTGATTGCCTTGGGTGCGCGCTCCTGACAAACTCTGACCATAACAGTTAGTGCACGCCTATCCATCCAAGGCCAGCGGCAAACACCACATACAGCAAGCCGAACAGCGCAAGGATGCCGCCGCTCAGCATGCCTTTGCGCAGCAAGGCATACAGGCCGAACATCGAGATCATGGTGACCGCGGCAGCCCAGATCAATGCCGGGCTGAGCATCCACGGCGTAAAGATCAGCACCAGCGCGGTCGGGATGGTGGCCTGGATCATCATCGCGCCGCTGATATTGCTCAGGGCCAGCGTCTGCTTGCCCTGCCGGACCCAGATCACGGCGTTCAGGATTTCCGGCAGTTCGGTTGCAATCGGACTCAGCAACAAGGCAGTCAGCTGCGGCGAGATGCCGAGCCAGGGAGAAATTTCACCGAGCTGATGCACGAACAGCTGCGAGCTAAGGAAAATCACCACTAGCGCCACCAACGTCTGCAGCAATGCCCAGCCCAGCACCGGCTGCGGATCGTGGGGACGGAACTTGAGCGGCTCCAGCTCGTGGATCTCGGCATCGGCATCTTCTTCCTTGCGCATTTCGCCCCAGATGTAGACACCATAGGCCAGCAGGAAAAACACGCCCAGCCAGGGCTTGATGGCAAACGCCACCAACCCGAGGCCGACCTTGACCACGAATATCCCGATGAACCAGGCTTGATCCCGGCTCAGGCGTGCGGCGGCGCTGGCAGAGAGCAGGATGCTGCCGAGCTTCTTGCGGTTCAGGATGAACATCAGCCCCACCACTGCATAAGCGATGGTGGCCAACACCAGCGGACCGCCGAGGGCGGCGCCGACGCCGATTTCGCGGTGCGCGGCATCGCGCCCGAACACTACGGCGACAAAGGTCACCACGCTTTCCGGCAAGGCCGTGCCGAACGCCGCCAGCACCGTCCCTACCGCGCTCTGGGCAATGCCGAGCCGGCGCCCTACCCATTCGATGCTATTGACGAAATATTCACAGGACAAGTAGATGACGACGGCAGAGCCGAGCAGCAAGGCGATAGCGAGCATCATGCGCGCACCCCGGCCACGAATGCATGGGACAAGACAAGCAATAATACGGGGGGAAAGCTGGCTGCAGCGGTGCGCCGGCACTGCCATTGGCGATAATTAAACATGGGACATCCTGAGGGCCGGGCACTGACGAATGGCGCGACGCCTTCGCCCGGCCGGGTGAAGGACATGCACCATAGGTCTTGCCAAACCGTGCGGTCGCGCATGCCATGGCGTAAATTGGATACAGCGCCAAGTATGTTGACATGCGCTCTTCGAAAGACTCGAAGGCGGCTACTCCCCTAAGGAGCCGCAATTTTATCACTGAAATATTGCCGGCGGCAATGAAGGCAGCCACATCCTTAAACATTCTCCCGTGCAACAAGCCAGGGTAACAAACGGCTTGGATAACAGATAACAGGCGCAAAAGAGATAAAATGGCGGCTTATTTGTAACGGAGCACATTTTTATGAAATGGGCAGTAGTCAGTATTTTCATTTTGTCGGTGTTGTATGTCCACTTTCGCGGCAAGGCGCGCTTGCCGTTTTTCCGGCAGCTGTTCGACCATTCGTCGATCATGGCGCCGCTCAACATCTTCATGTACATGTTCTCGAAGGTGCCGACCAACACGCCTTATTTGCCGACCAGCACCTTCGCCGACCTCAAGATCCTGGAAGACAACTGGGAAACCATCCGCGATGAAGCACAGGGCCTGATTGGCCTGGAAAAAATCCGTGCCGCGGAAAAAAATGACGACGCCGGCTTCAACTCTTTCTTCAAGGCCGGCTGGAAACGCTTCTACCTGAAATGGTATGACGCCAGCCATCCGTCGGCCGAGCAGTTCTGTCCGAAGACCGTGGCGCTGCTGCGCCGCACGCCGAGCGTCAAGGCCGCCATGTTCGCCGAACTGGCGCCGGGCGGCACTTTGAATCCGCACCGCGATCCGTTCGCCGGTTCGCTGCGTTATCACCTCGGCCTGGTGACGCCGAACGACGACCGCTGCTTCATCGAAGTCAACCAGCAGCGCTACAGCTGGCGCGACGGCCAGGGCGTGGTGTTCGATGAAACCTATATCCACTGGGCGCAAAACGGCTGCGACAGCAACCGCATCATCATCTTTTGCGACATCGAGCGGCCGATGCGCTACCGCTGGGCGCAAGCCATCAACCGCTGGCTCGGCCGCCACATGATGAGCGCGGCGGCATCGCCCAACGAAACCGGCGACGAGACCGGCGGCATCAACAAGCTGTTCCGTTTCGTCTGGGCTGCCGGCCAATACCGCCGCCGTCTGAAGAAATTCAGCAAGCCGCTGTACATGTGCATCAAGTTCGGCCTGATCATCGGCGTGGTGTTAGCCATCATCTATCTCTGATCTCGGTCCCAGAAACGTTTTAGCAAGCCGCCTGCGGGCGGCTTTTTTGCGCCCGTTTTGCATCTGTCTTGCGTCCCTTTTGCAGTGAATATACAGATCGTTATATTGCGATGCGGAAATATAAATCAGCTTTCACGGGTAGACTACCGTTTCTACTCGCCATAAGGAAAACCCATGATGACTCGCTCGCTTATTTCCGCAGCTTTCCTGTCGCTTGCCGCTTACTCCGCCGTCCCATCGCTGGCGCAAGACAGGGGCAGCGATGGGCTCACTGAATCCAACGCCCAGAACCGCCCGGTCAAGGTCATGATCATCACCATGTTCGGTCCCGAAGGCCAGGCCTGGCTGGATCGCATCGGTCCCTGGAAGACCGTCTCCGTGCCCGGCCTGTCGCCGGACTATCCCGATGTCCATTGCAACCGGCAAGACGTCTGCGTGGTCACCACCGGCATGGGCTACGCCAATGCATCGGCGTCGATCATGGCCCTCACCTTCTCGTCGCGCTTCGACCTGCGTCACACCTATTTCCTGATCTCCGGAATTGCCGGCGTCGATCCTGGCCGCGCCACTGTCGGCTCAGCCGCATGGGCCAAGTATCTGGTCGATTTCGGCATCCAGTGGGAACTCGATGCGCGCGAAATCCCGGCCGGCTGGAATACCGGCTATCTCGGCATCAACACCAAGAGCCCGACTGACAAACCGCCGCTCGACTATCGCAACGAAGTCTTCCAGTTGAATCCGAAACTGGCCGACGCCGCCTTCGCGCTGTCGCGCAATGTGGTGCTGGCAGATAGCCCGCAAGCACAAGTTGCGCGCTCCAAGTTCAGCTATGCGCCGGCCAACCAGCCGCCGACCGTGGTCCAGTGCGATATCGCTTCCGGCAATACCTGGTGGTCCGGCACGCTGCTCGGCGAACGCGCAAGACAGTGGACCAAGATCTTGACCGACAACAAAGGTGTCTACTGCATGACCGCACAGGAAGACAATGCCACTTTCGAAGCCTTGAAGCGCGCATCCAGCATCAAGCGAGTGGACCTGAGCCGGGTCGCGGCATTGCGTACCGGATCGGATTTCGACCGCCCTTACCAAGGGCAGACCAGCGCCGACAACCTGCTTAACTATGCCGACCAGGGCGGCTTCGTGCCGGCCACCGAGAATCTGTACCGCGCCGGGAATCCGCTGGTGCAGGATATCGTGACGCATTGGGGCGAGTGGCGCGACGGCGTGCCGCGCAGGTAAATGCTGGCGGCCGACGCTTCAACGTGTCGGCTGATTTTTATACGATAGTCAGGTCTTTTCAGGAGTTAGCGATGTAACTCTCTAAAAAGACCTGGCGTAACGCCAAACCGGCGCTCGAACGCTTTGGTGAATTGCGCAGCCGTTGAAAAGCCTGTCCTGGCGGCGATTTCCTTGAGGCTGAGCTTGGCAGCCAACAAATGGCGGGAATGGTCGAGGCGCAAGGTTTCGACAAAACGCCCGGGAGTTTCACCTATTGCATTGGTGAATTTCCGGTGAAAGCTGCGGCCGGACATGGCGACGCGCGCAGCAAGCTCGGGGACATCCAGCGTTTCCGTCAGATTGTTTTTCATCCATTCGACCAGCTCTGAAAACGGCCTTCCGGCGCGCGCCTGCGCGCTCAGCATTGGACTGAACTGCGATTGATAGCCGGGGCGCCGGGCGTACAGCACCAGGCGCTGGGCAACCGCGTGGGCGACGGCGCTGCCTAAATCCCTTTCCACCATGGCCAGGCACATGTCGATGCCGGTAGTCACGCCGGCCGAGGTCCAGACGCGGCCATCTTCAATATACAAGGCGCTCATGTCGACCTTGGCCGCGGGATTTTGCTGCGTCAGCGCGGCCCCGCTATTCCAATGCGTCGTCACCCGCTTGCCATCGAGCAGCCCGAAATTTCCCAGCACCAGGGCGCCGCTGCAGACAGATCCGAAACGCTGCGCCACAGCCGCCGTCGCCAGCACCCATGTGCGCACCGGTGGCGTGGCAGCCAGCTGGCGCAGGCCGGATTCGTCGCCGCCGACCAGCAGCAGCGTATGCACCGAATGCGGCGGCAGGTCCCCGATGGCCACGGTGAGGATGCTCACCGCGCTGTTGCTTTGCACCGGACCGCCTGCCGCCGACAGAATATGCACCCGATAAAACAATCGTCCGCAAGCATCGTTGGCGGCGGCAAAGACCGCGGCGGGGCCGGTGATGTCCAGTATCTGCATGCCGTCGAAAGCGAGCAGCGCCATATCGATGGGATTTGTCATTGGCAGAATTTAATACATATCTGTCATTTATGCCACAGCCGGCCCCTGTAGAATTACCTGGCCCCTCTCAACGCGCCGCATAAGCAAAGGAAAAAACATGTCAGATGCAATTCATATCGGCTTTTTGCTGTTTCCTAACGTCACCCAGCTCGACCTGACCGGACCGGCGCAAGTACTGAGCCGCGTGCCTGGCGCCAAAGTGCACCTGGTATGGAAGAAGCTTGAACCAGTCATGACCGACGTCGGCTTTTCCATCAATCCCAGCGACACCTTTGCCGGTTGCCCGCCGCTGGATGTGTTGTGCGTGCCCGGTGGCATCGGCATGGGCGATCAGCTCAACGATGCGGAAACGATCGCCTTTTTGCAACGGCAGGGAGCCGGCGCGCGCTATGTCACTTCGGTCTGCAACGGCTCCTTGCTATTGGGCGCGGCAGGGTTATTGAAGGGCTATAAATCGGCCTGCCACTGGATGTGGCGCCAGTATCTGCCGCTGTTCGGCGCAGAAGCGGTTGCCGCCCGGGTAGTACGCGACCGCAATCGCCTCTCCGGCGGCGGCGTGACAGCCGGCATCGATTTTAGCCTGACGCTTGCGGCCGAACTTGGCGGCGACGAGCTGGCGAAATCGCTGCAGCTGGTGTTCGAATACGATCCACAGCCGCCGTTCGATTGCGGCTCGCCGGAGAAGGCGGGAACAGAGCGTGTGGCGCGAATCCTGGCGGCGCAGGAAAAACGGATCCAGACCGTGGAAGCGCAAATCCGGAATGCTGCGCGGATCGCCTAGTACGCGGCCTCGTCCGTTGGACACCCGCGGCAGTTTAGGCACAAATATCAGATGCCGGCCCGGCACCAATTGCTGCATTTAAGATTTTCGACGCTATTGCCGCAACCAGTTCTTCTCCACAATTGTTCGCCAGCGATGTCCGGATGCAGCCCATCCCCAGGTTTTCTGGGGATGGGCTGACGCCAGTCAGAAGCAATTTTCAAACAACAGCTAATACACAAAAATACACAATATACTTTTATTTTGTGTATTTATGTGTATTTATGTGTATCATTAAGATGAACAGCGCCGACACTGTCAAGCAACTGAAGGCCGCCGGATGGAGGCACGTCTCTACGCGAGGCAGCCACCACAAATATCGCCATCCTGTCAGCGGAAAATCAATGATTGTCCCGTATCCGAAAAAGGATCTGCCGCTTGGCACGGCCGAGAGCATCTTGAAACAGGCCGAACTGAAGTGAGGACGAACATGCTATATCCGCTTTATGTATGGAAAGACAAAGACAGCGCCTACGGCGCCAGCTTTCCGGATCTTCCCGGCGTGTTTACCGCCGCAGACGAATTGAACGCCCTGCCGGCAAAAGCCCAGGAAGCAGCTGCAACCATGTACGAGGGCGAGACACATATTCCCGAAGCGACATCGATCGAAAAATGGAAAGACGCAGCAGACTATGCCAATGGTTACTGGATGCTGGTGAATATTGACCGTTCCAGAATCAATACAAAACCTGTGCGGCTCAACATTTCATTACCTGAAAATCTGCTGCGCGAAATTGACGCCTTCGCCAAAGCCCATCAGCTGACGCGTTCCGGCTTCCTGGCTCAGGCTGCATTGAAAGCGATGGCTCGGTAAAAAACCAGGAATCGCGGTGAGCGACAGGCTCGGATCAAGCCACGCTTAATTCAATCTGCTTGCCAAGTGCGTTCATTGCCTCGGAAATTCTGTCGATCTTGGTGGTGTGGCGCAAATCGATCAGGCGATTCACTTCCTGCTTCGTGGTATCCATCCGCAGCGCCAGGTCGGTTGGCCGTATTTGCTGCTCGAGCATTTCATTGAGTAATAACACCTTGGCAGCCACGCTTAGGGGTAATTGAATAAGCCGCTCGCCCTTCTTAGCTTTTGAAGGCAGTGGAACCTGACGCTTATCCTCGAAATAGAAATCCATCGCAGTAAGCAGACCATCAGCAGCCATTTCCAGTGCCTCGACTTCGGTATCGCCTTGAGTGATTGCTTCCCGAATATCGCGAAAGGTCACAACAAAACCGCGGCTTCTTGATCGGGTGTAAATGCTGCTGGGTATTTCATGGCGACTCCTGATTTTGCCTAGCGGCTACTTTACTGATGTACCCGTTATAACGGCTTCTCAACGAGTTTGACAAAGTATCAAGGGCATTCCAGTTCCTGAAACCACGAATGTCGCTAGCCAAAAAACTTAAAAAGCCCGGCGCAAGACAGATTTCTGAGAATTCAGAAGTAAGCAGGCGCTATGGCGGAAAGTGAAGAGGTGCAGATAAACGCCAGGATGAACAGCGCAAGAAATGTGGCGGCGGCAAGGCAAGGCAAGGCAAGGCAAGGCAAGGAACCTTGCCATGAACAAGAAGATTTACTAAGGTCGTATCAACACGCAACGATAAGCAATCCTTTCGAATTGCCCATCGTCTGTACATCTATTACATCAACCCCGCGCCGGCAATATCTTGCCGCTGACCACGCCAAACCCGACACGATAGCCATCACCCTGGCACCAGCCGGTCATCGCCACCTCGTCACCGTCCTGGATAAAGCTGCGCTGGCTGCCGTCCGCCAGGCTGAGCGGGTTCTTGCCGTTCCAGGTCAGTTCCAGCAGGCTGCCATACGCTTCCGGCGTGCTGCCGCTGATGGTGCCGGAGCCCATCAGGTCGCCGATGCGGGTGTTGCAGCCGGAGACGGTGTGATGCGCCAGCTGCTGCACCATGGTCCAGTACATGGCTTTGAAATTGGTGCGGCAGATGGTTTGCGGCTGGGCGGCTGCACCGGGCTGCAGCGCTACTTCCAGCGTGATGTCGTAGCCGTTCTTGCCGCTCTGCTGCAAGTACGGCAGCGGTTGCGGCTGCTGTGCCGGACTGTCGACGCGGAACGGTTCCAGCGCATCCATCGTGACCACCCAAGGCGAGATCGAAGTGGCGAAGGACTTGCTGTTGAACGGACCCAGCGGCACGTATTCCCATTGCTGCAGATCGCGCGCGCTCCAGTCGTTCAGCAGCACCATGCCGAAGATATGCTGCTCGGCATTGGCGATGTCGATCGGTTCGCCGAGGGCATTCGGCTGGCCGATGATGAAACCGGTTTCCAGCTCGAAATCCAGCTTGCGGCAGGCGCCAAACACCGGGACATCGGCGTCTGGCAGTTTCAGCTGGCCCATCGGCCGCTGCAGCGGCGTGCCGCTGACCACCACCGAGCTGGCGCGGCCGTTGTAGCCGATCGGGATATGCAGCCAATTTGGCAGCAGCGCATTGGCCGGGTCGCGGAACATCGAGCCGACATTGGTCGCATGTTCTTTCGATGAATAGAAATCGGTATAGCCCGGGATCTCCAGCGGCAGATGCAGCGTTGCCTGTTCTTGCGCGACGAATACCTTGTCGCGCAGCGCCTGGTTATCGCGCAGCTGGAGATTGTCGTGGCGCAGCAGCTCGCTGATGCTGGCGCGGGTGCTGCGCCAGGTTTGGTGGCCCAGCGCGATGAAGGCGTTGAGAGTCGGCTGGCGGAATACTTCCGGACTCAGCGTCAGCAGGCCGGACTCGGCCAGCGCGGCCAGGTCCAGCACCTGATCGCCGATCGCGACGCCGACCCGCGGCACTGGATTGGCGGCAGTGCTGAACACGCCGAAAGGCAGGTTCTGGATAGGAAAATGCGACTCTGGCGGAGTCGGGATGAAGGATGTCAATGTCGGATCGTTGGCTTGCATAATATCTTTTCTCTTAAGGTTGACCGTTGAAGTTTTTTTTCAAACCGTGCCAGCATTGCAGGTAGTCTTTCTGCAGCAGCGGCGTCACCAGTGCATAGGACGTCGGATGAATCAGGTAGCGGCTTTCAAACATGAAGGCCATTGTATTATCGATGCGGTGCGGCGCCAGCTCGGCATTCGACGCTTTCTCGAAAGTGGCGGCGTCCGGACCGTGGCCGCTCATGCAATTGTGCAGGCTGCCGCCGCCCGGCGTAAAACCGTCGGCCTTGGCGTCGTAGGCGCCATGGATCAGGCCCATGTATTCGCTCATGACGTTGCGGTGGAACCATGGCGGCCGGAAAGTATGTTCGGCGACCATCCAGCGCGGTGGGAAGATCACGAAATCGACGTTCGCTGTGCCGTGCGTATCCGAAGGTGAAGTCAGCACCGTGAAGATCGACGGATCGGGGTGATCGTAGCTCACCGTATTGATCGTGTTGAACAAGCTCAGGTCGTACTTGTACGGTGCGTAGTTGCCGTGCCATGCCACCACATCCAGCGGTGAATGGTCGATGCGTGCCGCCCACAGTTTACCGCCGAACTTGGCCAATAGCTGGAACTCGCCCTCGCGCTCTTCATAGGCCGCTACCGGCGCCTGGAAATCGCGCGCATTGGCCAGGCCGTTGGAACCGATCGGCCCCAGTTCCGGCAGCTGGAAGGCAGCGCCATAGTTTTCGCAGACATAACCGCGCGCTGTGCCATCCGGCAATTCGATGCGGAAGCGCACGCCGCGTGGAATAACGACGATTTCTCCCGGCTTGACTTCCAGCACGCCCATTTCCGTCCTCGCCAGCAAACGCCCCTGCTGCGGCACGATCAGCAGTTCGCCGTCGGCATTGTAGAAGAAGCGGTCATGCATGGAGCGGTTCGCCACGTACAGGTGGATCGCGATTCCGGCCTGCGCCGCAGCGTCGCCGTTGCCGGCGAAAGTGACCATGCCATCGATGAAATCAACGGACTGATCAGCAGCCGGCATAGGCAGCGGATTCCAGCGCAGCTGGTTGGGCGGCGTATCAACCTGGGTGAAGGGGCCGCTGGCCAGCAGTGGTTGCTGCAGCTTTTCAAAAGCGTGATGCATCGCGCCCGGACGGATGCGGTACAGCCACGAGCGCCGGTTGTGCGCGCGCGGCGCGGTGAATGCGGTGCCGGACAGCTGTTCCGCATACAGGCCGTAAGGCGCTTTCTGCGGCGAGTTCTGCGCCGCCGGCAAAGCGCCGGGCAAGGCTTCGCTGGCGAAGTCATTGCAGAATCCCGACTGGTAACGAAGCATGTTTGTGTTTTCCATGGGTTTTATCCTTGATGGTCTGATCTTAATGCGCAAGCACCGCCTGCGTATCGTTGCGATTTGAAGTGTCCTGCATCAGCATCAGCATTACGGCCGATACCAGCGCCGGCACCGCCAGCAGCAGGAAAATGCTGCTGTTGGGCCAGTTCAGGCGGATCAGCTCGCCGCCCAGCACCGGCCCGACGATAGAACCGATGCGGCCGACTCCCAGGCTCCAGCCGATGCCGGTGGAACGCAAGGTGGTCGGGTAGTAGGTTCCCGCCAGCGCATTCACCGCCGGCTGGCCACCGACGATGCAGAAGCCGGCGACGAAGATGCTGGCAAACAGGAACAACAGCGAGATCTCCGGCCGGCCGATCAGGGCTACCGCCATGCCTGCGATCAGGAATACCGGGATCAGCACGCGGCGGAAGCTGGAACGATCAATCAGCTGGCCCATGATCAAAGTACCCAGCGTGCCGCCAATCTGCAAGGTGGTGCCGGCCATGACGGCGGTGGCGGTCGACAGGCCAGCGTCCTTGGCAATGGTCGGCAGCCAGTTGGAAAGGAAATACAGGTTCACCAGGTTCATGAAATTGATGATCCACAGCAGGATCGTGACCTTGGCCCGGCCCTGCTGGAACAGCTGCATCACCGGCGCGCCCTTGCCGGCTTTTTCGTTGACCACGTAACGCGTGTCCTGATCAATCGCAACCGCGGGATCGATGCGGCGCAGCCACTTGCCGACTTGCTCCAGACGTTTGCCGCGCAGCACCAGGAACTGCATCGACTCCGGCAGCAGGAAAATCATCAGGATGCCGATCACCAGCGGCACCACGCCGCCGACATGGAATACTGACTGCCAGCCGAAGCGCGGGATCAACGCTGCCGACAGCAGGCCGCCCAGCACCGCTCCCAGCGTGAAACCGCAGGACACCAGCATCATCAGGGTCACGCGCTTGCGCAGCGGACTGTATTCGCCGGCCAGCGCCATGGCGTTGGGCATGATGGCGCCCAGCCCGAGGCCGGTGATGAAACGCAGTGCTATCAGTTGATCGACCGTGCCGGCCAGCGGCGTCAGCAGCATGCAGGCAGCGAAGAACAAGGTGGCGGCGATCAGCACCGGACGGCGGCCGATGCGGTCGGCCAGGATGCTGAAGGTAAGCGAGCCGAGCAGCATGCCAAACAGGCCGGCGCCGAACACCGGTCCCAGGTTGGCCTTGTCTATGCCCCACTCCAGGATGATGGCCGGCGCCACATAGCCCATGGCCTGGACGTCGAAACCGTCGATAATCAGGCAAATGGCGCATAGGGTCAGCATGACAATCTGGAAGCCGCCGATGCGGCTGCGGTCGATCAGGGCGGGAATGTCGATCGGGCTGCTGTTAGAGCTATGCGTCGCAATGGCCATGCGTGTCTCCGGGAAGATGTTGGCGCCGTATCAATACGTACTCTACGATCTGTTTTTTTGCCATTATCATCCTTTTTAATAATCAGAAAAATAGGCAATAATTAAAATCATTTTTTAATTAACTTAAATAATATAAAATCATTATCATGGACAGGCTGGAATCGTTACGGGTATTTTGCCAAGTGGTAGAACTGAACAGCTTCAGCCGCGCCGCTGAACAGCTGGAGATGTCGAACGCCACCATCACCAATCATATCGCCGCCCTCGAGCGGCATTTCGGCGTGCGCCTGCTGAACCGCACCACCCGCAAGATTTCCCTCACCGACGATGGCCACAGCTGCTACCAGCGGGCCCAGCGCCTGCTCGGCGACATGAGCGAACTGGAAGACGGACTGCAAGGCCGGCGCGTGACGCCGCAAGGCATCTTGCGAGTCGACGTGCCGACCGTCATCGCCCGCATCTACCTGGCGCCGGCGCTAGCGCGCTTCAGCGCGCTGTATCCCGACTTGTCGATCCGCCTGAATGTCGGCGACCGCATGGTAGATATGGTGGAGGGCCGCGGCGACGTCTGGATCCGCATCGGCGAGCTGAAGGATTCCAGCATGGTGGCGCGCCGCATCTACCAGACCCGCAACCTGTGCTGCGCCGCTCCCGAGTTTCTGGCGCAGCATGGAACTCCGCGCACGCCGCAGGAACTAAGCAGCTTCCGTTGCCTGGCTTTCATCCACCCCAACAGCGGCCAGAACGTGCCGTGGACCTTCAGCAAGGGCAAGCAGGAGTTCAGCTGGGCGCCGCCCGGCAACATCGCCATCAATCACGCGGAAACCCTGATCCACGCAGCCGCCAGCGGCGCCGGCATCGTCCAGCTGCTGACGCTCTCGCTCAATCCGCAGATCCGCGCCGGCCTGCTGCAGCCGGTGCTGGCCGACTGGGCCACGCCGGGGCCGCCGGTATCGGTGGTGTATCACCAGAGCCATCAGTTGTCGGCCAAGGTACGTGTATTTGTCGATTTCGTTACAGAGCTGTTTGCCGCGATCGATTAGAGTTTCGCTGTTTCCACGTTTTATCTACGCGTTTTGTCTACATTCTTTCAGCCAGGAGAAGTCATGCATTGGGTCTATCTATTGATCGCCATCGTCGCCGAGGTGATCGCCACCAGCGCCCTCAAGGCCAGCGCCGAATTCACCCGGCTAGTGCCGTCGGTGGTGGTAGTGGCGGGTTACCTGACGGCCTTCTATTTCCTGTCGCTGACCTTGCGCACCCTGCCGGTGGCGATCGTGTACGCGATGTGGTCGGGCATCGGCATCGCGCTGATTGCACTGGTCGGCTGGCTGTTCCTGAAGCAGAGCCTGGATGCAGCGGCGCTGATCGGCATCGGCTTGATCGTCTCCGGCGTGCTGGTGCTGAACGTGTTCTCGAAGACCGTGGCGCATTAAACGCCCGTCAAGCCGGCTTCAGTTTTGCCACAGCGGCGGCTCGTCCATCAGGGCGATCTGCTCGCGCAATTCCAGCACCCGGTCCTGCCAATAGCGCTGGGTATTGAACCATGGGAAGGCCACGGCGAAGGCCGGGTCGTCCCAGCGGCGCGCGATCCATGCCGCGTAATGAATCAGGCGCAAGGTGCGCAGCGCTTCGATCAGATACAGCTCGCGGGTATCGAAATCGTAAAAGTCTTCATACCCTGCCAACAATGCGCCCATCTGCCGCACCATGTCCTTGCGTTCGCCGGACAGCAGCATCCACAGGTCCTGTACCGGCGGCCCCATGCGGCTATCGTCAAAGTCGACGAAATGCGGTCCGGCGTCGGTCCACAGCACATTGCTGCCGTGGCAATCGCCATGCAGGCGCAGCGAGCCGACCGTGCCGGCGCGCTCGAAGCAGCGCCGCACGCCCTCCAGCGCCTGAGTCACAGTGCTGCGATAGGCTTCCAGCAAATCTGCCGGGACAAAGTTGTTGGCCAGCAGGAAGGCGCTCGGCTCTTCGCCAAAACTGGCGATATCCAGGGTCGGCCGGTGCTGATAGTTGCGCAAGCCGCCGACGGCATGGATGCGCCCCATGAAACGGCCCAGCCATTCCAGCGTGGCCTCATCCTCCAGCTCCGGCGCGCGGCCGCCGTGGCGCGGAAACACCGCGAAGCGGAAACCGTCGAATTGATGCAGGGTGCTGCCGTCGGCGGCGGCCCAAGCTGCCACCACCGGGATCTCGCGCTCCACCAGCTCTTGCACGAAACCATGCTCTTCCAGGATGGCGGCATCGCTCCAGCGCAGCGGCCGATAGAACTTGGCCACCAACGGCGGCCCCTCCTCCATGCCGATCTGGTAAACGCGGTTTTCATAACTGTTGAGCGCCAGCAGGCGGCCATCGCCGTGCAGGCCGATGCTGTCGAGCGCGTCCAGCACGGTGTCGGGGGTAAGAGTTGTGAATGATGCGGGTGGTGAAATATTCATCCAGCCATTGTAAGCCCCGGCGGCTTACTTCCCGAAGCGATTAGGCAGTAAAGCTATAGGTACCGGCTAAAGCTCCATGACTAGTTTCAAAAACAACAATCTCATGCCTTTACTTGTCAGATGCATGAATCCATCACGAATCCAGCAGTGAGCGGCGGCTACTGCTCGGCAAAGAGCCGCGCCATCCCGCCTGCCGGATTATTCAGGAAATCGCGGGTTGTTGTGTACTGCTCGGTGTCTTCATAACAGGTTTCCGTCAATCCGCTATTACTCAAAAGGTAAATTCTGGCACGCGGATATGCCAGCAAAATCGGCGAATGGGTGGCGATCACAAATTGGCAATTGCGCTGCACCAAACGGTGAATCATGGCCAGCGCAGCCAGTTGCCGGTTCGGCGATAACGCCGCCTCTGGTTCATCCAGCATGTAAAAGCCGTCTGCTTTGAATTTGTTTTGCAGCAGCGCCAGGAAGGCCTCACCGTGCGATTGCTGATGTAATAATCTGTCGCCGTAACTAGGACCAATCAAATTACCGAGGCCGGGTGCGGCATCTAGTTTTTCGATATTGGTGGCGACATTAAAAAAACTTTCCGCTCGCAAGAAATAACCTGCCTTGGGACGTTTGTAGCTTTTAACGGTGCGCAAATAGGTATGCAGATCAGAATGTGCGTTCACCGTCGAAAAACCATTGTTTTGATTGCCTCCTTCCGCGTTGAATCCCCAGGCGATCGCCATTGCTTCCAGCAAGGTCGATTTGCCGGCACCGTTTTCCCCGACCAGAAAAGTCACATCCGGATGAAATGCGATCTGTTCCAGCTCACGGACTGCCGGAATGCTGAACGGATAGGCATCAAAATCGATTTCTCTTGTCGGGTTGATTGTCAACGCGCGCAGATAGGGTTTGATGGCAAGCATGGAAGCGCCGATACCTAGAGTAAGTGGGATTGGGATTGGGATTGGGATTGGGATTGGGATTGGGATAGTACCGTTACCGCGAGCAGCATCCTGACAGCGCCGCGGATTTGCCAGTTTCATGTCGAACCTGGAATTGGAAAATCGTACCACGCCCCAGCAATACAGTGGCTAGCGTGACATAGACGCCTGCAACCACTCGTTGTATCGACGCGCATCGATTACACTCATAGTCCCGCAGCCGTCACGCCACGAGCCATTTATGCCAGCCATAGCCCTCAATCATTACAACCTGCGCGCGCCGCGAGTACTATTGCTGCAGTTGAAGGAATTTTATTGCGAAGTGATCGGCCTGGAAGCCGGCGAGCGGCCCGCTTTCGACAGTTTCGGTTACTGGCTATATGCTGGCGGGCAAGCCGTGCTGCATCTGAGCGAAGCGCGGACCGGCGATGTCAGGCATACCGGTATCGCCACCAGCTTCGATCACGTCGCCTTCAGCTGCGTCGATCCTGAGGGAATGGAAGCGCTTTTGCTGGCGCGCCAGCTGCCTTATCAAGTGGCGTTTGTCCCGTCCTTGCAGCAAAAACAGATCTTCCTGCGCGATCCGGCCGGCAACGGGGTTGAACTGAATTTCACATGCATAAGCTAAATATCAAACCGCTTTTTTAAGCCGCTTTTTAAGTCAATTTCGGCAGCAGCGATGGGGAGCATCGTTTTACGATAAGGCTTTCATGCCTGACAGCCAAGCACCATGCCCACGCCATCATCTGCCCGACCACGCCGACCACGCATTGCCAGCCTGCTGAGCGCCCTGTTGCTCGGCTTATCTCTTTGGCTGCCCGCCGCTGCCCAGTCCACCACGCCGGCACCGCCGATGATGCTGGCAAATGTCTACCATCCCGGCATCGCGCTGGCCGATTATTGGGTTAGCGAGAAGCTGGATGGTGTGCGTGGTTACTGGGACGGCAAGCAATTGCTGACCCGCGGCGGCCAGCGGATCAACGCCCCGCCCTGGTTCACTGCGGGCTGGCCAAAGGTGGCGCTGGATGGCGAACTGTGGGCTGGCCGAGGCCAGTTCAACCATGCGGTGTCGACCGTGCGCCGCGAGGCACCCGACGATGCAGCCTGGCGCCGCATGCGCTTCATGGTGTTCGACCTGCCTGCCCACCCCGGCACGTTCGACCAGCGCCTGCCTGCGCTGCAAAGCACGCTCGCCAAGCTTGCCGTACCTTGGGTACAGCCGGTGGAACAGGTCAAACTGGGTGACGACGCAGCCTTGCAAGGCTTGCTGCAACAGACCGTCAGGCAAGGCGGCGAAGGCTTGATGCTGCACCGGGGCGCTTCGCTTTACCGCGCGCAGCGCAGTGACGACCTGCTGAAAGTGAAAACCCATGAGGATGCCGAAGCCAAGGTCATCGGCCATCTGCCCGGCAAAGGCAAATACCAGGGCATGCTGGGCGCACTCTTGGTGGAAACGCCAGATGGCTTACGTTTCAAGCTGGGCAGCGGCTTCAGCGACGCACAACGGCGCCAGCCGCCCGCCTTGGGCAGCGTGGTGACATACCGCTTCCGCGGCTTGAATGAGAGCGGCATACCGAGGTTCGCCAGCTTCATGCGGATCTATCAGCAATAGCCGTGGCGCTATATAACGCTATATCAAGCTATATCACGTCGAGATACAGCGCCATGCGCTCCTCGTCATGAAATTTTCCCTCTATACGCATGGCGCGATGATCGAAGCCGCAAGAGACAAATCCCAGCTTGGCGTAGAGCGCCCTGGCGCCAGGATTGATTGTGTTGACTTTCAAATCCAGCTGGACGAGTTCCGGGATATTCCTGGCATGCGCTATCACCGCCTCGAACAGGCGCTGCGCTATGCCGCCCGCGCGCGCCTGCGGCGTGACATAGACGCCGACCACCGTGGCCCGATGGCAAATCTTGGACCTGGCATCGCGCACCAGACCGACGACGCCGACCAGGACCTCGTCTTGAAACGCGCCGTAAGTCACCTGGAAAGGGCTCTCTTTCAAACGTGCCGCCATCTGTTCCTCGGGCAGCGCGCTTTCTTCCTCGTGCGTGGGCACGAATGAAGACGGCGCATCCAGGATCGATTCCAGCCTGAGCTGGCGGTAGGACGCGAGGTCTGCCGGGGTTAATGCTCTGATTTTCATATAAGATGATCTGATCTGGATATAGTTGCCACAGGATAAATGATTATTCTCAGGCAAGCAGCTCGAATATTTTGCAGCGCCGGCGCATTTCAATGCGTAAAATCCGTATCCTCATTTCCATCGTATATTAAGCGGCTATCACCATGAACCTCGACGAACCCCTCTCAGACAAAGAATTTGACGAACTGGACGATTTTCTCTTGTCCGATCGTTGCGCTGAAGACAGCATGACCATGGATACCCTGCACGGCTATCTGACGGCGCTGGTGATCGGGCCGGAACAGGTGCTGCTGGGCGAATGGCTGCCGCACGTGTGGGGACCGTCGCTGAAAGATGCGCCGAAATTCAAGTCCGACAAGGAATACGAAAAGATCGTCGGCCTGATCGCGCGCTACATGAATGAAATCGCCATCACGCTGGAAGTAGCGCCGAAAGAATACGAACCGCTGTTTTGCGAACACGAGCACGAAGGCAAGGCCCTGCTCGACGGCGAAGCCTGGGCCTGGGGTTTCTGGGAAGGCATCAACCTGCGCGCCAAGGCCTGGGAACCGATCTGGCATTCCAACCTGGCGACGGTAGTACGCCCTATCTATCTGCTGGGCGCGGAAGAGCTGGAAGAAGAAGAAATGGCGCTGCGCGAAGATCCGATGCAACGCCACAAGCTGGCGGTGGAAGTGGAAGCGGCGATTCCGGAAATCTACCGCTACTGGCTGCCGCACCGCAAATCCGCAGTCAAGACTATCCAGCGCGAAGCGCCGAAAGTCGGCCGCAATGACGATTGCAGCTGCGGCAGCGGCAAGAAATTCAAGAAGTGCTGCGGATTGAACGCGACTGACAACAAGACGGAAGATTAAGCGCCAAGGCGCATGTGGCAATCGCCGGCCGGGCCGCTCAGAGCCACCCGGCCGGTTTTTTATTCCTTGATGAAATGCTCGCGGTAGTAGCGCAGTTCTTCAATCGATTCCAGGATATCGGCCAGCGCGGTGTGCTTCTGATGCTTCTTGAAGCCGCTTGCCAGTTCCGGCTTCCAGCGGCGGCACAGTTCTTTCAAGGTCGATACGTCCAGGTTACGGTAGTGGAAAAACGCTTCCAGCTTCGGCATGCCGCGCGCCATGAAGCGCCGATCCTGGCAGATCGTGTTGCCGCACATCGGCGACTTGCCGTTCGGCACATATTTCTTCAGGAATTCGATCAGCGCCAATTCCGCCTCGTTTTCCGTCACGGTCGAGGTCTTGACCCGCTCGATCAGGCCAGAACGGCCGTGCGTGCCCTTGTTCCAGGCATCCATGCCATCCATGATCTCGTCGGCCTGGTGGATCGCAAATACCGGGCCTTCCGCCAGGATGTTCAGTTGCGGATCGGTCACCACCACCGCGACTTCAATGATGCGGTCGCTGTCCGGGTTGAGCCCGGTCATTTCCATGTCGACCCAGATCAGGTTGAATTCGTTCGGCCGCAGCGGCGCTGCCGGGACTGGCGCGGCAACAGGGTTAGCGGAGATATCGGCGGCTTGTGACATAATTGTTCTCTTGGTTATTTATATAAGCAGTATTGCGGCATTTCAATTGAAACTGACCGTAAAGCGCCTCTGAGAACCGTAGCGAGCGGCCCAAGGTCTGGTAGAGAAGCGCAGCTGTACTTCAGTACAGCCCAGACCAGAGATTGGGCCGCGCAGTAGGTTATCAGAGACGCCCATTGCACGGTATTTTCTCACATAGGGACTACATGTCTTCATTTGCATTTTCAGTTTTGTTTGTAGTTTTCCTGGCAATCACCCTCATCGTGCGCTTCTGGCTGAGCTCGCGCCAGATTCGCCATGTGCTGTCGCATCGTAGCGCGGTGCCGGCCGAATTCGCCGAAAAGATCCCGCTGGCGGCACATCAGCGCGCCGCCGACTATACCGTCGCCAAGACCAAATTCGGCATGTTTTCGATGCTGCTGAGCGCCGCGGTGCTGATCGGCTTTACCTTGCTGGGTGGCTTGCAGTTGCTTTCCAACATCATATTCAGCTGGGCCGGCCCAGGCATCATCTATCAAATGAGCTTGCTAGTGGCATTCGTCGCCATTTCGGGCTTGATCGACCTGCCTCTTGATTACTACAAGCAGTTTGTGCTGGAAGCACGTTTCGGCTTTAACAAGATGTCTGTCCGCCTCTTTTTTACCGATATGCTGACTAGCACGGCGATTGGTGCCGCAATCGGCCTGCCGCTGGTGTGGGTTATATTGCAGTTGATGGCGAAATCGGGCGATCTCTGGTGGTTTTACGCCTGGCTGGTATTCAGTGCTTTCCAATTGTTGACGCTGGTGCTGTTCCCGACCGTGATTGCGCCGCTATTCAACAAATTCACGCCGCTGACCGACGACACCCTGCGCGACCGCATCGAAGGCCTGATGAAACGCGTCGGCTTTGCTTCCAAGGGCTTGTTCGTGATGGACGGCTCCAAGCGCAGCGCCCACGGCAATGCCTACTTTTCCGGCTTTGGCGCCAGCAAGCGTATCGTTTTCTTCGACACCTTGCTGGCGCGCCTGGCGCCACATGAAATCGAAGCGGTGCTGGCGCATGAGCTGGGCCATTTCAAGCTCAAGCACATCGTCAAGCGGATTGCCGTCATGTTCGCCATCTCGCTGGCATTCCTGGCGCTGCTGGGCTATCTGAAACAGCAGTTGTGGTTCTATACCGGCCTCGGCGTCAATCCGCTGCTGCTGGCGGACCTCAGCAACAACGATGCGATGGCGCTGATTCTGTTCATGCTGGCCTTGCCGATCTTTACTTTCCTTCTGTCGCCGCTGTCCTCGATCAGCTCGCGCAAGCACGAATTCGAAGCCGATGCGTTTGCCGTCAAGCACACTAACGGTAACGATCTGGTGACGGCGCTGGTCAAGCTGTATGAAGACAACGCCTCGACCCTGACCCCGGATCCGCTGCATTCGGCATTCTACGACTCGCATCCGCCAGCCGCCGTGCGCATCAACCGACTGCTGGCCGCCCATGGTTGATCACGCCAAGCAACACGAAAAGCAGCACAGCAACCAGGCTGGCAGCGGCCTGGTGATCGCCGCTCACGGCCGCCATTACCTGGTGCAAGCCAGGATCGGCGGCGAATCGCTGAAACTGCAATGCGTCACACGCGGCAAGAAAAGCGATGTGGCGGTCGGCGACCGGGTCCAGCTGAAGACCACTTCGCCCAACCAGGGCGTGATCGAAGCCATCGACGAGCGCAACAGCCTGCTGTACCGCTCCGACCAGTACAAATCCAAGCTGCTGGCGGCCAACGTCACCCAGCTGTTCATCGTGGTGGCGACCGAACCCGGCTTCGCCGACGACCTGATCTCGCGTGCGCTGGTGGCGGCGGAAGCGGCCGGCGTCAAGGCCCATATCGTGCTCAACAAGACCGATATCGTCGAAGCGCTGGACAAGACCCGGCAGCGGCTGCAGATGTATGCCAGCCTCGGCTACCCGGTGCATGAAGTGTCGGCGCGCGCCGTTCCTGAAGAAACCTGCGCCACCCTGTGGCCTTTGCTGAAAGGCCAGTCGACCATCCTGATCGGCCAGTCCGGCATGGGCAAATCGTCGCTGATCAACCTGATCGTGCCGGACGCCGATATCGCCGTGCGCGAAATTTCCGCCGCCCTGGATACCGGCAAGCACACCACCACTTTCACCCGCCTGTATGAGATGGATGCGCAAGACACCGCGCTGGACGGCAACCCGGCCAACATCATTGATTCCCCGGGATTCCAGGAATTCGGCCTGTACCAGTTGAGCGAAGGCATGCTGGAACGCGCCTTCGTCGAATTCACGCCCTATCTCGGAAAGTGCAAGTTCTACAACTGCCATCACCTGATCGAACCGAGCTGCGCCGTGCTGGAGGCCGTCAAGGAAAACAAGATCGCACCCATGCGGCACCAGCTTTACGTGCAGTTGCTGCACGAATCGTCGCAAAAGCTGTATTAACGCGACCTCTAAAAACCTCGTCATCCCTGCGAACGCGGGGATCCAAGTTACTGATTTAAAATAGATTCCCGCGTTCGCGGGAATGACCGGGTCGCGTAGACGTGACCGACGAGGCCGGGGCACCTAACTGGGGTCGCTTAGACGGGGTCGCCAATAACAGAACAGGCTGATTCGAGCCCCCCTTAAGCAAACCTCGCGCTGGAGCGTTTGCAGGCAATTCCCGTACTATCTTAGTAATGCCAGATAAGCAATCTTTTGACGGGTATCTTTTCTATTGAAATCCCTTATAATTGAAGCACTTATTTCATTTCTAAGCCAATCGCGGGGCCTTCCTCCAAGCCCGCGCACAACATCTTCGACGGCCTGCAAAACCAGCGGTTGATTTAAAAATGGAATTCCAACTTTCGGCGGCAGTCGCCACAGCGGCCGCCGTTTTCATTTATGGCAATCAAACACTACCTGCAGTTTTCTGATTTTTCGCTGGACGAATACGAGTACGTGATTGAGCGTAGCCGTCTCATCAAACGCAAATTCAAGAATTACGAACCGCACTACACGCTGCTCGACCGCACGCTGGTGATGGTGTTCGAGAAAAACTCGACCCGCACCCGCCTCTCGTTCGAGGCCGGCATGCACCAGCTGGGCGGCGCCGCCATCTACCTCAACACGCGCGACAGCCAGCTGGGACGCGGCGAGCCGGTGGAAGACGCGGCGCAGGTCATGTCGCGCATGTGCGACGTCATCATGATCCGCACCTTCGGCCAGGACATCATCGAACGCTTTGCCTCGCATTCCAGGGTGCCGGTGATCAACGGCCTGACCAACGAGCAGCATCCCTGCCAAGTACTGGCCGACGTCTTCACCTACATCGAGCACCGCGGCTCCATCGCCGGCAAGAAAGTGGCCTGGATCGGCGACGCCAACAACATGCTGTATTCCTGGCTGCAAGCGGCGCAGGTATTCGGTTTCCACGTCAATGTATCGACCCCGAAGGGCTACGACATCGACCCCAGCCAGGTGGCCGCCGACAACCAGCGCTACACCTTCTTCGCCAATCCGTCCGACGCCTGCGAGGGCGTCGACCTGGTCACCACCGATGTCTGGACCAGCATGGGTTACGAGGATGAAAACACAGCGCGCCTGAAAGCCTTCGACGGCTGGATCGTCGACCAGCCCAAGATGCAGCGGGCCAATCCGGACGCCCTGTTCATGCATTGCCTGCCGGCGCACCGCGGCGAAGAAGTGTCCGCCGAAGTCATCGACGGCCCGCAATCGGTAGTCTGGGACGAAGCAGAGAACCGCCTGCACGTGCAAAAGGCGCTGCTCGAATACCTGGTGCTGGGCAAAGTTGCGGAGTAAGCATGATCGACCATACCGGCGTTACCGTTAGCGACTACCGCAAGAGCAAGGGGTTTTACAGCGCCGTCCTGGGTGCGATCGGCTATGAGTTGCTGCTCGAGTTTCCGGCGGCAGTGGCCGGCACCGACGTCGCCGGTTTCGGCGAAGCGCCCAAGCCCGATTTCTGGATCTATCAGGCGACCGCGGAAAAGCCGGCCCATCAGCAAACGATTCATTTCGCGTTCAGGGTCGCCAGCCGCGCCCTGGTCGACGCCTTTTATCAAGCAGGACTCAAAGCGGGCGGCGCCGACAACGGCGCACCCGGTCCACGGCCGCACTATCACCAAAACTATTATGGTGCGTTCGTGAAAGACCCCGACGGCCACAACATCGAAGCCGTTTGCCACGATCCTCAGTAATCATTTCAACCTACTTAGAAATATCATGTCCAATATCCTGCAATCCGTTCCGGTTAACGAAAAAGTCGGCATCGCCTTCTCAGGCGGCCTCGATACCAGCGCCGCGCTGCACTGGATGCGCCAGAAAGGCGCCATTCCTTACGCCTATACCGCCAACCTGGGCCAGCCAGACGAGCCGGACTACGAGGAAATCCCGAAAAAAGCCAAGGCCTACGGCGCTGAACTGGCGCGCCTGGTCGATTGCCGCGAACAGCTGGTGGCCGAAGGCATCGCCGCATTGCAGAGCGGCGCCTTTCACATCTCCACTGCCGGCGTCACCTACTTCAACACCACCCCGCTCGGTCGCGCCGTCACCGGCACCATGCTGGTGGCTGCGATGCGTGAAGACAAGGTCGATATCTGGGGCGACGGCAGCACCTTCAAGGGCAACGATATCGAGCGTTTCTACCGCTACGGCCTGCTGGTCAATCCGAATCTGCGCATCTACAAGCCATGGCTGGACGACAAGTTCATCCAGGAACTGGGCGGCCGCAAGGAAATGTCGGAATTCATGATCGCCTCGGGCTTCGACTACAAGATGTCGGTGGAAAAAGCCTATTCGACCGATTCCAACATGCTCGGCGCCACCCATGAAGCGAAAGACCTGGAGTTCCTGAATTCCGGCATGAAGATCGTCGAACCGATCATGGGCGTGCCCTTCTGGCGCGACGAAGTCGAAGTCAAGCGTGAAGAAGTCACCGTGCGCTTTGAGGAAGGCCGTCCGGTTGCTCTCAACGGCATCGTGTATACCGACCCGGTCGAGCTGATGATGGAAGCCAACCGCATCGGCGGCCGCCACGGCCTCGGCATGAGCGACCAGATCGAAAACCGCATCATCGAAGCCAAGAGCCGCGGCATCTATGAAGCGCCGGGCCTGGCCTTGCTGTTCATCGCCTACGAGCGCCTGGTCACAGGCATCCATAACGAAGACACCATCGAGCAATACCGCGAAAGCGGCCGCCGCCTGGGCCGCCTGCTGTACCAAGGCCGCTGGTTCGATTCGCAGGCAATCATGCTGCGCGAGTCGGCACAGCGCTGGGTAGCGCGCGCCATCACCGGCGAAGTCACGATTGAACTGCGCCGCGGCAACGATTATTCCATCCTCAACACCGAGTCGGCCAACCTGACCTACCATCCGGATCGCCTGACCATGGAAAAGGGCGCCGGCGCCTTCACGCCGCAAGACCGTATCGGCCAGCTGACCATGCGCAACCTCGATATCAGCGATACTCGCCAGAAGCTGGCGATCTATCAAAGCACCGGGCTGCTGGCATCCAGCAATGCCGTGTCGCTGCCGCTGCTCGACAAAGACGCGGAGTAAGCGCAAACCAGCGGCAATAGCCTTCACGTATGCAGAACCGGCTTCACGCCGGTTCTTTTTTGTCAAAAATCCAGCAAGGAATCATCATGAGCACACAATTCGACCACGTATCCGTCTTGAAGCAAGGCAATGTCTACTTCGACGGCAAATGCGTTTCCCATACCGTGATCTTCGCCGACGGCAGCAAGAAAACCCTGGGCGTGATCCTGCCATCCTCACTGACTTTCAGCACCGGCGTCGCTGAAGTGATGGAAGTCACCAGCGGCGTCTGCAAGGTGCGCCTGCAAGGCCAGCAACAGTGGATCAGCTACCGCAGCGGCGAGCGCTTTGAAGTCGCAGCAAATTCCAGCTTCGATATCGAAACTGTGGAAACGCTGAACTACGTCTGCCACTACGGGTAAACGCTGCGGCTAAAAAAAGAGCCCGCGATGCGATGCATGGCGGGCTGAGAAATCCATTACTTTAGGGAGCGTTGGATATGAGACAGCTCAAAGCTTAAGCGCGCAATGTGACTTGATAGTGACAAAACGCGGCAATCAAGTTGTCTCCAATATGCGACGTCTCCTTAAATGAAAATCGGTTCCGGCTCCAGCGCCACGCCAAACCTGGCCAGCACATCGGCTTGCACCGCCTGCGCCAGGCGCACCACCTCCTGGCCGGTAGCGCCGCCGCGGTTGACCAGCACCAGCGCCTGCTTTTCATAGACGCCGGCGGCTCCCAGGCTCTTCCCTTTCCAACCACACTGGTCGATCAGCCAGCCCGCCGCCAGTTTATAGGCGCCGTCCGGCTGCGCATGGTTCACCAGTTGCGGATGTCGTTCAAGCAAGGCATTGCGTTGCTGTTCCGTCACGATCGGATTCTTGAAAAAGCTGCCGGCATTGCCGATCAGCGCCGGATCCGGCAATTTGCGGGTGCGGATCGCAATCACGGCGTCACTGACATCGCGCGCGGTCGGCTGCGCCAGTTTGCGCGCATGCAGCTCCTGCACCACGTCGGCATAGCGCAGATCGGGCTGCCAGCGCTTGGGCAAGGCCAGCGTGACGTCCAGCACCACCGCACGGTCGCGCAGGTGCTGCTTGAAAATGCTGTCGCGATAGGCAAAAGCGCAGGCCTTGCGGTCCAGCGTCAGGAGTTCGCCGCTCTCCATGTCGATCGCCGTCAATTCGTGAAAACGCTCCTGCAGTTCGATACCGTAGGCGCCGATGTTCTGGATAGGTGCGGCGCCGACGCTGCCGGGAATCAGCGACAGATTTTCCAGCCCGCCGAGGCCCTGCTCCAGGGTCCACAGCACCAGCGCATGCCAGTTCTCACCGGCTGCAACCTTGACGTAAACGGCATCGGCATCCTCGCCGACGATTTCCCGGCCGCGGCTACACATGTGCAGCACCAGCCCCGGAAAATCCTGCGTCAGCACCAGGTTGCTGCCGCCGCCCAACACCAGCCGCGGCAAGGCGAACGCCGCGGCATCCGACCTGAGCGCATGCAAGGTTTCTACGGACGTCACTGGTAAATAAGCGTGCGCCTTGGCATCAATACCAAAAGTATTATGCTGACGTAGAGAGAAATCGAACTGGAGTGAAAGCTGGGAGATAGTCATAGCATCGGGATTATAAACGCAAGCGGGCCGCGCCACGGCAAGCAGCATGTCCCGGAAAATGGCCGGTCCGACAAGAAAATAGGCCCGCCAGCCCACACCGCGGCTTTTTTGTCCGATAGAATGCGCATAGCCTGATGGCCGTGCGCCCCGCCGCCGACCAGTTTTATTTGAACATACTGAAGGAATAACACCATGCCATCATTCGATACCGTATCGGAAGCCAATCTGGTCGAAGTAAAAAATGCCAACGATCAAGCCAACAAGGAGATCTCGACCCGTTTCGACTTCAAGGGCAGCGACGCCCGCATCGAGCTGAAAGAGCGTGACCTGACCGCCTACGCAGATTCGGAATTCCAGCTCAGCCAAGTGCGCGACGTGCTGACCGCCAAGCTGGTCAAGCGCAGCGTCGATACCCGCTTCCTGGACATCGGCAAGATCGAGAAAATCGGCGGCGACAAGGTCAAGCAAGTGATCAAGATCAAGAACGGCATCGAATCCGAAGCCGCCAAGAAGATCGTGCGCATCGTCAAGGACAGCAAGATGAAGGTGCAGGCCAGCATCCAGGGCGACGCCGTGCGCATCACCGGCGCCAAGCGCGACGACCTGCAGGCAGCGATGGCGATGCTGCGCAAGGAAGTGGCGGACCTGCCGCTGGAATTCAACAATTTCCGTGATTAAATAATAGCATTTGGCAACAGACAGGGTTACCATCACCTGCTGTTGCCAGCCGTTCAACATGTTGCACGGCCCGCGGCGCTACCTCAACCCCTTGTCAGGAAAGCCGGACTTCCATGCGCCCGTTTGTTTTGATCACCAGCCTGTTGTTATCTGCCTCCCTCGCCCCTGCGGCGCAAGCTTCCGATATTGGCGTGGTCGGCCTGTTTCCGGGTAAAGCCGTCCTGGTGATCGATGGCTCCTCGCCGAAGACTTATTCGGTCGGCAGCAAGGTCACCGACGACGTTAAGCTGGTGGAGGCCAACGGCAGCAGCGCCACACTGGAAGTCAAAGGCAAGCGGCAAGTGATCGGCATCGGCGAATACGTCAGCCGCAGTATGCCGGGCGCGACTTCCAGCGTCACCCTGAAGGTCAATCCGCAAGGCCATTTCGTCGCCGACGCCCAGATCAACGGCGCCATGATGACCATGCTGGTCGATACCGGCGCCACCATGATTGCGCTGCCGGCATCGGATGCGGCCAGGATGGGGGTCAATTACAAACAGGGCCGGATGATCACGGTCAATACCGCCAACGGCCCGGCGCCAGCCTATATGGTCAAGCTGAATACGGTCAAGATCGGCGATATTGAAATGAACCAGGTCGATGCCCTGGTGCAGGAAAGCGGCTTGCCGTTCGCCCTGCTCGGCATGTCTTTCCTGAACCGCACCGAGATGCGGCGCGAAGGCGAGATGATGGTGCTAACCAAGCGCTTCTGATACTGCTTTGCGCCAGATCGGATCGGGTTGGCGCAGCCTGACCCGATCCTCCCAAACTACTATTGCTTAGGCCGGGCTAGCGTTCAGCAGGCGACGCTGCCGCACTGAGGCCGCGAGGTCTTCCAGCACTGCCACGCTTTCATCCCAATTGATGCAGCCGTCGGTCACCGACTGGCCATATACCAGTTCCTTGCCCGGCACCAGATCCTGGCGGCCCGCAATCAAATGCGATTCGACCATGACGCCGACAATGCGGCCGTCGCCGGCAGCAATCTGGCGGCCGATATCGGCGCATACCGGAATCTGGTTTTCCGGCTTCTTCGAGCTGTTGGCGTGCGAAGCATCGATCATCAGGCGCGAAGCCAGGCCGCTGCTGGCGATATCCTTGCACGCCGCATCCACGCTGGCCGCATCGTAGTTCGGCGCCTTGCCGCCGCGCAGGATGATATGGCAGTCTTCATTGCCGTTGGTCGATACGATCGCAGAGTGGCCGCCCTTGGTCACCGACAGGAAATGATGCGGCTGGGAAGCAGCCTTGATCGCATCCACGGCGATCTTGATGTTGCCGTCGGTGCCGTTCTTGAACCCGACCGGGCATGACAGGCCGGACGCCAGTTCGCGATGCACCTGCGATTCGGTGGTGCGGGCGCCGATCGCACCCCAGCTGATCAGGTCGGCAATGTATTGCGGGCTGATCACGTCCAGGAATTCGGTGCCGGCCGGCAGACCCAGTTCGTTGATGTTCAGCAGCAGCTCGCGCGCCATGCGCAGGCCGTCGTTGATGCGGAAGCTGTTGTCCATGTAGGGATCGTTGATCAAGCCCTTCCAGCCGACCGTGGTGCGCGGCTTTTCGAAGTACACGCGCATGACGATTTCCAGCTCGCCCTTGAAACGTTCGCGCTCGCCGATCAGGCGGCCGGCGTATTCCATTGCCGCTTTGGTATCGTGGATCGAGCAGGGCCCGATCACCACCATCAGGCGGTCATCCTGGCCGTGCAAGATGCGATGCAAGGCAATCCGGGAATTGGCGGCAGTTTCCGCCACTTTCTCGGAGCAGCCGAATTCGCGGATCAAATGCGAGGGTGGAACTAGTTCTTTCATTTCTCGTATGCGCAGATCGTCGGTGCGTAGCATGTTTTTCTCCTGGCTCATAAAGTGACTGGGTATAAAAAAACCGCCATCGCTGGCGGTTTTTTAGAAATTTCGGTTTGCTCTTTACTTACGAACGCTTACCGCTTTTCACCGCCGTGGGGCTGGAATAGCTAAAGTAAAAAAAGAAGTAAGCGCGTGCGAAAGTCATGGTGTTCAGTAAAGGATTATTAAAAATCAAGACCAATAGTGCAGTAATTCTAGAAATTTGGCAAGGCCAGGATTACCACAGCCAGCGATCAGCCGAAATCATCGCCAACCGAGCTAAGCGGACTAAGGCGTGAGCCAACCGGAGTCAGTGAACTTTCGGCAGGCCTCATCGCCGAAACTTCATTCTGACCTCGTTTAGCGGACCACAGAGTACAAGCGTTCGCGACGGTAGAATTTCGCTAATACGATGAATTATGAAGTTAGATCACCAAAGAAAAAAATATCTATTTGGCAATATTACTGAATATTGGGGAGACTATCTTAGCTGCGCTAAAATATCATTGCGATATTTGTCCTACCTACAGCCGGTGAAAATACGCTACCGAATCTCAGCCATGCAAGGACCGAAGCGCAACCTCCGGCGCCGCCGCCACAATTTTGAGCAACGCTGCGGCCGGGCCAGTCGGGCTCCGACGATGCTGCTCCCAGTTCTGCAAAGTCTTGATGCTCACTCGCATCAGCTTGGCAAACTCACTCTGAGACAAACCAATTTGCTCACGGACGGCTTTCACGTCCGTAGACAACATCTCGAATCGGCGCGATGGTTCAAGCTTGCCCTTGGATATCGCCTTTGCCTCTTTCAGGCTCTGCAGGAGATCTTCAAAAAGTGCATTTTCCATATTTACAACTCCTTCACAAACTCCCGCAAGATAGCGACCTCCCTATCGGATAGCGTGTCCTTCCTAGCCTTTGGATAGGCCACCAGCGTATAAATCTGATGCTCGTCCTTGATCCAATAATAGATCACCCTGATTCCTCCGCTCTTGCCACGTCCTTGCGCTGCATAGCGCATTTTACGGATACCACCGCCATTTTTAATGACATCCCCGCAAGACGGGTCCTGCACCAGCACAGTTTGCAATCCTAGATACTCGTCATCAGCGAGCAAGGCTGTGATCATGCAGGTAAAAGTAGGCGTTTCAATGAATTCCATTACAATAATATACGCCAATGGCGTATAGTGCAAATGAAGTGATTTACCAGATGGGTAGAGTCGCTCTGTAAAAACGACGATGGTGCGAACTGACGCCCAACTGTAAATCATCCAAGCACGACCGGTATCCTCGTTCCAGCAAAGCAAGCCAAAACTTACGTCATTAATGCATGGCTACCGCATGCCCCACCCCGACGATAGGCGCAATCCCGTCGCGCCGATCCAGCCGCCCCGCCAGCGAAGTCAGTCCCAACGCGCCCAGCACCACAATGGCACCGATCCAGGGCGTCGCCATCAGGCCGAGATGGCTGACGATCAAGCCGCCGCCCCAGGCGCCCAGCGCGATACCAACGTTGAATGCCGCAATGTTCAGGCCGGACGCCACATCCACCGCCTGCGGCGCATGCCGTTCGGCTTGTTGTACGACATACACTTGCAGGCCAGGCACATTGCCGAAGGCAAAAGCGCCCCATGCCAGCACTGTCAGCACCGCCAGCCATGGATTGGAAGCCGTGAATGTCAGCACAAAAAGGACCACCGCCAGCATGGCAAAGACAATTTGCAAGGCGCGTATCGGCCCCTTTCTGTCGGCCAACTTGCCGCCCCAGATATTGCCAAAGGCCACCGAAACGCCGTATACCAGCATCACCAGGCTGACGGTGGAAGCGGAAAATCCTGATATTTCCTGCAAGATCGGTGCGAGATAGGTAAAAGCGATAAAAGAGCCGCCGTAACCCAGCGCCGTGATCGCATACACCAGCAACAGACGCGGTTTCTTCAGGACGGCAGCCTGAGTCAGCAGCGACGCCGGCTTGCTGCCCGCAATATCATTCGGCACCAGCATCCAGCTGCCGATAAAGGCAATCACGCCCAACAGCGACACGGCGAGGAAAGTCGACTGCCAGCCCCAGGTCTGGCCGATCCAGGTGCCCAGAGGCACGCCGGTGACCAGCGCCACGGTCAGCCCGGTGAACATGATGGCGATCGCGCTGGCGGCCTTCTCCTTGGGCACCAGGCTGGTCGCAATGGTTGAGCCGATGGAAAAGAATACGCCGTGCGCCAGGCCGGTCAGCACGCGCGCCGCCATCAGGGCCTCGTAACCCGGCGCCATCCACGCCACCAGGTTGCCGATAGTGAACAGCGCCATCAAGCCTAGCAGCAGATGTTTGCGCGGCACACGGCCGGTGAGCGCGGTAAGCACCGGCGCGCCAATCGCGACGCCTAGCGCATAGAGGCTGACCAGCAGGCCGGCGGATGGAACAGAGACGCCAAGGCTGGCGGCGATGGTGGGAATCAGTCCGACAATCACGAATTCGGTGGTTCCTATGGCAAAAGCGCTGAGTGTGAGCGCCCAGAGTGCGAGTGGCATGACGGTTTCCTGTTGTAATTTAACGTCATGGAGTTTGCACTCAGCAAAGACAAAGAAAAACCGCTGTGCCGTCAATTCATATTTGATTAGGAATCAAATATACGGCGAATTTAGTGCCTACTCAGCAGCAATTCACAGAAACCAGGCATTTCACCGAATTTGACCGCAAGAGTCGGGGTGCAACGTCAGCGCCAACTACCTACACTGGCAGCAGTCAAACCGATACGGAGAAAACGATGGACACAGTGCGCGCAACGCTCGGCAGCCAGGAAACCATCGCAGAACGGATCAGCGGCGCAGACTGGCATGGCATCGCGCACGACCTGGACAGTTACGGCAATGCACTGCTTACGCAGCTGCTGACGCCGGCAGAATGCCAGGCGCTGATTGCGCTGTACGCCCGCAAGGATCTGTTCCGCAGCCGCGTCGTGATGGAACGGCACGGCTTCGGCCGCGGCGAATATCAGTATTTCAGCTATCCGCTGCCCGACCTGATCGGCGACTTACGCCAACTGCTATATCCAAGGCTGGCGCCGCTTGCCAACCGCTGGCACGCCAGCATGCATATCGATACCAGGTTCCCGCAGCAGCATGCCGATTTCATCGCTCGCTGCCATGTCGCGGGCCAGTTGCGGCCGACGCCGCTGATGCTGCAATATGGCGCCGGCGACTACAACTGCCTGCATCAGGATTTGTATGGCGAACATGTGTTCCCCCTGCAGGTGGCGATCCTGCTGTCGCAGCCGGGGCAGGATTTCAGCGGCGGCGAGTTCGTGATGACCGAACAGCGGCCGCGCATGCAGTCGCGTGCGGAAGTGGTGCCGCTGACCAGAGGCGATGCCGTGATCTTCGCGGTCCACAATCGCCCGCTGCAAGGCCAGCGCGGCGCATATAGGGTAAATTTACGGCATGGCGTCAGCCGCATCCGTTCCGGCACACGCCACACCTTAGGCGTGATTTTTCACGACGCTCAATGAAGAAACAGTATGACTCTCGATTTATTTGATGCGCTGGAACCGACCGAACAGCGCCAGGAACAGCTGGCCTCGGGCGCGTTCGTCCTGCGCGCCTTCGCCCTGCCCTGCGTGCCGCAATTGCTGCCGGCGCTGGCGCTGATCGAGCACGCCTCGCCATTCCGCCATCTGGTGACGCCGGGCGGCTTCCGCATGTCGGTCGCCATGACCTGTTGCGGCGCCCTCGGCTGGACCAGCGACCGCCGCGGCTATCGCTACAGCGCCATCGATCCGGATAACGGCCGGCACTGGCCACCAATGCCGCCCAGCTTCCTGCAATTGGCGCAAAGCGCCGCCGCGCAGGCCGGCTACGATAACTTCATGCCCGAGGCTTGCCTGATCAACCGCTATGCGCCGGGAACCAGACTGACCCTGCACCAGGACAAGGATGAACTAGACTATGACGCGCCGATTGTCTCGGTGTCGCTCGGCGTTCCGGCGATGTTCCTGTTCGGCGGCAATGAGCGCAGCGACAAGGCTGCCCGCGTGCCGCTGTTCCATGGCGATGTCGTGGTGTGGGGCGGCCCTGACCGTTTACGCTTTCACGGCATACTGCCGCTGAAGGAAGCCGAGCATCCCTTGCTGGGCCGGCAGCGCATCAACCTCACATTTCGCAAGGTAGCCTGATGAAGATCGCCGCCGATATTTCGGAAACCGCTTATCGCCGCGCAGAAGCTTTCCTGTCGGGGCTGGACCAGGACTGGGCGCGCCACATCGCCACCATCGGTCCCTGCCGCCACGCCGCCAAGCCGGCGCGCGAACCCTATCAAGCCTTGGTGCGCGCGATCGCTTATCAGCAACTGCACGTGCGCGCCGGCGACGCCATCCTCGGGCGCATGCTAGCCTTGTATGGCGACCAGGGCGAAAACAACTTCCCGACGGCGCAACAACTGCTGGCTACCGACGTCGCCACATTGCGCGGCTGCGGATTTTCCGCCAACAAAATCGCGACCATCCACGGCATCGCGCAAGCAGCGCTGGACGGTGTGGTTCCGGTACGCAAGGAAGCGCTGAAAATGAGCGACGAAGCACTGATCGACAGGTTGCTGCCCTTGCGCGGCGTCGGCCGCTGGACCGTAGAGATGCTGCTGATCTACACGCTGGAACGTTCGGACATCTTGCCGGCCGACGATTTCGGCGTGCGCGAAGGTTATCGCCGCCTGAAAAACCTGGAACAGACGCCGACCAGAAAACAGATCATCGACATCGGCCAGGCCTGGAGCCCTTATCGCACCGTGGCATCCTGGTATCTGTGGCGCCTGCCGAAAACTCCTGCCGCTGAACAGATTATTTGAATTTGAAAGCAAGACTCGGAGTGTAGCCAGCCTAATGCATGGCTAAAGTAGAGCTACACCAATCCAACCGGAAGCCGATATGCGAACGCTGACACCACATCAACACACCGCTGCACAAAGCGCGGAACGCGACCCACGCTGGCGCGCCGTGCTGGCCAGGGATCCGTCTGCCGACAAACTGTTTGTCTATGCCGTTAAAACCACCGGCGTATATTGCCGGCCCAGCAGCCCGACCCGCTTGCCGCGGCCGGAAAACGTCGAATTTTTCGATACTCCGGCAGCGGCCGAAGCGGCCGGCTACCGGCCTAGCAAGCGCGGCGCCGACCAGACCACCGTCGCCACCCAGCACGCCGAACTGGTCGCTGCCGCCTGCCGTAGCATAGAGACGGCGCTGGAACTGCCCAGCCTGGAAACGCTGGCGGCCGATGCCGGCCTCAGCCTGTATCACTTCCACCGCGTATTCAAAGCGGTCACCGGCCTGACGCCGAAAGGCTATGCCGACGCCAACCGGGCTAGGAAAGTGCGCGATCATCTGAGCCACAGCCATTCCGTCACCGAAGCCATCTACGACGCCGGTTTCAATTCGAATAGCCGCTTCTACGAAGCCTCGGGAAAAGTGCTGGGCATGACGCCCACCGACTATCGCGCCGGCGGCGCCAATACCGAGATCCGCTTCGCCATCGGCCAATGCTCGCTCGGTGCGATCCTGGTGGCGCAAAGCGAGCGCGGCGTCTGCGCCATCTTTCTCGGCGACGACCCGAACGCGCTGGCGCACGACTTGCAGGATAAATTCCCGCACGCCCACCTGATCGGCGCCGATCGCGATTTCGAACAACTGGTGGCACAGGTAGTCGGCTTCATCGAAGCGCCCGCCCTCGGCCTCGATCTGCCGCTGGATGTGCGCGGCACTGCCTTCCAGCAGCGCGTATGGCAGGCACTGCGCGATATTCCTGCCGGCAGCACCGCCAGCTATGCTGAAATTGCCGCCCGCATCGGCTCGCCCAAGGCAGTGCGCGCGGTGGCGCAAGCCTGTGCCGCCAACAGCCTGGCGGTGGCGATTCCCTGCCATCGTGTGATCCGTAGCGATGGCAGCGCCTCGGGCTATCGCTGGGGAGTGGAACGCAAGCGCGCCCTGCTGGAACGGGAAAGCCGCGATTGAAAGCCGAAATCGGCCATGTCGGCAAGACATGGCAATTGACTGGTGCGGATGGCAAACGCTATGACAGCACGCAGGCGGGCAGCCTGGGCGGCCATCGCCGCAGCCGCATCTACGGACGTCTTGACTGCCGTGCGGCGCTACAGGCGATAGCCAGAGGCGGCTACATCGCGCAGCGGGTATTTTTCTTGCATCAGGCCGACGCCGAAGCGGCAGGCTACCGGCCTTGCGCAGTTTGTTTGCCGCAGGAATATGCGGTTTGGAAGAAGAACAAAAATCTAATCGATAGCAGGAAATAAAACGCCGCCGCTCCGCTTATACAGGACGCAATTGCTCGGCCAGCGAACGGGTTTTCTCGCTCACCACATCGCCTGTATGCAGCGTCGACTTGCGCTCGATCAGCATCAGGTGGCACTCTTCTTCAGCCACCGGATTATGCCGCACGCCTTTCGGCACGACAAACATCTCGCCCTCGGAAAGTTCGACCGAGCCCTGCTCCATTTCGATCCGCAAATGCCCCTTGAGAATCAGGAACAATTCGTCTTCATTCTCGTGGCTGTGCCAGGCCAGAGAACCCTTGACCTTGGCCACCTTGATATAGGAATCGTCGACTTCCGCCACCACGCGCGGCGACCAGTGTTCGGTCAGCGCGGCGGCGATTTGCTTGGGTGATGTGATGTCCGTCATGTTGACGCTCCAGGTTGAAAACAGATTTGCTCTTAGTCTCTCATCTTGAGCAGCACCAGCAATTGCTACGCCTGCCAAGGATTGATGACGCTGACGCCAGCGGCGTCAAAAGGCGCCGTGTCGCGTGATGCCACGATGAATCCCCGCGAAACTGCAATCGCAGCTATGTAACCGTCAGGCATCGGGAATCCTCGCCCGGCGGCCCTGGCCTTCACGGCCAGGTCAGCATAGTGCTGTGCTGCATCGCTGTCGAATGGCAGCACGCGATCCCTGAATAGTCGCCCCAGTTCGTCAAGGGCCTGTGCCAACATGTCTTTGCGCTTGCCCGCAGGGAGCGCGCCGATGCCAAACAGCAGCTCTGCCAGCGTCACGCTGGACAGATACAGCGTTTCAGCGGCTTGATCGTTCAGCCATGCCCGCACGGCGGAATGCGGCTCCGGTTTCATCGCCTCGGAAACAACATTGGTATCGAGAACAATCATTCAAACCTCAACGGCTGGGCCGGAGTCTTCTCTGTCAATTGTTCGAGAACCTCGACATCCTCATTCGTGAGACCGATCTTCTGGCCCAATGCCGCCAGGGCTTCACCAATCAGAACTCGGGTCTCTGGTTTGACTGCGATCGCCAGAATCTCGCGGACTTCGGCCTCGGTGCTGCGGCCATGTTGAGCGGCCCGTACCCGCAGTGCGCGATGCACCTCGTCGGGCAAATTGCGTACTGTCAACATTGCCATAGAGTCACCTCACAAAAATGCATTCGATGCATTCATAATATAATATTGAATGCAACACCGCAAGGCGGGGATAACGCATCTATCGTGGAGCCACGTACTAGCCTTTCAGCTTGTTCGCCAGATAATTCCTCACCTGCTGCTCTTGTTCGGCCGACATGTTTCCCAGGATCCCATGCCGATGCGGCGGAATATGGGTGGCCACGTCGTCGTTCTCGTCAAACACATAATGGTTAAAAACAGCGGCCCAAGCCTGGCGGTAGGCCGGTGCGCGGCGCTTCAGGTTGAGCAGCGCCAGCATCAGGCTGTCAAAGCCGGAATGCATCGAATCGGCAGTGCCGACCGCCCCGCCCCACCAGTAATTGACGAGGATATTGCAGCTTTGCAGCGACTCGACGTGATGCCACCACAGCGGCGGTATGTAGAGCGCATCGCCGGCTTCTAGTTCGGCGACCTGTGCCGCCGCCAGCGCATCCTTGAATTTCGGATACCTGGCGAAGTCCGGTTCCTTCAGCGACACCATGCTGATCGGCGCGCCGGTCGGCGCGAAATCCACCGGCCCGATATACAGGTTGCCGATCTGCTCCGGTGGAAACAAGGTGAAGCGGCGCTTGCCGCTGACTACGCAGGCGATATTGTGGGCATCGTCGAAATGCGCCGGGGTGGTGACCGCATTGCCTATCCATATGCGCGGGATGACCTCGGGCCCAAGCAGCGACAATTTATTCTCGTCCAGGAAACCCGGCAGGCAATTGGCGATCAGCGCGCTTTGCGCGGCGACCGCGGGAGGATTGGGGAAGCCGCGATAACGCATCAGCTGATCCAGGATCGCAGAGACCGGCAGACGGTTGCGCAGGTAGTTAAAACCGTCCATAGTTTCATCGTAGAAGATGCGGCCCTTGGCTTCCGGCCGCGTCATGATGGCGTCGACGTCGCTGCCGTTATCCAGCTTTTTCAGGTAAGTGCAGATCGCTTCTGCCGAGGTCTGCGCCAATTTCACCGCCGGCCAATGCTTTACATAACCGCGCAAGACGACAGGCTGGTATTGCGCGGCGATTTCTTCCATGAACGTCATGTCATCGACATTGAAGCGTTCGGGAATGGACGGCAATTCATGACTCATTCAGCATCCTCTTGGTTGAACGGACTGCATCGATCTGGCCGCTCAGGATAACCCGATTCCGGCGCAATTTGGCAGGGCGGAGCTGAAAATTCAATGCATGCCCGGAGCCGCATGAACACTATCCATGCGCACCAATGCCATGTCGGCGGCAATGATAAGATGGCACCTGTATGGAAATGCAAACCTAATAGTGAGGATGCAATGTCGGAATAGACCACGTGCAGCTGGCGATGCCTGCCGCCCATGAAGACGCCGCGCGCCGTTTTTACGGCGATATTCTAGGGCTGGTCGAACTGCCAAAACCTACGGACCTGGCCGCCCGGGGCGGCGTATGGTTTTTGTGTGGCGCGGTGCAATTGCACCTGGGCGTGGAAAAGGAATTCCGGCCGGCGCGCAAAGCGCATCCTGGACTAGTGGTGGACAAGCTGGCGCCGCTGATTGCCGCCCCGACCGAGGCCGGCCACAACGTCAAACCTGACACGCCGATTGCCGGCTTTACCAGGATTTTTACGGAAGACCCGTTTGGCAACCGCATCGAGTTACTGGAACCGGATCGGGGAACCTGAAGCCCCATCCGTCTCAGACAAGCTACATCAATGCCGACAGAAAGCCTGCCTCATTTCATTGCTTGATTGCGGCAGCGGGCGCCGCAATCATGTGGATATGTGAAATACCGTCTTCGTCATACAACTCACCCACCGGCGCGAAACCGAAACGTGCATAGAAGCGCTGCAAGTGCGCTTGCGCGCCGATCTTGACATCCTGTCCAGGAAACAACCTTGCGGTTTGCGCCATCGCCTGCTGCATCAGTTCATGGCCGGCGCTTTTGCCGCGCAATTCCGGCGCCGTCACCACGCGCCCGATCGACGGCAAGTGGAACGCCTTCCCCGGCGGTACGATGCGCGCATACGCACCCAGTTCACCGTTCGGCAGATAACCCAGGCCGTGCCAGGAATGCAGGTCGATACCGTCGGCATCCTGGAATACGCAGGTCTGTTCCAGCACGAATACGCGCTGCCGCAACTGCATCGCTACATACAGTTGCACAGTGCTCAGCTCCTGGAATGGCAACCAGCGCCATGCCATCATCATTGCTTCTGCCATAGCCTTTAAGCGGTGCCGCCGACGGTCACGCCATCGATGCGCAAGGTCGGCTGGCCGACGCCGACCGGGACGCTCTGGCCTTCCTTGCCGCACACGCCGACGCCCGGATCGAGCTGCATGTCGTTGCCGATCATGGAAACCCGGTTCAAAACATCGGGACCATTGCCGATCAGGGTCGCCCCCTTGACCGGATAGGTGACCTTGCCGTTTTCGATCATGTAGGCTTCGCTGGCCGAGAACACGAACTTGCCGTTAGTGATATCGACCTGGCCGCCGCCGAAATTGACTGCGTACAAGCCGTTTTTCACCGACGCGAGGATTTCCGCCGGATCCTTGTCGCCGGCCAGCATGTAAGTATTGGTCATGCGCGGCATCGGCAGGTGGGCGAACGATTCGCGGCGCGCATTGCCGGTGACCGGCATTTTCATCAGGCGCGCGTTCATGGTGTCCTGGATATAACCCTTCAGGATGCCGTCTTCGATCAGTGTGGTGCACTGGCTAGGATTGCCTTCGTCGTCGATGTTCAGCGAACCGCGGCGGTCGGCAAGGGTGCCGTCATCGACCACGGTGACGCCCTTGGCGGCGACGCGCTCGCCGATGCGGCCGGAGAACGTGCTCGACCCTTTTCGGTTGAAATCGCCTTCGAGGCCGTGGCCGATCGCTTCGTGCAACAGGATGCCTGGCCAGCCAGGGCCGAGCACCACGGTCATCGGACCGGCCGGCGCAGGACGTGCATCCAGGTTGACCAGCGCCGAGGAAACTGCATCCGCGGCATATTGCTCGATCAAGGCATCGCTGAAATAGCCGTAGCTATAGCGGCCGCCACCGCCGCTGCTACCGGTTTCGCGGCGACCGTTCTGTTCAACAATGACGGTCACCGACAGCCGCACCAAGGGCCGGATATCGGCGGCGATGACACCGTCGCTGCGCGCCACCAGCACCACATCGTATTCGGCGGCCAGGCCGGCCATGACCTGCACCACGCGCGGGTCCTTGGCGCGCGCCATGCGCTCTACCCGTTCCAGCAACTTGACCTTGTCGGTGGCGTCCAGCGACACCAGCGGATCGTTCGGCAGATACAGCGAACGGCCACCGCTTTGCTGCATGCCGGCGGCGATCTTGATCTTGCCCGCGCCCTGGCGCGCAATGGTGCGCGTCGCTACGGCAGCGTCATGCAGCGCACGTTCGGAAATTTCATCGGAATAGGAAAACGCCGTTTTGTCACCGGAAATCGCACGTACGCCGACGCCCTGGTCGATAGAGAAACTGCCGGTCTTGACGATGCCCTCTTCCAAACTCCAGCCTTCGCTCTTGGTGAACTGGAAGTAGAGATCGGCATAATCGACCTTGTGGGTGAACATGGTCCCCAGCGCTTTCAGCAAGCCCGATTCGTCCAGCCCGAACGGGGTCAGCAGGATATCGCGTGCAATGGCTAAAGTGCCCAGGTTTGGTTCGAATGGTTTCATATAATTCCGGCAATAGACAGTGGTGTTAGTACGGATTGTAGAGCATCCGGCTGCAGGGTGTGGGCACCTGTGCCCACGCGTGACTGCGATAATCGGAGCACAGCTGCAAAAACGTGCATGTAGATGGAGTGAGTTCACGCGTGGGCAAGATGCCCACCCTACAATTTGCGATGCAGCAACGCCGGCAAACTATCCCGCACTCCTTTAAGGAAATGGGGGTCGATACTGCCGCTGACAAGGCCCTCGCCTTCGGCCAGCACCGATTTAATTTCGCCCCAAGGGTCGATCAGCATGCTGTGGCCCCAGGTGCGGCGGCCGTTGGGATGCTTGCCGCCTTGCGCCGCCGCCAGCACATAGCACTGGTTTTCGACGGCGCGGGCGCGCAACAGGATTTCCCAGTGTGCTTTGCCGGTGGTGTAGGTAAACGCCGCCGGCACCACGATCAGGGCGCAATCGCCCAGCGCCCGGTACAGCTCGGGAAAACGCAGGTCGTAGCAGACCGACAAGCCGACCTTGCCGAACGGCGCCTGGAAACTGCCGGTCTCCTTGCCGTAGACGATGGTGCGCGCCTCGTCGTAGGACTCTTCGCCCTTGCTGAAGCTGAACAGGTGGATTTTGTCGTAGCGGCTGACCTGGTGGCCGGCGGGATCATAGACCAAGGTGGTGTTGAGCACCTTGCCGACCTCGCCGGCGATCATCGGCAAGGTGCCGCCGATCAGCCAGATACCGTATTCTTTCGCCAGTTGCGCCATGAAAGTCTGGATCGGCCCTTCGCCCAGGATTTCGGCGCAGGTCAGCTTGTCGGTGTCCACCATGCCCATGATCGGCCAGTATTCGGGCAGCAGCACCAGCTGCGCGCCCTGGCCTGCGGCTTCGGCCACCAGGCGGCGCGCGGTGTTGAAATTTTCTTCCAGCACCGGGGTCGACACCATCTGGATCGCGGCGACGTTGAAACTGGCTGAACTGGGTATCTGCAGGCTCATGATGCCGAACTCCTATGCTGAGGCACTGATTAGCGGCCGGACGACAGATCGGGATTGCTCGCGGTCGGCGTCTCGGTCTTGTGATCAAGCTTGGTCACCACCGGATCGGTCCAGCCGCCGGTAATATTATATTCAAAGGTAAAAGCCCGCATCAGCGGGTCGCGCAGGAACAGCTGCGCCAGGAAAGTGCCGATGCCAACCACCGGATTGATCGCCAGCGCCACCACCGAGGCCGTGCCGGCATTGATCTCCGGCAGCACCGCCACATGCAGGTCCTGGGTTTCACGCGCAATATCGGCGACGCCATCCATCAATACGGTGGCGCTGACGCCGCGCATCTTGAAGTTGTCGGTATGCGCCTTGCCTTGTGCGATGGTCGCCGTTCCGACCACGCTGTCGAAGGCGAAACCGTCGGAGAAGATGTCGCGGAAATCCAGCGTCAGACGGCGCGGCAGGGATTGCAGGCTGAGCACGCCCAGCAGCTTGGCTGCGCCAGGATCGACTTTCAGAAACTGGCCGGCAGCCATGTCGAGGTTGACCTGGCCCGACAGCGACGGGATGTCCATGGTGAACGGCAGGCCTTTCCAGCTGACCTCGCCATCCATGCGGCCCTTGGTGGCGCGCAGCACATGGGCGAAGCCGAAACGATCGAGCAGCTTGCCGGCGTCGGCGATATCCATGGCGTAGGTCAGGCTGGTGGTGTTGTCGCCATCGACCGTAGTCCATTTGCCGTCGGCCTTCAATTCCGCATCCGGATTCTTGATCGACAGCTTATGGATGCGCCACTCGCTGCCGACCGCGGCGCGCACATTGTTGGCGCTCAGCTCCAGCCGTCCCAGCTTCTTGCCAAGCAGCTGGAAATCGTCGGCGATGATGTCCAGCCCGGGAATCTGGGTGGATCCGCCCTTCCCCTCCAGCACCTCGCCCACATCCGTTTCCCCACCCTGCGGAATGATCAGCGACGACAAACGCGCAGTCACCTTGCCGAGGCCGTGGCCGCTGGGCGATGCGCTCCAGGTGACATAGCCGGAGGCCTGCTTGGAATCGACGTTGACCTGCCAGATGTTCTTCTGGTGCGAGGCGCCCACGACAACGTTATCCAGCGTCTTGCCCAGCAACACCAGCTGGTTGGCGCGCACCGACACCAGGTTCGGCTCGGCATATTGCACCACGCCGGCCATTGGTGATTCCTCGCCGGCCTTGGCGGCGCTGCTGTCGCCAAGGCTGCTGGTCAGGTTGTTCCAGGCATCGACGTTCAAGGTCTTGGCATTGATGTTGATCGCCAACCCGCTGTCCGGCTCCGGCGCAGGCGTGTTGATGCCGATGCCGCCGCGCACCACTCTCCAGTCGGCCGCCTTGCTTACCAGCGCAGCGCCATTATTGACGCTGCCATTTTCAGCCTTGTTTTCAGCCTTGACGACCGGCTTTTGCCGCTGATAGCGGGCAACAATGCCGGACCCCAGCGCCAGCCTGAGCTCATCGCGAACGATCGCGGCATCGTCGGAAGCAACCCCCAGCCACTCGAATTTCAGCGGCATCGCTTCATTGACGCTCTTGCGCAGCGGTTCCGGGAAATCCAGGGCGATGCCTTGCATGCTGGATTCGATCAGCAGTTCCGGATGATGCTCGCGAATCGCCACGGTAGCGTTGTAGCGCGTGTTGCCGTTGGCATGCGACAGCAGTTTTTGCATCGCCGGATAGGGATACATGGCGCGCAAGCCGTCGATGCCGGCAGTGCCGTCGATCTTGATCACGGTCTGGTGATCCGGCTGCGTGCCGCCGCTGGCCTGCACCGGGCCGCCCAGCAGGTTGCCCTTGATGCCGTTCAGGTTAAAGCCCTTTTCATTGAACTCAAGCTTGCCTGTGGCATTGGCGATAGGAGGAATGATTTTTTGCAGGACCACGTCGTTGTTCAGGAACTGGAGGACGCCGGTGACCTTGGTATCGAGCGCATGCGACAGCGGTATCTGCAGGTTCAGCTGCAGCTTGGCATTGCCCTTGCCCTGCGATTCGCTGGTGAAGCCATCGATCCAGTGCAGCACCGGGCTGTTGTTGGTGAACTGCAGGAAGTCCTGCAGGGCGCCGGCGGCATTGCCGTCGATCAGCAGCATCTCGTCATGCGACGACAGATCCGGCACCGTGGCGGTGACGTCGCTGACGCCGACCGCCGACGTCTTGGCGCTGACGGCCTTGATCTGCAAGCGCGTACGTTCCAGGGAAAAAGTACCGTCTATGTTTTCCAGCAAAGGCCACAAGGGTTGCTTGCCGTCCTGGCCGAAATGGCCAGGTTCATATTCCAGCGTGCCGTTGACAATTTTGCCGGCAACACTGAATTCGCCCTTCGGCTTGGCGTTCGGCGTGTCGGTGCGAAATGGAAAATCGGCCAGGTCGCCCTTGATCTTGATGGCGACGTCTTTCGCGCTGCCCTCCTTGAGGGCGCCGACCAGCCAGTCGTGCAAGTGTTCCGGCGTGTGGATAGGCAGATAGCGGCCGATTTTCTTGAGGTCAAATTCGCTCAGGGTAGCGTTCATGTCGATCACCCCCAGTGCGACGCCATGCCGGTCTTGCAAAGGCAACAGCTGGCTGCCCGATAACGTGCCGGCCACGCCGTCCTGAAGGAAATTCATGCTGTCGATTTTCAGCAGCAGATTTTTTTGCTGGAAGACCCAGCTGGCCTGCATATCCAGCTTGTCGAACGGCAGCAAGGGGTCCTCGAAAAATCCGGGCAGGTTCAACTGCATCTTTTCCGAGGCCAGATGGATGCTGCCGCCATCCTGGCTGGCATTGATGCTGCCGCTCAGGTTATCGACGCCGGGAATGGCGGGTACCGCAGCCATGGCAGGCTGGCTGGCGGTCTTTGGCTGGGCCGGGCGCGGCAACTGCGGATTGATGGTGAGGCCCTCGAAGCTGCCTTTCGCAGTGTAGGCAGTGATGGCGGGATACGCACCTTGCCATTGCGCGGAAAAATCGCGCAACTGGCCGCGCGGGGCAAAGTCGTCGATCATCTTGATCTGCGGCGCCGTCAGCGGCAGCCGCTGGGCAAAGCTGGCCAGGGTCTGCAAGTCCAGGGCCTTGGCCTGCAGAGTGTATTTTTCCGCCAGTTTGCCCTGTGCCGGCGTGTAGGATTCACTGATGGTGGTGCGCGGCAGCATCAGGCCGTCTGCCGTCTTCAGGGAAAAGTCCGTGAGTTCGACCGCATGGCCGTTGGCGCCAAAGGTCGGCGCATCGTTTTGCGGCACTGGCCCCAGCACTTCGTGCGCGGATACGCGGCCGCTGACATTTTCCAGCGCCAGCGGCTCGAGGTCACTCCGCAGCTTCATCGACAGATTGCTCAGTTGCAGATCCGCGGTAAAGTTGCGCACCTTGGCGTGGTCGAGATCGAGCCAGGCTTGCAGCGTTCCCTTGCCTTGCGTCAGTTCCAGCGGGAAATCAAAATAAGCGAAATAATCTTTCCAGACCGCCAGATCGATATCGTGCAGGTTGGCATACAGCGTCCCGGTCCAGCGCTTGACGTCGGCGGTTTTCTGCGCGAAGACCGGATGGACGAAATTCGCTCGCACATCCAGCGGCGCGGCAAACGCTGCCGGCGGCGTCGCCCGCACCGACAGCTGATGGCGGCGCCAGCGGTTCTGCAGCACCAGATCGATATTGGTCAGGGTCAGTTCAGGCGCCTTGCGCAGATCGTCGCGCCAGCGCAACTGGCCATTGCGGATGACGATGCGGTGCTGCGCCAGCAGCCATTCGGCGCCGGCGCCGTCATTTTTTTCCTTGGAGTTGACCAGGATGCCGCCGACGAACAGATTGCCCTGCGCATCGCGTTCGATCTGCAGGTTCGGCCGGTCGATTTCCAGCGCCGCCAGCCTGACGCTGCCCACCAGCAGCGAACGCCAGGAAATGGTGGCGGCGACTTGCGGCAAGGTCAGCGCCGCCTGGCCGCTTTTATCGTGAATTACAACGTTATCTAATGTCAGGTGCGGTTGCAAACCATGCCAGGAGGCTTGCAACGCGCCGATAACGATCGGATTGCCCACGGCCTTGCTGGCGATTTGCTCGACTTCCGCCTTGTAGTAGCCAATATTCGGCAGCACTACATAGCGCAAACCCAGAAACAGCCCGCAAAACAGGAAGTACGCCACGATCAGCAACTTCAGCAAGGCGCCCAGCAAGTGGTGCGTTACTATGTTTACGTGCTTGTAAGTGGCAATTCCGGCGCGCCAGCAGACGGCAAGTCGGCTAGCTGGCGGCGGTAAATTTGGTTGTTGTTCCAACATCAATCAGAATCGGTAAAATAGAGAGCTCAAGGTAGAATAAGATGACAGCATCTGATTGATTCCAGTGCGGCAAGCTGCGCATGTTGCTGTTTAGGTTCGACAAGCTGCCAGCCCATATGTTCGCATGGATCAGTGCCAAGAAACAAAAAGGCGCACTATAGACGCCGATTTTCTTCCATTTCGCTTCAATTAACCTTCAGAACCGTGACTCCATCCCTCATCAGCAGCACCGCCGCCTCCCGCTTCTATACGCGCTGGATCAATGCCGAAGCCGGACGCGCCGAGCGGGTTGCCCAGCTGGCGGCCTCAGCCGCAAGGTTAACCCTCAGCCCCGCGCTGCTAAAGCAGTTGTTACAAAATGAAACAGATTCCGGCATGCCGTTACCGCGCGCCATGCGGCGCCTGCGCAACCTGCTGGTATGCACGCTGATTGAACGCGATCTAGACGGCCGCGCCGACCTCGATGAAGTGGTCAGCGCGGTCACGCATTTCGCCGAATTTGCAGTGCAGACCCACCTGGCGGCGCTGACTGCCGACATGGTGGCGCTGCACGGCGTGCCGCAGGGCGAAGAGTCGGGCCAGCCGCAGGAACTGATCGTGCTCGGCATGGGCAAGCTGGGCGGCTGCGAGCTCAACGTTTCGTCCGATATCGACCTGATCTTCGCCTATCCGGAAGATGGCGACACCCAGCCGGCCAATGCGGAACAGCGCAGCTTGTCAAATCACGAGTTCTTCACCCGGCTGGGCAAGAAACTGATCGGCGCCCTCTCCGAAATCACCGAAGACGGCTTCACCTTCCGGGTCGACATGGCCCTGCGCCCTAACGGCGCCTCGGGGCCGCTGGTGGCCAATTTCAATATGGTGGAAACCTATCTGGTGACCCAGGGCCGTGAATGGGAGCGCTACGCCTGGTGCAAGGCGCGCGCCCTTACCGGCCGTACGGAAGACATCGCCGCGCTAGCCAATATCAGCCGCCCGTTCGTATTCCGCCGCTATCTCGACTACGGTTCGATCGACGCCATGCGCTCCATGCACGCGCAGATCCATACCGAGGTGAAACGCCTGGAAGCGCTGCATCCGGAACGCAGCAACAACGTCAAGCTGGGCCGCGGCGGCATTCGCGAGATCGAATTCCTGGCGCAGGTATTCCAGCTGATCCGCGGCGGCCGCGACAGCGAGCTGCGTGACCGCTCGACCCGCGCCACGCTGCGCACCCTGGCTTGCAAGAACCTGCTCGACGCCGAAGTGGTCGACAAGCTGCTGGCCGCCTACGACTTCCTGCGCAACCTGGAACACCGCCTGCAATACCTGGACGATGCGCAAACCCATACTTTTCCTACCAATGACGCGGATTGCCTGATCATCGCCCAGGCCATGGGCTTTGCCGATGTGCCGGCCCTAATGCAGGTGCTCGACCAGCACCGGACACTGGTCGATGCCCAGTTCGCCGATATCTTCAACGACAAGCAGCAGGACCGCAGCGCCGGGCAGGACTGGGACGACGCCGACAATGTGCTGCACACCCTGAGTGAGAGCGACAATCACGAAACCATCACCATCGTCCTCACCCATTGCGGCTTTTCCGACGCCTCGGCGGCAGCGCAGCGGCTGGTGACGACCTGGCAATCGACGCGCGTGCAGAACCTCCCGGTCAGCAGCCGCAACCGGCTGCTGGCGTTGGTCAATGCAGCGTTGCCGGTGGTGGCGGCGATTCCTGAACCGGAGCGCCACCTTCCGACCCTGAACCGCCTGCTCGATTTTCTCGAAGCGATTGCTCGCCGCGCCGCCTACCTGGCGCTGCTGACCGAATATCCGGCTACCCTGCACCGCGTGATCCGCATGATCAGCGCCAGCGACTGGGCCGCCAAATACCTGACCCAGCATCCTATCCTGCTGGACGAACTGCTCGATCCGCGCAGCCTCAACGCAGCGCCGGACTGGCCGGCGTTTGCCCTGGAATGCCGGCGTCAGCTGGAAACCGCGCCCGGTGACACCGAGCGCCAGATGGACTTGCTGCGCGAAATGCATCATGCCCAGCAGTTCCGCCTGCTGGCGCAAGACCTGGAGGGTGTGCTCAGCATCGAGGCGCTGGCCGATCATCTGTCGAGCCTGGCGGATACCCTGGTGGCCGCCACGGTGCAGGCGATCTGGAACATGATGCCGGCGCGCCACCGTGAGATTCCGCTGTTCACCGTGATCGCCTACGGCAAGCTGGGCGGCAAAGAACTCGGCTATGTCTCCGACCTGGACGTGGTGTTCCTGTACGACGACGAAGACCAGGACGGCCCCGGCCTGTACGCCAAGCTGGCGCAGCGCTTCATCACCTGGATGACCAGCCATACCTCGGCCGGCATCCTGTTCGATATCGACATTGCCCTGCGCCCCGATGGCGCCAGCGGCTTGCTGGTGTCGTCGTTCGGCAAGTTTGAAAAATACCAGCGCGAATCGGCCTGGCTGTGGGAGCACCAGGCCCTGACCCGGGCCCGCTTCTGCGCCGGCGACGCTGCCATCGGCGAGCGCTTTGAAACCCTGCGCGTGGAAGTATTACGCCAGGTGCGCGATGCCGGCAAGCTGCAGGCCGAAGTGCTGGACATGCGCCAGAAGATGCGCGATGCCCACCCCAATCGCAGCGAGCGTTTCGATCTCAAGCATGACGCCGGCGGCATGATCGATATCGAATTCCTGGTGCAATTCCTGATCTTGCGCCATGCCGCCGACTATCCGCAGCTGACCGCCGATATCGGCAACATCGCGCTGCTGAAACTGTGTGGGGAACTGGGCTTGATCGATGCGGCGCTGGCCAGCGCGGTGGCCGACGCTTACCGGACATTCCGCAAACTGCAGCATCAGGGCCGTTTGCAGGGAGAAGAACGGGCGCGCGTGGCGCCCAGCCGCATCGCTAGCGAAATCGCTATGGTAAAGCAGTTATGGGAGCAGACGTTCAAGATCATCTGATCCGGCAAGCAGGCATTCAGACAAACCCGAAAAACCCCATGATCATGAGGACAAGCGCACGCCCCCTGCGCTTGTCCGGCGCCGCCTGACGCTCTTCGCCGATCACTTCATCGTCCAGCGTCAGCTGCCCAGACTCGAAGGTCGCCAGGATCTGGCGGGCAACTGCGACATGTTCGGAGGCCACTTGCAGGCGCGCGCCGCCGGTGGCCACCGCCAGCAGCGAATACACCTGGGTGATGCCGCCGTCGAGCACAAACGCCGGTATCCGCTCGGACTCCAGCAAGGCCCGCATGACTTCCAGATCGGAAGGCGTCATCGAGCGGGCAATCGTTTCGAAATCGCCCTGGCTATCTGCGCTGACTGTCATGCCGGCTCCCGGATCAGGTTAGGTTATTCGCAACATGACCTACTATAGCGCATTGCTCCCAAAAGAAAAGCGCCCCGCTCAGTTAATGAGCGGGGCGCTTTTACCATGCAGCTGCAAGCAAGGTCTTACTTGGCGTTCACCAATGCAACCGTGGTGTCCAGCATGCGGTTGGAGAAACCCCACTCATTGTCGTACCAGCTCGAGACCTTCACCAGACGGCCGGAAACCTTGGTCAGCGTCGAATCGAAGTTGGAGGAAGCAGGATTGTGGTTGAAATCGACCGATACCAGCGGCTCGACGTTATACGTCAGCAAGCCCTTCAGCGCGCCGTTTTCCGAAGCATCTTTCATGATCGCGTTGACTTCGTCGACAGTAGTGTCGCGGGCAGCGACGAACGACAGGTCGACCAGCGAGACGTTGATGGTCGGCACGCGGATCGCAAAGCCGTCCAACTTGCCGTTCAGTTCAGGCAGCACCAGGCCGACCGCTGCAGCGGCACCGGTCTTGGCCGGAATCATGCTCATGGTGGCGGAACGGGCGCGGCGCAAGTCTTCGTGGTAAACGTCTGTCAGCACCTGGTCGTTGGTGTAGGAGTGGACGGTCGTCATCAGGCCGTTCAGCACGCCGATCTTGTCGTTCAGCGGCTTGACCAGCGGCGCCAGGCAGTTGGTGGTGCAGGAAGCGTTGGAGATCACGGTGTCGCTGGCTTTCAGCACGCCGTGGTTGACGCCGAACACGACGGTAGCGTCGACATCCTTGCCGCCCGGTGCGGAGATGATGACTTTCTTGGCGCCGCCCTTGATATGCGCGCTGGCCTTTTCCTTGGTGGTGAAGAAGCCGGTGCATTCCAGCACGACGTCAACGCCCAGCTCGCCCCATGGCAGTTCTGCCGGGTTACGCTGCGCCAGGACCTTGATGCGGTCGCCATTGACCACGATGAAGTCGCCGTCGACTGTCACTGTGCCAGGGAACTTGCCGTGGGCAGTATCGTACTGGGTCAGGTGAGCGTTGGTCTTCGAGTCGCCGAGGTCGTTGATGGCGACGATTTCGATGTCATGCTTTTTGCCGCCTTCGTAATGGGCGCGAAGGATGTTGCGGCCGATACGGCCATAGCCATTGATGGCGACGCGGATAGTCATGGTTTTCTCCTAAGGTATTAACAAAAACAATAAATTTGTTGCAACTTCATCACGAACGTTTCAATTGACTCTGATGGTACGCCAGCCATAGCCGGCTTCCTGCAAATCCAGCCCATCCCAGTTGAACGGCTGCTCGGTCAGCAGCTCGGCGCCCAGCATTTCGTAAAACTGCCGTGCCGGGCGGTTATCCGCCAGCACCCATACCAGCATGTTGTTGGCGCCGGCGCTGGCCAGTGCCGCAGCCACATGGGCCACCAGCTTACGGCCGATGCCGGCGCGCTGCACCGAAGGCTCCAGGTAGATCGCCGACAGCTCGGAGTCGAAGCCAAGCTTGGATTCAGCCAGCGTCATGCCGGCAGCGAAGCCCAGCACCTCGCCGTCGACCTCGGCCACGAAGACATTGGCGGCGTTCGAAGTCGCCGACAAGATGCGACTCCAGATGGCTGTGCTGTCTTCGATCTTCATGCCGTCCAGGTAATCGTCCGGAATGATGCCGCGATAAGTGGTGCGCCAGCTATCGATACGCACCGCCGCAATCACCCCGGCATCGTCGACGGTGGCGCGACGGATGACGACATCGCCAACAATGTTGGCAATGTCCATCTTGCGGATCGCTCTGGCAGCTCTCAGATTCATGCCAGTACCAGCTTGGTCTTGGCCACGACGTTTTCAACGGTGAAGCCGAAATGCTTGAACAGCACAGGAGCCGGGGCCGATTCGCCGAAAGTGTCGATACCGACCACCGCGCCTTCCAGGCCGACATATTTGTGCCAGAACGCCGTCACGCCGGCTTCGATCGCCACGCGCGGCAAGCCGCGTTGCAGCACGCTGGCTTTGTAGGCGCCTTCCTGGCGGTCGAAGACGTCGGCGCAAGGCATAGAAACCACGCGCACTGCGATGCCTTCCTGAGCCAGCGCTGCCGCTGCCTGCATCGCCAGCTCCACTTCGGAACCGGTAGCGATCAGGATCGCCTTGGCGTCAGGCGCATCTTTCAAGATATAGGCGCCGCGCTGGATATTGGCGATCTGCGCTGCATCGCGTTCCTGGTATTGCAGGTTCTGGCGCGAGAAAATCAAAGTGCTAGGACCGTGCTTGCGCTGCACTGCCTGCTGCCATGCCACGGCCGATTCAACCGTATCGCATGGACGCCAGTTATCCAGCTGCGGAATCAGGCGCAGGCTGGAAACGTGTTCCACCGACTGGTGGGTCGGGCCATCTTCGCCCAGGCCGATGGAATCATGGGTGAAGACAAAGATCGAACGGATCTTCATCAGCGCTGCCATGCGCAAGGCATTGCGGCTGTAATCGGAGAAGGTCAGGAAAGTCGCGCCGAACGGGATGTAGCCGCCATGCAGGGCAATGCCGTTCATCATCGCGCTCATGCCGAATTCGCGCACGCCGTAATTGATGTGGTTGCCCGGCTGGTCAGCGCGCACTGCCACGCTTTCTTTCCAGTTGGTCAGGTTGGAACCGGTCAGGTCGGCCGAACCGCCGAGGAATTCCGGCAGCACCGGCGCCAGCGCCTGGATCGCATTCTGGCTGGCCTTGCGGGTGGCGATGGTTTCTTTTTTCTCGACGCAAGTGGCAATGTATGCGCTCACTGTCTGCTCGAAATTGCCTGGCAGCTCACCCTTCATGCGGCGGGTGAATTCGGCTGCCTGCTGCGGATGCGCGGCGGTGTAAGCGGCAAACAAGGCATTCCAGTCGCCTTCGAATTGCTGGCCTTGCGGCTTGGCGTCCCATGCCGCGTAGACGTCGGCCGGGATTTCAAACGGGGCGGAAGTCCAGCCCAGCGCTTCACGCACGGCGGCGATTTCCTTGTCGCCCAATGCTGCGCCGTGCACCTTGTCGGTGCCGGCCAGGTTAGGCGAACCCTTGCCGATCACAGTCTTGCAGCAGATCAGGGTTGGCTTGTCGGACAGCTTGGCTTGATGGATGGCGGCGCTGACGGCTTCCACATTGTGACCGTCGACGGCGCGGATGACGTTCCAGCCGTAGGCTTCGAAACGCTTCGGGGTGTCGTCCTTGAACCAGCCTTCAACATGGCCATCGATCGAGATACCGTTATCATCATACAGCGCGATCAGCTTCGACAGGCGCAGCGTGCCGGCCAGCGAACAGGCTTCGTGCGAGATGCCTTCCATCAGGCAGCCGTCGCCGACGAAAGTGTAAGTGTAGTGATCGACAATCGCCAGTTCGCCGCGGTTGAATTCCGCCGCCAGCAGCTTTTCCGCCAGCGCCATGCCGACCGCATTGGTCAAGCCCTGGCCGAGCGGGCCGGTAGTGGTTTCAATCCCTGGTGTGACATCGACTTCCGGATGGCCTGGCGTCTTCGAATGCATCTGACGGAAATTGCGGATCTCGTCCATAGGCAGGTCGTAGCCGGTCAGGTGCAGCAAGGCATATTGCAGCATCGAGCCATGGCCATTCGACAAGACGAAACGGTCACGGTTGAACCAGTGCGGATTGGCCGGGTTGTGACGGTAGTGCTTGGCCCACAAGGCGACTGCGATTTCCGCCATGCCCATCGGCATGCCGGGATGGCCGGAATTGGCTTTTTGTACAGCGTCCATTGCCAGTGCGCGGATTGCATTGGCCATCTTGGTAGTCGGAAGTGTGGAAGTCATGGTGTGAGCGGTAGGCAACGGTTGAAAACTGGTTAGTGTGCATGTCAGTCATCCGGAGCGGCGGGCGCCGGCTGCCAGAACAGCCACAAAGGCCGATATTTTACCAAAATGCAGTCGATACCGGTTCAAATCAGCGCATTTCTCCCCATCCGCGGCAGTAAAATGCTGCCGCAACGCCGCTGGCGAGCAAGCGCATCGGATATGGATTATGTGGATTTATTGGCATTTTCATATCCATTTCATTCCTCCGGACTTCTTTTTCATTGAACAGACCATGCAAGGTTTACATCTCACGGCAGATTGCTACGACTGCCGCTGCGCTCCGGGCCTGCTGCTCGACCCGGCCTTATTGCGGGAATTTGTACTGACCCAGACCCGGCGCGCCGGGCTCACCATCGTCGGTGAAAAATTCCACCCGTTCCAAGCCGCCGACGGCAGCGCCGCCGGCGTCACCTGCGCCCTGCTGCTGGCGGAGTCGCACCTGGCGGTGCATACCTGGCCCGAACGCCAGGCAGTAACGCTGGATGTGTATGTCTGCAATTTCACAGAGGACAACAGCGCCAAGGCCAGCGGCCTGCTGCAGGCGCTGATCGCCGGCTTTGCCGCGACCAGGTGGCAGACCCAGCGTCTGCAGCGCGGCAACGGCGCCAACGGCCAGACCCTGGCGCTGGAACAGTTGACCCCTCATAGCGCCTACGGCACCGCTTTAGCGCCGCCGCTAGTGCAGACCGAATCGCCGTTTCAGCGCATCGAAATCGCCGACTCCGCCGAATTCGGCAAGGTGATGCGGCTGGACGGCGCCTTCATGACCTCCGAACGCGACGAGTTCTTCTACCACGAATGCCTGGTGCATCCGGCCGCCCTCAGCCATCCGCAGCCGCGGCGGGCGCTAATTGTCGGCGGCGGCGATGGCGGCAGCAGCGAGGAATTGCTCAAGCATCCGTCAATCGAACACATCACGCTGTGCGAAATCGATCCCCTCGTGATCCAGTTGGCGCGCACGCACCTTCAGCAAATCCACCGCGGCGCCCTGGATGATCCGCGGGTACAGCACGTTGCGCGTGACGGCTTTGCCTTTGTCATGGCTGCAGCGCAGGCGCCGCTGGCAGATCAGCTGTATGACCTGATCCTGCTGGACCTGACCGATCCGCAAGCGGCCGACGGCAGCACGCTGGCGGCAGACTGCTATACCCAGGAATTCCTGCAGGCATGCCGTACCGTGCTCGCTCCCGGCGGCGCCTTGGTGATGCATCTCGGCAGTCCCTTCCATCATCCGCAACGCTTCGGCCAGTTGCGCCGGCGTCTCGGCGAGGTGTTCCGGCAGGTCAGCCCTTACACCGTCCATGTGCCGCTGTATGGCGCGCTGTGGGGCATGGCGGTAGCCAGCGATACGCTTGATCCGCGCCAGCTGGATAGCAAGGTCATCGGCATCCGCATGCAAGAGCGGGCACTGGCTGATTTGCAGTACTACAACGAAAATGTCCATCCGGCACTATTCGCCTTGCCGAATTTCGTGCAAAATCTGGGCGCTTAGTTTGTTGCTGGAATTTCATCGTTACCTGATAGGGAGAGCGTTTTGCCAACCACCGGTCTTTTGAAGCAAACCCTGGAATCCTCCCCATTGTCATCCAGGAAGAGCCGCGCCGTGCCGCTGGTGCTAGCGGCGTCGACCTTGCTGGCAGGATGCACCCCGCGCCAGGCGCGCGACGAATATGCCAGCCAGGAAGATTGCAGGAAAGACTGGGAGCGGCCGGAACTGTGTCAGCCGGCGACAGGGATCAACTCAAACAACAGCTCGAATGGCGGCTCAGGTGGTGGCCACGGCGGTGCTTACTTCGGCCGCTATTACGGCCCGAGCTACGATGCCGACGATCGCGCCGGCGCCCAGCGCAGCGTCCGTAGCGGCGGCAGCAGCCTCGGCTTCGCCGGCGGCGAGAGCAACCACTCGGTGGCCCGCAGCGTATCGCGCGGCGGTTTTGGCGGCGCCCACATTTCCTCGGCCGGCGGTTAAGCATGATCCGCGAAAGCCTGACGCCGCGCGCCAACTGGCAAGAACAATTCGAAGCGCTCGGTTTTACCTATCATTCGATCGACGATCTGTACTGGGATGAGCGCTACGCCTACCGCTTTACCACGGCACAGATCGATACCCTGGAAGACGCCACCAGCGAATTGCACCAGATGGCGCTGCAGGCGGTCGAGCACGTGATCGCCAAGGAGCGCCTGGCGCAGTTCGCCATTCCGCAACCGTTCTGGGCGCTGGTGGAAGAAAGCTGGCGCGACAAGGAATTTTCGCTTTACGGTCGCTTCGACCTGTCCTGGAACGGCCAGGGCGCGCCCAAGATGCTGGAATATAACGCCGATACGCCGACCGGCCTGGTGGAATCCAGCGTGGCGCAATGGTACTGGCTGCAGGACGTTTTTCCGCAGGCAGACCAGTTCAACTCGCTGCATGAAAAACTGATCGCCCAGTGGCAAACCCTGGCCAGCAACCATCAATGCAAAGGCCTGCTGCATTTTGCCTGCATCGGCGGCCATGAAGAAGACGAAGGCAACCTGGCCTATCTCCGCGACACCGCGGTCCAGGCCGGCTTCGCCACCAAGCAGCTGGCGATCGAGAACATCGGCTGGGATGCGCAGCACACGGAATTCGTCGACGACCACGACAGCAAGATAGCCAACCTGTTCAAGCTCTATCCCTGGGAATGGCTGTGCCGCGAAGCGTTTGCCGAGCATCTGCTGGCGCGGCCGCTGCGCCTGGTCGAGCCGGCCTGGAAGATGGTGCTGTCGAACAAGGCTATCCTGCCCGTGCTGTGGGAACTGTTTCCAGGACATCCCAATCTGCTGCCGGCGTTTTTCGATGCCTGGCGCATCAGCGGCGATTTCGTCAAGAAGCCGCTGTATTCGCGCGAAGGCGAAAACATCACGATTTATGCCGGCGGCGAAGTCCATCATCAACCCGGGCAGTATGGCGCCGAAGGCTATATCTACCAGGCGTTTGCGCCGCAGCCGAAATTCGACGACGGCATCACCCCGGCCTACACCTCGATCGGCTCGTGGGTAGTGGGCGATGCGCCGGCCGGCATCGGCCTCCGCGAAGACGTCTCGCTGATCACCAAGGACACCAGCCGCTTCATCCCGCACTATTTTGTCGATTGATTAAGCATCTATCCGCGATCCGATCAGATTCAATCAGCGCTACACAGCATATCCACCCTCGTTACCAGGAGCATTGATCCTATGAACCTAGCCTTTCTCCCCGTCGGCCTGCCGGCCTTCCTGTCCCACTTTGGCCTGGCGCTGCTGCTGGTCGGCGTCTTTTTCGTGGTGTATATTTTTATGACGCCCTATCATGAACTGGCCTTGATCCGCGCCGGCAATAACGCCGCAGCCGCCAGCCTGGCAGGCGCCCTGCTCGGCTATATCGTACCGCTGGCATCGGCCATTTCGAACAGCATCAACCTGCTCGACATGCTGGTGTGGGGTGTAGTGGCGCTGGTGGTGCAACTGCTGGCTTTCCTGATTGTCAGGCTGCTGCTGCCGACGCTGGTGGCGGATATTCCTGAAAACAAGATCGCATCCGGCCTCTTTCTTGGTACAGTCAGCCTTGGGCTGGGCATCTTGAATGCCGCCTGCATGACTTATTAATATTAACTAAAGAAATTAAAGAAACCTTCCTACATGCCGCGTTTTTACGTCTCAAGTCCACTCGAAATCGGCCAGTTGCTGGCGCTGCCGGATGCGGTCGCCCATCATCTGCTGGTGCTGCGCCTGGGGCCGGCCGCGCCCATCACGCTGTTCAACGGCGCCGGCGGCGAATACACCGCCACCATCAGCAGCATCGAAAAAAAGCGCGTCAGCGTCGAGATCAAGACTTTTTCCCCGCGCGAGGCCGAACTGCCGTACGCCATCACGCTGGCGCAGGCGCTGCCGGAATCCTCCAAGCTGGACTGGATCATCGAAAAAGCCGTCGAGCTGGGCGTCGCCGCGATCCAGCCGCTGGCGGCGCAGCGCTGCGTGGTGCGCCTCAACAGCGAGCGCGCCGAGAAAAAGCAGAGCCACTGGCAAGCAGTGATTGTCGCTGCTGCCGAACAAAGCGGACGCAATCGCCTGCCTACCCTGTCCACCCTCAGTCCTTTCAACGACTGGGCGCAGCAGCAAGACCTGCATAAGCGCATCCTGCTGTCGCCACGCGGCGAGCAATCGCTGTCCGACTGGGCCCGCCATCAGCCGCCGCAGGCGCTGGCGCTGCTGATCGGCCCGGAAGGCGGCTTCACTGAAGCGGAGGAGAACCTGGCCTGCAGCCAGGGGGCGCTGATGTTGTCGATGGGACCACGGATCCTGCGCACCGAAACTGCCGGCCTGGCGGCGCTGGCGGCGATCAATGCGATCTGGGGTGAAATGTAGGGGCAGCAGGGCCCGCAGGCACGGCTTTTCTATGGTTGCTACAAATTGATCTAAGCAAAGATAAAAACTCTGGCTAAAATGAAAATGGATGCCAAGACACAATCGTTTTCTTTGTCCAGCTACTCAAATTTCTTGCCTCGTTGTAGTATCACTCTGCTTATTTGCTTTATAGCCAGCTTGTGTTTTCCACAAGCTGGAAAACAGCCTTCTCGGCTTATCGCATTATTTACTCAGGAGAATATTATGGGACTATTGGATTCGTTAGGCGGCATCCTCGGTGGCGGCCAGCAGCAATCGAATGATCCGAAAGCCATGTTGATCGCAGCTGCGGTGCCATTGCTGCTGAAGGCGCTGCAAAGCGGCGGCGCAGGCGCAGGCCAGACTGCGGGCGCCGGCGGCGGCCTCCTCAGCGCACTCGAAGGTGCGGGCCTGGGCTCGGTTGTGCAGTCGTGGATCGGCAACGGCCAGAATCAGGCGATTTCGCCGGATCAGGTACAACAGGCGCTGGGCAACGGCCACCTGCAAGAACTGGCGACAGCAGCCGGCATTTCACCAACAGAAGCAGCCGGCCATCTGTCGGAAATCCTGCCAGGCCTGGTCGACAAGCTGACGCCGAATGGCCAGGCTCCCGCAGCCGGCGCCGGCGGCCTCGACCTGGGCGGCTTGCTGGGCGGACTGCTGGGCGGCAACAAGCAGGCCTGATCTGCCTGAAAGCTTTATCGCTTGATAAAAATCGCTCTTCGGAGCGATTTTTTTATGGGCGGCCAGAATCCAACCCCGCACGCCATCCTTATGTAAAAATGGCGCAATGCGGTAAACGCTGTAAAAATAGCCATTTTGCCAATTTTAAATCGTGCAATCGGGCCCAGATCATCTTCCTGGCGCGGGTAAGCTCCCGAAAGCATTTATAATCCAAGGTTTTGCAACAAATATTCCGGTCACTTCAATGAAGGTATTTCGCGGACTTCCCAACGCCGAATCGCGCGCCCCTTGCGCGCTCACTATCGGCAACTTCGATGGCGTTCATCGCGGCCATCAGGTGCTGCTCGCGCACGTCCGCAAGGCAGCCACCGAACTGGGGCTGGATGCGGCGGTGATGACATTCGAACCACACCCGCGCGAGTTCTTTGCACAGCGTGCCGGCCAGCCGGGCAATATGCCGACCCGCGTCGCCAACCTGCGCGACAAGCTGCAATCGCTGTCCCAAGCCGGCATCGACCGCGTCATCGTCGAACACTTCAACGCCAGTTTCGCCGCCATGTCGCCGCAGGACTTCATCGAAAAAGTGCTGGTCGAGGGCTTGCACGTGAAATGGCTGATGGTGGGCGAAGATTTCTGCTTCGGTTCGCGCCGCGCCGGCAATATCGATACCCTAATCGAAGCCGGCAAGAAATACGGCTTCCAAGTTGAAACCTTGCCGACCGTGATGAATCAAGGCGCACGGGTTTCTTCATCGGCCGTGAGAGCTGCGCTGGCGGCCGGCGATTTTGTCCATGCGCGGGCGCTGCTGGGCCATCCGTATGCGATCTCGGGTCACGTGGTGCATGGCAAGAAGCTTGGCCGCACGATCGGCTTCCCTACCCTGAACCTGCGCGTCAGCCACAAGCTGCCGGCGCTGTCGGGGATTTTCGTGGTGAAAGTGCATGGCCTGGCGGAACAGCCTTTGCCGGCCGTCGCCAGCATCGGCGTGCGTCCTACCGTCGATGACAGCGGCCGAGTGCTACTGGAGAGCTATCTGCTCGATTTCAGCGGCGATTGCTACGGCAAGCTGATCCAGGTCGAATTTTTGCAGAAACTGCGCGACGAAGAAAAATATGTCGACCTGCCGACCCTGACCGCAGCCATCGAGCGCGACGTCGACAATGCGCGGGCGTATTTCCGCCAGCATGAGAGTACAACCGCCGTCGCCTCGCGTGCGCCGACTGCGGCTACCGATCGAATTTGACGCTGCCTTCGACACTTATCGCTGCTTGCGTTATGCCTGCCCTAGCAGGCCCCACTGAATTCCATTAAAGAAAATTATGTCCGACCAGACCAGCAAACCAGAGAACACCAAGCCGGCCAAGCAAGCTAAGCCGCAGAGTAAATACCCGGTCAACATGACCGAGACGCCATTCCCCATGCGCGGCGATCTCGCCAAGCGCGAGCCGCAATGGGTCAAGCAATGGCAGGAAAAGAAAGTCTACGAACGGATCCGCAAGGCGTCCAAGGGCCGGCCGAAATTCATCCTGCATGACGGCCCGCCGTATGCCAATGGCGAGATCCACCTCGGCCACGCCGTCAACAAGATCCTCAAGGACATGATCGTCAAGGCCCGCAACATGGCCGGCTTCGATGCGCCTTACGTGCCGGGCTGGGATTGCCATGGCATGCCGATCGAAATCCAGATCGAAAAGAAGTACGGCAAGAACCTGCCGGTGGCGGAAGTACAGTCCAAGGCACGTGCCTACGCCAACGAACAGATCGACCTGCAGCGCAAAGACTTCATCCGTCTCGGCGTGCTGGGCGAATGGGACAATCCTTACCTGACCATGGCCTTCGGCAACGAAGCCGATGAGTTGCGCGCGCTCGGCACCATCCTGGAAAAAGGCTATGTGTACCGCGGCCTAAAGCCGGTCAACTGGTGTTTCGACTGCGGCTCGGCGCTGGCGGAAGCGGAAGTGGAATACCAAGACAAGCGCGACCCGTCGATCGACGTCGGCTTCCCATTTGCCGAACCGGCCAAGCTGGCTACGGCCTTCGGCCTGCCGGCGCTGCCGACCGACAAGGGTTATGTGGTGATCTGGACCACGACGCCATGGACCATCCCGTCCAACCAGGCGCTCAACGTCCATCCGGAAGTCGACTACGCGCTGGTGCAGACGGTGCGCAACGGCGAGCCGCTGCTGCTGATCCTGGCGCAGGACCTGGTGGCGGATTCGCTGCAGCGTTTCGGCCTGGAAGGCACTGTCATCGCCACTTGCAAGGGCGAAGCGCTGTCGCTGATCAATTTCAAGCACCCGTTGGCCGCTACCGATCCGGGCTATGATCGTTTGTCGCCGGTCTACCTGGGTGACTACGTGACGACCGACAGCGGCACCGGTATCGTGCACTCGGCGCCCGCCTACGGCATCGAAGACTTTATCTCCTGCAAAGCGCACGGCATGAAGGACGACGACATCATCAGCCCGGTCATGGGTGATGGCAAGTTTGCCTCCTGGCTGCCGTTCTTTGCCGGCATGACCATCTGGGAAGCCTCGAAGCCGATCTGCAGCAAGTTGGAAGAAGCCGGTGCGCTGTTCAAGCTGGTCATGTTCGACCACAGCTACATGCATTGCTGGCGCCATAAGTCGCCGATCATCTATCGCGCCACTTCGCAGTGGTTCGCCAGCATGGACAACCTGCCGACCGATGGCCACGCCAGCCTGCGCGCCACCGCGCTGCAAGCGATCGACGACACCGCGTTTTTCCCGAGCTGGGGCAAGGCGCGCCTGCATGGCATGATCGCCAACCGTCCTGACTGGACCTTGTCCCGCCAGCGCCAATGGGGCGTGCCGATGGCATTCTTCGTGCACAAGGAAAGCGGCCAGCTGCATCCGCGCACGCCGGAACTGCTGGAGCAGATCGCCCAGCGCGTCGAACAGCACGGCATCGAAGCATGGCAGGCACTGGATCCTAAGGAACTACTGGGCGACGACGCCGACAACTACGTCAAGAACAAGGACACGCTGGACGTCTGGTTCGACTCCGGTTCGACCCACCAGACCGTGCTGCGCGGCTCGCACGCCAGCCAGCTACAATTCCCGGCCGACCTCTACCTGGAAGGTTCGGACCAGCACCGCGGCTGGTTCCATTCGTCCTTGCTGACCTCGGCCATGCTGAACGGCCGCGCGCCCTACAACGCCCTGCTGACGCACGGTTTCGTGGTGGATGGCGAAGGCCGCAAGATGTCGAAATCGCTGAAGAACGGCGTCGAACCGCAAAAAGTGGCGGACTCGCTGGGCGCGGAAATCCTGCGCCTGTGGGTTGCTTCCAGCGATTATTCCGGCGAAATCACTATCTCGGAAGAGATCTTGAAGCGCGTGACGGAATCGTATCGCCGCATCCGCAACACCCTGCGTTTCCTGCTGGCGAATACCTCGGACTTCAATCCGGCGACCGATGCGGTGCCGATCGCCGAGCTGCTGGAAATCGACCGCTATGCGATCGCCAGCATGGCGCAGCTGCAGGCCGATATCCTGAATCATTACGAGACTTACGAATTCCATCCGGTGATCTCGAAACTGCAGATGTACTGCTCGGAAGACTTGGGCGGATTCTACCTGGATATCCTCAAGGATCGTCTGTACACCAGCGGCGTCAGCTCAGCTGCACGACGTTCGGCGCAGACCGCGATCTGGCATATCACTCAGGCGCTGCTGCGAGTGATGGCGCCAACGCTGTCGTTCACGGCGGAAGAAGCCTGGTCCTTCTTCGCCAGCCCGGAAGCATTCGCCGCCAGCGATGAAACCATTTTCACGCAGACCTATTACACGCTGCCGGAAATCGACGGCGCCGCGGCCCTGATCGAAAAATTCAATGCCGTGCGCGCAGTGCGCGCCGACGTCACCAAGCAGCTGGAAGAAGTACGGGTCGCCGGCGGCATCGGCTCCTCCTTGCAGGCGGAAGTCGAGATCAAAGCTACGGCGGCCAAGTACGCGCTGCTGACCAGCCTCGGCGACGACCTCAAGTTTGTGCTGATCACTTCCAGCGCCAGCGTTTCCGAAGTCGCCAGCGAAGCAGAAGAAGCGATCCTGGTGACACCGTCGACCCAGCAAAAATGCGAGCGTTGCTGGCACTACCGCGCCGATGTCGGCAGTCATCCTGAACATCCGGGCCTGTGCGGACGCTGCGTCGCCAACCTGTTTGGCAAGGGCGAACAGCGGCATGTCGCCTGAACCATGATGAGTTAGCCTGATTGCATCAATCCTGCGCGGCTCACAGCGATCGTCCTGCGATCCTGTGAGCTGCGCACTTTACCGCCACATTGCTGAAAACTGACAAATTCCCCATGGCTACCAAAAAACGCTCCTCACCTATCTCCACCACCTCTTCGAAATACGGCCTGGCGCCATGGCTGGCGATCGCCGCGCTGGTGCTGGTGCTCGACCAGCTGACCAAGATCACCATCGTGCGCCTGTTCAGCTATGGCGAATCGCTGGCGGTCACGTCTTTCTTCAACCTGGTGCTGGTGTATAACAAGGGCGCCGCCTTCAGTTTTCTGTCGACCGAATCCGGCTGGCAGCGCTACCTGTTCACCGCGCTCGGCATTGCCGCCGCGCTGTTCATTACCTTCTTGCTGAAGCGGCATGCCGGCCAGCGCATGTTCTGCACCGCGCTGGCGCTGATCCTGGGCGGCGCCATCGGCAACGTGATTGACCGTATCGCCTACGGCCACGTAATCGACTTTCTCGACATCTATGTGCGCAACTGGCACTGGCCGGCTTTCAATATCGCCGATAGCGCGATCTGCGTCGGTGCGGTATTGTTCGTGATTGATGAATTGCGCCGCGTAAACAATAAGTAAGCAAGTGAGCAAGTAAGTAAGCAAGTAAGTAAGTAAGCAAGTAAGTAAGCAAACAAGCAGATAATTGACGTATGACTCCAGGAGCTGACATGGATCTCGCTGGCAAAAAAATCGTGCTGGGGCTGACCGGCGGCATCGCCTGCTACAAGGCGGCCGAATTCACGCGCGCGCTGATCAAGGCCGGCGCCTCGGTGCAGGTAGTGATGACGGCGGCGGCAACCCACTTCATTACCCCGGTCACCATGCAGGGCTTGTCCGGCAAGACGGTGTTTACCGACCAGTGGGACGCCCGCATCGGTAATAACATGCCGCATATCGACCTGACGCGCGACGCCGACGCCATCGTCATCGTGCCCTGCTCCGCCGATTTCATTTTCAAGCTGGCGCATGGCGCTTGCGACGACTTGTTGTCGACTCTGTGCGTCGCCCGTCCCGCCACCGTGCCGCTGCTGGTGGCGCCCGCCATGAACGTCGAGATGTGGCAGAACCCGGCCACTCAGCGCAACCTGGCGCAACTGCAGGCAGACGGCATCCAGCTGCTCGGCCCCGACGCCGGCGAACAGGCTTGCGGCGAAGTCGGCATGGGCCGCATGCTGGAAGCCCATGAGCTGCTGGCGGAAGTGATCGCCGCGTTCCAGCCCAAACTCCTCAAAGGCAAGCGCGTGCTGGTCACTGCCGGCCCGACTTTCGAGCCGATCGACCCTGTGCGCGGCATCACCAACCTGTCCTCCGGCAAAATGGGTTATGCCGTAGCGCGCGCAGCTTACGAAGCCGGCGCCGAAGTGACGCTGGTATCCGGCCCGACCGCGCTCGCCACGCCGTATGGCGTACGCCGCATCGGCATCCAGACCGCACAGCAAATGCATGACATCGTGATGGCGCAAATGGCGGCACAAAGCGGCACCGATATTTTCGTCGCCGTGGCGGCGGTGGCAGACTGGCGCGTAGCCAATGCCAGCAGCCAGAAATTGAAGAAGAATGCCGACGGCAGCGCCCCGCAACTGGTGTTCGAGCAAAACCCCGATATTCTGGCAACAGTTGCGGCGCTGCCAAAACCACCGTACTGTGTCGGCTTTGCCGCCGAATCGGAGAACCTGCTGCAATATGGCGAGGCCAAGCGCATCCGGAAAAATGTGCCGCTGCTGGTCGGGAATATCGGCCATGACACTTTTGGCAAAGACGATAATCAACTGGTATTGTTTGACGCGGGCGGACATACTGAACTGGCGCGTGCCGGCAAGCAGGAACTGGCGCGCCAGCTGATCGCCGCCATCGCAACCCGTCTCGGCAAATAGACTGCATCTTTAGCATCCGCGCGACGCCGATTGTTTACCGGCGCCGCGCAGCAAAAACCAGAATCGGCTTTACATGCAAGCACTTGGCGGACAAGTTCCTGTCCCGCTTTTTCATTTGCTCAGCTTGCCGCTTTATTTTTACTTTACAGATTGTTACCAAATTCCATGAATAACATCGACGTCAAAATTCTCGACCCGCGCATGCAAGACCAACTGCCAGCCTACGCCACCGAAGGCAGTGCCGGCCTGGACCTGCGCGCCTGCCTGGACGCGCCGCTGACGATCAAACCCGGCGAAACCCATCTGATTCCGACCGGCCTGGCGATTCACATCGGCGATCCGGCCTACGCCGCCATGATCCTGCCACGCAGCGGCCTTGGCCACAAACATGGCATCGTGCTGGGGAACCTGGTGGGCCTGATCGACTCTGATTACCAGGGTCAGCTGATGGTATCCACCTGGAACCGCGGGCAGACCGAATTTACCCTTAATCCCATGGAACGGCTGGCGCAGCTGGTGATTGTGCCGGTAGCGCGTGTCCGTTTTAATGTCGTAGCCGATTTCGAGAGCAGCGAACGCGGCGCAGGCGGCTTTGGCAGCACCGGAAAACATTGATGGAGAAAATAATGAGATTGACCAACGCTCCCGCATGGCATGGCTTCAAACGCTATGCCGCGGTGACTTTGCCGCTGGTATTGCTGGCGGCCTGCAGCACCACGGAAACCATCCCGCCCGGCATCGTGAAACCGGCGACCCCGGTGACGCCGCCGCCGGCCGCAGTGGTAGTGCCGCCGCAACAGGCTGAACTGAAATCCTTGATTGCCCTGCAAGACCGGCTGTACGACGTTGCAGCGCCCTTGCTGGTAAATAATGCGCTGTTGTGCCGGAACAATGCGCGCAACCTGCTTGGTTTTACTGCAAAAACCAAATACTCCTTTACCGCGGAATTCATCGCCGCGGCTTCCTCTCTCGGCTTGACCGACCAGTTGCAGATCACCGGCGTGCTGGCCGGCAGCGGCGCCGCCAAAGTCGGCCTGCAGCGCGGCGACTTGCTGGTGGCGATACAGGACAAGCCGGTGCCGGTTGGCGCCGATGCGGAACGCCAGACCGCGCTGATGCTTGGCCCGCTGGTCAACGGCCGCAACAATATCAAGGTCACGGTTGCCCGTAACGGCGGCAACCAGACCATGAACGTGCCGCTGACCCGTGCCTGCGCCTTCGGCATCGAACTCGGCAACACCGACAATGTGATCAGCTATGCCGACGGCCGCCGCGTGCTGGTCAGCGCCGGCATGATGAAATTTACCCAGAACGACGACGAACTGGCGCTGGTGATCGCCAAGGAAATGGCGCACAACTCGCTGACCCATGCTTCACGCCAGCGCAACACGGCGACCATGACCGGCGTCATCGACAACCTGATCCGCCTGCGTCCCGACACCACCTCGCTGAGCGGCGCGGCCGGCGTCAAGCCCTATCCGCAGCAGCTGGACGTGGCTGCCGACAAACTGTCGCTGTACATGGTGGCGCGCGCCGGCTACAAGGTCGACAACGCAGCAGCCTTCTGGCAACGGCTGGCGACCCAGTATCCGGCGACAGTCCTGAACGGCTATACCGCGATCCACCCCGCCACCGACTATCGCATCAGCGCGATCCAGCAAGCCGTGGCGGACATCCAGGCGAAACAGGCCAGCGGCGCTGTCATCCAGCCGTAAGCAGAATTTGCACCCGGCGATAAAAAAGCCTGAATCACTTGCATGGTTCAGGCTTTTTGCTTTACTGCCGCTGACTCAGGTCAGGGAAGGCTTACTCCACTTCCACCGTTTCCTCGGGAGCAGACGGCGTGGAGCTGTCTTTCTCGGCAAAGTCGAGGCTGATCTGTTCCTTGTCGTCGAGATCCACGGTCACGCGGCCACCGGTCACCAGCTTGCCGAACAACAGTTCGTCGGCCAGCGCCTTGCGTATCATGTCCTGGATCAGGCGCGACATCGGCCGCGCGCCCATCAATGGATCGAAACCCTTCTTGGCCAGGAATTTCCGCAAGTTCTCGGTAAACACCGCTTCCACTTTTTTCTCGTGCAACTGTTCTTCCAGCTGCATCAGGAACTTGTCGACCACGCGCAGGATGACTTCTTCATCGAGTGCGCGGAAGCTGATGATGGAGTCGATGCGGTTGCGGAACTCAGGCGTAAACATGCGCTTGATATCCGCCATCTCGTCGCCGGCTTCCTTCTTGTCGGTGAAGCCGATCGAACGCTTCTGCAGGCTTTCCGCACCGGCATTGGTGGTCATGATGATGATCACATTGCGGAAGTCCGCCTTGCGGCCGTTGTTGTCAGTCAATGCACCGTGATCCATCACTTGCAACAGGATGTTGAAAATGTCCGGATGGGCTTTTTCGATTTCATCCAGCAGCAGCACGGCATGCGGCTTCTTGGTTACGGCTTCGGTCAGCAGACCGCCCTGGTCGAAACCGACATAGCCCGGCGGCGCGCCGATCAGGCGGCTGACCGCATGGCGCTCCATGTATTCCGACATGTCGAAACGGATCAGGTCGATGCCAAGGATGAACGCCAGCTGCTTCGCCACTTCGGTCTTGCCGACCCCGGTCGGACCGGAGAACAGGAAGGAGCCGATCGGGCGGTCGGTCTTGCCGAGCCCGGCACGCGCCATCTTGATTGCCGACGCCAAGGCATCGATGGCCGGATCCTGGCCAAACACCACATTGCGCAAATCGCGGTCTATGGTCTGCAGCTTGCTGCGGTCATCCTGGTTGACCGATTGCGGCGGAATCCGCGCAATCTTGGCGATGATGTCTTCGATCTCGCCTTTGCCGATGGTTTTCTTTTGCTTCGACTTCGGCAGGATGCGTTGCGCCGCACCCGCTTCGTCGATGACGTCGATAGCCTTGTCCGGCAGATGGCGATCGTTGATGAAACGCGCCGCCAGTTCTGCCGCACTGGTCAGGGCGGAAGCCGAATACTTGACGCCGTGATGCTCTTCAAAGCGCGACTTCAGGCCGCGCAGGATCTGCACGGTCTGCTCGACCGTCGGTTCGTTGACGTCGATCTTCTGGAAGCGCCGCGACAGCGCGTGGTCTTTCTCGAACACGCCGCGGAATTCGGTGTAGGTGGTGGCGCCGATGCACTTCAGCTGGCCGCTCGACAAAGCCGGTTTCAGCAGATTGGATGCATCCAGCGTGCCGCCGGAAGCCGAGCCGGCACCGATGATGGTGTGGATCTCATCGATGAACAGGATGCCGTGCGGGCTGTCTTTCAGTTGCTTGAGCACCGCTTTCAGGCGCTGCTCGAAATCGCCGCGATACTTGGTGCCGGCCAGCAGCGAACCCATGTCGAGCGAATAGACGATGGCATTCTGCAAGATCTCGGGAACCTCGCCTTGCGTGATACGCCATGCCAATCCCTCGGCAATCGCGGTCTTGCCGACGCCGGCTTCGCCGACCAGCAAGGGATTGTTCTTGCGGCGGCGGCACAAGGTCTGGATCACACGCTCGACCTCATACTCGCGGCCGATCAGCGGATCGATCTTGCCTTCGGTGGCCAGCTTGTTCAGGTTTTGGGTGAACTGGTCGAGCGGGCTTTCCTTGGCCTGGCCTTCGGCTTGCACTTCTTCCGCGCCTTCCGACGATTTCTGGGTGTCGGCTTGCTGATCCTTGCGCACGCCATGCGAAATGAAGTTGACGACGTCGAGACGGGTCACGCCTTGCTGGTGCAGGTAATACACCGCATGCGAATCCTTCTCGCCGAAGATCGCCACCAGCACATTGGCGCCGGTGACTTCCTTCTTGCCGTTGGAAGCCGATTGCACATGCATGATGGCGCGCTGGATGACGCGCTGGAAGCCCAGGGTAGGCTGGGTATCCACTTCATTCGAACCAGGCACCGTCGGCGTGTTGTCGCCGATGAAGATGGTCAGCGTCTTGCGCATGTCATCGATGTTGACGGCGCATGCGCGCAGCACCTCCGCTGCCGACGGATTGTCGAGCAAGGCCAGCAGCAGATGTTCCACGGTGATGAACTCGTGCCTTGCTTGCCGTGCCTCGACAAACGCCATGTGCAAACTTACTTCCAGTTCCTGCGCAATCATGCTTCCTCCATCATGCATTGCAGGGGATGCCCCGCTTTGCGTGCGTGCGTTAATACCAGTTCAACTTTTGTGGATGCAATATCTTTAGGATACACACCACACATGCCTTTGCCATCGCGATGCACTTTCAACATAATCTGGGTTGCGGCTTCACGATCCTTTTGGAAGTATTCCTGCAGGATGGCAACCACGAACTCCATTGGAGTGTAGTCGTCATTCAGTAAAAATACCTGATACATGGGTGGCGGCTTGAGCTTCTGCTCTTGTCGCGTCGCTACTGTCCCGTCTTCATGCTTGGTTACCATGCGCCTATTCTAAAACCTTCCTGCAAATGCGCAACGCGCCACACTGAATAAAATAACGTTTATATCGATATTACGCGTTTTCCGATTGCTATGCAGATGACGTTGGAACAGATTAAATCAAGAGCAGAAAAAGCATCGATTTCTGAAATTTAATTGCATATTGGAAATTACTTGACTTTTTTATTTTTTGCGCAAAGAATGACATTCATTGGTGAGCATGTTTCCGCTTATTAATAGAAGTGAGCAAGTTCTAGAAGGGGCAGCGTTACGCGAAGCTTCTTGCTTTTACGGCTCGTGTGATTGTTATTATTTGAAAGACGCTATTTTATGGCAACAGGTACAGTCAAGTGGTTCAACGATTCTAAGGGCTTCGGCTTTATCACTCCGGATGACGGCGGTGAAGATTTGTTTGCACACTTTTCCGCAATCCAGATGAACGGCTTCAAGACCCTCAAAGAAGGTCAAAAAGTCCAGTTCGAAGTCACGCAAGGCCCTAAAGGCAAGCAAGCTTCTAACATCCAGGCTCCGTAATATCGTTTTTGCGATATTGGCAGTTTTTGTGAAAAACCTCACTGCGGTGAGGTTTTTTTATGGCTCTCCGGTAGCGCTAACTAAACGCCAACTAAGCGCTAACTAAGCAGCGGACGTAAAAAAGCCGGAACGGATTCCGGCTTTTTTTGTGCAGTCACGCAGACTTACATGTTTTCGATCAGGACTTCGCCGAAGCCCGAGCAAGAAACCTGGGTCGCCCCTTCCATCAAGCGGGCAAAGTCGTAAGTGACCTTTTTCGAGGTGATCGATTTCTGCATGGAGGCGATGATCAGGTCGGCCGCTTCCACCCAGCCCATGTGGCGCAGCATCATTTCCGCCGACAGAATCAGCGAACCCGGGTTGACATAGTCCTTGCCGGCGTATTTCGGCGCGGTGCCATGGGTTGCTTCGAACATCGCCACCGAATCTGACAGGTTGGCGCCCGGCGCGATGCCGATGCCGCCGACTTGCGCTGCCAGCGCGTCGGAAATATAGTCGCCGTTCAGGTTGAGCGTGGCGATCACGCTGTATTCATTCGGACGCAACAGGATTTGTTGCAAAAATGCATCAGCGATCGAATCTTTGACGATGATGTCGCGACCGGTCTTCGGGTTCTTGAATTTAGCCCAAGGACCGCCATCGATCAGCTCGGCGCCGAATTCCTTTTGCGCCAGGGCATAAGCCCAGTCGCGGAAGCCGCCTTCGGTAAACTTCATGATATTACCCTTGTGGACAATGGTCACGGACGGCTTGTCGTTATCGATCGCATACTGGATAGCCTTGCGCACCAGGCGCTCGGTGCCTTCGCGCGAGACCGGTTTGATGCCGATGCCGGATGTATTCGGGAAGCGGATCTTCTTGACGCCCATTTCCTTGATCAGGAATTCGATCAGTTTCTTGGCGCCGTCGCTGCCTTCCTGCCATTCGATGCCGGCGTAGATGTCTTCCGAGTTTTCACGGAAAATCACCATATCAGTCTTTTCCGGCTCACGCACCGGCGAAGGCACACCCTTGAAGTAACGCACCGGACGCAGGCAAACGTAGAGGTCCAGCTCCTGGCGCAAAGCCACGTTGAGCGAACGGATGCCGCCGCCGACCGGCGTCGTCAGCGGACCTTTGATCGATACTACGTAATCGCGGACTGCGGCCAGCGTTTCTTCCGGCAGCCAAACGTCGGGGCCGTATACCTTGGTCGATTTTTCACCGGCAAACACTTCCATCCAGCTGATCTTGCGCTTGCCGCCGTAAGCCTTGGCGACAGCGGCATCGACTACCTTGATCATGACTGGGCTGATATCCACGCCGGTGCCGTCGCCTTCGATGAAGGGAATGATTGGATTGTCAGGGACGTTGATCGAATAGTCAGCGTTAACAGTGATTTTCTTGCCTTCAGCAGGCACTTTGATATGTTGAGACATCAGTATCTCCGGAATTAGTACGTGAAATGCAATTGGACGATTTCTGTATCGCGGTAAGTCTTATATAAGACATAAGACAGGCGTATTCTATTATGCACTAGTATTTTACTAGTCGCTATGTTTTTGCGACACTAGCGGCATGCCCCTCATCCTATTCAATAAGCCGCTCCAAGTCATGTGCCAGTTCTCGGCGCATCCCAGCCGTCCCACCCTCGCCGACTATATCGATATCCCCGATATTTACCCCGCCGGGCGCCTCGATGCAGACAGCGAGGGCCTGCTTTTGCTGACCGACGACGGCCAACTGCAACATAATATTAGTCATCCCGCGCTGAAACAGCCAAAGACTTATCTGGCGCAGGTCGAAGGCATCGCCGATGCTGCGCAGCTGACGCGCTTGCGCAGCGGCGTCGACCTTGGGGATTTTGTCACCCTGCCTTGCCAGGCTCGCCAAGTGGAGGCGCCGGATTGGCTGTGGCCACGCAATCCGCCGATCCGCGAGCGTCATGACAAGCCAACCAGCTGGCTGGCGCTGACCCTGACCGAAGGAAAAAACCGCCAGGTGCGGCGCATGACGGCGGCGGTCGGCTTGCCGACCCTGCGCCTGGTGCGGGTAGCAATCGGCCAGGTGTCGCTGCAGAGTCATCCGCTGTGGCCGGGCGAGGCGATGGAAATCGATCCGGGCGAACTGAGCCGCTTGAAAACCTAGGCAAGAGCTTTAATGCGGATCGGCCTTGATACAATTTGATACAGATATCTGCGCAATTTGAAAATGACTGTCAACCATCCGCTTCCGGGGCTCGTTATTCGCAGTGATTCAAGTGAATCATGATTGATTAACTCGCTAAAGAATGGATATGAAAATGAACAAACTGATCGCTGCCCTGGTTGCTGGCCTGTTCGCTACTTCCGTATTCGCTGCTGACGCAGCCCCAGCTGCTCCTGCAGCACCTGCTGCCGCTGCTGCAGAAGCATCGGCTCCAGCTGCCAAGAAGACTACTCACAAAGTCAAGAAAGCTAAGAAAGCTACTAAAGCCAAAGCTGAAAAAGCTGAAGCACCAGCTGCTGACGCTCCTGCTGCTCCTGCCAAGTAATTCCGGCAGCGCTTCATCAGCTTCATTAGCTTGAAGAGAAAGGCAGGCCAGTCCTGCCTTTTTTTACGTCTTGATACATACATCTCCTGTCGCGACACCCCACTGCCGATTTAGCTCTCTGTATAATCCTCCTACCCTAAAGGAGCTCTACCACATGAGAAAAATCCGCGCCGCCTACCTGGCAGCAGTCACCGCAAGTTTTGCCTTCATTAGCACCCTGCCAGCCGCAGCGCAGGAAAGCCAGCCGCAACTCCCCACCACTCCCCTGAACATAGGCATCCACGTCATCAAGGCAGAAGTTGCGCGCAGCGAAGACCAGCGCGAACAAGGCCTGATGTTCCGCAAGCGCATGGGCGCCAACGAGGGGATGGTTTTCGTGTTCGACACGCCGGCAGGCATCTGCATGTGGATGAAGAACACGCTGATCCCGCTGTCGGTTGCCTTCATCGACAAGAAAGGCGCGATCCTGAATGTCGAGGAAATGAAAGCGCAGACACTGGATTCGCATTGCGCCCAGGGCGCGGCATCGTATGCGCTGGAAATGAACAAGGGCTGGTTCAAGGAAAAGAACATCAAGCCGGGCACCGTGATCGAAGGTTTGCCACAGTAAGCCGAACAGTAAGGGACGGCGGCTCAGCCGCCTGCCCGAACCGGCAGAAGCATGAAAATCAAACAGAAAAACCCTGCATAAGATGACTTATGCAGGGTTTTTCTTGATCCAGCAACAAGCTAGTAACATCCGCCGGCATGCCGGCGGCAGATACTAATTAAGCAGCCAGCGCTTTCAGAGCAGCGTTCAGACGGCTCTTATGGCGTGCAGCCTTGTTCTTGTGGATGATCTTCTTGTCTGCGATACGATCGATGATCGAAACGGATTTTTGCAGAACCAGTGTTGCTGCAGCTTTGTCGCCGCCGGCATCGATTGCCTTGCGAGCAGCTTTGATCGCTGTACGCAGGGTCGAACGCTGGCTGGAGTTGTGCAGGTTTTGCTGAACTGCTTGACGAGCACGCTTACGTGCTTGTGCGGTATTTGCCATTTATATTTCCTAAAACGAGGTCGGGAATGCTTACGCGGCAAACCTGACCGCGGCGCAGAATTCTGTAAAGCCACGGATTATAACCAGTTTTTGCGAAACAGGCAAATACCTCTTGCATCGCAAGCAATTCTGTCGCAAGAAAGCACACATGGCGGAATGAGCGCCTCACATCAGGCCTACGGCGGGAACATTCCAGAGCGGAGTCTATCACAGTTGCTATCTCACAACGGCAACCGCCACCCCGCAATATATGATCAAAACAACAACAAACCCGATTCCCGAGAAAGCTGCGGCGGGCGATCCGCTCCAGCTATAATGCCGCTCCATGAACTTGCATAAAACGCTTGCCACCGTCTCTGGCATGACCATGGTGTCGCGTGTGACAGGCCTGATTCGCGAAATTCTTTACGCGCGCGCCTTCGGCGCCGACGGCTATACCGATGCTTTCGCGATCGCTTTCCGCATTCCCAACCTGTTGCGCCGGCTCTTCGCCGAAGGGGCGTTTTCACAAGCCTTCGTCCCTATCCTGGGCGAATACAAGAACCAGAAGGGCGAAGTCGCCACCAAGCAGCTGGTCGACCATGTCGCCACCGTGCTGACTTGGGCAATGTTGCTAACCTGCATCATCGGCATCCTCGCCACGCCGGCGCTGGTGTATTTCATTGCCCCCGGCCTCGGTGACAACAAGGATGTACTGGGCGCCTCGATCTTCATGACACGGGTCATGTTTCCTTATATCGGCTTCATGTCCTTCGTGGCGCTGGCCGGCGGCATCCTGAACACTTGGCATGAGTTCAAGATTCCCGCCTTCACCTCGGTCCTGCTGAACCTGGCTTTCATCGTCGCCTCGCTGTTCGTCGCTCCCTACATGCAGCATCCGATCTACGCCATGGCGTTTGCCGTGCTGGTCGGCGGCATCTTGCAGGTGGCGATCCAGATCCCGGCACTGATCAAGGTCGGCATGCTGCCGCGGCTGGCGATGAATCCGATGACCGGCCTGCGCGACCTCGGCGTGCAGCGGGTGCTGAAAAAAATGGGGCCGGCGGTTTTCGCCGTCTCGGCGGCGCAGATCAGCCTGCTGATCAACACCAATATCGCCTCGCGCCTGGGCCACGGCAGCGTCTCGCTGCTGACCTACGGCGACCGCCTGATGGAATTCCCGACTGCCTTACTGGGCGTCGCGCTGGGCACCATATTGCTGCCCAGTCTGTCGAAAGCCAATGCCGACAAAGACCTGGTCGAATATTCTTCGCTGCTGGACTGGGGCCTGCGCCTGACCTTCCTGCTGGCGCTGCCGTCCGCGGTCGGGCTGGCGACCTTGTCGGTGCCGCTCACGTCCACCCTGTTCCAGCACGGTAAATTCGATGCCGCTTCGGTGGCCGTCACCAGCCAGGTGCTGATCGCCTACGGCGTCGGCTTGATCGGCCTGATCGTGGTGAAAATCCTGGCGCCGGGCTTCTACGCCAAGCAGGATATCCGGACCCCGGTCAAGATCGCCGTCGGCGTCCTGATCGCCACCCAGCTGATGAACTATGTATTCGTGCCGATCTTCGCGGTGGCCGGGCTGGCGCTGTCGATCAGCATCGGCGCCTGCCTCAACGCCGGCTTCCTGTTGTGGAGTTTAATGCGGCGCGGCATCTACAAACCTGATGCGGGCTGGGTCCGCTACTTCCTGCGCCTGCTGGGAGCCTTGTTCCTGATGGCTGGCGTTGCTCTCTGGAGTTCGCAGCAGTTTGACTGGACCGGGCCGCATACCAGCTCGCTGATGCGGATAGGCGCCCTGCTCGCCGTGATGACGGCTTGCGGCGCGACTTACTTCGGAGCACTACTGGCCATGGGATTCCGTTTCCAGGATTTCAAACGGATTGCACGCTAGGACGTTAGCGTCAGAGAAAATAGTTTGCCGGTGGACTGTTACAACCGAATCAAGAGCGAAGGGCGCGTACATGGCACGCAGGGCAAGGCGCACAGCGGAGCAATAGCGAGACTATTGCGAGCATTTGCAACGCCGCCATGCGTGTCATGTACGTGACAAGCGCTCTTGATTTGGTTGTAACAGTCCACTAGGATAGGGGCTATGACGATCACATCCCTGGAATACTTTACCTCGCTGGTGCAGCAAGCCAGCGACGTCCCCTTGTTCGAGGCTGCGCTGGCGATTGCGCAGGATGTCTATCCGCAGCTCGATTTCGACGCACCGCAAAACGAGATGGACCGGCTGGCCAACACCCTGCGCCAGCGCGTGGCGGCAGACGCCACGGCGATCCAGAAACTGCGCTCGCTGAATCACTTTTTCTACCAGGAACTGGGATTCGCGATCAACGTCAATCACTATTACGATACCGACAACAGCTATCTGCACCGGGTCATCGCCAAGCGGCGTGGCATCCCTATTTCGCTGGCGCTGATCTACATGGAGCTGGCGCAGCAGGTCGGCCTGCCGGTGCAGGGCGTGTCGTTTCCCGGCCACTTCCTGATGAAGCTGACGGTGCCCTCGGGCGACATCATGATCGATCCGGCCAACGGCACTAGCCTGTCGCGCGAAGAACTGGAAGAACGGCTGGAGCCTTATCTGCCGACCAGCAACGATGCTGAAAGAGCCTCTAGCCGGCTATCGCTGATCAGCTATCTGCAAGTGGCGCACCCGCATGAAATCCTGGTGCGCGTGCTGCGCAACCTGAAAGCGATTTACCAGCAAGGCAATCACTGGAAACGGCTGCTGGAAGTGCAGCAGCGGCTGCTGATCCTGCTGCCGGGCGACGCCGTCGAACGGCGCGACCGCGGGCAGGCCTATGCGCAACTGGATTGTCCGCAAGCGGCTCTGGAAGACCTGGAATATTATCTGGCGCAGCGGCCGCATGCCGCTGATGCGGCGCTCTTGCATCAGCAGGTGATTGACCTGCGTGAAGCCAGCCGGCGCCCGAATTAAGTAGGGGTTTTAAGCTGCACTCACTGCCGGCCACTCGCTGCGCAACAGCGACAGCTGCAGCATGTCGTGATACTGGCCGCGCCAGTATCCTGCCTGGCGCGCACACCCTTCATCGACAAAGCCAAGCTGGCGCAACAGCTTGAGCGACGCCAGGTTGTCGGGGTGAACCATGGCCTCGATGCGATTCAGCGCCATGTGCTCGAACCCCCAGCTCATCACGGCAGACAAAGTCTCCCGCATATAACCTTGACCCTGCGCTTGCGCCGCCAGCTCATAGCCGACCATGCATTTGCGCCAGGCCCGGTTCCATTTGAACAAGCCGCAGGTGCCCAGCAAGCCCGGTTGCCGGCGGGCTTCGATTGCCCAGCGGGTGCCCGGGTTTTCATCCAGGCGCCAGCTGGCGAATGTCCGGATCAAGCCTTGCGCCGCCGCCAGGTCAGGTAGCGGATCGGTGCCGAACCAGCGCATCAGTTCAGGGTTGCCATGAATCGCGAAGATGTCTTCGGCGTCTTGTTCAACCGTCTCCCGCAACAGCAGCCGCTCGGTTTGAAGCACCGGAAATACATATTCCCCACTCATCGTCGGCATTCCCTTTCTTGATGGCTGTATCAGCCTTTGCTGCGCGCCTCGATCACTTCCCACTTTTCCAGGCTCTCCAACAACAGGCCGTCGATTTCCGCGAAGCGCTCGTTGAGGCGTTTCACTTCCTCCGGCTTCTGCTTGTACAAATCGGGATCTTCCAGCTGACTGGTGATGCTCTTCTGCTCTGCTTCCAGTTTGGCGATCAGCAGCGGCAATTCTTCCAGTTCGCGCTGTTCCTTGTAGCTCAGCTTTTTCTGCTTGGCCACGGGTGCCGCCGGCTCGGCCGCCTTCACTTCGGCTTTCGCTTCGCTCTTGGCCTTGGCGATCACCGCCGACTGGCTGGGACGCACACGTTCCCAATCGGTGTAGCCGCCGACATATTCGCGCCACATGCCATCGCCTTCAGCGGCGATCACCTGGGTCACCACATTGTCGAGGAAGGTGCGGTCATGGCTGACCAGGAATACCGTGCCGTTATAGTCTTCCAGCAGTTCTTCCAGCAATTCCAGGGTATCGATATCCAGGTCGTTGGTCGGTTCATCCAGCACCAGCACGTTGGCCGGCTTGGCGAACAGGCGCGCCAGCAGCAGACGGTTGCGTTCGCCGCCGGAGAGCGACTTGACCGGCGAGCGCGCGCGTTCCGGCGCGAACAGGAAATCGTTCAAATAGGTCATCACGTGCTTGCGCTGGCCGTTGATCTCGACCCAGTCGCTGCCTGGCGCGATGGTGTCGGCCAGGCTGGCGTCTTCGTTCAGCTGCGCGCGCATCTGGTCGAAGTACGCGATCTGCAATTTGGTACCCTGCTTGATGCTGCCGCTGTCCGGCTGGTCTTCGCCCAGGATCAGTTTCAGCAAGGTGGTCTTGCCGGCGCCGTTCTGGCCGATCAGGCCAACCTTGTCGCCGCGCAGGATGGTGGCGGTAAAGTCGCGCACGATCGCGCGTTCGCCATAGGACTTGTTGACAGCAGTCAGCTCGGCGACGATCTTGCCGGAGCGTTCGCCGGACGAGACATCCAGCTTAACCTGGCCCTGCTGGTCGCGCCGCACGCTGCGCGCAATGCGCAACGCTTCCAGCCGGCGCACCCGGCCTTCGTCGCGGGTACGGCGCGCTTGTACACCCTTGCGGATCCAGATTTCTTCCTGCGCCAGGAATTTGTCGAACTTGGCGTTCTCGACTTCTTCGTTTTCCAGCTGCTCTGCCTTGCGCACCTGGTAAGCGGTGAAGTTGCCCGGGAAGGACAAGATGCGGCCGCGATCCAGTTCGATGATGCGGGTGGCGACGTTATCCAGGAAGCTGCGATCATGGGTGATGAACAGCACGCTGCCCTTGTAGTCGCGCAGCAAACCTTCCAGCCACATGATGGAGCTGAAATCCAGATGGTTGGTCGGCTCATCCAGCAGCAGCACGTCCGGCGTGCTGACCAGGGCACATGCCAGCGCCACGCGCTTTTGCATACCGCCGGACAGCTGGCCCATCAGCAAGTTCTTGTCGAGGTTGAGGCGGTCCAGCGTGGTCTCGACCTTGTTGGTCAGGCTCCAGGCGTCGGCCGCATCCAGCTTGCTCTGGATTTCATGCATGCGTTCCATGATGGCGTCATCGTTGTCGCCGCCGAACTGGCCGGTGAGCGCATCGTATTCGTTGAGCAAGGCCTGCATCTCGCCCATGCCGGCAGCGACGGCATCGAACACCGACATGTCGGATTCAAAATGCGGCTCCTGGTCGACATAGGCGATCTTGATCCCCTGCTGCATTACCATCAGGCCATCATCCAATTTGGAGACGCCGGCGATGGTTTTCAGCAGCGACGATTTGCCGGTGCCGTTGCGGCCGATCAGGCCGACCCGCTCCCCTGCTTCCAGAGAGAATTCCGCGCGGTCCAGCAACGCGACATGACCAAATGCGAGTTGCGCATTGGAGATAGAAATGACAGCCATAATTTGGATGAGACCAGAAAAAGAAAGACCTGTCGTGTGCCGGGAGCCGGCAACATGCAGTCAATTGGATGAATGAACCGCACATTGTACCCATACTGGCGCGCCTGGTTATACATTTGTCGCTTTCCTCCCTTTAGTCCGTCTGTATTTCAGCACAAAGAACAAGGGGAGGAACCCGCGCTGCCGCGCCGCCAATCTTGCTGTCGCCAGCAGTCAACAATACGTTACCAAATTATTCGCCTGCCCATATTGCCAAAAAGAAATTTAAGACATATATTATTTCTGCAGGGAAATATATCCAACTAGAGATATAGGCCATGCGCTATCCGTATTACTTAAATTAAAAACAATATAGCTGCACGGACAATGGCGAGCGATGCAGCAATGCGCAGCTTGCCGCACACATTCAAATAGGGAGAAAACCATGGATCCATTGCTAGGCCAGTTATTGACGCCCAGGTATGACGCTGCGCTGGTGTTGCTGTCGTACCTGATTTCATTCTGGGGCGCGCTGCTGGCCCTGCAATGCGCCAAATCCATGTTCCGCAAGAACGGCACGCTGGACCTGGGCATGACGGTCTGCGCGGCGGCCTCGTTGGGCGGCATCGGCATCTGGTCCATGCACTTCCTCGCCATGCAGGCTTACCGCCTGTCCGTGCCGATTGCCTACGATGTCTGGCTGACTGCGGCTTCGCTGCTGGCCGCCATCGTGATTTCCGGGATTGCCCTGTACCTGGCGGGCGGCCACGGCAAGTTCAAGACCGGCGGCTGGCTGGCCGGCAGCCTGCTGGCCGGCGTCGGTGTGTGCGTGATGCACTACATGGGCATGTACGCCATGAACCTGCGCGCCACCATGTCATTGAATCTCGCCACCGTCGCCATCTCCTTGGCGATCGCCGTCGTTGCCGCCGGCGCAGCGCTGTGGCTGGCGTTCAACCTGACCCAGCTGCTGCACCGGATTGTCGCGGCGCTGGTGATGGCGCTGGCGGTATGCAGCATGCATTATGTCGGCATGTACGCCGCCAACATGATCTGCACCACCGACGCGCCGTTGATTCCGCTGAAAATTGGCGGCAATTATCTCGATGTGTCGGTCTATGCTGTCGCCGGCTTGCTTTCCTTGTGCATCTTCTGGGTGGTGCTTGGACGCAGCATGGATGACAACAAGCTGGCCGAAACCTTGCGCTGAGAATCAGACTTAGAATTAGGTTCAAAGATCAAAGCGTTTCATGATGCCGACCGTCATCAGGTCGGCATCGTTCTTGTTTCTGAAAGTGACCGCCCGCCCGAAACTGGCAAAGCCTTTCAGGTTGTTGCCAAGGTCGCGTCCTACCTGCAAGGAGATCAGGCCGTTGACACGCCAGTCGCCGCCATCTCTTTTATTGGTCGCCAGATAAGGACCGGCGCCGGCACTGATATCCCAATGCTCGGCAATCGGCTGTACATACCAGCCTTGCATCGCCACGCCCTTGCGGTTGACTCTTACACCGTCATCGCCTTCCTGTATGGCGGAAACCGAGGCCGCCCACTGGCCGTAGTATTTTTTTGCTTCAAGCGCGTAACTGAAGCGCTTTCCAGGCCCCGATTGATTTGTCTGTGCAAAACCTCCCAGTGCCGCCAGCCACCAGGAATGGTCGGCGTCTGCATCAGCCCCGCTCACATGCGCGGCGCCGAAGTCTTTGCCGATGCCCAGCAGTAGAGCATCCGAGGACGGTGCGCCAGGTGTCAGCACATGGTTGTACGCCAGCCGTATGCTCAGGCCGGGCGAATATTGATCTAGCCGACCGAGCAGCGCCACCGACAGCAGCGCCCCCAGCCGCGCGTCGTCGCGCTCGCTGCCGTTGACCGTGGTTCTGTTCATGCTGAAATAGGGACCCGCACCAAGCTCCAGGTCGAAATGCGGCTGCAGGTTTTTCCGGTACACCGCCTGCACGGCATAACCGTCGCGATGGTTGTTGTCGGGATGGCCTTCGTTGTAATACACATAATCGAGCCGCATCGCATCGCCGGCCGGCATGCGCCCGAAGAAATCGACATCCGGCCCAAACCTGATTTCGGCTGCGCGCCAGCGCATGGGCTTCTGACCATCCATGCTGGTGCCGTAGAGAATGCCGTTGCCGAGGGCGACCGAGGCATAACCACCGTTACGGTCCGGCGCCGCCTCGGTCGCGGCTGACGTATCTGCCGCGTGGATGAAAGGAGGCATGCAAAGAAATGTGCATGCCAGCGCGAGCTTCTGGAATTTCCTGTTTTTATTAGACATGTGGCTTCCTCATGCGAAGAACATCCATCTGCGGCTATCAGGCCAGGCTAGCCGATGATCCAAGTCCATTTATCCATATGATTCAATTAATTTGAATTTGTTTCATATCGTTTTGATATCTCAATTTAAATAATGCATATCGAACAACATGATCTGGACGAAAAAAAGGGACGCCAGGCATCCCTTTTTTCATATACCGCAAAGTCGTCTCAGGGCTGTACGACAGGCTTACCCGGTCCGATATAGGTTTCCAGCCAGCGGTTCGATTCCGCCAGCATCTGCATGATCGATTCGCGCGCGCGATAGGCGTGCGCTTCGTTCGGCAGCATCACCAGGCGCGCGGTCCCGCCCAGGCCTTTGATGGCTGCATACATGCGTTCGCTCTGCACCGGGAAGGTGCCGGGATTGTTGTCCTGCTCGCCGTGGATCAGCAGCAAGGCATCCTTGATCTGGTCGGCATAGTTGAACGGCGACATGGCTTGGTAGACGTCCTTGGCCTGCCAGTAATTGCGTTCCTCTGCCTGGAAGCCGAACGGCGTCAGCGTGCGGTTATAAGCGCCGCTGCGCGCAATACCCGCCTTGAACAAGCGTGTGTGCGCCAGCAGGTTGGCGGTCATGAAGGCGCCGTAGGAATGGCCACCGACGGCGATACGATCGCGGTCGGCGACGCCCAGCCGCACCACTTCATCGACCGCTGCCTCGGCGCTGGCGACCAGCTGGGCGATATAGGTATCGTTCGGCTCCTTGCTGCCCTCGCCGACGATCGGCACCGAGAATTCATCAAACACGGCGTAGCCCATCGCCAGGAAGGCTTGCGGCCGCCAGTAGCCGATGCGATTGAAACGGTAGGGAGAATCGGTGGTCTGGCTGGCCGCTTCGGCCGACTTGAACTCGGCCGGATAAGCCCACATCAGCATCGGCAGCGGGCCATCGCGCTTGGCGTCGTAGTTGGGCGGCAGGAACAAGGTGCCGGTCAGCTCCACGCCATCCTTACGCTTGTAGCGGACCAGCTGCTTGCTGACACCTTGCAGCTGCGGCGTCGGATGCGGGAAATGTGTCAATGCGCGCGGCGCCGACTCTACGCCGGCGCCGAGCTCGCGCACGAAGAAATTGCCGGGCTCGGTAGGCGACTCACGCGCTGTCAGCAAGCGCTGGCCGCTGTCGTCCAGCAGCACTTGCGGCGCTTCGTAGTACGGCGCCTGCGAATGGAACAGGCGCGTCGTCTGCTTGGTCTGCAAGCTGACCTTGTCGAGGAACGGCCGGTCGCCCTCGGGCGATGCGCCGCCGCCGATGCGGAAAATGCTGTCGCCGTCAGCGCTGACCAGCAAGCGTGTCTCGCCGTGCTCATCGCGCACAGTCACCGGCCGGCCCGGATCCTTGTAGCGGTCTTCCGACGAACCTTCGCGCAGCAGCTGCGGCGCACGGTCCAGGTGGTCCGGGGCGATACGCCACTCCTTGACCTGCCGGCTCTTCCACCAGTACTCGCTCAGCAAGGCCAGCTCGCCGCTGCCCCAGTAGATGCCGGCATAGCGCGAATTCAGGCGCGCCAGCGTCTGCGGCGCCTGCTCGAACGGTGCCGCCTGCATCAGCACCAGGTCACGCACTTCGGTCTGGCGTGCGGGGTCGCCGCCATCTTGCGCCTCGGCCCAGACCAGGGTGGCGGGCGCATCGTTACGCCAGTCTATCCTGCGCACACCGGTAGGCACGGCATCGTTGCCGGTGGGCAGACCCTCCACCAGCGGCAGGCTGGCAATCTGCTTGACCAGTTTGCCGCTGCGGTCCAGTACCTCGATGCGGCGCGGGAAGCTGGTCACCGGCACCTGATAGGAAAACGGCCGCTCAATGCGCTGGCGCAGCACATAGCGGCTATCCGGCGACGGCTCTAGCGCTAGCGTCAGCGTCGGTTCGCCCAGCTTGACGACTTTGCCGTCCAGATCGATCAAGGCTGCCTGGGTGCGCAGATAATGTTCCAGGGTGAGCGCATCGTCCTCGTTCTTCAACAGATCCTGATAAGTGGGATTGCTCTTGACGCCCGCACCCGCCACAGTCATCTGCGTATTGGGACCGCGTGGAATGCCATCCGAGACCGGCGCCGCTCCTTCCACCCGCAGTTGCACCAGCAACTGCCTGCTGTCCGGCATCCAGCGATAACCGTTGCCGGCAACGGTGTTCAAGGCCAGCTTGGTCAGACGATGCGCGCGGCGCGCGGCAACATCGACCAGCCACAATTCATTGGCGCCGGTCTTGGCATCGACCTGGTTGAAAGCGATATAGCGCTGGTCCGGCGACCAGCTCGAGCTGGCGATAGCCAGCGGCTGCGGCAAACCCTGCAGGCGAATTTCCTTGCCGCTGGCGATCTCCAGCAACTGCAGATCCGTGCCGAAGGAAAAGCGGCTCTGGGAATAGGTACGCGGATTGATGCGCAGCCCCGCCAGCTTCAGCTCAGGCTGGGCAACCGCATCGATGCCAGGCAAGGACGGCGTCTGCGTCAATGCCAGCAGATCGCGGTGCGGACTGACCGACAGCTGCGGCGGCAGCGGCGCATCCACCACCGCTTGCAGAGGCAGCGGCGGCAGCTCATAGCCGCCCGCCGTTTTTGCCGGCGTTTGCGCCAGGATCGCTGGCGGCTGCACGACCAGCAGGGAACCGATGAGGGCAAGGCCTTTGGAAGACAATTTCATATCGATGGCTAAGTGAATTAATGCGATTGATGAAAGTAGAAGAATGGACCAGATGCAATGCGGCGCCAGGGCTTGGAAAACGCCGAATTGGCCATTATGACGGAAGTTTTCCAAATAACAACGGCGTCAATGCCATTTGCAAGAAGGCCGAACGGCCGTTCCGGTGCAAACCCGGGATCTGGGTATACTGCCCTATTAAAAATCCACATCGGGAATTACCGTGCTTCTCAAGACCTGGCTGCTGTTCGTCACTACCGTCTTCTTCATTTCGGCCACGCCGGGACCCAACATGCTGCTGGCCATGACCCATGGCATCCATCATGGCGTGCGGCGCACCTCCGTGACCTGCCTCGGGCTCATGTGCGGGCTGGGACTGATCATGATTTGCTCGGTCGCGGGCTTGGGAGTCTTGCTGGCGACCTCGGAGAAATTGTTTTCGATCGTGAAGTATGCGGGCGCTGCCTACCTCGTCTACCTCGGTATCAAAACCTGGCGCAGCATGCCGCAGCAGCTGCAAGAGCGTCCTGAAGACGACGGCAAGCACAATCCCTGGGCCTTGTTTCGCACTGGCTTCTGGGTGGCTTTGAGCAATCCGAAGGCCTTCATCTTCTTCGCCGCCCTGTTCCCGCAATTCATCGATGCACAGCTTGCCCAAGGGCCGCAACTGGCGATTCTGTCGGCGACATTTTTTGTGATCGAGGCTTGCTGGCAGTTCGCCTATGCCAGCGGCGGCGCCCGCTTGTCGGGCTGGCTCAGCAGCGCGCGGCGCCTGAAGCTGGTCAATCAGGTGGCCGGCGGCGCCTTCGTCGGCGCAGGCCTGCTGCTGTCGGCCATTTCCCGTTCTTGAGCAAGGCCGCGCTTATGGCGCAAGCGATTCCGCCAAGGCAGGCAGTTCCTTGAAGAAGGCATCGCGCGAGCGTACGCCGGCCGTACCGGCTTCTTTCTTGTCATCCTGGATCAACCGGGCAAACACCAGCTTGCGTCCGCCTTTACCGGCCCAGCCGACGAACCAGCCATACGGCAGGGCCTCATCGAGAGCGCCATCCGCCAGCCGTGGATAAGCCATGCCAGTCTTGCCCTGCACTTCCCAGCCGCTAGGCAGCGAAGTTTTTTCAACGATGCTGAGCGTCATCTCCATCGCGCGCGGCGTGACGGGCAGTTCGTGGTTCACCAGTTTCTGCAGGAATGCGACCTGCTCCAGCGGCGAGATTTTCAGGGAAGAGCCGATCCAAGCCCGTTCCAGCCCATTGTCCTTGCCAGGATCGCCCGAGAAATCGGCATTGCCATAGCCGAAGCTGTTGGCATACTTCTGCAAGCGCTGCTGTCCAAGCGATTGGGTGATTTGCTGCGAGAACCAGACCACCGAATATTTCAGCCACCTGGTCGGGTCTGTCGGCTGACGCCAATTGTCCCCGCCCCAATCGACGTAGCCTTCGTGGAACGGCAAGGTCGGCGTGTGCGCATCCTGCAGGAATCCGGCATCGAAACCCATCACGCTCAGAGCGACCTTGAATGTCGACGCGGGCGTGTAGCGTTCGCTGCAATTGCCTTGCTGCAGCAGGATCTTGCCGGTCTTGGCGTCGGCAACCGCGGTACAAATTGTTTTAGCGTGAACCGGCGCAGCAAGAAAACCAGCTGCCAAGGTGAGCGCCGCGACGCATTGTAAGTATTTCATAAATTCCTTTGCATGCAGTTCAATGGGAAAGATGCTTGGAGTCGCCGCCAGACGATCAGTTCTTTACTGCGGCCTGACTCTCCAACTGTCTGAGTATTTGATATGCCGCCGTCACCCGCTGATCGATTGGATAGGATTTGTTCGCCAGGATCACAATCCCAATTTTTTTCGCGGGAACAAAAGCTGCGTAGCTTGAAAAGCCATTGGTCGATCCGGTCTTGTTGAGCAGCACATCGGCCTGCGGCGCCAGCGGCGGATTCAACCTGCTTGCCGCAGTCTCCTGATAGATCACGGCAGGGTCGTTGCCAGCCAGCAGCCGCTTCAGTTCGACAGGATAAGGATATTGCTCCCAAATCAGGTCCTGTGTGAACTCCCCAGTCTTGAAATATCCCGTGTGCGTATCGATGACCGCCCGTTGCAGTTTGCGGTTGAGCCTGCTCGCGTCCATGTTAGCTTCAATAAACCGGATCAGGTCAGCCGATCCCGATTTCACGCCGTAGGCTTCAGACGCCAACACCCCAGGATTCACCCGGACCGGCACATCTTTTGCGGTATAGCCTTGCGCGTAATCCTGCATCTGGCCGGGCGGCACGTTGATGTAGCTATGCGTCATTCCAAGCTCCGGAAACAGCTTCTTTTCCATCGCGTCTTCAAACGTCATGTGCATACTGCCCGCGGCAATCATGCCGAGCATGCCGATGCTCAGATTGGAATACTTACGGTAAGTGCCCGCCGCATGCGCCGGCTGCCAATGCTTGAAATAGTCCATCAGCTGATCGGTATTTTCGATATTGTCCGGCGCTTGCAATGGCAGTCCGCCAGCGGTATGGGTGCCAAGATTGATCAGGCTGATGCCGTCAAAGCTGCTGCCGCGCAGGGACGGCAAATATTTGCTGGCATTATCCGCAAGCGAAAGATCGCCATTGGCCTGGGCATACGAAGCCAGCGTCGCCGTGAATGTCTTGCTGAACGAACCGATCTCAAACAGCGTCTTGTTGGTCACGCTCTGCCGGGTATCCTTCGACGCCACGCCGTAATTGTAGAAATGACTTTCACCATTGACAGTCACGGCAATCGCCATGCCCGGGATATCGTATTTTTGCATCAGCGGCTGGATGGTATTGTCTACCGTCTCCTTGAGGCCGGCCTGGCCGACGACGCCCGCAGCATGGCTGCTAGCGGCAAGAAAGCATAACGAAAACGACAGCAGCTTTAACCTGTTCATATTTTTCCTGCGCACGGTTCAATAAATTTTTAGAGTGGGGCGATGGTTCAAATTGAAATGTGTCGTGCCTGATCAGCGCGGCACCAGGATATTGAAGGCCTTGCCAGGCACGTGCACCCAGCTGGCGATGACTTTCGCGCCCGCCGGCCCGGCCTTGGTGACATGGACCACATTTGCAGCAAGCTGGTAGCTGCCGCCCGCATGCAGGACTTTGGTCGGCTCGCCATCCACCTGTACGATCAGTTCCCCCTCAAGCACATAGGCCAGCTCGGGGCCGGTCGCCATGTGGCGCGGCTTTTCGGCGTTGGGCGGAAATTCGGCGATCCCCATGCCAAGTTCGCGGTCGGTTCCGTCCAGATGGATTCTTTGCAAGACCTGCGTCTCCTTGGTTGCGATTGGCGACGCGGAAGCCATGACGGGCTGCATGGCAGCGGCGGCCAAGAAAATAGAGATAGCAAAAGATGTTTTCACGAAGGCTCCTCAAGATTGCTCAAGCATTAGTATTTCCGGGGTAATGCGGCTCGGCCGCATGTACAGCTGCACTTGCAGCCTCACATCAGTTTGCACAAAGCAAAACTTGCCAGCGCCACACAATCAAACCCAGGCGGTTTCAAAGACCGCAATATCCTCCCTTGGCGCCTGATTCACAAGCGAGAATAATTTCGGCGAGCAAAAAGAAAAACTTATGGCTCGCTATTGATCCAACTTTATCGAACACTCACGTCACCTGTCTGACCAATTGTTCGGAAAAAACCATCGCTTAAAAGCAAAGGCCACCGAACCGGTGGCCTTTGGCAGAGCATGAATGCTGGCCGATTTGGCCGCATCAACCTCCCCGCAGCCTGAGCACCAAATGCAAAGTCGACTCTTTTTGAATGTTGTAATCCGATAAAGTGCGGCCGTCTTCCAACTGCTTTCCCGCAAATATCAAGCGTTGCTGGTCTGGCGGGATGCCTTCTTTATCTTGGATTTTTGCTTTGACATTCTCGATTGAATCTGAAGCTTCGGTCTCCAGCGTGATGGTTTTACCTGTTAACGTTTTGACAAAAATCTGCATCGCCGCGACATTTTGGCTGAATAACAATGCGGCGATGACGAGGACTCCGGTGGGAAATGAGCGCAGAAATTGGCGCGTTTGCTGTAGAGCTTTCATGTTCTAGCCTCAGAAAGTATGTAATCGTTGATGAGCCGGTCCGATTGATTTGAGGGCTTAGGGCACAAGGCCCAAGCCGGCCGGCAAGCTGCCGGTACTGCCGGAATTTGCATTGCCAAAGTCGCTCAGCAAGGTGCGTACACCCGTAGTCGGATTGACAGAAAACAGCGCGCCCTGGCTATTGCTGCCAGCGTTGCCATCTTGTACCAGTATGGCATCCTGACCAGTTTGCCAAACCAAGGCGCCGTACTCCAGTCCAGCCGCCAGCGGTCCTTTTGCAGCGTTTCCAAAATCGCTGACAATGGTGCGCCGACCATTGGCCGATATTTTCACAAGCACTCCCTTTTGAGCGGACCCGGCTTACGCGTCAAGTACAAAAATGCTTCCTGCTTGCGAAGACCAAATTGGCGCTACAGCGACACTAACCGGGTAGCTTAACGGGTTGCTATCTACGGGGCCTTGGGCGGAATTGCCGAAGTCGCTTAACAAGGTCCGGTTGCCATCGGTGGTAACACTAAATACAGCACCATATTGCATAGTTCCCGCCGCACCATCTGCAATGATGATGGTATTTCCAGATAGCCCTAGCAGTCCCAGGAGGCCTGGATTCCAAGCAATGCTATTTGGGTAGCCGCCAAGCGTTCCCTTGCTGCTGTCGTTAAAATCGGAAATCACGGTGCGATAACCGGTTCGTCCATCAACCTGGAACAAAGTGCCTAGCCCGTTGGTTCCTGCAAATGCGTCAATAACATAAATGGTCGGAAAGCTGTCGAGCAGACCGCCCAGTGTCAGTACGCCGATTGGATAGGAGCCAAGCGTGCCGCTCGTGGCATTACCAAAATCGCTCAATACGGTTCTTGCTCCGGTTTGCGGATCTACTTTGAACACCGCGCCATTTCCGCCTGTACCGCCGCTGCCATCAGTCACCAAGATCCCCGCACCGGGGCCGAGCAACGTGGCTGGCAACCATGCGACTGCATTGGGTTCAATCCCTGATACGCCTTGGCTCACTGCACCGAAATCTGAAAATACAGAGCGTTGCCCGGTTTGGGTAATGACAAATAGTTGCCCGTGGGCTGCGGTGCCTGCGGTCGCATCTATACTGAGAATACTTCCATTGGGAGGTTGTGCTAATGCCGGCATCCCAATCACCAATGACATGAACAACGCACAACGCAGCGTTACAGTGTGCAAAAAACGCCTTAAGTTATTTCTCACAATGTGACCTCCCGAAAGAAGATATAACGAGAAATCAAGCGCGTTGCAGGTCTCTCATTACATCATTGGTGCATGGACATAGGGTTGAGCAAACTAGAAAAGCTAGGGGTAAGAACCAATAGCATTGGAAATTTTGTACGGCATGGAGTCATATCACACTAGAACAAATATTTCCATATGGCAATAATTATTTGAGGTGGACCCTAGTGATCAGGCCAGGCAAAGGGAAGAATTCGATACGCGTGTCGTGCCTTTACCAAAAAGGCGCGCCATTATGTCAAAGAGAGCACCCAGTCGGCACCATGCTTGCAGTTCAAGGACAGGGTTGCAGCGATATTCACGGGAGTTAAGCACAGTCAACGCGGAAAGGAAGGGCTTTTTCATTTGCCTTCTCAACTGATCCAGAGCTGGATCAGGTCATCTGATTTAGGCGAGTTGGACGCGGAAGAGATCAGCCGGTTGCAGGGAGTTGAAGAAAAGGGACTTGGTCCCGCCAACAGGAATCGGACCTGTATCTAGCGCTTAGGAGGCACTCGTTCTATCCATTGAACTATGGCGAGACAACGCGCAGCCGGGACCGGCTGCGGCGAAATTGTATCAGAGCCAGGGCTTCTTGGTGTCAATCAAGTGATACGACCGCAGCTTCGGTAGCTTTATCAGCCTTGGCGGCATCGGCGGCGCATGGAACGGCGCCGCCGTCGCCTGGCTGCTCAGAAAATGAGCAGCACCGCTTGCTACCCGTAGTTCATACAAGCGCCGTATCGGAACAGCTCGCTGTTGACAATGCTCAGGACGATTTCCGTTTGTTTCGCGCGCGTATCTTCTTCGATGACGGCCGCAAGTTCGGGCGCGATCTGCATCTGCGCCAATACCGCCAAGGCGCGCACCTTTGGATTGGGATGCGTCGCTGCGACTTCGGCGAGTACCTGTAAATCGTCGCGCTCCCCGATCAGGCCGGCGATGCGGACTGCCGCGTCGGACCCCGCGAAATCGAGATAGCGGAGAATCTTCCCGTTCGCTTCGTCGACCTCGAATTGCAGGTCCTGCTGGTGTTCGGTCCGTGGGATCAGATTTAACGAGATCGACATCTGGGGCGGCGGAAGCTGGATATGGATATCGTGTTTGGCACGATAGATAGCGATCTTTCCCACAGAAAGATTGAATACTGTTGAATTATGAAGGTGCAGGCATTCGCCCAGCGCCCCGACATGCGCGCTCTTGTCATATTCAAATGTGAGACTTTCGTATCCCGGACCAAAATATCCAATCGTCAGAATATGAAAATTGTGATCATGGCAAATATCGTAGCGAAATCCCGGTATGCGAGTAAACACTTCTTGGCGCGGCATCCAAATATTCGCTCGCAGGAAGAAAGCCGGTTCGCTATGCAGAACGAATACTTCCGGTCCATAAGCATTGTTGAATTGAAAATTCAGATTCTGGCGCAGCTGGTCGGTCAGGAAATCGAAAAGAAAATCTTTGTTGTTGCCGAGCTTCTTTAACAACGGCGCCGACGCCGTCAGTCCCTCGATGGTCGAAAGCTCATACCCTCCGCCGTGCAGGCGATGGAGATATTCGGCGAGCGTAATCGCCTCGTCGTCTTGAGGAGGGTAAATCTCAAGCGGCATCCCCGCCTCCCGCCGGATTGGCCACAAGCGCCAGGAGTGTCTCGGCGCCATTGCGCAAAGCGTCGTTTTCAGATTCGATCGCCTCGTGCAGTGTCGCAAACGCGTCTGAGCGCCTTTCCGCAAACATACCCTCCATCGCCGCGAGGGCAAGGCGGGTGTTGGTCGAACTCAAGGCTTTCTCATAGATGTCGTCGGGCATCCGTCGCCCCATGGCGACAGCCAGTTTGACGACGTTCCGAAAGCGGGAGACGAGAGGCGAGGATTGTTCGGCATAGGTCGACTTCAAATCTTGTCCGAAGGTCCAGATCATCGGACTGGCGTCGGCCTTCAGCGTCAGAATTTCGAGGATGGAAGGTTCCGTTACGGAATCCAGGTCCAGCAGGTCCCGGCCGTCGCCGGTGGCGACGTGCTGCAAATTCGTCAGCATGACGTCGTCGACGTGTTCTAGCTCGATGCCAGCCTGGAACTGTTCGATGCTGCAAGAAGCCGGAGCGCGCAACTTTCGGATGCGAACCGATCCCTTCCCTTTCATCCCGATGATCTGCCGCATCCCCAACCATTTGACGATGTGCGGACGACTCTGGAAGGGCGTCATGATGCGCGTAGTATATTCCAGCTCTGGCAGATTGATTGGCGTCAGCGTGTATTGATTGACACCGGAAGTAATGGTGTGCCGCCGATCGCGCGTGATCGCACCGAGCTCGCGCGACACCAGCCTCGAAATGAAACCTCTACGAAATTCGTCGACGAAAAGGTTGGCGACTGCGTTCCAATCGCCGTTCAAGCGAGTGAAGCGCTCCACCAACTGTTTCGTCGGATCGTCCATTGCGCCATCGGCTATTGTTGCAGTTCGACTACGCCGACATCCTCGGTCATGGGGCAGACGATAATGACTTCGGCAATTACAAAAATTACTTGCCCCGTGCAGTCTCCATCGTCGCTGACCCGCCCGGCTCCGAAAGACGCGACCGGATTCGCAATCGCAAGATCGCCGAAAGCGCCCAGCAATTCATCGCGCTTGTTGCGGATGAACGCGTCAAAACGCTCGAAGTGTTTTGCTGCGCCCGCCTTATCCTTCGCCGCACGCGCACGCTCGATTTCTCCTAAATGCAGCGCCGACTGCCGTGCGATCTCGAACTCCCCTTCCGTGAGTTTGACCGTCTGGTATTTGACATTTGGTTGAAAATTAATAGTCGGGGCGCAATCAGCTATCGTCTCGCCTGAATTCACCATTACGTCCAGATAGGGCTTTAGTTGTTTGTATTTTTCGATGAGGACGTCTTCGTCATGAAAGCGCGGTTTGACCTTCGCACTTTTTACGGAAAAACTAAGGCTGACTTCAGGCCCTCTTGAATCCGGTTTTCGATGAAACGTGACCCTCGGTTTAAGCGCCAGAGCAAACGTCACGAAGCTGCGAAGCTCTTTTTCGATTGACTTGGTCATTTGTGGTTTCTCCCTGAATATCAAAGATATACATAATTGAGGTAACTCCAAGTACTGATACAACTGCCGCCCAGCGCCCAGCCATCTACATTGGGATACACATCACATTATTTCCACACGACAATGGTTTTATTGTAGTGTCGATGCGCTGCTTGTCAACGTCGCTTTGCTATCCCATTTGGTGTGCGGCGCTGCTACGCAGCAATCATGCATTCATCAAAATAAGCACCACTCCCAATCGTGATCCCTCGGGCACGTAGTCGTCCCCCTCCCGCCACGCCTGCGGACTGCATAGCTCGTTTTCGATTTGATTTTTTTGAAGTAACGCCTGCTCTCGCTGCCACTTTTGACAGGATGCTATCCAGATTTTTATGCACTACCATGAACTCCGCAGACGCGCACAAATGCGCCTGACTGCCTCCTACTTCCTATGAAAGGAACTCACAATGAGCAACGTACCTGCAATTGGAACTTATACATCTGCGGACAAAAATTTCACGTTGAAGATTTCTTCGGCGAATCCATCGAACGGTGTCATCACCGGCGTTTATAGCGCCAACTACAGCCCCATCGGCGCATTTTCAGTGGAAGGGAATGTCGGCAACTACGGCTGGGTCTTCAGCAAAAGCCAGGGCAAAGACGGCGTTGCGCCATTTAATCTCTCCTTCGGCGGCGCTCAGCGTCCGGATCAGCGTCCATACAATATCGTTGACAATTGGAATGGCGCCTATCTCACCGACAATACCATCCTGGTTGAAGGAACCCGTTCTTTCGTCAACAGCGACGGCGTGGTCGAAGTAGGCAGTCTCGGAACTTTGCGATTCTCTCTCTAACGCAGCCTTGTGGAGTTGTTATACAGCCCCTTGTAAGCAAATGCGTTGAATGACAAGTGGGTGTGATGTTCCTTGGTACAGCGCGAGAATCCCGAATTCCGCCGCAACAAAATATGCGAGCCTCTATGCGCCGATGCATTCAGCACATGGAGGCTCGAGCAGTAAAATCCCGATTGATTTCAAGTTGAGGGTTGAGGTATAGGCAGTCGTCACAACGACATCATTTCCACCGTACCGTTTCGGCCTTTTACTCGGATTCTTTAGCCGTAAATGGAAGCAACGGCGCTGACCGTATTCTGACCGTATTCTGAGCGTAGTCGTAGGCGGAGGCCAGCACGATCGAGCCGTGGCATTTCCTCACACTACGAGTCATTTTTTTTGCACTGCCCGGTTGCAGCCAGCCAGTCCCGCACCTGCTCGGCAACCCAGCCTCCCGCATCCAGGGTCAGGTCATGGCCGGCTGCCGCCTGCACCGCCAGCGGCGCCCGCCAAAGACGCGCCAGATTCTGCGAGCAGCGCGGATCGATCAACTGGTCGGCGCCGCCGGCCAGGATCAATATCGGCATCGCCGGCGCGTGGTCCGGTGCGCGGTAGCGCATCGCGGCGTACAACTGCCGCCAGGCGTTGCCGTAGCTCACAGGATGATCGTGCTGATAGCCGATCCACGCGGCCAGCACGGACGGTTGCGCAATACCGCGATAACTGGTCAGTTGCAGCAACCGACGTTCCTGCCTGGCGAAATTGCGCGGACGGAGCCCTGGCAAGGCAAGGCTAAGCAAGGCCGGATAATTGCGCGGGCGGAGGCGCTGGTAGAACGGGCTGACCGGCCGCAGGCTGGTGTTGAGCAGCACGCAGCCTGCCAGTTCCTGCGGATAACGCGTGGCCCAGTCGATGGCCACCATGGCGCCAAGAGACAGGGCGAATAAATAATACGGCGGCAAGATCCCCTGGCTCAAAAGCTGGCGCCGGCACGCATCTGTCATTTCTTCTACGCGTGCAGGACTCTTCTCTTTATGCAGGTGGCCATTGCCCGGCAGATCGAGCAGCGTGACGCCGGCCTGCGGCAGCGTCGCCCGGAATATTTCTGGGAACTCGCCCCAGTGCCGCGTCTCCCGCATCAATCCGCGCAGGAATATCCAGTTACTCATGGCAGGCGGCGCTTGGCACTGCGTTCATGGAACTGGCCGGCATCCAACTCTTGTGGGCGCCCGCGGCGCGCGTCAGGAATTCGAGCCAGACCAGGTGGCTACGCAATACGCGGTGCAGCCTGCCGGGTGCTCGGGGATTGAACATCCCTTGGCGGGAAAACAGCTGGCGGGGGTTTTCTCTTACCCAGAGCCAGGATCCCATCTCCAGTGTCAGCGGTAGAAAAACCTGGTCGCCGCCGGGTGGCATCTGCAGATACAGGTAATCCCACAGGTCGCCATGGGTCAGGTACTGGGAATTTTGCGCTTCAAACAGATAATTGTGCTCGCGATAGGTCTGGTTGAACAAATCGGCAAGGGCAAGGATTTCCGGCAGGTGGCGAATCGGCGTCCGGCTATGCGCATAAGGAAACCAGATGCGGTCCTTGGCGCCGAAACCGGAATGGCAGTCCAGGGCGATGCTGAATTCGCGGCTCATCAGTTCTTCCTGCACCACGCTGCAGAGCGCCTGCGCTTCGGCTTCCATCGGCGCATCGCTGGCGCCGCGGTACCATGGCAGGCGCGCGCTGATGCGCTGTCCGCCCAGCAGGAAGTGCACTTTCTCATTGGCGTCCAGCGGGGCATTGCGCATCAGGTCGACGCCGCGTGGATTGCAGCGGGTGCTGTCCCACATGCCGGCGGGATTCACCAGCGGCATGAAAACCAGGCGTACCGAGGCCAGCTGGTGATGCAGCAGGGCGTCCCATTTCAGGCGCGACAGCAGGCTGCGCAAGAAGGCCAGCAATACCCGGGTGCCGATCTTTTCCAGGCCATGCACACCGCCAAAGAAACCCACTGCGGGCGCTGCCGGATCCTTGCTGCCGATGCTGAGGACATACACCGGGAAGCAATGTCCCTTCATTTCGATGTCGCACACAATCCTGCTTTCCAGGTAAGGCTGGCCTTCCTGGATGATGCGTTCCAGCTCGATCAATTCAGGTAAATTGAAGTCCATTTCTTGGAGCCCCCGGTGACCGATAACCGATGAATCGGCATAAGCTAAACTTTTGCGCCTTCTGGCGGATATTGTCAAGGAAATAGCTGAAAACCGCTTGCCCGCTGCGGTAGGATATTGCTTTTACCGTTGCGCCAGAATCGCGCACAGGACCAGTCTTTTCATCTCACCAAAGAACCACAGGACATCCATGAGCACCTATGCCTTCCGGCTCCTCAATGTTTTTGCAGAATCCACTTTCGGCGGCAACCAGCTGTGCGTGTTTGAAGACGCGCGCGGCATGGATGAAGCCACCATGCGGGCGCTGGCGCTGCAGTTCAATCTGTCGGAAACCACGTTCATCCTGCCGTCGGAGCGGGCCGATGCCCTGGTGCGCATCTTCACGCCGGATTATGAGATGCGCTTTGCCGGCCATCCGACGCTAGGCACGGCCCAGGTGGTGCGCGAGCTGGCTGGCACTGGCGATGCGCTGACGCTGGAATTCAAGGCCGGCGTGGTGCCGGTGCGCGCGCAAGGCAATGTCTGGACCCTGGTCGCGCCGCAGCCCGGCGGCCTGAAGACCGCGCCGGAAAACATGACCATCGCCGCCATGGCGGCATTGCTCGGCTTGCATCCCGACGATGTGCTGGATGCCCCCTTATGGGTGGATACCGGCAGCGATCAGTTGCTGGTGGCGCTGCGCAGCGTCGATGCGGTGCGGCGCGCTTGCCCCGACAGCGGACAGCTCGATGCCTGGCCGGTGAGTACCCTTGAGCGCAAGACAGTGTATGTATTTGCCTTCGATGCTGAACGCCCGGGCCGGGTGGTATCGCGCTACTTCTTCGCCAAGGCGGGCGGCGGCGTGGTTGAGGATCCCGGCACCGGATCGGCCTGCGCCAATCTCGGCGGCTGGCTGATCGCCAAAGGACACACATTGCCGCTGCAATACGAGATTGAACAAGGCGCGGCCGTCAAGCGCCCTTGCCTGCTGCGCCTACACGTCACTGCGGACGCAGCGATTCAGGTGGGCGGCAACGTCATCGAAATCGGCCGCGGCAGCGTCACCGTGTAGCCGCGCCGTCGCTTCAGGTGCGTGCCTGCGACCAGCGCCGGTAACGCCGGGTCAGCCGCCGCGTGCGCAACTGGTCGATAATCAGGGTCAGCAATGGCGAGTGCTTGCCGCTCACACTGCCGTTGGCGCCAAGCAGACGCAAGCGGCGCTTGACCAGAGCCATGCGCGCCAATGCCGCGATGACCTGGTCTTTCCAGTCGATTTGCGGACTGTGCGCAGCCTGGTCGCCGCCAGCCCGCCATTGTGCCGGCAAGTCCGGCGCCAGCGCCAGCGCGGTGGCCATGCCGGCCACCGCCACGCCGCCGGCCAGCACCTGCTCGGCGACAGCCTTGCGGCGGATGCCGCCGGTGGTCATCAGCGGCATGCGGGCGACGGCAGCCAGTTCTTTGGCGAATTCCAGGAAATAGGCTTCGCGCGCCAGGCTGCGGCCATCGGCGGTATTTCCTTGCATGGCCGGGCTTTCATAACTGCCGCCGGAGAGCTCGACCAGATCCACCGGCAGTTCGTTCAACCACAGGATCACTTGCCGGGCATCGTCTTCGCTAAAGCCGCCGCGCTGGAAATCGGCGGAATTCAGTTTCACCGCCACGCAAAATCCGCTGGATACTTTCGCCCTTACCGCGCGCACCACTGCTAGCAGCAGACGCGCCCGGTTGGCCAGGTTGCCGCCCCAGTCATCCTTGCGCTGGTTGCTGAGAGGCGACAAGAACTGCGATATCAGATAGCCATGGGCGGCGTGAATCTCGACACCGGTGAAGCCAGCCTGCTCGGCAGCGGCGGCGGTGGCGGCGAAACGCTCGATGACTTCCTCGATCTCGGCGCTGTCCATGGCTTTCGGCTGCACAAACAGCTTGCTGTGCTTGCCCATGTCCAGCGCCACGGCCGAAGGCGCCCAGGCGCGCCCGCCCATGGCCGCCATTACCTGGCGTCCCGGATGGTTGATCTGCATCCACACCTGCGCGCCCTTGCACTTGGCGGCCTCAGCCCACTGTTTGAATGGTTCCAGCGGCGTGCCTGCTTGCAGCACGATGCCGCCGGGGCCGGTCAGCGCCGCGCCATCGATCATGACGTTACCGGTAATGATCAAACCGGCGCCGCCCTCTGCCCAGGTCTGGTACAGGCGGCGTATGGCCGCGCCGGGCAGTTGCCCATCGTCGGCCATGTTTTCTTCCATGGCGGCTTTGGCCAGGCGGTTGGGCAGCACGCTGCCATTCGGTAGTTGCAAGCTTGAAAACAGGGTGGATTGCATGGCGGATCCGTCGACAAAGGTGGAAATAAGGTATCCTAAGATTAAAGTCGACTTGAAGGTCAAGCATTATGAAAATCGGTGAACTGGCGGAAAAAACCGGCATGGCGCCCTCCGCCATCCGCTATTACGAGCAAAGCGGCCTGCTGCCGAAGGCAGAACGCGGCGCCAACGGCTATCGCGAATACGCCGACGCGGCCGTAGAGCGCCTGCGGCGCATTCAGATGGCGCAGGGATTGGGATTTTCGCTGGATGCGATCCGTAGCGTATTCGCTGCCGGGAATGAAGGTTTGTCCAAAGATGAGCTTGTATACAGGCTGGACGGCCGGCTGAAGGAAATTGAACAGCTCATGGGCACGCTGCGCGAACAGCAGCAGCACTTGCAGGCCGTGCGCGTCACACTGCTTGAAAGCTGGGCCGAAGGCGGGTGCCTGAATGCCGAGGCATTAGCGAAAGACAAACTGGCCAAGGCAGTGCCTCCGCACCGCCCCAAGGCCCATGTCTAGGGCTGAAGGCCCTATGCCAGGCGCTGACAGCTCGGACCGTGTGCATCAGGGGTTCTTGTATTCATAGTATTTGCGCGCATCGCCGCGCACTTTGTCGGCCGGATACTTGGCGCGGTTAAGCACCATTTTTTCCGCCACTACCGCATTCAGGTCTATATCCAGCTTGTCGGCGAGGCGAATCAGATACACCAGCACATCGGCCATTTCGTGCCCGACCTGTTGCAATTTATCCGGACCGAGCTCTTCACTGTTACCTGTTTTCAGCCACTGGAAATGTTCCAGCAGTTCGGCGGCTTCGACGCACAGCGCGGACGACAGATTTTTCGGCGTATGGAATTGATCCCAGTCGCGCTCGTCAACGAAAACGCGAATTTCCTCGCGCAGTTTGGCAAATTCGCCCTTGTCGTCACTTTTGCCTGGCTGGTCACTCATGCTGCACTCCTTGTTGAGATTCCCGACATCATATAGGCAGCCGGCGCCAAAGATGCAATTCGTGCCCAGCTGTGAAAAATGACAGTTTCGCAATCGCCGTGCACAAAATCCTACCGAAACAGGAAAATGTTTGTTACCTTGCATACAGGAACAGTTTTCTCCAGCCATTTTTAAACTGCCGTGCCGCCGTTGCCTGACGGAATTATCATCTGAGCCGAGGATGCATATGGACATGAGCGCAAAAATCGGCGAGCGGCCGGAAGCCATTCGCCGGGTCACCAAAATCTATGCTGCTTTCCTGATCGCCGGTTTCGCCCTGTCGCCGGCCTTTCTGATCGCCTACCTGTATTTTTTCCAGGATCCTGCACTCAAATTCGAGAACCATCTGTTCCACGAATTCGCGATCACCGGCGCCACCATCGAAGGCTTGTTTGTCACCTATGTCAGCTGGCGTTGCTACCTGTCGTCGGGAGAACCGCTGCTGCGCTGGCTGACCCTGGGTTTCCTCGGCTTCACGTTGATCTATGTGCTGCACGGCGCCTTCACCGGCATGGCGCACCATAACATCTGGCTGTTCCTGCTGTATGGCCCGGCCTCGCGGCTGGCGATGGCGATCCTGCTGCTGATCGGTTTGCTGTCCTTCAACCAGGAGCCCGACACGCCCGCGCAGCGGGTCAATCCGCGCGCATGGCTGCCCTGGATCGCGGCGTTTCTTGCGATTGACGTAGCGGTGGCGATTGCCGCTTACTCGCCGTTTGCCGGCAGCCCGGCGCTGCGGTTGTCGATGGAAGGCGGCGCCTTGATGTTTTCGGCGATCAACCTCAGCGTCATGCTGATGGGACGGATCCGCTCGCCGCTGATGACGATCTTCGGAATTTCGATTGCGCTGTTCGGCCTGTCCTCGCTGGCCTTCATTCTCGGCAAGCCATGGAACCACATGTGGTGGCTGGCGCATGCGATCTTTGCAGGCGGCTTCTTCATCCTCAGCTATGGCATCGTCAAGGCGTTCCACACTACGCGCTCATTCGCCAATATCTATAACCAGGAAGAGATGGTGAACCGCTTGGCGATGGCCATGGTGAGAACTGAAAGCGCCCTGCAAGAACTACAGCGCAGCAACCAGATGCTGGAGCACCTGGCCTCGACCGATCCGCTCACCGGCGCCGCCAACCGCCGTCATTTCATCGAACGCGTCGACGCCGAGATCGCCAGAGCCAAGCGCGATAACCTGTCGTTCGCATTGCTGGCGCTGGACCTGGATAATTTCAAGGCTATCAACGACCGCTACGGCCATCAGGTGGGCGACCAAGTATTGCAGGGATTCGTGCAGAAGTGCACGGAACAGATCCGTCCCTACGATAGCGTGGCGCGCATGGGCGGCGAAGAGTTCATGGTGCTGCTGCCGCAAGCGACGCAGGAACTGGCCGTGACGATTGGGGAACGGATCCGCGAGGCGACCGAAAGCGCGGTATTCGACAGCATCGTGATTCCCAAGCTGGCGCTGACGGTGAGTATCGGCGTGTCCCAGTTCGGGCTGGACGGCAGCACCATCGACACCATCTTCCGGGCTGCCGATGAGCGCCTGTACCGCGCCAAAAACCAGGGACGGAACTGCGTGATTATGGAATAAGCCGCCGCTGCCCGAGAATGTTCAGCCGGCGCCGGTATTGCGGTATTTGCCGATGCCGATGCCAAAGATGCTGGTCTGATGGGTTTTGTTTTTGACTACCCGCAGCTTCTTGCTTGGATCCAGCAAGGTGAAGCGCTCTCGGATATCGGCTTCGCTAGGCAGGGAATTGGCGCGCCAGCGGATGATGTCGATACCGGCTTTTTTCAGCGCCTTGTACTTTCTTTCATCATCCTTGCCAACCGTCTTCGAACTGTAGTTTTTGGTATCGATTTCTATTACCGCAACGACATCGCTGGCTTTGTCGCACACCACGAAATCCAGGTTCTTGGATGTCATCTCATCCAGCCCGCCGCTATCCTTGGTGCCCAGGCAACGGCTCAGGCTGACCTGCGCCAGCACCATATGGTCCGGCAAGGCGCCGACCAGCCGCCAGTACAGGACTTGCTCATGATTCGACAGGGGTTTTTTCTTGATGTATTCGCGGCGCTTCTGCTGGGCCGCCTGCTTCTCTCTGGTGAGCACGGTAATCACCACCAAGATGATGATCGTCAGCACCGTCAGTGCGATGATTGCTTTCATTATTCTGTTCCCCTGGTTGAATGCAGCGGCCATTATATTTCCATATAGAAATATAATGAAGACAAAAATGCAGAGCTTGGGGGATAGTGCGAGGGAGTAGCGGCGAAAAATGGCCGGACAAGCAACTGATGCGCATGCGCGCATCGGCTTTCAGCATGACACTGCCGGCGCACAGCGCCGGCAGTCACGATAAGCCGGTGTAACCAGGCTTTAGCTGCTTAAGCCGAAAATGGCGTCGTAGCCGTTCTTGACGCGGTCGATTTCCTTCAGCTCGTTGCTCAGCTCCAGGTCTTCCAGTTCTTCCACCGCATTGGTGAACTGCTTGCGGTCGGCGGCGCCGATCACCCGGTAAATCTCTTGCTTCGCGTTGAGGACAGCGATCAGCATCTGTTCTTGCCGCACCAGCTTCTCTTCCACCGTGGTGATCAGCAGGTTGGTCATGATGTCTTTGTCGAACTCGGGGATACTCTTATCTCCGACTAGTGCAGTTTTCAATCTATTCCTCTTTTTCTATCAATGTGTATTGCGGTAAAGCGTTTGCTGCCAGTGCGGGATTCTACAACGCCCGGCATTTTACTGCCGCGCGCGGCCCGGATCTCTTGCTCTGACCAGGCCGCCCGCCGCCGGTTCCCCTACTCCTGGTGATAGCGCGTCACCAGTTCCACTTCGCTTTTGGAACCGAGGAACACCGGCACGCGCTGGTGCAGCTTCTCCGGCTGGATATCCATGATGGCCTGCTTGCCGTCGGTAGCAGCACCGCCGGCCTGCTCAACGATGAAGGCCATCGGATTGGCTTCATACATCAGGCGCAGCTTGCCTGGCTTGTCCGGTTCACGCGCATCGGCCGGATACATGAAAATGCCGCCGCGGTTCAGGATGCGATGGACGTCCGCCACCATCGAGGCGATCCAGCGCATGTTGAAATCCTTCTGGCGCGGACCGGTGCTGCCGGCCAGCATCTCGTTGACATAGCGCGTCACCGGCGCATGCCAATGGCGGGCGTTGGAGGCGTTGATGGCAAATTCCTTGGTCTCGGCCGGGATCTGCATATCGCGCTGGGTCAGCACCCAGGAACCCATCTCGCGGTCCAGGGTAAAACAATGGACGCCGTTGCCGGTGGTCAGCACCAGCATGGTTTGCGGACCGTAGACGGCATAGCCGGCTGCAACCTGCTTGCGGCCGGATTGCATGAAATCCTGCTCGGTCGGCGTACTCATGCCTTCAGGCGCTTTCAACACCGAGAAAATGGTGCCGATGGAAACATTGACGTCAATGTTGCTGGAGCCGTCGAGCGGATCGAACAGCAGCATGTATTCGCCTTGCGGATAGCGGTTGGGAATCGGATGGATGGATTCCATTTCTTCCGACGCCATCGCCGCCAGGTGGCCGCCCCACTCATTCGCTTCCAGCAGGATTTCATTGGAAATGATATCCAGCTTCTTCTGTACTTCGCCCTGCACGTTTTCGCTGTCGGCGCTGCCCAGGACTTCGCCCAGCGCGCCCTTGCCCACTGCGTGGCTGATGGTTTTGCAGGCACGGCCCACTACTTCGATCAGCAGGCGCAGTTCGGCCGGGATACTGTTGTGCAAACGCTGTTGCTCGATCAGGTGCTGCGTAAGACTGATACGTTTCATATTGCTCTTTCTTCGTTGTAGCCGTTCACCGCCGCGATGGTGCATGCCACGGCGGCGAAGCGGCCAAAATCAATTGGCTAATGCCTTGCCAATCACTTCCAGTACATCCTTCGATAAGTTTGGCGCTGCCGCTACCCGTTGCAGGGCGCTGCGCATTTTTTCCTGCAGCGCAGGCGCATATTTGCGCCAGCGGTCCATGCTGCGCGCCAGTCGCGAAGCCACTTGCGGATTGACGCCGTTAAGTGCGATGACCTGGTCGGCCCAGAACTCGTAGCCGCTGCCGTCGGCCGCATGGAAACTGGCCGGATTGCCGCTGCAGAAACTGAAGATCAGGCTGCGCGCGCGGTTCGGGTTTTTCAGCGTGAAGGCAGGATGCTCGGCTAGGGCGCGGATGGTGGCGACGTCTGCGGTATAGGCCATGGCTTGCAGGGCAAACCACTTGTCGATCACCAGCGCTTCCTGTTCGAAGTCCTGGTAAAACTTTTCCAGCGCTGCAGCCTTGCCCGGGGCACTGCTGTTAGTCAGAGCCACCAATGCGGCCAGACGGTCAGTCATGTTGTTGGCGCTGTCGTACTGCTGCTGCGCCAACTCATGCGCGGCCGCGTCGTCAGCCTGGATCAGGTACGACAAGGCGACGTTCTTCAAGGCGCGCTTGCCTGCGGCATCGGCGTCCGGACTGTAGTCGCCGGGCGTCTGGCTGGCGTGATAAGCGGCCAGCAGGTCGTCCTTGAGCGCTGCACCCAGTTTGCCGCGCAGGTATTGACGTGCGCTGTGGATCGCTTGCGGATCGATGACCTCAGTCTGTTCTGCCAGCAGCGCTTCCGACGGCAGCGTCAGCGCTTGCTCACGGAAAGCAGCGTCCAGTGTGCCGTCATTCAGGATCAGGCCGAGCGCCTGGCCCAGCGCCGCGCTGTTGGAGGCGGCATGGTTCATGACTTCTTCCAACGCCACCACGTGACCAGCCTGCGCTGCTTCCTGCACCGCTGCAGTCAATGCCAGCAGGCTGCGGGTCGCCAGGCGTTGCCCCGCTTCCCAGCGGTTGAAGGCATCGCTGTCGTGCGCCAGCAGGAAAGCCAGCTCGGCGTCGCTGTACTCGACATCCAGCACCACCGGCGCGGAGAAATTACGCAGGATGGACGGCACCGGCTGTTCGGCGACATCGACAAAACGGAAAACCTGCTGCGCCTTGGTCAGTTCCAGCACGCGGGTAGTCTCGCTGCCGGCCTTGCCTTTGCCGTCGGTACTCAAGCGCAGCGCCATATCCTTGCCACTGCTGTCGAGCAAGCCGACCGCGACCGGGATATGGAACGGCAGTTTCTTGTTCTGCCCCGGCGTAGGCGCGCAGCTCTGCGATAGCGTCAGTTCATACGTCTTCTTGACAGCGTCAAACTTGCCCTGCGCCTGCAGGCGCGGCGTGCCGGCTTGGCTATACCAGCGCTCGAACTGGCTCAGGTCGCGGCCGTTGGCATCGACCATGGCGGCGCGGAAATCGTCGCACTCGACTGCCTGGCCGTCGTGGCGTTCGAAGTACAGGTCCATGCCTTTGCGGAAGCCGTCGCGGCCAAACAAGGTCTGGTACATGCGCACCACTTCGGCGCCTTTTTCGTAGATCGTGACCGTGTAGAAATTATTGATTTCGACGTAGGAATCCGGACGCACCGAGTGCGCCATTGGACCTGCATCCTCCGGAAACTGTGCCTGGCGCAGGACGCGTACATCGTCGATGCGCTTGACGGCGCGGCCGCTGTCGGTGCCGACCATATCGGCCGAGAATTCCTGGTCGCGGAAGACCGTCAGGCCTTCCTTCAGGGACAGCTGGAACCAGTCGCGGCAGGTGACGCGGTTGCCGGTCCAGTTGTGGAAGTATTCATGACCGACCACGGCCTCGATATTGGCGTAGTCGACATCGGTGGCGATGCGCGGATTGGCCAGGACGTACTTGGTGTTGAAAATGTTCAGGCCCTTGTTTTCCATCGCCCCCATGTTGAAATCGCCGACGGCGACGATCATGAAGCGGTCCAGGTCCAGCTCCAGGCCGAAGCGTTCTTCATCCCAGCGGATACTGTTGATCAGGGAATCCATGGCGTGCTGGGTCTTGTCCAGGTTGCCTTCTTCGACCCACACTTGCAGCAAGACTTCGCGGCCGGACTTGAGCTTGTATTTTTCTTCCTGGCACACCAGGTTGCCGGCCACCAGCGCGAACAGGTAGGACGGCTTCTTGAACGGGTCTTCCCACTTGGCATAGTGGCGGCCGTCAGGCAGACTGCCCTCTTCGATCAGGTTACCGTTCGACAGCAGCACCGGGTATTTTTTCTTGTCGGCGCGCAGCATGACGGTGTACTTGGCCATGACATCCGGACGGTCCGGGAAATAGGTGATCTTGCGGAAGCCTTCAGCCTCGCACTGGGTGAAGAAATTGCCGTTGGAAACGTACAAACCCATCAGCGAGGTATTCTTTTCCGGGCTGGTCAGTGTTTCAATTTCCAGTACGACCTTGGCGGGCGCGGATGGAATCCGCAGCTTGCCGCCTTCAAGATGGTACTGGCTGGCTTTCAGTTGCTTGCCGTTGAGGCGCAGCTGCACCAGTTCCAGCCCTTCTCCGAACAGCACGATTTCCTTGCTGGCACTGACCGGATTGCGGCGCATCGTGATGCGGGTGGCAATGCGGGTAGCGGCCGGATCGAGATCGAAGCCCATGTCGACGGTGTCGACCAGGAAGGCGGGAACAGTGTAATCCTTACGATGGATGGTTGGAGGCGTGACGGAAGTATCGGTGCGCATAGGAGATGGTCGCTAAGGTGACGGGTGAATGACGGTAAATTCGGTTGACAACTATGGTTGGTAACGACAGTCGGCAAAGTCTGCAACTAAGCAGTCCGCATGGGCGATAACCCAGCGGCTTGCTTAATGACGTGCTGGTCAGTCTTAAACAGTGTTAATAATTCGGGCAGACAGTGATTCTACCAATCAAAGCGCAAAGCATCATCCAATTTGAGGCATATATACCGCGGCATCGCCAAACAACAAGTATTAATTAGACAATATAATGATAGGTAATAGAAGTTGCTATAAAATTAGCTTGTCATCGGCCCGAAGAAAAATAGGCCCGCAAGTTACAGATCGTGACAATGCGATAGAGCAGCACTATCAAGACTTGGCTAAAATGATGTCATCAAGCTGCTCTTTCAGCCTCCAGCCAGAAGACTGCTCGTCCCATGTGCCGGCTGCCGCCCTTGTCTATCAGGCAAATCCCGGAATTGCACTGCACATCCCCCCACGAAGAGGAACCGCAATGAAACGCATCATCAGTCTCTGTTTGGCCTCGCTGTTATTGCTGCTTGGCGGTTGCGCCACCGTTGTCAGCAGCAATGTCACGGCGTTTAACGAGTGGCCGGCAGACTTGCCGAACAAGTCTTTCGTATTCGAGCACAGCGAAGCACAGAACAACGACCTGGAATACCGCAACTACGAAGGCCTGGTACGCACTGAATTGCAACGCCTGGGATTTGTACAGCAAGATGGCGGCGCGGCACAATTGAAGGTGGCCCTGAAATATGACATCAGCGCGCGCGATGTCCACGTGGTCGAACCGGTGGTCGCCGATCCGATGTGGTATGGCCCCTACGGCTGGGGAAGGCCAGGGTTCTATGGCCCGGGATTCTATGGCCCGCGCTTCAACGATCCTTTCTACAACCCGTTCTGGTATGGGCCGCAAGTGATCGGCCAGCGCGAGTATGACTTTCAACTGTTCCTGCGCCGCCTGAATGTCACCATCACGCGCGCCGCCGGTGGTCAGAAACTGTATGACGTCAGCGTCAGCAGCGAAGGGAAAATCGGCTCACTGCCTGCCGTGATGCCGTATCTGGTGCGTAGCGCCTTTAGCGATTTCCCGGGCAAGAGCGGCGTGCCGCACGTGGTCAAGCTGAAGGTGGAAGACCAGCAGTGAATCACCAGTAACCCCGGCTGAAACGCCGGCAATAAAAGTAGCCGGTCACAAAAAAACGGCCTGTGCTCCCGCCCAAGCGGAGTCACAGGCCGTTTTTTTTATGCAGCGGAGAGATTCAGCTATAAAACCATTCGCTGGCAAAGGTGATGAAACCGATCAGTATGACCACCAGCACCAGCACGATCAGCAAACGGCCGAATTTGGGCGAACCCTCGCTGCCGCTCGGTTGTTCGTCAGGATGATGCATCGGATTCTCCAGCTCAGCCTGCGGCTGCTCTTTCAAAGGATCGTTCATCTCAGGGAACCAGGATGGTGGAACCGGTGGTCTTGCGCCCCTCCAGGTCGGCATGCGCCTGCGCTACGTCTTTCAAGGCGTAGCGCTGGTTGATGTCAATCGTGATCTTTTTGCTCTCGACCATCTGGAACAGATCGGCGGCGGCAGCATCCAGCTCGGCGCGGGTCGAGACATAGCTCGGCAGCGACGGCCGCGTAATGCTGAGCGAACCGCGCGACGCCAGTTCGTTCAGGCTGAACGGCGGCACGGCGCCAGACGCATTACCGAAACTGACCATGGTGCCGCGCGGCGCCAGGCAATCCAGCGAACCGATGAAGGTATCCTTGCCGATCGAGTCGTACACCACCGGCACGCCCTTGCCGCCGGTAATTTCCCGCACCCGCTCGACAAAATTCTCGGTCTTGTAGTTGATCACATGGGTACAGCCGGCCGCCGTCGCCAGCGCCGCTTTTTCAGCCGAACTGACGGTGCCGATCATGGTCACGCCGAGCGCGCGCGCCCATTGGCTGGCGATCAGGCCAACGCCGCCGGCGGCAGCGTGGAACAAGATGGTTTCGCCGCCGCGCAAAGGAAAGGTGCGGCGGAACAGATATTGCGCGGTCAGGCCTTGCAAGGTCATGGCAGCCGCAGTGTCGAAGCTGATTGCATCAGGCAGTTTGATCAGGAACGCGGCGGGCATCACGCGCGCTTCGGAATAGGCGCCGTTCGGACGGGTCGCATAGGACACGCGGTCGCCGACTTTCACATGCGTCACGCCGGCGCCGACTGCCTCGATCACGCCCGCCGCTTCCTGGCCCAAGAAACCCGGCAAGGGTTGCGGATACAGGCCGGTCCGGAAATAGACGTCAATAAAATTCAAGCCGCAGGCGGCGTGCCGGATCCGGACTTCGCCCGGGCCTGGATCGCCAACTTCGACGTCGACATACTCCATGACCTCGGGACCGCCGGTTTTCGATATCCTGATTGCTTTTACCATGATTGCTTTCACCTCCTAATGATGCTCTCTGTGCTACTGCTTAACATTGCATGAAACTGCAAAAAATCATTATCCGATCCGGCTTGATCGTGCCTTTTTATGCCTTCTTCTTTGAGATCAGATAAATCCCCACCAACACCAGACAAGTGCCTGTCAGCTGGATCGCCGTAATCGGCTCCGCCAGGATCAGAGCACCCAAAAATAAAGTCGAAACCGGCCCCACCATGCCCGCTTGCGCCGCCGTCGCCGGCCCGATGCGGGCCACCGCGATCATCGTCAGGAACACCGGCAGCACCGTGCAAAACACGGCGTTAATCAACGACAAGCCATACACTTGCGGCAACTGCTGCAACAGCACAGGCCACGGCCGCAACAGCAGGAACTGCACGATGCAGGCAACGCACGAGACACACATCGCATACGCCACCAGCCGCATCGCCCCGACCCGGCTGACCAGCTCGCCCGACAGCATCAGGTAGAGCGCATAGCTGATCGCCGCGCCCAGCACCAGCACACTGCCAAGGCCGATATTGGCGCCGCCCAGGCGCACGTCATGCAAGAACACCAGCACCGTTCCCAGATAGGAAATCAGCAATGCCGCCCACTCCAGCCAACTCACCCGGCGCCGATAAAAAAAGAAAGACATCAGCAGCACGAAAGACGGCGTCAAAAACAGTATCAAGCGTTCCAGCCCGGCCGAAATATACTGCAAGCCGAGAAAATCGAGAAAACTCGACAGGTAGTAACCGATCAAGCCCAGCACCACGATCCGCATGCGGTCGCGCCTCGACAGCGGTGCTTCGCTGCGCGCCTTCCACACTGCCACCGCGGCAAACAAAGGCAGCGCGAACAGCATGCGGAAGGTGATCAGCAATACCGCATCGACCGGGTAACGATAGATCAGCTTGGCGACTATCGCCTTGGCTGAAAACAGAATCGCGCCGACGACGGCAATTGCCAGGCCGCCAAGAAAAAGCTGGCGATCGACCGCCGGTAATTTGCTGCTCATTAAATGCTCATGATGGAATTGTAATGGGTATGTGAAGATCGCGTTGCCAAGGGAACGGATGGAGAAAACGGCCAGGCCATTTTCTCCTGTTCAGGCAAGCACCGATTGCCGGCAACGCAGATGGAAAAGAGCTATTTTTTCTTCAGCAAAGAACCCAGCACGCCGCGGATCAGCTCGCGTCCGACTTGCGAACCGATGGTGCGCGCGGCCGATTTCACTACCGCCTGCACCACGCTGTCCTTGCGTCCGGAACTACCGCCGAGCAAGCCGCCCAGGGCACTGCCCCAGGAACTGACGGTGGCGCCGATGGAGGAATCCGCGCCGTCTTTGACCGTAGGCGCCGGAGCGCTGCGGCCTTTCAGTTTCTCGTAGGCGGATTCGCGGTCGACCGCGTTTTCGTAGACGCCGGCGACGATCGACGTCGTCATCAGCTGCTTGCGTTCCTCATCCGTGATCGGCCCGATCTGCGATGCCGGCGGCAAGATGTAAGCGCGTTCCACAATCGTCGGACGGCCCTTCTCGTCCAGGAAAGACACCAGCGCTTCGCCGACGCCAAGCTCGCTGATCACTTCCGCGGTATTCAAGGCCGGATTGGCGCGGAAGGTGTCGGCCGCCGCCTGCACCGCCTTCTGGTCGCGCGGCGTATAGGCGCGCAGCGCATGCTGCACGCGGTTGCCGAGCTGGCCCAGCACGGTGTCGGGAATGTCCAGCGGATTTTGCGTGACGAAGAAAACGCCGACGCCTTTCGAGCGGATCAGGCGCACCACTTGCTCGATTTTTTGCAGCAAGGGCTTGGGCGCTTCGCTGAACAGCAGATGCGCTTCATCAAAGAAGAACACCAGCTTGGGCTGATCGAGATCGCCGACTTCCGGCAAATGTTCGAACAGTTCCGACAGCATCCACAGCAAGAAGGTGGAATACAGGCGTGGCGCGTTCATCAGCTTGTCTGCCGCCAGGATATTCACCACGCCCTTGCCATTGCCGTCGGTCTGGATCAGGTCGTCGATGTTCAGCATGGGTTCGCCGAAGAACTGCTCGCCGCCCTGCTCGCCGATGCCGATCAGGCCGCGCTGGATGGCGCCGATGCTGGCGGCGGAAATATTGCCGTATTCGGTCTGGAAGCTGGCAGCGTTGTCGCCGACATGCTGCAGCATGGCCCGCAGATCCTTCAGGTCCAGCAGCAGCAAACCATTGTCGTCAGCGATCTTGAACACCAGCTGCAGCACGCCCTGCTGGGTGTCGTTGAGATTGAGCATGCGCGCCAGCAGCAGCGGTCCCATGTCGGAAATGGTGGCGCGCACCGGATGGCCTTGCTGGCCGTAGACGTCCCAGAATGTCACCGGCGTGGCCGCCCACTGCGGCTCCTCGATGCCGAGCGTCTGCAAGCGCTGCGTCATCTTGGCGGAAGCGGCGCCGGCCTTGGCCATGCCGGACAGGTCGCCCTTGACGTCGGCCATGAATACCGGCACGCCGCGCTCCGACAAAGCCTGGGCGATCACTTGCAGGGTCACGGTCTTGCCGGTGCCGGTGGCGCCGGTAATGCAGCCGTGACGGTTCACCAATGCCGGCAGGAGCATCAGGTCATGCTGGGCATTTTTGGCTATCAGGAGAGGGTTTGACATGTTTTCGCGGGCTCAGAAGTGGATTTCAAGAAAGGCCAATATGGTAAAATTGCGCTTTGATTATAGCTAACTAGAGCAAGAAAGAACCATCATGGCTGGACACAGCAAATGGGCCAATATTAAGCATAAGAAGGCCGCCACCGATGCTAAGCGCGGCAAAATCTGGACCCGATTGATCAAGGAAATTACCGTTGCAGCCCGTATGGGCGGCGGCGACATCGACGCCAATCCGCGCTTGCGACTCGCGGTCGACAAGGCCTCGGACGCCAACATGCCCAAGGATAACGTCACCCGCGCCATCCAGCGCGGCAGTGGTAGCCTGGACGGCGTCAACTATGAAGAAGTGCGCTACGAAGGCTATGGCATCAGCGGCGCGGCGATCATTGTTGATTGCATGACTGACAACAGAATCCGTACGGTAGCCGAAGTGCGCCACGCTTTTTCCAAGTTCGGCGGCAACATGGGCACTGAAGGTTCGGTGGCTTTCATGTTCAAGCATTGCGGCCAGTTGCTGTTTGCGCCCGGCACCAACGAGGATGCCTTGATGGAAGCAGCGCTGGAAGCCGGCGCTGAAGACGTCATCACCGACGAAGAAGGCGGTATCGAGGTCATTTCCGGGCCGCACGACTTTGCCGCACTGAAGCAGGCCCTGGAAAAGGCCGGCTTCAAGGCGGAAATGGCGGAAATCATCATGAAGCCGGCCACTGAAACCGTGTTTACCGGCGACGACGCCATCAAGATGCAAAAATTGCTGGACGCCCTGGAAAACCTGGACGATGTGCAGGAAATCTATAGCAACGCAGTCATTGAAGATTAATACTGAAGACTGATACACGGACTCATATGAAAATTCTGGTAGTGGGCTCTGGCGGCCGCGAGCATGCCCTGGCGTGGAAAATCGCCCAATCCCCGCGCATACAAACGGTCTTCGTTGCGCCCGGCAATGGTGGCACGGCGCTCGACCAGCGCCTGGAAAACATCAACATCACCGATCCGGCGGCGCTGGCGGATTTCGTCGAGAGCGAGCATATCGCACTCACCGTGGTTGGCCCGGAAACCCCGCTGGCGGCCGGCATCGTCAACATTTTCCGCGCGCGTGGCCTGAAGATTTTCGGCCCAACACGGGAAGCGGCGCAGCTGGAAAGCTCCAAGGATTTCGCCAAATCCTTCATGCAGCGGCACCACATCCCGACCGCTGAATACCAGACCTTCTCCGACGTCGCCGCCGCGCATCAGTACATCGATCAAAAAGGCGCGCCTATCGTCATCAAGGCAGACGGCCTGGCCGCCGGCAAGGGCGTGGTAGTAGCCATGACCCTGGAAGAGGCGCATGGCGCGGTCGACATGATGCTGTCCGATAACCGCCTGGGCGATGCTGGCGCCCGCGTGGTGATCGAAGAATTCCTGGCCGGCGAAGAAGCCAGCTTCATCGTCATGGTGGATGGCAAGAACATCCTGGCGCTGGCCACCAGCCAGGACCACAAGCGCCTCAAGGACGATGACCAGGGACCGAATACCGGCGGCATGGGCGCGTATTCGCCTGCGCCTATCGTCACCCCGGCGCTGCATGCGCGCGTGATGCGTGAAATCATCACGCCGACCGTGCAAGGCATGGCCAAGGACGGCATTCCGTTCAGCGGCTTCCTGTACGCCGGCCTGATGATCGACGACAAAGGCAATCCGAAGACGCTGGAATTCAACTGCCGCATGGGCGATCCGGAAACCCAGCCAATCATGGCGCGCCTCAAGACTGATCTGCTGGTGGTGATGGAGCATGCCGTCAACGGCACGCTCGACACCATCGAGCTGGAATGGGACCGCCGCACCGCGCTGGGCGTGGTGATGGCTGCCGCCGGCTACCCGGACGCACCGCGCAAGGATGACCTGATTTCAGGCATCCCGCCGGAGAACGCCGATACCGTGACCTTCCATGCCGGCACCACCCTGAACGGCGAACGCCTGACCACATCCGGCGGCCGCGTGCTGTGCGTCGTGGGCCTGGGCGACAGCGTCAGGATGGCGCAGAAACAAGCCTACGGCGTGGTCGACCTGATTCATTTCGACGGTTCGCAGTTCCGCCGCGATATCGGCTGGCGCGCACTGAAAAAGCACGGCTAAGCCAGCTTCGCGGCTGACAGCGGCAGCAGCAAACCCAGTTGGGGCCAGGATTTTCGTCATGCACGGCGAAAAATCCTGGCCCCAATTTAACTAAACAGTTTATGCTTTTGACGTTGGCAAACCAGCAAACCCTTTGACACCACCGATCCGCACGATGACTTCCAACCTCTCTCCCGACAATCCGGCCAGCGCCGTCAAGTCCTATCTGCTCGACCTGCAGGCGCGTATTGTGGCGGCCCTGGAACAGATCGACGGCAAACCCTTCGGCAGCGATCAATGGCAACGGGCCGAGGGTGGCGGCGGAATTTCCCGCATCATCGAAGAAGGCAACGTGCTGGAACGCGGCGGCGTCGGCTTCTCCCACGTGATGGGCGGCAGCCTGCCGCCCTCCGCCGCCGCCAACCGGCCGGAACTGGCTGGCCGCACCTGGGAAGCGATGGGCGTCTCGCTGGTGATGCATCCGCGTAATCCGTTCGCACCGACCGTGCACATGAACGTGCGTTTCTTTATCGCCAGTGCTGAAGGCAAGGAGCCGGTCTGGTGGTTTGGCGGCGGCATCGACCTGACGCCCTACTACGGCTTCAGCGAAGACGTGGAACACTTTCACCGTAGCTGCCGCGATGCGCTGACGCCGTTTGACAGCGCCGGCGAGCAGCTGTATCCGCGCCTCAAGCAATGGTGTGACGACTATTTCTACCTGAAGCACCGCAAGGAACCGCGCGGCGTCGGCGGCATTTTCTTCGACGATTTCAACGCCTTAGGCTTCGAACAGAGCTTCGCCATGATGCAAAGCGTCGGCAATGCCTTCATCCCGGCGTACACGCCGATCCTGGCGCGCCGCAAGGACATGCCGTATGGCGAAAACGAGCGCGATTTCCAGGCATATCGTCGCGGACGCTATGTTGAATTCAATTTAGTGTATGATCGCGGCACTTTGTTCGGTCTGCAATCCGGGGGACGCACCGAGTCTATCCTGATGTCGATGCCGCCCGTGGTCAAGTGGCGCTACAACTGGCAACCCGCGGCAGGAAGCCCGGAAGCCCGTTTATATTCCGATTTCCTGATCCATCGCGAGTGGGTTTGATAAGCAAGTCCGCAATGACATCCAATCATTCTCCACGCTCCAGGCAGTGCGTAGCAGTTCTCGGCGGTAGTTTCGATCCGGTCCACAATGGCCATGTGGCGCTAGCGAAATATTTTGTCACCTTGCTGGCGCCAGACGAGTTGCGGGTAATTCCTGCCGGCAACCCTTGGCAAAAACATGGGCTGGAAGCCAGTCCGGAGCAACGGGTCGAGATGGTGAAGCGTGCCTTCAGCCAGCAAAACGTGCCGCTGGTCATCGACCGCCAGGAAATCGAGCGCAAGACAGCAACGTATACTATTGATACATTGCAAGCATTACGGGCCGAACTTGGGCCGCAGGCGTCTATCGTTTTCCTGATGGGCGCAGACCAGTTGCAGCACCTGAATACCTGGCAGGGCTGGGATCGCCTGTTTGACTATGCCCATCTGGGCGTGGCTTCGCGCCCTGGTTTTGCCATGGATGCGTCGCAGGTGCCAGCCGAGGTCACGCGCGAATTTACACGCCGCGCCGCCACCCCGGAACAGATACGCCAGAGTGCGCATGGCTTGACCTATCTGGCAAGGAATCTGGCTGTAGACATTTCGGCAACAGAAATTCGTGCCGCGCTGCACAACGCAAAAAGACCCGACACGCTGGTCCCGGCCGCAGTACTGGACTATATTGAACAACATCATCTCTATAAGAATTAAATGGATATCAAAAAACTACAAAGTCTCGTCATCGATGCCCTCGAAGACGTCAAAGCCCAAGACATTCGCGTCTACGACACGGTCCACCTGACCGGCCTGTTCGACCGCATCGCGATCGCCTCCGGCACTTCCAACCGCCAGACCAAGGCGCTGGCCGCTTCGGTGCGCGACAAGGTCAAGGAAAACGGCGGCAACATTCTCAGCGTTGAAGGCGAAGACACTGGCGAATGGGTGCTGGTCGACATGGGCGACATGGTGGTCCACATCATGCAGCCGGCAATCCGCGCTTATTACCGCCTGGAAGAAATCTGGGGCGATAAGGAAGTCAAGTTCGGCGCTGCCAAACGGCTTTCCACCCAGACTGCAGCTGAAGAAGCAGCGCCGAAGAAGGTTTCGCGCCACCTGACTACTTCGCAAGCATTGAAGGCAGAAGAAGAAACGCCGAAGAAAGCGCCTGCGCGCAAGAAGCCGGTCAAGACCGATGGCGCCAAGAAGGCCGTCGGCAAGACCATCAAGGTAGCTCCGTCGAAGAGTTCGGTGCCGCCGAAAAAGGCTGCCGCTCCGAAGAAGGCTCCGGCCAAGAAGCCAGCCGTCAAGCGCGCGCCGGCAAAAACCAAGGCAGCTGAATAAGCTGCTGCAGGAACAGCCCCAGCAATGCAGCTCATCATCGCTGCGGTCGGCCACAAAATGCCGGCATGGATCGAAACCGGCTTCGGCGAGTATGCGAAACGCATGCCGCCGGATTGCCGCATCGTCCTCAAGGAAATCAAACCCGTCGAACGTTCCGGCAGCCACACGGCCGCTTCCGCCATGGCGCTGGAGCGCAGCCGGATTGAGGCGGTGCTGCCGAAAGGCGTGCGCATCGTCGCTCTCGACGAGCGCGGCAAAGACCTCACCAGCGTCCAGCTGTCGCAGCAACTGACCCAATGGCAGCGCGACGGCCGCGACGTTGCCTTCATCATCGGCGGCGCCGACGGCCTCGATCCAGAATTCAAGGCCAAGGCCGACAGCCTGCTGCGCATTTCCAGCCTGACGCTGCCGCACGGCATGGTGCGGGTGCTGCTGGCGGAACAGCTCTATCGTGCCTGGTCGATTACCCAGAACCATCCATATCATCGCGTCTGACCGCCTCCTGGCGAGCGCGAATACACCCCCAAAACAACCCCGTCAAGTGCGTAACTCTGTAATAATCGCTGGAAATACGACGCATGCCACCCAGCAATGAAAAACCCTTACCAGAAAATCTATCTTGCTTCGAAAAGCCCGCGCCGGCGCGAGCTGCTGCGCCAGATCGGTGTAGTCTTTGAGTTGCTGCTGCTGCGCGATCAAACACCGCGCGGCCCCGACGTCAGCGAAGATGTCTTGCCGGACGAATTGCCGCAGCACTATGTCGCCCGGGTCACCATGGAAAAAGCCCGCGCGGCGCATCAGATGATGGTCTGGCGCAGCCTGCCGGCGCGACCTATCCTGGCGGCCGACACGACCGTCACGATCGACGGCCTGATCCTCGGCAAGCCAGCCAATAAGCGCGAGGCGACCGAGATGCTGCAAATGCTGTCCGGACGCACGCACCAGGTGCTCACCAGCGTCGCCGTCATCCATCAAGAACAATCCTGGCAACTCACACAAGTTTCCGATGTCTTATTCCAAAGCCTGAGCGCTGCCATGATCAACGCCTACTGCGATACCAGCGAGCCTTATGACAAGGCGGGCGGGTATGGCATCCAGGGGCCGGCAGCAATTTTCATCGAAAGCATACGCGGCAGCCATTCCGGCATCATGGGATTGCCGCTATTCGAAACCGCACAATTACTTCAACAGGCAGGCATCCGCATTTTATGAGCGAAGACATCCTCGTCAACATCACGCCGCAGGAAACCCGCGTTGCCCTGATTTTCCAGGGTGCGGTACAAGAATTGCACATCGAGCGCACCTTGTCGCGCGGCCTGGCCGGCAATATCTACCTGGGCAAGGTGGTGCGCGTGCTGCCCGGCATGCAATCGGCATTCATCGATATCGGCCTCGAGCGCGCTGCCTTCCTGCACGTGGCAGACATCTGGGAAACCCGCGCCCACGACGGCCAGGCGGCGCAGCAGACGCCGATTGAAAAGCTTTTGTTCGACGGTCAGTCGCTGACCGTGCAGGTGGTCAAGGATCCTATCGGCACCAAGGGCGCCCGGCTCTCGACTCAAATCTCGATCGCCGGCCGCATGCTGGTGTATCTGCCGCAGGATCGCCACATCGGCATTTCGCAGCGCATCGAGAACGAGGCTGAACGCGAGCTGCTGAAAAATAAAGTACAAAAACTGCTGCCGCCGGAAGAAAAAGGCGGCTTCATCATCCGCACCATGGCCGAGGAAGCGCCGGACGCGGACCTGCAGATGGATATCGAATACCTGCGCAAGACCTGGTCCTCGATCACGCTGCTGACCAAGACCAAGCCGGCGCCGACCTTGCTGCATCAGGACTTGAGCCTGGCGCAGCGGGTGCTGCGCGATTTCGTCAACGACGAAACCACCACCATCCAGGTCGATTCGCGCGAGAATTTCCAGAAGCTGCAGGAATTCGCCGCCAGCTACACGCCCTCGGTGACCGAGCGGCTGATGCATTACACCGGCGAGCGTCCTCTGTTCGACCTCTACGGCGTGGAAGAAGAAATCCTGGAAGCCCTGAGCCGCCGCGTGCCGCTCAAGTCGGGCGGCTACCTGATTGTCGACCAGACCGAAGCCATGACCACCATCGACGTCAATACCGGCAGCTTCGTCAACGGCCGCAATTTCGACGACACGATCTTCAAAACCAACCTGGAAGCGGCGCATGCGATCGCGCGCCAGCTGCGCCTGCGCAACCTGGGCGGTATCATCATTCTCGATTTCATCGATATGGAGAACGGCGAGCACAAGAGCGCCGTGTTAGCCGAACTGCACAAGGCACTGCTGCGCGACCGCACCAAGAAATCGGTATCGGAATTCTCAGCGCTGGGCTTAGTGGAAATGACGCGCAAGCGCACCCGCGAATCGCTCGCGCACATCCTGTGCGAGCCCTGCCCCGCCTGCAACGGCAAAGGCCAGGTCAAGACCGCGCGCACCATCTGCTACGAAATCCTGCGCGAAGTGCTGCGCGAAGCCAAACAGTTCAACCCGCGCGAATTCCGTATCCTGGCATCGCAGGTGGTGGTCGACATGTTCCTGGAAGAAGAATCGCAACATCTGGCGATGCTGGGCGACTTCATCCGTAAGCCGATTTCCTTGCAGGTGGAAACGGTTTATCCGCAGGAACAGTACGACATCATTCTTATGTAAGGTTTGCATGAACAATTCTTTACCGGCTTCCCCGCCTGACGCTATCGTGGACGATTCTTTCCACATCGCCTTTTGTGTCGACGACCACTATTGCCGCAGCATGGGCGCGACCATCGCTTCCATCATCGCCAACAGCCCGGGCGTGAAATTCACCTTTCATGTATTCGCCTTCAAGCTTTCCGACGACAATCGTGCACGCTTCCAGAAGCTGGAACAGATGCACGGCCTGAAGACACACATCCACATCATCGATCCGGAGGTGTTCAAGCCATTTGCCCACATCTCGCAGTTTTCCTACTACTCGCCGACCATCTTCACGCGCCTGCTGATTCCCTCGACCTTGCGCGGACTGTGCGACAAGGTGCTGTACCTGGACGCCGACATCCTGTGCGTCGGCAGCATGGCCGAGCTGCTCAGCATGGAGTTCGGCGACAGCGCGGCGATTGTGGTGCCCGATGCGGACGAAACTACCAGAAGGCGCTGCGCGGCCTTGCAACTGGCATCGGGCAAGTACTTCAATTCCGGCGTGATGTACATGCATGTCGAGAACTGGATGACGCAGGAAATCACCGAGAAAACCATCCATGCCATCCTGGAGAACGGCAAGGACTACCGCTTCCCCGACCAGGATGCGCTGAACGTGGTGCTGGAAGGGAAAATCCAGTACATCCCGCGCAAATGGAATTTCCTGTATGACCTGATCCATGACCTGGAAAAAGACAAGCGCCAGATGCGCGACATCGGCGACGTCGTCTTCATCCACTTCGCCGGCGCTGTCAAGCCATGGAACGACTGGTGCCTGCATGCCTCCCGGGACTTGTTCGTCAAGTACCAGGCGCTCTCGCCCTGGGCCGACCTGGCGCTGGACAAGGCGCCGCGCAACTACAAAGAGATGCGCATGTATTCGCGCTTCCTGATGAAACGCGGGCAAGTACTGGACAGCTTCAAGTGGTACATGAAATACCTGGCGGCCAGATAAGCGCCGCCTGACACTTACCCAGCCTTTTGCAAATCGATTTGACCATGGCAATTTCGCATATCCTGATCTGTCGCACCGATAACATCGGCGATGTCGTCCTCACGCTCCCTCTGACCGCATATATCAAGCGGCACTTCCCTGAGATCAGGATCAGCTTCCTGTGCCGCGCCTACGCAGCGCCGGTGGTGCGTTACTGTACGACGGTGGACGCCGTAATCGAAATGGAAAGCCTGAGCGATCCGGAGGCCTTTTTCAGGCAATCCGATATCGATACCGTCATCTTTGCGCAGCTCGACAAACGCCTGGCTGCCGCAGCCAGCAAGGCGCGCGTGCCGGTACGCATCGGCAATGCTTACCGCACCTGGTTCAACTGGTGGTATTGCAACCGCCCTGTCCATTTCACGCGCGGCGGATCCGACAGCCACGAAGCACAGCTCAACTTCAAGTACCTGCGCCCGCTAGGCATCAGGTACGTGCCGAAGCTGTCTGAACTACCGGCCATGTATCACTTCCAGATTCCGCACGAGGCGGCGCTGGACCGGCTGCTGCAGCCATATCGCTTCAACCTGATCTTCCACCCGAAATCCAATGGCCACGGGCGTGAATGGCCAAGCGACCATTTCGTGCAGCTGGCTAAATCGCTGGAGCGGCATCCTGACATACATGTGTGGGTAACTGGCAGCGCTGCCGAAGGCCAGTGGCTGACAGAGCATGCACCCGACCTGTTGCAGCTGCCGAACGTGAGCAATGTCTGCGGCCAGTTCACGCTGGCGCAACTGGCCTGTTTCATCCAGGCTGCCGACGGCCTGATCGCCAGCGGCACCGGGCCGCTGCATATGTCGGCGGCGTTCGGCCAGCGCACCATCGGCCTGTTTCCGACCGCACGCTCGATGCATCCTGGCCGCTGGGGTGCGCTGGGCCCCCGCGCCCAATCCTTGTCACAGCAGATGAATTGCCCTGGCTGCAAAATCAAGCACGCTATGACTTGCGAGTGCATGCGCAGCATCATGCCAGAACAAGTGGAAAAAATAGTGCTTGAGTGGTTGGATCAAAAGCGCAATCAGCGATAGATCTCTAGGCTGCGCGGCCCCTATTTGACGGAAAATTTATTCAGCACGAATCTGGCGTACCAGAGCCAGCCTTGCAACAGCCGTCCGGACTTGCGCAAACCCTGCGAATACATGCGGATTTCCTTGTAGTTTTTCGGCGGATACAAGTCGGCGTCTGCCCAGGGCGAAATCGCCTTGTACTTGAGGAACAGCTGGTTTTCCGGATTGCAGCACCAATTGTGCCAGGGCTTCAGGCGGCCGACGAAATGGACGAATAGCGCATCCTTGGCAATTTTCTTGCCGGAGGACGTTTCGCCAAACAGGTCATACATCCAGTTGAATTTCGACGCCATGATTTTGGCGCGGCCGTCCAGGACGATATTCAGGGCATCCTGGTCCGGGAATGAGAATTTCTTGCTGGCTCCCAGAATCGCCTTTACCGCGCCGTGCCAGACATCGCTGGCCATCCAGTTGTCGACGTTGATGTACAGGACACCGGAGTTGAAATAGCGCTGGTGCGCCAGCTGCAGGCTTGCAATCTGCTTCTCAGCGATGCTGCCGACGTCGTCGACCGCCGCCACCACAACATCATCGATGTCGATAGCCATCAGCTCCGCGACGCTGCCCTGGCAGACAATGTCGGCATCCAGGTAAAGCACCTTATCGGTGACGCCCTGTAGCGTCCCGGCAATCAGCAGACGGCTGAAAATCGCCGCCGAATACTGACTGAAGCTTGGGAAAACGGCGAACTCGTCGAAAACCGACGAATCGATGATATGCACCTTGATCTCGGTTCCATAGCGCGCCTCAAGCTGGCGCAGCCTGGCAGCATTTCCATCGGAAATCGACGGCGTCAGCACGTGGAAAATCAGCGCCTGGTCACGATTGTTTTCCAGCACCGACACCATGGCGACACCCATGCCGAGAAAATAATTGCTGTCTACGCCAAAGGCGATATGCAAAGGCTTTGCTACATCAACCGCACTATCCTTATTCATGGAAGACGTCATCCTGTCATCGTCCCAGGATATCGACTACCTGCGCAACGGTAATCGCCTTCACCCAATCACGCCTGTTTGCCGTGGTGATCACGACACTGTGCTCCTGGTCGATTGGCGCCCATTCCGGATTCTTTTGCCGCATCAGGGCCACCACCGGCACATGCACGGCATTCGCCAGATGCATCACGGCAGTTTCAACCGACACGATCAGATCGCATTCGCTCAGCATCGCCGGCAACTGGAAGAAATTCTCCTGGGCGCTGAACAGACGTACCTGCTGTGCCGCGTGCTGTGCAAAAAACTGCTGAGCATGCGCCATCTCTTCCGGCACCACATTGACGATGAAATGCGCGCCGCGCCATGCATCCAGCTGGTTCAGGGCAGCCACCAGCTCAACCACCCGCTCCAACGGCCAGCAGCGCTTGTTGTTCTTGGCATAAGGATTGATAAACAGCAGCTTGCCCGCCGCTTGTTCCTGATATTTGAATCCCCATTCCCGCAGCTGATTTTGCGCATAGCTTTGCCATTGCGCCGGAATCTGTACGAACGGATAGCGCTCAGCGCCAGCGGCAGGCATGCCGAACAGTTGCTGGAACCAGCCGGCGTAAACTTCGCTGATATGCATGCCGGAGCGCACGCCATGGTCCGGATCGAGGGCAGCATCCAGCTTGCGGTATGCCAGGCGCTTGTGCACGGCGAGCATGCCAAAGGGCTTTTTCATCCCAGCCACAAAGCCGCGCGGACTGATCTGGCGCGCCAGCGTCGCGTACATCGGCGGCCGCAAGGTCGATAGCGACACCACCAGCGGATAGTCTTGCTGCTGCGCCTCGGCGATCGATTGTTCAAACAAGGCTGGGCTATAGGTCTGTTGATAAATCCGTTCAACGAAAGGGCATTCGGCCAGCCAGTCATACAAGGCGTACTTTTTCAGGAACGGCCACGCCTCGGTCTTGCTGGTGCGGCGCACCTCGTCTACCCAGATGTGGATCTTGATATGGGGGAAAGCTTTGGCGAAAGCCTGGAAGCAGTTTTGCAAATAAGTGAAATCGCCGAGAGCAAGATGGGCGATAAACAAAATTTTGTCAGATTTCTGTATTACTTCATCTGGAACTAATGATTGCATAGTATGAAATCCACTGCTTCAAATTCTTATAAGGGTATGCTTAAGGAGAAATAAGCACATAAATCAAGGATACGTTCACTGCGACTTCAAGGTCACTGTCATGAATCTGTTCAGCATATATCTACAGTACCAGGCCACGCCCTTGATCACGTGTTTCCGCTTGAACAGGAACTGGGAAAACATTTTCATCTCTTTGTGATTTCTCGGCGCATCCAGAGGCATGGCAGCCCACGGCGAAACCTTCTGGTATTTCTGGAACAGATATTTTGACTTATGCAGATTCCAGTTATGCCAAGGCTTCAACCTGCCGGTAAAGTGAATGAATTTCACTTCTCGAGGATATGTAAATTCAACATCTCCCTGCTTGAGGAAGCCTTCTACGTTATATTGAAAATTCCACTTCGGATCAATAAATGTGGCTCTTCCATCCAATATGATATTTAACGCGTCTTGATCCGGAAACATGAATTTCTTTTCACTTTCCAGCACTTTCAGAATAGTCAGCTGCGTAATGTTATTGGCTATCCAGTTTTCAATATTTATGTACAAGATACCGGAATTGAAATAACGGCGATGCTCGAGATCAAGTTTCTCGCACTGCATTTTTACGGCTTCAGCGCCGCTGTCTTCGACTACAGCGGCAATCGCATTGCTTATATCAAGCGAAATCAGCTCGGCAATACTATCGACACAAAGCACATCCGCATCGACATATAGCACCCTTTTTGTAATTCGCTGCAATGCAGCCGGAATCAGAAGCCGGGTGAATATTGCAGAAGAAAAATGGGAAAAACTCGGGAATGCACTAAATTCATCAAATACGGATGGATCAATAATGTGCACCACTACGTCAACACTGCCCGCTTTCTTCAGTTGGTCCAGCCGCCGCTGGTCGGCGTCAGAGACCTGGAATGCAAAAACATGGAAAACGAAATGTGTTGCGCGATTCTTTTCCACTATGGAAGCAATAGCGACGCCCATGCCTCTGAAATAATTGGCATCCACTCCAAACGCAATATGAAATTCCTGGTCATTTTCCATGTTGCCCGCTTTGCCTGCATGCATTGCCAACGCCTCGCCAGCATGCATATCGCAAGCTGCAAATGAAGTTATCATCGCTTATCAATTCTTGTCGACTTTGAGATTCAAGATAAATTCATATCAGCTCCACCGGCACTTCTTTTGAGAACTGCAAATAATATAGATTGGCATACGCTCCCTGCTTGGCCAGCAGCTCCTGATGCGTCCCGACTTCAACAATACTGCCGGCGGATAACACCACAATGCGACTTGCTCGCTCGATAGTCGACAAGCGATGCGCGATCACAAATGTTGTGCGACCCAGCATCAGTTGATCCAATGCCGCCTGCACCGCACGCTCCGATTCGGTATCCAGCGCTGAGGTCGCCTCATCCAGAATCAGGATTGGCGCATCCTTGTAAATTGCTCGCGCCATCGCCAGGCGCTGGCGTTGTCCCCCAGATAGGCGCGAGCCATTGTCGCCAATCTGGGTTTCCATCCCCTCAGGCAAGCCGGCGATCATCTCGGTCAGATAGGCGGCCTTGGCGGCCGCTTCGACGCGTTCTCGGTCCGGCGCCGCATCGCCATAGGCGATATTGGCGGCGATTGTATCGTTGAACAGCACCACGTGCTGGCTCACCATGGCAATCTGCCGGCGCAAGCTGGTCAAGGAAATATCGTTGATATTCTGGTCATCCAGCAAGATTTTCCCGCTTGTGACTGCATAAAAACCGGGAATCAGATTTACCAGCGTCGACTTGCCACCGCCGGACATGCCGACGAAGGCGATCGTTTCGCCGGGTGCAACACTCAGGTTGATATTGTTTAATGCGAGCTTGTCCTGCTTGGGATAAGCAAAACACACATCCTGAAAATCAACTTTACCCAACGCGCGCTCTGCAAGCTGCTTGCCGCCGCTACGTTCAACCGGGCTGTCAATCAGGGTAAACACGGCTTCCGCCGCGGCCATCCCACGCTGCAATGGGCCGTTGACCTCAGCCAATTGCTTGAGCGGCGCCAGTAATGCAATCATCGCCGTAAAAAACGAAATGAAGCCACCGACGGTGATCTGATTGTGACTGGCCTGGATCAACGCCATCATGATCATGACCGACATGGCACAGGCCGTCATGATCTGCGTCACAGGCACGGTCGCGGCAAAGGTGCTGGTCAGGCGCATGCTGTAGCTGCGCAGATTGTCGGCGCGCTGCTCGAAGCGGCTTCTCTCATAATCCTCGCCGCCGAAAATCTTCACTACCTGCTGCGCCCGCGTTGTTTCTTCGATGACCTGAGTCAACTCCGCATTGACTGCCAGCGAGTCCTTATTCAATTTCTTCAGACGCTTGGCTGTCAGACGCACCACCAGCATCATCAAGGGCATCAACACAAACGCAACAATCGTCAAGGTCCAGCTGATGTACAGCATATAGGCCAGCAAGCCAAGAACGGTCAGGCTGCAGCGGACAATCGAAGTAAACAGCTTGGTGATCATTTCAATGATTTGCTGCACTTCAAACATGATGGAATTGATCACCTGACCGACCGAGTGGCTAGCGTGAAAATCAATCGACACCAGCAGCATCCGGTTGAACATCTGCCGACGCAAGGTGTTCAGCACGCGGGTTGATACCCAGTTCATCATATAAGTGGTAAGGAAGGTCGATGCGCCTCGGGCGACGAAGGCTCCCACCACGGCTACAGGCACCAGCCATAAAGGAAAGGTCGGCTTTTCGACAAATCCATGGTCCAGCAAAATTTTAAAAATATAGGCTACCAGTGGCTCCGTAGCCGCGGTGACTATCATGCCCAGAAAGGCCAGCGCCATGCGCTTCTTGTACGGCTGATGCATTACAGCCAGGCGCTTCAAATAGGAAGATATACTCATGCTTTATCTGACATAAATTCTTTTGCGTTTGTTCGAGTGAAAGATGCGTTGAAAAATATTCTTGTTTAGCTGCTGGCCAGCGCTTCTTTTCGCTTGACGACAAAAGCAAAACATACAGCGACGCTCATGCTAAAAAATGCGCAAATCGCTGGCATGAAAAATATCGCTTCCGTTAATCCAAATATGAGAAATCCGAGACATAAAGTCAAACCCATGCGACCGGCAGTTTTGATATCACGATCCGAATGCCTCGTTGCCTGGAGAAAATAATACCCGGGCACAAAAAATATAGCCAGAATAGCTAATAATCCAAATATGCCAAGCGTTGCCATATTGTAGAAAAATTCATTGTGCGAGTGCCCAAAATCAGTCGCTTGCTGGGTAATGACATGCCGCTTGGCAAGATCCTGCAAAGCATCCGGATAAAACTCTTCACGTCCGACACCAAAAACTGGATGCTCCTTGAATAGTACCCACGACCCCCGCCAGAGCTGGAACCGTATGCCAACGGAAGTATCCTGATTTTCGCCATCGACATATTTTGTAATATCCGATGCAGCCGCGTGAACTCGATCTTGGATGATTTTATTAAAACTGTAAGTAGACACCATTAAAATCAGTGCAATAGCAAATATGGCAAATCTATGATTCAGCTTTGTTTTATTCAACATCGATAGGATCACGAAAGCTAATATTGGAAGAGCTATCCATCCCCCTCTAGCTTCGGAGAGATAAGAAGCATATATGCCGGAAATTCCTCCCATTGTTTTAATGGCAACCGAAAATTTATCGCCCCGCCGATTCCATCCGATGGATAACAGCGACAATATTCCCAGCATCAATGAAACATCGCCATAGGGAATTCTATTCATGAAATCGATAATCCCCGGCATGCTTGATTGATTAAGACCAATCCATTCTATTTTTATCGCAGAGCCGACTGCCCCAGCTACCAGCCCCCATTGAAACAGCTTCAGATCGCTTGCAGATATTTGCAGCAGCAACCAGGTAATAGGTAAGAAAAAAGCCAGTCTCGAAGACGTGTCGTAGGTCTTCAGGAAAAAATCGGAGGTCGAAATCTGATTCACTAAAATTGCAAAAATCATTCCCGCCATCGCCAAGTGCATCGGCCAGTATTTTCTCAATAGATAAGAAAAAGAAAAAGCATCCTGCTTGCGCTGAAACACAAAATAGACCAGGCTCAATAACAGAAGGCTATATATACATGTATTTGCTCCGCCTTTGACAGTCATCGTCAACACGGGAAAGCACATTACTATAAATAAAATAACAAACTTCAGGTAACGCAAATTGAATCTCCAATTGAAAGGCAGCTGCTTATGCTAGAGCACTGTGGCGACGTTTTTGACAACGGCTCCCGAAATCTGCATATAGTCGCAACATTGGTTTTTTTACCGTCACGCCGCTGTTACAAGTCGCGTCCAAGGATATTTAGTATTCCACGGCAATTGCCTGTTGTCCCAGACGCTCGACCAGCACATCCCGCAAACCATCACTCGGGGAAACCCGCCATGCCTCTCCAAACGCTATTTCACAGGCAATCTCAGAATTGGCATAACGGACCGTCAAAGGCAAACCGACATCACTGCGATGCTCAGACAACATCCCTTTCAGCTGCCCAACATCTACTATTCCTTCAGGCGACGACAACGAGAGGACAAGCTGGCGCCCATAATGAATCCGCGCAGTAGCAATATCCATCACCTTTTCTGCCGATACCCGCAAGCCGCCATTGAAACGGTCTTCCGACACCTTGCCCTGCACTACCAGAAATTCGTCTTCCTTGAAAAACGCCTTGTTCGGTTCGAACTGTTCGTTATAGACAGTGACGTCAAGCGTGGCGCTGCCGTCATCCAAGGTGACGATCATCATTTTCCCGCGCTGGGTCATCTGAGTGCGCAGGCTGGAGATGATGCCGGCCAGGGTGCGCGGCTCGCGCGATGGTTCCAGGCTGCCCAGCGGCGTGCGTGCAAAACGGCGCGCTTCGGCGGCGTAGGCATGGAACAAATGTCCTGACAGATAGAAGCCAAGCGCGCTCTTCTCTTCCGTCAGTTTCTGCTTGTCGGTCCATGGCGTCGCCTGCACATATTCGATAGGTGCTTCCAGGTCGCTGTCGTCGCCGCCGAACAGGCTCACTTGATTGGCTGACGCCAGTTTCTGATCGGCGGCTTCCATCGCACGTGGCACCGAGGCCAACAGGATCCCGCGGTCGACCTTGAAGCAGTCGAAGGCGCCGGCACGTATCAGCGACTCAATGGTGCGGCGGTTGATCTGGCGCTTGTCCACGCGCAGGCAGAAATCGAAGAGGTCGACGAATGGTTTTTCCTGGCGGGCGGCGATGATGGCTTCGATCGCATTCTGTCCCGAACCTTTGACGGCGCCGAGGCCGTAACGAATGAAAGTCGCTTTCTTACCCGGCTCGCCTTCCGGCGTGAAACGGTAGTCCGACAGATTGATGTCGGGCGGTAGCAAGGTCAGCTTGCAGATGACCAGCGAATCTTCCACCAGGATCTTGATCTTTTCCGTGTCGTCCATCGCCAGCGACAAGTTGGCGGCCATGAACGCGGCGGGATGGTGTGCTTTCAGGTAGGCGGTGTGATACGACAGCAGCGCATAGGCGGCAGCGTGCGACTTGTTGAAGCCGTAGCCCGCGAATTTTTCCATCAAGTCGAAAATCTCGTCGGCCTTGGCTTCGCTCAAGCCGTCCTTGGCCGCGCCGTCGCGGAAAATCTGGCGGTGCTCCGCCATTTCTTCTGCCTTTTTCTTACCCATCGCCCGCCGCAGCAAATCGGCGCCGCCGAGCGAGTAGCCGCCGACCACCTGCGCCATCTGCATCACCTGCTCCTGATACACCATGATGCCGTAGGTTTCGGACAGGATGCCCTCGGTGCGCGGATCCGGATAATCGAAGCGCTCGCCATGCTTGCGCTTGCAGAAATCAGGAATCAGGTCCATCGGACCCGGACGGTACAAGGCCACCAGCGCGATAATGTCTTCGAAGCGGTCGGGCCGCGCATCTTTCAGCATGCCTTGCATGCCGCGGCTTTCCAGCTGGAACACGGCGACCGTTTTGGCGGCGGTCAGCAGCTCATAGGACGCACGGTCGTTGAGCGGCAGCTTTTCCAGGCTGAAATCGGCCATGGCGGGATCGAGCTGCTTGATGTAGCGCACCGCCCGGTCGAGGATCGTGAGGGTAGTCAAACCCAAGAAGTCGAACTTCACCAGGCCGACCGCTTCGACGTCGTCCTTGTCGTACTGCGAGACCACGCCGGCATCGCCGCCCTGGGTGTAAAGCGGACAGAAATCTGTCAGCTTGCCCGGGGCGATCAGGACACCGCCGGCGTGCATGCCGATGTTGCGGGCAATGCCTTCGACCTGCTGCGCCAGGTTGAGCAGCTGCTTGACCTCTTCCTCGTTCTCCAGGCGTTCGGCCAGCATCGGCTCTTCCTGGATCGCATCGGCAATCGTCACATGCTTGCCCGGCTTGAAAGGGATCAGCTTGGAAATGCCGTCGCAGAAGTTGTAGCCGAAGTCGAGCACGCGGCCGACGTCGCGGATCGCGCCTTTGGCCGCCATGGTGCCGAAAGTGGCGATCTGCGATACCGCATCCTTGCCGTACAAATCCTTGACGTGCTGGATGACGCGGTCGCGCCCTTCCTGGCAAAAGTCGATATCGAAGTCGGGCATCGAGACGCGCTCAGGATTGAGGAAGCGCTCGAACAGCAGATTGTATTTGAGTGGATCGAGGTCGGTGATCTGCAGCGAATAGGCGACCAGCGAACCGGCGCCGGAGCCCCGTCCCGGTCCGACCGGCACGCCGTTCTGCTTGGCCCAGCGGATAAACTCGGCAACGATCAGGAAGTAGCCGGGGAAACCCATCTTGATGATGGTGTCGGTTTCAAACTTGAGGCGGTCCTGGTAGCGTTGACGCTGCTGCTCGCGCTTGGCTTCGTCCGGGAACAGGTGCACCAGGCGCAGCTCCAGGCCTTCCTGCGATTGCTGTATCAGGAATTCGCCGATGGTCATGCCATCCGGCGTCGGAAAATCCGGCAGTTGCGGCTTGCCCAGCTGCAGCGTCAAGTTGCAGCGCTTAGCGATTTCAATCGAATTCTGCAAGGCCGCCGGCATGTCGGCAAACAGTTCCGCCATCTCGGCCTGGCTCTTGAACGATTGCTGGACATTGAAGCGGCGCACGCGGCGCGCATTCGCCAGCATCTCGCCTTCGGCGATACAGGTGCGCGCTTCGTGCGCGATGAATTCTTCCTTGTCCAGGAACTGGGTCGGATGGGTGGCCACCACGGGCACGCCGAATTTCGCCGCCAGCGCCACTGCCTGACGCACATGCGCTTCCATGTTCGGCTGCTCGGCGCGTTGCACTTCGACGTAAAAATTGTCCGGGAAAATATTCATCCAACGCTGGATGCAGCGCTCGGCCGCTTCCGAGTTACCGTTATCGATGGCCATGCCGATATCGCCGAAGTGCGCGCCCGACAAGGCAATCAGGCCATTGCCGCTGCCATTTCCGTGGTCCTTGAGGCCTTCCAGCCATTCGGCACGGATTTCAGCGCGGCCGCGGTGCAGGTTTTCCAGCCAGGCGCGCGACAACAGTTCACACAGCTGCAGATAGCCGCTACGGTTCTTGACCAGCAACAGCAAACGCGACGGCTTGTCGCGTTCATCGTCATTCGTGATCCAGACATCGCAGCCGATGATCGGCTTGATGCCCTTGCCGCGCGCAGCCTTGTAGAATTTGACCATGCCGAACAGGTTGGCCAGGTCGGAGATGCCGAGCGCGGCCTGGCCGTCGCTGGCTGCTGCTTTCACTACGTCGTCGATGCGCACCAGGCCATCGACGATGGAATACTCAGAGTGGAGGCGGAGATGAATAAATTGCGGTGTCGTCATGGGCGGTATTTTACCCCGAGGCCTGTCAGACTTTGAGCAAAATTGGGCAAACCCATGTCCGCCGTTTATAATACTGATAAATCAACGACTTACCGAGAAATTTCCCATGCAGTCCAGTCACTCTTTTGTCAATATTGCGGCCTATAAATTCGTCACTTTCATAGACACGGAACAGAAGCGCCCTGAATTTCTTGCAATTTGTAAGGAATTGCAACTAAAAGGCACGATCTTGCTCACTCCCGAAGGAATCAACCTGTTCCTGGCTGGTCAACGTGTGCAAATCGACCAGTTTCTGGCCTGGCTCCGTGCGGACGAGCGCTTTGCCGACATCGAAGTCAAGGAAAGCTACTCGGAAAAGCAACCGTTCACGCGTATGCTGGTCAAGCTGAAAGCGGAAATCATCACCATGAAACACCCGCTGATCAAGCCGGAACTGGGCCGCGCGCCGGCGGTGCAGGCGCAGACTCTGAAGCGCTGGCTGGACCAGGGCGTCGACGACAATGGCCGCCCGGTGGTGATGCTGGATACCCGCAACGCCTTTGAAGTCGATGTCGGCACCTTTGAAAACACGATCGACTACCGCATCGAAAAATTCAGCGAGTTTCCGGCAGTGATCGCCGAGCATAAGGATGAGCTAGCCGGCAAGACCATTGTTACCTTCTGCACCGGCGGCATCCGTTGCGAAAAAGCGGCGATCCACATGCAGGACATCGGCTATGACAGCGTGTACCAGCTGGAAGGCGGCATCCTCAAGTATTTCGAGGAATGCGGCGGCGCCCATTACGACGGCGATTGCTTCGTGTTCGACTATCGTACCGCACTCAATCCGCAACTGCAGGAAACCGCCACCGTGCAATGCTACGCCTGCCGTGCGGTGGTGACGCCACGCCAGCAATTGTCGCCGCAATACGTTGCCGGCAAGTCCTGCCCGCATTGCCTCCCTGAGACCATTCCAGCCGAGGCGGCAGCGTCAGCGAACATCAGCACGGCACATTAATCGCACAATTTAATCACGCAATTCAGGCCCATGAAAAAGCCCGCTGGCAGTTGCAGCGGGCTTTTTTTGTTTTCCGAGCGGAGGGGCTACGCCCTCCCCGCACGATCAATTACTTATTGAACTTCTGCGCAGTCTCGGCAACGCGCTGGCCGAACTGGCTGGCGGTTTCCAGATCGCCGGCCGCCGGACCTTCCTGCGGCGACGAGTCGGACGGACTTTGCGCCAGCGCGCCGGAGAAGCCGCCGACGAAATTGACGTCGTTGCGTTGCGCCGCCTTGCTGTTGGCTGGCATCAGGCCGGTGCCGACCCACACCATGCTGTGCTGCATAGCGAATGTGATCAGGTAGCTCATGGTGGTGCCCTTGTCGCCGTTCATGGTCGCCGAATTGGTGAAGCCGGCGGCGATCTTGTCTTTCCATTTCTGGCCAAACCATTGCTTCGACGAGGTATCCGCGAATTTCTTGAACTGCCAGGATACCGTTCCCATGTAGGTCGGCGTGCCAAAGATGATGGCATCGGCAGCCTCCAGCGAGGCCCAGGCGGCATCGCTCAGATTGCCTTCGGCATCGATAGCGATCAGCTCTGGTGTCGCGCCTTGCGCGCGCAATACACCGGCATGCACCGCTTCGGCCTGGTTCTTCGTATGGCCGTAGCCTGAATGATAAACGATAGCAACTTTGGTCATGAGAATACCCTTTTGATGTAAAACTCAGTTAGCAAGATAAAACAACGAGAAATAACAACGAAAATCGATGGCGGGCGCGGGCCTGAAAAACTCCCGCTCCGGCGAACCAAAAACGGCATCAGCAGTCAGTTAAGCATGGCTTGCCAGAATACAAGCCCGCTCACCTTATATGCAAAAAAATAATTTCACTATAGAAAATCCATACAGCTATCCAATGCATTATTTGGCACTATAGGCGCAAGAAATAGCTTGGGACAGTGGCAAAATTTCGATATATCATTCAATTTATCTGAATGAAATTTTAACAATATTCGTATGCCATGAGTCACTACATACCTGTCACCTGTTTTTTACTTTTCAAGCAATAATGAAACTGACGCTGGAAGCTCTGCAAATTCTTGACACGATAGATCGCAAGGGCAGCTTTGCCGCCGCCGCTATCGAACTGGACCGCGTGCCTTCTGCACTGACTTACAGCGTGCGCAAGCTGGAGGAAGACCTGGACGTGCTGCTGTTCGACCGTCGCGGCCACCGCGCCAAACTGACCGTGGCCGGGCTCGAACTGCTGACAGAAGGGCGCCATCTTCTGCTGGCGGCGCAAGAACTTGAACGGCGTGTCAAGCGCGCCGCCACTGGCTGGGAAGTTGAACTGCGCATCGTCCTCGACAGTATTATTCCCTTTGACAGCCTGTTACCGCTGATCGACGCTTTCGATCGCCAGAATGCCGGTACGCGCCTGCGCATCTCGCACGAAGCCTTGTCGGGCGTGTGGGAAGCCCTGTTGTTCGACCGTGCCGACCTGGTGATCGGTGCTCCTCAAAGCGGCCCCGACAGCATTCGCATGAGCGGCGGCTTCCAGACTCGCCAGCTAGGCACGATCGATTGGGCCTTCGCCGTGGCTCCCGGCCATCCCTTGGCAAACGCGCCAGAGCCGCTGACCGCAAGCCTGGTGCAGCAATATCGCGCGATTGCCGTCGGCGACACCGGCCGTACCTTACCCAGCATCAATTCCGGCCTGTTGAATGGTCAGGATATCCTGACCGTGCCTTCCGTTCCGGCCAAATTGCAGGCCCAGCTGAGCGGCCTCGGCTGCGGCCATCTGCCGCGCTGGATGGCGATTCCCCATTTTGCCTCCGGCGCCCTGATCGAAAAACAAACCACCGAAGCCAAGCCAAGCGACAAGACGCAAATCGCCTGGCGCACGCCAGCCGTGGGAAAATCCCTCAAATGGTTCATCGCCCAGCTCAGCGAACCGGCCACGCAGCGCGCCTTGCTCGGATCGCCGGCGCCGCAGGCATCTCCTCATGAATCGAGCAACCATGCCTAATCAAGCAAACTATACCGGCCGCTTTGCCCCTTCGCCCACCGGCCCCTTGCACGCTGGCTCGCTGGTGGCGGCGATGGCCAGCTATCTGGACGCCAAGGCTAGCCATGGCCGCTGGCTGCTGCGCATGGAGGATGTCGACGAAGCCCGTACGGCGGCCGGGGCGGCGGATTCGATCCTGGCGGACCTCGACGCACTCGGCATGCATTGGGATGGCGAGGTCCTGTTTCAGAGCCGGCGCGGGGCAGCTTATGAAGCAGCTTTTGACCGGCTCGGACGACTGGCTTATCCGTGCGGCTGCACGCGGCGCGAAATCGTCGATTCGCGCATCTGCGTCGCCGCCGACGGCGCCGCGGTCTACCCCGGCACCTGCCGCAGCGGCCTGCCGGTCGGCAAGCCGGCCCGCGCCTATCGCCTGCGCGTGCCGGATCCAGGGCATATCGATGAACTGATCATTTTTGACGACCGCTGGCTTGGCCGCGTACAGCAGCACCTGGCGATCGAAGTGGGAGATTTTGTACTGAAGCGCGCCGACGGCTACTGGGCTTACCAGTTGGCGGTGGTGGTGGATGATGCCGAACAGGGCGTGACCCACGTGGTGCGCGGCGCCGACTTGCTGGATTCGACCGGCCGCCAGATCTACCTGCAGCGCCAGCTGCAGCTGGCGACGCCGCAATACCTGCACGTGCCGGTGATTACCAATGCCGACGGGGAAAAATTATCCAAGCAAAATGGGGCACAAGCGATCGACATGACGCAGCCGCTGCAGGCACTCATCAAGGCGGCCTGGTTTCTGGGATTGGATATCGGGCAAGTGGAGAGTATCACCGCATTCTGGCCCTTGGCCACTGCAGCGTGGGCGAATCTGGAAGCGACTCGCCCGAGTTGAAACGATCAGCCCTTGGGGACGCCGCCCAGCAGCGCCGCCAGCTTAACCTTGGACGACTTGATGGAACCGCCTGCAGGCGCTGCAGCCACGGGCGGGACATCCGCCGAAGCCGTCGGCTCATAAGGCTTGAGGAACCACGGATCGATTTTTTCGCGGCGTCCGCCACCGGTCGGCGTCGAGGTGTAGGCACTGCGCGTATGCTGCTGGCTGCGGCTGGAAGATGAAGCAGCGCCGCGGCTGTCGCTGCGGCCTTCGCTGCGCTCACCACGTTCGCCGCTACGCTCGCCACGGCCATCGGCGCCGTCACGGCGCCCTGAACGTTCAGAGCCGGCCGACGGCTTGGCGACAAACCCGGTCAGTTCGGCGCGTACGAATTTATACTTGATCATCTTTTCGATATCGACCAGCAAACGCTCGTCCTTATCGGCATACAGGGAAATCGCATCGCCGGAAGCGCCGGCACGGCCGGTACGGCCGATGCGGTGGACATAGTCTTCGGCGTTGTACGGCAAATCAAAATTGATCACGCAAGGCAGTTCAGCGATATCCAGGCCGCGCGCCGCGACGTCGGTCGCCACCAGCACTTCGATCTCGCCTTGCTTGAACGCTTCCAATGCCGCCATGCGCTCATTCTGCGTCTTGTCTCCATGGATCGCGGACGCCTTGACGCCTTCGTTTTCCAGATGACGCGCCAGTTTCGAGGCGCCGATCTTGGTGTTGGAAAAGACGATTACCTGCTTCAGCTTGCGTTCACTGATGATGAACGACACCGCCTGGGCCTTGGTCTGCTCGTCAACCCGGTACATGGTTTGCGTGACGTTGTCGGCGGTGGCGTTGCTGCGCGCGACTTCGATGGTGACCGGATTCTTGAGGAAAGTCCCTGCCAGTTTCTTGATTTCGCCGGAGAAAGTGGCCGAGAACATCAGGTTCTGGCGCTCTTTCGGCAGCAGGTTGATGATGCGCTGCAGGTCCGGCAGGAAACCCATGTCCAGCATGCGGTCGGCTTCGTCCATCACCAGGATCTGCGTCTGCGACAGGTTCACGGTCTTTTGCTGGACGTGGTCCAGCAGGCGGCCCGGCGTAGCAATCACGATCTCGATGCCGGAACGCAAGGCTGCGGTTTGCGGTGCGATATCGACGCCGCCAAACACCACTGTCGAGCGCAAGGGAGTGTGACGGCAATACGCCTTGACGTTGTCCGCGACCTGATCCGCCAGTTCACGCGTCGGCGTCAGGATCAGCGCCCTGACCGGATGCCGCGCCGGCGAGGCGCTGGTGTTGGCGTGCGCTAGCAGCAACTGGATGATCGGCAGGGAAAAACCAGCGGTCTTGCCGGTCCCCGTTTGCGCCGCACCCATGACGTCGCGCCCTTGCAGCACGATAGGAATGGCTTCGGCCTGGATCGGCGTCGGATGCACATACCCTTGATCGCTCAGCGCGCGCAAGATATCTGGAGACAGCCCGAAGTCGGCAAAACGGACGGAGGGCGTGGTTGGCACTGCTGCTTCAGCTTGAATCTCGGACTGTATGTCTGACATGGTAGTTGGCGGCCTTCGGTGCAAGTTGCACTCAAACAACGAATCCAGAGGCCGGTTGGGTTCTGTATCCGTAAAAAGGCACTAATGCTTTCAATTGAATTCGTGAATTTCGTGTCAGCTCATGGAAGATGAGCCAAATGATTGCGGCAGCGCTTTCAACAGCGCCACAAACCAGGTTGTCATTTAAGCATCCTCCCTGGCATGTTTTGTACCACAGTCGCGCATTATACGCCTAGCTGGGATTTTGCTAAGACTCAGATGCCAAGTTCATTCAATGGCCAGCGCGGCCGCACATTGAAGGCATAGTTGCGCTGTGCCGCTTCCGGCTTGATCTGCAAACGCATGGCGCCGGCAAAGGCAATCATCGCGCCGTTATCCGTACAGAATTCCAGTTCAGGGTAATACACCCGGAAGCGTCGCTTTTCCGCAGCGGCGTTCAACGCTGCGCGCAGCTGTAGGTTAGCGCCCACACCGCCGGCGATCACCAGGCGCTTGAGGCCGGTCTGCTTCAATGCCGCCAGGCATTTCGCCAGCAATACGTCCACCAACGCATCGACAAAGCCGCGCGCGATGTTGGCTTTGTCTTGCTCGCAAATATTCGCCGGATGTTTCTTGACCAGCGTCAGCACCGCGGTCTTGAGGCCGGAGAAACTGAAATCCAGGTTTTTCGAGTGCAGCATCGGCCGCGGCAGTTGATAGGCAGATGGGTCGCCAAACTCGGCCAGGCGTGAAATCGCCGGGCCGCCTGGATAGCCGAGGCCGAGCAGTTTTGCCGACTTGTCGAACGCTTCGCCGGCGGCATCGTCCAGGGTTTCGCCCAGCAAGGCGTACTGGCCGACGCCGTCGACCCGCATCAGCTGGGTATGGCCGCCCGAGACCAGCAAGGCGACGAAAGGAAAGCTGGGTGGATCGCTGGCCAGCAGCGGCGACAGCAGATGGCCTTCCAGGTGGTGCACGCCCAGCATCGGCTTGTCCAGCGCCAGGCCAAGGCCGCAGGCAATCGATGCACCTACCAGCAGCGCGCCTGCCAGGCCAGGGCCCTGGGTATAGGCAATGGCGTCGATGTCGTGACGCTCGACGCCGCTTTCGCCAAGTACCTGCTGCAACAGCGGGATAGCGCGCCGGATATGGTCGCGCGAAGCCAGTTCCGGCACCACGCCGCCATACTGTTCATGCATCGCGACTTGCGAATACAAGGCGTGCGCCAGCAGGCCGCGCTCTGTGTCATAGAGCGCAAGGCCGGTTTCGTCACAGGAAGATTCAACGCCAAGAACAATCATGGATGGGACAGTTTGTATGCAATGCAGCATTGTAAAGGAAAGGGTGGCCGCTACCCTAGTGTCGTGTCGGGCTGAGAAGATCGGCTGCTAGGCTGGCAAGATTAATCCTTGCCAAGCCGCTGCATCGCTTTCCGTATGAAAACAAGCTGCTGCGAAAAGCGGGTACAGGCAGTGCAGGTCCACAAATGCACGCGCACCCGCGCCCGGGTCAGCGGCGACAGATTGCTATCCTGCGCCTGGGACAGCAGCTGCTGGGTATCGCGGCAATGGGGAATCAGGCGTTTATAGGGCATAAAGGTAAATTAAAGGCTGGGCTAGCGTGCATCAACAGGGATTGGTCGCGCCATGTTTCAAATGCTTACAATTAATATGGATGCTCTCTCGAATGTAGCAAGAAGCTCGCGATTCAGGCCTGGGCGCCGAACCAGGTCATCTGCAAGCACTCCTTGAGCCGGGTGCGCGCCCGATGCAGCAGCACCCAGGCATTGGCGGCGGTAATGTCGAGTTCCTTGCAGATGGCATCAGTATCCAGCTCCAGCCACTCCCGCATCATGAAAATGCGTCCGGTCTTGGCGGGCAGCTTGTCTATGCATAACTGCAAAATATCGAAAAACTCCTTGCGCTCCAGGGTCTCGTCCGGATTGCCCCAACTAGGCGCTGCTTCCATCGCATGCCCGGCGGGCGTGAACAAGGCGTCCATCATGTCAGCGTCGCTGCGGTCGCCGTCTTCGTCGCTGCTCAGCTGCACTTCGCGCTTGCCGCGCCGCAGCTGGTCCAGCAATTTGTGCTTGAGGATGCCGATGACGTAGGTCTTGAACGAAGACTGTTCCTGGAAACGGTCGGGATGCTCAAGCACCGCCAGTATCGTTTCCGACACAGCATCTTCGGCCAAGGCGTCATTGCGCAGCTGCAGCGCAGCAAAGCGTACCAGCTGCGGCCGCAATATTTCAAGCTGGCGAGGATCGAGTGCCATATAAACCCGGATAAGAGATACTACATACATGCGAGCAGTGCACAGGGCCCTGCTCTGCCACAGACAAAGAACCGTTTTGAGCGACGATTCTACCCGATGGGCCGGTGCTCCGGCGGGTAAAGTAAAATCCTTGCAAATATTCTCGCCCGGATCAAAGCGGGTACATCACATCAGCTTCCTATCCATGACAAATATTCCTTTAGCCGAACCATTCGCTGCCGCACGCTTCATCAAGGAAATCGGCCGCGGCAAGGATGGCGCCCGCAGCCTGGCGCGCAGTGATGCGCACGACCTGTACGCTGCCATGCTGGACGGCCGCGTGTCCGACCTGGAACTGGGCGGCATCCTGCTGGCAATGCGCATCAAAGGGGAATCGGTAGACGAAATCGCCGGCTTCCTGGATGCTGCCGAGGCCTCGTTTACGCAGATCACACTGCCAGAATGGTCCGCCGCAGCGCGGCCTTACGCACCGGTGGTCATCCCGAGTTACAACGGCGCGCGTCACATGGCCAACCTGACACCCTTGCTGGCGTTGCTGTTAGCGCGGGAAGGCGTACCGGTGCTGATGCACGGTGTGCTGACCGATCCAGGCCGCGTCACCAGTGCGGAAATTTTCCAGGCGCTGGGGCAATTGCTTTGCCTCAGCATAGACCAGGTCCAAGCACGTTTTGAACAAGGCTTGCCGGCCTTCATGCCGATTGATGCGCTGGCGCCGAAAATGGCGCGCCTGCTGGCCATGCGCAGGATCCTGGGGGTCCGCAACTCAACCCACACGCTGGTCAAGATCATGCAGCCGTTCGTGGTTCCGGCCCTGCGCCTCAGCTCATATACCCATCCGGAATACCTGACCATGCTCACCTCGTATTTCATGACAACTGCAGCGGCGCAGCGAGGAGACGTGTTCTTGATGCGCGGCACGGAAGGCGAAACGGTAGCAAACGCCAGGAAAGCGCAAAAAATCGACTGGTTTCATGCCGCGACACAGACCACACTAGTGGAGAAGCAAGAAATCGCCAATGACATTCCTGCGCTCCCCGAACAACGCGATGCGCTCAGCACCGCCAGCTGGATACAGCGGGCATTGCGGGAACCTGAACTGATTCCCAAGCCGATTGCCGCACAGGTCGAACAATGCCTGATGGCTTGCCGCAACTTATATCTCCGGCACGATTGGGCTGCCGTCGACAGCAAGGGAAAAACACCCGGCGCAACTGGCTCCATTTCCCAAGGGAACTAATTTTTATGAAGAAGAACAAACCACACTGAGTCGTGAGAGCCTGGCAGATGCATGTACTATCTGGCAGTCGACATGAACATTGCCATCGAGCATGATCAGGATAAGATCTACTTAGGCAATACCTTAAGCAAATGAGATAGCGCAACGCCAATATAATCAAGACAAGGAGAGTGCGCTTAACAAGACGTAAGGCATGCATTTCAACAAACCTCATTCATCTGGCCATACGGCATCTTGTCCAGCATGGCATAGCCGCTGCAAGACTAACTTTCTGGAGGATCCATGGATTGGACTCTTCCGCCCTTTGCGCTAGCACAGCCCATTCAATGGAATGCGCTGTTACTGTTCGGCAGCTTGCTGCTGTTCGGGCTAGTGGGCGGCCACATCGTCACGAAAAACCCCTGGTTTCCGCGCATCACCGGCTACCTGATCGTCGGCTTCCTGCTCGGCGTCGGTGGCTTCGACCTGCTGTCCGGCGACGTCCTGAAGCTGGCCAACATCTTTGCCGACATGGCGATGGCGCTGGTCATCTATCAGCTTGGACGCTACGTCGATATCGGCTGGCTGCGCCGCGAAAAATGGCTGCTGGCCACCGTCATGCTGAGCGCCGTGCTGTGCTTTACTTTCGTCAGCGGCGCCCTGATCTGGCTTGGCACTTCGCGCGTGCTGGCCTTGCTGGGCGGCGTGCTGGCCATCGCCACGGCGCCGGCGGTAGTGATGGTGGTAGTGCGCGAGCTCAAGGCCGAGGGCCAGGTGACACGCCGCCTGGCCGCCATGACCGCACTGAATAATTTTGTGGCCTTGCTGGCGGCCTACGCCTTGCTGCCCGTGGTTGCGCACGAAAGCGCAACCCCTTTCAGCACCTTGCTGGCGCACACCATGTATTCGCTGTTCGGCTCGCTGGTGCTGGCCTACCTGACCTATCGCCTGATGATTCCGCTGGCGCGCCTGCTGGGACGCCAGCCGAGCCGCCAGTTCGTGCTGGTGATCGCGGTCATCACGCTGGCGATCGGCGCCGCCCACGCGCTGCAGCTGCCGATCCTGCTGACCATGCTGATCTTCGCCATCATGTCGAAGAACCTGGATCACCAGTACGATCTGATGGAACTCGAGTTCGGCGTCGCCAACGAATTGTTCATCGTCATGCTGTTCATCACGATCGGCGCCTCGATCCGCCTGTCCGACCTGTCGATGGTGGGCGCCTCGGTCGCCGTGCTGATTGCCGCGCGTTTTATCGCCATGGCTTGCGGCGTATTCACGTTCGCGCATTTCGCCAAGATGAAATGGAAGCAGGCGGCACTCATCACGCTGGGCACGCTGCCCATGACCGAAGCCGGCCTGGGATTGATGCAAACCACGGCTTACCTCTACCCCAACACCACCGCCGACGTCTTGCCCTTGCTGGCCGGCTGCTTGATCGTCCTGGAGCTGCTGGGGCCGATCGCCACCCAGTTTGCCCTGATCAAATCAGGTGAAAGTGGACGCGAATGAAAGGGAACCCATGAGCGACAACACACAAGGCGGCACCGTCAACACGGAACAGACTGCAGCCGAGATTTTGCCCTTCACCAGCTCTGCCCCGTTTACGATGGGAATCGAACTCGAGCTGCAATTGGTGAATCGCCGCAACTACAATCTTGCCAGCGACGCCGTCGACCTGCTGACCTGGATCGAACCGCGCGATCTGCAAAAGCAGATCAAGCTGGAAATGACGCAAGGCATGATCGAGCTGAATTCCGATGTCCATACCCGGGTCGACCATCTGATCGAGGAACTGAAAGGTTTGCGCGCCGCCTTGAACCGCGGTGCGCAATACCTCAACATCGACGTCTCGGGCGGCGGCGCACATCCATTCCAGCATTGGAACGAACAGCGGATTACCCCAAGCGAGCGTTTCCATCACCTGCACGAAAAATACGGCTACCTGGCCAAGACATTCACGGTATTCGGCCAGCACATCCATGTCGGCGTCCCCAACGGCGATGATGCGCTCTACCTGACCCATGCGTTTTCGCGCTTCGTGCCGCATTTCATTGCGCTCTCGGCTGCCTCGCCGTTTTACCAGGGCGCCGACACCCAGTTCGAATCCTCGCGCAGCAATGTGGTGCGCGCCTTCCCTTTATCGGGTACGGCGCCGACGCTGACTCGCTGGTCCGATTTCGAGACTTACTACGACGAACTGCTGCGCATCGGCATCATCGGCAGCATGAAGGATTTTTACTGGGACATCCGCCCCAAGCCGGAGTACGGCACGGTTGAAATCCGCGTGTGCGACACGCCCCTGACGATTGAACATGCGGCGCACCTGGGTTGCTATGCACAATTGCTGGCGCGCTGGATCCTGACCGAACGGCCGTTCGTGATCACCAACGATTTCTATCTGTTGTATCAATACAACCGTTTCGAGGCCAGCCGTTATGGCCTTACCGGCTCTATCGCCATACACGGAAACAACCCCGCCGACTCCTCCAAACAGCCGATCTACGAACATCTTCTAGGCCACCTGCAGGACTTACAGCGGTATACTCAGAACGAAGCGGAACAACTGACCCTGAAACGCCTGCGCCATATGGCTGAAGGCCGACTGAGCGACGCCGGCTGGCTGCGCCAGACATTTGTCCAGCGCGGCTCGTTGAATGACATGATGCGCTTGTCGTCTGAGCTGTGGATGGGACAGGAGCCGCCGCCGTACTACCAATAACACTACTAATAACTCCAATAAATAATAATAAATACTTAATTAAGATCGATGCAAAAACAATTTGATGTCGCCGTCATTGGCGCCGGCGCTGCGGGCATGATGTGCGCCGCGGTCGCCGGTCAGCGTGGGAAAACAGTTGTTGTAATTGATCACGCCGCCAAACTGGCGGAAAAGATCCGCATTTCCGGCGGCGGCCGCTGCAATTTCACCAATGTCAACGCCGGACCGCAGAATTTCCTGTCGCAGAATCCGCATTTTTGCAAAAGCGCCCTGTCGCGCTATACTCCGCAAGATTTTGTCAGCCTGGTGAAGCGCTACCGGATTGGCTATCACGAAAAGCACAAGGGGCAACTGTTTTGCGATGACTCGTCGGAACAAATCATCGCCATGCTCAAAGCCGAATGCGACCTGGGCAATGTCAGCTGGCGCATGCCTTGCAGCGTCGCCGGCATCGGCAAGAGCGGCGAGCTGTTCCGGATCGACAGCAGCGCGGGGGAGATACTTGCCAGCAATGTCGTCATCGCTACCGGCGGCTTGTCTATCCCAAAGATCGGCGCCACCGACTTTGCCTATCGCATCGCCCGTCAGTTCGGCCTGCGCATGGTCGAAACGCAGCCCGGACTGGTGCCGCTGACCTTCGATTCAGCCGCCTGGCAACCGTTTCTGCCTCTGGCCGGGATTGCCTTGCCAGTCGAGGTCGTCACCGGCGATAAAAAGAGCCGCGGCGAATTCAGGGAAGATTTGCTGTTTACGCATCGCGGCCTGTCCGGCCCGGCGATTCTGCAGATTTCCAGTTTCTGGAAAAGCGGCACCCCGCTGCTGCTTAATCTTTTACCGGAAGTTGACGTTGCCGAAGTACTAATCGAAGGAAAAACCTCGATTAAAAAAAACCTTGGGAACGTCTTCGCGCAATGGCTGCCAACCCGGCTGGCCCAAGGCATTATCGAAGCAAATAAGCTGGACCCGGCAGGCCGTCTCGCCGATATTCCCGACCGCTTGCTGCGAGACTTGGGACAGGCCGTCAACCGCTGGATTATCCAGCCGAGCGGCTCCGAAGGCTATCGCAAGGCGGAAGTTACTCTGGGGGGCATCGACACCAGGGAACTATCACAGCAGAGCATGATGTCCAATCAGGTAGCGGGCTTGTATTTTGTCGGTGAAGCAATCGATGTCACCGGCTGGCTCGGCGGCTACAACTTTCAGTGGGCCTGGGCGTCTGCCAGTGCGGCAGGACTGGCAATTTAAATTCAGCGTCGCCGCCCACCGGACTTTTGTTGCTGTAAAATAATATTTAATAAATGATAATAAAATTAACCAAACTGATTAGATAATCTATCCATGGCAAATAACTTTCCAAACAATAATAATTCCAGCCGAATCGAAGACGCAGAACTCATTGATCTCGGCGCAATCGGGAGCAGCATCAAACGCCGCTGGGTCCTTCTACTGGCGTGCGTCGTCGTCGCCATCGCTGCGGCAGGAGGTGCTTGGCGCATGACCCCTGCAGAATGGAAAGCCACGGCGGCCTTGCAGATTGGGCAGCTACCAGTCACCCCTACGACTTTAATCGAACCGACAGCCCAGGCAGCTGAGCGTTTCAATCAGCGCCAACTACAGGACCAGGCACTGGTCTCGGTGGGTTTGCCGCTGAGTGAATTTAAAGATGACCGTACCCGTCTCCTGCGCAAAAGCCTTAAAGCAACCCCTGGGAAAAATACCAGCTTCATCGACGTCAGCGTCACCGCCTTCTCCCAGGAAGATGCAAAAACTTACCTGAACGCGGCCATACTCGCTTTAATCAAGGCCCACGACGCCCGCTTGGCACCGCTTATTAAAAATCTCGACGACAGAATTGCAACCAACGCTCTTCAGATGAGTGAGGCTGCAAGCGAAAAGGTCCGCCTGGAAGCAAATCTCAAGAATGCATCCGCGTCGCCAAGCGGAGGAAAATTCGAACCAAGCGTCATCGCCATCAATCTTATTTCCAAGCAGGATGATTTAATCCGTGGCCTGACCATAGAGCGCGCAGCATTGATTGATTTGCATACAAAAACCAATACTTTCCCCACGGCAATAGTCGACGCGATTTACGTCCCGGAGCGCCCGGCATCGCCAAAATTATCGCTGTTTCTCGCCATTGGCTTGATCCTTGGCGCCTTGATCGGCACCATTCTGGCCATGTTCCTTGATCGCAATCGCCCCAAGACAGCAGGCTAATCAAGGCGGCTGTTGCAAATAAACGGCAATCTGCAGGCAGGCTGGGATAAGACTTCCATTTATTCATTTTCCCAGCTATAATCTCGCTCTTCCCTACACAAACTTGGTTTGAATTTACATGACCACAATTCGTCTTAAAGAAAACGAGCCCTTCGAAGTTGCGATGCGTCGCTTCAAGCGCACTATTGAAAAAACAGGTCTGCTGACTGAGTTGCGTGCACGTGAATTTTACGAAAAGCCAACAGCTGAGCGCAAGCGCAAGCTGGCAGCTGCTGTGAAACGTCATTACAAGCGCATTCGCAGCCAGCAATTGCCGAAGAAACTGTACTAATATTTGAACTGATTCTTCACCGCACTCAGTGCGGCTGATTGAATTGCGTTACAAACCCGCTCCGGTGTTGCTCCGCAGCGGGTTTTGCCGTTTTCCAGGTCGCGAAACAGCAGCGATGAAATCAGCACTGCGCCGCACAACCGGCACCACAATCCAGCAATTTTGTTTTTCCCGTCTACAATGGAAAACACCACCGAATGGAGAACTGCATGGGCTTGAAAGAACAGATTACCGAAGACATGAAGGCCGCGATGCGCGCCAAGGAAACTGCAAAGCTGGGCGCCATCCGCCTGATCACCGCAGCCATCAAGCAAAAAGAAGTCGACGAACGTATTGAGCTAGGCGACAGCCATGTGCTGGCGATCATCGAAAAAATGATCAAGCAGCGCAAGGACTCGATCAGCCAGTTTGAAGCCGGCGGCCGTCAGGACCTGGCCGATATCGAAAAAGCCGAATTGGCGATTCTTTCCCACTACATGCCTGCTGGCCTGTCCGATGCGGAAATCCAGGCGGAAGTCGCTGCCGCCATCAGCGCCAGCGGCGCAGCCGGCCCGCAGGACATGGGCAAGGTCATGGCCATCGTCAAGCCAAAGCTTGCCGGCCGTGCCGACATGGGAGCGGTTTCGGCATTGATAAAAGCCGCCCTCAGCAAGGTCTGACATTCACACCACAGTGCTGCCCGCCCTCAAGTCCACGTGATCCCGCAATCGTTTATCCAGGACCTGCTCAACCGCGTCGATATCGTCGACGTGGTGGGCAAGTACGTGCAGCTGAAAAAAGGCGGCGCCAACCTGATGGGCCTGTGCCCTTTCCATAACGAGAAATCGCCCAGCTTTACGGTCAGCCCGACCAAGCAGTTCTATCACTGCTTCGGCTGCGGCGCCCATGGCACGGCGATCGGCTTTCTGATCGAGTACTCCGGCCTCGGCTTTGTCGAAGCCGTGAAAGACCTGGCGCAGGGCGTCGGCATGACGGTTCCGGACAACGACGACAAGATTCCGCCTGCGCAACGGGCGGAATACCAGGCAAAAAGCCTGGCCCTGTCGGATGCCATGAGCGCCGCCTGCGATTTCTACCGGCAGCAGCTGCGCACTGCGCCGAATGCCGTCGATTACCTGAAGCGGCGCGGCCTGACCGGTGAAGTAGCGGCCAAATTCGGCCTCGGCTACTCCCCCGACAACTGGGATAGCTTGCGCCATGTTTTTCCCGACTACGAAGTCACGGCGCTGGTCGAAGCCGGCCTGGTCATAGACCGCACCGATGAAGAGGGCAACAACCGCAAGCGCTACGACCGCTTCCGCGACCGCATCATGTTCCCCATCCGCAATACCAAGGGACAAGTCATCGGATTTGGCGGCCGCGTACTGGACAGCGGCGAACCGAAGTACTTGAATTCGCCGGAAACACCCTTATTTCAAAAGGGTAGCGAACTGTACGGCCTGTTCGAAGCGCGCCAGGCAATCCGCGACGCCGGCTACGTGCTGGTGACCGAAGGTTATATGGATGTAGTAGCGCTGGCGCAGCTGGGATTCCCGCAGGCAGTCGCCACCTTGGGAACCGCCTGCACACCGACCCATGTGCATAAGCTGTTGCGCCAAACCGATCACGTGGTGTTCAGTTTCGACGGCGATCGCGCCGGCCGCAAAGCCGCGCGGCGGGCGCTGGATGCCTGCCTGCCGCACGCCACCGACAACAAGATCATCAAGTTCCTGTTCTTGCCGCAGGAACACGATCCCGACAGTTTTGTGCGGGAAATGGGAGCGGAAGCATTTGAGCGCCAGATCCATGACGCCATGCCGCTGTCGCAGTTTTTACTGAATGAAGTCACCGGCGAAGCCGATTTGAGCACGTCCGAAGGGCGCGCGCGCGCGCAATACGACGCCAAGCCGCTGCTACAGCTGATGCCGCCCTCCTCGCTGCGACTGCAAATCGTGCGCGGCCTGGCCCAGCTGACACAATCGACGCCCAGCGAAATCGAGGCCTTGTTTGAACTGAGCAAGCCGATCGCCGCCGCGCGACGCGCACCGCCGCGCAGCAACCGCCAGGCGCCGGTCGGACTGGAACGGCAGATTATCCGCCTGCTAGTGGCGCATCCGGCTTTTGCCTCGGAACTAGACGATGCCGCCCTGGACGCGGTCGCCAATTTCGCCCCCGACCGGGCAGAAATGCTGGCGCGCCTGATCACCGCCAGCCATGAAATGGGCGATCAGGCCAATTTTGCAACATTGGCAGAACACTTACGGGAAGGCGGCGAAGATTTTGAGTCGCTGATCGCGGAAATCGCGGCTGAATCGGAATCTGAAACGGAAGCAGCGCGATTAGAACTGGCGGGCGCGATTCGCCAGACTAAAATGAAGATATTGAAGGATGAACTTGATCAGCTGGCGGCGACCGGACTGGGCACGGAGGAAGCCCGCAATCGCTACCGGGAATTGATGCAAAAGCAAGAACAGTTGCGCCGCGAAGCTGAAACTGAAATGAATTTGCGCTAGAAAGTGCTTAAAATACAAGTACATCGCGCCAAAAAGCGAAAATCCGGCGGCGTCGCAAGGCCGCTTGCATTGGAGGATGGCACCTCCATATGCTATAATTAAAGGCTTTAGATTCAAAGCCTTAGAGCTTGCCAAGTTGAGCGCGATTTTGGCGTTCGATTGATAGTAGCACCAGATTGATTTAGATGGATAGGAAGGTAGTGAGGAAAGCAGTAAGAACCGGTGTGCAGAGGATTCTGTCAACGATTTAAGCTTCTCGATAACGGACAGAGTACAGGCAGCGGCACCCATAGCGCAAATCAGTGTAACCAGATTGGTATTTGATTCCATGGCGAATGCAATGAAGAGACCCGCAAAACCCCTGACATCTCCCGTTAAAAACACGAAGCCGGCTGCGGCCAGGCCAAGCGCCTCCTCCCCGACACCGAAGTCTCCCGTTAAAAAAACGGCCGCTTCTTCTAAAACATCGCCGTCAGTCAGTAAGCCTGTTAGCAAGAAAGTAGTTTCTAAAGCAACTGCAACGACCACGAAAGCATCAAGAACTGTTGCAAAACCAGTATCTGTGAAATCGAAAGCCCCTGTGACAAACAAGAAACCACAACTCAAAGTCGTCAAATCAGCCAAAAATGTAGCGGCGGCGCCTGTTAAAGCCGACGTTAGCGTGATGATTGGATCAGGCGTAAGTCAAACCACGGATGCCGCAACCCTGGCGGCGATTGATACCTCCGGCTATATTCTGCCGTCGGTGAAGGTACCTGGACGTCGTGGTCGCAAGCCAAAAGAATTCCAGCCTGAGAACGATGAAGTCGCGGCGCTCAACGCGGTCGAACGCGCTGAACTGAAAGCCGTCGACAAGGCCAAGGCCAAGGACCGCAAAGCCAAGGAAAAGGCTTTGCTGAAAGATGCTTTCTCGTCCGATACCGAAGCCAGCGAAGAAGAACTCGAAGCACGCCGCCAGAAGCTCAAGACCCTGATCAAGATGGGCAAGGAGCGCGGCTTCCTGACGTTCTCAGAAATCAACGATCACCTGCCTGAAAACATTATCGATCCGGAAGCCATCGAAGGCATCATCGGTACTTTCAGCGACATGGGGATCGCCGTCTACGAACAGGCGCCTGATGCCGAAACACTGCTGTTGTCGGATAACGTGGCGACCGTCGCCAGCGACGACGATGCAGAAGCCGCGGCAGAAGCCGCGCTGTCGACCGTCGATTCCGATTTTGGCCGCACTACCGATCCGGTCCGCATGTACATGCGCGAAATGGGTTCGGTCGAGCTGCTGACGCGCGAAGGCGAAATCGAAATCGCCAAGCGTATCGAAGACGGCTTGAAAGACATGATTCAGGCCATCTCCGCCTGCCCGACCACCATCGCCGAAATCCTGCTGGCCGCTGAAAAAATCGGCAAGGATGAAATCAAGATCGATGAAATCGTCGATGGCCTGGTAGATCCGAACCAGACCGACGAAGCGCTGGCCGCCAGCGCCGCTGCGCCGGCTGCCGACGAAGACAGCGACGAAGAAGAGGAAGAGGAAGAAGAAGACGAAGAAGAGGATGACGCCAGTTCGACATCCGGCGCTGCCGGCTTCTCGGCGGAACAGCTGGAACAGCTGAAGCGCGATGCGCTCGGCAAGTTTGAAACCATCTCGACCCAGTTCGACAAGATGCGCAAAGCGTTTGAAAAGGAAGGCTACAACTCCAAGCCTTACGTCAAGGCGCAGGAAATCATCTCCAACGAATTGCTGGGCATCCGCTTTACCGCCAAGGTGGTCGAAAAATTGTGCGACACCCTGCGCGGCCAGGTCGATGAGGTGCGTCAGATCGAACGTCAGATCCTCGACGTCGCGGTCAACAAGTGCGGCATGCCGCGCCCGCATTTCATCAAGGTATTCCCGGGCAACGAAACCAACCTGGACTGGGTGGACGGCGAAGTTAACGGCAACCATGCCTATAGCACCGTGCTCAGCCGCAATGTGCCTGCAGTCAAGGAATTGCAGCAACGCCTGATCGATCTGCAGGCGCGCGTCGTGCTGCCATTACCCGACCTGCGCGGCATCAACAAAAAGATGGGCGCCGGCGAAAAGAAAGCACGCATGGCCAAGCGCGAGATGACCGAGGCCAATTTGCGCCTGGTGATCTCGATCGCCAAGAAATACACCAACCGCGGCCTGCAATTCCTGGATCTGATCCAGGAAGGCAATATCGGTTTAATGAAAGCGGTCGACAAGTTCGAATATCGCCGCGGCTATAAATTCTCGACCTATGCGACATGGTGGATCCGTCAGGCCATCACCCGTTCGATTGCCGACCAGGCGCGCACCATCCGGATTCCGGTGCACATGATCGAAACGATCAACAAGATGAACCGCATCTCGCGCCAGATCCTGCAGGAAACCGGCGCCGAGCCGGATCCGGCGACACTGGCGATCAAGATGGAAATGCCGGAAGACAAGATCCGCAAGATCATGAAGATCGCCAAGGAACCGATTTCGATGGAAACACCGATCGGCGACGACGACGATTCCCATCTGGGCGATTTCATCGAAGACAACAATACGCTGGCGCCAGCCGATGCGGCATTGCATGCCTCGATGCGCGGCGTGGTGAAGGACATCCTGGATTCCCTCACCCCACGCGAAGCCAAGGTACTGCGCATGCGTTTCGGCATCGAGATGTCGACCGACCATACGCTGGAAGAAGTCGGCAAGCAATTCGACGTGACGCGCGAGCGGATCCGCCAAATAGAAGCTAAAGCGCTGCGCAAGCTGCGCCACCCTTCCCGTTCCGACAAGTTGAAGAGCTTCCTCGAAGGTAATTGAGGCTTGCAGTGAATCCGCCGCTAATTTCTGGATGATTCACTGTAATTCGGCTACCCTTCGCTCAGGTATTTTTCTATAATACGGAATTGATTTTGCGATGCTGTCGTGTTTGCTTCATTATGCGGACACCATAAGTACAACATGACAGCGCCCTGAGGAATTGGGCCCCTAGCTCATGCTTGGTTAGAGCAGCGGACTCATAATCCGTTGGTGCCCAGTTCGACTCTGGGGGGGCCCACCATATAAAACAAAGGGTTACATGCTTTTGCATGTAACCCTTTTATTTTATATATTTTTTTGTGACACATAGCGTGACACATGGATTAAAACACCCAAGTTGTTGCAATAGTGTCATTTTTCCATTTCGAGAGTTTGTTGATGGTCGTGTTCAGCACGGGGACGTACAATATATTCAATGTTTGGAGGCCTTAGCCGTCGGTTTCGCACGTGTAGAGAAGTATCACAACATCGATTTTCTCCCGAGTATCAAGCGTACTTGCAACGATCAATCGCATCACCCCCTTCATAATTTTCACCATATAACAGCGATCAAAGAGCGCAGCTAAAGTTGCGTCGATTTTTGCGCCATCAACTAATGCGTGTGTCAGCTTGATTCTAGTTATTGATATACCTGAATTGGGTTTTACTTTTGCCCAAAAATTCAGTCGAGCTTCTGTAGTCCAGTTTCTCCCCCGCTTCAAACTTTAACCACTCAACGAGCGAATGCATTTGCATTTCGACATCCGATTGAACGGAGGTATTCGTTCGTCCCTACGATATGAAGGAGTTCGTATGAATCACGATAATTACAACAAACAGGAAATTCACGCTAACACGGCTGAAGAAGGCACTGAGGCTGAAGCGCCAATAACACAGGAAGAGCTGGAGTTATTTGCCGCCTTCATTGTGTTTGTACCCACACAGATCGGAGAGCCATTGTTTGCACTTGGAGAGGTTGTCGCTACCCGCGGTGCCGTGGATTTATTGGACCGCCTCGGGATCAACGGTAGCGTCTATGTCAGGCGGCACCAATGCGGCGATTGGGGTGTCGTCTGTGCAGAAGATGCAGAAGAAAACGCTCGAGCAGTTAGCGATGGCAATCGAATATTGTCCGAGTACAGATTAGGAGCACGCCGCAATCGACTTTGGATAATCACGGAGCATGATCGCAGCGTCACTACACTTTTGCTGCCGGAAGAGTATTGATCTTCCTAAAGCTTAGAAACAATCATAAGTTCCGAAATTTTCATATCGAGAGCTTTGGCGATACGAGCAATATGCAGTAATCCTGTGTTTTGCTCACCACGCTCAATTGATCCCATGTAAGAGCGATCAATCCCGCACTTCAGCGCCAACTCCTCTTGAGACACCTCACGTTCTTTCCTAGCACGTCGGATACCAGCGCCAAACGCTGTTAAGGCTTTATCTTTCGAATGAGGAGATGCAATTGGCATACCGCGATTTTCTCGGTATGATGCCAATGTTGCCACGGGCAATCTTCCTCATTTTTTTATCGGTACGAATCGGGGTATTTCGGCGATCAAGATTCTTACTCTGCAATCCCAGTTTTCCCTAAGGAGAAAAAATGCTGCTGAATTCACGAAAGACCACTCACGCAGTTGTCACGACTCTGCTCGTCGCATTGTCTCAGTATTCTTATGGTGAGCAAATGCCGCCCGCGTGCGCCCAGCTAACTAGAGCATTTGAAATATGTTCGACAGATTTCCAGGCTTACCAAGAACTAACAAATCCGGCTGCGGCTAAAGACAATGAACTGGATCCAAAGCAACTCGAAGGATTACTAAGAGTGGCTATCCAGAAAAAGGGAATGCAGGCGGTCGCAGAGGGATGCGCGACGGAGAAAATGAAAAATCCAATTTTGGATTCTTTAGTAAATACGGCATCTGCAATGGCCATGGCGGGCGGTAATCCTCGGCGCTGCATGAGAGCGATCCAGCAAATTAGGTAACTTACCGGAAGCTTCGTTTTTGCTAAATGTGCTCCCTTTAATGCCTCCTTAATCCAATTATTCAAATGCCGAGTGTAATAGCATTTCTATGATCGTTAAATTCTTCAGGATCGCCAAATGAAATCCATATTGTGCATTTCACTTTTTCTTTCCGCGAGTCTGTTAGCTGGAGTTGCTGTTGCAGACGATCAAACGACGATAACAACGCGGGCAGGAACGCTCTCAATCACAGGTGCGATGGGGGATGTGAGCTTATTTTTAGATCGAAAAAAAACTGACCACAGAAACAGATTCATTGGGGATGTCATTTAAGAGCAAATTCGTTTTGAATGACAAAGATGTCGTACTTGTGGCGGATGGAGTCAGCGCAACTTGCCAATTGAATTTCTTTGTCACTATAGCGAGTAAATCTGACGTAAAAATATCGCCATCGTTTGGTACGTGTGATGATGGCCCGCAGGTGATTCAAAGTGGGGCGCAGGTCATACTGCGTATGAAAGATGAGAAAGGTAGGAAGGTGAAATACATTTTCGAAAATGGGAACGTGCCAGAAAATGGAATAATTTTAAAGACACAGTAACGATATCAAGGTAGGTGCACTGGTTTTGTGGAAACGAGATTTCGAGGACGCTGGAGGCCACCGCAGCCTCCTCTGCCGCCATGCCGTTATGGCGGCGCTTGCATCGATTGAGGCCGCACACGCGATTTTTTTAACGTACTGACATCGATGCCTTGCTACGAAAAATACCCTTGGCAACGGCCCACACTCCGCAATTCCCCCACACCTGCCCGCCCCGTTAAATGCACTGCTTTTAATCTAGTTCACAAAAAAACCAAGCCCTCAAGCTGCGCGGGGTTCGCGGCAAAATCGGCTGCAACGGTTTGATGAAAAATGACGCACTTTCGCATGCCCTTCTCGATGGACAAGATGCTGTTGCTAGTAGCTTGATCGAGTCGCACTGCTGTACTTTCTCCAACTGCCTACACGTGGCAAAGCCCGTATAACTTGGACCTCAGTATGTCCAACTCACCGTTTTCCTTTTCAAGAGGCTGTCCCGCTTTGTAGAGGACAAGGTCGTTCAATGACCCCATCCCCCCATACATCGAGACAATCTTTGCCGCGGTTGCTTCCGGGTCGTTACTGAGTTCACGACCTAGCACGTACATTGCTTGCGCCCAATCGTCAATTCCACCGAGATGCAGAAGCTCAGCCATTCTTGCCAAGGTCACTTGCACATCTTGCGCGTTTATCATTTTTGCGAACTCGATCAGATCTTGAACACATCGTTTTACTGTCCGACAACAAGGTCGCCAAGTGCAACAACACGCCCACCTATCTCTTCAAATTTAGATACCGAAAATTCTTGGGACTCAATCGCGTCGCCCCCATCGCAGCAGGGGCACGAATAAATCACTACAGGGGGCTTGTAAAGCTTCCTAAATTCAGAAAATGACATTCCCGCAGCAGGTCCCGGACTCTGTTCAATACGTTTAACATGTAGTACGTGCAGATTTTTCAGCCCGGAAATGCTACTTAGTCGAGATGGCAGGTGCAACAATTCCCCGGATTCCATTTTTGTCCATTCATCCAGTGTCGTCTCTGCAATTACGACATCTAGGCTATTACAGAGAGCTGCGGAACAAAGCCCAACTGTATCGTTATCCGTCTCCGAATCAAATGCAAAAAGGGGCGCGTTTGACTTGCAGGTTTGGCAAGTTATGATCTTGATGAATCCGCGAACAACATTGCATTTACTTCTCATTTCACGCCTCTTGCGCCGAAGGCATAGTGTAGTTCGCTACGTAGAATTTGCCACAAATGCCCGCCACATCAACGATCAATAATCGAATACTGACTCGGACTCTTCCAAGTAATCATACGATAGCCCGTCAATATAGTTCCCTGTTCGCGGTAGAGGTCGACAAGCTCTGCGGGGCTCCAATCTCGGCCGCCTGCAAAGAGAGCCCCTAACTCAATAAGTGCGCTGACAATTTTCTGTCTGTCTGCAACATCCGAAATTGGACGCGCCATTTGATCGCCCTCTGGAACAAATCCCAATGCAATCAAACTAGCTTCGACGCTAGGCTTGCCACATACCACTCTTGCACGCCCCCCCGCAATATCCAGAACAACAATTTCATTCTCTGTGATGCTCATTTTGAATCGACCTTTACTTTCAAAATTGTATTTACAAGACTATTGTCGATCGTTGGAATCGAGTTAATCACCATCTCGGGCGCTCCTCCTGGCAAATGATTACCTGCACCGAGAAAGTACTGGTTTCCCTCCAACGGACTTACCGGCGACATATCTCTAACTCCTGTTACTTGCCTCACTTTGAACCCATCTTGCAAGGAGCCTGGAACAAGTCCCATATCATTCTCAATTTGAGTCACAGTCGAAGGGGCAACCGTAATTTCAGATTTCCCAGCAGCGTTGCCGAAATAACCCATGATACCTCGTTGATCAGATACAAATGTTCCGTTGCGACCAATAGTCGGGTATGCATCCCATGCTGTTGGACTAATATTGAAGCCAACATTATCTTGAAGTATTGTAGCTTGACGAACCCTCGCAGCAGCAACCGTCTCGGAAACATTTATACTCTTTACTGCCGTACTCAAATCAAACAAACCAACCACAGCATCCGCTGCCCGGAAAAGAGTGCCTCCTATACCTAATGCCAACGACGCTATATTAAGATCTCGTTCCGCATCCTGCTGAACTGCTTTTTGATACGCCGTTGTCGCTGGGTCACCCAATGCGCTGGCAATTGGGTTACCGGTCATACAACCCGCAGCAGGACAATTTGCCACTAACGGGAAATAGGCTTTGCCACCGACATTCAACGTCGTGCGATAAGTGCCATCTGGCGCCGGGGGCAAGGACGGCAAATAGCCTGACGATGTAACCGACGACGCAGCGATTGCAGCATCACTCCAATAGTACGGCGATTTACTGCCGCCCGTCGCCGCTTGTACATACGCGATAACGCCAGGATCGATCGGCGCCAATGTTTCAACAAACATTTTTGATCCATCTGCCGCAGGCCGGAAATTCTGCGCGTCGTACAGCGCCCCAGGTTTGCTTACATCGGATACGATATCCGCCTTATCAGCATAGACACTTGTGCCAGTGATACCTGCACGACGTATTGCATTGTCTACCGATTGAAGATTTAGTGGTTTGGATGCGTATGGAAAATCTTGCTGACCACAGTCCACTTGCCTTCGACCTTCAGCAGATGGAAGAAGTCGGTGAAGGAGATACCTGACATGTCGTTGGCGTCGATACGAGCACTAGCCGCCGTACCGACGATCTCAATGCGGACTATAGCGGCCTGTGCGTCAGGAGATGGGCGGAAATCCTTGTCGACCCCGTCGAACAGGATTGGAATCGCGCCGCCGACCAGCTTGCCATCGGCGCCGACGCTGTACATCGTCGCATGTTGGCTGAACGCGGGTTTCATAATGCTGCTCTTGGCCTGCTTGCAGCCCTCAATATACTTGTTCAGCACCTCGGTGATGGCTTGATATTCTTGCACGTACGTAGGTTTGCTTATGGTTTTACTACTGACAACTTGTGGGCCGCGCGGTAGATTTTCTGCTTGAGCGGTCGCGCCCAAGCCCGTAATGCTTGCCACAAAAAACAAAGTCTTGATAAAAGTAATTTTCATTTAGTCGCTCGTAATAAGGGTTGCAATTACTGATTGATGCTCAACTGAAAAACACAGCAGATTTTCCGAGAAACTTCGCTGCTGACCTAGCCTGGCATGAGGTGAACGACTTGTTTTCTGTCGTGAATTCCGCAGCTTTGCCGTGACCTGCGGATTCCTTGCCTTTGAAATTACTTGCCCAGATTGGCCTTGAGCTCCTGCGACGCCTGCGCCATCGCGCTGCGGGACGCCGGCAGATGGCTGAATGCATTTAACAGCCCAAAATCGTGAATCATGCCGTTGTAACGCACCGACTTCACAGGCACGCCCGCGGCGTCGAGCTTGCGGCCATAAGCTTCGGCTTCATCGCGCAGGACATCGAATTCGGCGGTCAAGATCAGCGTCGGCGGCAAGCCCTTGAGCTGCTCGGTCGTCGCCTGCAGCGGCGAAGCGTAGATCTGCTTGCGTGCCTTGGCATCGGTCGTGTAATTGTCCCAGAACCACACCATCAAGTCCTTCGTCAGGAAGTAGCCGTTGGCAAATTGCTTGTACGACGGCGTGTCGAAGTTTGCATCCGTCACCGGACTCAGCAATACTTGCGAGCGCAGTGCAGGTGCGCCCTTCTCATTCGCCATCAAGGCAACCGCGGCGGCTATGTTGCCGCCCGCACTATTGCCAGCTACGGCGAGGCGCTTGCCGTCGACGTTGATCTCCTTGCCATGTTCGGCCACCCATTGGGTCGCGGCATAGGCTTGCTCGATGGCGACGCCGTATTCCGCCTCAGGCGACAGGGTGTAATTGACGAAGACCGCCACCGCGCCCGAACCTGCCACAAGGTCACGCACCAGCCGTTCGTGGGTCGCGAAGTCGCCTAGCATCCAGCCGCCGCCGTGGAAGTACATGAACGCGGGCAAGGTCTTCTGTTTGCTGCCTACCGGGCGCACGATGGTCAGCTTCAGGTCGCCGCCGTTGACGCGGATCGTCTTCTCGCTAACGTCAGCCGCCGGCAAGGCCACCTTGGGGCCAGCCTGTGCGCTCACCAGCACGGCGCGAGCCTCGGCCGGTGTCATGGTGTCTAGCGTCTTTCCGCCTTCAAGGGATTGCAAGAATTTTGCTACGTTGTGTTCGACGCCGGGCAGGTCGGCTGCGGAAGCGTTACCGACCGCCAGAGTCAGGACGGAAAGGGCGAGAGCGGAGGTGAGGGTTTTCATGATGTTTTCTTTTTAGTGACTGAGTGTATGTATGATTAAATAGTGAGCTGTTTTATTATTTTGCTGCGTCGTCGATCAGGCGGTCGAAGGCAGCTTCTTCAAGGCGGTGTGCCGGACGCTCAGTTCCAGCACCGCTCGGCTGCAAAGAAAAACGCAGCAGACATGGCGAGAGCCTCATCTGCCACGTGTTCACGGGAGACCAGAGGCTCAAGGCGCGATGTGGGTGTGGAAGATCTTGCTGACTACCGTCCACTTGCCATCGACTTTCAGCAGATTGAAGAAATCTGTAAAGCAAAAGCCCGAGACGTCATTGGTATCGATGCGCGCGCTGGCTGCTGTGCCCACGATGTCGACTTTGACGATTGCCCCTTGAGCTTCCGGAGACGGGCGGAATGCGCTGTCAATGCCATCGAACAATGCCTGGATCGGGCCGCCGGTCAGCTTACCGTCGCCATCAACGCTAAACATCGTTGCTTGCTCACTGAAAGCTGGCTTCATGATGCTGCTTTTGGCCTGTTTGCAGCCCTCGTTGTATTTGTTCAGTACCTCGACGATGGCTTGATAATCCGGCACGTAAGTAGGTTTGTTCATTTTTCACTCCTGGTTATTAGTGCGATTCATTGTAAAAAACGGCCACTCTTGGCTGGCCTGGGAATCACCCCCTGCGTCTATCCGCAGCGGCGTCCACTGTTGGTGCCCAAGGTCCCAACTGGTGAAGTTTGGTTTCGCGATTGTCGAGCCACCAGCCGGCCTGAATGTTCCAGTCTGCATGCGCTGCATTTGGGCTGGCGCTCCCCAACGTTTGTTGCGCATGCAACGGAAAGTGCGGATCGCGAAGAGCCGCATGGCCAAGCGCCACGATGTCGGCCTGGCCAGAGCCGATTACTGCTTCGGCCTGCCACGGATCGATGATCAGTCCCACGGCCATGGTGCCGATTTCGGCCTCGCGACGAATCTGCGCAGAGAACGGCACCTGAAAGCCATAGCCACTCGGGTAGTCGTAGACGCCGAAACCACCAGACGAGCAATCAACGACGTCTACGCCCACTGTCTTCAAGACTTTGGCGAAAGCAACGCTGTCGTCGATGGTCCAACCGTTACTGCTACCATCGACAGCCGACAGCCTCACAAACAACGGTTTGTCCTGTGGCCAGATCGCTCGTACCTCGCGAGCGATCTCCAGTGGCAGACGGATTCGGTTCTCAAAGCTGCCGCCGTATTCATCGGTGCGGTCGTTGGTCAGCGGTGACAGGAATGCGTTGAGGAGAAAGCCATGTGCGTAGTGCAGTTCCAGCACATCGAAACCTGCCCGAAGGGCGCGATGTGCCGAAGCGACAAAATCTGAACGTACCTTGGCGATGCCGTTTGCATCCAAAGCGGTGGGCACCAGCCAGCCATCGGCCACTGGCCGGGCGCTCGGTGAGACGACTGACCAAGGATGTTCACCGCGTGCTGCATCGCGTTCATTCAGCGGGCCGTTACCTTCAAAGGCTCGCTGGATGCTGGCTTTAGGCCCAGCATGAGCAAGCTGGATTCCAGGTGTTGCACCGTAAGCCTTGGCAAAAGCGGCAATGTGCGACAAGCCTTGTACATGAGCGTCATCCCATAACCCCAGGTCCCCATGTGTAATGCGTCCTTCGGGCGAGACCGCTGTAGCTTCGACCATCAACAGGCCGAAGCCGCCAAGCGCAAAACGGCCGTAGTGAACGGTGTGGTAATGGCTGACATGACCTTCTATTGCCGTGTACTGGCACATTGGACTGAGGGCGAAGCGGTTGCGCAAGGTGACGCCGCGCAGGGGCAAGGGCTCAAAAAGTTTGCTCATTGTTCTGTTATTGAAAGATAAATTGGACAGTCAAATCGAAGAAATTAACTCGTTATTTTTTTGCTATTTATATGGTGCCTTTATTTGCTCACCAGTCGGCTTACCCAGCTAGCGCAGGCCAATCGGTGTAACCCTTTTCGCCGTTACCGTAATAGGTTTCGCGTAGCGCTATGGCAAGCTCAGCGCCGTCTCGCAAACGACGCACCAAATCTGGATTGGCAATGAACGGACGACCAAAAGCCACGGCATCGACCTTGCCTTCAGCCCGACGACTAACAGCCAGCTCAAGGTCGTAATTGTTGTTGCCTATGTATGGCCCTTTGAACAGTGCGCGTAACGCATCGAGATTCACGTTCTCAGGCACGACACGCGACGTGGCCGTAGCTCCTTCGACAAAATGCATGTAAGCGAGTTGGAAGCGATTCAGTTGCTCAATCAAGTAGCCATACGTCTGCATTACCTGGCTGTCCAAGGGCGTATTACCCGCATCTGGGGTCACGGGAGAGAGGCGAATGCCGACGCGCTCATGACCCCAGACGTCGACCACCGCGGCGGTTACTTCCAACGTGAGTCGCGTGCGATTCTCGATCGAACCACCATATTGGTCTGTACGCTGATTTGTAGAGTCACGCAGGAACTGATCGAGTAAATAGCTATTGGCAGAGTGCACTTCAACACCATCAAAGCCGGCACGTTTTGCGCATACGGCTGCGTGTCGGTATTGCTCGAGGATGCCTGGGATCTCGGATGTTTCCAGCGCGCGCGGCATGGAGACATCCATCATTCCATTTTCGGTATAGGTTTGTCCTTCTGCGCGAATCGCGGAAGGCGCTACCGGCACCGCGCCATCCGGCTGCAGATCCACGTGCGAGAAGCGCCCCACATGCCACAACTGGCAAACAATAAGGCCACCGGCTGCATGTACTGCATCTGTTACCAGTTTCCAACCCGCGACTTGCTCTTCAGTCCAGATGCCTGGCGTCAATGCATACCCGCGCGCCTGCGCGGAAATATTGGTTGCTTCGCTAATGATCAGACCTGCGCTGGCGCGTTGCGCGTAGTAGCGAGCGTGCATCTCATTTGGCACGCCATCTGCCCCCATGCGACTGCGCGTTAACGGGGCCATGACAATTCGGTTAGCCAGAGATAAGGCTCCCAACGTCATGGGAGAGAAAAGATCCGTCGATGGGCTGTTGCGTGTCATTTTGCTTCCTTGTAATAACTGTTCTGCCGGATGAAATTCCTTGCTGTACTAAGTATGGAGATCGGCGATAATGACGTAAATAGGCATAAGTGGACATATAGTATGAACAATAAGATCATAATCCAACAATTAACTCGCGCCGAGGGCATCGAGGGCGCACTCCCTTTGCCATCGGTACATCTTCCTGGCCTGTTGACCTTCGAGGCAGCTGCCAGGCATTTGAACTTCGCGCGGGCTGCGGCAGAATTGGGCGTTACGCCAACAGCGGTATCAAGGACTATCAAAAGCGTGGAAGCGCAACTGGATATACGACTGTTTAACCGCACAACACGCAGTGTCAGTTTGACCGAGGCTGGAGCGTTCCTGAATGCTGAATTAGCGCCTGCCCTGGCGCTGATCAAAAGCTCCTTGTCACGGGTCTTAACAGCAACGGATCAACCGTCCGGCACCGTGCGCGTCAACTCTTCATACGTTGCATACCGTATCTTGATCGAACCGCATCTTCAGGCGTTCCTGGAGAAATTTCCGCTGATTAATGTGGAGATATCACTGGATAACCAACTTAGCGATATCGTCAATGCCGGTTTCGATATCGGGATACGCATGGGGAAAAGAGTGCAAAACGACATGGTCGCCGTGCAGTTGGGAGCCGTGCAAAAAAGAATTGTGGTGGCTGCGCCGGATTACTTCAACAAGCGCGCTGAGCCACAAACTCTGGAGCAACTGCTAAAACACAACTGCATTCGCCAGCGGTATTCCGTTGGCGGAAGATTCTTTGAATGGAAGTTCGAAGATCGAGGTCAAATGGTTCAAGTCGATGTTCAAGGGCGTTTTATTTTTGACGAAATGAGATCCGTCCTTGATGCGGCAATACAAGGTCAAGGTATTGGTTTCGTTTTCGAGGATTTTGCGGAGCAAGAGTTGGCAAGTGGCATGCTTCGTCAGGTATTAAAGCGCCATAGTGCATTAGATGACGCATTCCATCTTTACTATCCGCATCGCAAGCACATGCCCGGAAAGCTGCGTGCGTTTGTTGATTTCATGCGAGGTGCCAATAGGACGGGAACGTCCTGATTTAATTTTCCCCACGTAGCATGACGGAAGTATTGAGCAATCAGCACACGTGATGCTGCAAATATAAATTCGTGCCTAATCTCGGCTTCGAGCCTATTTCCCACTTCAATCCATCGAGACCGCTCCACGATTTCCGCGCGGAGTCATGTCTGCCCCTATAGTATCGTCGCGACAAGATCGCGTCGTATGGCGCGTGCTTCGAGTTCCACCTCGCCACCAGCAATCGGCGGACGCGCGCGATAGACGAGAACTCCACGGCGGATTGGTTCACCTATCGTTCCAAGCAACGCAGGGCCCCAAAGCTCCGGAATGTCGCGGGCGTGGAACAAAGCTACCCGGGTGGTGTCTTCCCAAGAAAACCCGAGCTTTTTCAGGGTTTCAGAAACCGTCTCGATGGTATAGCGGGCGCGCTGTTGCATGGCTTGGGGGCCAATCTCGCCTTCAGCAATGATCTTGTTGTCGGGTCCGATATCTGCCTGTCCCGAGAGCAGGAAGGTGAGGCCATTCGAAGTCGCGGGCGCGGTAAAGCTGAACGCACACATTGAAGTGGCCGTGGGTGGATAAAGGTCCAGTGCAATGTTGGAACGACAAACCAGGCTGTAGTCTCCAGACATCAGCGCCCACTTACGCAGTTGCTCAAGATACGGAACGTTGAAGGTCGACCATTTGTCGAAAGTCAACGGCTCGGGGACCCGCAACTCGATTCCACAGAACGCCTGAACGGGGCGTCCTATGCCTTTGAGATACGTTTCGATAAAGGCATAGGCTCGCTCGAGGGGAAGCCAGGACTGTAACTCCACGCGGATGACCTCGAAGCCAGGGTCGGGAATAATACCGGAGCAATAGGCTGCACCGCTCGGAAGAATTTTGTAATTACCTGTGCTGTTTTCGATCAGTGCTACCGGTTGCCCGTGAGGTTGATTTGACATCAAATGTTCCTTCAGAGGATTTATGTGGATAAAACAGGGAATGTGCCACGGAGTACAAACAATACATTAAGCTATTCGCAACTACATTCCGTTTCTCCTAACCGGATAACCTTGTGTAACCGAACCTTAAGCCAAGCTGTCCTTTGCCGTTTCTCGAATAGTCAGTAAGGCAATCAAGCTGAACAAGGACGCGGCAACCAACAGAATCGCCGGCGACTTCAAATTCCCGGTGGAAGAGATCAAACTAGTGGCGACATAGGGCGTTAAGCCCCCGCCAAGAATCGCACCGATATTGAAACTGAAGGCCATGCCGGTAAACCGCACACGGGTAGGAAACTGCTCCGCGTATGTCGGATAGCCGACCGACTGCACAATAGGCAGCGGCAGCGCCATGATGAACATGGCCAGCGCCGCAAGGCCAACGCTCTTCTGATCCATGAGCACCATCATGGGCCAAACAAGAATCATATAGCTGAAGAACCCGATGGCCAGCACCCGGCGGCGGCCCCAGCGGTCAGAAAGAGCACCCCAAAATGGCATGAGAAATGCCATTGCCAAGCTGACCATTGCCATGATCCAGTAGACGATTGTCTTGTCGTATTTCAAATAGGTGGTGAGATAAATGTTCATGAATACCAATCCCACCCAGTAACCGACATTTTGACCGAATGCCAAAGCGATGACCTTCATCACCCTCGGTCTGTGCTGTGTCAGTACCTCTCGCAAAGGTGCTTTTGTTGGCTCATTGTGTGCTTGAAATTCTTGGAATGCCCGAGATTCCTCGACACGACGCCGAACAACGGTCGAGACGAGAACCATAGGAATCGCCAGGAGAAATGGAATACGCCATCCCCATTGCTGCATTTGCTCGGCACTCAGGAGGGAGGATGTAATTCCGCATGTGGCAGCGGCCAGCGCACCGCCCACGGCAACGCCCACAGGCGTGAAGGCACCGTAAAAGCCGCGCTTTCTCGATGGCGCGGATTCGGCGACATAAGCAGCGGCCCCCGTCACCTCACCGCCGGCGAAGAAGCCTTGCATCAAGCGAATGATCACGAGCAGAACGGGTGCAACGGCACCGACGGTTGCCGCGACGGGCAGAAGGCCGACGGCTGCTGTCGCAACACCCATCCCGATAACGGTCACAAGCAGAACGCCACGTCGGCCGATGCGATCGCCTAGTCGGCCCAGCACTATCCCGCCAATTGGTCGCATCAGGAATGCACTACCGAACACCGCGAGGATGGCGAGTAGTGACGCAGTCGCATCGCCACTGGGGAAGAACAGAGGTCCAATGGTCGCAGCCATGTATCCGTAGACGCCGAATTCGTAGTATTCGATCGCCGTCCCCACCAATGCAGCAAGCGCCGCCTTGCGCGCCATCGACTTTTCGTCAGCACCTCCAGCTTGAGTGAGATTGGAATGTGTCGAGGGCCCGACAGATCCTGGACTCGAACCAGTCGTTTGAAAAGTATCCATTTTATATCTCCGTTCGGTGTGACGTGAGGTGATCCAAGAAGGCTCGAAGGATTGCCATCTTGGTGGATCGGAATTGGTTTGCCGGGAGTTATAAATGGCTAACTTGCGATGAATCGCGCAACAATAGCGTCTTCGTCAAGCATGGCCCCCTCCTCCACGAGAAATTCGACGACTGATCCGGCACTGGGCGCCTGGATGGGAATTTCCATCTTCATGGATTCCATGACGGCAATGTTGTCTCCCGCTTTTAGGGGGGCGTTGAGCGTCGCGATGATTTTTACAAGTGCGCCGGCTATTTCCGCGCGGATTTCAATTTCTTTACTCATTTGATGGAGCTCACTGTATGGAGGTGGACAAGAAAATGAATCAGAGGGATGTCGGAACATGCCCAATGGCTCGAACGGCAATACCCTCGGCTTCGAGAGCTTGACGAATAACCTGCGCGAACTGCGCAGCACCGGGCTGATCCCCGTGGATGCAAAGAGTGTCCGGCCGTACCGGTACATCGACGCCATTGACCGATCGAACCACGCCAAAGCGAACCATCCGGAGGACTTGATCCACAGATTGTTGAACATCGGTAATCATGGCGCGCGGGTCCGTGCGCGGGGTCAATGAGCCGTCGTCTTGATAGGTTCGATCTGCAAACACCTCTTCTGCCACCGTTAGGCCAGTGTCGCGAGCCGCATGGACGAGCTCCGAGCCAGCGAGGCCGAAGAACACTAGCTCACGATCGGCATCACGTACCGCGTCGCAGATGGCTCGTGCCATAGCGCGATCGCGCGCTGCCATGTTGTACAGGGCCCCGTGCGTCTTGACGTGAACAAGCCGATTACCTGCCGCCTTGGCGAAGGCCTGCAACGCACCGATTTGGTAAAGCATCAAGTTGTACAGCTCTTCCACTCCCAGATGCATCGGCCTACGACCGAATCCCTGGAGATCTGCAAATCCCGGATGTGCTCCGATCGACACCCCACGCGCAATCGCTAATTGCACGGTTGCAGCAATGGTCTGAGGGTCACCGGCATGCATTCCGCAGGCCACGTTGGCTGATGAAACGTGGTCCAACACTGCGGCGTCGTTGCCAAGACGATATATGCCGTAGCTCTCTCCAACATCGCTGTTTAAGTCAATCGATGCCATGGCCTGTCCCCATCATTTCAAATATTTGGCTTTGCTCGACGATGAGCCGTTGTGCTTCCTCCAAAGTAATCCATTCGAATTGAATCCGCTCTCCTGCCATGCCTTGCGCCAAGCGCGGAAGATCCACCGCCGCCACATTCGCGATGCGTGGGTATCCGCCCGTTGTTTGTCGATCCGCCATGAGCACGATGGGCTGTCCATCCGGTGGCACCTGAACCGTTCCAAAACTCACCGCCTCGGACTGCAGTTCTAGCGGCTGTATCAGATGCAGAGCTTCGCCTTCCAGTCGATATCCCATGCGATCAGAGCTTGGGCTGATGCGGAAGACCTGTTCAGCCATGGCTCGCCGCGCATCAGGCTCGAACCCATCCCATTCCCTGCCAGGAACTATTCGGATTGGAGAATCTTGTGTGCGCTGTATTTCTTCCGGGAACGTGGAAGAGCGCCTATCCAAAGAAGGGGTCCGTTTGATATTGCGAAACGCGATGCTGTCGCCTTTCTGTAGTTGTCGACCGCACGCACCACCGAAACCTCCGCGCACGTACGTACTTGTGCTGCCCATCACGGTTTGCAGTACGTAGCCGCCTGCCACAGCGATGTATGCACGCAATCCGTTTGCGCGTTTGCCGAACGAAACCACATCCCCGGCTGAAACGGCGACAGGCCTTGCAAGCGGCAGCGGATTGCCCGCAATGGTGGCACCAAGATCCGCACCGCACACTGCGATCACAGCAGGACAATCGAACTGCAGAGTCGGCCCGATCAACGTGACTTCGAGTGTCGCCTCGAACGGTGAATTTCCGACCAGCATGCACGCAAGCCTGTGGGATCGTTCATCCATCACGCCAGAGACTGGGATTCCCTGGTGCTGGAAACCTGTTCGCCCCAGATCCTGAAATGTGGACAGTAGGCCAGGCTTGAGAACTTGAATAGTCATCGACCATCTCCCGAGGTTTCGAATTCGTCAGCCGTGATGGACACAAAACGGATGCGATCACCGGCTTGTAGCAAGCACGCCGGATTTCTATCCGGATCAAACAATTTCAATGGTGTTCTACCGATCAGATTCCACCCGCCCGGCAGGTTGAAGGGATAGATAACGCTTTGACGGTTAGCCAAGCCAACTGAGCCAATTGGTACCGAGGTCCGTGGTTGAGCGCGCCTGGGCGGAGCTAGGCGCTCGTCGAACGTGCCGATGTAGGGATGCCCAGGCGCAAAGCCGAGCATTTGTACGCTCACGTCCGCGCCTGTGTGTAGATCGATCAGCGCTTGGGCCGATAGCCCGCATTCACTGGCAACAGTCTCGAGGTCTGGGCCGTGATCGCCTCCATAGGAGACAGGAATCTGCACCACTCGAGGGGGCGCCAGATTGTTATATTCAAAGGTGTTGAGAACTGTCGCGACAATGCGAGTTGCAGCCTGATAAGACGTTTCGCCCTGACTTCCCAATCGCCGCAGCACCTCTGGCCGGTAGTGAACTCCAACGGTCACTATGGTGGAGACTACGTCCGTTATTCCCGGCAAGCTGGCGTGACGCAAAGCCGCGGCAGCTCCGGCTGCCCAATGACTACTGGCTCCGACAAGCGCCGATTGGATCTCAATCACAAGGCAACTGTCGCCCGAAGGCACAATTTTCCAAGTAATATCCTTCGTTGTAAGAATTTTATTGTTCATGACGCGACCTTCAACGGCCCTGCATCGATGCGCGCAGATTCAGCCAGATCCGCCAGCAATGCGGCTTTCTCGCGATCCACAAAGCTGGTGTCCACCTTGCCGGCTTGAAACTCGGGATGCCGTATCACTCGCTGCAAAAAAACCGTGTTGTGGCGGATGCCTGAAATCTCGGTGGATTGCAATGCCGTGTCCATGCGCTGCAGCGCTCCTGCACGCGTCGGCGCCCAGGTGATCAACTTGGCAATCATGGGATCATAAAACGAGGTGATCAAGTCCCCTTGACGTACCCCGGTATCAACGCGGAGGCCATCAACTTGGGATGGCAAAACAAATCGTTCAAGCAGGCCCGGCGACGGAAGGAAATTCTTCGCCGGATTCTCGGCATAAACCCGGCATTCAACGGCGGCGCCATTGCGTCGAATTGAAGTTTGCGGCATCTTCTCCAAGGTTCCAGCTGCCAGCAAAATCTGGCTGCGCACCAAATCCCAGCCAGTAATGGCCTCCGTGACGCCATGCTCAACTTGGATACGGGTATTCATTTCCAAGAAGTAGAATTCCTGGCTGACGGCGTCGAGAATGAACTCGACGGTCCCCGCACCACGATACCGCTGACCGGCAGTAAGCGAGAGGGCGGCAGAGAACATCCGATCGAGAACTTCGGGCGCCAGATGCGGTGCGGGGCTTTCCTCTACGATCTTTTGGAAACGTCGCTGTACGGAACATTCCCGCTCGAAGAGATGAACAGCTGTGCCGTCACCATAGCCAAAGACTTGCACCTCGATATGCCGAGCACGCGGCACAAAGCGCTCCAGGTAGATCGACGCATCGTTGAAGGCTTTCAGTGCTTGCGATTGGGTCGAAATAACGGCTGCCGCCAGTGCGGCAGGATCATCCACGCGCTTCATGCCGATACCGCCGCCTCCGCCAGCTGCCTTGACCAGCAAGGGAAAACCCACGCGGGCCGCCTCAAGCGTCAACAGTTCAGGGTTTTCACCTGGAAGGAATGCGCGGCTGCCCGGGAGTACCGGAACACCGCACGCCTGGGCGATACTTCGCGCTCGGTGCTTGTCTCCCATATCTTCGATAGATTCGGCCGTGGGACCTATCCAAGTAATGCCATTGCGTTCTGCTGCTTTGGCGAAGACCGTGTTCTCGGACAGAAAGCCGTAGCCAGGATGCACCCCTTCGGCACCATGCTGTATGCCCGCTTGCAGAACCGCGTCCATATCGAGATAACTTTGTCCCGCTGGAGCGGAACCGACACGAACGGCAAAATCCGCCATCTCGCAATGCAACGAGCCGGCATCCGCATCTGAATAAACAGCGATGGTTTTAATACCCAAGCCACGCGCCGCTTGAATAATTCTGCAAGCAATTTCGCCGCGGTTGGCGATCAAAATTTTATTCATGACTTATGAAAATTCCATGTGGACTTGGTTTGTAAGTTGCAGTCATTAATCATATGGATGGTGTCAGATTCATTAAAACAGGCGACCATCTCCATGACAGGGAAATACCTAAAATGACAAGGTGAATCCCATGGACACTATTTTTTCCTGCTTGGTGGTGCGCGCTTCTTCCGTGCAATCAGTCCTGCATCGGACGTATCAGTTGAAATGCCATGATCGCGCCCGTTTTTTCACGGCTCGCTGACATCAATCCGATACTGAGAAAAAACTCAATATGCCTTTCCAGATAGAGTCGCTTACGGCGTAAGAAAACTGACTTTGAATTGGCACAGCCAACCAACGTTCACTGTGTGATTCAGCTGAACATGGCGGATTTCCCCGGAAAGGCGCTTAGCCGATCTATCACGTTGATAGATGCAATTTTTGGCCATACCGGAGAGAATTCACGGCCATTCAATCATTTCTTCGAAATAGCAAGATGCCTTATTTCTTTTTAACTACCGACAACTGTTCCTTTGGTAGCGGTGCATAGTCTGTTGGATTGGAAGAGTTAGTGACCTTCGCGATGGCGGCCTGCGTTTCAGGACTCATCGGCCAATTCAGATTCTGACCATGCGGCAATGCCGGCGATTGAAACCATTTCGCGTAGATCTTCTTGATCTCCCAAGACTTGAAGATGTTCGTGATACTGGTATCGAGCACCTGTTTGAAAGCCGGGTCGTCCTTGCCATAAATTAGCCCGAACGGCTCGACGGAAAGCGCATCTTTACTAACAACTAGCTCGTCCTTCATTTTGCTGTCGCCCGCCAGCGAAGCGAGCACGATGTCGTCGTTCACGAAAGCGGCCACCCGACCGGTCTCGACCAGAAGAACTCCCTCAGCCGTGTCGCGTGACGTAACAATATCGATACCAAGCTTCTGCTCATTGTTGAGTATGGTGATCATCTTGATATGGGTAGTTCCGCTATTGATTGCAAGCTTCTTGCCACGGAGCTCGGCGAGCGTCTGCACGTTGCTGCTGCGCTTGCTCAGAATGCGGGAACCGCTGACGTAAAATGTGGGCGAGAATGCCACGATGTTCTGACGTTCTGCCGTATTGGTAGTATTGCCGCATTCGATGTCGACTGTGCCGTTTTGAATTAACGGAATACGGCTTGACGCCGTCACCGGCAGCATCGAGATATTCAGTTGCGACATACCTAGCTTGCGCTGTATGCTCTTGGCGACGGAAAGGCACAAGTCAATCGAATAGCCCTCATAATCCTGTTTATCGGTCAGAAAAGAGAACGGTTTGGTCGAGTCTCGAACGCCAAGGACGATAGTGCCTTTCTCCTTGATTTTCTTCAAGGTTCCGCTCAACTCTTCGCTTTGTGCCGCATGACTCGAATGCATGGTTTGGCTGCCGATGATGCAAAGCGCCAATATGAGTTTTTTCATTTCTTTTCTCCCGATGATTTCAGTTATTATTTTGCGAAGATGTAATCCATATTCGCAAACGATTTGAATTCCAGCGCATTACCGGACGGATCCAGGAAAAACATCGTGGCCTGCTCACCGACCTCTCCCTTGAAACGAATATATGGCTCGATGATGAATTTGATGTTGGCGGCTTTCAATTTCGCTGCCAGCGCTTCCCATTCAGGCAAGGACAAGATTGCTCCGAAATGGCGTGACGGCACATCATGATCATCCACCGGATTGGTTGCGCTAAGACCGGTTTCGTCTGGAGCCAGGTGCGCCACCAGTTGATGTCCGTAGAAATTGAAATCCACCCATTTTTCGTCGCTGCGTCCTTCAGGGCAGCCCAGCAGATCGCCGTAAAAGGCACGTGCCTGAGCAATGTCGTTCACAGGGAATGCCAAATGAAACAGTGGTGTCGATGTCATCTTGAGTTCTCTTTTCTAAAAATAAATTGATAATCGGTTGGCCGGCTAAGAACAAGGAACGAAGTCCGTTAACCGGGTTCGCTTGCCATTGCAAACCCTTTATGTGTCAGGGATTTAAGACAGTCTATATATATTAATTTATGATGTGAAATTATCATTTTTGATCATCGTAATTCAAATTTTTCATAAGAACAGGCTTAATCATTCGGCACAAAAAAAGGGGGAGCCGAGCCCCCCCCTCCTTACGAAAATATATATGTGCTGGCAACCTTACTTGGCGATCACTGAAGCTCCCCTACCGCGAGGATCGGAAACAGGAAGCGGACTGCCGTTCACAACTTGAATGGCCTGCACGTCGGTGTTGAATCCCCCGTTCTGGACTGTGTAGCCTCGAGTCGCCAGTTCGGAGACGAGAGACGGCGGGAAAGGTGCATACGGTTCGTAATAGACTACAGTTCCTTGCGGCAATTGATGATGGAAGCGCATATTCTTCACGGAATCTGCAAGGCTCATGTTGTAGTCATACACATCGGACAGCACCTGATACAACGACGTGAAGATGTGCGAGCCGCCAGGTGTGCCGATCACCATCGCCACCTTTCCGTCCTTCAGCAAAATACTCGGTGACATCGATGAAAGTGGCCGCTTCCCGGATGCAACAGCGTTAGCGTCTCCACCAATCACACCAAGAGAATTTGGTTGGCCCGGCACCGTTGCAAAATCATCCATCTCGTCGTTTAGCACAAATCCCGCTCCTCGCACGACCACACCGCTTCCATATGGATTATTCAACGTGTAGGTATTCGACACTGCGTTACCCCATTTATCGATGATCGAGAAGTGCGTCGTGTGGAACTTAGGTTTACCCGGCTGGACACTCGCCGTAGGCGATATGGATGTCGGATTCACTTCGGCCGCACGCTGCGCGATATAGGTTGGGTCAAGCAAGCCCGAAACAGGTACGGTGACAAAGTCAGGATCACCAAGAAATTGTGCTCGATCCGCAAACACACGCTTCATTATTTCTGCGCTCAAATGAATGTACTGAGCAGTGTTCACGGATACTCCAGAGAAAAGCGAGCCATTGAGATCGGCCTTCATGCCGAGCAACTGTGCCAGGGCAATGCCGCCGGAACTCGGAGGCGGTGCGGTTAGTACCGTCATTCCTTTCCAATTAAAGGAAATCGGCTGGCGCCAAACTGCTTTGTACGATGCCAGATCGCCTTTTGTGATCACGCCTTTCCCACCGTCTTGCGTCATCGACGCGACAAGCAGATCAGCCGTCTTACCTTTATAGAACTCGTCGGCGCCTGTCGCGGAAATCCGTTCAAGCGTCGCTGCAAGGTCTGGTTGCCGGAACAATTGACCCGCCGTCATTCCACCAAAGTAATCAGACAGATTGAACGGATAAGGGTAAGCCTGATAACCTGCCACTGTGCTTTTGTAGCTGTCGATTTCGGCTTGCGCAGGAAGATAGCCGTCGCGAGCAAGCGCTATGGCCGGCGCAAGCAACTGTTGCCACGGTAACTTGCAGAACTTCTGGCAAGCCGTCCAGAGCCCCATTACAGTACCCGGTACGCCAACGGCCTGCGCACCCTGGATGCTACTCTGGGGATCCTCCTTTCCATCCGCGGTCGTGAACTGCGTGTAAAAATTCGTAGACGTTGCAGCGGGCGCCATTTCTCGGTAATCCAGAAAATATGGCTGCCCATTCATGTAAATGGTCATGAAACCGCCGCCGCCGATATTGCCTGCCTCCGGATAAGTGACCGTGAGCGCGAAAGCAGTCGCGACTGCAGCGTCGACAGCATTGCCGCCAACATTCAGAATTTGCTGCGCCACCTGTGCGCTGAAGTTGTCCCCCGTTGCGGCAGCCCCGGCCGACAATGCCGTGGCACTTTCAATGCCGCCGGTCGAGCCCCCACAACCGGCCAAGAAACTCGAAACTGCTAACGTCGCAACAAGAATTGTCTTCGACATCCTATTTTGAATATTCTTCATTTCACTACCCCCTATGTAAATTTATAATGCTTGTGACACACCTTAATTCACCGAATTAAGACCGGTTTCATCTGGAGCAAAACACGCCTCCAGTTAACGTTCATGGAAATTAAAATCCACCAACTTCTCGTCGCTACGACCTTCAGGGCAGCGCAGCAGATCGCCGTAAAAAGCGCGTGCCTGGGTAATGTCTTCACGGAGAATGCCAAATCGAATGGTGATGTCGACCTCATCATTCATCCTCTTTCCTAACTGTCGACTGGCGACGGCGAGTCAGCTACGGACTAGGCGCGAAGGCCGCGGATTGGAATTGCTTGTTATCAAAAAACCCTTTGTGCGTCAGGGGTTTAGTGGATTTTATATATATGATTTTGTGATGTAAAATTATGTTTTTTGATCTAGTTAATTCAATTTTTTCATAACCATGATTCGCTACCTGAAAACCTTTATCGCCGCAGCACAACTGGGATCGTTCTCGACCGCGGGCGCCAGGCTTGGCTTGACCCAATCTGCGGTGAGCATGCAGATCAGGCGCCTGGAAGATGAATTGAATTGCGAGCTGTTTACGCGCGTGGGAAAGTCTGTCACGGTCAGCGATCACGGCAAGCAGCTGCTGCGCACCGCGGAAGAGATCATCAGGCTTTTTGAATCCATGAAAGGACAGACAGAAGTCACCGCTACGCGCGGGAAAATCGACATCGGAGCCATCTCCACTGTCCAGCTGAACTTACTGCCGGCAGCGCTGGCGGATTTCCGGAAGTGCTTTCCATTAGTTGAAGTCAACGTGGTGCCGGGAACCTCGGTTCAACTGATGTCGCAAATCGACAGCAACGATTTGTCGCTTGCAGTCATGATTCGTCCCAATCTGAAAATGACGAAGAGTTTGAAATGGACAACCATGTTGCGCGAAACCTACGTGGCAATCGCACCACTGTCGGCGCGCGAGAAGACGGTCAAGGATCTGCTGGCAGCGCATCCGTTTCTGCGCTACAGCCGGCGATCTTACGGCGGCCAGCTGGTTGATCGCTACCTTAAGCGCACTCGCCTGCATGTGAACGATACGATGGAATTGGACGAACCAATGGTGATCATGGAAATGGTCAGAAAAGGGCTCGGCGTCGCCATTATTCCTTACGATCTCGCTGCAGGCGCGTCGAGCAAGAAATTGCGTGTTTTACCGTTAGGGAATGCGGGATTTTTTCGGGAAATTGGCGTACTGCAACATGTTACCCCTGCCGCGAATATCGCCGCCGATGAGTTACTGGACTGCATTACTAGAGCTGCAAAGGCAAAGGAAGTCGTTTGCACGGAAAACTTGAAATCCGATATTGCAAAAGGGGCGCGTTGAATAACGTTCAGTAATCTGCGCCCGGAAATCGCAGATTCGGCCGACGTCAACGATGTAATTGAACGAAACATAACAGGACATGGAGCAAGAGTGTGTGGACAGTCAGATAGCCACATTTATTCGCTTCCGAGATAGCCCGATCAGTTTTTCCCGACCGCCTCACGCCAGGTATTTTCGATGATACCCTTGAGCATCAGCGACTCCTCCCAGCGGTCGACGATATCGTTGCCATCAGCGTCTGTAATGGCATAAGGAGGGGGTCCCAACTCGCAGGTAAAGGACAGGGTGTCATTTTCTCCTGCCCGCTTCAACCAGCTCTCCATCCCGTAACGCCACCAATCGTTGAATAGCGCCACCCAAGATCGATGCTGGCGAAAGCTCAATGGCACCTGCACCTGGTGGCCGTTGGAGACGCGGCCATGGAATCCCCAGCTATGTTCGAGAATCCTGCGGATCTGAGCGTGGTCTTCAACGGAAGGTTGTTCGGGAAACTCTCGCGCCACCACATAGTGCGATAAATCGGCTACCAGTTTCAGATTGGGGTATTGATCGAGTACGTTCAGCGTAAACAGCAGGTCGTTGGTCAGCCGATAACGATGGGTTTCCACCAGCACCGGAAACTCCACCTGTTCCGCCAGCCGTTGCCAGCCCTCCAGGGTTGCGATGGCTTCGCGCACTGAGCGTGGCCGCAGATCGGCCTGGATAGTGAGGTGGTGGCAGCCGAATTCGGCCCCCAGCTCCAGCGCCGGCTTGAGGCCGTCAATATCAGTGGGGAATACTTGCCCTTCCACCTGAAGTCCCAACGGCTTGCAGGTCGCCACCAGGCGTTTGACATGCTCTCGATTGTAATAATGGTCGGTAAATCCGTCGAAACCGGCGACGGCCAGCTTGTGAAGATTTTGCTCCAGGCTGCGCTCATAGCCGTCACTGTGGCGACGCTCCATGGCCCACATGGATTGGAAAACCAGAAGACGCTTATGCATCTGATGTGCCCTTCAGTAACGATTTGAGACCGATGGCTGGATCTGCCAGGGCTTCATGAGCAATGGTTCGGCGCGCCTTGATCAGTATTTCGGCTATCTTGATATCCTTCGCAATGCTATTGCCCCGCCCCCAGCCGCAGGCAGCCACAAGCTGCTGCTGTTCATTCAGGAAAAAAATCAGCAGCCCGTCGTCCGTTAGTGGGCGTTCGATGCAATGAGCTGCCATATGAGGCTCCCCGGCAATCTGCAGGCTGTAATCGAATTGATCTGACCAAAACCACGGCAGCGCGGAAAAATTCTCGTCGTGACCTAACAGTGTGCGCGCCGCGTGCTTGCCTTGTTCCTCGGCATTGCGCCAAGTTTCCAAGCGCATCGTGCGCCCCGTCAACGCGCTAGGGAATTCGCACACATCACCCACGGCATAGATATGTTCATCGCTAGTTTGCAATCGATGATTGACCCGGATGCCGTTGACGACAGCTAATCCTGCCTCGACCGCCAGTTCAACATTGGGCGCGATGCCGATGCCAACCACGATTATATCGCAGGGCACATTGCGGCCATCCTCCAATGCGACCCCTTGCACTACTGTCGTGCCGGCAAAAGCCTCGATGCGGCTTTGCAACTGGACATCCACTCCGCGCGCGCGATGGAGTTGGAGTAGCTTTTCGGAAAGCTGCGGCGGTAACGCCCGCGCCGCCAAGCGCTCTCCAGCCTCCAGTACCGTCACGCTGCAGCCGAGGGTACGGGCAGATGCGGCGACCTCAAGCCCAATGAACCCACCGCCAACCACCACCACGCGCTGTCCCGGTAACAGTTGTGCTTTCAGTTGCAGCGCATCCTCTATGGTACGCAAGTAGTGAACGCCAGCGAGCCCTGCCCCCTGCACAGTCACGGTTCTCACCCTGCCTCCGGTTGCCAGCAACAGCTTGCTGTAAGCCAGCGTCGCTCCATCATCGAGTGCGATGCTGGAAATCTCTCTTCGGATGCGCTCGACCCTGACGCCGGTCAACAACCGAATGTCTTGTTCCATGAAAAGATCAGCGCCACCGATGGTGCATTGGTCTGGTTCACGACTGCCAAGCAGCACTTGCTTGGACAACGGTGGACGTTCATAGGGCAGTTGCGGCTCATCGCCGATCAGCAGCAACGAACCGTCGTAACCCTGCTCCCGCAGCGCAAGCGCGGCCCGCACGCCGGCCTGGCCGGCACCGACGATGATGATAGGTTCGGACGGTCGAATCATTTGCATATCCCACGATTTTGCGTTCCCTGCGATAACAGCCTTGTATCAGGCATCAGTCCAGGTTGATCCACACTCGATCGCCTTCGACCTTGACGGTGTATGTCTTCAAACTGACGCAGACAGGCGCTCCCTGCGCCTTGCCGGTTCGATAATCGAAGCGGCCGTTATGCTTAGGGCACTCGATAATGTGGTCCATCACCAGGCCGTCGGCCAGATGTACCTTTTCATGAGTGCAGACGCCGTCGGTCGCGAAAAACGCGTCATCCGGGGAACGGTAGATGGCGAAGGTGCGTCCTTCGTGGTCGAAGCGCGCGACGTCTTCCTGCTCGATATCGTCTACTGCGCAGGCTGCTATCCAATGGCTCATTGCTGTCGTCCTCTTGTAAGCTGCCGGCCGGCTTGGCCAGCGTGGCTGGTTCTGCGGGAGCGCTGCCCCCTCGCCCTTTTCTGCTTATGCATAGCCGCGCTGCTGCTGTTGACTGGCGCCAGTAACGGGCGACACAGCGACCGGCGCCGGGAGCTGACGTTTGGCGTAAAAGCGTGTGTCTTTGCGTTGGCGCCACAGAGTCGGGATGATTTCACGGTAAGCATCGGACAGTCCCGCATGCGCGGGCGGGCATTGATCCTTGATCAACGCGTGCAGCCTGGGCAGGTTATAGAACGGCACCATCGGGAACATATGGTGCTCGACGTGGTAGTTCATGTTCATGTAAAGGAAGGCAAGCAGTTGGTTAAGCTGCACGGTGCGCGTATTTTCGCGATGGTCGAGCACGTCCTCGGCTAGGCCGGCATGCTGGGTGATATTGAATACCTGGGTCAGCGGCGCGCCATAGAAGTGTGGCAGCACGATGAACAACGCCGGAAGGATGCTGCCGATTACGAAACACCAAGCCACCGTGCCAGCGAAGATAAGCGTGTAAAGCCGGCTCACTCGGATCATCCGATCGATCTCCGAGGCTGGCACGAAGGAGCGAGTGGCTTGGCTCACGCTACCGAACGCATGACGGATGATGCGCAACAGTTCGATGGTGCCGGACTTGAGAAAGAAAAAGTCGGCGAACAAGCCCAGCAGCCGGATTGGGCGCGGAAAAGCGATTTCCCTATCGTTGCCGACGATGATCGTGTCCGTATGGTGGCGCGCATGGCTCCAGCGCCAGTACACCGGTTCGTGTAGCGCCATAAAGGCGGACAGCTGAGAAAAGAACGTATTCAACCAGCCGCTCTTGAACGGCGTGCCGTGCGAAAGCTCGTGCGAGGTGTGGTCGGACATCGAGTAAAACAGACCGTACAGTAGAAATGCCGGCACCGCCCAGACGCTGCCCCACGAGAAGTAGGCCAGCGTCCCGCTGCCGATCAACAGCAGCAGCCAGCTGCCCAGATATTTGAGCCCTTGCCAGTCGTCGCGCTGCATCAGCTGCTTCATCTGCTTGCGATCGACCGTGCAGGCAAACCATTGCGCCGACACCAGTCCTTTGGCGGCAGCCTGTTTGCCGCACGGTCCCTCAAGGCTATAGTCTCTATCCATCACATCATCTATCATTTTCTATCATCCTTGTATCGAAAGTATCTCATTCTGAATATCAACATATCGGACCCGATGCAGTAACAGCATTCAGCTGCTGTAAGTATAGTTAGTTGCAAATGATCTACAATAAGGAAGACGCATTCCACATCAATAACTATCAATTATTCAAAATACAGAATGATGGTTTCTATCAAATATGAGGAAATATCATGAACCCAACGATGACGGATGTAGCAAAGGAAGCCGGCGTCGGCGTCGCGACCGTCGATCGGGTGATCAACAAGAGAGCAAGCGTACGGCCGGAAACCGCACAGCGGGTATTGGAGGCGGCGGAAAACCTCGGCTTTCGCCGCGCCGGGCTGATTCGCCATCGCATCGATGAGAGAATGGCTGGCTACCGGCTCGGATTCATCCTGCAAAAACGCAGCACCCACTTCTACCGCGCACTGGGCGAAGCGCTGATCGCCGCCGCACAGATGCAAACCGCCCCGCACGGGAAAGCCATTGTCGAATTTCTCGATGAATTGACGCCGCAGCACATGGTCGCAAAGCTGCATGAACTCAGCAGCAAGGTGGATGCTATCGCCATCGTAGCCGCTGACCATCCGCAAATCAGCCAGGCGATCGGCCAGCTCAGCGCCCAGGGCACACCTGTGTTCGCACTGATTTCGGATCTGACGGCCGAGGCATGCGCCGGCTATGTCGGACTCGATCAACGCAAAGTCGGCCGCACAGCTGCGTGGGCCATCTCTCGCCTCAGCGGCGTTCCGGGGAAGGTCGGCCTCATGGTAGGCAGCCACCGCTACTTGTGCCAAGAGCAGGCAGAAATCAGCTTCCGCTCCTATTTTCGCGAATACGCACCGGAATTTCAGGTGCTGGAAACCTTGATCAGCCTGGAGGACATCCATCTGGCTCAAGTAGCCACACTGGATTTGTTGAAGCGCCACCCGGACTTGGTCGGTATCTATGTGGCTGGCGGCGGGATCGAGGGAGTGATTCAGGCTCTACAAGAAGGAGACGGACCACCCGGACTCGTCACGGTCTGCCCCGACCTGACCGAGATTACCCGGCAGGCGTTGATCGATGGTCGGGTCGACATGGTCATTTCGCATCCGCAAGAATGGATGGCCCGCCGCTTGGTAGAGGTGATGTCTGACGCCATTTGCGCCAAGGGCACAAAAGATTCGGTGCAGAGTATTCTGCCATTTACCACCTACACTGCAGCGAACGTCTAGCGAATACAGCAGAGTTATCCCTCCTATAACATCTCTGTCATCCGCCAAAGCGATTTAGCCTCTGAGCAGCCTCCGCAACTATTGATTCCCGCAGGGCACGGCGCTTGGTCGAGTCCTTGAGCACGGCGGCTACAATTTCCGGAGCCGACGTATAGGGGGTTCCACCGGCAATCAAACTAGCTTCGACGCTAGGCTTGCCACATACCACTCTTGCACGCCCCCCGCAATATCCAGAACAACAATTTCATTCTCTGTGATGCTCATTTTGAATCGACCTTTACTTTCAAAATTGTATTTACAAGACTATTGTCGATCGTTGGAATCGAGTTAATCACCATCTCGGGCGCTCCTCCTGGCAAATGATTACCTGCACCGAGAAAGTACTGGTTTCCCTCCAACGGACTTACCGGCGACATATCTCTAACTCCTGTTACTTGCCTCACTTTGAACCCATCTTGCCACGCATATTGTCGTCACGGCACTGGCGGCACCATTTTCCAGTTTTAATGCCGTGCGGCTTGGCATGCCAGCGATGCCCCTTGATGCATTCCCATAACATGGGGATTTCGGTGTTGATATAGATATCGGAGAGACAAAAACCGCCATGTCGGCTAGCGATCCGCCGCATGGTTTTCAACTCTTTGTCGGCAACGCAATACCGGCACCATTGGCCAAATGATGTGCAATTCGCCGAGGCTTGCCATCGATGGTTGTTGGCGCATTGCCAGAGCAGCGGTGTCCGGGTATTCACGTAGATGTCGGATAGACAGCGACCACCGCGTTTCTTGGCCAACTGCTGCATTTTTTTCAACCAGACGGCAGCAACACAATCCTTACACCAGGAACCGCTTTTGACGTAAGCCGGCGTTTCATGCCACGGGCGACAGCGATCTGCTGCATGGCTGCAAGCGTCAAGCGTCGACCTGCTTTCGGATCACGAGGGGAAAAACTGGCTGGTGTTTTGGTGCGAGGCATTAACAAGGTATTCGAAAACTCGGTGGATCTTATTGCGACCTGGCGACAATCACGGTGCCGCAATATACACAGACTAGTTGCGACCGCTGTTCGGTATAGTAGGGATCAGAACGGCACCGCAACTGATCTAGCGACCATCAAATGCTACTCGCCATTTTAGGCCTCTGCTTTATGCCTGCGATTTCCAATCACAATTCCTTGGCTTACAGAGATGAAATGAGTGTCGCCCCGCATGCGGTCGGATCACCGTGATAGGCGACAGCTTTGCCGTGATGCATACGGGTGCTGTTCACCGGCTGGATAGCGAACTTGCCCTTGCATTGGGGACAAGTCGTCATGTCGCCTTCCAGGGCAACCGCTATACCCATCGCTTTAAAGCTATCGCTGGCGGTAACGACCTCACCGCCATGTGAAGTCTTGTCACCCAGGCGAATTACGCCACGTTCCTGCTCGTCTTTCATCTTGGATTCTCCTAGATTCGGTTAGATCTTAGGTGGAACGTCTTCTGCCCAAAGAGAAGCATTAACCGCGCCATCTTTTTCACCATGCCAGCCGTCCAATTCCATTTTCGGGTCGTAGGGATAATCGTGTCTTTCCTGTGCCAGAGCGGTTTCTGCCCACCCTACCGGAGTATCGCCACGCGGTTGGCTATAAGCATCAGCGGTCGCTATAGCGCTAACTTGCTCTACCGATTTTGGCCAAACCGGCTCACGACAGGTCCATAGCGCCAACAAACGATGACTGGTCATCAGTAAGATAAATGGCATCATAATGATGCGATAGGTCGCGCTAGCCCGTGTGCCGAAATCGTACATACAAAATAAAAAGCTCTCGCGCATGTTCTCATGCTCGCTGAAAAAGAGCGGTGGTTTAGGTAAATCGGCCGGCCCTTGATTCATGTACCAGCACCAGTAGTTCCATTGCGACAGCAGTCCTTCGAGGTTTGCTCTGCCCTCCCACTCCCGGCCGATAGCAAATGCCTGCACGACATTGCCACTGTTGTCGACAGCGTAATGCCGGATGTGATAACAATTGCGATTATTGCCTGACCCTCGATGGATGCAAAAAATAGACTTTTCGCTCCATGGCACTTCCAAAGTGACGTCACCTTCTCCCGATTTGGCAAAAAAACGACGGCGACGTATCGCATATATTTTTTTCTGCTCTCGGTTAAAGCGGATTGGACGGCGCCTAAGAGAAAAGAATTCGTCACGCCCAAACTTAAAAGCTACGTAGCCGAAAATCAAGACCATCCCGAGACAAAATAAATCGCCAAATAGGCCGCCAGATTTTGAGAAAATAACTCGGGTTTCGTATTCCATCCAGAATCCCAGTGCAACACCAAGACAAGCAAGAAGAACACCTCCTGCCTGCCACTGTCGATCCCTATACGGTTGATCCGTCACATCCATGTAAGTCGAATTGAGCCGAAAGATTGTAGAAGTATCTTTGCATTCTGGCCCAACTGGTTTATCAATTGGAAGCCGATGGTTCAAGTCCCAATCGGGAATTGGCAAACCTGCTTTATATAGGAACACACGTTCATCCATGATTTAAGCTCCTACAGCATGGTTGTATGCCTTCAACTCGTCGTCAAAGGATGGATATTTCTCACCCTTGCTAAATTCGCACCGAGAAATCCATGTTTTTAAGAGACCACTGCTCACGAGAGCAATCACGATACCCACGACAAACGCTACGATTAGCAACGGCCAAAAAATGGCACCAATCGCAAAATAAGCAGCAATGGCAATTCCGATACCAAGGGCACCGTTAAGTCTGTACAACCAGCCAAGTGTCTCATTCCCGTCACCAAAAGCATCCGGTGCGTTCTTCAAAATATCAAAAAGACCAAGCACAGCACCGGCTGCGGCTCCAATTACACGTGCGCCTTTCGCGTATTTGGCAGCACTCTCCACATCCACCGCCCATTGTTGGCGAAGAAATACCGCCATGGGGTGGGTTGTCGATTTTTCTACCGTTGAACCAACTGTATCGACGATCGTTGCTCCTAGGCTGACAATAGCCATAGCCATCTTCGTTCGCGTCTCTGTTTGATTAAATTTATCATTATTCACCAAATCTTGAGTCGCGAACCCCAAAGCCACCAATTGCACTATCGCCGTCACTACCCCAAGATGGAATTCTTGTGGGGCAGAAGAACCGAGCCATTTTTGAGTAGCATCTACGCCAGGCACCTTGATCCCCCTGATACTTCCGGCAGTGATACGTTCGTCTCGCTCCAACTGTGCGATGTCCAATTCATAGGCAATTAGTTTGCGATCTGCGGGAAGTTTTTTAACGTTGCTTTTTGCTTCTTTGAGTGCATCGACTCTCGTTTGCGTTCTATCAGTGTTGAGTTTGATACCCTGTGCTTTAGCTTGCTCGATCGCCCATTTGGAGAGATCTTTCGCGCTTACATTGCTGGCCTTAATGGTGACGCCACCCAGCAGCGTTAAATGCGCCAACGCCAACCCGCGCATGACAGAGTAACTGCCCTCACTAATTGCTTTGATAATGATATTGGCTGTCGCCAGTGCCAACCTATCAACCAGTTTTACCGCATCTCTGCTTGCAACTCGTGCAAGCGCGCCTTTGTAGACATTTAGAATATTTTCAAACTGAATATCACTACCTTTGAGATGCGGTTCGGTTGCTGCAATAATATCGTTCTGATTGAACAACAATGCACGCCCATACAAATTATGGGTATCCGATAACTTGCCACTATTGAGCCATGCTGTGAGTTGATCTGCGCAAGGCTTAGTGGATACGGCCTTACCGACACATTGGGCAACTGACTCGCTATATGCGTAGCCACTGCTTATGTCAGTCGCATCATGCACGCCGTCCATCCAGTTTGCCAGCTGTTCGCTTTTAAGCCAATCAACGTGAGCGTTAATTAGTTTGTCGTAATTCGGCTTAAATGCCAATACAGCTTCTTGATATTCTGCGGGAAAAGATTTCAGGCGGGCTTCATCCAGCGTCGGCTTTCCATTCTCGTGCGTCAACTCTTCCCAGGCATGATCGGCAGCAGCGTTCTGACGCCCAGCCTGATCAGCTCCATATTTCTGCTTATCCTGTTCTTGCTGTTTCGTGTAATTATTCAGTCCTCCCGCTTTAATTATTTTCCACAGTTTTATACCCGCATTAACGGGGTCGCCGCCGTCCAAACTATTTTTAGAATTTTCATCCAATTCATCGCTAAAAACCACGCCATCTCGCGCTTTCGCACGTACACTTTTCTCCGCCCCATCGAGTAAATCAGCCACCATTTTCGCGTGATACATTTTTTCATCGAATCCTGCAGGAAGCCCTGGCACCGCGAGTTCACTCAAGTCATTGGTGATGCCAACCGGGTCGTTGACCGCAACAATGAAACCCTTGTTATGAGGTGCCTGTGTCGCCATAATTTCGGCTATTACGGGACCCAATTCGTGCTGCTGAATCTCTAGCGTGGCAGTTGTATTACTAAACGAAAAAGCCTTACGCATGGCAGCACCTTTCGCTGCGAAAGGCGCAATCTTTCCGAAGTTGGCTTTATATTCGCCGGTATGCTTTGCTCCTCCGGCCAACATCGCAGGCACATCAATACACTGCATATGTTTTTTGCGCCAAGCAGCGTCGCCTGCCTTTTTGATTAAACCTTTTGTCCACATTACGCTAGACCAGCCTATCCAGAAATTGGTTGCCGGATCGGCGGGCGTATGAGGGACATCAACGCAATGTGAACGCACAACCTCCCCTCCATCAACGCAGTGAAACGGAATCCCTGGTCCCATTGGCATATATTCGATGGGAAAATTCCATAGGTGGCCTTTGGGTTGCACCATATAGCCTTTGAGGCGATTGCGCTTTTCATCATAGGTGTAGAGATAGCCAGCTCGCAGAGTGCGTAAAGTGTATTTCGCCGTACCAATATCTTGCGGCGCGCCTTCTATCTTGAAGTTACCTGACAAAGCGGGTACGCCTGCCGCGCCCGCAGGACAAGCGACGGCGTAACGAACCGGATAGATCAACAAACCCTTTTTATCGCAAAAATTACATTTAGGCATTAGGCCGCTCCTGTTGGCGTCTGTTGCAGCTGAGATTGTTGATTCAGCTTGTGATAATCGTTATGGTCAAGCAAGTTCTGCAGATCAATCCAGTTAATTTTTCCTTGCGCAAGATCGGTCCATGCAGAGTTAAGTTTCGGATGACGCAGGAAAGCGTCACCATAGCGCACGCTAAGTAGCGTGTATTCAATCAGTTCATCGAATTCGGTTAACTTCAAGTACTGCCTTCCACCCGCGAGAGCCAAATCGATTTCCCGTTGATAGCCCAAGATATCAACGGGAGAAAGTGGGCCGCGAATGTCGTGTATATGTGCAAAGACAGCTGCGATCAATTCACTGTGATCGAGACTGGACCATTGTTTGTCAGTCGGCCATGCAGGTTTAAATCCTCCCAACGGATCCGTTTCGCGCCCTGGTCCCGCTACGCTCCACCAATGCCGGCACCAGGCGAAGCGCCATTCGGTGACTGGTCCCAGCAAAGCTTCTTTTTGTGCCGGTGCAAACAGCGCCATCGCCAACGAAAATACGCGCGGATCATAGTAGCGCCAAAAGACGGAACCTCCATCCGAGCCAGGACCTACCAAGAAACGCGCAATATGGCGCTTCAGTGTGTCAGCATCAAAAGTACTGTTCAGCCACGCACAGATGGCAGGAGGTCTGTCGCCATCAGTTTCGCGCAGCATCGCGGCTGTCGCATCAGCCTGCTGCGCTAAAGAAAGTGCTGCTACATCGATCAGCCGTGGCGTGAAGTCGTCTGCATTTGCCAGTGCTCCGGGTGTACAGCGCAGCATCGGCAGCGGTTCTGCGAACGTTTCATCGTCAATATTGGAAGCGTCAATCAGCAGATAGCCGTTGCGGATGACTTCGCCTGGGGGAGGGATACTTTGCATTAGCGCATTTCGTAAGCAGATAGTTCGATCAAGCCAGCGGTACGGAAGCAGCACCGGACTGTGCTGCGCCCGCCGTTTGCGATGGGCAGAGCTTGGAGCCGGGGAATTGCGCAGGCTTACCTTGCGGCCCCAAGGTCTGATGACCGGCAGCATGGACCTCATGCGCACCATTGGTAAATCCCGTGATACCTTCGCTGATCACAAACTCGCTGCCACCACCATTCAGGCGTATGCCTTTCTTGGCCTTGAGATTGATCCAGTCCTGAGTGCTGATGATGTCGACTACCTTCTGCGCCAGCAGTTCCATGCCGTCGTTTTGCGCTTGTATCTGCACTTTGCCACTGGCGGCAATCAGTTTGATGCCCAGCCTGTAAGCCAAGAGAGAGAGTTTTTCGGCGGCACTGACAAAGAACGATTTGCCTGCGGCTATCGATACATGACTACCCGCCGTCAATGCCGTATGTTCGGCACTGGCGATATGCGTGGATGCCCCCGAAGTTGTCTCAATGCCGCTAGGGCTTGCCACCACCAGATGCGGCTCCGCCAGCTCAGGAAATTTCCCGTCGCCACCACCGCTGCCCTTGATCGCATCATTTTGCGATTTGATCGCCTTGGTGACATCACTTTGATCCGCACCTTTGTCCTGCGCCTGGTGTTCTTGCGCCAGGTTAGCTAGGCTTTCAGCAGTGCTACGTGCCTGCGTCAAGCGCGATACGGTCTCACCCATGTCAGTGATATGGGCGGCCGCCTTCGGTCTTGCTTCAGTGGTGAGCAGTAATCCTTCAGCAGATCTCACTACGCCATGGCCGTCAGATCTCAGCTCAAACCCGTTTCCGCGCGCGTCCTGGCGGCCTGCATTGTTTTCAATGCGTGTGATGCTGCCCAAGGATATTTGGCTGTCCAGATGATCGCTGCGGAGCTGCGTTTGTATTTTCGCATTGGAGTCGTCGAAAATCAGGTGCCCGCTTCTGCCGCCCGGTGCATTACCGCCATTGGGCGTCAATTCCCGGCTACGGATGCCGGACAGTGGGCTTTGCGCAGGCAAGGCCCACGATGGCATGTTGTTCTGGCTGGCTACGGAGCCGGTGATGATGGGCCGATCGCAATTGCCATCTAGCCATTGCACGATCACTAGCTGCCCGATGCGCGGAATGGCGACGAAACCCTGATCAGCGCCAGCCCAGCCGCTTGCAACCCGGATCCAGGCGGAACTATCCTGGTCGTTCTTGCCGACGCGGTCCCAGTGGAACTGGACTTTCACACGGCCAAAATTATCGACGTGCAGATTTTCGCCGGAAGGACCGACTACAGTCGCCGTCTGCAAACCGTAGATGCGGGTTTCTTCGCTGTTGTAGCCGCGCCCCGGGCGCCAGGGAATCTTCTTGCGGATACATGTCAGCCGGTTTGAATAGGCTGGAGCGGCATCGGCGTTTTGCAGGTAGTTATTGGTGGCGCTGTGCTCGACGCTAATGATCAGGAATTCGTGATCCTGTTCTTCGCCCTGTTTATCGTTGTGTGGCGACCAGTCTTCGGAAAAGTGTCCAGTCAGTCGGAAAGTCCGCCCCGGTTGCGCGTAACGGTTGTTGCCCGCACCATCGAAAGTTTTTGCAATGGCTTCCGGCTCTTCCATTCTCACGCGGCTGAGGCGGTCACCATCCTGGCCGTTGGCGAAACCATAGGCGCCCGCATATTCGTACGATTCCACTGCAGGCACGGCCCCTTGCTTGTTGAGCGTAGGGACGCTGGCTTCTTGTGGGCGCGGGTTCTTGAAATCAAAACTTCTAATGGCCACCGTCGATATGGAAAACTGCCGCATCGGCGACCAGTCGGAAATCCCGTCTTCTTCGATCGCGCCGGCGTGGCGCTGAAATGGAATTTCGGCGTTGCCGTCTATTGGTTCCGCATAGGTGGAGTCATCCGACAGCTTTAATGTGTGGCCTTTAGCTGTATGCTCAAAGTGGTAATGCCAGCCCAGATTTTCCCAGCGCCGATGGACAAAATTGCTGTCGCTTTCGTCGAACTGGAATATTTCGGTAACCACTGGGTCAGCATGATTTAGCTTGCAATCCCATGCGGCATACGCGCCGTAATCGGCAAACACGTGGGCGCTTAAATCTTGAAGAGACAGCTGATGAAAAATGTAATTGTCTTTGCGCGATTTCAGATACGTCAGCCATGGCACCAGATGCGCCTCGTAAAAGGCGAAGCTGCCGTCGGTACGCTTGAAGCGGAAGCTCTCGACGTAACCGCTGAAGAAACGGATGCTGCCGTCCCCCCGTACCATTTCTACGCAAAGCAATTTCCCCATCATCGATTTCAAGGGGATGTTTGCGTCATCGCTCAATAGCTCAACGGTATAGGAGAAATCGCGGCTCAGGGCTTCGCTTGCATCTAGCCGATTGACTAACAGCTCGGCTTTCGGAGCGTCGTTATTCGCAAAGGACAGGCGCAAAATTCGGTTGTGCTGGCGATTCTGGACCAAGCTTCGCAGCGTTTTAATGGCTTCAGCCATGCAGATCCTTTGGTGTACACGAAATTGCCATTTGGCAAAATTGTGTAATTTTAACAAATAACACGGAGGAACAGCCGATAGATCGCAGTGATGGTACAGGGTGGTACCGTACATTCAAAATGATCATTGCCAAAAAGAACTGTAGCGTCGAAACGCCACAGTTCTTCTTATCGACACAGCAAATTACACGACCTTGTTGGTCGACAAATCCCATCCGCCAGAGGTATTACCACCGGAGCCACCTCCGATTTTCTGCTGCACGTATTTCCATTTGACCTGGGAGTATTTCAAGCTGACGCTTTCGCTCAGTACACTACCTTCTGTCACCGATGGCGTGACATCCGAGATCAACAGGTTGGTCAGTTCGATTGTGAAATATTTGATGCGGTCACCCTTACCATCAGCACGTAAAAATTCAAACGTAGCTTTAGGAATCGTCTTGCCTGATGAACAGTTTTGCAGCAACAATGGTGTCGCCAAATCAGCAATCTTAGTAATCACAATGTCCTTGTGCTCACAACGTTCGGCAGTATGACCGCCTCCGGTGGATGCAGTAGCCGACTTCGGCTGCAGCACTTCCCATTGGACCGATTTGCACTCGATCCAGTCCTTATGTGCGCTGTCTGTGGATTCGCCTTTAATACCGTCAATTTGCAGATAAACATCGATTGCCATAGTGATGCCCCTAATGAGATAAGAAAAATCTGGATAACGCTGGAAACGCCGCGGTTAAATGGAGAAAAAACTGAGGGAGCGGGATGCACTTTATTTAAAGTGGTACGCACCGTACACGATCGAGCATTGTTGCGTAACTGTCAAAATTGTCAGGTGCTCTCAGTAGAAAGCACCCTTATCAAACGGCAATCTTGTAAGTTCGAAGCAAGACGTCCAACGACTCTATCACTAGAGTAGGTGGCAAGTATCTCGATAAGAAGAGATTAACGTTCTTTCACATTTCCGTTGGCTAACAGCAACACAAGTTTACCGCCATTAGATAAGATCGCGCTCGCTTGCCCGCATTGCAGTGAGCCCGTGATCAGTAATATCCGTCACCGCCGATTGCCGGTGGGGGCACCTTCGGGACCAGATCCCGCTTAGGGAGATATGCCCTCTGCGCCAGCAGCGGCTACCTTGAAATGCGAAACGGCAGCTAACCGGCCCTCAGGCACTTCGATGACTCGGACTGGGTTATCTTCACTGACGTAATCTTCGAGCTGCTCTGGTAACAGGATGCTCTGCGTGCAATCCATTGCCTGGACAAAGCGTTTCATCGAAACCTCGGTCAAATATGCAATATCGATTTGACGCTTGTATCGAAAAATAGCTGACTAGCTCGCTATGTTTGCACACAGTCTCGACCGCTATCCGACTGGGCTGTGTACCAACCCTGGCGGAACATTTGCTACCACAAGTCTGCCAGGAACTGTTGGCAGAAGCGCCGGACGTTACGATCCAACTGATGGTGTCAATGAATGATGCCTTGTTGGAGGCGTTAAATGGAGGTGACCCGGACCTCGCAGTCGGACCTATCATCCAGTCGGATGCCGATGTTGAATCGGAGCAAATTGTCGAAGATGAAGTCGTGGTGCTGGCAGCAAAAGATCATCCAATTTTTAAAAGGCGCTACACCCTGAAAGACCTTCTCGACTACCGCTGGGTATTGCCTGCCACAACCGTGGCAAGCCGGCAATGGTTGGACCAAACCTTTGATCGAAACAGGCTACCGAGACCACAGGTACAAATCGAACCGACCGTACTGAACATGATTCTGCCGTTAATAGAAAAAACCGGATTGCTTGGGTTCGCGACAAGAGCAAATTTGCAATCTGGAAAAACATCGCTGCGGGAAGTTGTGCTGAAAGAGACGACCATGCAAAGACGCCTTGGAATCGCCTATCGAAAGAACGCTTACCTGTCCCCTGCGGCCCAACGACTCGTGACATTATTGCGCTTGCGAGGAAAAAGTCTGTTAATTAAAAAAAATTAGCTGTATTAACTCAAACTGGATCACAAATCATTGATCACTTGAACTAGCTGGAGACATCGGCGCCCAGCTGATTATATTCAACAAAAACAAACAAATGATTCAATATCGCGCCTAATTATCAAAATCCTCGCTAGAACGGACAATGCCTCCATTAGTACACCGTTCAATCAACAGCGAGGATTTTTTCATGACATCAGCACTTCTTCCCACTCGGCGCCAGATATCGGCGGCCGCGGCAGCATCAGTCCTGGGCCTGACCCTATGTAGCAGGGCGGCACAAGCCGATGACCGCAAACTGCCTGAACCACATCACGCAGCAATTGCCGGCAACCCTTCCGATGCGGCCCCGATGGTCCTGGCAGCTCGCCGCTATGCCGCATTCTGGAACACCGGCGACGAACAATACGCGCGGCAAGCGCTGTCGCCGGATTTCATTGACCGCACTTTGCCGGCCGGACGCCTTCAAGGCGTGGCCGGTCCGCTGCAGGCATCGCAAGGTTTCCGCGCCGCAGTGCCGGACCTGGCTATGGAAATTGACGACATGGTGGTCGCCGGCGACCGCGTCTCGCTCCATCTCCACTTCCGCGGTCACTTCAGCGGCCAGTTCGGGAAGCTCAAGGGCAAGGGCCAGGCAATCGACTTCCAAGCTTTCGACCTGTACCGGATCGCCGACGGCCGCATTGCTGACAACTGGCACCTGGAAGACAACCTGAGCCTGATGCAGCAATTCGGCGCAATACAGCCTTGATCTTCACTTTTTATAGGAAATTCAATCATGACTTTGGCAAACGCTTTGTTCGCCCCGGCGCAACTGGGCAGCCTGCAATCTCCAACCGCATCGTGATGGCGCCCATGACACGCGCCCGCAGTTCGCAACCGGGCGATATTCCGAATACCATGATGGCGGAATATTATGCGCAGCGCGCCAGCGCCGGCCTGATCGTCAGCGAAGCGACCCAGATTTCGCGCCAGGGCCAGGGTTATTCCTTCACGCCAGGCATTTATGATGCAGAGCAGGTGGCCGGCTGGCGGCTGGTCACCGATGCCGTGCATGCCGCCGGCGGCAAGATGTTCCTGCAGCTGTGGCATGTCGGCCGTGTCTCGCATGGCGTATTCCAGGACGGTGGCGCCCTCGGCGATACAGCTGCGCGGCACCCAGGTCTGGATCGTCGGCGACGACGGCATCGGCCGCATGGTCGATTGTCCGGTGCCGCGCGCGCTGTCGGTGGCGGAAATCCAGGACGTGATCGCCGATTTCCGGCAGGGCGCGGCAAATGCTATCGCGGCCGGTTTCGACGGCGTCGAAATTCATGGCGGCAACGGTTACCTTGTCGACCAGTTCTTGCGTACCGTCTCCAACCAGCGCGACGACCAGTACGGCGGAGCCATCGAAAACCGCACCCGCTTCCTGCTGGAACTGGCGGCCGCCGTGGCCGACGAAATCGGCGCGCACCGGCTAGGCATCAGGCTTGCGCCCTACATTACCTTCAAGGACATGGCCGATCCCGAAATCGTGCCGGCCATCCTGCACGCCGCCGCCGGCCTGGACCGCCTCGGCATCGCTTACATCCATCTTTCGGAAGCCGACTGGGACGATGCGCCCACCATTCCCGACCAGTTCCGCCACGACCTGCGTGCAGTGTTCAACGGCAGCCTTATCGTCGCCGACCGCTACGACAGCGACCGTGCGGCGCGGATCCTGGAGCAAGGTTTGGCGGACCTGGTGGCGTTCGGTCGGCCGTTCGTCGGCAATCCAGACCTGCCGCGGCGGCTGGCAGAGAAGCTGCCGCTGGCTGGCCATGATAGTGCCACCCTGTTCGGCGGCGAGCGTGCCGGGTATACCGACTATCCGCCGGCCTCGGCCTGACCCGAGTCAGCGGCGCTGGCAGCGAAGCGCTCCTGCAGGAACTCTATCAATAGCTTGACCCGCGGGGGCTGAAAACGGCTACGGTGATACAGCACGTTGAGTGGTGCGCTTTCGGTGAAAAATTCATCCAGTACCGTGATCAGCCGGCCAGCCCGCAAATCGGCACTGATATCGAGCAGCGATTTGTAGGCATAACCGTGGCCGAGCAAAGCCCATTTGCGAATGATTTCGCCATCGTTGCTCTGCTGGTAGTGGCTGACACGCACCGATTTCGGCTTGCCGCCGGCGCGGTAGCGCCATTCGTTCATCGGCCCGGCGACGTTGAGCAGCACCAGCGTCGGCAGGCTGGCCAACTGCTCCGGCGTCTGCGGCACACCGACGTGCGCCGCGCATTCCGGCGCGACGCAGACCACGCGCCGGTTCGGCAGCAGCGGCCGCGCCACCATGGCGCTGTCGGGCGGCATGCCGTAGCGGATCGCCAGGTCGATATCGTCCTGCACCAGGTTGGCGGTGGAATCGGTCAGCGACAAGGCGAACTGCACCTGCGGATGCCGGCGCTGGAATTGGTCAAGATAGCTGAACAAGAGATTGCGCCCCAGGTCCGATGGCGCTGAAATCCTGACTGTGCCCTGCACCAGGCTCTTGCCCGCCTGCAGCATCTGCTCGGCCTGGTCCATCAGCTCCAGCGCCTGCTGGCTGTATTCCTTGTAAAGCTGGCCTTCCTCGGTCAGCCGCAGGCGGCGCGTGGTGCGTTCGAACAGCTTGACCCGCAATGTTGTTTCAAGGCGCTGGATGGCGGCGCTGGAGGCCGCCGGCGACAAGCCGTGCTTGCGCCCCGCCGCGGAAAAACTACCTAGCGTCGAGGCATCGACAAACAATCTCATCACACTGAGTCGGTCCATGGACGGTCCTGGTTGAATGGTCACTATCGCTTTTATAGCGGGAAACGCCGCTGGGCGGCGGCATCGAAGGTTAAGCGTTCGCCATTTTTGTTCCACAACTGCGTTGGCTGCAATGTTAGCCCCCAATGCCGCAAAGCCAACCGTCCCTCGCACAAAATCGCTGCATTCGCTATCTAGATACGGAATTTCAACATAAAACTCCTCATCCGAATTCGCGACCATCCCCATGCCGATCAGATGTGGGCATGTATGCCTTCGAATTTGACTCTCGTTTTAGCGGTCTTTGCTCAACCACCAGGATGCGAACTCTGCCAGATTCAGGTGTTGGGAGTGGGATAATGCCACCTCCTCTCCTGCATTAGGACTCCCGTTGAGTTCTCGGAGCACCAGGGCCGCATGAATGTCGGCCGGCAAGCCGCGTAAATAAGGCAAGTAGTCGTCGACGAATGCGAGCGGCCGTAACTCTCGTAGTGCGGCTGCCTTAGGGTTAATTTCTTCCGCGATCCCTTCCGTAGCGATTACGCGCTCAATTGGGAAGCCGCACTCACGCAGATTTTGCAGCCGTGCCGCCTGGAAGCTCTGCTCCACCGCGCTGACACACACCAACTCGTAACCAGCATCCTTCAGTCTCAGGCAAGCGTCGACGGCGCCGTCGATTGCCGGCACAGTGGACCAAAAATTCTCATCAAAATACTTGCGGAAATGCGCCAGTCGATCACCATCAAGCCGTTCAACTTCCCAACGGTCAATAGGCCAGTACGCTTGGGGATCAAGCACTGCAGGCAGTATCCCGAATGCTCGCTGCCACGCTTGCCGGTAGGCTTCATGGAAGTTCAGCAAAACGCCATCGGCGTCGAGCGCGATGGTTCCTATTCTCTTGTGTGGCAAGACAGTACCTTTATCGTGGCCGGAGCCTCTATTTTCCACTGGAACCGGAAGTTTGGATAGGAAGCGTAGGTAACCCATTCGGCTATCAAGTTGTTAGCCCTTCTTCTGGGCATCCATCCAAGCAAGCCAGCCTCGTTGATAGGCACGTGCGTCGGTCAATGCATGATGCACTCGGTTGTCAGTTTGATAGTAAGCAGTCGCGGCTTGATCGTAAATTGTTGTGTCGATTAATGGCCTGAGATCGAAATAGGATGCAGCCAGATTTGCCGGCCGAGGTACGCCAAGCAAATTGACCAGGAAACGAAAATCTGTTTCCGAGTCGCATGCAACTTGCACTTCCCGAGGCGCACCTGCGAACCATGCTCGCAATGCGTCGCGAGCTCGCGCAGTAGTGTCAACGTGGAACGCATGCCCAGAGTCAAGGAGAAGGCCTCGAATTGATTCTCCTAAAATACCCAGGCGGTCATGAAGCCGAAGTGAACGGAAGTTATATTTGGATCTGCAAATTTCCGAACAACCCAATCAATTTGAGGCACAAAAGGCTTTGCAAGCGGCTTCATTCTTCAAACAACCTTGTTCCGGCCCGAGGATTCACTCCAAAGACGAGACAAGAATGAGCACAAATCAAGATCCAACTCACTCATTCTTATACTCACAAGGAGTACTCGAGCTCAAAGCACGCTTCAGTTCAGCAACTGATAAATTAGTGACTTCGTGAAGAGCGATCAAAAGGGACGCACTTACAACCGAATTGCCGTGCCGAATTTTGCTGATGGCCGGCGGGGGCACTTTTAGACAACGTGAGAGCGCGGCATCGTTTTGGAGTCCAAGTTGAATTTTGACTACGTCCAACAGCCTGTTCGCGTTTCTGACATATTCACTTACATCCTTTGCATTTTTCATGGGCTGCATTTGGTTTTTAAGGAGGGTATTAACATGAAACATTGGTTGTTAATATATCTAGCGTGGAACAAATTTTCATGTTACCGGATGCTAGTACGACTTAGCTCCATATCCATTTATTTCGACAAATACGATTCAATCGTATTTGTCGAAGAATTTTCAAATTGCCTTCCTACTGGCTAGGCATGCGAAGCTTCAACAAGTAATAATTCGACCAATGCGTTTCGCTGCTCGTGTGTATACGGGGGGGGTTTGTAACTATCAAGTAGTATCAGACCTTCCACGGACGTCCAGATCATTAAAGCCCGAACTGGATCTTGTGCCTCCTCGACGATTTTTGCCCAATAGTCACCATAGAACTGGGAGAATGGCTCTATTACGCTAGGCTCTTCTGCGACGGCGCTCTGAAAGAGTCCTTGTGAAAAATCTTTCATCCGCCCGGATACATCTGCGGTCAAACGTACCATAGACTTTAGAATGGTATTTGGCACATCTTTTTCCATTTTTATCGCTTGCTCGACCAGGCTTCTCGTGTGCTCGAACATGTGATCAATCATGGCAACCACCAAGTCTCGTTTTGTGGGGAAGTTATAGGTTATGGCCCCGCGGCTAGCTCCAATTTTCATACATACCGCATCGAACGTGAGCTTACTTGCCCCTTGTTGTCCCTTTGCTTGCAGAATTGACCCTATCCAACTGATCCACTCGCCACTGTCGCGCAAAGGCGGCAACCCGGTCGTAGGATCCTTCAAAGCCTAGCTCACATAAATCAGCATGGATCTGTTTTAAGCTGCGCCGCTGTTTTCGAGACTTTGTCGCTTCGGTTTTAAGCCAGGATGAAAGTTTGAAGGCGTACTGATCAAGAGCACTGGGAGTGCGTCGATCCCGATAAGCCGGCTCTACGATTTCTGAGCGTAGATAGCGTCTGACGGTGTTTCTGGAGATCCCCAAGCGCCTGGCGATCTCCCTCAAGGAGACCTGGTCACGAAGGTGCCAGCGTCGAATAATGCCTAATAATGCCACGTCGATCACTCCAATCTCCCACTCACTATATTGAGTAGGATTGTGGTCTATACGTGGGTCAATTTTCGATGCAAATTATCCAGCTAAGTGGGTCAGTTTTCGGCGCAAATCAACAACTTCTGCGCCACTTTTTCATCATTGTGTCCCCAACCAAAAGATTTTTGGCATGGCACAAGCCCGTAATCCCGCCACGCAAATGCTGCGACGCAGCCGTACGATCTCTTACCGCAGTCCATCCCAGCAGTCCCAGGTTTGAAACGCCGACATTGCGAATAAAGCAATAATGGTGACGCAAATGCGGCATATTAAGTTAGTTAAAATTTGTCATACATATATCTTCAAGACTCTTGCTGTTGTACCATTATGTGAGCATTTGCCAATAATCATAGAGTCTTCAGCCATCAATGACGCCGTCTACAAATTCGCCAGCATCGAAACCAACTTTACTTAACATTTTAAAACGTCATACGTTGCGCTTTCTGACCTTTGGGTTATTAGGAGCATTAGTCGCACTGGGCGTGACATACACCATTCCTAAACAATGGCCGGCAACTATGCTGCTGCAAATCGGCCAGATTGGCGGACCCTCGAATTTACTGGCAGATCCAAATAAGTCGTCCAACGCATAAAGTTCTCCAGCTTTGTGACAGAGGTACTGCAATCGCAAAACCTGCCGTCTGACGAATCAAAAAGTGATCGCAGCGCGCTCATAAAAAAAACGCTGACTGCAACCCTCGCAAAGGGCGGAAATTTGCTAGAAATGAAAGTCAGTGGTTATTCACCTGAAGAAGCGCAAGCAAATTTATCAGCAGCGTTTCAGATATTGCGGAACGAGCATGCAATGCTTCTGCCCCCTCCGTTACCAAATTGAAAAATAATCTGGCTGATGTAACTGCTTCATTGAAAAAGATCGAAGACGAGCGCAGCGCCATCCTCGAACCGATCAAAAAAGCAAATAGTGCCGGGACAATTGAACGGAAGTTTTCAGAAAGTATCTTGCTGGCTTCTATGCTGAAATCAAATGATACGGAAACACGCGCCTTCCGAGATCAAATCAATAGTCTTGATGAACAGCTCAGTCCCTACCGCACTTTCAATACAAAGGCCGTAACTGAGATCTATGTACCGAAACCCGCGGCATATCCGAAAAAAATAATCGGCGTACTGATCGGACTAATTCTGGGATGCCTCATAGCCGCAATCTGGTCGCTCATTCGCGACAAGGATTTACGCGAGTTATTGCGCGGCAATTCGGCAATCGACATCTAACTCTTCTCAGCGAACCGGCACTGAATTAGTGTCGCATTACCTAAAGGTCTATAGTCGCCAGACGCGGTCGTTTACAACGTCTTATCAAGAATGTGTGATGAGCCGCGTAGCGTCTATAGGACTGTAAATCAGGACTCGCTTTTTTCGAGGCTCTTTTTTAACATCGTTTTCTTCTGCATCGCCAACTCCCTACCTTCGCGACAAGCATGATCAACATCGCGACCCAGCTATACGGCCGAGTCATCAATACCGCCGCATGAGTGCCGGAAGCACTCTTGCATCCAACTACAGCTGTGGGACTGCAGCTAAGCAAGTCCGCTCGAACTTTCGATTGCACAGCATCGAAGAGCCAAACAAGTCAATTCCCATCCAACAACAACTCAAATACGCAATGCTTTACTGCCGCTATCTTTCGCACTTACAATCACGCCCAATATTTCCATGCGGAAATTTCAAAGAAGTTAGCTGCCACTAACGTACCTCTGCAGTTAAATCGCGTAATTTAAGTTTTCTCAAAGGCAGCATTTAGCAATGAAAAGCCATACATATAAGCTCGCTCTCATCCTGATTGGCGTCACGTTAAGTCAAGCCGGCTGCGGCGGTGGCGGTGGGTCGGGCGACAACACAGCAGCTGCGCCCAACTCGATTGCTGCACCGTCCCCGGCTGCTGCGGTGAGTATTGCCGCGCTGTCGGCCGCGAGCGCATCCGCCGGTTCAGTCGTGACGGTCAGCGGCAGCGGTTTTCAAAAAGTGACGGCGGTCAGCATCGGCAACGTTGCAGTCACCTTCTCTATCGTCAGCGATAGCCAGATCGCCATTACCGTCCCGGCCACCCCGGTCAGCGGCGTGATCACTGTTTCCGGCCCGGGGTTTTCAGTGCAGTCGTCGGCCACCTTTGTCTCCAGCCTACCGGCGCCGCTGGTCACCAACGTATCCGCCAGCAACGTGGCCGTCGGCGCCAACTTCACGATCCAGGGCAAGAATCTCGATCTGGTCAGTGCTTATCAGCTGGCCGGCGCCAACCTGGCGATCGTCAGCAACTCCAGCAGCGCGGTGACGCTCACCATGCCGGCGCAACCGACTTTCGGCACATTGACGCTGATCGTCAATGGCGCACCGGTCAATACTTCCTATCAGCTCCATAGCTATCGCCCGGCGTCGATTGTCGCCGTACTGCCGCAGCTCGGCATCGTCGGCAGCAGCGTGACGATTAACGGCAGCGGCCTGGCGGCGGTGACGGATATCCGCTTTGCGAATGGCACGGTGGCCTCGGTCACCGCCGCCTCCAGCAGCACGGTCAGCTTCGTCGTGCCGCCAGGCGCTGCCTCGGGTCCGTTGACAGTGGTGGATCCCTACCAGGAAGTGGTCAGCGCCGGCGTATTTTCGGTGGTGCCGACCGTCACTGCAACAGCCCTGCAGACCACCAGCAGCGGCAGCACAGTGATATTGACCGTAACCGGAACCAACCTGAGCAACGTCACCGGCGCTACCGTAGGCAACGTAGCTACCACCATCGTCAGCAGCAGCAATACGCAGCTGGTGCTGAGCGTTGCGCTGGGAAGCAGCGGCACGCTGACCTTGAACGCCCTGGTCAGGCAGCTATCAATGCCGGCACCATCGACAACACAGGCAATGTCGGCTTGTGGATCAGCGGCGTCGATTTTGTTCATGTATTCGATAAAAGCGCCAGCGATCTGACGCTGCGCCTCACCCCAGGCCGTCCGGCCCTGGTTCGGGCGACCGTGCTGGCGCCGGCCGCCGGCGCCAAGAGCCCACTGGTGAATCTGTCCGCCACCAGCAAGGCTGGCGTGGCGCTTGGCACTCTCGCAATGAGCGGCCCGGCCAGCCTGCCTACAGCAAAAGACGACTACAACCTGAATAACACTTTCAATGCCGTCTTGCCGGCAGCCTGGGTCCAGCCTGGCGTCAAAGTCAGCATCAAGGTGGCCGCAGGCGCCAGCAATAGCCCGGCTAGCCAGGACGTCTCGCCAGTAGTTGGCACGCCGACCAGCATGCACGTGGTGCTGGTGCCGCTGACCGTTGGCGGCGCCACTGGCGTCCTGCCGCCTTCGCTGTCGGATGTGCAAAAAGCGCTGGCGCGGGTCTACCCCTATGCCAATGGCAATATCGCGGTGACCAGCCGTGCGCCGCTGACCATCAGCGGCGCAAGCAGCACCACGGCGATGAGCTGGTCGTCCGCACTGACCCAGCTGGAAAGCACGCGTGAAACGGAAGACAAGAATGCCTTTTACTATGGCTTGGTGCCGATGTACACGCCGATCCCCGGTTCATTCGTAGCCGGCCTCGGCTATGTAGGCAGCCGCAGCAACGGCGGTAGCTCTTCGGTGGCGGCGATCGGCCTGGACTGGAGCAGCAGCGCCGGCCAGGGCGACCCGTTCAACAATAACTGGCCGCAATGGCAGGCCATCATGGTGCATGAAATGGGCCACAATCATTCTCTCAGCCACGCCCCCTGCGGCGGTGCCTCGGATCCCGACCCGGCCTACCCTAACAACAATGCTGACCTGAGCGCGCTCGCGGTCTACAACAGCCTGTATGACAGCGACACCCAGATCGGCACGCTAAGCGCACCGCTGACGCCAAACAACACGCAAATGAAAGATGTCATGGGTTATTGCGGCGGCACATGGTTCTCCGATTTCAGCTACGTCCGGGCACAACAGTTCGCCGAGTCGCGCACTGCCGCGATTCCGCAGCCGCTGGTGCTGAACTCCGCCGCCGGCGTAGCCGCAGCACCGGATGGCTACCTGACCATCGCCGGCGAAATCACGGCGCAAGGCGTGCTGTTGCATCCGGCGTCGGCTTCGGCGACCAAGTTGCGCATCGATACGGCAACCGCCAAATCAAGCTATGCACTGCGCGTGCTTACCGTGTCGGGCCAGACCTACAACTTGCCGTTTGAACCGGTCAGCGTCGCCGACGCCAGCGATAAAACCAGCCATTTCTGGGTCAGCTTGCCAAATCCCGGCGAGATCGCCAGCATCGACGTCTTGCGCAACGGACAGCTGCAAGCCATGCGCCAGCCTGGCCAGGTGCAACGTGTGAAAGCCGCTAGCGCCGCTGCCGGCAACGCCCAGGCAATGGCGTCGGCGGTTGGCTGGACGGTCCAGAACGGACAGTTGACCGTCACCTGGAATGCGGCGCTGGAACCGTTCTTGTCGTTGATGTATATCTCGGCTAGCGGCGCCAAGACCGTACTCGGCAACGGCTTGCAAAACGGCAGTGCAACGTTTGACATCAAGGCCTTGCCGAGTGGTGGCCGCTTTGACCTGAGCTTGTCATCGGCAATGCAGGCGCGCCTGGTCAGTTTCCCTCACTGATCGGCCCTCAGCGGCAGGATCGCACTGGCGGTCCTGCCAATGCAATGTAGCAGCCAATAAGCAAGGCTAAGCAAAATCGGCAACATTCAACTAACAAAAAAAACGCCAGCAGAGCGAATCTCACTGGCGTATAAAGCTCCTACCCATTGGTTACAGCACTTAGAAGGTGTAGCGGGCACCCACCGTAAAGTAGCGGCCCACCGCGCCGGACTGATGCAGCGACGGGTTGTAGTTGATGCGGCCGTAGGTTTGCACGTCCAGCGGCGCCAGGCGGTCAAACAGATTGGCGATTGCCGCCGTCACTTGCCATTGCTTGTTCACGTCCCAGCGGCCGAACATGTCGACCGTGGTGAACGACGCTATGCGGCAGTTGGTCAAGGCTTTGCCCGTGGCCGGATCGACGTTCAGGCATGGACCGCCGGTTTCGTTCTTGTTTTCAATCGCGCTGACATAATTGAGCGAAGTCGTCACATTGAACGGTCCGCGATCCCAGGCCAGCGAGGCCGAGGCTCGGGTGCGCGGCGTGCCGCCATTGCCCGACAGGTTTTTATCGCCATGGGTGCCGACAAAATTCTGCGTGACTCCGTTGGTGGTACGCTTGAACTCGAACATTTGCGACACTGTCAAGCCAGTGGTCAGGCGGCCATAAGTGCTCAAGTCGAAACGGCTGCGCAAATCGATGTCGACGCCGCTGGTGCGGGTTTGACCCGCATTGATGTACGGCGCCTTGACCAGCTGGATCGGGCCAACCAGTCCAGGGAAATCCGAAGTCGGCTCGCCACGCACGATGATTGCATCCGGGAAGCGTGAAGGATCGTTGATGATGGCGTCCGGATCAGAACCGGTAATCTCGTTCTTGCGGACAATGCGCCAGTAATCCACCGAAATGCTGGTGTTCTTGATCGGCTCCAGGATGAAACCCAGGCTGTAGCTTTGCGATTTTTCCGGCTTCAGATTCTTGTTGCCAACCGTCACAGCGCCGATGTTCTTACCATCCTGGCAGTCCGCCGAGAGTTTGGTGACAGGGCAGCGCACCGGATCATTCGTGTAAGTCGTGAAAGCTGACACAGCACTGTCACCGCTTTCCGCCGGACCCGGCGCCCGAAAACCTTCCGCATAAGTGCCGCGGAAAGCCAACTGCTGGATAGGCGTAAACTTGAATCCGATCTTCGGCGTGGTCGAATTGCCGTAGTCAGAGTACTGGTCAGTGCGCAAGGCCAGCTGGAATTCCAGCTGCTTGATCACCGGCAACGCCAGTTCGGTGTACAGAGAACTGATATTGCGGGAAGACCTGGCAGCAGCGTAACCCAGGCCGACGATATCGCTGATGTCAGTATATGGCGTCGCCTGGCTGTCGGTGGACTCATGGCGCAGTTCACCGCCGACCGCGATACCGATCGGACCGCCCGGCAGCTGGCCGAATTCACGGGTTCCCTTGAAGTCCCATAAGGCAAGCTTGGTGGTCGCCGAATTTTTCAGTTCTGGCGAAACCAGTGCCATTGTCGCCGGGCTATTCAATACGCCAGCCTGACCGATACGGAAAGAGCCGTTGTTCATCGCTGTCTGTAACGCGCTGGCGCGGTAAAAGCCGTTCTGGGTGCGGTCGGTTTTACTCTGTGCGTACAGGATGCCGCTATCGTAATCCCAGCCGTATGATGTTCCCTTCACACCTACCAACAGGCGCGTGACGGTAGTATCTAGATCGGAGCGGCGCGGATTATTCGGATCGGACCAGCGTGGCCGGGCGGCATTGTTGGCAAACGGGTTGTCCGGATGGCCGATCGGCATCAGCAGCTGGTCGGGACCGGTGCTGGTGTTGACCACACGATTGTTGATCAAGTCGAAACCGGTGCCGGTCAGGCCGGACGGCGTATTGACCGTCTTCGCCTGGGAGTTGAACAAGCCGAGTTCGGTATAAGCCTGCATGTCATTGCCGAGCTTCAGCGTGCCGCGGCCGAACAGGTTGATATTCTGGGTTTCCGGCTGCACCGCCTGATAGCCGCCCTGGATCGGGTCCCACAGGCAGCCGCCGCCGGAATTGATCGAAGTGCTGCGATCGATATAAGCGCAGCCCGGCAGATTCTGGATGCCGCGGCCGGCAATCGGATTGCCGCTGGCGTCGACCGGACGCACCGTGCCGACGAAACTGCTGCCGCCGGTATTGCTGCTGGTGGTGGCGCCGCCGCGCTGGTCGCGGCCGCCCCACGGACGGGCATCCGCAGTACCAAGATATTCCGGCCGGTCTTTCTGCCAGATGGCATTGCTCTGCTTGGCGTCGATGCTGAAGAAATAGTTGTACTTGTCCTGTTCCAGATTACCGAAACCGAAAGTGCCCGATACGCTGCGCAAGGTGCCGTCGCCATGGCCGGAAGTGCCGAGTGAGCCGGAGATGGTCTTGCCTTCAAAGGTTTCGCGCAGAATGATGTTGACCACGCCGGCGATCGCATCCGAACCGTAGATAGCAGAAGCACCGTCTTTCAGCACTTCGATGCGGTCAACGGCGCCGAGCGGAATTGAATTCAAGTCGACAAAACTGCGCTGGCCGTCGTCGCCCAGGCCGTAAGGTGCAGTGCGGCGGCCGTTGATCAGCACCAGCGTCGAATTGACCGACAGGCCGCGCAGCGAAACGCCCGAGGCGCTGCCGGCGAAGCCGCTGGTGAATGAACCGCTGATGGAGCCGTTGTTGTCGGCCGACAGGCTGCGGACGACATCGGCGACCGATGTCTTGCCCGATTGCTGGATATCCTTGCGCGTCAGGATTTGCGTCGACGCGGGTCCTTCCTGCTGTGTCCGTTTGATGTTCGAACCGGTGATTTCAACCCGTCCCATCGGTTTGTCATCGTTTGTCTCCTGCGCATGTACGGCTGGCGCCATCATGCCTACTCCCATTGCCACGCCGCCGGTAAAAAATGCAAGCCGTAATGACTGTGACAGTTTTCGTTCCTTGATCATAAGCAAAACCCCCTATCGTTTTTAGAGTTGATAATTTAATTATTTGTGTAATCAAACCAGGCCGATTAGATCGCCTTGTGGACGATGTAATTTGCGTTTTGACGTCTCTGCTCAAGCTCCTGCAGACGGACAAACCAAACACTTCACCAGAAGGTCTTCCTCTTCATCTGGTCCTCCCCGGAATTGCCGTCGGCCACACTATTTATTTTTCTGTGCCGCTAACGACAACGCGGTGCCTTGGCGCAACTGATTGCCAACCGCCAATTCACCGCGTGTTTAATCTATACTAAAAATAATACTTTTTGTTACAAAATATTTTGCATTGTTACAAATTGCAATATTTAGTTACTTAATTGAGACAACAAATTGTGGAAAAACGTCGCGACTGTCGTAAAAAGACAAGCCAGGGTTTGGATGGAGAGAGATTGCCGCTGCTTTTAATAAGACGATGGCGTTAGTTGCAGACAGCTATTGCGCTTTGCAGCATTTGTAAATTGCAAGCCCTGGAATCACGTGGAAAAGTACACTTTGATACTTGCTTGCCAAACTCGGTAATGCGTATCCGTGGCGGCAGCATTTTCCTTGCATATTGATTTACATAAAAACAAGTTATTAAGCAGCAACTCGGAGGGAAACGGCAACGTGTTTTTCGGTTAATATCACCTACTTTGATTTCAATACGTCAGACAAACCTCTGCCACGTCGCCCTTGCCGAACGGCACTGAGGGCGACCTGCGGTACCGCAACATGATTTGCGCAAGCACCACGCTTTCCGGACGTTGATTTTTCGTTGAATTTGAGTATGCATATAGCAGTTTTCAGTTGGTTCGGATGGTCCTTGCTTTGGCTGGCTCCCATGCTGGTTCGTGTACTGAAGGCGCGGCGCTCGGGTGCCAGGGTGCTGCGCGGCCCCGGCTCGATCCGCCTGTGGCTGGGAACCGTGCTGATACTATGCGGCAGCAGCGCGCTGGAAGCCGTCTTGCGAACCAGCGAATCCGGTCCTCCCGATGGCGATCACGCTGGTTATGCGATTGCACAAAGCTTGATGAATCTGTTGGGCGGCTTCGTCGGCGTACTGGTGATGCTGGCCATCAGCATCCTGGCGCTATCCTGGCTGTTCGGCGGCGGCTGGCTGGCTGCGGCCGGCAATATCCATCCGGCGCTGCGGCGCATTTTCCCTGGCAAGGCCGAGCAAGCCGAGACGCCACGTGAGGCGCGCGCGGCAACAGCCGTGACGCCGCCCATGCACTCCACAGTGCGGCCGGCGCGTGCGCGCGAAAGCATTGCTGCGCCGCCGCGCAGCAGAAAATCCTGGCAGTTGCCATCGGCTTCTGAGCAGCCTGAGGTTCCAGGCAAACGGCCAAATATCCCGGCCAAACGGAGCGAGATGCCGGCCTCAGCCAGAAGCATGGCCGAATGGGCGACAGTAGAACGCATCATCCCGACGCCAGCCATGCTGGCGCGCGAAAAGATGGCGCAGCAGGCGCGCGCCGCCAGCGCTGCGCGCAGGGACGCGATGCACAGCCGTCAAAGCGAGCGCAGCCAGAATCGCCCTGCACCGCAAACCAGGATCATCAGCACCCGCCCATCCGCGCCGCTTGCCGCAGACAGCGCGGTTCCTGCGGCCTCCCGGCCGCTGGCAGACGATGGCATCGCGATGCCTGGCGTTGCACCTGCGGCAGCACCGCTTGCATCCGCAATGGAATTTGCCGGCAAGCCGGAGATTGCAACGCTGCCGGACACAGCAAGCGCCGTTGCAGATGTTTGCGCCGTCAACAGCCTGGCCAGCTTGCCGCAAAGCCGCGGAGAACAGCCGGAACCGGCATTGCAGATGCGGCCGGCTTCCTTTGAAGCCGCAATTGCCCCTCCTGCCGCCGCCGTTGCGCCAACTGCCTATATGACGCCGCAACCGGTTCCAGCCGGGGCGTCCGCCGCCACGCTTGATGATGGCGCAGCCGACTTCACATTCCAACCCTTGCATGAACTGCGGATCGACCTACCCGGTCTCGACTTGCTGGATCCGGCGCTCAATGAAACGATCGAGATCCCGGTAGAACGCCTGGCGGAAACCGGCTTGCTGATTGAACAGCGCCTGAAAGAATTCAAGGTGCCAGTGACCGTGCTGGGCGCCGATGCCGGCCCGGTGATCACACGCTTTGAAGTGGAACCGGCGCTGGGTGTGCGCGGCAGCCAGATCGTCGGCCTGATGAAAGACTTGTCACGTGCATTGGGGCTGACCTCGATCCGGGTGGTAGAAACCATCCCCGGCAAAACCTGCATGGGGCTGGAGTTGCCTAATCCGCAGCGGCAAATGATCCGGCTGTCGGAAATACTGGAATCGCCCGCCTATCAGGATTCGGCATCGCACCTGACACTGGCGCTGGGCAAGGACATCACCGGCAAGCCGATCGTCGCCGACCTGGCGCGAGCGCCGCACATGCTGGTGGCCGGCACCACCGGCTCCGGCAAATCGGTGGCGATCAACGCCATGATCCTGTCGCTGCTCTATAAAGCCACGCCCGAAGAAGTGCGGCTGATCATGATCGATCCCAAGATGCTGGAGCTGTCGGTCTACGAAGGCATTCCGCATCTGCTGGCGCCAGTCGTCACCGACATGAAATTGGCCTCCAACGCGCTCACCTGGTGCGTTGCCGAGATGGACAAGCGCTATCGGCTGATGTCGGCACTGGGGGTGCGCAACCTGGCCGGCTTCAACCAGAAAATCCGCGATGGCAACCTGCGCGGCAAGAAGGTCAGCAATCCCTTCTCGCTTACCCCCGATGCGCCGGAACCGTTGTCTACTCTGCCGTTGATCGTGGTGATCATCGACGAGCTGGCGGACCTGATGATGGTGACCGGCAAAAAGATCGAAGAACTGATCGCCCGCCTGGCGCAGAAAGCCCGGGCCGCCGGCATCCACCTGATCCTGGCGACGCAGCGGCCTTCGGTCGACGTCATCACCGGACTGATCAAAGCCAATATCCCGACCCGCGTAGCGTTCCAGGTATCGTCCAAAATCGACTCCAGGACCATCCTCGACCAGATGGGTGCGGAAGCCTTGCTCGGCCATGGCGACATGCTGTTCCTGCCACCGGGATCGGGTTATCCGCAACGGGTGCATGGCGCTTTTGTCTCGGATGCGGAAGTACATCGCGTGGTGGAGCATCTGAAACAGTTTGGCGAACCGGAATACGAAGAAGCCATCCTCGCCGGCGTGCCGGCCGAAGGCGCCAGCGCCGACCTGCTGGGCGACAGCCAGGATGTGGAAGCCGATCCGCTGTACGACGAAGCGGTTGCCTTCGTCGTCCGCACCCGGCGCGCGTCGATCTCTTCGGTGCAGCGCCAGTTCCGCGTCGGCTACAACCGGGCCGCGCGGCTGGTGGAACAGATGGAAGCCGCCGGCATCGTTTCTTCGGTGGCGACTAATGGCAGCCGTGAAGTGCTGACGCCGGTGCAGGCAGAGTAGGCGATCGCATTTCCTGCGGCAACGGCTATCGCTGATGCTTGCCGCATGTCCGTCCAGCTTACAACGCAAACCCGGCGCCAGTGCATTGTTGCGCAAGTTCTCCGCCCGGACAAACGCCGCGCCCCTAGCTCAGGCTCTTCATGAAAAATTAATCATATTGCAGTCGTGTCCGACTGCCGATATATATACTCTAAGCTTCCCGACTTTTGCGACTGACGAGCAGCCTATGAAATATTCGACATATGTGTTCTTGGCCATGATGGCGTTTTCAGCAGCGCCCGCAATGGCGTTCGATAGCCAGCAATATGACGAATGCGTGCTGCAGTATCTGCGAAATGCAAAATCCGGCCAGGCCTCGGATATGATTGTCAACGCCTGTCGCAAGCTGTACAAAGAAGGCGCTTTCCTGCAGAGCGACGAAAGAACCTATCAAGCTTGCCTGCTGCAAAACCTGCCCGGCGTGGAAAACGACCAGGCTGCCCAATACATCGCGGCAGCCTGTCAAAGACGTAGTCAGCAGTAAGGCAAACCTCAGCGTATTAGCTTTATTTGCAGCACAGGGCGAATGACCTCTGCCATTCGCCCTTTTGCATTACACCAGGGTCAGGGTAACGTCGATATTGCCGCGGGTGGCGTTGGAATAAGGGCAAACCTTGTGCGCCTTGTTCACCAGGTCTTCCGCCGCGCCGGCTTCCATGCCTGGCAGGGAAATCTGCAGTTCGACTTCGATGCCGAAGCCGCCTGGAATCTGGCCGATGCCGACCAGGCCGGTGATCGCCACGTCGGCAGGCAAGCTGATTTTTTCTTGCGAAGCGACGAATTTCATGGCGCCGATGAAGCAAGCCGAATAACCGGCTGCGAACAATTGCTCAGGATTGGTGCCTACGCCGCCGGCGCCGCCCAGTTCTTTCGGCGTGGTCAACTTGACGTCCAGCACGTTGTCCGATGAGACAGCGCGGCCGTCGCGGCCTCCGGTTGCAGTGGCTTGGGCGCGGTACAGAACTTTTTCGACTGACATGATGATTTCCTTTATTGGCCGTTTGAAAAATCCTTTGGATCAGCACAGTCGGCCCTACTGACGATCCGGATAAAAAGTACAACACTTAGATGACGCAAGAATGAAAAGCTTCAAACAAAAATACAGACTACACAATTATATTGCTAACAATTTATTTCATAAGACGACATCCTCATGATCACCTACCTTACCCGATGTTGCCCGCCATCGCTGCGCGCAAGCGCTGCAGCTCCAGGGTCAGCATCTTCACTTCATCCAGCGAACAACCGACGCTGCAACTCACGTGCAGCGGTATCGCTTGCGCTTCATTGCGCAGATTGCGGCCGGCCGCGGTCAGGCTGACGATCACCTGGCGCTCATCATGCACCGCCCGCTGGCGGCGTAAAAAGCCGCTGCTTTCCAGGCGCTTGAGCAAGGGCGTCAAGGTGCCAGAATCCAGAAACAGGCGTTCGCCCAGGGTAGACACCGTGACTTCATCGCGCTCCCACAAGGTCAGCAGCACCAGATACTGCGGATAGGTCAGGCCCATTTTTTGCAGCAGCGGCGTGTAGATCTTGGTCATGGTCAGCGATGCCGAATACAAAGCAAAACACAGCTGGTTGTCCAGCAGCAGGCTTTCCGGGCCGAGTAATTCAGGCGGGATGCTTGCAGTCGGCAGTTGGTGTTTGCTGGTTTCCATGCTTTGAATAATATAATGCTCGAAATTAAATTGCAAGCAATCTAAATTACATTTAAAACTATTAATGTGATTGTCAATAACTATGGATTGCGAGAGCTGCTCACTCATCAATCCAGCACATATTACACGCCGCGCCATGCAATCAACGCTGCCATGCTTCTTTTAAAGGGAACCCAGGTAAACTTCCGCCGCGCCCGGCGTGCTGGCGCAGTTGAAATCTTGGATAATCGGGAATGTATTACCGCACATCCCGATCCCCGCATCGCGCCGGTGCCTCAATCACAATAAGCAGCTCGAAAAGGTAGTAGCGTGGCACAACAAGGTTTTCTTCTGACCAGACACTGGCGCGATACTCCCACTGGCACGGAAGTCGAGTTCTGGCTGGCGACCGACGACGGTCCGCGGCACATTCGCCTGTCCGCGCAGGAATCGGTGGCATTCATTCCGGCCGAACAGCGGCAGCAGGCCGACAGCGTGCTGCGCAACGAACGCCGCTGCGAGCTGCGCCCGCTGCAGCTGACTGACTTCCATTGCCGTCCGGTGCTAGGCCTGTATCTGCAGCAGCACCGCCAGCTGATCAAGCTGGAGAAACAGTTGCGGGAAGCCGGCGTCGATGTCTACGAAGCCGATATCCGTCCGCCGGAACGCTATCTGATGGAGCGCTTCATCACCGCACCGGTCTGGTTTGCCGGCGATGCGAACGCCGGCGGGCCGATGCTCAACAGTTACATGAAGCCGGCGGCTGATTATCGTCCGCAGCTGAAGCTGGTCTCGCTCGATATAGAAACCACCGCGCACGGCGACTTGTACTCGGTCGCCCTGGAAGGCTGCGGCCAGCGCCAGGTCTACATGCTGGGGCCGCCCAACGGCGATGCCGGCGGGATCGACTTTGACCTGGAGTATTGCGACAGCCGCCCTGTTCTTTTGGAAAAGTTGAACCAATGGCTGGAGCGGCACGACCCCGACGCCATCATCGGCTGGAATCTGGTGCAGTTCGACCTGCGCGTCCTGCAAAAGCATGCCGAGCAATACAAGATACCGTTGCGCATCGGCCGCGGCGGCAGCCAGATGGAGTGGCGCGAGCATGGTTTCAAACCGAACCATCATTTCGCCTCAGCCGCCGGGCGCCTGATCATCGACGGCATCGAAGCGCTGAAATCAGCGATGTGGAATTTTCCCTCCTTCAGCCTGGAATATGTCGCCCAGGATTTACTGGGCGAAGGCAAGTCCATCACCAATCCCTACCAGCGCATGGCGGAAATCGACCGCCGTTTCGCCGAAGACAAGCCGGCGCTAGCGACCTACAACCTGAAAGATTGCGAGCTGGTGACGCGCATCTTCGCCAAGACTGAGCTGCTGCCCTTCCTGCTGGAGCGCGCCGCTGTCACCGGCTTGCCGGCCGACCGCAGCGGCGGTTCGGTGGCCGCCTTCGGCCACCTGTATCTGCCGCATATGCACCGCCAGGGCTATGTTGCCCCCAACCTGGGCGAGGTCGCGGACGCATCCAGTCCGGGCGGCTTTGTGATGGATTCGCAATCGGGACTGTACGATTCGGTCGTGGTGCTGGATTACAAAAGTCTTTACCCCTCCATCATCCGCACCTTCCTGATCGATCCGGTCGGCCTGATCGAAGGCATGCGCCATCCTGCCGGCGAGGATTCCGTGCCGGGCTTCCGCGGCGCCCGCTTCTCGCGCAGCAAGCACAGCCTGCCGGCGATTGTCAGCCAGATCTGGCAAGGGCGCGAAGCGGCAAAGCGCCAGCGTAACCAGCCGCTGTCGCAAGCCCTGAAGATCATCATGAATGCCTTCTGCGGCGTGCTGGGATCGACCGGCTGCCGCTTCTTCGATCCGCGCCTGGCGTCGTCGATCACCATGCGCGGTCATGAAATCATGCACAAGACGCGCGAGCTGATCGAAGCCAAGGGTTACCAGGTGATCTACGGCGACACCGATTCCACCTTCGTCTGGTTGAAACAGCCGCATACGGAGCAGCAAGCGACGCAGATCGGCAATGCGCTGGCGCAAGACGTCAACGACTGGTGGCGTCAGCATCTGCAGCAAACCCTGGGTCTCGAATGCGCGCTGGAACTGGAGTTCGACACCCACTACCATCGCTTCCTGATGCCCACCATCCGCGGCACCGAACTGGGTAGCAAGAAGCGCTACGCCGGCCTGATCGTCAATGCCGACGGCGTGGAAGAGATGGTGTACAAGGGGTTGGAGACGGTACGCTCCGACTGGACGCCATTGGCCAAACAATTCCAGCAGCAGCTGTACCAACATATCTTCAAGCGCGAACCCTACCAGTCTTATGTGCGCGACTACGTCAGCCGGACGCTGCACGGAGAATTCGACGACTTGCTGGTCTACCGCAAACGGCTGCGGCGGCCACTCGAAGCCTACCAGCGCAACGTACCGCCGCATGTGCGCGCCGCCCGCATGGCTGACGAATTCAACCAGGCGCAAGGCCGGCCGCTGCAGTACCAGAACGGCGGCTGGATCAGTTACGTGATAACCACGGCCGGCCCCGAGCCGCTGGAAACGCAGCGCTCGGCGATTGATTACGATCATTATCTGAGTCGCCAGCTACAGCCGCTGGCGGATGCGATCTTGCCGTTTCTGGACGATAGTTTTGCGGCGCTGGTGGGCGGCCAGAAAGAACTGTTTTGAAGTCACGCATGCTTACCGACGCCCCGCCATCGGCCAGAAGCAGCCGACCGGTATCCGCTGGAACCTAGCGATAGCCTCAGCCGCGCCAAGCCGCTTCAATCGCCGCAATGTCAATTTTGTGCATTGTCATCATGGCGTCGAACGCACGCTTGGCCGCAACACGATCAGGATCGACGAACGCGGCCGTCAGGACCCGTGGCGTGATCTGCCACGACAAGCCCCATTTGTCCCGACACCAGCCGCACGCGTTCTCCTGGCCGCCGTTGCCGACAATCGCATTCCACAAGCGATCCGTTTCGGCCTGGTCGTCGGTCGCGACCTGGAACGAGAATGCTTCGCTGTGCTTGATCCCCGATCCGCCATTCAGGCCGAGACACGGAATGCCGATCACAGTGAACTCGACCGTCAGGACATCGCCCTCCTTACCCGCGGGATAGTCGCCTGGCGCGCGATGGACTGCTCCCACTGCACTGTCCGGGAAGGTCTCGGCGTAGAACCTGGCGGCGTCCAGCGCGGCGCCGTCGAACCAGAGACAAATCGTGTTTTTGCTGACCATGTTGGCTCTCCTGAACTGGGATAGTTAAAATAGGCGCAACTCGCCCATCACCATTTGGACCGAGTTGCCCAGTCACGCTCTTCTTCGATTGAACTTCTTGAAAATAGTGCCGGAAAAATTCCCGTTCCCCGATAGTCACCAGATCATCTTGATCGGGATCATAGACGGAGTCATCTGGGGTCTAAGGCAAGTGGCAGGATGATGGCTTGCTGACGTCCCCCTCGATGGAAGGCTTAGGCTTCAGGCCCCTGGCAAACCACTTCGATATTATGCCCGTCCGGACCAATGACAAAAGCTGCATAGTAGTTGGCGTGGTAGTGCGGGCGCAGGCCAGGGGCGCCATTGTCTTTACCACCCGCTTCCAGAGCCGCGTGATAGAAAGCTTCGACTTGCCTGCGAGTCTCGGCCATGAACGCCAAGTGAAGATGCGCCGGCCGCTCCTCGGTTTGAAACAGGCACAATGAAGTCTTGTCCTCTGGGCGACAAAGCTCGACACCGTAGGCCGGCGGTCCCTCCGAGACAACAGCTATGCCGAGCGGCTCGAGTGCCTTGAGGAAGAACGTTTTGCTCGCTGCATAGTCGCTGACGCCGAATTTGACATGGTCAAACATGAACTCTCCTGAAGTGTGTGGGCCTGCGCGAGGCTTAACGCAATATAAACCGCAACCCGCTGCGCCTATTTCTGGCGTTTGCGTTTCATAATTGTAGCTTGCCCACCAAGCAGAGCTACATTTTCTGGATCAGAAGCTCCATCCGCTGGCGCGGTTTGCGGCGGGTGACGTTTCCCCATATCCAGGCCCTTTAAGATTTCGCTTTCTTCGAAGGATTCGCCTTGCCTGCACTGTTGAGAGCAATCGCCTGGCGGACGAGCGCCTTGAAAGCAGATTCGTCGATTTCTTCTCCTTCGTGGATATCGATCGCGCGGCGTACATTGCCGTCGAGGCTGGAATTGAAGAGCGGCGCCGGATCCTTCAGCGACGCGCCCTTGGCGAAGGTAAGCTTGACGACCTTCTTGTAGGATTCACCCGTGCAGATGATGCCGTCGTGCGACCAGACCGGCGTATCGCCCCACTTCATCTCTTCGATGACGTCCGGGTCTGCTTCCTTCACGAGTTTGCGCATTCTGCCTAGCGTTTCCCCGCGCCAGTCTCCGAGTCCGGCTATTTTTGCAGAGATGAGATCCGATGCCGGCAAACCTAAGCTTGCGTCCATTTTTTTCATGTTCTTGTCCTCGAAGTTGCAGATCTGTTTGGCTGCCGGATGGCGACTGCTTTTCTCTATTTTTCTAGCGGAACGATGGTGTGACGCGGTTCACGCCAGGTCTCCCACCACGCGCTCCAGATCTGTGAAAAATTTCTGCCAGCCGTACTTGGCGCCCGCGTAGGCTTGCTGCTGGTCTGGCCGGAAGCCCGATTGCTCCATGCGCAGGTGGGTGCCGCCGCTGGTCGGAGTGAGAGTCCAACTGACGACGCTCTTGAGACCCATGGCTTCCCACGTGTAAGACAGCGCTTCGTTCGGTTCGACCACAAGCACCTGGCACTCGACCACGCCCCACTCGGCGCGCAGATCGAAACGGTGGCCGACGACCGGCTTGAAGTCATTCTCCATCAGCCATTCTTCGATCAGCGGACTCTGCGTCAGCGCACGCCAGACTTTTCCCAGAGGGTGCGGCATTTCTCTCTCTACAATCAGCGTTTTGGTATCTGTGGCTTGCATCATTGATCCATCCTTTTCAATAGGGTTTCCAAACGGTCAAATCGGCTATTCCAGAAGGTCGAATAAAAATCGATCCAGTCAATCAGTGGCGCCAGCGCTTTCGGTTCGGCGCTGTAATACGTTTCCCGTCCGTCACGCCGGCCGCGCACCAGGCCGGCCAGCTTGAGCGCGCCGAGGTGCTTCGAAATGGCGGGCTGCGATACGCCAGACGGATCGGTCAAGGCGCGCACCGTCATTTCGCCATCTCTGCTCAAGCGCTCGAAAATTGCGCGCCGGGTCGGATCGGACAGGATTTTTAGAACAGCTGTCGGTTCTGCGTGCATTGCCTATCCTTGCCTGTGTGAACTTGGTGTTGATTTTTGTGAGACTGCTGCCTCACATGCATCAATCATAACCAAACGGTTATGAATGTCAAGGGACACATCTGAAATGAAGTTAGCGTGTCACTCCACTGCCGAGAATGCAGTGGGACTGTCTACGAGAGACGCTAAGAGAAAAAGACGAGGCAGGTGAAAATGAATGCAAGCGGCGCCAAGGACGCTGAATAGGCCCCGGCCGCTAGCAAAGGAAAGTTATCGGTGAACGAGCATGATGAAAAACCCCGGCCGACAGCGCCGAGGGTTGATCCATGCTTACTCTTGCCTAAACGCTCATGTTACCCAGCGTGCTGGCCCGATAAGCGGCAACAAAGGTATCAAAGTCGCCGGTCTGGCTGCGCTCCAGGCTTTCCTGTTCAGACAAGGATGTCGCCGCCAGCGTTTCGAAATAGTTACGTTCTTCCGGGCTGGGAGGATTCGCCAGGAAATACGCCGCATGCTCTTTGCTCAGGCGCAGGGCAAAGCTGCCGAACGATTCCTTGTTATCGCGCAAAATCGCCAGCACCTGCGCCGAAGGCGTCAGTTCGACCTGATCCAGCTTGAGGCTTTGCTTGGCCAGCGATGCCGCGTGAGCGCCGTCGCTGCGCTGGGCATCGAGCAAATCGGCCGCCGCGCTAATCCGCTCCAGCAGCTCCTTACCCCAGGTTTGCAAGCCGACTGGATTGCCGTCGCGCCGCAGTTGCAGGCCGGGACGCCGCCCTTCCTTCACCGCACGGGCGAAGTTCTCGGTGTTTTCCAGGCTTTCTTCATCACTGGTCAGCGGGCTGTCGTCGAGCGCGCAAAATAGCAGGAAGGCATCCAGGAAGCGCGAGGTTTCCAGGTTGATGCCCATCGGCTCGAAGGGGTCGATGTCCATGCAGCGCACTTCTATATATTGCACGCCGCGCGCCGACAGCGCCTGAATCGGCCGTTCGCCGGAATTGATCACGCGTTTCGGCCGGATGGTCGAGTAGTACTCGTTTTCGATTTGCAGGATGTTGGTGTTGATCTGCACCCATTCGCCGTTGCGATGCGTGCCGATCTCCGCATACGGCGGATAAGGCTGGCTGACCGCGCGCGCCAGGCTCTTGATATAGCTGTCGAGACTGTTGAACTGCGGCGTCAGGCGCGCCTGCGCTTCGCTGGTGTAGCCGAGGTCGCTCATGCGCAGGCTGGTGGCGTATGGCAGGTAGAGCGTGTCTTTATCCAGCTCGTCCAGGCGGTGGTCGCGGCCGTCCAGGAAACACTTGGATAGTGCCGGCGAGGCGCCGAACAGGTACATCAGCAGCCAGCTGTAGCGGCGGAAATTGCGCACCAGCGCGATATAGCTTTCCGATTGAAAGTGCATGGCCGTGCCGTTGGCGCCTTCGGCTTGTTGCAAGGTTTGCCACACGCCGTCCGCCAGCGAGTAATTGTAATGAATGCCGGCGATGCATTGCATGCGCTTGCCGTAGCGCAGCGCCAGGCCGCGCCGGTAGACGTGCTTCAAGGTCCCCATGTGCGAGCTGCCGTACCAGGCAATAGGAATCTGCTCTTCCGCCGGCAGGTGGGCCGGCATCGACTGGCTCCACAGCAGCTCGTCGCCCAGCTTGCTGTAGACGAAACGGTGGATCGTGTCGAGCTCAGCCAGCGCCGTCGCAATATCATGCTCGGCCGGGGTAATGAACTCCAGCAGCGATTCCGAATAATCGGTGGTGATCTGCGGCTGCGTCAGCGCCGAGCCGAGCGCGCGCGGATGCGGCGTCAGCGCCAGACGGCCGTCGCCGTCGACGCGCAAGGTTTCTCTTTCGATGCCGCGCAAGCCCTGGCCCAGCAGGCCGCGGTGCTGCTCTTGCCCTAGCAGCGCCAGCCGGCGAGTGTAATGATCGGTCAATTCAGCATCCTTTTTTTTGAAATTTGTCAGCTCCGGCCCGGTCCTGCAAATTGCATTGCTGATTGCATGATTGCGGCCGCAGTCGGTGACATATAGATGTCGTAGAAGGCGAGAATAGCCGAAAATGAAAGAACGCGTTGGACCTCGGCTGGGTAAGCATTTGACAATCGGCCGGCCACTCAGCGAGTACATCTGGCACGTCTTGATTTTATCAAATGCATAACTCCCAGCGGTTTCTCGCGAATCGATGGCAAGAAAAATTGCAAGAATCGACAAATTTCTATACGGCAATACACTGCCGGCACAGTCTTCCTGGCGCACACCCCTTATAATCCTGCTTTGCTTTCAATTTTCAACAGTCCCCACTATGCCAGCCCAACTGATCGACGGAAATCTCCTCTCCCAACAACTGCGCGCCGATGTCGCCAAGCGCGCCGCCGCACTGACGGCCCAGGGCAAGCAGCCCGGGCTGGCGGTGATCCTGGTCGGCGACAGCCAGGCCTCGCAAGTGTATGTGCGCAACAAGGTCAAGGCTTGCGAAGACAACGGTCTGTACTCAGTGTTGGAAAAATATGACGCCGACCTGACGGAAGCGGCGCTGCTGGCGCGCATCGATGCCTTGAACGCGGATCCGAAGATCAACGGCATCCTGGTGCAGCTGCCGCTGCCGGCGCATATCGACGCCCACAAAGTGATCGAAGCCATCGCCCCGGAGAAGGATGTCGACGGCTTCCATATCAGTAACGCCGGTCTGCTGATGACCGGCCAGCCGCTGTTCCGCCCTTGCACGCCGTATGGCGTGATGAAAATGCTGGAATCGGTGGATTTCCCGGTGCGCGGCGCCCATGCGGTGATCGTCGGCGCCTCCAACATCGTCGGCAAGCCGCAAGCCATGCTGCTGTTGCAAGCCGGCGCCACCGTCACCATCTGTAACTCCAAGACGCGCGACCTCGGCCTGCACACACGTATGGCCGACATCCTGGTGGTGGCTACCGGCAAGCGCAATATCGTCACCGCCGACATGGTCAAGCCGGGCGCCGCCGTCATCGACGTCGGCATGAACCGCGACGACAACGGCAAGCTGTGCGGCGATGTCGACTTCGCCAACGCCAAGGAAGTCGCCGGCTACATCACCCCGGTGCCAGGCGGCGTCGGGCCGATGACCATCACCATGTTGCTCGTCAATACCATCGAAGCCGCAGAAAGAATGTAATTGCAATGACCACTACTGCCATCAACGCTAACAATCCCCTGCTCGACTTTACCGGGCTGGCCAAGTTCGGCCAAATCACGCCGGCCGATATCAGCCCGGCGATCGCCGCGCTGCTGCAGCAGGCGCAGACCGTGGTCAAGTTGCTGGAAGCCGGCAGCGAGGCCGCCACTTGGGAAAATTTCGTCCTGCCGCTGGAGCACGTGACGGAAAAGCTGAGCCGTGCCTGGGGCATCGTCAGCCATTTGAATGCGGTAGCGGACACGCCGGAACTGCGCGCCGCCTATAACGAAAACCAGCCCAAGCTGATCGAATTCTGGACCGCGCTGGCGCAAAATCTGGCGCTGTTCAGCAAATACAAGGCGATCAAGAACAATATCGATTTCGCCGAGCTGTCGGCGGCGCGCCGCAAGATCGTCAACAACGCCTTGCGCGATTTCCGCCTGGGCGGCGCCGAGCTGACGGCCGCCAAGAAGACCCGCTTTGCCGAGATCCAGGAAAAGCATGCGGCGCTGACTACCCGCTTCTCGGAAAACATCCTCGACGCGACCAATGCCTACGGCCTGTTCATCAACGATGAAGCCGAGCTGGCCGGCCTGCCGGAGGATGTGCGCCAAGCCGCACGCGCCGCCGCCGAACAGGACGGCAAGCCGGGCTATAAATTCACGCTGCACTTCCCTTCCTATTTCCCGATCCTGCAGTATGCCGACAACCGCGCCCTGCGCGAGAAGATGTATCGCGTCAACGCCACCAAGGCGTCCGAGCTGGGCGAAAAAACGGAATGGGACAATAGCGCCAACATCATCGAGATCCTGCGCCTGCGCAATGAAGAAGCCAAGCTGCTGGACTTCAAGAACTACGCCGAACTGTCGCTGGTGCCGAAAATGGCCGACACGCCAGAGGACGTCATCCACTTCCTGGAAGACCTGGGCCGGCGCGCCCGTCCCTTTGCCGAGCAAGACCTGATAGAACTGCGCGCCTTCGCCGCCGAGCAGCTTGGGCTGGCGACGCTGGAAGCCTGGGACCTGGCGTATGCCGCGGAAAAACTGCGCGAACAGCGCTATGCGTTTTCCGAACAGGAAGTGAAGCAGTATTTCCCCGAACCGAAAGTGGTCGAAGGCTTGTTCCAGCTGGTGCAGAAACTGTTCTCGGTCGACATCAGCGTCGACCAGGCCGCTGTCTGGCATCCAGACGTCAAATTCTTCCGCATCGAGAAAGACGGCAAGCTGATCGGCCAGTTCTATCTCGACCTGTATGCCCGCAACGGCAAGCGCGGCGGCGCCTGGATGGACGACGCCCGTGCGCGGCGCCGCCTCGGCAACGAAGTACAAACCCCAATCGCCTACCTGACCTGCAATTTCACCGCCCCGGCCGTGATCGATGGCGTCAGCAAGCCCGCCTTGTTCACCCACGACGAAGTGATCACGCTGTTCCACGAATTCGGCCACGGCTTGCACCACATGCTGACCCAGGTCGACGAGATCGGCGTCTCCGGCATTTCAGGGGTTGAATGGGATGCAGTGGAACTGCCTTCGCAATTCATGGAGAATTTCTGCTGGGAGTGGGATGTCTTGCAGCACATGACAGCCGAAGCGGTGTCCGGCGAGCCGCTGCCGCGTGAACTGTTCGACAAGATGATCGCCGCCAAGAATTTCCAGTCCGGCCTGCAAGCCTTGCGCCAGGTCGAGTTTTCGCTGTTCGACATGCGCCTGCACGACGATTATGATCCTTACGGTAGCCAGAGCGTGCAGGATGTGATCGACCAGGTGCGCGGCAAGATCGCGGTGATTACCCCGCCGCCTTTCAACCGCTTCCAGCACTCGTTCGGCCATATCTTCGCCGGCGGCTATGCAGCCGGCTACTACAGCTACAAATGGGCCGAGGTGCTGTCGGCCGATGCCTATAGCGCGTTCGAAGAAGCTGCGGTCGGCGGCAATGTGGTCTCGGCCGCCACCGGCAAGAAATTCCGCGACGAAATCCTGGCGGTCGGCGGTTCGCGGCCGGCGCTGGAATCGTTCAAGGCTTTCCGCGGCCGCGAGCCGAATATCGACGCCTTGCTGCGGCATAGCGGCATGGCCGCCTGAACCAAAGAACACATACTAGTTAGTAACAAGCATACAAACCAGGCTCTTAAATCAAACAAGGGGAACAGGTATGACGATAGGTATCACGATGGGGATCAGAAGCGCTGCAACGTTTTTTCTGCTGATGCTGGCAACCAGTGCGCAGGCTCAGCTGTACAAGTCGACCGGCCCGGACGGCAAGGTCACGTATAGCGATACGCCGCCGGCCAGCGGCAATGTGGTGCAGAAGAAGATCGGCGGCGGCGGCGACGATACCGACGGCCTGCCGTATGAACTGGCGCTGGCGGTCAAGAATCATCCTGTCACCTTGTACAGTTCCGACAAGTGCATCCCTTGCGACGATGGCCGCAAAATGCTGAAGGAACGCGGCATCCCTTTCAGCGAAAAGACCGTCAAGACCAACGAGGATATCGCAGCGCTGCGCAAGATCGCCAGCGACAGCCAGTTGCCGGTGCTGACAGTAGGCCGCGACAAGCAAAGCGGCTTTTCCAGCGCCACTTGGGGCAGCGCCTTGAGCACAGCCGGTTATCCGGAAAGCAGCCGCTTGCCGGCAAACTATAGCAACGCGGCGCCGGTCGCCGCCGCACAAGGCGCGCGCCCGGCGGCAAAGACGACCGCCCCTGCCGCCACTGCCAATAGCGGCGACGTCCCGCCGGCCACCGGCAACGCGCCGCCCGGCTTCCGCTTTTAAGCGCAGCCAGACCAACCAGCCTATCTCAATGACGCAAATCGACTTTCACACCAATATCTCGGATAAATTCCTGTACACCTGCCGACTGGTGCGCAAAGCCCGAAGCGCACAGCGCCAGATCGTCATCTTGACCGGCAATAACGACGAACTGGCGACGCTGGACCGCACGTTGTGGACGTTTTCGGAGCACGATTTCCTGCCCCACGTGCGCGCCGGCGACCCGCTCGCCGCGCAAACCCCGGTGATCCTCGCGGCCGATGAAGAGACGGAATGGCCGCATCACCAGATGCTGATCAACCTGTCCGGCAAGACGCCACAGCATTTCGCTCGCTTTGAAAGAATGTTTGAAATCGTTTCGCTGGCCGAGGACGACAAGGCCGCTGGCCGCGAGCGCTATCGCTTTTACCAGCAGCGTGGTTACCCGCTGACGCACTTTGTTGCCGAAAATGTTTAAGGAATTTGCAATGAGCACCGGAAAAATTGACGCCAATATCCCTTTGTTGACTGAGGTCATTGTTCCGTTGCCGACCTTGACCGATATTATCGACATGCCGAAAGCCGCTGCTGCGCCTGCCGCAGTCGCTGAAGATCTGGATAATTTCGAGCTGCCCCCACCGCAACGGCAAGCCGTCCTCAGCCAGCACGACTGGGAACGGCTGGAGATGGAAGTCAGGGAAAAAGTGTTGCAGCAGCTGCAGGACCGCATCGATTTCGTCATCGAGCAGCGCGTGCGCGATGGCCTGGCCGATGTGTTGCAGACCGCGGTGGAAGGCATGGCGGCGCAAATCCGCGAGGGCTTGCACCAGACTCTGGATGAAGTCATTTCGCGGGCTGTGACACTGGAATTAGTGAAATTGAAAAAAACGAATATTTAATCCAAATTTTTTGTTTTTCAATCATAAATATTGTAACGGTAGCTAAAAGTAAAAATTACTAGCCACATTTTGATCGCCTAAAAAATCCCGGTTTTCTTACAATAGCGCTATTGAAAAGGCTGTTCCTGCAACGCGCAGCTGGTTAAAAAACGGTGGTTTTTTGGAGATGAGATGAAAGTAATTGTATTGGGCGCTGGTGTAATCGGAACCTCTTCTGCATGGTTCCTGAATAAGGAAGGTCACGACGTCACCGTGATCGAACGCCAGCCTGGCGCCGCCCAGGAAACCAGTTTTGCCAACGGCTGCCAGATTTCGGTATCGCATGCCGAGCCTTGGGCCAATCCGCAAGCGCCGTTGAAGGTCTTGAAATGGCTGGGGCAGGAAGACGCTCCTTTGCTGTACCGCTTCCGTCCGGAATGGCTGCAATGGAAATGGGCGCTCAACTTCCTGCGCGAATGCACACCGGCGCGCACCAATGACAATATCCGCCAGATCGTCGCCATCTGCGAATACAGCCGCCAGACCTTGCAGGCGGTACGCGCCGACACCGGCGTCGACTACGATTGCCTGACGCGCGGCATCCTGCACTTCTATACCGACCAAAAAGAATTCGATATCTCGCTGCCGGCTGCGCAACTGATGCGCGACCTCGGTTGCCCGCGCGATTCGATCAGCGCCGATGAAGTGGTAAAAATCGAACCGGCGCTGGCGCGCATCCGCGACAAGATCGTCGGCGGCGACTTTACCGCCACCGACGAATCGGGCGACGTTTACAAATTCACATCGGGCCTGGCCGCCAAGGCTGCCGAAGCCGGCGTCAACTTCCAGTACAACACCAGCGTCACCCGCCTGCTCACCGAAGGTAGCGGCGCCGGCGCCAAGATCACCGGGGTTGAAATCATCAATGCCGACGGCCGCCACGAAGTGCTGCATGCCGATGCTTTCGTGGTCGCCATGGGCAGTTTCTCAACGCCACTGCTGAAACCGCTCGGCATCGACCTGATGATCTATCCAGGCAAGGGCTATTCGGCGACCTACCAGATCACCAATCCGGACGCGGCGCCGAGCGTATCGCTGACCGACGACGGCTACAAGCTGGTGGTGTCGCGCCTGGGCGACCGCCTGCGCGTGGCTGGCACTTGCGAGCTGAACGGCTACACGCGTGAGCTCAACACTACCCGCTGCGAAGCGATCACGCGCCGCACGCGCGAACTGTTCCCGGACGGCTGCGATTACGACAATCCGGTCTACTGGACCGGCCTGCGGCCGATGACGCCTTCCAACGTGCCCTATATCGGCAAGAGCAAGATCAGCAACCTGTTCCTCAATACCGGCCACGGTACGCTCGGCTGGACCATGGGTTGCGGCTCAGGGCGCGCCATCGCCGAGATCGTCTCGGGACGCCGGCCGGAAGTCGATTTCGCCTTTACCGGCATGCCGCGGCAAGCGCCGCAGCCGCTGATACTGCCGCGTCCGCTGCAAGCCTGAACCAATTGATCGCCTGACCGCCCACACGGGCAATCCCATGAAAAGACCGATGCTGTCGCCAGCACCGGTCTTTTTTTTCGCCCACGCAGACATGGCGCGCTTTTTGCTCAGCTGTATTCAGGAAGCGGCAAGCGCACTGTTGCAGTGCATCACTTCACCGAGCGCACTTCCACCGTCGCCGCTTTTTCGTCGAAGGCAACCCGGGTCACGAACTTGGCGCGCTTCATCGGAAAACGCGACTGGAAATGGCGCACGTTGCCGGAACCTGAAATGACCCGGCGCACAAATTGATAGTAAGCATCCATGTCGATCACGTGCACCACCAGGAAGTAGTCGTAGTCGCCGGAAACGAAATAGCATTGCATGACCTCGGCTTCTTTGTTCATGCGCAGTTCGAACTCCTGCATGTGCTCGTCGGACTGGTGGTTCAGAGAGATTTCGAGGAAGGCCAGCATGCCGTAGCCGAGCGCGAAGGGATCGACCAGCGAGACGTCGGCGCTGATGATGCCGGCCTCGCGCAGGTCGCGCAGGCGGCGCAGGCAGGTGGGTTGGGAAATGTGCGCTTTGTCGGCCAGGGTGCGGGTCGGCATCTGATTGTCGCGCTGCAACAAATTGAGCAACTTGCGGTCGACTTTATCTAGGGTGTGATGTTTGCTCATGCCGGGGGATCAGGGGCTGCTGCTGCCGTGTTAAGAATTCGCAAAAACCGCTATGCGAAGCGTTTTTTATGTTGTAACGTTGCTCTATTCGGATAAGCCTGACTATATTTTCAGACTGATCCGAGTAAATAATAAATAAGCAGCGGACGGTGAAACTGTAACTAGATTGTTTTATTTTAAATCCTCAGGAGGATATTCATGCAGAACAAGATCAAAATGATTCCGTTGGCTGGCGCAATTGCAATGGCTTTCGCCTTTGCCGGTCCGGTTTCGGCACAAGAAGTCATCACCATCGGCCAGGTCAGCCCGCTCACGGGTCCTAACGCCCACATCGGCAAGGACAATGAAAACGGCGCCACCATGGCGATCGAGGAACTGAATGCCAAGGGCACCAAGATCGGCGGCAAGCCAGTGAAATTCGTACTGGCTTCCGAGGACGACGCTTCCGATCCTAAGCAAGGTACTGCCGCTGCCCAGAAACTGGTGGACGCCAAGGTCAAGGGTATTATTGGCCACATGAACTCCGGCACCACCATTCCAGCATCGAAAATCTATCACGATGCCGGCATCCCGCAAATCTCGCCTTCCGCCACCAATCCTAAGTACACCCAGCAAGGCTTTGACACTGCGTTCCGCGTAGTCGCCAACGACGGCCAACTGGGCGGCACCCTGGGTCGTTACGCCATCAACACCCTGAAAGCCAAGAACATTGCGGTCATCGATGACCGTACTGCTTACGGCCAAGGTGTGGCTGAAGAGTTCACCAAGAGCGCCAAGAAAGCCGGCGGCACTATCGTTGCAACGCAGTTCACCAACGACAAGGCGACCGATTTCAACGCAATTCTGACCTCGATCAAGTCCAAGAATCCTGACCTGATTTTCTTCGGCGGCATGGATGCTGTCGGCGGCCCGATGCTGCGCCAGATGGACCAGCTGGGCATCAAGGCCAAGTTCATGGGCGGCGACGGCCTGTGTACAACTGAGCTGGCCAAGCTGGCCGGCGCAGGCTTGAAAGACGACCAAGTGGTTTGCGCTGAAGCCGGCGGTGTGCCGGATGCAGGCAAGGCAGCGCTGGAAGCCTTCAAGGCCGCTTACCAAAAACGCTTCAACCAGGAAGTCGTGATCTACGCACCGTATGAATACGATGCGTTGATGACCATGGTGGCTGCGATGGAAAAAGCCGGTTCGTCGGATCCTAAGAAATACCTGCCGGAATTGGCCAAGATCCACTACAAGGGCGTGACCGGTGAAATCTCGTTCGATCCTAAGGGCGACATCAAGGATGGTTCGCTGACTTTGTACACTTACAAAGACGGCAAACGCACTCTGCTGACCGTGACAAAATAATCGTCGCACGCAGCTCATAGAAAGCGCTCCGGTTTCCGGGGCGCTTTTTTTTTGCCTGCCTGGATTCTCCCGGCATCGCCCTCTCCTCTCCGTCAACGATCGCCGCCGCACGCAATCCTGCTGCACACTGCATGGCGCAATCTCCTCATCAGGTGCAAGGATATTGTCTAAAAGACTTTGAGAAGATTTTTTTCTGTTGTAACGTTTACATGCTCCGCGCCATCAAGCCGGAAAAGCTTTCATTGACCTTATCAAATCCTCAGGAGGAAACACGTGCAGATGAAGAACAAAATGTTGCCGTTGGTTGCAGCAATCGCATTGGCCTTGAGCGCTACCGGCGCCGCCCATGCGGAAGATCAAGTCGTCAAGATCGGCCATGTCGGCCCGGTGACCGGCCCCTCGGCCCACCTCGGCAAAGACATGGAAAACGGCGCCAAGATGGCGGTCGAAGAATTGAACGCCAAGGGTGTCACCCTGGGCGGCAAGAAGGTCAAGTTCGTGCTGCTGGCGGAAGACGATGCGTCCGATCCGAAGCAAGGCACGGCAGCAGCGCAGAAACTGGTCGACGCCAAGATCGACGGCGTCATCGGCCATCTGAATTCCGGCACCACCATCCCGGCCTCGAAGATTTACTACGATGCCGGCATTCCGCAGATTTCGCCGGCAGCCACCAGCCCTAAATACACCCAGCAAGGCTTCAACAGCGTGTTCCGTGTCGTCGCCAACGACGGCCAGCTGGGCGGCACCCTGGGCCGCTATGCAGCGAATACGCTGCATGCCAAGAATATCGCCGTCATCGATGACCGCACTGCCTACGGCCAAGGCGTGGCGCAAGAGTTCGCCAAGGGCGCCAAGGCGGCCGGCGCTAGCATCGTGGCGACCCAGTTCACCAACGACAAGGCGACCGACTTCAACGCCATCCTGACCTCGATCAAGGCCAAGAATCCGGACGTGATCTTCTTCGGCGGCATGGATGCAGTGGCCGGTCCGATGCTGCGCCAGATGAAGGCGCTCGGCATCAAGGCCAAGTTCATGGGCGGCGATGGCATGTGCACGGCGGAGCTGGGCAAGCTGGCCGGTGATGGCCTGAGCAATGACCAGGTGGTGTGCGCAGAAGCCGGCGGCGTGGAGGAATCGGGCAAGAAAGGCCTGGAGGATTTCAAGGCAGCCTTCCTGAAGAAATACCGCAGCGAGGTGAAACTGTACGCGCCCTACTCCTATGACTCGGTGATGACCATGGTGGAAGCGATGCAGAAAGCCAATTCCGCCGATCCGAAAAAATACCTGCCGGAACTGGCGAAGATCCACCACAAGGGCGTGACCGGCATGATCGCCTTTGATCCAAAGGGCGACATCAAGGATGGCACGCTGACTTTGTACACCTACAAGGATGGCAAGCGGACCTTGTTGACAGTCACCAAATAAACCATCGCAGCATCTTTGCAGAAGCGCCCCGCCCGCAAGGCCGGGGCGCTTTTTTCATGCGTTCTGTTTCCGTGGGTCCAGCAGCTTACGCATATCATTCTGCCGAATTGATAAAAAAGCATATAAATGCCCTTTGCGCTGCCCCTGGATTGTTGTAACGTTTAACTCCCTCAAGACAGTCCGAACTACTTGTAAAAGCCGGCTGTCTAAAAACTGCATTTTTAATAATACCGTTGCAAATCCTTAGGAGGAAATCTGGTGCACACTACAAAAATGATGCCATTGGCTGCCGCTATCGCCTTGTCCCTGGCCGCTTCGGCGCATGCGCAGGAGCAAGTGGTCAAGATCGCCCACGTTGGCCCGATCACCGGCCCTATCGCCCATATCGGCAAGGACAATGAAAACGGCGCCCGCATGGCGATCGAAGCACTGAATGTTCAGGGCATCACGCTGGACGGCAAGAAAACCCGCTTCGTGCTGGTGGCGGAAGACGATGCATCCGATCCGAAACAGGCTACCGCCGTCGCCCAGAAGCTGGTCGACGCCAAGGTTGCCGGCGTCATCGGCCACGTCAATTCCGGCACCTCGATCCCGGCATCGAAGATCTATTACGATGCCGGCATCCCGCAGATTTCGCCTTCCACCACCAGTGCCAAATATACGCAGCAAGGCTTTAACACCACCTTCCGCGTAGTCGCCAACGACAGCCAGCTGGGCGGCGCCCTCGGCCGCTATGCGGCCAACACGCTGCATGCCAAGACCGCAGCAGTGATCGACGACCGCACTGCCTACGGCCAGGGCCTGGCGGAAGAATTCAGCAAGGCGGCGAAAGCGGCCGGCATGACCATCGTCTCCAGCCAGTTCACCAACGACAAGGCGACCGACTTCAACGCCATCCTCACGTCATTCAAGGCGAAGAAACCGGACGTCGTGTTCTTCGGCGGCCTGGATGCCGGCGCCGGCCCGATGCTGCGCCAGATGAGAGCGCTCGGCATCAAGGCCAAGTTCATGGGCGGCGACGCCATCTGCACTTCCGATCTGCCGAAACTGGCAGGCGACGGCATCAGCAACGACCAGGTGATCTGCGCCGAAGCGGGTGGCGTGGAGGAAGCGGCCCGCAAAGGCCTGAACGACTTCAGGACCGCATACAAGATCAAGTACGGCAAGGATGTAGTGATCTATGCACCGTATACCTACGATGCCTTGATGACAATGGCGGATGCGATGCAAAAAGCCAAATCGGCCGATCCGAAAAAGTACCTGCCGGAACTGGCGAAAATCCAGCACAAGGGCGTGACCGGCATGATCGCGTTTGATCCAAAGGGCGATATCAAGGACGGCACCATCACCTTGTACACCTACCGCGGCGCCATGCGCAGTCAGTTGGCTGTGACCAAATAAGGCGTTCCCGGCCATCTTGAAAAGCGTCCTGCGGGACGCTTTTTTATTGCAGCCGAATTGGCGGGCGTAAAAAAGCGCCCACATGTGAGCGCTTTTCTTGTCGGCATTGCCTGCCGCAATGCCGGACCGGGCTGCTGCCGCCTCCTTACTTCTGCGACAGAATCCACTTCACCAGCGTATGCGCTTCGGCCTCGGTGACTTGCGGATTGGCCGGCATCGGGATGGCGCCCCAGGTGCCGGTGCTGCCCTTCAGGACTTTTTGCACCAGCATGTCTTCGTCTTTTGCAGAAAACTTGGCTGCAACGTCTTTATATGCAGGTCCGACCACCTTGTTGGCTACCGAGTGGCATGCCAGACAGTTCTTGGCCTTTGCCAGATCCAGACCGGCGTCAGCCAGAGCAGAACCCGATGCCATTGCACCCAGCAATGCGCAGATCAACAAACGTTTCATTCTTATCTCCGTCAAAAAAATGTGACACCATTTTACCTGCCCTTGTGCATTGTCTCATATCCCGCAAACACCTACCTACATCAGGGATTCAACATATCAGAGCGACATCCGTTGACCACGGGCATCTTTCGCCCTATCCTTTCCGCAAAGAAAAGAGGATGCCATGCCACTGATTATCATTATCGTTTCACTAATAGCGTTAAAATACTTCGAGATCGGTGCGTTTTTCACCAATATGTCCTGGTGGTGGATAGCAGGTCTGATGGCCATCGCGTTCATCTGGTTTGAATTTCTCGAGCGCATGTTCGGCCTGGACAAGCGCAAGGCGCACGAAGAACTCGAGAAAATCAAGAAGGAACGCGTCAAGAAAACCTTCGACAAGAATAATCGCCCTGGCCGCTGAAACCGCGGCGCGCGCCAAGCAAAGCAAAGCAAAGCAAAGCAAAGCAAAGCAAAGCAAAGCAAAGCAAAGCAAAGCAAAGCAAAGCAAAGCAAAGCAAAAAGCCGGCTTCTACCCGGCTTTTTTATTAGGTAAGAATGAATGAATATAGAGCTGCGACAACTGCGCTATTTCGTGGCGGTGGCGGAAGAAAGGCATTTCGGCCGCGCCGCGCTGCGGCTGCACATGACGCAGCCGCCTTTGTCACAAGCCATCCAGGCGCTTGAAGCCGGTCTTGGCGCCGCCCTGTTCGCACGCACCAAGCGCAGCGTCGCTCTGACGCCGGCCGGGCTGGCGCTACTGCCGGAGGCGCAACGCCTGCTGCAGCAGGCCGCCACCCTGCCCGACCTGGTGCGGCGCGCAGCTTCCGGCGCCTCAGGCCTGCTCACGCTGTCCTTCGTTTCCACCGCCGACTACAGCATCCTGCCGCCTTTGCTGCGTTCTTTCCGCGAAACCTATCCGCAGGTACAGATCGATCTGCAGGAAGCCACCAGCGACCTGCAGCTGGCGCATCTGATGGAAGGCCGCATCGATGCCGGCCTGCTGATCCCGCCCTTGCCGGACAAAGCCAGGCTGGTGCTGGATTATCAGCCGGTGCTGTCCGAACCCTTGATGCTGGCGGCGCCAAGCGGCCTCAAGGCGCTGCGCGGCAAAGGCAGGATTGCCCTGAGCAGCCTGGCCGACATGCCCCTGATTATTTTCCCGCGCCGCATCTCGCCCGGCTTCCATGACACCATCCTGGGCTGCTTCCGCGCCGCCGGCGTCACCCCGCATATCGGCCAGGAAGCAATCCAGATGCAAACCATCGTCGGCCTGGTGTCGGCTGGCATGGGGATCGCGCTTGTGCCACAATCGGTGTCGAACCTGCAACGCCCGGGGGTCGACTATCGCGAATTGCAAGACCAGACGCCGCTGGTAGAGACCGGGCTGGCCTGGCGGCGCGATAATGCGTCACCTGTATTGCAAGCCTTTTTAGAATTATTAAGAAAGAAATAGAACATGCTGATCCACCCCTTACCCGATCCGATCGCCTTCTCCCTCGGCCCGCTGCATGTGCGCTGGTACGGCCTGATGTATCTGCTGGCCTTTATCCAGTTCATCTGGGTCGGCCGCATCCGTATCAAGCAGCCGCATATCGCCGCGGTCGGCTGGAAGAAGGAAGATATCGACGACATGCTGTTCTACGGCGTGCTGGGGGTAGTCATCGGCGGCCGCCTTGGCCAGGTGTTCTTTTACGATCCGGCCTACTATTTTTCACACCCGGCGGAAATCATCGCGGTGTGGAAGGGCGGCATGTCTTTCCATGGCGGCTTCCTCGGGGTCCTGATCGCCATGGCGTTGTGGGGCCGCAAGGCTGGCCGCAACCTGATGGACATCATGGATTTCATCGCGCCGATGGTGCCGCTGGGCTACGCTGCCGGCCGCCTCGGCAATTTCATCAACGGCGAACTGCCGGGCCGTGTGGTCTCCGACCCGTCATTGCCGTGGGCAATGATCTGGCCGAACGTGGATAACCTGCCGCGCCATCCGTCGCCGATCTACCAGATGCTGGTCGACGGCATCCTGCTGTTCATCATTCTCTGGCTGTTCTCGCGCAAGCCGCGGCCGCGCATGGCGGTGGCCGGCATGTTCTCGCTCCTGTACGGCTGCGCCCGCTTCTTTACCGAATACTTCCGCGTGCCGGACTATAACGTCACTTTCGGCGGCATCACGATTTCCGCCGGCCAGATGCTGTCGGTGCCGATGATCGTGCTGGGCATTATCCTGCTGTTCATCGCCTACCGCCATCCGCGCAAATATGCCGGCGCCGCCGACGCTCCGCCGGTCAAGGCTGCGAGCCCTGCCCCGACCTGACACACCAAGCCGCCGGTTGTTCCCGCTTTGCGGGATAGTACCGGCGGCGTTTGCCGAACGTCTTTTTCCAGTACCTCCATGACCGCCAATCTCTACGCTCTTTTCGCGTCGCATTTCCCTGCCGACAAAACCGCCTGCTGCATCGAAACCCATGACGGCCAGTACTACACCTGGGGTGATGTTGAGCGCGCCTCCGCCCGCATCGCCAACCTCTTCAGCAGTCTTGGTCTGCCGCCCGGTGCGCGGATCGCCGTGCAGGTCGAGAAATCGCCGGAAGCCTTGATACTGTACCTGGCGACGCTGCGCGCCGGCTTTGTCTACCTGCCGCTGAACACCGCCTACCGCAGCGCGGAAATCGAATACTTCATCGGCGATGCCGAACCTGCGGTATTCATCTGCTCGCCGAAGAACTTCGGCTGGGTGGCGCAAATTGCCTTCAAGGCCGGCACCCAGCACCTGTTCACGCTGGATGAAATCAGCAGCGGCAACCAGGGCCGCAATTCCGGCTCGCTGCTGGCGCGCGCCATGCATTTCCCCGACCATTTCGAGACCGTGGAAAACCAGGCCGACGACCTCGCCGTCATTTTGTACACCTCTGGAACGACCGGCCGCAGCAAGGGCGCCATGCTCTCGCACGGTAATATCGCCTCGAACGCTAAGGTGCTGCGGCAGTATTGGCACTGGCAAGCCGGCGACGTGCTGCTGCACGCACTGCCGCTGTTCCATATCCATGGCTTGCTGGTGGCAGCCAACGGCGCCCTGCTGAATGGCAGCAAGATGATTTTCCTGCCGAAATTCGACGCCTCCGAAGTCTGCCGCCAGCTGCCGCGCAGCACCATCTTCATGGGCGTGCCGACCTACTATGTGCGCCTGCTGGCCGACCAGGAATTCAATGCCCACGCTTGCCGCAATATTCGCCTGTTCGTGTCCGGTTCAGCGCCTTTGCTGGCCGATACCTTTGCCGAATTCGTTGCGCGCACCGGCCACACCATCCTGGAACGCTACGGCATGAGCGAAACCGCCATGCTGACTTCCAATCCCTATGACCGGGAGCGCCGCGGCGGCACTGTCGGCCACCCCTTGCCGGGCGTCTCACTGCGACTGGCCGGCAACGACGGCAGCAGCGTTAGCGGCGCCGGCGATATCGGCGATATCCAGGTGAAGGGTCCGAATGTATTCCAGGGTTACTGGCGCATGCCGGAAAAGACGGCGGAAGAGTTCACCGCCGACGGCTATTTCAAGACCGGCGATGTCGGCAAGTTCGACAGCGAGGGCTATCTGGCCATCGTCGGCCGCAGCAAGGACCTGATCATTTCCGGCGGCTACAACGTCTATCCGAAGGAAATCGAAAGCGCGCTCGATGATATCGACGGCGTGCTGGAATCAGCGGTGATCGGCATCCCGCACGCCGATTTCGGCGAAGCCGTGACGGCGGTCATTGTCAAGCGGCCGGACGCCAAGCTGACCACTGCCGACGTGATCGCGCTGATGAAAACCAGCATCGCCAACTTCAAGGTGCCGAAGCAAGTGTTCTTTGCCGATGAACTGCCGCGCAACACCATGGGCAAGGTACAAAAGAACCTGCTGCGCGAACACTATACTAGACAGGCCGCCGTTACGCCTTGAGCAGCTTGCCGATGTGGCGCCATTCGGCGGCGCTGACCGGCGTGATGGAGAGCCGGTTGCCGCGCCGCAGGATCTGCATTTCGGCCAGGGCTTCCTGGGCGCGCAGTTCGGCTAAAGGAATGAGCCGGGTTTTCTTGAGCGCCCTGACATCTACCAGCATCCAGCGCGGGTTTTCGCGCTCGGCCTTGGGATCGAAATATTTGCTCTTGGTATCGAACTGGGTATCGTCCGGATAGGGTGTGCTCGCCACTTCCGCCAGGCCGGCGATGCCCGGCACGGCGCAGCCGGAGTGGTAGAACAGTACGCCGTCGCCGACCTTCATCAGGTCGCGCATGAAATTGCGCGCTTGATAATTGCGCACGCCATACCAGGCAATCGTCTGTCCGGGCATGCCCAGCACATCGTCGATGCTGGCGTCGTCCGGCTCGGATTTCATTAGCCAATAATTCATGTGGTCTCTTTCCGCTGTTCTACAGGCATCGCAACAGGCCGCAAAAAACGCAAAAGCAAAGCCGCAAAAGAAAAAGCGGCTGCATGGTTATGCAACCGCTTCAGAATCAAGTCCCGCCTGTGCCGCTTTGTCGGCATCCTGAACCAAAGCGATTCAAGTTGGCCGCAGTTAGTTCAACTTCGGGCTCATCGGACTAGCGACGCTCACACCTGTCGAACAAAATTCCGCAGCCGGTGCGTATAAATGGTTCAAGGATTTTATGACAATCGCGAACACGGCAGGAGTGAGTAGTCTACTCCAAACAACTTCCAAGTCAAACCCCTTGCTACAAGTTTTTTCTTGGATTGCGCCGCCTCAGAACAGGTCTTCCTGGGCCGCCAGGGCGTCATCCAGCACGGTATGCATCGCTGCAATATTCTGCTTCACTTCCGACACCGTCAGCTCGGACAAGGGTCCCGAAGGCGCTTTGCTGCTCAATAATTCAGCAGCAATGCCGAGCGCGGCGATCACGGCGATGCGGTCATTGCCGCGAATCTTGCCGGCGTCGCGGATCGCCGTCATTTTACCGTCGAGGTAGCTCACCGCTTCCTGCAGGGCGTTTTCCTCGCCTTCCTTGCAGGACAGGGTATATGGCTGGCCCATGATGTTGACGCTTAACTGGCTCATGCAAGCTCCTTGTCCTGCGGCGATGACGGCAGTGCCGGAAATTTCTCAAGTAAGGCGGCAACGCGCTGATGCGCTTCGTCGATCCGCTGTTGTAATTCTGCATTCTGGCGCTGCAAGTCCTCGCTCTCGCTCTGCAAATCCTTGGCGCGCAGACGCAGTTCGACATTTTCGCGGCGCAGGGCGTGCGTCAGCTCGGCCAACTGGCCTATTTTTTCTGATAATTGATGGAATTCTGAAATCATTTTGTCACTATAGTGTTGCTTAGGAAATTACGTCAATAGATTCGATCAATCAATCTCGCGCTTGGTGATCAGCTCTTCACCGGCGCCAGACGTTTGAGCACGAAGCCGTAGGCCAATGATTGCAATAATGCCACGGTGCTGCCGGCGATCACTTCACCGACGCGCAATAGCGCATATTCAAGTTCCTGGTGCAGCCCCTTGCCGCCGATCGCCGCCGACATCAGGATCACCACGGTGGCAGGTCCCAGGCGCCAGTTGGCCGGATAGTTTTGCAACAGCATGGCAACCAGCACCGATACCGCCAGCGCAATCAGCAGGGACAGGAAGCCCGGGCCGAACAATACCAGCGCCAGGCAAGCCACCACGCAGCCGTTCAGGGTATTGATCAGGCGCGCCTTGAAACTGGCCTTGGCGAGGTTGATGTCCGGCTCGGTCACGATGATCAGCGAAATCATGGCCCAGTAAGGCTCCTGTAAACCCAGCGCGCGCAAGCCATACCAGGTGATCAGGGCGCCGGTAAGTATCTTGACCAGATAAACCAGCGCATTCTTTTTGGGACTGATGAACTGAAATTCCATTGATCCTGGCCTGTCGGTTTTAATACAGTGCGAGCGCCATTCTAGCCGAGAACCGGGATCGTCCGAAATTTTACGTTACATGACAACTGACGGCCGACCGGTCCAAGCGCCTCGTCCACCACATTTATGGATTGCCATTCTGGCTAGAAAACCCTATATTCATTCAACGAAATTATCCGCCGGGGCGCGCAAGCGCCCCGGCTATCGAGGAAACCATGCCGACGCCATTATCGATTTCCCGTCTATCCCGCCGGACGACGTTCTCCATCGCACTCACCGCCCTATTCTCCATGACCAGCCTGCCCCTCCAAGCCGAAACGCCAGCGACTTCCAGCCAGTTCGCTTATGTCGGGACATATAACCCTAACGGCGAAGGGGTGTATCTATTCAAGGTCGACGGCCAGTCCGGTGCGCTCATTCGGGCTGGCATTGCCAGCAGCCAGGCCAATCCGGCGCAGCTGACCACAGGCCAGGATGGCAAAACCTTGTACGTCGCCAGCGAAATCGCCAACTACAAGGATGGCAAGCACGGCAACGTGGCGGCGTATGCCGTCAACCGCACCGACGGTGCGTTAAGCAAGTTGAATGAGCAGGATTCGCAAGGCGCGACGCCAGCCTTCGTGACGCTCTCGGCGCAAGGGAAACATTTATTCGCGGCCAACTACGGCGGCGGCTCGGTGGCGGTGTTCCCGCTAGGGGCCGACGGCAGCCTGCAGCCGGCCTCATCGGTACAGCAAAGTAGCGGCGCCCCGGGCGCGCCCAAGCCGGAAGCGGCAGTCGTCGGCAGCTTTGCCGCCAGCGACCATAATGGCCCGCATGCGCATATGATCGCCAGCGACCCCAGCGGCCGCTTCGTGTTCTCCACCGACCTCGGGCTGGACCGCATCTACCAGTGGCGCTTCGATCAGGCCAGCGGCCGCCTGAGCCCGAACACGCCAGCGTTCATCCAGGCGTCCTCGGCCGGAGCCGGGCCGCGCCACTTCGTTTTTCATCCGAATGGCAAGTATGTGTATGTCATCAATGAAGAATCGTCGACGCTGACGCTGTATCACTTCGACCAGACCAAGGGTACTTTGGAGGAACAGGAGTCGGTCTCGACGCTGCCGAAGAATTACCAGGGAACGAATTTCGCCTCGGGCCTGATCTTGAGTCCCGACGGCCGCTTCGCCTATGTCGCCAACCGCTTGCGCAACAGCATTGCGCAGTTTGCCATCGGCGCCGAGGGACGGCTGACATGGATTGACGATACCTGGACCCGCGGCGATTATCCGCGCAGCATCGTCATCGGACCGCAAGGGCGTTTCATGTATGCGCTGAACCAGCGCAGCGACAACATCACCCAGTTCGCGATCGATAAAGAAAGCGGCAGGCTGGAATTCATCGACCGCTATACCGGGCTGGGCAGCCCGTCGCAGATGGTGTTCCTGCCGTAATCTATTTGAGAGTGGCGGCGTGCAGGCGGATGGCTTCCTGCACGAAAGGCATCAGTTCGGCGCCGCCTTCGTGGTCGACATAGGCCAGCAGTTCGCGCCGCATGCGCGGCTCCCAGCTGCGCTTCAGATGGGTGATCAGGTCCGTCATGGCTTGCGGACGGTCCGGCATGGTGTCAAAAAATGCGCCGATCTGATTCGCCATTTTCACCAGATGTTCCAGATTCATTGCGTCTACCTTTTCTGCTGCAAGACTGCGTTTAAAAACTAAGCTGGCGCCAGGCGCTGCGGATGGGCGTACACCACGTGGCCCGGCTGCCGCACGAAACCGAGCAAAGTAACGCCGGCCTGCTCCGCCAGCCGGATCGCCAGCGCAGTCGGGGCCGATACCGCGACGATGAAGCCGCAGCCCATGCTGGCTGCCTTCTGCACCATTTCATAACTGGCGCGGCTGGTGATCAGTACCGCGCCGCTGGCAAAATCCACCGGCGGATTTTGCTGCATCAGGCCGCCGATCAATTTGTCGAGCGCATTGTGGCGGCCGACATCTTCCCGTACTAGGCCGATATGTCCATCCGCTTGCAACCAGGCCGCGGCGTGCGTCGCTCCGGTAACCTGCTGCAAATGCTGCTGCTTTTGCATCTCCGCCATCGCAGCGTAAATCGCCGCTGCCGAAAAACGCGCATGCGATGCCACCGGCGCCGGCTTGCGCACTGCCTGCTGCAAGGTTTCAGCCCCGCACAAGCCGCAGCCGGTGCGGCCGGTCAGGTTGCGCCGCTTTTCCTTGAGCGCCACGAAGCGTTCCGTGGCGATCTGCATCTGCACCTGGATCCCGTCTTCCGCCGCGACAATCTCGCAATCGAACAGCTCGCTGCGATCCTGCAAAATACCTTCAGTCAGGGAAAAGCCCAAGGCAAAATCTTCCAGGTCGGCCGGCGAGGCCATCATCACCGCGTGCGAAATGCCGTTGTACTCCAGCGCCACCGGCACTTCTTCTGCCACCATATCGTGGCTGCGGCTGCTGACAGCGCCGTTACCCCAGCGCTCCACTGCCACCTCGGCGCTGCTGGCGTATTCTGGTAAGACCATGTGCTTTCCTCTGTACTGTTATTTGGTGACGGCCGCCTCCGTCCCGTGTTCAGGCTGCCCTTGCAGCAGTTTCAACTGCTGCTCGGTAAAGCGGCTGAACTGCTTCTGCCATGTGGACGGCTGACTGACCGGCAGCACCTGCACCGCGGTGACCTTGTATTCCGGGCAATTGGTGGCCCAGTCCGAATTATCGGTGGTGATCACGTTGGCGCCGGATTCCGGGAAGTGGAAGGTAGTGTAAACCACGCCCGGCTGCACCCGCTCGGTCACCGTCGCCCGCAGCACGGTCTGGCCGGCGCGCGATTCGATGCCGACCCAGTCGTCGTCCTTGATGCCGCGGTCCTCGGCATCGTGCGGATGGATCTCCAGCCGGTCTTCGCTATGCCATTCGACGTTCTCGGTGCGGCGGGTCTGGGCGCCGACATTATATTGCGACAAGATGCGGCCGGTGGTCAGGATCAGCGGGAATTTCAGCGTCACTTTTTCATCGGTGGCGAAGTACTGGGTATTGATGAACTTGCCCTTGCCGCGCACGAACTGGCCGATATGCATGATTGGCGTGCCTTGCGGCGCTTCTTCGTTGCACGGCCATTGCAGGCTGCCGGCCTGTTCCAGCTTGGCGTAGCTGACGCCATGGAAGGTCGGCGTCAGGGCCGCGATCTCGTCCATGATCTGCGATGGATGGGTGTAGTTCATCGGATAGCCCAGCGCATTCGACAACGCCACGGTCACTTCCCAGTCCGACTTCCCTGCCTTGGCCGGCATCACCTTGCGTACCCGCGAAATACGGCGTTCGGCGTTGGTGAACGTACCGTCCTTTTCCAGGAACGAAGAGCCTGGCAGGAATACGTGCGCATACTTGGCGGTCTCGTTGAGGAACAGATCCTGCACCACGATGCACTCCATCGCCGCCATGGCGGCTGTAACGTGCTGGGTGTTCGGATCCGACTGCACGATGTCTTCGCCCTCGCAGTAGAGCCCCATGAAGCTGCCGTCGAGCGCGGCATCGAACATGTTCGGAATGCGCAAACCCGGTTCCGGGCTGAGCGTGACGCCCCAGACCTGTTCAAACTCGCCGCGCACGGTGCTGTCGGATACATGGCGATAACCCGGCAGTTCATGCGGGAAGGAACCCATGTCGCAGGAGCCCTGCACATTGTTCTGGCCGCGCAGCGGATTGACGCCGACGCCCTCGCGGCCGACGTTGCCAGTCGCCATCGCCAGGTTGGCGATGCCGATCACCATGGTCGAACCTTGTGCATGTTCGGTGACGCCAAGGCCGTAGTAAATGGCGCCGTTGGCGGCGCTGGCATACAGGCGTGCGGCGCCGCGCAGCTGATCGGCCGGCACGCCGGTGATCTCGGCCGCGGCTTCCGGCGAGTGCTCAGGCCGCAGCACGAATTCCTTCCAGTCGGCATACGATTTCTGGTCGCAGCGTTCGGCGACGAAATCCGGCTTTTCCAAGCCTTCCGACAGGATCACATACGCCAGCGCAGTAATCAGCGCAACGTTGGTGCCCGGGCGCAGCTTCAGGTGGTAGGCAGCCTGCACATGCGGTGATTTAACCATGTCGGTAGTACGCGGATCAACCACGATCAGTTGCGCGCCCTGGCGCAAGCGACGCTTCATCTGCGAAGCAAACACAGGATGGGCGGCGACCGGATTGGCGCCGATCACCATGATGACATCAGCCTGCATGACCGAATCGAAGGTCTGGGTGCCGGCCGACTCGCCCAGCGTCTGCTTGAGACCGTAGCCGGTAGGTGAATGGCAAACGCGGGCGCAGGTATCGACGTTATTGTTGCCGAACGCCGCCCGCACCAGCTTTTGCACCAGATAGGTTTCTTCATTGGTGCAGCGTGAAGAAGTAATGCCGCCTATCGAATCCTTGCCGTACTTGGCCTGGATACGACGGAATTCGCCGGCCGCATAGGTGAGCGCCTCATCCCACGAGACTTCGCGCCATGGATCGGTGATCTTGCTGCGTATCATGGGCTTGGTGATGCGGTCCTTGTGGGTCGCATAGCCCCAGGCGAAGCGCCCCTTGACGCAGGAGTGGCCATGGTTGGCCTGGCCATCCTTGTGCGGCACCATGCGCACTACCTGGTTGCCTTTCATCTCGGCCTTGAAGGAACAGCCGACCCCGCAATAGGCGCAAGTGGTGATCGCGCTGTGCTCGGCCTGGCCCAGCATGATCACGGTCTTTTCAGTCAGGGTAGCGGTCGGACAGGCTTGCACGCAAGCGCCGCAGGAGACGCATTCGGAATCCATGAAATCCTGCATCTGGCCCGCCGACACGCGTGATTCAAAGCCGCGCCCATCGATGGTCAGCGCGAAAGTGCCCTGGGTTTCCTCGCAGGCCCGCACGCAACGGTTGCAGACGATGCACTTGGAGGGATCGTAGGTGAAGTAAGGATTCGATTCATCCTTCTTCATTTTCAGATGGTTCTCGCCTTCGTAGCCGTAGCGTACTTCGCGCAGGCCGGTGACGCCGGCCATGTCCTGCAGTTCGCAATTGCCGTTGGTCGGGCAGGTCAGGCAGTCGAGCGGATGGTCGGAAATGTAGAGTTCCATGACGCCGCGCCGGATATCGGCCAGCTTCGGCGTCTGCGTGCGTACCTTCATGCCGGGCTCGCACGGCGTGGTGCAGGAGGCCGGGTAGCCTTTGCGGCCGTCGATCTCCACCAGGCACAGGCGGCAGGACCCGAACGGTTCCAGGCTGTCGGTGGCGCAGAGCTTGGGGACGTTGATGCCGGCTTCGACCGCGGCCCGCATCACCGAAGTGCCGGCGGCGACTTCGACGTTGACGCCGTCGATTTCGAGGGTTACCAACTGCTTGGCGGTTTTGGCGGGAGTGCCGTAGTCGAGTTCGTTAAGCTGATTCATCACATACTCCTGGTTCCGACAAATTTGTTTATCCATCGCCGTGTAGGGTGGGCACCCGTGCCCACGCGTGACTTATGCACATCTACCGTCATGTTCCTACCGAGCGTCACGCGTGGGCAAAAAAACTTGCCCACCCTACGAATCCCTCAAGCGGCCTGGCCGAGTTCGCCCTTGCCGAAATCTTCCGGGAAATGATCGAGCGCCGACAGCACCGGCAGCGGCGTCATGCTGCCCATGGCGCACAGCGAGCCGTTGACCATGGTGTCGCACAGGTCGCGCAGCAGCTTGATCTGTTGTGGTTGCCCGGCGACGATCTTGTCGATCACCTCCACCCCGCGGGTCGAACCGATGCGGCAAGGCGTACATTTTCCGCAGGATTCGACCGCGCAGAATTCCATCGCGTATCTGGCCTGCTTCGCCATGTCGACGCTGTCGTCAAACACCACGATGCCGCCATGGCCCAGCATGCCGCCGACTGCCGCCATGGCTTCGTAATCGAGCTTGGTGTCGAACAGCGACGGCGGCAGATAAGGTCCCAGCGGACCGCCGACCTGCACTGCGCGGATCGGCTTGCCGCTGGCAGTGCCGCCGCCAAAGTCTTGCAGCAGTTCGCGCAGAGTCACGCCGAAAGCCTTTTCCACCAGCCCGCCGCGGCGGATATTGCCGGCCAGCTGCATCGGCAGCGTGCCCAGCGAACGGCCCATGCCGTAGTTCTTGTAGAAGGCCGCGCCGCGCGCCAGGATGATAGGCACCGAGGCCAGCGAGATCACATTGTTGATCACGGTCGGCTTGCCGAACAGACCCTCGATGGCGGGCAGCGGCGGCTTGGCGCGCACCACGCCGCGCTTGCCTTCCAGGCTTTCCAGCAGGGCGGTTTCTTCGCCGCAGATATAGGCGCCGGCGCCCTTGCGCACTTCCAGGTGGAAGCTGCTGGCTGAGCCGAGAATGTTGTCGCCGAGGTAGTTGGCGCTGTTCGCCGTGGCGATGGCCTGATTCAATGCCGCGATGGCATGCGGATATTCCGAGCGGACGTAGATATAACCGCGTGTGGCGCCCACTGCCAGCGCGGCAATCGTCATGCCCTCGATCAGCATGAAGGGATCGTCTTCCATCACCATGCGGTCGGAGAAGGTGCCGGAATCGCCTTCGTCGGCATTGCAGACGATGTATTTTTGCGCGGCGACGGTGGCGGCTACCGTCTTCCACTTGATCCCAGTCGGGAAAGCTGCGCCGCCACGGCCGCGCAGGCCGGAATCCAGCACTTCCTGCACCAGCGCCGCGCTTGGCATGGTCAGTGCGCGGCGCAAGCCGGCATAACCTTCATGGGCCAGGTAGTCCGGCAGCGACAGCGGGTCAGTGATGCCGACGCGGGCAAAGGTCAGGCGTTCCTGTTTTTTCAGATAAGGTATTTCTTCGACCAGCCCCAATGCCAGGCGATGCTGGCCGCCGTTGAGAAAATCCGCATCGAACAGCGCCGCTACATCTTCGCTTTCAACCGGACCGTAACCGATGCGTCCGGCCGCGGTCGCCACTTCAACCAGCGGCTCCAGCCAGAACATGCCACGCGAACCGTTGCGCACCAGGTTGATGCTGATGCCGCGCTGTGCCGCCTGCTGCGCAATGGCCGCGGCGACCTGTTCGGCGCAGAGCGCGAGCGCGGTCGAATCGCGCGGAACATAGACAGTGATTGAAGTGTTGGAAGCGCTCATTGCACACCTCGCTTGGCGCGCAACACGCGATTGAATTTGTCGCTGCTGACGCGAGCGTGCAAATCGTCATCGATCTGCATGTTCGGACCACAGGCGCACTGACCCAGGCAATACACCGGTTCCAGCGTAAACTGGCCATCGCTGCTGGTGCCGTGGAAATCGCAGCCGAGGGCAGCCTTGGCATGCGCCACCAGCGCATCGGCGCCGACCGCCTGGCACGCTTCGGCGCGGCAGATCTGCACAATGTGGCGGCCGGCCGGCTGCTGGCGGAAATGATGATAGAAGCTGATCACGCCGTGCACTTCGGCACGCGAGAGATTCAGCTCATCGGCGATCAACGGCACCACGGATGGCGGCACATAGCCGAGCGCATCCTGGATGGCATGCAGCACTGGCAGCATGGCGCCAGGCAGCGTCTTGAATTCTTGAATGATGGATCTGACCTGATTCAGGTCGACAGACGGGTCCGACGGCACAGCTTGCGGAACACTAGCTTCGATTTGCATCTTCACAACAGTCTCCTACCGGGATTCAGCACTACAAAAGGCGCTCCGATCGAATGCTGTTTTTATATACAGCGATGCATCCTGGTCAGCGTGCCGCGGTGTGTCTTGAAATCTGTGTTGCCATTACTGTTTTTATAGTTTTATCAAACTGCCTTGTTACCGGGACAGAGCAGTGCGCCACGCTGCGTTGGCTTGCACGCCCTGTCTCTTTACTACATGTACTACATGTGCTGCGTTTGTCTATTTAGTTGCCTATCCACTTGCCCTAAATACTTACTTGAACAGCACCGCCGATTTTTGCAAGGTGATCGAAATCCCCCAGATCAGCGGAATCACTACCGCTGCCCACGACAGCCACAGCAGCGCAGGATTGCCGCCGCTGCCGATGCTCGCCATGACTTCCGGCGGCAGCACTGCCTCGCCCTTGGCCGAAGCCTGCTCATGCGCCAGCTGCTTTTCGCGCGCCAGTTCTTCCGGCGTCATGAAATGCTTGGCGGCGATCGGGCGGATCATCAGGTTGCACAGCAAACCCAGTACCAGCATGCCTGCCAGGATGTACATGGTGGTGTTGTAAACCGATTCGCGCGGCATGCCGAGACCAAGCTGATACTCACGCATGTAGTTGACCACCACAGGCCCGAGAATCCCGGCGGTCGCCCAGGCAGTCAACAGACGGCCATGGATCGCGCCCACCATCTGCGTACCGAACAAGTCCGCCAGATAAGCCGGCACGGTAGCGAAACCGCCGCCGTACATCGACAAGATCAAGCACACCGCCCCCACGAACAACGCCACGTTGCCGCTTGCACCCGACCACGGCAGGCTCACGTACAACACGAAACCAAGTACAAAGAACACCACATACGTCATCTTGCGTCCGATGTAATCCGAGCAGGTAGCCCAGAAAAAGCGGCCGCCGATATTGAACAGGCTGATCAAGCCGGTAAAGCCGGCAGCAATCGCCGCAATCGCCTTCACCTGATCACCTGACAACTCAGAAAACTTTGCCGTCACGCCCAGCAAGTGACCGCCGAACATCTCTTGCAGCATCGGCGATGCCATGCCGATCACGCCGATACCTGCCGACACGTTCAGGCACAGCACCAGCCATACCAGCCAGAACTGCGGAATGCCCCAGACTTTGCTGGCGTGCACGTGGTTCTGGGTGATCATGGTATTGCCGTTGGCCACCGGCGGAGTCCAGCCGGCCGGCTTCCAGCCGCTAGGCGGAATCCGGTAGCCGAAGGCGCCAGCCATCATGAACACCAGATAAATCAAGGCCATCACCACAAACGTCTGCCACACGCCGACCGAGGTATCGGTGGCGAAATACTTCATCAACTTGTCCGCCAGCGGGCTGCCGATCAGCGCGCCGCCGCCAAAACCCATGATCGCCATGCCGGTCGCCATGCCGCGGCGGTCCGGAAACCATTTGATCAGGGTCGACACCGGCGAGATATAACCCAGTCCGAGGCCGACGCCGCCGATCAGGCCGGAACCGAGCCAGATCAGCCAGATCTGATGTTCATACACGCCCAACGCCGAGATCAGCAAGCCGCCGCACCAGCACAGCGCAGCCACGAAACCGGCCTTGCGCGGACCGACGTGTTCCAGCCAGCCACCCCAGATTGCCGCCGATGTTCCCAGCAAGACGAAGAACATGGTGAAAATCCAGCCCAGCATCGAAATCTTCCAGTCGCAATTGCTTGCGAATATTTCAGCCAAGAAACTCATGTCCTTGGCGCAAACTACCGATTCCTTGATCCCGATTGCCTTTGACAAGGGCAGCCAGAACACCGAGAAACCATAAGCCATGCCGATGCACAGATGTATCGCCAACGCCGCCGGCGGCACCAGCCAACGGTTGAATCCCGGACCTGCAATGGTCCGTTGTTTGTCTAAAAACCCCATCTAATTCCCCCGGAAATGAAAAAGTATTATATGTACCATAGGTAATTGCTTACATATAGTTTTATGTGTGAAATATTTTCATTTCCTTTACATGAACGAAAAATATCACTAGCAGCGCGCATACTCAATAGGCTATATTTTGCATAATGTTTAAAGTCAAAATCAAACCGCATTGGGAAATTTCACGCGACGCCGAGCAGCCGCTGGATACTGCCGTGCTATTGACATTGCTGACGGCAATCCAGGAAACCGGCTCGATCGCCAACGCCGCCAAGCAGATCGGCAGCTCTTACCGACATGCCTGGGGCTTGCTGCGCGAAGCGGAAAAGATGTTCGGCCATCCATTGATACAGACCGGACGCGGGCGCGGCAGTGAATTGCTGCCGCTGGCGGAAAAACTGATCTGGGCCGATCGCCGCATCGCCGCCCGGCTCTCGCCGACCTTGGAAAGCCTGGCTTCGGAGCTGGAGGGAGAACTGAGCAAGGCAGTCAGCGTCCAGCCGCAAGTAATCCGGCTCAACGCCAGCCATGGCTTTGCGGTGGCGGCATTGCTCAGCCAGTTGAACGAACAGCAGGTGCCGGTGGAACTGCGCTATCGCAACAGCGCGGACGCCGTGGCGGCGCTGGCGCGCGAGGAATGCGACCTGGCGGGCTTCCATGTGCCGCTGGGAGAGTTTGAAGAAGCGGCGGTGGCCGGCTACAGCCATTGGCTGGACAAGAACAAGCACTGCCTGATCCATCTGGCGGTGCGCAACCAGGGCTTGATGGTGGCGCCCGGCAATCCGAAACATATAGTCAGCCTGGCTGACCTCAGCCGCGACGGCGTGCTGTTCGTCAATCGCCAGCCGGGCTCCGGCACCCGCATGCTGCTGGAGCTGATGCTGTCGCGGCAAGGCTTGTCGCCGACCGCCATCGACGGTTTCGAGACTGCCGAATTCACGCACTCGGCGATTGCCGCCTTCATCGCCAGCGGCATGGCCGATGTCGGTTTCGGCGTGCAGACCGCCGCTGAACGCTTTGGGCTAGACTTCATTCCCCTGATCCGCGAACGCTACTTCTTTGCCGTGCCGATCAGCGTCATGAAGGATCCCTTGATGCAGCAAGTCATCGGCATCCTGCAGTCAGCCTCGTTCCGCGACATCGTCAACCAGCTGCACGGCTATGACGGCAAGGCCACCGGCGAGATCCTGCCGCTGGCCAAGGCATTCAAGAGCTTGCACTAGCGGCCACAGCAGCGGCGCTGTCCGGCGCGGATGCAGAGCACAGAAATTATTTCCACATAGCACTAACTATTGCCCGTCTTTATGCGCAATGATCTATATAAATCATTGTGGAATGCAAAGATGAATCTAAAATAGCGCATTATTTCCGATGAAGTTATCATTTGCGCAATTTTTTATCCGACAGCGCGGTCCCATGCGCCGAAGAAACCATGTGCTTGCCGACATGAATCGAAGAACCGAACACCTTACCGATATTTACAGGAGATATTCAATGAAACGAATTTTCAATCTGAGTCTGTGCGTACTGTCCGCTGCGCTGCTGCTGGCGGCCTGCGGCAAGCAGGAACCGAAAACCACGGCGGCGGCCGAACCCAAGGTCTACCTGGTCGGCGCCGAAGCGACTTTTGCACCGTTTGAATATCAGAATGAACAAAAGGAAATCGTCGGCTTCGATGTCGACGTCATGAACGCCATCGCCGACAAGGCCGGTTTCAAGATTAAGTTCGTCAACACGCCGTTTGAAGGCATCTTCAACTTCCTGGCGCAGGGCGACCGCGACCTGCTGGCGTCGGCCATTACCATTACCGACGAACGCAAGCAGACCGTCGACTTTTCCGAACCCTACTTCGAAGCGAACCAGCTGATCGTGGTGCCGAAGGATTCCAAGGTCGCCAAATTCGCCGACCTGAAGAACATGAAGGTCGGAGTACAAAGCGCCACCACCGGCGATGAAATCGTGCAGAAGGAACTAGGCAAGAGCAATCCGAACATCAAGCGCCTGGAATCGGCGACGCTGGTGATGAAGGAACTGGAAGGCGGCGGTGTCGAGGCAGTCGTCTCCGACAATGGCGTAATCAAGAACTACATCAAGAACAATCCTTCCGAAGGCTTCCGCTTCATCGCCGATCCGGAATTTCCTAAAGAGTATTACGGCATCGCCGTCAAGAAAGGCAATGCCGATCTGCTAGCCAAGGTCAACCAGGGACTGGCGGCGATCAAGGCCGACGGTACCTACGACAAGATTTACGCCAAGTATTTCGCCGACACTGCCAAATAAGCCGGGAGCCAACATGAAACAACGATATCTTCCCGCGCTGGCGCTGCTCTGCTCACTGATGATTCTGGCGGCATGCGGTAAAAAAGAAGACACTGCGGCCACTGCTGCGGCGCCCAAGGAATACGTGGTCGGCGCCGACGGCGCTTATGCCCCCTTCGCTTCCGAGAACGAACAGAAGGAACTGGTCGGCTTCGATGTCGAGATCATGAAAGCGGTGGCCGACAAGGCCGGCCTCAAGGTCAAGATCGTCAATACCCCTTTCGACGGCCTGTTCAACGCGCTGGCCCAGGGCGACCGCGACATCCTGATCTCCACCATCACAATCAACGACCAGCGCAAGCAAAGCATGGATTTCTCCGAGCCCTACTTCGTCGCCAAGCAATTGATCGTGCTGCCGGCTGATTCCAAGGTGACCAAGTTCGAAGACCTGAAAGCCCAGAAAATCGGCGTCCAGAGCGGCACCACCGCGGATGAAGCTGCGCAGAACCTGGTCGGCAAGAACAGCCCCAGCGTCAAGCGCTTCGAATCGATGCCGCTGGCGTTCCAGGAACTGGAAGGCGGCGGCGTCGACGCCGTGGTCGGCGACAATGGCGTGGTCACCAATTTCGTCAAGAACAATCCGGGCAAGAACTTCCGCATCGTCAACGATCCGGCTTTCCCCAAGGAGTACTACGGCATCGCGGTCAAGAAGGGCAACAGCGAACTGCTGGCCAAGCTCAACCACGGCCTGGAGCTGATCAAGGCAGACGGCACGCAAGACCGGATCTACAAGAAATATTTCGCCGACGAGAAGCTGTAAAGCCAGTTTCATTGCCGACATTGAATCCGCTCACCAGCCGATTAATTTTTGCGAGTACACCATGAAAAAAATGTTAAGCCGCTATCTGCCGCTGTACGCCCTGAGCTTCGGCCTGCTGGCCGTCGGCGCCTGCAGTAAGAAGGAAGAGGCGCCGGCCGCGGCTGCCAAGCAGACCCTGTACGTGGTCGGAGTGGAATCGGCTTATGCGCCGTTTTCCGCCGAAAACGAAAAAAAGGAAGTGGTCGGTTTCGATATCGACCTGATGAAGGCGATCGCGGCAAAGATCGGCATCGAGGTGAAATTCATCCCGACGCCGTTTGAAGGGATCTTCAACTTCCTGGCGCAAGGCGACCGCGACTTGCTGATTTCCGCCATCACCATCACCGACGAGCGCAAGCAGACGGTGGATTTTTCGACACCGTATTTCGAAGCCAGCCAGCTGATCGCCGTCCCCCAAGGCAATAGCGCGGTCAAGCAGTTCAGCGACCTGAAGAACCTGAAGATCGGCGTGCAAAGCGCCACTACCGGCGACGAAGTGGTGCAGAACCTGGTCGGCAAGAACAACCCCAGCATCAAGCGCTTCGATTCGACCACGCTGGCCCTGAAGGAATTGGAAAGCGGCGGCGTCGATGCCGTGGTGGCGGACGATCCGGTGGTGCGCAATTACATTACCAACAACCCCTCCGCCAGCTTCCGCGTGGTGACCGATGGCGGCTTCCCCAAGGAGTACTATGGCATTGCGGTACGGAAAGGCAACACCGAGCTGCTGGAGAAAATCAACAAGGGGCTGGCCGAGGTCAAGGCGGATGGCAGTTTCGACAAGATCAACCAGAAGTATTTTGGCAACGCCAAGTGAATGATGGCGGCGCGCAGACTGCCGTTTTTTGGCGGTCTGCGGCAACTACGGTATAATTTTCCGCTAATTTTTTAATATCCTTATGCGCAGCCTGCCGATTGCCGATCCCGGCTTGCGTGTCCGCCTTCATCCTCGCATCATTTCTTCTCAATAATTTATGGATTTCCGCTGGAGCATCATACAAGGCTACGCGCCGCTATTCGTCAAAGGCTTCTTCATGACGCTGCAGGTCGCCGTGATCAGTATCATCATCGGCACCATCCTCGGATTATTTCTAGGCATGCTACGCCTGGCTGAAGTCAAGCATGGACCATGGAAATGGCCCTTCCGCGTCGTCAAGGGCCTGGCCAGCTTCTACGTCGCCTTCTTCCGCGGCACGCCGCTGTTCGTGCAGATCCTGCTGATCCACTTCGCCGTCATGCCGGTGCTGATCCACCAGGACAACGGCTTGCTGATTTCCGGTGATCTGGCGCGCACCATCAAGCAAGACTACGGCGCCTTCATTTCCGGCGTGGTGGCCTTGTCACTCAATGCCGGCGCCTATATCTCCGAAATTTTCCGCGCCGGCATCCAGTCTATCGACCGCGGCCAGAGCTATGCCGCTTCCAGCCTCGGCATGGGCTACAAGGCGACCATGCGCTACGTGGTGCTGCCGCAAGCCTTCCGCCGCATGCTGCCGCCGCTCGGCAATGAAGCCATCACCCTGCTCAAGGATTCGTCGCTGGTATCCGCCATCGGCCTGGCCGAACTGGCATACGCGGCCAGGACCGTGGCCGGCGCCTACTCGCGCTACTGGGAACCGTACATCACCATTTCGGTGGTCTATTTCGCCATGACGATGATCCTGGCAACGCTGGTGGGCCGGCTGGAAAAGAAATACGCGGCGCCGCATCACCGCTGATCGATCTCCGCCTGGCGTTGAAAAGCCCTTGTCTTCTATCATGAAGCAAGGGCTTTTTTGTTGCTAGTCGATTTCGGACAAGCGCCCGTCTACCGTCAGCAGCGCGGTACGCAGGCGCTTATCGGCAAACACCGGCTGCGCCGCCTGCCGATAGCTGCGCAGCTGGGCAGTATATGCAGCCACTTCGCTGTCGAGCAGATTGCGCTTGTAGTCGAGGATCCAGACTTCGTTCTCAAACACCACCACGCGATCAAAACGCAATACCGCGTTGTCGGCGATGATTTCCATTTCATTGCGCGCATGCAGATGCAGGGCCGGATTAAAGAAATGTTCCAGCTCGCTTTGCCCAAGGATGGTCAGCGCCTGCTGCCGCACCTGCTTTGCCAGCGCCAGCGGACAAGGCAACCAGCGCGCAATCGTCTCGGCCGTCGGCAACACAACCGGCCATTGCCCGTGCTGGGTAACTCTTTCCAGCAAGCCGTGCAAGGCGATTCCTTCGGCGATCGCCTGGTTATCGAAAGTCGCCGCAGCAAGGATCTGCGGCGGCGGCAACTGCGGCGGGTCGAAAATCTCTTGCTGGAAGCGCCGAGCCTCGCCGGCTGCCATGGCATCTGCGGCGATTGCATCAATTGTAGTTTCCGGCACTTGTTCGAGCCTTGCGTACCAGCTGTCTTCCGTGACGCCGCCGCTCCTGCCGGCGACGCCGCTGATGATCAGCAATTGCTTGGCGCGGGTAGTGGCGACGTATAGCAAATTCCAGTCTTCCTGCGTCTTGAAGCCTTCCTCGGCCGCAAACAACGGGTCGCGCGCGGCCCCGCGTTCTGCACTGCTGCCAAAGGCGGAAAAATGCTGGGGCGCTTCGGCGTCCTGCGGCCAGTCGCACAGGATGCCGTAGTCGTCGCGCGCAGGCTTGCTGTGATTGGCGTCAAGCAGCGCCACTACCGGTGCTTCCAGGCCCTTGGCGCTATGCACGGTGAGGATGCGCACGGCGTCGGTGGCGGCATCGATACTGGCTTCATCGGGGGCATCGCCGCCGCCGGCATTTTGCAAGCCGCGCAAGGCATCGATGAATTTCGGCAGGCTCGGGTAGCGGCCGGCATCCATGTTCAGCGCCAGCTCGACAAAGCTTTCGATATTACCGATGGCTTGGCTGCGCGCCAACGGCGCTGCCACCTGGGCATAACGGGCCAGCAACTGGCCCTGATGCAGAATCTGGTCCAGCAAGTCGTGCACCGGCAAACGCGGCGCCGCCAGCAGCCATTGCTCCAGCAAGGCGACAGCGCGCTGCAGCGCCGGCGCCGCTGGTTCAGCCGCGGCCGCTGCGCGCAAGCGCGCCCACCAGCCGCGTTCGCCGCGTTGCGCCAGAGCGATCAGGTGATCGTCGCTGGCGCCGAAGATCGGCGATTTCAGTACATGGCCGAGGGCACGCGCATCGTCCGGCGTGATCAGGAAAGTCAGCAAAGCGATCAGGTCGGAAATTTCCAGCGACTCCAGCAAGCCGCCACGCTTGTCGGACATGAAGGGAATACCGGCGTCGCGCAAGGCGCTTTCATAGGCGCCGAGATGGCTGCGCTTCTTCACCAGCAGCATCACATCCGACCAGCGCAAGCTGCGGCTGCCGTTTTCCTGCCGCACGCTGAGAGTCTGGCGGGCCTGCCACAACGCTTGCGCCAGCTGTGCGCCTTCGTCGCGGCGGCGCGCATCTTCCGATTCTTCACGCGCGGTGGTCAGCGGATTGCGCAAGCCCGGCGCCGCTGCATCGTCAGCCGCGTCGTCGCTCGCCTGTCGGATCAGAGGTAGGCGCCACACCGCACCGCCGATTTCCCCCAGCGTGGTCTGCGGTGAGAACAAGGGATTGGCGTAGAAACTGGCGTTCAGCACTTCGACGATATTGCTGGCGTTGCGGCGCGTCTGGTTAGCCTGCAATACCGCGGCGCCCTGCTCTTGCAATAAACTGCGAGCGGCTTCAAACACACGCGGCTCGGCGCGGCGGAAGCGATAAATCGATTGTTTCGGATCACCCACCACAAAGACGCTGGGCTGGCCGGCGTCTTCGCCATAAGCGCTGAGCCAGGCGCGCACGATGCTCCATTGCAGCGGGTTGGTGTCCTGGAATTCATCCAGCAGGATGTGCTTGTAACGCGTGTCGAGCCGGCTCTGCAGATAAGCAGCACTCTCTGGATTGGTCAGCAGGCGGTAGGCTTGCCATTCCAGGTCGGCGAAATCGAATACGCGCTGTTCCGCCTTGAGCCCCTGATAGCAATCCAGATAGGCATTGCCGACACTGAACAGATGCTGGTTCATGCTCAGCACAGTGCGCTCGTGACTGCGCTTGCGCAGCAGTTTCAGCGCCGTGCCGGTGGCGCCGAACTGCTCCTCGAAAGCGTCGAGTGCATCGCCGCCCAGACTGTTTTCCAACGCCTTGAGAAAATCCTTGGTCTTGCCATTGCTGCGCGGCTTGCCGTTATCGTCGAAAAACTGATTGCACAGGGCGTCGAAATTTTCCACCGCAGCGCCGGCGGTCAGCGCCATCTCGATTGCGGTGGCGCGCTTCTGGTTGGTGGCCGAGCCCTGGCCCAGCAGCCAGGCAATCTGCTTCACCTGCGCCGACAGCTTATCGTCATCCCACAGCGACAATCGGGCGTCGATCTCAGCATCTTCACCGCACAGTTCGCGCAGCCATTCCAGCGGGACATGGGCGCCCTGGCGGATCACCGCCCACCACTCTGCCCGCTTGTCGACGAAAGCGTTGAGCAGCTTCCTGGTACTGAAATCGCCGGTCAGTTGATACATCGCCAGCAAATCCTGTTTGACCGCCGCGTTTTCCTCATCGTTGAGGGATTGCATGAAACGCAGATAAGCATCCGCCAGAAGCTCGCCCGTCTTTTCAGTCAGCGAGTAGCCGTGCGGCACACCCGAGGCCAGCGGGGCGATCTGCAGCAGCCGCGCGAACCAGCTGTGAAAGGTGTCGATCGACAGACTCTGCGGACTGGCAAGCACACGCTCGTACAAATTGCGCGCCGCCGGCAGCACCTGCGCCAGTTCCTGCGGCGCTATACCGCGTTCCAGCAGCAGCGTGCGCACTTTGGTCTCGGGCTGCAACGCCAGGTCGTGCAGCAGTTCCAGCAGGCGCTCGCGCATTTCCTGCGCTGCCTTGCGGGTAAAGGTAATCGCCAGCAGTTCCGACGGCGCTGCACCAGCCAGCAGCAAGCGCAGCATGCGCGCCACCAACAGCCAGGTCTTGCCGCTGCCGGCGCAAGCTTCCACCACCACCGACTGGCGCGGATCGCAGGCGGCATTAGTGAAATCCTGTGCGTCGACCACATTGCCGTTCAACCGGTAGGCGCTCGGCAGAACCATTGCTTCGTCCATCACCAGGCTCCCTTGCGGCACAGGCCGCGTACATCGCAGTACTGGCAGACCGCAGCGACGCCGTTGGCAGGCAGACCGACGCCACCGGCAATCGCCTCCACGTTGATCTTGATCTGCGCCGCCAGCGCGCCTTGCGCCTGGTCATAGTCGGGCGCACTGACATCGCCGACCTTATCCTTGGTGGTTTCCAGCGCGACGTAATGGGCCGAGGCCACTGGCCGGTCGGACAGCAAGCCGTAGAACGCCAGCTGATGGTCTTCGTGGTCTTTCAACTTCTTGTTCAGCGCCAGCAGGTTGTTGGTCTTGTAGTCGAGCACGGCGCGTTCGCCGGCGTCGTTTTCATCGATACGGTCAATCCGCCCGTGCAGCGTCAGGTCGCGGTCCGCCAGCGGCAGCAGCTTTTCATACGCCTGCTCGCCAAACACAAAGCGCCATCCTTCGGCTTCATGCTGGTTGGCCCATGCCACATACGGCGCGATCACTTTTTGCCAGCGTGCGTAATAGCCGAGCGCAGCCGCATTCTTGCCGATGACGGCATCGAACAATTTTTTTGATATCGCTGCCAGCAAGGCTTCGCGCTCCTGTGGCGGCAACGGCTGGTCCCGCAGAGACTCGTGATAGGTCTCCAGGATTTCATGCAGCCAGCCGCCGTAATCGCGCTTTTCCGGCAGGTCAGACAATTCATCGAGCGAGGCCAGGCCCAGCATACGGCGGACAAAGAATTGATATGGACAGGCGATGAAGCTGTTGTAAGCGCTGGCAGTCAAGCGTGCCGGCGTCAGCTGCGCAGCAGCCGGCGCCGGCATGCGCGACGGCGTCGGCTGCAGGGCCTGCACGGCGATCTTGGCCCGCAGTTCCGGTAAGGCCGGCGCGCCAGTGCGCGCCAAAGTCAATTGCAGGCGCTGGATCCATGGGCTGACCGGATTCGGCTCGCCGTCCTTGTGCGCCTGCCAGGACAGCACCACCAGAGGATTCAAGGCGAGCAATTCGGCGACGTCACGCAGCTGCTGGCGCTGGCGGCTCTCGCGCGTGGCCAGGCCCAGTTCTCGCCGCACGGTGTTGGCGAAGAACAGCGTTTCCTGCGGCTGCGACGGCAGGTGGTCGGCATCCGCACCCACCATCAGCACGGCGTCGAAACTGCGCAGGCGTGCGCCGTTCAGCGGCAGCATGACGACCCGGCGATCGTTGATGGCGCTGATGAAACTGGTATCGTCCAGCTGCAGGTTGACCAGCGCACGCCATTCGGGAAACGAAAACAGGGCAGAAAAATCATTCCCCGGCGGGGCGATATTCTGCAGCAGCTGCAAGATCTGCTGGCCGGCCGAATCGGCGCTCAGCGCCGCGCTCATGCCCAGCGCATCCAGCGCGGCGGCGGTAGTGGCGATCCAGTCGCGCAGGTTCTTGCGGCCGCTGAACAGTCCGGCCTGCTGCGCCAGCAGGGCCACGGTCTTCTGCTCCGCGGGCGCGGCGCTGAGCGCGCTGGTCACCGCGCGCCATTCGCCGAGCACGTTGGCGCGCCGCAGCAGCAATTCGATCTTCATCACCAGCGCCGATTTGTTGGCGATGCTGTCCTGTTCGTCCTGTCCATCCTGACCACTATGCAGCAGATCGCTGGGCGCCGCCTTCAAGACGAACGGTGACTTCAGCAAATCGAGCAAGGCCGTGGTTTCTCCGCGCGCGGTGATGACATCGAACCATGCCGAAATGGCGGAGGCGGCGCGGGTGGTCGAGAGTTTCCAGCCGGTTTCGTCCGCCACATGGATCTGCGCCCGCTCCAGCAAGGCGCGGATGCGCCGCGCCACGACTCGGTCCTGGGCTACGATCGCGAGGCTGGTCTTGCCGGCCTGCAGCCAGTCGATCACCATTTGCGCGCCTTGCACCGCCTCATCCTCAACGCTCTGCGCTGCGCACAATGCCAGTTCGGTGGAGAGTGCTTGATCGGCCGCAGGCGCCATCTGCTCGACAGCGTCCGCGGCTTCCACCATCTCCGGCCACGCCAGCGCATACACCGGCAACAAGGCGTGCACGCGCCAGTCGAGGGTAATGGTCAGCACCTGCTGCCGGCACGCGTAGGTATCGAGAAAAGTTTGTTCCAACGGTTCCGGTGCGACCGAGCTGATCCAGATCAGCGGTTGCGCAGAACTCTCCGCCAGTTGCAGCATTTGACTGAAGCGCGCGGCGATGGCGTCGTCGGCGTCCAGCTGACTTTTCCAGATCGACCACACCAGCTGGGTTTCATCCGACAGCAGCTTGCGCGCATCCGGCGACAACTGCTCCAACGCCTGCTGCCAGCGCTGTTCGGCGGCGCTGTCTTCGGCGTCGCCGCCATCATGCAAGGACGGCAGCATAGCTTGCGTCAATTCATCTGATAGCGCTAACAAGGTCTGCGCCAGCGGCAGCAGATCGGTATTGCGGCGCGCGGTGAACAATTTCTTCAGCCAGCCATGTTGGCGCAATTCCGCATACAGCCGCATCAGGCGCTCACTCGCCGGCAATACATTCGGCAAGGGCGGCATGGTCATCAGCAGGCCCGACAGCGTGAAGAATTGCGGCGGCAGGAAAGTTCCGCCCAGCTGCGCGCTCAGCGCGGCTTTCAGCAGCTGGGCATGGGCAAAGGTCGGCAGGATCACGCGCCAGTGCGAAAAATCGCGCATGCCTTCATCGCCGGCACGGCAGCTCGCCAGCATGGCGCTCGCTGTAGCGGGCCAGAAGTTGGCGGAAGGCGCGATGAATATTGACTTTAAGGACATGAGGCTCACTGAAGTGTTGCGGCGATGCAGGCAGTCTCGGGCGCGCAGCCCCGGAAAGCGGCCCAGCGGGGCTCTCTTTTGCAACAATTACCTGTCATTTTATGCGAGCCCCTCAAAAAATCCCCGCAAAATAAGATCATGCACCACACTTTTTATCAAAATCGGTTATTATTTAGTGAATATCCCGCCGCAACACCTCTTACCACACCCACAGAAACTTGAATTCGCGCACGGCATCCCCACTTATTCACTAGAATAGGGAACGCCGTAGGCAGCCACCAAGCAGAAATGGTAAGTCGTCTTGGCACACATTGATTATTTTTTCCCTCACACTGAGGAAACCATGAGCGAACATATTAAACACACATCCGACGCAGCTTTTGAAGCAGACGTACTCAAATCCGACAAACCGGTCCTGGTCGATTTCTGGGCTGAGTGGTGCGGTCCATGCAAGATGATCGCCCCGATCCTGGAAGAAGTGGCCAAGGAATACGGCGACAAGCTGCAGATCGTCAAGCTGGATGTGGATTCCAACCAGGCAGTACCAGCCAAGCACGGCATCCGCGGCATCCCGACACTGATCCTGTTCAAGAACGGTGTTCCAGCGGCACAAAAAGTCGGCGCATTGGCCAAGGGCCAGCTGACAGCATTCATTGATTCGAATATATAATAAGAACCGCGGCGGTGCGCCCGCATCGCCGCTTGTGTTTTACTGACTACACCACGCAGTTCCCTCCCCCACCCAATATTTCCCATCCCGGGACACTCATACCTATGCATTTATCTGAATTGAAGGCGTTACACGTCTCCGCCCTGCTAGAAATGGCAATCGGCCTGGACATCGATAACGCAGCGCGTTTGCGCAAACAAGAGCTGATGTTCGCGATCCTGAAAAAGCGCGCGAAATCAGGAGAACAGATTTTCGGCGACGGCGCCCTTGAAGTCCTGCCTGACGGCTTTGGCTTCCTGCGCTCGCCCGACGCCAGCTACATGGCGTCCACCGACGACATTTATATTTCGCCTTCGCAAATCCGCCGCTTCAACCTGCACACCGGCGATTCGATCGAAGGCGAAGTGCGCACACCGAAAGACGGCGAGCGCTATTTCGCACTGGTCAAGGTCGACAAGGTCAACGGCGAATCGCCGGAAGCTTCGAAGCACCGCATCCTGTTTGAAAACCTGACGCCGCTGCACCCGAACAAGCCGCTGCCGCTGGAACGCGACATGCGCGGCGAAGAAAACATCACCGGCCGTATCATCGACATGATCGCGCCTATCGGCAAGGGCCAGCGCGGCCTGCTGGTAGCGTCGCCGAAGTCCGGTAAATCGGTCATGCTGCAGCACATTGCGCATGCGATCACCACCAACCATCCTGACACCGTGATGATCGTCTTGCTGATCGACGAACGTCCGGAAGAAGTGACAGAAATGCAGCGCTCGGTGCGCGGCGAAGTGGTGGCGTCGACTTTCGATGAACCGGCCACACGCCACGTGCAGGTTGCCGAAATGGTGCTGGAAAAAGCCAAGCGCCTGGTCGAAATGAAAAAGGACGTCGTGATCCTGCTGGACTCGATCACCCGCCTGGCGCGCGCCTACAACACCGTGATCCCGGCCTCCGGCAAGGTGCTGACCGGCGGTGTCGACGCCAACGCGCTGCAGCGTCCTAAGCGTTTCTTCGGCGCCGCCCGCAACATCGAAGAAGGCGGTTCGCTGACCATTATCGCGACCGCACTGATCGAAACCGGCAGCCGCATGGATGACGTGATCTACGAAGAATTCAAGGGTACCGGCAACATGGAAGTCCACTTGGAACGCCGCCTTGCCGAGAAGCGCGTGTACCCGTCGATCAACCTGAACAAGTCCGGCACCCGCCGCGAAGAATTGCTGATCAAGCCTGACCAGCTGCAAAAGATCTGGGTGCTGCGCAAGCTGCTGTACAGCATGGATGAAATCGAAGCGATGGAGTTCATCCTCGACAAGATGAAGTCGACCAAGAATAACGCCGAGTTCTTCGACATGATGCGACGCGGCGGTTAACCGAAGTTGACCGTTCCGGTTACCGCTGAATGCAACCGGAAATCAAAAAAATCTGACCTGCGCAAGCGCGTCAGATTTTTTTTATGCGCGCGCTGAAAATTGGTGCAGTGCACCTACTCCTGCGCGGTAGTCAAATCATGCGAATGGTGATTTTAAGCAACAGATAGCTACAATATCCTCACACATAGTCAGAACAAGTCCAGCGGTTAAATGCTATCCTTGCGAACCTCCTTTTTTCGCAACGGCACATCATGGCGACTACTCAATCCAGCCAATCGAAATTCGGCACAGTCCTGCGGGTTACCAGCGGTAACTTCATGGAGATGTTCGATTTCTTCCTGTTCGGCTTTTACGCGACCTATATCTCCAAGACGTTTTTCCCGGCGGGCGACGAATTTGCCTCGCTGATGCTGACCTTCATGACCTTCGGCGCCGGTTTCCTGATGCGGCCGCTGGGCGCCATCATCCTCGGCGCCTACGTCGACCGGGTGGGCCGCCGCAAGGGCTTGATCACGACGCTGGCGCTGATGGCGCTGGGCACCATGCTGATCGCCTTCGTGCCGGGCTTCGCTACCATCGGCTATGCGGCGCCGTTCCTGGTGCTGGTCGGCCGACTGCTGCAAGGCTTTTCAGCCGGGGTGGAACTGGGCGGCGTCTCGGTCTACCTCTCGGAAATGGCAACCCCTGGCAACAAGGGTTTCTACGTCAGCTGGCAGTCCGCCAGCCAGCAGGTGGCGATCATCGTCGCCGCGGCGCTCGGCTATGGCCTGCAAGTGTGGCTGCAGCCGGCGCAGATCGCCGACTGGGGCTGGCGCGTGCCGTTCTTCATCGGCTGCATGATCGTGCCGGTGCTGTTCGTGATCCGCCGTTCGCTGCAGGAAACCGAAGAATTCAAGGCGCGCAAGCACAAACCGCCGGTGCGTGAAATCCTGCGCTCGATGGTGGACAACTGGGGCCTGGTGATCGCCGGCATGATGCTGGTTTCGATGACTACCGTGTCGTTCTACCTGATCACGGTCTACACACCGACCTTCGGCAAGAGCGTGCTGCACCTGAGCACCACCGATGCCCTGATAGTGACCTTCTGCATCGGTATCTCCAACTTCATCTGGCTGCCGGTGATGGGCGCGCTGTCCGACCGCATCGGCCGCAAGCCGCTGCTGATCCTGTTTACCGTGCTGACCATCCTGAGCGCCTATCCGGCCATGTCCTGGCTGGTGGCCGATCCGACCTTCCAGAAGATGCTGATGGTCGAACTGTGGCTGTCCTTCCTGTATGCCAGCTATAACGGCGCGATGGTGGTGGCGCTGACCGAAATCATGCCGGTTGAAGTGCGCACTGCCGGCTTTTCGCTGGCCTACAGCCTGGCGACAGCGATTTTCGGCGGCTTCACGCCGGCCATCGCCACCGGCCTGATCGAATACACCGGCGACAAGGGTGCGCCGGGCATGTGGATGACTGCAGCGGCAATTTGTGGCTTGATTGCAACATTGTATTTGTATCGTAAAAATGGCAATCAAACCCCCGTGCCGGTAAAGAGCTAGGGCTGGCCTGGCTGGGCGCCATGCCCAGCCGGCATTCCCGTGACCAGGAAAAATAAGGATACAGTGCCGTTTTATCCGGCCAAGGCACTGATTTCATTCATTTTTCCCAATTCCTGGCGGGATTTATTGTATAATTTGCGGTTTTCCACCCCCGGCAAGTGATCGACAATCGGGTCAAGAAGCAAGGCGACCGACGAAGTGATTGATTGGCTACCAACTCCATTGAGGCAATTATGAAAGACGGCATTCACCCAAATTACCGCGAAGTTCTGTTCCACGACGTGTCGAACGATTTCAAGTTCATCACACGTTCGACCATCCAGACTCGCGAAAACATCACCCACGAAGGTAAAGAATACCCTCTGGTGAAGATTGAAGTTTCGTCGGAATCGCATCCGTTCTACACCGGTCAACACAAGATCGTCGACACCGCCGGCCGCGTTGACAAGTTCCGCAAGAAATTCGGTACTGTCGGTTCCAAGACAGCGATCGCGAATCAATAATTCGTCCGCTTGTTCAAAAAGGCAGCTGCGGCTGCCTTTTTTTATTTATCAGATTTCGCGACGGTAGCTCTCTGCGCCAGCTAACTCTTTGATAAATAGTAAATAATTGTATGTTCGCTTGAGAACATCGAGAACAAAAATTACTCTCAGCAATAGCGAAGTACTCCGCTATCCGGCACAATACCCAGCAATTCAACATTGATCAAACACCATTGTGATGAAGCCCGTCCGTCTCCCTGCTTCCGCCACCAGCGCACTGCCACGCTGGGGGCTGTGGGCACTGGGATTGTTGTATATCCTGCCGGGCCTGATCGGGCGCGATCCGTGGAAAAATGAAGACGCCTCCAGTTTCGGCATCGCCTGGACCATGGCGCATGGCGGCTGGGCCGACTGGCTGGCGCCGAACATCGTCGGCTTGCCGATGCCGGCGGAAAGCCCACTGACCTATTGGATCGGCGCGCTGTTCATCAAGCTGTTCGGCTGGCTGCTCAGCGATCCGCTGGCGGCCCGCCTCTCCACCGTGATATTTTTCGTGGTCGGCTCGCTCTCGGTCTGGTACGCCACTTACCTGCTGGGCCGGCGCACCGAGGCGCAGCCGCTGCGGCTGGCCTTTGGCGGCCAGCCCGAACCGCGCGACTTCGGCCGCACCCTGGCCGACGGCGCCTTCCTGATTTACCTGGGCTGCCTGGGCCTGCTGTCGCACAGCCATGAAGCCACCGCCAAGAGCTTGCAGATTTCGCTGGTGGCGTTTTCCATCTATGTCGCGGTGCGCCTGTTTGAAGCACGCAGCATCCGCAGCGCCGCCGTGCTCGGGCTGACCTTCGGCCTGCTGATCCTGACCCGCGGCTGGGTGTTGCCGCTGGCGCTGCTGTGCGGCTTGCTGGCGCTGGCCTTGATACGGGAAAAAGCCATCATCAGGGACTTGCTGCTGGTGACCCTGCCAGTGACGCTGATGGTCGCCGGTCTCTGGCTGGCCACCAGCTGCGCCCTGCTGCCGCACGGCGTCAACCGTTTCACCGCCTGGGAAAATTTCAATCTGCAGCAACTGAGCTGGCCGACCTGGACCGCCATTGCGTATTACTTCAAGTACGGCATCTGGTTTGCGTGGCCGGCCTGGCCTTTCGCCGGCTGGGCCGTATATGCCTGGCGCGAACAGCGCTCGACGCTGCATATCGCCTTGCCGCTGGCGTTCTTCGTCAGCCTGACAGTGGTGCTGCTGCTCAATCCGCATCCGGAAGAAGGTATCTTGCTGCCCTTGCTGCCGGCGCTGGTGATCCTGGCCGCCTTCGGCTTGCCTACCATGAAGCGCGGCGCCATCAACGCCGTCGACTGGTTCTCGGTGATGACCCTGACCGCCTGCGCCGCCTTCATCTGGCTGGCCTGGATCGCCAAGGAAAGCGGCTGGCCGGCGCAGCTCGCCAAGAACGTCTACAAGCTGGCGCCCGGCTTCAAGCCTGAATTCAACCTGATGGCGCTGGCGATCGCTATCCTCGGGTCGGTATTCTGGATCCTGCTGGTGAACTGGCGCCTGTCGCGCCGGCCCTCGGTATTGTGGCGCGCCGTGGTGCTGTCGTCCGGCGGCGTGATCCTGTGCTGGCTGCTGCTGACCACGCTGTGGCTGCCATGGATTAACTACAGTAAGAGTTACGCTGGCGTCGCTGCCCAGATCGACCAGAATCTGCCGGCCGTCAAGCAATGCGTGGACACCAACGTCGGCCCGGCGCAACGGGCATCGTTCGCCTACTTCGGCGACATCCCGTTTGGCGAATACGGCCAGCCGCATTGCGATTTCCTGCTCTACCAGGACAATATCTCGGTCAAGTCCGACGATGCCATCTGGCGCGAATTCAAAGGCAACTGGAAGCTGCTGTGGACCGGCCGCCGTCCCTCGGACAGGGATGAACGCTTCCGCCTGTACCAGCGCGTGGCCAATTAGCTTGCTTGCCCGGGCGATATCCGTAGCAAACAGGGTATTCAAAGGGCAACAGATTCATGCAGCTATTGATCGCGCCGCCGAATTAAGTCATAATAGCGGACGCGTTGCCGAGATGGCGGAATAGGTAGACGCACGGGACTCAAAATCCCGCGCTGGAGACAGCGTGCCGGTTCGATTCCGGCTCTCGGCACCATTGAATATAAGGCTCTCGGCTTCGAGGGCCTTTTTTCTTTTTCGCACAAGAATTCCTCAGCCGCCCCAAGCCTGGCGTCTTTCCTGCACGCCATCCAGTCCTAGTCCTCCCACAGCCAGTACTGCCCAAATTACAAGAACCGGTTTGCCAGCCGGGGCGATTACCTCTAACATCGCCACCACTGATAAAGATCCTGGTGAAATTTCAGCCGAAGCCCCGCACATTGAACTGCAAGATTGAACAAAAATGGATATATTGCCGCTGGCGACAGAGCGACTGCTGTTAAGAAAATTCACCCGCCACGACCTGCCCGCATTTGCCGGCTACCGCAGCCAGCCCGAGGTGGCGCGCTATCAAAGCTGGTCCAGCTATTCTGCGGCGGACGCCGAAGCGTTCTTCGAGCAACAGCATGGGTTGGCGTTCAATACCAACGACAGCTGGTTCCAGATCGCCGCCGAACGCACAGCAGACGGCGCGCTGGCGGGTGACGTCGCAGTGCATTTCTTCGACGATGGGCAGCAGGCCGAAATCGGCGTGACTTTCGACTCGCGCTATCAAAAACAAGGCTACGCCACGGAAGCGCTTTCCCGTGTCATCGCTTGCCTGTTCGACGATCTCAAGAAACACCGGATCACTGCCACCGTGGATGCGTCCAACCTGAGCGTACAGCGGCTGCTGGAAAAACTGGGATTCCGGCGCGAGGCGCATTTTCGGGAAAACATTCTTTTCAAGGGCGTCTGGTCCGATGAATATGGCTACGCATTGCTGGCGCGCGAATGGCAGCCGTCAAAGCCTCCCTTGCCATCGGCTTGACAGAGCGTTGAAGTAAATACGGCTTCCATTTCTGGAAGCCGTATCGTGTCGTTCAACAGGCATATCGCACTAGCTCCGTCAGCATGCAACGTCTCCGCGCAAGTACCAGTCGGCACGCGCTTCACCTTCCTGGGAAATGCCCACCCTGCCTTGCGGCAGCCGCACCGCAAGCAGGCTGAACTGCCAGCAATGCATGGCGCCATCGCGGAATTTAACGGTCTCACCCGGCGCCACGGGAAGATCGGTTTTCAAACCTGCGATCCTGACGCCGCCACCAGCCGCTGCCCGCAGACGGATGCCCGGCAGCACCCCCCAGTTCAGCCCGCCGTTCGCCACCAGCGTCAGCCATGGTTCCTTGCCTTCCGCCGTGCGCAACAGCAAAGACTGCAGCGGCCCCGCCGGATGCATGGTCTGCCGCAGCGTCGCGTATTGCGCTTGCAGCTGCCGCGGCAATGCCTTCGGCCAAGGCGAGATGGTGACAACGCCCTGCTGCCCCAGGTCGAGCTGCATCTGGCCAGCCGGATTCACCGCGGCATGTGCCAGCAACGTTTCCCCACTCTCCAGCGGCACGCCCTCGAACTGCAGTCTATCGCCGGCCACGCTCTGGCAGGCGCAAGCCGCCAGCGCCGCGGCTGACAGCAGCAACCTCAAGTGGCGCATCGAGCTCGTCATTTTCATGCGGTTTATTTCAGGTTGGTGAGTTGATTCAGCAAGTGTACCGACGGCGGCTGTTCCAGTGCGATCACACCGCGCTTCCTGGTTTCGCCCAGACGCACGCCTGCCTTGGCTTCCACTGCCGCCGCCACAAGCTGATGCGGATTGGCTGCCAGGATCAGCTTGCTCCAGTCGTCGTTATCCTGCATCACGGTCTGGCCGTTGATGTAGTCAAAAGCATAGCTCAACGGATCCTGCAGGCCATTTAGATTCCAGTCCAGGTAGGCGCCGTTGACGCTGCCGCGGCCGATGTTGTCGGCTTCCAGCAAGTTGGCCTCGTCCAGGCTTTTCCCCGAGCCGTTTGAGTAGTCTATCTTGAACACCGCATTGCATGGCCCTTCCGGCAAATCGCAGAGCTTGTAGGTACCGGCCTTGGCATAGCCCGGAACCGGCGAATTGAAATCATTGTTGAAGGTGTAGTAGTAGCGCTGCAGCGGATTGCCGCCACGGGTATCGGCCGGCAGACCATTCAGCTGGTACATGTAGTTCATGATGCTGAAGTAGTTCGGCTTGTAGTTCTGGTCTTCAAAACCGCCATGGTGCAATCCCAGCGTGTGGCCGAATTCATGCATGATGGTGCCGCCCTGGAAATTGACCAGGATGGTTTGCAGCCTGGCGTTATTCGGCGCGAAGCCGGAACCGCCCAGCGTGACCAGGAATTTATTGCCCGGCAGTTCGGCGATGCCTGAAGATCCGCCGGCGCCGCTGGCGAGCTGCGAGCTGGCCATCTGCATGAAGCGGAATACCGGCTTGCGGCGCACATCGAAGGAGCCGCTTGAATACTTATAGATGCTGGAACAGCCGGCATCGGGCGTGAAGTCGGAATTGGACTTGGCGGTCGAAGAAAGAATCTGCGTGCACTTCTCAAAGGCGACTTTATGGCTGACATCTCCCGACAGATTGAAGCTGGCGGCCGACACCGCGCTGCTGAACAGATTGCCGACATCGAAGTGGATCTTGATGTTATGCGGGCTGAATGCATCGACCACCATTTGCAAGGCGCTTTTCTGCGGCGTCACCGCGGTGTCGGTGGCGCTGTTCATGTAGTTGACGTGAATGAAAATATCACGCTGGCCCTTGCGCGCGCCGAGGCTGTACAAGTCCATGCCGCCGAAGGTGCCGCCCGCGACTTTGGCAGAGTCCGGAATACCGTCCTTGTCGCTGTCGATCGCATCGGCCGCCACGTCATTCGGACCGCCCGGCGTCGAAAACGCCACCCGGCTCCAGTCGCTCTTGCTGCCGCTGGCCGTGAAACTGCTGCTGAGTCTGACGATCGAACCATCGTAGCTGTCGAGCGGATCGGGCGTGGCTACAGTCACGTAATCGGGCTTGGCGGGAAACGCAGCCACATTGTCGCCGCTCCATGCCGATGGCGTCAGCGGCGTGACTGCCGATGTGCCGAAGCGGACGAAATCCGCTGTCTTGTTATCGCTGGCCGTCAGCAGTTCGACAAAACCAGCACTGTCGCTCCAGTAAGGCAGATAGGTTTTACTGCTGCCATTGCTCACGGAGGTCTTGGAGACGTAGGCGGATTTGTCGGTATTCGTCAGGAACGGCATGAATTTCCCGGCGATGACAAAATAGCCGCCGGCAGGAATATCCACTTTCGGCAGATCAAAATTCATCGGCGCCGTACTGATATCTTGCGTGGCAATATTCCATCCGGTGGTGCGCAGGCGATAGTCGCTCAGGTGGATCGCTTGCGTCGAGTTGTTGAAAATCTCGACCCAGCTGACGCCGTCCGTGCGACGGTAATTGGCTGCCACTTCGCTGATATACAAACCTGGCTTGGCGACGGCGGGAGCGGGGGTTGCCGCCGGAGTCGCTACCGTTACCGTTAGCGTCGTTGGGGTTGTCGGCGTTGGTGTCGTCGTTGGTGTCGTCGCTGCCGGCGTTGTCACTACCAGCGTTGTCGCTGCCGGTGTCGTTACAGCCGGTGTCACCGTCGCTGCCGGCGTCATTGCCGGCGATGCTGCCACCGTGCTTGAAGGCGTAATGGTCGCCGGCCGGGCTTCCGGCTGCTGCGCCGCTGCCGATGAAACGGCGGTCTGCAGAGCGGAACTGCCGTCGCTGCAAGCGCCAAGCAATGCAGCGGAAATGAGCATTGCCAAATTCAATGCGGCTTTTTTCAGCCGAGCTGTTCGTAACGCATTTTTATCAATCACAGACGCCTCCAGGTAAGAGTGGAAAAACGCGATGCATGACGCATAGTCTGATGCGCCGGATTCATCACGGTCTTACCTAGATGCCCGTCCAAACGAAAAAAAGGGCCATTCTTCTGGCCAATGAGCAAGGAAACATCGGCGCCAGGAACGACACCGGATCTGCAATCTGATTGAGGGAAGAGGCGGTACAAAGGAACTGCGTCTTGCCAGTCCATCGGGCTGTCAACATCAACAGTTGACGCCAGTGGGGTAGTGAATGTAAAGTAAACCTACCTCTTGAAAGGTAACAGTTGGAGTGGGTTATGTCCCGAACAGGGCATAACCCATTTCTTTTTCTGCCTTGCATATAAAACATCATGCGTTTGCCGTTCTAGCCAGGTCGACTGCCTGCAAACCACCACGCAGCGCCATTTCTCCTTCCGGCGCACCACGACAGCCAGCGCCGCAGACCCAGGCGACACTTCACAATTCAGCGGGAAATTGCGCAATCGAGCGCTTCGCGATTGGGGTCGACATGACAATCGAAGTCCGCGTCTCACCATAATGGTTGATGCTGCCGACGAAGCATTCCAGATGGCGGATATCCTTGGTCACGACTCGCAGAAGAAACGAATCCTGTCCTGTCACATGCAGGCATTCGAGTACTTCCGGCATGGCCTGCAGCTGTGCGATCAGGCGTGCCTTGTCGGGCTGCGCGGTGGTGATGCCGATCACCGCCATGACGCCGTAGCCGACCGCCTCGGCGCTGACTACCGCACGATAGCCGCTGACAATCCCCGCCTCCTCCAGCCGCTTGAGGCGCTCCGACGTCGCCGGCAGCGACAGGCCGCAATGGTTGGCAAGCGCCTTCAGCGAGATACGGCCGTCGCTCTGAATCGCGGCCAGGATTTTCCAGCCTTTGGCATCTATTTCCATGATTAAGGATAACGGCAGATTTGACGAGAATAATAAAGGCAATATAACAGTTCTGCCTTATTTTGCTTATTCGACTGCAATGGCGCTCTTGAGATAATTCACCTTCCAGCGTAGCTCTTCAAGGAATTAAAAGTGGAGATGGCATTATTCATGAAAGCGGCCTTGATTGGCCTGTCGATCGCCGCACCGGTGGGACCGGTCGGCCTGCTGTGCATCCAGCGCACCATCGCCCATGGACCGCGCATCGGTTTCGCCAGCGGACTGGGAGCCGCCACCGCGGATGCCACTTATGGCGCCATCGGCGCCTTCGGCCTGGCCACCGTGACCAACTATTTTGTCGCGCTGACGACGCCGCTGGCCGTATTCGGCGCCTTGTTCCTGCTCTGGATGGGGATCAAGCTTCTGCGCGCCACGCCGTCTGCCAGCGCCGCCAATGTCACCAACGGCGCCTTTGCCGGCAAGGCCTTCATTTCCGTTTTCCTGCTGACCCTGGCCAATCCCATGACCATCCTCTCCTTCATCGCCGTCTTTGCCGCCATTGCCGGCCCGGCGGCGAGCGCGCCGGCTGCGGCGGCGCTCATGGTGCTCGGGGTATTTTGCGGATCGGCGTTCTGGTGGCTGCTGCTGGCCTGCGGCGTGGCTGCGGTGCGCCACAAGATAGGGCCTGGCGTCATGACCCTCGTCAACCGGATCGGCGGCTGCATCCTGCTCGCCTTTGCCGGCTGGCAGCTGATGCGGATTGCCGGGTGAGCCGACGCGAAGAAACATGCATCTGCCGTAGCCGTTTTATCCAAGCCAATTCTGATCGATACCCCGTGGCAGCCTGCTATTGAGGCCTTAGCATAGAGTTGTTACTATTACCGGCCGGGCTATCCAGCAGAAGGTTGTTGCAAATGAATCAAGCAAGTAATAGAAACACATGGGGCTGATCCGTTTTTTCTTGGCGCTGTCGGTTGTCTTTTCCCACAACGGTATCCACGTACCCGGCATTGACGGCTTGTTGGCGGTCTACGCTTTTTTTGTCATTTCCGGCTTCTATATGGCCTTGGTCCTGAATGAGAAATACCAGGACAACGTCGCCGGATTCTATGGCGCACGCTTTCTGCGCCTGTGGCCGAGCTACATCGTCGTGCTCCTGGTGGTATTGCTGCTGATCGCCCCGATGTCGAGCGCGATATACACGTCGACCTTGGCAGCCGTCTACACCTGGACGGTCAACCTCACGATGTTTTTTTACAATACGCTCGGCTGGTTCGGCATCGACAGCGCGACCGGGAAGCTGGTTTTTCTTGCCACGCCTGAAGGCGGCGCCAGCGCATTGCTGAACGCGGCGCACATGCCGCACATCTGGTCGATAGGCGAAGAGATCAGCTTCTATCTACTCGCCCCCTTCATTGCCAGAAAACCGAAAACCATCCTCGCCGTACTTGCAATGGCATTGCTGATTCACGTTGCCATCATGTCGGACCTGTATCCGCTGCATCCCTTACAGCGTTACAGCGGATTCAATACGTTCTGGCTGTTTTTATTCGGCATGACGGCCTACCATGGCTGGAAAAAATATAACGCATCATTGGAGCGGATGCGTCTTGACGCCTTATGGTGCTCGATATTCGGCGTCGGCATCAGCATTGCCTGCATCATCGCCGCACAGAAGCTGTGGGACCATCAGATATTGCTGTGCATTCCTTTCGCGCTATTCGCAGCCTGTGTGATCCCTCTGTTTCATGCCACCAGGCGCAGTAGAGTGGATAAATTCGTCGGCGAACTGAGCTATCCAATCTACCTTACCCATTGGCCGGTGGTCGCCTACCTGATCGTTGACCATCAGGGAAGCTGGTATTGGTCTTTTGTGATTGCAGGGATTTCGATCGCTTGTTCGATCGCGCTGTATTTTTGCGTCGATTTCCATGTCGAAAAGATCAGGCGGCGCCTGGCAAGGACACCCGTCGGACTTGCCGGCGCGGGCGTCGATAGCTCGCACGGCGAAGCGCCTCGTCCAACCGCGCGCTGATCGCCGCCAGGATCCGGCACACAACACAGTAGTCCACCCGGAGGCCCAACATAGCTCCTTCTGCGAATCGGGCGACACCTTTAATTAAGCGGCGCACGATGACGCCTGGCGCCGGATACAGGCGCTGTTTGCGGAAGAACTCGCCTGACAGCGCATCACGGCCGCGTCAGAATTGATGGCGTATGCCGACCATGGCGCTGGTGCGCGTCTTGACGAAAGCGCTGACGACGCCGCTGGCGTCACGGCTGACCGGGAAAGCATAGACGTCGAACAGATTGCTGACATAGCCGGCGTCGATCTTGCTGTAATCGGCTTGCAGATACACGTTGGTGCGCTTCGATAGCTTGTAGTTGAACATGCCCACCACAGTGCGCTTGTTGCCGCTTTGCTGGCGCTGGCGGTCATAGTAGAAGCCGCCGTACAGCTCGACCGCCGGCCCCGCTGCATAGGATGCGCCGGCAGCCCAGACATCGTTCTTTTGCGGCGTCAAGTCGCTGCGGTGATTGAGATAGCTGAGAAAAAGCTTGAACCCACCCAGCGGATAAAAGCCACCGGCGGTCCACACCTTATGGTCGGCGACGCCGTTGACGTCATGCGTCTTCTGGTAGGCAGCGCTGACTGCGCCCAGGCCGATCTCATAGGCGATGCTGCCGCCCACCTTGCTGCCGTTGCGATTGCTGCCTGCCTGTTCGCCGAAGCCGGTCATCAGCGTGCCCGACAAATGGCCGCCCTTGTACTGATACAGCACGGAATTATCCCAGCGATTGCCGCCGGTATAGTTATCGTAGATGAAACCCGATTCGTAGACGTTGGCCCAGCCGAAAGGCTCGTTGGCGAACTCGACGTTATAGACCGGGCTGTACTGGCGGCCTACGGTCAGCGTACCGAGGCTGCCTGACAAACCCAGCCACGCCTGGCGCCCGAACAGGCGGCCGCTTTGCGCGGCTTTGCCGGTATCCGGCTCGAAGCCGTTTTCTAATGTGAAGACTGCCTTCATGCCACCGCCGAGATCCTCGCTGCCCTTGACACCCCAGCGACTGCCGCTGCTGGCGCCGGACGTCACTTCCAGCAGCTTGCCGCCGGCAATGTCTTGATTGCTACTGTAACGGATGCCGGTGTCGATACGGCCGTACAAGATGATGTTTGACTGTGCATCTGCCGCCTGGCTAGCCAGGGCAGCGATGCAGCCGCTTAGTATGCAGCGTAGTTTCATGCTTCCTCCGGTGTGCTGATGGCGCGGCTTATTGAATCGCGTCAGGGGTAACCACAATCCAGTTCTTGTCGGCTGTCACCGGCAGATCAAGGGCTTTCTGACGCGCCGCATTTTTCTGCTGCATGGCGTTCAGCTGCTGCATGTATTTGTCTTTGCGATTGACCCAGACCCGCACCCCGCCCTTCTCAACATCGGTCTTGTGGAACAACATCGGACCATCGCTGACCGGCGTGTCGCCCGCCACCAGAATGGGCCGCCGCCATTCGTCGATATAAGTGTTGATCGCCGCCGGCTTGCCTTCGAACCAGGTCAGCGGCGCCCACAGGGTAGGCGTCAGCTCGTAGTCAAGCAGCGCTTCGGGCTCATATTTTCCTTGCTGGACCAGCTTGCGGACGGTAGTGAGCTCGGCCGTCTTGCGATTCTTGAGCAGCATGCCGACGCCGATCACGTTCTGCGGCTTGACGCTGTAACCGTACTGCGGATCGGCCAGCAGCATGCGCGCCAAGTCCTCGCTGGCGGCACTCATCACGTACACCTCGATGCCGTTGTCCATCAGCGCCTTGTACAACTCGCGCATGCCGCTGAATGGCTTGGGCGCTTGTACCTCAGCCGTCTTCAACTCCGCGCCTTCGTAGTACCTGACGGGCAGCGGCTTGCCGTAAGCCATCAGCTGGTCAACCTGCTGCTTCAGTTCGCGCAAGGTAAAGCCGGCGAACACCTGCGCCACCCAGGGATAGCAAACCTGGTCGTCGATCTCGCACAGGCGCTGGTAATAGCTGTACAGGCTTTCCTTGAATTGCGGCGTGTCCTTGAACGGAATCAGCCTGAGCGACGGCGGCAGCTTGCCGCGTGTCAGCAAGCCTTTCATTTCCATGAATGGCAGCAGCGCTTCTTCCAGATCGTAGCGATAGCTGGTGTTATCCATGTCGAACACGGCAAACGCGCCTTGATTGGCATTGGCGGCAATCACGCTTTTGAGTTTTTCCGCCGCCGGCGCCGGCCAGTGCTCCAGCACGATCTCGGCGTGCGCGATGCATGAAGCAACGCACAGTGCAATACCCGCCAGCCAGGTTCTTTTCTTGTTGTTCGCCATGCCGTTCACCTCCCAAGATGTGCATTCGGAGCCCAAAACCTGTGATGCATTCGGCCAAAGCATTGTGGGATTTGGGGTCGGGTGCCGATTGTGATCAAGCGACAAAAAATATAAGTCATGCGACAGGCAAAAAAAAAACGAGATGCGTAAATCTACGCATCTCGTTTCATTTTCAAGCTGACGCCCAGGCCAATGGCCTGGTGTGAAATCCAGGTCTTATTTGCTGGTAGTCTTGTCCGCGCTGAAGCCGCTGTTATCCATGATGGTCTGCTGCGATTCCAACGTACGGATACGGTTCTGCAAGGCACGCAATTCGCTGCGCGCAGCTTGCTGCTTGCTGCTCAGCACTTGCGCTTGCTGGCGCGCCTGTTCCTGCTGCGCGTTCACATTCTGCTCTTGCTGCTGCTGCACGACCAGATCGTTCTGCAGGGCGCTGAGACGGGTTTCCTGGCTGGCGATCTGCTGTTCGGTATATGTTTTTTCAGCTTCCAGCTGGATCCGGCGGATGTCGATCGCCGCCAGTTTTTCGGTCTGGCTGACGAAGCTCTTGTAGATCTGTTCAGCCTGGATATCGGAGGTGGTCTTGACCACGCGCCAGAAATTCTTTTGCTGGAACAGGGCGACGTAATAAGTACGGTTGTCAGGCTTGAACAGGAGGCTGGAACCGTAATTGCCGTTGTAGGTGGTACGCAATTCGCTCACGCCCTGGCTCTGCATCAGCTGCTGCAATTCGGTGATGGTGCTGTTGCCGCTGGGTGTCGCCTTAACGCTGGCAGCAGGGGTAGGAGCAACGGTTGCCGGTGCCTGGCTGACGCTAGACGATTGCGCCATTGCATTGAGCGACAAGCCGGCAAAGAACAATCCCAGTCCTAAACCGCGAACCGCATTGCGTACAGTTACTTTCATCCCCTGATTCCTTCGCTAACATTAAGTTTTATTGTCGACACAAGCATGCACCATGCAGTCAATTTTATCTGCAATTTTGTTGTTACTGGGCATTGTTTTTACTTAAAACGCTATTGTTGCCTATTTTACCATCGGCAGCGGGCAGATTGCCCATGGACAAGGCCTAAAATCGCGTCAATGAGAAGAAAAACCGGCGTCGGACACGCCGCTGCAGCCGGTTTGCTATCCGGCCGCCTATTCAGCCTCGCCGATCGCCTCGGTATCGGCAATCTGGAATTTGCGCATTTTTTCCCACAGCACCTTGCGGCTGATACCAAGCGCATGCGCGGTATCTTGCCGGCGCCAGCCGTTGGCGTCCAATACGGCCAGGATCCGGCTGCGTTCCGCCATGTCCCATTTCTTGCGGACCGCAGTCAGGTCATTACCCTCCACCAAGCGCTCCATCGTGCCCAGCGTATCGAAGACGCGGTCGATGCGGGTACGGTCCCAGACACCGAGCTGGCGATAGATGATCCCGACCCGCTCCGCGACATTGCGCAGCTCGCGCACGTTGCCGGCGAATTTTGCGGCAGCGACCAGTTCCAGCAGCCATTCCGGCGGCGGCGGGATGTCTTCGTAGGTCTGCCCCAGCAAGCTGCTGAAGATCGCGATCTTGTCGGCGCTGCCGCGCTCTTCCAGGTTCGGCACACGCAGCTCGATCACGGCCAGCCGGTAATACAGATCGGCGCGGAACATGTCCTGCTGCACCTGCTCGCGCAAATTGCGGTTGGTCGCCGCCACCAGCCGGAAATCCAGCTTGACCTCGGTTTGCGAGCCCAGCCGGGTCACCGTGCTCTGCTCCAGCACACGCAGCAGCTTGACCTGCTGGTACAGCGGCAGATCGCCGATTTCATCAAGGAACAGGGTTCCACCGTCAGCCTGTTCAAAATAACCTTTGTGGGCCAGCAAGGCGCCGGTAAAAGCCCCCTTGGCGTGGCCGAAAAACAGCGACTCAAACAAACCGTCAGGAATGGCGCCGCAGTTAACCGCGACAAACGGCCCGTGGCGATAGCGGCCGTGACGCTGATGCAGCAACTGGGCGATGCGCTCCTTGCCGACGCCGGTCTCGCCCATGATCAGCACGCTCGATTCGCAATCGGCAAACGCCTCGGCTTCCGCCACCAGCGTCTTCATCGATTCCGATTGCGCGATCAGCGGCTGCGGCATGCGGTCGGCGCTGGCGCTGGCGTGCAGCTCGGAGGCCAGTCGGAACACCAGCTTGCGCAATTCGGCGCAGGTGAAATCCAGCATCAGGATATGCGAATACTCGACCGGATAGATGCGCGGATTGGCAGCCCGCCCCACCTCCGCCACCCAGATCACCGGCATGCCATGCGATTTCTGCCAGGCGTCGGCAGAAAACTCTGAGTGCTCAATCACGGTCACGGAAATCACGGCGATCGAAGGCCGCGACGACACCTGGTCACGCGTGACAGGAAGGCCGTCGGCGCGGATCACCTCGATATCGAAACTCGCCAGGCACAGCGAAATGCGGTCGGCAATATCGGAATTGCCTTCCCATATGTAGATATCGAGACTTTCTTGCAAAGGCTTGTTTTGCATGGTCATCTCTTTCAGTCACTCTCAGGCAGCGCGGGCCGGATGGCTGCCGGCGCGGGCGCCTGGCGCGCCATCAGGTCGCGGATTTCAACCAGTCGTTCGTAAATATTAAATGCAAGGATGCCGAGCTCACTGAGCAAGCGCCAGATCAGCAGGGATAGCAGCAACGCCACCAGGGTCAGCAGCATGCGGCCGATGCCTTCGCTGCTGGCATTGACGAAACTGCTGGCGCCGGCAATTAGGATCGCCACTATTCCGATCCAATAGATCAACTTGATCAGGACGGGGGCGATGAAACGCTCGAATCCTAATAAGTACGCCGCCCTGGCCACTCCTTGTTGCTTGTTCGTCATAGTTAGATGTGTTGCATATCCATTTGATTAATAAACCAGCTTGACGCTGGTGCCTCCGCAATTCAGGTCCATCAGATTGACATCGACCAAGCCTAACTGGATTCCCAGCAAATTGTTGAGAACTGTCGACAAAGCACCACCTACAACATTCAAAATCGGTTGCAGCAGATTGACCAGCATACCCAAGGTAGTAATCAGAGCATTAGAAATGCTAGTGCCGCCACTGCTTTGGCTGCCGGCCAGTTGATTGGACAAAATACATTGGCTATTGCCAAGGCATAAAAGACCACTCACAATTTGTCCGATGCTATTAAGTAAGTTAGTAACCAAGCCACCCACATTGGTCAAGATCCCGAGTACATTCACCGACAGCAGGTTCCCGAGTATTCCGGTGACGCTGGAGTTGAGGCTGGATACAAATGAATTCAGACTGCTCAGGGAATTAGTCACCATGGTCTGTGCTGGCCCCAGCGCTTGCCCATTCAATAAGCCAGTCGCCAAATTGGAATTATTGACGCCACTACCACCCAGCAAACTACCAGCCAAGGCACCAATAATCGCATTGAATACATTCGATAATGTCGTCCCGATCGGAAGGTTGTTAGCCCCGGTTGTCTTCGTCTGCCCTTTATACAATGTGACGCTGGTGGGGTTCGACAGGCCATCAATTGCAATTGCCTTATTTACGACAAGGGCCCCATTTAGCACATTCACCATTGGCCAGTTCGTCAAATTCGCTTTGCAAGCATTGTTGGTAGAGAACACCGTGTTGCCGTCAACTGCATTATTCATACTACCGGCGCAAAGACTCAAGATCGGAGCCTGTACCTGAATCGTAGCCAGATCGTTGCCGCTACCATCCTTTGTGGTACACATATCCGTCAGCGTGCCGAGCCCATTTACCACATCGATAATCAACGGCAAATCAACTTTCAACAAGCCCAAATTCAACAGATTGCTTTGAATACGCGTATACAACCGAACTTGTGATGTGTATGCCTTCGTTCCAATGCCGCCAATCCCGATCGACGGGGGTTCCACGATACCGGCCAAAGTTGTCACGCTGGCCACGCCTGGTAGCGACACGCCTAAATTCACGTTGCCAAAATGGTGACTATTGGCTATTCCTATTACTGTATTTACTACATTCAAGGCACTCAGATTTGCATTCAAGGCAGACTGCGCATCGGCGGTATTAATTAATGCAAACAGCCCCCCCTTTCCGGTAACCGGGTCAGCCAATAGCGGAATCATTACATTCAGCTGCCCCACCGTTACTAGCCCACCAAGGGTATTGACCAGATTCTGCTGGCCGCCAACGGTGGTAATGGCGCCGAGTATCGCCTGCAAAGTACACATGCCATTGCTACAGCCGCTAGTGTTTGCCTTCAGTATGTTTGTCACCGTCCCGACATCGGCATGCAATGGTATTTGAAATCCCAGTGCCTGCAGCAACCCGTTTGGCGTCACGGATACATTTGCCAGACCCTGGTAAGAAACTAAGGAGGTACCACTGATATTGAGTCCCAATGCGGATAACAAACCAGGTACGGCCCCACTGCCATTGACCTGCAACAGTTTCGACCCTACCGAAAACGCCGCATAGGGATCGCTAGCCGATCCAATCGCCTGGGCGCTCAGCGTCCGCGTTCCCAATCCAAAAAAGGCAGGAACGTTCTGTGTAAGCAGCACCCGCACCGAATTCAATGCCGCTCCGGCAATCGGCGGGGCAAAGTAGCTGGGCGCGGAGGCAGCATTGGCGACCGGATCCCAGCGGCCACAAGTAACCGTAATCGCATTGGCCATCGTATTCGGCGCTGCGGTCGAAAAGCCATTGGTCCGAGCATTGCCTATCGCGGCCAGTACCGGCCCATCGCCTGCTGAACATGTCGTTGGATTTCCGTTCAGCGGCGTGCTAACCAGCTGCTGGGTGCCGGCCAACGCCGCCAGATCCGCTGCTTTCTGCAAGTTCCTCTTCATGTAGAACATGTAGCCGATATCTATCGACGAAAACAGGATGATGACAATTGACAGAAAGATCGCCGCCATCACGGCCACAGAACCGCGTCGTCGATGCATCGCATCCCGGCATTGTCCAGTGGATGAAAGTCGCTCAGCAATGAGGTCCAGGCGTGGGTTCATGATAGGTTGGCGACAGTTTGCTGTCGTTGTCCGCATTAGGTGATTAATTTGACTGCTTCTTTGTTACTTTGTTTTCATAAAACTCTGGCAGCGGATGCTTGAAACTATCCAGGTAGCGCTGCCAGCTGACGTCCGCCGTCGCGCCCAGCATCGGCAGACGTGCGCCGGCGACGCGCCCATCGGCCTGTGCTTGCAAAAGCGTGCGCGTAACGTCGCCGATATGAACTCGGGGGGCTTGCTCGGGGCGTTCAGCTGCGGATGGCGATTGCGCAGGCACCGCGGCGCTGGCTGCCGCCTGTTGATAATTGGCACTTGGTGTGCTGGCAACCGGCGCCGTGGCATTCACGTTAGAAACAGGTTCCTGCAAAAGAGCGCCAGTGAGCGGCGTCATGTTTTGCGCATACACTTCCGACATTCCGGCTGCCGCCAGCAAAATCGACCCTGCGAGAAAGAACCGCTGAACGAAAATTCCTTGCGCTTTCATTTTCTACCTCTTGAGCAAAAATTTAACTGCGTAACGATCTTGTCGGAGTTCATCCGCCGTTACCGAAGCGGTCCATCATCGATTGAAACGGCATTGCCGGCAAAGGTACCGGGCTCATGCTTTTAGATGTGGGGACGATGGCGCTGTTGACGCCGCCCTTGGCGGCATCAGCAGGCTGAAACGTCACCACCGCCGGTTGCCGCTGGCCGATTTCTGCCGCCAGGCCATATATCCTGGTGCGACTTTCCGCCGGCAAGGCAGCTTTATCCATGACCTGGCGCGCCTTCTCAGGCTCACCGGAGACAAGCAGCAGCAAAGCTAGATTCCCGATCATCTTGCGATTGTCCGGCGCCAGCTCCGCCGCCTGCGCCAGCGGCACCCGCGCGCCAGTGACATCCCCACTGCGCAACATGGCAAAACCAAGATCGCTCAATATCACCGGATTGGTGGGCTCTCGCTTGGCAGCTTCGCGCAGTGCCGTCATCGCGGCCGGGTAATCCCCATTCTGGGCTGCCAGCAAACCCAGGCCATGCCAGGCCGCCCCGCTTCGGTCGAGCTCAGCAACTTGCGGTAGGCAGCATCTGCAGCCGCACTCTGCCGGGTTTCACGCAGCGCGTCCGCGCGCAAACGTTGCAGCTCCGGCGTGCTGCCATTTTTCTGTTCGTAGGCATCGATATGCGCTAGCGACGCGAAATACCTTCCCTCATCCTGCATTTGCAAGATCAAATCCAGATACATGCCCTTGTTGTCAGGCGTCGGTGCTTTTTCCTCGGCCTGCTGGCGCAGTTGAGCAGCTTCGTTTTGTTGCGCATATATCTTTGCCGCATCGCTGGCGCAACCACTCAAAGCCGCTGAACACAGCACAATGGCAAAGGGAAATATCCAGTTTTCGAAATAACGCCCTCTTGATGCAAAACTCCTTGCACCTGACGTTCTGCTAAAAAAAATCATCCAGGCACTCCCATTTTCGACAGGGCGCGTAGCACTGCAAGAAAGCCCACTCCGCCCGTAATTACCAATAGCCCCGGCAGCAAGGTCAGGACCATCACACCTGTCATCTTCACCGTCAATTTCCCGATCTTTTCCCGCATGTCCAGCTTGCGCTGTTCCCGAACCCGTTCGCTGAACTGCTTGAGCGGCTCTTGCACCGCCCCGCCATGATGTTCCACCTGCACCAGGAGGCGTGATATGGCGTGCAGGTCCTCGTTGTCGAACACTGTGGAAAAGCGCCGCATCGACTGCTCTCTGCTGCGTCCGGTACTGTATTGACGACCCGCGATGGCCAGTTCTTCACCCAACACTTTCAAGACACTTCTGAATTCGTTTTCAATCACATGCAGACTTTGATCAACCGACAGCCCTACCCCCTGCAGCAAGCGCAGCAAGTCGATCAACAAGGGCAATTCCTCAGCAGCCTGGCGTTGGCGCTTGCTGGCTGAGCGCTGCATTACCCACTTCGGCAACATATATCCCAAGGCGAAGCCAACAAAAAGAATCAGCAATATTGAAAGGAATCCATTCTCGAAAAACAGCAAACCGATCAGCGGCAAGCTGACAGCAAGCACCACCCGCGCCGCAAAAAAAAGCGCTTTCCCTCGCATGTCGTTGACACCGCACTGATCCAGCAAATGCCGGTCATCCTCCGCCACCAGCGCCCTGCCTACCGGCGTCTCCAGCCAATTCGCACTGAGCGCAATCAGCCGTTCACGCCAACCTGGCGGGGTGGCAACAGCGCCAGGCATCGCCGCAGGGCGATCGTGCGAGGCTATTTTTTCATCGACCGTCTCCAGATTGCGTTGCAAACGCCGGCCCCTGGCCAACAAAGCGACTCCAATCAACAACAGGGCGGCCGCAAACAGCAGTACGGCCAGGACGATCAGCATGTGTTGTGTCTTGTCCACTATATTTCCGTCTCAGATAACGCCAAACATCAGCCACGCGGCTAAATCGATTTCGCCAGCCGATACAGGAAGTAGCCGCCAACTATCTCTAGCACTACCGCACCCAGCAGCATTTTTTTACCTATCGGGTCTTCCCACATGCCGACAAACATATTGTTATTAAAAATGATCAGGAAGATACCAATGGCGATCGGCAAAATCGCCATGATCCACGCCGACAAGCGGATTTCCGCTGACAAGGAAGCCATCTCATTCTGCGCATGCTCGAGGTCGCGCATGAATGCCGCCATGCGTTCCAGGACCACATCGGAGCGACCTCCAAATCGGGAAGAAATACCAATTACCGCTGCAACAAGATCGAGCTCCTTGAATTTATAGACCGCTGCCTGCTGGCGCAATGCGTGCTCCAGATCGACACCGGCCTGCACCTGCCTGTTGGCGCGATCCAGAATGACCCGCAGCGGTCCTTCGGTGCTGCCGATACCTGTCTGGAATGCAGCACCAATGCTGTTTCCTATCGCAACCAGGCGCACCAGAGTATCCAGGAATCCCGGTAACTGCCTTATCAGGGTGCGTTGCATTTTTGAAGTCCTGAGCCAAAAATAGAACACCACCAGCATGGCGTATAGCAATGCGGTTCCCAATGCCGACAGCCAGCCGCCAAGTATCAAGGCCAGCAACACCAGCACAATCCCGGGCACTACCAGTTGCACATACAATTTCCCGCTGGGATGCTGGATCCCGGCGCGCAAAAAGAAATTGCGCAACGCTTCCGACGGCAAGTGCGGTTGCTGCAATACCTGCCCCGCGTTCTGCGGCTGTTGCTGGAGTGGCTGCATGCCCTGAATCTGCCGATCCACGAACGCAGCGCTGACATCTTGCTGTGTCCGGTACTGCGCGCGCTGCCAAAGCCATAGCGCGCTGCCGGTCAGCAGCAGGGCGGCGGCAAGCAGCCAGAGCGCGATGTGCATGACTAGCGCCTCCCCGCCTGGCCACTGGTGCTGGAACCGGGACCGCCGGTATTCGGACTACCGCTGCTTTGCTGGCCGAGTTGCCGTTGCCGCTGCAGCTTGGGCGCATGCGGGAAGATGCCTAAAGAAATCCAGCGATCGGCTTCTTCGCCATCCGGGCCGATAAAGCTTTCGTGCCGATACAGTTCCTGCAGGGTGATGATGTTGTCCCCCATGCCGGTCACTTCTGTAATCGAGACGATGCGACGGCGACCGTTGGACAGCCGGCCGATCTGCACGATGAAATCGAGGGCGCCGGCGATCTGCCGCCTGAGGCTGCTTTCACTGCCCTGGAAGCCGGCAAAGCCGGCCAGCATTTCAATCCGGTAAAGACATTCACGCGGCGTGTTCGCGTGGATCGTTCCCATCGAACCGTCGTGGCCGGTGTTCATCGCCTGCAGCATTTCCAGAACTTCGGCGCCGCGCACTTCACCTACGATGATACGGTCAGGACGCATGCGCAAACTGTTGCGGATCAAGTCACGGATACTGACAGCGCCGGCGCCTTCAAAGCCGCCAAGACGCGATTCCAGCCGTACTACGTGCGGATGGTTGAGCGACAGTTCTGCGGTATCTTCAACCGTGACGACCCGTTCTTTTTCCGGGATAAAAAAGGCTAGTGCATTGAGCAGAGAGGTTTTCCCGGAGCTGGTGCCGCCCGATACCAGGATATTGCAGCGCGCCTTGACGGCGTTATCCAGCAGCGTGTAAATCTCGTCATTCATGGTGCCGAGATTGAGGAGATCGGTAGGTTTCAGCGGTTCCTTGCGGAATTTGCGGATCGATACCATCGGGCCGTCCACCGACAGCGGCTCGATGACGACGTTCAGACGGCCGCCATCCGGCAGGCGTGCATCGACCATCGGGTTCGACTCATCCAGGCGGCGGCCCAGCGGCGCCAGGATGCGCCTGACGATGCGCAACAAGTGCGCATTATCGGTAAAGCGCAGCGTCTCACGCTGCAAGATGCCGTGGCGCGAAACGAATACATCGTTATAGCCGTTGATCAGGATATCTTCGACCGTCACGTCGGCCAGCAGGTCTTCCAGCGGCCCCAGTCCCGCCAACTCCTTGGTCAGGGCATCGGCAATCTGCCGCACTTCCGATTCATTCAGAGGGATGCGTTGCAGGCGCACGAAGCCGTCGACATCCAGATTGACGAATTGCTGGATCGCGCTGCGCGACCAGCGTCCGAACTCCGCCCCCAGCTCCTCGATCCGCGTCAGCAGATGATCGTAGGCGGCCGTCTTGATATCCTGGAATTCCTGGGTATTCGAGAAGGTCTGGTCGTCATCTGCAAATTCAATCTGGTTACTCACGTTTATGTCTCCCGTCTTTCATCAGGGGGCCGCACCCGCCTGTCTTTTGCATTTTGTGCAGACAGATAAGGGGTGGCGGCGCAGATCGGTCTAAATCACGCTTGCATCAATACGAATACAGGTCTATTTCCTCAACAGGATTTTCGGCAGCCAGCGCCCGACGCCCTGCTTGTGCGGCGCCGTTTCTGCATGGCTAAGCAAGCCGTCTATCAAGCCGTCCACCGCCCGCACGTATGCATCATGGGGAGCCACCTCATGCAGCAGCTTGCCGCGGTTGGCGCTGGAAGTCAGCTTCAGCGTGCGCTCCGGCAAAGTGGCGAGCAAAGGCAATTTGAAGCGTTCCGCAATCTGGCTGGCACCCATGCCGAAGCGGTCGTCGTAGCGGTTGACCACCAGATGGCGCTTGCCGTCGTCCGGATGGCGGCCGTTCAATTCTTGCAGGGTGCCCGCCAGCGACACCAGCGCGCCGACGCTCTGATCCGTCACCAGCCATACCTGGTCGGCAGCGCCGGTCAGGTTGGCGATGAATTCGTGGTTGGTGAAGCCGCCAAGGTCGGCAATCAGCACGTCGAAATACAGGCGCAGGCGGTCCAGCAAAGCCAGGGCATCGTGATGCGAGACCGTACGCATCTCGCTCAGGCTGTGCGGCAATGAAATCACAGTGACGCCGCCAGGGCTGCGCGGCAGTGCGGTATGCACCAGGGTTTCGTCGAAGCGCCGCAGGTTGCGTACCGCTTCGGCGAAGTCGAAATTGCCGTTGGCGCTCAGGTACAGCTTGCCGTCGCCGGCAGGCAGGCCGAGATCGAGCAGCGCCACGCGGCTGTCGGTGGCAGCATGCTTGCCGCCTTGATTGCCGTTACGCTGCTGAATCATGTCAGCCAGATGCGCCGCCAGGGTGCTGGTGCCGATGCCGGAACGGACACCGAGCAGAGTCACCAGCTGGCCGCGCTTGACTGGCGCAGGATTCCGCGCGGCTGCCTTCGCCAGCACACGCTGCACCACTTCGCGCGCTTCGTCTTCGGAGGCGCTGACATCGATGAAATCGCTGACGCCGGCACGCAATGCCGCTACCGTGCCTTCAGGAAAAGCCATGGAACCGACGGCGACCAATGGCAGCGAAGGAAGAGTCTTGCCCAAGGCGCGCGCCAGTTCAACCGCGTGCGCAGTACTGCTGACCGAATCAAGCGACAGCACGCCGGCATGATCGTGTATCTGCTCAACCCCGGAAAAATCCAGCAGGACCAGCAAGGGATTGAGTTCGGCGATACGCGACAACAGTTCAGCCACATCTGCCTTTTCCTGCAGCAGAGTGCCCCACTTTCCAAGCGCTGCACCGAGCCATTCTGCCTGCGCGCTGTTGCGTGAGCAGAAGACGAAACGGCTGAGCGACGTCAGTTCATTCAATGCTTTGTTACGAGCGTTCATCATGTAATCCAAAAATGGCTGTCGCTTATTTCGAAAACCCTGGCAACTCGTCTCGGCTCGCTCCCCCTAGTAAATAGCTTCCCCATGCAGTACCTGCTGTATTGCGGCGTTCGTTTTCACCGGGCAATGGCAGCGGTACATTTTTTGCAATCGGCTGCACGACATGCGGCGTAACGATGATCACCAGTTCTTTGTCGTCCTGCGTATAGTTCATGTTGCGGAAAAAGCTGCCGATGATCGGCAAGTCGCCTAACAGCGGAATTTTTGCCACATTGGATTTGGTCGTGCGCGATACCAGGCCGCCGATAATGAAGCTTTCGCCATCGCCCAGTTCTACCGTGGTATCGGCGCGCCTGGTAGTGATGGCAGGAATCGATACATTGTTGGAAATGATGGCGTTGGTATAATCCAGTTCGCTGGCTTCCGGCGCGACCTTCAATGCAATCCGGCCCTTCGACAATATGGTCGGCGATACGGTCAAGCCGATACCGTAAGGCTTGTACTCGATGGTGATGGAACCCAGGCCGGCAGATTGCGGAATCGGCAGTTCTCCACCCGCCAGGAAGCTTGCGCTCTGTCCCGAGAGAGCGGTCAATGAAGGCTCAGCGAGCACTCTGGCCAGGCCATTGGTTTCGACCAGTTTCAAATTATTGGTGAGGCTGAAATTCCCGCGCGTCAATGAAGTCAGCAAACTGACCGCCCCCGTGCCTGGCACCGTACTCAGGCCGCCATTGGAAGCCAGGTTGCTGCCGAGATTGAAACTGAAACCGCCGCGCTTCACGCTGGCGCCGAAATCAAAACCGATCTGCTTCAGTACCGTCTTGCTGAATTCGACAATCTTGACATCTATCTGCACTACATTGCCGCCGTCGATACTGGAAATATCGAGCACTTTTCCCTTGCCCACCGCATCGGCGGCAACCGCGCTGCTGCTCAAATGATCCAGCAATGATGGCGCCTGGCCGCTGATCAGGCCGGCGCCGCCGCGCACCTGTATTTCAGCGCCAGGCTGCCCCGCCAGCGCCGCCTGCAAATCGCCTTGCACTTTCACCCGCCAGGTCCTGGCCGGCAGTCCTTTAGACCATACCGTCAAGGTGGTGTTGCCTGGCTTTTTTCCTACCAAAATCACACTTCCGCTCTTGCCTCCGCTCCCCTTCACCATCAGTACATCCGCAACTTCCGGATCGGCAATGGCAATCCGTTCCAGCGTACCGGCTACCGGCAAGGTTTGCTGTTCCCGCGCGCCCAACGAAATATCCGCAGCGCCAGCAGCTGCAATCGAGATTGCAGGGATGACATTTGCACTCAATAACAATGGCAGAAATAGGTCGTGAATTTTCATGAGTTACGCGTCGTCCTGTTATCGATATAAACCGGTCGTTCGAATGTATCCATGCCTTAAAATGCCACCGATTCCCGTTGCGTGCCGCGAATCACTTCCACCGTTCCTGCATTTCCGGCGCCACGTGCGGATGCAGGACCCGCTGGTCTCGCCGCAGCCAGGCTGCGTCCTCCCGGCTTGTGGGCCGACGATTTTGAATCACTGCTCAGGCCATCCATTTCGATCCCGGCAAAAGCCTGGTTGTCAGGTTGCTTCAGGGCCTCTTGCTGATCGCGCGTCAAATCCCTTTTCCCTGCAAGCACCGCGGGAATCTGTGGGAACAGCGCCACATCGGAAATGGTTTCATCGCTTGGGTTGCGCAACGCCAGTGTCAGCTTGCCATTCTGGGTTGCCAGCAATAGGCGGTTGACGTCGGCAACTTGCGTCGCCAATACGGCGGTGCGCGCCGCTTGCTGGCCCTGCGTCGATGCTTGCGCTCCTTGCACGGATTGCGAAGAGGACTGCTGTGCCGGTGCAACTCCCGCACTACCGCCGCTCGTCGCCGTACCGATCACCGCTGCTCCGTATGACAGTACATGTACACGCGACAGCAGCAAGCGCGACTGCGTCGTCGCGATATCCTGGGATTGCTTGAGAGTGAAAAAGACATCTACATAATCCCCTGCCTGAACCCGGTTGCCGGCACCGACAATTTCATCGACGGGAATCGCCACTGCTCGTTCCCCATCTGCCAATTTGACTGACAGACCGCTGGCCAAACCACTCTCGGTGATCGGGGTGCCGGTCCCGATATCAATCAGCGGCACTTTGCCGACTACCGAACTGGCCTGGTCAAAGGCGCCTGCTGGATTGATAGGCAAAGTCACCAGGCTGATGTCGTTAGTAGTGATAGCCTTGCCCGCTTCCAGTGCGCGCGCCGCCACGATTACTTCGTAGTGCTGGGACGAAGACTTGCCGGCCACCGCTGGCGCCGGTGCTAGCGTCGGCGGCGGGCGGCTGCCCAGCCACCACGCTACAAATGCCAAACCAAGCGCAGCCATCACCAATATCGCTGCAACAATTTTTGTCAGATTATTCATGGTGTGTACTCGATGCCTGTCCGAACGAAAAGATTGTTCAAGGTGGTTCCCATGTCAAATTCAAGCCAGCAAGGGGTAAATCATTGGCCCAATGATCTGTGACCGGTAAAAATTGGCAATGCGCGTAAAAATCTTCAGGCCCGTGAGCCGCTTTACTCAGTTAATTTGTACGGTCGCTGAACTCGCCAGAGTCGCGGGTACCGCGACGCGCATTAATGGCCCCAGCAGTAGCGGCACCAAGGGCCGCGCAGCATAAGGGTAGACAAGGTTCACAGTGATGCATTGTGCGGTGGTACCCGCGGGGAAAGCACAGGTGAACGGTCCCACTGGCGTGCAGGTCGCTGTTGGCGCGCCTCCGCCGCCGCCCAGCCAGCCGACAAGTTGCTTAGCTGTGTTACAGGCAATCGTGCCGCGATCGGCAGTGGTATAACGCAGTGCGGCGCGAGCGCCCTCTTCTGCTGCCAACGCCAGAGATTGCTGGGCCAGGAAAATCAGCACATAAGTGATAATCCCATACAGCACTACGAAGAATATCGGAAATATCAAGGCAAATTCAATCGCGGCAATACCGCGTTGGGCAATGTTCCCGGCTCCTCTGTCCATCTCTGGACGAGCTGCGCGCTTATATTTGTTATACATCCCTGCTCCCGATCTTCCCAGCCGAAACGATCGACTTATTGCCGACGCGCGCCGTGCTGACATGCATGATGCAAACAACAGCTCAGTTAATGCCGAGGATTACTCCTGCACTCTGCATGCCAGCCCACGCTCCCGCTACAGCCAGGTATGCCGCGTAGGGAATCCCGCTACGACTGCCGCGCCTCTCCAGAACACGCCGACACAATGGCCAGCGCACTAGCCGCGTCGCGACGGCTTGCAAACCCGGCACCAGTCCCATCCGCAATATGTGAGTCGCGACAGCATGTACGCCAGCGAACAATGAACCTATCAAAAACACAGGCAGCAACGCTCCTGGCCCAAGCAATAATCCAAGCACGGCAAAGAACTTGACATCACCTGCCGCCATCGCACGCAAGGTGTATAGCGGCAAGAAAAAAAGCAGCCCAACCGTCAACCCAGAGAATGCGCCTATCCATGTCACACCGTTCAATCCATTTCCAGAACCTGCAAGCCAGCCTAGTTGCACAGCAATCGCCATGACAAGCAATCTGTTTGGAACGCGCCGGAACAGATAGTCGTATAGAAATATGGCAGTGCAAAACAGCAGAAACAGCAACAGGAGATAGTTCATATCCAGCACGTATTCATTCTGTCCAGCTAATCGTTGAAAATAGCTGGACAGCACCTGGCCCTTGACAGGCACATCAGCCGGATTTTCAAGCGCCGGTAGGCAACAGGCCCGCTATGTAGGCAAAAAGCGTTTGCAACTTGCCGCCCAAGAGAGTGATGCCGCCGATAATTGCTACCGCAACCAGGCCGGCAATCAGACCATATTCAATAGCAGTAACGCCATCTTCTTCCCGAAGAAATTTCATTAATTTGACGTTCATTGTGATCTCCCAAAGAAACACTCATCGCATTAAAGAGGTAGCCTGCGGCATCGCAATCAGCGGGAAATAGACTCGCGTTCTACCCCCGGATTACAGCACCTGATTTCGGACTACGCGGTATCAGCATAGCCCTGATTAAAAATTACCTCAAGATAAATTTTTCCCTTAAGAAACTTATTATTAGAATATTCTCTCTAGTCCCGTTTTCATAGGTGAACCGCGATTTTTCTTTGAAATATTGTTTTACATTGTGAAAAAAATGCTTACTTCTAAGCAAGTAAAAATTTCCAAAAAGAAATTCAGAAAACAACTATCGGCGTGCATTTTTCATAGTTTTATTCATCGAAAAAACACACGCTGATTTCCTCGGTTCCGACGCTTTGAAAGAAATCAGAAAACGCTCCGGACCGGCAGATTTGCTGGCGTTTGCGTAACAGTCGCTGGACATTCATGCGCATCGGAAAATAGGCGATCAATGGCCTATGGCAACGAAAAATCCGTATCAGTTGACGCGATCAGGAAACGATTGTTTCCGCGCAGATCTGCATTTAATCCATCTGATAGGAATAAGCCGCATTTACCCGCGGCGATCGCGAACTGGAATTGATGGGAATATCGGCTACCGGCTTCGCTATCGACAGGTCCAGAGTGTAGTAATGACCGTCTGAAAAGCGTACCCCCAGCGCAACAGAGCCCAAAGTGTCGTGACTCAAAGGACCTGCATTGGAATACACTCGAGAATGGTCCACCAGAAAATACGGTTGCACTGTTTTCAGATAAGTGTAACTCATGGGAAACAGCCGGTTTATTTCAGCCGATACGCCCCAGCCTTTGTCCCCTGCCAGCTCGCCCGCAGGATAGGCAAGGCCGAATAATCTCCCCCCAAAACCGATCTGTTCCGATGTCGGCAGAATGTTGCTGCTGTACTGCGTGCTGGCGGCTACCGCAACGCCGAAGCCGCCGGGCAGTTGGTTCGATTGCGCCGCTTGTAGAGTGACTTTGGTAAAACCCAAATCGACGTTGCTCTGCTCCGTTCTGCTGCCGAGCGAGCTTAGGGCCTTGTAGACACCGACATTCAACTGGCGCGTCTGCTGCAACTTGTCCGGGCCTGTTTTGACATCGGTCCATGCAGCTTCTGCACTTAATACCCGCACCTGCGAACTCAACTCCAATGTCATCGGTGTAGCCGGCACCGAACGAGTGAACAGCTGACTGTTTTCAGCCTGGTAGGCGCCGCCGGTGACGGTCAAGCTATGCGTGTTATCCAGGATCACCGGATAGCTGAGAGAAGCGCCAACGTGTGTGGTCTTGGTTTGATATTGATTGAGGTAATCGACCGCCGCCAAGGCTGTATTCTGTGGCTGCGCACGATAGTCTGACCAGTTCACCTTGCCCAGCAAACCGTCGGTACCGATCGGCTGGACATAATTCAGCGCATAGTATTTTTCATGCTGCTCGCCGCTCGGCTGCAGCGTGCTCACCGTTACCTGTTCACCAAGCGGCGTCAAGCCATTGCTGCTAGCGGTCAGCAGGCCGCGTATGCCCGGCTGCCGGTAATCGGCGCCGACACCCACCGTGATCGGTTTGCGCTTCACCGTCAGCACCATGTCGGCAGCGCCGTCGGTGGTGGTCGGCGGCGCCACGTTGGCGACAATCTTGACTCCAGGCTGCAGACTGAGGATGCCGGCGACCCGTTCGAAAGTCGCGCGCCGCAGCGGCCTATCCTGCTGCAACTGTTCGGCGATCAGCTTCAGGCGCTCTTCGCTGCCGCCTGGATTGCCTTCTACCTTGACGTTGCTGACATAGCCTTCCACGACCGTGACTACAACTACGTTATTTTCGAAAGTCTGGGCCGGGATGAAGGCAAAGGAAAGCGGGTAGCCGCGATCCTGGTACATCTGCGTAACCTTGTTGGCGGCGGCCAGCAATTCCGCCACGGTGACGTCGCGATTGGCCATTGGCGCGAACAGCGCTGCAATTTCTTCGAACGGCAAGGTCTTGCTACCGGCGATCTGGAAACGTGAAGGCACCAGATGGCTTGCCAGCAGTTTCTGCATGGCCGGATCGACCGGCTGGGTCTGTACATTGATGGTCACCGTCGAACTGGCCGGCGCTTCCGCTTTAGGCAAGGTATCGGTCGGGTTGCCTTGCAGCGGACTGCGCGAATCGGCATGCGCCGGCAGGACGGTCGTGGTCATCAGCCAATAGGCGCTGCCGGCCAGGATCAGTCCGGCGCGGCGGGAGCACTTCGATTTAAATAGTTGCATGCGGCTACGGCTCTCGTTCGTTATCGAAGGCAAAACCTGTCTATTCATCGCGGTCGCCAAGGCACGACCTGAAGTCACTATTAAACTACGGCAATAATTCACTTAGTGCAACTATTTTATTCCGCCATGCGTTGTCAATCCGCTCGCACGGCACTTGACTGTTTTGTGCCTCCATCAAACAAAAAGCCTTGGTAAAAACCAAGGCTTTTCGTCTACCGCTGCCGCTGCTTATTTTTTGACTGAGGCGCCCAGCAAGCCACCCAGTATGCCGCCGGCTTGGGCGCTGCCGCCAGTGCCACCGGCGCTCACTGCCACGCCGCCGGTCAAGCCTGCCACCAGGTTGAGCACCGGAGCCAATGGACCGGCTGCCGCGCTGCCGCCCGCACCGGCTGCAACCGTACCACCCAAGCCGCCCAACAGACCGGTCACCGGAGCCAGGATATTGCCAGCGCCGCTGCCTGCGCCACCGGCGCCAGCCACGCCGCCGGTCAGGCTACCCAGCAAACCGGTTACCGGGGCCAACGGGCCGCTGCCGCCAGCACCGCCAGCTGCACCAGTCAAACCACCCAGCAAACCGGTTACCGGAGCCAAAGGACCGCTGCCGCCGACGCCGCCAACCCCACCAGTCAAGCCGCCCAGCAAGCCAGTGACCGGAGCCAATGGCCCGCCAGCGCCGACTGCGCCGCTAAGACTGCCGGTCAGGCTGTTCACGATGCCGACCACAGGTGCCAGCGGTCCGACCAGTGCGCCCAGCAGGGCGTTGTCAACCGGCTGCAGGATACCGCCGGTCTGGCTGCCCAACAGCGGCTGGCCGGTGCCGGTAATACCGTTGGTCGACAAGCCGCCCACCAGTTTGCCGGTGTTAGTCACCACCGGGCCCAGATTGCTGACCACCGGCACGCCGGAACCGGTCAGGCCGGCGCCAACATTGGCGACCGTGCCGCCTAGCGTACCCAGCAGCAGATTGGCCGGCTGGTTGAGCGCCGTCGCATTGCCAACGGTTTGCAGCAGAGTGCCTGCGGTATTAGTCAGGGGAACAATTGCCGTGCTGACTGTTTGCGTCAGCTGTTGTACGGGGCCGGTAGTCAAGGCCGTGGTAACGATGGGTGCCACGGTGCCGGATACGGTATTGCCGATGGTGCTGACCAGGCCGCCTACCGGCGTCGTCACCGGCGCCAAGGCGCTCAGCGGACCGCTGCTGCCGAGACTGGAAACCACTTGGCCGGCGCTGTTCACGGTGGCACCGACCTGGGCCACGACGCCGCCAACGCTGCCGGCAGTGATGCCAACCGGATTTTGTGCCGTACCTATCTGACCCAGGCCATTGGTCAAGCCGCCGCCCAGCACGGTGACGATGCCGCTGGCGTTGTCGACCAGGCCACCCAGTGCGGATTTGGTGCCGGGCGTCAACGGCAACTGGCTGACGATGGTATTGCCGGCGCCATCAACCGCTGTGCCCACGGAAGATACCGTGGTGCCAAGATTCGATACAAGGTTGGACGCGCCGGCAGTTGGTGTCACTGGCGTGACCGGGGTGACCGGGGTGGTTGGCGTAGTCGGGGTAGTTGGCGTGGTCGGCGTAGTGCCGCCGCCAGGACCAGTGCCGGCAGTGGTGCCGCCGGCGTTCCCCAGCAAGCTACCGCTGCCGCCGCAGCCGGTGAGCAGTGCAGTGAGTAACAATGATGCTGTGAGCAAACCGCTCTTTTTCGATGCTTTCATGATCTATCTCCCTTTTGTGACGACTCAAATGACAGCTATGCTTACTTTCTTTGCGCAAAGAGCGTGCCAGCCGGAAAACCGCGTGAACCGGCTCATACCAGGCGTCATCAAAATTGTTGAAAAATAGAAAAAATCCTTAAAAATCAATGACTAATAGCAATATCCAAAGGTCCCTCGGTAGTTCGCACTGAAAGCGTTTCGCGGCCGACGATACGTAACGTGTAACGTAACAGGCGGGAACACCGGCCGCGCCAGACGCGCCCGCCGACAAGCACGCGGGGGCCTATAATGAGCGCTGTCGCTACTCACCTGAAGAGCACCATTCATGCCGCAGTCGTTGGAAAATTTGCTGGTCGTAGGGATTTCATCCCGCGCATTGTTCGATCTGGAAATCGAGGAAGCCATCTTCCGCCAGGAAGGGCTGGAGGCCTATCGCCGCCACCAGCTGCTCAATGAAAACCAGGTTCTCAAGCCGGGAGCCGGTTTTGCCCTGGTAAAGGCCTTGCTGAAACTGAACCAGCTGACCGGCCAGCGCTTTGTCGAAGTAGTCGTCATGTCGCGCAACTCCAGCGAAACCTCGATGCGCATTTTCAATTCCATCAAGCACTACGAGCTCGATATCACGCGCGCGGTGTTATCCGGCGGCGCTTCGCTGGCGCCCTATCTGCAGGCTTTCAATGTCAGCCTGTTCCTCTCTCTGCACGAGGACGATGTGCAAGCGGCAGTCAACGCAGGCACCGCCGCAGCGCTGCTCTACCAGATGCCTGAAAACGCCATGGAAGAGTTGGACCAGATCCGCATCGCCTTCGATGGCGACGCCGTGATCTTTTCCGATGAGTCGGAAAAAATTTACCAGAACGAGGGAATCGAGGCATTTGAGCGGCATGAGCGCGAGAACGCCCTGCTGCCCTTGCCGCAGGGCCCTTTTGCGCGGCTGCTGCTGGCGCTGTCCTACATCCAGAACAACTTCAAGAACCCGGATGGCCACGCGGCGCCTATTCGCACCGCGCTGGTCACCGCGCGTTCGTCGCCGGCCCACGAGCGGGTGATACGCACCTTGCGCGCCTGGGATGTAGCGATCGACGAAACCTTCTTCATGGGCGGCATCGTCAAATCGGACGTGCTGGCGGCGTTCAAACCGCATATGTTTTTCGACGACCAGCCAGGCCATTGTGACCGCGCCGCCATCAAGGTCCAGACCGGACGGGTGCCATGGAAGCAGCCCAGCGAATTTGAATAAATCCGGCTGAACTAAAGGATTCTGCGCTTCAGGCGGTCGGTAAGGTATAGGCCTTGAACTGTTCGCGCAACTTGTTTTTCAACAGCTTGCCAGTGGCGCCGATCGGCAACGCATTGACGAAAGCGACGTCATCCGGGGTCCACCATTTGGCGATCTTGCCTTCAAAAAATCTCAACAGCTCGGCGCCGCTGACTTCCATGCCGGGCTTGCGCACTACCACCAGCAAGGGCCGCTCGTCCCATTTGGGATGAAAAATCCCGATGCAGGCCGCCATCTGCACCGCCGGATGCGCCATCACGATATTTTCCAGGTCGATGCTGCTGATCCATTCGCCGCCGGACTTGATCACATCCTTGCTGCGGTCGGTGATCTGCATGTAGCCGTCGCCGTCGATGGTAGCGACGTCGCCGGTGGGGAACCAGCCATCCTGCAACACATCGCCGCCCTCGTTCTTGAAATAGCCGGCGACGATCCACGGTCCCTTGACCAGCAGGTTGCCGTAAGTGACGCCATCCCAGGGCAGTTCCTTGCCGAGGTCGTCGACGATCTTCATGTCGACGCCGTAGATGGCATGGCCCTGCTTTTGCAGCAGCAGCTCCTGCTGCTCCAGCGGCAAGGAAAGATGTTTCGTTTGCAGGCTGCCGGTGGTGCCCAACGGCGACATCTCGGTCATGCCCCAGGCATGCACCACCTCCACGCCGTAACGATGGCGCAAGCTCTTCATCATCGCCGGCGGACAGGCAGAACCGCCGATGATGGTGCGCTTGAAACTGGAGAAACGCAGCTGGTGCTGTTCCATATGGTTGAGCAGGCCCAGCCAGACCGTCGGCACGCCGGCAGAAATGGTGACCTGCTCCTGCTCGAATAATTCATACAGGGATTTGCCATCCAGCCCCGGTCCCGGAAACACCATCTTGGCGCCGGTCAGCGGTACTGCATACGGCAAGCCCCAGGCATTGACATGAAACATCGGCACGATCGGCAGCACGGCGTCGCGGCCGGAGATGTTCATAGTGTCCGGCATGACCGACGCCAGCGAATGCAGTACGGTCGAGCGATGCGAATACAGCGCGCCCTTGGGGTTGCCGGTAGTGCCGGAGGTATAGCACAGGCTGGAAGCAGAATTCTCATCAAACAATGGCCACTCGAAATCGTCCCGGCTGGCTGCCAGCAGCTCTTCGTAGCACAGCAAGTTGGGCAGCTTGCTGTCCTGCGGCATGTGCTCGCGGCCGCACAGGGCGATGTAGCCCTTGATCGTCTTGCTGAGCGGCGCCACCGCTTCCACCAGCGGCAGGAAGCAGGTATCGAACAGCAGGTACTGATCTTCGGCATGGTTGGCGATGTAAGCGATCAGGTCCGGATGCAGGCGCGGATTGATGGTATGCAGCACGGCGCCGGCGCCGGACACGGCGTAATACGCTTCCATGTGGCGGTAACCGTTCCAGGCCAGCGTGGCGACCCGCTCGCCCATCCTGACGCCGAGGCTGGCCAGCGCATTGGCGAGCCGGCGGGCGCGGCTGTGGCACTCGCTGTAGGTATAGCGGTGCAGGTCGCCCTCCACCCGCCGCGAGACGATTTCATTGGCGCCGAAATAGCGGTCGGCATGCTGGATAATGCTGGAGATGAGCAAAGGCTGGCTCATCATCTGCCCCATCAGCGGGCTCTGTGGAAAGTCGGTCATCGCGTCTCCTGATAATTATCGTGTAACTGTTTTCGCTACGTTACACGTTTTTATCCGCTCTGTGACCAACAAAAAAAGGCCCAGCTTTGCCGCCGGTGATCCGGCGCTAAAGCTGGGCCCTTCCAATCTTGCTTGCTGCTTACATCAAATCTTAACGCGCCGAGATTGCATCCACCACGCACAAGGCGGTCATGTTGACGATGCGGCGTACGGTGGCCGATGGCGTCAGGATGTGCACCGGCTTGGCGCAGCCCAGCAGGATCGGGCCAACCGCCACACCGTTGCCGCAAGTGTTCTTGAGCAGGTTGTAAGCGATATTGGCGGCGTCGATATTCGGCATCACCAGCAGGTTGGCGTCGCCGGTCAAGGTCGAGTCCGGCATCAGCTGGCGCCGCAGTTCGATATTGAGCGCGGTGTCGCCATGCATTTCGCCATCGACTTCCAGGTCCGGCGCCAGTTCCTTGATGATCGCCAGCGCATTGCGCATCTTCTGCGCCGAAGCGCTGTTGCTGGAACCGAAGTTGGAATGCGACAGCAGGGCCGCGCGCGGCTTGATGCCGAAGCGCAGCATCTCTTCCGCCGCCAGGATCGTGATTTCCGCCAATTGTTCGGCGGTCGGCTCCTCATTGACGTGGGTATCGACCAACACCAGCTGGCGGTCAGCCAGGATCAGGGCATTCATCGCCGCGTACACATTGACGCCTTCGCGCCGGCCCAGCACCTTGTCGATGTAGTTCAGGTGCAGGCTGGTGGTGCCGTAGGTGCCGCAGATCATGCCGTCGGCATGGCCCTTGTGGATCGCCATCGAACCGATCAGCGTGTGACGGCGGCGCATTTCCAGCTTGGCGTACTGCTCGGTCACGCCCTGGCGCTTGGTCATGGCCAGGAAAGTTTGCCAGTAGTCGCGGTAGCGTTCGTCGAAATCCGGATTGATGACTTCAAAATCGACATCCGCTTTCAGGCGCAGGCCGAAACGCTCGATGCGCTGCTGCAGCACGGCCGGACGGCCGACCAGGATCGGGCGCGCCAGGTTCTCGTCGACCACCACCTGCACTGCGCGCAGGACGCGCTCTTCTTCGCCCTCGGCGTAGACGATGCGCTTCTTCTCGGCCGGCGTCTTCTTGGCGATCTGGAACAATGGCCGCATGAAGGTGCCGCTGCGATAGACAAACTGCTGCAGCTTGTCGATGTAAGCTTCCATGTCCTGGATCGGACGGCTGGCGACGCCGGAGGCAACCGCGGCCTTGGCGACTGCCGGCGCGATCTTGATCATCAGGCGCGGATCGAACGGCTTCGGAATGATGTATTCCGGACCGAACGACAGGTTGGTGATGCCGTATGTCGTGGCCACGATGTCCGACTGTTCAGCTTGCGCCAGTTCGGCAATCGCATGCACTACGGCGATTTCCATTTCACGCGTGATGGTGGTGGCGCCGCAATCGAGGGCGCCGCGGAAAATGTAGGGGAAGCACAGGACGTTGTTGACCTGGTTCGGATAGTCCGAGCGGCCGGTCGCCATGACGGCGTCGTCGCGCACGGCCTTGACATCCTCCGGCAGAATTTCCGGGGTCGGGTTGGCCAGAGCCAGCACCAGCGGCCGCGCCGCCATCGCCTTGACCATGTCTTGCTTGAGCACGCCGCCGGCCGACAGGCCGAGGAAAATGTCGGCGCCCGGAATCAGTTCGGCCAGGGTGCGGGCATCTGTTTCGCGCGCAAAGCGTTCCTTGTCCGGATCCATCAGTTCGACGCGGCCCTTGTAGACCACGCCGGCCAGGTCGGTGACGAAAATGTTTTCAATCGGGAAGCCGAGATCGACGATCAGGTCGAGGCAGGCCAGCGCGGCAGCGCCGGCGCCGGAGACCACCAGCTTGCAGCTCTTGATATCCTTGCCGACTACTTTGAGGCCATTGAGGATCGCCGCGCCGACGATGATGGCGGTGCCGTGCTGGTCGTCGTGGAAGACCGGAATCTTCATGCGGTCGCGCAGCTTGCGCTCGATTTCGAAGCACTCAGGGGCCTTGATGTCTTCCAGGTTGATGCCGCCGAAGGTTGGTTCCAGCGAGGCGATGATGTCGCACAGCTTTTCCGGATCGTGTTCGTTGATTTCGATATCGAAGACGTCGATGCCGGCGAATTTCTTGAACAGCACGCCCTTGCCTTCCATCACAGGCTTGGATGCCAGCGGCCCGATATTGCCCAGGCCCAGCACGGCAGTGCCGTTGGTGATGACCGCTACCAGGTTGCCGCGCGCTGTGTAGCGGAAGGCATTGGCCGGATCAGCGACGATTTCTTCGCAAGCCGCGGCCACGCCCGGCGAGTAGGCCAGCGCCAGATCGCGCTGGTTGGTCAGTAATTTGGTAGGCGTTACGCTGATTTTCCCGGGGGTCGGAAACTCGTGATATTCAAGCGCCGCTTGGCGTAATTGTAGGCGCAGCTCTTCTTTTTTATCGATCATCGAATCCATGTTTCTCTGTCCCCAAGTGTAACAAGTGAAAGTCCCTGATTTTATCAGACTGCTCGCAACCAGCTATGCGAATTTCGCATCGTGAATAGCGATTTCACATAGTTGTATGTTGATAAAAGCTATTCGATATCAAACTGACATACAAAACCTATCATAGTCATCAAGATATCCAATTTCCAATTTCGATAAATAAAATCTATCATCCATCCCAAGGTCATCAACAAAACCTCCTTCCCCCCGAACAACTGAGAGAGCACACCATGGCAAACCAAGACAGCAGCAACAAATCCATCACGATCGAAAACCTGGAAGCCGCTTTTGCCGGTGAATCCATGGCCCATATAAAATACCGCTATTTCGCCAAGCTGGCACGCGAAGCCGGCGCCAACGATGTGGCCAAGATTTTTGAAGATACTGCGGATCAGGAAGTCATGCATGCTTTTGGCCATCTCGACCTGCTGTATCCGAAGGCGCAGTTGACGCCAGCCAAATCGCTGGAAATCGCGATTGAAGGCGAGACTTACGAATACACTGAGATGTATCCGAAATTCCGCCACCTGGCGATTGAAGAAGGCAACCAGGCTGCGGTCGCCGAATACGATGAACAAATCGCAGAATCGAAAGAACATGCAGAGAATTTCAAGCACACCCTGGAAAAGGCAGCCAAGCGTTTTGCTGCCCTGGCCAAGGTGGAAGAGCGCCACGCCAATCATTACCAGCAGGCGCTGGATGCATTGAACGCAGCGTAATTAAAGAAAACCGCCGGGCGGCGGGGCAAAGCGCCGCCAGGCAAACCCAGTCACGACACACAGAGGAAACAATATGAAAACTTACAAATGCATCGTTTGCGGCCTGATTTATGACGAAGCGGCCGGCTGGCCGGACGACGGCATCGCTGCCGGCACCAAGTGGGAAGACGTACCCGCTACCTGGGAATGCCCGGATTGCGGCGTCGCCAAGGCAGACTTTGAAATGGTCCAGATCTAAGCAACTGTTGTAAAATCAGCGGCCGCATCGCCAGGCGCAAGCGCCTGCGGCGGCCGGCAAGACAACTTTCCAATCACATTTAGCCGCTTTATCCTCACCGCCATCACTCCCCAGGACATCCATGAAACCCATCATCATCATCGGCGCCGGCATGGCTGCTTATTCTCTGGCACGTGAAGTGCGCAAGCTGAACAAGACTGCCGCCCTGCTCATCATCACTGCCGACGATGGCGGTTTCTATTCCAAGCCGATGCTGTCGAACGCTTTCGCACAAAAGAAGCTGGCGGCACAGTTGGTCTCGCACAGCGCAGTCGCCATGGCAGAACAGGTCGGCGCCCATATCATGACCAAGACCCGGGTCAAGCACATCGATACGATCGCCAAAGTGGTAGACACCAGCAGCGGCGCTTTCGACTATGAACAACTGGTCATCGCAGTCGGTGCACAGGCGATCCGGCTGAACATCGCCGGCGACGCCGCCGAGCGCGTGCTGTCCGTCAATCATATCGACGATTACGCCACCTTCCGCGAGAAGCTGCTGCCTGAGGTGCAGGCGTCGGCCCGAGTGGTGATCCTGGGCGCCGGCCTGATCGGCTGCGAATTTGCCGACGACCTCGCCGCCCACGGCCACCAGGTCATGCTGGTCGATCCCAACAGCCTGCCTTTGGCGGCGCTGGCTGCGCCGCCGCTGTCGCAAGGTTTGCATGCCGCCCTCAGCGCGCGCGGCATAGACTTGCGCCTGGGCACCACGGCCAGCAGCGTCGATCATGCCGACGGCGCACTCAAAGTGACGCTGGCCAATGGCGATAGCGTGGTAGCCGATGTGGTGCTGTCAGCCGTCGGCCTGCGCCCCGACCTGACACTGGCGCAAGCCGCGAACCTGGCCAGCGGCCGTGGCATCCTGGTCGATTCCCATGGCCGCACCAGCGCCCCCGATGTGTACGCGCTCGGCGATTGCGCCGAATACCGCATCGACGGCGAAGGCCGCACCAGCCCGCTGCCGTATATCGCCCCGATCCTGACAGCGGCGCGAGCAATTGCCAAGACACTGAATGGCGAAGACACGGAAATCGATCTCAAGCATTCGCCGGTGATCGTCAAGACCCCAAGCTATCCGCTGGCGCTGGTGCCGCCACCGGCGCATGCGGTGGCGACCGGACGCTGGGAAACGGAAGTGGATGGCGGCACTACGATCTGCCGCTTCTTCGATGCGCAAGGTGTGATGCTTGGTTTCGGCGTGGCGCCGCAGGAAGCGAAAATCAGGCAGGCCTTGATGGCTGCGCTGGGAACCAAGCCTTAATCATTCATTTGCTTTCAGGCTGGCGAAAAAAATCCCCGTAGGGTGGGCACGCTTTTGTGCCCACGCGTGACCGTAATAATCGGAGCACAGACCGACCAGCCAGGGAGACGGATGCGCGTGAAGTGAATTCACGCGTGGGCACAAAAGCGTGCCCACCCTACACGAACTCAGCAATCAGCTCGACGATCTCGGCGCCATAGGTTTCCAGCTTCTTCTCGCCGACGCCGCTGACGCCGCGCAGATCATCCAGCGAGCCCGGCTGCGCCTTGGCGATTTCGCGCATGGTGGCGTCGTGGAAAATGACATAGGCCGGCACATTGTGCTTGCGCGCGGTTTCCACCCGCCACCAGCGCAGCTTCTCGAAGATAGCCTGTTCCAGCGTCGACAGATCGGTTTCGACATAGCCCTTCGACTTGCCGCTGTTGCGCTTCTGCTTGACCGGCTTCTGGTACTGCCGCAACTGTACCGGATGCTCCCCCTTCAGCACCGGCCGTGCCGCATCGGTCAGTTTCAAGGCGCTGTAAGCTTCGTGGTCGACCGTGATCAGGCCAAGCGCAATCGATTGCCGCAAGATGGCCCGCCACTCTGCTTCGCTACGGTCGCTGCCGATGCCGAAAGTAGAGAGCTGGTCGTGGCGCCACTGCTTGATCTTGTCGGAATCGATGCCGCGCAAGACATCCATGACATGCATGGCGCCGAAGCGCTGGTCAACCCGATATATCGTCGACAGCAGCTTTTGCACCACCACCGTGGCGTCGAATGAGACCGGCGGGCTCATGCAAGTGTCGCAATTGCCGCAGCGTTCGGAGCTCTGGCCGAAATAATCCAGCAGGCGCACGCGCCGGCAATGCAAGGTTTCGCACAGGCCGAGCATGGCGTCCAGCTTGACGCCCAGCACGCGCTTGAAGGTCTCGCCAGCTTCCGACTCATCGATCATGCGGCGCTGCTGCACCACGTCCTGCAGCCCATACGCCATCCAGGCATTGGCGGGACCGCCATCGCGGCCGGCACGGCCGGTTTCCTGGTAATAACCCTCGATGCTTTTTGGCAGGTCCAGATGGGCGACGAAACGCACGTCCGGCTTGTCGATGCCCATGCCGAAGGCGATGGTGGCGCACATCACGATGCCGTCTTCACGCAGGAAGCGGCCCTGGTTCTTGGTGCGCTGCGCGTAATCCATGCCGGCGTGATACGGCAAGGCGGCGATCCCCTGCTGCACCAGGAATTCGGCGGTTTCTTCCACCTTCTTGCGCGACAGGCAGTACACGATGCCGGCATCGCCGACATGCTCGCTCTCGATGAAATCGAGCAGCTGCTTGCGGCCGTTGGCCTTTTCCACGATCTGGTAGCGGATATTGGGACGGTCGAAGGATGAAACAAAACGCGCACCGTCTTCCAGCTGCAGCCGCAAGGCGATTTCTTCGCGGGTCTGCTGGTCGGCCGTCGCCGTCAGAGCAATCCGCGGCACTTGCGGGAAGCGTTCGTGCAGGATCGACAGCTTGATGTATTCCGGCCGGAAGTCGTGCCCCCATTGCGACACGCAATGCGCTTCGTCGATGGCGAACAGGGCGATCTTCGAGGATTCCAGCAGCTCCAGGCAGCGCGGCGTCAGCAGGCGTTCCGGCGCTACGTAGACGAGGTCGAGGTCGCCGCTGCGCACGCGGCGCTCGATCTGCGCCGCTTCTTCATAAGTCTGGGTCGAATTGAGGAAGGCCGCGCGCACGCCGACTTCCGCCAGCGCGTCGACCTGGTCCTGCATCAGCGCGATCAGCGGCGACACCACCACGCCGACGCCGTCGCGCAGCAAGGCCGGAATCTGGTAGCACAGCGATTTACCACCGCCGGTCGGCATCAGCACCAGCGCATCCCCGCCGTTGGCGACATGGCTGACGATCTCAGCCTGCTGGCCACGAAACGAAGGGTAACCGAAGACCGTTTGCAGTATGTGCAGTGCTTGCGGATCGGCCGATGCTGCTAGTGCTGAATTTGGCATTAAATACGTAGACTTTACTTTGCTTGAATTAGTGAATCTCTGATTAAGTAGAGGATGTTCTGAGTAAGCGTAGCGAGCGATTCAAGTTCAGGGCGAGAAGCGCAGTCGTACGATAGTACGATGAGCATCGCAGCCCTGAAATTGGATCGCGCAGTGGCTTAATCAGAGCTTCCTTAACTTAAGAAACCATTGTTGACCGCCACCAGCAAGAAAACCCCAAGCGCGATGCGATAGACGATGAACGGCCAGGTAGAGAATTTCTCCAGGAATTTCATCAAACCCCAGATCGCGCCGAAGGCCGAAATACTGGCCACCACCAGACCGAAAATCAGCAGCAGCCAGGTGTCCAGCGGCATGTGCAGATGGAACAGCACCAGCAACTCTTTCAAGCCGGCCAGGGCAATCGCCGGCAAGCCCAGCAGGAAAGAAAAACGCGCCGCTTCCTCGCGCTTGAAATTCAGGAACAGCGCCGCGGTCAGTGTCGAACCGGAACGCGATACGCCCGGGATCAGGGCGCCGACTTGCGCCAGGCCAACGATGATCGCGTCGCGCAAGCGCATTTCGCCCATGTTGCGGCGATGCTTGCAGCTTAGTTCGGCCAGCGCCAGCAGCACGCCCATGGCGATACAGGCATAGCCGATCACGCTCAGGCTGCGCAGCGGTGAACCGCAGGCATTCAGTACATGCGACAGCGACAACCCGGCGATGCCGATTGGGATAGTGGCCAGAATGATGGCCACGCCAAGGCGGAACTGCGGACTGCTGAAATCGCGCTGGCGCACCGCATTGATACTGCCCACTGTGACTTCGCGCACATCGCGCCAGAAATAGCTCACCACCGCCGCCAGCGCCGCCAGCTGCATCGCTGCCGAAAACGCTGAGCCAGGATCATGCCAGCCCAGCACGGCCGGCACGATGCGCATATGCGCGGTGGAAGAAATCGGCAATAACTCAGAGATGCCCTGAATTACGCCCAGGATCGCGACTTGCAGATAGTCTAGCGATGCAAACCCGATATCGGTACCAGCGGAACATACACTTGCCACAACATTCTCCTGCCCAGGATTGGATGATTACAATTTGCTTACAGTATCAAGAACCAGTTTAGCGTGCCTGATCGTTTCGACAGCCGTCCGCGGCCGAGTTCAATGCACCCAGCTGACCCAGCCGGCATAGCCGGTCACGATCACCACCAGCCCGAAGACGATGCGGTACCAGGCAAACGCGGTGAAATCATGGCTGCTGATATAACGCAGCAACCAGCGCACGCACAGGAAAGCCGAGACGAAAGCCGCCACGGTGCCGATCGAAAACAGCGGGATATCGCTCGCCGACAGCAGTGCGCGGTCTTTATACAGGGAATAGATGGTGGCGGCAAACAGGGTCGGGATCGCCAGGAAAAACGAGAACTCGGTCGCCGCCTTGCGCGACAGGCCAAACATCATGCCGCCGATAATCGTGGCGCCGGAGCGGCTGGTGCCGGGGATCAGCGCAAAAGCCTGGGCAAAACCGATCTTCAAGGCATCCAGCGCAGTCATGTCGTCGACCGAATCGACCCGCGCGACGCTGCCATGCGTCTTGTTGCGGCGTTCGACCCAGAGAATCACGAAGCCGCCGACAATCAGCGCGATCGCCACCGGCAGCGGCGCAAACAATTTCTCTTTGATCATCTTGCTGAACAGCAGGCCCAGGATTGCCGCCGGGATGAAGGCAATCACCAGGTTGAGCACCAGCTTGCGCGCCTTGGGATCGCTGGGCAGGCCGCGCAGCACGGCGGCAATGCGCGCGCGGTATTCCCAGCAGACCGCGAAAATGGCGCCGGCCTGGATGGCGATTTCGAATACTTCAGCTTTCTCGCGGCCGATATCGGCGGTAAAGTCCAGCAGGCTGCCGGCCAGGATCAGGTGACCAGTCGACGAGATCGGCAAGAACTCGGTGAAGCCTTCGACCAGGCCCATGATGAGTACTTTTAACGCGAGAATTATATCCATGTGGTGTGGGGAAAGAAGTAAGGAAAGGCGCGGCAGGACGAATGATACCGTCCCGGTCAGCGCCGCGTAGCGAGAGTTTTTCTTAAAGCAAGCCGCTATTTTACCGGCTCGAAGGTGACCACCAGGTTTTCCGGCCTGGTGGCGATGCGGGTCGGCATGAAAGCCACGCCGGCGTAGCGCAGATCCTCCGGCTTGAAAGTATACAGCGGCAGGCTGGCCAGCAACTGTCGCGCCAGCAGATTGCCGATCTGCGTGACTTGCGCGGCGTAGCTATCGTCCAGGCCGTTGAGCAGCAGACTGTCCAGTTTCGGTTCGGCCAGGGTCACCGCGTTATGCGGGTTGTCCAGGGTCAGGATGCCGGAGATCGCCATCGTGCCAGTCCATGATTTGCCTAGCAGCGGCAGAGCCACCGTGACATCGGTGTTCATGGCTAACCTGTTTTGTTCAGACGGCAAGCTGAGCTGAGTCTTGCTGGCGGTAATCTCGAAGATGCCCATGTAGCGTTGCGAAAACGGCAAGCGCTTGTCTACCGACTGCTGCAATTTTGCCAGCGGGAAGGCGACATCGCGCGGTCCTATCAGTGCGGCGCAAGACGCCAGCAAGAGCGCGGCGCACAAGGCCAGCAGCACAGGAACTACCTTGCCTGAGACAGGCCAGTTTGATTTCATTGAGATTTCCTTGCTCAGTTTGTTTCTTCGAGCCATCGACATACGCAAAGCAGAATGCGGCAAGCTTGATTCTACCCTGCGGTCAATTGCTCAAGCGTTGACAGGTAATGCATCGCATGCTCGCGCGAGCTGCCGCACATGTCGGCAGCAGGCTGCAAGCTGGCGCAAACCGCTGGCCTTTCCGGGCTGCCGAAAATCCGGCAAAGATTGGCCGGATCCAGCTGGATGCAGCGTACGCCTGCCGGTTTGCCCTGCGGCATGCCGGGAATTGCCGAGGAAATCGACGGCGCCGTGCAGCAGGCGCCGCAATCAGGGCGACAGCTCACGCCAGGCGCATTCACGCGGCGGCCTCAGCGATCAGTATACATTTAACAAACATGGGAAATTGTGCGGCCGACAGCAATGCGGATGGAAGCAAAGGCCAGATTCTACTTGCATTCGCGTTTTACATCATCTTTTGTACTGCCGCCGGCTAAAAGGAAAAACGGGAAAACAGTCGCCGGCATGACGCCCTGCCGTCAACGACCTGCCAACTGTGACAGTGACGCCGAGACGCAAGAAGCAGTGTAATGGCCACTCTTAATTGAAAAAGGAGTCGGTATGAAAATTCGTCACATTGCTTGCGGATTGGCTTTTCAGGCGCTTTGCCTCGGTGCGCATGCCGAGACCAGGCATGGTGCGGTGGAATTCCCGGTTGCACGGCAGCTGAACTGCTATCAGGCAAATGATTTCAACTGGCCGGCGGACGGCTCGGGCATCAAGAATCCTGCCTGCCGGGCTGCATATCAGGAAGTCTACAAGAAGCACGACAACAATCAGGGGCAGGCCACCCTCCAATTCAACCAATGGAACGAATACGCCAAGAACATCGCCGATTACAATGATTTCGAGGCAGTGAAAAAGGCGATTCCGGACCACCAGTTATGCTCCGCCGGCAACAGCGTTCCCGGCAACGACAAATCCGGGATGGACGTGCCCTCGCCTGACTGGCATGCCAGCACCGTCGCCAAGGACCCGAACCAGGCGATGCGCCTGAAATTCAAGGCGACCATGCCGCATGATCCCAGCTTCTGGGTGATTTATCTTTCCAAACCCAGCTACGATCCGGCCAAAGCCAGTCTGACCTGGAATGATCTGGAAGAAGTCGGCCGTTTCGACAACGTCAAGCTGGTGGGCGGATATTACGAGATGGACGTGGATCTCAAGGACAAGCTGGGCAAACGTGTCCTGTACACCCGCTGGCAGCGCAACGACCCGGCCGGAGAAGGATTTTATAACTGCAGCGATATCAATATCGTGGCCAGCGCCGCGAAAAAGTAAGGCGATAAAGGCAGCTGGCCGGAATCCACCGCATCGGGCATTTCCGCCAGCAGCCATGCAAAAATTTTCAGCGCAGTCCAACCTGACGGAGAACAAGCATGTCTGATTTTGTACAGGTAACCAACGAAGATCGCCGCCATGAAGCCTTGCAGAAAGGCTTCAACCTGCGCTTCCCTGCCGCTCCCGATGCCGGCGCCGGCAGCATTTACGTGTGCAAGACCTGGCAGGAAACCTTGCGGGCCGCCAATGCCGCGCTCAAAAACGGCGATCGCATCACGGTGCGCAGCGGCGGTCATTGCTACGAGGGTTTCGTCTCCAACAAATTATCCGCCGGCGAAAAACTGGCTATCGTCGACGTCGGCCTGATGACCGGCATGGATTATTCCCACGACGAAGACTTGGCGTCCCAGGTCCTGCCGGCCAATCCGGCCCGCTACCAATTCAGAGTTGCGGCCGGCAATCAGAACTGGGATGCCTATGTCGACCTCTACAAGCGCACCGGCAAGACGCTGCCGGGCGGCACTTGCTATTCGGTCGGTTCCGGCGGCCACATCGTCGGCGGCGGCTACGGCTTGCTGTCGCGCCTGCATGGCTTGACCGTCGACTGGCTGGCGGGCGTGGATATCCTGGTGCCCGACAGCACTGGCATCGGACTGACAGCCAAGCATGTCAACTTGGCCTCCGACGGTGTCGAGCGCGACCTGTTCATCGCCTGCCGCGGCGCCGGCGGCGGCAATTTCGGCATCATCCTGAACTATTACTTCAAGAATTTGCCGGAAGCGCCGAAAGAAGCCTATTACCTGGCCCTGAGCTATGCCTGGGACGATCTCCGGCAAGCCGGCGGCGCCATCGCGCTGAAGCGCCTGCTCGATACTTATGGTGAATGGTTCGCGCGGCACGACAGCGAATGGAATGCACCGAACAACGGCAATGGCGGCCTGTTCACCCTGTTCAAGCTGAATGCACGCGCAGCCGGCAATATCGGTTTGGTGATCCAGTACACCGACGTTGAGGGCAATGTCGGCAACGGCAAGGACGGTCCGTTCATCGATTTTGTCAATACCATGAGCAATATTCCCGGGCTGCCTGCGCGCCTGAACGACGCCTTCATGGAGCCGAATATTGCGCCTAAGCGCAGCAAAAACGCGGGTATGGACATGTGCGCCCAGGATCCAGTCGGCAATGCCCGCCGCATGGACTGGATTGCGCTGACGCAGATGTTCAACGGCTCGGGCGACAACCGTCGCGGCAAGTACAAATCGAGTTATCAGGTCAAGCCGACGCTGGCGGCGCCGGTCGCAGGCAGCGACCAGCTGTGGGAAGTGCTGTACGTCTATGGCAATGATCCGCGGCTCAACGCTTCGCTGGTGCAGATTGACTCTTACGGCGGCGCCATCAATGCATTTACCGGCAGTCACGAAACCTGCGTGCCGCAGCGCGGGTCGATTTTGAAAAGCCAGTTCCAGACTTACTGGACTGATGCGGCGGACGATGAATTCCACATGGCTTGGCTAAGCCGCCTGTACCATGCCTACATCCTGGCTTATACCCCCGAAGCCAGCTCCGGCAAGCCTTACCCATCGGCCGACTGGCAAGGCTGCTACATCAACTATCCCGATGTCGACATGAAATACAGCGACCCGGCGCACACCAGGGTCGATCCGCAATGGCCTGCCCTGTACTACATGGACAAGGCGCAATTCCTGGTCGCGCTGAAACAGAAAATCGATCCGGGCAATCTGTTCCGGCATGAAATGTCGATTCCGCTGCAAATGCCTTGACGACCATCGCCTTGCAGCTGCCGTAGGCAAAGACCGGATGCTCAGCAATCCGGTTCCGCTCAGCCGGTCTTGGCGACCAGCCCCAGCGGCAGCGCCGTGGTGGATTTGATCTGTTCCATCGAGAATGCCGATGAAACACCGTACAGCTGCGAGATCTTGATCAGCTTCTTGTAAAAAAGGTCGTAGCCCTGAATGTCCGTGGTGACGACTTTCAGCAGATAGTCGACATCGCCGCTCATGCGATGGAATTCCTGGACTTCCGGCAAGGCCGTCACGGCCGCTGCGAACTTCGACAACCATTTCTCGTCATGTTGGCCGGTACGCACGCTGACGAACACCGTCACCGGCAAGCCAATCTTCTCGCGGTTGACGATGGCGACGCGGCGTTCGATATAGCCTTCATCCTCCAGCCGTTTCAGGCGCTTCCAGCATGGCGTGCTGGACAGGTCGATCTTTTCGCTGAGCGCAGCGACCGACAGGCTGCCGTCGATTTGTAGCGCCGCGAGGATGGCGTGATCATACTTATCAAGTGCGTTCATGCTATTTTGTAATATATATAGGTATAAATATTCTTCATATTAGCAAAATACAGGGATTTTTAGAATGTCTTTATCGCTACGAAACAGTAGACTATTTACAAGCTTACTGTCCGACGAAAAACCATGACTGAAATATATCTCGACGCCAACGCCACCACTGCCGTCTTACCCGCCGCGATCGACGCCGCCGCCCGCGCCATGAAGGAATGCTTTGGCAACCCCAGCAGCAGCCATGCCACCGGCATCCAGGCCAAGACCATGATGAGCCAGGTGCGGCAACGCGCCGCGCGCCTGCTTGGCGCCGGCGACGGCCGCCTGATGTTCAACAGCGGCGCCACTGAAGGCATCCAGACCGCGGTGCTGTCCGCGCTGTGCGCCTTGCGTGAAAAACAGTCGGCCGGCCAGCGTATCGGCAAGTTCTTGCTATACGGTGCAACCGAACACAAAGCCGTTCCAGAAAGCCTGGCGCACTGGAACCATCTGCTGGGCTTGCAGCTTGAACTGAAAAAGCTGCCGGTCGATCAACATGGCCAGCACGATCTCGCCGCCCTGCGCCAGCTGGCCGGCGATGCCGCGCTGGTATGCACCATGGCCGCCAACAACGAGACCGGTGTCATCTCCGAGCTGGCGCAGATAGAAGCGGTATTGCAACACAGCGGCAGCAGCGCTTACTGGCTGGTCGACTGCGTCCAGGCGCTGGGCAAGATGCCGCTGGACCTGAAGGCGACGCGCATCGACTACGCGACGTTTTCCGGCCACAAGCTGTATGCGCCCAAAGGCATCGGCATGCTGTATGTGCGGCCGGGAGCGCCGTTCACGCCCTTGATCATGGGCGGCGGCCAGGAATCCGGGCAGCGCTCCGGCACCGAAAACATGGCTGGCATCGCCGCCCTCGGCGCGGTGCTGGGCGCCCTGGAAGATGGCGCCACCTTCCGCAGCCATCAGCAACTCTACGATTTCCGTACGCGCCTGGTAGCCAGCCTGCGGATTGCCTTTCCCGGCATCGTATTCAACCAGCCGCTGGAAAAAACGCTGCCGACAACCCTCAACTTCTCCGTGCCGGGACTGGCCAGCAAGGAATTGCTGGACCTGTTCGACGCCGCCCAGCTGCGGGTCAGTTCGGGCAGCGCCTGTTCCGCCGCCAAGAGCGCGCCCAGCTATGTGCTGGAAGCGATGCAGCTGCCGCACTGGCGCAGCAGTTCGGCGATCCGCATGTCGTTCGGACCGCTGGCCGACGAAGCCTTCATCAGCGCTGCCTGCGCCCGCATCGAACATTGCGGCCTGGCCTGGCGCCAGAGCATGGCCGCCGCCACGGCGCCGGCAAGCGCTGGCGGCGAAGTTCTGCGCTTCCATCTGGACGGCGCCAATGCCTGGCTGCTGGCGGATGAGGCCAGCCAGAGCTGCGTCATCATCGATCCGTCGCCATTGCTGGTGGAACGGCTGGCCAGCCATGTGCGCAGCCGCGGCTACCAGCTGCGTGCGATTCTCAGCACCGGGGCGCTATCTGAACACGAAGAGAACCGGCGTGAACTGGCGCAAGCCCTGGGCTCCCCTGAGGGGCCAGGCAGCGACGCATTTGGCTGGCCGGCGCCGGACGATGCCGAGCTCGCACTGGGTACGCTGAGATTGCTGCGCAAGAGTCAGGGCGAACACCAGATCTATCTGCTGGGCGATGCCAAAGCAGAAACATCTGCGGCGCGTTTTGCCTTCATCGGCGCCTTGCCGGCGGCGGCGCTCGATCCGGCCCTCGTCACGCCAGACACCTTGCTCTGTCCGGCGCGCGACGAAACCAGCCTGCTGTGCACCAGCTTGCGTGCGGAACAACACCCGGGTGATGACAGCGCCAGCGACATGAACCTGGAAACAGCGGCTCTCGCGCCTTTCCTGGCCGCCCATCCCGGCGCCTTACTGATCGATGTGCGCGAAGCCTATGAGCATGCTGCGGGGATGACATCGGCATCCGGGCAAACAGTCTTGCATGTGCCGCTCAGCCACCTTGTCTCCCACCTGCATCAATGGCTGCATGGCGCTCAAGTACCCCTGGTATTTTTCTGCCGCAGCGGCAACCGCAGCGGCAAGGCCGTCGCCTGCCTGCGCCGGCTCGGCTACCGGAACGCCTGGCAGCTCAATGGCGGACTAGCCCTGGCCAGCACCACGCTCCAGCTGGATTACCCCAAGGCAGCCTGAAACATCAGGTTTTACCCCGCCGGCTTCCGTCGGCGGCGCCAGCCATGCAATTTCCTCCCATCGCAGATCCGACGTTGACACCCGGCGCATTGCCGCTTACATTAATGACTCTTAAGTCAGTAATTTGTAAAGCCAAGGATTCATGAACTGCCCTTTCAGCTCCAAACCCCGTTGGGCAAGACGTAAAGAAGCACGTCCGCAGGAATTGCTGGCGGCTGCGCTGGATATATTTGTCGAACGCGGCTTCGCCGCCACCCGGCTGGGTGATGTTGCGACCAGGGCCGGGGTGTCGAAAGGGACGCTGTACCTGTATTTTGAAAACAAGGAAGAGCTGTTCAAGGCCGTGGTGCGCGAAAACATGCTGCCGATCCTGGATGAAGCCGAAGACATCATCGACGGCTACGGCGGCAGCAGCGCCGACCTGTTCCGCGAGCTGATCCTGGGTTGGTGGGAGCGTATCGGCGCCACCAAGGTGGCTGGCATCACCAAGCTGATGATGGCGGAATCTGGCAATTTCCCGGAGCTGGCGACGTTTTACCGCGAGGAAGTCAGCGCCCGCGGCGACGCCATGATCGTGCGCATGCTCGAGCGCGGCGTCGAGCGCGGCGAATTCCGCGCCATCGACGTGCGCCAGACCGCCAACGTGGTGATCGCGCCGGTGATCATGCTGATGATGTGGCAACAAGCGTTCAACCCCTGCCATGCGGAACCGCTGGATTCGGCAAGCTATCTGGAGAGTTTTATCGATTTGTGCCTGAATGGCTTGCAAATGCCGCCGCACCCCGCACCCGCCTGAGTGCATGCCTTGCTCAGACGCCGTAAACCCGGGATTGGCGTTGTATGGCGGTGTTTTGCCAGGTTTGCCATAGTGTGCAATAGGTTTTTAAGGGTAGCCTTTGATAGAATGAGCCCTTTATTTTTCATTACCGAGCCTTAACCATGAATATCGAACAAGCCCGCTTCAATATGATCGAACAGCAAATTCGCCCGTGGAACGTGCTGGACCTGGACGTCCTGGAATTGCTGACGGTAGTCCGCCGTGAAGATTTCGTACCGGCCGCCTACAAGAGCCTGGCATTTTCCGATACCGAGATCCCGCTGCCAGGCGCTAACGGCGAAAGCATGCTGGCGCCGAAGGTCGAAGCGCGCTTGCTGCAGGAAGCTGCCATCAAGAAACATGAACAAGTATTGGAAATCGGCTCAGGCTCGGGCTATATGGCAGCTTTGCTGTGCTACAAGGCAAGGCATGTCACCACGGTTGAAATCGATCCGGAACTGAAGGCGCTGGCCGCCGGCAACCTGGCTGCCTATGGCATCACCAATGTCGACGTCATGCAAGGCAACGGCGCCCAGGGCTGGGACCTCAGCGAAACCAAGAGCTTCGACGTGATCTTCATCTCGGGTTCGCTGTCGGTGCTGCCGGACGCCTTCCTCAAGCAGCTCAATGTCGGCGGCCGTCTCGTCGCCATCGTCGGCGACGCGCCCGTAATGTTTGCACAGATCATCACCCGCACTTCGGACACCAGCTACAGTACGGTCAATCTGTTTGAAACCGATGTCAAGCCGTTGCGCGAAGCCGCTGTACATTCCCAGTTCAAATTCTAAGCGAGCCTATGCAACATCTCACCGCCTCAGAACTGGCCGCCTGGATTGCCGATCCGCAGCGGCCGACGCCGTTGCTGCTGGATGTGCGGGAACCGTGGGAATACGAGACCTGCCACATCGCGGCAGCGCAGCTGATGCCGATGCAGACGGTGCCGGCGCACTTGAACGACCTGGAAGAAGAACAGGCGATCGTCTGCATCTGCCACCATGGTGCGCGCAGCATGCAGGTCGCCGCTTTCCTCGAACGCCACGGATTTTCCGCGGTGAGCAACCTGACCGGCGGCGTCCATGCCTGGGCGCAGCAGGTTGATCCGGCCATGCCGACCTACTAAACAAACCCGCCGACATCGCCCGGAGAGTGCAATGCGCAATACCTTGATGGCCTCCTTGATTGCGAGCGCGTTGCTGGCCTTGAACGCGCATGCGGTCGACCTGGTGCAAACCTACCAGCAGGCGCTGGCCAACGACCCGGTCTACACCAGCGCCCGCTACGCGCTCAGCGCCGGCAACGAGGCCAGCGTGCAAGGCCGCGCGGCGCTGTTGCCGGTGGTCGGCTTTGGCGGCAATTACAGCCGCTCCGGACAATCGTGGAACACCATCACCAACAACTATAGCCTGCAGCTGACGCAGCCGCTGTTCCGCCCCGCTTACTGGCAGCAGTACCAGGAAAGCAAGCTGTCGGTGGCCGCCAGCGAAGTCCGCTTCGCCCAAGCGCAGCAGGACTTGATCCTGCGCGTCAGCCAGGCTTACTTCGATACGCTGACGGCGCAGGATGTGCTGGCTTCCCTACAGGCGCAGAAGAGCGCGATCGCCGAACAGCTGGCGTCCGCCAAGCGCAATTTTGAAGTCGGCACGGCGACCATTACCGATACCAACGAAGCGCAAGCCAGCTACGATCTGGTGATCGCGCAGGAAATCGCCGCCACCAACAACCTGGAAGTCGCGCGCAATGTGCTGCAGCAGATCATCGGCAAGCCGCCTGCCCCATTGGCGACCTTGCGCCCCGGCGTGCAGCTGAGCGCGCCGCAGCCGGCCGCCATAGAAACCTGGGTCAGCAGCGCCGAGGATCAGAATTTCGGCGTGGTCGGCCAGCAGATTGCGCTGGATACGGCCAAGTACGACATCAAGAAAGCTCGCGCCGGCCATCTGCCGACAGTCGACCTGATTGCCAGCCGCGCGCACGCCGACGTCAGCGGCAGCGATATCCCTTTCAACAATGTTACGCAGACCGCCAACTCGATCGGCGTGCAGTGGACCATTCCTCTGTATGCCGGCGGCGCCGTCAACAGCAGCGTGCGCCAGGCAGTCGCCCTGGAAGACAAGGCCCGCGCCGACCTGGAAAATGCGCGCCGGACCGCGGCATTGAATGCGCGCCAGGCCTACCTCGGCGTCAGCAGCGGCCTGGCTCAGGTGAAGGCTTATGAAGCGGCGGAAATTTCGAGCCAGTCATCGCTGGATTCCAACCGTTTGGGCTACCAGGTGGGCGTACGCATCAATATCGATGTGTTGAATGCGCAACAGCAGCTGTTTTCCACGCGCAGGGATTTGGCCAAGGCCCGCTACGATACCTTGATGAACAGCCTCAAACTGAAGTCAGCGGTAGGCACCTTGAAAGAAGAAGATCTGCAGCAGGTCAATGTCTTGCTGACGCCCGCAGTTTATTGAAGCGGCAGCAGCCTGTATCCGTCTCTCAGCCGCAGCCGGCGGCGTTCTGCGCCCGCCTGCACGCCTGAAGCAGCCGCTGGCGGATACTATTCAAACCTAGCCCGAAGCGCTCAGGCCGGCGCGTTTTTCAGCATGAACGGCGAGGTCTTGAACATGTGGATGCAGTTGTCGACCACTTTCGATACGTTCTCGGTGAGATCGAAGCTGTGCGGACTGAAGGTCCAGTTGTTCAAAATACCGAACAACAACCCTTGCACCATGACCGCAGCCAAGATAGGATCTAAATCGCGCGGCAGCTGCCCTTTTGCCACCGCAAAGCGCAGCAAGCGTTCTATATCGGTACGGCCTTGCAAAAAACACTCATGCTGGCGGATATAAATCGGATCCTGCGGATCCACCAGTTCGCACTTGTGCAGAACGATTTCAAAGATTTTGCGCGACTGCAGATTGAGCGTCGCTTCTTGCAAGGTAAACAAGCATCGGTTGCGGAATTGATTTAACGGATCGTGCGCATTTTCGTCGGCGGTTTTTTCGATCATCGCTTCCATCGGCAGGCGCACCCGCTCGCACATGGCATCGAATAAATCGCTCTTGTTCTTGAAGTGCCAATAGATAGCGCCGCGCGTGACGTCGGCAGCGCTGGCGACATCCGCCAGCGTAGTGCGCGCCACGCCGTGCTGATGAAACACCTCCGCGGCCGCATCCAAGATGCGACCGCGCGTTTCCAGTGCTTCTTCTTTTGTACTTCTAGCCATTTTGAGCCGACCTCCAAACCGTTACGATACTTTGTGCAATCGCAGCAAGTAATTAAATAGCAACACATACTTGGTACCCGCATTTACGCAAGCCAGTACATACATTCGTGCATGTATGTATAATAGCAGGATTCCGGCCGCTCAACCCGCTTTCCGGCAGAGCCGCCGGTGCACCAAAGCAATTACTTATATATCCTATGTCATTTCCAGAAGCAGAGTCACCTGTCAGATTTGCAGTCTTTCCTCAATTACCGTGCGAGAATTTTATGAATTCAGTTAGCTCTATCAGTCGTCTCACGCGTATCACCCTGGCTGTCGCGGTATTGTCCGCGGTCGCCGCCTGCGGCAAAAAGCCGGATGCTCAAGGTGCTCCACCTCCAGCCGGCGTTTCCATCGTCACCATCGCACCGGAACGGCTTGCTCTTACCACCGAATTGCCTGGCCGCCTGGAAGCCACCCGCATCGCCCAGATCGGCGCTCGCGCCGCCGGCATCGTGCTCAAACGCACTTTCCGCGAAGGCAGCGACGTCAAAGCCGGCCAGACCCTGTATCTGATCGATCCGGCGCCATTGCGCGCCACCTACGACAGCGCACAGGCAGCGCTGGCCAAGGCTGAGGCAAATCTGACTACCGCCACACTCAAGGCCCAGCGCTATAAACCGCTGGTCGACGTGAACGCCGTCAGCAAGCAGGATTACGACGACACCGTGGCAGCACAAAAGCAAGCCGCGGCAGATGTCGCCTCGGCCAAGGCCGCGCGCGAAACCGCCAGCCTGAACCTGGGCTACGCCACCGTGACTTCGCCGATTTCCGGCCGCATCGGCAAGGCATTGGTCACCGAAGGCGCACTGGTCGGCCAGGGCGAAGTCACCCAGTTGGCGACCGTGCAGCAGATCGATCCGATCTACGTCAACCTGACCCAGTCCAGCACCGACATCCTGAAGTTGCAGGAAGCGATGCGCAACGGCCAGCTGCAAAACGCCGGCCAGGGCCAAGCCAAGGTCACGCTGGAAACAGAAGATGGCCATGCTTATCCGCAATCGGGCAAGCTGCTGTTTTCCGACCTGACGGTGGATCCGAATACCGGCTCCGTCACCTTGCGTGCCGAGTTCCCTAACCCGGACCACAGCCTGCTACCGGGTATGTACGTGCGCGCCAAGCTTGAACAGGCTGTCAATGCGTCCGCCCTGACCGTGCCGCAACAGGCCGTCCAGCGCGACCTCAACGGCGCCTCGGTGTTCCTGGTCGGTGCCGACAACAAGGTATCCGTGCAGCCGGTCAAGGCCGATACTGCGCAAGGCGACAAATGGATCGTCACTGAAGGCTTGAAAGCTGGCGACAAGGTCATCGTCGACGGTTTGCAAAAGGTGAAACCGGGCGCAGTGGTCAATCCAGCGCCTTGGCAACCAGCAGCTGCTAAAGCAGCAACTGCAGCCGCACCCGCCGCTCCGCAAGCTGATTCAACATCTAAAGCTAAATAAGGAGCCTACTGATGGGCAAGTTTTTCATCGACCGCCCCGTATTTGCGTGGGTGCTCGCCGTATTCATCCTGCTCGGGGGTGCTCTGGCGATCACGCAATTACCGGTGGCCCAGTATCCTTCGATTGCACCGCCGACGATTGTCGTCAGCGCAGCCTATCCCGGCGCTACCGCGCAAACCATCGACGATAGCGTTACCAGCCTGATTGAACAGGAAATGAACGGCGCCGACGGCTTGCAGTACATCGAATCGCAAAGCCAGGCCGACGGCTCCGTATCCATCACCGTGACGTTTTCGCCGGAAACCAACGCCGACCTGGCCGCGGTGGATGTGCAGAACCGCCTGAAACGCGTGGAAGCACGGTTGCCTGCGGTGGTTACGCAGAACGGCGTGCAAGTCACCAAGTCGCGCAGCAACTTCCTGATGTTCATCGGTCTTTCATCGAGCGACGGCAAGCTCGACCCGATCGCGCTGGGCGACTATCTGTCGCGTAACGTGCTCAATGAAATCAAACGCGTGCCAGGCGTCGGCCAGGCACAACTGTTCGGTACCGAACGCGCCATGCGGATCTGGATCGATCCGGCCAAACTGGTTGGCCTGAGTCTGACTCCCGCAGATGTCACTGCCGCAATCACCGCGCAAAATGCGCTGGTCGCCGGCGGTACGCTGGGTGATCTCCCTAGCCCAGGCAGCCAGCAGATTTCTGCCACCGTGGTCGCTACCGGCCAGCTGAATACTGTCGAACAATTCGGCAAGATCCAGCTGCGTGCCAATTCGGATGGTTCCATCGTCCGTCTGCGCGATGTTGCGCGCATCGAAATCGGCGGCCAGTCTTACGCCACTGCCGGCCGTCTCGACGGCAAGCCGACTTCCTTCGTCGGCGTGCAGCTATCGCCGACCGCTAACGCCCTGGGCACCGCGACAGCCGTCAAAGCCAAGATGAAAGAGCTGTCCAAGTACTTCCCTGCCGGCGTCACTTACGAGATCCCTTACGACACCTCGAAATTCGTCAAGATCTCGATTGAAGAAGTGGTCAAGACCCTGGTGGAAGCGATCATCCTGGTGTTCCTGGTGATGTACCTGTTCCTGCAAAACATCCGTTACACCCTGATTCCTACCGTCGTGGTGCCGGTGGCGCTGATGGGTACGTTTGCCACGCTGCTGCTGTTCGGTTTCTCGATCAACGTGCTGACCATGTTCGGCATGGTGCTGGCGATCGGTATCCTGATCGACGATGCGATCGTGGTGGTGGAAAACGTCGAGCGCATCATGAGCGAAGAAGGCTTGTCGCCGCGCGATGCAACCCGCAAGGCAATGGGCCAGATCACCGGTGCGCTGATCGGTATCACCCTGGTGCTGATCGCCGTGTTCATCCCGATGGCTTTCTTCAGCGGCGCGGTGGGCGCGATCTATCGCCAGTTCTCGCTGTCGATGGTGGCGTCCATGGTGTTCTCGGTATTGATGGCATTTACGCTGACGCCGGCGCTGTGCGCCACCATCCTTAAACCGGTGGAAAAAGGTCATCATCACGAGAAAACCGGCTTCTTCGGCTGGTTCAACCGCAAGTTCAACGCTACCACCAACAGCTATCAGGGTTTCGTCGCCAAGATGCTGGGCAAGACCGGCCGCTATCTGCTGGTGTATGGCGCGATCCTGATCTGCGTGGGCTTGCTGTACACCCGTCTGCCAGCATCGTTCCTGCCGAGCGAAGACCAGGGCTACATCGTCACCAACGTGCAGTTGCCTGCCGGCGCCAGCAGCAACCGCACCCTGGAAGTGATCAAGCAGATCGAAGCCTATTACGGTAAGCTGCCTGCGGTCGCCAATGTGGTGGCGATTACCGGCTTCAGCTTCTCCGGCAACGGCCAGAATGCCGGCCTGGTATTCACCCCGCTGAAGGACTGGAGCGAACGCGGACCTGCCGAATCGGCCGATGCGATTGCCGGCAAGGCATTTGGCGTGTTCTCGCAAATCAAGGACGCCATCGTCTATCCGCTGAACCCGCCGCCGATCCCGGAACTGGGTAACGCCACCGGCTTCACCTTCCGTCTGCAAGACCGTTCGGGACAAGGACATGCTGCATTGACCGCAGCGCGTAACCAGATCCTGGGCATGGCATCGCAGAGCAAGATCCTGGCTGGCGTGCGTCCTGAAGGCCTGGAAGATTCGCCGCAGCTGCAGCTCAATATCGACCGCGACAAGGCGAATGCACTGGGCGTATCGTTCAGCGCCATCAACAGCACGCTGTCGACCGCGCTGGGTTCTTCCTACGTCAATGACTTCCCGAACCAAGGTCGTCAGCAACGCGTGATCGTGCAGGCAGATGCGCCGCAACGTCTGCAGCCGGAAGACCTGGCCAGGCTGTATGTCAAGAACACCCAGGGCACCATGGTGCCGTTCTCGTCGTTCACCACCTCTGAATGGATCAAGGGGCCGGTGCAGCTGTCGCGCTATAACGGCTATCCGGCCATGAAAATTTCCGGTGGCGCAGCGCCTGGCCACAGTACCGGTGAAGCGATGGATGAAATGGAAGCGCTGACCGCCAAGCTGCCGCCAGGCTTCGGCTTCGAATGGACCGGCCAGTCGCTGGAAGAAAAGACTTCCGGTTCGCAAGCGCCGATGCTGTACCTGCTGTCGCTGATCGCCGTGTTCCTGGTGCTGGCGGCCCTGTATGAAAGCACTTCGATTCCGCTGGCAGTGATGCTGGTGGTGCCGCTAGGTATTCTCGGCGCCCTGCTGGGGGTTACCTTGCGCGGCATGCCGAACGACGTCTACTTCAAGGTCGGTATGATTACCGTGGTCGGCTTGTCGGCCAAGAATGCGATTCTGATTATCGAGTTCGCCAAAGACCTGCAAGCCGAAGGCAAGGGCCTGATCGAAGCGACGCTGGAAGCAGTCCACCTGCGTTTCCGTCCGATCCTGATGACTTCGTTTGCGTTCATCCTCGGCGTCTTGCCGCTGGCGATCAAGACCGGCGCCGGTTCAGGCAGCCAACGCGCCATCGGTACCGGCGTCATGGGCGGCATGATCACTGCGACAGTACTGGCGGTGTTCCTGGTGCCGGTGTTCTTCGTGGTGGTGCGCAAGTTCTTCAAGGGCAGCGAACGCCAGCAAAGACTGCACGACGCCAACAAAAAAATAGATGTGGAGAATCAGCATGTTTAATAGGGCAACTGCGATGGCAACTACGGCGTTTTTACCCAAGCATCTGACCAGCGTCCTGCTGCTGGCAGGCGTGCTCTCGGGTTGCACCATGGCGCCGACCTACGTGCGGCCGGAGGCGCCGGTCGCCGGCAGCTATCCGGCTGCCGCCGACGGCAAGGTGCAATTCGATGCGGTGGAACTCGGCTGGCGCGATTTCTTCCCTGACCAGCGCCTGCAAGCGCTGATCGCTTCCGCGCTGGAAAACAACCGCGACCTGCGCACAGCGGCCTTGAACATCGAGGAAGCACGGGCGCAGTACGACATCACCGCGGCCGATGCGCTGCCGAATTTCAACGGCAACTTCAGCCGCACCCGTGGCCGCACAGCCGCGGATCAGCTGGTTCCTGGCCAGCCTGCGGTGGGCACTGCCTACTCAGTGGGCTTGAACATGACAGCGTTCGAGCTGGACTTCTTCGGCCGCGTGCGCAGTCTGAAAGATGCGGCTCTGGCGAGTTACCTGGCCACCGAAGAAGCAAAGCAATCGGCGCAAATCAGCTTGATTTCGCAAGTCGCCCAGGCTTATCTGACGGAACAGTCGTATGCCGAACAGCAGCAGCTGGCGCAGCAGACGCTGGACAGCCGCCTGGACGACTACAAGCTGGACAAGATGCGTTTTGACGTCGGCGCCTCCTCGGCGCTGGATCTGCGCAACTCGGAAACGCTGGTGCAATCGGCACGCGTCTCGCTGGCCACGCTGGTGCGCCAGCGCGGCCAGGCGACCAATGCCTTGGTGCTTCTGGTCGGCAAGCCGCTAGGCGAACTGCCGGCGTCGCAATCGCTGTCGGATGAAAAGATCGTCAGCGAGATTCCGGCCGGCCTGCCGTCCGATTTGCTGAACCGCCGTCCCGATATCCGCCAGGCAGAGCAGCAGCTGCGCTCGGCCAACGCGAATATCGGCGCTGCCCGCGCCGCCTTTTTCCCGACCATTTCACTGACCGCCGGCATCGGCAATTCCAGCACTTCGCTGGGCAGCCTGTTCTCGGCGGGCAGCCGCACCTGGTCGTTTGTGCCGCAACTGACGCTGCCGATCTTTGAAGGCGGACGCAACCGCGTCAACCTGTCGCTGAGCGAGATTCGCAAGAATCTGGCGATCGCCAACTACGAAAAAACCATCCAGAGCGCATTCCGGGAAGTCTCCGATGCGCTGGTTGCCCGCAGCACGCTGGATGAACAGCTGGCAGCGCAGGATGCTTACGTCAAGGCCCAGGAAGAACGCGTGAAACTGACCGATCTGCGCTACAAGAACGGCATCGCCAGTTCCACCGACCGCCTGAATGCGCAGCGTGACCTGTTCACGGCGCAGCAAGCCTTGATTCAGACGCGGCAGCTGCGCTTGAACAATGCGATCGACCTGTACCGTTCGCTGGGCGGCGGCTTGAATGAAAATACCGTGGTAGCGGCGAAATCCTGACCTGGATGCAGCCAACGCACTGATGTAATGAAAAACGCCGCACTTGTGCGGCGTTTTTATTGGGCGCTCCCGTAGCACGCAAAAGGATATGTCGCCAGTTCTGGAAACGGCGCTTGACTGATCACTACGGCGCCCAGGAAACCTTCTGCAAGGGCCACTGGCCTAAAATGGAATAAGGAAGATACTGGTTGATATGACGGCGTAACAACACGAATTCATGCGCCGTCCACTCGACTGCCGCTACAGCATGGCTGGGAACTGGCTCGGGCTCATACAGCATGGTCACGTGGGGTGTAAGGCTTGCCGAGATGCCCTTAAAGCCAAGATTGCGCAATCTGCCTGTCAGATCTTGATGCAGAGTCTCCAAACCGATGAGGCCCTCATCGCCGCACAGAACAACGGGATAATTTCCTGTCGTGCGGGATTTGTTGCGGAAGGTCTGGACATAGTCGAAGCGGACTTTAAACGCCGACTGGGAAATCTGTGAAGCAGCACTGGTCGCGGCAGCAAGCAAATCAGGCGGCACTCCCCAATATTCGCCCAGTATCACCAGAGTAATGTGCAGCTGTTCGGCATGCACCGCGGCGCCGCGCAAGTCATGCTCACGGCACAATGCGTGAGTAAGCTGCTCGATACGTGCAACAGCAGGCTTCTCAGGTAAAACGGCGAAAAGCAAGCGGTCTGTCGGCCTTTGCTGGGAATCGAAACCGGGCAGCGATGTCTTTCTGGTAGACATACGATGGTTTTTCCAAATGAACTGTCGATGACAACTTACCACGACGAGGAAAAAGGCGCTGCCGGATCGATGGTCACGCAATATGGCTTATCAGTATTGACACAGAGTGAGTGGGCGTATAGCCATAAAAAAACGCCGCACAAATGCGGCGTTTCTGTTTGCTGCGGGTAAACGCAAATCAGCTGGCGGCCGCAACCTCGCCGTTTGGCTGCGGTTGAGCTGCGCGCAGCTTGAACCACAGTATTCCCAGCCATTCATGCATAGCGTAATCACTACGCCGCAAGCCTTCCCCGGATGGCAAAAAATTCCTCAGAGTAAGCCGCTCGTGGCTGAAAAATATAGTCGGTGCAATCACCACCTCAAGCCCAGCCTGCACGAACATCATCTGCGCGCGCGACATGTGCAAGGCATCCGTCACCAGCAAGATTTTCCTGATGCCGGCCTGCCGCAGAATGGCGGCAGAGAACTTCGCATTCTGGGCAGTATCGTCCGACACTTCTTCACGCCATTTCACCGGCACCGCAAAATCTTCCTGCAAGCTGTTTGCCATCAGCACCGCTTCCGACACGCGTGAACCATCCGGCATGCCGCCGGACACCAAGACCGGCAAACCGGTCTGGCGTTGCAGCCTGGCGCCGTAGCGCAAGTGCGCCAGGGTCTGATAGTTGGGCATGTCTTCGCCATTGTATTCAGGAGCATTGCTTACGCGGCCACCACCCAGTATGACTATCGCCTGCGCGCCGCCACCTGCGCTCGCTTCCAATGCCGGCACTCGTCGCTCGAGCGGTCCTGCCAGCAGCAAGGCTCCCACTTCCGTACTCAGCACGAGAAGCAGCAGCAAAGAGGTGAAACTGACGACCATGGCAACGCTAGGATAGCTGCGCCGCAAGAACATGCCGACGATGCACAGCAAGATCAGACTGGCGGGCAACAGCAGCAGGCTGCTGATGACTTTGGTGGCAATGACAGTGGCATGCATGTTCAACGAGCCTTGATAAATGGCGCCAGCAACATCATGGTGCGCGCCGTGGCGCCACGATGCTGCTGTGCGAACTGGATGGCGTGCTGGCCCATGGCCTGCCGTTGCGGGTCGCTCTGCAGCAGCTGGAAGGCCGCGTCCAGCATATGGTCGACGTCGCTCACCCGCTGCGCCGCGCCGGCAGCGATCGCCTGTTCGGTAATATCGGAAAAATTGAAAGTGTGCTGGCCGATCAGTACCGGCTTGCCGACCGCGAACGCTTCGATCAGGTTCTGTCCACCCATGGGCAACAGACTGCCGCCGATGAAAGCCACATCGCACATGGCGTAATAGGCGAACATCTCGCCCATGGAATCGCCCACCAGCACCTTGGCCTGGGCCGGCAGCGGCTGCTGGCCCAGGCTGCTGCGGCGCAAGGGTGACAAGCCTTTCGCCGTCGCCAGCGCCGCCACCTCGTCAAAACGCTGGGGATGGCGCGGCACGATCACCAGCAGCAGGTCCGGCGGCAGCGCGCTGGCTGCATCGGGGTCTTGCAAGCGCTTGGACAATGCGGCAAGAATCAGCTCTTCCTCGCCTTCGCGGGTGCTGGCGCAGAGCAGCACCGAACGCTGGCCGATCTGCGCGCCCAACGCCGCTCCCAACGCCAGCATAGCCGGCGCCGGCGTGACGTCGAATTTCAGGTTGCCGGTGACTTGCACATTGCTGCCGCCCAGTTGCCGCAAGCGTCCGGCGTCGGCATCGGTTTGTGCACCAACGCACGACATGCCGCTGGCGGCTTCTGTCATCAGCGTGGCGAAGCGCTTGCCACGCCGTAAGGAACGCTCCGACAGGCGCGCATTGGCCAGCACTACCGGCACCTGGTAGCGTCCGCACTGGACGATCAGGTTCGGCCACACTTCGGTTTCCATCAGCACGCACAGGCAAGGTGAGAAATGGCGCAGGAAGCGGGCCGCCATCCAGCCGGTGTCGTAAGGCAGAAAGGACTGCAGCACGCGCGGCGACTGTCCGAACAGCTGCTTGCCGGTCTCGCGTCCGGTCGCGGTCATGTGCGTCAGCAGAATCGCATGGTCGGGATAGGCGTCGAGCAAGGCCTTGATCAAGGGCTCGGCCGCGCGCGTCTCGCCCACCGAGACCGCGTGCACCCAGATGAACCTGGACGCGGCCAGCGGCGCCGGCAAAGGCGGATAAAAACCGATGCGCTCTGCCACATGCTGGCGGTAGCCCGGTTCCTTGCCGCCACGCCGCCACAGGCGCAGCAACACCATCGGCATCGCCAGCCACCACACTGCGGAATACAGCAAACGGATGCGCCAGGCCCGGCCCGCATCAAACCCCACTGCAGCCTTCATTCGGTCAGCGCGCGGCCGGTCAGGCGCCGCAGGATCGCCAGCGGACTGGCGCCTGGGTCGTATTGCTTGGCTGCCGGCAGGTGCAAGGTTTGTTCCATCATGAACTGGCCGGCCATCACTGCGTGCGGCGTCTGGTCGGAAAAACAGACCCACACCGATCCGGCCGCAAACGGCTGGGTCACTTGCGGACCATTTTTCTGGTAGTCCGGATCGGACTTCATGGCGTCGTGCAGCTGCAACATCAGATGATCATATTCGCTACGCAGGGATTTGGTGACATGCAGCGCGTTCAGCGCCTGCGCCTGCCAGCGCGAATACGCCTTTACGCGCGGCAGGAAGCGCTGGGCGACATCTTCAAACGGCTCGCCGACGCGCCAGACGCGCGGCACGCCTTCCGGATTGACATTGGCAAACACGCGCAGGATGCGCTCGCCGTAATTCGGGCGCGAAGGGAAAGCATCGACATGCAGACGGCGGTCATCGGCGCGCCAGGACTGGGCGCGGGTTTCCACCTGCATCGGCCGGTAGCTGGTAGGGGCCATGCGCAGTTCGCTGCGGGCGTCGGCATACGCCGGCAGCAGCGAATGGATCAGTTGCTGCGCCTGGCTGCGGAAACGTCCGATCATCTTGGCTAGCGCAGCCTGCTCAGCCGTATCGCCAAGCGCGCCCTTCAGCTTGCCGTTGGCGTCGAGGCTGATGTTGCGGCTCTTGGGATCGCGGATGGCCGGCGTCAGGAAGCGCTGCTCGTCGGCCGTGAAGGCAAAGCTCAGATGCGGGAAATACAGGACTTTGCCAGCCTCCAGCGCGGAAATCCAGGCTGAGTTGGGCGTGTTGATCTGCCAGTCGGCAATATCGATTTCGATGATTTGTTGTTCCATGGCCGTATTATGCCGCGTTGCCATGGCGGCGTGAACCACAGCATCTACCGGATCAGGCTATAATTATCAATTAATTAACTATAAACTTACCGGTACGGATTTGATAAATTGTCATTGCGGCAGAGGAGCAACATTTCCTTCTGTTGGCAAACAATAATCCATCCTATAATAAAACCGCATGTTCGGAACGCTGTTTGGCATTAATGCACAAAGAGAGGTCTACCCATGGTTCACATGTCGCGGCGCCAGTTCCTCAGGACCACTGGCGCTACCCTGGCGGGCTCGAGCCTGGCGCTCATGGGGTTTTCACCGGCGCCCGCGCTGGCGGAAGTCCGCAGCTACAAGCTGACGCGCAGCGTCGAAACCCGCAACACCTGCCCCTACTGCTCGGTCAGTTGCGGAATCCTGATGTACAGCCTCGGCGACGGCGCCAAGAATGCCAAAGCCAGCATCATCCATATCGAAGGCGACCCGGACCATCCGGTCAACCGCGGCACGCTCTGTCCCAAGGGCGCGTCCCTGCTGGATTTTGTGCACAGCCCCAGCCGCCTGCAGTTCCCGGAATACCGGGCGCCCGGTTCGAAAGAATGGAAGCGCATGTCGTGGGACGATGCCCTGAGCCGCATCGCTACCCTGATGAAACAGGATCGCGACGCCAATTTCGTGGAAAAGACGCCGGAGGGCCTGACCGTCAACCGCTGGCTGACCACGGGCATGCTGGCAGCCTCGGCCAGCAGCAATGAAGTCGGCTACCTGACCCATAAAACCATGCGCAGCCTCGGGCTGCTCGCGTTCGACAACCAGGCGCGTGTCTGACACGGTCCGACGGTGGCAGGTCTTGCCCCGACGTTTGGCCGTGGAGCGATGACGAATCATTGGGTCGACATCAAGAATGCGGATGTAATTCTCATCATGGGCGGCAATGCAGCCGAGGCCCATCCATGCGGTTTCAAATGGGTGACCGAAGCCAAGGCGCATAACAAGGCGAAGCTGATCGTGGTCGATCCGCGCTTCACGCGCTCGGCCTCGGTGGCGGATTTCTATGCGCCCATCCGTACCGGCACCGACATCATTTTCCTGGGCGGCGTCATCCGCTACCTGCTGGAAAAGGACCAGATCCAGCACGAGTACGTCAAGAACTACACTGACTTCAGCTTCATCGTGCGTGAAGACTTCACTTTCGAGGATGGCATTTTTTCGGGCTACAACGCGGACAAGCACAACTACAGCAAGACCACCTGGGATTATGAACTGGGCGAAGACGGTTTTGTAAAGACCGATCCGACCCTGGCGCATCCGCGTTGCGTCTTCAACCTGATGAAGCATCACTACGAGCGCTACACGCCGGAGATGGTGGAAAGCGTGTGCGGCACGCCCAAGGATAAATTCCTGAAAGTGTGCGAGATGCTGGCCTCCACCGCCTCGCCGACGCGCGCCGGCACCATCTTGTATGCGCTCGGCTGGACCCAGCACTCGATCGGTTCGCAGATCATCCGCACCGGCGCCATGGTGCAACTGCTGCTTGGCAATATCGGCATCGCCGGCGGCGGCATGAATGCCCTGCGCGGCCATTCGAATATCCAGGGCCTGACCGATCTCGGACTGATGACCAACCTGCTGCCGGGCTACATGACGCTGCCGTCGGAATCCGAACAGGATTTCGGCAAGTACATCGCCGCCCGCGCCAGCAAGCCGCTGCGTCCCAACCAGCTGAGTTACTGGCAGAACTACGGCAAATTCCACGTCAGCCTGATGAAATCCTGGTGGGGCGATGCCGCCACCGCGGACAACAACTGGGCCTACGACTACCTGCCCAAGCTGGACAAGCCCTACGACATGCTGCAGGTATTCGAGCTGATGAAGCAAGGCAAGGTCAACGGCTATATCGCGCAGGGCTTCAACCCGCTGGCGGCGGCGCCGGACAAGGGCAAGATCGGCGCCAGCCTGGCCAAGCTGAAGTTCCTGGTCGTCATGGATCCGCTCGCCACGGAGACTTCCGAGTTCTGGAAGAACTATGGCGCGTTCAACGATGTCGACCCGAGCCAGATACAGACCGAAGTGTTCCGCCTGCCCACTACCTGCTTCGCCGAAGAAGACGGTTCCCTGGTCAATTCCGGCCGCTGGCTGCAATGGCACTGGAAAGGCGCGGAACCACCGGGCGAGGCGCGCAGCGACCTGGAAATCATGTCGACCCTGTTCCTGAAAATGCGCAAGATGTATGCGGCCGATGGCGGCAAGTATCCCGATCCCATCGTCAAGCTTTCCTGGCCTTACGCCAATCCGGAAAGCCCGACCGCGGAAGAGCTGGCCAAGGAGTACAACGGCCGCGCGCTGAGCGACCTGGCCGATCCCAAAGATGCCAGCAAGATCGTACGCAAGAAAAACGAGCAGGTGGCCGGTTTTGCCGAACTCCGCGACGACGGCAGCACTGCCTGCGGCTGCTGGATCTTCGCCGGTTGCTGGACCGAAGCCGGCAACCAGATGGCGCGCCGCGACAACTCGGACCCGACCGGCATCGGCCAGACCCTCAACTGGGCCTGGGCGTGGCCGGCCAACCGCCGTATCCTGTACAACCGCGCTTCTTGCGACCTCAATGGCAAGCCGTTCGACGCCAGGCGCAAGCTGATCGGTTGGAACGGCCAAAAATGGGGCGGCGTCGACGTTCCAGATTTCAAGGTGGATGAAGCCCCTGCCGGCGGCATGGGACCGTTCATCATGAATCCGGAAGGCGTGGCACGCTTCTTTGCCAAGGCCGGCATGGCGGAGGGACCGTTCCCGGTGCACTACGAACCGTTTGAAACACCGGTCGGCTACAACCCGCTGTTTCCGAAGAATCCGGCGGCGACCAGCAATCCGGGCGCACGCGTATTCCCGGACGACCGCGCCATGTTCGGCAAGGCCGACGCCTTCCCGCACGTTGGCACCACTTATCGGCTCACCGAGCATTTCCATTACTGGACCAAGCACGCCCATCTCAACGCTATCATCCAGCCCGAGCAGTTTGTCGAAATCGGCGAGGACCTGGCGAAGGAAGTCGGGGTGGTGGCCGGTGAGCGGGTCAAGGTCAGCTCCAAGCGCGGCCACATTGTCGCTGTCGCCGTGGTGACCAAGCGCATCAAGAAAATGACGATCGAAGGCAAACCTGTGCATCACGTCGGCATCCCTATCCATTGGGGATTCAAAGGCCTGACCAAACCGGGCTATCTCGCCAACACGCTGACGCCGGGCGTGGGGGATGGCAATTCGCAAACACCGGAATTCAAGTCGTTCCTGGTCAAGGTTGAGAAAGCATAGGAGAAGCCATGGCCCTGCAATCCCTCGATATCAAACGCGTTTCCGCCACCACCACGCCGCCGCCCGGCGTGCGGGTCCCAGTGACCGGCACCGTCGCCAAGCTGATCGATGTCACCAAATGCATAGGCTGCAAAGCCTGCCAGACCGCATGCATGGAGTGGAACGATCTGCGCGACGAGGTCGGCGTCAACGTCGGCGTGCTCGACAATCCCCCCGACATGACGGAACACTCGTGGACCGTGATGCGCTTTTCCGAGTACGAAAATCCCGACGGCAACCTGGAATGGCTGATCCGCAAGGATGGCTGCATGCACTGCGAAGATCCGGGCTGCCTCAAGGCTTGTCCGTCGCCGGGTGCGATTGTCCAGTACAACAACGGTATCGTCGATTTTCATGAAGAAAACTGCATCGGCTGCGGCTATTGCGTGACCGGTTGCCCGTTCGACGTGCCGCGCATTTCCAAGAAAGACAACAAGGCCTACAAGTGCACGCTGTGCTCGGACCGGATTGCGGTCGGCCAGGAACCGGCCTGCGTCAAGACCTGCCCGACCGGCGCCATCGTCTTCGGCACCAAGGAAGACATGAAGGAGCACGCAGCGGAACGCATCGTCGACCTCAAGGAACGCGGTTTTGCGCAAGCCGGCTTGTACGATCCGCCAGGCGTCGGAGGCACCCATGTGATGTATGTGCTGCACCATGCCGACAAGCCGTCGCTGTATCACGGCTTGCCCGACAATCCGCGCATCAGCCCGCTGGTCGGTCTGTGGAAAGGCGTCGCCAAACCGCTGGCGCTGGCCGGCATCGCCATGACCGCGCTGGCCGGCTTCTTCCACTACATCAAGGTCGGCCCGAACGAAGTCACGGAAGAAGACAAGGCGGCGGAAGAGGAAGAGGCCGGTGCATCCCGGCACGCTGCATTGCCCAAGGCGCCCGAGAACAATGCGAACGATCCCAACATCAACGCACAGGATCTGCCACCATGAACCAGCCCGACCGAGATACAAGCAAAGACAAGATCGTCCGCTACAACGCCGGTGAACGCATCAATCACTGGCTGGTCGCCATCACCTTCGTGGTGCTGGCGCTGTCCGGCCTGGCCTTGTTCCATCCTTCCATGTTCTGGCTCAGCTTTGTGCTGGGCGGCGGCCCCTGGACCCGCATCCTGCACCCCTTCATCGGGCTGCTGATGTTTGTCTGCTTTGCGCTGCTGGCGCTGCGTTTCTGGCGCCACAACCTGATCGAGAAGAATGACATCGACTGGCTGAAAAATGTCGGCGACGTCATCAACAACCGCGAAGAAAGCCTGCCGCCGGTAGGCCGCTACAACGGCGGCCAGAAAATGCTGTTCTGGGTGATGATCGCCTGCATGGCGGGCTTGCTGCTGTCCGGCATCGTCATCTGGCGTGCCTGGTTCTCCTGGCTGTTCCCGATCTTTGTGATCCGGCTTGCGGTAGTGCTGCATGCGCTGTGCGGCTTTGTCCTCATCGCCGGCATCGTGGTGCATATCTATGCCGCCATCTGGGTCAAAGGCACGGTCGGCGCCATGACGCGCGGCACGGTCAGCCGCGCCTGGGCACGCAAGCATCACGCCGACTGGTATCGTAAAATGACTGGAGAGTAAAATCAGTTGCACAATTCTTGCAAGATAATTAAGCTGGCTGGACAGCTTGTGTTTCACAAGGTAATTCACGACAATAAACAGCGGCACGCCTTTCCAGGCTTTGCCGATTGCTGCGAAAAAAGGAAATACCTTGCAACGTATCCTTGAACCAGGCGAAATCGAAGCACTGGATCACAACGCGATTCCACGCGTCCGCTTACCGCAACGCGCCAGTCTTTTCAGCGACCGGGCGCAGCGCCTGAAACAGCTGGCGGCGGGCAATCCTATCGGCGCTTACCTGAACCTGATGGCATCGCTGGCGCGAGCCCAGCAGCAGGCATTGAACGGTTTGCGCGGCGAACCGGACAGCCATGCCCGCGAGCAAGCGCGCACCAACTTGGCCCAGACGCATCTGATGCCACTGATCCTGGCCACGGACCAAGTGCGCAGTCCTCACTGGCAGACAGTGCTGGATCAGTTGCTGGAACAGCTCGCCAAGCTCAGCGGCCTGCCGCCGGAACTGACGCAGCTGATAGAGCGCATCCAGCGCACCGGCGCCAACCAGCGCGACAGCCAGGCGGAAGCCATCCTGCGGCGCAATAATGAACTGGTCGATCCCGCCAGCGCACCGTTCTACACTGCTGCCTTGCAGGTGATCTGCAGCGATCTGGTGACGCGTTTCGAGATCCGCGACGTGCCCTTGCTCGACAGCCCCGGCCTGTGCCCATGCTGCGGTTCCATGCCCGTGGCCAGCGTAGTGCGGATGGATGGCCAGTCGCAGGGTCATCGCTACCTGCAATGCGGCATGTGCGCCGCCGAATGGCACATGGTGCGCATCAAGTGCGCGTATTGCGATTCCACCAAAGGGATCGCCTATCAATCCATAGAAGACGAGCAGGCGCCCGGCGCGGCAGCCATCAAAGCCGAGACCTGCGATGAATGCCACAGCTGGCTGAAGATTTTTTACCAGGAAAAAGATCCTTACCTGGAACCCTTGGCCGACGACCTGGCAAGCCTGACGCTAGACCTGCTGATGGCGGAAACCGTCTACGCACGGCGCCAGGGCAATCCCTTGCTGTGGCAAGCGGCGGAGGATTGAATGTCAGGAGCGAACCCTTTGAGCAATCCGTCCCTGGCTGCCGCCAGCAACATCCCCTCGGTGGACCGGGTTCTGAATCTGCCGCAGGTTCAGCCCTTGCTGGCACAGTATGGCCGTACCCAAGTGACCGCCACGCTGCGCAAACACCTGGATGCCCTCAGAGCAAAGGCCCTGACCGGAAAACTGCCTGCCAGCGAGATCGAGGAACCCCTGCTGTGCGCCACGCTTGGAAAGCAACTGACTGAGGCCAGCCGCTTGCACTTGCGCGCGCTGTTCAATCTCAGCGGCACCGTCTTGCACACTAACTTGGGACGCGCGCTACTGCCGGACGAAGCGGTGCAGGCAGTGGTGAGCGCCCTGACTTCACCTGGCAATCTTGAATTCGATCTGGAAACCGGTGGCCGCGGGGACCGCGACAGTCTGGTCGAAGATGTCTTGCGCGAACTCACCGGCGCCGAAGCCGTGACCGTCGTCAACAATAACGCCGCCGCGGTATTCCTGATGCTGAATGCGCTGGCGCAAAGGAAGGAAGTCATCGTCTCGCGCGGCGAACTGGTGGAAATCGGCGGCGCCTTCCGGGTGCCTGACATCATGCAGCGCGCCGGCGCAAAGCTGGTCGAAGTCGGCAGCACCAACCGCACCCATCCGGCCGATTACGCCAACGCCATCAGCGCCCGCAGCGCCATGCTGATGAAAATCCATTGCAGCAATTACGCCATCAGCGGCTTCACCAGCAGTGTCGACGTCGCCACGCTGGCGGAATTGGCACGGCCGCACGGCATCGCCGTGACGGTCGATCTCGGTAGCGGCACGCTGCTGGACCTGGCGCAGTGGGGTCTACCCAACGAAACCACCGTACGCGAAACCATCCGTCAAGGCGCCGATCTGGTCACGTTCAGCGGCGACAAGCTGCTGGGCGGACCGCAATGCGGCATCATCGTCGGCCGCGCCGACCTGATTGCACGCATCAAGAAAAATCCGCTGAAACGCGCACTGCGCGTCGGCAAGCTGACCCTGGCCGCGCTGGAACCGGTGCTGCGGCTGTATCTGGCGCCGGAATTCCTGGCCGAACGGCTGACCACCCTGCGCCTGCTGACACGACCACAAGCGCAGATAAGGGAGCAGGCAGAACGCTTGCTGCCGCTCTTGCAAAGTGTGCTGGCAAACCGCTATACGGTGTCATCTGAAGCAATGTCCAGCCAGATCGGCAGCGGCGCCTTGCCGGTCGACCAGCTGCCGAGCTACGGCCTGGTGCTGCGCGCTGACAACGCCGGCGGCAAACGCCACGGCCGCGCGCTGGACAAGCTGGAGCAGGCGCTGCGGCAACTGCCACGACCGGTGATCGGGCGCATCGCCAACGACGCCCTGTGGCTGGATTGCCGCTGCCTGGAACAGCAGGATGAGGCGAGCTTCACCGCGCAACTGCAGGATTTCTCCCTATGATCGTCGGCACCGCCGGCCATATCGATCATGGCAAGACCACGTTGATCAAGGCGCTAACCGGCGTCAACACCGACCGCCTCAAGGAAGAACAGGAACGCGGCATTTCGATTGAGCTAGGCTATGCCTACACCGCGCTGTCGAATGGCGAAGTGCTGGGTTTCATCGACGTTCCCGGGCACGAGCGCCTGGTGCACACCATGGTGGCGGGCGCCTCCGGCATCGATTTCGCCTTGCTAGTGATCGCCGCCGACGACGGCGTCATGCCGCAGACCCGCGAACACCTGGAAATCCTGCAATGGCTGGGCGTTAAGGCTGGCGCCGTCGCCTTGACCAAGATCGACCGCGTCGATTCGGCGCGCGTCGCCGGAGTCACAGCCGAGATTCAAGCTCTGCTGGCCGGCGCCACCCTGGCCGGCATCCCGATTTTTCCCGTGGCGGCAAACCTGCCGAAGGATAACGGAACTGCCGCCTTGCAGCAGCATCTACATGGCGTCGCCCAGAGCATGCCGCCACGCCGCGCCGACGGACTGTTCCGGCTGGCGATAGACCGCGTCTTCACCCTGCCCGGGCACGGCACGGTGGTTACCGGCACCGTTTTCTCCGGTCAGGTCCACAGCGGCGATCGGCTGGTGCTGATGCCGGCCGGCGACATTGTCCGTGTACGCAGCCTGCACGTGCAAAACCGCCCCGCCGCCAGCGGCAGCGCCGGCCAACGCTGTGCCCTCAACCTGAGCGGCATCGACAAGGACGCCATCCGGCGCGGCGACTGGCTGGCGGACGCCCGTGCATTCACGCCATCCACACGGATTGACGTGGAATTACAGCTGTCTGCCAGCGCCGGCCTGGTGCTGCGCAATCGCTCCCCTCTACATGTACATCTCGGCACCCTGCATCAGCTTGTTCACCTCACGCTGCTGGAAGAGAATGCGCTGAGCGCTGGCGATCGCTGCCGGGTGCAGCTACTGTTTGCGTCACCGGTCTGCGCGACGCCGGGTGACCGCTTTATTGTCCGCAATGCACAAGCCAGCATGACCATCGGCGGCGGCCACGTACTCGACCCGGCCGCGCCCGCCAGAAAGCGACGCGCATCGCAACGGCGGGCCTGGCTTGATGCGATCGAACAAATGCTGAACGGCGCTGGCCTCGGTCCCCTGCTGCAAGCAGCTTCGCCCGACGGCTTGCGCCTGTCGGCGCTGATGCAGCTCACCGGCTTGCCGGCGGACGCATTACCGCTGCCGCCGGATGCACAGACCATCGTCACCGGCGCATCCGAGCAGGATAAATTTGTCATGCTGTCCGCTCAATGGCAATCCTTGAAAACATGCGCAGTCAACGCAGTCACGGATTCTCATGTGCGCTTTCCCGACGAACAAGGCGTCGACAGCGGACGCCTGCGGCGCATGGCGCAGCCGACGCTGGATAACGCGTTGTGGCTGACAGTCCTGGCATCTCTCATCGAAGAAGGCACGCTACAGCGCAGCGGCGCATGGCTGCACCTGCCGCAGCATGCGATAGCACTGTCAGAAAGCGAACAGCTCCTGGCGCAGCAATTGCTGCCCGAACTGGCGGCAGCGGGCTTCGATCCGCCTTGGGTGCGCGACCTGGCGCGGATCCATGCGCTGCCAGAGGAACAGGTACGCCAGCTGTTGCGAAAATTGCTGCGGCAAGGATTGGTTTATCAGGTTGAGCGAGATCTGTTTTATCACCATGAGCGCATGCGCGGACTGGCTGCGCTGATGGCCACTCTGATAGCGCAGCGAGAGACGGCAACCGGACCTCCGGCGGCCGGCGTGAATGCGGCAAGCTGGCGCGACGCCACCGGCCTCGGGCGCAAGCGCGCGATTCAGATCCTGGAATTTTTTGATCGTATAGGTTATACCCGACGCTTGCGTGATGCGCATGTGTTGCGCGGCGGCGGCCTGGACTGGTTCTGATAGCGTAGAAATTGTGAATCAGGATAAGATAGCGCAGCAAGGAAGGCATACGTATCCGGTGATGCGGCCGGGCTTCAAACCCGGTGGGGGTGCCAGTCACTCCCGGGTAGGTTCGACTCCTGCTGCCTTCCGCCACTCGACCCATGCCTCCAGCGTGTCGATTGCCTGTGCTACCTGCTCCACCGTCGGCGGCATGCCGATTTCCCCCAGGTTGATGATCTGCGGCGACCAATTGCCTTCGGTTTTCCAGCGCGGCGAATCACAGTACAGTTCGATGGTCGGGCGGTTGAAGGCAGCCGCAATATGCGTCAAACCGGTATCGACACCGACCACCAAAGCGGCCCGCTGTGCCAGCAACACGGCTTCCATCAAGGGCAACTTAGGCAGCACGCGCGCATTACTCATTTGGCTGGCCAATTGCTCGGCATTGCTTTTCTCCGCTGCGCTGCCCCAAGGCAGCAGCACCAGTAGGCCGCGCTCCGCAAGCAAGGCGGCAATCCGCACCCAATTGGCGTTGGACCACTGTTTGGCGGCGCGCGCCGTACCATGGAAGAAAACAGCATACGGCACGGCCGGCAACCATGCCGGCAGGTCCGCAGGCTTCATGGCAACAGGACGTAGATTGAAATCGGCAGTGCCGTCGGCGCTGTAGCCAAGCGCCTGAGCAGCGACTTCACGGGCACGCAATACTGCATGCGTGTGCAAGCCCACTTTGATACTCTTGGTATGAAATATGCGCGACAGCGGTTCGTAGCCCGAACCCTCGGTCGCATTCGCCAGGCCAATGCGCCGGCCGTTGGGCGCCAGGCGCGCCATGCGCATGACGACGCTGGTCTTCAGCAAGCCCTGGGTATCGAATACGACATCGTAGGTGTCCTGCTTGAGCTGCTTCCTGAATTTTGCAATTTCCGCTCGTGTCGCCGCAGACAGCAGGCTCCTACGCCAGCGCCGCAAGGCAATAGGGATGATCCGACGAACATCGGGATTCATCCGCACCAGCCTGGTGTAGCCTTCTTCCACGACCCAATCGATATTCGCAGTGGGGAAATGGCGCCGGATATCCGACACCATTGGCATGTTATGCACCACATCCCCTAAGGAGGAGACGCGGACGATCAGGATATTCAAACCTTGGCCGCCAATGTCGAGATTAAAAAGGCAGTACTGCGTCCGGTTTTGCGGCAAGAATCACACGCTTGAATTCTGCCTGAATGCGCGCCAGCGCCTGCTCGGATTCGGCCTCAAAACGCATCACCACAACAGGGGTAGTATTCGACGATCTAGCCAGACCAAAGCCGTCCGAATACTCAACACGCAGCCCATCTATCTTGATAATATCGTTGGCATCCGGGAAATGAGCCTCAGATCGTAATTTCTCAATTAGGGCAAAATTCTCACCTTCTTCCAGCTCCATGTGTAATTCCGGCGTGCTGGATGATTGCGGCAGTGCATTCAAGACAGCCGATGGATCATCAGCGCGGCTGAGCAACTCCAGCAATCGTACACCTGCATACAATCCATCATCAAAACCGTACCAGCGATCCTTAAAGAAGATGTGACCGCTCATTTCACCACCCAACGGTGCACCGGTTTCTCGCATCTTGGCTTTGACCAGCGAATGCCCCGTTTTCCACATCAGCGGCTTGCCACCATGCGCGGTTATCCATGGTGCCAGATGGCGAGTGCATTTGACGTCATACAGAATCTCGCGGCCAGGGTTGCGCGTCAGCACGTCGGCCGCAAACAACATCAGTTGACGGTCTGGATAAATAATTTGGCCATCCTTGGTAACTACACCCAGGCGATCACCATCGCCATCGAAAGCCAAGCCAAGTTCGGCATTGGAATGCTGTAATGCACGAATCACATCCTGTAGGTTTTCGGGATGTGCAGGATCGGGATGATGGTTCGGGAAAGTACCATCCACTTCGCAGAACAACTCTTCTACCTCGCAACCTAGCGCACGATATAATTCACCAGCAAATGCCCCAGCAACGCCATTGCCGCAATCGACCACAATTTTCATCGGACGCGCCAACTTCGTGTCGCCGACAATACGTTGCAGATAAGTATCCCTGATGTCATATTGACGGTAGCTGCCAATTGGCTCTGCCGTTGCAACATCTACACTGCCGCGTGCAATGGCTTGATACAATTGTTGGATTGTGTCGCCATAAATCGCTTCACCTGCAAGCACCATTTTGAAACCATTGTAATCCGCCGGATTATGGCTACCGGTGAGCATGACCCCGGATCGTGCATCCAGAACATGCGTGGCGAAATACACCATCGGTGTTACTACCACCCCCAGGTCAAGCACATCCAGCCCCGAGTCCTGTATGCCGGCGGCCAAAGCAGCTGCAAGTTCTGGCCCAGACACACGACCATCACGTCCAATGATCACTACTTTCTCGCCCTTGTCACGAACAGCGATACCAAATGCGTGCCCAATTTTGCGGGCAATGTCAGCATCCAGCGTTGTGCCTACTACACCGCGAATATCATAGGCTTTGAATATAGATTTTGAGAGAGGAAGCATGTATTTGTTATGAAAATAAAAATGGCACTAACTGAATGAAAAATAAAAACCGGGCTTGAGTACCGTACCGAACGTATTTATATATATATCGATCTCTTGAATACCGAAACATCAGTGATTAACTAAAATCAATTACCGCATTAAAACAAGAGGACAACCGAGTTTATATACAAAGCGACAAATGCGGGGTTACTACACTCGTATTGCGTCCAGCGACTGCCCCGAAGCCACCCACTCCTGAACCCATTTGGGTTGGCGACCGCGCCCAGTCCACTGCAACAAAGCGTCAGAAGGATGACGATAACGCACAGCGACCTTGACGCCAGATGTCGCATTCTTGCCGCGCCCTTGCGCAGCGAGTAAGTCTTGTAAAGAGATGCCAGCACTGTGAGCAATCGCCAAAATCTGTTCCCGTGCTTTGGCTTGTTCTTGTTGCTCAAGATCCGTCAGCACTTGCTTGACCTGATCTTGCAATGCCCTTAATTCGACAATTGAAAATTTCGATAAATCCATACTACCCTCGCAAAGTAAAATTAATGAAGCATTCCATCAGCCGCATCGATCGATTGTTTTTTAGCTCGCCAGATAAAGTCCTCAATTCCGCACTGTGGCGTATACTCTGCAACGGTTTGTACAAGTAATGCGCGTACTTCTTCGTATGCAAATCTGCCACATGCATCTTCTAACTTGATCAACAATCCCTCCAACACCAGCCATGGAATTTCGACTTCCTGCGCACGCAAAATCAATGGGTGCTCAGTGCCTTCAACATTTTCGCCAATCAATAATTCCTCATATAGTTTCTCCCCAGGGCGCAAGCCAACATGGTTGATTTCGATAGTGCCCTCAGGTGTCAGATCTGACAAAACCTCGAGACCACTCAAATGCACCATACGTTTAGCCAGATCAATAATCTTTACCGGATCTCCCATATCCAGTACGAACACGTCCCCGCCCTGTCCCATCGCGCCAGCCTGCAAAACTAATTGCGCGGCTTCCGGGATTGTCATGAAGTATCGCGTGATTTCGGGATGAGTCAACGTAATTGGTCCACCCGCCATGATTTGCTTTCGAAACAATGGCACAACTGAACCCGATGAGCCTAGCACGTTACCAAAACGCACCATACAGAACCTTGTCTTTGCCGCACCTTTGGCTTGCACACGAGAGAATGCCTGTAGAATCAATTCGGCAAAACGCTTCGTGGAACCCATCACATTTGTTGGTCGCACCGCTTTATCCGTCGAAATCAACACGAATGATTTAACGCCAGCTGCTATGGCAGCTTTTGCGACGCTGAGAGTCCCGAATACATTATTCCGAATTCCCTCAATTGGATTGTGCTCAACCAACGGTACATGCTTGTAGGCTGCAGCGTGATATACCGTTTCCACAGAAAATGTACGCATGATACGCGTACATTTTTCGGTTTCCAGCACAGAACCCAAGAACGGCAAGAGTTCAATACTTAAGCCAAGGCTCCGTTGCAGCTCACTTAATTCCTGCTCAATCGCGTATAACCCGAACTCCGACATTTCCAACAAAATCAAACGAGACGGTCGCTGTTTAATAATCTGGCGACATAGTTCTGATCCGATAGAACCACCTGCCCCCGTAACTAATACCGACTTATTGACAATACAAGCAGAAATCAGCTCGGGATTTGGCTCCACGGGGTCGCGTCCAAGTAAATCTTCAATCTCAACTTCGCGAATATCCTGCACGCGCAACTCACCATTGATCAGACTCTTAATTGGAGGAGTTACTTTTATTTTCACCTTAAGAGGCTCAAGTAGATCGAGTATATGCTTCTGTTGCACTTTACTTAAAGACGGCATTGCCAGCAATATCTCTTTAAAACCAAATCGCGCAATCAAATTAGGTAAATCATCTGCGGGAAAAACCTTTATGCCTGCAATCGTGGCGCGTTGCAATTCCTTTTTATCGTCAATAAACGCTACCGGCAAATATTCATTGCCTGCCCGAAGTGCGCTCGCCAATTGTGTTCCCGCTTGACCCGCTCCATATATAGCCACTGGCACTACACCACCTACACCACTGAGACGCAACAAATAGCCCCGCGCCAAGAATCTGCTGGCCGTCACATATAAAATTGCGCTAACCCAATAAATACCAAAAACCGCTCGCGAATAACCCACTGTTTGCGTAAAAGTACCCAAGGCCCCAAAGCGACCACAGACAGCGTTACACCAAATACCACTACATATACTATTTTATGGTCAATAAATCGGATAACCGCCCTATATAGACCTAGTTTAATGAAAATGGGAATTGATATTAAAGGCGCGGAAATAATCAATAATGCATACTGATGTAATAACCAAATGCTCAGCCCATCGTGACGCAGCCATATTGCTAGACAAAATGTCAGAGGCAACAAAATCAAATCCGCAGTTGCGGCAATTAATTGTTTGTGAAGGCGCGATAAATTCAAAAAAGAAACCATGTCAACAATTCAGCTATTAGCTATAAAAGGTATGCATGCATTGGAGTCAAACCACAATTCGACTTAATGCGTGACACCATCTCTTCGGACAACTTTTAGGAAAGTCAAAAATATAATTTTAATATCAAAAAATAATGATTTTTGATGCAAATACTCAATATCGAGCTTTACTTTTTCAGGAATTGGCAATTCATCACGGCCATTTATTTGAGCCCATCCAGTCAAACCAGGGACTAATTGATCAATACCATTTTCTGTTCTAAGCAATATAAGATCGTCCTGATTGAATAGTGCAGGACGAGGACCAACAAAACTCATATCACCGTTAAGAATGCTCCACAATTGCGGCAACTCGTCTAGACTTGATTTACGCAAAAAAGATCCTGCAGGTGTCAAAAATTTCTTTGGATCCGACAGCAAATGAGTTGCAACAGCAGGAGTGTCAATTCTCATAGTGCGAAATTTAGGCATTTTAAAGATCTTATTTCTTCGCCCAACCCTATCAGACCAGTAAAGTATCGGACCTACCGAGGTTAATTTAACAATTATAGCAACAAAAACAAAGGGAATGATTAAAATTATCAACGCGATCAAAGCTAGTAATAAATCAAAAATTCTTTTCATTATTCAGTCCAAATATATTCTTTTCCAGTTTTAATTAAAGCTTCTGGCGTACTGTAGGGTGGATTCCAATTGAGCATATTTTTTGCCTTATTGACATCAACAACCAATTCCGAATTCAATTTATCATACAAATGTTTTTTATGAAACAAACTACATATAGCAATAAGAATTTTTGTAGGAAAAGGGAAGATCATTTGCTTTTTTCCCATTCCCTCCCCCAAATTTCTAAATATCTCTGCCAAGTCTGTAGTCTGTTCATCCGCAATTAAAAAAGTTTCCCGGATAACATTTTTGCAATTAACACAAACTGTCAAAAAATCGACCAAGTTCCATACGCTCAATAAACTCCTTTTCGCTGACAAATACAGAAAGGGGAGCGGCAGCCTCTTAAAGGCAAGTTTTAGCAAAAGACCGAAATTTCCCGGTGCATTTGGTCCATAAATCAATACTGGACGAATAATTATGTATTCCATCCCACTCTGCTCAGCAATTTTCCGGACCGCTTGCTCAGCTTCTATTTTGCTAATTGCATATAAATCATGAGGGTTTTCAACATCATTTTCGGTAAACGGATGTCCGGAATTTCTATTACCATTGACTCCAATTGAACTAATAAAAATAAAACGGCGAACCCCACACTTTGCGGCCTTCAACATTAATTTTTCAGTAATCTCTACATTAACTCTTCTGAATTCATTTAAAGGATCTTCAGAGGTATCTTTTAATATATGAGCCCTGCCTGCCAAATGAATAACAACATCACAGCCGGGCAAGACATCCTCGACAAAATTAAAATCATCGAAATTAGATGCAATTTTCTCTACCTTTGCCCCTTCAATCGGGAGACTACCTGGTCTAGCTACAGCGATTACATGATGGCCAGCTTGATCTAAATGCTTACATAAATATCGGCCAACAAACCCTGAGGCTCCAGTTACTAAAATATTCATACTATTATTTATTCACAAGAAAAATCATAATTCCATATCACCCAAAAATCCCTCAATCCTGCAGTGCTATATTTTTACTTAAATTTCGGCTTGAAAAGCTCTCCCAGGATAAGTGCACAATTAGCAACGAGATGAATAGCTAATTTTATTAGCTAAACATACATGCTATACAAATTAGATCAAAAATAGAAATGTTGTTTTTATAGCACTTTAATCATAGCTCCACATTTTCCGAGCAGGCTTGCAGTGCTCTATCCCAATCCGGCAATTCATACATAAAATCACCAAATCGCTTACACGACATAACGGAATACATTGGCCTGCGAGCTATCACTGGATACTCCTGAGTTGTTATCGAGATTAGCTTGGTTTTTTTTGTGACACTCCAATACTCAAGGATCATCCGGGCAAACTCGTACCAGGTTGCCTGCCCTTTGGCAGTGAGATGATACACACCAGAATGCTCTCGCCACCATTCAGCGCTCGATGGCGCAGCAATACTCTGGGCGACAATATGTGCTGTGGCATCAGCAATCGTCTTACACCACGTCGGAGCACCGAATTGATCACTTACGATACGTAGTTCGTCGCGCTCCTGCGCAAGGCGCAGCACCGTCAGCAAAAAATTATTGCCACGTGTGCCATAGACCCAACTGGTACGCAGGACAAGATGGGATATGCCCTCAGCCTGAATAGCCTGCTCTCCTGCGCATTTAGTATGGCCATACACATTTATTGGGCCAACAGGATCGCTCTCTGTATATGGGCTTTTTTTTTCACCATCAAAAACGTAATCCGTTGAAAAATGAATCATTGCGGCCCCCAGCTTTTTTGCTTCATGCGCCATTACGGCAGGGGCCTCGCCATTAACAAGCATCGCAAGCTCCGACTCCGTCTCCGCCCGATCCACTGCAGTGTAGGCCGCGGCATTGACAATAAGCTTGGGCTTAATGGCACGGATAACATCTCGTATTTGATCAATGCTGGTTAAATCCATTTGCGCGCGACTTAGTGCAACAACCTCCCCCAGCCCGCGCAAGCTCCGCTCCAGCTCATATCCCACTTGACCTGTTTTACCTGTAAGAAGGATCTTCATGCAAAGACCTCCGCATCCTTCAGCGACACGCCGGCCCGATCTTTCTCCGAAAGCACCGGACTCCCAACAATAGGCCAGTCGATTCCTAAAATCGGATCGTTCCATCGGATACTGCGCTCAAATTGGGGGGCCCAATAATCCGTGGTTTTGTAAAGGAATTCTGCTGATTCGCTAGTAACAAGAAAACCATGCGCAAAACCCTCGGGTATCCATAACTGACGCTTATTTTCGGCAGATAATTTAACCCCAATCCATCGACCAAAAGTAAGCGAGCTCCTGCGTATATCAACAACAACATCGTACACTTCACCTGAAATGACTCGTACCAGCTTTCCTTGCGGCTGTTGAAGCTGGTAATGAAGGCCTCGCAATACATTCTTGGCAGACTTGGAATGATTATCCTGTACGAAATTGATGTGGACGCTCGTAAGCTCCGCAAAGCGGCGACTATTGAAACTTTCATAAAAAAACCCACGATCATCACCAAATACGTTGGGTTCGATGATCAGGACATCCGGAATCTCTGTACTTCGAATTTGCATAATTAAAATACTCGATCTGTCAACAAACGCAGCAGATATTGTCCATAGCTGTTTTTTTTCAGCGATTGTGCAAGCGCCTCGAGCTGATCGGCGCTGATGTAATTTTTTCGATACGCGATTTCTTCGGGACAGGCGATCTTCAAACCCTGTCGATTTTCAAGGGTTGCAATAAATTGCCCTGCGTCGAGCAAGGATTGATGGGTTCCAGTATCGAGCCAAGCCATGCCACGCCCCATCAATTCAACGTTAAGCATGTTCTGTTCTAGGTAGATACGATTAACATCGCTGATTTCCAGCTCACCTCGAGCGGAGGGTTTTATGCTGGCGGCAATATCACACACATGATCATCATAAAAATACAGGCCCGTGACCGCATAGTTTGACTTGGGATGCAACGGCTTTTCCTCGATACAAATGGCGCGACGTTCAGAGTCGAAACTCACTACACCATAGCGCGCCGGATCTTGAACATGGTACGCAAAAACCGTAGCTCCAGTTTCCCGTGCAGCAGCAAAACTCAGCTGCATTTCAAAATCATGACCGTAATAGATATTGTCGCCCAAGATTAATGCAGATAACGCGCCGCCGATGAATTCGCGCCCAATAATAAACGCCTGCGCCAAGCCATCTGGCGATGACTGAACCGCGTAGCTCAGGCTAATTCCCCACTGACTCCCATCTCCAAGCAACCCTTGAAAGCGCGGAGTATCTTGAGGCGTAGAGATGATAAGAATATCCCTCATTCCAGCCAACATGAGCGTGGTCAACGGATAATAAATCATGGGCTTGTCGTACACCGGCAGCAATTGCTTGGAAACCGACATTGTCACTGGATAGAGTCGCGTGCCAGAACCTCCGGCCAGAATAATACCTTTACGCTGTCTTGGAGTGGCATTGACCTTCAATTTGCGACCTCTCGCATCGATACGTACTGATTGTAATTTGTCTCAATCCATTTCAAGTAGGCCCCAGACTGTACATCACGCACCCAATCTTCGTTGTTCAGATACCACTGCACCGTTTTACGGATACCGGTGTAGAAGTTTTCCATAGGCCGCCAACCCAGTTCGCGCTCAATTTTCCTCGCATCGACAGCATAGCGGCGATCATGACCAGGGCGATCTTCGACAAAAATAATCTGATCACGGTAACTACCGGTCTGTTTAGGATCTAGTTGATCCAGAATGTCACATAGTGTGCAAACCACATCGAGATTAGTCTTTTCGTTGCAGCCGCCAACGTTATATACCTCCCCAGGCCGACCGGCTTCCAACACTCTACGGATGGCGGCGCAGTGGTCATTAACATAAAGCCAATCGCGTATTTGTTGGCCGTCGCCATATATTGGCAATGGCTTGCCTGCGCGCGCGTTCGCAATGACTAAGGGAATCAGCTTTTCAGGGAAATGATATGCGCCATAGTTGTTGGAGCTATTAGTTGTCAATGTCGGCAGATCGTATGTGCGACCATATGAACGAACCAAATGGTCCGACGCCGCCTTTGAAGCCGAATAAGGGCTGTTAGGCGCATAGGGGCTCGATTCGGTAAACGGGGCATCATTTACCCCCAAAGACCCATACACTTCGTCGGTTGAAACATGCAGAAAGCGAAAAATAGCTCTTTCTGTTTCTGATAGAGAATTCCAGTATCCCCGAGCGGCCTCAAGCAACGCAAATGTCCCGTTGATATTGGTATTCACAAAAGTCGCCGGGCCATGAATTGAACGATCAACATGGCTTTCTGCCGCAAAATGAATCACCGCTCGCGGTTTATATTTGGCAAACAGAGTTGCAACCTGCACCGTATCACCAATGTCCCCCTTGACAAAAACATGACGGGAATCTTGCATGACACTTGCCAAGTTATTCAAGTTGCCAGCATAAGTCAGCTTATCGAAATTAATCACCGGCTCGTCATTTTGCGCCAACCAATTCAACACAAAATTGGAACCTATGAAACCAGCACCGCCGGTGATGAAAACCATAGAGTCACCCCAAATTTAGTAAAAAGCCAAGCATATTCGACATAAATTAATTGCAAATTTGCAAGCTATCTGGAATTATGCCCCAATTATCTACCCAAAATTGGATATCACAGCACATTTCAGATTAGTCCTATAGCAAGCTTGGGCCGCCTATGAAACTTATGTGTTAACATCCCGTCTTATCTATTTCTTTACAAATTGGATCCTCAGTATTTGACCTTTCCTATGCCCCCTCATATGAGTCGTTGTAGACTGAAAGTGATTTGGGATAAGAATTTTAATTAGAGGCGCTTGCGTGCGAAACACGCGACACCCTCTGATTTTAATGAGCCAAAACAGGCCAAAATGCTTCGTTAGGCCTTATTAAAAGGCAATCTCAGATGGCGTCTGTTGAGTCCAAATGCTGAAGTCAGAATGAATAAAATCGAAACAATCCCATGTCTAATGTAAAAATCATTCCTGTTATTCTTTGTGGTGGTTCGGGTACCAGATTGTGGCCGATCTCACGCAAAAGTTTCCCTAAGCAGTTCGCACCGTTGATTGGCAACAAGAGCCTGTTACAACTCACATTAGAACGTGTTGCAAAGGTGAATGGCACAGCAACAATTGCGGAAGTAATCTGCGTTGCCGCTGAAGACTACCGTTTTTTGGTTAGCGAAGCGATGCAAACGGCCAAGGTCAAGGGCGCAATCATTCTGGAACCAGCCGCCCGAAATACCGCAGCAGCAATGGCGCTGGCGGCATTGAAAGCCGCCCCGAAGATTTACTGCTCTTTTGTCCTTCCGATCACCATATTCCCGACACGAATGCATTTGCCACCATGGCTCAGCAAGGTATTTCTGCCGCCTGTCAAGGCGCCATTGTCACTTTTGGCGTAGTACCGAGCTTTCCCAGCACAGCCTATGGTTATATTGAGCAGGGAACGTCCAATGACAACATTAGTTTCAGCGTAGCTCGATTTATTGAAAAACCAACTGCCGATAAGGCCGAAGAATTGATTCTGCAGGGAAATATGCTGTGGAATGCAGGAATATTTCTGGTTCAGGCAGGGACCCTGCTGACAGCAATGGAAGAACATGCTGCTGACATTTTGCAAAGCTGCCGCCAAGCCATGGGGCAAGCGACGCAGGACCAGCAATTCGTCCGTCCGGAGCCTGAAGCTTTTATTGCTTGCCGCGCCGACAGCATCGACTATGCTGTTTTGGAACACCACAAAAAAATGGCCGTAGTCCCATTTTCCAGTGCATGGAGCGATGTCGGCAGCTGGAGCGCAGTGGCAAATCTATGTTCACCAGATAAGCAAGGCAATCGAATCGATGGCCAAGGCTTGGCTATTCAAAGTGAACGGACTTATATTCATGCACCACACCGTGTCGTTGTAACATTGGGCACGCAGGATTTGCTGGTTATAGATACTCCGGATGCACTGTTAGTTGTAGCGAGCAGTCACGCTGAGCAAGTTAAGACCGTGGTAGCCCAATTGGAAGCCAGCGAAACCCCTGAAGCAGGCATACATCGCAAGGTGGCACGCCCCTGGGGCTGGTATGACAGCATTGATCGCGGAGAACGCTTTCAAGTAAAGCGTATAGTAGTAAAACCAGGTTCATCGCTCAGCCTGCAAAAACACCACCATCGCGCGGAACATTGGATTATTGTATCTGGCACTGCGATGGTAACCAAAGGCACCGAGACTTTTCTCCTTACGGAAAACCAGTCAACCTATATCCCCATCGGGGAAATACATCGCTTGGAAAATCCAGGAAAAACCGATCTCGAAATGATCGAAGTCCAGTCCGGTAGTTACCTTCACGAGGACGATATTGTGCGCCTGCAAGATAATTTTGGTAGAGCTTAAGCGAAGTTAGCAGAACAACCATCTAAACTCATCTAAACAAATAATTTAAAAATGACCCAACGAACCGCATTAATCACCGGTATTACCGGACAGGATGGCGCTTATCTAACGCAATATTTACTTGCACTTGATTACAAAGTTTACGGGGCTTACCGACGGACCAGTTCTACCAACTTCTGGCGGCTGGCTGAACTCGGCGTGGAAAACCATCCAAATCTACATCTTGTTGAATTTGATCTCACCGACCAAAGCGGAGTACTGCGCTTGGTAGAACGCTGTCAGCCAAGCGAAATTTATAATTTAGCGGCGCAAAGTTTTGTCGGGGTCTCGTTTGATCAACCTGCTGCCACTACTGCCATTACCGGCCTGGGTGTTTTGCACTTGCTTGAAGCGATTCGCATCGTCAATCCGAAGATAAAATTCTACCAAGCGTCCACCTCTGAAATGTTTGGTGAGGTACAGGAAATTCCTCAGGTTGAAAGTACACCGTTTTATCCACGTAGCCCATATGGCGTTGCAAAACTCTATGGCCACTGGATGACGATTAACTATCGTGAGTCGTACGACATCTTTGGCGCCAGCGGCATTCTTTTTAATCACGAATCGCCGCTACGCGGCCGTGAATTCGTGACGCGCAAGATTACCGATAGTATTGCAAAAGTCGTGCTTGGCAAACTTGATTGTCTCGAGTTAGGCAATATGAGTGCGAAACGTGACTGGGGTTTTGCAAAGGAATATGTCGAGGGAATGCACCTCATGCTGCAGGTTGATAAACCTGATACGTTTGTTCTGGCAACCAACCGTACTGAAACTGTTCGGGATTTTGTGAGTTTGACCTGTAAGGCCGCCGGCATTGAATTGGCTTGGAAGGGACAGGCAGAAAATGAATCTGGCGTCGACACAAAAACCGGTAAAACAATCGTTCGTGTCAATCCGAAATTTTATCGCCCGGCTGAGGTCGAGCTACTGATAGGCGATCCGGCAAAGGCCAAAGAAGTCCTGGGATGGCAACCTAAAACCGAACTTGAAGAACTTTGCCAGCTGATGTACACGGCTGATCTTGCTCGAAACCGGCAAGGTTTCTCGTTTTGAGAATTTTACTGACTGGTGCCAGCGGCTTTACCGGGCAATCCTTTTCGCAACTGGCTCGCGATGCGGGGCATTTGGTTGTGGCGCTGAACTCTGATTTGACGGATCGTCAGACCCTGCGACAGCAGGTGCTGGAAGCGGTACCTGACGCGGTCGTGCACCTGGCGGCGATCAGTTTTGTCGGTCATGCCGATGAAAATGCCTTTTATGCTGTTAACGTCGTCGGTACAATGAATTTGCTAAACGCCCTGACGCAATTGCCTAAAGTCCCCCATCGCGTGCTGCTATCCAGCAGCGCCAACGTTTATGGCAACTGCGAAGTGTCGCCCATCGCTGAAAACCAGCCCGCGGCACCGGTTAATCACTATGCCATGAGCAAACTCGCCATGGAGCATTTAGCTCGCACCTACTCTGACCGCTTACCGCTGATCGTTACCCGGCCGTTCAATTACACTGGGCCAGGTCAAGCCGCCAATTTCATTATTCCGAAATTGGTGCAGCACTTTGCCCAACGCGCGGCCGTGGTCGCGCTAGGCAACTTACATGTGGAACGCGAGTTCAATGATGTACAGATGATCTGTGACGCCTATTTGCAATTGCTGCAGCATGGCGAACCAGGCGAGACCTACAATGTATGTACTGGAAATGCTTACACGCTGCAATATGTTATTGATGCACTTTGCCAAATCACAAACCATTTGATCAAAGTGGAAGTAAACCCCGCGTATGTACGTCACGGGGAAGTGCATCATCTATGTGGCAACCCCGATAAGCTTCATGCATTATTAGCAAAGCAAGGTTGCCAGCTGACAAATCCGCCACTAGAAGATACTTTACAGCGCATGTTAGCGACAGCCGCAGCAATCAATGCATAATTTTCCTCGATGAAATGCGTGCAACACCAGCGCCAACCTGTAGCGGCGGGTAAATCGTGAGGTATGTGTTATTGCTGCGACGGTGGCGGCAAGCCTTCCTTACGACTTTCCCATATCACTGATGCGCGCTAATTTACTATCAACCTATTCGTATTTTTTCGCATCTCAACTTTTCGAACGATCCCATGCTGGCCGAAGTTGATTTTTCGCGAACTTGCGACGAGTTTGAAACGTCATCAAATACATAATACTGGCCAATTGATGCTTCACAACTTGAATATGATTTCAGCGACGGCCGCCCGACTGCTCTTTTTCGGCGGGCGCTATGTTTCCATGCTGCTCATCGCACGATTGCTGGGAGTAGATTCTGCAGGATTTCTACTTTCCTTGGCGGTGGTGGAATTACTCCGAATTCTGTTTGATTATGGCCTCGAAAACAGCTTGCTTGCGCGCTTTCATCAACAACCTGGCGAGAGCGGAATCTCATTTCGGCGAGGCAAGTTGGCGGTTCGACTGAGCGCCACCGTGGTCGGACAACTGGTGACAACAGGAGTGATTGCCATTTTGTGTCAAAGAAATGGCACATCGATGGGGTTGCCGTTAATTGCCAGCCTGCAGTTTTCCTGCCTTATGGGATTTGGCTACATACAGGCACATTTGCAAGCCGGTCGCCCCGGCGGTATGGCGGCGCTTATGCCGCCACTAGCCTTGGCCGTCGCAGTGCAGGCGGCACTACTGATGCTAGCCAAAAATAATTACATACCGCTATGGCTCTGTGCCATTACTTTCGAGGCAATGGCATTGGTAGCTTCCTCATTCATAGGATTCAGGTTCCGCGCACTGGAAAACAAGCAGGGAGTTTCCACTGGCGCGCATACTTCAAGTATTGATTCAGTGGCGTGGAAAACTGTTCTGGGACGCATTGCTCCGCTTGGGAACGTAGCACTGATAGGGATTGCGTACAATCGCTTAGATGCCCTTGCAGTATCGTGGGTAGCGGGCGGCGCCTTGTTCGCACAATATTTAATTTATCAGCGTCTAGCTAGTGCCCCATTAATGTTTTTCTCGACTATTGCAAGTGTCAGCATTTCAACGCTATCTGATGATCGCCATAGTCCGGAAAAGTTGCCAAAGAAAATAATTCGATTCCGACAGCTCGCCTACGGTGCCGGTACTATTAGCGGCGTTGTCTTAGCCTCTGCGAGTCCGCTTATTGCTTCTTTCTTTTCATTGACAACCGTCAATCACCAGCTGCTGGGATTGCAATGCATGGTGATGACACTACAGATCGTCAATGGCTTTCACGCAGCATTGCTGATCGCATTAGGGAAGTTGCCGCAGCTATGGCGTATTGCTCGCAATAATGCCGTCATGGCGGTACTGCTACTGCCACTGAGTGCGTGGAAATGGGGGACAGTCGGTGTCGCATTATCGCTGTGTGTTGTCGAAATTTTCTGTGCTGCACAGCATGCATGGCTATTCTATAGAACCACATCTTCCCAGGAGCATTCTCATGCTCGATAGGCGCGACCTTATCATAGCAATTGCTTGGGTCTTAGGGGTACTGTTTGCGGTTCTTGTCGATCAGTTTAGCCCCTTTGACGTGGAAACAGCTTCTGTACTGCTAAGCGTAGGCACCATTCTGCTTACCGCAGCGAACTGGCGTGCCCATCAAGGTGGGCGCAACGCGTCATTCATCTTTCTAGTACTGGCATGCATATTTCTTTGCGGTCGAGCATTCCCGGCCCTACTGGGAGGCGAATCACTTCTCGATCAAATAGGTTTCACCGACGGTTATAGTGTAACGCCAGAAACAGTAATGGCTTATGTGGTGCTGGCACTGACGTCATTCTTTTTCATACACATAGGTTCGCTGTTGCCTCGCGCAACAATACGGGCCTTAGGCAATTCCCATGTGGAAGCAAAAATCTATTGGCGGCTCTTTCTGCTTTTTTTGCCTGCGCTTATCTACAAAAACATATATTACTTCACCTACATCATCAGCCATGGGGGCTATCTCGCCATTTACCAAGGTAGCGACCATCTGGAAGGGGTTGGCATTCTTGCGAGAATTGGATCGTTACTATGCCTGGCTAGTTTCACTTTATATTTCTTCCATGAAACTGATCAAAAAAAATCTGGCCGCGCGCTGATTTTTTTCCTCATCGTATTTGCCAGCGAATTACTGGTCGGCTTGCGTGGAAAATTCTTCGTCACCGCTCTCGTTTTTTTCCTGTTCCACAAATTGCGATTCGGTGGAAAGTTTTCGTTGCGTGGCCTGGCGGTACTGCTATCAACGATTATCGTTATCGCTATCGCGGTAGAAGTAATGCGCGAACAAAAGACCGAAAGCAATATTCATGGCGCAATATTCATGGGTTTTTTAGTCCAGCAAGGTGTTTCGGCAGGCGTGAATTTAGTAGTGCTAAGCGATCCTTCGTATTACATCCAGCATGCGTGGGGTTACTTCTGGCACCAGTTCGCAGCCCCGTTTTACTCACAGCCCGAAGTACCTCAAGGCTGGTTCCTAGCCAACGATATTTCCTTAATGATCATGCCTGAGGCGTTCGCCGCCGGGTATGGCACCGGCAGCAGCTATTTGGCTGAATTATTTCTCTTGGGGGGAGCCGTAGCCGTATGCATTGGAAGCGTGGCCATTGGCTGGCTGCTCGGCATGGCGAAACGATTCAACCAAGGCGTCGCTGGCGCCATTATGTTCTGGGTCGTCTGCGGGGTCGTTTATTATCCTCGAACAATGTTGCAAGAACCCGTACACAATCTGATGCGTTATGCGGCACCAATCGTGTTGCTGGCGATCTGCTGCCATTTTCTGCGAGTCTGGCGGAGAAAGAAGTCTACATGAGCAAGGAAATTTACATCCTCAGCACACCACGTATTTTCGGCGGCAGCGAGATTTTCCAAATCAAGCTCGCCGCTTTGTTACAACACCACCTTCATCTGACCATCGTTTCTCCCCCCTTGCCACCACTGCAAAATGGCTTGGCCGATTGGGGCGCGCAGTTCGTGGAATTGCCGGCACATGGCCGTATAGCCCTGCGTTGGGCGTTTTTGCATTGGTTGTGGCAGCAACGCCGGGTACTGCGCGCAGATAATACGCAGATCGTTTTAAACGGTCGTGGCGCTGCGTATTGGGCCCCCTTGGTACGGCTTCTAGTTGGATATGCGCCAACTATCATTAGCCATACTGAATTATCTTTAAAATACTGGGATTTAAAAGAGCGCTTATATGGCGTAGCGGTTCGCAATGCACGACGCGTCATAGCTGTGTCGGAAACCGTGGCAGCACAACATCGGCATCGATGGCCTAAGACAGCCGTGCTAGCCATTCCAAATTGGATCGATAGTGCAATTACGACAAGAACACCCCATCCCCAGTCAGGATTGGCTATAAGTCTAAATCTGGCCGTCGTAGGGCGCTTAGCTCCCGGCAAGGGCATTGAGGACGCTGTAATTGCATGTGGTGGACTTCAAGACCTAGAACTACATATTTACGGTGATGGCCCCTTGCATGACGATCTTGGCAAAATGGCACATCAGATGTCTTGGTTGCATTTGCACGGACATGTCGATGACTTGGCACAACGATTGCCGACGCATGCAATTTTACTATCGTGCTCCCATTCCGAAAGCTTTTCCTATTCGGTGGCAGAAGGTATCCAGGCTGGATTGCTGTGCGTGATCAGCGATATCCCAGCACATCGTGAATTGTTGGGCCAGGATTATCCTGAGTCGCTGCTATTTCCTGTGGGGAATCTTCAGGCGCTGCAAAACTCATTGCGGGCAGCCCGAGAAATGCTAACCAGGGATAATGGCACTGCTGCCAGTGAGGCAGTAAATCGGGCAAGAGCACGCATTCGCATCCGCAACGCTCCAGATAGCGCCAGAATCAGTTATTTGACCGTATTGGCTGCGGAATCCAATTTCTCTCCGGTTTAATCTCTTCGCTCCACCTTCAGAATTTTGCGGGTCAGTTCAATTGTATTCGGCCAGCATGGAGCACGGCGGCCAACAAAAAAACAAGTTGCCAGCGCCATATATATGGTCAGCAGTCTAGTGCTATTATCGGCGCCTATCAAAGGCCAAACAGCTTATTTATGGAAGGAAAAGATGTGAGAGTAGGAATTGATGCGCGCTTTATTACAAGACACCCGAGACGCGGCATAGGAAATTACTCTCTCAACGTCGTTGCGGAGCTAGTCAGATTGAGCCCCGAAACCGAGTTCTTCCTATATATATCCGCGCCTGATCACGAGGGAATACTCCCAAGGGCAGCCAATGTGACAGTCCGCCGGCTTACCACACCAGCTTACCCATTCTGGGAACAACTGGCGCTGCCGCGCGCTGCGCGCCATGACCACCTGGATATTCTGCATTGTTTAGGTAACACGGCTCCGGTGATCATGCCGAGAGGTATCAAACTAGTGCTGTCGCTGATGGATGTCATGTTTCTTCAGACTGGAGAATTCGTACCCAAGCCAACCAATAACTATCAGGCTCTTGGTCGAATATACAGGAGAGCAGTGGTTCCGCGATGCACGCTGTCGGCAGATCGAGTGATCACAATTTCGGAGTATTCACGACGTGACATTCTGGACCTAATACCAAACCTAGACCCCGAGCGCGTGAGTGTCACTTTTCTTTCTTGCGACGCCATATTCAAGCAAGCGGTTAAGGAGCAACCACAAAATTCGGTTACGGGTCGTTCCCCCTATATTCTGACTCTCGGTGCAAACGATCCAAGAAAAAACACTCTACGCTTGGTGAAAGCATACCTTGCTCTTTGGAAAAAACATGAAATCGATGAACAACTTGTCATTAGTGGTTATGCGAATTGGGAAAACAGCGAAGCCTATCGCGTAGTAAAAAATGCAGGGGCCACCGATCGTGTGAAATTCTTGTCTTTCATCTCGATCGAGGAATTGGCCGACTTGTATCGTAATGCAACCTTTTTTGTTTATCCGTCCCTTTACGAAGGTTTCGGCATCCCATTGCTAGAAGCCTTCTCTGCGAAGTGCCCAGTACTCGCTTCAAACACAACGTCGATTCCAGAAGTAGGTGGTGACGCCGCTCTATATGTAGATCCATTGAATCAAGACAGCATCGAACAGGCAATGTATCAACTGATCCATGATGACAAGTTAAGACAATCATTGGCTGATCGCGGATATGCGCGAGCCCTCGAATTCACCTGGACCGAGACAGCCCGGAAGACACTTTCCATTTACCAGCATTGCATGTCAGAGAAATGAAAATTCTAGCTATATCGAGCCGAATTCCATCATCGGGAAAAAAAGGGGATCAGGTTGTTTCGTTTTTTCGTTTAATGCATCTGGCGCGCAGCAACACCGTTGTGCTGGTTTGTTTCGGCGATATAACCAAAGCTGAAGACCGTGAGGCAAAACAAGCTTTAGAGGCATTAGGGATCGTCGTTCACTTCGTTCTCTGGAAACCTTTCGTAGCCTTAGCACATTTGCTAAAGGCAATTTTTAATCCTCTAATGCCATTTCAATGCGCACTCTTCCAGTCTGGGAAGTTTAAAAGGAGGGTCAATACTTTACGTATTGGTTTCAAACCCGATGCGCTCTATTGTGTGATGGTTCGTGTATTTCCGAACATTGCCCAAAATAAAAGTCGAGTGTTTGTGGATATGGTTGACTCTATGGGGCTCAATTTTTCCAGGCGTGTCAGTATGGCAAAAGGCTTGAAGCGCTGGCTTCTGGATTTGGAGTGTCGGCGGGTATGCAGGTTCGAAAGAAATGTCGCACTCCAAGCCACGCAGTCATTTGTAGTCTCCAAAATCGATCAGAAATCCATTGGCATAGACAAGGTTCATGCAATTCCCCTTGGCATCGATATGCAACAATTCAATAAAAACAGGGGAAATCCAAAACCGGGGCCTGTCATTGCCTTCACTGGCAATATGGGCTATCAGCCAAATATTGATGCCGTACAATGGTTCATCCAGAATTGCTGGCCTCAGATAAAATCATTGATTCCAGAAGTGCAATTGATTATTGCCGGTAGCAATCCGCATCCCAGTGTTTTGACATTCGGAAAGCATGACAGTGCCATCAAAGTAACGGGCCGAGTGCCATCTGTAGCTGCTATCTTGAACACGGCGTCCGTTGCCATCGCTCCCATGCAATCTGGCTCAGGCATGCAATTCAAGATCCTCGAGGCGATGGCGTGTGCCACTCCTACCGTGACGACTTCGCTTGGCTTAGGTGATATTTCCGCCACCCCAGGAAAAGACATAATGGTGGCTGACTCATCACCGGATTTCATCCAGGCAGTGCTCAGTTTACTTGCATCGACACAGCTATCTGCGGCCATCGGTGATAGCGGGATGGAATATGTCCGCAATCATCATAGTTGGGAAGCGATTAACGAACAATTTGTTGAAATTTGTGGAATTAGTTAATACTCTGTTTAGCAAACAACACCGATTCTTTCCGTAATATACTTTCTTCGTTGGCGGTAACGACTGCGGGCACAGCGTCCCATGCCTGGCGAACTCAATCAAGATTGAGTTCTTCGCTACTTATTTGAGTTGTGCAATTCTCTATAAAAAATTGGAGAACACGGCTACTTGTGGATTAGCTCGATACGCAAAAGAGCAATTCCCAGAATTCGCTTCTCCAATGAGCCCGTCATTACCTGAGGTGACGTTGCATTAGGAATCGAAATAGAAATTTCCTGCTTGCCGCCGAAATTATTGAGAGGCACAACCATTTCATTGCCATCAACCGAAGTCGAAATCATCGTTTCGCGCCAGTGTCCGGTTGATTCTACGCTGTCGAAATTGACTGCTGTTGGTCGTTCCGGGCTTGCGCCATGAACATAGAATTTTAAAATGGCAGCACAACTCCTTGTGGTGCATTCTTCCGGGACAGGAAGTACTAGCTTGGAGTTCCCTTGTGACCAAACCAGATTAGGTTCTAAACGATACCATCCTGACGGCAAGATAATCGAACCCTCTTTTAAATCAGAGCCGATCACAATTGGGTACTGGACATTGCCGACTACCGCCGCGGTAAGTGCAGCACGGTTGTTTTTTCCCACTAATTCGGGACGTAATCTGATGACGGCAAATAAGCCGGAGTCAATAACTTCAAGATAAGGTAATTTTTGCAAGGCAAGAATGACTGAATGTCGTTCAGCTTTTAGTTGCAATGGGCAAACAAACCCCGGACGATGGAACTCGTCTTGCTGTTCAATACTGAGTACCATCGTTGTTTGATCGAGACAAGGCCAAAGGTGAGCAGACCATAGCATATTGAAATACGGCACTACCAAAACATCAGCAGTTCCATCAAATAGCATTTTCATTGCTGCTGGAATGTCCCCCACATCGAGTTCTTGTCCTATCTCCGCCATTTCAGGGGGCCACTTCCCCTCCGCATCGAACAGATTTTTGTCACCTCCGATATTTAATGTACGAAATCCTGCTCTGGGCGCCAAATAGTTGACGATAAAATCATTCCCCCAGGGAAGGAATGCGACAATTTCGTCTTTTCGGATTAGCCGATGAAGGCTTGCGACAAGGTCATGATCAATTTGATGAAACATTGTTCGTGTAGCGACACCATTACGCCATCTCTCCGGAATATTAGGGAGGTTAAATAGCACAAGTAATGAAAAGACCCCCACCCATAACATATCCTCCCTTCGATTACCGTGTGCCATGGTGTACATAATCAACAACCACACGGCAAAGATACCGAGTGCAGACCAGCGATAGGATGCTCTCATTACTTTAAAGCCAGGTAATATTTCAGAGATCCATGCGTTGCCGGTCGGCATAATGGCAAGATCAGCCGACATCAACGCGCTTTGCTGTCCAGAATGGCTAAGTTGAAGGGTTTCCGGCTTTGTCGAGTTTATTTTCAACGACGGGCCAAGCGCCATATAAAATCCGAAAACCGCAATCAGAAGAGCCGCGGTAACTAATATGGTCTGTTGCCGATTTCTCTTCCAGGCAATAATCCCGGCAAGAATCAAGGGAAGCGAGAAAGTAGTGCTCCAGACTGATGCATCTCCGAAATACACGTCATCGCTGCGCGTTAAACTGAATCCGAGCAAGTCCGGTATCCAATGCATGCCCTTTGTCGGGATCGCCATAAAAGACAGATCTAGTCCCCATCCTCTAAAAAAATCGATTGGCTCTCCTCCAAAACTTGTCTTGCCAACGTATGCGCTAAAGAGAAGATAAGCCAAACCAAGGCTAATCATGTGCACCGGGAGTGCTGTTCGTAACAAGGTGCACCGCATTTCAGGTCGATTGAACGCAGCAACGGCCAGAAGAATGCTTGCGCCTGTTGCAAACATCATGAACGTGTAACCATCCATAAATACGGAAATGAAGGCAGCTACAAAATAGAAAACGATCGCCGAAGCGGTGACTCCATTTTCTGCGTCCATCACAAACAGTTTCAACGCCGCCAAAAAATAAAATGGCAAAAGCCCCATGCCCAACGAAAGCATGCTGTATCCGGCATGCGCCCATATGATCGGCATGCTCATCCATACCATTCCCCCCAGTAAGGACAATGATCTCCTTGCACCAAATTTCCGAGCAATCTGATAAGCGGAAAACAGCCCCACTGCTAACCAAAAAGCAACCATCCCCGAATAAGCATCCGCCGGGTGTAAACCCAGCCTGATCAGCAAACTTGCCGGCCATGCACCTGCCAGCCCAAAAGCAATCGCGGCCGGTTTCGGAAAACCAAAATCATGTGAAAAAATGCTGTACCAGGGGCCATTCGCAAACGACTGCGAGAATCCCGTTGTCCATATGGCTTGCCCAAGAGTCGGAGTCGTAAAGAATGGTAGTGCGCCATTCAATACCAGGACGAAAACGATCGCTGCCGCAGCGGACAAACCCTCCCGAACGGTCCAGTTTTGATTGCTAGCCATATTTTTTCTCAAGGACACAAAATTTGGCAGGAATCAGAAATGCCGCCACAAAAAATAAAAAGTCTCCAGCTATCGTGATTAGCCGCCCTAGTAAGACGGCCCTCAGCAAATCGCCATCCGCCACTAGGCCGTTCAGCAACAAGAGCAAAATCAGCTCTCGAACACCAACCCCAGCAGGAGCCCCAGGAGTGACTAAGCCAGCCAGCCATGCCACGATATATGCTCCACCTATCAGCAACCAAGTCTGTATGTGGTAGTCCAAGCTGTCGCGAATTACCCTAAGAAGGGCGGCAAATATTCCACCAGATACAGCGAGAAAAAATATTTGCCAGAGAAATGATGCTGCAACGGGAGATCCAATAATTCTGGATAGCAAATATGCGCCCCCCCATACAGTTCCACACAAAAGAAAAAAGCTTATCAGCGAAGGAAAATCTGGAAATATCAGTGGTAAAACTAGCCATCCGTAAAACAGGCCGGCGACGGCGATCAAACCGAGTTCCCACAGAGATGTCTTTGCCAGTATTTTGCCCGGCCCCCCCGCTGCCATTCCCATTGCTTGACGACCGGCGAGGTGGAAAACATTGCCAGGCACGTACTTCGCCAGTTGGGAAACGCCGTAAATTTTGATCGCCCACAATCGAGTGGCTTGGACGTCAAAATGTATCAACAGATGCCACCAAGCCAATGCAAGCAGTAAATTCGCCGCTCCATATAGGACTGCAAGCCCTAATATGAAAGCCCAGGCTTCTGCCGCAATCTGTGAGAGATCAATCCCGCCCCAATAATTGTGCAAACGAAAAGCAACGAAGACGATTCCTATGATTGCTATTCCACTACCGACCCAGTTAAGCACACGCTGCGAAATGGAACTCATGGTCAACGGCGTGGCTGACAAAGAAGCATAGTCCACGGTAACGGACTCTTGACTTCGATCACGTCGAAATATTTCGATATCAGTTGGATAAAACCACGTGTTGACCAGTGATTGATATGGCCAGGTGTATTACCCAAGCTAGAGATATATTTTCCTCGAGCCAGATTGAGGCCACGCCAAAGTGGCTCCTGCGGAACACTGACGATCAAATACCGCTCCACCACTCGTTGAAGCGCCAGCAAGCCTGCCTCTGGATTTTCCAAATGCTCCAACACCTCACAGCAAACCACTAGATCTGCACTATCTTTCTCTGCATTCAAGTCATAGATGCTACGGGTGTCAAAAAACGAAGGCGACATTCCGCGATTACTCGCATTCTCACGCGCTATTTCGATAACTCGCCTGGAAAAATCACATCCTCTCGCGGAAAATCCCTGTTCATTCCATTGCAAGACCCAGTATCCCTCGCCGCAACCAATTTCGTGTATTGATGTCGGCGATATTTTAGAAACGAAGCCAGACAGAGCCATTTCAAAGCCATTCATCATCCATCGGACGATGGGATTGCGAGAGCTATACTTGTCATAGGTATTTCCAACGACAATGCCGTCTTCCTCAGTGCCACCTGCAATTTTTATACTCATGAGACGCAGCTCTTTTTTTCAGTCATCTTCTCGACTCGCCAAATTCGTATTTTTACCGTTAGCTAGCTTGGCCGTTTTAAAGCGAATATCTTCAAGTAATTTACGGTTTGCTGACAATAAATCAGCTACAAATGCGATAAGTAGGGTTTGAAATCCCATTCCCAATAAAACTGAAGCGAGAATCAGGGACTGGATATGACCATCTCCCTCACCCATCAGATATCGCCATAAAAATCGCAAGCCGATAAGAAAACCGGCAAAGAAAAGAACAGAACCAATTGTTCCAAAAAAGAAAAATGGCCGGTAAATTACAAAAATGCGAACAATAGTCACAATGCTGCGCCTGATATAGGACGGCATGCTTTTGACTAGACGCGAAGGTCGAAGATCTCCGTGCACCCGGATAGGCACTGAGATAACGGACATATTTTTTTGCCCAGCCTGAATGATGGTTTCCAAAGTATAGGTATAGTCGCTGAATACCATCAGTCGTTGCGCCGCTGTGCGGCTCATGGCACGAAATCCACTCGGAGCATCAGGCACGTCTGTATTGCTCGCTATCCGTACCGCCCAACTCCCCAATTTTTGCAGCATTTTCTTTATAGGCGAAAAATGCGAGATGCTAGAAATAGGGCGGCTGCCAATCACCAGTTCTGCCCGGTTTTGAAGAATAGGTAAGGTCAATACAGGAATATCATCGGCGTTATACTGGTTATCTGCGTCAGTGTTGACTATGACGTCAGCTCCTAAACATAAACAAGTATCTAAGCCCGTCATGAAGGCTTTAGCTAACCCCTTGTTTTCGGCATGGCGGACAACATGGTCAACACCATGGGCCTTTGCCACTTCTCCAGTATTGTCTACGCTACCGTCATCGATAACCAACCACTCGACCTGATCAAATCCCGCAACTTTACGGGGTAATGCCAAGAGCGCAATGGGAAGAGTTTCTGCCTCGTTAAAACAAGGTATCTGTATGATTAATTTCAATGGCTTTCTTTTCTATTTTTTGTCGTAACTTTAGCCATTTTAAGGGATAAAGCCAGGGAGTTTTCATATAAAAAAACTGTAAATATTTGTTACGAATAGATACAAAATGATACTCCGCGCAACTTTATTGCTCTGAAAAAGCTGAGTAGTGCTGATACCGAACTATGCGCCATATTGAAATCCCACAATTTTATTGAAACATTAAGTATCTCCATATTCATTCTGCGAATCGTGAAATTTGATCATCAATTTAAATTGACATAACTGGCTTGATTGCTTTACAACCTGTTCGTGACAAATTCTCATTAACATTAATAATAGACAATTAAGATCTCAACCTACAAGGTACAGTCATGCCATCAGCCTCCGCCAGTGCATATGCGATCGGCGATCTCCAAGGATGTTGTTCCAGTTTGTTGTCACTGTTGGAGAAAATAGACTCGACTACTCCAAATTCACACCTGATTTTTGTCGGCGACCTAGTCAATCGCGGCCCGCAATCGCTACAGACATTGCGCCTGATACGCGCCCTGGGCGAGCGTGCCCAAGCTGTGCTCGGCAACCACGACCTACATCTGCTAGCCGCGGCCCACGGCATCCGCAAACTCCACCGCAGCGATACCCTGGATGAAATCCTGAACGCGCCGGACCGGGATGAACTGCTGGACTGGCTCAGGCATCGGCCCCTGGCGCTATGCCAGCAAGACCATTTGTTTGTGCATGCCGGCGTGTTGCCGCAATGGTCTGCAACAAAAACACTGTCATTGGCGCAAGAAGTAGCCGATGTACTACAGGGACCGGACTGGGTAGGTTTCTTGCGCGAGATGTATGGCAATCAGCCTTTGCACTGGAACGATGACCTTCAAGGCAACGACCGCCTGCGCTGCATCGTCAACGCCCTGACTCGCCTGCGCTTTTGCGACAAAGACGGGACGATGGAACTGGCGGCGAAGGAAAGCACGGGAATTTCCCTGCCCGGCTACCTGCCATGGTTCGACGCGCCGCAGCGGCAAACGGAGGACGTCACCGTAGTGTTCGGACACTGGTCGACACTGGGATTGATACAGAGACCCAATCTGCTCGGACTGGATACCGGCTGCGTCTGGGGCGGCAAGCTGACTGCCGTACGCCTGGCGGACCGGGCCCTGCTGCAAGTCAGCTGCCCACAAGCGCAACGCCCTGGCTAGCTCCGCAGCCGGCTGCGGATCCCCTCATCACGCTCAAGCCGCAGCGCTGGCCTGCTCTGCTTGAGACTGGCCCAGCGCTTCGGCAATCAAGCCTTGCGCAGCCGTAGCCAGCTGCCGCCGGTGCAGGCCGGCGGTCTCGATGGGCGCCAGCTGGATCAGCTCGGCTTTCATCGGCTCTCCCTGCAGGATCGCGATCATGCTTTGTGCAAAAGTCATGTCGCCGATAAAGTCGGCGGCCGGATGCAGCGCGCCTTGCGCATCCAGATAGCGCAGGGCATACGGCTGTACCGGTACCCTGGCGTCCAGCGCGGCTTCAAACAGGTTGGCGTGGAACGGTAGCAGGGCGCCTTGCGGCGCGGTGGTTCCTTCCGGGAAGAAGGCAACCCGCTCGCCGGCTTCGATGCTGGTGACCAGTCCCTGGAAGATGCGCCGCACGTCACGCTGCTTGCCGCGGGCGATGAAGATGGTGCCGCCCTTTTCGCATAGCCAGCCTAGCAGCGGCCAGTCGCGGATGTCCGACTTGCCGACGAAACTGCAGGTCTGGATCGAGTTGATGGCGAAGATGTCTAGCCAAGATATGTGATTGGCGACGATCAGCGCCCGCACCGCCGCGACATTGTTGCCGGGGTTGTGCAAGCTGACTTGCACCCGGCAGATCGCCAGCAGCTCAACCGACCATTGACGGATACGCCAGCGGCGGCCGGTGTCATCGGCGAACGGGAACACCACTGCGCAAGTCCACAGGCCGACCACCAGGTGCAGCAGCACGCGCGTAAGGCGCCAGGTAAACTGCAGCCGCTTTTGCAAGCTGCTCATGGGCGTTCGAAAGTAATGTGCCCGGCCACGATCGTGGTCTTGACGCGCCCACTGAGTTCATATCCGAGGAAAGGCGTGTGCTTGCCCTGGCTGGCCAGTTCTTTGGCGGCGACGGTCCAGCGCACTGCCGGATCGAACAGGCAGATGTCGGCGATGCTGCCGACCGCTAGCTGGCCGGCAGGCAGGCCTGCCACGCGCGCCGCGTCAGTCGTGATTTTTGCCAGCGCGCGGCTGAGACGCTGCGGTGCCGCTTCGACGCATTCCTCGGCCCATTTCAAGGTCAGCGACAATAGCAGTTCCAGGCCGGTAGCGCCGGGCGTGGCTTCGCCAAACGGCAGCAGTTTCTCGTCGTCGTCGACCGGTGTGTGGTCCGAGCAGATGGCGTCGATGGTGCCGTCCAGCAGTGCCTGGCGGATGGCGTCGCGGTCGCGCTGCGAGCGGAACGGTGGTGTCATGCGGGCATTGGAATCGAAGAAGCCGATGTCGACGTCAGTCATGTGGATATGGTGGGCGCCGACGTCGCAGCTGATCGGCAAGCCTTCTTTCTTGGCATTGCGTATCAGTTCCAGCCCTTCGGCGGAGGAGATCCGGCACAGGTGCACGCGTGCGCCGGTGGCGCGCACCAGCTCGAAAATGGTCTGCAGCCGTATCGTCTCGGCCATGGTCGGCACGCCGGACAGGCCAAGCCGCGAGGCGATCGGGCCGCTATGGGCGATACCGCCAGCGCCGAGGTAAGGATCTTGCGGGCGCAGCCAGACCGTGTAGGAAAAGGTACGCGCATATTGCAGCGCGCGCAGCAGCACCGTAGTATCCAGGATCGGCTCTTCGGCCTGGGCGAAGCCGATGCAGCCGGCGTCGGTCAGCTCGGCCATTTCGGTCAGTTCCTGTCCCTTCAGTCCTACCGTCAGTGCGCCGAGCGGATAGACGTGCGCCTGGTTCAGGCTTTTGGCACGATGCTTCAGCATTTCCACCAAGCCCGGTTCATCCAGCACCGGATCGGTGTCGGGCGGACAGACCAGGCTGGTCACGCCGCCCTGCATCGCTGCCTGCATTTCCGATTCCAGCGTCGCCTTGTATTCGTAGCCCGGCTCGCGCAGGCGCGCGCTCAGGTCGACCAGGCCCGGCGCCACCACCAGGCCGCTGGCGTCGATGGTTTTGTTGGCGGTGAAATCGGCGGGAGCGCTGCCGACGCCGACGATCTTGCCGGCGGCGATAAACAGATCTTGCTGAGCATCGATATGGTTTGCGGGGTCAATCAGACGGCCGTTTTTGATGTGAAGTTTCATCTGTAGATGTTATGGCGATTCTATAATTATTTATCTGGATTCAGGCTGGTGGCGCGTTGCTTCAATTCCCGGCCAAGATGCTCATGACTGCCATCCGCACCGCGATGCCGAAGGTCACCTGCGGCAGAATCACCGCCTGCGCGCCGTCCGCCACTGCCGAATCGATCTCGACGCCGCGGTTCATCGGCCCCGGGTGCATCACGATCGCGTCCGGCTTGGCCAGCGCCAGCCGTTCCGGCGTCAGGCCGTAGCTTTTGAAGAATTCCTGCGCCGATGGCAGCAGAGCGCCGCTCATGCGTTCATTCTGCAAGCGCAGCATGATGATGACGTCGACGCCCTTCAAGCCTTCGTTCATGTCGGTGAATACGCGCACGCCCATTTGCTCCAGGCCGCTCGGCAGCAAGGTACGCGGGCCAATGGCGCGTACTTCCGGTACGCCCAGGGTAGTCAGGCCGTGGATGTCGGAACGCGCCACCCGGCTGTGCAGGATGTCGCCGACGATCGCTACCGTCAGGTTGCTGAAATCCTTTTTGTAATGGCGGATGGTGTACATGTCCAGCAAGCCCTGGGTCGGGTGGGCGTGACGGCCGTCGCCGGCATTCACCACATGCACGTGGTGCTGCCTGGTGTCGGTCAGGTGCTTGGCGATCAGGTAGGGCGCGCCGGATTGCGCATGGCGCACCACGAACATGTCGGCGTGCATGGCGGACAGGTTGTCGATGGTGTCCAGCAGCGATTCGCCCTTGCTGGCGCTGGAGGCAGAAATGTTCAGGTTGATGACGTCAGCCGACAGGCGCTTGGAAGCAATCTCAAACGTGGTACGTGTCCGGGTCGAATTTTCAAAAAACAGGTTGAACACGCTTTTGCCGCGCATCAGCGGCACCTTTTTGACATCGCGATCGCTGACACCGACGAAGGAAGAAGCCGTATCCAGGATGTGCGTGACAACGGATGTCGGCAAACCCTCGATCGTCAGCAGATGCTGCAGTTCGCCGTTTTTATTGAGTTGGGGATTAAGCATTGGTTTGAATGTCTAGAGTAAAACTGCCGTCGTCGGCGCGTTGAAGTTGCAGGGACTGGCCCGGTTGAAGCGTGGCCGCGGCGGCGACAAAGTCGGCTGCCACCGGCAAATCGCGTTCACCGCGGTCTACCAGCGCCGCCAGCATGATCTTTGCCGGGCGGCCGTAATCGAACAATTCATTGATGGCGGCGCGCGTAGTGCGGCCGGTGTACAGCACATCGTCCACCAGCAGGATGGTGGCGCCGTTGACGTCGAAGGGAATCTGGGTCGGCTTGATATCGGTGCGCAAGCCTTTTTCGGAAAAATCGTCGCGGTAGAACGAGACATCGATAAAACCCAGACGCTCGGCAGGGTTCAGTTTCAAGGCTGCGACCAGCCGCTCGGCGATCCAGGCGCCACCTGAGTAGATGCCGATGACCGCCACATTGTCGGTCTGCGCCAGCGCGCTTTTTACTTTTGCCTCAAGCGCCTGGTACAGCGCTTCGGCATCAAATTGGGGGGTGATAGTAGTCATTGCATCTTCATCGCAAAATCGAACAGGATCATTCGGATAAATCATCAAAATACTGCTGCAAAATAATCGCCGCCGCCTGGTCGTCGATCACCTCGCCGCGCTGCTGCTTGATCACTGCCGACGAATAACGCTCATCCACCAGCACCGTCGCCACCGCATAGCGGCCGTGCAACTGATTGGCGAAGCGCTGGCAGCGCACGCTCATTTCATGCTCGGCGCCATCCGGATGCAGCGGCAAGCCGACTACGCACAGTACTGGTTGCCACTCTTTGATCAGCAGCGCGATGTCGGCAAACTTGCCGTCATTGGTGGCTGCGCTGATGACCTGCAAGGGTTGCGCCTGCTTCAGCAGGGTATTGCCGACCGCCACACCGATACGCTTGAGGCCGAAATCGAAGCCCAGCACGGTGCCGCTCAAGCCGGTCAGACCGCTCATGCCAGGCTCCTGCGCATAGCGCGGCTCAACTCATGCACGGCCGGATTCCGCAGTCAGCATATACGGCGAAATGCCAAGCAGATTGACGGCAGCGGCAAATCGCTCGGCAATCGGCAAGTCGAAAATGATGGCCGGATCGGCAGCCACCGTCAGCCAGCCGTTATGCACGATTTCGCTTTCCAGCTGGCCCGCACTCCAGCCGGAACAACCCAGGCTGACCAGCAGACGCTGCGGTCCGCTGCCTTGAGCGACTTCTTCCAGCACATCCTTGGAGGTGGTCATGGCGACCTGTTCCGTCACATTCAGCGTCGACGAATAACTCTTGCCCGGGGTGTGCAGCACAAAGCCACGCTCAACCTGGACTGGGCCGCCGAACATCACCGGCCGTTCGCCGATCGGATCGTCGAAACCCAGTTCCGTACTGATTTCCAGCTTCAGGTCGATACGCTCGAACAGCAGCTGCATGGTCATATCGGTAGGTTTATTGATCACCACGCCGAGCGCGCCATTGGCATTATGTTCACACAAATACACCACGGTGCCGCCGAAAACCGGATCCAGCATGGAGGGCATTGCAATAAGGAAATGATTTGTCAGATTCAGGGAGGGGGAATCCGGGTCGCCCGACGCCTTCGCCGCGCTCTTGCGCGCGGGCGAATCGTCCGGGGTTGTATCTAGCTTGGCCATGGGCGGCATTTTATCAGTTTTAAACCGGTGCTAGCCGCTTTGAATAGTGTTGCTTCTCGGGTAAAGTCGCTCGCAAGCCCGCCTCGGCGTTACCTCGCAAGAATTTTTAAATAGACTGTCTCTATGCCCCAGTTTGAAAAATCCCTGGTCTGGTTCCGCCGCGACTTGCGCGTGTTCGACCACGCCGCCCTGCATCACGCCTTAAAAGCCAGCAAAACCGTGTTTTGCGCGTTCGTGTTCGACACCGACATCCTGCAGCCTTTGCTGGATGCAGGCCTGACGGCTGATCGCCGCCTCGAGTTCATTCGCGACAGCATAGTTGAACTCGACCTGGAACTGCGCAAGCTGGGCGGCGCCCTGATCGTCCGTCACGGCAGCGCCGCCGATGTGATCCCAACCCTGGCCAGGCAGTTGGACATTAACGCTGTGTTCAGCAATCGCGACTACGAGCCGCAGGCTAGGCAACGCGATGCCGCAGTCGCCAGCACCCTGGCCGCCGCCGGCTGCGGCTGGCAAAGCTTCAAGGATCAGGTGATTTTTGAGCAAGACGAAATACTTACCCTGTCAGGACAGCCGTTTTCCGTATTCACGCCTTACAAGAACGCGTGGATGAAAAAACTGGCTACAGCCGACGGGCCGTTCTTCCTGCAACCCTACCAAATCGAGAAATACGCCGCGCGCCTGGCGCCGCCGCCGGCGCAACCAGGCAAGATCCCCGGCCTGGCAGAACTTGGCTTTCGCGAAACCAATCTGCGGACATTGAAAATCACCCCCGGCATGTCAGGCGCCACCGCACTACTGGAAAATTTCCTGCCCCGCATCGGCAACTATGAAGAAGCCCGCAACTTCCCGGCGCTCAAAGGGCCCTCCTATCTTTCCATCCATCTGCGTTTCGGCACCATATCGATCCGCACCCTGGCCCGCGCCGCCTATCAGGCACTGCATCATGGCGCCGCTGCCAGCGGCGCTGCGGTATGGCTGTCGGAACTGATCTGGCGTGATTTTTACTTCATGATTCTGTATCACCACCCGCATGTTGCGCAGCGCGCATTCAAGCCGGACTACGATGCCATACAGTGGGAAAACGGCCAGCATGGGCAGGCATTGTTCCAAGCCTGGTGCGCCGGCCGCACCGGCTATCCGTTAGTGGATGCGGCAATGCTGCAACTTAAGCAAAGCGGCTATATGCATAATCGCCTGCGCATGGTGACCGCCTCTTTTCTGATCAAGGACCTGGGTATCGACTGGCGTTGGGGTGAGCGCTATTTCGCCGAACAATTGAATGACTTCGACCTGGCCGCCAACAACGGCGGCTGGCAGTGGGCGGCATCGTCCGGCTGCGATGCCCAGCCTTATTTCCGCATCTTCAATCCGGTTACGCAATCCGAGAAATTCGATACGGAGGGTAAATTCATTCGCCGCTACCTGCCCCAGCTTACCGGCCTCGGCAACAAGCATATCCACGCGCCATGGCTAGCGCCAGCAAAGGACTTGCAGGATGCCGGTATCCGCCTGGGAGAAAATTATCCGCTGCCCTTGGTGCAGCACGATGATGCGCGCAAACAGACCTTGCAGCGTTATGCGGTGGTGAAGAAAGCGCTTGAGGAGTAAGAAAGAGTTGAACGAGCGGGCGGCAATACCTCTGTCGCCCGCTCGTTCAATTTTATTGCAGCGTATTTGCTTCTTTGTTGATGAACGACTTGATGCTGCGGATCAGTTCATCTTCTTGATACGGCTTGCCCAGATACTCGTTGACGCCCAGTTCCATCGCATAGCTGCGATGCTTGGAAGCGGTACGCGAGGTGATCATGATGATCGGGATATGGCGCGTGCGTTCGTCGTTGCGGATATTGCGGCTCAAGTCGAAACCGTCCATGCGCGGCATTTCGATATCCACCAGCATGACGTCGGGCGTAATCGCCTGCAGCTGCTCCAGCGCATCGACGCCGTCTTTCGCCAGCACTACCTGATAGCCTTCGCGCGACAGCAGACGCTGGGTAACCCGGCGCACGGTCAGGGAATCGTCGACCACCATCACCACGCTCTGGCTGCGCAAACCCTGCACCGGCTGTGCCGCTGGCGGCAAGACGGATTCTGGATTGACCGCCATTTCGGCCACGGCGCCCATCACATCGTGGGTCGCCAGATGCGATTGGCGCGGCGCCCGATGTTCGTGTGCGGAACGCTGCAGTTGCAGCTGCATCAACGGCACCGGATTCAAGATCAGCACGATATCGCCGGAACCCAGCACCGTGGCGCCGGCAATCCCGATCATCCGCGACAACTGCGGACCGATATTCTTGACCACGACTTCTCGGTTACCGACGATTTCGTCGACATGCAAGGCTACCCGGTCATTACCGCTACGCAAAATGATGATCGGCGAATACTGCTGCGCCACCGGCACCATCTCGGCATCGCCCAGCAAGGTCGATAGATATTGCAAAGGCACCTTGTGTCCTTGCCACATCAGCATGCCATCGTTGTAGGCAGCAGCCAGCGCCTTCGCCTTCAACTGCTGCACCTGCTCGACCAGCGCCGACGGCACGGCATACGTATTGCCGCCGGTAGTCAGCAGCACCACCTGCGTCACTGCCAGCGTCAGCGGCAAGTGAATCGTGAAATGCGTGCCTTGGCCAGGATCGCTGGTGACCGCCACACGGCCGCCCAGCGACGCAGCTTCCGAACGCACCACGTCCATGCCGACGCCGCGTCCAGCCAGCTCGGTCACATCGGTGGCGGTGGAAAATCCCGGACGGAAAATCAGGTCGGTGGTTTCCAGATCGGACAGTTGCTGATCGCTTTCCAGCAAACCGACCGTGCGCGCCTTGTCACGGATGCGCGGCAGGTTCAAGCCCTGGCCATCGTCCGACAGCTGAATCAGGATTTCATTGCCGTCCTGGCGGATTTCAATTTTCAGTTCGCCGGTTTCGCTCTTGCCTGCGGCACGCCGCGCTTCCCGCGACTCTATCCCGTGCACGATGGCGTTACGCAGCAAATGCTCGAACGGAGCGATCATCTTTTCCAGCACGCTACGGTCGATTTCCACGTGGCTGCCGCGGATGTCGAGGTTGACGCGCTTGTCCAGTTCCTTGGCGACCTGGCGCGTCAGACGGTACAGACGCTCGCCGATACTGGCAAACTGCACCATCCGCACATGCATCAGGTCCTGTTGCAGATCGCGCGTCAGCCGGCGTTGCGTCAGCAAGTCGACATTGGCGCCTTCGACCGTGTTGGTCAGGTTCTTCTGCAGCGAGGCGACGTCGTTGACGCTCTCCGCCATCATCCGCGTCAGTTCCTGCAGCCGGGTAAAACGGTCGAATTCGAGCGGATCGAATTCGCGTTCGCCTGCCAGCGTCATGCGCGAGCTGATTTGCGCCTCGGCCTGGATTTCGATTTCACGCAGCTGGCCGCGCAAGCGGTCAACGTTTTCGGTCAGTTCCGACAAAGACAATTGCAAGGTGCCGATACCGGATTCAAGCCGCGAACGGGTGATCGATACTTCACCGGCCTGGTTCACCAGGCGGTCAAGAATATCTGCATTGACACGCACTTGCGACACCAGCCCGGTGTGGCTGGCAAGCGCCGGTGCCGCAGTATGAACCACCGCCCCAGCCGCCAGCGAAGGCATCACGCTCGGCAGGTTAACCGGCGCATGCGCGTCGCTCACAGTCTCGGCAGCAAGCGGCACAGCTGGTGCCACCGGCTTGGCGGCCTGCGGATTACGCAGGTTGTCAAACATTTGCACGCCGCGGTCATAGTGCGCCAGCAATTCGTCGACCGTGTGGCGTGACGAGCTGCCCGCTTGCAGGATCACCTCGATATGGCTTTCCATCTCGTGCATGTGCTGGCCCAGCACCATCGCGCCGGCCATGCGGGCACTGCCCTTGATGGTGTGCAGATGACGCAGGATGGCCTGCGGCACCGGATGGGCGCTGGTGGTGCCGACCGGATTTTCCTGCCAGCTGCGCAAGGCGCTGCCGATCTGCGGCAGCATGTCGCTGCCCTCTTCCAGGAACACCGGCAGCAAGTCAGGATCCAGTTCATCGCGCACCACCAGTGCAGGATCGATGTCCTCGTCCTTCGGTGCCTCGAACAGATGTGGCACTTCCGTCACGATGGCGGGCTGGTGCGGCGCTACGGCGGCAAGCACGACCGGCTGCACGTGCAGTGCTTCGTTCCAGCTGTCGGCAGTTTCGGCCACGGCGGCGATCGGCGCGACGGGAACCTCAGCCAGCTGCGGTGCGATTTCCGCTACTATCGATTCCAGCTCGACGGCAGGCGCAACGGCTTCCGGCATAGCGGCTTCCTCGCTACCGTCCAATTGCGGCAACTCTTCCACTTCATGCGCACGCGACTCTTGCCGTTGCCAGAGGCCGTCCAGGCTGCTGACCAGCGCCGGCTCGTAATACGGCATGTCGCCTTGGGTGAACTGCTGCAGCATCCACTTGGTGCGTTCGACGCTCAGCTGCAAGGTGTCGTAGTCGGCGCCATGCAGGCTTCCCGGTTGCAGCGCCATGCGTTGCAAGGCCATTTCCAGCGCGTGCGCGACTTCCTGCAAGGGCTTGAAACCTACCGTAGCGGAACTGCCTGCCAAAGAATGGGCGGCGTGCACCGACTGTGTCATCACCGGCCGTTCAGGCTCGTGGCGCCATTCGGCAAAATCGTGCGCCAGGTGACGCACCAGTTGGTCGGTCTCGGCCAGATAGATGTTGTAAAGCGGCAGGCTGATGGTCAGGTCGCCGATCTGCTTGGTGCTGTCATCGTGCCGGATTTCCTGCATCCCTGGGAAAGCGATGACTTCGGCGCTGACCTGCATGGCCATCGGCGCAGCAACCGGCAACGTTTCCGCCGGTGCCCGCTCCTGCGTTTCGGCCAGCGGCGCCAGCTCTTCTTCAAAGCTGGCTTCATTCGCTGTGCTGTCAGCGGCGACGATGGTATCTGTGTGCTCAGCGTGGGTGACGCCAAACAAAGCCAGGTCGTCGTCGCTGAGCTGGATTTCTTCCGCTTGCGCCGGCAGTTCCGGCAGATCGTTGAGTTCCAGGGTGTCGCTGGCAACCTCGGCCGGGGCCACGGCGGGCACGGCGAAGACGCCGCCTTCGCGCACTGTCTCGGCAATTTCAGCCAAGGCATATGGTGTGCGTTCCGAGTTTCCGTACAACTGGATTTCCTTGACCCAGCCATCCAGCTCCGTCACGGCGTGGTCGAGCAAAGCACTCAGGTCGCTGCTCACCGCGCGCGATTCCGACAACCACAGATTCAATACCTGTTCGATGCTCCAGGCGGCTTCGCCGAAAGCATTCAGGCCAATCATGCGGCCGCTGCCTTTGAGCGTATGGAAGGCGCGGCGCAATACCGTCAGCGGTTCCTGCTTATGCGGTGCGCCGTGCAATTGCAGAAGAGCTTGCCTGGCATTAGTCAGGACCTCTTCTGCTTCGGACAAAAAAATCTCACGCAGTTCGGCGTCAGCCTCCTCGTCTGTCACCGCCGCCACCGCGGCTACAGGCGCCGCCACTTCTGCTGCATGCAAGGGCACGATGGTGGTAACGATGTCCGCCAGCGATTGCTGTGACGCCGAAAAATCCGGATGGTCGAGAATATCGATTGCAGCCTGGGCGCGATCGGTGGCTTCAGGATTATCGCTCAGGGCGGCATCAACCCGCATCTGCACCAGCGACTCTTTCAGTCTTTCCTGCAGTTCCGGATCGTGCGGCTGCGCTGTCAGCGACAACGCCAGTTCGGCAGATTGCTGCTGATGCTGCAACAGCTCCTCTTCCACGGTCGCCAGTTCAGGCAACGACGGCAGGTTGTCGCCGCCAGCTGCATGCGCTGTCGGCGGCTGATCGGCGCCGGTCGGCGCCACCACTGGATCTGGCTGCGGCGCCGCAACCGGCGTGCGCCGCTCCAGCAGATTAATGCGGAATACGCCGGCCTCTTCGTCGAAAGTGAAGTGGTTGTTTTGCGTATCCGACTGGTGCTGCAGCGTTTCAATGAAAAAGCTCAGGGCGCCGATGTTTTGCGCAATCTGCTCAAATTCTTTCTGCTCCGGCGCTTCCGGCAACAGCTCGCCACCTTCGGCGGCGAAACGCTTCAAGGTGTTGCGCGTATGTTCCACCACGCGAATGGCGTCGCTCTGGTCCTGGATCGCCAGCGCACCCTGGATCTGGTGCAGCACTTGTTCGATCTGGGTCAGCACTTCGCGCCGCTCTGGCTCCTTGAAGAATTCGTCCAGCATTTTCTCGACCTGACGCAGGCTCGACAGCATTTCCGAGGCCAGCATCTTGACGGTCTGGCGCTGTTGCGCTTCACGATAGATGTCATCGATCCACTGCGCCGGTTTGCCCAGGGTCTCACCGGAGACCACGGCCAGAAGGCGCGCAGTCATGGCGTCGGCACGCTCGGAGAAATTCTGCGGCAGGCGGCTGATGTGATTCAGCGTGTTTTCAATGAACAGCAGGCTGGTGGCGATTTCCATGCAGATCGCATCGCCAGGCCGCGAGTGCGCGGCGTGGCGGGCGATGCCGTTCAGTTCGCGCAGCAGCTTGGACAAAGACGGCGCATTGAGCTGGCTGCCTGCTTCGCTGAGGCCATGCATTTCTTTTTCAAAGGCAGCGGCAGGGGCAGCGTCGCCGCTGGCCAGCCGGTCCCACATGTTCTTGGCTTGGCCCAGGCGCTCCTTGGCCGCGCCCAGCGCATCCAGGCTGATCTGGCCGTAATGGCGGGTGCTGTAGTCGGTCGGCACCAGGCCGTTGAGACGATAGGCAGCGCGGATCTGGGTGGTCAGCTTGGAGGCGTTTTCGATCCCGGCGATAAAGAACAAGGCATCGCGCAACAGTCTTTCCGAAATGCTGGAAGAACCCTGGCTCAGGCGACGCAGTTGCAGGTTGATGCGGGCGAACAGCTGCTTGACATACAACTCATTGGAAACCTGCGCTGTCGCCACCGCTTCCGAAAAACCGTGCATGACCCACCAGAATGCGCGTGCCTGCTGGTTGCGTTGGGTCTGCTCGACTTCGCCGACCACCACTTGCATGGCGCCGGCGTTTTCCAGTTCGATGGCCTTGTCGGCGCTTTTCAGGAACGGCAGCAGCGCGCGCTCAAAGCGCTTGCGCAAGGGCAGGTATGCCTCGGCTTCGATCGCGACGGCATGTTCGGCCGCAGGGAAATGCGGACGGATGGTGAGGTCGGGGAAAAACAGGTCGGCCGGATGAATTCTTTCAGCGCCGCGGATTTCCAGCAACGCCTGGTAATAAGGGAACAGACGCACCGGCTGATGGCTGCCGCCAGCCAGTACTTCGTCCAGGTATTCGATCAATGCTTGATAAGCGTTGCCGATGGTCTGCACATGCTGCGCAGTCAGTTCGGCCTGGCCGGACTCGGCACGCTCAAGCAGCTCTTCAACGGTTTCCGTGATGATGATGACGCCGTCGATGTCGACCATCTGCAAAGCGCCATGCGCCTGGTGCAGATAAGTCTTGGCATGACGGATGGCGGTCGAATGATCGTCGCCGGCCTGCTGCTTGTCGTGAATTTGCGACAAGGCGTTGCCGGACTGGTTCAGCGCCTCGCGAATTTCGCTCATCACCCATGACAATGGTCCGGTATCAAGATGAGTCCGCGTAGAGTCAGCGGTACTGGAAAAATCGGTGGTCATGACTGCCTCATGGGTTCAGGGGGTGGTCAAACGGGTTGACCATGATGCATATCGGCCAAAACATCACCCGCGATTGCGGCAGTAGCAGCGCAAACCCGGGCAAGCCTTGGCCGATACCGCGCTTGCCGGCCTGACAACAGGCCGGCAAGCGCGGGACTACACATTAATTGGTTACGCGGAAACGCGATACCGAACTCTTCAAATCTTCCGCCAGCTTCGACAGTTCGCGAATCGACAACGCCGTCTGGCGCGTACCTTCCCGCGTCTTTTCCGTCACTGAAAGAATGTTCTGAATGTTGGTAGCCACGCCGTTGGCAGAATTCGCCTGCTGCTCGGTCGTCGAAGAAATGCTTTGAATCAGTTCCGCCAGACGGTTCGAAACGCGCCGGATGTCCGACAACGCCGCACCGGCCGCATCTGACAGCTTGGCACCTTCAACCACCCCTTGCGTCGACCGCTCCATCGCGACCACCGCATCGTGGGTGTCGGTCTGAATGGTGCGCACCAGCGCACCAATCTGCTTGGTCGCCGCACCGGAACGTTCCGCCAGGCGCTGAACTTCTTCCGCAACCACCGAGAATCCGCGTCCGGCTTCACCTGCCGAAGCCGCCTGGATCGCCGCATTCAGCGCCAGCACGTTGGTCTGTTCGGTAATGTCGGAAATCAGTTCAGTGATTTCACCAATTTCCTGGGACGACTCACCCAGCCGCTTGATACGCTTGGAAGTTTCCTGGATGTGTTCGCGGATTTCGTTCATGCCTGAAATCGCGTTTTCCACCGCCTTGGAACCTTCTTCCGCCGCGCTCACCGACTGCCGCGCCACTTCAGCTGATTCGCTGGCCGATTTGGAGACATCGGTAATCTGGGTCGCCATGTCCAGGACCGCTTGCGTGGTTTCCTGAATATCGCGCGACTGCCGCTGCGACGCCGCCAGCAGTTCGATCGAAATGCTTTGCGCCTGGTCAGACGCCACGGTAACCTGCTGCGCCGTTGCGGTAACCCGCCCGACTAGCCCGCGCAACTCTTCCACCGTATAGTTCACCGAGTCGGCAATCGCGCCGGTAATGTCTTCCGACACCGTCGCCTGCACCGTCAAGTCACCATCCGCCACTTCCTGCAACTCATTCATCAGGCGCAAAATCGCAGCCTGATTCTGGTCGTTGGCGTTACTGGCATCTTCTTCCTGCTTGATCGCTTGCAGACGCTGTTCTTCCGCTTCCATCCGGCGCACGTCAGCTTCGTGGGTACGGTGACGGCCGTCCTGCACCTGTACCCAGGCAATCGCGGCGGCGGCCAGCAGTGTAGCGAAGGCCGACAGCAACATCAGCCAGAACCAGATGCTCTGCGTATCCTGTGCGGTACGATAGGTATCTTGCAAGGCGCCCAGGCGTTGCTTGAGATTTTCGTTCTCGGTAAAGATCAATTGTTCGGACTGCTTGGCGGAAACGAAGTTCTGCATGTTGCCCAGAATCGATGCGACCGATTCCTGGTATTCGGCAAAGCTCTTTTCCAGCTCAGTCAGCTTGCTGCGTTCTTCTTCGTTCTTGCTGGCCGGCAGGCGCAATACATCGCTGCCGTTCAGGAAGCCGCTGACGATGTCGCGGAAAGTGTTGGTATCCTTGCCCAGCAAGAATGCCGTTTCCGGGTTCACACCTTCCGAGGTCAGGAATTCATTGGCGCTACGGCCCAGACGCTGAGTCAGCATGACCAACTGCGAGGATGCCGCGATTTCGCGCGGGGTAGCGCCGGTCTGGGTCTTCAGGGTCGCGATCTGTTCCGACAGGTCGAGCAGGTTAGGCGAAATGCCGTTCAGTTTTTGCAGCGTCACACCGAAGCTGGTCAATTCCTTTTGCAGCTTGAGGATGGTGTCCGCGGCCTTGTCGGTATTCGACCAGACCTTGTTGACATCGGTCAGCGTGGAATCCATGGCGGCGCTCGGGGCGCTGATATCGTGCCCCTTGAAATCGCCGCCTTTCGACAGAACGGTCAAATCCTGGTTGAATTCCTTGCGGCTGTCGGCCAGCTGCTTGAACGCCTCAGGATTACCCTGAATCGCATTCGGCGTCGCCTTACCGATACGCTGCGAGTGCATCAGCGCATCGCCGGCGATCTGGGTCTGGGTCGAGCTCATGGTGGAGCTCTTGGCGTTCAGCCACAGGAACAGGATGGTCAGCAGCAAACCTGCGCCGAGCGCGATCAGCAACAGACGGATCTGCTTTTGCTGCGGCAGTTTGCCGATCAATGGCAATGGCCGTGCATCCGGGCTGGCGAGTTCGGCGGCGGCGCCGGCGAAAGCGGCGGCCGGCGCGGCTGCCACGGCAGCTTGCGGCGCGGCGGCAAAGCTTGGCGCCGCAGCTGGCTCAGGCGTGTAAGCCGGAGCCGGTACAGTAAGCGGCGCCACGAAAGGCGCCGGCGGCGGTTCAGGAATGAAACGTTCTTCCATGACAGTCTGCTCAGGATCGTGCATCAGCGCGTCCTGCATGAAACGATCGCCAGCCTCGCCCTGCTCTTCCTTGGCCGCCTTGGATAAAGACGGTAGTTTGAATGCCATTACAGAATCTCCTAATTACCAATTCGCTGCCACCGGACACCATTGCTGTTGCAACGGCGCCTGGGACTCATAAACCTACTTGTAAAAAACGAGGGTCGTGCAAGATTTGGGCCATGCTCAGCTCGGTCCACACCTGGGACTCGCTGTCGAGATAGCGCCGGGGGCTGGCCTGATCCAGCGGATCCGGGGCCTGCAGGGTCATTTGGGCGACGTTGCGCAAACCAAGGACGCGCGAAACCAGCAAGCCGCTGTTGAAAGAAAACGTCGGCGCGAAGGCGACAATCCGACATTCCTTGTCAATTTGCGTCAATCCATGTCCCTGAAAGCGTGCAAAATCGATCACGCTGATCAGCGTGCCGCGCACATTGCTCAGGCCCAGATACCAGTCGTAGGTCAGCGGCACCCGAGAAATCTGGTCGACGGCGACGATTTCCCCGGCTTCTTGCAGATTCAACAACCAACGGCTGCTTCCAATCAGCAAGCCGAGCTGGCTTTCCTGCGTCTCGCTGCCGCTGCGCGCGGCCTGCATGCGCTCCAGCAAGTGCGACTGGAATTCGCGCAGCCGGCTGCGGCGCGAGTCGGCGTCGAGTGCAACCTTGTTGACTGGCTGCTGCGGCGATGATGGCGGCAATTCCGCCGTCAGAGGCGAGGTTGATTGGGTCATATGGGTTATGTACTGATGTGCCGTAGGTCAAACTTAAATTCCAACTCCGGCGCTCGATTAATTAAATTAACCAAGCGCAGCGATTTTAGCCAGCAGTTCCTTCGGATCGATAGGTTTCACCAGGTAGTCGCGCGCGCCCTGGCGCAAGCCCCAGATGCGGTCGGTTTCCAGGCCCTTGCTGCTGCAGATGATGATAGGGATATCCTTGGTGTCGTCGTCGCGCGTGATCGAGCGTGTCACCTGGAAGCCGTTCTGGCCCGGCATCACCACATCCATCAGGATCAGTTGCGGCTTGTCAGCCTTGATCTTGTCGAGGATGCCTTCGCCGTTTTCGGAAGTCGACACGGAATAGCCGGCCTTCGCCAGGATGTCAGTCAGGAAATAACGCTCTGTTGGGGAGTCGTCGACAATGAGAATTTTCTGTATGGCCATTTTCAACCTTTATTTACTTCAAGTGCGTAAGGTATTTACGTCACTCATTTACGTCAATTAGTTAATCGTATTAATCGTTCAAGCGGCGCGGCTCAAGCCACCGCCGGCACGGCGCCATCCACACTCTGGGTATGCTGGCGCACCGCCTTCAGCAGGCTGTCCTTGGTGAACGGCTTGGTGAGGTACTCGTCTGAACCGACCATGGCGCCGCGGGCGCGGTCAAACAAGCCGTCCTTGGACGACAGCATGACCACCGGCGTTGCATGGAATTTGGCGCTCTTTTTGATCAGGGCGCAGGTTTGATAGCCATCCAGGCGAGGCATCAGAATGTCGCAAAAAATCAGTGCAGGCTTATGATCGTTGACTTTCGCCAAGGCATCGAAGCCGTCTTCGGCCAGTACCACCTGATAACCGGCCTGGCTCAGGAAAATCTCCGCAGAACGACGAATCGTGCTGCTATCGTCAATCACCATTACCTTCAGGTTGACGCCGCCAAGTGATGTTGTCATGAAATCGTCTCATTCAATCCAAATAAATCTACGGCGTCACTGTAACAAAGAAAGACATTCCTTAGGACAATGTTTTATATAGAGAAGCCGGTAAAGTTCAATTTATTTTGTAACTGAGAACGATAACTTAATCTTCCTGCAATAAAAAAGAGGGAACTGGATTAAATGGCAACCATTTCGAAATCTTCCTTGCGGGCGCCGCATTCCGGACAAGTCCAGTTCATCGGCACATCGTTCCACAAAGTGCCCGGGGCGATGCCTTCTTCCGGTAAACCGGCCTCTTCGTCATAGACCCAGCCGCAAATCAGGCACATCCAGGTTTTGTATTCAGGCTTCGATGTTGCGTTGCTTTCATTATTGCTCACGGCAGTGACCCTTCAATCAAGTAAAATGCAAAGTCGGATATCTTAATCTACCCGCCGTGCAAAACCAAACTTCTCCTCTTATATTGACCTTCGGCGTGGCCGACCCAGTCGGCGCCGCCGGCATCCAGGCAGACCTGGCCACCTTTTCAGCGATGGGCTGCCATGGCTTGTCTGTCATCACGTCGATACTGATCGGCGACACCGCGCGCATCGAAGACACCCAGCAGATCGATGCCGACTGGGTCGCCGACCAAGCCCGCGTGCTGCTCGAAGACATGCCGGTCGCCGCCTTCAAGGTCGGCGCCGTCGGCAGCATCGAGAGCGTCTCGGTGATTGCCGAGATTGTCTCCGACTATCCTGAAATCCCGCTGATTCTAGACCCTTTTCTATCGGCCATGCCGGATCAGGGTCAAGACAGCGAAGACTTGCTGACCGCCATTCGCGAACTGCTGATTCCGCAGACGACCGTCATGGTGCTGTCGGCGGTGGAACTGGCGCGGCTGGCGGAAACCTGGCGCGAGCCGTCGTCGGAGGACATGCTGAGCATCGACGCGATGCGCATCATCGAACTCGGCTGCGAATATCTGTTCGTGACCGGCACTCCGACCCCCGCCGCCGAAATCGGCAACACCCTGTTCAGCGAAAGCGGCGTGGTGCGGCAAGATACCTGGCCGCGCGTCTCCGGCTCTTTCAGCGGCGCCGGCACCACCTTGTCGGCGGCGGTCGCAGCCATGCTGGCCAACGGCCTGGATGTGCCGGAAGCAGTTTCCGAAGCTCAGGAATTCACCCTGGCGGCGGTCACTGCAGCGCAGCGGCTAGGCATGGGCAAGCTGATCCCGGACCGCTATTTCTGGGCGCGCGAAGAAGGATTGGAGCGCGAAACAAAAGACGATGGCGCTGACGACAGCGCCTGATTTTCCTGCTCTCCGCGCGCAGCCGGAGAGCAGGATTCAAGCATGCAAACATCTCTCGTAAACAATTTCCCCGACACCAAGCAAATGACTTCAAACAACGACACCTTATTCGCCCGAGCCCAGCTGACCACGCCCGGCGGCGTCAATTCGCCGGTGCGCGCCTTCCGTTCGGTCGGCGGCACGCCGCGTTTCATCACGCGCGCTGAAGGCCCTTATTTCTGGGACGCCGACGACCGTCGCTACATCGACTATATCGGTTCCTGGGGTCCGGCGATCGTTGGCCACGCCCATCCGGTAGTGATCAAGGCCGTGCAAGATGCCGCTGCGCGCGGCCTCAGCTTTGGTGCGCCGACCCAGGGCGAAATCGAGATTGCCGAAGAAATCTGCAAGCTGGTGCCGTCGATCGAGCAGGTGCGCCTGGTTTCCAGCGGCACCGAAGCCACCATGAGCGCGCTGCGACTGGCGCGCGGCGCCACCGGCCGCGACAAGATCTTGAAGTTCGAAGGCTGCTATCACGGTCACGCCGATTCGCTGCTGGTCAAGGCTGGCAGCGGTTTGCTGACCTTCGGCAATCCGACTTCGGCCGGCGTGCCGGAAGATTTCGTCAAGCACACGCTGGTGCTCGACTACAACAACTGTGAGCAACTGGAACAGGCTTTCAAGGACATGGGCGACCAGATCGCTTGCGTCATCGTCGAGCCGGTGGCCGGCAACATGAACCTGGTGCGGGCGACGCCGGAATTCTTGCAAACCATGCGCCGCCTGTGCACGCAATACGGCACCGTACTGATTTTCGATGAAGTCATGTGCGGCTTTCGCGTGGCGCTGGGCGGTGCGCAAGCGCTGTACGACATCAAGCCGGACATCACGGCGCTGGGCAAGGTGATCGGCGGCGGCTTGCCGGTGGCGGCCTTCGGCGGCCGCGCCGATTTGATGAAGCATATGGCGCCGCTCGGTTCGGTGTACCAGGCCGGCACGCTGTCCGGCAATCCGGTGGCGGTGGCCGCCGGCATGAGCACGCTCAAGCTGATCCAGGAACCGGGTTTCTACACCCGGCTGGCAGCGCAGACCAGCAAGCTGGTGCAAGGCCTGAGCAATGCCGCCAAAGATGCCGGCGTCACTTTCAGCGGCGACGCCATCGGCGGCATGTTCGGTTTGTATTTTGCGGCGGAAGTGCCGGGCACTTACGCCGCGGTGATGGCATCCAACAAGGACTTGTTCAACAAGTTCTTCCACGCCATGCTGGATGCCGGCGTTTACCTGGCGCCATCGGCATTTGAAGCCGGTTTCGTGTCTGCGCAGCATGACGATGCCATCATCGACGCCACCGTCGCTGCTGCACGCGGGGCGTTTGCGCAACTGGCTTAAAAATTCGCCACATACCGGGCCAGGCGGCCCGGTCATTCGCGCCCCGAACTAGGCGCCCCCCCAACTTCACGTCCCGGCCTCGTCAGCCACGTCTAGGCGACCCCGTCATTCCCGCGAACGCGGGAATCCATTTTCACTGCCATATTGAGCAACTTGGATTCCCGCGTTCGCGGGAATGACGACTCGACCAAGGCACGCCCATTCCGCGTTCAATTCAACCAGCCACGCCGGCGGAAATACCAGAACGGCGTGATCGCCGAGCACACCATCAGCACCAGCGCCAGCGGATAACCTAGATGCCATTCAAATTCCGGCATGAAACGGAAGTTCATGCCGTAGATGCTGGCGATCAGCGTCGGCGGCAGGAACGCCACTGAGGCCACCGAGAAGATCTTGATGATCTTGTTCTGGTTGATATTAATGAAACCGACCGTCGCATCCATCAGGAAGTTGATCTTGTCGAACAGGAAGGCTGTGTGGCCGTCCAGCGATTCAATGTCGCGCAAGATCTGCCGCGCATCTTCAAACTGATCCACGTTCAGCAAGCGTCCGCGCATCAGGAAGCTGACGGCGCGCCGGGTATCCATCATGTTGCGCCGGATGCGGCCGTTCAAGTCTTCTTCATGCGCCATGGCGCTAAGCGCCTCGGCTGCGGCCTGGTCGGTCAGTTTCTTTTGCAGCACGCGCTGGCTGACCTCATCCAGCTTCTTGTAGACGCCCTCCAGAGCATCGGCGGAGTACTCGGCATCGGTCTGGTACAGGTCGAGCAGCACGTCCTTGTAATCGCCGATAGAGCCCGGTCGTGAGCGTGCGCGCATGCGCACCAGACGGAATACCGGTAAATCTTCACCATGGACTGAAAACAGGATATTGCGCGCCAGGATGAAGGCGACCGTGACAGTGGACGACGGGCCGTCGTCTTCTTCAAACAGGAAGTCGGTGCGTAAGTGGAGGTCGCCATTTTCCGCTTCGTAATAACGGGCCGATGCTTCAATATCCTTGACCTCGTCCTCGCCCGGCAAGGTGACGCCGTAGATGCTCTTGACCCAGGCGCGTTCCTGGTCGTTCGGTTCGGTCAGGTCGACCCAGACCGGCTGCACCTGTTGCAGGTCGCTGTGACTCTCGATGTTGACCTGGTTGAGCCGGCCGTTTTGCAAAACGAATACATTGATCACGCTTACCTCGCAGACTGATTTTTCAGGGAAGTTGCCGTGCAGCTTTTACGGTCCGGCAAGAAGCAGGCCTTGCTGCAATTTAAACAACTTCCGTCAGGTCCGTATTTTAAGGCCCCGCCAGGAAATAAGTTGAACATTTGTGCTGGCCGTGGCTGGCGCGCTGCGGCGTTGCCCACCGCTTGCAGTGCTCGCACTGCGGCGCGTCGGGCGCCTTGCATCGCATCCAGCTACGGCCGCCCAAATATCCAACTTATTACCTGACGGGCCCTAAGGCAATTCAGCCGATCCCATGCGCCGTAAAATCAAACCCGTACGTTGCGACAGATAGGCCGAACCGCGATTCTTGTCGTAGAAGCGCGGCCGCGGCAGCATCACCGCCAGCCGTGCGGCCTGGCTGGCGCCCAGGTTGGCGGCCGAGATTCTATAGTAGTGCTGGGATGCCGCCTCGGCGCCGAACACGCCATTGCCCCACTCCACCACGTTCAGGTAGATTTCAAAGATGCGTTCCTTGTCCATCAGGAATTCCAGCATATAGGTGATGACCAGTTCCTGGCCCTTGCGCAAATAACTGCGCTCTCCCGACAGGAAAAGGTTTTTCGCCAGCTGCTGGGTGATGGTGGAACCGCCGCGCACCACCTTGCCCTTTTTGGTGTTCTTCTCGTAGGCCTGCTCCAGCGCATCCCAGTCGACGCCGTCATGCTCGGAAAAATTGGCGTCCTCGGATGCGATGATGGCGCGCTTCAGGTTGCTCGAAATGCGGGTATACGGGATCCATTTGAATTGCAGCTGGGCGTCCGGCACGGTTTCCTGCAGCTCGGACAAGCGATGGCGCATGAAGCTGGTGGAGCTTGGATTGTGATCGACCCACCACCAGATCTGCACGAAAAAATAGACTTGCAACAGTAAAACTGCAGCGATCAGCAGCAAACATAAACGCAAAAAAATCTTGCCGACTGATTTCATTCTGATTTCCTGCAAATAAATGATCTGAACGGCGATGTGCGCTTAAAGCTGGGCGCGCAAGGCCGTAAATACGGCGTCGGTATGCGGCCGCACGCCGCGCCATACAAAAAACGCTTCTGCCGCCTGCTCCACCAGCATGCCCAGGCCGTCGCGCACGTGCGCGCCCTGCGCCGCCGCGAACTGCATGAAGACGGTCGGCTGGCTGCCGTACATCATGTCATAAGCCAGGGTCGCCGGGCTGAATACGCCGGCAGCCAGCGGCGGCAGTTGCGCCTGCAGGCTGGCCGAAGTGGCATTGATCACCAGGTCGAACGGCTGCGTCGCATCGGCGAAGCTGCAGGCGCTCAGGATGCCGGGCTGCGCGCAGTACTGCTGGAATTGCTGCACCAGTTCTTCTGCCTTGGCCACCGTGCGGTTGGCAATCGTGAGCTGCGCCGGCTGCTGTTCCAGCAACGGCAGGATCACGCCGCGCGCCGCGCCGCCGGCGCCCAGCAGCAGGATTTTCTTCCCCGCCAAGTCAAAGCCGGCATTGCGCACAATGTCGCTGACCAGGCCGACGCCATCGGTGTTATCGCCGAGGATCAAGCCATCGTCGAATATCAGGGTATTGACGGCGCCGGCAGCCTGGGCGCGGGTAGTCAGCTGATTCGCCAGTGCGTAGGCTTCCAGCTTGAACGGCACGGTGACATTGGCGCCGCGGCCGCCCTGCGCGATGAACTTCTGCACCGTCGCGGCGAAGCCGTCGAGCGGCGCCAGCAGGTGTGCGTAGCGCATGTCCTGTGCAGTGTCGGCAGCAAAGCGGGCATGGATCGCCGGCGATTTGCTATGGGTGATCGGATTGCCGATCACCACGTAAGCTGCAAAATCAGCTGCAACTCCGGCGCCGTTCGTCATTGGTTGACCCCGCCCATCAATTGCGCCTCCAGCAAGCCCTCGCGGGTAAACTCGAAAGTGGAAATCACTTCCCACACATCGTCTTTGCCGCTGCTGCGCATGTTCTCGGGGAAGCGTCCGAACGGCGCCGAGCGCTCGATGATTTTCAAGGTGGCGGCATCGAGGTCGCGGTTGCCGGAACCGCGCTCGATGCGGGCACCGCCTTCTTTGGTATACAGAGAACCATCCTGATAGATTGGAATATAGACTACCAGCTTGCCGTACAGGTTCTTGCCGTTCTTTTTCGGAAAATTCAAGGTGCCCAGTTTTTCGACCTTGTCCTGGAACGCCTTGTAGTAAGCCGCGTAGCCGACTGCACGGGTGCTCGGCGTGATCTGGGTCTTCTTCGGCCGCTTGTTGTAATCGTCGATATTCTTCGAGATTTCAGCTTCTCTGCGGGCGATCGCCTTGGCGCTTTCAACCAAGTCGCGGCCGTTAGGCTGCGGCGTGTTGTCGCTGGCCTTTTCCTGCACATCCATGGCCGGCATCTTCAGCGGTGTCTGTTTATTCATCTGCGCCAGCATCTGCTGTTGCTGCTGTTCCAGCTGCTCGATGCGGCGCTTGGTGGCCTGGACATTGTCGCCGTCTTCCGATTTGCGCATATCCGGCAACGGCGATTTGGCGCGGCCGGCATCGGCATTGCCGCCGCCGTCCAGATTGGCTTGCGCCAGCGCCTCCGGCTTGACCGGCTTGGTGTTGTGCTTGGCGTTGACCAGGATCACTTCCAGCGCCGGATCGGTGGGCTTCAGCTTGAACGCTTCGGGCGCCGCGAAACGCACCGCCAGCAGCGCAGCATGCGCCAATACCGATGCCGCGATGGCGCCGACCAGGATTCGATTTTGAAAAAAGGATTTCACGCGTGTGCCAAAGGTCGCTGTTAAAAGTGAAAGGAGAGAAATTCTGCAAACGTAGAATTCTACAAGGGAAGCATTCTACGACAGAGAGATGCCCGCAGGAAATTTACTGCAGCTTTCCCTTGCCTGATGCTTTCACTCCGTTGCCGGTTTGCTCTCCTCAGTCGTACTCTCATCAGTTGCACTCTCGTCATCAGCGGCCGCCACCACTGCTTCGTTGTCGGCTACGGCTTCCAGCTCGGCTTCGACGCTCTCGTGCGGCATGTCCATGGCGGCATCCAGTTCCGCTGCCAGTTCCTCTTCTTCATCCGGCTCGGCCAACTGCTGGCCCTCAGGCGGCGCCGACACTTCCAGCAGGCGCGCCTCAACCGTCAGATCAACCTCATCCCAGCGGATGATGTCGAGCTTGACCTGGGTGCCGCGCGCCAGTTGTTGCATGCCGGGCAATTTGATGATCAGCGGGATCTCTGCCAGCCGCAGGATTTCATCCTTCAGCACCGCAGCCTCCACCTGGCGCGCCTGTTCCTGGCCCAGCCAGCGCAAGCACCAGTAGCGTTCCATGTTCGACTGGAAGTCGCCATAACCGGAATACGCAGCGTCAAAGCCGGAGACGATCGCAAACAGATCGGCATCGCGCGGCTTGAACGGCGCCACCAATGGCGCGGCGACGCCGCCTTCGACGCAAGCCAGGATCTGCCACTGGTTGACCAGGTCAGTGTAGCGGCGCAAAGGCGAAGTGCTCCAGGCGTATTGATCCACACCCAGGCCTTGGTGAGGCGCGGCGTGCGTCACCATGCGCACCTGCATCTTGGCAGCCCAGCCGCCGCTGCCGCCGCCCTGGACACGATAGATGCCGGGTACGCCGTGGTCCGACATCAGCTTGCCCCAGCTGCTGTTGGCGAAGATCATCAGCTCGGCGACGATCTTGTCGAGCGGCGCGCCGCGCTTGCGGCGGGCGATGGTGACGACATCGTCCTCGACATAGAAATTGAAATCGACGCGATTGTTCTGCTCCGGCCGCAAGCCGAAGCCTTCGCGCTTGGCCATGCGGCCTTGTTCCAGCACCTGTATCCATTTCCACAACACGGCGATATCGGCCTTGTGCGGATAGTCGCCGGCGTCGTTAGCCAGATTCTCCTCGGTGACCAGTTCGTCCAGCGTGTTGTGGCGCAGGTTGGCCGAAATCGGCACCAGCTCGGCCTTGGTTTCGGTGCTGACCAGGCTCCAGTCGGCCGGATTCAGGGTGGCGTACAGCGACAGCGCCGGGCAGTTCTTGCCTTCGGCCAGGGTGAACGCTTCCACCAGCTCATCCGGCAGCATGGTGATTTTGTCGCCCGGCATGTAGACGGTCGACATGCGCGCGCGCGCGATCGCATCCAGCGCATCGCCACGCTTGATGCCGAGGCCCGGCGCGGCGATATGGATGCCGATGCGGACATTGCCGTCCGCCAGCGTCTGCACCGACAGCGCATCGTCGATCTCGGTGGTGGTGACGTCATCGATCGAGAAGGCCTGCACCTGCGCCAGCGGCAACTCGGCCACCGCCGGGATGGCGATCTTGGGAAAGCCGGAACCCTTGGGGAAAAATTCCAACAGGAACTTGGACAGATGCAGCTGCTTCGGCGAAGCGATGCCGCCGACCGCCAGCATCAGGCGCTGCGGCGAGGTCTGCAATTCGTTGCAGGCCGCTTCCAGCGCCTTGTATTCCAGGCTGTTCTTGTCCGGCTTGAACAGCAGTTGCGGCGCCAGCGGCTTCATCACCTCTGGCAGCTCACCGGCTTTGAGCTGGTCGACATAGCCAGCCTGGATCAATGCTTGCTGGCGTTTCTTTTCGATGCCCGCCTGGGCTGCCTTCAGCGATGTTTCCGGCGCGGCCTTGTAGCGGCCCTTGCCCTTCTTGTAAAAATAGATCGGCGCGGTGTGCAGGCTCAGCAGCAAACCCGCTGCTTCTACCGGCAAGGGAGCATGGCCGAAATACTCGGCGCCCAGTTCGGCGAAGCCGAATTCTTCCTGGCCCGCGACTTCCCACAGGAAATCGAGCTCCATGGCTTGCGCGATCTGCTTCGCTTCATCAAGCAGCTCCTGCGGCGTCGGTGCCGTAAATTGCAGCAGCACGTCCTTGGCTTTGACCTTGCTGCGTTTGCCCGTTGGCAGTTCGACCTGGTAGGCCTCGCCTTGCTGCGACAGTACGACACCCGCTTTAAAGTCGCCGGACTCTTCAAAAAATAGATTCATTACATGTGCTTTACTTGTGAATTTCTGTGTGGATTTCTGATGATACCGCTGCCAGCACTAAGTGCTTACTATCTCGCAGCGCCAAAGGAAAGTAATTGATGGGCCGGATGGATATGCCGGGATAGATCGGAGGTAATCGAAAACCCGGCGGACAAAATCTTGATATCCGCCCGCTCTCTCCGCAATTCCTCGATCTCGGGGAAAAATACTTCTGTCACCAGCATGATGCCGGTCTTGCGCCGGAACGCCGAACGTCGGGCCCACAGCGGATAAGGGAAGCTGTCCACCCCGCTGGCGACGCACATGCGCCGCACCAGCGGATGGCCGCCGTACAGGCGCGCATATTGCAACTGTCCGCGCGCCACCAGCGGATCGCCGAACAGCGTGGAGCCAAGTGAGCGCTCACCCAGGCTGCCGAAAAACGGCCATTCGGTGGTGGTCGCATCCAGCGCCAGCACCGTGTGGCCCAGCACCATGGGGTGGCCGTCGCAACGCAGCAGCACGTCGCGCTCCTGCACCTGCTGGCGACGCGGCAAGCCGATCGCTCGCCATTCCTCGGCCAGCGGCAGCGCCCGTTGCTGGCGCAGGCGCTGCACGCGGAACTGCTGGCAGTGCGCCATCAGCTTGTAGGTCAGGGAGACGCGGTCGGTCAGCCAGTCGCGCATGGTGGCGGACGGCGCGACGCCGTTGGCGTGGTCATGCCATTTGGCCTGGGTGCGGGCATGCGTCATGTATTTCTCGCTTGCGCCGCGATACCGCAGAAAGCCAGCACTTCATCGGCATAGTCGGCAAATTCGCTGATGCCATGGTCGCTGCCTTGGATCACTATTTGCCGGGCTTGCGGGTAGTGGCCGACCATTTCCTGCCAGTCCAGCACCTCGTCGCCAGTGGCGGCAATCAGGAAATAGCGTTCTGGCTTGCTGATGACATCAACCTGCAGCGCTTGCAATTCCGCCATGTATTCGCGCTTGAACTCAAACGGCTCATTCGAATGATATTGGGTGCTGACGCCGACATACTTCTCGAGGTCACGCGGCGGTTTGACCGCCGGATTCAACAGCACCGCGCGGCAGCCGCTCTGCTGCGCCAGCCAGGTGGCGTAGTAGCCGCCCAGCGAGGAGCCGATCAAGGTCAGTTGCGCAGGGTCGACCGCACGCACCAGGTCCTGCGCCAGGACGATCGCTGCCGCGGGCGAGGCCGGCAGCTGCGGACACAGGTATTCGTCGGCCCGGCCCAGCTGCCGCATGCGCTCAGCCAACAGGCGTGCCTTGAACGATTGCGGCGAAGAGCGGAAGCCGTGCAGATACAGAATCATTGGGCAGCCAGCGCCGTCAACAGTTTCTGGTGGACGCCGCCGAAGCCGCCATTGCTCATCACCAGCACCTGGTCGCCCGGCTGCGCCGCCTTGACGATCGCCGCTACCAGCTGGTCCAGCTCGCTGTAAGCACTCGCTTTGCTGCCGAGCGGCTGCAGCGCTTGCGCCAGGTCCCAGCCGAGGGCATCCTTGCCGCTGCCCTTGGCGCCGTAGCCGAACACCAGGTCGGCCTCGCCCAGGCTGCCCGGCAGTGCATCTTTCATGGCGCCCAGCTTCATGGTGTTGGAACGCGGCTCCAGCACCGCCAGGATGCGGGCCTTGCCGACTTTCTTGCGCAAGCCGGCGACGGTGGTGGCAATCGCAGTGGGATGGTGGGCAAAATCGTCGTACACGGAAATATCCCTCACGACGCCGCGCAATTCCATGCGCCGTTTGACATTCTCGAAGCGCGCCAGGGCGGCAATCGCCTGCGCCGGCGGCACGCCGACATGACGTGCGGCGGCAATCGCCGCTAGCGCATTCATGCGGTTATGTTCGCCGCTCAGCTCCCATTGCACGCTGCCTTGCAACTCGCCATTGAAGCGCACTTCGAAATGGCCGTTGTCCTGGGTCGTCAGCGACCAACCTTGGAGGCTGTCGTCGCCAGATTCGCTGCCGAACAATTCCTTTTCGCTCCAGCAGCCGCGCTGCAGCACCCGCTGCAAGGCCGGTTCGCGCGCATTCACCAGCAGACGGCCGACGCCGGGCACGGTGCGCACCAGATGGTGGAACTGGGTTTCTATGGCCGCCAGGTCGGGGAAAATATCGGCGTGGTCGTATTCCAGGTTGTTCAGGATCGCCGTCTTGGCGTGGTAATGGACAAATTTGCTGCGCTTGTCGAAGAATGCCGTGTCGTACTCGTCCGCTTCGATCACGAAGAACGGCGACGCCGTCACACCAGGCTTGCCCGCAAGACGCGCCGAAATGCCGAAATTCATCGGCACGCCGCCGATCAGGAAACCGGGATCGTAGCCGGCATCCTCCAGGATCCAGGCCAGCATGGCCGAGGTGGTGGTTTTGCCATGGGTACCGGCCACCGCCAGCACCCATTTGTCGCGCAGGATATGCTCGCCGATCCATTGCGGTCCGGAAACATAAGGCAGGCCGCGGTTGAGGATTTCCTCCATCAGCGGATTGCCGCGCACCACCACGTTGCCGATCACATACAGGTCCGGCTGCAAGGCAATCTGTTCGACGCCAAAGCCTTGGATCAGCTCGATTCCCTGTGCCTCAAGCTGGGTGCTCATGGGCGGGTACACATTGGCATCGCAACCGGTGACTTTATGTCCTGCCTGTTTAGCCAATACTGCCAAACCGCCCATAAAGGTGCCGCAGATACCAAGGATATGAATGTGCATTCTTGAGTTTCACTATTCTGAAAAGAGGGAATACCGTGATTTTACCTGAGCGGCCGCTGCCGCCGTTAGCCGCGCGTTCAAAAAGCGGAATTGGGCGGATTTTGGGTGGATTATCGGCATGTGGCTGGCCATCCATCACCTGGACGAGAAGCGGGCTGTTGATAATCGCGATTGGCGCATTGATATATCATGGCGGACATGGCATCCAATCTCTCCCCCGAATTAGAACAGTTGCGCGCGGAAATCGCGGCGGCAACGGCGCGCATGATCGCCGAAGATGGCGCCGATTACGGCACCGCCAAACGCAAGGCGCTGGAATTGTGCGTCGGCAGCAATCGCGGCCGCAGCGGCAGTTTCATGCCAGATAACGCCCAGATCGAAGACGAAGTACGTTTATATAATGAATTGTTCTTCGCCGACACGCAGCCGGCCCGGCTCTTGCACCTGCGCCGGCTGGCGGCGGAAATCATGGGCGAGCTGGCGCAGTTCAGGCCTTACCTGACCGGCGCGGTACTGAACGGCACCGCCGGCGAGCACTCGGATATCTATCTGCATCTGTTTGTAGACAGTCCGAAAGACGTGGAAATTTTCCTTTTTAATAAGAACGTGCAATTCAAGCTGTCATCCAGCCCTTCCCTTAAAAGCGGGGGTAATAACGACCCGGTGGAAACCGTGAGTTTCATGTATAAGAAAGAGGGTATGCATCTCACCCTATATGAAACTGACGATTTGCGCGGTAGTATCAGGGCCGCATCCGGCAAGCGTGCCGAACGCGCCGATTTGAATGCGGTACTGGCGCTAATCAACAAAGAAGAAATTTAATGAAAAGAAATATTTTGATATTTGTACCGATTGCGCTTCTATTTTGCGCGATCGGCATCTATTTTGGCATGCAACGCCATACCCCGGCCACACCCGACAACGCCGCTGTAGCTGCCCTGTTCGCTCAGGAAATACCGGACGCCAGCGGCAAAACCGCTTCCCTCTCGCAATGGAAGGGCAAGCCGTTGGTCGTCAATTTCTGGGCAACCTGGTGCGCGCCCTGCGTGGAAGAAATGCCGGAACTGAATGCCTTGCAAGGGGAGATTGCGGCGAAGAATATTCAAGTTATCGGGATCGGCGTCGACTCTGCTGATAACATCGCCAAATTCGCTGAAAAATACAAAATCTCTTACCCCTTGTATGTGGCAGGCAGCAGCGCCACTGCACTGCTGCGGCAGTTCGGGAATCAGTCCGGCGGCCTGCCTTTTACCGTCCTGATCGGCCGCGACGGACAAGTAAAGAAGATGTACCTTGGCAGCATTAAATTCGACGAGTTGCGCAAGGACCTGACTCTTCTGTAAGCGCGCCACTTGACAAAAAAACACTTAACAATGCCGCGCTGAAATTTTATCGAAACAAATTTTCCCTTGCCAGTCAACGTCATTTGACGGCAAAATGCGCCATCGTCGTCAAACGGAGCTTCATCTCCATGGCAAAAAATATACTTCTACTCAACGGCCCCAACCTGAATCTGCTGGGGACAAGAGAGCCGGAAGTCTACGGTTCGACTTCGCTAAGCGATGTTGAACAAGCAGCTCGGGTCCAGGCTACCGCCGCTGGTGCCCGGCTTGTGCACTTCCAAAGCAACCACGAAGGTGCACTGATAGACCGCATCCACGCGGCCAAGGCTGAGGGCATCGACGCTATTGTCATCAATCCCGGCGGCCTGACGCATACCAGCGTGGCTTTGCGGGATGCGCTGAGCGGCGTGGCGATTCGTTTTGTCGAAGTCCACATCTCGAATGTCCACCAGCGGGAAGCGTTCCGGCATCATTCTTATTTGTCTGATGTCGCTGTCGGTGTCATTTGCGGCCTGGGCGTGGATGGTTATCGCGCCGCAATTGACTTTGCCATTAAGAAACTCTAGTTGACATCATCAAGTATTGCAGTAATCTCGACGTCTTTGCAAAATCACCGCACTGCGTTGATCTGCATGTCAAAAAACGAAAAATAGCTTTTCATAATTTATATATTCTGAAGGATTGCACATGGATTTGAGAAAACTCAAAACGCTGATCGACCTGGTCGCGGAGTCAGACATCGAAGAACTTGAAGTCACGGAAGGCGAAAGCAAGGTCCGTATCGTCAAGTCGTCTGCATCCCAGCAGAACCAGGTTGTCATGATGCAACCGCAACAGCAGCACCCTGCCCAGTACCAGGTAGCCGCACCGGCGCCAGTCGCCGCAGCAGCGCCGATGGAAGCAGTGGCCGCGGTACCGGAAGGCCATATTGTCAAATCGCCTATGGTCGGCACCTTCTACCGCTCGTCGGCTCCCGGCTCGCCGGCGTTCGTCGAAGTCGGCTCGGAAATCAAGGAAGGCGGCACCCTGTGCATTATCGAAGCCATGAAACTGCTGAATGAAATCGAAGCCGACGCTTCCGGCGTGGTCAAGAAGATCCTGGTGGAAAACGGCCAGCCGGTCGAATTCGGCCAGCCGTTGTTCATCATTGGATAACCCGGCAGCACCGAGTCATCCACAGTAATAAGCACCATGTAATCTGCACGGCGGCATCCGCTTGATAGGGGATTGCGCCGTTCTGGTTGCCGGCGCAGGTCTGCAGCACTGGACATCCGACGCTACGCGAGCCCCGCACCGGCAACCCAAAGTTTGATAACGCTTGACCCATAGCGACACATACCACCTATGTTTGAAAAAATCCTTATCGCCAATCGCGGCGAAATCGCCTTGCGCATCCAACGCGCCTGCCGTGAAATGGGCATCAAGACCGTGATGGTCCATTCCGAGGCTGACCGTGACGCCAAGTATGTAAAACTGGCGGATGAATCGGTCTGTATCGGGCCGGCGCCGTCCAGCTTGAGCTATCTCAACATGCCGGCCATCATCAGCGCTGCCGAAGTGACCGATGCCGAAGCGATTCACCCAGGCTACGGCTTCCTGTCGGAAAATGCCGATTTCGCCGAGCGCGTGGAACAGTCCGGCTTTGTCTTCATCGGCCCGCGGCCGGCGAACATCCGTCTGATGGGCGATAAAGTATCGGCCAAGCAAGCCATGATCCGCGCCGGCGTGCCCTGCGTTCCAGGTTCGGAAGGCGCGTTGCCGGACGATCCGAAGGAAATCGTCAAAATTGCCCGCAAGATCGGCTATCCGGTGATCATCAAGGCAGCCGGCGGCGGCGGCGGACGCGGCATGCGCGTGGTGCATACCGAAGCGGCCCTGGCCAATGCGGTCACCATGACCAAAACCGAAGCCGGCGCTGCGTTCGGCAATCCGGAAGTGTATATGGAGAAGTACCTGGAAAATCCGCGTCACGTGGAAATCCAGATCCTGGCCGACCAATTCAAGAACGCCGTCTGGCTGGGCGAGCGCGACTGCTCGATGCAACGCCGCCACCAGAAAGTGATCGAAGAAGCGCCGGCCCCCGGCATCCCACGCAAGGTCATCGAAAAAATCGGCGACCGTTGCGCCGAAGCCTGCCGCAAGATGGATTACCGCGGCGCCGGCACTTTCGAATTCCTGTATGAAAACGGCGAGTTCTATTTCATTGAAATGAACACCCGGGTCCAGGTTGAGCATCCGATCACCGAAATGATCACCGGCATCGACATCGTGCAGGAACAGATCCGCATTGCCGCCGGCGAAAAGCTGCGCTTCCGCCAGCGCGACATCCAGCTCACCGGCCATGCCATCGAATGCCGCATCAACGCCGAAGATCCGTTCAAGTTCACGCCATCGCCGGGCAAGATCCTGTCGTGGCACGCTCCGGGCGGCCCTGGCATCCGCGTCGATTCGCATGCTTACGCCGGCTATTTCGTGCCGCCGCATTATGATTCGATGGTCGGCAAGGTAATTTCCTACGGTTCCACCCGCGAGCAGGCAATCAAGCGGATGCAGATTGCACTGTCCGAAATGGTGGTCGAAGGTATCCAGACCAACATCCAGCTGCACCGTGAACTGATGATCGATGCCCGCTTTATCGAAGGCGGCACCAACATCCATTATCTGGAACACAAACTGGCCGAACGGCCGGTAGTCGCCAAGGAAACAGATAAAGCAGTAAAGAAATAAGGATTTTTCACCGCCGCCAAGCTCAAGCCGGGCGGTGAAAAATCCATCACACACTGTAAGGCATCTGATGAGCTGGACCGAAATTGTTATTGAAGTAGCACTAAGCGACGCCGAGACCCTGTCCGACGCGTTGATGGAAGCTGGCGCCCTGTCGGTCTCGGTCGAAGATGCCGACCTCGGTACGCCCGACGAGCAGCCCTTGTTTGGCGAGCCCGGCATGGAGCCGAAAGAAGCCGCCTGGCAGCGCAGCCGCGTAGTAGTCCTGGCCGAGGTCGATGCCGACCATGGCGCCATCGTCAGCAACGCTGCCGCCGCTTGCGGCGTTGCCGTGCCTCCGTACTCCCTGCGTCCGGTAGCGGCGCAAGACTGGGTGCGCCTGACGCAATCCCAGTTCGACCCTATCCATATCGGCAAGAACATCTGGGTCGTGCCAAGCTGGCACGATGCCCCGGACGCCAACGGCCTGATCCTGGAACTCGATCCCGGCCTCGCCTTCGGCACCGGCAGCCATCCGACCACCCGTCTGTGCATGGAATGGCTGGAAATCAACGTCCCGCTGCAAAAACCGGAAACGGTGCTGGATTACGGCTGCGGTTCCGGCATCCTGGCGATGGTCGCCAAGAAGCTCGGCGCAGCGACTGTGATCGGAGTCGATATCGACCCGCACGCGATCGATGCCGCGCGCTACAACAGCGAGCGCAACCATTGCGAGGTGGCTTACTATCTGCCGGAAGATTTCAGCACCAAGGCTGGGTCGCAAGTCTACGATATCGTGGTCGCCAACATCCTTTCCGGCCCGCTCAAGCTGATGGCGCCGATGCTGTGCAGCCGCGTCGCGGCCGGCGGCAGCCTGACGCTGTCCGGCGTATTGGCCGAGCAAGCCAACGACGTCATCGCCGCCTACGCCCAATGGCTGCCGTTGTCCGTGTGGGCCGAGCAAGACGGCTGGGTCGCATTGACCGGCATTCTTAAGTAAGCGGCACGCCATGGCGCTCGCGACGCAATGTCCGCATTGTCAAACCACCTTCCGGGTCGCCAATGACCAGCTGAAGCTGCGCGGCGGCCTGGTCCGCTGCGGCAGCTGCCGCGAAGTATTCAACGGCATCGAACACCTGGTACGGCCTGAACTGGCAGCGCCGGTGGCGACGCCGCCCCATACCCCTGCATTGCCGCAGGAAGTAGAAGCGGCCGCCATTGCGCCTGCCGCGCTGCCTGCCGCTAGCGAACACATCGCGCCGGCACCAATCCAGCCGGCCGACAGCGAGGCATCGGTTACCGCCTTCCCTCGCCTCCATGACTCTGAGCCGGAGCAGTCCCAGCAAGCCGGCACGACAAACACCGATGCTCACCCACAGCCAGCTGCGGCCCCTCACGTATCGTCTGCCAGCGCCGATGCCAAAACCGCAAGCGCCAGCAGCACCCGGGTCGAAGCCGCCATCGATGGCCTCGAAGAAGACCTGCGCATCGCCGAAGAAACCAGCCAGTCCGCCCCGGCCGACGTCCATCACACTCCCTTCGGCCTGATCAAGCCCTCGGTCGACGAAGCCAGTAAGGACAGCGAAGACAGCGGCAGCCTGCCGGCGCCGAATGTCTGGCATCGCCATGCCGACGACGAGCCAGAAGAGCAGATGGCGCGCATGACCTTGATGCATGTCGCCGGCCAGGACGACTACACGCTGGCGGCCAAGGACAAAGACGGCGCATCGGCCGGCAACCCGGATGACGACGAACTCGACCGCATCATCGACGAGCTGCAGCGCAAGCCGTGGCGCGGAGAAAAGAACGCTGCCGCCTCGGCATCCGACACCACCGAAGGCGCGGAAAGCAGCAGCAAGAAAAAGAACCGGCAAAAAGCAGTTGAAGCAGAAGAGCCCTTGGCCGACGAACCTGACTTCGTGCTCAGCGGCCGCCGCCAGCAGCGCATCGGCGCCACCCTGCGCAACGCCATGTGGGGCGTCGGCGCCCTGCTGCTAGTAGGGCTGGTGGGCCAATCGACTTACTTTTTCCGCGATCAGCTGGCGGCCCGCATGCCGCAGCTGAAGCCGGCGCTGACCAGCGCCTGCGCCAAGCTCGGCTGCACTGTCGGCCTGCCGATGAAAATCGACAGCATTTCATTTGAGGCCAATGAATTGCAGGCGCTCGATCCCGCGCGCAACCTGTTTTCGCTGAACCTGCTGCTGCGCAATCACAGCGACACCGTACAAGCCTGGCCCAATATCGAGCTGACCCTGAACGATGCCAACGAAAAGCCGATCGCACGGCGGGTGTTTACGCCGCATGATTATCTGAATCCATCGGCCAACCTGGCGCAAGGTTTTGCCAGCGACCAGGAACAGCCGGTTAAGGTAACCTTTGAGTTGTTGCAGCTCAAGGCATCGGGTTATCGTGTATACCTGTTTTATCCTTAATCTTTGCGCCGGCTAAAGCGCCAACCAGCAAGCTTTCTACATACTTACTTGATATGACCTCTCTCATTTGCGGTTCATTGGCTTTCGACGTCATCATGCAATATCCGGGCAAATTCTCGGATGCGCTGCTGGCAGACCAGCTGCACAAGATCAGCGTCTCCTTCCTGGTGCCGACCTTGCGCCGCGACTTCGGCGGCTGCGCCGGCAATATCGCCTACAACCTGAAACTGCTGGGCGGCGATCCGCAAATCATGGCAACCATAGGCCACGACGGCGGCGACTATCTGGCGCGGCTCGACCGCCAGGGTATTTCGCGCAAGACGGTACGCACTATCGAGTCGATCTATACCGCCCAATGCTTCGTCACCACCGACGCCGACAATAACCAGATCAACGCCTTCCATCCCGGCGCCATGACCTATTCGCACGAAAACAAGGTCGCCGAAGCGGGTCCGGTCAAGCTGGCGATTGTCGCCCCCGACGGCCGCGATGGCATGCTGCAGCACGCTGCCGACTGCGTAGCGCAAGGCATTCCGCTGATCTTCGATCCGGGCCAAGGGATGCCGATGTTCAATGGCGACGAGCTGAAGCATTTCATCGAACTCGCCACCTATATCGCGATGAATGACTACGAAGCCGAAATGCTGGCCTCGCGCACCGGCCTGACGCTGGCGCAAATCGCCGAACGGGTTTCCGCGCTGGTGGTCACCCGCGGTGAACTCGGCGCGGAAATTTACACCGGCGGCAACAAGATCGATATCCCTTGCGTGCAGGCGGAACGGGTGCTGGATCCGACCGGCTGCGGCGACGCCTTCCGCGCCGGCATGCTGTACGGCCTCAGCAACGGCATGGACTGGGCAACCACCGGCCGCCTGTCGAGCTTGCTGGGCAGCATCAAGATTGCCCACCAAGGGCCGCAAAACCATGCGCCCAGCCGCGCCGAAATCGATGAGCAATTCCATCGGGTATTTGGTTACCGTTTGTAAAAGTAGCACAACATTTTCCATGCCCCGCCCAAATACTAGGCGGGGTATGTGGAAAACTACTCCGTTCTGCCCCTGATTTGTCTTCGATTACCACATACTCCCATCACCACGCATTCTGGCGTGATACAAGACGCACTTCCCTGGCTGAACTTATCTGCTACCCTTAAATCGAACCTGCATTAGTTGCATGGACGGAGGGCATCATGAAAAAATTACTATTAGTTAGTGCCGCAGCGCTGGGAGCCAGCCTGCTGCTCGGCGGCTGCGTTGCCGTCCCTTACGGCGGCAACGGCTACTACGGCGATTATTACGGCGGCGGCTATTACGCGCCGGCGCCAGTGTATGTGGCGCCTAGCGTCGACATCGGCTTTGGCTACTATGGCGGCCGAGGCTGGGGTGGCCGAGGCTGGGGTGGCCGCGGCTGGGGCGGCCGAGGCTGGCGCTGATAAGGGCCTCAGCCTGGAAGTGCTATTACTCGCCCGGCATTCCAGGCTGAACATGTGATTGGACAACGCCCGCAACTCGCCGCATGATGGTGCTTATCTTTAACCAGGAGCCACCCACCATGAAACGATTGATTGCCACTTTATTGATCTGTAGTTCTGTTGCAGCACCGGCCTTCGCCACCCTCAAGGCCGGTGATCAAGCGCCCACCTTCACCACCCAGGCTTCGCTAGGCGGCCAGGTGTTCAGCTATTCCCTAGCCGACGAATTGAAAAAAGGGCCGGTCGTGCTGTATTTTTATCCGGCGGCATTCACCAAGGGCTGCACTATCGAGGCCCACCTGTTTGCCGACGCCGTCGATAAATACAAGGCGCTGGGCGCCACCGTGATCGGCGTTTCCGCCGACAACATCGACACCCTCAACAAATTCTCAGTCAGCGAATGCCGCAGCAAATTCGCGGTGGCGGCGGATACCGATCAAAAAATCATGAAGTCCTATGATTCCGTGTTGCTGTCCAAAACCAGCTACGCCGACCGCGTCTCCTATGTGATTGCGCCGAACGGCAGCATCATCTATGAATACAGCAGCCTGGATCCTGACAAACACGTCGCCAACACCTTGCAGGCGTTGGAACAGTGGACTGCAAAACAGAAAAAATAAGACTTTGCACCGGCAATAAAAAAGCGCGCTGACAACAGCGCGCTGATCTGCCATCAACCGGTCACCTTGCGCCGGTGCCCCTCAAGATTCGGCAGGAACATCGCCAGCAAGCCGATCAGCGGCAGGAAAGAGCAGACCTGGTAGACGTAGCCGATGCTGGTCATGTCGGCCAGCTTGCCCAGCGCCGCGGCGCCGATGCCGCCCATGCCGAAGGCAAAGCCGAAGAACAGGCCGGATACCGTGCCCACCTTGCCCGGCACCAGTTCCTGGGCAAACACCAGGATCGCCGAGAAGGCCGACGCCAGGATCACGCCGATGACCACGGTCAGGACGCCGGTCCAGAACAGGTTGGCATACGGCAGCATCAGGGTGAACGGCGCCACGCCCAGGATCGAGACCCAGATCACCAGCTTGCGGCCGACCTTGTCCCCGATCGGGCCGCCCAGCACGGTGCCGGCCGCCACCGCGAACAGGAACACGAACAGATGCAGCTGCGCCGCCTGCACCGACAGCTGGAATTTATCGATCAGGTAAAACGTGAAGTAGCTGCTGAGGCTGGCCATGTAGAAATACTTCGAGAAGATCAGCATCAGCAGGATACCGATGGAAAACATGACCTTCTTGCGCGGCAGCGCGACGTAATGATGCTGGGCCTTGGCTGGCTTGCCCTTGGACTCCTGGCGCTTGCGCTTGTACCAGTTGCCAATCTGCCACAGCACAAGAATCGCCAGCAAGGCCGCGCCGGAAAACCAGGCGATGCTGCTCTGGCCGTGCGGGATCACGACCCAGGCCGCCAGCAGCGGCCCCATCGAGCTGCCGGCATTGCCGCCGACCTGGAAGATCGATTGCGCCAGGCCATGGCGGCCGCCGGAAGCCATGCGCGCCACGCGCGAGGATTCCGGATGGAAGATGGAAGAACCGGTGCCGACCAGGGCCGCTGCCAGCAGCAAAATGCCGTAGTTTGGCGCCACCGACAGCAGCAGCAGCCCGACCAGCGTGAAGCCCATGCCCAGCGCCAGCGAATACGGTTTTGGGTGTTTATCGGTGTACATCCCTACCACCGGCTGCAGGATCGACGCCGTGATCTGGTAAGTCAGGGTAATCAGGCCGATCTGGGCAAAGCTGAGATTGAAATTCCCTTTCAGCAGCGGATAGATCGACAAGATCAGCGACTGGATCATGTCGTTCAGGAAATGGGCGAAACTGATGGCGCCGAGTACGCGGAAACCGGTTTTTTCGGCATCCTGCGACCCCAGCGTAGGGGAAATCTGCTTGGCAGCGGTTTGCATGGCGATCTACTGAATAGTTGGGAAAAGGCGCAAAACAAGCAAACAAAACGGCGCAAGCTTCAGCTCGGCCGCAGTTTACTATTCGCAAGAGTAAAGTGTAAGCAAAAAACGGAAGACTGTTTTAAGATAGGAAGACATAATTTATCGCATTTCTGCCATATTCATCTTTCCCTATGCCTGCACAGATTCTGACCCATACCACCATAGGCCTGCTCGACGTGGTGCCCGACGCCCGCCATCCGGTGCGCCTGCGCGCCCGTGATCTGGGCGCCGCCAAGCTGCTGCCTTCGCACTCCCATCCCTGGGGCCAGGTCACTTATGCGCCCGAGGGCGTGTTGCGGGTCACGGTCGGCAACAGTACCTGGATCGTGCCGCCGTTGCGCGCCATCTGGATTCCGCCGCAGCTGGTGCATGAAATCGCCACCATAGAAAAAACCCAGCTGCGCGCGCTCTACATCCACGCCGACGCCAATCCGTTTGGCGGCCAGGAATGCATCGTGCTGGAAGTCTCCGGCCTGCTGCGCGAGCTGATCGCCGCCCTCACCGAGGCCGACGTCGACAGCGTGCGCGAATCGCTGCTGACGCAATTGATCCTGGACGAGCTGGTAGCGGCCAAGACGCCCGGCATACGGGTCGCCCTGCCCACTGAAAAACGCTTGCAGGCCATCTGCCAGGCTTTGATCGAGGCGCCCGACTCCGGCATGACGCTGGCCGCCTGGGCGGACCGCGCCGGGGCTTCGGAACGGACGCTGGCGCGCCTGTTCGAGAAGGATCTCGGCATGACCTTCGGCCAGTGGCGCCAGCAGGTGCGGCTGGCGCATGCCGCGCCGATGATCGCGCGCGGCATGCCGCTGTCGCTGGTCGCGGCCGAACTCGGCTACGCCAGCCAGTCGGCGTTTTCCGCCATGTTCAAGAAAACCTTCGGCCAGCCGCCGTCGACTTTCTTTACGCCGAAGAAAAGCGGCCCTGCGATTTAATCAGACTTGCGCCAGTTGCTGCAACTTCGCGCGCAAAGCCGGACTGGCCCGCGTCATCGGCGCCCGCAGCTCATCGCTGATCCAGCCCTGCTGCGCCAGCATTGCCTTGACCGGCCCCGGGCTGGCTTCGGCAAACATCAGGCGGATCAAAGGCGCCAGCTCATGGAAGATAGCGCGCGCATCGTGCAGGCGCTGTTCGCTGACGGCACGGTAGAGGGCGACGAAGCGCTGCGGCCGCACATGCGCCGAAGCCGTAATCGCGCCGCTGCCACCCATGCACAAGCTGCTGAAGATGTTGCCATCCTCGCCCGCCAGTACTTGCAGGCGACCGTCGGCAATCAGGGCCTGGGTGGTCGCCGCCGAACCGGCGCAGTCTTTCACCGCCTGGATCTGCGGATGCGCGGCCAGCGTCAGCAAGGTCTGGAGTTCGATCTGCACGCCAGTGCGGTAAGGGATGTCGTACAGCACCAGCGGCACAGGACTGGCGTCGGCCAGGCTGCTGAAGTGATCGAGCAGGCCTTGCTGCGAAGGCCGCACATAGTAAGGCGCCGGAATCAGGAAACCGGCGATGGCAGCGCTGCTGAAATGCAGCAGGCTTTCGCGCAGCTGGCCGCTGTGGTTGCCGGCCAAACCCACGATCACCGGCAAGCCGGCGGCGGCCTCAAGCACGGTGGCCACCACCGCGCGCTGTTCCAGCTGATCGAGCGCTGCGGCTTCGCCGGTGGTGCCGAGCGCCACCAGGCCGCTCACGCCAGCCTCGGCGTAATAGCGCACCAGCTTGCGCAAGGCTGCGTGATCCACCTGCCCATGGGAAAACGGCGTGATCAGCGGCACCCAGATACCCGTAAAAATCGACATGACAAAACTCCTCAAGGAATTGACCGTTTCTGGTCCATTCAGAGGTGCGAGGGAATTGCCTGCGGAAGAAATTACCGGGAGCCTGCCGTTCCGTCGCCCATCTGACGGAACAACGAGCTCCGGTCAGATGAGCTGCTGTTTTTTTGCTTTGACAACGCGGCACAGTGCCGCTGCGCTGGTGGCGGCAGGCTGGCATGTGCGGTGGAAATTCTGCGTTGTCATAGTTAAGTATTGTAAATTGAAAGCGGCCCTGCGGCGCAATGCTTATTGTGGAACGGTATCCTTGAACGACGGCCGCTCGGACAACTTTTCGAACAGCTTGGCCAGCGTCGGATAATCTTCGCGCCAGGTGATTTCCGGGAAACGGAAACTGAGCCAGCCCAGCGCACAGCCCACCGCAACGTCCGCCAGCGAATAATGCGTGCCCGAACAAAACGGCTTTTCCGCCAGGCCGGCAGACATCGCCTTGAGGCCGGCGTCGATCTTGCGCTGCTGGCGGTCGATCCAAGCCTGGCTGCGTATTTCTTCAGACCGCTGCAGGTGTTCCAGGCGGATCAGCACGCCGGCTTCCAGCACGCCGTCAGCCAGCGCTTCCCAGCATTTCACTTCGGAACGCTCGCGGCTGTTGGCCGGGATCAGCTTGCTGACCGGCGTCAGGGTATCGAGATACTCGACGATCACGTGCGAATCGAACATGGCGCCGCCGTCTTCCATCACCAGGCAAGGCACTTTGCCAAGCGGGTTGGAAGTCTGGATCTTGGTATCAGGCGCCCACACATCCTCCAGCACAAAGTCGTAATCAAGCTTCTTCTCCGCCATCACGACGCGGACTTTGCGAACAAAAGGACTACCCAGGGAACCGATCAGCTTCATATGTCACTTATGGTAAAAAATGTTGGCTGATTATAGCATTCGACCTTGGCCACTTTGTTCGCTGCCAACCCGCCTCGCACGCAAAGCGGCATATTTACCACGGTGCAAATGGTAAAATTCGGTTTCGCTTGTTATTGTCCGGCGTTGGTGTCCTTTGCATTATGGAAACTATCGCTGCGGCAGCCTTATCTTGATCCACCCGTCATCCACCTCTATAGCCGTCACTATCATGTCTCTTACCACGCTTTCCGCCCTGTCTCCGCTGGATGGCCGCTACGCCGCCAAAACCGACAAGCTGCGCCCGATCCTGTCCGAGGCCGGCTTCATGCACCACCGGGTCAAGGTTGAAATTGCCTGGCTGCAAGCATTATCCAACGCCGGCTTTGCCGAAATCAAACCGTTCTCGGCCAGCGCCACCGCCCTGCTCGACAAGCTGGCCAGCGACTTCAGCGAAGCCGATGCAGAACGCATCAAGGCCATCGAAGCCGTCACCAACCATGACGTCAAGGCGGTCGAATACTGGCTCAAGGAACAGGTCAAGGACGTGCCGGAACTGGTGGCAGCGTCGGAATTCATCCACTTCGCCTGCACCTCGGAAGACATCAACAACACCTCGCACGGCATGATGCTGAAAGCAGCGCGCGACACGGTATTGTTGCCAGCCTTGCAGCAGCTGATCGCCAAGCTGACCGAACTGGCGCATACCAATGCAGAACTGCCGATGATGTCGCGCACCCATGGCCAGCCGGCCAGCCCGACCACGCTCGGCAAGGAAATCGCCAATGTCGTGGCGCGCCTGCAACGCGCGGTCAAGCGCATCGCCGGGGTGGAAATCCTGGGCAAGATGAATGGCGCGGTCGGCAACTACAATGCCCACCTGTCTGCCTATCCCGACTTCGACTGGGAGAATTTCTCCAAGGACGTGATCGAGCAGCGCCTGGGTCTGACCTTCAATCCCTACACCATCCAGATCGAACCGCACGACTACATGGCCGAACTGTTCGACGCCATCAGCCGCAGCAACACCATCCTGCTCGACTTGAACCGCGATATCTGGGGCTACATTTCGCTGGGCTACTTCAAGCAGCGCACCAAGGCTGGCGAAATCGGTTCTTCCACCATGCCGCACAAGGTCAACCCGATCGACTTTGAAAACTCCGAAGGCAACTTGGGCATGGCCAACGCCGTGCTCAAGCACATGTCGGAAAAGCTGCCGCTGTCGCGCTGGCAGCGTGACCTGACCGATTCCACTGTGCTGCGCAATATCGGCGTCGGCCTCGGCTACGCCATCCTGGCCTACGACAGCTGCCTGCGCGGCCTCAACAAGCTGGAAGTGAATCCGGCGCGCCTGGGCGAAGACCTGGACGCCACCTGGGAAGTGCTGGCCGAGCCGGTGCAAACCGTGATGCGCCGCTACGGCATCGAGAATCCCTACGAGCAGCTGAAAGAGCTGACCCGTGGCAAGGGCATCTCCAAGGATGCGCTGCGCGAGTTCATCCTCAAGCTGGAAATCCCGCAGGAAGCCAAGGATCATCTGCTGGCGATGACGCCGTCCAACTACATCGGACATGCGGCGCTGCTGGCGAAGAAGATCTAAGCAATATTTCGATGTAGGGTGGGCAGGTTTTTTTGCCCACCCTACCGCTCATCAATGAAAAATGGCTGCCAATCCGGCAGCCATTTTTTTGCCCGTAAAAAAACCAGCCCGCGGGCTGGTTTTCTTGTTGCTGCCGACGTTTAGACTACGGCGCCGTCAGTCTCATCCTTTTCCTTGATCGGCTTGATCATGTCTTCGCGCTTGACGCCCAACCACATGGCTACCGCAGCCGCCACGAACACCGAAGAGTAGATACCGAACAGAATACCGATGGTCAGCGCCAGTGCAAAATAGTGCAGCGCCGGACCGCCGAACACGAACATCGACAACACCATGATTTCCGTACTGCCGTGGGTGATGATGGTACGGGAAATAGTGCTGGTGATCGCGTGGTTCATGACATCGGCCACTGCCAGCTTGCCGAAGCGGCGGTCGCGGAAGGTTTCGCGCACGCGGTCGAACACCACCACCGATTCGTTCACCGAATAGCCCAGCACCGCCAGGATCGCCGCCAGCACCGTCAGCGAGAACTCCCACTGGAAGAAGGCGAAGAAGCCGAGAATGATCACCACGTCATGCAAGTTGGCGATAATCGCCGCAACCGCGTATTTCCATTCGAAACGGATGGCCAGGTAGATCATGATGCCGATCACCACGAACAGCAGCGCCATCAAGCCGTCATGCGCCAGCTCGTCGCCCACCTGCGGACCGACGAACTCGGTGCGCTTCAAGGTGACGTCAGCGTCCTGCTTTTGCAACGCGGTCAGCACCGTCGCGCTTTGCGCAGCCGAATCTTGTCCCTTCTTGGCCGGCAAGCGGATCATGACATCTTGCGCAGTGCCGAAGTTGGTCACCTGGTTATCGGCATAACCGAGGCCTTCGACCGTCTTGCGGATGCTGTCGATATTGGCCGGCTTGGAATAGGCGACTTCGATCACCGTACCGCCGGTAAACTCGATCGACAGATGCAAGCCTTTCGAGAACAGGAAGAATACGGCCAATACAAACGTCAGCGCCGAAATTGCATTGAATATCAATGCATGGCGCATGAACGGAATATCTTTTTTGATACGGAAAAGTTCCATCACATTCCTTTTGGTTCACACCACTGGTTCTTGCCTGTGCGGCCGCGCATCCGGAGATGCAAGTGCGGCCGCAACGTTATTGAATATCTATCGCTGTCTTGGTTTGAGCGACGGCTTAGGCCGTCGGCTTCCAGATCTGGCCGATCGACAAGCTGGTCAGTTTCTTCTTGCGGCCGTACCACAGGTTGGCGAAGCCGCGCGACACGAACACTGCCGAGAAGATCGACGTCAGGATGCCCAGGCAATGCACGACTGCAAAGCCGCGGATCGCACCGGAACCGAAAATCAGCAGCGCCAGGCCAGCAATCAGGGTAGTGACGTTGGAGTCCAGGATGGTGGCCCAGGCGCGGTCGAAACCGATAGAGATCGCAGCCTGCGGCGAATTGCCGTTACGCAGTTCTTCGCGGATACGTTCGTTCACCAGCACGTTGGCGTCAATCGCAATACCCAGGGTCAGCGCAATCGCGGCGATACCCGGTAAGGTCAGGGTGGCCTGCAGCGTCGACAGCACGGCAATCAGCAGCAACAGGTTGACCGACAGGGCCAGCACACTGAAGAAACCGAACAGCATGTAGTAGATGATCATGAAAGCGGCGATCACGGCAAAACCGTACATGGTCGAGTCGAAACCCTTCTTGATATTCTCGGCGCCCAGTTGCGGGCCAATGGTGCGTTCTTCGATGATGGTCATCGGCGCTGCCAGCGAACCGGCGCGCAACAGCAGCGCCAGGTCGGCCGCCGCTTCCTGCGAACCCATGCCGGTGATCTGGAAGCGCGAACCGAGTTCACTCTGGATCGTCGCCACAGTCAGGACTTCGCCCTTGCCTTTTTCAAACAGCACGATCGCCATCGCCTTGCCGACCTTGCCGCGGGTAGCGTCGCGCATCTTGCGGCCGCCGTCGCCGTTAAGGTCGAGGCTGACCGCAGGCTGCTGGTTCTGGTCATAAGTGACCGACGCGCTGGAAATGTAATCGCCGGTCAGGACCGGATCCTTGTACAGCACGACCGGCGCATTCTTGCCGACCTTGAACAGCTCGGAACCGAAGGGGATGGCCGCAGTGGCTTCCGTGCCGCGGGTGACCGACTCGTCCACCATGCGCACTTCCAGCGTCGCGGTACGGCCGATGATGTCCTTGGCGCGCGAGACATCTTGCACGCCCGGCATCTGCACCACGATGCGGTCCGCGCCCTGGCGCTGGATGATCGGTTCGCTCACGCCCAGCTCATTGACACGCTTCGACAGGGTCGTGATATTTTGCGTGACGCCATTGTCGACGATCTGCTTGAGCGCTTCCGGCTTGAGCGACGCGGTCAGCATCGGATCGCTGCCGGCAACCGGCGGCGCTACCTGGATCGTCATTTCCGTCAGCTGCAGTGTCAGGATGCTGCGCGCCTTGTTGAGCGTATCCTGGTCGCGGAAACTGATTTCGATGGTGTCGCCATTGCGGTTGATGCCGCTGTAGCGGATATCCTTGTCGCGCAGTTCGCTGCGGGCGCTGGCTTGCAGGCCTTGCAGGCGCTTGTTGATGACCGCCTTGGTATCGACCTGCATCAGGAAGTGCACGCCGCCGCGCAGATCCAGGCCCAGATACATCGGGAACGCATGGATGGCTTGCAGCCAGTGCGGCGTGTTCGGCACCAGGTTGAAAGCGACCACGTAGAGCGGATCGGTCGGGTCGGTATTCAGGTTTTGCTCCAGCAGGGCCTTGGCCTTGAACTGGGTGTCGGTGTCATGGAAACGGGCGCGCACCGTGCCTTGGGCGCCGGCGTTCTCAAACGTGACGCTGTCCGTCGGCAGATTGCCTTGCTGCAACACTTGCGACACCCGGTCCGCCAGCGAGCTGTCGACCTTCAGGGTCGATTTGCCGCTGCTTACCTGCACCGCCGGCGATTCGCCAAAAAGATTCGGTATGGTGTACAGCACGCCAAACAGCAGCGCGATGACGATCAGAATATATTTCCAGAGAGGATAGCGATTCATATTGATTCAGCGTTCTGTGTGAGTCTCAGAGGGAGTCTCTTGCTTGCATGGTTAATGCAGCCGATGCCCTGCGGCGATGTCTTGTGGCATTGCGCCGCCAGGCTCTTTTTTTATTCCGGACTATACATTTGAAGAGAGCACCCATCCGGATGCTCTCGTTCCATCAGTCAGGCGCCTGCTTACAGAGCCGTCTTGATCGTGCCCTTTGGCAGCAATGTGGTGACCGAACCCTTTTGCACCACGACTTCAGTACCGCTGGCGATTTCCAGGGTAATGTAGCCGTCGGCAACCTTGGTGATCTTGCCCAGCATGCCGCCGGCCGTCACTACTTCATCGCCCTTGCCGAGCGCTTCCATCATGGCTTTCTGTTCTTTCTGACGCTTCATTTGCGGACGGATCATCAGGAAGTACAACACCACGAACATCAGGATGATTGGCAAAAAGCTGGTCAGGTTGCCGCTCAGGCCCAGCGGGCCGGTGGCAGCAGTAGCCGCAGGTGCAGTTTGCGCGTAAGCGCTGGAAATAATTGACACGAGTTGCTCCAGGTAATAGTTTGAAAATAGCCCAGCATTCTAGCATTGGGTAACAGCATGCAACCGTCCAGCCGCTCCCGGGCGCTATATATTGCCAGGAAAATCAGTCCGATCCGCCGTCACTATAGTGGGTGCAGGCGGATTGGACCAGTGTGCTTAGAGTCGCTTACTAGAAAATAGTTGCAAAATACATATTTCCCATCAAGCAATTTCAGCCACTTTATACGCCGCGCGCCCGATCCAGGTGGAACTGGGTCACAAATACGCTGAACTGCCCCACATCCAGCGCTGCCCGGATATTTTTCATCAGGTCCAGGTAGTAATGCAGATTGTGTATCGTATTCAGCCGCGCGCCAAGGATTTCGCCGGTGCGATGCAAATGATGCAAGTAGGCGCGCGAGAAATTGCGGCAGGCGTAGCAGCCGCAGGTCTCGTCCAGCGGCTTTTCATCATCCTTGTAGCGGGCATTCTTGATCTTGAGGTCGCCGAAACGGGTAAACAGCCAGCCGTTGCGGGCATTCCGGGTTGGCATCACGCAATCGAACATGTCGACGCCATTCTCCACGCCGGCGACCAGGTCTTCCGGCGTGCCTACGCCCATCAGATAGTGCGGCTTGTCGGCCGGCAGGCGCGGGCCGATATGCTCCAGCACGCGCATCATTTCTTCCTTGGGCTCGCCGACCGACAGGCCGCCGATGGCGATGCCGTGGAAGCCGACATCTTCAAGGCCGGCGAGCGACTCGTCGCGCAGGTTCTCGAACATGCCTCCCTGGACGATGCCGAACAGCGCATTCGGATTTTCCAGCTGGTCGAATTCGTTCTTGGAACGCTTGGCCCAGCGCAGCGACATGCGCATCGACTGCGCCGCTTCCTCGCTGGTGGCGGGACGGCCGTCGATTTCATACGGCGTGCATTCATCGAACTGCATCACGATGTCGGAATTCAGCGATTTCTGGATCTGCATCGATACTTCGGGCGAGAGGAACAATTTATCGCCATTGATCGGCGAAGAAAATTTCACGCCCTCCTCGGTAATCTTGCGCATCGCGCCCAGCGAAAACACCTGGAAGCCGCCGGAATCGGTCAGGATCGGCTTGTCCCAGGCCATGAATTTATGCAGGCCGCTGAACTTGTCGATGACGTCGGTGCCGGGCCGCAGCCACAGGTGGAAGGTATTGCCGAGGATGATCTGGGCCTCGATCTCGACCAGCTCCAGCGGCGACATCGCCTTGACCGAGCCGTACGTGCCGACCGGCATGAAAATCGGCGTTTCGACCGTGCCGTGGTTCAGTTTCAACCGGCCGCGGCGTGCTTTGCCTTCGGTTTTTATCAGGGTAAATTCAAGCATGGATGGTATTTTTAATAATTAAAATTAAACGGTATAAGTCAGCAGCATTGCATCGCCATAGCTAAAGAAGCGATAGTGCTGGGCGATGGCATGCGCATAGGCGGCACGTATGCGGTCATAGCCGGCAAAAGCCGAGACCAGCATCAGCAAGGTCGATTTCGGCAAATGGAAATTCGTGATCAGGCGGTCCACCGTCTTGAAACGATAGCCCGGTGTGATGAACAAGGCGGTATCGGCGCTGCCGGCTTGCAGGGCGCCGGATTGCGAGGCCGATTCCAGCGCCCGCAGGCTGGTGGTGCCGACTGCGACCACCTTGCCGCCGGCTGCCTTGGCGGCGCGCACCGCCTCCACCGTGGCGTCGCTGATGGTGTACCACTCGCTGTGCATCTTGTGCTCCGCCAGGTTTTCGCTGCGCACCGGCTGGAAGGTGCCGGCGCCTACGTGCAGCGTGACGTAGGCGAAGCCTATGCCCTTCTGCTGCAAGCGCTCCAGCAGCGCCTGGTCAAAATGCAAACCCGCGGTAGGCGCAGCCACGGCGCCGGCATGCTTGGCATACACCGTTTGATAGCGGGTTTCATCAAAGGCGTCGGCATCGTGTTCGATATAGGGCGGCAACGGCAGGCGGCCGTGAGCATCGATCAGTTCGAACACATCGGCGGGAAAGCGCAGGGTATAGAACTCGCCGACGCGCTCGCCCACCGTAACATCGAAGGCGTCGGCCAGGCGAATCACGGCGCCGGCAGGCGGCGACTTCGAAGCACGTACCTGAGCATGCACGGTACGGTCGTCCACCACCCGTTCCACCAGCACCTCGACCTTGCCGCCGGTTTCCTTGATGCCGAAAAAGCGCGCCTTGAGCACCCGGGTATCGTTAAACACCAGCAGATCGCCGGCATTCAGCTGTTCGACAATGTCAGTGAATTGCCGATCTATCAACTGTTCGCCATCCAGGTGCAGCAGGCGCGAGGCGCTGCGCTCGGAAAGCGGCGTTTGCGCGATCAATTCTGGCGGCAGGTCGAAATCGTAGTCGGAAAGAGAATGCATGCTCGGATAAATAATGAAAAATGACGCTCGGGTTGCCATGACAGCTATAGGCTTTACAATGGCAAAGGCTGAAATCCGTCAATGACAAGGATACAACGCTTGATAACAACGCTTAATACGCAAGCCCGCGAGCAAACCCGCTATTTTACGCCCTGCCGCCCTCAGCCACTAATTAATAGCCCGATTAATAGCCCGATATGCCTGCTCCAAAGCGAAAACCTGCTGCCAAACCCGTCTCCGCCCCAGTCGTGAACAGCCGCGCCAGCAAGCTGGAGAAACTCGGCTTGCGCACCGACATGGACCTGGTTTTGCACCTGCCGCTGCGCTACGAGGACGAAACCGAAGTCGTCAGCATCCGCCAGGCCGGCATGATGGGCGCCAGCACCGCGCAAGTCGAAGGGGTGGTCAGCGCTTGCGAGATCCAGTATCGGCCACGCCGTCAGCTAATTGTGACGCTGGCCGACGACAGCGGCCAGCTGGTGATGCGCTTCCTGAATTTCTACGGCAGCCAGACCAAGCAGTTGGCGGTCGGCACCCGGGTCCGCGCACGCGGCGAAATCCGCCATGGCTTTTTCGGCGCCGAAGTGGTCCATCCCAACTATAAGGTGGTGCTGGAAGGCGCGCCCCTGCCCGAGGTCCTGACGCCAGTGTATCCGGCCGGCGAAGGCTTGTCGCAAGTATTCCTGTGCAAAGCGATCGCCGACGCCATGCAGAACATCGAATGGCGCGATACCTTGTCGCCGGCACAGCTGGCGGCACAGCAGCTGAGTCCGTTTGAAGACGCCGTGCGCCTGCTGCACAATCCGCCGCCGGAAGTCGACGAGCATGCGCTGGAAGACCGCTCGCATCCAGCTTGGGTCAGGATGAAGTTCGATGAACTGCTGGCCCAGCAATTGTCGTTGAAACGCGCCCAGGTCGCGCGCCGCGCCAAGAATGCGCGGGCCCTGCCGCTGGTCGGGAAATTGTCCGCCGCCTTCCTGGCGACTCTGCCGTTTACCCTGACCAAGGCACAGCAGCGGGTAGTCGCCGAGATCAGCGCAGACCTGCGCGCCTCGTTTCCAATGCAACGCCTGCTGCAAGGCGACGTCGGCAGCGGCAAGACCGTGGTAGCGGCGCTGGCGGCGGCGCAGGCAATCGACAGCGGCTATCAGGCAGTGCTGATGGCGCCCACCGAAATCCTCGCCGACCAGCATTTCCGCAAGATCGCCGCCTGGATGGAGCCGCTCGGGGTGCAGGTCGCCTGGCTCACCGGCAGCCTGAAGAAAAAGGACAAGCTGGCAGCGCAAGCCATGATCGAATCCGGCGCCGCGCAGCTGGTGATCGGCACCCACGCCCTGATCCAGGATAGCGTACAGTTCGCCAAGCTGGGGCTGGTGATTGTCGATGAACAGCACCGCTTCGGCGTCGGCCAGCGGCTGGCGCTGCGCAACAAGACCACTTCCGAGAATGGCGGCGACGATGGCGCGCCGGCGACGGCAACAGCCGCGGCCGTGGTGCCGCACCAGCTGATGATGAGCGCAACGCCGATCCCGCGCACGCTGGCGATGACCTATTACGCCGACTTGGAAATCTCGGTGATCGACGAACTGCCGCCCGGCCGCACGCCAATTGTCACGCGCGCCGTCGACCAGATCCGCCGCGATGAAGTGATCGCGCGTGTCCACGCCGCCGTGCAGGACGGCCGCCAAGCTTACTGGGTCTGCCCGCTGATCGAAGAATCGGAAGCCTTGCAGCTGCAGACGGCCACCGAGACCTACGCCATGCTGGCGGAGGCGCTGCCCGACCTGCGTGTCGGCCTGGTGCACGGCCGCCTCAAGCAGGCCGAAAAACAGGAAGTGATGGATGCCTTCAGCGCCGGCGACTGCCACGTGCTGGTGGCGACCACCGTGATTGAAGTCGGGGTCGACGTACCGAATGCCTCGCTGATGGTGATCGAGCATGCGGAACGCTTCGGCTTGTCGCAGCTGCACCAGCTGCGCGGCCGGGTTGGACGCGGTTCTGCAGCCAGCGTATGCTTGTTGTTATATCAAAGTCCGCTCGGCCATATCGCCAAGCAGCGCCTGATGACCATGCGCGAAACTACCGACGGCTTTGAGATCGCCCGGCGCGACCTCGAAATCCGCGGTCCCGGCGAATTCCTGGGAGCACGGCAGTCGGGTCAGGCCATGCTGCGCTTCGCCGACCTGATGACCGACCAATGGCTGGTCGACCGCGCGCGCGAACTGGCGCATACCCTGCTGCAGGAACCGACGCCGGCCAACAACGCCACCGTCAGCGCCCATCTGGCGCGCTGGCTGGGCGGACGGGAAGACTTCCTCAAGGTTTAGCGGGCCGGCGGCGAGGCCAGCAATACGGGCATGCAAAAATGGCATTGAAACATGGAGATACATCCTCTCTTAAAAAATATGCGAAGATAACAACATGACTCTGACCGAACTCAAATATATCGTCGCGGTAGCGCGCGTAAAGCACTTTGGCCATGCCGCGGAAGCCTGCTTCGTGGCGCAGCCGACTCTCTCCGTCGCGATCAAGAAGCTGGAGGACGAGCTGGGCGTGGTGATCTTCGAAAGAGGCGGCACCGAAATATCGGTGACGCCGCTGGGCGCGCAAATCGTGGCGCAAGCGGAACGGGTGCTGGAGCAAACCGCTACCATCCGCGAAATCGCCAACCAGAACAAGGACCCGCTGGCCGGGCCGCTGCGCCTCGGCATCATCTACACCGTCGGCCCGTATTTGCTGCCGCCGCTGGTGAAAACCATGATCGAGCAAGTGCCGCAGATGCCGCTGGTACTGCAGGAAAATTTCACCGTGCGCCTGCTGGAGCTACTGCGCCAGGGCGAACTGGACGCCGCCATCATCGCCCTGCCGTTTCCCGAGCATGGCCTGATGGTGCAGCCGCTGTACGACGAACCGTTCGTGGTAGCGCTTCCCAAACACCATGCCTGGGCCGAACGCGCCAGCATCAGCGCCCAGGATCTGAAATCGGAAACCATGCTGTTGCTGGGCAACGGCCATTGCTTCCGCGACCAAGTGCTGGAAGTGTGTCCCGAAATGTCGCGCTTCTCGACCGCCGGCGACGGCATCGCCCGCACCTTTGAAGGCTCTTCGCTGGAGACCATACGCCACATGGTGGCTTCCGGCATCGGCATCACGGTCCTGCCGCAAGCGTCCGTGCCGGACCTGGACGCCAAGGACGGCATGCTGCGCTATGTGCCGTTTACCGCTCCCGGACCGTCGCGCCGGGTGGTGATCGTCTGGCGCAAGAGCTTTACCCGCCACGCTGCCATCGAAGCCGTCCAAAAGGCTGTGCTGGCCTGCGGCTTGAAAGGCGTCAGCCTGCTGCATGATGCGATAGCCATCGAAGGCTGAACCGAAACGCAAGCGCCGTCCGCGCCGTCTTCACCGAGACCCCGGAGACCTTTTTAAGGTCTCTTTTTTTGATCACCTACAGCGCAATGAATCCGCAATGAATCGCCTTAAACTCTATTTCCAGCTGATCCGCATGGACAAACCCATCGGTATCCTGCTGCTCCTGTGGCCGACCCTGGCCGCTCTCTGGCTGGCCGCCGGCGGCAAACCGGCATGGACGCTGGTGGCGATTTTTTGCGTCGGCACCGCGCTGATGCGCTCGGCCGGCTGCGCCATCAACGATTTTGCCGATCGCGATTTCGACAAGCACGTCAAGCGCACCGCCGAACGGCCGCTCACCAGCGGCAAAATCGCAGCCTGGGAAGCCGTCATGGTGGCCGTGCTGCTGACCCTGCTGTCGCTGCTGCTGATCCTGCCGCTCAACACCCTGACCAAGGAATTATCGGTAATTGCGGTGATCGTCGCCGGCAGCTATCCTTACTTCAAACGCTTCTTCGCGATTCCGCAAGCCTACCTCGGCATCGCCTTCGGCTTCGGCATTCCCATGGGCTTTGCTGCGGTACAGGGAAGCGTGCCGGCAGCGGCGTGGCTGCTGCTGGTCGCCAATGTGTTCTGGGCAGTGGCTTACGATACCGAATACGCCATGGTCGACCGCGACGATGACCTCAAGATCGGCATCCGCACTTCGGCGATCACCTTCGGCCGCTACGATGTGCTGGCGATCATGCTTTGTTATGCCGCCAGTTTGGGTTTAATATTTGCTGTAGGCTGGCAGTACGGCTTGCGCGGCTGGTTCAGCGCCGGCATGCTGCTGGCGGCCGCTTGCGCGATCTATCACTACCGCCTGATCCGCAACCGCGACCGGGTTGGCTGCTTTGCCGCTTTCCGCCACAACAACTGGCTGGGCGCAGCGGTATTCGCCGGCATTGCGCTGGACTATGCTCTACGCTGAAAACCATTCGTCATTTTATGTGATATATTAGACAACATCTTTCCCCGCAATCCACATTGAAGAGGCAAACATGGCTACTACCGACAACGTAAAAGAGATGCGTGACAATCTGGCTGGCGAACTGAAATCGGTCATCAAGGATGCAGAAAACCTGCTCGACGATACCCATGACCACGCCGAAACCAAGTACAACCAGGCGCGCGCCAAGCTGAAAGCGGCGCTGGACACTGCCAAATCGGAACTGCCGAAAGCGACCAAGAAAGCGGTGGAAAAGACCAAGCACGCTGCCCACGTGACTGACGAATACGTTGGTGACAATCCATGGAAGGCAGTCAGCGTGGCAGCCGTCATCGGCTTGCTGGCTGGCCTGGCGATCGGCCGCAGCAGATAAGATCTGCAACCTTCTGCAGCACCAAAAAAACAACGCCCATCGCAATGCGATGGGCGTTGTTTTTTTGTAGGGTGGGCAAGTTTTTTTGCCCACGCGTTAGCAGCATGCACTGGGAGACGCAATTGAAGTCACGCGTGGGCAGGCTGTGCCCACACCCTACGTCAGTCGCGCCCGAACTCGTCGCCCAGTTCCTGTCCGCGCGCCGCTGCCGCCTTGACTGCATTGACGATGGCCTGCTTGACCCCGGCATCTTCCATGCTGGTCAAGGCAGCGTAGGTGGTGCCGCCTTTCGAGGTCACGCGCTCGCGCAGCAGCGAGACCGGCTCAGCCGATTGCGCCGCCAGCTGCGCCGCCCCGGTAAAAGTCGCCTTGGCCAGCTCGATGCCCTGCTCCGCGGTCAACCCCAATTCCTGGGCTGCCTGCTGCATCGCCTCGATGAAATAAAACACATAGGCCGGGCCGCTGCCTGAAACCGCCGTCACCGCGTCGATCTTCGCTTCGTCGTCCAGCCACACCGTGCTGCCGACCGCCTGCATGATCAGGTCGGCGGTCTCGCGCTGCTGCGGCGATACGCCGGCGCCGGCGACCATGCCGGTGATGCCCTTGCCGATCAGCGCTGGCGTGTTCGGCATGCAGCGCACGATGACATCGTGCCCGCCCAGCCAGCGCGACATGTCGGCGGCGCGAATGCCGGCGGCAATCGACAGCACCATTTGCGTCGTCAGATAGGGCCGCAACTGGCCGATTACCTGCTTCATCTGCTGCGGCTTGACCGCCAGCACGATGACATCGCTGACGCTGACCATGGCGTCGATCTCGCTGGCCGGTGTCACGCCAAAGCGCTGCGCCAGGCTCTGCAAGGCCTCCAGGTTAGGATCTATGACATGGATATTGCCGCCGTCGGTGACCTTGCCTGCCAGCCCGCCGATGAGTGCAGCCGCCATATTGCCGCCGCCGATGAAACTGATGTTCAATTGTTTTTTCATGTTCATGATTGAATGGTCCGCTCACGTTGTCCAAAAATGGCACTGCCGACGCGCACGATGGTGGCACCCTCCTCGATTGCCACCGCCATGTCGGCCGACATGCCCATCGATAAAGTATCCAGCTGCGCGGCATGCGCCGGCAGCTCGGCTTGTAATTGCTGCAGCAGTTCCCGCGTCTGGCGGAATGCCGCATGTTGTTTCTGCAGATCCTCGGTCGGTTCAGGGATTGCCATCAGGCCGCGCAGCCGCAGCCGCGGCAAGCCGACGATGGCGCGCGCCGCCGCCAGCACCTCGGCCGGCGCCATGCCGCTCTTGCTGGCCTCGCCGCTGATATTCACCTGCAGGCAGATATTCAGCGGCGGCAGATGCGGCGGCCGCTGTTCGGACAGGCGCTGGGCGATTTTTTCACGCTCCACGGTATGCACCCAGGCGAAGTTTTCCGCGATCGGGCGTGTCTTGTTACTTTGGATCGGGCCGATAAAATGCCATTCCAGCAAGGGCCGCGCCGCCGCGGCGTCAGGTCCGGCTTGCAGCGCAAGCGCGACCGCCGCCATCTTGGCGACGGCTTCCTGCAGATAGTTTTCGCCAAAGGCGCGCTGGCCGGCGGCAATCGCCTCCAGCACCATGTCGGCGCCGAAGGTCTTGGAGACCGCCAGCAAGGCAACACTGTCAGGCCGGCGCGACACCGCAGCGGCTGCGGCCTGAATACTGGCATGGACGGCTTGCAACTTCTGGGACATTAAGGACATAATCGGAGACTTTGGAAATTGCCGTAAAGAACTACTTGGTTGTGCCACTAAAAGCCTTCAGCTGGCTGGTTTGGAAACTTTTTTCAGGATTTTGGCGCTGGCCGGATCGTGAAGAAAGCACTACAAGGTAGCATGCGGTTCCAAAGATGCCTTTCAACAAACAAAATTCAGCACAGGGATTATAAATGGACATTTCCGAACTTCTGGCTTTTTCGGTGAAGAACAAGGCATCCGATTTGCATCTATCCGCAGGCTTGCCGCCGATGATCCGGGTTCATGGAGATGTGCGCCGCATCAACTTGCCGCCGCTCGAGCACAAAGACGTGCACTCGATGATCTATGACATCATGAACGACGGCCAGCGCAAGGCTTTCGAAGAACACCTGGAGTGCGATTTCTCGTTCGAGATCCCGGGCCTGGCGCGCTTTCGCGTCAATGCATTCAACCAGGACCGGGGCGCGGCCGCCGTATTGCGGACCATTCCTTCCACCGTGCTGACGCTGGAACAGCTCAATGCGCCGCGCATCTTTGCCGAACTGTCGCTCAAGCCACGTGGCCTGGTGCTAGTCACCGGCCCGACCGGCTCCGGCAAATCGACCACGCTGGCGGCGATGGTCAACCACGTCAATGAAAACGAATACGCGCACATCCTGACCATTGAAGATCCGATCGAATTCGTCCATCAGTCCAACAAGTGCCTGATCAACCAGCGCGAAGTCGGTCCGCATACCCATTCGTTCAGCAATGCGCTGCGCTCGGCCTTGCGCGAAGACCCGGATGTCATCCTGGTCGGCGAGTTGCGCGACCTGGAGACCATCCGCCTGGCCATGACTGCCGCAGAAACCGGTCACCTGGTGTTCGGCACCTTGCACACATCCTCCGCCGCCAAGACCATCGACCGTATCGTCGACGTCTTTCCGGCGGAAGAAAAAGAAATGGTGCGCGCCATGCTGTCGGAATCGCTGCAGGCGGTGATTTCGCAAAGCCTGCTGAAAACCAAGGATGGCTCCGGCCGCGTCGCCGCCCATGAAATCATGCTGGGCACGCCGGCGATCCGCAACCTGATCCGCGAAAGCAAGATCGCCCAGATGTATTCGGCGATCCAGACCGGCAGCAACATGGGCATGCAAACCCTGGACAGCAACCTGACCGACCTGGTCAAGCGCAACGTGATTTCGCTGGCGACAGCGCGCGCCGCGGCCAAGACGCCGGATAATTTCCCGGGCTAAGAATAGCTTGCTGCAGGCGGCACAAGCCGTTCGCGGCAACTGCTGCGCAATGCAACTGAAAAAGGCGGATGATGTGTCATACAGCCCCGCTCACCCTGATACTGTTATTGTTTTACTAGGATAGACATGGAACGCGATCAAGCAACCAAATTCATGCACGACCTGCTGCGCCTGATGGTCAGCAAACGGGGCTCAGATCTATTCATTACCGCGGACTTCCCGCCGGCCTTCAAGATCGACGGTAAGATCACGCCGGTCTCGAACCAGGCGCTGACCGCCGTCCATACGCTGGAACTGGCGCGCGCCATCATGAGCGACAAGCAGGCTGCGGATTTCGAAGAAACCAAGGAATGCAATTTCGCCATCAGCCCTGGCGGCCTGGGGCGCTTCCGTGCTTCCGCCTTCATCCAGCAGGGCCGGGTCGGCATGGTGTTGCGGACGATTACCACCGACATCCCTAAATTCGAAGACCTGGGCCTGCCGCCGACGCTCAAGGAAGTCGCCATGACCAAGCGCGGCCTGGTGATCATGGTCGGCGCCACCGGCTCCGGCAAATCGACCACGCTGGCGGCGATGATCGGCTACCGCAACGAAAACAGCTACGGTCATATCATCACGATTGAAGATCCGGTCGAATACATCCATCCGCACAAGAACTGTATCGTGACCCAGCGCGAAGTCGGCGTCGATACCGAAAACTGGGGTGTGGCCCTGAAGAACACCTTGCGCCAGGCGCCAGACGTGATCCTGATCGGTGAAATCCGCGACCGTGAAACCATGGACTACGCCATCGCTTTCGCCGAAACCGGGCACTTGTGCCTGGCCACGCTGCATGCCAACAGCTCCAACCAGGCGCTCGACCGTATCATCAACTTTTTCCCGGAAGAACGCCGGCCGCAACTGCTGATGGACTTGTCGCTCAATCTTAAAGGGATCGTCTCGCAACGCCTGGTACCGCTAAAAACGGTCAAGGGCCGTGCGGTCGCGGTGGAGATCCTGCTGAATTCACCTTTGATTTCCGACCTGATCTTCAAGGGCGATGTCCATGAAATCAAGGAAATCATGAAGAAGTCGCGCGAGCTCGGCATGCAGACTTTTGACCAGGCCCTGTTCGATTTGTACGAAGACGATAAAATCAGCTATGAAGACGCTTTGCGCAATGCCGATTCGGTCAACGACCTGCGGCTTTCCATCAAACTGCGCGGCAAGGACGCAAAAGACCGCGACCTGTCTGCCGGCACTGAACATCTGGGGATCGTATGAGCAAGGACGCTAGCAGCACAAAGATCTACGACTTTACCGTCAATCAGCTGGACGGCAAACCCGCCTCGCTGGAGGCTTATCGCGGCAAGGTGCTGCTGATCGTGAATACCGCCAGCAACTGCGGTTTCACGCCGCAGTACAAGGGCCTGGAAGAGGTTTATCAGAAATACCATGCGCAGGGTTTTGAAGTGCTGGGTTTTCCCTGCAACCAGTTCGGCGCGCAGGAACCGGGTACTGCCGACGAGATCGGCGCTTTTTGCGAAAAGAACTACGGTGTTACGTTTACCTTGTTTGAGAAAATCGACGTCAACGGCGATCACGCCGCACCACTCTATCAATACCTGAAGAACGCAGCGCCTGGCTTGCTCGGCAGCGAAGGCATCAAATGGAATTTCACCAAGTTCCTGGTGGACAAGGACGGAGCGATTGTCGACCGTTTTGCGCCGCAAACCAAGCCGGAATCGCTGGCGGCCGACATAGAAAAACTGCTGGGATAAAGATGGTAGGTAGGGTGGGCACATCGTGCCCACGCCGCAAGCCACGTCAGATCACGCGTGGGCACAACAACGTGCCCACCCTACTACTCCTTAGTGCGCCATCTGCAAGCCGTACACCAGCGCTGCCAGAATGCCGCCGGTAATCGAACCAACCACCGGCACCAAAGCATAGCCCCAGTCGCTGTCGCGCTTGCCCGGAATCGGCAGCAAGGCGTGCATCAGGCGCGGTCCCAGGTCACGCGCCGGGTTGATCGCATAACCCGTGGTGCCGCCGAGCGAAACGCCGATACTCATCACCAGCAACGCCACAGGCAGTGCATCCAGTGCACCCAGGCCCATCGTCGGCGAAGCAATATTCAACACGCAATACACCAGCACGAAGGTGCCGACCACTTCCGACACGACGTTGCCAACCTTGTTGCGGATCGCCGGCGCCGTGCAGAATGCGGCCAGCTTGAGATTGCCGTCGGCGGTTTCGGCAAAGTGATTGCGGTACACCAGCCACACCAGGAAAGCGCCCATCATGCCGCCCAGCATCTGCGACAGGATATAAGCCGGCACACTGGCCCAGGCGAACTTGCCGGCCACTGCCAGCGCCAGCGTCACCGCCGGATTCAGGTGCGCGCCGCTGGACGAGGCCGCCACGAACACGCCGACAAACACCGCCATCGCCCAGCCGACGGTGATCACGATCAGGCCACTGCCGTGGCCGTGGGTTTTACTCAACAAGACGTTGGCAACCACACCGTTGCCAAGCAGGACAATCAGGGCTGTGCCCACGAATTCAGCTAAATAGGGAGTCATCACAAACTCTTTCGGAAATAGGAGGGGGACGGAACAGAGCAAGCCAATGCTCTGTTCTTCATCTCATTCAATAAGGGAATAATCCAGATTCAGGTCAGGAATCTGCCCATACCGTAGCCGCCGCAATCGCGCGCTGCCAGCCCTTGATGCCGCTCTGCACTTCTGCCGCCGGCAACGCCGGCTTGAAGCGTTGATCCAGCTGCCACTGCCCTTGCACATCTGCCGTGCTGCTCCAGTAGCCAACCGCCAGGCCGGCCAGGTAAGCCGCGCCTAGCGCCGTGGTTTCCGTGACTTTCGGACGCACCACATCGACGCCGAGGATGTCCGACTGGAATTGCATCAGCAGGTTGTTGGCAGTAGCGCCGCCGTCCACCCGCAGTTCCGGAATCACGATGCCGGCATCGGCTTCCATCGCCTTCAGCACATCCATGGTCTGGTAGGCGATGCTGTCTAGCGCCGCGCGGGCGTAGTGGGCCGCGGTGGTGCCACGGGTGACGCCGAAGATGGTGCCGCGCGCATGCGGGTTCCAGTGCGGTGCGCCGAGGCCGGCAAAGGCCGGCACCAGGTAGACGCCGTCGCTGCTCTTGACGCTGCGCGCCAGAGCTTCGACTTCGGAGGACGTCTTGATGATGCCGAGGCCATCGCGCAGCCACTGCACTACGGCGCCGCCGATGAAGATGCTGCCTTCCAGCGCGTAGCTGACTTCATTGCCGATTTTCCAGGCCACCGTGGTCAGCAGGTTGTTCTTGGAAATGATCGGCTTGTTGCCTGTGTTCATCACCATGAAACAGCCAGTGCCATAAGTATTCTTGACCATGCCAGGCTGGGTGCACATCTGGCCGAACAGAGCGGCTTGCTGGTCGCCGGCGATGCCGGCAATTGGAATTTCCGAACCAAAGCCGGACACCTCTGTGTGACCATAGACTTCGCTGGAAGAACGTACTTCCGGCAGCATGCTGCGCGGCACGCCCATGATCTCCAGCAGCTCGTCGTCCCACTGCATGGTGTGGATATTGAACAGCATGGTGCGCGAAGCGTTCGAGACGTCGGTCAGATGCATTTTGCCACGCGTCATGTTCCACACCAGCCAGGTATCCACTGTGCCAAACAGCAGGCGGCCCTGGTCGGCCAGCGCCTGGGCGCCGTCGACATTTTTCAGGATCCAGCGGATCTTGGTGCCGGAAAAATAGGAGTCGACCAGCAGGCCGGTCTTGGCGCGGATAGTTTCCGCCAAGCCGTCGGCTTTCAGCTGGTCGCAGAAGGCTGCGGTGCGGCGGTCCTGCCAGACGATCGCGTTGTAGATCGCCTTGCCGGTTTCGCGGTCCCAGACAATCGTGGTTTCGCGCTGGTTGGTGATGCCGATGGCGGCAATCGAGGTGCCGTTGAGGCCGACGTTGGTGGACGCTTCGGCGGCAACGCCAACCTGGGTCGACCAGATTTCCTGCGGATCATGCTCTACCCAGCCCGGTTGCGGATAAATCTGGCGGAATTCTTTCTGCGCTGAAGAAACGATGTTGCCCTGGCGGTCGAACAGGATAGCGCGCGAACTGGTAGTCCCCTGATCCAGGGCTAAAATGTATTTATCTTTCAACTTGTCTACTCCAAGGTTGGTAAATCCGCCTGCGCGGATCGGGGCGACTTTAATCCGGCAAAGCAGCCGGATCCGTCTGTTTTAGGATGAATCTTCAGGCCGGCATGGCGGCAGCCGGCGCTGGCGCTGATACTGATACTTGCGCCTGCTCCTGCAACCATGTGCGCAGCCTGTCTACAGCCACAGCATCGAGGCGCAATCCCAGCTTGGAACGGCGCCACAGAATATCTTCCACCGTCAGCGCCCACTCATTGCGCATCAGGTAACGCACTTCCGCTTCATACAGGTCGGCGCCGAACAGTTCGCCCAACGCGGCGACATCGTGTATGCCATCCAGCAGGCGCGCGGTGCGGGTACCGTAAGCGCGCGCATAACGCGTCGCCAGCGATGCCGGCAGCCAGGCGTGGCGCTGTTGGAAAATGCGCAGGAATTCGGCGAAATCGGCGTTGGCGATATCGCCGCCCGGCAGCGCTTCATGCGCGGTCCAGTGCGATTTCATGTAGCCGAACAGCGGCTGCAGGTGCTCCATCACTTCTTCCGCCAAGCGGCGGTAAGTGGTGATCTTGCCGCCGAATACCGACAGCACCGGCGCCAGGCCAGGTTCGTTTCTCAGTTCCAGCTTGTAGTCGCGGGTGACGGCGGACGGATTGGCGACTTCCTCTTCCAGCAAAGGACGCACGCCCGCATACGACCACACCACTTGTTGCGGCGTCACGGCCGTTTCGAAATAGCGGCTCACCGATTCGCACAGATAGGCAGTCTCTTCTTCTGAAATCCCCACCTTGCTTGGATCGGCGCTGTATTCCACATCGGTGGTCCCGATCAGCGTGAAGTCGTTTTCATAAGGAATCGCAAAGACGATGCGCTTGTCCGGATTCTGGAAAATATAAGCATGGTCGTGATCGAACAGACGCTTGGTGACGATATGGCTGCCCTTGACCAGGCGGATGTGATGTTGTGCCGGCGTATTCAGGGCGCCGTTCAGCAGGCTAGCGACCCACGGGCCGGCGGCATTGACGATGCAGCGCGCCCGCACTTCGCTGGTCTCGCCGGTCGCGGTCGACAACAGGGTGGCATCCCAGTACTGGCTGCCTTGGCGCGCCTGGATCATGCGCGTCCGGGTGAGGATAGTGGCGCCGCGCTCCTTGGCGTCCATGGCGTTGAGCACCACCAGCCGCGCGTCCTGCACCGAGGCGTCGGAATAGACGAAGCCCTTGCTCAGGGTTTTCTTGAGCGGGGCGCCGGCGACGTGTTTGCGGAAATCTATGCCGCGCGAACCGGGCAGCAATTCACGCTTGCTGAGGTTATCGTAGAGGAACAGGCCGGCCCGTATCATCCAGGCCGGACGCAGGCTCGATACATGCGGCATGACGAAGCGCAGCGGCGCAATGATATGCGGCGCCAGGCGCAGCAGCAGCTCACGTTCTTGCAGGGCTTTGCGCACCAGGCTGAATTCGTAATGTTCAAGATAACGGAGGCCGCCGTGGATCAGCTTGGTGCTGGCGGAAGAAGTATGCGAAGCCAGGTCGTCCTGCTCGCACAGCAATACGCTCAAACCGCGGCCGGCCGCGTCGCGCGCAATCCCGGCGCCGTTAACGCCGCCGCCCACTACCAGCAAATCTACAATTTCACCTGATGCCACAGCTGTCTCCTTGTGTCGGTAACCTACTCATCGAACAAACATCTTATTGCTAAATAGCAAAGCCTGCATGTTCGCAATGTCACCGCACATCATAAAATATTTATATTCGAAAGTATATTGTTCGAATTCGAACATAGATAATCATTTATATTAATCAAGAGTAATTTGTTGATAGAGATAAACTTAAGCAAGGATAGCTAATTTCAATCCGGCCTATGGCGCCGGGAGTACGACGGGACGTCAAGAGACGAGCGCACCGACGCCGGGCGGTACGCCACGTCAGTGAGGCAAATCAGGAGGGGAAACGGACTGTGTCGCCGTCACGCAACAAGACGGGCAGGCTACCCGCTTGCTGCAGGCGCGGCGTCAGTTGGATAGCTTGCTGTCTGCTACGAACACATCGATTTTGGCGTCGGCAAAGATGCCGTTCATTTCTTCCGGCACGGGCTGGTCGGTGAACAGGGCGTTAACCTTCGAGATGTCGCCCAGCCGCACCAGCGCCGGCCGGCGGAACTTGGAATGGTCGGCCACCAGGAATACGGTGCGCGAATGTTCGATGATGGCTTCCGAGACACGCACCTCGCGATAATCGAAATCGCGCAGGGTGCCGTCAGCCTCGATGCTGGAAATGCCGATGATGCCGAAATCGACCTTGAAGCGGCGGATGAAATCGATGGTCTCTTCGCCGGTGATGCCAAGATCGCGCGCGCGCACCACGCCGCCGGTGATGATCACTTCGCAGCCCGGATAGCCGCTCATGATTGCCGCCACATTCAGGTTGTTGGTGATTACGCGCAGGTTGCGGCGCCGGCTCAGCGCCTTCGCCACTTCTTCATTGGTGGTGCCGAGATTGATGAACAGAGTGGCCTGGTCCGGAATATGTTCGACCACCAGCGCGGCGATGCGGCGCTTCTCTTCCGAATACAAGCCCTGACGCGCGCCGTAAGCGATATTCTCGGCGCTGGACGGCAGGCCGACGCCGCCGTGGTAGCGCTGCAGCAGGTTCAGCTCGGCCAGCAGATTGATATCGCGGCGGATGGTTTGCTGGGTAATCTGGAAACGCGTGGCCAGATGTTCTACCGTCACGAAGCCGTCGCGCTGCACATAGCTCAACAGCTCCTGTTGACGGCCATTCAGCTTTAGCGTGGATATTTCTGGCATGAAACCTGTCCCGTGCGTATTTTTCTCAAGATTTTTATTATGATGGGAATTCTGCCGCAGAGGGAGAATCCAGCCTGGATTGTAGCGGACTAAATCTATCGGACACGACAGATTTGCATGCCAACTTGCAAAATGGTAACGGTATCATTTTCATTGATGTTAGAATTTCGCCATGGAAAAAGAAACCCTGTTGGATGCAGTCGTTGCCGATGTCACCGCGCGCCGTAAAGGCGGCCGCAAGACCGGCGGCTTTACCTTGCGCGACGTCGCAAAACTGGCCGGCGTGGCGCCGATCACCGCCTCACGCGCACTCAACACGCCGGATGCGGTGTCGGCCAAGGTACTGCAAAAAGTCCAGGCCGCCGTCCAGCAGACCGGCTACGTGCCCAACCTGCTGGCAGGCGCGCTGGCGTCGCAGAAAAGCCGCCTGGTGGCGGCCGTGGTGCCCACCCTGTCCGGCCCGATGTTCCTGGAAACCGTAGAGTCGCTGACCGATACCCTGGCCGCCGCCGGCTATCAGGTCATGCTGGGCCAGAGCGGCTATGAGAATTCACGCGAGGATGCCTTGCTGGACGCCATTATCGGCCGCCGTCCCGACGGCATCGTGCTGACCGGCATCAACCGTTCGGCGCAGGCGCGCAGGCGCTTGCTGGCGAGCGGCATTCCGGTGGTCGAAACCTGGGACCTGACGCCAACGCCAGTCGACATGCTGGTCGGTTTCTCCCATGAAAAGATCGGCATCGCGGTAGCGCAATACCTGCACGCCGCCGGCCGCCGCCGGGTCGCCGCCATTGGCGCCAGCGACGACCGCAGCCGGCGCCGCGTCAGCGCCTTTTCCCAGGAAGCGGTCCGGCTCGGCATGGCGCCGGCAGGGGCAAGCGAGATCCCCTCCTGCGAAGTGGCGGCGCCGACCACGCTCGGCAACGGCCGCAGCGCGTTGAACGGATTGCTGGCGCGCGCGCCCGATATCGACGCCGTGTTTTGCAGCTCCGACATGCTGGCGCTGGGCGTCATGATCGAGGCCCAGGCCAGCGGCATCTCGATTCCACTGCAACTGGCGGTGATCGGCCTGGGCGATCTCGGCTTTTCACGCGACCTGCAGCCGCCGCTCACTACCGTGCGCATCGACGGCACCGTCATCGGCCGCACCGCGGCGCGTTTCATCATCGCCCGCTCCGAAGGAAAAAGCGTTGCCGAACCGGTCTGCGATATCGGCTTCACCATCATAGAGCGCGCCAGCGTCTGATCCTCTTTTTACAAAAATAAGCATTGACAGCCAAAAATGGGACCGCTACCATTTGAATTGGTAGCGGTCCCATTTTGTAGAAAATCACACTGCAGAATATACAGATCGCAAGCGACATCACCGATTCGACACCTTTTCAGCCACAGGCAGCCACACATGACATCACCGAGCACGCAGGTCCCAGGCAGTCCCCTCATCGTCGACATGCGCGTGGTGCCGGTCGCCGGACGCGACAGCATGCTGCTCAACCTGAGCGGTGCGCACGGCCCCTATTTCACGCGAAATATCGTGATCCTGACCGATAGCGCCGGCCATACCGGCGTCGGCGAAGTGCCTGGCGGCGAACGTATCCGGCAAACACTGGAAGATGCGCGGCCGCTACTGCTGGGCAAAGCCATCGGCAACTACCAGGCAATTCTGAACAGCGCCCGCAGCGCCTTCAGCGAGCGCGACGCCGGCGGCCGCGGCTTGCAGACCTTCGACCTGCGCATCGCGATCCATGCCGTGACCGCGCTCGAAGCCGCCCTGCTCGACCTGCTGGGAAAATTCCTTGGTGTGCCGGTAGCGGCCCTGCTGGGCGAGGGCCAGCAGCGCGACGCGGTAAAGATGCTCGGCTACCTGTTCTACATCGGCGACCGCGGCGCCACCGATCTGCCCTACGTCAACGAAGCTGACAGCGACGACGACTGGCTGCGCCTGCGCCATCAGCCGGCGCTCGATACACAAGCAGTGGTGGCGCTGGCGGAAGCAGCCCATCAGCGCTATGGCTTCAACGATTTCAAGCTGAAGGGCGGCGTGCTGCGCGGCGAAGATGAAATGGAGGCGGTGACCGCGCTGGCGGAACGCTTCCCGCAGGCGCGTATCACGCTTGACCCCAACGGCGGCTGGCTGCTCAAGGATGCGATCCGCCTGTGCCGCGACCAGCATGCAGTACTGGCGTATGCAGAAGATCCCTGCGGCGCCGAGAACGGCTTTTCCGGACGCGAAGTCATGGCCGAATTCCGCCGCGCCACCGGCCTGAAAACCGCCACCAACATGATCGCCACCGACTGGCGCGAAATGGGCCACGCGATCCAGCTGCAATCAGTCGATATCCCGTTGGCCGATCCGCATTTCTGGACCATGCAGGGTTCAGTGCGGGTGGCACAGATGTGCCATGAATGGGGCCTGACCTGGGGTTCGCACTCCAACAACCATTTCGATATCTCGCTGGCGATGTTCACCCATGTAGCGGCAGCCGCACCCGGCAACATCACCGCCATCGATACCCACTGGATCTGGCAGGACGGCCAGCGCCTGACCAGGGAGCCGCTGCAGATCGCCGGCGGCATGGTTGAAGTGCCGAAAAAGCCCGGCCTCGGCATCGAGCTCGACCTGGCGCAGCTGGAAGCAGCACATCAGCTATATCGCAACATGGGACTGGGCGCGCGCGACGATGCCGTCGCCATGCAATACCTGATCCCCGGCTGGAAATTCGACAACAAGAAACCCTGCCTGCTGCGCTAAACCAGCAGGCGGCGGCGACAAAGATTCAGCAAAAGCAGCATCATGCAATCTGTATGCCCATCCATCGCATGACCAGCAATGAGGTAGCAACATGATTCAGCAATTTGATTTCCCCGTCCGCATGCTCCGCGCCGAGGGCGCCATTGTCGGCGAATCGCCGGTGTGGTCGCAGCGTGAACAGGTTCTGTACTGGGTGGATATCCTCAAGCCCGCACTGCACCGCTTCGATCCCGCCTCGGGACAACAGCGCAGCTGGACGGCGCCTGCCGCCATCGGCTCGATCAGCCTGGCGCGCAACGGCAAGATCGTCACCGCGTTGCGCAGCGGCTTTCACTGGTTCGATCCGGCCGACGCCAGCTGGACCCTGATCGCGCATCCGGAACCGCACATATCGCACAACCGCCTCAACGACGGCAAGACCGGACCGGACGGCGCCTTCTGGGCCGGCACCATGGACGACCGCGCCGACAAGCAGCCCTGCGCCTCACTCTACCGACTGGCGCCGGACGGCAGCATCAGCGCCCACGGCAACGGGCTGGTGGTTTCGAACGGCCTGGCATGGAGCCCGGATGGCCGCACCATGTATCACTCCGATTCGCGCCGCGCAGTAATCTACCGCTATGACTTCGACGCCGCCAGCGGCGCGCTCGGTCCGCGTCAAGTGTTTGTACAGATGCAGCCGGAATGGGGCCGTCCCGACGGCGGCGCAATCGATGCCGAGGGCAATTACTGGGGCTGCGGCATCACTGCCGGACGCATCAACAAGTTCTCGCCGCAGGGCCAGCTGCTGGGATACCTGCCGCTGCCGGTGTCGCGTCCTACCATGTGCGCCTTCGGCGGCGCCGACCTTAAAACGCTGTACATCACCTCGCTCACCGAAAACATGAGCGCCGAGGAGCTGGCGCGCGAACCGCTGGCCGGCGCGCTGTTTGCCGTCGACATGCCGGTGGCGGGCACGCCTGTCGCGGAATTCGGCGTGTAAAAGCCGTCAGCCGGACGGACCTCGGGCGGCAAACCGCGCCTGGATTTTTGATAGTGAAAAGCTGCGGAATCACCAAGCCGCCAACTAGGCGGCAATTATAAAAACTCACCGAGACAACCAATATGAAACGCATCAAAGGCCTACGCTGGTGGATTATCGCCCTCGTCTGTTTTGGCACCATCCTTAACTACATCTCGCGCAATTCTCTCGGCGTGCTGGCGGACACGCTGAAACACGACCTGAATTTCTCCACCAAGGAATACTCCTATGTGGTGGCGGCCTTCCAGGTCGCTTACACCATCATGCAGCCGGTGTGCGGCTACATCATCGACTTCCTCGGATTGAAAGTGGGCTTCGCCCTGTTCGCGGCGGCCTGGTCGGTAGTCGGCATGCTGCATGGCTTCGCCACCGGCTGGATCTCGCTGGCATTCTTCCGCGGCCTGCTCGGCCTGACCGAAGCGGCGGCGATACCGGCTGGCATCAAGGCAGTTTCGGAATGGTTTCCAAAACAGGAACGCTCGGTAGCGGTCGGCTATTTCAACGCCGGCACTTCCATGGGGGCAGTGATCGCGCCGGTGCTGGTGGCCTGGCTGCTGTACAAGCACAGCTGGCAAGCCGCGTTCATCGTGACCGGCGCGCTCGGCTTCATCTTTGCCGGCTTGTGGTTCTTCTTTTACCGCGCCCCCAAGGATCATCCTAACCTGAGTGATACAGAGCGCGACTACATCCTTTCCGGCCAGGAAAGCATCGCCGAAAGCCAGGCGCACGCCAAACCCTCGGTCAAGACTATCGTCAGCACGCGCCGCTTCTGGGGCATCGCCATCACGCGCTTCCTGGCCGAACCGGCCTGGCAAACCTTCAACTTCTGGATCCCGCTGTACTTCATTTCGGTGCGCGGCATGAACCTGAAAGAGTTCGCGATTTTTGGCTGGATGCCCTTCTTCGCCGCCGACATGGGCGGCATTCTGGGCGGCTACCTGTCGCCTTTCCTGATGAAGCACTTCAAGTTCAAGCTGGTCAACTCGCGCATCGCCGGCATCGCCACCGGCGCCCTGCTGATGACCAGCGTCGGCTTTGTCGGCTATGTAGAAAGCCCTTATGTTGCAATCGCCCTCTTCTGCATCGGCGGTTTCGCCCACCAGATGATTTCCGGCCTTGTCAACACCATGACCACCGACGTTTTCAATACCCGTGAAGTCGGCACCGCCAACGGCCTGACCGGCATGATCAGCTGGATCGGCGGCCTGTCGTTTTCACTGCTGATCGGGCAACTGGCGGAATCGATCGGCTATACCCCGCTGTTTGCGGCCTTGGGCATGTTCGACGTGGTAGGAGCCACCATCCTGTTCCTGCTGTATCGCGGCTACAAAGACAACAGCGCCACAGTGTCAAGAATCTGAATCAAGCATCCTGGAGATCTGCATGTCGGTTAACCATATTCCTGAATTTCATCTGGCAGAAAAGAACGGCGCCACACTGATGCTGAAAAGCGCGGGTGGCCACGTCGCCCACATCTTCGTACTGGAGCAGGACATCATCCGCGTCATGGTGCTGCCGGATGCGCAGCTGCATTTCCCGCGCACCTGGGCGATAGCGCCTGGCGCCGAGCCCTTACCGCTGGAGGGACGCGAGCGGCTGTCGCTGGCCGGCTTTTCCCTGCCTGACTTCACCCTGCGCAAACTGGACGGCGCCCTGCAGATACAAACCGAAAAGATCCGTCTGACGGTGCAGCTGAAAGGCTTGTACTGCAGCTGGGAAACCCGCCCCGCCGGCGAATGGAAAGAACTGGCACGCGACCGCAGCACGCAAGCCGTCAATTTCGGCTACTGGGACGACAAGGTGTATCACTATCTGAAGCGCGACGCCGAGGATGAGATGTACTTCGGCCTTGGCGAGCGCAGCGGCGACACCAACCGCCACGGCCGCAGCTTTTCTCTCAGGACCATCGATGCGATGGGCTACAACGCCAGCAGCACCGACGTCCTGTACAAGCATATTCCGTTCTATATCACCTGGAGCAAACGCCAGCAAGCTGCCTTCGGCCTGTTCTACGACACCCTGTCCGAAGGCAAGCTGGACATGGGCTGCGAACTGGACAACTATCACGGCCACTACCGCTACTTCGTCGCCGACCATGGCGACCTCGACTACTACTTCATCGCCGGCGACAGCATGGAGCAGGTAGTGCAGCGCTATACCTGGATGACCGGCAAGCCGGCGTTCACGCCGAAATGGGGCATCGGCTATTCCGGTTCCACCATGAGCTATACCGACCAGCCGGACGCGCAGGAACAAATGAATGGCTTCCTGGCCGGCTGCGAGCAGCACGACATGCTGTGCGATTCGTTTCATCTGTCGTCCGGCTACACCTCGATCGGCAACAAGCGCTACGTCTTCAACTGGAACCGCGACAAATTCCCCGATCCCAAAGCCTTTGCCGAACACTACCTGCAGCATGGCGTGCGGCTGTGCGCCAACATCAAGCCTTGTCTGCTGCAGGATCATCCGCGCTTCAGCGAAGCCGAAAGCCTGAACCTGTTCATCAAGAACCAGGACGGCAAGCCGGAAATGGTGCAGTTCTGGGACGAAGTCGGCGCTTACCTGGATTTCACCAATCCGGACACCATCGCCTGGTGGAAGCGGGGCGTAACCACCGCCTTGCTGGAATACGGCATCGCCGCTACCTGGAATGACAACAACGAATTCCAGGTATTGAATCCGCGCGCCACCGCCGACGGATTCGGCCAGCGTTTCAAGGCAGTCGAGGCCAAGGGCTTGCAAACCCTGCTGATGATGGCCGCCTCGCGCGAAGCACAGAGCGAATTCGCACCAGGCAAGCGCCCCTACCTGGTGTCACGCTCTGGCGCCGCGGGCATGCAGCGCTATGTGCAGACCTGGTCGGGCGACAACTACACATCCTGGCAAACACTCAAGTACAACATCAAGATGGGGCTGGGCCTGGCCATGTCCGGCATTTCCAACACCGGCCACGACGTCGGCGGTTTCAGCGGCCCGGCGCCAAGTCCGGATCTGCTGCTGCGCTGGGTACAGTTCGGTATCTTCATGCCGCGTTTTTCGATCCATTCCTGGAACGACGACCGGACCGTCAACGAAGCCTGGATGTATCCCGAGATTACCGGTGCGATCCGCAACCTGCTCAAGTTGCGCGCCTGTCTGACACCTTATTTCTACGATCTGCTGTGGCGTTATCACCAGCACTACGAGCCGATGATCAAGCCGACTTTCCTGGCTTTCCCGAACGATCCGAAGTGCTTTTCCGAGAACGACGACATGCTGATCGGCCCCAGCTTATTGCTGGCAGCCGTGGTCGAGCCCGAACAAACCAGCCGCACCGTCTACCTTCCCGCCGGCGCCGATTGGTACGACTTCTGGAGCGGCGCCCACCATCAAGGCGGGCAAGAGATTACCTTGCCGGCGGTGGGCGAACAGCCGCCGCTGCTGGCGCGGGCCGGCAGCGCGATGGCCATCAACGTCGCCGAACAGCATTTCAACCGCCCCGCCCATCAGCAAGGCTTCATGCTGTTTCCGCACCAGCTTGACGGCGCTTTCTCCGTTGAATTCTTTGACGATGACGGTGACAGCAATGCTTACCTCGACGGCAAGAGCAGCCTGTGGAAAATCCGCGTGCAGAGCAATGCCGAGACGCTGGATATCGATCTCGAATGCAGCGGCATCCAGCCGCCATCAGACCTGGTCACGCTACTGCTGCCGCAGCATGAAATGCGTCAGGTAGTACTAAGCGCCGCCGCCATCCTGGGCGACGCCATCGTCAATCAACGACGCGAGATCCAGTTGAAAATCAAGCTGCAATCCGATCCGAAATTCTCCATCAAGGAAAAGATCGTCAGCATTCTGAAGCGGTTCAATCAATAAAACCCCAGGGGGAGACATGAAAAACACAACACTAAAACTATTACTGGCAACCAGCGCGCTGACCGGCGCGGCGTATACTCAAGCGCAAACCAGCGTCACGATCTACGGCACCGCCGACGCCGCCATCATCCATTCCAGCAACCAGCGCGGCAATGCAAACACCTACATCAACAGCGGCAACCTGAACGCCAGCAAGCTGGGCTTCACCGGTGGCGAAGACCTGGGCGGCGGCAGCAAGGCGATTTTCACGCTGGAGCAGGGTTTCAACATCGACACCGGGGCCCAGAGCGATGCCACCAAGGCCTTCAACCGCCAGGCTTTTGTCGGCCTGAGCGACGCCCGCTACGGCACGTTTACCCTTGGCCGCCAGTACACCCCGTACTGGCGCTATGTCGGCGGCCTGGGGCCGACCGGCGTGCTGACCGGCGCCACCGGCGCCCATCCTGGCGACCTGGATGGACTCGACACCACCATCCGCATCAACAATTCCCTGGTGTATGCAACGCCGCTGATCTCGGGCTTCCAGGCCAGCGCCTTGTACGGCTTCGGCGAAAACGCCGGCACCATCAGCTCCGGCAATTCCACCAGTGCGGCGCTGCGCTACGACTACAACGCGCTCGGCCTGGCAGTGGGATATCTGAAACTGAACAACAACAATCTCAAGGGCTTTGCGCAGTGGGATCCAAATGTCACCTCAGGCAGCTATGCGCAGTCGCCGGTGAATGCTGGCTACGCCTCGGCCAAATCGGTACAGATGATTGCCGCCGCGGCGCGCTATAACGTCACCGGCAATCTGATGCTAGGACTGAATTTTTCCAATGTTCAGATGACGCCGGGAGCGGCATCGCTGTTCTCGCATCAGGCGACCTTCAATACCGGTGGGCTGATCTCCACCTACAAGCTGACGACGGCGACCACGCTGGCCGCCGGCTACAGCTATACGCGCGAAACGGCAGCGAACGGCATCAGCGATCCGGCCAGCTACCAGCAGTTTTCGCTTGAACAGACCTATGATTTTTCCAAGCGGACGGCGTTGTATTTCCTGGAAGCCTATCAGAAAGCGCGCGGGCAGACCCTGGGAGCGAATGGCGTGACATTGGTCAATGCAGTCGCCGTCGTTGGCGATTCGCAAAACGGCACACCGTCTTCCAATGGCAAGCAATTTGTCGCGGCGATGGGCATCCGCCATCAGTTCTAGCCATCAGCGCGGCGAGGTGCTGGTCAGGACGACAGCGCCTGGTCCAGCAACTCTATCCAGTGCCTGACCGGCGTCTCGGTGCCTGACTGCAGATGCGTCAGGCAACCGATATTGGCGGAGACGATCATGTCCGGCTGGGTGGCCTGCAGTTTTTCCAGCTTATTGTCGCGCAAGCGATACGACAAATCCGGCTGCAAGACCGAATAGGTCCCGGCCGAACCGCAACACAAATGGCTGTCGGCGCACAACTGCACATCGACGCCGACGCCGCGCAGCAGGCCTTCCACCTTGCCACGAATCTGCTGGCCATGCTGCAAAGTGCAGGGCGGATGATAGACCACGCGCTGAGGAAATTTTCCGCTCAGCTTTTGTTGCAGCTCGATTTCAAACTCAGGCAGGATTTCGCTCAGGTCCTTGGTCAAGGCCGAGATAGCTTTTGCCTTGACGGCATACTGAGGATCGGCCGCGAGCAGGTGACCGTACTCCTTCACCGTCACGCCACAGCCGGAGGCGGTCATCACGATCGCTTCCACGCCCTGGCCGTTGCTGCCGATGACATACGGCCACCAGGCATCGATATTGCGCCGCATGTCGTCCAGGCCGCCGCTCTGGTCGTTGAGATGATAACGGATAGCACCGCAGCAAGCGGCTTTCGGCGCCACCAGCAGCTGTATTTCCAGCGCGTCCAGCACTCTTGCCGTGGCGCTGTTGATATTAGGCGACATCGCCGGCTGCACGCAGCCGTCCAGTAGCAGCATCTTGCGCTCGTGCTGGCGCTGCGGCTTGACTCCCGCAGCCTGCCTGATGGGAATCTTGTTCTTGAGTTTCTGCGGCAGCAACGGCCGCAGCAATTGTCCGGCGGCCATGGCCGGCTTGAACAGCCATGGCCGCGGCAAGAATTCCTTCAATACCCTGCGTGCCATCTTCTCGCCGAATGGGCGCCCGACCTGGCGTTCCACCACTTTGCGGCCGATATCCAGCAGCCGTCCATATTCCACTCCTGACGGGCAAGTCGATTCGCAATTGCGGCAAGTGAGGCAGCGGTCCAAATGCGATTGTGTCTTGACGCTGGCTGGTTTCCCTTCCAGCACCTGTTTGATCAGGTAGATGCGCCCGCGCGGCCCGTCCAGTTCGTCGCCCAGCAGTTGGTAGGTCGGGCAGGTGGCGGTGCAGAACCCGCAATGCACGCAAGCGCGCAAGATGGCGTCGGCTTCCTTGCCGTCACGCGTGTTCTTGATGAAATCGGCTAGATTGGTTTGCATGGTTGCGTTTTTTTTCTAGAAATCCGGATACATACGGCCGCGATTGAAAATTCCCGCCGGATCGAAACCTGCCTTCAAACGGCGATGGATTTGCGCGACAGCGGGCGCCAGCGGATGGAACACGCCGACGCTTTTATCGCCGCCTCGGTACAAAGTGGCATGGCCGCCGACGGCGCTCGCCGCCGCGCGGATGGCGGCTGCATCCGGCGCGGAACCTTCGTCCGCCAGCAGCCAGCGTTGCGCCCCACCCCATTCGATCAGGATTGCGCCGGCCAGCGGCAAGGGCTCGGCGATCGACGGCAGGGACAAGCGCCACAAGGCCTTGCCGCCGGCGACGCCGGCAAAGAAAGAATGCGTCTGCTCGCGCAACGCCCGCCAGAACTGCTCGTCGTCCGCGACCGCCTCTCCGCCCAGCTTGTGTTGGGCGGCGCGCACTGCGGCCTCGGCGCCGGCCAGACGTATGGTCAGCATGCCGTCATGCCAGCAACTGGCTGACAGCGGCAGCGGCTGCCCGCCCCATTGATTCAAGCTGCGGATCGCCTCGGCCTGGGTCATGGCAAACCGCCGGCTGCTGACCGCGAGCGGACGCGGCAGCACCTTGACCGAGGCTTCCAATATCAAACCCAGCGTGCCAAGCGAGCCCGCCAGCAGGCGCGACACATCGTAGCCGGCGACATTTTTCATGACCTGGCCGCCGAAGTGCAGCACGTCGCCCTTGCCATCCATCAGTACCGTGCCCAGCACAAAGTCGCGCAAGGAACCGACCGCCTGCCGCGCCGGCCCCGACAAGCCACTGGCCAGCATGCCGCCCAGGGTGGCGTTGCTGCCGAAATGCGGAGGTTCGAAAGCCAGCATTTGCTGATGCTGCGCCAGCAGGGACTCGATTTCCACCAATGGCGTGCCGCAGCGGGCGGTGATCACCAGCTCGGTCGGTTCGTAGTCGATGACGCCGCTGTAGCCACGCGTATCCAGCAGTTCGCCCTGCACCTCTTGGCCGTACCAGCGCTTGCTGCTGCCGCCGCAAATTTCTAGCGCGCGACTCTCTGCCGCCGCGCCGAGGATCTGCGCCCTAGCCTGCTGTTTGAAATCTTGTGGGTCCATGTTTAGTGTCGTGTCATGTCTCAAAACCGGGGTAGATCGGGAAACTTCATGACGCCGCGCTGTATGTGCATTTTTCCGTACTCGGCGCAGCGCTGCAAAGTAGGAATCGCCTTGTCCGGATTCAGCAGAAATGCCGTGTCGAAGGCCCGCTTGACGCTGAAAAACGCCTCGCGTTCCAGTGGCGAAAACTGCACGCACATCGAGTTGATTTTTTCAATGCCGACGCCATGTTCGCCGGTGATGGTGCCGCCCATCGCCACGCACAGCTCCAGGATTTCAGCGCCGAACTCTTCGGCCCGATGAAATTCTCCAGGAATATTGGCGTCGAACAGAATCAGCGGATGCAGGTTGCCGTCGCCGGCATGGAATACATTGGCGCAACGCAAGCCATACTTGCTTTCCATCTGTTCTATGCCAAGCAGCACTTGCGCCAGGTTCTTGCGCGGGATGGTGCCGTCCATGCAGTAGTAATCGGGCGAAATGCGGCCGGCCGCCGGAAAAGCGTTCTTGCGGCCCGACCAGAAGCGTAGGCGCTCGGCTTCCGAAGTCGATACTTCGAGGCGGGTGGCGCCGCTGGCGCTCAGCACCGCGCTCATGCGTTCTATTTCTTCTTCCACTTCTTCGGTACTGCCGTCCGATTCGCACAGCAGGATGGCGGCGGCATCCGTATCGTAACCGGCCTTGACGAAGGGCTCCACCATGCGCGAGCTGGTGCGGTCCATCATTTCCAGCCCGGCCGGAATGATGCCGGCAGCGATCACGCTGGCGACCGCATTGCCGCTGGTGACGACATCGTCGAAAGAAGCCATGATGACGCGCGCCGCCTGCGGTTTCGGAATCAGCTTGACCGTGACTTCGGTGACCACGCCCAGCATGCCTTCCGAACCGATGAACACCGCCAGCAGATCGAGGCCAGGCGCATCCAGCGCGCTGCCGCCCAGTTCGATGATGTCGCCGTCGATGGTCACCATCCGTACCCGCAACACGTTATGCACCGTCAAACCGTACTTGAGGCAATGGACGCCGCCGGAATTCTCGGCGACGTTGCCGCCGATGGTGCAGGCGATCTGCGAAGACGGATCCGGTGCGTAGTACAGATCATGCGGCGCGGCGCCCTCGGAAATCGCCAGGTTGCGCACGCCGGGCTGCACCACTGCAGTCCGCGCATAGGGATCGAGCTTGACGATGCGGGTGAATTTGGCGGTCGACAGCACCACGCCGTCAGCGATCGGCAAGGCACCGCCGGACAGGCCGGTGCCGGCGCCGCGCGGCACGATAGGAACCTTCAGGTCGCGGCAGGTCTTGAGTATGGCCACCACCTGCGCCTCGGTTTCCGGCAGGGCCACCACCATCGGACTCTGGCGGTAAGCGGCCAGGCCGTCGCATTCGTAGGGACGGGTGTCTTCGTCGTTGTACAGCAAGGCATGCGCCGGCAGCAGCGCGCGCAGCGCCGCCACCACTTGCTGCTGGCGCGCTGGGTTAAAGGTCGATTCAGCGGCGCCTGTAACTGGCGCCGAGGCTGGTGCTGGCTCTGAAAACGTCATGCTGGCTTCCCGGCTGTAGTTTTATGATTGAAACGTCTCTCAGCGAGTATAAGGCCATTGCCAGGCCGGCAAAATGCTTTCCTGCCAATTCCGACTGAAAAGCTTGCAGGCTGCCGATGAAATGTTTTCAGGGGTCGGGCCGCGAGACCTGCCGGGCTACACCAGGCAGGTCATGCGGGGCCCCTCAGATGCTGCTGAAGGTGGCTTTCATCCAGTCGATGAAAGTCGTTACTTCCGGTCGTTCCTGCGGCTTTTGCTGGTACACCAGATAATAGGCATGCGGCGGCGAGGTCAGGCTGATGTCAAACAGCTGCACCAGCTTGCCTTGCTCGATCAGCTCGCGCGCAAAGTGCTTGCGGGTCAGTCCGACGCCGTGGCCGTGCCGCACCAGCTCCAGCAGCAAACCCAGGTCATCAGCGCGCAAGCCGGAAGATGGTTCGGGCCAGTCGAGGCCGGCCGCCTGGAACCAGGGTTGCCACGGCTCCAGTGCTGAACGCAACAGGCTTGCCTTGCGCAGATCCGCCGGCTGCTTCAGCGGCCCGATTTTCTTCAGGTATTCCGGGCTGGCGACGGCAAAGGTCGGCTCCTCGAACAATTTTTCGGTAGTGGTGTTGGGATACTTGCCGGCGCCAAAACGGACTTCCAGGTCGCTCTCCGTCAGGCTCAGGTCATACAGCGGCACCGACAAGAATATTTCCACCACGATCTCGGGATGGCGGCTGACGAAACTGTGCAGATGCGGAATCAGCAATTGCCGCGCAAACGTCGGCGGCGCGGTGATCTTGACGCGCGGCTGCACCTGGGCGTGACGCTGCGGCAACGGGAATTCAGTCAGGGTGCGCAAGGCGCTGCGCACCACGTCCAGGTAGCGGTGACCGAATTCCGACAAGGCCACGGTACGGCCCTCGCGCGAGAACAGGCGTTCGCCGACAAAATCCTCCAGCAAGCGGATGCGGTGCGACAGCGCCGACGGCGTGATGCACAATTCTTCCGCCGCCACGGCGAAGGAATGGTGGCGCGCCGCGGCTTCAAATGCGGACAAGGCATGCACCGGCGGCAGGCGATTGACCAGGGGGGCTTTATTCGACATGGCTGACCCGTTTGCTGACTTATTAAGAGTTTCATAAAACACGAGGAAGCCGTAACCCGGTTATCGTCGCGTTCAACATGCTTAGCTAACTGGGGTCGGGGTGTAGTTCTGCACGCTTTTTGCAGAAACTTCACTCCGCCCCCACTTAGCGGGCTACGGAGTACATGCTTCGCTACTGTGAAAAAACCACGTAGCGCATTCTGTCTTTCTCCGAATCCGTCATGTGGGGTCAGAGTCGAGTTTCCCGAAAAAGCACCGCGAAAGTCGACTCTGACCCCAGATGACTCTTGCGCGAATCACCACCGGATGATCTTGCCTGGATTCATGATGTTCTTGGGATCGAAAGCGTGCTTGAGCGCGCGCATGGTGGCGATTGCCTCGACACCATGTTCTTCGATCAGGAAATCCATCTTGTGCAGGCCGACGCCATGCTCGCCGGTGCAAGTGCCGTCCATGGCGATGGCGCGGCTGACCATGCGCGCATTGACGCCTTCGGCGCGCGCGATGTCGGCGGCGTTGCCGGGATCGACCAGCATCTGCGTGTGGAAATTGCCGTCGCCGACATGGCCGATGATCGAATACACCAGACCATTGGCTTCGCAATCAGCCTTGGTGTCGAGTATGCATTCCGCCAGGCGCGAGATCGGCACACAGCAATCGGTGGAAATCGCCCGGCTGCCCGGACGCAATTGCAGCAAGGCGAAATAGGCGTTATGACGCGCGGCCCACAAACGCGAACGGTCTTCCGGCCGCGTCGCCCACTCGAAACCGCTGGCGTGATGATCGGTCACCAGCGCTTGCACCACTTCGGCCTGTTCCTTGACGCCGTTCTCGCTGCCATGGAATTCAAACAGCAGTAGCGGCTGCTCCGGCAGCGCCAGCTTGGCATGGGCGTTAATAGCCCGCACGCCGTTTTCATCCAGCAGCTCGACCCGCGCGATCGGCACGCCCAGCTGTATGGTCTGGATCACGGCATTGACCGCGTCGGCGATATTTTCAAACGAACATACCGCGGCGGAAATCGCTTCCGGCTGCGGATAGAGCTTGACCGTGATTTCGGTGATGACGCCGAGCGTACCTTCGCTGCCGACAAAGATGCGCGTCAGGTCGTAGCCAGCCGCCGATTTCCTGGCGCGAGTGCCAGTCTTGATGATGCGGCCGTCGGCCGTCACTACCGTCAGCGCCAGGGTGTTCTCGCGCATGCTGCCGTAGCGCACCGCGTTGGTGCCGGAGGCGCGGGTGGCTGCCATGCCGCCGATCGAAGCGTCGGCGCCCGGATCGATCGGAAAGAACAAGCCGCTGTCCTTGATCTCGTGGTTCAGCTGCTTGCGGGTAACGCCGGCCTGCACCGTCGCAGTCAAGTCTTCGGCGTGGATCGCCAGCAAGCGGTTCATGCGCGACAGATCAAGCGAAATCCCGCCTTGCAACGCCAGCACATGGCCTTCCAGCGAGGTGCCGCTGCCGAAAGGGATCACCGGCACCTGATGTTCGTTGCACAACTTGACCAGCGCCGCGACTTCTTCGGTACTTTCGGCGAACACTACGGCGTCCGGCAGCATCGGATCGTAAGACGATTCATCGCGGCCATGATGCTCGCGCATCGCCTGGGCGGTCGAGAAACGCTCGCCAAACAGGGTCTTGAGAGATGCCAGCAGGGTTTCCGGCAGCGCTTTCTTCAAGGCTGCGAGATCGGTGATGTGATTCATGGGAAGCTCTCCTTTGCCATGAATTTTACTCTGCGGCGGCCGGTCGTGCCGATACGTACCGCTACGTATCGCTACGTATCGCTACGCGCTGGTGTACAGTAGCAGCATCGCTATTTCATCTCACATATCTTCAATTCCATGGGCAACCGACTTTCCAAGATCGCCACGCGTACCGGCGACAAAGGCAGCACCGGCCTCGGCGACGGCAGCCGGGTCGACAAGGACAGCCTGCGCATACAAGCCATCGGCGACGTCGACGAACTCAACTCCCAGCTCGGCCTGTTGCTGTGCGATCCATTGGAATCGGCGCTGCGCGAGACCTTGCTGTCGATACAACACGATCTGTTCGACCTCGGCGGCGAACTGTGCATACCTGGCTATACCCTGGTCAACGACGGCCAGGTAGCGCGGCTGGACCAGCTACTGGAAAAATATAATGCGGACCTGCCGCCGCTCAAGGATTTCATCCTGCCCGGCGGCAGCCATGCGGCGGCGCTGGTGCACGTCTGCCGCACGGTTTGCCGGCGCGCGGAACGCAACATCGTCAGCCTGGGCAAGAGCGAGACCGTCAGCGAGCCGGTGCGGCAGTATGTGAACCGCCTGTCGGACCTGCTGTTCGTGCTGTCGCGGGTGCTGAACCGCACGAATGGCGGCAGCGACGTGCTGTGGCAAAAGGATCGAATAAGGGATACATGAAAAAAGGGCGCGGCGTTTGCGACGCCGCGCCCTTTTAGCGGAAAAGCTGCAATCTTAGTTGCTGCGCTTGTCGTGCTCGATCAAGGCATAGGCAGAGTGATTGTGGATGGATTCGAAATTTTCCGCTTCCAGCACATAGGCCAGCACGCGCGGCTCCTGATTCAAGGCGACCGCGACGTCGCGCACCAGGTCTTCGACAAATTTCGGATTCTCGTAGGCGCGCTCGGTCACGTATTTTTCATCCGGACGCTTGAGCAGGCCGAACAGTTCGCAGGAAGCCTGGGCTTCGATGCGAGCGATCAACTCATCCACCTGGAGCTCGCCATCCAGCACGGCATTCACCGTGATGTGCGAGCGCTGGTTGTGCGCGCCGTAGGCTGAAATCTGCTTCGAACATGGGCACAGGCTGGTCACCGGCACCATGACTTTCAAGGTAATTTCCAGTGCGCCCTGATTGATCTCGCCAGTCAGGCCGACCTCGTAATCCATCAGGCTCTGGACCCCGGAAACCGGCGCGGTCTTGTTGATGAAATACGGGAAGCTCAGTTCGACGCGGCCGCGCTCGGCGTCCAGCAGCGTCACCATCTTGCGCAACAGTTCTCCGAACGACGCCACATCCAAAGGCCCGTCCAGCCCTTCCAGCAGGGCGATGAAGCGCGACATGTGGGTGCCCTTCTGCTGCTCCGGCAGATGCACGTACATATTCCAGCTGCCGACCGTGGCTTGCGCCGCCGCCCCGGTACGCACCGTCAGCGGATAGCGCACGCCTTTGACGCCGACGCGCTGGATCGCCAGGCGGCGAGTGTCGACGCTGCTCTGGACGTCTGGAATGGTCAGGTTCTGGTCACGGGTATTCATTTGAGGTTTAACCTTTGCGCAATGGACAAAAGACTGCCTTGGCGGTCTTGTCCCGGCTCACTGTCACGCACCATAGGTGCGGACGGCAAGCCGGGGGATTGGAATAGTATGGCTGGCACGCTGCCGCATGACGGCGGCAGCATCCTGGCTGGAATTACTGCAACAACGGCTGGCGCCAGGGCCAGCTTATTTCTGATTGACGACCAGGCGCGGCTGATCCTTGCCGAAGCGCTGGCGTATCGAGGCCGCGATGCCTTCGGCATTCAACCCGCACTGCGCCAGCAGCAGGCCGGCGTCGCCATGATCGATAAACTTGTCCGGCAAGCCCAGGTTCAGGAGCGGCTTGACGCAGCCTGCAGCAGCCAGCGCTTCAGCCACCGCTGCGCCGGCGCCGCCCATGATGCAGCCCTCTTCCACCGTCACCAGCGCATCGTGGGAAGCGGCCAGTTCCAGCACCAGCTCCACATCCAGCGGCTTGATGAAGCGCATATTGACCACCGTCGCATCCAGCAATTCTCCGGCAGCAATGCTCGGCGCCAGCAGCGAACCGAAAGCCAGGATCGCGACATGATGGCCACGGCGCTTGATCTCGCCTTTGCCCAACGGCAGTACCGTCAGCGCCGGATCGATGGCAGCGCCGGTGCCGGCGCCGCGCGGATAACGCACCGCAGCCGGACCATTGTATTGATAAGCGGTGGTCAGCATCTGGCGGCATTCGTTTTCGTCAGAGGCGGCCATCACCACCATGTTCGGAATGCAGCGCAGGTAGGCCATGTCGTAGTTGCCGGCATGCGTGGCGCCATCGGCGCCGACCAGGCCGGAACGGTCCAGTGCGAAGGTGACGTCGAGGTTTTGCAGGGCGACGTCATGGATCAGCTGATCGTAGGCGCGCTGCAGGAAAGTCGAGTAGATCGCCACCACCGGCTTCAAGCCTTCGCATGCCATGCCGGCAGCGAAAGTGACGGCGTGCTGCTCGGCGATGCCGACATCATAGAAGCGTTGGGGATAGCGCTTGGCGAAGGTATCCAGGCCTGAGCCGCCCGACATCGCCGGCGTGATACCAATCAGCTTTTCGTCTTGCGCCGCGGTGTCGCACAGCCAGTCGCCGAACACTTGAGTGTAGGTCATCTTGCTGACCGCGGCCGGCTTGATGCCTTCGGCCGGATTGAACTTGCCGGGGCCGTGGTACAGCACCGGATCAGCTTCCGCCAGCTTGTAGCCCTGGCCTTTCTTGGTCACCACGTGCAGGAATTGCGGACCCTTCAGGTTCTTCAGGTTCTGCAAGGTCGGGATCAGCGATTCCAGGTCATGGCCGTCGATCGGGCCGATGTAGTTGAAACCGAATTCCTCGAACATGGTGGCAGGCACCACCATGCCTTTGGCATGTTCTTCAAAGCGTTTGGCCAGCTGGCGCATCGGCGCCGGCAGGATCGACTTGCCGACATTCTTGGCCTGGGCGTAGAACTGGCCCGACATCAGGCGCGCCAGGTAGCGGTTCAAGGCGCCTACCGGCGGCGAGATCGACATGTCGTTGTCGTTCAGGATCACCAGCATGTTGATGTCGTCGTACACGCCCGCATTGTTCATGGCTTCGAACACCATGCCGGCGGTCATGGCGCCGTCGCCGATCACGGCAATTGCGTGGCGCTCAGTCTCGCCCTTAGTTTTGGCGGCCAGCGCCATGCCCAATGCAGCGGAAATCGAGGTCGATGAATGAGCAGTGCCGAAGGTGTCGTATTCGCTTTCGTCGCGGCGCGGGAAACCCGAGATGCCGTTCAGCTGGCGCAGTGTGTTCATGCGCTCGCGCCGGCCGGTGAGAATCTTGTGCGGATAGGTTTGATGGCCGACGTCCCAGACCACGCGGTCTTCCGGCGTGTTGAAGACGTAGTGCAAGGCAATCGTCAGTTCAACGGTGCCGAGGTTGGACGACAGATGGCCGCCGGTCTGCGACACCGATTCGATGACAAATTCGCGCAGTTCGTCCGCCAGCGGCTTGAGTTGCGCCCGCGACAACTTGCGCAGGTCTGCCGGGCTGTCGATTGTATTAAGTATTTCCATATGCCCTGAACCCTAAGCTTTCCGTTGCACGATCAAATCCGCCAGCTCGCGCAGGCGGCGTGCCTTGTCCCCGAAGATCGCAAGCGCCCGGTGGGCGTCATTGCGTAATTTTTCTGCCAAAGCCTGCGATTCCGGCAAACCCAGGATCGAGACGTAGGTCGGCTTGTTGTCGGCGGCGTCCTTGCCTGCCGTTTTGCCGAGCGTGGCGGAATCGGCAGTGGCGTCGAGGATATCGTCTACCACCTGGAACGCCAGCCCGATCGCCGTGCCGTAGGCTTCCAGCGCATCGATTTCGTCCTTTGCCAGCGCTTTGCCACCCCAGGCGCCCAGCAATACCGCAGCGCGCAGCAAGGCGCCGGTCTTCAGCTTGTGCATCTGTTCCAGCTCATCCAGCGACAGGCTGAGGCCGACGCTGGCGAGGTCGATAGCCTGGCCGCCGCACATGCCGAGCGAACCGGAAGCCTGCGCCAGCAGGCGCAACATGACGATCTGCCGCGCCGCATCGAAGCCGGCGGTATCGGTCTCGGCCAGCACCACGAACGCCTGTGCCTGCAAAGCATCGCCGACCAGCAAGGCGGTGGCTTCATCGTATTGCACATGCACGGTCGGTTTGCCGCGGCGCAAGGCGTCATCGTCCATGCAAGGCATGTCGTCATGCACCAGCGAATAGGCGTGGATCATTTCAACCGCGGCCGCCGCTCGCTGCACCACCGTTGCCGACGCGGAAAATAATTCCCCAGCGGCAAATGCCAGCAAAGGCCGCACGCGCTTGCCGCCGTCCAGCACCGCATAACGCATGGCTTGATGCAGCCTGGCGGGCGCAGTATTCTCTGATGGCAACAACTCACCGAGCACCGCCTCCATCTCGGACTGCACCTGGCGCATCCATTCGCCAAACGATTGTTCTGCCGCCGGCGTTACATTGGCTAACTGAGGGGCTAACTGAGCGGCTGCCGTCATTCGTCGGCTCCACTGTGATCGTTCAATGCTTCGCCGACGAAAGGCTTGAGCATGTCGCCTTCCAGCACCTTGACCTGGCTGTCGACTTTTTCTAGCTGCGCGGCGCAAAACTTGACCAGCTCGGATCCGCGCTTATAGGCGGCAACCGATGCTTCCAGCGGCAATTCGCCGGCTTCCATCTGGGCTACCAGTTGCTCCAGTTCAGCCATGGCTTGTTCGAACGAGGCCGGGCTGCTGGCGGAAATCGGATTTTTTGGCATAGTAGGTGTAAATAGATTAGACCGCTATTTTAGAGCAAACCTCTATAAGCCGTTGAATTTAGACACAAGATTTGGGTACCCGGCTCGATAAAATGCCTGAAACGACGCCAAATCCGGGTTTTTTGTGGGATAATCCTCGGTTCTGTCCAAAATTTCCGTTTCATATTATTTGAACACAGGTTTTTGCGGATTCTTTCTCTCTTAGGTTGATACAACACATTTGGGGGTGGAGGGATGTCCGATCTGGCTTCTATTACCAATCTCGCGCGCTCCGATGCGCAACTTCCGGTCAACGTCTACTTTGACGAAGCGCTGTTAAAGCGCGAAATCCAGCAACTCTTTCAGAATGGTCCGCGCTACGTCGGCCATGAGCTGATGGTGCCTAACGTCGGCGATTACGCCACGCTGGCCTCTGAAAACGAGGGTCGCATGCTGGTGCGCAATCCGCAGGGAATCGAGCTGATTTCCAACGTTTGCCGCCATCGCCAGGCCAAGATGTTCGATGGCCGCGGCAATGCCCGCAATATCGTCTGCCCGCTGCACCGCTGGACTTACGATCTCAAGGGTGAACTGATAGGCGCGCCGCATTTCGGCGAAACGCCTTGCATGAACCTGTCCAAGACGCCTCTGCAAAACTGGAACGGCCTGCTGTTCGAGCAGAACGCCTTCCACGTCGGCGAAAAACTGGCGCAGCTGGGCGTCGCCAAGGATCTCGATTTCAGCGGCTACCTGTTCGACCACGTCGAAGTGCACGAGTGCGACTACAACTGGAAAACCTTTATCGAGGTTTATCTGGAGGATTACCACGTCGAGCCCTTCCATCCCGGCCTCGGCAGCTTTGTCAGCTGCGACGACCTGGAATGGCAGTTTGGCAAGGATTACAGCGTGCAGACCGTGGGCGTCAACCATGGCCTGGCCAAATCCGGTTCACCGTCCTACAAGAAGTGGCAGGAACAGGTCCTCAAGTTCAACAACGGCCAGGCGCCCAAGTTCGGCGCGATCTGGCTGACGCTGTATCCGAACATCATGGTGGAATGGTATCCGCACGTGCTGGTGGTGTCGACGCTGTGGCCGCGCGGCCCGCAGAAGACCACCAATGTGGTCGAGTTCTACTATCCGGAAGAGATCGCCCTGTTTGAGCGCGAGATGGTCGAAGCGGAACGCGCCGCCTACATGGAAACCTGCGTCGAGGACGATGAAATCGCCCTGCGCATGGACGCCGGCCGGCGCATCCTGATGGAGCGTGGCGTCAGCGAAGTCGGACCTTACCAGTCGCCGATGGAAGACGGCATGCAGCATTTCCACGAGTGGTACCGCAGCCAGGACGGCCTGCTCTAACCCAAACATCGCCAGAGCCACAGGCCGGAGCCGGTTCGCTGCACGCAGCGGATCAACTCCGGCCTTTATTTTTTTGCAGCACGCGTAACAACGCCGGAATCGGTCAAAATGACAGCAACCTGGCCTCTTGTTAGAATTTTCCCATGCAATCACTCTGGATGCTCTTCGCCAGCCTCATGTTTTCTCTCATGGGGGTCTGCGTCAAGCTTGCTTCCGAACACTATTCAATCTCTGAAATCCTGTTCAGCCGCGGCCTGATCGGCATGCTGTTCATCGTCGCCCTGATCGTCCTCAAGGGCGGCACCCTGAAAACACCCTTGCCTCGCGAACACATGCGGCGCGGCCTGATCGGCGTGATTTCCCTGGCCATGTGGTTCTATTCGTTCAGCCTGCTGCCGGTCGCCACCGCCACCACTCTCAACTACACCTCGTCGATATGGCTGGCGGCGATCCTGTTCGGCGCCGCATGGTGGCGCAGCAACGCCCGCTTCGAATGGGGTATGGCGGCCACCATCCTGCTCAGCTTCGCCGGCGTCATGCTGCTGTTACGGCCTTCGTTCGCCCCGGAACAAACCGCAGCGGCCCTGATTGCGCTCTGCTCGGGCCTGATTTCCGCCATCGCCTACCTGCAGGTGCGGCGCCTGGGACAACTGGGCGAGCCGGAATACCGCGTGGTGTTCTATTTCTCCGCCATCAGCGCCGTCACCGGCCTGGCCGGCTGCCTGGGCTTGCCGAGCGGCGGCATTCCCTTCATGCACGCGCACAACCTGACCGGCTTCAGCCTGCTGATCGCGCTCAGCATTTCGGCTACGATCGGCCAGATCGCGATGACTCGCGCTTATCGCCTTGGCAATCCTTTGCTGACCGCCAACCTCCAATACACCGGCATCGTCTTTTCCAGCATCCTCGGCATCCTGATCTGGCAAGACCAGCTGGGCTGGCGCGGCTGGCTCGGGACCAGCGTGATCCTTATCGGCGGTTTGCTGGCAACGTTTTATAATCAAAGAAAGGCGCGTCCGTTGACGACACTGCCTGATACCGTTTCCGGCAGGCTGTAGTGGTCTAATTTGCCCGGACACCTCGATAGGTGGACAATCCACTATCCGAGGAGATTTGCATGACAAGGCAACGCCGCAATTTCGATCTCAGCTTCAAGCTTGAGGTCGTCAAAATGATCAAAGAACAGGGACTCAGTGTTCAACACGTATGCGAGAGCATGAGCATTGGCCCGACCGCCGTGCGTCGCTGGATAGAGCAGTACGATGCCGAGCAATCCGGCCAGGCAGGCATTGGCAAACCGCTGACACCCGAGCAACAACGAATCAGGCAGTTGGAGCAGGAGAACCGCCAACTGCGAGGCGATGTAGAAATCTTAAAAAAGGCCTCGGCCTTCTTTGCCCGCGAGCTGAAATGAGTTTTCGACTGATCGACGAGCTGCAAACGAAGGCCATCCCTGTCGCACAGAGCTGTCGTGTGCTGGGCGTTAGCCGTTCCGGTTTTTACGAAGCGAAGCGCCGCGCTACCGCGCCGGTTGTTTGCAAAGCGAGTGTCCATGTACGAGCTGCTTTCGTGGCAAGTCACCAGAGCTATGGCAGCCGCCGTATGGTGACGGAGCTGTCAAACCGCGGCATCACGGCCGGGCGTTTCAAGGTTCGTCGGTTGATGCGCCAGGCGGGCTTAAAGCCAGTCTGGAAGCGCAAGTTCATTCACACTACCGACAGCAAGCATGATCTGCCGATCGCAGCCAACGTGCTGGGCCGCCAGTTCAATCCGGTAGTGCCAAACAAGGCCTACGTCTCCGACATCACCTACGTGCGGACTGGCGCCGGCTGGCTGTACCTGGCGGTGGTGATCGACCTGTTCTCGCGCAAGGTGGTTGGCTGGGCTATGGCACCGAGCATGCCGGCCAAGCTGGTCTGTGACGCCTTGCACATGGCGCTTCAACAGCGGCGGCCAGACAAAGGATTGGTCGTCCACTCAGACCGTGGCCGCCAATATGCAAGTGCCCAGTACCAAGCAATGCTAGCCAGTCACGGCTTCACCTGCAGCATGAGCCGCAAAGGCAACTGCTGGGACAATGCAGTTGCCGAACGCTTCTTCCTGAATCTCAAAATGGAACGGGTGTGGCAGCGCCAATATGCCAACCACGCGGAGGCCAAGATCGATATCGCCGCTTACATCGTCGGCTTCTACAACAACGAACGTCTACATTCAGTTCTGGGCAATCTGCCGCCCTCCGTCTACGAACGGAACATGGCAGCAAAAAAACCTATCGTCGTGTCCGAATTTACTTGACCACTACAGGCGCAGCACCTGATCAACACTCTCACAGAAGGAATGCCATGTCTCAAGCACATCCCTACACCACGCTGATTTCCGCCGCGAACCTGCTGCTGAATGCGCAAAACCCGGGCTGGGTCATCATTGACTGCCGCCATGACTTGATGGATCCGGCGGCGGGAAGAACAGCTTACGACGCCGGCCATATTGCCGGGGCACGCTTCGCCAACCTGGATCATGATTTGTCAGGCGCCAAGCAAGCCGCCGACGGCAGCTTCAAAGGCCGTCATCCGCTACCGGAACAGGACGCCTTGATCGCGACGCTGCGCCGCTGGGGCATCAGCGACGACACCCAGGTAGTCGCCTATGACGGCCAGGGCGGCATGTACGCCGCCCGCCTGTGGTGGCTGTTGCGCTCCATCGGTCACGCTTCGGTGGCGGTGCTGGATGGCGGCCTGGCAGCCTGGCAGGCGGCCGGACAAGGATTGACGACGGCGGAACCGACGCCGGCGCCGGGCAGCATCAGCGTCAAGCCGGCGCTCACCACCAGCGTCAATGCGCACGACGTCCTGAGCAACCTCACCAACTTGCGCCGCACCATCGTCGACGCCCGCGCGCCGGACCGCTTCCGCGGCGAAAACGAAACCATCGACCCGGTCGGCGGCCATATTCCCGGCGCCAAGAACCGTTTCTTCAAGGACAATCTGCAAGCCGACGGCCGCTTCAAGCCGGGCCATCAGCTGCATGAGGAATTCGGCGCCCTGATCAGCGAACCGCAGACCGCCGTCATGCAGTGCGGCTCCGGCGTGACTGCCTGCCATAACCTGCTGGCGCTGGAAATCGCCGGCCTGCATGGCGCCGCACTGTATCCGGGATCGTGGAGCGAATGGTGCGCCGACGCCTCGCGGCCGGTAGCCAAGGGCGCATAAATGTGGGATCCGTAGGGTGGGCAAGCTTTTTTGCCCACGCGGTGTCGGGATAAACGAAATTAAGCGAGAGTGATGGTGGGCACGGGTGCCCACCCTACGGCTTAATGTTGATGGGCGTGACGGGTCAGGAACAGCACAATGGCGACGCCGGCGCCGATCAGCAGGATCTGCGGGATGGTTTCGCGCAAGGTGGCGCGGCGCTGCATCTGCGGCATCAGGTCGCTGACGGCGATATAGATGAATCCCGACGAGGCGAACACCAGCACGTAAGGAATCCATTCCATGCCGCGCTCCAGCGTAAAGTAGCCGAGCAAGCCGCCCAGCACCGCCATCAGGCTGCAGATCAGGTTGTAGACATAAGCGCGGGTGCGCGAAAAACCGGCGTTGAGCAGCACGATGAAATCGCCGATTTCCTGTGGGATCTCGTGCACGATGATGGCCAGGCCGGTGATCAGCCCGAGGTGCGGATCGGCCAGGAAGGCCGCCGCAATCAGGATGCCGTCGGTGAAATTGTGCAGGCCGTCGCCGACCAGGATCATCCAGCCGGCTTTGCCCGCCTCTTTCTTGTCATGGCCGTGATGATGGCCGTGGCCGTCATCCTCGTGATGATGGGAGTGACGCAGGATGGCAAATTTTTCCAGGACGAAAAAGGCCAGCAGCCCACCCAGCAGGATCGCGAACAGCGTGTGGCTGTCTGCCTTGGATTCAAAGGCTTCCGGCAGCGCATGCAGCAGCGAAGTGGCGAGCATGATGCCGACCGACAGGCTGACCATGCGCTCGACCATCTTGGACAGCAGCGCGAAGGAAAAGATGGCAGCGGCGGTAATGCTGAAAAGGCCGGCGATAGTGGTCGCCAGCAGAATTGAAACGAGTGTGGAATTAATTTTTGGCCCCAGCTAACAAACTTCAAATGCAACAATGTTGCAAATTAAAACACAGCTGCTTCATTTCGGCAAATTTAACTGTTATTTAGCCCGCCGGGGTGACAGGAGTTTTGTATCCGGACAGCCGCATCCGGATACAAACGGCAAAGATGCGTGGCCCCGCTCAGCTCACGCCATGTTCCTTGAACCAGGCCAGGGTGCGCTTCCAGCCGTCCTTGGCATCTGCTTCTACATAGCTGGGACGATAATCGGCGTTGAACGCGTGGCCGGAATTCGGGAAGACCACGATTTCCGACTTGCTGCTGCCCTTGGCCAGCGCCGCTTTCATCAGCGCCACGTGTTCCTGTGTGATGCCCTGGTCCTTGCCGCCGTACAAACCCAGCACCGGCACTTTCAGGGTCACGGCGATGTCCACCGGATGCTTCGGCTGCAGTATGTTCTTTTCGCCCACCAGACCGCCGTACCAGGCGGCGCCGGCCTTTACCTTGGGATTATGGGCGGCATACAGCCAGGTAATGCGGCCGCCCCAGCAAAAGCCGGTGATCGCCAGCTTGTCGATATTGCCATTATTTTCCTTGGCCCAGGCAACGCAAGCATCGACATCGCCCAGCACCTGGTCGTCCGGCACCTTGGAAATGACGTTCTTGTACAGCTCAGGAATGGTGGCGAAGGCAGCCGGGTCGCCTTGGCGCTTGAACAGGTCAGGTGCGATCGCCAGGTAGCCCAGCTTGGCGAAGCGGCGCGCGATGTCGGCGATATGCTCGTGCACGCCGAAAATTTCCGAGATCACCAGCACCACCGGCAGATTGGTCTTGCCTTCAGGCTGGGCGCGATAGATCGGCACGCTCAGGCCGTTGATCTGGATTTCCAGGGCGCCGGCGGTGAGGCCGACGGTATCGGTCTTGATCATGGTCTGCGCGCATACCGGCAGCACAGCGGCAGCGAAACCGGTGCCCAGTGTAGTTTTCAAAAAAGTACGACGATCAACATTGTCGGACAAACTGGTCTTTGCGACCAGGCTATCGAAGTCTTCTTTCAAATTCGCCATCAAGATTCTCCTTTATCGTTAACCATCTGCCATCGCGCATCAGATCATCAGATTATCAGTGCGCCTCGTCCCAATTCTTGCCCACTCCGACTTCGGCAATCAGCGGTACTTTTAGTTCAGCCACGCCAGCCATCAGCTGCGGCAGTTTTTCCCGCACCAGCGCCAGTTCCTCCTGCGGCACTTCGAGCACCAGTTCATCGTGCACCTGCATCACCATCTTGGATTTTAACTGTTCTGTTTCAATCCAGTTTTGCACCGCGATCATCGACAGCTTGATCAGGTCGGCGGCCGTGCCTTGCATAGGCGCGTTGATCGCCGCCCGCTCGGCGCCCTGGCGGCGCTGGCCGTTGGGCGAATTGATTTCCGGCAGCCACAGGCGACGTCCGAACACGGTCTCGACATAGCCTTGCGACTTGGCCTGCACCCGGGTCATATCCATGAACTGCTTGACGCCGGCGAAGCGCATGAAATATTTTTCGATATACATTTGCGCCGCGGCGCGCTCGATGCCGAGGTTGCCTGCCAGGCCGAATGCGCTCATGCCGTAGATCAGGCCGAAGTTGATGACCTTGGCGTAGCGGCGCTGTTCGCTGCTGACCTCCGCCGCGGTGGTGCCGAAGATCTCGGCGGCAGTGGCGCGGTGAATATCGATGCCTTCGGCAAATGCACGCAGCATGTTTTCATCACCCGAGATGTGCGCCATGATGCGTAATTCGATTTGCGAATAGTCGGCCGAGACGATCACGCTGCCGGCCGGCGCCACGAACGCTTCGCGGATGCGGCGGCCTTCAGCGGTGCGGATCGGGATGTTCTGCAGGTTCGGATCGTTCGACGCCAGGCGGCCGGTGACCGCCACTGCCTGCGCATAGTTGGTGTGCACGCGGCCGGTATCCGCATTGACCATTTTCGGCAGCTTGTCGGTGTAAGTCGATTTCAGCTTGGACAGGCTGCGGTAGTCGAGCAGCACCTTCGGCAGCGGATAGTCTTCCGCCAGTTTCTGCAGCACTTCTTCGTCGGTAGACGGCGAGCCGGACGGCGTCTTTTTGACCACCGGCAGCTTGAGTTTTTCAAACAGGATCTCGCCCAGTTGTTTCGGAGAACTCAGGTTGAACGGCTGGCCGGCCAGGTCATAAGCTTGCTGCTCGATCTCCAGCATGCGCTTGCCCAGCTCGTTGGATTGCGTCGCCAGCAGGCTGGCGTCGATCAGCACGCCGTTGCGTTCGATCTTTTGCAGCACCACCGAAGTCGGCACTTCGATTTTTTCGTAGATGAAGCGCAGCTTGGCATCGTCGGCGATATGCGGCCACATGGTCAGGTGCAGCTGCAAGGTGATATCGGCATCTTCCGCCGCATATTCGGTGGCGCGGCCGATCTCGACTTCATCGAAGCCGATCTGTGATGCGCCCTTGCCGCATACTTCCTGGAAGGTGATGGTCTGGTGGTTCAGATGGCGCAGCGCCAGGCTGTCCATGTCGTGGCTGCGGTGCGACTCGAACACATACGATTCCAGCAAGGTGTCGTGGACAATGCCCCGCAGGTTCACGCCCTGATTGGCGAAAATATGGCTGTCGTATTTGAGGTTCTGGCCGACCTTCGGCTTGCTGTCGTCTTCCAGCCACGGCTTCATCTTTTGCAGCACCAGTTCGCGCGACAGCTGCAGCGGCGCATCCTGGTAGCGATGGGCGACAGGAATGTAAGCGGCAGTGCCGACTTCGCAGCACAGCGAGATGCCTACCAGCTGTGCGGTCATCGGCTCCAGCGAGGTGGTTTCAGTATCGACCGCGGTCAAGGTTGCCTTGTCGATGCGCTGCAGCCAGGCGTCCAGCTGAGCTTCAGTCAGCACGGTTTCATAGTGCCGCTCGACGGTATCGAACAGGCTGCTCTGCGCCTGGGCGTCAGCCGCAGCGCCAGCAACGGCTGCTGCCGGTACGGGCGCGCCGCCGGCGGGCGCGGAAGCGGCCGCCGCGGCAGGCGCGCTCAATTCGCGCAGCCAGGTCTTGAAGTTATAGCGCGTAAACAATTCGATCAGGGTGTCCTTGTCCTGCTCCGGCGCAATCAGCGATTCCGGGATCGACACCATGTGCGCGCTGAGGTCGCAATCGGTCTTCACCGTCACCAGTTCCTTGGCCTTCGGCAGCCAGTCCAGCACCTGCCGCAAATTCTCGCCGACCGCGCCGCCGATGCTGGCGGCGTTGGCGATCACGTTGTCAACGGTGTCGTACTGCGCCAGCCACTTGACCGCGGTTTTCGGGCCGACCTTGGAGACGCCGGGGATGTTGTCGACGGTATCGCCGATCAGTGTCAGGTAGTCGACGATGCGCTCCGGCGGCACGCCGAATTTGGCGATCACGCCGGCGCGGTCAAGCGTCTCGTTGTTCATGGTGTTGATCAGCGTGACGTCGTCATTGACCAGCTGCGCCAGGTCTTTGTCGCCGGTCGAGACCACCGCCTGCATGCCGTGCTGTACTGCTTGCACGGTCAAGGTGCCGATCACATCGTCGGCTTCCACGCCCTCCACCATCAGGATCGGCCAGCCCATCGCGCGCACGGCGGCGTGAATAGGCGTAATCTGTTTAACCAGGTCCTCCGGCATGGAGGCGCGGGTGGCCTTGTAGTCGGCGTACATGTCGTCGCGAAAAGTTTTACCTTTTGCATCGAACACACAGGCAAGGTAAGCTGCGGGGTAATCAATGCGTAAACGACGCAGCATATTGATGATGCCGTACAGGGCGCCGGTCGGCTCATTGGCGGCGTTGCGCATATCGGGCAGGGCATGGAAGGCGCGATAGAGATAACTCGAACCATCAACTAACAGCAGGGTTTTTTGCATATGGAATTGAACGGAAAAAATGTGCCGCGTTTGCGGCAAGTGACGGATATCGAACGCGCAACATCGAAAAAGGCGCGCGAATCGTGGCATATGTTCACGATTATGGCAGAATTTATCGAGTCGACCGAACGCCTTTCCGAGTTGCATCCAGCGGTATCGATCTTCGGCTCGGCGCGGATCAAGGAAGACAATCCGTATTATCCCCTTTGCAGGGACATTGCACGGCGCTTTTCCGACGAAGGTTTTGCCGTGATTTCCGGCGGCGGCCCGGGCTTGATGGAAGCTGCCAACAAGGGCGCTTTTGAAGGCAAGTCGCCTTCGGTCGGCCTGAACATCGAATTGCCGCATGAACAAAGCGGTAACAAATGGCAGGACATTTCCCTCAGCTTCCGCCACTTTTTCGCCCGCAAGGTAGCTTTCGTGCGCTATGCCGACGCTTACATCGTGTTGCCGGGCGGCTTCGGCACCATGGACGAGCTGACCGAAGTCCTGACCCTGATCCAGACCGGCAAATGCCGGCATATCCCGATCATCCTGGTCGGCAGCAGCTTCTGGAGCGGTCTGCTCGACTGGTTCCGTACCCAGCTGGTAGGCGACGGCATGATTGCCGCCAAGGACATGGACCTGATTCAGGTGCTGGACGATCCGGCCGAGATCCTTGCCGCCGTGGTGAAATTCTACGAAGCCGGCGAAACCGTCATGGCCGAATCCGACCGCCATACTGGCGTTTTGCTTTAAACAGCGTGTTTGCCGGTCCCCTTATCGCCTATAGGGGCCGGCTGTTTGTTACAATGCAGGCATAGTCTTGTCTCACTCAAGGTAGCCAAATTCACATGAATAAATCCACAGTCTGGCCATTGCTGGCAATTTGCCTTGCCTCTCTTGCAACACCCCTGTTAGCGACCGCGCAGCAAGCGACGCCGCCTGCCAAGACCATTGCCCCACCGCCGCCAGAGCTGCAAAAGCTGGAAGAAGGCGAAGCGCCGGCAGTCACCATCCGTCAGCCGGGCGAAAACACCGGCAACATCACGCAGACACGCCAACAGGGCCGGGTTGACCAGGTCAAGGTCGAAAGCGGCGGCAGTACCTATTATGTAAAAACGCCGTCGCAGGCCGGCACTTTGGGGCCGACCGATGCCCCGCCACGTGGCGCGCAGTGGCAGATCAAGGAGTTCGACCTGGGCCAGAAAGCCCGTAAGGCGGGTGAGGCCGTGCAATCCGACAGCGATGCAGGCTTGCCGCCGCCGGCGATTTCCGAGCCTAAGAACTAAGCTGGTCCCCTCCAAGTAGCCATGCGGCCAATGCGCGGATATTTCGGCGTATTTGCCGCATATTTATTCCGACGAACATTGTCTTTCCGCGGTTTTTCTCATGGCAGTATTTACTCCCGTCACGCTCGACGATCTCACCCAGTGGATCCCTCCCTTTTCCTTAGGCAAGGCGCTCGCCATCAGGGGCATTTCGTCTGGCATTGAAAACAGCAATTTTTTCATCGACACCGAGCGCGGCGAGTATGTGTTGACGGTATTTGAGAATCTCAGCTTTGAACAGTTGCCGTTTTACCTGGAGCTGATGCGCCATCTGGCGCGCCGCGGCGTGCTGGTGCCGGCGCCTGTCGCCAACCAGCAGGATCAGATCATCAATCCGCTGCACGGCAAGCCGGCGGCGATCGTCACCAAGCTGGAAGGCGATTGCCAGATGGCCCCTGCGCCTGTCCATTGCGCCGCGGTCGGCGCGATGCTGGCAAAAATGCATCTGGCGGCGCAAGACTTTCCAATCCGGCAACCGAATCTGCGCGGCTTGCCGTGGTGGCGTGAAACCACGCCAGTGGTGCTACCCTACCTGCCGCCGGACGGACAACAGCTGCTGCGCGATGAAATGGCGTTCCAGGAGGCGTTTGCCGCCTCGGAAACCTATCGCCAGCTGCCTAACGGCCCGGTGCATGCCGACCTGTTCCGCAACAACGTGATGTTCAACGGCGACCAACTAAGCGGATTTTTCGATTTCTACTTTGCCGGCTGCGACACCTGGCTGTTCGACCTGGCCGTCACCGTCAACGACTGGTGCATCGACCTGTCGACCGGCCAGCTTGACATTGCCAGAGTACGCGCCATGCTGGATGCATACCATGGCGTAAGGCCCTTCAACGCGGCGGAACAAGCTGCCTGGCAGCCGATGCTGCGCGCCGGCGCCCTGCGCTTCTGGCTGTCGCGGCTGTATGACTTTTATTTGCCGCGCGCCGCAGAAATGCTGACGCCGCACGATCCCGGCCATTTTGAACGGATCCTGCGGCAGCGCGTCGCCCACCCGGCACCAAACCTGTACTGATTAGATAAAGAACATAGATAAGCAATGGAAAAACTGCCTGCCAAAACCGGATGGATATGGATCAAGGAGGGGTTTGCGCTGTTCCGCAAGCAGCCGGCCGAGATCTCCACCTTATTCCTGGCGTATATGTTCCTGATGCTGGGACTGAACCTGCTGCAGATCCCGATACTGGGACAAATCTTGCCGGTGATCCTGGTGCCTGTATTCGCCATGGCTTTCATGCAGGCTTGCCTGAACATCGAGCAGGGCAAGCGCGTCTACCCTAACCTGCTGCTGACCGGCTTCCGCTCGCCGGCCCTGAAGAACCTGCTGTTGCTGGGCGTGCTTTACGTGATAGCGGCGATCGTCGCCATCGCCGCCTCCAGCCTGGTGGACGGCGGCCTGTTCTGGCTGACGGTGACTGGCCAGAGCACGCTCGACCCGAAGGAAATACAAGACTCCAACATCTCGCTGGCGATGATGTTTGCCGCGGTCGTCTACATCCCGGCGGCGATGGCGTTCTGGTATGCGGCGCCGCTGATCATGTGGCAAAAGATGGGCGTGCTGAAAGCGATTTTCTACAGCTTCTTCGCCGTCTCGCGCGAGCTAAAGGCATTCGCCGTCTATGGCCTGGCCTGGGCCGCCATCGGCGTGGTGCTGCCTGCTGTGGTGAGCGTCCTGATTGCGGCGATCGTCGGCAACCAGTCGGTGACCATCATGATCCTGCTGCCGCTGTCGATTGCCTTGACGGTCGTGATGTACTGCTCTTTCTATCCGACTTATACCCACATCTTCGGCAGGCCTGAGCAGGATCTGCCTCTGCCGGAACCGGCCGCCCCCAAAGAATAAGCAGCCGGTGTAGGGTGGGCAGGTTTTTCTGCCCACGCGCGACGCTAAATGCGCATAGGACCGTCGATCTCACGCGTGGGCACAGGTGCCCATCCTAGGCCACCTTCTCCAGCTTCGCCACGCTCAGGTCCAGCAGCTTCATGCCATGCTTGCCGAAATTGATGTGGGCGCGCGCATTGCCGCCGCTGCCTTCGATATTGACGATCACGCCTTCGCCAAATTTCAGGTGGGCGACATTCTCACCGATGCGCCAGCCGATATCGCGCCGGCCGAAGTTCTTCGAGATATTGTTGGCGGCTTTCTCGGGCGCTTCGTCCCAGGCTGATTTGGTATTGGCGAACCAGCTATGCTGCTGCACCTTCGGCGACAACCACTTCAAGGCATCTTCCGGCAGCTCGTCGAAGAAGCGCGAACGCATGTTGTAGCGGGTCTGGCCATGCAGCATGCGAGTCTGCGAAAAGCTCATGTACAGGCGCTTCTTGGCGCGCGTGATGGCGACATACATCAGGCGCCGCTCTTCTTCGACACCGGCGTCTTCCTTCTGCGAATTTTCGTGCGGGAACAAACCCTCTTCCAGGCCGGTGATGAACACCGCATCGAACTCCAGGCCCTTGGCCGAGTGCACCGTCATCAGCTGCAAGGCTTCCTCGCCAGCCTGGGCCTGGTTGTTGCCGGCCTCCAGCGACGCGTGCGAAAGAAATGCCGACAAGGGTGACATCACCGCCGACAACGGCGCGTCGGCGTCGAATACCTCGATGCCGTCGGCAGTCGTGATGGCGGCGCCCGACACGGCTTGCGCCTTGGGGCCGAGCAAGGCCGGCGCATCGATGCCGAATCCTTCTTCCGAGACAAACAGGGTTGCAGCATTCACCAGCTGCTCCAGATTCTCGATGCGGTCGGCGCCTTCTTTTTCATTCTGGTAATGCTGCAGCAGGCCGCTCAGGTCGAGCACCACCTGCACCATTTCCGGCAGCGGCAGGTGCTGGGTTTCAAAGCGTCCGCCTTCGATCAGCTTGAGGAAGGAACCAAGCGTGGCGCCGGCCTTGCCTGCCACATACGGTACCGCCGCGTACAGGGAAATGCCGTATTGCTTGGCGGCGTCCTGCAACTGTTCCAGCGAGCGCGCGCCGATACCGCGCGCCGGGAAATTCACCACGCGCAGGAAGGCGGAATCGTTATGCGGATTGTCCATCAGCTGCAGGTAGGCGATCGCGTGCTTGACTTCGGCCCGTTCGAAATAGCGCTGGCCGCCGTACACCCGGTAGGGGATGCCGGACGCCACCAAAGCATGTTCGATTACGCGCGACTGCGCATTCGAGCGGTACAGCACGGCGATTTCACTGCGGCTGCCGCCGTCGTTGATCAGGCTCTTGGTTTCTTCGACGATCCACTGCGCTTCCTGCAGGTCGCTGGTGGCTTCGTAGATGCGCACCGGCTCACCATGGCCGGCGTCGGTCCGCAGGTTCTTGCCGAGACGCTTGCTGTTGTTGGCGATCAGGGTGTTGGCGCTATCCAGGATGTGGCCGTGCGAGCGGTAGTTCTGCTCCAGCTTGATCAGGTTCTCGACCCGGAATTCATGTTCGAAGGCAGTCATGTTGCCGACATTGGCGCCGCGGAAAGCGTAGATGCTCTGGTCGTCGTCGCCCACCGCAAACACCGCGCCGCGCTGCCCGGCCATCAGCTTCAGCCATTTGTATTGCAAGTCGTTGGTATCCTGGAACTCGTCCACCAGGATGTGCTGGAAGCGCGACTGGTAATGTTCGCGCAGCGGCTGGTTACGGCTCAGCAGTTCATAGGTGCGCAGCAGCAGCTCGGCAAAATCGACCACGCCTTCGCGCTGGCATTGCTGGTCGTACAAGTCGTACAGCTCGACGAACTTGCGGTTGTAATCGTCATTGGCTTCGACTTCATTGGCGCGCAAACCCTGGTCCTTGGCGCCGTTGATGAAGTACATCAGGTTACGCGGCGGATATTTCTCATCGTCGACATTCATCGCCTTCAGCAGGCGCTTGATGGCCGACAACTGGTCTTGCGAATCGAGGATCTGGAAGGTCTGCGGCAAGGCAGCGTCGCGATAATGCGCGCGCAGCAAGCGGTTGCACAGGCCATGGAAAGTCCCTATCCACATGCCGCGCGTATTGATCGGCAACATCGCCGACAAGCGCGTCATCATTTCCTTCGAGGCTTTGTTGGTGAAGGTCACCGCCAGCACGCCGGAGGGCGACACCTGGCCGGTCTGGATCAGCCAGGCGATGCGGGTGGTCAGCACCCGCGTCTTGCCGGAACCGGCGCCGGCCAGGATGAGTGCGGACTGCGCAGGCAAGGTGACTGCCGCCAGTTGTTCTGGATTGAGGTTATGGAGAAGATTTTGCATCCCCACATTATAAGCTGCGGGGGCAGCTGCCTGAGGATCGCTCGCGATATCAGCGTAAACTTATGCCGCGGCGCCGGCGCCAGCAGCATTCGGGCCGGAAGGGTAAAATACTGCATTGCATCATCCGCTCTACCTCTGTACCCATCTCACCCCAACCAAGTCCCGTCATGTCAGAAGAAGTCCGTCTCGACCGCGCCAGCCCTCCGCTGTCCGAGAGCGCAGTAACGTTCCATATCGTTTCCACTGCATTTTTTACATTTATTTGCTACCTGGCAATAGGCATCCCGCTCGCCGTACTGCCCGGCTATGTCCACGTCGATCTCGGCTACAGCTCGGTGCTGGCGGGCCTGGCGATCAGCATGCAGTACCTGGCCACCCTGCTGAGCCGGCCGCTGGCTGGCCGCATGGCGGATTCGGTCGGGCCCAAGACCGCGGTCTTGCGCGGCTTGATCGGCTGCAGCATCAGCGGTGCATTCCTGCTGGTGGCAGCCTTCTTTACTCATGTGCCGGCGCTGAGCCTGGCGATCCTGCTGATTGGCCGTCTGGTGCTGGGTTGTGGCGAGAGCATGGTCGGCACCGGCGCCATTACCTGGGGCATAGGACGGGTGGGCGCAAAGCACACGGCCCGCATGATTTCCTGGAATGGTATCGCTACCTACGGCGCGCTGGCCATAGGCGCGCCGCTCGGCGTGGTGATTTCGCACACCTGGGGACTGGCGGCGGTAGGCGCCACGGTGACCATATTGTCAGTGATCGGCTTCCTGCTGGCGCGCCTGAAAGCGGCCACGGCCGTAGTGCGCGGCGAGCATCTGCCGTTCGGGCGCGTATTGCGCAAGGTGTTCCCGCATGGCATGGGCCTGGCCCTGGGCTCGATCGGCTTCGGCTCCATCGCCACCTTCATCACCTTGTTCTATGCCAGCCATCAATGGCCTAACGCAGCGTTTGCGCTGACCTTGTTCGGCAGCTTCTTCGTCGGCGCACGGCTGCTGTTCGCCCAGACCATTTCACGCTTCGGCGGTTTCCGGGTGTCGATTGTCTGCTTTTCCATCGAAGCGCTCGGGCTGTTACTGCTGTGGCAAGCCGGTTCGCCATTTTTTGCACTGTGCGGCGCAGCCCTGACCGGCTTCGGCTTCGCGCTGATATTTCCTGCGCTCGGCGTCGAAGCGGTGAATCTGGTGCCGGCCAATAACCGCGGCAGCGCACTCGGCGCCTACTCGGTCTTCCTGGACCTGGCGCTGGGCGTCACCGGCCCGCTGGCTGGCCTGATCGTCAGCCGCTTCGGCTATGCCGAGGTCTATCTGTTTGCCGCCACGGCATCGCTGGCGGCGGTGGCGCTGACCGTCAGCATGTACCGCCGCTCGCAGGCCGCCACGGCGGCGGCCGTTGTCGGCTGATACCGCACGCTCCAGGAAAAACCCGCGGTTTTCTTGGCCGGCGGCGAATTGACATAAAATCATGGTGCAAGTCTCTCATTCAACCGTCACCGTTAGAAGGAGCCGCACCATGGTAAAGAAGAACGTTGCAGTGATCGATATCGGCATCAGCGACAAGGATCGCAAGAAGATCACCGACGGCCTCAGCAAACTGCTGGCCGATACCTACACCCTTTACCTGAAGACCCATAACTTCCACTGGAACGTGACCGGGCCGATGTTCAATACATTGCACCTGATGTTCGAAACCCAGTACAACGAATTGTGGCTGGCGGTGGACCTGATCGCGGAACGCATACGCGCGCTCGGCTATCCGGCGCCGGCCACCTACAAGGCCTTCGCCAAGCTGACCTCGATTTCGGAAGAGGAAGGCGTACCGAATGCGACCGCCATGATTCAGCAGCTGGTGCAGGGACAGGAAGCGGTGACCCGCACTGCCCGTTCGATCTTCCCGGTGGTAGACGCGGCGGCCGATGAACCGACCGCGGATCTGCTGACGCAGCGCATGCAACTGCATGAAAAAAATGCCTGGATGCTGCGCAGCCTGCTGGAAACCTGAAGCGCCTGAGAATGCCTAGTGGTTATTGAACAAGGCCGCAAAACTGCGCGCCGCGGCCACAGGATCTTCGGCCAGATAAACACTGCTGATAGCTGCAACCATGTCGGCGCCGGCGGCGATCAGCGGCACGGCATTCTCTTGCGTCATACCGCCGATCACCACGTTCGGCAAGGCGATTTCAGCCTTCGAGCGGGTGATGATATCGACCGGCGTCGTCACCGGATATTTCTTCACGCGCGAGGGATAGAAGCCGCCGAAGGCGACGTAGCTGGCGCCGGCGCGCTGTGCCGCATGCGCCAGCGCCAGGTCACCGTAGCAGGAAGCGCCGACGATCTTGTCAGGGCCGACTTGCGCCCGCACTTCAGCCACGCTGGCGTCGGTGCCGCCGACGTGGATGCCGTCGGCATCCAGCGCCAGGCACAGCTCGACGTAATCATTGATGATGAACGGACGCTGGTAGCCCCGGCACAGCGCCAGCAAGGCTTCTGCCTGCTCTTGGCGCAACCCCGCATCGGCGGTCTTGTGGCGATACTGCAGCAATGCCGCGCCGCCTTGCAAGGCCTGCTCGCTGACTTCCAGTAATCTGGCGGTGTCATCCCAGTCTGGGGTGACGATGTATAAACCCTTCATGGCTTCATCCTTCTTAAGTGTTCAGAAAAGGCAGCGTACGGTTAGGTATGCGCTGGCCGGCGGCAATCGAATACGATGCCGCCAGGGTCTGCTGGCAATAGCTTTGCGCGGCGGAAGTCGCCGCTTCCATCTCCAGCCCTTGCGCCAGCAGCGCGGACAGCGCCGCAGCCAAGGTGCAGCCGCTGCCGTGGAATTCGCCCGGCAGGCGCGGCCAGCTCCAGCTGCGCGACTGGCTGCGGCTGATCCAGCGATTCAAGACCTGATCCAGTTCCGGACCATGGCCGCCTTTCAGCAATACGTTGTGGCAACCGCGTTCCAGCAGCAAGCGCGCCTGCTGTTCAGGATCGTTCGCGCTGCTGCACAGGCGGTCAGCCTCAAGCCGGTTCGGCGTGATGACCGTGGCCAGTTCAAACAAGGGCGCCACGGCGGCAATCGGGTCCTCGCTGGCCAGGCTGTCGCCATGGCCGTTCGCCAGCACCGGATCGAACACCACCGGCAAATCGGGCTGCCGTACGCGTAGCTGGCGGATGATTGCGGCGATTACCTCGGCATTGGCGCGATTGCCGACGATGCCCAGCTTGACCGCGGAAATAGCGATGCGGTCGACCAACGCCTGTGCCTGCTGCCGCACCAGTTCCGCCGCCACCGGATAAACCCCGAATACGCGCTCATTGTCTTGCACCGTCAGCACCGTGACGACCGACAGCGGATGCGCACCGAGTGCGGCGATGGCAGTGATGTCGGCCTGCATGCCAGCGCCGCCGCTCGGGTCCGAGCCGGAAAACACCAGCACGCAAGGTGGCGCCACGGCGCCGCTGCGCAAGTCTTGCTTCACACTCACTTGACTCTTCCCGCCATCGGTGAAGACGGCGAGGCGGCAAAGCGCTTCGGAATCCGACCGGCCAGGAAAGCTTCGCGCCCGGCTTCGATCGCCAGTCGCATCGCGCGCGCCATGCGGATCGGATCCTGGGCGCCGGCAATCGCCGTATTCATCAGCACGCCGTCGCAACCCAGCTCCATCGCAATCGCCGCATCGGAAGCCGTGCCGACGCCGGCATCGACCAGCACCGGTACCTTGGCCTGCTCGATGATCAGCGATAGATTCCAGGGATTCAGGATACCCATGCCGGAACCGATCAGCGACGCCAGCGGCATCACCGCGACGCAGCCGATCTCTTCCAGGATGCGTGCCTGGATCGGATCGTCGCTGCAATACACCATGACGTCGAAACCGTCCTTGACCAGGGCTTCCGCCGCTTTCAAGGTCTCCGGCATGTTGGGGAACAGGGTGCGCTCATCGCCCAGCACTTCCAGCTTGGCCAGCTTGTGGCCGTTCAGCAGTTCGCGTCCCAGCTGCAGTGTGTAGATCGCATCGGCGGCAGTGTAGCAGCCCGCCGTATTGGGCAATATGGTGTAGCGCGATGGCGGCACCACATCCAGCAGATTCGGCGCCTTGGGATCCTGCCCGATATTGACGCGGCGGATCGCCACCGTGATGATTTCCGCGCCACTGGCTTCGGTCGCGGCGCGTGTCTGTTCCAGGTCGCGATACTTGCCGCTGCCGACCAGCAGCCGCGAGCTGTAAGTCTTGCCGGCGATGGTCAGGCCGGTGTCTGTTGTTCCCGTTTCGGGAGTTGAATTCAGATTCATGACAAATCCTTTAAAAGATTTTCTACGATTTCCGGCGCGCATCCGATTGACTTTGTGCCGCCTCCAGAAACCGTAGCCTCAGCTACGCTGACAGGCCAAGGTCTGGGTGAGAAGCGCAGCCGTACGAACGTACGGTGAGCATCGCCGCCCAGAGATTGAGTCGCGCAGTAGGTTTATGGAGGTGGCTTACCCACCGCCTATGGCGCGCACGACATCTACCTTGTCGGCCGGCTGTAAGATGCGCTGCGGCCACAGGCTGGCCGGCACGACTTGCCGGTTAACCGCCACCGCCACCGCCTTGCCGGCCAGCTCCAGCGCCACGATCAGCTGCTGCAGGCTCTCGCCTTCAGCCAGCGGATGCGGCGCACCGTTGAGTACGATTTCCATCACCGAGCTCACTGTTTGCTATAAATTTCCGCGCCGTTCTTGACGAACTCGATGGCTTTCACTTCCATCCCCTGCTTCAGCGCGGCGATGTCGGAAATGCCCTGCGCGGCGGCATATTCGCGGACTTCCTGGGTGATCTTCATCGAACAGAAGTGCGGGCCGCACATGGAGCAGAAATGCGCCACCTTGGCGGAATCCTTGGGCAAGGTTTCATCGTGGAATTCACGCGCCTTGTCCGGATCGAGGCCGATGTTGAACTGGTCTTCCCAGCGGAACTCGAAGCGCGCTTTCGACAGTGCGTTGTCACGGATCTGCGCGCCCGGATGGCCCTTGGCCAGGTCGGCTGCATGCGCCGCGATCTTGTAAGTGATGATGCCGTCCTTGACGTCGACCTTGTTCGGCAAGCCCAGATGTTCCTTCGGCGTGACGTAGCACAGCATGGCCGTACCGTACCAGCCGATGGTGGCGGCGCCGATGCCGGAGGTGATGTGGTCGTAGCCTGGCGCGATGTCGGTGGTCAGTGGGCCGAGCGTGTAGAACGGCGCTTCGTGGCACTGTTCCAGCTGCAGGTCCATGTTTTCCTTGATCAGGTGCATAGGCACGTGGCCAGGACCTTCGATCATCACCTGCACATCGTGCTTCCAGGCGATCTGCGTCAGTTCGCCCAGCGTCTTCAATTCACCCAGCTGCGCTTCGTCGTTGGCGTCGTAGATCGAACCTGGACGCAAGCCGTCGCCGAGACTGAAGCTGACGTCATAGGCTTTCATGATTTCGCAGATGTCTTCGAAGTGATCGTAGAGGAAGGATTCGCGGTGATGCGCCAGGCACCACTTGGCCATGATAGAGCCGCCGCGGCTGACGATGCCGGTCAGGCGTTTGGCGGTCATCGGCACGTATTGCAGGCGCACGCCGGCGTGGATGGTGAAGTAGTCGACGCCTTGTTCGGCTTGCTCGATCAGGGTGTCGCGGAAGATTTCCCAGGTCAGGTCTTCTGCCTTGCCGTTGACCTTTTCCAGCGCCTGGTAGATCGGCACGGTGCCGATCGGCACCGGCGAATTGCGGATGATCCATTCGCGCGTTTCGTGGATATGCTTGCCGGTCGACAGGTCCATCACGTTGTCGCCGCCCCAGCGGATCGCCCAGGTCATCTTCTCGACTTCTTCGCCGATCGACGAAGTCACCGCGGAGTTGCCGATGTTGGCGTTGATCTTGACCAGGAAATTACGGCCGATGATCATCGGTTCGATTTCCGGATGGTTGATGTTGGCAGGAATGATGGCGCGGCCGCGGGCGATTTCGGAGCGCACGAATTCCGGCGTGACGAAATCACCTGCGGCTGGCAACGCGGCGCCGAATGATTGACCGGGATGCTGGCGCCCCATCAGCTCGGCCAGCTTGTTGCCCATCGGGCCGGAAGCTTTCAGCTCTTCCAGGTATTCCTTGCGGCGCATGTTTTCGCGGATCGCCACGAATTCCATTTCCGGGGTGATGATGCCCTGGCGAGCGTAATGCATCTGCGTGACGTTGCCACTGCGGTTCTTGCCAGCCTTGGCGCGACGCGGCTTGCGATGCAGGTTGAAGCGCAGCTCGGCCAGCTTGGGATCGTTAAGGCGTTCGATGCCGTATTCCGAGCTAGGGCCTGGCAGTTCTTCGGTATCGTCGCGTTCCATGATCCATGGCAGCCGCGGCGTCGCCAGGCCGGAGCGGATGTCGATCTTGACGTCCGGATCGCTATATGGACCCGAGGTGTCGTAGACGTAGATAGGCGGATTCTTTTCGGCGCCAAACGAGGCCGGCGTATCGGACTGGCTGATCTGGCGCATCGGCACGCGGATATCAGGGCGCGAGCCGGTGACGTAGATCTTGCGCGAATTCGGCAGGGGATGGATTGCGGCTTCATCCACCGTTGCAGTGGCGGACAAGAATTTTGGATTGGCGTTCATATTGGCTCCTTTGCTTGTAATTCATGGCTTGGAGCCAGCAAAGGAGTTTTCGAGCCTGACGGTGGGAATCACTGCAAAAAGCGGTAAATCGGCCGACAACATTCTCGACAGCTTCCCTTCGCTGGCATTACCCAGATCAGGTTCGAGGGTATTTCTCACCCGATTGCATTAGCGTTTCAGCAATCAGGACCCCTAGCGTTGCGTTGCCCGGTGTTTGAATCCCGAGGCAGCGGAAAGGATTTTACACCCGCAATCGGCTTGCGGTATATCGAAAATCCGGGTTTCCTTATCCCGGATCAAGTATAGAAGCCGGCTTCCGTGGCAAATCCGTCCACACGATTGTTTTTACGTCAAAAAACCATGCTTCCCGGCCGCCAATGTTAGGAGCCATCCGGCCGCGTACTTTATAATCATCGTTTTAGATCGCTTTCGCAAAGAACCCCAATAAATCATGGAATTAGCCAAGTCTTTCGACCCTGCCGAGATTGAACAATTCTGGCGTACGGAATGGGAAAAGCGCGGGTACTACACCGCCAGCACCGACGCCGACAAGCCTTCCTTCAGCATTCAGTTGCCGCCGCCCAACGTCACCGGCACGCTGCACATGGGACACGCTTTCAACCAGACCATCATGGATGGCCTGACCCGTTACCACCGCATGCGCGGCTATAACACGGCCTGGATTCCCGGTACCGATCACGCCGGCATCGCCACGCAAATCGTGGTCGAACGGCAACTCGATGCGCAAAAGATATCGCGCCATGACCTCGGCCGCGAGAAATTCGTCGAAAAGGTCTGGGAGTGGAAAGAAAAATCCGGCTCCACCATTACCGGCCAGATGCGCCGCATGGGCGCCTCCACCGACTGGAGCCGTGAGTATTTCACGATGGACGACAAGCTGTCCGGCACCGTGGTTGAAGTATTCGTGCGCCTGTTCGAACAAGGTCTGATCTATCGCGGCAAGCGCCTGGTGAACTGGGATCCGGTGCTGGGCACCGCCATCTCGGAACTGGAAGTGCTGTCGGAAGAAGAAGACGGTTCGATGTGGCATATCCGCTATCCGTTCGCCGACGGCAGCGGCCATCTGACGGTGGCGACTACCCGTCCGGAAACCTTGCTGGGCGACGTTGCGGTGGCGGTCGATCCGACCGACGAACGCTATATCCACCTGGTCGGCAAGATGCTCAAGCTGCCGCTGACCGATCGCGAAATCCCGGTCATTGCCGACAGCTATGTCGACAAGGAATTCGGCACTGGCTGCGTGAAGATCACGCCGGCGCACGACTTCAACGACTATGCAGTGGGACAACGGCACAAGCTGGCGCAAATCACCATCTTGACGCTGGACGCCAAGATCAATGAAAACGGCCCTGTCCAATATCAAGGCATGGATCGCTTCGTGGCGCGCAAGCAGATCGTTGCCGATCTGGAGGCCCAAGGTTTGCTGGAATCGGTGAAACCGCACAAGCTGATGGTGCCACGCGGCGACCGCACCGGCGTCGTGATCGAACCGATGCTGACCGACCAGTGGTTCGTGGCGATGAGCAAGGCGGCGCCGGAAGGCACGCATTTCCCGGGCAAGTCGATTACCGAAGTGGCGCTGGAAAAAGTCGCCAACGGCGAAATCCAGATGATTCCGGAAAACTGGAACAACACCTACAACCAGTGGCTCAACAATATCCAGGACTGGTGTATTTCGCGCCAGCTGTGGTGGGGCCATCAAATCCCGGCCTGGTATGCCGACGACGGCAAGATCTATGTCGCCCGCAATGAAGCGGAAGCGCAAGCCAAGGCTGCCGCCGCCGGCTACACCGGCGCGCTGCGGCGCGACGACGACGTGCTCGACACCTGGTTCTCATCAGCGCTGGTGCCGTTCTCGACCTTGGGCTGGCCGGAAGAAACGCCGGACTACAAGATGTTTCTGCCGTCCTCGGTGCTGGTCACCGGCTTCGACATCATCTTCTTCTGGGTGGCGCGGATGGTGATCATGACCACCCACTTCACCGGCAAGGTGCCGTTCAAGACCGTGTATGTGCACGGCCTTGTACGCGACGGCAACGGCCAGAAGATGTCGAAGTCGAAGGGCAATACGCTTGACCCTATCGACCTGATCGACGGCATCACGCTGGAAGAACTGGTCGCCAAGCGCACCGTTGGCTTGATGAAGCCGAAGGACGCGGAACGCATCGCCAAGGCGACCCGCAAGGAATTCGCCGACGGCATCCCTGCCTTCGGCACCGATGCGCTGCGCTTTACCTTCGCTTCGCTGGCGACGCTCGGCCGCAATATCAATTTCGACCTCGGCCGCTGCGACGGCTATCGCAACTTCTGCAACAAGCTGTGGAACGCCACCCGCTTCGTGCTGATGAACACCGAGGACAAGGACTGCGGTTTCGAAGGCCATACGCCTGGTGTGTGCGACAAGGAAAACCTGCAATTCTCGCAAGCGGACCGCTGGATCGTGTCGCTGCTGCAGCGCACCGAAGCTGATGTCGCCAAGGGTTTCGCCGACTACCGTTTCGACAATATCGCTTCGGCCATCTATAAATTCGTCTGGGATGAATACTGCGACTGGTACCTGGAAGTCGCCAAGGTGCAGATCCAGCATGGCAACGAAGCCCAGCAGCGCGCTACCCGCCGCACCTTGCTGCGCGTGCTGGAAGTCGTCTTGCGCCTGGCGCATCCGGTCATCCCGTTCGTCACCGAAGCCTTGTGGCAAAGCGTGGCGCCGCTGACCGGCAAGGTGCTGGATCCGGCTGGCGACTCCATCATGCGCCAACCTTACCCGGAAGCGAACCTGGAAAAGATCGACGACAGCGCGGAAGCCTGGATGACCCAGTTGAAGTCGCTGACCGATGCCTGCCGCAACCTGCGTGGTGAAATGCAATTGTCGCCTGCGCTGCGGGTGCCGCTGATCATCGCCGGCTCCGCCGAACAGCAGGCGACCTTGCTGTCGTTTGCACCATACTTGCAAGCACTGGCGAAATTATCAGAAGTGCAAGTAGTAGAGACTCTACCCGAATCGCCGGCGCCGGTCTCGATAGTTGGCGATGCTAAGCTGCTGCTCAAGGTAGAAATCGATGTTGCAGCTGAACGGGAACGTTTAGGCAAGGAAATCACTCGTATTGAAGGCGAGATGGCGAAAGCCGAAACCCAGCTGGGCAATGAAAGTTTTGTGGCAAGAGCACCGGCACAGGTGGTTGCACAGATGCGGGAACGCCTGGTGAATTTTTCGAGTACCCTTGAAAAACTGCGCGAACAGTTTGCAAAATTAAAAGTATCTTGATTTCTTAATAATAGGATGACACCGGCTGGCAATGGCTGCAGCCGGTGCAACAGATACCAGGAGACGAAGAATGAATAAACTTTTGATGCGGCTTGTATTCACTGCAGTCGCCGGCAGCGCCATGCTGGCCGGCGGTGCTTTCGCCCAGGACCCTAGCTCAGCAGTCGGCCTGTGGAAAAATATTGACGATCACACCGGCAAGCCAAAAGCGTTGATACGCATTACCGAATCCAACGGCGTCCTGATCGGCAAGATCGAGAAGCTGCTGCGCGATCCGGACCAGGACCAGAATCCGAAATGCGTCAAATGCGAAGGCGAACTGAAGGATCAGCCTATCCTGGGCATGACCATCATCACCGGCATGCAAAAGGATGGCAGCGAATACAACGGCGGCAAGATCCTTGATCCGGATAACGGCAAGGTCTACAAAAGCAAGATGACGCTGCAAGACAATGGCGCCAAGCTCGACGTGCGCGGCTATATCGGCGTGCCGATGCTGGGCCGTACGCAAACCTGGCTGCGTCAGGAGTAAGTTCTGTTCTGATGAGTCGCCACGGCTTGCCGCAGGCGTAAAAAAATGCCGTTCCAGCTTTGGGCTGAACGGCATTTTTATTTGGCTGGCGCTGATAGCGCTATCAGCATGGCTGTCTATATGCAGCGGTGTCGCCTACACGAAAGACACCGTCAGGCCCGGCAGCGCAATGCCGGAAAACGCCGTGACCCAGGTCTGCCCGGCTTGCACCGGATAGGCATCGGTCCAGGTGCCGGTGGTGATGATTTCCCCGGCCTGCAGAGGCGTGAATTCCGGATGGGCGTTCAGCACCTGGTGCAAATGCCACAAGGCGTGCACCGGACTGTCCAGCACATCGCTGCCGAAACCGGCGCCGCACAAGGTAACCGAATCTTCGGTGCAGCACGACAGCGAAACGCTGGCGTTGGCCAGCATGCTGGCCAGGTTGCGCCGGGTCGCGCTCGACAATACGTGCGGTTCGCCGATGATCAGTGTGCCATGCAGGCCGAAGGCGGCGATGGCATCCACCGCTTCAAACTTCCAGTCAGGGAATGGGCAGACCACGATTTCGAAGGCATGCGCCATCCATTCGATGCAATCGGCGATTTCCTCCAGGCTGGCGTCCGGCGCCGGCGTCCGGCCCAGACTGAACACCACCTCAGGTTCTATGCGCGGCTGCACTGCTCCTTCCAGGCTCTGGATGCCGCGGTTATCTTCCGCATAACGCACCGTGGTGTCGAAGATATGCGCCCAGATCGGTGCGCTGATCGATTCCGCAATGCCGTATTTCTGCCAGATATTGCGATTGCAGAATCCGAGCTTGCGTCCGACCGGATTGGAACCCTGACCGATACTCGCGTCCAGGATCCGCTTGCCGATCTCATAGCCATCCATCACTGACAAGGCGTCGGCTTCGGACAGCAGGGGCATCAGTTTGGCTTGCGCTCGCGCGTCCAAAAGCTGATGGGCATAACGGTTAGCTTTGGTAGACATAAGCATGGTTGACTTGCACACTATTAGTGAAGACTATCGTATTGTCTGTGACGTTTAATTTTTGCACAAGCTCCGAAACATTAGCATTTCGGCACCTGCATCGCGGGACGGCACGATACCCGCGCATTTGCGGCTATCAGCCGCGATTAGAAACGATCATCGAATTCGCGATTTTTGCAAAAACTGATCAAGCTGTGATGCGAACAGATGGCGGTCGCTTTGACTGAATGTCGTCGGACCGCCGGTTTCGACCCCGCTGCCGCGCAATTCCTCCATGAAATTGCGCATCGTCAGGTGCTGCTGGATGTTGTCTTCGGTATAAAACTCGCCGCGCGGATTCAGTGCCTTCCCGCCTTTTGCCAGGACATCGGCCGCCAGCGGAATATCCGCGGTGATGACCAGGTCCCCAGGCTGCAATAACCTGACGATTTCATTGTCGGCCACGTCGAAGCCGGCCGGCACTTGCAACGCCTTGATGAAGCGTGAAGGCGGCACCCGCAACAGCTTGTTGGCCACCAGCGTCACCGTGATCTGCAAGCGCTCGGCGACCCGGTACAGGATTTCCTTGATGACGTTCGGACAAGCATCGCCGTCAACCCAGATCTGCATGGCGGCGGACTGGCCGCCTGCTGCATCGGCCGCATTTGCCTTCCGCAGCGGATTAATTTTGCCCCCACAGCTCACCGTTCGGCCCGGTGCGCGGCGCGCTGACGCCAAAATGCGTATACGCCGCGGGTGTCGCGATACGGCCACGCGGCGTCCGCTGCAAATAACCTTGCTGGATCAGATATGGCTCCAGCACGTCTTCGATGGTGTCGCGCTCTTCGCCGATCGCCGCCGCCAGGTTGTCCAGGCCGACCGGACCGCCGCCGAACTTGAACAGCACCGCTTCCAGCAATTTCCTGTCCATGATGTCGAAACCGACCGGATCGACATCCAGCATGACCAGCGCGGCGTCCGCCATCGCCTTGGTGATTTCACCGTTGCCTTTGACTTCCGCATAGTCGCGCACGCGGCGCAACAAGCGGTTGGCAATGCGCGGCGTGCCGCGGCTGCGCTTGGCGATTTCAAAAGCGCCATCATCCATGATCGGCGCCCCCAGCAACGATGCGCTGCGGGTAACGATTTTACCCAGCTGCTGCGGCGTATAGAACTCCAGGCGGGCGACAATCCCGAAGCGGTCGCGCAAAGGATTGGTCAGCATGCCGGCGCGCGTGGTCGCACCGACCAGGGTGAAAGGCTGGAGGTCGAGGCGCACCGAGCGCGCAGCGGGACCTTCGCCAATCATGATATCTATCTGATAATCTTCCAGCGCCGGATACAGGATTTCTTCCACCACTGGCGACAGGCGGTGAATCTCGTCGATGAACAGGACATCGTTGGCCTCCAGGTTGGTCAGCAGCGCAGCCAGATCGCCCGCGCGTTCCAGCACCGGCCCAGAAGTCTGGCGCAGGTTGACGCCCATTTCGCGCGCGATGATGTGCGCCAGGGTGGTTTTTCCCAGTCCGGGAGGGCCGAACAACAGCGTGTGGTCCAGCGCTTCGCGTCTTTGGCGCGCTGCGGTAATGAATATCTGCAGCTGGTCGCGTATCTTTTCCTGGCCGACATACTCGTCCAGCTGTTTCGGCCGTAATGCGCGTTCGATCGCCTCTTCATTCGGCGATGCCGGCGTGGCGGAAATGATGCGCTGTTCGGTGAAATCGTCGGTTTGGATACTCATGATCGGATTGTAGCCAGTGTGCGGCGATTAAATATAGAAAAAAACCACGCTACGCCAATAAAAGACAAATCATTCTGTTTTGTTCCGCAACCCTACAGCTTGGACAGCGCTTTCAATGCCAGTTTGATACCTTCCGACACGGTAGCATCCGCCGGCAGCTGCTTGAGCGCGAGCATGGCTTCCTTGTCTGAATAACCTAATGCAATCAAGGCGTTCAGGATATCGCCGCTGGCTTCGCTGCCATGAGGACTACCAACCGGCCCCAGATCCGCACCCAGCTTGCCTTTCAGTTCCAGCAGCAGACGCTCGGCGGTTTTCTTGCCGATGCCAGGCACTTTGGTCAGCCGTCCGGCTTCCTGCAAAGTCACTGCTTGAGCAAGATCGTGCACTGACATGCCTGACAGGATCGAAAGCGCGGTGCGGGCGCCCACGCCGCTGATCTTGATCAGCTGCTTGAAGACATTCCGCTCTTCAGCAGTACCAAAACCATACAGCACGTGCGCATCTTCGCGTATTGCCAGATGGGTCAGTAACGCCACTTTTTCGCCGAGTCCCGGCAGATTATAGAAAGTGCTCATCGGCACCCCGACTTCATAACCGACGCCGTTGCAGTCGATCAGCAGTTGAGGTGGATTTTTCTCGAGCAGAATGCCTGAAAGACGACCTATCATCGCGGTATGGCCTTAATGTGAATCAATGAATCATACAGGACAACTGGTTAAAAACACAGTAGTTTTCTTGCGGGAATACGGAAATTGCAGAAAATGAAGGGAAACGCAGGATTTCTGCGCAAAGCAAAAACCCTCTGTCCGGTAAGGAGCAGAGGGTTTTTTAATAAAAGCCTGACGATGACCTACTTTCACACTGGTTGCAGCACTATCATCGGCGCAAATTCGTTTCACGGTCCTGTTCGGGATGGGAAGGGGTGGTACCAAATCGCTATGGTCATCAGGCATAACTTGTAACCGCTGCTTGTTCCACTGTAGTGGCAACAAACAACGCAATCTAGAAGAAGTAGTTTTTTATACCGGCCACACAAGGGTGTGTGTGACCGGTTGGGTATGAATGTCCAAACGGTGTTGCTATCTGTTGAGGATAGTCACCTTGGCAAACAAATAAGCTCATCATATAACCTGCTAAGGTTATAGGGACAAGCCTCACGGGCAATTAGTATCAGTTAGCTTAACGTATTACTACGCTTCCACACCTGACCTATCAACGTCCTGGTCTCGAACGACCCTTTAGGGGAATCTAGTTCCCGGGAAATATCATCTTAAGGCAAGTTTCCCGCTTAGATGCTTTCAGCGGTTATCTCTTCCGAACTTAGCTACCCGGCAATGCCACTGGCGTGACAACCGGTACACCAGAGGTTCGTCCACTCCGGTCCTCTCGTACTAGGAGCAGCCCCCTTCAAATTTCCAACGCCCACGGCAGATAGGGACCAAACTGTCTCACGACGTTTTAAACCCAGCTCACGTACCACTTTAAATGGCGAACAGCCATACCCTTGGGACCGGCTACAGCCCCAGGATGTGATGAGCCGACATCGAGGTGCCAAACTCCCCCGTCGATATGAACTCTTGGGAGGAATCAGCCTGTTATCCCCAGAGTACCTTTTATCCGTTGAGCGATGGCCCTTCCATACAGAACCACCGGATCACTATGTCCTACTTTCGTACCTGCTCGACTTGTCAGTCTCGCAGTTAAGCACGCTTATGCCATTGCACTATTAGCACGATGTCCGACCGTACCTAGCGTACCTTCGAACTCCTCCGTTACACTTTGGGAGGAGACCGCCCCAGTCAAACTGCCTACCATGCACTGTCCCCGATCCGGATAACGGACCAAGGTTAGAACCTCAAACAAACCAGGGTGGTATTTCAAGGTTGGCTCCACGAGAACTAGCGTCCCCGCTTCAAAGCCTCCCACCTATCCTACACAGATTGGTTCAAAGTCCAATGCAAAGCTACAGTAAAGGTTCATGGGGTCTTTCCGTCTAGCCGCGGGTAGATTGCATCATCACAAACATTTCAACTTCGCTGAGTCTCGGGAGGAGACAGTGTGGCCATCGTTACGCCATTCGTGCAGGTCGGAACTTACCCGACAAGGAATTTCGCTACCTTAGGACCGTTATAGTTACGGCCGCCGTTTACTGGGACTTCAATCAAGAGCTTGCACCCCATCATTTAATCTTCCAGCACCGGGCAGGCGTCACACCCTATACGTCCACTTTCGTGTTTGCAGAGTGCTGTGTTTTTATTAAACAGTCGCAGCCACCTTTTTATTGCAGCCCTTTCGTCCTTCTGGCGCAGGCCAGTCAAACTACCGGGGCGTACCTTATCCCGAAGTTACGGTACAAATTTGCCGAGTTCCTTCTCCCGAGTTCTCTCAAGCGCCTTAGAATACTCATCTCGCCCACCTGTGTCGGTTTGCGGTACGGTCTCGTTAGACTGAAGCTTAGAGGCTTTTCTTGGAACCACTTCCGATTGCTTCACCAATAAATTGGCTCGTCCCATACCCTTGAATTACGCTGCCGGATTTGCCTAACAGCCTTCTCTGATATAGGAACCGGGACTTCCAACACCCGGACAACCTTCCGCGATCCGTCCCCCCATCGCATCTAACGACGGTGCAGGAATATTAACCTGCTTCCCATCAGCTACGCATCTCTGCCTCGCCTTAGGGGCCGACTCACCCTGCTCCGATGAACGTTGAACAGGAAACCTTGGGCTTACGGCGTGGGGCTTTTCACCCCCATTATCGCTACTCATGTCAGCATTCGCACTTCTGATACCTCCAGCATCCTTTACAAGACACCTTCGCAGGCTTACAGAACGCTCTCCTACCATATCAATAAATTGATATCCGCAGCTTCGGTGACTGGCTTAGCCCCGTTACATCTTCCGCGCAGGACGACTCGATCAGTGAGCTATTACGCTTTCTTTAAAGGATGGCTGCTTCTAAGCCAACCTCCTGACTGTTTTAGCCTTCCCACTTCGTTTGCCACTTAGCCAATCTTTGGGACCTTAGCTGGCGGTCTGGGTTGTTTCCCTCTTGACGTCGGACGTTAGCACCCGGCGTCTGTCTCCCAAGCTCGCACTCATCGGTATTCGGAGTTTGCAATGGTTTGGTAAGTCTCGATGACCCCCTAGCCATAACAGTGCTCTACCCCCGATGGTGATACTTGAGGCACTACCTAAATAGTTTTCGGAGAGAACCAGCTATTTCCAAGTTTGTTTAGCCTTTCACCCCTACCCACAGCTCATCCCCTAATTTTTCAACATTAGTGGGTTCGGACCTCCAGTGCGTGTTACCGCACCTTCATCCTGGCCATGAGTAGATCACTTGGTTTCGGGTCTACACCCAGCGACTGAACGCCCTATTCGGACTCGATTTCTCTACGCCTTCCCTATACGGTTAAGCTTGCCACTGAATGTAAGTCGCTGACCCATTATACAAAAGGTACGCAGTCACGGAACAAGTCCGCTCCTACTGTTTGTATGCACACGGTTTCAGGATCTATTTCACTCCCCTTCCGGGGTTCTTTTCGCCTTTCCCTCACGGTACTGGTTCACTATCGGTCGATATCGAGTATTTAGCCTTGGAGGATGGTCCCCCCATGTTCAGACAGGATTACACGTGTCCCGCCCTACTTGTTGCAAGCTTAGTTCCACAATGATCATTTCGTATAAGGGGCTATCACCCTCTATGGCCGACGTTTCCAAGTCGTTCTACTATGTCCACTGCTAAAACTTGCGGCTGTTCCCATTTCGCTCGCCACTACTTTGGGAATCTCGGTTGATTTCTTTTCCTGCAGCTACTTAGATGTTTCAGTTCGCCGCGTTCGCTTTGCATGCCTATGTATTCAGCATGCAATGACCACTAGGGCCGGGTTTCCCCATTCGGAAATCTGCGGATCAAAGCTTGTTTGCTAGCTCCCCGCAGCTTATCGCAAGCTACTACGTCCTTCATCGCCTGATATCGCCAAGGCATCCACCATGTGCACTTATTCACTTGTCCCTATAACGTTAGCTTCTAGCTGCGTTCACAGCTAAAAAGCGGTTATAGAGGTATTTCTATGAGTTTAGCGTTTGCCGTATCCAAAGTGTTATCGCATTCTCCATGCAGCTTGCGCTCATGGAGTCTTTTGAGAACTCTTTACATACTTTTTGATTTGATACAATCATACCCATCCATAACAATGTCTTGTCATGGACGAATCTTTACTACTTCTTCTAGATTGTTAAAGAACGGCATTACCAATGATCTTAAAAAGACCAAACCTAAATCTCAGCACATGCCCGAATTTGCATTCGCTGCACCGACTTAGGTTTGATATTTCACGCTTCTTCTCACCAAGGAAACTTGGTGGAGGTTGACGGGATCGAACCGACGACCCCCTGCTTGCAAAGCAGGTGCTCTCCCAGCTGAGCTAAACCCCCGAAACTTTATGGTGGGTCTGGTTGGGCTCGAACCAACGACCCCCGCGTTATCAACACGGTGCTCTAACCAACTGAGCTACAGACCCGCTTGGATCAGTACGAGCCTACCATCAACTTCAGCGCTTTCACGCCGCAGCCTTTGACCGATACCTGTTCTTCTTTATTAACAGACGATAAGTGTGGACGCTTAACTTTCATGCAAACTCTAGAAAGGAGGTGATCCAGCCGCACCTTCCGATACGGCTACCTTGTTACGACTTCACCCCAGTCACGAATCCTACCGTGGTAAGCGCCCTCCTTACGGTTAGGCTACCTACTTCTGGTAAAACCCGCTCCCATGGTGTGACGGGCGGTGTGTACAAGACCCGGGAACGTATTCACCGCGACATGCTGATCCGCGATTACTAGCGATTCCAACTTCATGTAGTCGAGTTGCAGACTACAATCCGGACTACGATACACTTTCTGGGATTAGCTCCCCCTCGCGGGTTGGCGGCCCTCTGTATGTACCATTGTATGACGTGTGAAGCCCTACCCATAAGGGCCATGAGGACTTGACGTCATCCCCACCTTCCTCCGGTTTGTCACCGGCAGTCTCATTAGAGTGCCCTTTCGTAGCAACTAATGACAAGGGTTGCGCTCGTTGCGGGACTTAACCCAACATCTCACGACACGAGCTGACGACAGCCATGCAGCACCTGTGTTACAGTTTTCTTTCGAACACTCCCAAATCTCTTCGGGATTCTGTACATGTCAAGGGTAGGTAAGGTTTTTCGCGTTGCATCGAATTAATCCACATCATCCACCGCTTGTGCGGGTCCCCGTCAATTCCTTTGAGTTTTAATCTTGCGACCGTACTCCCCAGGCGGTCTACTTCACGCGTTAGCTGCGTTACCAAGTCAATTAAGACCCGACAACTAGTAGACATCGTTTAGGGCGTGGACTACCAGGGTATCTAATCCTGTTTGCTCCCCACGCTTTCGTGCATGAGCGTCAGTGTTATCCCAGGGGGCTGCCTTCGCCATCGGTATTCCTCCACATCTCTACGCATTTCACTGCTACACGTGGAATTCTACCCCCTCTGACACACTCTAGCTATGCAGTCACAAATGCCATTCCCAGGTTAAGCCCGGGGATTTCACACCTGTCTTACATAACCGCCTGCGCACGCTTTACGCCCAGTAATTCCGATTAACGCTTGCACCCTACGTATTACCGCGGCTGCTGGCACGTAGTTAGCCGGTGCTTATTCTTCAGGTACCGTCATTAGGGGACCGTATTAGGACCCCCGTTTCTTCCCTGACAAAAGAGCTTTACAACCCGAAGGCCTTCTTCACTCACGCGGCATTGCTGGATCAGGGTTGCCCCCATTGTCCAAAATTCCCCACTGCTGCCTCCCGTAGGAGTCTGGGCCGTGTCTCAGTCCCAGTGTGGCTGGTCGTCCTCTCAGACCAGCTACTGATCGAAGCCTTGGTGAGCCTTTACCTCACCAACTAGCTAATCAGATATCGGCCGCTCTATGAGCATGAGGTCTTGCGATCCCCCACTTTCATCCGTAGATCGTATGCGGTATTAGCTAATCTTTCGACTAGTTATCCCCCACTCAAAGGTACGTTCCGATATATTACTCACCCGTTCGCCACTCGTCAGCGGAGCAAGCTCCCTGTTACCGTTCGACTTGCATGTGTAAGGCATGCCGCCAGCGTTCAATCTGAGCCAGGATCAAACTCTTCAGTTCAATCTCTGTTTTGTGGCATTGCTGCCTAGCATCTCTGCTATCGCTCACTCAAAATACTGACAGGCCACTTCCTCTCGAAAGCGCCTATTTTCTTCTTTTGTGAACATTTAATGTTTTAAGTTATACGCTCCTGATTTACATCAGCAGCGCTGCACTTCCATCAAACGCCCACACTTATCGACTGTTAATTGTTAAAGAACCTTCTACTTCGCGTCACCAGTCACCCGGTTCGCGTCGCTGTCAAATCGTTTTGTTTGTCAGCAGCAGAGAGATGAGATTATGTAGCGTTTCAAGTTTTTCGTCAACTACTTTTTTACTTCTCACCGAAAAACTTTTTACTTCCAACACAACCTGCAACCCGCTTTATTTCCCTCAAACTTCGCTACCAAATCAGCCTCAATCTCTTGCCGCTCATTCGTTTATTTCGCGTCGTTCTCAACGGGAGGCGAACTATAGCAATCCCTCCCGTTGGTGGCAAGCATTTTGTTAAATATTTTTAAAAACAGGCAGACGCTTGCCCAGGAACGCTTGCATGCCCTCCTTCTGGTCCTCTGTAGCGAAGGTGCTGTGGAACAGGCGGCGCTCATAATTGATGCCCTCCGCCAGGGTGGTTTCATAGGCGCGGTTGACCGATTCCTTGATCATCATCACGGCCGGCAGCGACATCGAGGAAATCACGATCGCCGCTTCCAGCGCTTCCTGCAGCAATCTTTCCAGCGGCACCACGCGCGACACCAGGCCGGCGCGCTCAGCTTCGACGGCATCCATCATGCGCGCGGTCAGGCACATGTCCATGGCCTTCGACTTCGATACCGCACGCGGCAGGCGCTGCGTGCCGCCGGCGCCGGGAATGATGCCCAGCTTGATTTCCGGCTGGCCGAACTTGGCATTGTCGGCGGCAATGATGAAATCGCACATCATCGCCAGTTCGCAGCCGCCGCCCAGGGCGAAACCGGCCACCGCGGCAATCACCGGCTTGCGCACGCTGCGGATCTGCTCCCAGTTGCGGGTGATGTAATCGCCTTTATAGACATCCATATAGCTCAGCTCAGCCATGCCGCCGATATCGGCGCCGGCGGCGAAAGCCTTGTCGCTCCCGGTCAGGACAATGCAGCCGATTTCCGGATCGGCATCGAACTTGACCAGAGCCTGGCCCAGCTCCGTCATCAGCTGGTCATTCAGGGCGTTCAGCGCCTTGGGGCGGTTCAGATGGATCAAGCCGACTTTTCCTTGGGTCTCAACCAGAATATTTTCGTATGTCATTACAGATCCTATCTTTATGTATGTTGATTACTGTTGATTACGTATGTTGAACCGTACTTAATTGTAGCGCCGCTAAGTCAGATAAGGTTTAGGATGACCATATTGCAAATCTGCAATACGGCTGCCCCAAGGAATCTTTCAATTTGTGCACTGTCTATATAGATGTACAGAGTTGCTATATTACCGACAAGATCGCCAGATTTTGACCGACACCCCTTTACTAGAAGGAGGCAAGCCATGTTCAAAACCATTCTTGTGCCCACCGACGGCTCTCATTTGTCGGAAAAGGCCATCAATACAGCGATTGAATTTGCAAAATTCAGCGGCGGCAGGATCATCGCCCTGTCCGTCGCCGAGCCCTATCCGTTCTCGCCGATGGCAGAAAGCAGCATGGCCACCGACCCCGGCACCTACGAAGAAAACATGCTGGCGCTGGCTAAGCTGAACGTACAGAAAGTGGCCGACGCCGCAAAAATCGCCGGCGTCGGCTGCGAAATGCTGACGGCGCAAGCCTTCAATCCTGATGAGGAAATTATCAGCGCCGCAGAAAAACACCATTGCGATGCGATTTTCATGGCTTCGCATGGGCGCAGCGGCCTCAGCCGACTATTTCTTGGAAGCAAAACACAGCGGGTGCTGGCGCATTCGACCATTCCGGTGCTGGTATTGCGCTAAGGCGCAGGCCAAGGACATTCTGATCAAGCGCTCCGGCCGGATTCGATTCACATTGCAGCGAATCCGGCCCACCCTTCCTTGGCTCTCTATATAGACAGCAACTTAACGCGTCGGCGTTCCCTTAGGCAGCAACAACCACATCATGCCGCGCTGCTTCATGCGGCCGGCCTTTTCGCCCGCATCGTTGCCAAAGCCCCAGAAGAAATCGGCCCGCACCGCGCCCTTGATGGCGCCGCCGGTATCTTGGGCGATCACCAGTTGCTGCAAAGGCACATTGCTGTTGGGCTGGGTAGTCGCCAGGAACACCGGCGTCCCCAGCGGCACGAACTGCTGATCGACCGCGATCGAACGCAGCGGCGTCAGCGGCACGCCTTGCGCGCCTTTCGGTCCTAGGCCAGGATCCAGCACTTTCTCCTCCTTGAAGAAGACATAGCTCGGATTGGCGTTCAACAATTCCTGCTGGCGGCCGGGATTCGCTGCCAGCCAACCCTTGATGCCTTGCGCCGAAGCTTGCGCCAGCGTCAATTCGCCCTTATCCACCAGATAGCGGCCGATCGAGCGGTAGGGATAGCCGTTCTGGTCCGCATAGGCGACCCGCACAATACTGCTGCCGTCATTCATCTGCACACGGCCGGAACCCTGCACCTGCAGGAAGAAGGCATCGATAGGATCGTCCACCCAGAGGATTTCCTTGCCGGCCAAGGCGCCGGATTTATCCAGCTCGGCGCGGCTTGGATAAGGCAGCAGCTTGTTGCCGACCAGGCGGCCGCGCAGGCGCAAGCCCTTCAGTTCCGGATAAATGCTGGCCAGCTCGACCGTGATCAGGTCGTCCGGCGCCCGGTAGAGCGGCGTCTGGTAAGGCCCCCCGCGCTTGCGCGAGCCTTTCAGCAGCGGCTCGTAATAGCCGGTGACCAGGCCGTTGTCGCTGCCATCGGCGTTAACAACCTGATAAGGCGTGAAAAAAGACTGGAAGAAAGTGCGGATCGCTCGTTCATTGCCGGCATCCAGCCCGGCGGCGATGGCACACGGCTCTTTCCAGTCGGCTTTACGGGCTTGCGTGGTGCAGGAAGTAAGGAAGGCCGGCAGCGCCTGGCGCAAATCGTCGCTGCCCCAGCCTGGCAGGGCTGCAAAAGTGGTGGCGCGCAGGTTGGCGCCAGGAGCGACCGACGGCGCAGCCCCGGTGCCAGGACGCGGCGTGTCCTGTGGCGCAGGTGTAAGGGGGGTAGTAGTGGTGCAGGCAGCTAAACTGAATCCAATAATCAAGACAGAAACGGGTAAACTGAGGCGTTTAAATAGCATTTAGGATTCTTTATGTGGTTAGTGGCTCTCGAAGCTTGCTTCGCCTTCTTTGTATTCGCATTCATTGTCTGGTGGACCATGTTTTCCGGCCGCAAGCCGGATCAAAAACCCCAAAGCAAATCGCTACCGCCAAAAGACGACAAAAAAGAGCAATAGTTCAAAACACAAGGCCTCAATGCAGGGTGCGCGGCAGCGACAGGATGAATTCCGGAATGCTCGCATCGAACTGTTCGCCGTCTTCAGCCACGCAGAAATATTCGCCCTTCATCGAGCCCTGCGGCGTCGCCAGCGAGGTGCCGCTGGTGTATTCGAACTGCTCGCCCGGCTGCAACAGCGGCTGATGGCCGACCACGCCCAGGCCGCGCACTTCTTCCACATGATTGTTGGCGTCAGTAATGACCCAGTGGCGCGAAATCAGCTGCGCGGCGACCTGGCCGGTGTTCTTGATCGTGATCGCATAGGCAAACACAAAGTGCGAACTGTCGGGCTGCGATTGCTCTTCCAGGTACTGGGTCCTGACAGTGACGGTGAATTCATAGGCGGCCATGCTGTTTTCCTCGGTTGATGCTTATCTATAGGCATGAGATGTAGCGAACGGCCCATTGCACACGAATTTCCCCCCTGATGCAAGCTGCAACGACGCCTGACGCGGGGCTAAAGGGTAAAATAGCGACCTTTTGCGCCTTTCCTGGACAGCCTCATGCCAACCTACCGTATTGCTCCAAGCATCCTCTCCGCCGACTTCGCCCGCCTGGGCGAAGAAGTCCGCAATGTCGTCCGCGACGGCGCCGACATGATCCACTTCGACGTCATGGACAACCATTACGTGCCGAACCTGACCATCGGTCCGCTGGTGTGCGAAGCCATCCGCCCGCACGTGCAGGTGCCGATCGACGTCCACCTGATGGTCAAGCCGGTAGACCGCATCATTCCCGACTTCGCCAAGGCCGGCGCCAACATCATCACTTTCCATCCGGAAGGCTCGGAACACATCGACCGCTCGCTGCAGCTGATCCGCGACCACGGCTGCAAGGCCGGCCTGGTGTTCAATCCGGCCACTTCGCTGGATTACCTCGACTATGTGATGGACAAGATCGATATCATCCTGATCATGTCGGTCAATCCCGGTTTCGGCGGCCAGTCGTTCATCCCGGAAGCACTCAAGAAAATCGCCGAGGCGCGCCGCCGCATCGATGAATCGGGGCGCGACATCATGCTGGAAGTCGACGGCGGCATCAAGATCGAGAATATTGCCGCCGCCGCCAAGGCCGGCGCCGACACCTTCGTGGCCGGCTCCGCCATCTTCGGCAAGCCGGACTACAAGGCCGTGATCGACGACATGCGCGCGCAGCTGGCAAAAGCATGAAAATGGCAGCGACTGCAGCAACTGCGCCGATGGCGCTGAGCGGCATCGGCGCCGCCATCATCGACCTCGATGGCACCATGCTGGACACGGCGCCGGATTTCCACGCCGCCGTCAACCGCATGCGCGCCGAACTGGACCTGGCGCCGCTGCCGCAGCAAACCATCGTCGATTTCGTCGGCAAAGGTAGCGAGAACCTGATCCGCCGCGTGCTCGGGGTGGACTATCCTGCAGCCGAGGTCGAACAGCATTTCGAGGCAGCGCTGGATTCCTACCAGCGCCACTACGCCGTGGTCAACGGCAGCCTTGCCACTGTCTATCCGGGCGTGGTGGAAGGTTTGCAAGCCATGCGCAAGCAAGGCTTGCGGCTGGCCTGCGTCACCAACAAACCCTTGGAATTCGCCGTCGCCCTACTGGAAAAAGCCGGCTTGCGCGACTATTTCGAGGTCGTTTACGGCGGTGATTCCTTTCCGAAAAAGAAACCGGACCCGATGCCGCTGCTGGCCGTGTGTGCCGATTTCCAGCTGCAACCGGCACAGGTATTGGCCATCGGCGACTCCAGCAACGACGCCCAGGCAGCCCGCGCGGCCGGTTGTCCGGTGTTTAACGTGCCTTATGGATACAATCACGGCGAGCCTATACAAAATGTCGATTCCGATGGTATAGTCACCTCGCTGCTTGTTGCGGCACAAAATATCAGTCTCTGAAAATCGACTGAATTACAGCTTACTGAATTACGGCTTATTTAAAGACCTCCCTATCTCTCATGTTTTTCAACAAAAAACTTCATGTCCTCTTAGCCGCCCCCGGGGCCTGGCTATGGCGACGCTGGCAATCCTGGGCTCACTGAACCCACCGATAGCTGCTGCCTGAGTATTTGCGGACAAAGTCATTCGCCACATCGTGACGACACACTCTCCCCCTCAATATTTAAAATTCAGGCAACGTTTTTTGTAGTGAACCACCGCTGTTCTACAATAGCGGTCTGGAGAGAAACATGACCGAACTCGAATTCAAATCGCTGGCCACGCAAGGCTACAACCGTATTCCGCTGATCGCAGAAGCCTTTGCCGATCTCGAAACACCCTTGACGCTGTACCTGAAACTGGCCCAAACCCAGCAGACCGGCAAGAACACCTTCCTGCTGGAATCGGTGGTCGGCGGAGAGCGTTTCGGCCGCTACTCCTTCATCGGCCTGCCGGCGACCACGCTGCTGCGCAGCTACGGCACGCGGATCGAAGTGCTCAATAACGACAAAGTGGTCGAAAGCCGCGAAGGCAATCCGCTCGATTTCATCGCCGAATTCCAGGCGCGCTATAAAGTTGCGCTGCGCCCCGGCCTGCCACGCTTTTGCGGTGGCTTGGCCGGCTATTTCGGCTACGACACGGTGCGCCATATCGAAAAAAGGCTGGCGCATTCAACGCCGAAAGACGATCTCGGCCTGCCCGACATCCAGCTGCTGCTGACCGAAGAACTGGCGGTCATCGACAACCTGTCCGGCAAGCTATACCTGATCGTATATGCCGATCCGACCCAGCCGGAAGCCTTCTCCAAAGGGCGACAGCGCCTGAAAGACTTGCGCAACATGCTGCGCCGTCCGGCCGATGCACCGGTGACTTCGGCTTCGGTACGTACCGAAACCATCCGCGAATTCAAGCGCGAAGAATATTTGAAAGCCGTCGCCAAGGCCAAGGAATACGTGATGGCCGGCGACCTGATGCAGGTCCAGATCGGCCAGCGCATCAAGAAGCCCTACGTCGATTCACCGCTGATGCTGTACCGCGCCCTGCGCTCGCTGAATCCGTCGCCGTATATGTACTTCTATAATTTCGGCGACATGCAGATTGTCGGCGCCTCGCCGGAAATCCTGGTGCGCAACGAACAAACCTCGGCCCCCAAGGCCAACGGCGAAGCCAAGCGCACCGTCACCATTCGGCCGCTGGCCGGCACCCGTCCGCGCGGCAGCACACCGGAGCAGGATGCGCAGCTGGCCACCGAACTGCTGGCCGACCCCAAGGAAATCGCCGAACACGTGATGCTGATCGACCTGGCGCGCAACGACATCGGCCGCATCGCCGAAACCGGCAGCGTCAAGGTCACCGACCAGATGGTGATCGAAAAATATTCGCATGTGCAGCACATTGTCTCGAATGTCGAAGGCGAGCTGAAATCCGGCCTGTCCAACCTGGATGTGCTGAAAGCCACCTTCCCGGCCGGCACCCTGTCCGGCGCGCCGAAAGTGCGCGCCATGGAAATCATCGACGAGCTGGAGCTGACCAAACGCGGCATCTACGGCGGCGCCTGCGGCTACCTGTCGTTCGGCGGCGAAATGGATGTCGCCATCGCGATCCGCACCGGCGTCATCAAGGATGGCATGCTGTACGTGCAGGCCGCGGCCGGCATCGTCGCCGACTCGGTGCCCGAGATGGAATGGCAGGAAACCGAAAACAAGGCGCGCGCGGTATTGCGCGCAGCGGAACAGGTACAAGACGGCCTGGATGGAGAAATCTGATGCTGCTGATGATCGACAACTACGATTCCTTCACCTACAACCTGGTGCAATATTTCGGTGAACTGGGTGAAGATGTGCGGACCTACCGCAATGATGAACTCACGCTGGAACAGATCGAAGCGCTGAAGCCAGACCGCATCTGCCTGTCGCCAGGCCCGTGCAGCCCGCGCGAAGCGGGGATTTGCGTCGACCTGCTGAAACAGTTTGCCGGCAAGCTGCCGATTCTCGGCGTCTGCCTTGGCCACCAGGCAATCGGTGAAGCATTCGGCGGCAAGGTGATCCGCGCCCAGCAAGTCATGCACGGCAAGACTTCGCCGATCACCCATACCGGCGTCGGCGTCTTCAAGGATCTGCCTAGCCCGTTCACCGTGATCCGCTACCACTCGCTGGCGATCGAGCGCGCATCGATCCCGGCTTGCCTGGAAATTACCGCCTGGACCGAAGACGGCGAAATCATGGGCGTGCGCCACAAGGATTACGATATCGAGGGTGTGCAGTTTCACCCGGAATCGATCCTGTCGGAACATGGCCATGCGCTGCTGCGCAACTTCGTCCAGCGCACTGCCTGACGCGGCGCTAGCTTAGCTGTTCGCCGGCGCCTGCCACGGCGGCGCCGTCTTTCTCATTCCCGGTAAGGACATCATGCCAATCACCGACCAAGAAGCGCTCTTGCGCTGCATCGAGCACCGCGAGATTTTCCACGACGAAATGCTGTCGCTGTTCCGCCGCATCATGAAGGGCGAAATGTCGCCGCTGATGATTGCGGCGCTGACCATGGGCTTGCGCGTCAAGAAGGAAACCATCGGCGAAATCGCCGCCGCCGCGCAAGTCATGCGTGAGTTCGCCACACCCGTACCCTGCCGCGACACCAGCAATCTGGTGGATATCGTCGGCACCGGCGGCGACGGCGCACAAACCTTCAATATCTCCACCGCCTCCATGTTCGTGGCCGCCGCCGCCGGCGCGCGCGTCGCCAAGCATGGCGGCCGCAGCGTCTCCTCCTCGTCCGGCAGCGCCGACGTGCTGGAGTCGTTCGGCGCCAATATCAATCTGACGCCGGCTCAAGTAGCGCAATCGATAGAGCAAACCGGTATCGGTTTCATGTTCGCGCCCAACCACCATGCAGCGATGAAACACGCGGCGCCGGTGCGCAAGGAACTGGGCGTGCGCACCATTTTCAACATCCTGGGGCCGCTCACCAATCCGGCCGGCGCGCCGAATATCCTGATGGGCGTATTCCATGCCGACCTGGTCGGGATCCAGGTACGCGTCCTGCAACGGCTAGGCGCACAGCACGCGATTGTGGTCTGGGGCCGCGACAACATGGATGAAGTCTCGCTCGGCGCCGGCACCATGGTCGGTGAACTGGTCAACGGCGAGATCCGCGAGTATGAAATCCACCCGGAAGATTTCGGCCTGCAGATGACCGCCAGCCGGAACTTGAAAGTCTCCAACGCGGTCGAATCGAAGGAAAAAGTGCTGGAAGCGCTGCAAGACCAGCCCGGCGCGGCGCGCGATATCGTCGCCATCAATGCCGGCACCGCCTTGTATGCGGCCGGCGTCGCCAGTTCAATCGGTGAGGGCCTGGAGAAAGCGCGCGCAGTAATCGCTTCCGGCGCCGCCAAAGCCAAACTCGATCAGTTCGTGCAAGCCACGCAAAGCATCGCCGCCGCAGGCTGATCGACACCATCAACACCGTAGCAAGGAGCAACGCCATGTCCGATATCTTGAACAAAATCCTGGCCGTCAAAGCGGATGAAGTCGCCGCGGCGAAAAAGCAGCAGGACTTCGCCAGCCTGCGGCGCGAAGTCGAATCCGACACCGAAGCGCGCGCCGCCCTGCGCGGTTACGAAGCGGCGCTGCGCGCCAAGATTGCAGCGGGACATGCCGGCGTGATCGCCGAAGTGAAGAAGGCATCGCCTTCCAAGGGTGTGATCCGCGCCGATTTTCGTCCTGCTGAAATCGCCGCCGATTACGCTGCGCATGGCGCGGCCTGCCTGTCTGTGCTTACCGACATCCAGTTTTTCCAGGGTGCGCCGGCGTATCTGCAACAAGCGCGCGCTGCCTGCAGCCTGCCGGCGCTGCGCAAGGATTTCATGATCGATCCTTACCAGGTGTACCAGGCGCGTTCCTGGGGCGCCGACGCCATCCTGCTGATCGTCGCTGCGCTGGACCATGGCTTGATGGCGGAAATGGAAGCAGTCGCCCATGAACTGGGCATGAGCGTGCTGGTGGAAGTGCACAATGCCGATGAACTGAATGCAGCCTTGAAGCTGAAGACCAATCTGCTCGGCATCAACAACCGCAACCTGCGCACCTTCGAGACGTCGCTGCAGACCACGCTCGACCTGCTGCCGCACATTACGCCGGACAAGCTGGTCGTCACCGAATCCGGCATCCATAGCAAAGACGACGTCAAGCGCATGCGCGACGCCAATGTCCACGCCTTCCTGGTGGGCGAAGCCTTCATGCGCGCGGAGCACCCGGGCGCTGAACTAGGCCGCCTGTTCGCTGACTGAAGCCGGCTTAGAACGCCGGAATCAAGGACCCCTTGAATTCGGCTTCGATGAATTTGCGCACTTCTTCCGACTGATAAGCCTTGACCAGTTTCTTCACCCAAGGCTTATCCTTGTCTTCCGCCCGCGTGACGATCAAGTTGGCGTATGGTCCCTTGGCATCCTCCACCGCAATCGCATCGCGCTGCAATGACAATCCCGCCTTCACCGCATAGTCGTTGTTGACCGAAGCCGCCGCCAGATCGTCCAGCGAGCGTGGCAGCTGCGCCGCATCCAGTTCCACCAGCTTGAGTTTCTTCGGATTGACGATGACATCCAGCGGTGTCGCATTGACGCCGTTTTCGCCGACGCCGGGCTTCAGCTTGATCAAGCCGGCTTTCTGCAACAGCAGCAGCGCCCGGTTGCCGTTGGATGGATCGTTCTGGATGCCGATGCTGGCGCCTGCCGGCAACTGGTCGACTGTCTTGTATTTCTTCGAATAAATGCCCAGCGGCGCCGTGATGGTCAGGGCGACCGGCACGATCTTGTAGCCGCGCGCCTTGATCTGGCTGTCGAGGAAGGGCTTGTGCTGGAAGGCGTTGGCGTCCAGGTCGCCGGCCGCCAGCGCTTCATTCGGCTGCAGATAATCGCTGAAGGTGATCAGCTGGATCTCCAGGCCCTCCCGCGCGGCTACCTTCTTGACCACTTCAAACGTCTGCTCTGCATTGCCCACCGAGACGCCGACCTTGATCTTGTTCTTCTCCTGCGCATGGGCTGCGACGGCGCTGGCCGCCAATAATAAAACCGGTAATGTCTTGACGATGAAACGACGCATTTCTTCTCCGAGGCGGTGTGCTGACAATAAAATGAATAAAGATCTTCACACATCCGCCGGCAATCGCTAAGGAACGATTTTGCATGTCGATATATCTCAACTATCGATTGACTGAGACCTATTCCTGTTTGCGGCATATAATAAATTTGCCAATCAAGCAAGCCGGACTGGTGGGTAATAGGGTAATAGCCCACCCACACGACAGTTACAACCGCAGTACTTTTGGAGGTTTTCGATGCGCGCGATATATAAAGTGGTTACCGCAACCTGCTTCAGTTTGTCCATCATCGGCGGAGGGGCAATGGCCGCCGGCGCGCCCAAGCAATACTCGGTGCGCGATTTCTTCAGGAATCCCGAACAAGCCAGCTTCCGGCTCTCCCCCAACGGCAAATACATCAGCTTCATGCAGCCCTGGGAAGGCCGCATGAATATCTTTGTGCGCACGGTCGGCTCGGATGCAGCGCCGCTGCGCATCACTTCAGAAAAGGCACGCGACATCAGCGACTATTTCTGGAAAGGCGACGATCGCATCCTGTTCGTCAAGGATTTCGGCGGCGACGAGAATTTCCACGTGGTGTCGGTCGGCCGCGACGGCAAGGACCTCAAGGACCTGACTCCCTATCCCAAGGTGCGCGCCCAGATCGTCGACGACCTGGAAGACAACAAGGATGAAATCCTGGTCAGCCACAACAAGCGCAACGCTGAAATCTTCGACGTCTACCGCGTCAACGTCAAGACCGGCGCCGAAAAGCTGGTGGCCAAGAATCCTGGCAATATCCAGGGCTGGATCACCGACCATGACGGCAAGGTGCGCGCCGCCACCACTTCCGACGGCGTCAACACCAGCCTGCTGTACCGCGCCAGCGAAAGCGCGCCGTTCAAGACGATCCTGACCACGTCGTTCAAGGATTCGGTGAGTCCGCTGTTTTTCACCTTCGACAACAAGAAGTTGTACGTGGCGTCCAACCTGGGCCGCGACAAGCAGGCCATCGTGGTCTTCAATCCGGAAACCGCCAAGGAAGAAGAACTGTTGTATGAAAACCCGGAGGTTGACGTCGACGGCCTGTCCTATTCGAAGAAGCGCAAGGTGCTGACGGACATCAGCTACACCACCTGGAAGCCCGAGCAGAAATTCCTCGATGCGCAAACCGAAGCCTTGCACAAGACCTTGCAGGAAAAGCTGCCCGGCTATGAAGTCATCACGCAATCGCACACCAAGGATGAATCGAAATGGATCGTGGCGGCCTATAACGACCGCACCCTGGGCAGTCGCTATCTGTTCGACAGCAAGAGCGGCAGCCTGACCAAGCTGGCCGACATCAATCCTGCCATCGCCGAACAAGACATGGCAGAAATGAAGCCGGTGCAGTACAAGGCGCGCGACGGCTTGCTGATCAACGGCTACCTGACTCTGCCGCTGGGCAAGGATCCGAAGAACCTGCCGGTGATCATCAATCCGCACGGCGGCCCATGGGCGCGCGATGTCTGGGGCTACAACCCGGAAGTGCAGCTGCTCGCCAACCGCGGCTATGCGGTCCTGCAGGTCAACTACCGCGGCTCGACCGGCTATGGCCGCAAGTTCTGGGAAGCGTCGTTCAAGCAATGGGGCAAGACCATGCAGGACGACCTGACTGACGGCGTGCAGTGGCTGGTAGGCCAGGGCATCGCCGATCCCAAGCGGGTGGCGATCTATGGCGGCTCCTACGGCGGCTATGCGACGCTGGCCGGGGTTACCTTCACGCCCGACCTGTACGCGGCAGCGGTCGACTATGTCGGCGTCTCCAACCTGTTCACTTTCATGAACACCATCCCGCCGTACTGGAAACCATTCCTCGACCAGATGCATGAAATGGTCGGCGATCCGGAAAAAGACAAAGCCTTGCTGAGCGCGGCCTCGCCGGCCTTGCATACCGACCGCATCAAGACGCCGCTGTTCGTGGCGCAAGGCGCCAACGATCCGCGCGTCAACAAGGCAGAATCGGACCAGATCGTAGAAAGCCTGCGCAAGCGCGGCGTGCCGGTGGAATACATGGTGAAGGACAATGAAGGCCATGGCTTCCACAATGAAGAGAACCGCTTCGATTTCTATACCGCGATGGAAGGCTTCCTGGCCAAGCACCTGACGCCGCAGTAGAAATCATCACATTTCTAGAAAGCGCGGGCGCCGGCAACGGTGGCCCGCTTTTTTTTCGGTAGGCAAAGTAACAATCGAAGCAGCGCAACATCGCCGCCAGCAAGCCATGCCCCGCCTGCCTTTAGCTACTGTTCCTTCACATATCCCTATTTATCGCCGCTGAATAATTAAGGTTTAGTACGTTTACTAAACAAATAAATCTCATAAATGTAAAATAAATCCTTATATATCAGCCAGTTATACGAATTTATTTTTAGAAATATTTGTAAATTTCACTTTTTTACTATACATTAATAGTCACAAAACATCCTTGAGTTCCGGCGGTATCGGGCGCAACAGCGCCATGGCTGAATCTCAGGCAAATGCAGGCGCGGCGACGGCAGCCTGCAAACAAGGAGGAGAGAATGCGAGCAACGATCCGCGATATCGCACTGGCTGCCAATGTATCCATCGGTACTGTGTCGCGCGCCCTGAAAAAGCAATCGGGCCTGACTGAACAAACCCGCATCCATGTACAGAGGATCGCGTCCCAGCTCGGCTACAACGAAGCCAACCTGCGCCAGGGAAAAATCCGCCGCCTGACCTTCCTGCTGCATCGCCAGCACAATAATTTCGTCGCCAGCCCGTTTTTCTCGCAAGTGCTGCATGGCGTGGAAACCGCCTGCCGCGAACGCAGCATCGTGCCGACCGTGCTGTCGATCGGCCCAGCCGACAATGTGATGGAACAGATCCGCCTGCACGAACCCGATGCGCTGGCAGTAGCCGGTTTCATGGAACCGGAAGTGCTGGAATGGCTGACCAAGACCGGCAAGCCGGTGGTGCTGATCGACTTGTGGGCGCCCGGTTTCCGCTCGGTCAATATCGACAATCTCGGCGGCGCCCTGACGGCGACCCGCCATCTGATGCAACTCGGGCGCCAGCGGCTGGCCTTCATTTCCGGCCCGCTGTCGCATTACAGTATTGCGCAACGCGCGCTGGGCTACCGCCAGGCGCTGTTCGAGGCGGGCCGGCTGTTCGATCCGCGCCTGGAAATCACCCTGCAGCCGGGCCAGGAACTGCAACAGCAGGCCGCCGCCGCGATGCAGACTCTGCTGCTGTCGGGGCCGCCGCCGGACGCCATATTTTGCTATAACGACGCCACCGCGCTGGCCGTCATGAACGTGTGCCAGGCGCGCGGCCTGCGCATCCCCGAAGATATCGCGATTGTCGGCTTCGACAATATCGACGGCGCCGCCGGCGCCGCGCCGCCGCTCACCACGCTGGCGGTCGACAAGGAAGCGCTGGGGCGGATGGGCATGCAGCTCTTGCTGGACGACGCCCCGGCGCAATCCGAAGTGGTGCTGCCGGTAGAACTGATCCAGCGCGCCAGCACGCTCGGCAGTGGAGCACTGCCATGAACATGCTTGAACTGACCGCAATGCCCAAAGAAGAATTCCGCCAGCCCGCCTTCCTGCTGCAGCACGTGCGCGACACCATGCGCTTCTATCATCCGCGCGCCATCGATCCCTCGGGCGGCTTCTATCATTTTTACAGAGACGACGGCAGCATCTACGACAGCCAGACCCGGCACCTGGTCAGCAGCACGCGCTTCGTCTTCAACTATGCGATGGCCTACCGCCAGTTCGGCGATCCGGCCTATCTGGAGGCGGTCAGACACGGCGTGGCCTTCCTGCGCGAGGCCCATTGGGATGCGGAATTGCAAGGCTACGACTGGACCTTGTCCTGGCAAGACGGCCGCAAGCAGGTGCTCGACCCGACCCGCCATTGCTACGGTCTGGCCTTCGTGCTGCTGGCTTATGCGCACGCCATGATGGCGGGCGTAGCCAGCGCCGAAGAGTGGCTGTATCAAACCTATGATCTGCTGGAACAGCGCTTCTGGGAAGCACACGCCGGCCTGTACGCCGACGAGGCCAGCGGCGACTGGCAACTGCAAGCCTATCGCGGCCAGAACGCCAACATGCACATGACGGAAGCGCTGCTGGCTGCCTACGAAGCCAGCGGCGACCAGCTGTTCCTGGACCGCGCCGAATCCGTCGCACGCAATATCACCGTGCGCCAGGCCGCGCTGAGCAAAGACCTGATCTGGGAACACTACCATCCAGACTGGTCGGTCGACTGGGATTACAACAAGGAAGACAGCAGCAACATTTTCCGCCCCTGGGGTTTCCAGCCCGGCCACCACACCGAATGGGCCAAGCTGCTGCTGATCCTGGAACGCCATCGGCCGCTGGACTGGTTGCTGCCGCGCGCGATCGAGCTGTTCGACGCCGGCATGGACGCGGCCTGGGACATGGAGTGCGGCGGCATCTATTACGGTTTCGCACCGGACGGCGTGATCTGCGACCAAGACAAATATTTCTGGGTGCAGGCCGAAAGCTTTGCCGCCGCCGCCCTGCTGGCCGAACGCACCGGCAAGCATCGCTTCTGGGATTGGTACGACCATATATGGCAATACAGCTGGCAGCATTTCGTCGATCACCGTCACGGCGCCTGGTTCCGCATCCTGACGCGCGACAACCGCAAGTACAGCGACGAAAAAAGCCCAGCCGGCAAGACCGATTACCACACCATGGGCGCCTGTTATGAAGTGCTCGGCGTCTTGAAACAAAACGGATGACGATGCAGTTCCTTCTGCATATGTCGTCCGCAGACTTGTACTGAATATCTCTTGACCCGCGGCGCCGTCACGGCCCGCCCTGTCGCCAGCCGGCTTCCCGGACCTGGCCACACCAGCAAATACTGAAATGCGAATTGAATTCGTAGTGGGTAGCTGTTTCCGATTACTTTGCATCAGCAAGTAACGACTATAAGGAGGAACGATGAATAAGCAGACATGCAGGAAACTTGCGGTGAGTGCGCTCGCGGTCATGTTGTTCGGTTGCGGCGATGGTTCAAATGGCCTGGATGGAAAAATCGGCAGCGCCGGAGCGGCCGGCGCAACCGGCGCAGCCGGGGTTGCCGGGGTTGCCGGGGTTGCCGGGGTTGCCGGGGTTGCCGGTGCTAATGGCACTCCCGGCCAGCCGGGAGCAACAGGGGCTACAGGAGCCACGGGAGCTACCGGTGCAACCGGCCAGCCAGGGCCGCCGGGAACCAGCGCAGCCGCACCAGTGGCCGACGCCAACAGTGCGCTCAAGCCACTGCCCGAACTGGCGCTGACCAAATACATCAATCCTTTCCTCGGCACCAAACAGCAGCCCGGCGGCACCCATCCCGGCAACACCGCCCCGGCGGCGACACTGCCGTTCGGCATGGTCTCGTTCGGTCCCGACACCGACATCACGCACGAATACTATTCCAGCGGATCCGGCTATAACTACGACAGCAACATGATCAACTACTTCAGCATGACCCGCATCAGCGGGCCGGGCTGCCGCAGCGGGGGCACCTTGCCGATCATGCCGACCATGCTGGCCAGCCAGCTCACCAGCAGCAGCAACCTGGTCATGCGCCAGAGCAGCAATACCTTCGATCATAAAGACGAAAGCGCTTCGCCCGGCTATTACAAGGTCAAGACCAAGGACGGTATCGTCACAGAGCTGACCGCCACCGCGCGCAGCGGCTTTGCCCGCTTCACCTATCCAGATAAAACCAAAGCCATCCTGGTGATCGACGCGACCCAGAACAATTCGATGACCGGCGTCAGCGCCCAGATCTGGCAAGATCCAGCCGACGCCAGCGGCTTCTACGGCAAGACCACCAACAAGTTCAACTGCGGCGGCTCTTATGACGTGTATTTCTATATACAGTCCGACTCCGCCTACGCCACGGCGCCGCGCTTCATCAACAATAGCGGCACCCTGGTCCTGAATTTTGATTTATCCAAATCGGCCGGCAGCAGCGCGGCGGTCAAGATCGGCCTGTCATATGTCAGCCCGGCCAATGCCTTGCGCAACCTGAAAAAAGAAAACCCCGGCTTCGATTTCGCCAAGACCAGGCGCCAGGCCGACGCCACATGGAACACCCGGCTCAATACCATCCAGGTGGATGCCAGCGGCAACAGCAACGACGCGCTGACGCAATTCTATACAGCGTTCTACCACGCCATGTCGGGTCCGACCTTGTTCAGCGACGTCGATGGCAGCTACATCGGCCTCGACAAGCAGCGCCACCAGACCGATACCTACAAAGACAAGACCGGCGCACTGGTGCGCCGCAATCACTACACCACCTTCTCCATCTGGGATACCTACCGCTCGCTTGGCGCCATGCATGCCTGGCTGTTCCGCGACGAAGCGGCCGACATGGCGCAATCGCTGGTGAGCGATGCCGTGCAATGCGGCGCCTTCCCGCACTGGGCCGATGCCAATGTCGATGACGTGCCGATGGAAGGCGATCACGCGCCGATGCTGCTGGCCAGCCTGCAAGCCTTCGGCGCCACCCGCTTCGACAGCAGCACCGCCCTCACCTACATGAAACGCGCCGCCTTCGGACTCAGCACCGATTGGCCGCAATGGCCGGCATGCAACGGCAATCCCGCCTTTGGCCGCAACATCGCCGGCACCGCGCAGGGCAATATGCCGGACTATCTCAAACTGGGCTATGTTGCCGAAGGCAGCGACGCCAGCGGCATCCATACCGGTTCGCTGACGATCGAAGGCGCCAACCGCGATTTCGCCATCGGCAGCTTCATCAACAACCTGGCCGCCGGCGATGCTACCGCCGACGACAAGAAGAACGCCGCCGCCCTGCTGACGCGCGGCGAAAACTGGAAGCATCTCTTCAACCAAGATAGCAAGGTCATGGCGGTCAAAGACCTGAGCGGCAACTGGGCATCGCCATCGCAGGACGACGGCTATCACGAAGGGACCGCCGCCCAGTACCTGTGGGCGATTCCGCATGACCTGAGCAAGATCGTCGCCGCCCTCGGCGGCAATGCGGCGGCCGTCCAGCGTCTCGACACCTTGTTTTCCATCAGCGCCAAAGCCGGCACGCCATCCGGGCTGACGCTGGACAGCAGCCGCCTCAACGGCGGCGAGAACTCGAACGATTTCTACATGGGCAATGAACCCGGCTTCGCTTCGCCCTGGGCCTACAACTGGACCGGCATGCCTTCGCGCGCGCAGTTCTTGCTGCCGCAGATCATGGCCGCCACCTTCTCCAACAAACCCGAAGGCTTGCCGGGTAATGACGATGTCGGCGCCACCTCCGGCTGGTATGTGTGGGCATCGCTGGGACTGTATCCGATGATTCCCGGCGTGCCCGGACTGACCATGGCAACCCCGCAATTCTCCAGCGTCACGCTGCAGCTGGCAGACGGCAAGCGACTGCTCATCAAGCGCGACGGCAATGCCGCCTTTGTCAAAAACCTGAAGGTGAATGGCAAGGACTGGAACAGCACCTGGCTGCCTCTGAGCAAGGTCCAGGCCGGCGGCACGCTGGATTTCAGCGTCTCCGACAAACCTACTTCCTGGGGCCAGGCCAGCACACCACCGTCTGGCGCCAGCGGCAATTTCTCGCAGTCTCCCTAACCGCACTCAAAGATGCGGACCGGCCACGCGGCCGGTCCGCCGGCGTTCGCCTGCCGCTGGCGCGGGCTGCGTTCGCCGTGATGCAAGCACGCCAGCCGTATCCAGAAATTTGGACTTTCAAAATAAAGCTATTGGAGGAACAATGAATCTGCACTCGCACAAACATTTCAGGAAGAACCTGGCGATCGGCATCGCCGTCGCAGCGCTGTCCGGCTGCGGCGGCGGTTCGGACCAGGCATCGGCAGGCAGCGTCGGCGCTTCGGCCGCCGCCAACAGCCTGGCGAAAGATGCCGCAGCGGCCAGCAGCAGCGCTGCCGCTCATGCCGGATTGACGCAGTACGTCAACCCGTTCATCGGCACCGCCGATTCAGCAGCGCCAGCCACCGACCCCGTCCCCGCAGGCGCCAGAGGCGGCACCTTCCCCGGCGCCACGACGCCATTCGGCATGGTGCAATGGACGCCGATGACGCCCAGCAACGGCGGCCAGGATCACCCCGTCGGCTACATCTACAAGGAAAAGACCATCACCGGCTTCCCGCTGACGCAGATGAGCGGCTCCGGCTGCGACGGCAACCAGGGCGAGTTGCCGATCATGCCGACCTTCGACCCTGGTGCGGTCGGCGTCAACGCCAAAGAGAATTTCGACCACAAGAATGAAACGGCGCGGCCGGGCTATTACCAGGTGACCTTGAACGACGGCATCAACACTGAACTGACGGCAACCACCAGAAGCGGTTTCGGCCGCTTCACGTTCCCTGCCAAATCCGCCATCGCTAGCGCCAACAAGACGCCATACCTGGTGTTCAACGCCACCCGCACCAACACCATCGCCTCAACCACTGGCGTCATCAAGACCGAAGGCAAGGACGGCTTGTCCGGCTCCACCGTCGGCGGCAATTTTTGCGGCGCGCGCACTTACACGCTGTACTTCTACGCCAAATTCGACCGCAACATCAGCGCCACCATCAACAACGGCAAAGCCAACGTCAGCTTCGACGCCAGCAGCAAACCGGCGGTGCTGATGAAAATCGGCCTGTCCTATGTCAGCAGCGACAATGCCAGGAAGAACCTGGAGCAGGAAAACCCAGGCTGGGATTTCAACGCCGTGCGCGACACCGCCGACGACGCCTGGAACAAGCGCCTCAACACGATCCAGGTGAGCGGCGGCAGCGATACCGAGAAGCGCAAGTTCTATACCGCGCTGTATCACTCGCTGCTGTCGCCCAACACCAATAGCGACGTCAACGGCGACTACCTCGGTTTCGACCAGAAAACCCACAAGGTGCAGGATGGCCGCACCCAGTACGTCAACTACTCCAACTGGGATGTCTATCGCAGCCTGATTCCGCTGAACGGCATGCTGTTTCCCAAGGAAACCAGCGACATGATGCAATCGCTGGTGAACGACGCCGACCAGTGCGGCGCCATCCCGCGCTGGGCGCCGATCAATGTCGACGCCGGCATCATGCCGGGCGATTCTGGCGTGCCCACCATCATGGGCGGCTATGCCTTCGGCGCCACCAATTTCGACGCCAGGAAAGCGCTCGACTACATGACCCTGGTCGGCAACAAGGCCGATGTGCAATGCACCGGCGACCACGTGCGCGACAGTGTCGACCGCATGAACGACTACCTGGTGCACGGTTATGCCGCCATGGACAACGGCTGGTGGGCCGGTTCGCTGACATTTGAATTCAGCACGGCAGACTTCGCCACTGCGCAGCTGGCCAAAGCCCTGGGCGACAACACCAACTACCAGTTGTTCCTGAGCCGTTCGGCCAACTGGAAAAACCAGTTCAATCCGGCCCGGAAGCAGCTTCTGCCGCGCTATCGCAACGGCAGCTGGCTGCTCAATCCGCAACCGAACGCCGACATGGTGGAAGGCAACGCCGAGCAATACACCTGGATGTCAGCCTACGACGCGCGCGGCCTGTTCGGGCTGGTGGGCGGCAATGCGGCCGCCATCGCACGCCTCGACACCTTCTTCCAGAACCTTAACGCCGGCATGAACCTGCCCAATTTCTACATGGGCAACGAGCCCAGTTTCGCCACGCCATGGCTGTACAACTGGAGCGGCGCGCCGTGGCGTACGCAAAAGGTGGTGCGCGACGTGGTCAACACCGTGTTCTCGGATGGTCCGGGCGGCCTGCCTGGCAATGACGACCTCGGTGCGGTCTCGTCCTGGTACGTGTGGGCGGCCATCGGCCTGTATCCGGAAATCCAGGCCGTCGGCGGCCTGACCATCGGCAGCCCGATGTTCGACAAGGTGACGATCCACCGGGCCGACGGCAAAAAGAAGCTGATGATCAAGGCCAACGGCGCCGCCACCAACTCGCCCTATGTGCAGAGCCTGAAACTGAACGGCAAGGCGCTCGACATGCCGTGGCTATGGTTGACGGATCTGAAGGATAATTCCACGCTGCATTTCTCGCTGGCGGCAAGCGAGTCGCAATGGGGCCAGGATTCGGCGGCCAAGATGCCTTCCTTCGGCCTCGACGGTTTCACCAGTCTGAGCGACGCCCTGAACAACCGTGGCATCGGCAGCGATGGCCAGAAAACCACGCGCGGACTGGAAGGCTATACCTACGACATGGGCGGCTGGAGCTATTCTTCGCAAGCACTGGCGGCAGCCGGAGCGAGCCCGGGCGGCAGCGTCAGCTTCAACGGCATCCAGTTCAGCTGGCCGGACGGCAAGCTCGGACTGGACAATATGGTCAGCCAGGGCCAGACCATTACCCTGGCCAAGCCACAGGCAGCCGGCACCCTCGCCATCCTGGGCAGCTCGACCAATGCCTCGAGCGCGCCTACCGGCAAACTGAACGTGACCTATACCGACAACACCCAGGTCAGCTTCGACCTGCGCTTCGACGACTGGACCCTGGGCGGCGGCTCGGCCAAGGTCGGCAGCTATAACCAGATCGCCCTGACCAGCGCCCACCGGGTCGACCAGAACGGCAATAGCGACAGCACCAAGGCTTACGTCTACTACTGGGATGCGCAGCTCGACCAGAAGCGCACGGTCAAGAGCATCACTTTGCCCTACCAGACCGACAACGGCGCAGTGATGCATGTGTTTTCGATGGCGCTGAAGTAGCTTGAAAGGCGCTTACGGCCCGGACAGCCCAGGCGGCCGTAAGCGTAAACCGATTGCGGCTGCGCGCCTAGAATTCCGCGTGCAGCCGCAGCGATCCTACCGTCACCGGTCCGCGGTCAGCGTTATAGGCGGGATTGTAGAAACGCTGCACATCCGCCGTCAGCGAAACCGCTTTCGACAGGCTGTAGCTGTAATAGGCTTCCATGATGCGCTCCGGCCGGTAGTTCAACTGGCCGTCGCCGATAAACACCCCCAGTCCGCCGGCCGCCAGATATTCCTGGTGCGCCTTGCTCAAGCCGTTCTGTATCACGGCGAAACCGACGGTGTCGTTGTCGCGATGCCAGCTGCTGCCCTTCACGGAAACGCCGGCGGTCATGGAACGTTCGATTTCAGAGAATGAATAGGTTTCAGTCTTGCCGTCGTTGCGGCTGAGACGGGCAAAGACGCCGATATCGTTGCCCAGGCTCTGTTCGAGATTGATGCCGTAGCCGTACTTGATGCGCTCCTTGCGCACCAGCGCCACATCCGGCGTGCCGCCGTTGAGCGCGGCATACGCCAGCGCATCGGAAAAGCTGCCCATGATCTCCTTGCTGCGGAAAGCCAGCAGGCGTACCTTGCCGGACTGGCCGCCGATCACGTGATCGTGTTCAAGCTCGACCTGGTCGCTATGATATTTGGTAATGCGGGTATCCAGGCGCTGGCCGTTCGACTCCAGCGGCACCATGAACCTGCCGGCCCGCAGCACCCAGTCGTCGTAATAATATTCCGCCGCCCCGCCCCAGGTGTAGCCGCGGGTATCGCCGGCGTAATCGTAAGGGCCATAGGTGGACAAGGCCCAGTTCAGGAATTGCGTGCGGCCGTCGTGGGCGTAAGCATTGCTGTCGAAAATATCGATAATGCTCAGGTTACCCAGCGTAACCACCAGACGCCGCTTGTCGACCATGCCGGCCAGCTGGTTGGGCGCCGATTCGAGCGCCTGTTTGCCGCCGCCAAAGCCCCAGGTTTGCCGCAGGAACAAGCGCGCACGGTAGAAAGTGGGGTTGGGGCTGCTGCCCTTCTGCTATTCGGAATCCATCATCCCGCCCAGCCCGGTCAGGCCGGACATCGGCACCGCTTGCACCACTTCCGGATTGAAGTAGAGCTCACCGCCGGTCCAGGGCCGCAGGCCGAGGAACAAGGTGCCGGAGAAGGAATAGCCCTTTTCGGCGGCGCTGCTCAAGCTGTTTGTGCCGGAATAGGCGGCGTCGAAGGAGGGCTTCTTTTGCCAGATGTAGGTAGCCTGGCCGTGCACGCCCCAACTTTCTTCCTCGACATCGTCGGCCTGCGCGGCGAGCGGCGCCGCTGCCACGGCCAGCAGCGTCAGGCCGAGCCAAAACCGATGGCCTGAACTGGGAGTGAAATGCTCGGCTACTGCGCGCGCTAGTGGTTTACGTGACATGGATTTTCAATACCGGCGCAATGCCGTGCAAGCGGATTTTACGGAATGGCGACGATATTACCGCATCGCCGCCACCGATCCGAGTTTTAACGCTTGGCCCTGCCCGCCTCGACCAATGCCGCCATCGCCAGCGACTCGTCGTCGCCTTGCCTGCGCAAACCGGCAATCACCGTGGCCTGGTTCTGCGCCGGCTGGTTCTGGCTGACCTTCCATTTGCCCGACAAACGGGTAATCACGATCTCGATGCCGACGATGGCGCCCATCAGCTTTTCCGTATACTCCTGCGGCGCGTCGGACAGCAGCCAGGGCGCCTCGAAAGCGGCTTCGTTATGCGCGGTAAGCGCCGCCAGGTGCGCCGGCAGCCAGCTGGCGTCGTCGATGATGCGCAACGTGCCGTAGGCGTGGGCGACAGCATAGTTCCAGGTCGGCACCACCTTGCCGGTCTCGGCCTTGGTCGCATACCAGGACGGTGTGATGTAGGCTTCCGGGCCGTGGAATATCGCCAGCACTTCCACCTCTTTGCGGAAATCCTGCCAGACCGGATTGGCGCGCGCCACGTGTCCGTGCAAGGTGCCGAAAGGACCGTCCTCGGCCGACAGCAGCATCGGGACGTGGTTGGCGTTGAGCCCTTCCGAAGACAACGTCACCAACGTCGACAACGGACGCGCACGTATCAGTTCGTGCAGGATTTCGATTCTCGGTTCGTCAAAATGTTTAGGGATATACATGGTGTGCTCGTGTGAAGTATCGGACCGCTGGTAATGACGTAAAAACTCAAGCTGGCGCGCGGGCTGGCATCAGCCCCGGTTGACGTAGGCATCCGGCGTAAAGCGTTCCATCAGCGCTTGCGGCTTGGCCGGCGCGGCGAAACCGAATTTGGCATACAGGCCATGCGCGGTGCTGGTCGCCAGCAGGAAGCGCCTCAGTCCCTGCAGCCCCGGATGCGCCATCACCGCGGCCATCAGCTCAGCACTGTAACCCTTGCCGCGATGTTCGGCCAGCACGAACACATCCACCAGGTAAGCAAACGTCGCGTAATCGGTGACGACGCGGGCATAAGCCACTTGCCCGGCGCCGGCAAACAAGCCGAAATTCAGCGAATGGCGGATCGATTCTTGCACCGTCGCCAGAGGAATGCCGCGGGCCCATGCCGACTCCTCGGACAGGAAGCGATGAATCAATGGAACATCCAGTTCGGCTGGTTCGGTGGTGATACGCAGTTCTGTCATCAGAGGATGCTTTCAGGTTAATTGCAGGAAACCGCAAGCCTGTAAATTAGCATACTCCCCAATGAAAAACAGCGCCCCGGGGGCGCTGTATCTGAAATCCTACGGTTGAGTTCTTGCTGCTCAAGCATTGCTGCTGGCCAGGGCCTTGCGCCCGGCGTCTTCGTCCAGTTCGCCTTCCCACTTGGCGATCACCGAAGTGGCAATGCCGTTGCCGATGACATTGGTGGCGGTGCGGCCCATGTCGAGGAACTGGTCGATGCCGATGATCAGCAGGATGCCAGCTTCCGGCAGATGGAACATCGGCAGGATGGCCGCCACCACCACCAGCGAACCGCGCGGTACGCCGGCCATGCCCTTGCTGCTGACCATCAGCACCAGCAGCATGGTCAGCTGCTGGGCAAACGACATTTCGATGTTGTAAGCCTGGGCTACGAACAAGGCGGCAAACGCCTGGTACATCATGGAGCCGTCCAGGTTGAAGGAATAACCGAGCGGCAGTACAAAGCCTGTGATCTTGTTATTGACGCCGAATTTTTCCAGCTGTTCCATGGTCTTCGGATAGGCGGCTTCGCTGCTGGCGGTGGAAAAGGCCAGCATGATCGGTTCTTTCAGCAAGCGCAGCAGAATGAAGATGCCGTCGCGCAGGAAGATGAAGCCGATCGCAATCAGCAAGGCCCATAGCGTGGCCAGGCCGGCATAGAAGCCGCCGAGGAACTTGGCGTAGGTCGCCAGCACGCCGAAACCCTGCACCGTGATCACGGCGGCGATCGAGGCAAACACGCCCAGCGGCGCAAAGCGCATCACATAATCGGTCACCTTCAGCATGACATGCACCAGGCCGTCTACCGCCGCGGTCACCACTTTTGCCGACTCGCCCTTGATCGACGCCAGGCCAAAGCCGAAGAACAGCGAGAACACCAGGATCTGCAGGATTTCGTTCTTCGCCATGGCGTCGACGAAACTGCTCGGGAACACGTGGGAGATGAAATCCTTCAGGTTAAAGCCGCTGGTATTGAGCTTGGTGTCGGCGCCCAGCGCCGGCAGCGGCAAGTTGAGCGCATGACCGACCTGGAGCACGTTGACAAACAGCATGCCCAGCGCCAGCGACAACAGGGAAGCGATAATGAACCAGCCCAAGGCGCGGACGCCGATACGGCCGACCGAACTGCTATCCTTCATGCCGGCAATGCCGGATACCAGTGTGCCGAACACCAGAGGCGCGATGATCATCTTGATCAACCGCAGGAACACATCAGTGATGATGGAGAAATACGCGGCGATTTCCTTCGCAGCCGCTTCGTCCGGCGCCAGGTTGTGGCAGATGTATCCGGCCACGATGCCCAACACCATGCCGATCAGAATCCAAGTCGTTGCCTTCATTTTCTTCATTTGCGTATCCTGCCGTATCTTGCCGTTAACCATACAAAAAATACTCTAAAGCCGTTGCGAGCCAGGCAAAGGATTTGCCGTCCCGTCGTCCGCGCCTGTTCAGCTGTGTTGTTTTGTGTCGACATGCACCTGCGAAATTGCCCAAAGGAAATCAGCAAGGTCGATTTTACGCAAATGACAATATTTTGCGAGTCAAAATAAAAAGCCCTCATGGCGGAGGGCTTAGTGAAACCTGGCGCCGGCTGCAAATTGAAACTGCCTCTGCCGCCGCGCCAAAGCTTAAACAGGCCCGCATGTTACCTTACAAAACATGCCGTAATCAACCAAAAACGACCGCCGCCGGAAGGCGGGAACGCCGGACCCGCGCAAGCTGCGGGCAGGCTTGCGGCAGGCCCTGTTTCATCAGTGCAAAAATGAGACAAGCGCGCAGCCGGGCTGATCCCCGCCGCCTGATTCGCCAATTTGCCCCCTGCCGGCGGCATTCCTATCTGGCGGCAGCAACCGCCTCCCACGTTATATTTTGATTTTGAGGCGTCAAAATCCGGCGCTGCACGCCACCCTGATGTATATTTCTCAGCGGAAACTAAAACAATGACTATTCCAGGAGATCGCAATGCCACACCGTAGCATCAGCAGCGTCATTTTTTGCCTCACAACTTTAGGATTCAGCGCCGCCGCATGGGCTGAACTGCCCCCCATCAAAATCGGCGTCATCGGCCCCATCACCGGCCCCTCGGAAGACATGGGGCTAAGCATGATCGGCGGCGCCAGGGTATTCCTGGCCGACATCAACCAGGTCGGCGGCGTACTTGGCCGCAAGATCGAACTGGTCGAGCGCGATGATCATGCCAAGCCTGACATCGGCGCCGCCATGGCCAAGGAGATGATCGAGAAAGACGGCGTAGTCGCCGTGGTCGGCTTTGGCAATACCGGCGTCGCCTTGCCCGCTGCGAAAATTTTCCAGGAAGCCAAGATCCCGCTGATCGTCACCGGCGCGACTGGCGCTGCGATCACCAAGTCATTCATGGCGCCCGCCTATCCTGTCAGCTATATATTCCGCACCGCCGCCAGCGACGCGCTGCAGCCGATCGTGATCCTCAACGATGTGATCGACCGCCGCAAGATCGACAAGATCGCCCTGCTGCATGACGACAGCCCCTACGGCCAGTTCGGCAAGCAAAGCATGCTGACCGAACTGGGACGCCGCAATATCAAGCCGGTGCTGGTGGAAAGCTTCAAGGTCGGCGACCAGGACATGACCACCCAGTTGCAGCACGCCAAGGACAACGGCGCGCAGGCCGTCGTGATGTACTGCCTGGCTCCCGAAGGCGCGATGGTGGTCAGAAGCGCGGAAAAGCTGAAACTCAGGTTGCCGATCGTCGGTCCGTGGGGCATGTCGCAACAAACTTTCATCGACAAGGCCGGCCAGGGCGCGGAAGGCGTGCGCAGCTCGGTGACCTTCATCGAAAACGAATTGAGCTCGGTCAGCAACCAGTTCTCGCTGACCTATCGTAACGTGAACAAGACCAACCACATTCCGTCGGCCGTGGCTGCGGCGCAAACCTATGACGCCCTGCGCCTGATCACGCTGGCGATCTTCCAGGCCAACTCGGTAGATGGCGTCAAAGTCAAGGATGCGCTGGAGAACCTGCAGGTGCACACCACGTCGACCGTCGTCTCGCGCTACTTCAAGCCGTTTTCGCCGACCGACCATGAGGCGATTGCGCTCAACATGATCGTCATGGGTGAGATCCGTAATGGCAAGGTGGCGTATGCATACAAGGAAGACGCCAGCAGCGGATCGATTGCGCGCACCAAAAAAACACAGTAAGCGCTTTTGCCAGGGCGACGCAGTTAGCGTTATCAGCAGCAACTGAATCCCGTTTCCGATAAAGATCTGCGTCGGGAGAGGCGGGATTCAGGCGCTGCTGTCTCTATGTTAAATTGGCGTTTTTACCGCCAGCATAGAACCCATGCCACGCAATATAGAAATCAAGGCGCGCGTCGATAGCATCGAAGTGCTCGCCGCCAGCGCGGCGGCTATCGGCAGCGACGGTCCTTATCACATCGCCCAGGACGACACTTTCTTCAGCTGCGCCAGCGGCCGGCTGAAACTACGCACCTTTGCCGACGGCAACGGCGAACTGATTTATTACAGCCGCGCCGATCAGCAGGGACCGAAGGAATCGTTTTATGTCATCTCACCTGCCCCGGCTCCGGACACATTGCGGGAATGCCTGACGCTGGCTTACGGCCAGGCCGGCCGCGTGCAAAAGCAGCGCACCCTGTTCCTGGCCGGCAGGACCCGCATCCACCTGGATCAAGTCGCCGGCCTGGGGAACTTCATGGAGCTGGAGGTCGTACTGGAGGAACACGAAACGCCGGATGCCGGCATGCAGGAAGCGCATGCATTGATGGCGCGGCTCGGGATTCAGCCATCGCAGCTGATCGAAGGCGCGTATGTCGATCTGCTCGCTGCCATCGCCGGCAAAGGCTGAGTAGATGCCTCTTAATCACACGGCAGATGCCGCCGCTCTGCGGCAGCAGATACGCACTGAGTTTTCATCCATCAACCCTCTCGACGCCCTGGAGCGGACGCAGATCGCCGCAGCCCTGGCATGGCTTGATTCAGGTGCGGAGCTGTGCCGCCTGGCCAAACCGGCGACACCACCCAAACACCTGGTGTCCTACTTTGCCGTAGTGGACGACGGCCACGTGCTGCTGGTCGATCACAAGAATGCGCAACTCTGGCTACCGCCAGGCGGCCATGTAGAAGCAGGCGAACACCCGCGCGCCACCGTACTGCGCGAACTGGAAGAAGAGCTTGGCTTTACCGCCTCGCACGCCATCCAGCCGCCCCTGCTGCTGACCGTCACCACAACCGTCGGACTCACCGCAGGCCACACTGACGTCTCGCTTTGGTACATCGTGCGCGCCAGCTGCAGCCAGCAAATCCATTTCGACGAGAGCGAATTCAATGCCGTGCGCTGGTTCCGGTTCGCCGAGGTGCCGCTGGCAAGAAGCGATCCGCACATGGACCGCTTCCTCAAGAAACTGCACAACGCTCAGCAGGCTACTGCGTAGCGCAGCTGAAACTCGCCGCCAGGTTGATATCGCCCGCGCCGCTATATTTCGGCCACGCAGGGAATTCACATAGCGGGCGGGTGCGGCCCGGAATGCCGGCCGTATCGGCGACGACCTGCGATACCGGCGCCTTGCCCTGCTCCACCCAGTTCTCCAGCGCCGTCAGCGAATCCCATGCCGCGTTGAAAACTGTCGACAATGAATGGCCGTAGCCGGGAATTTCGTAGTAGCGCACAAAGCCGGCAACCTCGGCGCTGCCCATCGTCGATTGCAAGCGACGGAAATAATCTTCGCTGGAACGCGTGCTCACTAGAGCATCCGACATGCCATGCGCCATCAGAATTTTCCCGCCCCTGGCCCTGAAGGCCGACAAATCCGTCTTGTTGACATCCTGCAGGATCGTGAGCTGGTCGACGCGCGCCTTCCACGCGCCAGGCTGCTGCGGATCAAACGACAGGGAATCAGACGCCGGATTACGCGTGACGAAATATTTTACCCATTGATCCCAGAACGTCGCCCAGTATGGCGCATCGGTCGGCATCGGCTGGGCCGGCTGACTGTCGCCCATGGCCAGCAGCCTGACCGTTTTCTGCGCCGCCGAATCGCCCGCCAGGCCCAGATCGGCGCCCCACACATTAAAACCGGGATACTGCGTTTCGCCGCTGCCGAGAGGAGAATTGAACGAGATGGCAGTACCATAGGTTTTCAAGGCAGCGATCTGCGCATCGGACAGACAGTTGTCGCTCGAATTACCAACCGCTTCGATGCCGCCAGCACAGCGCAGCGGCGCGCCATTCAGCGTTGCCGTGGCCGGATCAAAACTGCCGTTACATGCCTGCATATTGCTGATCAGGCCATCGCGGACGCCATCCAGCGCATCGCAGGCTTGCAGCGCGGCGTCATACAGCACCTTGCGCTTGGCCAGATTCAGATAAGCGCCCGGCATGGCAAAAGCGCGCGTGATGCGGCCAAACTGCAAATCCAGGCTGGCGGCCGCCCACGCCGGATACAGCACGATCACGCCATCCCAATCCTGCGGCCAGCGCTGCGCCACCGCCAATGCTTCGCGGCCGCCGGTCGAGCCGCCGGCGAAATAGGATTTTTGCGGCAGCGCTCCAGCGTAATACTGCTTGATCAGATACAGCGCGACATCGTGCGTTTTCTTGAGCGCGTCGCCGGCGAAATTTTGCAAGGCCTCATCGTTCTGTCCGAACGAACCGTCGCGGCTGCCCAACTGGTTGGCCTGGTGTCCGGAATCGCTGGCGAAGGTTGCATAGCCGCGCGCCAGCGGCTTTGGCATGTCCAGCGGACCGGCGGGAACGTTACCGCTGGCATCAGGAACAGTACCGTTATAGCCGCCACCGCCGAACATCAGCGCCTTGTGGTTCCAGGCGCCTGGCAGGTCGAGCTGGAACTTGATTTTCGGTGCGGCAGGATCGACAGGATTGATTTCGCCTTTGACCTGGCAGTATTCGCCGATTGCGGCTGCCCCCGTGCCGGCAGGCGGCACGCTGTGCGCGTCAATGACGATTGCGCCTGTGGTCGGCAAGCCGATGGCCGTGGCCGCTATCGCCATGCCGCTTAGCTGCGCGCAGCTAAGCGGGGCCGCGCCCGCTTGCAATTCGCCGCCGCCGCTGCATCCTGTGGACAACAGCATCAGTCCCAGCAATGCCATGGCAAGTGCACTGGACGTCTTCAGGAATTTTTTCCTCATGAACGGCTTCCCTCCTCAGGTTTTGGCTGCAAATTATTTTCACGGTGTCGACCAGACAGTAACATTTAAAGATAGAATTTTCGACATGATTTATCGGCCTGTTTTCCGCCCGCCGACAGGCAAAGCGCCTTACACTCTTTTAGCCGACGCTGCGGAGCGTTGCGTTGACACTGCTCCCTGCTTCACTTGATCAATTACCAGCCACGACAATGAAAACACTCTATCGTTACAGCATCATCCTTGGCGCATTGACATGCGCGGCGGCCGGTACCGCCGTCGCCGGCGAACGCATGGTTTTCAAAGGGACCTTGGGGAAAAATGCTGAAGTCGTGCTGGAGCTCGAAAATAAGGCCGACGGCTATGACGGCCGCTACTTTTATATGCGTCATGGCGTCGACATTCCCCTGCATGGCACGCTCGCATCGCTCAAGGAAGCCCTGCCGCGTCTTGAGAATGGAGAACCCTTGGCTGCCGACGACAATAGCGGCCGGCCGATATTCGTCGACCCTGCCACGGGAAAGCCGCGCAGCATCTGGCATGGAAAAATCAATGGCGATACCTACCAGGGCAGCTGGCATGACGCCAAGGCCAATAAAGACCTTGCCTTTGAATTGCACCAGGTAGGCAGCTACAACCCCGATGCCGTCAAGCCGGTCGGCGTGAAGGCCGTCACTGCCGCCATCACGCCAGGCGTAGGCAGCAATATCGCATATGGCACGGCGATTTCGCTCAAGAACACGCCCTACGATTACCTGAAAATGCAATTGCCGCTGCAGCTTGGACCAGAAATCCTGCGCAAGAACGTCGGCTACCGCATGGCGACAGATCCACGCACCAAGTTCGCCTATCCACGGCTGACCCGCCATCCCGATCCGCAAGTCCTGGCAAGCGTCAATCAGATTCTCGAACAGCGCCATTGGCAAATGAGCCTGGCGGCGCTGGAATGCAAGGCCACGCTCTACACCTCGGACGGGCCTGCCGCCGGCAGCCTGGGAGACTATGATTCGGAAACAATCGGCGTGCGCTATCTGTCGGCCACATTGATGAGCGTCGTCGAATCGGGAAGCACCTTTTGCGGAGGAGCGCATCCGAACAACCATTACGATCCGTTTACGCTGGACCTGGTCCAAGGCGGCTACCTGGATTTCAACCGCCTGTTTCCAGTCCGGACCAAGAGCAAAGACGGCTCGGAGATCGATCCCGTCCTTGCAAATTTCATCAGCAGAAAAGTGAAGTCAGAGAAGAAGCGGAATAGCCCGGATCAGGATACGGACTGCAGCGATGTGCTGCCGGAATACCTGGATTTCGAATTTGACGAGCCGGACAAGATTTCTTTTGTGGTTTCCGGCATCGGCCACGCCATGGGTGTGTGCCTGGGACCGCAACTGGTCATGCCGATACGCGCATTGAAACCGATCCTCAAAGCAGGCGCCAAGGCGTACTTCTGATGTGACTGGAAGTCCTCTTGAAAAGACTGATATGCGACGTCGTTCTTAAGCAAAAGGATGAATTTCATCTTGATTCCAGCCGGCATGGCTCCTGTACATTGCCAATGTCAGCTCCTGACCGACATGCGACAGCTGGGTTGCGGCGCCCTCCGCCGCGCCCTCTGCAGATTCGACAATGCGCGCAAACATCAGCGTCTCGTACTCAGCTACCGCTTCGGCCCAGTCGGCGCGCTCAATCAGCAAGCGCGCCAGCTCGGCGGCATCGAACATGGCGTTGTTCACGCCGTCGCCGCCGAATGGCGACATGACATGCGCAGCGTCGCCAAGCAACGTGAGGCCGCGCCGGCTGGGCCAGCAATGTCCCACCGGCAGTGCACAGATCGGACGAATAGCGAAGTGATCGTTGCTGGCCCTGAACAGATCAAGTATCTCGGGAGCGAAACCGTCGAACTCCTTGATCAGCTCCACGCGCATGGCTGCGGGTGAAGCAAGGTCGAAACGGCGCGCGGCCCAGTCGGCCGGCACGCGGAAAATGGCATACGCGCGGATGTGCGCATCGCCATTGCGCTGCGCGATGATTTCCTTGCCGTCGGCTTCAACGCCCATCTTGCCGCGGCCGACCAGCTGCGCCAGCGCAGGGTGGCTGCGGTCAACATCGTCGATACCGTATTCAATGAAGGTAAGGCCGCTGTATTGCGGCCGGTAAGGCGACAGCAAAGGCCGTATCCTCGACCAAGCGCCATCGGCACCGACCACAAGGTCGAACGGCCCCTCGCTGCCGTGACCGAAGAGCAGATTCCAGCGGCCGTCGGCGCGCGCCTGGACTTCGCGCATGGCACAGCCCCAGCGCACGCAAGAAGCGGGCAAGGCCTGCAGCAGCATGGCGCGCAGCGCCGTGCGATCCACCTCGGGACGATCACCGCTGGCGGCGTCCTGATCTTCAAACAGCACATTGGCCGCCTTATCCAGCAAGCGCGAACCCTGGTCCTCGTAGCGAGCAATGGCCAGGAACGCATCCATCAGGCCGGCCTGCCTGAGCGCCCGCAGGCCCGAGTCCTCATGCAGGTCCAGGGTGCCGCCCTGCGGGCGTTCCAGCGGATGAGATTCCTGCTCGAACACCGTCGTGGCGATACCGTGCAGATGGAGGATACGGGCAAGTGTCAGGCCTCCCGGACCCGCGCCGACTATGGCGATGCGCAATTGTGTATTCACAGAATGGCCAGTTTCATTTATAATAGGCACCTATATATAAACATAGCCACCTATGAAATGTCAACATCATGAAAATTGATCTGTCGAACAACCCCATGAAGCTCATCGGCCAGGTTTACCGCACTTCCACGCGGCTAGTCGACGGCCCGCTGCGCACGTTGGGATTCGCCATGGGGCAATTGCCGGTGCTGGTAGCACTCAAGAAAAGCGGCGCCCTGTCGCAAGCTGAGCTGGCACGGCTGGCGCAGGTGGAGCAGCCCAGCATGGCGCAATTGCTGAATCGCATGGAGCGTGACGGGCTGGTGCAGCGGGTTCCCAATCCCGATGACAAGCGCAGCCAGCTGGTGTCGCTGACTGCTGATGCCTCGCGGCGGATGCCAAAGGGAAAAGCTGTGATGGAAGCGGCCAGCCGGCAAGCCTTGGCGGGATTTACCGAGGAAGAGCGAGATCAATTACTAGCGCTGTTGCTGCGCGTGAATGCCAATCTTGATCGCGCGGTAGGCGAGAGAGAGAGTTGAGGCTAAATCCAGGTAGCTTTGCGTTTCCCTTATCGCGATCTCTCAAGGTTTGCTACAGCCGCACAATTTCTTTGGGCTGGCTACCGGATACCGGACTTGCCCCTACCTTCTACTCGCGCCCTACGCGCAGATAATGCCTGTAGTGGTCAAGTAAATTCGGACACGACGATAGGTTTTTTTGCTGCCATGTTCCGTTCGTAGACGGAGGGCGGCAGATTGCCCAGAACTGAATGTAGACGTTCGTTGTTGTAGAAGCCGACGATGTAAGCGGCGATATCGATCTTGGCCTCCGCGTGGTTGGCATATTGGCGCTGCCACACCCGTTCCATTTTGAGATTCAGGAAGAAGCGTTCGGCAACTGCATTGTCCCAGCAGTTGCCTTTGCGGCTCATGCTGCAGGTGAAGCCGTGACTGGCTAGCATTGCTTGGTACTGGGCACTTGCATATTGGCGGCCACGGTCTGAGTGGACGACCAATCCTTTGTCTGGCCGCCGCTGTTGAAGCGCCATGTGCAAGGCGTCACAGACCAGCTTGGCCGGCATGCTCGGTGCCATAGCCCAGCCAACCACCTTGCGCGAGAACAGGTCGATCACCACCGCCAGGTACAGCCAGCCGGCGCCAGTCCGCACGTAGGTGATGTCGGAGACGTAGGCCTTGTTTGGCGCTACCGGATTGAACTGGCGGTCCAGCACGTTGGCTGCGATCGGCAGATCATGCTTGCTGTCGGTAGTGTGAATGAACTTGCGCTTCCAGACTGGCTTTAAGCCCGCCTGGCGCATCAACCGACGAACCTTGAAACGCCCGGCCGTAATGCCGCGGTTTGACAGCTCCGTCACCATACGGCGGCTGCCATAGCTCTGGTGACTTGCCACGAAAGCAGCTCGTATATAGACACTCGCTTTGCAAACAACCGGCGCGGTAGCGCGGCGCTTCGCTTCGTAAAAACCGGAACGGCTAACGCCCAGCACACGACAGCTCTGTGCGACAGGGATGGCCTTCGTTTGCAGCTCGTCGATCAGTCGAAAACTCATTTCAGCTCGCGGGCAAAGAAGGCCGAGGCCTTTTTTAAGATTTCTACATCGCCTCGCAGTTGGCGGTTCTCCTGCTCCAACTGCCTGATTCGTTGTTGCTCGGGTGTCAGCGGTTTGCCAATACCTGCCTGGCCGGATTGCTCGGCATCGTACTGCTCTATCCAGCGACGCACGGCGGTCGGGCCAATGCTCATCGTTGAATACACGGCACAGATGAGCGGCGGCCAGAATTTCGACGACTTCAGCAACGGCGCGGCCGGCCTCAGCTCTTCCAATCCGGCCGCCACCTATGTCATGGGCAGGCACTTCTCCAGCCTGGCAGCGGATGCCATCATGCTGGCGTCGAATCCGGTGCGCTACAATTCACAGAGCTACTACGGCTCGCTGCTGATGAATCCTGATTTGCTGGGCGCTATCCAGCAAAACGGCTACATCGGTTCGGTCAATGCCGCTCTGCCGGCCGGCGCAGTGAACAAGGCCGTGGCGCAGGCGATGTGCCTGATGACCACATCGCGGAGCTACACCAACACCTCCAATCCGAACGGCATCGGCTCGGCGCCCTACCTCAACAAGACCTACACCGGCACCCCCGTGCAAATCCTGACCGCCCTGCTGGCCGACGGTTATCCGGAATGGAGCATCGACGGCCAAAACGACCCGTTCTGGAACACCAGCGTCAACAACAGCACCGGCAGCGCCTACAGCCAGGTCGGCGCATGGTTCAATGCCTGCGTCAGCAACCCGGCCTACAACACCACGACCTATCCGACGCCGACCTTCCCGGCCGGTTTCGCCGGCTGGGTTCAGGCCAACAATTGGTTAATCCGCACTTTCGCGCCGAAGGGCACCGTGACGTTCGGCTGGCAAGACAACATGTGGGCCATCGGATCGGGTTTCTGGCTGCACCAGAACCTGAGTACCGCGCAAATCGCCGCGACCTTTTCGACGCCGGTATCGACCTGGTTAAACACCAATGCGCCGGGCACCATATCGACCACCGGCACAAGCGCGCCTGACTTCTTCCTGTTCGACCGTTATGAAATGGACGACAGCGCGTCGCCCGGCGCCGCCACGCTATACAACGCCCGTTCGTGGGATAACTTCCTGTCGGCAATCGGTCAGCTCAGCAAGGCCAACAACAACATCCCGATGATGCTGTGGCAGATCCCCGGTTCGCACATCCCGAACACCAAGGAAACCACGCCCGAGCTATTCCAGGGCACTGCAGGCTCCTACGTGTTCAGCACCGCGCCGGTCTACTTCTTCGGCGATGGCAACCTGACCTCGAACCTCTCCAATATGATCGCCGGCGCGGCCAGTTCCACCAACGCCAATACTGCCGTCGGCGACTACGCCGTGGCATGCGGCGCCACGGCCTACAACTGCCTGACGCCGAACTCCGCCTACAAGCAGTATCTGATGGAGTACAACAGCCTCTCCAACAACTACAACTGGAGCATCGACAACGGCAAGCTGTCCCTGGCAGCCAGCAACAACGTGTTCGCGATTCTATGGGGTGGCGGTAACACCACCAACGTCATCAAGAACTTCAGCAACACCGACGACCACGGCTGGCTGGCCGGCAAGCTGATCAAGTACTACGCGAACCCGACGCCGGTGATCCCCCACTGACGGCCAACTTGTCTCGATTCGCCCCTATGTTCACCATCGCGGAGGGAAGTCTGTAAAACCTGCAAATTGACTTTTTGCAGAACAAAAGAGAAAGGCCCTCATTTCTGAGGGCCTTTTAAACTCTGGTGCCGAACGCCGGGGAATGAACGGCATCAGCGCATCCAGCCATGACTCGTAATCTTAACGGATCGCAGCGGCCGCATTGGCCCGAGCCTTATGTAATTTCCGGTAGCTGTCGATCAGGCGCTGGTGCCTATCGAGGCCTTCCAGTTTCATGCTCGTTGGCGTTAAGCCGAAGAAGCGCACGCTGCCGTCCACCGCCCCCATTACCGCGTCCATCCGAGCGTTGCCAAACATCCGGCGGAAATTGACCACGTAATCGTCCAGTTCCAAGTCGTCATCCAACAGCACCTCTAGCACCACATTCAAGGCCTGATAAAACAATCCGCGCTCGACCGTATTGTCGTTGTACTGCAGGAAGGCGCCGACCAGCTCATGCGCCTCCTCAAATTGCTGCAAGGCGAGACGAATCAGCAGCTTCAATTCGAGAACTGTCAACTGCCCCCAGTCCGTATTCTCGTCAAATTCGATACCGATCAATGTGGCGATGTCGGAGTATTCATCGAGCTCATTGTTCTCCAAACGCTCAAGCAGCGCTTCCAGGCTGTCATCGTCCAGGCGATGCAGATTCAAAATATCGGCGCGGAACAACAGCGCCTTGTTGGTGTTATCCCAGATCAAATCATCCACCGGGTAAACTTCCGAATAGCCCGGTACCAAAATCCGGCAGGCAATGGCGCCTAGCTGGTCATACACCGCCATGTAGGCCTGTTTGCCCATATCTTCAAGAATGCCGAACAAGGTCGCTGCTTCGTCGGCATTGGAGTTTTCACCCTGACCGGAAAAATCCCATTCCACAAAATCGAAGTCAGCTTTGGCGCTGAAAAAGCGCCATGACACAATACCGCTGGAATCGATGAAGTGTTCGACAAAGTTATTTGGCTCAGTCACCGCTTCACTTGTAAAGGTCGGCCGAGGCAGTTCGTTCAGGCCTTCAAAACTGCGACCCTGCAGCAATTCTGTCAGGCTGCGCTCCAGCGCCACCTCCAAGCTTGGGTGCGCACCGAACGAGGCAAACACCCCGCCGGTCCGCGGGTTCATCAAGGTGACGCACATCACCGGGTACACCCCTCCCAGCGACGCATCCTTCACCAGCACCGGAAAGCCCTGCTCTTCCAAGGCCTGGATGCCGGCCAGAATGCCAGGGTATTTCGCCAGCACTTCCTGCGGTACATCCGGCAAGGTGATTTCACCTTCCAGAATTTCGCGCTTTACCGCCCGCTCGAAAATTTCCGACAAACATTGCACCTGCGCTTCGGCCAGCGTGTTACCGGCACTCATGCCATTGCTGACGTAGAGGTTTTCGACCAGGTTGGATGGAAAATACACCACCTCACCGTCCGACTGCCGCACATACGGCAGCGAACAGATACCGCGCTGTACGTTGCCGGAATTGGTGTCAACCAGATGCGAGCCACATAACTCGCCGTCGGGATTGTAAATTTGCAGGCAGTACTCATCCAGAATTCCAGCCGGCAGCGCATCTTTAGGGCCAGGCTTAAACCAGCACTCGTTCGGGTAATGTACAAACGCCGCGCTGGCGATGTCTTCGCCCCAAAACGTGCCAGCATAGAAATGGTTGTTATTCAGTCGCTCGATATACTCGCCCAAAGCCGACGCCAACGCGCTTTCTTTGGTCGCGCCCTTGCCATTGGTAAAACACATCGGCGAGTGCGCATCGCGGATGTGCAGCGACCACACGTTAGGAACCAGATTACGCCACGAAGCGATTTCAATCTTGATGCCCAAGGCCGCCAAAACGCCCGACATATTGGCGATGGTTTGCTCCAAGGGCAGATCCTTGCCCGCAATATAGGTGCTGACGTCAGAAGCCGGCTTCAAGGTCAGCAAGGACTGCGCATCGGCATCCAGGTTCTCTACCTCTTCAATGACAAACTCGGGCCCGGCTTGCACCACTTTTTTCACCGTACAACGCTCGATGGAGCGCAAAATTCCCTGGCGGTCTTTGGCTGAGATATCCGCCGGCAATTCAACCTGAATCTTGAAAATCTGCTGGTAACGGTTTTCCGGATCAACAATATTATTTTGTGACAGGCGGATATTTTCGGTTGGAATATTGCGAGTTACGCAATACAATTTCACAAAGTAAGCTGCACACAAGGCCGATGAGGCCAGAAAATAATCGAAGGGACCCGGCGCCGAGCCGTCGCCCTTGTAACGGATAGGCTGGTCGGCCACTACCGTGAAGTCATCGAACTTGGCTTCAAGACGTAGCTTATCGAGAAAATTGACCTTGATTTCCATGGGGTAACTCTAAAATTGATGTAGCCGCTATTATCCGCCGCCACGCCGGTACCGTGCAAAGTATCGCTGGTTTCCTCAAACGCTGCCGCATATGGACAATTTGACAGGCAAACGCTCACGTCTTCGCTAACGCCAATTATTTGAATCCGCCGGCGACGGGGATGTGCGCGCCTGTAATCCAGCGAGCGTCATCGGAAGCCAAGAAAACAGCAACATCGCTTACGTCTTGCGTCGTACCGCTACGACCAAGAGGTGTCTTCGCAATTGTCGCCTTACCGAATGCCGAATCCGGTATGCCGGCAGCAAGCGCATTGTCGGTCGCGATCATGCCAGGCTTCAGTGAATTAACGCGGATTTTCTTTGGCCCAAGCTCATTGACGAGGACGCTGGTGAAACTATCAATGGCACCTTTGGTACCGGTGTAGATTGCTGATCCTGATGGCGCGAATTCGGTACCCATGGAACCGATATTGATGATGCTGCTACCCTCGCCCAGGTGTTTGAGAGCGAGTTGGGTAGTAAGAGGGGCCCGAAGACATTGATGTCATAGCAGTGGCGTCTGCTTGTTAGCCTACAATCGGCCAAAAGCGGACGTGTAATCGCGATCGAAAAAAATGTTAGCGCACACAGCCTTGCAGAGAATCGAAGAAATTAAGAAATGCGGATCAAAGAACAGCACCTACCGATAGAAAGGTTCGACCTTGCCTTTTACTTTAGTCATTAAGGGGTTGCCCTTCCGATCTAGCGCCTTTCCGGCCGGGATTTTAATCCATCCCTCGCTGATGCAATATTCCTCAACTTCGAAGCGCTCTTTATCGTTAAGTTTAATACCAACATCATGTTCAAATATGACGGCATTATAGTAAGGGCTGCGAGGGTCGACTGAGAGCCGATCAGGAAGTGGGGGGCGGTTTTGGATATCGTTCATGGCTACAATTATCAACTATAAGATTAATCAAAACAAATTTTTTGCGTGGTTTCGCTAAATCACTCGCTTGAACTCACTCGGCCAGGAGCCGCTGTTCGCGTTTTGATACCCATGGAGTGTGAAGATGAAATTTGATTGGCATGGTGGGATGATATCGTCCACAACTGAAATCGATTCCGACTACAAGAACACGCAAAACGTTCGGCGCTTTCTATCCAGTCAGTGTGGGTCGGATTTCAAATTTGACCGCGAACTGATGGCTTGGATACGTAACGGACTCGCGAAGAATATGGGTGATGTAGTGGACGAATGGAAGCGTCGCCGTGGACGTCGGTAACCGGCCGAGGCCGTGTAAAAACGCTGAATCCATCAAGGGAGCCGAGATCCACGTCATTTTAACGCGACATTGTTGATAATAGAGAGCCCTGCAAACGCGGCGGCTATTTCCCTTGGCCGAGTAAATAGCCGTCTCCAAACATATCTCCTGACGCTAAAAGCGCCTATGCGCTCATCACCTTCATCAAGGTTCCCACGCCCAGCACGTTGATCATCCGCTTCATGTTGTAAGCCAGGACATGCAAGCTCATCTCGGTGCTCACTCGGGCCTTGGTTTTGGTGAGGAAGTGCGTAGCACCCATCCATGCCTTGATGGTGCCGAATGGATGCTCAACAGTTTGCCGGCGTATTCGCATCGCCTTCGGCGTTCGTTCCAACCGCTCCTGCATGGCCTCCAGTACAGACTCATGCTCCCATCGTGTCACGCGCCGTTGAGGACTTGGCGTGCATGCGGATTTGAGTGAGCACTGCTGGCAATTCGAGCTCCAATAGCGGTGCAAATTCAAGCCTTTCTCTTTGCTCGTGAAACGCCAGATCAATCGCTCTCCGGCGGGACACTGATATTCATTGGCGCGTGCGTCGTAAATGAAATCCGCTTTGCCAAACCGACCTTCAGCAGAGGCATTGGAGGTCAGGTTCTTCGGGACGATCACGTTGATGCCGGCTTGTGTGCACGCCAGGATCTCTTCTCCTTTGAAGTAACCACGATCAGCAACTACGGTCAGCGATGCGGTGCCAATCGCTTCTTGCGCTTGCCGGCTCATCGAGTGCAGTTGATCCCGGTCGCTCCCGATGTTGGTCACCTCGTGCGCCACAATCAGATGATGCTTTGCGTCGACCACCGTTTGTACGTTGTAGCCAACGACGCCTGTACCACGCGTCTTCATCGACCGTGCATCAGGATCGGTTTGGGAGACTTGTTGATCCGGCGTCTTCTGGAGTTTTAATTGGATGTCTTCAAGCTCTCGCATCTGCGCCTTGAGCGCTGCGATATTCTCATGCAGTCGAGTTGTCGTGAGTTGCTTGCGGTCCGGCTCTTGGCGATCCGCCGTGTCGAGGGCTGTCAGATAGCGATCAATGCTCGCTGCGATCTCTTCCATGCGCCGTTGCAGCTTGGCGCTGGTGAAGTTGCGGTCGCGGTTGTTGACGGCTTTGAATTTGCTGCCGTCAATAGCGACCAGCGCTTCAGAGAACAGGCCAAGTCGCTGACACAGCACGACGAACTGCTTGCATACATTGGAGATGGCACGGCCATTGTCTTTGCGGAAGTTGGCGATAGTCTTGAAGTCCGGCGCCAAATGCCCTGTCAACCACATCAGTTCAATGTTACGCTGCGCCTCTCGTTCCAGGCGACGGCTTGATTGGAGTCGATTGAGATAGCCGTAGATGTAAATCTTGAGAAGAACCGATGGGTGATAGGCCGGACGTCCTGTTTGTGCAGGCATTGTTCCTTCGAAACCCATTTGCACCAGGTCCAGTTCATCGACGAAAACATCGACTACCCGCACTGGGTTGCTATCGGCAACGTAGTCGTCCAGTTGCTCGGGAAGCAAAATGCGTTGACTGCGATCCCGCCCTTCAATGAAGCGTTTCATAGGTGTACCTCGAACAGAGTCATCTGTCCGTGTGACATGGATCGCCGCAAATCGTTTACTTCCGATTAGAATTAGCGCTCAACAGCGTTTTTACACAGCCTCGGCCAATAGCGGACTGTCCCGCACGACACCAACTTGATGCTATCCTGAAAACAACTTCGACTTCCCTACACGCCATGGGTTCCATTCAAGAGTTTGTTCAGACATATTCGCCACAATCGGAAGCAAGGATTGTTTTCGCGTGGAATGGCAAACATGCCGCGGAATTTGCCGACGAAAATATGGTTTTTCGCCAAAGTGTCTGCGATTACTTCGAGGCGAACAAGGAAGCGATTCCTCTCCCTCTTATTGCAGCGTTATACAACGCAGAAACTCTCTTTGCAAAAGAGGCGTGGGGTGTCAATAGCGTTGTATCTGAGCTGGCGCAGGAGTTGCTCGAGCGAGGAGGGATTAACTACATAGATGCCTACATTGCTGGGGCCGCGCGTGGAATGGACGCTTACATGGAGTCCGGTAATATTCGTCTTTCTCAAGCTCGCTGTCGTGAGTTACTCGCCCACTGCCAGACATGCGTCGAAAATGGATCCGGGTCAGATAAGAATCGATGGGGAATGTTCGTTGCACGTTTTTCTCATCTGTTGCAAGTCTCTCAGGCTCAACGTACGCCGTAAGCCGCCATTCACCAACTTCTGCCATCGGCCAGAAGCGGCCATCAATAAGGATTTCACTTTGATAAGTAGGTAGGCATACCCCATCAAAAAGAGGATAAGACATGCGGTTCATTCATGCCACGATGCTAGGATTTTTCTTCTGCACATCTTTGGCGCACCTTGCCAGTGCTGTCGAAATCGACGTTGTTAACAGCCCGGTACCAGTGGTGCTGCAAGACCGCCTGACCATGCAAACGGCAGGCGGCGTAGGCGACATACCAATACGCGTCTCGCGTAATTGGAAATTGGAGCAACCCGATATTACGAGAGCCGTTATCATCATTCATGGTTGGCCGCGTCGCGACATTGACGCGGACGAAGATCTACAACAGCGTGCCGGTACCTTGGCCGCAGACACGCTCTTCGTCACGCCGCAATTCCTTACAGAAGTCGATGTCGAGGCACATCACCTGTCTCCTATGACATTGCGCTGGCGAGAAAGCGACTGGTTGCAGGGCTACGACGCCAGATCACCTGCCCCAATCAGCGCGTTTTCAGTGATAGACCAGATTTTTACGCGACTTGCCGATCGAAGGCTCTTTCCTCATCTAAAAGATGTTGTGTTGGCGGGCCACTCTGCTGGGGGCCAGTTCGTGCAGCGTTATGCGGTGGTAGGTCATACCTCGCAGGAGATCGTCGCTTCCCATATCCATGTCCGTTACGTCGTTGCCAATCCAGCGGCTTATTTGTATTTCGACGACAGGCGACCGCAAGCGGACGGTAGCTTTGCCGATGTTAGTTCTCATTGCCCTACTGCAGGAACATGGAACAATGGTCTCTCCGCCAGACTGCCTGCTTACGTGCAGCAACCAATGGTGCCCGCCATGCTTGAAAAAGACTATTTGCAGCGTGACGTCGTCTACTTGCTTGGCACCGCTGACAATGATCCCAACGCAGACGCTGTCGGTCAGTCCTGCACGTATAAAAGCCAGGGTGCAACGCGCCTAGAACGCGGGCACGCATACTTCCGCTACGTGACGGCCGCCGCCGAAGCTGCTCATCTGCCACAACGTCATCGTTTGTTCGAAGTGCCAGGTGTGGCCCATCGTACATTCGCCATGTATCACTCGGCATGCGGCCTGGCGGCGGTGTTCGACAAATCCAGTTGTGAGGACGCGCTGCATTAAGTGCCGAGAAAAGTTCGGAAAGCTGTCGCGCAACAGGCAAGCGGATTAGTTTTTCAATGAATCGTAATCCAGCCGCAAGGAGGCACTCGAGACGTGGATTACAGTTTGCTGCTATTTAACGTCCGCAACCGGCGGCCAGTAGCAGTCACCGACGACCTCAGCCGAAAGCGGGCATCTGGACGTCATCGTTGTATGCTACTGGCTGCAGCTCTGTGCGCCCCATGTAGCTGACCGTATAGCATTCATCCCTAAATGGCGTTAATCAATATCTTGTGCGGCAATTGAACAATTTTTGGCTGTCGCAAGCTTCAGGTCGATTTGACGAGAAAAGGAAAAGCACCATGGAAATGGAAAACCAATGGCTTGCCTATGCGAAGCGTCTACAAGCATTGGCATCGACATCATTGTATTTCTGCAAGGATGAATTCGATAGGGAACGTTTCACGGAAATTGCTGATATCGCAAATTCAATGCTTGCTCAGCTTGGAAACGTTCCTGTCGAACGCATTACCAACCTTGTCTCAGACTTTGCAAAGGGCTATTCAACTCCGAAAGTGGATGTTCGTGGCGCGATCATTGAAGGCGATAAAATTCTTCTTGTCCGAGAAAAATCAGATGGTAAATGGACGCTGCCTGGGGGCTTTGCTGATGTAGGTTTGTCGCCGGCAGAAAATGTGGTCAAAGAAATACATGAAGAAGCTGGATTGGTCGTTGCAGCGACCAAACTCTTCAACGTGCGCCACAAAGCGAAGGGGCCGTACGACCCAGATGCTCGTGATTTCTATAAGCTTTATTTTCTATGTGAGTGCTCCGATACGACGAGTCCGTTTACCGGCCCTGAAACCTCGGGTGTCGATTTCTTTTCTCTGGATAATCTTCCAGAGCTATCACTCGGCCGGGTAGTTAAGGCGCACCTAGAAACCGCATTTGCATTTCATCGCGGCATGGTAACGTCCACTTTATTTGATTGATGCAGTCAAGGTTTGAGTGCGGACAGACGCTATCGGCCAGCGCCAGCCGTTAGGGACGTCTAACACATACATGCTATAGGGAACTCAATGTATATACCCAAGTACCATGAGCAAGCCGACGTCGGCGCGATTCATGCGTTAATGGAAGCCTACCCATTCGGGGCATGGGTGTGCCCGAGCGCCGATGGTCTCATCGCGAATCACATCCCGTTCCTGTTGGATAAATCTCGTGGAAAATTTGGCACGCTGCTCGGTCACGTATCTCGCGCCAATCCCGTCTGGCAGCGGCTTCTAGAAGGGGCGCAGTCAGTCGTTATGTTTCAGGGGCCGCACGCTTACATCACGCCTGGCTGGTATCCCAGCAAATCTGAACACGGAAAAGTGGTCCCGACCTGGAACTACACCGTAGCACACGCTCACGGAATGCCCCGTTCCGTCCATGATGAAGCGTGGTTATTGGACCTGCTGTTCCGTTTGACGACGGTGCACGAAGCCTCGCAGAGATTGCCTTGGAATGTCTCAGACGCCCCCCGGGACTTTATCGACAAACTGCTGAGAGGCATCGTTGGCATAGAAATACCCATCGATAGCTTGAACGGAAAAATCAAAGTCAGCCAGGACGAAGCGCTTCAGGATAGATGGGGCACCGTGGAGGGCCTTAGGGCGGAAGGTAGTTCGAACGCCTCGGCGATGGCTTTGCTTGTGCAGCAAGCGATAACCGAGTGCGCAGAAAAGTGAAGCCCACTATATATTTTCGAATGTCCGCTATTGCGAAGCTCGAAGGACCGCTTCGGGTCGAGGCTGTGTAAAAACGCAAAATCATTTCTCAGGTGAGCGCGTTCGTCTTCGATCCAATTTGGAAACGAACCTGCACGTAAAACATTAGCACGGAGCACGGCGACAAAAAAATATTTAACGGCTGCGAAAGGCCTGCTCAATTAGCAGGAACAATATCTCGTAGAGATGCAAAAAAAGGCCGTCAGGCCCTCATGGCTGCAATCAATCGATGAGTACCCAGTATTGCCATGATCCGTTTCAGATTGTAAGCCAGTACGTGCAAGCTCATTTCAGTACTCACCCGTGGGAGTGACCTGGTCAGGAAGTGCGTTGCACCCATCCATGCCTTGAGCGTGCCAAATGGATGCTCGACGGTCTGCCGGCGTAAGCGGGCAGGATTGGGCCAGACATTTAAGCGCCGCTGCATTCGCTCAAGTACATCCTCATGTTCCCAACGGGCGATACGCCGATTGGTGCCGGTAGTACATTGCGCCTTGATTGGGCATGCCGGGCAGGCAGACGACCAATATTTATGCCACCGCAACCCGTGTTCGATTGTTGTGAAACGCCAGATAGCTCGTTGTCCGGCCGGACACTGGTACTCGTCGCTTTGCGCCAGATAAATGAAATCCGTTTTATCGAAGAGGCCTTGTGCCCGGTTGCCCGAAGTCAGAGGTTTCGGTACCAGCGGCGTCACGCCAAGCTTCTCGCATGCGAGAATTTCCGCTCCGCTGAAATAGCCGCGGTCCGCGACCACAGTCAAATCTTGCTTTCCGATTGCGTTTTGCGCTTGTGCCGCCATCGACGCTAGCTGCGTTCGATCGTGCCCGACATTGGTCACCTCATGCGACACGATCAGATGATTTCTGGTATCGACCGCAGTCTGGACGTTGTAGCCCACCATGCCTGTGCCACGGCCACTCGTGGCCATGGATCTGGCATCCGGATCTGTCAGAGATATTTGCTTATCTGGTGTCTGCTGCAGCTGCTTGTTGATCTCGTTGAATCCTTCGATCTGCTTCTTGATGGAGGCAATTTTTTCCTTCAGATGCGAGACGCGGGCCTCAGGCACTAACTCCGGCTGGCGGTCGGCACGATCAAGCTCCTCGAGGTAGCGTGCAATGTTGGCTTCGAGTTGCTCGATTCGTGCCTGAAGCTTCCTGTCGGTAAAGTTCTTATCGCGATTGTTGACCGCCTTGAACTTGCTGCCATCGATGGCGATATCGGTATTGGCAAACAGATCGAGATTGCGGCACATCAGAACAAATTGACGACAGACCTTGCTGATCGCTGGCCCGTTGTTCTTGCGGAAGTCTGCAATGGTCTTGAAGTCCGGCATCAGGCGACTCGTCAGCCACATGACCTCGATGTTGCGTTGTGCCTCGCGTTCCAGGCGCCGGCTCGATTGGACTCGGTTGAGGTAACCGTAGATATAAATCTTCAGCAGCACGCTGGGATGATAAGACGGCCGTCCGGTCTGCGCTGGCTTCGCGCCACCGAAACCAAGCGAGCCAAGATCAAGCGAGTCGACAAAGACATCGATGACTCTGACAGGATTATCTTCACTGACGTAATCTTCGAGCTGCTCTGGCAGCAGGATACTCTGCGTGCGATCCGTTCCCTGGACAAAGCGTTTCATCGAAGCCTCGATCAAATATGCAATGTCGATTTGACGCTTGTATCGAGAAATAGTTTACTAACTGGATGCGTTTTCACACAGCCTCGGTCGGAAGCCGCCGATAGGTGCGCATGCGCTTTAGAACTTGCTCTGCAAAAAACGTAATTGCGGAGCAATCGGCATAGGGGCGGTCAGTATAACTGACCGGTCCCCTGCCACACCACCCGGCATGCGGGTCCGCACCGGGCGGTTGAAACGGTTGAGGTCGTCATGCCCATACCCGAACATGACACCCGGACTCGCCTGTCCCCAACCCGGCCGATCTGTTTCTTCGCTGTCACAAGTATTTCAGGCTTCACCTGCTGCACTTTTCGTAACGAGCCCCGTATCCGGGCATCTGAAGCATATCCATTTCGGATGGTCAGGCAGACTTGCCCTTCTGCTCCTTTGGTCCTTCGCCAACAGCTTCCAGCCTCTCCGGCCATGCCGCCAACTACTACGACCTCTGCTGACTTCTCGCTCCGGCTTACACCGTCGCCCTTTCAGGCACAAAGCGAGATCTCCCCAGGTAAGAACGCAATCCTTCACTGCACAACCGCCGGATCTACGCCGCCTGACCCTTGATCACGAGAGCTTCGCGGTTCATTGCCCGCTCGCCCTGGTCGGCACCGCCTTCTATCCGATTCTTGTTCATCGGCTCGCAGCTTCGCTCCACGCTTCCTCCCCACACTCAGTCGCCCTCATGCAGTTGCGCTTCGCTTCGTTCGCTGTGATCAACTTACGGGAGGACTTTCACCTCCAAGATTGCGCCCATGCTGGGCGCACAATGGAAAAGGCCCACCGGACGGTGGGCCTTTTAGATATTGGTGCTGGCTGCAGGACTTGAACCCGCCACCCCCTGATTACAAGTCAGGTGCTCTACCAGATGAGCTAAGCCAGCTAAACTGCGAAGACCGCAATTATACCTATTTAATTCGCGTTAGGGTAGGTCTTCCACCTTTTTTTGGTGGTTCCGGATCTTTTTCCGGGTCTGTTCCTGGTGAATTCTGTTTTGTGTCGCTGCCAGGCGACGGTACAGAGGTCAAAATCGGCGTCACCGAGGCTGGTGGCTCGCTGCTGAGCTCTTGTTCGGAGGCGGCATCGCTGATATCGGAGTCGGCCGCGACCGTCGGTTCAAAGGCCATGCCCTGGCCGTTTTCACGGGCATAGATGGCGATTACATTGTCGACCGGGACCGAGATGTCGCGCGATACGCCACCGAAGCGGGCGCTGAAATTGACGAACTCATTGTCCATCTTCAAGCCGCTGGTGGCTTCGAAACTGATGTTCAATACAATCTCGCCATTCTTGACGAACTGCATCGGCACGCGCGTGTGCGCATCTACCCTGGCCGCCAGATAGGGGGTGTAGCCATTGTCGGTGCACCATTCATAAATGGCGCGCAACAGATACGGTTTGGTAGAGGTTTCGGACATGGCAGCTACTTGGTTCGGTACAAATGATTGAGAAACAACTGAGCAAGGCCTGTCCTGCAGCGCCAGCGGCGATACAGGACAGCAAACAGCAACATCTTAACGACGCATGACTTTTTCCGACGGCGTCAACGCTTCGATGTAGGCCGGGCGCGAGAAGATACGCTCAGCATACTTCATCAGCGGCGCGGCTGTCTTCGACAGCTCGATACCGTAGTGATCCAGACGCCACAGCAATGGCGCAATCGCCACATCCAGCATCGAGAACTCGTCGCCCAGCATGTATTTGTTCTTCAGGAACAAAGGCGCCAGCGTAGTCAGGCGATCGCGGATTTCCGAGCGTGCCTTGTCGTGGCTCTTCTCTGCCGCTTTGGTTTTCTCGTTTTCCAGCGTGTGCACGTGGATAAACAATTCTTTCTCAAAGTTAAACAGCATCAGCCGCGCACGGGCGCGCATCAGCGGATCGGCCGGCATCAGCTGCGGATGCGGGAAACGTTCGTCGATGTACTCGTTGATGATATTGGACTCGTACAGAATCAGGTCGCGCTCGACCAGGATCGGCACTTGACCATAAGGGTTCATGGTCGAGATGTCTTCCGGCTTGTTGAACAAGTCGACATCGCGAATTTCAAAGTCCATGCCTTTCTCGAACAGAACGAGACGGCAGCGTTGTGAAAATGGGCAGGTTGTACCCGAATAGAGAACCATCATTTTTATAGTTCCTTAGAAACAAAAGGGTGAGACCCATACGGCTCACCCCAAAACGCATATCCGCAAAATCGCGGATATGAACTACTTAACGTCTTTCCAGTATGACGCGTTGAGGCGCCATGCCAGAACAAAGAACATGCCGAGGAACAGCAGTACCCAGACGCCCAGGCGCTTGCGGGTATTCTGAGCAGGCTCGCCCATCCATTCAAGATAGGAAACCAGGTCGGCGACTGCAACGTCGTATTCGACCTTGTTCATCTTGCCTGGCTTGAGCTGCTCGAAACCGACAAACTTGTGCTCCATCTTGCCTTCTTCATGAGGATCTTTTACGTCTTCGTATTTGGCAGTACGAATGCCTTCCAGTTCCCACAGTACGTGCGGCATGCCGACGTTAGGGAAAACCATGTTGTTCCAGCCACTTGGACGGGTGTCGTCCTTGTAGAAGGTGCGCAGGTAGGTGTACAGCCAGTCCGGTCCGCTGCCGGCGCCGGATGCCTTGGCGCGGGCGATCACCGACAGGTCAGGCGGCGCGGCGCCGAACCATTCCTTGCCGTCTTTCGGCGCCATGGCGATGGTCATCAGGCCGCCCACCTTATCGGTGGTGAACAACAGGTTGTCCTTGATCTGCTCTTCTGTCAGGCCGATATCGCGCAGGCGGTTGTAACGCATGGACGATGCCGAGTGGCAGTTGAGGCAGTAATTCACGAACAGCTTGGCGCCGTTCTGCAGCGCCGACAGGTTGTTCCCCTGCGGTGGAGCGGTATCCAGCGGATAGCCGCCTTCTTCGCTGGCGAAAGCCAGCGCAGGCAGCAGCACCAGAGTCGCCATCAATTTTTTTATCAATGCGCTTTTAAGCAATGTCATGTTCTTATCCTCTGGCTTAGTGCGGGTGATAAACAACACGGTCCGGCACCGGCTTGAACGTACCCGCGGCGCTCCACCATGGCATCAGCAGGAAGAAGCCGAAGTAGATGAAAGTACAGACCTTCGACACATAGCCGCCGATAGCTGACGGCGGTTGCACGCCGAGATAGCCCAGCACCACAAACGTGATCGCGAACAGGATGTAGATGTACTTGTGCCAGCTCGGACGATAGCGGATCGACTTCACATTGGAATGATCCAGCCAAGGCAGGCCGGCCAGGATCATGACCGAGACGCCCATCAGGACCACGCCGAAGAACTTCGCGTCGAAGATGAACATGGCGCCGATGATGGCCACGCCGATCACGGTAGAGGCAATCTTGATGATGCCGCTCAGCTTCGACTTCAGCCACAGCAGCGCGACAAAGGCGGCGACGCCGGCTTGCAGGTAAATGATGAAGTCCGAAGTCACTGCGCGCAGGATCGAGTAGTAAGGCGTGAAATACCAGACCGGTGCGATATGCGGCGGCGTCTTCAGCGAATCGGCCGGGACGAAGTTGTTGTACTCGAGGAAGTAGCCGCCCATTTCCGGGCCGAAGAACACCACCGCGCTGAAGACGATCAGGAACACAGCAACCGCCATCACGTCATGCACCGAGTAGTAAGGGTGGAAAGGCACGCCGTCCAGCGGTATGCCCTTGGCATCCAGTTTTTCCTTGATCTCGACGCCGTCGGGATTGTTCGAGCCGACTTCGTGCAGGGCGATGATATGCGCCACCACCAGGCCGATCAGCACCAGCGGAATCGCGATCACATGGAACGAGAAGAAGCGGTTCAGCGTGGCGTCCGACACCACGTAGTCGCCGCGGATCCACAGCGACAGATCAGGGCCGATGAAAGGAATCGCGCCGAACAGGTTGACAATCACCTGCGCGCCCCAGTAAGACATCTGGCCCCAAGGCAGCAGATAGCCCATGAAGGCTTCGCCCATCAGGCACAGGAAAATGCCGACGCCGAACAGCCACACCAGTTCACGCGGTTTGCGGTACGAGCCGTACAGCAGGCCGCGCACCATGTGCAGGTAGACCACGATGAAGAAGGCCGAAGCGCCGGTCGAGTGCATGTAGCGCACCAGCCAGCCCCACGGCACGTCGCGCATGATGTATTCCACCGAGGCGAAGGCCAGGGTAGCGTCCGGCTTGTAGTGCATCACCAGGAAGATGCCGGTGACGATCTGGATCACCAGCACCAGCAGCGCCAGCGAACCGAAGGCGTACCAGAAGTTGAAATTCTTAGGCGCGTAGTATTCCGACAGATGCGCCTTCCAGGTGGAAGTCACGGGGAAACGCGCATCGACCCAGTTCAAGGCTTTCTCGGCGATGGGCGCATCGGCCGGCAGCTGTTTTTCGTGGAATGCCATGGTTTAAGCCTCACCTTTCTCGTCTTTACCAATGACGATCTTGGTATCGGACAGGTACATGTAGCGTGGCACATCGAGATTGTTCGGCGCTGGCTTGTTCTTGAAGACACGGCCGGCCAGGTCGAAGGTGGAACCATGGCAAGGGCAAAGGAAGCCGCCTTGCCAGTCGTCCGGCAACGAAGCCTGCGCGCCTGGCGTGAATTTCGAAGATGGGGAGCAGCCCAGATGCGGACAGATACCGACCAGCACCAGGGTTTCTTCGTGGCCGACGTGGCCGCGGTTGTTCGACTTGTTCTTGCAATAGTCGGGCAAGTCCATGGTGTAGGGCTTGAGCGACTCAGGATCGGCAACTTCGGAGGCGGTATGTTCCAGCCCTTTTAGTTGCTCGGGGGTACGTTTCATGATCCAGACGGGCTTACCGCGCCACTCGAACACTTGCATCTCGCCTGGTTTAATGCCGGAAATATCCACTTCCACTGGCGCTCCTGCTGCTTTCGCGCGCTCGGACGGCTGGAACGTGGACACAAAAGCCCCCGCAGTGGCCAGACCGGCCACTCCACCCGCCGCGCATGTAGCGACGAGCAAACCACGCCGACCGGAATCGACCTGCTTTTCGATACTCATACCAACCCCAATCAGTCAAAATACGAAAATTGCACGGAACTTCTAGCAACCCTAGATTATATCGAAGCCGGAGACTGTTTTAAAGAAAATACGTACAGTCAAGTACAAAATCACTTAATTACGTGGATTATGCTGTTAAATCTGGCACAATTCCCGTCAGATGGTCATTCTTGCACCGCAGCAAGTCTGTGCGATCCTGAACAGATAGTGGAAAATAACAAGAATTGACAATTTTGTCCTTTTAATCCGGTCGCGATCGCAGTATCTTCCCGACTGTCAACATTAGTATGGAGAAATAGCGATATGAGCATGATGCAAGAATTCAAGACCTTTGCACTCAAAGGCAATGTGATGGATCTGGCGGTCGGCGTCATCATCGGCGGCGCTTTCGGCAAGATCGTCGATTCACTGGTGCAGGACATCATCATGCCGGTAGTCGGCAAGATTTTCGGCGGCCTCGATTTTGCCAATCACTACTTCGCCCTGAACGGCCAGGCTGCAGGCCTGCCCCTGGCCGAAGCAAAGAAAGCCGGCGCCGTGCTGGCCTACGGCAATTTCATCACCATCGCCCTGAATTTCGTCATCCTGGCTTTCGTGATTTTCCAAATGGTGCGCATCATCAACAAGCTGCGCGGCGAAGTCCCGCCTGCGCCTGCGGCCGATCCGGAAAATATCGTGCTGCTGCGCGAGATCCGCGATTCCCTGAAGAAATAAACCTATCCTGCAGCAAGCAACAAAGCCGCAGCCAAAAGCCCGCTACTTGTCAGCGGGCTTTTTTTGTCCGCAGCCAGCTGCCGATTGCACAAGAAGCAATGCAAGCACTGCTTGCAGGTTGCGCCCCAAGTTCCCATGCGGTAATCTGCGGATAGAGTTGCTTGGTTGCGCGACAACAGAACCAAGACACACTGGTAATGCGAACGCACCTGAGTCCACATAAAAGGAAGTCGAATTGCCATCCAAAGACTTGCAACCGGAACAACTGAAGATCTGGCTTGCTGCAGTCGTGCGCAAGGACGCCGCCGCCTTTCGCGCTCTCTATGACGCAACTTCTCCGAAACTGTTTGGCTTCGCGCTGCGTATACTAGTTAAGCGCGAGTGGGCAGAAGAGGTCCTGCAGGAAAGTTTCGTCAACGTCTGGAACAACGCCGACAGCTACCAGGCCAGCCTGGCGGCCCCGATGACCTGGATGACCACCATCGTGCGCAACAAGGCCTTCGATTTCCTGCGCCGTAACGACAGCGCCGTCGAGATCGATGCCGACACCTTCGACAAGGAAGTCATGAACGCCATGGAAAGCGCTGACCCGACGCCGCTGGAAGCGCTGCAACTCAGCGCTGACGCGAAGGCGCTAGCGGCATGCCTGGGGCGGCTGGAGGGCTTGCACCGGCAAGCCATTGCCCTGTCCTTCTATCACGACCTGTCGCATAGCGAAGTCGCGGCACAGATGAAACTGCCGGTCGGCACCGTCAAGACCTGGATCAGGCGCGGCCTGGAACGCCTCAAGGCCTGCCTTGGCACGCTGGGGAGCATTTGATGGAGATCCACAACAATCCTGGCCTGGTAAACAAGCTAGCGGCCGAATACGTATTGGGCACGCTCAAGGGCGGCGCGCGCCGCCGTTTCGAGAGCCTGCTGCGGCGCCATGATGGCTTGCGCCTGGCTGTAGCCGAATGGCAGGACCGGCTGCATCCGCTGGCCGAACTTGCGCCGCCGGTGCCGCCGCCGGCAGCAGTCTGGCCGGCGATAGAAGCCAAGCTTGGCCTGTCCAGCAAGCCGCAACGCCAGCGCTCCTTCTGGTTCGAGCTGCGCGAAGACATCAGCTTCTGGCGCGGCCTGGGCATGTTCTCCACCGCCGCAGCCCTGATCCTGACCTCGCTGCTGCTGACCCGGCAACAGCAGCCGCTGCCGGCACCGGCGCCAGCCTCGTATATCGCCATGCTGAGCAACGATCAGGCGCAGCCGATTGCCGTGGTGACCGGCGATGCGCCCGGCGGCCGCCTGACCGTCAAGCTGGTCGCACCGCAAGCGATTGCAGCCGACAAGAGCCTGGAGCTGTGGGCAGTACCTAAGGAAGGCCCGCCGCGTTCGCTCGGCCTGCTGGCGGCCGACGGCAGCGTCAGCCTGCCATTGCCGGCCAACGCCACGCCGCAGTCGATACCGCTGCTGGCGGTGACGCTGGAACCGAAGGGCGGCTCACCGAATCCCAACGGCCCGACCGGACCTATCGTGTTCAAGGGCGCCTGGGTGCAGATCTAGCTGATCGTAGTTGCCGGCAATGTGGGCCGCTGCATCATCTGCTGCGGCCCGTTTCATTTCGGCGGTTGGGCTCAGTGCGAGCAAGCCGCGCTCATTCGCGGTTGCCGATGGTGATCACCCGCATCAGCAAGCGATACAGGAAAAAAGCCGTGCCGTGCCAGGCACGCGCCTGCCATGACAGGTTGTCGAAGGCATCGACGGCGACGGCATCGCCGTCGGCGATGCCGATCTCTATCTGCTGCCGCAATGCCCGGGAAAAATCAGCATCCCTGATCACCACATTGGCTTCCTGGTTCACCAGCAGGCTCAAGCCGTCGAAATTGCTGGAGCCGACAGTGGCCCAGTGTTCGTCAACCACCGCCACCTTGGCGTGCAGCGTGGTCTTGCGGTATTCCACAATCTTGACGCCGGCCTTCATCAGTTTCGGATAATAAGACTGGCTCACCGCATCCTGCAGCCGATAGTGGCCTACTCCCAGCAGCAAGGTGACTTCGACCCCGCGCCGGGCAGCCTCCTCCAGCCCGCGTCGCAATTTCCGGCCGGGGGCAAAATAAGGACTGGTCAGCAAGGCGCTTTGGCGCGCATGTCCCAACGCCTGCAGATAGGCGCGCTGGATGGTGCGGCGGTTGCGCAGGTTATCGCGCAGCACCAGGCCGGCCAGCGCCGGTCCGTGGGCATCGCCTGGGCGCCGGATACGGCTGCGCTTGAATTGCTGCAGGCGCGCCAGCAATTTCATTTCGCCCAGCCGCAGCCATTGCGCTTCCAGTTCAAGATGGATGGTGGCCACCAGCGGACCGCTGATGCTCACCGCAAAATCCCAGCGCGGCGCCGGCAGCGGCAGACGTAAATCGTCATCGGAGACCATGTCGTCGATGATATTCAAGCCACCGACAAAGCTGATGTGGCGGTCGACCACGCACATCTTGCGATGCATCCTGGCGACGCCGCGCCGGAACCACGGGTTGAAAGCGCGATACATGACGCCGCTGGCCTCGAATTCCTGTTGCAGCGACAGCGAGCGCACGCGGCCGCTGCCGAGCCAGTCGGTGATCACGCGCACGGTGACACCGCGCTGCGCCGCGCGCGTCAGCGCTTGCTGCACCGAGTCTGCGGTGGCGTCGGCGGCGAAGATGTAGGTTTCCAGGTAAATTTCGACGCGGGCGGCATCGATCGCGGCAATCAGCGCCGGGAAAAAGGCGGCGCCATTGTGCAGCAGCGTGATGTGATTATCCGCGCTGAAGCTTACCGCGCGCATGCAATGGAAAAAGCGAACAAGAAGAGAAACGGCATGCGGACGATCTTTCTGAAATCATGGTTGAAGCCGGCGCAGGCGACGGTGTTTAACGCAATCTGAGCGTCGCTACGATAGGCGCGTGGTCCGACAGTTTTGCCCATTCCGCACCGTGCAGGACTTCCGCCGATTCTACCGTAAAGCCGCGCAGATAAATCCGGTCCAGCCGCAGCCATGGAAAGGCGGCGGGAAAAGTCCGCGCCGGCTTCAGCTTGGGCGTGCGTCCTATCAGCTGCCGCAGGTAGGAGCCGACGCCTTGCATCATGCCGGCGCTGGCGATGCGCTCATCGAATATTTCGGTCACATCCAGCCGCGCCCGCAGAAAATCGCTCAGGCGATTGCCCCAGTCGTTGAAATCGCCGGCGATGATCAGCGGCGCATCCGGCGGAGAAGAACTGCGCACCGCTTCGATCAGGGCCGCGGTCTGGCGGCGCCGGCCGCCGCCGAACAAGCCCAGGTGCACCACATAGCAGTGGACATCGACGGTCGGGGTTTTCAGGACGCAATGCAGGATGCCGCGCGCCTCGTAGGCATGGTCGGAGACATCCTGGTTGCTTTGCGAAGCGATTTCGAAACGGCTCAGCAAGGCGTTGCCATGATGGCCGTGATCGTAGACGGCGTTCATGCCGTAAGCGGCGTGATGCGAATCGCCAGCCAGGAAATCATGCTGCGGCTGCTCCGGCCAGTGCGCGGCGTGGCGCGCCGCCAGCAAGTCGTGCCGTCCCTGCACTTCCTGCAGGAAGAACACGTCGGCCTGCATTCGCGCCAGCGCCTGCTTCAGGGCGTGCACTCGCGGCCGGCTGCCGAGCGAGGAAACGCCCTTGTGGATGTTGTAGGTTGCGATGCGCAGTTTCATGGAGGATACGGCTTACTGTTCAAGGTGATGCGGCAATTGCAGGATAGCCTCGGCGTTGGACGGCGAAAAACACGCATCGGCGGCCTCGCGGTAAGGCAGCCACTTGTATTGCAAATGCTCGCGCGGCGCCAGCGTAACCGGGATGCCAGCCGGCACCAGCAAGCCAAACACGTGCTCGGTATTCTTGATCACGCCCGGCGCATAGCGATGGCGCCACACCGGATAAATTTCGTAGATATTCGCCACCCGCCAGTCGCTCAGGTTGGCGGCCGGCACGCCGCCGCCGTCGGCGATCACGATGCCGGTTTCTTCCTGTACTTCACGGCTTGCTGTCGCTGCAAGCGCTTCCTCGGGGAAATCCTTGGACCCGGTCACCGACTGCCAGTAATCCAGCTTGTCGGCGCGCTGCATCAACAACACCTGCAAGTCTTCCGTGTAAATAACCACCAATACCGATTCGGGAATTTTATACATGCAAATAAGCAAAAAAATGAGGTTGCGTCAGCGTAATCCGGCAAGCGCAAGATCATGCCAGCCATGCTACACCACCGCCGCCAGCGGCTGAGTGGCCGGCCACGCTTAGCAGGCTGGGCAAGGTTGTGCTGCAATGAGCCGGTCTACGCAAAGCACTACTATAAACCGGTTTCGGGAGGCGTAAAAAAAGCGCGGAAAACCGCGCTTTTTAATGACTGCTTTGTCTCTGAAAATCAGACTACTTTCGCTTCTGGCGTACGCAGGCGGATATGCAATTCTTTCAATTGCTTTTCGTCGACTTCCGACGGCGCTTGCGTCAACAGGCATTGCGCGCGCTGGGTCTTCGGGAAGGCGATGACGTCGCGGATCGACTCGGCGCCGCACATCATGGTGACGATACGGTCCAGGCCGAAAGCCAGGCCGCCATGCGGAGGCGCGCCGTACTGCAAGGCGTCGAGCAGGAAGCCGAATTTCAGCTGTGCTTCTTCGGCGCCGATATTCAGGGCACGGAACACCTTGCTCTGCACTTCGGCGCGGTGGATACGGATCGAACCGCCGCCCAGTTCCCAGCCGTTCAAGACCATGTCGTAGGCCTTGGCGATGGCCTTGCCCGGATCGGTTTCGATGAAATCTTCGTGGCCGTCTTTCGGCGATGTGAACGGATGGTGCAAGGCATTCCAGCGGCCGCTGTCTTCGTCGTATTCGAACATCGGGAAGTCGACCACCCACAGCGGACGCCAAGTGTCGTCGAACAGGCCGGCCTTCTTGCCGAACTCGCTGTGGCCGATCTTGACGCGCAGGGCGCCGATGGCATCGTTGACCACCTTGGCTTTGTCGGCGCCGAAGAAAATCAGGTCGCCGTCTTGCGCGCCGGTCTGTTCCAGGATCTGCGCCAGCGCGGCATCGTGCAGGTTCTTGACGATCGGCGATTGCAGACCGTCGCGGCCGTTGGCCTTTTCGTTGACCTTGATGTAAGCCAGGCCCTTGGCGCCGTAGATGGCGACGAACTGCGTGTAGGCATCGATTTCCGAACGCGGCATTGCTGCCCCGCCCGGGACGCGCAGGCCGACCACGCGGCCGTTCTCCATGTTGGCGGCTCCGGCGAAGACCTTGAAGTCGACGTCTTTCATCACTGCGGTGAGATCGGTGAAGGCCAGCTTGACGCGCATGTCCGGCTTGTCCGAACCGTACAGCGTCATCGCTGTAGCGAAGTCCATGACCGGGAACGGGTTAGGCAGGTCGATATCCAGTGCGTTCTTGAACACCAGGCGGATCATGCCTTCGAACATGTCGCGGATTTCCTGTTCCGACATGAAAGAAGTTTCGCAGTCGATCTGGGTGAATTCCGGTTGGCGGTCAGCACGCAGATCTTCATCGCGGAAGCATTTCACGATCTGGTAGTAACGGTCGAAGTTGGCCACCATCAGCAACTGCTTGAACAACTGCGGCGATTGCGGCAACGCGAAGAAATGGCCGGCGTTGACACGCGATGGCACCAGGTAGTCGCGTGCGCCTTCCGGGGTCGACTTGGTCAGCATCGGCGTTTCGATATCGATGAAGCCGTTGGCGTCCAGGAACTTGCGCACTTCCATCGTCACCTTGTAACGCAGGCGCAGGTTGTTTTGCATCTGCGGGCGACGCAGGTCCAGCACGCGGTGCGTCAGGCGGGTAGTTTCCGACAGGTTGTCGTCGTCCAGCTGGAATGGCGGCGTGATCGACGGGTTCAGCACTTCCAGCTCATGCGCCAGCACTTCGATCTTGCCGGACTTCAGGTTGCTGTTGCCGGTGCCGTCAGGGCGCAAGCGCACCACGCCGGTGATGCGCAGGCAGAATTCGTTGCGTACCGCTTCTGCGTTCTTGAATACTTCGGCGCGGTCTGGATCGCACACGACCTGCACCAAGCCTTCGCGGTCGCGCAGATCGATGAAGATGACGCCGCCATGATCGCGACGACGATGCACCCAGCCGCACAGGCTGACGGTTTGGCCGAGAAGTACCTCAGTAGTGAGGCCGCAGTATTGGGTTCGCATGGACATATTCAGTTTTTCGCAGTTCAGATGTTGTACGGATGTTTTAAATTAATGTTGATGCTTGCAGCGCAGGGCTCGGCAGCGCTTGCTTATTCTATGCGCCGGGCTTGGGTCCGGTTCCCGGCGGCGAATCGACCACCAGCTTCCTGCCGGCCAGCTGCTCCGGCGCAACCACGCCCATTGAAACAATATACTTCAGGGCTTCGTCGACGCTCATGTCGAGTTCGATGGTGTCGGCGCGCGGCAGCATCAGGAAGAAGCCCGAAGTCGGATTCGGCGTGGTCGGCACATAGACGCTGACGTAATCGCCGGCCAGGTGATTCTTGACGTCGCCGCCCGGAATCCCGGTCAGGAACGCAATGGTCCACGATCCCTGGCGCGGATACTGCACCAGCAAGGCTTTGCGGAAGGCATTGCCGGAGGACGAAAACAAGGTGTCCGAGACTTGCTTGACGCTGGAATAGATCGAGCTGACCACCGGAATCCGCGTCAGCACCGCTTCCCATACCTGGACGATCTGGCGGCCGATGAAGTTGCGCGTCGCCAGGCCGGTCAGGAAAATCACCAGCAGGGTCAGGATGGTGCCAAGGCCTGGAATATCGTGGCCCAGCAAAGCCTTCGGCCGCCATTGCTCAGGCAACAGAAGTAGCGACTGGTCCATCGTGCCAATGATCAGGTTCAGCACCCACAGCGTGATTGCCAGAGGCACGAGAACCAGTAGACCGGTGATGAAATATTTACGCATGGCTTTCTTTGTCGGACGTCAGCTGCAATGCAGCCGCGCCGGGTTCAACTCGTTGACTAAGTAGACCGCCTCAGCTTGCCGCTGCCGTGCCGCCGGAACTGCTGCCGGCTGCACTGGTGCTGGCTGCTGCCGGCGCGGGCTGCTGGCGGCAGGCGCTGCCGAACCGGCGGCGGCCGCAGTCGTCGCCGGCGCAGTGACCACGGTACCCGCGGGCGCCGCCGGCTCCGCTGCACCTGCCGGCGGCACAGTCGCCCCGGCGCCGCCACGGAAATCGGTGACATACCAGCCGCTGCCCTTCAGCTGGAAGCCGGCGGCAGTCACTTGTTTCTTGAATTCGGCTTTGCTGCAGGACGGGCAAACCGTCAGCGGCTCATCGGACATCTTTTGCAGCACATCTTTGGCAAAACCACAGGCTTCGCAGCGATACGCATAAATCGGCATGGTGAAACTCCGCAAATATCTTACAAAACCCTGAATTATAAAGGTTTTTTCCAGTATACACGGGCTTGGCCGACGGCTTGTGGCGGCGACGCCATGAATTGACGCCACCGTTGCCAATTTTACATCGGATAAATCAGCGTGCGCGGATCTCGGTCCAGATGCGGTTGATGGCGCGCCGCTGCTTGCTGTTCAGGTCCTTCAGCATTTCCAGCTTGGCGAAACCGGCCTTGTCCGGAAAAATCGCCTGGTTGTTGGCGATTTCGGGCTTGATGTACTTGGCGGCGTCGGCGTTAGGATTGCCGGAACCGATCAGGTTGCTCAACTCGGCGGCATTTTTGCCATCCAGCATGAAATTGATGAATTTCAGCGCCAGGTCAGGCCGCGGCGCCGCCTTGTGGATCACCATGCTGTCCAGCGCAAGCACTGCGCCCTCTTTCGGCATGCCGTGGCGGATGCGGAATTTGCGGCCGGCTTTCTGGGCATCGACATCGGCTTGGAAAATATCATTCGAATAACCCTGCACCAGCCAAATATTGCCTACAGTTAATTCTTTGATGTAGCTGCTGCCGTTGAAGGCGGCCCAGTAAGGCTTGGCCTTGAGGATCACGTCCTTGGCTTCCTGCCAGTGCTTCTCGTCGGTGTCGTTGGCGGAATAGCCCAGGTATTTCAGGGCGGCGCCCATCAACTCGTTGGCCGAATCCAGCACGGTGACCTTGCCCTTGATCTTGGCCAGGATCTTGGGATCGAAGATCGCCGCCCAGCTATCCACCGGAATGCCCAGCTCCTTCATCTTCTGGTCGTTATAGCCCATCAGGGTGACGGTGTAGGCATATGGCACGGAAAACTTGTTGCCCTTGTCGAAATCGGTGTTCAGGTAGGCCGGGTTGACGTTCTTCAGGTTCGGCAACTGCGTCTTGTCGAGCGGCAGCAGGGCCTGCTGCTTGATCAGGGCGTCCAACGCGTTACCGGTCGGCACAATGATGTCGTAGCCTTTGGCGCCGGCCGCCAGCTTGGCCAGCATTTCCTCGTTGTCGCCGTAATAGGTCTGCACTACCTTGCATTTGCAGAAAGCCTCGAAGCGTTCCACCGTCTCCGGCGCAATGTAATTGTTCCAGTTGTACAGGCGCAGTTCGTCGGCGGCGTGGGCCGAGACACTGGCCAACAACAGGGTGGCGATAGTAAGCAGCTTTTTCATGGCTATCCTTGGATCTGATAAAGAAAATGCAATCTGAGCAAAAGCGGAAGAGTAGAAGGAACCGCTGGCCGCTTCATACTCTCGCGCATTATTTGCTGTTTTGAACGTCTTCCACCGCCTGCTGTATGGCGGCTTTCATCTTAGGGATCATCTCCGCCATCCGCGTCTGCATGAGGCCCATGGTTTTTTGCATGACAGCTGGCATTTTATTTATGTAAGCGACGCCGGCGGGGCTTTTATAAAATGCAACAAGACCATCGATTTCTTCCTGCGTGAAGCTCTCGCGATAAATTTGCACATACATTGCATGCATCTTGTCCCAGCTCATCTCATCCTTCATGAGCGCCATCATCTTGGCGGTCGAAGCATCGAGAATCTGCTGCTGCTTCGCCGACAGCGTCTTCCCCTCGGTCGCCATTGCCATCGATTGATGCATGCTTTTATCAATCGCCGGCAGCATCAAATCCATGATCTTCTCTGCATGCATCGAGTTCAGCAACTCCTCTATCGAAGCATCGCTCGGCGATGCCGCATGTACTGCGGTTGAAAAGAATACTGCAAAGAACAGGATGGAAAAGCGCCGCATGAATGATCCAGTACAGGAGGTTAACTTCAATACCAGGGGCGGCGCGAAGCCGCCCCGCTTTTGTCTAGCTTGAGCGCAAAGCGTTCGGCGCAAGCTTGGACGCGATGATTATAAGCAGCAAGGTTAAGCCCATCAACAAGGTCGAAACCGCATTTACTTCCGGCGTGACGGCAATCTTGATCATCGAATAGATCTGCAGCGGCAAGGTGGAGGCATTGGCGCCGGCAGTGAAGAAGGTGATCACGAAGTCGTCGATCGACAAGGTGAACGCCATCAAGGCCCCCGCCACCACGCCCGGCATGATCAGCGGCAAGGTCACCAGGCGGAAGGCTTGCATCGGCGTGGCGCCGCAGTCGCGCGCTGCTTCGGTCAGGCTTTCGTCCATGCCAGACAGGCGCGAGCGCACCACGATGGCGACAAAGCCGATGCAGAAAGCGATATGCGCCAACGTAATCGACAGCAGTCCCAGCGTGATATTCAACATCACAAAGAAAATCAGCAGCGAGACACCGACCAGGATTTCCGGGATCGCAATCGGTGTCAACACCAGCAGCGGCAGCAGCTTGAGCTTGTAGCGATGCATGGCAAAGCCGGCCATGGTGCCGAGCAAGGTGGACGCGGCGCTGGCCACCAGCGCGATCATCAGCGAATTGCCGGCGGCGCGCAGCATCTCCTCGTTATGGAACAGCTTGCGGTACCAGTCCAGCGTAAAGCCGACCCACTCGGCATTGAGCTGCGAGTCGTTGAAGGAATACACCACCACGATGATCAGCGGCACGTACAGGAAGGCATACACGAACAGCGCCACCAGCCACAGGCCGAGCGGACGCCGCATACGGTTCAGGTTAGCCATGGATTTCTCTCCTTGGCCTTGCCACCAGCACGGCGATGCCGGCGGCGATCAGCGCCGCTACCGTCAGGACGATAGAGAGCACGCTGCCGAACGGCCAGTCGCGGGTTTCCAGGAATTGCTGCTTGATGACGTTACCTATCATGTCGCTGCCGGTGCCGCCGAGGATATCGGACACCGCAAAAATGCCCAGCGCCGGAATAAACACCAGCGCCGCGCCGGCGTACACGCCGGGCAGGGACAACGGGAAAGTGATGCGCCAGAAACGCTGCCAGGCCGAAGCTCCGAGATCCTGGGCGGCGTCGACCAGCGCCGGATCATGCTTTTCCAGGTTGGCGTAGAGCGGCAGCACCATGAACGGCAGATGCACGTAGACCAGGCCGACAATCACCGAAAACGCCGTAAACAACAAGCGCACCGGTTCGATCCCGACCAGCCCCAACACATAGTTGACCGCTTGCGTCAGGCCGGATTGCGGGCCGAGGATGATCATCCAGGCATACACGCGGATCAGGAAATTGCTCCAGAACGGCAGGATCACCAGCAGGATCAGCAGGTCGCGGTATTTCTTCGGGCTGCGCGCAATCAGCAGCGCCAGCGGATAAGCCATCAGCAGGCAGCAGCAAGTGGTGATCACCGCATACATCAGCGACTTCAGGAAGATCGCGGTATAGATGAAATCGGAGGTGAAGCGCTGGAAGTTTTCCAGCGTCAGGTTGAGCTTGCCGGCTTCGTCGAAGACCGGCGCCAGGCCGCCGTAATCGCCGGCGTAGCGCACCGAGGCGAATACCATGATCAGGCTGGGAATGGCGAAAAACAGCAGCAGATAGAACAGCGGCGGCCCGCTGATCAGCCAGCGCGCCAGGCGGCCGCGTTTGGCGGCGTCGTTTGTTGCGGCCTTACTCATACAAGAAGTGCCCTGCGTCGAATTGCCAGGCGATGTCGACCATGTCGCCGACCTCGAAGAATTTGGCGCGGCCGGCGGCCGAGTTCGCCAGCAAGGCCTCTATCGTGGTGCCGCCTTCGGTCTGCACGATGTACACGGTGACATCGCCCAGGTACAGCAGCTCCTTGACGAAGCCCTTGAAATGGTTCTCTGCTGTGTCGGTGCCGATCTCGGCGCTGATATGGATCTTTTCCGGGCGCAGCGCCAGGGTGCCTTTCAGGCCGACCGCCGCATTCGGCGGCACGGCGCTCTTCACCAGCCCGAGGCCGGGCACGTCCAGTTGCATGGCGGCGCCGTCTATGCTGGCGATGACGCCGTCCAGCAGGTTGCAGGTGCCGATGAAATCGGCGACAAAACGGGTGCGCGGATAACTATAGATGCGCGAAGGCTCGTCCAGCTGTTCGACATTGCCGCGATTCATGACCGCGATGCGGTGCGACAGCGCCAGCGCTTCGCCCTGGTCGTGGGTGACGTAGACGAAAGTGATGTCGACTTCCTTTTGCAGGTTGATCAGCTCGATCTGCATCTGCTCGCGCAGCTTGGCGTCCAGCGCCGACAAAGGTTCGTCCAGCAGCAGCAGCTTGGGACGCGAGACCAGCGCCCGCGCCACCGCGACGCGCTGCCGTTGACCGCCAGACAACTCATGCGGAAAGCGCGCGGCGAAGCCGGTCAGGCGTACATCTTCCAGCGCCTCCTCGACCCGGATGCGGATCTGGTCGGCCGGCACCTTCGCCATCTTCAGCGGAAAGGCGATGTTGGCCGACACCGTCATGTGCGGAAACAGTGCGTAGTTCTGGAATACGGTGCAGACCGGCCGGTGTTCCGGCGGGCTGCCCACCAGGTCGACGCCGTCCAGCAGGATCTGGCCGGAATCCGGCAGATCGAAACCGGCGATCATGCGCAGCAGGGTGGTCTTGCCGCAACCCGAAGGGCCCAGCAGGGTAAAGAATTCGCCGGCTTCAATTGACAGACTGATATTGTCAACTGCGGCAAAGTCGCCAAAACGACGACTGACGTTACGGATTTCTAGCAGCGCCATATTGAGTCATTTCCAGAAGGGCGAAAAACCGCCAATTGTAGCAAGCTGACTGCAAATTATGTGAAAAAAGCCAGTGTATGTACCTTCGGACATACACTGGCTTTTTCGGCAAGCAGTCATGTAGGGTGGGCACATCGTGCCCACGCGTGAATTTCCTTCATGTACATGCCATTTCGCTGACGGGTCGGTTAATACTCCGGTTAGCGCGGGTCACGCGTGGGCACAAAGGCGTGCCCACCCTACGCCCGGCGGCGCCACTCCATCCAGCGCTCCTTGCCGGCAAATACGGCAATCGAATCCGTCACATCCTGTTCGTCGGCCAGCTCGAAATCGGCATGCAATAAGCGTTCCAGTTCGGCCCGGTCTATGCCGAACGGCGGCCCCTTGGGCGATTCGTCGAAAAAGAAAAAGCCGGCCAGGACAGCGCCGGCCGGCAACAGCGCGGCCCAGCGGCTGACGATGTCGGCGCGGCGGGCCGGAGGCAAGGCGCACAGGAAGGCGCGTTCGTAGATCAAACCGGGACGCTGCGGCGGCTCATAGCTGAAGAAATCAGCCTGCAACACGCGCTCGGACCATTTGCCCAGCACCGCCCGTGCCGCGCTGACGGCGGCGTCGGAGAAATCGATCGCGGTCACATCCCAGCCCGCTTCTGCCAGATAAGCCACTTCGTAGCCGGTGCCGCAGCCGGGAATCAGGACCGATGCCGGCTGGCTGCGCTGCACATATTGCTGCAAAGCCAGCGGCACGCCACCCGTATCCCAGGGCATGAAATCCTTCTCGAAGCGCTCGCTCCAGAAATCCGGATGCGAAGGATCGCGGCTGGCAAACTTGGGAGGAGATTCAGGCGTCGCCATGGCTACCACCAGATCGCATGGCCAAACCGCAGGTAGAGCAGCGTCAGCAGCACGCCGACAGCAATGCCGCCGCCGAGATAGACGACGATGCCAAGGAAATGATTGGTCCTGCGCTGTTCGGCCAGCAGCTGCAGCATCAGCTCGCCGCTGTGTTCGGCGCGCGGCTCGATCATGTGGGTCATGGCCTGATGCGCCAAGCGCGGCAGCTGCGGCAGCAGCTTGCTATAACGCGGCACTTCGATTTTCAGATGCTGCAGCAAGCCGCGCCAGCCCATCTGCTCGCTCATCCAGCGCTCCAGGTGCGGCTTGGCGGTTTTCCACAGATCCAGGTCCGGATCCAGCTGGCGGCCCAGCCCCTCGACATTGAGCAAGGTCTTTTGCAGCAGCACCAGTTGCGGCTGCACTTCGACATTGAAGCGGCGTGAAGTCTGGAACAGGCGCAGCAGCACCTGGCCGAAAGAAATGTCTTTCAGCGGCCGGTCAAAGATCGGCTCGCAGCAGGCGCGCACCGCCGACTCCAGTTCGTCGACCCGGGTTTCCTTGGGCGCCCAGCCCGATTCGATATGCGCTTCCGCCACGCGCTTGTAATCGCGCTGGAAAAACGCCAGGAAATTCTGCGACAGATAATCTTTGTCGAAATCGTTGAGGGTGCCGACGATGCCGAAATCTAGCGCGATATAGCGGCCGAAGGTAGCGGGCGCCACCGACACCAGGATATTCCCGGGATGCATGTCGGCATGGAAAAAGCCGTCGCGGAATACCTGGGTGAAGAAAATCTCGACGCCGTCGCGCGACAGCTTGCCGAGATCGACGCCGGCATCGCGCAGGCGATCCAGCTGCGAGATCGGGATGCCGTGCATGCGCTCCATCACGATCACCGACGGCGAGCAGTAATCCCAGTACATCTCGGGCACCACCAGCAAATCCGAATCGGCGAAATTGCGACGCAGTTGGCTGCCGTTGGCGGCTTCGCGCATCAGGTCCAGCTCATCGTGCAGATACTTGTCGAACTCGCCCACCACTTCACGCGCCTTCAGGCGGCGGCCGTCGGCCCACAGCCGCTCCACCAGGCCGGCGGCGATATGCATCAGCGCCACGTCTTCATCGATGGATTTTTTCATGCCTGGACGCAGCACCTTGACCGCCACTTCCTTGCCATCCTTGAGGACGGCAAAGTGCACCTGGGCGATCGAGGCCGAGGCTACCGGCTCGCGTTCAAAGCTGGCGAACAAGTCGTCCGGATGGGCTTTCAACGATTTTTCGATCTGCGCAATCGCCAGCTCGGAACTGAAAGGCGGTACCCGGTCCTGCAGGCGCGCCAGTTCATCGACCATATCGCCCGGCAGCAGGTCGCGGCGGGTTGACAGCACCTGGCCGAACTTGACGAAAATCGGCCCCAGCTCTTCCAGCGCCATGCGCAGGCGCTCGCCGCGCGGGGCTGAAATGTCGCGCCAGAAAATCAGGGTATCGATCAGCTTGGAAATGCGCGGCGTATCAAAACCCGACATGGCGATATCGTCCAGGCCATAACGCACCGCCACGCGGACGATTTTCAGCACTCGCAAAAATTTCAGGATCATGGGGTTTTCAATTTGTTGATGCGTTTCGCCAGGCGCTCCAGGTCGTCGCGCAGCCTGGTGACATCATTCGTAAAATCGGAGACAGCCTGCGGCCGCACCAGCATCGGCTGTTCTTCGAGAAAATATTCGGCCAGGTTTTCCGTCAGCTTCTTATGGGTCGAGCGGGCTCCGGCGATCAGCGCGCTGCCGCCGGAAACGATGCGCACGGCGGCGATATCGCCCACCAGCTTGCTCAGGTCGTGCTCAGCATCCCAGCGTAAACCCTGGCTGACCTGGGAAATCGCATTGGCGAAATCGGCGTCGCCCTCGATCTTTACGTAGGAGAAGGCGCGTTCACGATTCTGCGCAATCAGCGGCAGGTCGGCCAGGTTGACGCGGATGGTGACGTTAGGCAGATTCACCACCTGGTCATCGGTATCCGCCGGCGGCGCCTGCAGCAAGCCGTCAGCGCTGACCTGCCAGCTCAGCTTGACGGCGCCGCCGTCGAAACAGGCGACCTTGCCGGCATGCGAGGCCAGGATACGCTGCGCCCACGGCTCTTGCGCCAACAGGTGATTGACGGACGCGGTAATCGGTTTGAAATTGAATGGAGAAGTCATCGTCATAAAATAAAACCGCCCATGATTATTCATGGGCGGTCCAAGTTTATCAGTTTGTCAGCCCCAGAGCCTGTTTATGCTCCGGACCGCGGCAAATCAGCCGGCTTATCCCCTGACGGGGCCTTATGCCGCCACTTGCTGAATTCCCGCCAAAACCCAGCCGCCCTGCCCCGACAAAGGCTTGGACAGGTTCCAGACTTCAGTGAACGGTTCGGCCGAGGCTTCCGGCACTTCCTTGATCAGGCCGGTGAACTTGACGCTGGCCAGGTAATCGTTGCCGATGGTTTCGATGCCCATCAGCTCGCCATCCAGTTGCACGACGTCTGTGTTATTCGGCGAAGCACCGCGTTCCTGCAATTGCAAGCGCAGCTCGCCGAACATTTCCGGCGTGGTGAATTCGCGGATGTCGTTGATGTCGGCCTTGTCCCAGGCGGCCTGCAGGCGGATGAAATACGTCTTGGCGCTGCGGACGAAGCCGGGCACGTCGAAATCCGCCGGAATGCCCCACGGACCGCCGTGTGTGGTCGCGGACGGATCGCTTGCCTGCAATGCCGACGGCTGGAACGACGGGCCGGAATTGATGCGGGAACCGATTTCAGGCGTGAAGCCGGACGAATTATTGTCAAAACCGGCTGCCGGCAGATTGCCGCCCAGGTTAGGCGCCGAGCTGGCCCCGGAATAAGCGGCAGGCGCCGGACTGTTCTTGCGCATGACCAGGCGCACCACAAAAATCACGGCCACCGCCAGCAAAGCCATCATCAGGAATGAGCCGAAAGCGCCGCCCATGCCGAAGTGCGACATCAAGGCGCCCAGGCCGAGACCCAGCAAGGCGCCACCGAGGATACCTTTCCATGGGCTGGCAGGCTTAGGCGGAATCGCAGACGGTGTAGCGGCAGGCGCTGCCGGCTTGGCTTGATTGGCGTTGCCGAAATTCTGCGACGGCGCGCTTGGCGCCTGGCGCGAAATGCCGGAGGACTGCTTGCCGAACGAGCCGCCGCCGCCGAGACGACGGGCGTCGGCATTCGAGATAGTCATCGACAAGGTAGTTGCCACCATCAGCAACATCAGCAAAACTTTCTTCATGCGAGCTCCTACAGTTTTATGCCGGTATGCAAGGCCGCCACACCGGCAGTTAAATTGAAATACTCAACCCGCTCCAGGCCGGCATCCGTCATCATCTGTTTCAGGGTGTCCTGATCGGGATGCATGCGGATCGATTCCGCCAGGTAGCGGTAGCTTTCAGAATCATTGGCGATTTGCTTGCCCAGCCACGGCAAGACAGAAAAAGAATAGACGTCATAGGGCTTTTTCAAAGGCTCCCATACTTTGGAAAACTCCAGCACCAGCAACTTGCCGCCCGGCTTCAGCACACGGCGCATTTCCGCCAGCGCCGCATCCTTGTGCGTCATGTTGCGCAAACCGAAGGCGACCGAGACGCGGTCGAAATAATTGTCCGGGAACGGTAATTTCTCGGCGTCGCATAGCAAGGTGGGGGTAGACAAGCCATTATTCAAGAGACGATCGCGGCCGACACGCAGCATCGACTCGTTGATGTCGGTCAGCCAGACTTCGCCGGTCGGCCCGGCGCGCTTGGCGAATGCCTTGGCCAGGTCGCCAGTGCCGCCGGCGATATCCAGCACCTTGAAACCCGGGCGGATGGCGGCCTGGGCGATGGTGAAAATCTTCCAGACGCGGTGCAGGCCGGCCGACATCAGGTCGTTCATGACGTCGTACTTGGGTGCAACCGAGTGGAAAACTTCGGCGACTTTGTGGACTTTATCGTCCTCGGAGACGGTTTCGTAACCGAAATGCGTGGTGTTGGTCATGGTGGCAAGCTTGTTTTGGCAGACTTACATTATACAAGTCCCGCCAGCGCATGCTCGGCTTGCCAAATAATCTACAGGATATTTTCTCACTTGCCTGTGCCCGCGACACATGACACTTGGGCAACTAAGTATGTAGGGTGGGCACGCTTTTGTGCCCACGCGGAAGCGCTACAGCGTGGGCACAAAAGCGTGCCCACCCTACTTCTTGGCAAGCCATGCGCGATAGTGTCACCTTTATCCACAGAGAAGCCTGAAGAACCATAAATTCAGACTATGCCTTATCAGCTTTACCCGCGGCATTGGCCAGCTTGCTCAGCATCTGATCCAGCAGCCACGGTTTGCGGTCCTGGTCTTCCGCCAACTCCTTGCGGCGGATAGCGTTGCGCACCACCAGCGAACCGAGATAGCGCACCGGCTCGGGCGGGAACTGTCCGCGCGGGCCTGCCGCCAGGGGGCTGCGGCTCCAGTCGTTGTCGAGGCCCAGCACCAGCGAGGACAGCAGTTGGCCGCCCATGTAGCTGGGGCCGACGCCGTTGCCAGAGTAGCCGAAGCCATAAAACACGTTCGGCATGTCGTTGAGACGCCCGAAAAACGGGAAGCCGGTGACCGAACGGTCCGATGGTCCGTTCCAGCTGGCGGTGATCGGCACGCCGGCCAGTGCCGGGAAAAACTCGTGCAGGCTTTGCTTGAGCTGCTGCTCGTAAGGCGAACGCTGGTCGAATACCGGCAGGATGCGGCCGCGCCAGGCGAAGGTGTTGCCGCCCTTGCCGAGCATCAGGCGGCCGTCTTCGGTAGTGCGGTAGTAGAACACGAAGGTGCGCGAATCCAGCACCGAGACGCCGTCGCTGAGACCGATGCGCTGCAGCAGCTCCGGACATTTTTCGGTAATCACCATGTCGCTGGAAACCACCGCCAGGGTACGTTCGAACTGCGGAAAGCGGCTGGCCATCCAGGCATTGATGGCCAGCACCATCTTGCCGGCCTGCAGGCTGCCGGCCGGAGTCTGCAGCGTGACAGTGGCGCCCGGCGTGAACGACAGCATCGGCGTTCTTTCGTAAATCCGTATGCCCATTTGCATGGCGACGCGGCGCAGGCCGCGCACCAGCTTGCCCGGATGGACGGTGGCCGCCATCGGTGAAAATACGCCGGAAAGATTGCGCGCCGAACCGGAACGGCGCTGCACTTCCGCATCCGGTAGCGAATGATAGGAACTGATGCCATGGCGCTGCAGCTCGTCCAGCACCGGATCCAGCACGCCCTGCTGGGCTCTGGTGGTGGCGGTGTAGAGCGTGCCGTCCTGGCGGAACTCGGCGTTGATCTTGTGTTCGCGGCAGAAATTGCCGATATGCTCGACCACGGCTTCCGACGCCTTCACCAGCCTGATCGCTTCGGTCTCGCCGAACAGCCGCCGCAAGGTGAAGAATTTGGTCGACCAGGTCAGCAGGCAGCCGCCGTTGCGGCCGCTGGCGCCGGCGCCGCACAGGTCGCTTTCGATAATGGCGATGTCCAGCGCCGAATTCTGCTGCTTCAGCTGGATCGCGGTCCACAAGCCGGTAAAGCCGCCGCCGACAATCGCGACATCGGCTTTTTGCTGACCTTGCAGGGCGGGAGCCAGTTCACCGTCGGCGAAGAGTGCATCTTCCAACCAGAATGGGCGCATGGGTATCTATCCTAGATAATCAAAAATGAATGCCGTCTCAACGACCCGACTACGCGTCCCGGTCTAGGCGACCCCGACATTCCCGCGAACGCGGGAATGACGGAGATGTTAGAGCAAACCATGCGAGCCCAATGTACAGCTAGACAACAACCTGGAGAAATGCTGTAGATCCGGCGTCGGCATGCCGGCCACCTTGGCCTGGTCGTCCCACAGGCGCAGGCGGACAGCATCGGCAGCGTAGGGGCGGGCGATGAACTGCGCTGCATCTGCGGCGGAAAACACGCCGCCCTGCAATTCCAGGCTGCGCTTGGAATCTTCAGACAAGCGTCCCCAATAGGCGGCGTCGGTCGCACACAGATAGCGCTTGGCGTCCACATGCAGGCGGACCGGCTCCAGCACCGCCGGACCGAACAGGCCGCGCAGGTAAGGAATGGCGAAGTACTGGTGAGTGTCGTCAACGCCGCGCGCCGAGGGTGTCTCGCCCTGCGGATTCAGCAGATGGCCGAGATCGTGCAGCAAGGCGGCGCATACCAGCTCTGGCGTGGCGCCGGCCTGCTCGGCCAGGGTCGCCGATTGCAGGGCATGCTCTAGCTGGTTGACCGGTTCGCCACTGTACATCTCGTGGCCGCCTTGTTCAAACAGATCGCAGATCTGGACAACGGTCAGCATGTGGGACTCTCAGTCAGTTCCATGGCAAGGAATAGGTTTTGGTATTGCAGAAGCTCTTCATCGCCTCTTGCACGCCTTCCTTGTAACCCAGGCCAGAATCCTTGATGCCGCCGAACGGCGTCAGCTCCAGCCGGTAGCCGGGGACTTCACGGACATTGATGCTGCCGACTTCCAGTTCGCGAACGAAGCGCGTGATGTAATCGAGGCGGTTGGTGCAGACCGAAGACGACAAGCCATAAGGGGTCGAATTCGAGATGCGGATGGCGTCGGCGATATCGGTGCAACGGATCACCGGCGACACCGGCCCGAAAGTCTCTTCCGCCACCAGCTGGCAATCCGCCGGGACGTGATCCAGCACGGTCGGCGAATACACTGCGCCGTCGCGCTGGTTGCCGAACAGGAGCTTGGCGCCGCGTTGGCAGGCGTCGTTCACTTTCGCTTCAAAGGCGCTGGCGGAACGAGCATCGATCACGGTGCCCATGTCGTTCTGTAGGTCCATCGGATTGCCGTACTTGACTGCTTTGGTCTTGCGCACCAGCAGGTCGACGAATTCATCGGCCACTGCCTGATGCACGATCATGCGCTTGATCGCCGTGCAACGCTGGCCGGAGTTTTTATAGGAGCCGGATACGGCCAGCGTGGCGGCTTCTTCCAAGTCAGCGTCTTCCATCACGATGATCGGGTCGTTGCCGCCCAGTTCCAGCACCTGGCGCTTGTAGACGGCTTTGCCGGCAATGTATTTGCCGATCGGTACGCCGCCGGTAAATGTCACCAGGTCAACATCCGGATTGATCAGCATCTCGTCGGCGATTTCGGCCGGATCGCCGGTCACTACCGAGAACATCTCCGGCGGCAAGCCGGCTTCGTACAGGATATCTGCCAGCAGCAAGGCCGACAGCGGCGTCTTCTCGGTCGGCTTGAGCACCATGCGATTGTTGGTGGCAATCGATGGCGCAACCTTGTGCGCGACCTGGTTGAGCGGATGGTTGAACGGCGTGATGGCCGAGATGGCGCCCAGCAACGGCTCTTTCAGGGTGTACACCTTGCGTTGCTTGCCGTGCGGCGTCAGGTCGCAGGAAAACACCTGGCCGTCATCCACCAGCGCCTGGTTGGCGGCGAACACAAACACATCGCAGGCGCGGCCGACTTCATACAGGCTGTCTTTCTTGCACAAGCCGGCTTCCGCCGTGATCAGGTCGGAAATCGCATCGGTATTGGCGCGCAGCAGTTCGGCGGCGCGCAGCATGATGCGCGAACGCTCGAAGCGTGTCAGCGGTGAGCGGAACGCGCGGGCCGCCTTGAAGGCATGGCGGATATCGTCGACCGTGGCTTTCGGTACCGAACCGACCAGTGCGCCATTGAAAGGATTGCGGATTTCTATGCGGCGCGGGTTGCCGACCAGCTTGCCGGCAATCCGCATATCTTGATGTAAAGGTTCGCCCTGCTTCAGCTTGCTCAGTTCGGTCAGCATCATGTCCTCGAATGGTTCGATGGTTGAAATCTGTTGCGGTCGCCTAGCGCGCGTAATTTATAAGGCGTGATTCATGGCCAGGAAGAACACATCGAAATTGCGCAGCCGGTGATCGGCCGGAATCGCGCTCAGCTTGCGGTTGAACATCAACGGCACCCGCTGTTCCGAGATGCCGCCGTGCGAACGCAGCGGCAGCTTCAGTTCGGACAGGTCGTGACGGCTGGCGGCGGTACCGATCACGGTCAGGCGCTCGCTCACCACTACCAGGTCGCCGATGCGATCAGGCGGCAGTTCAAAGCGCTCGGCCGCCTGGGCACGCGTCAGCACCAGTTCGATGCCGGGAATTGCGCGAATCTTGTCGGCGATATCAGCGACATCGGCAGCGGCCGGCAAATATACCGTGGCGTAGGAACCGAGCGCGCCGTGGTGCACCACGTAAGGATCGGTGATCGGCAAGATGACGCGGGTCTTTTCGACGCCGACCTTGGCATCCAGCACATCCTGCAGATAGATTACGTTCGGCTTGCCGGCGCTGTCGGTCTTGGCGTTCATGCCGTGGTCGGCGGTCAGGCCGATCACCGCGCCTAGCGCATCGAGCTGGGTCAGGTAGTGGTCCATCATGGCGTAGAAGGCATTGGCGCCTGGCGTGCCCGGCGCGTACTTGTGCTGGATGTAATCGGTGGTGGAGAGATACATGATGTCGGGCCGTTCGCTGGCCAGCAGCTTGACGCCGGCGGCGAATACAAACTCGGACAGTTCAGCGCTGTACACAGACGGCAAAGGCATGCCGACCCGCTGCAGCAGATTGTCGATACCGTTCTGCTCCAGCGTAGCCTGGTCGGCCTTTTCCGCCGAGAAGCAGATGCCGCGCATCTTGTGGCCCAGCAGGCCGCGCAGCTTGTCCTTGGCGGTGATTACCGCCACCTTGGCGCCGGCATCGGCGAAGGTGGCCAGGATGGTGGCGGCGCGCAGGTACTTGGCGTCGTTCATCATCACTTCCTGTTTTGTTTCCAGGTCGTAGAAGTAGTTGCCGCAGATGCCGTGCACCGCCGGCGGCACGCCGGTCACGATCGACAGGTTGTTCGGATTGGTGAAACTAGGCACCACGCAGTCGGCGCTCAGCACCGTGCCCTGCTCGGTCATTTTCTTCAGGAACGGCGCGACGCCGGCCTGGATCGCCTGGTTGATGTATTCCTGTTCGCAGCCATCGACGCAGACAACCACCAGCGGTTGCTGCATTGCTGGATAGCTACGGCCATTGACGTTGAAAGAGCCGCTGAGAGTTTTGGTAGTGGACATGTGCTTGCCTTCGCTGTGAGCCTGACGGACTGCTTATTCGGACTTGCCAATCTTGCTTATTTCAAGGTGATCTGTTCGGCCGCGGCGGCCATTTTTTCCTGCGCCTTGTGCATGCGGTTGCGGCCGGCCACGGCGTGTTCGCGCATGATGTCGCCGGCGGCTTGCGCATCGCCCGCTGCGATGGCGTCGACGATCTGGTGATGCTCTGTGGTGGACGTCGGCAGGCTGCCTTTTTGCGCCAGCGCCGAGCGGCGGAACAGGTTGAGTTCGTTGACCAGGCGGCGGTAGGTATGCAGCAGTTTTTTGTTGGCGGTGAACTGCACCAGCGCATCGTGGAAAGCCAGGTTCAGTTTCAGGTAGCCGTCGACGTCGCCCAGGGACACCATGCCATCCATGCGCTCCAGCAGCGTGCGCAGTTCCTGCACCTGGGCCGGCTTGATGATGGCGGCCAGCTTGCGGCCGATCAGTTCATCCAGCGCTGCCCGCACTTCATAGATCTCGTCGGCTTCTTCGACCGAGATCTGGCGCACGAAGACGCCGCAGTTTTTTTCCTGCTGCACCAGCCCGGCCTCTTCCAGCGCGCGGAACGCTTCGCGCACCGGGCCGCGCGAGACGCCCAGCATTTCCGCCAGCGACACTTCATTGAGCTTGTCGCCGGCGACCAGGTCGCCGGCCAGGATCATGCGCTCCAGTTCTTTCTGCACCAATGAAGGCAGCGAGTTTTTCTGGACCAGGGCGATGGTGTTCATTGTGCGGTTAGTTGTCATGGCATTTCTTTTTTTTCGAGTTGGTGATTGCACTTTAATTCAACAACGTGTAGATTGTCAACAAAATACATAAAACATGATGCAATAAAAAGCGGCGGACAGAAAAGCTGATGCGCATGGCAGCGGCTAACCCCGCAGGCGGCTGGGTTTCAATATTTGCAACGGTGGACGATTTGCTCAACATCTGAGGAGATGAGAATGAAACAGCAATTTGCACGAATCCTGCGCGCCAGCGCAGCAGCCGGGGCCAGCGCTGCCCTGCTCGGCGTCGGCTTCATGCTGGCGACCGGCAGCAGCCATGCCCAGACCAAAACCGCGCTGCTGGTGTATACCGCGCTGGAAACCGACGCCATGAAGCAGTACAAGGATGGTTTCGAAAAAGCCAACCCGACGGTGGAAATCCGCTGGGTGCGCGATTCGACCGGCGTGGTCACCGCCAAATTGTTAGCTGAAAAGAACAATCCGCAGGCCGACGTGGTGGTCGGCCTCGCCGCCACCAGCCTGGCGCTGCTGGGCCAGGAAGGCATGCTGCTGCCGTATGAACCGAGCGGCATGAAAGAACTGAATCCGGCCTATGTCGACACGGCGCGGCCGCCGACCTGGGTCGGCATGGACGTCTGGGGCGCCACCGTCTGCTTCAATACCGTCGAAGCCAAGAAACTCAACTTGCCCAAGCCGACCAGCTGGGAAGACTTGGCCAAACCGGTCTACAAGGGCCAGATCGTCATGCCGCATCCGGCTTCCAGCGGCACCGGCTACCTGGACGTCACCGCCTGGCTGCAAATGTTCGGCGAAGCCAAGGGCTGGCAGTACATGGACGCCCTGCACCAGAACATCGCCCAATATACCCACTCCGGCTCCAAGCCTTGCACCATGGCTGGCACCGGCGAATTCCCGATCGGTATTTCGTTCGAGTTCCGCGGCCATCAGGTCAAGCGCAGCGGCGCTCCGGTTGAACTGATTTTTCCGAAAGAAGGCCTGGGCTGGGATGTGGAAGCCAGCGGCATCATGAAGGGCACCAAGAACCTGGCAGCTGCCAAGAAGCTGGTGGACTGGATGAGCAGCAAGGAAGCCAACCAGATCAGCGCCAACTGGTGGGCCATCGTCGCCTATCCCGGCATCGCCAAGAAGGTGGAAGGAATTCCGGACGATTACGAAAAGCTGCTGATCAAACCTAACGACTTCAACTGGTCCGCCAAGAACCGCGAACGCATCCTGGCGGAATGGGGCACGCGTTACAACTCCAAAGCGGAAAAGAAGTAACCGTACAAGCCACGAGCCATCCGGAGAATAGCCATGATGCCGCAGCAGAATCCTTGTTCAACTAGCCAGCCGTATCTGACGCTGGAAAATATTTCGAAGTCGTTCGGCAGTTTCCAGGCCCTGCGCGACATCAACCTGAGCGTCGCCGAAGGGGAGTTCGTCTGCTTCCTCGGGCCATCCGGCTGCGGCAAGACGACTTTGCTGCGCATCATCGCCGGCCTCGAAAGCCAGGACCGGGGCCGCCTCGTCCAGGGCGGCAAGGATATCTCCTGGCTGGCGCCGATCAAGCGCGACTACGGCATCGTGTTCCAGTCCTACGCATTGTTTCCCAACCTGACCATCGCCGACAATGTCGCCTACGGCCTGGTGAATCGGGGCCAGAGCCGCAGTGCCAGCGCAGCGCGAGTACAGGAGCTGCTGGCGCTGGCGGGGTTGCCGACCAGCGGCAACAAATATCCGGGGCAATTGTCCGGTGGTCAGCAACAACGCATCGCGCTGGTGCGGGCGCTGGCTACCTCGCCCGGCTTGCTATTGCTGGATGAGCCGCTGTCGGCGCTGGATGCGCTGGAGCGGGTGCGGCTGCGCAGTGAAATCCGCCAGCTGCAGCAGCGGCTGGGCGTGACCACCATCATGGTCACCCACGACCAGGAAGAAGCGCTGACCATGGCCGACCGCATCGTGGTGATGAACCACGGCGTCATCGAACAATGCGGCAAGCCGCAGGATATCTATCTGCAACCGGGCTCGCCGTTTGTGGCGTCGTTTGTCGGTAAAGTCAACATCCTGCGCGGAACTTCGCTGGGCGATGGCCGCTTCCGCATCGGCCAGCTGGATTTCCATTGCGAATCGCGCGTTGACCATATCGCGGCGGGGGAACCGGTCAAGGTGTATCTGCGGCCGGAAGACTTCGTCGCCCGCGACGTCGAACAGCGCACCCGCAACCATGCCATGGCGGAAGTAAAGAAAATCGAATTCCTGGGCGCCTTCAGCTATCTGACGGTGCTGCTGGAAGGGATGGAACAGCAGCCAGTGGTGGCGTCGATGTCACTCAACCTGCTGAAAGAACTGGGCCTGGGGGTCGGCAGCAAACTGCGCTATGGCTTGCTGCCGGAGCGCATCCGCGTGTATCCGGATGATGCTCCATGCCAGACGGTGGCGGCATGAGCAGGCCGGCCAGCACGCTAGGCGCGATGCCGCTGCCGGCCACGGCGCACACGGCCGCCGCCGGCCGCCAGCAAAGCCACTGGCACGACCGCATCGCCCATGGCTTGCTGCTGCTGGTGTGCGCCGGGCTGGCGGTGTTCCTGCTGATGCCGGTGCTGACGATCCTGGTCCAGAGCGTGCAAGACAAGGACGGTGCTTTCGTCGGCCTGCGCCAGTTCACCGAATACATGGCGACCCCGGCCCTGCGGCAATCGGTGTTCAACACCTTGCTGGTGGCGGTGTCGGTAACGCTGCTGGTGATCCCGGCGGCCTTCACTTTCGCCTATGCGCTGACGCGCAGCATGATGCCGTTCAAACGCTTCTTCCGCACCCTGTCGCTGATCCCTATCCTGGCGCCGTCGCTGCTGGCGGCGATATCATTCATCCAGTGGTTCGGCACCCAGGGCGTACTCAAGGGCCTGCTGGGCGGCGCTTCCATCTACGGCCCGATCGGCATCATCATCAGCGAATGCTACGCCGTGTTTCCGCACGCACTGATGATCTTGATTACCGCACTGTCGCTGGCTGACGGCCGCCTGTACGAAGTGGCGGAATCGCTGGGCACCAGCCGCCTGCGCAAATTCCACACCATCACCCTGCCCGGCGCCAAATACGGCCTGATCAGCGCGGCGCTGGTGGTGTTCACGTTTACCGTCAACGACTTCGGCGTGCCGAAAGTCATCGGCGGCGATTTCAACGTGCTGGCCATCGATGTCTACCAGCTAGTAATCGGCCAGCAGAATTTCAACAAGGGCGCAGTGGTGAGCTTGCTGCTGCTATTGCCGGCGCTGATGGCGTTCGCCGTCGATTTCACCATACGCCGCAAGCTGCAGTCGCAGCTGTCGGCGCGCGCGGTGCCGTTCGTGCCGAAGCCGCACCGCATGTTCGACAGCCTGATGTTCTGCTATTGCGCCACGGTCTGCCTGTTGCTCCTGGCAGTGCTCGGCATGGCGGTCTATACCTCCTTCATCAAGCTGTGGCCCTACAACCTGACGCTGGTGTGGGACCATTACTATTTCGGCCTGGTCCAGGACGGCATCCTGGAATCCTATTTCAACAGCCTGCGCCTGGCTGCCTATGTAGTCGCCAGCGGCATCGTGCTGATTTTCGGCAGCGCCTACCTGGTGGAAAAGACGCGCGGCATGGATGCCGCCCGGCCTGTCATCCGCCTGCTGGCGATGCTGCCGATGGGCGTGCCCGGCCTGGTGCTGGGCCTGGGCTACATCATGTTTTTCAACCATCCGGCCAATCCGCTCGGCTTCCTGTATGGCAGCATGGCGATCCTGGTCTTGTCGACCGTGGTGCACTATTTCACCTCCAGCTACCTGACCGCCGTCACGGCCCTGAAGGCGATCGACAACGAGTTCGAAGCGGTATCGGCCTCGCTCAAGGTGCCCTTCTACAAGACCTTCATGCGGGTCACGGTGCCGGTCTGCCTGCCGGCGATCCTGGATATCGGCCGCTACCTGTTCATCAACGCCATGACTACCATCTCGGCCGTGGTGTTCCTGTATTCGCCCGATACCACCCTGGCGTCGGTGGCGCTGCTGAATCTGGAAGCCGAAGGCAAGATCGGCCCGGCGGCGGCGATGGGCACGCTGATCGTACTGACCTCGGCGATCGTCTGCCTGCTGTACGCGCTGGCGACCCGCGTGCTGCTGAAGAAGGCGCAGCGCTGGCGCCGCTGCTGAACCGTTTGACTACCTGACCAACATCTGTATCAATATCTGCACCAGACCAAAGGAAATATCATGAGCCTGCAAAGCCGCGACCCGATTCTTCTGACCCCCGGACCATTGACCACTTCGCTCGCCACCAAGAGCGCCATGCTGCAGGACTGGGGCTCTTGGGATGCCTCGTTCAACGCCATCACCGGCAAGGTGCGCCAGCAACTGCTGGACATCGCCAACGCCCATGAAACCCACGTGTGCGTGCCAATGCAAGGCAGCGGTACCTTTTCGATAGAAGCGGCGATCAACACCCTGCTTCCGCGCAACGGCCATATGCTGGTGCTGATCAACGGCGCCTACGGCAAGCGCATGGCGAAAATCGTCGAAATGATGGGGCGCCAGGTTTCGGTGTTTGAAACCGCGGACGATGTGCCGACCACCGGCGCCGACGTCGAACGGATCTTGAGCAACGACCGCAGCATCACCCACATCGGCGTGATCCATTGCGAAACCAGCACCGGTATCCTCAACCCGCTGGCGGAGATCGCCGCCGTAGCGGCGGCGCACAAGAAGAGCCTGATCATCGACGCCATGAGTTCCTTTGGCGCGCTGGCCATCGATGCCGCCACGATGCCGTTCGACGCCCTGATCGCCGCCAGCGGCAAATGCATCGAAGGGCCGCCGGGCATGGGCTTTGTCATCGTGCGCAAGTCCGTACTGGAAAAATCGGCCGGCAACTCGCGCTCGCTGTCGCTCGACCTGCACGATCAGTGGGCCTACATGGAAAAGACCACGCAATGGCGCTTCACCCCGCCGACGCATATCGTGGTGGCCTTCCATCAAGCCTTGAACCAGTTCTTTGCCGAAGGCGGCCAAGCGGCGCGGCTGGCGCGCTATACGAAAAACTACGAAACCTTGATGGCCGGCATGCGCGAGCTGGGGCTGATCCAATTTCTGCCGGCAAAAATCCAGGCGCCGATCATCGTGACGATGCATGCGCCGAACAGCGCCAATTATGAGTTCAAGGAGTTTTACAACAAGGTGCGCGACAAGGGTTTCATCCTCTATCCGGGCAAGCTGACCCAGGCAGAGACTTTCCGCGTCGGCTGCATAGGCGCGATCGGCGCGGAAGAAATGCAGCAGGCAGTACACGCCATCGGCGACACGCTGCGTGAAATGGGCATCAAGACCAGGAATGCAAATAATTCTTGATAGGTTCGGCGTGGAGCCTTGTGCGCCTCACTCCGTCATTCCCGCGAACGCGGGAATCCAAATTGCTTAATATGGTAGTGAAAATGGATTCCCGCGTTCGCGGGAATGACCGGGACGCGTAGTCGGGGTCGCCTAGATGGGGCCGACGAGGCAGGGGCACACAGACTGCAACACTGTCAGGCGCAGCCGTGGCCGCCGGCGGCCTTGGCGGTCATCGACAGATCGCGCCCGGCCTCGCGGCCGTGGCCGGCCGCATCCAGGCGTTGCAAATAATCTTCCCACATGGCTTCCTGGTCGCGCCCAAGCTTGTACAGATAGGCCCAGGTAAAAATGCCGCTGACGTGGCCGTCGGAAAAAGTTGGCTTGACGGCGTAATTGCCGACCGGCTCGAGCGCCGCCATTTCGACATTGCGCTTGCCGGTCTGCAGCACTTCCTGGCCGGGACCGTGGCCGCTGACTTCGGCCGAAGGCGAATACACGCGCATCAGTTCAAACGGCAGCAAAAACACCGCGCCGTCATCGAAGGCGACTTCCAGCTTGCACGATTGCTTGTGCACTACGAATGACACCGGCGCAGGCGCCGGGGCTGATTGCTTGGAACCGGTCATTGGAGTTGCCCGTAAATAGAATTAAAACTGTTCAGAAATGGCGGAACGCAATGCCCCCAGCAATGCCTGCCGTTGCGCCAGCGTGGCCGGCGAGGGCTGCCTTTGCGCTTCGGCCCACACCGGACTAGGGAAATGGGCGTCGTCCGCGTAGCGTGGAATCACGTGCCAATGCAGATGCGGCGTCATGTTGCCGAGGCTGGCCAGGTTGATCTTTTCCGGCTGCATCACGGCACGCACGATAGATTCAACCTTGCAGACCGCAGCCATCAAGGTGCTGCGGTCGACCACCGGCAGATCGGTCATTTCCTTCATGTGATCGTTCCAGATCACGCGGCAGAATCCCGGATACTGCGCATCCTCGACCAGCACCACGCGAAATTTTTCGGCGCGGTGGAGTACTTCCCCACCATCGCCGTTACACAGTTCGCAATCAGCTGCATGCATTGTCATGGTCACACCAGGATCCGTTCAATGCCGCCGTTGTTGGCGCGGGCAACGTAATCCGGCAACCAATTCTCACCCAGCAGGTGACGCGCCATTTCCACCACGATGTAATCTGCAGTGGTGCCGGAATCGTCGTTATAGCGCGACAAACCCTGCAGGCAGGACGGGCAGGACGTGAGGATCTTGACGTCGCCGCCGAAACCGTCGGCGCGCAGCTTGTCCGCTCCCTTGTTCATTTCCTCTTCCTTGCGGAAGCGCACCTGGGTCGAGACATCCGGACGGCTGACGCCGAAAGTGCCTGACTCGCCGCAGCAGCGCTCGTTCTTTTCGATCTTGGCGCCGTTGTCGGTGGTTATCAGCGCATTGACCGTCTTCATCGGATCCTGCAGCTTCATTGGGCTGTGGCAGGGGTCGTGATACATGTAGCGCGTACCGCTGACTCCTTCCAGCTTGAGATTTTTCTCCAGCAGGTATTCATGGATATCGATGATGCGGCAGCCCGGGAAGATCTTGTCGAACTGGTAGCCCTGCAGTTGATCGTAGCAAGTGCCGCAGGAAACGATCACGGTCTTGATGTCGAGATAGTTCAGGGTATTCGCCATGCGATGGAACAGCACGCGGTTATCGGTGATGATCTTCTCGGCCTTGTCGAAATCGCCCGAGCCGCGCTGCGGATAACCACAGCACAGGTAACCCGGCGGCAGCACGGTTTGAACACCGACCTGCCACAACATGGCTTGCGTGGCCAGGCCGACCTGTGAGAACAGCCGCTCGGAACCGCAGCCAGGGAAATAAAACACGGCTTCGGTATCGGCGGTGGTGCTCTTCGGATCGCGGATGATCGGCACGATCTTGTCGTCTTCGATATCCAGCAAGGCGCGCGCGGTCTTCTTCGGCAGGTTGCCCGGCATCTTCTTGTTGATGAAGTGGATCACCTGTTCCTTGATCGGCGCCTTGCCGACCGTGGCCGGCGGTTTCTTGGTCTGCTTCTTGGCGAACTTCTTCAAGATGTCGTTGCCCAGGCGCTGCGCCTTGAACCCCCAGTCAGTCATGACCTTGCGCGTCATGTTGATGGTGGCCGGATCGGTCGCATTCAGGAAGAACATGGCTGCCGTGGTACCGGGATTGAACGATTTCTTGTTCATCTTGCGCAGCAGGTTGCGCATGTTCATCGAGACGTCGCCGAAATCGATATCGACCGGGCATGGCGTCACGCACTTGTGGCAGACCGTGCAATGGTCGGCCACGTCTTCGAATTCTTCCCAGTGCTTGATGGAGATCCCGCGCCGGGTCTGCTCTTCGTACAGGAAAGCTTCCACCAGCAGCGAAGTGGCCAGGATCTTGTTGCGCGGCGAGTACAGCAAGTTGGCGCGCGGCACGTGGGTGGCGCACACCGGTTTGCATTTGCCGCAGCGCAGACAATCCTTGACGCTGTTAGCGATGGCGCCGATATCGCTTTGCTGCATGATCAGCGATTCGTGGCCCATCAGGCCGAACGACGGCGTATAGGCGTTGCTCAGGTCAGCCTCAAAACCTGGCAGGTTGAGCAGCTTGCCCTTGTTGAAGCGGCCTTCCGGATCAACCCGCAGCTTGTAGCTGCGGAAATCCTTGATTTCGTCTTCGGTCAGAAACTCCAGCTTGGTGATGCCGATGCCGTGCTCACCCGAAATCACGCCGTCCAGCGAACGCGCCAGGGTCATGATGCGCGCTACCGCGGCGTGCGCATCCTGCAGCATTTCGTAGTGATCGGAATTGACCGGCAGGTTGGTATGAACATTACCGTCGCCGGCATGCATGTGCAGGGCGACGAACACGCGGCCGCGCAACACGCGCTTGTGCACCGCGCTGCATTCGTCGAGGATCAGCTTGAAGGAAGCGCCGTTGAAAATCTGGCGCAGCAGCGCCCGCACTTCCTGTTTCCAGGAGATGCGGATGGTGCGGTCCTGCACAACATCGAACACGGTCGCGTCCGGTTGCTGCAGCAGGCGCTGCTCGAACACGAGGTCGAGCTTTTCCAGGCCCAGTGCGCTCAGTTCGTCTTTCGCATCCTTGAGCGGCTTGTCCAGATTCGCCAGCAGATAAGTCCAACGCGCCTGCACTTCGGCCAGCAGCAGCTCGGCCTGGTGTACGCGGTCTTCGAGGATTTCGGCGGCGGGAATATCGTCGCCGTCGGCGTCGTCGCCCTTGCCCAGCGGCAGATTGCCCTTGAGCAGGAACGCGAGCAGCTCATCCAGCAGCTGCAGCTTGTTCTTGGCCGACAGCTCGATATTGATGCGCTCGATGCCGTCGGTGTATTCGCCCATGCGGTTGAGCGGAATCACCACGTCTTCATTGATCTTGAAGGCGTTGGTATGCTTGGCGATGGCGGCCGTGCGGGCGCGGTCCAGCCAGAATTTCTTGCGCGCTTCCGGGCTCACCGCGACGAAACCTTCGCCGACCCGATTGTTGGCCATGCGCACCACTTCCGAAGCCGCTTGCGCTACCGCGTTTTCATCGTCGCCGACGATGTCGCCGAACAAAGCCATTTTCGGCAATACGCCGCGCTTGGATTTGGTGGTGTAGCCGACTGCGCGCAGGTAGCGCTCGTCCAGATGCTCGAGGCCGGCCAGGATTGCGCCACCCTTTTTGGTTTCGGCATCGAGGAAATCCTTGATCTCGACGATCGACGGGATCGCATCGCGCGCCTGGCCGAAGAATTCCAGGCAGACGGTGCGCGTGTACTTAGGCATCTTGTGCAGAATCCAGCGCCCGGAGGTGATCAGGCCATCGCAGCCCTCTTTCTGGATCCCCGGCAAACCCGCCAGGAATTTATCGGTAACGTCCTTGCCCAGGCCTTCCTTGCGGAATACACGGCCGGCGATTTCCAGGATTTCGGTCTTGAACGGCTTCTCGCTCGGGCGGCCCTTTTCGGCCGGGTGGCGCCATTCCAGCTGGAAGCGCGCCAGCGGCGTGTCATGGATCTTGCCGAGGTTGTGGTCCAGGCGCGTGACATCCAGCCAGTCGCCGTTCGGATCGACCATGCGCCAGCTGGCCAGGTTATCCAGCGCGGTGCCCCATAGCACGGCTTTCTTGCCGCCTGCGTTCATGGCGATGTTGCCGCCGACGCAGGACGCTTCAGCCGAGGTCGGATCGACCGCGAACACGAAGCCAGCCTTTTCAGCAGCGTCGGAGACGCGCTTGGTAACTACCCCGGCGCCGGAATAAATCGTTGCGTATTCCTTGTCGAGTCCTGGCAGCACGGCCATTTCGACTGCGCCCAGCTGCTCCAGCTTTTCGGTGTTGATGACGGCCGACAAAGGCGTCAGCGGAATTGCGCCGCCGGTGTAGCCGGTGCCGCCGCCGCGCGGAATGATGGTCAGGCCGAGTTCGATGCAGCCCTTGACCAGGCCAGCCATTTCATCTTCGCTGTCCGGCGTGAGGACTACGAAGGGATACTCGACGCGCCAGTCGGTGGCGTCGGTCACGTGCGAAACACGCGACAGGCCGTCGAACTTGATGTTGTCCTTGGCGGTATAGCGGCCCAGGATCTTGTTGGTGCGCTTGCGCAGGTCGTAGGTCTGGCGGAATTCGTCGGAGAAGGCGGCAATCGCCTTGCGGGCCGCTGCCAGCAGCGCTTCGACATTCTCACTGCGCTTCTTGGCTTCTTCGTCGTTGACGGCGTCGCCGCTGTCGGCCTGATCGGTGACGATACGACGCTTGTCGACCTCGCCGAGGCGATGATGCAACGCATCAATCAAAGCCTGGCGACGCTTCGGATTGTCCAGCATGTCATCTTGCAAATACGGATTGCGGCGTACTACCCAGATATCGCCCAGCACTTCATACAGCATGCGGGCGGAACGGCCGGTCTGGCGTTTGCCGCGCAGTTCGTCAAGCAGGCGCCAGGACGCTTCGCCCAGCAGCCTGATTACGATCTCGCGATCGGAAAACGAGGTGTAGTTATAAGGGATTTCGCGCAATCGCGTAGGGGTGGCGCCTTGTGGCGCATCTGACAATAATGCCTGGATTTTGACTGGGGCGTTCATTGATCTTGAGAAGTTGGCTGCAGCTGCTGAATCAGCATTTTAGCCGATTGCGCTCATTCGCGACGGCAAGCTGGGGATTTGTGCAGTGCAAGGAACAGACTACAACATTCGGTTGACTTATAGCCTATTCATATGGAATTAATTAATATAATCAATTTCTGTATTTTGATAGATTTTGACTACAATTAGGTTATCGCCACCACTTTCAGGAGCCCCTCATGTTCAGCCAGATCATCAGCGAAATACTGGAAAACATTTCCTTCACATTGGCTGACTACGGCCAGTGCAAAGGCTGATCCATTACCTAGTTGGGAGCAATGTCATGACACCAGTCTCTTTATCCAAAAGAAATCCTTACTTCGGCCTGTCCTACCTGCTGCGCAACCGCGCCTGGCCCTTGCGCATGCTGCCTTACGCAATCCTGCTGCTGATTACGCCGGCGATGTTCTGGGCGGGATTGTCCGCCCTCTGATTCAGACTTGCAGTTCGGTCATCACGGTCGCGACCACTTCTTGCCGCCGCATTACCTGGGTTTCAAACACATAATGCGACAGGTAGGTGGAGGCCGTGATGCAACTGGTATGGAAAGACAGCGGTTCCGAAGCGGGCACCAGCTGGTGAGCCACCAGGTCGCATCTGACGACGGTGTAGCTGGCCTCTTTGTCGAGGATGTAATGCAGCAGCCTGCTGGTGGTCTGCGCCACCGTGTGGACGATGATGGCGACCGGCCAGGCCGGGTAGTCGAGGAAATGGCCGGCGCAGCGGGCCGGCGCCAGCGCTGTGCTGTGGGCCACCAGCGCATGGCCGACGGCGGCCTCGAATTCCAGCTGCACCGATTGCCGATAGGGGGAGTGCTGAGCCAGCGGCGCCGAGGGCACCCGGTAATCCTTGAACAGGCGCAGGAACACCTGCTCCGACAGCGCCTGGTATTCGCAATACAGATGGGCAAACGGCTTTTCCGCCGAAATGATGGCTTGTGCCGTCAGCGAACGCCGGTCCTGGCTCAGCACTTCCGCCGTCGCCTGGTAACAGCAGCCCGGTTCACGCGGGGCGACGTCATGCAGCTTGCTGTAGCGCGCCTTGGTCGCCAGATAATAGATCTGCGGTGCAGCTTGCCAGGCGACCGCGGCGCAGGAACCGAGAATTGCCAGGTGGCGGCCGATTTCCGCGGAAGCCACCGGTCCGTTTTCAAAACCTAAAGGCTGTTCCGACGCAAACGTTCCTTGGACAATCCGATGCGGTATGCCGCGCAATTCCGTAAATGCAAAATACGGCGCCTGCACGGCGATGCGCTCGCAAATCTCCCTGATGTCCAGTTTGTTCATAGCATTCTCTCCTCGAATGGCTTTCGATTTCAAAGAAGCATGCAAACCAGTATTGATATTTCCACATGGAAATATATCGTAGTGCGGCGCAAAAATCCACGGCTTATTTACGCCTTAAGCCAGCCAGCCCGCGACTTCGCGCCAGAAGCCGTCCGGCACGTTCAGCAATAGCCAGACCACCAGGATGTAGCGCAGGAATTTGCCGATCGCCATGTACATGACCGAAGGCCAAAACGGCAGCTTGAGCCAGCCACCCAGGGTGCAAATCGGATCGCCGATGCCCGGCACCCAGGCCAGCAGCATGGTTTTGGCACCGTAGCGCTCCAGCCAGGCGAACCAGCTGCTGCCGCGTTCGCGCGCGAACGCCTGCTTGGCGCCGTAACCCATCCAGTAATCGACCACGCCGCCCAGGGTATTACCCAGCGTGGCGACGAAAATCACCGGCCAGAACAACGCGCCGTTGGCCTTGATCACGGCAAACACCGCCGGTTCCGAGCCCAGCGGCAACAGGGTGGCGGCAACAAAACTGATGATGAAGACGGAAGTCAGGCCGACGGTGGGCACGGCCAACGTCTTGAGCAGCCATAAAACGGCGGATTCGATCATGAGAAGCAATTCATAAAAACGGCAGATCGGCACGCACGGCGGCTCGGAATGAGGCTGATTGCGGTGCGGCCGAGAAAACCTGGTGGCGCTTAAAAAGCCCTCCATTATAATGACCGGCTGTTTCCCGCTGCTTAGACCTACCACTGACTAACGACATGACCACAGACTATTTGCAAAAAATCCTCACCGCCCGCGTCTACGACGTCGCGGTCGAAACCCCGCTTGAACTGGCGACAACGCTCTCGCAGCGTATTGAAAACCAGATTTATTTCAAGCGCGAGGATATGCAAAGCGTGTTCAGCTTCAAATTGCGCGGCGCCTACAACAAGGCCGCCAGCCTGACGCCGGCGCAGCTCAAGCGTGGCATCATCTGTGCCTCGGCCGGCAACCATGCCCAGGGCCTGGCGCAATCCGCCGCCAAGCTGGGCTGCCGCGCGGTCATCGTGATGCCGAAAACCACGCCGCAGATCAAGATCGACGGTGTCAAGGCGCGCGGCGGCGAAGTGGTCTTGTTCGGCGACTCCTATACAGATGCCTACAACCATGCATTGACGCTGGAGAAAAAGCTCAAGCTGACCTTCGTCCACCCTTTCGACGACCCTTACGTGATCGCCGGCCAAGGCACCATCGGCATGGAAATCCTGCGCCAGCACTCCGGCCCTATCCATGCCATCTTCGTGCCGATCGGCGGCGGCGGCCTGATCGCCGGCATCGCTGCCTATGTCAAGGCGGTGCGGCCGGAGATCAAGATCATCGGCGTGCAGACCACCGATTCCGACGCCATGGCGCGCAGCCTGAAGGCCGGCCGTCGCGTGACGCTGCCGGATGTCGGCCTGTTTGCCGACGGCACCGCGGTCAAGCTGGTGGGCGAAGAGACGTTCCGCCTGGCGCGCCTGTATGTGGATGAAGTGATCCTGGTCGATACCGACGCGGTCTGCACCGCCATCAAGGATGTGTTCCAGGATACCCGCAGCATCCTGGAACCATCAGGCGCGCTGGCGGTAGCCGGCGCCAAAGCGTATGTCGAACGCAGCAAAGGCACGCGCAAGCCGATCAAGGACCAGACCCTGGTCACGATTGCTTCCGGCGCCAACATGAATTTCGACCGTTTGCGCTTTGTCGCGGAAATGGCCGATATCGGACAGTTGCGCGAAGCCGTGTTCGCCGTCGCCATCCCCGAGCAGCGCGGCAGCTTCCGCCGTTTCTGCGAGCAGGTCGGCCCGCGCAACGTTACTGAATTCAACTACCGCATCAGCGATGAAAAAACCGCCCACGTGTTTGTCGGCGTGCAGACTTCGAGCCGCGAAGAAGCCACCCGGATAGCCAAGAACTTCGAGAAGCACGGCTTCGATACGCTTGACCTGACCCACGATGAACTGGCCAAGGTCCACGTGCGCCACCTGGTGGGCGGCAAGAGCGCGCTGGCGCAAGACGAACTGCTGTACCGCTTTGAATTCCCAGAGCGTCCGGGCGCGCTGATGCGCTTCCTGAATTCGATGGCGCCCAACTGGAATATCAGCCTGTTCCATTACCGCAGCCAGGGCGGCGACGTCGGCCGCATCCTGGTCGGCCTGCAGGTGCCGAAAAAGGAAATGAAAGCGTTCCGCACTTTCCTCGCCAGCCTCGGCTACCGCTACTGGGATGAAAGCAGCAATCCGGTCTATAAGCTGTTCCTCGGCTAAGCTGCCCTACCCGCTTGCGGCGCCTGCGCCGCAAGCGGGCAGCTGTTTCCTGATAAACGCAAATAGGTGCAAATATCGGCAAATATCGGCAATTAAGCGGCACATATCAGGGACATCATGCTTATCTGGCAAAATACTGCTTTTAAGTACAAGCAGAAGCCATGACCATACCCAATACGCCCGACGCCTCGCCGCTCGGCAAACCCGCCGCCTACCAGACGCAGTACCAGCCTTCGCTACTGTTCCCGATCGCCCGCCAGGGCAAGCGGGACGAAATCGGCGTCAGCGGCACCCTGCCGTTTTTCGGCGTCGATATCTGGAATGCGTACGAAGTGTCCTGGCTCAATGCGCGCGGCAAGCCGCAGGTTGCCATCGCCACGTTTACCGTGCCGGCCGATTCTCCGAATATCGTCGAGTCGAAATCCTTCAAGCTCTACCTGAATTCCTTCAATCAAACCAAACTGGCGGACACAGATGCCTTGCTGCAACTGTTGCGCAAGGACCTGTCGGCCGGCTTCGGCGCGACTGTGCACGTGACGCTGGCCACCGCGGACGCTTTTGCCGAGCAAAAAATCCAGGAGCCGCAAGGCTTGCTGCTGGACCGGCTGGATATCGAAGTCGACGAATACCAGCCGAATCCGTCGCTGCTGAAGGCGGACCCGAATCAGGTTATCATTGAGGAAACATTGGTTTCTCATCTGCTCAAGTCGAACTGCCTGGTGACCGGCCAGCCGGACTGGGGCAGCGTGCAGATCCACTATGTCGGCCCGGCCATCGACCAGGAAAGCCTGTTGCGCTACCTGATCAGCTTCCGCGACCATAACGAATTCCACGAACAATGCGTAGAACGCATTTTTATGGACATCATGCGCAACTGTGCGCCGCAAAAATTGTCTGTCTATGCACGTTATACCCGTCGCGGCGGTCTGGACATCAATCCCTGGCGCAGCAACTTTTCCACCGCGCAACCGCCTTTAAATTGGCGCCAGGCAAGGCAGTAACACACAATTCGTTACATTTGTAGCAAAAAGACAGCACTTAGGCACATAAATGCGCATTAAATTAGCGGGGATATTGACGCGTTGTCACTACACGTCTACCGTACCACCTCGCTGCAAAGGACTCTATTTTTTATGACAATTTTTTCTCGCTTCACCGCCGTCAAAAGGACAGCAATATTCTCCGGCATGACTGCAATCGCCGCCGTGTACGCCCCGGCCCACGCTCAGGAAACCCCGGACACCACCGGCTGGTTCAGCAAAACCCTCAGCCAGACCGGGGACCGGTTGAGCAACATCGCCAACAATGGCGATATGGAAGTGTATCTGTCGGGCTACGCCTATCATGGCCGCCATACGTATACCGAAGAAAAGATCCGCGAGCTGAATGAAAAGGCCTGGGGCCTGGGCGGCGGCCGCACTATCCGTAACGCCGACGGCAATGACGAATCGCTGTACCTGTTCGCCATCCGCGACTCTCACTTCAAGCCGCAGATCATGGCCGGCTATGCTTATGAATGGATCTGGAACGTGCCCAAGACGCCAGTCGAAGTCGGCGCCGGCTATACCGCCATGCTGATGAGCCGCCAGGATTACTTCGGCGGCTTCCCGTTTCCGATCGCGCTGCCGGTCGTGTCGCTGGGCGTCAAGGGCGCCAAGCTGATGGGTTCTTATGTGCCGCGCCTGTCCCAGAACAAGGGCAATGGCGACGTCTGGCTGATCTTCGCGCGCTTTGAAGTTAAGTAAAACACCACACTATTCAGCGATAAGCATCACCGCAAGTTGATGTTGTTGGCTGGAATCAAGTCTATAATTCGGGTTGGGTGTCGCCAATAGAACGCTATCGGCGCCGTAAGGGCGCCATGCACACCGTAGCCTGAATCGCGCCGGTTTGTGCCGGTTCAGGCCAGAGCGGGGGAGGCGTTGTAGTAAAATCTGCGCTCACGCAAGTAAAGAGCCGCAGCCCAACCCCGAATCTGGCATGTCCTAGACATGCTGCGAGGTTTTTAGCCATGGCGGCTCTGAGACACAACCATCCATACTGGACCGCACACCAATTTGTATTATGACTAATCTTGCAAAAATCCTGCCCGCACAAAATGTGGCGCTGGATCTGGAAGTCTCCAGTAAAAAACGCGCTTTCGAACAAGCCGGCTTACTATTCGAAAACAACTGCGGCATTGCCCGCTCTACCGTCTCCGACAACCTGTTCGCACGCGAACGCCTGGGTTCTACCGGCCTGGGCCACGGCGTCGCCGTGCCGCACGGCCGGGTAAAGGGCTTGAAAGCGCCGCTGGCGGCATTCGTCCGCCTGGCCGAGCCGATTCCATTCGAATCGCCGGACGGCGAGCCGGTCAGCCTGCTGGTTTTCCTGCTGATTCCAGACAACGTCACCCAGCAGCACCTGGAAATCCTGTCGGAAATCGCGGAAATGTTTTCCAGCGACGCCTTCCGCCAGATCCTGGCCAGCGATCCCGATCCGGCCTCGGTGCATGCCCACATCGTCGCCTGGCAGCCCATGGGCACGGAAAATGCGACATAATTGACATGAGGGCAACCGCCCGCCTAATTACCATGTCAGATGCCAACCATGCCCGCTTCCACGCCCCTCTCGATCCAGCAACTGTATGACGAAAACCGCGAGTCGCTGCAACTAGGCTGGTTTGCCGGCTTCCCCGGCGGCGAGCGCCTGATTTCCGGCGACGCCGCTTCGGCCGCCGACCAGGTCGGCCACTTGAACCTGATCCATCCGGGCCGGATCCAGGTTTTCGGCCATCAGGAAACCGAGTACTACCAGCGCCTCTCGGCCACTTCGCGGGTCTACCAGACCGCCGAACTGGTGGCCGGCGCCCCGCCCGCATTCATCATTGCACAAGGATTGGCGACGCCGCCGGACATCCTTGAAATCTGCGACGAAAAAAATATCCCGCTGTTTTCCACGCCGCTGCCCGCCGCCCAGGTGATCGATTACCTGCGCGTGTACCTGTCAAAAAAACTGGCGCAGCGCATCACCATGCACGGTGTGTTCATGGATGTACTGGGCGTCGGCGTGCTGATCACCGGCGAATCCGGCCTCGGCAAAAGCGAGCTGGGCCTGGAACTGATTTCGCGCAGCCACGGCCTGGTGGCGGACGATGCGGTCGAGTTCGCGCGCATCGCGCCGAACATGATCGAAGGACGCTGCCCGCACCTGCTGCAAAACCTGCTGGAAGTGCGCGGCCTCGGCCTACTCGACATCAAGACCATCTTTGGCGAAACCGCGGTGCGGCGCAAGATGCGCCTCAAGCTGATCGTCCATCTGGTGCGGCGCGCGACGCTGGAAGAAAACTACGAACGGCTGCCGCTCGACGCCCATACCCAGGAAGTGCTGGGGCTGGCGATTCGCAAGGTCATCATCCCGGTGGCCGCCGGCCGCAACATCGCGGTGCTGCTGGAAGCCGCGGTGCGCAATACCATACTGCAGCTGCGCGGCATCGACACTCTCAAGGATTTCATCGCCCGGCAGCGGATTGCGATGGATAGCGACAGTGATCTGTAGGGTGGGCACAGGTGCCCACCCTACGCTACTAGACAGAAAGTACATAAGGATACAAAACCTTGTGTGCCCTTGGCGCAGGATTTTCCGCAGTCACATATAAAATACGGGCAGCAGATCTGGCGCTGAAGCGCTCCTCACAGGAGCGTTTCTTGCTTATGGAATTCCTTGCACGCCCTTTCCAAAGCGGGCACTCCCTGAAACAAACGCGACTTACGGTATCATTCTCCTATGCGCATTATTCTTATCACTGGCATCTCCGGCTCCGGTAAATCAGTCGCTCTTCGAGTACTCGAAGACGCGGGGTATTTTTGCGTCGACAACCTGCCGCCGGTTTTACTGCGCGAGCTGGTCGCCGCGCGCCAGCATGAAGGAGCGCAGATGCTGGCTGTGGCCACCGACGCTCGCAGCGCCGATTCGCTGGCCGGCTTGCCGAGCGACATCAAGCAACTGAGGGCCGAAGGACACGACGTCAAGGTATTTTTCCTGACGGCGCAGACCGAATCCCTGATCGCCCGTTTTTCCGAGACCCGGCGCAGCCATCCGTTGTCGCACCGGCTGCGTCCCGGCCAGAATCCGAGCGACCGCCTGACTCTGACCGAATGCATCCAGATCGAGCGCGAAATGCTGGTCGAGATCGAAGCCATCGGTCATACCATCGACACTTCCGACATGAGCGCCAACCGCCTGCGCAGCTGGATCAAGGAGCTGGTCGATACCGAACCGGCGCCGCTGACCCTGCTGTTCGAATCGTTCGCCTTCAAGCGCGGCGTGCCGCTGGATGCCGACCTGGTGTTCGATGTGCGCATGCTGCCAAATCCGCATTACGACATCAAGCTGCGGCCGCTGACCGGACGCGACCAGCCGGTGATCGACTTCCTGGAAGGATTGCCCAAGGTCAGCGATCTGCTGGGCGATATCCGCAACTTTGTCGAAAAATGGCTACCGGAGTTCAAGGACGATAACCGCAGCTACCTCACGGTTGCCATCGGCTGCACCGGCGGCCAGCATCGTTCCGTCTACATGGTGGAACAGCTGGCGGAATATTTCCAGGTGTCTGAACGCGTAGTGCGGCGCCATCGTGAACTGACCAAGCGCGCCGGCGATCATTAGTCCGCACCGCAGTTCTCTCCATCCGCCGCTCATCCCATTTTTTCCATGTCCGAAAACAACTCCTGGATTCCGCTGTTCCCCCTCAATGCCGTCCTGTTCCCCGGCGGCGTCTTGCCGCTCAAGGTATTTGAAACCCGTTATCTCGACATGCTGCGCAGCTGCATGAAAAGCGGGCAGCAGTTCGGCGTAGTGCTGATCAAATCGGGACAGGAAGTAGGAATGGCAGCCGAGCCTGAAAGCGTCGGCTGCCTGACTCGCATTACCGAATGGGACATGCAAGACCTGGGCGTGATGATGTTGCGCACCGAGGGCAGCCAGCGCTTCCGCATCCTGCAGCAGCGGGTGCTGCAGGACCAGCGCCTGGAAGCACAGATAGAGCTGATAGCCGCCGATCCCGCCACCACGCCGGACGAAGCTCACTTGCAATGCGCAGGCACGCTGAAGCTGGTCATCGATGACATCAACAAGAAAGGCCGGGCAACCCACGGCAATGATTTCGCCAGCCCGTTTTCATTGCCGGCGCAATTCGACAACGCCGGCTGGGTCGCCAATCGCTGGTGCGAAATCCTGCCGATTCCCTTGAAAGCGCGGCAAAAACTTTTGGAGCTGACCGACGGCAGCGAACGGCTCGGCATCATTCACCAGTATCTCCTGCAGCACAATATTATCTAGGCGACCCCGTCTAGGCGACCCCGTCATTCCCGCACGCGGGAATCCATTTTTCATACCACACTCAGCAACTTGGATCCCCGCGTTCGCGGGGATGACCGGGACGCGTAGTTAGGGCCGCCTACGCGAAGCTGCAGCTTGGAATACAAAAGCCACCTCATTCACACTCAGGCAAACAGATCTGCTTCGCGGAACACTTCCAGCAGCAGCTTCTTGACCGGCGCCGGCAACGGCGCGTCCGTCAGCCTGGCGGCCGGATACCAGACGTGACGGGGCTCTGCAATGCCGTCCAGCCGCTGCGCCAGCGTAATCTGGAACGGCGCGATATGCAGCTTGAAATGGGTGAATACATGGGTGAAGCCTGACAGCGCTTCGTATGAAGCGATGCTGCCGAACGCCGCCGTAGCGCGCGCCAGCGCAGTCGCCACATCGCCTTCCGGCGCCACTTCCGGCAGCGACAGCAAGCCGCCCCAGATGCCGCTGTCGGGGCGCTGTTCCAGCAAGACCTGGCCCTGGTCGACAATCACCAGCATGCCGATATATTTTTCGGGAATGGCTTTCTTCGGCTTGCGCACCGGCAGTTCCGCCGTGCGGCCGGCCGCCAGCGCGACGCAGCGCTGCGCCAGCGGGCAAGTCTGGCAAGACGGCTTGCTGCGTGTGCACAGGGTCGCCCCCAGATCCATCAAGCCTTGCGTATACGATTCGACGCCCTGCTGCGGCAGCAGCGCCACCGCGCGCTGCCACATCGCATCTTCCACCGGCTTGGCGCCGGGATAGCCTTCAATCCCGAACACCCGCGCGAACACGCGCTTGACGTTGCCGTCCAGGATGGCAGCCTGCACGCCGTAGGAAAAAGCGGCGATGGCAGCAGCAGTGGAACGGCCGATGCCGGGCAAATCCTGCAGCAGCGCCGGATCGCGCGGGAAGATGCCGCCATGCTCCGCCACCACGCGCTGCGCGCAGCGGTGCAGATTGCGAGCGCGAGTGTAATAGCCCAGCCCGCTCCAGTGCGCCATCACTGCTTCGCTGGGAGCGGCCGCCAGCGCCTGCACATCGGGAAAGCTGGCCAGGAACTTCTGGTAATAGGGGATCACCGCCGCCACCTGGGTCTGCTGCAGCATGATTTCAGAGAGCCAGACGCGGTAGGCGTCGCGCGTCTGCTGCCACGGCAAGGCGTGACGGCCATGCTGCTTCTGCCAGGCGATCACCGCCGCGGAAAAAGAAGGATCGGCGAATTTAGCAAATGCGGAATCACTGTCAGTGCTGCAAATAATTTTCAAATCTGTCTCATTGCGGTTTTACAACGGTATGTACGTGCTTCAAGCTCCCCCTAATCAGATGGGGACAGAGCCGCACGGGTAGTGTAATTCGCCACGCTACGGTGGCTATTAAACTCTGTCCCAACATAGGTATCACTTCCCAGCGCGTTTCTCAAATCATTCTCCAGCGCCATCAAGGTGTTTCTTTGCGCAGTCAATTCATTCTGCAACATTTCCACCGACTGGATTTTCTCTTCCAGGCTGTCGATCGCCACATGCACCCGTTCTATCGAATCGGTGCGTTGCTTGAGCTGCGACTTGTGGGCGCGAATCTGCTCTTCCAGCGGCGCCATCACTACCTTGAGCCAGGCATCGACATCGCGGTTGGCTTGCAGGAAGCTTTGCTTGACGCGCGAGGCGATCGAGTCGAAGAATTTCTGCATCAGCACCACCTGGCTGGTCTTCACCAGCGTCACCGTGCCGAACTGGCGATGATACGCGGTTTCGATCACGCCGATCTCTTTGCGGTACTTGTCCAGCGAAAACGGCATCGGCGTCGACAGCGCCAGCCCGTGCTCGGTCGAAAACTTGCGGTACATGATGGTCATCATTTCCGAAATTTCATCGGTCTTCTGGCCCGACAGCATCAGGTTTTCCTGTGCATTGTCGAAGAAGTCCTTCACCGCGTGACGGAAACCGGCGGTAAACATGCTGCCTTCCATGGTCTCGCGCGTCTTGCGGATTTCTTCTTTCAGCAAGCCCATGCCGAGCGTCGTGAAGACCCCGGCCGAGAGGCGCGCAAACACCGTGCGCGTGCCCTGCAGCTTGAGCAGACTCTCGTCGAATTCCTTTTTCTCGATATCGATGCGCTTCATCATGTGGCTGATGATGGAGGTATTTTTGCCACGCAAGCTCTTCAGTTCCAGCAACTGCTCCACCACGCTGCGGATATGCGCTGACATCAGCGCTTGCTTGGTGACTGTCAGGTCATGAATGTCGGCGATCAGCTGCGAACGGATGATGTCGCGCTTGGCCGGTATCAGCTCGCGCGACAAGGCATTCTCCAGCGCCGGCAGACGGCTGCGGCGCAGCAGGTCCGGCTCGCCGTTGATCTTGCCGACCAGCCCCTTCTGTGCCGAGACCGGATACACCTGCGCCTCCGACAGCCCCAGCGTATGGGCCACGCTCGAGACCTGCTTGCTGATCTGCTGCTCGACCTCGAACGGCGAGCGCAGCTCATCCCACATGCTGTCGATCTTGTTCAAGACCACCATGCGGCCGGCGCCGCTGCCGATGTGGTGGCGCCAGACATCGATATCGCTCTTGGTGACGCCGGTATCGGCGGCCAGGATGAACAACACCGCATGGGCGTTGGGAATCAGGTTGAGGGTCAATTCCGGCTCGGTGCCGATCGCGTTCAAGCCCGGCGTATCGATAATCACCAAGCCCTCTTTCAGCAAGGGATGCGGGAAGTTGACGATGGCGTGGCGCCACTGAGAAATCTCGACCCGGCCAAGGACGTCGACGGCGACTGCGGCGTCGGGGTCGTCTTCATCGTACAAGCCATACAGCTTGGCCTCTTCCACCGGTACCCACTTGGTCAGGCTGACCTGCTTGAAGGCCTCCAGCATGCCGTCGGTGGAAGAGATATCCAGCGGCAGCACGGTCCAGACATGGTGCGCGCCCTTGTAATCGCTGGTCGATTGCGATTCGGCGCGGGTCTCGATCGGCAGCAGCCGGATACAGGACGGGAACGAAGGGTCGTACAGCAGCTCGGTCGGACACATGGTGGTGCGGCCGGCCGCGGACGGCAAGATGCGCTGGCCGTAGTCGGCGAAGAAGATGGCGTTGATCAGTTCTGATTTCCCGCGCGAGAATTCGGCGACGAAGGCAATCGACAATTTATCGTCGGTCAGCCGCGCCAGGGCGCGTTCGATACGCTGTTCGCTGGCGATATCCGATAATTTCGATGCGCTCGCCCAAGTCTGGTAACGCCGCAATGCGCCGGCCACGCCGGTACGCCACTCACTGTATTCCTGGAATTTCTGAACTAGATTACTCACTGTCGCTCTCGCCTATCGTTTCTGATATTTTTCTGATGATGATTTCTGGAATTCATTTCTGGCAGGTCTTGCAATAAAACGTCGACCGCTGCCCCTGTTTGATCTGCGAAATCAGCGTTCCGCAATTTCTACACGGCAACCCAGCACGATCATAGACGAAATAACTCTGTTGGAAGTAGCCGGATTGGCCATCGGCACCAATAAAATCGCGTAAAGTGCTGCCGCCCTTCTCGATTGCCGCCGCTAAAATTATCCGAATGGCATCAACCAACCGTTCATAACGCGCCAGACTGATGCGATGCGCCGCCGTTTTCGGATTGATGCCGGCGCGGAACAGGCTTTCGGAAGCGTAGATATTGCCGACCCCGACCACGATGTCGCCCGCCAGCAGCACTTGCTTGATCGGCGCGCTGCGCTTGCGCGTCTGCTGATAAAGAATCTGCGCCGAAAAAACCTGCTCCAGCGGCTCCAGTCCGAGGCCGGCCAGCAGCACATGCTGTTCCAGCGGACCGTCGGCGTCGGCATGCCACAGCACGGCGCCGAAGCGGCGCGGGTCGGTCAGGCGCAGCAGCTGCGGGCCGACGACCAGATCGAAATGGTCGTGCTTTTGCGGCACCGTGCCGCGCTCCAGGATACGCAGATGGCCGGACATGCCGAGATGGATCAGCAGCGTGCCGTGATCGAAGCGCAGCAGCAGATACTTGCCGCGGCGCTCGACCCGCAGCACCGGACGGCCGATCAGCAGCGCCGGCAAATCTTGCGGGAACGGCCAGCGCAAACCGCTGTGACGAAAAGTGACAGCAGTGACTACGCGGCCATCCAGATGCGGCGCAACGCCGCGGCGGGTCACTTCTACTTCAGGCAATTCTGGCATAAGTCTCTATTCCGGCAGACAGGCTTGAGCAGCAACTGACAAATTCTGTCGCGAACTCTCCAGCTTCCGGCTAATCAGATAAACGGTTAACAAGCAACTAAACAAGTAACTAAGCAGGCCGCTAATAAGCAGCTAAGCAAGCACGACACACAAACGGCGGCATCAGCAAGGCGCCGCCGATACATTTTTTGAAACAAAACTCCCGCCGGCCGCTGCGCATTGCTCCCGGGTTGGGCGTAAAATCAGGGTTACCTCTGAAATTCAGAACTCACTGCTGACAAGCTAGGATATGTCCCTTGAAAAAAGCCCTTGCCATTGTAACGCTCTCTACCCTGCTGTCGGCTTGCGCCGCTGTATCGCCAAGCAACAACGATGCCACAAGCCCCGCCGCCAATGCTGACACCCCTTCCGCCGCAAGCCAGGCGGCAAGCTCGGCAGCCAGTCCGGAGCAGATCAAGGCGCGCAAGCTGGCGACCCGGGCCATGCCGGTCAAGCCGCCAGAAGAACACTTGCCGGCCGTGCCGCTGACCAAGGAAATCCTGTTCAAGGTGCTCAGTTCGGAAATCGCCTTCCAGCGCGGCAATTGGCAATCCGCCTATGTGACCTTGCTGGGCGCCGCCCAGCAGACACGCGATCCGCGCCTGGCGCGGCGCGCGGCCGAAATGGCGCTGAGCGCCAAACAGGCCAGCGAAGCGCTGGTGGCGATCCGCCTGTGGCGCGAACTTGCGCCGGATTCGGAAGAAGCGACCCAGTACTATCTCGGCTTCATCATGCTCAGCAATAACCTGGTCGAAGCCAAGCCGATCCTGGAGAAACGCTTGCAGGATGCGCCGCAGCAGGCACGCGGCGTCATGATGCTGCAGATCCAGCGCCTGCTGACGCGGGCGCAAGACAAGGCCGGCGCCTTCGCTCTGCTGGAACAGCTGGTGACGCCTTACACGGCGATGGCCGAAGCCCACCTGGCGCTAGCGCAGCAAGCCTTCAGCAGCGGCAATACCGCGCGCGCCAAGGAAGAAGCGAAAATCGCCCTGAACCTGAAACCCGATTCCGAGCTGGCGATCCTGACCAGTGCGCAAGTGGCGGATAGTACGGAAGTCGAGCACATCCTGACCGATTTCCTGAAAAAATATCCCGGCTCGCGCGAAGTGCGGGTGGCTTACGCCCGCACCCTGATCGACCAGAAACAGTACGAGAAAGCCCGCAGCCAGTTTGAAATCCTGCTGAAAGGCGACAAGCAGGACCCCACCACCTTGCTGGCGCTGGGCTTGCTGAATGCGCAGATCGGCGACACCCTGGCGGCCGAACGCTACCTCAGCACTTACGTCGACCAGCTCGGCAAGCATCCGGACGAGGCGCGCGACAATACGCAGGCCTTGCTGATCCTGGCGCAGATTGCCGCCGACCGCAACGACATCGACGGCGCCCTCAAATGGCTGGCGCAGGTCGAACCGGGCGATGCCTACCTGGATGCGCAGCTGCGCCGGGCCCAGCTGCTGTCGAAGCGCGGCGACCTCGACGGCGCGCGCCGGGTGCTGGCTGAAATCGACACCAACGGCGAACGTGAAAAGACCCAGGTCACCCAGGTCGAAGCACAGCTGCTGCGCGAAGCCAACCGTCCGCAGGAAGCATTCAAGGTGCTGGAAACCGCCCTCAAGGCGCAGCCTGACAATCCCGACCTGCTGTACGACTACGCCATGATGGCGGAAAAGCTGGACAACCTGAGCGCCATGGAAACCGCATTGCGCAAACTGATCGCCATCGCCCCGGAAAACCAGCAAGCCTACAATGCGCTCGGCTATTCGCTGGCGGAGCGCAATATCCGCCTGCCGGAAGCACTGACCCTGATCCAGAAAGCGCTGACCCTGGCGCCGCAAGATCCGTTCATCGTCGACAGCATGGGCTGGGTGCAGTACCGCCTGGGCAACCTGGATGAAGCCGAAACACGGTTGCGCACCGCCTACGGCTTGCTGCCCGATCCTGAAATCGCCGTCCATCTGGGCGAAGTGCTGTGGGTCAAGGGTCAAAAAACCGATGCGCAAAAACTGTGGCGCGAAGTGCGGCAGAAAGATCCGCAGAACGACGCCTTGAAGAACACCCTGGCACGACTGCGCGCGACCTTATGATGCGCATCTTCGGCCAGACTGCAATGCTGCCGGCCCTGCACCGCGCAAGCCTCGGCACTGTGATGCTGGCCGCCATCGCATTAGGCGGCTGCGGCACATTGCAGCCGACGCCGGGCGGCACTGCCGCTGCAACAACAAGCACCGGCCCACGCGCGTATCGCCAAGCGATCGACGTCAGCGGCCGGCTGTCGCTGCGTTATCAGCAGGACGGCAAGGAGCAGGCCGTGTACGGCAGCTTCACCTGGTCGCAAAGCCGCCAGGAAACCGACATCACCCTGCTCTCGCCACTCGGACAGACGCTTGCCACCATCAATATCGGCGCTGGCCAGGCCACCCTGAAGCAAGCGGGCCAGCCGCCGCGCATCGCCAGCGATGTCGATGCGCTGACGGTGCAGGCGCTGGGCTGGCCGCTGCCGATCGCCGGCTTGCGCGACTGGCTGCAAGGTTTCGGCGAAGATGCCGGTGGCCGGCGCTTTACGGCTACCCCGGACGCCGACGGCAACTTCAGCGTCACCACCGCCGATAAATGGCTGATCCAGTACAGCAACTGGCAAGACCAGGACAAGCCCGCCGACAGCTATCCGAAACGGATAGACCTGGCGCGCAATACCGAACAGGCTGGCCAGGTGGCGATCCGCATCGCCGTCAGCAGCCGCCAGCCGCACTGAACCTCGCACACAGAACCACGCAATGACCCGTACGCTGAACAACTGCCCGGCGCCAGCCAAGCTGAATTTATTCCTGCATGTCACCGGCCGCCGGCCGGACGGCTATCATCTGTTGCAAACCGTATTCCAGCTGGTCGATTTCAATGACTTGCTGCATTTTGAATTGCGCGATGACGATCAGATCCGGCGCAGCACCGAGATTCCGGGCGTGCCGGAAGAAAGCGACCTGATCGTCCGCGCCGCCCGCTTGCTGCAAGGCGCGCTCCGGCAAAAAAACAGCGCACTTGCCGGCACGCCGCTGGGCGCCAATATAGGCATCGAAAAAAACCTGCCCATGGGCGGCGGACTGGGCGGCGGCTCTTCCGACGCAGCCACCACGCTGATGGCGCTCAATCATCTGTGGCAAGGCGGCCTGTCATGCCAGGAACTGATGGATCTGGGCCTGCAACTGGGCGCCGATGTGCCGTTTTTTCTGTTCGGCCGGAATGCCTTCGCGGAAGGCATAGGAGAATCTCTACAAAAGCTTGACACCCCCGGGCTATGGTTCGTTATAATTCAGCCCGGCGTAACGATTCCGACGGAAATAATTTTTTCATCTTCGGAATTGACAAGGAGTACGAAACCCGTCAAAATGACGGACTTTTCGATAGGTACTAAAAAGCTCTTCGGAAAAAACGATCTGGAAGCCGTGGCGGTAAGCAAGTTCCCGGAAGTTGCAGAAGCCATCAAGTGGCTGGGCAATTACGGAGAAGCCAGGATGACCGGTTCAGGTGCTTGTGTTTTTTGTGCGTTTACCGAAGAACACGATGCTGACAAGGTGCTGAAATCGGTGCCTTCCCAGTGGAAAGCATGGAAAGCCAAGGCGATGCAGGAACATCCTCTCGCCGGATTGTTGGAAAGTTAGTTGTACAGAATTCGGTTTAGCATCAGATTCAAGCGCAGCAGATAGTGCTGGCGCGGATTTATGATAGACAACAAGTTGCGTAGGGGAATCGCCAAGCTGGTTAAGGCACTGGATTTTGATTCCAGCATTCGAAGGTTCGAATCCTTCTTCCCCTGCCATTAAATACGGACAATAATGTCCAGCAGGCACTAGTCTTATAGCGGCAATAAGTTAACCCGCATCAGAAATACAACACTGCACACAGCGAATACATAAGCCGCCAACGCAAGACTGCACCAGTCTGGCATTGTCGGCTTTTCAACTTTTTAACGACAGTATCCAGGGAACTCCATGGCAAACGAAAACCTGATGGTTTTTACCGGCAACGCAAACCCGGAACTAGCTATTGGAGTTGTCAAGCAACTCGGTATTCCGCTAGGCAAAGCCAACGTTACCAAATTCTCCGACGGCGAAGTGATGGTCGAGATCAACGAGAACGTACGTGGCAAGGATGTGTTCGTGCTGCAATCGACTTGCGCGCCGACCAACGACAACCTGATGGAAATCATGTTGATGGTCGATGCGCTCAAGCGTGCATCCGCCGGCCGCATCACCGCCGCGATCCCATACTACGGCTATGCACGGCAAGACCGTCGTCCGCGTTCGGCGCGGGTGGCGATTTCCGCCAAGGTGGTGGCCAACATGCTGCAGGAAGCCGGCGTCGAACGGGTCCTGATCATGGACTTGCACGCTGACCAGATTCAAGGTTTCTTCGATATTCCGGTAGATAACATCTACGCATCGCCGATTTTGCTGGGCGACCTGGTAAGCAAGAACTACGACGACCTGCTGGTCGTCTCGCCGGACGTCGGCGGCGTGGTGCGCGCCCGGGCATTGGCAAAGCGCCTGAACTGCGACCTGGCGATCATCGACAAGCGCCGTCCGAAGGCGAATGTGTCGGAAGTCATGAACATCATCGGTGAAGTCGAAGGCCGCAACTGCGTGATCATGGATGACATGGTCGATACCGCCGGCACCCTGACCAAGGCCGCCGAAGTGTTGAAAGAGCGCGGCGCCAAGAAAGTGGTTGCTTACTGTACGCACCCGGTCCTGTCCGGCCCTGCCCTCGAGCGCATCGTCAATTCGCCGCTGGATGAACTGGTCGTGGTCGACACCATCCCGCTGTCGGCGGAAGCCAAGGCTTGCGGCAAGATCCGCCAGCTGACATGCGCCAGCTTGCTGGCCGAAACGTTCAAGCGTATCACCAAGGGCGATTCGGTGATGTCGCTGTTTGCTGAGTAAATATTCAGCATACTGAATTCGTATTCCCTGCTGCGCCAGCCGAAAGGCGGACGTAGCAGGTTAACAAAACCCTCTGGTCGCGGAGGGTTTTTACCGCCGGATTTCTATCCGGCACACAATGGAGCTTCAAAATGAAAGTAATCGCATTTGTACGCAAAGAGCAGGGGACCGGAGCGAGCCGCCGCCTGCGCAATGCTGGCCAAACACCAGGTATCGTTTATGGTGGTTCCGACGCGCCGGTCAATATCTCGCTGGACCACAATGCGCTGTACCACGCGCTGAAAAAAGAAACTTTCCACTCCTCGATCCTCGACCTCGAAATCGACGGCGCGGTACAGAAAGTTCTGCTGCGCGACTTCCAAGTCCACGCATACAAGCAACTGGTCCTGCACGCTGACTTCCAGCGCGTCGATGCCAAACAGGCAATCCACGTCAAGGTCCCGCTGCACTTCATCAATGCAGAAGTTGCTCCTGCAGTGAAACTGTCCGGCGCCATCATCAGCCACGTTCTGGCTGAACTGGAAATCACTTGCCTGCCAGCTGACCTGCCAGAGTTCGTTGAAGTCGACCTGACCAGCATCGAAGTCGGTCATTCGATCCACTTGGCTGACCTGAAGCTGCCTAAGGGCGTTTCGGCTGTATCGCAAGAAAACCTGACTATCGCTACTGCATCGATCCCTGCAGGCAAGGTCGAAGCTGAAGCCGAAGCTGCTGCCGCTCCTGCTGCTGACGCTGCCGACAAGAAGTAATAGTCGCTGTATTTGCCAGAGGCTTATTTTCTGGCTGAAAAACCCGCCTTCGTGGCGGGTTTTTTATTGTTGGCCTCCGCATCTTCTATAATCTGCGCTAGCCACTTATACGAAAATCAAGCAACCATGTCCATCCGCCTCATCGTCGGCCTCGGCAATCCCGGTCCGGAATACGAACAAACGCGCCACAACGCCGGTTTCTGGCTGGTCGATAACCTGGCCAACGATCTCGGCTGCAAGCTGGCGCGGGAAGCGCGCTTCAACGCCTTCCTCGCCAAGAGCAGCATCGCCGGCCAGGAAGTCTGGCTGCTGGAGCCGCAGACCTTCATGAACCGCTCCGGCCAGTCGGTCGGCGGCCTGGCGCGCTTCTACAAGATAGCGCCGGAAGAGATCCTGGTAGTGCATGACGAGCTGGACCTGCCGCCCGGCAGCGCCAAGCTGAAAAAAGGCGGCTCCTCGGGTGGCCACAATGGCTTGAAAGACATCACGGCCGCGCTCGGCACCCAGGATTACTGGCGCCTGCGGCTGGGCATAGGCCATCCGCGCACGCTTAACCTGCAGCAGGTGGTCGCCGATTTCGTGCTGCACCGGCCGCGCAAGGATGAGCAAGTGCTGATCGAAGAGGCAATTACCGACAGCCTGCAGATCATTCCCATGCTGTGCGAAGGCAAGTTCGAAGCGGCGACCATGCAGTTGCATACCGCCAGATAAAAATTGCTGCCAGCCTTTAAACCGATTGCTTACGGTTTAAGGGCCTGTTAGGGGATAAATTGGGCATTTGGGCGGTCGTAGCTGGATGCGATGCAAGGCGCCCGACGCGCCGCAGTGCGAGCACTGCAAGTGGTGGCGAACGTAACAGCGGCAGCAGCGCGCCAGCTACGGCCGCCCAAATGCTCAATTTATTTCCTGACAGGGCCTCAGCATCGGCTTCCGGTAAAATAGCGGGTTAATTCAATACTTCACTCTGTAAAGTCCAAATCATGAGTCTCAAATGCGGCATCGTCGGCCTACCAAACGTCGGCAAATCCACCCTCTTCAATGCCCTGACCAAAGCGGGCATTCCGGCGGAAAACTACCCTTTCTGCACCATCGAGCCAAACGTCGGCATGGTTGAGGTGCCGGATCCACGCCTGAAGGCGCTGGCCGAGATCGTCAAGCCGGAACGCATCCTGCCGGCAACTGTGGAATTCGTCGACATCGCCGGCCTGGTGGCGGGCGCCTCCAAGGGCGAAGGCCTGGGCAACCAGTTCCTGGCCCACATCCGCGAAACCGACGCCATCGTCAACGTGGTGCGTTGCTTTGAAGACGACAACGTGATCCACGTCGCCGGCAAGATCAATCCGCTGGACGACATCGACGTGATCCAGACCGAACTGGCGCTGGCCGACATGGGCACGGTGGAAAAAGCCATCCACCGCGAAAACAAGAAAGCCCGCTCCGGCGACAAGGATGCCGCCAAGCTGGTGGCCCTGCTGGAACGCCTGATGCCGGAGCTGGACCAGGCCAAGCCGGTGCGCGCTTGCGGCCTCGACGCCGAAGAAATGGCCCTGATCAAGCCGCTGTGCCTGATCACCGCCAAGCCTGCCATGTATGTTGCCAACGTCTCCGACCACGGCTTCACCAATAACCCGCTGCTGGATCAGCTGACCGCTTACGCCGCTTCGCAGAACGCCCCTATCGTGGCCATTTGCGCAGCGATCGAATCGGAAATCGCCGATCTCGACGAAGCCGACAAGCACGAATTCCTGGCCGACATGGGCATGGAAGAACCTGGCCTGGACCGCCTGATCCGCGCCGCCTTCAAGCTGCTCGGCCTGCAGACCTACTTCACCGCCGGCGTCAAGGAAGTACGCGCCTGGACCATCCATGTCGGCGACACCGGCCCGCAGGCAGCCGGCGTGATCCACACCGATTTCGAACGCGGCTTCATCCGCGCCCAGACCATCGCCTACGACGATTTCATCAGCCACAAGGGCGAGCAAGGCGCCAAGGAAGCCGGCAAGATGCGCGCTGAAGGCAAGGAATATGTGGTCAAGGATGGGGACGTGTTGAACTTCCTGTTCAACGTCTGATTTAGCGTATCTGCAAAAGCCCGCTGCGACTCCCTGGAAACGGGGGATCGCAGCGGGCTTTTTTCATTTGCGGCCGGTAAATCAGATCACTGATTTCGATGCGGCCGGATGTGAGTAAGGCCTGGTTACCTTGGCTAGCGGCTTGAAACTTCCTGCCGTCATACGCCAGGAGACGATTACCGACAGCAGACAGCCACCAGCGAGATACGCCGCCACGGCATGCCATGTGCCGTCGACGCCAAGCAGTGCGGTAGCAATGAACGGCGTGAAACCACCGCAGACCACGCTGGCGAATTGATAGCCGACACCGGCGCCGCTGTAACGATATTCGGCGCCGAACAACTCGGTGAACAGCGGTTGCTGCACACTCACCACCATATCGTGCGCAATATTGGCGAGCAACACGGAAAAGATCACGATCCAGACGATCGAGCGCGCTTCCATGGCGAGGAAGAACGGCACCGACGAAAGCAGGCCGATGATGGCGCCAGTGACATACACGCGCTTCAGGCCAATCCGATCAGCCAGGATGGCAAAAATCGGGATGGTCACGCAACTCACTGCGCCAACCAGCAGGCTGATGTTGAGGAACAGATCGCGCGACATGCCCAGATTCTTGGTCGAATAAGCCAGTGCGAAGGCGGTCACGATATACATCGTGAACATTTCGGCCATACGCAGTGCGATGATCAGCAAGAAGCTCTCGGGGTGATTGCGCAGTGCGGTCAGCACCGGTATCTTCTCGGTACGCTCACCGCGGATGCCCACCTTTTTGACAAATTCCTCGGACTCTTCCATCGTCGAACGAATCCATGCTGCAACCAGCACCAGGACAATACTGACCAGGAAAGGAATGCGCCAGCCCCACGACATGAATGCATCGTTGCCGAGCTTATGGGTAAGAATCGAGACGATACCTGTTGCCAGAACCAGACCAACGCCGTAGCCGACCTGCACCCCACTGCTGTAAAACGCCTTCTTGCCTTCCGGCGCACTTTCAACCGCCATCAGCGCCGCCCCGCCCCATTCGCCACCCACCGCGAAACCTTGCAACGCCCGCAGCACGACCAGCGCCAGCGGCGCATACCAGCCGATGCTGTCATAGGTCGGCAGCAATCCGATCAGCGCAGTGGAGACCCCCATCATCATCACCGTTATCACCAGCATGCGTTTTCTACCCAGCTTGTCGCCAAAATGTCCGAAAACAATGCCGCCCAGCGGCCGGAACAGAAAGCCGACGCCGAACGTGGCAAACGCGGCAAGTGTACCGATCGTCGGGCTGGTATTGGGAAAGAACTGTGTGTTGAATACGAGTGCCGCGGTAATGCCGTAAAGCAGGAAATCATACCAGTCGACCACTGCACCGACGAAGCTGCCGAAAGCTGCCTTGCGGGATTTTCGATTCGCGCTGATTTGTTCGGCCTTCATATTTTTTGCTGTCATTGCTGCGTCTCCATACATACGGAATCATGCACCCTTAACATCATTATCGCTGGAATTGCGACGCATCACGTACGCAATCCCAACCACGGAACGCCGATGATTTCCCGGATGCTCAACTTTTTCCCAGTTCGCTCATCGGCGTGCGATAGGTTTCTCGCGCCGTCGCCACCGAGATCGCGGAAATGATTGAAGTAGCGCTCACGAATATCGCCACCGGCATCCAGCCGTGCACACCGTCTCCCAGGATTGCTGCACTGATCGTCGGTGCGAAGCCGCCCAGCGCAAAGCCAATCTGGGTGCCGATCGCCATGCCCGACAGGCGCACCTGGGTATTGAACATCTCGCCGTATAAAGACGGCCAGATGCCGTTGGCGGCGCTATAGACGACACCAGACAACAGCAGGCCGAACACAAAGATGAGCGGAATATTCGCCTGGCTGATGCACCACAGATACGGCCAGATCAAGCAGGCCGAGCCGAGCGCACCAAAAATGAATACCGGCTTACGGCCAATACGGTCCGACAGTGCAGCAAAGGCAGGGATTGCGGCCAGCGCCACGACATTGGCCAGAATCAGCACCGTCAGCATCGTTGCGCGAGCGATATGCATGGTGTTTACCGCGTATGACAGCGTGAATACGCTGAAGATGGTGCTCACCACCGAGATCTGGGCGGCGAAGATGACCCGCGCCAGATTCTTCTTGTGATCGCGCAACAGCACCGCAAGCGGCAGCTTGGCCTTCTGATGCGACTTTTCCTGTTCGAAAGCAGGCGTCTCCGGCAAGGTACGACGCACCCAGATACCGACCAGCACCACGATCGCGCTCAGAAAAAATGGAATGCGCCAGCCCCATGACAGTAACTGGTCTTCGGGTAGCGCCGAAATCGGCAGGAACACCAGGGTTGCCAGGATCAGCCCGGCCTGGGTACCGCTCAAGGTGAAGCTGGTAAAGAAAGCACGCCGATGCGATGGTGCATGTTCGAGCGTCATCGAATTGGCGCCGGCCTGCTCACCCGCTGCCGACACGCCTTGCAGCATGCGCAAGATGACCAGCATGACCGGCGCGGCAATACCGATCTGACCGTAAGTCGGCAGCAAGCCGACCGTGAAGGTCGAAACGCCCATCAACAGCAAGGTGAAGGTCAGCACTTTCTTGCGGCCATAGCGATCGCCGATATGGCCCAGCAACACGGCGCCGATCGGCCGCGTGACATAGCCGACACCGAACGTGGCAAACGCAGCAACGGTGGCAGCCACCGGATCGAACGATGGGAAAAAAATCTTGCCGAACACCAGTGCTGCTGCGGTGCCGTAGATAAAAAAATCGTAATATTCAACGGCGCTGCCGATCCAGCTGGCCAGCGCCGCCTTGCGCGGAGAGTGCGCCGTTGTCGGCTGCGTTGCGGCGGCAGCTGCCTTGGCGGGCATTTTTTGTTGCGATAGTGTAGAGGTAGACATAACGACCTTCTGTGAACTGTGAGTATATTTTCTTGGCATGCAGTGTGGTGATTTTCGTCACGCCGGCATTGAAAAAAACCGTCTAGAACCGATGCAGGATGCCGGCTTGCAAGCCGATCAGGCTCTTGCCGTTGATATCGGCCCCTGCCAGGTTGGCCGTGGGGCCGGCGGAACCGCTGAAACGGAAGCCGGCATTGGCATCGTTCTTCATGTAATTGCCGAAACCGTACAAGGTAGTACGCTTCGACAAGTCGTAATACGCACCGACGTTGCCGCCCTGCGCGCCGGCATCTCCTCCGGACGAATCTCTGATCACACCGTACAAGGCGCCGATCCGCAGTTGCGGATTGATGCGATAGTCAGCCGATACCTGATAGATGTTGTACATGCGTTGCACACTAGTGTTGGTGCCGGGAAATGCATTGTTCGGGATGCTGACATTATTGAGGATGGCCGCCGCGGTATTGCCGTTGGCGCTGGCTGTCACGTTGTTGCTGCGGACATAGGCGAAGTACAGTTTGCCGTGGCCGTAATCGTAGTCGGCATAGACATTGTGATAGACCACCATCTGCGAATAAGTAGCGTTCGCTGCCGGCTTGGCCCACAATCCGGCATAACCTGCGCGATATGGGCCATTGGTATAGTCAAGCCCCAGTTGGTACACGCCGCGCGTGCCGACACTTTCGCCCGCGGTCTCGGTGAGCGCGTAGTGTGCGTCGGCCTGGAAACCTGCAATGCGCGGTGACTTGTAAGAGATGTCATTGTCATAGCGCGACGGCACGCCAAAGGTATTGATGACTGAGCCGTAGGTGGTGCGCTCGGTGTAATCGATGGCGCCGCCGATGAAGAAGATGATGGTGTTCTGGCGCCCGATACGAAATTCACCCACCGGCGTATTCATGCCGATCCAGGCCTGACGGTCAAACAGGCGGCTGGAGTCCGCTGCCGCGCCGGTGTTGGCGTTCAATCCTTGTTCCAGCGTGAACTTGGTCTGATAACCACTGCCCAGATCTTCCACGCCGCGCAAGCCAAGGCGGCTGCGCAGGATGGCGCCGTCGTTCAGCCCAGTGACACTGTTGCCGCTGCTGCTGTGGATGTAGCCAATGTATTGGTCGATATCGCCATACAACGTAACGTTGGAATCGGCCTGCGCAACCGCGGAACAACCGGCGAGGCAGCCGGCAACGACTAACTTTCTCTTCATGACATCTCCGTATGATTTATTTTTATGTTTGATCTTCCGATGCACTGCAAGACGCGTGCAGCGGTTTCCCCCTCGGGAGCACGAAGCGAGGGGCCTCCGTATTACTTACTGCTTTGATGCCGCCGGCCGCATCGCCAGTGCGGCAATCGCCAATGCATAGCCGTTGACGCCGAAGCCGGCCAGCACTCCCTGCGCTACCGGCGACAGCCATGAGTGCTGGCGGAACGCTTCGCGCGCATGGACGTTCGAGATATGTAATTCGATGAGGTGTACGGCGGCGCCCTTGATTGCGTCATGTAGTGCTGCCGAGGTGTGGGAGTACGCGCCGGCATTGCACACTACGCCTGCCAGCGTGCCGGCAGCCTGAGCGGCGCCCGCTTCGTGGATCCAGTCGATCAGCACGCCTTCATGATTGGACTGGCGGAAATCGAGCGTGAAGCCATGCGTCCGGCAGGCATCGCGGCATATGGCTTCGACATCGGCCAGTGTCTGCGCGCCGTATACGGCCGGTTCGCGGCGGCCGAGCAGGTTGAGATTAGGTCCGTTCAGAACCAGAACGGATTTTGGGTGCGGGGTCATGCTGTCTCCTGATTTTTTAGCTTTATGGCGCTGCATTGTTTTTGTTATTGGCAGCTGCTTTCATGAATGTCTGGCGTCTATGCCATCGTCGGATGCCCCGCCGTCGGTTGACGCACCTGCAAGCTGCGCCTCAGGACCTGATCGGTGACCCATTTGGCGGCGCGGTGCGCGCGGCGCGCGACAATGTCCGGCGACAGTTGCAGGTAATCGTCGTTGAAGACTTCGAAGCTGTAATCGCCTCGATAGCCGCCCCGATCCAGACGCCGCAGCAGATCGGACAATTCCTTCGAATGCGCGCCCTCGCCTGGAAACACGCGCAGATGGCGCGCCGTTTCCAACCGTTCTTCCGCGCTGCGGATATCGCGCCACATGAAATCGGACAGTTGCACCATCGCGATCTTGTGGCTTGGGATGTCTTCCAGGCCGTCCAGATCAGCCTGGTTGGCGAGTATGTGGAACGAATCGATCACGACACCCAGGTTGGCGTGGTCGGCCATTTCCACCGCTTCCCACGACTCCGTGTAATGGTTGACGTGACGGCCCCAGGACAATGCTTCGTAACCGACGCGCACCCCAAGCGGCACCGCCAGGGTCGCCAGTTTGGCGAGATGATGCGCGATCACGGGCATATCGCCGCTGGCGTGGCTAGATGTGCTGGAACACACCATCAGCAACGGCGCGCCAACTGCCTTGCACACTTGCAGCATGTTCTTGGCAATGTCGAGCTTGTATTCGTGCAAGGCGCCCGACAAACCCTCGAAATCGCGCATGACCTGGATGCCGGTTACGCGTATCCCGCTTGCCTTGACCAGCCGCACAGCCTGCTCCAGGCCGCCAGGATGGCCGGCCAGGTCTTTGGCCCACAGCATGATCTGCGAAAATCCGGCAGCTTTGGAAGCGCTCAGTTTCGATTCCAGCGGGCCGGCCAGGGTGATGCTGTCCATGCCAAAGTTGCTCAGGTTCATATTGCCTCCAGCGCACGGAATGCATCGGACGACACACCCGGCCAGCCAAACAGTTCGAGATACAGCGGCGCCTGCTCGATCATCATTTCGCGGCCCTTCTGGATGCGGCAGCCCAGCCGCTGCGCTTCCACCAGCAAGCGGGTCATTTCGATCTTCATGCCGCAGTCGGCGACGATGCAGGACGCCTTGACGCCGTTCAAGTCAAGCGGCAGCGGATCGTCCTGGCTCATGCCGAGCGGAGTCGAATTGACGACCAGGTCGTATCCTTCGGCGCTTGGCTTGCCGATGCTCACCTCAGTCTTCGAAAAGATTTTTTGCAGGCGCTGGCGTAACCCTTCGGCTTGCTCGATACGCGTGTCGTAAATGGCAACATGGCCGATGCCGCGTGCCGCCAACGCTGCCGCTACCGCGCAGCCGACGCCGCCGCTGCCGACCACCAAGGCCCTGGCGTTCGGCCAATTGAATTGCGTGCTGCCGCAGGTGCGATCGAATGCGCGGATGAATCCTTCGCCGTCGATCAGGTCGCCGACCAAGGTTTGGCCATCCTCGCCCCTGAAAATCGCATTGCAGGCGCCGGCCAGCACAGCGCGGGAAGTCGGCTGATCGACTGCTGCCACGCTCATCGGCTTATGTGGAATCGACACCAGGATGCCGCCGACGTTTTCCGCCGCCATCAACAGGCGTACCGCTGCGCAATAGGATGCCGGCGCGATCTTCAGCGGAATCACGCGGGCATCGATATCGTGGCGTTTGAAGTAGGCGTTGAACAATGCCGGCGCCTTGACTTGCTCGACCGGCCAGCCGATGACGGGAAAAATGCGCGTAGCGCCGGAAATCTCAAGCATGCTGGTTCTCCTGGCGGCTGACGACCAGCTCGAAACTGATGCCGCTCTTGTACAGCTGCGTCAATGCGCCCTTTTCGCTGGCTTGCGCCGGTTCGCGATCGATGAAGACTATGCCGCGCTGCTTCAGTTGCCGCACCGCCTCCAGCACGTCGGGAGCGCCCAGGCCAACCCGGACCATTTGCTCATCCCACTGCAGGCCGGCAGCGCCCTCCGGCGGCTCCACCAGCTGCAAATAAAAGCCGTGGCATGGACTTTCCAGCAGCACGCCCTTGGGCAGTACGCCAAAATAGCGGCCTTGCGGCAGCGGCCGGAAATCCATCAGTTGCTGGTAGAAATCGATCCATTCGGGCGCGCGGTCGCGGCCAATGGTTTGCACCACGCCGAAAAAATGCAGGCCAGCCAATGCCGGAGGATTCACCGGAGCGTTCAGGATCGGCTTGAAGTCGACGTCGTAGATCGAGAAATCGCGGAAGCGGTCGACAAAGTACAGGATCGAATCGCCTACCCCATGCACGCCGGGAATATTCAATTCCATCACCCCGGCGCGGGTCTGGATGCCCCAGGCGCCCATGTCGATCGCATGGCGATAGGCGGCGTCGGCATCCCTCACCCGCAACGCGATGGCGCTGATGACGGTTGCTTGCGGATCGATATCTGATAGCGGCAAGGACGATGGATCGGCATTGACGATCACATTCATCGTGCCCTGGCGGTACAAGGTCACTTCGCGCGAACGATGGCGGGCGGTAGCGACAAATCCCATCTGTTCAAGCAAGGCGCCAAGCGCCAGCGGCTGCGCGGTTGCGTATTCAACAAACTCGATGCCGTCGATGCCGAGTGGGTTGTTCGGTTCCGGATTGTGTTCTTGCACGGTCATGCTGATCCTTGGCTAAATAGTCAGGCCAAGTATAGGAACGCGATACGGAGAAAAATAGGGTGAAAAACCTGCCATACTGCGTTAATCGCGCAAACGGGGCGATTAACGCGCATATTTGAGATTATTTACAATGACAAAACCCGAATTGCTTGAAGTGGAAGTAGCCAAACGCGATCTAATTGAGGGCTTGATCAAAGGCATCGACGTCATCACTGCCTTCAACGACGATACGGTGCGGCTGACTGCCAGCGAACTGGCGGAAAAAGTCGCGCTCAGCCGCAGCGCGGCGCGCCGTTATCTGCTGACCCTGGTGCACATCGGCCTGGCGGCAACCGACGGCCGCAGCTTCTGGCTGACGCCCAAGGTCCTCAATCTGGGACGTTCGTACCTGGATTCGGCGCGGCTGCCGCGCGCCATCGTGCCGTTCCTGCAGCGACTGACCCTTCAACTGCACGAATCCACCAATTACTCGGTGCTGGAAGGTCACGATGTGGTTTATGTCAGCCGCGTCAACGCGCCGCAGCAGCTGACCACCGGCTTCGAGCCAGGCACCCGCTTACCGGCCTACACCTCGACCGCCGGACGGGTATTGCTGTCGGCGTTGCCGGATGACGAGTTGCGTACCTATCTGGAAGGGGTCGAGCTGATCGCCTACACGCACCTGACCGTGGTCGACAAGGATCAGTTGTTCCGTGAACTGGTTTCGATCCGCGAGGATGGCTTCTGCATCACCGAAAACCAGTATGAAATCGGCCTGCGCGGCATTTCAGTGCCGATCAAGAGCCGCCGTGGCGCACTGATCGGCGCCTTGAGCGTATCGATGATGACATCGAGCTGCTCCAAAGCCGAAGCCGCCGCGCGCTGCGTACCTGCATTGCAGGCGACAGCCAATACCCTGATGCTATGGGTGTAGTCGGCGCAAAATCGGTCGCCGCCCTACCTGAAAATCAAGCAACAGAGAATTACAGTAATGCGCTCAGTTCAACCTGCGCTTTCAGCAACGCCGGCAGGCAACGCTCGACGATATCCTCGACCGGTATGCGCGCAGCGTGCACGCTGACGTTCATCGCGGCAACCGTGAGCCCACGAAAATTCTTGAGCGGCACGGCGATCGTCCGCAGGCCCAGTTCTAGCTCCTGATCCACCACCGCATAACCCTGGGCCCGGGTCCGCGCAATTTCCAGCAATAACCGCTCCTTGCTGACGATGGTGTGCTCGGTGATCGGCTCCAGCGGCAGCCGCGCCAGCATTTCCTCAACCTGCTGCTGCGGCAGGCTGGCCAGCAATACACGGCCGTTGGCTGTGCAAAACGCCGGCACCCGGGTTCCCGGCTGCAGTGTCGACGATACTACGCGACCGGCGCTGACGGCGGCCACGCAAACCAGGTCGTCGTGATCCAGCACGCCGGCCGATGCCGCCTCTTCCAGCGAGTAAGCCAGGCGATAAAGCATGGGCTGGACGATGCGCGGCAAGCGCGCCGAATGCAGATAGGACTGGCCCAGCCGCAATACCTTGGGCGTCAGCGAAAACACCTTCTGTTCATGCCGCACATAGCCCAGATGGGTCAGTGTGAGCAGATAGCGCCTGGCAGCGGCGCGCGTCAGATTGGCGCGCTGCGCCACCTCGCTGATCGTCAGCCGCGAGCGCTCCTGGTCGAAGGCTTCGATGACCTGCAAACCTTTTTCCAGGCCGGCAACCAGATCCCGCTTCAACGGTCCCACTTCCCCGGACGCGGAAACGGCGGGCGCAGCCGGTTCAACACCCTGTTCCGTATGTTGTTTTTTTGATTTTTCAGACATTACATCTCTTTTTGGGCGCATATCGCACAATATGGGCGATATCCGGATACTACAGCACAAAAGCGTCTTGTTGAGCAAATTGGCGAGACCTATCATGCAATCGCTCTATCGAAAAATTGCTCGCCTGCGCGGCATTCGCACAACTTTCATTGATCGCCGGGGACGCCAATTTTCCCAGTTGATGCAAGACGATAAAAGACAATGTGAAAAATTGCATTGCACAACGCGCCACCCAACAGACAAGGAACACTGACGTGAGATTCGACTCCGTAGAAACCGGCATCTACCCCACCCTGGTTTATCCACCGTATGCCTCCACCGCCAAACGCGGCCCGACCCAGGAGCCGTTGCGCATACGCGCCGCCGAGCCTGTGCAAGCCAACATTGCCGTCTCGCTCAGCCTGATCCTGCCGCACGATACCGACCTGACCAGGCACGGCCAGGGCGAGCCGCTCGGAGAAAAGATCGTCATCACCGGGCGTGTCCTCGATGAAGACGGCAAGCCGGTGCGCAATTCGCTGCTCGAAGTCTGGCAATGCAACTCGGCCGGCCGCTATTGGCACAAGCGCGACCAGCATGACGCGCCGCTCGACCCGAACTTCTACGGCTTCGGAAAAATGCTGACCGACGACGACGGCGGCTATCGTTTTGTCACGATCAAACCCGGCCCTTATCCCTGGGGCAATCACCACAAGGCGTGGCGTCCGGCGCATATTCATTTCTCACTGTTCGGCAGCGTCTACGCGCAACGCCTGGTCACACAAATGTATTTTCCGAGCGACCCGCTGTTCGACCACGATCCGATCTTTCAAAGCATCCCCGATCTCGCAGCCCGACAACGGCTGATCGCCCGCTTCAGCCTGGAACAGACAGTCGATGACAAGATGCTGGGCTATGAGTTCGACATCGTGCTGCGCGGCCGCGACGCCACGCCAATGGGCCTTTAAATTGGTCTTCAAACGGAGAAACGACATGGCTTCCAACATCACGACTTCACAGACTATCGGCCCATTCCCGCATGAAGCCTGGCGCTGGGGCGTCGATGCCAGCAACGCACTGGCCAGCAACGTCCCAACCGTCACCATCAGCGGCGTGATCCGCGACGGCAACGGCACTCCGATCAACGACGGCTGGATCGAAGCCTGGCTGCCGGATGCAGTCGCGGCCGAATCCGCACAGCCGATCCCCGGCTTCCGGCGCGTCCCCAGCAACGACGACGGCGCCTTCTGTATCGAAGTCTCGTTGCCGACGCCTGCCGCCGCCGGCAAGCCGGTGCTGTTTGCAACAATCTTTGCGCGCGGCCTGGTCAAGCATCAGTTCACCGCCGTCTTCCTGGAAGACGACAGCGGTCTGGCGCAATCCGAGATCCTCGCGCAGGTCCCCGCCGAGCGGCGCGCAACGCTGATCGCCCGCAAGCTGGGCAACGCGCAATACCATTGGGATATCTGGATGCAGAGCGACAAGGAAACCGTATTTTTCGACTACGCTTAAACCTAGTGTCGTGTCATGCCTCATCTGTCGCACGAATCTGTCACAACCAACTGAACGGAGCAGCAGTGAGCGTTTCCCTATTTGACAGTTTTCTCACCACCCAAGAGATGATCGCGGTGTTCGACGATAGCGCCGTGGTGCAGGCAATGTTCCGCTTCGAGGAAGCGCTGGCACGCGCCCAGGCAGCCGAAGGCATCATTCCGAGCGCCGCCGCAAAAGCCATCGCCAGCGTCTGCAACGCCCAGCTATACGACATTCCGGCGATAGTGCATGCCGGCCGCCGAGCTGGCAGCCTGGCGATTCCGCTGGTGAAAGAATTGACCAAGACCGTGGCGTTGTACAGCCAGGAATCGGCAACGCATGTTCACTGGGGCAGCACCAGCCAAGATGTCCTCGACACCGCGATGGTGCTGGTCACCCGCGCTGCGCTGGCACTGATCGATGCCGGCTTGCAGACGCTGATCGAGAGTTTGCTGGATCTGGCAGAGCAGCATCTGGCGACGCCGATACTGGCGCGCACCTTGATGCAGCCGGCCCAGGTGTCCAGCTTCGGCTTCAAGCTGGCCGGCTGGGCAGCGCCGCTGGTGCGCGCCCGCCTGCAGCTGCGCGAAACCGCACAACGCGCGCTGCAATTGCAGCTCGGTGGCGCGGTCGGCACCCTGGCAGTGATGGGAAACAAAGGCACAGCGGTAGCGCATCGCATGGCAGATGATCTGGGACTGGCTGTCGCCGACGCCGCCTGGCATACCCAGCGCGACGAATGGGTGCGGCTCGGCCTGGAAGTCGCGGTCCTGGTCGGCAGCCTCGGCAAGATCGCGACCGATCTCAGCCTGCTGGCGCAAGGTGAAATCGCCGAGCTGGCGGAACCATCCGGCCATGGCCGCGGAGGTTCGTCAGCGATGCCGCACAAGCGCAATCCGGTATCGGCCATGATCGCACTGGCCGCTGCGGCACGCACACCGCAGCACGCCGCGGCGCTGCTGGCCGTGATGGGCCAGCAACATGAACGCGGACTAGGCAACTGGCAAGCCGAATTGGCGGAATGGCCTGGGCTGTTTCTAAGCGCGCATGGCGCACTGACCGCATTGGTCGATGCGATCGCAGGACTGCACGTCGATAGCGCGCGGATGCGCCGCAATATCGATGCACTGCAAGGACTAGTATTCGCGGAAGCCGTGTCGACCCACCTGGCCGGCGCAATTGGCCGGCCGCAGGCGCACGGCTTGATGGAGAAATTGACGCAACAGGCCGTCGCCAACAGCAAGCAACTGGCTGAGGTGGTGACCGATGCGGTAGAAGCCGATGCCCGTTTGCGTGAAAAAATCGACCTCGCGCAATTGCTGGCGCAGTTCGATCCGGTTGCGGCGACTGCACCGGCAGAAGCCCTTGCGCACAGGCAGTTGCAAATCTTGCTGGCCATGATGAACGCCATGCAGCCGCCGACTGCAGCGGCCTGAAGCCGCAGCATGGCATCCGCAATCACAACTTTAGACATGAATGCGTGAATAACAAATGAGCTACGATCCGCTTGACCATGACTTCGAACGCGGCATGCAGAATCGCCGCCGCATTCTTGGCGACGACTGGGTTAACCGTTCGGTTGCCAATGCAACCAGCTTCAACGCGGAATTCCAGAATCTGATTTCGCGATTCGCGTGGAATGAAATCTGGGGACGCCCTGGACTCGATGCCAAAACCCGCCGCGTGATCGTGCTCGCAACCACCATCGCACTCGGCCGCTGGGAAGAATTCGAATTGCATGTGCGCGCTGCATTGCTGGGCGATGCCGAGACCCGCCTGACGCCGGATGAGATGAAGGAGGTGCTGATGCAGTCAGCCATCTATGCCGGCGTGCCGGCGGCCAACACCGCATTCGCGCATGCGCAGCAAATCCTGCGTGAGGTCGGCCAGCAGATAGGCTATGTGCTCACTCCGCTGGCGCCGGCGGAAACTGTCCATCCTGGCATAGGCAAAGAAGCCGCCGGCCGCAGCAAGCCGACGCTGCATTACAGCTTGCGTGCACCCCGCAACGGCAAGGCGCCGCGCCATACCGTGGTGCTCAGCCATGCTTTGGGCTGCGACCTGACGATGTGGGACGAACTGGCACAGCTGCTCGCCGCCGACTGCCGCGTCGTCACCTACGACCATCGCGGCCACGGCAGCTCTGATGCGCCTGCAGGCTTGTACAGCATGGCAGAGCTGGCCGACGATGCCGCCAGGCTGTTGCGCGAACTCGATTCCGGTCCGGTAGTATGGATCGGCTTGTCGATGGGCGGCATGGTGGGCCAGGAACTGGCGCTGCGCCATCCATCTCTGGTCGCCGGGCTGGCGCTCGCCAACACTACCTCCGGCTATCCTGCAGCCGCACGCGACGCCTGGCAGCAACGCATCGCAACCGTGCGTACCAACGGCATCGAGGCGATTGCCGATGCGGTGATGGGACGCTACTTCCATGAGCGCTTTCGCGCCGAGTACAGCGCCACGGTGAGACGCTTCCGGCGGCGCCTGATCACCACTGACGCCGGCGGCTATATCGGCTGCTGCCACGCGGTTGGCATGGTAGATACCAGCGCGCGCCTGTCGCAAATTGCGGCAACGACACTGGTGATCGCCGGCGAACTGGATCAGGGAACGCCGCTGGCCATGGCGCAAAAGCTGGCTGAGGCAATTCCGCAAGCGCGCCTGACGGTGCTGAAGAACGCGTCGCACCTGAGCGCAATCGAACAGCCGCAAGCATTTGCCCGCGCCGTCCAGGAATTCCTGCTGACCCTGTAGCATCACCGTCTATCGCATCAACGCGGGAAGAGCTTGCCCTCTTCTCGTGCCCCTCATCCGTCCGTAAGCATTGTCTTAACTGCACAGAATTTATTGCCATAAAAGCACTAAATTGCAATACTTCCCCCACTCCCTGACAGCCCGGCTTCCGATGATTCCGTCGAATCCGCCAAGGCCTGCGCGCCAGAGAGCACAACAAGAATCGCTTTCCGCTATCCATAGGAGGAGTTTGACCATGATCAATGAACGGAGACCGCCGCACCCGCTGCACATGATGTTGTCAGGCAGTGTGGCCATCGGCCTGGGCCTGCTGGCCCAGCCATTGCAGGCACAGGATGAGAACAAGGAGGAGGAAGAGCCGCAGCAGATGCAGCGTGTGGAAATCACCGGCTCGTCGATCAAGCGCCTGGTCGCGGAAGGCGCATTGCCGGTCACGATCATCAAGGCCGACGATTTCGTCAAGCTGGGATCGACCACCGCGGCCGAGGTGCTATCGAATGTCTCAGGCAACCAGACAAATTACACGACCACCGCCAACGTCGGCGCCGGCAGGACCGTCGGCGCCGCCGCCGACTTGCGCGGCCTGGGGCCCAACAAGACACTGGTGCTGCTGAACGGCCGCCGTCTCGCCAACGCCGCATTCGACGGCTCCGCGGTCAATCTGAACGTGATCCCGGTAGCAGCGCTGGACCGCGTCGAAATCCTGCGCGACGGCGCTTCCGCCATCTACGGCACCGACGCCATCGGCGGTGTCATCAACTTCATCACCAAACGTTCTTACACCGGCCTCAACCTGAGCGCCGAAGGCATCGCGCCGCAACAGAGCGGCGGCGCGGAAAAACGCTTCAACCTGTCGGGCGGCTTCGGCGACCTCGACAAGGATCGCTACAATTTTTTCGGCGTGATCGACTATCACAGTCAGAACGCAGTGAAGGCCAGCGATCGCAGCTTTGCCGCGCCGGGCGGACAAAATCCCGGCCTGGGACTGAATGCCGGCAGCGGCAATACCCATCCCGCCAACTACTACGACATCAACGCCGACCAGTCCGGCAATCCTTATTCTGCTTCGGGCTGCCGGCCGCCCTATGCTTTTACCCAGGATGGGGTCTGCCGCTATAACAGCCAGGCGGTGATCGGCATCGTACCGAAGACAGAGGAAATCGCCGTGATCGGCAAGGGCAAGTTCAAACTGGATGCCGACAATACGGCATCGGTCGAATACTTGCATGCGCAAAGCAAGGTAAAAACCAATATCGCCGGCGATGTCTTTGCCGGCGATGGCAGCGGCAGCAGCAGCGACTATGTCATCAATCCGAACAGCCCTTACTACCCAGGCAACGGCATTACGCCTGGCAGCGCCAGCGGCGGCCCGCTGTCGCTCAACTGGCGTTCGGTGGACGCCGGCCAGCGCGTCGGCGAATCCAAAAATAGCAGCGACCGCCTGCTGTTCAGCCTGGACGGCACGCTGGCCGGCTGGGATTACAAGACCGGCCTGTCTTACGCCATGAGCAAGGCCAGCGAGGCGCTGGTCGGCGGCTACCTGAACAGCAATATGGTGCGCGAAGGATTCTTGAACGGCATCCTCAATCCGTTCGGCCCGCAAAGCGCCGCCGGCATCGATTACTTGAAGCAGGCGCAGATGAGCGGCGTTTACCTGGACGCCAAGACACAAGTCACTTCGCTGGACTTCACCGCCAGCCGCGAACTGTTCCAGTTGCCGGCTGGGCCTTTAGGCTTTGCGCTGGGCGGTGAGTTTCGTAAGGAACAAGCCAGCTTCAACGTCAATCATGCATTGTCCGATCTGGTCGAGAGCACCGGCTCGCAAGACTCCAAATCAGCCTCCGGCAGCCGTAGCGTCAAAGCCCTGTTCACCGAACTCAACGTCCCCATCGTCAAATCGCTGGAGGCGCAACTGGCCTTGCGCTACGACGGTTACAGCGATGTCGGCAGCACCGTCAATCCCAAGGTCGCGCTGCGTTTCCAGCCGGCCAAGGAAATCATGTTCCGCAGCTCGTACAGCACCGGCTTCCGCGCGCCCAGCCTGTACGAATTGAATAATCCGAATGCCAATACTTATACGGCGGCGCCATACAACGATCCAATGCTGTGCCCGGGTGGCAACGTTGCGCCGGGCGGGATTCCCGCGCGCGATTGCAAGCAACAGTTTTTCAAGATGCAGGGAGGTAATAAAAACCTGCAGCCGGAAAAATCCAATTCCTTCACGCTCGGCATGGTGATCGAACCGCATCCGAACATCACGGCCTCCGTCGATTACTGGAATATCAAAATCAAGGACCAAATTTCCGTGATTCCAGAGAGCGAGATCTTCGCCGATCCGGTCAAGTACGCCGACAAGTTCGTGCGCAATCCGGACGGTTCGCTCAGCCACATCATCGATACCAACGTCAATCTCGGCAATGTGCATACTTCCGGTTTCGACCTGGGCTTTGCCTGGCGCCTGCCCAAGACGGCTTGGGGCAATTTCGGCGTGTCGCTGGACGGCACTTATGTCAGCCAGTACGATTACCAGACCGAGGCCGGCGGCGAGTACCTCAACAATCTCGCAGCCTATTCTGGCGGCGGGGTGATTTTCCGCTGGCGCCATGCCGCCACCTTCAACTGGAGCCGCGGACCGTGGAGCGTGGCCTTGCAGCAAGTTCACACCACCGGCTATCGCGACCAGAACGGCTCGCAGGTGGCAGAGGGCTACAGGAATCACCAGGTCGGGTCCTATACGCGTTACAACGCATCTGGCAGCTACAGCGGTTTCAAGAACCTGACCCTGACGGCGGGCATCAAGAACCTGTTCAATACCGATCCGCCGGCATCCAACGTCACCGATAACTTCCAGTATGGCTACGATGCCCGCTATGGGGACGCAATAGGTCGCGCGTTCTTCGTGCGTGCCAACTATCAATTCTTTTAATCATGTGGATGGCGGTAGCGCTTCCGCAGCAGCCGCCAGCTTGGGCCGTGCATTTTCCGATTGCAATCATTGCGTCTAGCCTGCCCCGGGCGAGGCACTGTTCTGCTTGAAATACTTGCAAGGCCGCAGCATGGCCGCCCCATGGCCGAATACCAGCATGCCAGGCTAGCCTGCCTGGCATGCCTTGATCCGGACATCTGTTACCTTGCCGCCACTCCCGGTAAGCGCTTAGCGCGTGGTGTAACCGCCATTGGCGAAAATCGTCTGTCCGGTAATCCACCAGCCGTCGGTCACCAGGAATTTGACCAGTGGAGAAATGTCTTCGATATCCGTCAGTCCGGTCTTGGAATATTTTCCCAATGCCGCAGCCGCCTTGTTATACGCCGCCGAATCCGCGGTTTCCTGGCCATAGAAAAACGGCGTCTCCATCGGTCCCGGGCCTACTGCTGTCACGGAAATGCCGCGGCTGCCGAACTCTTTCGAAGCCGCCCGCGTGTAATGCTCTACCGGCGCTTTCGAGCCGGGATAGATGGCGTATGAATCGGTATAGGCTGCGAGCAGGGAACTGACGATCGTGCAGATCTTGCCGCCGTCACGCAATTTTTTGCCAGCTTCCTGCATGAAGAAGAAAGCGGCTTTTGAGTTGACGTCGAAAATCCTGTCATAGTCTTCTTCTGTCACATCGACGATCAATTTCTTGATTACCATGCCGGTGGTATTGATCGCGATGTCGATACCGCCGAAAGCGGCGATGCCGGCATCGAACAGCTTGGCGACATTGGCCGGACGGGTCAGGTCGCCTTGCACTGAAATCGCCTGGGCGCCGGCAGCCTTGACCGCAGCCACCGTCTCTTCCGCGGCAGCTCCGGTGGCATCGCTGTTGTAATGGACGACGATGGCTTTGGCGCCCGCCTTGGCCAGATCGCGGGCAATCAGGCCGCCGAGATTTTTAGCGCCGCCGCCTATCAGTACGACTTTATCTTTCAAGCTGTGATCCATTTTCTATCCTTTAGATTGCGTGACGATGCATCAATGACGATGACAAAAGATACTATCCGGGCCGCTGCCAGCTGCGGCGCGATAATTGAATAGTTGCAAAGAGTTTATCGGCAGCGTGCCTGCGGATAAAGACGAACTATCCACATAGAGTATCCACGAATCAGGAACAATTCCCATCTGCAACGCTTTGTGAACAAATGTCAGAACAGCGGTCATTGTTCAAGGAACGCAATACAAAATCGCCCAAATTCACTAAACTGTCCAGCGTTCCCATACTAAAGAGCGATCATGGATAGAGTCGAAACCATGCAGGTATTCGTGCGCGTGGCCGAGACCGGCAGTTTTACCAAAGCCGCAGACAGCCTCGGCCTGCCGCGCGCCACCGTGTCCTCGGCGGTACAGCAGCTGGAAGCCAGCCTGGGCGCACGACTACTCCAGCGCACCACGCGCCGGGTCCATCTGACGCAGGATGGCAGTGCTTTGCTTGAACGTTGTTATCAATTGTTGTCCGACTTTGAAGAAATCTCGGGACTCTTCAAGCAGGCGCCGGCACAGGCCAGCGGCAAGCTCAAGGTCGATGTCCCCAGCCGCCTGGCGCGGCGCATGATCGCCCCGGCCTTGCCAGAATTCTTCAAGCTTTATCCCGAGATCGAACTGGAACTGCGTTGCACCGACCGCGCCATCAACCTGATACAGGAAGGCGTCGATTGCGTATTGCGCGTCGGCCAGCCGGAAAACAGCAGCTTGGTGGCGCGCCCGCTGGGCCAGTTTGCACTGATGAATTGCGCCAGTCCGGCCTACCTGGAAAAACACGGCATGCCGGCCAGCCCGGCCGATCTGGTCCGGCATTGGGCCATCAACTATATTTCTCCCACCACGGGCCGCAGCGCGCTCTGGGAGTACAGCGAGGACGGTGTCATCGTCAACCTGGAAATGCCTAGCCGGGTAGCCGTCAACAATGCCGAAACCTATATTGCCTGCTGCCTGGCCGGCATGGGCCTGATCCAGGTGCCGGCTTACGATGTGCGCGACCACATCGCCTCTGGCGAACTGCTGGAAGTCATGCCGCAGGCGCGCGCAGGCTCCATGCCGATCTATGCACTGTATCCACACCGCCGCCATCTGTCGGGCCGGGTGCAGGTATTCATCGACTGGATCGCCACCTTGCTGCCGCCCGATCTGCAAACCGGATCAATCCCTGCCGCCTTCGTAACACCAGTCTGAATCGCCGCCCTGGCGGTTCCGCTAAATAAAAATAAAGCACAGTAAAAACAGAATTTGTAACTGTGCTTTAAATCTACCGCGCTGACTGTATATGCCGGGGTAGAAAGCTGCCAATTACACTCCACCCTATCCTGCGCATTTTGCGCAATCCGCATAGCGTGACTTCGGCAGCACGACAAGGAACCAAAGGAATCATTTTGAGCAACGAGAAGATCGAGCAGTACAACCACCCTGCGGGGGGCTGGGGCGCCCTGAAATATGTCGCGCTGCACCTGCTCAAGGAAAAAGTGCCCGGTGGCGGCATCCGCACCCTGCTCAAGCAAAACCAGCCGGACGGCTTCGACTGCCCCGGCTGCGCCTGGCCGGACCGCGACCATGCCTCGACCTTTGAATTCTGCGAAAACGGCGTCAAGGCGGTGGCGGCGGAAGCCACTTCCAAGCGCGTCACGGCCGCCTTCTTCGCGCAGCACAGCGTCGCTGAACTGCTGCAGCAATCGGATTACGAACTGGAAGAACACGGCCGCCTGACCGAGCCGATGGTGTACCACGCCGCCAGCGACAAATATCAGCCGATCTCCTGGCCGGATGCCTTCGCCTTGATGGCCAATCACCTCAACGCGCTGCCGGATCCGAACCAGGCTTCGTTCTATACCTCCGGCCGCACCAGCAACGAAGCGGCTTACCTGTATCAGCTGTTCGTGCGCGCGTACGGCACCAACAATTTTCCCGACTGTTCCAACATGTGCCACGAGCCGACCAGTGTCGGCTTGCCGGAAACCGTGGGCGTCGGCAAAGGCACGGTGACGCTGGACGATTTCGACCTGGCGGACACCTTCCTGATCTTTGGCCAGAATCCTGCCACTAATCACCCGCGCATGATGGGCGAACTGCGCGAGTGCGCCAAGCGCGGCGCCACCATCGTTTCCATCAATCCTCTGCGCGAGCGCGGCCTGGAACGCTTCTCCAGTCCGCAGCATCCGTCCGACATGCTGTCGCGCGCGGGCACCACTATCAGCAACATGTTCATCCGCCCTACCCTGTGCGGCGACCTGGCGCTGGTCAAAGGCGTGATCAAGCGCGTGCTGGAACTGGACGACCTGGCGCTGCAAAACAATGCAGAGCGCATCATCGATGTGCGGTTCATCGCTGAACATACCGCTTACTTCGACGAGTTCGCCGCCGATATCCGCGCCGAGAGCTGGGACGACATCGTCACCGAATCCGGCGTCGGCCGCGACGATATCGAACAGCTGACCCAGGTCTACGTGCGCGGCAAGAACGTGATCGCCACTTGGGGCATGGGCCTGACCCAGCACAAGCATGGCGTCGACACCATCCAGATGGTGTCCAACCTGATGCTCTTGCGCGGCAATATCGGCCGCCCGGGCGCCGGCCTGTGTCCGGTGCGCGGCCACTCCAACGTCCAGGGCGACCGCACCGTCGGCATCGATGAAAAGCCGACCGCGGCTTTCCTCGACCGCATCGAAAAGGTGTACGGCTTCAAGCCGCCGCGCGAGCACGGCCTGGACGTGGTCGGCACCATCGAAGCGATGCTGCAAGGCCAGGTCAAGGTCTTCATCGGCCTCGGCGGCAACTTCGCCATGGCGACGCCGGATACGCCACGCACCTGGCAGGCGCTGCAATCCTGCGCGCTGACCGTGCACATCACCACCAAGCTCAACCGCAGCCATCTGATCCACGGCAAGGATGCACTGATCCTGCCGACCATGGGCCGCACCGAGATCGACATGCAGGAAAGCGGCGCGCAGGGCGTGACGGTGGAAGACTCGATGAGCATGGTGCACGTTTCTTACGGCATCAACAAGCCGGTCGCCAAGACCTGTTTGTCCGAGGTCGACATCGTCGCGCGCCTGGCGCACGCCACGCTCAAGGACAGCCGCATCCCATGGCTGGAGTACGTCAAGAACTACGCCTTGATCCGCGACGAAATTGAAAAAGTGTACGACGCCTTCAAGGACTACAATGCGCGCATCGTCCATCCGGGCGGCTTCCATCTCGGCGTCGCTTCGCGCGAACGGGTCTGGAAAACCGCCAGCGGCCGCGCCCAGTTCAAGACCCTGGCGATTCCGAAAGACACGCCGGTGCACCGCGCGCGGCGCCAGCACGGCCCCGAGCTGATGGTCCTGATGACCACTCGTTCGCACGACCAGTACAACACCACCATCTATGGCCTCGACGATCGCTATCGCGGCGTGTTCGGGCAGCGCCGCGTGGTGTTTGCCAATCCGCTGGATATCGCCATGCTGGGCTTCCAGGCCGGCGACTGGGTCGACCTGGTCGGCGTCTGGGACGACGGCATCGAGCGCCGCGCCGACCGTTTCCTGCTGGTGGAATACGACATCCCGCGCGGCTGCATCAGCAGCTACTATCCGGAAACCAATCCGCTGGTGCCGCTCAACAGTTTTGCCGACAAGGCGCGCACGCCGACGTCCAAATCGATCCCGGTGCTGCTGCGCCGCTCCCTGCAGCTGGCGGCTTGATCCGATGCTGATACTGGATAACGAAATCGACGACGCCGTGCTGCTGATCTTGTCGGCGCTGCATGCCGACGCCAGCGATCAGGAAAGCCATCGCGGCGAACCCGGCCTGTCGCTGGCCAGGCTCAGCAAGCGCACCGAACTGCGCATGAGTACGCTGCGGCGTCATCTGACAGCGCTGGAAGATGCGGAAATTGTCAGCGTCGTCGTCAACGAAGACGGCACCGGACGCGCAATCTTGACGCCTTACGGCATGGCGATTTTCGATGCGCTAGATGAAAGTCAAACTGCCGGCATGATGTAACGGCCGCACAGGCTATCAAGAATTTCGTCGCGCTTAAGTCATGCAGCTAAGTGGGGTCGGAGTGAATTTTCTGCGCGCTTTTTGCAAAAACTTCACTCCGACCCCACTTAGCGGGCCACGGAGTACACGCCTCTCTCGTTGTCTGAAAAAAATCTAGCAGTACGCCCGGTCTTTCTCCGAATCCGTCATGTGAGGTCAGAGTCGAGTTTCGCGATAAAGCGCCGCGAAAGTCGACTCTGACCCCAGATGACTTTGACGGCGTAGTGCCACAGAGAGCCGATATTAAATTCTTGAGAATTTCCTAAATCACGACAAAGCCGCCACCTGGTTTTCGTTGCGCTTAATCCATGCAGCTAACTGGGGTCGGAGTGAACTTTCTGCGCGCTTTTTGCAGAAACTTCACTCCGACCCCACTTAGCGGGCCACGGAGTACATGCCTCTCTTTGTCTGAAAAAAATCTAGCAGTACGCCCGGTTTTTCTCCGAATCCGTTATGTGAGGTCAGAGTCGAGTTTCGCGATAAAGCGCCGCGAAAGTCGACTCTGACCCCAGATGACTCTGACGGCGTAGTGCCACAAAGGGCCGATATTAAATTCTTGAGAATTTCCTAAATCACGACAAAGCCACCACCTGGTTTTCGTTGCGCTTAATCCATGCAGCTAACTGGGGTCGGAGTGAACTTTCTGCGCGCTTTTTGCAGAAACTTCACTCCGACCCCACTTAGCGGGCCACGGAGTACACGCCTCTCTCGTTGTCTGAAAAAAATCTAGCAGTACGCCCGGTCTTTCTCCGAATCCGTCATGTGAGGTCAGAGTCGAGTTTCGCGATAAAGCGCCGCGAAAGTCGACTCTGACCCCAGATGACTTTGACGGCGTAGTGCCACAGAGGGCCGATATTAAATTCTTGAGAATTTCCTAAATCACGACAAGGCCACCACCCGGTTTTCGTTGCGCTTAATCCATGCAGCTAACTGGGGTCGGAGTGAACTTTCTGCGCGCTTTTTGCAGAAACTTCACTCCGACCCCACTTAGCGGGCCACGGAGTACATGCCTCTCGTTGTCTGAAAAAAATCTAGCAGTACGCCCGGTCTTTCTCCGAATCCGTTATGTGAGGTCAGAGTCGAGTTTCGCGATAAAGCGCCGCGAAAGTCGACTCTGACCCCAGATGACTCTGACGGCGTAGCGCCACACAACGCCGGCATGGCGAGATGCCAGGGTAGTCAATCCAGCATGCCCGCGGCCAGCTCACTCAGCCGGCGCAAAGCCTGCTCGATCTGCGGTGTCCAGTTGTAGCTGTAGTTCAGGCGAATGAAACTGCGGTAGGCATCCGATGTTGAAAACAAGCGCCCCGGCGCAATCGTGATCCCCTCTGCCAGCGCTTGCCGGTAGAGCGCCATGGAGTCGATGGCCGATGGCAGTTCTATCCACAGCACATAGCCGCCGCTGGGCCGCGTGATGCGGGTGCCGGCAGGGAAAAAACGGCCGACGAAAGCGCTCATGATGTCGCAGCGCTGCTGCAAGGTGCGGCGCACCCGGCGCAGGTGGCGGTCGTAGCCGCCTGCGGTCAAATAAGCGGCGATCGCCCGCTGCGGCAGGCTTGAAGTGCTCAGCGTATTCAGGAATTTCAGCTTCTCCACCTGCGCCCGGTAACGCCCCGGCAGCGTCCAGCCGATGCGGTAAGCCGAGGTCAGGCTCTTGGAAAACGACGAGCAGTAGAGCACCATGCCGCGCTTGTCGTAGGCCTTCAGCACGCTCGGATGGGCATTGCCGAAATACAGTTCGTTGTAGACGCCGTTCTCGATGATCGGCATGTTGTAGCGCGCGCCCAGCTCGACCAGCTGGCGCTTGTTTTCATCAGGCATTTCAAAGCCCAACGGATTCTGGAAATTCGGCATCACCATGCAGGCCGCCACCGGCTGCGACTGCATGATCTTGCCCAGCGCCGCGATATCCATCCCCAGTCGCGGATCGGTCGGCACCTCGATGGCGCGCATTCCTAGCCGTTCGATGGCGTGCAACATGGCGTAGAACGTTGGCGACTCGACCGCGATAGTATCGCCGGCCTTGGCCACCGCCTGCAGGCACAAATTGATCGCCTCGGTAGCGCCGACCGTCACCACCACATCGTCCGGGCTAATGCTGAGCCCAGTTTCCAGGTGACGCCTGACGATCTGCCGTATCAGCTCCGGATGCCCTGGCGGCAAATCGTCCAGCACGCCCAGAGGGCCGCCGCTGCGCAAAACAGAACCGTGGTACTGGCTGATGCGATGGGCGGGAAACAGCAAGGGATCGGGATAGGGTGAACCGAGCGGAACAGCGTCATGCTGATGGATCGATTTCAGCGTCGCCAGCACATGGCGGCTGACATCGACTTCCGCCGACACCGGCAGCGGCATCGAGCGACCGGGCTCCTCCGGCGCTGCCGGCATCACCGCGGCGGCAAAGCGGGCGCGCACAAAATAACCGGATTGCGGATGGCTTTCGATCAGGCCGCCGCTTTCCAGCAGTTCGTAGGCCCGCACCACGGTCGTGATACTCAAGCCATGCTGGAGTGCCGCCTGGCGCACCGAACTCAGGCGATCGCCCGGCCGCAGCACGCCGTTCTCCAGCGAAGCCCTGAGCTGCTCGGCAAAACGTTGGTACAGCGGTTGGCGCGTGGTTTTCAATGCAGACGGTGACAGGAATCAAGGATAGTCGCATTATAGTGAGTATCAGACAATTCCCTGACACCTATCCGTGACGGCAAGCACAGTTGTCACACAGGCATGGCAAAAATGCAGTATCGCTCTACTATGGTGGTTAACGGCAACATGGTTTGGGCCTCGGCTCATGCCTTACCGGGAATTTCATGGCGACCCTGATTTTCACTCCGCAACTTGCCCGCTTCACCGCAGCGCCACAGGTCCAGACCGACGCCCTCACCTTGCGCACCGGACTGGAGGCGGCGTTCTCGGCAAATCCGCGCCTGCGCGCCTACCTGCTCGACGAGCAGGGCTGCCTGCGGCCGAATGTCGCCATTTTCATCGACGGCCACGCCGTACGCGACCATGTGCGCCTGGACGCGCCGCTGACAGTGCACAGCAAAGTGCATATCCTGCAAGCTCTCTCCGGAGGTTGACCATGACTGAACGGGCCTGGATCGCCAGCCGCAAAGGACTGTTTGAACTGCAGCAGCAGAATGGCCGCTGGTCGCTGGGGCCGATCGCCTTCCTCGGCGAACCGGTATCCATGGTGCTGGCCGACCCGCGCGACGGCGCCGTGTACGCCGCCCTGAATCTTGGCCATTTCGGCGTCAAGCTGCATCGCAAGGATGCCGGCGCCGCGCAATGGACGGAAATCGCCGCACCGGCCTATCCCCTCAAGCCGGAAGACTGCACCGATCCGGTCGACTGGACGGTCAGGTTCATCTGGTCGCTGGCCTGCGGCGGCGCCGATGAACCCGGCGTAATCTGGGCCGGCACCTTGCCGGGCGGCCTGTTCCGCTCGGCTGACCGCGGCGCTTCCTGGACCCTGATGCACTCGCTTTGGGATGCGCCGGAGCGCAGCGAATGGTTCGGCGGCGGCTACGACGTCCCCGGTATCCATAGCATCTGCGTCGATCCGCGCGACAGCCGCCATGTGCTGGTCGGCATCTCTTGCGGCGGCGCCTGGGTCACGCATGACGGCGGCGCCAGCTGGAGCTTGAGCGCCCGCGGCATGCGCGCCAGCTACTTGCCGCCGGAACGCGGCGACGACCAGAACGTGCAAGACCCGCACCGCATTGTCGGCGCCAGGGATACCCCCGATCAGCTGTGGTGCCAGCATCATAACGGCATCTGGCGCTCCGCCAACTTCGGCGCCGACTGGCAGGAAGTCAGCGCCGCGCCCTTGTCGACCTTCGGCTTCGCGGTGGCAGTCCATCCGGCCGAAGGTGATACCGCCTGGTTTGCACCGGCGCTGGCGGACCAGACCCGCATCCCCACCGACGCCGCCCTCACCGTTACCCGCACTACCGACGGCGGCCGGACCTTCACCGCCCTGCGCGCCGGCCTGCCGCAGCAGCATTGCTACGATCTGGTCTACCGGCACGGCCTGGCGGTAGCCGACGATGGCCGCACCCTGCTGATGGCTTCCACTACCGGCGGCGTCTGGCTGTCGGAAAACGGCGGCGACAGCTGGCGCACCATTTCCAGCAGCATGCCGCCGGTGTACGCCGTGTGCTTCCAATGAAAAATTATCTATGATGCAATTCAGATGTCAATAGAACAATCCGGCATATAGATAATGCGAAAAAATATTGGACGCAATCCTTACCAACACCGATACTCTCGGGTCATCCGGTCCATGCCGTGTTTTAAGGCATGTCACCTCACCGTTTACCCCACGCGCTGCAGCAAGACCCGCAGCGCCGATATTCCCGTGACTACTCTATGAACATTTTCTCTCTCTGGTTCCGCATCCCCTTTTGGCAACGCGTACTGGGCGGCTTCCTGCTGGGCGCGCTGGCCGGCTGGCTGGTCGGCGCCCCGGCCGAAACCTGGTTCGGCCCGCTCGGCAAGCTGTATGTCACGCTAATCAAGATGATCGCCGTGCCACTGGTGTTTTTTGCCGTCACCAACAGCATCTCCAGCCTGCATGGAATGAAGAGCGTGGCGGCGCTGGGCGGCAAGACCTTCCTCTGGTTCGCCATCACCGCCGTGCTGGCGGTCGGCGTCGGCCTGGCCGTCGCCAGCTTCACCAATCCCGGCCAGAACCTCGGCCAGCTGGCTATCGCTGCCGATTACACCGTGCGCGAAGTGCCGACTCCGATCCAGGTATTGCTGGACGTGGTGCCGTCAAATCCGTTCAAGGCGCTGTCCGAAGGGAAGATCCTGCAAGTGATCTTCTTCGCCGCCCTGCTCGGCATGGCGCTGGTCAAGCTGGGCGACAAGGTCAAGCAGGTGCGCGAACTGATGGGCGAAGCCAGCAGCGCCATGATCCAGATCACTCGCTTCGTGCTGGAAATGACACCGCTCGGCACCTTCGGCCTGATCGCCGCGCTAGTCGGCTCCTACGGTTTCGAGCGCCTGCTGCCGCTAGGGAATTTCGTCTTCACTCTGTACCTGGCTTGCGCGCTGCATATCGTAGTGGTGTACGGCGGCCTGCTGCTGACGCACCGCTTGAATCCGATCCGCTTTTTCCGCGGCGCCTTCCCGGCCATGCAAGTGGCGTTCACCAGCTCGTCCAGTTTTGCCTCCATGCCGATCGCCCTGCGCAGCGTGGTGCATAACCTCGGCGTCAAGCAGGAATATGCCGCGTTCGCGGTGCCGCTCGGCGCCAGCATCAAGATGGACGGCTGTGGCGCCATCTACCCGGCCATCGCTTCGATTTTCGTGGCGCAGTATTTCGGCCTGCACCTGGACATGTCGCAGTATTTCATCATCATGCTGGCTTCCGTGCTCGGCTCATTCGGCACCGCCGGCGTGCCCGGCACGGCGATCGTGATGGTGACGCTGGTGCTGAGCTCGGCCGGTCTGCCGCTGGAAGGCATCGGCTACCTGGTGGCGATCGACCGCATCCTCGACATGATGCGCACCATGACCAACGTCACCGGGCAGATGCTGGTGCCGGTGCTGGTGGCCAAGGAAGAAGGCTTGCTCGACCTGGACATCTACAATGCGGCCAACAGCGATGTCGGCCTGGACCAGAACAGCAACGCCGCTGCCTGATCCGGCAGGGTAGGCGCGCTGCCCACCCTGCGAATTTTTTAAGGTTCGCCATCCCAATAGTCCAGATCGTTCTTAGCGCGTTGGATCACATCGAAGACCCGTTCGCCGCCGGCGGACGCGGTCGCCAGGAACTTGCCGGAATCTGGGTATTCGCATACCTCGGGCTGTTCCCTGGTGCTGACCGATAAATATTTCAAAGGCTGGTCCGAGGTATTCACGATCTGGTGCGGATACTCCGGGCCGGGCGGGATGAAGATGATGTCGCCGCTGACCAGCGGCAGCATTTCTCCCGCCACCCGCAGCGAACCGCTGCCCTCCAGGATGATGAACATTTCCTCTTGCGCGTAATGGAAGTGATACGGGCAGGATATTTTGCCGGGCGCTACGGTATCGATGCTGGCGCCCAGTTTCTGCGCCGCCGTGCCGGTCGCCAGGCGCGCGCAAAGCGAATCATATAAAGGCGCACGCAGGTCGTGCGTGGTGGGGACGGTATTGAAGTTGCGGATCAGGTGCTGACGCAAGCTTTCTACTTTCTCAGTCATTCTTTTCTCCGAATAAATTGTGCCGCGAGACGCGTGCCAAGAAGAATACACGCAAGCAACTATCTCTGCGTTGCCATCGCCACTACGCGCCTGCCACCGACAAAATTCCCTCTTTTCTTCAGCCAGATCCAGGCGCACCATTGCGGACAAACGCATAACAAAAATGGTGCAAAGCCGCATTCCTGCAACAGCTGCGGGCTGTGCCTGCACCACATGCGCACAGATTCGATGCTACAAAATACACATCCAAAAAAAGAAAATAAATTTCCTTTACTTGCAGAGAAAATGAAAATATATTTACACAAATTATAAAAAACAATCACCGGGGATAGCCAGTGCAACACGCCGCAGTCACAGCATGGCAACGCGAAAGTGCAGTTGCCGCACGTATAGGCAAGGCCTATCCGGAGCTCTCGAAAGCGCATCGCAAGGCGGCTGACTACGTCCTGGCGAACGTGTTTCGCGCCGCCACCATGACCATCGACGAACTGGCCGACGTGGTCGGCATCTCCCTGGCGACCGCCAACCGCTTCGCCCATGCGCTCTCGTTCGACGGCTACCCGGCCTTCCGCGCCGCGCTGGTGCTGGACTTTGCTTCTTCCCTGGCGCCGGTGGAAAAACTGCGCGACCAGGTACAGCGTCCCGCCAGCAGCGCTGAAATCGTCGCCGCCGCGCTCAGCGCCGACATGCAAAACCTGGAAGCCACCCGCCGCGCCCTGTCTCCCGCCCAGTGTGACCAGGCCGTCAGGATGATCCTGAATGCGGAACGCATCTTCATCCTCGGCTTCGGCGCCAGCGCCTTTTTAGCCGGCATCATGGCCCATGCGCTGGAACCGTATTGCCGCACGGTGCAGTCGGTGGCCGGCCCCGGCGGCCCGTCGCAAGCCAGCCGCCAGTTCTTCAAGCTGGACCAGCGCGACCTGGTGATCGCACTGGCTTACCCGCGCTATGTCACCGATACCGTCACGCTGGCCACCCGCGCCAAGGAGCGCGCCGCCCAAGTGCTGGCATTTACCGACAGCCCGACCTCGCCGCTGGTGCCGCTGGCGGATGTCACCTTGTATGCGCAAACCGAAAGACAGTTGTCGCCGACCTCGGACGCCGCCGCGCTGTCCCTGATCCAGGCAGTGTGCGACGCCGTCGCGCATCGCGCCAACCGTTCGGTGCACGCCGCCTCGAAAATGACCGAGGCGGTGCTGCCCTGGCTCTATCACGCCGACGGCATCAGCACGCCAAAGAACAAGAACAGCAAAACCGCCATCATCAAATCTGCAGCGAAAGCGAAATAACGTGTCTACTTCCTCATCTACGTCATCAGACAGCAAAGCCGTCATCGCCATCCACGGCGGCGCCGGCACCATCTTGCGCAGCGCCATGAACAGCGCGCAGGAAAAGGCCTATCACGATGCCCTGAGCGAGATCCTGAACGCCGGCCAGGCCATCCTGGCTGCCGGCGGCAGCGCACTGGACGCCGTCGCCAAGGCAGTCAGCATGCTGGAAGACTGCCCGCTGTTCAACGCCGGCAAGGGTGCGGTCTACACCCACGCCGGCACGCATGAACTAGACGCCGCGATCATGGATGGCGCCACGCTCGGCGCCGGTGCGGTCGCCAATGTTGCCCACGTGCGCAACCCGATACTGGCGGCACGCGCCGTGATGGAACACAGCGAACACATCTTGCTGGTAGGCGCCGGCGCGGAAGAATTCGTCGCCCAACATGGCGCCGAACTGGTCGAACCCGAATACTTTCATACCGAAGCGCGCCACGCGCAATGGCTGCGTGCGCGCAAGCAGGAAGGCATGCTGCTACTCGACCACGACGCCGCCAGCCAGGCCGCTACAGAAATCGCCCCAATCGATCCGGACAACAAGTTCGGCACGGTCGGCGCGGTAGCCCTCGACCTGCACGGCAACCTGGCTGCCGCCACTTCCACCGGCGGCATCACCAACAAGCGCGTCGGCCGCGTCGGCGATTCGCCGCTGATCGGCGCCGGCTGCTATGCCAACAACCGCAGCGCCGCGATTTCCGCGACCGGCACCGGCGAGGCGTTCATGCGTACGGTAGCCGCCTACGATATTTCGGCGCGCATGGAGTACGCCGGACAGTCGCTGCAGGACGCCGCGCAGCACGTCGTGATGGATCTGCTGCCGCGTTACCAGGGCCGCGGCGGCCTGATCGCCATCGATGCCGAAGGCAACATGGCGCTGCCGTTCAATACCGAAGGCATGTATCGCGGCTACGCCAGGGTCGGCGCGCCTGTGGTCACCGCCATTTACAAATGAAGCCAGCCACGGAAAGCGATCATATGAACATGCTAACAGGCCGCCGGGTGCTGACGGTAGAGCAGATGAGTGTCGGCTTCACCACCTCCGAGCGCAAGGTGGAAGCGGTACGCAATCTGTCCTTCCATATCGATGCCGGCGAGACGCTGGCCATCGTCGGCGAATCGGGTTCCGGCAAATCGGTGTCGTCGCAAGCCATCATGCGCCTGATCGACTACGGCGGCGGCCGCATCACTGGCGCACGCATGGATTTCCAGCGCCGCGACGGCAGCATCATCGATCTCGCCACAGCCGGCCAGAACACCATGCGGCATATCCGCGGTTCGGAAATCGCCATGATTTTCCAGGAGCCGATGACCTCGCTCAACCCGGTCTTCACGGTCGGCGAGCAGATCGCCGAATCGATCCGCCTGCACCAGGGCAAGAGCATGGCCGAGGCCCGCGCCGAAGCCTTGCGCATGCTGGAAATCGTCCGCATTCCGGAAGCGCGCCGCCTGCTGGACCGCCATCCGCACCAGCTGTCCGGCGGTATGCGCCAGCGCGTGATGATCGCCATGGCGCTGTCCTGCAAGCCGTCGCTGCTGATTGCCGACGAGCCAACCACCGCGCTCGACGTGACGATACAGGCGCAGATCCTGCAACTGATCCGTACACTGCAGGATGAAATGCAGATGGCGGTGATCTTCATCACCCACGATATGGGCGTGGTGGCGGAAATCGCTGACCGCGTGGTGGTCATGTGCCGCGGCGAGAAGGTTGAAGAAAACAACGTGCACGCCATCTTTGAAGCGCCGCAGCATCCTTACACCCAGGCCTTGCTGGCGGCGGTGCCGCGGCTGGGCGCCATGCACGGCACCGACCAGCCAGAACGGATCGCCATTGCCGGCGCAGTGATCACGCCGGAAATGGCCGCCGCAGCAAAAATCATCCATAGCATCCCTGGTTCGGATCCGCAACAGCAGCCGCTGCTGAAAGTGCGCAAGCTGACCACCCGCTTCGACGTCAAGAGCGGCGTCTTCAGCCGCGTCAAGCAACGCGTGCATGCGGTGGAGCAAATCAGCTTCGACCTGTATTCGGGCGAGACGCTGGCGCTGGTGGGTGAATCGGGCTGCGGCAAATCGACCACCGGTCGCTCGCTGCTGCGATTGGTCGACATCACTAGCGGCAGCGTCGAATTCGGCGGACGCGACCTGGCCAAGCTGCCGCGTTCCGAACTGCGTTCGCTGCGGCGTGAAATCCAGTTCATTTTCCAGGATCCGTTTGCCTCGCTCGATCCGCGCCTGACGGTCGGCTATTCGATCATGGAACCGCTGCTGGTGCATGGCATGGCCGAAGGCGCACAGGAAAAAGTCGCCGCCTTGCTGGAACGGGTCGGCCTGCTGCCGGAACATGCGCAGCGCTACCCGCACGAATTCTCCGGCGGCCAGCGCCAGCGCATCTGCATAGCCCGCGCACTGGCGCTGAATCCGAAAATCGTGATTGCCGACGAATCGGTATCGGCGCTGGACGTGTCTATCCAGGCGCAAATCGTCAACCTGATGCTGGACCTGCAGCGCGAGCTGGGCATTTCCTTCATCTTCATCTCGCACGACATGGCGGTGGTGGAACGCATCAGCCACCGCGTCGCCGTGATGTACCTGGGACAGATCGTCGAGATCGGTCCGCGCCGCGCCATCTTTGAAAACCCGCAGCATCCGTATACCAAGAAGCTGATGGCGGCAGTGCCGGTGGCCGATCCTAACCAGCGCCATCGCCAGCGCGAAGTGCTGGCAGGCGAAATTCCGAGTCCGATCCGCGATGTCGGCGACCTGCCCGTCGTCGAGCCGCTGAAACAGGTCGGACCGGGACACTTCGTGGCGATGCACCGGATTTCCAGCGCTTATTAAGTCATAAATAAGCGTTTCTTTGCTTTATCTGTTTGTTTGTCTTCAATGACTTTTTGATCCAGGGGAGTAACACATGCGCACTACTCGACACTTCGGTAATCATTTCGGCAAGATCGTCGCCAGCACCGCAGTTGCACTGACGGCGCAATTCGCCGCCGGCCACGCTTTCGCCGCCAAGGACGTCACGCTGGCGGTCGCTTCGACCTTCACCACGCTCGATCCTTACGACAGCAACGACACCCTGTCGCAAGCCGCGATCAAGTCCTTCTACCAAGGTTTGTTCGGCTTCGACAAAGACTTGAAACTGGTCAATGTGCTGGCGGACGGCTATGAAGTCAGCAAGGACGGCCTGCTGTACACCATCCGCTTGCGCAAGGGCGTCAAGTTCCAGGACGGCACCGATTTCAAGGCAGACGCCGTCAAGGTCAACCTGGAACGCGTCATCAATCCGGACAACAAGCTCAAGCGCTTCAACCTGTTCAACCGCATCGCCAAGATTGACGTAGTCAACGACTACGAAGTCAAGATCACCTTGAAAGAACCGTTCTCGCCATTCATCAACACGCTGGCGCACTCTTCCGCGGCGATGATTTCACCGACCGCGCTGAAACAGTATGGCAACAAGGACATCGGCTTTCATCCGGTCGGCACCGGCCCGTTCAAGTTTGTCGAATGGAAGCAGACCGACTACATGAAAGTCGTGAAATTCGACGGCTACTGGAAAAAGGGCTATCCGAAGGTCGACAGCATCACCTGGAAGCCGGTGGTCGACAACAATACCCGCAGCGCCGTCATGCAAACCGGCGAGGCGCAGTTTGCCTTCCCACTCCCTTACGAGCAAGCCGAACTGCTGAAAAGCAAACCGAACCTGGACCTGATTTCGTCGCCCTCCATCATCCAGCGCTACCTCTCGATGAATATGCTGCAAAAACCTTTCGACAATCCGAAGGTGCGGCAAGCGATCAATTACGCGATCAACAAGGACGCGCTGGTCAAGGTCGCCTTCGCCGGCTACGCCATGCCGCAGGATGGCGTGCTGCCGCAGGGCGTCGACTATGCATTGAAGACCGGGCCATGGCCTTACGATCCGAAGAAAGCCAAGCAGTTGCTGACGGAAGCGGGCTATCCGAACGGTTTTGAAACCGAATTGTGGTCGGCCTATAACAACACCACCGCACAGAAAGTCATCCAGTTCGTGCAGCAGCAGCTGGCGCAGGTCGGCATCAAGGCCAAGGTAACGGCGCTGGAAGCCGGCCAACGGGTCGAGAAAGTGGAAAGCGCGCCGGTTCCTGCCAATGCGCCGGTCCGCATCTACTACACCGGCTGGTCGTCCTCGACCGGTGAAGCCGACTGGGGCCTGCGTCCCCTGCTGGCGTCGGAGTCGTTCCCGCCCAAGCTGTTCAATACCGCTTACTACAAGAGCGACAAGGTCGACGCCGATATCGCCAAGGCCCTGACCACCACCGACCGCGCGGAGAAGACCACGCTCTACAAAGACGCGCAGACGGAAATCTGGAAAGACGCGCCTTGGGCTTTCCTGGTGACGGAAAAGCTGCTGTATGCGCGTAGCAAGAACCTGAAAGGCGTGTATGTCATGCCTGACGGTTCGTTCAACTTCGATGAAATCGAGTTGAAATAAATGATTCATCAGGCTTTTCTGTGGGTGCAGAAAATGCATCGGTGTGTAGGGTGGGCACGCTTTTGTGCCCACGCTGTGGCAGTATCCGCGTGGGCACAAAAGCGTGCCCACCCTACTTCTTGGCAAGCCACGCGCGATAGCCTTCTCCTTTATCCACAGAGACGTCTGAACAAGCAAGTAAGTAATCACTGGTAGTACCCGCAGGCCGGGCTGTTGCTGCCCGGCCTGCATTCCGTAACAACCGAGCAGTCAACCAGAGCATGCCATGTTTCCTTACGTACTAAAACGCCTGATGGGCCTGATACCAACCTTGCTGATCGTCGCAGTGGTGGTGTTCCTGTTTGTCCATCTGCTGCCGGGCGATCCGGCCCGGCTGGTGGCCGGCCCCGAGGCTGATCAGCAGACCGTGGAACTGATCCGCAAGGACCTGGGCCTGGACAAGCCGCTGCCGCAGCAGTTCGTCAACTATTTCAGCAAGGCCCTGCGTGGCGATTTCGGCATCTCCCTGAGCAGCAAGCGCCCGGTCAGCACTGAGATTGCAGAACGCTTCTGGCCCACCTTCTGGCTCACCATCACCAGCATGGTATGGGCGGTGCTGTTCGGCCTGGTCATTGGCATTGCTTCCGCCGTCTGGCGCAACCAGTGGCCGGACCGGCTCGGCATGACGCTGGCCGTATCGGGTATTTCCTTTCCATCGTTTGCGCTGGGCATGCTGCTGATGGAACTGTTCTCCGTCAAACTGGGCTGGCTGCCGACCATCGGCGCCGACAGCTGGCGCCACTATATCCTGCCGTCGCTGGCGCTGGGCGCCGCGGTAGCCGCCGTGATGGCGCGCTTTACCCGCTCCTCCTTCGTGGAAATCCTGCATGAGGATTTTGTGCGCACCGCGCGCGCCAAAGGCTTGTCGGAAACCGTGGTGGTGCTCAAGCACTGCCTGCGCAATTCACTGATTCCGGTGGTGACCATGATGGGCCTGCAGTTCGGCTTCCTGCTGGGCGGCTCCATCCTGGTGGAGAAAGTATTCAACTGGCCGGGCATGGGGCGCTTGCTGATCGACGCTGTCGAAATGCGCGATTACCCGATCATCCAGGCCGAGATCCTGCTGTTCTCGCTGGAATTCATTTTCATCAACCTGGTAGTTGACGTGCTGTACGCCGTCATCAACCCTAGCATCCGTTACAAGTGAGGCCGCCCGTGTCGACGCCATCCAATCCTGTCGCAGCCACGCCTGCAGCAACCTCGGCCGCACCGCTGCCGAGCAGCGTACGTACGCCCTGGAGCGAGTTCTGGCGCAAGTTCAAGAAGCAGCACCTGGCGGTCGCCGCCGGTTGCTTCGTGCTGTTCCTGATCGTGGTGGCGATCGCCGCGCCCTGGATAGCGCCTTACGACGCCGAAAACTATTTCGACTATGACGCCCTCAACGCCGCGCCGTCGCTGGCGCACTGGTTCGGGGTCGATTCGCTGGGGCGCGACATTTTCAGCCGCATCCTGATGGGCACGCGGATTTCGCTGACCGCCGGTTTCCTCTCGGTGGCGGTAGGCGCCGTGATCGGCACCCTGGCCGGCCTGGTCGCCGGCTATTACGAAGGCTGGGCCGACCGCATCATCATGCGCATCTGCGACGTCCTGTTCGCCTTCCCCGGCATCTTGCTGGCGATCGGCATCGTGGCGATCCTCGGCAGCGGCATGAGCAACGTGATCTTTGCCGTGGCGATCTTCAGCATCCCGACTTTCGCCCGCCTGGTGCGCGGCAACACTCTGGCGCTGAAGCACCTGACCTTCATCGAAGCGGTGCGCAGCATTGGCGCCAACGACTTCACCATCATCCTGCGCCATATTTTCCCCGGCACGATTTCCGGCGTGGTGGTGTATTTCACCATGCGTATCGGCACTTCCATCATCACTGCCGCCGGCCTCTCCTTCCTCGGCATGGGCGCACAGCCGCCGATGCCGGAATGGGGCGCGATGCTGAACGAAGCGCGCTCCGACATGATGACAGCGCCGCATATTGCAATTTTCCCCAGCCTGGCGATCTTCCTGACCGTGCTGGCGTTCAATCTCCTCGGCGACGGCTTGCGCGACGCCCTGGATCCGAAGATCGACCGCCGCTGATGCTGACCTTACCCCACATCGGCAGATTGCCGTCGGGCCCGCTCAATGCCATCAGCGATGTTGCCGGTGTCACGGTTGGCCACGCCACGCTGACGCAGGATGCGATCCAGACCGGCGTGACGGTAATCCGGCCGCACGGTGGCGATCCATTCCGCGACAAGCTACCGGCGGCAGCGACCGTATTCAACGGCTTCGGCAAAAGCATCGGCCTGCTGCAGCTGCAGGAACTGGGCGTGCTGGAGACGCCTATCGCGCTGACCAATACGCTCTCGGTCGGCGCCGTGGCAACCGCGCAGATCCGCTCCGCCATCGACAGCAATCCGGAAATCGGCCGCAGCGATCCTACCATCAATCCGCTGGTGTTCGAATGCAATGACGGTTACCTGAACGATATCCAGGCCATGGCGGTCACGGCCTCGCACTATCGGCAGGCGCTGGACAGCGCGGCAGCCGAATTTGCCCAAGGCGCAGTCGGCGCCGGCCGCGGCATGTCCAGCTTCGATCTCAAGGGCGGCATCGGTTCCGCATCGCGCTATGCCAAGATCGGCGGCAAGCAGTACTGCGTGGGCGCGCTGGTGCTGTCCAATTTCGGCAAGCTGCCGGCCCTGACCCTGGCTGGCCGGCAGCTTGGACAACAACTCGGCCCGCAACTGCTGGCGCTGCGCCAGCCGCCTGGCGAGGCGCCTGAGATGGGTTCCATCATCATGATCATCGCCACCGATGCGCCGCTGGATGCACGCCAGCTGGGACGGCTGGCGACCCGCTGCGGCATCGGCCTGGGCCGTACCGGCTCGATCTACGGCCACGGCAGCGGCGACCTGGCGCTGGCGTTTTCCACTGCCCAGACCATACCCTATCGCCCGCAGGAAGCCTTGCGCCAGACGGCATGCCTGCATGACAGCCTGCTCGACCCGCTGTTTGAAGCGGTGGCCGACAGCACCGAGCAAGCCATCGTCAACGCCCTGTTCGCCGCCGTAACCGTCAATGGCCGCGACGGCCATCAGCGGCTCTCCTTATCCGACCTGGCAGCCCGGCTGCCGACCTAGATTCCCCCAAAAAAGACCATGAAGATACTGATTTCCGTTGATATTGAAGGCGTTGCCGGCGTTTTTAACGTGGAGCAAACCCGCGCCGGCAATCCCGAATACGAACGTGCGCGACGCCTGATGACGGCCGAAGCCAATGCCGTGATTGAAGGCGCACTGGCCGGCGGCGCCAGCGAGATCCTGGTGAACGATTCGCACGGCGGCTTCCGCAACCTGCTGCCCGACCTGCTGCATCCTGCCGCCAGCCAAATTCTCGGCAAGCCGCGCCTGCTGAGCATGATGAGCGGCGTCGACAGTGGCGTCGACGGCGTGATGATGGTCGGCTACCACGGCCGCGCGCAAAGCCGGGGCATTTTGGCGCACACCATCAACGGCTTTTCCTTTGCCCGCATCTGGCTCAACGGCCTGGAGCTGGGAGAAGCCGGCATCTATGGCGCGCTGGCCGGCGAGTTCGGCGTGCCGGTGATTTTCGGCAGCGGCGACAATGTCTTCGTGGCCGAGAACCAGCCGCTGTTCCCCCAAGCCACGCTGGTCAGCGTCAAGACCGCGGAAGGCGCCGCCAGCGGCACATCGCTGTCGCCGCAGAGCGCCCTGGCCGCACTGGGCGCAGGCGCCAAGGCGGCAGTCGGCAAACTGGCCGACTGCAGTCCCTTTATCCTTCAGCCCACCATCACCTGCAAGCTGCAAACCAACAGCCCGGCGCTGGCCGACCTGTTCTGCCTGCTGCCGGTGGTGGAAAGAGTCGACGGCGTCAACCTGACGTTCTCGGCGCCATCCGTCCAGTATGCGGTGCGCATCCTGAACAGCATGTCAGCCATGTCCTTCATGCTGCGCTGACTTTTGAAGTTGCAGCTGTTTTTGAAGTTGACGTTGCCGTTGTCGTTGTCGTTGCTTTTGAAGTTGGGGTTGCTTTTGAAGTACCCCGCATGCTGACGTTGCCAAATGAGACGGGTGCCAGTCGGGAATTATGGGACACATATTTGAGCGAAGCGAGTTTGTGTCCCATCCGACTGGCATCCGTCTCATTTGGGGACCCGCCGAAGGCGGGCAACGGCTGTGCGGTCGCCTTCTTTTTGGTTACTTTTTCTTGGCGAAGCAAGAAAAAGTAACTAGCTGCCGGGCTACCCCCGGCAAGCTTCCACGGAGTAGCGACAGTGTTATCAAGCCACAGACCGTTCTTAGCATGCCACCGCACTCACTCCGTAGAACGTCAAATGGGGTCAGAGTAATTTTCGCAAAAGCCCGCGAAAAAAAACTCTGACCCCATTTGACTGCGGTAGTGGATATGCGACCAGCGGTACTAGGTCGGTTGCTTGGCAGCTAGTGCAACCGTGGTTCGCAACGGGCGGCAAAACCAGGCGCCTGCGGCCAGTTGCACTGCCAGCGCAATCATCCACGATGCCCGATGCGCCACCACCGCATAACCCCCGCCATCATGCGGCCACGCATTCAGCAACAAGCCAAAGCCATACTGCACCACAAACGCCCCCGCAAAAATCGCCAAGGTCAAACCAGTACTGACCCGCCCCGCAAGATGCGCCGGAAACTCCCGCACCAACGCCGCATACGACAACACCCCAGACGTCCCGAACACCCCATACATCCCCCACAACAACCAGCCCGGCAACGCCACCTCAAGCAAAATCAACAACTGCGCCAGCATGAACAACCACATCCCCGCCCCCGCCGTCACATGCAAAGAAATCCCCCGCTGCTGCAAACGCCGCGCCAGCCAGCCCGAACCCACCGCCCCCAGCACCATCGCCAAACCCACCAGCGCCACGATATTCGCCGCCGCACTCGCAGCCAAACCACCCACATCCCGCATGTAAGGCCCCGCCCACAAACCCTGCACCCCAAGAAACACGCCCTGGCTAGCCATCACGAACGGCGCCGTACGCCAGAACACCGGACTGCGGAAAATCCCACCGATGTCGCGCAACTGCGCCCTCAGCGTAGTTTTCGGATGCTGCTCATCCTTCTCCGGCACCAGCGTGAACAGCGCCAGCACGATCACCAAGATCAAGCCAGCCACCACCGCAAACAGCACGCGCCAGGTAGTCACCCCGAGCGCCCAGGCAATCGGGGTACCGGTAGCCACAGCCCCCAAACCGCCAATCGCATAGATGGCGCCGTTCATCAACGGCAGGTGATCGTGCGGAAACCAGGCCACGATCGCCTTCAGACCGGCCATCAGGCACGCCGACGTACCAATCCCCAGCAATAGGCGGCCGACCAGCAGACTGCTGAAGCCATGCGCATTGGCCGATACCAGCGCGCCGGTCGCCGCCACCAGCAGCAGGCAGGCCAGCACCCGGCGCGGGCCGAAGCGGTCCAGCAGCAGCCCCAACGGCAGCTGGCAAGCGGCAAAAGCAAAGAAATACAAGCTGGTCAGCAAGCCCAGCTGCGCCGGCGACAGGCCAAGTTCGCTGCTGAGCAACGGCGCCAGCGGCAAATTGATGCCGCGCGCCAGGTAGGAAATAAAATAGCCCGAAGAAAATATCAGGAACACACGGGTAGCGAGTTTCATGGCAGATCACTAATAGGAACAGAATATGTCGATAGTAGAGAGCAAGCCGTGCGAAGGCCAACGAAGTGTTTTATCCTTATATGTGAATAGAATTAACCGATTAATCAGAATTCGCCGCCTAAGCCCCCGCCCCCATGTTTGAACACCTGCCGCCCACCCAGACACTGCGCGCCTTTGAAGCCGCCGCCCGCCTCGGCAACTACACCCGCGCCGGCGAGGAACTGAGCCTGACCCATAGCGCCATCAGCCACCAGATCCGCGCCCTGGAGCAGCGCACCGGACGCAAACTGTTCCAGCGCGCAGGCCGGCAGATGATACTGACCGACAGCGGCCGTTTGCTGGCGGGAGAAATACGGCAGGCGCTGACGACGCTCGACCGCGCCCTGCACATAAGCAGAGCCGAAACCGGGCGCGCTGTGCAAGTCCTGCGTGTCAGCGTGCCGCCCTCGTTCGCCAGCGCCTGGCTGGTGCCGCGCCTGGCGGCGTTCCACCAGCAGCACCCGCATATCAATATCAGCCTGCGCAGCAGCCACGAACTGAGCGAGCTGGATTTCAGCCATGCCGATGTCGCCATCTGGTACGGCCGCGCCGGTAACAAGAATCATCGCTACGAACGCCTGCTCAAGGAAGTCATTTTTCCGGTGTGCAGCCCGACGTTCGCCGCCAGCCATCCGGACCTCACGCCGCAAGACCTGCCGCGCCATCCCTTGCTGCGCTTTGCCCATCATGGCGGCTGGGAGCCGTGGTTTGCCGCGGCCGGCATCCAGCACGGCGAGCCGCAGAGCGGACCGGTCTACGACGACCCCATGCATCTGCTGGACGCCGCCGCGGCCGACCAAGGCATCGCGCTGGCACGCAGCTGCCTGGTGCACAATCATCTGGCCAGCGGCCGCCTGGTGCGCCTGTTCGACATCACGGCGCCGGCGCGCGGCAGTTATTTCGCGGTCTCGCCCTTCGATACCGGCAAGGCGGAGGCCGTGGCAGAGTTCCAGGCCTGGCTGGGCGCCATACTGTCGCCGCTGGCGGCATGAGTGGCGCCGTTCACTGCGGCCCGTGCAAATGGTAGCGGCGCGCTTCGGCCATGAGATCGTCGCACATGACATTGCTTTTGATGGCGGCGTCGGTGGGATAGATGGCTTGCAGGCCGAGCAAGGTTTCTTCCTGCGCCGCCAGCAGCACCTCACCCATGCGTCCGAGGATCTGGCTCTCGCCGCGGAAATGTGCCTGGAAATCGACACCAGCTTCGCGTCCGCTGCGGTTGCAGCAAATCAGGTAGCTGCCGTTCTCCATGGCGCGCGTACGCACCAGCCCTGTGGTCCAAGGCCCCCCATAGTTGGCTGGACAACAGAATAGCTGAGCGCCGTCCCTGGCCAGGACACGGGCCGCTTCCGGTATCCACAGATCGAAGCAGGTCAGTACCCCGAAGCGGCAGTTGCCATCGTCAAAACATTGCAAACTGCTGCCGGCGTCGAACAGTTTTTTCTCCAGCTTGCTGAGATGGCATTTGCGCTGCTTGCCCAGGTGCTTGCCGCGGCTGAGCACTACCGCTGTGTTGTACAAGGCATCGCCGCTGCGCTCCACCATGCCGGCGATCAGCGTCGCCTGCTTCTGTGCCGACAGCGCCAGCAGGAATTCGACAAACACACCATCCTCCGCCGACTCACCATAGGGTAGCAAGTGCTCACGCGAATCGAACATATAACCGGTGGAACACATTTCCGGCAGCACCAGCAGATCAAACGACGCCTGCGCCAGCGCCTGCTGGATGATTTGCATATTCCGCTCCAGATCAGCAAACGCGACCGGAAACTGAAAAAAGCCAGCCACCATGGCCGCATTCTGCTGATCGTCGCTCACTGGATTCTCCTTTGCAATGATCGCCGGCTAATGGATTTGTTGCCAATATGATCATTCGCCGCTAGCATAGCATGGTGCCGCATGCACACAGTTGCACCGTCTCAGCCAACACGATCACACCCGACTTCCGGATAGAATGAAACACCATGCCAACCATTTCCACCTTGACGCTGTATCCGATTAAATCTTGCGCCGGAATTTCGCTGCAAACCGCGATCGTCTCCACCTCTGGCTTGAGCCACAACAACGTCCACGACAGGGAATGGATGCTGGTCGACAGCGATGGTCTGTTTGTAACGCAGCGTAGTCATCCGCTCATGGCGCTGATCGTGCCGCATCTGCAGGCGGGCGGTCTCATCGTGCAGGCGCCAGGCATGGCGCCGCTGGAAATCTCGACTGCGCCACTGACCGCCGGGTTGACGGCAGCCATCGCAGTCACCATCTGGGACGACCGGCTTGACGCACACGATTGCGGCGACGAAGCCGGCCGCTGGTTCTCGCAGGTGCTCGGCCAGCCTTGCCGGCTGGTGCGCTTCGATCCCGCCGTCAAGCGGCTGGCCAGCAAGAAATGGACGGACGATGCGGATGTGCCGACGCGCTTCCCCGACGGCTTTCCAATGCTCGTGATTTCCCAGGGATCGCTGGATGACTTGAACCAGAAGCTGCAAGCCCAGGGCCGTGCCGCAGTGCCGATGAATCGCTATCGTCCGAATATCGTGATCGATGGCGTGGATGCATTTGAAGAGGATTTTGCCGCGACTATCGAAGCCGGCCCGCTGCGCCTGCAGCTAGTCAAGCCTTGCACGCGCTGCCCCATGCCTTCGGTCGACCAGGCTACCGGTGAATTCGGCCCCGATCCCATGGATATCCTGCAGGCCTATCGCAGCAATCCGCGCGTCGACGGCGCCCCCACCTTTGGCGTCAATGCCATCTTGCAGGACGGCGCCGGCAAAATCCTGCGCGTCGGCCAGAAAATCACGCTTGAACTGGATTTCTGAAGCTTATTTTTCCAGTCGGCCGTCGCGCCGCTGCCAGATGGCCAGTGGATTGGCGTCCTGCAGCGCAGCCGGCAACAAGTCCTGGGCCAGGTTCTGGTAGGACACCGGGCGCAGGAAGCGGTAGATCGCCGCACTGCCGACCGATGTGCTGCGGCTGTCCGAGGTCGCCGGGAATGGCCCGCCATGCACCATCGCATGCGATACCTCAACCCCGGTAGGAAAGCCATTGGCCAGGATGCGGCCGGCCTTGCGCTCCAGTACGGGCAACAGGCTGCGCACAAGCGCCTTGTCATCATCGTCCATTTGCAAAGTGACGGTCAGCTGCCCTTCCAGCTGTTCGCTGACTTGCAATAGCTCCGCCTCATTAGCGCATGCCACCAGCAAGGAGACCGGTCCGAATATTTCCGCGCTCAACAGCGGATTCGCCAGGAAGGCCGCTCCGCTGGTGACGAACAAAGCCGGTACCGCGCGGTAGCCGTCGGCAGCGACTCCCCGCGCCAGCTGCCTGACATCATCCTGCGCCGCCAGCGTCGCTACGCCTTGCTTATAAGCCGCATGAATGCCGGTGGTCAGCATGGCCGCCGCGCTTCGCTGCATCAGTTCGGCGCCGGCCAGTTGTGCAAAGCGGTCGAAGTCGGCGCCGGCCAGGCCCAGCACCAGTCCTGGATTAGTGCAGAACTGCCCCGCCCCCAGCGTGACCGAATCGGCGAAACCTTTGGCGATGGCTTCGGCGCGCGCAGCCAGCGCCGCCGGTAGAAGATAAACCGGATTGATGCTGCTCATTTCGGCATACACCGGGATCGGCTGCGGCCGCGCCGCCGCCACTTGCATCAGGGCCAGACCACCCTGTCGCGAACCGGTAAAGCCCACCGCTTGTATGCGCGGATTTTGAACCAGCGCTGTTCCCAGCGCATTGCCGATGCCGGTCAACAGCGAAAACACACCCTCCGGCAGATTGCAGGCGGCAATCGCCTTCTGCACGGCGTGCCCGACCAGTTCCGACGTGCCCGGATGGGCCGGATGCGCTTTGACTACTACCGGGCAGCCCGCCGCCAGCGCAGCAGCGGTGTCGCCGCCGGCCACTGAAAACGCCAGCGGAAAATTGCTGGCGCCGAACACTGCCACCGGACCGATGGCGATATTGCGCAGGCGCAGATCGACCCGCGGCAGCGGCAAACGTTCAGGCAGGACCGGGTCGATGCGGGCATCGTTCCACGAACCTTCGCGCAGCACCGCGGCAAACAGCCGCAGCTGTCCCACCGTGCGGCCGCGCTCGCCTTCCAGGCGGGCGCGCGGCAAGCCGCTTTCCGCCATGGCGCGCAAGATCAGCTCGTCGCCGATGTCGAGAATTTGCTGGGCGATCGTTTCCAGAAAAACGGCCCGCGCTTCCTGCCCGGTTGCGCGATAGAGGTCGAAAGCGGTTTGCGCCAAGGCGCAAGCGCGCTCGATATCTTGCGGCTCTGCGCTATGGAAATCAGGCTCTATCTGTTTGCCCTGCACTGTGTCGAAGGCCTGGAATACAGCACCCTGGCTATGTGCCTGGCTGCTGCCGATGATGGATTGTCCGCTGATGGGCATGATTTCTCGTGGTGATGAATTCTTAGTTGTCGATGACCTTGCGCGCAAACAGCTCCAGGTAATCGATCAGGGCGCTGGCGCCTTTCACCGCTTCCAGTGGATCGCCGTCGGCCACCGAAGCCGCCATCTGCATATGGCATTTGGCGCCTTCGACGATATCGCCCTCGTGCTGGAAGGCATACCAGAAGCGCCGGCACTTGATGATCAGCGGCGTCACCGCCGCCACTGCCGACGGATTGCGGCAAGCCGCGTGCACCACATGATCGAGTTCCTGGTCAGCCTGCATGTATGCGCCGAGGTCGTCTTTCTTGGCTGCCGCCACCATGCGCTTGGCGCAAGCCAGCAAATCCTTGCGCTGCTGCGGCGTCGCCTTGCGCGCGGCGCTTTGCGCGATCAGCTGGTCCAGCACGCGCCGGGTTTCGATCAGGGTCAGGTGCTCGGCCGCTTCGATATCGCTGACGATCAAGCCGCGCCGCGGCATCTGCTCGATCAGGCCGTTCGAAGTCATACGCATCAAGGCTTCGCGCAAGGGCGTACGGCCGTGTCCGGTCATCTCCACCAGGTCGGCTTCGACGATGGGCGCACCGGGCGCGATCTGCAACGTGACGATCAGGTTTTCCAGCGTGTCGTAGGCGATATCCGCCGCCCGTAATTTAGGCGGCGGCAGGCTGCGTTCAATTTTTTTACTGCTGACCATGGTGTTTTAGCTATCCCTATTCTGCTTACCCCGTACTGCTTCCCTACACGGGCAAGATCAAATGATAGCAGTCCGGCCGCCGCACGCAGCGGATTGAACGCCTAATGAACGCCGAATGAACGCTTAATGGTCAAGCTTGAACTGGCTCAGGTCGGGGCGGGTATCGATGGCATGCTGGATGACGGCCGCGACTCTGGTGCGCTCGGCTCCCGCCAGCGGCTGCCGCGGACGGCGCACGATTTCATTGCCGACGCCGGCCATGGCCTCGATCAGCTTGAGGTTTTGCACCAGCTTGGTCGAGACGTCCAGATGCAGCAGCGGCGTCATCCATTGGTACAACTTGAGGGCCTCTTCGTAGCGCTTGGCTTTCATCAGCGTGTACAGCGCCACCGTTTCTTTCGGAAAGGCCACCACCACGCCGGCCAGCAAGCCATCGGCGCCAATCGCCAGCGCTTCGAACGCCAGGTCGTCCACACCCATGAACAGTTGGTAGCGGTTGCCGAGGGCATTGCGCAAGTCGGTGATGCGACGGATGTTGTCGGTCGATTCCTTGATCGCCACCAGCCATTTGCAATCCGCCAGTTCAACGAAATCCTGCGGCGTCAGGTCGACCCGATAGGCCACCGGATTGTTGTACACCATGACCGGCAACTGTGCGGCGTTGGCGATGGTGCGCAGGTTGTCCTTGGCTTCGCGGGCGTCGGCCACGTACAGCACCGACGGCATCACCATCAAGCCTTGCACGCCCAGCTTGGCGGCCCGCTCGGCAAAATGCACGGCATCGCGGGTGCGCAGCTCGGAGACATTGGCCAGCACTGGCACGCGGCCGTTAGCCACCGACAAGGCGATTTTCGTGACTTCCAGTTTTTCCTCCAGCGACAGCGTGCTGGCTTCGCCCAGCGAGCCACAGGTCACCAGGCCGTGCACGCCGCTGTCAATCTGGAAAGCGTAATGCTTTTCCATCTCGGCATGGTCGAGGTCTTCGTTTTCCTTGAACTTGGTGGTGACGGCGGGGAATACGCCTTCCCATTTTGCTGACGGCATGTGTGGCTCCTTGAAGAAAAAGAATCAGTCCGGTGCGGCGACCAGGGTTGAAAAAGATCGATGAAAGCGATACTAATATCTTGCAAATATATTTGCAATATATTTAAATGAAGAACCTGCACATGAAAAAGGGAGCAAAAACACGATACGCAAAAGCCGGCGCCGGAAGCATCCGCCGGGCTCGCCAATACTGTGCAGAACTCTGCATGGATCTTGCACAGATCAGTACAAATCCAAGAAAACTATTCAGGAGCGAAGAAAATGAGCTTTACCGTCAAAGCAATTTGCCTGGCCTGCAGTGTGGTATTCAGCGCAGCCTCAGCAGCGCAGGAAGTCGTAAAAATCGGTCTGACCAGCCCGCTGACCGGGCCGCAGGCGCCGGCAGGAAAAGATAATGAAAGCGGCGCCAAGATGGCGGTTGAACAACTCAACAGGAGCAAGTTCACAGTCGCCGGCAAAGTGCTGAGCTTCCAGCTGCTGACCGAAGACGACCAGGGCGATCCGAAAGCCGGCGTCGCGGTGGCGCAGAAGCTGGTGGACAGCAAGGTCAAGGCTGTGCTCGGCCCCTACAACTCGGGCGTAGCGATCCCAGCCTCCAAGGTGTATAACGATGCCGGCGTAGTGATGGCTACCGTCGGCACCAACCCGCGCATCACCCAGCAGGGCTACGAACAGGTGTTCCGGCTCGATCCCAACGACAGCCAGCTGGGCGGCAACATGGCGGTGTATGCGGCCAGACAGCTGAAGCTGAAAAAGGTGGCAGTCATCGATGACCGCACCGCTTACGGCCAGGGCGTCGCCGACGCCTTCCTGAAAGCGGCCAAGGCCAGCCAGATCGAGATCGTCAGCCGTGAATTCACCAACGACAAGGCGAGCGAGTTCAGCGCCATCCTGACCTCGATCAAGGGCAAGCAGGTCGACGCCATCTTCTACGGCGGCTACTTCGCCCAGGCGGCCGCCATGAAGCGCCAGATGAAGCAGCTCGGCCTGGACGTAGTCCTGATGGGCGGCGACGCCATCTGCAATGCCGAAACCGGCAAGCTTGGCGGCGACGCCGTCAACGACAAGGTGTATTGCGTACAGGGCGGCACCGTGCTGGGCGACAAGGCTGGCGAAAAAGCCTTCCTGAACGACTTCCAGAAGACCTATGGCAAGGCGCCGCTCACGTACGCCCCCTACTTCTACGACGGCATGCTGATGATTGCCGAAGCCATGAAAAAAGCCGGCTCGACCGAACCGGCCAAATTCGGCCCGGTGCTGGCAGCCATGAAGTATGCGGGCGTGGTCGGCGACTATGAATTCGACGCCAGCCATGACTTGAAGAATGCGCCGGTCACCATCTATCAGTTCAAGGGCGGCGAACCGGTCGCTGTTCCCGCTCATTGAAGCCTGGCTTTACGCAGCAGCCGGCGCCGCAGGAACGGTGTCGGCGCCAGCCACAAGGGTATGATGCAAACAACTTCTACTGCCGCGCCGCCAGCATGAATCACTCCACCACACCGATCGCAACCACAAGCCAACGCAAGCTGCTGGCGGCAGCGCTGGGCAATGTATTTTTCGCCGAAGCGCTGTTCGATGCCTTGCCGGACGTGGTGTTTTTCGTCAAGGGCATGCGGGCCGAATACCTGGTGGTCAACCACACGCTGGTGGCGCGCTGCGGCCTGGCCGACAAAGCCGCCCTGCTCGGGCGCACCGCGAGCGATATCTTTTCGCCTGAATTCGCCGCCAGCTACCGCCAGCAAGACCAGCGCGTGCTTAGCACCGGCGTCGATATCCACGACCAGCTGGAATTGCATCTTTATCCAAACCGCGCGCCGGGCTGGTGCGTCACCCATAAGATCGTGCTGCGCGATCACGCTGGCGGCGTCGTCGGCATGGCGGGCATTTCGCGCGACCTGGCGATGCCGGACAAGAATCATCCGGTATATAAACGCGTTGCCGCGGCCGCGCATTTCATCCACGACCATTACGACCAGCCCCTGCAGATAGGCGAGCTGGCCAAACTAGCCCTGCTGTCCGTAGCGCAGCTGGAGCGCTATTTCCAAAGAATTTTTTCGCTGAATCCGCGTCAGATGATTATCAAGACCCGGCTGGATGCGGCTTCGGCGCTGCTTGCGGGACAACAGAGCATCACCGAAATCGCCGCCGCCTGCGGCTATCACGATCACAGCGCTTTTACGCGCCAGTTCAAGGCGACGGTCGGGGTTACCCCGCGCGCCTATCGGCAGTTGCTGCAAGCGGGATAACTATCCCGTGCCGGAGTCTCCCTCAACGGCAGCGCCGCCCAAAGCGATCAGGCTGGAAACGCGCGCCGGCGAAATCGGCAAACGCACCGCATCCGGCTGCCAGCCAAACAGGAAATCGGTAGCGCCGCCGCAGACCCGGCCCTGGCATGGCCCCATGCCGCAGCGCGTATGCAGCTTGGCGCTGCGCCAGCTGGCGTGCTCTTGCAGAGCGCTATAGGCGACATCCTCACAGCGGCACACCGGCGTGTCGGGAGCGCATAGGTTGCGCAGTTCAGGGCGTAGGGAAAATGCGCTCTCCAGGCGCCTGGCGAAAGCCTGCTGACTGCGGCGCTGCGCCAGCCAGCGGCGCTCAGCCACGCCGCCAGCGGCATGGCGACCGGCGATATGTCCTTCCGCCAGCGCCAGGTCAACGCCGCCGACGCCGCTGCCCTCGCCGGCACAATACACATCCGGCAGGTTGCTGCGCTGCTGCGCATCGACCTGCACCGCGCCGTCGGCGATGCGGCAACCGAGCGTCTGCGCCAGCTCGGTGTTCGGCAACAGACCGTAACCGCAAGCCAGGTAATCGCATTCCACGTTCAAGATCCGGCCGCCGACCATCATCTGCACGGTGCGCAACTGCTGCTCGCCCTGCGCCTGCAACACATAACTGTCAGCGTGATACGACACGCCGGCCAACTGGCTGCGCAATTGCCAGGCCTGGCGCAATTTGGCAGGCGTGCGCGCCAGCTGCAGTGCAAACCCGGCCAGCTTGCGCCAGCTGCTTTGCTCCAGTATGTACAATACCTGCGCACCTTGCTGCCGCAAGGTCGCGGCTACCGCCAGCAGCAAGGGGCCCGAACCGGCCACCACGATCCGTTTGCCGCGCACTGGATATCCGCCTTTGACCAGCGCCTGCAAGCCGCCGGCGCCGGTAACGCCAGGCAGCGTCCAGCCGGGAAACGGCAACAGCCGTTCGCGCGCGCCGGTTGCCAGTATCAGTTTGCGATAAGCCAGCGTGAAAGTCTGCTGCGGCGTTTCCAGCAGCAATTGCGCTGCGCCAGCCGCGCCAACTACGCGGCTCTGCATGAACCATTGCACATTCGGCATCTGCTGCAATTCGTCCCATAATTCTTTCGCCTGATGCGTACTGTGCTGCGGCCCGCCGCGCCATATCTGGCCGCCGGCGCGCGAATTGTCGTCGACCAGCGCCACCGCCGCGCCGGATTGCGCCGCGCTTCTGGCCGCCGCCAGTCCGGCCGGCCCGGCGCCGACGATCACGATGTCGAATTTCACGTGCATCATGCCGCAGCCTGTGCAGTGACTATCCGCATGCCGGCGGCACACTCAGTCTGGCAAGCCAGCCGATGCACGCGGCCGTCTATGCTAACCCGGCACTCCTGGCAAATACCCATGCCGCACAACGGGGCCCGCAGCATGCCGCTGACCGAACGCCGCGTGATCCCCGGCGCGCTAGCCATGGCCAGTGCGGCTGCCACGCTGCAGCCGGCGCCGACCTTGACGCTGCTGCCGTTGATGAATATTTCGATGTCGTCTTCAGCCATGTTGCAGTCTCAGTTGCCGGAAGCGTGCCGGCAGATAGGGCGTTATCGGAATCGGTGCCGGCCTGCCGGCCATCTGCGCCGCCAGCAGCTTGGCGCTAGCCAGCGAGGTGGTGATGCCCAGCCCTTCATGGCCGGTCGCCAGCCAGACATCCGGCCTTGATGGATGTGGTCCGAGCAGCGGCAAGCCATCGCTGCTGGCGGCGCGTAGCCCGGTCCAGCAGCGCAGGGCATGCAAATCCGTTAGCGCCGGAACAAAACTGGCTGCGTGCGCCAGCATGCGCGCCAGGATCGCCGGCTCGACTGCCTTATCGGTGACATCGAACTGGCGCGAAGAGCCGATCAGCAATTGTCCGGTCGGACGCGGCTGCAGGTTGAAGGCGACCGAATCGCCGCTGGCGGCATGCGCGCTTTTGATATAACCGAGTTCGACCAGCTGGTGACGGATCAGGCCCGGATAGCGGTCAGTGATGACGATGTGGCCTTTCTTCGGCCGGATCGGCAATTCAGGCAGCAGCTGCACAGACGCGCTGCCGTTCGCCACCAGCACTTTGTCGGCACGCAGTTCGCGGCCGTCGGCCAGCAGCACGCCGTGGCCGGTCAGCGCCTGCACCTGCCCATTGCACACTTGTGCGCCACGACGCTGCGCTCGCGCCAGCAGCAATGCGGCGCTTTTCGGCGGGTAGACGATGGCATCATCGCTGACGCGCAAGCCGCCGCTCAGGCCAGGCCGCAACTGCGGTTCATGCGCGTATAGGGCAGCCGCATCCAGCATTTCGCAGGCAATGCCGTGCGCTTGCAAGGTGATCTGCTTGGCGCGTGCCGCCGCCATTTCTTCATCGTCGGCGGCGATCCACAAGGTGCCGCAGCCGCTGTATTCGTGCGCCACGGGATCGGCGCCGGCAAGCTGGCGCCATAGCTCTAGCGAATAGGCAGTCAGCGCCAGCTCCGCCGGATTGTCGTCCATCACCACCAGATGCCCCATGCCGGCCGCCGTGGCGCCGCAGCCGGTCGCTTCGCGTTCCACTACCGTTACCGCCACCCCCTCGGCCGCCAGCGCATCGGCGCAGGCGGCGCCGATGATGCCGGCGCCGACGATCAAGACATCGATGCTCAAATAATGCCCCAGGCGAACGGATCGTCCTTGTGAAAAATGAAGCTGCTCTCGGCGTTGACATGTGCGGTGCCGCGGATGGCTGGCAGGATCTGTTCGCCGCGGCGCCGGTAGGACCCCTCGAAGACGCTGCCGATAATGCTTTCCTGACGCCAGATGGCGCCTTCGGCCAGCTTGCCGTCAGCCGCCAGGCAAGCCAGCCTGGCGCTGGTGCCGGTGCCGCAGGGCGAGCGGTCGTAGGCGTTGCCGGGACACAGTACGAAATTGCGGCTATGGTTACCGGCCTGCTGCGCCGGGCCGAACAGTTCGACGTGATCGATCGCCGCGCCGGCGGCGCCGCTGATGCCGGCCAGTTCCAGCGCGGCGCGCACGGCCTGGGCAAAAGCGCTGAGGGCGGCGAGATTTTCTTGCCGCACTTCCAGTCCATGTTCGCCGACCAGGAAAAACCAGTTGCCGCCCCAGGCGATATCGCCCACCACACGGCCGTAGCCGGGCACTTGCAAGGCGACGTCTTGGCGCAGGCGATAGGCGGGGATATTGTGCACGGTGACGCTGGCGTCGGCATGCAGCTCGGTCTCGACCACGCCGACCGGGGTTTCGATGCGGTAGCGGCCGGGGCCGATGTGGCCGAGATAGGCCAGCGACGCCATCAGCCCGATGGTGCCGTGGCCGCACATGCCGAGGTAGCCGACGTTATTGAAAAAGATGACGCCGGCAGCGCAGGCCGGATCCTGCGGCTTGCACAGCAGCGCGCCGACCAGCACGTCGGAGCCGCGCGGCTCGCACACGGTGGCGATACGCAGGCGGTCGTGCCGCGAGCGCAGCAACTGCAGCCGTTCGGACAAAGGCCCCTCGCCAAGATCGGGGCCGCCAGCCAGCACCAGGCGGGTGGGTTCACCGCCAGTGTGGGAATCGAGAATCGAGATTTTTTCCATACCGACAGCGTAGTCGGCGCGGACGCCGCTGTCTTGCTGCTACGCCATGCAATAGATGACGAAATCGGCATAGTGCCGATGCCGACTTGGCGGCACGGAGAGGAAGATCAGGGTTGCTTGGCGGCGGCGGGTGCAGCCAGTTCAGCCTGCAGGCGCTCATACTTGGCTTGCAGCTGCTCTTTGGATTCGTGCCAGGCCGGGTCCAGCGGAATGCAGCTGACCGGGCAAACCTGCTGACATTGCGGTTCATTGAAATGGCCGACGCATTCGGTACACTTGTGAGGGTCGATTTCGTATATCAGCGGCCCCATATAGATCGCACCGTTCGGGCACTCGGGCTCGCACACGTCGCAATTGATACAGTCATCGGTGATCAGTAAAGCCATTGCACTACTCTATTCAAAATACAGCGGAGGCCGAAAGCAGAGCGGGCAATCCCGTCCTGCTCCGGCCATTTTATTCTTTTTAGCGGGAAAGCGCTTAAGGCTGCTGGGCGTCGAGCTTTTCCTTCAGCCATTTTTCGACCGAAGGGAAGACAAACTTGGAGACATCGCCGCCCAGGGTGGCGATTTCGCGCACGATGGTGCCGGAGATGAACTGGTACTGGTCGGACGGCGTCAGGAACAGGGTTTCGACATCCGGCAGCAGATAGCGATTCATGCCGGCCATCTGGAACTCGAACTCGAAGTCGGAGACCGCGCGCAAGCCGCGCACGATCACGTTGGCGTCATGCTGGCGGACGAAATCCTTGAGCAGACCGGAAAAGCTTTCCACCTGCACATTGGGGTAGTGGCCGAGCACCTCGTTGGCGATCGACAGGCGCTCTTCGAGCGAGAAAAACGGTTTCTTGTTCTTGCTGTCGGCAACCCCGACCACCAGTTTGTCGAACAGCCCGGACGCGCGCCGTACCAAATCTTCGTGACCACGCGTGAGCGGATCGAACGTTCCCGGATAAACTGCAGTGACCATCTTCTTCCCCTTGCCCCAATCAGATCGCGCATTATGCCTGAATTTGCCTCAGGCCGAAGCAGCTTGCCTTTTTAGCAAGTGATAGTACACCATGCCTGCCTTGTCCGCCCGCAGCAGCTGCCAGCCGGCCAGCCAGGCCGGCAAGGCGTCCTCCGCCAGCGCAAACTCCGCCTCCAGGTACAGCAAACCGTGTTCGGCCAGCAAACCCTGGCACAGCGGCAGCACCTTTTCCAGCCAGCCTTGCTGGTAGGGCGGGTCCAGGAAAATCAGGTCGTAGCGGCCGGTTTCCGTTGCTGCTTCGGCGCTAGCCCTAGCTAGCCAGGTCGCCGCATCGCTGCGCAGCACCCGTACCTGACCGGCGTCCAGCTTGGCCTTGGTGGCTTCCAGCTGGCGCGCCGCCGGGGTGTTGTGCTCGATCATGACGACTTCCAGCGCGCCGCGGCTGGCGGCCTCGAAACCGAGGGCGCCGGTGCCGGCGAACAGGTCCAGACAGCGCACCGTGGCCCAGTTGCCATCCAGCAAATGATTCAGCCAGTTGAACAGGGTTTCGCGCACCCGGTCCGGGGTCGGCCGCAAGCCTTCGCATTCCAGCACCGCCAGCGGCGTGCGCTTCCAGGCGCCGCCAATAATCCTGACCTGGCGCGCCAAAGGCGGCTTGATCGCATGTACCGGCGTTTTCGGCGGCTTTTTGCTGCTTGGTTTTTTCATTAATTTTAATAAAGATGGAAAAAATTGCCCGGATTTCGTCAATTTGGGCGTCCGCGGCAGCCGTTTTAGAGGCTGGCGGGCAAGACTATCCCTAAATCGATAGCCGCTGCTCTGATAGAATGCCGGTGATTGTACCTCTTGTGCGGCAGGCTCCGACAGCCCGCCGCCGCACCCTTTTTCACCGCCCGACAGACCAGGCCTCAGATGTTTAGTTTCTTCAAGAAAAAACCAAAACCCGAAGTTGCGCCTTTGCCGGCAGCCGAATTACCGCAGGTAGAAACGATAGAAACCGCGCCAGTTGAGGCGACTCCCGCCGTCGTGGCTGATATTTCGCCGGCGGACGTTCCGGCTGTTGTCCCCGCTGTCGTCCCCGCTGCCCTGGCAAGCGAGCCGCCGGCAGTCGTCGCCGCTGAAGCGGAAAACGAGATTGTCTCGGCGCCGGTCGCGGCGGAGCAAAAGCGCTCCTGGCTGTCGCGCCTGAAGAGCGGGCTGTCCAAGACCTCCACCAACCTCAGCACCCTGTTCGTCGGCGCCAAGATCGACGACGACCTGTACGAAGAACTGGAATCGGCCCTGCTGGTGTCGGACGCCGGCGTCGATGCCACCCATTTCCTGCTCAACGCCCTGAAAAAGAAGGTCAAGGAAGAAAAGCTGACCGAGGCGAGCCAGGTCAAGGCAGCGCTGCGCAGCTTACTGATCGATTTGCTGACGCCCTTGCAAAAGCCGCTGGTGCTGGACCAGCATCAGCCGCTGGTGATCATGATCGCCGGCGTCAACGGCGCTGGCAAGACCACTACCATCGGCAAGCTGGCCAAGCACCTGCAAGCGCACAAGCAATCGGTATTGCTGGCTGCCGGCGATACCTTCCGCGCCGCCGCCCGCGAACAATTGACGATCTGGGGCGAACGCAATAACGTCACCGTGATCTCGCAAGAATCCGGCGACCCGGCCGCGGTCGCTTTCGACGCCGTCCACTCGGCGCAGGCGCGCGGCACCAATGTCGTCATGGTGGATACCGCCGGCCGCCTGCCGACCCAGTTGCACCTGATGGACGAGCTGAAGAAAATCAAGCGCGTGATCGGCAAGGGCATGGCCACCGCGCCGCATGAAATCCTGCTGGTCATCGACGGCAACACCGGCCAGAATGCGCTGGCGCAGGTCAAGGCTTTCGACGATGCGCTGGGCCTGACCGGGCTGGTGATCACCAAGCTGGACGGCACCGCCAAGGGCGGCGTGCTGGCCGCCATCGCCACCACCCGCGCCATTCCGGTGTATTTCATCGGCGTCGGCGAACAGATCGAAGACTTGCAGCCGTTTAATGCCGCCGATTTTGTGGATGCATTGCTCAGTTAAAGACGTTGTTCCGGGTTTCCATTCAAGCCGTATTGCCATCGCTACCAGCCAACATTTGCAATGATTGAATTCAACCAGGTATCCAAGAAATATGCGCGCGACGTGTTCGCACTGCGCGATATCACGCTGACGGTCAACAAGGGCGACCTGATTTTCCTGGCAGGCCCGTCCGGCGCCGGTAAAACCACCCTGCTGAACCTGATCGCAGCGATCGAACGACCCAGCGGCGGCAGCCTGACGGTCAGCGGCGCCAATGTCGGCAAGCTGAAATCGTCCGGCCTGCCCTACCTGCGGCGCAATCTCGGCCTGATCCTGCAGCAGCAGAAACTGCTGCAAGATCGCAGCGTACTGGCCAATGTCATGCTGCCCTTGCTGGTCACCGGCGCCACCCGGGTCGAAGCCGAGAAGCGCGCGCAGGCGGCGCTGGACCGGGTCGGGCTGCTGGACAAGGCGGCGAGCGATCCGCAAGCGCTGTCCGGCGGCGAACAGCAGCGGGTGTCGATCGCCCGTGCCATCGTCAACCGGCCGCAGATCATCCTGGCCGACGAGCCGACCGCCAATCTCGACCGTGACAACGCCAACAAGGTGCTGGATGCGCTGAAGTCCTTCCATGCGGTCGGCGTCACCTGCCTGATTTCCACCCACGACGAGCAATTCCTCAACAGCGCCAACCGTGTCGTGTTCCTGGACCAAGGGCAGATCGTCGACCACTGGCAAAACTCTGCCGTGCGCAACACCGGAGGTGTCGCATGAAGAGCTGGCTGCGACAACACCTGTTCGCCATCAGCGACGCCTTCCGCCACCTGTTCAAGGCGCCTGGCGGCTTTGCCCTCAACGTGCTGGTGGTGGCGATTGCGCTGGCCTTGCCGTTCGGCGGCCTGACCCTGATCGAAAACATCCGCCCGGTCTCGGAACAGCTGGCGGTGGAACCGGAAATCAGCATCTTCATGGCGCTGGATGCCGCGCGCGACAAGACCGCGGCGCTGGCCAAGCCGATTGACGCCATCCTGCAACAGCATCACAGCACGGCCAAGGTGCTGTTCATCCCGCGCGAAGACGCCCTGATCAGCCTGAAAAACAAGACCGGCATGGACGATGCCCTGACCACCCTCGGCCAGAATCCCTTGCCGGACGCCTATGTGCTGAAGCTGGTCGGTTTCCACGACGCACCCGATGCCGCCCGCGTCGATCTTATCGCCGCCGATCTCAAGGCCTTGCCCGGTGTCGATACCGTGCAGGTCGACTCGGAATGGGTCAAGCGACTGGCAGCCTTGCTCGGCATCCTACGGCTGGTGCTGCTGTTCCTGGCGGCGACCCTGGCAGTAGTGGTGGTGGCGGTGGTGTTCAATACCGTGCGCCTGCAGGTGCTGACGCAGCGCGAGGAAATCGCCGTGGCCAAGCTGGTCGGCGCCACCGACAGCTTTATCCACCGGCCCTTTTATTACACCGGCGCGCTGCTTGGCCTGTGCGCCGGCGGCCTGGCGCTGGCTGCGGTGGCGCTCGGCTTGCAACCTCTGAACCAGGCGATCTCTGAATTCGCTCGTTTGTACGCCTCCGAATTCCGCCTGCTGCCGCTCAACTGGCTCGCCAGCGTCGTGCTGCTGGCAATCAGCGCCGGCCTCGGCCTGGCCGGCGCGGTGCTGTCGGTGCGGCGCCACCTGGCGCGGCTCGCCTGAGAACCCGCCATGTTCCATCACCCGTCCGAATTCGTTACCTTCAAGACTAGCCCGCACCTGCCGGGCGTGGAATTGTATTCGGCGCGGCTGGTGGACCATGAATTCGCTCCGCATGTGCACGATGCCTATTCACTGGGCGCGATCGAAAGCGGGGTCGAGCGCTTCCGCTACAAGGGCGGCCAGCACCTGGCCCCGGCCGGCACGCTGGTGCTGCTCAACCCGGACGAGCTGCATGACGGCCATGCCGAAGTTGCGGCCGGCTGGACTTACCAGATGCTGTATATCGAGCCGCAGATCTTGCACGCAATGACCGGCAGCGAAGCCTATTTCAACGGCGCTACCGAACACGATCCGGTGCTGGCCGACAGCTTTCGCCGGTTGTTCCGGCGCATGTGGCAGGCGCCGGACGACATCGCTTTCGTCTCGCATTTCACGCAGCTGATCGATGCGGTGACGCAGCGCTACGGCAAGAACCTGCGTCCGGTCGCCAGCGTCACGGCGCACCATCCGCAGCGTATGCTGGCAATACGGCGCGTGCTCGACTGCATCGAAGCCAATCTCGACCAGACGCTGCACATCGACACCCTGGCGGCGGAAGCCGGCATGTCGGTGTTTCATTTCGTGCGCACTTTCGCCGCCGAATTCCACGCCACTCCGCACCAGTACCTGCAGGCGCGCCGCGCCGCCCGCGCCAAGATCCTGCTGGCCCGGCGCAGCACGCCGACCGACGCCGCCGCCGCGGTCGGTCTGACCGACCAGAGCCACCTGACGCGCTGGTTCAAGCGCGCCTATGGCGTCACGCCGGCGCAATACCAGCAGCAAATTGGTACAAGACCGCTGGCTTAAAGCTTGGCATGATGGGGGCAATCGCTACTCATCCCTGAACTCCCCATGGCTTCACCTCGTTTTATCTTTGCAGTCCGTTGCGGCGGCTTCTCATGCTGACCGGACTTTTGTGCGCACTCGGCGCCGGCCTGATGTGGGGACTGGTCTTCATTGCGCCGCTGCTGCTGCCGGACTATCCGGGCCTGATGCTGTCGTTCGGCCGCTATGTGGCGTTCGGCCTGATTGCATTGGCGCCGGCGCTGCTGCACCGCAAGCGCATCGCCGCCTTGAGCAAGGCAGACTGGCGCGCCGCGCTGAAACTCTCGCTGGTCGGCAACCTGCTGTATTACGCCGCCCTGGCGACGGCGATCCAGCTGGCCGACGCGCCGCTGCCGACCATGCTGATCGGCACCTTGCCAGTGGTGATTTCGGTATTTTCCAACTGGTCGCCCGGCCATGCCAGCGAAAGCGTGGCCTGGCGCCGGCTGGCGCCTTCGCTGCTGATCATTTTCATCGGTATCCTGTGCGTCAACGCCGCCGAACTGAAGCATATGCAGCAGGCCGGCAGCGGCAATACCCGTTCCATGGGCGATTACCTGCTGGGCTGCCTGATCGCGCTTGGCGGCGTCGCTGCCTGGACCTGGTATCCGATCGTCAATGCCCGCTATCTGCGCGCCAATCCGCATATCAGTCCATCCACCTGGGCGACGGCCCAAGGCCTGGCGGTGTTGCCGCTGGCGCTGATCGGGCTGTTCGGCTACGGCGCTTACCAGAAGCTGAGCGGCGGCAGCTATTCCTTCCCGTTTGGCCCGCGCCCCTTGCAGTTCGTCGGCCTGATGCTGTTTATCGGCCTGTCCGCTTCCTGGATCGGCACCCTGCTCTGGAACAAGGCCAGCCAGCGCCTGCCGACGGCGCTGCTGGCACAGCTGATCGTGTTCGAAACCCTGTCGGCGCTGCTGTACGCCTTCATTTTCCGCGGCGCCGTGCCTGGCGTGCAAGTCATGGCCGGGATCGTCCTGTTGTGCATAGGCATCATTTTTGGTGTGCGCACCTTCCAGCATCAGATACCATAGAGGTCGTTTCCTCTTTGCAGCCTGCTGCGCACTCTAGTGAAAACTGCCTCTCATCCAGCCGTCCGCGCATTGTTGCTGTGCGCCGGCACAGTCCTCCTGCTCGCGGCCTGCTCGCCCAAGTTCAACTGGCGCGAAGTGCGCAGCAAGGACGCCCCTTACAGCATCCTGCTGCCGACCAAGCCCTCGACCTTTGCCCGTCCGGTCGACCTCGACGGCACCGTGCTCACCATGACCATGACCGCTTCCAAGGTCGACGACACCGTGTTCGCCGTGGGCAGCGCCACGGTGCCGGACGCTGCCAAGGCGCAGGCAGCTTTGATTGCCATGAAAACCGCGCTGGTGAAAAATATCAACGGCACGGTGCGCTCCGAGAAATCGACCGCGGCCGCCAGCAGCAGCCAGGGGCTATCGTCCAGCATCGACATCGAAGCGGTCGGCAAGACTCCGGCCGGCAAGGAAGAAATCCTGTTCGGCCACTTCGTCAGCAAGGACAAGGAAATCTACCAGGTGATCGTGATGGGTCCGGAAAAGCAGGTGACGCGGGAAAATGTTGACACTTTCATCACTTCTTTCAAGCATGATTAGCGCTGGCGTTACCGCTACTTGTCAGCTGTGTAACCGGCGGTGACAAAACTGGCGGCAACCGGGACAAACAACTATTCTGTACAATGTCTTTTTTATCAAAAACAATATTTTGAGGTTTTATGTTAGTTACGTTCAAATCCAAGGCATCGTCCGAAGTCATCATGTTCGAGCACGACGCCAAGCGCATTCTCGATCTGCTGCATAAAGACGTAAAGATCGGCGTGATCACCGCCGCTGAAGGCGCGGACGCGATTGCCCGCCTTGAGCAAGAAGCGTCGGAAAGCCGCGCCCATCCAGCTTCCGGCAGCGTGCAGCACGACATCGCCGCCCACCACAATGCAGCTGGCGACGACAGCGGCCATGAGCCGGTGCAGACGGTGAACCTGGCCAGCCGCATCCATCCGCTGCTGGAAATGCTGCGCGAAGCCCACAAGCACAACGACGACGTACTCTGGGGCGTCTAATGCCCCGTGAGCAGCAGCTTACGACCGACGACGGCGTCTCGCTGTTCGTTACCGACTGGCCACTGGCTCCCGGCGAGCCGGTCGCCGGCAGTATCCTGCTGATGCACGGCCTGGGCGAACATTCCGGACGTTACGCCCATGTCATCCGTTTTTTCAATCGTTGCGGCTTGCTGGTGCGCAGCTACGATCATCGCGGCCACGGCCGTTCCGGCGGCCGCCGCGGCGATGCGCCAGACGACAACGCCCTGCTGCGCGACGCCAAGCTGGTGCTGAACGACTTCAGCCGGCAGCAAGAGCTGATCCATCCCGAGCTGGAAAACACTACTCCGATCCTCTTCGGCCACAGCATGGGCGGCCTGTTCGCGGCACGCTTTGCGGTGGCGCAGATGGCGTCGCTGCGCGGCCTGATCCTGTCTTCGCCGGCGCTGGCGCTGCGCATGAGCGGCTTCCAGCATGGCCTGCTCAAGCTGATGTCGACCATTGCCCCCGGCCTGGCGGCGCCTAACGGCCTGGACGTCAACCTGCTGTCGCACGACCTCACCGTGGCCAAGGCTTACCGCCTCGATCCGCTGGTGCACAACAAGATCAGCCCGCGCCTGCTGAACAGCATGCTGCATGCCGGCGCCTTTGCTATCGAGCAGGCGCCGACGCTGACGCTGCCGACCCTGATGGTGATCGCCGGCGGCGACCGCATCATCGATCCAGAAGGCAGCCGCCACTTTTTCGCCGCCCTGCGCCCTGAAATCGGCACCATGCGCGACTATGAAGGCATGTATCACGAGATCTTCAATGAAATCGGCGCCGAGCGCGTATTTGCCGATGTCCGGCGCTGGCTAGACGCGCAGCACATGCTGCAGCCGTTGCCCGCCGCCAGCGTAGCATTGGCAAGCTGATACTGTTCCACTCAGAAATTATCACAAGGACATTTGTGCCGCTGGCAGCCCTGTCCGTTAGGGCAAGCTAACGCTGCTGTCAAGCGATCCGCCAATTTCATCATTTTTCCTGCCACAATCGCGACCTAACCGTAGGTTCGCGAGCATATCCCCGCTACAATCGCATTGTTACCATCCTGTCTAGCGCCGCCATGATTTCGTTCGGCATTACCGATTTTGGCCTGTTCCTGATGGCCGTCCTGTTACTGAACGCCACTCCCGGCCCGGATACCGCCTATATAGTCGGCCGCAGCGTGGCGCAAGGGCGCCGCGCCGGCTTGCTGTCGGCGCTGGGCATCACGGCCGGCTGCTGCATCCACGCCACCTTGTCGGCTTTCGGACTCACCGCCTTGCTGGCGGCCTCGGCCACTGCGTTCATGGCAGTCAAGCTGGCCGGCGGCGCTTACCTGATCTATCTCGGCCTGAAGATGCTTTTCAGCAAAAAAAAAGGCCGCCAGCGCCAGCGAGCCGCAGCTGGACCTGCGTTCGCACAAGACGATTTTCCTGCAAGCCTTGATCACCAATGTGCTCAATCCCAAGGTGATCCTGTTTTTCCTGTCGTTTTTCCCGCAATTCGTGCTGCACGATGCGCAGCACAAGACTGCCGCTTTCCTGTTGCTGGGCGCCGTGTTTTCCGTGGTGACGCTGTGCTGGAACAGCGGCACCGCCATGCTGGCCGGGACGCTCAGCCAGCATGCCAGCAACAATCCGCAGGTGAAGCACTGGCTGGAGCGCAGCGTCGGCGCCGCCTTTGTCGCGCTGGGAATGAAACTGGCGCTGACCCGAAACTAAATAAAGCCTTGTGATCTTGCCAGACCGATCTCTTGCACACCCTAACCGTAGCGTAGCCTTTAATCACTTGTGACTTATTCAACCCTCAAAAAAGATTCTCTCGCGTTCAGCCTGCTGGGCGCGGCCCAAGCCATCGCCCTGGTGCGCGACGGCGCGGCGCTGCCGCAAGCGCTGACCCAGGTATTTGCGCAATCGGCCGCTCCGGCGCCGACCCGCGGCGCCATCCAGGACATCGCCTACCGCACCATGCGCGGCATCGGACGCGCGGAAACCTTGCTGGGCAGCCTGGCCAGCCGGCCGCCGGAACCGACCCTGCTGCACTGTCTGCTGTGCGCCGCCTTGTGCCTGCTGGCCGATGTCGACGACCCTGCCTACGAAAATTTTACTGTGGTCAACCAGGCTGTCACGGCAGTCGATTCCGACCCGCAGATGGCCCACGCCAAGGGTATGGCCAACGCCGTGCTGCGCCGTTTCCTGCGCGAGCGCGAAGCCTTGGTGGCGATCGCCGTCAAGACGCCGTTCGGCTTGTGGAATTATCCGGTCTGGTGGATAGACCGCATGAAAGCAGCTTACCCGGAACAATGGCAAGCCATCCTGACTGCAGGCAACGCGGCGCCGCCGCTGACCTTGCGCGTCAACCGCCGCAAGACCACGGTAGCGGCCTACCTGGAAACCCTGGCCAGCCACGATATCGGCGCGCGCCAGATCGGCGCCGACGCCATCCGCCTGGATACCGCCATGCCGGTGACGCAGATTCCCGGCTTTGAAGACGGCCTGGCCTCAGTGCAGGACGCAGCGGCGCAACTGGCGGCGCCGTTGCTGGATGTGCAAGACGGCATGCGGGTGCTGGATGCCTGCGCCGCTCCTGGCGGCAAAACCTGCCATATCCTGGAAACCGCCGAGGTCGAACTGACCGCACTGGACAACAATCCCAAGCGCTTGCAGCGCATCACCCAGAACCTGCAGCGCCTGCAATTGCAAGCCACGCTGCAGCTGGGCGACGCCAGCATCAGCAGCGACGGCAAGGACTGGTGGGATGGCAAGCTGTTCGACCGCATCCTGGCCGACGTCCCCTGCACAGCCTCCGGTATCGTGCGGCGCCATCCGGATATCCGCTGGCTGCGGCGCAAGACCGATACCGAGCAGCTGGCAACACTTTCGGCAAAGATTCTGGACAATCTATGGCAGATGCTACGGCCGGATGGTAAATTGCTGCTGGTAACATGTTCTGTCTGGCCGCAAGAATCCGAGGCCCAGGCCGCGGCGTTCGCCCAGCGCAACAATGCCCGCAGGCTGCCGGCGCCAGGCCAGTTGCTGCCGCGGGCGGATGCCGAACAGGACCATGACGGGCTGTTTTATGCCTTGTTTCAAAAATGATGAAATAGAAAACTATCTGGCGCCGCAAGCAGCATGGCGCCGCCTTCCTTGTTAATGCACTATTTTTAGCGGATTTTGCTCCGTAACAGATACCAGTGACACGACCATTGCCTCAATTCTTAAAATACTGGCTGCTGGCCCTGATGCTAGCGCTGTCTTTTAGCCACGCGTCCAGCTTTGCTTCCGACGGCGTAGAGTTGAGCCAGGCCCATATCGAAGCTGGCGACGACGGTTACAGGCTGTCGGCAATCTTTTCCTTCGACCTCAACCGCGGCCTGGAAGACGTGATCAATCGCGGCGTCACCCTGTACTTTACGACTGATGTGGAACTGACGCGGCCGCGCTGGTACTGGTTCGATGAAAAGGCGATCACCGCCACGCAGACCATCCGGCTGCAATACAACCTCATCACGCGGCGCTATAACGTCGCCATCAACGGCAGCCTGCAGCAGAGCTTCACTACATTGGACGATGCCCTGGCGCTGATCCGCCGCCCTAGCCGTTGGCTGATCGCCGACAAGAGCGCGCTCAAGCAAGGCGAGGTGTACCGGGTCGCGGTGCGCATGGGCCTCGACCTCGGGCTGCTGTCCAAGCCGTTCCAGGTCAACGCCCTCAACAATAGCGACTGGCGTTTTTCTTCCGACTGGAAGAGTTTCAACTACAAGGCGGAATAGCCGTGTCGCGCGCATTACGTTATATGTTGGTAGTCGGCGGCGCCATTGTCTGCATTCTGCTGTTCCTGCTCTCTTCGGCGTCCTCCAATACTGATTTTTTCAACACGCACTATACTTGGCTGTTGGCCTTGAATGTGCTGATGGCGGTGGCGTTGTTCTTGCTGGTCTGCCTGCTGCTGGTGCGCCTGTACAAGCGCTATAAGCGCCGCCAGTTCGGCTCTCGGCTGACTGCCAAACTGGTACTCATGTTCGCCTTGGTCGGCATCTTGCCGGGCGCCGTGATTTACCTGGTGTCGGTGCAATTCGCGTCGCGCTCGATCGAATCCTGGTTCAACGTACACGTTGAAACCGCCTTGCAGGCCGGCGTCAACCTGAGCCATGCCTCCCTGGATGCATCGCTCAACGATCTGAGCACCAGAGCGCGTACGCTAGCGGGCGAATGGTCGGACCTTTCCAATTCGGCGCAAGCAACGCAATTGGGCCGGCTTGGCGACCAGAACCTGGAAGCATCGATTTTCACCGCCAACGGCCAGGTGATCGCTTCCGTAGGCGGTCACCTGGGGACCCTGGTGCCCACCTTGCCGACAGCCGCGATGCTGCAACGGGCACGCTTGCCGCGTGGCTATGCCGAGTTAGATAGCGACCTTGACGAACCCGGCAGCAGCGCCAAACCGGTGAACAGCAGCGACACCGGCAACCTGCGCCAGCACGTCATCGTCGCCATTCCTGCGCCGCTGAAAAGTTCGTCCTTGCAAAACGAAACGCATTTCCTGCAAATGATACAGCCGGTGCCGTCCTATCTGGCCTCTAACATCGGCCTCGTCGGCGCGGCATCGGCCGAATATCAAGAGCTTTCCGCAAGCCGCACCGGCTTGCTCAAGATGTATACAGGGACCTTGACGCTGACCTTGCTGCTGGCCGTGTTCGGCGCCATCGTCAGCGGCTTCCTGATCGCCACCGACCTGGCCAAGCCCTTGCTGCTGCTGGCCGAAGGCACCAAGGCGGTGGCCGAAGGCAACCTGTCGCCGCGGCCGATCGTCGCCACCTCGGACGAACTGGGCACCCTGACCCAGTCGTTCAACCTGATGACGCGCCAACTGTTCGACGCCCGCGCATTAGTCGAGAAGAATCGCAGCGAGCTGGAAAACGCCAAGGCCTACCTGGAATCGGTGCTGGCCAACATGTCGGCCGGCGTGATGGTGCTGGACGGCGATTTCCGCCTGGTCACCAGCAACCAGTCGGTGGGACGCATCCTGCAATACGATTTTTCACCGCACATCGGCCAGCCGCTCAACATCATCGACGGCCTGGCGCACTTTGCGGAAGTGATCACCAATGCTTTCTCGGAACAGAACGCACAATTCGCGACCGGCAAGATCGGCCCCGAGCTGCTGCACTGGCAGCAGCAGATCGAGATTCCGCGCCGGGTCGACAGCGGCGAGAACAGCGACAGCGACGACATCATCCTGCTGGCGCGCGGCTCGCGCCTGCCGGTCGAGAACCGCACCGGCTACGTGGTGGTGTTCGACGATATTTCCGACGTCATCTCCGGCCAGCGTTCGATTGCCTGGGGTGAAGTGGCGCGCCGCCTGGCGCATGAAATCAAGAACCCGCTGACGCCGATCCAGCTCTCGGCCGAACGGCTGCAGATGAAGCTGGAAGACAAGCTGATGACCCAGGACGCCGCGATCCTGAAGAAGAGCACCGACACCATCGTCAACCAGGTGGCGGCAATGAAGCGCATGGTGGACGATTTCCGCGACTACGCCAAAACCCCGCCGGCAGTCCTGGGCGAGCTGGACCTGAACGTGCTGGTGGCGGAAATCCTCCACCTGTACCTGGCCGGCGACGAACGCGACATGATTCACGCCTCGCTGGCGCCGGACCTGCCGCTGATCATGGGCGACGCCACCCAGCTGCGGCAAGTGATCCACAATCTGCTGCAGAATGCCCAGGACGCCGTGCTGGACCGTGGCGACAGCGTAGAGCCGGCACGCATCGACCTGGTGACCGAGCGCGTCAGCTTCCAAAGCTCGGACGGCTTGTCACGCACCGCGGTGCGGCTCTCGATTACCGATAACGGCGCCGGATTCTCGCCTAAAATACTGGCCAGGGCGTTTGAGCCTTACGTCACCTCGAAGCCGCGCGGCACCGGTCTCGGCTTGCCTATGGTGAAAAAAATCATCGACGAACACGGCGGCCGCATCGATCTGCAGAATCGAAGCGACACAAAGGGCGCAAAAATCCTGATTTTGCTGTTAAAGTTAGCCTCAAGTCATGTTTCGACGGTAATCGACTCATGATTCGGCCATAATTTGATACAGAACACCTGCAAAATGACGGTTGAGTGATATAGCATGTATCCGGACGCGGAAATAAAACAACGAGACATCAACAATTTAACTGGGCCATCTGAGCGGTCCACACAGTGGGATTTGATGCAACAGGAAATGGGAAGGCAACCGCATGGCTAACATCCTAGTCGTTGACGACGAAATGGGAATTCGGGAATTGCTCTCGGAGATTTTAGGTGACGAGGGGCATGTAGTAACCGCCGCGGAAAATGCACAACAGGCTCGCGAGTTTCGTCAGGGCGGCGTGCCCGACCTGGTGCTGCTCGACATCTGGATGCCCGACACCGACGGCGTGACGCTGCTCAAGGAATGGCAGCGCGACGGCTTGCTGACCATGCCGGTCATCATGATGTCCGGCCACGCCACTATCGACACCGCGGTAGAGGCGACGCGCATCGGCGCCCTGAATTTCCTGGAAAAACCGATTGCCCTGCAAAAGCTGCTGAAAGCGGTACAGCAGGGCTTGTCGCAAGGACCGAAGACCGCCCGCGCGCCAACCCTCTATCCGCAGCCGGTCACCGCAGCCAGCGAACTGGGCGACGTGGTGGCCGTCTCCGGCGCCTTCAGCAATCCGATCTCGTCTGAAAGCGGACACGCGGCAGCAATGCCTTCCGTAGCCGCCGCCTCCGAAAACCTGTTCTCGACCTCGTTCGGCCTGCCCTTGCGGGAAGCGCGTGATGCTTTCGAGCGCGCCTATTTCGAATACCATCTGATCCGCGAAAGCGGCAGCATGACCAGGGTGGCGGAAAAAACCGGCCTGGAACGCACCCATCTGTACCGCAAGCTGAAGCAGCTCGGCGTCGACCCAGGAAAGTTGTCAAAAAAGGGCGGATGACCGTCACCACCCTGGTTAGCGGCAGGCCGGCGAGCGCGCGCGAAGCGGCGATCTGGTCTGCACTGCAGCAAGAAGCGGCGCCCGCCGGCGTCCACCAACATACCGCACTGATACTGGAAGGCCTGGCCGACGGCAAGCTGGCGGCGGCCGACCTGCCGCCAGAACTGGAAATCAAACGCATCGCCCCGGGCTGTTTTTGCTGCATTGGCAACCTGACGCTACGAGTCACTTTGAACCGGCTGCTACGCAAAGCACCTGCCCGCTTGTTCATCAGCATCGCAGACGACACCCATCTGTCGCAAATCCGCGCTTTCCTCAGCCAGCCGCCGTACGACGCGTATCTCTCCCTGACTCCGGACCTGACGGTCTGAGCCACTGCCGGCCGGCAGCGGGAATTGCCCTGCGGCCATGCAGCATTTTCCTGCCGCCGGTACGCAACTTTCCTGGGGTTTAGCCCTCTAAGATGGTGCATATGGCAATCATAAGAATAATTCCAATAGCAACGTCCTATATACATTCTCTAACAAATCCTATTAGCACTCTGTATTAGAGAGTGCTAATATATTCCCGTCATACGTCTGATCGTTGATCAACCGGCAGCCTGAGCTGGCCGGACAGCAAGGAGAAAGAATGAAGAATCCATCAGTCAGCACCGCATTAATGCCTACCGAGAGCAACGCCCTGGCGCTCGGCTTTTCCGGCACGCTGGGGAATATCGACGCCTATATCTCGGCTGTGAACCGCCTGCCGATGTTGACACACGATGAAGAAATTTCTCTTGCGCAACAATTGCGCGATAAAAATGACCTCGGCGCCGCGCAAAAGCTAGTGCTGTCGCACCTGCGCCTGGTGGTTTCCATCGCCCGCGGCTACCTCGGTTACGGTTTGCCGCACGCCGACCTGATCCAGGAAGGCAATATCGGCCTGATGAAAGCCGTCAAACGCTTCGACCCGGACCAAGGTGTACGGCTGGTGTCCTACGCCATGCATTGGATCAAGGCCGAAATGCATGAATACATCCTGAAAAACTGGCGCCTGGTGAAAGTAGCCACCACCAAGGCGCAGCGCAAGCTGTTTTTCAATCTGCGCAGCCACAAGGAAGGCCTGGACGCGATGACGCCGTCACAGGTGGACGCCTTGGCCAAGACGCTCAACGTCAAGCGCGAAGAAGTGATCGAAATGGAAACGCGCCTGACCGGCCGCGATATCGCGCTGGATGCGCCTACCGATGACGACGATGACAAATTCGCACCGATCGCCTATCTGTCGTCGGAATCGCAAGAGCCGACCAAGGTGCTGGAAGCCCAGCGCTACGACCGCCTGCAATCGGAAGGCCTCGAGTCTGCCCTGAGCAAGCTGGATGAACGCTCGCGCCGTATCGTGGAAGCCCGCTGGCTGGCCAACGACGATGGTTCCGGCGCCACCTTGCATGAGCTGGCGGATGAGTTCGGTGTGTCGGCCGAGCGCATACGGCAGATCGAAGCAGTTGCCTTGAAAAAAATGAAAGGCTCGCTGGCGGCATTTGCCTGATCAGCGACCTTCCCGCCGGAGCCCCCTGTGACCTGACGGTCCAGGGGGCTTTGTTTTTGCCTGCTACACTATTGCTCATACACAAACATAAGCACAAACATGAGCAACGATAAAAGAAAGCACGATGATTAGCGGCAATACAGACAAGGGGAATTTCTCCGACTCACTCTACCGCCAGGTGATGGCTGAAGATTTCGATGCGCTGGCGCCTGACCTGCAGCATTTTCACAGCCTGCGCGGACAACTGACGCTGCATGGACGCTGTACGGTCAAAGGACCGGAGACCATGCTCGGGCGCTGCCTCGGCCGGCTGTTCTCCCTGCCTAAAGCTTGCGCGGAAACCAGCTTCATGTTTGAACTGGATGCCGACAGCGAGCAGGAAACCTGGCGCCGCCGCTTTCCCGGCCGCACCATGGCGTCGCGCATGCATGTCAGCGCCGGCAGGCTGGTGGAACAATTGGGGCCGGTGGCCCTGCACTTCGCGCTCAGCGTCACGGAAGGGCGCTTGAACATGCGCCTGTTGCGCATCACATGCTGCGGCATCGCCTGTCCGGAATTCATGATTCCTGCCGTGCTGGCCGAAGAAACCGGCGCCGACGGCAAACTGTACTTCAACGTCGCCGCGAAACTGCCGCGTGTGGGAGTACTGGCGCAGTATCATGGCTACCTCGATCTCAGACAGGTGAAAAGCAGGCCATGAACTGGAATGCAAAAAGGCAGGATCACAGCGAAGCGGTCCTGCCTTTTTAACACGCGTGGCGGCCTCGCCGCCACGGATCATTGCAACAGTAATTTCAAGTCATGCGCGATCGGCTCCGGCCCCTGGCCATGGCGTATGAACAGACGGATGTGGCCGTCCGGATCGAACACATAGCTGCCGGCTGTGTGGTCCATGCTGTAGCTGCCCGGAGTCTTACCCGGCACCTTCTGATAGAACACACGGAATTCCTTGGCCACCTTTTCGGTAGCGGCAGCATCGCCGTACAGGCCGACAAAGCTCGGATCGAAAGCCGGCACATACTTGGACAGCAACTCTTGCGTATCGCGCTCCGGGTCAATCGTGACGAACAATACCTGCACCTTGCTCGCCAGCGGCCCCATCTCCTTCAGCACATTGGCCATTTCCACCATAGTGGTCGGGCAGACGTCGGGGCATTGGGTATAGCCGAAAAACACCACCACCACCTTGCCCTTGTAGTCGGCCAGCGTGCGCGGCTTGCCGGTATGGTCGGTGAGCGCGAAATCGCGGGCGTAGCCGAGGCCGGTGACGTCGGTATTGTTGAACGCGGTCTTGGCCGGCGACAAGGTCATTTCCTGGCTGCCGCCGGCCGATTTGTCGCTGCATGCCGCCAGCGACAAGGCCATCAGCAAGCCGGCGAACAGAGAGACGACGGGGGTGACACGCTTCATGTTGACTTTCAGAATTTGAGGTAATGGTCGACCAGCAGCGCGGCGAACAGCAGCGACAGATAGATGATCGAATAGGCAAAAGTCTTGCGCGCGATCAGATCGGTGTAGTGCTGGTAGATCTGCCATGCGTACCACAGGAAAACCAGCCCCAGCAGCGCCGCGCTGGCCAGATAGATCAGGCCGCTCATGCCGACCGCGAACGGCAGCATGGTCGTGGCGACCAGCGCGATGGTGTAGAGCCAGATCTGCAGCTGGGTGAATTTCATGCCATGCGTGATCGGCAGCATCGGCAGGCCGGATTTGGCGTAGTCGTCGCGGCGGTACATGGCCAGCGCCCAGAAATGCGGCGGGGTCCAGACAAAGATGATCAACACCAGGATCCAGGCTTGCATCGGTACGTCGTTGGCAATGGCCGCCCAGCCCAAGGCCGGCGGCATGGCGCCGGCGAGGCCGCCGATGACGATGTTCTGCGGCGTCGCCGGCTTCAGGATGATGGTGTAGACGATGGCGTAGCCGACAAAGGTGGCGAAAGTCAGCCACATGGTCAACGGATTGACGAAGTTGTACAGCACCCACATGCCGCTGCCGCCGATGACGCCGGAAAACACCAGGGTCTGGTTGACGGTGATCTCGCCGCGCGCCATTGGACGGCGGGCGGTGCGCGCCATGCGCGAATCGATTTCGCGCTCGACCAGGCAGTTGACGGCGAAAGCGGCGCCGGCCAACAGCCAGATGCCGATCGTCGCCGCCACCACCCGTTGCCACTCCGGCAAGCCCGGGGTTGCCAGGAACATCCCGATCACTGCGCAAAATACTGCCAGCTGCGTCACCCGCGGCTTGGTCAGCGCCCAATACTGGGCAATTCGGTTAGGAGGTATGGTCAATGCGGTCATGGATGCTGGTTGAGGCTCTCAACAATTGCTGAATGGCTAGCTGCCGCCGAAACGGCATGCCGGCCAGGGACGAGTCTAGCCTTGTAGTTTAACATGACCAGCAGCACCAGCAGTGCCGCCGCCCCACCGTTGTGGACGACAGCGATCGCCAGCGGCCAGTTAAAGTAAATAGTAGACAAGCCGGTGAACAATTGCAAACCAATAACAATCAGCAGCCAGCGTCCGGTATTTTGCAAGCCGGCGGTGCGTAGCGCTTTCCAGGCCAGCCAGACGATGAAGGCGATCACCACGAAGGCAAAGCTGCGATGGGTCCAGTGGATCGCCGTCAGCGCCTGGAAAGTCAGGAAATCGCCGTCGGCGGTCATGCCAAGGTGGCGCCACAGCGTAAAGCCGTTGGCAAAATCCATCTGCGGCACCAGCGCGCCATGGCACAGCGGGAAGTCGGTACAGGCCAGGGCAGCGTAGTTAGTGCTCACCCAGCCGCCGAGGGCGATCTGGATCACCAGCAGCAGCAGCGCAACCATCGCCGGTTTGACCAGGCCGGCGGCGCTGGCCGCCACCGGCGCATGATCGCTCTGGCGCGCCGCCAGCCAGGCCATCATCGCCAGCAAGGTCAGGCCGAGCAAGAGATGGGTGGTGACAATCACCGGCTGCAGTTTCTGGGTCACGGTCCAGGCGCCGAAAGCGCCTTGCAGGCAGACGCAGAAAAACAGCAGGGTCGGAAACCAGGGTGAGAACTTGACCTGCCTTTGCACAGGCTGCTTGCGCGACTTCAGCCAGCGCATCCAGCTGATACCCATCAGGGCGATGATCAGCACGCCGACGCCCATGGCGAAATAGCGGTGGATCATTTCGATCCAGGCCTTCTTCACCGAGACCGGCCCGAACGGCATGGCTTCCTGCGCGGCGCTGATGTGTGCATGCGCCAGCAACGGATTGGAATGGCCGTAGCAACCGGGCCAGTCGGGGCAGCCGAGGCCGGAATCGGTCAGCCGGGTAAAGGCACCGAACATGATCAGATCGAAGGTCAGGAACAGCGTCACCCATACCAGCTTGCGGTATTTATTGGTGTCGCTGGAAACCCAGACCACGCAGAACGCCAGCACGGCGACCAGCACGCCCATGCTGCCGAGCTGGACCAGCATGGGCGCCGTCATTGGAAGCTCCTCATGGCAAACTCATCCTATCGCCGAAGCGCGCAGCAGTTTCGACAGGTCTTTCTTGACCTTGTTCGGATCGGCATCCTTGGGGAAGCGCATCATCAGGTGGCCGAGCGGATCGATCAGGTAGATATGGTCGGCGGCGCTGGTGCCCTCTTCGGTCGGCAGCCACGCTTTCAGCAGTTCCGGCTTGACCCGTAGCAGCTTGGTGCCGTCGTATTCGCGCATCACCATGGTTTGCAGAGGCTGCTGGTCGGTGATCAACCAGACGCGCTCGATGCGCTCCATTTCCTTGCCTTGCATCAGACGCAGCTGGCGCATTTCAAACAGCTTGTCCTGGCAAGCCTTCTGGCAATCGCCGCCGTCGACCTGCACCATCAGCCATTTGCCTTTGTAGGAGGTGAGCGATTCCGGCTTGCCGTCGAGCGCGGTGCTGCCCAGTTCCGGAATCGGGTAATCGCGCGGATCGATCAGGGCGCCGTAATTGGTGCGGCTTTGCGGCTTGATCACGTAATACGTGAAATAAGAAGCCAGCATCGGCGCCGCGCATACCGCGATCACCGCAAACAGTTTCCAGCGGCCGCTCTGACGCTGCTTGTCCTGCGCCGGCGGATTAGCCGGACTGCTGAGCGGCTGGCTTGTTGGTATTTTCTGATCCACGTCTAAATCCTGTCACAACAAAAAAAATGAAGGCCATCACCGCCAGCGCATACCACTGGAAGGCATAGCCACGGTGTCTTTCAATTCCTAGCGATGGGCTGGGCCAGGTCCGCTGCAACTGATCGCCGGCGGCGCTGGTCTGCTCTACCACGAACGGTTGCAGCTTGAATTTGCTGGCTGCAGCGAATTCGCCGATCGCCAGATTCTGCACGATAGCCCCGGGCTGCAACGGACCGGCGTCGCCCAACTGCATGACATGACCGAAATCTCGCCTGACCAGCCCCTCTATTTCAACCGTGCCGGCCGGGGTCGGGTAAGGCGGCAGCTTGCTGCGGTCCGACGGGTCGCGCGGCAGCCAGCCGCGTGCCACCAACACATAATTATCCGAGCCCGCGCCGGAGTCAGCCAGCTTGAACGGCATCAGCACATAGAAGCCGGCCACGCCGTTCAACGGACGGTTGTCCAGATAGACAGGCCAGCCGCCAATAAATTCACCGCGCAGGGCCAGGCGGCGGTATTCGAGCTGGTCGAGGTCGGCCGGCGCGCCACTGAACCTGAGCAGCGGCGCTGTCTGCCGTTGCCGCAGTTTGTTCTCGATCAACTGCTTTTGATCGCCGCGCCATGTTTGCCATTGCCCCAGGCCGATGCCGAGCGCCACCAGCAGGACCGTTGCGATGAACGGTATCAAGCGGAAACGAAAGCTGCGGAAACCGGGTATTGAGTGATTCCGCATTACAATATCGCCTTAGTCAACATTTCCCCTGGCACAAAATGAAAATCGTCGTCGCCATTGCCTTCATCCTGATCATCGGCAGCCTCGCCTCCGCATTGATATTCCTGATGCGCGACAAGGGTAAAAGCAACCGCACGGTGCAGGCCCTGACCTGGCGCGTCGGCCTGTCGGTCTGCCTGTTCCTCATGATACTGCTCTTGTACAAGCTGGGTTATATCCAGCCGACCGGCCTGCACTGAAAGGCCAAAGCCGTCGTAAAAAAGGCCGCACCGAGGTGTGGCCTTTTTCATGCATCGACGCTCAGCTCGTAGGGTGGGCACCTGTGCCCACGCGGAACCTCGATCAAACGAGGAGTGAACTCAGCGTGGGCAGAAAATCTGCCCACCCTACGGTTGCCGGCTTTACAGCCAGTACACCACCACATACAAGCCGAGCCAGACGACGTCGACAAAGTGCCAGTACCAGGCTGCGCCTTCAAAGGCGAAGTGATGATCCGGGGTGAAATGGCCCTTCAGCACGCGGTACAGCACGACCGACAGCATGATGGCGCCGATGGTGACGTGGAAACCGTGGAAGCCGGTCAGCAGGAAGAAGGTCGAACCGTAGACGCCGGAGGTCAGCTTCAGGTTGAAATCGGTATAAGCCTCGATGTATTCGGCAGCCTGGAAGCCCATGAAAGTGGCGCCCAGCACGATGGTGGCGAACAGCCAGGCCGCGGTCTTGGCACGATGGCCGGCGCGCAGCGCATGGTGGGAAATCGTCAGCGTCACGCCGGAAGTCAGCAGCAGGAAGGTGTTGATGGTCGGGATCGGGAACGGGCCCATGGTGCTGAACGGTTCGATCGTGCCGGCTGGACCGGCATTGCCCCAGTGCGCGGAGAAATCAGGCCACAGCACCTTGTTGTCAAGATCGCCCAGCCATGGCATCGAGATGCTGCGGGCATAGAACAGGGCGCCGAAAAACGCCGCGAAAAACATCACTTCAGAGAAGATGAACCAGCTCATGCTCCAGCGGTACGAAGTATCGATGCGCGCGCTGTACATGCCGCCTTCGGATTCGCGGATCGAATCGCCGAACCACTTGTAGAGCACGACCAGGAACGACAGGATGCCGAGCCCGCACAGCTCCGGTCCCCAGACTACGCCGTTGACCCAGGCCGCCGCGCCAGCCATGGTCGCCAGCAACGCCGTGCCGCCCAGCACCGGCCACTTGGACGGACCGGGAACGAAATAGTAAGGTGCACTGCCTTGTTGAGAACTCATTGCCATCTCCAGATACAAATTTAATTAGTTATTTCAATATTTGCGGGACAAACTGCAAGAAGGGCCGGCCTGCGCCCGGACTGCACTGTCCTCAACCGATTAAAGATCTTGTGCTGCACTTACGTATTACTTGGCCACCACCAGCTTGACGATCGTGATCAGTATTCCAATAAAAATCAACACTCCGAGGATGGCGGCGATCACCACATGTATCGGGTTCAGCTGCGCCGCATCGCTTTCATAGTCTTTCCTCTTGCGCACGCCGAAAAACGACCAGAATATCGCTTTCATGGCCGCGCCAAACGAGGCTTTGCGGCGGCTTGCTTGCTTCAGATCCGACATTCAATACCTTTGCGTTGACCTGCCTGGTAGTTAACTTGCCGGCTTGTCCGGCTGGCCCGCAATTTCAAAAAAAGTATACGACAGCGTAATCAGCTTCACATCCTTAGGTATAGCAGGATCTATGTAAAACACCACCGGCATTTCCTTAGCCTGGTTCGGGCCCAGAGTTTGCTGGGTGAAACAGAAACATTCGACTTTCTTGAAGAACTCCGCCGCCTGCATCGGCGCGTAGCTTGGAATCGCCTGGGCATCCATCTTGCGCGCCTGCTTGTTCACTACTTCATACACTACCGTGGTCATCTCGCCCGGATGCACTTGCACACTGCTGACGGTAGGCCGGAAGCGCCATGGCCCCTGGGTATTGGCATCGAACTCCACCGTAATGGTGCGGCTCTTGTCGACCTGGGTATTGGCCGGCGCTGCCACCGTGCCATCCTTCGGCGTCAAGTAATTGACACCGGTGATTTCGCAGATCTTCTTGTACACCGGCACCAGGCCGTAGCCGAAGCCGAACATCATGACGGCGATCACCATCAGCTTGCCCAGCATCTGCCAGTTCATCTTCCGCGATTCGGCCTTGGCGCTGCCGTCTTCAGGATTGCTCATCTACTTGAACCACAGCATCTTGACGAAGATCGCAATGAAGAAACCCAGGGCCAGCAAGCCGACCAGCAAGCCGGTGCGCAGGTTATTCGGTTTTTTTTGCTGACTCATATTCAACACCTATTCAACATCCATGCAGCGTTGGCGGGCGGCAGATGCCCCCGCCGCTTCCATTATTTAAAGACTGGCGGCGTTTCGAAGGTGTGGAACGGTGCAGGACTAGGAACGGTCCATTCCAGGCCTTCAGCGCCTTCCCATGGTTTATCAGCTGCCTTCTTGCCGCCCTTGATCGATGGAATGATCACGAAGAACAGGAAGTAGACCTGGCTCAGGCCAAAGCCCAACGCACCGATCGAAGCCAGCATGTTGAAGTCGGTGAACTGCGCCGGATAGTCAGCGTAGCGGCGCGGCATGCCGGCCAGCCCCAGGAAGTGCATCGGGAAGAACGTGACGTTGAACCAGACCAGCGAATTCCAGAAATGGATCTTGCCGCGGGTTTCGTTGTACATGAAACCAGTCCACTTCGGACCCCAGTAGTAGTAACCGGCAAACAGCGCGAACAGGGAACCGGCCACCAGCACATAGTGGAAATGCGCCACCACATAGTAGGTATCCTGCATCTGGATGTCGATCGGCGTCACCGCCAGGATCAAGCCGGTGAAGCCGCCCATGGTGAACACGAAGATGAAGCCGATGGCGAACAGCATCGGCGTTTCGAAAGTCATCGAACCGCGCCACATGGTAGCGATCCAGTTGAAGATCTTGACGCCTGTCGGCACCGCGATCAGCATCGTTGCGTACATGAAGAACAGCTGCGCAGTCACCGGCATGCCGGTGGTGAACATGTGGTGGGCCCAGACGATGAACGAGAGGATCGCGATCGATGCGGTTGCGTACACCATCGATGCATAGCCGAACAGCTGCTTGCGGGCGAAGGCTGGAATGATCTGCGAGACGATGCCGAACGCCGGCAGAATCATGATGTACACCTCAGGGTGGCCGAAGAACCAGAAGATATGCTGGTACATGACCGGATCGCCGCCGCCGGCAGCGTTAAAGAAGGAGGTGCCGAAATGACGGTCGGTCAGAGTCATGGTGATCGCGCCGGCCAGCACAGGCATGACGGCGATCAGCAGGTAGGCGGTGATCAGCCAGGTCCAGCAGAACATCGGCATCTTCATCAGCGTCATGCCAGGCGCGCGCATGTTGAGGATGGTGGTGATGATGTTGATCGAACCCATGATCGACGAGGCGCCCATGATATGGATCGCGAAAATCGCCATGTCCATGCCAGGTCCCATTTGCGTCGACAGCGGCGCATACAGGGTCCAGCCGGCAGCGGTAGCGCCGCCAGGCACCAGGAATGAAGTCGCCAGCAGCAAGGCTGCAGGAGGCATCAGCCAGAACGAGAAGTTGTTCATCCGCGCAAACGCCATGTCGGAGGCGCCGATCTGCAGCGGGATCATCCAGTTGGCGAAGCCGACGAAGGCCGGCATGATCGCACCGAACACCATGATCAAACCGTGCATGGTAGTCAGCTGGTTGAAGAACTCCGGCTTGAAGAATTGCAGGCCAGGCTGGAACAGCTCGGCGCGGATCAGCAGCGCCAGCACGCCGCCTGACAGCAGCATGGTGAACGAGAACCACAGGTACAGGGTGCCGATATCCTTGTGGTTGGTGGCGAACAGCCAGCGGCGCCAACCGTGTGGGTGGTCGTGCGCGTGGTCGTCGTGAGAATGATCGTGTGCGTGATCGACTGCGGTAGTGCTCATCTCAATCTCCTGGATTTCAGTGGAGGACAGAGTAATTCGTCACAAGCTTCGCTTGCTGACTCATAAACTCTGTCCCCCAAAAGTTTTATTTACGCGCAGCCAGCACTTCTGCCGGTTGGACAATATTTTCTTGTGCCTTGTTGGACCAGTTGTTACGGGTATAGGTAATCACCGCAGCAATTTCGGTATCCGACAACACGGCTTTCCAGGCTGGCATTTGCAGCGCGCCGTCGATCTTGCCGTTCAACACGACGTTGATCTGGGCCGCACGCGGACCGTTCACGATCGGGTCGCCATCCAGCGGCGGGAAGGCGCCGGGGACGCCCTTGCCGTTAGCCTGGTGGCAGGCCGCGCAATTGGCGGTGTAGACTTTTTCGCCGCGCTGTTTCAGTTCGTCGATGGTCCAGGTCTTGCTCGGGTCGTCTGCCTGCGCAGCCATTTCCTTTTTCTTGCCGTCGACCCAGGCCTTGTAATCAGCATCGCTGAGGACGTTGACGACGATAGGCATGAAGGCGTGGTCCTTACCGCACAGCTCAACGCACTGGCCGCGGTAGACGCCGACCTTTTCGGCCTTGAACCAGGTGTCGCGCACAAAACCGGGAATCGCATCCTGCTTGACGCCGAAAGCCTGCACGGTCCAGGAGTGGATAACGTCGTTGGCGGTAGTGATGATGCGGATCTTCTTGTTGACCGGCACCACCATCGGATTGTCGACTTCGATCAGGTAGTTGTCGTTCTTGACCTTGGTCGAGTCGACTACCTGTTCGTGCGGGGTGGAGAGGTTGGAGAGGAAGGAAATGCCGGCGCCATCGCCGTTGAGGTAGTCATAGCCCCATTTCCATTGCATGCCGGTGACCTTGATGGTGATGTCGGCATTGGAGGTGTCTTTCATCGCCACCACCGTCTTGGTGGCCGGCAAAGCCATGCCGATGACGATCAGGAAAGGAATCACGGTCCAGGCGATTTCGACGCCAGTGCTTTCATGGAAACTGGCCGATTTGGCGCCCAGCGACTTGCGGTGCTTCAGGATGGAATAGAACATCACCCCGAAAACCGCCAGGAAAATCACCAGGCAGATGATCAGCATCAAATTGTGCAGATCGTAGATTTGCTGTGCAATTTCGGTGACTGGCGGCTGAAAGTTCATCCCGAGTACTTTAGGACCACCCGGACTATCGACCACCGCCCATGAAGGCATTGCTGCCGCCAGGAGCGACGCACCGAGCGTCAACGATGTAAGGCGCTTCGCATATTCCATGATTTCCTCAAAAGCCCAAAAATTATAATTTTATCAAGCACCAGGCAATGATCTGCGCTGTATCTCCTGCTTCAGCTCTCGCACAAACTCACGCCGCTTCCATTCCGTCAAAAACTGGCCTACTTCTACCCGTGTGCCAAGTGCTTCCAGGCCGATGAGACCCTTGCTTGTCTCCTGCACTGCAATCCGGATGGAACGCAAATCCAGTTTAAATTGTCGAATTTCCTGCGCCTGTATCAGTTCTACAAGCAGATAGTCGTCCAGCATCGCAATATGCTCGCGGTCCGTAGCGTGGCGCGCGTAAATCAGAAACGCGATAGCCACCGCCGACATTTCCAATACCGCGAACAGTAATACGAACCAGGCGCCGCGCAAGGTAAAAGCTATCGCCACGGCCATCGAGGTCGCACAGAGGATTACGTAGAAAAAACCAAGCTGGCGCGGCGCGATAGCGCAGTTACGCCTCAAGTCCCATTCCCGCTTAATCATGATGCACCACCGACATCAAGCATGTTGCCTGTACGCACAAGCTAAAACCTTTGAAGTATAAGGGCTAAAGGAACTTGTTATCAAGGAGAATCAAATCCCTCGAAACAGCCCCGCAAATACCCCTCAAACCCCGCTTTCAAGCCATACAGCCAGCCCCAGGCTGGCACCCCGCCCGCCCCGCAATAAGCGGTTTCTGATAGTCGCTATATGCGAAAACCAGTATATCTGCCAGGACCGGAACAAGGTTCACGAGGCAAATTGACAACACTTTCCTTTATACCTTAAAACAATTAGGGTCAGAGTCGATTTTTTGCCGGCCAGCGGCATGCCTATCGATTCCGCCAAGAAAGGGAGCAGCCTCAAGGCCGCAAATAGGCGTAGCCCTGCGATTGCAGGTCTGCCAGCATCACCACCGCACCCTTGTCCGCCACGCCAAAACCCGGCAACAGGTCTTTCAGCTCGACTTTCTGCGCTTTCATGGTGTTGATGCAGGCGTTCATCTCCAGGCCGGTTTTGGCCACCTGGGCGACCTGGGCGCTGAATTCCTGGCTGGCCTCGCCGGCGTGAAATGCCCTGAGCGCCGCGCCGTGTATCACCAGTACGATTTTCACCTTGTCCGGGCCGCCCATGCCTTCGAAATGGCTCTGGATATTGCCGAGCACGAAGGCAACCCGCCCCTGCTCGCTCAAGTGATAGGCGACCTTGGCTTTATCAACAGCGGCGGCATGTGCCGGCTTGGCAGTCGCCGCCAGCACGGAAGCCGCGCCGATCGAAGAAAACATGGTCCACAGGATGCTGCGTCGTTGCATCGTCACTCCCGGTCGGAAAAATGAAACAGGATAGGACGGCCTTGGCCAAGGCCGTCCAGGCAATCAACCTTAACCCAAATCCGCCAGCGGGTGATCTTTCTCTGGCCATGGGTCGTCGAAAAAGCCGTTGCCCCAGTCCTTGCTGACTTGCGCAAGTGTGGCAGGCTGCCATTTCGGCTGGCGGTCCTTGTCGATGATCAGCGCCCGTATGCCTTCGGCAAAATCGGTGCGGGCGGCGCAATGCAGCGACACCACATATTCCAGCCGGAACACTTCAGCCAGCGACATGTGCAGCGCGCGCTTTTGCAACGCGTGCGACAGCCACGCCGAAGCCGGACTGCCGGCGACCAGCGTGGCGATACCTCTTTGCAGCCAGGTGTCGTCGGTCTGCAGGCTAACGATGTTGTGCACCACTTCATCCAGCGTCGGCGCGCTGCACAACTGATGTATCAATTCGAAACGCTGGCGCAACGGCGTTGGCGCAGCAGCGAATGCCGACTTTGACTGCTGCTCTGCCGCCAGCAAGGCCCGCGTCAGCAGCACATCGTCCTGCTTGCCGTCCCACGGCTGCTCCAGCAAGGTGGCCAGCAGCGCCTGCTTCTGGCCGTGCTCCAGCTGATAATCCGCGAGGCGAGCGAAGATGGCGTCGGCCGCGCCGAAGGAGGCGCCAGTCAGCGCCAGGAACAGACCCAGCTGCCCCGGCATGCGGTTCAGGAACCAGGTGCCACCGACATCCGGGTACAAACCTATCGTAATTTCAGGCATCGCCAGGCGCGACTTTTCGGTCACCACGCGATGGCTGGCGCCAGCCATCAGGCCGATGCCGCCGCCCATCACGATGCCGTGGGCCCAGGCCAGCATCGGCTTGGGATAGGTATGAATCAGGTAGTCGAGACGATATTCGCGCTCGAAGAAATCGCAGGCGTAGGGATTACTCTTGATGTCCGCGCTCTGGCCGGATGCATGCTGGTCCAGCATGGTGCGGTACAAACCCTGCAGGTCGCCGCCGGCGCAGAAAGCCTTTTCGCCGGCCGCCTGCAGCAGCACCACGGCGATCTGCGGGTCGTTGGCCCAGGTGCGCAATTGCGCATCGAGCAGGTCGACCATTTCCAGCGAGATCGCGTTCAGGGTCTTTTCGACATTCAGGGTAGCGACGCCGATGCGCTTGCCGTTGGCTGCGCTCAGTTCTTCAAACAAGGCCGGCGCCGCGCTCTTCACTGCATCATTCATTATTCATTGCTCCAGACAGGCGGACGTTTTTGCAGGAAGGCGTTGACGCCCTCCTTCTGGTCCTTGGTATCGAACAGATCGAGGAACAGCTCGCGCTCCACCGGCAGCAACGTGGCCAGCGGGTTGGCGCGCGCGCCCTGGATCAATTTCTTGCAAGCGCTGACGCTGGACGGACTCTGGCGCGCCACCTGCTCGGCCAGCGCCAGTGCGCGCTGGCGGCCTTCGCCTTTTTTCACCAGCTCTTCCACCAGGCCGATACGCAATGCGGTTTCAGCATTGACGCGCTCGCCGCACAAGATCATGCGCTTGGCCCAGCCTTCGCCCACCAGCCAGGGCAGGTTCTGGGTGCCGCCGGCGCAAGGCAGCAAGCCGACCGCCGCTTCCGGCAGCGCCATCTGCGCCTGCTCCTCGGCGATGCGCAGATCGCAGGCCAGCGCGCATTCCAGGCCGCCGCCCATGGCGTAGCCGTTGATGGCGGCAATCGAGACGCCGCGGAAGGCCGACAAGGTTTCGAATGCTTCGCCGAAACGGCGCGCCATCTCGCGCGCCATGACCTTGTCGCCATCGGCAAACAGTTTCAGGTCGGCGCCGGCGCTAAAGAATTTCTCGCCTTCGCCGGTGAGCACCAGGCTGTAGATGTTGTTGTCGGCATTCAGCGCTTGCACCAGCCGGGTCAGGTCGCGCAGGGCGTCGCCGGTCCAGGTGTTGGCCGGCGGATTGGCCATGGTCACCACGGCCGTGTGGCCAATGATTTCCAGGCGCAGGTTGGTGTAGCTCGCGTCGCTGTAAGAATTGCTCATCGGATGTCCTCGTTGGATGCATTGCCCAGCAACTGGCGGGCGATAATCACGCGCATGATTTCGTTGGTGCCTTCCAGGATCTGGTGCACGCGGACGTCGCGGAAATGGCGCTCCAGCGGATACTCGCGGATATAGCCATAACCGCCATGGATCTGCAGCGCTTCATTGCAGATCTGGAAGCCGATGTCGGTGGCGAAGCGTTTCGCCATTGCGCAATACGTGGTGGCGTTGGGATCCTTGGCATCCAGCTTACAAGCGGCCAGGCGCACCATTTGGCGCGCTGCGACCAGTTCGGTCTGCATGTCGGCCAGCTTGAATTGCAGCGCCTGGAAATCCGACAGCGGCCGGTTGAACTGGCGGCGCTCGCTCATGTAGGCATGCGCCGCATCCAGCGCCGCCTGGGCGGTACCGACCGAGCAAGTCGCGATGTTGATGCGGCCGCCGTCCAGGCCGCGCATCGCCAGCCGGAAGCCTTCGCCCTCCTGTCCCAGCAAGTGGTCGGCAGGAATCCGTACATTGTCGAAGCTGATGGTGCGGGTCGGCTGGCTGTTCCAGCCCATTTTTTCTTCCTTGCGGCCATAGCTGATGCCCGGCGCATCGGCCGGCACGACAAAGGCCGAGACGCCATGCGCGCCGCCGGCGCCGGTGCGCGCCATCAGCACCAGCACATCGGTGGAACCCGCGCCGGAAATAAATGCCTTGGAACCGTTGATGACGTAGTAGCCGTCGGTCAGCACGGCGCTGGTTTTCAGCGAGGCGGCATCGGAACCTGAACCGGGTTCAGTCAGGCAGTAAGAACCGAGTTTCTGACCGACCGCCAGCTTGCCGCACCAGGCGTCTTTCACGGCCGGCGTCGCCCAGTTGGCGATCATCCAGCTCACCATGTTGTGAATCGTCAGGTAGGCGGTAGTCGACGTGCAGCCGCGCGCCAGTTCCTCGAACACGATGGTTGCGTCAAGCCGCGACAAACCCAGGCCGCCCACTTCTTCCGGCGTGTACAAGCCGCAAAAGCCGAGTTCGCCAGCCTTGGCGATGACATCGACCGGGAAAATCGCTTCGGCGTCCCATTTGGCCGCATGCGGCGCCAGTTCTCCTGCGGCGAAATCACGCGCGGTCTGCTGGAATGCGCGTTGATCTTCTGATAATTCAAAATCCATGGTGGTCTCTCTCCAAAGCGAATAAGGGGCAGTGATTGCTGCTGACGGCAATTTATATCCCAGCAGAATAGCAATAATTGACGTTAACGTAAACGTCACCCAACCCGTTTGGACGAAAAAAGGGCGACGGGGAGAATGCCGTCGCCCAACTCGCTGCCACTGAAAACGTTTGAATCCGGCCGCTCCGCCTTGCCTATTTAGGCAGCAGCACGGTATCGATGACGTTGATCACGCCGTTCGACTGATTGACGTCATAGGTGCTGATGTTGGCAATATGGCCGCCGTCGTCGACCACGTAGATGTTATGAGGCCCATTCTGCATGAAAGTCAGCTTGCCGCCGCTGGCGGTCGCCAGTTCAGCCTTGCCGCCGCCCTTCTTGATTTCGCTTTCCAGCTTGGCATAGCCATAGCGGCCCGGCACCACGTGGTAGGTCAGGATCTTGGTCAGGGTTGCCTTGTTTTCAGGCTTGACCAGGGTTTCCACCGTGCCGGCCGGGAGCTTGGCGAAGGCGGCATTGGTTGGCGCGAAGACAGTGAATGGGCCCTTGCCCTTGAGGGTATCGACCAGGCCGGCGGCTTTGACCGCTGCCACCAGGGTGGTATGGTCGGCCGAATTGACAGCGTTGTCGACGATGTCCTTGCTGGGGTACATGCTTTGGCCGCCCACCATCACGGTGTCTTCTGCATGGGCCGCGCTGGCGGCGATCAAAGCGGCGGACAAAGTCAAAGCATAGGTAAGTTTGCGCATGATGATTCCTTAGAATGAGAGTCAGTTTCGGAGCCTGCACAGTGATATACGCAACTGCGCCGAAACTGGATTCGCCGGATTCAAAAAAAATCATGCAACAAGATGGCGATGCAAAAACTGCATTGCCGGAAGAAGTGAAGTAAGCCGATAGGCCGGATTCTGTTACGACGTTCAGGCTTGCGCCCTCGCGTTATGACAGCCATTCCTCTAGGCGCTGGATTGCTCCAGCGCTCAAGCTCTCTACCCGCACGCTCCGCGAGCAACATCAACGCGTGCCTATTTGAGATTGCTCCGGGTGGAGGTTACCGCGTTTCACCGTAACTTAATACGCTCGTCTCTGTGGCCCTATTCCTCGCCTCGCGGCGGACGGCCGTTAACCGTCACCCTGCTCTATGGAGTCCGGACCTTCCTCCCGCCGGCGCCTTGCAGCGCCAGCCAGCGGCTGTCTTGGCTTACTTCAGGCGGCATTCTACCGCAATGCGCGGCCGGTCCCGCCGATGGCATGCTGATATTTCGCTATTATTTGATGAAGGACGGCGATTTGCGCCAATTCATGCTGCACGGCGATGCCAAATTGGCATGAGACAGAAGCGCTGCGCCTACGTATAGTATCCAGGAAATATTGCAGTGCAAAACGCGCCTTACGCATCGACAGCGCGGCGGCCTGCGACATCATTCAAACCTTGCGCAACAGGACAGCACCCATGCACATCTGCGTACTCGGCGCCGGCATCATCGGCGTAACTTCCGCCTACCGTCTGCTGGAGGCCGGCCATACGGTGACCCTGGTCGATGCGGCGGCGCAGCCCGGCAGCCAGACCAGCCTCGGCAACGGCGCGCAGCTGAGCTACTCCTACGTGGCGCCACTGGCCGATCCCTCGGTGTGGACGCACTGGCCGGAATACCTGTTGAGCGCCGATTCGCCGCTGACCCTGCGGCCGAAAATGGATACGGCGCAATGGCGCTGGCTGCTCAAGTTCCTCGGCGCCTGCAACAGCAAGCGGGTGCGCCAGACCACTATCGACCTGCTGCAGCTGTCTTCCTTCAGCCGCGACCAGTTGCGGCAGCTAACTGCCGCCGTCCCGCTCGATTTCCAGCACCGCACCGCCGGCAAGCTGGTGCTGTACAGCCACGCCAAGGGCCTGGAAGGCGCGCGCCGGCAAATCGCATTCCAGGCGCAGCACGGCTGCCAGCAAGAGATCATCGACCATGACCGCTGCCTGCAGATCGAACCGGCGCTGGCCGGCGCCAAACGCGACTGGGTCGGCGGCGTCTACACGCCGAGCGAAGAAGCCGGCGACTGCGCCAAATTCTGCCAGCAACTGGTGGCGGCCATGGCGCAACAGCCAGGCTTCCGCTTCGCCCATTCGCAACGCATCGGCAAGCTGGAAATGCGCGACGGCGCATTGCGCGCAGTGCATGCCGGCGCAGAAAAAATCGAAGCCGAAGCCTTCGTGCTGGCGCTCGGCGCCGACAGCGCCGGCTTTGCGCGCCAGGCCGGCTTCTCGCTGCCGCTGTATCCGCTCAAGGGTTACAGCATCACCGTGCCCTTGCACGACGCCAGCCATCAGGCCGCGGCGCCGCAAGTATCGATCACCGACCTCGCCAAGAAAATCGTCTACGCCAGGCTCGGCGACCGCCTGCGCGTCGCCGGCAGGGTGGAACTGGTCGGCATGGATCGCAGCATCCCGGCCGCCGCCATCGACGAACTGAAGCGCGGCGTCGGCGAACTGTTTCCCGGCTGCGCCGACCTGGCGGACAGCGCCGCCCTGTCGCCATGGACCGGATTTCGGCCGGCGACGCCCAGCGGCGTGCCCATCGTCGGCGCCTCGCCGTTGAAGAAGCTGTACCTGAACGTCGGCCACGGCAGCCTAGGTTGGACCCTCGCGCACGGCAGCGCGAGCCTGCTGGCGCAACTGATCGCCGGCAAGGCTACAACCATCGACGCCAGTCCCTTTGCCTATCACTCCTAACCTGCAGTCGAGGACAAACATGAAACTCATCACCAACCAGCAAGTCGCCGAACTGATCAACACCAGCGATGCAATCGACGCCATGCGCCAGGCCTTCCAGGGCATAGGCCAGGGCGCCCAGCAAGCGCGCATGCGCACCAGCGCCGCCGGCAGCAAGGGCCCGCTGATGATGTCCAGCATGGGCGCCCTGCTGCCCGCCGCCGGCATCGCCGGCTACAAGGTCTACACCACCGTCAACGGCAAATTCCATTTCGTCACCGTACTGTTTTCCACTGAAGACGGCCGGCCGCTGGCGACGATTGAATCCGACACCATGACCGGCCTGCGCACCGCGGCCGCCACCGCCGTCGCCGCCGACCATCTGGCTAACCAGGATGCCGCCACGTTGTCGGTAATCGGCACCGGCGTCCAGGGACACTCGCATGTGCCGGCCCTGCTGGCGGTGCGCCAGTTCAAGGAAATCCTGATCGCCGGCCGCAGCGGCCAGCAGCAGTTCGCCGAACAGATCACCCAGCAGACCGGCGTGCCGGCGCGCGCCGTCAGCATCGATGAAGCAGCGCAGTCAGGCGACGTGGTGGTGACCGTGACTCGCTCAGCCGAACCGCTGTTCTCCGGCGATCTGCTCAAACCAGGCGCTTTCGTCGCCGCCGTCGGCGCCAGCAAAGGCAACCTGCGCGAACTCGATGACCGCGCCATTGCCCGCGCCAATGCGCTGGTGGTGGAATGGAAGCCGCAGGCCCAGCAGGAAGCCGGCGACCTGCTGCTGTGCCAGCCAGGCACCTTCGACTGGACGCAGGTATGGGAACTGGGACAAATCGTCGACGGCAGCAGCAGCTACCGGCGCCAGCCGGACGACCTGGTGATCTACAAAGCCATCGGCGTCGGCGTCGAAGACATTGCCCTGTCCGGCCTGGTCTACCGCCGCGCCTGCGAACGTTTCGGCTGGTAAGCCGGATCATTCCTACGCGCCGGCCAGCGTGACATGACTTGCCGCCGCCAGGACGGCGGTCTAGAATCGGGCTCTCACTGCCGCCGGCGATAAAATCGCCGGCGGCAGTCAATGCACGATTACCGACGACCGGCCCCCATGGAATTCCACTTACTCAGCTTCATGAAGACGGTGCTCTTTGTGCTGGCAGCGCTGCTGCCGATCATGAACCCGCCCGGCGGCGCCCCGATCTTCCACTCGCTCACCATCACCGCCTCCGACGCCACCCGCAATTCGCTGGCGCGGCGGGTCGCCATCAATTCCTTCCTGCTGCTGGTGGGCGGCATGTTCATCGGCACCCACGTACTGGCCTTCTTCGGCTTGTCCCTGCCGGTGGTGAAGGTCGCCGGCGGCCTGCTGGTGGTGGCCACCTCCTGGAAAATGCTGAACTCCGACGAAATGCCGAAAGGTGAAGCGGTGCCGGAATCGCTCTGGACCGAGGAACTGGCCTCCAAAAAAGCGTTCTACCCGCTGGCGTTTCCGCTCACCGTAGGCCCCGGTTCGATCTCGGTCGCCATCACCCTCGGCGCCGGCGTGCGCGTGCCCAACGTACCTCTGCCGCTATCGCTGGTAGCCGCCGTGGTCGGCCTGGCGCTGGCAGCGCTGGCGGTCTACCTCAGCAACCGCTTTGCCGGAGTACTAATCCGCCTGCTGGGCGACACCGGCACCACTGTCATGCAGCGCATGACCTCCTTCATCCTGCTCTGCATCGGCGTGCAGATCCTGTGGGACGGCATCAGTGGCCTCTTGATGATATGGCAAGCGCATTGATTTAAGCGTGGACAAAGCGGGCGCTGATGATAATATTATTGCCTCACCAACCCACACGGAGATCACAAAATGATCAAGAAAGTCATGGTTATCGCAGCAATGTTCGGCATGTTCGGCGCAATATCCGCTTGCAATACGGTAGCGGGCGTGGGTAAGGACGTGCAGACCGGCGGTGAAAAGGTGCAGGATGCTGCGCAGGATGTGCAGAAGAAAATGTAATTCTGGGTAGATTGGCATGGAGCGGGCGGTGTTATTGGTCGCTCCTTGCCGTTCCCGTTGCAGCAATACTTAGCAGCATATAGTCTCCATCGTCATCCAGACTCTGACAAAAATTCTCTTCCCAATTTGGGCGACTGATGCAGGTCGCATATGCCACCATCGCCCCGCATTTATCTTTTCGACTAGCCAGCAAAAGCGCGCACGCTTGCGATCGGTTGCGCCCGCATTCTGTCAGCCAATCCTGTGACACAAGCGGGATGCCGCCGATAGCAAGGTTCGGATAGGCGGTAACGATTTGATTTATTGCGGGTGGGCCTGCAAGGAATTCCATCGCTGCATCGATTGCGGCGCAGCGTATCGCCGTTTGGTAAGCCAGCCTGCGCATGCTGCGTTTAACCCCTAATGAGCCAGGTATCTATTCATGGATTTTCTCCTTCTTCGCACGCTTTTTTCCATTCTTCTATCTGGTCTGCGTTAATGGGGTCGTCGCTCTCTTTTTCACGCCTGTAAGCGGCAATCCAGTTACGCACACAAGAATCAATGTCAGAATCTTTACGAACAGTCTTTGGATGAACTTCAATAACATTATTCTTTAAAACCTTGTCAGTGCTTACATTCTCAACTTTCTTCGTGCAGCCTGCTAAAGCGGCCACTAAGCCAAACAAAAAGCAACCTGCCAATTTCGCCTTATTCATTCTTTTCCCGTAACTGTCAAATTGTGCGTTCGCTCTCAATGGCCGGCAACCATGCCGCGCCGGTCTTGATCGCCTCGTCATGGTCACTATAGCGGCCTTCAAGAACACTGTAGATGACGCCATGTTTGGTGTTCACTTCCCACGCGCTTGGCCGTCATACGTGCGGCACACAGCATAGGAAAAGTAATTCCCCTGGGCGTCCATGTCGTCCATCGCCGCTTGCAATGCGGAGCGCAGTGGTGGCCTTAGTTTTCGACTTGCAATGGATGTAATCAACTTTTTACCTAAAGAAATTTCATGCGCGACGCGCACTAGATTATGTAAGTAGCAAATGCCAAATCACCTGATTGCCGGCATGGTCAAACTTTGGGTAGGGTAGAAGTTCGCCTTGTTCAACAGCGATTGTTTTATGTGATAGCCGCTGCGCTTGCCACCGACCAGATTGTGGGCACATTTGGCCGGATAGCACCGCGAGGCCAGAAAATTTCCTTTTGAGCGACTGGTACGTTTGCGATTTTTGAAGATCGGAAATGTTGATGGCAACAAGGCGATTTCTCAGCAGTTCATTTTCTTCATCATCGAAAAAATCGTTGCGTACCAATTGAAATTTAGCGATACCCACTGCTGTCAGGCCAATCCGCCCGATTTGCTCTTCATTCCAGGCAATCAAGCCTGCCTGCTGAATAGTGGCGAGAGCTTCATTCACTACTTCGGTTTTTACATCGTCAAAAATATCAGAGGCGGCAATGCTCCTCAGAGCGACCGAGTCCTCGCCATCGTAGTCGTTCATCGCGAAAGAGTACAGCACCGCTCTTACCAGGTCATCAAGCGTGCTGTCGTAATCAAGTTCTGTAAGAGCGGTCATTGCGCTGCTTCCTTATACGGACCATTTTCTTTTCTTACCAATTGCCCATCTTGAAGGATATACAGCACGGACTGAGCTTGATCGGAGCCCTTTTTATAATCTCGAATTTCGTAGCCAGGTTGCCCATTGACATGGACCATCCTGTACGAGCCGGAGCAGTTGAAGAAGTTTCGGTTAAGCACACTGATCCCGTTATTCTTTATCGCAATCAAATACGCTCGGTCTTCACCCATTCCGGCAGCACAACCAGCCGATTTGGGATTGTATTCTGGAGGCCTCGACATTCTCAGAATAAGATAATCTGCTTTAGGCATGGAAATTATAGATTTGTCGTCTATCGTTATTTCAAAATCCTGCTTGATCAAGCGATTGACTTCCGGCGAGTAAATGAATTCAGACGATTCCTTTGCTAAAATATTCACCATGTAAATCTTTTTTGGTACATCGGAACTACAGCATGATCCGTCTCTATTTTCTCCATTAGCGTCAACAAAGATGTACTTGATTGGATAGGCCGAATTTTTAAATGCCTGCCTATATTTTTCCAGCATGTCGCCATTTGCAGCCGGCGTTGCGTGAACACTCCCCACAAGCAGTGCAGTTACGAGAAACAAGCATAGCCGCTTAATTACCGAGGATATGATCTGCATAGCAAACTCCTGAATATGTCCATGGATGTTCTTTGGTCTGCCCCTTCTTCATTTTATTGTATTCATCCTTGTCTCGATCACGTAGGTCGTTTTCAGTTGTGTCTTTATTTGCTTCGGCGGAGGTATCCCAGCCGATATTTCCTGTTTTTGTATCGCAAAGAATTTTTTTATCTCGATCCCAACGGCCAGGGGCAGGCGTTGCATACCATTGATAATAATGCCCGCCGTTCCAAAGGGAAATGGTTTCGGTATCAAGCATGTCTTGAGTATAGGTGCCATGACGGCTTAACCAATCTTTAGCAATTTGCTTTTTGTCGTCAATCAATTTGATTGCCGCGTCAATATTTTCCTTCCAGCTCCAGATTTGTTGATATTGAGGGATAGGTTTTGTTAGTTGGGCAGCCCCATATCCGCTGTCGCCGGCAACAACAGGCTCGCTATCTGCCAAGATCAAGTGTTTGAATCTTGATTCTTGGGCCAATAACTTCTCCAATGCGGATGCTTTTCTAGCCGCAAGATATGCCTTTATTTTCTCCGCGCTGGGCTGCTGTGCTAAAACTGTGACAGTGCGCCTGAATTTTTCCTCTCCGGCTTCCACGGTCACTGTTAGCGTGCCTCCAATGACTTTATTTATAGTTTTTGCATCCCAGCTTTTCCCTGCTTGCGTGAAGTCCCCCCTATCTGAAAAAGTGGCGACCTTCTTGCCGCGTGCTTTTTCTCTTAGACCGCTGACATGTGCATCCCACGACATAGCCCAACTCCACTTGTAGGGGCCAGGGGCGTCTGTTTTTATCTCGAACACAATAGTAGGGAAATTAGCTTCGTCATCAATATAAAATTTATCCAGAGTATTCGGCTTGACCCATTCGCCGGCGTCGTCTGGTTTCACAACGACCTTGACAAGCGAGTTCTTGGTTTTATTGGTTGCTCCGGCCGTCTTGTGTCCCTTTTTATGCGTGGTCATTTGATTTTCCCTTTAGAATTTCAACAGCCAGCGAGGTAGGTTTTTCGGTAAAAACTCTTTGCGTGAGTCCATCAGCATCACTGATTCCTTGCCATATTTTCCCACATGAACTACGGATGGTATAGGCTGCGTTTGGCAGCGCATTATCTTGTTCATCCGTAAGTCTGAACTGTTCGTCAAAGCCATCCACGATGGGCAAATTCATGGGCGGCACAGGTAAAGTATTCGGCCCTACGAAGCTGACGGAAGCGGCGTGAGCCACATAGGCGCCATTCGTCCCTTGTTCTATGCCAGCTGCGTTGTATTTGGCGTAGCTGCCGCCGCCATTGAGCACCAGCTCTTCCTTAGCGGTGATGGTGATGCGGTTGCCGGTTTGCGTGATGTTGAGCTTGGCAAGGATGTTGATGCTGTCCGTCAGCGCCTGTATGTCGATGTTACCGGCCGCTGCAATCAGCTTCATCCCCGCCATGTGCACGAACAGAAGGAAGGCCTTGCGGATGCTGGCAAACAGGCTGTCGCCGCTGGCGATCGACAGGCTCTTGCCGGTGGTAATGGCGGTGTGATCGCCGCTGGCAATATGGGTGCTGCCGCTGGTGGTGGTCTCGATGCCGGCCGGGCTGGACGCCACCAGGTGCGGTTTCGAGAATTCAGGGAACTTGCCTTCCTCGGTGCTGCCACCCTTGATTTCGTCATTTTGCGTCTTCAGGGTTTTAGCGATATCGGCTTGCTGGCCGTCCTTTTCCTGCGCGCCGGCCTGCTGCGCCAGGTCGGCGAGCGTTTCGTGCTGGTCACGCGCTGAGGTAAGGCGCTGTATCGTCTCTCCCATGTCGGTCATATGGGCGGCGGCGCCAGGGCGGGCCTCAGTGGTGATCAGCATGCCCTTGGCCGAGCGTGCCACTCCGTGACCATCTGACCTCAGCTCCCAGCCGTCACCTCTCGCGTCCTTCCGCCCGGCGTTGTCTTCGATGCGGGTGATCTGGCCCAAACTCAACTGCGAGTGTTGGGCATCGCTTCGGATTTGGGCCTGTATGCTTTTATTAGAATCATCGAGGATGACGTGATTCGAGCGCCCCCTTGGCTGATTGCCGCCGTCAGGCGTCAGTTCGCGGCTGCGGAAGCCCATCAGCGACTGCTGGGTGGCCAGCTTCCACGGCGGCATGTTACGCTGGTTGTAGACGCTGCCGATGATAATCGGCCGGTCAGGATTGCCGTCCAGATACATGACCAGCACTTCTGAACCGACCCGATGGATCGCTTGGGCGCCCAGTTCGGCGCCGGCCCAGGGACTGGCCGCACGAACGAAGGCGGAACTCTTTTCATCGTTGGTGCCGACGCGGTCCCAGTGGAACTGGATACGCACGCGTCCATATTCATCTGTAAACACAGGCCCCTGGCCATTTGGCCCCACCACCGTGGCGGTTTGCGGGTAGTTGATCTTGGTATCGACGCTGTTGAAGCCGCGCCCCGGCCGCCAGGGGATGGCTTTGCGGATGCAGGTGAAGGTATTGCTGTAGCCGGCTTGTTCGGTGGCTTCCTGCAGATAATTATTGGTCGCCACATGATGCACGGAGACAATCAGGAACTCGTTCTTGGCGGCCTCTTCATGGCTGGCAAACAGGTTGAAACCAAAGTGATTAGTCAGATGGAACCAGCAGCCGGGAATAACGAAGCGGTTGTTGCCGACCGCTTCAAAATGCTTGCCGATCGCCTCGATCTCTTCCATGCGCAGCCGGGCCTGGGTATCTGCGTCCTGGACATTCTTGGCTCCATAGGCGCCCACATATTCATATACCTCGGTGCTGAGCACATTGCCTTGCCTGTTAAGGGTTGGCACGCCAGCGCTGAATGGCTTCGGATTCTTGAAGTTGAATCCCCCCAGCGTGACGCTGCTGGGGACAATTTGGCGCGTCGATGAAAATTCGCCGATGCCGTCTTCTTCGGTGGCGCCGCCATGGCGCTGGAACTTGATCTCCGGGCCGCCGTCGATCGGCTCGGCCCGGGTCGAGTCATTCATGATGACCAGCTTGTGGCCCTGGTCAGTATGCGCGTAGCGATAAAAAATTCCGCGAAATTCGAGGCGTCGATGGATGTAGTTATAATCGCTTTCGCCGAACTGAGTCGCGTCGGTCATTGCGGCGTCTTCGCCGCTGACCTGGAAGTCCCAGGATGGCAACGTGCCGTAATCAGCGAAGATGATTTCCAGCTGTTCTCGAAGGGTCTTGCCGTGAAAAATGTAGTTGTCGGTGCGCAGGCGCAGGTACTGCAGCCACGGCCCCAATTTGGCCTGATAGAAGGAAATTCCGCCATCGGTACGGAGCAAACTGAACTCGAAGCAAAAACCTGAGAAAAATCTGAGGCTGCCGTCACCACGAACAAGCTCTACGCTGAACAGCTTGCCCTGCAAGTCCTTGAGCGCGAGATCAGGGGTATCCGACAACAGCTCAATAATGAATGAAAAGTCCCGCGACAGGCTCTCCACCGCGTCGAGTTTATTAACCAAGAGCTGGGCCTGCGGACCATCATTGTGGGGGAACGATAAGCGAAGAATCCTGTTGTGCTGTCGATTACCGCCTGATCGTAGTGCCTCCAGAAAGACCTGTGTATGCCCCATAATTCTTCTCGCCCCAGCTATTTTATGATGTCTTTTTAGCATACAAAATAATATTATGCAAATGACAATAAATAACATTCAGAGGAGGGCTTCATGAAAACAAAAGAACCGCCTCCCAAACCAAATCGATATGCGATCGAGAGGTGGCGTAGTCTTGTCGTCAGATTTCGTGCGGATACGGATCTCAGTTGCTGGTAATGATCGGACAGCCCGTCATGATCCTGACGCGGACAGATGCTTGCGGTGCAAAGCCGGTTTGCTTGAGACCGGCCCCGCTTAGCTTGATCCAGAGTGCGTCGGGATTGTCGTCTTGGTAGAAAGAAACGGTGAGCCGTTGCGACGGATCATCGGTTGTGGGCGTGCGGAGGTCTCGCGTATGATTGCGCTTAGCCATATTCAACTCCAGTTCACTTTAGTTGTTTGTGGTTAGCGGCGCGTTGATGTTGGTAGCATCCTCGCGCCGCGCTTCTTGCTTTGCCCGCCAATGCTGCGCAGGCAAGGTGCAAGCACTGTGTTCACCTCATCATCCAGGGACAATCTTTTCCTGTGCAACGATGCAAACCCAGCATGCATTACATTAGCATCGTCAAAAAAATACGCAGCAATTAAAACGCGCTCAATCGATATTTAAGAAAAAACATAATGTGAGGAGAGCCTGGCGCTTATCCTCAGATGCCCGAAGCAACGCCGGCATTGACGCTGGCATGTGAAAGAAAGAAAAATGACGCACATCGAACTACCTTTTCGGGCAAGCACTGAGCAGGCCTGCCACTGGCTTGCGCAGCAAACCGGCGAGCCATGGACATTGGCGCGGCTGATAGAAAACGGCTTGATCCCGTACGTCTGGCTGGACTATGACGCCGACTATCCAGAACTCTTCGGCGACGCCAACGGCGGTTATGCGGCGCCGATCTTTTTCGAAGGCGACACCAGACGGCTCGCGGCCGGAAGCGAAGATGTGCTCATCACTATCACCAAAGACGTCTACAAGATCGTGGCGCAACTCAAGCCGCCGGGATTTCGCAGGACTTTGCATGAGTTGCGTTTCCTGAAAAAGGATCTGGAGCGCATGCCAGGCAAGCTGAAGCGCGCAGCCGAGGCCAAATCCCAGCCAGTCAAGATTGAAGCGGCGATGGAGTCGCAGACCGGCATCAACAAAGATCAAGTGCTGATGGCGTTTTCCAGTCTGGTGAAAATTGATCTGGCGCAGGCCCTTAGCGAGGGCGGCGGCATATTCGGCGATGAAGGTGCGAGGGTTAAAGGCAGCGCTAAAAGGGCCAAGAACAAGGCCGTGTGGAATCCGGTTACTTTGGCGCTGGGATTAAACGATGTGTATCGGGTGCCTATATCGCAGCTGAAAAGAGCTTTTAATGGGCATGATTTTTTGTGTGCGTGGGCTGTGGAATGGAATCATTCTCTGGAGCTGCTAGGGAAATGAGGAGTTAATATTGTGATCACTCGCTTCTCTTTATGCGTCTAGCCTCAGATTTTAGCCAATATTTTTTACGCATCTCTGTCAGGAAACACCCCGTAAGCGGCGGTTAAGGTAACGCAGATATTTAAAGTTTAAATTCAGCGAACGCTATGGCGATCCGCTAGGATAAACGAGTAGGTACAGGTCAGTATGGCGGGTAGAAGGACCATGGGCTTTTGTGACCAGTCTGAGCTTCCCGCTGGCAATGGGCGAGTGCTTGTAAACGACGCTGGTCGAAGCTCTTTCCAAACTCGAACAGAGAAATCAACAGAGAGAGATTGAGTACCGTTCCTCCGATGGTTTGAAAATTCGTCGAGCCATGAAGCGACGCATTTCTCCATGCAAATATGAGATCGTAAGCATCTTGCGCCCCGTCAAGCACGGCGATGTGATTCTTGAACTGATCCAAGAGCACTACTAGGTCAGGTTCAGCCACTTGCGTATGGTGTAGAACGAGCAGATCACGGAGGCTACTGCACTGGCGATCGCGCCAAGCACCTTGTGGTTCATACAACCTTGGGTTGCCCTGCTTGTTCAATACCGTGAAGGCCGAAACAATTTGTCCATCAAAAGACACGAAACTCCCGCATGCTCGCTTTAAAACCGCCTCTAGCAACGGGAATGCCAAATACGCCAACACGATCTGGGACTTTTGAAGAAGCTGCTTTGCATGGTGCGGTTGTTGCTCCTGAATTCTATGTTGTTCCCGCCATTCCTCTTCCAATACGACAGGCTTCCTGCAGTTAGCGAGAGCTGCATGAAGACAGGTTTCATACAGAGACTTGATCTCATATTGGTCGTGTGGAAACAGCTGAGCACGCGAGCCCAATAGGAGCTCACCACACCACGACCACAGGCCGAAATGGTCCTGAACAATTATTGTGTTCAGTCCAGGACGAAGCAGGACTTTGGACAGACCGATGAGTGCAGCACACAATGACTCATGATCCAATTCGTGAAACAACACTCCGTTTGCAAGGAGCCTGAACTTCTCGGTACTTGCTCCAATGGCCATTCCACCATCCACCGTCATGGTAGCGGCGCACCAGTCGTCGCAAAGCTTCGCAATATCGGCGGCAGTAGGCTGAGGCATGGGTGTGGGAGATGTTGTTTTTATATACAATCATCACTTTAACATGGTTGCTTGCGATATACATGTGACTGCAACTGCCTCGAGAATCGCTTTTATCGGTTCAGCGAAACACACGTGCGCGAATGGTCACTATGGAGAAAATTTACGATTGGCTGGTTTTGGCCGGACCCAATCAAATATAACGTGGACGGCTCTAGATTTGACCTGACATTCGATCACAGATATCCGCGTCACGCAGTATTCTGACATGCGGACACTCTGCACCTCACTTCACATAGTACAAGTAACCCCAGGCGCCAAATACCCCGGTAAAAACGCGCGCATGCTAAGCACCCATAAAAAAACCCGACTTATCGTCGGGCTCGTTATGCTTGCGATGAAACACCAATCAGCAAAACTTGCTAAAGTCAGGCTTACGCCGCTCAAAAAACGCAGTAAACGCCTCAGCCGCCTCAGCCGCCTTCAACATCGCGCCGAAATGCTCGATCTCTTGCGCCATCCGCGCTTCCACCTCAGCAGTTTGCGCACCCTTCATCAAACGCTTGGTGATGCGGATAGACGCCGCCGGCAATGCCACCAGCTTGGCCGCCTGCGCCTGCGCAAACGCCAGCAGTTCTTCCGCCGGCAAGACCTTGTTGACCAGGCCCATGGAGGCGGCTTCTTCTGCTGTGAAGGCTTCACCCAACAGCAGTTTTTCTGCTGCGCGCTGATAGCCGGCGATCTGCGGCAAGATCAGGCTGGAGGCGGCTTCCGGGCACAGGCCGAGCTGCGTGAACGGCATCGAGAAACGGGCGTTGTCGGCGGCGTAGACCAGGTCGCAATGCATCAGCAGGGTGGTGCCGATGCCGACCGCGGCGCCGGCTACTGCCGCTACCATCGGCTTGCTGGCATGGCTGATCTGCCACAGGAACTGGAACACCGGGCTGTCGGTGCCGGTGGGGCGGTTCTTCATGAAATCTTCAAGATCGTTGCCGGCGCTGAAGATCTGCGGCTTGCCGAGGAACAGGATGGCGCGCACTGCGCTGTCTGTCTCTGCATCTTTCAGGGCGTCGACCATGATCTGGTACATGGCGGCGGTGATGGCGTTCTTCTTTTCGAGACGGTTGAATTCAATCGTCAGGATGCCGTTTTCCTTGCTGGTCAAAATATCCATCTGGTACTCCATTTATCACTACAACACGTTCGATAGAATAGGTCGTAAAACTGCGGTCTTCCAGTTCGCCACAGGTGCGACAACAAGGCGCATGGCGCGCAGACAGTACGCTAGTACGGCAAGCGCCATGCAACGCAGTTATCGCACCTGTGGCGAACTGGAAGACAAAAAAGCCGTGCTGAGGATAGCTGCACGGCTCTTTTGTTTTTTTTACGATTGCTTATGACAATCTGCTAATTCAAACGCTGGTTCAAACGCTGGTTCAAACGACTACATGCGCTCGAAAATACCTGCAGCGCCCATGCCGGCGCCAACGCACATGGTGACCATGCCGTATTTCTGGTTGCGGCGGCGGATGCCATGGATCGCAGTGGCGGCACGGATGGCGCCAGTTGCGCCCAGCGGGTGGCCCAGTGCAATGGCGCCGCCCAGCGGGTTGACCTTGGCTGGATCCAGGCCGAGGTCCTGGATCACTGCCAGCGCTTGCGCTGCGAATGCTTCGTTGAGTTCGATCCAGTCCAGCTGGTCTTGGGTCAGGCCAGCGGCGCGCAGCGCTGCCGGAATCGCTTCCTTAGGACCGATGCCCATGATTTCCGGCGGTACGCCGCGTACTGCGAACGAGACGAAACGCGCCAGCGGGGTCAGGTTGAATTCCTTGAGGATTTTTTCGCTGACCAGGATCAAGGCGCCGGCGCCGTCCGACATTTGCGAGCTGTTGCCTGCGGTGACTGTGCCTTTGGCGGCGAACACTGCCTTCAGCTTGCCCAGCGTTTCCATGTTCGACTCGGCGCGTGCGCCTTCGTCGCGGTCGACGGTGCGGTTCTTCAGATCGATCTCGCCGGTGGCCAGGTTGGGGAAGCGCTCGATGATGTCGAAGGAGGTGGTTTCATCCTTGAACTCGCCAGCTTGCTGGCCGGCGATGGCGCGGCGGTGCGATTCGACCGAGAAGGCGTCTTGCGCTTCGCGCGAGACTTTCCATTGCTGGGCGACTTTTTCTGCAGTCAGGCCCATGCCGTAGGCCATGCCGACGTTTTCGTCCTTGAAGGCGTTCATGTTGACCGAAGGATGGAAACCCATCATCGGCACCATCGACATCGATTCGGCGCCGCCGGCGATCATGACGTCAGCTTCGCCGACGCGGATGCGGTCGGCAGCCATGGCGATGGCGGTGATGCCGGATGCGCAGTAACGGTTGACGGTAACGCCGCCGATGGTGTTCGGCAGACCGGCCAGCAGCACGGCGTTACGCGCCATGTTCAGGCCTTGTGCGCCTTCAGGGAAGGAACAGCCGATGATGGCGTCCTGCACCAGTTTAGGATCCAGGCCAGGCACTTGCGCCATGGCGGATTGCATGACGCGTACCAGCAGGTCGTCCGGGCGGGTGTTCTTGAACATGCCGCGCGGCGCCTTGCCGATTGGCGTACGGGTAGCCGAAACGATATAGGCTTCTTGAAGTTGTTTGCTCATTTCACATTCTCCTTGTGACTCCCTCCCCTTCAAGGGGAGGGCTGGGGTGGGGATGGGTTCAAGGCATGCCAGATCGCCTGAACAACCACCTCCGTCTCATTCAATACTTCGTTATTCCAAAAACGCAAAACCGTAAGACCCGCTATTTGCAATCTCCTGGTCCGCTCTTCGTCTTCCTGATTCTCAATGTGCTGTGAGCCGTCTACTTCGATTACCAGGCACCGCTCCACACAAATAAAATCAAGTACGTAATCTCCAAAGGGGTGCTGCCGACGGAACTTCACTCCAAGCTGCTGGCCACGCAGACGATGCCAAAGCTTGCGTTCCGCATCGGTCATCGTCTTTCTCAACTGCTTTGCTGCGAGTTGCGTAAAAGCCTTGGTTTGGCCTTGCATTGCTAACCCATCCCCACCCCGGCCCTCCCCTTGAAGGGGAGGGAGCTGTTCGTTAATTACGCACTGGCTTACCGGTCTGCATCATCCCCATGATCCGCTCTTGCGTCTTGGGGTTATTCAGCAGTTCGACGAACGCTTTGCGCTCCAGGTCCAGCAACCATTGTTCATTCACGATGCTGCCTTCGTTGACTTCGCCACCGCAAACGATGTTGGCGATCATGTGGCCCAGTTTGTAGTCATGTGCCGAGATGAAGCCGCCGTCGCGCATGTTGACCAGTTGCGCCAGGATGGTGGCGATGCCGTCGCGGCCAACGACCGGGATCTGCGCCTTCAGCGGTGGACGGTAGCCGGCGTCGAACATGGCGCGCGCTTCAACCTTGGCCACGTGCAGCAGCTCGTAGGCGTTGAACACGATCACATCGGTGGCTTTCAGATAGCCCATGCTCTGCGCTTGCAGCGCCGATTTCGAGACGTTGGCAGTGGCTGCATTCATGAAGGAAGTCTTCAGGAATTGTAGGATGTCGTTGCCCTTGGCGTCGTTGGCTGCGCGTACTGCCGCTTCCTTCAGGCCGCCGCCGGCTGGGATCAGGCCTACGCCGACTTCGACCAGGCCGATATACGATTCGATCGATGCGACGCGCTTGGCTGTGTGCAGCGCCAGTTCGCAACCGCCGCCCAGGGCCAGGCCAGCCACTGCCGCAACTACCGGCACGCTTGCATACTTCAGGCCCATGAAGGCTTGTTGCAATTCTGCGACCATCGGTTCTATCGCCTTGGCGCCGCCCGACATGAACAATGGCAGCATCGATTGCAGGTCGGCGCCAGCGGAGAATGCGCCGCCTTCTGCGGCATCCGCGTGCCACAGCACCAGGCCCTTGTAATTCTTTTCTGCTTCGGCGACTGCCTTGTTCAGGCCGGCGATGACGCCAGGTCCGATCACGTGCATCTTGGTCTTGAAGGACAGGACCAGGACATCGTCGTTCTGATGCCATGCGCGTACCGAGTCATCTTCGAAGACGGTGGTGCCGGCAGTCTTACCGTCGGCTACGCCTTCACCCAGCAACGGTGCGCGGAATACCTGGCGCTCGTAGACTGGCAGAGTGGAACGGGCAACGTTGGCTTTCTTCGCTGGCGAGTAGGAGCCGTCGGCAGCGTGCACGCCGGTGCGACCGTCGAATACCCAGGCAGGCAGCGGTGCATTGCACAGCGCCTTGCCGGCGTCGATGTCTTCCTTAACCCAGCCGGCGATCTGTTTCCAGTCGGCGGCTTGCCAGATTTCGAATGGGCCTACGCTCCAGCCGAAGCCCCAGCGCATGGCGAAATCGATGTCGCGCGCATTGTCGGCAATCGATTCCATGTGGACAGCGATGTAGTGGAAGCCGTCGCGGAAGATGGACCACAGGAACTGCGCTTGCGGGTTGGTCGATTCGCGCAGGGTTTTCATGCGCTTGACCGGATCCTTGTCTTTCAGGATACGCGCCACCAGTTCGTCGGCCTTGCCGCCGCCGGTCACGTATTCGCCCGTGGCGGCATCGATGCGCAGGATGTCCTTGCCAACCTTCTTGTAGAAGCCGGCGCCGGTTTTTTGACCCAGCGCACCTTTTTCGACCAACTTGGCCAGCAGCGGCGGTGTTGCGTACACGCCGTAGAAAGGATCATCCTTCAGGGTGTCTCGCATGGTCTTGATGACATGACCCATGGTATCCAGGCCAACGACGTCGGCGGTACGGAAAGTACCCGACTTGGCGCGGCCCAGCTTGGCGCCGGTCAGGTCATCGACGACATCGACCGAGAGGCCGAATTTTTCAGCCTGGTGAGCCGTCGACAAAATCCCGAACACACCCACGCGGTTAGCGATGAAGTTAGGGGTATCTTTAGCGCGGACCACGCCCTTGCCCAGCGTAGTCGCCAGGAAGCCTTCCAGCTGATCGAGGATCTCTGGCTTGGTGCTCGCGGTCGGGATCAATTCCACCAGGTGCATGTAGCGCGGCGGGTTGAAGAAGTGGACGCCGCAGAAACGTGCTTTCAATTCGGCGTCGAAACCTTCCGACAGAGCGGTGATCGACAGGCCGGAAGTGTTGGAAGCGAAAATCGCGTTCGGTGCAATGTGCGGCGCGACCTTCTTGTACAGGTCATGCTTCCAGTCCATGCGCTCGGCGATGGCTTCGATGATCAGGTCGCAGCCGGCCAGCACATCCAGGTTATCTTCGTAGTTGGCGACTTCGATCAGGGATGCGTCATCCTTGTTGCCCAGAGGCGCAGGGCTGAGCTTCTTCAGGTTTTCGATGGCGCGCAGGACGATGCCGTTCTTCGGGCCTTCCTTGGCTGGCAGATCGAACAGCACCACCGGCACTTTGGCGTTCAGGCAGTGAGCAGCGATTTGCGCGCCCATCACGCCGGCGCCGAGGACGGCGACTTTTTTAACGATGAAATTCGACACTTGTTTCTCCTTGGTCAGTCTGTTGGGAGTGCAGGCCCGCGCCGATGGCGCCAGGCCTGCCTTACGGCTTATTTAGAACAAATCCATTAGAACAAATCTGCGTCCAGCGCCATCAGGCTGCCCGAACCGGAACGTGCCTGACGAATCAGCATTGCGGTTTCCGGCAGCAGGCGAGCGAAGTAGAAACGTGCGGTCGCCAGCTTGGAAACGTAGAACTTGTCGCCTGAATCTTGCTTGGCCAAAGCGATCTTTGCCATTTGCGCAAAGAAGTAGGCGTACACCAGGTGGCCAACTACGCGCAGGTAAGGTACGGCTGCTGCGCCGGCTTCATCAGGATTCTGGAAAGCCTTCATGCCGATTTCCATGGTCAGCTTGCTGACTTTGTCGCCGAGGTCGGCCAACGGCGTGATGAATTCCGACAGCGCTTCGTCGGCGCCGTTTTCTTCGATGAATGCTTGCACCTTGGCGCCGAATTTCTTCAGCTTGGCGCCGTTGTCCATCAACACCTTGCGGCCCAGCAGATCGAGCGACTGGATGGTGTTGGTGCCTTCATAGATCATGTTGATGCGGGCATCGCGCACATACTGCTCCATGCCCCATTCGGCGATGAAGCCATGGCCGCCGTAGACCTGCATGCATTCCGAGGTAGCGGTCCAAGCGTTATCGGTGATGAAAGCCTTGACCACTGGCGTCAGCAGGGCGACTTCATCGGCGCAGTCCTTGCGCACTTGTTCGTCCGGGTGGTTCAGCTCCTTGTCCAGCTGCAGCGCAACGTAAGAACAGAAAGCACGCGCGCCTTCAGCATACGCTTTTGCCGTCAACAGCATGCGGCGCACATCAGGATGAACGATGATCGGATCGGCTGGCCGGTCTGGTGCCTTGATGCCCGACAGGCTGCGCATCTGGATGCGGTCTTTTGCATACACCAGCGCGTTCTGGTAAGCCACTTCTGTCAAACCCAGGCCTTGCATGCCGACGCCGAGGCGAGCGGCGTTCATGAACACGAACATCGCGTTCAAGCCCTTGTGCGGGCTGCCGATGAGCCAGCCGGTAGCGCCGTCCAGGTTCATCTGGCAGGTTGAGTTGCCGTGGATACCCATTTTTTCTTCGATCGCGCCGCAGGTGATCGGATTGCGCGCGCCCAGCGAGCCGTCTGCGTTAGGCAGGAACTTCGGCACCAGGAACAGGGAAATGCCCTTGGATCCTTCCGGTGCGCCTGGCAGACGCGCCAGCACCAGATGGATGATGTTTTGCGACATGTCGTGCTCGCCGGCCGAGATGAAAATCTTGCTACCGGTGATGCTGTAGGAGCCGTCAGTCTGCGGCTCGGCTTTCGAGCGCAGCATGCCGAGGTCGGTGCCGCAATGCGATTCGGTCAGGCACATGGTGCCGGTCCATTCGCCGGACACCAGCTTCGGCAGGTACAGCGCCTGCTGCTCTGGCGTGCCGTGTGCGTGCAGGCACTCGTAGGCGCCGTGCGACAAGCCCGGGTACATGGTCCAGGCCTGGTTGGCCGAGTTCATCATTTCGTAGAACGAGTTGTTGATCACCAGCGGCAGGCCTTGGCCGCCGAATTCAGGATCGCAGGACAGCGATGGCCAGCCGGCTTCCACGTACTGCTTGTAGGCTTCCTTGAAACCCTTAGGGGCGGTGACTGTGTGAGTGGCCTTGTCGTGGTGGCAGCCTTCGCGGTCGCCCGAATGGTTCAGCGGGAACAGGACCTGGGAGGTGAATTTACCGCCCTCTTCCAGCACCTGATTGATGATGTCGGCATCGATCTCGGCATGCTTCGGCAATTGTTTCAGTTCATCTTCTACATGCAGCAGCTCGTGCATGACGAATTGCATATCCCGCAGTGGCGCGACGTATTGACCCATGGTGCTCTCCTGATGATTGTTTGTATTTACTGGATTGATCTGGCTGCCGGCTTGGCAGCAATTTTTTGATTCGATTTTTGCTTAGTATCCTGCAGCGCCGGCTTGCTGCCGGCGGCCGACGGCTGTGTGTTGCGGTAGCTGTCGATCAGGCGGTCAAAGCCTTTTTGCGCGCGCTCCACGCTGCCGGCCTTCTTGAGGAAGCGGGCGTCGTGGTGCAAGCCCAGGATCAGGCCGTACATTTCATACACCAGCTGGTCGGCATCGGTATCGGCCCGCAGGTGGCCGGCATCGACCGCTTGCAAGGCGCAACGGTGCAAGGCCAGTTGCCAGGTGCGCACCATGGTCACCAGCTGTTCGCGGATTTCACCGGGCCGGTCGTCATACTCGACCGCACCGCTGATATAGATGCAGCCGGAGGCGATTTCAATCGTCACCTGCCGGATCCAGCGCGCAAACATGCATTCCAGGCGCGGCAGGCCGCGTGCCTCCTTGATGCTGGGATAGAACACTTCTTGTTCGAACTGGCGGTGGTACAGCTTCACCACTTCGATCTGCAGGTCTTCACGCGAGCCGAAATGGGCGAACACGCCGGATTTGCTCATGTTCATTTTTTCCGCCAGCAAACCGATGGTCAGGCCTTCGAGGCCGTCGCGGCTGGCCAGCGTGATGGCGACATCCAGGATCGCTGCGCGTGTCAGTTCGCCTTTGCGCATGAATTTTGGCGGCGTGTCAGTGTGTGCCACGATATTCCTGTCTCTGCCTGGTTGGCTCTGGTTAGCTTGGTGTCGAGCGGTGCTTGCCGGTGCGGGTTTTACCCCTGCCTGCAAGAATGCGAACGCTCGTACTATTATGCACCAGAATCGAAATGTCAAACAGCGACTTAGAGGGGCAATTCTACCGAGAGCTCCTTCGAATTTGCTCGGGAGTTTATTTGCGCTGCCTGAGTCCGCGGGCTGGCCCATGCCACGGCGGCGCCAGCCGGGGGAATCGCTCCGGGCGCTTCCACGCTACCGGGAAAGCCGGGCCAAAGCGATGTCAGATCGTCATTGACGCGCCCGTCTCGGCGATCTCGGTTACGCACTCTGATCTAGGCCCCGACTACCCGTCCGGGTCTAGGCGACCCCAACTACGCGTCCCGGTCATTCCCGCGAACGCGGGAATCCAAGCTGCTGAATATGGCTGTGAAAATGGATTCCCGCGTTCGCGGGAATGACGCAATAGGAAGGACATTCCGTCTTGGCTGAACGGCATTTGCCTCAGGATTGTGCTTTATCCAACAAACGGCGGTCGCGCTTGGTGGGCCGGCCCTTGATCGCCATGGTCGGTTCCTTGAAGAATTTCCGGTCCTCGGCCACGATGCTGCGCTTGGCGATGCTTTGCGCGGTTTCCCGGTACAGCGTTTGCGCGATCGCAGCCGAGCCGCGGACGTCGGCCAGCAGCAAGACTTCGACTTCCCAGACGCTGGCGCCGTTGTCGATGGCCAATATCTCGCCGATCTTGAGGTTGCGCGCCGGCTTGACGCGCTCATCGCCCAGCTTCACCTTGCCGTTATCGACCGCATCGCTGGCCAGGGTGCGGGTCTTGAAAAAGCGCGCCGCCCATAGCCATTTGTCGATCCTGACGATGTCTACTGTTTTGCTCATGCCTTGATGCCTAGCCTATGCCGTGGTCGCGCTCAAACCGGGTTGTCGATATCGATGAACTGGTGCTGCAGGCCGAAACGCTCCGCCAGGTGCTGTCCCAGCGCCTGCACGCCGTAGCGTTCGGTGGCGTGATGGCCGGCCGCCAGGTAGGCGACGCCGCTTTCGCGCGCCAGGTGCACAGTCGGCTCGGATATCTCGCCGCTGATATACACGCTGGCGCCGGCGGCGATGGCGTCGCCCAGCATGCCTTGGGCGCCGCCGGTGCACCAGGCGACGCGTGCCAGCGGCTGCGCCGGATCGCCGATCAGCAGCGGCACCCGGTTCAGACGGCGCTCGATGAGGGCGGCAAGGTCGCCCACGGTTCTTACCTCGGGAGCGGCGGCATGGCCCAGCCAGCCCAGCTGGTCGTCGCCGAAGCGGCCGTCCGGCGCCAGGTCGAGCTGCTGCGCCAGCTGCACGTTATTGCCGAATTGCGGATGGGAATCGAGCGGCAAGTGATAGGCGAACAGGTTGATATCATGTGTTAACAACAATTTCAGCCGTTTATGCTTGCTGCCGATGACGCGCGCATCCTCGCCGCGCCAGAAATAGCCATGGTGCACCAGGATCGCATCGGCGCCTGCCTCCAGCGCCGCTTCCAGCAAAGCCTGGCTGGCGGTGACGCCGCTCACCAGCCGCTGAATCTGCGGCCGCCCCTCGACCTGCAAGCCATTGGGACAATAGTCGCGGAACTGTATAATGTTTAATGCTTCGGCAAGATACTTTGCCATGTCGATGCGGCTGACTGAATGCTGACTCACGATTTTTGACCCTCTGATTTTTGACCCTCAACCTAGACACCAAACTATGCGACGTTTCTGGCTGTTATTTGCACAAACCGTGACCGTCGGTTTAGCGATCCTGTTCATTGTAACGACCTTGAAGCCAGATTGGCTAACCGGTTCGCTGACCAGCTCGCGCCTGCATATCGCCGCCTCCAAGGTGCCGCTGCAGGAAGCCGCGCCCGGAACCCTTGCGCCCAACTCCTACCGTCAGGCTTCGCAGCGCGCCATGCCGTCAGTGGTGAATATCTTCACCAGCAAGGAAGCCAAGCCGGCCAGCCCGGAAGTGCTGGAAGATCCGCTGCTGCGCAAATTCTTCGGCGACCGCGGCGACGACTCGGACGACAAGCAATCCAGCCTGGGTTCCGGCGTCATCGTCAGCTCGCAAGGCTATATCCTGACCAATAACCACGTGGTCGAATCGGCCGATGAAATCGAGGTGGCGCTGGCCGATGGCCGCACCACCACCGCCAAGGTTGTCGGCACCGATCCGGAAACGGACCTGGCCGTGATCAAGATCGAGCTGCCCAACCTGCCGGCGATCACCCTCGGCCGCGCGGATGAAGCCAGCGTCGGCGATGTCGTGCTGGCGATCGGCAATCCGTTCGGCGTCGGCCAGACCGTCACCATGGGGATCATTTCCGCGCTGGGCCGCAGCCATCTCGGCATCAACCAGTTTGAAAATTTCATCCAGACCGATGCCGCCATCAATCCCGGCAATTCGGGCGGCGCCCTGATCGACACCAACGGCAACCTGCTGGGCATCAACACGGCAATCTATTCGCGCACCGGCGGCTCGCTCGGGATCGGCTTTGCCGTGCCGATGACCACCGCCAAGACCGTGATGGAATCGATCATCAACACCGGCCACATGGTGCGCGGCTATATCGGCGTCGAACCGCAGGACATCACGCCGGAACTGGCGGAAAGCTTCGGCCTGACACGCAAGACCGGCGCCATCATTGCCGGCGTCATCAAGAGCGGCCCGGCCGACAAGGCTGGCCTGAAGCCGGGCGACATCCTGGTGGCGATCGAAGGCAAGCCGATCACCGACAGCACCGACATGACCAACCTGATCGCCCAGTTGAAACCAGGCAGCAAGGCCAAGCTGACGGTGCTACGCAAGACCCAGGAAAGCACGGTGGAAGCCATCATCGGCAAGCGGCCGCCGATGAAGCGCGAAGCCGAGTAATCACAGAAGCAGCACACAAGCGCCGCTTGGGCCACGCGCCCAAGCCCGCGCTTGTTCCCTCTCTCACTCCGTGGTTTCCAGTTCCTCCTGGGCGACACTCTGCGCCGCCGGCTGCGGCGCAGCCCGCAGCAATACAGCAGCCAGCACCGCCGCCACGCCGGCAAATATCGCCCCGCCCAGAAACGCCATCTGATAGCCGCCATTGAGCGCAGCCTGGGCCGTTACGCCAGCCTGCAGCAAGCTGTCGCTACGCGCTTCGGCAAGGCTGGCCAGCAAGGCCAGCCCGAGCGCACCGCCCATCATGAAGGAAGTATTGACGACACCGGAAGCCAGTCCGGATTCGCTAGGCGCCACTTCGCTCATCGCCGCCAGCAGCATCGGATTAAACGCAATCCCCGCCCCCAGGCCCAGCAGAAGCATGCCTGGCAATACATCCAGCAGGAAGCTGCCATCCACCGGCGCCCGCGCAAACAATGCCAGGCCGACGGCCGCCACCAGCAGGCCGGCAGCCAGCGGCAGGCGGATGCCGAAATGCATGACCAGTTTGGCTGACAGGCCCAGCGAAAAAACCGCCATGATCAGGTTGGCCGGCAAGAACGCCAGGCCAACCTGCAGCGGCCGGTAGCCGAGCACCCGCTGCAGGTACAGCGCGGAGATGAAGAACCAGGCAAACATCGCGGCCGCCCACATCACGCCGACGATATTGGCGACCACCACGCTGCGCAGACGGAACAGCGCCAGCGGCACCAGCGGCGCCTTGACGCGTGCTTCGATCACCAGAAACAGGGCCAACAGCGCGACCGCCGCCAGCAGCATGAGGATAGTCTGGATCGACTGCCAGCCGGCCTGGTTGCCGTTGACGATCGCGTATACGGCCAGCATCAGCGCCAGCGTGATGCTGGCGGCGCCGGCCACGTCCAGCTTGTGATGGCCCGCGCCGCTGGCGCGCGGCAGCAGGCCGGCGCACAGCGCATAGACGGCGATCCCGATCGGCAGGTTGACCAGGAAGATCCAGTGCCAGCTCAGCGCGCTGGTCAGCAGTCCGCCGAGCAGCACGCCGATGCTGCCGCCGCCGGCGCAGACGAAGCCATACACGCCCATGGCCTTGGCACGCTCGCCCGGCTCGGTGAACAGGTTCATGATGAGCGACAGCGAGACTGCCGAGACCACGGCGCCGCCCAAGCCCTGCACCGCCCGCGCGCACACCAGCAGCACTTGCGAATTGGCCAGTCCGCAGGCCAGCGAAGCCAGCGTGAACAAGGTGATCCCCAGCAGGAACATGCGCCGGTGACCGTACAGGTCGCCCAGCCGTCCGCCCAGCAGCAGGAAGCCGCCGAAGGTCAGCATGTAGGCGTTCACCACCCACACCAGCGAAGTTTCGGAAAATTTGAGGTCGGCGGCGATTGAAGGCAAGGCGACGTTGACGATCGTGGTGTCGAGCACGATCATCAGCACGCCAAGACACAGCACTATCAGGGCCGACCAGCGCTTGCGGTCGTCGATACCATGCGTCATAACAGCGTCTCCTATGAAGCGCACCTTATGCGCGCGTGATTTTTGAAAATACTAGCACGGCAATGCAATCGCGGATCTGGTGCGATAATTACCGGCTAGCCACGTCCGTACCCGCGACCACGCGATCCAATAGGCTTTCATAAAAACAATCGCATAAAGGAAAACTGCAATGCATGTCCGCGACCTGACCCAATACCTTGCCGAACTCTCTGAAAACAACAACCGGGCCTGGTTCGTCATGAACAAGCCGCGCTACGATATCCTGCGCGCGGAATTCCTGGAACTGGTGACGCGCCTGATCGCCGAGGTCAGCAAGTTCGATCCGGCGATCGCCGGCTGCAATCCAAAGAAGGCCTTATTCCGCATTAACCGCGACATGCGTTTTTCACATGACAAGAGTCCGTACAAGACCTACTTCTCGGCGTCCATCATTGCCAGCGGCTTGAAGAAACCGAGCCAGGGCGGCGGTCCGTCCTACTATTTTCACATAGATGCCAGCGGCACGCTGCTGGTGGCCGGCGGCGAGTACATGCCGCCCGCCGACCGCCTGCGGGCGATCCGCAACCAGGTGGTGGCGGACGCCGGCGGTTTTGGCAAGCTGCTGAAGAACAAGAAGCTGGTGGCGACTTACGGCACCCTGCAATCTGAAGGCAAACTGATACGCCCACCCAAGGGATTCGACGCCGATGCGCCGCACATTGAATATATCAAGCTGAAGAATTTCATCGTCTGGAAGGAAACACCGATCAAGAAGATGCTGTCGGATGCGCTGGAGAAGGAATTGCTGAACGGCTTCAAGGATGCCTATCCGCTGGTCAGCTGGCTGCGGCAGATCAAGACGCCGGTTGCCGCTGAATGATACTTTCTTAAATCATGGCAAATATTGTTGAGCCAATGCTCTCGTAGGGTGGGCACCTGTGCCCACCCTACCGGCTTAGATCGTTTCTTCGGCGTCGACCGGCGCCTGGGTCGCCTTGACGAACAGCGGCGCCACCAGCAAACCGATCTCGTACAGCAGGCACAGCGGCACTGCCAGCAGCATCTGGCTCATGATGTCCGGTGGCGTGACGATCGCAGCCACCACGAAAGCGCCGACAATCACGTAGGGACGGATCGATTTCAGTTTTTCCAGCGACACCAGGCCCATGCGCACCAGCACGATCACCACGATCGGCACTTCAAAGGTCATGCCGAAGGCGATGAACATGGTCATCACGAAATCGAAGTAGTTGTCGATGTCCGGCGTCACCGAAATCGAGGTCGGTGCTACCTTGTTGATGAAGTGGAAAATCACGCCGAACACCAGGTAGTAACAGAAGGCCACGCCGGTGATGAACAGCACCGAGGAAGACACCACCAGCGGCGCGATCAGTTTCTTTTCATGGGCGTACAAACCCGGCGCGATAAAGGCCCACAGCTGGTAGAGCACCCAAGGCAGGGCGATGACGAAGGCGACCAGCAAGGTCACTTTGACCGGAATCAGGAATGGCGTGATGACGCCGGTGGCGATCATCTTGCTGCCGTGCGGCAGCGCGTTCAGCATAGGCGCGGCCAGGAAGTCGTAGATATTCGCCGACCACGGCATCAGGCACAGGAAGATCACGATGATCGCGATCGAAGCCTTCATGATGCGATTGCGCAATTCCACCAGGTGCGAAATGAACGTCTCTTCGACGCCGCTGGATTTTTGTTCTTCAGTCATGGGGGCGGATAATGTGCGAACAAGCTATTGTGCGGATATCAGGCGTCGACCGTAAGTACATTGGGCAGACGCATGAGATCATGAAAAAAACGAAGCGGAAGACTTGCCCTGGCTGGCCGGGCGGTATTTCGCCACGCGGGCGGCGCCGGACAGCACGCGCGACTTCTGCCCGCTTTGCTGCTTGTACCAGGCCGGCACGGCACTGCTGCGCGCCAGCTTTTTCTTGCGAAAACTCTTGGCCTTGATCGCCAGCTGTTCCACCTTGTAGGTTTCCGGCGTGCTGCTGGCGCCATCATCCCAGGCGGCATGGACATACTTGTCGGCGTCGGACATGCCGCGCGCAATGCTTTGCTCGATATCGCCGGCCGCTTCCCGCACGTCCTGCTGCATCTTGCGCAGCTCGTCCAGCTCAATTTCGCGGCTGACTTCCGCTTTCACTTCATTGATGTAACGCTGCGCGCGGCCGAACAGCGAGCCGGCCATGCGGGCTACCGTCGGCAGCTTTTCAGGGCCGACCACAACCAGAGCGACAACGCCGATCAGTGCAAGTTTAGTAAGACCAATATCGATCATGGGGAGGAGCGGCAAGCATCAGGCCCGGCCGGCAGCATAGCTATGCGCCGGCAGGCATGGCTCAATTGCCGGACTTGTCCTTTTCTTTGGCTGCCACATCAATCGTTTGCTTGTCAGCGGCGGCTTTTTCTTCCTCGCCCTTGACGCCATCCTTGAAGCCCTTGACGGCCTTGCCGAGGTCGGAGCCCATGCTGCCGATTTTTTTGGTGCCAAATACCAACATCACGATAACCAGCACGATCAACCAGTGCCAAATACTGAACGAACCCATTTTTTTCTCCTTGCCGGACATCTTGTGTCCGGACCTGCTAAGTCAAATAAACCGTTGATTCCTTACCATCCCGACAGCATTTTCCGCCGGCACCAGGCCGCTTCAGCGCTGCCCGCGCCACGGCTTTGGTCCGCCGATGACGTGCATATGCAAATGGTACACCTCTTGGCCGCCATCCGGTCCGGTGTTGAACAGGGTCTTGAAACCACCGCTGGCATGGCCTTGCTCGTCGAGCTGGAAACCACAACCTTGCTCTTGTGCAAGACGCGGCGCCAGGAGCATCATTTTACCCAGCAAAGCAGCGTGCTGCTCGCCGCAATCGGCAAGAGTTGCGATATGTTGTTTCGGCACAATCAGAAAATGGATGGGTGCCGCCGGATTGATGTCGTGGAAGGCGATCAGGTCGTCGTCTTCATAGATCGGCGTGGATGGGATCTGCTTGGCCGCGATTTTGCAAAAAATACAATTTTCCAAATTATCTCCAGATATCAACAGCCGAATGGAAACAGGATGCTATAACAAAGTGGCCATCAGCGGGCCTCAATTCTTGTGGGAATCGCTTTTCGCCTGCTCGCCTTCGCCCAGCTTGCGGCTGGCCTTCTCTGCGATCCCGGACAAACCCTCGCGCCGCGCCAGTTCCTGCAGCACGTCTTGCGGCGTCAGGTTGAATTGCGCCAGCAGGATCATGGAATGGAACCACAGGTCGGCGCATTCGTACAGGACATGCGAGACGTCGCCGTCGACCCGCGCATCCTTGGCCGCCATCACGGTTTCGGTGGCTTCTTCGCCGATTTTCTTGAGGATTGCGTCGTCGCCCTTGGCGAATAGGCGCGCCACATAGGAAGTGGCCGGATCGCCGCCGTTGGCCGGCTTGCGCGACTCGATCACGGCCGCCAGGCGCTGTAAGGTATCGTTCATGATTGCTTCGAATCCGTTCTATCGACGATAAATACACCGTCATTCCCGCGCACGCGGGAATCCAGCTTGATGACCGTAACATGGGTCCCCGCGTTCGCGGGGACGACGCTAGCTATGGCCAGCTTGAATGCTTGCACGGGATCCGCCATTATTTATAGATCTCGTCCGGCTCTTTCAACACCGGCTCGACCGCTTCCCAGCTCTTGCTGTCGCTTTCATATTTCTGGAAGAAGCAGGAATGGCGGCCTGTGTGGCAAGCGATGTCGCCGGCCTGGGTCACTTTCAGCAAGACCACGTCTTCGTCGCAGTCGAGGCGGATTTCATGGACTTTCTGCACGTGGCCGGATTCTTCGCCCTTGTGCCAGAGTTTCTTGCGCGAACGGCTCCAATAGACGGCCTCGCCCAGCGCCACCGTCTTCGCCAGGGCGTCGCGGTTCATCCAGGCGAACATCAGGACATCGTTCGAACCCAGTTCCTGGGCAATCACCGGCACCAGGCCGTGCTCATCCCATCTGACCTTGTTTAACCAACTCACGCTGCTCATGCTAGCCTCATCGGGATCTGCTGTGCCACCATGAACTGCTTGGCTTCCTGCACAGTGTGTTGACCATAGTGGAAAATGCTGGCTGCCAGCACCGCATCGGCGCGGCCGATCTTGATGCCGTCAGCCAGGTCCTGCAAGCCGCCGACGCCGCCGGAGGCAATCACCGGTATCGTTACGGCATTGGAGACGCTGCTGGTCAAGGCCAGGTCGAAACCAACCTTGGTGCCGTCGCGGTCCATACTGGTCAGCAGGATTTCTCCCGCGCCCAGCTGCTCCATCTTTTGCGCCCATTCAATCGCATCGAGGCCAGTGGCCTTGCGGCCACCGTGGGTGAATACTTCCCACTTGCCGGGTGCAACCTGCTTGGCGTCGATCGCTACCACGATGCATTGCGAGCCGTACTTGGCGGCGGCGTCCGCCACCAGCTGCGGATTGGTCACCGCGGAGGTGTTGATGCCGACCTTGTCGGCGCCGGCGTTCAGCAGGCGGCGCACATCTTCCACCACGCGCACGCCGCCGCCTACCGTCAGCGGAATGAATACTTGCGAGGCCACCGCTTCGATGATCGGCAGGATCAGGTCGCGGTTATCCGACGACGCCGTGATGTCGAGGAAGGTCAGTTCATCCGCACCTTGCTCGTCATAGCGGCGGGCGATCTCGACCGGATCGCCGGCATCGCGCAGCTCCAGGAAATTGACGCCCTTGACGACGCGGCCATTGGTCACGTCCAGGCAAGGGATGATGCGTTTGGCGAGGGTCATGGCTTGTCAGCGGCGGGCTGCTCCGATAGATCTTGGCCATCGACATAGTCCGCCACGCCGTTGCCCAATTCGTCGCTCAGTTCGTCGGCGCGCTCCTGCGCCGAACGCAGGTCGAGCGTGCCTTCGTAGATCGAACGGCCGCAGATCACGGCCTCGATGCCTTCGTCCTGTACGGCACACAAGGCTTCCACGTCGTGCACATTGTGAACGCCGCCGGAAGCGATCACCGGGATCGTCATGCTTTGCGCCAGCTTGACGGTAGCCTCGATGTTGACGCCGCCCATCATGCCGTCGCGGCCGATGTCGGTGTAGACAATGGAAGAGCAGCCGTAGTCTTCGAATTTCTTGGCGAGGTCGATCACTTCGTGGCCGGACAGCTTGCTCCAGCCGTCGGTGGCGACCTTGCCGTCCTTGGCGTCGAGGCCGACGATGATCTGGCCCGGGAATGCGCTGCAGGCATCCTGCAGGAAGCCAGGGTTCTTGACCGCGGCAGTACCGATGATGATGTAGCTGAGGCCGTCGTCCAGGTAGCGTTCGATGGTGTCGAGGTCACGGATGCCGCCGCCCAGCTGCACCGGAATCTCTTCGACGCCGTTGAGCAGGGCGAATTCGCGTACCGCCTTGATGATGGCCTTGACCGCCGGTTCGTTCTTCGGCTTGCCGGCAAAAGCGCCGTTCAGGTCCACCAGATGCAGGCGGCGGGCGCCCTGCATCAGCCAATGGCGGGCCATCTCGCCCGGATCGTCGGAAAACACAGTGGCTTGGTCCATATCGCCTTGTTTCAGGCGTACGCAGTGACCGTCTTTGAGGTCGATGGCAGGTATCAGCAGCATGGCTACGGTAAGTTGATTAGTTCAGTTAAAAATCTGGTTTGATTCATTGTGAACAGGGTCATGCGCCTTCGGCGACTGCGCCCTGCCCGGCTAGCGTTTAGACACGCCATTCCACAAAATTCTTATACAACTGCAAACCGGCGGAAGCGCTCTTCTCCGGATGGAACTGTGTAGCGAAAATATTATCACGGCCGACGGCGCAGCTGAATGCCGCGCCGTAAACGGTCTCGCCGAAGGTATGCTCGGCCAGCGCCGGGGCGGCGTAGTAACTATGCACGAAATAAAAATAGTCGTCGTCGGCAATGCCATTCCAGAGTGGATGAGACTGCGACTGGCGCACCCGGTTCCAGCCCATCTGCGGCACTTTGAAACGCGAACCGTCGTCCTGCAGCTGGCCGTCGAGCTGGAAGCGCACCACCTTGCCGGGCAACAGGCCGAGGCCGTCGGTAGGACCTTCCTCGCTACTGTCGAACAACATCTGTTCGCCCACGCACACGCCCAGCAGCGGCTTGTTGCGCGACGCTTCCAGCACTGCCTCCTGCACGCCCGATTCACGCAGGCAGCGCATGCAATCAGGCATGGCGCCCTGGCCCGGCAACACCAGCCGGTCGGCAGCCTTGATATCGGCGACGGCGCCGGAGATACGGACATCGGCTTCCGGCGCTACCTGGCGCAGGGCTTGCGCCACCGAGCGCAGGTTGCCCATGCCATAGTCAACCACAACGATTTTGTTCATGATAAAGATTCAAGTCTTGAGAAACACAGCTGGTGCGCAGGCGTTGTGACATCTGCCGGTGTAAGGCCAAAGCCAGGGCCAAAATCAGGGCCAAGGCCGGCACAACGATTTGCACGAACGAGCGCACAGGATGAAAACGGCGCTTTAGTGATTACATTAGTCGTCAAGCAACTACTGACCTGCCCCTTACAGACTACCCTTGGTCGAAGGAATCGTCCCGGCGGAACGCGCATCCAGTTCGGTGGCCATGCGCAGTGCGCGGCCGAACGCCTTGAAGACGGTTTCGCATTGATGGTGGGCGTTCTCGCCGCGCAGGTTGTCGATATGCAAAGACACCAGGGCGTGATTGACGAAGCCCTGGAAAAATTCGTGGGTCAGGTCGACGTCGAAGCCGCCGATCATGGCGCGCTTGAACGGCACGTGGAATTCGAGTCCGGGACGGCCGGAGAAATCGATGACGACGCGCGACAAGGCTTCATCCAGCGGCACGTAGGCATGGCCGTAGCGGCGGATGCCCTTCTTGTCGCCGATCGCCTGGGCGAACGCTTGCCCCAAGGTAATGCCGACGTCCTCCACTGTGTGGTGGGCATCGATATGCAAGTCGCCGTTGGCTTCGATATCCAGGTCGATCAGGCCATGCCGAGCAATCTGGTCCAGCATGTGGTCCAGGAAGGGCACGCCGGTATTCAGTTTTTGCTGGCCGCTGCCATCCAGATTGATGGAGACGCGGATTTGCGTCTCGTTGGTGTTGCGGGTGATCGATGCTGTTCGAGGCGTAGACATGTTGAGCTTGAGACCAATTTACGATGTGGTGACGCACACGGCGCCATGGAGGTAATGCTAAATAGTACAGCTTCTCCGTTATCGAAGCTTGATTGGCGCGCCTTTTGAGTCGCGCCATCATTTTACCGGCTTTTTCCGGCTTTCCTGCTAAGAGACGTCTTGATAATCCTTATCAGCGTTGCTTTTCGCCGAATATCAGGCCAAAGCCCGCTCATCAGGTTTCTTGCCGTCAAGTTGCGCCAGGCGCCGTTCGATCAAAGCACAGTATTCAGGATTCAGCTCGAAACCGACGAACTGACGGCCGCAGCGGCGCGCCGCCACCGCCGTCGTGCCGCTGCCCATGAAGGGATCCAGCACCACGCCGCCCGGCGGGCAGGACGCCTTGATCATCCGTTCGACGATTTCCAGCGGCTTCTGGGTCGGGTGGTCGGCGCGCTCGCGATGTTCGCGGTGCAGGCGCGACACGCTCCAGACATCTTTCGGGTTGTAGCCCAGTTCCAGCCACTTGGCGCCGACAAAAATCGAGCGCGAACGGGCTTTCTTGGTCACGGCGTCGTAAGGAATGCGGATGGCGTCGAGATCGAAATGGTAGTCCTTGGCGCGGGCAAAGAAGCCGATCGTATCGTGCACCGAAGAAAAGCGGCGCGTGCCGCCGCCCATCGAAGGCACCCGCCGGTCCCAGATAATCTCGTTGATCATGGTCATGCGCTGCTTCAGCATGACGAAGATTTCCGGCGAAAAGCGCCAGGTTAGAAAAATGTACAGGCTGCCGTTCGGTTTCAGCTTGGGCAAGGCGGCGTCGATCCATTCTTCAGTCCAGCGCAGGTAGGCGGCAGTGTCGAGCTTGTCGGAGTCGTTGCCGTAATCCTTGCCCAGGCCATACGGCGGATCGGCCAGCAGCAGGTCGACCGAGCCGTCGGGGATGCGTTGCAAGCCTTGCAGCGCATCTTCGCCGAAGATGCGGTTGAGCCAGTCGCCGCCGGCAGTCGTCATGCCTGCCACACCGCAGCTGGGATCATCATTGCTTGCCGTCTTCCAGGCGATACTCGGCCGAGCGTGCATGCGCCTGCAAGCCTTCGCCGTAAGCCAGTTCCGCCGCTACTTTGCCCAGGGTCTGGGCGCCGGCGGCGCTGATGTTGATCATGCTGGAACGCTTCTGAAAATCGTAGACGCCGAGCGGCGACGAGAAGCGCGCGGTGCGCGAAGTCGGCAGCACGTGGTTCGGGCCGGCGCAATAATCGCCCAGCGCTTCCGACGAAAAACGGCCCAGGAACATGGCGCCTGCATGGCGGATGCGGTCGGCCCAATGCTGCGGATTGTCGGTCGAGATTTCCAGATGCTCGGCGGCGATATGGTTGGCGATTTCGCAGGCTTGTTCCAGATCGCGCACCTTGATCAGCGCGCCGCGGTCGGTCAGCGAGGTACGGATCACTTCATGGCGCGGCATCAGCGCCAGCTGGCGGTTGATGCTGGCTTCCACCGCCGCGATATAGTCTGCATCCGGGCATAGCAGAATGGATTGCGCCAGCTCGTCGTGCTCGGCCTGCGAGAACAGGTCCATTGCGATCCAGTCGGGATCGGTCGTGCCGTCGCAGATCACCAGGATTTCCGAGGGGCCGGCAATCATGTCGATGCCGACCGTGCCGAACACGCGCCGCTTGGCCGCCGCCACATAGGCGTTGCCAGGACCGACGATCTTGTCGACTTGCGGAATAGAGTCCGTGCCGTAAGCCAGCGCAGCGACCGCTTGCGCGCCGCCGATGGTGAACACGCGGTCGACGCCGGCGATGGCCGCGGCAGCCAGCACCAGCGGATTCTTGACGCCGTCCGGGGTCGGCACCACCATGATGATTTCCTGCACGCCGGCAACCTTGGCCGGGATGGCATTCATCAGCACCGACGAAGGATAAGCGGCCTTGCCGCCGGGGACGTAGATGCCGACGCGGTCCAGCGGCGTCACTTTTTGTCCGAGCACGGTGCCGTCGGCTTCGGTGTAGCTGAAGCCGTCCGAGCCGCATTCGACTTTTTGCCGCTGATGATAGGCGCGCACGCGGTCGGCGGCGGTCTGCAAGGCGCTGCGGCGCTCCGGCGACAACTGCGCCAGGGCATCCTGCAATTCCTGCTGGCCGATTTCCAGGGCGCCGACGCTGCTGGCGCTGACGCGGTCGAAACGGTTGGTGTATTCCAGCACGGCGGCGTCGCCGCGCGCCTTGACGTCGGCCAGGATGCGTGCGGCAGCCTGATCGATGGCTTCATCTTCGCCGGCCTCGAAGGCCAGCACGGCATTCAGTTGCGCCTGGAAATCCGGCTGCGCCGCATCGAGTTTTCTGATTGCTATGCTCATGTTGCTGCTTCCAGTTTGTCGCTTATGGGCTTTAATCGGACTTTATTTGACGGAAGCCCGTTCGAATGCATCCAGGATCGGTTGCAGCCGTTCGCGCTTCAGTTTCAGGGCAGCCTGGTTGACCACCAGGCGCGATGAAATGTCCATGATGTGTTCGACTTCAACCAAGTTGTTGGCGCGCAGGGTGCCGCCGGTGCTGACCAGGTCGACGATGGCGTCAGCCAGCCCCACCAGCGGCGCCAGCTCCATCGAGCCGTACAACTTGATGAGATCGACGTGCATGCCTTTGGCGGCAAAATGCTCGCGTGCCGTCAGCAGGTATTTGGTGGCCACGCGCAAACGCGCGCCCTGGCGGATCGCGCTGGCATAGTCAAAGCCGGCGGACACCGCGACCGACATGCGGCACTTGGCGATTTCCAGGTCGATCGGCTGATACAAGCCTTCGCCGCCGTGTTCCAGCAGCACATCCTTGCCGGCCACGCCGAAATCGGCGGCGCCGTATTGCACATAGGTCGGCACATCGGAGGCACGGACGATAATGACATTGACCAGCGGATCATTGGTCGACAGGATCAGCTTGCGCGAGGTTTCCGGATCTTCCGTGACTTCGATGCCGGCCGCCTTCAGCAGCGGCAACGTCTCTTCGAAGATGCGGCCCTTGGACAGGGCCAGGGTCAGCTTCTGGCTCATTTGATTCTTTCGATGTTGGCGCCGACAGCCGACAGCTTGCGCTCCATCTGATCGTAGCCGCGATCGAGGTGATACACGCGCTCGATCATGGTCTGGCCCTGCGCCACCAGGCCGGAGATCACCAGCGAAGCGGAAGCGCGCAAATCGGTCGCCATGACCGGCGCGCCGACCAGATGGTCGACACCCTTGATGATGGCGGTATTGCCTTGCACATCGATGGCAGCGCCGAGGCGGTTCATTTCCTGCACGTGCATGAAACGGTTTTCAAAGATCGTTTCGGTGACGTGGCTGGTGCCTTCGGCGATGCTGTTGAGCGACATGAACTGCGCTTGCATGTCGGTCGGGAAGCCAGGATATTCGGTAGTGCGGAAGCTGACTGCCTTCGGCCGCGCCGCCATCTGCACGCGGATCCAGTCGTCGCCGGAAGTCAGGATCACGCCGGCTTCGCGTAGCTTGTCGAGCACCGCGTCGAGGATGTGGCTGCGGGTGTTTTTCAGCATGACGTCACCGCCGGTGGCGGCCACGGCGCACAGGAAGGTACCGGTTTCAATGCGGTCGGCGATTACCGAATGTGCGGCGCCGTGCAGCTTGTCGACACCCTGGATCACCAGGCGGTCGGTGCCGATGCCGTCGATCTTGGCGCCCATCGCCACCAGCAGGTTGGCGAGGTCGCTGACTTCCGGTTCGCGCGCGGCGTTTTCCAGCACGGTTTCGCCGTCGGCCAGGGTCGCTGCCATCAGCAGGTTTTCGGTGCCGGTGACAGTGATCATGTCGGTCACGACACGGGTGCCTTTCAGCTTCTTGGCCTTGGCATGGATGTAGCCGGCTTCGATCGAAATTTCGGCGCCCATCGCTTGCAGACCTTTGATGTGCTGGTCGACCGGACGCGAGCCGATGCCGCAGCCGCCCGGCAGCGATACCTTGGCTTCGCCGAAGCGCGCCAGCAGCGGGCCCAGCACCAGGATCGATGCGCGCATGGTTTTCACCATTTCATACGGCGCTTCCAGATTGCTGATGGCGTCGCCCTGCAGGGTCACGAAATGGCCGTCCTGGGTCGCTTTCAGACCCATCTGGCGCAGCAGCTTGAGGATGGTCGAGACATCGTGCAGGTTCGGCACATTGCTGAGCTGCAGCTGGTCAGAGGTCAACAGACCGGCGCACAAGATAGGCAGCGCCGCATTTTTTGCGCCGGAAATAGTGATTTCACCGGAAAGGCGGTTGCCGCCTTGTATCAATAATTTATCCATTATTATTTCTCTCTTTGCTACACGTTATGGCTGGCCATCCGGACCAGAGATGTTCATCGGGCTGCGCTGGCTTAGACAAGCCGGCGCGCAATTAATTTGTAAATTAAGCGGCAAATTCTTCGGGCGTCAGGGTCTTCATCGACAGCGCATGGATCTCTTCGCGCATGCGGTCGCCCAGGGCCGCGTAGACGATCTGGTGGCGCTGTATCGGGCGCTTGCCGGCAAACGCCGCCGACACGATCACCGCCTTGAAATGCTGGCCGTCGCCCTCGACTTCCAGGTGCGAACATTCTAGGCCGGCGGCGATGTAACTTTTAACGAGATCGGGTGTTGGGAACATGATATTTTCTTACCGGTTAACTGTACGAACGAAACAAACGGAACGCAACGATTGGATTTAGTGGCGCAGCTTATAACCACGCCGTAGCATCTGCACCGCCAGCGTCGACAGCAGCGCCAGCGCGATGCAGATGATGGCCAGGCTGACCAGCGGATTGACGTCGGACTGGCCGAAGAAGCCGTAGCGGAAGCCGTCGATCATGTAGAAGAACGGATTCAGGTGCGACACCGCTTGCCAGAAGGGCGGCAACGACTTGATCGAATAAAACACGCCGGCCAGGAAGGTCAGCGGCATGATCAGGAAGTTCTGGAACACCGCCAACTGGTCGAACTTATCTGCCCAGATGCCGGCGATCAAACCCATGGTGCCCAGCAGCGCCGCGCCGAGGAAGGCGAAAATTACGATCCACCATGGCGCCACGAAGGACAGGTTGCCGAACCAGGCCGTGATCACGAACACGCCCAGGCCAACCATCAGGCCACGCACCACGGCGGCCAGCACGTAGCCGCCATACAGCTCCCAGTGCGACAGCGGCGGCAGCAGGACAAACACCAGATTGCCGGTCATTTTCGACTGTGTCAACGAGGACGAGGTATTGGCGAAGGCATTTTGCAACACGCTCATCATCACCAGGCCGGGAATCAGGAAAGCCGTGTACTGCACGCCCGGATAGACTTCCACGTGGTCTTTCAGCGTGTGGCCGAAAATCAGCAGGTACAGCATGGCGGTGAGAATCGGCGCACCGATGGTTTGCGTCGCGACTTTCCAGAAGCGCAGCACTTCCTTGTAAAACAGTGTTTGAAAACCGACCATCATTTGCCACCGCCTGCACTGTATTCGTCAGCGTAGACATTGAAGCCGTTGGCGCTGACCTTGCTATCCATGATCTGCAGGAACACGTCTTCCAGATCGGCCTGTTGCAGCTGCATGTCTTCGATCACCGCGCCGGCCTGGCGCAATGAAGCCAGGATCGGTTCGACATCGGCATACTGGTTGACGCGCAAGGAAAACTTGGCGCCGTCCGCATGCAGCACCAGGTGCTGCAAGGCCTCCGGCAAACTGCCGCTGGAGAGCTGCACGATGAGCTGGGAACCGGCGATGCGCTTGATCAACGCCGAGGTGGTATCCAGCGCGACCACCTGCCCCAGCTTGAGCATGGCGATGCGGTTGCACTGTTCCTGCGCTTCTTCCAGGTAATGCGTGGTCAGGACCACGGTGTGGCCTTCGCGGTTGAGGCGCGAAATGAAGCGCCACAAGGTCTGGCGCAGTTCGACGTCGACGCCGGCGGTCGGCTCGTCCAGCACGATCACGGGCGGCTTGTGCACCAGCGCCTGCGCCACCAGCACGCGGCGCTTCATGCCGCCGGAGAGTGCGCGCATATTGGTGTCGGCCTTGTTGGTGAGATCGAGGTTTTCCATCACCTCGTCGATCCATTTGTCGTTGTTCTTCAAGCCGTAATAGCCGGACTGCATGCGCAGGGTTTCGCGCACCGTGAAGAAGGGATCGAACACCAGCTCCTGCGGCACCACGCCCAGGTTGCGGCGCGCAGCGCGGTAGTCGCTGACCACGTCGTGGCCATGGATCGTGACATTGCCGGAATCGGGACGATTCAAACCGGCAATGATGGAAATCAAGGTGGTTTTGCCGGCGCCGTTAGGGCCGAGCAAGCCGAAGAATTCGCCTTCTTCGATGGTCAGTGAAACGCCGCCCAAAGCCTGCAAGGACTGGTAACGCTTCTTGACGTTAGTGATCTGAATCGCCGCCATGGATGCCTGGATACTCTGTGTGGGTGCCGCCGCGCCGCTGCCGCTTGCGTATCTGGAAACAATGCTTCCAGCCGCTCTGGCGCTGCGCCTGATGGCGTAACCCTTGATTATATTGGATTTTTGCTGCTGAGGCCGGGCAACGACTACAAACCCGGCGGACTACTGGAGAGAGAAAGGATGATGTCAGTGATGTCGTGGACTGGCAGCAACAACTACTGCCGCCGGCGCCAGCAAATCGGTGACGCCGTAAAGGTCGATCAGGCTTTCCAGGTTGGCTGGCAAGCTGGAAAAATGCAGGGTCAAACCTTGATTCATTGCCGCGACTTGCCATGCCAGCAAGGTTGCGACGGCGGCCGAGTCGACCGCCACCACATCGCTCAGGTCGATCTCGGTCTCGCCACCGGCGATCGCGCGCAAGCCCTCTTCCAGAGTGAGCTTGGCGTTACCGACAGTAAGCGAGTGAGATGGCCTGAACATGGTAATCAATCAATAAAATCTACAACTTTGGTATAACTTGGAATTACTTGCCCTGAGCAGCACGGGATTTGTTCTTGTCCGTCAACACCTTGATCAGGCCGTCGATGCCGGATTTGCCGATTTCCGAGGCAAATGTTCCCTTATATGACTCAACGAGCCAGGCACCCAGTACGTTGACATCATAGATCTTCCAGCTGGTGCCGGATTTTTCCATACGGTAATTCAGCTGGATAGGCTCGCCGCGCGGCTGGATCACTTGCGAACGCACTTCAACGTCGGTATCGGCCGGATCGCTGCGCATCGGCTTGAAATCGATCTTCTGGTCACGTACCTGGCGCAGGGCGCCGGAATAGGTGTAGATCAGCAGGCTGCGGAACTGGGTGATCAGCTGTTTCTTCTGATCATCAGTAGCATCGCGCCAGTAACGGCCGGCCGCCAGCGAGGTCATGCGCTCGAAGTCGACGTAGGGAATGATTTTTTCTTCCACCAGCGCCAGGATGTGTTTTTGATCACCGCCCTGGATGCTTTTGTCCGCCTTGGCGGAATCGATCACATCCTGGCTGATGCGCTTGACCAGTGCGTCAGGCGCTTCTTGCGCTTGCGCTGCGGCGGTGAACAACAGGCTGCCGACAGTCAGCGACAGCGCCAGGTATTTTTTCAGAATTTTCATATTTTCAACAATCTCGGTGGTTGTAGACGCCTCAAACAGCTGCTAAGTGGGGACTAAGACGCTAAATTCAAGCGTCGGTTCCAGCCGCCCGCGTTTCACTGGTCGGCTGCCTTGGTTTTTGCCGGTGCATCGCTCTTGTCGCTGTCTTTTTCGCCGCCCTTGTCTCCATGGTCGTCGTCATTGCCGCGGATCTGGCTTTGGCGACGTTGCGTGTAGGCATCACGGACAAATTCATATTTATCCAGCGCCGCATCTTCCAGCAGATCGCCGGCATCCAGCAGGTTGGCGCGCTTGTCGATCAGGCGCACCACGGAACCGGTATTACGCCAGCGCACCGGGTACTTGTAAGACCAGATGTCGCCGTAGAAATCCACTGGCAGCGCCGCGGTATCGCGGATATTCGACGGACCGAACAGCGGCAGCACCAGGTAAGGACCGGAGCCTACGCCCCATTTTCCCAAGGTCTGGCCGAAATCCTTGTTGTGTTTTTGCAAGCCGGCTTCCGAGCCGATATCCAGCAAACCGCCCAGGCCGAGGGTGGAATTGACGGCAACCCGCATCACATCCGACGTACCATCAGCAACGTTTCCCTGCAGGAAACCGTTGACCGAGCTCCAGACGTCGCCCAGGTTGCCGAAGAAGTTGTTGACGCCAGTCTGCACAAAGCTTGGCAGCCAGTTGCGGTAAGCGGTGGCGACCGGCTTCAGGGCCACCTTGTCGAGCGTGTCGTTGAAGCTGAACATGGCGCGATTGAAGCCTTCCAGCGGGTCTTGCGGATTGCTGGTGGTGGCACAGCCGCTCAATGCGGCGATCAGGGCCAGCGAGCCGAAGCGAGTCATGGTTTTCATTGTTCAGTGTCCTTTACGTCGGCGGCCTTGCTGTACAAGAACTGACTGATCAGGTTCTCCAGCACAATCGCAGACTGCGTTAATTTAATACGATCGCCGGCAGCCAGGTTCTTGGTGTCGCCGCCCGCCTCGATGCCGATATATTGTTCGCCCAGCAAACCTGCGGTCAGGATCTTAGCCGAACTGTCTTGTGGAAACAGATAGCGCTGGTCCATGTTCAGGGTTACTACGGCCTGGAAATTTTTGTCGTCGAAATTGATCGACGCCACCCGTCCAACCACCACACCGGCGCTTCTGACCGAAGCACGCACCTTCAAGCCGCCGATGTTGTCGAACCGGGTCACTACCGGATAAGTCTTGTTGAAAGTCGAGGTGCTCAGGTTACCGGCTTTCAGCGCCAGAAACGCCAAAGCCAGGACGCCGACCAGGACAAACATACCAACCCATACGTCTACTGTTTTTTGTTGCATGATTCATCACCTTAAAAATACCACTTGAGGCGAATAATCCCTCAAGAGAATAGTAACGAGAAGTAAAGCGCCCTGCTGCCCGCGACAGCAAACTTGACTCCGGCCAAAACCGGCAATCCGGTCGCAAAAACTAATTAAACATCAACGCTGTCAGCAGGAAATCCAGTCCCAACACTGCCAGCGAAGCAATCACGACGGTGCGCGTGGTGGCCCGGGAAACACCTTCCGGCGTCGGCTTGGCTTCATAACCCTGCCAGACCGCCACGAAGGTGACGGCAATACCGAAGACGATGCTTTTTACCACGCCGTTGAACACATCCAGCCAGACATCGACGCCGCCTTGCATTTGCGACCAGAACGCGCCTTCATCGACGCCGATCAGTTTGACGCCGACCAGGTAGCCGCCATAGATGCCGAGGGCGCTGAACAGTGCCGCCAGCATCGGCATCGCTACCACGCCGGCCCAGAAACGCGGCGCCACTACCCGTTGCATCGGGTCGACCGCCATCATTTCCATGGCCGACAGCTGCTCGCCAGCCTTCATCAGGCCGATTTCAGCCGTCAGCGAGGTACCGGCACGGCCGGCAAACAGCAGCGCGGTCACCACCGGACCCAGTTCACGCACCAGCGACAAGGCCACCAGCAAGCCCAGCGCCTGTTCGGAACCATATTTATTCAGAGTGTAATACCCTTGCAGGCCCAGCACGAAACCGACGAACAAGCCGGACACGCCAATGATCACCAGCGAATAGTTGCCGATGAAATGAATCTGGTCGGTGATCAGCCGCGGCCTGCGCCAGAGACCGAGCGAAGCGCGCAGGATCGCCAGGAACATGCGGGTGGCGACACCCAGTCCGGCAATCGACTCGCGTACCGTACGGCCGATTGCCGCAAGGGAATTGCTTACAAATTTAACGATAGAGCTCATCAGGTGCGCCCCTTCATGCCAAGATCCTCGGCCAGCGACTTGCCTGGATAATGGAAGGGTACCGGTCCGTCAGGTTCGGCATTGACGAATTGCTTCACGTACGGATGGTTCGATGCCTGCATCTCGGCCGGCGTACCCTGCGCCACGATCTGCCCCTGGGACAGGAAATACACATAGTCGGCGATGCCGAACGATTCGTGGACGTCATGCGATACCAGGATGCTGGTGGAGCCAAGCGCATCGTTGAGCTTGCGGATCAGGTTGGCGGTGACGCCCATCGAAATCGGATCAAGGCCGGCGAAAGGTTCATCGTACATGATCAGCGACGGATCCAGCGCGATCGCGCGCGCCAGCGCCACCCGGCGCGCCATGCCGCCGGAAATCTCGGACGGCTTCAGCTGCGCGGCATTGCGCAGGCCGACCGCATTCAGCTTGAGCAGCACCAGCTTGCTCAGCAGGTCTTCCGGCAGATCGGTGTGTTCGCGCAGCGGGAAGGCGACGTTTTCAAATGCCGTCAAGTCAGTAAACAAGGCGCCGCTCTGGAACAGCATGCCCATCTTGCGCCGCAGCGCATACAAGCCCGCGGTCGACAAAGTGTGTACGGTTTCGCCGTCGACCTTGACGCTGCCGGCCTGCGGACTCAGCTGGCCGCCGATCAGACGCAGGATCGTGGTTTTGCCGGAGCCGGAGCCGCCCATGACGGCGATCACCTTGCCGCGTGCGAAGTCCATGTTGAGACCCGATAAAATCGACCTCTCACCATAGCCAAACTGCAGATCACGAATTTCGACGATATTTGCCACACTGCTCACCGAATAAATCAAAGGGGGTATTGTAGTGCAAATGCGACAATCGTTCAGGGTGCGGCAATAGTAGTCAGACCGACATGTGCCTCTATTACAACAGTTTGACTATTGCCTGAATGCATGAACAAAATGCTGCATACAGAAAAAAAGAGTATGTCGGTATTGCCCCGGACATACTCTTTTTTGCTTCCAACTGCAGAGTTTAAGCTGCAGTGCATCAAAAATCAGCGCGGCAAAACCGACGCGCCCATCAGGTACTCATCCACTGCGCGCGCGCACTGGCGGCCTTCGCGGATCGCCCACACCACCAGCGACTGGCCGCGCCGCATGTCGCCGGCTGCGAACACTTTATCCACGGAAGTCTTGTAGCAGGCATCGCCTTCCGTGCTGGCCTTGGCGTTGCCGCGCGCATCCTTGTCGACGCCAAACGCTTCAAGCACCTGCGCCACCGGCGAGACGAAGCCCATCGCCAGGAACACCAGGTCGGCCTTCATTTCGAATTCCGAGTCCGGCACTTCCTGCATCTTGCCGTCTTTCCATTCGACACGGGCAGCGATCAGTTTCTCGACCTTACCATTTTTACCTTCCAGGCGCTTGGTCGCCACCGCCCAGTCGCGCTCGCAGCCTTCGTCGTGCGAGGACGAGGTGCGCAGCTTGGTTGGCCAGTAAGGCCAGACCAGCGGCTTGTTTTCCTGTTCCGGCGGTTGCGGCATCAGTTCGAACTGCTGGATCGATGCCGCGCCCTGGCGGTTCGAGGTACCGACGCAGTCGGAACCGGTATCGCCGCCGCCGATCACCACCACGTGCTTGCCGCCTGCCAGGATCTGGTCCTTGACCTTGTCGCCGGCATTGATCTTGTTTTGCTGCGGCAGGAAATCCATGGCGAAATGCACGCCCTTGAGTTCACGGCCAGGCACAGGCAGATCGCGCGGCTGCTCGGCGCCGCCGGCAATCACCACCGCGTCGAACTCTGCCTTCAGTTCTTCCGGTGAGACAGTCTTCTTGGCCCAGTTATTGACGTTGGCCGGGAAATCCTTGCCCACCAGCACGCTGGTACGGAAAGTCACGCCTTCCGCTTCCATCTGCTCGACGCGACGGTCGATATGCGATTTTTCCATCTTGAAATCGGGGATGCCGTAACGCAGCAAGCCGCCGACGCGGTCGCTCTTTTCAAACACCGTGACGTCATGGCCGATGCGCGCCAGCTGCTGCGCCGCCGCCAGGCCGGCAGGGCCGGAACCGACCACCGCGACTTTCTTGCCGGTTTTCACCAGGGGCGGTTGCGGCACGATCCAGCCGTTTTCCCAGCCCTTGTCGACGATGAAATGCTCGATCGACTTGATGCCGACCGGGTCGCTGTTGATGCCCAGGGTGCAGGCGCTCTCGCAAGGCGCCGGGCAGATGCGGCCGGTAAATTCCGGAAAATTATTGGTCGAATGCAGGGTTTCCAGCGCTTCGCTGTAGGCGCCGCGATACACCAGGTCATTCCAGTCAGGAATAATGTTGTTGACCGGGCAGCCGTTGTTGCAGAACGGAATACCGCAATCCATGCAACGCGCGCCCTGGGTTTTGGCGTCGCTGTCGCTCAGGCTGAGGATGAATTCCTTGTAGTGCTTCTTGCGTGCCTGCGGCGCTTCGTACGTTTCGCCGACTCGCTGAAATTCCATAAATCCTGTTACTTTTCCCATTTTCTTCCGCTTTCTGGCTGCAGGATGCGCCGCGGCAAAATCCGCCGCGGCACTCCTTATCTTTACTTGGCTAAGTGAGGTGTAAGCTGACGCGTAAATTAACGGTTACGCGGCGACTTTTTCTTTGGCCGGCGCCGCGCTCGCGACCGCGTTCAACTCGCCCAGCGCCCGCTTGTACTCAGTCGGGAACACCTTGACGAACTTGCTGCGCGACACGACCCAGTTATCCAGCAAGTTGCGCGCGCGCGTGCTGCCGGTGTACTTGAAGTGACGCTCGATCAGTCCCTTCAGGATCGCTTCGTCGGCCTGCACTTCGCCGCCGCGCGTGGTGCTGTGCCAGATCGCCTTGTCGATGGTGGCTTCCTGCTCGCCCTGGCTCAACACCGACTCCAGCGTGACCATCGCCATATTGCATTGCGCAGCGAAAGTGCCGTCCGGATCGTAGACATACGCCAGGCCGCCCGACATGCCGGCGCCGAAGTTGCGGCCGGTTTCGCCCAGCACCACTACCGTGCCGCCGGTCATGTATTCGCAACCGTGATCGCCAGTACCTTCGACCACCGCGATGGCGCCCGAGTTACGCACCGCGAAGCGCTCGCCGGCGACACCGTTGAGGAAAGCCTCGCCGGCAATCGCACCGTACAGCACCGTGTTGCCGGCGATGATGTTGTCGACCGCGCGGCCACGGAACTCGGTGTTCGGACGGACGATGATGCGGCCGCCCGACAAGCCCTTGCCGACGTAGTCATTGCCCTCGCCAACCAGATCCAGCGTCACGCCATGCGCCAGGAACGCGCCAGCCGACTGGCCTGCGGTGCCTTGCAGCTGGATATGGATGGTGTCGTCGGGCAGGCCCTCATGACCGTATTTCTTGGCGACTTCGCCGGACAGCATGGCGCCGACGGTGCGGTTGAGGTTGCGGATCGGTGAGATGAACGAGACCCGCTCGCCCTTGTCCAGCGCGGCTTTCGCTTGCGCGATCAACTTGTGGTCGAGCGCCTTGGCCAGGCCATGATCCTGCTCTTCGGTGTGGTAATACACGCCACCTTCCGGCAGGGCCGGCTGGTAGAAAATGCGGCTGAAATCCAAGCCCTGTGCTTTCCAGTGGGTCAGTGCGCGCGATTTGTCGAGCAGGTCGGCGCGGCCGATCAGTTCGTTGAAATCGCGCAGGCCCAGCTGCGCCATGATCTGGCGCACTTCTTCCGCGATGAAGAAGAAGAAATTGACCACGTGTTCCGGCTTGCCGGAGAACTTGGCGCGCAGCACCGGATCTTGCGTGGCGACGCCGACCGGGCAAGTGTTCAGATGGCACTTGCGCATCATGATGCAGCCTTCCACCACCAGCGGCGCAGTCGCAAAGCCGAATTCATCCGCACCCAGCAGCGCGCCAATGACGACATCGCGGCCGGTCTTCATCTGGCCGTCGGCCTGGACCCGGATGCGGTTGCGCAAGCCGTTCAGCACCAGCGTCTGCTGGGTTTCGGCCAGGCCCAGTTCCCATGGCGAACCGGCATGCTTGATCGAGGACAGCGGCGAAGCGCCGGTGCCGCCGTCATGGCCGGCGATCACGACGTGATCCGACTTGGCCTTGGCCACGCCTGCTGCCACCGTACCGACGCCCACTTCCGACACCAGCTTGACTGAAATCGAAGCGCGCGGATTGACGTTCTTGAGATCATGGATCAGCTGCGCCAGGTCTTCGATCGAATAGATGTCATGGTGCGGCGGCGGCGAAATCAGGCCCACGCCCGGCACTGAGAAACGCAGCTTGGCGATGTACTCGGACACCTTGTGGCCCGGCAGCTGGCCGCCCTCGCCCGGCTTGGCGCCCTGCGCCATCTTGATCTGGATCTGGTCGGCCGAAATCAGGTACTCGGCAGTAACGCCGAAACGTCCCGACGCCACCTGCTTGATGCGCGAACGCAGCGAATCGCCGGCTTGCAGCGGGATATCGACCTCGATGCGGTCCTTGCCGATCACCGACGCCAGCGTCTCGCCCTGCTTGATCGGGATGCCCTTGAGTTCCTGGCGATAGCGGTTCTCGTCTTCGCCGCCTTCGCCGGTATTCGACTTGCCGCCGATGCGGTTCATCGCCACTGCCAGCGTGGCGTGCGCTTCGGTCGAAATCGAACCGAGCGACATCGCGCCGGTAGCGAAACGCTTGACGATTTCCTTGGCCGGCTCGACTTCGTCCAGCGGGATCGCCTTGCTCGGATCGAGCTTGAATTCAAACAAGCCGCGCAGGGTCATGTGACGCTTGGACTGATCGTTGATCAGCTGGGCGTACTCTTTATAGCTGTTGAAATTGTTGGAACGGGTCGAATGCTGCAGCTTGGCGATCGCATCCGGCGTCCACATGTGCTCTTCGCCACGGATACGGAAAGCGTATTCGCCGCCGGCGTCGAGCGCGTTGGCCAGCACCGGATCGTCGCTGAAGGCAGCGCGATGCAGGCGCAAAGCTTCTTCCGCCACTTCAAACACGCCGATGCCTTCGACATTCGATGCGGTGCCCTTGAAGTACTTCTGGGTCATGGCCTTGTTCAGACCGATAGCTTCGAAAATCTGCGCGCCGCAATACGACATGTAAGTCGAAATACCCATCTTCGACATGACTTTCAGCAAGCCCTTGCCAACCGCCTTCTGGAAGTTGTAGATGGCTTTTTCCGGCGACAGCGCGCCCGGCAAGCCATGCGCCAGCTCGGTCAGGGTATCCATCGCCAGATAGGGATGGATAGCTTCCGCGCCGTAACCCGCCAGCAGTGCAAAGTGATGCGTCTCGCGCGCCGAACCGGTTTCCACCACCAGGCCGGTTGAAGTACGCAGGCCCTTGCTCACCAGATGCTGGTGGATGGCCGAAGTGGCCAGCAGGGCTGGAATCGCCACTTGCTCGGCGTCGACCTTGCGGTCCGACACGATCAGGATATTGTGGCCGGACTTGACCGCATCGACCGCCTTGGCGCACAGCGAGGCCAGGCGCGCTTCGATGCCTTCCTTGCCCCATGCAACCGGATAGCAGATGTTCAGCTCATGCGATTTAAATTTACCCCCAGTGTGGGCGCTGATGTTGCGCAACTTGGCGATATCGTCGTAGTTGAGGATAGGCTGCGACACTTCCAAGCGCATCGGCGGGTTGATGTTGTTGGTGTCCAGCATGTTCGGCTTTGGTCCGATGAAGGACACCAGCGACATCACCATCGCTTCACGGATCGGATCGATCGGCGGGTTGGTGACTTGCGCGAACAATTGCTTGAAGTAGTGGTACAGGGTCTTGTTCTTGTTGGACATGACCGCCAGCGGCGAGTCGTTGCCCATCGAGCCGATCGCCTCTTCGGCGGCAGCCGCCATCGGCGACATCAAGAACTTGATGTCTTCCTGGGTGTAGCCGAACAGCTGCTGGCGATCCAGCAGCGGGATGGTGGAGCCGGATTCGGACGGCTCCGCTTTCAGCTCGTCCAGCTTGACCCGCACCGATTCGATCCACTGCTTGTAGGGCTTGGCGTTGGCGAAAGTGTCTTTCAATTCCTTGTCGTCGATGATGCGGCCGGCGTCAAGGTCGATCAGGAACATCTTGCCCGGCTGCAGACGCCATTTCTGGATGATCTTGGATTCCGGGATCGGCAGCACGCCGGATTCGGAGGCCATCACCACGAAGTCGTCGTCAGTGACGATGTAACGCGCCGGGCGCAAGCCGTTGCGGTCCAGCGTGCCGCCGATGTGGCGGCCGTCGGTAAACGCCATCGCTGCCGGGCCATCCCATGGCTCCATCATCGCGGCGTGGTATTCGTAGAAGGCGCGGCGGTTGTCATCCATGGTGGTGTGGTTTTCCCACGCTTCCGGGATCATCATCATCATCGCCTGGGCGATCGGATAACCGGCCATCAGCAACAGTTCCAACGCGTTGTCGAAACAGGCGGTGTCGGACTGGCCTTCATAGATCAGCGGGAACAGCTTCTTCAGGTCGTCGCCCAGCACGTGCGACTTCATCACGCCTTCACGCGCGCGCATCCAGTTGAAGTTGCCCTTGACGGTGTTGATTTCGCCGTTGTGCGCCAGCAGGCGATACGGGTGGGCCAGCGGCCATTCCGGGAAAGTATTGGTGGAGAAGCGTTGATGCACCAGCGCCAGCGCCGACAGGCAACGCGGATCCTGCAGGTCCTTGTAATAGACGCCGACCTGGTCCGCCAGCAGCAAGCCCTTGTAGACCACGGTACGGGCCGACATCGACGGCACGAAGAATTCCTTGCCGTGCAACAGGTTCAGAGCCTGGATCGCGTGGCCAGAGGATTTACGGATCACATACAACTTACGCTCGAGTGCATCGGTGACCATGATGTCCGGGCCGCGGCCGATAAAGATCTGGCGGATCACCGGTTCCTTGTCGCGCACGGTGGGCGACATCGGCATTTCGATATCCACCGGCACATCACGCCAGCCCAGCACGACCTGGCCTTCAGCCAGCACCGCGCGTTCGATCTCCTGCTCGCAAGCGATGCGGGAAGCGTTCTCTTTTGGCAAGAACACCATGCCGACGCCGAATTCGCCTGGCGGCGGCAAGGTCACGCCCAGCTTCGCCATCTCTTCGCGGTAGAACTGGTCCGGCACCTGAATCAAGATCCCAGCGCCGTCGCCCATCAGCTTATCCGCCCCAACCGCACCCCGGTGATCGAGATTCTTCAGGATCAGCAAACCCTGCTCAATGACCGAGTGGCTCTTGTTGCCTTTGATGTGAGCAATAAAACCGACGCCACAGGCATCGTGTTCATTAGCCGGATCGTATAAACCTTGCGCTTGCATAACGTTGCTCCACCACTTTGAGAGTAAGGATATTAAGAATAGTGCAGACGTCCACAGACTTCAATCACAATAATTAGGGTCAGAGTCAAATTAATTAGGATTATTTTTGCACCAAAATTAAATAGGGTCAGAGTCAATTTGATGCATTCGAATGCCTGGTCATCATTTCTGTTATTTTTTTGTTGCCGGCGCCGCTACGGCCTCTGCCGACTCCGGCCGCGCCTTGAAAGGCCGCCCCCGCCGGGCCGGGCGCACTCTCGCCGAGCCCTGTTTTTCCAGCTTGGCCTTGAACATTTCAGAGCCTAGCGGCCAGCCCTTGTTGGTGGCATCCATCAATTGCTTCGCCTCTGTCGATGTAAGCGCTTGCTCAGCCATTTCCTTATATGCAGCTTCACGGTCAAAAGGCGTGTTGCCCAAGGCCCAGTACAAGGCATGGTCGGTCACCAGCGGATCCGGCTTAACCCCAACATGGTGCAGATAACTCGACCAGGGGTACTCTCCCGGCGACGAAGTAATGCCGGCGCGCACCGGATTCTGGTCGATGTAGCAGCTGCACAACATGAAATAGCGCTCTGAATCGATCACTGTGGCCCTGTAGCGTCCCTGCCACAAAGTCCCTTCACGTGCATATTTCTGATTGAAATATGGCACATAATGTCTCCCTACCCACTGCATCATCCGTGCCAAGCCCTCCACGTCGCTAGGCGTCGCCAGCAAGTGAATATGATTAGTCATCAGCACATAGCCATGGATAGCGACCTTGAACTGCCTGGCCGCATCGCGCAAACGGCCCAGAAAATTCACATAATCTTCGGTTTCACGGAAAATTGCCTGCCGGTCAACACCCCGCTGAATAAGGTGGTGCGGCTGATTGGGAATGACGAGACGAGGTAAGCGAGCCATGACAAAAGGAAAGCAGTTTAGGTGCCTTCATTTTATCCATTAATTCGACTCTGACCCCATTAGTGCTTTCTTAAATCGACTCTGACCCTAATTGTTTTTACTTAATTGGGGTCAGATACCGTCTTGAATAGCAAGCCCGTTAGTTAAATAATTTGGATCGAAGGGCTTGCCAGTACGAACCACTCCGTAAATCAGATGTGTCATTTTGTGCATGACAGCGCCGATGACGGCCTTTTTCGCCATGCCGGTGGCCAATAGCCGCTCAGCAAAGCAACGTAGTAGCGGGTTGTGTCGACATGCTACCAAGCTAGGCATGTAAAGCGCCGCTCGCATCGACTTGCTTCCTGCCCGGCTAATCATGGTTCGACCTTTGATGGAGGTGCCGGAGCTGCGTTGTTTCGGGGTTACGCCGAGAAATGCGGCAAATGCCTTGCCGCTGCCAAATCGACGGATATCGCCTAACTGACCCAGGATTCTTGCCACCGTGGTGGTGCCGATGCCCGGGATGCTGGTGATGAGTTCGGCATCACGCTTGAGGCCGGGATGTCGATCAATGTGATCATTGATGTCCTCCTCCAACTTCTTGATTTCGGTGCTTAGCCAGGCGATGTGTTGGTTCACATGGTCGGCGACGTCGGTCATGCCGGTGAAGGTGTTGGCTTCAAGCCGATTTTGTTCCTGCTGGCGAATATCTTTTAAGGCTTGTACTCGCAGCGACCAGGCCCGCAGCTGGCGTTGCTCCAGCGGTGGCGGCATCCAAGGTGCCGGCTTCATGGCGGCGCAATAGCGCGCAATGAGGCCGGCATCGGCGATGTCGTTCTTGTTGCGAATATTTTCACTATGGCCGAAGCCTTTGATGCAGGCCGGATTGACCACGCTAACGCTCACTCCTGCGTCATGCAGCGCCAATGCCACCGGCTCATAATAAATCCCAGTGGCCTCCATGCAGACATGCAGCGTTTCTTTAGCGACTTTCGCCTTGCTTAGCCACTCCAGGAGTGATTTGTATCCGTCGGCAGAATTCTCCACCACCTTGGCCTTGGTCTTGCCGTTGACCAGCAAGGCAATATCGAGCTTCTTCTTGCTCACATCGATACCAACAACTGCACATACCGTTTCCATTTTTGACCTTTCTCGTATGCGGGCTTACGCATCAGGCGATGGTCCAAGATACCGTTCGGACTTATAAAATGAAACAGGCAGAGGCGCCTATCTGACCCACGTGCTCAATGGCACTCAGTCTAATCGGCATCACTCTGCCCGGCCGCTTCTACATCCTTATTATCCGATGGCGACGCGGTAGGTTCAATATACGAGAGTCGATTTATTGCTTCGTCCTGAAGGATCTGGCTGAGGGCGTCGAAGGCTGGGGAGCTGTAGTCGTGGCGGCGGATCAGGTAGGTGGGGACTTGGCCGGCGGGGCCGATGGGGTGGATTGCGAGGCTTTCGCTGCAGTTGTGGAGTTCGAGTACGGAGCGCGGCGCCAGGGCGACGCCGGCGCCGGCGGCGACACAGGCCAGCATGGCGTGATAGGAGCCTAGCTCGAGGATGCGGTCGGGGCGGCGGCCCGGGATGCTGCCTGAGGCTAGCCAGTTTTCGGCGTGGCGGCGGTAGGCGCAGCCGTTTTCGAAGGCGATCAGGGTGTGGGTCTGGAGGTCGTCCGGGCTGTTGATCGGCGGGTGGTTGCGCGGGGCCAGCAGCACCAGCTCTTCGGCATACAGGGGCAAGATCGTCAACAGCGGGTCTTCCAATGGTCCGGCAACCAGTGCGGCATCGAGGGTGAAAGCGCGTACGCGGTCGATCAGTTGCTGGGTCGGGCCGGTGCTCAGTTCCAGCTGCACGGCCGGCCATTGCTGGTGGAAGCGCGCCAGCGGCAGCGGCAAGCGGCTGGCCGCGGTGCTTTCCATGGAGCCTATGCGCAAGCGCCCTTGCGGTACGGCCGGCTGCACCGCTTCGCGTGCCTCAATGGCAAGGTTCAGCAGGCGCTCAGCATAGTCCAGCAGGGTTTCACCGGCCGGCGTCAGCACCAGACGCTTGTGGTTGCGGGAAAACAGGCTGACGCCCAGCGATTGCTCCAGCTGGCGGATGCGGGTGGTGACATTCGATTGCACTCGGTGCAATTGCTCCGCTGCGCGGGTAATGCCACCCTCGCGCACTACCGTGCGGAAGATTTCCAGAGACAGGAGATCCATAGATCATCTCATTTAAAGATGGATAACATTCTTATTATTCATTTTTCAGGATGATTATGTCAAGGTAGGATGAATACCATCCAACCCGGTGCAGTGCCGGCGCCATGTCGTTTAGAGTACAACCGTATCAAGATGGTCTTTCCTCAGGAGCCTCAACATGCCCAGCATCCACTTGCATTCCGCCTCGCACAGCGCATCGTTCGCCGCACAGCTCGACCTCCGCTATCCGATCGTGCAGGGCCCCATGAACGGCGGCTCGCCGATTGAATTGGTGACGCAAGTCTGCAACGCCGGCGGCCTGGGTTCGTTTGCGGCCGCGCTGCTTTCGCCTCCTGCGATCATCGAAGCGGTGAAGAAGATCCGCACACTGACGACACGACCTTTCAATGTCAATTTATTCATCCTGGAAACCAGCCAGCCCCCCGAAGCAGAAATCGCCATGGCAGAAGAACTTCTGCTGCCGTTCCGTGACGCGCTCGGCCTTGGTCCCGCAACACGGCCGCAGAAATACAGCGAGAATTTCGAGGAGCAACTGGCTGCCTTGCTGGAAGCCGCGCCGCCGGTGGTTAGCTTCACCTTCGGCATCCTGTCCGCCGATACGGTGGCGCAGTTCCAGGCCAAAGGCAGCAAGGTGATCGGCACCGCCACCACGGTGGCCGAAGCGGTGGCCTGGGAACAGGCCGGCGCGGATTTCGTTTGCCTGCAGGGCTCTGAAGCCGGCGGCCATCGCGCCACCTTCCTCGGCAACATCGAACAATCCAGCGTCGGCTTGATGACGCTGATCCCGCAGGCAGCGGCGGCGGTTAAGCTGCCGCTGATCGCCGCCGGTGGCATCATGGATGGCCGCGGCATCGCTGCCGCCCTGCTGCTGGGCGCCCAGGCAGCACAGCTCGGCACCGCCTTCCTGGCTTGTCCGGAATCCGGCATCGCGCCTGCATGGCGCGCGCAGCTGGCCGTCGCACGCGACGACAGCACACGCCTGACCCGCAGCTTCTCGGGCCGCCATGCCCGCGGCATCGTCAATGCCTACATGGAGCAAATGGCGACCCATGAAGGCGCGCTGCCAGCGTATCCGGTGCAAAATGCCCTGAGCGCTGAAATCCGCCAGACCGCAGCCAAGCTCGGCCGGCCGGAATTCATGTCGCTCTGGGCCGGCCAGGGCGTGGCCATGGCGCGGCCGATGCCGGCAGCGCAACTGGTCGCCACGCTGGCGGCTGAACTGCAGGCGCCGCATGCCATCAACTACTAACGCGAGAAGCCAATTGCATGAAGCTCAATCCGCCGCAGCCGTCGGCATAGCGATGAAGATGGAACAACACCGGGAAGCATGGCGCGTAGCCTTGGCCGGCGCACTGTGCCTAGCGGTGGCAATGGGCATAGGCCGCTTCGCTTTCACTCCGCTGCTGCCGATGATGCTGCACGATGGCGTAATCGACCTGACAGCGGGCGGCTGGCTGGCGACAGCGAACTACCTTGGTTATTTCATCGGCGCCCTGCTGTGCATGGTCTTGCGCGGCAGCGCCACCCGTTTCATCCGCACCGGCCTGGCCGCAACGGTGTTGCTGACCCTCGGCATGGGACTATGGCAATCGCCCGGCTTGTGGCTGGTGCTGCGCACGCTGGCCGGCATCGCCAGCGCCTGCACCTTCGTGTTTGCCTCCGGCTGGTGTTTGCAGCGTTTGGCGCAGCTGCAGGCGCCGGCGCTGGGCGGCATCATCTATTGCGGCCCCGGCCTCGGCATCCTGCTGACCGGACTGGCCACCAGCGCGATGGTGTCGCATCACTGGAAAGCGTCTTATGGCTGGCTCAGTTACGCCCTACTGGCCTTGCTGCTGACAGCAATCGTCTGGCGCACCTTCGCCGGGCCTGCAGTCAGCTTGACCCCGGCCGCCGCGGCCTCTCCCCAGGCACTGCCGCCAGCCCAGATCGTACGGCAGACGCGCGGCCTGACCATCGCCTACGCCCTGGCCGGATTCGGCTACATCATTACCGCAACTTTCCTGCCGGTGATCGCGCGCCAGGCCTTGCCCGGCTCCAGCTGGCCGGACCTGTTCTGGCCCTTGTTCGGGATCAGCGTTTCACTGGGCGCCTGGCTGGCGACGCACTTGCCGGTACATTGGGACAACCGCCTGCTGCTCGCAGCCTGCTACCTGCTGCAGGCAACCGGCATCCTGATCGGCGTGGCCTCACCCAGCGTGTTCGGCTTTGCACTCGGCAGCATCTTGCTGGGCTTGCCGTTTACCGCGATTACCTTGTTTGCGATGCGCGATGCGCGGCGCCTGCGTGGCGACCAGGCGCGCAGCCTGATGGGCTTGCTGACGGCCACCTACGGCATCGGCCAGATTGTCGGGCCGCCGCTGGCGACTCGCCTGGTGCAAGGCAGCGGCAACTTCACCTCATCGCTGTGCGTGGCGGCCTTCACGCTGGTGGCAGGCGCCGGCCTGTTGGGCTTGATGTATCGGGAAAGCCGGCAGGCGCAAACTTGAGCTATTCGCTGCTGAATTCGGCAGCGGCCTTGGCGGTCCACAGCGCCTTGTTATAAGAGGGGAATGCGGCGTCGTAGCTGTCGATGACGCCATCCTCGCCGACAAAATGCACCCACCAACCGGCGGCATCCTGCACCAGCGCGATATCGCCGTTACGGCAATGTTCCAGCACCGCTTCGCCCTCGGCCAGGGTGACGATATTGACACGGCGATGCTTGATGACGCTCGCCATGGACCTAGCGGAACGCCGGTTCGCTGAAGCTGCGCAGCTTGCGGCTGTGCAGTTGTTCCACGCCCTGGTTGCGCAACAGTTCCAGCGCCTTGATGCCGATCTTCAAATGCTGGTTGACGCGCTGCTCGTAAAAGCGGTTCGCCATGCCCGGCAATTTGATTTCACCGTGCAACGGCTTGTCGGAGACGCACAGCAAGGTGCCGTAAGGGACGCGGAAACGGAAGCCATTGGCGGCCACCGTCGCGCTTTCCATATCCAGCGCAATCGCGCGGCTCTGGTTGAAGCGCAGCAAAGGCTTGCGATGGTCGCGCAGCTCCCAGTTGCGATCGTCGATCGAGGCCACCGTGCCGGTGCGCATGATGCGTTTCAGTTCATAACCTTCCAGCTGGGTGATGGTGGCTACCGCATCCTGCAGCGCCAGCTGTACCTCGGCCAGCGCCGGCACCGGCACCCACAGCGGCAGGTCGTCGTCCAGCACATGGTCGTCGCGCACATAGGCATGCGCCAGCACGTAATCGCCCATGCGCTGCGAGGTCGACAGACCGGCACAATGACCGAGCATGATCCAGCCGTGCGGACGCAAGACCGCGACGTGATCAGTAATGGTCTTGGCGTTCGACGGCCCGACACCGATATTGATCAGCGTAATGCCGGAACCGTCGGCGCGCTGTAGATGGTAAGCCGGCATCTGCGGCTGGCGCGCCGGCGCCACGCCGGTCAGCGAACGGTCAGACGGCAAGTCGTCGAGGTTGGCGTTCCAGGTGGTGAGGTCGCCCGGTTCGACAAACGCGGAATACTGCTGGCGATAGGCGCGCTGCTCCGGATCGCTGGTGGCTTGCATCAGCTCGCGTCCCATGCGGATGAACTCGTCGATATAGAAAGCGTAATTGGTGAACAGCACATAGCGCTGGAAACGATCGGGCGAGGTCGCCGTGTAGTGCTTCAGCCGGTGCAGCGAATAGTCGACGCGCGGCGCGGTGAACAGCGCCAGCGGATGCGGATCGCCGGGCAGCTCTTCAAAAGTGCCGTTGACGATGCGGTCGTCCATGGTCGCCAGGTTGGGCAGGTCGAACACATCCGGCAGCGTGCGCAGATGATCGGGATCGAGTGTGCCCTCGACGTGGATCCCTTCGGGAAAAGCGAAGTGCACCGGGATCGGCATTTCGCTGACGCCGATTTCCAGCGGCACGTCATGGTTGTCGCGCAGCAGCTTGAACTGGCTGACCAGGTAATTGGTATACAGCGAGGGCCGCGTCAGCGTGGTTTCATAGACGCCGGGACCGGAGACGAAACCGAAGGAATGGCGCGTATCCGCACGGGTATTGAATTCAGTGGTGACGCGCACAAAGGGATAGCAGGCGCGCACCCGTTCCGGCATCACCTCGCCGCTGGCAAAGCGCTTGAATGCCTCGCGCAGCAAGGCGGTGTTGTGGTCGTAGATTTCGCGCACGCGCTCGACGGCGGCGTGGGGATCGGTGAATTGCTCAGTGGGGAACATTGAATCTCCGTTGCAGTAGCTGTGCGTTCAGGCCCGGGCATCATGTCCCGGCCATACAACTCAATTCTACTGTGATTGGAGAAGCAGTGCGCAGAGAGAATGCGCACGCCGGCCGCAGCCATTATTTCAGCAAATCGTACTTGCCGCCTCTTTCAATCGCACGCTGATAGGCTGGCCGCGCATGAATCCGCTGCAGGAAATCGAGCAGGCGCGGACGGCTGGCGTCCAGGCCGCCGCGCGACTGCATGGCTTCCAGCGGGAAGCTCATCTGGATATCGGCGGCGCTGAATTCCACGCCGGCAAACCAGGCCGATTTTTCCAGCTCGCCTTCGAGGAAATCCAGGTGCGATTTGAGTTGCGGATCGATGTAACTGCGCTGCACGCCGTTCGAGATCATGCGCGCCAGCGGCCGCAGCAAGGCCGGCATCGGCGGCTTGCCGAGACGGCCGAAGATCAGCTTCATCAGCAAAGGCGGCATGGCCGACCCTTCGGCGTAATGCAGCCAGTAGGTATAGCGCAAACGGTCTTTGCTGTCGGCCGCGGGAATCAGGCGGCCGTAGCTGTATTTCTGCATCAGGTAGTCGATGATCGCACCCGACTCGGCGATAGTGTTGTCGCCATCGGTAATCACCGGCGACTTGCCGAGCGGGTGAACCGCCCGCAGCTCGGGCGGCGCCAGCATGGTTTTCGGGTCGCGCTGGTAGGCCTTGATTTCATAGGCCAGCCCCAGTTCTTCGAGCAGCCACAGCACGCGCTGCGAACGGGAGTTGTTGAGATGGTGAACAAGAATCATGGTCGGCAAGTCCGGTCAGGTAAATGGGTTCGCTGCAGCGTATATCGGGAAATAATTGCTGCTAGCGTAACCCATTTACCGGGAAATATCCCGGGGGATTTTCCGGCAGCTATGCCTGCGTCGGACTCAGCAAGCCCTGGCAGGTGGCGCGCTGGGCATCCGCTGTCGGCAACTTGCTGCAGACGCCATCGAGCTGGGCGCGCAAGCGCCCCACTGCGGCCTGATGGCTGCCGCCGTTATTCCAGGCCGTGAGCTTTTGGCCGAGACGCTCCAGCACCGAGCGGTTGCGTTCGTAAAACGCATTCTGGGTGCCGCCCAGTTCCTGGAACACGCCGTGCGCCACCTTTTCGATGCGTGCTTCGTCTTGCGGCGCCAGTTCCAGCAAGCCGGACAGATAGGTGACGCCCCATTGCAGACGGGTCGCCGGTCCCTGGGCAGCCTGATAAGCCTGTTCATACCAGCTGATGGCTGCACCCTTGTCGCCGCGCTTCTTGGCGTTCGAGGCCAGGCTCAGCATGAAATAGTAAGGTGCATGCGAGCGCTTCAGTTCGGCTTTCAGCAAGTTGTCCGAATCGCCCAGCAGGCCGGCGTCGCTCAAGGCATGCGCCGCAGTATTGATCACAGACTGACGTTCGAAGGCATCGGTAGTGGCACTGTCGGCTTGCGCCACTTTTTGCTTGACCTCTTTCAGCAGGGCCGGCGGCAAAGCGCCGTCCGGATTGTCTATACGCGCCAGCGATACCTGCGCGGCGAGCGCCGACAAGCGGTCAGTCTTCGACAGGCTGGCGTCGACCGACAGCCGCTGCATGGCCAGGTTCGCCGCCGCCAGCAGTTTCGTGCGCGCGGCCGATTTGGGATCGCTCGCCAGCTGCACCAGCTCGGCCGGATAGTTGGTCAGGATATCCATGTTCTCGCGCGAACTGCGGACGTCGGCCAGCGTCTTGTTCAGCTGCGCCGCCGCTGCTGCCTTGTCGACTGTAGCCACCGTGCCCGGTTTCGCGTTGGCTGCCGCCACCAGCGCGCTCAGCGCCAGGCGATTGGCAATGTCGCCGGCCGGACTGGCCGCCGCCAGCCGCTTCAGGGTGGCCGGCAAATCCTTGCCGACCAGCTGCTGCTCATCGGTGTCCCAGGAATAGTAAGCCAGCAAGCGCCATTCATCCGGACTCAGCTTGCCGCCGGCCAGCGCCGCCTGCAATATCTGCCGCACCGGGCGGTTGGCGCTGATGCCTAGCGTCAGCGTCTGCAGATAGCGTTCGGCGTCGACCTCACCCGGCAGGCGCGTGATTTCGGTGCCATCCGGTTTGAACAGGATCATGGTCGGATAGCCGCGCACCTTGAAGCGTTCTCCCAGCTTTTGTGCGCCTGCGCTGTCGCCGTCGATATGCACCGGCACAAAGAAGCGCGAGCGCTCGATGAAGCCCTGGCGATTGAAGATGGTGGCCTTGACCTGGTTGCAAGGCGGACACCAGGTCGCGCCCCAGTACAGGAACAAGGGCTTGTTGTTGGCTTTGGCGAAGGCGAAAGCGGCATCGACGTCGCCTTCATACCAGTTGATACCTTCGACGGCGGCAGTCGTAGCTGTAGTGGCGGCGGCCGCTGGCTTCTGGCCGGCGGCGGGCAGCGCGGAGGCCGGCCCGGCTGCGCATATCAGGGTAGCGATAATCGCAGCGCTTGCAGATTGGATTTTCATCGTGTACTTGTCTCAATGATTAAAACAGCAAAAGGGGCCGGCCTGCGCCTCCCCCTTTTGCTGCGAATATATTACGGCTGCCGCTACGAACCAAAGTGGTAATTGAATTCCAGCCATCCCATGCGGCCATAGGGATTGTAGTTACCAACAGGATAATACGGCCAGCCGGCGGTATTGTCTTGCTTGACCGAATTGAAGACATTGTTGACGATCAGCGAAACCGATGCGCGCGAGTTGATCTGGTAGCCGGCGCTCAGGTTGACCAGTGCGAACGGCGAGATGCGGCGGGTCTGGTCGGCGCTCGGCAAGCTGCCGTAGCGCGTGACCTGCACCGTGCTGGTCCATGGACCACTCAGCCAGGTGACGCTGGCGTTGACCTTGGAACCCCAGTCCGGATTGGTCAGCGAGTTCAGCAGGTCCTGGTCGGGATCGGCGGCAAACTGGCGGTAGTGATGGCTCAGCACCTTGGTGTAATTCGCCTTTAGCACGAAGTCGCCGACACTGCCGCCCTTGATGCGCCACTTGCCGCTGAAATCCAGGCCGCTGGTGCGCTCCTGCGCCGCATTGATCGGATTGACCAGGATGTCCTGGATCGCGTTCGGCTGGAATACGGCATTGGGCGGATTGCGCACCACCCGCGCCAGCGCATCGACGCAGGTGGGCGAATTGATATCCAGCTGGCCGGCGCGGCAATTGGCTTCGTTGTGCAGGATGATGTCGGGATCGAGGTTGGTCACCAGGTTGTCGATCTGGATGCGCCAGAAATCGGCCGAGACATCGAAGTTGGAGCTCGGCGACCACACCACGCCATAGCTCCAGGACTTGGCGTTTTCCGGCTTCAGGTCCTTGCTGCCGGTCTGGATATAATTGGCGCCAGGTGAATAGTTGTTGTAGGTACAACCAGCCAAAGGCTGCCCCGACTGCGCGCATCGATAGTAATCGGTGGTCGACGAGTAATAGCCGCGCGTGGTGGTCGAATAGATGTAATTCATGTCCGGCGCGCGGAAGCTTGTGGCGTAGTTGCCGCGGAATAGCAAGGTCTTGGCAGGACGGAATTCCAGCCCGGTGTTATAGGTGAACTTGCCGTCGCTGCGGCCGGCAAAATTGTAGTCGTCGTAACGGCCGGCGACGGTGGCGACCAATTGCTTGAGCAGCGGAATGTTCAGTTCCGTGCCCAGCGCATAGCGCTTGCGCGAGCCGCTGGCGCCCTCGGCATCCGAATTGTTATAAAACACGCCTTGGTTGATTTGCGGATCCGGCGTGTTGCTGAAACCCTGGTTGCCGAATTCGGTCACCGCCGCCAGTCGCACCGGGCCGGCCGGCAGATTGAACAGTTCGCCGTTGGCGCTCAGGCTCAAGGTCTGGGTCCACGATTTATTGCGGGTAGTCGCCTCGCCGGCAATGGAGTTGAACTGGTCAGGCGTCAGCGGCTGATACAGCCGGTTCGGATCCGGCGCGTAGATGGCGACGCCGTCCGAGTTATAGCCAAGGCGCGGGCCGAGGAAAAAACTGTCGACATTCGCCAGCAGCAAAGGCGTGGTCTGCTTGCTGGTGTATGCGGAGATGTTGTAGGCTGCCTCGTATTTCCAGCTGCTGGTGGCGGGAATGTCGCCACGCACGCCGACGGTCCAGTTGCCGGCGACGTCGTCCCATTTTTTGTTGTAGCGCGTCGCGCCGCCGATTTCTTCCGGCGCAATACGGCGCGACCAGCTCTCGTTGGCGCCGGTGTTCTGGTTGAAGAAGTAGCTGTTGCCGCCGCCTTCCGAGGTCCAGTTCGGACCGCGCGTATTATTCTGCGTGCTGTTAAAGCCCAGCATCAGGTCGCTGAATACCTCGGTCGTGGGCGTCAGCTGGTAAGTCAGGCTGCCGAACAGGTTTTTGCTTTCGTTCTGCGTCATGGTGGTCCAGTAAGACGGCTGCGCCTTGCCGCTGGCGCAATACGGATCGCCGGTCTTCACCACGCTGCTGCTGAACAGCTTGCCCATCTGGGCGCAACCTGCGCCGGGATCGATATAGTCGCCGCTATCGGCATTCAAGCGTCCAGCGATCCGGGTCGGCGCCGTGCCGTCGGAGGAAGCCGACGACATGAAATCGCGCTGACGGCTCCAGATCGGCTGGGTCCGGCTCAGTTCGATGCCAAAGACGCCGCTCAGCTTGCCGCTACTGCCGCCGCCGGTGAACTGGATGCGCTGGTTGGAGCCGCCGCCGTCCTGGGTGCCGCCCGCCTTGATATTGAGATCAAAACCCTCGGCCTTCTTCTTCAGGATGACGTTGACCACGCCGGCAATCGCGTCGGAACCGTACACCGCCGAAGCGCCGCCGTTCAAGATCTCGATGCGATCAACCAGAGCCGAGGGAATATTCGCCAGGTTGACGAAGTTGACCGAGCCGTCATACGCCACCGGATAATCGGCGACACGCCTGCCGTTGACCAGGATCAGCGTATGGTTCGGGCCGAGGCCCCGCAGGCTGATGGTATTGGCCGCCGGCGTGAAGGTATTGCCGAAATCGGCGCCCTGCGTCATGCCGGTATTTTGCGTCTGCGCATTGAGCGCATCGTAGACATTGCGGTAGCCCTGCTTCTCAATGTCTTCGCCGGTAATCACGGTGACGCTGGTCGGCCCCTCCTTGCTGGCGCGCGGGATGCGTGAACCGGTGATCAAGACCTGTTTGCCGTCATTGCCTGCGGCGTCGTCTGCTGCGGGACTTGGCTGTGTGGTTTGTGCTTGTGCTGACTGATAGACGTACGGGACGCCATAAGCGATGAATAGCGACAGTGCGGAGCGCACTGGCCAGGTTTTAAATCTGTGCATGCGTGTCTAACCCTTCCCATGTTTTCTTTTGTAAAGAACTGTGTAGTTCTTTAATGGGAACTTAGGATATAGTATCCACAGGGAAATAAAAACTGCTGTATTCACATATCTTTATGCGTTACATCATTTGCGGCGGCCGTCCCCCGGCCGCTCTGCCGCAGGCTTGCCCTGGCGCCTTCAAAATGCTCATTTCAGGATTTTGCGCGCCGCAGCAATGATCTGCCGCGACAGGTTTTCCATGCGCGGCGATTGCACTTTCCAGGTGTGCCAGTACAGTTCCAGCTCGAGCGGCCTGGTCGGTGCCAAGTGGACCATTTCATCTTTCTTGCCGGCGGCCTTGAGCAGCAGTTCCGGCACCATGCCGTAGCCCAGGCCGTAGCGGATTGCGTTGAAATGCGAAGCGGCGCCCGGCACGTAGTGGCAAGGATAGGCGCCCGCCGGCAACCCCAGCTTGCTGAGCAAGAAGGACGATTGCAAGGTGTCCTTATGGGTGTACGCCACCACCGGCGCCTTGCGCGCGGTCTTGCGCGTCAGCCCCTCCGGAAACCAGCGCTCGCGGAAATCTTCCGCCGCCACCAGCCAGTAGCGCATCACGCCCAACAGCTCTGCTGAGCAGCCGCGCATCGGCTTCGACTCGGTGCTGATGCAGCCGATCGCCAGCCCGGTCTCCAACAGCGAATAGGTATGGTCCTGGTCTTCCACGGTCAGGTCCAGCAGTACCCGCTCGCGTATCAGCACCTCCGACAAAGCCGGAAAAAACCAGGTGCCGATCGAGTCGGCATTGAGCGCCAGCACCAGGGTCAGCGGCGCATCCTGCTGCACCGCCAGTTCCGCCGCCAGGTCGGCTTCCAGCAGCTTCGCCCGCTTCAGGTATTGCATCAGGCGCTGTCCCATGCGGGTGGCGCGCGCCGGCCGGCTGCGCACGATCAGCGCATTGCCCAGCTGGCTTTCGAGCGCGCGCACGCGCTGGGAAATCGCCGGCGAAGTCAGGTGCAGGCGCAAGGCCGCCTGTTCAAAACTGCCACTCTCGATCACTGCACGAAACGCCTCGGTGTGCTTGGGGTTGAGATTCATGTGCACCATCCTTAAATAAGAAATATTTATGACTACTTAATAATACTTAATTTTTCTAAGTATATTGCTTGCCGCCCGCACAATGGCCGTTCTCAAAGCCATTCACACCGCGTTCGCCTTCGATTCGTTCGCCATTTCAACAGGAGCGACCATGCGGCCAGCAGCCGAACCAGCAACATCCCGACTTTCCCGTCGCCTCAAATTCATCGTCGGTTTCAGCATCGGCCTGATGCTGGCCGCCAGCCTCGCCGGCGGCTATTGGCTGCGGCAGGCCTGGCAGCAGCTGCCGGCGGTCGATCACCTGGCCCAATACAGTCCGGCCTTGCCCTTGCGGATCTATTCCAGCGAAGGCATCCTGCTGGCCGAATACGGCGAAGAACGCCGCGAATTCCTGCCTATCGAAAAAATCCCGCTGGTGATGCGGCAAGCCTTGCTGGCGATCGAAGATGCACGCTTCTACCAGCACGGCGCCGTCGATTTCGGCGGCCTGCTGCGGGCGACGCTGGCCAACCTGAGCAGCGGCCAGCACGGGCAAGGCGCCAGCACCATCACCATGCAAGTCGCGCGCGGCTTTTTCCTGACGCGCGAAAAAACCCTGCAGCGCAAGCTGAACGAAATCCTGCTGGCATACAAACTGGAACAGCAGTACAGCAAGGACAAACTGCTGGAGCTCTACATGAACCAGATCTATCTGGGCGAGCGCTCGTATGGATTCGCAGCGGCGGCCAGCATTTATTTTGACAAGCCGCTGGACCAGGTCAGCGTCGCCGAAGCGGCGATGCTGGCGGGCTTGCCGAAAGCACCGTCGGCCTACAACCCGGTTTCCAATCCGCAGCGTGCGCAAATCCGCCAGCACTATATCTTGCAGCGCATGCTGGAACTCGGCTATATCGGGCATGAGGCTTACCAGCAAGCCCTGCAAGAAAAGCTGGCGCTCAATCCCAACCGCAATCCCTCCGTGCGGGAAGCCGCTTACGCGGTGGAAGAAGCGCGGCAGATGGTGATGCAGCTGTATCAGGAGCGCGCCTACACCATGGGTCTGGATGTCACCACCACGATCCAGATGGCGCCGCAGCAGGCTGCCGACAAACAGCTGCGCTCCGGCCTGCTGGATGCGCAAGGGCGCCGGGGCTATCGCGGCCCGGAAGCGCAGCTTGGCGCCAGCGCCGGCGCTAACGATAATGTGAGCAAGCTGTTGCTGCCTTATCCAGACAGCGGCGAAATCCACGCGGCGCTGGTCACCGTGGCGACACCCAAGCAAATCAAAGCCGTCTTGCGCGACGGCGGGACGTTGCAGATCAGCGCCATCGATCCGCGCATCGCCGGCGGCTGGAGCAAGTTGCCAAGCACCGGCAAGCGCAGCATAGTTGCCGGCTCCGTCATCCGCGCCTATCGCGACGGCGCGGGCCGCTGGCTGCTGAGCCAGACGCCGGAAATGGAGGGCGCGCTGATCTCGGTCGACGCCCAAAGCGGCGACATCCTGGCGCTGGCCGGCGGCTTCGATTTTTTTCGCAATCCTTTCGATCACGCTTTGCAGGCCTACCGCCAGCCCGGCTCGAGTTTCAAGCCGTTTGTCTATTCCGCAGCGCTGGAAAAGGGTTATTTTCCCGGCACCATGGTCGATGACACGCAACGCGTCCTGCTGCCGCGGGACACCGGCGCCCGCGCCTGGCGGCCCCGCAATTTCGGCAACAATTATGAAGGCTTCATCACCGTCCGGCGCGGCCTGATGCGCTCCAAAAACCTGGTGGCGGTGAGCCTGATGCAAGCCTCCGGCGCCGCCTATGTGCAAGCGTTTGCGACGCAGTTCGGCTTCCTCTCCGAACGCAATCCGGTCTCGCTGCCGCTGGCGCTAGGCGCGGGTGCTGTGACGCCGCTGCAGCTGGCGCTGTCCTATGCCGTGTTTGCCAACGGCGGCGTGGCTCAGGTGCCGCGCCTGATCAAGGAAATCCGCGACCGTTCAGGCCAGGTATTGTTTGCCGACAGCGCACGCAAGAATCCCGGCAAGAAAGTGGTCTCCGCGCGCAATGCCTACATCATGGACAGCATGCTGCAAGACGTGGTCAAGTCCGGCACCGGCCATGGCGCCAAGGTGCTGGCGCGCAGCGATACCGCCGGCAAGACCGGCACCTCGAACAATGCCTACGATGCCTGGTTCGCCGGTTATTCATCGGGTGTGGTGTCGGTGGTGTGGCTGGGCTATGATCAGCCTAAATCGCTCGGCAACACCACCGGCGGCGTAGCAGCCTTGCCGATCTGGAGCCGCTACATGCAGGTCGCGGTGAAGGACCGCAGCGAACGGCTGCAGGAAGAACCGGCCGGGCTCAGCGTCTACGACGGCGATTATGTCTATGCGGAATACCTGAAGGGCAGCTGCGTGACAGACAACCATCCCTTCATCCACAGCAAGCTCAAATGCCAAGCCGACGGCAGCAGCGACCTCGCAATTGAAAAAGAAGCCTTGAATGCGGCCCAGGAACGCGAGCATATCCTGAAACTATTTTCTTCCGGAGACTAAGCCATGCTTCTGCACACCATCTATCTGATCGCCATCGTGGCCGAGGCCATGTCCGGCGCCATCATGGGCATGCGGCGCGACATGGACCTGTTCGGCATCTGCGTGGTCGGCACCATCACCGCGCTGGGCGGCGGCACTATCCGTGACGTCTTGCTAGGCAACTATCCGCTGGGCTGGATCGCCCATCCGCAATACCTGCTGTTCACCATCGGCGCCGCCATCGTCACTGCCATGGTGGCGCGCTTCCTGCATCATTTGCGCAGCGTATTCCTGGTGGTCGACGGCCTCGGCCTGGTGGCGTTCAGCGTGATCGGCTGCGACATCGCTCGCGCCAACGGCATGGCGCCGGGCATCGTGATCCTGGCCGGCATGATCACCGGCGTCTTTGGCGGCCTGCTGCGCGATGTATTGTGCAACGAGATTCCGCTGGTGCTGCAGCGCGAGCTGTACGCCACCATCGCGTTGTTGACCGGCGCGTTGTATGTCGGCCTGCTGTGGCTCCAGGTCGATCCGGCGGTCGCACCGCTGGCCGCGATCGGCAGCGGCTTCCTGGTCCGCCTGCTGGCGATGCGCTTTCACTGGAAACTGCCGAGTTTCAACGGCAGCGGCATTCGCGGATTTGAATAAATTATTCAGCCAACGAATGTCGCGCCAGATGGCCAAAAACCCCGGCAGCCGCGCTCGCCGGGGTTTTCTGCTGATCCAGATGAAAATCCTATTGCGTAGAATTCATCAAGGCTTGATTCTGATGATTTCGCTGATGTGGGCCTTGCCGTTCAATGGCTTGAAGACGTGGACCAGTGCCGGAAAACGCGGTGCGTTCGGCACGACGATTTGACCTGTGCACAGAAAGCAGTAATTGGTGCCGGCGACAATTTGCGTGGCGAATGCCGATGGTGTGTAGGTCGCGCCGACAAAGCCCTCCAGCGCTTCTTTGAGCACCTCTTTGGCAACGCCAGTGATTTCATAGTCGAACGCGCTCCAGCCACCCGGAATTTCTGTTGTCATGATGTTCACCCTTATGATGACCGCATGTTCGGACACCTGCCACAGTTGCGGCCTTCCCGTGACAGGCTGGAAAATCCAGAAATCATGCTGCGCGCAGCGGCGCCACCATGGGAGTTCAATCGCCCAGAAATATTTCCACGCAGAAACTAGAAGATCATCCTAGTCGCAAGCGTGGAGAAAAAATACTGTTGAAAGTGATAGGTGCCGCCGGTGGGCCGGAGCGGCTATCCGGGCGGAAGAAAAAAGCATTCGGATTAGCGTGCGCTCCCACCCGCTAAGCGCCCTTGCTGCCATGTCATGGAGCAAATCTCAAATGATGACTGCGGCCAGCGCCGTCAACACAACCACCAGCCAGGACGGCCACTTCCAGACCAGCAGCAGGAAAAAACCCAACGCTGCCAGACAGAAATCCGCCGGCCTCAGTATGGCGCTGGTCCAGACCGGATTGTAGAATGCCGCCAGCAGCAGCCCGACCACGGCCGCATTAACGCCAGTCAAAGCGCGTCTGGCGCCGGCATGCTGGCGCAGCGTTTCCAGAAAGGGCAAGGCGCCGCACACCAGCAGGAACGAGGGCAGGAAAATCGCCACCGCCGCAAGCATCCCGCCCAGCCAGCCGTTCGGCGTCCTGGTCGAGACGCTGCCGAGATAAGCAGCGAAGGTAAACAACGGTCCCGGCACCGCCTGCGCAGCGCCATAGCCTGCCATGAACAGTTCATTCGAGACCCAGCCCCTGGGCACGACTTCCGCCTGCAGCAGCGGCAGCACGACATGGCCGCCGCCAAACACCAGCGCCCCCGCCCGGAAGAAGACATCGAACAGTTCCGCGGCATAGTGCCTGGAAACGTCCGCCAGCAAGGGCAATGCAGCCAGCAGCGCCAGGCAGAGTCCGATGGCGATGACGCCGGCGCGGCGGCTGATGTTCGATGCGGGCAGCTTCTCCAAAGAGAGCGGCGCGGCCTTTAGAAACAGTAAGCCGGCCACGGCTCCCGCCGCAATCACGCCGATCTGGCCGAGGGCATTGGGCAAGGCCGTCGCGATGCACGCCGCCACCAGCGCGATAGCGGCCCGCCGGGCATCCGGCGTCAGGGTCCGCGCCATGCCCCACAAGGCTTGCGCCACCACCGCCACGGCGACCACCTTCAAGCCATGCAGCCAGCCGCCGGCCAGGGCAGCGTCGAAATGCGTGACAAAAAGGCCGAACAGTATCAGCGCCAGCGCCGACGGCGCAGTAAATCCCAGCCACGCGGCAAATCCCCCTGCATAGCCCGCCCGCGTCAAGCCCAGCGCAATCCCAACCTGGCTGCTGGCGGGTCCCGGCAGCAGCTGGCACAGCGCCACCAGATCGGCATAAGCCACCTCGGCCAGCCACTGGCGCCGCTCCACGAACTCGAGCCGGAAATAGCCGAGATGGGCGACCGGTCCGCCAAACGAGGTCAGGCCCAGACGTAGAAAAATGAAAAATACCGCTAAAGGGGAATCACGCATTTTCGGGGATTGAGATTTTTCTGATCGACTGCATCTTAGCCCAAGACCGGGCCAAAACGATGCGGCTCGCAACCCGTCATCCAGAAGACTGTTAATCTTTCGGTCTGGCACCTCAGCACTAGCGATTTTTCAGACAGACCAACACCAGCCAACAAGGAATTTTCATGAGCGATCTTTCGACTTTCCCTATTACCGAGAAATGGCCGGCCAGCCAGCCTGACCGCATCCAGCTGTATTCCCTGCCGACGCCCAACGGCGTCAAGATCTCGATCATGCTGGAAGAAACCGGCCTGCCTTACGAGCCGCATCTGGTCAGCTTTGAGAGCAACGACCAGATGTCGCCGGAATTCCTGTCCCTCAATCCGAACAACAAGATCCCCGCCATCCTCGATCCGGACGGCCCCGGCGGCAAGCCGCTGCCCTTGTTTGAATCCGGTGCGATCCTGCTGTACCTGGCGGACAAAAGCGGCAAGTTCATACCGGCGGATCCGGCCGGGCGCTATGAAACCATACAGTGGCTGATGTTCCAGATGGGCGGCATCGGACCGATGTTCGGCCAGCTTGGATTTTTCAACAAGTTCGCCGGCAAGGACTACGAAGACAAGCGTCCACGCGACCGCTACGTGGCGGAATCGAAGCGCCTGCTAGCCGTGCTCAACCAGCGCCTGGCCGAGCGTAGCTGGATCATGGGCGATGCTTACACCATCGCCGACATCGCCACCTTTCCGTGGGTACGCAACCTGATCGGCTTCTACGAAGCTGGCGACCTGGTCGGGATTGCAGACTTTCCGCATGTCACGCGCGCGCTCAACGCCTTCATCGCACGGCCGGCGGTGATCGCCGGCCTGACGATTCCAAAACGGCCCTGAGCCTGCAGCGCCGCTGGAACTGCCGCACGGCAGTTCCAGCGCCATCACATCAAAGACGTTCTATGATCAGGGCAATGCCCTGGCCGCCGCCGATGCACATGGTGATCAGGCCATAGCGTTTGCCGGTGCGGATCAGTTCGTACAGGCACTTGACGGCGATGATGGTGCCGCTCGCGCCCAGCGGATGGCCAAGAGCGATAGCGCCGCCGTTGACGTTGGTCAGCGCCGGATCCAGGTCCAGCCCTTTGCACACGCCCAGCGATTGCGCGGCGAATGCTTCATTCGATTCGATCACCGCCATGTCGGCCAGACTGAGGCCGGCACGCTTCAGCGCCAGCTGGACCGCCGGAATCGGACCGGTGCCCATGATGGTTGGGTCAACCCCCGCCACGCCATAGGAAACCACACGCGCCAGCGGCTTCAGGCCAGCCTGCGCGGCAGCGTCCGCCGCCATCAGCACGCAGGCAGCAGCGCCGTCGTTGATACCGGAGGCATTGCCGGCAGTGACCGTGCCGCCTTCTTTCTTGAACGCCGGCTTGAGCTTGGCCAGCGACTCCAGGGTGGCGTCAGCCTTCGGATATTCGTCGGTGTCGAACAGCGCGACGCCTTTACGTGACTTGATCTCAACCGGCACAATCTGCGACTTGAAATGACCGGCAGCGATGGCCGCCGTGGCGCGCTTCTGGCTTTCCAGCGCGAAAGCATCCTGCGCTTCGCGCGAGATGCCGTATTTCTCCGCCACGTTTTCAGCGGTGATGCCCATGTGACCGCCGCCGAACGGATCGGACAAAGCGCCCACCATCATGTCGATCATCTTGATATCGCCCATACGGGCGCCGAAGCGCGCAGCCTGGCTCGCATACAGCGCACGGCTCATGCTCTCGACGCCGCCGCCGACGGCAACATCGGTCTCGCCCAGCTGGATGGCGTTGGCGGCGCTGATGATGGCTTGCAAACCCGAGCCGCACAGGCGGTTCAGGGTCAACGCGGTGGATTCCTTGCTCATGCCGGCATTGATACCGACCACGCGCGATACATACATGTCGCGCGCCTCGGTGTGGATGACGTTGCCGAAAATGATCTGGCCAGCCTGCTGCGGATCGACGCCGGCGCGTGCAAACGCCTCCTTGACCGCAACCGCACCCAGTTCGCCCGGGGCAATATCCTTCAATGCACCGCCAAATGTCCCGATCGCCGTACGGGCTGCGCCGACGATGACGACTTCTTTTGTCATGCTTATCTCCTTGCTTTAATAATCTGATGACAAGACCTGCTTGCCGCCTTGCCGGAATGCATCGCACGCGTTGGGGAAATGCATTCCGGACGCCTTCAGCGCTACTCTAGCAGGCATCGGCCGTTTTAGTCGCCATCCTCTCGAAAATACCCCTCAGTCTCAGTTTTTTAATAGGAGCAGCAAATACTCTTTTTGATGCGTCAAAAAGAGTATTTGCTGCTCGCTATGTGCGCTGGACTGCGAGGGATCGTACGAGCGGCCGGCTGCCCTTGCGCAGCGGCGGCTGGGTCATCTGGATAAGATCGACTTAGCAGGCAAAGAGCTTCATCTCACTGCCTGACGACGCTGACCTGGAAGACGCCAAGAAGACCAGCAAGCGGCACATCAGCCGTGATTTGCCGCGGGCTGACGGCAAGGCCGTTGTTACGAATGATATCGAGCAGCCTCTCCGCCAGTGGCATCACCATATGCTGTCCCCAGCAGCGTTCGGACGTGTGGCCGAAAGGCAGGTATCCGGGTTGCTCGCTGGGGTTGAGGCTATCCCAGCGCTCGGGGCGGAATTCATCGGCATCGTCCCAGATTGCAGGGTCGCGGTGACTGAGAAGCGGCAAGATCAGGACGTCGTCGTTCGGACCGATCCGAGAGTCGAGGGCGCAGTACTCGGGGGAGGCGCTCCTCAAGATGTTCCAGGATGGCGGCAGCAGCCGCAGGGCTTCATACAGGATGTTCCGGTTCGAGGTGTCTTTGTCGAATGGCGATCCGAGCCAGAGTGCGTTGGCGACCAGCGTGGAGATAGTGAAACAGACCGGAGCGGCGGTGCGCCGATAAAGCCCCATGGCATAACGGCGGTCGTTGTAGGTCGATGCACTGGCGGTGAGTTTCGCGATGGCGGATGCTTCCGGACGGAGCCGGACCGACGACGCCGCGCCGGCGGCGATCACGGCCCAGGTCAGTTTGGGCGTCAATTCCAATATGCGGTCCATAAGGAAGCGCAGCCGATATGGATCTTCGCCGAGAATAAGATCGCGCAGGTAAACGTGCCCGACGCGCGGCCATTCGCCCGAGAAATCAACTGTTTTGGATACAGGCCTCTTCAATGCCGCCCGCACATCGCTGCCGATCGCTTGCATCAGCTTCAAAGCGTCGTTGCGGGGAATGGAACGTCCGTGCAGGGGTTTAAATGTCGGACGTTCGATTTCTGTGGCTGGCCTGGCGCTGAGGATCTGGTGGGTCAAAGCGGACCCGGCGACACCAACAGTGTTCTCATCCAGCCGGAAAACATCTTCGCTGCGATGATCGTGCAAGAGAGCTTGAAGCCTGGGCGTAAAAACGGTAGTTCGTGTGTACTTTGCGGCATTCGACATCAATGGTCTCCATGAGACGGAGGCCCGCGTCCGGCGGGCCGATCAGGGCTTCACCGAACGCGGCTGGAAATTCCAGCCGCATCCCTGCAATCAGGCAATGGCCTGCAGGTTCAATACCAGATGTACCAAGCGTATGCCTTCAGGCTTTTTTGGCGTGTCAGCATATTTTTGAGAGTGAAAAGAATTTTCATCAGTAGCACCTTCCTTTAATTGTGAACTGCCTTTTGGGCAGCATGGAATGCTCAGGTAGTACGGGGGTAGCCATTGATGGCATGAGGGAAGTGTCGACATCAGGATCACTCCCGTCGAATCAATGCTATCCCACAATCGCAGTCCCCGCAATTGCCTTGGCGCAATATTTTTACCACTTGTTCCATCTCACGCTCGGCCAGAAGTTCCTCAGAATTGCGCACTCAGCCAGCAGGCGCGCGCCATCGCGAGGTTTTGCATGATCGCCTCAAACGTATAGCACGGGTACTTCAATCATCCATGGCTTGTCACAAAAAACAGACAGGTCTGTACTTTTATGGAATATGACAAGATTTGGTATGTTAAATTACTGCACTTGCCGTGCAGGAACAATCGTCCCTTTGGTGAAAGTCAATACGTAATGCGCGATCAAAAATCGGCGCGGAGCAATGTATTGCAGATGAGCGCAACTTAGAATTCCCCTAATTTCACTTAAACGGCAATTGTTTGAATTGCCGGTTATTTTTCTTATCAACCGTAGCAATTTGCACCAAAAGGACGATTACCCCATATGACGCGACGGCTTCCCCCCCTGGATTTGCTGGTCGGTTTTGAGGCGGCGGCAAGGCAGTTGAGTTTTTCCAAGGCAGGCGACGAGATTTTTCTCACGCAATCCGCAATCAGCCGCCAGGTCAAAAAACTGGAAGAATCTTTGGGCTTGGTGCTGTTTGAGCGACGCCATCGGGCTTTAGAACTGACGGAACAGGGGCGCGTACTGTTTGAAGCAGTGAACGAGTCGCTGAATCACCTGTCGGAAACGGTCGCCAGCCTGCGCAAGGAATTCACCCAGCGCGGGGTTAAAGTATCCACGACAACTTCATTTGCAGCGCTTTGGCTGGTGCCGAGACTGGCTCGTTTCCGTGCCCAATGCCCCGAAGTCGCGCTGCATATCGATGCGGATAATCGCCTGGTCGACCTCAAGCAAGGCGTAGTCGATATCGCGATCCGCTACACTTCGCCGGACATGGTTTCCGCCGACAGCGACGTTTTTCTCGCCAAGGAAGAAGTGTTTCCGGTGTGCAGTCCGGCGCTATTGCAGCGCAGCGGGCGCAAGCTGACTTGCATCGACGATTTGCAGCATCACACCTTATTGCATCTGGGCGACCCGCAAAATGCATGGCCATGGCTGCAATGGCCATACTGGTTCGAACAGATGGGCGCCGATCTGCCGTTGAACGATATCGGTTTTCGCTTCAGCCATCTGGATCAGTTGGTCCAGGCGGCCACCATGGGCCATGGCATCGCGCTGGGAAATTCACCGCTGGTTGACTCGCTGCTCGCAGAAGGCCTGCTGGTCGCACCGCTGACAGAGCGGCTTGTAAGCCCTCGCTCCTTCTATCTTTGCCACGGACCGCGTCGCGATCCCGAGGTGCAGGCTTTTGTCAATTGGCTTCAGCTCGCCATGTCTCGGCCAGAATAAGCAAGCCAAGATGATTACGTCCGCAGGACGCAATCATCTTGGTGTCATTGCGGCCCGCAAGCGGGATTTGCCGCCTCAGGCAGCACGTTGCAAAGGCAGGCCATAACCTTGGCGACGCAGGCGTTGCACTAAACGCTCACCCACGCGCGCGACTGAAGCCATGCGTGTCGGGTTCATGTGCGCGCGCAGGTCGCTTTCCAGGTGCAGGCGGCCGTCGCTGGATTGGGCAGCACACGCGCGCATCGCTTCCATCAGAGACGGGACGTCAGCCAATCCCTTGAACACCCACTCGGGCGCCACCACACCTTGTCCTGGATCTTCCGGGACAACCAAAGCGCGCACTTCGGGCCACCCCATAGCCGACAGCAGCGCCTGCACTTCAGGAGAAGAAAAATCTGCAGGAACCCGGTCTTTGACAAAGCGCGTGGGCAGATCGGTCATGTACTCCACGAACTCTTGCCCACTCTCCATGTCGACAAAAGCGAGCAACTCGACGTTGCGGGCGCCTGGAAACAGTGTCTGGCAAGGCCGGTATGAGCCCTCGCTGGAAATGGCGCGCGGTATGCCAGTAGCTTTACAGGCACGGCGCGCCTTCTCCAGAGCAGCCTCGACTGCCGTGCCCGGACGCCGCACGTCGCCGGAGAAAGTCCCCAGCATGTCGGTGTCATAGTCAAGCGGCAGCAGCACCTGGAACCCCAGCTCTGCCAATGGCGGCGCCAGCACCGCTTCTTTGCCGTGCATGGTGGCAATCAAGACAGGCAGGCCATCGGCCGGCCCTGCCACACGTTGTATCAACTGCGCGGCATTGCTTGCAGTCGCTTCGGATGGCATATGCGCCGGGGAGGGAACGATTTGCATGGAAAACCTCTTTCTGAGAATAGGGTCAGGTTGTAGGGACGATCAGATCTTTGCCGAAAATGAATTCAGCGTGGTTTCTTCCTCTGTCCGTGTGCGGCGCGAAAATGGCCCCAGGATAGCGACAGCATGATCATGCATCGAGGCTTCCGAGTGATCGCCAACCGCCAGCGCGGCGCAAGCATCTTCTACCAAGGCGAAGCGGTAGCCGCGGTGGTAGCCGTCGACAATGGTGGACAGGCAGCACATCGTGGTGCCATAACCAATGACAATGAACTCATGATCCGGATGCTCCGCCGCGAACTTGACAAAGGCTGGCGAAGAAAACGACGAGTAGTTGTTCTTGACCGCCAGCACCTCGTTGGCCTCTGGCACAAAACTGTCAATGAAGTCAGACGTGTCAGAGTTGCGGTTGAATATTTCGCCATCTTGCAGATGCTGCACATGCACGATGGGCCAGTCTTGCGTACGAGCGAAGCGTAGCATCGCATAAGCGTTCTTCAGCGATGGACCGATGCCATGGATCTGGAACTTGCGGCCTGGTGCGATGTATTCGCGTTGGATATCGATAACGACTAATGCTTTCATGATGTGCCTTTTTGAGAGTGAGAAAGTTGGGTGATCAACAGGGTAATAAGTGACAGGCGTTCCTGATAAGAACGCAGCAGCATGAACTCCTGGTCTGAATGCATGCCGCCGCCATAAGGACCTACGCCGACCAGTAATTGCATGCCTGTTTCGGCCAGGTTGTTGCCGTCGCTACCGTAACCAACGGCACGAGCGCCAACGGTTTGTCCGAGTGAGCGGGCACTGGTCTGAATACGCTCAAGCAGTTCGGCGGTATCGGCAACTGGCAGCAAAGGCATTTCTGCCAACTGCGTCACTTCTGTATGCGTACCCTGCTGCAAAGATGCGTTGTAAACATCGCTGACCGCGCCGATTTGCCGGATGGCAGACGAAACATCCTGCCAGTCGGCCAGCGAACGAAACCGGATATCGAATGTGACACTGGCGTTCTCGCACACCACGTTAGGTTTGCTGCCGCCGTCCATGAGGCCAGGGTTGATCGTCAGGCCTTTGCCGGCTTGCGCCAGACCAGCCACTTTCTTGACTTTGATTGCCAGGTCCAGGCAGGCATCTATGCCCTTTTCAGGTTCCAATCCAGCGTGTGCGGCTTTGCCAGTCGTCGTCAACTTGATCCAGCGAACACCGGACTGGCTGCTGACGACAGAGCCATCCTCCAGGCCAGGCTCGAAGACCAATCCGAATGGCAGTCCTTGCGCAAGATCGCGTAGCGTTGCTTTGGAGTTGGGTGAACCGATCTCTTCATCGTCATTCAGCGCCACGCGCACCTGATCCAGTCCGCCATGTTCCTTGAGTTGCGCCAGCACGTTGAGCAACAGCACCACCCCGCCCTTCATGTCTATCACGCCAGGGCCAGCGAGACGATTGCCTTGGTCTTTCAGCTTCTGGAAGGCCCCCGTGACAGGAAATACCGTATCAAGATGCCCCACCAGCAGCACCTTAGGTTGCGCCCCGGGCATTTCAAAGCTCAGCACTTCACGGCCGTCTTGCGCCAGGCGGTGCCGCGTCAACACAAGTCCAAGCGATTCGAACTGCGGGATCAGCAATTGGCGGACCTGCTCCAGCCCCGCAAGGTTGTGGGTTTCAGTGTTGATGTTGACCAGGCGTTCAAGCAACTCGCGGTAGTGCGGCGCTATGCCTTCCGCAGCCGTGGCAGTGCTCAGCACCAGGCTCAGTGCTGCCCCTGCAAGCAAACGTTTCATGCCCGCACTCCCTCGGTCAAGCCATGCAAGTGCTCACGGGAGATACCAAACTCCAGAGGACCGGCTTGATCCAGATTGTTCTCGGGCCGGTTGAGAAACATCGGCCAATGGCCGATCTGCTGTGCCGGCTGAGGCAGCTTTTCGTCTTCTTCCAGAACCATCTCGACATAGTCGTGGTCGGAGAAGGCGAAATCGCCGCCCACGGGACGAAAACCGTAGCCTTCGTAGAAAAACTGCAGGCGGGCCTGTGCATGCAGATAGAAGCACGAGAAGCCCTTTTGCCGGCACAGGTCCAGCATGAACTGAAGCAGGCGATGGGCGTAGCCGCGGCCACGATACTCGCTGCGTATGGCCAAACGTTCGATTTTTGCCAGCTTGTTGAAATAGCGGATGCGGGCTGTCAATACCGGTTCCCCATCCTGGTCTAGTCCAATGATCTGAGTGGAGGTATGATCGTTCAGGTCGAATTCTTCACTGAATGGGCACTGCTGCTCATGCATATAGACGATGGCTCTTACCAGCATGGCCTTGAGCCGCTCATCCTCATTTTCCACAATCTTGATCGTCAACTCTGCTGAATCTGGATAGGCTGCTATGGCACGGGATGCTGGAAGATGATGAATACTCATAATGACATTTCCTTAATGTGAGAGTTGCGTTGGTGTGTCGCCGGCAGCATTGGTTTATCGCAATGCTTCCATCATTTGTTCCACTTTGTGAGTCGTCAAACCGGTTGCGCCATTTCTGATGGCCGTGGCCGATACCTTGTCTCGCCGCACCACCGGATAGGGATAAATCCAGCCAGATTCGTCATAGATGCCGCGCACCCACATGCCGCCAAGGTCGCTGCCATGAATGCCGTGAACCGGTTGTCCTTTGTTCAGCCGCTTGACATGCGCCAGCACAGCGTAAAAACCACCTTTGTCATACGCCTCTGGCAGCGACAGCACTTCGACCACATCGGACAGGCCGGCGTCGGCCACAGCCGCCTGCATCATGGCCAGCCGGGTTTCATATTCATAAAACTTGCGTCCTGTCGGAAAATAATTGACATGCACATCGGCCCGTTCGGTGGTTTCATACACACGCATACCGCGTTCGTATTCAGAGATGCGAATCTCGCCGCGTTGCAGTGCCTGAGCATGCAGTTTGGGGACCGTTGTACAGTGCAGATACACCTTCTTCAGACCGCGGGCTTCGATGGCATCGCGGATCAAGGCCAGATGGGTTCTGTGGGTAGGGTTGAAGGTACCGAAGAACACGCCCACGCCGCCCCGCCGAAATACCAGCGAACGCCAGTCCGACAGCAATCCCACTGCAAAAAAGAGCAGGCCAAAACCAATACCGAACGTAAGGAATGCTGTCTTGGCCCACGGCCAGCCGACGGTTGCGACGGCAGTCACCACAATATTGGCCGACAAGGCGATGAGTACATTGCGGTTCTTGTCGCCGATCTCGCGATTGGCCATGGCCAGAGCCAAGTACTGCATGCCTTGCGAGGCGCAAGTTGTGACGACCGCGATGCCAAGCACACCTCCCAATGCATCCAGGCTGCTATCGGGAAATACACCAGCCATGACCAGCGCCAGGAAAACCCCGATATTGAACAACAGCTGCGGAATGAACCTGACCAGACGTCCCAGGCTTAAGCGTGCGCTGCGCAGATTGATGAGTTCCTCCAGCTTGTTGCTGAGCTTGGAGTAATACGGAATGAATATGCCGACAAAGGCGCAAAGGGCTATTAATCCTGTGTTGCCGAAAGCATGGTGCGCCAGACCATAGCTACCGTACATCAGAACCCCGACCGCCAGACCGAGTTGCGCCGACGGACTTGTCAAATATGCTGAAACCTTCATCTCTCAGGCTCCTTCCAGCGAAATGCCCGACGGGGCTTTACTATCATTTTCAGCATGCGCCGGTACTGGCTTGACATACTTCATCGACATCACCGTATGGCTCATGGCCTCCGCCACCAGGAAACCATTTTCCTTGGGAGTGCATGTACTGCCGGCTTCGATGAAAACGTCGGCGCTTTGGTTTGTCTGGGTGATCCACAAACGACCGCTGTCGACTTGAATGACACAATCTTTTGGCTTGGCCATGGTGATGACTTCGCCTTTCTTCAGAGGGAATTGGGTAACTTGGCTGGTTTTCATGTCGCGCTCCAATCTGGTTGGCCAGTTGTTGTCTGGTATGAAGCGATTCTGGGTGATGGGAATGTTGGTGACAAACGATCGTTTGGCACGCCTTGCATGCATGGAAGGCATGCGAGTTGCCTCAGGCCGAAAGAACGCTATGGCGCCATCGGCGGGGAGGGACAGTAGTGAGAGAGGAAAAAGCAGCCTGAAAAGAACTGAAGGCAGACTGAGTGACGCGAAGAGGGAGTGGAGGCCGGCGGCTGCGCAATAACCACCGAGGCATTACTTTGCAAAGCTAACGCGGGTCCCGGCAGGCAAAATATTCGGGTAATAAAAAAAACCCGCTGAATCTGTGATTTAGCGGGTCTTGTTTACAGAATTAAACTACTGGGTCCTAGAACGGAATATCGTCATCCATATCCGAAAAATTCGGCGCCGGACGGGAAGCCGGTGCTGGACGGGAAGCGGCTGCTTGCGGTGCGCTGCCGGTGTTCTGACGTGCCGGCGGCGCGCTGTTGTAGCCGCCGCCATCGTCCATAGGCGCACTGCCGCCTGCACCTTGACGGCTGCCGAGCATCTGCATGGTGTCGGCGATGATTTCAGTGGTGTAGCGCTCGGCGCCGTCCTTGTCCTGCCATTTGCGAGTCTGCAGGCGGCCTTCGACGTAGATCTGCGAACCCTTCTTCAGGTACTGGCCGGCGATTTCCGCCAGCTTGCGGTAGAAGGTGATGCGGTGCCACTCGGTTAATTCTTTTTTCTCGCCGCTGTTCTTGTCTTTCCAGCTTTCCGTGGTGGCAACGGCAATGTTGGTGACTGCTTCACCGTTTGGCATGTAGCGCGTTTCCGGGTCGCGGCCGAGATTGCCGACGATGATGACTTTATTGACCGATGCCATGTTTCTCTCCTGATTACGAATATCTTGATAAATGCGTTGAACAATGCCTTGAAATTTATGCTGCCGCTGAAACGGCCGCCTGGCTGCGGCGTGGCAAATTTTTCATGCTGGATGCGATTATAAGCCAGCACAGGGTCGCTACCCCTCCTAAAATGAATACGGAAGGCGCTCCGGTGTGCTGTTTAAGCAATCCGCCTATGGCGCCGCCGGCGAACAGGCCCAGCGCCTGCATGGTGTTATACACGCCGAGAGCGGCGCCTTTGGCGGCTGGCGGCGCGATGCGCGACACAAGCGACGGCTGGCTGGCCTCCAGCACGTTGAAGGCGATGAAGAAACCCAGCAACAGCACGACCAGCCATTGCCAGCGGATTGTTTCCATCGAGAATGTCGCCAACAAGCCAAGTTGCACGATAAACAACAAAGCCACCGCCGCCACCATCACCTGTTTCATCTTGCCTTGCTTCTCGCCGACAAATACCGGCGGCAGCATCAGGACGAACGAGGCCAGCACCACCGGCAGGTAAATCTTCCAGTGCGCGGCGACCGGCAGGTTGGCGTACTTGACCAGCGCCGCCGGCATCACCACGAACATCGCCATCTGCGTCATGTGCAGGGCGAACACGCCATAGTTGAGGCGCATCAGTTCGCCGTTGCGCAGGATTTCCGACCACGCCACGCGCCTGGCCTTGACCAACGGCACGCTCGGCACCAGCCACAGCACCACGGCGATGGCCGCCAGCGACAGGATGCCGGTCATGGCGAAGATGCCGCCCATGCCTATCCATGCATACAGCAGCGGCGAAATGATCAGCGACAAGGCGAAAGTCAGGCCGATCGAACCGCCAACCAGGGCCATGGCCTTGGTGCGGTGCTCTTCGCGGGTGGAATCGGCGATGAAGGCGGTTACCGCAGCCGAGATCGCGCCGGCGCCTTGTATTGCGCGGCCGATGATGACCCAATAGATATTCTCGGCGCCGGCGGCAATGAACGACCCCAGCGCAAACAGGATCAGGCCGGTGACGATGATCTTCTTGCGGCCGTATTTATCCGAGGCGACGCCGAAAGGAATTTGTCCGAACGATTGCGCCAGGCCGTAAATGCCCATCGCCAGGCCGACCAGCGCTACGCTGTCACCACCGGGCAGCGTCTTGGCGTGCACCGCGAACACCGGCAGGATCAGAAACAGGCCCAGCATGCGCAAGGCAAAGATCGATGCCAGCGAGGCGCTCGCCTTGACTTCGGCGCGGCTCATGCCGCTGCCGGCGTCGCTGTCGGGAATGGAGGACGGATTATTCATGTTGAGCTATTACCAGAGGACGACGCCGAAGCAGCGCCGGAACGAAGATCCAAACCCAATATAGTAGCAGGGAATGGATGGGCCACAACCGGCGCGCATGCCGGACCGTAACGATTACGCCGCGCGCCTTGATGTTTTGCCATGGACTTTCCGGCGCTTGCGCCGGCCACAAAACCGGCTTTAACATTTGTTTACAAATATTAGACAGATCTGTTCAAATATTTCCCAAAAGCATGACCCCTTTTCCCATTTCGATTGGCATAACTAGTAGGACTCCATAAGAGTCGCTACGGTGTTGTTCATCCTCAAGAGGGAAATCCCATGATTTTCACGCAACGATGCGTCTCCATCCTGTTCCAGTCGCCGCCTGCGCGCGGCCAGCTGCGCCTCGTGGCAGCAGCTCCCCCATTCCGGCACAGGCAGCGTTGACGCTGCCGCCAACCCCTTAACGGACTGATCTCCGTTATCTCCTGCATCGCCGCCGGCGACGCAGGCTCCAGCGCCAGGTCAACCTGTGCAGGGCGGATTGCCTTGCAGGGAAAGCGGCGTCCTTTATCGGTTGTTCTATTCAAGAGGAATAAGCGCATGAAATCCGAAACAGTAACGAAAACAGCAGTGCAGACATCGGCAAGAAAATCGGCAGCGGGCTTTGCGATTCCCCGTGCCTCGGCATTGTCATTGGCGCTGTCGCTGGCGTTCGCATCCTTGTCCGGCGTAGCGCACGCCGCAGCCGATGACAGCTGGGTCGCCACCAAGACCAAGGCCTTCCTGCCGCAAGTGCAGGCGAAACAGAAAAGCAGCGCGGTCGACGCCAGCGTTCAGACACCGGCTGAAGCCGCAGTGCAAATGGCGCAAGGCGAGCCGGTTCACGTCACACTGAGCCTGAACCTGCGTAACGAAGCCAAGCTCGACCAATTCCTGAAAGACCTGCACACGCCAGGCAGCACAGCTCACCGCAAGTATTTGACGCCGGCCCAGTTCAAGGCAGAATATGCACCTACTGAAAAAGATGTCGCGACCGTGGTGGCGCACTTGCGCAAGGCCGGCTTCGTGAATATCAAAGTCGCGCCAAATCGCCAACTGGTGTCAGCTTCCGGCACGGCAGCCACCGTGCAAGCCGGCTTCCATACTGCGCTGAAACGCTTCCAGCAAGACGGCCGCCCGGTGTTCGCCAATACCGACGCCGCACAGGTGCCGGCAGCCCTGGGCCATATCGTCGGCTCGGTGCTCGGCCTGCAGAACGTCGAACTGGCCCATACCAACTTTGTCATGCAAGCACCACAACAGGCCCGCGCAGCCGTGCTGGCCAAGGCACGCACCAATGCAACGCCGGTACAAACCTCACATAGCCCTGCCGAATTCCCAGGCATCTATAACGCCGGCAGCACGCCGACCGCGTCGAACACGACTGTCGCCGTGATTTCCGAAGGCGACCTGACGCAGACTATTTCTGACCTGAACACCTTCACCGACAGCAATAATTTTGCCGCCATCAACACCAACGTCGTGCAAACCGGCGCCGACGGCAGCGACTACAGCGACACCTCCGGCATGGTCGAATGGAACCTCGACAGCCAGACCATCGCCGGCACTACCGGCGGCGCGGTGCAACAGCTGATTTTCTACGCATCGCCAGACATGCAGTTCAGCAGCATCACCGCTTCCTACAACCAGGCCGTGTCGGATAACCTGGCCAAGGTCATCAATGTCTCGCTCGGCGCTTGCGAAGCAGCCGCCAACAGCGACGGCACGCAGGCAGCCGACGACAACATCTTCAAGCAGGCGGTTGCGCAAGGGCAGACATTCTCGGTATCGACCGGCGATGCCGGCGCCTACAACTGCCAGGTCAGTTCGATTTCCGGCGCGCCTGGCGTGCCGAAGAACAAGTCGACCTATGATGTCAGCGAACCTGCCAGTTCGCCCTACGTCATCGCGGTCGGCGGCACCGCCCTGTACACCAACGCCGGCGCTTACAGCAGCGAAATCGTCTGGAATGAAGGCTTGCGGGCGATCGGCCAGTACGACGCTGCCGGCGATGTCGACAACACTAAACGCATCTGGGCCACCGGCGGCGGCTACAGCAAGTACGAAGCCGCGCCAAGCTACCAGTCCGGCGTGACCGCCTCCGGCGCCACCACCCGCGGCTTGCCGGACATCGCCTTCGACGCCGCCAGCGCCAGCGGCGCCAACCTGGTCATCAATGGCAGCACCACCAACCAGAACGGCAATCTGTACACGGTTGGCGGCACCAGCCTGGCAGCGCCGATCTTCACCGGCGTGTGGGCGCGCCTGCAATCAGCCAATGCCAACGGCTTGGGCTTCCCGGCCGCCAGCTTCTACAAGTACTTCCCGCTGGCAGCCAACGCCTCGCTGCTGCATGACGTGACTTCCGGCACCAACGGCTACAGCAGCTCCTATGGCTTCAAGGCCGCCAAGGGCTGGGATGCGGTGACCGGCTTCGGCAGCCTGAATATCGGCAACCTGAATGCCTTCGTCACGAACACGGCGGATTTTGCACGTTAAGCCCCAGCGTTCTGATTTACCTGCCTTCCATCACCGTCGCGCTGCTTTCCAGAGCGCGGCGGCGATCGCGTCGAGAGTCATCCAGCGGCACAAAAGCTATCCATATCTGCAGCGCCGCCGGCGGCAAGAGCGGCCGGCCAAACCCAAATACCCCTACCCTGATATAGTGTCAGGTTGATCCGTTTGATATGGCATTGCCCCGCCGGGCTGACATCGGGCTAACCAGCCCCGCCAGCGGCACCAGCAGGCCTTTCAGACGTGAAAATTGCAATTCCAACAAGCCAACACGGCCTTAAACTCACGCTGAAAGCTGTAGATGGATAAAAATCGGGAAGAAATCCGCATTCGGGGTGCACGTACGCATAACCTCAAGAACATCAATCTGGATTTACCTCGCAACAAACTGATCGTGATCACCGGCTTGTCGGGTTCCGGCAAATCGTCGCTAGCGTTCGATACGCTGTATGCGGAAGGCCAGCGGCGCTATGTCGAATCGCTGTCGTCCTATGCGCGCCAGTTCCTGCAGCTGATGGAGAAGCCGGATGTCGACCTGATCGAAGGCTTGTCGCCGGCGATTTCGATCGAGCAGAAAGCCACTTCGCACAATCCGCGTTCTACCGTCGGCACGGTGACCGAGATCCACGATTACCTGCGCCTGCTGTATGCGCGCGTCGGCACGCCGTATTGCCCGGACCATCCGGAAAAGCCGCTGGCGGCGCAATCGGTGTCGCAGATGGTGGATGCCGTGCTGGCCATGCCGGAAGACACCAAGCTGATGATCCTGGCGCCGGTGGTGGCCAATCGCAAGGGTGAGCATGTCGACCTGTTTGAGCAGATGCAGGCCCAGGGCTTCGTGCGCTTCCGCATCCAGAGCGGCACCGGCACCGCCAAGATTTATGAAGTCGACGACCTGCCCAAGCTGAAGAAGACCGAGAAGCACACTATCGACGTCGTCATCGACCGCCTGAAGGTCAAGGCTGACGTCAAGCAGCGCCTGGCGGAAAGTTTCGAGACTGCATTGCGCCTGGCAGAAGGCCGTGCGGTCGCGCTGGAGATGGACAGCGGCGCCGAGCACGTGTATTCGAACAAGTTCGCCTGCCCGATCTGCGGCTATTCGCTGCAAGAGCTGGAGCCGCGCCTGTTCTCCTTCAACAATCCGATGGGCGCTTGCCCGGAATGCGACGGTCTCGGCCATATCGAATTTTTCGATCCCAAGCGCATCGTCGCCTTCCCTAACCTGTCGCTGGCTAGTGGCGCTGTCAAAGGCTGGGACCGGCGCAACCAATTCTATTTCCAGATGCTGACCAGCATCGCCGCGCATTACGATTTCGATATCGACGTGCCGTTTGAAAAGCTGCCGGAAAAAGCCCAGCAGGCAGTGCTGTACGGCTCCGGCAAGGAAACCATTCCGTTCAGCTATGTCAACGAGCGCGGCCGCACTGTCATCAAGGAACACACGTTTGAAGGCGTGGTCAACAATCTGCAGCGCCGTTATCGCGAAACCGATTCAATGGCGGTCAAGGAAGAACTGGCCAAGTTCATCAATGAAAAGGAATGCCCGTCCTGCCATGGTGCCCGGCTGCGTGTCGAAGCGCGCTTCGTCAAGGTCGGCAACGGCAAACAGGAACGCGCCATTTACGAAGTCGCGGCGACGCCCTTGCGCGAAACGCTGACCTTCTTTGAAAAACTGAAGCTGACCGGCGCCAAGAAGGAAATCGCCGACCGCATCATCAAGGAAATCGTCTCCCGCCTGACCTTTCTCAACAATGTCGGCCTTGATTACCTGTCGCTGGAACGTAGCGCCGACACATTGTCCGGTGGCGAAGCGCAGCGCATCCGCCTGGCGTCGCAGATCGGCTCCGGCCTGACCGGCGTCATGTATGTGCTGGACGAGCCGTCGATCGGCTTGCACCAGCGCGACAACGACCGCCTGATCGAAACCCTGCGCCATCTGCGCGACATCGGCAACAGCGTGCTGGTGGTGGAGCATGACGAAGATGCGATCCGCACCGCCGACTATGTGGTCGACATGGGCCTGGGCGCAGGCGTGCATGGCGGCGAAGTGATCGCCGAAGGCACGCTGGAGCAGATCCTCAAAAGCAAGAAATCGCTGACCGCGAAGTACCTCAACGGCACCTTGAAAATCGCCGTGCCGGAGAAGCGCACGCCGGCCGATCCGGACCGTCAGTTCATCATTACCGGCGCCACCGGCAACAACCTGAAGAACGTCACCATGAACTTGCCGGTCGGCTTGCTGACCTGCGTCACCGGTGTTTCCGGTTCGGGCAAGTCGACGCTGGTCAACGACACGCTGTATCACGCTGCCGCCCGCCACTTGTATGGCTCGCAGGCGGAACCGGCGGCGCATGAATCGATAGGCGGACTGGAGCATTTCGACAAAGTGATCTCGGTCGACCAGGCCCCTATCGGTCGTACGCCACGCTCCAATCCGGCGACTTACACCGGCTTGTTCACGCCGATCCGCGATCTGTTCTCGACCGTGCCGATGGCCAAGGAACGCGGCTACAACGCCGGCCGTTTCTCGTTCAACGTCAAGGGCGGCCGCTGCGAAGCCTGCCAGGGCGACGGCGTGATCAAGGTCGAAATGCACTTCCTGCCGGACGTTTATGTACCGTGCGACGTCTGCCACGGCAAGCGCTACAACCGTGAAACGCTCGAAGTGCACTACAAGGGCAAGAGCATCACCGAAGTGCTGGGCATGACGGTGGAAGAAGCTTATGAGTTCTTCAAGCCTGTGCCGGTGATCGCGCGCAAGCTGCATACGCTGCTGGATGTCGGCCTCGGCTATATCCGCCTCGGCCAGAGCGCCACCACGCTGTCCGGCGGTGAGGCGCAGCGCGTCAAGCTGTCGCTGGAACTGTCCAAACGCGATACCGGCCGCACCCTGTATATCCTGGATGAGCCGACTACCGGCTTGCACTTCCACGACATCGACCTACTATTGAAAGTGATCCACCGCCTGCGCAACCAAGGCAATACCGTGGTCATCATCGAGCACAACCTGGATGTCATCAAGACCGCCGACTGGCTGATCGATCTTGGCCCGGAAGGCGGCGCCGGCGGCGGCCGCATCATCGCTACCGGCACACCGGAGCAGGTGGCGGCGAACCCGGCCAGCGTCACCGGCAAGTACCTGGGACCCTTGCTGGAAAAACCGAAGAAAAAATAAAATTGACATTCCCGGCCCGCGAAGCCGGGAGTGCCACAGATTAAAAGCGCGAGATAACGATGTCTACCAACACTACCCCGGCGCTGACTGCAGCGCAGATCGACGCTTTTGAAAAAGATGGTTTTCTGATTTTGCCGCGCCTGGTCGCGACTGCCGATTGCGAATTGATGGCGGCCACCACCAACGCCCACCTGGCGCAGGCAGTGGCGCCGCTGGAATACGAATCCGAAGTCGGCTACGCCGGCGCGCCGAAGTCGCTCGACAGCATCGGCGGCCGCACCGCGCGCCGCTTGCGCAATGCCTACCAGCGTGACGACAGCTATCGCGCCTGGGCTCGCAATCCGCAGCTGGTGGCAATGCTGGAGCTGCTGCTGGGCGAAGCGGTCTGCCTGACCTTGTCGCACCATAATTGCGTGATGACCAAACATCCGCATTTCGGCACCGCGACCGGCTGGCATCGCGATATCCGCTACTGGTCGTTCCCGCGCAACGAATTGATTTCAGTATGGCTGGCGCTGGATAGCGAAAACGTCAACAACGGTGGCCTGCGCTTCATTCCAGGCTCGCACCGCTTCGATATCAAAACCGAACAAATGGATGAACTGGATTTCCTGCGCCCGGAAGTGGCAGCCAACCAGGCCCTGTTTGCGCAGGGGAAATCGGTGGAACTGCAGCAGGGCGACGTGGTGTTTTTCCATAGTGGCCTGTTCCATGCCGCCGGCCGCAACAATACCGAAAGCGTCAAGGAATCGGTGGTGTTTGCCTATCATGGGAAAAGCAATCCGCCGGTACCAGGCAGCCGCTCCGCCGCCTCAGAAGATATCCTGCTGAGCAGCTAATTACACTTCGGGAAATTCCCAGCATGCAGCGTATAGCCATCATCGGCGGCGGCACCGCGGGCGCCGCCAGCGCGCTGTTCCTGGCGCGCGCCGGCCATCAGGTCACGCTGTTCGAGCGCGTGGCGCAACCGAGCGCGGTCGGCGCCGGCATCCTGCTGCAGCCTACGGGCATGCATGTGCTGGAGGCACTTGGATTGCTGGAACCTATCCTGGCGCACGGCGCCCGCAACCACCGTCTGTTCGGCACTACCGCCGGCGGCCGCACCGTGCTCGATGTGCACTACCGGCATCATGACGCGCAAGCGTTCGGCCTCGGCCTGCATCGCGGCGCCTTGTTCTCGGTATTGTGGGAAGCGTTGAAGACGGCCGCGATCAAGGTTTGCAGCGGCATCAATATCTCGCGCGTAGAACAGCGCGGCGGCCAGGCCCTGCTGTTTTCACGCGATCCGGCCCCGGGCAGCAGCGAGGCCATAGCCGGCGAATTCGACTGCGCCGTGATTGCCGACGGCACCCGCTCGGACTTGCGGGCGGCGCTGGCGATTCCGCACAAGGTGACGCCCTACCCGTGGGGCGCATTGTGGGCGCTGGTGCCGGACGACGGCCTGACACAAGGCGGCTTGCGCCAGTGGTTTCACCATGCGCAGCAGATGCTGGGATTGATGCCGACCGGTTTCGCCTATCAGGAAATGACGCAGCCGATTCTGAGTCTGTTCTGGAGCTTGCGCGCGGACCGTCTGCAGCACTGGCAGGAACAAGGCCTGGCGGCATGGAAGAAAACCGTGCTGGCGCTGGCGCCTGCGGTAGCGCCGGTGCTGGAACATATACACAGACCGGAACAACTGACCTTCGCGCGCTATGCCGATGTGCAAATGCGTCACTGGCACGAGGGCCGCGTGGTCTGCATTGGCGATTGCGCCCATGCCACCAGCCCGCAACTGGGGCAAGGCGCCAACCTGGCGCTGGTCGATGCCATGACGCTGGCGCAGTGTTTTGCCGACAGTTCACAGGTGGAGCCGGCGCTGGCGCTGTATTCGCAACGACGCCGTCCCCATTTGCGCTACTACCAGGGCGCCAGCAAGCTGTTGACGCCCTTCTTTCAATCCGACTCGCGCATCGCCAGCACCTTGCGCGATATCGCCCTCGGTCCGGTCTGCCGCCTGCCTGTGGCGCGCCAGCAGATGGCGCTGACGCTCAGCGGCAGCAAGACCGGCTGGCTTTATGGCCGGTTGCGGCAAAAGAAATAGCTCGGCGCTGGTCAGGCCTTGTGCAAATGGCGGGCACGCACAATCATTTCCGACTTGCGTTTTTTCAGCCAGATGGCGATGCCGGTAATCGTAAACAACAGCGGCAGCAAACCCAGGAAAGCGACCAGTATCTTGCCCGGCAAGCCTAGCAGCTGACCAGTGTGCAGACCGTACTGGACGCCGATAAAAGCGTCGCCGGCCGAGCCCTTGAGAGGATCGAGCGAGCGCAGCACCTGGCCGTCGACGGCATCGACGAAGACCCGCACGCTGCCGCTATCCTGGATATCGCTGTGCTTGAGCAAGCGGATCTGATACAGGCCGTGCTTGTCGTCACGCGCGATACGTACCGGCACCGACTGCGGCAAGCTGGCCTGCGCCGATTCCAGCGCTTGCTGCCAGCTGATTTGCGGCTTGCCTTCATGCGCCGAAGACTTCGGCGGTTTCGTCAGGGGCGACAGGCTGGCGACTATTGGCCGCGCCACATCCGGCAAGTTCATCACGGCGCCGGTGAAGGCGGTCACCACCAGCAGCACGCCGGCCACTAATCCCACCGAACGGTGCAAGTCATACATCAGGCGGAAACTGCCGGCGCCGCGCTTGATCGAGAGTGCCTTGCGCCAGCCGCTGCGATGCTTGGGCCAGGCCAGTGCAAAGCCGATCAGCAGCGTCGCCAGCCACAGCAGGCCGAGGCTGCCGGAAATGATAGCGCCGGGTTTATCCAGCAGCAGGTAGCGATGCAGGCGGAACAGGAAGGGCATCAGGTTTTGCGGTCCCAGGCCGACTGCCTTGGTGTTGCGCTCGCCAACCACCGCGGCGGTGACCGGATCGATGAACACCGTGTCGACTGCCAGCGCTTCATCTTCATGACGCGCGCGCAGCCTTGCCTGCAGCGGCGCGTCGGCATCCGCCTCCGTTGAGAAGAAGGCTAAACGGGCCTGCGGATAATCATGGGCGACCTTGGCCGCCAGCGCATCGATGGGCTGGTGCGGTCCGCTTGCTGCAAGGTGGTAGAACTGCGGATTGAGCCAGGCGTCGATTTCATCGTTGAAGGCCAGCGCAGCGCCGGTCAGGCCGGCCATGACGATGAACAGGGACAGCAGCAAGCCGCTGTAGCGGTGCAATTTGACCAACCAGTGACGTAGCGCCTTTTTCACAATCCCACACCTGCTCTTAAAAGATGGGTATTGTAAATGCCGATTGAATGAGAATGGGTATTATTTAAAATATTTTACAAAGGCACAATCCGGACTGGCATTTTGTGTTGTCTTCCCGGAAATTCCGGCAATCCCGGATAACACCGGCTTATTTCAAAGATCTTCGTCGCTGTGCTGGCTGGCGCTGCTCCATGACTGCAGCAAACGTCCCTCGGCGCGCGAGATCGCTTCCGCCGCGCCGCGCAGGACAACAATGTCTCCCGCCTGCAACACCGCCTCCGGCGTAATGGCGATGCCGCTGCGTCCGCGCCGCAAAGCGGTGATTTCCGCCCCCATTTCGGGCAACCCCAGCCAGGCCAGGCTGCGGCCGATCGCCCGGGCGCCGTCCGGCAGCGCCACCGTATGCAGGCGCACCTGCAAATGATCGGCAGCGTCCGGCGCATCGTCGACGCCGTGGAAAAAGCCGCGCAGGGAGGCATAGCGCTCATCGCGCGAGGCCTGCACCCGGTGCACCACGCGCCGCAGCGGCACGCCCAGCATGACCAGCGCATGCGAGGCCAGCATCAGGCTACCTTCCAGTGCTTCCGGCACCACCTCGGTAGCGCCGGCGGCGCGCAGCTTGTCGAGATCGGTGTCGTCGTAGCTGCGCACGATTACCGGCAAAGTCGGCGCCAGTTCGCTGACGTGATGCAAGACCTTCAAGGCAGACGGCGTACTGGCGTAAGTGATGACCAGAGCGGCGGCGCGGTGCACCCCGGCCGCCACCAGGCTCTCGCGGCGCGAGGCGTCGCCGTAGGAAACGTGGGCGCCGGCGGCGCGCGCATCGCGCACCCGGTCCGGATCCAGATCCAGGGCGTGATAGCCGATACCCTCTTCTTCCAGCAGCTTGGCCAGGCTCTGACCGCTGCGGCCGAAGCCGGCAATGATCACATGCTTCTTGGTCGACATGGTGCGGGTGGCGATCTGGGTCAGCGCCAGCGATTGCATCATCCATTCATTGGCCGACAGCTTCATGACGATGGCGTCGGACTTGGCCAGGATGAATGGCGCCGCCAGCATCGACAGCACCATCGAGGCCAGAATCAGCTGCACCAGCAAAGGATCGACCAGCTGCAGGCCGCCGGCCTGGTTCAGCAGCACGAAGCCGAATTCACCGGCCTGCGCCAGCGCCAGCCCGGTGCGCAGCGCTACACCGGTAGAAGAACGGAAAATTTTGGCGAGGCCGGCGATCAGCGCGAACTTGAGCAGCACCGGGCCGATCAGTAGCAGCAATACCAGCCACCAGTGTTCCATCACCAGGCGCAGGTTGAGCAGCATGCCGATGGTGATGAAGAACAGGCCCAGCAGCACGTCGCGGAAGGATTTGATGTCTTCTTCCACCTGGTGCTTGTATTCGGTTTCCGAGATCAGCATGCCGGCGATGAAGGCGCCCAGCGCCAGCGACAGGCCGGCACGCTCGGTAATCCAGGCTGCCGCCAGGGTGATCAGCAGCAGGTTCAGCATGAACAGTTCTTGCGAACGGCGCCGCACCACGATCTGGAACCAGCGCCGCATCAGCTTCTGGCCGAAGAACAGCAGCAGCGCCAGCACCAGCACCGCCTTGCCGCTGGCCCAGGCCAGCGTCGCCAGCAGGTTGCCGCTGTGCTCGGCCAGCGCCGGCACCACGATCAGCAGCGGCACCAGCGCCAGGTCCTGGAACAGCAGGATGCCGATGATGCGGCGTCCGTGCTCGCTCTCCAGCTCCATTCTTTCCGTCAGCAGCTTGGAGACGATGGCGGTGGACGACATGGTCAGCGCGCCACCCAGGGCGAACGCCCCCTGCCAGCTGATATTGACATATTGCGGCAGGATCAGCGCCGTCATCCAGCTGAACAGCATGGTGGCGCCGATAGTCAGCAGCACCTGCGCCATGCCGAGGCCGAACACGATGTGGCGCATCGCCGTCAGCTTCGGCAGGGAAAATTCGAGGCCGATCGAGAACATCAGGAACACCACGCCGAATTCCGCCAGCGCGTGGGTGGTGGCGTTGTCTTCGGCAAAGCCGAGCGCGTGCGGGCCGATCAGGATCCCCACCACCAGATAGCCCAGCATCGGCGGCAAGTGGAAACTGCGGAAAGCCACCACGCCCAGCACCGCCGAGCCCAGCAGCAAAATTGTCAGTTCAAGTCCGGAAAGCATGCGCGCCTAAATTTTAAATTAACTGAATGCTAATATTATGTTGCAGCAAGACCAAAACCGTAAAGGCTGAACACAGATTAATTGAAGCCGAACGAGACTGGCAAGTTTTTTGCTTTGGGATTTCGTTTATACTTTCGGGATGACTCTACCCGACGCCCCAAATTCACCCAAAACCTTGCCCGTTGCGTTCGACGCCGGACGTGCGCTGGAGCTTGCCCGCAGCACCCTGCAAATCGAAGCCGATGCCATCATTGCATTGAAAAACCGGATTTCCGACGCTCACGATGATCCTTTCGCCCAGACCATCGCCTTGCTGCTCGGCTGCAGCGGCCGGGTGGTGGTCTCCGGCATAGGAAAATCCGGCCATATCGCACGCAAGATCGCCGCTACGCTGTCGTCAACCGGTACCCCGGCCCTGTTCATCCATCCCGCCGAAGCAGCGCATGGCGATCTCGGCATGGTGACCGAGCACGATACTTTCATCGCCATTTCCAACTCTGGCGAAACCGCCGAGCTGATGGCGATTGTCCCTATCATCAAGCGCATGGGCGCGACCCTGATCGCCATGACCGGCAAGCCGGACTCGGCGCTGGCGCAACTCGCCAATGTGCACCTGAACGTGGCTGTGGCGCAAGAAGCCTGTCCCTTGAACCTGGCACCGACCGCCAGCACCACCGCCACCCTGGCCATGGGCGACGCCCTGGCGGTGGCGCTGCTGGACGCGCGCGGCTTCCGTGAAGAAGACTTCGCCCGCTCGCATCCGGGCGGCGCGCTGGGACGGCGCCTGCTGACTCATGTGCGCGACGTCATGCGCAGCGGCGATGCGATTCCGGTAGTGACGGCAGAGGTTTCGCTATCGGTGGCGCTGCTGGAAATCACCCGCAAGGGTATCGCCATGACCGCGGTGGTGGATGAAAATTTCCATGCCGTCGGCGTGTTTACCGACGGCGACCTGCGCCGCCTGATCGAGCAGGTGCAGGATTTCACCAAGCTCACCATCGCCGACGTCATGCACGCCAATCCGCGCACCATAGGCGCCGATCAGCTGGCGGTGGACGCCGTGCAGATGATGGAGCAGTACCGCATCAACCAGCTGCTGGTGACCGACGCCAGCGGCAAGCTGGTCGGCGCCCTGCATATCCATGACCTGACCCGCGCCAAGGTGATCTGATGACAGCCACTTTGCCGCGCAGCGGTGCCGATATGACTGCAGCCGCCTCGGGCGTTGCTACGCTGAGCGCCGATTCCAGAGCGCGCGCGGCGCGCGTGCGCCTGATGATTTTCGATGTCGACGGCATCCTGACCGACGGCGGCCTGCTGTACGGCGCCGACGGCGAACAGCTCAAACGCTTCAATGCGCTGGACGGCCACGGTATCAAGCAATTGCAGCAAAGCGGTGTCGCCACCGCCATCATCAGCGCACGGCAGTCGGCCATCGTCAGCCGCCGCGCCAGCGACCTCGGCATCGCCCATGTGCAGCAAGGCGTGCACGACAAGTACGCGGCGTTTGTCAAACTGCTGGAACAATTGCAGCTGAGCGCCGCCGATTGCGGCTTCATCGGCGACGATGTGATCGACTTGCCTATCTTGTCGCAGGCCGGCTTCGCGGTCAGCGTACCGAACGGCCATCGCGACGTCCGTTCACGCGTGCATTACGTGACGCAGGCCAGCGGCGGCCACGGCGCGGCGCGCGAAATCTGCGACCTGATCATGCAGGTGCAGAATACCTACGACGCCACGCTGGCGGCCTATCTGCGCAGCGACCGGACAGGTGAAACCCCGGCATGAAAAATCTCCGCACCACTTACCGCTTTCGCTTCATGCTGCTGCTGGTATTGTTCATCCTGCTGGCCCTGGGCAGCTTCTGGCTGTTGCAGGTCATGCACAAGAATACCGAAGATTCGCTGCCGAAGCCGGCGCGCACCGAACCGGATTACTACGTCGAGCATTTCAACTACGTGCAGATGGCGCCCAACGGCCAGCCGCGCTACAACATCTCGGGCGACCGGCTGACGCACAATCCTGTCAACGATTCCTTCGATGTGCAAAAGCCGGTGATCCACAGCCTGGATAAGGAAAAGCCGCCGATGAACCTGGTCGCCAACCGCGCCATGATCGAAGACAATAACAGCAAGGTGCATCTGTACGAGAATGTCAACGCCGACCGGCCGAAGACCCCGCTGGCCGACAATTTTCATCTGAAATCCGAATATTTGCTGCTATTGCCGGACGACGACATCATGGAAACCGACAAGCCGGTGGAACTCACCTTGGGCCTGTCGACCTTGAACGGCACCGGCATGCATTTCAATAACTCCACACGCGAACTGAAGCTGTTTAGCAAGGTGCATGGCGTCTTGCGCAGCGCGCCGCGTGCAGCAGCAAAATAGCAGGCCAGCAAGGCAAGATAATGCAGCTCCCGATTCATTACCCAGGATTTTTCATGAAACGAATATTTTTTCTCTCTCTGCTGCTGCTTGGCGCCATCGGCGTCGCTCACGCAGAAAAAGCCGATTCCGAGAAGCCGACCCTGATCGACTCCGACACCCTGACCTACGACGACGTCAAGCAGGTCAACGTCGCTACCGGCAATGTCGTCCTGACCCGCGGCACGCTGATCATGAAAGCCGACCGCGTCGTCGTGACCACCGATCCTTCCGGCTATCAGTTCGCCACCCTGTATGCGGACCCAGGCAAGCTGGCAACCTTCCGCCAGAAGCGCGACGGCGGTCCGGACCTGTGGATCGACGGCCATGCCGAACGCATCGAATACGATGGCAAGACTGAAATCACCAAGCTGTTTTCCAAGGCGCAGATGCGCCGCCTGCAAGGCGACAAGCCGACCGACGAAGTCAACGGCGAGTTCATTTCTTACGACAGCCGCACCGAATTCTATTCCGTCAACAACACCGTCAACGGCGTCAGCCAGCCCGGCGCCGGCCGCATCCGCGCCGTCATCCAGCCACGGCCAAAGGCGCCGCAATGAGCGCCCCAAGCACGCTGATCGTCAAGGGCCTGCAGAAGAGCTACGGCGCGCGCCAGGTGGTGCACGACGTCTCGCTCGAAGTCCGCTGCGGCGAAGTGGTCGGTTTGCTGGGGCCAAATGGCGCCGGCAAGACCACCTCGTTCTACATGATCGTCGGCCTGGTGCCTTCGGACGGCGGCGAGATCGACCTCGACGGCGTCGATATTTCACGCCTGCCGATCCATCGCCGCGCGGTGCTGGGCTTGTCCTACCTGCCGCAGGAAGCATCGGTGTTCCGCAAGCTGACGGTGGAAGACAATATCCGCGCCGTGCTGGAACTGCAGCGTCCCAACGGCAAGGCGCTCAGCAAGGCAGAAATCGATGAACAGCTCAACAAGCTGCTGCACGAATTGCAGATCGAAAAACTGCGCGAGAACCAGGCCTTGTCGCTCTCCGGCGGCGAACGCCGGCGCGTCGAAATCGCCCGCGCGCTCGCCACCAATCCGCGCTTCGTGCTGCTGGATGAACCGTTCGCCGGGATCGATCCGATCGCCGTGATCGAAATCCAGCGCATCGTCCGCTTCCTCAAGGAACGCGGCATCGGCGTCCTGATCACCGATCATAATGTGCGCGAAACGCTGGGCATCTGCGACCGCGCCTACATCATCAACCAGGGCAGCGTGCTGGCCAGCGGCAGTCCGGACGACATCATCGCCGACGAATCGGTGCGGCGAGTCTATCTGGGTGAGCATTTCCGCATGTAGCTTCACGATGTAAGAACGATGTAAATGCAGGCAGATTAATTCGCCGCGCCAGCGCGGTACTTAGACTCCGTACAACAAATAACAGAAGTGAATTGTCCGCACGGAAGCCATGAAACAATCACTCCAGCTACGCACCTCTCAACATCTTGCGCTGACGCCTCAGCTGCAGCAGTCGATCCGCCTGCTGCAGCTGTCCACGCTCGAGTTGCATCAGGAACTGGAACAGATCCTGTCGGACAATCCGATGCTCGAACGGGTCGACGATCCGCTCGACAATTCAGTGCGGCTGCTGGCGGACGGCGCCATCAGCGGCACCGCGTCGACCATGGAAGCGCCTACCGGCGACAGCGAAGTCAGCAGCTCGCCGACCGAGAGCGAAGCCAGCCTGGAAACGCCGGCAGCCGCCGACAGCAGCTCTGACAATAGCGACAGCGATTGGAGTTTCGACGATATCTCGCGCAGCGCGAAAAGCTCGGACGATGAAGACGCGCGGCCGCAGCTGGAAGCGCATGAATCGACGCTGCGCGAACATCTGCTGCAGCAGATGCGCGAAGCCATGCGCGACTTGCGCGACCGCGCGCTGGTCGAGCTCGTGATCGATGCGCTGGACGATAACGGTTACCTGGAAGAGTCGCTGGAAGAAATCCTGGAGCGTTTGCCGCCTGAGCTGGAGATCGCCCTCGAAGAGCTGTCGATGGCGCTGAAGATGGTGCAGAGCTTCGATCCGGCCGGGGTCGGCGCGCGCAACGCGCCGGAATGCCTGGGCTTGCAGATCAAGCGTTTTGTCAAAGTGCCATTCGTCACGCGCCGCCTGGCGTTGGCGATTGTGCAAGAACATCTGGTGCTGTTTGCGCAGCGCGATTTCAATAAAATCAAGAAAGCCCTGGATTGCGACGACGAGGACCTGCGTGAAGCGCAAACCGTCATCAAGCAGTGCAATCCTCATCCCGGCGCGCCCTTCGCTGGCAACGCCTCCGACTATGTGGTGCCGGACGTGATCGTCAGGCGCAGCAAGCAAGGCTGGCAGGTGATGCTGAACAATGACGTCATGCCAAGACTGCGGGTAAATGTCCTGTATGCCAACATTCTCAAGCAAAGCAAGGGCGACGGCGCACTCACTTCGCAGCTACAGGAAGCCAAGTGGCTGATCAAGAATATGCGGCAGCGCTTCGACACCATTTTGCGCGTTGCACAAGCGATTGTAGAACGTCAAAGGAACTTCTTTTCCCACGGCGCGGTCGCCATGCGCCCGCTTGTGTTGCGTGAAATAGCTGATACACTGGGTCTACACGAGAGTACTATTTCACGTGTGACCACTCAGAAATACATGCTCACTCCCCACGGGATGTTTGAACTAAAGTATTTCTTCGGCAGCCATGTTGCTACTGAGGCAGGTGGAGAGGCTTCCTCAACAGCAATCAGGGCACTCATTAAGCAACTCATAGGAGCGGAAGATTCAAGAAATCCTTTCTCTGACAGCAAGATTGCCGACATGCTTGCGGAACAAGGTATGGTGGTCGCTCGCCGCACCGTCGCAAAATATCGCGAAGCACTAAAAATTCCGTCTGTTAATCTGCGCAAGGCCTTGTAGTTTTTTCTGGTTTGATTGTTAAGCTTACCCTTGCTATGTTCGGACATCACGGCTGTTTGTAATTCAACGATTCTTGCCAGGACAGTCCCCTGCGGATTGTTCGCCTAAAGATTCAACGCAGTCTGTTCAGAACCGCCAGCAATATTCTTGATAGGAGCGCTGTATGAACTTCACCATCAGTGGGCATCACCTCGAGGTAACCCCCGCCATTCGCGAATATGTACAAAGCAAACTAGAGCGTATCAAACGCCATTTCGACCAGGTCATCGATATCAGCGTGATCCTGAGCGTCGACAAGATCACTGAAAAAGAAAAGCGTCAAAAAGCCGACATCACTCTGCGCGTAAAGGGAAAAGATTTGCATGCCGAAAGCATTGCGCACGATCTTTATGCCGCCATTGATACCCTGGTCGACAAGCTCGACCGCCAGGTCATCAAGTACAAGGACAAGATGCAGGATCACCAGCACGATGCGATCAAGCATCTGCCGGAAGAACTCCCCGCCACGACCTGAACCGGCCGCCAATCCGGGCGCTGCAGCTGACTAGCTGGCGCCGATAGAATGAACAAGGGCGCAGTTAATGCGCCCTTTGTTATTTTCAAACCATATTACTGTTTATCGCTATAAGGTGCGCTTATTTCAGTGCGCCGAACACCTTGCCGATAATCGCGCTGCCGGCGCCGACCGGATCCTGGCGTATGGCCTTCTCTTCATCGCCGATGATGGTGTACAAGCCGTCCAGCGCGCGCTGCGTGACATAGCCTTCCACCGTGCTTTGCTGGGCCGGCACCATGCCGGTCTTGCCGACTTGTCCCATGACCGAGTTGTATTGCGCCGACAGGCCGTTGCGATCGGTCACGCCTTTGACGATAGGCAGGAATTTCTCGCCCAGCTGCGCCGAAGTTTTCTGCTTGAAGAAATCGGTCACCGACGTATCGCCGCCGGTCAGGATGTTCTTGGCGTCGGTCACCGACATCGACTTGACAGCATTCAGCAGCAAGGGCTTGGCCAAGGGCACTGCCTGTTCCGCGGCATGGTTCATCGACACCACCAAGTCGTCCAGTTTCTGGCCCTGGCCGGTCATGCGCAGCAGAGGCATGGCTTTATCCAGCACGCTGGGCAAGCCGATCTTGACCTTGTCGTTGTTCAGGAAGCCGTTCTCGACACCCAGCTTGGAGACAGCGACGTCGGCGCCTTTCTGCAGGGCGGCTTTCAAGCCGCTGCTGGCGTCCTGGTTGCTGAGGTCGCTCAATGACAGCGCAAACGCCGCCGATGCCGTTACCGCCAGGCTCAATGTGATTGCTGTTTTATAGAAAGGTCGCATGATGATCCTTGAAGTAGTGAAGTGAACAATAAGTGGACGACGTCAAAGTCTAACCCAACTCGTTTGTTACGCAGATTTGTTAATCGATCAAGAAACAAAAGTACTACGTCGTGCGGCGCTTACAGATGTCCTTCATCCACCAAGAATAGCCGCCGGTGTTCGCGAATGGCATAGCGGTCAGTCATGCCGGCGATATAGTCGGCAATTTCGCGCGCCTGCTGCTGCGGTTCCAATGGTTTCGATCCGCGCTGCTCCAGCTGATAGTCAGGCGGCAGCAATGACGGTTCGGCGCTGAAGCAGGCATACAGTTCGGCGACGATGCGCCGCGCCTTGGCTGTCATGCGGTTGACCAGGTAGTGGCGATACAGGTTTTCGCGCAGGAAGCGCTTCAGCAAGGCGGCTTGCTGCGCCATGCCGTCGGAGAAGGCAATCAGCGGCGGCGCATTGCGCACATCGTCGACTGTCTGCAGGCGGGCATCCTGGATGCGCTGCTGCGAGGTCTGGATCAGGTCGCTGATCAAGGCGTTGATCATGCGCCGGATGGTTTCGTTGATCGCCCTGCGCCCGCCCAGGCCCGGGAACAGCTGCTCGACCTGGCGGCTGTGCTGCGCGTAAAAATCGATCTGGTTCATCTGCTCCAAGGTCAGCAAACCCGAACGCAGGCCGTCATCGATATCGTGGTTGTTGTAGGCGATCTCATCGGCCAGGTTGGCCACCTGTGCTTCCAGCGTCGGCTGCTTGCGCAGGATGAAACGCTGGCCGATATCGCCCAGTTTCTTGGCATTGGCCAGCGAACAGTGCTTGAGGATGCCCTCGCGCGTCTCGAACATCAGGTTCAAGCCGTCAAACGCGCCATAGCGCTGCTCCAGCTTGTCAACCACACGCAGGCTCTGCAGATTGTGTTCGAAGCCGCCATGGGCCTCCATGCAGTCATTCAAGGCATCCTGGCCGGCATGACCGAACGGCGTATGGCCAAGATCATGGGCCAGCGAGATGGCTTCCACCAGGTCTTCGTTCAATTGCAGGTTGCGGGCGATCGAACGGGCGATCTGCGCGACTTCGATGCTGTGCGTCAGGCGCGTGCGGAACAGGTCGCCTTCGTGGTTGACGAATACTTGCGTCTTGTATTCCAGCCGACGGAATGCGGTGCAATGGATAATACGGTCGCGGTCACGCTGGAATTCCGTGCGCGAGCCGGGCGTTTCTTCAGCAAACAAACGTCCTCGCGACTGCGCAGAATGTGCGGCATAGGGAGCGAGAGACGTTTCTTGATTCATCGCGGCAGGTCTCCGGAGGCGAGTTGCTGGAGGGTCGCCAGCAGCGCCTCTGGCGGCGCGCCGGTGATCAGATGACTGCCCAGCGGCTTCATCAGGATGAACTTGATCTGGCCATCTTCGTTCTTTTTGTCGATCTGCATCAGTTCCAGCCAGCGCTGGGCGCCCAGGTTAGGCGCCTCGGTCGGCAAGCCGGCGGCACGCACCAGCGCGCACACTCTTTCCTTGTCGACGGCATTGATATGGCCGAGGCGGTGCGACAGATCAGCCGCCATCACCATGCCGCAACCGACCGCTTCGCCATGCAGCCACTTGCCGTAGCCGAGGCCTGATTCGATCGCGTGGCCGAAGGTATGGCCGAAATTCAGGATCGCGCGCAAGCCGCCTTCGCGCTCATCCTGGCGCACGACGTCGGCTTTCAGCTCGCAGGAACGGCGGATCGCGTAAGCCAGCGCGGCGTTGTCGCGCGCCATCAGCTTATCGATATTGTTTTCTATCCATTTGAAAAACTCGGCGTCGATCACGGCGCCGTACTTGATCACCTCGGCGAGGCCGGCGGACAGCTCACGCTCCGGCAAGCTATGCAGGGTCATGGTATCGGCGATCACCGCCTGCGGCTGGTAAAAGGCGCCGATCATGTTCTTGCCGAGAGGATGGTTGATGCCGGTCTTGCCGCCCACCGAGGAATCGACTTGTGCCAGCAAGGTGGTCGGGATCTGCACGAAGGGCACGCCGCGCATGTAGGCGGATGCGGCAAAACCGGTGAGGTCGCCAATCACGCCGCCGCCAAGGGCGATCAGGGTGGTCTTGCGGTCACATTTAGCCGCCAGCAGGCGATCGAAGATCTGCATCAGGCTAGCCCAGTTCTTTTCTTCCTCGCCATCCGGCAGGATGATTTCCAGCACGCTCTTGCCGGCATCGCGCAAGGTCTGGCTGACGCCTTCCAGATACAACGGCGCCACCACCGTATTAGTCACGACCACCACCTGCTTGCCGCTGATCAGGCGGGCAATGCGCGCGCGGTCAGCCAGCAGGGATGGGCCGATTTCAATCGGATAGCTGCGCTCGCCCAGTTCTACCTGGAGCGTGATGGCCGGGGCCGATACTGGGGCCGAAGAAGTCGACTGCTGATTCATAAGAAAATGTGATGTCTGGTGGGCTGGGCCACTGGCCTGCCCGAGGTTGCCGGCGCCGGCCGGCTGCGCCTGCCCGCTCCCTGGTTCAAGGTCGTCGGCCTGCACATCCAGCTGGCTCAAGATACTGTGTACCAGGAATTGTACGTTAGGTCGGCCGGTATCGATGACTATGTCGGCAACTTCACGATAATACGGCTCGCGCTGGCGCGACAGCTCTTCCAGCCGGCGGCGCGGATCAGCGGTCTGCAGCAGGGGGCGGTTCTTGTCGCGGCTGGTGCGTTGGAGGATGTTATGGATGCTGGCACGCAGGTAGATCACGGTGCCGCGGGTCTTCAGGTATTCGCGGTTCTCGGCGCGCATGATGGCGCCGCCGCCGGTCGCCAGCACGATGCCGCTGCGGGCGCTCAGGTCGCGGATCACTTCGGTCTCTCGCTGACGGAAGCTCTCTTCGCCTTCGATTTCAAAAATCAGGGGAATCGAGACGCCGGTGCGCGCCTCGATTTCGTGGTCGGAATCAATGAAAAGCTTGTTGAGTTTTCTTGCCAGGGCACGGCCAACCGTAGTCTTGCCCGCGCCCATCAGGCCTACCAGAAAGATATTGCCTGTGTACCTTACCATTTCACTACTTAACCTTTTGCTCATGTACGGACACCGGCATCAAGCCGGTGTCCCAGCGCAATTGGAGTTTAGTGCGCAGCGATGCGGTCGATGACAACTTTCGGTGTCAGGAAAATCAATAATTCAGTTCGTTTATTAACAACTGCGGATTGTTTGAAAAGATAACCCAGAACCGGAATATCTCCAAGTAGTGGCACTTTATTAACATCGTTGCTGACCGTTTGGGTATAAATACCGCCAATTACGACGGTTCCACCATTTTCAACCTGGACTTGGGTCTGGACATGCTTGGTATTGATGGCAACGCCGCCTGGAACAGTCGCACCGACACTATCGTTGGTCACATCTACCGTCAATATAACGTTGCCATCCGGCGTAATTTGCGGCGTAACTTCCAGCTTCAAGTTAGCTTTCTTGAATTCAACTGAAGTCGCGCCGCTGCTTGTCGCACTTTGATAAGGAATTTCAGTCCCTTGTTCAATCAAGGCTTTTTGCTGATCGGCCGTCACCACACGCGGACTAGATATTATCTTGCCCTGGCCATCGGCTTCCAGCGCAGACAATTCCAGGCTGATAAATTTAGTTGCGGCAGCATTAAACAATGTCAGTGCCACTGAGCTCGCATTAGTGGTGCCAATAGGCGCCGCCGGCAAGTTAACTGAATTGCCGTTGACCGTCTGCAACGCAGATGAATTCAACCCAACCGCATTCGTAGAGGTTCCTCCGGCAGCACCTACAGTTCCGGTTTGCTGACCGCCAATCTCCGTAATCGGACGATTGCCGCCATGAAAACCGAATCCTAGTTTTGCGCCGAGATTACGACTGAAACCGTCGTTAGCTTCGACCATCCGCGCCTCGATCAGAACCTGCCTTGACGCAATATCGACTTTTTGCACCAAATTGCGGATATTTTGCAATATGGTCGGTGTATCGGTCACAAACAACTGGTTGGTGCGAGGATCAATCACAGCGCTGCCGCGTGACGACAAAATGCTATTTTTCTTGGCACCGGTGCCACCTGATCCAGCATCATCGATGCCGAATATTTTCTTGAAGGCGTCAGCTTTTTGATAATTTAACTGGAATGACTCTGTGCGTAGAGGCTCCAGCTCAGCAATCTGCGAACGCTGTTCGAGTTCCAGTTTCTCTTTCGTCAACAGTTCATCCTTGGGAGCAATCCAGATAACAGAGCCGTTCTTACGCATGTCCAGGCCCTTGGCCTGCATCACGATATCCAGAGCCTGGTCCCAAGGCACATCTTTCAAGCGCAGAGTGAGGTTGCCGCCGACGGTATCGCTGGTAATGATATTCAAGCCAGTGAAGTCCGCAATCACTTGCAGCACCGAACGCACTTCGACGTTCTGGAAATTCAGGGACAGCTTGTCGCCGCGGTAACCCTGGGCGCCTTGCGCCAGCTTGTTCGGGTCTTCCTTGAGCGGCTTGACTTCGATCACCAGCTGGCTGTCGCTTTGATAAGCGCTTTGCTCCCACAGCCCTTTCGGCTCGATGATCATCCGAACATTTTCACCCTGAGTCACGGTGCTGATGGTCTTCACCGGTGTGCCGAAATCACCCACATCCAGCTTGCGGCGCAGAACGTCCGGCAAACTGGTCTTGAGGAAATCAACCACAATTGTCTGGCCTTGTTGACGGACATCGACGCCGACCTGCGCGTTCGGCAAGTCAATCACGACCCGGCCTTCGCCTGCAGTACCGCGACGGAAATCAATGTCGCGCAGCGCTGGTTTGCCATTCAACAAAGGTGCCGCGGCAGGCGCAGCAGCCATGGCGGTCTTGGCCGCTGGCTGCACCGGCATGCCGGCGGCATTCACCGGAGATGCCAGGCTGCCTGAACCATCGATCGTGACAACCAAGGCATTGCCATCCATCGCTGTTGCATAGGACAGGGAGCGCTTCAGATTGAATACCAGGCGCGAGCGGTCATCGGCTTGCGCCACCAATACATTGCGCACATCGCCCAGGCTGATGTCCTGCGAGGTTTTACCGGTCGCATTGCCGACGCCGACAAAGTCAAAGGCAATCCGTGCCGGACTCAGAATGGAGAACGCAGTCGGTTGACTGCTCAGCGGACGCTTGAAGTTGATCTTGACGATCACGTTGGCGCCTTGCTGATTGGCGCTGATCGACGTGATGGCGTTGTCTTCGGCTGCCGTTGCGGAAACGCCAAACCCGACCATGCAAAGCAACGCGCCCAGCATCAGCGCTTTCTGTCGAATCCTGCTCAGCCGACTCACGCCCAGGCTAACTAATTTTTTTCCTGCTGCAATCATTTTGTGCTCTCCTGCAACGCTAACTTGGCTTCGCGCTCGACCCATTCGCCGGACGCGTCTTGTACGATTTCTTTCAGATTGATTTCGGATTCGGTGATACTGGTGACCATGCCGAAATTCTGCCCAATGTAATTACCCACTTTCGCCTGGAATACCGTCTTGTCGACTTGCAGCAAGGCGTAGCTCAATCCCACCTTTTGCAGGGTGCCGACCATTTTGATGGTATCCAGAGGATAGTTTTCCAGCGTTTCACGACGCCGGTCCATATTCGGCTTCAAGCCGTTGGACTTGCCCTGCAGCTTGGCAAACGCTACCAGCAGCTTGTTGGGGTTATACGGATCGACGCTGGTCGCGCTTGCATACATGAAGGGGATGAACTTCTTCGGCTCGGTCAGTTTCGGAATCCCCACCTTGGTATGGCTCTTGACGTCCGCCATCCAGTCTTTCAGTTCCTGCACGCCGCTGTCGCCGCAACCTGACAAAGTTGAGATGAATACGACAAAAAATGTCACCCGGGTCAGACGCCCAATACGAAAAAACGTCATTTTTGACCTTTCTGTTTAGCTGCGTTCGCAGTCTTACGCTGCTCAGCGACTTCGTCCTTATCCAGATAGCGGAAGGTCTTGGCAATCGCATCCAGGCTCAGGACGCCGTCCTTGCCCGTCACCAGATTCATATTGTTCAAGGTCACGATACGCGGCAGATTGGCGATGTCGCTGGCGAACGAACCGACATCGTGATAACTGCCAGTCACCTTGATGTTGATCGGCAGCTCCGCGTAGTAATCCTTCACCACCACCTGGCCGGGCTTGAACAGCTCAAACTGCAAGCCACGTCCCAAGCCAGCCTGGTTGATATCGGACAGCAGCGCATCCATCTCCGCCTTGCTCGGTAACTGCTTCTCCAGGGTCGCCACATAGTCGGCAACTTGCAGCTTTTGCTTCTGCAAGGCTTCCAGGTTGATGGCTTGCTGGATCTTCGACTTGTATTGTTCTTTCAGCTGGACTTCTTGTTGCTCGCCGGCGTTGAGCGCATCCTGCTGGTCGCTCCAGTAAAAGAACCAGCCGACCACCAGCACCAGCAGGAATACGCCGATGCCAGACAAGATGCGCGGTGCGATCGGCCATTGGCCGGGATGGCGGCCATTCAGTCCGCGAAACTGCGCGCTCATCGACGCGCCCAAATTATTCAAATCGGTCATTGCGCGTCTCTCATTTCAAGGTTGCGGCTGGAGCGCCGGTGCCGGCTACAGCTGCAACTGCATTTTTCGGGGTCGCCGCGCCATCTTTGGCATCCTTGTCAGACGGCCGCTTGATCCCGACATTGACGGTAAATGCGAAGACATGCTTGCTGTCGCGCCCAGTACCGATCACTGCGGCACGGATTTCGACCAGGTCGGGACGTTCCAGCCAGGCCGAGTTGTTGCTCAGATTACGCAGCAGCTCGGACACCCGTTCGTTCGATTGCGCGTAGCCGTTCAGCGCCACCCGTTGGCCTTCCTGCTTCAGGGAATTCAGATAGACCCCTTCCGGCACCTGCTTGACTAGCTCGTCCATCAGATAGACAGGCTGGTTGCGGTCGCTCTGCAAGTCTTCAACAGCTTGCTGGCGTGCCTTCAGCGCATCGATTTCCTGCTTGAGCGTGGCGACTTCCTTGATTTCGCCGTCAAGGCGGGTGTTTTCAGCCGTGATGAAGCGGTTTCGTTCGGTCTGGTTAGCGATCTGGCTGGCGAAAAAGGCGCCCACCAGCAACACCATGATCAAACCGATCATGGCAGACAAGGCCAGCATGGCGAAGTAAGCGTTCTTGCGCTGCTTACGCTTGGCTTCGCGGTGCGGTAATAGATTAATTTTGATCATCAGCCAAATCTCCGCATGGCCAGGCCGCAAGCAACCAGATAGGACGGCGCATCCATGCGCAATTGTTTTTCACGGACGTTCGGCCCCAGCTGCATGCCGGTGAACGGGCTCACCACCGAGGTGGAAATCTTGGCGCGGCCCGCCACCACCTCGACCAAGCCGGGAATCGTGGCGCAACCGCCAGCCAGGAACAGCTGGTCGATCCGGGTATACGGCGTCGAGGTAAAGAAGAACTGGATCGCCCGCGTGACTTCCAGCGCAGCGCTTTCCAGGAACGGATTGAGGATTTCCTGCTCATAGCCTTCAGGCAGGTCGCCATTGCGTTTCTTGGTATCCGCCTCCTCGTACGACAGGCCATAGGCGCGCACGATGTCCTGGGTCAGCTGGTTGCCGCCAAAAGGCTGCTCGCGCTCATAAATCAGTTGCCCATCCAGCAAGGCCGAGACATGCGTGGTCTGGGTGCCGATCTGGAACAGACCGACGATCTGGCCTTGCCCCGCTTTCGGCAATTGCCCGATGATGCGGTTGATCGCCGCCCGCGCTGCATACGATTCGATATCCATCACGGTCGGCTTGAGGCCGGCGGCTTCCGCCACCGCCACGCGATCTTCGACCTTTTCCTTGCGGGTCGCCGCCAGCAGCACTTCGACGTCTTCCGGCGAATGCTGGGCCGGACCAATCACGTCGAAATCGAGGCTGACTTCGTCCAGCGCAAACGGAATATATTGGCTGGCCTCGGATTCGACCTGCATCTCCAGCTCTTCCTCCAGCATGCCGCTGGCCAGAATGATTTTCTTGGTGATGACAGAGGCCGGCGGCATGCCCAGCGCCACCAGCTTGGTGTTGGAGCCGCTTTTTTTCCACAGCCGGCGGATGACTTCCGTCACTTGTTCGATGTTTTCAATATTGCCATCCACTACCGCTCCCCGCGGCAATGGTTCAGAGGCGTAGCGGTCAAGACGCAGTTGATCCTTGCCGGTTTCTGACAATTCGACCAACCTTACGCCCGACGTGCTGATATCAATCCCCACCAGCGGCGGGTTCTTTTTACCGATCAGCGATCCTAGATCTAATGCCAAGAGCATTTCTCCCGAGTATCTAATATTTGGGGAACATTCTGCCTGCAAGGCGGTCGCATTAGCGGTATACCGTCTCGAAGTTAGGAAAAACCTGTAAAACAGGGCTTACAGCAATGTTAAATTTTATAAGGTGAAATCGTAGCAATAAGAGGGCACTGCTGTAAAGAAATTTTCCTGACGGCAATTGTTTAACTGTTACGGAATATTGCTTCACAGCGACTCCATTCATACTATTTTGGTTTTGTCCGACAATTTTTGTCTGAATTTCGCAACGTAATTTGCGCTCAAGCAAGAACGCATGATGCAGAGCAAGTTTTGAGCCATGGGCGCGCTGTGTAGTGCTTCGTAAGTAATGGAGCTTCAGAAATGGCGGATTTTTGTGTCAGGCTAGGCGCAAACCGGAGCGATGGCGGGACCATCGCGAGGATTTGCAACGACGCATGACGCGAAAAGGTCCCGTTTATGAAGTTTCAGTACTTACGAAGCACTACACCAGTACTCTTGCCAGGGTCTGGATCGACCCTGCATGCTTGACATTCCCTTATCGAACGCAGGCGCTGTGCCGCTATAATGCGTGGCATCATCTTTCATAAAACGCATCGCATGACGCCTCCAGATACAGCCAGCGACACCTCTCAAAATCCTCCAGCGCGCCGCCGCATGCCGCTCGCGCTGCGCCTCGTGCTTGGCTTTTTCGGGCTGATCGCCGGCCTGGTTGCGATCGGCTGCCTGACGTTCTTCCTGATGCTGGCGATGGCCTATCCGAATCTGCCGGAGCTGGATTCGCTGACCGACTACAAACCCAAGATCCCTTTGCGCATTTTTTCAGCAGATGGCGTGCTGATCGGTGAGTTCGGCGAAGAGCGGCGCAGCCTGGTGCATATCAACGAGATCCCGGATGTCATGAAGAAGGCCGTGCTGGCAATCGAAGACGACCGCTTCTACCAGCATGGCGGCGTCGATTACCAAGGCATCCTGCGCGCCAGCTTTTCCAACCTGACCGGCGGCGGCGGCGGCGCCAGCACCATCACCCAGCAGGTCGCCCGCAACTTTTTCCTGACCAGCAACGAGCCGACTTTCTTCCAGAAGGCCTCGCGCAAATTCCTGTATGAAATCCCGCTGGCATGGAAGATTGAACGCAACCTCAGCAAGGACCAGATTCTCGAGGTCTACATGAACCAGATTTATCTGGGGCAGCGCGCCTACGGCTTCGCCTCGGCGGCACAAATCTATTTCGGCAAGCGGCTGCAAGACATCACCACCGCCGAAGCGGCGATGCTGGCCGGCCTGCCGAAGGCGCCGTCGGCCAACAATCCGGTGGTCAATCCGAAGCGCGCCACGGTGCGCCAGCAATACATCTTGTTGCGCATGCTGCAGCTCGGCTACATCACGGAGGCGCAGTACGAACAGGCCAAGAACGAAACGCTGCATATCAAGACCGGCGCCAGCGAATTCGGCATCCATGCTGAATTCGTCTCGGAAATGGCACGCCAGCTGGTGTATGAGCAGTTCAAGGAAAACACTTACACGCGCGGCCTCAACGTCTTCACCACCATCACCAAGGCCGACCAGGATGCCGCTTATATCGCCTTGCGCCGCGGCGTCATGGATTACGAGAAGCGGCGCGGCTATCGCGGGCCCGAGGGTTTCATGGAGATCCCGGACACCACCAAGGAAGCCGCCGAAGACGCCATCGAAGTGGAACTGGCCGACCATCCCGACAGCGATGAAATCGTCGCCGCCGTGGTGCTGGAAGCCACGCCCAAGCTGGTGCGCGCAGTGCTGTCCTCCGGCCAGGAAATCAGCATCAGCGGCGCCGGCCTCAGCATCGCCACCAACCTGCTGAGCGACAAGGCGCCGCCGCAGCGCAAGGTCAAGCGCGGCGCCATCATCCGCGTCATGCTGGAAGGGAAAAACTGGAGCATCACCCAGATGCCGGCGGTGGAATCAGCCTTCATTGCGGCCGACACCAAGGACGGCGCCATCCGCGCCCTGATCGGCGGCTTCGACTTCAACCGCAACAAATTCAATCACGTGACCCAGGCCTGGCGCCAACCGGGATCGTCGTTCAAGCCCTTCATTTACTCCGCCTCGCTGGAAAAGGGCTTGTCGCCGGCCACCATCATCAATGATGCGCCGCTGACCTACGGTGGCGGCCAGACCGGCGGCCAGATCTGGCAGCCGAAGAATTACGGCAACAAATACGAAGGCCCGATGAGCATGCGCAAGGCCCTGACCAAGTCGAAAAACGTGGTCTCGGTGCGCATTCTTGACAAGATCGGTGCCAAGTATGGGCAGGAGTATGTGACACGTTTTGGCTTTGATGCTGACAAAAATCCGCCATACCTGACCCTGGCCCTCGGCGCCGGTGCGGTCACGCCGCTGCAAATGGTAGGCGGCTACGCGGTTTTTGCCAACGGCGGCTACAAGGTCAGCCCTTACATCATCAGCAAGATTACCGATGCAAACGGCAATGTATTGTCACAAGTACATCCCGACACCGCCGGCAACGAGGCCAACCGCATCATCGATCCGCGCAATGCCTACCTGATGGACAGCATGATGCGCGACGTCGTCCGTTACGGCACTGCCGCCAAGGCGATGTCGCTCAACCGCACCGACCTGGCCGGCAAGACCGGTACCACCAATGATTCGCTGGATGCCTGGTTTGCCGGTTACCAGCCGTCGCTGGTAGCGGTCGGCTGGATGGGTTATGACCAGCCGCGCAGCCTGGGCGACAAGGAAACCGGCGGCGGCCTGGCGCTGCCGATCTGGATCAGTTTCATGCAGCAGGCGCTGAAAGGCGTACCGATGGAAGACCGCGTGGTGCCGGATGGCCTGATTCATTCCGGCGGCGAATACTACTACGCGGAATACCCGCCGGGAGTCGCCACCCAGAACCTGGGCGGCGGCACTATCGCGCCGACGGAGGAAGAGAAAGCCAGGGACGAAGTCAAGAACGAATTGTTCTGACAGAAAACGCCGGGCGGGCCCGATGGCCCGCCCGGGCAGCGTCAATTTGCATACAAGTCAAGCAGGCGCCGGGTGTAGATTTCGATATTCTCCGGCAAACTGACATCCAGCGTGCGCAGCAAGGTCTGGGCATGACGGCGGTAATCCTCCAGCTGCGCATCATGCGTGGCAAACGCCCGCAACACTGCCTGGCCGCCTTCAAAGGAATCGAATTCCGGATAGTAGTACCCGTAATCCTTGATGAATTCCGAGTTGTGGATCAACGGATAGCCGCCGTACAAGGCTTCGTAGTACAGGTAATTCTGGCCGTTTTCCCAATGGTGGGAAATGATGCAGTCGCCATAGTTCGCCATGAATTCATACACGGCAAAGCGCCCCTCGAACGACGCCAGGCCATGGTTGACCACATCCAGCGAGCGGGCAAAATGCGAAAACTTGAGATGCTCTTTCAAGTGCAAGGTATTGCAGACGCGCAGATATTCGAGGAAGGCCGGCTGCGCGCGATAGGCTTCCTCGCAGGCCAGCATCGGCAGCAACGAGGTTTTCACCATGCAGACATTCGGCTCGAAACTGCAGACCCGCCAGCGCGGCTTGCCCGGCTGGTAGCCATAACTGAGATGCGCCGGCAAGGTGGCAATGCCCTTGGCAAAAAACAGCGGTGTCCACAGATGCGGCACGATATGCACTGGCGCGCGCGCCGTCAGGCCGAAGTAATCCTTGCAGCTGCGCTCGTACTCCGGCAGCGTCCACACGGCGTCGTAGGGCTTGTCGCTGCACAGGCCGCCGTGCGGCTTGTTGAACATGGCGCGTTCGATGTCAATCACGTAGTCATTACCGACCCGCATCCAGGCATAGCGGCCGCCACGCTCACGGAACTGGCGCACCCACTCTTCACTTAGCTGGGCGCTCATTTCGATCACCACATCCAGTGTATTCAGGGCCTCTTCCAGGCCGACCATCTGGATCCCCAGGTCGCCCAGCATCATGGCGTCGCTGACCTGTTCGGTAGAGCCGTCCAGCACCAGCACCGCCTGCTCGACCGCCGGCGACTGATTGAACAACTGCACCAGGAAGGCACAGTTCTGGAAAATACCGTTTTCCCATATCGATTGCTGCCCCGAGCGCACATACAGGGTGACGCCTACGCGTAATTTACGTTGTGGCAGGCTCATGGCATACCCTCCACGCTGAATTGAAGTCTTTTCACAAATGCATCCACATTATCGGGGTGTGCGGGATCGAGCTTGCGCAGGTAGGCGGCGCTGGTCTTCTTGTAGTCGTCCCAGAAGTCCGGTTCCTGGCGCCAGGCGTCAAGCAAGGCCCGGCCACCGGTGCTGGCCTCGAAATGCGGATAGTAGATGCCGATGCCGTCGGCTGCCAGGTACTCTGAATTATGGATCAGCGGATAACCGCCGTACAAGGTGTCGTAGTAGAGATAGTTCAAGCCGCATTCCCATTGGTGCGAGACCACGGCGTTCATTTTTTGCTGCGCCATGCACTCGACAAAGGCCACGCGCGGTTCGTAAGTCGCCTTGTGGTGGCGTGTGAGGTCGAGATTGATGGCAAAGCGGTTGAAGGTCGGATGCTCTTTCATCTGCACCGTATTCATTACCATCATCATGCTCACCGAGCGCTGGTCCAGGCGGTAAGCCTGTTCGCAGACCAGCATCGGAATGAAGCCGCTTTTGACGACCGAGATATTCGGTTCGAAAATCGCCGTGCGCCAGCCCGGCCGCTCGGCGCCGCCGGTGCTGACATGAGGCTGATAGCCGAAATGGTGGCCATCCTGCTCAACCACGTCGATCTGCTTCTGAATGAACAGCGGCGACCAGATGTGCGGCACCGCGAACACCGGCACCCGCGACACCGTGCGCAACAGCGGGCCGCTGGCTTTCATATGGTGCGGCAGGGTCCAGATTTCATGCCAGGGAGTGCCGTTGAAGATCTGGCCGCTGGGTCCCTCGAACATCGGCGCTTCGGCATTGTCGGCATAGGTGTGGCCAACAAAGAAGGTGATGATCTTGACGCCCAGAGCGCGCACATGGTGCAGCCATGGCAGCGGCAGCTGCGCGCCCATTTCGATCACCACATCCAGCTCGTGGGTGACATCGGCCGGCTTGACCAGCGGCGCGTTGAGACCGTCCAGCCCCATGTCCGCCGGCATGTGTTCGAGGTCGCCGCCGTTCAGCAGGAACACCTTGCCGACCTGCGGACTCTGCTGCAGCAGCATCACCAGGAACGCCAGGTTCTGGTTGAGGCCGTTCGACCAGAGCTGCGCTCCCTGGACGACGAAGACGGAAATGCCTACATTGATTTTTTTCATGGATAAGAAATAGTTAAAAGCACTTCGTCATGCAATCACGTAGGGTGGGCACGTTTTTGTGCCCATGCTGTAGCGCTATCCGCGTGGGCACAAAAACGTGCCCACCCTACACTATTGCTTGTTGCAGCAAAGCCGTCAGCAAGCGTTCATATTCTGCCGTCACCTCCGGACATCCCGGCAGGTAGCGGCCGAGCACTTGCCGCTGGCGCGCCAGATAATCCTGCCAGCCCTGATCGTGCGCAGTCAAGACCTCGAGCAGCTGGCGGCAGCCGTTTTGCACGCTGTTGCCCTCGTAGTAATAACCAAGATCGCTGCACATGTAGGCGTTATGCACCAGCGGATAGCCTTGCCAGCAGACGTCGAAGTAAAAATAATTCAGGGCGTTCTCGATCTGGTGGGAAATCACCACATCGGTCATCTCACTGAGGAATTGCGGGGTATCGTAGCGTCCAAGGAACACTGCCTTGTGCTGGCGCACGATATCCAGCTGGTTCATCACCGCGATGAACTCCTTGCTTTCCCGCGCCAGACGCTCGGCGTTGGTCACCTGCATGATCTCGATGTCCTGCGGACGCTGGCGATAAGCTTCTTCGGCGATAAATACCGGATACATGCAGAATTTCACGATATCGTTGTTCGGCTCCATCACAGTCAGGCGCTTGGCGCCGGCGGCACGCGGACGGTATTCGCCGTGATAGTCAAAGCCCTGGCTGCGCTGGTTGACGAAAATCGGATCCCAGACGAAGGGGACTACCTGCGCCGGCCGGCGGCGCAGGGTTTCAAAATAGGATTGGCTGTTGGTGGCGACCTGCGGCACCATCCAGATGGCGTCGTAGCGCTGGTTGACGAACAGGTCGTAACCCCATAGCGGCCGGTTGAACAGGATCGATTGCATCACGTGCACGTACTCGAAACCACAGCAATAAGATATCAGGCGGCAGCCTTGCGTCTTCAGGTAGGCGGTCTGCTCGGCGCTGACCTGGCCGCCGAGTTCGATCAGCACATCCAGGTTGTCCTTGGCCTGCTCGAAAGCCACCGTCGGCCAGCGCGCCTGGTCCCAAGGCAAGGCCGCGGTAATGGCGACTGCCGTGGTGTTCACCAAATGCACCGATGCCACGCTGGGGCAATGCTTCAATGCTTCGGCCAGGTACACTGCATTCTGCTTGATGCCATTGTTCCACAGGGATTCGTTTTCCTGATGCAAGCCGATGGTGATGCCGATCCGCACAGTGCGAGCTGAAGAATTCATAGCGTTGATTCAAATAAAAAGAAATGCTTACGGAAAAACAAGGGCGTCACGCAGGGGCGTCACTGAGTGGCGTCATTCAGTGGCGTCATTTACGCGCCGGCACCGACATCTTTGTCTGCTCGGTCCAGTTGTACTGGACATAGCGGCGGATGATCAGGCAGCCCGGGGGTGAATCCACCAGCGATACCGAACCGCCAGGCTCGGTAGGCGATACGTATACCGTGAAGGTCGGCAGCAATGGCGTTGCGCTATAGCCTTTCAGCTCAGTCTCGGCAATGCTCTTGCAGGAGTAAGGGGCGATCGAAATGCGCTCGGCCGATACCGAGCAGGCGCCGCCATCCTGCGGCACGGCCGTGATCGATACAGCCGCCGATGCACCGGCATACTCGATGCCAGTCAGTGAAAAAAATGGCCCCTTGTCCGGATGCACGCGATCCCAGTCGACCAGCACATCGTGGGCGCCAGTGCCGCTGATAGCCAGTGCCGACAAGCGGTTGATCGCGGGCTGGCATTGCTTGATGCCGACACTGCGTGCGGCTTCCGCCAACAGGTTTTTCGGCCCGGCGGCAGCCGCCTTGTTACCCGGTAAATCGGCCTTCATTTGCGCATTGGCCAGCGTGCTCAGCAATAGCAGAAAAAGCGGCAAAAGCAGGCCGATCGCTGCCAGCCATGGCATGCGCACTGTGGCGGAAACGGACATGTTCCTTGCATCGCTTGAACCTCTGGTCGGGAAAATACGTGGTGCATACGTCATCAGCTGGATCCGTTTGAAATTGAAATTGGTTCGCTGCCGCCAAGCGCGGTGTCAGTACTGCCTGGGGCGGGCGTCAGCGCCTTCGGGCTGGCGGCGGGTTCTGGCTGAGGCGGCGCCGGCGTCATGGGCGCGTTGGCCGGCTCTGGGGCAACCGGCGGGATTTCAACCGGCATGGCTGGCGGTGACACGAGCGGCGCCGGTTCGGCGGCCGGCGTCAGTGCGGGTTCGCTAGCTGGCACCGGTGCGGGCTCGGGGGCTGGGGCTGGGGCTGGGGCTGGGGCTGGGGCTGGCGCGGCCACGCCGGCCGGCATGGCTGCGGCCGGATCTGGCGGCGCTTCAACCGCTGCTGGTTGCGGCGCGATGGCGGCCGGGTCCATGACCGGCGTTTCGGGGGACGCTACCGGTGCCGGTATGATTACCGGTTCGGCAGCAGGTATCACCGCCGCCGGCATGGCGGCCGCCGGTTGCGGTACCGGTTCAGCGGCTGCGGGTGCGACGGCAGCCGGTTCCACAGCCGGCGTCGGCGGCGTCACAGGCGCTATCGCCGGCGCCGTCTGCGCTGCAGCACTGGCCTTGGCCGCGGCGGCATCCTGGTCGAGCTTCATCAGCACCACAACAGCCTTTTCGCATTCTTCTTCACTGTTGCAGGCGGTAATAAAATTTTTACCCTCCCACCAGCCGCGCAGCACATACATGCCATTCTCGGTTCGGGTACCCCTGCCGTTTTTCAGCATGTCCTGGTACTGTGGATGCGACGGCGGAAATGTCATGATTCCGTAGCCGAGCTGATGACCGCGATGCCACTGCCCGTCATACGCCGAGCCGTCGGCAAAAAACGCTTTGCCCGGCCCTTCCGGCAAGGAGTCGATATACATGCCGTCGAAACGGTTGCCCGGCTCCTCGACGCCGGTGACGTGGCCACGCAGCTTGCCCTGCTCCATGGTGCCGCTCAGTTCCGCCACCTGCTTGCCGCTGCTCAGCCAGCGCACCGTTCCCGGGCCTTGCGCCAGATCGTTCAAGCAGCGTCCGCTCCAGAGTACCGCGATGCTGCCGGCCAAGGGTTCGGCGCTCCACACCTTGCAGCCGTTGTTGACATCAAAGGCCCAACGCCTCGGTGGTTCATCAGGTTTCTGGGCAGCGCCCGGGGCGGCCGGATTGACGGTCGCGGCAACCGCCGGAATATTGGCAGCCTGGCCGGCGCCGGAGAACTGCAGAGCAGCCAACGCCATACCTATGAAAAACAGCCGTCGGCTCGCTACCGACCGCCCCAAGGGTGACGCTCGGCAGACGGCATTCTCGTCGCAGATAACGCCATCACGCCAATCACTCGGTTCTTCCGAATCCCTGATCATTATCGTGTTCATAGGTGGCTATCGTTAGGACCCGTTAGGGAATAAGTTGGGCATTTGGGCGGCCATAGCTGGATGCGATGCAAGGCGCCCGCCGCGCCGCAGTGCGAGCACTGCAAGCGGTGGCGAACGTAACAACGGCAGCAGCGCGCCAGCTACGGTCAGCACAAATGTTCAACTTATTTCCTAACGGGTTCATAGTTGAGAAGCGTTGGACAAACTCCCTGGTGCAACTCCCTGGTGCAATTCTTGCGCGACTTGTTGCGAACCCTGTGAAGCAAGATCGTGGAACAAAACCGGCGTATCAAAACAACATTACATTACTCGCATCTTACGACAAATACCGGTAGGAAATCTGCGGCTCGCCGCCTCGACAAGAAAATTTACAATGTTATTGGCACTCCACCCTGGCTGCTGATCATCACCGACAAGGCGGCAAAGAACTCGGAGCCGTCGCGCGTATTGAGCCATGCATCGCCCTTGCGCCTATAGTGGAAGCCGCCGGATTTCGCCGCGATCCACAATTCCTGCATAGGTGCTTGGCTGTTGACGATGATCTTGCTGCCGTTATCGATAAATTCGATCTCCAGCACATTGCCGCTGCGCTTGCACTCGACGTCCAGATCGGTATCGTCTGCCGCCCGCTCCAGCGCCATCTCGATCTTGCCCAAGGCCGACTCGGCGGCCGCCAGGAATTCTGATTCTGTCATGCTACACTCCAATCCGTTTCGTTAAACTGTGATTCTAATCCGTGAAGCCCATTTTTGATTTGTCGCGCACTACCACGCTGGCGCTGATCGCCATTCCGCTGACCTTGACGGCCTGCGGCCAAAAAGGCCCGCTGTTCATGCCGGCGGCGCTGCCGCCGCCGATCGTGCGGCCGGCGCCAACGCAGTCCAACGTTATTCCGAAGACAACTCCTGCGCCGGTCATCCCGGCCCCGCAGGAAACCCCGGATACGCCAACCGCGCCTACCGCCAAATAAGCACAGCCCGCCATGCCGTATTTTTCATACAAAAATGGCATCCTGCACGCTGAAAACGTCGCCCTGAACGCGATTGCCCAGCAATTCGGCAGCCCGACCTATGTCTACTCCAAGGCTGCGCTAACGGCGAATTTTTCCGCCTACGCAGATGCCTGTAGGCAACATAGCCTGGCGCCGGACAGCAGCCTGATCTGTTATTCGGTGAAATCCAACTCCAGCCTGGCGGTGCTGCAACTGCTGAACCGTCTAGGTTCCGGTTTCGATATCGTCTCGGGTGGCGAATTATTGCGCGTAATTGCCGCTGGCGGGGATCCCCGCAAAGTAATTTTCTCCGGTGTCGGCAAATCGCGTGAAGAAATGCGCCTGGCGCTGTCGCATGACATCCTGTGCTTCAACATCGAATCGATACCGGAACTGCACCGCCTGAACGAAGTGGCGGCGGCCATGGGCAAGCACGCCGCCATTTCGCTGCGTGTCAATCCCAACGTCGACGCCAAGACGCATCCCTACATTTCCACCGGCCTCAAGGAAAACAAGTTCGGTGTGGCCTACGAGGACGCACTGGCCTGCTACCGCACTGCCGCCGCCTTGCCGAACATCACGGTGGCGGGAATCGATTGCCATATCGGCTCGCAGCTGCTGGACGATGCGCCCTTGCTGGAAGCACTCGACAAGCTGATCGAGCTGGTCGACCAGCTGGCCGCCGAAGACATCCACCTGCATCACCTCGACATCGGCGGCGGCATCGGCATCACCTACGACGATGAAAAGCCGGTCGCCATCGGCGACTACCTGGGCCGCCTGTTTGCCCGCATAACTGCCTGGCGCCAGGAAAAATACCAGGGCGCGCCGATCAAGGTACTGTTTGAACCGGGCCGCTCGATTGCCGGCAACGCCGGTATCCTGCTGACTGAAATCCAGTATCTGAAACATTCCGAGGCCAAGAATTTCGCCATCGTCGATGCTGCCATGAACGACTTGATGCGGCCGGCCATGTATGAGGCCTGGCACGGCGTGCAGACCGTGGCCCGGCGCAGCAGCGCGGAGCAGGTGTATGACGTGGTCGGGCCGGTATGCGAATCCGGCGACTGGCTGGCGCGTTCGCGCTCGCTGGCAATCGAAGCCGGAGATCTGCTAGCGCTGATGTCTGCCGGCGCTTACGGCATGACCATGTCTTCCAACTACAACACACGCGGCCGCGCGGCTGAAGTGATGGTCGATGGCGGACAGGCGCATCTGATACGGCAACGCGAGAATCCCGCCGATCTGTTTGCGCTGGAAAACCTGCTGGCGTGAACTTGCGCGCCGCCAAGCACAGCACCACGATGCACAGGCTGACGCTGGTCGCTGTCTCGTCCTGTTTTTTATCCAGCTTCTTATCCTGTCTTCTGCTGCAGTCCGCCCATGCCAACCATCCGCTGGTGACCGATGACACCGGCACCCAGGACAAGGGCAATACACAGCTTGAGCTGAACACCGACTGGCTACGCCAGAACGACGTCCACACGCATGTCGCCAACTTTACCGCCAGCTATGGCTTGCTGAAAAATCTCGATATCTACGTCAATCCGCCGGCGACGCTGTCGCAGCCATCAGGCATCAATGACGTTGCCGTCGGGGTGAAGTGGCGAGTGCTGGAGCATGATGACTTCAGCCTCGGGATCAAGCCGGAGATCACGTTCCCGAGCGGCGATCCGAATCGTGGCCTGGGCCGTGGCGCCACCAGCATGTCGCTGACGCTGATCGGCAGCTACCAAAGCGGCAACTGGGCTTTCAGCAGCAACCTGGCCGCCTATTACAACCGCTATCGCCTGGCCAGCGATCAGCAAGCCAACCGCACGATGCAGTGGCGTTTATCGGCCTATGCGCTGTACGAACTGAATCCCAAGTGGAGCCTGGTGCTGGATGGCGGCATCCTGAGCAATACCGAACGCGCCAGCGACACCAGCGGCGATCTGCATTCGAGCAGCAACCCGGGTTATATCCTGACCGGGACTGTCTATTCGCCGACGCCGAACCTGGATCTCGACATGGGGCTGAAGTTCGGCATCGGCTGCGGCGCTTGCGCTGCCCAGACCCATCGTCAGGTCGGTGTCGGCGTGACCTGGCGTTTCTGAACCTTGGCGCGCGCTTGGCTTACTCCGGCGCTGCGATTGCGCCAGGCAAAATAGACACGCACCAGCAGCAGCCCGGCGATGATCGTGCCGAACAGGATCGGCTTTTCGAAATTATGCTTGCCGGCGCGCATCCACCAGAAATGCAGGATTCCCAGCAGCGCCACCGCGTACACGCTGCGATGCAACCACTGCCAGCGTTTGCCGCCGAGGCGGCGGATCATGCCGTTGGTGCTGGTCAGCGCCAGCGGCAGCAACAGCACGAAGGCGATAAAGCCGACCGTGATGAACGGCCGCTTGACGACATCCTTGAACATCTCGCCCAGATCGAAGAAATGATCGAACCAGAGGAAAGTGGTGAAATGCAGGCTGGCGTAGAAGAAGGCAAACAAACCCAGCATGCGGCGCAGCTTGATCAGCCAGTTCCAGCCGCTCAAGCGTCGCAGCGGCGTTACCGCTAACGCGATGCAGAGAAAATAAAGCGTCCAGTCGCCGCTGCTGCGGGTGATGAATTCGATCGGATTGGCGCCCAGCCCGCCAGTGAAGCCAGCCACCAGCAAACGCAGCGCGGGCAGCAAAGCCGACACGAACAGCAAAGCTCTGATGACTTTGAATTGCCTGGGAGTGGGATTGAACATGCGTGAGTTTCCCTGGCTTAAAAGTACTTCTTCAGGTCCATCCCTGAATACAGCGAAGCAACCTCGTTATAACCGTTGAACATCAGCGTCTTGCGCTTCTTGGTGAAGAAGCCGTCCTCGCCGATGCGGCGCTCGGTGGCTTGCGACCAGCGTGGATGATCGACGTCCGGATTGACATTGGAATAGAAACCATATTCGCGCGCAGCGGCGATATTCCATGCGGTCCGCGGCTGATCTTTCAGGAAGCGGATCTTGACGATGGACTTGGCCGACTTGAAACCGTATTTCCACGGCAGCACCATGCGCACCGGCGCACCGCTCTGGTTCGGCAAGACCTGGCCGTACATGCCGAAGCTGAGCAAGGCCAGCGGATGCATCGCTTCATCCATGCGCAAGCCTTCCACATAGGGCCATTCCAGCACCGGCGCCCGCAAGCCCGGCATCTGGCGGTTATCGGCCAAGGTGGTGAACTCCACATAGCGGGCATTCGAGGTCGGCTCGACTTTCTTGATCAGCGCCGACAACGAATAGCCGATCCAGGGGATCACCATCGACCAGCCCTCGACGCAGCGCAGCCGGTAGATGCGCTCTTCCATCGGCGCCAGCTTCAGCAAGCTGTCGATATCCAGCGTCAGCGGCTTCTTGACCTCGCCTTCGATCGCGATCGTCCACGGCCGGGTTTTCAAGCTACCGGCGTTCTCGGCCGGATCGGATTTATCGGTGCCGAATTCGTAGAAATTGTTATAGGTCGTGGCGTCTTTGAAAGAGGTCGCCTTGTCCGTCACGACATAAGCAGGATTGGCCTTGGCCGCCAGTTTCTGGCCATCACCGGTTTGCGCCCAGGCCTCGCCGCCGGTCCATTGCAGCAGCGAGCCGGCGCCAGCGGCGCCTATGGCAATCTGCTTGATGAAACTGCGGCGCGATTCGAATATTTCCTGCGGCGTGATTTCGGAAGCAAACGGCAGATCGAATCCGTTGGGGCGACGATATAGCGGCATGTGGCACTCCTGCAAGGTAGGTAAGGCTTAGTCAGACAAGCAGCCGATTCCTTACAGAAAACAGGAAAACCGCTTATCCGGCAATCCGGATATGGTCGTGTAGCTCCGCCAGCCGGGAAATGACGGTTGCCTGCCTGGGCAGCTGCGCCTCCACCTGCTCCGGCTGCAGGGCGAATACCTGCATGCCGGCGGCAACGCCAGCCTGTACGCCCGGGAGGCTATCTTCGACTACCGCACAACGGGAAGGTTCGACACCCATGGTCCTGGCAGCGTGCAGGAACAAGTCCGGCGCCGGCTTCCAGGAACCGACGTCGTAGGCGCTAAAGATGCGTCCCTCGAAATAGGACCACAGGCCGGTGACGCTGAGCGACACCTTGATTTGATGCAGAGGACCGTTGGAAGCCATGCAGAACGGCACCTTGAGCGACTGCACCAGTTCCAGCGCGCCTTCGATCGGCTGCAGGCGCTGGTGCAGCACCGGGGCGATGCGGTCGCGCAGGACCTTGGTGAAATCGGCCGGCAGGGAGCGGCCGAACATCTGTTCCAGCTCGGCCACGCAATCGGCCATGCGGCCGCCCTTGAAGCGGGCCAGCGCCACTTCGGCCGAGAGCTGCATGCCGAGCTCCGCCAGGTATTCCACCATCACGTCGGTTGCCACGGTTTCACTATCGACCAAGGTGCCGTCGCAATCGAAAATCACCAGCTCTACCGGCGCATTGCTTTCATCTGTTGCAGACTTCGTCATCCGTTCACAGCTCTCCGTAAGAATGCAGGCCCGACAGGAACATGTTCACGCCGAGGAATGCAAAGGTAGTCACCAGCAAGCCAATCAGCGCCCACCAAGCCGCGACCTGGCCGCGCAGGCCCTTCATCAGCCGCATGTGCAGCCAGGCCGCGTAATTCAGCCAGACGATCAGCGCCCAGGTTTCCTTCGGATCCCAGGACCAGTAGCCGCCCCAAGCCTCTGCCGCCCACAAGGCCCCGAGAATGGTAGCGATAGTGAAGAAAGTGAAGCCGACTGCGATCGCCTTGTACATGACGTCGTCCAGCACTTCCAGCGCCGGCAGGCGGTCGACCAGGTAGCCATGCGATTTCAGCAGGTAGGCCACCGCCACCATCGCCGACAGCGCGAAAGTGCCGTAGCCGATGAAGTTGGCCGGCACGTGGATTTTCATCCACCAGCTCTGCAGCGCCGGCACCAGCGGCTGGATTTCCGCGGCGTCGCGCGACACCATGTACCACAGCAGGAAACCGACCGCGGCCGAAATCACCAGCAAGACAAAGGCGCCCAGCTGGCGGGTGCGGTAATGCTGTTCGTAGTAGAGATAGAACAGCGCGGTGATCAGGCTGAACAGCACGAACACCTCGTACAGGTTGGAAATCGGGATGTGGCCGATGTCGGCGCCGATCAGGTAGGACTCATACCAGCGCACCAGCATGCCGGTGAAACCCATCACTACCGCGGCCCAGCACAGCTTGGAGCCGATCGAAGCGCCGAAATCCGAACGCGTGATCAGGCCGCCCCAGAAGAACAGGGTCGAGAGGAAAAACAGGGTGCTCATCCACAGGATCGCCGACTGGCTGGAGAGCATGTATTTGAGGAAGAACTTCTGGTTGGCCATGTCGAGCGCGCCGCCATACATGGCGATCGCCGACAGCGCCAGCACCGCCAGCAGCGCCATCAGCCAGCGTACCGATTTCCAGTGCCAGCCGAGCCAGGCGAAAGTCGGGCCGGCCAACACCAGGACGCCCTTCTCGTAGTAATCCATGTGGCTGCCGTAGCGGCTCAGGGCGAACAGCGAGGCCGCCACCAGTGCGATGGCGAACAGCCAGTCGATCACGGACAGGCGCTTGAAAAAGCTGCCGGGCGGGGAATACGTTTGCGTCAGTTCCATCATTTTCTCCATATCGTTCCGCTCTTGCGTGGAAAATCCCAAGATCGCAGCGGAACGTCCATCTTTTTATCTGCGCAGTACCACACTAGACTTTGCCCGGTGCTTCTGGCTGCATCAATTGTGTTTTCAATACGTCAAATTCTTTTTCAAAATCCAGCGTCTTGCGCTGCGAACTCAATGCCATCAGCGCATGCGACTGTCCTTCTGCATCCTTGTCGGGACGGATCCACACCCACAGCCTGCGCTCGCGCACGTACAGCATCGAAAATACGCCCAGCACCAGCAGCAGGCAGCCCAGGTACACCACCTTCTTGCCCGGCGAACGGGTGACCTGGAATACCGAGGCCTTGATTTCGTCAAAGCCGGTCATCTGCAGATACACAGGCGCATTATAGAAGCTTGCATCCGACAGCGCATTGGTGCTCAGCTGCAGGAAGCGCGCATGCTTTTCGTCGGCTGGCATTCCCTTCAATCCATCTTTCTCTCGTGCAACTTGCCACAGATCCCACATGCTACCGTTGAGGATCTTCATGAAGATATCCGCGGCCTTTTCCTGCTCCTGCTGCGGCACCTGTTCCAGGAACCGGGAGATCGCCATGTAGCCGGCCTCTTTGCCGTCGCCGGCAAACAGAGACAGGCCGCGCAATGCCGATTGTTCCAGCTGCACGCGCAGGGTGGCGATGCCTTCGCGGCTTTCCGGAATGGCGCGCTGCGCGTAGCGATGCGCCGCTGCCGTGCGCAACTCTGGACTCATCAGCGCGGCGCGCAGGCGCATCCACTCTTGCAGGCTATCCTCGTCGTCGGCCGGAATCCGCAGATAGCGGAACGCTTCATCCGGCGTGTCGCGCACGCCGGCCAGGAACACATAGGCATCGTCGACCTTGATCGACTGCATGTAATTGCTGAATTCGCGGGCCTGGCCAGTCTTGTCGCGCAACTTGTACTGCACGCTCGGGCCGACATTGCGCAGATCTTTCTTGACGGCGCTTTTTGCGGCATTGCCGAGATGGTTGCTCAAATCGTCGCTCAAGCGTTGGTTGAGGCTTTTGGACTTGGTCACGGCGCGCAGGTCATCGCCCGACTGAGCCATATTCTCCACGTTAAACGGGCGGAAACCAGACCATTCAATCGTATAGTCGTTATTACCGTTGTACGCTAAAGGTGTGCTGCCGTTGACTTCGCCGCTCACCGGGAAAGTCGTCTCGGCGGCGCCGCTCATCGGATAAGCCGTCAGCCTGAGCTTGCTGCCGCCGTCTTCGAAACTTGACTGGTACACCGCGATGCCCTTGTAGATCAGGGGCTGGTTGACCTTGATGGTGGCTGGGAAAGTATGGCCGTCGGCGTTATCGCGGATCACGACTTCGCTGGCAAACAACTTGGGCATGCCGGTGCTGTAGAAATCGATGATGAATTTCTTCAGCTGGATGGTGAACGGCAGATCCTGGATCATCACCCCATCCTTTTGCGGAATGATGGCGGTGCTGCTGGCAGAGCCTTCCGGTATCAGGGTATTGCCGCGGAAAGTCGGATTGCCCAGTCCCAGCCGGTGCTCTGCCGGAATGTCGGCAATGATGCCGCTGCCGTTGAACGGCGTCTTGCCGTAGATCCATTGCTGCGCACGTATTGGCAAGTCAGAATCCAGCAAGCCGCCTATGCAGATGATCACGATGGCGCTGTGGGCAAAAATATAGCCCCATTTGTTGGCGGCGCCTTGCTTGGCGGTGATCAGGGTGGCGTTGTCCTTGGCCACCAGCTTGGTCTTGTAGCCCTTGGCAGCAATCCGCGCCACCAGCTGCCCGGTCAGCACCGCCGGCGCTGTCGACGAAATCCACTCAGCCTTGTGATGGAAATTGCGCAGTGACTGCTCACGGACGTTTTCACGCCAACTGCGCATGTCTTTCAGCATCTTCGGCGCATTACGGGCGATGCACAGCGAAGTCGAGAGCACCAGGACGGTCATCATCAGCAAGAACCACCACGACGAATACACCGCATACAGGCCCAGCTTGCCGAACACTTCAAACCAGAACGGTCCGAACTGGTTGACGTAGTTCGGCATCGGATCGTTTTGCTTGAGCACGGTACCGATCACCGCGGCCACCGCGATAATCGCCAGCAAGCTGATGGCGAAGCGCATCGATGACAATAATTCAACTGCGTCCGCCAGCCAGCGACGGCTGGTTTTCAGCTGTATCCCGGCGGTATTGATGTCGTTACCTGCGATCTCGTTATTGCTTGTGCTCATAGCCTGTTTGTCTTTTGAAAAGAAAAAGGGGTGGCCTAGGCCACCCCTGAATGCATTTTTATTGTTATTTTATTACTTCAGGCCGGCAATATAGTCGGCGACTGCCTTGATTTCATCATCCGACATGCGTTTTGCAATCGTCGTCATCATCGGCCCGTTCTTGCGCGCGCCGCTGCGGAAATTAGTCAGCTCGGTCACTGTATAATCCTGGTGCTGGCCGCCGATACGTGGGAACTGGGCTGGAATGCCGGCGCCGTTCGGGCTGTGGCAGCCGGCACAGGCCGGTACGCTCTTTTCAGCGATGCCGCCGCGATAGATCTTTTTGCCCAGGGCCAGCGTATCCTTGTCCTTGGCAGCGCCCGGCTTGGCCGGCTGCGCATTCAGGTAAGCCGCGATGTTTTTCATTTCATCGTCAGTCAGCAGCTTGGCCAGCGGCGACATGATCGGATTATTGCGGTCCGCGCCTTGGAAATTGGTCAGCTGCTTGTGGATGTATGCCTCGTGCTGGCCGCCCAGTTTCGGGTTGGCGCTGATGGTCGATGCGCCGGCGGCGCCGTGGCAAGAGATACAGGCGGTGATGTTGCGGGCCGGGTCGCCATTCGTATAGAGTGCTTCGCCCTTGGCTGGATCGGCTTTGGCAGGCGCCGCTTTTGCTTCATCTGCTGCATGAGCAGCAGTGGAAAGCGCGACGACTGCAATGAAGAAAGCTTTCACTACTGGAAAAAACGCACGGTTCATTCAAACACCCTGACTTGATTTTAGAATTCTGCCCTGATGGGTACCATGCTGGGGCGACCCCAGCCAACTCAATCGATTGCCCGACTCCCAAAAACCTTCACTTACCTCATTCACCTACATCAATCACGCTAAGCGAAACAGCAGTACATAACCCCTTATTGTACAATAGCTTTCCGGCATTTTTGCCTCCCCTTACCGCATTTTCTGCTCATTCCATGTCCCTACTTTGGCAAGCCCGCTTCTTTACCACGGTCAATCATCTTCGTGACTTGCCAACCTTGCAAGTACCCGAAATCGCTTTTGCCGGCCGTTCCAATGCCGGCAAGTCGACCGCCATCAATCTTTTGTGCAACCAGAAGAAACTGGCTTTTGCGTCCAAGACCCCCGGCCGTACCCAGCACATCAATTATTTTTCCATAGGCGGCGCCCACGTCGGCCAGCACCGTAAGGACGAAACCAAGACCGACGAGATCCGCGCCCTGCTGGTCGACTTGCCCGGCTACGGCTACGCTGAAGTGTCCGGTTCCGCCAAGCTGCACTGGCAGCAGCTGCTGGGCGACTACGTGCGCCGCCGCGAGCAGCTGGCCGCGCTGGTGCTGATCGTCGATTCACGCCGTCCGTTCACCGAACTCGACGTCCAGATGGTGGAATGGTTTGCCCCTACCGGCAAGCCTATCCATTGCATATTGAGCAAGTCGGATAAACTCAACCGTAACGACGCCACCAACGCCTTGCGTCAGGCGCGCACTTTCCTGGCAAGCTATGTTAACGAGAACAATGAGCAACTGCCGTTTACCGTGCAATTGTTTTCGGCGCTCAACCGCAGCGGCCTGGAAGAAGCGAACGACAAGATCGTGGAATTGGCAGGCCTCAACAAATTGGCCGAAGTGGAAAGTCAGGAAGATGATGCCGACGACGCTGCCGGAGAACAAGACAGCTCTGTTTAGTCAGTAAACTAAACATAAAAAAGCCCTGGAGAAAGGGGAATATCTCCAGGGCACAATGCCTTATCACCAAAAGCGATACGGCCCCGCTCAGGGAGGGAAGCGGGAGGCGAATGATGCACCTATTGCTAGGAGCCAGTAGAGCCCGAAAAAGTTCACGATTTTTTTTAATTTCGACGAAAATATTAGCGATGCCTGTATGCAAGGTCCCGTTAGGCTCGCTCCCCACTCACCCGATATCTCAGAAACCGCTATGCCACACTCACATAAAACCGCCCAGTTCCCCGCCATCCGCATGCGCCGCATGCGCAAAGACGCATTTTCACGCGCGATGATGCGGGAAAACGTGATCACCACGGCTGACCTGATTTATCCGGTCTTCATTCTGGACGGCAAAAACCAGCGCGAGAAAATCAATTCGATGCCGGGTGTTGAACGGCTGTCAATTGACTTGCTGTTAAATGTGGCGGAAGAGTGCGTGGCGTTAGGCATCCCGGTGATTGCCTTGTTCCCGGTGATCAATCCCTCCCTGAAAACGCCGGACGGCATCGAAGCCACCAACCCGCAAGGATTGATCCCGCGCGCGGTACGCGAACTGAAGCAGCGCTTTCCCGAACTCGGCATCCTCACCGATGTCGCCCTCGATCCCTACACCAGCCACGGCCAGGACGGCGTGCTGAATGCGGACGGCTATGTCTTGAACGACGAAACCTGCGCCATCCTGGTCAAGCAGGCGCTGACCCAGGCCGACGCCGGCGTCGACATCGTGGCGCCGTCCGACATGATGGACGGCCGCATCGGTGCGGTGCGCAACGCGCTGGAAGCGCATCACCATATCTACACCCGCATCATGGCTTATTCGGCCAAGTATGCTTCGGCTTTCTACGGTCCGTTCCGTGATGCCGTCGGTTCCTCTGCGACGCTAGGCAAGAGCAACAAGAACACTTACCAGATGGATCCGGCCAACAGCAACGAAGCCTTGCATGAAGTCGCGCTGGACCTGGCAGAAGGCGCCGACATGGTGATGGTCAAGCCGGGCATGCCTTACCTGGATATCGTCCGCCGCGTGAAAGACGAGTTCAAGGTGCCGACTTTCGCCTACCAGGTCAGCGGCGAGTACGCCATGATCAAGGCGGCCGCGCAGAACGGCTGGCTGGATCACGACAAGACCATGATGGAAGCCATGCTGGCGTTCAAGCGCGCTGGCGCGGATGGCGTACTGACTTACTTTGCGCTGGATATCGCACGTCACCTGAAAAAGGGCTGAGCGCGGCAGAAAATGAGCGGCGGCCGTGCAGCCTGACGACCGCCAAAAACTGGTTGCGCGCGCCATGCATATCGTCGTCCACAGCCGCAGCCGCAACTAAGCCGCGCAGCGCAGGTCTATTACCTGCGCCGTCCATCATCCTGCCATCGCTGGTTTTGATGATGGCGCTCCGCCTCTTCATTAAACGCTCATCGACAATGCATGGACATCTTTCTCATCAGTGACAACCACGTCAGCCAAAGCCTGGAATTGCCGGACGTCGTCCCGCTCAAAGGCTTTCTGTGGATCGACGCCACCCACGAAGAAGTAGCGGCCGATCCGGAAGCCTGGCGCAATGCGATCGAACGCGCCACCGGGGTGCAGATCTACGATCCGCACATGACCGACACGCTCAATCCGAATCATCCGTCCTATTTCGACTCGACCCAGGATTACGGCATGGTGGTGTTCCGCAAGCTGACGCTGAACGGGGCCGGCGGCAACGGCAACTCCCAAGCGCCGGCAAATGCCGAGGCCGCAGCGCCGGCGCCTGCAGCGGAGAGCGACAGCAGCAAGCGCAAGATCCCGGCCGCGCTCAGCAAGCTGGCGACCCAGCCTGTGACTTTCCTGATCATGGATCACGCCTTGGTCACCGTCCACGAACGCTATAGCCGCACCATCGACGCCACGCGCACGCGCCTGCAGGAACTGTGCAACAAGACCGAGAAAACGCCGCATGCGATACGCCTGCCGGCCTCGCCGGAGGATTTGCTGCTGCGCCTGATCAACGCCATGGTCGACCAGTACCTGGACTTGCGCCAGCCGCTCACCACGCAGCTGGACCGCTGGCAGCGCGCCCTGCTGGATCCGCGCCGGCCGTTCAAGGACTGGATGGCGCTGCTGGATGCGCGCATCGAATTGCGCAAGCTGGAAAACCTGTGCGAGGAGCAGCACGACGCCATGCAGGAGTTGCGCGACTACTTCGTCGACATCGACGACGGCATCGAGATCAGCCGCGCCAAGGACTTGCTGCTGGTGCGTATCAACGATGTGATGGAGCATATTACGCGGGTCTTGAATCACGCGCGGCGGCTGGAATCGTCGATCGAATCGGCGGTGCAGATCCATTTTTCCGCGGTCGCCCATCGCACCAACGAAATCATGCGCACACTGACCGTGATCACCGCATTGTTCATGCCGCTGACCCTGATCACCGGAATCTTCGGCATGAATTTCGAAGTCATGCCCCTGCTCAAGAACGCGCTCGGCTTCTGGCTGACGATGGGCAGCATGGCGCTGGTGATCGTCGTCATGCTGGTCTTCTTCCAGCGTCGGCGCTACCTGGAAAGCCAGGCGCTGGACCGGCGCTAGCACTTTCCGGCGCGCCAAGAAAAAGCCCCGCAGGGAAACCGGCGGGGCTTTTTTTTCGAGACGCGGCAAAAACCGCGGCAGGCAATCAGTCGCGATTCGGCTGCGGCGTCAGACGCAGATAAGGACGGATCGCCTTGAAGCCCTTGGGGAATTTCTGCTTGAGCACTTCGGGGTCTTGCAGCGACGGCACGATCACCACATCCTCGCCGTCTTTCCAGTTGCCGGGCGTGGCCACCGAATAATTATCGGTCAGTTGCAGGGAGTCGATGACGCGCAGGATCTCATCGAAGTTGCGGCCTGTGCTGGCCGGATAAGTGATGATCAGGCGCACTTTCTTGGCCGGGTCGATCACGAACAGCGAGCGCACGGTAGCGGTGGCGCTGGCATTCGGATGGATCAGGTCGTACAGCTCCGACACCTTGCGGTCAGCGTCCGCAATGATCGGGAATCCGACCACGGTATTTTGCGTTTCGTTGATGTCCTTGATCCATTCCTGGTGCTTGTCGGCAGGGTCGACAGACAACGCAATCACTTTGACGCCGCGCTGTTCAAATTGCGATTTCAGTTTCGAGGTCAGGCCGAGTTCTGTCGTGCAGACCGGGGTGAAATCGGCAGGATGCGAAAACAGCACCACCCAGGAAGCCCCGGCCCAATCATAGAAATTGATTTTGCCGAGCGAAGAGTCCTGCTCAAAATCGGGGGCGACATCGCCAAGGCGTAAAGTCATTTCAGTCTCCTTTGGATTGCATGATGATTGCGGAACACATCGAACTAAAACTATAGCCTTGCGACGGCCACAGCCTAAAGAATTTTATCGACTATCTACATAACTCCAGGTTGGATAGAAGATGGGCCGATTAGTTTAGAAATTTCTGCTTGAAAGCGAAGGGTATAGCAATCAGCTATTCAGCACCGATAACGATTGCAGGAACTTATCGGAATTCTGGTAACCGATTACCCGTCCATGCGGGACTTCCTGGCCTTGACCATTGAAAAATATGATGCCCGGCGGCCCAAACAGATTGAAGCGCTTGAGCATGGCCTTGTCGTCCGCATTGTTGGCGGTGACGTCGATCTGCAGCAAGACCATCTGACCGAAGCGCGCCTGTACGCGCGGATCGGTGAAGGTGAATTTTTCCATCTCCTTGCAGGAGACGCACCAGTCGGCATAGAAATCCAGCAAAGCAGTCTTGCCATTGGTCTGGGCCAGCGCTGCGTCCAGTTCCGCCACCGATTTGACGCGAATGAACTGGGCGTGGGCGCTTTCCTGTTTGGCGCCCCCCAGCTGCGCCAGCGGCGCCAACACATCGCGGCCGCCGGTCATGGCGCCCGCCAGCTGCACCACGCCGCACACCATGAATGCCACGCCGAAGGCCTTGGCGAACCAGGCGGTAGACGATTTATCCCACAGCAGGTAGGCGCCGTAGCCGATGCCTAAACCCGCCCAGCACAGCATCTGCGCCAGCGCCGGAATCACCGGCGACACCATCCACACCGCCACCGCCAGCATCAGCACGCCGAAGAAGCGCTTGACCGACTCCATCCAGGCGCCCGCGCGCGGCAGCAGCGAACCGGCGGAGATCCCCACCAATATCAAGGGCACGCTCATGCCGACCGCCATGGCAAATAAAGCGCTGCCGCCGATCACGACGTCGCGCGTCTGGCTGATATACACCAGCGCGCCGGCCAGCGGCGCCGCCACGCATGGTCCGACGATCAGCGCCGAAATCGCACCCATCACAAACACGCCCAGCAGCTTGCCGGCGGATTGCTGATCGGAAGCCTTGCTCAACTTGGTCTGGAACGCAGCCGGCAGCTGCAGCTGGTAAAAGCCGAACATCGAGAACGACATCAACACCATCAGCAATGCAAACGCCGACAGTACCCACGGATTCTGCAAAGTCGCGGCCAAGCCTTCGCCGGCCAGTCCGGCGGCGACGCCCAGTGCGGTATACACCAGCGCCATCCCTAGCGCATAGGTGACAGAGAGCAGGAAACCGCGACGGCGGCTGACTTGCGTGCCTTCGCCGACAATGATCGATGACAGGATAGGCACCATCGGCAGCACGCAAGGCGTGAACGCCAAGCCCAGGCCCAGCAGCAGGAACAGCGGCATGATCACCAGCAGCTTGCCGCCCTTCAGCGACGATTCGATACGGCCGCTTTCCGAGTCAGGCGCAGCGGGTGGCGGCACGCTGGCGGCCGCCTGAGCGGCGTCTGCGGCATTGCTGGCTGCCGGCGCTTGCGGCGTATCCATCGCGGCGCTGCCGGCTTTGGCGATGCCCATGGCGCTCAGCAGACCGCCGCCACTATTGCCGCCGGTGGTGGACAGGCTGATGCGGGAATCCATGGGCGGATAGCACAAGCCCTTGTCGGCGCAGCCTTGGCCGGTGGAGATCAGCGTGAAATTGCCGCTGGCCTCGACCGGCAGGCGGATGGTGACCGTGTGATGATAGGTTTCGACATTCTTGTTGAAGGTCTGATCGAACTTGACGGTGCCGGCCGGAATCTGCGGCTCGCCCAGCGTGGCGCCTTCTGCCTTGAAGTGAAAGCGTTCGCGGTACATATAGTAGCCGTCGGCGATGGCGTAGGTCACCTCCGCAGTCTTGGCGTCGGCCATGCGGGCGGAAAACTTGAAGGCCACTTCCGGCGCCAGGTAATCGTCTTCATCGGCATGCGCCAGGGCGAAAGCGAACAGCATGGCGAACAATACAGACAATTGCTTGAGAGACTTAAACATTCACGTCCTTTTGGGTTTCTGCAGTAATCCAATTCAGGTAGGCCGGCAAGCCGGCCACGATCGGTAGCGCAATGATTTCCGGCACGGCATACGGGTGGGCAGCCTTGATTGCACTTTCCAGCTCCGCATAACGGTGCGCCGCGGTCTTGATCAGCAAAGTGGTTTCAAACGCCTGCTCCACCTGGCCTTGCCAGCGATAGACGGACTGCACCGCCGGCAGCAGATTGACACAGGCCGCCAGCTTGCGTTCCACCAGTTGCCGCGCCAAAGCCTGCGCACTGGCGAGATCGGGCAAGCTGGTGAGTATAAGCAAGGCTTCTGACATAGTCGAACTCTTTGATCTATCCTTACAGCACGCCGTACGACTGCGCACAAGCGCAGAATGCAAAAAAGCCAGGCTAGGCCTGGCTTTTGATTTTAACGCAGCTTGGATACTTAAGCTTAGTCAGCTGTCGGTACTTCAGCGTCGTCGCTGATTTCTGGACGGTCCATCAGTTCGATGTAAGCCATAGGCGCGTTATCGCCGACGCGGAAACCCATTTTCAGGATGCGCAGGTAGCCGCCGTTACGGTTAGCGTAGCGCGGGCCCAGTTCAGCGAACAGCTTCAGGACCATTTCGCGGTCGCGCAGGCGAGCAAATGCCAGGCGCTTGTTTGCCAGGGTGTCAGTCTTGCCCAGTGTCAGGATCGGTTCGATCACGCGACGCAGTTCTTTTGCCTTTGGCAGTGTGGTCTTGATTGCTTCGTGACGCAGCAGCGAAACAGTCATGTTGCGCAACATGGCCAGACGGTGGGAAGAAGTACGATTTAATTTACGAAGGCCGTGACGGTGACGCATGGTAATTCCTTTCAGTTTTCGAGTTTACATCCAGCTCTTCGATCGACTTAGGCATATTGCCTGGTCGCGGGCCGGTTGAAATTAATACAACAATGGATAAAACAAATTTAAATGCACGAGCTTAAAACAAACCCAAGGGCGAGATTCTATCCCACCCCCGGGCTAACAACAAATATTACTTTTCCAGGCCTGCAGGCGGCCAGTTTTCCAGCTTCATGCCCAGTGTCAAACCACGGGATGCCAGGACTTCCTTGATTTCGTTCAAGGACTTGCGGCCGAGGTTTGGCGTCTTCAGCAGTTCATTTTCGCTACGCTGGATCAGATCGCCAATGTAGTAAATGTTTTCTGCTTTCAGGCAGTTGGCCGAACGTACTGTCAGTTCCAGGTCGTCGACCGGACGCAACAGGATAGGATCGACTTGCGGTGCGCGGGATGGTGCTTCAGCAGCGGCTTCAGTACCTTCCAGTGCAGCGAACACGTTCAGTTGGTCAACCAGCACGCGCGCCGATTGGCGAATCGCTTCTTCCGGTGTGATCACGCCATTGGTTTCAATGTTGATGACCAGCTTGTCCAGGTCGGTACGCTGTTCCACACGCGCCGATTCAACAGCGTAGGAAACACGGCGCACTGGCGAGAACGAAGCGTCCAGGATGATACGGCCGATGGTCTTGTTGGCATCTTCCGTCAGGCGGCGAACGTTGCCCGGCACATAGCCACGGCCTTTTTCAACCTTGATCTGCATGTCGAGTGCGCCACCGGCAGTCAGGTGGGCAATCACGTGATCCGGATTGACCAGCTCTACGTCATGGGGCAGATCGATGTCGGAAGCCAGCACAGCGCCTTCGCCATCTTTTTTCAATGTCAGTGTTACTTCGTCGCGGTTATGCAGCTTGAACACGACGCCCTTCAGGTTCAACAGGATATCGACTACGTCTTCCTGCACGCCGTCGAGTGACGAGTATTCGTGAACCACACCGGCGATGGTCACTTCAGTCGGCGCGTAGCCAACCATCGATGACAGCAGGACGCGGCGCAGCGCGTTGCCCAGCGTGTGGCCGTAGCCACGTTCAAACGGTTCCATCACGACTTTAGCGTGGCCGGCACCCAGTGCTTCTACTTCGATAATACGTGGCTTCAACAAGCTGTTTTGCATGAAATGTCCTCTTCAATACCCTCGGCTCGTTACACCGATAAGGCTGATGGCATTAAGGGCGCCGCCGGCCATCGCTAGGATAGTCAGAGGCACCCTGATGAAACGGCTGCACCTGGAGCCAGGTGCAGCCGAAAAACTAAAATTAACGCGAATACAGTTCGACGATCAGCGATTCGTTGACGTCGTTAGCGATTTCGTTACGATCTGGCAGGGACTTGAAAGTACCTTCCATCTTCTTCGCATCAACCGAAACCCACGATGGCATGCCGCCTTGTTCGGCCAGTTGCAGCGCTTCAACGATACGCACTTGCTTCTTGGCTTTTTCACGAACAGCGATCACGTCGCCGGTCTTCACTTGGTACGAAGCGATGTTGACAACGTTGCCGTTGACGGTGAACGCTTTGTGCGAAACCAGTTGACGGCTCTCAGCGCGGGTCGAACCGAAACCCATGCGATAGACGACGTTGTCCAGACGTGCTTCCAGCAAACGCAGCAGCGTTTCGCCGGTGTTGCCCTTGCGACGGTCTGCTTCAGCGAAATAACGACGGAACTGACGTTCCAGAATGCCGTACATACGCTTGACCTTTTGCTTTTCGCGCAATTGGTTACCGTAGTCGGAGGTACGTGCGCCCGAAGTACGGCCATGTTGACCTGGCTTGGAATCCAGTTTGCACTTGGAATCCAGCGAGCGGCGTGCGCTCTTCAGGAACAGGTCCGTGCCTTCGCGGCGGGAAAGTTTTGCTTTAGGTCCGATATAACGTGCCACGATGCTTCCTTTTAAAAATATGACGCCGGGGCATTACTGCCTTTTGCGGCCGGAATCTGAGTGAACAACCGCCGGCCTGGCGCTAGTCTGATTTACCTTCAACCAGACAGTGGGCTTAAGAACAAAACCCGCCAAGGTCATTGGCGGGCTACTTGCATACGCTATTGCTAGGCAATAACGAAAATCTGTAGAGATTTAGATACGACGACGCTTTGGAGGGCGGCAACCGTTATGCGGTACTGGAGTAACGTCTTGAATCTGGGTGATCTTGATACCCAGGTTGTTCAACGCACGAACGGCGGACTCACGACCAGGACCAGGGCCCTTGATGCGCACTTCCAGGTTCTTTACGCCACATTCCACAGCCACTTTACCAGCGGCTTCGGCTGCAACCTGCGCTGCAAATGGAGTCGACTTGCGGGAGCCTTTAAAGCCAGCGCCACCAGATGTCGCCCACGACAACGCGTTACCTTGACGATCGGTAATCGTGATGATGGTGTTGTTGAAAGACGCGTGGATGTGCGCGATGCCTTCAGCAACGTTCTTTTTAACTTTTTTACGCACACGTGCTGCTGCGGCGTTATTTGGGGACTTTGCCATAATAATTTCCTAGAATCCGACTACCTAAAAACAATCAGTTGCCACGGGACCGTGGCAGCTTAATTATTTCTTCAGCGATTGAGCGGCTTTGCGCGGGCCCTTGCGGGTACGTGCATTGGTACGAGTACGTTGGCCACGGCAAGGCAAGCCCTTGCGATGACGCATACCACGATAGCAACCCAGATCCATCAAACGCTTGATGTTCATCGACAGTTCACGACGCAGGTCACCTTCGACGACGAATTTTGCAATTTCGTCGCGCAGCTTTTCCAGCTCGTTATCGTCGAGATCTTTGATCTTCTTCGTAGTCAAAATACCCGTGCTGTCGCAAATTACTTTTGCGCGTGGGCGGCCAACACCGTAGATGGCTGTCAAGCCGATAACAGTGTGCTGATGATTGGGGATGTTTACCCCTGCAATACGTGCCATTCGTTATTCCTCGATCAATAACGTTAATTAACCTTGGCGCTGTTTATGGCGCGGCTCTGTACAAATGACGCGAACCACGCCTTTGCGCTTAATGATCTTACAGTTGCGGCAGATGCGCTTGACTGATGCGAGCACTTTCATTTTCGTCTTCTTTCTATACTAAAAGTTACTTGGTACGGAACACAATCCGTGCCCGGCTTAAATCATAAGGTGTCAATTCTACCGTCACCTTATCTCCTGGGAGGATGCGAATATAGTTCATGCGCATCTTGCCAGAAATATGACCGAGGACGATATGTCCGTTTTCCAACTTGACTCTAAATGTTGCATTGGGGAGATTCTCAAGAATCTCGCCTTGCATCTGGATAACGTCGTCTTTTGCCATTCGGTCTACTGGTTCCTTTGGTCGTTCGTTGCAACACTTAGCGTGTCGAAACGCCGCCCTTGAAATTTGCCTTACGAAGCAGCGAATCATATTGCTGCGACATCACGTAATTCTGTACTTGCGCCATGAAATCCATGGTGACCACTACGATAATCAACAGCGATGTACCACCAAAATAAAACGGTACTTTCCAGCGGGCGATCAGAAATTCCGGAACCAAACAAACAACCGTAATATAAACCGCGCCAACCAGTGTCAAACGCATCAGGATCTTGTCGATATAACGTGCGGTCTGCTCGCCTGGACGAATCCCTGGTACAAACGCGCCGCTCTTCTTCAGGTTGTCAGCTGTTTCTTTGCTGTTAAACACCAACGCTGTATAGAAAAAGCAGAAGAACACAATCGCTATCGCATACAGCAGAGCATGAATCGGCTCGCCTGGCGCCAGTGAAGCCGCCATATCCTTGAGGAAGTTGACTACCGGATTGGTTGAATCACCGGAAGTAAACCAACTCGTGATTGTCGCAGGAAACAAGATGATCGAGGAAGCGAAGATTGGAGGAATTACACCAGCCATGTTCAGCTTCAGCGGCAAATGACTGCTTTGACCACCATAAATCTTGTTGCCTACCTGGCGTTTCGCATAATTCACCAGAATCTTGCGTTGGCCACGTTCAATAAATACCACCAGATATGTCACGCCGGCTGCGATCAAACAAATCAGGATCGCCGACAAGGCACTCATGGAGCCGGTACTTACCTGACCGAACAAACCACCGATCGCATTTGGCAAGCCAGCTGCAATACCTGCAAAGATGATGATCGAGATACCGTTACCGAGACCACGCTCAGTAATCTGCTCACCCAACCACATCAAAAACATCGTTCCTGTCACCAGCGTCACAACTGTGGTGAAGCGGAAAGCCAGGCCGGCATCCAGCACCAGGCCAGGTTGCGATTCCAGCGCTACCGCAATCCCCAGAGCCTGAAACGTCGCCAGCAACAGCGTACCGTAACGGGTGTACTGGGTAATCTTGCGACGACCGGATTCGCCCTCTTTTTTCAACGCTTCCAGCTGAGGCGACACAATCGACATCAATTGCATCACGATCGATGCCGAGATATACGGCATGATACCCAGCGCGAACACGGTGAACCGCGACAACGCACCACCAGAGAACATGTTGAACATGCCCAGAATGCCGCCCTGGTGCTGCTTGAACAATTGCGCCAACTGCGATGGATCAATTCCCGGTACAGGAATGTGAGCACCAATACGATATACAACCAATGCAGCAAGCAAGAACCACAGACGGCCCCATGGGAAGCCGCTCGCAGCACTCTTTGCAAGTTGGGGTGAAGTCGCCACTTATTGCTCCATTGCTACGAGTTAGAACGACAAATTAAGCAACCGATCCGCCGGCCGCTTCAATCGCAGCTTTTGCACCCTTGGTAGCGATCAAGCCCTTGAGCGTAACCTTTTTGGTCAATTCGCCCGACAGGATGACACGTACCACGCGTGCCAGCTCGCCGATCACGCCGGCTTGCTTCAACACCAGGATATCTACTTCTGTTACCGGCAGGTTTTCCAGGTCCGACAAGCGAACTTCTGCTTTGTACGGCGTTGCCATCGACTTGAAGCCGCGTTTTGGCAAACGACGTTGCAAAGGCATCTGACCACCTTCGAAACCTACTTTGTGGAAACCGCCCGAACGCGATTTTTGACCCTTGTGACCGCGGCCGGCTGTCTTACCGATACCCGAGCCGATACCACGACCAACGCGACGCTTGTAGTGCTTGGCGCCATCTGCAGGTTGAATAGTATTCAATTCCATAATTTGCTCCGTTCGCAAGCCTAAGCTTACGACACCACTTTCACAAGATAGGACACTTTATTGATCATGCCGCGCACTGATGGGGTGTCTTGCAATTCGGAAACCGAATTAACGCGACGCAGACCCAAACCGCGCACTGTTGCGCGATGTGTTTCGCGTGTGCCGATCAAACCCTTGACCAATTGTACTTTTACAGTCTTTGTCATTTTGATCACCTTAGCCGAGAATTTCTTCAACGGACTTGCCACGCTTGGCGGCGATTTCCGATGGAGTGTTCATTTTTGACAAGCCGTTCAAAGTAGCACGCACCATGTTGTACGGATTGGTGGAACCAGTGGACTTGGCCACAACGTTCGTCACGCCCAGTACTTCAAAAATTGCGCGCATTGGACCGCCGGCAATAACACCAGTACCGTCTTTAGCTGGCAGCATCAGAACCGATGACGCGCCGTGCTTGCCGGAAATAGCGTGTTGCAGAGTGCCGTTCTTGAGCGTTACCTTGATCATCTTGCGACGGGCTTCTTCCATAGCCTTCTGCACAGCAACTGGCACTTCTTTCGATTTGCCCTTGCCCATGCCGATACGGCCATCGCCATCACCAACAACAGCCAATGCTGCGAAACCCATGATACGACCACCCTTGACCACTTTGGTCACACGGTTGACCGCGATCATTTTTTCGCGCATGCCATCATCCGGCTTATCGCTTTGCATTTTTGATTGCATTTTTGCCATGACGATTCTTCCTTAGAACTTCAGACCGGCTTCACGGGCGGCATCTGCCAGCACCTTGACGCGGCCGTGGTAACGGAAACCGGAGCGATCAAACGCAACTTCGGTAACTCCAGCTTTCAGTGCCTTCTCGGCAACGCGCTTGCCAACCAGAGATGCAGCTGCTGCATTGCCGCCTGCACCGGACTTGCCGGCCAGTTCTGCACGTACTTCAGCTTCCAGTGTGGAGGCCGAAGCCAGCACTTTAGCGTCAGGGCCGATGATGCTGGCGTAAATGTGCAAGTTGGTACGATGCACTGCCAGGCGGTTCACCTTTAACTCTGCGATCTTGGCACGCGTTTGGCGTGAACGGCGCAGACGTGATTGTTTCTTATCCATCGTCAACCCCTATTACTTCTTCTTGGTTTCTTTAAGGATTACCACTTCGTCCGAGTAACGAACGCCCTTGCCCTTATAAGGCTCAGGTTCGCGGTAAGCACGAACTTCTGCAGCAACCTGGCCAACACGTTGCTTGTCGATACCCTTGATCAGGATCTCGGTCTGCGTCGGTGTTGCCACGGTGACGCCTTCTGGCATCTGGTGAACAACAGGATGCGAAAAACCGAGCGACAGGTTCAACTTGTCACCTTGAGCTTGCGCACGAAAACCCACGCCAACCAAGTTCAGCTTCTTTTCGAAGCCCTTGGTTACGCCATTGACCATGTTGTTGACCAGAGCACGCAGGGTGCCTGACATCGCATTGGCTTCACGGCTGTCGTCAGCGGCCGCGAAATTCAGCGTGCCGTTGTTGTTTTCGATTTTTACCAGGCCATTCAAAGCCTGGGAAAGCGAGCCCAATGGGCCCTTGACTGTGATCTGCGCTGCTGTAATGGTCGCTTCCGCGCCAGTCGGCAGTGCAATCGGCATTTTACCTACACGTGACATATTGCACTCCTTAGGCGACGTAGCAAATAACTTCGCCACCGACACCGGTTGCGCGCGCTTTGCGGTCCGTCATGACACCAGAAGGTGTCGAAATAATTGCCACACCTAAGCCGTTCATCACGTTAGGGATGTCATCTTTGCCCTTGTAGACCCGCAGCCCTGGACGGGATACACGGTCAAGGCGTTCGATAACGGGACGGCCGGCGTAATACTTCAAACCGATTTTGAGTTCCGCTTTGCCGCCTTCTTCTGCGACAGCGAAATCTTCAATGTAACCCTCGTCCTTGAGGACGTTGGCAATCGCAATCTTGACCTTCGACGATGGCATTGCCACGGTTGTCTTGTGAACTACTTGCGCATTGCGGATACGGGTCAGCATATCGGCGATAGGATCGCTCATACTCATTGCATATTCTCCTATTACCAGCTTGCTTTAGTCATACCCGGAATTTCGCCACGCATGGCGATTTCACGGAGCTTAATACGGCCCAGACCGAACTTGCGGAAAGTGCCACGTGGACGACCAGTCAGGGAGCAACGATTACGTTGACGGGTCGGAGCCGAGTTACGTGGCAGCGCTTGCAATTTCAAGCGAGCTTCGTAGCGCTCTTCTTCCGACTTCGATTGGTCATCAATGATTGCCTTTAACTCGGCACGCTTGCCGGCGTATTTCTTTACCAGGTCAGCGCGCTTTTGTTCACGGTTAATCAGTGCCAGTTTTGCCATGGCAACCTCAGTTTCTGAACGGAAATTTAAATGCGGCGAGAAGCGATTTTGCTTCGTCGTCGGTCTTTGCAGTCGTCGTGATACTGATATTCATACCACGCAACACATCAATCTTGTCGTACTCAATTTCGGGGAAAATGATCTGCTCTTTCACGCCGATATTGTAGTTACCACGACCGTCAAATGCACGACCGGAGACGCCACGGAAGTCACGAACGCGCGGCAGCGCGACAGTAACCAGGCGATCCAGGAACTCGTACATATGAGCGCCACGCAGTGTAACCATGCAACCGATTGGGTAGCCTTCACGGATTTTGAAACCCGCGATAGCTTTCCGTGCCTTGGTCACGACTGGCTTCTGACCTGCAATCTTGGTCAAATCGCCAACAGCGTGTTCAATGATCTTCTTGTCCGCAATCGCTTCCGACAGACCCATGTTCAGGGTGATCTTCAGGATGCGCGGCACTTCCATCACGGACTTGTAAGCGTATTTCGCTGTCAAGTCGGCAACGACTTTTTCTTTATAGAATTCTTGGAGACGGGCCATGATCTCTTAAACCTTAACAACTTCGCCGCTGGACTTGAAAACGCGGACTTTCTTGCCGTCCACATCTTTAAAACCAACGCGATCTGCCTTGCCAGTTGCTGCGTTGAACAACGCAACATTTGACACGTGAATCGGCATCAGCTTGTCAATGATGCCACCAGTTACACCAGTCATCGGGTTTGGCTTGGTTGCTTTTTTAGCAACGTTGACACCCTCTACGACGACGTGATTAGCATCAACGCGTTGCTTTACAACACCGCGCTTGCCCTTGTCTTTACCAGTCAGGACGATTACTTCGTCGCTTTTCCGAATCTTATCCATCTCGACTCCTTACAGCACTTCAGGCGCGAGTGACACAATCTTCATGAAGCGCTCAGTGCGCAGTTCACGAGTGACTGGTCCAAAAATACGCGTACCAATTGGCTCAAGCTTCGCGTTCAGCAGCACTGCTGCATTGCCATCGAACTTGACCAACGAACCATCTTGACGGCGAACGCCTTTAGCGGTCCGCACGACAACGGCGTTATAGATCTCGCCTTTCTTGACGCGACCACGTGGCGCTGCCACTTTGACGGTAACCTTGATCACATCACCAATGCTGGCATAGCGACGCTTGGAACCACCCAGAACTTTGATACACATGACTTCGCGTGCACCAGTGTTGTCGGCTACTTCGAGCCGGCTTTCCGTTTGAATCATAATATTTTCTTTCCCAACTTAACTCGCTGCCGCACGATGCGGATTTACGGTCAGTCTTGGTCCTGTCAGGGCAACTCTGCTGAGCGCACTGCTTAGGTGGACGACTTCCAAAACTTCTTGCTAGAACAAAAATTTACTGCAGGGTGCTGCTATTTTTCTTGCCCGCTCTTGTTGGAAGCCAACAGGAGCGAAGCCAAGCATTATCACATCAAAATGCTTGGCTCGCAACCATTACTTACAGGACCTGTGCCACTTGTACCACACGTGTCACGCTCCAAGCTTTAGTCTTGGAGATTGGACGTCCTTCTTGGATCTCGACAACGTCGCCTTCCTTGGCCTGGTTGGTTTCGTCATGTGCATGGTACTTGTTAGTACGCACGATGATTTTGCCATACAGAGGATGCTTGACGTGGCGTTCGATCAGGACGGTAACAGTCTTGTCCATTTTATCGGACACTACTTTACCAACCAGCGTGCGCTTGAGCGCTTGTTTCACTTGATCGTTCATTACAGGGCGCCCTTCGAATTGATCACGGTCTTGACCCGTGCTATATCGCGACGAACTTTCTTCAATTGCGACGTATTGCTCAATTGCTGAGTTGCGATTTGCATGCGAAGGCTAAACTGCGCCTTCAGCAATTCGTTCAGCTCTTTGGTCAAGGCCGCTTGATCTTTGTCGCGGAGTTCAGATGCTTTCATGTTTAACTCCAATTATTGGCCAATTTGACGCACGACGAACGTGGTCAACAGTGGCAATTTAGCTGCAGCCAAACGGAATGCCTCGCGCGCCAGTGTTTCATCGACGCCATCCATCTCGTACAGCATTTTACCTGGCTGGATTTCAGCCACGTAGTACTCGGGATTACCTTTACCGTTACCCATACGGACTTCGGCAGGCTTTTGCGAAATTGGCTTATCCGGGAAAATGCGAATCCAGATACGACCACCCCGTTTGATATGACGGGTCATTGCGCGACGAGCTGCTTCAATCTGGCGCGCGGTGATACGACCGCGGCCAACCGCTTTCAAGCCAAATTCGCCGAACGACACAGCAGTGCCGCGCGAATGCGAAATGCCTTTGTTGCGGCCTTTTTGCTCTTTACGATATTTTCTGCGTGCTGGTTGCAGCATGATTATTCTCCTGCTTTCTCAGCCGGTGCAGCAACACCTTCAGCAGCGCCATCCGGCTTCTTGGCACGTGCAGGACGCGCACCAGGCGCACCGGCAGTTGCCGTAGTTTTAGGACGTGGACGGCTAGATGGCTTGCCATCATCGCGACGTGGGCCACGGCGTTTCTTGTCGTCGTCGTTAGGTACGTCGATTACCGGCGCATCGCCGTTAGCCAGACGATCACCCTTGTAGACCCAGACCTTGATGCCGATAATGCCGTACGTGGTTTCAGCTTCGCCGAAACCGTAGTCGATGTCAGCGCGCAGTGTGTGAAGTGGTACGCGACCTTCGCGGTACCATTCGGTACGTGCGATTTCGATACCGTTCAGACGACCGGACGACATGATCTTGATCCCTTGCGCGCCCAGACGCATTGCGTTCTGCATCGCACGTTTCATCGCGCGGCGGAACATGATGCGTTTTTCGAGCTGTTGCGCGATCGAGTCAGCGATCAGTTGTGCGTCGATTTCAGGCTTACGAATTTCTTCGATATTAACGTGAACCGGCACACCCATCAGCTTAGTCAGCGCGGACTTCAGAACTTCGATGTCCTCGCCTTTTTTACCAATAACAACACCAGGACGCGAGCTGTAAATCGTGATGCGCGCGTTCTTTGCAGGACGCTCGATAACAACGCGGCCGACCGATGCGTTCTTCAGTTTTTTCTTGAGGAAAGCGCGAACTTTCAGATCTTCGCCAAGCATTTGGGCAAAATTGCTATTGCCTGCATACCAGCGGGATCCCCAGTTACGTGTAACCGCAAGGCGAAAACCGGTTGGATGAATCTTCTGTCCCATCGTGACTCCTTAGTTTCCGACAGTCACGTAAATGTGACAGGATTGCTTCGAGATACGATCGCCACGGCCTTTAGCACGCGCTGTGAAGCGCTTGAGGACCGAACCTTTTTCCACGTAAATCGTCGTAACTTTCAGCTCGTCGATGTCGGCACCGTCATTGTGTTCTGCGTTCGCAATTGCGGACTCCAGAACACGCTTGATGATGGCTGCACCTTTCTTAGGGCTGAAAGTCAGGATGTTTAGCGCGTGATCAATTTTTTTGCCGCGAATCAGGTCGGCGACCAGACGGCCCTTTTGGGCCGACAGGCGCACGCCGCGGAGGGTAGCTTTAGTTTCCATCATCGGACCTTATTTCTTAGCCTTCTTATCAGCAGCATGACCCTTGAACGTACGGGTCAGCGCGAATTCGCCGAGCTTGTGACCAACCATGTTCTCGGACACATATACCGGGACGTGTTGCTTGCCGTTATGGACAGCAATCGTCAGACCGATAAAATCCGGCATGATGGTCGAGCGACGGGACCAAGTCTTGATTGGCTTTTTGTCTTTGACTGCTTGCGCAGTTTCAACTTTTTTCACCAGATGGGCGTCGCAGAACGGCCCTTTTTTCAATGAACGTGTCATGTGTTACCCCTTATTTCTTGCCACGGCGCGAGACGATCATGGAAGTAGTACGCTTGTTGCTGCGTGTCTTCTTACCCTTAGTCTGTTGACCCCATGGCGAAACTGGATGACGACCAGCTGCGGTCTTACCTTCACCACCACCGTGAGGATGGTCGACCGGGTTCATGACCACACCGCGAACGGTAGGACGAACACCACGCCAACGCATCGCACCCGCTTTACCGATCTTGCGCAGGCTGTGTTCGGCATTGCCGACTTCACCTACGGTAGCGCGGCATTCGATGTGCACGCGGCGAACTTCACCGGAGCGCAAACGAATTTGAGCGTAAGTACCTTCACGAGCCATCAGCACAACGCCGGCGCCGGCGGTACGGGCCATTTGGGCACCCTTACCTGGCAGCATTTCGACGCAATGCAGAATCGTGCCAACCGGAATGTTGCGGATTGGCAGGCAGTTGCCGGATTTGATCGGCGCTTCCGAGCCGCTCATTACCTGGTCGCCTACAGCCATGCCCTTAGTGGCGATGATGTAGTGACGCTCGCCGTCGGCGTAGCACAACAGGGCGATATTCGCGGTGCGGTTTGGATCGTATTCGATACGTTCCACTTTCGCAGGAATGCCATCCTTGGTGCGCTTGAAATCGATCAGGCGGTAATGTTGCTTATGACCACCGCCGATGTGGCGAGTGGTGATATGGCCGTTGTTGTTACGGCCGGCTGTTTTCGACTTCTTCTCAACCAGGGCAGCAAATGGACGGCCTTTGTACAGGTCGGGATTAACGACCTTGACCATGCCACGGCGGCCCGGCGAGGTTGGTTTAACTTTAACGAGTGCCATTATTTAGCCTCCTCGGTGAAGTTGATCTCTTGACCCGGCTTCAAGCATACGAATGCGCGGCGGGTGTGGTTGCGGCGACCCATGGTCTTGCCGCTACGCTTTTGCTTACCCTGGCGATTGGCAACTTGCACCGATTCAACCTGAACTTTGAAGAGCAGCTCGACAGCAGCCTTGACTTCCAGCTTGGTAGCGTCTGGTGCGATACGGAAAACGACTTGCTCGTTCTTCTCCGCAACCATCGTTGCCTTTTCGGAAATCACCGGCGCCAGCAACACTTTCATCAAGCGTTCTTCGCTATGTTTAATTGCGTTCATGCCAGCATCTCCTCAATCTTCGCCAAAGCCAGCTTGGTGATCAGGATCTTCCTGTAGAACACAAGCGATACTGGATCAGCGTGACGTGGTTCACATGCCAGGAAACCAGGCAGGTTACGCGACGCCAACAACAGGTTTTCTTCCAGGTTGTCGGTAATGACCAACACGGAATCCAGACCCATGGTCTTCAGCTTTTGTGACAGCAGCTTGGTCTTTGGCGCTTCGACCGAGAAATTCTCGACGACCGACAAACGACCTTCGCGTGCCAACTGCGACAGAATCGAGCAGAGACCTGCGCGATACATCTTCTTGTTTACTTTGTGGCTGAAGTTCTCATCAGGCGAGTTCGGGAAAATCCGACCACCGCCGCGCCACAGTGGCGAGGACGACATACCAGCACGAGCGCGGCCAGTACCCTTTTGGCGCCATGGCTTTTTCGTCGTGTGATGAACTTCTTCACGGTCTTTTTGCTTACGGTTACCGCTGCGAGCGTTAGCCTGGTAAGCAACCACGACCTGGTGAATCAGAGCTTCGTTGTAGTCGCGGCCGAAAATGGTATCCGGAGCAGCAACGTTCGAAGCAGCTTGACCTTGGTCATTCAGGAGCTTGAGTTCCATGAATTAGGCTCCCTTCTTAGCTTTGATTTTGATCGCAGGGCTGACCACGACTTGGCCGTTCTTAGCACCTGGAACCGCGCCCTTGACCAGCAGCAGTTGGCGCTCAGCGTCAACACGTGCGATTTCGAGGTTTTGCGTAGTTACAGTAACGTCACCCATGTGACCGGTCATGCGCTTACCAGGGAAAACACGACCTGGATCCTGCGCCATACCGATGGAACCTGGAACATTGTGCGAACGGGAGTTACCGTGGCTGGCACGACCGGATGCAAAGTTGTGACGCTTGATGGTACCAGCGTAACCTTTACCGATCGAGACACCTTGAACGTCAACCTTTTGACCGACTTCGAACAGGCTGGCGGCGATAACTTCGCCGGCCTTCAGTTCAGAAGCCTTGGCTGAATCAATGCGGAATTCTCTGAGGATGGTACCAGCCTCGACGCCAGCTTTGGCGTAGTGACCAGCGGCGGCTTTAGTCACGCGTGAAGCGCGACGCGAACCGAATGCAACTTGAACAGCGGTATAACCGTCTGTTTCAGGCGTTTTGATTTGGGTCACGCGGTTGTTCGACACGTCCAACACGGTTACTGGGATCGAATCCCCATCTTCCGTGAAGATGCGCATCATACCAACCTTGCGACCAACAAGGCCTAAGCTCATTGTTTTTCTCCATTCCCGCCTACGATTGGGCGGGGCTGATGTTTGTACAACTAAAATAAGCACGACTGCAAAGACGAAATCCGTCGGCAATCGCACCGAAGCCGATCAGTATAACCGCGTAAATTTTTATTTGCAAGACCATCTTTGTCGTGGTATGTCAAAGATTCGGCGGTTAAGGCTGATTTACAACACCTGCAAATAATTGCGGGACAGGGTCATTTGCCACGTTGCCGTGACGCCTGAACCCTGTCCCGCAATGGTGTTTCTTATTGCAAATTTATTACTGCAGCTTGATTTCCACGTCCACGCCAGCTGGCAGGTCCAGCTTCATCAACGCATCGACAGTCTTGTCGGTTGGGTCAACGATGTCCATCAGGCGCTGATGAGTACGGATTTCGAACTGGTCGCGCGAAGTCTTGTTGACGTGCGGCGAACGCAATACGTCAAAACGCTGGATACGTGTCGGCAGTGGTACTGGACCCTTGACAACGGCGCCGGTGCGCTTGGCTGTATCAACGATTTCCTGTGCGGACTGGTCGATCAGTTTGTAGTCGAACGCCTTCAGGCGGATGCGGATTTTTTGGTTAGGAGCTGACATGATTTTCCTTAAAAGAACGAACCGTGGATGACAACCACCCAGGGCATATAAAACTAATCAGTTGGGGACAGAGTAATTCGCCGCGCTTCGGCGGCTCTTAAACACTCGCCGTGCGCCTCTGTCCCGCAACAATATGACTTATTACGCGTCAGGCAGGATCTTGGCAACAACGCCTGCACCAACAGTACGGCCACCTTCGCGGATCGCGAAACGCAGACCTTCTTCCATCGCGATCGGGTTGATCAGCATCACTGTGATCGACACGTTATCGCCTGGCATGACCATTTCTTTGTCTTTCGGCAACTCGATCGAACCAGTCACGTCCGTTGTACGGAAGTAGAACTGTGGACGATAGTTGTTGAAGAATGGTGTATGACGGCCGCCTTCGTCTTTCGACAGAACATAGATCTCGCCAGTGAAATGCTTGTGTGGCTTGATCGAGTTCGGCTTGGCCAATACTTGGCCCCGCTCTACGTCTTCACGCTTGGTACCGCGCAGCAACACACCAACGTTGTCGCCTGCTTGACCTTGGTCCAGCAGCTTGCGGAACATTTCAACGCCAGTACATGTTGTATCTTGTGTATCACGGATACCAACGATCTGCAGGGCTTCGCCAACCTTGACGATACCGCGCTCAACACGACCGGTCACAACTGTACCGCGGCCGGAGATCGAGAACACGTCTTCCACTGGCAGCAGGAAGGCGCCGTCAACAGCACGTTCCGGTGTCGGGATGTAAGTGTCCAGCGCTTCTGCCAGAGCCATGATGGCTTGCTCGCCCAATGGGCCAGTGTCGCCTTCCAGAGCCAGCTTCGCCGAACCCTTGATGATTGGCAGGTCGTCGCCTGGGAATTCGTACTTGGTCAACAGCTCGCGCACTTCCATTTCGACCAGCTCGAGCAACTCTTCGTCGTCGACCATGTCAGCCTTGTTCAGGAACACGATGATGTATGGCACGCCAACTTGACGCGACAGCAGGATGTGTTCGCGTGTCTGTGGCATCGGGCCGTCAGCTGCCGAGCAAACCAGGATCGCACCGTCCATCTGTGCAGCACCAGTGATCATGTTTTTCACATAGTCAGCATGGCCTGGGCAGTCAACGTGCGCGTAGTGGCGGTTGGCAGTTTCGTATTCAACGTGCGCTGTGTTGATCGTGATGCCGCGCGCTTTTTCTTCTGGCGCTGCGTCAATCTGATCGTACGCTTTGGCTTCGCCGCCAAATTTCTTCGACAATACTGTCGCAATCGCTGCTGTCAGCGTGGTCTTGCCGTGGTCGACGTGGCCAATAGTGCCGACGTTGACGTGCGGCTTGGTCCGCTCGAATTTACCTTTTGCCATTTTATTCTTCCTTCAAAAAGAACGATGTCGTTAAACAATGAGTGAAACATTTCAACCCTTGCCCGCTCGTGGCGGACAAAGGTTGCTTACTTTATTACTTCGCTTTAGAAGTTACGATTGCATCGATAACGTTCTTAGGCGCTTCAGCGTAGTGCTTGAATTCCATCGAGTAAGTTGCACGGCCTTGAGTAGCCGAACGCAACGAAGTCGAGTAACCGAACATTTCCGACAGAGGCACTTCGGCCTTGATGATCTTGCCGCCACCGCCAGCAATTTCGTCCATGCCTTGCACCATGCCGCGACGCGACGACAGATCGCCCATCACGGTACCGGCGTAGTCTTCTGGAGTTTCGACTTCAACCGCCATCATTGGCTCCAGAATAACCGGGCTGGCTTTACGGCAGCCATCCTTGAACGCCATCGAAGCGGCCATGCGGAACGCATTTTCGTTCGAGTCAACGTCATGGTAGGAACCGAAGAACAGGGTTACCTTGACGTCTACCACTGGGTAGCCGGCCAGGACACCGGTGTTCAATGTTTCACGGACACCCTTTTCAACTGCAGGGATGTATTCGCGTGGAACGGTGCCGCCCTTGATCGCGTCAACGAACTCAAAGCCCTTGCCTGGTTCTTGCGGTTCGATCTTCAGAACCACGTGACCGTATTGACCACGACCACCCGATTGCTTGACGAACTTGCCTTCGATTTCTTCGCAAGTCTTGCGGATCGTTTCACGATACGCAACCTGTGGCTTACCGACGGTCGCTTCAACGTTGAATTCACGCTTCATGCGGTCGACGATAATGTCCAGATGCAGCTCGCCCATACCGGCGATGATGGTCTGGCCCGATTCTTCATCAGTGCGGACACGGAACGAAGGATCTTCTGCCGCCAGGCGATTCAGAGCCAAGCCCATTTTTTCCTGGTCTTGCTTGGTCTTAGGCTCAACCGCTTGCGAAATCACCGGCTCAGGGAACACCATGCGCTCCAGGATGATGAAGGCATTGGTGTCGCACAATGTGTCGCCGGTAGTCGTATCTTTCATCCCGATCAGCGCTGCAATGTCGCCGGCCAGAATTTCCTTGATTTCTTCGCGCTGGTTGGCGTGCATCTGCACGATACGGCCGATACGCTCTTTCTTGCCCTTGATCGAGTTCAACACGGTGTCGCCCGAATTCAAAGTACCCGAGTAGCAACGCATGAAGCAGATCTGGCCAACGAACGGATCGGTAGCGATCTTGAACGCCAGACCGGAGAACTTTTCGCCGTCTTCCGCTTTACGCGAGATAGGCGCATCATCTTCGTCCAGGCCCGGAACCGGCGGCACGTCCAGCGGCGAAGGCAGGTAGTCGACCACGCCGTCCAGCATGGCTTGCACGCCCTTGTTCTTGAACGCAGTACCGCACATCATCGGCACGATTTCGCTGGCCAGGGTACGTTGACGGATCGCTGCCTTGATTTCGTCTTCGCTCAGATCACCCTCTTCCAGGTACTTGTTCATCAGCTCTTCCGATGCTTCGGCAGCCACTTCGACCATGTTCTCACGCCACTTGGCGGCTTCAGCAGCCAGCTCAGCAGGGATTTCACGGTAGTCGAAAGTCATGCCTTGGGTATCGTCGTGCCAGTAGATCGCCTTCATCTTGACCAGGTCGATCACGCCTTCGAACTTGTCTTCAGCGCCGATAGGTACTTGCATTGGAACCGGGTTCGCCTTCAGACGAGCACGCATCTGGTCGAAAACCTTGAAGAAGTTCGCGCCGGTACGGTCCATCTTGTTGACGAACGCCAGACGTGGAACCTTGTACTTGTTAGCTTGACGCCACACTGTTTCCGACTGTGGCTGCACGCCGCCGACCGCACAGTAAACCATGCAGGCGCCGTCCAGAACACGCATCGAGCGCTCGACTTCAATCGTGAAGTCAACGTGGCCCGGTGTGTCGATGATGTTGATGTGGTGAGGCTGGAAGTTACCCGCCATGCCCTTCCAGAAACAGGTGGTCGCAGCGGAAGTGATCGTGATGCCACGCTCTTGTTCCTGCTCCATCCAGTCCATGGTGGCCGCGCCATCATGCACTTCACCGATTTTGTGATTCACACCGGTATAAAACAGAACGCGTTCTGTAGTCGTGGTTTTACCTGCATCGATGTGAGCGGAGATACCGATATTACGATAGCGCTCAATGGGGGTCTTGCGAGCCATGATTTAATCCTAAGTCTTTTAATGCACGAAACCGAGCGCCATTTTTAATAAAAATATGCGCTCGGCTCGAACAAATTTCAGATGCGGACAGCAGCTCGATTCAGGGAGCCGGCTGCCCAGTCTATTAGAAGCGGAAGTGCGAGAACGCCTTGTTCGCTTCTGCCATACGGTGAACTTCGTCACGCTTTTTCATTGCGCCGCCGCGGCCTTCTGCGGCTTCCAGCAATTCGCCACCCAGACGTTGCGGCATCGATTTTTCGCTGCGCTTGTTAGCTGCTTCACGCAACCAACGCATCGACAAAGCCATACGACGGACAGGACGGACTTCAACTGGCACCTGGTAGTTTGCACCACCAACGCGACGCGACTTAACTTCGACCAATGGTTTGGCGTTGCTGATAGCAAGGGCAAACACTTCCAGCGGATCTTTGCCGGATTTGGTCTGGATGTGCTCGAAGGCACCGTAAATGATGTTTTCTGCGACCGATTTCTTACCGGACAACATCAGGACGTTGACGAACTTCGCAACATCAACATTACCGAATTTCGGATCCGGCAGAATCTCCCGCTTGGGAACTTCACGACGACGTGGCATTTCGATTCCTTTCAATCTTCAGTTGAGCGACAGATCTTTTGTATCTGCACACTCGCGGACGGCCATCATAGCCCCCCACTTACTCGGCCCATTGGGGACCGACACTTATTCGTTCGGCTTGCGCCTGACGAAAACTATTAAACTATTATTTCTTTGCAGCCTTAGCACGCTTTGCACCGTACTTCGAACGTGCTTGCTTACGATCCTTGACGCCTTGGGTATCCAGTGCACCGCGAACCATGTGGTAACGCACACCCGGCAAGTCTTTTACACGGCCGCCGCGCAACAGCACGACACTATGTTCTTGCAGGTTATGGCCTTCACCGCCGATGTACGAAATGACTTCGAAACCGTTGGTCAGGCGAACTTTGGCAACTTTACGCAGAGCCGAGTTAGGCTTCTTTGGAGTTGTCGTATAAACGCGGGTGCAAACGCCGCGTTTTTGCGGGCTGTTTTCCAGCGCTGGTGATTTGCTCTTTACGACCGCAGAAACGCGCGGCTGGCGAATCAATTGATTGATGGTTGGCATCGTTATATATCCAACAAAATTACGACGTTAATAACAACAATCCCGAAATCGGTTGTCCGGGATTGGACAGATACTTGCACAGGGATTCTTGCGAATCGCACAACACCTGCGCACAATTCGATTCAGCAGTAGAGGGGAACGCGCTATAAGAAAGCGGAAGCAGACCAAAGAACGTTCGGCCCATAGAGCCTACAATCGAGAACCCGCGAGTATATCCCTATGATGCCTGGCAGTCAACCGCGGTCTGTGATGACCGCCTCGTAAACACAACACCTCGCGCGCCGGCAGCCGCAATCCATAGTGTTGCCATATCAACCACTCTGCCAAAGGAATGCCTGCGTATATCTCTGATGAGGCGATTACCGGCGCCAGCTTTACGGGATAATGGGATTCGACTATCCTCCCCCACCATGATGCCAGCCCTGCTCCGCCGCAATAATCTGTTTGTGCTGGTTACCTATCTGGCGCTGTCCCTGGTGCCCTTCGCCTCGCTGCTGTTCGGCCAGGGCATTGAGCATCCGCTGCGCATCATCGTGACCGAAGCGGCCCTGTGGCTGGTGATCTGGTCGATTTTCAAGCGCCCGGCCTGGTTCCACTGGCTGCTGATCCCGGCCTTCCTGGCGCTGCCGACCGAGCTGTATTTACGCAAATTCTACGGCCAGGGTATCTCCACCCACCATCTCGGCATCATCGCTGAAACCAGTCCCGGCGAAGCGATGGAGTTTCTGGGCGACAAGATCTGGTGGCTGGCGCTGATCCTTGTGGTGGTCGTGCTGTGGTGGGCGCTCAGCTGGTTCGCCGCCAGCCGCACCCGCGACCTGGATCTGGAAGGGCCTTCGCGCTGGTTCGGTTGGTTAGTGCTTGCTGTCGGCTTATGCGTCTGGCTATATGGACAGGAAGTCGGCATACAGGCGCCGGCCGGTAGCGCCAAGGACAACGTGGCAGGCAGCTCGGGGGTACATTTCGGCAAGCTGCCGACCTGGGCGGCAACGCCGCTAGGGGCGGAACCGGTCAGCCGCACCTGGCCTTTCGGGCTGGCGGTGCGCGGCTATGACTTCTGGAAAGAACGGGAATACCTGGACGACCTCGAGCACAAGAACAGCCAGTTCCGCTTCGGCGCCCACCAGGCCAGCCATCAGAACACCCGGCAAATCGTGGTCATGGTGATCGGCGAGTCGTCTCGCTACGATCGCTGGAGCCTGAACGGTTATCAACGCGACACCAATCCCCTGCTCGGCAAAGAAAGCAACCTGGTCAGTTTTTCAGACGTCATCACTTCGGTCTCGGCGACACGCCTGTCGGTGCCGGTGATGGTCTCGCGCAAGCCTGCGACCGAGAGTCTGAAGGCCGGTTTTGCCGAAAAGTCGTTCATCACTGGCTACAAGGAAGCCGGCTTCAAGACCTACTGGATCTCGAACCAGATGTCTTACGGCAAGTTCGACACACCGGTGTCGGTCTTCGCCAACGAAGCCGATGTAGTCCAGTTCCTGAACCTGGGCGGCTTTACCGATACTTCGAACCTGGACGCGGTCTTGCTGCCGCAGCTGCAAAGAGCCATGGCCGACCCGGCGCCGAAGAAACTGATCGTGCTGCACACCCTAGGCAACCACTGGAACTATAGCCACCGCTATCCCAAGGAATTCGACAAATGGCAGCCTTCCCTGTTCGGCATCGAGCATCCGGCCTACACCAACCTGGCCAACAAGCCGGCGTTGAACAATAGCTACGACAGCTCGATCCGCTATGTCGACTGGTTCCTGGCCCAGGTCATCGACCAGTTGCGCGACTCAAAGCAATTGAGCGCAATGATGTATTTTTCGGATCACGGCCAGACGCTGTACGACGGCAGCTGCAAGATCGCCTTCCACGGCCACAACACCCAGTTCGAATTCCATATCCCGGCGCTGATGTGGTATTCCGACCTCTATCAGAAAACCTATCCCGACAAGGTCGAGCAGCTGCTGCGCCACAAGCGCGCCCGCATGACTACCGAAAACGTCTTCCATTCCCTGCTCGACCTGGCCGACATCCGCTATCCGGACGAGCATCTTGAGATGAGCTTCCTGAGCAGCAAGCTGCGACCGCACAAGCGCTACGTCGACAGCTACGGCTGGACCGACTACGACAACTCCACCTTCAAGGGCGACTGCCGGGAAGTGATCGACAACGGCAAGCCGATGCGCCAGCAGCGTGACTGAGCCTGCAGCCGGGCCTCGTGCGCCGGCTATATCTTGCGATGGGAAAAGGTCAGGCCGACATCGGTATCGAGCTTATTGAAAAACATGTTCGACGGATCAAGCCAGGAAAACAGCCAGTTGCGTACGTCTCCCGGACGGAACTGACGCAACGTCTCCTGCGGCAGCTCCATCATCACGATCCTCTTCTCCAGCCGCGGATAGCAATTAGCGATATGCATCGGGCCTGAGTTGACGCCGATGAATTTGGCGGCGGAGGCAATCTCGCCGGCCAGTTGCCAATAATCATGCTGCCCGCGCATGTCGATGCTGTGGCCGCCCAAAGGCTTGTCGGCAGGTGAACCGACCTGTATCAACTCATAATCTCGGTAATTTTCAAGGATAGATCCCAGCACCGCGTCCGACATCACGCGCACCTCGTCTTCTCCCGACGCGTGCCTGATCGCCGGCTCGCCATCGCGGGTCCGGTCGGAGCCGCTGGTATGCACCACAACCTTATGCGGGATGGTTTTCTTGTCTTCGTGCAGATACAGGCGGGGATGGCGCAATACCGGATCGCTGACGCCAAAATTCACGCACATGTATTCGCTCTGCGATCCAGCCGTCATGTTTTTCATGCTGTCGAAATAGTGCTGCGCCTGCTGCGTGGCACGGCAATCCGGAATCAGGCTGATTTCAGGATATTCGGCAGCTTGCGCCTCGTCCATGAAGACCACGTAGGGATTATGCTGAAACGCCCATATCTGCGGCTGCGTGATGATGCACTTGCGGCCGCTGGCGCGAAATACATTCTCCGGAATAGCGGTCGTGGCGATCTGGTCGCCGATATGAAAGAAGTTGAATCTGAGCTTGTACATGGCAGTCCCAAAAAACCAGGCGAAAAAAAAGGCAGCGGATGAATATCATCCGCTGCCATTCTATTGGCTAATCCGGTAAGAGGATTAAGCTTCGCCGCTTTCCTGCGCGCCCAGTTCTTCAGCAGCGCGTGCTTCTGCAGCTGCCAGACGTGCTGCCTGCTCGGATTGCAACAGTGCTGTGCGCTCTTCCGCTTCCCAGCTGTCTTTTTCCTTGCGTGCACGGTGGAACGCGAGACCGGTGCCAGCTGGAATCAGGCGGCCGACGATGACGTTTTCCTTCAAACCGCGCAGCGTGTCTTTCTTGCCCATGATGGCGGCTTCGGTCAACACGCGGGTAGTTTCCTGGAACGATGCAGCCGAGATGAACGAATCGGTCGACAACGATGCCTTGGTAATACCCAGCAACACGTTTTCGTAAGTTGCAGGGATCTTGCCCGCTGCAATCACGCGGTCGTTTTCGTCCAGCAGTTCCGAACGCTCGACCTGCTCGCCAGTGATGTAAGAAGCATCGCCGGCATCAACGATCTGAACGCGGCGCAACATCTGGCGCACGATCACTTCGATGTGCTTGTCGTTGATCTTCACGCCTTGCAAGCGATACACGTCCTGAACTTCGTCGACGATGTAGCGTGCCAGCGCTTCGATACCCAACAGGCGCAGGATGTCTTGCGGATCGGCTGGGCCGTCGACAATCATTTCACCCTTGTTCACGACTTGGCCGTCATGTACCAGCACTTGCTTGTCCTTGGTAATCAGGAACTCGTGCTTGTTGCCGTCCATGTCTGTGATTTCCAGACGTTGCTTACCCTTGGTTTCCTTACCGAAGGCCACAGTACCTGTGACTTCAGCCAGCATACCGGCATCCTTCGGCGAACGTGCTTCGAACAACTCGGCAACGCGCGGCAGACCCCCGGTAATATCGCGTGTCTTTTGCGATTCAGTCGGGATACGCGCCAGCACTTCACCAACGTGCACTTGCTGACCGTCTTTCACGGTAATCAGCGCGCCCACCTGGAAACCGATCGTCACAGCGTGTTCGGTACCGGCGATCTTGACTTCTTCGCCTTGCTCGTTCAACAGCTTGACCTGTGGACGCACAGTCTTGGTAACCGACCCGCGACGCTTCGCATCGATAACCACCAATGTCGACAGACCGGTCACTTCATCGATCTGACGGGCAACGGTCGAACCTTCTTCGACGTTCTCGAAACGGACCGTACCGGTGTACTCGGTAATGATCGGACGGGTCAGCGGATCCCATGTCGCCAGTGCTGTACCGGCCTTGATGGTCAAGCCATCCTTGACGATCAGAGTCGCACCGTAAGGTACTTTATGACGTTCGCGCTCACGGCCGTGGTCGTCGGTGATCAGGACTTCGCCGGAACGGGAAATCACGATCAGTTCGCCCTTGCCGTTAGTCACGTAACGCATGGTCGCCGTGAAGCGGACCGTACCGTTGGACTTGGCTTCCACACTGGATGCCACTGCCGAACGCGATGCCGCACCACCGATGTGGAAAGTACGCATGGTCAGCTGGGTACCCGGCTCACCGATCGACTGCGCAGCAACCACACCGACTGCTTCACCGTTGTTGACCAGCGTGCCGCGGCCCAGGTCGCGACCGTAACATTGCGCGCACAGGCCGTAGCGTGTGTCGCAAGTCAGCGGTGTGCGGACCTTGACTTCATCGATGCCGAGGCGTTCGATTTCTTCCACTGCATCTTCGTCCAGCAAGGTGCCGGCTTCGTACAGCGTGCCCTGGGTTTCCGGATTGACGATATCGTTGGCAGCAACACGGCCGAGGATACGGTCGCGCAGCGCTTCGATCACTTCACCGCCTTCAACCATCGCCTTCATCGAGGCGCCGTTGGAAGTGCCGCAATCATCTTCGATCACGACCAGATCCTGCGTCACATCGACCAGACGACGCGTCAGGTAACCCGAGTTCGCTGTCTTCAGCGCCGTATCGGCCAGACCTTTACGTGCACCGTGGGTCGAAATAAAGTACTGCAAAACGTTCAGACCTTCGCGGAAGTTCGCGGTGATCGGCGTTTCGATAATCGAACCATCCGGTTTCGCCATCAGGCCACGCATACCGGCCAGCTGACGGATCTGTGCTGCGGAACCGCGCGCACCGGAGTCGGCCATCATGTAAATCGCGTTGAACGATTCCTGAGTGCCCTTGGTGCCGTCGCGGCGAACCACGTCTTCTACCTTTAGCTGTTCCATCATGGCCTTGCCGACGTCGTCGCCGGCCTTGCCCCAGATGTCCACAACCTTGTTGTAGCGTTCGCCTGCAGTCACCAGACCGGACGAGTACTGCTGTTCGATCTGCTTCACTTCTTGTTCTGCAGTCGCGATGATGGTGGCCTTTTGTGGCGGTACCAGCATGTCGTCCACGCAGATCGAGATACCGGCACGGGTCGCCAGGCGGAAACCGGACTGCATCAGCTGGTCAGCAAACACCACCGTCGCGCGCAGGCCGCACTTACGGAACGATGTGTTGATCAGCTTCGAGATTTCCTTCTTCTTCAGCGCGCGGTTCAGCACGGTGAATGGCAGGCCCTTAGGCAGGATTTCCGACAGGATCGCACGGCCGACAGTCGTTTCGTAACGCTTGATGGTCTTGACGAATTCACCTGTGACGGCATCCTTCGGATACTCGGTGATACGCACGGTAACGCGGGTCGTCAGCTCGACTTCCTTGTTGTCGTAAGCACGGATGGCTTCCGACACGTCAGGGAACATCATGCCTTCGCCCTTGCCGTTGATTTGCTCACGGGTGGCGTAGTACAGACCCAGCACGATATCCTGCGACGGCACGATCGACGGTTCGCCGTTCGATGGGAACAGGATGTTGTTGGAAGCCAGCATCAACGTGCGCGCTTCCATCTGTGCTTCGATCGACAGTGGTACGTGGACCGCCATTTGGTCACCGTCAAAGTCGGCGTTGAATGCGGCGCAGACCAGCGGGTGCAATTGGATAGCCTTGCCTTCGATCAGGACCGGCTCAAATGCCTGGATACCCAGACGGTGCAATGTAGGCGCACGGTTCAACATGACCGGATGTTCGCGGATCACGTCTTCCAGGATGTCCCACACCACGGAAGTCTGGTTTTCAACTTCCTTCTTGGCTGCCTTGATGGTGCTGGCAATGCCCATCACTTCCAGCTTGTGGAAAATGAATGGCTTGAACAGTTCCAATGCCATCAGTTTCGGCAAGCCGCACTGATGCAGTTTCAGCTGTGGACCCACCACGATCACTGAACGGCCGGAATAGTCGACGCGCTTACCCAGCAAGTTCTGACGGAAACGGCCGCCCTTACCCTTGATCATTTCTGCCAGGGATTTCAGCGGACGCTTGTTGGCGCCAGTCATTGCCTTGCCGCGACGGCCGTTGTCCAGCAGCGAGTCAACCGCTTCCTGCAGCATCCGCTTTTCGTTGCGGGTGATGATTTCCGGAGCGCGCAATTCCATCAGGCGCTTCAGACGGTTGTTACGGTTGATGACGCGGCGATACAGGTCGTTCAGGTCGGAGGTAGCGAAACGGCCGCCATCCAGCGGCACCAGCGGACGCAACTCAGGCGGCAGCACTGGCAACACTTCCATGATCATCCAGTCCGGCTTGATGCCCGAACGCTGGAACGCTTCCAGCACCTTCAGGCGCTTGGCGTATTTCTTGATCTTGGCTTCGGACTTCGACTCTTTCAATTCCTGACGCAGGGTTTCCGCATCGCGGTCGATATCGATCGCGCGCAGCAACTCACGGATGCCTTCGGCGCCCATGAATGCGGTGAAATCGTCGCCGTATTCTTCGTACTTGGCGGCGTAGTCGTCTTCCGACATGATCTGGCAACGCTTCAGCGGCGTCATGCCTGGATCGGTGATGACGTAGGCTTCAAAATACAAGACGCGTTCGATATCCCGCAGGGTCATGTCGAGGACCATGCCCAGACGCGACGGCAGCGATTTCAGGAACCAGATGTGCGCAGTCGGCGAGGCCAGCTCGATATGGCCCATGCGCTCACGGCGCACCTTGGCCAGCGTGACTTCAACGCCGCACTTTTCGCAGATGACACCGCGGTGCTTCAGACGCTTGTACTTGCCGCAGAGGCATTCGTAGTCTTTGATCGGGCCAAAAATCTTGGCGCAGAACAGACCGTCGCGCTCTGGCTTGAAGGTACGGTAGTTGATGGTTTCAGGCTTTTTTACTTCGCCATAAGACCACGAACGAATTTTTTCAGGCGACGCCAGACCGATCTTGATCGAGTCGAACGTTTCGTTTTGCTGAACTTGCTTGAATAAATCGAGCAGTGCTTTCATGTATCACTCCAGTTGGCGTGAAGAAACTAAGATTCTTTACTATTGCTGCGTAGGGCGGGCAACGCTGCCCACCCTACTGCTCTGTACTGCACCAGTCCGACGGATTACTCGCGGTCGAGGTCCATGTCGATACCCAGCGAGCGGATTTCTTTCAACAGCACGTTGAAGGATTCCGGCATGCCTGCATCGATCACATGGTCACCCTTGACCAGGTTTTCATACACCTTGGTACGACCGTTCACGTCATCCGACTTCACTGTCAGCATTTCCTGCAGCACGTACGACGCACCGTAAGCTTCCAATGCCCAAACTTCCATCTCACCGAAACGCTGACCACCGAACTGCGCTTTACCGCCCAATGGCTGCTGAGTAACCAGCGAGTAAGGACCGGTAGAACGTGCATGCATCTTGTCGTCGACCAGATGGTGCAGTTTCAGGTAATGCATGTAGCCGACGGTGACGTTGCGCTCGAAAGCTTCGCCGGTACGGCCGTCATACATCGTGACCTGGTTCTTCGAAGGCGTCATGCCGAGTTGCTTGGCGATGGCGTCCGGATAAGCCAGATCCAGCATGCGACGGATTTCATCTTCATGCGCACCGTCAAACACCGGTGTCGCGAACGGCACACCCAGCTTCAGGTTGTCTGCCAGATGCAAGATTTCTTCGTCGCTCAGGCTGTCCAGATCTTCTGTCTTGCCCGATTCGTTATAGATCGTGTTCAAGAACTTGCGCAGTTCGGCAATCTTGGTTTGCGCCTTCAGCATTTCGCCGATACGCAGACCCAGACCCTTGGCGGCCCAGCCCAGATGGACTTCCAGAACCTGACCGATGTTCATACGCGATGGCACGCCCAGCGGGTTCAGCACGATGTCTGCTGGTGTACCGTCAGCCATGTGCGGCATGTCTTCGATCGGCAGGATGCGCGAAACCACACCCTTGTTACCGTGACGGCCGGCCATCTTGTCGCCAGGTTGCAGGCGGCGTTTGACAGCCAGGTAAACCTTGACCATCTTTTGCACGCCAGGCTGCAGCTCATCGCCCTGGGTCAGCTTCTTGCGCTTTTCTTCAAACGCCAGGTCGAACTGGTGACGCTTCTCGGCGATCGATTCCTTGATCGCTTCCAGCGCTACCGCTGCATCGTCATCCGCCGGGCGGATATCGAACCAGTGGTATTTGTCCAGGTCTGCCAGGTATTCCTTGGTCAGCTTGCTGCCCTTGGCCAGTTTCTTAGGACCACCGTTGACGACTTTGCCGATCAACATGCGTTCCAGACGTTCGAAGGCATCGCCTTCAACGATACGCAACTGGTCGTTCAGGTCCAGGCGATAGCGCTGCAGTTCATCGTCGATGATCTGCTGTGCGCGCTTGTCGCGCTGGATGCCTTCGCGGGTAAATACCTGGACGTCGATCACGGTGCCGACCATGCCAGAAGGCACGCGCAGCGATGTATCTTTAACGTCCGAAGCTTTTTCACCGAAGATCGCGCGCAGCAGCTTTTCTTCTGGCGTCAGCTGGGTTTCGCCCTTAGGCGTCACCTTACCGACCAGCGTATCGCCGGCTTCGACTTCCGCACCGATGTAGACGATGCCGGATTCATCCAGACGCGCCAGCTGGTTTTCGGCCAGGTTGGAGATGTCGCGGGTGATTTCTTCAGCGCCCAGCTTGGTGTCGCGTGCCACTACCGACAACTCTTCGATATGGATCGACGTGTAGCGATCGTCAGCCACGACTTTTTCGGAGATCAAAATCGAATCTTCGAAGTTGTAGCCGTTCCATGGCATAAACGCCACCAGCATGTTCTGACCCAGAGCCAGTTCGCCCAGATCGGTCGATGCGCCATCGGCGATCACGTCGTGCTTGGCGACGCGGTCGCCAACTTGCACGATTGGCCGCTGGTTGATGTTGGTGTTCTGGTTGGAACGCGTGTACTTGATCAGGTTGTAGATATCGACACCGACTTCGCCGGCTGTCGCTTCTTCGTCATTCACGCGAATAACCACACGACCCGCATCGACGTAGTCAACGATACCGCCACGCAGTGCCTGCACGGTAGTACCCGAGTCAACTGCCACGGTGCGTTCGATACCGGTACCGACCAAGGCCTTCTCTGGGCGCAGGCAAGGAACTGCCTGACGCTGCATGTTGGCACCCATCAACGCACGGTTCGCATCATCGTGCTCGAGGAACGGGATCAGCGAAGCAGCAACCGACACCACCTGGCCTGGCGCCACGTCCATGTACTGAACGCGTTCTGGCGATACCAGGATGGTTTCGCCGGCTTCACGCGCGGAAACCAGTTCATCCGACAACTTCAGGGACTTGTCGATGGTCGCATTCGCCTGGGCGATGATGTAGCGGCCTTCTTCAATTGCTGACAGATAGTCGATCTGGTCGGTAACCTTGCTGTCTTCAACTTTGCGATACGGGGTCTCGAGGAAACCGTATTCGTTCAGGCGAGCATACAGAGCCAGCGAGTTGATCAGACCAATGTTCGGGCCTTCCGGTGTTTCGATCGGGCAGACGCGGCCATAGTGGGTCGGATGCACGTCGCGCACTTCAAAGCCGGCGCGCTCACGGGTCAGACCGCCAGGTCCAAGTGCCGATACACGGCGCTTGTGCGTGATTTCCGACAGCGGATTGGTCTGGTCCATAAACTGCGACAACTGCGACGAACCGAAGAATTCACGGATCGCAGCCGAAATCGGCTTGGAATTGATCAGGTCATGCGGCATCAGGTTGTCCGCTTCGGCTTGGCCGAGGCGTTCCTTGACTGCACGCTCGACACGCACCAGGCCAGCGCGGAACTGGTTCTCAGCCAGTTCGCCGACACAACGCACGCGACGGTTACCCAGATGATCGATATCGTCCACTTCGCCGCGGCCGTTACGCAATTCCACCAGGATCTTGATCACAGCCAGCACGTCTTCGTTCGACAGCGTCATGGCGCCAGTCAGTTCATCGCGGCCAATGCGGCGGTTGAACTTCATGCGGCCGACAGCCGACAGATCGTAACGGTCAGCGTTGTAGAACAGACCGTTGAACAGCGCTTCCACCGAATCTTCGGTTGGAGGTTCGCCTGGACGCATCATGCGATAGATCGCGACGCGGGCAGCCATCTGGTCGTTGGTGTCATCGCTGCGCAGAGTCTGCGAGATGTAACTACCTTGGTCCAGATCGTTGGTGTACAGGGTCTGGATGTCGCTGATGTCAGCTTCACGCAGCTTGGCCAGCAATTCCTCGGTCAGCTCGTCGTTGGCGTTGGCTACTACTTCGCCGGTGTCGCCGTCAACGATATTGCGCGCCAGGACACGGCCCAGCAGGTAGTCTTCCGGTACCGAGATATGCTTGATGCCGGCGGCTTCGACGTCACGCACGTGCTTGGAATTGATACGCTTGTCTTTCGCGACCAGGACCTTGCCGGCCTTGTCGGTGATGTCGAAACGCGCCACTTCGCCACGCAGGCGTTCTGCCACGAATTCCATCTCCGCGCCTTCGTTACGCAACGCGAAGTTGTCGAATACGAAGAAGTTCGCCAGGATCTGCTCGACCGACATGCCGATCGCTTTCAGCAGGATCGTGACTGGCATCTTGCGGCGGCGGTCGACGCGGAAGAACAGGATGTCTTTCGGGTCGAACTCGAAGTCCAGCCATGAACCGCGGTAAGGAATGATACGGGCCGAGAACAGCAGTTTGCCGGACGAGTGCGTCTTGCCGCGGTCATGTTCAAAGAACACGCCTGGCGAGCGATGCAGCTGCGACACGATAACGCGCTCAGTGCCGTTGATGACGAATGAACCGGTAGTCGTCATGAGCGGCAATTCGCCCATGTAGACTTCCTGTTCTTTCATTTCCTTGACGACCGGCTTGGTCGGCGATTCCTTGTCCAGGATCACCAGACGCACCTTGGCGCGCAATGGCGACGCGAAGGTCAGGCCACGCTGTTGGCATTCCTTGACGTCGAACGGCGGATCGCCGAGCACGTACGACAGGAATTCGAGACGCGCAAAACCATTGTGCGAAACGATAGGGAAAATAGACGTGAAAGCCGATTGCAGGCCCTCATTCTTACGTTGAGACGGTACTTTGTCTTGTTGCAGGAAGCCAAGATACGACTCGAGCTGGGTCGCCAGCAGGAACGGAACGTGGTGAACGTTAGCGCGTTTCGCAAAAGATTTACGAATACGCTTCTTCTCAGTAAATGAGTAGTGCATTGAACACTCCGTGAGTGACAGGAAGGATAGAGAATTCAGGATTCGCTGGATATTTTGGTGAAACTAGACAAAACTAATGTACTAGCTACACTGTCTTAACCAACAATTCCTCAAGTCTCAGCCCTTCGAGCTTGATGGCAACGGACGCTTAGTAAAACAACAAGCGCTAAACAAAATCAAAAACGACAAAGGAGCCAAAGCCGAACCCTCCTTTTCGAGAGTTCTGCACTTTGACTCCAGCGCAATAAATGCGCTCTAAAAAGCTGAAATTACTTGATTTCAGCTTCTGCGCCGGCTTCAACCAATTTCTTGGCTGCAGCATCAGCGTCGGCTTTCGAAACGCCTTCTTTAACTGCCTTCGGTGCGCCGTCAACCAGGTCTTTAGCTTCTTTCAAGCCCAGACCGGTGATTTCGCGGACAGCCTTAATCACGCCAACCTTGTTCGCGCCGATGCCCTTGAGCATGACGGTGAATTCGGTTTGCTCTTCAACAGCAGCAGCAGCGCCGCCGCCTGCGCCGCCAGCAACTGCAACAGCAGCTGCGGAAACGCCGAACTTCTCTTCGAATGCCTTAACCAGGTCATTCAATTCCATAACAGTCAGACCATCGATCTGGGTCAGGAATGCATCTTTATCAAAAGCCATGTGAAATACTCCTAATATGTTGGGGACAGAGTACCGCTTCGCTTAACTCTTTCCCGCAAAACAATTGTTTATTACAGTAATAACATCTGATTGGTTTTAACGCCAAGAAAGCGCCATGAAACTGCAATTAAGCAGCTTCGGCTTCTTTCTTTGCTGCCAGAGCAGCCAAACCACGCACAAATCCAGCGATCGGCATCTGCATCATGCCCACAACTTGGGCCAGCAGAACTTCGCGACTTGGAATGTTTGCCAACGCTTGCACAGCCGCTTTATCAAGCGACTTGCCAGCGAAGTTACCTGCCTTGACGACCAGTTTGTCGTTGGTTTTTGCAAAGTCGTTGATGACTTTTGCAGCAGCAACGGCGTCCTCGGAGATCGAATAGATCAACGGGCCGGTCATGTCTTTGGCGAGGTCGGCAAACGCGGTACCTTCAACGGCGCGACGTGCCAGTGTATTTTTCAATACACGCAAGTACACACCCTGGGTACGCGCATTAGCGCGCAGTTGGGTCAAGTGACCAACCTGGATGCCACGATATTCGGCCACGACGATAGTCTGTGCATTTGCAACTTTTGCAGAGACTTCGGCGACTACGGCCTTTTTGTCATTCAGATTGAGACTCAAGATCAACCTCCAAAAATGATGCTCGGATATTACACAACCGCAAATGGCTGCTTACCTCACATCGGTTCGAACACGGCGTCCGAAGTTAGGAGTTCAGAACTTGCGCATGACTCAGAGTGAACCAACACGCAGCGATGAGACTACAAAACTTGTTCGGGTACACCATCTGCGTTGGGTTGCTTGCGCGATTTAACTTTGTGCCGCGGCTTAAAAGCTGCTGCGGCACGCCGCCCAACGGTCTTTGATTGCCTGGACCTGCATCGTTACCGCCAATACAGGTCCAGCCCAAAGATTCGCCTGCCGGCTTTCGCCACCAGGACTTAATTCTTAATCAGTTGAGGACAGAGTACCGCTACGCTCAACTCTGTCCCGCAATACCAAAGCTTTAAGCAGCCAGAGTCGATTGATCGATACGGACGCCAGCGCCCATGGTCGAAGACATCGAGATCTTGCGCAGGTATACACCCTTGCTGGTGGCTGGCTTTGCTTTGCTCAATGCGTCGATCAGTGCCAACAAGTTGGACTTCAGTTCTGCATCGCTAAACGATTTACGGCCGATGGTTGCGTGAACGATACCGGCTTTGTCGGTACGGTATTGCACTTGACCGGCTTTTGCGTTCTTGACGGCAGTAGCAACGTCAGGAGTAACAGTACCGACCTTCGGATTCGGCATCAGGCCGCGTGGGCCCAGGATCTGACCCAGGGTACCAACGATACGCATGGTGTCTGGCGATGCGATGACGATGTCGAAAGGCATGTTGCCGGCTTTGATTTGCTCAGCCAGGTCTTCCATGCCAACGATGTCGGCGCCGGCAGCTTTAGCTTGCTCGGCTTTTTCGCCGGAAGCAAATACTGCAACGCGAACGGTCTTGCCGGTGCCGGCTGGCAGCACGACGGAACCGCGAACCACTTGGTCCGATTTCTTTGCATCAACGCCCAGCTGGACGGACACATCGATCGATTCGTTGAATTTTGCAGTTGCGCATTCCTTGATCAACGCAACAGCGTTGTCGAATGGATATGCCTTGGTGCGATCAACTTTAGCTTTGATCGCTTTTGCGCGTTTAGTTAACTTAGCCATTACAGACCCTCCACCGTGATGCCCATCGAACGAGCAGAACCAGCGATAGTACGAACGCCGGCTTCCAGATCAGCACCAGTCAAATCGGGCTTCTTCAAGGTAGCGATTTCTTCTGCTTGCTTACGGGTGATCGAACCAACCTTAGTGGTATGCGGCGTAGCCGAACCCTTGGTGATGCCAGCAGCCTTCTTGATCAGGATCGTTGCTGGAGGAGTCTTCATCACGAATGTGAAGGACTTGTCAGCGAACGCGGTGATCACGACTGGAATTGGCAGGCCCGGCTCAACGCCTTGGGTCTGGGCATTGAATGCCTTACAGAATTCCATGATGTTCAGACCGCGCTGACCCAGTGCTGGACCAATCGGTGGGGATGGGTTTGCTTTACCAGCTGGAACTTGCAGCTTGATAAAACCAATGATTTTCTTTGCCATGATGGCTCCTACGTTAAGTGAGTATTAGCGCCTTTTGGATCCGCCCGGATAAATGGGAAGATGTAATAGGGCTCCTCTTACTGCATCGGATTCCTTGGACTTTCGCCCATGACGCTCCGAACGGCGCTTATTCTTAAATTCGCCTGAACCTGCTTAGACTTTTTCGACCTTGTCGAATTCCAGCTCAACCGGCGTAGCGCGGCCGAAGATGGTGACGGTCACGCGTACGCGCGATTTCTCGTAATTCACTTCTTCGACGTTGCCGTTGAAGTCGGTGAAAGCACCTTCCTTGATACGCACCAGCTCGCCGACTTCGTACAGAACCTTAGGCCGTGGCTTCTCGATGCCGTCTTGCATCTGCTGCATGATCTTGTCGACTTCATGCTGCGGAATCGGTGTAGGCTTGTTCGACTTGCCGCCGATGAAACCGGTCACCTTGTTGGTGTTCTTGACCAGATGCCAGGTTTCGTCCGTCATCTCCATCTCGACCAGGACATAACCTGGGAAAAAGCGACGTTCGGTAACGGCTTTCTGGCCATTCTTGACTTCAATTACTTCTTCAGTCGGCACCAGGATCTGGCCGAACTGTTCTTGCATTCCGGCGCGGTCGATCCGCTCGGTCAGCGCGCGTTGCACGCTCTTTTCCATACCGGAATAAGCATGCACCACATACCAGCGCTTTTTGCCCGCTGGCGCCGAAGGCGTTACAGCAGGCGGCGTTGCTTGCGCATCGTTTTGTGTGCTATCGCTCATTATTGTTTCCAACCCAATATCACGTCGTACAACAAGACCTCGAGGATCTTATCGATACCCCAAAGGAAAATCGCCATCACCAGCACAAATGCGAAAACGATGGCAGTGATCTGCATCGCTTCCTTGCGTGTCGGCCAGACTACCTTTTTCGTCTCGCGCACAGCTTCTTTGGCGAAACCAACGAATTCACGGCCTTGCGTCGAAGTCCATGCGAGTGCGACTGCCACCACCAAACCGGCAACCAGAGCGCCGGTGCGCACCAGACCAGACTGGCCCGACAAAAAATAAAAGCCGACAACGCCGGCGACGACAGCCAAAACTGCCAGTATTACTTTGAGCTTGCTGCCGGCTTCGCCGACAGTTTGCACAGGGTGGTTAGACATACGCTGTTTACTTTCAGTACCCTACACCTGAATCGGTGGCAGGGGCGGAGGGCATCGAACCCCCAACCTCCGGTTTTGGAGACCGGCGCTCTGCCAATTGAGCTACACCCCTACGCTTAAAACTCTTTCCTGACCGGCTGCTTGGCAACTTCTTGCTTACCGATCAGACATTAACGCCGCGAGACCGGTTTTCCCGGGTCGCGGCGATTACTGCTATTTCAATTACGCGTCAGGCAGGATCTTGGCAACAACGCCTGCACCAACAGTACGGCCACCTTCGCGGATCGCGAAACGCAGACCTTCTTCCATCGCGATCGGGTTGATCAGCATCACTGTGATCGACACGTTATCGCCTGGCATGACCATTTCTTTGTCTTTCGGCAACTCGATCGAACCAGTCACGTCCGTTGTACGGAAGTAGAACTGTGGACGATAGTTGTTGAAGAATGGTGTATGACGGCCGCCTTCGTCTTTCGACAGAACATAGATCTCGCCAGTGAAATGCTTGTGTGGCTTGATCGAGTTCGGCTTGGCCAATACTTGGCCCCGCTCTACGTCTTCACGCTTGGTACCGCGCAGCAACACACCAACGTTGTCGCCTGCTTGACCTTGGTCCAGCAGCTTGCGGAACATTTCAACGCCAGTACATGTTGTATCTTGTGTATCACGGATACCAACGATCTGCAGGGCTTCGCCAACCTTGACGATACCGCGCTCAACACGACCGGTCACAACTGTACCGCGGCCGGAGATCGAGAACACGTCTTCCACTGGCAGCAGGAAGGCGCCGTCAACAGCACGTTCCGGTGTCGGGATGTAAGTGTCCAGCGCTTCTGCCAGAGCCATGATGGCTTGCTCGCCCAATGGGCCAGTGTCGCCTTCCAGAGCCAGCTTCGCCGAACCCTTGATGATTGGCAGGTCGTCGCCTGGGAATTCGTACTTGGTCAACAGCTCGCGCACTTCCATTTCGACCAGCTCGAGCAACTCTTCGTCGTCGACCATGTCAGCCTTGTTCAGGAACACGATGATGTATGGCACGCCAACTTGACGCGACAGCAGGATGTGTTCGCGTGTCTGTGGCATCGGGCCGTCAGCTGCCGAGCAAACCAGGATCGCACCGTCCATCTGTGCAGCACCAGTGATCATGTTTTTCACATAGTCAGCATGGCCTGGGCAGTCAACGTGCGCGTAGTGGCGGTTGGCAGTTTCGTATTCAACGTGCGCTGTGTTGATCGTGATGCCGCGCGCTTTTTCTTCTGGCGCTGCGTCAATCTGATCGTACGCTTTGGCTTCGCCGCCAAATTTCTTCGACAATACTGTCGCGATCGCTGCTGTCAGCGTGGTCTTGCCGTGGTCGACGTGGCCAATAGTGCCGACGTTGACGTGCGGCTTGGTCCGCTCAAACTTGCCTTTTGCCATCTTAGACTCCTAAAGATTTGATGAGAATGTTCAGGCCAGCGCCCGACCGTCTTACAGTTTGAAAACTCGAATTGAAAACCCGAATCATTAGTGACATCCAACTTTACGGCTGCCGGAGCCGCTAACTACAAACGGGATATACCCGAGATACTAAATCTGGTGCCCTTGACGTGGATCGAACACGTGGCCTCTCCCTTACCAAGGGAGTGCTCTACCACTGAGCTACAAGGGCTATGCTGTACGCGTGCTTCATTTATTAACAACACGCCCAACTTGATGTTCTTGCCAAATCTACTGGAGCGGGTGAAGGGAATCGAACCCTCGTCATAAGCTTGGAAGGCTTCAGCTCTACCATTGAGCTACACCCGCGAGATCATTTCAATTCAGCTCACTTCACTTCTACCGCCGCAATATTCTTTACAACTACTGCTCTGCACTACTTCCCAAAATGGTGGAGAGGGCTGGATTCGAACCAGCGTACTCGTAAGAGGGCAGATTTACAGTCTGCTGCCATTAACCACTCGGCCACCTCTCCGCAGGGAACCCCAGATTATAGTAAAGCACCCCTTGAGTGTCAACTATGGAAATCGATTTCTTCTAAATATTTCTTAGTTTTTTTCAATTTCCCCGTCGCATTACCTTCAGGCCTGGCCGAAATCGGGAAAAAGCGTATAAACACTTCACCGGCCAAGGCGCGAGATAATATCAGAAACGCGTCTCGCGTGCAGCTCTTAAAAATCCGTCGAGGATTGGAGTGCAATCCAGCAACTGCGGACCGCCGGCCCGATGGAATTCCGGATGCCACTGCAAACCCATGACAAACGCTGCCTTGCGGTAACGAATTGCCTCGACAATATTGTCGCTGCCGGAAATCGCTTCCACCGTCAGGTCGCGCCCGAGGTCACGCACCGCCTGGTGATGGATGGAGTTGACCACCCATTCATTCTGCTCGCCGCCATGCGTATTGAACAAAGTTGCCAAAGAGGAACCCGGTGGGAACTGGATTGCATGGTGCAAACGGTCGTACTCGTCGTTGACGTGCTTGATCGAGGTCGGCACATCGGTGGCGATGTCCTGATACAAGGTGCCGCCGAAAGCCACGTTGATTAATTGGCAACCGCGGCAGATCCCCAGCACCGGCTTGCCGGCCTCGATGAATTCGTGCAGCAGCTCCAGTTCGTACATGTCGCGCACGCGGTCGCCGCCCCACTCCGGCCGCGTCGCAGCCTGCGCATAACTCTGCGGCGAGACGTCGGCGCCGCCCTGCAGCACCAGGCCGTCGAGGTGCTTGGCATAGTCGCGCAGGCGGATCGAGCTGGGATGGACCAGGCCGTTGGTATTGACGGTAGGAATCATGAATACCAGTACATTGCGCGACATGACCCATTGCGCAATCGATTCTTCCAGGTATTGCAGGGTGCGCCCGCGCAAACCCTTGGCGCCTTCTTCCGGATGGAAGATACGCGCCGAGATGCCGATCTTCAGGGTCCGCTGCATCATGCGCCGGCCGGCCTTGTCCGACAGCGCGCGGAAACGCGCCGCGATCAGCTTCCAGGTTTGCGGCCAAGGAGGGGAACCATCGTCGCCGGGGCCGGCGGCCCTGAAGGCGGCCGGTTGTGGCGGAGGCTGGGGTGCGGCAGCTTGCGGTTGGGGCGCCTCTTTGGCGGCTTCCGCTGTCGGCTCGGCTTGGCTAGGCTCGGCAGGACTCGGCTGAGGCGTTGCGGCTGGCAGAGGTTCGAACGTCCCCTCCGGAACAGAATTGACAGGCTCGCTGGCCGGATCGCTCGGTTTAGTGTCGGACATATTTGTTAGGAATTGTCAGAAGTAAAAATGTTTGAGAAAGTACTGTAGTGTAGTGCTTCGCAAATAATGGAGCTTCAGAAATGGTGTATTTTCGTGCCAGGCTAGGCGGATGGCCGCCCCGCGCAAACCGGAGCGATAGCGGGTCTATCGCGAGGATTTGCAACGACGCATGGCGCGAAAAGACGCGGTCGGCTAGATGGCGTTTATGAAGTTTCATTATTTGCGCAGCACTGCACTAGCATGTGGCTGCGCGTAAAACACCACAGCACCCGGTCACGCCGATCAAAAAACTGTTTGCCAAAGTATAGGCTCGATTAGCATGTGAGCATGCTTTTCGCGATCAGTTCATCCAGATTCAGGCATTTGCCCAATATTTTCCTTTCGATTTTGATTACATACAACGCCTTGCCGACATGTCTAAACCACCGCAAATCCTGATCCTGTACGCGCACCCGACGCCGCACCATTCGCGCGTCAACCGCCGCCTGGCGCAAGCCGCCGCCAAGCTGCAAAACGTCAAGGTACACGATCTCTATGAGCTGTATCCCGATTTCCATATCCCGGTGCGGCGCGAGCAGGCGCTGCTGCAAGAGGCAGACCTGATCGTGTTCCAGCACCCGGTGCAGTGGTACAGCATGCCGGCGCTGTTGAAGCAATGGGTCGATTCGGTGTTCACCCCGGGCTGGGCCTACGGCCCCGGCGGCGACGCCTTGCGCGGCAAGGATTTCTGGCTGGTCGCCACCCTGGGCGGTTCCGAGCGTTCCTACCAGCCGGAAGGACATAACCAGCGGCCGTTCTCCGCCTTCCTGCCGCCCTACCAGCAGACCGCTGAACTGTGCGGCATGCGCTGGCTGCCGCCGCATCTGCTGTTCGGCGCCCACCAGGTCAACCAGCAAGCCCTGGCAGCCTACATAGACACCTACAAGAAGCGCCTGTCGCGCTATCCCAACTGGCCCGAACTGCCTGCAGCCACAGCCACTACCACTGCGCCATTAACCGGTACCTGAGCCCATGGAACAAAGTCTCTTATTCAATGCCTTGATCTACCTGGCGGCGGCAGTCGCCGCAGTGCCTATCGCCAAGCGCTTCGGCCTGGGCGCAGTGCTCGGCTACCTGCTGGCCGGCATGGCCATCGGCCCCTGGGGCTTGCGCCTGATCGACAATGTCGAAGACATCCTGCACTTCTCCGAATTCGGCGTGGTGCTGCTGCTGTTCATGATCGGCCTGGAACTCGAACCGAAGCGCCTGTGGTCGCTGCGGCGTTCGATTTTCGGCTGGGGCACGGCGCAGGTGGCGCTGGTGTCGCTGGCGCTGTTCAGTGCCGCGGTGGCGGTCGGCGTCGACTGGAAAACCGCGCTCATCGCCGCCCTCGGCATGTCGCTCTCCTCCACCGCGATCGCGCTCGCCACCATCAACGAGCGCAAGCTCAACGGCACCCCGGCCGGCCGCGCCGGCTTCGCCATCCTGCTGTTCCAGGACATCGCCGCCATCCCCATGATCGCCATCGTGCCGCTGCTCGGCGTCGCGGTTGCCCATGGCAGCGGCGAGGGCTGGATCGGCGGCCTGAAAGTGCTGGCGGTGATCGCCACCCTGATCGTCGGCGGCCGCTACCTGGTGCGGCCCCTGATGCGCATGATTGCCCGCACCGGACTGCGGGAAATCTTTACTGCCTTTGCATTATTGCTGGTGATCGCCATCGGTCTGCTGATGGAATCGGTCGGCATGTCGATGGCCTTGGGCAGCTTCCTGGCCGGCGTCCTGCTGGCCGACTCGGAATACCGCCATGCGCTGGAAACCGACCTGGAGCCGTTCAAGGGCTTGCTGCTGGGATTGTTCTTCATTGCGGTCGGCATGTCGGTCGACTTCGGCCTGCTGCTGAGCCAGCCTTGGCTGATTGTGGGCCTGGTGGCGGGCTTTCTGGCGATCAAGCTGACTGTCCTGTTCCTGCTCAGCAAAGTGTTCCGTATCGCCCGCGCCCAGCAATTCCTGTTCGCCGCGCTGCTCTCGCAAGGCGGCGAATTCGCCTTCGTGGTGTTCGGCGCAGCCGCCACCGCACGCGTCTTTTCCGAAGAGACATCTTCCATCCTGGTGGTGGTGGTAGCCTTGTCGATGGTCACCACACCGCTGTTGCTGGTGCTGTACGACAAAGTCATTGCACCCTATTTCCTGAAACTGCAAAAACGTCCGGACGACGATATCGACGACAATGAAAACCCGGTGATCATCGCCGGCTTCGGCCGCTTCGGCCAGATCATCGGCCGCCTGCTGCACGCCAACAAGATCGGCCTGACCGTGCTCGACCACGATCCAGACCAGATCGAACTGTTGCGCAAATTCGGCTTCAAGGTGTTCTACGGCGACGCCACCCGCATCGACCTGATGCACGCGGCCGGCATCGCCAAGGCGCGCCTGCTGGTGGTGGCGCTGGACGATATCGAAGGCAGCCTGAAGCTGGTGGCGGCGGTGCGCCAGGAATTCCCCGACCTGCAGATCATCGCCCGCGCCCGCAACGTCACCCATTATTTTGATTTGATGGACCTGGGCGTCACCGTGATCGAACGCGAAACTTTCGAATCAGCCCTGCTGCTGGGCCGCGAAGCCCTGCGCAAGCTCGGTTTCGGCGCCTACCGGGCGCGCCAGGCAGCGATGAAGTTCCGCGCCCACAACCTGCAAACCCTGCACGACATGTATCCGCACCAGAAAGACCAGCAGCAGATCGTCTCGATCGCCAAGCAGGCGCGCGAAGAGCTGGAAGAAATGTTTGCGCACGACCGCATCCTGCGCGAGGATATGCCCGCCAGCGGCTGGGACGATGAAGTTGTACCGCTGGATGAGACGACACAAGAAGCTAAATAAATGATCACGATCTATCACAACCCGCGCTGCTCGAAATCGCGCGAAGCCTTGACGCTGGCAGAACAATTCAGCAATGAGAAAAAACTTGCGCTGGAAATCGTCGACTATCAGAAGACACCGCTGACGCTGGCGCAGCTGCAGGATTTGCACCGGACACTCGGTGGTCCGGTGCGCGCCATGGTGCGCGACAACGAGCCGGAATATGCGGCGCTCGGCCTGGCGCAGGCCGATGACGCTGGCTTGCTGGCAGCCCTGGCGGCACATCCGAAACTGTTGCAGCGGCTTATCGTGGTCTACCGCAAGCGTGCAGTGATTGCGCGACCGCCGCAGCTGCTCGATCAGCTATTCGCGATTTAAGGTAGGGTGGGCACAGCGTGCCCACGCGGAAATTCCCGCTGGTTTCTGCACGAACGGGCCGCCCTGTACTTCGGCGTCACGCGTGGGCACGCTGTGCCCACCCTACAATATCCGCACCAGCAGGAAAATCACGGTCGACAGCAGGACAGTCGAGGCGAACGGCAGCGAGAAATTCTTGCCGAACAGGGTGAAGCGCACATCGCCGGGCAGGCGGCCGAGGCCGAGCTTTTCCAGCCAGGGCAAGGCGCTGGAAAAGACAATCACGGCAACGAAAATCACCAGCATCCAGCGGATCATGCGGCGCTTTCACGAAAGATGGTCATAAGGCTACAGGCGATGACTGCGGTCATGGCGGCTGAAGCGCGCGGGCAATTCGGCGCCGACGCCAACCGCCAGCACCTTGAACAGCTCGCCCATTTCGGCCGGCGACACCAGTTTTTGCATGGCGTTAGCCTGCGGCAGATACTGTAATGCATTCTCCGGCGGCGTACGCAACAGCAGCTGACCGATGCCGGCTTCCAGCAAAAAGGCAGCCTGGCTGGTGTAACCCAGCAGCTCCAGGCCCGAATCCAGTGCGGCCCTTGCCATGGCGGTGAAATCAACATGCGCGGTCACATCCTGCAAACCCGGCAGATAGAAGGGATCGGGATGGGCGTGATGGCGGTAATGGCACATCAGCGTGCCCTGGTCGCGTTGTTGCAGATAGTATTCCGCCGCCGGGAAACCGTAGTCGAGGAAAATGGCGATCCCGCCCTGCCCGGCTTTCAACATCGCTGCTACCGAATGCATGAAACCGATGGCAACCGGATGCACTTCGGTCAGGTGGCCGGGCACCAGCGTGTCGGCATCAGGGATCTGGGCAATCAGCGTCGGACCGGCCGGCCGGTCGATGTAGACAAATTGATCATTTTCGCCAATGAGCCCAACCCCGCGCTGCAGCCAGCCCTGGCCTTGCTCGCCCAGCAGCACCAGTTCCACCGGCATGGCATCCAGCACTTCGTTGCCCAGCACCACACCGGAAAATGCCTCGGGCAAGCGGTCGAGCCACTGGACTTGGGGGAAATCGCGCAGCTTGAGCTGCTGGCGCGCGCGCAGTTCAGCAGACAGCTCGACGATGTAATAGGCTTGTAAAGGTTGCGCCGCAGCGCCGCCGGCGGCCAGTTCGCTCAGGATGTCGAAGGCCAGTTGGCCGCTGCCGGCGCCGAATTCGAGGATCTGCGGCTTGAGCGCAGGCGATGAAGCCAGCAACTCTGTTGTCAATTGCGCCAAAGTTGCGCCAAAAAGCGGCGTAATCTCGGGCGCGGTTGTAAAATCACCGTCTTTGCCCAATTTTGCTGCGCCGCCGCTGTAATAACCGAGATCCGGCGCGTACAGCAGCAGTTCCATATAACGTGCGAACGAAATCCAGCCCTGCTGCAGGCGGATGTCAGTGCCGATCAGATTGTGTAACAGGCGCGATGCGCGCTGTGCTTCGACCGAAGCTTCGGGTAATTGCAGTTGCATGGCGCTATTGTAGGAGATAACGCCCGCACCCTGCGCAAAAGTAGTCTCTTAATCCAGTTTGTCATTATGCCAACCAGAATAACCGCCGATCATGCCGTAGCCCTTGTCACCGATGCCGCCAGCACGCTCGGCCGCGCCATCGCGCTGGCGCTGGCGCGGCAGGGCTGGCAACTGGCCTTGCATTATCAGGAAGACAGCGTGCCGCCTGCGTTGGTAGTGCTGCTGCAGGAATGCCAGGCGCTGGGCGTCAAGGCAGCCGCAATGCGCTGCCGCCTGAGCGATGACAAAGACGTCAGCAGCTTGCTGCCGGCGGTCGCCACGGCACTGGGCGAAGTCCGTTGCCTGGTCAACAACGCCAGCCATGTCGAGCACGATACGGCGACAGCATTTTCGCCGGCCGGCCTGGCGCGCCACATGCAAACCAACCTGGCGGCGCCGCTGCAGCTGGCGCAGGAACTGCATGCGCTGACCTGCAAGACACCGGGTGCGCAGGCGGTGGTGATCAACCTGCTGGACCAGAAACTGTTCAATCCGCAGCCGGATTATTTATCCTATACTTTGTCCAAAGCAGCGCTGCACAGCGCCACCACCTTGCTGGCGCAAGCCCTGGCGCCGCAGCTGCGGGTAGTCGGCATTGCGCCGGCGCTGCCGGCCGTCGATCCGGCCGCTTTGGAAGACATTGCCGCGGCGGTCTGTTTTGCCGCCGCCTCTTCCGCCATTACCGGCAGCACGCTGCTGGTCGATGGCGGCCAGCATTTGCATCCTCATCCACGGGACCAGAGCACCGCTTCCGGCCCGCTGTTCCAACCTCACTGAAAAAGCCATGCTCTCCGCACTCATCCATCCCGACCTTAGCGATTGCCGTCGCCTGTTCCTGCGCGACTACGAAGTGCAGATCAATATCGGCGTCTACGAATCTGAAAAACAAGGCACCCAGCGCGCGCTGATCAATGTCGACCTGTTCGTGCCGCTGGCTTTGTCGACCCCGACCAAAGACCATATGGATGACGTGCTGGATTACAATTTTATGCGCAATACCGTGGCCAAGCGCATGGCCCAGGGTCATATCCATTTGCAGGAAACCTTGTGCGACGACCTCGTCAGCGCGCTGCTGCAGCATCCGCGCGTGCGCGCGGTACGGGTCTCCACGGAAAAGCCGGACGCCTATCCCGATTGCCATTCGGTCGGCGTCGAAGTATTCCGCATCAAGCCGAAAGCCTGAGCAGCGCAAGTCAACACAAGTCAACGCAGCAGCGCCACGAATCATTTCTAGAAGCAGGAAGTCCATATGCAAGACCAATTATCCGCAGTAAGCCAGCCCTTGCCGGCACATGACGCCGCCAGCGCGCCCAGCCACAAGAGCGCTGAAAAGATCGCCCACGAAAACAACAAGCTGCACAAGCGCCTGTGCCGCCAGGTCGGCCAGGCGATCGGCGATTTCAACATGATCGAAGACGGCGACAAGGTGATGGTCTGCCTGTCCGGCGGCAAGGATAGCTACGCCCTGCTCGACATCCTGATGACCTTGCGCGAACGGGCGCCGATCAATTTCGAGATCGTCGCCGTCAACCTCGACCAGAAGCAACCGAACTTCCCCGACCACATCCTGCCGGCCTACCTGGACAAGCTGGGCGTCGCCTATCACATCGAAAACCAGGACACCTACAGCATCGTCAAGCGCCTGATCCCGGAAGGCAAAACCACCTGCTCGCTCTGTTCACGCCTGCGGCGCGGCATTCTGTACCGCGTCGCCACGGAACTGGGCGCGACCAAAGTCGCCCTCGGCCACCACCGCGACGACATCATGGAAACCTTCTTCCTCAACATGTTTTTCGGCGGCAAACTGAAGAGCATGCCGGCCAAGCTGCAGTCGGACGACGGCAAGCAGATCGTCATCCGGCCGCTGGCCTACGTCAAGGAAGCCGATTTGATCCGCTACGCCGAGGTCAAGCAGTTCCCGATCATTCCCTGCGACCTCTGCGGCAGCCAGGAAAACCTGCAGCGCAAGCAGATCAAGGGCATGCTGCGCGAATGGGAAAAGAAATTCCCTGGACGGGTCGACAACGTTTTCGCTTCGCTGTCGACGGTGGCGCCATCGCACCTGATGGACCGCAACCTGTTCGGCTTCACCGGCCTCAAGGCCAGCGGCATCGCCGACCCCAACGGCGATATCGCCTTTGACGACGATCCCTGCTCAACGCCCACCGGCGCCACGGTCTCCAGCATCATTCCGCTGCAGGCAGTCGTGCAATCAGGTGCACAGTTGGATGTGCAGTTGGACGCGCAGTTAGGCACGCATTTAGATACGCATTTAGCTAAATAAGCAACAGTATTGCATTCGCCGCCAGAGCTATATAATCAAAGCGGACGAGCGGCCAGACAGCTAATTCGTCGCCGCTTCGTCCGCAACCAATCAGGAGAAGCTCAATGGCAGGGTCCTATGTACTCAAGAAGTCTGTGGATGGACAGTTTTACTTCCTGCTCTACTCTGACAACGGCGAAGTGGTGCTCAACAGCGAGATGTATGTCGCCAAGGCATCCGCCGAAAACGGCATCGCCTCGGTGCAGAGCAACAGCACCCAGGACGACCGCTATAGCCGCAACCAGGCTTCCAACGGCCGCTTCTATTTCAACCTGAAAGCAGCCAACCATCAGGTCATCGGCAGCAGCCAGATGTACAGCACCACCAGCGCGCGCGACGCCGGCATCCACGCCGTCAAGAAAAACGGTCCCAATACCAATATCAAAGACGAAGCCTGAGCCGCCGCAAGCGACCCACGAATGCCTCGCAAGCCGCTCCGGCGGGCCTTGCGCAGGGATAAATTGCAAGCATTTGTAATGCCTGTATTCATTCCGCACGGCAAAACGTTCTAATACGCGGGATCTTTATTTTGGGAGACAAAAATGAACCGCCGTCGTTTTCAGCGTTACCTGGTATTGTCCGCCGTCGCCGCCGCCACGGTGTCGCTGGCGGGCTGCGTGGTCGAACCGCCGCGCACCCGGGTCGAATACCGTGAAGTAAAAGTAGTACAGGCGCCGCCGGCGCCGCTGGTGGAAGTGGTGCCGCCGGCGCCCTATCCGGATTCCTACTGGATCGCCGGCCACTGGAAGTGGGAAAACAACCGCTACGTCTGGAATAACGGCCATTGGGAGCAATCGCGCCCGAACATGGTTTTCCAGCACGCCTACTGGAGCAATGACGGCGGCCAATGGAATTTCCATCCCGGCCGCTGGGTGCAGATCAACAATACCTACAACAGCGCACCGATCGTGATCAATGTCGCGCCACCGCCGCCGCGGGTGGAAATCATGACAGCGGCGCCTAGCCCTGACCATGTCTGGATCGCTGGCTACTGGCGCTGGAACAACGGCCGCCACGACTGGGTCAACGGCCATTGGGAAGCGCGCCGCGACGGCTATTTCTGGGCGCCCGGCCACTGGGTCCGCAATGGCAACGGCTGGGCCTTCTCGGGCGGTTTCTGGCAACACTACTGATCTTCCGATCCGCAATTGCCGCCGGCGCCGTCAAGGCGCCAGCGGCATCCTAGCAAGCAGCGGCAATGACCAGATCGTCTTTCTGTAGTCGCCGATAAAATTCCTCTGATTCAAAAATCGACAGCCATAGTGGCAAATACTCAACTATCTGTCGCCGCGATGCCGCCGCATGCTAAAATTTTCTCTTGTGGTTTTATCCAGAACCGCAGCACGGCAAAGCACGGCATGGTGTCTTGGCCCAAGCCTTCTCTCTTCCTTATTCGCAAAGTGTCTCTATGAACGTCGTCATCCTCGCCGCAGGCATGGGCAAACGCATGCAGTCGGCGCTGCCGAAAGTGTTACACCCATTAGCCGGAAAATCATTGCTGGAGCATGTGGTCGATACCGCGCGCAGCTTGTCGCCAACCAGGCTCTGCATCATCTACGGCCATGGCGGCGATGCAGTACTGAAGCAGATCAATGGCGCCGACCTCAAGTTCGCCAAGCAAGAGCCGCAGCTCGGCACCGGCCACGCAGTGGCCCAGGCCGTGCCACTGCTGGATGACAACGTGCCGACGCTGGTGCTGTACGGCGACGTGCCGCTCACTTCCAGCGCCACGCTGCAACGCCTGGTCGATGCCGCCGGCGCCGACCAGCTGGCGATCCTGACCGTGCAGATGGCCGATCCGACCGGCTACGGCCGCATCGTGCGTGAAGACGGCAAGATCACTCGCATCGTCGAACAGAAAGACGCCGACGCCGCCGAACGCGCCATCACCGAATGCAACACCGGCATCATGGTGGCGCCGACCCGCCAGCTCAAAGAGTGGCTAGCCAACCTATCCAACAATAACGCACAGGGCGAATACTATTTGACCGACATCGTCGCCAGCGCCGTCGCCAGCGGCACGCCGGTGGTATCGGCCCAGCCCGACGCCGTGTGGGAAACCCTGGGCGTCAACAGCAAGGTGCAGTTGGCCGAACTGGAGCGCATTCACCAGCGCAGCATCGCCAACCGCCTGCTGGAACAAGGCGTCACCCTGCTCGATCCGGCACGGTTGGATGTACGTGGCGCGTTGAGCTGCGGCCGCGATGTCAGCATTGACGTCGGCTGCATCTTCGAAGGCGATGTCCGCATCGAAGACGGCGCCGTGATCGGCGCCCATTGCGTCATCAAGAATGCCAGCATCGGCCGCGGCGCCAACATCAAACCCTTCTGCCATATCGAAGATGCGATGGTCGGCGCCGCGTCGCAGATCGGTCCTTACGCAAGGCTGCGCCCGGGCACCGAGCTGGGCGAAGACGTCCACATCGGCAACTTCGTCGAAGTCAAGAACAGCCAGATCGCCGCGCACAGCAAGGCCAACCACCTGGCCTATGTCGGCGACGCCACGGTCGGTTCGCGCGTCAACATCGGCGCCGGCACCATCACCTGCAACTACGACGGCGCCAACAAATTCCGCACCATCATAGAAGACGACGCCTTTATCGGCAGCAACAGCCAGCTGGTGGCGCCGGTGCGCGTCGGCAAGGGTGCCACGCTCGGCGCCGGCACCACGCTGACCAAGGACGCGCCGGAAGGCAAGCTGACCGTCTCGCGTGCGCGCCAGGTCACCATCGACAATTGGCAGCGGCCGGTGAAGATCAAGAAGTAATCAAGACGTAAATGCGCTGGTAGGGTGGGCACCTGTGCCCACGCGGACCGTCGCTTATGCCAGAATTGCCTACCGCGTGGGCAGAAGATCAGCCCACCCTACAATTTCTATACCGCCAGCCGGGTCTCAAACTTGCTGCGGTGGATAGAAAAATAAGAGCGCACATTACGCACATTCTTTTGCGCTGCAAACAGCTGGTGCGCCAGCGCATGGTAGGCCGCCATGTCCGCCACCTGCACCACCAGGACGAAATCCGGCCCCGGCGAGACCCGGTAGCATTGCAGCAGCAGCGGCTCAGCCGCCACCAACGCTTCAAATTCCACCAGCCGCTCGTCGGCCTGGTTGTCGAGCGTAACTTCGACGATAGCGGTCAGGCCGGCGCCGACCTTGTCCGGCGCCACGATCGCCACCTGCCGCAGGATGATGCCGGCATCGGTCAGGCGCTTGACGCGCCGCAAGCAGGTCGGCGCCGAGGCATGCACCTGCTGCGCCAACTGGTGGTTGGTTTGTGCGGCGTCGGCCTGCAAGGCATTCAAAATCCGCTTGTCCAGCTCGTCTAGGGTAATTTCCATATGGGAATATGCAATTTATTTGATATACATGAATATATATGAAATATTATTTCACTACATTTATATGATGAAATATATGACGATATTTTTACTCATATAGATTATTTATTTCACAGCCGCTCGCCTAAGATACGCCTATTCTTGAATTTCACCTTTTGATGAGGAAAAGACCATGTGCGGTATCGTCGCAGCAGTTGCTCAAATTAATGTCACTCCTATCCTGCTGGAAGGGCTGAAACGGCTCGAGTACCGCGGCTACGATTCCTGCGGCGTCGCCTTGCATATCGACGGCAAGCTGCAGCGTTCGCGCAGCACTTCGCGCGTGGCCGATCTCGAAATCCAGGTCGAGAAGGCGCACTTGTCCGGCTTCACCGGCATCGCCCACACCCGCTGGGCCACCCACGGCGCGCCGGCCACCCACAACGCCCACCCGCATTTCTCGCGCGACCGCATCGCCCTGGTCCACAACGGCATCATCGAAAACCACGACGAGCTGCGCGCCGAACTGCAAGCGGCCGGCTATCACTTTGAAAGCCAGACCGACACCGAAGTAATCGCCCACCTGGTCGACCACATGTACAGCGGCGACCTGTTCGCCACCGTGCAGCAGGCCGTCAAACGCCTGACCGGCGCCTATGCGATCGCCGTATTCTGCGTCGATGAACCGCATCGCGTGGTCGCCGCGCGCCAGGGCTCGCCGCTGATCGTCGGCGTCGGCCAGGGCCAGAACTTCGTCGCCTCGGACGCCATGGCGCTGGCCGGCACCACCGACCAGATCATCTACCTGGAAGAAGGCGACGTCGTCGACCTGCAATTGCAACGCGTCTGGATCGTCGACGCCGCCGGCAAGGCCGTCGAGCGCGAAGTGAAAACCGTGCATGCCTACAGCAGCGCGGTCGAACTCGGCCCCTACCAGCACTACATGCAAAAGGAAATTTTCGAACAGCCGCGCGCCATTGCCGATACCCTGGAAGGCGTCACCGGCATCATGCCGGAACTGTTCGGCGACGGCGCCTTCAACGTTTTCAAACAGATTGATTCAGTCCTGATCCTGGCTTGCGGCACCAGCTACTACGCCGGCCTGACGGCCAAATACTGGATCGAATCGGTCGCCAAGATTCCGGTCAACGTCGAGATCGCCAGCGAATACCGCTACCGCGACAGCGTGCCGAATCCGAACTCGCTAGTGGTCACCATTTCGCAAAGCGGCGAAACCGCCGACACCCTGGCCGCGCTCAAGCACGCGCGCGGATTAGGCATGCTGCACACGCTGACCATCTGCAACGTCGCCACCAGCGCCATGGTGCGAGAATGCGCGCTGGCCTACATCACCCGTGCCGGCGTCGAAGTCGGCGTCGCCTCGACCAAAGCCTTCACCACTCAGTTAGCCGCACTGTTCCTGCTGACCCTGGCGCTGGCGCAAAGCAAAGGCCGTCTCAGCGATGAAGAAGAGGCCGCCCACCTGAAAGCCATGCGCCACCTGCCTGCCGCGCTGCAAAGCGTGCTGGCGCTGGAACCGCACATCGTGGCTTGGGCCGAAGCCTTCGCCCGTAAGGAAAACGCCCTGTTCCTGGGCCGCGGCATCCACTATCCGATCGCCCTGGAAGGCGCCTTGAAACTCAAGGAAATCACCTACATCCACGCCGAAGCCTACGCCGCCGGCGAACTCAAGCACGGCCCATTGGCGCTGGTGACGGAAGAAATGCCGGTAGTGACGGTGGCGCCGAATGACGCGCTGATCGAAAAGCTCAAATCCAACATGCAAGAAGTACGCGCGCGCGGCGGCCAGCTCTACGTGTTTGCCGATGCCGATTCGCACATCAAGTCTAGCGAAGGCGTACACGTGATCCGCTTGCCGGAAAACTATGGCTTGCTGTCGCCGATTTTGCATGTGGTACCGTTGCAGCTGCTGTCGTATCACACGGCGTTGGCGCGGGGGACGGATGTGGATAAGCCGCGGAATCTGGCTAAGTCGGTTACTGTCGAATAGGGTATTCCATAGCCTGCAATATTTGTGATAATGACTAATAAAGTCTGTCACGCGATAATAAAGTCTGTCACGAGGGGCTACAAATCCGTGACAGACCAAAATGACCAAAATTGTCCGTAAATTGGGAGGACAGATATTAGTGGAATGGATAACTGCGCAGGTTCTGGTGCAAATTTCATGTGAAAACGAAAAGGGGCATCGCTTTATCTGCGACAAACTTATGTCCCAACGGCTACTATTCCTTACAATTAAAGTCGAAAACATCGATACGTGCTTTTTGGCGACGGCCATATCTGTAGGGTGGTGACTGGGTTCAATACGACGTTATGCCGTGAAGAGACACGCGCCATTCATGGCAAAGCATGCTACCTGTCAGCAGTAGCTGGTCGAGCAATACCGGCGAAGGTCTGCGCCAGACTGCTTGCGATCATGGGGCTTCGATGGAACGTCGAACAGCTGGTCCGTCAGAACAAAGATGCTAACTGGCCAATAAAGTTGCTAACTACGCGCCGACTCGTAGAACAAAGATGCTAACTACTGCGGCAGATGTCGACAAATATAGATCATTATCAGTTTTCGGCGCAAATTAACACCCATTTACTAGAAACCTGAAGCAGCCCCATTTTTTGCTTTCGCCCTATGTTTTTCGCACTTTGGAGCAGTCATAAGCATGCCAACATACAGCCAGAAATGACGGCCTGCATTTCACCATTTTCAGGGATGCTAGAAGCAAAGTTTGGGATTTAACGGCTGGGTTAAATTTGGAGCTCACGGACGTTTTCTTTTCCGAAAAGCTTATCAAGACGTACGAGGGCCGAATCAGACAGCTTTTGCGTGAATAGAACCGCGAGCCGCTTCTTTGGGAGCGAACAAGCCACGTAAAAGAGATTCCGATTCCTTTCGTATGCAGTTCTATCAGCGGGAATGATCGTCGGATTTTCCAGCCACTCAAGGAGCTTGTTGAAATCATATTGGCTCCCCCCTTCCGGCTACAACCATTTCCGGACAAGACGACAGTTTCCTGCCAATGCACGTTTACACAAAATTATGCACACGCCCCGTGTTGACGAGGCCCTAGTCTTCTTTAGTTATTTCCCTAGGTTGTAAAAAATATCAGCAGCGCAACTCGCTACTATTTATTCGGTGCAACTGGTGTTGCAGAAGACGGACCAAAACCAACTTCATCATACACCGCGCCATCCGCGCCGGCATAAAGCCAGTGTGCGGTTTCAGCGGGCGTGTAATAGACATCCCCAGCATGAAATACGTGAGCAAGTTCCGTGTCGACCACGTTGCCTCGACCATAATAGATGGTGCCAGCGATAACTGTTGTGAACCGTCCATCTGGATGGAAATGCGGATCATTCTTGGCATTCGGTGCGAGCCGGACGCGCGTAACATATACGCCGGATTCTTGTAGCGAACCAACAATTTGCGTTGAGAACACACCGGCTTTCCCTTCCTTCAAAACAATTGCTTCGCCCGTCAATTCCATCGGTGTCGTCGAATCTCCCTCTGCTCCATGAATGATCGCGTGTCCGTTTTGGGCCGGTTGGGCATGAAGGTTCAAGCACATGTTCGCTAAAATTAATGACGCCAAGCCCTTTTGATAAATTTTTCTCATTCAAAACTCCTCTATGTTCTTCTCAATTGTTATCGGCTGACTTATCTGATTGCTAAGCATCGAATCCGTAAAGTGTCGCAGCGTTATGAACGAAGACTTGCTCACGAATCCGCTGCGACGAAATCCAAGCAGAAATTCACTTGACGTGTGTTGTCTGCATTCTGTTTAACAATAGAGGTGAACTCTTCCATTGCCGATGCGATTTTTTCCAGCGAACTAAATTGGATAAGCTCAATTCCATAAGCAAATCAACAGAAATGCTACAGCTTGAACTGACCAACAACTTTGGACAAAGCATTCGCTTGGTCCTGAAGTGATTGCGCCGCTGCAGCTGCCTGTTCCACCAGCGCAGCATTTTGTTGCGTACCATCATCCGTCATCGAAACAGCACGATTGATTTCCTGTATTCCGGTACTTTGCTCTTGGCTTGCAGTTGCTATGTCGCGCATGATCAAAGCGACTTTTTTTACTGAATCCGAAATTTGAGACATGGTGGTCCCTGCCTGATCTACCAGTTGACTACCGTCCTCTACTTGCCCAACGGAGTCGTTGATCAGGCTTTTAATTTCCTTGGCTGCGCTAGAAGATCGTTGAACAAGATTGCGTACTTCAGTAGCAACTACAGCAAAGCCATGGGAGTCCTTTGCTAAAACGGTTGTTGGCTGGATTAATTGTGCGCACATCGTCAGGCGTGCGAATACATGGGCAGACCTGGCGTCGACACGCCGGCGCACAGGATTGAACCGGTCTGCGATTCGGTGATGAATAGGCTCTTTCCGTCCGGTCCACCGAAAGCCAGATTTGTGGTCGAGATACCTGCATTGGAACGGATCCGTAGCAAGGGTTCAGCGAATTTGGAAAGGCGCCAGATCGAGCCGAAGCCGGTGTGGGCGATGTAAAGGCAACTCTCAGCATCCAACGCTAAGCCGTCAGGACCGGCCAGGCCACCGTGAAGATTGGCGAACACGCCAACCTTGCCCACCACGCCGCTGTTGTGCAAGGGAATGCGCCAGATCTGCTGCGCGCGGGTCACCGCCACCAGCAGGTGATTCAGCGTCGGGTCGTAGACGATGCCATTTGGGCTGGGAATGGTGTTGATAAGGCAGCTCAGCTGACCGTCGGGAGAAAGGCGATAGACGCGCCCGGTCGGATCCTGCAGGCCGGTCTGGCCCTGATCAGTGAAGTAGATCTCGCCGGCCGGTCCGAACACCAAATCGTTGACGCCTTTGAAGCCTTCCGAACCTACAGTCTCCAGCAGCGGCGAGACTTCTCCGGTGTCTGGATTTAATTGCACCAACCCGCGCTTGTAATCGGTGATGACGATGCGGCCGTTCTTGTCGATCTTCAGACCGTTGGGCCAACCGTCGTATTCTGTGACCAACTCCCACTCGCCTTCCCGCGAGATGCGGAAAATACGACCGTACGGGATATCGGTGACATACAGTCGGCCCTGACGATCAAACGATGGACCTTCGAGGAAGGAATCGATAGGCTGCCCTCCACGATTGGCGTCGCTCCATGAATTTTTCTTAGGTTTGCGGAAATGATCCGGCAGGCGCGTGAAGATAGTCGTTTCGACGGTAGGTGGAGGCGTGAAAAAGCTCATGGTCTGTTTTCCTGAAGAATTACTGCTTGCTCTTGGTGGGATCGCCGAGTGCCAGTGTGATCACCGCGCCCAGGAGGAGCGCGCTGGCCACGAAGATCAGCGGATAGGTGAAGCCTTTAGTTGCCTCACGGATGAAACCGATAATCGACGGGCCAACGAAGCCGCCGAGGTTGCCGATGGAGACGATCAGCGCCAGGCCGCCCGCGGCCGCACGGCCGGTGAGGAAGCGTGAGGGAATTGCCCAGAACGTCGCCTGGAAGGAAAGGATGGAAGCCACAGCGACGGTGATGGCCAGCATTTTCAACAGCGGATCGTTCAGGAAGGCAGAGATCGCCACTGACACGGCGGCAGTGGTGATCGCGCCGGCGACGAAAAACAAACTCTTGTCGCTCTTGCTGGCCAGCCTTGCCCACAAGGTCATGGCGATGGCGCCGACGATGTAAGGCACGGCCGCTACTAATCCGACTTGATGAGAAGGCAGGCCGAATTCTTTGATGATCTGCGGCAGCCACAGGCCAATGCTGAGCGAACCTAGGATGCCGCAAAAGTTGGCTCCGGCCAGCACGAACACACGCCAGTTGGTGAAAGCATCGCGCAGCTTGTTGCCGTGGCGCGCAGCCAGCACGTTTTGTTCGGTATCGAGCTTGGCTTCTAGCCATTGCTTCTCGGCCGGTGTCAGCCAAGAGGCCTTGGACGGACGATCCGGCAACAGAAACAGACACATCGTGCCGAGCACCACCGCTGGCAGTGCCTCCAGTAGCAACAGGACCTGCCAGCCCTTGTAGCCCCACAGGCCATGCATTTCCATCAGCGCGCCCGAGATCGGCGAGCCGATGATGTTGGCAACCGGAATGCCAACTAGGAAAAAGGCCGTAGCTTTGCCGCGCCACTCGCCCGGAAACCACTTGGTGAAGTACAGGTAAATGCCTGGCGTGAAGCCGGCTTCGGCCATGCCTAGGAAGAAGCGCGCCAGTGCAAAGCTCTTGGGGCCAACCACGAAGGCGGTAAGCATCGAGATCACGCCCCAGGAGATCATGATGCGCGAGATCCACATGCGTGCTCCGAAGCGATGCAGCGCCAAGTTACTGGGAATTTCAAAAAAAAAGTAGCCAATGAAGAACAAGCCGGCACCCAGGCCGAACTGCGACGGCGTCAGGCCCAGGTCCTTGTTCATGGTCAGCGCTGCGAAACCGACGTTGATTCGATCCAGGTAGCTGACCACGTAACACAGCAGGATGAAGGGAATCAGGCGACGCATCACCTTCTTCATCGTAGCCTGTTCGTTTATCGCCGTTTCGCTGGCGGCGGAGATGTCATGCGTCGTGTTGATGTCGTGTGCTTGGCTCATGTCGACCCGATCAGAAATGGTACAGACGTGCGACGTCGACCAGGATGGTCTTGAGGCCCTCGACAAAGTCGGCCCATGCGGCCATCAGGTCCGGCAGTTGTGCTGCGTCAATTTGGCTCCCGGCGTCCAAGGAAAACGGTCGTCGTAGATGTGCATGTGGCAATCGCATGCACGGGTCGGTAATTTGGTAGCAGCCCGTTCTCTGCCCGATGAATAGGTATAAGGAGACTGTGAAGAGTCGGGGAGTGATAGGAATCGGAGGCCGACGCTGGCGGCAACCAAACTGTGGCGCCAAGCGCAATAGACATTACGCCACTGCGGCGCAAGAATTCTCGACGTGTCTGTGCTGCTATTAACATCTTTGTCTCCATGTTTTCTCCGCGCTGGCAGTGGGCGAAGTTCTAGTTTGGAAGGCAGTCTACGCTGCGATTTTTTTAATGTATATTTGCTTTTATTTTGAATTTCATAAATTTCAGGAATGAATCATGGACTTTCGCGAGCTCAAGTATTTTGAAGTTATCGCCGACGAGAGACACGTAGGACGCACTGCCGAGCGGCTCTATAAAACCCAGCCGGCCCTGACCAAATGCATAGACACCGGCTGGAAGAACAGCTGGGTGCGCCTTTGTTCGAGCGGATGGGACGCGGCATTCGTCTGACCGCAGTGGGTAGAGCCTAGCTAGTGGGAGAATTCCTATGTGATAGCTCGCAATACGCTCAAGTAGCGAGCTAGCGGGGGATGACTCAGGCGAGGCTTGTCCTGCGGTTTTCTGCATCAGATACTCTTTCTATCTTTAGATTATGCGTTCAATGCTCGTTGATTTCTTATCGATAAATGGTCCTGTGCGCTTGGAACTTTCGGCAATTCCAGACACAAGGTTATTAATCATTGCCGTATCGAATCCGAGAGAGGCTGACAAGGCTAGCTGCGCCAGCAAGCACTGCGGCACTAATAAGTACCAGCTTGTAAGGAGAAATGGAAATGGTCAGCAGCATTGCGACGATCGAGGCACCGAGTGTCTGCCCCATCAGGCGCCCAGTACCCAACATCCCGCTGGCGCCACCAGTTCGAGAGCGTGGAGCCGAACTGATGATTGTCTTATTATTCGGTGACTGGAACAGGCCAAAACCAAGGCCACAGATTGCGAAGAGCGCCGCGATGGTGATATCCGACGTAGCTCGGTCCACAATGAGCAAGGTCAGCAAACCTGCGCTCATAATTGCCAAGCCAATGCCGCCCAACAAACCTGAGGAGATCCGATCAGACAGCTTGCCTGCGACAACGCCGGTCAAAGCTACAGCGATAGGCCAAGCGGTCAGCAGCATGCCCGCGCGCGCCGCTCCCATGCCCAGATGGTTCTGTAGCATGAATGGCAGCATGACAAAGGTCGCCATCTGCGCAGCAAAGGAGCAGAATGACGTGCCGATGGACAGCGCAAACATAGGTATGCGCAGCAGGTCCAAAGGAAGCATCGGCGCCGATTTCGACTGAACCTTCAGCAGTACCAATAAGCTCAGCACCGTGAAGACTATACAAACCAGTACAGTCTGCAGCCCCTCGACGTGGCCAATCGCATCGACCGAATATAGGAGCAGTCCAACGAATAGCATGCAGACTGCGGCACTTTTAGTATCGAACTTACGTTTGGACAGTGGGTTCAACGGCAATGCTTTGAGGCCGATGAAGAAGGCGATAAATCCTAGCGGGATATTAATGAGGAAGAGCCAATGCCAAGAAGAGAAGTGCAGGATAATGCCGGCGACCGTTGGGCCAAGCGCGGTAGCGGTGCCGGCAACAAGTGCGTTATATCCGATGGCGCGCCCAAGCATCTTGCGGGGATAGATGAAGCGAATGAGCGCAGTATTTACGCTCAGAATGCCTGCGGCCCCCATGCCCTGCAGAACGCGGGCAAGGCTCAACTGCACCATCGTACCGCTGACGGCGCAAGCTAGCGATGCAATTATGAAGAGCACTAGACCTACCAGGTATACTCGCCGGTAGCCAACAACTTCGCCGAGAGATGCCAGAGGCAGGAGAAATACCGCCATTGCAATTTGATAGCTGTTGATAATCCAGATGGCCTCAGCTTCGGTAGCCATCATGTCACGCGCAATAGAAGGTAGCGCCAGGTTCGCGATTGAGCCGTCCATCACCGCAATGGTGACAGCCAGCACTACGGCTACAATTGCCAAAATTCGCTTATTAGTCGGCAAACCATCAGCCTCATGCAACGTGCTGTCTTTTAGATTGTCTTCCACTTGTTGTTTTCCATGCTGTTACGCCCAAAGCATTTTTTGACGGCCGTCGGGCGCTATCGGTTGCTCAGTGGCCTTCGGTCAAATGCGATACACTTTTTGGGCAGTACCGCAGAACAGGGCCTTCCGTTCGTCTCCAGACAGACCTCTGGTCAGGAGCTTGAAGGCATTCCACAAGCTGACATAACCAAACATCCCCTTATCCACCGGGAAATTACTTTCAAACATGCATCGTGTAGGCCCAAACATATCGATAGCTGCCTCGATATAAGGACGCCACGCGATAGCCAGTAGCTCAGAGGTGGGCGGTGCCTCATTGAGATGAAAGTCCCATCCGCCAACTGGCATCCCAAGACCACCAAGCTTCAAATAGACATTGGGAAGCGAGGCAATCTCCTCCATCGCGGCACCCCACTCCCCCAACACTTCCGAACGTTTCTCTCTATAGGAACCAGCGCCAAGCGGCCCACCAACGTGGTTAAGAATGATGGTCGTATCTGGGCAAGTCTTCGCCAGAGATAAGACCTCTCGAAGTTGAGTGTGGTACGCCCATATGTCAAGGGTGAGGCCATGGGCTGGGAGTAAACGAACACCAGCTTGGAACTGAGGGCTCGTGAGCATTCCTGGCGGAGGTGGAATTGGGTTGGTACGGATAGCGGGTTCGCCATGCCACGCAGTGGTATTGCGAACGCCGCGCAAACGACCATTGCCTGCTGCGGTGAGCGCTTCCAGAATTGGAGCGACTTCGCTCCCCATCATCAGGTCTGCAAATCCGACAATTGCGGCGCAAGCGCGTACATGTCCATAGAGGCCGGATGCGGACTGTGCCGCCAAACCATTGATGAACTCAACTTCACCGACAGGCTTCATTGGCCCGGGGCCGTCTTGCCGGTACATGCTGCGACACTGAACGAATATAGTGGCGATGATGTTATGTCCAGAGTTGATATCGACCATTAGCTCGTCGAACAGGTATCGGCCAGTATCTCGGTCCCAGATATGATGATGTGCGTCAATGATAGGGAGGCCCGGCTCGAGGACCTCCTCTTTGGTAAGAGCAAGCCAGTCCTCGCGTACATGAAGATGCGGCGAGAGCTGGACGGGGTGGTCTGGCGCTGCCATTACTTACCTCCTACCACTTCGCACTTGAGCTTGTCCAGTGTGAACTGCACCCAAGTGCGGTCGTTCGTGCCAGCGCGAATTGCGGCCATCTGGCCGGCTTCAGCATCGTTCTTTGCCTTGGCTGCCGCATGCACTTCATCCAGGTCATCGTATGCGACGCATAGCAAACCATCGCTGTCGCCGACGACCAGGTCACCGGCGTTAACGACCATGCCGCCGATGGCGATAGGAACGTTGATTTCGCCAGGACCGTCCTTGTAGGGACCACGATGAGTCACGCCGGCGGCAAAGACAGGGAAAGTACCGCTCTGAATTGCATCCAGGTCACGGACGGCGCCGTAGATGACGATTCCGCCTAGCTTACGCTGGATAGCGTGCGCCACCATCAGCTCGCCGATGATTGCATTGGTGAGGTCGCCGCCAGCGTCAACCACAACAACATCTCCTGGTTCTGCCAAGTCCAGAGCCTTGTGCACCATCAGGTTGTCGCCCGGTCGGGACTTGACGGTAATTGCTGCACCAGCGAGCTTCCCCCCTGATGCAGCGGACGCAGCTGAGAACCAGCCGCGTTCATGCGCGACATGGAGTCGCTGATGTTCGCGACCGGAATGGAAGAAAATTTCTGGACAACCTCGCCAGAAACTTTGCGCTGACGTTCGAAAATCCGAAAACCTGCGGTCATGATGAGTTCCTATGACTATATGTAATTGAATGAAGAATTAACGCAGCGAGGCGCTGAAGCGTTGCACACGGGTGCAGGCGTCACGCAGACGCTCAGTGGAATCGGCGTACGATAGGCGGAAGTTCGGACCTTGACCGAATGCGCTGCCGTGAACTAGCGCAACACCTTCTGTTTCCAACAATGCCGTCACAAAATCCTCGTCGTTCTCAATGACTTTGCCACCTTCGGTAGTACGGCCCAGCAGTCCTTCGCAGGACGGGAAGACATAAAAAGCGCCCTCAGGAGTCGGGCAATCCAGGCCTTCTGCATCGTTCAGCATTGAAACCACTAGGTCGCGCCGCTCTTGGAATACTTTGCGGCTATTGTGGATGTAGTCTTGTGGACCATTCAAGGCCTCAACAGCCGCCCATTGTGAAATCGATGTAGCGCCCGATGTGACTTGTCCCTGTACCTTTTCCATTGCTTTAATCAACTCGACAGGGCCGGCGCCGTAACCGATACGCCAGCCGGTCATTGCGTAGGCCTTGGATACACCATTCATGGTCAAGGTACGTTCATACAGTTCGGGAGCGACTTGAGCCGGAGTGGTGAATTCGAAGCCGTCATACACAAGGTGTTCATAGATGTCGTCAGCCAGAATCCAGACATGGGGATGGCGCTTCAGAACATCCGTCAACGCTTCCAACTCCGCACGAGTGTATGCAGCCCCAGTGGGGTTAGAGGGCGAATTGAAGAGAATCCACTTGGTACGCGGGGTGATTGCACGCTCCAAATCTTCCGGTCGAAGCTTATAGTCGGTTGCGCGCGAAGTACCTATGAGCACTGGCTTGCCGCCGAACAGAGCGACTAGTTCCGGGTACGACACCCAGTACGGTGCCGGCACGATGACCTCGTCGCCAGGATTCAGCGTAGCCATCAGCGCATTGGCAATGACATGCTTGCCGCCCGAGCTGACGATGGTCTGGGCTACGCTGTAGTTCAGCTGGTTCTCGCGCTTGAACTTTGCGACGATGGCTTCGCGCAGCTCAGTGATGCCGGCAACGGCAGTGTATTTAGTCTCGCCGCGACGAATCGCGTCGTAGGCAGCCTGCTTGATGTTGTCCGGAGTATCGAAATCCGGCTGACCGGAGCTCAGTGCAATCACGTTGCGACCCTGTGCAGCCAGTTCACGGGCTTTCTGGGTAATAGCGATAGTTGCGGATGGTTTGATGCGGGAAAGCGAATGGGAAATAAATGTCATGATGAACTCGTTTAGTAACCTGTCATTGATTGGGTAGGAATTAGGCGTGGCGGATGTCTGCTACGAATTTCTGGGCACGCGGATGTTGCGGGCGCTCGAAGAAAGCTTGTGGGGTAGCGCGTTCCAGCACTTCGCCATCTGCCATGAAAATCAGGCGGTCAGCAACGTCCCGAGCGAAGCCCATTTCGTGGGTGACACAAACCATCGTCATCCCTTCGGATGCCAGCTGCTTCATTACATGCAGCACTTCGCCAACCATTTCAGGGTCCAGTGCCGATGTCGGTTCGTCAAACAGCATTACGGGAGGTTTCATTGCCAGAGCACGTGCGATTGCCACACGCTGCTGCTGGCCGCCAGACAGCTGACCAGGGTACGCCCCGGCCTTATTCGCCAGACCGACCTTCTCTAGCAGCCCCATCGAGGTGTCACGGGCTTCTTTTTCAGAGAGCTTCATCACACGCATGGTCGCTAGCATCACGTTGCGAGCGACGCTCATGTGCGGGAACAGGTTGAAGGATTGGAAGACGAACCCGATACGGCTACGCAGCTTGTTGATATCAATGCCATTGCCGTGGATGTCAATCCCGTCGACGTAAATCTGTCCATTATTGATGGGCTCTAGACGATTCACGGTTCGAATCAAGGTCGATTTACCCGAGCCCGATGGGCCGCAAACGATGACTACTTCACCGCGCGACACTTCCTCGTTGACGTTACGCAGGGCATGATAATCGCCATACCACTTGTTCACATTGTTGAATCGAATCATCACGTGCTCCTGAATTGACGTTTGGTTTTAATACGGCGCTCAGCGATTCCGACCAGCGAGCTCAGGCTGTAGCAGATAGCGAAATAGGTCATCGCCAGCAGGAAGTAGACTTGGAAGGGCTTGGTCAACAACTGGGAGTTGACTGAATAAGCCGCGTAGGTAAGTTCGTTGACGCTAATGATGTAGGCCAGCGACGTGTTCTTGATGAGCGAAATCAGCTGATTTAGGATGCTCGGAATCATGTTAAACAGAGCTTGCGGCAACACCACATCCCACAGCGTCTTGATGTAGCTCATCCCCAGCGAACGAGATGCCTCGACCTGTCCTTTCGGGATGGCTTGAATGCCAGCTTTGATGACCTCGCCCAGGAAGGCAACTTCGTAGACAATGAGGGCACAAATCACTGTTGTGATGCCAGAGACTGAGGTGCCAATCAGCATGGGAACGATGAAATATGCCCAGAAAATCAGCATCAGGACAGGCAGGCCGCGGACAGTATGCACAATCGCTGCAGCTGGCATCGCGACCCAACGAACGGTGCTCGTACGCGCGATACCGCACAGGACAGCCAGCGGAAATGCGCAAGCAAGGCCGGTCACGGCAAGAATCAAGGTTAATGCCAGACCACCAATCTGACCTTGCGGAAACTCGCCGACCAGCAGTTGCAGGCCGAAACCCCTCAGAATCTCGATGTAATCGCTCATTTCAGCGCTCCTTCACTTGCAGATGACGGTTGTAGTAAGCGCCGACGGCCATGATGGTCCAAGACATTAATAAATAGAAAATTGATGCAATCGCGAAGGTTTCAAAGGTGCGGTATGTTTCGTTTTCGATTTGCCGGCTCGAATACGTCATCTCAGCCACGCCGATGGCCATTGCAAGACTGGTGGACTTGAATAGACTCAGAGATTGATTTACCAAAGGCGCCACTGATACGCGAATCGCCTGGGGTAGCAGCACGTCGCGCATCGTTTGGACATACGAGAGACCTAAGGCACGAGCTGCTTCCATTTGGGTAGTCGCGACCGACCGCAGACCACTTCGCAGGTCCTCGGACATATATGCTGCCGCATTGAGGAACAGTGCAATGAGGGCGAATATGAATTCGCCGTTGTGCTCGTTGATAAACCCGGTGATTGAAGACGGCAAAAGTTCTGGAACGCCGAAGTACCAGACGAAAATTTGTACCAGACCAGGAACGTTGCGATGGTAGTTCACATACGCTGCAATCACCCACTCCAAAGGAGCGAAGTCCAGTGCCCGCAGGGCGACGATAATGACTGCTAGAGCAAACGCGCAAATCCAGGATGTAGCGAACAGCCCTAGCGACGTGAATGCTCCTCCAATGAGCCAATCGAGGTACTGACCTTGCAATACCGCACCGAAATCGAGATTAATCATTTTTCGCTTTCTTGCTAATTCTTGCTACACCCACCAATGGGAGGGTCCTAGCACCACATTGGCGGGCAGGAATGCACGACTCAAAGATCTTTGGGCAACGCGCCCCAGAGGTCGCTCGATTTCTCGTCGACATACCTAGTTTCAAGCAAAGCAGAGTTAGTTACTGGAAGGCGGAGATCGGAGTCAGTTTCTTCTCTCGAGGAATATTGTATTTGGTACCAGCACCAAACCACTTATTCCAAATTGCGTCGTTCTGACCAGATTTCTCCAGACGCTCCAATGCACCATTCACGGCGGCCAGTAGGGCTGGCTCGTCCTTTTTCACCCCATACCCGTCGGCTCAAATGCGAGGATACCGTCCAGGAATTTGTACTTACCGTTCGATTCATTCACGAAACGCACGCCTGAAGTTTGCGACATAGCGAGCGCTTGTACCTTGTTCTGTGCCAAGGCCAAGAACGCTGAAGGGCTATCTTGGAAAGTCAGGACGGTTGCCTTCGGGAACATACGGCGAGCATACAGCTCAGGAGTCGAACCTTTGTTTGCGCTAATCCGCTTCGTTGACAAGTCATCGATCTTAGTGAAGCCGGACTCGGTGTGAGCAATCAACTTGATAGGAATCTGGTAGTGAATCGAACTGAAGTCGATTTGCTGTGCGCGCTCTTTTGTCCACCCAGAGCCGCAATAACCAAGTCCACGCGCCCCAAGGTCAGCTCAGGAATACGTGCCTCAACGGATACCCCTTTTTGCTCCAGCTTTAGGCCCATTTCCTTAGCCACGGCCGCACACATATCCACGTCATATCCCACAACTTGACGGGTAGCAGGGTCAACAAAGCCAACAGGCTCGCTACTGGTTAAAGTCGCACAGATGAGGGTACCGCGAGCCTTTATATCGGCCAGACGGTCCGCGTAAGCTGCGACCGAGAAAGTACAGGTCACCACGGCTACCAGCATTGCCAAGTGTCTCTTGCTAATGAACTTCAAATTCATTTTCTTCCCTTTCAAGTGTTGAACGACGAAGTGCAAATAAATCATAATGTCATTATGAATTTATAACAAGCGAATTTTTCTATTAAAATTCAAATAGTTAGAGCATGCTTTGGTGCGGTGCGAAATTGTCGGAAACTCTTATGGCAATCACATTCTGGGTGCGTGAATGCTTTTATTTTCCCGTTTTTTGGTGCATCGCGCCACGTGTGAAAAGTGATACGCTTAAGCGCGAAAGAAAGAAATCGAAAAACGTTTATGAAAAAAATGACAGACTCAAAATCAACCGCCGAAAAAGACGCTGCCCCTGACCGTACGGTTCTCGGCGCTGAACGTAGCCTGACCATCCTCAGCGCCTTCATTGACTCCCCCGAACCCTTCGGTTTAGCGGCGCTGGAAGAGCGAACCGGCCTCTTCAAGAGCGTCATTCATCGCTACCTGATGTCCTTTATTCGTGAGGGATATGTCATCCAACGGGCCGACAATTCGTATCAACTCGGTCCACGTGCATACCAGCTCGGAAAGGCTTTTGAATCGAAATTCGACTATAAAGACTTCATCGTGCCAACCCTTGAAAAATTGGTTCACGAGACCCAGGAAAGCACAGCCTTCTATATCCGTCAGCAGGAGCAACGTCTTTGCCTTTATGCTGTCGAATCTCCGGCATCAGTCAAAGCCACTGTCAAATCAGGCTCTCTCTTCCCACTGGACCAAACCTCCAGTGCCCAGGTGCTCCGATTCTTTTCAGTTCCTGGCAATGCGGCCCGCTCTGGCGGCAAGTACGTCTGCATCTCCATGGGCATCAACAACCCCCACTCGTCCTCTATGTCCGTCCCCGTATTCGGTACCGACAATGCCTTGATTGGCTCGATGACCATCTTCGGGCTAACCCTTCGCTTCGACCCAGCTGCATTAGAGGCACTACGAGGCAAGCTTCTAGCGCTCGCCCAAGACCTATCTGTTCGCCTTGGCGCTTCGCCGAAGATTTACGTAAATCCCACTAGCGACGTATTCGACGAAGCAGCAGCGCAAGCTAAGCTACAGTTAGAACTAGGTGATACTTTTCTGACGTGATGACTTTCCCGTTTGACTCCATGCCATGGAAGTACTTGGCTCTCTGCTTTTTGACAGCATGGACAAACAAGCCAAAAGTACTGCTGATCTGGGGGGATTTACTAAAGGATGCCGACAACGTAGATCGCCGCCGAATAGCTGGAAACCATGGCAGGCACCTCTAGAGCAACCTTGAGGGCGCCATGCACATTCGTGTATTCAACCTCTACCATTGCCATTGCCATTGCCATTGCGGTCAGCTTGGTCCAGATGACCCGGAGTCAACGGAATGCCACAGATTGTTAGCGTCGGCCAGCCAGGCATCGCCTTCGGCGAAAGGATTTACCGCCAAGTCGGTCATGCCGTTGCCGTTAGGGTTCCAGGTTTGCGAACTGCCGGTGAAGGTGTGTCCATCATCTGATCGACAACAACTGGGCTGAGAACCAGATTCACCTCATTGCCATTGGTCGTGAAAACTGAGCGTGTTTGAGCGTAAAAAACCGGCACATGTAATCGTATAGCCGAAAATGTTATGTGGGTACAGTTGGCGACAAACCGACTCGTCTCAGGCTAACGCAGCAAGCCGCACCCGATAAAATCGCCGCGATCAGGAGAATGACAATGTACGGCGACGATGTCGCAGTAAGAGCGAATGCAACTAACGACGCTCCCGCTGTCTGTCCCATAAGGCGCCCAGTACCCAGCATGCCGCTTGCTGCTCCGCTGCGCAATGTCGGGGCAACACTAATCATTGTGCGGTTATTGGGAGACTGGAACAACCCAAAGCCAAAGCCGCATATCGCCAGCCGTATGGCAACAAGGCCGTCCGCACTCTCCGCCGTCACGGTCAGCAAAGAAAGTAATCCGAGCGTTAAAATTGCCAGACCTATCCCTCCTAATAAACCGGCCGACATACGATCGGACATTTTGCCCGCCACTAATGCAGTCATTGCGACTGCCGCCGGCCATGCAGTCAATAGCAGCCCGGCATGCGCAGCACTTTGCCCTAAATGCTCCTGTAGGTAAAAAGGCAGCATCACATAAGCGGCTGTTTGTGCCGCAAATGAACATATGGACGTGCCTATCGATAGCGAAAACAACGGGATTCTAAGTAAATCTGTAGGGAGCATCGGTGCGTTGGCTGGCTGAAAGCGCAACAACAAGGCGACGACGAAAACCGTGAGAATTGCACAACTTAAAATGGAGAAAATTCCCTGAAGATGTCCAATCGCGTCGACGGTATATAGCAACGAACCAACTGAAGCCATGCACAACATCGCACTTAGTACATCGTAGCGATGCTTTGCCAATGGGCTGGCCGGCAACGACCGATAGCCGATGGCTAGCACCACAACACCGATGGGAACATTGATCAGAAAAAGCCAGTGCCATGAGGCGACACTCAGTATCAGTCCGGCAACGGTAGGGCCGAGCGCTGTCGCGGAGCCGGCAACAAGCGCGTTGTAGCCAACTGCACGGCCAAGCATGTCCGCGGGATAGATAAATCTGATCAACGCAATATTCACACTCAACATTCCCGCCGCTCCAAAGCCCTGGAGAACGCGTGCAATACTCAGTTGCGCGATAGTGTTGCTTGAACCGCATGCCAACGAGGCAAGGGTGAACATCATCAAACCAATCAGGTAGATGCGGCGATAACCGACAATTTCGCCCAGTGACGCTAGCGGTAGGAGGCAAATTGCCATTGCGATCTGGTATGAATTGATGATCCAGATGGACTCTGCCGCCGTCGCATGCATGTCGCGCGCAATCGAAGGCAGAGCAAGATTGGCAATCGTGCCATCCATGACCGCCATCGCCAAGCCACAGATAACCGTGGCAATGGCAAGTCTTCGCTGATCGATTGGAAGATCATCATTTTTTTTCGCGTCTGACATTTACCTGTGCTCGATTATTTTAGTTGTCGCCCCTTAGTCTCCGGAGCGAAAAATATGACCACGGCAGCGAAAACAAAAGCGGCAATAGTGGTACTCATTCCCAGCTCTGCCCCACCGTGTGTTGCCAGCACTCCGATAATAGAGGGGGCCAGCAATCCGCCGATACGTCCGCCATTATAGGCAAGTCCCATCAGGAAGGCGCGAGACTCTGTATCTGGAATCAGTTCCGCTGTAAAAGGACCGAGTCCTGCAAAGATGCCGTTGACACTAAATCCCGTGAAGAACAACGCGACCAGCAAAATACCGGGTTGAACCGAGAGCACGTAGCAGCAGACGGAGCAGATGCCGATCCCGAGATAAGAGAAAAACAAAGGACGTCGCCCAAACCGGTCCACGAAACTTCCAAATACAATAAAGCCGGCGATGGCTCCCAATTGCAAGGCTATCAGGAAATTCAGGCTGTGCAAAAAATTCAGGTGCTTTGATGCAATGAGAAAGGTTGGCGCCCAGGTGAATACGCCCCAAAAAATGTATTGGAGAAAAAAGATAAAAAAGAATGCGTGCTTAATCCCCTTCAACTCTGCGGGTGATGGCAATGAAAATCTGCGCCTGGTCTTCAATAAGCTCGCTTGCGTTCTCTTTTTCCAAACAGGCGACTCTGGCGTGCGCCGTGCAATAAAAAACATTATTACAGCCGGTAATGCCCCGATCAGATACAGAATGCGCCAACCATTGCCGCCAAGACCGCCGGCAAGGTTGCCCACTACCGCCGCAGCACCGATGGCAACGATAGCCCCAATCGGCAATCCCATTTGCATGAGGGCGCCACCGCGACCGCGATGTTTCGCCCCCATGTTTCTGCCACTAATGCGGCTCCCGCGGTCCAGGTCCCCCCCATGCCAAGGGCACCGCAAAAGCGCAGTGCCGCAATCACCGATATTGATGGTGCGAAGGCGATTAATCCGGAAAATATCGAATAAATCAAAATGCAGAGATAGGCTGTCCGGACCCGCCCTAACCTATCGGAGACCCAGCCAAACAATACTCCCCCGCAAATCTGACCTGCAGCCGTTACGCTGATGAGCGCACCGATTTGCGTCTTGCTCAGATCAAATACCGTCGCCAAAGTAGGTAGTGTCAGGGAAAGCATGAACGAGTCATAGCTTTCAAACATCCAGCCCAACCCTGCGAGCAGCAGTGCAGCCCAGCCGGCAGACCCCACTTCGCGATACCAGGGCAAGGCATTGTCAGAACTGTCGGCAATTTTGTGCGCGCTTGACGTCGAGATATATTCAGAACTGACAGATTTTATTTCTTTTTGATTTAACACTGTGTCTCCTCCTCTAGCGGGAATGGAAAAATATAAGGCGCTTCGGATAATTTCTATTCGACAGGAAGGCGATAGACATATTTGGCGGTTGCACTGAACAACGCCACTTTTTCTTGAGCCGAAGCACCGCTGGCCAGGCGCTTGAAGGCATTCCATAACACGGCATAGCTGAACATACCTTTATCGACCGGAAAATTACTTTCGAACATGCAGCGTCCAACGCCGAAGAGCTCTATGCAGGTGTGTATATAAGGTCGCCAGGCTATCGCAAGATCGCTGGAAGAAGGGGCACGAGGCTGTTCGTGAAAGGTGAACCCCATTACCGGCATACCGAGGCCGCCCAGTTTTACATAGACATTCGGCAATTGTGCCAGTAGCGTCATTTGCCCTTTCCAGTCGTCGAATACCGCATCTCGCTTACCTGTGTAAGGGCCTACGCCAATCGGCCCTCCCAGATGATCTAATACGATATGCAGGTCTGGAAGCAATTTAGCCAGATCAACCAATTCCCTAAGTTGCGAGTGATACGCCCAAACGTCCAGTGACAGACCGAGGCGCTGCAAACACGCTGCACCATTCAGGAAGCGCCGATCTCGCATCAGACTTGGCGGCGGCAGTACCGGACTTGAACGCACGGCATCATTTTCATGCCAAGCAACCGGGTTGCGGATACCTTTCAGCCTCCCGCCACTGATTGCCCGCATGGTTTCCAGAACAGGCTCCAGTTTGTCGCCGATCAAAAGATCGGCGCCGCCAACGATGGCAGCACATGGACGCAACGCACCATAAATGCCACTTTCTCCGAGCGCGGCGATACCGTTGGCGAATTCGACCTCTCCCACCGGTCGCATCTCGACCGGCCCGCTACTGCGATACATGGAGCGACATTGCACATACACAGTCTGCCGCACGTCGTGACCGCCCCACATATCCTCTTGGAATTGCGGAAAAAGATAGCGCGCGCCCGGTCGATCCCATAAATGGTGATGAGCATCAACGATCGAAATTTCAGGCTCCAGAATCGCCTCGGTATGCGTATTGAGCCAATCTTCCCGCACCGGTACGTGAGGCGTTTTGATATCTTGCATGTTATTTCCCTCTGTTAGCGGTCAGATGCGATTGTTTCGCCGGATCGCCAAGCAAAAACATAATCAGTGTACCAAGTAGCAACACCTTGGCGTTGCCCACGCAGTCGGACGCGTTTGGCGAAAACGATCAGGCAAGCGCGTAAACACGGTGGTACAAATGCTCGGCGGTGCGAAAAAAAAGCTCATGATTCTCTTTCTATCAGGCGGTATTCAACACCCGCACATCAAACGGTCTTGGTGCAGCCAACCACCGGACTGGAACGGTTTGCCTGGTAGTCCAGAATGAGCAGGCAAATGACACTCATCATCGCCAGTATCGCCAACGGCAACAAAGCCAATGCATAGCTGCCGGTCTCTGCTTTGATCCAACCGTATACGTTCACCATCAGGCCGCCGCCAATCAGGTTTGACGCCGCATTGATTCCCGCCAGGCCGGCAGCAGCGGAGCCAGAAGCCAACCAACCGGAAGCCAGAGCCCAGAACGGCCCTTTGAATGAATAGGCACCAATCAACACACACGACAATAAAGCTATGGTGGGTAGCAATGCGGACGTCAGTTGTGCGCAAACCATGCCGCCTCCGATCATTAACAAAGGAATGGCCGTATGCCAACGACGTTCGTTCCTGCGGTCGGAATGCCGTCCCCACAAGACCATGATTACCGACGCCAGCAGATAGGGTATTGCGTTGACCATGCCGGTCTGCATCACTGTTAAGCCAAAGGATTTGATTAGTTGTGGTTGCCAAACACCAAGCACAGTGCCGGCCCCAGATGCCGTGGAGCACACCAATGCCATACCCAGCACTTCCTTGCTACGAAACAACTTCCATAGCGAGACGTGCGAAATTAGTTTGCTTTCAGCTCTATCTTTCTGAATGCGCGCGGACAACCAGTCGCGTTGCTCTGTACCAAGCCAATGCGCTTGTTCGGGACGGTCAGTCAGAAAAAATAAACAGACAAATCCGAGCAGCACAGTAGGCAACCCTTCCAGAATGAATAGCCATTGCCAACCATGTAATCCCAGCGTGCCATCGATCTGCAGCAACATGGCCGAAATCGGCGATCCGATGAAACTGGCTGCAGGGATCGAAACCATGAATATCGCAACGATACGCGCGCGATACGCAGACGGCACCCAATATGTCAGATATAGCAATACTCCTGGAAAGAAGCCCGCTTCGGCAGCGCCCAGAAAGAAACGTAGAACGAATAGCGATGGCCCCCCTTGAACAAAAGCCGTGCTTGCGGACACAAGGCCCCAGGTCACCATGATGCGGGCGATCCACTTACGCGCGCCGAATTTTTGCAGGGCGAGATTACTAGGCACCTCAAAAATGAAATACGAAATGAAAAACAAGCTGCTGGCAAAGCCGTATGCTTTGGGCGAAATGCCGAGATCATGATTCATCTGCAGCGCCGCCATGCCGATATTGCCGCGATCAATAAATGCCAGCAGATAGCAAACCATCAGAAACGGGATGATGCGAAGAATGACCTTCCTCATCGTTTCTTTTTCCAGGCTGTTGATATTTTTTATTGTCGTTTCCATCATCTTCCTCCAACGTCATGGCCGGCTGCCGTGGCACAAAACATGTGTCTGCGTAACGCAAGCAAGTCAGCCAGATCGCCTACGCGACCGCATTTTCGGTAGCAAGTGCATTTAGAACGTTTTGTGCCGAAGCTATTCCCATGCCGATATAGGCATCCGCAGTAACGCCCCCGATATGCGGCGAAAGGATCACGTTAGGCACATTCTCAAAATGATGCGGACCGACGAATGGCTCGATCTGGAAGCTGTCCAGGCCGGCTGCTCGAATTTTTCCGCTTTGCAGTGATTCGAGCAAAGCTTCTTCATCGATCAGCCCACCGCGAGCGGTATTGACGATGATGGCGCCGTCGCGCATTGCCGCCAATGAATCGCGATTGATCATCTGCTTGTTTTCGGCTGTCAGCGGGCAATGCAGCGACAACACATCAGCTGTTGCCAGTAGCTCAGTCAATTCAGTTTTAGCGATGCCTTCTGGAACTTGCCTGGCATAAGGGTCATGAGCAATGACATGCATGCCTAGCGCCAAGCCGACTTCAGCTACGCGCAAGCCAATGGCGCCCAAGCCAACCAAGCCAAGCGTGCGGCCTTTAAGCTCCAAGCTTTTATGCGTCGCTTTATCCCAATGTCCGGCGTGCATGCGTTGATCCAGGCCCACGACATTCTTCGCACAGGCAAAAATCAATGCCCATGTATGTTCAGCGACCGCCGGTGCATTTGCACCGGCAGCAGCGACTACTGCGATACCTTTCGATTTTGCATAACTGATATCGATCGTATCGATGCCAGTCCCGTGCTTCGAAATAACGAGCAAGCCGCTACAAACGTCAATGATCCGTGCCGTGATTTTTCCGTAGCGAACGATGATGGCCACCGGTTGATGCTGTGTGCAGAGACTGGCCAAGTGTTCTTCGTCCGGCGTCTTACCGGCATAGACAATCTCAAAACTATTTAGCAGGGACAACGCTTGCGCAGCTAAATCGGCGCCAGTGACAAGAATCACCGGTTTTCTGTTGGGGATTCCAATGCTCATAGTTGCTCTCCTTCCTTCAGCACGCCGGCTTTGCGCAGCGCGCCGTCGAGCCAGCTTGGACGTAACTGCTCACGATTGCGGATGCCTTTTATCCGTGCAGTTTCATCGTCTACTTTTTGCTTTGCCAGCGGCAACAGGGATGCTACTTTTTCACGTTCGACAACAACCACACCGTCAGCGTCGGCGACGATCAAATCACCTGGATTGACCGCTGTTCCGCCCACCGATACCGTCCAGTTGACGCGCCCTGGGACCAGCTTGGTTGGCCCGTTCGGATTAGCGCCAACCGCATATACCGGAAAACCTAAATCACGGATTGCTTCTGTATCGCGTACAGAACCAAAAATCACCACACCGGCAACGCCGATGGCCTGGCATTGGGAGATCATGATCTCTCCCATCAACGCACAAGTTTCATCGCCTTTGCCGTCTATGACCAATACGTCACCCGGCTTGGCGATCGCCATCGCGGCATGAATCATCAGGTTGTCACCAGGACGAACTTCTACCGTGAGTGCCGGTCCGGCAATACGCATCGTCGGCGACAACGGAGCGATTCGACTGGACAATGTGCCACGGCGACCTGCAACGTCAGCCAAAATTGACGAAGGATATTGCGCGGCGTCATCGACCAACTCTGCTGATATTCGGGTGAATTCGCGGATTACGTCTGGTTGAGTGGAGTTGCTCATATTTTTTCCTGTTGGTGAAAACAATTAACAAATTGGAGAAAGTGAAAATGCATCAAAAGCCGTAAAGCATCGCAAGGTTCTTAGCGGAATCGACCGAACGTAACGTTGCGCCAAACGCGATAGGGAAACGCCTATCGGCGATCGGCGTGTGACAGCCCTATGCGTCTGTAGGACAACTTAATTTGAGGGAGCGGGGATATCTCATGGAATCGGGTGCGAACATCTCGATTCACAACATCGAACTGACACGAAGCTCGCATATGCGGCTCTGAACGCCGCGCCAGCGCACGCGATGATTTTTCGACTGCATTGTTCATACCTGTCTCCATTTTCCGTGCCCGGATGCATGCTCGTGAAAGAACATCGGGCTACTTTTTTTATTTGAATGGAGTATAGAATCACGGATCTATAATGTATATTTACTAATTGTTTAACATTAATAACTTTTAGGAATAGTTCAAATGGACTTTCGCGACCTGAAATATTTTGAAGTAATTGCCCGAGAGGGTAATTTGGGGCGGGCAGCAGAAAAATTATTCAGAACTCAGCCGGCATTAACGAAATGCATACATCGTCTTGAAGAGTCGCTGGGAGCCAAACTGTTCGAGCGCGACGGTCGCGGTATCCGATTGACGGCTGCAGGTACGGTGCTGCTATCGCGAACACGGAAAATGGGAATCATGTTTGAGGACACTGCCCGCGAAATGAACGATTATGCAAAAGGCCTGAAGGGCCATATCCGACTGGGCTGTGTACCAACCCTGGCGGAACATTTGCTACCGCAAGTCTGCCAGGAACTGTTGGCAGAAGCGCCGGACGTTACGATCCAACTGATGGTGTCAATGAATGATGCCTTGTTGGAGGCGTTAAATGGAGGTGACCTGGACCTCGCAGTCGGACCTATCGTCCAGTCGGATGCCGATGTTGAATCGGAGCAAATTGTCGAAGACGAAGTCGTGGTGCTGGCAGCAAAAGATCATCCAATTTTTAAAAGGCGCTACACCCTGAAAGACCTTCTCGACTACCGCTGGGTATTGCCTGCCACAACCGTGGCAAGCCGGCAATGGTTGGACCAAACCTTTGATCGAAACAGGCTACCGAGACCACAGGTACAAATCGAACCGACCGTACTGAACATGATTCTGCCGTTAATAGAAAAAACCGGATTGCTTGGGTTCGCGACAAGAGCAAATTTACAATCTGGAAAAACATCGCTGCGGGAAGTTGTGCTGAAAGAGACGACCATGCAAAGACGCCTTGGAATCGCCTATCGAAAGAACGCTTACCTGTCCCCTGCGGCCCAACGACTCGTGACATTACTGCGCTTGCGAGGAAAAAGTCTGTTAATTAAAAAAAATTAGCTGTATTAACTCAAACTTGATCTGACATGGAGTGCGAGGTCGAATCTAGATCGACCAGCGATTCGATTGGCTGTAATCGCCACAAGCCGCCGGTCGATGGACTAACTCAATAGTAGACTTGTCATGGCACAAAAACCATTAGTTCAATTCAAATCGCCTAGACCACGCATACGGTGCAGCAGGTGTAGTTAGAGAGGAAGGCCTGTAACCGTGGCAGGTAAGTTGCCAGTGGCTGCGCGGCGGAAAATGGATGGAGATACTCCTGTATGTTCCTTGAAAAACCGGGAAAAGTTGCCTGGCGCTGAAAATCCCAGATCTAAAGCGACCCAGGTCAGTGGCCCCCCTTCCGTGATCAATCGTCGCATGGCTTCCTCGACACGCACTGCGCTCCAAAAAACCTGAGGCGTAGTGTTCAGTTGATCTCGGAACAGAGTAAAAAAATGGGCGCGAGAAAGACCAACTTTCAGGGCGACTTCCTCGACGGTGATTTTTTCCGCAACGTTTTCTCGCATGATTGAAATTGCCGCCCGGAGCCGGTGATCCAGCGTCGACATGCCCAGTCCTTTTTGAACACCCGGGCAGGAATCAGCAGTTGCATCGATAGCCGCGGTAATGAGCTTCTCCACTTCGTCGTTCATCAATGACGTCGCTCTTTGAGGAGACAGGATCAAGTCCAGTACCTTCCAACACGCCTGACGAAGAGCAAGATCGATCGGAATACGAGGAGAAGGAAATACAAAAGGCTGCCCCGTTTCTTTCCTTCGCTGATTTAACCACTGACGCGAAATCATAAACACCAAAAAGACGGCGGGGCCTTTGTCATCCAGCAACGTCATGTCATGCGACTGGTAAGCGTTAGTAGCCAGTCCTACATCTTGATCGTACTGTACTAGCTCATCGCCAACCCGTGCTTGAGCGCGAGTTCCTCCCAGCCAGAAAGCAATTTGGGATTCTGAATGAGAATGGGATACGAGGTCAGCCCGTGATTCCAACACGATGGCCTGCCCAAATGCTCCCTCGTAGAAAGCGTATGCCTCTGCCATTTTGTCTCCTTGCCCCTAGGTTCGGAGCTTATTTTTTCCGCTTCCTAATCTTAGTCTCTTTTTGTCTTTTTTTGAAACAATCAGACTCTGCGATACGCAGCCAGATAGCACGATAAGCGCAGTACGCACATCGTTTCTACACTCCGTACACGGTCAACAAAGCCAGTGATTGGGACCGGATCAAAACTACATGGAGGAGTACGAAATGAGAATTGCTACTTATCAGTTAAATGGCCAGCGTTATGTTGGAACCGTCTCAGCGGACGGGACTCAGGTGACACCGTTAAGTTTTACAAAAGAACAAGCTTCTAAGGGTGCCTTAGCTGTTATTGACTCTCTGGTTGAAAGCAATAAATTGCCGCCGTCAAACGGTCAGGCTGTCGCGATTAGCGAAGTCCAGCTTGAGGCTCCATTGCCAGTACCACGTCGCAATCTGTGGTGCGTGGGACGAAACTATCACGCTCATGCCCAAGAACTTCAAGCATCGGTTTTCAAGGACAACGATGCAAATCCGGAGTCATGGCCCATTGTTTTCACAAAAGTGCCCGAATGCGTGGTCGGCCCATACGATGATGTGAAAGTGCCGGCCAGCAATATCTCTGAGCAAATTGACTATGAAGCCGAACTGGCGGTTGTAATTGGCAAAGGCGGCAAGAACATCAGCCGTGGCGACGCCATGCAATATGTCTTCGGTTATACCGTCGTCAATGATGTTACGGCGCGTGATGTACAAATGCGCCATCAGCAATGGGATATGGGCAAATCCTTCGATACCTTCTGCCCGATGGGTCCTTGGCTTGTAACAGCTGATGAACTCGACGGCACCAAAACTCGCGTGCGATGCTGGGTCAACGGAGAATTGCGCCAGGACGGCCCTACAGAGAACCTGATCTTCGATATTCCCACGTTGATTGAAACGGTCTCACGCGGTATCACGCTGTATCCAGGAGACATTATCGCCACAGGAACCCCCGCAGGTGTAGGTCTTGGCATGAAGCCCCCACGCTTTTTGAAGGCCGGTGATGTGGTGCGCATCGAGATTGACGGTCTGGGCGTCATTGAGAACAAGTTCTCTTGAGGGGGACTGCGATGACGACACAATTTATCGAAAATCTTGCAGTTGAGATCGAAGGTGACGGCGTGCCAATCGTCTGCGTGCATGGGCTAGGCGGCACCAGCAATACCTGGACACCTCTCATGTCCGCAATACAAGGTCATCGGATCATCCGCATTGATCTGTCAGGTAGTGGTCGCTCCGCCCCGGTTCCCGGCGAGCTTAGCATCGAACGTCTGTGCGAGGCCGTGCTGAAAGTATGCCGTGGACTTGATGTCGCTAAAGCACATTTTGTGGGGCATTCAATGGGCACGATCATCTGTCAGCACATTGCCACGCATAACCCAGAGCAGGTACTCAGTCTCGCGCTGTTCGGTCCCCTGATCTGCCCCCCAGATGCCGGTCGGCCGGCGATCCTTGCCCGTGCTGACAAGGCTGCTACGGGCGGTCCCGCAGCCATGCAGGAAATTGCCGACGCCATCGTGGCAGGGGCGATCAGCAAGGAGACTAAGGAACAGCAGCCAGCCGTTGTCGCATTGGTACGGGAAAGCGTAATGCGCCAATCTCCCGAAGGTTATGCCCAAAGTTGCAAGGCCCTGGCAGGTGCACAAGGGGCTGCGCTTGAGGAAATTTCTGCCCCCACGCTGCTAGTGACGGGCGACCAAGACGGTGTTGCCCCACCGCCCGCAGTAACTGCGATGAAAGAACGGATCGCTGATAGCCGCATGATCGTGCTGGAAGGATGCGGTCACTGGACAACGTTCGAGAAACCACGCGAGTGTATGCGGGAACTCAAAAGCTTTTATCAATCTATAAATTAAATCCTGATACAGGAGGAGACAAACATGGAAAAGACTTTATTTACCGACGTCATGATTTTTGACGGTAGTGGTGACGACGTATTAAAGGGTGAAGTCCTTGTCGAAGGCAATCGCATCATTGAAGTTTCTCGTTCGAACGCTCCTCTGAACGTTGAATCTGCACGCATTATCAATGGAAAGGGCAAGTTTCTGATGCCCGGCATGACCGAAGCACATACGCATTTTTCGTGGAACGACCAACCTTCGCTGTCGGCAATCCAGATGATGCCCCCCGAGGAACACATCCTGTGGTGCATCCGCGTGGCCAGGCGTTACCTGGAAATGGGCTGGACTTCCGCGATTGGTGCTGCTGCCGCTAAACCGAGGCTGGACGTCGTGCTGCGTAATGCAATCAATGCTGGAGAATTTCCAGGGCCGCGTTATCTTGCAGGCAGTCAAGAAATTACGACGATCGGAGCATTGGGCGACAATACGCTTCCCCATTTGCCTTTTGAAGAATTGAGCTTCGGCAGTGTATGCAGTGGCCCTGAGGAAATTCGCCGCTCAGCACGCACGTTTATCAAGTACGGGGTAGACCACCTGAAGATCAACTTGTCCGGCGAATATATTGCCGGCCTGCCAGCAGAAATGTCTCCCTTCTCAGAAGAGGAAGTGGCGATGCTGAGCAGCGAGGCAAAGCGATATGGCAAGCGCATGGCGGCACACGCGCGATCAAGCGAGTCCGTCAAGATGTGCGTACGCCACGGTATCGAAATGGTGTATCACGCCAGCTTTGCAGATGAAGAGGCACTCGATATGCTTGAGGCGAACAAGGAAAAGCACTTTGTCGCTCCCGGCATTGGCTGGCTAATTCGCACATCGTTCAATGCGTCCGATTACGGTATTACGCCGGAACTGGCTGCAACGATGGGGTATAAGCGCGAACTAGAAATTGCATCCGATTCGCTGCGCAAAATGCACAAACGAGGCATTCGTATCCTGCCAGGCGGAGACTATGGCTTTGCCTGGATGCCGCACGGCACCAATGCTAACGATCTTCAATACTTCGTCGACTATATCGGGATGACGCCCGCGGAGGCACTGCTCTCCGCAACAAGACTGGGCGGCGAGATCATGCAACGTCCAGATGAGTTGGGTCAGGTGCGTCCTGGTTTCCTTGCTGACATTGTACTGGTAGACGGCAATCCTCTTGAAGATCTCAGTATCCTCACCGATCCGGTAAAAATTGCACTGGTGATGAAGGATGGCGTGATCTACAAAGAGTGCAAGGACGTGCGTCCGCCAACCGCTGCACTGCGTCTTGCCGATGAAGAGCGTGCAATGATCGATGGCGGAGTCAAGAAGGCACTCCAGACTGAACTGCGTTAAGCATGTTTTGATGGACGCAATGTAATCGCTGCGCCCACTTTCGTCCTGTAGCAATAAGACTGGTCGGCACTTGGTGCGGGAGCCTTTCCTAGGGCTGCATGATGGGAGGAAACGTCTGTGGAGCACCACAACGGTTCATGCGTTTTTGTTTATTAAAAATAAAATTCTGCGACTCACCATAATCGGTATCTCACTCCATTTCCGGGTGTGAACCGGTCAGCGGGTAGTTAACAGTGATCTTTCACTGCATAAAAAATAGAGGAGAACATATTTTGAAAACAAGGCGAATAGTGCGGGCTGCCATAGTATTTGTGGCTGTTTCAGTCTGCGCAGAAGCGGCTGTAGCAGCCGATTTTCAAGTGGCGAACTTAAACGTGCTGTATACAACAGAATCTAAAGCTGATCCGGTTCTTGGCACAGGAACCAACAATGAGGTCCTCAAGACCTATCAGTTTGAGTATTTCGCTGGATTCAAGTACGGAGATGTATATGTCGATGCTGAGGTTTTCAATGGTGACAACGTCGGTGGCGCTGCTGCCGGCTCCTTCGGTGGCAACACTAGTACCCAGAACCTGCTTGTTTTTAACCCCCGATTGAGCCTAGGCAAGATCACCGGGAGGCCTCTGGAATTTGGCCCTATCTCTGACATATCCCTGATCGCACGCTACGAGCGTGCCAGTTATGCTGACTTCCGTTCCTATAATCACGGAGTTTCCTTTAATTTTAAAGTGCCAGGTTTTTCGTATTTTGAATCTGGCCTCTTGTATCGAAATACGAATTTCTACCATGGCAAGCTCTTATGGCGGTCAGTACTCATGTCCGACCCTTTCCAACTCGCCGGACAAAGATTCCGATTCAACTTACTGTCGCTTGTTAATGGAACTGCAGTGAATGGTACTGAAACGTTCTTGCGACCGGAGTTGCTATGGGAAATCGACTCAAAAGGAACGTTCCAAGTAGGATTACGGTACGAAATGCATCGTTACAAGATCAATTCTGACACCTATACGCGCACCTCTCCAACAGTGATGTTGAAGTGGAATCTGTAGTCACGTTTGGTGTTATATCGTTTAGGCTCTCTTGAATGCATAGGAATGTAAGTTCACATTCTCACGGCTGGATCTTATATGACTGGGCTGCTTAAAATATATTAAGCAGCCCAGCTCAAAAAGCCGCAGTAAAATGGATTTACTAATGTCCGCTGCCAGGCAGCTGACAGATTGTTTAAGGTTGAGGCTGTGTAAAAACGTAAAATTATTTCTCAGGTTAGCACTCCCCGTCTTCGATGCAATGTAGAAACCCCAGTGCCATCGACAAATACGCATTTAAGCTAGCTGTGCAGCTAATTTTAGACTTTTGGCTAAGTTAGAAGGTTGCACCATATTAGCTGCTCAGCTAATATGGCGTGCTTTAGCTTCCGTTGCAGCAATTCGCCTATTGCTGGCCTCAACAAATGTCAGGAGGTAGTCGATTGAGTCTGATACACGCTCTGACCGCTGCCTTTGCCGCGCCCGCAACTACGCCTACCTCATAGTCCTCCGCTTCTGATTTGTAGGTCCTAGCTCCGCGGCGCATCAGCTTAGAAACGGGAACGCCGAGTTTTTTGGCTTTTTCGACAATAGCTTTCTTCTCTTTCGACGTTACTTGCACTACGATTCTTTCGGTAGAGTCGATCGCCATTGCTTCCGCCCAATTATCTAGTCGGGAAAACTTTCCTTTTCGCTCTTTATCGCCATCATTTTTTCTTGAAAATCTGGCTGCTCTTGTGCATCCTTAAGCATTTCAAGCATCCAAGTAATAAAATCCTCGCATACGGCGCGGGTTATCGCTCTGCCCCTAATTGGATCTTCGCGAAAAATGCTATTGGGTGAAGTAGGCTCAAGGAGGTCCTCAGGTAAGGAAAAGATCCAGTTACCTACGATCCGTTCCAACTCAAAAGGGACGTCGCTAATATATAGAACGTCTTCACCATTCAATACTTCAAAACAGAGGCCAGCTCGCAAGCCGCAGTATAGTGAATGCCTTTGCTGTCCTAGACCCATCAGTTCCTCCGTTAGTTCTCAAATCATTAGAGCGACTCAATACATCTGATAAAAAATAAAGGCGCGGACATAGCAGCTTCGGCTATTGGTCATCAGTCTATTGAGACTAACTCCTGCTTTACAGTCATGTGCTACCGTCAATTCTAAGACAGCTTTATCTAGGGCGTCAGGGAAGACGAAATCACGCGGCAATTCTCAATCATATATTTGAATGGTTCCTACATGTCCCCACAGACTCAGGTCCACTTATTCAAGCCAATCCGACTATACCTAATTCACAAGATTGTTCCGAAAAGCGAGGTTAGCGATGACATCAAATTAACGTTCAGGCCCGGCGGCACATTAGTTTATCGAGCGCTTGAACCGTTGGCTTCATTAAATTGCCTAACTGCAGATATGCGCTCGAAATATTTATCTTCAATTTCTCGCCGAACTAGCTATAGCTCGCTCTGGAACGGTTTTACTTTGGTTCATAAAGCACTCCGCAGCCTCTTCCGCATCGTCAAAAAGAGCGGCGAGTACCATCGCATAGGCTTGTCCCTTACAAATTTCGATGCGAGACGTCGCTGTTGATTTGCGCCGAAAACTGACCCACTTAGCTGGATAATTTGCATCGAAAATTGACCCACGTATAGACCACAATCCTACTCAATATAGTGAGTGGGAGATTGGAGTGATCGACGTGGCATTATTAGGCATTATTCGACGCTGGCACCTTCGTGACCAGGTCTCCTTGAGGGAGATCGCCAGGCGCTTGGGGATCTCCAGAAACACCGTCAGACGCTATCTACGCTCAGAAATCGTAGAGCCGGCTTATCGGGATCGACGCACTCCCAGTGCTCTTGATCAGTACGCCTTCAAACTTTCATCCTGGCTTAAAACCGAAGCGACAAAGTCTCGAAAACAGCGGCGCAGCTTAAAACAGATCCATGCTGATTTATGTGAGCTAGGCTTTGAAGGATCCTACGACCGGGTTGCCGCCTTTGCGCGACAGTGGCGAGTGGATCAGTTGGATAGGGTCAATTCTGCAAGCAAAGGGACAGAAGTGGCATTGATAGCGCACGCTCTACCAATTCCAGGTTCGACAACGGCTCAATACAATCAACAATTAACCATCTAGCTTTCACTGGGTCTGGACATCCAGCACAAAAGGCAAGTAGCACATCATCACTTTCCTTTTCCGTCATAGCTTGTGGCTGCATAAGTTTTTCTAGAAGCCGCAGTAGTTGAGCCTTGGGCAGTTTTTCTTTCATTTCAACCTTTTTATTTCAACTCTGATGCCACCGCTTTTGGCCGAGATTAGCCTTCGGCACGAGTAGAGTTTAGACGGAAGACAAAATGCAAGGTGTTGTCGCCTATTGCCGACGCGACTGGTTCAGTAGGCAAAACACCCAAAGTCCAAGTCGGGTCACCTGAGGCGTATATCTCCGCGACTTGCCGACCGTCGACCTCGGCACTTAGTCGATTGTGGGTGGACGAATATTGTAAAAAATTTGACGAGCAAATTTTCCGTATTAAAACCTCGATAGTAGTGTTCCCATCTACTTCGTAAACCGCATCAAGTCTGTTGATTTGGTCATCGGCTGCACAGCACGCCTGGCGAATAACATTTATCTTCATAACACTTCCTGATGTTAGCCGCCTTCGTGTCCCGTCTGGGGTCACAAGAAGAAGCGGCTGCCTGTGGCCGGTTTAAGCCCGTCGCGACTAAGTCAATTCCCAATCCGGCATTCAGGTTAAGGACGACTGATAACATCATGCCAACATAACGTGATCTCCGTGTGACACGCAATTTCCGTAGACAGAAATTTTTCAAAACCGATCATTGACATGGCCAATGTAGAGACCACTATCTGGCTGTTGCTCAAACTATCGCGTCATTCCTACCGCGATCGCTGACATTAAATCGGTATTTGTGACGCCCACGACATGACACCATCCGTCTCCGATCTCGCCTTTGATTGTCAGCGTCAGCTGGTCGCCGGGCATCGTGAGCGCCAGTGTTTCAAGATCGCTGCGCGGTTTCTGAAACACGAATTTGATCGGCTCTCTTTCACCCTCAAGCACCAGTACAAAGTACCCTTGCGTTTCCCCGCTTGGATGGGCAAATCCGATGCGTGTGACTGTCCCGGAGCGAGTCGTAACCGGCTTTTTTTTCAATCCCAACATTTCGAAAAGTGGTTTGTTCATAAGGTCTTTCAATCAATTTTCGGAAATTAATTTTTCAATCATCGGCATGGCTTTGTAGATTGGATACACGCCAAATGCTGATGCCTGCAGATCCTGCGGGCTTTGCGTACCCGGTTTGATAGAGAGGTACGAATCTTTATTAAACCAACGCGTAGCATACGATGATGACGTCCAAATGTCCGCTTTGGGCTGAATTTGTCAGTGGCTACTCCTGGCCGAACTGCGACTTTCGCGAAACACCTCGCCCACGAAACACCTATCGCGTTGCAACGATTATTTCCATAGTCCGTTCATCCAATGCGATCATATTCTCAGCATGGCAAAGCTTGCGGAGAAAATCATGTCCGGCGGTGACGTCCTGTCTAAACGACGTACGCAGAGAAATCATGCCGAGTTCTAACAAGTCATCAGGGCATTGAAATTCGAAGCGCCCAATATCGTTCTCCAGCGTACCTGCCTGTTCACTGTCATTCCAGACAACTCCATCAGAATGGCGCGACAGCAGTGCCTTAACAGATTCATAGGATTCAAATGGTTCGGATGGCCCCATGAGATCCTCAAGTGATGAAGGCAACTGACCGGTACTGCGAAAAATCTTGTAGTCGTAACTCATGCCAATGCCCTATTTCATGTAAAACAAACTATTCAGGTTCATTCCAACATCCTTGCGATTTTTGGACGGCAGCTCCTGGCCGAACCCGGCCCGACGCATAAGTGCGTGACAACCCGAAAGGGGCGGTCAGGTTGCCTAGAAACGGCCATTGGACACATTGCTCGAATCTTTCCGATCCCCGTGCAGTGCCTCACAGATACCGGCACGCTCACCGCATCCTCTCCGATATTGTCGGATGCGAGATGTAGCGCTCGAAATCGTTTTAATATTTGCGCTTTTCCGTTATTCGTTCTTCCGACCAACAACAAGTTTGGCATGCGATGAATGCGCGGATGTTTTCGACTTTAATAGGTCGGAATAGTGATTACGAATATAAACATTTCTTACAATTGAAGTGGAGAACATCGATATGCGAATTTCAGCGATGGCTATCTCGTCGGATCTGTGAGGTAGTTAGACGCTCATGTTAGCACTCTCGACCACACGGTTCAGACGAATTTCTGATTAATTTTCTACTGAGAGCAATGAAACGCTGGATCGGAAGTTGAGTCCTTTCCAGTTTCGACATGGCCAGCAAAACGACGCATAAAATGACCATCGTCATCCGCGCCGACGCTAAGGTCATACCATTGATTGCTGGATGCGAGCAGCCATCGTTCCTTCACGCTGGTGCCGCCGGCAATCGTCAGGGTACGCGATGCATTGCCATAAGCATTGTCGATCACCGTCATCTTAATCGTGGTCTTCCCACTGTTCTTGATAGTCAAAAAGACATTGCCCTTTATAGGGTCGTAATGCGCTCTTACGACAGGTTCTCGCCTATCCGCCGCAGCCGAGATTGCTCCCTTGAATTGACGCAAGAAACCATTCGGACCGTAGACGCAAAGATCGTAGATTTCGCTTTTGGCAGCCACCGGCCATGCATCCGACAATTTCTTACCGGCTTCGACCGTGTAAGTCCTGGGACCATCAGGAGTGCCGCCCGTATAGATTTGAAAAACTGCGCCGGCGTTTCCGGTATTCATGAAATCCAGCCAGACCAGGTTATTGTCAATATCGTGCCGTTCCTCGACAGCTAATGCGTAAGGCAATGCTTTGGCCCGGCGTATACCGGCTTCCTGCTGTGGCAGCACAGCCAATGCCGGTGGAGCTGGCGGCGGCAGCTTGCATTGGGCATCCGATATGGCTTGATATCGGGAAGTATCTGGCAAACCTGGGTTACTCGCATCCGCCTTGGAGAAATCAAAGGCCGAGGTCAGATCGCCGCACACAGCTCTGCGCCAAGGACTGATATTCGGTTCTTGAACATCAAAAACCTGTTCCAGGAATTGGAGTATCGAGGTGTGATCAAATACCTGAGAGCATACCGCACCGCCCTTCGACCATGGCGATATGACGAACATTGGAACTCGAGCTCCTAAGCCATATGGCAGCTTATCTGCGCGATTGACGTAATCGCCGACTGTATGGAGTTCCTGCGAAACATCCACCGTCGAGAGTCCGTTCAAGCGGGACATCGGTGGCATAGGCGGCACCATGTGATCAAAAAAACCGTCGTTCTCGTCATAGGTAACAAGGAAAACAGTACCGCTCCACAAGGCCGGATTGGACGTCAGAATATTTAGCACCCGACTAATGTAACTGGCGCCATATGCCGGCGTCCGGATCGGATGTTCTGAATTAACTAACGGCGGCATCAACCACGACACCTGAGGCAGGGTGTTGCTCGTTACGTCAGTGGCGAAATTTTCCAATGTGTATTTACTACAACCGTTGATCCATAACGGTGACGTTGCCGGAGCGGACTGGTACTGTCGGAAGAAGTGCTGCAGCACATTGAAGTCACTCGGATAGTCGCCGTTGGCGGCATGCATGTCGTTGGTACCTTGATAAACGCGCCAGGAAACGTTGTGTTCTTGAAGGCGTTCCGGGTACGTAGTCCAGTTATAACTGTCGGCAGCATGTGGAATTTCGCCAGCGACGCCAGACCAGACGCCGGGCTTAGGCTGATACGTGACCGGGCCGCCGCCAGCGCCGGATGGATCGATCGTGCCGGTCATCAGATGGAAGCGGTTGGGGTTGGTGGATCCCGGTACAGAACAGTGATAAGCATCGCAAATGGTGAAAGCTTCCGCCAATGCGAAATGAAAGGGAATATCATCCCTTGTAAAATAGCCCATTGTCACCGGATTTTTCTTGGCTTCAATCCAGCTGTCGTACTTGCCATGATTCCAAGCTGCATGCTGGTCAGACCATGCATGCGGTAAGTCGCCGCCGGCGCACCCTGCACTCGTGGTCTGCATTTCCATCCTGAACGGCAGGATAGGTTTGCCGTTCTTGCCCTGCTGGTGAAACACCGATTTGCCATTCGGCTGAGGCCGGGGTATGCGGTCGCCGAATCCACGTACTCCCTTCATCGTGCCAAAATAATGATCGAAGGAACGGTTCTCCTGCATCAATATCACCACGCGTTTCACGTCTTTGATGGTACCGGTCGGAGACGATGCGGGAATGGCGAGCGCTCGTTGAATCGACAGAGGCAAGCCGCCGAGGGATAACGCCGCACCGGTTGACCCGGCGGCCAGTTTCAGGAATCGGCGTCGGCTTTGTGAAGAAAATGTCATAAATGAAAATTATTTTTAGTGTAAAAAGTTGAGCGATATTTTTTAACTACGGAGAATCGCCGGCCGCCATATTCGCCAGTGACAATCATCGTCTTGCGCCACCGTCACCCTATGTTTTTATACTTGCTGTTATTTGCAACAGTCAGTTCAAAGTAAAATGCAATTCCACCTCTCCGACCGTACCGCCGTCGTTCTGAGAAAATTTCCAGCGCATCAATGCACGGATGGCTTCCTGATCAAAAATCTTCGGCGGCTGCGCGCGAACAATATTTACCCCGCTAACGCTGCCATCCTTTTCTATCGTCACATGTGCTACCACGGCGCCTTCGGTGTTGGCGGCAAGCGCACGTGCCGGATAGTCCGGCTCTACCCTGACCAGTGGCACGATGCCGCGTCGCACAGCGCCGGCCTTGTCAGGTTTCGCGGAAACGGGGGCTTGCACTCTCGGCGCAACAGGTAATGCAGCTGACGGCGCCTCTTGCGGCGTACTATCTGCCTGCGGCTCCGGATTGGATTCCACTGGCGCTGCATCAACCTGCGGTTTCGGCGATAGCTGCGGCAAAGGTTTGACGGCAGGTTTCGGGGATTCACGTTTTTGCGGCGGCGCTGCTGGTGCCGGATCTGGCTCTCCCGGCACATCGGCAATCGTGACCAGGCGCGCAATTTTTACCGGTGCCGGCAACAATGCCGCAACCGGCTTGGCATGGGTACCTAGCGCCAGAAAAATCAACATCGTTTCGATGGCACTGGCGGCCAACAGCGCCAACGGCCAACGCAGGCCCGTTTCTCGTACTGGCAGCAGGCTTGCGCCTGGCATTGAGCTGCTCATCTTTTTACCTTAACGTTTTGCGGCGATGCCGATATCATCGACTCCGGCGGTGCGGGCTACGTCCATCACATGCAGCAGATTCTCCAGCGACACCTCCTTGTCGCCGGCGATCAGCACCTCCAGCTTGGCGCCAACAGCTCGTGTCTTGATTTTTTCGGTCAGCGACGCCGCTGAAACAGGTTGTCCATCGAAAAACAGATCGCCGTCCTTCTTCACCGTGATGGTCAGAGATGTTTTTGGCAAAGGCGCCGCGGTTGACGCTTGTGGCACATTGATCTTGATGCCGCTGGCATCGATCATCTTCAGCATGGTCACCATGAAAAAAATCAGCAGGAACATCATGATGTCGATCATCGGGATGATCTCGATGTGCGGCTCGTGCGATTCCATATAACGGGTACGGCTCATCCTCGTGCTCCAGCCAGTTCAGCGCCGACGGGACGTGTAAGAACGGGCTGCACAGCGGGGGGCTGCCCGTGCACGGAGCGCACTTTGCCAGCACGGTAGTCAGTCAGGTGCAAACGTTTGATGCACATCAGCTTCAACAGATCGAGTTGCAAGATGGTAAGCCGGGCGCGCTTGTCGAAATAGCTGTTGGCGGCTACGCCTACAATCGCAACGATCAGGCCGCAACCTGTAGCGATCAGCGCATGGCCAATCCCGCCCGTCACCGCCCCCGCACTTGGGCCAGCTGCTCCTAGCACATTGAATGATTCGGTAATGCCGATGATAGTGCCGAGCAAGCCGATCAGCGGTCCCAGCGTCACGGCCGCATTTACCAGCCACAGATGCTTGTCGAGCTGCGGCATCGTGCGCACGATAGCTTCGTCTACATAACGATCCATTGCTTCAGGAGTATCCAGATGTCGCGCCTCGACCACCGCCTGCAAAGTACCGCCGAACACCGTGGCGCGATAGCGGCCAGCGATTTCACGCAACGCCTGTTCCTGACGATGATCGATAGCGGACAATTCGCGGTCGATCCTGGCGCCCGACGGCACGGTGCGTCCGAAGAAAGCAATGCGCTCGATGGCCACCGCCAGCACTATCAATAATATCAGCGCCAGCAGCGGAATAATGCCCATCGACTGTATGCTCAAGTCGATGAATTGTTGAAATGCGTTCATATTCCATTCCTTTGATAAATGGGGAAACTTCCTGCCCGCAGCGCGCCGGCAGGAGCCGGGATTTATAGATCTTTCGGAGCGTAGTTGAGGCCGATCCAGAGGGTTCTGCCTAACGAAAAGGTGTCCTTCAACAGGTTCCGGTTTTGCCCGGTTACGCTGGTGACCGGTGAATTCGTCAGATTGCCGATTTCTGCAACCGCCTTCCATCCGGAACCGAGGTCGTAACGTGCCTGCAGGTCGATTTGCTTGCGCGGTTGCCAGTACACGTCCTGACTTGGCAAATTGGCGTCGACCAGGCGCAAACTGGTGCCGGTCCAGTTGTAAGCGGCGCTGACGCCGAACTTCTGGTAGTTGTAGAACACCGTCAGGTTGCGAATCTGGTCTGGCTGATTGACCAGGTGATTAATCTTGCGCGTCGCGCCGGATGAGGTAATCGCGTTCAATTCGCCGTTCAGGAAGGTCAGGTTGCCGCTAAAGCCGAGTCCTTGCAGATAAGGCGACAGCCAGCCCAGCGAGCCTTGCACGTAGTTCAATTCGACGCCGTTCAATGTCGAGCTGGAGGCGTTCAGCGGCTGGGTGATTGCCGCTGTGCGGGTAGCGCCGTTGTAAAACAGCGTTCCTTGGCTTGACAGGGTATAGATTTCGTTCTTGATCCGCTTGTCGAACACGGCGAGCGACGCCAGGCTGGAGTTGGGTAAATACCATTCGGCGGAGAAGTCGAGATTATTCGATTCGCGCGGCTTGATGTTCGGATTGCCCTGTGTTACCGAGACCGTGCCGTCGGTGTTTTGCGAAATCGTGGTATTCGGCGCATAGGCATCGTAATTAGGCCGGCCGATGGTTTGGCTGGCGGCGACCTTGAGCTTCACCGTACTGGTAGCATCGAACACCAAGGACGCCGCCGGCAACAGGAAATTGTATTTCGAGTCATTGGTCTGCGACAACCAGGTGGTGGCGCCGCTGACGTTATTGCGCACATTGCCGGTGGTCGACAGCGTGGTGTTGTCTTGCCGCAAGCCGAACATGCCGCTCAGGCGATCCGTTCTGTAGGACGCCATGGCATAAGCGGCCGCCGTCTGCTCGCTATGCGAGTAATTGCTTTGGGTGCTATTGATCAGATTGGCGCTGTTGGGCGCGATGATATTGCCATTGGCGGCCAATTGCTGCCAGGCCGCTCCCGAATTGACGATCAAGAACGGTAGACCGCCACTGTTTGGCATGATCGTGCTCGACACGTAGCCGTTGCCGGCCATCGTCATGCCGCCTGCGGTCGGATAATACTGGGTGTTTGTATAGTTGTAGCTATGGTTCAGGCGGCGGTAGTCTATCCCCGCAGCAGCGCCCAGTCCGCGCGAATCGTTGTCCTGATTCCAGCGATAGTCGAGCTTCAGATTGCCTACCCGGTCATCGATCTTGACTGCCTCGGTCCGCCAGTAATACGCCTGCCAATTATTCAGATTAGTGAAGTTGGAAGGATTGTTGAGACTGACCGCCGGTTCGAATCCGGAGGTGTCGTAGCCCATGGCCAGTCCTGGTGTGCCGCTAAGCACCGGAGCCAAGCCGGCGCCTGGATACTTGAAATTGGCATAAATATATTTAGCCAGCTCGCGCGGCTCGCGATGACTGGCTTCCGACAGCGAGGAGCGCAAGGACAGAACTTTGTTGTCGTCCAGTTTCCAGTCGATCCCGCTCTGGATCGATTCGACCGTGCGTTTGATAGTCGATGCCGAATAGCCTGTTTCAGCTTCTCCGCGCGCGAACTGGCCGGACGTCTGGGTCTGGTTCGACACTGGATTGGCGCCCGTGCTGCGGCTATCGTCGATGAAGGTTTCATTACGCCGTTCATGCATGCTCTCACTGTTATAGCCCAGCGACAGGAAACCATAAACATCGGGATTGAATTTTGCTTCAAGCTTGGCATTGATACCCTGACGTTCCAGGTTTTTCTGATATTGCCAATACTTGAACTGCTGCGGAACCGCAATTCCGTTACCGGTATTCGGGCCGCCGCTGCCCGCCGGATTGGCGATCGTGCCGTCGGCATTGTAATAGTTGTAGAAAATATTATCGGTCGTCATGTGACCGATGGAGGTGGTATTTTCCTTTTCGTAGTTTGCCGAAATCACATAACCCAACGCCTTGTCCGGGCCGAAGGTGTTGCTGATGGTGACATCGGTTTTTTTGCCCAGCCCCTCGGCCCCGGACAGCACTTTGCCGGTGCCGTCTGCATGGCCCAGCGCTACGCTGGCGTTTAGATATGGTTTCCCACCATTGTCGAAAGCACTACGAGTAACGATATTGACTGATCCGCCCACTGCGTTCGGATCCATGTCCGGTTGCCAGGTCTTGAATACCTGCACTTCCTTGACCATTGATGCCGGCAGCATATTGGTGCGGGCGCTGCGGCTGGTCTGATCGACCGACGCCATCGGCGCGCCATCGATCACCACGTTGTTATAGCTGCCGTCGAGTCCGCGGATGGCAATGAATTGCGCTTCGTCGCGGCCATTGATGGTGTCGCCATTAAAACTCACGGAGACGCCGGCGATACGCTTGACGACATCAGTCACGCTGGCGTCGGGCAATGTCTCGATTTGTTCTTTTGTCACTACATCCATAACACGATCCTGCGTCTGCTTGGTGGCAACCGCTGCACTGGTTTGCGAGCGCTTGCGGGTCACTTCGACGCTCTGCAAACGTTCAACCCCATTGTTGCCGTCGCCCGCCTGCGCTGCCGGCTTTTGCGATGCCTGATCCTGCGCGGCGCCGGAGCTGTCCGCCGCATGCGCCAGCACCGGCAAGACTGCGCCAATTGCCAGCGCCATCACCGATTGCCGTAGATAATTTTTGCACCCCTGTTGATAGAACATGTTTTCCCCATTGTGTGATTTACGCGTTGCTTGCAGCCGCGCTTGACCGGTGTACGGACGAAGCGACTAGCCAGAATTAGTTAATTGGAACGTTCTAATTTTTCAACGCAATAGTCGCCCGAAGACAACCTTTACCCATGGGGAATGTGCGGTCATCGCCATCGAGGCACCGATAGCGATATAATTAGAACGTTCTAATCGAGCCGAATTATGGCGTTGCTTTGTTACATGTTGATTACAAAAACAGCGTGTCGAAAAAAATGTATTTTCTTCGAATCGCACGCAATTGATATATTATTCACGCGCTTTTTTGGCAGCCTCGCCGAGTTGATTTGATGTTCTTGTCGCCAGGCGATCGCGGGGCAAAACGCACCAAAAAAATCATACGAAAGACAATACGCATGTTGAATAACATCCGGATGACAGCATGACCCGGGTCACCATCAAAGACGTCGCCAAACTGGCGGGGGTCAGTTTCCAGACGGTGTCGCTGGTCCTCAATCACCCGGAAAAAGTCGCTCCCAAGACACGTGAACTGGTACAGAGTGCGATCGATACCCTCAATTTCATCCCCAACGTTGCCGCCCGCTCCTTGCGCAACATCTCCACCAAGACGCTCGCTTGCGTAATGTTTAACGGCGCCTCGTACGACAACCGTTCGGAGAGAACTCAAGATACCCACGGCAATAGCGTTGTGCAGACGTTGACCCGCGCCGCCGATCGGGCCGGCTACACTCTTTTGCAACGCAACTGGATGGGTGATGACGCCGCTTCGCTGGCTTATGCCCGCGATCTCTTTCTGGCGGGCCGGGTCGACGGCATGATCGCCATGGTGACCACTGCCGGCCACTCTGTACTCACCGAGTTGCAGCGCATGGGATTTCCGTGCGTGATCTACGGCATGGCCGATCCGCAATTCAATCATGTCGTGCAATCCGACCGCGAGGCGGCTCTGGCGGTAGTCGAGCACCTGGTGCAAGGTGGTTGTCGGCGCATCGCCTTTGTCACCGGTGCTAGAAAAGAACACGCGCCGGTAGTACTACGCGACAAGGCTGTGACGACCGGCAGCGAGGCGCGTTACATCGGCTATCTGGACGGCATGCACAAATACGGTTTGCCGGTCCGGCAGGATTGGGTCGTACCGGGAGACTGGTCGCTCGATAGCGGTTATCGCGCCGCCGCACAATTATGCGGCACGGCGGACCGGCCCGATGCCATCATCCTGAGCAATGACAGAATGGCGCTGGGGGCACTGAAGGCGCTTCACGATCTTGGACTGCATGTCCCAAACGATGTAAGCGTGGTCGGCTTCGACAATATGCGATACGACGACTTCAGCATTCCGTCCTTGACGAGCGTGGATGTCCCGATGTTCGAGATGTCTGAATGCACAGTACGAATATTGCTGGATTGCATAGAAAAGCGTGGCTCATCCGATCTAGTACAACGGGTCTTTCCGACCAGTCTTGTGGTGCGCGGCAGCACCCGTGCCGTCAATCTGGCATCAGGCGCTATTTCAGACCTGCCCGCCGTGGGAGAACAAAATAAATAGAGCGGGCACTTTGCCGGCATAAACTGATTCTTACGCGCCGTAAGAAACTACATGATGCAAATAAAGCCGTGTGAATCAAGAGATTTTCTTATAGCCTGGCACCAGTCGTTCCTGAATTCGGAGCGTACATCGGCATCCGTTATCGAGGCATCCTAGTGAAGCGTATTGTGTTTATCGCAGGCTTTGTCAGCATCCTGACACTGGTCGCACCAGACGCCAGGGCGGCCAACTTCGATTTCTGGTACAGCCATACCGGCCCTATCGCCTATGCCATCCAATCTCTTTGCGATGGCTTCAACGCAGCTCAGGAGCAGCATCGAGTCCACTGCACCTCGCCAGGGACGTATGAACAAACCATGCAGAAAACGATTGCCGCATACCGTGCCGGAAAGCAACCGGCGGTAGTCGAAATCTACGATATCGGCACCCTCGATCTGATGCTGAGCGATGCTGTTTATCCAGTGTTCAAATTGATGAAAGATAACAGTCGCGACGTCGATTGGCGAGATTACGTCAACGCTGCGCGTAGTTATTATTCGACCTCGGCCGGCGATCTTTACTCACTGCCTTTCAATACGTCGACGGTGGTCTTGTACACTAATACGGCCAAGCTGGCGGCGGCTGGCGTGAAGAATGTGCCGCAGACCTGGGAAGATTTTGAAGCAGCAGCGGAAAAACTTAAGGCTGCAGGGCAAAACTGCCCTACAGTCAGCGATTTCAATCCCTGGATAATGCTGGAGCAAGTCAATGCGACACAAGGGGAACCCCTCACAACGGAGGACAACGGCCGCGCGGGGCTTGGCGCCGAGTACATATTCAATACTGGCATTCACCGCCGCTTCATGCAAGATATCATGCGTTGGCGTACGCACGGACTTCTGATTGATGCCGCCGCGACCCGCACCGGAAACCAGACACTTGCTTTCGCCAACGGCGAATGCGCCATGGTGATCGATGCAACCAGCGCCTGGGGTGCGATTAAGGCAGCCGGCATCGTCGACGCCAGCGTCAGCCTGATTCCCGTCTATGCCAACACAGTCCGCCATAACACGGTAACCGGCGGCGCATCGCTATGGGTTATGAAAGGACATGACGTCGCGGTATACCAGGCGGTTGCCGCTTTTTTCGACTATCTCCGGCAGCCGCAGAACCAGATTGCATTCGCAGAGAAGACCGGCTATGTTCCCGTAACGAAAACGGCTGGCAAAGCAATGATGGCCGGAAGCCATGCACGCGACCCGGGACTGGAGTCGGTCAGGATCGGCATAGTATCTATGAATATAGCTGGCAATGAATACAGCCAGGGCATTCGGCTCGGTTTCTTGCCGCAGTTCCGCCATGTCTGGACAGAGGAAATACAGAAGGCATTCGCCGGCCGACAAAGCATCGGCGATGGGCTCGATAGGGCAAAAATTCGTGGCGATCGTCTGCTGAGGAGATTTGAAGAGACCTACGCAGAGGAAAAATTGCCATAGCCGGCGCAGCCACGTGAACGGAGAAAGTGATGAAGTCTAGTGCCATGTTTCAACGCCGCTGGATGCCGCTCGCTCTGGCGGCGCCACAACTTATTATCGTCTTTTTATTTTTCTTTTGGCCGGCCTGGAAAGCAATCTGGTGGTCTTTTCATCTAGTGCGGCCTTTTGGTAACGATTCTGTCTTTGTCGGCGTGAAAAACTATCTTCGGATTCTCGGCGACGACAGCTTTTACTCCTCGCTGCAGGCGACATTGATTTTTACTGCCGGCAGTCTCGTGCTTGCCATCTTTATCGCCATCGTCCTGGCGGCTTGCGCCGAACTGAATCTGCGTGGCCGGAAAATCTTCCGTCACTTCTTCATCTGGCCATATGCAGTCGCAGGCGCGGCGCTCGGTGTGATTCTTAAATTTGTCATGAATCCGGTCCTGGGGCCGATGGCCGTTCTCAACGGCATCTGGCCTGGCTTCTGGACCCCGCACATCAATGGCTCGGAAGCGATGTTGATGCTGATATTTGCCTTTGCGTGGACCCAGGTGCCATTCAATTTCGTGATCTTCGTCGCCGCCCTGCAAACGGTGCCGGACGATTATCTCGCGGCGGCGGCGATAGATGGTGCCGGTCCGATGCGCCGGTTCTTCGATATCCAACTGCCGCTGATTGCGCCGTTTGTATTCTTTGCTGCCGTCATCAACGTGATCGAGGCGTTTACACACAGCTTCGGCCTGATCGATACGCTGACGCAAGGTGGTCCCGGCGGTGCGACCAACATCCTCGTCTACAAAATTTTTTCCGATGGCTTTGTCGGGCTGGATTTATCAGGATCGTCGACGCTTTCCGTGATCATGATGCTTTGCATCGTGGTCTTGACCACGTTGCAATTCCGCTTTTTTTCAGATCGTATGGGCTACGAGAGATAAATCATGGTCGAACGCCACCCTCTCCTCACGGTTTTCGCTTACGCAGTATTGATGCTCGGACTGATCTTTGCGCTAGGCCCTTTGTACCTGGTGCTATGCTCGGCATCGGTATCGAATCAGCAACTGCTAAATAATGGCATTGCCCTCTTGCCAGGACCGCAGTTGATTGACAACTTACACGCGGTCACGCAACGAACGGATATAGGCCGGCAATTGTTCAACAGCTTGATGGTATCGAGCCTGGTGGTGATCGGCAAGCTTGCACTGTCATCGATCACGGCTTTCGCCGTTGTCTACTTTCGTTCGCCTTTCAAGCCCTTGATTTTCTGGACGTTGTTCGCCACCTTGTTGTTGCCGCTCGAAGTGCGCATCATTCCTACCTACGCGGTTGCATCTGACCTCTTCGAGCCGCTCAAAACCATCCTGCAATCGACCGGCCTTGACACGCTTATCGCGAGCGTCGCCGGCATCAGAATAGAACCATCGCTGAATCTGCTAAACACTTATTCAGGTTTGTCGCTACCGCTGATTGCGTCGGCAACGGGTACTTTCCTTTTTCGGCAGTTTTACCAGACAATACCGCCGGAACTCTCTGAGGCAGCCTTGATGGATGGCGCCGGTCCGCTCCGTTTTTTTATTGACATCCTGTTGCCGCTGTCAAAAACCAATTTCGCTGCACTTGGCACGATAGTGTTTATCTCAACCTGGAAAGATTATATGTGGCCACTGGTGGTCACGAGCCAGGAGAACATGCGCACAGTCGTACTTGGCATGGCAACTTTCCTTCCTACGGAATCCGGGCAATGGCCTGAATGGAATCTAGTCATGGCCGCAGCTCTATTTGCGTTCATTCCACCCGTGATTGTTATCGCACTGATGCAGCGCTGGTTTGTAAAGGGCCTTATTGGAGTTGGGAAATGATCCGATCTGGGCCACAATTCTACTCAATATTCGGAGGTCCCTGGCTCGAGTTTAGGTCACTACGAGCCCTGCGAATTTCCTATAGATGAGGACTGGGACAAACTGTAGTGGTCAAGTAATCCCGGACACCGCGTTAAGTTTTTCTTCGGCCACTGCCGGCGCGAGTCCGTCATTGAACTGATGCGGCCGTATCCAGTTATATCGTTGCATCAGATAATGACTGATGTCCCGATGCGCTTGCTGTGCTGTCATGTAGCCCATGTTTGGTACCCATTCAGATTTTAAGCTCCGGAACAATCGCTCCATCGGCGAGTTGTCCCAGCAATTCCCGCGACGACTCATGCTCTGTTCGATTCGGTATCGCCACAAGCGCTGACGAAACTTACGACTGGCGTATTGACCGCCTTGATCCGAGTGAAACATCAGACCTTGAGGACGGCTGCGTTGCTCGTAGGCCATATCCAATGCCTGCACGACCAGATCGGCATCTGGTCGTGTGGAGAAGCCCAGCCAACGACCCGACGCGTGTACAAGTCCAGTACCGCAGCCAGGTAATGCCAGCAACCCTGCGCCCAGATATGGGTAATGTCACCGCACCAGACTTGGTTGGGCGCATCGACTACGAACTGTCGATTCAGATGGTTCGGGATGTCGATGCGCTCCACCGTTGCCTGCTTGTAGGCATGGCGACCAGGCTGCTTACAGATCAGACCCAGTTCCTCCATCAGTCGGCTGACTTTGAAGCGACCAATCACGACGCCATCTTCTCGCATCATGCCCATAATGCTGCGACTACCGGCCGAACTGCGACTCTCGACGAACAATTCGTGAACGCGGCTACGCAGCGCCATGCGCTTGATATTGGGCTGCCGAGATCGTTCACGATATCGATAAGCTGCGCGTTCGGTGCTGCTGTCATCCAACATACCTCCTTGGCTGAAGATGATGCCATTGTACTGTATAAAAACCCAGTTAAAACAGAAAATTTCTTTAGCTCGTCAGCGTACCCAATGTTCTTCCATATCACCGAAATCCCACAGCACGCGAGTGACTGACCGTCCAAGCAGTGCAGGTAAAGGGACAAGAGGTGGGGCCATAACTGACATGGAAATCGGCCCACTGCGTACCGGTTAGCAAGTTTGTTGTTAAGAGAGACCGAATTAGTGGAAAGAAATCGCTGCAGTTAGCATCTTTAGACGGTGTAGCTGAAAAAGAATATGGCTTACGGAACGCCGTGGATGCTAAGGGTCAGTTAGCATCTTTGTTCTGAGCAACCAATATTTGTGGTCCTTCAGAACAAAGATGCCTTGGCAGAATACATCCACTACTATAATAACGATCGCATCAAGCAAAAACTAAAAGGGCTGAGTCCCGTTCAATTCAGGACCCAGCCCTTGGCTGCCTAGGCAAACTAACCGTCCAACTTTATGGGGTCAGTTCAGAGGAGGCTTTCATCGAGATAACCTCGTTGTTCATGTAGTAACCCAGCTTAAAATCGATCTCTCCTCTAGGCGGAGGCAGATGCATGCCTATGTACCCGGGCTGCATCACTCGCTTGCTGCTGAATGCCTTATAGGCCTCCTCCACCGTGCCGATAACCTCCTTCATAGAGATCAACTTGCGCACTTCCTCTTTCTTGAGCAATAAGGTTTGCATTTGGTTTCCCATGATTGACTGCACGTGTGTACTGCAAGCATTGGTCGTTCGCATGAACGACCTAAAGAGCGCGAGCCGTGAGATGGCTTACTTGGTTGTGAAATAACGCTGCGCCAACGCCACCCAATACCGCACGCCATCTTCGATGATGTCGTCGTTGAAATCGTACTGCGGGTGATGCAGCGCCGACGCGGCCGTTCCCGGCGGGGCATTTCCGATTAGCACATAAGCGCCGGGCCGCTCTTCCAGCATGAAGCCGAAATCTTCCGAAGTCATGTTGGCCGGGAGGTCCGCCTTGATGCGTGCATTACCGAAGGTCTCGCGAATGACGGTTGCGCAAAACCTTGTCTCGGTCGGCGTATTGATGGTCGCAGGATAGTACTGAAAATACTCAACCTCCGCTTGCGCGCCATAAGCCAAGGCCAGTCCTTCGCACATCAGTTGGATATCGCGCTGCAACTTCTGTTGCAAGGTGGACGATAGCGTGCGAATCGTCCCGCGCAGTTCGGCTCGGTCCGGAATGACATTGTCGGTATCGCCTGCATGGAACATGCATACCGAAATGACGGCGGGATCGACCGGATCCTTGTGACGCGCCGCAATCGTCTGGCATTGCAGGACCATCGAACAAGCCAGCGGTATCGGATCCAGGCCCAGATGCGGTTGCGCCGCATGAGCGCCCTTGCCGGTGATCTTGATCCTGAAGCGTGAACCTGCCGCCATGATCGGGCCGCTGCGCAAACCGAAATGCCCGGCCGGCAAGCCGGGCCAATTGTGCATGCCGAACACCGCCTCGGTCGGACATTGCTCGAACAAGCCGTCATCGATCATCTTACGCGCGCCCGCGCCGCCCTCCTCTCCCGGCTGGAACACGAAATGCACGGTTCCCGGCAACTGCGGCATCTGCTTCAACACGCGCGCGGCGCCCAGCAACATCACGGTATGGCCGTCATGCCCGCAGGCATGCATGATCCCGTTCGCGCAGGAGGTGTGGGCGAAATCATTGGCTTCCTGGATCGGCAAGGCATCCATGTCGGCCCGCAGGACGATGCCGCGCCGCCGGTCGGCGCCGGGCAAGCTGGCGACCACGCCGGTTCCGCCCAGGCCGCGCACGACCTGGTAACCCAGCGCCTGGAGTTCGCTGGCAACGACCTGCGCCGTGCGATGTTCTTCGAACCGCAGCTCGGGATGCGCATGCAAATCGCGGCGCAGGCTTGCCCAGTGCGAACGATGGATGCTCAGTATTGAGTCGGGAATGACGGGAATTTCCATGCGCGATACCTTTAAAGACTGCCAGGCAGCCGCTCACGTTGCAGCGCCCGGACTGATATGTCGGGCCAGCTTTCAACCGTAGTACCCGAGGACGGATTTCACCTCCATGTACTCCTCCATCCCCTCGATGCCGTACTCGCGCCCGTTGCCGGACTGCTTGTAGCCGCCGAACGGCGCTTGCGGATCCCAGGCCGGGTAGTTCAAGTGGACTTGGCCTGACTGGATGCGCGCAGCCACCGCGCGCAGCTGTTCCTTGTCCGTTCCCTGTACATGGGCGCCCAGGCCATAGACCGTATCGTTGGCGATAGCGATGGCTTCCTCCACCGTGTCGTAGGGCAGGATCGCCAGCACCGGGCCGAAGATTTCCTGCTGTGCGATCACCATATCCGCATGCACGTCGGAAAAGATGGTCGGCCGCGCATAAAAGCCGCGCGCCAATCCCTCGGGCCGCCCCGGCCCGCCCGCCAGCAGACGGGCGCCATCCTGCAATCCTGCCTCGATCATCTGCTGCACCCGCTCGAACTGCGCGCGATTGGCCAGGGGACCGTGGGTGGTCGCCGCATCCATGGGATCGCCGACCTTCATCTGTCCCAGCGCCGCCAAGGCCAGTTGATGGGCGCGATCAAGCTGGTTGCGCGGCACGATCAGGCGCGTCGGCGCGCTGCACGATTGGCCCATGTTGCGGAACGCCGCGACCACGCCGGGCGGAATGGCCTGCGCCAGATCGGCGTCCGGCAGCACGATGTTGGGCGACTTGCCGCCCAGCTCCTGGGCCACGCGCTTGACGCCCGGCGCCGCCGCCTGCGCCACCAGCACGCCCGCGCGGGTAGAGCCGGTGATCGACACCATGTCCACTTGGGGATGCGCCGCCAGCGCCGCACCGACTTCGGCGCCGGTGCCGCTGACCAGGTTGAAGACACCGGGCGGCGCCCCGGCCTCGGCGACGATCTCGGCGAACAGCAAGGCCGACAATGGCGAGAGTTCGCTCGGTTTCAACACCACCGTGCAGCCTGCCGCCAGCGCCGGCCCGACCTTGGCGGTGATCTGGTAGATCGGCCAATTCCAGGGAGTGATCAGCGCGCACACGCCGATGGGTTCACGTAGGATCGCCGTCGTGCCGCGCGGCCGGATGAAGGGATAACTCACCAGGTTGTCGCGCGCCACCCGCAGGTGTTCGGCCGCCAGCGGCACGTGCGCGCTGCGTGCATAGCCGATCGGCGCGCCCATCTCCAGCGTGAGCGCCGCGGCGAACAGTTCGCTACGCTCCAGCAGCAGCGCATGGATTCGTTCCAACAACGCTGCGCGTTGCTGCGGAGGGGTTGCCGACCAGACCGGGAAAGCCCCGCGCGCAGCCAGCACCGCGCGTTCGGCATCGCGCGCATCGCCCAGTGCGATCTCGCACAGACTCTGTTCGGTCGAAGGGCAGATCACGGAGACCCGTTCCCGACCCTCAGGCAGTATCCAATGGCCGTCGATAAAGAGGCGCTCCAGCCGGCCGGCACGTTGTAGGTGGTGCAGAGGTGATGTCATTCAGTATGTCCTTACGGCGAAGCCGGCCCCCCGCAGTGGGAGCGCCGGCGATGTCTAGAAATCGGCAACCTTGCCCCACGCGGAACCGGCAAAGCGGCTCGGGTGATATGGGCGGGGATCGACCAGGGGCTCGGCGCCGGTCGCCAGGTCGGCGATCAGGTGGCCCGCGCCGGGGCCGATACCGAAGCCATGGCCGGAGAAGCCTGCGGCCAGGATCAGTCCGGGCACCTGCGGCGTCTCGCCGATGCCAGGCACTCCATCGGGTGTGCTGTCGACATAACCGGCCCAGGCGTGCGTGACCCTGGCGTTGCGCAATTCGGGCAGCAGCTCGATGGCTCGCCGATGGGTGGCGCGGATGGCTGCCGGATCGGCTTTGGGATCGAGGATGCGCATGCGCTCCATCGGCGTAGGCGCATCCAGGCGCCAGCGCGACATCGTCTCATGGCCGCTGCGTAGCGCTTCCAGGCCGCCCGGCGACAGGCTGCGCCAGCGCTTGGCGAACATAGGCAGGAATTGCGGCGAAAAGCGCAGGAACTGCCCGGTCGGATCCACCCGGGCGCGACCGCTGATGGCCAGCGCATAGGAACCGTCGCTACGCCGCGTGGCCGCCACGCCCGAGGTGAACAGCGCGCCGGGCAGCGGCTGGTCGATGGGCGCCACGCTCATGATCGATTGACGTACCGAGGCTTGCGGGAAGCGGATGTCCAACTGACGGCAGAACGACGAAGCCCAGGCGCCGCCGGCCAGCACCACGGTCCTGGTCTTGATGACACCGGCTTCGGTGACCACGCCGGCCACGCGCCCGGCTTCCATCTCGATGCCGCGCGCCGCGCATTGCTGGATTACGCTGCCGCCCAGCTTCATCACGGCGCGCGCCACGGCCGGCGCGGCCTTGACCGGGTCGGCGGTGCCATCGGTGGGCGAGAACACTCCGCCCTTCCAGCCACGGCCGGTTGCATGGCCGCGCTCGGCGGCTTGCCGACTGTCGAGCATATGGGTGGTCACGCCGGCGGTCTTGGCAAACTTGCCCCAACTGGCCCAGCGCGCCAATTCTTCGTCGTCATTACTGAGATACAGCAAGCCACAGCGCGTAAAGCCGGCATCCTCGCCGGACTCGGCGCTGAACTGCTCCCACAGGTCGATGCTCTTGGTGGCCATCGGCAATTCGCGCGCATCGCGGTTTTGCTGGCGGCACCAGCCCCAGTTGCGGCTGGACTGCTCGGCGCCGACCCGCCCCTTTTCCACCACGACCACGGACACGCCTCGCCGGGCCAGGTAATAAGCGGTGAAGATGCCGATGATGCCGCCGCCGATCACGACCACGTCGGCTGTGGCCGGAGGGATGGAAGGCGTCTGTACCAGGTTCAACGGAGGCGACATGGTCATTTCCCTTCGATTGCGGCCGGGGCGGTTTGCACCACGTAGAACTTGGCCACCCGTTCACTGCTCTCCCAGCCGATCGCCGCGCCCTGCGGCACGAAAACCGCGTCGCCGGCAGCCGCCGACACCACGCTGCCATCCGGCTCGGCAAAGCGCACGCCGCCGTCCAGGATATGCATGAACTCATTCACCGGATGCGCCCGCACGATACGGTGATAAGGCGTCGAATCCCAGGTGCCGGCCAGATACTTGCTGGACTCTTCATTGAAGACATTGTCACTGCGGCATTGCGGCACCGGTCCCAGCAGGATTTCCTTGGGCAACGAGTTAGCCGAAGGCTTGAAGTTGGCCTCGGCGTATAGCGGGAACACTCCGGATTGCGCCGCCTGCGGGCATGCGGCCGCACAGAATACCGCCAGCGCCGACGAGCTGGTAGTTAGACGAAGGGCCGTGCCCGCACCGATCACCACACCGCTGCCGGGCTGCACCACCAGCGGCGCCGCACCTGTGGTTTCCACGGTCAATTCGCCTTCGACAACGACCAAGGTTTCCACATGCGGGAAGCTGGCAACCTCCAGCGTGCCGTCGAAGCACAGGCGACCAGCGCTTATCGCGCCGATGCCTTCCCAGGCGATTTCGCGCCAGGGCGCAAAGGGATCGTTGCCGCCCAGTCCTGCGCGGCGGAATACGGTGGAAACGGGCGCGCCTGAAGCACGATACAACACCAGCGTTGCGGTCATTTCTTCTCCTGAATGAGGGCCGGCGGCAGACTCGACAGCTTCGCCTGCGACGGCCCGGATATGTCGCCTGCACTCTTGCGCAGGCCTGTCGTCAACCGATCGTCAAACCGTCACGCCATCCACCGGCAGCAGCGGCGATTGATATTGCTTCAGCTCGGCATCGGAGCGATGGCAAAGGATCTCGCCGCCATGCTCCATGTGGCGCCGGCGCGGGGCTACCATATTGCACACGCCGTCCAGGCGCATCGTGCAACGCGGCAGGAAGGTGCAGATGTCGGGCGATGCCTGCACCGGCCCGATCGGCGGCAGCTTGTGCTGGCCCGCGCCAGATGCCTGCTCCAGCCAACCCTGCTGCATGGCCGGCACCGACGACAGCAGCAGATGCGAATACGGGTGGTAAGGCGGCGCCATCATCGCCTGGCGCGGGCGGTTGGCCACCATGCGCCCGGCATACAGCACCACGATGTCATCGCAGATGGCGCGCACCGTGCTGATGTCATGGCTGATGAACATGTAGGACACCTGCAGCTCGCGCCGCAGCTCGGCCAGCAATTCCAGGATGGCGGCCGCCACCACGGTATCCAGCGCCGAGGTCACCTCATCGCACAGGATCAGGTCAGGCTTGGCCGCCAGCGCCCGCGCCAGGTTCACGCGCTGCTTCTGGCCGCCTGAGAGCTCGCTCGGCAGGCGGTCGATCACGCTCGACGGCAGACGCACCAGGTCCAGCAGCTCGGCCGTGCGACGGCGCATGGCCTCGCCGTTCAGACCGTGATAGAAGCTCAGCGGCCGGTTCAGGATACGGCCGATGGTATGGGCTGGATTGAGCGCCGTATCGGCGTTCTGGAACACGATCTGTACCCGGCGGAACTGTTCCCGGCTGCGTCCCTGCAGCGTAGGCGAGAGATTTTCGCCATCGAGCTGGATGCTGCCGCGCGCCGGCGCGATCATGCCGGCCACCGCACGTGCCAGCGTGGTCTTGCCCGATCCCGATTCGCCGATGATGCCGACCGTGCTGCCGCGCTGTATCGTCAGGTTGATATCGTCCAGGATCCGCACCCCCGGCAGACCCAGGCGATCCGGGCTGCCATAGCCGGCGATCAGACCGCTGATGCGCAGCAGCGGCGCCTTGGCCTGTGCAGCCGGCGCCGGATCCGGCAATATCTCCCGCACCTGCGCCACGCGCGAGGCTGGCGTAGCGGCGGCGATCAGGCTTTGCGTATAGCTGTCGGCCGGCGCCTGCAGCACCTGGCCGGTCTGGCCCATCTCGCGCACGGCGCCATCGCGCAGCACAATGATGCGATCAGCCATCTGCGCCACCACCGCCAGGTCATGCGAGACATAGACAGCCGTCGTACCCAATTCCCTGACCACCTTCTTGAAGGCACGCAGCACCTCGATCTGGGTGGTCACATCCAGCGCGGTAGTCGGCTCATCCAGGATCACCAGCTCAGGATCGGTGATCAGGGCCATGGCCGCCATCACGCGCTGTAACTGCCCGCCGGAGACCTGATGCGGGTAGCGCCGGCCAATATGCTCGGGGTCCGGCAAGGCCAGCGCGCGAAACAGCTCGACCGCCTTGCGCATGGCACTGGCCTTGTCCATCACGCGGTGTTGCAGGGCGCTTTCGATGACCTGGTCCATGAGAGTACGCGCCGGGTTGAAGGCGGCCGCTGCGCTCTGCGCGATGTAGGCGACGTGGTGACCGCGCATGGCCAGCAGCGCCTTCTCATCCATCTGGTCGATCTGCCGCTGGCCGATGCGGATGCGGCCGCCGGCGATGTGGCAGCCGGCGCGTGCATAGCCCAACAACGACAGCGCAATGGTAGTCTTGCCGGAACCGGACTCTCCGATCAGCGCCAGCACTTCGCCGCGCGCCACGGTGAAATCGACGTCCTTGACGATCTCCACCGAGGAGCCGTCGTCCTTGCGGGCGTTGACGCGCAGGCCGCTGACGCTCACCAGCGGCTCGCCAGGGGGCGTCTCGGGCGCCGTCGTCTTGCCGAGGAATTGGTCGAACTGCATCACGGGCTTACTCCTTGGCAGCGCGTTTGCCGCGCAGGTTATCGATCAGCAGGTTCACGCCGATGGTCAGCGAGGCAATGGCCAGCGCCGGCATGATCACCGCCAGCGCGCCCTCGCCCAGTCCGGAAATGTTTTCCCGCACCAGCGAGCCCCAGTCGGCGTCTGGCGGCTGCACACCCAGGCTCAGAAAACTCAGCCCGCTCAACAGCAGCACCACGTACACAAAGCGCAGCCCGAAGTCGGCCAGCACCGGGCGGATCATGTTGGGCAGCATCTCCATTGTCATGATGTACCACACGCCCTCGCCGCGCGCCCGCGCAGCCTGCACGTATTCCATGGCCTGCACGTTGACCGCCACCGAGCGGGCGATACGGTAGGCGCCCGGCATGTAGGTGATGGCGGCGGTCGTCACCAGGAGCCACATGGAGGAACCGAAGGTCGCCACCATCATCAATGCGAACATCTTGCTGGGAATCGAGATCAGCGCATCGAGCGCTCGGCTGATGACGGCGTCGCGCCAGCCTCCGGTGAAGGCGGCGTACAACGCAACGGCCGTGCCGATGCTGCTGGCCAGCAGTGTCGCCGCCAGCGCCAGGCCGATGGTGGCCCGCGTGCCGAAGAGGATGCGGCTCAGCATGTCGCGCCCCAGGTAATCACTGCCCAGCAGGAACTTGCGGCTCATGCCGGAAAATACATCGACATCGACGATGGCGGTGGCGTCGTAGGGCGAGATGGTCGGGCCTATGATGGCCATGAGCAGCCAGAAGCCGACGATGCCCATGCCAATCCAGGCCATGGCGGAATGGCGGTGCGGCTTCTTGGGGCGGCGCTGGCGCGGGCGGTCGAGGCCTCGGCGCGCGCGGAATCGTGGAGGGCTTTCATCGTGTCTTCAACCTCGGATTGGAAACAATGGCCAGTACATCGGCGGTCAGCACCAGCAGCAGGTAGCCGGCACAGAAGATCATCGAACAGGCTTGCACCAGCGGCATGTCGCGGGTGGTGACGGCATCGATCATCAGGGTGGCGATACCGGGATAGTTGAAGATGCTCTCGACGATGATCACGCCCCCCAACAGGTAGGACAGGCTCAGCGCCACCGCATTGGCGATCGGACCGATGGCGTTGGGCAAGGCGTGGCGCAGCACGATGCGGGTGCGCCTGACGCCTTTGAGCAAGGCCATCTCGGCATAGGAGGAACGCAACTGGTCGATCACCGCCGCGCGCGTCATGCGCGTCATCTGCGCCACGATCACGCAGCAGAGCGTCATCACCGGCATCGCATAGGACTTGATAAAGGCACCCAAGGTGGCGGCATCGGCCGAATGCGACAACGCCGACAGCCAGCGCAGCTTGACCGCGAAGATCATCACCGCGATGGTGGCGATCAGGAATTCCGGCACCGAGACCAGCGACACCGCGCTGACATTGACCACGCGATCGAAGGTCGAGCCGCGATACATGGCCGAGGCGATACCCAGCAACAACGCCAGCGGTACTGACACCGCTGCCGTGACTGCCGCCAGCATCAGCGATGCAGGCAAGCGGCCACCGATCATCTGCGCTACCGGCACGTTATTGACCAACGATATGCCGGGGTTGCCCGAGAGCAGGTCCCCCAACCACCGGGCATAACGCAATGGCGCCGGCAGGTCCAGCCCGTACTGCAGGCGCAACGCCGCCACCGTCTCGGGCGTGGCGGCCTGGCCCAGCGCCGCTTGGGCCGCGTCGCCCGGCAACAGGTTGGTGATGAAGAACACGCCGGCCGACACCAGCAACAGCGTCAGTGCCGCCAGCGCCAGGCGGCGCAGTATCAGACGCAGGACCATTCCATTCATAGCTATCCTCGATAAGCAGGTCACGGGCCACGACGGGGTTGCCCCGCCTGGCCTCTACTTCTATTGCCTGTGCTCAGGCGTCCATCCAGACATACTCGGCACAGGTGTAGTTCATGAACGCACCCAGAGGGATTGCATCAATGCCCTTGACCCTGCTGCTAATGCCTTCGAGGTTGGTGATGAAGACCGGGATGCCGATGCCGCCCTTCTCGTGCACCAGCGTCTGCAGGTCGGCGTACATCTGCTTGCGCTTGCTGAAATCGGTCTCGCCGCGCGCCGCCACCACCAGTTGGTCGAACTGCGCGTTCTTCCAGCCTGATTCGTTCCACTGTGCATCGGACTTGAAGAACTGTGTGAACAGAATGTCGGCGCTGGGACGCGGATTGATATTGCCAAAGCCCAACGGCACCTTCATCCACTGGTTGGCCCAGTAGCCGTCGGCCGGAACCCGCTTCAGATCCAGCTTCAGGCCGATCTTCTGCGCGCTTTGCTGCATCAGCACGCCTATGTCCACCGATCCGGTCGCGGCCACCGAGGCTACCAGCGGGATGCTGCTGCCCAGCACGCCCGCCTTCTGCAGGTGGAATTTGGCCTTGTCCGGGTCGTAGGGACGCTGCGGCAGGCCGGCGAAGTAGAAGCGGTTGGTCGGATCGATCGGCTGGTCGTTGGCGGTCACGGCGAAACCGCGGAAGGCGGCGGTCTTGATCTGCTCGCGATCCATCAGGTACTTCATGCCCAGCGTGAAATCCTGGCTGTTGCCGGGCGCCGCGTCCTGGCGGATCACCAGATCCGTGTAAAGACCGGACTTGGTCTCCATTACCGTGTAGCCGGTCGTGGACTTGATGCGACCGGTGGAGCGCGCATTGACGTCGTTGATCCAATGCACATCGCCCGAAAGCAGCGCATTGACGCGTGCGGCCTCGTCGGGGATGCCAAAGAGCTCGACCTCGTCCAGGTAAGGCAGACCAGACTTCCAGTAATTCTCGTTGCGCACGGCGATGGTACGCACGCCCGGCGTGAATTCCTTGCACTTGAAGGCGCCGGTGCCGTTGGGCGTGGTGAAGTTGGTGGTGCCGTCGCGGACGATGAGGAACTGGGCAGTGGCCAGGATCACCGGCAGGTCGGCGTTGGCGCTGGTCAGCTTGATCTGGACTTCATTTGGGCCGGTGGTCTTGACCGATTCGATCTGATCGGCCAGCACCTTGACCTTGGAGGCCGTGGCCGGGTCCTTGTGGCGCATCAGCGAATAAACCACGTCGGCCGGCGCGAACGGCTTGCCGTCGTGAAACAGCACGCCTTTGCGCAGCTTGACGGTCCACAGCGTGGCGTCGGTGGTCAGCATTTCCTCGGCCAGCACCATTTGCGGGCCGAGCTTGCCATCCAGCTTGGTCAGGCCGTTGTAGAACATGTGAACGCGCGTGTAATCGGTGGAGTGCGCGGTCTTGGCCGGGTCGAGGGTATCGGCGGTGGAGCTGGTCTGGGTCGCAATGCGCATCTTGCCGCCGCGCTTTGGCGGCAGCGCCATGGCGCTGCCGCTGGCGCTGAGCAGGCCCGCAGAGCCCATCGTCATAAGACTGCCGGCCAGCAGGGTGCGCATCATATCGCGGCGGGTGAAGCCGCCCCGCTCGTTTTCCAGCGAATCGCCGGTAATGATGTTTCCCTCTGTGGGGTATCGTCCGTTTTCCTGCTTGCTCATGAAAAGCCTCACAATAAAAATTCAACCACGAAGACCACCGACCTGCCCCGCCCTCCTGCTCACGCAGATTGCTCCACGCGGGGGCCTGTCACCTGATGTGTCCGCTCACCTGTCGCAACTTTGATACTAACTGCCGCGACGCCCGGACCACAGACTTTGCCAACGACGACCCGGCTGCCGCCGGTTGCTACAGACCAACCACCCCCGGCAGGCCGGACAGGTCGGAGATTTCGGTATAACCGTAATACGGGGTGGACGGTTCATGGCCGCGGGCGACGAATACCTTGTTCTTGATACCCATGTCGGAGGCTGGCATCAGGTCGTAGCGCAGACTGGAGGACACGTGCAACACCTCTTCCGGATTGCAGTTCAGATTGTCGAGCATATATTCGAAGGCGCGCAGGCGCGGCTTGTAAGCTTGTGCCTGCTGGGCGGTAAAGACCTTGTGGAAAGGCGCACCGAGCTGTTCGACGTTGTGCATGATCTGGCTGTCGTCGGCATTGGAGAAGATCACCAGCGGGATTTCCTTTGCCACCTTGGCCAGCGCGGCCGGCACGTCGGGATGCGGCCCCCAGGTCGGTACGGCCTTGTAGAAGGTGCCCATCTCTTCATCGGTGGTCTTGACCCCCCAGCGCTCGCAGGTGCGCCGAATGGCGTTCTTGCACACCTGCTCATAGGGCTTCCACTGGTCCAGCACTTCATCCAGGCGGTAAGCCGCGAACTGGCGCAGGAAGAATGGCATGTCGGCCTCGGCGACGCGATCGGCGTAGAGCTTCTTGGCCGTTTCCGCCATCTGGAAACGGGTCAGCGTGCCATAGCAATCGAAGGTGATGAATTTGGGCTTGAAAGTGCTCATTGAAAATCGTCCTATCAAAAAAGTGTTCGCGTCACCGGAATGGTCTTGCGAATGACATGGTGCTAATCCTTTTACTTGCGGGTTCAATCCACGGGAATGATTACAACATATCGAAACTTGTGATTTACTCCTTTTTGACCGGGTCACGAAACAGAAATATGTGTTTTCGATGGCGCAATCAGCATAGCTTGCCGAGCAGTGCAGCAATGCGAGCCGGGCGCACCCCTTTGGGGCGAATTCACCGTGGCGGTGCGGGTCGAGCCCGCCTGCGCGCAGAGTTGCCTGCTTAATTTTTCCCTCTCGACAGGTGCATTGACTAATAGAAAATCTGGCATGGCGTTTACGGATGAAATATGAAATGAGCGCCACACAAAAGAGAGAAGCGCGCCTGTCTACCTCATGCTATGCCGAAGCTGCCCAATTTTGTGCCGAGAACGGGGGGCAGATCGCCATAAAATTGCGAATTCGCGCCATCGAAAACAAACGCTGCGCGGCGCCAAAGAGGCATCATCATTGCTAGTAACCGGCCATGCTGCGCCGTGGCCCCGTAAACAGATATATAAGGAAGCGTTCAATGCAAGCTGCAAGGACACTGCCGGCCGGCCAGGCCACACTGCGCGCCATGCGTGAGACCGACCTGCAGGCCTGCCACGGCCTGAGTCAGCATCTGAAATGGCCGCACCGCCTGGCCGACTGGCAATTCCATCATGCGGTCAGTCGTGGCTGGGTAGTGACGCTGACGCGTACCGGGGCCGCCCCCGAGACATCGGGCAGCGGCATGCTGTGTTATTGCGGCCCCGAGCACGCCACGCTGGGCCTGGTCATCATCAGCGATGCCCTGCAAGGCCACGGCCTGGGGCGTGCCATGATGCAGCAACTGCTGGCCGACGCCGGTGGGCGTAGCGTGATCCTCAATGCCACGGCGGCCGGCCGGCCTCTATATGAAAAGCTGGGCTTCCAGGCCATCGATACCCTGAGTCAACACCAGAGCGACACGGCGCAGGCGCCGCGCACGGCATTGCCGCCAGGCAGCCGCATCCGTCCGCTGCGAGCAGACGAAGCGCCGGCCTTGCTGGCATTCGACCGTCACGCCAGCGGCATGGACCGTAGCGCCGTGCTGACGGCCCTGCTCAAGTTCGCCGAGGTAGCGGTACTGGAACAGGATGGTCGCGTCAAGGGCGTGGCGATGCTGCGCGCATTCGGGCGCGGCCACGTGATCGGGCCGGTTATCGCGGCCGACCTTGAGGACGCGAAAACGCTGATCAGTCACTGGGTCAATGCCTGCCCTGGCGCCTTCCTGCGCATCGACGTGCCGGGCAAGAGCGGCCTGAAACCATGGCTGCAGGACATCGGCCTCGCCTGCGTGGACAACGTCGCGACCATGTGCCGTGGCAGCGCGCCCCATGGCGATGCGCAATGGCGAATCTATTCCATCATCAACCAGGCGCTGGGCTGACGCCGGCGCAAACGACATCATGACTTTTCTCTACAAGGCCGACCTGGAACGCGGCGCCGAATGGGGCCGGCTCTTCGCCCAGAAGGCGCCGGAACTACCCTTCCACCTGTGGCCGTATGAAGGCGATCCCGCCAGCGTGCGTTATCTGGCGGCATGGACGCCGCCCGAAGACATCGCCCAGCGTTTCCCCAATCTGGAGATCCTGTTTTCGGTGGGCGCCGGCATCGACCAGTTCGAGATGTCCGGCCTGCCGCCGGAGCTGCCGGTGGTGCGCATGACCGAGCCAGGCATCGCCGCCGGCATGGTGCAATATGTAACCCACGCGGTGCTGGGCCTGCACCGTGACAGTCGCCACTATGTCCGCCAGCAACAGCAGCAGATATGGCAGGCGCGCCGCGTGCGCCCGGCCAGCGCCTGCCGGATCGGCGTACTGGGGCTGGGGATGCTGGGGCGGGCCGTGCTGCAGCAATTGCATGGCCTGGGCTTCCCCTGCGCCGGCTGGAGCCGATCACCGCATCAGATCGACGGCGTCGAGTGCCATAGCGGTTGCGATGGCCTGGATCATTTCCTGGCGCGCAGCGATGTGCTGATCTGCCTGCTGCCGCTCACTGATGACACGCGCGGCATCCTGTGCCGCGCATTGTTCGCGCAATTGCCGCGCGGCGCGGCGCTGATCAATGTAGGACGCGGTGGCCACCTGGTCGAGGACGATCTGCTGGCAGCCCTGCAGGACGGCCAACTGAGCGCCGCCGTGCTGGACGTCTGCAATACCGAGCCGTTGCCGGCCGGCCACCCGTTCTGGCGCCATCCCGACATCGTCATCACACCGCATGTCGCCAGCATGACCCAGCCCGACGGTGCGGTCGATGCGGTGCTGGAAAACCTGCGGCGCCATCGTGCCGGCATGCCGCTTCTGGGACTGATCGACCGCCGGCGAGGCTACTGAGATGTACGAAGGAGCCGGCGGGCAAACATTCTGCCGATTCCCTGCCTGACAACGGTACATCATGCCGCCGCGCCATCGCAGTTCGCGTCACACGCATATCGGCGTAAGCTTATGCTGGATCCCATGATGCATTGCGTCGATGCGCCTTCAGCATGCCGGCGATGGCACTCCTGGTTTCATTAACCCACTTTATCGAGTTATTCACACCATGAAGTTGGAATCCTACTGGACCGATTCGGCGCCCGTATATATCTCCCCGGCACGTGAATTGCCGGCCCAGGTTGACGTGGCCATCGTCGGCGGCGGCTTTACCGGCCTGTCAGCCGCATTGGCCTTGGCCAAGCGCGGCGCCAGCGTGGTCGTGCTGGAAGCCGGTCCGCATGTGGCGGCCGAAGCCTCCGGGCGCAACGGCGGCCACGTCAACAACGGCCTGGCGGTGGACTATGCCGAAGTCGCGGCCAAGGTCGGCGTGGAGCGCGCCCGCGCCTGGTATCACGCTTATGACGACGCCGTCGACACGGTTGCGCAGCTGGTGGAGCAGGAACAGATCGCCTGCGACTTCCGGCGCCACGGCAAACTCAAACTGGCCACCCGGCCGAGCCAGATGGAGGCCCTGCAGCGCAGCGCCGAGCGCCTCATCGCCGACGGCGTGGATCTCGACGTCGCCGTCCTGGACGCCGCGCAGGTGCGCGCCGAGGTGCAGAGCGAGCGTTTCCATGGCGGCCTGCTCTACAAACGCAGCGCGCAGATGCACATGGGCCGCTTCGCCTACGGCCTGGCACTGGCTGCCGAGAAGCATGGCGCGGTCATTCACACCGGCACCGAAGTGCGCCGGCTGGAGCGCATCGGCGACACCCGCGCGCATCGCGTCCATACGGCAAGAGGCACGATTCTGGCCAAGCAGGTGCTGCTGGCCACCGGCGCCAGCCTTCACGGCAGCTACAGCACATTCGGCTGGCTGCGCCGCCGTATCGTGCCCATCGGCAGCTTCATTGTCGCCACCGCACCGCTGGGCGCCGAGCGCGCCGCCGCACTGCTTGCGCAGCAGCGTACCTACACGACGGTGGCCAATATCCACCATTACTTCCGCATGACGCCCGACCATCGCCTGATCTTCGGCGGACGAGCCCGCTTCGCCATTTCCAGCCCGCAGTCCGATGCCGCCAGCGGCGAGATCCTGCGCGCGGGCCTCATGCAGACCTTCCCGCAGCTGGGCAAGGTGGACCTGGACTACTGCTGGGGCGGTCTGGTCGACATGACGCGCGACCGCCTGCCGCAAGCCGGCGAGCGTGACGGTCTGTATTACTCGATGGGCTATAGCGGACACGGCACCCAGATGTCGGTGCACATGGGCCAATGCATGGCAGCGGCGATGAGCGGCGACGCCAGCGCCAATCCCTGGCGCGAACGCGACTGGCCGGCCATCCCAGGCCACGTCGGGCCGCCATGGTTCCTGCCTCTGATCGGCATGTACTACCAGCTCAAGGACAAGCTGGCCTGAGATTATCTTTTTAGTTAATTGAATTCGAGACCCTGCCATGAAAAACAGTTTTTCTATCGCATTGATCGCCGGCGACGGCATCGGCAAGGAAGTCATGCCGGAGGGCCTGAGAGTAGTGCAGGCCGCCGCGAAGCGCTTCGATATCCATCTGGAATTGAAGGTAATCGACTGGGCCAGCTGCGACTATTACGCCGCCCATGGCCAGATGATGCCGGATGACTGGAAAGATCAGCTCGCCGGCTGCGACGCCATTTACTTCGGCGCGGTAGGCTGGCCCGCCACCGTCCCTGACCATGTCTCGCTGTGGGGTTCGCTGTTGAAGTTCCGCCGCGAATTCGACCAGTACATCAACCTGCGCCCGGTGCGCCTGTTCGAAGGCGTGCCTTGTCCGCTGGCCAATCGCAAGCCGGGCGACATCGACTACTACGTGGTGCGCGAAAACACCGAAGGCGAATATACCTCACTGGGCGGCACCATGTACGCTGGCACCGAGCGCGAAATCGTGATCCAGGAATCGGTGTTCTCCCGCTTCGGCGCCGACCGGGTATTGAAATATGCATTCGAGCTGGCCAACAACCGGCCGCGCAAGCACCTGACGGTGGCCACCAAGTCCAACGGCATTGCCATCAGCATGCCGTGGTGGGATGGCCGCGCCGACGCCATGTCCGCCGGTTATCCTGAAGTGACAGTGGACAAGCAGCATATCGACATCCTGTCGGCGCGCTTCGTGCTGCAACCGACGCGCTTCGATGTGGTGGTCGCCTCCAATCTGTTCGGCGACATCCTGTCCGACCTGGGACCGGCCACCACCGGCACCATCGGCTTGGCGCCCTCGGCCAACCTCAACCCGGATCGCCGCTTCCCGTCCCTGTTCGAGCCGGTGCACGGATCGGCGCCTGACATCTATGGCAAGAACATCGCCAACCCCATCGCCATGATCTGGTCCGGCGCTCTCATGCTGGACTTCCTCACGGCAGGCCAGGGAGCCGGCCGCGCCGCCCATGACGCCATCGTCGCAGCGATCGAGGACGTTCTCAAGAGCGGTCCGCGCACGCCCGACCTTGGCGGCGACGCCTCGACCACCGAGCTGGGTGAAGCTATTGCCTTCCATGTCGCCAAAGACGCAAACCACTTCTCACTTTGACATCTACTTTTGCCATGACCATCCTGGAACTGCAACATCCCCACCTGATGCCGGCACGCAACTGATCGGCGCCGCATGGACCGAAGCCAGCGATCTCCGCCGCCTGGAGGTCAGCGATCCTGCCACTGGCCAGGTGTTCGCCACGGTGCCCGACGGTAACGCCGCCGACGCCCGTGCCGCCGTCGATGCCGCTGCCGCCGCCTTCCCGGCCTGGCGCGCCACGCCAGCCAAGCAGCGCGCCGCCATCCTCAAGCGCTGGAACGACCTGCTCATCGCGCACCAGGATGACCTGGGGCGCCTGATCTCGCGCGAACAGGGCAAGCCGCTGATCGAGGGCAAGGGCGAAGTCGCCTATGCCGCCAGCTATGTCGAATGGTTTGCCGAGGAAGCCACGCGCGCCAATGGCGACATCATCCCGGCCCCGGTCACCGGCCGCCGCATGATGGCGCTAAAGGAACCGGTCGGTGTGGTGGCCGCCATCACGCCGTGGAATTTCCCGGCGGCGATGATCGCGCGCAAGATCGCGCCAGCGCTGGCCGCCGGCTGCACCGTGGTGTGCAAGCCGGCCGAAGATACCCCGCTGACCTCGCTGGCGCTGGTGCTCCTGGCGCAGCAGGCGGGCGTGCCCGCGGGCGTCATCAACATAGTCACCGCCTCGCGTGAACGCACGCCGGAAGTGGTCGATGTCTGGCTCGCGGATAGCCGCGTGCGCAAGATCAGCTTCACCGGCTCGACCGCCGTGGGCAAGCATCTGGCGCGCCGCTCCGCCGACACGCTCAAGAAGCTCTCGCTGGAACTGGGAGGCAACGCGCCCTTCATCGTCTTCGACGACGCCGACCTGGATGCCGCCATCGAGGGCGTGATGGCGGCCAAGTTTCGCAATGGCGGCCAAACCTGCGTGAGCCCCAATCGCGTCTATGTGCAAGAAGGCGTGCATGACGCCTTCGTCGCCAAGCTGGGGGCGCGCGTAGCGGCCCTCAAAGTCGGTCCGGCCACCGACCCATCCTCGCAGATTGGTCCGATGATCAATGCGCGCGCCATCGCCAAAATTGACCGGCACGTGCGCGATGCGGTCGAGCGCGGTGCGAAGATCATCACCGGCGGCAAGCGCCTGCAGGGCGAGGGCTACGCCAGCGACAATTACTATGCGCCTACCGTATTGTCCAATGTCGGCGCGGACATGTTGTGCAGCGGCGAGGAAACCTTCGGACCGGTAGCAGCGGTAACCCGCTTCGCCACCGAAGAAGAAGCGATCGCGGCGGCAAATGCCACGCCGTTCGGACTGGCGGCGTATTTTTATTCAACCGATATGCGCCGCGTCCACCGCGTCACCGACGCGCTGGAAAGCGGCATCGTCGGCATCAACGAAGGCGCGCTGGCGGCCGAGGCCGCTCCCTTCGGCGGCGTCAAGGAATCGGGCTATGGCCGCGAAGGCTCGGTGCATGGCCTGGACGATTATCTGCACACCAAGTATGTCTGCCAGGGCCAGCTCTGACGCAGTCCGACACAACACGGAACGAATTGAACAGGAACCATCATGCCAGCGCCGTCGCCCTCCTCCTCATCATCTGCACCAACGCCGACGCCGGCGCTGACTCTCAGGCCCATGGAACAGGATGACCTGGGCGCCTGCCACCGGCTCTCGCTGCTGTTCAAGTGGCCGCACCGGCCGGAAGATTGGAACTTCCTGCTGCAGATGGGCCAGGGCTATTTGCTGGAAAACCCGGAGCCGGATGCAGCGCTGCGGGTGGTCGGGTCGGTCGTTTGCACCTGCTTCGGCAAGGCTCACGCGGTCATCGGCATGCTGCTGGTGCAGGCCGAATTGCAGCGGCGCGGCCTGGGACGACGGCTCATGCAACATGTCGCCCGCCAAGTCAATGGTCGCAGCCTGATGGTCAACGCCACCGCGGCCGGCATGCCCTTGTACAAACAATTGGGCTTTGTGCAGGAGGATGTTTTGTATCAGTTCCAGGGGGCCTCGGCGAAACCGGAGCTGGTGGCGCTGCCGCCCGGTGAGCGCGTGCGGCCGATGGGCAAGAGCGATGTGCCGACCCTCCTGGCGCTGGATGCGCAAGCCACAGGCATGGATCGCAGCAAGTTGCTGGCGGCGCTGCTGGAGATGTCCGATGCGGTAGCGCTGGATCGCGATGGCGAGATGCTGGGTTTTGCGCTGGTGAGGCGCTTCGGCCATGGCCGCGTGATCGGTCCGGTGGTCGCGCCCGACGCCGAGCGCGCCAAGGGATTGATCGCACACTGGATCAATACCTATTCGGATTCCTTCATCCGCATCGATGTCTTCGCCTCCTCCGGCTTGCCGCACTGGTTCGACAAGCTGGGAATGACCTGCGTGGACCGCGTCACCCTCATGCGCAAGGGACCGCCGCCACAAAAGGATCCAGGCATGCAGCTGTTTTCCATCGTTAACCAGGCGCTGGGCTGAGGGTGCTTACGGATCCCGCTGCGGGCGCCGCAGAAAATGCTACGGCCGCCCGCAAATCGCATCAAGATGCTTTTTGGGACCCCCATCTTGCGCAAATGCCGCGATCAACGAGGGATAGCATTGAGTCCATGCCGGTTGTCCCGCCCGCGCGGGCGACCTTGTTCAACGCCATCGTCAGCGAGTCCTCCTCTATGCAAACATCGACCCTGGCTGCCCTTGACCGCAGCCACGTGATCCATCCCGTCGCCAGCTTCCGCGAGCACGAAGAGCTCGGCCCCATCATCCTCAAGTCCGGTCGCGGCGCCTATTTGACCGACCATCAGGACAAGGAATTGCTGGACGCCTTCTCGGGCCTGTGGTGTGTCAACACCGGCTACGGCCAGGAAAGCGTGGTCCGTGCCGCGACCGAGCAGATGCAGCGCCTGCCTTATGCCACCGGCTATTTCCACTTCGCCTCCGAACCGGCCATCCTGCTGGCCAAGAAGCTGGTGGACATTAGCCCCGCGTCGCTCCAGCACGTCTATTTCACGCTGGGCGGGTCGGACGCGGTCGATGCCGCCATTCGCTACATCACGCACTACCACAATTCCATCGGCAAACCGGCCAAGAAACATTTCATCTCCCTTCAACGCGGCTACCACGGTTCCTCGTCGGTAGGCGCCGGCCTGACGGCGCTGCCCAACTTCCATTTCAACTTCGACCTGCCGCTGCCGACCCAGCATTACATTCCCTCGCCCTATCCCTATCGCAGCGAACTGCCAGACGATGCCGCCATCATCGCCGCCTCGGTGCACGCGCTGCGCAACAAAGTGGCCGAGCTGGGCTCGGACCAGGTGGCGGCTTTCTTCTGCGAACCGGTCCAAGGCTCGGGCGGCGTGATCGTGCCGCCCAGGGGCTGGTTGAAGGCCATGCAGCATGCCTGCAACGAGCTCGACATCCTGTTCGTGGTCGATGAAGTCATCACCGGTTTCGGCCGCACCGGCCCCATGTTCGCCTGCCTGGATGAAGATGTGCAGCCGGATCTGATGACCATGGCCAAAGGTCTGACTGCCGGCTATGCACCCATGGGCGCCGTGATGATGTCGGATCGCGTCTACCAGGGCATCGCCGATGGAGCGCCGCTGGCCACCGTGGTCGGCCATGGCCAGACGTATTCGGCCCACCCGGTCAGCGCCGCCGTCGCGCTAGAGGTGCTGCGCCTGTACGAAGAAGGTGGCTTGCTGGAAAACGGCCGAGCGATGGAACCGCATTTCGCCGCTGGGCTGCGCGCCCTGCTTTCCCATCCGCTGGTGGGCGATGCGCGCAGCCGCGGCCTCCTGGGCGCGCTTGAATTGGTGGCCGACAAGGGTAGCAAGGCGCGTTTCGCCCCCGAGCTGAAACTGCACGACAGGATCTTCCAGGCCGCCTACAAACACGGCCTGGTGTTCCGCGCCTTTGGCGACAACATCCTGGGTTTCGCGCCGGCCCTGTGCTTTACCCAGGCCGACTTCGAACTCATGTTCGCGCGCCTGAAGGCCCTGCTCGATGAAGTGCTGGAGCAGCCCGAAGTACGCCAGGCCCTCAGGTAGGGGCTGCTAGCTCATGTAAAGCGGACCGGCAGGACGTGGCAAAAATGGCCGGAGAGTATAAAATGCTCTACAACATCTGGTCTGTCGGCTTCGGAACGAAGCTGGCAGACCAGATGAGTTGAATAACTCGAGACAACATGATGACTAACGGCGCGTTAAAGCTGGACCGGATCGACCTGAGAATCTTGTGTCACCTGCAGCAAAATAGCCGCATTACCAATGTAGTTCTGGCCGATGCCGTAGGCCTGTCGCCCAGCCCCTGCCTGATCCGTGTAAAGCGCCTGGAAAAGGCCGGCTACATCAGCGGATATGGCGCCTATATCAGGCTGGAAAAGCTAGCCGATGTACAGATCGTCTTTACCGAGGTAACCCTATCGGATCACCGGCGCGAAGACTTCGCCAAGTTCGAGGCCTACCTGCGCAACGTCGACGAGATCATCGAATGCCACCTGGTCAGCGGCGGCTACGACTACTTGCTCAAGTTCATGACCCGCAGCGTCGTGCATTACCAGAGCGTAATCGAATCGCTGCTGGAGCAGAACCTGCGCATCGAAAAGTATTTCAGCTACATTGTCATCAAATCGCCGTTTATCAAGCATCACTACCCACTTGAGAAGTTCATTCAGACCTAAGCTTTTTCCAGGGCCATGGGATAGCGAGTCGTCAGTGATGACAGATGACGCGGCAGCATCAGCGCATCCAAGCTCAATTGGTGCAGCCGCATCGCATCAATGGCAGGGGTCAGCGCAGTATCGGCAATCCAATCGTCGTCGGGAATGTCCTGCAGCATCGGCCTCAGTCCTTTGAGTTTGGGATTCGCAGCAAGCGCACTTATCTTATCGACCGCGTCAGCAGCTTTCAAGTCGACCCAGCCAACAACTGCCTGTATGAACGAAGGGCGAGTGGCCAAGTCCAGCATGAAAGATGTGTCCTCATGCTTCGGCAAGGACTGCACCAGCACAGCTGCATCGATATTATGTTGCTTTAGCAACGGCATTAATTGTGTTGGTAAAAAATCGCAGTGAATTTCAGTCAATTCCGCTGGCGGTCACGCCTCTCCGCGATTTACAAGCAACCAGAAGTGCTGGTGGGCATCGATCCGCATCACTGTGCTCTTGTTGGAACTGGCGCGCGCTCGTCTATTAGTCCACGCGATTTCAAAGTGGACCACAACTCTGCGGGTATCGGCATGTCAAACCACGCGACGTTTTGGCGGAGCTGCGTGACATCCCTGCCCCCGGGAATGCATGACACCACCGCCGGATGCGCCATCGGAAATTGCAAAGCCGCAGCGGGTAGCGGCACTGAGAAATCGCGGCACACCGCCTCCAGTTGCTCCACTCTTTGGACAATCTCCGCCGGGGCATCCATATAGTTGAATTTCCGGTTGCCGACAAGAACTCCCGAGTTGAATGGGCCGCCAATGACGATGGCATTTCCGCTGCGCTCACATCTGTCAAGCAAGGGCGACAAGCTTGCCTGTTCAAGCAAAGTATAGCGGCCGGCCAGCAGCGTGCAATCGAGATCAATTTCCTGCATGCTGTCACAGACCACTTCCGATTCGTTCACGCCTAGTCCTATTGCTGATACCTGGCCACCGCGGCGCAACTCATCAAGTGCTTTGAATCCGCCGCCGGTGGTCAGTTGTTTCCAATAATGCACATGCTTGTCGCCATGTGTCATACGACCGATATCATGCACAAACAGAATGTCAATGTGCGCCAGCCCAAGGCGTTGCAAACTGTCCTCATGTGAACGCAAAACACCGTCGTAACTGTAGTCATACATCGGACGAAACGGTAACGGAGCAGCCCAATCATTCTCGCCTGGGAGTACTGTGGCATCCGGCTTCATGAGACGCCCGACTTTGGTGCTGACCACATATTCATCGCGCGGCCGTTCGCGCAAGGCAGCGCCTAGCCGATGCTCGGACAAGGTGAATCCGTAATAGGGCGCTGTATCGAAGTAACGCAATCCAAGCTCCCAAGCCCCATCCAAGCCGGCGCGGGCTTCGGATTCGCTGGTTGGCCGATAGAGGCCGCCGATGATGGCGCACCCCATTCCAAGCGCAGTGAGCCGCAGTCGACTACGGGGCAATAGAAAGGTATCTTTGGCATGCATATCAATTTCCTTGCTAAACAGGTAAAGGGCATCAACATTCAGACGTGACGATCAAATCGAACGCAGCGGAAAGCAGCCCGGTCCAGATGGTTCAAATCGCTTGTAGGTAAGCACGAATTCTTGATGTCCAAGCCCTTCGGACCGACTTAACTGACCGATTGCGACATCGCGCACCAAATCCACAATCTCAGCGCCAACTTCCTCAATCGTCGCTTCGCCGGTCAGAATCCGACCTGCATTGATGTCCATGTCGTCCGACAGCTGCGCATAGGTTTGCGGATTGGCGCAAACCTTGATCACCGGTGATATGGCTGACCCCACCACCGAACCGCGTCCTGTCGTAAACAATGTGATATGAGCGCCGCATGAAATCAGCTCAACGATCTCAGCGTTGTCGGAAATATTGGGGAAGCCGAAACGCGGCTCGCCGTCAGGCACCACGTCAAGCAAATACAAGCCGCCTCCAGGTGTTTGGTCGCCCGGCTTCAAAATGCCACAGATTGACGATGCGCCGCTCTTTGCATAGGCTCCAAGGGATTTTTCTTCTTGTGTCGTCAGTCCACCGTCCGCATTGCCGGGGGAAAAGCTGCCGTGCCCCATGATGCTGTAATAATTTGCCGCCTTCGCGACGGTCTGGACAATCATGTCGCCGAGTTCGGGCGTCACCGCTCGGTTCTTCATGTGGTATTCACAGCCGACCAGTTCACCGGTTTCTTCAAAAATGCAGGCACTGCCGGCATCGATCAGCATATCGAACGCATAGCCTACCGCCGGATTCGCGGTGATGCCGCTGGTACTGTCAGATCCACCGCAGATGGTGGCGACGACCAGTTCATCCAGTCCCATCGGCACTCTTGGCTGTCGTGCCAGATGCTCAAGTGCCCATTGGACCCATTCGACACCGCTGCTAACGCTGGCGCGGGTGCCTTTGTTTTCCTGAATCGTGATAGTGTGCACCGGACGATCGCTGGCCGCTGCCACGTCGGCCAATCCATGCTTGTTAAAGCCCTCACATCCCAACGACACGATCAAGACAGCACCGACATTCGGATGTGTCACCAGACGGCGCATGACTTGATCGGCATAGTCGTTGGGAAAGCAACCTGCAAATCCGATCAGATGTACCGGCTGGTTGGGAAACATATTCACCACATGGCGAGCCACATGATGCGCGCACTCCACCATATAAGCGACGACCACAATATTGCGTATGCCTTTGCGTCCGTCCGCGCGCAAATAGCCGGAAATCGGTGTCGTATTCATCGCTGTTATCTTTCAAAAAAATGATGGCCCTCACCACTCAGGGTGTAGGTCGGAATGTAGTCGCTCTCCAGATTGTGCGTATGAATATGCTCGCCAATCGCAATTGGATGGGTCACGCTGCCAATAGGCGCCCCATATCGCAACACCTTGTCACCAATCATCAGTGCCCGGCGGGCGAGCTTATGGCCAAGTCCGATATCCTGTGTCAGCAAGACTTGCTCGCCATCGATCGGTACTACATCACCGGCATGAAGTGCTGACCGTGCAATAAGACAATTGTCCTGCGCAGACATCAGCAATACGCTCGATTCACGCGTAGGCTTGGATGAGGTCACCATGTGGCACTCTCCGTCAGAGGAAAAAAATAAAAAGGAAGATTCCGGGCACGGGGCAGCCGCCGCGCGAAGCGGCCGGCCAGGAAGATAAGGTGGACTAGGCTTGCGCCGGATTCTGTCCGCGAGCGCGGATTGATTTCAGCAGTGAGCTGCGGGAGGAATCCAAATGGCTGCGCATGCAGTTCAAGGCCTTTCCCGGATTGCGTTCGGCGACGGCGTGAAGAATCGCCAGATGTTCTTGCAAGGCATAACTGTTGCGCTCCATTTCCTCGCTTTTGTCCCACTGATAGTGATAGTGAAAGACGAAGGAGACAATATCGTAAAACCCTTGAGCGAACCGATTGTTCAGCAAGCCAATCAGGAATGTGTGAAACTCGCGGTCGAGTGCTGGAAACTCCCCATAACGAGTCTTGATTTTCGGTACCAGCCGTTGATGTTTGGCGATCAGGCGCTCGAGTTCCTTGTACGCAGGATCGGACGGCGGCAGGCTGCAGAGATGCTCGATCGCAGCAATTTCGAACATCTGCCGCATATCCGCCAACTCTCTGGCAAACGAGGGATCGAATGCGCACAGGCGCCAGCCGCCCCGGGGTTTCTTCTCGATCAATCCAAAGCGGGAAAAGCCGATCAGGAACTCCCTGACGCTGACTGTACTTGTCCCAGCTTCGCGCGCCAGCTCCACTTCCGAGAACTCCGCTCCAGGTTGCATGTCCTTCTGGAACACTCGTTCCATCATGACTTGCTGGATGCGTTCCAAGCCTGACTCCAGTTCCGACACATCGAAATAATCCTCGGCTATCGGCTGCCTGATCAACTGGCGTTCCGTCAGTCCGTTGATCAATCGGCGGGTGTGCAGGTAGGCAATTGCACTGCGGACCACAGTTCGGCTCGCCTGGCATACGGTTGTCATATACTGCTCTGAGGGCAGCAGGTCCCCTACAACCATGTTCTTGGCAATGAACCCCAATAACAGGTTGGTCGTCCGTTTGAATATTGTGGGCGGTTTTGACATCCGATTTTGACTGTGTAGTCGCAGCGCCGCGCTTATGCTTCGTCGGTGCTACATCAGAATTAAAAGTAAGTAGCATAGTATTTTACCAGTAAAGAACCAAATTTCGTTACGCCTCAGAACTACAATCAAGATCTTCCATCGCGACACGCTGAATAATCGCTCCCCTATGACTGACAACACGGACGGCCAGACGGCAGCCTCGTTCGGCTGACGCGACAGCCGCCAACCCTGACCAGCGTGCAGCCAGATAACCGACCCGGCAGAGCAGCGATGAGAGAGTCATCCACATCATGAGCGCAGATATGCTGACGCATGCGCTGGCTGACTGCATCTTGACCCAGTGCACTCACGTAGCGTACGACGACGGACGGCAGCATGCGTTTGAAATAAACAGCGGTGCTATATGTATCATCGGCAGCTGTTATCCGGAGCGTATCGCTGCCGCCGTCCTGTATTTCCAGCATGCACTCGCCGATGGACCAAAATTCACCGTTCATTATTTATCTCCGGCCAAGGCAGTACGCAGCCGCGCCTGCTGGATCGACAGGCCAAGTCCGTTGGCCAGCGTCAGCACGGGCTCGAAGCGCCGTTTCTTTTTTTCCACATGGTTCTGCGCAATATCGGACAAACGGTGGGCGAGGAAGGGATTGAGAAAACGTTCCCTTACCTGGGTCAGATAGCTGCGCGCAACGGATTCTTCGCCGAGCGCAACGAATACCGGTAACACCTCCTCCTCCCACACGGCTTCCAGTTGCGTTGACAGGTACGCATCGGACATTGCCTGCAGGACAGTTTCATTGGCGGGACGGGCGCAAAGCAGCCATTGCTCCGCAAGATAACTGTGCCCCAGGTTCAGCAAAAACAACTTAAGCCGCTCATAACGTTCCAGATTGTCGGTGACGATCATCTTCGGATGCCGGCAGGGCAACGTCATTTTCTGCTGATTCTCGATAACCCAAAGAGCATAGGGTTCCGCTACTGCACCGACCGGCTCGATCGATTCCGATACGATACGGTCCACAAGGGAATTGACCCAGATACATTCATGTTCAAGATAGGTCAGAAATCCGGCACTTAGATTCCATTGCCGCGCAAGCGTGGTGACCAGTCCTCGCAGGAAATCGCCGTTGCGGGTTACCAACTCGCATGGAAACAGGGTAATCGGTGCTGCATTGTGTTTAAAACGGGCGTACAGCAATACGACCAGCTTCGCCGGGAAGCTGACCGGAACCTCATCGGTCTCGAGCAAGGCGACATTGTCCGTGTCGGACAACTTATAGCCTTGATCTGCAGTATTTGACAAAATGACCTGCACTTCGCCGGCAACCCGCTTAAGAATTAGGCGCCAGTCGCGATTCGCTTGCAGCGCCTCGGTCACTGACGTGACACGCTGCTCGACATCGATCGCCGCGCCATCCTGCCATCCGCGTATTCGCACTGGAAATCCTTCCGACCGGTTGAACGCGGCAACTCGTCGTGCGCTCTCCACGCTGTCGCTGGTCTGGACGATAGTAATACAGCCGAGCGCATCACCACTGTCTAGCGCCTCGCCGACAAACAAGTCAGCATGGGCTTGTAGGAAACGGCTTGTACCAAATTGTAGTATTGGATTCATTAACTAGTCAGTTCAGCAGTCGACGATTGCTTTGATCACTCCGGCGGAGGGCTCCATCCACAGCGAAAAAATCGCAGGAAGCTCGTCCAGCGTGGTGCGGTGCGTATTAAGCGAACGAGTCGGCACCAACCCTGCACGCATTGCTGCCAAGACTTCCTCGAAGTCTTCCGTGGTCGCATTGCGGCTGCCAAGCAGAGCGATTTCGCGCTTATGAAACTCGGGGTCAGAAAAAGAGATGTTGCCGCCCACGATCGAAACAAAAACATAAGTTCCACCATGTGCGACAAATTCAAATCCGCGCTCCATCGCTTTTGCATTGCCGGTAGCATCAAACACCACGTCAAAAAAATCTTGTTGGGTAAACTCTGCCAATTGCAGCTTGTCGTTTTCGCCGACTTCAATAGTGGACGGAATTTGCAATATTTCACGACAGAATTGGAGGCGGTCTGCGCGCGTATCGAGCATGCAAACCTTCGCTCCTCGCAATCGGGCAAACAATGCCACGGCGATACCGATCGGTCCCGCCCCTACCACTAGAGCATTCTGTCCAGGTTGTATCGCCGCACGACGAACTGCATGTGCACCGATGGCGAGAAATTCGATCATTGCCGCGTCGTCAAGCGAGATGCCTTCTGCCTTAAATACAAATTGCGACGGGATAGACGTATATTCGGCCAGACCGCCGTCACGGTGCACACCCAGCACTTGAATATTTGTGCAGCAGTTGGTTTTTCCTTTCCTACACGCCACACATGCGCCGCATGCCATATATGGCATGACATACACTGTATCGCCTGTCGATAAGCCCGATGCGGCAGGCGCTTCAACCACCTCGCCCGCCAGTTCATGTCCCATGACTCTAGGGTAGTCAAGATAAGGTTGAGTGCCACGATAGATATGCATGTCGGTTCCGCAGATTCCGACACGCTTGACACGGATCAATACGTCGCCAGGATTTCGTACGGGCATCGGCCTCTGCTCCATACGAAGGACTCCTGGTCTTTCACAGATAAGGCTTTTCATCATTTCTTTATCCTGTTTTTTTCAATCAACAAATTTGGCGAGCGCAACACACTCCCCTCTTCCACTTTTAGGGTGAAGGAGGGGCATGACCGCGGTCCGTTTTACAGTTCTTCCCGATCATGGAAAACCAGGACCATACTGCGGAAACGGAATGCGGAACGTCCACGCTTAATACAAAACGTTTTGAGCTTCAGGCTGATCAATATTCTTTTTATTGACAATGACAACACCGGTGTTCACGAATTTCGGTGTCGATTTTCCTTCGATGACGCCGATCAGCGTTTTTACGCCAAGAGAGCCCATTTGATATGACCCCTGCACAGCAATCGCATACAGCGTGCCATCCTTAACGAAACCTTGTTCATCTTGATTGCCATCAAAGCCAACCGCCGTCACCTTGCCAGCTTTTCCGGCTTGAGTAATAGCGCGCGCCATCCCGATCGCTGTCGGCTCATTGGCGCCAAAAATGCCCACCAGATCCGGATTCGCAGCAAGTACGTCAGTGGTCTGGTTCAACGCGTTCGCCATCTGCGATTGCGAGTAGAAAGGACCTACGATCTTCAATTTTGAATTGGCTTGAATGTATTTAGTAAAGCCCCCGACGCGTCCAATTTCGGATCCTGCCCCTGCGACATACGACATGATCGCGATCTTTCCGGTATTGCCCACTTTGGAGATCAGTTCCTTTGCGCAAAGCGCACCGGCAGCCTCGTTGTCCGTTGCAAGGAACGACTGGTAATACTGTTTGCCCGAGTCGGATATTTTTGAGTCGATCAGAACTACCGGAATCTTGGCTTCCCACGCCTTCTTGATTGCCGGAATCAATGCATTTTCGTCAGATGGCGCTAACACTATCCCCGCCACTTTCCGGTTGACCGCGTTCTCAACCATATTGACCTGATCTGCCACGGCAGACTCAGATGCAGGCCCTTGAAAGGACAGCGTATAGCCTTTCGCCTCCTTAATTGATGCCAAGCTACCCTTTTGAACGTTCTGCCAGAAGTTTGAACTCGAGGTTTTCACAATCACTGCAATTTCACCGCCTGCCGCGAAAGCTGTGCTCGTACTCATAGAAAACGCCACGGTGGCAGCCAACATGCCCAAAGAAAATTTCTTCACGATCTCCATATTCCATCTCCTCGTTTTATATTGAATGGGTACTGCTCTTAATTACAACGTCACACGGCGATGCGAAGCGCCTCGCCTTGCGTCGATGTTTTCAACGGCGGTTACGCATCTGATCAATCCATACCGTCAGCAGGATGACCAAGCCGATAATGATTTGCTGAACGAAACTGGATACACCGTTCATATTGAGACCGTTACGCAGAATGCCGATCACGAAGGAGCCGATGGCTGTACCCGAAATCGTGCCGATGCCACCGATCAATGATGTACCGCCAATCACCGCACTCGCGATCGCATCGAGTTCATACATGACACCTTCATTCGGTTGTGCCGTCACAAGACGCGACATGAGTACGCAGCCGGTAAGGCCCGCCAGGGTTCCTGAAATGACGTAAGTCCAAAGCGTGACGCGTGCGACCTTTACACCTGACAATCGAGCCGCCTCAGCATTTGAGCCAACCGCATAGATATGCCGCCCGAATTGGGTGCGGCTCAACATGATGGAAATGACAATCGCTATCACTACCATCAGGATGACCGGATAGGGGATACCAGGAAATACTACGTCGGGAAACGGACCAGTGGTTTCCTTCACAATACGAAACAGCGTGCCGTTACCCAGCGTGCCAAATTCTTCCGGGAGCCCGGATACCGGGCGGGCGCCGGTGACCTGCAGCGCTACGCCTCGTGCCACCAGCATCATGCCGAGGGTCGCAATAAATGGCGGCAGTTTCAACTGCGTAATGCACAAACCGTTGAGCCCCCCACATACAGCACCTACCGCAAGGCCACAGAGCATCCCGACCGGCACTGGCATTCCCGCCTTGACAACCATCGCTGCAATGACCCCAGCCAATGCGAGCACAGAGCCGACGCTCAAATCAATACCTCCGGTAATGATCACGCAGGTCGCGCCTATTCCCAAAATGGCGATAGAGGTAACCTGTAATGCCACACTCATGCCATTGTTCAACGTAAAAAATGCATCGCTCGTCAGTGAAAATACCAGTCCCAGAACCACCAGGCTGCCGAGCGCAGCGAATTTTTGTATCAAGTCTTTTTGCTTGTCATTCATTGTTGTCTCCGAATTATTCTATTTTTTGTTTTCAGTGCTATTAACTGTTTCCAGTATTTCTGCCGGAGGCATGGTGCATGATTTCTTCCTGAGATGTTTCTCGCGTGTTAAGGATTACAGCAATTTTTCCTTCATGAAAAACAGCAACGCGATCAGTCATTCCCAGAATTTCCGGAAGCTCTGAACTAATCATGACGACGCCGATGCCTTTTGCAGCAAGCTCATCGAGCAATTGATAAATCGCAAATTTCGCGCCGACATCAATACCGCGCGTTGGTTCGTCAAAAAAAAGTATTCGTGACCCGCGAAACAGCCACTTGGCGATTACGATCTTTTGCTGATTGCCGCCCGAAAGGTTTTTCACGATCTTCTGCGTGGATGGCGTCTTGATTCCGAGGGCGTCTATGTATGTCTGTGCGGCCGTTTCTTCTTGTCCAAACTTGATGAAACCGAAACGGTCCGTGACAGCAGGCATATTGGTTAAAGTGATGTTGCTTGCCAAAGACATGTTGATCGCAAGACCATGACTTTTCCGATCTTCCGAAAGATAGGCGATGCCGTGCTTGATGGCGTCAACGGGACATGTGATTTTCAGTTCGGTTTCACCCAGATAAATCTGGCCAGAAGAAACAGGATCCGCACCAAAAATGGCGCGTGCGACCTCCGTTCTGCCCGCCCCAATCAATCCCGCAAAGCCAAGAATCTCCCCTTGGCGCAGCGCGAAATCGATCGGGCCGAAATCATCTTGCCTTGACAGATTACGTACGGTTAGCAGCGTCTTTTCTGTAGGAGTGGACTTCCGCTCCGGAAAGGCATCTTCAAGTGCCCGGCCAACCATCTTCGAAACAATTTTATCGATCGTGATTTCGCTGAAATTGTCTGTGCTGACGAATTTTCCATCTCGCATGACAGTCACGCGATCGACGATGTGCCGCAGTTCGTCTAAACGATGCGAAATATAAACAATGCCTACGCCGTTGCGCTTTAAATCATTGATGATGTTGAATAGTTGCCCGGTTTCTGTTTCAGTCAGGGATGAGGTGGGTTCATCCATGATCAGCACCTCGGCATTCAAGGATAACGCCTTGGCGATCTCCACCATCTGTTGCTGGGCGATCGAAAGAGATTTGACGAGATCGGCTGGCTTGATGTTTACCTTCAAGCGGTCAAGGCATATCTGCGCGTTTGCATTCATCTTCTTCCGGTCGACGAACAGCCCCTTCTTCGGCTCACGCGCCAGGAAAATGTTTTCGGCAACAGACAAATGTGGAACCAGGTTCAGTTCCTGATGAATGATCGCAATACCGGCGATCTGGGCTTCTGTGCTGGATTCAAAACGGCACTCGCTACCCTTGTAAATGATAGCCCCTTGATCCGCCCGATATACGCCGCTGATTATTTTCATCAGCGTCGATTTACCTGCACCATTTTCTCCGCAGATGGCGTGAACCTCCCCTTTTTTGAGATCGAAACTGACGCGATCCAAGGCTAGTACACCGGGAAAGCGTTTAGTCACATTGCTCAGGGAAAGAATACTTTCCAGAGTATCTGCAGGCGGTGAGAACTCGACCATTTCGGTGCTGCTTGCTAGCTGCATATCATTTTTCTCATAAAACTCGAGCAAGTTAAATAACTTTCCGTATCCAACCAAATTGGCATAAACAACATCAGCTAAATTTGTGCACCTTAGGGATGTATTCATTCGAATCGAATACAAATGTTAGAGCCAGCAGTAGATGTTTTTTATGTTTAAAGTACCGATATAAATAAAAAAAATGGTGTCCCTCCCCCAGCTTTCGGAAGGCGCTCTCCAATTCATTAAAGCAGATGTATGACATTGCTCAATTCTTCGGCTTACTGATTTGCCATAAAAAATTAAGCCAAATACTTACCCTGCATCTGGTTTTATAAATATATAGAACCAAAAAACCAAAGTCAATAAATAGTCATTGTGCGCCGCCGCACCCCCATAAAGGCAACGTCTTGAGGAAACGGACTGTGCTGCACCCGCCCCCTCCCCAATTCGATCGACAACAACTGGGCCGAGAACCAGATTCCCCCGTTGCCATTGGTCGCGAAAACTGAGCGTGTTTATGTGTAAAAATCCGGCGCATGCCAGCGTCTGATTATTCCCCGTAATGCCCGCGCAGCTGGTCCATTGGCGGCATTTCAAAAAGCAAAATACCTGCTCACGACAAATTTCCCCAAAAGGGCGAATTCTATATCGGGGAAAACCAAGCATTCAGTCTAGTTCGCAACCTATCGAAGCGGGGGCGCATTGGCCTTGTCAATCAGCGGCCCCATGCATCCGGACGTATTGCCGTGTGGATCAGGCAATGTTGGCCCAAGCCTGAGATTTCCCTGACCGGATGTCGCCGCCACAGCCGCGCATGGCATAGCGACACCAAGGCATCGGGGAGTAATAAACAATATATTGACATGCAGGCCATGCCAGTATGCATCGGGCTGGGCAAGCTGGCGTCAACCGGGTATTCGTGCAAGACCAGTTGCAAGCGGCATTGGTAGCGAATCAGCCCTTACTGGCCCCGAATGTAAGGCCAACGACAAACTGCTTTTGCATTAGAAAGAACAGGAGTACGGAAGGTATCGCAGCCAGAATCGATCCGGCCGAGACCAGATTCCATGCTGTGGTCCATTGCCCCTTGAGCGCCGCCACGCCAACCGTAATCGGCGCGACATCGTCGCCCTGAGTCAGGCACAACGCCCAGAAATAATCGTTCCAGACAAACGTGAAGACCAGGACGGCCAGGGCCGCCAGTGCTGGTCTGATCAACGGCAGCACGATACGATAGAAAACCGTCCACTCGCCGGCCCCCTCGATGCGTGCCGCTTCGATCATTTCGTAAGGCAATTGCTTGATAAAGTTACGCAGGAACAGCGTGCAAAAACCGGTTTGCATGGCGACATGAAAAAGAATCAAGCCGCTCACCGTATTAAACAAGCCCAGCGACACGGAGATCTCGCGCACGGGAATCATGAGAATCTGCTGCGGCACAAAATTGCATGCCACGAAAGTAGCGAACAACAAGGTATTACCTCGGAATTTGTAGGTCGACAGCGCATAACCGGCCATGGAGGCCAATGCAATAGCGCCGATCACCGACGGTATGGTGATCAGGCAGCTGTTCCAGAAGTAATGCAACATCGGCGACGCGGTGAGCGCTTCACGATAATTATCCAGCATGGCGAAATCTTTAGGCCAGCCCCAATAATTGCCTTCCATCAGTTCGTCGGTAGAACGTACCGAAGTCACCAGCACTGCCAATATCGGCAGCAGCCATATCAGCAAGGCGACCGGCAACGACAGTTTGTACAGGATGCGATTGGACGCCTTCCATTTTTCTATGGGCATGGGAAACATGGCAACTCCCTTAGCGTTCGTCGCGCAACAGGCGGCGCAATTGATAAACGATGTAGATCAGCATGATGGCAAACAAGGTAACAGCAATCGCTGCCGAATAGCCTTGGCGATAGTATTTGATCGCTTGGTCATAGGTGTAATAAGCCAGCACGGTCGAGCTTTCGAATGGACCGCCGCTGCTCATGACGGAAATAAGATCGAAACTGCGCAGTGCGCCAATGATAGTCACCACAAACGCCATGAAGGTTGTTGACCTGAGTTGCGGAAGAATGACGTAGCGCAGCATGCTCCAGCCTTTGGCTCCCTCCATGCGCGCCGCCTCTACCTGGTCGGCGTTGATCGAGGTCAGTCCGGTAAGAAACAGGATCATGCAATACGCCGTCTGCGGCCACAGCGCGGCGAAGATGATGCCGAACGTGACATAGCGCGGGTCGCCCAATACGGGTACGCCATGCCCAAGCAAGAGCGTGAGCAAGCCAAACGTCGGATCGTAAAACCAGCTGAAGATCAGCCCGACCACCACGCCCGATAAAACAAAGGGCGCAAAAAACAATGTCTTGATCAAGCGTATGCCGCGCACCTTCTGATTCAGGTAGAGCGCCGCGATCAGGCCTGCCGGAGGCGCCAGCAAAAACAGCAGTAGCCAGGTCAGATTGTTTTTCAGCGCGACATGAAATGTCGGCGCATGCAGCATCTCGACATAATTCGCAAGCCCGATGAACTCGGGTTTCATCATGCCGTCCCAATTAAAGAAGCTGAGATAAATTGTGTAAAAGATCGGATACAGCACATACACGGCCGTCATCAGACAGGCCGGCGCCAGGAACCAGATTGCGGCGCGGTTCCTTCTGGAGGCAGTGCTGCGCCGGCGCGGCTTGCTAGCCGCCGCAAGATCGGAGGGTTGCGGCCTTGCTGGCGTAATGACAGGCGTTTGGGCGGGCATGGCAATCAACTCCCGTTGAACAGGTTACAGCACAAAAATGTTGCACTAGGGGGCAAGCGCAAGGCAATGCGGCACTTGCCCCTTCGCGGGTACTGAGGAGCATCCGTTATTGGGACGGATCTGGTACAGGTGCTCAGCTTTTCTTGTAGATACGCTTGCGGCTTTGTTCGAGTTCGTTGAGCACTTCATCGATCTTGCCTGGGTCACTGATGAATTTCTGCATGCCCTTCATACCTTCGTCCGCCATTTCCTTGGTCATGTCGCGATCATAGAATTGTGCGATACCGCCCTTGGTGTTCGATAGAATCTGGAAGCCGATGCGTGAAATCGATTCGGTCGGTTCTGGCGATTTGCTATTGGCCGGCAACGACCCCAGCCCCTCGGCAAGCTTGGCGCTGATGGCCGGCGTGCCGACAAAGGCGAGGAAACGATGGGCGTCAACCTTGTTGCGCGCCTTGCTTGGAATATGGATCGATTCTGCCGGGCCATCCTCGGCGGTAGGAATCTTCGCGTCGATGATAGGGAATTGGAAATATCCCATGTTGGCAGCCAGTTTTGGCGGAAATCCCTTGGCAATGAAAGTCCCCATCAACATCATGGCCGCCTTGCCCTGGAACAGGAACGGCTGGGCGCCGTCGAGATCGTAAGATAGCGAATTATCGATGAAATATTTGTTGTCGATCAGGGTTTTCCAGGCGGTGTACACCTTTTTAACGCGCGCATCGGTATAAGGAATTTCACCGGCCATCAACTGCTGATGGAAAACATTGCCATTCAGACGCAGATCCAGATAATCAAACCAGCCTGCCAAAGTCCAGGAATCGCGCCCGCCGACCGCGAATGGGGTAACGCCGGCCGCCTTCAATTTGTTGCAGGCGTCGAGCAACTCTTCCCAGGTTTTCGGTTCTGCGGCAATGCCGGCTGTCTTGAACACGTCTTTGCGATAAAACAAGCCCCAGGAATAATATACAGTCGGCAGCGCGTATTGCTTGCCCTTGTAAGACGAAGCATCCTTGGTCGAGGCATAGACCTCATCCCATTTGTTTTTCTTCCAATCTTCGCTCAGGTCTTCCAGCAAGCCGCGGCTGGCGTAAAACGCCATGCGCTCGCCGTTATGCCAATTGATGACGTCCGGCGCCTGGGTCGACAGCCAGCCCGGCAGTTGCACCTTGTACGCCTCCTCCTCCACGAACGCCGCCTTGATATCGACATCCGGATTGGCCTTCTTGAATTCGTCCAAAGTCGATTGCCATACCGCGCGTTGGCTGGCGCCTTTGTAGGCGATATTCACGGCCAGGGTGCCGGCCGCAGCCGAACCCAATGCTGAAACCAGCAAGGCTGCCAGTAAACTCGTGCAAAACAGCTTTTTCATACTTGTCTCCTAATTATTATGGTTCATAAAAAACAATCTGCTTGCCAAATTTTTAATGCCGACTGCGATAGATGGCGACTCCCTGTGCCGCAAGCGGACTGGCGCCGACAATGAATTCCGCATGCTCGCCGTGCGGCACAACACACGACTGACTCCCGTAGTTGAAGGCGAACGTCAACCCGCCTCGATGGCTGATGCGCAAGGTTTCCGGCAAGCGCTCCGGCGCCAGGCCGGCAGCAAGCGCGGCCCGTTCGAAATAGTCACAGGTGAAATCGGCATCGAACACGCTGGCCAGATAGTGCAAGCGCTCATGTTGCAGAATCGCAGGATGACCGTCGCCGAAGGCGGCGACCACCTTCACACCGTCGCCGGCCTCGATCAGATCGCGCCAGTGATATGCCTTGCCTTGCCGTCCGCCGCTCTCAACCGGTTCCGTCACGTTGGGTCGCATCGATTCGACGCGCCATACGCGTATCGGCAATATTTCCTGCAAAAGGCCTGGCGGCAGATTCGCCGGTATTTGCAAAGAAGCGGTCTTGGAGCCGCTACGCGGCCCGAGCAATACCTGCGCACCGCTCGCCTTCAGCCGCGCGGCCAGGTCGGCCGGCAGCACAGGCAATGGCGGCACCACGATCATGGCATAGCCATCAAGCTCTGCGCTGAGCGGAACAATATCCACGTCCAGGCCAAGCGAACGCAAGGCAGAATAATATTCAAAGGCGACCTGCGGATAATGGAAATCCGCCCCCTGCGGATGGATCTCGAACAACCACTTGGCGGCGTAATCGAACAACAGCGCGACCTTGCCGCGCGGTTGCTGCAGCGCTCCTGCCGCCTGCTCGACCTGCTGTATTTCCTCGGCCACGCGCTGCGCTTCATGGCCGCCGATGTCGAGACGATTATCGGGCGTATTCAGGCCTGCATGCATTTGTTCCTGGGCGAACGGCACTTGCCGCCAGCGGAAATAGGAGACGCAGCCGGCGCCGTGCGCAAAGGCTTCCCAACTCCACAGGCGCACCATGCCCGGCAGAGGATTCGGATTCCATTGCGCCCAGTTCACCGGCCCCGGCTGCTGCTCCATCACCCAGAACGGTTGCGCCGACATGCCCCGGTACAAATCGTGATTAAAGGAAGCGAAGTCAGGATGGCCAGTGCGCAGCCAGCGGGCTTTGATTTCCGGCGCGAACCACAGTTCTTCCAGAGCGCCGAGCGGATAACTGTCCCAGCTGGCGACATCGAGATCCGCCGCCACCGGATAGTGGTCGAATTCGGTAAACATTTGCATAAAATTGTGCACCATCACCCGTCCTGGCGCATGCGCTCTCAGGATATCGACTTGCATGCGGTTATAGCGCGCCACTTCATCGGACGCAAAGCGGCGGTAATCCAGGCGATGCGAAGGATGCGCTTCCGTCACGGTGCCGACCGGCGCGTCGATTTCGTCGAAACTGCGGTACTCGGCGCTCCAAAATACGGTACCCCAAGCCTGGTTGAGCGCGTCTATGGTGTGATAGCGCTGCTGCAGCCAGCGGCGAAACCCCTGCTGTGCCGCCGCCGAATAGCTCACCACCGTATGATGGCAGCCATATTCGTTATCCACTTGCCAGGCGGTGATTGCCGGATGCCTGCCATAACGTTGCGCCAGGAGAGTGACGATGCGTTGCGATTCCTTGAAATACGATGGCGAGGAAAAATCGTAATGGCGGCGCGAACCGAAGCCCCGCGCCCTGCCGTTGGCAGCCACCGGCAGGATATCCGCATGCTGGTCAATCAGCCACTTCGGCGGCGTCGCCGTCGGCGTGCACATGACGACTTCCAGGCCGGCATCGGCCAGCACCTGGATCGCACGGTCCAGCCAGTCCCATTGATATTGTCCGGGTGAGGGTTCAATCCGGCTCCACGCGAATTCACCAATGCGTACTTGCTTGATGCCCAGCGCCGCCATGCGTTGCGCATCGCTGCGCCAGATTGCTTCGGGCCAGTGTTCAGGGTAGTAACAGACCCCTAATCGTATCGACATGAATCTCGCTCCATGGTTGTGGTCGTTGTTGTAATTGAGGTGGTAACGCCTGTCAGGCAGCCATTGCCACAGTCGCAGGCTTGGCAATGGCGACACCGCTGGCGTCGAACAAATAGGTGCAAGCGGCGGAAATGCCGAAGCGCAAGCGCTCGCCGCGCTGTATCGAAGTGTTTCCTGGCGCCTTGGCGACCAGCGGCTGGCCGCCCGGCTGCTCCAGATGGACGTAGGTCTGCTCCCCCAGGCGCTCGACCAGGACTACTTCCCGCGTCAAACCGGCAGATGTCGTATCGCTGCTGTCGAGATGCTCGGGGCGGATGCCTAGCGTCACCGCTTGTCCTTGCTGCAACGACGGATCGAACGCATGCACCTGCACTGTTTCGTCTGTATCGGACAGCCGCACAGTCACCTCGCCAGGATCGATACGGGTCACCACCGCTGGCAGGAAGTTCATCCGCGGCGAGCCGATAAAGCCGGCGACAAAACGATTCTTCGGATGGTGATACAGCTCCATCGGCGTACCCACTTGTGCAACGCTGCCGAAAGCTGCGGTATCGGCGCCGGCGTGCAGCAGCACGATACGGTCGGCCAGGGTCATCGCTTCGACCTGGTCATGCGTCACATAAATCACGCTGGCACGCTCGAATTGCCGATGCAAGCGCGCGATCTCGATGCGAGTCTGGCTGCGCAAGGTAGCATCGAGGTTGGACAGCGGCTCGTCGAACAGGAACACGCCCGGCCGACGGACGATGGCGCGGCCGATCGCCACCCGTTGGCGCTGGCCTCCTGATAATTCCTTGGGTTTACGCTTTAGCAGTTCTTCAAGCTGCAAGATGCGCGCGGCCTCCCTCACCTTTTGTTCGATTTCCGCCTTCGGCAATTTGGCGAGGGTCAAACCGAAACTCATGTTTTCGAACACCGTCATGTGCGGAAACAGCGCATAGCTCTGAAATACCATGGCCACTGAGCGCTGCGCCGAAGGTACATCGTTCATTGGCTTGCCGTCGATCAGCAGCTCGCCGTCGCTTGGATCTTCGAGGCCTGCAATGATACGCAACAACGTAGATTTGCCACAGCCGGACGGTCCTAGAAATACACAGAATTCATGCTCGCCGATTTCGAGGTCGACATTGCGAATGATGGGAGCGGCGCTGCCATAGGATTTTTGCAGCGAACGCAAAGAAATGCTGGCCATAAGTCCCTTTCCTTGCGGAAGTTGACAAAACTAGACTGTGAAATTGCCCAAACAAGCAGTGTCGGTTAGCGCCGCGATCCCAGCCGTTCAATCTGCTTGAACCAGCTGATGGCTTGCATGCCGCCTGGTTTGAATGGGAAAGGATTAATAGGTTAAGCGCTTAACCTGGTGTTCCAAAAAAAAATGCTGCTGCTTTTTTTGAACTTCATTGATATTGTCTCCACGTTGTTATTCTGAAAATGACGCCGTTGGTATCGATCATTTCGCTCGATAATACCAACCTTCTTTTTTCTGTGCAATCGAAATTGCGACACAGTTCAACGCTGAGTTTGCAACAACATTTTTGATCCCGAGCGCTGCCATCGGCTGGGGGGATTCGATCCGTGCGATATGCCTCGTTGACAATGTCGGTGATAGACGGTTGAATACGAGAGCTCAAATTTTCCTCCACCCCCATGCCTACTCTTTCTGAAGTCGCCTCCCTGGCCGGCGTGACGTCCGCGACAGTCTCCAATGTCTTGCGCAAACGCGGCAAGGTCGGCGAGCAGACCCGCTTGCGCGTTCTCGCGGCAGTCGAACAGTTGGGATATCGTCCGCATCTCACCGCTCGCGCACTAGCAGAAGGATGTGCGCCAACATTGGCCCTGATGGTATCCAGCATTGCCAATCCTTTTTATCCCGAATTTGCACTGGCCGCTGAACGCGCAGCGCGCGCCAGCGGACGATTTCTGATTGTCTGCAACACCAATGACGACCCGGAAACGGGGCGCGCCTATCTCGACCAGATCGCAGGCACGTTGTCCGAAGGCGTGCTGGTAATGAACGCCAACCTGTCCATCGACGACCTGAAGAAAACCGAGCAGCGCGGCGCTCCAGTGGTGCTCTGCATGTGGGAAAAACCGGATGCACCGCCTGAACTGCCCTGCATCGCCGTGGATTTTTTTGAAGCAGGCGCGATCGCGGGACGCCATCTCATCGGCTTGGGCCACCAGCATATTGGCGCGCTGGTTGGCAGCAAGATCAACGGCATACACGCCGAACGCTACAAAGGATATCTGTCCGCCTGCGGCGCGGTCGGACAAAAACATCCTCAGAACCGGACGCGCTACATCGAAGACTCGGTAGAGGCCGGCTATGAAAGCGCGAAAGCCTTGCTCGAAGCGCATCCGCAGCTGACCGCCATTTTTGCCAGCAATGATCTGCCGGCGCTTGGCGCTTTGAACGCTGCGGCCGACCTGGGATTGAAGGTACCCGACGATATTTCGATCATCGGCATCACCGACATTCAATGGGCGCGCCTTTCGCGTCCGGCCCTGACGACGGTGGCCGTACCCACGGTCAGCGCCGCCGAAATGGCCGTCGCTCTGCTGCTGGACCTGATCGGCAAGCCGGGCCAATCGGCCGCAATGCGTATCACGGCAACGCCGCAATTGATAGAACGCGCTTCAACCGGTCCGGCCACCTGTTGATTTGCGTCCAAATTTCACCCACTTTGCCGCATAATTTGCACACGAAATTGATCCACGTTTAAAACACAATCCTGCTAACAAAATTGAGTATGGGATTGGCGGGTCAAACTGACCGGGTCAACTCAGCAAGCAAACGAACACCAATCACTCAGTCTTTACTGCATTGGGTGCTCTTTTTACTGTAAAACAAATGATGAAGTAAAATTGGTTTATCTTAGAGAAACATGAATTTTACTCATTTATTATGATTGATCGTATTCATTTATCCATCGTACAAGAGGTGGAAAAACAAGGTTCGCTGACCGCGGCTGCAGGCGTCCTGCACGTGACCCAGTCGGCTTTAAGCCACAGCATGAAGAAGCTGGAACAGCAATTGGGCACCGACATCTGGCTGCGCGAAGGCCGCAACCTGCGCTTGACCCAGGCCGGGCAATACCTGCTGGCCGTGGCCAACCGGGTGCTGCCGCAGTTGGCATTGGCGGAAGAACGTCTACGCCAGTTCGCTCAGGGCGAGCGTGGCGCGCTGCGCATTGGCATGGAGTGCCACCCTTGTTATCAGTGGTTGCTGAAGGTGGTGTCGCCTTACCTGGCGGCGTGGCCGGATGTGGACGTGGACGTGAAACAGAAATTTCAGTTTGGCGGCATCGGCGCCTTGTTCGGGTATGAAATCGACTTGCTGGTCACGCCCGATCCGCTAGACAAGCCCGGCCTGGTGTTCGAGCCGGTGTTCGACTACGAGCAAGTGTTGGTCGTGGCTGGCAGCCACAAGCTCGCCAAGGAAGAGTACGTCAAGCCCAAACAGTTAACCAACGAGGTACTCGTGACTTACCCAGTGCCGGTGGATCGTCTTGACATCTACAGCATGTTCCTCACGCCGGCCTGTATCACGCCCAAGCGCCATAAAGCCATCGAGACCACCGACATCATGTTGCAGATGGTGGCCAGCGGACGCGGCGTGGCAGCGCTGCCACGCTGGCTGGTGCAGGAATACGCGGACACGATGGATGTGGTTCCGGTTCGGCTCGGCAAGAACGGCATTGCCAAGAACATCTACCTGGGCGCACGCGAGGCTGATGTGAGCATCGATTATCTGCGGGCTTTCATCGAGCAGGCGAAGAGGCCCGTCGTTGCTTGATCCGTCCTGGTGACAAGTCCTATGAATATTATTCATAAAACCATGAAAACATATCCATGTTCATGAGGCCAGACCGAGGGCGATAATGCCGGGTTACGCAGTCCGGCGAGCGCGGGCGCATTTCATGGAGAGTTCTCATGGCATCCACAACCGAACGCAAGTCGCTGGCCTTGCCCGACGGACACAACAAGGTGCTGCTGCATTCCTGCTGCGCCCCCTGTTCGGGCGAAGTGATGGAAGCCATTCAGGCGTCCGGCATCGACTTCGCGATCTTCTTTTACAATCCCAATATTCATCCGCTGAAGGAATACGAACTGCGCAAGCAGGAAAACATCCGCTTTGCTGAAGAATTTGGCGTTCCCTTCATCGACGCCGATTATGATCGCGACAATTGGTTTGAACGCGCCAAAGGCATGGAAAATGAACCGGAGCGCGGTATACGCTGCACCATGTGCTTCGACATGCGTTTCGAGCGCACGGCGCTGTATGCTCATGAACATGGTTTCCGGGTCATCACCAGCTCGCTGGGTATCTCGCGCTGGAAGGACATGCAGCAGATCAATGATTGCGGCGTGCGTGCTGCTTCGCACTATCCGGACATGCTTTATTGGGAATACAACTGGCGCAAAGGCGGCGGGTCGGCGCGCATGATCGAAATCAGCAAGCGCGAGAACTTCTATCAACAGGAGTATTGCGGTTGCGTCTACTCTTTGCGCGACACAAATCGGCACCGTCAGGAAAGCGGCCGCGAACGCATCCAGCTGGGCGTCAAGTTTTACGGCGATGAAGATGCTGCGGCCGAGGACTGAGTTTTGGTCATACCTGTGCTGCCTTGAGTAAATTAAAACAGGCGCTGAACGAAAGACGCTTCGTCTGCGTGCTAGAGGTCGTCCCTCAACAGTCCCCTGTGCGCTTGATCGCGCTTGAACAAATCGTGCAACGCGGGCACCTGGCAGGCTGGCCGTTACTGCCAGCCTTCGCCGATCGTGTCGGCCTGCATTCGGACTTGAGCCCCTTGGAAGGCGCTGGGGCATTGGGGGATCCGGCCTCATCCTTGCTGCACTTTTCAGGCAAGGATCGCGGGCGTGCAGACTTGCTGCTCCAGATGGAGTCGATGAAGGCTCGTGGCTTGGAGCAATTGTTGCTGCTCAGTGGCGATCGCTTGCCAGGCCATCATCCTGATCAGGCGCCAGTGCGCTATCTGGAGTCAGTACCCGCGCTGCAGATCGCCCGCGAGCACTGCCCGGACTGGCTGTTGGGCGCTGCATTGAACCCGTTCAAATACCGCGAAGAAGAAGGCGGCGCACAATATCTGAAGGGGCAGAAAAAACTTCTGGCTGGCGCTGATTTCTTTACCCTGCAACTGGGTTTCGACACCGCCAAGCATATTGAAGCCCAGACCTGGATGCGCGCTCAGGTACGTATGAAACCCATGCTGGCCTGCGTGATGCGCCTGAGCGACAAGCGCGCGGCCGTTCTGCAGACTGTGCCCGGCATCGTCATCACCGAATCCACGCGCGAGCTGCTGGGCAGGGAGCAGCAAGTATCCCAGGCCTATGCCAGCGCACGAAGCCTCGAGCGCCTGGCTCTGCAGATAGTGGGCCTGCAATTGATGGGCTATGCCGGTGTTCATGTGTGCGGTGTGCATACGCTGGACGAACTGCTGTCGTTGGAGCAGGCGATCGCCGAGCAGCGGGAGAGCATGAGCTCACTGACCGATTGGATCGAACGATGGCATGCAAGTTGGCAGATGCTTGGGGCGCCCGAGGTATGCTTCGTCCCCGCAATCGGCGCCTGGGAAATGGGGCAATCCAATGTCGCCGCCACGCCCCGGGAGCGCCTGCGATACGCGCTACTCTCCACGGTACATGGCCAGTTCTTCAGCCGCACGGGATGGCTCAGCAGAACTTTGGGCTGGAGCATGAGGCGACCATTCTGGAAGGTCGGCGTGGCTGCGGATGCGCTACATGCTGTCGAACGGACGGTCAAACGGCCGCTGGTCGGCTGTGATACCTGCGGCAGCTGCCGCTTGCAGGAGACCCTCTACGTGTGCCCCGAGACATGCCCTAAAGGCCTGGCGAACGGCCCCTGTGGCGGTACCCAGCTCAACCGTTGCGAATTTGCCGACCGCGAGTGCGTGCACAGTGTCAAATACCGGATTGCCAAATCTGCCAATCAGTTACCTGTGCTGGCGCAGACCTTGATTCCTTGCATCGAAGCGGGCAACAGGCACCGCAGTTCCTGGCCTGAATGGTTCGAGCCGAAAGATTCGACGCCAGGGCGCTGAATCGAACCCCAGAGCATGATAGCCGGCCAGGTAGCAATGGCCCCGCCGGGTAGCCCGGACTGATAAATAAGGCCGTCGGCATACCAAGGGTGATCGCCACCCCGTCCCATTTAGGTAACGCCACTTCGGCTCCGGCGCCAGGAATATTCAGGGAGATGGCAAGGCTCTTGATTGATTGCAACGTAAAAGACGGTCGCAGAGGTCAACGCTCAAACCGGGCTATGCGCGGCGAGGTTGCAATATTGTCCTTTGTAATACAGCAATGGCTGCGTAGCAGCGGCTTCTTGCAGGTTTAACGCTTTCACTTCACCAATCACGATCAGGTGATCACCTGCGGCGTGTTCGGCGTGAATTTCGCAATCAAGCCAGTGCAGGCTGCCGACAATGACCGGATTCCCCAGCGGCGATTCACGCCATTCGATTTCGTGCCACTTGTCCGTGCCTCGCCGAGCGAATTGGTTGGAAATCTTGACTTGCTCATCTGACAGGATATTCACTGCGAATCGACCTGCCCGGCGAATTTTGGGATAACTGGCCGAACTGGACATTACGCTGAATGACACCAACGGCGGGTTCATTGACACACTATGGAACGACTGGCAAGTGAAGCCAATCGGCTCGCCGTCGATGTGTGATGTAATCACCGTGATACCGGATGCGTAGTGCCCGAGCGCTTCGCGAAAGCTCAATGGCTCGATAGCAGAACTAGAAAGTGACATAGTAGGTACTAAATGCTGGGTGCAGATCGAAAGTGTTAAGGACGGCCTGAAGTAGTCAGGTAATGTTGGCTGACTTCGGCCTTTGCCAATGTTGAAAGCGACTCATCGATCAAAACCGATCAAATCGCCCACTCCATTCTCCGTGTTTGGCCGTCGCGAGCAGCTCACGACGGCCATTTTCCGCCTCAGAATTAATTAGTTTGAGAGCTCTCTGCGGACGATTTCTGCGCCTGCACTTAAAGCATTTAGCTTGCCTCTTGCAACTTCGCGAGATAGGGGAGCCATGCCACAGTTGGTGCAAGGATAGAGCTTGTCGGCATCTACAAATTGAAGTGCTTTTCGTAGTGTATTGGCTACTTCCTCGGGTGTTTCAATAGTGTTGGCTGCCACATCAATGGCGCCGACCATCACTTTTTTACCCCGAATGAGCTCAATCAGATCCATTGGAACATGAGAGTTGTGACATTCCAGTGAGACTATATCGATACTGGATTTTTGCAGCTTGGGAAAAGCTTCTTCATATTGTCGCCACTCTGAACCCAGCGTCTTTTTCCAATCCGTATTGGCTTTGATGCCATAGCCATAGCAAATATGGACAGCAGTTTCACACTTAAGTCCTTCAATGGCCTTTTCTAATGTGGCAACTCCCCAATCATTCACCTCATCAAAGAAAACATTGAATGCGGGCTCATCAAATTGGATGATATCGACACCAGCAGCCTCTAACTCCCTGGCTTCTTGATTGAGTATTTTGGCGAATTCCCAAGCCAATTTTTCACGACTTTTATAATGGTTGTCATAAAGCGTATCGATCATGGTCATGGGACCCGGCAAAGCCCATTTGATGGGTTGCTTGGTTTGCCGACGTAAAAACTTGGCATCCTCAACAAAGACCGGTTTTTGGCGAGCAACAGCACCAACGACCGTCGGTACGCTCGCATCATAGCGATCACGAATTCTAACGGTCTTACGGTTTTCAAAATCAACGCCGCTGAGGTGTTCAATAAACGTGGTAACAAAATGTTGGCGCGTTTGTTCGCCATCACTGACGATATCAATACCCGCGTGTTGCTGTTCCTGCAGTGACAAACGCAAAGCATCTTGTTTGCCCTCGATCAAGCCCTCATCTTGCAATTTCCAAGGTGACCAAAGTGTTTCGGGTTGTGCAAGCCAAGAGGGTTTAGGTAAGCTGCCAGCAGTTGATGTGGGTAACAATTTTTTCACAGTAGATGACCTTATGTTTTTGATTCTTCAAAGAGCGTAATTAACGGACCACTGCTCAAGACTAGCTTGGTATGGTTTGATAAAGTTCTCCTCAACAAACCTTCCCTGCTCAATCGCCAGCCGGCTACGCTCTTCCCGATCATAGACAATGCGAGTTAATGAGTAATCCTGGTGCTTCAAACTTGGTCGATAGGATTTTCCTGCTGGAGAATTCGCGTTGTAAATCTCAGGCCGGTAAATCTTTTGGAAGGTATCCATTGTGCTGATGGTGCTGATAAGCTCAAGATTGGTGTAATCACCCAGCAAATCACCAGCAAAATAAAAAGCCAAGGGCGCGGCACTATTCGGAGGCATGAAGTAGCGAACCTTCAGCCCCATTTTTTTGAAATATTCGTCAGTTAAAGAATATTCATCTTGCTGGTATTCAACGCCCAATACAGGATGCCGATTTTCAGTCCGATGATAAGTCTTGCTACTCGAAACACTCAGACATATCACGGGCGGCTTATTGAAATGATCTTTGTAAGTGTCTGAATTCACGAAACACTTGAACAGCTTTCCATGCAGGCCTCCAAAATTATCTGGCGTGCTGAATTCGGGCTGATTCTTGGCGTGCTCCAGCAACAGCACGCTAAAGTCATAATCTCGTACGTAAGAGGAAAAATTATTCCCTACGATGCCATCAAGGCGTTCGTTGGTTTTTCGATCAACAATATTCGTCTTCAATATTTCAATCAAAGGAAGGGCATTGCCACCGCTTTCACCATCAATATTCATCTCAACGGAAATGATTTCAAGTTTGACGGTATAGCGATCGCCATTGGGATTATCCCAATACGCCAGGGCATTGAAACGATTGTCAATCATCCTGAAGGTGTTGCACAAGTTCTCTTGGCGACTCTCTCCCCTAGCCAAATTAGCAAAGTTGGTTGTGATACGCGTATTGTCTGAAGGACGATAGTCTTCATCGAAACAAATGCTCTTGATGGCAAATGTAAACTCTTTACTCATTGTGATCTGGCGCCCTAATTTCTGAGATAAAACCTGCGGTTATTTCTTGCTTTTTTCAGTACTTGCCAGTGTTTTTTTCTGGTTTTTTGATTCAGCAGTCTTGACATTGTCGAGAGCGGAGTCGAATTTTATGCTGCGCCATCGATGAATAAAAATGATTTGATCTCATAGAATCATTAGTTATGCTCATAACTCAATGTGCGGTCGGCTGTAGAAATCTCTGTCCCGCAGGATTCTCTGAATCTCTTGGCTGTCGTGAGGGTGGCTTCATTCAAGAGCAGCTAACAAAACTCCTTGAAGTCCAGTCGGGCATATGCAATCTGCTCAAAATGCAGTTGTTCGCAATACCCCTGTCAGCCGCGCCCACAAAGGGCTCGACAGACTATGTTGTCCGTTTTGACTAAAAACTTGAAAATCGAGGTTGCCCCGACAGACTTTGCGGTCGATTTCTTGATTTTTCTTTTCTATAAAAATCAGATACTTATGAAACGCGTTTCCGACAGACTTTATTGTTCGCTTTCAAATATGAAAACAAATTGCGGAGTTCGTGCATAGGGAAGTAAGTTAGTCGGCAAGGTGTAGCCGGAATGGCAGATTCGCCCGATGGGACAACATGAACAGCCGTTTGTAAGGCCGCATGAAGAAGTCTCGCAAGTTGAGGGACCAAGTCACGGACCGTCGATCTCGAGCACCCGACTGTAGGATTCCAGTCTCAATGCGCGCTCTTGTGTCAGGGCCAGTCCTTCATATTCTTGCATCGGTACGTACATTGTGCCGTGCCGGGTTTCAAACAGAGTGGACTGTGCCTGCAGCTCCGCATCCCGGAAAACAATCCATGCTCGCTGAGACGCTCGCAGATTCTGCGCGGCGGGCGCCGGCAAGACCCGCATCAATTTCCGGTAGGCTGCATTCAACCGGTTATCGTAAGTTTTGAGCGCCGTCGCATAACAGGCTGTCTGGTCGGCCGTGGAGACCGTCTTCTGGTTTGACAGGCAGGCATCGAGCGCATCGGCAGTCATATCCTTGCCTTGTGCTGCACCGGCGGCGAACGCCGGTGTTCCTCCCATAATGCAGAGAGCAAGGACTATGAAGAAGCAGCGGATCGTCGGCTTGGGTGCGAGCCGTTGGCGATAGTTCGATTTCAATGCGGATTCCAGGGATGGATTGGACGCTGTACCGTTTTTGACATGGCTAGGCGGCTTGCTTACGTTTCAGGAAAATTCCGCCGGCAAGAATTACTACGCCTACTCCCAGCAGAAATTTCGATAAGGCATTGCCGCCCACTTCACTATTATTGGCTGCACTGATTGCGAGAGCTGCTGCCTGGGCGTTGGTGGCAGTCATGGCAGTCGCAAATGCGGTCTCGTCGCATTGCTTGACCAAGGATTGTTCGGACTTCTCTGCGGTCATCCTGTCGCGGCATTGTTGCGCTAAAACGGCATCGGCTTTGGGCGGGCCGCTACTGAAACTGAGAATCGCACCCAAAACCAGCAACAGTGCGCCGATGCAGATCAGTATTGCAGGATTCTTTTTCATCAGTATTCCTCAAGTTGTTCCGTGTCAAAGTAACACGTGGGCCTGGGTTGCGATAGAGCCGTTAATGCCGCACGGCGGCTGTGAAAGTATTTTGTCACGGTAAGTCCTTATCACCGCCGCGATTGCGCCATTTTATCGACAGCCAGACAGCAAGTGCCGTCGCCGCTGCAAACGCCAGTACTGCCAGGAAAATGGAGCGGCTCGATAGGTAGACATAGGCCGTGACAAGCCCCACAAACAAGGGTGCCAGCCATTCCTCCAGCATGGTTGACTTGCGCTGGCCGGAGCGGCCGCGGACATTGGGCGGCAGCGTTTGCGGTGCATCCGGATCCGCATTCTCCGGGGCCGTGCGCTTGCGCCTTCCGGTCTCGGGAAAGGCCGCGCTTAAGGCTGCATCGGGCCAGACGTCTGGCGGGCCGGAACCGCCAAGCATCCGCGCCGCGTTGCCGCTGTTTTTCCACTTCAGGAATTCTGCCGCCATGCCGGCAAAATGGTCGCCCGCTTCTGGCGGATGATTGTTGTCCAGGCGGTCCATACTCTGCGCGCCCGTCCGCATCCATTGTTCGCCATCGGCGATATCCGGCAAGCCGGCGGTGCGAAGCAGGACAAATCCGTCAAAATGCGTGGCGACCAGCTTCTCAAACGCTTCGTAGACGGCGCGGTATTGTTCGCCAAGGGCAGCCACCACTTTTTCTTTGCGCTGCGCCAACCGTTGCAGCGCCTGTTTCTTGGCGGTGACGAAGTAGGGATAGAGGGCATCCGGATTTTCCGTGTCTGCCTGGAATTCGGCGCGTTCTCCCTCTGGATCGTCGATATCGAAATCGTCGATCATCCTGGCGAATTTCAAGTCAGCCTCGCCATAGATGCACCACCATAGTAGCGGCGGACCACCATTCGCTTCCAGTTCAATTCCTGCATCATCCCAGAACGCGCGCCATTCATTACGTTCGCCGCTGGGCATTGCCGGCAGCTTGCAACCGTTCAAAAAAACAGGATGAGACATGGCAACTCCTCCAAAAAACTGGGTGGCAGCAACGCCCGGCGCCTTGGCGCCAGGCGGGATTTTCTGAATCGGGTCACGCGATGCCGGAAAGATCGGCTCTTTTTTTATAAAATACTATAGCAAAACATCACATGAGCACGGCAAGGCAGCGACCAGTTGCCAATTGAGGGATCCAATGACACCGTTTTGCCGTCGTAGGTTAGTGACCAATCGTCGCCTCGCGCACGATGTGCGTAGAGTGTTTCTCCACGATATCGCATCGCGTGCAGAGGCTAGACGGAAGAAACTCACGTGCGTCGCGAGCCTTGCCCACTCCATGCCTGCAAACAGGTCAACGGAATTTCATCTCTCGGGTTCCCCGGAACGGTGGGGGTCGAGTAGATCATGATGATGTTCCTTGGCCTGATGTTCAGCCGTTAGGCTGAAGTCGCAATCTCGGAAGCGAAGTCGCGATAGGAACGAAGAGGACGTCCCAGGAGCGCGGTCAAACGTTCCACATCGCCGGCTTCCGGAATCATTCCCTCAGTGAGAAAACGCTCGCTCATCAGGCGCATATCAAAGGCCATCCAGCTCGGCATGAATTGTCGAAGGTTTTTCTCGAACCCGGCGGGGTCATCGCCCGGATAGGCGATCGGACGACCCAGGACGTCTGTCCAGATCGCAGCGATGTCTGCGCCGGTCAAGGTGTCAGGGCCAACGAGATTAATCCGGTCCAGAGGAAGTGGGATAGTGCTTCGTTCTCGGCGGATAAGTTCGATGGCCGCGATCTCAGCGATGTCGCCCGTATCGACCATTGCCAAACCCTTGCTACCGATCGGCATCGGATAAATGCCGTGGCCGGTTACCACATCCTTGATCGTGAGGTCGTTACCCATGAAGTAGGCGGGGCGCAAGATGGTTGCGTTGAGTCCCATTCGCTCGATCATGCGTTCAACCCCGAATTTGCCTGCGAAGTGCGGCACGTTCACGTAAAGGTCACTATGAATCACGGAGAGGTAGACGATCCGCTCGATCCCGGCCTCCCGGGCGACGTTAAGCGCAATCAGCGCCTGAGTGTATTCGTCGGGTACCACCGCGTTGAGCAGGAACAGTGTCGAGGCGCCGGAGAAGGCGCTGCGCAGTGAATCGACGTCGAGCAGATCGCCTTGGACGACGCCGACGCCTGTTGGAAAGTTTGCCTTCGAAGGGTCGCGAACGAGAGCGCGAACATCGGCGCCTCGCTTCACGAGTTGCTCGACAACTTGGCGGCCGATAGTGCCGGTAGCGCCGGTAACGATAATAGTCATGATGATTACTCCTTGGTTGAGTTGGTAAATTCAAAGATGAATAGAGATCCTCGATCAACGAGACACTGCTCTATCCACAGAAAGCCATGCTGGTGCTCGTAGCGTTAAAGGAGATTGGCAAAATGCTTGGCGATCTTCTCCTTTTAGGGAAGTTGATTAAAGGGAGAAATTCACTACCGTCTTGCCGATTTGCGGTTGGGTCCGATTACGCTCGATCGCTTCAGGCAGTTCGTCGAAGCGCACGACGGCGTTGACCTTCGACTGCAAGCGTCCGTGTGCCACGTCCTCTGCGATCGATTGCAGCCGTGCGGCATCCGGTGTGTTCATGAACCACAGGCCACGGCGCCCTGCGGGGGTGTTCGCCTGTATGGCCGGCGATGCGGTGCTGACGATGACGCCATCTTCCGCAAGGACTGACCATGAGCGGTTCAACACCTCGCCGCCGACGTAGTCGAGTACCAGGTCGATATCGCGTGCCGAGGCTTCGAACTGCTCTTTGTCGTAGGCGATGACGTGGTCAGCGCCCAGGCCGCGAACGTAGTCGGCATGAGCCTCTAAGGTGGTGGCAAACACTACAGCGCCTGCCTGATGCGCGTACTGCACCGCGAATCCCCCGAGACCGCCAGCAGCGCCGTGGATAAGAATGCGCTGGCCAGCCTGTACCGGACCGGCAAAGTTCAGGCTTTGCCATGCCGCCACGGACGCCACAGGCAAGGCCGCCGCGTCCAGGAAGCTCAGCGAGTCAGGCATCAGGGTAAGATTAGCCTCGTCTACCGCTACCAGATCGGCATAGGCGCCCAATCCACCGCGAGGCCCCATGACGCGATCGCCTTTACGCAATTGTGTGATGCCCGCACCCACCGCTTCGACGACTCCGGCCAGTTCGATGCCCAAGACAGTCGGCAATTGCAACGGGAAAGCGTCCCGGACATAACCTTCTCGGACCTTCCAGTCCAGTCCATTGACACCTGCGGCCTGGACGCGGACCAGCACTTGGCCTTCTCCTGCCGTCGGTGCCTCGATGGACGAAATCTTGATGGCGGATGGGCCGCCGTATTCGGTAAGAATCAATGCACGGATATTGTTCATGACTAAACTCCTTTGAGATGTGGGTTGCGTACGAACAAATAGTAGGCGGTTCCACATGCAAAACAAAGACTGTAAAATATAGACACTTCGTTTCAAAAGTGAGACATCATGGATTTCAATGCCCTCGAAGACTTCCAGTTAGTGGCCGCTCATGGCGGCTTTGGAAAAGCCAGCCGCGCCAGCGGGCGCTCTAAAGCGACCCTGTCGCGTCGTGTTGCTGACCTAGAAGAAGCATTGGGTATACGGCTCATCGAGCGGGGCGCTCGCAGCCTGGAGTTGACCGAAGCAGGCCAGCTGCTGCGCGCCAGAACGGAGGGACCAATGCACGAGGTCGCCGACGCCGTCGCTGCCGCAAGAGACGGCCTTGCGACGCCGCGCGGGCGTCTGCGTATCGCAGCGCCGCTCCTGTTTTCGCAGTTGGCCCTGGGGCGGATTGCCGCCCGGTTCCTGGCGAGCTACCCGGAAGTGCAGATCGAAGCCGTGGCTGAGGACCGTCTCGTCAATCTAGTAGACGAGCATTTCGATGTCGCCATACGGATCAATCCGAGCAAAGACAGTGCACTGGTCGGCAGATGCTTTGCCAAAGACCGGCTAGTCCTTGCTGCCGCACCATCCATTCAGATGCCGAAGGGAGATCGTGACAAGCCGTTTCCCGTTCCAGCGGTGGTCGCCCCGAGCTATCGCGACGGGGACATCTGGTCCGTTCGTAATGGTCAGTTCACCATCGAACCGCGACCTGTTCTGCGTCTGTCTTCACTCCTGATGGTTCGGGATGCTATTGTCGACGGCGCAGGAGCAGCGATGCTGCCGCAGTCCATCATCGGAAGCTTGCTGGAAAAAGGCGAGCTGGTATCGTGGGGAATTGCCGGGGACGAAGTTGAGCTGTGGGTCCTGCACACCTCTCGCCGTTTGCAGAGTCCTAAAGTCCGGGCCTTTGTGGATTTCATGTGCAAGCAATATCCCAATGGGTCGTTCACCATTCCAATCCGATGAATTGAATTAGGCTGTGACGCGATTAAGCTGAGGACTTCGCCGCCGTTCGGTTACCCCTGCAACCAATAAAAGACGGACCAGCTACTAGCTTTAGCAGCTGGTCCGTTTTCATTTTGGCCCGGACTTCATCGTCCTGCAGTTCAATTTGAATTTTCCCTAGATATCAGAATCATCGCCGTTATCTTATCGATTAACGCTGACTGCTTTCCGGCGCGAAAAGCGGCAATCGTTTTATGCATGGTTTTCTCATGCATTCCTGGCGAAGGGCAACGGACTCGCAGTAGATCCTGGATCAGGTTGGAGCCATTGCAAGGAGACGGGATCACATCGACGGGGCGTGCGGCAGGAATCGAATCATGTGCGATGAAAAACTAAGGTGTTTTCCTGACCAACCGATTTGCTTATTAATTGATGGTAATCGGTTTGATTATATTGCCGGGCCCGTTTATTGCTTTTGCACTCTATGTCAGCGCGCCCTTTAGGGGGAAACCGAATAACGAAAAAAATAGATTTTTCTTTCTTGTAAAACAATCTCAGTTCCGTCACTTGATCCGCTCATTAGACACAATGCAGGAGGAGTAAGGCTACTGAAGGCTAATCTGACTTCATTCTTCTTCAAGTGCTGGAGAAATGATATCGATAGTCCGCTCACAATGCGGCCTACTAATCATTTCTGCGTCGATCTTTCTATCCAACTCGTTTATTTTTATTTCTCATGCCTACCCCACATTTTTTGACCAGGAACTACCTTGCTGCACTGATCGTTTCTCTTGCAGCTGCCGGCTGCGGCGGTGGCGATGGCGGTACAACGAGCGGCAATACAAACAGTAACGCCGACACCACAACGGCGGTTGTCGATATTACTGCGGCTATCCTCGCCAATCAGAACATCGCGCTCAGCACCGACTCGGTTATCAATCTACCGGCCGGCGTCACTACTTATACTGGGGTGATCTCGGGCCAAGGAACGCTGCTCTTAAATCCTGCGGCAGGCAGTAGCCATCCGAGCACTTTTGTCCTCACTCGGGCCAGCACATTCATGCTACCCGACAGCCGCCAGGTTGAGACAGTGACAAAAACCGTCTATCCCGGCATGGGATATGCTCTCAGCATCACCGGAAGCAATCCTCCCGCGCTGACTATCAATCCTGGCGTAACGCTGCAAATCGGCAGCAATACCAGCGCGGATAACTCGCCGAATATTATCGCCACCTCGGACAGCAAAAACCCGGCTAGTGTGGTCAACGGAGAGATCAATCTTGACAATATTCTCAACAACGGCGCCATCGTTCTGAACAGTGCCCAGTTCATTCTGCTTGGGCAGGTCAGCGGTACCGGCTCCATCTCGCAGCTGCCGAACGTTTGGGGCGGCAATTCGATGGGCGGCGTCAACCCATTCTCTGGCGTGCTGGCGCTGAGCGCCGGACAGGATTTCGGGACGAATCACGTCAGCCCATCGATACCCAATGCCAAGGCAGTGGTCAATGAAGGGTCGTGGCTGGTCTGGAGTGCGCCCAACAGTGTCGTGACTGTCACGCAGAATATCTACGAGGCGAGTTTTGGCGGGGATATCAATTTCCATCCCATCGGCAATTCGAGAATCATCATGCGTGGCGTTTATAGCCACACGGATAACAGTCCGCACGGCAGCCCTAATCTGGTCAATCCCGGTTTGAGCGACGCCAGCCTGAATCTGGCGAAAGTGATTTACCGCGGCGGCCCGAATGACGTCAATGGCAACGACGGCAGCTATAGAGGCATCAATATCGAAAGCGGCGGCACGGTCCAGTGGGGAGACGGCACGACGCACGACTTTTTCCTGCCCTCCGCGCCGTCGCCGTTCGCGGCGAGCCCGGCGCTGGGAGCAAAGAATGCCTATATCAACTTGCATCGAGGCGGCACTCTGGCCTTGAACTACAATGGTCCGGTCTCGCTGAACGTGGGTATCACCGGCGGCGGCGGCGGCCCTGACCGCGACGGCAGTACAGGGACGGGGAATGTCACCATCATGCCGACGACCGGCAACGATGTTACCTTTAGCCAGCCGCAAAATTACAACGGCATTACAACCATCGGCGCCAAGGCAATTTTACGATTGGGAGCTGGCTCGCCGCAACCTTTGAACTACGATAAATTGGTCTACAACAGCTCGACTCAACAATACGTCAAGAGCACAACGTTGCAGGCAACTTACAGCGGTGACAGCAGTTTGCTGACGGCAGAGTCGATCGGTGGCGCATCGACCGACAGCATCGTCAACGACGGCAGCCTGATTGTTCAAAACACGACCGACGCCATCACACTTTCCAATATCAGCGGTACCGGGACTTTTCTGCAGAACGGTACAGCCAGCACTACCTTGCGTAACAACAGCTTCAGCGGAGCTGCCATCATCAACAGCGGTAGCGTACTGGCGGCCAGCGCTAATGCTTTCGGCAGCGGCAACCTGATCAACAATGCCGGCCTCGGACTGGGAAACACCCAGTTTGAGCTGGCGTTGGGCGGCAGTTATCAACAAAACGCAAGCGGTTCTTTGACATTGCCAATCAACGGCACCAGCAAGGGCGTCGACTACGGCCATCTGACGGTGCCCGGCCCGGTTGTTTTGGGTGGTGTCCTGGCATTAAAATTCAACGGCACTTTCACAAGCGGCCAGAAATTTGCATTGATCGATGCCGGTGGCGGCATCAGCGGTTCTTTCAGCAATGTTACGAGTTCAGGGCCTGCCGTCGACATCACGTTGAATGGCGGGGTTTTGTATGCGACAGTGAGGTAAAGCGGCAACCAGCACATCGTTAGCCGGCGCCAAGGCAAGTTGTTGCTTGAGCCAGCCAGCGATGGAAGCTACCTATGCAACCGGGAGCGGAGGACCAAGGCTATTTTCTTAACGTCTTGGCGGCTCTCAATGGAAGTAGCCCGATACTGCTCGATGGGAAGAATTATCCCCAGTTCCATTAGCCGAGGCCCACCATGTGTTCGGCATCTGCTACCGCAACACGTCGGACATCGCGCCAACCGCGATCATCGGGGACATGCACGGCTTGAACAAAGTGAATTTCGCGATCCGGCACCGGTTCGGACCATGCTGCTCAAGTCGATTTCGCCGGCCGCATGGCGGCATGTGCACTTGAATCGGCGCCACGGCTTCACTACGGCTTGGACGCGAACAGCCCAAATTCGGCGAGACCCGTAAATTTGCTGTCGCCATTATTGGCTGTGATGTTGAGCCGGTAGTAGCGATAGGAGGACGGACTCGCGACCATGTAGCTTTTCAGCTCGAAGCGTTCCTGATTGCTTTGCGTGTCGAGCGTCGTCCAGGTGGCACCGTTGTTAGAGCCCTGGAACTGCCAGTTCTTCGGATCGCGCGAGACCTTGTCGCTGAAACTGGTGACCGTATAGCGTTGAACGATCTCCGTGTGGCCAAGGTCGTACTGCAGCCAGCCGGTCACGCCGGTGTGGAACCATTGCGTCGCCGAATTTTGGTCGAAGGCGTTTCTGGCGTTGGCTGGGTTGTTCTCACTGTCGTTGGCGGTGCCGCCCGTGGCGACGTTCACCATCGGACGCACCGGTGTAGCGCTGTCCGCGGGAGAATTATCGCTCGTGCCGGCGGAGTTGGTCGCCGTGACGGTGTAGTAGTAGGTCGTGCCGTTGATCACCGACTTGTCCGTGTAACTGCTGCCCGTGACACCCGACGCGATGGTTGTGGTTGGGCCGCCGTTGAAGGCGGAGCGCTTGACCGTGTAGCTGGTGGCGCCGAAGGACGCCTGCCAGCGCAGCGGGACTGCGCCATCGCCCGGCGAGGCCAGCAGCATGGCCGGCGCCGCGGGGATGACGCTCGGCGCACCACCGTCGCCGCCGGTAATCTGCACGTTGCTGAAGGTGGAGCTGTTCAGGGTGCCATTAGTGACTGAGGTGACCACCAGACCGACATAGATCGTGTCGGGAACGGGGGCGTCGATGCGGCCGACGTCGGTGGCAGCCCAATTGGTGCCATCGGGAGAAACGTAGCCGGTGATGATGTTCCCGATGCGCTCGAGCTTCACCCAGTAAGTGGGCCCGGAGCTCGCAACCTTGTTCGCGTAGTTCGAGCCGCCATACACCGCCAGTTTCGTCATGTTCTGTAAGGCTTCACCTTTGTAATTTATCGCCATCCAGGCGCGCGGAGCGCCTGGATCCAGGCTTGTGCGCATCATCACGCCCGCCATTGCGGACGGGTGGGTGTTCTGGAGCGACTCGACTTTGGCGATGATGCTGCCGTTGCCGGTGATGGCCTTGTAGGCGAAGTGGCAACTGTCGAGTGCGCCCCAGATACCCCAGCCTGCCCCAGCCACGTTCCATTTGCCGGCGGCGTATGTGGCCGCGCCGGCCGGGCTGGCGCCCCCGATGTCAGCATTGCTGAATCCCGAGGTGATCGAGGTGGTCGACGGAATCGGCAGCGCCGGCGGCGGCGTCGCCTTCGAGGTGTCGGAATCCTTGAGGAACATGAAGCTGTCGCCGTCCACCGGCATCCAGAGGCGTCTCTGCGCGATAAAGGGTGCCTGGAGCCCCTTGCGAAGGACGTAGGCGCCATAAATCTGAGTGAGCGCCACATTCCCGCCGCCGCCGCCCTGCCAGCCGTGCCCGGTGCGGTCGGAGGTGTAGTACGCATCGGTGGTGCCGAAAGGAAGCGCTGCCGTGGGGACGAGCTCATTCACCCTCGCGAAATACTCACCCGCCGCCAGCAGGCGATTGTCAAGATCGGAATAGATGTCGATGCCTTGGCTCCAGAGCGCCTCGGCGAGCATGGTCAGCGACCGGAACTGTCCATAGGCGTGCCCCTGGTCGCGCAGGGAGTCGCCGAGCATGCCGATGTCGTTGGAATTGCGCAGTCCGATATGGGCGAGCGTACGCGTCTGATAGACGACCTTGTCCAATGTCTCGAGATCGTCGTTGTAGATTGCCATCAGTCCAAGAGCGACGAGAGCCAGTGCGCCCTTGTTGGCGGCCCCGTACGAGCTTTCGCCATAGGGATTCGCTGCCGGCATCAGGACGTCCTTGAAGTACTTCTTGACGATCGCCGTGTCGGCCTCCTTCCAGCCGGACCATGCGCCGCGCAGGATGTCCGCGCCGCCCACGAACATGTAAGCGTAGTCGCCCAGATCGAGCATCGACTCGCGACCCGAGAACTCAGTCTGGGTGGTGGCCCACGCAAGTAGCATCTCGTGCGCCTTCTCCGCGTATCGGTCGTCCCGAGTGAAATACCACATCCGCGAGAGATTCCAGATCGCGACCATGTCGTTGCGCCAAGCCTGGAGATTCTCGTTAGGGGCGCGGCTCACTTTCGCGAACGGGCCGTACCTTTCGTAGGTGAGCTTGGACATGTAACTGCTCGCCATTTGGTCGTAGGCGGACTTCCACGGTTCCTTGCCCTGATCGACGTATACCTTGAGAGTCTGGAGATCCGAGAGGGTGAGCGGAGCGCCTGGATGCTTCATAACGTGGGCCGCTGGAGTACTTGCCACTGGGGTACCTCCCGCCGGAGTACTTGCCACTGGGGCACCTCCCACCGGAGTACTTGCCACTGGGGTACTTCCCACTGGGGCACCTCCCACCGGAGTATTTCCCACCGGAGTATTTCCCACCGGAGTACTTCCCACTGGAGTACTTCCCACTGGAGCACCTCCTGCGGGGCCGCCTTCCACAGAGGTAAGTCCCATCGGTTCGCCACCGCAAGCGCTAAGTATCAAGCAAATAGTGACCGCTGTAAAAATTTGTTTTTTCAAAGAAAAAGTCATTCTATTCAAAAGAAAAAGGTGTCCGTAAGAATGATTTTTTCATCTTGTCAAAAGGGGAAAAATTATTCTTCCAGGAGGAATGTCGAATGGTAATAAGGTGCGGGGGTCGTCGATACGTGCGCAGCCATCTTCGGGGGACGCAATCAGCACGATCCGTGCCATATCGAATTTCCAACACGAAGCCGGATGATTCAGAAGAACATGCCGAAACCGTGAAATAACTTTGATTGAAGGACGAAAAAGCCGACAAATTTTGGGTATGACAGGCGGGTCAAACTGACCGGATCAATTCAGCAAGCAAAAGACAAACTGGATTTTCGTTGTTTCGAATTTGAGTGCAGTTATTTGAGTTTATTCAAGTTAAACGAGACCGCCCAGTGGGTGTTAGCGCTAACAAAATTTGTCAGTTTTTTTGTTTTTCGGTCAATTTTCTGTCCATATCCTGGTGGCACAACTTCGAATCACCTTCGGCCTTTTTGCCTGAATTCGTTCTACTGCGTGTTCGGTATTCGATGTGGCACGGATAGTGCTCACAACATTTCCACGTGACAACTATCGCATGCTAAAAATATGACATCTTTTTTTACAAAACAATTCTTTATCACGATCTCTGCCTGCCTGATACTCGGCGCGTGTGGTGGCGGCACGAGTGATGCCGGAACAGACTCGTCCTCAACCGGCACGGGGGCCACTCCAGTTGGCACGGGGTCTACGCCAACCGGCACGGGGTCCACACCAACCGGCACGGGGTCCACACCAACCGGCACAGGGTCTACACCAACCGGCACGGGGTCTACGCCAACCGGCACGGGCTCTACGCCAAATGTCACTTTCATGGGCAAGAGCACGGTGTTGATCGGAAGAACGTCGATTGATGCTCTTTCGGTTGCCGCACCATTCGACGCTCAGTACCAATATGTCGTCAGTCCGCCGGCACCGTCGAGCAACCTGTACACGGCGACGTCCTGCCCGAATGGGACGAACTGGTGGGGATGCGCGGGCGGTAGCATCGGGGGGCTCATCCCCACCGTCGAAGCCCGCGCTGCGCAGGCCACCTACTTGGGTAAATCGTCTCCGCAGACAGTGATGTGGACATGGTTTGAACTCGGCCTCCTGGCGCCCGTGAACAAGTGGCAGGACGAGGTGACGGCGGTCAACCAGGTCGACCTCCTCACCAAATACTTGAACGACTACCGTTTCTTCCTCCAGAAGATCGGCAGCTCGCACGACATGATCGATCTCGAACCCGATTTTTTTGGTTTCGCGCGAGGGTACGGCCCTCTGGATCAGGACCCGGCGCAGGTGACGGCAGCGAATCCCACCGACTGCGGAGACCAGGCGAACACTGTGGCGGGTCTGGCTCACTGCCTGATCGCAATGGCCCGCAAGTACGCTCCCAACACGGCCGTCGGCCTGCATCTCACCTGCTGGGACTGGCCGGGCAACGTGGATAAATGTGCCAAAGATTACCTGACCCTCGGGGGAAAGGGTGCCGACTTCCTCGTCGGGGAGGTTGAATCCACGGACGCCGGACTCAACGCCAAGCTGGGGAATGGCAACTCATTCTGGAGCGACCAGAAGTGGGCCGCGCAACTCGCCTATTGGAAACAGATGGCCGAGGCGGTCGGCCATCCGATCGTCGTCTGGCAGATCCCGATCGGCAACATGGCAGAGAACAACACCGACTACCACTACCAGGACGACAAGGTCGACTGGCTGTTCTCGCACATGGACCAGGTCGCGAGCGCCCATGTCGCGGCTCTGATGTTCGGCCAAGGATCGGACCTGTCGACCACGGCTGAAACCGACGGCGGCAACCTGTTCGCGAAAACGGCGGCCTATCGCAATGCTGGAGGCACGCCGCTCAAATAGCATGTCCCTGCGTGCTGTCGCATAGCCACCCTGGTGCAGCAATTATTGCCAGAACGTGAAAAGCGTCGACAGCAAAGGGGCACTGCGGCTAATGTCGGCAATCAAGCACTGATGAAAAATTTGCCTGCGGAATGCGTTTGCGGTGATGCCGCGCTAATTGTTGGGAGTTATGGTTCAGATATCAATATTAAAAAAGATCGCGACGTATTTATTGACGCTTCTATTGTTTTCGTACACAACAGCAGCCTTTTGTGAAGACCGGTTTTATGTCATTTGGCGAGATATCGGATTGCCGGATGCAACACGTCTTGTCAGTCAGTATTCAGGCCGTTCGATTCGTTTGGCGCCAGACGTGGGCGGAACAATTAATCTTGCCTCAAGCGAGCCGCTCTCGCCTGACGAGATTTTTGTCCTGTTCCAAAAATCACTTCGGGAACAAAGGCTGAGATTGCTGCTTGTCGATGGCAATGAGTATCAGATAGAGAAGGCAAATTCAAATACGTTCAGCGATCGGGCCGCGGCTCCGCATGCCCCAGAAATTGTCACGTCAGAACCGGCGAAGACACTTCCTTCATCTGCAAAATTCATCCATAGCCAACAAGAAGCAGTCGCCAAGCGTCAACATGTAGGCGCTATATTTGCCTTTGAACAGCGCGCGCAGGCAATTGCTTCGCAACTCTGTGAGGCTGGAGCTGAAGCTATCGTCCTGGCATCGAACGATCCGGCGGATAAGGAATTTTCTGTTGTATTGCAGTACCGGGACGATAAAGAAGGTTATCAAGCAATGCTTACTGCGGTAGAACGGGCAGGATTGAATAATCTGATTTCCTTGCCGACGTTACCTGTTGAATTTTCTATGCAGGGAACCTCGGATCGACGCAGTCAGTGAGTCCGTAGGCTACCGGGCCAGCGGCCTCAACCTGGTGACGGCGGCCACCATGCTGTGAAACTCGATCTATCTGGAGCGGACCGCGAGTGCCTTGAGGATGTCCAGAAACACCGTTCGGCGCTATCTCCGCTCGGAAATCACCGGCCCATCCTATGCGGATCGCTATACACCTAGTGCAAGCGCCAAATACGTGTTTCAACTTTTGGCGTTGCTCAAAACCGAGGCGGTAAAGTCATGCAAGCAGCGACGCAGCTTGAAACAGATCCATCAGGATCTGCGGGATTTGAATTTCTAGGGATATTACGACAGGGCGGCAGCCTTCGCCAGGGTATGGCGGGCCGGTCAAATTGACCGGGTCAATTCAGCAAGCAAAAGAACAAACTGGATTTTCGTTGTTTCGAATTTTGAGTGCAGTTATTTGGGCCCGTTCAAGTTAAACGAGACTGCTCAGTCGGTGTTAGCGCTAACAAAATTTGTCAGTCTTTTTGTTTTTCGGTCAATTTTCTGTCCATATCCTGGTGGCACAACTTCGAATCACCTTCGGCCTTTCGCCTGAATTCGTTCGACTGCATGTTCGGTATTCGATGTGGCACGGATAGTGCTCATACGTTTCCACGCGACAACTATCGCATGCGAAAATATGACATCTCTTTTAAAAAAACAATTCGTTATCACGATCTCTGCCTGCCTGATACTCAGCGCATGTGGTGGCGGAACGAGTGATGCCGGAACAGGCTCTTCCTCAACCGGCACGGAGGCCACTCCAGTTGGCACGGGGTCTACGTCAACCGGCACGGGGTCCACACCAACCGGCACAGGGTCCACACCAACCGGCACAGGCTCCACACCAACCGGCACAGGCTCCACACCAACCGGCACGGGCTCCACGCCAACCGGCACAGGCTCCACGCCAACCGGTACGGGCTCTACGCCAACCGGCACGGGGCCTACGCTAAATAATGGATCCGGTGGTACCTCGACTGGCAGCGCGGCGGCCACCTGGAACAGCGTCAAGTGGGGCGGCGGCGGCTATGTCAGCGGCCTGATCTATCATCCGACGTCGCCTAACGTCTTGTACGCCCGGACGGACGTTGGCGGAGCCTACCGCTGGAACCAGGCCACGTCGCAATGGATGCCCATCACCGACGGCCTGAGTTTCAGCCAAGCCGACTCCGCCTTCCACTGCGTCGAAAGCATCGTCCTCGATCCCACCAACGATCAGCTCGTCTACTTGGTCGGGGGCAATGGCGGCAACGGTCGGCTGTATGCTTCCAGCGACCGCGGCAACAGCTGGACGTGGGTCAGCCTGCCATTCATGGTGAACGGCAACGCTGAGGGCCGGGCGATCGGCGAGCGCTTGGTGCTCGATCCGACCAATCCGTCGACGATGTTCTACGGTTCGCGCAATGCCGGCCTGTGGAAGAGCGCGGACTCGGGCCACACCTGGGCGCAGGTCACGAGCTTGTCTTCCTATACGATGAACTCCGCCGCAATCGGCGTCGAGCAGATCATCTTCGACAATGGGAACGTGGGCGGCGGCCAGACGACCTGGAACATGTGGGCTGCGGTCGCCCCCGACTACGCCAACGCGGCGGGCCTGACCTCGACCTTCTACAGGTCCAGCAACGGCGGCTCTTCATGGACGCCGGTCGCGGTGCCGGCCGCGGTCGTCGGGTATCACATCCCGCACTTCGCGCGCGCCGCCGATGGCATGTACTACGTGGTGTTCAACAAGAACGCAGGCCCTGGCGGCGATGGTCCCGGCTACCTCTACAAGTATAGCGGTCTTAGCGGCGTCTGGACCTTACTTAGCAGCACCACCGCGGGCGGCTACGGCGGCGTGTCGGTCTATGGCAGCGGCCCGGGCACTCGCGTCGCGCTGGCCGTGACCAATACCTGGACCGATTTCCCCGGCCAGAAGATCACCCAGTTGTCCGACAATGCCGGCAGCACCTGGCGCGAAATCGAGTCCCAGATGCCTCACACGCAGACCACCTCCGGGTACTGGGGCTGGAATGATGACGTCGAGATCGATCCGAACAACCGCGACCACATCATGCACCTTGACGGCCCCGGCGTCTGGGAGACGATGAACGCCTCGTCGGCGACACCGAGCTGGACCCTGAAGGTGAACGGCATCGAGGAAACTGCCACTCTGGCCGTCATCACCCCGCCCGCCGGTGCGACGTACAAACTCATCGACAGCGGCGGCGACATCGGCACCTGGGTCCAGACGGACCTCGCGACGATGCCGGCCAAAGGCCCCACCACGGGCTGGACCAATGGCAATTCGGCCGACATGAGCTGGTCCGATCCGCAATACATTGCTGCTGTCGCCACCACGAACGGGACCGGCGGCGCAGGATACGGGTACTGGTCGGGCGACGGCGGCGCCACGTGGGCGAACTTCGCCACCCTGCCTGCCGGCGCCGCGGCCGATGGGCGCGAAGCATCCAACATCGTTGTCACCGCACGCAACAAGGCGATCTGGGCGCCGTCCAATGCGGTGCCGTCCTACACCACCGACAACGGCGCCAGCTGGACGGCGACGAATCTCCCCGCGCTGACGGTGTTCGGCGGCTGGACGCGCGCCTACCGGCTCGCGGCGGACCGCAAGAACCCGAACAAGGTCTATGCCTACGATTCGGGCGGTGTATGGTGGTCGGGAACGCCAGGCAGGGTCTATGTCTCGACGGATGGCGGCCATACCTTCACGCTGAGCCAGGGCTCGGTGTCGGCGGGGCTGCGCGCCAATCCATGGCACGCCACCTCGATGGCCGTCAATCCGAACGTCGAGGGCGACGTCTGGCTGGCAGACGGCGATACCGTATACCACTCGGTCGACTCGGGCGCCACCTGGACCAAGCTCAACAACTTCGCGTCTATCTTCAGCAACGGCAACGGGTGGCCCGACGCGCAGGGCGCCAGCGTGGTGGCCCTGGGCAAGGCAGCCGTTGGCGCGCCGTACTCGGCCGCAATCTACGTGGTGGGCGTGATCAACGGCCAGTGGGGCGTGTGGGCTTCCGACAATGCCGGCAGCACCTGGACCCGCTTTAACGACGATGCCCACCAGTTCGGCGGCATCGGCGCGATGGCGGCTGACTGGAACATCCACGGCCGGATCTACGTCAGCGGCTCGGGCCGCGGCTTGTTGTACTCCAATTAAGATCGCCTGATCGCGGGTGGACGAGGGCGACTGCGGTCGCCCTTGTTATTTTGGGTCGCTGGATAGCGACGCTGCAATCAACCTCATCCGCGCCGTCGGAATGGGCTCAGAACGAGACTTGGCGAAGACCCCTTGGTGCCATGCACGTAGTCGTTGACCGGTTCAACTACGTTTCGCCGGCATTGACCATACTTACCATGGGCGAGTGGCGACCGTATTCGTTACCAGCCATGAAAATTTCCATGCTCAGACGAAAATAGACAAACTTCAGGCTCTGGGCGGCACACCGCCAATAAAAAGCGGTGGCGGCCCATGAGGACCAGCCACCGCGTCTTGGTTTAATTCAACGGGGTATTAGTCGAATCCATTCTTCATAAAAGAATAGTTATTGCAGCTTCCATTGTTGGCAAGCATTATTGAGCCAGGCCCATTGCTGGATATTGGTCGTGTCGGCCGTGCCACAGTTGGAAACATCCAACACCTTTCCGCTATTGCGCGAGGTCAAGCGGAACCAGGGAGCGGTGGTCGTTGTTACCTGCCATTGCTGACTGGTGCTGCTGCCGCAGGTATTTTGGATCACGTTGCCGCCATTGGCTGTGGAAGATCCGCTGACATCCAGGCACATGCCGCTGTTCTCGCTATAAATACTGGAGTATCCGTTGCCCAAGTCCACCATTTGCCAATTCTGCCAGGCAAATCCATTGCACCCGTAGAGGTCGACATTGCTACCCGCACTGGTGTTGGGTTGCTGAACGTCCACGCACTTGCTGCTATTTTGGTTGACGAGTTTTTTATAGGAACTCAGGGCGTTTCCGCTGTAACCCGCTGCAACGATATTGGCCTGTACGGCGTTTTCGGTTGCATCAGAAGGCTTGCCTGCTGTCATTGCGCCTTCATAGAAATTACCGACTGCACCCTTGCTGTTGTCGCCGCCAATACCCAAAATAATGGCGCCTTCTTTGTGGAAAGGCACATACCCTGACGTAGTAGGTAGCGGCCCCGCATAATCGGTTTTTAACGCGCCAGTTTGGGCATCGCCATCCCTAATGGAATATGTCGTGGCGTCTTGTTTAGTCATGGCCGTGACAAAAGTGGTATTGCGGCCAGTATTATTCGTATTGCTTCCGTTGCCTCCCAGGAATAGACCATTCTCAAGGTCTGCCATGACCCAGGGGCCAGATCCTGTACATGCGAACCAGCACAGAGTGCCAAAGTAGACCGCATTCATGTGCCCATTGCCGGTATCACGGTTATTTGTTTCGGCATTACCGTAATCAAAGCAGCAACCATTATTCACATGGGTAGCACTGGTGACCATGTATGCGCCTTCTGATGCGCTGCCGGTTGCAATGCCTGTGGTGTTGTTACGCCGATACCCGACGCCCGCGGAGATATAGACCGCATAAGCAGACTTTCCGCCAATCGTCACCTTCAATGCGGTGGCGCTGCCTGTGATGTCTGCGCTACCGTTCCCCCCGGCCGGCGCAACAGTCAAGTGGTTTCCATTTGCGGTCTGGTCATAGATCGTTTCGATGGTGCATACAGAACCAGCACAGAAAGTATCCTGTGCGGCAGCATTGGCAATACCACCGGCTGTTAATGTGCCAATATCCATGGTGGCGCCATCAGATGCGCGCTTGACCTGATACAGCTTGCCGTTATACGCCCCAAACAAGGCTCGCACTGTGCTGTGGGCCGCAGAGCACGGCGTACCTCCCGTAGCGTAAATATCACAAGTACTTGTGGCGGCCGAAGCCTTTGGCAACCAAACCACGCTGAAAAATACAATAAGCGCCAAAAGCATTAATAGGCGATTTATTGTACTTACAGCACACCTACTCAACGGACGGTGCCCATTCCACTCCAACTGCACGCAATGGTTTTTCATTTCAGTCTCCATAGTTATTTACTTTCAGAGTTATTTACTTTGATACCGTGTCTCTCGACACGCCATTCCACAGGCCATTACTGCTAAACCCGTAAAATCCATTGCGGCAAAAACGAACTGTGTTAATTGCCTAATAATGTGAACGTCAATGAAGTGGGCCGATGCCGATAAACCCGCCACATCCCGGCTTGAGCGGACCGCGTCAGCTTGGTCTCCGATGAGCGAAATACCCTTGTGTCGCCCACGGGTCATTTACTATCGGCGAAAGCCGGGAATGGCTGAAAGATCAGTTTCTCCGCTTTTATTCCGCCACTGATCTATCTGCGCGAGATCCGGGCTTCTGCGTGGTTAAGCGCCTCTAAATATTCGCCGGTAGCGGTTTTTTTCCGGCTCTGCACCAGATTCGACAGATCGGTGCTTGCTTGGCTGTCGCCCCGCTCTGCCAGCGTTTCGAGCTGCCTGACCAGACCTGCCGCGTCGGCGTTAATCTTGGTGCAGTCAGACGACGCCGCATCCGGTTGCTGAATTCCCTGACATGGCCATACCAGATCTAGCTTGGCGCGCAAGATCTTCGCGTCTCCATCCGCGGCAGGGACCAACGGTTCCGGATCATTCAAACAGTTCGAAGCGCCCCGCCCGTATGGGTTGCTCAGCGCCGTGTCGGCGCAACGCGGCTTGCCTTGTGCCACAACATCTGACGAATCCGCCATTGCCTGGGACTTGGCATCGGGCGGCGGCAATGGCGTGGTGCCGTCTGACTGCCGGGCGCTCATCAGCGCGAGCGCAGCGCTGTCTGGTTGATCAGCGCCTGTCAGTAGGTAAAAGCACAGGCACGCCGCGGCAATCATGCAGCATCCCAAGAATACTTTTTGAGCAACAGACATTTCTTCTTTTCCTTCTTTGCTGAGCTTCCAGTGACCACCTACACCGAACAATTACCGCTGGAGAGGCATTCAGTTCGGGCGCCAGAATCAACCTCCACAAAAGCCCGACTATCGCCGTCGCTCCAGTCGATTGCTCTTGGGCAATATTAGCAATCATCATTTCAGGAAGCCAATCACATGTTGCATCGGATTGATATCCATTTTCATATTGGTGGTGTCTTTTGTGACCCTTAAACGGATCGGTAAACCAGCGAGGGATGTACTGATCAAAGAACAAAGTGCTTGTTCGACTTCACATTTAGCCGGCACCGGTATCGCATGAATCTGATCGCCGGCAGCATCACCGCGTTGCACAACGACTTGCGCACACCTGTGTTCGCACTGATTTCGGATCTGACCGCCGAGGCATGCGCCGGCTATGTCGGACTTGATCAACGCAAAGTTGGCCGCACAGCGGCATGGGCCGTCTCTCGCCTCAGCAGCGTTCCGGAGAGGGTCGGCCTCATGGTGAGGCAGCCACCAATATTTGTGCCAAGAGCGGGCCGAAATCAGCTTCCGCTCCTGTTTTCGCGAATATGCGCCGGAATTTCAGCTGCTGGAAACCTTGATCAGCCTGGAGGACATCCATCTGGCTCAAGTAGTCACACTGGATTTGTTGAAGCGCCACCCGGACTTGGCCGGCATCTATGTGTGGCGGTGGGAATTACCTAGAGTTCAACTTTGGAATCATGACGAAGCTCGGTATCGCTGAGAAAAAAGGTATTTTGGTAGCCAGATATCTTTGTTGTTTCCTCACCGGGTTACCCTAGCAGAGCCGCTCCCACAAGGGCTCGACAGACTATGTTATCCGTTTTGACTAAAAGTTTAAAAATGGTCGTTCAGACTTCTCCGTGGGTAAAGGGGACACTATCGTACATGAGAGGTAGGGTGGGCACGCTTTTGTGCCCACGCTGTAGCGCTATCCGCATGGGCACAAAAGCGTGCCCACCCTACATGTCAATATTTTTTGCACCCATAGAAAAGTCTGATGAACCAAAAATAGAGGTTGCCCCGACAGACTTTATTGTTCGCTTTCATCCCCTGGGAACGCCAATTAGTTTCGGATACACATGGTCAAATAATTTCAGATATGCATGCCTTATATAGGCCTAGCGCGACATGTCAGCGCGCCTGCAGAATCTCGGACAACCGATCCGGAGTTCCGGGCACACGTTCCAGTACCGGAAAACGTTCGCCGTCGTGATAGTCCAATCGCAGCGGCGCCGCGGCCCGCAACGAAACTTCGATGGCGGCGGTGCTGGTTTTCGCATCCCGTATCGCCTCCTGCATAACGGCGTTGCTGTATGGCTGCCCATTGACCGCGGTGATCGACATGCCAGGCACGAAGCCCGCCTTGGCACCAGCGCTATCAGGAAGGACGTCGCCAACCACGCCGGCGCCGCTGATATTCAAGCCGATCGAATATTCAAATGCCTTGCTGCCGTTAGACTTGGACCAGTCGCTGGGCTGGTCTCGGTATACCAGCCGGTAGCCGCTGCCGGTGATGCCACCCATCGGACCCTCAGCGCTGTGCGAATGTAGGCGCTGGTTGAGAAAACTCGCCCAGTCGTTCGGCACCACGCTGTTCAGCGCGGCGACCAATTGGGTGAACGAGTAAGGCTTCACTTGCGCGCCAAGATTGGCGCCACCGTTGAACATCGCCAGGAAGTCGTCCAGCGATTTGCGGCCGTCGCTGCGATTGCGCATTGTGACATCCACATCTAGCCATATCAGGGCGCCCTCGCCGTAAAACTCGAAGCCGTTGCGACGCCAGTTGTCGTAGGCGCCGCCGCCTTTGTCCCACAAAGCCATAGCCGCCACCGCTGTGTCTTGCAGATCGCGCCACTGGCGTCCGCTACGGTGGCTGAAGAGGGCTGCGCTTGCGCCCAGCATGTCGAGGTATTGTTCACGGCTCCACAGGCCAGCACGGGCCGTGAGCACGGCACCCAGATAATCGGTCAGTCCTTCGTAGGCCCACAAGCCGCTGTTGTCGACCGGCACTTGGAAGTTCGGCGTGGTCATGCCGTCGGGCCGACGGTATTTACCGTTCCAGCTATGGACCAAGTCATGCGGCATAAAATTAGCATAGCGCGACATCATTCCTTCATCGGTCAGAAATCGCGCGGGGCGGCGGTTATCTAGCGACTGGTGATGGTCTGCTGCGTGTCCTTCGATCTCGTCAGACAGGGTGACGAGCATGCGGAAGGCATCGTAGTGGTGGCTGCGGAACATTTTACTGCTTTGGTTTATCAGTTCGGACAGCTTGTCGATGTAGGCCTGATTGACTTCCAGGTTCTCCGGCGCGTCGGCCACCATGTCGAGATAGTGGGGAGGAGTGATTCCCAACGCCAGCGGCACCTCACGGAAGTAACGGCCTGCGATCAGAGGCGAATCGACCAGCTGTTCCAATGACACTGTCTGGAATGCGATCGGGCCGGCAGTGCCGACGGCGGCGTTGTCAGCTAGATGCAGTGAGCTGGCATGCCGCCATCCCGCGGGCAGCAACAGTGACGGCGTTATGTCGATACGGTCCACACGCGTGGCTGGACCGGCGTAAGGATAAAGCAGCACGTCGTTCCAGCTCAGCACCGCCAACTTGTCGCTGGTCGAGCCTGCGGCCGTGCCTCCCGCCGACGCAGTGATAAAGTCGGTCCTGACTTCGATGCTGTGCGCGCCGTTGGGAACCGTGATGCGGTAGGCGTAGAGGTCAAGCGGATCGCGCCGCCAAGCGAGCTGCTTGCCGTTGACGCTGATCGTCAGCCCGACCTGCTGAGCGATCGGCGCCACCTCATGCGCATTCGGCATCCACTTCGGATAAGCCAGCATCAAAGGCCCAGGCTGCACTGGAATGGTCAGTGTCGCGTGAATGATCTTGCGTGGCGCGTCGCGCATGTCGACAGCCAGTTGTATCGGTTCGGCTGCAGCTGCGGATAGGGGGAGCAGTAAAATGATCAGCGAAGTGCGCAGTCTCATGTCAATGATCTCTCTAAAAATAGAGCGAGTTAATAAGATAGCCCGACCTTTTGACCGATCCATGATGTATCTTTGGCCAAGCGAATCATAAAATGAGCAACGTCCGCTCGCGAAATTTTTCCGGTACCCCAAGGATTTAATTTTACTTCCGTGCGGTACTGCTTGCGGGCAGCATCGTTCGTCAATTGAGCAGGGCGCACTACCACCCATTCTTCGGAGTAGGATCTTAAAAGTGTTTCAGCCTCCTCATGATCGCGGTAAGTCTCGCCGATAAATATTGGCAAAAATATTTTTCCAACCACAAATGGCAAATCGGATCGAGTCTCATGAGTGCCGTAGGCACTCATGTAGATGATTCGTTTTGGCTTTCCTTTCATAACGGCCGCAAGCGAATCCTTTAAAATTCCCTTAATTGGGTAGTCTTGTGAGAGGCCAATATTGTATCGGACAAGATTCCAAGACATGGGATGGCCCAAGGCAACAAACACGGTTTCTTGTTTTGAGGCCCATGCTGTCAGGGCCTCTTGATCCGAAACTTCGCCGCGAATAACCTCCAACTTCATTTCTTTAGGTAATTTGTCAGGTTGTCTTACAAATACCGAAACGTCATGGGAGGGAAGCTGTTTGAGAATCTCAAGCCCTGTTAATCCGGTGGCACCCACTATTCCGTATTTCATTGTTGATTTCTCCTTGATTTAGAATTAAAAAATGCAATTTCCATGGTCAACTCCTGGGGTAAATATGACGATGCGGATCTCCACCAGATTACTGTCGGCCCGCAGTAGCCTTCACGTTCATCAGAACGTTTGCGGTGAACGCCGCCAGGCCAATAATGACGATGCTGGCAGAGATGGATACGATTGGAGTTGCAGCTGTATGACCGGTAAGCACCAAGCCGAGACCGAGCATGAAAAAGGGCAGACCGACGTTGTGCAACCAGAAATGAATCCGCGCGAGCAGCGTCAGCGCTGCGGCCGGATAAAGTTGATAAATCAAACCTGCAAGCGCGAGCGAAGCCCAGCCGAGTAACGCGAGATGCGCATGGACTGGAGCCAAAGAAAAGTTTTCGGTCGCCCCCATATAGCCGCCAAGCAACGCGCCGACGAATAGATAGATCACCGCGATCTTCAGAAATCGAATACCCATTGGAATCTCCTGTAAAAAAACAAACGACTGATTGTTGACACGGCCAGCTAAATTGAACAATTAATCATCAGCCATGCCTCGACGCTTCAGAGGCTGCACGCAACCAACAGCTCAGCGCAATGCGGCGCATCACGTTGGCTGACAAAGCATGGGCTTGGCGGCAATGCCAAAGATGCTCTACGCGTTAAGTTGCGCTGCAATCGTCTCAGCCATCGGCGTTGTTGGCCGGCCGATCAATGTACTGAGCTGGTGCTTATCGTCGAACAGACCACCTTGCGAAGCGCCGCTGTCAGAATCTGCCAGCAGATCCGCGACCGGCTCGGGCAAACCAAAACCCACGAGCGCCGCTTTGTAATCTGCACGCGGCAGGTTCACGTAGTTGACTGCCTTGCCTGACTGGCGCGAGATTTCGGCCGCGAACTCCGACAAGGTGTAGGCAGTATCCCCCGCCAGTTCGTAGACCCGTCCGGCTTGATCGGGAAGCGTCATCGTCAAAGCAGCCGCGGCGGCATAGTCAGCCCGAGAAGCCGAAGCAATCCGTCCGTCGCCGGCGCTACCCATCAGCGCACCGTGAGCCAGCGCCGTTGGAATTGAAATCGTGTAATTTTCGGTGTACCAACCATTGCGCAACACAACGAATTGGATGTCTGAAGCTTTAAGCATCGCCTCGGTTTGAACGTGGTCAGCCGCCAACCCCAACGGAGACGTGCTGGCGTGTAGAACGCTCGTGTATCCGATCAACTTGACTTCACAATCAATCGCCGCGTCAATTACGGCGCGGTGTTGAGAGGCGCGCTGTCCGGGTTCGAGCTCGCTCGAAGATATGAGCAGTAGCTTATCCGCACCAGCAAGCGCAGTCCTAAGCGACGCTGGCTGCGTGTAATCCGCCTGACGAACTTGAACGCCGCGATTTGATAAATCGGTTGCCTTCGCTGGATCGCGAACTACAGCGACGATGCTTGATGCGGGTTCCGTGCGTAAAAGGTTTTCAATTACCAGACGGCCGAGCTGCCCTGTGGCTCCTGTAACAACTATCATGACAAATTCCTTGGTTTGGTTGAGCAAGGCACTTACAATAAGGCATTACCTTACTTTCCGTAAGTACGCACCGAAAGGTTAGTGTAGAGATGGCAACGCAAACCAAACTGATCGCATCTGACTCCTTTTCCGCCCAAGTCCAACGCGAGGGGCTCCCATCAACTGAATGCCCATGTCGTGAGATGCTGAAAGACGTCACGAGTCCTTGGGGCATATTGCTGCTTATCGTGCTGATGGGCGAAGTTCGACGTTTCAGTGAGCTCCGCAGAATGGTCGGCGGCGTGAGCGAAAAAATGTTATCGCAAACCTTAAAGCGCCTGGAAGCACACGGGTTGGTTCATCGGAAGTCTTATGGGACCGTACCTCCCCACGTGGAATATTCCTTGACTCCACGGGGACGAATTCTGGGCGAGAGAGTTGAAGCGTTAGCCGATTGTATCGATACCATGCTTCCCGACAGTTTAGATGCACGGCGTCCCTCCCTTTCGCCCAAACACGCCCAGGCGTAAAGTCAGCTTCTCTGCCGTTTGCAAAGAATGGCCATACAACACTCCGATTGCCAAAAAATCGGGCTGACACAGGAGCGCTTGAATAGCTTCGGCGAAATGATATCGCGTGTGCCGCTTGGAAGACCCAGAGAGGCGGAGGAGATTGCGGCCGCAGCACTTGGACAATCTGAACGAGTCGGTGAAATCCGGACTTATTTCGCCTGAGGGCTTTCGGAGAGGGCAGACGCTCTGACTAAGAGATTTCAAAAGGCGCTAACCGCAGGGCGGTTAGCGGACGGCGCTTTAGTGGTAAAGCCGAGTTTCTGCTACAGCTGCTAGGCGGCCTACAGCAATTTTCTTCCTATTTCTATGCCTCTACTGACATCTTTAGCCCCCATGTAAAGCGATCGGTATCGGGCGTTGAAAATACAGCCCTCTTCTTTGACTCAAACTATTTGGATGTAGAGGCGCTACGCGAGTTATTGAACTGGAGTACACATCAGTCGAATCGCTTCATCATTTGTGGCGACTCCACCCCAATAGCTGACTTTTCCTGCCCATAAACCTTCACTCAAGGCGACTGGTGCCAGATATGTTTTGCTGCCCTGCTTCTTTAAAAACGCGCATTTTTTACGTGTACATAAAGTTACATTAGAAGGCGCAATCAGAAATATAGGGATAAGATAGCGCTAAAATGTCGCGCTTGCGACACCATTCGCCGAAATGCCAGCAGTTGCCTAATCGTCAATTCCACGTGGGAAGCAGCATCCGCCCAGCCTGTCGGCCGCACATGCTTATGCCGCAGCGACGAGCTTTCGATGCGGCCGGACCGGCAGCGACGCTGTACTTTGCGTAGTGACCGTTTTTACAGGTTTTACCCCATGCACCGTGTTGGGGCTGCTAGTTCAGATACAACAGGATTGCCATTGTGACCAGTTCATCAATTGACGCTAATAATATCGAGGCCATCTTCGTTGCCCATCATGGCTGGCTGCGGGCGCGTCTGCGCCGTAGCGTCGGCGATGCATTTGCTGCCGATGATGTTGCTGCCGAAACCTTCGCACAATTGCTGGCAGCTCCGCTTACGCAGCATATTCGCGAACCTAAAGCGTTATTGACCACCATCTCGCAGCGCATCGTTTATGAAATCTGGCGCCGGCGCGACCTTGAACAGGCTTGCCTGCAGGCGCTCGAGCACAGCAGCAGCGAGCAATATGCCAGTTCGCCGGAAGATCAAATGCTGTTGCTTGAGGCCTTGCGCGCCATGGACCGTACGCTGGCCGGACTGTCTTCTCGGGAATGCGCCGCCTTCTTGCTCTATAAACTCGATGATCTGACTTATCCGGAAATCGCGCGGCAACTGGGTATCTCGGCAAGCGTCGCCAGAAGATACGTAGCAAAGGGGCTCCTGCAATGCTACAAGGCCTGCTCCTTTGCGCCGCTTGCCTGAATCTTGACCATGAGCGAAGAAAAAATCGTCGAGCAAGCGATTGAATGGATGCTGCGCTTGGAACTGCCGGATCTCCCCAACGCCGAACGCGCTGCTTTTGAGCATTGGCGTAGCGCCGACCCGCGCCACGAACGGGCTTATGCCAATCTGGCCAAGTCGGTGCGTCAGTTCGATGTGCCACGTCAATTGGGCGCAACTACCGAGGTATTACGTGTCACCTTGCAGCAAAAGAAAGAACGCCGCAAGGCACTGCAGCGGATCGCGGTCTTGGCTGGTTTGGGCGTTGGCGCCGGGCTACTTGTCAATCAGGTGACGCCGATCCTGGGCATGAATGCCGACCTGCACACCGGCACCGGCGAGCGCCAGACCTTCACGCTGGCCGACGGCAGTGTCGTCACATTGAACGCGCGCAGCTCTGCCGACCGCTGGCTCGACCAAGGCCGTCGCTTGCTCAAGCTGGCGACGGGTGAATTGCAGATCGAGGTCGCCGCGCAGGCCCGGCATCCGTTCGTGATAGAAACCGCACATGGCAGTGCAAGCACCCTGAGCGGCACCTTATTGCTCCGCTCTGCAGCAGAACGCACAGAAGTCGTTTCCCTGCAGTCGCTGACCAACCTGGCAACGCTGAACGGCCAGAGCGGACAGCTGCAGCCGGGCCAGCATACCTGGTTCGATCGGAGCGCAATTGCCGCAGTCCAGAGCAATCGCGGCGGCGAAAATTCGTGGGTCGATGGCTACTACACGGCATTTGACGCCGCTTTGATCGATGTGATTGGCGCCTTGCGCCCCTATCGGCGCGGCGTGATCCGGGTGGACCCTGCCGTGGCGCAGCTCAGGGTCAGCGGCGCCTTTCCACTGGATGACAGCGATCATGCGCTCGATGCACTGGCGGCCACCCTGCCGGTTGCGGTTGCGCGCTTTACGCCATACTGGGTCACGATTTCTGCGCGGGCATAACCAGTGTGGCATAGCGTAGCTTGTGTGAATCTCAGCTCCCCCAATCCAGCCGCCATGGTCGCTTCATGCGACGGTAGTTCATCAACCGCCAATCTCCTGGACCGCAGCAGTCAGCAGATTGTCTAAGGCACTCCCCTTCCCCACAGCCATGCAATATCGTTGTTCAGCCAGCGTCTTGATCTCTTCCCTTGCCGTATCGGCGCTGGTCGCCGCCACCACGTCGGTTTGGGTGAGTCCGGCATACGCAGCGTCGGCTCAGCCGGCCAAAGTCAGCTTCAATATCCCTGCCGGCCAGCTGGAGCAAGTACTGGTAGCGATTGCCCGCTCCGTCAGAGGCATCATCCTGTTTGATCCGGCACTGGTGGGGTCCTTGAAATCAGTCGGGGTCAGCGGCAGCCTCACTGTACAGGACGCGCTGCGAGAGGCAATGCAGGGAAGCGGCCTGGAAGCCGTCGCCAATCCCGACGGCTCATTTGGCGTGCATCGCGTTGCTGTCAAAACGGCATTGCCGATTGCTGCAGAAGTTCTGCCGGCGCCGATTGTCTCCACCGAACCCGAGCCGTCGGTGCTGCCGCCGGTCATCGTCACTAATTCCGTCGACACTTACCACGGCTACCATGACACCGGATTCATCATGCGCGACACCCGCTCTGCCACCCGTACCGATACGCTGCTGGCCAACATCCCCCAGTCAATTCAGGGAGTCACAACGGATCTGATGGAGAGCCAGCAGGCGCAATCGGTGGTGGATACCTTGCGCAACGTCAGCGCAGTCACCTATGCGCGCGGCAGCGGAGTTGACCAGGCCGCCACCATCTACGTCAGAGGTTTTATCGCACCGGTCATGAAGAACGGCGTGGCGGACCTGGTCTCGCTGACCAATGTGATCAATGGCCGAGGAGCCGGTTCAAGCGCGATTACTTCGCTGGATACTCCGATAGCGGCGATTGAGCGCGTGGAAGTGTTGGGGGGTGCCGACTCCATCATTACCGGCGGACCGATGGAGCCAGGCGGCGCCGTCAACATCGTCACCAAACGACCGCAGGCAAATACGATCAGGGAGGCAACGCTGGAGATAGGCAACGATGGCCACCGGCGCGCAGCACTCGATCTGGCTGGCAGTCTGTCGGCAGATCGAACCTGGACCTATCGTACAGTGATCTCCGCCACAGACGATGCGCGCACATTCGACGGCTACGACGGCGCACGCGAGCTCTACCTGGCGCCATCGGTCGGTTACAAACATGACGGCACCACCATCGCCGCGGGCTTCAGCCATCAGCTCAACCATTCTCCGTTTGGCGGCTATCAGAGTGCCGAACTGACAGCACAAGGCCCCGGACCAGATCAGCATACTTCGCCTTGGGGGCGGCCTGACGATCACAGCTTTGCCGCAAAAACGGAGCTTTTCTACGATCTTGAGCAACGCTTGGCGCCAGGCTGGGCGTTTCTCAGCAAGGCGCACTATACCAAGCTGCGCTATAACGCGGCGGGATACGCTAATTGCTTCCCATCTTTCGTCGGCGCAAGCGACGGCATTTGTTTTCCCGATCAGTCGAGTGTCACGAGCTACACCCGCAACATTGAGAACAGCGTGCGCGCCAGCTTCCAGACCGGGCCGCTGCAACATACGCTGCTGGCCGGCATGAGTTATGGCCAGACACGGCTGGGATCCTATAGCGATGTAAGCCCGCTGGGCGGCGTCATCGTCCCCTGGCCGCCGTCCGGATTGGATCTTCCGCCCGTATCCGCCCCAGCCAGTCTGATCACCACCGACGATACTTTCTATTACACCAATTTTTTCTTGCAAGACCAGGTAACCTGGGGCCGCTGGCATGTGCTGGCGAATGTCGGTCACGAGCAGGAACGTAATAATTTTTCCACCGATACGGACAGTAACGGCGTAGAGCACGACACTTCCCCTCCCAAGAATGCCCCCGTCTATAACGTTGGCGTCGCCTACCGGCTCAACGAGAATACGGCGCTGTACGCCAATACTTTCCGCAGCTTCACGCCGGGCAGCACGGTGCTTGACTCCACCCTGAATGGCGGCCCGCCAGGTGTCGTCGTCGCCCCGCCGACCATCGGCAGGTCAGTCGAAATAGGCGTCAAGCTCAATCTGCTGAACAATCGCGCGACATTCTCCGCGGCGATTTTCCGGGCCACCCATAAAGACGTCCTGTACCAGCTCAGTGGCCCGATTACGGCGACCTCTTATAGCGATTACGTGCTGCTGCCATCCACCATCAGCCGCGGCATCGAACTGAACTTCGCGGGGCGGCTGATGCCCGGCTGGAATTTGACCGCAAGTTACAGCTATATCGCCTTTCAATACGCCAAACCGCCAGACCAGGATCCGCAAATCTCGCAGTTTCCGCGACATCGCGCCAGTCTGTGGACCACCTATGATTTGCAGTCGGAAGCCTGGCGCGGCTGGGGCGCAGGTATTGGGCTGACGGCGCGCAGCGGTTATACGGCGGTGCCGGACAGCGACGTGCTCGGCCACATCGCGGGCCAGACGCGCACCGATGCCAGCATCTATTACAGGTCAAGGCACTGGTCGACCACGCTGGGGATCAAGAACCTCTTCAATCGGCGCCTCTACAGCGACTTTGCCACTTCCACGGTAGGTGTCGAGCCATCCCGTACCCTGTTGTTGACCAATACTTTCGAGTTCTGAGCGGCGCGGCCATTTGTTGGGAGCCAGCAAAATCCCTGGCCGTCATTGCGAGATGAAAAAATAATTTGTAACAGAGCGTCATTTTCGCTTTCTCGTTGCACATACAGAGCAGATAGGTCCGATAAATATCTCTTTGCTCTGATATGGCTATGCATTTCAAATCTGAATACAGGCGAGCGCTGCCCTCGATAGCGCTGCTGCCTTTACTGTTTGCGGACATGGCGTCCGTATGGGTAGGCTGCGCAGTACCAGCTCTCTTCCTGGTTTCATCTTTGCTTTCCAATATCCCGGCTCGCATCTTGAAGCGAGCGCCGGCAAACGCCCTGAGCGGAGACAGGCCAAGCCAGGGGATTTTCTCCAGGCTGCAATATCTGTTCGCCTTGCAATCGGCAGCGCCTGCCAGAACGCAAGCGGCTGGCCCAGCCCGCGTCAGCTTGTACACCTGCCTTGCACACTCGCGTCCGGGCATCTCGCGTCTGGCAAAACGCATCAAGCTGACTGCCCGGGGCATGCTGCACTATCAGGTGACCCAGCAATGGCTAAGCTATTGGAACGCTACGCCGATGCGGGCCCAGCTGGCGGCAGCGACTCCCAGGCTATTGCAAAAAATCTACCGCCCCTACCAGTCGCTGCGTCTGCAGGATCGCCGAGAGCGACTCAATCTGTTGGTGAATCATTACGACTTCATCTATCAGCAAGGCCTTGCCCCGCTAGTCTTGCGCGCAAGCGCAGCGCCGGTATCGCTGGGCGGCTTCAGCGGAAAATCCGGGACGGTCTATGAGATTCGACTGGCGTCCGTCGCCACGCTTGACCGCGAGGGCGAGCTGACCCTGATGCTCTGTTGTGATCGACAGCTTTTGTTCTCGATCGCGTTTACTTTTCACCGCGACAGTTCGATGCCATGCATCGGCATCGGCTGCCTGCAAGGACCGCGCGGCAGCGATACACAGGAACAGGTACGGCGCGCCACCCGCGACATGTTCGGCTTGCGGCCGAAAAGCCTGATGCTGCGCCTGGTACGCGAGATCGGGCAGGCCTATGGCTGCAAGAAACTGATCCTGGTCGGGAATCAGAACCGGGTCCTGTTCCATCAAGTACGCACCGGCAAGGTGCTCGCCAATTACGACGATTTCTGGCAAGAAGTCGGCGCCAGTGCTCGGCCTGACGGTGATTACCAGCTCCGCTGCGACGACATTGCTCAACCTGATCTCGCCACTATTCCTTCCCACAAGCGGGCGGAAGCCAGACGTCGGATTGCGTTGACGGAGCAGGCAGTGCAAGCGGCATTGAACGGCTTTTGCGCGCATCCGCTTTGATTTTTCACTATCCGCAAACATCCTGCTTCAGCTTCAATTCAGACAGCGACTCTCGGAATCGGCAATGAACGCCATTGTAAAAAATACTCTCCTGGCTGGCGCTCTCTCTTTGCTTATCGCTGCCTGTGGCGGCAGCAACGCACCGCCAGCGGATTCGCCCAGGATTGCACCGGCGCCATCGGCGATGTGGCGGCCAGCCCTGAACGATACCTGGCAATGGCAGCTGAAAGAAAAGATCAACACCTCTTATCCGGTGGCGGTCTACGACATAGATCTGTTCGATACGCCGATAGCTACTATTCAGGCACTGCAAGCCGCCGGGAAAAAAGTGGTGTGTTATTTTTCAGCGGGCAGCGCCGAGAATTGGCGTTCCGATTTCGCCAGCTTCCAGGCTGCCGACATAGGCCGCGCACTCAGCGAGTGGGAAGGAGAAAACTGGCTCGACACGCGCTCAGCCAATGTCCGGAAGATCATGCGGACGCGCCTGGACCTGGCGCTAAGCAAGGGATGCAACGGCGTTGAGCCAGACAATGTCGATGGCTATGCCAATCCAAGCGGCTTTTCGCTGAGCGCCGCCACGCAACTGGAATACAACCGTTTTCTGGCGAGCGAAGCGCATCAGCGCAAACTGGCCGTTGCCTTGAAAAATGACGTGCGGCAGCTAGCCGAGCTTGTCGGCGACTTCGATTTTGCGGTCAACGAGGAGTGCCACTCGTACAACGAATGCGACGCTTACCAGAGCTTCACCCTCAATGGCAAACCCGTGTTCAACGCCGAGTATGCAAGTTCTTACGCCACCGACGTCACCGCGCGCCAGACGCTATGCGCAGACGCGCGCGCACGCAACTTCCATACGCTGGTGCTGCCGTTGGCCTTGAACGACAGCCTGCGCTACAGCTGCGAACGGTAGGACAACGGTTTTACCGTCGCCGCGCAACCGATGATGGCGCCGGACGCATGCCCCGCCACCGGCATCCGCCAAAATCATCAACGCCCTCAACAGATCGCCGCTTCCCAAAGTCGACGGTAGGAGCCGCGCTTGCCGCCACCACCTTCTTTACACCGCATTGAGCGACAGGCAAGGTGGAAACTACCCAATGACAACGGAATAATATTGCCGAAAGTCATCGTTGCGTAATAAATAACTGTTACTTTCTATAGGCTGCCAGGGTCATATCCTGGCTTGCTCGAGGATAAGGCGCTCGCCAGACAAAATCCATACGGCGCCACGGTGGAAGCAAAAATCCCCTGCTTTATTAACCGATCGACACTATAGAAATATGAAGGAGAATAGGTAAATGAAAAAATTCCTGGTTTCCCTATGCCTGATGACTCAGGCAATGTACGCCATGGCTGACGGCCAAGCGGATTGCGACGCCGCCGCAGGCAGCTATCTCACCGGCACCGTCAACGCCAAGCCGACCTTTGCGGACGGCAAGGCGCTCAAGGGCGTGAAGCTTTCACATACGCACATCAGCGTCAAAGCGGACTCGGACGGCAGGACTTATGACGTTGCCATGGACAACGTCTACGCTGCGGATTACCAAAAGAATTCGACTTCGATTCCGAAGTCGCTGGCGGCCTTCGCCTTGGGCGACAAGGTGGAAATGTGCGGCCAGCTGTATACCAGCGGCTATGGCATACACTGGGTCCACGACAACTGCAACGTCACGCCTGACTCGGCGCATCCGAATGGCTTTATCAAGAAACTGCTGGCCAACGGCAGCGAAGGCGCTAACCTGGAAGCTAGCGAAGCCTATTGCTATCTGTGGAATTAAGCGCAGCAGCCTAAACCCTGATGCCGGCTGCGCTATGCCGGCATCAGGTCTGTAGCAAACCACCTGGCGCGATGCGGTTTTTTGGAAGACAGTCATCGCGACCAGTCCTGCTCAATGATTTCTCTAGGTCTCCTCGATGTCGTGAAACCGACTATCCGCTATTCGCTGCTGCTGGCAGCGGCCGCTGCATGCCTGGGAATATATCTGTCGATGACAGGGAGTTCCGACGACCCGCTGAGCATGAAAAGCGCAAGCCAGGCTCCGCTTGCCGGCCCCTCTTCCAACAACAGTGTATTGCTATCGCCGTTTGCCCCGGGTGCCGCAGAACAGGAAAGCGGCCTCGCCGCCCTTCCCCATCCGCCCACCCCCGTGTATGCGCGAAGCGGCCGCCAGGTCGACCTCGGCGGGCTGACGGTGCAAGCGTACATCGCCAAATGGAATAGCCTGGCCAGGGCCGGCGACAAAGACGCGGCCTTCCATGTCTACCAGGCGACAGCGGTGTGCGCCAGCAACGACGACCCCGCTCCCGCATACAATAGCGCCGCCGAGCTCAGCCAGTTCCTGGATGAACGGAAAAAATTGCTGGAATTGTGCGCAGGCGTCAATGCCGCCCAGCTACAGGAAAGGATGTCCTTCCTGGCAGTCGCCGCGCGCGAAGGAAAAGTCGAAGCGCAAATCGATTACTTCATGGAAGGCCCCTACGGCCGCGATATCAACCTGGCAAAAAGCGCGGACGATCCCGTCGTCCAGCAGTGGAAAACCGAAGCCGTCACCGAATTGAAAGCGGCCGCCGCGCAAGGCGAACCATTTGCGCTGGCATTGCTGGCGCAAATCTACGAAGCCGGCGAACTGCTGCCGCGCGATGCCAAACAATCCCTCGCCTATAAGGTCGCCGAGGCGGATGCGAGAAGCAGCGTTTTGTCGGAAGAACAGCTAAGGCGCAACATCGGCGCGCAAATGTCTGACGCCGATTTTGCCAGCGCCCTGCAGACAGGCAAGCAGATCGCGGCCACCTGTTGCAAGAAGAATCGCCTCTCGTCCCAAGAATAGACGGATTCTTAACTTGGCGCAGCCTCTTGTCGATCCACCTATTAATGTCGGATAGGCCGGTGCGATTCAATAAACCTTCGAGTGACTATCTCTAATGGTTTGGCTGCTCATTGACAACTGCTTCGGTCGAGAAGCGGCCACGGAGCTTGAAGGTTGCTTCAACAGCACGGATCGCACTCCAAAAAATAATAATGCAAAGAATAATATTGTTCCCACCGCCCAGTTTCTGTCCGAATAGGTTTGCAATCGTTATCCCGACTGCCACCGTGGCGACTATTAAAACAATAATCGATGCAGCTCGACTGTTAAACCTGCGAATCAAAAACGCGCAAATAGCATAGGTAATGGCATCAAGCAAAAGGCCATAGCCTAGGACAAATGAAAACGCGGCCTGCAACGCCGCCACAAAGAAAAATGCCAAGGATGTGTCTTTGACCGCTTTGAGCGCGCTTTCCCGGGAATCTATTTTTGAGAACATTCCAATTGTTTTCTTTTCTTTATTCAAATTCATGCTTCCCCCTATGACTGCCTTGAAAACGTTAAATTGTGGCGCAAATTACTTTCGCCTCTTCGTTACCAGAAACACCGCCAAGGATTTTTCTCATCTGGTCACTTAGAGGTGGTACCGGCGATGTCATAGCATTTCCATCTACAGCATGCAGTTCACATTCATCTTCTTGTACCTTTGCCGAAAGCACTTGAGTAATCGACCACATTTTTACAATGATTTCTAAACCAGGATTCTTTACCAGCGCGCTGCCGCGCCGATAATCGCCATTTTTTTCTAAATCACAGCCGCCCTCGATCAGGCAGGCGCCAGCGCTACCACATCAAGTCGTCCGGAATCTGGAACGCTGCATACGGATCGTCCGCATCGATTTCAGTGCTGGTTTTGTTGACCCGCACCACGAGCGAAGCATCGCGCTCGGCGATCTTGTCGGCGATGATCCCGGGCACCAGGTCCCTGGCCGCGCCCTGGCAGATGATCACCAGGCGCCCGGCGATCAGGTGCCCCTGGACCGCAGCCGACACATACAGCCGTTCGATCTTCTTGTCATGGGTGAAATTGTAGGCGATGTCGCCTTTGCCCAGGCTTTGGCGATTCTGCTGCACCATCTGGGTAATTTGCGCCGCGATCGCCTTTTGGGTGGCGGCTGCATCGCGCTGGGCGTTGAGTTCGCGTGCGCGCTCGGCATTCTTGCGCTGCGTCTCGAGCGCCGCCAGGCGCGTTTCATCGACGCTGACCGTGCCGCTGCGGCGCTCCGCCTTCTTCTGCTTGTTCTTGTCCTGGTTGACCAGTTTGGCTTTAGTCTTGTCAACCAGGCCAGCTTTCAAAAATTGCTCTTGCAACGAGGCCATATGTGCTGCTCCGAAAATAGGATCCGGCGGCCCAGGCAGTAGCGCCCGCCGGTGGAAAGCCGCTAGCATAGCAAAAATGATGCTTCTGTGGACCAATGGACGTTGGCTTGCTGGGACTCCTGATGAGAATGAAGCCGGAAATTGCCTGATTCAAGCAGGTCACCGCATTCCCAGTTTACGCGCCAGCCGCGGCATGGTCGCGGCAAACCCCAGTTTTTCCGATTCACGGCAAATTTTTTGCAGCCCGCTCACGTTTTCGTGGCTGCGGTCTTGCAGGCAGCTGAGCGCACTATCAATCAATTGCACATGATGACTGACCCAGAGGCAGGGCTCGGTTTGCGCCAGCGTCGACATTTGCTGCGCGTAACGGCCAGCGTTGCCGTAGTCGCCGCTCATCAGGCAGGTTTCGGCGGCGGCGACGTAGAAGCGAAAGGCATTGTGCGCAAGGCAGCCCTGCGTCAGCTGAGCCTCTCCCTTGCGCAAGGCTTCCTGGCGGATCGCCGGATCGGCGGCGATCAACGCCAGGCTGCCCCAAATCCATGGACCGATATAGCGCTGCAATTGCAGACGCTCCACCAGTTCGGCCGCTTCCAGGATGCAAGCTTGCGCCAGCGCCTGCTCGTCGCGCCAGAAGGCGACGCGCGCCTGGCCTTCCAGCAGGATCGCTTCAAAGCGGCTGGCGCCGATGCTGCGGGCGATGTCCAGCGCGGTAGACAACTGTTCCTGGGCTTTCTCATCGGCGGCGGTCGCCACCAGTACCCAAGCGGCGGTCAGCCGTGAAAAAATCTCTGCGCGGCGATTGCCCACCGTACGGCCGTGCTGCACCGAATCCATGGCGTCTTGCAAGGCCGGCCCCGGCCGTCCCAGATAAATCAGGGTCGAGCCGCGCGCACTACGGCTGGGCGCGATGACGTTCATCAGATCGTTTCTTTGACACAGCCGCACACAGCGATCGAAGACATCGTGTGCGGTCTGCATGCGGCCTTCGGCGTAGTAGGAATCGCCGATGCCGCTCAGTGCATTAGCCTGGCTTTCCGGGTTTTCGCTGATGCGGGAAAAGTGCAGGGCTTCCTGATGGTGGCTGCGGCCGCGCATATAGTCGCCGCGCGGGAAGGAGATATTGCCCTGCAAATGGAACAGACGCGCCAGCGCATCGTGGTCTTGCGCCTCCCTGGCCAGCGGCAGCGCCGCTTCCAGCACGCGCTCTTCTTCATCCAGCCTGTCAAGCGTATTCAACACGGGCGCCAATCCCAATGCCGCTTCGATTTTCTCATCGGCATGAGCCGCCAGCTGCAGGGCGCGCTGGAAGTATTGCTGCGCCGCCGTGGTCTTGCCGGTGCCGGCTGCGGCGCGCGCGCGCAGCAGTGCCAGGCTGAAGCTGACTGCGGCCTGGTCGGTAAATGCATCGCACAGTTGCGCCAGCTCCAGCGCTTCGTCGTACTCATACCTGCCCAGCTTTTCCCGCATGGCGTTCAACAAGGCTTCGAAGCCGGCGAGGTCGTTGGCGCGCACCAGGTGCCTGGCGTACAAGGTCGGGTCGGACTGGCGCAGCGGCTCGGCCACGCGACTATGGTAGCTATTGCGCAGGGCAAGCGGTATGGCATCGTAGATACAGTGCATCACCAGGTCATGCACGAACATGTAGCAGCCGGTTTCGGTTTCCTTGATCAGGTTCTGGCACGCCGCGCGCGCCGGCTGGTAATCCGCCTGTTCCAGCGCCGCCCGCAATGCGGACAGTTCAAAACGGTTGCCGATCACCGACGCGATCGACAGCGCGCGGCGATGTTCCGGCTCCAGCCTGTCGAGGCGCGCCTGTATCAAATGCTTCAGGCTTTCAGGCACGGTGCCGGCCGGATTCGACAGCAGCTGCGTCAGATACAGCGGATTGCCTTGCGCCTTTTCCACGCAATGCGCGCGGTAGCCGGGATCGACGTCGGCGAACTGCTCTGCCAGCGCAGCCGCCTCGCGTGCGCGCATGGGGGCGACATCGAGCAGGCTCAAAGGATTGGAGAAACAGGGCCGTAATGCACTCTCCAGCGGGTCGCCCTCGTTGCGGGAAGTCAGCACCCAGACGATGGGTGCATCATCTGTTAGCGCCAGCAAACGCCCCAGGGCAGCGAACAGATGCACATCGCCCCAGTGCAAATCCTCGATGCAGATCAGCAGGGGCTGCTGCAATGCCAGCCGCACCAGCAGCAACTGCATGGCGCGTAAGGAACCCTGCAATCTGGCTTCATTGCTCATGGCGGCGTACACCGCCATTTCCTGCCTGCTGCACGAGCCGCTGGCCAGCACTTGCAGGAAAATATTCGCTTCGGCCGGCAGCTTCCAGCGTTCCAGCGCTGCATGCAAGGCGGCGTCCTGGGCAGCGCCGGCGGCGGCGGGCAAGCCGAGCAGGCTGCGCACCAGCTGGCGCAGCGGCGCATACGAGCTTTCCATGCCGAAGTCCTGCACTTCACCTTGATGACAGGAAAACTGGCAGTCTCGGGCAATCCCGGAAAACGCCGTGACCAGACGCGTCTTGCCAACTCCCGCCATGCCGCGCAGGTACACAACGTGGCCGTTCTGGCATTCCTGGGTCGCTTCGACCACACCTTTGAACTGAAGGATTTCTATGGTGCGCCCGGTCAGGCCGTGTTCGGGCACGCCGTCTTGCGCGCCCGCCCGCAGGCATCGGTGGTAGGCGCCAGCTTCCTTTCCGGCCGGCGCAAAATCAAAACGCGCTGCCAGTTGCACCACCAGGTTGCGGGCGACGTAGATGGGGGCGTTCGCGTGCCCTGCATGTGCCGGATTCGTCAAAGCATGGTCAGGTTCGGCAGATTCTCCGGGCCAGCGCACCAGCCGCAGCCAGATGGCGTGGCCGGGGCGGACAAAATCGCCGCTCAAGGCAAGCGCGCACAGCAGGCAGCGTTCGCTGTCGCTGCGATAGGCATGCGGGAAACCGAAATGCACGACCACCGGATTGTCCCGGCCATCGTGGACGGCATCGATGACGCCGCCGAACTGCCGCACCAGCTGCGCCAGTTCATCGTGCAGGGCCAGGGATCCGCTTGCCTGCACAGAGCCTGCGGCACGCAATTCAAAGCGCAGCTCCAGCACATAACGGATAACGTCGTGAGGATATTTCGGCGTCGGATCGGACGCCGGGTTCGATCTCAAGGCAGCATCGCTCCCCGCAAAGGCAAGCGGCAGGTACGGCATCGCCGCTGCCAACCCTGTTTCGCCGGGCTTGCTGACCAGCGTACCGAGGTCGACTTCAAAGATGGTCGCCAGATGGCGCGCCGTGCGGTAGAGCACCGGCTTTCCGGTTTCGGCACGCTTGATGGAGGCAATCGAGACACACAGCTGTTTGGTAAAACACAACTCGGCCAGCGTTTCCTGGCTGATGCCGCGTTCTTTGCGCATGCCTTTCAGCAAACCGGCATTGAGCACGATGCGGCCGTCGGAAACCGCGGAAGCGGCGCCCGGCGCAGCTGCAAGCGATGCGTAGCTCATGGCCGCGCAGGCGTCCTGGGAACTTGCAGCGAGCTATCCGGCATACCGTCCTTTCTGGAGACGAGGATACGAGTGAAAAACCATGCTGCCCCAATCGCGCCGCGATGGGTCCGGCTCTGATACCGAACTGATACCGAAGTGATTCTGCAATGGACTGTCGCAGACGCTGCCGGACTTCCATACTTGATCCAACAAGACGCACTCAGGTCCGCCGGCCCAAACCAGGCGGCCCAAGGCATAGAGATGAATTATACGTTCAACGAGATAACGGCCGGTTGTCCTTCCTGCAAAAACATCTCGACAACAGGCGGCGTCCGACTGCCGACATTTACAGCACGCTCAGGGAAAAACCAGTGGAGTCCAGAAACCACTTTAAATAACGGGGGCGCTCCAAAGCGCCTAATCGCTAGCTGTCACACGGAGAATATAGTATGAATACAACTGTCACCGCATCCGAACTGTCTGCCACCGACGTCAAAGTCACCTATGAACGCCTGCAGGTCCAGGGAACCGTTAGCAATTTCACAGCGCATCCGATGATCCTCAAAAGCTCTGATCTGTCCTGGGGCAAATGGATGCAATCGCCGGTCGATGTCGCTAGCTTCAGTACCGGCCGTTTCGGCTCGCAAGGCCGGGACAGCTCGCCATCCGGCACGGAAGGCACTGCAACTTGGCAACTCGGCAACGCTGTCATCACGATCAATTTCAGCTGCCCGCTCCGAGGCAGCAATGGCCAGAGCATCAGCTGCGAGCCGAAAGGCGCTTTTAAAGTGTCGTGCACAGGCACCGGCGGCGATGTGAATGCCTGCACTTTCCAGATTAATTCGTAATCTGCGGGCCTGCTTGCTGGCAGGCCACCTCCCCTATCTCTGAAAATGCCGGTTTGCCGGTTTGCCGGTTTGCCGGTTTGCCAGGATGGGGGATTCTTTGCTGTTGCCGTGCAAGCGCCGCAAGGCAGCGCCATGCTGAGGTAATATCGACGCCTTGAGTTTATTCACCGTTTCGCCTAAAGCCGGAGCAAACTTGTGGCCCCGAACATCTTCGATCCGATCGTCTTCATCCTGGACGGCAGCCCGTTTCCGCTCCCCGACCCCAAAACCTTTTCCTATCTGTATAACGAGCGCGGCCATCCCGAGCACCTGCACGATAGAAAAGGAACGCTTATCGAGATGGCGCCGGAAAATCCCGACCTCGAGCGAGGGACCAGATACACCGGCATCACGCACAGGGAAAAACCTGTTCCCGACGCATCCTACGCAGTCACCTTGTTTGACTTCAAGGCGCCGGAAGTCCACTACGAGGCCTTGAGGGCGACGCCAGAAACCGCACAAGCATTCGGCATGACCCTGCTCAGAAACGGCGAATGCGTACGCTTTGAATACGAAGCCCTGGTCTGCTCAAAATTCAGCTATGGCAAATGGGCGGGACATCAATCGCCCTACCTGGAAGCCGCGCGGCGGCGCGAACTGCTGACCTACAACCCTACCGACCTGGAATTCCACAATTTCCCTCACGTGTTTTTTTCACAGGATAGCCGCCCGCTGGTCATCAGCGTCGCCCGCTGGCGCCCCTACGTGAATGAAATTTCCTTGGCTGATCTGTGGCTGGCGCCAGGCGACGCCATCGTGCTGCCGCCCAAGGTGTTCCCGTCTCCGCCCAGGCCCGGCGCTTCCTACGCTGAAGCAAAAAGGAAGATCGTCGACCTGCATGGCAACCGGAACTCTGCCTTCGCTTGCTGGCATGATCCCGCCAAACCCGTGCTGGTGACCGAAACCATCCTGGCCAATGCCGCGCTGATGTCGTCGACCCAGGCTGGCTTGCACTATCACGAAGAAGTGACGCCTACCAGGCATACGCTCCCTGCGGCATAAGCGCTGCGGACTGCAAGTCCGGCCTTGCAGCGTGGCCATGCCGTTGTCTTACTTTTTTGCCGCAGCCGCGTCATCCCTTGCTGCCATCATCAGCAGTGCGCCGATGATGGCGATATTCTTCAGGAAATGGTTGAGTTGGTTCTGCATGGCGGCAGGATCGGCTTGCCAGAAGCGATGCGCGGTCAGCGTTGCGATTGCCGTAAACACGGCCACCGCCACAGCCACCGGACGGACGCGCCAGCCGCTCAGGATCGCCAGCCCGCCGCCAAGCTCAAACAGTATCGCGGCCAGCACCGCCAGCGTGGCGAACGGCACGCCGATCCGCTCCATATAACCTGCCACGCCGGAAAAATCGACGATCTTGAGCGTGCCCGAAATGACGAACAATGAAGCCAACAGGATGCGGCCGACGCGATACAGTGCGGGAGAAGTTTGCATGGTTTTTTGGTGTTCAAATGAAGATGGGCTCAGTTGCCGAGGCTAACGGTAAAACGTGGTTCAATGCGGTGGCGATGCTAGCTGCGCATCGCCACTTGGCTTGCTTGATGGTCGATCAATGGCCAACATAATCGTGCAATTCGTCCAGCTCGCGATTGGCAACCGGCACATCAGACTTCAGCTCCGCCTTGACCTCGGCGCGGGTGGTGGTCGATGCGACCGGCAGCAGCACCGGGTAGGCGGAGGCCGCGTAATTCATGCTGCCATCGGCGCGCGCCTGTTCCAGTTCAGCGATGACTTGCGCGCGTGTCTTGCTCGAGACAAAAGGCGCTTCGGGTGGATAAGCCGCTTCAGCAAGAGCGGAGCCTGCAGCAGCGGCAAGCGCTGCGGTGATGAGAATTTTCGAGATGTTCATTTTGTGCTTTCAGTAAAAGTATGAGCCGGGATGGCGACGGTGTCGGCATTGTGGGGGAGGCTTATTTCCAGCATGTCTTACCGTGAGATCGATACTATGCTCAAAGAAAATGAAGATAAATTAGCTAAAATGCGATCTTCCGTTCTGTATATAGAACGATAAAGGCGGAACTTTTGATGAGCAAACTGACTATCGACCTGAACGATCTGTATTTCTTTGTCCAGGTAGCCGACCACGGCGGCTTCACCGCGGCGGCAGATGCCCTGGACATACCGAAATCCAGGCTGAGCCGGCGCATCGCGGAACTGGAGAAATTGCTCGGCGTCCGCCTGCTGCACCGGACCTCGCGCCGGATCGCGCTGACCGACGTCGGCGCCGAGTTCTACCAGCGTTGCGTGGCGATGATCGCCGAAGCACAGGCCGCCGAAGATGTGGTGCTGCGCACCCTGGTCGAACCGGTAGGGACGATACGCGTCAGCGCGCCCGACGGCATGGTCGATCTGGTGCTGAGCGATCTTTTGCCGCGCTTCATGGCCAAGTTTCCCAAGGTCCAGGTCATGACGCAAATTACCAATCGCAACGTTGACCTGATCGAAGAAAGAATCGACGTCGCTTTGCGCATCAACTCCCTGCCGCTAGAGAGTTCCAGCCTGGTCCAGGCCAATTTGTGCGCGACGCCTTGGGGACTTTTTGCGAGCCCGTCTTTCATGGCGCACGCCGGACAGCTGTCATCCCCGGCCGAGCTGGCCACGCTGGACGCGTTGGTCTTCGGCATGGAGGACGACGCACCGGCCTGGCGCCTGCAGAACCAGGCCGGCGCACAGCAGATCGTCAAGTTGAAGGCGCGCATGAGAAGCGACAACATCCGGCTCCTGAAAAAGGCGGCGCTGGCGCACATGGGCGTGACCGCCCTGCCCTGCCACATCTGCTCGGAAGAGCTGGCGCAAGGATCGCTGCAACGCGTGTTGCCGGATTGGCGCCCGCCGGCGGGCCAGGTGCGCCTGGTATTCCCTACCCGGCGCGGCGTAGTACCTGCCGTGCGGGCGTATATCGAATTCCTGAAAACCGAGTTGCCGGCCAGGATTGCGCTGCTGTCGGGCAGCGACTGAAGCCGCTAAAGCCGTCAGGCAATCGCCGGATAGGCGCCGGTGCCATCCGGCCACGGCGTCAGCACTTCAAAGCCATTGTCCGTCACCGCCACCATGTGCTCCCACTGCGCCGACAAGGAATGATCGCGCGTGACCACGGTCCAGCCGTCGTCCAGCTCCTGGGTTTCGCGCTTGCCGGCATTGAGCATCGGTTCGATGGTGAAGACCATGCCAGGCTTCAGGCGCAACCCTTCGCCCGGATTACCGTAGTGCAGCACCTGCAGGTCTTCGTGATAGATCTGGCCGATGCCGTGCCCGCAATATTCGCGCACGATGCTGAATTTTTCCCGCTGCGCCACGCTCTGGATCGCATGGCCGACGTCGCCCAGCGTGGCGCCGGGGCGCACTTGCCGGATGCCGGCGCACATCGCCTCGTAAGTGGTGTTGACCAGCCGGCGCGCCAGCGCGCTGGGCTCGCCGACGAAATACATGCGGCTGGTGTCGCCGAACCAGCCGTCGGCGATGACGGCAACGTCGATATTGACGATGTCGCCATCCTTCAAGACTTCCTGCTCTGACGGGATGCCGTGGCAGATCACGTCGTTGACCGAAATGCATACCGTTTTCGGAAAGCCGTGGTAGCCGACATTGGCCGGTATCACCTTTTGCACATTGACGATGTAGTCATGGCACAGCCGATCCAGCTCATCCGTGGTGACGCCCGGTTTTACATGTTCCGCGATCATCAGCAAGACATCGGCAGCCAGGGCGCCGGCGATACGCAGCTTGGCGATGTCCGCCGCCGACTTGATCTGACCCGCGCGGCTCATCGCACCACCCTGCGCGCTACTTTCGGCGCCGCCGTCACCGGGGGCGCAAGCTCTTGCGTGAAGAACGCCAGGCTTTGGTCGCCAGCCTGCTTGGCGCGCATCATCAGCTGACAGATATCGCCGTGGCAGAGCCCTGGATGCAGTTCGGACAGCATGCCGATACGCATCCAGTGTTCGGCCTGGGCGTTGATGGAGCGGCTCAGCGCGTCGCTCGCGGTGCGCAGGTTGTCGTGCATTAGATCGGAGATTTTAACGATGCCCATGATGACCCTTTATTTATACGATTCATATATGGAACGTATATTATCACGTCACTCGCCATTGTCAAATCCGTACTGGATTTCATGCGGCCGGACCCGAGACACGCATACCGTCATTGCCGATGGCGCATCGAATTGTTAAAAAAATCGCTAAAGATGGCCCCTTTTTCAGTCTCGAATGGCAATATCAATAGGGTCACATACCAAGTTGACAGACCCCATATTGCATCCGAAACAAAACTGAGGACACTAATGGCAATAAAATCCCCCCTGACCTGTCTCTGGGTCACGCTGCTGGCGGCCGGCGTCACGTCTGCTGCGATGGCAGCACCGGCGGCCCCAACGTCAACGCCAGCGGCCAGTTCCGCCGCCGGCTACAGCCAGCCGCCCAAGAACATTCTCGACGTCATGCGCGCGCCATCGCCGCCTATGCCAGTGCTGAGCCCAACCCACGACCGCATGCTGCTGGTGTCCTGGCAGGACTACCCGTCGATTTCCCGGGTGGCGGCGCCGTTCCTGCGGCTGGCTGGGGTGCGCGTCGAACCGAAGAACCACAGCAAGCACGACACCCCGGGCGGCTATGGCATCACGCCTTGCGCCAGCAGCTTTGAACTGGTGCATGTCCCGGATGGCGCGCAGACCCGTATCGCCCTTCCAGCCGACGCCTGCCCAGGCCGGCCGCTGTGGAGCGCCGACGGCAAACGCTTCGCCTTTGAAAACATCACCGCCGATTCGGTCGACCTGTGGGTTGGCGACGCCAGCAGCGGCGCCATCCGGCGCGTGCCGGGCGCGCACCTGAACCCGATGCTGGAAGACCAGCTGCAATGGATGCCTGACCAGAAAACCTTGCTGGTCAAGCTGGTTCCCGCGCGCATGGGTCCGCCGCCGCCGGAACCGGTGATCCCGGCCGGCCCCAGCATCCAGGAATCGGATGGCGGCAAGGGACAGAGCAGCACCTATGAAAACCGCGATACGCTGGGCAACCAGCACGATGAGGATCTGTTCGATTACTACGCAGCGGCGCAACTGGCGCTGGTGGATGCCGGCAGCCTGGCGGTGACGCCAGTCGGCGCCGTCGGCCGTTACGAAACGGTGGAAGCGGCGCCGGATGGACGGCATGTGCTGGTCAGCGCTATCCGCAAGCCTTATTCCTATGTCACCACCTTCGACCGCTTCCCGCACCAGGTGGAAGTCTGGGATCTCGCCAAGCGTCCCAGCATCGCCGTGCATCAGATCGCCTCGCTGCCGCTGGCAGACCGGGTACCGATCGGCGGCGTAGCGCTCGGACCGCGCGACTTTACCTGGCGCTCTACCGACCCGGCGACCCTGATCTGGGCCGAAGCGCTCGACGGCGGCGACTGGAAGGTCAAGGTGCCGGCGCGCGACAAGCTGATGCTGTCCAAGGCGCCGTTCGATGCCGCACCGCTGGAATTCACCCGCACCGAGCAACGCTATGTCGGCATCTCCTGGACCGAACATCCGGATCTTGCGCTGTTGACCGACTACGATTTCAACCGCCACTGGCGGCGCAGCTTCCTGATCAATGTCGACGACGCACAGCAGAAACCGCGCTTGCTGTGGGATCTGTCGACCGACGAGAAATATGCGAATCCGGGCAGCCCGGTTCGGCGCCTGTTGCCTAACGGCGCCGCGGTGCTGCGCCAGGATGGCGACGCGATCTTCCTCAGCGGCGCCGGCGCTTCGCCCCAAGGCGACCGCCCGTTCCTCGACAAGCTCGACCTGAAGACGCTGAAATCGGAACGCCTGTTCCGCAGCGACAAATCCTCGTATGAGCAGTTCCTGGGGTTCGCGGGAGAAGGGGCGCAGAATTTCCTGACCTGGCGCCAGTCGGTGATGGATCCGCCGAATGCCTTCCTGCGCACTGTCGGCGCGCCGCTTGACGCCGCCGCCGGCGAAGCTGCCGTCGCCTCGAGCAGCGCCGCCATCACCCATATTCCTGATCCGACGCCTGTGGTGCGCCAGATCAAGAAACGCCTGGTGAAATACAAACGCGCCGACGGCCTGGATTTGTCGTTCACCTTGTACACACCACCCGGCTACCAGGAAGGCCAGCGCGTGCCGACCATCCTGTACGCCTATCCGCTCGACTACGCCGATGCTTCCAAGGCAGGCCAGACCACCGGCTCGCAAGAGACCTTCACGCGCCTGCGCCAGTATCGCTTGCTGCTGCTGGCGGGCTACGCCATCATCGATAACGCCGCCTTCCCTATCGTCGGCGATCCGAAGAAGGCCTACGACACCTATATGGAACAACTGGTGGCCGACGCCAAGGCCGCTGTTGACGAAGCAGTGCGGCTGGGCGTGGCCGATCCCGAGCGCATCGGCGTCACCGGCCACAGCCATGGCGCGCTGATGACAGCCAACCTGCTGGCGCATTCGGATCTGTTCCGCGCCGGCGTCGCCACCAGCGGCTCCTACAACAAGACGCTGACGCCGTTCGGCTTCCAGAGCGAGCAGCGTTCGGTGTGGGAAGCGCAGGACGTGTACCTGAAGGTTTCACCCTTCTTCTACGCCGACAAGATGAAACTGCCCATCCTCATCGTGCATGGCGCCGACGATGCCAATCCCGGCACCACGCCGCTGCAGGCCAGCAAACTGTACGAAGCGATCCGCGGCAACGGCGGCACCACGCGTCTGGTCATGCTGCCGCATGAGCCGCACTGGTATGCTGCCAAGGAATCGAACGAGCAGCTGGTGTATGAGATGCTGCGCTGGTTCGACACTTACGTGAAGAACGCGCCGCCACGTACGCCGGCGGCGACTGCTGCACCTTAGCAACGCAGGGAATATCCTTGATCGCGAAAAAAAGCCAGCCCTCATCGGCTGGCTTTTTTTTCGCGATCAAGGAGCAGTGCGTAGGGTGGGCACGCTTCTGTGCCCACGCTGTAGCGGTATCCGCGTGGGCACAGAAGCGTGCCCACCCTACCTCCTGGCAAGGATAATCTCCCTCTTGCCCACAGAGAAATCTGAACAAGCCTTTGTATTAAGGAGCCGCTGCCGGCAACGGCGTCGCCACGTTGCCGAGGCTGCGCTGAAGACGCCACAGCAGCAGCAAGGCTGCCAGCGAGGTGCCGACCAATACGTAGCCCAGCACGTCGAAATGCTGCAGCTTGCCGTCCGCCCCGAGCGTGACGATGTGGCCGGCGACGACCGAAGCAACACCGCCCGACAGTTGCTGGATGGAGGCGCTGATGGCGCTGAACGAGCCGCGCTGTGTCGCCGACGGCACCGACGACACCAGCGCCTGGTAGGGAATCATGCGCGAGAAGATGCCGACGAACAGAATCGCATTGACCACAATCAAGCCCACCAATGAGGTCGGGCCGAGATGAGTATAGATCAGCACCATGGTGATCGACAGCGCGGTACCCAGCATGAACACCCTGAATTTGCCGAAGGCATCCGCGGCCTTGCCGATCAAGGGGCCCATGAAGATGGTGCATAAGCCCGTCACCAGATAGACCGTCGGCAGGTCGTGCAGGCTGATGCCAAGGTTGTTGACGGCATACGCGCTGCCGAAGGGCATCAGCATGAAGCCGCCGGTGGTCAGCAGCGAGGTGGTGGCGAAGGCCATCAGGTAGCGCCGCTCGGTCAGCGTGTGGAACAGATGCATCCACGGACTATGTTCCTGCGGCAGCCCCAGGTGAGCATTGACAGGCTGCATGCGCCAGGCCACGAACAGTCCGCCGAACACGCCCAGGCCGGCCATCGCCAGGAACGGCACATGCCAGTTCCAGCGGTTGGACAGGTACAGGCCGATCGGAATGCCCAGCACCTGGCTGGCGGCGAAGGCGGTCTGGATCAAGCCCATCACGCGCCCGCGCATCTGCGGCGGGAACAGGTCGGTCGAGATGGCCAGCACGACGGAACCGATGACGCCGCCGAACAGACCGGTGACGATGCGCGCCAGCAGCAGCATCTCAAAGCTTTGCGCTAGCCCGCACCACAAGGTGCCGATGATGAAACCGGTATAAAAGAACAACAGGAGTTTCTTGCGGTCAAAGCGGTCGGCGAAGCCGGCTGTCAGCAAACCGGAAATGCCGGCGCTGAAGGCATACGCCGACACCACCAGGCCGAACTGCTTCGGCTCGATCGCCAGCGCAGGCATGATCAGTGCGCCCAGCGGCGACATCAGCATGAAATCGAGGATCACGGCGAACTGCAGGAAGGCCAGCATGCCGACTACAAATTTCTGGTAGCGGGAGAACTGCTTGACTGGCTGCGTAGGCGGAGAAGTTGATATTGGGTTCATGACATGGGAGACGTTTCAGAACAGCGGATATTGCAGCGACAAGAAAATAATTTTTTTGCGGCTTTGGCGTGACGCCAGCTGCGCGTTCCGGTCTGGGCGACCCGGTCTAAGCGACCCCGTCTAGGCGACCCCGACTGCGCGTCCCGGTCATTCCCGCGAACGCGGGAATCCATGTTCATGACATCGGCTAGTAACTTGGGTCCCCGCGTTCGCGGGGACGACAGTACAGTTGCACGGAATAGTTACAGGTGGTCGCTCAGGAAAGTCAAGGAATTGCCATGTGCTTCCACTGACGCACGCTGGTTATAGCTGGCCCGGTGCGAACAGTTGAAGCCATGCTCGGCGTCCGCATAGACATGGACCTCGACATCGTCGTTATCTTCGAAGCGTTCGGCGATTTTCTGCACGGCGTCCAGCGGGATGTGGCTGTCGGCAGCGCCGAAATGCATCAGCAGCGGCACCTTGATCTCGTCGGCGCGCTGCAGCTGGTTCTGGATGCCGCCGCCGTAATACGCAATCGCGGCATCGACCAGGCCGTCGGCCGCGGCGTGATACGCCAGCCTGCCGCCGAAGCAATAGCCGATCACCGCCAACTTGCCGTCCAGGGCGGGCTGCGCCTTGAGGGCGGCGACAGTCAGAGCGATGTCCGATTGCGCCTTGGCGACGTCGGTGGCTTGCATCAGCTCGGCGGCACGTTTCCAGCCGGCGTCGTCATAGCCCAGTTCGATACGCTTTTCGATGCGCCAGAACAAGTCCGGCACCAGCACTACGTAACCGTCGTTCGCGTATTGCTCGGCAACCGTGCGGATGTGTTCGTTGACGCCGAAGATTTCCTGCAGCAGCACGATGCCGGGACCTTTGCCGGTGTGCGGGATGGCCAGGTAGGCCCCGAACGTGCCATCGGCGGCTTCAATGTCTATCCATTTGGTGGTAATGCTCATGATGATTCCTATCCGGGTGAAATGAATGTCGGGTGTTGCAGGGGGATACAGCTTGCGGCGCCTGGAATCATCTGTGCCAGGCGGGGTTCGGCAGCCATGTCCGAGCAACATGCTACCAGAAGCCGGCGCAGGCCGTTTTCCATCGCCTGGCGCGTGGCAAGCATCCGCCAGGGGCGGGAAATCTACAATGTGTGTCGAAACTTTGTTGTTTCAAATTCACGTCACCGACCGCATCTACAAGGCATTGCCTCAGAAAATCCTTCCTTTCAACGAGATCTCGCAGGCGCACGACCTGATGGAATCGAACTCGGTGCATGGAAAAATCGTCGTGTTGCTGTAAGCCGCGCAAGCGGCATTGTCATGGCGCGTGTTCCAGCGCCAGGCTGTCAGCCTGCTCCGCGATATAGTCCCACAGGCGGCTGGCGACCGGGCCGTGCGAACCGTTGCGCAGGCGGGCGGCGGCGAGTCTCACGCTATTGCCGGGGAAATGCTTGCCGGCGATCGACAGCAGCCGCCCGTCTTGCAGCTCCTGCGCCACCATGAACAATGGCATGTGGCCCCACGCCATGCCCTGCAGTATGATTTCCTTTTTCATGAACTGATCGTCGACCGTGCAACGCGGAGAACCGTCGATCAAGAAATAATTCTGCTGCGGCGAATGACGCGCCGTATCGCGGATGATGCACTGCACGCGGTCGCGCATCTGGCGCTGCGTGACCTCGCCGCTTTTCGGAAAATCCAGGAAACCCGGCGCCACCACCGGCACCAGGCGCACAGCGGATAGTTCGATGAAGTCGATGCGCGCATCGCTTTGGTCAATGTGATGGAAGATCAGATCGGCGCCATCGTCGAACAAGCGTTCCCAGGGGCCGGAAATCGCTTCGAAGTGCAGATGCAAGTGCGTCTTGCGGCCGTCGAAGAATTTGCGCAGGAGGCCTACTATCTCCGGCAGCGGACAAAGATCGCCAATCACGACTCGCAGCTCGGACTCTTCGCCTGCCGCCAGATTGGCGGCGAATCCGCCCAATCCCTCGACTTCGCGCAACAGCAATTGCGCACGATGATGGAAGGCCTGGCCGGCTTCGGTCAGGGTGACGCGATAGCCGCTGCGGTCCAGCAGGCAAATACCCAATTGCTCTTCCAGCACCTTGACCCCCGCGGAAATCGTCGGATGCGTTCTATGCAATTTTTCCGCCGCCGCCTGGAAGCCGCCCTCCTCGACCACGGCATCGAAACAGCGCAACTGGTGAATGGTGACGCCCTTCACTTGGCAATTCCTGCATGGGGAGACAGGAAATTTGTAGCGGCGATCGGAAGCATGTTGCTCAGCTTTCAATGAAAGGGGCTAGATTGCGGCGGAGCGCCGGCGAGAACGACGCATCCCGTCTGTATTGCCCGGGGCGTCGTACGCTGCTGTATCCGGCGGATATGTTCACGGAGCTTGGCTTGCCCGCTTAATTATATCTTTCGGGCGGCATTCAATGATCCGATCGCCCATCAAGATTTTCCGCCCAAGACCTGCCTTGAACCTCCAAGCTGTTCGATGCGCGGCCGGCTACCCTGGCGCTCCCGCGGCTGGCGCCGCGGGAGTCCCTCGCCTCAGGCACTACTGCCCTCCCTAACGATCAAGCCGGCATCCGCGAACTGTTCCAGTATTTCCGCCACCCGCGTGGTGGCCACGGCCGTCGTGGCCTCGGCGGCCTGATGGCCGTGGAAAGATCTTTTGCGCGCGCTGACCCATTTCAGCACCTGCCGTGCATCCGGCGCCAGCACGCTGCGCTCTTGCTTGCGGCCGGACTGGATCACCAGCACATCGTCCTGGCCGCTGCGGCCGGCGTCGACGCGACAGGCGATCTGCGGATTACGTTCAAACGAGGCAGTCAGCGTGCCGCCCCAGTCGGCCAGCAAGTCGTCGGCGGACAGTTGCGCCACCGCTTCGCCGGCGGCATCGATCAGGTCTTGCAGGCGTTGCCGCTTTTGTTCATGGCCGCTGGTAGAAGCAAGGCCGAAGGCCAGTTCGCGGCCGGCGTCGTGCTTCAGCATCAAGTCCCTGATTTCATCCATTAGCAGATCGGTCCAGGAAGGCGGATTGATCGTGAACAGCAGCGACAGGGACGGCTCGTGGTTGAGGGTGCAATGCCAGTAACCGGGATGCAGATACACCAGGGTGCCGGGCTTGGCCTCGAAACGCCGGCAGCCGGGCGGCATGCGCGTCGGGAAAGGCTGGCGCGCATAGCGCTGCATGTGCTCGTTGACCTCGGCGCCGGCCGACCAGCCGACATGCGGGTTGACCAGGTGCTTGTTTTCAGCGACGCACCATTGCTTGCTGCCGATCAGCTGGATGTTGATGGTGACGTTAGGATCGAAATGAAATCCTGAGCCGGTGCCTTTGGAAATGAAGGCTTCGAAATACACGTCGTCCTGGCGCAGGCCGAGGTCGCGCTCAAGCTTGCGTGCGATCGGCTCCAGCGCCGGCACATGGTCCTCGACCTTGCTGAGATAAAGCGTGTAGCCGCTTTCATAGAACGCCGGCAGCTGCCGCGCGCTGGCGTTAATCAGCGGATTCTTGGTGTCGCGCGGGGCCCAGGCGTCGGCGTCGCCGCGCCAGGCTTCCAGCAGCGCATCGATGCTGGCCAGCTCAGGAATGGCGGCGATTTCGGCGAAACGCTGCGGCGAGCCGTGGCCCACATAGGGCTTCTTCTGCCAATAGCGCGTCATGAAGGCATCCAGCGTCAGCGGATGGATCAGGTCAGCCATTCCCAGTTTTTTCATCATCCCCCCGTCGATTCGGAGAGCAGCCCCGAGCCTGGCTGCTTTGCATAAAGACTAGACTCAATATTTCCATATTGCAATACAACAGGGCGCCTACTGTCAAATTTGACAGTAGCTGCAGATTGCCGCTATCCGCGGCATGGCTTTCCGATAGAATAAATTTCCACAGAGAAATTAAAACAAGCTAGCCACACCGGTCCGCTGCCAGCGGCAATCGCTCTCCCACGGCTTCGTGCCACGTTCAGATAAGGATCTCAAGATGTTTATCGACGCTATCAGACACTCCCAGTATGGCCTCTTGACCCGCGCCGTTTTCGGCCAGATCGCCACCATCACCCTGCATGACCACAGCGCAGCCACCGAAGCGGCATTGCTCAGCCTGGTGCGCACGCTGGCGGAGGCCGCCAAGGCATCGCCGGCCAAGGCCGGCCTGGTAGCGGCCTTCGATCCCGGCTTGTGGGGCCGCTGGCACGATCGCGCCATTCCGGTAGCGCGTACGGTGTTGAACAGCTCGCCCAAGCTGCGCGACAGCGGCGGCGATGTCTTGCTTTACCTGAAGGCCGACAATGCCGCGGCCGCCGCCCAGCTGATGGAAAGCGTGCGCCCAGGACTGCAGGCACTGGCAGCGCAGATCGAGATCCTGGCCATCGGCAAGCGGACGGACGGCAAGGTGATGGGCGGACGCTACCTGGACGGCATCACCAATCCCAGCGATCCGGTCAGCCTGGCGGCCGACATCCTGGTCGATGGCGAGTTCCGGGGCGCATGCTACGGCTTCACGCAGAAATTCCTGTTCGAGTGGAGCAGCATCGGCGACATGCTGCCCGACGCCCAGGACGCCATGCTGGGCCGCGATCCTGCCGGCGCCATCCTGCCGCAGCACGACCACAATGCGCACATCCGCCGCGTGCATGTGCTCGACAGCAATGGCGACAACCTCAAGCTGCTGCGCCAGGCCTTGCCGTTCGGCGAACATGCGGGTAGCGCAGCGCGCGAAAAGGGCCTGATGTTCGTCGCCTTCTGCAACGACCAGCCGCGCTTCGAAACCATCATCAAGCACATGATGGGTGAGCTGCCGGACCGCCCGGCCGACCGTCTGATGAGCGTGGTGCAAGGCATCGCCGGCAGCTACTGGTACGTACCGAATGCGCAAGAGCTGAACGTGCCGGCGGCCGCCGTCGACGATGTACAGGAAGATCCGCACTGGCAGGTGCGCAGCAAGAACGGCTACCTGTTCTACAACGGCCAAGACTATCTGCACCAGATGAGCGAAGGCAAATACGTTGCCGGCGATCCGCCCAGCCCGCGCCTGCTGGCCCTGCTGGGACGGGCATTTTCCCACTGGAACGACGGCTGGCTGAAACGCAATCCTTTCCCGCGCCTGCCGCATCTGTCGCAACTGGTGACTGAAGTGGAAGCGCCGTCGCTGACCGCTTCGGTGGCGCTGCGCAAGGCGCTGGCCAATCACAAGACACTGGCTGGCCTGCTGTCCAGTCCGCAATCCGATATCGCCCGCCGGAACGGCTTGCTGCGCATCTATCCGGAAGAACTGGTGGTCGGCGTGATTCCCGATTTCACACTGGGGCGCGGCAAGGAAGTGGTGCCCTACCTGAGCGAAGATGAAACCGTGGCGGCCTGGCTCAAGGGCCAGCTCAACGAATGGTCGGCCATGGGCCATGTGGTGCCGGATTACCAGAAACTGGTGACGCAGGGCCTGGGCGGCCTGATCGCCGAACTGCAGCAGCAGATGGAAGCGACGGCGCTGCTGCAAGAAGACAAGCCCGGCGACGGCGTATTGCTGCAGCGGCTGGAATTCTACGCATCCGCCCTGCTGTCGCTGGAAGGGGTACAGGAATACCTGGGCAACTGGGCGGTCCTGGCCGAGACCGCCGCCAACGCCGCACAGCTTTCCGGCACGGCGGAAAACGCCCACAACATGCGCGACGTCGCTGCCCGTCTGCGCCACCTGCGCAGCGACGCCCCGGTCAGTTTCCTGGACGGCGTGCAGCTGGTGTTTTCCTTCCATTGCTGCCTGCACCTGGTGGGCGAATTGACTTCGCTGGGGCGCCTGGACCAGATCCTGTGGCCCTTGCTGCAACGTGACAATATCGCGCCCGAACGGGCGCAGGAAATCATCGATTGCCTGTGGCTCAAGATCGGCGAAAACGCCTTCGTCAACCGCGGCCTGGTGACCGACTACGTCAACTACGGCACTACTGCCGTGTGCGGCTACGGCGGCAATTTCCCGCAGGGCGGCGGCATCAATCAATGGGTGCAGCAGATCACCGTCGGCGGCTATGTCGCCAATGACGACGCCAGCCCCACCGGCGGCGTCAATCCGGTCACCATGCTGTGCCTGAAGGCGGCGCGGCGGATTCCGGTCAACGCGCCGACGCTGTCGCTGCGGGTGTACGACGGCATTCCGGACGAGATCATGGATGAGGCCGCCAAATGCCTGCTGGCCGGCGGCGCTCATCCTATCCTGTACCAGGACGATCGCTTGTGCAAAGCGCTGCATGCCTCCGGCAGCCAGGTGACGCTGCACTGGTCCCGCGATTATGCCGCGGATGGCTGCTACGAGCCGATGCTGGCCGGCGCCACCGGCTTTTCCTTCAACAACGTGACGCCGATGACGGCGCTGGAGCAGACCCTGAACCAGGGCGCCTGCTATGGCGAGGCTGGCCCGGTCTACCTGCGCGGGCTGAAGCAGACCTTCCGCTCGCCGCCGGCGGCCGAGATCGCCAGTTTCAAGCAGTTGCAGGAAATCTTCCTTAAGCAGCTGGAGTGGATCACCATCCAGAGCTACAACGTGATCCTGGGTGGCTTCGGCAACCTGGCGGGCATCTGCCCCAGCCCGCTGCTGTCGGCGCTGATCGAAGGCTGCGCCGAATCCGGGCGCGACCTGACCGCCGGCGGCGCCCGCTTCAACATGATCGCGCCGCTGTGCGTCGGCGTCTCCAACACCATCGATTCGCTGTATGCGATCCAGAAACTGGTGTTCGATCCCGCTACTGCCCTGACTACCCTGCCGGAACTGGTCGACTGCCTGATCAACGACTGGGGCTTCAACATGATCGAGCCTTACCAGAGCCAGCTGCTGGGCCCGGCCGATGCCGAAGAACGCGGCCGCCGCTACCAGGAGCTGCGCACGGCCGCGCTGGCGCTGCCCAAGTGGGGCAGCGGCGATGCCGAGGTCAACGCCCTCGGCGCCTGGGTGATGGATCACACCGTGCGCATCTGCGTCGACGTGATCCGCCAGCCGCATCCGGCCTTGCAGCCGGCGCTGGACAGCATCGCCAGCACCTATGGCAGCGCTGAGTTCGTGATCACGCCCGGCATCGGCACCTTCGAGGGCTATGTCGGCGACGGCCTGTCCTGCGGCGCTTCGGCCGACGGCCGCCGCAACGGCATGCCGATCGCATCCGACCTGTCGCCGGCGCCGGCGCCGCAAGACCTGCCGCCCGCGCCGGCCTTCCGCAACATCTACCAGGCGCTGAAAAGCTGGCGTGTCGATTCCATCGAGTACGGCTTGTCGAATGCCTCGCCGGTCGACATGAATATCGAAGAGGACTTTCCCTTGCAGGAGCTGCAGCGTTTCGTGAAAGCCTATGCGCGCGGCGAAACCGGCTCCAACCTGATCACCCTCACCTGCGCCGACCTGGCCACCTACCAGGCGGCGGTGAACGATCCGGAACGCTACAACCTGGTGCGGGTGCGCATGGGCGGCTGGACCGAGTTCTACGCCACCATGTTCCCGATGCACCAGGAACAGCACCAGCGCCGGCAGTATTTCACGCCCGGAGAGTGACCCGCGGCGCTCTGCTGCGCCCACGCTTCGCCATGCGTCGAAGCATCTGGCGCAGAGGGAAAAGTACACTGGTCTCCAGACCTTGACTGGAGACCAGCAATGACAGCGCAACACGGCAGCAAGATAGCCGAGGACCTGCCGTGAGCAGGCCGAACGCAACCGACAGCAGCCGCCAGGCGCGCCAGGTGCTGGCGGCGGCCAGCATCAGCTACACCATCGTGCTGCTCGACGCCTCGATCATCAATGTCGGCCTGGAGCAGATCGGCGACAGCTTCAACAGCGGCGTCAGCGGACTGCAGTGGATCGTCAACGCCTATACCCTGACCTTCGCCAGCTTTCTCCTGACGGGAGGCACGCTCGGCGACCGCCTGGGAGCCAGGAACATCTACCTGGCTGGCCTCGCCGTATTTACGCTGGCCTCGGCGCTGTGCGGCTTTGCGCCAGACCTGGCGACCCTGGCTTGCGCCCGCGCCCTGCAAGGCGTCGGCAGCGCCATGCTGGTGCCGTGTTCTTTGTCGCTAATCAACCAGGCTTATCCCGATCCGGGCAAGCGCGCCGCGGCGATCGGCATGTGGATGGGCTGCGGTGGCATCGCCATGGCTTCCGGCCCGCTGCTGGGCGGCCTGCTGATCCACTGGTTCGGTTGGCGCAGCATCTTTTTCGTCAACCTGCCGCTAGGCCTGCTTGGCATCGGACTGACCTGGCGGCTGCCGCGCAGCCAGGCGCTGCGCTCGCGCCACTTCGATGCCGCCGGCCAGCTGACGGCGATCATCGCGCTCGGCAGCCTGATCGCCGTGCTGATCGAGGCGCCGCTGCTAGGCTGGAGCTCCACACCGATCGTCGCCGGCATCCTGATCTGCGCCGTCTTCGGCTTGCTGTTCGTCCGGATCGAAACCCGGCAGCAGCAGCCGATGCTGCCGCTGGCCTTCTTCCGCAACCGGCTGTTCAGCGCTTCGGCGCTGGTCTCGATGGCATCCGCCTTGATTTTTTACGGCATGCTGTTCAGCTTCAGCCTCTATTATCAAAGAGAGCTGGGCTATGCGCCGCTGCAGGCCGGCCTGGCGTTCCTGCCGATGACGGTGATGGTGGCGGCCGGCGGCCTGTGGTCCGGCCGCCTGGCCGGCTGGTTCGGCGCGCGCGCATCGATGTGCACGGCGTTCTGCCTGTATGCCGGCGGCGCCGCCGGCATGCTGTTGGCTGGACCGGGATCGCCTTACTGGCTGGCGGTCCTGCCGATGCTGGCGATCGGCCTGGCGTCCGGCTTCATCTCTCCCGCGGCGACGGCGCCTGCGATGGCTACGGTCGAGAAAAGCCGCGCCGGGATAGCGGCAGCGGTGCTGAATTCCGCGCGGCAAACCGGCGCCGCATTGGGGGTCGCAATTTTCGGCGCGATGCTGACGACGCTGCAGCCGTTCCAGCATGGCTTGCATCTCGTGCTGGGGATCGCCTCCATCGTCGCGCTGGCGGCGGCGCTGGTGTGGTGGTTTTGCGCCGGGCCGCCGGTCCGCATGGCAGAGGTACAGACGCCTGCGAAGAAGCGGGCGTTAAGGTGATGGCGATTGATGCAGATGCCGGAAGCGCCGATTGCATTGCCGGAGCGGTCAAACGCCGCGGAACTGCGGCTGCCGGCGCGCGCCGAAGGCATCCAGCCCTTCGCTGAAATCGGCGCTGGCGCATGCCTGCCGCCGCAGCTCGGCGATCTGCTCCATGGCTTGCACCGGCAGCGGCTGCATGTCTTCCATGATGCGCAGCTGCTCCTTTACCGCGCGCACCGCCAGCGGCGCCTTGGCGGCGATGCCGCGCGCCATCTCCAGCGCTTCCGCCTCCAGCCCGCCGCTCTCGGCGAGGCGGTTGACGACGCCGAACTGGACGGCGCGCTCGGCCGTCAACGGCAGCGCGCAAAAGAACATCTCCTTGAGTACATGGATCGGCAGGTTGTGGAAGAAACGCAGCAGGCCGCTGGTGGTGTAGGGCAAGCCGATATTCGCCGGCGTCATGGAGAAACGCGCGCTGCGGTCGGCCACTACCAGGTCGCAGCTCATCACAAGGTCTACCGCGCCGCCCCACACCGAACCTGACACCATCGCGATCACCACGCCCGGATAGGAACGTATCGCGCGCAATACACGTTCCAGCGGCTTGCCGTAAGCGATCGGATCGCGGTCATGCGCCAGTTCGCCCAGGTCGTGGCCGGCGCTCCATACTTCCTGGCCGATGCCGCTGCCGAGCAGCAGTACCGGCAGGCGCTGTTCGGCCAGTTCTGCCAGGCGTTGTTCCAGCGCCTCCAGCAGATCGGCGCTGAGTGCGTGGCGGCGCGCCGGATTGCTGAACACGACATGGCCGATCCGCTCTTCGATGATGCGGCTGGTGACTGTGGCGACGTTGTCTGGCTGATTCATTGCATTACCTCCATTTCTGCCGCCACGGACGCTGCCTCTTGGTACGCAGCCTTGGAGGCCAGCAGCGCTTCAATCGCAGCCGAATCAAATCCGGCTTCACGCAAAACTTCCTCCGTGTGCTGGCCAAGGCCTGGCGGTGCGCGGCGGCTGCCCGCGGAGTCCGCATCGGCGCCATAGCTGGTCACTGGCGTCGCTACCTGCCGCAGCTCGCCCAGAGTTGGATGCTGCGTGCTTTGCACCAGGCGGCAATGCAAGACCTGCGGATCGGCGAACACTTCGGCCAGGGTATTGATCGGCCCTGCCGGCAAGCCTGCGGCGACGAAACGCTCGCTCCATTCGCGCTTGCTGCGCGTCTTCAAACGCGCTTCCAGCAACGCCTTCAACTCGTCGCGATGGGCAACCCGCAATTCGTTGCTGGCGAAGCGCGGATCGTCCGGCAGCGCCGGCAGTTCCAGCAGCTGGCACAGGCGCAGCCACATGTCGGCCGTGATCGGCGCCAGGTTCAGCGGACCGTCCGCGGTCTCGAAAACGCCGTAAGGTGCGATCACAGAATGGGCATTGCCGGTGCGCTGCGGGATTTCCCCCAGACTCAGATAGCGCTGGCCATGCACGCTCAGCAAGCCGACCAGGCTGGCCAGCAGCGAACTGCCGACATGCTGGCCGCGTCCGGTGCGCTGGCGTTCCAGCAGCGCCGCCAGGATCGCCATCGCCAGCCACATGCCGGAACTCATGTCGCCGATGGCGGTGCCGGTGCGGGTCGGATCGCCGTCGGCGAAGCCGGTCAGGCTCATCATGCCGGAGTAGCCCTGGGCAATCTGGTCGAAACCGGGCCAGCCGCTGAGCGGGCCGTCGGCGCCGAAGGCATTGATGCTGCCCATCACCAGGCGCGGGTTGCGTGCGCTCAGCACGGCGTAGCCGAGCCCCATGGCGTCCATCGTGCCTGGCTTGAAATTTTCGATGACGACATCGGCGCCGTCGATCAGCCGCCGCAGCGCCGCCATTCCCTGTGGATTGCGCAGGTCGAGGCAGATGCCGCGCTTGTTGGCGTTGCAGGATAGATAGTAAGTGCTGACGCCACGGTCGAACGGTCCCCAGCCACGGCTCATGTCGCCGCCCGGTCCTGCTTCCACCTTGATCACGTCGGCGCCCATGTCGGCCAGCGCCATCGAGCAGAACGGCCCTGACAGCGCGCGGCTGAGGTCGACGATCTTGATACCTTGCAGTGCTTGCATCTGTTTCTCCAGTCAATTGGTGGCGGCTATTGCGGCAGCTGCTGGTCGCGGGTTTCTACCGCAAACGGCAGGATCAGCAGGCCGATCACGAAAGCTGCTGCGGTCCAGGCTACCGGCAGCCCGAGCGAGCCCTGCCAATGGATCGCCGCCGCCAACAGGAAGTTGACGCCGGCGCCGAGGAAGCGGCCGATGGACGCGTTGAAAGCAAACGCGGTGGCCCGTATGCGGGTTGGATACTGCTCCGGCAGCCAGAGCGAAAAGATCGCAAAATTGCCGCCGAAAAAACCCAGGAACAGCAAGGACACCATGAACAGCTTGAGGCCGTCCGCCAGGTAAAACACCCAACCGAAAGCGAACACGATGGAGAGCGCCATGCCGGCGAAATAGATGCCTAGCGCCGCGCGGCGGCCAAGCCGTTCGGCCAGCCAGGGCGCCGCCAGGCAGCCGAGTATGGTAGCGAACGACAGGATCGCCGCGCCGATAGAAGCCAGGTGCACGGCGCCAACATGATCGACGCCGGCGCGCGTCGCCAGCGTCACCACCGCGCTGGCTTCATACACCGAGCCGGCCCACAAGCCGATCACCGCGACGCCGACCAGCGAAGCGCTGGTGATGGTGCGGCGGCGGAAGGCCGGCGCAAACAATTCGCGGAAAGAACTGCGCACCACGGTGGCGCTGGCGGCCAGCTTGTTATGCGCATCCTTGCGCCACTGGCCCGGTTCCTTCACCCGCAGCACCGTGAAGATCGCCAGCAAGGCCGGCGCCAGGCCGCACAGGAACATGGCGCGCCAGCCGTAGGTGGCGCCGATCGTGTAGTTGAGCCAGGCAGCGATGAAAAAGCCGACGTAGTAGCCGGTCTGCAGATAGCCGGCGCCCATCTTGCGCCGGTCCTCCGGCCAGCTTTCCGCCACATAAGTGCCAGCCAGCGCCCACTCGCCGCCGACGCCGATACCAGCGATCAGGCGGAACGCTGCCAGCTCCCAGACATTATGGGAAAAGGCGGCGGCGCCGGTAAATACCGAGTAGATCAGGATGCTGGCGGCGAGCGTCTTGACACGCCCGAAACGGTCGGCCAGCGGTCCCCAGATGAAGGACAAACCCCAGCCGATCAGAAACAGCGCGAACAGGATGGAACCGTACATGCCGAGATTGCCGGGAGTGGCGGCAATGCCCGAGGCTGGCAGCAGCTCAGTCAGCGCCGGAATCAGCACCAGCGCATAGATCACCGAGTCGACGCCGTCCAGCACCCATCCTGAATACACTGCCCAGAAGCCGCCGATCTGCTCGCGGCTGAGAGGCGTGCGCCGCGGCTTGACGCCAGGCGCGGTTAATCCGATTGCCTTGTCCATGCTTGTCTCCTTGTCGGCCTGTGGCGGCCTGTGGTGCGGCTACGGCAGGTCACCGCGCTCGCTGGTTTTGTGGGACAAGTATAGAAAAACGGTCGATAATTTAAAAATATGTTATTCCGCTTGCTTCATAAGCTTAACGTATAGGATAGGACGACAAGATCAACACGCTGAAGGAGCGGGACATGGATTTGCGGCAATTACGGTATTTCGTCAAAGTGGTTGAATGCGGCAACGTCACGCACGCCAGCGAAGCGCTGCATATCGCCCAGCCAGCGGTCAGCCAACAGATGCGCAACCTGGAGCGCGACCTCGGCATGCAGCTGCTGGAGCGCAGCGTGCACGGGGTGGCTCCGACCGCCGCCGGCCTCACCCTGTACCGCCATGCGCTGGAGCTGCTGCGGCAAGCCGATGGCACGCGCGAACTGCTGCGTCAGGACGCTGAATTTCCGCAGGGGAAAGTATCGGTGGGCATGCCGTCCAGCACCTCGCGGGTGCTGGCGATTCCGCTGGCGCGCCTGGTGCGCGAGCGCTTTCCCGGTATCGTGCTGGAACTGATCGAGGCCCCCAGCGCCGACCTCAGCGGCCTGATCGGCGGCGGCCGGGTGGAACTGGCGGTAGTGGCAGACGCCGTCGAAACTCGCGGCGTGGCGGCACAACGGCTGATCAGTGAAGCCTTGCACCTGATCGCCTGGCCGGATTTCCCGCTGCCGTCCAAGCCAATAAAACTGGCCCAGCTGGCGCGCATGCCGCTGATACTGCCGAGCGCACCGAACTCGATCCGCAGCCGTGTCGACTGGGCCTTGAGCGAAGCCGGCCTGGCGTCGGAAGTACGCTTCGAGGCGAGTTCCACGGCGTTGCTGTTCGCCGCCGTCATCGCCCGCCTTGGCGTCACCATCCTGCCATGGTCAGCCGCCCATGTCGAACTGGACGAGCACAAGCTCAAGCTGGCCGCGGTCGATCACCGGCTGTTTTCGCGCGAGCTGTCGCTGTGCTGGCATGACACCGAATTGCTCAGCAACGCCGTGCACAAGGTCAAGGCCATCATTGTGGAATTGTTTGAGGTATTGGGGCAGCGGCGCGAGTGGCTGGCGAAAAAAAGCGGCGCTTGAGTCCGCCCGCTAGTCTCGGCTAGACTGTCCACTTCTGCATTTTCTGCAATGATGGAACATCATCAGGAACCGGCAGTAGCAAGCAACATCTGGACTGCCCCCCTACGACTGGATCAGGGTTTCATCATTTTGATGGGATTTGGAGCAAGCTGGGGGAGTTACAGTAAATTCGGCATGGAAAAGCGCTTTTTCTTCTTCTTGGTATCCAGCTTCTTTTTCAGGTCACGCCCAATACGCTGGCATTCCGGGCACCAGGATCCATTCCTGATATGTTCCGGCTTGGCCTCCCATATGTGGCCCTCAATACATTGCCAGTTAAGCGGAGATTTAAGATTGATATAGGTGTCCGATAGGCAAAGGCCGCCTCGCATCTGGGCGATTTCTTGCATTTCTGAAATTCCGGCACGCACTTTTTCGAGATAGCATTCATGACACCAATGTCCGCGCTGAACATGTACGGGTTTTGCTTGCCAGGTATGGCCTTTGGCACACTGCCAGGTCAAACACGTCACATTGTTCTTGTACACCTCAGAAAGACAGTGTCCGCCACGCTGCCGTGCCAATTCCTGCATCTTCTCGATGCCTAATCGCTTGCGGTCAAAACCGCATATAGGGCACCAGCGAGTAGTGACCGTTGCCGGCTTCGCCAGCCAAATATGGCCGACCGCACACTGCCATTGCAGATGGGTGACAGCATCGATATAGATCGGAGACAAACAATAACCACCTTTGGCGGCGGCCAGCGCGTGCATCGCCTCGATGTTGCCGCGCATACTGTCGTAATAACACTGTTGACACCAGTTGCCGGCACGTATCTGCGATGCCGTAGCCTGCCAAGTGTGGTTATGCGCGCAGCGCCAACGCAATTTTTCTAGGTAAGAGCCGGTGCGCTTTGACAGTAATTCTGCGCCTTTTTGTTGCGCCAAGTCCTGTAGTTCTTCCAGGCTTTGGCGCTGACTGCCACGATAACAAATTGAACACCAAGTACCGCGCTTTACGCTATTGGGCGTAGCGCGCCACCGATGTAATTGTGCGCATTGCCATTGAAGTGGCGTGTCAATATTGAGGTAACTATCCGACAGGCATAGGCCGCCGCGCTCTCGGGCAATCGCCTGCATTTCTTCAAGCGTCAATCGTCGCTGATTGTTTTGCGCCTCTAGTCCTGGATATGTTATTTTTTTAATGCTGGTCATTGAGAGGTATTCAGAAACGATTTTAACGTTGCTAGTTAGTCGTCCTATCAGTCCTATCAGACTTGACCTGGCAAAATCATCATCGCTGCTGTTTGCCGAGCATCTGCCACGCTGACAACTAATGTCGCCTGTTCGGTTGTCGTCGCCATCTCGGCAGCTAACGCGATATGGATAAGATCCGACGCCGCACCAAAGGACCCCGCAAACGCCATAGGCGCGGTCCGTTGCGATAAGGGATCAAGCCCGGGTAATGTCTTTCCTAAAGCATCTATCACTTCACTTGTACGTGCAAAACGATGATCGGTATCGCTAATCACGTTACCGATTTCGCCGGCCGCCATTTTGGACATTGTCATTGCCTCGGCGATGCAGGACGCCAATGTGTGGGAATCTACGTTACCTTTCGCTGTACGATCCGAGACGCGCAGACCACGTTGCGCAGGGCCAGGCTTGCAAAGTCCAGACATATGTGAGTGTGCAGCAAATGCCGCATCTACCAACAACAGGCCTGCTGCCCCTTCCGCCGGGACAAAGCCGTCAGTTATCTTGCTGGAAAATACTTGATTCAAAGCCAGCGGTAGAAGTAATTCGTCGGGATTCACCAGGCTATCAGCCGTCAGCAGCAAAACGTATGGCATTTTTTTGCTACTCATATGCTGCTGCAATGCATTCATTGCGCCATAAGCGTTTTCTGATGCAGCAGACAAAACATGTAAATCATAGTCAATAGTGCGCCAGTGCGAATGCGTCCAGGCCATAGAAAAATGGAGACGTGTTTCATTATCCAACGGGAGCGCCTCCGGGACCAGCCAATAGACCGTCGCCGGTGCGTTGCTAGAACGTGTTAACTCTGCTTGCTGCTCAAACAGGGTATTGAGCACGGTCACCAGCATTGCGGTAATACGCTTAACACGAGAACGGGTCTCGACCGGATAGTCGAGTATTTCCAGAGGTAAATTCTCAATCGTCGCCGTCTGGACTGGGTGGCCTTCGATGTTGCGTATCACGCTGTCGGGGCGGAAGATTTTTTCTTGTTCCTGACTACTTGTCACCGTCGCACCGGCATCACCGAATGGCGTCACCACACCCCACGCCGCGATCTGCGCCATCTCTACAGGTGCAGCGACGATAACCGCGGGTGGCGATTGCGCAGGCGCTATGCTCGGCGTGGCTACGGCAGGGACAAGCGCTTGCAGAGCTACCCTGCTCAACACGCATAGCATCAGCGGTGGTAACAATGTGATCGCCATAACGGACTGCGTACCAGTCATGCCAACTGTGCCGAGATAGTGGAACAGACCGTCCAGTGGAAGGAATCGCAACAGCAATATCCAGAGGACGGTCAGCAACAAAAATGTGATTAGCCACGTGACGCCGCGCACGGCAATGCTGGGAGAGACGAAGAGTGCTGTCAATTTCAAAATATTACCCTTGCGAAGCGGTCGGCATGCTGGAAATCAAGGCGCAGCCGCAAGCGCTGTGATGCCCGTGTAATGCCACTTGACGGCCGTCGATGGTAAACGTCGGTGAGCCTTCGATAATGGGATTGGTACCATGCCCAGATTGCGGACATGTCACCATATCCCCCACCCGTGCAATGCCTAGACCGTGAATAAGATGGATTGGCGACGCACTGATGACGACGCCGCCATGCGTGGTTTTATCGCCCAGGCGGATAATGGAAAGCGCCATTAGCTAAGCCCCTTTCTGTTGAATATCAACCACATCAAAATCCTAAGAGGCTCTTGGTAGATTTCCAGCCATCTTCAACTACCTTCATACCCGCGTCGACTTTATTGCCCACAGCATCCGATACTTGTTTGGCACCCTGGCTAGCTTGCGTCGCCATATCGGATACGCCTTTTTTCGCCGAATCGTAGACTTGGCCGGCCTCGTTTGAAAGCTTCGTCGCGCCTTGCTGGATTTCTTGTCCTACCTCGGATGCTTTTTTCTGGGTAGCGTCCGCCAGATCCGATGCTTTCTTCTGCACAGTATTGATTGACGAGACAATCATTTTTTGACCGGCATCCACAGTCGAAATCACTACCTGCTTGCTGGTGTTGTACACCTCAACGGCATATTTTTCTCCGGCCTGCACAGTATCGACCGTAAATTTTTCACCCACTTTATAAGTCTGAGTCGCAATCAGTTTTCCTGCCTGATAGGTTTCTACAACGACGCCTTCAGCACTGTTGTAAATCTTGATGACACCGTTCTTGGCCGCTTCCACATTCTGATCCAGCCATTGCACGCCCTTTGCCAATATGTTAATGCTCGATTCAGTCATACCACGCGGACGAAAATAACTGAACGGCTCAACGCCATACATAAATCCGCTCTTTGAATCGTGTATATAGTTTTTTACCAATCCTAGTATCGCATCGCTGGCGGTACTGTCCCAGGCCTGCAAACGCCAAGGGTCTACGGTAACCGTTTGCCCATACACAGTTCCGGAAAATTGCAAGATCTGTGGCAACGATGCCTGATCCAGCAACAAGCGGGTAGTTGACATACGGCTGCGCAGAGCTTTGACTTCACGCTCCATACTGGCATGCCCAACGAGCGTATGCCCGATGTCGGTGGCGTGATCTGGCGTTTTAATTCCTTTTCGTGCCAGTGTGCCGTATGCTGAATACAGCGCTTTCATATGCGTAGCGACAGCTTGCTCAGCTGTGCCGCTTGGGGATACTGCACCCATGTAATCTTTATATGCCTTCTCAGTCTCGGGTTCGACTTTAAAACGTTCAGAAAAAAGGAATTTGAATTTCTCAATTTTTTCTATATCACGGTATGACAACATGCGAACTCCGACTTTTACGGCCTCACTCATCATGTCGCGCAACGGAATGCGAGCATAATTGTTAGGACGATCTTGATCGACTAGCTCATAACCACCGCCAACATCCGAATGCACACCAGGATAGATGGTTTCCGTCCAGTTCGGCATCAGTTTCCCATGTTGACGAATTAAATCCGATGGAAAAGAAAAGCGCAATTCGTGCGCTGCCACATAATGGACACAACGTTCTACTTGCCCTGGCACCTTCAGATTCTTTTCTGTGAACAGACCATCCATATTGCCAGCGGGAACACCAAACGACGCCACGGTATCGAACAGCCCCATAAAGTGGATACGGAGGGGATAACTCTGGTAAGTCAGTTGCCCGTCTTTGTCCGTTTTACAGTCCTTTAAAAAATCATTACAAAATGCCCGCCCTAATGCAGCTCCACGAGAAAACCCAAAAATCGAGAGGTTAATCATTTTGATTAAACGATGCCCGGCTAATGCTTTGCTGACATCCGCAAAACTCTGGTTTTGGCCTTTTTCGGCATAGGCTTTGGTCGTGGCATCCAGTTTTTTTGCATTGCTCAGCAACACTCTGCGAAGCGTCTCATTCACGTTGTTATGCCCATACTCAGTGCGGCGCGTCCCGCCTGCACCGAAACCACTTCCGCCAATATTGTCTTGCCCTGTTTTCCATATTTCATCAAGCCAGCCGGTCGCCTTGCCATTAAATGGTGTGCCGACACCAGAAACATAAATAGGATAAATCGTGTTAGAGGCATCAGCAGCGAGTGCGGCGGAACGCCACATTCGTGCCGGATTGCTCCATTTTTTTGGCCCTTCGTCGACTTCCTTGTTGTTACCCGTACCATCGAAAAACATGCTTATGTCCACAATGTCAGAGCAATCCTGCTTCGCCGTTGGTGGATCTGCCGGAACGTCGCGGCTTCGAGCGATAACACCTTGTAATTGTTCTTGATCACCGGCCATAGAGATGTTTCTCCTTATAAATTTTTTCGCCTTTAGATGTTGGCTCCGGAAAATTTACAGAGCTAACTAATTCAGCAGTGCCATCAGAATAAATATGGACACCCAAATATTGGCTATTGGCAGAAATTTGATCAGCAGTGAGGCTCAACGAATTTTTAATCTGAAATGTTTTCCCGGAACCCGCATCGCGCCATGTTAGCGTCTGCGGTCCGAGAGGGATTGTAACGGCTGTCATAACAGCCCTTCCTCCGCCATATGAATTGGCTACCCCAATGTCGATTTTGTTCAAATACACATCAAAAATGGCGATATCCAAATAACTAAACAACACAACATCCAAAACAACTTCTTTTTTCATGAAAATATTTCCTATGAAATTGCTCTTCCCACAAGCGACGAGCGGAACAAAGACTCCAGCGGCAACTAGGTTCGTAAGCAATTTGCGGCGAACATTAAATTTCATCATTAATTCCAATTTGCAGTACTGAGCATGTGATATTCGAAAGTGGTAATCGCTATCGTACATAGCAGCGGCAGCGCATTCAATAAACCAGCGCGCCAATACCCTGTCTCACCTTTTTGATCCATCTGACGTTTGAATTTATACCAACCAAAAATTGAAAGGAGCACGCCGATGGGAGCGAAGAAAATGGGTATGGCTAACCACATCCCGGTTATCGATAAGATACAAAGGCAAATAGCGACGAAATGCTGCGCTATATAATTTTTGCCAAATGCTCTCGACAATAACCAGGCAACCAGCAGCGGGGTGCCGAAAATCAAAAGTAGCATGAGCAACGGCTCCAGCCAGTGATCCACCACCTCATTTTTTGCGCTGGCAATCAGGAGAGAAATAACTACTACCGATAGCAATACCCAGATCAGCATTTTTTTACTTGGTCGCCATTTCATGGGAATTGCTCCAATGCTTCCGGCAAACTGATCTGCCCGACCTTGACTTTTTCCAGCAACTCCTCAATAACGCTGTTTTGCTACAACTGGCTACCGTAAATCAATCCCGCACAGATATATCTGGTGATGTCCTGCATGCCGCGCAGGTTGAGCTTGCGCGCTTCCAGCAAATAGTGTTCGACACGCATATACCGCTCACCTTCTGGAATGTCGATCAGCAGCTCCGGCTGGGTTTCCTTGATGTATCCGAGCAGATGATCAGGCACACTGGCTTCGATCAGCATATTAAGCTGAACTTGAGTCGGCTTGAGTGGCAACTGCACCTGATCGGTATCGGGCTGAGGAACATCCTCACGTATTTGATGCAGATTACCGCTGCGATCCCAGTACCACCATACGTTGATTTTCGTTAGCAGTTTGCTGCATTGGCGCGCCGATAGTACCGGACCCGGCACGTGCAGGGTGTGGTCATCTTTCTGGCCGACCAACGTGCCCAAGACGGCTGGGTCCCAGAATGCAAAATACATTTCGTCCCCGTCCGGTAGAACGATTTCCGTGAACTGCACCAGGTGCGCATGCAGCGGTGCAAACTCTTGCGGACTGGCGATGATGGTGAGGCTGGCCGGATTTGAAGCAGCACTACGAAAAAGCAACAACCAGGCTTCGGCATCTTCCGCGACAGGCGGCAATATCACCAAATGGGGTGCGGCCTTGCTCAGTTCCGGTCCTTGCGCATCGGCCAATAAACATTGGCTTTGCGCTCTTGGCGTTATTTTATGCAACCTGTCGAGCAGTCGGGCATCCTGTGCCGAATCGACAATGGCATAAAGGTATAGCTCTGGCAGTTGAGGAAGCGCTTGCCATTGCTGCAGAAATTCCGGCAGCGCCATTATTGCACTCCTTTGCTGATGAGCGAGGAACGGCTCATGGCGCGTTTCATCAGGCATTCAAGACATATACTCTTGGGAAGTGTCGGCATCGGGAACGGTAGGGTTTTTGGTCCAGTCAGATTGAAGTCACCTTGATGGATAACCCGCTGGCCGCTGGTCAAATCGGTGATGCCGGACTCATTGATCTTGATCGCGGAACCGCCGGCTCCGATCGTGATTTCCTTCTTGGCCCAGATCTCGATATTGTCGGTGGTGGAAATCAGTCGCAACACCTTCTCGGCAATGATGTCCAGGCTGTCGCTCTGCGACTGAATTTCGACCTTGCCTTTGGCCGCGAACAGCTTGATGCCGCCGTTATACACAAACAAGCTGAGCTTTTCCCTGATACTAGCGACCAGACTCTTGCCGACCGCCAGGTTGGTATCCATCCCGGAAGACAGCGTGATGTTCTCCCCGCTGTGGATGTGCGTACTCTTCGGTGTAGTCAGGCCGATGCCGGCAGGAGAGGCTGCCAGCAAAACCGGCTCCTTGAAGCGATTGGCCTGCTGCTGACCATCGCCCTCGTATTTGTCTTGCGTCGCCTCAGTGAATGTCTTCAGCGACTCTTGGCCGTCCAGCGCTTCGGCGTTAGCCTTGCTGCTTGTGTCCGACAGCGATTTCGTGAGATCCTGGCCTGCTGCCAGCTGCTGGTGCGCTTCTCGCACATCCAGCTGCGAACCTTGTGCGCCAGGGCGGCCAAAGGTGCTGATATACAGACCCTTGTTGGTGGTGATGGCGCCGTAGGCGTCGGAATTGAGCGCAAAGCCTGAACCGTAGAAGGCCTGGCGGGTATTGCCCTGTTGCCCGACCAGGTAGCCGAGGTTCAGCTGAGCATTGGTATTGCTGCTGTAGAGCTGGACCCGGTTCTGGTTGGTGTTATCGTCCATCACCAGCTGCGTAAATCCGCTGCCCTTGTATTCCTTGGATTTATAGCCGGACAGCTTGCCGTCCGTGTGCCAATCCGGCGTCTGCTCGCTGTTGTAGACCCGCCCCGTCACCAACGGGCGGTCCGGATCGCCGCCCAGGAAGGTGATCACCACTTCCTGCTTGATGCGCGGCACATTGAGGGCGCCATAGCCTTGCCCGGCATTCGGATAGCTGACGCGCACCCAGCATGAGGCCTTCTCGTCGCCCTGGTTCAAGCGGTTCCAGGGGAACCTGACTTTGACGCGGTTGAGGGAGTCGGTATAAATCTCTTCACTCTCCGGCCCTACCACCGTGGCGATCTGCGCATGCATCTCCGGCTTGCGATGTTCCAGCGGGCTGCGGTATTCGACCGTGCGCCGCTGCACTTCGATGCTGTTGACGCAATAGCCGCTTTGTTCGTTCGTGCTCTTGTCGCTGGCGGCGGTCTGCTGCTTGGCCTCGGCAAGCTGCTGTTCCAGGCTGCCGGGAAAGTGATTGACGGTGGTCGACAACGGCAGATTGTTCTCGATATACCAGTGCAGACCGATGATGATGAACTGCCGATCTTCATCAGAGTCGCGGTCATGATCTGTATGGTCGGCCAGACTGAACCAGCGGCCGACGCCGGCAGCCAAGCGGGAAACGCTGGACCAGGCGAAATAGCGCTTCGCTTGCGACTCCCACGCTTCGACCTTGATCTTGGCCAGCTTGTCGCCGCGATCCCGTTCCAGATAAGTATAGTTGCCGGTGTATTCGTAGACTTCCAGCTGGTTCGGCACGGCGCCATGGCCATCCAGGGTGTAGGTGTTGGTGGCCTTGTTGTTGCTGGGGGATTTGTAATCGTAGGTGACGGTCGACAGCTGCCGGCTGAGCAGCTTGCGCTGGCCGCCCCAGCGCGTGATCTTGTCGATTTCGTCGTTGCTGCCGGCGCGATGGAAATGGATCTCTTGTGGCGCCAGCGGCTTCAGCTGCCGCACCGAGTCGGTGATCACCAGCGTGTGGGCACTGCCGTCTTCCTTCTGTTCGTGATAGCTGTACCAGCCCTCTTCTTCCATCAGGCGCATCACGAAATTCCAGTCGCTCTCGTATTGTGTGCAATAGGAGCGCGACGGCGCAGGCTTCGTCAGATCAAAACGGAAATTGCCACGTGCCTGGGTATGCTGGCCGAAGACATCGCTGATGATGTCTTCGGCCGTCTTGTCTTGCCAGATACGGGCATCTTGCCGGTATTGGAGAAAATGCAGCCAGGAAGAAAACGCCAGCTGATAAACCGTGAACTGACCATCGTGGCCGAGCATGCCGGCCTGGTGCACATAGCCGTGCATCGGTAGATAACTGCGCTTGTCTACTTGCTGCACCCACAACGTGACCGGCTGGGCGATCAGTTGCTTGAGTTCGATGTCGCTCTGCAGGGACAGGACATCCAGGGTGTAGGTATAACCACGGCCCAGGCGGTCGTGGGCAACTACGCGATGCGGGAGAAGGATGTCGGCGCCGAGTGGCGTGTCAAGTTTAAGCAAACGACCTTGCTGCTTGACCCCAAGCAGCGCCTGTACATTTTCCATTCATGGCTCCAGCGATTTGTATTTCATGTAACTTATTTTGCCACAGTAAATTGTTGCTCCCAAGTTAACTGCTCAAAAAAGCGTCATTTTTAAGGCATTTCACTATAGTTCACATTTATTGCTTAATTAAAATATTTCGACTTGTGCCAGGAAATGGTGAAAAGCACACGATTTTCACTTTTTTGCGTGTTGAGAATCGCTTCACAAAAAAATATTTAGCCCCGCGTAAATGCGGGGCTAAATATTGGGAGATTTCGCTTATTTTCGGAACGTAAGCCGGCTGAATAGCCACGTCAGATATAGAAAACCAGATGAGCTTGCCGCCCTTCAAATGCGATCTGTCAGCTTGTCTGTCTAGCCTGTCCAGGCGGCGTCGCGCCTGGACCAGGCATGCGGGCGCTTACTCGAAATCCGTGGCAGCCACAAATACCGCCAGCAAGGTTTCCAGGCCTTGCAAGTCCTGCGGCCGGAAACGGTTCAGGCTAGGGCTGTCGATGTCGAACACACCATACAGCTTGCCGTCCTTGAGCACCGGGATCACGATCTCGGCATTCGACGCCGCATCGCAGGCGATGTGTCCGGGAAAGGCATGCACGTCCGGCACCAGCACCGCTTCGCGGCTGATGGCAGCCGCGCCGCAGACGCCGCGGCCGAACTGGATGCGGGCGCAGGCGACCTTGCCTTGGAACGGTCCGACCAGCAGTTCTTGCTCGTCGCCGTGCGTGCTGGCCACACCGCGTGGCCGCACCCAGTAAAAGCCGACCCAGTTGAGGTTGGCAATGGTCTGGTAGACGAAAGCGGAAAACTGCGCCGCATTGGAGTTCTGGTCGCGTTCGTTGTCGAGAATGCTGGCGGCCTGGCGCGCCAGGAGAGCGTAATCGACATCAATCTCTGCAGTGCTGGAAGTGAACATGGGTATCCCTGGAAAATGTGCTGCAAGTTTACATGCAAACGGAGATTTTCTTTTGCTGCGGCGTTAACAGAGGGATTGCACGGAAGCCGAGGGACGCTGGCGGCTCGATGTTTTTACTGGCAAAACAGTCGCATTTCATGTTGCCAAATATAAACATTGCCAAATATCAAGCTGGTAATAGTGACAGCTTTATTTTTTTGGCGACTAGCTATACTGGACAAACAGCTAATTGTTGCCAATTTGTCCCTCCCCGGACATTTTCAACCGACATTTGCGCTCGAATATGCCGGCTGCAGCTTGCAGTAAGAACCAGATTGGAGAGTAGATCAAGTCATGACAGGACAGACTTACTCGGTTACCGCAGCCCCTGCGCCGGTCTTGGTGCAGGCAATGTTCAACTTCATGGAAGACTGCGTCACCGCAGCCATGCGCTGGGGGTAGCTCCGCCGGACACCGCTGCCGGCGCCGCGAATAGCTGATCCGAAACTACCCAGACCCTGCATCGCGCCCCGCTCTCGGCTCAGCCTGAGATCCAGCAATCCTGATTTTCACCCTGTTTCAAGCGCCGCACCTACGTCCGGCGTCGAGGGACCGTTTTTCTTTTTTTTCCGGAGAATTCCATGAGCAAGAGCTATCGAGTGGTGTGGAGCAAATCGCAAGGCGCGCTGGTGGTGGTGTCGGAGCTGGCCAAATCGAACGGCAAGGGATCTGCCAGCCAGCTGGTATCGAGTGGCCCCGCGCTTGGCGCAGTATCATCGTCGCGCTCGCGCTTGCCGGGATTGCTAGCACTAACAGCCAGTGGCCTGCTGGCCTTGCATGGCTCAACCGCCTGGGCCAACTGCACGCCGGCCAACCCGGCCGACGGCGCCACAGTCACCTGCAGCGGCGCTGCGAATCTGCTGGCGCCCTCCTACAGCAGCGCAGCCAATAACCTGACCGTCAACGTCAATACCGGCGCCAGCGCCGGCGTGCTGCTGGGCCTGCTCGGCAACGCGATGACCCTGACTGGCAACAACGTCACCCTCAACAACGGCGGCACCATCGATCCCTCGCTGCTCGGCATCGGCAGCCTGCTCTCGACCGGCACCGTGATCGGCAACGCAGCCGCCAGCACCGTCACCGTCAACAACAGCGGCACCATGAAAGGCACCTCCGGCCTGCTGGGAGTCAGCCTGACCAACCTGAACGGCGTCGCCCTGGCGGTGCAGAACGGCACCGGCGGCGTCAGCAATCTTTCCAACAGCGGCACCATCGGCAGCACACCCTTGCTGGGCATCTCGCTGCTGGCTTCGGACGCGCCGGTGGTGGCCGCCTATGGTGGCGGCCAGGTCAATTTCGTCAACACCAGCAGCGGCGCCATCAACGGCCGGGTAGCTTTCGAGGCTTCCGGCACACCCGGCACCGGCAACACCTTCGTCAATGCCGGCGCCATCACCGGCAGCGTCTCGATGGGCGCCGCCAGCACCAACACCTTTACCGCGGTGACCGGTTCCACGGTCAGCGCCGGCGGCAGCCTTGGCCTCAATCTGCTCAGTGTGGTCGGCCTGAACCTCGGCTTCGCCGCCACCGGGACGATCGACGGCGGCGCCGGCGGCAACAATACCCTGCTGCTGCAGAATGCCGCCACCGGTACCGGCAGCGGCACCGGCGGCTCCGGCACGATCACCAGCGGCACCTATATCAACTTCCAGCACCTGGGCATGAACAGCGGCAGCTGGACCCTGAGCGGCGCGCAGACCTTCCAGGATGCCACCCTGAACGGTGGCCTGGCGATTTTCGACAACTCGGCTTCGTTCGGCACCGGGGCGATCTCGGCCAACGGCGGCGCCATCCAGGCCAGCGCCGCCGGCCTCAATGTCGCCAACAATATCGGCTTGCAGGGCGTTGGACTGACGGTCCAGGGCGCCAACGGCCTGACCCTGTCGGGCTTGATCAGCGGCACTGGCGGATTGACCAAGAACGATGCCGGCATACTGACGCTGAATGGCGTCAACACTTATAGCGGCAACACCAACCTGAACGGCGGCGGGCTGGTCCTCGGCAATGCCTCTGCCATCGGCAGCGGCACGCTGGCGGTCGGCGGCTCGGCGACGCTGGACACCAGCACCGGCCTGACGCTAGGCAACACCATCACACTGGCCAGCGGCGCCAACCTGAGCCTGGGCGGCAGCAATAATCTGGGCTTGAACGGCGCGATTTCCGGCGCCGGCGGCCTGATCAAGAACGGCGCTGCGACCACCACCCTGACGGCGGCGAATACTTATACCGGCGGCACCACGATCAACGCCGGCACGCTGGCCCTGGGCGCGGGCGGCAGCCTGGCGGCTACCGGCGCTGTCAATGTTGCAGGAGCTGGCGCAGGTTTCGACATCTCTGCTGCCGGCAACCAGACTATCGGCTCCCTGGCCGGCGTGGCAGGCAGCACGGTAGCACTGGGCGGCAACACGCTGACCTTTGGCGATGCCACCAACCAAACCTTCGGCGGCGTCATCGGCGGCACCGGTGGACTGGTCAAGCAAGGCACAGGCACCGAGACACTGACCGGCGCCAATACCTTTACCGGCGGCGCCACCATCAACGCCGGCACGCTGGCTTTGGGCGCGGGCGGCAGCCTGGCGCCAACCGTCGCGGTGAACGTGGCCGGCGCCGGTGCCGGCTTTGACATCTCTGCCGCCGGCAACCAGACCATCGGTTCCCTGGCCGGCGCGGCCGGCAGCACGGTAGCGCTGGGGGCAAACAACCTGACTTTCGGCGATGCGACTAATCAAACCTTTGGCGGCGTCATCGGCGGCACCGGCGGACTAGTCAAGCAAGGCACAGGCACCGAAACCCTGACCGGCGCCAACACCTTTAGCGGTGGCGCCACCATCAATGCCGGTACGCTGGCGATCGGCGCCGGCGGCAGCCTGGCGCCAACCGTCGCGGTGAACGTGGCCGGCGCAGGCGCCGGTTTTGACATCTCGGCCGGCGGCAACCAGACCATCGGCTCGCTGGCCGGCGTGGCCGGCGGCACGGTAGCGCTGGGGGCGAACAACTTGACCTTCGGCGACGCTACCAACCAAACCTTCGGCGGCGTCATCGGCGGCACCGGTGGGCTGGTCAAGCAAGGCACAGGCACCGAAACCCTGACCGGCGCCAATACCTTCAGCGGCGGCGCCACCATCAATGCCGGCACGCTGGCGTTAGGTGCAGGCGGCAGCCTGGCGCCAACCGTAGCAGTCAACGTGGCCGGCGCCGGTGCAGGCTTTGATATCTCTGCGGCAGGCAACCAGACCATCGGCTCGCTGGCCGGTATTGCCGGCAGCACGGTAGCGCTGGGCGGCAACACGCTGACCTTTGGCGATGCCACCAACCAGACCTTCGGCGGCGTTATCGGCGGCACCGGCGGACTGGTCAAGCAAGGTGCAGGCACTGAAACTCTCACCGGCGCCAACACCTTTACCGGCGGCGCCACCATCAATGCCGGCACGCTAGCCCTGGGCGCAGGCGGCAGCCTGGTGCCGACCGTGGCGGTGAATGTTGCCGGCGCCGGTGCGGGCTTTGACATCTCCGCGGCAGGCAACCAGACCATCGGCTCACTGGCCGGGGTGGCCGGCAGCACGGTAGCGCTGGGAGCGAACAACCTCACCTTCGGTGACGCTACCAACCAAACCTTCGGTGGCGCCATCGGCGGCACCGGCGGCCTGGTCAAGCAAGGTGCAGGTACCGAAACCCTGACCGGCGCCAACACCTTTACCGGCGGCGCCACCATCAATGCCGGCAAGTTGGCGATTGGCGCAGGCGGCAGCCTGGCGGCGACCGGCGCAGTGAATCTGGCTGGCGCAGGCGCCGGGTTTGATATTTCCGCAGGCGGCAACCAGACCATCGGGGCATTGAGCGGCGTGGCCGGCAGCACGGTAGCGCTAGGCGCGAACAACCTGACTTTCGGCGATGCCACCAACCAGACCTTCGGCGGCATCATCGGCGGCACTGGCGGACTGGTCAAGCAAGGCACAGGCACTGAAACCCTGACCGGCGCCAACACCTTTACCGGCGGCGCCACCATCAATGCCGGCACGCTGGCGATCGGCGCCGGCGGCAGCCTGGCGCCAACCGTGGCGGTGAACGTGGCCGGCACAGGCGCAGGCTTTGACATCTCTGCCGCCGGCAACCAGACCATCGGCTCGCTGGCCGGTGCAACGGGCAGCACGGTAGCACTGGGAGCGAACAACCTGACCTTCGGTGATGGCGCCAATCAAACCTTCGGCGGCGTCATCGGCGGCACCGGCGGACTGGTCAAGCAAGGCACAGGCACTGAAACTCTCACCGGCGCCAACACCTTTAGCGGCGGCGCCACCATCAATGCCGGCACGCTGGCGATCGGCGCCGGCGGCAGCCTGGCGGCGACCGGCGCAGTGAATCTGGCTGGCGCAGGCGCCGGGTTTGATATTTCTGCAGGCGGCAACCAGACCATCGGAGCATTGAGCGGCGTGACCGGCAGCACGGTGGCGCTGGGAGCGAACAACCTGACTTTCGGTGACGCTACCAACCAGACCTTCGGCGGCGTCATCGGCGGCACCGGCGGACTGGTCAAGCAAGGCGCGGGGACTGAAACCCTGACTGCGGCCAACACCTTCACCGGCGGCGCCACCATCGATGCCGGCAAGCTGGTACTGGGTGCAGGCGGCAGCCTGGCGGCCAGCGGCGCGGTGAATCTGGCCGGCGCCGGTGCAGGCTTTGATATCTCTGCGGCGGGCAACCAGACCATCGGCTCACTGGCCGGGGTGGCTGGCAGCACGGTAGCGCTGGGAGCGAACAACCTCACCTTCGGTGACGCTACCAACCAAACCTTCGGCGGTGTCATCGGCGGCACCGGCGGACTGGTCAAACAAGGCACGGGAACGGAAACCCTGAGCGGCGCCAACACCTTTACCGGCGGCGCCACCATCAATGCCGGCACGCTGGCTTTGGGTGCGGGCGGCAGCCTGGTGCCGACAGTGGCGGTGAATGTTGCCGGCGCCGGTGCCGGCTTTGACATCTCTGCCGCAGGCAACCAGACCATCGGCTCTCTGGCCGGCGTGGCAGGCAGCAATGTCGCATTGGGCGCCAACACGCTGACCTTCGGCGACGCCACCAACCAGACCTTCGGCGGCGCGGTCGGCGGCACGGGCGGCCTGGTCAAACAAGGTGCAGGCACGGAAACTCTCACTGGCGCCAACACCTTCACCGGCGGCGCCACTATCGACGCCGGCAAGCTGGTGCTGGGTGCGGGCGGCAGCCTGGCAGCCACCGGCGCGGTGAATATCGCTGGCGCCGGCGCTGGCTTCGATATCTCCGCCGCAGGCAATCAAACCATCGGGGCGTTGAGCGGCGTGGCCGGCAGCACAGTTGCGCTGGGCGCCAACACGCTCACCTTTGGCGACGGCAGCAATCAGACCTTTGGCGGCGTGGTTGGCGGCACTGGCGGACTGGTCAAGCAAGGCGCCGGCACTGAGACGCTCACCGGCGCCAACACCTTTACCGGCGGCGCCACCATCGATGCCGGCAATCTGGTATTAGGTGCGGGCGGCAGCCTGGCAGCCACCGGCGCAGTCAATGTGGCCGGCGCTGGCGCTGGCTTCGACATCTCTGCCGCAGGCAACCAGACCATCGGTTCGCTGGCCGGCGTGACCGGCAGCACAGTGGCCTTGGGCGGCAACACGCTGACCTTCGGCGACGGCACTAACCAGACCTTTGGCGGCGCGGTCGGCGGCACTGGCGGCCTGGTCAAGCAAGGCGCAGGCACTGAAACCCTGACCGGCGCCAATACCTTCACCGGCGGCGCTACCATCGATGCCGGCAAGCTGGTATTGGGTGCCGGCGGCAGCCTGGCGGCTAGCGGTTCGGTGAATCTGGCCGGCGCCGGCGCAGGTTTCGATATCTCTGCCGCGGGCAACCAGACCATCGGTTCGCTGGCCGGCGTGGCCGGCAGCACGGTAGCGCTGGGAGCGAACAACCTGACCTTCGGTGATGCCACCAATCAAACCTTTGGCGGCGTCGTCGGCGGCACCGGCGGTCTGGTCAAGCAAGGCACGGGCACTGAAACCCTGACCGGCGCCAACACCTTCACCGGCGGCGCCACCATCAATGCCGGCAACCTGATATTGGGTGCCGGCGGCAGCCTGGCAGCCACCGGCGCGGTGAATGTCGCGGGTGCGGGCGCAGGATTTGATATCTCGGGCGCAGGCAACCAGACCATCGGTTCCCTCGCCGGCGTGGCCGGCAGCACGGTGACGCTGGGCGGCAACACGCTGACCTTCGGCGACGGCACTAATCAAACCTTCAGCGGCGCCATCGGCGGCAGCGGCGGGATAGTCAAGCAAGGTAGCGGCACTGAAACCTTGAGCGGCGCCAGCACCTATACCGGCGGCACGACTCTCAATGCCGGCGGACTGGTGCTGGGCAATGCCGGCGCCATCGGCAGCGGCGTCCTCACGGTCGGCGGCGCGGCAACGCTGGACAACAGCGTGCCGCTGACATTGAACAATGGCGTCGTGCTGAACGCAGGCCTCACCATTGCCGGCAGCAACGACCTTACCTTGAGCAATGTCGTCTCCGGCAGCGGCAGCCTGACCAAGGATGGCCCCGCCAGCCTGACCCTGGCCAACGCCAATACCTACAGTGGTGGCACCATCCTCAACAGCGGCAGCATCATCGTCGGCAACAATGCGGCGCTCGGCAGCGGCAGCCTGGCGCTGAACGGCGGCACGCTCAACCTGAACGGCTACCAGGTCACCACGGGCGGCCTCAACGGCAACGGCAATCTCGACCTCGGCAGCGGCGGGCTGACGGTGAACGGCGGCGGCGCCTATGGCGGCGTGATGTCGGGCAACGGCTCGCTGACCAAAGGCGGCAGCGACACCTTGACCCTGACCGGCGCCAACAACTATGGCGGCGGCACCACCATCAGCGGCGGCACCCTGCAGATCGGCAATGGCGGCACCACCGGCAGCCTGACCGGCAACGTCGTCGATAACGGCACCTTGAGCTTCAACCGTTCCGACGACACCACCTTCGCCGGCGTCATCAGCGGCAGCGGCGGCGTCGACAAGCTGGGCGCCGGCGTACTGGGACTGACCGGCGTCAGCACCTATAGCGGACCGACCGTGGTCGACGGCGGCACGCTGGCAGTCACCGGCTCGATCGCCAATTCGACCGTCACCGTCAACAGCGGCGCCACCGTCCAGGGTCCCGGCACCATAGGCGGCCTGGTGGTCAACAGCGGCGGCACTGCAGCCGTCGCCGGCGTCGGCCAGCCGATCGGCAGCATGACGGTTGCCGGCAACGCTACCTTCAATCCGGGATCGACATACCGGGTGCAGGCGACGGTGCAGACCAGCGACCAGATCAACGTCGCCGGCACCGCCACCCTGAATGGCGGCACGGTACAGGTGCTGGCGGCGACCGGCGACTACAAGCCGACCAACAACTACACCATCCTGAACGCCAAGGGCGGCGTCAGCGGCACGTTTGCCGGCACCACCACCAACCTGGTGTTCCTGACGCCGAGCTTGCGCTACGACGCCAACAATGTGTTCCTGCAGCTGGCGCGCAACCAGGTCCAGTTCCAGCAGGTTGCCACTACCTCGAACCAGTACAACGTGGCGGGCGCGGTGACTACCCTGGGCGGCGGCAACACCATCTACGACACCATCACCTCGCTCGACCCGGCCTCCGCGCGGGCGGCCTTCGACAGCTTGTCTGGGGAGATCTACGCCAGCGCCAACAGTGTCCTGATCGAAGACAGCCGCTATGTGCGGGATGCGGTGACGGCGCGCGCGCGCCAAGGATCGGCGCCACGTTCCGGCGTGTTGTCGGCCCTGTCTGGCGGCGGCGCGGCCAGCTGCGTGGCGGATAGCACCATCCAGCCGAACAGCCAGCTCAATACCCAGGACGCCTGCAAGGATGATCGCCGCAATGCCCAGGTGGTGTGGGGCCAGCTGTACGGCGCCAAGAGCAAGTTTGACGGCGAAAACGGCAGCGCCGATGTGGATCGCAGCGGCAGCGGCTTCATCATCGGCGCCGATACGCCGCTGAACGATCAATGGCGCGTCGGCGTTGCCGGCGGCATCGGTCACTCATCGTTCGACACCAGCCGCTCCAACGGTTCAGCTTCGGTCGACAGCTACCACCTGGCGCTGTATGCCGGCGCGCAGTTCGGCGCAGTCGGTGTACGTCTGGGCGGCGCCTATACCCGCAACAAGGTCGACGCCGACCGCAGCATCGTGTTCCCGAGCTTTGCCGACAGCACCAAGGCCAGCTATCACGCCGACACCACCCAGGTGTTCGGCGAGGTCGGCTACGGCATCGCCGCCGGCCAGGTGGCGCTGGAGCCGTTCGCCGGCCTGGCCTATGTCAACGTGCATGGCGACAGCTTCAGCGAAAGCGGCGGCCCGGCAGCGCTGACCAGCAGCAGCCAAAGCCAGAACGTGACGTTTTCCACGCTCGGGTTGAGAGTCGGCAGCCGCCTCGGCGCTGCCGACTCCACCGTGGCGGTGTACGGCACGGTCGGCTGGCGCCATGCCTTCGGCGACGTTACTCCCACCACCCAGCTGGCGTTCAGCAGCAACGGTGCAGCGGCATTCAATGTCAGCGGCGTGCCGGTCGCGCGCGACAGCGCGCTGCTGGAAACCGGCATCGACGTCGACGTCAGCAAGAGCGTGACGCTGGGCCTGGGCTATTCTGGCCAGTTCGGCAACAAAGTGCGGGACAACGCCATCAAGGCCAACATCCTGTGGCGATTCTGATACACCGCAGCTGAGGCGCAAGCCCCTGCAGGCCGCGGCTTGCAGGACAGCAGAAAGTGCTGAAGCAACAACATCAGGCGGATCCTCCCGCCTGCCAAGCCCGCTACCGTCAAGGTGCGGGCTTTTTTCTTCCCTCTGCGCCAAGCTGTTGCCGACGCAACACCGCTGAATTCGTTTATACAGTTTGCCGCGCATTTCTGCGAAAATGCCGCTCTGCTTAACCAGACAAGCTGTACGAAATACCGAATTTGCTGCAGCTCTCGAAGACACTCACGCGTAAGGTTGTAAATGTTGAAATATTTGTTTGTACTCTCCTGCACGCTTGTCCTGGGCGTATCCCATGTCACCGCCCATGCCGCCGACATCAACGGCGCCGGCTCCACCGCCGCTGCGCCGCTCTACCTGAAATGGGATGCGGCCTATAACAAGAAAACCGGCAACAAGCTGGCCTACGAGCTGGTCGGCTCATCCGCCGGCATCAAGAAAATCAAGGAAGGCGCGACCGATTTCGGCGCCAGCGATGCGCCGATGTCGCTTGCCGATCTGAAGAAATCCAACTTGCTGGATTTCCCGACCGTGATCTCGGGCGTGGTGCCGATCATTAACCTGCCCGGCATCAAGGATGGCGAGCTGCGCCTGACGGCCGAGGCAATCACCGGCATCTACCTGGGCAAGATCGACAAATGGAACGATGCTGTCATCGCCAGGGACAATCCCAAGCTGACGCTGCCTAACCTGCGCATCGTGCCGCTGGCGCGCGCCGACGGCTCCGGCACCACGTATACCCTGACCGACTATTTCAGCGCCGTCAGCCCGGAATGGAAGCAGCAGTATGGCCGCAACTTCAGCATCCCCTGGCAAGCCGAAATCAAGGCGCTGAAAGGCAGCAACGACCTGGTGGCCGCCTTGAAAAAGACCCCGGGCGCGATTGGCTACGCAGAGTTCGCCTACGTCATCGAAAACAATCTCAACTATGCGCAGATGAAAAACCGCGACGGCCAGTACGTGCGGCCGGATGCCAATTCCTTCAGCAGCGCGCTGGCCAACAGCAGCTGGAAAACCACCGGCAATTTTGAAGAAATGTTGACCGACAAGCCGGGCTCCGGCAGCTGGCCTATCACCGGCGCCACCTATGTCTATGTACCGCGCGTCACCAGCAAGCCGGAACAGACCAAGGCCGTGATCCAGTTCTTTACCTGGGCCTTCATGGAAGGCGACACCATCGCCAACAGCCTGGATTACGTGCGCCTGCCGGACAATGTGCAGGCACGGGTAGTACATGAAATGGGTAACGTGGTGGACGCCAGCGGCAAGCAGCTGGCCATGCCGGTTTTCCTGAAATAAGTATAGTTCGAACCTGTCTGCGCCCGGGCAGTTCATGCCTCCAATGCAGAAACCACCGGCGCCGCAATGCTGCGACCGGACGGGTGCTGCTTGCGGCTGTCCTTGCAAGCCGCTTCAATTCGCGCGATCCCCCCTTCCAGCTTAGCCACCGGCATGTAGCTGAAGCAGAGCCGCACAAACTGGCTGGAACGCGGGCCGTACAGCAGACCCGGCGCCAGCTGTACGCCGTGTTCTTGTCGCAGGCCCTCCAGGAATACGGCTGGATCTAGATCCGGTGCAAGTTTTACCCAGAACGAAAAACCGCCCTGCGGCAGCGTGTATGTCGATTCGCAGAACGTACAGTCCTGCAGCAGTGACTGCATGTGATCGCGCTTCTGCCGGTAGTGCTTGCGCAGATACGCGATGTGTCCTGCCAGCGTATCGGTCGCCAGCAAAGCGACCGCGATGTTGCTGACCACGGCGCTCACGCCGCCATCGCATTTCAGCAGCGCCAGCCGCGCAATCATGGCCGGCGCCGCGCATATCCAGCCGACACGCAGACCAGGCCAGGCGATCTTGGAAAAGCTGCGCACACTGATTACCGTGTCGGCGCCAAACAACGCCGGCTGAAAGCCGTGTTCGTAAGGCAGTTCCGAATACACCAGGTCCTGCACAATCGGCACCCCATGCAGGTCAAGCAGGCGCTGTACTTCGTCGATCCTGGCCTTGCTGATGCATTGCCCGCTCGGATTGTGGAAAGCAGGCGTGGTGTAGTACAGCTTTATCTTGGGATAACGCGCCAGAGCATCGGCCAGCTCCGACAAAGACACGCCCTCGCCATCCATGCCCAGCTGGATCACCGTCGCCCCGGCAATGCTGAAAATCCGCAATGCGCCCAGATAGGAGGGGTCCTCCGTCAAGACCACGTCGCCGGCATCGAGCAGGGTGTCGGCAATTAGCTGCAACGCCTGCGAGGCACCGCTGGTGATCATCACCTGGTCGCTGGCGACACCGGACCTGGCCGCCAGCCGCTGACGCAGCTCCGGCAAGCCTTGCGAATCGGTGTATTGCAAGATGTCAGCAAGGCTGACGCCGCCAGCTTCCGACATGGCATCGACCGCAGCCAGATGGCGGAAGGTATCTGGATCAGGCAGGCCGTAGCCGAAATTGATGGTGTGCTTGGTCGACGAATAATCGAAAGCACTGTAACGAGCACTTATCTGGCTGCGCAACGACATGCGGCACTCCTTGTAAAGATTCAATCGGCCAATGCCGGCGCCTTGAAGCGTTCGATATACGCGGCCACGAATTTTTCCTGGATCGGTTGGCCGAACAAAGGAAAATCGATTTTTACCGGCGGCGAACCGGCGTGCAACGACTCCCCGGCCAACGATAACGACGGCTGCCACTGTGCGCCAAAGAAGCAGGCGCCGTAGCTTTTCACCAGCACTGGAATGATTGGATGGAGCATGCTCAGGAACAGTGAAATTTCCTGTGCATCCAGCTGCGACGCCGTTGCATCGGCAAAGCGCGCATGCGCAAAAAAAGTGTCGATGGCATGCAACGCATCCCAGAACGAAATGGCATCCATCGCGGCCTGGTACTGCGCAACTGCATCGGCCAAGACCGGCAGCAGGGGATTGAAGGCATAGCTCCGGCTGCCGCCGACATGCTTGCGTAAAGCGGTTTCATACTCGCGCACGCGCAAGGCCGCCTGGATCAAGCCGTCCACCTGGAAATCATTATCGTTCTGGCCAAACGGCTTGGCGATGCCGGCCAGGTAATAGCGCAGCACACTCTGGTCGACATCGCGCGCTACTTCATCGGCCCAGAGTGCATGATTTCTGCTGGTCGAGAATTTTTCCCCTTCCAGCTTGGAAAAATCCTGGATCGCCTGGTTGTGGGGAATCGCATAGCCGCGCCCAAGCAGGCTGGCCGTGACGCCGATGGTGTAATAGAAGCGATTGTCCTGGCCCATGAAAAAGACAATCTTTGAATCCGGGCTGCGCATCGTCTCGCTGTAATCTGCTTTGTTGCGTTCGCAAATACGCTTGATGCCGGTGTCAAAACACCACAATCCTTCGAACCAGGTCAGCAAGGTCTGGCCGGCCACTTCGGCAGGTTGCGCCAGCGTCACGCCGCGCGCGAAATTGCGCGACATCGCCAGGTTGCGCAATTCTTCCTTGAGCCAGCGGGTTTCCTTGTCCTTGATAGCGCGCGGCCAAGCGCTCGCTTCAATCGCCGGAATCAGGCGATCGGCAATCGGTTCCAGCTTGAGGTGAGCCTGGCGAATTGGCCGCAAGCTCAAAGGCTGACCGCAAGGCACATGCTGGGCCTGCCGCAAGGTGGCATGCTGGATCCCATGGCCGCAGCCTTCGCACAAATTGCTGTCGGTAGGCTCGCCGCATTCCGGACAGAACCCGCGCGCCAGCGAATCGGCGGCAAATTCCTGACAGGATTCGCAGTACAGCTGGCGGCCGTCCTCGATCTCGATCAGTCCCGCTGCGGACAATTCGTCGAATACCGAGAGACTGTGCTGCTTGTGATCCTGGCTGGTAGTCTTGACGAACTCGTCAACCTCGATCCCCATCGCCTCCAGGCAATGCAGGATCTGGCCGGAATACATCGCCGACACTTCGTCCACCGGACGTCCGAGCTGACCGGCTTTTACCAGCGTGTAGCTGCCATGCTCATCGGCGCCAGTCACGTAATGAGCCGCATTGCCGCGCAAGCGCTGATAACGCACGAAGATATCCGCCAGCAGGTAGACGCCGCCGATATGGCCGAGATGCAGCTTGCCGTTCGGGCAAGGCGGCGCCGGACAGACAAAAAAGGTTTGCAAAGCTTGGTTCATATCAATCCCACCACATGGATAAGAATTTCAAGGGCACGTGTGCATCGTCGTTTCTGATCGAATGCAGCTGATGCGGCTTCATGTAGAACAAGGTGGTTCCAGCCACCGCGGTGCTCTGGCCGTCCACCTCGAAGGTGCCGGCGCCGGAAATCAGCACCCACATTTCGTGCTCGCGGTGACCATGCAAGCTGACCGCATCCAACGGCGGCACCTCAACCACGGAAGCGCCGAAAGACGGCGCCGCCTCCGCTGGAATATGCTCCATCAGGCGGCATACCATCACGCCGTACTCGTGCCGCATCAGCGACTGGTCCAGCTCCTTTACCAGCATGCTGCCTGGCACGCCGTCAGTCACGGTAGAAGATTCCATTCGAAGGCCTCAGGTCGTTGATGTCGTAGTCTTTTTCTTCCGGCGGATTGTAGGCACGCTTCATGGCGTTGTATTCCGTGCGGTTAGGCCCGGCAGTCGACTCGCGCTGGAATACCAGGTACAAGGTGCGGCGCGAACGGTCGCTCTTGTTCGGTTCGGAGTAATGCGGCGCATAGTCGTCGAAGATGAAAATGTCGCCAGCCTTGCAATGCACAGGTTCCCACGAAAACGTCTTGGCGATTTCAGGATCGATGACCCCGCCCGCATCCATCTTGAACACGTCTTTCTTGTGATTGCCGGCGCTGAAGAAGAGCCCGCCGTTTTCCGGTTCCGAGTCGTCGATGGCAATCGATACCACCGCGTGGACCATGCGGTCAGGCAGCTTGTGCGGAATGTGATAAATGTCTTGATGCGGACGGTAGCCGCCGCTGTCGGGATACTTGAAGATCAGCAGTTCTTTCAGCATCTTGGTTTTTTCATCGAGCAGCTGTTCGACGCAATCCTTGATTCGCTGATCCGCCAGCACCAGCTCGCGCAGGCGATCGTGGTACTCGAGAAAATTTTCCACCTTCGACACAATTTTGCGGTTGTCCTTGGTCTTTTCAAACCACATCATCCATTTGTCGGCGCTGACGTCCCACTTGGCAATCTCGTCAACGGTATCGGAGATGGCGTCACGCGTTTTGCCATCGAAAAAACCCTCCAGCTTGATGAAGCCGTCGGCGTGCCACTTTTCAACTTTATCGCTATTCAACATGGGTAATCCTCCAATAAGAATTCAACATCAAACAGTCAATTCGGCGCGACCGGCCGCATCCATGCGCGCGGATACATCACACCAAGCAAAGCAATATTCAGCACCATCAACAGCCCCATCGCATACAGCATGGCGTCGACGCCATGGTGCGACACCAGCATTTCGGCGAAATAGGGAAAGCCCAGCAGGCCGACGAAGTAGCCGATCGTAAATACCTGCGAGGTGATCGCCACCGGTAGTTCCATGCGTTCCGCCAGGTTGACCGCCATGGCGTTCAAGGTGGCATAGCTCAAACCATAGCCCAGCGCGAACGCGGCGGTCGAACCGATATACAGTCCGTAGTTGCCACTGTTGGCGACATACAGAGCGAGCGAAACCAGGGTCAGCAGGATCAGGCCCAAGGCCAACCTGGCGACCGGTATCTTGTTGACGAATGCAGCAATCGAAAAACGCAGCAGGACCGCAACCGCGGTAAAAGTGACGAAAAAGGTTTCCGGCCTCAGCCCGCGCGAACTGGCATAAGCCGACTGATAGGTTGAGAGGCCGGTAAAGACGCAAGCGGCAAGCGCAATCATGACGATAGGAATGCCGGTCTTGGCGCGCATGATGGTCAGCGCGCTGGCCGGCGTCAATACCACGCTCTTCATCGCCATATGTGGATCGTCGCGCATGCGGCGCCGGGTCAGATCGAGACAGGCAGTGGCGATGGCGCAGCAGATGGCAAGACCGACATACACCAGGCTGAACGATCCCGTGCTTTGCGCGACCAGATGGCCTATTGGTGCGGCCAGCCCGAGGCCGGCCATCTGCGAGCCGGACAGCAAGGTCAGGTACTTGATGCGCGCAGCCGGCCGCAGATAGTGAATCAGCTGTAGCGGCGCCAGGATGAAATACACCGACCAGCTGGCGCCGAGCAGCATGCCGCCCAGGTAAGCCAGCGGCGTCGCTAGCGGCACGGCAGCCAGGCACAGCATGGCCGCCGCCATCATGAAGGCGGCCAGCGACGCAGTCTGGATCACGCCATAGCGCTGCGCGAACCAACCCGCGGTGCTGGCGCAGACGATGGTCGCCACCATGCCGGCAGACATGATGCTGCCTGCGCTGATCCCGCTGAGCTTGATTGCCAGCAGATAGTCCGGCAGCAGGAAGCTCGAGCCGTAAGCGGCAGCCAGCACCACGCTGGCGATGAGAAACGGCGCCAGCACAGCCACGCGCATGGCCTCCGGCAGTTGTTCGCTAGCTTGATTCATAAATACATTTTCATTTTCAGCAATGAGGTGGAGCGGCGACCGTGAGCTTCGATCAGGCCAGCTTCGCGCTGGCGCAAACGACTTCAAGCGGCCGCAGGTTTACTGATTTTGACGGTTCACGGAACGATTCCAGCTGGTTGAGAAGCTGGCTGTCGGGCACTTCCGGGTAGAAATTCCGCCCCAGCACGCTGTTGACGATGCGGCTACTGCGGTATGCCACCAGCGACAGGTTGACGCTTTGCAGGCCGTGCTGGATGCGGCTGCGGTTTTGCAGATAGACCTTGCCGCGCATCGGCTGTTTGAACTCGACCGAATAATCGTCGCGCATCACCGGCAATCCGTCTTCCATGCGTGCATGCTGGATGATCTTGTCGATAAACGGCGAACGGCGCGGACGGAAGCCGGTCGCCAGCACGATGCGGTCGACCGTCATGTCGCGCTCGTTGCCGGTCGCCTGCGATTGCATCAGGACCTTCCAGCGTTGCTTGACCGGCGCGATGGCGGTCATCGCGACATTCGACACCACACGGATCAGATCGCTGCGGCCCTCGACATGACAGCGTTCGTACATCAATTCATAAATGCGGTTGCTCAAGGCGGCCGATATACCGTCGCTGGTCAGCTTTTCGTCGCTGACTATCGCGCGTCGGCGGCCCAGCGGCAGGGACTGAAAATACTGGCTATACGACGGCAGGTAGGATTCGTTGACAAAGGAACTTTCATCCATCGCGAACAGATTTCCCCGAGAGGTGATCCAGGTGATCTGCCCGATATCGGGCATGCCAAGCAGATGCTCCACGATTTCCGCGCCGCTCTGACCGCCGCCGACCACCATCACCCGCTCACCATAAGCGATCTCCGGCTGCTCGAGAAAATGGGCAGCATGGCATACCGTGCTGCCCAGCCACTGCCGTGCGCAATCGGGTATATGAGGTTCGATGCCGATGCCGAGTGCGATCGAACGTGCGATGTAGCGTTGTGCAGGGGTCGATACGTAGAAGCCGTCGTCGCAAGGCGTTACGTCAACCACCTCTTCACCGAAGCGGACGCTGGCAAGCTGCTGTGCAACCCAGCGATAGTAATCGGCGAACTCGCGCCGCGAGGTATTGGCGCCGTGCTTGTTGATAAAGCTGTAGAGGCGCTGATGGAGCGCCAGATAATTCAGGAAGGAATAGGGACTGGTCGGATCGGCCAGCGTCACGCAATCCTTGAGCGGCGATACCTGCAAGCTGCCGTTCGGCAGCATCAAGCCGGGATGCCAGGAGAATTCTGCATTCTTTTCCAGGAACAAGGATTTCATCCCGGTCGGCTCGGCCAAGGCAGCGAGGCTCAGATTGAACGGACCGACGCCAATACCGACAAGATCAAAGGTTTGCATTTTTGCCTTTAAAAAATAACGGACTGCATCCGGCCGTCGACCCAAGGCGAACGGCAATCGCGGCCAATGTCTTGCTGGTACGGCCGGTGAAATCCAGGAGGCAGAGCTACTAATTTGCTGGCTTTTCCGGTGCTGCCGAAAAGCCTGCTCGGTTAAAACATTCGACCTGCAACATTCGACCTGCTTAAGCTGCATGCGCGTGGCCATGCTCTTTGAATATGCTTATTCGTCAATCCGATTTTCGTCGCCGGAAGCGCCGCATTTTTTCCGGCATTGCGCATCATGCCCAAATTCATTTGCTTCCACACCTGTCGTAAGTGATAGGTTTACGCGCCTTTTTCGGATTCCGAAATTCGCCGGCCTATCGCTTGAAAGTTAAGCAACAACGGGCCTCTCCGCCGATATGCACGGATTGAAATGCGATATGAAAACGCGGCTGAACATGCGCACTGCGATAGATAAAAGCGATGGGAAAATTTCCCGAACCGCTACAATAATTCCAAATAGACTGATCTGTATACTAAAATTTTTTGAAGTTATCCGCGCTCGATTGGAATGCCACGAACACCATGCAGGGGCAGCGCGCAGTTGACTAGCGAACGTGGATTTTTTTGAAAGGGCCGGCAGTTTTTACTGAAGATGTGTGAGGTGAAAATGTATTTCAAGGTGTAACAGTGATTGACAGAAAATACCCGATCGACAGCCGTGGGTGCGATCCGATCCTGACCCGGGACAAAAGCGACGGCCAGGATTTTTGCGGGACGGCGCAGATTGCCGCATGCGGCGCAGCATCCGGATGAGATCGCTGCGCCCATTCTTGCCAGCCGCTTTTTTTTGTCGGTATGCGTCCTGTCAGAACTCACGCCGGGACTGCTATTTGCTGCGACCGGCAGCCGCCAGGATCAGATCGGCAATTTCCTTGGAATGCGACAGCAGCGACAGGTGGCTGGAATCCAGCTCGACCGTGGTCGCATGCATGCGCTTGGCCAGGAAGCGTTCCAGGTCGGGCGAGGTGGTCATGTCCTGCGTGGAAACGGCGTACCAGGAAGGCTTGCTGTGCCAGGCGGCCACCGTGGTGCGGCCGTTGAACAAGGTACTGGCGATCGGCTGCTGTGTGGCATACAGCGCCAGCGCCTCGTCATGCGGCAGGTCGCCGCCGAAGTACTTGAGGTAGGCATCCTCGGTCAGGCTGACATAGCCGTCATGATCCTTGGCGCCGGCGCGCACCGGCATGGTCGGATACTTGGCGGCGAGTGCGCCGAAATCTTCGCCGGCGTCGGGCGCGCGCGCCGCCACGTACACCAGGGCGCTGACCTTGGGATCGTCGCCGGCTTCGCTGATGACGGTACCGGCCCAGGAATGTCCGACCAGCACGGTGGGACCATGCTGCAGCGCCAGCGCGCGGCGCGTCGCCGCCACGTCATCCGCCAGCGAAATCAAAGGATTCTGTACCGAAGTGACGTTGAGGCCCGCGGCCTGCAGGCGCGGAATCACTTTGGCCCAGCTGGAGCCATCGGCCCAGGCGCCGTGCACCAGCACGACGTTGACGGCCTGGACCGGCGCCGCCGTTTGCGCCTGCGCCGGCGCCGAAGCGATGATGCCGGCAGCCATGCCGAGGGCGATCAGGGTGAGCTTGAAATGGGTCTTCATTGGTTTGCCTTTGCAAGATTGGTCTTTACCGCACACCGGACGATGTCCTGAAAATGTGACGTTAGGCAAAGTCGCCGTCCGACTTCGCTGAACGCAAGTCTAGGACTTCATGCGGGGCGATCGCGTGACACTCGTATGACAAATTGGTCATCAAACGTCACGCGCCTCGCGAACCAGGCAAACCCGGCCACATCAAGCGATGGAGCGCACCACGCCGCCATCCACGCGCGCCGCCGAACCGGTGGTGGCCGAGGCCTGGGTGGACGCCAGGTAGACCACCATGTTCGCCACCTCCTCCACCGTCGCCAGGCGGCGGATCAGCGAACTTGGACGGTGTTCGGCGACGAAATCGCGTTCCAGCTGTTCCAGTCCGACGCCCTGCTCCTGCGCCATCGCTTCGAAGAAATTGCCGACGCCTTCGGAACGGGTCGGTCCTGGCAGCACGGCGTTGACCGTCACGCCGGTACCGGCCAGGGTTTCGGCCAGGCCACGCGATACTGCCAGCAAGGCGGTCTTGGTGACGCCGTAGTGCACCATCTCGCTCGGGATCTGCAAGCCTGATTCGCTCGACAAGAACAACACCCGGCCCCAGCCGGCGGCGACCATCTGCGGCGCGTAGTGGCGCGACAGCCGCACCGCGCTCATGACATTGACGTCGAAGAAGCGTTGCCAGTCATCGTCGCCGATCTCGAAAAATGCCTTGGGCTCGAAGATGCCAAGGTTGTTGACCAGGATGTCGGCCTTGGGGATTTTGGCGAACAGCTGGGCGGCGCCGGCGGCGTTGCCGAGATCGGCGGCGACGCCTTGCAGGCGGGCTTGCGGCAGTTCGGCGCGCAGCGTTGCCAGCGCCTGATCGACGCGTTCCTGGGTGCGGCCGTTGACCACGACTTCGGCGCCGGCTTGCGCCAGGCCGCGTGCGATTGCCAGTCCGATGCCGGCGGTGGAGCCGCTGACCACGGCGAGTTTATTGCTCAGATCGATGTGCATGATGGTTTTCCTATCGTTAAACAGCAGAGACATTCAACATCGCACAGGGGCAGTCGACCCTCTGCGCGCCTTCTACAATGCAATTGCGCGTCAAACGGCGGCGGCGACGCTCAAGCCGGTTCCAGCATGCCGAATACCGACACCAGCGCCAGCACCGCCATGCCGAGGCCGATTTCGATCAGCGTGCAGCGCCGGATCGCGGCCACCGCAAGCCTTGCGTCGTTCTGCATGTGCGGCACGTGCAGATAGCGGTTGACGACCGCCAGCGTCACCATCGCCGCCGTCAGCAGGATTTTCAGCGACAACAGCAGCTGGTAAGGCGACGACCAGTCGGTCGGCCACCGTCCCAGCACCAGCATGGAGTTGACAACCCCGCTGAGCAGGACGCCGGCGACGGCGACGTGGCCGGTGCTGGAAAAGCGCCGCAGGGTCGCGCCGGCATCGTTGCGCGCGACAGGATAGTCCAGCAAGCGCAAGCACAGCAGGAAAGACGGCAGCGAACCGAGCCAGACGCCGGCGCACAGCAGATGCACGACATGATTAGCGCCGTGCAAAAACCCGCGCGTCCCCTGGTCCATGGCGGCATGGCCGTTCAGCGCCAGGCTGGCCAGCAGGATGGCAGAGCTAACAAGCACGCCGCGCACGTGGCCCGGTTGCCGCCTCATGCTAAACACCAGCAACAGGGCCAGCAGCATCCTGCACAGCCAGGCCTGGCCGATGGCGGTGCGCAGCAGTTTCTGCAGCAGCGCGGGATCGATGGCGGCCTGCCAGCTGCCGACGATCTCAGCTGCCTGCAGAGGCAGTGCGGCCAATGCCGTCAGCAACGCCAGCAGCGCCGCCACGCGCAAGGTAACAACCAGGCGGCGGTCGAGCTGCACGCGCAGCTCCGGCGCTGCAATTTTCCATAGAAAGGCGCTGCTGCCGAAAACCAGCATCACCGCCAGGTAGTGCAGCAGCCGGTTGCCTGCAATTACAGCCTCCAGCGCGGCATCCAATGTCATCCAGGGCGGACCGTGAAGCTATAGCTGCCCTTGGTCTTGTGGCCATCGCGCGACAGCGCGTGCCATGCCACGGTGTAGACGCCGGGCGCCAGGCGGCCGCTGAGCGGGACCAACAGCACCATGTTGCTGTCCGGCGCCAGCGCGGCGGCGCCGGTGGCGACGCTGTTGCCGCTGGCATCGCTCAGCGCCACGCCGCTGAATGCGATTTCCAGCGCCTCGGAAAATTCCAGCCGCAGCGAGCTTGGCGCGCTGGCGACGACGGCATCGTGCGCCGGTACTTCGACTTTCAGGTGGGCATGCGCAAAGGCGCTGCCTGCCATGGAAACACTCAGCAGCGCTGCGATGGCGGCAGCCTTGCATGTGGAAGAAAAAATTGGCATAAATCGCATCCTTGAAATAAAGCGTTGCAGGCGTCCGGCTGCCCGCTTACGCGAAGCTCGCCGAGCGCCGGAATATCCATGAATGATGCCAGTAACCCGGCATTTCCGCTGCCGCGACCGCCAAAGTAGGCGCACGGGATCTGTACCACGGGCAGGGAGTGCTACTCAAATCGGAAGCGGTGCGCTAAAATTCTCCATCCCTTTTTATTTGGACCGCCATGTCATCGCGCCGAAAATTCCTGCAAAAGAGTTTGTTCCTGGGTGCCGCCGGGCTGTTTTCGGGCGAGCTGGCCTTCGCCAAATCCGCTGCCAATACCGCTGCCGATATGCAAGCGACCATGGATCCGCCGCCGGACATCTTCGACGCCCAGCTGATAGACATGGATTTCTGGCTCAAGCCGCGCGTGCTGGAAGTAACGCGCCCGGCCAGCGGCGAGCACGCCAAGCTGCTGTACTGGAAAGACGGCGAAGTCCAGGATTCCGCTTACCAAGAGCTGTGTCATCTGCTGCGCGACGTACAAGCCAAGAAAACCGAGCCAATCGACCCCAAGCTGCTGGAAACGCTGTGGGGCACGCAAGCCTTTATCGCCCGCTATGGCATGAACCAGCCGCTGGAAATCCTGTCCGGATACCGCACGCCGGCGACCAACCAGGGTCTGATCGAAAGCGGCGTGCCTGCCGCGCGCAAATCCTTGCATCTGGAAGGACGCGCCGCCGACATTCGCCTGGCGCAGCTGCAGCCCGACGTACTGGGCGGCCTGATCCGCAGCTTCCGCCAGGGCGGCGTCGGCTTCTATTACCGGCCGGGTACGCGCGGCGGCTGGATCCATGCCGATACCGGACTGCAGCGCACCTGGAAGGGTTGATTGCCCTAGTGGGCTATAGCAGCCAAATCAAGAGTGCCTGCCACGTATCCGAGGCGCATGGCGACAGATAAGGGCTGAACTGGGATTGCCGGCCCCTGCGCTGCATATGCACCACCAGGCGCTTGGCGACATTCAACGCCAGCGCCGCCCCGTCATTCCAGTGGGTGGTGACAGTCTTGCCGGCCAGCAGGCCAGGAGCATGGGCTGGCGGCTGAATTTCGATCTGCCCGGCCACCGCGTCTCCGATTTTCCGCATGCGACGAGGCGCAACGACGCGATACAGTCAAGGACAAGCGAGATGCCGGCAGATGAGGTGTGATACGACACTAGCGGCCACGCGGAAATTAGCCGGATTGCCAGCGCCGAGATTGCAGCGGCAGCTGTTCCTGGTATATAAAGATGCAACCAGATTCCATCTTGCGGCGAGGCTGAATGTGAGTGCATCCTGTTTTAGTCCGATTCCCTGTCAATTGCAATATCAGCACGGCGACCAGCTCATGCCGCGCCATCGGCACGACGCCAGCTACCTGGCGCTGGTCCTCTCCGGCCGCTATGAGGAAGCCGGCGACCGCGGCCGCTTCCAGGTCGGCGCCGGCGACATCGTGGTGCACGGCGCCTTCGAGGCGCATCTCAACCGCTATATCTCCGCCAGCTCCCTGATACTGAATATTCCCTTGCACACCTGGCAAGAGCCGGAGGCACCCCTGATGCAGCTTGCCGATCCGGACAGCGCTGCGCGGCTGGCCGAACGCGACCCGCGCGCAGCCGCCGCATATGTGCTCGCCAATATGCGCGCCGCTACCCTGCCCATGGCCAACTGGCCGGACCAGCTGGCCGCCGCCCTGGCCCAGGATCCGCACTTGCGCCTGCAAAGCTGGGCGCGGCAACGCGGCCTGGCCGACGCCACTGTTTCGCGCGGCTTCTACAAGGTATTCGGCATCAGTCCTTCCGCCTATCGCGCCCAGTTGCGCGGACGGCTGGCCTGGCGCCAGATCGTCGCCGGCGCACAATGCCTGCCCGACATCGCCATCGACTGCGGTTTTGCCGACCAGTCGCACATGACACGCACAGTAGCCGCCGTTACCGGCCGCTCGCCAGGCGCCTGGCGCAACCAGGTCAAATAGATACAAGACAGTTTGCGCGCTGCCGCGCCATCATCTGGCCATGAAACCAAAAACCTCTTCGATGGGACAGACCCGCCACGGCCACGCCGGCATCAATGCCTTGATGCTGGCCTGCGCCATGGCTTCAGCGGCCTGCACGAGCGCTCTGCACGCAGCAGAGAATTTGACCACCCCGCCTGCGGCCGCCAGCGCGCAGCAGCCGGCAGACGCCGCCCAGGTGCTGGCCGCCTATCGCCGCGCCGCCGGCGGCGACGCCTGGCGCGGCAAGGCTACTTTGCAGGCGCTCTACGCCTACAGCGGCAACGACCTGAGCGGCACGGTCACCTCTATCAGCGACGCTCGCCACGGCTACTTCATCGACGCCTTCGACACCGATCCGACCAGCGGCGCCAACGGCTACGACGGCCAACTGCCATGGATGCGTGACCAGTCCGGAGCAGTGACGCCGGAACAAGGCGGCGACCGTATCCAGCTGGCGGTCAACGAAGCTTATCGCAACGCCAACCTGTGGTGGCTGCCCGATCACGGCGGCGCTGCCATCAGCAGCCTCGGCAGCAAACAGGATGACGAACGCAGTTACGCGGTGCTGCAGATCAGCCCACGCGGCGGCAAGCCGTTCGAAGCATGGTTCGACCAGCAATCGCATCTGCTGGCGCGGATCGTCGAAGTGCAGCTGTTCCTGACCATCACCATCAGCTATGCCGACTACCGCGCAGTCGACGGCATCATGCTGGCCGGCAGCATCAAGACCGACAGCGGCACCGGCGGGCCGCCTGAACTGCAGACGCTGACGCAGGCCAGCTTCCTGCCGGCGCGGCCGGCCGGCGCCTACTCGCCGCCATCCTGGTCGCGTGCCAACCTGAGCCTGCCCGGCGGCAGCACCACGATTCCGTTCGAGCTGCTCAACAATCACGTCTACGCCAAGGTCTTCATCAATGGCAAAGGACCGTTCCGCTTCATCTTCGATACCGGCGGCCACAATATCCTGACGCCGGCCACCGCTGCCGCGCTGGGACTCAAGCCGAAAGGCGATGCGCAGTCCGGCGGCGCCGGCGAGAACACCGTCAGCACCGGCTATCTCAAGGTCGACCAGATACAGGTCGGCGCCATGACCATGCGCGATACGCCGGTCTTCGTACTCAATTTCAGTTCGGCCAAAACCGAGGGCTTCGAGGAAGAAGGCATGATCGGCTTTGAAGTGTTCCGCCGCTTCGTCACCACCTTCGACTACGGCGCCCAGACCCTGACCCTGACCGATCCGGCCAAATTTTCGCCGGCCGAGGCTGGCAGGCCGGTGCCGTTCAAGTTTTACGATCACAGCGTGCAGGTTGTGGGCACGGTCGACGGCGTTCCCGGCCGCTTCAATATCGATACCGGCTCGCGTTCTGAAATCACCCTGACCAAACCCTTTGTCGATAAAAACAAATGGCGCGACAGCCATCCGCACGGCGCGCTGGCGATCGACGGCTGGGGCGTGGGCGGACCGTCGCGCTCGTATGTGGTGCGCGGCAAGGAACTGACGCTGGGCGATGTGCGCCAGGAAAATGTGATCAACAGCCTGGCGCTGCAGGACAAGGGTGCATTTTCCGATGCCAACTTCGAGGGCAATATCGGCAGCGGTTTCATGAAGCGCTTCATCGTCACCTTCGACTACGGCAAGCAGATCATGTACTTGAAACCGCGCGCGGCGCCTGTGGCCGATAGTGGCGTGTATGATCGTTCCGGCATGTGGATCAACGCCGGCGACCAGGCTTTCGAGGTGGTTGACGTCACTCCGGGCGGACCGGCAGCGGCGTCCGGTCTGCAGGTCGGCGACCGTATCGTCGCCGTCGACGGCGTGCCGGTGACGCCTGCCGGTCTGCCGGATTTCCGTAGGCGCCTGCGTACCGACGCGGCCGGCAGCACGGTCAAGGTCTCGGTCTTGTCGGCCGCGGAAAAACGCGAACTCCAGATCGTCCTGCGCGACCAGCTGTAACAAGGCCGGACTGGCGCCGGCCTAGCCGCGCGCTGGCCGCCGCTCCGGATTTGCGTTATCTTTTGCCTCCAACGATAACTTATTCCGGGCAGCAGATGATTCGATGGGCAATAATCGGCAGCGGCGGCATCGCCGCGCGCTTCGCTTCTGATTTTCAATACGTGCAGGGCGCCCAGCTGGCCGGCGTGTTTTCGCGCCGGCCGGAATCGGCGCAGGCATTTGCGGCGCGCTTCCAGCTGCCGCACAGCTATGCCAGCCTGGATGAATTGCTGGCGGCCGACGTAGATGCCGTCTACATCGCCACCCCGCACATGGAACATGCCTCCTTCGCCATCGCCTGCCTGCAGGCCGGGCTGGCGGTGCTGTCGGAAAAGCCGGCCGCGCCCAATCTGCCGCAGCTGGAATCGGTGTTGGCAGTCGCCGACCAGCACCAGGTATTGTTCATGGAAGCGATGAAGCCGGCCTTCTATCCGCTCTACCGGCAGATCAAGGCCCTGCTGGCAGATGGCGCGATCGGCGAAGTGAATTTCGTCGACGCCGGCTTCTCCTATCTGTTCCACGACCGCAGCCACAAGGTGTTCGATCCGACCCAGGCCGGCGGCAGCCTGCTGGACGTGGCGATCTATCCCGCTTTCCTGGCTTGCGATCTGCTGGGAGCCCCATCGCAGGTGAAGGCGCTGCTGGATATCGGCGCCAGCGGCGTCGACGAAACGGCAACGCTCAGCTGCCGCCATGCGCGCGGCATGTCCAGCCTGTTCTCCGGCATGCGCAGCGCCAGTGACGGCCGCGCCCTGATCGGCGGCAGCCAGGGCCATCTGCTGATCGAAGGCAAATGGTGGAATCCATCCCGGGCGTTGCTGGTGCGCGAGTCCGGCGCCAGCGAGAGCCTGGCGGCCGGCTACCTGGGCGACGGGCTGTGCCACGAAGCCCAGCATTTCACCTACCTGCTGCGCGATAAAAAGATCCGCAGCGAGATCATGAGCTTCGAACTTTCGCGCGCCATGATCGCGACGCTGGACATGGCGCGCGCGGATGCCGGCTTGCGCTTTCCTTTCGAGTCAGATCCGCTCGCGATACCTTCCCGATAGCCGACGCTGAACGCCGGCATCAAGTTTTCCACCCGCCACCGCCTGCAAGGCACCGCCAAGCGGGGCGCAGTGAACACCGAATCTGACCAGAGCGCGGCAGCCAGGCCGGATCCGGCTGCCGTCGCTGTCTTAGCGCTTCAGGGCCTTGTCTTGCCGGATCACTTCATCGGCACTCCTGTGCGCCAGGCTGCGCTCGATCAGGCAGTACTTCCTGGTATTTTCTCTGACGATCGCCACTTTCTGGCTGTCGGCCTGCAGCGAACAATCCAGCAAGATCGATTTTTTCCATTCCACGAAATCATCCGCCAGCTTTTGCTTGTCGGGGCCAGCCAATGCCTGCGCGGCCGCCTGATGCGCAGCAGCGACGGCTTTGTCTTGCGTGTCCAGTTCTGCAGCCAGACAGGCCGACTTCGACTCGTCGTTGCCGGCAGCGGCATAGCAGGCTTTGAAACGGCTGGAGAAGTCAGAGCTGGCCGGCGCTGCGCCCGATAGCGCCGGCATCAGAACCAGTGCTGCAACTGCGATAAGAAAATGGCATTTCATGGCGGCGTCCGCTGGACCTGAAAAATCAAGGATAGCAGCAAAGACGGACGGCCATGTGCAAGTCTCGTAGTGTGGGCATCCGTGCCCACGCGGATGAGCGGCGCTGCGTGGGCAAGGTGCTCACCCTACCTTATCTCAATTGGCGCCTGCCGGCGCGGGTAGCGCAGTGCGCATTTCCGGGTTGGCCGGCACTTCCACCGAGACCCGGCTTTCCCCCAGCATCTGCGTCTGCCGTAACTGGCCGCAGCGCAGGGTTACCGAATTGCTGCTCACTTTTTCCAGCAACAAGTCGCCATCGAAGCTTTGCGCTTCGCTAACGGTCAGCGAGCCGCGCCTGGCGTTGTTGAAGACGGCGATGCCGGCTTGCCGGTAGCCGCCCATTTCGACGCTGATCAAGCGCCAGGAATCCAGACGCTGCATCGAGCAATCGCTATCGGCCCGTATTGCAGCAGGGATAGCCGCCGGCTTTGCAGGCGGCGCCGCAGCTTCAACAGCGGCACCAGTGCCGCTGGCCGGCAGCAAGGCAATAGGCGCTTGCGAAGATGAAGCGGGCATGGTCAGCCACACCAGCAGTGCGACAAACGCAGCACCGGCCAGGCCCAGTCCTAGTGCAATTTTCTTTTCATCCATTCCGATGTCCGCAACTACTTGTCGCCGGATGCAGCGCCGCCGCTGTCAACGGCGGCGCTGCATCCGGCATTCTGCTTTACCAACGCAACACTGGCGGCCGCGTCAGGCCTTGCTGTCCTTCGGCGTACCCCACCATCGACTGCATGAAGTTGCTATCGCCGCCCAGCGTGATCTTCAGATCATACCAGCCGTTGGTGGTGCTGAACTGGATGGTAGTGGTCTGCTTCGGCGCCACCGTGATGGTTTGGCTGCTGGTGCTGGCCGAGGTGATGCGGTCCAGCAGTGTGAACACCGCCGTGTTGCTGGTGCCGCTGTTGTCGAACAGGATGCTGATAGTCTGGCCGACGCCGTTGTTGGTCAGTTTCACCTGCGGTTCCGGCTGGCCCTGCCATGCGGTAGCGCTGAGGTAACCCTTGAAGCGGCGGTAGAACTGGTTCGGCGCCAGCATCTCCAGGTCGTAGTAGCCGTTGCCATAGGCGATCACATGCCAGTAGTCGTTCGCGCTGGCGTTGGCCGCCATGGTATAGATCCATGGATTGTCGGTGCGGTAGTTGTCGAGATTGATCTGCAGCGGCGCCGGCTTGCTGCCGCCGTTGCTCCAGTTGGTCCAGATCTGTTTGTTGGCCAGGTCTTGCGTCAGCCAGCCGTTCAACTGATAGGGTTGCACGCGCAAGGCTTTTTGCCCGGCCTCATACGGCGGCATGACCGTGTTGGCGGCCGGCGGCACCGGTTTCGGCAGGCTTTGCTGGCTAGTGGCCAAGATCGCCAGCGCGGCGGTGTTAGGCAGCACCGGGAAGGCGGCATTGCTGGTGGTGAAATCGAAGCAGGAAGTGAGGTCGCCACAGATGTCGCGCCGCCATTGGCTGATGTTAGGGCAGGTGACGCCGGTCCATTTTTCCAGAAACTGGATGGTCGAAGTATGATCGAACACCTCGCTGGCGACCCAGCCGCCGCGGCTCCAAGGCGAGCAAACGATGGTCGGCACCCGTGAGCCGAGACCGATCGGCACGCCGCTGACGAATTCGTTGACGGTGCCGGTAGGCGGCGTCGGCGTGGTGACGTGGTCGTAGAAGCCGCCGTTTTCGTCATAGGTGTAGATGAACACTGTCTTGGCCCACACCGCCGGATTCGAGGCCAGCGCCTGCAGGAACTGGTTGACGTAATCAACGCCGACATTTGGCGAGCCGCTTGGATGTTCCGACTTGGCCGCCGGCGCGACGATCCAGGACACCGCCGGCAAGGTGTTGTTGGTGACGTCGTTCTGGAAATCCGCCAGCACCCGGGTCTGCACGCCGTTGATATACAGCGGCGAGTTGGTCGGCAGGTTCTGGAACTGCTTGAACCAGGCCAGCGCGTTGTCGTCGTAGTTGTCGACTTCCTGGTAAGTACGCCAGCTGATGCCCGCCGCCTGCAACGCTTCCGGATAAGTCTGCCAGGTCAGCGAGCCATAGGTGAAACCGTTGGTGGTGGCCGGACCGCCGTGCAGGCCCTGCGGATCGATGGTGCCGCTCATCAGGTACAGGCGGTTCGGATTGGTCGAGGTGCGCGCCGAGCAGAAATAGTTGTCACACAGGGTGAAGGCATCGGCCAGCGCATAGTGATACGGCAGGTCGCTGCGCGTCATGTAGGTGTGCGCATTCATGCCCTTGTTGGGAATCCACTGGTCGTTGCGGCCCTTGTTCCAGGCCGCCGTGCCGGTATTCAAATCATGCGGGACATCCGACAGCCACTGCGCCGAGGCTGTGCTGGAATTCAGGCGCCAGGGAGTGTACAAGGCCCCGGTGCTGTCGGCCTGGCTGAAGACGTTGCGGCTGGTGCCCTGGATGGTGGCGGCATGGTCATCGTTGAAGCCGCGCGCGCCCTTGATGGTGCCGTAATAATGATCGAAGGAACGGTTCTCCTGGCAAAAAATGACGACATGCCCGACCGAGCCCAGCGTGCCGGTCACGGCAGGCGCTGCCAGCGCCTGCTGCACCGCCGGCGGCAGCATGGTCGCGCCCATTGCTGCCACAGAACCTTTGAGAAATTTTCTACGACTTGAATGTGCCATGTCATTTCCATAGAGAAAGAAAAGCCAGACTCTATAGTCGCTGTATTACCGGCGCATGACCAGACTGTTACCTGTCGATGACGTTTATCGACGCAGAAAAATCCTGTATGCGCACTGAAAAACGTGGCATCTTGGCGTCGTATGCTGGACATTCAAGGCGCACCAGCCGGCCTTGCTCCTCCTCTCAGGCTGTTAGCGCAACCATGATGGATGGTCCAGGTTTCCTGGTCGGCGCCATCTGAAAATCCTATAAGCTTTGTCGAAATATTTCCTTGCGACAACTCCTGGAATAGTCTACCTTGATGCCTCTTTCCGCCTCGCCATGTGCGCCTGGAGACCGTCAATGCTTCGCAAGATATTCCGCTTCATCCGTTCGCGGCCGTTTGACATTTTCGGTCTGACGCTATTCAGCGTCTATTTCATCCGCGCGCTGCACGACCATTCAGCGACAGCTATCTATGGTTACCTCGGTGTCATATGCGGCATGATCTCCGCGCTATTGGGACCGAATTTTTCCTTGGAGCTGACGCTGCCCGAGATCTATCAGGCATTCCGCAACAGTGGCGTGCCGCGCTACCAGAAGATCCGGCGAGTTTTCCAGTATTTGTGCTTTGCGCTGCTGGGACTGTGCCTGTATTCCGCATTCACCACTCCTTGAACCGGGAAGCCGGCGCCGGCGGGTCTGCCTGACTCAAGCCGCCGGTGGCTGTTTCAAGACCAGGTAATTAACAGCATCGAAATGCCGCGTGATCCGCCGGTATTCAAAAGTGAAGCCCGGCCACAAGGTATTGTTCTTGCCGCCTGCCGTCAGGTACCAGCTCTTGCAGCCGGAATCCCACACCGTGCCGTGCAGGCGCCGCTGCAGCGTGCGGTTGTAGTCTGCCTGCACCTGCGGCAGCACTTCCAGCGAATGCAGTTCCTGTTTGCGGATCAGTCCGATGGCGTCGATCAGGTAGTTCACGCCTGACTCGATCATGTAGATCATGGAATTGTGGCCGAGCCCGGTGTTGGGACCGGTGATCATGAAAAAATTCGGGAAGCCGGCCACGGTTGCCCCCTTGTAGGCCTCCAATCCATCTTGCGCCACTTCACTCAGCAGCTTGCCGCCGCGCCCGCGCACCGGCAGAGCGCCGAGCGCATGCTGGACATCAAAGCCGGTGCCGAAAATGATCGCATCCACCGGGCGCTCCACGCCGTCGCTGCCAACCACGCCGTGGGCGCGCAGTTCGGTCACGCCACCGCTCAGCACCTTCACATTGTTGCGCGCCAACGCCGGATAATAATCGCTCATCAGCAGGATGCGCTTGCAGCCAAGCGTGTAGCCTGGCGTGACCATCTTGCGCAATGCGGCGTCGTGCGGAATCTGCTTCCTGATGTGGCGGAGCGCCAGCCACTGGGCCGGCTTGGCCAACGACGGCAGCTTGGCGAACACCACCAGCCGCATTTCATATTGCAGGTAGGTGAGCCCGCGATACAGCCATTGCAGCGGCTTGACCCGCTGCAGCAGCCATTTCTCGACAGCGCTGATGGCGCGGTCCGGGCGCGGCAGCACCCATGGCGGCGTGCGCTGGTAGACATCCAGCTGGGCCACCTTGCCGACGATTTCGGGAATGAACTGGATCGCGCTGGCGCCGGTGCCGATGACTGCTACCCGCTTGCCTTCCAGATCGTAGTCATGCTGCCACTCGGCGGAATGGAACATCCGTCCCTGGAAATTTTCCAGGCCGGCGATGGGCGGGATCGCCGGCCGCGACAGCGCGCCGGTGGCGATCACCAGCGACTTGGCGCTGAACGCATGCTTGCTGGTGCGCAGCCGCCAGCAGCCCGCGGCTTCGTCGAAATCGGCGCCGGTCAGCGCTGTGTCGAGGCGGATGTGCGGCAACAGATCGTAGTCGCGAACGAGGTTTTCGGTATAGCGCAGCAATTCCGACTGCTGGGGAAATTTGCGCGACCAGTCGGCATTCTGGGCGAACGAGAAAGAGTACAGATGGCTGGGCACATCGCAGGCGGCGCCGGGATAGTGATTCACGCGCCAGGTGCCGCCGAACACCGCATCCTTTTCCAGGATCACGAAATTCTCTATGCCCTGCTGCTTGAGCTTGATCGCCATGCACAGTCCGGAAAAGCCGCTGCCGACGATGGCGACTTCCACGTCAGGGCCGACGTCCGCTGCCGCAGCGTCCTGATTGAGAGCTGTCATATCCCGCCTTTGCTGTTAGTTCTCCGCTGCCTGCGGAACATCCTGCCGCGGCGGCCTTGCGGCCTGGCCGAAACTGACATTAACAAAAGTCACTATTCCACTTTACAAGTGACATTGAGCAATGTCAATATAGCTCCATCAGTCGCCACCTAACTTCCCACCCCTCATGGCTACCAGGAAAACGGCATCCCCGCCCGAACGCGCTTACCGCGGCGTCGGCATCACGCAGCGCCAGGCCGAACGGCGCGCGCGCCTGATCCGGGCTGCCATCCAGTGCTTCGGCCGCGACGGCTATCACGCCACCACCCTGAAATCGCTGTGCGCCGAAGCCGGCCTGACGGAACGCTATTTTTACGAGTCGTTTGCGAATTTCGACGAGATCCTGTGCAGCTGCTACCAGCACGCGGCGGAAACCATCTTCGGCATCGTCAGCGCCGACATCGCCGCCGCCCGGCCGGATCCGATGTCGCGTCTACGCGCCGCCCTCAAATCCTATTTCAAAGTGATCGCCGATGATCCCGCGCGCGCGCGCCTGACGCTGATCGAAATCGTCGGCGCCAGCGATAACGCCAACCAGGCTTACCGCGCCCAGCTGGCCATCACGGTCGATGTGATACGGCTCGAAATATTCAAGGAACTGCCGCCTAATCCCGGCAACGGCCTCTCACTGCAGGTGCTGGCCACCGCCATGATGGGTTCGGCCTACCAGCTCGCCAAGGAGTGGGTGCTGTCGGATTTCAAGCTGCCGCGAGCGACCCTGGTGCGCAACCTGGAAGCGGTGGCCGCCGGCATCGTCAGCGAGTGGCAGGTTGTGCGCTCCCCCTCTGCAGGAAACCGTCAAACCAAAGCGAGACCATAAATGAGCATACTGATCACCGTCATCGCCATCGTTGCCGGCCTGCTGCTGGCGCTGCTGCTGTTCGACCGCCTGCTGCCGGCCACCTCCGCGCGCCTGGCCTTGCAGCTGGAACGCCGGCGCGCTGGCCTGACGCTGGCGGAAGTCAGCCTGCCCGGATGCAGCATGCCCTACCTGCACGGCGGCTCGCCTGACGCGCCGGTACTGGTGCTGGTGCACGGCTTTGGCGGCGACAAGGATAACTTCACCCGCATCGCCGGCTTCCTGACCCCGCATTACCGCGTGATCTGTCCCGACCTGCCGGGCTTCGGCGACGCCAGCCGCGATCCCGCCGCCAGCTACGGCATGAGCGACCAGGTAGAGCGGCTGCGCGCCTTTCTCGATCAGCTTGGACTGGAACGGGTGCACCTGGGCGGCAATTCGATGGGCGGCTTCATCAGCGCTCAGTTCAGCGCCGCCTATCCCGCGCGGGTCGCCAGTCTGTGGCTGCTGGATGCGGCCGGCACGGCGGCGGCGCAGGATACGCTTCTGCTGAAACGCTACCTGGAAAGCGGCGACATGCCGCTGCTGCTGCGCCGCCAGCAAGACTTTGCCGTGTTGGTGCGCAGCACTACCCATCGGCCGCCCTATATCCCGTGGTCGCTGCGCACAATCCTGGCGCAGCGGGCCATCCGCGACTATCCCTTGCATAGCCGGATCATGCAGCAGCTGACCACCTCGCCTTTGCTGGAAACGCAATACCAGGCGCTGGCCACGCCTTGCCTGATCGTTTGGGGCAAGCAAGACCAGATTCTCAACCCGGCCGGCGCCTACAGCTTCCAGGCCCTGTTCCCGCACAATCAGTTGCAGCTGATGGAAGGTATTGGCCATTTGCCGATGATAGAAGCGCCCAAACGCAGCGCCGCCGATTACCTGGCATTCCGTAAGACACTGGCTTGAGCGGCAGGCAGCGCCTGTTGCAGTAACACCGAGAGGGAGATGCGTCCCATGAAAAGCTTCAAGGACAAGGTCGCGGTAGTCACCGGCGCCGGCAGCGGCATCGGCCGCCATCTGGCGCTGCAGCTGGCGCAAGCCGGCGCGCGCCTGGCCATCTCGGATGTCAGCGAGAACGGCCTGGCGGAGACGCTGCGGCTAATGCCGGCAGGCGCCGAGGTCAGACGCTATCGCGTCGACGTCGCCCGCAAGGACGAGGTGTTTGCCCACGCCGACCAGGTGCTGCGCGATTTCGGCAGCGCCCACTACATCTTCAATAATGCCGGCGTCTCGCTGACCGCCACCATCGCCCACGCCAGCATCGAGGAAATCGAATGGCAGCTGGGGATCAACCTGTGGGGCGTGATCTATGGCACCAAGGCCTTCCTGCCCATCCTGCTGCAGCAGAAGGAAGGCCATATCATCAATCTTTCCAGCGTCTTCGGGCTGGTCGCGGTGGCCGGGCAAAGCGCCTATAACGTCTCCAAGTTCGGCGTGCGCGGCTGGACCGAATGCCTGTGGCAGGAACTGGAAGGCAGCGGCGTGCAAGCCACCTGCGTGCACCCCGGCGGCATCCGCACCGCGATCGCGCAGACTGGCCGCCTGGCCGCCAATGCTGACCATGTCGAACAGCGCTTGCAGGCGTTGGCGGGCAAGCTGCTGGTGACCCCGCCGGAGGATATGGCGGCAGCCATACTGGACGGCGTCGCCCGCGGCAAGAAGCGCATCGTTTATGGCAGCAAGGCCGCTACCCTGACCTGGCTGCAACGCCTGCTGCCGGTCTCCTATGGCAAGGTGCTGCAGGCCATGGGGCGTTTTCTCTGAACTGCCTGTTCAGACGGCCAGCGCTTCAGCTTGCGCCGCCAGCTCGTCCTCCAGCTCGCGCACCAAAGGCAGCACGTGGCGGCCGAAATATTCGACTTCTTCCTGGAAATGCAGGAAAGCGCTCAGCACCAGGTCGACGCCCGCCTGCTTCAGCGCCACGATCCGTTCCGCAACCTGGCGTGGGGTGCCGATCAGGTCGGTCTTGAAACCGTCGTTGTATTGCACCAGATCCTCGAAGCTGGACTTGGCCCAGTTGCCCTCGCCTTCGGGACTGGCTTGCCCGGCCTGCCTGGCGGCGTCGCCGAAGGCATGCACCGCGGCGGGATCGGCCTGGGCGATGATCTCGGCCAGCACTGCGCGCGCCTCGGCTTCGGTGTCGCGCGCGATGATGAAGGCGTTCACTCCGACCTTGACGCTATGGCCGTTGGCGGCCGCCTTGGCGCGGATGTCGTCGACCTGCGCCTTGATGCCGGCCACCGTATTGCCGTTGGTGAAGTACCAGTCCGATACGCGCGAGGCCATGTCGCGCGCCGCGCGCGAACTGCCGCCCTGGAAGATTTCCGGATGCGGCTGCTGCAGCGGCTTGGGTTTCAAGGTGTAGTTGTTAAAACGATAAAAATCGCCACGGAAGGTGAAATTGTCGGTAGTCCAGATGCCTTTCAGGGCGCGGATGAATTCTTCCGAACGGCGGTAGCGCTCGTCGTGCTCCAGCCAGGGTTCGCCGATGGCGGTGAATTCGCCCTTGAACCAGCCGCTGACGATATTCACGGCGACGCGGCCGCCGGTCAGCTGATCGATAGTGGCAAGCTGCTTGGCGGCAACTGCCGGCGTCCACGGTCCGGGCAGGATTGCAGCGATTACCTTGAGTTTGGTGGTCGCCGCCAGTAGCGCATGGGTGAAAGCCACCGGCTCATGCTGGAATTCGGCGCCGTAGCCGGCGGTGAAGCGGATCTGGCTGAGCGCGTAGTCGAAGCCGTTCTGCTCCGCCAGCTGCGCCAGCTTGCGGTTGTAATCGATATCCCAGCTGGTGCGCTGGGCGATCTTGCTGACCACCAGACCGCCGCTGACGTTCGGCACCCAGTAAGCGAACTTGATTGTTTCTTGACTCATGATTCTGCCCCGATTAATGTGGAAAGAAAGCCAGCCTGAATCGTCAGTATTGCGCCCACCAAGCGTCAGGTACACGAAGAAAAACGGATTTGAATATGCAGAAGCGGAAAATCCGATGCTTGCCGCAGTGGCCAGGGCGCATTGCCCGCTACCGCTTGCCAGGTAACCTAAAGTAACCGTATGAAAATTAAGATGCCGTCGGGAAATTCCCGATTTAAGCAAGTCTTAAGCAAAGCCAAGTAGAATTACCCAAACTAGACGCTTGACGCCCATGGTTGATAGCAAGGGCAGGAATATGATTGCTGCTGCGAATACGATTTCCCGCTCACGTAAGTAAGAACATCGAACTGAAGGTTATATGCGCTTAAAAAATAGTCTGCTTTGTATCTTGTTGGCACTCTCGACCGCAGCCCACGCGCTGGAGTCGGGACCGCCACCGGTCCTGACGCCATTGCAGCAGCAAGCACAGGCAGCGCACCTGAGCGCGCAATTCCTGACCCGCTTCCATTACAAGCCGGTCAAGCTGGACGACGCGCTGGCGGAAAAAATCCTCAACCGCTACGTCAAGTCGCTGGATCCGGAAAAATTCTTTTTCATCCAGTCTGACATCGACCAGTTCACGGCCCAGGCCGGCAAGCTCGACGACGCCATCTACAAAGAGGATCTGAGCATCCCCTTCAGCATTTTCAACCTGTATCAGCAACGCATCGTCGATCGCCTGAGCTATGCGCGCGAACTATTGAAGCAGGGTTTCGATTTCAGCCAGAAGGAAGACTACGCCTTCCTGCGCGATAAGGAACCTTGGCCGAAGACTGAAGCCGAGAGCCGCGACCTGTGGCGCAAGCGGGTCAAGAATGACTGGCTGCGCCTGAAACTGGCCGGCAAGAAGGATGCGGCGATCCGCGACACGCTCAGCAAGCGCTATGAAAATTCGCTGGCGCGCGCCTACAAGTACAAGAGCGACGACGTGTTCCAGATTTTCATGAACGCCTACGCGACGTCGATCGAACCGCATACCGATTACCTCGGCACCACTGCCGCCGCGGATTTCGACATCGCCATGAAGCTGTCGCTGGTCGGCATCGGCGCCGTGCTGCAGGAACGCGATGAATACACCACCATCCGCGAACTGGTGCCAGGCGGGCCGGCGCAGTTGTCCGGCAAGATCGCCGTCGGCGACCGCATCGTCGGCGTGGCGCAAGGCCAGGGGCCGATGACCGAAGTGGTCGGCATGCGCATCGACGACGTCGTCAAGCTGATCCGCGGCGCCAAGGATACCGTGGTCAAGCTCGATATCCTGCCGGCCGACGCCGGTCCGGACGCCAAGCACAAATTGCTGAGCCTGGTACGCAACAAGATCAGCCTGGAACAGCAGGCCGCCAAGAAAACCATCCTCTCCGTCAAGAGCGGTGACAGCACCCGCAAGGTCGGCGTGATCACTCTGCCAGCCTTTTATGAAGACTTCGATGCGCGCGGCAAGGGCGACAAGAACTACCGCAGCGCCAGCCGCGATGTGGCGGCCCTGCTCAACGAACTGAAGAAGGAAAAAGTCGACAGCGTGTTGGTCGACCTGCGCAACAACGGCGGCGGCTCGCTGACGGAAGCGGTCGACCTGACCGGACTGTTCGTCGGCAAAGGGCCGATCGTCCAGCAGCGCAATGCACGCGGCGAAGTCAACGTCGAAGCCGACGACCGCAGCACGCCGGTATGGAGCGGCCCGCTGGCGGTGCTGATCAACCGCGGCTCAGCCTCGGCCTCGGAAATTTTTGCGGCAGCGATCCAGGACTACGGACGCGGCGTGATCATCGGTGAGGGCAGCTTCGGCAAGGGCACCGTGCAAACCATGGTCAATCTTGACCAGCTGGCGCACAACGACAAGCCGAAATTCGGCGAACTGAAGATGACCATCGCCCAGTTCTTCCGCATCAACGGCGGCACCACGCAGCTGCGCGGCGTGACGCCGGACGTCAGCCTGCCGGGCTTCTCGGACACCGAGAATTTCGGTGAATCAAGCTACGACAACGCGCTGCCGTGGTCGGAAGTCAAGGCGGCGGACTATGCCAAGCTGGGCGATATCAAGGACCTGGTGCCGCAGCTGAAGATCCGCCACGACGCCCGGGTCGAGAAGGACAAGGATTACCAGCGCTTCGTGGAAGACGTGACTGAGGTCAATACGCTGCGCAAGAAACGCTCCATCTCGCTCAATGAAGCCGATCGCCGTGCTGAAATGGCGCAGCAGGAAGCCCGTCTCCAGGCCCGCGCCAAAGACACTGCCAGCGATGCCGCCAAAGGCAAGGATGCCGATGTCGTCGTCGACACTGATACCAAGGACGACGGCCTGCAAGCGAACGAACGCAGCCTGAGCGCCGAACTGGCGGCCGAGAAAAAGGCCAAGAGCGCGAAGGATGTCTTGCTGAACGAAGCTGCGCATATTCTCAGCGACGAGTCGGATCTGCAAAAGAACAATCCGAAACTCGCAGCGCAACCGGCAGCAGCCGCTGCGGCAAAATGAAAGATCCGCTAGACCCGCGGCGCTGAAGCAGGCGTGCGCGGAGCAGCGCAAAGGACAGGCAGATGCCTGTCCTTTTTTTTCGCCTGGCGCTAAACGCGGCTTCTGTCGCCGCCGGCTGCAATGGCTTTCAAGCCGTCCGCCTCAGACGCTTCATGCGACGTGATGCGCCGTTGTATGGCATGCAGGATAGCCAGGCCGTAAGCGCCGGCTTCCAGCCGCAAATCCCTGGCATGAGCGATTTCCTGGTATAGCGCTTCGATCTCGGCGACGGCGCGCTGGTTGCGCGGCTCGCTGTCGAACACCGACTGCCCTTGCTGCAGCAGGCGATTATCTTCCAGCCATTCATGTATTACCGTCTGCGCCAGCGACGCCGTCAAGACATTGCGGGAGAACGTACGCGCTGCACTGCGTTCGTCCGCCGCGGTATCGCCGAAAGCGCTGATGGCTTGCAGTTCCACCACAAGCACGCGCAATGCCGGATTGAACAGACGCAGCGCTTCGATCCGCTGGATCAGGCTTTCCCGGCGCTTGACGTCGCCGCTGCGGGATCCAACCGGGACCAGCAGCACATCGGTCGCCACCAGCGCCGAATCGGCATTCCAGGAATCGCAGCCGTCGGTATCGATGATGATGTCTTGAAAATGGCTGCGATAATAGGAAGCAGGATTTTCCAGTTCCGATGGCAAGCCTTCCATGCCGCGCACCGCCAGCTTGATCTTGGCGTCGGCAGCCAGGCGGCGTTCGCCCCAGTTCTGGGAATACTTGAGGGAAGTAGCGTCGATCAGCAGCACCTTGCGATGCTGCAGCGCGCAGAAGGTCGCCAGGTTGGCCGCCAGGATCGAGCGTTTGGTGCTGTCGTCTTCGCTGAAAATAGTGATGATCATATTTCCTCCTATGCGTTAATCGGTGTCAGCGATGCGATGCGCATTGTGGGTGCGATGCGCTACACATATCGACACGGGCATAGATCGCTGTGACGAAATCAGTGTAGTGGGAGGCGTATAAAGATGTCGTAAAAATTCAAGCCTGCGGCATAAACGTCCGCTAAAAAATCGCCTGATTCGCCCTCTGCAGACAAGGTGGCAAGCATGCTAGGATCGATCTTCATCGACAAATCCTGGTTCAGGATCAACAGAAAATGATCACCATCAACAGCTATTCAGACATTTACCGCGATGGCGTCGCCAAGCTGATCTTGCCTATCCAGCAGCAGGAGTTCGGCCTCGCCATCAGCCTGCAGGACCAGCCCGACCTGCTCGACATCCCCAATTTCTATCAAAGCGGCCGCGGTAATTTCTGGCTGGCGCTGGCGCAGGACGAAGTGGTGGGCAGCATCTCGCTGCGCGATATCGGCAATCGCCAGGGAGCGCTGCGCAAGATGTTCGTGCAGGCGCCGTTCCGCGGACGCGAGCATCAGGTCGCGCAACGTCTGCTGCAGACGCTGATCGACTGGTCCAGGGCGCAGGGATTGCAGGAAGTCTTCCTGGGCACTACCGCCGCCTTCCTGGCCGCGCATCGTTTCTATGAAAAGAACGGCTTTGCCGAAATTACCCCGGCAGAGCTGCCGGCGGCGTTTCCGCGCATGGCGCTCGATACCAGGTTCTACCGATTGAGCCTGTGACGAGCGAGCGGCAAGTACCTTAGCCTAGCCGCTCCACCAGGAAATCGACGAAGGTGCGCAGCTTGGCGGTCGGCCGTGCATCGCGGGTGCGGACCAGGTGGATCGGCCGGCCCGGCAGGGTCCACTCCGGCAGCAGCTGCACCAGCTGGCCGGATGCAATGCCGGCATCCAGCAGCACGTCGGCCTGCACTACCACGCCGATGCCGTTCAGCGCCGCGGTCAGCAGAGCCTGGCCGTTATTGCTGACGAAAGAGCCGCGCACCGGCACCACCTCAAGCTGCTCGCCTTGGCTGAAGCGCCAGGAGTGATCCTTGCCCCATGACATGAAGCCAAGGCAGTTATGCCCGCTCAGCTCGGCCGGATGCCGTGGCCTGCCGTGGCGTTTTAAATAGGCCGGGCTGGCCACCGCAAACATGCGCGACGGGCGCAGCGGGCGGGCGATAAGATTGGCGCCGTCCACCACGCCGGAACGCAGCGCCACTTCAAAACCTTCTTCCACCATATCCACCACGCGGTCGTTCAAGACCAGTTCCACCTGCACTTCCGGGTACAGCGTCATGTACTCGCCGATCAACGGCACCAAGCGATGTGCGCCGTAGGTGACCGGCGAAGTCATGCGCAACTTGCCGCGCGGGACCGCGCGCAAGGCTTCGGCGACACAGTCAGCGGCCTGCACGCTGTTGAGCACATCGCGGCAGCGTTCCACATACACGCTGCCGATCTCGGTCAGGCTGTGGCGGCGCGTGGTGCGGTCCAGCAAGCGCGCGCCGAGGTGGGTCTCCAGCGCCCGCACGTGGTTGGCGACCATGGTGGTCGACAGCGAAAACTCTTCCGCCACGGCGGCGAAACTACCTTTTTCCACCACGCGGACGAATACGGCCATGCTGGTCAATCTATCCATTCGAAAGCCTGAGTGTCGAGTGATTAAAGTATTGCTCAGTTTATCAAATATGGCGCCGGAGTGAGAATGGCCACGTCTAGCCAAGATATGGAGAAAAAAAAATGAAGCCACACAGCCTTTTGCGTAGTCTCGCCTTGCCAGCAACCTTGCTGGGCGCCTTGTTTTGCGCAACGCAGCCCGCGCTTGCCGCCGGCGCCGCAAAGACCTTGCCGACCCTGAGCCTGCCGGCGGACTGGTATCCGGAAAGCCTGGCCACCGGACCAGACGGCGCCTTTTACGTAGGAAGCTGGCGCCAGGGCGCGGTGGCGCGGGTGCGGCCAGACGGCAGCGCACCGGAAATCCTGGTGACGCCCGGCTCCAACGGTCTCGCCAATGGCCAGGGCGTGCTGGTCGACGCCGCGCATCAATTGCTGTGGGTCTGTTCCGGCAACTGGGGTTACACCAGCGTTCCCTCCACCCCAAGCGCGCTGAAAAGCTACGACCTCACTAGCGGCGCGCCGCGCGCCAGCTATGCCATGCCGGACAAGGGCTATTGCAACGACCTGGCGCAAGATAGCCACGGCACGCTGTATGTCACCGATTCCTTCCATCCGCGCGTATTGCGCCTGTTGCCAGGGGCCGCAGCGTTGACGATTTGGAAGGAAGATCCGAGCATGGGTGCCGGCAGCGACGGCGTCTACCTGAACGGCATCGCACTCGATGGCGACCGCCGCCTGTATGTCAGCCTGGTGACTGCCGTGCCTTACGTGCTGCGGGTCGATGTTGAAGAAGGCGGGGCGGCCGGCGCGGTGAACCGCATCGAGATGCCGCGCGTGCTGAAGAACGCCGACGCCATCCGCATCTACGCTCCCGGCCGCATGGCGATCTTCGAAAGTAATGCCTTCGGCAAGACCGGTCCTTACGGCGGCCAGATCAGTATCGCCAGGATAGACGGCGGCAGCGCAACGCTGGACACCATCGTCAGCGGACTGAACGATCCTTCGTCAGGAGTCATCGTTGGCAACCGCGTGTATTTCATCGAGTCCAAGTATGGGCTGCTATTCCAGCACAAGGAACACCCGGAAGAGATCCCGACGAATGTGCCGTTCGATCTGCAATCGCGTGAATTACCTAGATAGATTTATTTTTTGCTGACACCTTGCTTGCGCACTGCCATCAGCTTGCTTTGGTATTCCGCCACCTGCTGTTTCAGCCAGGCCAGCAGCTGCAGCAACTTGGGCGACTGATGGCTGCGCACCGGCCACACCAGGAAGTAGCGCGACGGGTGCGGCGCTTCGATCTCGGTGAGCCGCACCAGCTGCTGTCTTTCTATCATGGCGTGGGCGATAGAACGCCGTGTCAGCGCAACCCCATAGCCCAGCCTGGCGGCTTCCAGCATCATGCTGGAATCGGTGAACTCGAGCGCCGCGCGCGGACGCAAGTGCTCGCAGCCGGCCGCCGCCAGCCATACCGGCCAGCTTTCGCTGGCGTGCAGCAGCGGCAGCTGCATCAGCTGTTCCGGCGTCACCGCCAGATCGCCGCCGTTGAAGCCTGGTGCGGCGACCACCAGCAAGCTATCGTCCATCAAGGGTTCGCAATGCACATCCGGCCACTGGCCGTGGCCGAAGCGGATGGCGCAATCCGGCAATTCCTTGTCGAAATCGGCAAACGCCATGCTCGCCGTCAAACTGATCTGCAGTTCCGGATGGGATGCAATGAAAGTATGCAGGCGCGGCAGCAGCCAGAAGCTGCCGAAGGATGGCACGACTGAAATCGTCAGCTGGCTGTCCCGCGGCCGGCGCTGGATTTTTTCGGTGGCGCCGGCGATCTCGGCCAGCGCCTGGCGCACCTGATAAGCGTAGACGCGCCCTTCTTCCGTCAGCGTCAACGAGCGTCCCGCGCGCGTCACCAGCGCCAAGCCAATGTAGTCTTCCAGCGCCTTGACCTGGTGGCTGACGGCGCTGTGCGTGACGTGCAGCTCCTCGGCGGCATCGACCACCTTGCCCAATCGGGCCAATGCTTCAAATGCACGCAATGCGGGTAGCGGAGGCAGTTTCACCGTGAATTTCTTTCGCAAAATGTGTGAAAAAGAAGCGCTATACGTGCGCCTGGGAGGATTCGATAATGCATTGCCTGCCCGACAAGCCGTCCCCGGCCAGTCGCCGCGCTTCCATCAACCACCAGAAACGGGAAACTCCATGATACTCAATGAAATCCAAACCATGCTGAAAGATTATTTCGACGTGCTGCAAACCCAGGAGCTGGCCAAGTTCGACCAAGTGTTCCATCCTGGCTGCGTCTTGTACTCCGCCCAGGATGACGCCGTCACCGTCCGCCCCTTCCAGGAATACCGCAAGATGGTGCAGGGCCGTGAATCGCCGCAGGCGCGCGGCTTTGCGCGCCTGGACGAAGTATTGATGGTGGATGTGATGTCGCCGGAAATGGCGATGGTCAAGGTGCGCCTGCGGCTGTTCGACAACATCATGGTCGACTATCTCAACCTGCTCAAGGTGGACGGCAAGTGGACCATCGTCGCCAAGCTGTTTCATCGAGCTGAAACGCTCGCAACCTGATCTGTGCCAGGCTTTGCCGCGGCGCTCATGTGATCGGCGCCGGATTGAACAGGGTCAGGGCATTATGCAATTTGTGATGTTCGGCCCAAGTCTGCTTGCGACCGCTGGCGACGTCCAGCATCAGGCGGAACAGCTCCCAGCCGACTTCCTCGATGGTGGCTTCGCCGCTGGCGATGCGGCCGGCGTTGATATCCATCAGGTCGTGCCAGCGCCGCGCCAGGTCATTGCGCGTGGCCACCTTGATCACCGGCACCGCAGCCAAGCCGTAGGGCGTGCCGCGCCCGGTGGTGAACACGTGCAGGTTCATGCCGGCAGCCAGCTGCAGTGTGCCGCAGACGAAATCGCTGGCCGGCGTGGCGGCGTAGATCAAACCCTTTTGCCGGACCTTGTCGCCGGGCGAGAGCACGCCGGAAATTGGGCGGCTGCCGGACTTGACGATGGAACCCATGGCCTTCTCGACGATGTTCGCAAGGCCGCCCTTTTTATTGCCGGGCGTGGTGTTGGCGCTGCGGTCGACGCCGCCGCGGGTCAGGTAATCGTCGTACCAGGCCATCTCGCGGATCATCGCCGCGGCAACCTCCGGATTGGCGGCGCGCGCAGTGAGCTGGTCGATGCCGTCGCGCACTTCGGTGGTTTCGGAAAACATCACGGTGGCGCCGGCGCGCACCAGCAGGTCGCTGGCGTAGCCCACCGCCGGATTGGCGGTAACACCTGAGAAGGCGTCGCTACCGCCGCACTGCACGCCCACCGTCAGCTCCGAAGCCGGACAGGTTTCGCGGCGCCTCAGGTTCAGTTCGCTCAGTTGCTCTTCCGCAGTCGCCATGATGGACGCGATCATAGCCTCGAAGCCGATATGTTCCGCATCCTGAAGGCAGACCACGCGCAAGCCGTCTTCCTTGCCGCCGGTGTTCTGGATCGGGATCGTCCCTTGCGGGAACAGACGGCCAGGCTGCAGCTTTTCGCAGCCCAGGCTGACCACCATGGCCTGGCCGCCGAAGTTCGGATTCATGCTGATGTTACGTAGGGTGCGGATCGGAATTTCCGCGCCCGGCGCATCGATCGCCACGCCACAGCCGTAAGTGTGTTCAAGGCCGATAACGTCATCCACATGTGGATACTTGGACAGCAGCTCGGCCTTGATGCGTTTGACCGCATGCTCCACCACGCCCGACACGCATTGCACCGTGGTGCTGATCGCCAGGATGTTGCGGGTGCCGACCGTACCGTCGGCATTGCGATAGCCTTCGAAGGTGTAGCCTTCCAGCGGCGCAGCTGCAACCGGCACCCGGGTGGCGATCGGCAGGTTGCTCAATTCGCGCGCGGGCGGCATGCGCACCAGCGACTCTTCTATCCAGCTGCCTTGTGGAATGGCGCGTTGCGCATAGCCGATAGCGACACCGTAACGGATGATGGCTTCGCCTTCGGCCAGGTCGCGCAATGCCAGCTTGTGGCCTTGTGGCACCTTATCGCGCAACACCAGGCCGCAAGGAAATATGGTCCCGGCAGGCAGGCCGCCGTCATTCGCCACGATGGCGACGTTGTCCTCGTCCTGCATGCGGATATATAAAGGCACGGCTATGGTAGTCATCGTGTTTCCGCTCCGGATAATTTCTTGAAAGGCTGCTCCGCATCGTCCAGCGGCTTGAGCACCACGCGCTTGATGTCCTTGACGATCACTAGGTAGCTGATCACCGCCAGCAAGGCGTTGGCACCGACATATACCAGCGCCCATTCAAAGTTGCCGGTTTCCTTGATGATATAGCCGATCACGATCGGCGCGGTGATGCCGGCGATATTGCCGAACATGTTGAACAGGCTGCCGGTCAGGCCGATGATCTCTTTCGGCGAGGTATCCGCCACTACTGCCCAGCCGAGCGCGCCGACGCCCTTGCCGAAGAACGCCAGGGCCATGATGCCGACCACCATCCATTGGGTATCGACATAATTGCACAAGACCATGGTGGTCGACAGCAGCAGGCCGGCGACAATCGGGATCTTGCGCGCCCAAGTCAGGCTGAAGCCGCGCTTGATCAGACGGTCCGAAATCAAACCGCCCAGCACGCCGCCGAGGAAGCCGCACACCGCCGGCAACGAGGCGATGAAGCCAGCCTTCAGGATCGACATGCCGCGCTCCTGCACCAGGTAGATCGGAAACCAGGTCAGGAAGAAATAGGTAATCGTATTGATACAGTACTGACCCAGGTAGACGCCGGCCAGCATGCGGTTGCTCAGCAACTGCTTGAGGTAAGCCAGCTTGGCGCCGCGGTTAACCTTGGGCGCATCGGCAGCGCCGCCGCCGCTCAAACCCTGGTCCATCTCCACCAGCCCGCCGCCGTCACGGATATGCGCCAGCTCGGCGCTACCCAGGCGCGGATGCTCTTTCGGGCTGTAGATCACGCGCAACCAGATCATGCTCATCACCAGCCCGGCCACGCCCATGACGACAAAGGTTTCAGACCAGCCGTAAGCATGAGTGATCCACGCCATCAACGGTGCAAACAGCACTGTCGCAAAATATTGCGCCGAGTTGAAGATTGCCGAGGCCATGCCGCGCTCGCTGGTGGGAAACCAGGCGGCGACGATACGGCCGTTGGCGGGAAACGACGGCGCTTCCGCCAGCCCTACCATGAAGCGCAGCATGAACAGCACCGGCACCGCCCACAGCGCGCCGAGGAAATGTACGCCGCCCTGCAGCAAGGTGAACAGCGACCAGATGAAAATGCTGATGGCGTAGATTTTCTTGGAGCCGTAACGGTCCAGCAGCCAGCCGCCCGGCAACTGCCCCAGCACGTAGGCCCAGCTGAAGGCCGAGAAGATGAAGCCCATGGTGACGGCGTCGAATCCCAGCTCGCCCTTCATCGCGGTGCCGGCAATCGACAGGATGGCGCGGTCGGCGTAGTTGAAGGTGGTTACTGCAAACAACATGAACAAGATCATGTAGCGCACATTGCCGCGCCGACCTTGCACTGGCGCCGTGGCACCCGTATTCTGGATATTCAAAAACGTCTCCTGTTGCTGCCAGCGCCTGCGCTCGCGATGGAATAGCTTTCTGGCGCTATTTTTATTGTTATTTATCCTAAACTGATGTTGTGTTATCAGTCATCCTACAACTAGTTTCGTAGTATAATCAGCGCAAATCAATTTAGCAACCGGAATTACCAACCCGCGGCCCACATCCATGAATACACCGCTCAATCCTCAGTCCGCGCCCAGCGCACCGCGCAAGAAGCATCGCAACCTGGCGCAGAGCGTGGTCGCCAGCATTGCCGACAGTATTCGCGACGGCAGCAGCAAGCCTGGGGATAAATTGCCGACCGAATCGGAATTGATGCGTACTCAGGGCGTCAGCCGTACCGTGATCCGCGAGGCGATTTCGCATCTGCAGGCCTCCGGACTGGTGGAGACGCGGCATGGTATCGGCACTTTTGTATTGGCCGCCAGCAATGTCAGCAACACCGGCAATTTCGACATCGATCCGGAAACCGTGATCACCATGCGCGACATCCTGGCGATCCTGGAACTGCGCATCAGCCTCGAAGCGGAAGCAGCCGGACTGGCGGCGGCACGGCGCAATGAGGAGCAGCTGGCGCAGATGCGGCTGGCGCTGGATGCCTTCCAGAAGAGCGCCCACGAGCGCGGCGACTCGGTCGCAGCCGATGTCCAGTTCCACCTGCATATCGCGCAAGCCACCGGCAACCGCTACTTCGTCGATATCCTGAGCCACCTCGGCACCACCATCATTCCGCGCACCCGCATCAACTCCGCGCGGCTGGCGCACGACGATCCGACCGCCTACCTTGACCGCGTGCACCGCGAGCATGAAGACATCTACAACGCCATCGTGCGCCAGGATGCCGACAGCGCCCGCGCCGCCATGCGCACCCACCTGAGCAACAGCCGCGAGCGCTTGCGCAAGGTGCAAGACAGCATGGGATCGCCGTCGTAATACAACCCTCTGCCGCCCGGTAATCCCGGGCGGCAGATATGCCCCTGCAACGGCGTAACCCCGCTTCGGTTTTCTGACCGGCAATCCTCCCCATCCGCCTTTCCTGACTAAAGCAGCAACAATTTAGACTTGCGCGCTGCAATTCTTTGTTGTACGATGACTGATAACTTAAGTCGAAATGCTAAAACCTTTCCATCGGCAGGCATTCCGTTATCAACCGCAGCTCTACACACCACCGAGACCATGAATCCTCAAGAACTCAAGCAAACCCTTTCCTCCGGCCTGCTGTCCTTCCCGATCACCGACTTCGATGCGCAAGGCGACTTCCGTCCGAGCACTTATGCCGAACGGCTGGAATGGCTGGCGCCCTACGGTGCGAGTGCCTTGTTCGTGGCCGGCGGCACAGGCGAATTCTTTTCGCTGACGACCGCTGAGTATTCCAGCGTGGTCAAGGTGGCGGTCGAGACCTGCCGCGGCAAAGTGCCGATCCTGGCAGGCGCCGGCGGCCCGACCCGCACCGCCATCGCTTTTGCGCAAGAAGCAGAACGCCTGGGTACGCAAGGCATCCTGCTGATGCCGCACTATCTGACAGAAGCCTCGCAAGACGGCCTGGTCGCGCATGTCGAAGCCATCTGCAATTCGGTCAAATTCGGCGTGGTGGTGTACAACCGCGGCATCTGCCGCCTGAATGCGGATTCGGTGGAATTGCTGGCGGCGCGCTGCCCGAACCTGATCGGCTTCAAGGACGGCATCGGCGACATCGAACTGATGGTCACGATCCGCCGCCGCCTCGGCGACCGTTTGACTTACCTGGGTGGCTTGCCAACCGCGGAACTGTTTGCCGCCCCTACAAGGCGCTTGGCGTACCGGTCTACTCGTCGGCGGTATTCAATTTCCTGCCGAAACTGGCCATCGATTTCTACACTGCGATCAAGAACGACGACCACGCCACCACCGGCCGCCTGCTGGACAACTTCTTCCTGCCCTACCTGGAAATCCGCAACAAGAAAGCCGGCTACGCAGTCAGCATCGTAAAAGCCGGCGCCACCATAGTCGGCCACGACGGCGGCCCGGTACGCACACCACTGATCGACCTCAATGCGGAAGAACGCGAACAGCTGAAAGCGCTGATTCTGGCGCAAGGGCCGCAGTAATTATCCGGATTAGCAACGGCGCGGATAGCTGGAAATCGAAGCCGTAAAAAAAAGCGGCGCCGTTGCCGTTGCCGTTGCTTTTGAAGTACCCCGCATGCGGACGTTGCCAAATGAGACGGGCGCCAGTCGGGAATTATGGGACACATGTTTGAGCGAAGCGAGTTTGTGTCCCATCCGACTGGCGCCCGTCTCATTTGGGGATCCGCCGAAGGCGGGCAACGGCTGTGCGGTCGCCTTCTTTTTGGTTACTTTTTCTTGGCGAAGCAAGAAAAAGTGACTGGCTGCCGGGCCACTCCCGGCAAGCTTCCACGGAGTAGCAACCGTTTCAGCAACGCACTATCTGTTCTTAGCATGCCACCGTACTTACTCCGTGGTCCGTTAAATGGGGTCAGAGTAATTTTCGCAAAAGGCCGCGAAAAAAAACTCTGACCCCATTTAACTTCGCATCGGTGGCGCACATAATCGAACACATGCATATCGAGGAAAATACATGAATATCACTGGTGAAATGCTCATCGGCCAAACTGCAGTACGCGGCACAGAAGGCAGCGTGCGCGCCGTCAACCCCGCCACCAACGAAACCATCGCCCCCGACTTCGGCGCCGGCAGCACAGCAGCAGTAGAGCAAGCCTGCAAACTGGCCCAGCAAGCCTTCGACACCTACCGCGAAACCACCCCCGAACAACGCGCCCAATTCCTCGAAGAAATCGCCACCGGCATCCTCAACCTCGGCCCGCAACTGATCGAACGCGCCAGCCAGGAATCCGGCCTCCCCGCCGCCCGCCTCGAAGGCGAACGCGGCCGCACCGTCGGCCAGCTGCGCCTGTTCGCCAAAGTCATCCGCGACGGCCACTACCTCAGCGCCACCCTCGATTCGGCGCTGCCAGAACGCACACCGCCACGCGCCGACCTGCGCCTGCGCAAGATCGCCATCGGCCCCGTTGCCGTCTTCGGCGCCAGCAACTTCCCGCTCGCGTTCTCGGTCGCCGGCGGCGACACCGCCGCCGCACTGGCAGCCGGCTGCCCAGTCGTGGTCAAGACCCACAACGCCCATCCCGGCACCTCCGAACTGGTCGGCCGCGTCATCCAGCAAGCGGTCGCCGCCTGCCAGTTGCCGGCAGGCGTGTTCTCCCTGATCATCGGCAGCGGCAATGAAGTCGGCCAGGCCCTGGTCAGCCACCCCGCCATCAAGGCAGTCGGCTTCACCGGCTCGCGCCAGGGCGGCCTGGCCCTGATGCGCGCCGCTGCGCAACGACGCGAACCGATCCCGGTGTACGCCGAAATGAGCAGCATCAACCCCATGTTCCTGCTGCCGAATGCACTCGCCGCGCGCGCAACACAGATCGGCAGCGCCTTCGCCGATTCCCTGACCATGGGCGTCGGCCAGTTCTGCACCAACCCCGGCCTGGTGATTGGCCTGGCAAGCGAACACCTGGCGCAGTTCCAGGAAGCCGCATCGAACGCACTCAAAGCCAAGGCCGCCGGCACCATGCTGACCCCCGGCATCCACAGCGCCTACCTCGCCGGCGTCGAACGCATGCAGGCAGTCAGCGGCGTCGACGCCGTCGGACGCGGCATGGCCGCAAGCGCACCCTGTGCGGCGCAAGCTGCCCTGTTTGCCACAGACGCCGCGACCTTCCTCGCCAGCGAACAGCTGGAAGACGAAATCTTCGGCCCCAGCTCGCTGATCGTCGCCTGCAAGGACGAAGACGAAATGCGCGCAGTGGCGGAACACCTGGCCGGCCAGCTGACCGCCACCCTGCAGCTCGAAGCGGCCGACCATGCACTGGCCAAAACGCTGCTGCCGACGCTGGAACGCAAAGCCGGCCGCATCCTGGTCAACGGCTTTCCGACCGGCGTCGAAGTATCGTATGCGATGGTGCACGGCGGCCCGTTCCCGGCTACCTCCGACAGCCGCAGCACGTCGGTCGGCGCCAGCGCCATCGACCGCTTCGTGCGGCCGGTGTGCTACCAGGACTTGCCGGACGCCCTGCTGCCGGCGGCGCTGCAGGACGGCAATCCGCTCGGCTTGACGCGCCTGGTAGACGGCGCCTTGCATACGGCGTGATAAAAAAATGGCAATCCGGAGCTCGCGCCCTGGATTGCCATCTGATGCAAACCCTGCAGATCATATTCTCTACGGCCAGCCATCCTCGGCTGGCTCACTCACACGCCTTACTGCGGGTCAAACGGCCCGGCCACGGTAAACAGGCCACCCTGAAACTTGCGCACCGGATCGTCCGGCGCCGGCATCGGCTGCGCTTCGATGGCGGCGCGGAACTGTTCGGCGCTGTCGCGCGCCACAAAGCCGAGATGGGCGGCGTAGCGGTTATTCCACCAGCTGCCGACGTTATCGGAAACTCCGTACACCACGGTATGGCCGACGTCCGGCGTGAACAGGGCGCAGCGCAGCAGTTCAGTCAGGTCGTCATAACTCAGCCAGCAGGCCAGCGCACGGCGGTCCCTGGCTTGCGAAAAAGAATTGCCGATGCGGATGCTGACGGTTTCGATGCCATAACGGTCGAAGTGCAGCTGCGCCATGTCTTCGCCGTAGGATTTAGACAAGCCGTAATAACCGTCCGGGCGGCGCAGATCGTGCACGTCGATAACCTCGTCCTGGCGGTAGAAACCGGTGACATGGTTGGAACTGGCGAACACCACGCGCTTGACGCCATGGCGCCGGGCCGCTTCGTACACATGGAACACGCCCTTGATGTTGGCTTCCAGGATTTCTTCAAAAGGCCGCTCCACCGAGACACCGCCCAAGTGGACGATAGCGTCGCAACCCGCCACCAGCGCGTCGACGGCAGCGCGGTCGGCCAGGTTGCAAGCCTGTACTTCCTCATACGCGATGGCGCTGTCCTCCAGCGCCGCAGCCAGGTCGGAAACCCTGACGATGTCGGCAAACGCCGCCATGCGCGGCCGCAACACCCGGCCCAAGCCACCGCCGGCGCCCGTCAATAACAAGCGGCCGAATTTCCTGCCGTCCCCTGCTTTGCTTTCTGTATCGTTCATGCTCTGCCCCATGTTTCCTGACGATGTGCTGCGGATGCGCCGATGACCACCCTATTCTCGCGCAATCGTCGTCGCTATGTCTTATGCCAATGTGTTACGTCATCATACAACTTGGATGATTATCCATCCCGCTATCTCAGTCTGTCAAACCCAGATTCATAGCACTATCCGAAGATCGTCGAACTAAATGTCTTCGCATATGTTGTATGATGACCGATAATTAGAGCTCCAATATTAACCCGAAGGAGACGACGATGCTCAAGAAGTGGATGCTGTTATGCGGCGCACTGGTTTGCGCCATGGCTTTTGCACAGGGAGCCGCGGCCGCTCCGATGGACGATCAACAGGCCGTAGCAAACGCGGTCGAGACGCTAAGGGCGGCAATGAATCATCCGGGCGATGGCGCGGCATTGAAGCCACTGGTGATGAATGAACTGAGTTACGGCCATTCGAACGGCAAGGTGCAGGATAAGGCGGAATTTATCGCGGCGCTGGTCAGCGGCGAGTCGAATTTTGTCAGCATCGCCCTGTCCGACCAAAGCATCAAGATCGTGCAGGATATCGCCGTAGTGCGGCATACCTTCGTCGCGGTCACCAACGATTCCGGCAAACCCGGCAACGTCTCGCTGAAAATCCTGATGGTCTGGAAAAAGCATGACGGTCATTGGCGTTTGCTGGCGCGGCAGGCGGTGAAGTTCAGCGTATAAGGCGCTCTCGGTCCCACACTTTTCAAACCGACGCAGTGGGCCCTGCCAGCGATCAGTCATCTCTCGATTGAAATTCTGAGAATTGTCGCCGGATCGGATCGCAGCTGCGTTGGCGCACGGCTTTCCCCAGTCGTCGATTTTTACCGACCTTCAATCAGACGAATCGCCAGATCGGGGCTGAACCTGCCGGCCGCCGGGCCGCCATGACAATCCGTTGCGGATGAGGACGCGCCGTCCGAATTGCCTGGAAGCCTGACCCAGAGCGCCAGCACATTTTCCGTGACGGCCTGAACCGGAGCGCCAACCTTGCGTCCGGGAGGATTGCACCAGTCGCCGGGCCGGGCGCCGTTACCGTTCCGGCTGGTATCGACCACCATGGATTTTGTGTAGCCGTACTCGGAAGATAATTTGGCATTGATCGCATCGCCATATACACGGGACTGGTCGAGCGTATAAAAATTAGAGACATTCAGGGCAAATCCCCGAGCGCCCTTCACGCCTGCTGCATGCAGATAGCCGGCCATGGCGCCTGTCGATTTCCAACCCGCATTGCCGGCATCCAGGTAAACATCCGCTTGCGGTGCACGTTGCTTGAACCCTGACACCGCATAATTGAACAAGCCCAGGCGGTCGCTGCGTTTTGCCGGACTAAGACAATCAATATCCGCCAACGCATCCGGTTCCAGGATGATGACGGCGCGCTTGCCGCCAATGCCATTGATAAAATCGTCTATCCAGACCCGGTAGTCTGCCGCATTCGCCGCGCCTCCGGCAGACGCGCCGCCGCTGCAGTCACGGCCGGGCAAATTATAGGCGACGAGAATGGGGATTTTATGGACCTTATGCGCGGCCGAAACGTAGTGGTTGACTGTCTCGGAAAGCTTGTCGGTCGTCTGGCTGGTTCCGGTCAGCCACCTGGCGGCCGGCACGTCCGCAATCGATGCCTGGATTTTTGCTGCGCGGGGATCGTCGGGATGCGTCCTTACCCATTGTGCTGCGGATGAATCAGGGTTGACGTAGAAGGCATCGCCGGCGTAGGCATCGGACAGCGCCAGGATGAAGATGACACAGGCGGCGAAGATGGCCATCTTGGGCATTTTTCTTCTTTCTTTTATTTGAAAAGAGGATGCGCTGTGCAGTTCTTAAATTTGTTCTTTTACAGGCAGAAATCGCATTCCACTTTAATTGCCTCATACAGGCGAGCTACCTGCCCGAGATGTTTGAGTTCAATGAAAATCACCGTGGCGGCAAGTAGGGAGTAATGTTTGCAATTGCCCGGTCTACATACAACTCTTTCTCCCCGACGGGCGCAACATAGTGCAAAGCTGATTTTGCAGCTTCGATGCCCTCCAGTCGTGCAATTATCCAGGCAGCTAAATACTGAGATGCAAAGCATCCACCGGCGGTTGCCACGTTACCGTCAGCAAAAAAGGGCTGATTCAGTACGCTGACGCCTGCTTCTTGAACCCATGGTTTGGTGAGTAAATCTGTGCACGCGGGGATTTTATCCAGATAACCAAGCTTTGCCAGCATCAATGTACCTGAACATTGAGCAGCTATGAGCTGCTTTGTCTTATCCAGTTTCAAGCGCCCCATGACACTCTGATCATTCACAATTTCGCGCGTCTTCATCCCGCTTCCAACAATCACTGCATCGGCCTGGCAGGCGTCCTCCAACGTCGATTGCGCATGCAAGGTCACACCGTTCATTGACGTTACAACTTCAGTTGGACAAGACAAGGAAACACGCCAATCTGGCTTCTTGACGCGATTCAGAATGCCAAGCGCGATTAGCGAATCAAGTTCGTTGAATCCGTCAAACGTGAGTATTGCTATATGCATTTCTCATCCTTCATCGGGAACAGCTGGAACAGCTTTTGCGCCGCCATCCATCAAATGCCGTAATCGAACACCAAAACCTCGTCGAACCAAGGCTTCAGCCGGGCCACGAAAGCAAGGTGCGCGGCATGAATAAGATACGCATCCCGGAAGGCCTGACTCGAAAACGTGATCATCACAGCGTGCGTATAGCCTTTACTCAATCCTTCCGGACTGATGTTGGGGCCGTGTTCGAAGTCGACAATGCCCTCGATCAAATCGACAAGCCTGGCGAAGTCGCGCATGCAGTGCGCTTGCTCATTTTCAGACGTATCTTGTTTGAAGCGCAGTAGAACCAGGTGACGTATTTTCATGACATGTTGAGCTGTATGGAACATCTTTTCTACATTTATTCAAAGGCTGCTCATGGCCACGATGCGTCGGCCATTCATCAGCTTACAGCGTTTCGCCTGGCGTTCTTTTCCCGGAAATAAATGTCACTTTGGCGATTTTTCCATCCTGGACTTCATAAATGGCAATCGCCTGCATGACGCCCGGTCCTTCAGGCAGCGTGACGCGCACGCGCTCATGGTCGATGACGGTATTTCCCATGACAATGCGCTTTGTGACGATGCCATGCAAAATCGTATCGCTGAAGCGCAGCGTATAGCGCTGGCGCATTTCCTCCTTGCCCTTCGCCGTGCGTATATTCGGAAAGCTGAAAAGCTCGACATCGTCCGCATACGTGGCAAGGAAAGCATCTATATCGCGCGCATTGTAGGCATCGAACTGCTTCTGGACGATTTCCTCGGCAGAGTCCGTCTCGACAGCTGATGCGGACTCACACATGGTTACAACGGGCAAAATCATTGGCGGGCAGATGAGGGATTTAACTATATCTTTCATGCAGACTCTTTCTCAGGGTAAGTTGGCCATCAGCCTGGGGCTTTGTCCTCGCCAGGCGGTAAGCGAATTTCACGTTCGCATTCCGATCCAAATTACGGATTCAGTTGAGACTGTAACGATGCGGTTTATCACGTTTGACAAAATATGATCTGGGATCAAATGAGATAGGGACAGATCATGGTGTTGCTGCTCTTCTGCGACGATCTTTGAAATAACAGCTACCGCGGCATCATCTGTGCTGGCGAGACTAATTAGTTGGTCTTGTAAATGTTTGAGGACTACGCGCTCCACAGATGCCGTTGTTGCAGAAATGGCTTGAACACCCAACAAGCCGGTGAAGAGCCCTAAAATAAATCCCCCTACACCACAAAACCAATAGCTGCGGCATCGGCGTAAACCACGGCGCTGCAACTCCGCTGAGAATAGCGATCTGTGCTTCTCTTCGTGCGATTTAAATTCGAGAAGTTCTCGTACCAACGCGGGAGCTGTGAAGCGAGCCATAAAAATCTGAGCTGCGTAAATATTCACCGCGCCATGCTCACCGGCGTGGTCGACTTTCAAAACTCTGTCACCCAAAGTTGTAGTTCCGTCGCACCTATTTTTTGTTTGCATTGCTCAAAATTGTTTGTTTTCGGTGTTGATACTCCGCATTTCAAGTGCCTATTATGGCCGATAGCTGAAGGCTGTTATCGACCGAGGCTGTGTAAAAACGTAGAGATTTTTAACCGATTTAAAAATCGTCCTCTCAGATCGAGCTGTATTCGATTTTCTCGGTATGTAGTGGTCTAATTTGCCCGGACACCTCGATAGGTGGACAATCCACTATCCGAGGAGATTTGCATGACAAGGCAACGCCGCAATTTCGATCTCAGCTTCAAGCTTGAGGTCGTCAAAATGATCAAAGAACAGGGACTCAGTGTTCAACACGTATGCGAGAGCATGAGCATTGGCCCGACCGCCGTGCGTCGCTGGATAGAGCAGTACGATGCCGAGCAATCCGGCCAGGCAGGCATTGGCAAACCGCTGACACCCGAGCAACAACGAATCAGGCAGTTGGAGCAGGAGAACCGCCAACTGCGAGGCGATGTAGAAATCTTAAAAAAGGCCTCGGCCTTCTTTGCCCGCGAGCTGAAATGAGTTTTCGACTGATCGACGAGCTGCAAACGAAGGCCATCCCTGTCGCACAGAGCTGTCGTGTGCTGGGCGTTAGCCGTTCCGGTTTTTACGAAGCGAAGCGCCGCGCTACCGCGCCGGTTGTTTGCAAAGCGAGTGTCCATGTACGAGCTGCTTTCGTGGCAAGTCACCAGAGCTATGGCAGCCGCCGTATGGTGACGGAGCTGTCAAACCGCGGCATCACGGCCGGGCGTTTCAAGGTTCGTCGGTTGATGCGCCAGGCGGGCTTAAAGCCAGTCTGGAAGCGCAAGTTCATTCACACTACCGACAGCAAGCATGATCTGCCGATCGCAGCCAACGTGCTGGGCCGCCAGTTCAATCCGGTAGTGCCAAACAAGGCCTACGTCTCCGACATCACCTACGTGCGGACTGGCGCCGGCTGGCTGTACCTGGCGGTGGTGATCGACCTGTTCTCGCGCAAGGTGGTTGGCTGGGCTATGGCACCGAGCATGCCGGCCAAGCTGGTCTGTGACGCCTTGCACATGGCGCTTCAACAGCGGCGGCCAGACAAAGGATTGGTCGTCCACTCAGACCGTGGCCGCCAATATGCAAGTGCCCAGTACCAAGCAATGCTAGCCAGTCACGGCTTCACCTGCAGCATGAGCCGCAAAGGCAACTGCTGGGACAATGCAGTTGCCGAACGCTTCTTCCTGAATCTCAAAATGGAACGGGTGTGGCAGCGCCAATATGCCAACCACGCGGAGGCCAAGATCGATATCGCCGCTTACATCGTCGGCTTCTACAACAACGAACGTCTACATTCAGTTCTGGGCAATCTGCCGCCCTCCGTCTACGAACGGAACATGGCAGCAAAAAAACCTATCGTCGTGTCCGAATTTACTTGACCACTACAGTATCGGGAAGGGTCTCCCTACCCACGATTTTTTTGCGGATTTGAGTTTTTACACAGCCTCGACCCTAAGCGGTCTATCAGATTTCTCCAAAGCGGCCATTGAAAATTCACAGCTATCTGCCTGACATACGGAGGTTTCACGACGATGAGGTTGGACAACAACGATAGTTTCGGCATTCCGCACGAGCAAGTTGACGCGGCAGACAACTAGTCATTGCCAACCGGAGTTCAGATGTGCTGATGTAGCTTTTCCATGCATCATAGACAAAGAGGGAAATGAGAAGTTATGTTAATTTCCATGGGGAAAATATGTTAAATTGCTGGCTATCTCTTTTAAATTTCATTGAAAAGAGTGCGCATGCGTTGCGTCTCCTTTGAGTTAGTGATGGGTTATAAATATCAATGCCCAACGCAGCGGAAAGTCAGCAATCAGCTTGAGCGGCCATTCGATTAGAATTTGCGTTAATTGCATTGCCGCACACAAATCAATTCAATGATAAAAGCTATGAAACCTCCCAGCCTACGACTTGTCCTCTCTGTCTTTTTCGGTCTTGGGCCGGTGCTAATGGGACCGCTAATGGCTATCCTCTATACCGGAACAGGGGGTGAAGTTAAAGCAGACATCGTGAATCTCCTATACGGCAGCATGATGATGGCTGGCATTTGGTGGTTCAGTATCATTTTCGGAAGCTGGCTTTATACGGTGGCGCCAACATTCGCAGCAGCAATTTTGTTTTGGCTTGTCTCAAGAATATTATCAAGTCAGTCGTGGCTTCAATTTGACAAAAAAATTTCTAGAATTGCCATGTCATGTGCGATTGGTGGAGTGGTATCCGCAATATCATTTATCTGCATTACTCGCCACTTATTCATTTCTGCTTTAGACGACCCGCTTCGATCTACCGCAATTAAATTTGCATACCCTTTTCGAGAGGACCTCTTCTATTTGGTTCTCGTTACCGCTATTGGCATTGGGCTGGGGGCGGTCTTAGGTAACGTCGAAGAAAAGCGCATGCGTCAAAGTTCGCCAAATAAGTAAAAGGCAAGCTCTCAATCACTGTTTATTAGATGGCGCAACAGCGAATCACGAACGAGTAACAGTTTATAGGCAAGCGTTCACTGACTGCTTCTGGCCGAGGCTGTGTAAAAACGTAGAAATTTTTAACCGATTTAAAAATCGTCCTCCCTACCCACGAATTTTTTGCGGATTTGAGTTTTTACACAGTCTCGGCCGATAATAGGCATTTGTGAACGACATCTGACTTCCTTCATCCGCTACCGATGTTCCAATCTATGGCTGTGTCTGCACTGCGATGACGAGGCATTCGCTGCCGCCAATATCCATGGATTTCCGCCATGAATTTTTGATGTTTGGAACCGCTATGAATTCCTCTTTGTAGGCTTTAGCTGCCAATTCCCTGTGCAGGACGGGCGTAAGAGCGGGTAGTGCGCCTGTCGGAATGTTAGAGCACCAAGTTGAGATGAAACCCTTGAAATTGCTATGACTGCCTTGTGCAACGTGAGTAGAACCTTTGTAGGAAACGATGTAAGTGTAAAGCGGCATAAGGAGAAACCTTTAGCGTGCAAGAAATGTTGAATTGGCTGCCACGAATTCATTGGTACTCTTTGAGAGGCCGCGATGGCCGGAAGAAGCCGTTCATTCTCAGATAAGTTTTTCAATGTCATCTTTGAGTGAATCAGAAGCTTGCACCACGTCTTGCCAGATACTGTGATTTGAAACTAGGTTTTTTGCTTCTCCCAAGCTCATTTGATAGCGTTCTCTAATCATTTTTATCGTATCAACAATCGTAAGTCCGCGAGCATGTGCATCGTGGATGGTGGCATCCTTTTCTGAAGACAAAGGTGATTTCATATAAACGCCTGTGAGGAAAATGGTTTTAACGAATGGCAACTTCTGGCCGAAATCGGCTGGTTAATTTTTTTGAATATCGGGATAGTTAGTTCGGATCCATTCGGCCATTTCATGTTTATCAAATTCTATTAAATAGGCAACTACGTCCTGATTTTCTGCGTCAATAACATGTAAATTAGCTCCTGATTTTGCAAACCAAGCGAACAGTTCTTTATATCCCAAAGACGCGACCTCGAAAATGACAGGCTCGCCAAATTTATTCTTTGTGTCTATATTCGCGCCGTTGGCGTGCAGCCATTCAACTCCTTCCAAATCGTTTTCAACGGCAACGAAATGAAGAACTGTTTCACCAATTGCGTTCGTAGAACTTAACAAAGACGGCGTTTTTTTAACGAGCAGTGATGCCTCTACGAAATCGTGCGAATATACGGCATTACGCAAGGTGTACCATGATTCATCAGTAGAATTTATTTGTTTCTCTTCCAATTTATTGTCCTTCATTGTCTTGGAAAATTTGTGGTCCGTCTGACTAATATTTTTGTCTAAATCGGTGGCACATCCAACTAATAAAGTTGAAAGTGAAGTTATTAGTAAACTGATGATTTTTTTTCGTTCAATTAATCTCATTTATTTACGTTAATTTCTGTGATTTTTTGACTGACCGCTTTTGGCCGAGGCTGTGTGAAAACGCAGAAAAATTCGGCGCACATAAAAATCGGCCTTTCAAAACAACCGCTACGCGATTTTCTCGATATCAGCAATGGCCACCCTACCCACGAAAATTTCATGTTTTTGCGCTTTCACACAGCCTCGGCCGAAAACGGACGTCTGCCATCGCTCCACAAACGACAGTCGAAGATCCTGGAAGCGGCCAGTCAACGAACAAGCTCAAGGACTGGTCCGATACCAGTAAAAATTGGCACAACCAAACAGCAGTCGACAACAGACCGTCCCTGCGATTAGGGCTGGCAAGCAGAAAACAAGCAAACCGAGAACTGTATTTTCATTGATATAAATTCCGACTACAGTGTCGTGGAACAAGAAACTCATTGCTACAGTCGTGAGCGCCTGGAGGACTGCGCCAGCGACACCTATGAGCACTAAGTGAAACCACGTGCGTATCCACGGTTTCACTGCGCCAGCGATTACACCGGTAAGCACAGAGGCCCCGCCGCCAAAAAAATACGAAACCACTGAAAAGAAAAAAACTTGCGAGGTAAAGAAGACTTTAATGGCGGCCTCAGTCGAAGGTGCCATACGGAAGCAAAGAAAGGCTGCGTAGCAAAAATATCCAATTAAAGGAGCAATTAACCCAAGTATGATTGCCCCAGACATGATATTTCTCAGAGCCTTCCCCACTCCGCCGTCAGGAGCATGCATTAGCCGGAATGCCACGGAACCAAGGGGTAGCGCCAAAACTAGTGTGAGAAAGAGGATGGATATCATTATCTACATCTATATCAATAAAAACTGTGAGAAGCGGATGGGTGATGCCATCTCGAGTCTAGGATTAAAATGTCCGCTTGGCAATAACTCTGATGTTTTGCACTGTTCGCATAAATGATAGAGCTCTCTCAATATCTTCAGCGCAGTATGCGGCCCAATGTTCGTGCGCTGAACACCATTCAAGAAAATGTATGAGACAGCCTATTTGATGGAAATTCAGTGCGGACAATCGTTCGAGCGTTTTATCTTGGGATTGCTGCTCGGGGCCCAAGTTGTAGATTAAAAATTCGGTTTCGATACCATCGTAAACGGTCTCCACACTTACGCAATGCGTGAGATACGAAGGTAGTACCCAGCGCCATCCTTGCGCAGAAAGACAGCTCATTTCCTGATATATCGTGCGAATAGCTTTAGCAGGTAGCACAGGACCATCAAATTCATTCAAGTCTTCACGCAAATATTCACATTGCAAACATTCATCTTTGTGGAAAGAAATAGCCAGGCCATTAGGTTTCTCGACAGGCGGAAATGTTACCGCGATATCTCTTAAAAGTTCTTCAGTATTCATTTTGGAATTCATCATCAAGTGGTACCTAGCCAAGCCGCCTTGACAGTACATGGCGGACTGAACATCGAAGGTCAGCTATTGCCGACACCGGTCGCAGCCCGTGTATTTTGTGGTGCCAATGGGCCATCATGCAACCACCACCAAGGATAAAGCCTGTCCTAATGCCCGTGAGCTCGCTTGTTATGGGGCTTTGCGATAGCTGGTTTGGGCTCTGCCGGTGGGTGGCGAACCACGACAACTGATTCGTCCGGCTCGAACCAGAATTCACCGTGGGGGCCGTCTAGACGGCCCGTAATCAGCTGAATCAGTCCATCCACCGAATTGACCTGGGTGATAGCTTCCCAGGCGTAGGTTGGGTGTTTGCCAGTACCAACAAGTCCGTTGTAAATAATATCGCCGATCCTGACGTTGTCAGCGGCTACAGTGATCCTAGTTGTCATGCCAATTCACTCCTAAACCGTCCGCAGCCCGATTGCGGCCCTTGCTTAGATCATGCGCCCCTCCGATCATTCCCGCTACGATATTTCGATCCTGGCCCAGCTAAGTTGACGCCGCCACGCAGAATGCCGGCACCCTGAGGCGTTGCTGACGGTCAGTTGGCAGACGACAGAGATCTCTATTATCAACAATGTCGCGTTAAAATGATGTGGATCTCGGCTCCCTTGATGGATTCAGCGTTTTTACACGGTCTCGGCCGTCAGCGGCCAGCTACCAAAAAAATCTCAACGCACCGGCCCATAGGGTGCCAAATATCGTTGCACCAACGAGCCAGCAGAGCATTCGCTTGGAAACTATCCAATATCGAGCCCTTTCTTCAGGGTCCACAAACCAGGTTTGATTGAATCGATTATCTCGCCCGATCACTAAATATAAGACGGGGACGAAGAGAAATATAATCGCCATACAAAGCATCAGGACATTATTTTGAAACGTTGATAGCAGCCTTTGATCCATCCAGTGCTCCAATGGAACGAGTCCAAATGCGGCCCAGGCACCTGCCAGTACAGCGGTCTTTTTTGTTGGGACTAGTTCCATATTGGTCATGTAAAAGTAATTGAAGTACGCTGGCATGCAAAAAGGCAGCCGACACCATGGAAAAACTGCTGCTGAACGTACGCCTGATGGAAGTGATGCGTATGATTGCAAGAAGGCTCAATCACGGTCCTGACTTCAATCTTACCTACGGCAATACCCAGTGAGCCTTGTCAATGACCTTCCCCTTTGTGTCGAATTCGACTGACCATGCCTCAATGCCTTTGAGTACGGGATGTTCCCACCACAGTCGCTCAGTACAGGGGGCTTCGCAAGATTGTGCGGCATACCTCAAGAAGCGATTGACATTGTTCTCATGAACACTTGGGCTCCCAAAACGTTCCACAACTACGCTCGCGGTGTCACCGAAAGCGGTGGCGGCGAAAGCATTTTGGTACTTTGACACTGTATGCATACAGGCGGCAATGCTGAGGCAGATACCTCCCGCAGTAAACCACAGGACTGTTCGTGCGGCGCGCTTCATGGCGTCCAACGTAAAATCGACCGGTGTGTGGCGCTGGTATGGAATGACAAATTGAACGGCACAAAACCTCCAAATTGGCAGAGACTTAATGTCACTAAAGAAAACATAGTATTGATTATTTGCAACTGGCCGCTCCTGGCCGTTTCGAGCCGGCCGCGATGGGTTGATTTCGCCCAAACTGCTCATTCAGGTTTTTCCAAATCTGTCTTCCAAAGTGGCGGCAGGGACAATCGTTCGACGAAAACTTGACCTGAGATATCAGCCATTTTCGGTGACAGCCCTCGTTCGATGAGAACGCATGCGATTGCGTCGCGTGAGAAACCATTAAGCGCCAATCTCTGGTTTGAATACAAAGATGAAAATTTATCTCTTAATTCGGCGGCAGAAAACGGCGCTAAAAAAGCGCGGGCGGCGGCAATATCACCGTCTGAATAAGTGAAGGGGACGTTATTAAGGGCATCTTGTTTTGTGAAACGAAATACGTGTGTTTGGTTTGATAAGGCAATCGCATCTGACTTAACATAACCCGCGCTGTCATACCCAAGACCGTACTCAAAGTGAATAGCACCCATCAAAAGATTAGCTGTGGTACAAGTTGACCGCGCTAACTCCGTTCTGGCATCAACTACCGTAATCAAGACATACGATGGCGAAGTGGACGAGTTATGGATAGCAGCTTCGTAGCTCGCACGGGATTGTACATATTGAGCTCCGCCAAAGGCCCCCGCTGCGAAAGCTGGTGTCACGACGAGCGCCAATAGGAGGACCGATAATTTCATGGTGCAAATTCCTAATAGAAATGATGTTCACGTGTGCGCAAGCAATCTGAAGCGCCACCAGTTAGCAGACACGTTCGACCGTCCGCAATTGGCGATTACACGTCACCAAAAACGGGGGCATTCTGGCTTCTCCAAGAGACCATCAAAACTACCCCGCTCACGAGCGATTCTTCGCGAAGCTGCTGAAACACTGCAGCAGGTGGCCATCCTGTCAACTCATCGGCAAAAAAGAATTTAGCACGCTGCAAGACGGTAAGCACTTCAGCCAGTTCCACCTTCGAGGAAAATGGCAAGTGCGCTTCGCCTGAGCCTATATGCGTAGCCAGCGCCTCGATGTCAGGCGACATCGTTCCAGAGGTCACAATCCTTACCGACTCGCTAGTCACTGCTGACACGTAGTTCATTAAGCCTCGTTCATCGAAAATGAGTTGCTGACACACTTCTGCTTCTGGCCGAACCCGGCCCGACGCATAAGTCCGTGACAACCCGGAAGGGACGGTCAGGTTGCCTAGAAACGGCCATTGGACACATTGCTCGAATCCTCCCGATCCCCGTGCAGTGCCTCACGGATAGCGGCAGTGAGAGCCAAGACGTCATCACGCGCCGGAGAGGCATTCCAAACCAATAGCCACTCGAACAGTCCGCCCAATGTCATCCAGAACAACAAAAACACGATGAGTTCCAACGCTTGGCTCAGATTTGATGCGTGCGTGAAAACTGTATGAAGTCCACCGATCAGGCCGCCGCACAACACGAGGCCCAGGAACCCCAAGGCGGCCCCCGTGCTGAAGCGACTGTAGGCGGAAGACTGGAACACTCCAACCAATGACAACTGCTCCCCATCTACTTGCAAATGTCCTTGGAATCTCGTGCCATTGTTACGCCTGAAGGTATGCGAGATCCGTAATTCGACCGCCTCTGAACCCACTGACCCCACTATGTCGAGCTTTCCAGCGCGCCATTTGGCAAGTCCTTGCAATTGGGCAAGCACCTGAGCTTTAGTGAGAGAACTCGGAAAGTCAGCCGGCATTCCCTCAAATGCATTTGAAAACATTCGCACTAAGTTGCTTATAACCATTTGTACTTTGATTTTCATCTGGATTCGCATGAGCGCCTGCTCCTGGCCGACAACAGCCCCTCTGGATACATAAGCCGCCAGCTAGCATTGGCCGAATCACAGTGGAATTGGTGCTCGTTTCGATGCTGTGACAGGATATGCTTTATGCAAATGCAGCGCCGTAATCAGCGCCTCTGTACTGGTGGATTTTGCGAAGTCTCTCTCGCTTTCACTTATACCGACCACGTGCAAAAAATCGAATCTCCCGGAGTCAAGTTGGGCAGATGCATCATAGTGGTTTGGCTTTGCAATTGCTAGGAACCGCAGCTTTGAATCGTCGCTTCCGTCAATCGCACCTCCGGCAGGCACTCGATGACCATAATCTAACGGCGCCATATCTCCAAATCGACCATGGCAGACCAACACATGATAGGCGAGAAGTCTGCGCAAAACTTGAATTGGCCAATCAGCTTGCTCGTACACTTCCATCACAAACTCAACACCCAACCAAGAGTACTCTACTGGGTTGTAATCTATCGGGGCAAGCTCCCACGGGGTAGACCCTCCGGACGTAACATAGAGCCATGAGTTGCGGGTATTCGTTGGAGGAAATTCAAACACTCCGAGATGAAGCCACCTTGGGTCCACGGCTTGGTTTCCGAAGACCTCTGAAAATAACTCTAAGTCCAAAGGGAAAATTCCTCGACCAGGCTGTCCGAATAGTCTTGGGTATAGTTGTTCCTCACGGTATTCCCAGACTTTCTCAAGTGAACTCACAAACACTCCTAATGCGAATATGGAAGAAGACTAGCAAAATTTCTGTAACTGGCAGTCCGTCCGCTTCTGGCCGAACTCAGGCAATGACGCGTGACTGTATCGGCTTTTGAAAAGTCATTTCGCGATCAACCGTAAATGCATACACAGTGGCTTATCCCTTACATTTTTGATCTGTTGGAATCTGCCGAACTCCTTCTGCGGGCGCCCCCGTCACTTCATCAATAATTTGTACGGCGCAGTGCATCCCGTTTCCTGATTGTGTCGCGCGATAAGTTCGACCGGCACTTGGAACAATCTCAAATTCTACAGAACATTTACTGTCGCAAAGAGGGGCTCCGCAGCTATACGTCGGGCCCGATAGTTTGCTCAATGTCCTGACAACGAGATATTTTTTTTCGTCCGCTTTCAACTGAATTTTCTTTTCGCCGGCGTACATCGCTGTAAAATTTCCGAGAGACTCCCCTGGAGGTTTCGAGCATTGCGCATCTGAATAATACAGCCATGAAGACATTGTGAGGTGTGGGTGATTCGTGACGATATGGAGTGTGGTCTGTGCAGCATCTTTTTGAGGCTCCACGTAGGGGCTTGCACAACCTCCCAGGAGCAATGCCAATAAAACTGGACTTAATATCGCGGCCATAGTCGTCATATGATTACCAAATGGTTGTTGTAAACAAGGGTTAAATGGGGTCTTATTTTGCCTTGTTGACGAACTGATGAGGGGGGGCTTAATTAAGTGGTGAGGATCGAGATATGTTGCCATATGGAAATCAATAGAACAACATTAATTTTATTGAATTCTCGACTACTCGGATAAAGTGAAATAGATTTGCGCAGCTGGATGCGTGAAAGTATGTCTGCTTTCGAATCGTGACATTGACCGTCTTCTTGTGGCCGAGGCTGTGTAAAAACGCTGTTGAGCGCTAATTCTAATCGGAAGTAAACGATTTGCGGCGATCCATGTCACACGGACAGATGACTCTGTTCGAGGTACACCTATGAAACGCTTCATTGAAGGGCGGGATCGCAGTCAACGCATTTTGCTTCCCGAGCAACTGGACGACTACGTTGCCGATAGCAACCCAGTGCGGGTAGTCGATGTTTTCGTCGATGAACTGGACCTGGTGCAAATGGGTTTCGAAGGAACAATGCCTGCACAAACAGGACGTCCGGCCTATCACCCATCGGTTCTTCTCAAGATTTACATCTACGGCTATCTCAATCGACTCCAATCAAGCCGTCGCCTGGAACGAGAGGCGCAGCGTAACATTGAACTGATGTGGTTGACAGGGCATTTGGCGCCGGACTTCAAGACTATCGCCAACTTCCGCAAAGACAATGGCCGTGCCATCTCCAATGTATGCAAGCAGTTCGTCGTGCTGTGTCAGCGACTTGGCCTGTTCTCTGAAGCGCTGGTCGCTATTGACGGCAGCAAATTCAAAGCCGTCAACAACCGCGACCGCAACTTCACCAGCGCCAAGCTGCAACGGCGCATGGAAGAGATCGCAGCGAGCATTGATCGCTATCTGACAGCCCTCGACACGGCGGATCGCCAAGAGCCGGACCGCAAGCAACTCACGACAACTCGACTGCATGAGAATATCGCAGCGCTCAAGGCGCAGATGCGAGAGCTTGAAGACATCCAATTAAAACTCCAGAAGACGCCGGATCAACAAGTCTCCCAAACCGATCCTGATGCACGGTCGATGAAGACGCGTGGTACAGGCGTCGTTGGCTACAACGTACAAACGGTGGTCGACGCAAAGCATCATCTGATTGTGGCGCACGAGGTGACCAACATCGGGAGCGACCGGGATCAACTGCACTCGATGAGCCGGCAAGCGCAAGAAGCGATTGGCACCGCATCGCTGACCGTAGTTGCTGATCGTGGTTACTTCAAAGGAGAAGAGATCCTGGCGTGCACACAAGCCGGCATCAACGTGATCGTCCCGAAGAACCTGACCTCCAATGCCTCTGCTGAAGGTCGGTTTGGCAAAGCGGATTTCATTTACGACGCACGCGCCAATGAATATCAGTGTCCCGCCGGAGAGCGATTGATCTGGCGTTTCACGAGCAAAGAGAAAGGCTTGAATTTGCACCGCTATTGGAGCTCGAATTGCCAGCAGTGCTCACTCAAATCCGCATGCACGCCAAGTCCTCAACGGCGCGTGACACGATGGGAGCATGAGTCTGTACTGGAGGCCATGCAGGAGCGGTTGGAACGAACGCCGAAGGCGATGCGAATACGCCGGCAAACTGTTGAGCATCCATTCGGCACCATCAAGGCATGGATGGGTGCTACGCACTTCCTCACCAAAACCAAGGCCCGAGTGAGCACCGAGATGAGCTTGCATGTCCTGGCTTACAACATGAAGCGGATGATCAACGTGCTGGGCGTGGGAACCTTGATGAAGGTGATGAGCGCATAGGCGCTTTTAGCGTCAGGAGATATGTTTGGAGACGGCTATTTACTCGGCCAAGGGAAATAGCCGCCGCGTTTGCAGGGCTCTCTATTATCAACAATGTCGCGTTAAAATGACGTGGATCTCGGCTCCCTTGATGGATTCAGCGTTTTTACACGGCCTCGGCCGGATGCGGCCTTTCAACTCGGCCATCAGCTAGCCAGCTGCTCACAACCGTTTCCCTCAGCTACCCAATAGCTAGCCGCATCCGCTTTCCTGCTTTCAAACCAAGAAAAATTCTGACTGGAATCATCAATCGATCGAAGGTGGATCGAGAATTTTCGGTAGAAAGTAGTTCTTCGATCAAACTTCCGGCTCATCCGCCGCAAACAATTCCAGCTCCCGCGCAAACCAGAAGCAAGCATAGGAAATTAAAGCAGCGCCGATGGCCAATACATATGCCAGCCGCTTGCCATGCCAAAGACTCCCCAGCCATTGGTTGAAACCGGCGATCAGCCTGCCAGAGGTACCGCCATACATTTCCATGTCGCGCACATAAGCCTTCGATTCGCCGGTGGCATAGGCGACGCCGTCCACCATCTGGTAACCGAGCCCGTGATTGCCGCCGTCGGCGGCGAAGTAATAGACCAGGCAGGCGCCCAGTAATCCAATTACCAAGACAATCACGCTTACCCGGTAGAGATGGCGCTGCAGCTTCTGGTTCTTGCTATCCATGTATTCCACACCAGTCCGTCATGACGATCTAGTCTATCTTGGTGCCACGGAATGGAAACGCCTGCTGCCGGATAAAACCATCCGGCATGTAATCCCCCACCACGCCATACTTCTCCGGAAAAGCCTTCTTGGCCTTGACCGCGGTGCCGAGGAAATAATCGATGAAGGCGAAGTGCGCGGCATAGTTCTTGTCGATCGCTTCGTCTTCCGAGGAGTGGTGCCAGTGATGGAAATCCGGGGTGACGAAGATGTAGCGCAGCGGCCCCCACGGCAGGTGCACATTGGAGTGGTTGAACACGGCCTGGAAGCCGACGATGATGATGTAGGCGTTGACCACCGACTTGTCGAAGCCGAGCACGAACAGCGGGCCCAGCACCAGCACGCGGGTGCAGATCAGTTCCAGGATGTGCTGGCGCGAGCCGGCCAGCCAGTCCATGGTCTTGACGCTGTGGTGCACCGAGTGGAAGCGCCACAGGAATGGCACCTCGTGATAGGCGCGGTGGGCCCCGTATTCCATCAGGTCGGCCACCAGCATGCACAGCAGCAGCTGCGGGATGAAGCTGATGGCGGCCACGGTGTTCTGGAAATCGGCGTGCACCATCCAGCCGAACACGCGGTGGATCATGACGTTGACCACCAGCAGCGCCAGACCGATGATGAAATGGTTGACGGCGAAATGCACCAGGTCGGTCTGCCATTCGAAGCGGAAGATGGCTTGCTTGCGGTACAGCGGGAACATCTTTTCGATCAGGACGAAGATCAGGGTCGAACCGAGCAGGTCGATGATGAACCAGTCGAGGCCGATGTACGGTGTGTGATCGGGAAATTCGCCGACGGCCACTTTAGAGCCGCCCCAGGCTACGGCTGCCAGCACCATCAGCAGCGCGGAGAAATTCAGCGAGCGCTGGCGGCCGAACAGGATGTTGGCCAGCGACAGCACGCCGGCGATCAGCAAGGCGCCGAACAGGATCTGGCGCATCAGGCTGACCGAGTACACATGGCGCAATTCGGGCGTGGTCAGGTATTGCGGGTAATGGAAGGCAAGCACGCCGAGCAGGCTGAGGAAACCCAGGCTGAGCGCGATCACGCTGGTGATGAGGCCGGTGCCGGGCTGCAGCTCGCCGCTCTGCTGCAGGATGCTGGTGGTGTCTTCCACCATGGCGGTGGTCAGGTGGCCGATCTTGGAAGACTTGGCGCGCGCAATGGGGTTCGACGTCGGGTCCTGGTCAGGCATGTGCGTCTCGATATGGGATTTGAAAGAAGATGCAGTATAGCAATGGCCCTGGACTTGTTAGTTGCTAATTTGCAACGACTGGGATAAATATCGCGCCGGCAGCCGGCTCATGTGGGGAAGCGGACCGGCGCACTCACATGAGCAGCCGATCCCGCGGCGGGCGATCAGCCCGGTACTTTGCCTTCTACGCCTTGCACGTAGAACTTGATGCCATGCAGGAAGCCATCGTCGGCGACGGCATCCTTGGCGACCTGCTCCTTGCCTGTATTGTCGACGATAGGACCTTTCCAGATTGGCGCGCTGCCATCGACGATACCTTTCTTGCGTTCGGCGATCAGCGCCTTGACGTCAGCCGGCAGGTCGGCATTGAAGGCGCCGAGGTCGATGCCGTCTTCTTTCAGGCCGATCCAGCTGGTGCTGGTTTTCCAGCTGCCGTCCAGCACCGCGCCGACGCGCTGGGTGTAGTACACGCCCCAGTTGATCATCGATGCCGCCTGGTGCGCTTTCGGGCCGAAGCTGGTCATGTCGCTATCCCAGCCGAAGGCGGATACGCCCTTTTCCTGGGCGGTCTGGACCACGGCGGCAGAGTCAGTGTTCTGCATCAGGACGTCGACGCCCTGACCGATCAGCGTGGTGGCAGCTTCGCGTTCCTTGCCCGGATCGAACCACTTGTTGACCCACACCACGCGCGTGGTGGCTTTCGGATTGACCGAGCGGGCGCCGAGGGTGAAGGCGTCGATATTGCGGATCACTTCAGGAATCGGCACCGAAGCCACCACGCCCAGCTTGCCCGACTTGCTGATCTTGCCTGCCACCACGCCGGCCAGGTAAGCGCCTTCATAGGTGCGGACATCGTACTGGGCCAGGTTGTCGGCCGTCTTGAAGCCGGTCGCGTGTTCGAATTTGACGTCCGGGAATTCCTTTGCCACCTTCAGCATCGCTTCCATGTAGCCGAAGCTGGTGCCGAAGATCAGCTTGTTGCCGTCCACCGCCAGCTGGCGGAACACGCGCTCTGCATCGGCGGCCGATTCCGGCACGTTTTCGACAAACGTGGTTTTTACCTTGTCGCCGAATTTTTCGTCGACTGCCTTGCGGCCCTTGTCGTGGGCGAAGGTCCAGCCGGCGTCGCCGACCGGGCCGATATACACGAACGCCACTTTCAGCGGATCGGCCTTGGCCGGCGCCGGTGCGGAGGCCGGCGGAGCAGCCGGCGCCGCCGCCTCTTCTTTCTTGCCGCAGCCCATGAGCGTGGCGGCAGTCAGTGCGGCCAGCATGGCCAGCGATGCCCTGCGTGATATCTTCATTGCTTATCTCCCTCTGTGTTGATGGTTGGTCAGCCTGCTATCTAATTTGATCTACTCAGCTGGCATCCGGCTTGAACGGCTTGCCCAGCGAGGCTGGCATGTTGAGCCGGATCCAGTCGGGGTTGCGCGAGATCAGCGCCAGCACCACGATGGTCGCCACGTACGGCGCCATCGACAGCACTTGCGATGGAATATTCACTCCCATGCCCTGCAGGTAAAACTGCAGGATGGTGACGCCGCCGAACAGCAAGGCGCCCAGCAGCACCCGCAGCGGCCGCCAGGTGGCGAAGGCGGTCAGCGCCAGCGCGATCCAGCCGCGCCCGGACACCAGGCCCTCGACCCACATCGGCGTGTACACCAACGATAAATAAGCGCCGGCCAGGCCGCAGCAGGCGCCGCCGAACAACAAGGCGGCGAAGCGTATCCAGCGCACCGGATAACCCAGTGCATGGGCCGATTCCGGCGATTCGCCGATGGCGCGCAGGACCAGGCCGGCGCGGGTGCGGTAGATGAACCAGGCGATGGCGCCGCACAGCAGCAGCGCCAGATAACTCATCCAGTGCTGCTGGAACAAGGCCGGGCCGAAGAAGGGGATATCCTTGAGCAGCGGAATGCCCATGGTTTGCGCCGGCAGGCCGAGGCCGACCAGGCTCTGGCCGAGGAAGGCCGAGAGCCCGGCGCCGAAGATCGAGAGGGCTAGGCCGGTGGCCACCTGATTGGTGGCCAGCACCAGCGCCAGCCAGGAAAACAACGCCGCCATGAGCACACCGCTGAGCGCGCCGGCAAGGAAACCGAGCATCGGGCTATGGGTGCTGTAGCCGACTGCGAAGCCGGCGATGGCGGCCACCAGCATCATGCCTTCTGCACCGAGGTTGAGAACGCCTGCGCGTTCGTTGATCAGCAAGCCGAGCGCCGCCAGCAGCAGCGGCGTGCCGGCGTTGATCGAAGCTGCGATTAGCGAGGCGAATTGTTCCATCTCAGATCCTCACTTTCCGGCGCAGGCGGTAATTGATCAGGGTATCGCTGGCCAGCAGCAGGAACAGCAACATGCCCTGGAACACGCCGGTGATGGCCGACGGCAGGCCGAGCCGCGATTGCGCCAGCTCGCCGCCCAGGTACAGCAGCGACATCACCAGCCCGCCCAGCACCGCGCCGACCGGATGCAGGCGGCCGATGAAAGCGACGATGATGGCGGCGAAACCATAGCCTGGCGAGACAGAGGGCAGCAACTGCCCGATCGGCCCGGCGATTTCAAAGGCGCCGGCCAGGCCGGCAAAGCCGCCGGAAATCAGCAGCGACACCCACAACGCGCTGCGGCTGGAAAAGCCGGCATAGCGTGCCGCATGGGGAGCGACGCCGCCGACCATCAGCGAAAAGCCGCGGAAGCTGCGCGTCATGAATACCGTCATCAGCACGGCCAGCACCAGCGTCACGGCAAAGCCGATATGCAGGCGCGTGCCGCTCAACAGCATCGGCAGCATGAACTCGTCGGAAAACACTTTCGATTGCGGGAAGTTCATGCCGTTGGGATCTTTCAACGGACCGTTCACCGCATACATCAGCAGCAGCTGGGCGACATAGGTCAGCATCAGCGACACCAGGATTTCGTTGGCGTTGAAGCGGTCGCGCAGCAAGGCCGTGATGCTGGCCCAGAAGGCGCCGCCGACGATGCCGACGAGGACCATCAGCAGCAGGCCGAGGCCGCCCGGTATCGCATGGCCAGGCACATCGAGGAACACCAGCATGGCGCCGGAAAACAGCGCGCCGACAGTGAACTGGCCTTCCGCCCCGATGTTCCAGATATTAGCGCGGAAGCACACTGCCAAGCCCAGCGCGCACAGTATCAGCGGCACCGATTTCAGCAGGAGTTCGCTGATGGCGCGCTTGCCGTTGAAGGGGTCGATCAGGAATACTTTGAGGCCAGCGAGCGGATCCTTGCCCAACGCAATGAACAGGAGCGCACCCAGCAGCATGGTCAGCACGATGGCGATCAACGGCGACCAGTAAGTCATGGCACGCGAAGGCGTGCCACGTAACTCCAGCTTCCAAGGCCACAGCTTATGCATGGGCGGCCTCCGCGGTATCTTGCCAGAGACCGCTCATCCACAGGCCGACCTGCTCACGCGTGGCTTGTTCGATGGCGATCGAGGGCGACAGCCTGCCCTTGGCGATTACGTGCAGGCGGTCGCACAGCGCAAACAGCTCATCCAGTTCTTCGGAAATGATCAGCACAGCGCAGCCTTCCTGTTTCAAGGCGAGGATTTCGGCATGGATCTGGGCGGCGGCGCCGACGTCCACGCCCCAGGTCGGCTGGGCGACGATGAACACGCTGGGCTTGCGCTCCAGTTCGCGGCCGACGATGAATTTCTGCAGGTTGCCGCCGGACAGGCTCTTGGCCAGCGCACCCGGGCCGCCGGCCTTGACCTTGAAGCGCTCGATGATGGAGGCGGCGCTCTTGCGCGCATAGGCGAAATCGATCATGCCGCGTTTGACGTAGGGCGCTTTCTGGTGCGACAGCAGCATGTTGGACGCCAGGTCCAGGGTCGGCACGGCGCCGCGCCCGAGTCGCTCTTCCGGCACCAGGCCGAGCCCGAGCGCACGGCGCGGATTGGGCGCCAGTTGCCCGGCGGCGCGGCCGGCCAGCATCACCATGTTCGGCGCGGCGCGCCGGTCTTCACCTGACAGCGCCGCCAGCAATTCCTGCTGGCCGTTGCCGGAAACGCCGGCAATGCCGACGATTTCACCGGCGCGCACTTCGCATTCGATATCCTTGAGTTCAGTGGCGAACAGATGCGCCTTCGGCAAACACAGGCGGTTGAGGTGCAGCTTGCGCTCGCTGCGCATGGAATCCGGATTGCGCTCGCGCTGCAAGCGCACCAGCTCGTCGCCGATCATCATGCGCGACAGGCCGGCGCTGGTTTCCTGGCGCGGATCGCAGATGCCGGTAACGCGGCCGCCGCGCATCACGGTGGCGCTGTGGCAGAGTGCGCGGATTTCATCCAGCTTGTGGCTGATATAGAGAATGCTGCAACCCTCGGCGGCCAGCTTGCGCAAGGTGACGAACAGCCGGTCCACCGCCTGCGGTGTCAGCACCGAGGTCGGCTCGTCCAGGATCAGCAGCTGCGGCTTGGTCAGCAGGGCGCGGACGATCTCGACGCGCTGGCGTTCGCCGACCGACAGGGTGTGTACGTGACGGTGCGGCTCCAGCTCCAATCCATATTTCTCGCCGGTCTGGCGGATCTGCGTCACCAGCTCAGCCATGCTGACGTCAGACGCCAGGCCGAGCGCAATATTTTCCGCGACGGTGAGGGTATCGAACAAGGAGAAGTGCTGGAACACCATGGCGATGCCGAGCTGGCGCGCAACATGCGGACTGGCGATATGCGCCAATTCGCCATTCCAGAAGATTTCGCCAGCGTCCGGCTTGACCGTGCCGAATATGATTTTCATCAGGGTCGACTTGCCGGCGCCGTTTTCACCCAGCACGGCGTGGATTTCGCCGGGCGCGACCGCGAGATTGATATCGTCGTTGGCCAGCACACCCGGATAGGCTTTGCGGATATGGGCAATCTGCAGACGCGGTATGGTTGAAGTCACTTCTTCTGCCTGTGTCAATGAAAGACCGTTGCAAAATGATTCCAGCATGATTGCGTTTGCCGTATTCGACGAATCTTCGGCGAACCGCGACGCAAGCGTCATGCTACCTCACTCAGCTGCTTACCGGCAGATTGCAGCGCAATCTTTTACCGGCATAAAGCTACTGCAAAAGCAAACTGCATGCCAGACTACGGCAACCGGCTTTCTGTGCATCCGGCCGATTCTTGATGCGCACCACGATGCGCCCCCTGGCGCGATTCCTGCCTAAGCCTGCCTGCCGCCGCGCCTATGCCTGGCGGCGCTGATTTGCGGTAGCATGACTGCAGACTGGTAATTCAAATTGAAAACAGAGCGCATGAAAAAAAAGACCGGTGACGCCACCCTCGCTCCTGCTGCAACCAGGCCCGCTTCAACCCGGGGCAGCGGCGTGGTCGATCAGAAAATCTACGATTCGGTGCTGAAAGCGGTCATGAGCCAGCGCCTGCCACCGGGCACCAAGCTGACCGAAGCCAGCCTGTGCGAACTGTTCGCGGTCAGCCGCACCATCGTGCGCAAAGCCATCCAGCGCCTGGCGCACGACCATATTCTGGAACTGCGGCCAAACCGCGGCGCCATCATTGCCCAGCCGACGCCGCAGGAAACACGCGAGATCTTCGCGGCGCGGCGCGCCATCGAAGCCATCATCGTGCCGCTGGCGGCGCAACATGCAACGCGCGCCCAGATTGCCCGGCTGCGCCAAATCGTCAAAGAAGAACATGCGTCCTTTCATAGCGGCGACCACGCCAAATGGATACGCCTTGGCGGCGAATTCCACATCCTGTTATCCGAGACAGCCGGCAATCCGGTACTGACCCGTTTCATGCGCGAGCTGGTCTCGCGCTGCTCCCTGATCATCGCCCTGTACCAGGCGCCCAACAAGACCGCCTGCCCCAACCACGAACATGAACACCTGATCGACGCCATTGCCGCCGGCGAGGTCGAACAGGCGATCCGCATGATGGACCAGCATCTGCTCGACATCGAAAACGCCTTGCTTCTGAGCGACGACGAACACGAAGTCAACCTGGCTGAAATCCTCGATCTTGCCTAGCATGGGGCACGTTTTCCAGGCCTATCTTAGGGCACATTCACACCTCGGCCAGCTGTCATAAAGTGTATACAAGTTATTTCAAAATGTCGCCATTTTGGCGCGCCGGCACGCACTAATCCGGCTCTTGCAACACCTTCGCCAGCCCCGTTTTGGCGCGACCCTCCCCAATAGAAGGCGTTATTTTTTGCCGAACACGCCAGCTTGTGCGGCAGCCGGGCTTATCACTTCTGCAAGTTGCGTAGGTTCAGATTTCGCTTCCTCGTATGTATACAATATGTTTCGATACAAATCGTAATATCGTTTTTTCCATTCTTCCTGCCAGGAAAAATTCTGGCACGGTCTTTGCGTTGAGTGAATCCGTTCTGGTCCGGCACGCATGTGGCAAGCCGCCGGCCCGCACAGCAGTCATAACTAAAACAAGCAAATCCGGTTTTATCAACGTCGATCACTGAGGGATGGAAAATGGGAAAAAAAGCGAGGGCACGCGCCCACATGCGTTGCGCAGGAAAGATGGTGCTGACATTGGGAGCCGCCTTGCCGTTCGGCGCGGCGCTGGCGCAGACCGCCGGCACCGCAGTGCCGGCAGCGGCCAGTCCGGCGGCGCAGGACGGTTCTTCATTGCAGCTGGAAACCATGACCGTCACCGCGCAGCGCAAGGTCGAGAAGATCAAGGACGTGCCGATCTCGGTGACCTTGCTCAAGGGCGAAACGCTCGATGTGCTCAACTCCGGCGGCCAGGATATCCGCGTGCTGGCGGCCAAGGTGCCTAGCCTGAATATCGAATCCTCCAACGGCCGCACCTTCCCGCGCTTCTATATCCGCGGCTACGGCAATACCGATTTTTCGACCTTTGCCTCGCAGCCGGTATCCCTGATATTCGATGACGTGGTGCAGGAAAACGCCGCCCTCAAAGGCTTTCCCATGTTCGACCTGGCGGGCGTCGAAGTGCTGCGCGGCCCGCAGGGTACGCTGTTCGGCCGTAATACGCCCGCCGGTGTCGTCAAGTTCGATTCGGCCAAGCCGAGCCTGGACAAGGTCTCCGGCTACTACAGCGTCTCTGATGGCACCCACAATACCGCCAATGTCGAAGCGGCGGTCAACGTGCCTTTGAGCGATCAATGGGCGATGCGCTTTTCGACGCTGGTCGAACACCGCGACAACTGGGTCAAGAATGACGGCGGCGGCACGCCTTTCCTGGAAGGCTATGACGAACGCGCCGGCCGCCTGCAGTTCCTGTACAAGCCGGACGGCACTTTCAACGCCTTGTTCAACATCCACGCCCGCGCCACCACCGGCAGCGCCCGTCTGTTCCGCGCCAATATCCTGGAGAAAGGCAGCGACGGTTTTGTCGCCGGCTTCGATCCGTCCCAGATCACCACCAACGCGCTCAACACGCAATCGCTGCATACCGCCGGCGGCAGCGCCCGCCTGTCCTGGAACCTGGACCAGGTCAAGCTGTACTCGATCACCGGTTATGAAACCATCTCCAGCTACTTCAGCCGCGGCGACATCGACGGCGGCACGCCGACCGGCCCCGGCTTCATCCCGTTCCAGGTACAGACCGGCGGCGGCGTCGCCGATCACAAGCAGTTTTCGCAGGAATTCCGGGTCGAGTCGAAGAATGAAGGGCCGCTCAACTGGCAGACCGGCTTGTACTACTTCTACGAAGATGTGGCCGGCAACAGCTCCAACTTCGACAGCACCACCCAGCTGCAGACCAGCTACCTGCAGAATCGCCAGAAAAATACGGCCTACGCTGTGTTCGGCTCGCTCACCTATGACGTCAACGACAGGCTGAAGCTGCGCGGCGGCCTGCGTTATACCGAGGACAAGAAGGATTTCTCGAATGAGGTCGCCAACAACGTCACCTTCACCGGCCCGGGCTCGATCAGCGAAAACAAATCGAACGTCAGCTGGGACCTCAGCGCCAACTACGCCTTGACCAATGACGTCAGCACCTATACCAGGGTAGCCACCGGCTTCCGCGCACCGAGTATCGCGGCGCCCTCTTCCTCGGTACCGATCACGGTCGCCAACGCCGAGACCATCACTTCCTATGAAGCGGGGATCAAGGCTGACCTGTTCAACCGCCGCGCCCGCGCCAACTTCAGCATCTACAGCTTCGACGTCAAGAACCAGCAGCTGACAGCCGTCGGCGGCAACTCCAACTCGATCATGCTGGTGAATGCGGCCAAGACCGTGGGCCGCGGCGCCGAGCTGGACCTGGAAGCCAACCTGAGCGAACGCCTGCGCGTGACCGTAGGCGGCAGCTACAACTACACGCAGATCCGCGATCCGAACCTGCTGGTGGCCGGCTGCGCTTCCTGCACCATGCTCAACACCCAGGTAAGGCCAGGCTTGTTTTCGATCGACGGCAATCCCTTGCCGCAAGCGCCGAAATGGATCGCCAACGTCACTGCACGCTACGGCATCCCGCTGGGCAACAACGACGAGCTGTACTTCTATACCGACTGGGCCTATCGCAGCAAGATCAACTTCTTCCTGTACAACTCGACCGAGTTCACCGGAAAACCGTTGCTGGAAGGTGGCTTGCGCGTGGGTTACAAGTGGGGCGGCGACAAATATGAAATCGCTGCATTCGGCCGCAACATCACCAACAAGATCGTGGCGGTCGGCGGCATCGACTTCGACAACCGGACCGCCTTCATCAACGATCCGCGCATGTTCGGCGTACAGTTCCGGTCGAATTTTTAAGCTGCCGGGCAGTTCAATCGCAACGGCACTTCCTGGGTGGCGCGGCTGCCGCCCAGGATGCCTGCGCAAGCTTCCATCGGAGGAGACACATGCATAAGGCTAACGGTTCCGGCCAACCCTGGCAACGGCTGGCAGCAGCCGCATGTTCCGCGCTGGCGATCGGCATCGCCTTGCTGGCGCCGCTCAGCGCCGCAGCGCAAGCCGCCTTGCCGGAGCAAAAGACTGCGTTGCTGTTTGGCGCCAACATCCGCTATTACGATCTCGGCAGCGGTCCGGTGATAGTGCTGGTGCACGGCCTCGGCAGCAGCGCCAAGGGCGACTGGGGCAAGGTCATGCTGGCGCTGGCGCAGACGCACAGGGTGCTGGCGCTGGACCAGCTCGGCTTCGGCAATTCCGACAAGCCGCAGGTCGATTTCGGGATCCAGACCTGGGTCGATTTCCTGGGCGAGTTCCTGCGCCAGAACCAGGTCAGCGATTTCACCCTGGTGGGTGAATCGCTGGGCGGCTGGATCTCTGCGCAGTACACCATACAAGCCTTGCGCGGCGTCGCTGCCGGCACTAGCCTGGCGTTGCCGAAACCGTCACGGCTGGTGTTGTCCGATTCGGCAGGCTTGAACGCCACCATGAAACACCTGTTTGCACCGCCCGCTGCCGGCAAAAAGAGCGTGGTGGGCGCCTCGCTGGCCGGAGAAAAGCAGCTGTTGGCGAGTGTCTTTCATTCGCCTTCCTACCAGACCGACCAAGCCTTGCGCGACGGTCTTGCCTGGAGCCTGGCAAAAGGCGATGCCTGGGCTATCCGCGCAGTGCGCAATCCGGCTTTGCTGAGCGAAACCGTCGATGGCGAACTGAGCGCCATCACGATCCCGACCCTGGTGCTATGGGGTGAACATGACAGCTTGCTACCGTTGAAAGACGGCCGCTACTTCGCCTCCCACATCCGCGGCGCCGAACTCAAAGTCATTGCCGATAGCGGCCACGCGCCGATGATCGAAACCCCCGACGCCTTCCTGGCGGCGCTGCAACCTTTTTTACGATAGCCTGCCGCGGCTTCCGCGCCATGCCTGTTTTTTCTATTTGAAAGTACTTATGAAATCGACTTCGACACGCCGCCGCTTACTATCGACGGTATTCATGCTGGGACTGGCGGTAGCGGCCACCTTGCCGCTGCAGGCCCAGGCCGAAGGCAAGCGCAAGGTGATCATCGACGACGACATCGGCGGGCCAAGGGCAGCGCAGCTGATGGCGATCCAGTCGCCGGACGTGGAAGTGCTGGGCATCACGATTGTCAGCGGCTCGACCTGGCGCGACGAAAACATCGCGCACGCGCTCCGCACGCTGGAAGTGATAGGACGCAGCGATATCCCGGTCGTGCCCGGTTCGACCTTCCCCTTGCTGAACACCCAGGAAACCACGCGCCGCTGGGAAGCCTTGTACGGCAAGCTGGTCTACAAGGGCGCCTGGATGGATGAAAAATGGCCGGACGGCACCATCCAGAGCCAGCCCAACTATCATGCCCACGACTTCGTGCCGCAGCTGCCGGAAGGCATGCCGCATACCAAGGCCGCCAACGAAATCGCTGCCAATTTCATGATCAGGAAAGTGCATGAATTTCCGGGCCAGGTCACCATCCTGGCCACCGGCCCGATGACCAATGTCGCGCTGGCGATCAGCCTCGACCCGAGTTTCGCCGCCACCGCCAAGGAAATCGTCTACATGGGCGGCAGCCTCAATCCGCACCAGATGCTGCCGTCCAAATCGGCAGAACAGTTTGCCCGCGAATACATCAACACGCCGCGCCTGGAATTCAACTTCCGCTGGGATCCGGAAGCCGCCAAGATCGCCTTGCGCGCGCCTTGGAAGCGGATCGTCATGGTGCCGGCCGATCCGTCCACCGCAACCGAACTCAGCGCCAAGCTGCTGAGCGACATGACCAAGTCCGGCACGCCGTTGGCGCAGATGGTGAAAAAAGTCACCGAAACCGGCTTTCCGCTGTGGGATGAACTGGCTACCGCGGTCTGGCTGGATCCGACGCTGATCAGTAAATCTGACCAGCTGTACGTCAGCATCGATACCGACTTCGGCGCCGGCTATGGCAATACCTTGTCCTGGCCTGCCGCTTATGCGCCGCCAGGCCTGATCGCCAGCCCGACCACGGTGGTGCGCGAAGTCAACGTGCCGGCTTTCGAAAAACTGATGATCAAGCTGATGAACCTGCCGACGCCGCCGACACCAGCGCCAGCCGCAGGCAGTCGATAAGCGGAGCGCAGCAGCCATGCCTGCCTGGACCAGGAATATTCTGAACGCCATCTTGCCGGCCGCGGCGGTCACGCTGGCGCTGCTGTTTGCACAATCGACGCATGCGGCACCCGCGGCAGCAACCGAGCAAGTCATCGTCGATACCGACATCGGCGACGATATCGACGATGCCTTTGCCGTAGCCTTGCTTCTCAACAGTCCCGAATTCGAGATCCTGGGTTTCACTACTGCCTGGGGCGATACCGGCTTGCGCGCGCAGCTGCTGGAGCGCCTGTTGCGCGAAACCGGGCATGGCAAGATTCCTGTTGCGCGCGGCATCGCCACGACCAGCATGACGCCATTCACCCAGGCGCGCTGGGCGCAGCGCGGCAGCTTGCCGGCGCAGACCGCGCCGGCGGCAGATTTCCTGCTGCAGCAGATCCGCCTGCATCCGGGTCAGATTACCTTGATTGCCCTGGGTCCCTTGACCAATATCGGCGCGGCGATCGCGCGCGATCCGGCGACCTTTCGCCAACTCAAGCGGGTGGTGCTGATGGGAGGATCGGTCAGGGTGGGTTACCGGAAATCGGAATACGTTGCGTCGCGTCCGCCGGACAAGGAATACAACATTGCGGCCGATACTCCGGCTGCGCAAAAACTGTTTTCCTCGGGTGTGCCGATTGTCATGATGCCGCTCGATTCCACCCAGGTCAGGCTGGACGCAGTCGAACGCAACGCCTTGTTCGGGCATGGCTCGGCGCTGACCGATGCGCTGACGCTGCTGTACCATCAGTGGACCGACAGCTATCAGCCGTGGTCCAGCGATACGCCGACGCTGTTCGACGTGGTGCCGGTCGCCTACCTCGCCGACCAACGCATCTGCCCGACCACGGCCTTACGCATCGCGGTGGACCAGGAAGGCTATACCAGGGAAGAAGCAGGCGCCGCCAACGCCGAAGTCTGCCTGGCGCTCGACAAGCCGCGCTTCCTCGATCTGTTCATGCAGCGCCTGTTGCAGTAATCCTGTTACAGTCCACCAGTGCTTACTGGGCGGTCTTGTCCGAAGGATAGAGCAACGAATCGCGCAACAGGTAGCCCATCGGCATGCCCATGTTGACCTTCTTCGATCCATGCGGTTGGGTAAACCAGAAACTGTAGATCTTCTGGAAGTCGCCCTCGTTGATCATCCGTACCATTTCCTTGTCGACCAGCTGCTTGAAGGCCGGATCGTCCTTGCGGAACATCAGGGAATATTGTTCGATCGAGAGCGGATCGCCCAGCACGGTAAAGTCGGACGGCGTCTTGGCGGTGGCGCGCAGGCTGTACAGCAGCACGTCGTCCATGGCGTAGGCATCGGCCTTGCCCTGCTCGACGAAGCTGAACGATTCAGCATCGTCCTTGGCTTCCACTACCTTGATATTGAGCGAACGCACATTGCTGCGATCGTTGACCAGGTCGATGGTGGTGGTGCTCTTGGTGATGACGATGGTCTTGCCGCGCAGGTCGGACCAGTTCTTGATGTCGCTGCCCTTCTTGACGATCATGCGCACGCTGGAAAAGAAGTTCGGCACGGTAAAGCCGACGCGGGTGCGGCGCTCGGCGTTATTCGTGGTGGAGCCGCATTCCATGTCGGCCTTGCCGTCGATGATGCTGGAAAAACGGGTAGTCGAATCGACCGGCACATACGCCACCTTGAGATTCGGCAGCTTCAGTTCACGTTTGACGGCATCGGCGATTTTCAGGCACATGTCGATCGAATACCCGACGATCTGCTTGTTTTCATCGGTATAGGAAAACGGCGCCGTTTCGCGGTAAGCGAAGGTGATGGTCTGGCTGTCGCGGATCTTGCTGAGGGTGTCGCCGGCATTGGCGGCTAGTGGTGTCAGGATACATAAAAAGGTCAAACCGTGCTTGATCACACCACGCATACAGAACACTCCGATAAGTCGCGAAAGGCTGCCGCCGGCATCACCGACGGCAGGCGGAAAACTGGTTGAGGACGTTAATTTCCTCGCGACAATATATCAGCACTTCATGCGCTTGCGGCGGCTGTTACAAATTGGATACGCGATTTCTACGGTTAGTCAAATCGGCAATTCCCGCCAGCCGCCGCTGATGCAACAGCTACGATTTGGCGGCGTAGAAACGGTAGACCGCCTGGTAAGGCACGCGTGTCTGCTGGCCCAGCCGCGCCTGGTCGCAACCGTCCGCCGGCGCGGCGCCGCCTAAAGTCTGCAAGCGCTGGATGCTTTGCGTCAGGCCGAAGACGCCGATTCCCGAAGTCGATTTGGCGCTCAGGAGCAGCCATGCGATGGCGTCCGCATCGGGCGCCTTGCTTTGCGCCTGGACCGCGCCGACCACCTTGCTGCCATCGTTCGATTCCCAGGTCGGGCCAGCATAGTGCTTACCGATCTTGTTGTCCTGCTGGTCATACAACTCGGCCTGCGGCGCTACGAAATGCCATTCGAATTTCGAAGCGTCGGCCGGTGTCGCCGCACATTGGTAGATTTGTACGCCGGTGGCCTTAGCCTCCAGCGTCAGGACCTGGTTGGCGGCAACCTGCAAGTTGTCCGGCACTGCGATCGGCGCCTGCGCCGGAATGCTAACGCAGGCGGCAAGAAAGGGCGCACACCCGGCCAGCAGTGCAATGCTTCGTACTTTTTTCAACATGTTGTTTTCTCCACAATAGGGTTGGCACGGGCCACCTCTAGTTGCCCGTAAGCATCCCCATTGTAAGCGCAGCGCCCTTCCTGCGCCCGCGGCCTAGGCGCGCTCCTTGAACCACGCCGCGGTGGCGGCATCGGCCGGGAAAAAGGATTCGATCCGCAGCTCGTGCACGGTGACGTCGTGCGGCGTACCCATGGTGGCGATCGCGGTGAACAGGTTCAGCTCGACGCCGTCCTTGCGGATCTTCAGCGGCAGGAATGGCAGCACCCGCGTATCGAGATTCGGCGTCTGCGTCGCCGCCCGAATGCCGGGTAGCGCTACCAGCTGCTCCAGCAGCCCGGTGGCTTCGCTGCCGGGGCCGTCGCTCATGGCTTCGCGCTGGATCCAGTGCAGCAGGTCGGCGCTGACCTCCTGCCAGTTGAGCAGATGCTTGCGGATCGCCTGCGGATCCAGCATCAGCTTGAGGATGTTGATGCCTTCGCGCGGCAAGGGCTGCGCTTCCGGCATATCCAGCAGCCAGCGCATCATCATGGCAGCCGGGCCGTTGCTCATCACCAGGTTCCACAGCCGGTCCACCACCAGCGCCGGATACGGCGCCTGCTGGGCCAGCATGAAATCCAGCGCCTGCTTGACCGCAGCCAGTTCCGGATCGGACAATTTTCGCTCCTGGTAAGCTGGCGCGAAACCCGCCGCCAGCAGCATCACGTTACGCTGGCGCAGCGGAATGTCGAGCGCCGTGCCCAGCTTCAGGATCAGCTCCCGGCTCGGCTGCGCACGGCCGCTCTCCAGGAAACTGATGTGGCGCTGCGAGATATGGCTTTCGGCCGACAGGCGCAGCTGGCTGTAGCCGCGCTTGTCGCGCCAGTAGCGCAAGGCCGCCGCGAAGTCATTGAAGTAGCGGTGCCGCGCGCCTGCTTCTGCGCCCGCTTTGGCGCCTTGTTTTGCGCCAGTGCTACGGCCCGGCTCCGCCACCATCTGTGATGCACCCATGAGCTGCCTCCGAAGAATTATCCGTAGTGTAGCGCGGGCTATGCAGGTACGTTCATCGCGTCCAGGAAGCCGGTAACGCTGCGGATGCGGCCATCAGCTGCCACCACCGCGACATCGGTGCCGTAAGCGACCGGCTCAGCGCCGTCCGCGCCCAGGGTCCAGGAGAAACGCACCACATCGTTGTGGCCATCCTGCTTGCCATGCAAACGGAAGCGCAGGTCGGCGAACTGCTGCTGCACCGCGCCTATCATGGCGTCCAGGCCGTCATGGCCGCTGCTGCGCGCCATCGGGTCGAGATACGTTGCATCGGGCGTAAACACGTTGGTGATCAGGGCGCGGCGGCGTACTGCGTCGGTTTCGCTCCAGGCTGCAATGTAGCGGCTGGCGATGGCATTGGCTTGATCGGCGATAGTTGCAGTTTGGTTGATGTCAGTCATGATCGTGCTCCTTCAAGGAATCGCTGGTTAGAGGAAAATGGTTTTGTCGTTGTCGACAGAATCATTCTCCGCGCGCTAGCGGGCACGGTCGATTACCTCCCAGGTAATCAGACTGCAGAGGCATTGCCGGATTCGCAAGATGCCATCTATCAGTGGAGTTGGGGCTGTCCCTGAGCACCGGCCTGGGCCGTTTTTCTCGGATCGACTGCAGCCAGCAGCTGATGCGCGACATTGTCTACTTCGCTTTTCGGCAGCACCCCTCTGGCGGCAAACGCCTGCATCTCCTTGATCAGTTCCGCCACCTGCTGGCGCTGCTGCTCCGGCGCCAGTTTCGGCAAGGTCTCGCCGAGGCCGGTGATGCGGTCCTGCATCTGCGTTACCGCGACGGCGTCGCGGATTTTCTCTTCTCGCCGCGGATCGTTTGCCCAGCGTTCTTCCAGCATCGCAATGTTCAGCAGACGCTCCGCCGGCCCGGGTTGGCTGGCGGCCGCGGTCGATGCCGTCACTGAAAACGGCGACGCTGGCGAGACGGCGCCAGGCATGGCGGCGGCACTGCCCGCCGTCCCACCTGCCATGGCTATTGGTGATACCGGCGTCACGCCGGCAGCTGGCGGCGCCGGCGCATGCGCATCGCCGGTCGGGAAAATGCCGGCCGCGATGCCGCCGCATGCCGCGGCCAGCACCACAGCTCCCCAAAGAAATCGTGTTCCAGCCATGGCATCGCCTTTCACAGACATGAAATTAAGACAGTGCCACCGCTCAGCCCTGCGCTGCCACCACGAAAGGCGCGGTCTCGCTGCGGAATTCGACCACATCCGGCAAGACCCAGAACGGCTTGTAATTGCCCTTGTGGACGATGCGGTAAGTGCCGCCCGGATTACCCGGCTCGACCTCCCAGGTCACGGTCGCGCTCTTGCAATTGATGCACAGGACGCCGGTCGGATTCCACTGGATGCGGGTACCCCATTTGTCATCACGGCGGTACTCTTGCCAGCTGCCGTCGGCTGCCTGCTTTTCGATCACCAGGAAAGTGTCGTTGCGGCGCAGGCGGTTCATCGGATGGCCGCTGACGAATTCAGCAGTAACGACCTGATGCGTGTTGTTGAACGAATTTTCCTGATGGATGGCCGGCGCCGTCAGCACGCTGCCGATCACGCGGAACAATGGAATGCCGTCCCAGGCTACCGGCGCCGGCATGTTTTCTTCCGGCGTATCGGCGGCAGTCACCAGCGCCGTCAGCGGATCGTCCGCGGCCGGCTGCGCCACTGGCGCCCGCGGCGGCGGCGCGGCATTGTCTTTCAGATTGACTGCCAGCATGTCGAGCGCCTGCGTCACGGCCGGCTGGCTCCATTTTCCCCAATCGGTATAACCGGATTCGTACTGCTTAGCGTCATACTCTTCCGGCGTCACCAGGTAACCGGCAAAGCCGCCCACTTCCAGGCTCGGACTTTCGCCATACAGGTAGCCCAGCGCCAGCACGTTCTTGATGTCGCCCGCGTCCAAGGTCGCTGTCAGCGCCCGGCGGATGCGATAGCCGGTCATGACAGGGAGTTCAAACGGCGCCACCGCCATGTACAGCGAACCCAGCTTCAGCAGATGCATTTCGGTATCCACCGCGGGCAGCGCTGCAATCACGTCCTTGCGTCCCTGGCAAGTGCGCAGCTCAGGCGTCAAGGTTGCCAGGGAAGCGTCGAGATGCAGGGCATAATGCGCCACCACCTTGAGGATGTCGGACAGCACGGGGATCTGCAACCCGATGCCGAGAATGCCGGCCAGCGACAGCGAATTGTCGGCGCCTTCGGCTGCCAGCGGTGTGCCCAGGTCTTCGGTACTGCCGGCGGCAAATGCAGCGCCCCAGGCCGGCGCGCAGGTACGTTGCGCGCCCGGCGAACTGCCGTTGCTGCCGGTGCCGCGGGTGTATTTCTCATCGACCAGGATGTTATGCAGGGCCACGCTCTGGTAGCGGTAATTCAAGCCCTGCCTGGCCGCTGCAAGGCCATCGTCCACCGGCACCGCGCCGGGCGATGTCAGCATGGTATAGGCCTTGCCATAGAGGCGTTCGCCGATTTCCTTCATGCTGTCGAAAGGCGTGTCTTTGACGCCGCGCTTGCAACCCCATTGGTGATGGCTAAACAACTGCCGGTCGGTGCAGATATCGAAATTCACATTACTGGTGACATCGCCCGGATTGGTCTGCGCAAAGGCAGCGATAAAACGCGGATCGCCGCTCTTCTTTCCCTGGTTCATCTGATCTTCCAGGCGCCGTGCGGCATAGCCATAGCTGTCGCCAGTGACGTAGCTGAAGCCGTCATCGACCATATTGGTCGGATGGGTGGCGAAGAAAGTCAGGGCGCCTACCGCAGCACCGCCGCGCACGAAAGTCAGTTGTGTCATCAAGGGATCGATGCCGGCCTCGCCGACAATTTTCCTGTCATCGGCGTTATCGAGCTTATACGCCTCGATGGAACGGTTGCGGCTGACCGTATTCAGCTCTCCCCTGCTGATATTGATCGTCGTAACGGCCTTGTTTTGATCGGCGTTGATTATCGCTTGCAGGATGCCGGCGACCTGGGCCTTGAACAGCTTGGGGCGGTCGGTATCACCATTAGGCGGCGCGCCATGAGTGTGGATCGCCACCATCACCAGGTTTTCGGCCGAGAACCTGGAAGCGAAGCCTTTCATTCCGGCCAGTTCCTGCAGCACGACATCCCTCACCGACGCGCCCGGCAAGCCGGCCTCGACCACCACAAACAGGACCTCATTGCCGCCGGTCCTGGCGTCGGTGTCCTTGATCAGGAAGGCCCTGGCGCTCAGCCGCGACTGCAGACCGTTGAATCCTGGCGCCACCGCCCAGGCATTGCTGGAGTCGCCCATGGCGACTGCCGTGACATCGCCGCTGCCCAGTCCCACGATGTAATCGTGCGCCGCTGCATAGTGCGCGGCCGACAGCAACATCAAGGCTGCCATGGATTGACTGACTACTTGCCGTAAATTCACTTTCGTCTCCTTTAGATAGGCATCGGCTCTGGGCCGATAGTGTTCGCATGAAAATCTGCTTTTCTGCTTCCTTTATCATTTCGCGGGTGTTCCGGCCGCTGCCACCACGCCCGACAACGAGAACAGCGCCAGCTTCGCCGGTCCGGCTGCGGGCACTTTGGCCAAGGCAGTAATGGCATCGTCACCGCTGGCGCGCGACTGCGTAAAATGGCGGCCGCCGTCGCTGCTGTGCAACAGGGTGCCGCCCATGCCGGCGGCGACCAGTTCGCTCGCGCCGAGCCGGGCGATATCGGTCAGCGACTGCGTGGTGCCGGAAGTTACCGCCTGCCAGCTCTTGCCGTCGTCGCTGCTGCGGGTGATGTGGCCGCGCATGCCTACCGCCACCACGGTGTTCACGCCATTGTCGGAAAATGCCACGGCGCTCCACAGCGAACCTTTCTCGCCGGTGTCGATCACGTCCCAGTGCTTGCCGCCGTCGTCCGAGCGGAACACCGTGCCGGCCTCGGCGGTAATCAACAAGGTACCGCTGGGCGTCGCCAGAATCCGGTACAGGTGGCGGTCGGCGGCGTCGCCGCTGCTCAGCTTCAGCTCGTTCCAGCTCAGTCCGCCGTCCGCAGTGCTCAGCGCCATACCGAACAAACCCACTGCCAGGCCATTGTTGGCATCGCCGAACCAGATCGACAGGATCGGCTGTTCCTGACCGTACTGCTGCCGCAACAGTTGCCAGGTTTCGCCGCCGTCGCTGGTTTTCAGGACCACGCCGTCATGGCCGGCGGCCCAGCCGGTGCTACGGTCGATGAAAAATACCGAGGTCAGCATGGTGCGGGTCGGCACGCTACGCGCCTGACGATAGGTGCTGCCGTCGTCGGACAGCAGGATGACGCCGTGATCGCCGACTGCCACGATCCGGCTGCCCTCTCCTTCGCCGGCAGTGGCGGCAGCCAGCAGCGGGCTGCTGCTGGCCTGCGGGCGGATTTGCGCGGGCCTCTTGGTCGGCCAGTCGGACGCGGCCTGGTCGGCGGCGTGCGCGCCCTGGCTGAACAGCGCCAGCGTCAGGAAAGCAAGCGTCAGCAGGCTGCCGCAGCGGACCGTCTTTTCATTGAAAGCTGTTGATGCTGGAAACATGGATATCCTCAATGAGCAGCAAAAGATGGCGTACGCAGCCTGCCCGCGCGGCGCGGAAACAGACTCTCCAGCACCACCGCGAAAGCCGGCAGCAAGGTCACCGCCATCACCATGTTGACCAGGAACATGAAGGTCAGCAGCTTGCCCATGTCGGCCTGGAATTGCAGCGGCGAAAACGACCAGGTGGCCACGCCGATCGACAGCGTCAATGCCGTAAACACGGTCGCCACGCCGGTTTCGTGCAAGGTGCGTTCAAGCGCGCTGCTGATATCGAGACCTGCGCCCAGGTGCAGCTGCAGACGGTTGTAGATATAAAAAGCGTAATCGACGCCGATGCCGGTGGCCAGCACCATCACCGGCAAGGTTGCGACCGTCAGGCCGATATTCAGGTCTTTCATGAACCAATAGCCGAGCCAGGTGGCGACCGTCAACGGCAGGCAGCAAGCCAGCATCGCACGCCAGTCGCGGTAGGCTAGCAGCACCAGCAGCAGGATGGCGCCGTAGACATACAGCATCATCGGCAGCTCGCTGCGCTCCAGCACTTCGTTGGTGGCGGCCTGGACGCCGGCATTGCCGCTGGCCAGGCGGATTTTCACGCCGCTCAGCTGGTTGCTGCCGCGGAATGCCTCGACCGCGGCCACCACGCCTTTAATGGTGGTGGCTTTATGATCGCTGAGGTAGAGGTTGACACCTTGGGCTCGGCAATCGGATGAGGAAAAGCCATGCAGCTGGTTGTTGGCGCTGCCGAACTGCGAGCCGAGGCCGCGGGCGTCGCGCGTGATGGTGTTCATTTTCGGATTTCCTTCATTGAGGCCGGCATTCACGCCCTTCAGCACATCAGCCACCGAACGCACCGACAACACGCCCGGCACACCATTCATCTGCTGCGCAAAATCATCCATGAACAGCTGCGCATCGGGCCGCGCGCAGGCGTCCAACTGGCCGGCCGGCGCCACTTCAAACACTACCGTCAGCCAATCCAGGCCGACATCAAAACGGGCAGTGATGTCGGCCGCGTCGCGATTGAAGCGCGCTTCCGGCCGCAGCTCGGCGGCGCCGGCTTGCAAGCTGCCGACATGGCGACCCTGGCTTTGCCAGACCGCGACGCCAAACAAGGCGGTTCCCAACGCCACCACGATCCAGGCATTACGCGGCCGCGCCACCAATGCCAGCCAGCTAAGCCAGCGGCTATGCTGCTCGCGGCGGCCGATGGCGCGCTGCGCATATTCGCGGGAAAAACTGAAATACGAGGCGGCCAGCGGCAGCATCACCAGGTTAGTGACGATCTTGTAGCCCACCCCTATCGATGCCGCAATCGCCAGTTCACGGATCATGGGGATCGGAATCAGGGTCAGCGTGATGAAACTGATGAAGGCCGTCACCAGCGCCAGCGTGCCCGGTATCAGCAGCCCGGTAAAGCTGTGCCGCGCGGCCTGTTCTGTATTTTTACCATCGGCGATTTCACGGACGATGAAATTGATCTGCTGCACGCCGTGCGAAACGCCGATGGCGAACACCAGGAACGGCACCAGGATCGCCAAGGGATCGAGACCGAAACCGAGCAGCCGCAAAGTGCCGAACTGCCACACCAGCGAACTGAGCGAGCAAGCCAGCGGCAGCAGGGTCAGACGCAGCGAGCGGCAATACCAGTACACCGACAAAGCCGTCAGCAGCAAGGCGACGCCGAAGAACAGCATGACCTTGCTGGCTTCCTCGCCGATATCGCCGATGGCCTTGGCGAAGCCGATGATCTGGATTTCGACGTCGGCGTTTTCAAACTGCTTGCGCACCTTGTTTTCCAGCAGCTGGTTGAAGGCACGGTAGTCCAGCGGCTGGCCGGTTTGCGGATCGCTGTCCTGCAGTTCGGCCAGCACCATGGCGCTGGTCTGGTCGCGCGACACCAGGCTGCCGAGATAGCCGCCGGCGGCGACGCGCTCGCGGATATCGGCGATCACCTGTGGATTAAGCTTGTCGGGAATGATATCGCCGCCGGTGATCGGCAGCGCTTTGAAGCCTTCCTCCGTGATTTCGGTGAAAAAAACATTGGGAGTCCAGAGCGACGTGACGCTGCTGCGATCCACGCCTTGCAGATAATTCACGGCCTCGGTCACGCCCAGCAACTGCCGCAGCACCGGCGGATTCCAGATGCTGCCGTGGCGCGCATGCACCACTACAATCAGGCGGTTGGCGCCGAACAGCGCCTCGCGATACTGATTGAAGGTCTTGATGTACTCATGCTGCTGCGGCAGGGTCTTTTCAAACCCGGCCGACATGCGCAAACCCAGCGCCAGCACCGCCATGCATGCGGTGAATACGGCAAAGGCCAGCAGCACCGCCAGGCGCCGCTTGAACAGAACGGATTCCAGCCGGGCCACCATGCGCAGCAGCCGGCTGTCTGGCGGAACATGTTGCGTTGAACCACTCATGCTTGCTTCCAATCCCTGGTCAGAACGACGTCGTGAAACTGAAGGTGGCGAAGTCGCGGTCGCGCATCAGGTTGGACTGACCGCCGCCATAGTTGTGGGTGTAGTCGACACGCATCTTGGTGGCCGGCTTGGTCTTGAAATCGATGGTCAACCCGACTACCACCGCGCCGGCGCCTTGCACGAAGCCAGGCAAGGCGCTGGCCGCGACGCCGGAGACGCCGTACGACAGCGACAAGTCCGGCGCATAGGAAGCCTGGCCGCCAAAGGCTGCCGGATAGTTGACGCCGATCTGCGCCACCAGGCCGCTCGACAGCTTGGTCGGCACGCGGTAATCGGACGTCACCGAATACGGAATCCCCTGGTTGAGATCGAGATCCGGATAGTAGGCCGCCGCCAGCTCGGAAGTGAACGAGCCCTCGGTCGCGCCCAGCGCCCGCAGCAGGCCGCCAAAGGTCCCGCCCGGCGTGAAAATGTTGAGGGCGGTCAGGTGGAACTGGTATTTCTTCTGATCGACGGCGCCGCGGCAGACGTAGCCGGTGGGGCGGTAGTTGCCCGGGTTGAGATCGGCATTGCAATAATATGGATTGGCCGGGTTGGCGACGATGGTCGGGTCGATCGGGACGCTTTCCTTCGGCCGGAACGACAGCTCGGTGCCGAATGCCCAGTCGCCGGCACGGGTATTGTAGGAGACGCCGAACAGGTTACGGTCTTCGGCATAGTCCAGAAAGATATCCTGCCAGCCGAAGGGGTTGGCGGTACTGCCCTGGTTGACGCGGATGCTGGCGAACGGGATCTTGTCGTGATAGCGCACGTAATAAAACGTCAGCTCATCGCCGCTGTCCGGAAAGGTATAGCGCGTCGACAAGCCGAACTGGCCGCTGTTCCTTGGATTGTGATCGGGACCGCGCGGGATCACGCTGCCGGTATGCAGCAGCGCGCCATACAAGGGATTGAGATTGGGATCGGCCAGCTCGCCCGCCGTCAACTGGCGGTTGAACGGCTGCCCGGTGCTGGGATTGACGCCGACGATACGGGTGCCGGTATCGCCCACGGTACCCGGCGGAAAGGTCAGGCCGGTGGCGGTGTTGACCAGCGAGGTCGGCAGGAAGGCGCCGCTGGAACCGGCGCCGACCACATCGCTGGTGGAAAAGAAGGTGCCGACCGGATCGAATTCATAACCATTCCAGCGAGTCTGGTAGTAACCCTCCACGCTCAGCCCCTTCGCCACTTCGGCGTTGAGCGACAGGATCGGCGCCGGCCGGAAGATTTCCTTGAGCTGGACTCCGGGGCTGTGTGCACGCCGGACGTCAATCGAATTGATGGAATTGATCCCGCCTGGGATGAAAATATCCTCGCCCCAGCTGATCACCTGGTTGCCGACCCGCAGCCGCATCGGATGCTGGTCGATCTCGAATTCCTTGTTGACGTAGGCATCCAGCAAACGGATGTCGTGCACCGCATGGCTGCGTGCATCAGGCTGCAGGTCGGCGTAGCTGGTGTGGTCGGCGGCGAAGTCGTAGGACCAGGCTGCGCGCATCAGGCCGCTCCAGCCGTCCGGCGCCTTCAGGTAAAGGTCGTGCACGCCGCGCACGGTGGCCGAGAACACCTGCCCGCTCTTGTAGTTGAGATTACCGTTGTCCTGATTGAGCCGGGTCAGGTCGTAGGATTGGTTGAAGTTGACCGGATCTCGGCGCGCGATATCGACCTGGCCGCTGCCGGCGCAGCCGCCGTTGTCCTGGCCGATAAAAGTACAGTTGGGGCTGGAGGTGCGAACGCCGACGCCGAACGACACCGAGGAATCGAAACTACCGCTCAAGCCATTGCCAAGATCGAACTGCTCCGCCATGGCCGAGTGGCTGAACACCGTCGAACTGCCCCATACCAATGCCACCGCCACACCCGGCCTGAAACTGGATAGCCGGTCCTTGCCCTTCTTGTTCGCCATCTTCTTCATTCCTGCCTCTCCCCGAGAAGTGAATCAACTGTGCGATTTATTATCGGCAGCGGCCAGCCATGTGGCCGCTGCCGTGCAGACGGTGATCAGCGCGTGGCAAAACGGCGCAGGCCGTCGGGCTCGAACATGGATTCCTTGACCCTGCCGTCGCGGCCGGCCAGCCAGTCCGATTGCTTTTGCCCGGCCGGAATCCGTTCGGCGATGTAGCGTCCCATTGACAGGTCGTGGCTGGCATAGGCTTCCTGCACGCAGGCCGGCAGTTCGGTCGCCATCACCACGCCGCTTTCCATCACGCGCTGGACCTTGCCTTGGCCGTCATACAAGTCCTGCACCAGGATTTGCCAGGAATCTTCATCCAGATAAAACGTCCGTTTGGGGAAGGTGTGGCGCGCGCCCTGCTTGACGGTAGCTTCGATCTCCCATACGCGATGGGTTTCGTAGCGCGCCATGTCGCGGTTGAGGAAGGTCGGCTGCACCACGTCGCCGATCTTGGCCTGCACCGAATTGATCTTGTTCCAGTTGTAGGGAACGATCATTTCCTTCTTGCCGACCAGCTTGTAGTCGTAGCGGTCGAGCGGGCCGTTGTACATGGTGTACTGGTCGATGGTCTCCAGGTTTTCATCGTTGATGATGGGCGCATCGTAGGCATAGGTCGGGGCGCGGCGCACCCGGCGCTGGCTGGCGAAATACAGCCAGATGTCGTTCGGCTTGCCGATATAAGCGTGCGACAGGGTGACGTCGCCGGCGAACTGGGCCGGCGCAATGTACGGACTCAGGTAGAGCGACTCGACGCCCTTGGCGCCGGCGATGTTGTTGTTCTTCGGTTCCGACAGCGGGAACATGATGTAGTCTTCCTGCACCAGCGGCTGGCCGATGTCGCTGCCGCCTTTCGGCGGCACCACCGTGGAGTAGGCCCAGGTCAGGCCTTCGCCCTGGTAGCGCATCTTGAAGTTCCACATGGCTTCGACGCCGCTGGCCGGCATCGGGAAAGGATAGCCGGCAGTCTTGGCTTCCGCCAGTTCGTAGCCGTTGGCGGCCAGCTTGGCGAAGCCGACATTTTCCTTGCTGCGCTGGTAGACCACCTCTGGATAACCGCAGGAACGGTGCGTTGGATAGACATCCACCCGATAGCCCTTGATACTCTTGATCAGCTGCACCTGCCCGGGCGACAGCTTGGCGGCATATTTATCGACATTGGCGGCGTTGATCGAATACAGCGCCTTGTCGCCGGCATAAGGATCGGGGCGCGGCTGGCCGGCTTTGTAGCCGGCTGGCGGAGTGACGTCGCCACCGCTCCAGGCTGGAATCACGCCATCCTTGCTGCCGGCTTTCTCGGCGCCTACCGGAGTCAGCTCGGCGCCCAGTTTTGAGGCTTGCTGCGCCCATACCAGCGGCGCCAGCAGGCAAGCGATGGCCAGCATCAGCAGCGATGCCTTCGGTTTGATAGTGTGCGCTTTCATTGTTATATCTCCTCGCAGGTCACATCACAAAATGAAAAAATAGTCAGATATTCTTGTTCAGCACGTGCAACGCATTTCAAGCAGCGGCAGGGTCAGCGCAGCAGCAATTTCATCATGAAGCGGAAGGTCTTTCCATAGGGCGGCTTGAACAAAGACATGCCGTTGAGCGCCGACTGCCGGAACACCGGCTTCATCTTCGACAGCGCCTGGAAGCCGTGTTCGCCGTGATAGGCGCCCATGCCGCTGGCGCCGACGCCGCCGAAGGGCAGATCGTCCTGCGCAATATGCAGCAAGGTGTCGTTGATAGAGACGCCGCCGCTCACGGTATTGCGCATCACCTGGGCTATGTTTGTGCGGCTCTTTTCAAACAGATACAGAGCCAGCGGACGCGGATGGGCATTCACGTATGCAATGGCCTGCTCGAGCGAGTCATACGGCAGCAGCGGCAGGATCGGGCCGAAAATCTCTTCCTGCATGACTCGCATGTCGTCGTTCACGCCAGTCAGGAGTACGGGAGACAAGCGCCGCGAAACGGTATCCGATCCCGCGTTCGACAGCGGCAGCAGCTGCGCGCCAAGCTGGCCGGCTTCATCCATCAGCGATTGCAGACGTTCGAAATGACGCGGGCTGACGATGCTGGTGTAGTCAAGATTGCCTGCCAGATCCGGGTACAGCTCCGCAAAGATGCGTTGGGCGGTATCTGCAAAGCGTTGCAGCTTGTCTTTCGGCAGCAGAACATAATCCGGGGCAATGCAGGTTTGCCCGGCGTTGAGCAGCTTGCCGACCAGGATGCGCTCCACCGCTTTGTCGAAATCAGCCTCGGGGCCGATGATGGCGGGCGATTTTCCGCCCAGCTCCAGCGTCACCGGCGTCAGGTGCTCGCTGGCGGCGCGCATCACCTGGCGGCCAACCGCGGTGGAGCCGGTGAACAGCAAGTGGTCGAACGGCAGATTCGAGAATTCGCGCGCGACCTCTGCATCGCCATTGACCACGGCAATCTCATCCGCCGTAAAACTGGCGGCGATCAGCCTTGCAAACAAGTCGGCGAAACGCGGCGTGTATTCCGATTGCTTGAGCATGATGCGATTGCCCGCCGCCAGCGCCGCGGTCATCGGTCCTATCGCGAGCAACAAGGGATAATTCCACGGCGCCACGATGCCCACCACGCCCAGCGGCTGCGGCATCAGGGTTGATGCCGCCGGCTTGAACCAGAAACCGGTGGCGCGCTTGTGTACGCGCATCCAGCGCTTGCCGTGGCGCAGCGCATGGGCGATGCCTTCGACCGAGGGAAACACCTCGGCCAGTTCCGTTTCCTGGCTGGCACGGTTGCTGAAATCTGCGGAAATGGCCTTGGCGAAGGCCTCGCGGTTATTCATCACCAGCGCGCGCAGCCGTTGCAGACGGTCCGCCCGGAGCGCCCAGTCCGACGCCGGAAACTGCCGGCTGGCGGCATGCATGGTATCAAAAACAGACCGTAGTTCAAGCATGGCTGGCAATCTCAACATTGATGGTCTTGGTCGATGAATCGCTATCCGGGCGCGGCCCCGGATCGGAGGATCCCAGCACCGGCCAGTAATCGACAATCCGGCCCTGGCGCAGGATGACCAGGGCGCCGAACTGCAGCATCACGGCTTCGCTTTGAGTCGGCCGCAGGAACACATAGTCGTCCGGCGCCAGCGCCGTCGCCGCCGAGCCGTTGACGAACTGCTGGTTGGTGCTGTAGCCCATCATCGGGTGCTCCAGCAAGCCGCGCGGGGACTCGTAGCGCGCCAGCCAATGGCCGCCGTACAGGAAGTAGGTGCGGCGCCGGTTCGGATTCCACCAGGCGCCCAGCTTGCCGACCCAGTCGGTCCCCGGAATCGTAGTGCCATCCAGCTTCTTCAGCACGGGGGTGGCGATGAACATGGCCGGCTGATGGCCGGCCAGCAGGCCGAGATCGAAATCGGCGGGCTTGACCAGAGCGGAGCCCACCGATACGTCATTGATCAACGATTGTTTTTCGTAGAGCCGGTACGACATGCTGCCGCCGGCGTTCAGTGTGAGGCCAGAATCCAGCAGCCTGGGATAGGCGCTGGCCGCAACATCCTTGAGCGCCTGATAACGTTGCATCACCTTTTCATGCAGCTGGGCTGGCGTACCGAAGATGCGCGGCAGCTTGGCCACATGCGGCTCATAGCCCATGAAGCCGCCCAACGTCAGCTGCGCCGGATTGCGTTCGATCATGTCCAACATGCTCAGCAGCACCTGCTCCTGCGCCACGCCGCCCCGATGCAAACCGACGTCCAGCTCGATATTGATGCGCATGCGCAGGCCGCGCTCTTGCGCCAGCGCGAGATACTGGGCCAGGCGTTGCGGGGTATCGATCAGCCATTGCAACTGCCTGGCCGGATCGAAGCTGCCGCGCAGCTGATCGTAGAATGCGGCGGCGGCGCGCACCGGCATCGGCTTGCCGAGCAGGATATCGGCCTGCGGGAAACGCTTTGCTTCTTCGCTCAGGAAGGGTTGATGGAAAGCCATCAGGCGGTTGCTGCCGGCTGCCTTCATCACATAGTCAAGCAGAGGCAGCGAAGGCAGCGACTTGGCGACGATCCGCAGCGACTTTCCTGGCGCCAGCGCTTGCCGCACCATGGCCAGATTCTGGTCCAGGCGGTCAAGGTCGATCAGCAGGCATGGGTGCGCCGGGCCGTGCCTGCGCAATTCGGCATTGATCGCCGAAAAATAGAGGTCATGCGGCGCGCCGGTGTCTGTGGGCCAAAACGGTACTGGCATCATGCCTCCCCTGCCATGGTAAACAGGTGACGCCGCATCGCCGGAGCAAAGCGCAGCAGCACGCACAGGACGGCAAGCATGCACAGGATCAGCATGACCACTGCCTGTTGCCAGCCCAAGAGGTTCTTGACCCGTTCGAACAGCACTGTCATTGCCAGCACACCGGCATTGCCGACCGTCCAGAACAGTCCGGCTGCCATGCCGGCATGCGCTTTTGGCACAGCTTCGTCGATCACAGTCAGCGACAAGGGCAGCAGCGGCAGCCAAAAAAAGCCGAGCAGCGCGCCGCAGGCGATGCCCCAGGCGACGCTGCCGGCGGCGAACAAGGGATACAGCAGCAACACCGAAGGCAGCAAGCAAGCCGTGATCATGCCAAGCACGCTGCCGGACCTGGCGGCCAGCGCGGGAATCACCATGGCGCCGACGATCCCCCCTGCCACTACCGCCGCCATGGCGAAACCGGCGTCGTCGATGCCGAAGCCGCGCCCGCTCCATACCGCCTCCAGCCAGGTGGTGGCGGCATTGAAGCAGCCTTGTATCAGGAAGCTGGCGACCAGGATCACCAGCAAGGCGATATTGCCTCTGACTTTCAGCGCTGCCTGATGTTTTTCCCGGACGCCCGGCGTGGCGTATTGCCGTTGGCGGATAAACAAGATGGTCAGCAGGAAAAGCAGGAAGGCGGCAGCGGCGTGGATCGCCATCGAGCCGGCCAGATGGAAGGCAGCGAACAGCGCGGGCGATGCCGTCATGGCCAGCGCCAGCCCGGCAAAGATGGCGATCGCGCAGATGCCCGTGATCTTGGCTTCGTCGCGTGCCTCGAACCAGTCCGAGGCCAGCACCGTAATCGGCGTGACGATGAAAGGAATGGCGACCGCAATGCCGGTCTGCGCCAGCAGCAGCAGCCAGAAGTTATCGATCACGCGCAGCAGGCTGCAGGCAGCCATCACGCCGGTTCCTATCAGCAGCGACAGGCGGTAGCCGCGGCGGTCGATCAGGCTGCCGGCCAGCGCCGACACCAGGATGCTCATCACCGGAAACACCAGGATCAACAGGCTGGCGGACAATTCGCTGACGCCGTAGTGCTCCGAGACGAAGGTCAGTATCGGCGCGAAATCGTACCAGAACACCTGGGTCATGATCAACGCGGCGCAGAAGATGGCCAGGACTCCCCAGCGCCGCCACGGTGAAATTTGCACGCCGTCCATGTTTTCCTTAGGCTCCAAAATAACGTTTCAGCAACGGGTTGAGGAAGATGCCGGCCGGATCGGTCCGCTGGCGCAGCGCCATGAAATCATCCCAGCGCGGATACAGGCCGGCTAGCTGGCCGGCGCCGAGATTGTGCATCTTGCCCCAGTGCGGACGGCCGCCATGGTTGAGGAATATGGCCTCGGCCGCGCGAAAATACGCATCATGCTCCATGCCCACATACTGGTGCACCGAAATCGATGCGGAATCGCGGCCGTAGAATGGCGACAGCCAGATATCGTCGCCCTTGACGTAACGGTATTCGACAGGGAAATGTACCAGCACCTTATTCTTTTCGATATAGGCAACCAGCTCGCGCAATGCTTCCGGTCCGCGTTCGGCAGGCAGCTCGTACTCCATCTCATTGAAACGCACCAGGCGCTCGGTGGAAAAAGCACGATGGCAGTCGGCCACCATCACCGGGGCCTTGTCGCCGACCAGCTTGCCGATCAGCCGCGCGACCCCCGGCGCACGCGCCGGCTTGGCCCTGACCAGGCGCGACAACAGGCCGAAGACGCCGTTTTCGAGCGCCATTTCCATCGCGCTCGTCAAACCCTGGTTAGAAACATTGGCCTCAGTCTGATTCATCAGCTTGGCGACGGTCTTGCGGGTATGCGGGAACCAGTAGAATTCGAAATGGCGATTGCTTTGCGCCAGGGCGGGTGCGCGCTCGAGACAGTCGTCCAGGTCCATGGTTTGCTTGACCAGCTCGAGCCGGTAGGCGGGTACGACGTCGATCTTGATTTTCGCCATGATGCCCAGGCTGCCCATCGCCACCCGCGCCGCGGCGAACAGGTCCGCTTCCTGCGCCGGCGAACACTCGACCGATTCGCCGTCCGGCATCACCAGCGTCATCGCCCGCACCTGGGTCGAGATCGAACCCAGCCCGATCCCGGTGCCGTGGGTTCCGGTGCCGACCGCGCCGGCCAGGGACTGCTTGTTGATATCGCCCAGGTTCAGCATGCCGTGGCCGCTTGCGCTCAGCTGCTCGCCCAGGGTCTTCAGATCGGTGCCGGCCCAGACCTCAGCCACTCCCGCATCGACCGCGTTAACGCCGCTCATGTTGCGCAGCGAAAGCAGGGCGCCGCCGGTCTCTACCAGCGGTACGAAGGAATGGCCGCTGCCCACCACGCGCAAGGATTGCCCCGAGGCGACGGTAGTCCGCACTACCGATTTCAATTCTTCCATGGAGCCGGGGGAGGAATACCGCGCCGGCGAAAACTGCACCGATCCGGACCAGTTACGCCAATCTGTCCGCCGTTCTTGAGGCACCAAAATTGCTTGATCCAAACCACGCTCCTGTATAAAGATTGCAGCTGCACTACTTTCGGCTGTATGCCTGTCGCCGTGCATATGGAAACGGCAACGGATATCGACTTATTGCTTATTTATTGCTTATTTATTGTTTGTTCGGCATCGCAAAACCGCTTGCCGCACAGATGTCAATTTCGCTTCCGGCCAGTCTCATGCGGGCTTTTTTTTGATGTAACATATTCGAAATAATTATATGTACTCAGTACTGGTGATGACAGGACCGCTACAGCAAATATGGGAACATATCCGGCCAAAATGAACGATCCGAAAACGTCATCCTCAGAATTTCCGTGCAATTGAGACGAGGAGTCGGCGCATGCGCTACAGCAAAGGCAATGGCGTGACGAGTGAGGACAAAGCGTCCATTACTCCCAACATCGCCCTGGCCCTGACACAGGTTCTTTCCGAAAACGGCATCGCGCCGGCCCGCATGCTGGCCCGTTTCGGACTGGCCGTGAGCGACCTGGAAGATCCCTCCTTCCGGCTCTCGCACCGCCAGACCGGCGGCATGATCGCCCACGCCATCAGTCTTTTACCGGCATTGCCGCTCGGCCTGCTGGTGGGTGGCAAGCAGACCGTCAGCTCCCTTGGCATGGTCGGCTTTGCGATGATGACTTCCGCCACGTTCGGCGAAGCCATTGCGCATTGCCTGAAGTATCACAAGGAGGGCGGCACTATGGTCGACATCGATTTCACCGCGACCGAACAGGAATGCACTGCCGTCTTTAGTAATCCAGGCGATAGCGCGATCACCGCTTTCCTGGTGGAAGAAGTCACCGCCCATCTGATGAACATAGGGCAAGCCATGCTGGGCACGCGCGCACTGCTGCAGCGCATGGAGTTCCAGTATCCGGCGCCGCCCTATGCCGCGCATTACCGGCAGCTGTTCAATTGCCCCATGCAATTCTCGGCGCCGCGCAATTGCATCGTCGTCGACGCCTCCCTGTTCGCTGTGCCGCTGGCCACGCATAATCCACTGGCGCAGCGCCAGGCGCTGGAACACTTGCAGCGCATGGCCATGCGCGACCCCGATACGCCGGACCTGATCGAGTCGATTGAAAGCGCATTCCGCCGCAACTGGGCCTCGCCGCCGAACATGGCCGAAATCGCCGGCAGCCTGAACCTGACGGAACGGACTTTACGCCGCCACCTCGACCAGTGCGGTATGTCGTTTCAGCAGATACGCGCGCAGATGCAGGAGCGGCGGGCCAGGAACTTGCTCGCGACCCGCCAATTGACGCAGAGTGAAATTGCAGAACAGCTCGGCTTCACCGATGTCAGGAGTTTCCGCCGCGCCTTCAAGGCATGGACCGGCGAAACCCCGGGCGATTACCGCAGCAATCACAGCGCATCAAGTTACCAGTGAAGTTCAAACACCGGGCGGCATGACGCCGTCAGGAATCCGGGAGTAAGATAGCCGCTTCTTCCCGGAGGATTACCGCATGCCGCATTCCTTGCCTCGCCTGCTCGGCAGCTTATTGCTGAGCGCCGCATTTTCCGCTGCTGTCGCACAGACGCTTCCCGCCGCCCCCACTTACGGCCCCGAACTGCAGGGCTTCGACTACCCCTACGAACTGAAGCATTACGCCTTCGAATCGCAAGGCCGGCAGCTGCAGATGGGTTATATGGATGTCGCCGCAAGCGGCGTCGCCAACGGCCGCACCGTGCTGCTCATGCATGGCAAGAATTTTTGCGGCGCTACCTGGGAACAGACCATCAAGGCCTTGAGCACGGCCGGCTACCGGGTAGTGGCGCCGGACCAGATCGGCTTCTGCACGTCGAGCAAACCCGAGCATTACCAGTATTCCTTCCAGCAGCTCGCCATCAATACCCATGCTTTGCTGGAACAGCTGGGCATCCATAAGGCCGTCATTGTCGGCCATTCCACCGGCGGCATGCTGGCCACCCGCTACGCTCTGCTATATCCGGAACAGACGACTCAGCTGGTGATGGTCAACCCGATCGGGCTGGAAGACTGGAAAGCACTCGGGGTGCCTTACCGCACGGTCGACCAGTGGTACCAGCGCGAATTGAAGCTGAGCGCCGACGGCCTGCGCAAATACGAACAGAGCACCTATTACGTCGGCCGCTGGAAACCGGAATACGAACGCTGGGTGACCATGCTGGCGGGCCTCAACCAGGGACCGGGCCATGCGCTAGTGGCGTGGAACTCGGCGCTGATCTACGACATGATCTTTACCCAACCGGTGGTCTATGAATTCAAGGATCTCAGCGTGCCTACCCTGCTGCTGATCGGCGACGCCGACACCACCGCCATCGGCAGCGATGCGGCGCTCGCGGCGGTAAAGGCGAAAATCGGCCGCTACAACGTGCTGGGCAAGCAAGCCGCCAAGCAGATCCCGCAAGCGACGCTGGTCGAGTTTGCCGGCCTCGGGCATGCGCCGCAGATGGAGCAGCCAGCCGAGTTCCACAAAGCGCTGCTGACGTGGCTCGCCGCGCACTGAGCCATTTTTACGGATTACCCTGCACCGATTTATCGACATTGATGCGCGCCAGGTAGCCCGCCGGTACCTGGCCCAGCACCACGCTGTAGTTGAGCTCGGCGATGCCGTCCCGGATCTCCAGGTCCTGGTCGAGATAGAAAGTTGCAGCGTCGTCCAGCTGCGCAATCTGCTTGCCACCGCGATAAATCGTCAACGGCTTGCCGGATGGCTGGCCGGAAATGCGCCATTGCAGTGTGATGCTGCGCGCCTCGCTGTCGGCCTTGGCGCTCAGTTGTCGCACGCTTGGTTGCCCTAACAACGGGACGCCGTCGATGCGGTAACTGGCGGCATCCGGCTTGACGCCAAGATGCGCCAGCACGGTCGGCACGATATCGGCCTGCGTGGCGTTGCCGTACAAACCATCGAAAGCCATGTCCGCCGGATCTTTGAATGGTGAACTGAGCTGCGCATTGGCTTCCTTGTTGATGGCGATGAAGGTGGTTTTTTCGCTCAGGGTCTGGCCGCCATGGCCGAAGCCGCCCGGCAGGCTGCGGCCATGGTCCGGCGTGACCATGATGAGCCAGTCTTCATCCGGATGCTCTTGCCGACGCCGCTCCAGCGCCACCAGCAATTGTCCGATCCTGGTATCGGTCTCCTGGATCGCCGCCTGATAGGCGGGTGTAAACCCGACAGCGTGGCCGACATTGTCGACGTCGTCGAAGTGCGCAAATACAAAATCGAAATTGCCGAAGCGCAGCAGGCCGCTGGTCTTGTCGGCCACGCATTGATCGTCTTCGCTGCATTTCTCGGCATGGCTGATGTACCTCAGGTTGATATCGCGGGCAAAATTATTGTTGATGGTGTTCCAGCTGACGATGCTGGCGCTGCGGCGCTTCGGATCGGCATCCTTGATCAGTTTGAATACGCTGTCGGCCTGGCTGCGCAACTTGTCGTCGTTGGACGCGACCTTGTGCCGGTTGACCCAGGCGCCGGTCAGGACCGTGGTCCAGCTGGCGCCGCTGGAGGTGGCTTGTTCCGTGACGCTGCCGACGATGCCGCCGCCATAAGTCTTGGCGAGCTGGAATCTCGCCAGATTCGGCGCCTGCCCGGCCGCAATGGCTTCCTGCAGTTTTTCGTACTGCACGCCATCGACGCCGATCACCAGCGCCTTGCGCTTGCTGTAATCGACAAGCGGCGGCGAGTCGACCACGACTTCCTCGCCGCCGCCGCAACCGTACAACAGGGTTGCGGCCGACAACGCCAAGGCCAGGCATTTTCCACGACTATTCACTGTAAGCATGCTTCCTCCAATATGGAAACGTCCCGTGATTATCAAGACGTTAATATTGTTAAAAAGCTTACAGTGTCATGGCCGAATGCTTCACCAGCATGACTTGCGCATGACGTAATGATGACAAAAAAGCATGCAGATTACCGGTGATCGAGCAATGCCTTCATCTCGATCAGCTGCGGCGCCTGGCCCGGCGCCACGACATAGGCCGATTGCGCCGGCAAGCGGACGCCATCGCTCAGGGAGCGCGGCCGGCGGTCGAAATTGACGGCCACCGTGGTGCCATCGGCAAAAGTCGAACGCTGCAGTTCCCGATCCAGCGACAACACCTCAAAATCGGTCATCGCCTGGGTAAACAAGCGCTGATGCAAAGGCCGGAACACCTTGTCGTAGGCGGCGATCAGGGGCAGGTCGCGCGCCAGCACGGCGTCGTTGAGGTGATACAGCGGCGGCACCATGTACAGCAGCTGCATCAATGCAGTGGCGTCGCGTTCGTTGGAAAATTTCAATGAGCCGTATTCCCAATGATGAGTGGTCACGATACTGTCGTGCAGCGCAATTTCATAGAGCGGCAGGCGGAACTGCGGGGACCGGACAAAGCGCGCGATCTCGGCTTTCAGCGGCACCGCCTTGAAGTACATGTCCGGCGTTTCCGGCGGCCAGTAGCCGCCGCGGAAATAGGGCGTCGACTTGTCTTTCATGGCCGCATCCATCCAGGCAAAAGGCTGGGTCAGCATGCCGTGGGCAAAAGCGATCTGCGGCGCGTAAAAAGCCAGGCCGCCTTCGCTGCCGGTAACCAGGCCCAGGGCCTTGGCCGGATACAGCAGGCGCCGCCGGCGCGCCTCCGCGTCTTGCTGCTGGCTGGTCTCGCGCCCTGGCGTGTAGTCATCGTATTCCGGACCGACGGCGTCGACATCGAGAAAGTAGCTGTTCAGACGGCCGGCCTGCGCCACCGCCTTGATGCGTTGCTGCGCATACGATTCCACCGCCCGCGCGTTGACATACACGCCGCGCTCGCCGAACCCGGTCACTTCCTTCTGCTGCTTGTCCCGGTAGCCTGCCGCGGCCAGCTCATTGCCCATTTGTGCGGTTGACCAGGTGTTGGCCAAGTCCGCACGGTGGGCGCTGCCGTAGCTGTCGTAGACCGCCACCAGATAACCGGCAGCCTCGGCAGCGGCCACCGCCTGAGGATGCCATAAGGCGTCTTGCCAGTCGGCCGCGCCCAGCCAGGCGCGGCTGAGGCCGGCCTGCTTGAGTGCCGCCACCGTGTCGCCCGACAGGCCGCCGCCCCAGCCCGCTGGCGGCGCAAGCATCGGACCGAAGGCCGTGCTCAGGGCCTGCCGCGCCGATTGCGCCCACAGCACGTCGGCCGCCGGATCGTGCTTGCCCGGCAAAGGCTGTACCGGAGTTGCCGGCAAAGCCTGCTGCAGGCCTTGATTGATCGCCCGGATCAGCTCTTGTTGCCGCCATTTCTCGACATAGCCACTGCTGCCGGCAGCCGTCTTGAACGCTGCGTCAAAACTGGCTTGTGCTGCAGCATCGAAGCTTTGCCACAGGCGGCCGGCGAGATGTGCCGGATCAGCCTTATGCTGCTGAAACAAGCGAACGAACGCCGCCCATTGCCGTACGTCGCCGGCCTTCAGCAGGCCGCCGCCCCACAGATAGATATGCGGCGCCCCGCCCAGCTTGGCTATCGCCGGCAGGGCGGCGATCTTGTCCGTCAGGCTGAGGAAATTGCCGCTGGCCTGCAACCAGCTGCGATAGCTGCGCGCACCTGCCAGCGGATCTTTGGCGCCGACCGCAAAGCGCACGGTATAGGGCGCATCGGGAGCCAGGGTCGTGAATTCATGGGACAGCGCCGGCAGCGGCCTGCCGCCCGCTTGCGCAACGCTGAATTGCGTATTGAAGGGTGTCTCGACAATCCAGGTGACCGAACGGTCGGCACGCAGCTCGGTCCAGAACGACATCGACAGCGCTTCATGGATGGGCGCCGGCTCGTAGCGGCGCAGCAGCCAGCCGAGCCAGGCCGGATCGTCGGCCGGCACATAACTGCCTTCGCCGAACGGCATGGCGTAAGCCTCGATCGCCGCTGGATCGGCGGTGCGCGGCCAGTCCAGCGTGGCCGGACGGTCGGAACGGACCGACAAGCGCAACGCATCGCCATCCATCCCAGCGACCACCGAGAAATGATAGGAGCCGGTATCGATGCGCCAGCGGTGGCCTGACTGATCGCTCACTTTGGCGGCAGGGAAGGCGGCCGCCGCCAAGGGAATGCTGGCCGCGCCGGCGGGCCGCATCGACACCGCCAGGGTCGCCGGATCAACGATGAATTCGCCAAACGAAGCGCTCAGGGTGACCGGCGCGCTGCCGGCCGCCTGCACGGAAATGGCAGCCAGCATCAAGGCAGCGCCCGATACGAAACGAGAAAAGAAGAAGTTTTTTTTCATGGCGATCGGATGAGTGCGGGAAAAAGGAAAAATTCATTATTCCCGCATTGCACATTTCGATTGTCAGAGGAATGACAGGAATGCCCGCAATGAGACTCAGTTTTCTTGCGCGGCCAGCGGCCCGCCCAAGCGGTGCACCAGGCGCACCGTCAGGCCGCCGCGCGCTTCGGCGCGGATGACCGAGACATTGGTCCATAGCAACGCGGCATCGCTTCGTGGCGGCCAGCGCAACTGCTCCGGCCTGGCGACGCGCTGCTGCCAGACAGTGACAAAATCCGGGCGCCGCAGCAACGACTGCTCCACCCACGGCGCCGGACAGGCATCGGCATGTGCCGGCAGTTGTACCTTGATGCCTTGGCCTTCGCGCCGGATCCAGTTGAGCGCTGCGCTGCCGGGCAACGCCAGTTTCTGGCGCCAGGTTTCGGCGCCGGACGTAAACGTGAGCTGATAAACGCCAGGCGGCAACGGTTCGCCCAGCTCCCGGCTTTCCAGCACGAACTGGCCGTCGGCTTCATAGCTTGGCGTCGCCTCGGCCAGCAGCTGTTCTCCGGACGGCAACTCCAGCGTCACGTGCAGGTCGCGCCGCTCGCTCTTGCCGGTGAGCTGCACGCGGTAGATGCGGTTCAGCGGAATGTCGCGCTGGACCAGGTCCAGGGTCGGACTATCCAGCCAGGCCGGCGTCGCCACCGGCAGATCGTTGCCGCACTGGCGCGCGACCAGCGCCGCCAGCGCTGCCTGCCAGGCCTGGCGCTGGGCATCGCTGTTCAAGCCGGGCCAGAGATTGATCAGCTGCTGCCAGGCCGTGCCAGCCTGCTCCCGGAACAGCGCGTGATATACCGGCTGCAGCGGCGTCTGCGGCAAGGCCGCGTGCGCCGTGCCGAGGCAGCACAGCAGGAGCAGGACCGGGCCGGCGCGCGTCCAGCGGCTGCAAGCGATGCTCATGCGGGCTTCTCCAGGCGATAGCCGACACCGCGCACGGTTTCAATAGGCACGCCGGGCAGTTTCTGGCGCAGCTGCAGGATATGCGTATCGACCGTGCGGGTCGACGGGAAATGTTGATAACCCCAGACCTGGTTGAGCAGCTCATCGCGCGTGAATACGCGGCCGGCCATGCGCACCAGCATCGCCAGCAGCGCGAATTCCGTGTGCGTCAGGCTGACTTCCTGCTGCTGCCACTGCACCGCATGCCGCGCCGGAAACAGCTGCAGCGCGCCGGATTCCATCTGGCCCTCGCCCAGCGGCCGCAACTGGGCGCGGATGCGCGCCAGCAGCTCGACGTGGGCAAATGGCTTGCTGAGGTAGTCGCGCGCCCCGGCTTCCAGGCCGGCCACGCGGTCGGCAACTTCTACCCGGGCGGTCAGGACGATCACCGGCAATGCCTTTTGCGCCAGCCATTGCGGCAAAAAGCGCAGGCTGTCGCCGTCGGCCAGCTGGCGGTCGAGGATTACGAGGTCGGCCTGGCGCCAGGTCGCTGCCACGGCGCTGGTCTCGCTCTGCCACAGGCAGCAGAATCCTTCTTGCTGCAAAAACTGCTGCAAGCCGCTGCCGAGGGCGGGGTCGTCTTCGATCAGCAGGATAGTTGCATTAGCGCTGTAGCTCACACGGTAACTCCAAGGTGAATGTGGTGGGCGGTCCGCTCAGGCGGACTTTTCCTCTGAGGCGGCGCATCACGCGGCGCACGATGGACAGCCCCAGGCCCATGCCGGAACCCGATGCTCCCGCGCCGTGCATGCGCGACCAGCGGTAGCGCTCCAGCACACCGGCATCGCTCACCGTCAGCCGCAGCCAGCCCTTGCGCCAGCTGGCGTTGAGGCGCACCGGCGCCTTGCCGTAATGATGGGCATTGTTGAGGACGTTGTCCAGGCACAGGCTGATCCAGTACAGCGGCAGCAAGATCCGCTGATCCTGCTCCAGGCAGAACTGCAAGCCATGGTGGCGCTCGCTGACTGCTTCCAGCCATTCGCTCAGCAACACCGCGCTCGGCAGCTCCAGCGCATCGCCAGCGCCGGCCTCGGACAGATAATGGCGGCTGGCGTCGGCCAGCTGGCGCATGCGCTGCACGCCATCGGCCAGGCGGCCGAACCCGGCCTGCGCGCTGCCGGGCAAGGCATCGAAATCGTGGCGGAAGCTCTCGACGATATTGCCGAGGTTGGCGATCGGCGTGCGCAACTCGTGGGTCAGCATTTGCAGGATGAATTTCTGGCGCTTGCGGATGCCGCGCCGCTGCCACCATGCGTAGCCCAGCGTCAGCAGCAGCACCAGCGCGGCGCCGGCCAGCAGCCAGCGCCACCAGTTGTCGAGAGCCGATACCGGATTGGCGCAGATATTCCCCAACGGCAGGTCGCAGCGCTGGCCGGCTGCAGTCAGTTCCAGCCCAGCGCGGTGCGCCAGCGGCTGCCACACGGCCGGCGCATAACGCCGCCACACTTGCTGGTGTTGCCACCACAGGGTCTGCTGTTGCAACAGCCAGTGCTGGCCACCGGCAATGGCGTCCAGGTTGTCGTCCGACAGGCGGCCCAGCCCGGCCAGCGCATCGGGACGTTCGCGTACATGCAGAAAGCGCTGCAATGTGGCCGCGGATTCAGGATGGCGTGCCAGATAATGCCAGGCATAGCTACCGCCCAGCGGATGCAGCGGATGGGCGGCAAACCAGCTTTCCGGCAAGATGGTCTTGTCGCATTGGGCTTGCTCGAACTGACGTGCGGAGGCAGGAACCTGGTCCAGCCCGCCGCTGCATTCGCGGCGGAAACGATACAGCGCCGCCAGGGCCGGCAACGCAACGGTATTGAATGCGGGATAGAGCGAAGCGGGCCGGATCAGCGCCTCGTCCAGCTGCTGCAGCTCACTGAGAGCGACTTCCGCCGCGGCAGGAGCGCTTGCCAGTGAAGTGGCAAACTGCTCTAGGGCCGGCGTCGAGGCCGCCGCCGCGAAGGGGGCAATGAGCGCTGCCAGCAATAAAACGGCGTATTGCTGGCAGCGCTCAGTCTTGCTTATGGCGCGATAATTATTTCCGCTCGTCAAACCTTCTCCAACGCCGGATTCTCCGGCACTTAATTATCCGCTTGCTTTACCTTCCCCATCTGCCACAGCAGGAAGCTGTAGATATCGGCGGACAGCGCATAGCGCTGGGTGGCGGTGCTGCCGATGCCGTGGCCGGCCTGCATGTCGAGCCGCAGCAGGATCGGCTTGCCGCTGCTGGTGGCCGCTTGCAGGCGGGCCGCGGTCTTGGCGCTGTGCCAGACATCGACGCGCGGATCGTTCATGCCGTGCACCAGCATGACAGCCGGATAAGCAGTGTTGTCCTTGATGTTATGGTAGGTGCTCATCTCCAGCAAGGCCGGGAATTCCTGCGGATTCTTGGCGCTGCCGAATTCCGAGATGTTGGTGATGCCGTTGGCGCTGTCTTCCGCGCGCACGGTGTCCATGATACCAACATTGAAAATAGCGGCGGCAAACAGCTCAGGTGCGGTAGTCACGGTGCGGCCGACGAAGATGCCGCCGGCGCTGGTGCCCATCACGCCCAGCGTCTTCGGCGTCGCGTAGCCTTCGGCGATCAGATACTTGGCGCAAGCCACGCCATCCTTCCAGGTATTCGGCTTGGTGGCCTTGAAGCCGGCCCGGTACCAGTCGTCGCCGTAGACGCCGCTGCCGCGCACATTGGCATACGCCAGCACGCCGCCGCGTTCGATCCAAGCCATGCTGGCGGGCGAAAAGTAAGCCGTCTGCGAAAAGCCGTAGGCGGCATAGCCGTCCAGCAGGGTCGGATTGCTGCCGTCGCGCTTCAGGCCCTTCTTGTACAGCAAGGTCATCGGCACCATGGCGCCGTCGTAGCTGGGCACCTTGACGTCAACCACTTCCACTTCCGGCAGGCTAGGCATGGGCGGATTGACGCGCAGGCCGGGATCGCTGGAAACCTTGCCCTTCAACAGCAAGGTGCGCGGCAGCTCGGTCCAGCCGTTCAGGGTGTACAGCACATCGCTGTAGGCATGGGCTGGGTCGTTCTGCAGGCTGGCGGCGCCCTTGAACGGCGCCGGGATGCTCTGCCCTTTGGTGTCGCCGGCGGTGTAACGGCGCAGCACGATCGAGGTGCCTTCGCGGATTTCCGCGATCAGGGCGTCGCGCGTCAGAGAAAATTTCTCCAGCACGGCATCGGCCGGCGCGGCGGCGACTTCACGCGCCAGCTTCAACTCGGGATGACGCAGGTCCAGCTTGAGCACGCGGTTGCGCGGCGCGCCGGCGTGGGTCAGCAGGTAAAGATCGTTGCCCTTGAGGTCGACGTCGGTGATCTTGTCGTCAAAGCTGGAGATTTTCTTCCACGCTACCGTCGGCTTGTTCAGATCGGCGACATCGGCGACGAACAGATAGCCCTCAGGTAAAGTAGTGTCGGTGGTGCGCGCAATCATCCAGCGGCTGCCCGGATTGAAAATGATGGCGCCGACATCGAGCCGGGCCAGGCCGAGATCGGTGGTGACGGTGGGGCCGAACACCGGCTTGGCTTGTGCCGCCGTATCGCCGACTTTCAGCCACATGACTTTGCTGTCGAGGTAGGTCTCGGATTCGGCGTCGCCCGCCTTCAACGGCTTGAGTTGGTTGTAGGTGAGCGATTTGCTGTCCGGCAGCCAGCCGATCAAGGCTTCGTGCACGCGCGGAATCGGCTCGCCCACCGTCTTCCCTGTTTCCACATCGAGAATGTACAGCGACGCGTCTTCCGAGCCGCCGGCGGAGACGCCGTAGGCAACATGCTTGCCGTCCCAGGCCGGCACGAAATAATTGATCGCATGCGGCACGCCGGTGCGCTTGGCTTCCAGTTCAGGATCCACCAGCACCCGCTCCGCGCCCTGCAGGCCATCGCGCGTCATCAGCTTGAACTGTTTTTCGCCGCGGCCGCGCTTCAGATAGTAGATATGATCGCCAGCCATGCGCGTGATGCCGCGGATATCGTCGCCGGTGGCGGCCGAAATCTCGGCGATGCGCTGTTCCAGCAAGCTGCGCAGGCCGATGCGGTCGAGTTCCTTGCGGGCGCTGTCGCCCTGCTCTTTCAGCCAGGACTGGACCTTGGGATCTTTGACGTTTTCAAAATAACGGTACGGATCTTTGACCGTGACGCCGTGCAAGACGTCGCTGACGTCCTGCACCGGTGCGGCTGTGACGGCATGGGCGGCGACTGGCGCAGCCAGGACCGCGACGGCGAGCAGCAAGGGGAGCGTGAATGGCCGCTTAATCAATGTAGGCAATGACATGGAATTCCTGCGTGAGTTAGTCGAAATTAGTCAAAATGAAGCTTCTTCTTGTAAAAACCGCCTATTTTTTGCCGGACGGGGTGATGCCCCATTGCGACAACATCCACGCCATCTCGAAGGATCTCTCCTTGATGGCGTCATAACGTCCCGAGGCGCCGCCGTGGCCGGCGCCCATGTTCACTTTCAGCAGCAGGGGGTTGTGATCTGTCTTCAGCGCGCGCAGCTTGGCGGTGTACTTGGCCGGTTCCCAGTACATCACCTGGCTGTCGTTGAGCCCGGTGGTGACCAGCATCGCCGGATAGTCCTTGCGCGCGATATTATCGTAGGGCGAATAGCTGCGCATGTAGTCGTAGGCCGCTTTCTCGTTGGGATTGCCCCACTCCAGGTATTCGCCGGTGGTCAGCGGCAGGCTGGCATCCATCATGGTGTTCATGACGTCGACGAAAGGCACTGCCGCATGCACCGCATGGAACAGGTCCGGCCGCATGTTGGTGACCGCCCCCATCAGCAGGCCGCCGGCGCTGCCGCCCTCGATGATCAGGCGCTGCGGACTGGTCCAGCCCTGCTGGACCAGATATTCGGCGCTGTCGATGAAGTCGTTGAAGGTATTCTTCTTGTTCATCAGCATGCCGTCGTCATGCCAATGCTCACCCATGTCGTTGCCGCCGCGGATATGCGCTTCGGCAAACACCACGCCGCGATCCAGCAGGCTCACGCGGCTATTGGAAAAAGTCGCCTCGGCTGGAATGCCGTAGGAACCGTAGGCGTACAGCAGCAAGGGCGCCGAGCCGTCCAGCTTGACGTCTTTCCTGGCGACGGTCCAGAGCGGCACCTTGACGCCATCGCGCGCGGTGGCCCACAGCCTCTTGGTTTCATACAGCGCTGGATTGTAGCCGGGCACTTCCTGCTGCTTCAGCAATTGCCGCTTGCCGCTCGCCATGTCGACATCGAACACGGTCGGCGGCGTCACCGGCGACTGGTACATCAAGCGATACTGGCTGGAGGTAAACTCCGGCGTGCCGCCCGCATGCGAGGTATACACCGCTTCATCGAACTGCACGGTTTTCCAGCTGCGGCTAGCAAAGTCATAGATGCGCGAGCGTTCCTGGGCATCGGATTTCTCGCTGACCACCAGGAAATCGCGGAACAGCTCAATACCTTCCAGTAAAACGTTGGGATCATGCGCGATCAGCTCTTTCCAGTGCGCCTGGTCAGGTGTTGCCAGCGGCGCCGTCACCAGGCGGAAATTCTTGGCGCCCTTGTTGGTCAAGATGAACAGCTCGCCGTCGCGGTGATCGACATGATAGCGATGGCCGCTTTCGCGTCCCAGCACCGAGCGGAAACTGCCTTGCGGCTGGTCTGCCGCCAGCAGGCTGACTTCGGTGGTGTCGGTGCTTTGCGCTTCGAGTTCGACGAACTTGCGGTCGCTGCTGTTGCCGACGCCGATATTGAATTGCTCGTTGGTTTCGCGATAGACCTCGACCGGCTTGCTGCCCAGCTTAAGGCGCAGCAACAGGTCGGAACGCTTGGTGGTGGCGTCTTCCTGCACCAGGAACAGGGTCTGGCTGTCCGCCGCCCATGCCACGCTGGTGACGCGCTCGACGCTATCGGCCAACAGCTTGCCGCTGCTCAGGTCCTTGACGTGCAGCTGGTACTGGCGGTAGCCGGTGGTATCGGTCGAATAGGCCAGGTAGCGGTGGTCGAGACTGATGGCGAAGCTCTCAACCTGGAAAAATTTCTTGCCTTTGGCCAGCTGGTTTTCATCCAGCAGCACTTCTTCCGGCGCCTCTGCATCATAAGAAAAGTCGGCATCTGTCTTGGCCAGGCGGCGGCAAATGATCGGATACTGCTGGCCGGCTTCGGTGCGGCTGTAGTAGTAGAACTTGCCGCGCCGGGTCGGCACCGAGAGGTCGGTTTCCTTCATGCGGCCCTTCATTTCGCCGTACAGCGTCTTCGCCAGCGGCGCCAGGTCCTTGGTCATGGCCTCGGTATAGGCGTTCTCAGCCTTCAGGTAGGCAATTACCTTGGGATTGGTTTTTTCCCGCAGCCAGTGGTAGTCGTCGGTGACGATTTCGCCATGGCGGCTTTCCTGCCAGGCTTGCTTGGCGGCGACCGGCGGTGTCGGAGAGGATGCGGCGAGAGTAGGAGTAGTGGTCATCAGGGCCAAAATAAAAACGCTCAGGGTATGAGCGCGTTGCTGAAGAAAGAACATAGTGTACAGATCCTTGTGTGGACGGGCAGTGCGCCGGGGTATGCGCGAGCTTTGAAGACCATATGCAACTCTGTTGCATGTTGCTAAGTTACCTGCAATCGGCCGAAAAAACAATATGCGCGGCAACCCAATGCAACAAATCGCGGCGGACGCAGCCAGCCATCCGCTGAGTCGACCGTACCGGCCGGGACAGGTAGAATAGTTTTCCGCCACTCTCTCCGCTTAGCCAGATGACTACTTCGCCGCCAGACCTGGATCTCGTCCGCTCTTTGGAAGAACGCGCCCTGAATGCCTGGCCGGCGCTAAAAACGGCGCTGTGCGGGGGTTGGCAGCTGCGTCTGGCGGACGGGTACACCAAGCGCGCCAACTCGGCCAATCCCTTGCAGCCGAGGGTGGCGTTCGTTGAAACACTGCAGGTGGCCGAAGATTTCTATGGCAGCCACGGCTTGCCGGCGATTTTCCGCATCACGCCGCTGGCGCCTGCGGATGCCGGACCAGTGCTGGAGCAGGCCGGCTATCACATGATTGATCCGACCCAGGTGATGACCGTAACGCTGGCGGCACGTAACTGGTCCGCGAACGAGGTATTGATAGAGACGACTGCGAGCCAGGAGTGGAGTGAGGGATTTGCACAGGCGAACGGCTTGTCGGCGATGGCCCGGCCGGCCCATGAGCGTATTCTCGCGGCGATTGCCATGCCGACCGCGTTCGCCACGCTGACGGTTGCAGGCCGGGCGGTCGCCTATGGCCTGGCGGTGGCTGAGAACGGCATGGTCGGCCTGTTCGATATCGTGGTCGCCCCGGCGGCGCGGCGCAGCGGCGCCGCCACCACGCTGGTGACTGCACTGCTGAACTGGGGCCAGGTACAGGGCGCAAGCAGCGCCTATCTGCAGGTGCATGTCAGTAACCAGGCGGCCGTCGCACTCTATGGCAAGCTCGGGTTTACTGCGCAGTATCAATATCATTACTGGACCAAGCCTTAAGCCATGACGTCTCAAGCAACCCTTGCCGCCGCCATCCTGGCCGAGCGCCGCCGCTGCGGTCAACCGGGCGAGCGCTTGCCTCCGAACTTGCAACCGCAGGATGCCGATGCAGCCCTGGCGATACAGGCAGGCGTGACGCAACAATTGGGTCAAGGCGTCGCCGCCTGGAAATGCGGTTTGCCATCGGAGGGCCGACCGGTGCTGGCGCCTATCTACGCCGCCAGCGTCCACCGCAGCAGCCCTTGCCTGGCATGGGCGCGCGACGGCCAGGTGCGAGTCGAGCCGGAACTGGCTTTTGTCCTCGGCCGCGACCTGCCGGCGCGCGCGGCTCCCTATCAGCCGGCAGAAATCGATGCCGCCATCGCCGCCACGCATCTGGCGCTGGAACTGATAGACAGCCGCTACGGCAATCCCGAGCAAGCGGATTTTTTCGAAAACCTGGCGGACGGCTTGCTCAACCAAGGGCTGTACCTCGGTCCGCAAGTGGATATGGAACAGTCGCGTAACGCCGGCGAACTGGCGATCAGCATCAGCATCGGCACAAGCCCCGGCGCCGGCCAAGAAGAAACCAGGCTGCTGCAAGGCCGACATCCCGCCATCGATCCGCGCGCGCCGCTATATTGGCTGGCCGAATTCCTGCGCAGCCGCGGGCAAGGTCTGCGGGCAGGACAGGCCGTGATCACCGGCTCGTACGCCGGCAGCTTCGATCTGCCGGTCAGGCAGGAAATCGCCATCCAGTACGGCGAACTAGGCCGGCTGCAGCTGTCCTTCGCCGCGCGATGAGCGCTGCCGGCCGCTTCCGGCCGCGTCTGACCTTGCAAACCCTGGGCCGCGGTGACGGCTTGCTGGGCATGCGCCCTTCTGGCCCGTTCGGGCCGCGCGGTCCGAATGTGACCGTGGCGCAAATCAGCTGGACCTATGCCACCGACGACGGCTTCTACTGGGAAACCGCCGCGCCGACCACGCTGCTGAACCGTCGCCCGGCCTCGTCGCAGACCGTTGAAAACGACAAGGGCCAGCGCCTGCTGGTACGCGACCTCGGCGCCGAAGCCGATGCACTCGACCTGGTCTGGGACCTGGGCTTGTATCCGCTGCCAAGCGACACCCTGCAGTGGCGCAACGAGCAGGCGGAGCAAGCGGCCGCTACACGGCTGGCTTCGCTGTGGACGCTGGTGCAGGAAGATTTCTTCGGCGATTTCTGGGCCGAACAACTGCCTGAGCTGCAAGCCAAAGGCTGGTCTATCGTGGTGCTGCCCGGCTTTGCTCACGAGAGCGTGCCGGTCGACGCCTGGCATCTCACGCTCAGCCCCGCCACCGGTGAAATCCTGAGCAAGGAAGTCGCGACCCGCATGCGCGGCCGCGAGCAGGGTGTCACGGCCCTAGGCCTGCCGGCCGGCGAAGGTTCCTGGCTACTGACCCTGGGCATCGAGATCGACGGCGAAATGGTTGACCTGGCGCCGCTGCTGGCGCATCTGCTGCAACGCGACGGCCGCTGGCTGGACGCCGCCAAAATGGCCCTAATCGACGACCACGCCCTGATCACGCTGCGCGCACCTGGAGGCAAACGGATAGATGCGCTGGCGGCGCCGCTCAAGGCGATCGTCGGCAGCATGCTGGAATTGCTGAGCGATCCGCTGCGCAAGGAGGGCCCGCTGCCGCTCTCATCCTGGGATGCCTACCGGCTGGAGGCCATGCGTCAGAGCCTGCTCGACAGCCAGGTGCAACGCGCCGGCGTCCACGGTGGCTGGCAGCTGCAGGGCGACGCCGGCCTGCGCGCGCTGGCGCAGCGACTGCGCGGCGCCGGCACGCCGCAGCCGGTGGCAGCGCCGGCGGGACTGGGCGTCACCCTGCGGCCCTACCAGCTACATGGCGTCGCCTGGCTGCAATACCTGCGCGAACAACATCTGGCCGGCATCCTGGCCGACGACATGGGACTGGGAAAGACTGCGCAGGCGCTGGCCCATCTGCTGATCGAAAAGCAGGCGGGCCGGCTCGACCTGCCCGCGCTGGCAGTGCTGCCGACATCGCTGATTTTCAACTGGCAGGCAGAAGCGCGGCGCATGGCGCCCGGTTTGCGCGTGCTGGCCTTGCAAGGGCCGGAACGCCAGCGCGATTTTGCCCGTATGGCCGAGCACGATCTGGTGCTCACCACTTATCCGCTGCTGTGGCGCGACCGCGCGGCGCTGGAAGCGCAAGCCTTCCATCTGCTGATCCTGGACGAAGCGCAAACCGTCAAGAACGCTACCGCCCGCAGCGCAGGCGCCGTACGCCGCCTGCGTGCGCGGCACCGCCTGTGCATCACCGGCACGCCGCTGGAAAATCACTTGGGCGAGTTGTGGACCCAGTTCGATTTCCTGATGCCCGGTTTCCTCGGCGACATGCGCAGCTTCACGCGCCTGTGGCGCAAGCCGATTGAAATCGGCGGCCAGACCTTGCGCGCACAATTGCTGGCGCAGCGGGTCAGGCCCTTCATCCTGCGTAGGCGCAAGGATGAAGTCGCGAGCGAACTGCCGCCGCTCAGCGAAACCATCAAGCGCGTGCAATTGCAGGGACAGCAGCGCGATCTCTACGAAAGTGTGCGCGTGGCGGCCGACGAGCAGATACGCGGCGTGCTCAAGCGCAAGGGCTTTGCCGGCGGCCAGATCACCATCCTCGATGCGCTGCTCAAGCTGCGCCAGGTGTGCTGCGACCCCTTCCTGTTGAAACACATGCAGCACGAACCGGGCATGGAGCGCGCCAAGCTGGAGCTGCTGCGCGACATGCTGCCGGCGCTGGTGGCGGAAGGCCGCCGCATCCTGGTATTTTCGCAATTCACCGAAATGCTGGACCTGATCGCGCTCGAACTCGCACAGCTGCAACTGCCGTGGCTGGCCTTGACCGGCAAAACACCGCCGGCGCAGCGCGGTGCCCTGGTCGCAGAATTCCAGAGCAAGACCGTGCCGCTGCTGCTGATCAGCCTGAAAGCCGGCGGCGTCGGCCTCAACCTGACTGCGGCCGATACCGTGATCCACATGGATCCGTGGTGGAATCCGGCGGTGCAGGAACAAGCCACGGCGCGCGCCCACCGCATCAGCCAGGAGCAGACGGTATTTGTCTACAAGATCGTGGTGGAAGGCAGCATCGAAGAGCGCATCATCGATCTGCAGGCGCGCAAAAGCGCCCTGGCGGAAGGCGTGCTGGGCAGCGATACCGCGCTTGAAACCAAGTTCAGCAGCGAAGACCTACAGCTGTTGCTGGCGCCGCTGACCTGAAAGCCGACGTGCATACAGCAACTCGTTAATTAGGGTCAGAGTCAAATAAATAACAATAATTCGACTCTGACCCCAATTAAATGCGCTGGATTGTTCGTTTGGCGCAAATGGTAAGATGACGACCCTACAAGCTTTACGGCCCGTTGCCATGTCATTTTCCTCTCTGGGCTTGTCCCCTGCCATCTTGCACGCCGTTGCCGAGCGAGGGTATGCCACGCCAACCCCGGTTCAGGTCGCCGCCATTCCGGCAATATTAGGCGGCGCCGATGTCCTGGCTGCGGCGCAGACTGGTTCCGGCAAGACTGCTGCATTTGCCTTGCCGCTGCTGCAGTTCCTGCAACACGCCCCTGCCACGCCGCGCAAGCTGCGCGTGCTGATCCTGGTGCCGACCCGCGAACTGGCGCAGCAAACGGCGGAGACCATCCGTACCCTGGCGCAAGCCTGTCCGCAGCAGTTGAAGATCGCGGCCTTGTTCGGCGGCGTCTCGATCAATCCGCAGATGATGGACCTGCGCGGCGGCGTCGACCTGGCGGTGGCGACGCCAGGCCGCTTGCTCGACCTGGTCGAACATAACGCCTTGAAGCTGTCGGAGGTGGCGTCGCTGGTGCTGGACGAGGCTGACCGTCTGCTGGACATGGGTTTCAGCGACGAGATCAACCGCATCCTGGCGCTATTGCCGGCGCAGCGCCAAAGCCTGTTTTTCTCTGCCACCTTCCCGACCGCGGTGCATGCGCTGGCCGGCCGCATGCTGCACCAGCCGGTGCGTATCGCGGTGCCGGCGCTGGCGCAGAACCAGCCGGACATCGAACAGCGCGCAATCATGGTCGACGCCGGCCGCCGCACGCAGCTGCTGCGGCATCTGCTGAAAGAGAATAAATGGGGCCGCGTGCTGGTGTTTGTCGCCACCAAGTATTCGGCGGAGCATATCGCCGAAAAACTGCAGCGCGCCGGTATCAAGGCCGCGGCCTTTCATGGTGAGTTCAGCCAGGGTGCGCGCGATGAAGTGTTGGCGGATTTCAAGGCCAGCAAGCTGCAAGTGCTGGTCGCCACCGACGTCGCCGCACGCGGCATCGATATCGCGCAGCTGCCGGTGGTGCTGAACTATGACCTGCCGCGCTCGGCGGTGGACTACACCCATCGTATCGGCCGCACCGGCCGCGCCGGCAAGAGCGGCATCGCCATCAGCTTCGTCAGCGCCGATACCGAGGCCCACTTCCACCTGATCGAGAAACGCCATCACCTGAAATGCGAGCGCGAGCAGATAGCTGGTTTCGAGCCGGTCGATGTCGCCACGGCGCCGGCAGCGCCGGCCGATGCCGCCAACGGTGGCATCAAAGGCAAGCGCAAGAGCAAGAAAGACAAGCTGCGGGAAGCGGCTGCGCGTGGTGAAGAGGAGTAACGCGCATTTATAGGAAAAACGTGGGCGATACGCCAAAGCGCGCGCCAACTTAATTTATACGGCTAGCGGAGAAATTTCCACTCACGCGAACACCCTGCCGCCGGCACCTTGCATCGCTGCCGCGAGCTTGCCGTCAAACGTTGCCAAAGCTGCTCCCGTCCGCAACGCCAACTCCAGGTAAGTAGCGTCATAGGCGCTCAACTTGTATGCCCGCGCCAAAGCCATTATCTGTTCGTGACGCGTAGCCAGCAATACGTTGTCGACTACGATTGGCAGCCGCGCCAATCGCGCCAGATAGTCAAACGCCTGCGCTTCCGTGATGATCTTGCGTCGCTCGCCTGTCAGCAGCGCATTTGCAATTTCGATATGCCATAGCGCGGGCACGATAATCGCTGTCTCGGCCATCTCTAGCAATATCCGCTCCGCGCACGCTGCTTCATCCGCTTTCTCACGCGCATATATCCACGCCAGCGCCGCAGAAGCGTCTAGCACTAAAGTCATCGGCGACCTTCAGAAATCATCTCGCTGACGTCCTCATTACTGACACCCGTTATTTTCTTGAAAGCTTGCATGGCGGCTACCGCTGCCTGGGCCTCGGTATGCGCAGATGTTTCGCTAGGAACCAGATCGGCGACCGGTTTTCCCCTGACAGTTATCGTATAGCGTTGCCCATGCCCTACCCCCCGCAGCAGCTCGGACAATTTGGCTTTGGCATCGAAAGCACCGATTTCCTGGAACATGGCAACCCTCCTTCAATCTAGTTCATTGAGCTAGTTCGTTTAGCTAGTCCATTATAGTTCAAACTATAAAAGCCGCATTTTTGGTGACCATATTGCCATTCTCTCGAGATATAATTATCTTTTTAATAATAAATTGCGACTTATCTTAGATCGTCTCGCGAACTCAATTGAGTTTCACATAGCGATAAATTACACTCACGCCTGCGTGACACAATCACGGCCGTACCAGTCTGCCGGCGCCAACCTGCCGCAGACACCCGTATTACCGACCTTAACCCTAGAGAACAACGGAAAACCATAGCCCGCCCTACCCGGACGCGCGAATGCTATTCGTACGGAGCCAAAAGCATGAGCACCTTCATTTTCAATGAATTGAATTTCGACAACCACGAACAAGTGGTCTTCGTTTCCGAAGAAAAATCCGGCCTCAGAGGCATCATCGCAGTCCACAACACCAATCTCGGCCCGGCCATGGGTGGTTGCCGCATGTGGGACTACGCCAGCGAAGCAGTGGCCGTCAACGACGTCCTGCGCCTGTCGCGCGGCATGACATACAAGAACGCGGTTGCCGGCCTGCCTATCGGCGGCGGCAAGAGCGTCATCATCGGCAATCCCAAGACTGCCAAGACACCAGCATTGTTCGAAGCCATGGGCGAAGCCCTGGAGCGCCTGGGCGGCCGCTACGTCACGGCGGAAGACGTCGGCACCAGCCCGGCCGACATGGCGCATATCGCCACCAAGACAAAATATGTTGCAGGCCTGGGCGCCAGCGGCGATCCGTCGCCGTTCACCGCGCTGGGCTGCTTCGTCGGCGCGCAAGCAGCCGTCAAGCACTACCTGGGCCGCGATTCGCTGCAAGGCCTGACCGTTGCTGTGCAGGGCCTGGGCAACGTCGGCTACGACTATGCGCGCCGCCTGCATGAAGCCGGCGCCAAGCTGATCGTCACCGACATCGACCAGGCCGCGCTGGAACGCGCACGCGCCGAGTTCGGCGCCGAAGTCGTGGCAACCGACGCCATCTACGATGTGCAAGCCGACATCTACGCGCCGTGCGCGCTGGGCGCCACGCTCAACCCGGCTACCCTGACGCGGCTGAAGGCCAAAATCGTCGCCGGCGCCGCCAACAACCAGCTGGCCACCGCTGAAGTCGGCGAACTGCTGCGCCGCAAGGAAATCTTGTACGTGCCGGATTTCGTGATCAACGCCGGCGGCATCATCAAGGTCTGCTACGAGTACTACGAAAAGCCGGAAGCCGATGTCGAAGCGCATGTGCGCGAAATCGGCGTCACCTTGTCGGAAATCTTCAAGCGCGCCAACTCGGAAGGCTTGCCTACCAGCGTCGTGGCCGACAAGCTGGCTGAAGCACGCTTCAAGCGCTAATTTAAAAATCCTGCGCCAGTAATTCAGTCTCTTCTGGCAAGCAAAAATATCCTTTGCAAAACGCCCACTTTTACAAGTGGGCGTTTTTTTTTCAATAGTTGCACATGGCGATGCGGTTCAAGCTTTGGCAGCATCGCTTTTATAATTCGGGATTGGACCGAAATCGAATTCGACCGCAAGACTCAGGGTGCATGGAAGCCCATGTATCTGTAAACTGTCACCATAAGCTAAGCACCGCTATCTGACAGGAGCACCATCATGAATCTATTCCTACACCGCGTCGCCTCGCCCATCGGCGTCATCCTGCTGGTCACCGACAGCCAGGACCGCGTGCGGGCACTGGACTTTGAAGACTATGAGCCGCGCATGCGCAACTTGCTGGGCACCCATTACGGCCATTACACGCTGAGCGATGCCAGTTCGCCGTCAGCTGCCGAGCCTGCCTTGCAACGCTATTTCAACGGCCAGCTGGATGCGCTCAAGGATATTGCGGTGGCCACCAACGGCACGGAATTCCAGCAGCGGGTCTGGACCGCGCTGCGCCAGATCCCGCCGGCGCGCATGACCACCTACGGCAAACTCGCCCTGCAGCTGGGCGAGCACAACGGCGCCGCGCGCGCGGTAGGCAGCGCCAACGCCACCAACCCGATTGCCATCATCGTACCCTGCCACCGGGTGGTGGGGGCCGACGGCAAGCTGACCGGATTTGCCGGCGGCCTGGAACGCAAGGCCTGGCTGCTGAGCCACGAACGGGCAGAGGTCGGCGATCCGGAAAGCATGCGACTGCCGGGTTTCTGATTGATTAGTGGCTGTTACAGTCCACTAGTGCGTCTTGTCCAGCACCGTCACCGTAATCTCCTTGCTGGAAATATAGTAAGGCACGTGGTTATGATCGGCGAACAGCAGCCGCAGCGTATGCTTGCCGGCCGGCAGATCCAGCAGGGTCTCGGTTTCGCCGTTGCCGAAATGCTTGTAATGCTGGTGCTGATACTCGTTCGGCTTATCGAACGGGATCGGCGCCTTGATGTCCGCCGGCATCGGCATATCGATCAGGATGTGATGATGGCCGGTGCCGTGAATATCGCCCGCCGCCACCGGCGACACGCCCATGCCGGTGACCGCAAAGGCGACCCGGAACGGCGAGCGCACCTGGTCGCCATCCTTGATATTGACGAAATACGCCAGCTTCTCGCCGACCGGAAACGGCCGCGTACGCTCCGAAGCGTTGATGGTGCTGATGATGGAATCGGTATCGACGTGGGTATCGGTAGCTTTGGCCGCTGCCGGCGTTGCGGCCAAGACGTGGCCGCAGACCAGTGCTGCGCCTATCAGCATCGACAGCGCCAGCAACGCAGGAGCGGATTTTTTAACCAAGGTATCGGGGAAGATCTGGCGTTGCGCGGTCATTGATTTATCCATGGGCTGGGGTGGGAAATAAGGTGTCGGGTAGGGCTGTAGCAAGCACTTGGGCTAGCAAGAATCAATCCTTGCCGCATCCGGCGCCGTGCTCGGCATCAGCCAGCGCGGAAATCCCAGCAAGGTCTTGCGCAGGCAATCGCGGTAACCCATCTCGCCGCTGATCAGGCCGGCAAAATCCTGGTTGATGCGCTGGTTCAGCACCAGGTGAGAAAAAGCCAGTTTCGGAAAACGATAGACCAGTTGCGCCATCCAGTTCGCGGCGCGCAGTTCCGGCAGCAGTTCACGCTGCAACAGCCGGCTGTACGCCATGGAATCGCCGCGCAAGCCATCCGCGGCGATCGCCCGGGCAGCCAGCGTCGCGGTTTTCAAAGCGAAATAAATCCCTTCACCGAACAAGGCTTCCGCCAGCCCGGCGGCATCGCCCAGCAGCCACACGCGGCCGCGCTGGAATAGCCGGCGGCGATTGGCCAGGGGGATGATATAGCCTTGGTACTCGACTTTGTGCGGCCGCTGCAGGCTAGCGTAGGCCGCGGTAAAGCGGTCCAGATGCTGGCGCAAGGCAGTGCCGCCGAAAGGTGAGTACACACCGACATTGAAATGATCGCGCTTCGGGAAGATCCAGCCGTAGCCGTGCGGCATGCCGTCGAAGTCGAACAGCGCGCGCTGGCCGAAGCGCTCCAGTGCGCCTTCCTCGGGCCAGACCATGGCCTCCAGCGCCGGTACATAAGCCACCAGATCCTTGCCGAACAGGCGGTTGCGGACGGCGCTGGCGGCGCCATCCGCAGCCAGCAGCAAACGGCTGCGCAATATCCCGCGGCTGGTCGTCACGCTGATGCCGTCCGCTGATTCGGCGGCATCGACAAACGCCGTTTCTGGGCAGAAGCGCACACCTTTGGCGCAAGCGCGCTCCAGCAGCATCTGGTCGAATTCACTGCGCACCACGGTGCAGGCGGCCATCGGCTGCATTTCCTTGAGCACGGCACCGCGGTTGCCGTAAGTAAGAATGGCGCCGCCGATCGGCTGATGCATGGCGGCGCCGAGTTCGAAACCAAGCAGGTCCATGGCTTTGCGCGACAAACCGCCGCCGCACACCTTCGCGCGCGGAAATGCCTGCTTGTCGATGATGGTCACCTGCAGACCCTGCTGCGCCAGCAGATAAGCCAGGTGCGAACCGGCCGGGCCGGCGCCGACGATCAGCACATCGCTGACAGCGCTGTCGTCAGCCGTCATGGCTTACCACTGCAAACGAAAGGTAGTCCGCGCCACAACAGCACGGCAGACAGCAGCTTAGCTCCGGATTTACCCACAACTTCATCAGCAGCACCTCGCACAGGTCTGGCCGCGGCACACGCATTGCCCGGCGGAACCTTGAGCATAGCTGAAAATCGCCAGACCGGCAGAGCTCGGCATGGCTCTTGCACATGATGATAAGCACGTTTCTTTTGGGACTTGTGTGCTATTCAGCTACGTTTCTAAATGGAAATATGCTAGTGTATTCGGCTGCCCGACTGGCAAGCACAAAGAATTCCGGTGGGCAATATTTTGAATAATATATTTCGACTGGCACAGGGAGGCCGCAATCATGAAAAGCGTAAAAAAACCGGAAGATACTGCCAATTTGCAAAAACGCCGCACACTGCTCACCGGCGGCCTGGTAGCGGGGCTGGCCGCCGCCGCGCTGGCGCCGGCAGAACTGCTGGCGAAGGATGCCAAGGCCGCCGGCCTGAAACTGGACCGCGCCAAATGGGGCGAGCGCAACCACCAGCAGCTGCAAGCCCTGCTGGCGCGCAACGGCAACAGCAGCGCCAGCTACAATCGCAAGCGCCGTCCCTACGCGGTGTTCGACTGGGACAACACCAGCATCATGAACGACACCGAAGAAGCGTTGCTGATGTACCAGATCAACACGCTCTCTTTCAAGCTGACGCCGCAGGAAATGGCTGCGATCATTCGCCAGAACGTACCGGCCGGCCCGTTTGCCGCCGACTTCAAGAACGCCGCCGGCCAGAGCGTGGACCTGGAAGCAATCTGTAGCGACATCGACAGCGACTATCAATACCTGTATGAGAACTGTGACAAATTCAAGGGCGACAAGAAGCTGGAAGAAGTCCGCGATACCGTGCAGTTCCAGGACTTCCGTGCCAAGCTGTATTACTTGTACGAAGCAGTCAACGAGACTTACGGTGTCAACGTCGGCTACCCATGGGTGATCTACTTCTTCACCAACATGTCGGTGGCAGAAGTGCAGAAACTGGCGGAAGCATCCAACGATCACAATCTCGGTCTGGGCCTGGTCAAGACCAAGTACACCAGCCCGACGGCGCAGCCAGGTAAAGCCGGTGTTGTCAGCACTACGCATTTCCACGGCATCCGCCTGTGTACTGAAATCGCCACCTTGATGGACGCCTTGCAGCAGAGCGGCATCGACGTCTACGTCAGCTCGGCTTCGCTGGAAGATGTGGTGGCAGTGTTCGCCACCACGCCGAAGTATGGCTACAACGTCAAGCGTGAACACGTGCTGGGCCTGCGCCTGGAAAGCGCCAACGGCGTCTTCGTCAACCAGTACAAGGCCGGCTGGCCGCTCAACTGGGGCCCTGGCAAGACGGAAGTGATCAAGAAGGAACTGGTGGCCAGCAAAGGCTACGGTCCGATTTTCGTGGCTGGCGACAGCGATGGCGACTACGACATGCTGCGCGATTTCGCCGACACCCAGCTGGGCATGATCGTCAACCGCATGAAGAAGGGCAAGATCGGCGACCTGTCGAAACTGGCGGCCGAACAGATTCCGACCGCAGCGCCGCGTTTCCTGCTGCAAGGCCGCAACGAGCAGACCGGCAACTGGATGCCGTCGGAAGCCAGCCTCAAGTACGGCAAGAGCGACACAGCGCTGCTGGGCTGATCCCGTCTCTGCCGCCGGTCCGCGACCGGCCAGCCGGTTCCTGCGCGGGAACCGGCGCATATTCCTCGCATGAATTTATGCGGCCGCCCAGCGCGGCCGCTGCTGTATGTTTTCATCACCTCGGTTTTCCATCACCTCGAAATAGTCAGATAGGCAACAATGAAAAAATTACTGAAAACCGCTCTCTTGCTGAGCTCCATCGCCATGTACTGCGTCGTGCCGCGCGCAGTTGCCAAGGATGACGACAATCCGCGCAAGATCGCCATCGGCCTGATCGCCACCACCACCGCCGAAGACACGCAAAAGCGCTGGCAGCCGGTGATCGACGACTTTGCCAAGTACACCAAGATGGAAGTACGCACGGTGGTGTCGACCAACTACAACGACATCCTGAACGGCCTGAAAACCAATACCATCCAGGTGGCCTGGCTGAGCAGCAAGATCGCGCTGGAAGCGGTGGAAGACAATCAGTCGACCGTGTTCGCCCAGATGGTCAAGCAAGACGGTTCGCACGGTTACAACTCGGTGCTGATCACGCCCGCCAAGAGCCCGATCAAGTCGTTCGAGGACATCCTGGCCAACAAGGGCGTGTATAGCTTCTACGATGGCGACAAGAGCTCGACCTCGGGTTACCTGGTGCCAGCCTACTACGCCTTCGCCAAGAACAAGGTGGAACCGGAGCGGCTGTTCAAGAGCATCGTGGTCGGCAACCACAAGAAGAACCTGCAGGCGGTGATCAACGGCCAGGTCGATGTCGCCACCAACAATACCGAAGAACTGGAGCGCCTGAAAAAGGAATCGCCGGAACAGCTCAGCAAGCTGCGCATAATCTGGTCGTCGCCGCTGATTCCTAACGACCCGCTGCTGTACCGCAAGGATTTGCCGGCCGCCAGCAAGGCCCGCATCGAAGAGTTCTTTGTCACCTACGGCAAGCCGAAGAATCCGGCCAGCCAGCCGGACGTGCTGCAAAAGATCCTCGACCTGTCGGGCTTCCAGCATTCCACCGATGCGCAACTGAAGCCGATCGCCGATCTCACCATGTTCGGCCTGCTGCGCTCCAACATGTACGACACCAAGCTGAGCACCGCGCAAAAGCAAAAGGCTTTCGAAGACATCACCGCTCGCTTCGGCAAGCTGAGCATGGCGTTGGAGATGGCGCGCCTGCGCTAATTGATCCATGAATGTAGGGTGGGCACCTGTGCCCACGCGTGAGATCGAAGGTCCCATGCACATCTGCCGTCACGCGTGGGCAAAAAACTTGCCCACCCTACCCGGTTCGCACCTTCAGCTCCTGTACACGATCTTGCTGCTGCGGGAAGTACAGGCTGAAGCGGATCACTCCTTCGGCCGAACAAGCCACCTCGGCGCTGCCGCCGTGCACCAGCATGATGGCGCGCACGATCGCCAGCCCCAGGCCGTTCGATTCTGTAAATTCGCTGCGCGACTTGTCGCCGCGGTAGAAACGATCGAACAGGCGGTCCAGCTGCTCTTGCGGGATGGTATCTCCCTGATTTTCCACTTCGATGCAGATGCCCTGCGCCTGCGGCTTGCCGCTTAACAGCACGGTGCTGCCCGGCAGCGCATAGCGCACTGCGTTCACCACCAGATTGCTGACGGCGCGGCGCCACATGACCGGGCTGGCTTCCAGCTCGCCGCTGGCCTCCACCACCAGCCTGATGCCGCGTTCTTCCGCCACGCCTTCAAAATACTCGGCGATCTTGTGCAGCTCATCGGCCAGCGCCAGCGAGGTTTTCTCGACGGAGAGACCGGCGTGGTCGGCGTGCGCCAGGAACAGGATGTTTTCGACGATGCGACTCAAGCGCTGCAGCTCTTCCAGGTTAGATTCCAGCACTTGCTGGTATTCGCCGGCATTGCGCACCTTGTTGAGCGTGACCTGGGTCTGCCCCATCAGGGCGCCGATCGGCGTGCGGATCTCATGCGCGAGGTCGGCGGAAAACTGCGACAGATGCTCATAGCCGTCGGACAACCGGTCCAGCATGGCGTTGAAGGAGGCCGCCAGCAGCCGCAGCTCCTGTGGCGCATCTTCTTCGCGCAGGCGGATCGCGATATTGGTCGGACTGACTTCGGCGGCGCGCTCGGCCATCGCGCTCAGCGGCCGGAAACCGCGCTTCAGCACCAGGAAGCCGAGCAGCGCCGTCAGCAGCACCGATACCGCTGCGGCAGCGATCACCTGCCAGTAATAGGCGGCAAGAATATGCGATTCCTGCGTCATTACATGGGCGCCGACGATCACGACCTTGCTGCCGTCGCCGCCCACTTCGGCCTCGGTCGAGATCCAGCGCACGCGCACGCCGTCGGCACGTTCGCCGGCTTGCAGCGTGGCCAGCGTCAGCGGCTGCTTGAGGCCCACCGGCGTCATCGGCGGCGGCGTCATGTTGTCGGGATTGACGCGCACGAACGGCGCCTGGCCCGGATAGCTGAACATCAGCACATCCTGTTCGCTGCCCAGCATGGTTTCAAACAGCGCCGGCCGATCTTCCATCTGCTTGACGTTGTAGAGGTCGTGCAGCAGCGTGCGGAAATGTTCCACCCTGCCGATCAGCGAATAATCGGCGCGGGCTTCCAGCGCCTGCCGTGTCGACGAATACAGGTACATGCCGAGACTGGTGACGACGGCGCAGGCGATCAGCGCAAACAGGAAAGTGACGCGCGCGGTCAGCGAAAGGCTGCGCCAGAGCTTCATGGGTTTTCCGAAAACATGTAGCCGATGCTGCGCACCGTGTGGATCAGCTTGTGCTCGAAGGGATTGTCGATCTTGGCGCGCAGGCGCTTGATGGCGACATCGACGACATTGGTGTCGCTGTCGAAATTCATGTCCCACACTTCGGAAGCGATGACGGTGCGCGACAAGGCTTCATTCTGGCGCTTGACCAGCAGGTGCAGCAGCAGGAATTCCTTGTTGGTGAGGACGATGTCGATGCCCTGGCGGGTGACCCTGCGGCGCAGCAGGTCGAGCTGCAGGTCGGCCACCTGGAAAAAATCCAGCTCATGCGCTTCGCGCACCACGCCGCGGCGCAGCAGGGTGCGGATGCGCAGCAGCAGTTCGGTAAACGAAAACGGCTTGACCAGGTAATCATCGGCGCCCAGCTTCAGTCCGCGGATGCGGTCGTTCACATGATCGCGCGCAGTCAGGAAGATAACCGGCAGATCGCGGCGGGCGCGGATCGCCCCCATGATCTTCCAGCCGTCGGTGCCGGGCAGCATGACGTCCAGCACCACCAGGTCGTAGGAATTCTCCAGCGCCATGTGCAGGCCGTCGCTGCCGTTGCGTATCAGGTCGACCGCATAGCCGGATTCGCGCAGGCCCTTCTTGAGGTAAGCGCCGGTCTTGGGGTCGTCTTCGATGACGAGGATAGCCATGCTATGTCCTTGATTTGATTAGGTCCATTCTATCAATTCGCTTGCCGAGAAGAATGACAATATTGTCATTCATATGTCACCGATAAGACATTGCGGCGCGCCTAGACTGGACTTCCCAGCAACCACCGAGACTGATCCCATGACAACTGCACAACTCCTGCGCCGGCTCGTGCCCGCCCTGGCCGCATCGACTTTCCTGGCTTATGGCAACGCCGCCATTGCCCAGACTCCTGCCGCGGCCCCGCCGGTGCGGGTGCGCGCCACGATTGAAAAAGTCAACACCGACAATCTCGAAGTCAGCACCAAGGCCGGCAAGAAGCTGACCCTGAAACTGGCGCCGGACCTGATGCTGTTCTCGGTCAGCCACGCCGCCATCACCGATATCAAGTCCGACAGCTTCATCGGCAGCGCCGCAGTGCCGCTGCCTGACGGCAGCCTGAAGGCGCTGGAAGTGCACGTCTTCCCGGCCGGCATGAAGATGGGTGAAGGCCATTATGCCTGGGACCTGGGCAAGAAGAGCAGCATGACCAACGGCACCGTCGGCGATGTGGTGGTGACCAGCGGGCGCACCATCACGGTCAAGTATCCCGATGGCGAAAAGAAAATCGTGGTGCCGGCCGATGTCCCTATCGTCAGCCTCAACAAGGGTGACCGCAGCCTGCTTGTGCCCGGCGCGCATGGCGTATTTTTTGTCAGCAAGGCCGCCGACGGCAGCGATGTCGTAGGCCGCGCCACGGTTGGCGTCGATGGCGTAGTGCCGCCGATGTAATTGAATTTTGCAATGCGTTTTGCGGGCTTGCCCGCAGCGATTCTTGACAAGGTGTATTCATGGCGACTGCCGACCAAACCCGCCGCATCATCCATCCGCTGCTGGTGCGGGTGGCCCATTGGATCAACGCCTTTGCCATCGTCTGCATGGTGATGAGCGGCTGGGCGATTTACAACGCTTCGCCGCTGTTCGGCTTTGACTTCCCGCGCTGGGCCACGCTCGGCGGCTGGCTGGGCGGGGCAATCGCCTGGCATCTGGCGGCAATGTGGCTGCTGGTGGTGAATGGCCTGGTCTATCTGGGCTACGGCCTGCTGGCCGGCCATTTCCGCCGCCATTTCCTGCCGCTGCGGGCGCGCGATCTGTTACGTGATGTGAAAGACGCGCTGACCTTCAAGCTGGCGCATCAGCCCGGCATCTACAACGCTGTGCAGCGCCTGATGTATATCGCGGTGCTGCTGCTGGGTGTGCTGGTGGTGGCGTCCGGCCTGTCGATCTGGAAACCGGTGCAGCTGGATAGCCTGGTCGATCTGTTCGGCGGCTACGACGTAGCGCGCCGCGTGCACTTCGTGGCGATGGCCGGCATCGTCGCCTTCGTGGTGGTGCATCTGGCGCTGGTGTTGATCGTACCGAGCACGCTGCTGCCGATGCTGAGCGGGCGGGCGCCGCGCCACGCTGGCAAGAAGCCGCCGAAACAGGAGCAGCAAGCATGAGCGACAAGAAAAAAGTCCTGCCGAAAAACCGTGAACTGCAGCCGGAGCTGGTGCAGCTGCAACGCCGTTTGTTCTTGCGCTCCGGCCTGTCGCTGGGCGCATTATCGCTGCTGTCCGGCTGCAACCTGCAGGATGGCGACCAAGTCGACAAGGTATTGTGGGCCATGTCGCGCTGGAACGACCGCGTGCAGAGCATGCTGTTCCGCCCCAATCATCTGGCGCCGACTTATCCGGCCAGCATGATCACCAAGCCATTTCCGTTCAACGCTTTCTACGACGCCGACTCGGCGCCGGAAATCGATGGCGATACCTATAAGCTGGAGGTCTCCGGCCTGGTGCGCGACAAGCGCAGCTGGAACCTGGCGCAACTGCGCGTCTTGCCGCAGGCGTCGCAGATCACGCGCCACATCTGCATCGAAGGCTGGAGCGCCATCGGCCAGTGGAGCGGCGTGCCGTTCCGCACCTTCCTGGCGCATATCGGCGCCGATACCACGGCAAAATATGTCGGCTTCAAATGCGCCGACCGCTATTACTCCAGCATCGACATGGCGACCGCCTTGCATCCGCAGACCATACTGGCGCTGGATTTCGGCCAGGAACCGCTGCCGACCGAATACGGTTATCCGTTGAAACTGCGGGTGCCGACCAAGCTGGGCTTCAAGAATCCCAAGCACATAGCGGCGATCTTCGTCACCAATGAAAATCCCGGCGGCTATTGGGAAGACCAGGGCTATAACTGGTTCAGCGGATCTTAGGGGCCGAAACGCTTACTTGAAATCCCATTTCATCTGCTCGCCGATGGGGATATGCCTGGTGCTGGTTGCGCACAGGCCGATATAGTCCGTGAATGGCGGCGCGCTTGGCACGCCTTCAGCCAGCAGGTTTTTGTTGCAGAACACGTAGTTGAGCTTGGCGAATTCCCCGTACAGCTTCAATGCCCGCATCAGCAGCCGCGGACTGCAGTCCGGGATGCGGATCTTGATGCGCGGCAGCAGCAGGTCTATTTTTCCGACCCCGATCTGTTCGTAATCGCGGCCGCAGACATTGCCCATGCCGGCCACCGCCAGCGCGCTGTCGATCTGGCGGAACGAGCGGCTAGACTGGGTTCCGGCCGACAGATGGAACACCGGCTGCGCCAGCTTGTCCTTGAGGGCCAGATGCAAGATCGCGCCGGCGCACCAGTCGACCGGCACCACGTCGATCTTGTCATGCATCGCAGCCGTCAGCGCGCCCAGCTTTTGCCACGCCATGAAAACCCAGAAAATGCTTTGCGAGGGAGTGCAGCCCAGCTTGGTGTGGCCGACCACGATCGAGGGCCGCAGCACCACCAACGGCAGTTGCGGAAAACGCTGCCGCAGCAGGCGCTCGCCGATCGCCTTGGAACGGGTATACGGCACCAGGTGATCTTCCTGCGCCAGAGACAGATTGGCGATTTCCGGAATGCTGTGGTCGCTGGCCGAATGCGTGCCGCAAGCCATGGCGGTGCCGACGTAGAGGAAACGCCGCAAGCGGGGACGGCCCTGCATCATTGCCGCCAGCGCCAGCGTGCCGTCGACATTGGTTGTTTCCAGCGCCGGATGGTTGGCGAATGTAGCCAGGGCGGCGCAATGAATCACGGTCGACACCCGCTGCAGGCGCGGATCGGCGGCAATGCCGTCAAGCGCGGACAAGTCGCCGCACAGTATTTGCGACAGACGCAGCTGCGCCAGCTCGCTGTCGCCGGCGCCGAGCCGCTTCAGCTGGACCTGCAGGCGATCCATGCCTTGCGCCGGGTCCTGCGCGCGCACCAGCAGCAGCAGGCGCGGCGCCAGTCCGGCCTGGATGGCTTGCACCACGGTGGCGCCGCCCAGGAATCCGGTGGCGCCGGTAATCAGGATCATGTCCGCGCTGTCCATATGCTTTCCATCTTTAGCGAAGTTCAATGTCGCCTTAATAAGTGTAGGTAAGATAAATGGCGGCATTCGGCGACAGCCTGCGGCTGGCCAGCGGGCTCTTGGCAGCATCGCCCTGCAAGCGCGTCGCCCCCACCATGGTCTGCAGCGCCCATTTGGCATCGAAGCGGTGTTCCCAGCTCAGGCTGGCATTCACTTCGTACAAGCCGCTCTTCGGCTTAAAAGCACGGTAGCCGGAATTCTGATGCTGCAGGCTGGTCACGCCGTAATAGGTCTGCATGTATTTGTTGTCGCCGACGCTGGCCGTCGCCGCCAGTGTCAACTTATCGCTGGGGCCGGAGTAGAACGGGCTGGAAACGCCGAAATGGAGGGCATTGCCGTTGTTTCTCTGCGACAGCGCGAGATCCGCCGTGACACTCAGGTTCAGCCATTCGACCGGGGTATAGCCCAGGCTCAGGATAGCGCTGGCCGAGCCCTTGATATCGCCCATGCCGCGCAGGCGCGTGCTGCCGCTGCTGAAGCCGAAATCGCTCTCATCCTTCTCTTCGCGTCCACCGCGATAACCCAAGGCTGCGCTATAGTTGAAGGCGCCGATCGTGCTGCCATAACCGAGGCCGCGCATGGTGCTGGCGAAGAAGCCGCTGGATGTGGAATAGTCGAGCAGCAGGAGCGGTCCTGCCATGTTCTGGTCAGAGCCGGAATAACGCGGGCCGAAAGCAGCACCGGCGCCTATGATGAGTGTGTTTTCGGTTGACGCGGCCTTGGCGCCGGACTTGGCATCTTCGGCATGGGCGCTCCTGGCCGCCAGCAGGCCGATGGCCAGCAGCGCCAGCAGCACGCCGATCGACAAAAGAGTATTCGTGATGACATGGAAATTGCGGGAACGGGCAGGCTTGATATAGCGTTTTTTCATGGTCGGCTTCCTGGTCGGATGGATATGGCGCGCTCCGCAGCCATACGGGAATGGTCAATTCAGCAGTATCCGTGGGTGATATGAAGAAAACATGAGCCGTTCATGAACGTTTGCTGAAGACGCCGCCGCAAGCAGCGCTCTTCAGGTTTTCTTCACGTTAAGATGCTTAAATAGCAAAATATGAAAATACTGTTGATTGAAGATGACCTGGACCTAGGCAACGGTGTCCGCATTGCCCTCTCCGACCAAGGCATGGACGTGGTCTGGGTGCGCCAGCTGGCGGACGCGCAGCGCACCCTGGAATCCGACACCTGCGACCTGGTGCTGCTGGATCTCGGCCTGCCGGACGGCGACGGCCTGAGCCTGCTGACGCGCTTGCGGCGTGAGAAGAACGGCTTGCCGGTGATCATCCTGAGCGCGCGCGACGCCATCAACGACCGCCTGCTCGGCCTCGACACCGGCGCCGACGATTATCTGGTCAAGCCTTTCGTGCTGGACGAGCTGTTGTCGCGCGTCAGGGCCCTGGCCCGCCGCAGCTACGGCTTTGACGGCGATACCCTGGACTTGCGCGGCCTGTCGCTGCATGCGCCGACCCGCCGCGTGACCGTGCAGGAACGGCCGGTAGAGCTGACCGCCAGCGAATACGCCTTGCTCAGCACCCTGCTGATCCGCGCCGACCGGGTGGTGACGCGCCGCATCCTGGAAGAGTTGGCGCTGCCCGGCGGCCAAGGCAACGCCAGCAATACTCTGGACGTGCACATGGCGAATCTGCGGCGCAAGATAGGCGACGGCTATATCCGCACCGTGCGCGGCGTCGGTTTCGTGATCGACCTGCAGGCGCCGGCCCGCAGCCTGCGCAAATGATGCTGCGCGGGTGGAACTGGCTGCTGCGGCCGACTCTGGTGCGGCGTCTGTTGCTGGCCCAGATGCTGCTGCTGACGGTGCTGTGGAGCTTGTTCATCGGCTACGCCATGTTCGAGACCAGCCGCGCGCCCGGTCCGATCAACCTGGACCGCACCTACGAGGCGATCCTGGGCGTCGCCGATAACCTGGCCGACGAGCCGGAGCGCCAGTTCAAGGTGCTGCACATGATCGACCAGGCGGTACGTGAAGGCTACGGCGTCGGCGGCGATACGCCGAAACTGTCGCCTAGCATCCGGGTGCAGCAAGGGGACCGGCTGATCTACCAGTCCGAGGATATTCCGGCCGGCATCCACAACAGCCGCCTCGACGATGCGGAAACCATCTACGCCAACGGCGTGCGCTGGCGCGCCCGCACCGTGCAATCGCCGCATTCGGATACGCGCGTCACCATCATCGTGCCGGCGGATGCCCTGGACATGCTGGTCGACATGAATTCGCGCGGCTATTATTCCTTGCCCTTGCTGATCAGCCTGCCGTTCCTGCTGCTGCCGGCCTGGCTGTCGATCCGCGTGGCCCTGCGTCCGTGGAGCCGGATTGCGCGTGAGGTGGCGGCCCGCGGCCCGCACAACCTGGCGCCGCTGGCCTTCAAACCGAAACACCTGGAGCTGAGCTCGATGGTAGACCGGATCAACGGCCTGCTGCTGCGCATCAGCGACAGCGTGGCGCGCGAACGCAACTTCATCGCCGACGCCGCCCATGAGCTACGCACCCCGCTGGCTGCCATGCGCGTCAACGCCGAAGCGCTGCAAAGCCAGGCGGCAAACGGCCAGCAGCAAGAACTGCTCAACGGCATACTGAGCAGCAGCAACCGCGCCACCCGCCTGGTCAGCCAGCTGCTGCTGCTGGTGCGCAGCGACGCCACCGCCAGCGTCTCCATGGAACCGCTGGCGCTGGACGTGCTGGTGCAGGACCGGCTGGCGATACTGTCGGCGCTGGCCAAGGCGCGGCATATCGAGCTGGAGCTGACCTCTGAAGATGAATTCTTTATCTTTGCCCGCCGCGAAAGCCTGACCTCGCTGATCGACAACCTGGTCGACAACGCCATCAAGTACAGTCCGGCGGGCGGCGTCGTGACGGTGGGCCTGCGCCATGAGCAGGACGAGGTAGTCTTGAGCATCGCCGACGAAGGTCCGGGAATCGCCCCGGCGCTGCGCGAGCGCGTGTTCGACCGCTTCTTCCGCAATCCCGACCAGACCCAGAGCGGCAGCGGACTGGGGCTGGCAATTGCCAGATCGGTAGTGCTCCAGCATAGCGGAAAGATCCGGCTGGACGCAGCCGACGGCGAGCAAGGCCTGCTGGTGGAAGTCCGGTTTCCACTGGCCTGGCCCGAAGCCGCGTAAATTATCGCAACGAGACTATTCGCCGCGCTCGCTGCAGCATGGGCAGGCGTGATGCCCGCTCATCAGATGCGGCGGCGCGGTTTCTTCTTCATCCTGCGCCACGCTGCGCATGAATTCGGCGAGCTGCCGTTCCATGCTGGCCAGCAGATCGGCCTTGGCCTGCGGCTGGACCTGCTCGCCGTTGGTGCAGGCGGCAAGCCAATGGCGGATGGCGGGCTGGTCCGTCATTTCTGTTCCTCCGGCTGGCCGTAATATTTCTCGCAAATCTTGATGCGTTCGCGTCCCTGGTCCTTGCGCCAGCGGTTGCTGTCGCGCAGCGAGTAGACGCAGCCGCAATACTCCTGCTGATAAAAATTCTCGCGTTTGGAGATCTCGATCATGCGTGCCGAGCCGCCCTGCTTGCGCCAGTTGTAATCCCAGTAGGTGATGCCGGGATAGTGCGCCGCCGCGCGGGCGCCGCAATCGTTGATCTGTTCCATGTTCTTCCAGCGCGAAATCCCCAGCGAACTACTGATCACCGGAAAGCCGTGCTCGTGCGCGTACAACGCGCTGCGTTCAAAGCGCATGTCGAAACACATGGTGCAGCGCTTGCCGCGTTCCGGCTCGTCTTCCATGCCCTGGGCGCGGGCAAACCAGTTGTCCAGGTCGTAGTCGGCGTCGACGAACGGCACGCCGTGCTGCTCGGCGAAACGGATGTTTTCGTTCTTGCGCAGCTCGTACTCGCGCTGCGGATGGATATTCGGATTGTAGAAATAGATGGAAAAATCGATTTCACTGGCGAGCAAGACTTCCATCACCTCGCCCGAGCATGGCGCGCAGCAGGAATGCAAGAGCAGTTTATTGTGGCCGCCCGGCAGGACGAGTTTCTGGCGCAAAGTCATGAGGGAGTTACCTGGAGAAGCGCGCCGGCTTGGAGCTGAGGCTCGAGCGATGGCGCTAATTGTCCAGTCTCTCGCCTGGGAGCAGCTGCGTCAAGCGACAAACTCTCAAGTTTGCATGAACAGAATTCATACTGCCCTCTCATTCCTAGCCACCTGTCAGTACTGGCAGGTGCACAGCGCGATGACATGCTGCGGTCATAAATGCGGCATATATTCGGGCGGCAAATAGTGTTGCAAAAAAACCTGCTCTTCTTTCCCGAATGGAGTCTCCATGAAACTGAACCGTCAGCTGTTTCTCACGTTCATCGGCGGCGTGGCATGCGCCGCGCCTTTGATGCTGGCCAGCCAGAACGTACTGGCCTGGGGCGATGAAGGCCATATGGTGGTCGGCCTGATCGCCAACCACTACCTGACTGACAACGTCCGCGCGCAGGTCAACGCCATCCTGGCCAATGACAGCACCGGCCTGACCGCTGGCGATATCGCCTCGGAAGCCACCTGGGCCGACAAATACCGTAATTCGCATCGCGAAACCGCCGCCTGGCATTTTGTCGATACCGAAATCAGCGACGGCGACATCGACGCCGCCTGCTTCGGCCATCCGAGCCTGCCGGCCAACACCCCGGCTTCGGGCGGTGTCGCGCAGGACTGCGTGGTCGACAAAGTCGATCAGTTCACGGCCGAACTGGGCAACCCGAATACCGATCCGGCGGAACGCCTGCTGGCGCTGCAGTTCCTGTTGCACTTCGTCGGCGACATGCACCAGCCGCTGCACTCCAGCGACTCCAACGACCGCGGCGGCAACGATGAAACGGTGTCGGCCACCGGCATTGCCGCCGGCAAGCTGCACGCCTATTGGGATACGGCATTCGTCAACAAGTTGGGCACCGACCAGAACAAGGTAGCGTCGGCCTTGATCGCCAAGATCACCAAGGCTCAGATTGCGCAATGGCAGCAGCAGACGCCGCGCGACTGGTCGCTGGAAGCATTCGGCCTGGCCCGAACCGATGCCTACGGCAAGCTGCCGACGCCCGACGCCAGCGGCAAATACAAGCTGCCGGCCAGCTATGTCAGCAATGCCACCAGCGTGGTGGCATTGCAGTTGAGCCGTGCCGGCGTGCGCCTGGCCAAGGTGCTGAATGATTCCCTTGGTGGCAATGCCGACGCCAGCGCATCGGTCTTCGCCTCGCCATTTGGCGGCAAGAAGTAAGCAGCGGTGATTTCGGTCCTGGGCGCCTGCGCCCAGGACTGGTCTCGCTCGGCTAGATCAATCCGCGTTTGGCCAGCATCGGTTCGACCTTCGGATCGCGGCCGCGGAAGGCGCGGAACGCCAGCGCCGGATCCTGCTTGTTGCCGGAGCTGTAGATATGCTTTTGCAGGCGTTCGGCAATCGCCGGCTGGAACGGATCGCCGGCTTCGATGAAGGCATTGTAGGCATCGGCGTCCAGCACTTCGGCCCACATGTAGACGTAGTAGCCGGCGGCGTAGTCGGAACCGGCGAACAGGTGCTGGAAATGGCTCAGGTAATGGCGCTGGCCGATATCCTGCGGGATGCCCAGCGCTTCGCATTGCTGCGCTTCGAATGCATCCAGATCGACCACGCTGCCGTTCGGCAGTGAATGCAGCGCCATGTCGATCAGCGCCGGGCCGGCATACATGATGGTGGCCCAGGCCTGGTCGAACTGACGCGCGCGCTTGAGCTTTTCCAGCAGCGCTGACGGAATCGCCGCGCCAGTCTGATAGTGCCGCGCGTGCTGTTTGAGCACCGCTTCCTCTTCCGCCCAGTTCTCGAAAATTTGCGACGGCAGTTCGACGTAATCCTGCAATACCTGGGTGCCGGCCAGGCGCTCGTACTTCACTTGCGACAGCAGGCCGTGCAAGCCGTGGCCGAATTCATGGAACAGGGTGCGCACATCGTCGAAACTCAGCAGCGCCGCTACACCCTCGGCAGCCTGGGCGAAGTTGTTATTGTTGATGACGATAGGCAGGGTGCCGCCGGCATGGCCGGACTGGCTGCGGAAGATATGCATCCAGGCGCCGCTGCGCTTGCTGGCGCGGGCAAAGTTATCGCCGATGAACAGGCCGATCAAGGCGTCCTCCCGATTGCGCACTTCCCACAGCCGGGCGTCCGGATGATGCAGGGCGACGCCGTGCTGCTCGACAAAACTGATGCCGAACAGGCGCCGGGCGCAGTCGAACATGGCGCCTATCATGTTGTCCAGCGCGAAATAGGGTTTCAGTTCGGCGTCGTCCAGGTCGTAGCGCGCCTGTCGCACTTTCTCGGCCAGGTAGCGCCAGTCCCAGGCCGCGATCGGCGTCGGCTGGCCCAGGCTGCGCGCCATTTCAGTCAGGGCGATGCGGTCCTCTTGCGCCTTGGCCTTGGCCGGTTCCCAGACCTTGCCCAGCAAGACCGACACCGCCTCCGGCTTGCCGGCCATGCGGTCGATCAGCTGGTAATCGGCATACGTGGCGTAGCCGTGCAATTGTGCCTGCTCCTGGCGCAAGGCCATGATTTCGGCCGCAACCGGGCGATTGTCGTGGCTGCCGGCGTGGGCGCCGCGGGCGACGCGGCCGCGCCACACCGCTTCGCGCAAGTCGCGGCGATCGGAGAAGGTCAGGAACGGCTCGGCCAGCGACGGCGACAAGGTCACCACATGGCTGCCCGGCGGCAGGCCGCGCTGTTGCGCCGCCGCTGCGGCCGAAGCACGCAGGAAAGGCGGCAGGCCGGCCAGCGCCGCTTCGTCTTCCAGCGCCAGCACAAAGCCGGATTCATCGGCCAGGACGTTTTGCGTGAACTGCGTGCTCAATGCCGCCAGTCTTTCCGTCACTGCGCTGTAGCGTGCGCGCGATTGCGGCGGCAAATTGGCGCCGGCGCGCACGAAATCCAGGTGCACCCGTTCCAGCAAACGCAGCTGCACCGGATCCAGGTCCAGCCGGCTGCGCTCGGCGTACAAGGCATTAATCCGCGCAAACAGGCCAGCATGCAGGTAAATCGCATTCTTGTGCCCCGCCAGTTTAGGCGCCAGCGCGATCTCGGCAGCCTGCAGGGCCGGCGAGGTTTCGCTCGCGGTCAGGTTTTCGAACAGCAGGCTGATACGGCTGTTAAGACGACCCGATTCATCGAAAGCGGCCAGTGTGTTGGCAAAAGTGGGAGCCGCGGTTTGTGCGGCGATGGCATCAATCTCGGCCAAGTGGGCCGGCAAGGCGACTTCAAAAGCAGGGACGAAATGTTCAGCCTTGATCTGATCGAAGGGTGGCAAGCCGTAAGGGGTGTTCCAGTCTTGCAATAGCGGATTGGCGGCGTGAATGTCTGACATGGCGATAGCATCCTGGCTAATGGTGAGGAAGCTATTGTATGCCGGGTATGTATTTTTGGCGTGCTCGCCGATTCCGGCCCAAGTCAAAGCAGCGTCAGTCGCCGCCGGTCCCGATCCAGTTCTCGATTCTCACGCCTGGATAGACGGCGAAATCCCGTTCCTTATTGGTCACCAGCACCACATTCAGCGCTAGCGCATGCGCTGCGATCAGTTTGTCGAGATGGTCTTTCCTGCGCTCGCGCGTCGCCTCGCGGATCGGGCCATAGGCGCTGGCCGCGGCGCTGTCGAAGGGCGCTACCGGGATATCCTCGGTCAGCGCCGCCAGGTGCTGCCGCTCGCGGGCGGGATGGGCCGACGCGGTCACGCCATATTCCAGTTCCGCATAGGTGATCGCCGACATCACGACATCGCCCACAAGACACGCGGCAAAGCGCTCAGCCACTTGCCGCGGCTGGTTTTTCATCAGGTAGATGCACATATTGGTGTCGAGCATGTAACGCGCCATCAGAGAATCTCGCGCTCATCCTGTTCTTGTTCGCCGCGCCCTTCAGCCATGAAGCCGGCGCTGAAACTGGCGAATTTCTGCAGCACGCCGGTCAAGGGGCGGCCTGCCGGCCGGATCCGCAACTCGTCGCCGATCCGTTCTATCTGAAACTCGATGTCGGTACGCTCGTAGGCGAGGTCGGCCGGAATCCGGATCGCCTGGGAATTACCGTTCTTGAAGACCCTGGTGGTATGCATGTCAAACAGCGCTAGAGGAAAAATACGATGAATACATATTAACTGCCTCCCGGAGAAATGTAAATACACGTGTGTACATAGTGATTCTTGTACATCTAAATATTCATTGGAAATGAGCATTTGCACAATAAGGAGATTCTTGTTTTGAATTATACTGTACGTATATACAGTTAATTTAGTGCGGGGGACTCTTATGCAGGTAGTCGGAAGATCGGAACTTGAGGCCATTACTGAAGGATTGAAGACGACCATCGCCCGCATCGTGCTCAGCCACCGCAACGCCGGCGCGGACTTGACCTGGTCGCTGATGCATCAGATCGAAAGCGAAGCGATGCGCGCCTTGGAGCAATCCGGCAACTTCGACCTCACCCACCTCAACCTGTTGCGTGCCTACCCGACGGCTTATCCACGCACCGACGACCTGGTCAATTTCGGCAACGCCACGACACTGCCGATTGCACTATCGCTGATCTACCGGGAATACCGAAGATCGCACTGACCCCGCGGCATTACAGGCCGAGCTCGCTCAAGCCTGGATGATCGTCCGGGCGACGCCCCAAGGGCCAGTGATACTTGCGTTCCGATTCCCTGATCGGCAGGTCGTTGATGCTGGCATAGCGGCGGTGCATCAGGCCGTGTTCATCGAACTCCCAATTTTCGTTGCCGTAGGAACGGAACCAGTTGCCGGCGGCATCATGGCATTCGTAGGCAAAGCGCACCGCAATCCGGTTGCCGTCGAACGCCCAGAGTTCCTTGATCAGGCGGTAATCCAGTTCGCGCTCCCACTTGCGGGTCAGGAATTGCACGATCTGCTCGCGTCCTTCGGGAAATTCGGAGCGGTTGCGCCAGATGGTGTCGACGGTATATGCCAGCGATACGCGTTGCGGATCGCGGCTGTTCCAGCCGTCTTCCGCCATTCTCACTTTCTGGATGGCGCTCTCGCGGGTGAACGGGGGAAACGGCGGACGTGCTTCGCTGGCTTGGCTCATGTCGGGTTCCTGGAACGGTGGAAGAAAGGCTGTCGCCACACTTTACAGACTTCTATTTGGCCTTGCACGGCAACCAGGCGTCGCGCTAAAGGCGGAAATCGTTGCAGCGCAGCAGCCGACGCCGATAAGGGCTAAAGTGTCGGCTTGTATTTTTTAAGGCAGTTCAACATGTCGCAAACCCCATACGCCAAACTCAGCGCCGGCCTGGTGATCATGATGTCGGTCGCCACCGGTGTCGCCGTGGCCAGCAACTATTACGCGCAGCCGCTGCTGCACACCATCGCCGCCCGCTTCGGCATTTCCAACGGCAGCGCCGGCCTGATCGTCACCGTGGCCCAGCTCGGCTACGCGCTCGGCCTGATGCTGCTGGTGCCGCTGGCCGACATGCTGGAACGCAAGAAGCTGATTGTCATCATGAGCCTGCTGTCCGCCTGCGGCCTGCTGATCACAGCTACCGCGCAAAACCTGGCGTTCGTTCTGATCGGCACCGCCCTGACCGGCTTGTTCTCGGTGGTATCGCAAGTGCTGGTGCCGTTTGCCGCCACGCTGGCAGCACCGCATGAACGCGGCAAGGTGGTCGGCCATGTGATGACCGGCCTGCTGCTCGGCATCCTGCTGGCGCGTACCGTGGCCGGCTATCTGTCGGCCTGGGGCGGCTGGCAAACCGTGTACTGGTTCGGCGCGGCGCTGATGATCCTGACCGCCATCGTGCTGGGGCGCGCGCTGCCGCGCCATCATCCGACCCAGAACCTGAGCTATCCGCGCCTGCTGGCCTCTATCCTGACCTTGTTCGTGGCCGAGCCGGTGCTGCGCATCCGCGCCTTGCTGGGGGCCATCATCTTCGCCGTCTTCAGCGTGCTGTGGACCTCGATTTCCTTCCTGCTGGCGGCCGAACCTTTCCATTATTCCGATGGCACCATCGGCTTGTTCGGCCTGGTTGGCGCCGCCGGCGCCATGGCCGCTTCGCACGCCGGCCGCCTGGCCGACCGCGGCCATGCCGGCCGTTCCACCACCATCGGACTGGCTTTGCTGCTGCTGTCCTGGCTGCCACTGGTGTTTGCCAAGAGCTCGCTGATCGGGCTGCTGTTCGGCATCCTGCTGCTGGACCTGATGGTGCAGGCGATCCACGTCACCAACCTGAGCGTGATCAATCACCTGCATCCGGATTCCCGCAACCGCCTGACCGCCGGCTACATGACTTGCTACTTCATCGGCGGCGCCTGCGGCTCGCTGCTGTCGACCGCGATGTACGGCCACTCAGGCTGGTTCGGGGTGTCGATGACGGGCGCGGGATTAAGCGCGCTCGGCCTGCTGGTCTGGCTGTTTGCCGAACGCAAGCAGAAGCCTTAATCCCGGCCTGCAAGACCGGCTGCGCCGTCAGCGCGACGGCGCAGGCTGCTGCAGCTCGGGATACAGCGTCATCAACTGCATCGCTACGCCGTTGGTCCAGCCGAACCCGTCCTGCAAAGCATATTCGCCGCCGCCGGCTTCGATGTCGCTACCGCTCACATTGTATTTTTCCACCAGCTTGCCGCTAGCGCCGTAGACCTGCTGCACCTTGCCCATCCAGCGCGTGGCAATATCGCGTGCCATGGCATGCTGGCCATAACGATTGAGGCCATCCACTGCAATCCATTGCAGTGGCGCCCAGCCGTTCGGCGCATCCCATTGCTGGCCGCTATCTACCGTCGTGGTGACGATACCGGACGGCTTCAACAATTCATTGCCAACCCACTGCGCTACACGAGCAGCCTGCGCCGGCTCGGCAATGCCGACGAATAGCGGATATAGCGTGGCGGCGCCGGGGCGTTCGGTCGATCGTTGTTTGATCCATTGATAGTCCACATAATGACCCGCGGCTTCATTCCAGAAATATTTTTGCACTGCCAGCCGGCGCCGTTCGGCGCGCTGCGTGAATTCCTTGCCGCACGCCAGGTCGTGCACCCGTTCGCAGCCGAGGCGGATAGCATTTTCCAATCCATACATCAGACTATTGAGATCGACCGGCAGGATGGCGGTGGTTTCGATCGTGGCGAGCGACTTGCCGTCGGCCAGCCAGCGGCTGCTGAAATCCCAGCCGCTTTCCGCGCCGGCGCGCAAGTCGCGATAGACCTCGGCAGCCGGACGCTTGCTTTGCTGCGCCAGCTTGACGTCTTCCGCATACGATTCGTCGCGCGGAACGGCGCGGTCGTCGTAATAGCGGTTCAGCAGGCTGCCGTCCGCCAGCGCCACCACGCGCCGGTGCGCAGTACCGGGCTTGAGGGTGCTGGCGCCGTCCATCCAGAACGCATATTCGCGCCGCAACTGCGGCAAGTAGCGAGCGTAAGCGCCGGCTTCATCCTGGGTCGACAGCAGGCCGACCATCTTGAAATAGAAAGGCGGCTGCGAGCGGCTCAGGTAGTAGCTGCGGTTACCGTTGGGGATATGGCCGTAGCGGTCGATCAGGCTGGCGAAATTGTCGACCATGGCGCGGATCAGCTGCGGCTTGCCGTTTTGCAGCAGGCCCAGCATGGTGAAATAAGAATCCCAGTAATACACCTCGCGGAAGCGGCCGCCCGGCACCACGTAGGCTTGCGGCAGCGGCAGCAGTGACGATCCGGCGCCGGCCTTGGCCGGCTGCCGGGTCAGGTGCGGCCAGAGGCCGGCTATGTGCTGCTGCAGCGATTGCGACCGATCGCTGACATAGGCATCGGCATTGTCTTGCGGCAGATCGAAATACTGCTGCACAAAGCCGGCCAGCGCGAATCCGGGACGATTCTTTTCGCGTTTGTAGAGCGCGGCAATGGCGGCCGGACTGTCCTTCGGCACGGCGTCGGCGAAGGTCTTGCCGTCCTTGAACACCTGCCCCATCTGCACCGCGGCAAACAGCTCCGGATAAAATTCTGAGGGCGGTGCGGGATAAGCGGCAGCCGCCGCTGGCCTGACAACAGCGCTATCGGCCCGTGCGACGCCGCTCCAGCTGCCAAGTGCCAGGCAGGCTGCAGCGGCGACGGTGATGGCGGTGATGCCGGAATTACTGCGACGCGATGACGCAAGAAAAAAATTCATGACTGCTGTCTCCATGTCCAAGTGCAATGCAGATCTTGGTGAGTTGTTTTGCTAACTTACCCAGACTTGGACATTTTGACAAGCACTTATCCGGCGGCTATGCCTGCGCATCGGCCAGCATTTCCGACAACAGCTTCTTGATTTCCGGCACACAGGAGCCGCAATTGCCGCCCGCCTTCAGGCAGCCGGTAACCTGCGCCACGGTCGTCAAGCCCTGCTTGCGCACCGCATCGCAGATGGTGTTGCGGCCGACAGCGAAGCAGGAACAGATGGTCGGACCGGTGTCGGCGCCCTTGGCGATCGGCTGGCCGATGAGCAAGCCGATGCGGTCGGCCTCTTCCAGCTGCGGCTTCAGGAACAGGCTGGCCAGCCAGGCGCGCGAAGGCAAGTCCGGACGCGGCGACAAGAAGACGCAAGCTTCGATACGCTCGTCGACCACATGCACCGCGCGATATATGCCGGCGCTCGCATCTTCGTATTCCAGCCAGTCGGCATCGGCATCGCTGACGCCCAGCAGCCTTGCAGCCCAGACGCTGTGATCCTTGATCGCACTGCGGCCGGCCAGTTCGTAGCGCTGGAAATGCCGCCCCTGGATGCGCGTCCAATGGCTGACATCGTCCAGCGCCGGCTGGCTGCGCGTCAGCACAAAGCCATACCAGGCCACCGCAAATTCCTCGATCCGCACCGGCGTATGCTTGAACTCCGGCTCGCCCGAAACCGGATCGACCACCGGATTGACCAGTGCCCCAACCCGCGCGTCCGAAGCTGACTGGCCGTTCCAGTGGATAGGCACGAACAGGCTGCCGCGGGCAATGCCGCCGCCGTGCTGCACCCGCGCCACCATCTCGCCCCACCGACTCGATACGCGCGCCAGCATGCCTGCGCGCACGCCGTACAGCAAAGCATCCTGCGGATGCATGTCGATGAACGATTCCGGCACATGGTCTGCCAGCCGCGGCGACTTGCCGGTGCGCGTCATGGTATGCCACTGGTCGCGCACGCGGCCAGTGTTGAGGCTGAGCGGATAGTCGCTGTCGATGGCATGGCGCGGCGTCCGCGGCACGGTGGCGACGAAGCGCGCCTTGCCGTCAGCATGCGCGAAGCGGCCGTCGGCGAACAGCCGCGCAGTACCTCGCTGTTCTTCTCCAGCATCGCTCAGCAGCGGCCATTGCACCGGCTGCATGGCGTCGAAGCGGGCCTGGTCCATGCCGCGCAAGCCGCTCAGGTTGAACACCCGATGCGGTCCGCCGTCGACGCCATTGCGATAAGTGCTGAGACCGGCGTGCTCTTCGAACACCTGATGCGCCGAAGCAAAATCGAAACCGTCATATCCCATGCGCTGCGCCACTTGGCAAATGATGCGCCAGTCTGCACGCGCTTCGCCTGGCGCCGGCAGGAAGGCACGCTGGCGCGAGATGCGGCGTTCCGAGCTGGTCACCGTGCCATCCTTTTCGCCCCAGCCAAGGGCCGGCAGCAAGACATGGGCAAAGGCATTGGTGTCAGTCTTTTCGATGATGTCGGAGATCACTACCAGTTCACATTTTTTCAGGGCACGCTGAACCTGGTCGGCGTCCGGCAGGCTGACCACCGGATTGGTCGCCATGATCCAGACTGCCTTGACGCGCCCGGCTTCGATCGCCTGGAACAGATCCACCGCTTTCAGGCCCGGCCGCTCCGCCATGCGCGGCGATTGCCAGAAAGTCTGTACGGTCTGGCGATGCTGCGGGTTATCCAGTTCCATATGCGCCGCCAGCATGTTAGCCAGGCCGCCGACTTCGCGCCCACCCATGGCGTTAGGTTGGCCGGTAATCGAGAACGGCCCCATGCCGGGCTTGCCGATGCGGCCCGTCAGCAGATGACAGTTGATGATGCTGTTGACCTTGTCGGTGCCGGAGGAGGATTGGTTGACTCCTTGCGAAAAGGCGGTGACCACCTTTTGATTATCCGCAAACCATTGATAGAAGGTGCGCAAGTCTTGCGGATCGAGTTTGCAGATGTTGGCGACAGCAGCCAGATCGGCACAATCTGTCTCGGCAACTTCTAGCGCTGTCGTCATGCCGTTGGTATGCTCCGCGACGAAATCCTCATCTACCGCGCCGTTACCTGCCAGGAAACTGAACAAGCCGTTGAACAGCCAGACATCGCTGCCGGCCTTCAGCGGCAAATGCAGGTCGGCCAGTTCGCAGGTGGCGGTGCGGCGCGGGTCGATCACCACCAGTTTCATCTGCGGCCGCGTTTCCCTGATTTTGGCGATGCGCTGGAACAGGATCGGATGGCACCAGGCCGTGTTGGATCCGACCAGCACCACCAGGTCGGCCAGTTCCAGGTCTTCGTAGCACACCGGCACCAGGTCGGCGCCGAAGGCGCGCTTGTGGCCGGCCACCGCAGAGGACATGCACAGCCGTGAATTGGTATCGATATTAGCGCTGCCGATGTAGCCCTTCATCAGCTTGTTGGCAACGTAATAGTCTTCCGTCAGCAACTGTCCCGAAACGTACAGCGCCACCGCATCCGGGCCGTGCTGCTCGATGATCCTGCGGAAGCCATGTGCTACTTTGTCCAGCGCGGTGTCCCAGGAGACAGGCTGCAATTCCTGGCAGTCATCGCTGCGTATTTTCGGATACAGCAAGCGTCCGTCCAGCGCCACCGTCTCTCCCAGCGCCGAGCCCTTGACGCATAGCCGCCCCAGGTTCGAGGCATGCGTTTCATCGCCGGCGATATCGACCTGGCCATCGCTGTTAACCGTGGCGCGGACGCCGCAACCGACCCCGCAATACGGACAGGTGGTCAGCGTACCAGCCAATTTGGCGGCCGGTTGCAACGGCAAGGTCGAAACTTGATTCATGCCGGCTCCGCTTCAGGCCGCCTGGGCGCACAGCGCCTGGCCGAACAGCAGCTGGCTGCGCAAGGAGGAAATATCGGTCTTGTTCTGGATCAGTTCAAAATACCAGGGACCGTCCTTGACGTCGCCATACAGCACCGCGCCGACAATATGCGGGCCGTTAATCACCAGCCGCTTGTAGATGCCGCGGCGCGGATCGCGCAGCACCAGGTCTTCGCTACCCTCGCCGCCGATGAAGTCGCCGGCGGAATACAGGTCGACGCCGGTGACCTTGAGCTTGGTGGCGGTGGCTTGCTGCACATAGCGCCGATGGCCGGCGCCGGCCAGGTGTGCACCGCAGACGCGCGCCTGGTCCCAGATCGGCGCCACCAGGCCGAAAGTCGCCATGCGGTGCTGCACGCATTCGCCCACTGCATAGATGCGCGGATCGTAAGTCTGCAGAGTATCGTCGACCACGATCGCGCGGTCGCAATGCAAGCCAGCCTGTTGCGCCAGCGCGATATTGGGGCGGACGCCGGCAGTCATCACCACCAGGTCGGCCGGAATCTCGCTGCCGTCCTTGAAGCGCACTGCCCTGACCTGTTGATCGCCAAGGATCTGGGCTGTCTGAGCGTTCAATAAAAAGCGCAAGCCTTTCTGCTCCAGCGCTTTCTTCAGCAGGATCGCCGCAGACTTGTCCAACTGCCTTTCCATCAGGCTGTCCATCACATGCACCACGGTGACATCCATGCCCTGGCGCAGCAAGCCGTTGGCCGCTTCCAGCCCGAGCAGGCCGCCGCCGATCACCACCGCATGGCGATGATTGCGCGCCGCCGCCAGCATGGTCTCGACATCCTGGACATCGCGGAAGGCGATCACGCCCGGCAGCTGATGGCCCGGCACCGGGATAATGAAGGGCTTGGAGCCGGTCGCCAGCAGCAGCCGGTCATAACGCAGCTCTACGCCAGATTGCGAACGCACAATGCGGCGCTGGCGGTCTATGCTGGTCACCGGATCGTCGGCATGCAGGGTAATGCCATTGTCGGCATACCATTCGAGTGGATTGAGCATGATGTCGTCCATACTCTTGTCCCCCGCCAGCAACGGCGACAGCAGGATGCGGTTGTAATTGCCGTGCGGCTCGGCGCCGAACACCGTGATGTCGTACAGCTCAGGCGCCAGCTTGAGCAACTCTTCGACCGTGCGCATGCCGGCCATGCCATTGCCGATCACCACCAGCGACGGCTTGCCGGCTGCTTGCCTGGCGGCTGTCATGCGGCTACCCAGACCTTGCCGCCGGCGATGCGCGCCGGATAGGCCGGCACGGAATTCTCCGGCGCTTCCAGGCATTCACCGGTCTGCAGGTCGAAGTGCTGCTTGTAGATAGGCGAAGCCACCACGATCCGTTCGCCCAAGTTGCCTACCAGCCCGCGCGAGAGCACCGCGGCCTGCGCGTTCGGATCGTAATTGCCGATGGCGAACACGCGCTGCTCACCATCGATGACGTGGAACACCGCCACCTGTTCGCCATTGATCAGCGCGCAGACGCCGGTGTTCGGCACGATCTGTTCGATTGCGCAGACTTCAATCCAGTGTTGGCCCAGCTGGTCCTTGTGCATCTCGCTTCCTTTATACAGTTTCAACCACCACCGGGATGGCGATGCGCTTGCGCTCTTCCACGGTGGCGGGACGGATCTGGCCGCGTTCCGGCATGAACACCACATTGTCGTCAGCCTGGTCGCTGTTGACGAAATGCTGGAAGCGCTGGCGGGTTTCCTGATCTGTGACGGCCGTCTTCCATTCGCATTGGTAGGTGTCGACCACGTGCTGCATATCGGCTTCCAGCTCGGCGCCAATGTTCAGCTTGTCTGCCACCACGACCTGTTTCAGATAGTCCAGGCCACCTTCCAGGTTGTCGCGCCAGACGCTGGTGCGCTGCAGACGGTCGGCGGTGCGGATGTAAAACATCAGGAAGCGGTCGATCAGCTTGATCAGGGTCGCCTTGTCGAGATCGGCCGCCAGCAGTTCCGCATGGCGCGGCTTCATGCCGCCGTTGCCGCAAACGTACAGGTTCCAGCCCTTCTCGGTGGCGATGATGCCGACATCCTTACCCTGCGCTTCCGCGCATTCGCGGGTACAGCCGGAGACGCCAAACTTGATCTTGTGCGGCGCGCGCAAACCCTTGTAGCGGTTTTCCAAGGCGATCGCCAGGCCGACGCTGTCGTCCAGGCCGTAGCGGCACCAGGTCGAGCCGACACAGGATTTCACGGTACGCAGCGATTTGCCGTACGCATGGCCGGACTCGAAGCCGGCCGCTATCAGCTCTTCCCAGATCAACGGCAGTTGCTCGACCCGAGCGCCGAACAGATCGACCCGCTGGCCGCCGGTGATCTTGGTGTACAAACCGTATTTCTTGGCGACCTGGCCGACCGCGATCAAGCCGTCCGGCGTGACTTCGCCGCCAGCCATGCGCGGCACCACCGAGTAAGTGCCGTCCTTCTGGATATTGCCGAGGAAGTAGTCATTGGAATCCTGCAGACTGGCGTGTTCCTTCTTCAGCACGAAGTCATTCCAGCAAGATGCCAGGATGCTGGCCGCCACCGGTTTGCAGATGTCGCAGCCGAGACCCTTGCCGTGCTGTTCCAGCAAGGCTGGAAAAGTCTTGATCTGCCCCACCTTCACCAGATGGAACAACTCCTGGCGCGAGTAAGGAAAATGTTCGCAGACATGGTTGTTGACCGCCATGCCTTGCTTCTTCATCTCGGCCTTCATGATCTGCGTCACCAGCGGCACGCAGCCACCGCAGGAAGTACCGGCCTTGGTGCAGCTTTTCAGTGCGCCTATGCTGGTGGCGCCGTTGTTCACCGCCGCACACAGCGCGCCTTTGGAAACATCGTTGCAGGAACAGATCTGCGCCGATTCCGGCAAGGCGTCGACTCCTAACCCGACCTTCACCTGGCCGTCGGCCTGCGGCAGGATCAGGAACTCCGGTGACGCCGGCAGCTCGATGCGGTTGAGCATCATTTGCAGCAAGCTGCCGTATTCGCTGGCGTCGCCCACCATCACTCCGCCCAGCAGATATTTGCCGCATTCGGACACCACGATTTTCTTGTAGATCTGCTTGCGCTCGTCGGTGAACTGATAGGACCGGCTGCCGGCTTCCTTGCCGTGCGGATCGCCGATGCTGGCGACATCCACGCCCATCAGCTTGAGCTTGGTGCTCATGTCCGCGCCGGTAAACTGCGGCGGCGCTGCGCCGGCGCTGCCATCGGTGGAAAATTCCGCCAGCACTTGTTTGGCGGCTATGCGCGCCATGTCGTAGCCGGGCGCCACCAGGCCGAATATGCGGCCGTTCCACAGTGCGCATTCGCCGATCGCGTAAATATCCGGATCGGAACTGCGGCAACTGTTGTCGATCACGATGCCGCCGCGCTCACCCACTTTCAGGCCGCTATCGCGCGCCAGTTCGTCGCGCGGCCGGATGCCGGCCGAAAACACGATCATGTCGGTATCCAGGTGGCTGCCGTCGTCGAAATTCATGCGATGCGTGCCGTTCTTGCCGTCGACGATTTCCAGCGTGTTCTTTTGCGTATGCGCGATAACGCCCAGTTCTTCGATCTTCTGACGCAGGATGCGGCCGCCGCTTTCATCCACCTGCACCGCCATCAGGCGCGCGGCGAACTCCACCACATGGGTTTCCAGCTGCATGTCGCGCAGCGCCTTGGCGCATTCCAGCCCGAGCAGGCCGCCGCCGATCACTACTCCGCTCCTGGAGCGCTTGCCGCATTCCAGCATCGCTTCCAGGTCTTCGATGGTACGGTAGACGAAGCAATCCTTGCGCTGGTTCCCGGCCAAGGTTGGCACGAAGGGATAGGAGCCGGTGGCGATCACCAGCTTGTCGTAAGACAGCGTTTCGCTAACGCCATTGAGATTGACGGTAACGGTCTTGGCGGCGCAATCGATCAGTTGCGCCTTGGCGTTCAGCTTGAGCTGGATTTCGGTGCGTTCAAAGAATCCTGGCTCGACCAGAGACAAATCCTGCGCCGATTTGCCGGCAAAGAATTCCGATAAATGGACCCGGTCGTATGCCGGACGCGGTTCTTCGCACAGTACTGTGACCTCCATGCCTGGCTGCTTGCTTTCCGCCAGGCATTCGAGGAATTTGTGACCCACCATGCCGTGGCCGATGACGATGATTTTCATGTTGCGATCCCGAAGTAGCTTTCCATTAGGCAGTGGCGCTGCGGGCAGCTAAAGCACCGTCATGCAATTCCTGTTCCTGCGCCGTATGGCTGGCACTGAAGCGCACTGCAATCGCGCACAGAGCGGAGAGAGCCACCAGCACACCCAGCACGCTCAAAGTCTGCTGGGTATCGCCCAGGCCCTTCATCAGGAAGCCGGCGGCAACCGCGCCGACATTGCCGCCGGCGCCGATGATGCCGGCCACGCCGCCCAGCGCCTTGCGATCGATAAAGGGCACCAGCGCATAAGTGGCTCCGCAAGCCATGTGCGTGAACAAGCCGAAGCTAAGCATGGCGACCACCGCCAGCAGCGCCGTGCCGGCATGCGCGAACCACAGCAAACCCAGGCCTTCGCCCAGCATCAAGGCAAACAGCAAGGTGGCGCGGCTGTTGAGGCCACCGCCTGACTTGCGGTTGGCCAACCGGTCCGACAGCCAGCCGCCCAGCGCCCGCGCAAACAAGGCCAGCAAGCCAAAACTGGCAGCCGCCATGCCGGCGCTTTTCAGCGACAGGCCGAAGTGATCGACGTAATAGATCGCCGCAATGTTATGGATGAAGATCTCGACGCCGAAACAGGCGCCGTAAGTCACGAATAGCAGCCACACCCGGTAGTTGGCGCTGGCGGCGCGGAAGCTGGCCCAGCCGCCTTTCTTGCCGCCCTCGGGCACGATGCCGCGGGCCCGCATTTCCGCATAATTGCCCTGCGGGCAATCCTGGGTGTAGCGCCAATAGAGCGCTGCCATGATCAGCATGAACACGCCGGGCACCAGCAAAGCCAGGCGCCAGCCCATGGCGTTACTCACGCCCAGCATCAGCAAGGCGGCCACCAGCAGCGGCATCAGGCCCTGGGCCGCGCCGCCGCCGCTGTTGCCCCAGCCGGCCGAGGCGGCATTGGCGGTGCCGACGACGTTGGGGGCGAACATGACCGAGGTGTGATACTGGGTGATGACAAAGCTGGCGCCCACCGCGCCTATGCACAGGCGGAAGAACAGGAAGCTTTCGTAGCTCTGCACCATGGCGACGCCGAACACCGGCAGGGCCCCGATCAGCAGCAAGCCGGTATAGGTCTTGCGCGGACCATAGCGGTCGCACAGCGGGCCGACCAGCAGCCGCACCAGTATCGTCACCGCCACCGCAGCGATATTGATGTTGGCGATCTGTTCCATGCTCAGGCCGAGCTGGCCTTTGATCAGCGGCATCAGCGGCGCGCAGGCGAACCAGGCGAAGAAACAGACGAAAAAAGCCATCCAGGTCAGGTGGAAGGCGCGCATCTGCGGCGTGCGCAGGCTGAAGAGCTGGATACTGGTCGCTTTGCTGGTCATGTTGTTCACCATTTTTGTCTTGAAATGCAAAAAGGCGTCCTCCCGGCCCAACCGCGAACGCGGTCAAGCCAAGAGGACGCCTTTGTCCGACAGATCCATCGTTGGATCTGCGTAAGAATTGTTCGGATCGCCTTTGATCCTGACTAATGCTGAGCAAAGCCCGTGCCACCAGCCTCTCCCCTATGGTTTCAAGGGAATGCGCAGGAAAGCTTGCCAGACCGGCAAATGAAACACGCTCCGCAAAGGTGCGGCGCGCCTGCAATTGGTGCGGCGCACACTTTTCTAGTGCGGCTTGCCTAGGGCCTGTCCCCATTTGATTTGGGAGTGCGAACGCGCGGCCGGCGTTACAGGCCTAGGCGCAGCGACGCGACGTAGCGGTGCTACGGCAAGGAGTTGCAACGACGGCATGTGACGCCGGCAGCCGTTCCCGGAGGGTTCAAGCCAAAACGTGCGCTGGCCGCGTTGCATGGCTTGCTGGGGCTTGAGCCCCAGCTACGCCACGCGCCTTGCCAGCACACGTTTTGGCTTGAACGCATCTCCCAAATCAAATGGGGACAGGCCCTAGATTTAATGGAAACACTTCCCCTATACTTGGCGACGCTTTCATCCTGTCCCCATCTCCACATGCGAGGTAGCGCCGATGTTCAAGGAATACGCCGATTACGATGCCAGCGGCCTGGCCGCCCTGGTGGCAAGCCGGGAAGTTTCTGCCGGCGAGTTGCTGGAAGCAGCGCTGGCGCGCGCCGCCGCGGTCAACCCGGCCATCAACGCCATTTGCATCCCGATGGAAGAAATCGGCCGCCAGCGCGCACAGCAGGAACTGCGTGGACCGTTCGCCGGCGTGCCGTTCCTGATCAAGGATATCGTCCAGGACTATGCCGGCGTGCCAACCACCGGCGGCTGCCGCGCTCTGCGCCAGTATGTGCCGCAGCAGCATGCCGCCATCGTCCAGCGCTTCCTCGATGCCGGCCTGGTCATTTTCGGCAAGACCGCCACCCCTGAATTTGCGCTGAAAGGCGTCACCGAGCCGCTGCTGTGGGGCGCCACCCGCAACCCCTGGGATCTGCAGCGCACGCCCGGCGGTTCGTCGGGCGGCGCTGCCGCCGCGGTAGCTGCCGGCATCGTGCCGGCGGCAGGCGCAGCGGATGGCGGCGGTTCAATCCGGATTCCCGCCGCTTACTGCGGCCTGTTCGGGCTGCGGCCCTCGCGCGGCCGGGTGCCGGCAGGACCGAACCATGCGGAATTCTGGGACGGCGCCTCCAGCGACCATGTGCTGACGCGCAGCGTACGCGATTCGGCGCGCCTGCTGGATGCGATCGGCGGCGCCGACGTCGGCGCGCCCTTTGCCATCACTGCGCCGGAGCTTCCCTATGCCGAGGCAATATTGCGGCCGCCGGGAAAGCTGCGCATTGGCTATAGCACGCAATCGCCGCTAGGTACGCCGGTGCACCAGGAATGCGTGAACGCCGTCATGCAAGCCGCCAAGCTGCTGGCCGACCTGGGGCACGATGTGAAGCCAGCCCAGCCTGAAATCGACGGCCAGGCGCTGGCGCGCAGTTTTGTCACCATGTATTTCGGCCAGACTGCGGCCGGCATCGCCCATATCAAGCAGCTCACCGGCGCCGGCAACAGCGGCTTTGAACTGGAATCGCGCATACTGGCGCTGATCGGCCGCACCATCAGTGCCGGCGATTACGTGCGCGAGCGCGAACGCTGGAATGAGTACGCGCGGGCGTTGGGACGTTTCCACCAGCGCTACGATCTGTACCTGACGCCGACCACCGCGCAGCCGCCCTGCCGCATCGGCGAGCAAGATACGCCGCCCTTGCAGCGCGCCGCAGCCCAGCTGGTGTTGGCGCTGGGTGCGGGCAGCCTGCTGATCAAGAGCGGCATGGTCGAGAGCCTGGTCAAGACCAGCCTGCAAGCGGTGCCATTCACGCAACTGTCCAATCTCACCGGCACGCCCAGCATGTCGGTGCCGTTGCACTGGGCCGCCACCACAGGTTCGGCACAAGCGTTGCCATACGGCGTGCAATTCGTCGCCCGCTTCGGCGACGAAGCCACCCTGCTGCGGCTGGCGGCGCAACTGGAACAGGCGCAACCGTGGCAGCAGCGCCGCCCTTCCATTGGCTAGAGCGCCTGCCAGCCTTCGATCCCGGTAAAGATCGCGGCGCCGATCAGCAGCAGGCCGATCAGGCGGCCGGCAATGGCGCCGCCGCGCGGATTGGCGTCGAACCAGCCGCTGGCTTTGCTGGAAAGCAGCGCCAGGCCGCCATACACCGCGGCCTGGGTCAGCCAGGTAATGATGCCCAGCACCAGCGCCTGGCCCCAGATCGGGCCGGCGCCGATTTTCAGGAATTGTGGAAAAATCGCCAGCATGAACACATAAGCTTTCGGATTCAACAAGCTGGTCATCATGGCCTGGAAGAAGGTCATGGCCGGCGCCCTGGGAGCCAGCTGGCGCGGCGCTGCGGCGACGCGGAAGGCGTTCTCGCTGCGCAGCAGCGACCAGCCGATCCAGGCGATATAGCAGGCGCCGGCCAGCAGCACCAGGTTGAACAGCGCCGGCCACAGTTTCAAGATGACGGCGATGCCCAGCATCGCCATGACGACATGACAGATGCCGCCCGCTATGATTCCGGCCACCGCCGCCAGGCCGGAGCGGCGGCCGCCCACCAGCGCGCTCGCCATCACGAAGGCCATGTCCAGCCCGGGCAAGACGATGACGCCGAATACGATCATGAAATACAGCCAGAGATTGACGGATTGGTTCATTTGGAAAGCTCCTGACGATCTGCGGCTGAAGCCGCTTGAACGGATTGAGTTAATTGTCTTTGAGATTGACTACATATGACCGGAGTCGAAGCTGCGCTATTGCGGCAGCCAACGCAGGCGCGAACGTCGGGTGGGATCAAGGACGACCGTTTCCGGTTCTGCCCTGAGCAAGCCGCCGGCGGCCAAATCCTTGGCGGCACGCTCGGCAAGCGGATTGAATTTACTGTCCAGCTGCTGGTTATCTTTGACCAGGCCCAGCCACACCAGATAGGGTCCGTCAGTCCTGACCGGCAGCTGTGGGAAATTATTGCTGGCGTCCAGCGTCACCAGCACGCCGGCCTGGCGCATGCCAGCTTCCCGGTAGCCGGCAAAACTGACGGCGGCCTGCTGCGCAAAGCGCTCCACGCTGCCTGGCGTGAGTGCGAAGATCTGCGCAACAACGACACCGCCGGCTCCCTGCAACTCCTTGACCGGATCGACGGCCGGCAGCACAGCCACACCGCTGTCCGCATCCAGCGGACGCAACAGCAGCACATTGTCGCTATCGACCATCAAATCGTTCAAGGTAGCCTTGTGCTCTTTCCACACTGCCCCGTAGTAAAACGCTGCATTGACGACCGCCCTGGCATCCATGTCCTTGAAGCCGCGCAGCCAGGTAAAGGTGTCCGTATTCTTGCGTTCAAAAAACTGGCCGAAGGCAATCGCTCCCAGCTGCTGGAAAGCTTCCGGAAAATAGCTTTCAAAATAAGCGGCGAAATCCGCCCGGCGGCCTGGCTTGATCTGATAGCGGCGCAACTCGATTACCTGGAATGCGTTGGAATGGCTGATGTTTTTCATGGCGATGGTTTCAGTGCTTGTTGATATGGGCGCCGATGGCGCGCTGTGGATTGCCAGACCAAGGATTAATCCGACGATAAGTCTTCGCATGCTGTTCCTCCGGCGGGATGGGTTTTTGTTGCTGAAATCGAAGATAAATTGAATTTAGGACAGAATTAGCCCTATATTTAAATTATCCTTGCTTCATGTACCACCCAACCACAAGAGTGCTGGCAGTGCTGGAACTGCTGCAAACCCATGGCCGCATGAGCGGGGCCGAGATGGCTGCGCGCCTGGAGATCGACGGCCGCACCTTGCGCCGCTATGTCGTGACGCTGGAGGAAATGGGGATTCCGATCACTACCGAGCGCGGCCGCCACGGCGGCTATGCGCTGATGGCCGGCTTCAAGCTGCCGCCCATGATGTTTACCGATGACGAAGCGCTGGCATTGGCCATCGGTTTGCTGGCGGCGCGCGGCATGGGGTTGGCCGAGGCGGCGCCGGCGGTGGCCAGCGCTCAGGCCAAGCTGGAGCGGATCATGCCGGCCAACCTGAAACGGCGCGTCAGCGCCATCGATGAAACGGTCAGGCTCGATCTGTCGCAAGCGACCTCACCTACCGACAATGCCGCCCTGGTGATTCTCAGCGCCGCTGCGCAAAACCGCCAGCGAGTGCATCTGCATTACCGCAGCGCCCAGGGCGACGATAGCCAACGCGACTTCGATCCTTACGGCCTGGCGTATCGCGGCGGGCGCTGGTATGTGGTTGGCATGTGCCATCTGCGCAAGGACGTGCGTTCATTCCGGCTGGACCGGGTGGGACAGGTGCAGCTGTTGGCGCAGCAATTTGAACGGCCGGCGGCCTTCGACGCCCTGACTCATTTGTCATTTTCGGTCGCCACCATTCCGCGCGCCTTTGCGATCGAAGTGCTGCTCAAGACGGATCTGCTTTCGGCGCGTGAACATCTGTTCGACGCCATCGGCATTTTTGAGCAGACCGAGGATGGCGTATTGCTGCACAACCAGTCAGACGATCTCGACTGGTTTGCGCGGCAGCTGGCGCGCCTGCCGTTTGCGTTTGAAATCCATCAACCACCGGCGTTGCGCGACGCCGTCAGGCTTTGTGCACAGAGATTATTAGCTCTGGTAAAAAAATAACACCGGATCGCGTCCACGCCTGCGAACAATGACAGTATTCCCGTACAACACGGTACGGTAGACTGATCGTTATAGCGATTCACTGCTTTACGTTTCTCCACAGAACAACAAGGATGAGGAAAAAACCGCGTTTGAAGCCTTAAAACACCGCTGTTACACGAGTTTGGGGGCATCTACGTGATATCCTGAGCGTTCTAAAACACACCGCATTTGTTGTCAATGAATACACCTGTTGCTGCTGCTACACCCAACCCTGTTCAAACCGCCCGCGTCCTGCTCAAGGAACTCCAGGAAAAATACGCAGTATTTCGCGATTACCTGCCGTTAGCGATCGGCATCGACAAGCAACTCATCGCTCTGTCGCCGGACACAAACCGCAAGACCTTGCGCATCGCCCTCGGCATGCACACCAACTCGCTGCGCTATCTCAAGGGCATGGAGAAGGCGACGCACCGCTTCGATCTCGAAGGCAATAGCACGGACGAAGTCACCGAGGTACATCGCACCCACGCTACCGAAACCCTGCGCGAACGTTTCAAGAAAAATGCTGAACAGCGCAAGCTGCAGCGCGCCGCCGAAGCAGCGCAGCAGGCTGCCGAAAAAGCAGCCGCACAGCATGCGGAAAAGCTCAATCAGCTGACTGCAAAATTCTCCCGCAACCGCTGATCTGGCGGTGTCCGGCCGCACTGGCTTAGGCAAGCCTGTCCGGCCGGTGGCGCGATTTACCTGGCCAGGCCGGCCAGCTCAAACGATGATAACGGTAACAGGCTGACACGCTACGCTTGTCGCTTTTACGCTCCAAAGAAAAATGCAGCGCAGGTTTATTTATGCGTCAGCTGCCAAATCCAGTTGCAATCCGTATCTGCTTTTTCCTCGCCTGAAACGCGGCGCCTGGAGGGCATCGCTGCGCTCAGCAACGCGTTGTAGGCCGTCTTGTTATATTTATTGACGCGCCTTTGCGCAGCGCGCTGGGTGTAGCCGTCGCCAAAGGCGACGATCGCGTTCAGCATTTCCTGCAGTTCACCTTCTTCGCTCACCCTGTGCGCTATCTGGCGCCAGACGTCGGCCTGGTTCCAGCGCATGAAGCGCACATAGGAAGTCTGCCAGCGGCCGAATGCGGGCGGCAGGGCCGACCACTTGGCCCTCCTGCTGACGACCCACAGCACCGCGCACAGGAAAAGACGGTTGTCGCGGCCGCTAGCGCCCGGATCGTTATCTCCGCCCAGCAGCAGAGGTTGCAGTTTTCGCCAATGCTCGTCTCGGAGTTCCATTTCGTGTGTTTCGTCCATTTCGTACTCTGATGGTGGCTATCAAAATTGACCATTCCATTCTTGATCATTTCTGACAAAAAATGCATAAGGGATTGCTGAAATGGGCGGGCGCAACGAAGCATTCCGCAGTAGGGACTGGCGCCTGCAAGCGGCCGGGCTATTTGATCAGCTTTAGTATTTCGCGGAACTTGGGATGTTCACTGCTGCGCATCCATTCAAACATCAGCATCTCGCTGGTGACTATCTCGACGCCGGCGGCACGGGCGCGTTCGATGGCCGCGGCCTTGTCGCCGGCCTGGCGCGAGCCGACGGCGTCGCTCACCAGCTTGACCCGGTGCCGGCGATGCAACAGGCCGAGCACGGTCTGCAAGACACAAACGTGGGCTTCGCAGCCCAGCACCACCAATTGGTCACGCCCATTGTCTATTGCGGTAATGAATTCCGGCTGAGCGCAGGCATCGAAGTTGGATTTTTCTACAGTCTGGTCCAGCAGAGCATCCATGGCAGCGACCGTACGCCCCAGGCGCAAGGGCTGCTGCGCCGTGCCGATCACCGGAATCGCCAACAGGCGGGCAGCTTGCGCCAGCAGCATGGCGCGCCGCAGTACTTGTGCACTGTCGCCAATCACCGGCATCAGCTTTTCCTGCAGATCGACGATCAGCAGCGTGGAACGAGAGGCGTCACTGAGATAGGGCATAGACGGGCTGACCGATGGATTCATGCATAAACTGTTTTATACCACGCCGCGCGCAATCGCGATTCGGTCCCATCTGGTTTCAGACCCGCTCCAGCACCAGCGCAATCCCCTGGCCGACACCTATGCACATGGTGCACAGTGCATAACGTCCTCCGGTACGCTGCAGCTGGTTGACGGCAGTCGTCGCCAGCCGGGCGCCGGAAGCGCCGAGCGGATGGCCCAGCGCAATCGCTCCGCCATTCGGATTGACGCGCGGATCGTCGTCGCCCAAGCCTAGCTGTCGCAGCACCGCCAGTCCCTGCGCCGCAAATGCTTCGTTCAATTCGATGACGTCGAACTGCTCCAGCTTGAGGCCGCTCAGCGCCAATACTTTCTGCGTGGCAGGAACCGGGCCGATGCCCATGATGCGCGGCGCCACGCCGGCGGTCGCCATGGCGACTATCCTGACGCGTGGCGTCAGGCCGTAGCGGGCGGCATTGGCTTCATCGGCCAGCAGCAGGGCGCAGGCGCCGTCGTTGAGGCCCGAGGCATTGCCGGCGGTGACGCTGCCCTCTGGCTTGACCACCGGCTTCAGCCTGGCCAGCGCTTCCAGGCTGGTGGCGCGCGGATGCTCGTCCTTGCTGACGACGATCGCCTCGCCTTTTTTCTGAGGAATCGTCACTGCCGTGATTTCATTTTCAAAAAAACCGGCGTCTTGCGCGGCCACGGTTTTCATCTGGCTGGCGAGTGCCATGCGATCCTGATCGACACGGCTGATGCCGAACTGCGCGGCGACATTTTCCGCAGTCTCCGGCATCGTATCGACGCCGTATTGCTGCTTCATCAGCGCATTGATAAAGCGCCAGCCGAGCGTCGTGTCTTCCAGTCTGGCGCCACGCGCAAACGCCGTATCGGCCTTGCCCATCACGAACGGCGCGCGGCTCATGCTTTCGACGCCGCCGGCGATCAGCAAGCCGGCTTCGCCGCTCTTGATGGCACGCGCCGCGGTGCCTAGCGCGTCCAGTCCGGAGCCGCACAAACGATTCAGGGTTGCCCCCGGCACTTCCTGCGGCAGGCCGGCCAGCAAGGCCGACATGCGGGCGACGTTGCGGTTATCTTCGCCAGCCTGGTTGGCGCAGCCGTAGATGACGTCCGCCACCGCCTGCCAGTCGACTTGCGGATTGCGCGCCATCAGCGCGCGGATGGGGATGGCGCCGAGATCGTCGGCGCGCACGCCGGACAGCGCACCGGCATAGCGGCCGAAGGGTGTGCGCTGGGCATCGCAGATAAAAGCTTGGGACATGGGTTCTCCTGGATCAGTAGATTGCGCGCGGACGCTTCAGCAAGCGTTAATGAGAGGCACCGCGGTCAGTTTCTGCAATTCGCCGAACGACAAGCCGTCCACCATGGCGGTCACCCTGGCGCCGTCCGCTGCCAGGTCGATCACCGCCAGATCGGTATAGATGCGGCTGACGCAGCCTATCCCGGTGAGCGGATAAGTGCATTCTGGCACCAGCTTGCTCTCCCCTGCTTTGGTGAGATGCTCCATCATCACATAGGTTTTCTTGGCGCCTATGGCCAGGTCCATGGCGCCGCCGACGGCGGGAATCGCATCCGCGGAGCCGGTATGCCAGTTGGCCAGGTCGCCGCCGGCCGAGACCTGAAATGCACCCAGCACGCAAACATCCAGATGGCCGCCGCGCATCATGGCGAAACTGTCGGCATGGTGGAAATAGCAACCGCCCGGCAACAGCGTCACCGGCTGCTTGCCGGCGTTGATCAGGTCATAGTCTTCCTCGCCCTCGGCGGGCGCCGGCCCCATGCCGATCACGCCGTTCTCGCTGTGCAGGATGACCTCGCGATCGCGCGGCAGCTGGTTCGCCACCAGCGTCGGCAAGCCGATGCCGAGGTTGACCACGGCGCCGTCTGGGATATCCTGCGCCACCCGCGCCGCCATCTGTTCTCTACTCCATTTATTCATGCCATTCACTCCTATGCTTGCTTAAAGCCGGCCGGGCCGGTGGCGCTGCGCGGCACTTGCACCACGCGCTGCACATATAATCCCGGCGTGACGACGCTCTCGGGATCGAGGCTGCCGAGCGCGACGATTTCATGCACCGACGCGATCGTAGTTTTGGCGGCGCTGGCCATGATGGGACCGAAATTACGTGCGGTCTTGCGATAGGTCAGGTTGCCCCAGCGGTCGCCGCATTCAGCTTTGATCAAGGCGAAATCGGCATGGATGGGATGTTCCAGTACATACATCCGGCCATCGATTGCGCGGGTTTCCTTGCCTTTGGCCAGCTCCGTGCCGTAGCCGGTGGGTGTAAAGAAAGCGCCGATGCCGGCGCCGGCGGCGCGGATCCGTTCTGCCAGATTGCCTTGCGGGACCAGCTCCAGTTCCAGCTCGCCGGCGCGGTAGAGGCCGTCGAACACCTGTGAATCGGCCTGGCGCGGGAAGGAGCAGATGATCTTGCGCACCCGCCGGGCCTTGAGCAGCGCAGCCAGGCCGGTTTCGCCGTTGCCGGCATTGTTGTTGACGATCACCAGCTCGCGCGCGCCCTGCGCTATCAGGGCGTCGATCAGTTCCGCCGGTTGGCCGGCGCCGCCAAAGCCGCCGATCATTACCGTGGCGCCGTCATGGATATTGGCGAGCGCTTGCTCGAGCGAAGGGAAAATTTTGTTGATCATGGCTCTTTACGAACATTTCAATTGAAAATCACAATAAAGTTCTTATAATGAACAAATATTCGCATAAAGAACTTATTTGAAAAGAATAATCAGCTAACAGGCCAATGTCAATCGCTGTGTTTTTCCTTGCGCCTGCATTGAATGAAAGTATCCCCATGTCAAATGCTCCAGATGGTTTCGATCCCAAGCCCGGCGACAGCTATGTGCAGTCGTTCGCGCGCGGACTTGCGGTGCTGCGCAGCTTCGGCGCCCACGCACCGGCACAGACGCTGACCGAAGTCGCTGCCGCGGCCGAGCTGACCCGCGCCGGCGCGCGCCGCATCCTGCTGACCTTGCTGCACCTGGGCTATGTCGACATGGACGGACGCCTGTTCCGTCTCACGCCCAAGGTGCTGGAGCTCGGCTTCGCCTACCTGTCGTCGCTGCCGATCTGGAGCCAGGCCCAGCCGGTAATGGAAGAGCTGGTGCAAAGCCTGCGGCAATCCTGTTCCGCCGCAGTGCTGGACGGCGACGAGATCGTGTATGTGCTGCGGGTGCCGGCGCACAAGATCATGTCGATCAATCTCGGCGTCGGCAGCCGCCTGCCGGCCTACGCGACCTCGCTGGGACGGGTGCTTCTGGCCGGGCTGCCGGACGAGGTTGTCGGGCAACGGCTGGCGACGGCAACACTGCCTGCGCATACAGCCAATACGGTGACCGATCCGCAGCGCCTGCAGCAGATCATCCAGCAGGTGCGGCTGCAGGGCTGGTGCCTGGTCAACGAGGAACTGGAGCCAGGGCTGGTATCGCTGGCGGCGCCGATTTTCGACCGCAACGGCCGCGTGGTAGCGGCAATCAACATCAGCGGCCAGGTTAACAATCCAACCCCGGCGCACTTGCTGGAACATTGTCTGCCGATGCTGCTGGCGGCTGCGGCACGGATCAATCTGCTGGTGCGGGCGCAAAAATAGCGTTGCCGGACTCAGCTGAGTAATTTAGCTGTGTGCTTCAGTTGAATTCAACTCAGTGACGGGCAGCCTTGGTTTGCCTGGGCAGCTCGCCGAAACGCTGCCGGTAATACGCCGAGAAACGGCCCAAATGGGCGAAGCCGAATTCAAAGGCGGTGTCGGTGATGTTCGCATGCGCTTGCACCAGCAGGCGCTGGCGCGCCGCATCCAGGCGGGTGTTGCGCAGCAGGTCCATGGGCGCGACGCCGTGATGCTGGTGACATAAAGCATTCAGCCCACGCACGCTGACTCCGGCAGCGCGCGCCAGGTCGGCCAGCGTCAGCGGCGCGCACAAGCGTTCGTGGATATATTTTTCCAACGCCTCCAGGCGGTTGAATTTAGAGGAGCTGCATGCTGTCGCCGCGGTTTCCGGTTCCGCGCCCGCAAGCGTCGCCGGCAGCTGCGACCAGAGAAACTGGGCGGCGCCGCGTTCGAAATGATCGATCCATAAGGCGTGATTGCCGCCGGTTTCGGACAGCTCGAGCACCCCGAGCAAGGATTGCATCAAGTATTCCCAGTGCGTCGCCAGTTGCGGCTGCAGCAACAGCAGCGACGGCATGGCGATATTGCTGCCGTGGCACGCGCCGATCTCCCCAAATAGAGCGTGCGGCACTTTCAAGATCAATTGTTCCGAACCGGCCTGCCACCACAGCCGCACATTCCGCTTCGGTGCGATGATCGCGGTACGCCCCTGGGGAATCCGTACTTTTTGTCCGTCAGCCTCGATTTCCGCAACGCCGCTCAAGGTCATGTGGACCAGCACGAAACCTTCAAACAGCTTCGGCCTGACCACTACCTCGGCGCCGTATTTCAGCATGAACACCTGCAACTGCCGGATGGTGGCCTTGAACAGGACAGTATCGACAGCATCCCCTTTCCAGTACAGGTCATGCGCGGACAGCTCACGCGCTACCTGGGCATGGCAATCGACCTTCTCGCTGGACTGAAATACGCGGCGCCGGTATAAGGGCGCCAGGCTTGCTGACTGGCTATGCATAGCAACCTCGCATCGATATGCCTACATTGGCATTAAGGGCCCGTTAGGAAATAAGTTGGGCATTTGGGCGGCCGTAGCTGGATGCAATGCAAGGCGCACGAGAGTGCGAGCACTGCAAGCGGCGGGCAACGCAGCAGCGCGCCAGCTACGGCCAGCACAAGTGTTCAACTTATTTTCTAACGGGGGCCTTAAGCATAGTAAGCCTTGTCATGGAAAACGTACAATATCGTTTCTGCATCGAAGTATGCACGGGAGGTATGGTGGAACTTCGTCATCTTAAATATTTCAACGCGGTCGCCAGCGAGCTGAACTTCAGCCGTGCCGCTGAGTTGTTGCATATTGCGCAACCGCCGCTGAGCCGGCAAATCCGCCAGCTGGAGGAAATGCTCGGGGTCGAACTGATCAGTCGCGATTCGCGGCCGATCGCACTGACCAAGGCGGGCAAGTTCTTTTACGAACAGACCGTGCAAGTGCTCTCGCGCATAGACGAAATCCAGGAAGCCACCCGACGCATCGCCGGCGGCCAGCAAGACTGGTTCAGCATCGGCTTCGTGCCGTCCACCCTGTATGGCGTGCTGCCGGAGCTGATCAAGCGCTTTCGCCAGGACAATGCTGGGGTCGAAGTCGGTTTCTCGGAGCTGATCACCATGGAACAGGCCGAGGCGCTGAAATCGGGACGCATCGATGTCGGCTTCGGCCGCTTGCATATCGACGATCCCGACATAGTCTGCCAGACCATCATCGAAGAACCGCTGGTGGCGGTGTTCCCGGTCGGCCATGCTTTGCTGAAAAAATCGAAAGTCACGCTGGCCCAGTTGGCTGCTGAAGATTTCATCCTGTATCCGGCCAAACCGCGACCCAGTTATGCCGACCAGGTGCTGAAAATATTTGCCGAGAAAGGCTTGCAGCCACTCATCGTCAAGGAAGCCAATGAAATGCAGACCGCCATCGGACTGGTGGCGGCCGGCGTTGGCGTGGCGCTGGTGCCGCAATCGGTCCAAGGCCTGCACCGCACCGACGTGGCTTATCGACCGCTCTCGAACAAGGGCGTGTTTTCACCGGTGATCATGAACTTCCGCGCCAACGATCATTCGCCGGGCCTGCGGAATTTTCGGGCGCTGGTGGCACGCGTGGTACCGCCGCTGGCAGCCGCCCCGGCAGACTGAACGAGATGCTCAGGCCAGGAACTGCAGCAACAGTTTATTGAAGTCCGCGCTCGCTTCGATATTCGACAGATGCGAAGCATTCAGCTCCGCATATTGCGCGCCGCCGATGGCGTCTTGCATGAAGCGGGCATCGGTAGTCGTCGTCACCGGATCGTGCACGCCGGCGATCAGCAAGGTCTGGGTCTTGATTGCTGCAATCTCGCTGCGCAGGTCGGCATCGGCCAGCGCCAGGCAGCAAGCGGCGTAACCCGCGGGACTGCAGGTGCGCAAACTCGCAACGTATTGCTGCACCAGGCCCGGCGCATGCGCGATGAAAGCGGGCGTAAACCAGCGGCCGGCGGCGCCGTCAGCCACCGCTGCCATGCCGCTGTCCCGCACCAGCTGTGCGCGGGCGCGCCAGCCGTCGGCCGTGCCGATGCGGGCGGCGCTATCTGCGATCACCAGTTTTTGCAAGCGGGCGCCGGCATGGATCGCCAGCCACAAGCCGGTCAGGCCACCCATCGATATGCCGCAAAAATGAAATTTGTCTATTTTCAGTGCATCGAGCAGATGCAGCACGTCCTGTCCCAGCATTTGCAGCGTGTACGGCGCCGGCGAGGCCAGCGAACGGCCATGGCCTCTGGTGTCGTAACGCAAGATGCGGTAGCGCTGCCGCAGAATTTCCATCTGGTTATCCCACATCGCCATTGTGGTTCCTAGTGAATTCGACAGCACCAGGATTGGCGCGGCCGGCGGTCCATCCAGCGAATAAAAAAAATCTTCTCCGGCCAGCGTCAGTATCGGCATAAATCGTCTTCTTTAAATATTGAAAAAAGATGGCGGCCGCTCTCAGCGGCCGCCAAGCTCATTCCCGGGCCGGCGCTGTCACGCACTGGCGCGCGGCCGGGCAATGTCAGCATGCGGCAATGCCTGCTGCTCCGCATGCAGGGTGAAATTGAAATCGATCGAAGCAAACGGCGCCTGCACCTGATGCGCATCCAGTGCTGCCGGATCGGTGATGCGGACCAGCTTCGGCACCAGGCCCTCGCGGGTAGCGAAGGCGAAGTCATCCCACAGGTAGGGATCGCCGTCGATATTGATTTGCGTGGTCAGCTTGCGGTGGCCAGGTGCGGAAACAAAGAAATGGATATGCGCCGGCCGCGTTCCGTGGCGTCCCAGCTGCTTCAGTATTTTCTCCGTAGCGCCGCCGGGCGGCACGCTATAACCGATCGGCATGACGCTGCGGAAGCGGTAGCGCCCCTGGGCATCGGTGCGTATGCTGCGACGCAGATTGAAATCTCTCTGGCTCTTGTCGAAATAGGAATACTGGCCCAGGTGATTTGCATGCCACACCTCCACCAGCGCGCCAGCCAGCGGCTTGCCATTGTCTGCCAATACCTGACCTTGCATGAACAACACTTCACCCGGTTCGCCATCGTGATCGAGCCTGGCTTCGCCCAGCGTCTCCGGCGCACCTGCCACATACAAGGGGCCTTCGATGGTGCGCGGCGTTCCGCCGACGACGCCGGCGCGGGCTTCCGCTTCATCCATGCGCAGGTCGAGAAAATGCTCAAAGCCGAGGCCGGCGGCAATCAGGCCGTACTCGTTGGACTGGCCGGCTTCGGTCAGGTAATTGACGGCAGCCCAGAATTCTTCCGGCTGCACGTTCAATTCCTCGATCGTATAGAACAGATCCTGCACGATGCGGTTCACGATCGCCTTGGTGCGCGGGTTGCCGGCGGCGCTTTCGGCGCCTTTGATTTTTTTCAGTACGGCGTCGATGGTTTTCTTGTCCATGGGGTCTCCTCGATGGCTTGGGTTAATCGTTCAGCGGTCGTCTGCGTGGATCGCCGATGGATGCCAGCACAGCGCTTCCACTTCTATCTGCATGTAGGGAAACAGCGGCAAGGAGGTCAGCAAGTCATGCAGCTCGGTCGAACTGTCGACATCGAAGATGCTGATGTTGGCATACTGGCCGACTACCCGCCACAAATGCCGCCACTTGCCTGAACGCTGCAGTTCCTGCGCCAGCTCGCGTTCTGTTTTTTTCAACTCGTCCGCTGTCGATTTGGGCATATCCGGCGGTAGCTTAACTGTCATCCTGACCTTGAATAGCATATCTTCTCCTGTGATCAATTCATTGCATGGTGAATACTGCGGCGGCTTTCTTGTCGCGCCGCAAAAAATCCAGGCGCTCTTCATCCAGCGCAATGCCAAGGCCTGGCGCCGCCGGCAATTGCAGGCAGAAATCCTGGTAGACCAGCGGCGCCTGCAAAATTTCTTCGGTCAGCAGCAAAGGGCCGAACAGTTCGGTGCCCCACGCCAGCGCCTGGAAACCGGCGAACAGCTGGGCCGAGGCCATGGTGCCAATGGCGCCTTCCAGCATGGTGCCGCCGTACAGATCGATATGCGCCGCTGTAGCGATCGCTGCTACCTGCTGCGCGCCGGTGAGTCCGCCAGATTGGGTGATCTTGACCGCAAAGACGTCGACCGCATGCAGCCGCGCCAGCGCCATCGCGTCCAGCGGACCGTGCAAGGCTTCGTCCGCCATCAAAGGGAGTTTGTTTTTTGCACGCAGCTGCCGCAGCCCTTCATGATTCCTGGCCGCGATCGGCTGTTCCACCAGGTCGACGCCGGCATCGTGCAACAGTGCCATGCCCAGCACTGCATCGGTTTCGCTCCAGGCTTGATTAACGTCGACGCGGACGCTGGCGCGCTCTCCGAGCGCGCGCTTGATGGCTGCCACATGGGCGACGTCTTCACGCACCGGGCGCAAGCCGATCTTCAGCTTGAAAATATTGTGGCGACGCAGATCCAGCATCTTTTCCGCTTCCGCTATATCCCTTACGGTATCGCCACTGGCGAGCGTCCAGGCGACCGGCAGCGAGTCGCGGACGCGGCCGCCGAACAGTGCACTGAGCGGCACGCCCAGCCGTTGTGCCTGAGCGTCGCATAGCGCCGTTTCAAGCGCACATTTGGCGAAACGGTTGCCCTGCACGTTTTTCGCCACCAGCGCCATCAGCAAGGCGATCTGGCTGGCGTCGCGGCCGAGCAGCAAAGGAGCGATATAGGTATCGATATTGATCTTGATGCTTTCCGGACTCTCGCCGCCGTAGGCCAGGCCGCCGATGGTGGTTGCCTCGCCCCAGCCGACGATGCCGTCGCTGCTGAACAGCCGCAGCAGCACCAGGGTCTGGTGATGCATGGTGGCGACCGACAGGCGGTGCGGCCTGATGGTCGGCACGTCAAGCAGCAGGACTTCCATTTTTTCGATTACGGCATCCATCTTCGGCATCTCAAGTTGTTTGCCGTATCTTATGGAGCCGGCACAGCGCCTGTCCAAGACTGTTTTTGGCAGACACCATACCTTTGCGGTATATCGCATGCCAAAACGGCGGTGTCGCAATGACAAGCCGTCGCCGAGCTTTGCAAGAAACGGATAGCGCACAGCGTTAATCGTGCAAGCAGCGGATATTTTCCGGTCCGCCATTTGCCTACCATGGCTTCATGCACGGAGAGGCCGGTGAGGCCGCCATCGCCGTCGCCCCTTGAAAATACGGAAGGAAAATCCTGATGAATGAGACAACTGCGCAATCCGGCTACCTGCCGCTGGTGCATTTTCCGCGTAGGGACGGTTCACGCACTCCTTACAAGGTATTCCATTCGCAAGAAGTCTACGAGCTGGAACAGGAACGGATTTTCCGCGGGCCGGTCTGGAGCTTCCTCGCGCTCGAAGCCGAGATTCCCAATAACGGCGACTTCAAGAGCACTTTTGTCGGCGACACGCCGGTGGTAGTCACCCGCACCGAAGACGGCAGCCTGGCGGCCTGGGTCAACAAGTGCGCGCACCGCGGCGCCATGGTGTGCCGCACGCCGCGCGGCAACGCCAGCTCGCATAGCTGCGCTTACCATCAATGGAGTTTCGACAGCCGCGGCAACCTGCTAGGAGTGCCGTTCCGGCGCGGCCAGAAAGGCATGAGCGGCATGCCCAAGGATTTCGATCCGAAATGCCATGGCTTGCGCCAGCTGCGCGTGGACAGCTATCGCGGCCTGGTGTTCGCCACCTTCAGTGACACCGTAGAGCCGTTGGCGGACTACATCGGCGCCGAAATGCGGCCCTGGCTGGACCGGATTTTCCACAAACCCATCGTCTACCTCGGCTGCACCCGCCAGTATTCAAAGTCCAACTGGAAACTGTACCTGGAAAACGTGAAAGATCCCTATCACGCCAGCCTGCTGCATCTGTTCCACACCACCTTCAATATTTTCCGGGTCGGCATGAAGGCGCGCTCGCTGGCGGACCAGCGGCACGGCTTGCACAGCATCATCACCGCCACCAAGAGTGAAGTGGAAACTGCCGACGCCTACAAGCAGCAGGCGATCCGCTCTTTCGACGAAGGCTTCACGCTGGAAGACGATTCGGTGCTGGGCCAGATCAAGGAATACGAGGAAATGACCACCAATCATATCCAGCCGATCTTTCCGCAACTGGTGGTGCAGCAGATCCACAACACGCTGGTGGCACGCCAGCTGCTGCCTAAAGGACCGGGCAATTTCGAACTGATCTTCCATTTCTTCGGTTATGCCGACGACACCCCGGAGCTGCGCGCCTTGCGTATCAAGCAAGCCAACCTGGTGGGCCCGGCCGGCTACATCTCGATGGAAGACACCGAGGCCACCGAGCTGGTGCAGCGCGGCACGGCACGCGATCCGGACGATTGCTCCGTCATGGAAATGGCGAAAGACAATCCTGACCAGGAAGACACGCTGATCACCGAAGGCCTGATCCGCCGCTTTTGGCTCGGCTACCAAAAACTGATGGGTTTTGCAGAGGCTTAAGGAATGAACAATATGACCGACATGACATTGTGGTTCGAGCTGCACCAGCTGCAAGAAGCGTATGTGCATGCGCTCGACAACGACCGCCTGGAAGAATGGCCGGAATTTTTCACCGACGACTGCCTGTATGAAATCATCCCGCGTGAAAATGCCGATGCCGGCCTGCCGATCGGCATCATCTATTGCGACAGCAAGCGCATGCTGCGCGATCGCGTGTTGTCTTTGCGTCATGCCAACATCTACGAAGCCCATAGTTACCGCCACATGACTTCCGGCCTGATGATCAAGGCCATCGATGCCGATACCGCCGAAACCGAATCCAGCTACGTGGTGATACAAACCCTGCAGGATGGCGTATCGACGGTGTATCAGGCCGGCCGCTATATCGACCGCGTGGTCAGGACCGCAGCCGGCTGGCGCTACGCCAAACGGCGCGTGGTGTACGACACGCTGCGCGTGGCGACCCTGCTGGCAACTCCGATCTGAGGCGGCCATGAGCAATTGGCATGATATCGGCACGGCCGACGATTTCAACGATGGCGAAGCGCTGGCGCTGGTCGCCGGCGGCCAGCCGGTGGCGGTATTCCGGCTGGGTGAGGATTTGTTTGCGCTGCGCGACCTGTGCACTCACGGCAACGCCAGGCTGTCCGACGGCTATATCGAGGATGGCTGCATCGAATGCCCGCTGCACCAAGGCCTGTTCGATATCAAGAGTGGCGCGGCGCGCTGCCTGCCCGTGACCGAAGCGGTACGCAGTTTTCCGGTGCGGGTCGTGGCGGGCCGGGTAGAAATCGAAGTCAGCGATACCCCCACGCTGCCGCACGAAGCCGCCATCCAGCACAGGGACATGACGGTCGAGGCCATCGAAATGGTAGCGTCGGATGTTGCGATCATCCGGCTGCGCGGCGCCGGCGGCGCGCCGCTGGACTATATCGCAGGCCAGTATATCGACGTCCTGCTGGCCGACGGCCAGCGCCGCAGCTACTCGATGGCGACTCCGGCCGGCGCCGCTCTGCTGGAACTGCACGTACGGCACCTGCCTGGCGGCTTGTTCAGCGACCGCGTGTTCGCCAGCCTGCAGCTTGGCGAGCAGTTGCAGATCGAAGGCCCATGCGGCAGCTTCTTCCTGCGCGACGGCAGCCAGCCGGTGATCCTGCTGGCCAGCGGCACCGGCTTTGCGCCCATCAAGGCGCTGCTGGAAGAAGCGATCCGCAGCGGCAGCACGCGCAGCATGTGCCTGTACTGGGGCGGCCGCAAACAGGCCGACTTGTACATGGACGAACTGTGCCGCAACTGGGCCGAAACCCTGCCCTGGTTCCGTTATGTACCGGTATTGTCGGAACCCGAGACCGGCAGCAACTGGCCGGGCCGCAGCAGTTTCGTCCACCTGGCGGTAATGCAGGATTACCCCGACCTGTCGCGGCACCAGGTATATGCCTGCGGCGCACCCGTCGTCGTGGAAGCCGCACGGCGTGATTTTTCTGCCGTTTGCGGCTTGCCATCCACCGATTTCTTTGCCGATGCCTTCCTGTCGAAAGCGGACAGCCGCCCTTGAAAAGGCTATGATCTCCCGACTGTCTGCTGACCCTGATGGATGGAAGATGACCGCACCAAACAAGCGCGGCAGCGCAAAGTACGCTGCCTTTTTCCGCAACCTCAACCTGGGCCGCCCCAATTGTCCCAACCGTACGCAGCTGGAGGCGGCATTCATCGCCGCCGGCGCGGATGACGCTTCCTCTTTCCTCAGCAACGGCACCGTTGTCTTCACCACCGGCAGCAACAGCAAGGCAGTCAAGATTCTCACCTTGGCGCGCCAGGCCTTGCAGGAAGAATGCGGGTTGAAAGAACCGGCCTATGTACGCAGCCTGGCCGCCCTGACTGAATTGGCGGCGCTGGATCCTTTCGCCGCCATCGTCCCGGAACAGGTCTACGAACGTTGCGTCTCTTTCCTGCACGCGGACAGCGTCACCCCCGCAGCGCCCCTGGAATCAAGGCGGCGCGATGTGGAAATACTGCATTTCACGGCAGCGGAGGCTTTGAGCGTGAGCAGGAAAATCGGCAGCAGTCCGGGAAGTCCGAATGCCTTCCTGGAACAGCTGCTCGGCTTGCCGGCCACCACCCGCAGCTGGAGCACGCTGCTGCGCCTGCTGCAGAAACATGGCTGAGCCTGGCAATGATCAATAGGCCACGGTAAAACGCTGGCGCAGATGCTTGGGCTGCTCGATTTCATCGAGCATGGCAATGGCGTAGTCTTCCATCGAAATGTGGCTCTTGCCTTGCTCGTCCGCCATCAGCTGGTTCTGGCCGACGCGGAATTTGCCGGTGCGCTCGCCGGGTGCGAACATCGCTGGCGGCGACATGAACGTCCATTCGATTTCGGTTTCTGCACGCAAGTCTTGCAAAAACTGCGCGCCTGGCACCGCTTCCACCTTGTACTGCTCCGGAAAATCCGGGCTGTCCAGCAAAGTCACGCCAGGCGCCGTTTCCAGGCTGGCCGCGCCACCCACCACCAGCAGGCGCTTGACGCCCCCGCCCTTCACCCCTTGCAATAGGGTCGCCGCGTCCAGCGTACTGAACTTGGCCGAGCTGACCACCACATCCTGGCCGCGGAGCAGTTCTGCCAGTTGCGCAGGCTGGATCGCGTCGCCCTGCAGCAGGGTGACGCCGGCCGGTACTTTACTCTGGTCGGCGCTGCGGGCAATGCCGGTCACGCTGTGGCCGCGACGCGCCGCCTCGGCAGCGATACGGGAGCCGGCGTTGCCGGTGGCGCCAATGATGGCAATCTTCATGATGGTTTCCTTGTGGTTGCGGCCATTCTGGCCATGGTAGTTATTTAAAGTAACCAGTATAATTATTTGAAACTAATGCGCAAGAAGGCACTTTGATGACCAATAGGAACATGCAGGTAACCGCCCTGACCTCGCCCCCGGCTGCGGTACATAGCCGGGGGCGCGGCCGGCCAAGCGCGCGCGAAGACCTGCCCTGCCCAATCCGCGACGTGCTGGACCGTATCGGCGATGCCTGGAGTGTGCTGGTGCTCACTACGCTGGAGCCGGGCCCGCTGCGGTTCAACCAGTTGCGGCGCCAGGTGGAAGATATTTCGCAGCGGATGCTGACGGTGACCTTGCGCCACCTGGAACGCGATGGCCTGGTGTCGCGCACAGTGATCCCGAGCACGCCGCCGCAGGTGGAGTATGCGCTGACCGCAATGGGCCGCTCCTTGTGCCTGCCGCTCAAGGTGCTGGCCGACTGGGCCGGCAGCCATCAGCCGGTGATCCGGGGTGCACGCCGGCTATACGATAGCGGCGCCAGCGAGCAGTAGCGACGTCGGCCCCGCTCTCAATCTGCGCAAATCACTTGCAGCAGCGCCAGGCTGTCATGCCGGAACGCTGGTTTTACTATGGGCGGCAGCTAAATGCAGGCGGCGGCTGGAAGACCAGTCGGCCAGATGCACTTTTTCACGGATGCTGGCGCAAGCTTGCACAATCCGCCGGATCTCGACTTCGGTCAACCCGGAATTGAGCGTCAAGCGCACCAGCGAACGATTCTTCGGCGTCGCCGGCGCACAAAAAACCGCGCCGAAAATACCCTCCGCTTCCAGCGCTTTGCGCAAAACCAGCGTCATCGGCTCGGCGCCCGCTTCCAGCGCGATGATCTGTTCGCTGCCGTCGCTGACGTTATAGCCCAATGCATCGAGTTCGACACGGATACGGTGCGCGTTATCATGCAGCGCGCGCCGGCGATCGTCAGCCGCCCGGATAAAGTCCAGCGCCGCATCGAACCAGGCCAGTTCATGCCCCAGCAGGCAAGAGCTGAAAATCGCCGGCCTTGAAGTCGACAAGAAATAACCTTTGAACTTGTGCGAGCAGGTAATGAAACCGGCTCGTCCGCTAAAAGCCTTGGCCAGAGAAGCGGTACGGAAGTGGACTCGTTCCGACAAGCCCAGTTCTGCCACCAGGCCCGCGCCGCCGGGACCGTGCGTACCAAGCGAGTGAGATTCGTCGACCACCAGTATGCTGCCGCTGTCCTCGGCGACCTTCAATACCTCATGTATGGGACAAACACTGCCATTGGTGCTGTATAAGGCGTCGACCACGATCACGCCGGGCCCATGCTTTATTACCTGGCGCTGCAGATGAGCAATGTCGTTATGCAAAAAAGGCAGCGCGCGCGCCTGACCGACCTGCACCCCCTCCCATAGCGATGCATGCGCCTGCATATCAAGATATACCGGCACCCCGGGTTCAGTGATGCTTTGCATCAGCCCCACATTCGCACTCCAGCCGGACTGGGTGATCAAACCGTCTTCGGAACCCATGAAATCGGCCAGTTTCTTTTCCAGGCGATGCTGGGGGCTCCCTTCCTGCAAAAAAACCGAAGACATCAACAAGTCTGCGTCGCCCTTCCTCAGGCGCACGGCCTGCGCCTCGATCAGGACAGGTTCGGCAGCAATGCACAGATAATCATTGCTAGACAGGTAAATGGCATCCGGGCCTGGGGTGCACCATTTATGCAGATGTTCGCCGCCCAGCAGCTTTTCTATGCGGTCAATGTAGTGCTCGTCCATACGTGCAGATACAAAAGCAGGCAAACGTTGCTCCGCTGCAGAACTTATTTCCGCGTGGTAGCTTGTAGTTAGTGGCATAATTTTCTCCCAATACACTCTGTTGACATGCCAAACAGAGTAGCCAGAGCTCCCCCGTCTGGAATCTGGCGCCAGGCCAGGCGTGAAGCGGTGGAGACGAGGCGCAAGGCCGTCTTCACCAAAAACCGCCTGATGACAATTTATGATAGACCAATATCCGCCCCCTCATGAGTGAGCACACAAGCAGTTGGATAAGCGAGCGTTGGCCGGTCTGGCGGCAAGCCACGGGTAAATGGTGGGCCGGGTTTTACCGGCAATACGACAGCAATATCGAAAGGCTGATGGTCCTGGCCTGGATCGCCGTGCTTGGCATGCCCCTGTACTACGTTGTATGGACATACTGGTTTCCACAGCTGTATGAAAACCTGGGCTTGCGGATTTTCGGCGTGGTCCTTTGCCTGCCAGCCATCTCTATCAGGCGCCTGGTGCCCAAAAAATTTCTGACTGCCTATTTTTTTATCGGCCTGACCTATCTGGTGCCGTTTTTCTTCACATTCATGTTTTTGATGAATGAAGGCTCTCCGGTATGGGGTCAGTCTTTACTGATCGCGCTGATCATTCTGTTCCACTTTGATACAGCGCTGGCATTCTCATCCTATCTGGTCGGCACCACGCTGGCCTACCTTGTCTTTGCCGTGCTCCATGGCGGCCTGGTGCTGCCCAGCTATCACGCATTGGAACAATGGCCGATACAGCTGTTTGCCATCGTCACGGTGTCGATCGCCAAAGTCAGCAGAAAAGTGCTGGCGCAAGAAAAGCTGGCCGGCATGGCAACGGCGTTGGCCACGGTGTCGCACGAACTACGCACTCCCCTGCGCAGCATCAATGCCAACGCACGCGGCCTCAGCCGCCTGCTGCAGGAAAACGCCGTGCCGAGCAGCCCCAGCCAGGTTCCCATGGAAAAGGCCCTCGCCAGAATTGAATTTGAAGTGCGGCACATGAACAATGTGATTGACCTGTTCCTGCTGAGCGCTTCTACCGGGAGAGAAAATCTGGTCGCAACTGACATCGTGTCGATGGCGGCGGCAGTCGATCTGATGATGCAACGCTATCCCTTCGTCAACCAGGAACAGCGCGATCTTGTCGCCATCACGGTGCGCTCGGATTTCCGTTTGCTGGGGCAGACCGAACTGTGTTCGATGGTCCTGGTCAATTTGCTGCGCAATGCGCTGACCTCGATCCAGCGCGTCGGCAAGGGCCGCATACGGATCGTGCTGGACGGCGCCAGGCCGAGGCCGAGGCTGCTGTTCATCGATACCGGCAGCGGCATCGAAGCGGGCCGCATGGCGCAGATCTTTGAACGCTTTTACGCCTATCCCGAACACAACGGCACCGGTATCGGACTAGCGTTTTGCCGCGACGTCCTGAGCGCCTGGGGTGCCCGCATACGTGTGATTTCGCGGCCGCTGGCCTACACCATTTTTGTGCTGGAGTTTCCGCCGGTAGTGCAACAAAAAGCAGCAGATGTGCGCTCTCTGTTAAATTAGCAGCTTATTAGCAATCTTTATTAGCCGTCTTACCCAATCGAGCGCATAGGTCGTCTTTGCGCCTGCAACGCGCCGCCATGAATATTTCATTACCTGTTTATCAACATCCGACGTTGACGATCCTGATCGACGACAGCCAGAGCTTTCTGGACAGCCTGGCTTTTCAGTTGCCGCCGCAAATGGCGCGCAAAGTCTTTCATGATACCCAGGCCGCCCTCGAATGGCTGCGCGACGCCTATCGCCATTCGCCCAGTAAAAGCCAGTCGATCCGCGTCAATTACGACGAGCAGACCTATTCCTTCGACCGCCGCACGGTCGCGGTCGATATCGATCAGATCTACCGGCAATCGATGAACCGGCGTCGCTTCATGCTGCCGTCGGTGTTAGTGATCGATTATGCAATGCCACAAATGAACGGACTGGCGTTTTGCCAGGCGGTGCAGGACCTGCCCTGCAAAAAAATCCTGTTTACCGGCCAGGCCGATGAAAAGATCGCCATCGAGGCCTTCAACCGCGGCCTGATCGACCGGTTCATCAAGAAAAGCGACCACGACGCCCTGGATCACCTGGAAATGGAAATCCGCACCCTGCAGAAAGAATTCTTCCACGCCCAGTCGCTGACGCTGAAAGACCTGCTGTCGCGCCATTCCTACACCTTCCTCTCGGATCCGGCGCTGGAAGCGCTGGTGGAGCAACTTTGCAAGCGGCACGGCTTTGTCGAGTATTATCTGTTTCCCAACCCGACCGGCATCCTGTTTTTCGATATCCAGGGCAAGGCGACGCTGATGGTGGTGGAAACCGAAGCCAGCCTGATGTCGCAGCTGGAAGTGGCGCAGGACTACGGCGCGCCGCTGGAATTGCTGACCGGCTTGCGGGAAATGCGGCTGGTGCCCTTCTTTTCCGATACCGGCGGCATGTACACCGACGCGTTGCGCCATGATTGGATATCATATTGCTTGCCGGCACAGATTTGTTTTGGCGCGCAAGACTATTATTGGGCTTTGTTTGACTTCCCGGCGCACTATCTCCGCGATTCTTTTTATTCATTTGCGGAATTTTTGCGTGACCAATCTGCTGACGTAAAATCTTAACTAAAGACAAACCATGCTGCGAAGCGAAGCCGCTCCTCGATTATCCGCCCCTGACCTGCTGCAGATCGCGCAAGCTCCCGACTGGGATCAATTGCGCGCACGCAGCCAGCGCATGCTGGCACAGCTAGGCATCTGCGATTTCATGCTGAAGATGGATGTCACTGGCGCCAATGGCGCGGCGCAGGTGCAAATGTTCGGCACCCTGCCCGGCGCCACGCTGCAGCTGTTCGCCCAGCCCACGGACGACAAGACCGATCCGGTCCAGCAGCATCTGGCGCGCTCCTGCCTGCCGCTCAGCTGGCAGGTCGAACAGCTGTGCCTGCTGCACGGCGGCCACATCTATCCGCTCTTGAAAACCATGGGTATCACGCAAGGCATCAGCTTGGCCCTGCATACCAGACAGTCGGTCAACCGTCTCGATTTTTACAGCAACGCGGCGCCATCGGCGGCACTGCCGGCCGGCGCCCAGGCCGACGCCCTGCTGCTCGGCCTGTACCTGCAGGAAAGCGCCGAATCGCTGTGGCGCAAAGCCACGCCGAACCAGGAAACACTGCTATCGGCGCGCGAGCTGGAATGCCTGCGCTGGAGCGCCGACGGCAAGACCAGCAGCGAGATCGGCCTGATCCTCGGCATTTCCCAGCGCACCGTGTACTTCCACATGAAGAATGTAGCGATGAAACTGGGCGTCTATAGCACCCGCCACGCCATCAGCCGGGCGGTCATGATGGGCATCATCAAACCCAACAATTAAGCCGATTAATTTAATCCAATTGATTTAATCCGATCGATTTAATTCATCCAATTTTCAACAAGCAAGCGCGTAACGGCATTCCGCATTGATGGCTGCGCGCCATCGACTGTTTCCTGCTGCAGCCAGCTGCAAATTTTTAACGGAACTGTCCATGGATCGTCGTATCTATCTGCTGGCGCTGGTGGCTTTCATTGCCGGCCTTGATGAAAACCTGGTCGGCGGCATCCTGCCCTTGCTGGCCCATGACCTGGGGGTATCGCTCAGCGTCGCCGGCCAGCTGACCAGCATCTTTTCCCTCTCCTTTGCCTTGTGCGCGGCGCTGCTGCTATCCGTCACCGCGCGCTTTGAACGGCGCACCCTGCTGCAGGCTGCGTTGGCGATTTTCGCACTCAGCAACCTGGCTGCCGCACTGGCGCCCAACTATGCCAGCCTGTTTGCCCTGCGCATCGCATCGGCCGCCAGCTGTTCGCTGATCGTGGTCCTGTGCACTACCTTCGCCTCCGCGCTGGTGACGCCCAGCCACCGTGGCCGCGCCATCGGCGTCATCTTCATGGGCATCAGCGCTTCGCTGGTGCTAGGCATCCCGTTCGGCATCGTGCTCAGCGAACGGCTCGGCTGGCGCCTGCCGTTTGCCGCCATGGCGCTGCTGGCCGCCGCGCTGATCTTCTGGCTGCAAGCCAGCCTGCCGCGCATGACCGCGCCGCAGCCCTTGCCGCTGCGTCGCTACTGGCAACAGCTGGCGGTACCCAGCCTGGCGCTGGCGCAGCTGGTTTCGATCCTGATGATCGCCGGTCACTTCACTTTGTTTGCTTATCTGGCGCCCTACCTCGGCGCCACGCTCGGCCTGCACGGCAACAGCCTGAGCCTGATGTACGCGCTGTTCGGCGTCTCGGCGGTGAGCGGCGGTTATCTCGGCGGCTGGCTGTCCGACCGCCTGGGCCCACGCCGCACCGTGTGGCTGGTGCCGGCGGTATTCACGCTGGTGCTGGCCAGCCTGCCGCTGTTTGCCGGCTCGCTCTGGCTGTTCCTGCCGGCGATGATGTTATGGAGCAGCCTGAGCTGGAGCATTTCGCCGACCGTGCAGAGCTACCTGATCAGTTCGGCGCCAGGCGCCAGCGAAATGCATATCGGCATCAATACTTCCGCCATGCATCTCGGCGTAGCCCTAGGTGCGGCTTGCGGCGGACTGGTGATCGCCTGGCGGTCGCTGGCCTGGACGCCGCTGGTGGGCGCCGCCGTGTCGGGCATGGCGCTGGCATGCGCCTTGGCGTCGCTGTATCTCAGCCGCAGCCGCCATGTAAAGCCATCGGCGACGCCGGCAGAATTCACATAGCGGCTGGCATGCAGAAGCGGCGTTTTCCGGCCTTGGCCTGTTCCTGTTACTGCTCGAAGAAATGCTTGTCGGCGAGGACGCTGAGATTGCCGCCCAGCTGCGCGTAACGGAACGGCGCCTGCGTCATCAGCGCTTGCGACGGCGCCGTCAGTTCGGGGGCGGTCTCGCGATAGAACACGATCCAGCCGAGAATCCCGCCTTTCGGCATTTCCTGTGCGGCGCCGGTTTTCTGGACAAACCAGGTGGGATCGGCGATACCGTCCAGCACCCGCTGCGCCAGCTTTTGCAGGCGGCCGTGACGGCGCAGATACCAATCTTCGTGGTGCAGCCGCGACAGTTCCGCCATCATCACCAGCGGCGCCAATGCATAGTTGTGATAAGCCAGCGCACGGCCGGCGCGATTCATCTCCAGCGGCAGGCTGCCGTCGTCGCCGATGTCGTTCAGCGCACTGTCATAGATCTTGCTGGCGGCGTCGATATAGCGCTGCTCGCCGGTGGCGACGCCGGTTGCCATCACCGCCAGGCCGACCCAGTAATAGTGATTATTGCGGGCGCCCTTGCCATTGTTGACGAACGCCAGCGCAGCATCTGCCAGCCGCGGCAGCCATGCTTCGATATGCACGCGTTGCGCCGGCTCCGCCAGCGGCCGCACTTTGATGTAGGCCAGCGCCACGCCCGCCAGCGTCCACTTGCGTTCATACTGCGCCTGGCTGCTGCTGACTTTCCCCAGCATGGCACCATCCACCGCCCAGCGGTCCAGCCAGCGCAAGGCGCACTGAGCCGCCGCGGCGTCGCCGCCGGCGATGTAGCGATCGGCATCGGCGCTGACTGTCGCCAGGTAATCGCTGAACGGTTTGACCGCCGCTTCGTTCTTGGCTTTCAGGACCGGATCGACGATCGAATAATGAGCGTCGGAATAATAACTGTTCGCCTCGATATCGCGCAGTCCCGCCGGCGCCTCAGGACAGGCGGCGAATGCGCTGCCGCTGCACAGGCAAAGCGGCAGGATGAAGCGAAGTAGATGGCGCGGCATGCGGCTCCCTCTAGATGTGATTGGCGTCAGATGCATTAGCAGTGAGCCATCTCACTGCCAGCAGGTGCAAGAATTAAAACATAGGCTTGCAGGGCAAGCTGCTGCTGAATCTTTTTGTTGCAAATTCATGGCGCCATGCCGCTGCAAGTCGACAGGATCGCCACCAGATCTTCCTGGCGGCGGCGCTCGCTGCGCAATTGCTCTGGGCTGACGCCGCGCTCGGCGGCATGCGCGGCAATGCATGCATCCTGGCCCGAATCGGCGTCGGAAAATACCAGGCGGGCGGCGCCAAGCAATAGGGCAAACAGCAGCCCAATCAAGAGCATGATCAGGACGAAACGGCCTGTAGCTTTTTGCGGATTTTGTGAAATGACGGGCATGGCGGCTCCTTGCGCAAAAGAAGTTAGCTAAACAACTAAATCGTCAAAAATAATGCGCCCGGGCGACGCATCTTGCTTACTGTGGTATCAGCCTATGCTTTCGCGAACGCCACGCAGGGCCGCGATGGAGTCGTCGAAACGGTCGCTGCCGACTTGCGCCCGCAGACGTTGCGCCACTTCGGCGCTGACAGCATTGATCGGTTTGTCCAGCGCTTGCCCGGCAGCGGTCGGGAAAATATTCCATTCGCGGCCGTCTTCTGCCGATGGCCGGCGCTCGATCAACTGCTTGGCCAGCAAGGCGTCCAGCAAGCGGGTTGCGGTTGGCCGCGCGATGCCAAAGACAGAGGCCACTTCGCTGCTCAGCAAGCCGGGCCGCCGCAGCACGGTGCGCAAGACAAAACCCTGCGGCGCGGTCAGGTCGAAGGGCTGGTAGGCGGCATTCCACTCGCGCTCGACGATGCGCGCCAGTGCGGTGGTGTTGAAATAGAGGCAGTGATCAAACATGCCACTAGTGTAGATAAATATAGTTAGCTAGGCAATCATATTATGCGTGTGCCGCGTTGTTTTTGTCTTTTTAACGCACTAAGTCCTTGCTGTTTTGCCATTTCGCCACTAAATTGATAGCAACGAACATTCGGTACAAATCATTATGCCAACCGCAGCCCTGACCCGCGACGAAGTCATTGAACGCATCCTGGCGGCCTTCCGCCGCTTCGGCTACGAGGGCAGCAGCCTATCGCGCCTGTCGGACGCCACCGGCCTGGGCCGCTCCAGCTTGTACCATTATTTTCCGAACGGCAAGGAAGACATGGCTAGCGCCGCAATGGCCGCCGTGGGCGGCTGGTTCACCCAGTACGTACTGCCGACGCTGACCAGCAAGGAAGCACCCGAGCGGCGCGCGCAGGAATTTGCCGGCAAGTTGGCGGAATTTTACTCGAACGGCATGGCGCCTTGCCTGACCGATGTGTTCACCATCGGCGAAGCCGGCTCCCTGTTCCAGCAGCACCTGGGCAGCCGCATGCGCAGTCTGATGGCCTTGCTGGCGGCGGTAGCGGAGGATGCTGGCATCGACAAGGTGGAAGCCGCAGTGCGCGCTGAAAACGCCGTGATCGCGATCCAGGGTTCGCTGGTGGTGTCGCGCGCCTTGGGCAGCAACGGGCCGTTCATGCGCATGGTCGAAAACTTTCCCAATCTCTTGCTCGGCGCCTCGGCTGCCTAGGATTGCAAGGCCTGGCGCAACGTGTCCAAACCAGTCAAATAAACAACAAGCCCCCGATTTCTTTAAGTTGATTCCAGCGATTTTTACTTGACAGGGTGGTTTTGACTTTGTATTGTACCGATTGTTCGGTACAGGATTGTCCAGCCGCACCTTGTTCTCGTCTTATTCAATTTCAGGAGTCTCGCCATGCCAGTCGCCCGCCCCGCCCAGCCTATCCGTCTTTACCGCTCGCCGTTCTCCGGCCACGCCCATCGGGTCGAGCTGTTTTTGTCACTGCTGGACTTACCGTTTGAAATGATCGACGTCGATTTGCGCGCCGGCGAGCAAAAAAAACCCGGATTCCTGGCAAAGAACCCGTTCGGCCAGGTGCCGGTGATTGAAGACGGCGCCGTCACGCTGGCCGATTCGAATGCCATCCTGGTCTACCTGGCAAGCAAATATGGCGACGACGGCTGGCTGCCGCGCGATCCGCTTGGCGCCGCCGGGGTACAACGCTTTCTGTCGCTGGCTGCCGGCGAGATTTTCCGCGGTCCTGCCAGCGCCCGCATGGCAGCTCTGTTTGGCGTACCGCTGGACCGCGAAGCCGCACGTGCTACCGCCTTGCAACTGTTTGCGGTCCTGGAACCGCACTTGGCCGGCCGGGACTACCTGACCGGCGCCCATCCGACCATCGCCGATGTAGCTGCCTATAGCTATATCGCGCATGCGCCGGAAGGTGGCATCGCGCTCGATGCTTACCCGCAGATCCGCAGTTGGCTGCGCCGCATGGAAGCGCTGCCGGGTTTCGTCGCCATGCGCGCCAGCCAGCCGCTGGCGGCCTGAGCCGGCGTCGGCTGCCATGCGCGCTATCGCGTGCAATCACTGAGGAGGCAAGCAACCATGACCAATCTGGAAACAGCCGGCGCCAGCGCCGGCAAATCGGTTTTCCATCGCGGCGAACTGGCTTTGCAGCAGCGCGCCGGGGTGCTGGAAAAAATGGCGGCGCGCAGCCAGGTGATCCGCAGCGCGATGCCGGACCAGCATCGTGAATTTTTCAGCCAGCTGCCGTTCCTGATCGTCGGCAGCGTCGACCGCCAGCAACAGCCATGGGCCTCGATTGTGATCGGCGAACCCGGCTTCGTCAGTTCGCCGGACGCCGAGCATCTGCGGATCCACGCCCGCGCGCTGGCCGCCGATCCGCTGCAGCAAAACCTGGCCGGCAACGCCGCCATCGGCTTGCTGGGCATCGAACCGCACACGCGCCGCCGTAACCGCATGAACGGCAGGATAGAAACGCTGGATACGGACGGCTGGACCATGAAAGTCGAGCAGAGCTTCGGCAATTGTCCCAAATACATCCAGGCGCGCAGGCCGGGCAGCGTCGACAGCGCCGGCGCCGCGGCGCCAAGGGTGCACCGCGCCAGCGAACTGGACGGCGCCATGCAGCGGCTGATCCGCGCCGCCGACACCTTCTTCATCGCCACCGCATTCCTGCCGGATCCCGTCGCGGATGGCAGCGCCGGGGAGGGTGGTTACGGCGCCGATGTTTCGCATCGCGGCGGCAAGCCTGGCTTTGTCCGCATCGACGATGCAAAGACGCTGACGGTGCCGGATTTCGTCGGCAATTTTTACTTCAACACCATCGGCAACCTGGTGGTGCATCCGCGCGCCGGCTTGTTGTTCATCGATTTCGCCAGCGGCGACCTGATCTACCTGGCGGTAAGCGCGGAGCTGATCTGGGACGGCTCCGACGTGGCAAGCTTCGCCGGCGCCGAGCGTTTGCTGCGCTTCCATGTCGAGCAGGCGATACGGGTCGAAGCATCGCTGCCGCTGCGCTGGAGCGAGGCGGAATTTTCGCCGGCGCTGGCGCCCATGGGTTCCTGGCCGGCATAAAAAAACCGGCTGCCTTTTTCAAGGCAGCCGGTGCGCTGTCATTCATCAGCCGTTGCTGCGCCCGGCAGCAATGATCGTGCGGTAACTTACTCCTGCGGCACTGGTGTCAGGGCGCCGGTCAGATCGCCCATCGGCTTGCCGCCGTTGGCCACCAGCGCTTTGTCACGCGCCGTGATGCCAGGCAGTACCGGCAGCGAATAACGGTTGGTGATGAAACGCAGGATCGAGGCAGTGTCGTATTGCGTGTGATCGACAAAGCCCTTCTTCGCATACGGCGACACCAGCAGTGTCGGCAGGCGTGTACCCGGACCCCAGCGGTCGCCCTTAGGCGGCGCGACGTGATCCCAGAAGCCGCCGTTTTCATCGTAAGTCACGACAATCAGCATGTTCTTCCATTGCGGGCTGGCTTGCAGCTTGGCGATCACATCGGCGATGTGAGCGTCGCCATCGCTGACGTTGGCGTAGCCGGCGTGCTGATTGAGGTTACCCTGCGGCTTGTAGAACGCCACTGCCGGCAGTTTGCCCGCTGCCGCATCCTGCAGGAAGGAAGCGTCGAAATCCTTCAGGTGGCTGGCGCGTTCGGCAGCGCCGGTGGCCGTGGCCGGATCGAAACGGCTGTAGTAGTTGAACGGCTGGTGATGCGGCTGGAACTGCACCTTGCCGCCATAGATCACGCCGCGGCTGGCATTCGGCGCATCGGCGATGGCCGCATTCCAGGCGCCCGCATACCAGGCCCAATTGATGCCCTTGGCGCTGAGCTGATCACCGATCGTGGTCTGCGATTGCGTCGGCAAAGTAGTGGCCTTGCTCGGATCAGCATAGCTGGCGACGGCAGCAGCGTTATTGCCGCTAGGCTGGTAGGGCGGCTGCATGGTGTTGACCGCGTAGAACATGCCAGAGGCGTCTTTCGGCGTGATCGTGCTGTCTTTCAGATAGACCGGCGCACCATTCAATACCGAGGTCGGATTGCCTGTGCCTGGCGCCAGGCCGATCAGGTTGCCGCTGGCATCCAGGTTGACCGCCGAAATGCTGTTCTTGGCCGGCGAGGTGGCGGCATCCGCATTCGGATAGGTCGGCGCGCAGGCGCAGATCAGGTACTGGTGGGTCAGGAAAGAACCGCCGAAAGTGCCCATGAAGAAGTTGTCGGCCAGCGTGTACTGCTTGGCGATGTTCCACAGCTTCATCTTGCTGCCGTCGTAGTAGCCCATGCTGAGGCCGCCGGCGTCGGAATAAGCGGTGAACTTGTCGTTCTTGCCGCCGTTGATCTGCATCTGGTTGTTGTAGAAACGATGCACCAGGTCGCGCGTGATCACCGCCGAAGACATGAAGATCGGGCTCTTGCTGTCATCGATCTGGAATGGCTTGTTTGGCAGGTTGGCCGACTGCGCCTGGGTGATCACCGTGCTCTGGCCGGCCAGGGTCATGCCGCCCCAGGTCGGCGGCAGCACCGGCAGGGTGCTGCCGTCGAAATCTTTTTGCGGCACGTAGGCCGAAGTCGAGGTCGGATTGACGCCCGGGATGCCGTTAGCGCCCGGGAACAGGCCGTACAGATTGTCAAAGCCGCGGTTTTCGGCAAAGATCACCACCACGTTCTGGATGTTGTTCATGGCCAGCGCGCCCCCCAACGCCTGACCCAGGTCAACGTTGCCGCCCTGCGCCACGACAGCAGCGATGGCCGCATTGATGGCTGCCGCTTCTGCTTTCAGCGCTGCCAGATCCTTGCCGCCGAGCTTGTTGATGTCGGCCAGCAGGTTCGCTTCGGCAGTGCCGATTTTTGCCGCCAGCTTCTTGCTGGCATCGGCGAAATCGCCGCCGTTGGCGTCCATCGCCGCTGCCAGTTCGGTGGAAATCGCGCTGACGTAGGCGCTGCGGCCAAGCGGTGCGCGGAACACCAGTTTCTGCGCGACGGCGGTGCCTTTGTCGCCCAGCGCTTCGTGGTGGATGGCGCTGGTGTCGATGGTGGCCAGCACCGGGCCCTGGCCGCGCAGGGCGTAGGAACCGTCGGCGCCAGTCTTGACTACCGGCGATGCTGCATCGCAGGTGGCTTTCTTGACCTTGTCTTCAAAACATACTTGCGCATTCTCATAATAGCTGCCGGTCACCTGGCCGCTGGTGACGCCGCCGGCATCGCCGCCGATGCTACCGCCGCCGCCACCGCCGCATGCGCTCAACCCTGCCGATAACGCCACTGTGGCTGCCACTGGCAGCCAATGCATGGATCGCTTCATAACCCCTCCCCGGGTGATAAAAGACGCAATCCTATGCTTCGAATATGTCAACCGTGTGAAATATGTATCGCTAAGTAACGTTTATTTTCCACAAAAAAATCCGTCATCGTTCTGTCATAAAGGACTGTTAGTCTTGCGCACAAAATAACAACAGCAGATGTCATCCCACTTCGCTTTTTGCCTATCCCTATGAAACCAGTGCTCCTCGCCGTCCTGGGCGGATTCCTGCTGAACGGTTGCGGCCAGCAGCATGCCGATGCCGATCCGGTGGCAGCCGCCAAACCGGCGACGCCGGCCTATGTCGGCGCCACCTACGCGCCAACGCTGAAACAACAGCCGTCGGTGGCCGCCATGACGGCGCTCGGCCGCACCATGTTTTCCGATCCTTCGCTGTCGGCTTCGGGCCAGATGTCCTGCGCCACCTGCCATAGCCCGGATCATGCTTTCGGCCCGCCGAACAACCTGGCGGTGCAGCTCGGCGGCAAGGAGATGAAGACCCTGGGCACGCGGGCTGTGCCGTCGCTGCGCTACATTCAGAACGTGCCGGCGTTTACCGAACACTTCTTCGACGACGACGGCGACGACAGCATCGACGCCGGCCCTACCGGCGGCCATAACTGGGATGGCCGCGCACCGTCGACCCATGACCAGGCACGGATTCCCTTGCTGTCGGCGCATGAAATGGGCAATGCCGGTCCGGCTGAAGTAGTGGCAAAACTGAAGCAGGCCAGCTATGCGGCGCAGTTCCGCCAGACTTTTGGCGAAGACATATTCGACAATCAGGAGCAGGCCTTCAAATGGGCGCTGATGGCGCTCGAAGTGTTCCAGGAAAGCCCGACCGAGTTCTACCCTTACAACAGCAAGTACGACGCCTTCCTGCGTCAGCAAACCCAGCTCAGCAAACAGGAGCTGCGCGGCCTGCAACTGTTCAACAATCCGGCCAAGGGCAATTGCGCCTCCTGCCACATCAGTGAAATCACCGCCAGCGGCGCCTTCCCGCAGTTTACCGACTACGGCCTGATCGCCATCGGCGTACCGCGCAACAAACACATCCCGGCCAACGCCGATCCGAAATACTACGACATGGGCTTGTGCGGCCCCGACCGCACCGACCTCAAGGACAAGACCGAATACTGCGGCATGTTCAAGACGCCCTCGCTGCGCAATGTAGCAACGCGCAAGGTGTTCTTCCACAACGGTAGCTTCAGCAGCCTGGAACAGGTGATGAAATTCTACGTGCAGCGCGATACCCAGCCGCAGAAATGGTATCCGCGCGACAAGAATGGCAAGGTGCACAAATTCGACGACCTGCCCGAGGCCTACCATGGCAACGTCAATGTCGAAGCGCCGTTCGACCGCAAACCCGGCGACCGGCCGGCGTTGACGGATGACGAGATCAAGGATGTCATCGCCTTCCTGAAAACCCTGAACGACGGATTTCACCCTTAAAAACCGGATTCGTAGGGTGGGCACATCGTGCCCACGCGTGAACTCACACCATGTACATGCCATTCCGGGACCTCACCGGTATGCGCTCCGGTTATCACGGTAACGCGTGGGCACGAGTGCCCACCCTACGGCGTTATTTTTTAGCTTTCTTTTCGACCTTCGTCACTTTCGATTTTCCGCCTGCACCTTTCTCGAACTGCGCATGGAATTCCAGCGCCAGCTTGCGGATCGACAAACCGATATTGGTATAGTCATATTCGTTCAGGTTGGCCAGCGACACCCGCGCCGACGCATGCGCCGTGCCGAAGCCGCGCCCCGGCAGCAGGATCACGCCGGTTTCTTCCGCCAGCCGGAACAGCGCTTCGTTCGGTTTCAAGCGCTTCACCATCCATTTGGCAAAAGCGGCGCTATACATTTGCGTGGCCAGCGTTTCCAGGTCGAGCAGATGGTAGTAGTGAACGGAATCGGCATCGACCGGCAGCGGCAGGGCCAGCGCCCGGTAAAGCGCTTCCTTGCGGCGCAGGACGATGCGCTTCATCGATTTCTTGTATTCCTGCGGCTCATCCATCAGTGAATACAGGGAGAACAAGGTCATCTGCGCCTGCACCGGCGTCGACAGACCGGCGGTGTGGTTGAGCGCCACGGTGCGGCTGTCGGCCACCAGGCGGTCGATGAATTTCAGCGCGCGCGGCTCGGTGGTGATCGAGTTGTAGCGCAGGTCCAGCTCCTTGCGGCGGGCTTCCGGCAGGGCGGCGATCTTGTCGTCCAGGATATTCTTTTCGTGAGTGGCGACCACGCCCATGCGCCAGCCGGTGGCGCCGAAATATTTCGAGAACGAGTAGACCAGGATGGTGTTGTAAGGACAGATCGCAAACAGCGACACGAAGTTGTCGGCAAAGGTGCCGTAAACGTCGTCGGTGAGGATGATCAGATCCGGCCGTTTCTTGACGACCTCAGCGATATACGCCAGCGTCTCGTCGTTGATCCGGACCGAAGGCGGATTGCTAGGATTGACCAGGAAGAAAGCCTTGACCTTGGGATCGAGCAGCTTGTCGAGTTCCTTCTTGGTGAACTGCCAGTTATTCTCGGACGGCGCATCGACCAGCAGTTCGACCAGCTGGTAATCGTTGAGATGCGGGATCTCGATATACGGCGTGAAGATCGGCATGCCAAGCGCGATGGTGTCGCCGGCCTTGAGGATATGGTTTTCACGCAGGCTGTTGAAGATGTAAGTCATGGCGGCGGTGCCGCCTTCCACTGCGTACATGTCGAAATTGCCGATGAAGGGATGTTCTCCTATCATCTCGCGTCGGATGTACTGGCCGACGATCTTCTCGCTCAAGTTCAGCATGCGGTCCGGCACCGGATAGTTGCAGCCGAGGATGGCGACGCACATCTCGTACAGGAAATCGGCAGCCGACAGGCCCAACTGGTCGCGCACATACGACACCGCCGCTTCGATGAAACGGATACCTTCGGTGCCGGCATGGGCCTTGGCAAAGATTTCGAAGCGCGCTTCGATGCCGTCGGGCTTAGGAAAGCCGCCGACGCCATCCATGTAGATATAAGAGCGCTCTGCTTCGCTCATGGCAAACAGGCCGAACTGGAAGAAACCGTGACGCGGCGTGGTCGCCAGGAAATTCGGGTTGCCGCGGCCGGCGTTGAGCATGGAGCGGTCGCTTTTCGCCGCCACCTGGATCAAGGCATCTTTCAATTCAAACGGGCTGAGCAGGGCGAGTTTATCTGGGTTACTGAAATCCATTTCCAACACTCCTTATTGATTGGTGTGAGTCCGCCGCAGCGGACCCGAGATGATGCACAAACGGATGAAGCGAATCAGACCAGCGCCACGATCAGCGGTCCGAGCAGGGTCAGGAACACATTGGCGAGCGCATAGGTGATGGCGAAAGGCACGGTGGGGATGGCGTTCTCGGCTTTGTCGAGCACTTCGCCGAAAGCCGGATTGGCGCTGCGCGAGCCGCTCAGGGCACCGGCGAATATCGCCGTATTGTCATAGCGCAGCACATAGCGGCCGATCAGCATGGTCAAGATCATCGGCAGGATGGTCACCACCATGCCGACACCGAAAATGGTGAAACCCTGCTGGCGCACCGTCTGCACCGCCTGCAAGCCGGAAGACAGGCCGACCACCACCACGAAGCCGGCCAGGCCCAGGTCTTTCAGGATCTGTACCGCGGCCGCCGGCATGGCGCCCAGCGACTGGTGCTTGGAACGGTACCAGCCGAACAGCAGGCCGGAGAGCAGGGCGCCGCCGCCGCTGCCCAGGGTCAGCGGAATCGAACCGACCTTGGCCACCAGCAGGCCGGCCAGCAAACCCACTACCAGGCCGGCGCCCAGGTAGACGAAATCGGTCTTGGCGCTCGGCAGCAAGACATAGCCGACAATCTCGGCGACGCGCTTGACGTCTTGCTCGGCGCCATAGATGGAGACCACGTCGCCCAGCTGCACGATGGTTTCCGGCTTCATCGCCAGCACCTGCCCCATGCGGCTCAGCTGTACCACGTAGATGCCATGACGCACCTTGCCGGCGGTTTCCTCGCGGATCGTAGCCACGCTCTTGTTATGGAATTCCTTGTTGGTCAGCACCACTTCGCGGTGCTGCATGGTGAGTTCCATGCCTTCCACCGCATACACTTCCCTGCCGAGAAAGCCCGAGGTGCTGACCACCGCTTCGCGGCGGCCCACCACCAGCACGATATCCTGCGGCTGCAGCAGCAGCTGCGGATTGACTTCAATCACCTGGCCGCCGCGCTGGACTCTTTCAATCGTGACGGCAGTAGCCGGATCGAGATTTTCCACTTCCTCGACCGAGATCTTGTCGTGCGTGACTTCGTACAGGCGGCCGACCAGCTCCGGCAAAGCCGCGTGCTGCTCCGGCCCCAACACCTTGACGCCGGCCTGCATGGCGGTCTCGGCCTTGACCGCGTCTTCGCGGATGCTGCGGCCCATCAGCTTCGGCAGGATGTTCACGCAGACGATGATGGCGCCGAAAGAACCGAATACATAGGTCACGGCATAGCCCACCGCGACATTGCCCTGCAGGCGCGCCACTTCGGCCGCATCCAGCCCGAGCTTGGTGATGGCGTCGCCGGCGGTGCCGATGATGGCCGACTGCGTCAGGCCGCCGGCTGCGATGCCCGCCGCCAGCCCCTTGTCGAGGCCGAACAGGCGCGCCATCACCACGACCGTCGCCAGGCCGGTGATCGCCAGGACCGCCGCCAGGATGATTTCGCGGATCGACTGCTTGCCCAGCGAGTTGAAGAATTGCGGACCGCTTTCATAGCCGACCGCGTAAATGAACAGCGCAAACAGAACTGCCTTGACGCCCGGATCGACCTGCACACCCACCTGGCTGACCAGCACCGCCACCAGCAGCGAGCCGGCGACGCCGCCGAGCTGGAATTTGCCGAACTTGATCTTGCCGATGTAATAGCCGACCGCGAGCGACAAGAACAGCGCTATTTCAGGGGATCTCTTGAATAGGTCATGCAGCCATTCCATAACGGACATCCTTTCATGACGAGTGTAGACAATCGATATTGCATTTTGACAAGTTGCCAAAAGGTATTTTCATCATAGCAGAATTGCTATTTCCGGAAGGAAACTGTGCACGCCGTACGGCGTGAATCGGCAATCGGGTCCGACTGCCGCTGCCGCATCCGACACGTCTACTTTGCCGCCGGCTTTTTCGCCAGGCGCCGCTGCAAGGTGCGGCGATGCATGTTGAGGGCGCGCGCGGTCGACGATACATTGCCCTGGTGCTGGGCCAGCACATACTGGATGTGCTCCCATTGCAGGCGGTCCACCGACAAGGGTGCCGCCACCATGGTTGCGGCGGGCGCCGCGGCGGCGCTGTCGTGCTGCAGCGCCAGCAGGATGGAATCCAGATTGGCGGGCTTGGCCAGGTAGTTGTCGGCGCCCAGCTTGATCGCCTGCACTGTGGTGGCGATGCTGGCATAGGCTGTCAGCACCAGCAGCCGCGCCTGCGGCAAGGCCTGGCGCAAGGGGGCGATCCATTGCAGGCCGGAATCCTGCATCAGCTGCAGGTCGATGGTCACCAGTTCGAAAGCGGTCTGGCTGGCCGCCGCCAGTGCTTGCCGGCCGTCATGCGCAACCGTCACCGCGAAGCCGCGCCGGCCCAGCGAACGCGCCAGCGTCTCGGCGAACACCAGATTGTCGTCAAGGATCAGGAAAGTACTCATGCCAGTTCCAGCGTGAAATCGGCGATCGTGCCGGTTCCTGCGGATGGCGTGCTCAGCCTGATCTCGGCGCCGATCTGGCGCGCGTTCTCGAATGCCAGCAGCAGCCCTATGCCCTTGCCGTCGACGGCGCTGCTGGCCACCGGCTGGTAGCCGAGCCGCGGCAAAAGCTCGGCAGCGATGCCGGCGCCGTCGTCCTGCACCCGGATCAGTGCACTGGCGCCGGCGAATGTCAGCGTCACCTGTATCCGCCCGCCATTGGCCGCCACCGCGCGCGCAGCATTGTCGAGCAGGGTCAGCAACACCTGGCCCAGCACCTGGACCTGGCTGCTCTTGCCATCTTGTTCCGGCAAGGTCAGCGACAGCTTGACTGCCGGATAGCGCAAGCGCCAGGCCTCGATGAATTTTGCCAGCCACTCTTTCAGCGCATGCGGCCCCAGCGCAGCCTGCGGCTCGGCATCGACGCGCATGCGCTCGAGCGCGTTCTTGCACAGCCCGATCTGCTGTTCGATCAGGGCCAGGTCAGCACCATACGCCGCCAGCGCCGGACTTTGCCTGGCTTCATTGCGCAACTCGCCGGCAATGACTGCGATGGTCGCCAGCGGCGTGCCCATTTCGTGCGCGGCGCTCGCCGCCTGGGCGCCCAGCGCGACCATCCGCTCGCCTTGCAGCTGGCGTTCGCGGGCCTGGCCCAACTGGGCCTCACGCTGCCGCAGGTTGGCGGAAATGCGCGTCACGAACCAGGTGATGAGCGCCGCCGAGACAGCAAAATTGACCCACATCCCGGCCAGGTGGTAGGCCATGCCACGGCTGCTGTCGTGAATATGCAGGGGCTGGTAGACATAGGTCAGCAGGGAGTAGCTGGCAAACGCATACAACGCCAGCACAAACGCCAGGCGCCACGGCAGGATGGCGGCAGCGACTGCCAGCGCCGGTAAATAGAACGAGACGAAAGGATTGGTGGCGCCGCCGGAAAAGTACAGCAACAGCGACAGGCTGGTGACATCCGCCAACAGCTGCACGAACAGTTCCAGATCGCCGGCTGGCCGCACGCGGCGTGTCCGTCGCCAGCTCAGCAGATTGAAGACCGCCAGCACACCGATCACGCCAAACAAGGACTTCAGCGCCCCGGCGGACAAGCCGACATCGAGGGTGAAATGCACCACCGCGATCACCAGCAGTTGCGCCAGGATGGCGATCCAGCGCATCCATATCAAGCGGCTGAGGATCTGGTGCTGGGGCAGGGTGCTGAAAAGCGGGAGGAGGTCCATCGCCGGATTATATCCTTGCCGGCGCCGGACCTTATGTTATTGCTATCGATATGGCTATCGAATTTGCTTGCGCTTCAGGCCACCGCCAGCTCTTCTTCAAGCGCGGTCATGCGCCAGGCTTCCAGTTCCTGCATGCGGCCGAACCAGGCTTGCAGATGGCGGTAGCGGGCCAGCGGCGCCCGTCCTGGCGCGGCCGCCATCAGCGGCGCCGCAATCGCGAGGTCGGCCAGCGTCAGGCCTTCGCCACAAACCCACTGGCGCGGCGCCAGGTGATTGTCCAGCACGGTGGCGAACGATTCCAGGTCGACCGCACCACGCTCAAGCTCGACCGGATCGGGCCGGCCGGCGCCGATCAAACCTTTGATGAAATTTTCCCAGTAAAAAATCGCGATCGCCGGCGCCAGGTGCTGGGCCGACCAGAACATCCAGCGGTTGATGTCGGCGCGCGCCCGCAGTTCGGCCGGGTAGACCGTCTGGCCCGGGGTCTTGTCGGCCAGGTATTGCATGATGGCGCAGGATTCCCACAGGATGAAATCGCCGTCCACCAGCACCGGGATTTTCTCGTTCGGATTAATGCTGAGCAGGTGCTTGCGCTGCTCGCTGCTGGAGAGGTCGAGCAGCACCAGCTCTACCGGCTGGCGCAGATGATGGGCAGTCATGACGGCGCGGCGGGCATTGGTGGAAATCGGATGGTGATAAAGGCGCATGCTGAAATCTCCCGGGTGGCTGAAACGATGCTGCCATCTTAGCCCCGGGCTGCTGACAGTCTGTGTCAGTAGCGTTCTGACAAGCAACGCCTACTGGTCTTCAGCAAAGGCATTCTCGCGCCGCCAGCTCTGCAGCAGCACGCTGCGGTGCTGCGGATAACGCAGCTTGGTGACAGTCAGCAGCTTGATGCGGTCACAGCGGAAGTGGCGAAAGCTGCCGCGCAGTTCGCACCAGCCGATCACCAGTCGCTTACCCTCGAAGAAGGCGAGCGCAATCGGCCAGATCAGGCGCTCGGTGGCGCTGCCGTGCTCGTCGCTGTAGCAGATGTTGATCTTGTGCTGGCGCCGGATCGCTTCGCGGATCGGCCCCAGGTCGACGTCGTTGACCGCTTCCTGCTGGTAGCTGGCGGCCCACAAGCCCATGTTGGCCATGTTGTCGCGCAGGTCGGCCGGCGCCGCGGCGGCGATCTTGTTGAGCGCATTGGCAGCGGCCTGGGTCAGACCGGCGTCGCCCTGGCGCTGCACCCAGCGCGCCCCCAGCACCAGGGCCTCCAGCTCATCCTCGCTGAACATCAGCGGCGGCAGGAAAAAGCCGGAGCGCAGCACATAGCCCAGCCCGGCTTCGCCTTCCAGCGGCGCCCCCAGTTCGATCAGGGTCTGGACGTCGCGGTAGATGGTGCGCACCGAGACCGCCAGCTGCTCTGCCAGCCGCGCCGCCGTCACCGGCCGCCGGTGGCCGCGCAATGCGTCCATCAGCATGAATAAGCGCCCGGTGCGGCTTGACGCCTGTGCCAACATGCCCTCCTTGTGTGACTTGCTGCGTTATGTGTGGATTGTAGTTACGGATTGCAATGCGGCGGCCATCAGGCCGCCGCTTCCTGCTTTTCCTGCTAAAACCCTATTTGGTCAGCGACAGCAAAGTCTGCTGGCCGTTGCGGAAAGTATAGATCGAGAGTGTGCCGTTCTTGATGTCGCCCTTGGCGTCAAACGCGATCTTGCCGGTGACGCCGGTGTACTGGATCTTGCTCAGCTTCGGCAGGTACTTCTTGGGGTCGACTGAATTCGCTTCCTGCATGGCAGTGGCCATCAACATTACGGCATCGTAGGTATACGGTGCGTACTGAACGATATCGGCCTGGTATTTCTGCTTGTAGGCGGCCTTGAAGGCATCCAGCGGCGCCTGGTTTTCTACGCCGCCGGCGATCGCGCAATACACTTGATCGTCCAGCAAGCCTTCGCCAGCCAGGCGCGGCAAGGCGCCGGTGCAGATCGCATCGCCGCCCATGAACTTGGCGGTAATGCCGAGCTGGCGCATCTGCCGCAGCATGGTGCCGGCGCTGGCGTCGATGCCGCCGAAGAAAATCAGGTCGGGCTGCTTGGCCTTGACCGCGGTCAGGATAGCGCTGAAATCGGTGGCGCGGTCATTGGTGTATTGGGTAGACACGACATCGACGCCGTTGGCCTTGGCATCCTTGAGAAACTCGGTGGCCAGGCCCTGGCCGTAGGCGGTGCGGTCATCGATCACGGCGACCTTCTTGGCATGCAGGGTCTTGGCTGCATAGCGTCCCATCGCTGCGCCGAGCTGGGCGTCGTTAGCGACCACGCGGAAGGTGGTGTTGAAGCCTTGTTCGGTATATTTGGCGCTGGTGGCGGACGGCGAAATCTGCGGAATGCCGGCATCGAAATAAATTTTGGAAGCCGGAATCGAGGTGCCCGACTGCAAGTGGCCGACCACGCCCGCCACCTTGGCATCCACCAGTTTCTGGGCGACGCTGGTGGCCTGTTTCGGATCGCTGCCGTCGTCCTCGGCCTGCAGCACGAACTTGATCTGCTTGCCACCGATGACCAGGTGCTTGGCATTGAGATCGTCGATCGCCATGCGCGCGCCGTTTTCATTGTCCTTGCCGACGTGCGCCACCGGGCCGGTGATCGGGCCGACGTGGGCAATCTTGACTACCTGTTCTTGCGCCTGCGCGGTAGCCGCCAGCGTCAAGGCAACAGCGGCGGCCAACAGGGTGGTTTTGGCATTGATCTGCATTTTGTCTCCCAATATTGATTAACCCTTGGATTCTACCTAAAAGATGCGCTATACCCCAGCCTGCAGCGCCAGGTCGGCGCTCATGGCGGCGACCAGCGGCCCCCAGTCACCCAGTTCGGCTTGGCGGTACAGGCGCATGGAAGGATACCAGGGCGTGAAGCGCTGGCAGTCATACCAGCGGTAGTCGCAGGCCTGCGCCAACATCAGCCACACCGGGCGCTGGCGGGCGCCGGCCAAGTGCGCCGGCGCTGAATCGACCGTCAGCAGCAGGTCCAGCTGTTCCAGCACATGCGCGCTATCTTCGAACGAGCGCAGCTGCGGCGCCAGGTCGATTACGCGGTACTGCTCCAGCAGCTGTCTCTCGGCGTCGCTCAAGGCGCCGACCTGCAGCGAAAAGAAATCGGCGTCGGCGCTGGCCAGCAGCGGCGCCAACGCTTGCAGATCCATGGAGCGGAAGGGTTCGTGCCGCACCTGGGTTTCGCTGCGCCAGACCAGCCCTATGCGGCGCCGGCCGCTGCTGCCTGCGGCGAGTTTTTCCTGGATGCCGGCGGGCAGCGCATAATCGGCTGCCAGTCCCAGATAGCCCTGTGCAGCAACGGGAAAGTAAGGATTTTTCTGATAGCGGGTAAACAGTGCGAACGCCCAGGTGATGTAATCGCAGCCGTGCATGCCGCTGAAGCTGTCGTCGACAATCACGATCGGCAGGCCGCTGTTCAGCATCAGGCTCTGCGCCGCAGGAGGCACCTGGCAATAGATCCGCGCAGCCCCTTCCTGTTGCAGGTTTTTCACATAGCGAGAGAATTGCAGCAGGTCGCCGATGCCGCCTTCAGCGCCGATCAGGATAGTCTTGCCGGCCACCGGCTGCTCATCCAGGACCTTGTCCTTGAACGGCAAGAACCAGCTATTGTCGCGATTTTGCGAAGCCAGCCGAGTCCATACTTCACACCACTTCGGCTGGTGCAGCAAGCGCTGCAGCAGGCGCGCTTCGTGAAATTTTCCCAATCCGTACTTGACGACCGCCAGTTCCAGCCTGATCTGATAGTAGATCTCTTCATCCGCTGCGACTTGCGGCAGCAGCTCTTGCAGCATGGGTTCTGCTTGCGCCAGGAGGCCAAGGCAACTCATGAAATAAGCCAGTTGCGCGCGCTGTATCGGCACGGTCATTTTTCCCGACCATTTCAGCGCCAATGCAATGGCGTCCTCGGCCTTGCCGGCCTGCTGCAGCCGGGAGATGAGATCCAGCGCCGTCTTGCCATTGGTTTCCTGCTGATAGGCAGTGTAGGAAGTCGTCAGGTCATCGAGAACTGGCATAGGGACTGGGGAACTTTCGCTGTAAATATTGGCAGCTGGCGCTGCGGACGGAGGATATTGACGATATCTTAACGGATACTGCAGGATGCCAGGTGGGTTGCCGAACTTGGGTTCAAGGGCTTTTCGGCACAGTCTCGATACCATTCCAGGACGCTCCGCTGCATTTGCCGCTCTGCGTCAGCAGCCAGCCTTGCAGCTGGCGGCCGATGACCAGCGGACTGCTGCTGAAACATTCGCCCTTGGGCGGCGCCGCCATCTGCCGCACCGAGACGAACAATGGTCCGCGCGGTTCAATGATGGGCGCGCTATTGCGCACCTTGCCGCTTTCCAGTTCGGCGTAGCAATCGTAACGGCGGCCGGAACTGTCGGCGGTAACGACGCCGACCAGGCCGCGGTTCATCGGATAAACGTTTTCGACAAAGCTATTGCCGCCTTGCGGATGCCTGGCCAGACAGGCATTGGCAGCTTGCATCACGTCCTTGTCAGCCAGCATGTCCGGCATCGACATCGGCATATCGTCTGCCAGCACCTTGTCGGAAACCAGGGCCAGCAGCAGCAAAGAAAGCAGAGACAATTTCATACGACCTTCCTTCTATTTCTGTAGCGCAACACAATAATGTATTCGGCGCAATGGACGGCTAACTCTAAACGGTTTGTTGTTTTTCGCAAACCCTAAAGTTTCCTGACATCAGGCAGTCACATTTGCTTGTGACAATAGAAAGCTAACCAGGCACACGCTGGCTGCGCCTGTCTTCCGGCCCGATTATTCAACCATCCATCACAGGATACATTCATGAAACTTCATCCCCTGGCGCTGGCGTGCGCAACGCTGGTTTATCTGTGCGGCTGCAGCGGCAGCAGTAGCAACAGCCTCACCCCCGGCGGCGCCACGGTGAGCGGCGTCGCCGCCAGCGGCAAGGCGCTGGCAGGGGTGACCGTCAGCATGGTCGACAGCAGCGGCCAGAATCTGCAGACAGCGCTGACCGATGGCAGCGGCAACTTCACGCTGCCGCTGAAGGGCACCGCGCCCTTCATCCTCACGGCGCCGTTCAACGACGCCGACGGCAGCGCCGCCTCCCTGTCTTCGGTGATCATTCCCGGCGCCGGCAGTGCAGTGCAAGCCAACCTGACGCCGCTGACTTCGCTGGTGACCCAGCGCGTGCTGGGCCTGGTCCCTAACGGCAGCCCGAGCGCAGCGCAGATCAGCGCGGCGAAAATCAGCGCCGCCAGCATCGCCCAGGCAGTCAGCGATGTCACCCTGCCGCTGCAACCCTTGTTTACCGCGCTGGGCGTACCCGCCAGCGAAACCACCGACCCGATCGGCAACGCCGTCTACCGGGCTGCCGCCAGCGACCCGCTCGACAATCTGTTCGACCTCGCCCGCTTCAACGTCCACGCCGGCCAGGTTGCGGTCGGCGCCGACGCCAACCGCGCCGTGCTGACGATTCCACCTAGCGGCAACATCAGCGGCGCATTGCCGGCGACGGCGATCCAGTCGGTGCTGGCGCTGAACAACGGTCCGACCACCACGCCGATCCAGAACGTGATCGTGATCGTCGGCGAAAACCAGACCTTCGATGCCGTCTTCGGCGCTTACCAGCCGACTAGCGGCCAGACCGTCAAGAACCTGCTCTCGCAGGGCATCATCAACACCGACGGCACGCCTGGCCCGAACTTCAGCCTGGCCCTGCAAAACCAGGGTGCAACGCAAACCGCCTATACGCTCAACCCGACGCGTGCCGGCGCCTACGCCACGCTGCCGCAACCGACGGCGATCGGTGAATTGAAAGCGCCGACCTTCCAGGATCCGGGCGGCGTGCCGGATACGCGTTTCCCCGCCAACTTGCCCAGCGGGCCGTTCCAGCTCACCAAGTATGCGCCCTACGGCACCGCCGCCAGCGCCCAGACCGGCGATCCGGTGCATCGCTTCTTCCAGATGTGGCAGCAGACCGGCGGCGATAATTCCAAGCTCGACTTGTTTACCTGGGTAGCGGCAACCGTCGGCCAGGGCGGCGACACCAAGGGCATCACGCCAAGCAATCCAGGGCAGGGCGGCGAACTGATGGGCTTCCTCAACATGGCCAGCGGCGACGCCCCTTACTTCAAATCGCTGGCGCAGCAATATGCGTTGAGCGACAATTACCATCAGGGCATCATGGGCGGCACCGGCGCCAATTTCTTCACCATCGCCACCGGCGACCTGCCTTACTTCAATAACGGCGGCGCCGTCGGCACACCGCCGGCGAACCAGATCGAAAACCCGAATCCGCTGGCGCAAACGCCGAACTTCTATTCGCAGGACGGCTATCAGGGCGGTTCCTACGTCAACTGTTCGGATGCCAGCCAACCGGGTGTCGGCGCGATCTTGAATTTCCTCAGCGGCAAAAAGGTCAAGAGCAATTGCGACGCCGGCAAATACTATCTGGTGAATAACTACAATCCTGGCTACGACATGAACGGCAACGTCCAGCCTATCGGCCCCAACAATTACAACTACCCGCCGCAAACCGTGCCGACCATCGCCGAAGGCCTGGCCAAGAAAAACGTCGCCTGGAAATGGTATACCGGCGGCCGCGAAATTGCCGACGTGACGGCCGACGCCGCCGCCCTGGGTTTCCCGGTGGCGGTCGCGCAAGGCGCGCAGTACAACGCCATCGGCGACCCGCTGGTGGCCTCCAGCAATGTGATGAACAGCAGCTTGAAATCCAGCCTGGCCGGCCTCACCACTTTCTACAGCGACGTCGCCAAAGGCACCCTGCCGGCGGTATCCTTCGTGGTGCCGAAGAATCTCGACAGCGGCCACCCCGGCTATTCCGCCCCGGCCCGCTATGAAGCCTTCCTGCAAGACCTGATCGCCAAGGTCAAGGCCAACCCGACGCTATGGGCGCATACCGCGATCCTGGTCACCACCGATGAAGGCGGCGGCCACTTCGACAGCGGCTACATCCAGAACGTCGATTTCTTCGGCGACGGCCCACGCATCCCTTTCCTGCTGGTCTCGCCCTATGCCCGCACCGGCTTTATCGACCACACCTACTACGATCACTCGTCGGTGCTGAAATTCATCGAGCGCAACTGGCGCCTGCCGCCGCTCTCGCCGCGCAGCCGCGACAACCTGCCCAACCCGGTCAGCGTCGCCGCCGACCAGTACCGCCCGGTCAACACCAGCGCCGTCGGCGACCTGATGGCCATGTTCAACTTCTAAGCCCCATTAATTGGGGTCAGAGTCGAATATGTCGCTACGGCTATATTCGACTCTGACCCCAATTAAAAGGTGGCGGCAACTATATGGGAATGGATCAAACGTCTTGAGCAGCAGATATAGTGGGCTGGGGTTCCTGGAGGGGGGCGGGGTGATTGCCGTGCTGGCGTCGGCTGCGCTGTTGCTGGACGGCTGCCATGACGCCAAGGCGCCGGCACATGCTGATGTTGCTGCTTCTGCCGCGGCGGTAGCGATGGCAGCAGTGCCGGCTACGCCGAAGCCGGGCTTGAAAATGTGGGTGCGCTATCCTGAGCCGGCGGCTACGCTGAGTGCGGCGGCGCAGCTGGGCAAGCAACTGTTTTTCGATGCTTCCCTGTCGGCTTCCGGCACGATGTCTTGCGCTACCTGCCATAGTCCGGACCATGCTTACGGACCGCCGAACGGATTGGCGGTGCAACTGGGCGGCGCCGGCATGGAGCGGCAGGGTACGCGCGCCGTACCGTCCTTGCGCTACCTCGGTTTCACGCCAAAATTCACTCGTCATTACTATGTGCCGGGGCCGGACGACACCGAAGACGAGGGGCCGACCGGCGGTTTCACGCATGATGGTGCGGTCAATTCGCTGCATGAGCAGGCCTTGATTCCCCTGCTAAACGTGAACGAGATGGCGAATCCGAATCCTGCCGCGGTGGTCGCCAGATTGCAGAAGACCAGTTACGTGGCGCAGTTCCGGCAAGTCTATGGCGCCGATATCTTCGAGCGGCCTGCGGCAGCGCTGGAACAGGCGACGCTGGCATTGGAAGCCTTCCAGACCGAAGATCCCAGCTTCCATCCTTACACCAGCAAGTTCGATGCGGCGATGGCGGGCAATGCCGATTTCACGCCAGCGGAACTGCGCGGCTACGGCTTGTTCAACAATCCGGACAAAGGCAATTGCGCCAAGTGCCACGTCGACACTCCCGGGCCGGGAGGACGGCCGGCGCAGTTTACCGATTTCGGTTTCCAGGCGCTCGGCGTGCCACGCAATCCCGAGATCGCCGCCAACCGCGATCCGCGCTATGCCGACCTCGGCATCTGCGGCCCGGACCGCAAGGACATGGCGAAAGAAGCAGAGTTCTGCGGCATGTTCAAGTCGCCGACCCTGCGCAACGTGGCGACGCGCGGCGCGTTCTTTCATAACGGCCGTTTCCACACATTGGAAGACATGCTGCATTTTTATGTGGAACGCGATACCGATCCTGGCAAGTGGTATCCCAAGGTCAACGGCAAGATAGTGAAATATGACGATCTGCCGGCACGCTACCGCGGCAATATCGACAGCCTGGATGCGCCTTTGAATCGAAAAAAAGGCCAGGCGCCGGCTCTCAACGACGAGGAAATCGGCGACCTGATCGCGTTCCTGAAAACCTTGAACGACGGCTATTCGGCCAAAGCGGGCGCAGCGCGCATTGAATAGGAATCGTCAGGGTGGCGCCAGCGGGTAGGGCGCTTTATTGGCGCCTGGCGCGCGCAGGTTAACGATCACACGTTCAACATCCGGCGCAGCGCGAACAAAGGCTTCCAGCGCCGCGGCCGTGATGGCGGGGTCGGCGCTGCAGCCTTCGACCCAGACAAAACGGCGCTGGAAAGTCAGCCATAGGCTGCTGCGGGCGAACGCCGGATCCGCAGCAAAATGGGCCTGCACGACCTGCGCTATCGGCGCATCGTAAAGATAAGAATTCGGCTTGCTGCACTGGCCGGCCAGCCAGCAACTGGTGCCGCGTTCGGTACGCCAATGCGATTCCCTGTGCGCCTCTTGCTCGCTCACCAGGGGACCTAGCGGCTGCGGACAATCTGGCACGGCGTTGCGCACCTGGATGAAGGGATCGTTGAACCAGTTCTTCAGGATCTCGCCGTGAGCCGGCGGCGGCATGGCGCATGCCGCCAGCAGGACTGGCAGCAAAGCGCGAAAGCGTCGTGCTTGCAGCATACCGTTCCTCCTCAAGCAGCAGTGCTTGCGCCACAGACGGCCGGAGCGCAGGACGCACTCCGGCTGCGCCGTATCAGCCGGCGAACTTGTCGGTCGCTGTGATCAGCTGATGCAAGATGCCCGGTTCGCTGTAAGCATGACCGGCATCCTCGACAATATGCAGCTCTGCTTCCGGCCAGGCCTTGTGCAGTTCCCACGCGGTCTTCGGCGTGCAGCAGACATCGTAGCGTCCTTGCACGATGACACCCGGAATGCCGCGCAACCGGGCGACATCGCGCAGCAGCTGCTGGTCTTCAAAGAAGCATTCGTTGATGAAGTAATGGTTTTCGATGCGGGCAAAAGCGATCGCAAATTCCGGATCTTCATGCGCCTGCGCCAGCGACGGATCGGGCAACAGCTTAACGGTACTGCCTTCCCACACGCTCCATGCCTTGGCCGCCGCTAGCTTGGCGGTCTCATCGGAACCGGTCAGACGGCGGCTATAGGCTTGCACCATTTCATGCCGTTCAGCCGGTGGAATCGGCGCCAGGAAAGCTTCCCACTTGTCCGGGAACTGGCGCGATGCGCCGTCCTGGTAATACCATTGAATTTCTTCGCGCCGTCCGGTGAAAATCCCGCGCAACACCAGTTCGCTGACATGCTCAGGATGTTTCTCGGCATACGCCAGCGCCAGGGTGCTGCCCCAGGAGCCGCCAAATACCTGCCATTTATCGACTCCCGCCATTTCCCGCAGGCGCTCGATATCCGCCGCCAGATGCCAGGTTGTATTCGCTTCCAGATTCGCATGCGGCGTGGAGCGCCCGCAACCGCGCTGGTCGAACAGCATGACGCAGTACTTTGCAGGATTGAACAAGCGCCGATGGTCAGCATTGCAACCCCCGCCCGGCCCGCCATGCAAGAACACCGCCGGCTTGCCGGCAGGATTGCCGCACATTTCCCAATAAACCTGATGCCCGTCCCCCACATCCAGCATGCCCGACTTGAACGGTTCCAGCGGCGGATAAAGGCCCAGCAATTGCGGAGGAGTTTGCGGCACAGCGGGTTGGCTGATAGTCATGAAATGGTTTCCTTGTGGGAGTGGAGAACAATGATCATAACAAATCTGGCGGAGCAGTTCAGCAGATGAAAATGGCAGCAATCAAGTGCGGTGGGGTAGGGGGTTGCCGTTGCCGTTGCCGTTGCCGTTGCCGTTGCCGTTGCCGTTGCCGTTGGTTTTGACGCTGGGGTTGCTTTTGAAGTACCCCGCATGCTGACGTTGCCTTCCCTCCGGTCCCCGACGGGTGCCAGTCGGGAATTATGGGACACATGTTTGAGCGAAGCGAGTTTGTGTCCCATCCGACTGGCACCCGCCTCATTTGGGGACCCGACCGAAGGGAGGGCAACGGCTGTGCGGTCGCCTTCTTTTTGGTTACTTTTTCTTGGCGAAGCAAGAAAAAGTGACTAGCTGCCGGGCTACCCCCGGCAAGCCTCCACGGAGTAGCAAACGTTTTAGCAACCCGCTGTTCGTTCTTAGCATGCCATCGTACTCACTCCGTAGCCCGTTAAATAGGGTCGGAGTAATTTTCGCAAAAACCGCGAAAAAAAACTCCGACCCTATTTAACTAAGTTGCCGTTGCTTTACGGCGTTCCCCGCGTAGACGCTGCCAAATCAGAGCAAACTTAAAATGCAGCCGCACTCACTCAGTAGTCCGTCAATTGGGGTCAGAGTAATTTTCGCGAAAAGCCGCGAAAAAAACTCTGACCCCGATTGACTTCACTTATAGCGATGCGGCTAATTCTGCACCTTCGCGAATGGCGCGCTTGGCGTCCAGCTCGCTGGCGAACGAGGCGCCGCCGATCAGGTGGTAGCGCAGACCGGCCTGCTGCGCCTTGGTCCTGACCGGTTCACCAGGCTTGCCTGGAACGATCGCATCAGCAGGCACCAGCTCATGCAGCGACTCCTGCCCCGCGCAAATCACCACGTTATCCACCTCCAGCAAACGGCTGACGCCACCCACCGAGATATGCAAACCACGGTCATCGATCCGCTGATACTCAACCCCGCCCAGCATCTCCACCCCATTCCGCTGCATCACGCTACGATGCACCCAGCCCGATGTCTTGCCCAGGCCAGCCCCGACCTTGCTCTGCTTACGCTGCAGCAGATGAATCACCCGCACCGGCTCCACCGCAACAGGAGGCCGCAAGCCACCCGCTGCTGACGCCAAAGGATCCACCCCCCACTCATCCATCCACTCCGCAATCGGCACCGGTAAAGGCACATGCGCGTCGTGCAGCAAGAATTCGCACAGGTCGAAACCGATGCCGCCCGCCCCGATCACCGCCACCCGCTTGCCCACCGCCGCCTTGCGCTGCAAGACATCCAGGTAAGACAGCACCATCGGATGATCGATACCCGGAATCCGCAAACTGCGCGGCGCCACCCCGGTCGCCACGATCACATCGTCAAAGCCCTGCGCCTCCAGCTGCCGATTGTCGACCCGGTGATTGAGCCTCAGCTCGACACCGGTGCGCTCCAGGCGGCGCTGGAAATAACGGATGGTTTCGCTGAACTCTTCCTTGCCCGGGATCTGCATCGCGATATTGAACTGGCCGCCGATCTGCGCCGCCGCCTCGAACAAGGTCACCTGATGCCCCCGCTCGGCCGCCACGCTGGCCGCCGACAAACCCGCCGGCCCGGCGCCGATCACCGCTACCCGCCGCGCCTTGACGACCGGACGATAGACCAGCTCAGTCTCATGGCAAGCCTGCGGATTGACCAGGCAGCTGGCGCGCTTGTTCTGGAAAGTATGGTCCAGGCAGGCCTGGTTGCAGGCGATGCAGGTGTTGATTTCATCGGCCCGGTTCTCTTGCGCCTTCAGCACGAATTCCGGATCGGCCAGGAACGGCCGCGCCATCGAAATCATGTCGGCGTCCCCCTCGGCCAGGATCTGCTCCGCCACCTCCGGCGTATTGATGCGGTTCGAAGCAATCACAGGTATCCCGACGGCGCGCTTGAGACGCGCCGTCGCCTCGCGGAAAGCGCCGCGCGGCACCGACGTGACAATGGTTGGAATCCGCGCCTCATGCCAGCCGACGCCAGTATTGATCAGCGTCACGCCAGCCTTTTCCAAAGCCTGCGCCACCGCCACCACTTCCTCGCCTGTATTGCCGCCCCCCACCAGGTCCAGCAAAGACAAGCGATACATGATGATGAAGCGTTCGCCCACCGCCGCCCGCATGCGCTGCACGATCTCCACCGCCAGCCGCATGCGGTTCTCGATGCTGCCACCCCAGCGGTCGGTGCGGTGGTTGGTGCGCGGCGACAGGAATTGGTTGAGCAGATAGCCTTCGCTGCCCATGATCTCGACGCCGTCGTAGTTGGCACGCTGCGCCAGCGTCGCACTGCGCACATAGGCATCGATGGTGGACTGGATGCCGCGTTCGCTCAGCGCGCGCGGCTTGAACATCGAGATCGGCGACTTGATGGCCGAAGCCGACACCACCAGCGGCTGATAACCGTAGCGCCCAGAGTGCAGGATCTGCATCACGATCTTGCCGTCTTCCTCATGCACCGCGCGGGTCACACGCCGATGGTTGTAGATATCGCCCAGGCTGTTCATGGTGCCGCCGAAGGGCAGCAGCCAGCCTTGCCGGTTAGGCGAAATGCCGCCGGTGACGATCAGCCCGGCGCCGCCCTTGGCGCGCGCACGGAAATACTCCGCCAGCTTCGCGTAGTGGAAAAAGCGGTCTTCCAGGCCGGTGTGCATCGAGCCCATCACCACCCGGTTCTTCAGCGTGGTGAAACCAAGGTCGAGTGGAGCGAGCAGATGAGGGTATGCGGGATGGGACATAGGTCTCTAGTGGTTTTGTAGATTCTTCAAGGAGCCACGGCAAACGCCAACAGTTTGCCACAGGGCTGGAATCTACCTGAAAAGCTGCGGCAGATCGCTGCAAAAGCCCTGTTTTAGCGCCGATTAGAGTCAAAAACCTATTTAGATCCCGTCCTCGATTACTCAGCAATACTCAGCTTACTCAGCGCCGGCCGAGTAAAGTTGTCAGATCTATCGCCTCGGCCATGGCGCGGTAACCAGCATCGCCCGGATGCAGGTGGTCGCCGCAATCGTAGGCTGGCAGGAGGCGCCCCGTATGTGCCGGATCCCTCATGGCAGCGTCAAAGTCGATGACGGCGTCGAATTGGCCGCTGCCGCGTATCCATCGATTTACCGCTTGCCGGGTCTTTTCCTTGCTTTCGGAATAATAGCTTTTCAGCTCGGTGTCCTGCAACGCGCCCTCGAACGGTGTCAAGGTAGCACCGACGATACGTACATGATGCAGACGCGCCCGCGCTATCAGCTGCCGGTAGCCGTCGATCAAGCGCTCCGCCGCCAAAGCTGGGTCCTGCGGCGTGAAGCTGCTGCCGGGCCAGCCGATGTCGTTGATGCCCATCAGCAGGATCACGGTGTCGAGGCCCGGCTGGTTCAGCACATCGCGCTCGAAGCGGGCGAGGGCGTTGACACCCATCTTGTCGCTCAGCACCCTGGCCCCGGATATGCCAGCGTTGATCACCGCAACATCCTGTGGGGCCAGGCGCTGCGCCAGCAGGTCGGGCCAGCGCTGGTTGCGGTTCACAGTAGAACCGCCGCCATCGGTGATCGAATCGCCAAAAGCCGCCACCACGCGCGTTGCGGGCCTCGCCTCGACAAGGATCGTGCTGAGGAACAAGCGTGCGTCCATGGTCTGGGCGGCATCGATCAGGGGCGCCGCCGTCAGGTTGCCTGGGGCGATGTAGGCGGTCTGCTTGCCGTCCCAGTGGAAGGTTGTGAGCGGCGTGATTTGCGGCAGGAAGATGCTGACCGCGACTTGGGCCAGCGGCGCCAGTTCAAGATCGACAGGATCGCTGACCGCCGGCGCGCCCGGCGCAATCGTCACCGTTTCGCGGCCACCGAAGGTGAGGGTGCGATCCGTGCCGGCGACGATGCCGGAGCCGTCGCCGGCCAGCGCGATATGCGCCGCGTCCAAGGTCAGCGGGGTAGTCCCGAACTCGTTCGACAGCACTACCCTGGCGCGCTTGCCGCCCAGGCTGATGCGAGCGATCTGGCGTACGGTCTGGTTCGACAGGCTTGCCGGAATATTGGTCGACAAAGCGAAGCCGGCCTCCCAGATCGGTTGCGGACTGGCGCTCCAGCTGGCGACCCAATGCAGCGTCGCCGGTGGCGCTTCCGGCGCCGCCGCGGCAAGCACGCTGCCGTTCAACATCGATAGCGTGGCCAGGATGGCGAGAATTTTCTGGTGCTTCATGAATGCTCCTGTTGGTCAGGCGGAAATCCGCATGCATTCAAGATAGTTCATTCCAGATTAATTCACTAGAGCGCATAATTGCATATCTCTTATTCCAAACTGGAATTATATGGATCAAATCAAAGCTTGCCGCAGCTTCGTCCGCGCGGTCGAACTCGGCAGCCTGTCGGCGGTGGCGCGCGAACAGCACAGCACGCAGCCGACCGTCAGCAAAACCATCGCCGCGCTGGAAAAGCAGCTTGGGGTGCGCCTGCTGGAACGCAGCACCACCAGCCTTACCGCTACCGAGCAAGGCAAGCGGTTTTACGAGCGCGCCAAACATGTGCTGGAAGAGTTCAATGAGGCGGTCAGCGACGCCCGCGGCCTGACCGAAAAGCCGGCCGGCCTGTTGCGCGTGAATGCTCCGCTCGGTCTCGGCCAGTTGCGGGTCAACGCGCTGGTGCTGGAATTTCTGGCGTTATATCCGGAGATCGAGGTCGAGCTGGTCTTGAACGATCGCTTTGTCGACCTGGTGGAAGACGGCGTAGACGTCGCCTTAAGGCTGGCCGGCACGCTGCCGCCCAACATGATCGCACGCAAGATCGCCAGCGCGCAGCGCTATCTGGTGGCGGCGCCGGCCTATCTGGCGCGCCACCCGAAGATCCGCCGCCTGCAGGACCTGGCCAGCCATCGCTATATCGGCTTTGCACGCCCGGCCAACGGCGAAGTGAGCCGGCTGAACGGCCCCGGCGGCACGGTCGAGATCGCCACCCGCAGCGGCTACCTGGTCAACAGTTCGCTGGCGATACGCGAGAGTTTCCTGATGGGCGCCGGCCTTGGCATCTGCCCATCCTGGCTGGTGCACGACCTGCTGGAAAGCGGCCAGCTGCAGCGCGTTCTGCCAGCCTGGAGCGCGGCGGGGCAGGAAGCCTCGCTGCTGTATCCGTCGCGCCGCTATCAATCCCTGCGCGCCACGGTATTCATGCAATTCATGGCGGAGCGGATTCCGGCATTGCCGGGATTTACCGCTCCCGTGTTCGGCCGCTAGGACGATCTTATTTCTTGGCGCTGGCGGCCACGCTGCGCTTGGCCTGGTTGAATACCGGACCCCACAAAGGATGGCCTTGCTCGCCCGGCGCCAGGTCAAATGCCGGATCGAGCCTCAGGGCCTTTTCAAACTGCTGCTTGCACAGCTTGCGGCGCGAGGTGACGCAATAGCTGAACGCCATGTATTTCAAGGCTTCGGTCTGGAATGACGTATCCGCCGACCAGATCTCCTGGCCGTTGGCGAGGCGTTTGATGGCGGCGCTGTAGCTGCCCTTGTTGTACAGGGCGATGCCATCGGTCAAGGCGGCTGGCGCCGGCGGCGGCTGGGGCGCGGCGACAACCGCCGCCGGCGCGGAGGAAGAAGCAGAGGCCTGGCCGGTCGCAGCCGGCGTCTTTGCCGTATCGATGGTGTCGCAAGCGCTGAGCGCGAAGATCGCAGCGATCATGGCGGCGCTGCCGCTACGGTAAAAAGAAATGGTCATGAGATGTGCCTGGCTGGAATGCGTTGATTAGGGCGAAAAATTGTAGTCGATACTACGCGATTTTTTCTGGCTGACGTCAATTTCAAAGACCTTGTCCGGAAAACTCGGATTAGCCACCTTGATCTGATGCTTGCCTTCTGCCAGGACCAGCCTTTTCAAAGGCGGGCTGGCGCCTTTCAGGTTGCCATCCACGCTCACGTTGCCCCACGGTTTAATGGTCAGCGCCACCACGCCGGTGGCATCGGCCACTTTTACTTCTGCCGGCTTGAGCTCTGCGGTTTTGCTTTCCACACCTTTTACCTCGGCCGCTTTAGCGGCAGCTTCTGCCACGCTCTTGCCTTGCAGTTCTGTCAGCCGGGCACGGGCCAGCTCGGCATGCTTGCTGTTCGGGTATTTCTGCAGGAACGCGGTAATCTGCTGCGGCGTAACGTCTTTCAGTTCCTTCAAGGTTTCCCAACCAATGGTTTCTTCGTCCAGGATCTGCTCGCCGGCCACGGCCGCGCTCGGCGCCGGCTTTGCTGCCGGCGCGCGCGCTGCCACCAGCGGCGCTTCCGGCTGCTGTTGCGCTGGCTTAAGCCACAGATAGGCGCCGGCGGCCAGTACGCAGACTGCTGCCGCAATCCATAAGGCAGGGGCACGCAGCGACCGTTCCATTACATTTGCAGTAGCGGCCACCTGGGCGCTGCTACCCTGCTTGCCGTCGTGCTTGCTATCCTGTTTGCTGCCGGCGGCGCCCGCTTTGCGCTTGGCGGCGCTGGACGAAGAGGGCGGCACGGCATCGTTGTCGGGCATCGGCATCGGCACCGACAGCTCAAGGTCGAGCAACTGGCGGAATTCTTCTATCGATTGCGGACGATCATCCGGCTTGACCGCCAGTCCCTTGTCGATCGCCGCCAGAAAGGCCTGGCTGAAGCCGCTGTGCTCGCCGTTCTGCAGCAGCTCGATGGGATCCTGGATCATGCGCGCCACGGAAGTCGGCGGCGCGGTTTTCTTGATGGCGAAATAAATCACCGCCGACAGCGAATAGATATCGGTCCATGGCCCTTGCTTCATCATGGCGTCGTCGGCGTACTGCTCGATCGGTGCATAGCCCGGCTTCAGAATCACCGTCAGCGAATGCGTCATGTCACCGATGATCTGGCGCGCCGCGCCGAAGTCCAGCAGCACCGCCTCGCCGCTCTTCTGGATCATGATGTTGTCGGGTGAGATATCGCGGTGCAGGATCTGCACCCGGTACATGGCTGCCAGCGCTTCCAGCATCGGCTTGAGCATGCTTTTCAGCCAGGCTTCCGTGACCTGGGACGGCGAGTTCTGCACTACGCTCTTGAGCGTGCGGCCTTCGTAATAACGCATCGCCATGTAGGCGGTATTGTTCTGCTCCCAGAAGCGGTACACCTTGATCAGGGCCGGATGGTCGAACTGCGCCAGCAGGCGCGCTTCCTTGATAAAGCTCTTGAGGCCGATGGTGAAGGTCTCGCGGTGGCGCTGCGAACGCACCACCACCTTCTTGTCCGGGCCGCGCCCGGCAAAGGCGCCCGGCATGTATTCCTTGATGGCGACCATGCGCCGCAGCGAGCGGTCGAAGGCAAAGTAGACAATGCCGAAACCGCCTTCGCCGATCACACCGATGATTTCAAAATCGGCCAGGCGCGTACCTTTCGGCAGGCAGTTCTCGACGGCCGTTGCAGACGGTTCTTGCGGGTCAACCGATTTGGCGTTTTGCATGTTCAGTTGGTTTCGACGTTAGCAATATTATTAGGATCTTGATCAACACGTCTTCCGTGATTAGTGATTGTTGGCTGCCTGCGGCTCGGCGACGTATATTGTAAACGCGGTGCAGTTATCGAGCGGCACATTACAGGCCTGGCCGTTTTTTTCCACAATCGCATGCATGATGGTGAGCCAGTCCTGGGCTGAGTCGGCTTGCGCCGCAGCCTGCGCCATTTCAGCTTCGCTGATCCATTCCCAGAAGCCGTCGGTGCACAGCAGGAAGGCATCGCCGCCCTGTATCGGCACCGGGTTCGGCGTCACCTCCGCCGGCGCGCTGCCCTCGACCCCGACCGCGGCGCACAGGATGCTGCGGCGCGGATGACGCCGCAACTGCTCGGCCGAACAATGGCCGGCATCGACAAATTGCTGGATCAGGCTGTGATCTTTGGTGTAGTGCAGGAGCTGGCCGCGGCGGAACTGGTAGATGCGGGTATCACCCATATGCCCCCACAGCGCGCAGCGGTTCTTCTGATCGATCAGCAACGTCGCCACGGTGGCGCTCATGTCTTTCAGGCGCGGGATCTGCGCCTGGCGCCGGTTCAGCTGGGCCACTGCGCAATCGAGATAGGATTGCAGCGCGCGCGGACCGAAGGACGCTTCTTCGACAAACATCTCCATGATCGCATGCACCACCACGTTCGACGCGATCTCGCCGCCATATTCACCGCCAACGCCGTCGGAGACGATGATGCAGCTCAAGTCGTCCTGCTGTGCACTGCCCCAGGAATCCTGGTTGACCTGACGGCCGCCGGCATGGCTAAGCTGCGCCAGGCTCAGCAGCAGCGGCGCCGCCGTGTTGCTGAGCAGCGACTGCTCAGGCATGCGGTGAGGCTTTCTTCAGCTTCTCGATTTTTCGTTCGTAGGCTTGCAGGAAGGCTTTACCGAACAAGGTCTGGAAATCATCCTGCGTCGCTTCGCCGATGATGCGCTGGTAGCGCGCAACATAAGCATCCCACAGCTTGGCTTTGCGGGTGGCCGGCAGCAGCGTATCCAGCATGCCGCCCTTTTGCGAATGCCGCTCCATCACTTCCGGATTGAAGCGCTGCATGGTTTCGTTCATGGTGGCGCGCATGCCGGACACCACGGCGACCTGATGCCCGTGCAGATCTTCATAGGCATCCTGCATGGCTTCGGCGGCGCTCATGAAGCCCGGCATTTTCTTGCGCAGCATCTGGCTCAGCACTGTCTGGCTGTCCGGGAAAAATTTCAGCGGATTGTTGTTGCGCACCACCACCTTGGTGACATCCGCATGCGCTTCACGCTTCACCAGCGCGCGCGCGGCGTTCAGGTCAATCGCACCCTGTACGGAGATCGCTAGCAGCTTGCCGACGGTTTCCATGAATTCCGGCGTCAGGCTCGGCGGCAGGGTGCCGGCGGGCAGGCCCGCACCCTTGGTGAAAGCTTGCATCAGCGCTTCGCTGGCGGCGCTGGTTTCGGCGGCGGGCGGGCTGTCGTCGGCATGATTGAGCGGCGCGGCAGCGGCAGTGGCCGGCGCCGGTGCCGCCAAGTTGACCGGTCGCGCCATCGTGGCAGCGGCCGGCGCTGAGGTCGGCAGGGCGGCATTGGCGGTCGCCGCCAGCTCCAGGTTCAGTTGCGCCAGCGCTGCCAGGCGTGTCTCGGATACGCTGAGCAAGGGCTTGCTGGCATTAACTCGGCGCACCGGATTGGTCGAGGTCATGTCTGGGTTGTCTTTCATTAAATTGAGCTGCGCTTCAGCACGCAGCAGATACAGTCCAATCTGGATTTCATCGCCGATCTGCAGTTCGACCTCGCATTCGACATCGATCTCATGGCCGTTCAGCAGGATCGGATTGGCGCGGCTGAGGTTGGTGATGGTCTGTCGGATGCCGTCGCTCTTGATTTCGGCCTGGGTGCGGGACACCAGGTTGCGCGGATCAGCCAGCACGAAATAATTTTCTTCGCTGCGGCCGAGGGTTTTCGGTTCACGGCCGAAGACGGCGGACAAGGGCTGCTCGGGCGCCACGTTGTTGTAAGAAATAACACTAATTTTGATCATCGATGTGGTCCAAGCCTGGTTTTGCAGACACAGTGCAAACACCTGCGGATTTGCGCAAATCGTGGATGCCTGTGGCTGTTTGCTTGGCAGCAAGTTTCATGCCCAAGAAAGGCTGGCGAAAAGCGGTCTGATAGCCGCATAAAACCTGTTAATTCGCCGGTTTAAAACCTGCAAAACTGCCCTCTCTTGTCATTCGTGGTGACATTTTGTGTCAGCTGGCGACGAGAGGATGATTTGATGTCAATTTACCTATGTGCAGAGATTTAAACGTGCGCTTCCCCCGCTATCCAGAGCTTGGCAGCGAATGAAGAACGGCAAACAATGGTTGCGTCGTTAAAAGCTGAGGCGGCGCGGGCCGCCCCCATGCTTTTCTATGCCGCCGGCGCCCGCAGCATGCTCTTGATGCCGCGGATCGCCTGGCGGATGCGGGCTTCGTTTTCAATCAGGGCAAAGCGCACATATTCGTCGCCGTACTCGCCGAAACCGATGCCGGGCGAGACGCACACCTTGGCTTTTTCCAGAAGCTGCTTGGAAAATTCCAGCGAACCGAGATGGCGGTAGGCTTCCGGGATACGGGCCCAGATGTACATCGAGGCCTTGGGAATGTCGACCATCCAGCCGGCTTCATGCAGGCCCTTGGCCAGCACGTCGCGCCGGCTCTGGTACTTGGCGCAGATCTCCTTGACGCATTGCTGGTCGCCTTCCAGCGCCGCAATCGCCGCCACCTGCACCGGCGTGAAGCTGCCGTAGTCGTGATAGCTCTTGATGCGCGCCAGCGCCGCCACCAGCTCCTTGTTGCCGACCATGAAGCCGATGCGCCAGCCGGCCATGTTGTAGCTCTTCGACAGCGTAAAGAATTCCACCGCGACATCGCGTGCGCCCGGCACCTGCATGATGGAAGGCGCCTGCCAGCCGTCGAACACGATATCGGCATAGGCCAGGTCATGCACCACCAGGATGTTGTGCTCCTTGGCCAGCTTGACCACGCGCTCGAAGAACTCCAGCTCGACGCATTGCGCGGTGGGGTTGGAGGGGAATCCCAGCACCATCATTTTCGGCTTGGGGTAGCTTTCCCGTATCGCCCGCTCCAGTTCGGCGAAGAAGTCCACGCCCGGGCTCATGCGCACCGAACGGATATCGGCGCCGGCGATCACCGCGCCGTAGATGTGGATCGGGTAACTGGGATTCGGCACCAGCACCGTATCGCCGCGATCCAGCGTCGCCAGCATCAGGTGCGCCAGGCCTTCCTTGGAGCCGATGGTGACGATCGCTTCGCTATCGGGATCGAATTCGACGTCATAGCGCTTCTTGTACCAATGGCTGATCGCCCGCCGCAGCCGGGGAATGCCCTTGGAAGCGGAATAGCCATGGGTATCGGGCCGCTGCGATACCTCGATCAGTTTTTCCACGATATGCGGCGGCGTCGCGCCATCGGGATTACCCATCGACATATCGACAATATCCTCGCCACGCCGCCGCGCCGCCATTTTCAGTTCGGCGGTGATGTTGAAAACATAGGGAGGCAAGCGATCGATGCGCGAAAATCTGCGCGGAGTTGGGGATTCAGACATGTTTTTCTCTCACGTAAGCGCCCGGAACCGTCCGAGCGACGTTGGAACAAGAGTCCCGTTGTGCGGGTGTTCCAGCGACGATTCTAGTGAACAACGGAAAAGAGCGCAATGAAGAAAATCACGCATGAAAAAATTCAGAGAAACTGGCCAATACCTCTTCCGGTAAAAAGGCAGGGTTGTTGTTTTTGACGTTGAGGTTGTTTTTGACGTTGAGGTTGCTTTTGACGTTGAGGTTGTTTTTGACGTTGAGGTTGCTTTTGACGTTGAGGTTGCCGTTGCTTTTGAAGTACCCCGCATGCGGACGTTGCCTTCCCTCCGGTCCCCGACGGGGGCCAGTCGGGAATTATGGGACACATGTTTGAGCGAAGCGAGTTTGTGTCCCATCCGACTGGCCCCCGTCTCATTTGGGGACCCGACCGAAGGGAGGGCAACGGCTGTGCGGTCGCCTTTTCTTTGCTTACTTTCTTTTGGCCGGGCCGCGCAGGCAAGCAAAAGAAAGTAAGCGGCTGCCGGGCCGCTCCCGGCTTTTATCCACGGAGTAGCTACCGTTTTACAACCCGCAGACCGTTCTTGGCATGCCAAGACATGTGCTCCGTAGCCCGTTAAATAGGGTCAGAGTAATTTTCGCGAAAGGCCGCGAAAAAAAACTCCGACCCTATTTAACTAAGTTGCCGTTGTTTTTGATATTCCCCGTGCGGAGCTGGCCAAATCAGATCGAACTTAGAATGCCATCGCACGTACCTCGTAGAACGTCAAATGGGGTCAGAGTAATTTTCGCAAAAACCGCGAAAAAAAACTCTGACCCCATTTGACTGCCGTGGAGTAGCGCAATGGTTTGTTCCTTACTTGCTGGCGGCTTTTAGTTTGATGTTGCAGTTCTCTTGCAAGAATTTGATTGCACGCGCGAATTTCAGATCGTCTTCATCGAGCAGGTATTGCTCTGCCTCCGGCAAGAATTCGTCTTCCCACAAGGACAAAAGATTATCCTTGATCTCGAACGGCGCCGCGTCGCGGATGAACGCCAGCACCGCCGCGCTATCGAAACCATGCTCGCGCACGCGCCGGATCATCGCCCGCGCCTCGGTCTCCGACACCGCAGTCTTAGGCTTCACGCCCGCCGCAATACACATGAACACCGTCAAACGCGAATAAGGATCTTCCTTACCCTTGGTCACCTTGTTCCACTCCTTGGAAACCAGCGCGTCAAAGCCGTCCACATCCTCCAGCCCACCCTCCAGCACGAAGTAACGCAATTCGATCCGGTTCAGCAAAGAGTCAAGCGCCACCCCGGCATCCGCCAAAGCATCCTGCTTCTCGATTTCGCGCCGCACCTTGCCGGCTATATCGCGATGCTCGGCCGGCACGTCATCCAGCAATTGCCGAGGAAATTTCAACTTCCCGCCGGCAGCGCAATCGCCACGCACCGCCGCGACCAGCTTGGCAAACCTGACGCGATCAGGAAACTCCTCGGCTGCCGCAAGCCGCACCAGCAAGGCGGTACGAATCACCGTCTCGGCTCCCGCAAACTCCAGCGCCGCGCGCTCCACGCCCATGTCATCGGCAAACCACAAAGCCGCCGCCAGCACCGCTCCAGCCTCCTCGCGCGCTTTCAACTCCTTGCGGTAAGCACTCAGGGAAAAAGGTTTGGCCAGGGTCCGCTCATCCTGGAACTCCTTCTGCCCCTGGCCCTTGGTGTCGCCGAACACAGTGGAATCCGGCAGCGCATGCAATGCCTTCAACATCTCGTTGCCGCCGCGCGAATGCGACAGGAAAGTATTGTCGCGCAAAGATTCCGCAGCCTTCTGCAAGTCGTCGCTAAAGCTGTGCTCCAGGTACAGGCTGATCAGGTTGACGATGCGCTGCCGTGCATTTTCCAGGTCGGTATGCAAGTGGCTGGTGCCAAAGAAAGCGGCCACCTGCACCGTGCCCTTGGCAGCGTCTTCTATCATGGCGCGGCATTTTTCCTGGTCCAGGATGCCGCTCTTGAGGCCGTAGGCAAGCGCCTTTTCAAAGAAAGGCCGCTTGTCGACCAGGTCGATATTCCGTTGTTTGTCGGACATGGGATGCGTCAATTCAGGAACGGTGAAAACAGAAACAACCGAGGCTCAGAGCGCCGACTCTTCGCCGGAATCGGCGATCGCTGCTGGCGCGGCGCCGGCAGCCGGACGTTCGCGCCGCTCCTGCGGTTCCTGCGCCTGCTGTTCCAGCAGTTCCTGTTCGGCTTCGCGCCGCAGGCGTTCCTTCATGCGTTTCTTCAGCACCGGCCAGATCTGCTCGAACATGTCGGCGTGCTCGTGCTTGAGCAGCCAGGTCAGTTCCTTCCAGTCGCGGTCGCTGATTTCCGCCTTGTCGACTTCGTCGCCCTCTTCCATGCGGTTGACGTTGAAAGTATCGTAGGTGACGAAATGCACGACTTCTTCGTCGCGGTCCGACAGATAGTCGATCAGCGCTTCGCAGCCGCCATCGACCTCGCCGATGGCTTCGATGAATTCGCCGGTATGGCTATCGTCGCGGAACAGCACCGCGTTGATCATGCCGCGCAGGCGCACATGGCTATGATCGCCGTACAGACGTTCCATGACCACCGCGCGCGCGAACTGCTCCGGCGTCACCACCAGATTGACCACCGATTCTTTCGAGGTGTCGTATTCGCGGATCACCGCCAGCAAGTCTTTCGGCGGCAGCGTCTCCAGCGCGGCGACCAAAGCGTAGTCGCCCTCGGTCTCGGCCAGGCTGACCAAGGCGAATTCGGCGCCGGCGATATCGCCGTTGCGGATCAGGTTTGCTGCTTTTACTACGAGCGCGTTTGTCATGGCATTACTGTCCAAAAATTTCAGAAATCATTCTCGCCGTCTTGTCGTCCTCGCGCACGCGGGGACCCATTTTACTGAATAAGGTAATCAAAATGGATTCCCGCGTTCGCGGGAATGACGGGGGACTTAATACTAGCCCAGCCGTTCGAAGCCCTGCTCCGCCAGCCAGTCGGCGCCTTCGATCTCAAGGTCGCGGCCGTCTTCTTCACCGTCGTCCTCGACGCCTTCTACCGCGTCGTCCGATTCACCGTGTGCTGACTGGCCGTAGACGCCCTGGTAGCTGCCGTTGCTCTTCTCATACAGGTATTCGAGGCAGACGGTGGTGATCAGGAAGCGCTCGCCGCCCGGCTCCAGCAAGGCGATGTCGGCCAGTTTTTGCGCCCAGGATTCGAACTGCACCGCATCGGCGACGTCGGTCCAGGAAGGAAAGTCGTCCGGCTCGTCGCCCAGCAGCATGGTCAGCTGCTGCGGATTGGTGAAATCGACGCCACCGTGAAAAGCCACCGCCACCATTTCCGGATCGGTTTCTATCATCGGCATCATCAGCGCAAACTGCGCGCGCTTGCTCTTCAGGCGCGAGGTCAGGATATCGTTGCCTTCGGAATCGCTTTGCAGGTCTTCCAGTTCAGCCTGGTAAGCCTTGGTCAAGTCTTCAAAAAAAGCGGAAAGCATCATTGCATAACCTTGTTCATATAAGTGGTCCAGATTTGTCGGGCGCTCTCAAGCGGGTTTTCCAGCAGGCTGCGGCGCCGGTTTTCATCGTATTCCTGGCGTTTCACGGCATCCGACAACAGATCGTAGGCTTCCTGCACATCGCGGAAGCGGGCCGGCGCATCGGGCGCGGTATTCCTGTCGGGGTGAAACTCTGAGGCTTTCTTGCGGTAGGCGTTTTTCAGGGCGCCGCTGCTTGCATCACTGTCTATGCCGAGAACGGCGTAATAATCCTTCATGCGTCCTCACACGTGGGCGTTGACGATCAGGCCGACCGCCGTCTTGTTACTGATGGAATACTTGCGGGGTAAGCATTTGTTGCCGAACGAAAACAAATACTTTAGGAGAGACTGCGGAGGATACACGAGCGCAGGCCGGAAGTCGATGCCGGGCGTCGCTGGAAAACCACGGTTTTCAGCGCCCTCCATAGGCAAGCTGCTGCGCCACGAAGCCATCAAACGCCGTGAGCAGCGGCAGATAACGCCCTTCATTATGCTCCAGTTGCATCAAGGCGTGGCAAGTGGCCTCCAGCGTCGACAACTGGCCGGGGCGGTGGGCTTTACGGATCAGGTAGCGCGAGGCTGGGACATCGTGCAGCGCCAGGCGCGGCAGCTGTTGCAGCAAGGGGTTGAGATAGAGCATTTTCCGGCTCTTGCGCCAGGTGCCGTCGAGCACCACCAGCAGCAATTTTTCCGCTGCAGGCAGCAGCGCCGGATCCAGCTGCGGCGGTGCAGCCAGCTGCAGGCTCTGGTCCTCGGGCGTATCCGGATACAACAAGACAGTGCGGCCGCCAGACGGCGGCTGCAGCAGCGCCTGCAAAGCCGCTTCCGCAAAAACTTCGCCGACCTCCAGCCGGCTGCCGGGCAGGCTCAGCTGCAGCAAGACGGCGCTGCCCTTGGCCTGGCCGACTTCCAGCGGATGCTGCAGGATCAGCAGCTGCACCGCATGCCTGGTCGGTCTGATCCAGCTGCAGATGCAAGTGCGCTGCGGCCGCATGCAGCGGGAACAAATGAGGCGTTTGACGGAATCCGGCTGGGTCATGGCGTAAAGAAAACTATGGCAGCCCCAATTCTAACCACCGTTGGCAGCCGCGTGAGCGCCATACCTCGCATTCAGCACATTAAATTGCTCGAATCCACGACCGTTTCAGCGGCAATCTGTGGTTGGAATCACTGGCATGGCTGGAGAGCGGTATGGTGACACGCCAAGTCGCCGACTTCTTGCCGGCCGAACCTGGCGCCGAACCTACACCTGGGATTTCGGTTTTGCCGCTTTAGCGCGCGCCGCCGATTTCCTTGGCGGCTCTGCCGCCATCGGTGTAATGACAGGTGCGGCCGGCGCCATGTTTCTCTGCGAAGCGCAGGCTTCGTCATGCAGCCAGCCGCGCAAGGCTTGCAGCGGCGCCCAGTCGCGCAGGGCGGGCGGGTACACCAAGAAGTAAGACGCGTAGTCGACATCCGGCGCTAGCCGCTGTTCCGACAATTGCACCAGCAGGCCGTCGCGCAAGGCGTCGGCCACCATGAACTCGCGCCCGAGCGCAATCCCCAGTCCTTGCTCGGCGGCTTGCAGCATCAGGCCGGCATCGCTGAAAGTGGCCACCGGATTGCTGTGCAGCTTGAGTCCGGCTTCGCTGAACCAGCGATCCCAGGATTCGGCGCTGCCCAGCAATGGCTCTTGCGCCAGGGCGGCCACGCTGCCACCTTGCAGACGGCGCGCGGTGGCCGGCGAAGCCACCACCACCAGCGGGCTGTCGATCAGACGTTCATCGCTCAAGCCCGGCCAGCCACCCTTGCCTTGCCTCAGCGCGACGTGGAAACCATCGCGCTGCAAGTCCATCAACTGCTGCGAGGAATGCAGTTCCAGCGCGATGTCGGGATGGCGCTCGCGCCAGCGATGCATGCGCGGCAGCAGCCAGCGCTGCAGGAAGGATGGCATGACCGTCAGCCGCAAGCGTTGCGATGTGCCGACGGCGGTGGCAGCCGCAGCCAGCACGCCGGTGTCAAGTTGCGCTAACGCCGACTCAACGCTGCATAGCAAGGTCTGTCCCGCTTCGTTGAGCACGATGCGGCGGCCGCGCCGCTCGAACAGGGCAAAGCCAAGCTGCTGTTCCAGTACGCCGATCTGCTGGCTGACAGCGCTATGGGTGAGATGCATTTCGAGCGCGGTGGCACGCAGATTCTGCGAGCGGGCGGCGCTGCGGAAGACCGGCAGGGTATGAAGGGGGAGACGGCTCATGCTGGTAAGAATAACTGACCAAGATGGTTAAAACAAGTCGTTTCCCAAGGAAGGTTTGGTTGGATATGCTTACCAATACCGAAGTTGCTTTAAGAAATTATTTAAAAACCCTTCAACTCACCTGTGAGCCCGCCATGAACTGCGCATCGACATCTTGCCAAACTGTTACAGCATTAACTGGTCCGTCCCTCGCCGTATCGGCGCGCTCGCAAAGTGCCACGGACGGCGTCCTGCAAACCCTGCGGCTGGCCATCGGCTGGTGGCAGCAAAGGCTGGAAACCCAGCCAGCCAAGCCGCTGACCACCCTGCATGACTTGAGCGATCATGTGCTGCGCGACATCGGTTATCTGGATGGCACGCAGCCGCGCGAGCACAGCCACCGGGCGCAAGAATACTAATTGCGGTCTAGTCGATGAATCCGCGTGCTCCCTGCATGCCGCCGGTATGCACGGCGAGCATGCGCTCATCCTCGCGAAATGCCTGTGCTTGCTGCAGCTCGCGGAGTGCGTGGAATAATTTTCCGGTATAGACCGGCTCAACCGGCACATCCAGCGCTTGCGTAAAATCGCGGCAAAACTGCCGCAGTTCGGGCGGCGCCTTGCCATAGCCGCCGTGGTGAGCGTCAGTGATCAGCTGATAGTTCTGGTAATCCGGATAGCCGGCTTGCTGCAGCAAGTGGGCAATTTCCTGGCGCAGGTAAGCTGCGTCTTTCAGAACAGCGACGCCGATCACGCGGCCGCGGCCGCGCAAACCCGCAAGAATCCCGGCCAGCGTGGCGCCGGTACCACAAGCGACCATGATCACTTCCGGCATGAACTGCAGCTGCTGCTCGATTTCATCCACCATTTCCGCCACGCCGCGCAGCGCCGCCGGCGCGCTGCCGCCTTCCGGCAGCCAGACATGGTTGTCGCCGGCAGATACGACATGTCGGCGCCAGGCTTGCGCATCTGCGCGCAGCTGGCGATAGTCCTCGCGCGATACGAAGCGGATCTGCATCCCCAGGCGGCGGCAATCGTCCAGCGTCGCGCTTTTCATCTCGGCGGCGCCGCGCACCAGTCCTATGCTCGGCCAGCCGCCGAGGGCGGCGGCGTGCGCCAGCGCATGCAGGTGATTCGACCACGGACCACCCATGGTGACCAGGACCGGATCCCGGCCCTGCAGCGCCAGCAGAGGGTATTTGAGCTTGCGGAACTTGTTGCCGGAAACCTCGGCATGCAGCAGGTCGTCACGCTTGAGCCAGATCCTGCGGCCGAGGAAGGCGCTGCTTTCGATCAGCTGGCAGGGCGAGGGTGAAGCGGGGATCAGCACAACAAGCCGGGACTCAGAGCGGCTCGATGGCGCGCGCGATATCGGCGATCAGTTGATACGAATGCAGGCGCGCCTTGTGCTCGAAGATATCCGAAACAATCATCAGCTCATTGGCGCCGGTGAGCAGCAGAAAGCGCTCGATGCCGGCGCGCACGGTCTCGGGCGAACCGATGATCGAATGCGCCAGCATGTGCGAAGCCTGGGCCTTTTCCAGCGGCGTCCAGTAAGTCTCGATATCGTCGATCGGCGGCTTGCTGAGGCCGCGCACGCCGCGGTGCATGTCGGTGAAAGACATCTGCTGGGTGGTGGCCAGGCGCCGCGCCTCGGCATCGCTGTCGGCGGCGATGATGTTGATGCCGACCATGGCATGTGGCTTGGCTTGCTGGCGCGAGGGCTTGAACTGGGCGCGGTACATCTGCAATGCCATCTCCAGCGAATCAGGGGCGAAATGCGAGGCGAAGGCATACGGCAAGCCAAGTTCCGCCGCCAGCCGGGCGCCAAAAGTACTCGAACCCAGTATCCACAGCGGCACATTGGTGCCGTGGCCCGGCACCGCAACGATGCGCTGGCCGGTCTCGGCCGGCGCCAGGAAAGCCTGCAGCTCCAGCACGTCTTGCGGAAACGATTCGGCGCTGGCCGGATCGCGCCGCAGCGCGCGCGTGGTGGCCTGGTCTGAGCCGGGCGCGCGTCCCAGGCCGAGGTCGATACGTCCGGGGAACAACGAGGCCAGCGTGCCGAATTGCTCGGCAATCACCAGCGGCGAGTGGTTCGGCAGCATGACGCCGCCGGCGCCGACCCGGATCGTGCTGGTGCCGGCCGCCACGTGACCGATGGCGACCGCGGTGGCGGCGCTGGCGATGCCACGCATGTTGTGATGCTCGGCCATCCAGAAACGGGTGTAGTTCCAGCCCTCGGCATGCAGCGCCAGATCGCGCGCATTATCCAGCGCGACGCGGGCATCGCTGCCTTCCCGGATGCGGACCAGGTCCAGAATTGAAATTGGTATCACGGCTACTTCCTTGTTCAGCTGTCAGTGCGGTTTTCGAGTATAGCCGCAGTGCTTTAAGCCTGCTGGCGGCTTGCCGTTTTGACCGCAGATCGTGCGCCGCGGCCGATTATGCGGGCCGTAGCGGGCCACTTGGAGTAAACTTGCAAGCCTGATAGCGGCATTCCAGCCGCGGCCGGGATTTCGTTCCAACTCGCGATTCAACCTCGCGATTTAACCTTGACACTGACGCACCATGAAAATTCTCTATCTGGACTACAACGGCGTGCTGCACGACGCCAAGGTAATCCGCAACCGCAAGCGCGGCCTCTACATCGCCACTCCCGACCGCGCATTCTTTGAGTGGATGCCGATCCTGGAAGAATTGCTGGCGCCTTATCCGGAAGTCAAGATCGTTCTCTCCACCAGCTGGATCCGGGCGCTGGGATTCGACGACACCCGGCAGGAACTGACCGAAAGCCTGCGTGAGCGCGTGATCGGCTCCACTTTCCATCACCCCAAGCTGACGCCGGCGGAATTCGACACCATGCCGCGCGGCATGCAGGTCTGGCGCGACGTCGAGCGGCGCAAGCCGACCAGCTGGCTGGCGCTGGACGACGACGCCTTCGGCTGGCCGGCGGCCTGCCGCGACCATCTGCTGGAAACCAAGGGCAACCTCGGCCTGAGCGATCCGGCCACGCAGGACGCCTTGAAGAAAATGCTGGCAGCGCTGTAATCCGGAAAAACAGACAGGTAGTATAGGAGAGACCGATGCGTCGTAATCTGCACTTGTTGATCATCGACCCGCAAAACGACTTTTGCGATCTCCCGCCCAGCTACCTGCCGGACAACCAGACACCGGCATTGCCGGTGCCCGGCGCCCACGCCGACATGCTGCGCGTGGCCAGCCTGATCGAACGCGGCGGCGCCGGCCTCAACGCCATCAGCGTCACGCTCGATTCGCATCACCGGCTCGATATCGCCCACCCCGGCTTCTGGATGACGGCCAGCAGCGGCACAGTCGCGCCATTTACCCAGATCGCCGCGGCAGACCTCCGCGCCGGCCGCTATTTGCCGCGCGTGGCGGCTGCGTTGCCGCGGCTGCTGCATTACCTGGACCAGCTGGAAGCCGCGGGACGCTACCAGCTGATGATCTGGCCTGTACATTGCGAAATCGGTTCATGGGGACACAATGTCCACACCGATGTGCGGCGCGCCTACAACCGCTGGGAAGAACAGACCTTGCACAGCGTCGCCAAGATCAGCAAGGGCAGCAACCCGTGGACCGAACACTATTCCGCCGTGCAGGCCGAAGTGCCGGATCCGGACGACGCGCTGACGCAGTCGAACCAGACCTTCCTGGACAGCCTGGCCAGCGCCGAGCGCATCTATATCACCGGCGAAGCCGGCAGCCATTGCGTGAAAGCGACCACCGAACATATCGCCGAACACTTCGGCCCACAGCACATGGCAAAACTGGTGCTGGTGACCGATTGCATGAGTCCGGTGAGCGGCTTTGAACAGCAATACAGGGAGTTTGTGGCCGCCATGACGGCGCGCGGAGCACTCACTGCGCAAGCCGCCGATGTACTGGCGGAACTTCAGGAAAACGCGGGCGACTGACCCGGCTGCCAGGAAACGGATCGGCAATCAGCGATGGCCATGGCGGCCTGCACAGGTCGCCGACACAAACCGAGAGGCGAAAAAAAACCCCATGAATTGCTTCAAGGGGCTGGCACTCAGCCGGGCTGAATGACGATTGTTACATTATTTCTTCTTCTTGTTCACAGCATCTTTGAATGCTTTACCAGCTGTGAATTTCACAGTCTTGGCAGCAGCGATCTTGATTGCTTCGCCGGTACGTGGGTTGCGGCCGACACGAGCGGCGCGCTTACCGGAAGAGAACGAACCAAATCCAATCAATTGAACAGTACTGCCTTTGGTAACAGCCTTGATCACATTGTCCACGACGGACTCCAGTGCGCGCTGTGCAGCGGCCTTCGAGATTTCGCAGTCGGTAGCAATGGCGTCGATCAATTCGGTTTTGTTCATTTCGTTAAATCCTCAAAAAAAGTGGTGAGTTGCAAATTCTAGCACCGTATTTGCTTGGAATCGGCGATGTAGACTACCGCAATCGCGGGTTTCAGACAAATTGCTTTTAAAATTCCGCGTGCAGCGGTATATATCTGTAGCACAAAAATCCGTATTTGCGACAAAAAAAGAGAGCTCTCATGCTGAAAATTCTTGGAAAAGCATCGTCCATCAACGTCCGCAAAGTGCTCTGGACCTGCGATGAACTGGGCTTGCCGTTTGAACGGGAGGACTGGGGCAGCGGCTTTCGCGCCACCGACAGCTCCGATTACCTGGCCTTGAATCCGAACGCCATGGTGCCGGTCATCCGCGACGGCGATTTCGTTTTGTGGGAATCGAATGCCATCATCCGCTACCTGGCAACGGCCTATGGCGATGGCCGACTGCTGCCGGCGGCGCCGCGCGAGCGGGCCCGGGTTGAGCAATGGATGGACTGGCAGGCGACCGAACTGAACAATTCCTGGCGCTACGCGTTCGTGGCGCTGGTCCGCAAAAATCCCGATTACAACGATGCCGCGGCGCTGGCGGCTTCGCTGGCCAGCTGGTCACGCCACATCGGCATCCTGGAACAACAGCTGGCGGCTACCAGCGCCTACGTGCTGGGCGACCGCTTCACGCTGGCCGATGTGCCGCTCGGCCTGTCGGTCAACCGCTGGCTGATGACGCCCATGCAGCATGCCGATTACCCGGCTGTGAGCGCCTATTTTGAACGACTCAGCCTGCGTCCCGGCTTTTTGCGGCATGGCCGTAACGGCCTGCCTTGAGCTGGCAGCAGAAGTTCTACAGGGCGTTGATGTCGGCGGCTTCCAGCACTTGCCTGGGACCGCCCTGGCGCGCCAGCCTGATCATGGCGCGGCCGATCTGCTCGGTGCTGGTGATGTGCCTGGGGAAGAGCCGCTTCAGCAGCGGCAGCAACGGCCCGGCGAACAGGTAGAGCAGGCGGTAGGAACGGGTCTTGGAGACCACCCCGTGCAACGGCTGGATCACGCCCGGACGGAACATGAAGGCGGCCTTGACCGGCAAACGCAGCAAGGCGTTTTCGGTGCGCCCCTTGACCCGCGCCCAAATGCTGCTGCCGTGTTCGCTGGAATCGGTGCCGGCGCCGGATACATACGTCAGCGTCAGGCCTGGGCTGGCGGCCGCCACTGTGCTGGCGATGGTCAGCGTGAGATCGTAGGTCAGCGCGCTGTAGCGCGCTTCAGTCATGCCGGCGGACGATACGCCGAGGCAAAGGAAGCAGGCGTCGATATCCTGCAAGGCGCCGGCATGCTCGGCCAGGCGGTTGAGATCGGGCAGCACGATCTGGCGCAGCTTGTCGCTGGCAATGGCCAGCGGCGCGCGGCCGACCACCAGGATTTCTGCGATGCCGTCATCCAGCAGGCACTCGCGCAGCACGCCTTGCCCGACCATGCCGCTGGCGCCAAACAGTATTACTTTCATTGCCTGTCCCGTTCTCGATAGCCGCATGTTCGGCAAATAATTACACCATGCAGTGTAGTTTCTATTTTTTAAAAAGTAAACTGATTGGTGTACAATTCAAAATCCCCCCTCCCGAGATACAACATGAGCACTGTTCCGCGTCTCACCGACCGCAAGCGCGAAGCCATCGTCCAGGCGGCTATCGCCGAATTCCGCAGCAACGGCTTCGAAACCACCAGCATGGACAAGATCGCTGCCCGCGCCGAAGTCTCCAAGCGCACGGTCTACAACCATTTCCCCGGCAAGGAAGAACTGTTTGCGGAAATCCTGACCCGGCTGTGGCAGACCAGCGAGGAGCAAAGCGCTCTCAGCTATCGCCCCGCCAAACCCCTGCGCGGGCAGCTGCGCGAACTGCTGCAATCGAAGATGCGCATGCTCAACGACAGCAACTTCCTCGACCTGGCGCGGGTCGCCATTGCGGCCGCCATCCATTCGCCGGAACGGACCCAGGACATGTTGGCGAGGATGGGCCAGCGGGAAGAAGGCGTCAACACCTGGATCGTCGCGGCGCAGGCTGACGGCCGGCTGAAAGCCGTCGATCCGGCATTCGCCGCGCATCAGCTGCAGAGCCTGCTGAAAACTTTTGCGTTCTGGCCGCAGATTACCTTGGGCCAGCCGCCGCTGAGCGCCGAGATGCAGCAAGAGGTGGTGGATTCGGCAGTAGACATGTTCCTGGCCTACTACCAGCTGCGGGCCGAACGCTGACATCCTCGGCAATCCTGCTTCAGCCGGCGCCCCCGGCCGGCTGCGGCATGCCGCCCGCTTCGGTTTTGCAGCCGGCGAAATCCACGGCCGGCAACGCCACCGGACCATACCACTGGTAGACCCCGGCGAAGCCGCCGGTACGCAAGATCCAGACTCGCTTCTGCTCGGTATTGATCAAGGCAGTATGAGAAAAGCCGTCGCTGACGTGACCGTTCCGGTTGGGCAGCTCCAATGTCAGCAAGGCTTGCGGCCGGCTTTGCTGTTCTGCCGGCAGGCTGACGCGCGGCAGGGTTAGGGTGAAACCGGAGAAGGAAATGCCGTAATGGCTGATCAGCGCATCGGCGACCGCGCAGTTGGCCCGGGCGGGTAGCGCAATGGTGGTGAAGGCGATGGTGAAGATGATTGCCCTGATCATGTCTGCTTCCTTTGAAGGGAATTGCGATCCGGTCATTATGCCAGCCATGCGGCGGCGAATATGTACAGCAAGATAGTGCGGCCCGGCGCGCTGCAAGGCCGCAGCAAACGCATCAGAAATGACGCTTGATGACTTCGCCGAAGGCGTCCGCGGCTGAGCTTCCCTTGAGCATCAGCTCGGTGATTTCCGCCGAATGTTCGCCTATGCCGTCCGGCATGATCTGGCGGTTACTCCTGAAATACTCATACCTTGCGGCGTCAATCAGGTCCTTGGCTTTCATCGCCACCGAACCGGCGCGCGGACTACTGCTGCGGGTAGTGCCGCCGGCACTGCGGGAACTGCTGCTGGTGGAGCGGAAACCGCCGGCGGCGATCGCGGCCTTGATCTGTTCCAGCGAAAAGACCGGCGTGCTGTTGACGCCGACGAATTCATCTTCCTTCGGGTGCAGCAGATGGTTATTACCGTCGAAGGCCATTTTCTTGTCGGAGCTGTTAGTCAACTGATAATACGGGCGCGGCCCCGGGCTGCTCAGTCCAAACTGTACGCGGTCGCCGTACACTTCCATCTTGCCCATGACATCTTTCAGATAGTCAGTTGTCAGGGAATCCATCTTGCCGCTCCAGCGCTTGGTTCTTGTCGTGTTCAAAATGCGTTGCTTCCAATATTGATGGCCGCCCCCGCTGCCCGCCTCCCGAAAGAAGGCGCGCAGTGCGGCGGCGGCCGTTTGTGAATCAAGTTCAAGACGCATTATCCCCCGACATGAATTCCCCGGAACCAGTTACCGCAAAATATAATGTTGCTCGCGGATCATTCCTTGATGCAACCCATGCCCGCCAGCGTGCTGTGCATCGCCTGGTCCCAGCCGGTATGGGGTTCGCTGCCCAGTACCTTGAGCAGGCGCCGATTGTTCATGCGCAGGGGCTGGCGCCACAGATAAGCCATTTCGCGCATTTCGCGCATCACTGGCACGAAGGGCGCCAGCGCCGGCAGCAGCCACCAGGGGAAACTCTTCACTTTCAGGTCCGCGCGGCCGGCGGCACGGCCGATGGCGCCTACCATCCGCGTGCCGTCGGCATCCCAGTGGCCCTGCATGTGGAAGGTATCGAAGGCGGCCAGGGCTTCTTCACGCTCGACCAGCTGCATCATGGTTTCCGCCACATCAGGCAGATAGGCCCATTGATGGCCGATGCCGCGCTTGCCGGGATAGGTTACCGCGGTCACCGGCTGGCCCGGCTTCAGCATGCCTTGCGAAAGCCAGGCATTGGCCATGTGCGGTCCGAAAAAATCGCCGGCGCGCACCACCAGGGAGCGCACGCCGGCTTGCGCCGCGCTGCGCAGCCGCTGTTCCATCTGGACCCGGATCGCCCCTTTGCGGGTGACCGGATTTTGCGGCGAGCTCTCGCTCAGATCGGGAAAGGCGTCGGCGCCGTAGTTGTAGACGGTGCCGGGCAGGATGATGCGCGCGCCGCTGACACGGGCGGCGGCAATGCTGTTATCTATCATCGGCAGCACCAGCTGGCCCCAGTTGCGGTAGCCCGGCGGGTTGACGGCGTGGACGATGATGGCGGCGCCCTCGGCGGCGGCGGCGACATCGGCCTGCTGCATGGCGTCGCCCTGGCGCCAGTCGATGCCGCTGCTGTCGGCGGCGGCCGTCTGGGCGGCGCGCCGGTGCAGCGCGCGCACCTCCCAGCCGCGCTGCAGCAGCTTTTGCGCCATGGCGTTGCCGATGCCGCCGGTGGCGCCGAGGACCAGCGCGATCTTGCGTGATGCTGGCGGAGTTGCTGATGTTGCTGGATTTACTGAAGTTGGCTGTTGCATGATGATCTCCTTGGATTAAGAAAACAGGAGTACAGCGTAACAGCGGCGAGATTAGTTTAAAATTGGCTATCTGAACATATCGGCTATACATATTTGTATGACTACCCAAGAACCCGGATGGGATCTGTACCGTGCATTCCTGGCCGTGCTGGAAGAAGGCTCGCTGTCCGGCGGCGCCCGCAGCCTGGGTTTGACCCAGCCCACCGTCGGCCGCCAGATCGAAGCACTGGAGCAGGCGCTCGGGGTCAAGCTGTTCATCCGTTCGCAAACCGGGCTGGCGCCGACCGACATCGCCCTCAGCCTGCGCCCCTTCGCCGATAATCTGCGCGTCACCGCCAATGCGCTGCGGCGCGCCTCGACCGCCGCCAGCCAGCGCGGCACGGTGCGCATCACGGTGTCGGACGTGGTCGGCGCCGAAGTCTTGCCGCCTATCCTGACCGCTCTGCGCGAAGCGCGTCCCGACATCAGCATTGAACTAGTGCTGTCGAACCGCACCCAGGACCTGCTGCAGCGCGACGCCGACATCGCCGTGCGCATGGTGCAGCCGAGCCAGGGCGCGCTGGTGGCGCGCAAGGTCGGTGCGATTCCGCTCGGCCTGTTTGCGCACCGCCGCTACCTGGAACAGGCCGGCATGCCGGCCAACGTCGGCGAACTCAAACAGCATGCCCTGATCGGCTTCGACCAGGAAACCAGCTACATCCGCGCCATGCAAAAGCGCGGCCTGCAGCTCTCGCGCGAGATGTTCTCGCTATGCACCGACAATCAGCTGGCGCAGCTGGCGGCGATCCGCGCCGGCTACGGCATCGGCATGTGCCAGACGCCGCTGGCGCGCCACAATCCTGATTTGCAGCCGGTGCTGGCCGGCGCCGTCACGAGCGAGCTGGAAACCTGGATCGTCATGCACGAGGACCTGCGCTCCAGCGAACGCTGCCGGATCGCCTTCGATGCCCTGGTGGCCGGCGTTTCCAGCTATATTGCACAAGCCACCTGACCACAAGCCGACCATCATGTCCCTGCACATCACCCCTTTGCTGCCCGCCGCGCTACCCCTGCTGCAAGACCTCTGGAACCGGCAGCTGGCGCCGCACCTGGTGCACACGCTAGCCCATGACTTGCAGAGTCCTGGCCGTGCGCACGGCCAGAACGCGGTCATGATCTGGCGCGCCGAACAGGTGGCGGGATGCGTGGGTTGGATCACACTCGGCATCGCTGAAGACGGCTGCGCCTATGGCTCGCCCCTGATTGCGGCTGATGTCGAGGTCGCCACGGCCTTGATCGGCGTCGTCAGCGAAGAAGTCCGCGCGGCCGGCGCGCAAAGGCTGCGCATCAGTGTGCGGGCCGGTGAAAACGCCAAGCGCGAAGGCTTGCAGCAGGCCGGGTTCAGCGCCTTGTTCGAGTTTGTGAATTTTTCCCACGCCTTGCCGTTGGCCGCCGCGCCTGGCTTGGCGGCAGGCTTGCATGCAGTGGACAGCGGCGCCATCGACTGGGACAGGCTGCACGCCTGTTATGCGGAGACGTTTGCCCACGTGCCGAATTCGCCGATTCCCGCAGTCGCCGCCTTGCGCGAAGAATGGCTGGCGGCAAACCCGCAAGCCAGCCTGGTGCTGGCGGATGCAAGCGGCGAGTATCAAGCCTTCGCGCTGGTCGACGGCTGCAGCGTCGAAGGCGTCGGCGTACGCCATGGCTGGCGCGGCAGGGGACTGGCCGAGCAGCTGTATCAGCTGGCCGCAGCACAGCTGGCTGGCCAGGGCGAAACCGAAATCCGGGCGCTGGTCGCCGCCGGCAATGCAGCGTCGATGCGGCTGCATGAGAAGCTCGGCTTCACCGAATATGCGCCGCGCTGGACCGTCTACGAACTGCGCTTGTGATCCTCGCTTGCTACGGCCGGCTTGAGAGGATTGTGCCTGCCAGCGAGGATGTTGACCATGAAGCGCGCTCTAGCGGTAAGCGTATCCCAAGCCCAGCGACAGGTCGCGCGCGCGCTGCACCACCAGGTCGATGAAGCCTTGCAGGTTGTCGGCGTTGATGCGGCTGGCCGGGCCGGCGACGCTGAGCGAGGCGATCACTGCGCCGTCGGCATCCATGATGGGGGCGGCGATCGCCACCGCGCCGCTGGAACGTTCGGCGAAAGACACCGCGTAGCCCTGCGCCAGCACCTGCTGCAGTTCTTGTTCCAGGGCGTGGCGGTCGACGATGGTGTTGTCGGTAAAGCGGGTCAGCGCACCGGCCAGCACTGCATCTTGCACCGCCTGCGGCGCGTGCGCCAGCAGCACCTTGCCGGAGGCGCCGGCATACAGCGGCCGGCGATTGCCGACATCGGTATGGACCCGGATCGCCTGGGTCGATTCCCAGCGCGCCACGCACACCATTTCCAGGCCGTCGCGCACCCGCACCTGGACGTTTTCATTACAGATGCCGCCGATATCGCGCAGATGGCTGCGCGCCACCCGCACCAGGCTGACCTGTTCCTGGGCGGCGACGCCCAGATACAGCGCCTTGTAGCCCAAGTGGTAAGTCGGCGTATCGCCTGCGCGATGCAGCAGCCCGCGCTGTTCCAGCGTATACAGCAGGCGGAAGGTACGCGCCTTGGTATTGCCGGAGCGGACCGAGAGCTCGGTCACCCCGAGTCCCGGGCTTTGCGCCACCAGCAACAGCAGCGCCAGTGCTTCATCTACTGCGGCAACGGTATAGTCGGCCATGCTTCCTGCTTCTGATCAGATTAGTTTTTCGCTAGTGTCCTGGGTCAGAAGTTCGTTGAGTGAGAAAAGTGATGAAATCGCTGTCAGGCTAGACGCAAAACGGAGCAAGGGTGTGGTCCCTTGCGAGTATTTGCAACGACGCATGACAGCGATTTCATCGCTTTTCTTCAACGAATTTCTGATTCAGGGCACTAATATACCTCGACATGGCTTCCGCGAGTTGGGTGAGATGGTTCTGCAGCTGTACGAAGCCGGCGCTGCGCTCCAGGCTTTGCTCGTTCATGTACAGCGCGCGGTTGATTTCTATCTGCATGCTGTTGCGGCCGTGCTGTGGATCGCCGTAGGCGCGCACCAGTTCGGCGCCGCGATAGGGATCGTTGATCTTGACTATATAGCCCAGCGCCTGCAGCTGCTGCGCCACCCATTGCGTAAAGGCCGGATTGGCGGCGCTGCCGTCGCGGTCGCCCAGCACGAAATCCGGGCGGCGCGCGCCGTTGTCGATATTCATGGCGTTGCCGACCGACTTCATGGAATGGCAATCGATATGCCAGACCTGGCCATAACGCGCGTGGGCGTTGTCGATCAACTGCTTCAGCTGCACATGGTAGGGATCATAATAATGTTCGATGCGCTGCTGCACCTCGGCCACGCTCAGCTTGCGCTCATACATCGGCACGCCGGGCAAGGCATAGCGGCGGATCAGCCCCATCCCGGCCTTGCTTTTTTCAGACACCTGGATAGGCTGCGGCCAGGGCTGCTCCAGCAGTTCCGGATCGATGTCGCCGCGGGCGCGGTTGAAATCGATGTAGCTGCGGTGCACGCCGGCCGCCAGCAATGTGGCGCCGGATTGCGGCGCACCGCTCCAGAGTTCGTCGACATAGGCGTCCCAGCCTGACATCAGGGCTTCTTGCGGCGCGCTGGCGCGCATGTCGAGCGGACAGAATCGGCTGCTGTGCGGCGAATCGAAGATCAGCGGAATCTGTTTGCTGTGCTCCGGCCGGATGAGGAAATACGTGTCTTGCATGATCGTGCCTTACTCTAAAAACTACGGCTCAATAGCCGCTATAAACCGCAAACGCCATGAAGGCCATCGCCAGCAGCGTGAAGACGGCGAACAGCGGCAGGATGAAACGCAGCCAGGCGCCATAGCCGACCTTGCCGGTCGCCAGGTAAGCCAGCAGCATGCCGGAAGTCGGCGTCACCATATTGGTCAGGCCGTTGCCGAACAGGAAAGCCAGCACCACGCTCTGGCCGCTGACGCCGGACAGATGGCCGATCGGACCGAGAATCGGCATGCTGATGGCGGCCTTGCCGGAGGTCGAGGGAATCAGCACATCGAGCAGCATCTGCACCAGGATCATGCCTTCCGCCGCAAACAGCCGGCCGCGTCCTTCGACGATGGCCGCCAGGTGATAGATCACGGTGTCCAGCACCAGACTGTCATGCAGTATGATTTCAATCGCCTTGGCCAGGCCGATCAGCAAACCCGCCAGCATCATGCCCTTCATGCCTTCGACAAAAGCGTCGCAGGCGGTGCGCACCGACATGCCGGCGGCGATGGCGATGATGATGCCTTCAAAGATGTAGCAAGTGCCGAGCTGAATATCGCCCCATTTCCAGACGCTGGTGCCGACCACCAGCGCAATCACGCTGACGCCCACCACCGTCAGCACGAAACGGTGCGACAGCGACAGCCGCTGGGTGTGATCGAGCGCGGCCGGCACGCTATAGCCCTGGCGCTTGACGTAATACAGAAGATAGGCGATGCCGATCGCCAGGAATAGCACGAACACCGCCAGCCGCAAACCGGCGCCGCTCAATAGTGGGACCTGCACGATAGGCTGTGCGATCACCAGCGCCAGCGGATTGGTGACCGACGCCAGGTAGCCGACCTTGGCCGCGATCGCCACCAGCGCGGTGGCGTACAGCGGCCCCAGGCTGAGCCGTTGCGCCAGGATCAGCATCATCGGGATGATCACCAGGTATTCCGAAATCAGTCCGAGAAACGTGCTGCCGGCAGCGATGGCGATCATCAGTACCGGCGTCAGCAAATAGACATTGCCGCCGGTGCGCGCCAGCAGGCGGTCGATGCCGGCATCCAGCGCGCCGCTTTTGCGCAGTACGCCGAACATGCCGCCGATGAACATGATCATGAAAATCAGCGGCGCGCTCTTGGCAAGGCCGGCCGGAATCGCCGCCATCGCCGAAAACAGGCTGGCGGGATAGGCTTGCTGGGTGTTGCTGGCGGCTGGGCTGGCGGCCAGCAACGATGTCAGGTCGCGCTGCTTGGCGATCAGCTGGTAGGTGCCGGGCACCACCAGCTTGGCCTGGCGCTGGAACTGTCCCGAATCCAGGAGATAAGTCAGGCCGACCGCCACCAGCATGATCAGCAGCATCATCGCCACCGGATGCAGCATGCGGCTTTTGCCGTGCGCGTCCTGTTTTTCGCTTTCGATGCTGCTTGCCATACTGATCTCCGTCGGCCGGGTTGCCGAATGATGTGTTACAAGAGCGGGACCGGAACAGCTTATCGCCTTTCCGCTCCCGCCACTATGCCGCCTTAGAACTTGTGGCGCAGACCGACCGTGAAGGCGATTTGCGCATTATCGGCGCCAGGCGCGCCGCCAGTGACGCCCGGGCTGTACATGTCGGCGGCGCGCAGGTCCGCCACATAGCTGTAGAGATCGGTGCGCTTGGAGAAGCTATAGTCGACGCCAAGGTTAAGCTGCGTCAGGCGGCCCTTGGTGCTGCTGCCGACAAAGCTGTAGCGCGATTGCAGCACGCTGCCGACCAGGCGCAGGCTGTCCGACAGGGCGTAGTTGACGCCTAGGTCGAACACATTGGTGCTGTTGTTGTTGGAGCCGCCGGCGGTGAAGGGCGACGAGCCCGCGCTGCCGCTGAATTTGACCGCCAGCGGGGCAGTGTTGCCGCCATAGGTGGCCAACGGCTGCAGCACTTTCGACCAGGCGCCGAATAAACGCCACGGCCCCGTCTTGTAGCTGGAACCCAGCATCCAGGTCTTGATGCAGGTATCTCCTGGGTGGCCGTAGCTTGGCGTGCAACCGGCGCCCAGCGTCACGCCTTGGTCGCTGGAAGTATTGACGCCGCCGGACAAGGTGCCGAGCTTGGATTGCCAGTAGCCGAAGCCGATGCCGAACGGGCCGTTCGCGTAATTCGCCCCCAGGCCGATCGATTGGCCGGTGGAAGTGGAACCGGCGGTTTCGCCGAAGCCGTAGGTGGCGTTCAGCACCAGCCCGTTCATGAGCGGCGTGTCGTAGCGGATCTGGTTGTTGGCGCGATTGCCGCCGACCCGGTCCAGGTTGTTGTCGTGCACGCCGTTGATGAACACGCCGAAGTCGTACACGCTGGAGTAGTAAGTAGCCACTTCATCGATGAAGTCCTTGCGCCGGCCCAGTTGCACGGTGCCGAAATTGCCCGACAAGCCCACCACCGAGGTGCGGCCGAATGTCAGTCCGCCCTGGCCGGAAGCGCCGGTATCGACCGCAAAGCCGCCCTCCAGGTGAAACAGGGCTTTCATGCCGCCGCCCAGGTCTTCCGTTCCCTTGAAGCCGAAACGCGATTGCTGCAGATCGCCGGAATCGACGCTGAAGCGGCTGCCGGTGCCGCGCGCATCCGCGGCGCTTGGCGCTGCGATCTTGTTGACATAAGTGACGCCCAAATCCAGCAGGCCGTACACGGTAACATTGGTTTGCGCCTGCGCGGCACAGCTGCAACTGCCTAGAACGGATAATGCAATTAACGACTTCTTCATGACTCACTCCTCCCGGTTGAAAAAAATTCAATGGCGGCTTCGGCTGTCCGGTCATTTCCAGGCCTGTTTTGCCTGGGAATGCCTGACCGGTTCCGGCCGCTCTTATGTTTCATCTAACAAAACAACGTATTGATATATGAAACAATGGTAGGGGCGATATTTTTCCGTGTCAATCGTTAATGCTGAAAATGTGGGCGCGCTAAAGGACCCTGCTGTTCAGGGAACCTATCGACAGCAAGTGTTTTGGGAGGGGATTTAGGAGGGAAGAAGCCGCTGCCAGGATAGGGTAGCGACGCGAGCAGAGATCATGCAGGAAATCACAAATCTGTCGGCGTCCTGCAACAACGCCGGGTCAGATCGCTTGACTCAGGAAACCGCGGCGTCAGCTTCCGCAGCTTGCTTGCCGCCTTCCGCGGCGATGGCGGAACGCAACATGGCCGATGCCGCATCGAGCCGGCAAGGCTTGCCAAACAGACGGGCGGAAATCAAGCCGCTCTGCAGCGCGCCCAAGATGGTCATGGCGTAAACCGATGGCGCGGCCGGCAGTTTCACGCCTTTTTCAGCAACCGCGCGCTCCAGGCGCTGGGTGATCCAGGCTTCGTGCATGCTGTAGAAAGACTGCAAGGCGGTCAGCACGTTTTGCGGCAGGCTGGTGGCTTCTGCAGCCAGCATGCCGCACAGGCAGACGCGGCTGGTGCCGAGATTCTTGCGCCACAGCGCCAGGTATTTTTCGATCTGTTCTTTCAGCGGCCCGTTCACATCCATGCCGCGCATGATGTCGCCGATATTGCTGGCATAAGCTTGTACCGCGGCCAGCGCCAGGTCTTCCTTGGTCGGGAAATAATAGTGGATGCTGGAAGTCTTGACGCCGACCAGCTCGGCCAGGTCGCGATAGCTGAAACCGTTATAGCCGCGCGTGCCCAGCAGCACCAGCGTGTGCTCCAGCAGTTGTTCGCGTACAGGGGAAACGGTTTTCATGATCTTGTTACCTATAAAGAGATAGAGGCGCAATGCAGTGCACGCGCACTGTACAGTTTCAGGCGGCAATAACCGGCCTCCGCCATGCTACGTCTTTTATCCCTGCGACGGCAAGCGACGCAGGAAATGCAACAATCAATATCATAAAGACGTTCTGTCTGAATGCTATCATATGTTATCTACTGAAAGGTAGAGAAATATTCGAATTCCTCTTTTTGTTGCGCATTTGTGTCTATTCTGGTAATGATTTATTTATATAAGCAAATACTATTTGACTACCTAGCAGTAGATAACTATGATTCATCTTACAGTAGTTGCAGACACGTTGTGACAGCCTTATCCGACCCAGATTTTTTTCCTACGGCAATATCAGGACTGGATCGGGCAACGTGCCCGGGCTGCGGGATGAAAAAGTGGATTCAGGAAGCGTCGTGTAGCACAGGCGCTTTTTATTTCCTCCTGCTATCTACCTAGTGGTAGATGCACATCCAGCAGCCCAGCACCGACGGTCCAGCAAAGTTGCCGCCCCGTCAGACCATGCGCCGCATGGCCGCTGTATTTGACACTTTGTTATCAACTCGAAAAAGAAAGCACTCATCATGAAAACCAACCTGATCGCCGCACTGGCACTGACCGCCATCGTTTCCGCTCCTGCATTTGCAGCCGACAACGCCACTCCACTGACTCGCGCCCAAGTGCACGCTGAACTAGTGCGCGCCCGCGCCGCCGGCGAGCTCAATTTCGCCAATTCGCAATACCCTGTGTTCCTGCCTGCTGCCAGCCAAAGCAACGTTCCTGGCAAGACCCGCGCTGAAGTGCAGGCCGAATTGGCACAGGCACGCGCTGCCGGTGAACTCGATTTCGCCGGTTCGCAATATCCACAGTCCAACCGCATCGCCACCACTGCATCCACCAAGACCCGCGCTGAAGTCCAGCAAGAATTGGCTGACGCACGCAGCTCCGGCCAGCTGGTTTTCTCCAACGGTCAATATCCGGTCGATGCCAATAACGGCAACTGATCGCCTGGTATCGATCCTTCGGGAATCGGCGGTAAATGACAAAACCCGCGCACTCATGACGAGTGCGCGGGTTTTTTATTGGCGACCGCCGAAAAGCCCGGCAATCCGGCCAACTTCCTGGCGTTGGCCGGCATCATCCAGCTGCCGCTAGCTTGCGGAAGAAATCGGATAGCTTGGGCAAGTCCGAAAAGGCGACATTGAAGCGGAACCAGGGATACTCTGGCGGCGCTACGTGGAAAAACTCCCCCGGCGCCAGCCAGATCCCTTGCACCAGCGCGCGGTCGGCAATTTCCGTGGCGTTCAGCGCGCTGTTCTGCATCCTGGCCCAATAAAACATGCCGCCGCGCAGCGGCCCGAACGGCAGCAGGCCGACGTCTTCCAACCGAGCGCTGACTTGCGCCTGCGCACTCAGCAGGGTGCCGGCCAGGCGCTCGACATGGCGGCGGTGATGGCCTTCGGTCAGGGCGTTGTAGACCAGCCGTTCGGTAATTTCAGAATTCGTCAGGCTCAAAATCATCTTGGTGCGCGCCAGGTCCTGCGCCAGTTCGCCCTGGCAGACGATGAAGCCCAGCCGCAGCGACGGTGCGATGGTCTTGGAAAAGCCGCTGACGTAGATCACGCGCTGCAAGCCGTCGAGCGCCGCCAGCATCGGATCGGTGGCCTGCGCCAGTTCGCGGTACAGATCGTCTTCCACCACCCAGAAGCCGTGGCGCTCGGCGGCTTGCAGCACGCGCATCGCGCAGGCCGGGGTATAGCTGGTGCCGGTCGGGTTCTGCAATACTGGGTTGGTGAAGAAAATCTTCGGCTTGTGCTGCGCGGCCAGCTGTTCCAGTGCTTCCAGATCAACGCCGCTGACGGTGCGCGGCACGCCGACCACATTGATCGCCGCCAGCCTCAGCATGGCGATCAGGTTGCAGTAGCCGGGTTCTTCGATGAATACCGTATCGCCCGGCTTGACCAGGGTGCGTATGATCAGGTCCAGCGCCTGCGTCACGCCATGAGTAGTGAGCACCTGCTGTGGCGCGACGTCGAGCGACCAGTTGGCGAAGGACTTGGCGATGGTTTGCCGCAGCGGCGCGTAGCCGAAGGGATGGCCGTAGCCGACCTGCTGTGCCCCGGGCGAACGCAGGATGCGCCGTTCCGCCGCGTGCAAACCCTCGCCATCGAGCATGCTGCTGGGCAGCCAGCCGCAACCGGCCTTGATCGGCACCCGTTCGTCGGCAAACACTTCCGAAAACAGCCAGGCCGCATCGATCACCGGATTGGACTGCAACGCCGGCAGGCCGCTGCGCTCTGCCGTTTCGCGCTTGGCGATGAAGAAGCCGGAACCGCGGCGGGCGATCAGCGTGCCGCTCGCCACCAGCCGTTCATAGGCTTCGACGATGGTGGCGTTGCTGACGCCTTGCCGGCGGGCGAACTGGCGGATCGACGGCAGCCGTTCGCCGGGGCGCAGGCTGCCGTTGTCGACCAGGGCGCCGAGGGCGGCGACCACCTGCTCGACCAGGCCAAGGGCGGATTGGCGGTCCAGCGGCAAAGGAAGCGGCAAAGTATCAGGGGTCATGGCGTCATGTGTATTCAGTACAGTCTGTGATTCACAACAATACACTTTTAATGATTTGTGTGAAGTGTATCTATGAATCCTGATTGTAACTGCAATAATCGGCAGCATTGCCAACCACTGTAAAGCTGCCCGCCGTGAACACACATCAATCGGATCAAGACCTGTCGGCATTCTGGATGCCATTCACTGCCAACCGCCAGTTCAAGGAAGCGCCGCGGATGTTCGTGTCGGCCAAGGGCATGTATTACCAGACCGACGACGGCCGCCAGGTGCTGGACGCCACCGCCGGCCTGTGGTGCGTCAACGCCGGCCATTGCCGCGAAGAGATTACCGCCGCCGTCACGCGCCAGATCGGCAGCATGGATTACGCGCCGTCGTTCCAGATGGGCCATCCGCTGGCGTTCGCCGCAGCCGATAAAGTGGCGGGGCTGATGCCGGCCGGGCTGGACCGCATCTTTTTCACCAATTCCGGTTCGGAAGCAGTCGACAGCGCGCTGAAGATCGCCCTGGCTTACCACCGCGCCCGCGGCGAAGGCCAGCGCACCCGCTTCATCGGCCGCGAGCGTGGCTATCACGGGGTCGGCTTCGGCGGCATCTCGGTGGGCGGCATCAGCAACAACCGCAAGGCTTTTTCCGGCAACCTGATGCCTGGCGTCGATCATCTTCCGCACACCCTGAACATCGCCGAGGCCGGTTTCAGCGATGGCCAGCCGACCTGGGGCGCGCACCTGGCCGATGAACTGGAACGCCTGGTGACTTTGCACGACGCCTCGACCATCGCCGCCGTCATCGTCGAACCGCTGGCCGGCTCCACCGGCGTGCTGGTGCCGCCGGTCGGCTACCTGGAACGCTTGCGCGCGTTGTGCAGCAAGCACGGCATCCTGCTGATTTTCGATGAAGTGATCACCGGCTTCGGCCGCCTGGGCGCCGCCACCGCGGCCGAGTACTTCAAGGTGACGCCCGACCTGATCACCCTCGCCAAGGGCATCAACAATGCAGCGATTCCGATGGGCGCGGTAGCGGTCCGGCGCGAGATCCACGATACAGTGGTGCAAGCCACCGCCGTCGGCGGCATCGAGCTGATGCACGGTTATACCTATTCCGCCCATCCGGTGGCTGCCGCGGCCGCCATCGCCGCCATCGACCTGTATCAAAGCGAGCGCCTGTTCGAGCGCGCGCGCGAGTTGTCACCGCTGTTCGGCCGGGCCGCGCACGGCGTGGCCGGGGCGCCGCACGTCAAGGACATCCGCAACCTCGGCCTGGTGGCCGGCATCGAACTGGAATCGCGGCCGGGCGCGGTCGGCGCCCGCGCCTACGAAGTTTTCCGCAAGTGCTACGAAAAGGGCGTGATGGTGCGCTATACCGGCGACATCCTGGCCTTTTCGCCGCCGCTGATCGTGCAGCCGGAAGAGATCGAGCGCATCTTCAGCACAGTGCGCGCGGCGCTGAACGAAACCAGCTAAGCAGCGACCGCCGCATCAGCCCCGGTCTGGCTTCAGCAGCGGACCGGCGGCGCTGTCCTCCACCAGAAATCCCTGCCGCCTGATTTCCAGGCGCAGGCGATCCGCTTCCTGCCATTGCTTTTCCTCGCGCGCCGCCTGGCGCTGATGCGCCAACGCCAACACCGTCTCCGGCACCTGATAACTGTCAGGACGCCAGTTGTCCAGATCCAGCCCGAGCACCGCATCGATGGCGCGCAAGGTCGCCTTGCCGACAGCGGCATCGCCGTCGCTGCGCACCAGCTCCCACACCAGCGCCAGCGCGCGCGCCGAATTAAGATCGTTATTGATCGCGGCGCGGAAGCCTTGCAGCCACGCCTCGTCGGCTACACCGCCGTCCGGCCAGCGGTGATAAGTCTCGCGCAGGCGCTGCAAGCCGGTCGCAGCCGCCTGCAAACCCTCCCAGCTGAATTCCAGCTGGCTGCGATAATGCGCGGCCAGGCACAGATAACGATAGGCCAACGCATCAAACCCCTGCTCGCTTAATGATTGCAGGCGCAGGAAATCACCGTCGGATTTGGAGATTTTCTTGCTGTCGACTTGCAAAAAATAGCCGTGCATCCAGTAATTCGCCAGGCGGGTGCCGTGGCAAGCCTGGGTCTGCGCTATCTCGTTGCTGTGGTGGACGGCGATATGATCCTCGCCGCCGCAATGGATGTCGAACAAGCTGCCAAGATGAGCGGCCGACATCGCCGAGCACTCGATGTGCCAGCCGGGAAAGCCGCGCCCCCAGGGACTGTCCCATTCCATCTGGCGGCGCGTCTCCAGCGGGCTGAATTTCCACAGGGCGAAATCGGTGATGCTGCGCTTCTCTCCGATGGCGACGCGCACTCCAGCCTGCAAGGCGTCGCGATCCAACCTAGCCATATAGCCGTAATCGTCCTGCTTGCTGGTGTCGAAGTAGATGCCGTCGGCGGTACGGTAGGTATAGCCTTTCCGCTCCAGCTCCTCGATGAAACCGATCTGCTCCGGCAGATACTCGGTGGCGCGGCACCAGACCGCCGGCTGCAAAAGATTGAGCGCGCGGAAATCCGCCATGAAGGCAGCGCTATAGTATTGCGCGATGTCCCAGGCGCTCTTGCCGCTGCGGCGGCTGCCTTTTTCCATCTTGTCTTCACCGTCGTCGCCGTCCGACACCAGATGGCCGACATCAGTGATGTTGATCACGTGCTGCACCTGGTAGCCGTTGAATTCCAGCGTGCGCCGCAGCAGGTCCTCGAAAATGTAGGTGCGCAGATTGCCGATGTGGGCGTAGTCGTAGACCGTCGGGCCGCAGCAATACATGCCGACGCGACCAGGCTGAATGCTGTCGAAGCGGCGCACGCGGCGTTCCCAGCTATCGTATAGATGGAGTTCCATGTAATTCTTTTAAAGTGAAAAGTGATACGGCGCGCCGGTGAAAGCGGGCGCAAAAATCAGACCGAAGTCAGATATAAATCAGATGCAAATCAGATGTGATGCAGGGACGTCGTGCGACAACAGCGTGCGCAGACTGGAGAAGAGGGGCAGGTGATGGATTGCTTGAGCATGGCTTATACTAACTTGCGGCGCTGGCCATCGTCAAGCGTGCCGATCGCACCTCGGCGGCCCCATCTGGCAAGCTACATCAACATTCCGGAGCAGACAATGAATGAACAACTCATCAAGCATCGCAAACTGGGAACGGGCGGCCTGACGGTATCGGCCATGGGGCTGGGCTGCATGGGCATGAGCACCGCCTACGGCGCCGCCGACGAAAAGGAATCCATCGCCACCCTGGAGCACGCGCTGGAACTCGGCATCAACTTCTTCGACACCGCCGAGCAGTACGGCCCCTATCGTAATGAAGAATTGCTGGGACGGGTCTTCAAGGGCCGGCGGCATGAAGTGGTGCTGGCCACCAAGTTCGGCTTCAAGATCGAGGATGGCGTCACCACCGGCATCACCAGCGAACTCGGCCATATCCGCCGCGCCGTGGAAGGCTCATTACGCCGGCTCGGCACCGATCACATCGATCTGCTGTACCAGCACCGGATCGATCCGGCGGTGCCGATCGAGGAGGTGGTCGGCGTCATGGCTGAGCTGGTGCGGGAAGGGAAAGTCCGTTTCCTGGGACTGTCGGAAGCCGGCGTCGCCAATATCCGCAAGGCGCACGCGGTGCATCCGATCAGCGCCCTGCAAAGCGAATACTCGCTCTGGGAACGCAACCTGGAAGCCGACATCCTGCCAGTCCTGCGCGAGCTCGGCATCGGCCTGGTGCCGTTCAGCCCGCTCGGCCGCGGTTTCCTCAGCGGCACGGCGCAGCGCGCCGAAAGCTATCCGGCCAGCGACTTCCGCCATCTCGATCCGCGCTTGCAAGGGGAGAATTTCGACGCCAACGTGCGCGCCGCGCAGGTTGTGGCCGAGATCGCCGCGACCAAGGGCGCCACCGCCGGCCAGGTGGCGCTGGCGTGGGTGCTGCAACAGGGCGACGACATCGTGCCGATTCCCGGCACCAAGCGCCGCGCTTATCTCGAACAGAACGTCAGCGCCATCGACGTCACCCTGACTGCGGCCGAGACCGAAACGCTGGAGCACGCGCTGCAGCAGGTGGCGGGCGAACGTTACAGCAAGGAGCGCATGGCCTGGGTCGACCGTTAAGCGTCGACTCTAAGGACAGGCGCTGGCGTTGCAGGTATTACCGGCCGCGGCGGCAGACTTGAGATTGGTCTGCACGCCATTGCCGTTGTTGGCGCTGAGCCGATTATTGCTGAAGCTGGACTGCGCATAGCCGGCCAGGCCGAAATGCTGGTTGCCGCGCATGGTGCTGCGGCTGACCTTGAGGTCGATCCCGAAAATGCCGTCGCCGCCGTTATTCTCCGCCGCGCTGTTGCTGACCACGCCGCCAAACAGGACTGCGCCGCCACGGCCGTTGCGCGACACCACCACGTGATCCAGACTGACGGAACTGCTCTCCAGATAGATGCCGTAATTGCCCATGCCCTGGACGATGCCGTTCCGGACCGTGACATGGCTGCGGTTGATTGCATGGATGCCGTTGCCGCCGCCCAGCGGCCAGCAGGGTGCGGGCAGTTGCTGGCAGCGCGTCGGTCCCTGGATTGCAAAGCCATGCAGGTCGAGGGTGACGTCGTCGGCGTTGATCTCGATGGCAGTGGTGTTGGGGTCGGCCACCTTCAGATTGCCGGCCAGCTGATAATGTCCAGGCGCATCGATGATCACCATGAAACCCGGCTTATCGGCACGCGCCGGATCGATCGGAATGATCCGCTCCGCCGCCATGCCGGCGCCGGGCATGGCCTGCCAGGCGAGCAGGGCTATTCCTGCGAATTGCTGCAAGCTGCACATGGCAGGTCTCCATTTTTTCCGCCAGGCCGGCCTGGCATGTTTATTCAAGATCCAGCGCCTCTGCATCCTTGGCAAAGATCGCCAGATTCAATGGCCGCACCGCGCCCATCCAGATGGCATGATCGCGATGATCAGCCAGCTCGTTGCCGGTCAGCGGGTGGATGAATACGACCAGGCCGCCGCGGTTGAGCGCCAGCCATGGAATCAGCTGGCCGAATACCTCCGGCGCAAAACCCAGCTGGCAGCTCCAGTCCGGATGCGGCCCCACCGGTTGCCGGTGCGCGCGCCCCACGCTCAGGGCAAAGCGCCGCGCGGCTTGCTCACAAAGGGCCAGCGCCTGCGGCATGCTGGCGGCGTCGTAATAGATATGGGCGTGATAGCCGCTGATGCGCGGCTCGGATGCGTCGGTCATGCTTAACAACTCCAGGCAGGTAATGCCAGAAAAACAGCGGCGGCAAAAAACCGTTTTTCAAGCGTCGGTCTTCAAGAATACCCCTTTTCCACAGCCATAGGAATTGCCTTTAAGCAATTTCTATCTACTTGCCTTTCTTACCGGCGCAAACAATCCTGCGAGGAAACAAATTCCTGTGGATTTCTGGCGCACAATCGAGCTGGAAAAATAGCGCCGGTTCTGTACGCTGACGTACCAAGCCGCCAAGCCGGCATGTATATGCTGCTGCTATTGGCTTTACTTACACGATGTGCAATCAATCATTCCCATGAAACCAATCAGCGAAGATGCAACAGCAGCAGTCGTTCACGCCACCGATCCCGCGCCGACGGCGGAACGACTGACAGACCGTCCCGCCACGGAAGCGCCGACCACCGGTCCGCTGGCGCCGTTTGTTGCCAACAGCGCCACCAACGTGCGCAGCCTGTGCCTGCGCATACTTACCGTGCTGGCCATCGTGTTCGCGCTGCAATGGGGGCAAAAATTCCTGGTGCCGCTGGTGTTCGGGATTTTCATCGCCTATACCTTGAATCCGCTGGTAGCCTGGCTGGAACGTATCCGCGTGCCGCGCCTGGTCGGCACCTGCCTGGTGATGGCGACGCTGGTGCTGGGACTGGCCCAGGTTGGCTACTCGCTGCGCGGCGAGTTCCAGTCCATCGTGGAGCGCCTGCCGGCCGCCGCCCATCAATTGTCGCGCGCCATCGTCACCGCCAGGAACCAGGGCGGACAAACCAGCACCATCCAGAAAATGCAGGCGGCCGCCAATGAAATCGAGAGCGCCGCCGGACAAGCTGCCGGCGCCAAACCCGATCCCAAACGGCAAGCGCCCGCGGTGGCGCCGCCGCCCGCCTTCCAGCTCAGCGAATGGATCTGGACCGGCTCGATGGGCGCCATGATTTTCATCGGCCAGGCGACCATGGTGGCCTTCCTGGTGTTCTTCCTTTTGCTGTCGGGTGACAAGTTCAAGCGCAAGCTGGTGAAACTGACCGGACCGTCGCTGTCGAACAAGAAGATCGCCGTCAGCATCCTGCTGGAAATCAATTCATCGATCCAGCGCTACATGTTCATGCTGCTGGTGACGAATGCCTTGCTGGCGGTGCTGATGTGGATCGTATTCCGCTGGATCGGCCTTGAAAATGCCGGCGCCTGGGCCCTGGCCGGGGGCTTCCTGCATATCATTCCCTACTTCGGCCCGCTGCTGATCGCGGTGGCGACCGGCGTCACCGCCTTCATGCAGTTCGATTCCTTCTACATGATGCTGCTGGTCGCCGCCTCCACGCTGGCGATCGCCACCCTGGTCGGCACCTTCGTGACCACCTGGATGACCGGCCGCATCGCTAAAATGAATGCGGCGGCGGTCTTCATCGTGCTGCTGTTCTGGGGCTGGTTGTGGGGGATATGGGGCCTGCTGCTGGGGATTCCTATCATCGTCATCGTCAAGGTGGTCGCCAAACAGGTCGACGGCATGCAGGCGATCGCCGAACTGTTGAGCGATTAGCGGACCAGTGGACCGTTGCAGCCCGCCATGACCAGATTACCCCGAATGCAGAGAATGCGCCGGCAAAAAAATACGGCATCCGAAGATGCCGTACCGCTTTCAGAATTGCTTGAAGCGCTGCTGCTTACAGCGTGATCTTGGCGATCTTTGCACCTTGCAGCGAAACGCCGGCGATCAGACCGCCGTTGGTGGTGACGAAGCCGATGATCGGCTGTTGCGCCGTGTTGGTGTCGATGTTGCCGTTGGCGCCAATGTTGGCCAGTGCCACCGTAGCGTCAGCGCCGACTGTCCAGCCGTTGCTGTTGCGGAATTTATCCAAGGCGTCTTGCGTCATGAACAGCAGCACGATGGCTTTGGATTGCGCGCCTGCCTGGAAACCGATGGAACCGGCAGTGGTGCTGTAATAGCCTTCGGTGCGGTTGCCGACGCGCAGGGCGCCCTTGCCGTATTCAGCGCCGACCACGAAGCTGGCTTGCAGCACTTGCGGGAACACCAGGACACCCTTGGCGCGCGCCACCAGCTCGCGGGAAGCAGGTGCGGTCTGGTACAGTTTCGACAAGGTGGCGTCTACGCCGGCGTTGACGTCGGAGCGGCTGGTCTGGGAACTGGCGTCCTTGCCCGGCATGGTGGTGGTGCAACCGGCGAAAGTGACGCTAGCCAAGGCGACAGCAACGGCAGCAAGGGTCTTGCTTGGGAATAAGGATTTTTTTTGCATTTTTTTCTCCAACGAAAATGTGGATGACAATCGGACAACGTTGTAAATTATATATGGCATTTCAAGGTGCGTGTACAAACTGGCAATTTTGAGTAAACGTCAAGTCCTCCAGTTCCGGACGATATCCCTGATCAGGTCAGGCATCCTTGATTCGACATCCATGAGCAACAGGCAAGCGGCCCGGGCGGCAACCGCGTCGCAGTGATCGAGATGCGGCTGCATCTTTATCTACAATCATGGTTTCACTGTAGGCGCGATGTAAGATTGAATCTGTACGGTAGCACACATTCGAGCAACGTTTCTCCGGCATCAGCCTGTCGCAGGAGACGGATGCAGCAAGCATTGGCCAAACCCGAGGAAGCCGCCATGACGGAACATAACCAGCCCCCGCAATCAGCGCTGTACCTGGACGACCTGACAGTCGGCGCACTGTTCGTCAGCGCCGAGCATGCCATGGACGAGCAGCAGATCCTGGCGTTTGCCCGCCAGTTCGATCCGCAACCGTTCCACCTCAGCGACGCCGCCGCCAAGGACACATTGTTTGGCGGACTGGCCGCCAGCGGCTGGCACACGGCCGCCGTCACCATGCGCCTGCTGGTCACCAGCGGCATGCCGCTGCAAGGCGGCATCATCGGCTCAGGCGGCGAACTGAGCTGGCCGCGGCCGACCCGCGCCAGCGATATCCTGCATGTCGAAAGCGAAGTGCTGGAAGTGACGCCATCACGTTCCCGGCCAGACCGCGGCATGGTGAAACTTCGCAGCGAGACCCGCAACCAGCACGGCGAAATCGTCCAGTTGTTCGTCTCCAAGCTGGTCGTGTCGCGCAAGACGCCATAAATTCCCGCCGGACTACAATCAAGCTTTTTAAGCCAAGCAAAAATGATACATATCCGTGAAATCGACCACCTGGTGCTGCGCGTAATCGACCTCGACCAGATGCTGCATTTCTACTGCGAGGTGCTGGGCTGCAGCGTTGAGCGGCGGCAGGAAGCCATCGGCCTGGTGCAGCTACGCGCCGGCAATTCGCTGCTCGACCTGGTGCCGGTCGACGGCAAGCTCGGCAGCGCCGGCGGCGCCGCGCCGGGAAAAGAAGGACGCAATCTCGACCATTTCTGCTTCCGCGTCGAACCCTTCGACGAAGCGGCCATCCGCAGCCATCTGCTGGCGCATCAAGTCGATGCCGGCCCGCTGGCGTCCAGGAATGGCGCCGAAGGCGAAGGACCTTCCATCTATGTCAGCGATCCGGAAGGCAATGTGGTGGAGTTGAAGGGGCCGCCGACGGTTTCCTGACGCTCAACCATGCCTATCTCCGCACTGACTGCTCTGACTTTTATCCTGCTTGCGGCGGCGATCTGCGCCGTCTGGCTGCCGACTGTCCGCATCGACCAGCACAGCGGCCAGTACAGCGGCCAGTACATGGCGCCACCCTGGCTCATGCTGTTCATCGCCGCTGGCGGCTGCGGCCTGGCCGCCGGCGTCCTCAATGCCTGGTCAGCGGCGGCGCTGGCGGTTTTTTGCTGCATTGCCTATCTTGCCTCCCGCGCCAGGCAAGCGTCGCTTCCGTGCATCCTGCTGACGAGCGCCGCGGCGCTCGTGGCGCTGGCGTTGGCCTTGCACCGCCTGCCGGGTTTCAATAATCCGCTGCTGATTTCCGACCTGACGCTGTCGTCCGGTGCCGTGCCGTTTAGCCAGTACGCCAACTTCGACAAGGGCGCCGCCGGCCTGCTGCTGCTGGCGTTCCTGTGCCGTCGCGCCGATTCTGCCGCGGCCTGGCGTGCCTTGCTGAAAAAGACCTGGCTGGCGGCGCTGGCTAGCGCGATCGCGGTGCTGGGAACGGCAATCTGGGTCGGCTATGTCAAAGCGGATTTCAAGCTGAGCCAGATTACGGCGCTGTTCCTGGCAGTCAATCTGTTCTTTACGGTGGTGGCGGAAGAAGCATTTTTCCGCGGCCTGCTGCAAGACCGCCTGACGGCGGCGCTGGCGCGTTTCCGCTATGGCCCACTCACGGCGCTGGTCTGCGGTGCATTGCTGTTCGGCGCCGCACACGCGGCCGGCGGCGCCGTTTATGTCATGCTGGCGACCATCGCCGGCCTCGGTTATGGCTACGCCTACTACGCCACGCAGCGCGTTGAAGCACCCATCATCGTCCACATCGTGGTCAATGCCGTGCACTTCATCGGCTTTACTTATCCGTTTCTGCGCTAGGGCCGACAAGGCCATTTGTCTTGATCCGCGTACTGGGCTAAGCTGAGTATTTTTATCCACGCCATGCACGCCGCCTACGACTACGATACTGCACATCCCATCGACCCCGATGTACGCATCCAGATCAACGCCACGCTCGCCCAGGTTGAGGCAGAGCACGCGGTGAAAATCCTGCTTGCCTGCGAATCGGGCAGCCGAGGTTGGGGATTTGCTTCTCCCGACAGCGATTACGACGTGCGCTTCATCTATGTCCACCAGCCGGACTGGTACCTGACCGTGTTCCCGGGGCGCGACGTGATCGAGCTGCCGATCAGCGAAGTCTATGACGTCAGCGGCTGGGATTTGCGCAAGGCGCTCGGGCTGCTGCGCAATGGCAACGCGACCCTGGTGGAATGGCTGTCGTCGCCGGTCGTCTATCGTGCCGACCCGGCATTCCTGAGCGCGCTCCAGGCCGCCGCCGGACAGGTCAGCCGGCCCGATCGCTCCTTCCATCACTACCTGCACATGGCCAGGAAAAACTACCGCGAGCATCTGCAGGGAGAGATGGTGCGGCTGAAGAAGTATCTGTATGTCTTACGGCCTTTGCTCGCCTGTATCTGGAGAGAACAGCAGCGCGGCGCGGTGCCGATGCGCTTCCAGGACCTGGTCGACGCCATCGTCGGCGACCTCGCTCTCAAGAATGCGATTGCAGAACTGCTGGTCGTCAAACGGCGGGCGAAGGAGTCGGAACATGCGCCAGCCATGCCCTTGATCAATCAGTTCATTGAACGCGAACTGCAGCGCTTCAGCCACGATGCCCCGCCGCAGCAACCGCAACAACAGGACTTCTCGGTGCTGGACCGCTTGCTGCGCGATACGGTGCTGGCCCAGCGCTAGCACCGGCGCGGCAGGTACTTACCTGCCTGCTACCGCCTCCCAGCCGAGCCCGAACTTGGCCAGGTATTTTTTGAGGCGATCCGCATCGTTAGGCTTTTCCTTTGCGCTGCGCGATGCGGCAAACAGCTTGCGGCCTGCATCCGACATGGTTTTCGAGCGGCGGCAAATCTCGATTACCGCTTGCAGCTGCATGATGTCGAACAAATCCATCTGCTCTATCTGCGTGCGTTCCAGCACTTCGTCGATATCGACGGCGCCGGCTGGCGTCGGCTGCTCCGCATAGGGGCGCCATAGCCGCTGCAAGCGGCGGATCTCGTCTGCCGCGATGGCATCGGTAATACGGCCGGCGTCAGCCAGGGTCGCCATGCGCGTTACCGAGGCAGACAGGTCCCTGAAATTCCCCATCCACAAGGCATCCGGCGACATGGCAAAGCGCATGTAAACATCGCGCGCCTCCTTGTTGAGCCTGACCATCTGGCCATTCTCGGCGCCGAACTGCGCCAGCAGGTAATCGATGTTCGGCTCCACGTCTTCAGAGCGGTCCACCAGTCCCGGCAATTCATAGGTCCACAAATTGATGCGCGCATACAGGTCTTCGCGGAAGCGGCCGGCCACCACTTCGCGCGACAGATCGCGGTTGGTGCCGGCGATCAGCTGGAAATCGCTCTGTACTTCGTTATCGCCGCCGACCGGCAGGAAGCGCTTTTCCTCGATCGCCTTCAACAGCATGGCTTGTTCATCCAGGCCGAGCTCTCCAATTTCATCGAGGAACAGCAAACCCTTGTGCGCGGTGCGCAGCAAGCCAGGACGGTCCGCCGCGGCGCCGGTGAAGGCCCCCTTGATATGGCCGAACAAGGTAGAGCCGGCGCCATCGCCGTGCAGCGTCGCGCAATTCAGCTCGACAAATTTACCGTCCAGCTGGTGGCGTGCCTTCTTCAGCTCGAACACGCGCCGAGCCAGGAAGGACTTGCCGGCCCCGGTCGGTCCCATCAGCAGCATGGGCGCCTTCGATTTGATGGCGACCCGCTCGATTTCATCAATCATCGTGTTGAAATGCGCATTGCGGGTGGCAATCCCCGATTTCAGGAAGGCCACCCCATCTTCCTGCTCGCGCGAGAAGCGCTGCGCGATCTGGTCGTAGCGGGAAAGATCCAGATCGATCAGCGTATAGCTGCCAGGATCGCCGACGGTTTGCCGGCGCGGCGGCGACGATTGCAGCAGGCGTCCCGGAAAATAGTGCGCTTCCGTCATCAGGAACATGCAGATCTGCACCACGTGCGAGCCGGTAGTGATGTGTATCCAGTATTCCTCGTTGTCGGTGTCGAAAGGATAGCTCTTGGCGAAGTCGAACACGCTGCCGTAGACATCTTCAAAATCCCAAGGATCGACGATCGGCAGCTGGCGCGGGATCACTTTGGTTTCCGGCGAGACCGATGCAATATCCCGCTTCACCTGATGCACCAGGCTTTCGTACTTGCCGCTGTACAGCAGCTCGAAACGCCCGATCACCATCTCTTCATGCTGGGTCAGCGCCACCGTCGGCCGCCATTTTTCCCAACGGCCGCTGCCCGAGCCCTTATCCAGCTGCGTACCGAGGAAGCCAATGACTACGATGCGTTTCTTCTTCATATATTGGATAAATCTTTATCTAAAAAGATAATTTATCACAATAATGAAGTCACACACAAACTCTTTCCACCCCCGCCAATTCATTAAAAATCCCTTTCAAATCAATTGACTAACCTCAAAGCTAAAACCCGTAGACGGCGCTGGCACAGTCGTTGCAATAACGATGGCATGGAAGCGGCAGACAAACAGAACTGCTGCAGCAACGAATAACGCAAGCAGACCCTGATCTGTTCGGCGCAATCAATAAAGAGGAAATGAAAATGGCGAATACCCAATTGTTCCAAAGCCTGAAAGGCAAATTCCTGCCGCCGGCGAATGCAGTCAATGCCGCCGGCGCCGCAGCCTATGCGATGTCGCCGCGTCATCGGCTGGCGCAGTACGCCGCTACCGGCTGCCTGAATGCGACCTTTTACACCAGCGCCGAGACACAGTTGGAAACAGTTTGGGAGCTGTGTCAGGACATCGATACATGCTTCATTGCGCAGACTGCCGTGTATTGCCGCGAACGCGGCTACATGAAGGACATGCCAGCGCTGTTGACGGCCATTCTGGCCGCCAAAGGAGCGCCCGAGCTGACGCGTACTTTCAAGCGCGTGATCGACAACGGCAAGATGCTGCGGAATTTTGTGCAGATACTACGTTCCGGCGCCATCGGCCGTAAATCGCTGGGTACCCGCCCAAAGAAACTGGTGCAGGCGTGGCTGAATCAAGCTTCGGAAAAGGAATTGCTAGCCGCCGCGGTCGGCAACGCGCCGTCGCTGGCCGACGTGGTGAAGATGGTCCATCCCAAGCCGGTGGAAGCCTGGCGTGAATCATTCTTTGCATGGCTGATCGGCAAGGCTTATGACGCCGAAGTGCTGCCGCCTTTATTGAAAGCGTTGCAAGCCTACAAGGCCGACCGTACGCAAGCGTTGCCGAATGTACCGTTCCAGATGCTGACGGCGCTGGAGCTGACCGATGTCGCATGGGCACAGATTGCGCGCCAGGCCGGATGGCAGATGCTGCGCATGAACCTGAATACGTTTGCACGCCACGGCGTGTATGCGCTGCCAGGCATGACGGCAATCGTGGCGGAAAAGCTGCGTGATGCCGAGGCGATAGCCAGGGCCCGGGTGTTTCCGTATCAGTTGATGGCCGCCTACGGAGCGGCGAATGAAGAGGTTCCAGTGGAAATTATTGAAGCATTACAGGACGCAATGGAAATTGCGCTGAACAACGTTCCGGAAATTACCGGAAAAGTAGTGGTTTGTCCTGACGTATCGGGTTCCATGCAGTCGCCGGCGACCGGTTACCGTGGTTCGGCCACATCGGCCATCCGCTGCATCGATATTGCGGCCTTGATGGCTGCCGCGATGTTGCGCAAGAATCCAGCTAGCGTCGTACTGCCGTTTGAAGTCGATGTAGTCGCCTGCAAGTTGAATCCGCGCGATTCAGTGATGACAAACGCCAGCAAGCTGGCGGCCATCCGCGGCGGCGGCACCAATTGCAGCGCACCGCTGGCTCGATTGAATAAGGATAAAACGAAGGCCGACCTGGTGATTTTCGTGTCGGACAACGAATCCTGGGTCGATGCGACGCGGCGTGGTGCGACGGCGACGATGCGCGAATGGGAAACGTTCAAGCAACGCAACCCGAACGCCAGACTGGTTTGCATAGATATCACGCCATACGGCACGACACAGGCGGCGGAACGGGAAGACATCTTGAACATTGGCGGCTTTTCTGACGATGTATTCCAGATTGTCGCCGACTTTGCCGCCGGTCAGCTGAGCGCAGCACAGTGGGTGGGTGAAATTCAATCCATCTCTATTTAATAGTTTGATACGCTCCCCCATATGACGGAGAGCGCTGATAAAGGAGCTCGCCTTGAGCTGGGTCATCAGGATCAGAAGTACAGGTTTTGAGCGCAGTATGAATGCCGGTGTGATTACATCCGATAAATGTCTCGTCACATCGACCTCTTGTCATACTGTCGCTCAATGGAGCGTGTCCCCGAATGCGGACAAGACTACATTCAGAATAGCCGGTGCGAATCCGGCCTGCCAGGCCGAACAGCTTTGGCAGAATGTCTTGTCAACTCTTGTCGGGATTTGAAGATGCGCGATAGCAGATTTTAGGCGAATGCTGGTGAAACTACATCATTCAAGCTGGGGAGATGCGGGTTCAAATCCCGCCGGCGGCAAAGCAGCGCCGCCGTAGCTCAACCGGAAGAGCGCCGTGCGGGCAACCGCACATCGTTTCACCACCCCTTGTCGCCGATTTTTTTGATGAATGCCGATGGAATTACATGGATAGAGCAGCGAAGCTTGCTTCGAAGGTCCCCGGTTCAAGCCCCGGGTCGGCGCCTGCCGATAGCTCAGTAAAACATTTCATCATCACTTGTCATCCCCTTATTATTTAAAAGAAGAAGACCATGAAGCACGAAGAATACGATGTAATGAATGTTGAAGGCGGAAGCCACGTCAAGATGTGGACCCGCGGCGTACCGGTGGAAGCCGAAGCGCGCAAGCAGCTGAGCAACACCGCGAAGATGCCCTTTATCTATAAGCATCTGGCCGTGATGCCTGACGTACACGTCGGCAAAGGATCGACCATCGGCAGCGTGATTCCTACGCTGGGAGCGGTGATTCCTGCCGCGGTGGGGGTCGATATCGGCTGCGGCATGATGGCAGCCAAGACCACCTTGAACGCGCGCGACCTGCCGGATAATCTCGGCCCTTTGCGCAGCGCCATCGAAAAGGCCATTCCGCACGGGATGTCACCGAAGACGCGCGGTTTCAAGGGCCGTGATAAAGGTTCATGGGAAACCCCGCCGACACCGGTGGACGCCGCCTGGGCGCAGCTGAAGGATGGATTCGATGCAGTTTGCCTGAAGACGCCAAAGTTGAAGAACACGAATAACTATCGGCACCTGGGAACGCTGGGATCCGGTAACCACTTCGTTGAAGTCTGTCTGGATGAAAGCAATGCTGTCTGGTTCATGCTGCACTCGGGTTCGCGTGGCGTCGGTAACGCCATCGGCTCGCATTTCATCGAACTGGCCAAGCAGGATATGCGCACCCATTTCATCAACTTGCCGGACCAGGATCTGGCCTACCTGCCGGAGGGTACGCAACATTACGACGACTATGTCGAAGCAGTGAGCTGGGCGCAGAAGTTTGCACGCATGAATCGGGAAGTGATGATGCAAAATCTGATTGCAGCGGTGCGGACGGTGATCAGCAAACCTTTCGAGACGCATGTGGAAGCCGTGAATTGCCACCATAACTATGTGCAGAAAGAGAATCACTTCGGTAAGGATGTGCTGGTAACCCGTAAGGGCGCGGTTTCGGCACGGGCGGGCGAACTGGGGATCATTCCGGGTTCGATGGGAGCGAAAAGCTTCATCGTCCGCGGTAAAGGCGATGCCGACAGTTTCCATAGCTGCAGCCACGGCGCCGGACGCACCATGAGCCGGACCGAAGCCAAGCGGCGTTTCACGCTGGACGACCAGATCAAGGCGACGCAGGGCGTGGAATGCCGCAAGGATGCCGACGTCATCGATGAAATTCCGATGGCTTACAAGGATATCGATGCGGTGATGGAAGCCCAGCGCACCCTGGTGGAAGTGGTGCATACCCTGAAGCAGGTTGTGTGCGTGAAAGGCTGAACGACTGCTTGTACTACTAAAACAGGTCATGTTCCCGCTGGGGGCATGACCACAATGACGATAACAATAAAGAATAGAAGAACATGATTGAACTAGATGGAGCAACAGGGGAAGGCGGCGGCCAGGTATTGCGGACCGCGCTGACCTTGTCGATGATTACCGGACAGCCGTTCCGGATTGTGAATATCCGGGCCAATCGGCCCAAGCCTGGCTTGATGCGGCAGCATCTGGTGGCGGTGCAAGCCGCCGCCGAGATCAGCAATGCCGATATCGGTTCGGCGGCAGTAAGCGCGCAAACACTGCAATTCAGCCCGGGTAAGATCAAGGGCGGCGCCTACCAGTTTGCCATTGGTACCGCCGGCAGCTGCACCCTGGTGCTGCAAACCTTGTTGCCGGCTTTGCTGTATGCGGATGCGCCATCGGTGGTGAAGATCACCGGCGGCACGCATAACTCGATGGCGCCGCCAGCCCATTTCCTGCAGCGCGCATACGGCCGCGTGCTGGCGGCGATGGGTGCGGACATGGCAATCGAACTGAAACGCTTCGGCTTCTATCCCGCCGGCGGCGGCGAGATAGAAGCGAAAGTATCGCCATGCCGGCAGTTGCAGCCGCTGGAACTGATGAGCCGTGGCGAACGTGTTGCGGGCTACGCAGAAAGTTTCATCGCCGGCGTGCCGGCCGACGTCGCCAAGCGCGAGCTGGCTTGCGTCAAGACAGCGATGGGCTGGGACGATGCGCAACTGGCGATCCGCGGCTTGCCGCATGACCAGGGGCCGGGCAACGCCTTGCTGGTGACGCTGGAGTCGCAGCATGTGACAGAAGTGTTCTGCGCCTTCGGCGAGAAGATGGTGCGCTCCGAGGCGGTTGCAAAAAAAGCAATTTCCCAGGTGCGGCAGTATATTGCCTCCGGCGCAGCGATCGGCGAACATCTCGCCGACCAGATCATGCTGCCGCTGGCGTTGGCGGGCAGCGGCCGCTTTACAACCGATTGCGTATCCCAGCATGCGATTACCAATGCCGAAGTCATCGAACAGTTCTTGCCGGTAAGGATCACGTTTGAAGAACGAGGCTTGTCCAGCGTCTGCACAATTGCAACAAAATGAAACAGGAATGAAGCGGCGCAGGGACAAATCCCTGTGCCGGCTGCAGCAATACTTACCAGCCGCCTCTTTCCAAACAGGCCGGTGCGCCCAATATAGATCTCAATGGTGGCTTTAGCTTAACTGGCAAAGCACGCGGCTGTGACCCGCGACGATATCGGATCATTCCCGATAGGCCACCCCAACCAGTAGCGCAGTCCTCACGCTAAAAAGCAACAAACGAAGGACGAAATACAAAAATGCTGGTTATAATCAACCACAAAGGTGATGCAAATGACGTCCCACATCCTGACCCTCGATATCGCGGGCAATCCGTTTGACTGGATTTCGCCGCAAGACGCTGTGCTCTATTACGCGAGCGGGAAGGTGGCTTGGGAAATCGGCGAAGGCGATATCGTCTTCCGCGGCGGTTATTCCCGCGCCGGCATCCAGTCGCGCATCGCCGTCAAACCCATCATCGCCATCGCCGGCAGCGCCATCATGGCGCGCATGCTGCACATGGAACTGCCGCTGGGCCATCACAACGATCTGCTGTTCCGCCGCGACCGCTACACCTGCGCCTATTGCGGCGGCCGCTTCCCGCACAACGAACTGTCGCGCGACCACGTGCTGGCGCGCTCGCGCGGCGGCAAGGATACCTGGACCAATTGCGTCACCGCCTGCAAGGACTGCAATCAGGAAAAGGGCAGCAAGGTGCTGGAAAGCTTCCGCCCGCTGCTGTACGTGCCCTATGTTCCCTGCCGCGCCGAGCACTATCTGCTGAGCGGCCGCAACGTCCTGGCCGACCAGCACGACTACCTGGCGGCACGGCTGCCCAAGCATAGCCGCATGCGCGAACTCAATTAGCGTTGTGGACATTTGGCGGACGAATGCGCCGCCGGATTTCGTGTCAAAAACAACAGAATCGTGCCGCGCGGCGGCGAATTGTTTGACACCGGGATTTCATCGGGCGCAGAATCGCAACTCAGTATTTTCGACTAACGCTTTTTTACAGGAAAGGAACGGCCATGCCACGGACGGCTATCAACAATTCAAACGATAAATAGCCCCGCGCATGACTGCTCGGGGATTGCGGCGATCTTGCCGCCCCGAGCCGGTCGTTCCAACCAGAACCCCGGTGAGGAAACTCGCCGGGGTTTTTGTTTTTGCGGGCACGGCGAAAGTCGCCCGCAGCAAAGACGTCGGCACGACAAGGAAAAACGTTATGCCAGATCATTTGCGTGAAAGGATAGCTCATGAAAGTCACACTTAAATTGCCAAAGCCGCGCAACCCCCTCGTGGCGCCAGCCAGGGCCAGGAAGGCCGGTGCGCATGCCTCCTACAATCCAGCACGCAAAGTGCGGCGGACCGAAAAGCACAAGCTGAATCAGGCGTTGTCCGGCCGCAAGACGGAAGGAAGCTACGATGCGTAAAGACATGTTCAAAGTGATCGTTGAGCGGCCGCGCTGCACGCACAGCAATATCTACAAGGGCGATGGCCGCAAGTTTCGCAACAGCGAAGATAGGCCGGCCAGGATCGGCATGAAGGACGGCTATGGCCACCGTAAATATCTCAATGAAAACCTGGCGCCGCTGAAGCGTTTCCTGGAACAGCAGGTCAATCGCCCCTGGGACAAGGTGTACAGTGAAATCCGGACTGTCATCGACGCCCGCAGCACGGTCAAGCAGCATATCCTGCTGCACCTGGATAATTTCGTCGCCATCGAGACGCGCTGGGAGGGAAGCAAAAAGGATGGCCGCGTCCTGGTGCGTTATACGAGCTGGTCTGGACGCTACGTCGAACTGACCGAATCGCTATCAGCCATGTATGTGCATCCGCTGACCGGCATCCTGCTGCACAATCGCTTTCATGCCAGCTTTAAGGCCCGTGGAAAAAACCGGCGTCGGGCGCACGAACAGGAGAAAAGCAAGATCCGGCGGATTATTTCCGATCACGTGCAGCTGCACCTGGTAAGCCAAGTCTGGTATGAAGTCACGCTCGGTGCATTGCCGCCGGCTCGCGTGGTCTTGCAGGATGTCGACGGTGTGTCCAGGCGAAGCAACGTATGCGACCAGCGCTGGGATGTCCTCCGCAAAGCCTGGGTAGCACACGAGAGGAATGCCCGCGCAGCACCGACGGGAAGCAGCCAGGACTACTATGGCTGCGGCAGTTTGTATGCCGTGAAAAAGCGCCAGCTCAGTTCCAGGGAAATCCGGGATCTTCGACTTGACGTTCCGCAGCAAAAACAAAAGGCCCCCAAGGGCCTTTTGTTTTATGTAACTACCATCTGTAAAGATGGCGGCTGTTCTTTTCTCTATCGCGCCACCTGCCTGTCGCAAAAATCAACCTACGACGGCAAGTTCGATTTTTCACCCAGACGCTGCCTCCATTGCGCAGGAGAGAGTGCGAAATATCGCGTCCTCCACATAGATGAAATCCCAATGTCATAACCACGCGAAATAGAGACTGAGACCACATCTTCGTCAGAAATTGCTGGATAGTCCGCCAGGATGATACCGGCCAGGCGCATGGCCATGGCCTCAAAATCGCTATCCTGATTCTTGGTCGTGATTCTGGCCTGCAGGTATTTCTGCGTACGTCCTTTGTCTTTAAGACTGGCATGCCACTGTTGCCCTGAATTGACGCTTGCCGACGCGACGCCGGGCTGATTAGCAAGCGCCTTCTGCAGCGGAATCAAAGAAGAAAAAGGCTCAGTCTGCGCCAACGATCCTGTGAAAAATGGCGTCACGCACGCCGCCGCTGCAATCAACCCGGCAACGGCATAATGTCCGCGCCATGGCTTGCCAGAAAATGAGATCGGGTGCAACGCGTCGGCTTTCACCACGATAGAGCCAACCAGCAAATCCGGTAATGACTGTCGTGTCTTCCGGTTGAAGATAAAGAAGTAGATAAGGGTCAAGCCGAGTCCGAACATCACTACGGATAAGGCAAGGATAAGACCTGGTTGCAAGATCTCCGTACTGAACGGCAAGCCATTCAAAAAATAAGGAATACACACGATGGCTGCACGCAGCAAGGATTTGCCAAAGCCAAGGAGGCCTCCGCCAGATGTCACCACGCGCAAATGCATCAAGCGCTTGCCGATAGTCCGGCCACCGAAGATAGCGCTGTCCATCACCCCGAAATAATACAAGGCGATGACAAAACCTATGCCACGGCCCCAGGCTCCGATATCAATGAAGAAGTCGGAAAAGAACAGACCAAGACAGTAGCCGACAACTCCCAGCAGGAGGATATCGATAACGAAAGCAGCCAATCGCCGCCAGAAGCCCGCAATGTGAAACGAGGCGGGAGACGGTTCCAGAAGTTCCGTTTCATTAGTCATTCTTACTCCAGGTCATGAACATTCCATCAAAGTGACAGGCACGCTTACCTGCCTTGAATATATTTACAGATGGAAACATTGTCGCACATGACTTGCAGAAATAACTACACTCCTTTATCTGAAACGTTCTGATCAGCTCCGCGCGATGCCAAAGCCAAGGCCAGCACCCGCGCCACATGCAATGCGCTTGTCTGCGCGCCGTCCTCAATCTGATGCCGGCAACTGGTGCCATCGGCGACCACGATGCTATCCTTGCCCGCCTTGCGCACCGCAGGCAAAAGCGTCAGTTCCGCCATCGCCATCGACGCCTCATAGTGCTCGGCTTCATAGCCGAAGCTGCCGGCCATGCCGCAGCAGGAGGATTCAACCGTCGACAGCTCCACCTGCGGGATCCAGGCCAGTACTGCTTGCACCGGGCGCAAGGCATCGAAAGCCTTTTGATGGCAATGCCCGTGCAGCAAAACCTTGTTGCCCGGCAGCGGCTTCAGGTCCAGCTGTAGCCGGCCGGCCTTTTTTTCCCTTACTAGAAACTCTTCAAACAGATAGGCCGACTGCGCCAGTTTCCGGGCTTCTTCCCCGTAGCCGTAGCTGAGGAATTCGTCGCGCAAGGACAGCAGGCAAGAAGGCTCCAGGCCGACGATGGCGATGCCGCGTTCGACATAGGGAAGCAATGCGTCAAGCGTCCTGCGCGCCTCGGCCTTGGCCTGCTCGACCAGGCCGGCCGACAGATAGGTGCGGCCGCAGCATAAGGGCCGGGCGCCGGCGGCCGTGTTGAAATGGACTTTGTAGCCGGCGGCTTCCAGCACCTGCTGGGCGGCGCGAGCATTTTCCGGCTCCATGTAATTGTTGAAGGTATCGACGAACAGCAGCACTTCGCGTTCGCTGGCGACGTTAGGTTTTGCCGTATTCAGGAACGCACTCTTGAACTGCGGGAAGGCGCGCTGCGGCGCCAGGCCGATGCGCTGCTTGAGCCAGTTCGACAGCAGCGGAACTTTATCGGCGGCGGCGATCAGGCCGCCCAGGCTGGCGGCGTACGGCGCATATTTCGGCATGAAGCCGACCAGCCGCTCGCGCAGGCTGAGGCCGTGCTGGCCGACCCAGGCGGCACGCGCCTCAATCTTGATCTTGGCCATGTCGACCCCGGTCGGGCAATCGCGCTTGCAGCCCTTGCAGGAAACGCACAGATCCAGCACTTCCTTGACTTCGGCGCTGGCCAGGCCAGCGCTGCCCAACTGTCCGGAGAGCGCCAGCCGCAGCGTGTTGGCGCGGCCGCGCGTAACATGCTTTTCATCCTTGGTGATGCGATAGCTGGGGCACATGGTGCCGGCGTCGAACTTGCGGCAATGGCCATTGTTGTTGCACATTTCCACCAGCTTGGCGAGGCCGCCGCTGCGGTCGCCGCCAGTGCCGGCCGCGCTTTCCTCGCCGCTGAGCGGATCGCGTTTGACGTTCCAGGCAGACCAGTCCAGCATGGGCTGATGCGGCAGCTCGGCATAACCGGGGGCGAAGCGGAAATTGGCGGCGTCGTCCATCTTCGGCGGCCGTACGATCTTGTCCGGATTGAAGCGGTTTTCCGGATCAAACAAGGCCTTGATTTCGCTGAAGGCGGCGTTGATCTTCGGACCGTACTGCCAGGCCACCCATTCGCCGCGGCAGAGGCCGTCGCCGTGTTCGCCGGAGTAGGCACCCTTGTATTTGCGCACCAGCGCGGAGGCAGCTTCGGCAATTTCCCGCATGTCCTTGGCGCCGCCGCGGCGCATGTCGAGGATCGGCCGCACGTGCAGGGTGCCGACGCTGGCGTGGGCATACCATGTGCCTTCGGTGCCGTATTTGTGAAATACCTCGGTCAGTTGGCTGGTGTATTCCGCCAGGTGTTCGAGCGGCACGGCGCAGTCTTCGATGAAGGATACCGGCTTGCCGTCGCCCTTCATGCTCATCATGATGTTGAGGCCGGCTTTGCGCACATCCCACAGGGCTTTCTGCTCGGCGGCGCCGGACATTTGCACCACCGCGCCGGGCAGCTGCAGGTCGGCCATCAATTCATCCAGGCTGGCCAGCTTCTGCAACAGCGCGTCCAGCTGCTCGCCGGCGAATTCGACCAGCAGGATCGCTTGCGGCCGGCCTCTCAGAGCCTTTTCGATGACCGGCCTGAAGGCCGGATTACTGATCGATAAATCGATCATGGTGCGGTCCACCAGTTCGACCGCGGTCGGGCCGAGCTTGACGATGTGCTGGGTCAGGTCCATGGCCTGGTAGAAGGTCGGGAAATTCACCACGCCCAGCACCTTGTGCGCCGGCAGCGGCGCCAGCGCCAGGGTGAGCTGGCGGCTGTAGGCCAGCGTGCCTTCAGAACCGACCAGGATGTGCGCCAGGTTGGCCATGCCGTCATCGGTATAGGCGCGCGGATTCTGGCAATCGAAGAGATCGATGTTGTAGCCGCCGACCCGGCGCAGCACCTTGGGCACGCGCTCGGCAATCTCGCCCCGTTCGCGCACGGCGATACGCTGCAGCCCGGCGACGATATCGCCGATGCGGCCGCTTGCAGCCATCTGCTCCAGGCGCCCGAAATGTCCCTGCGTACCATCTGCGAGCACCGCATCGATGGCGGCCACGTTATGCACCATGTTGCCGTACTCGATAGACCTGGACCCGCAGGAATTGTTGCCGGCCATGCCGCCTATGGTGCACTGGGCCGCGGTCGAGACATCCACCGGGAACCACAGGCCGTGCGGCTTGAGCCAGGCATTGAGATGGTCCAGCACCATGCCGGGCTCCACCGTCACGGTGCGCGCGGCGGCATCGAAATCGATGACCTGGTTCAGCCATTTACTGTTGTCGAGCACCAGCGCTTCGCCCACGGTCTGGCCGCACTGGCTGGTGCCGGCGCCGCGCGCCAGCACTGGAATGCGGTGGCTGCGGGCGATGTCCAGCGCCAGCAGCAGGTCGTCCTGGTCGCGCGGTACCACGACGCCAAGCGGCATGATCTGGTAGATCGAGGCATCGGTTGCGTAGCGGCCGCGGTCGGCCCGCTCGAACAAGACTTCGCCACGCAGTTCGCGCCGTAATTGCGCGGCCAGTGGCGTGGCCGACGACGTCGCGGGCGTTGGGCTGCGAGGAACTAGGTGGATGGGCTTGACCAGCATGATGGCGTCCTGTCAAAAACTTGAAAAATTACCGATGCCCGGCTTAAGCCAGCTCGAAATGTATCGTCGGCAAACCGGCAATCTGGCCGATCACCAGGCCAGGTTCTTCCGGAAAATGGATGCCGGTATAGGACCCGGTAGTGATCATCGTGCCGGCAGGCAGGCTGATGCCCTGCGTGCTGCAATGGTTCACCAGCCAGCCCAGCAGGCGCCGCGGGTCGCCGGCAGGATTGCTGGCGCTGCCCTTGAACAGATCTTTGCCGTTCAAGGTCAGGTGCGCAGCCGGATTCAGGAACGGGAAAGCGGCGTCGTAAGCGACAAATTCGCCGCTGACCAGGGCGCCGTGGTTTTGCAGGTCCGCCAACTGACTCAGCTTGGGCACATCCGGCCAGCCGGCGATACGGCTGGAAACGAGCTCTATCGAGGCCGCCATGCTGCCGATGTGGCGCATGACTTCCCGTTCCGGCATCGGCGCTGCTCCCGGCTGGAAATCTATATCGAAACAAAACATGATTTCCAGCTCGAGGCCCAGCACCGGGTAATCAGCGCGTTCGATCACCGAGGTAGTCGGATAGATGCGCTGCGCCGGCAAGGGCGCTCCCTGTATCGGTCCCTGCGCCGATTTCGCGCCGATCTTCCAACCGCCGATCTGCGCCTGCCCGTGCCGCAGGAATGCCTGCTGCACCATGTAAGCCTCCTCGGCGCTGGCCGGCTCCAGCTCCTGCGGGATGCATTCAGCTGCCTCATGGTTGCCGTAGGCCGTGCTCAGCAGGCGTGCCAACCGCTCTTGTGGAGATTGCGAAGAAGTCATGAAAATCCTTGGTTGTAACGATGCCTGCATGGCCGGTCTATTCAGGCGCCGGCTTTCACCGGACTGGCCGCGCCATCCGCCACGCCGTGCTCGAACTTGCTGTCGGGCTGCATGCGGAACGCCAGCAGCACGCCGAGTCCCATCAGGATCATGCTGCCGACAAACGGCAGTTCCCAGCTGCCGAAGCGGTCGATCAAGTAGCCGGACAGCACCGGCGAGATGATCGCCGCCAGCGCCGAGCCGGTATTCATCATGCCGCTGGCGGTGCCCGAGTACTGCGGAGCGATATCCATCGGGATCGCCCACATCGGGCCGATCGTCATTTCCGCAAAGAAGAAGCCGGCGCTCAGGCAAAGTATCGAGACGTAAACATTATGGGTGACTAGCAAGGGCAGCAGCGACAACAGTGTCAGCAGCATGCAGACCGACACCATCTGGCTGCGCGCCCGCTTCAGGTTGCCGGTGCGCTTCAGGTTCCTGTCGCTGACGATGCCGCCCAGGGTATCGCCGAGCACGCCGGCGAAGAACACGCTGGAAGCGAACAGCGCCGATTTCTTGATATCGAGGTCGTAGCTGTGCAGGAAATATTGCGGAATCCAGCTCAAGAACAGCCACAAGGTCCAGCCGTAACAGAAATAGACGATGGTCACCGGCAGCATGCGTTTGAACAGCGGTCCCCATGGAATCTTCGGCGTGTTTTTTTTCACCGCCGGCAGTATCGCCAGCTCTTCCTTGGTGATGCGCGGATGTTTTTCCGGATGTTCGGTAAACACAAATGCCCACACCAGTACCCAAACCAGGCTGATCACCCCGCAGATATAGAAGGATTCGCGCCAGCCGTGGGTGGCCATGATGAACACCACCAGCGCCGGCGCCACCGCATTGCCGATGCGGGCGAAGGCATGGGTGATGCCCTGGGCGAAGCCGCGGTTTTCCTTGGCCACCCAGCGCGACATGGCGCTGGTGGCGGCGGGGAAGGTGGCGCCTTCGCCCAGGCCCAGCAGCAGCCGCGCCAGCAGCAGCGAAAACAGGCCGCCGGCAAAGCCGGTCAGGATGGTGGCAATGCCCCACAATATGCCGCAATAGATCAGGGTGCGCTTGGCGCCGAACTTGTCGCTGACCCAGCCGCCGATGATCTGGAACACCAGGTAGGGGTAGGCAAACGCGGAAAACACCAGGCCGATCTGGGTTTTCGACAGATCGAATTCTTTGCCGAATCCCGCCGCGGCGGTGCTGACGTTGACGCGGTCCAGGTAGGTGATGAAATACATCAGGCATAACATGATCAGCACGACCGTGGTCGCGCGCAAACGCAGGTGTTTCATTGTTGTCTCCAATATTATGGTGGCCGGCAAACGCCGCAGGACATCGTGATCCTTGCTCCGCCCGTCCTCTGAGGGACGGTGCCGGAGCGCTTTCTGCTGTTTCGCTTTCTATGCTGCTTTCAATACCGGTTTGCTCTTTTGCGCGGCCAGGTTGTCCATCGCCGCCACCACGCCGCTGCCGGCCAGCGGCACGCCTGCCAGTTTCAGGCCCATCTCGCAGCCTGCCAGCGTCGCCATCAATGTCAGGTCGTTGGCTTCGCCCAGGTGGCCGATGCGGAACATGCCGCCCTTCATTTTCCCGAGGCCGGTGCCGAGCGACATGTTGAAGTTTTCATAGATGGTCTTGCGGATCGCATCGGCGTCGAAGCCAGGCGGCGTCATGACGCCGGTCAGCACCGGCGAGTACAACGCAGGATCGGCGCACTGGATCTCCAGGCCCCAGGCGCGCACCGCGGCGCGGCAGGCGCTGGCCAGGCGTTGATGGCGGGCGAAGACATTGTCCAGCCCCTCGCCGAGGATCATGTCGAGCGCTTCCGACAAGCCGTATAACAAATTAGTGTTAGGCGTGTAGGGCCAGTAGCCGCTCTGGTTCATTTCGATGATGTCGGTCCAGTCCCAGAATGCTTTCGGCAGCCTGGCGCTCTTGCTGGCTGCAATGGCTTTCTGCGATACCGCGTTGAAGCTGATGCCCGGCGGCAGCATCAAACCCTTTTGCGAACCGGAGACGGTGACGTCGACGCCCCATTCGTCATGCCGGTAATCGACCGAGGCCAGGCCGGAAATGGTATCGACGATCAGCAAGGCTGGATGGCCGGCGGCGTCGATCGCGCGGCGTACGGCGGCAATGTCGGAGGTGACGCCGGTCGAGGTTTCGTTATGCACCACGCACACCGCCTTGATCTGGTGCTCGCGGTCCTGGCGCAGGCGCGCTTCGATGCGGTCAGCCTGGGCGCCCTGGCGCCAGCCTTCGATGCCGGGCAAGCCGAGGAACTCCGGCTTCAGGCCCAGCGCTTCCGCCATCTTTTTCCAGAGCGTGGCGAAATGGCCGGTTTCATACATCAGCACGGTATCGCCGGCGCTCAAGGTATTGGTCAGCGCCGCTTCCCAGGCGCCGGTACCGGAGGCCGGGTAGATCACCACCGGCTGTTCAGTCTTGAAGATCTTCTTGATGCCGGCCAGCACCTGCAGACCGAGGGCGCCGAATTCCGGGCCGCGATGGTCGATGGTGGGGTAGCTCATGGCGCGCAGGATGCGGTCCGGCACCGGGCTCGGGCCCGGGATTTGCAGGAAATGACGGCCGGCCGGATGGAAGTTTAGTGTCAACATTTACGTCTCCTTTTGAACAAATTGTATTTTGCATTCAAAATACTTTAGCAGTCAGGATTCCGGACGTAAAGGACTTTTTGCGATTATCCGACTTCAGGGATCGGCCTTTTAATCAGAAAAAACGGCAAAAACAGTCGTATTTTTGAATTTATTCACCTTTTTCTGCATATTTACATTCACATTCGTGCCTCTCCAGGCAAGAATTCTTGAGCGCCAGGTTTGATGTTAAAATAGGGATTAACGCGTAGAAAAGGATTTTGAATGCAAAATGCGATAATTGGCGAAGAAACAAAAGCCGCGCCGCTGGTGCCGAAACTGGAACGTCAGCGTTTGCATGACACGGTGGTGGACCACTTGCGCAACCTGATCGTCGAAGCGGTGCTGACGCCGGGCACCAAGCTGAATGAGCGGGAGCTGTGCGAAACCCTGGGCATATCGCGCACGCCGCTGCGTGAAGCGCTGAAGGTATTGGCGGCCGAAGGCTTGATAGAGATATCGCCGAACCGCGGCGCTTCGGTATCGAAGATGACGGAAACCGAAATCTGGGAAACCTTCGAGCTGATGAGCGGCCTGGAAGCCATGTCGGGCGAGCTGGCCTGCGACCGCATCACGCCGGTCGAACTGGCCGAGATCAAGGCCCTGCACTATGCGATGCTGGCCTGCAAGGCGCAGAACGACCTGCCCGGCTATTACAGCCGCAACCAGGCGATCCACGACAAGATCAACGACGCCGCCCGCAATTCGGTGCTGCGCCAGACTTACCTGACCTTGAACCGGCGCCTGCAAGCTTTGCGCTTCAAGTCCAACTTCCAGCCGCACAAATGGGATAGCGCAGCGCACGACCATGACGAAATGGTGAAAGCGCTGGAAGCGCGCGACGGCAAGCGGCTGGCCGCAGTACTGCGCCAGCATTTGCTGGACAAGCGCGACGCCGTGCTGAGCGCGGCGGCCTTGCCGACGACGGACAAAACCGAAACGCTGCCTTGAGTCAGGCGGCCAGGTAAGCTTCGAAGCGTTGCGCTGCGGCCATGGGCATCGTCTGCGGCGGTGACGCCAACACCAACGCTGCGCGCGCACGCAGGTAAGCCTCGGAAAATCCCCGCAGTTCCCGCGTATGCGGTCGCTCATCCAGACGCCGGCGCAGCAGCGCCTGGGCAATCGTCTTTTCGATCAGCGCCAGCTGGCTATCGATATAGGTCAGCGACAACTGACGGCAACGCTCTGAAACGCCGGCCACGGCAAGCAAGGCCGGCGCGATCGAAATGCTCAAGAAACCATCCGCAGGAATCCGGCCCAGCACGTCCTGCGCATCGAACAGCTCCCTGCGCAAGGACGCAAATACCGCGCGCCCCCATAGTTCGTGTTCCTGCGCCAGCATCCAGCGGCGGTGCGCAATGACCTCGCGCGCCGCCGCATCATGGATCTCGCCATCGCCAACCAGTGTCGCCATGCCGCTGCGTTCCCCGGCCTGGATGCACTCAGCGCCGATATACGCGGCGCCGATGCTGCGTCCGGCCAGGGCCAGATGCTGCAAGCTATCCGGCAGCAAGGGATCAAGCGGCACGACTGCGCATTGCAGCGGCTTGCCGCTGGCATGGATGGCGCACAAGCCATCCTCCTGCAGGGCGGGACAGCGCGCCAGGGAAGGGTAGTCATAGCCTTGCGCCACCAGGTTAAAGAAAACGCCGTGGCGATTGGCGGCGCCATGCAGCAAGGTCTCTCCCAGCGTGTCGCAGGCAGCCGCATCGCTGGCGCTCAGTACATGCTCCTCACGGCCGACGCGCAAGCGTTCGCCGCTGCGCCGGCGCGGCGTGCGGCTGATCGCCAGGCAGCCGACGAACAGGTCGCGGTGACGGAACAGTTCAGGCAAGGCCATCGCCGGCGGGCTGTTGCAGCATTTGCCGCAAGCCGTGCAGCCGAAGGCGTAGCTGTTCACCATGGCCGCCGCACCGAATCCTGGTAGCGTGTCAGGATGAAATGCGCCACCGCTTCCGAATGATAGGCTGCCAGCAGCTGCTTTACCCATGGCTGCGCGCGATCGGCAGCGCGCACTGCCAGCACACCTTGCCAGGGCGAACGGGCGTCTTCGATGCCGAGGCTGTCGCGCGCCGGATAGAGGCCGACGCGGAGGGCGTCGCTGCTGTCGATCACCGCGAACGCCACCTTGTCCAGCGCACCGTACAGGCGCTGGCGCGGCAGCTGGATGATTTTCAGGCGCAGCCGGTTGCTGGTGATGTCGGCCGGCGTGGCGTGCAGGCCGGCGCGGTCATTGAAGGTCAGCAAAGTGAAATTCTGCAGCAAGACCAGCGCCCGTGCGGCGCCGGCGGCATCGGCCGGAATCGCTATGCTGGCGCCGCGCTGCAATTGCGTCAAGTTCTGCAGCTGGCGCGAATAGATCGCCATCGGCAGCGTCACCGTGCTGCCGGCGTTGGCCAAACCATCACGCTGGCGCTTTGCCTCGAAGCTTTGGCCATCTTCGAAGCTGGCGGCGTCCAGCTTGTGCGCTGCCAGTGCTGCGTCTATATCTGTCTTATCCGCGAATATGACAACGTCCAGCGGCAGACCCTGCGTCTGCGCAACGCTGCGCACCTGTTCAAGGATTTCCGCATGCACGCCGGGCGTCACGCCGATCCTGAACAGCTGTGGCACTGGTGCGGCGGCAAACGCATACTGCACCAGCAGCAATCCAAAGACCAGGCTCAGCTGTCGCGCAGGATGGTGCGAAAGCCGATATGCGAGGCCGGCAAGTCGGCTTCCTGCTGTTCGCGCGAGGAAGCGCGATAGCGTACGCAATAGTCGCGCGCGCACAGGAAGGAACCGCCCTTGATCACCATCGGCGTATTGTGGCGGCGGCCGGCCGGCGCCACCGAGGCGGTATCGCCATTGCTGTGCGACTGATGCGGGCCGCTGTAAACATCCTTGGTCCATTCCCATGCGTTGCCAACCATATCGTAAAGTTTGAAGTCGTTTGCTGCATAGCAGCCGACCGGGGACAGGCCGACGTGGCCGTCTTCATTGTTGTTCACCAGAGGAAATACGCCTTGCCAGTAATTGGCGGTCGGCTTGCCATGGGCATCGCGCGGCGCCGTGTCAAGCTCGGCGCCATCGTGGCCGGCCTTGCCGGCATATTCCCATTCTGCTTCGCTCGGCAGATCGCGTCCCAGCCAGCGCGCGTAGGCCAGCGCATCAGCCTGCGTCACCAGCGTGACCGGCTGGCTGGCGAGGCCGGACAGGTCGCTGGCCGGTCCTTGCGGATGGCGCCAGGAAGCGCCCGCCACCCAGCGCCACCAGGCCAGCGGCCGTGCATTCAGTTCTTCCAGCGTTGGCTGATGGAATACCGCGCCACCGCCTTGCCGTTCGGCGTCGCTGATGTAGCCGGTAGCTTTGACGAAGGACGCAAACTGGGCATTAGTGACATCGGTCTGGTCGATCCAGAAGCCGCCCACCTTGGTCTTGCCATCGCCGGCCGGCCGTTCGTCTTCATAGCCAGCGCTGCTGCCCAGCACGAACTCGCCGCCGTGCAGATGCACCATGCCGGCCTGAGCATCGCTGCGCCAGTGCGCCGGCAAGCCGGAATAGGCTTCACATTGGGGCTCAGAACCGAGCGCCGCCAGCGAACGGCTGCGGTTCAGACGGTCAACCCCTTCGCTACCGGCGGCTGCCAGCGATGTCGTCAACGCCGCCGCCAGCACGCCGGCGGCAAGCGTCGCCGTGCCTATCAGCCAGAGCTTGATCGCCATGGCGCGCTCAATAATAGCCGCGCGGGCGCAGCGGTTCGACGCCGCCGACGCCGCTCATGTAGCTGTTCCACTGCTGGACCAGGCTGCTGATGATTGAGGGATTCTGCGTCGAGACATCATTGTTCTCGCCGCGATCGGTGGCGAGATTGAACAATTCCCAGTGACCATCCAGCGGTCCGTTGGGCGGTTCAGTCCACAGGGCCTTCCATTGGCCGTCGCTGCTGCGCAGATAGCCGCGGCCGTAGGCTTCGTCGCCGAACGGCGTGGCATGCACCAGGCCGGTCGCCGTACCGTTGAGCAAAGGCAGCAGCGACTGGCCGGTGATCGGATAGACATAGCGGTTGTTGTAGACCACCTTGCCCTTGTTCTGGTCAGCGCCGGTCAGGCTATTGAACAGCGGCGGGGCCGGCGTAGCGGGCGCAGCGATCTGAGCCACAGCCAGGAAGGTCGCGGTGTTGTCGGTCACATGGGTAAATGGCCGCAAAGTCGGCAGCTGCGTGGTCTGGCCAGGCAGGTGCACCACCAGCGGCGTCGACACTCCGCCTTCGGTAGCGTAGCCCTTGGTCAGGCGAAACGGCGTGGCGCTGACTTCGGCCCAGCGCAAGCCGTATTGCAGGCGCTGCGCATTCTGCAAACCGTTGTCGCTGCCGAGCGCTGCATACACAGGATTGGCGGCATTGGCAGTATCGGTGGCGGTAGGATCGGCGCCGGAATCGATAGGCCAGCCTTCCGCGCCATTGTCCGACTGGAACATGATGAAGGTATTGTCGTAGGCGCCGATATCCTTCAGGTGCTGCACCAGCAGGCCGATGTTGTGGTCGAGGTTTTCCACCATGCCGGCGTAGATTTCCATATAGCGCGCCTGCGCTTTCTTTTCCGCCGGCGACAGGCTGTCCCAGGCCTTGTCGACCACACCCGGACCGTAGTCCGAATAGCCTTGCGCAGCGCTGTGCACGGCGCTGATATATTTGGCGTTGGCGGTGCCGTTGTTGACCGTGGCAGGCGACTGCGCCAGCTTCTCCGGCACGCCGGCGAACGGCGTGAAATCGGCCGGGATGATACCCAGCGTCTTCTGGCGGGCGATGCGCGCATTGCGGATGGCGTCGTAGCCCTGGTCGTACTTGCCGCTGTAATTATGCAGGTAAGGCTCGGGCACCTGCAGCGGCCAATGCGGCGAGGTGAACGCGGCGTAGGCAAAGAACGGCTTGCCGTCGGCCTTGTTGGAATCGATATAGGAAATCAGGCGCTGGGTATAGAAATCGGTGGAGTAGAAGATCGCCGGACTGCCGCCGCTGCCGCCCGGTTGCCCAGGCTGGCCGGGCTGCACATACTTGCCGTCCTCGGTGTAGTTTTTTGAACCGGCTGGCTCGTGCGCAAAGTGATTGGTGGCAGCGCCGCCCAGCAAGGCGTAGCTGTGCTCGAAGCCCCACTGGTCGGGAGTCTGGCCGCCGCCGGACGGGCTGCCGGGAATCCCCGAGCCGATGTGCCACTTGCCAGCCATATAGGTGTGGTAACCGCCATCCTTCAGCAACTGCGCCACCGACAGCGCGCGATCGTTCAGATAACCTTCATAGCCCGGCAGGCCTTTACGTTCATCGGTCGGCACGCCCATGGTGCCTTCGCCGACCAGGTGATGGTCAGTGCCGGAAATCAGCATCGAACGTGTGATCGCGCACACCGTGCCGGTGTGGTGGTTGGTCAGGATGCGGCCGCTGCCGACCAGCGCATCGAGATTCGGCGTATTGATTTCGCCACCGAAGGCATGGATATCGGAGTAGCCGAGATCGTCCGCCATGATGTAGAGAATATTGGGCCGCTTCTGCACGTTGGATGCATTGGAAACGCTTTTGCCGATGCCGCTATCGGAATCGCCGCAGGAGGCGAGCATCACCAGGCTGGCCGCGGCAGCGGCGATGACGCCGAGCCGGATTGATTGCGATCTGAAATTTTTCATTATTGTTCGGCCCGCTCTTGCGGCGGGCAATTTGGCAAACCATGGAAATAGCGCCGTTAAAAAAGGCGCTGTGCGCTTTCAGCAGCGGGAGTGCAGTCTTCGGTTATCCAATGCACGGGCAGGTGCGCCGGGCAGGTTACGGACGACGCGGCCAACTATCCGGTAAGAAAAATGGCCTGTCATATCACCCCGCATTCAGTGAGCATGCATCGTAAAAAATTCTGCGAATTTCACAAACTACTTACTATCTATTAGCTTATGTGGACAAATGCATGGGTGGATTCCGCATATCGATATGCGGAATCGGGAGACGAAAACCGATTTCAAATAGAATGTGAAATGCCTGTGATTCGATGGCCGGACGGCCATCACGGAAATGAGAGACATGCTGAAAAATCTGCGCGACTATCTGGCTGTCGCATTCAAATGGCAAGCGGGAAGACAGGATGGCGGCTACGACAAGATGCTGTTGCTGACGGCGCGCTGGCCGCTGCCTTTCGACAGCTACCTGATCCGCTATCCGGTCGGCGCGCACATCCCGCCGCACACGGATGCGGTCGCCCGTGGCAAGCACTACCGCCTGAACCTGGTGCTCAAGCGCTCGCCGCGCGGCGGTGAATTCATCTGCAGCGCACCTATCCTGTCGACCTCACGCATCAAGCTGTTCCGGCCCGATCAGTGCGAGCACAGCGTGACGCGCGTGGAGGGCGGCAGCCGCTATGTGCTGTCGATCGGATGGATTATCGGGGAATAGGCGGACGCCGCAGTAGCGCCGCCATTGTTGCTGCTGCGGTTACTGGCCGTCGGCGTAATTTTCGGGGAAGAAGTGACGCTCCACCAGCTCGATCAGGATGTGCAGGACCTTGATGTGCAGCTCTTGCACGCGGTCCGCAAATTTGCCGCCCGGGGTGCAGATGTAGACGCTGCTGAGCGCCTCCAGTACTTCGCTGCGCTTGCCGGACAGGATGATCACGCTCATGCCTTGCGCCTGCGCTGCCTGCGCCGCGCGGATGATGTTCTTGCTGGTGCCGCTGGTGCTGAGCGCCAGCAGGCAATCACCGGCACGGCCGTGGCCTTCGATGTAGCGCGAGAACACCTGTTCGTAGCCGTGGTCGTTGCCAACACAGGTCAGGTGTCCGGCATCGCTGATGGCGGTGGCGCCAAGGGCGGCGCGGTCGAGCCGGTAGCGGCCGGTCAGTTCTTCGGCAAAATGCATGGCGTCGCACATCGAGCCGCCGTTGCCGCAGGAGTAGACCCGGCCCTTGCGCTGGAACACATCGATCAGCAGCTGGCCTGCCTGTTCAATCGTGTCCAGCGCCGCCGGATTGGCGAGCAGGGCATTGAGTGACTGCTGTGCTTCGACCAGGCTTGCGTTGATGTGTTGCTTCACTTTGAAAACTCCGTTCGCGTATTGACGCTTGATGATTAGCGGTTGATGGTGCGGGTAACGCCGGTATCGATCACGCCGTAAGGCGTGACGCTGCTGCCGCTGATGTTGCCATTGCCGCTGTCGCCGTTAGGGGCGACGTGGCCGCAGGCAACAAGCAGGAAGCTGGCAATGATGAAAAAGAATCGGCGCATTGTAGTCTCATGAATCAAGTGGGTGTACTGACAGACAGGTTGTCAGCTGAAACGTTCCGGAGCGGAGCGCCTGCTTGCCTGAATCATACTGCAGGTTCGTCTATAAGGTCCGTATCTACGCCACATCCTGCGCCGCCGGCCGGCGTTCTGCTTTCAGCCATAGCCCGAATTCTTTCACCACCGCCACTACCTTGTGCAGCCGCTGGCCATCGGCCGTGAGACGGTATTCGACCTTGACCGGCACCTCGGCATACACCGTGCGCAGCACCAGTCCGGCGGCTTCCAGCGCGCGCAGATCGAGCGTCAGCATGCGCTGCGAAATATTCGGCATGTCGCGGCGCAGGTCGTTGAAGCGCTTCGGCCCGTCCAGCAGGTAGGAAACCAGCAACAATCGCCAGCGGCCGCCCAGCAGCAGCATGGCTTCCTCCACGGAACAGCCGGAAACATTCTTTTTCATGCGAGTCCTGAATATAATCTAAGTATAATTTATGTACCTATATAACAAAATACTGCCTTCTTTACAATAGTAACCACCGTCACCATACTCTCCTCCATCGCGCGCAGGGCGCGGCTGCACAGGAGATTTGCATGAAATTGTATTTTGCCCCCGAGACTTGTTCGCTGTCGCCGCACATCGTGCTGCGTGAGCTGGAATTGCCGTTCGAACTGGTCAGGGTCGACAACAAGACCAAGAAAACCGCCGACGGCCGCGATTTCCTGGCGATCAATCCGAAAGGCTATGTCGCCGCGCTGGAGCTGGCCGGCGGCCAGGTGCTGACAGAAGGTCCGGCGATCGTGCAGTACCTGGCCGACCTCAAGCCGCAGGCGGAACTGGCGCCGCCGCCCGGCAGCTGGGAGCGTGTGCGGCTGCAAGAGATGCTGAACTTCATCGGCAGCGAAATCCACGCCGGGCTGGCGCCGCTGTTCAATGCGGCGCTGCCGGAGCAGGTCAAAACCATCCTCAAGGAAAAGCTGGTACGGCGCCTGGGGTTGCTGGAGACGACACTGGCGCAGCAAGACTATCTGCTCGGGCCGCAGTTCGGCGTCGCCGATGCCTATCTGTTTACGGTGCTGCGCTGGACCGCATTGTTTGCCATCGACCTGGTGCAATGGCCGGCCATTGCCGCTTACATGAAAGACATCGGTGCACGCGCCACTGTCAAGGCGGCACTGGCAGCGGAAGCATTGGCGTAGGGTGGGCACTGGCGCCCACGCGAATGCTGCCCGGTGCCGCGTGGGCAAAAGAACTTGCCCACCCTACCTCATCGACAGCCGCAGGTAGCCGTTTTTAAGGGCTGCCGGCTCAGTGCTGCCGGCCGCAACCGGCCATCAGTGCCATCAGCTCATCGAATTCCGCCGGACGTTCTGCCGTCAGCAGAGGGAACAAATGGTTATGGTCGGCATCCGCCACCACTCGCAGCCGGCGCGAGCGCGCCTGGCGCGCAGACAGCACCAGCCGCTCCGGTATTTCCAAAGGGATAACGGCATCGCGCTCGGCCGCAATTACCAGCAAATCTCCCTTGAACTGCTTGAGGATTTCCCAGGCGTCGCTGCCGGCCCAGCTGCGGTCGCGGCGGATGACTTCTGAAAACTGCGGTCCGAACGGCAGGTTGTATGCGGCCGGCGTATACACCCCGGGAACGATCAGGACCAGACCGGCGACCTGCTGCGTTTGCGTCAGCCGGATAGCGTTATAGGCGCCCATGCTGGCGCCGCAGATCACCAGCGGACCGGCCAGCGGATTGGCCAACGGGCCGGCCAACTTCCTGGCAGCGATCACCGCCTCGGCCTGGCGCGTGCGGCTGTGCAACGACGAGATCGACAAGACGCCGCCGGTGTCGCCATGGCCGATACAGTCGAAGGAAGTGGTAGCGATCCCGCGCTGCTGCAGCGCCGGCCTCAAGCCGGAACGGCTGGCGGTAGCGCGCGAACTGACACCGGCGCCGTGCAACAGCAGCATGTGCCGGGAGGATGCGGCAGGGTGGAAGTCGCCCTTCAGGATGGCATTTTCGTAAGAGACGTCAAAAGACTCGATGGCTTGCATGATCGACCAGGAAAACGGGGATGAAAAGATGGAGCTGCGCTACCTTACCTCAACTCGGATCGTCTGCGTTATTTTTTGCTTGACTTCAAGTTTGCTTGAAGTTTTACACTCGCCCAGGCATCTGAAATCCTCTTGCTGCACGCCAGTGCGGCACAAAGTTAACCGATCGGAGAAACAGTCATGGCTTCCCAGATTTACAGAGTAGACAAGTTCATCGTTCCGGCAGCGGCGCAACAGGAATTCCTGGCCCGCGTCCGCAGCACCCACGCGCTGCTGCGCTCGCTACCCGGCTGCACACAGGAGCTGGTGCTGGAGCAGACCTCCGGCCCGGGTTCCTACAACTACGTCACGGTGCTGGGATGGGCCGACCTGGCGTCGATCGAGGCGGCAAAAATCGCAGCGCGCACACTACACGCCCAGACCGATTTCCACCCGCAGGAAATGTTCAACCGGCTCGGCATCCAGGCCGATCTGGGCAATTACCAGGCGCTCGAACTAAGCGTTTGAACTTGCCGCTTGAGCCCAGGCTCGAGCAGGCAGCAGCGAACAACCGTCGCACCTGACGAGATTGTGAAACGCAGGCGCATCCTGCGGGGGTTTTCGTGCCAGAATCTGCTTTATTGCGTTCTGTAGAGGAGCTCACATGCCTGCCAGCCGAACCGTCGGCCTCGCCGCCGCTGCTTGCCTCTTTTTATCATCTGGCGGAAACAGCGCGCTGGCGGCGCAGCCTCCGAATGCTGCCACCAAAGAGTCGTCAGTGCTGGACGCCCCAGTCAAGAAAATCGCCGATCAGCGTATCACCGTGAAGACGCCGCAAGGCAGCGGCATGCTGCCGGTCTATGCCGACCGTCCGCTCAATGCCGCCGCCGCGGATGTCAAACGCGTGCTGATCGTGGTGCATGGCACCTTGCGCAATGCCGATGTTTATTTTGCCGACGGCCAACTGGCGGTGGATGAAGCCGGTACGGCGGGCGCCGGCACCCTGGTGGCAGCCCCGCAATTCCTGACCTTGCCAGACATCGCGGCATTCAAACTGACGCCCGACACCCTGGCCTGGACGCAGGAAGGCTGGAAAGGCGGCGATCCTGCGCTGAGCCCGGCGCCGCTCAGTTCCTTCAGCGCCATGGATGCCTTGCTGGCACACTTCAGCGATCGCACCCTCTATCCGGCGCTGACAGAAGTAGTGGTCTCAGGCCATTCCGCCGGGGCCCAGATCGTCCAGCGCTATGCCGTCGCCGGCCAGGCAGAGGCAAGCTTGGCCAATGCCGGGATCAAGGTGCGCTACGTGGTGGCTAATCCGTCAAGCTATCTGTATTTCGACCAGCGCAGGCCAAGCCCGGACGGCAGCTTCCAAGCGGCGACGACCACCTACTGCCCACGCGTGAATCGCTGGAAATACGGCATGGAACAGCTGCCGGCCTATGTCGCGCAGCAAGACCTGGGCGGCATCGAAGCACGCTATGCGGCGCGCAAGGTAGTCTATCTGCTGGGGATGGCGGACACCAATCCGTATACGCATTTCATCGACCGCTCATGCCCGGCGATGGCGCAAGGCCCGTACCGGCTGGCGCGCGGCCTGTCCTATTTCAAATATCTGCAGGGACGCCATCCGGCGGCGCTGAATCAGAGCGTGGTGCAAGTGCCCGGCGTGGGCCATGACGGCCGCGGCATGTTCGGATCGGCCTGCGGCCAAGCGGCCATATTCGGCCAGCCACTGCCGGCGTCTTGCCCGCATCTGCCGTGACCTGAATCAGAAGTCGTAAAGCGTAATAATGCGAAAGATGAAATTTTCCCCTCCGAGAAAATTTCATCCTTTTAAATCAACAGCTATTTTTTCAATGGTTGTTCAGACTTCTCTGTGGGTAAGGGGACACTATCGTACATGAGAGGTAGGGTGGGCACGCTTTTGTGCCCACGCTGTAGCGCTATCCGCGTGGGCACAAAAGCGTGCCCACCCTACATGTCAATATTTTTGCACCCATAGAAAAGTCTGATGAACCTTTTCAATCAGGCAGGCTGATCAGGGACATCGCCCTCTTTGTTTTCTGCTTCTTTGTTTTCCAGGTGTTCGGTAACCGCTTCCACACCCTTGTAGCCGGCAACAGCGGCAATGCCTTCAGTCAGGATGGATGCGTTCGGATCCAACTTCTTGACACCTTCAACGGCCACTACAGCGCCAATGACTTCTTCCAGAATACCCATGACCTACTCCTTGAAAATATCGAACAACGGAATTTTTAAATGCCGAGAAAGCTTGTTCCAAGCCGGAACGCAGCATGGCGGCCTGACTGCGGTTTACGCAATCAGGCCGCCATGTTTATCATAGTCGCGATCTGCACGACTATCGGGTTTTATTTAGCGGCAGGAGCAGCGGCCTTGGCGTCCACCTTGGCGTCTGCCTTAGCCTCTGTCTTCGCTGCAGGGGCCTTGGCTTTTACCTTGGCTGCCTTATGGGCGACCTTGGTTTTTTCAGCTTTTGCAGTCTTGACTTTGGCTGCTGCAGGCGCTGCCTTGGCTTCTGTCTTGGCATCGGCTTTTACTGCCTGGGTCGTCGTTGCGGCGGCAGCAGGTGCTGCTGGAGCAGCAGGCGCAGCGGCTTGAGCGAAAACGGAAGTAGCAAACAGGCCAGCGATCAGAGTAGCGATTAATTTGTTCATTTGTGCACCTTAAAGTTATCTTGATTAACTCAGGTAATTCCCGAGGTCCTGAGCAATTAACGAGTGGCGCCGGCGAGATGTTGACGGCTATTACATGCCGTTACAACTTCCGACATTTGCAGCGTGCGATCTCGTTTCGATCACGAGAATTTTTCGGGATCGCGCCTGGTAAAGGAGCGCGATGCTACACCAGCGCAATATTTTTTGGAGAGAAGCGGCAGGCCTGCTGATCGGCAATCAAGGCAGCGATGCGATGTGGTGCGGCGCGATGACAGAGCGTTGCTGCTGTAGCGCATGGCGGCCGAGCCGCGCAGAAATTCATTCCATCACGCCAAATGCCAGAAGGCCACGGGTGCGGTGTTTCCGCGCCCATGGCCTTCTGTGGTGCATGCTCGTGCCAGGCACGGCATGCGGTGCCCTGATTTACTTAGGAGCGGCTTCTTTAGCGGCATCCTTGGCTTCAGCTGCTTTTGCCTTGGCTTTGACAGCCTTGTGATGCGCCTTGGCCTTCACGTGCTTGGCTGGCGCAGCAGCTTCCACTGGCGTGCGGTCATTGCGCGCGTCCGGATGGCTAGCCAAGACACCGCTGGAGTCCTGAGCTTGGGCGAATGGCGCAAATGCGATGAGGAGTGCAGCAACACCTAGCAGCTTTTTCATTTTTCAATCCTTTAAATGGTTGAGGTTAACATCCGCGTTTGCTGCGGCATAAGCTTAAAAACGCGGCTGGCGAGATTTGGTTGACAACACCTCGCTGTCAGATATTTTACCCAAATACGTTTATTTGGTATTCGGCAACATATCCGGTACTTGGCAGCACAACATGCATTGTTCCTTTGCTCTCGATGTGAGCACGCATAGCAGTCGCACTCCGGCGACCGTGGCGGGAATATCGTACAATTCTCGAACAGTTTCTCCAAGGCACCATTGCCTGATCTTCCTGCTGTCTGTCGCACCCCACTTCATTCGTCTGTCAGGAGACCCACCATGCAATACACCAAGCTCGGCCAGACCGGCCTATTAGTTTCCCGCCTGGCGTTCGGCGCCATGACTTTCACTTCCGGCAATAAAGATATCGGCGCCATCTACAAGGTCGGCGCGCAGCTGGCCGACGAGCTGGTCGGCCATGCCCTGAGCGCCGGCGTCAACCTGTTCGACACTGCGGACGGCTATGCCGGCGGCGAATCGGAAACCCTGCTTGGCCATGCCTTGAAAGCGCGCCGCAACGATGTCGTGATCGCCACCAAGGTCGGCTTTCGCACCGGGCCGGCGCTGACCCAGTCGGGGCTGTCGCGGCGGCACATCCTGTGGTCGATCGACCAGAGCCTCAAGCGCCTGAATACCGACTGGGTGGATATCTACATCGCGCATCGCGAAGACCCGCACACGCCGCTGGAAGAAACGCTGTGGGCGCTGGATGCAGTGGTGCGATCCGGCAAGGCGCGCTATATCGGCTTTTCCAACTGGTCGGCCTGGAAGGTGGCAGCGGCGCTGGAAATCCAGAAGGCCAATGGCCTGGCGCCGTTCACCCACGGCCAGATGCACTACTCGCTGCTGGGCCGCGATGTCGAGCGCGACGTGCTGCCGATGATGCGCCGCTATGGCCTCGGCATGACGGTGTGGAGTCCGCTGTCTTCCGGTTTCCTGAGCGGCAAATACACCCGCCAAACCTTGTCGAACCCGGATAACCGCTTCTCCGGCTTCGACCTGCTGCCTTTCGACAAGGAACACGGCTTTGCAGTGGTCGAGCACATGCGCGCCATCGCCCGCCGCCACAACGCCAGCGTGGCGCAAGTGGCGCTGGCCTGGCTGCTGGCCAAGGATGCCGTCAGCAGCATCCTCATCGGCGCCTCGAAACTGCCGCAACTGGAAGACAACCTGGGCGCGGCCAGCATCAAGCTGAGCGCCGAAGAAGTCTCAGAACTGGACGCCGCCACGCCGTTGGCGCCGGTCTATCCGAACTGGTTCATCGACAACCTCGCCGACCCGACCGCGGTGGAAGCCACGGCCCGCTAGGCAAGTTGCGGTGCGGGCGACGGCTCAGACCGTCTTGATGAACAGCGAAATCAGCTTGCGCGTGGTGGCGGTGTAGGGCGGGTAAAACATCTTGGCCAGCATGATGCGGCCGCGCACCACCGCGCGTTCGTGAGAAAACGCCAGGAAGCCGTGGTGGCCATGGCCGCTGCCGATGCCGGAATTGTTAACGCCGCCGAAGGGCAGGTTCCCGTGCAGGAACTGCACCACGCAATGGTTGATGCAGGCGCCGCCGGAAGTAGTCTGCTGCATCACCTGGTCGATATTGGCTTGCTTGCGGCTCCACATGTACAGCGCCAGCGGCTTGGGATCGGCATTGATGCGCGCGATCACCGTCGCCAGATCGGTGAAGCCGATGATCGGCAGCAGCGGGCCGAAGATTTCTTCGCTCATGATCTTGGCATCGTCCGGAATACCGTCGATCAGGGTCGGCGCAATATAGCGCTGGCCGGCGTCGACCTGGCCGCCGGTCACCACCCGCGCGCCACGCGCCTTGGCATCGTCCAGCAGAGTCTTGACGCGCTCCGCATGGCGCTCGTTGACGATGCGCGCCAGGAACGGACTGGCGGCCTGCTGCGCATCCTTGCCGTAGGCATTTTCCAGGGTGGCGATGCAATGCTGCAGGAAGGCGTCTTTGACGCTGGCATGCACATACACGTGATCGGGCGCGATGCAGGTCTGGCCGTTGTTGGTGAACTTGGCCCACAGGATATTCTGAGCGGCCATCGCCAGGTCCGCCGTTTCGTCGACGATGGTCGGCGACTTGCCGCCGAGTTCCAACGTGACGCTGGCCAGGTGCTTGGCCGCAGCGGCCATCACAATCTTGCCGACTGCCGGCGAACCGGTAAAGAAGATGTGATCGAAAGGCAGTTCCAGCAGGGCCTGCGCCACCGGCGCCGGGCCCTCGAACAGCGCCACCTCGTCCTCCGTGAAGACGGCGCGCAGGATCTTGCCGATCACGGCGGAAGCATGCGGCGTCATTTCCGAAGGCTTGACGATCACCGCATTGCCGGCCGCCAGCGCCGACACCAGCGGCCCCAGGCTGAGGTTGACCGGATAGTTCCACGGCGCCACGATCAGCACCCGGCCTTTGGGTTCGTATTGCATATAGCCCTGGGTGCCGACCGACAGCCGCGACGGCCACACCTTCTTCGGCTTCATCCAGCTGCCCAGCTTGCGGATGGCGTCGTTGGCTTCGGCGATCACCGGCAGGATTTCGGTCAGCTCGACCTCGGCGGCAGGTTTGCCGAAATCGGCAAAACCGGCGGCGATGATCGCCTCGCGATTGGCCAGCACCGCTGCTTTCAGCTTGCGGATCTTGGCGATGCGTTCGGCCTTGCCGGATTGCCGCAGGCGCAGCGCGGTGGCGCGCTGGCGGTCGAATACGCGCAGGATCTCGCTCTTGACCTGGTCGAGCTCGGTGCCGACTTCATTCACGAAGGTGTTCATTGTCTGCCTTTGATGGTTATTTTTATATGTATTAGGGAGAATTCCGCTTGACCGGCCACCCCGCATGTCCCGCCTATAGCCCTTGCCGCCCCATCATATGCAACAAATGTCCGATTGTAAAAATGAATCTCTAGAGGATTCATAGACACATTTATCCAACATTCCGGCCTTGCTTGCAGCGAGAGGAACAGCTTGCATCGCTGCCGAAGTGCGGCGGCGAGGGCAAAATTTGCGCAGCAAAAACCGTCAAAAAACCGATCGGAACACTCAAAAAAAACCAATGACAGACAAGCATGTCGCCATGCCTGAGCCATGGCCTCCCTATCCGGCATCGATAAGCGGCCAACATCAGACGTAGATGGCAGGTAGACGTCTCCAAAGCCCAACAACATTGTCAATTCTCGTAAAATTCGCCCATTACAGATATTTCTTTTTGGCAATTAAAGCCGCCAGCGAGTATGATTGAATGTGATTTTTATCAATTAGCATCTCGACACAGAATATTGTTAGAATAATATTTTGTTGTTGGCAGTTCAATTCCCGGGGCCCCGCATGAGTAGCTTGCTGCAATCCCTGTCCGCCTTGATCCAGGGCCGGCAGAACAATCGTATTCTTCGGCTGTCCTTCCCGCACGACGACGGTCCGCAGGCCCAGCTGCTGGTCAACAAGCTCGATGCCGTCGAAAGCCTGTCGCGCGATTTCGACTACACCGTGGAATTATTATCGGATGATGCCGAACTAGCCCTGAAGGATCTGCAAGGCAAGCTGTTCTGCGTAGAACTGGTGAGAGCCGATGGCAGCCTGCGCTACTTCACCGGCTACTGCTTCGAATTCCGCCTGCTCCGCACCGACGGCAATATCGTCTTCTATCAAGCCAAGCTGGGCCCCTGGACCCAATACCTGCGCCTGCGCAAGGATAACTACATCTTCCACGGCAAGACCCTGCGCGAACAGATCGACAGCATCTGCGCCGATTACGGCACCTTGCCGGACTGGGATTATCGTGTCGGCGGCACTGATCCGATCATGACCGACGCCATCCAGTTCGATGAGAGCGACCATAACTACGTCCACCGTCGCCTGGAAGCGGCCGGCCTGTTGTACTACTACGAACATACTGACAAGGGCCATAAACTCGTCATCACCGATGACTCGACCCAGGCTGCGGCCATCGACGGCGGAGAAGAAATCCGCTTCCAGCGCCATGGCGGCGCGTTTGAAGAAGACGGCATTGGCGAATTCTCCCCGGTACGGCAGATCGTTCCCGGTTCAGTGTCACTCTCCGGTTTCAATTTCAAGAGCCCGGTGCCGATCAATGCCGGCGTGCCGACCCTGAACAAGCAGGGCAATGTGCAGGATGTCGAATCCTATGAATATACCGGCGCTTATGGCGTAAAAGGTGCCCAGGATGCCGATAAGCTGTCGCGCCTGCGCATGGAAGAGAACGAAGCAGCCGGTAAACACTTTGAAGCCGCGGGGAATAACCGCTATGTCTTGCCTGGACGCTGGTACCGCCTCACCGGCCATTTCTCATCCAGCCCGTTCGCCAGCCACGAAGACGCCGGCAAGAATGAATTCCTGATCATCTCAGTGCACCACATCGCCAGCAACAATTACCTGCAGCAGGCGGATCAAAAGGCCGAGTACCGCAATGAACTGACTTGCCTGCGCAAGACCATCCCCTGGCGTCCCGGCCGCAATTACCATAGCGTCAACACCAAGATCCTGTCTCCACAAACCGTCACGGTGGTCGGTCCTTCCGGCCAGGGCAGCGTTCATACCGACGAGTACGGCCGCATCCGCGTCCAGTTCCACTGGGACCGCATCGGCAACAACGACGAACGCAGCTCGGCCTGGGTGCGTGTCGCCAGTTCCTGGGCCGGCGGAGAACTGGGAGCCAAATCCATCCCGCGGGTGGGTTCGGAATGCCTGGTGCAATGGCTCGATGGCAACCCCGACCGTCCCATCGTCACTGGCAGTGTCTACAACCAGCGCAACATGCCGCCATGGAAGCTGGCGACCCAGCAATCGCTGATGGGTTTTAGAAGCCGGGAACTGACGCCCAACGGCGGCAACCAGGCAGGCGGCAGAAGCAATCACCTGATCCTGGACGACACCAACGGCAAGATCCAGGCGCAGCTCAAAAGCGATCATCAGCACAGCCAGTTGAGCCTGGGCAGCATTACGCGGATCGAAGACAATGCAGGGCGTAAGGATGCACGGGGCGAGGGCTGGGAACTCCGGACTGACGGCCATGGCGTGGCGCGGTCGGCCAAGGGGATGCTGATCACCACCGAGGCCAGAAACAACGCTGCTTCGCACATCAAGGATATGGGGGAGACGGTCAGCCGGTTGACTGCGGCGCGTGACCAGCATGAGTCGCTGGCCGATGCCGCGCAGCAGGCTGGGGCGCAGGAGAAACAGGGGCAACAAAGCGATGTCGCACAAGCGATCAAGGCGCAAAATGATGCAATCAAGGGGCAGGGCACCGGTGAAGAGGGCAGCTTCCCTGAACTGTCGCAACCTCACCTCGTGCTGGCCAGTCCTGCAGGTATTGAGACCACCACCAGCGGCAGCACCCATGTCGCCAGCACTCAGAACACTGCCATCACGACCGGCAAGAGCTTGTCCATCGCCAGTGGCGACAGCCTGTTCGCCAGCATTCGCCGAACCTTCAGGCTGTTCGTGCAAAAAGCCGGCATGAAGATGGTTTCAGGAGAGGGCGACATTGACATGCAGGCCCTGAAGGACAGCATCAACATGCTGGCCAAGCTGAACATCACCCACACCGCCAATCGCATCAGCATCATCGCCAAGCAAGAAGTGGTGATCAATGGCGGCGGCAGCTACGTCAAATACAATGCAGCAGGAATCGAACACGGGACGAACGGCAGTTTTGTCGCTCATGCCGCCACGCACAGCCTGCCGGGACCAGCCAATAAGCCGTTACCGAAATTACCCGAGCCGCCACCACCGTTAAAGGACAATATGGTGTTCAGCTTGTCGCACGTGCCGGCGTCCGCCACCTCGATGTATGCCAACCATCCATACACCCTCTACAAGAATGGTGCAGAGGTGGAAAAAAATGTAGCCGATGCATGGGGACGTGTGAACATCAAGGACATCAAGCCAGGTGACAAGTACGACGTCAAGCTGCCGAACGGCAGCGTGTTCAAGGTGCCGACCCTGGAACAATTCGATAGCGCAGACAAGGTCAAAAAAGATCAAGAACTTGCGTATAAAGGCCTACGCACCGACGGTCTGGGCGACAAGGGCAGATCAGATCAAGCCCGCCGCGGCGCCCAGGCTGGCGATCAAGATGGAGAAGCATGATGAGTTACGACATTCAAAAAAATCTCAAATCCATTCGCAGGGACGAACACATTCCGGCCAGTACCGACCAGCGTGCGCCGCAAGGATCGATGCAATGGTTCTTGGAAAACCGTAGCGATACCCATCCGATCCACAACAACAATGCCTTGCAGTTTTTCATGTGCGGCAAGGAAGGATTCGGCAGCATTGCCAGCGATATTGATAAAGCCAGTCATAGCGTCGATCTCGTGTGCTGGGGTTTCGATCCGGCCATGGAGCTGGTGCGCAAGCCCGGCAAATGGGGCCAGCGCGGCGAGACCTTTGGCGATCTTCTGGCTCGCAAGAGCAAGCAGGGTGTCAAAATACGCCTACTGATCTGGAAAGACCTTGTCGGTTCAGCGAAGCAAGGAAACATGATTGGCTACATCAGTCCAAGCCTCTGGCACACGCCGGATGGCATTGAAAAGCAACGGCTGGATCATTGCATCGCCTGGTGGAAAGGCATCCAATACGGCGAGTATCCGAATATTGAAGTACGCACGCGTTCAGTGCCATCGAGCGATGCCCGGCATAGCCTGGCGAAAAACTTCCCCGACATGTCTTCCACCTTGCTTGAAAAATTATTGACAGAGCAAGTGGCGACCCACCACCAGAAGCCGGTACTGATCGACTATGAGCATCCCGATCCAAGCCGCGCCGTCGGCTATGTCATGGGGCTCAATTCGATTACCGACTACTGGGATAGCTCTTCCCATATTTTCAACGACCATTGCCGCGAGGCCGACTATCTGCAAGACCGGGCCGGCAGCGTCATCCGCAAACCGTATCGCGATTACGCAATACGCGTTCAGGGCGAAGCCCTCTATAGTCTGAACCAGAATTTTTCCAAGGCATGGGATAACGTAAAAACAGAACTGGGCAAACCATTGCTGAATGGAGCTTTACTAGGCTCCCGCGCAAAGGTCAGCGCAGGCAGCTTAAGCAGTTCCTGCACAGCCGGACACCGCTGCCAGATCGTGCGCACTCAACCGCAAGAACAAGACGCCACCATCTGGGAAAGCTACCAGCTGGCGCTCTCCAATGCGATCCAATACATCTACGCGGAGAACCAGTATTTCTTCCTGCCTGAGTGGGCGCAGGGAATCAAGCAGATTCGCAAGGCCAACCAGACAGGTTACCTGAATGGCAAAGTCGTAAAAAAAGACATTCCGGCTTTGTATGTATTTATCGTCATCCCGAATCCAGAAGACCGCGGCATGGTTCCGCGTACCTACTCCACTGTTGCCGAACTCGGGGCGGGAGATCAGTTTCCGACTTATCAAGCGGGGGCAGAACAGGCTACCAAAGTAATTAACACTCCGCCACCGAGTAGAGATTACTACGACGGCGATGTAGGAACGATACCTAATCCTGGCCCACGAGATATTGTGGATAACCAGCACCTATCGGACATCAAGGCGATCCGCAGAGAACTCCAGCAGCTTGGCATAGAGGTGTTGGTCGCCATGCTGCAAAGCTTCGATGACAATGGCGCCAGTAAAAGCAAGAGCTCAGAAGAGCGTTATCGTGAAATTTATATCCATAGCAAACTAATGCTGATCGATGATACTTTCACCACCTTGGGCAGCGCCAATCTAAGCCCCCGTTCGATGGCAGGGGATAGTGAGTTAAATCTAATTACCGAAGATCCCGGTTTTACCAGCAATGCTCGTGCGCGCGTTTGGGGTAATCTTGCTGGTGGTGATCTAAGTGGTGGCGGCGGTTCGCGTAATGAAATTGCGCAAACGCATAAAAAATGGAAAGATCGTATGGATAAAAATTATGGTGGCCAGAGCAATAGTGAAGCTTTCGAAGATGGTAGCTTTATCGTACCGTTCAGGGACACAGGTGGCAGCGCCATGCGGGTTCGTTAATGGAGAAAAATTTTCTACGTTCGTTTTCCCGCAAGCCTTGGTATATACGTTTCGGTTTGCCATTACTTGCCGTCTGCCTGTTGTTAGGTATCGTCCAATTTACATACGAACATCGCCATATCATGTCCAGTCAATTACGTTATAGCCAGCTACCTTTGTTCAATCCTCATCGCACCGAATTTACTTGTATTCAGCAAGCAGCCGTAGTTCCCCCAATCGATCCAGAGGCAGATTTATGGTTTGAAAAGGGTATGGCGGTGACCAGTGAAGATAAGTATGAAGAAGACAAGGACTATAAAACTGCTGCTGCCCTTTGGACGAAAGCGGCGCAGAGAAAGCACTGGAAAGCACAGAACAATCTCGCTGGTTTGTATTTACGTGGTAAAGGCGTTCCCCTAGATGTAGAAAAAGCATTGCAACTGACAGAAGAAGCAATGGCTTGGGGTGTACCCCAAGCATGGGACAACATGGGTAGCTATCACATGCAAGGTGTAGGTGGTCTGAAGCCGGATGCCACTGTCGCGTACGCTTTTTGGCAAAAGGCTGCCGATATGGGAGCGCCAGGAGCGCAGACCCTTTTAGGTGGGCAATTGCTAGCCTCGTACGACAGTCCAAAAAATGGCTTTTGGGCCAATAAAAAAATTGGTCTGCAAATGCTTGAATGTGCGCTGTCTCAAGGTCAGGGCGCAGCAGCGAGAAAACTTGGCTTGGAATATGAACGGCAGAAAACTAGCGAAGGCAAACTTCGCGCTCTAGCCTACTATCAAGACGGAGTGAAATTTGGAGACCAGGACTCCGCAGATGCGCTCGAAATCGCCTTTGAAAGCGGGCCGTTAAATTATGCGGCGCCATTCGTTGACCATGATCGCGAACGCCGCTACCAAGTATTCGGGAAAGCATTGCGTGACAATCCCGATCTGCGTTTCCCGAATTTGGACAAGGTATTGCCGTTACCTCCTGCCAAATTACCGTATTGGGACGGCGAAGAAAATCATTTGCTGGAGGCTGCGGGAGAAGTCCACCCAGTTTCGCCAGAACCAGCGCCTGGCATAGCAAAATAGTTTGATGATGATCGCAAGCTGCCGAGCGAAACAGTTTTATTTTGTCGTTTGACGATACCAATTATGGTACCCGGCTAATGCCCCGATGAAGAGAAAATTCCTATATTCTCTCTCCCACAAGCCAAAGTACGTACGCTTCGGCCTGTTGTTGTTTGCTGCAGTCTTGCTAGTCATCGTCACCCAATTTTTCTACGAGAATCGTCATATTACATCCAGCAAACTGCGCTATACCTCTTTACCATTGTTCCAGCCACATCGTGCTGCTTTCATCTGTATCCAGCAAGCTGCTGTTGTTCCTCCAATTGATCCAGAAGCTGATCGGTGGTTTGAACAAGGCATGGCCTTGACTAGCGAAGATAAATACGAGGAAGACAAAGATTACAAAACTGCTGCAGTTCTTTGGGCTAAAGCGGCACAGCGCAAGCACTGGAAAGCCCAGAATAATCTCGCGGGATTGTACTTGCGTGGTAAGGGGGTGCCCCAAGACTCCGAAAAAGCATTACAACTGACAGAAGAAGCGATGGCTTGGGGCGTACCCCAAGCATGGGACAACATGGGTAGTTATCATATGCAAGGGGTAGGCGGCCTGAAGCCGGATGCCACTGCTGCCTATGCCTTTTGGCAAAAAGCCGCCGAAATGGGAGCACCAGGCGCACAGACACGCTTAGGTACCCAATTGCTTGCTTCGTACGACAGCCCCAAAGAAGGCTTTTGGGCTAATAAGAAAATTGGATTGCAGATGCTGGAATGTGCCTTGGCACAAGGTGATGGACAAGCTGCTTATGAATTGGGCTTGGAATACAAAGTCCGAAAGACTAGCGCAGACAATATTCGTGCTTTATCTTATTACCAAGATGGCGTGAAATTAGGTAATCAAGATAGCGCTGATTATCTTGAAATTGCTTTTGAAAGCGGCCCATTGGGCTACGCCGCACCGTTTGTTGATCATGATCGCGAACGCCGCTACAAAGTGTTTGGTAAAGCAATAGGCGACAATCCCGATTTGCGTTTTCCCGATCTCGAAAAAGTGTTGCCGCTGCCTCCGGCTAAACTGCCATACTGGGACGGTAACGAAGATCATTTACTGGACGCTGCCAAAGAAACCCAATCCGTTTCGCCAAAGCCAGTGTCCGGCTTGGCAGGTTAATTTGCACACGTGACACCCTATGCCATGGCCCCATTCTCCGTACCATCAAGAAGATATAGTCGAACCTGGCAACACCACTTAATGCTTTGCCTTGTTTCTATGGCGTTGTCTCAAGCCGCCTGTTCCAGAGACAGCAATTTACCTCGCAACCAAATTCCCGAACTATTCCATCCACATCGGTCAGAATTTACTTGCAAACACGAATCAACGGTAACGCCGCCCTTGGATCCACAAGCCGAGGCCTGGTATCAGGAGGCAGTTGCATTGGACACACCTGACCTTTGGAAAGACGATCGCAACTGGCCTCGCATCATTGAACTCTATACAAAAGCGGCGGAGCGAAAGCATTGGAAAGCGATGAACAATCTAGCGACGCTATACCAAACCGGCGTATGGGGGTTAAGAGATCCTAATACAGTACTAGTGACTCGAAATTCCAAAGCTGCGATGGCGCTGACTGAAGACGCCATGCGAATGGGTGTGCCACTGGCTTACGCGGTAATGGGCAATTATTATTCCGATGGTTTTGGCGTCAAACAGGATGCCACTTCGGCTTGGGCGTTCTGGCAGCAAGCCGCCGATATGGGGAGCGACTATGCACAATTCACTATCGGGCGCAGTCTTTTGACTAGCCAAGACGCTCCAGAGCGCAGCCGTTGGGCCAATACACCAATAGGTGTGAAAATGCTGGAATGCGCATTTGCGCAAGGAAATGGAAATGCAGCGGAAGAATTGGGAGTACAGTATAAGATCGTCAATAACGACAAACCACACGCACTCTATTATTTCCACGAAGGCGTAAAATTTGGCAGTACTCGAGCTGCGAACTATCTGGCAGACGAATTTGAAAATGCCGAAGGCCTGGCTCCTCATGGCGTAGATCAAGCACGAGCAGACCGATATTGGCTGTTAGGAAAAGCTCTAGCTAACAATCCCAATTTACGATTTCCCAATCTTGATAAAGTCTTGCCGCTCCCACCTGCTAAACTGCCTCACTGGAACGGCAACAAAATTGATTTACTCAACGCCGCTAAACCGGCCTTATAACCATGTCCCTCACAATCATTACAGTCGGCGATGATACCGACCACGGCGGTAAAGTCATCAGCGGCTCACCTACCCACGACATCGGCGGCAAACCCATTGCGCGCCTTGGCGATGAGGTTAACTGCCCGCAGCATTACCCCGATGGCCGGCCGCACGGCATCAATAAGATCGTCACCGCGCATCCTACCTTTACGGTTGGCGGCGTTCCTGTCGCTGTGCAAGATTGCCTGACGGAGTGCGGCTGCAAGCTGATCGGCAGCGCGCATGCGTCTGTCGGTTAAGCAGATAACCGTCTGGCAAATCTGTAAACCCGCACCATGACACTAGATCAAGCAGCCATCCTGCAAGCCACCAACCTGACTTTCCATTATCCCGGCCAGGAACTGTTCAGCAACTGGTCAGCCGCCATCCCCGCCGGCGTCACGCTGGTGCGCGGCGGCGATGGGCGGGGCAAGAGCAGTTTGCTGCGTTTGCTGGCTGGCGATCTGGCGGCGCAGGGTGGACAGCTGGAAATCAAGGGCGTACGCCTGGACGAGCAGCCGGAGGCCTATCGACGCCAGGTATTCTGGGTAGATCCGCGCTCGGAGGCGTTCGACCAGATGACGGCGCGCGAATATTTTGCGTCCTTGCATGGTGCCTACCCGGGCTTTGACGATACACAGCTGCCAGCGCTGGCGGAAGGGCTATCGCTGACGCTACACCTGGACAAGAAGCTCTACATGCTGTCTACCGGCAGCAAGCGCAAGGTGTGGCTGGCGGCTGCGTTCGCTGCCGGCGCCGCGATCAATCTGCTGGATGACGCGTTTGCGGGGCTGGACAAGGCGTCCATCAATTTTGTGGTGAAGATGCTGAACCAGCTTGCCGGCGATCCGGGGCGGGCGTGGGTGATTGCGCTGTATGAGGCGCCGGAGGGAGTGGGGTTGGCAGCCGTGGTGGACTTGGGCGATTGAGGCCAGGCAGCTGGCCGCAAGCTCAAATTGCAGGTGGATTGACCAGCGTATACGAACACAGCACTGATTAATGCTTGACTTCAAGTTACCTTTAACTTGTATCCTGGCTCGTCACGCAACTTCCAACCTGGTTTCAGTGGCCAGGTCGATGGAATGTTATTGACGCACAATTCAAGGAGACGCTATGGAAGCAAGCTTTTGGCATCGAAAATGGGAACGGGGCGAAATCAATTTCCATGAAAGCGAAGCCAACCCGTTACTGACAACACATTTTGAAAAACTAAACCTGACAAAGGGCAGCCGGGTCTTTCTGCCCTTGTGCGGCAAGACGCGCGATATTGCATGGCTGCTTGCCAACGGTTATCGCGTTGCCGGCGCGGAGTTGAGCGCACAAGCCATCAACGATTTGTTCAAAGAACTTGGCCGGGAGCCGGCAATATCCACAGTGGGAAAATTGTCGCGCTACAGCGCTGATGATATCGACATATGGGTGGGCGATATTTTCGAGGTGTCTGCGGATTATCTTGGTCCCGTAAATGCGATATACGATCGCGCTGCGTTGGTCGCGCTGCCCGCTGGCACTCGACAGCTATATGCATCTCACCTGATGCAAATAAGCGGCGCGGCGCCGCAGCTGCTGATCACTTACGAATACGATCAATCCGTGATCGATGGCCCGCCGTTTTCGGTGGACGAGGACGAAGTAATCCGGCATTACGGCGCAGCTTATCAATTGCAGTCTCTTGAAACCAAGAATATTGCGGGCGGGTTGAAGGGGAAGGTTGCGTCAACGGAGACTGCCTGGCTCCTTCAGAAAGCCAACAGACAAAACGTTAAAGCGCAGCCGACGGCGTAATGCCGCTCCGTCAAGACCGAGCGGATTTTAATTTGCGAAAATTGGCAGGGTAGGAAGTTGTGATCGCGCGGAACATCGGTCAATCGAGGAGTGCGCTCAGCGTGGGCAGAAAATCTGCCCACCCTACGAACCGCTAACGCAGCAATGACGCACGCCTTCACTAAACGACGCTACAGCCGGCGGCGGCAATTTCATCAGCCCGCCGCGACATCGGCGCCGCAGTGTATTCTACCGTCATGGATTCCCTCATAGCCGCCTCCGCCCGTGCTCTCGCCGCCGGCGACGCGCTCGGCGCTCTCAAACGTGTCGCCTTGCGCGACGATCCGCCGGCGCTGGCCTTGCGCGGCATCGCCATGGCGCAGCTGGGCGAGCATCCGCGCGCCCGTGAGTTGCTGCGGCGTGCCGCCCGTGGTTTCGGCGCTCACGAGGAGCTGGCGCGAGCGCGCTGTGTGGTGGCCGAGGCTGAGGTGGCGCTGGCGGTACGCGATCTTGGCAGTTCGCCGCGCGCACTGACGGCGGCGCTGGTCACGCTGGAGGCGCACGGTGATCATGCCAATGCGTTGCAGGCGAGGCTGATCGCGGCGCGCAAGCTGTTGCTGCTGGGCCGCCTTGACGAAGCCGAAGCGACACTGACGCAACTTGATGGACATAGCCTGCCGCCGTCGCTGGCGGCGGTGGCCGAACTGGCTGTGGCGGAACTGGCGCTGCGTTCGCTGCGCGTAGACACGGCGCGGGCAGCGCTGGCCCGCGCACACGAGGCAGCCGGCCGCGCGCGCGTGCCGGCGCTGCTGGCCGAGGTGGCTGAGGCGCTGACCGCGCTTGAACGTCCAGCCGCCCGGCGCCTGTTTGCCGGCGGCGAGCAGGCGCTGCGCCTTGACGAGGTCGCGGCGCTGCTGGCTTCCGATGCGCTGGTAGTCGATGCCTGCCGTCGCGGACTAGGCGTCGGCGCTAGCAATGCCTGGCAGTCGCTGGCGCGGCGGCCGGTGCTGTTTGCCCTGGTGCGCGCACTGGCCGAGGCGTGGCCTGGTGATGTCGACCGGGAAGCCTTGATTGCGGCTGCATTCAACACCCGTCACCCCGACGAGACACACCGGGCGCGCCTGCGGGTCGAGATTGGCCGCCTGCGCGCGCTCGTCGCAGAACTGGCGCAAATCGAGGCCACTGCCCGCGGTTTCGTACTCAAGCCGCTAGCCGAGCGCACCGTGGTGCTGCTGGCGCCGCCCATAGACGGCGAGCAGGCCTCGCTGGCGGCGCTGCTGGCTGACGGCGCGGCCTGGTCGACCTCGGCCCTGGCGCTGGCCCTGGGGGATAGCCAGCGCACCGTCCAGCGCGCGCTGGCCGAGCTGGAGACGGCCGGACGGGTGCGCTCAATAGGGCGGGCACGGACGCAGCGCTGGCTGTCGCCGCCGCTGGCGGGATTCACGACAATCTTGTTACTCCCCGCCTCGCTTCAGATGGAATAGAGTTCTCTTACGGCGCCGCTTCCCGGCGCGCTATAAGTCAACCGCAACAACCGCTAGGAGACAGCGATGACCCGCAAAGCCAGCACCCCCGGCAATGACCAACCCCAGGCCAAGGCGCGCCTGGCCGAGATCGTGCGCGAATACGGCCCTTTCGCCGGCGTCGACCAGGTAGCCGGCGTGACCCATGACGGCCAGCGCGTCTGGGCCGCCACCGGCGCCAGGCTGATCGCCTTCGATCCCGACAGCGGCGAACAAACCCGCGCGCTGGACTGCCCCTGCGACGCCGGCACTGCCTTCGACGGCACCCATCTTTACCAGATCGCCGAGCAGCGCATCGACAAGATCGATCCCGCCAGCGGCAAGGTGCTGGCATCGATCCCGGCGCCTGGCCACGGCAACGACTCCGGGATGGCCTGGGCCGAAGGCAGCCTGTGGGTGGGCCAGCACCGTGACCGCAAGATTCACCAGATCGATCCGGCCACCGGCGCCATCCTCCGCACCATCGAGTCCAACCGCTTCGTCACCGGCGTGACCTGGGTCGACGGCGAACTGTGGCACGGCACCTGGGAAGGCGACGAGAGTGAAATTCGCCGCGTCGACCCAGCCAGCGGCGCCGTGCTTGAGCGACTGGAAATGCCGCCCGGCATCAACGTCAGCGGGCTCGAATCCGACGGCGCCGGCCTGTTTTATTGCGGCGGCGGCGGCACCGGTAAGGTACGCGCCGTGCGGCGTCCGAAAGCAGCCGGCTAACAATCACCGCAGTAGCACGTCGGGCAGGACTGCCTCTTCGGCATAGCCGAGGGACCTCGTACGCCCATCACATTCAGGCGCCGTCCTGAGCAACCCTGATCCAAGGAGCATGACCATGAAGCTGTACTACATTCCGTCCGCCTGTTCGCTGTCGCCGCATATTGTCGCCAACGAGCTTGGCCTGAGCATCGAACTGGTGAAGGTCGACAGCAAGAGCAAACGCACCGAACACGGCGACGACTACCTCGCCATCAATCCCAAGGGCTATGTGCCCGCATTGCAGCTGGACGACGGCCGTGTGCTGACGGAAGGCCCGGCCGTGGTGCAATACCTGGCCGACCTGAAGCCCGATGCACATCTGGCCCCCGCCAACGGCAGCATGGCGCGCTACCGCCTGCAAGAGATGCTGGGCTATATCAATTCAGAGCTGCACCAGGGCTACCTGCCCTTGTTCTACCCCGAGACCAGCGATGAAATGCGTGCCGGACGCATGGCCCATCTGCGCAAGCACTATTCGCTGCTCGATGCCACGCTTGGCTTCACCCCATTCCTGGTGGGCGAACGGTTCAGCATCGCCGATGCCTATCTGTTTGTGGTGACGCGCTGGGCGGCGTTCGTCAACCTCGACCTGGCGCCGTTCCCGCACTTGCAGGCGTTCCAGGAACGCATCGCGACCCGCCCAACTGTACAAGCAGCGCTGCACCGCGAACAGCCGATAGCCGCCTGACCCCTTTGCCATCCGTTGTAGGGTGGGCACCTGTGCCCACGCTGTACCGCCCCTGGCTATCCATCCCGGACTGCGCGTCCCGCCATTTCCGCGTGGGCACAGGTGCCCACCCGACGAGTGATAGATGGACAAGAGTTGTCATCATTTAAGGAAGTATCAATAGGAGCAGATCATGAACACCACTATTTCCGAAATAAAGAATCATCCCGTGATCTCCAGCGAGCGCTGGGTAAGCGCCCGCAAGACGCTGCTGGCGCGCGAAAAGGAATTGATGCGCCTGCACGACCAGGTCGCCCGCGAGCGGCGCGCGCTGCCGTGGGAGCGCGTCGATAAGGATTACGTATTCGACACTGCCGAGGGCCGGCGCACGCTGGCCGAGCTGTTCGCCGGCCGCCGCCAGCTGCTGGTGCAGCACTTCATGCTCGGCCCCGGCTGGGAGCAAGGCTGCCCGAGCTGCTCGTTCATGGCCGACCACACCGACGGCATGAACGTCCACCTGGCGCAGCGCGACATCACGCTGGTCGCCATTTCACGCGCACCGCTGGCCGAGATCGCACGCTTTCGCCAGCGCATGGGCTGGCAGTTCGACTGGGTGTCCTCGCGCGGCAGCGATTTCAACTACGACTTCAACGTCAGCTTCACGCCGGAAGAGCGGGCCAAAGGCGAGGTCAGCTACAACTACGTCATGCAGCCCTTCCCGCACGAAGAGGCGCCCGGTGTCAGCGTGTTCTACAAGGACGACGCCGGCGACATCTTCCACACCTACTCGACCTACGGCCGCGGCGTAGAAGTGATGATGGGGGCGTACAACATGATGGACCTTACGCCCGAGGGGCGCGGCGAACGGGACGTGCCGCACAAGATGGAATGGGTGCGTCACCATGACCGCTATGAGGTGGCGCCGGCGGCCGCTTCTTCCTGCTGCGCGCATACCTGAAGCGTGAGCTATCCGAGCGCATCATGTCAAATCTTTGGCCATGGCTGGCAGTGGCAGGAGTCGGCGCCCTGCATGGGCTGAACCCCGCCACCGGCTGGATGTTTGCCGCCGCCTGGGGTGTGCGGTCAGGCGACCGGGTGCAGGCGTTGTGGGCCCTGGCGCCGATTGCGGCCGGACACGCCGCATCGGTCGCGCTGGTGGCTGCTGCGGTAGCGCTTGGGCTGGGGATGGATCGCAGCGCGCTGCAAGTCGTGGCGGGCGTGCTGTTGGCGGGCGTTGTGGTGTATCACTTGCTTGGCCGGAAAGCCAGGCGGGCGCGGGTACCGGCGAGTCACGCCGGGCTGGCGCTCTGGTCCTTCATGACGTCCACCGCGCACGGCGCCGGTTTGATGCTGGTGCCGGCGTTCATCCCGCTGTGCATGGCAGACACGCCGGCGCGCGAGATCACTGCATCCGGTTCGCTGATGCTGGCGCTGGCGGCAGTGGGGGTTCACACTGTGGCGATGCTAGCCGTCACCGGCGGGATCGCCTGCGGTGTCTGCAGGGGCTTTGATGACGGCGGGCGCTTGCTTCAGAAGCTTAGACGAAAGCTGCTTCCGGCGGCAAACACATGATGATTTAACCCAACCCTGCTTAAGTCCGCACAAATGCCAAGAGCGGACCATAGTCTCTATTATCTGCTGCCCGCAATGCCGCGATGTAAGCAGCGCGCGTATCTGACGCATCAACGAGGTTCACGCTACCCCATGTAAACGGCTGCACCCCGCAGTAGCGCAAGAAACAGTCCGTGAACAGGCGAGCGTGCCTTCCATTCCCGTTGGGAAATAGATGGATGAGAACCAGTTTGTGGTGCAATCGTGCCGCCTGCTCGTCAATTGGATAGGTGTTCAATTCCCGCCAGCATTTGACATCCTCCAGGAGATTATGCAGGTCGACACTGATCCTGGCTGGATCCACCCCAATGGACTTTTCAGTCTTGCGAAATGTCCCCGCCCATCGCCAGGTCTTATCGAGCATGCGCTTGTGTAGCTGACGCAGATCGCGTTCGTTCAGCATATTTTTTCGAATACGAGACTCCGCCCAAGCCTGCGCCTGCAGGATGTTGGCCTGTTCGTATTCATCCAGCTCGCGCTTGAGCGTGATATGCCGTGGGATCAAGCCAGCAAGTTCGTCCGGATCCAATGGGGTAGCGCCTGGCGCATGCTGTTGGCCGAGTCCTACTCCCATAGGTGCTTCCAATTTGTTGCAAGCAAACTGGTTTGCATTTTGGAAATTTCCTTTTTGTCCACTTTCTGCGTAGGCGCCTGGTCCTCTAGCCGCATCGTATGGAAGACGCGGCTGACACGCTGACGTGCGATAGCTTCTGCCTGATTCTCAACGCGCTTTTTCAAGGAACTGCGTGGTACAAGGACGTATTGGAGATCGCAGTCCATGGCGTCAGCCGCTCGCCGCAGTGAGTGCAGCGTGATCTTGTCTGCGGCTTCGGATTTTTCAAGTTCAGCCAGGGTACTCTGCGTTACACCTATGCGCGCAGCCAGCTGACGCGTCGTCATGCCCAATGCGGTGCGTATGGTCTGGATCCAGCCGATCGACGGGCGCGACGGCACAAATGCCTGTTTCACGGCACTATCGACTTGCGACAGCCGCAGTTTTTGAATGTCCATTTTGATAGTCTATACCCGGTTGAATTAATATAAATTGAATGGCTATACCCGGTCAATTTATATTAATCTTACTGCTTACAGCCGTTCAATACAATAAATTGAATCGGGTTTAACCAGTTTGTTGTAAACCACGCCGCCCCCCTCTTTTTTTAATCCATGCATGTGAATAGATAAGACAACCGGAAATATTTCATCAATCGCCTATAAACGATCAATATCACATAAATGTATCGGGTATACCCGATCAAAATTTACACTTGAATATCACTCCAATATGCTGTTTGAGGCCGAAAGATTTGAATCTCGTTTAACCAAACCCGCCAGTTGGGAAGATTGCGCCTTTCGCTACTGCGATTTCGCTCACATAAATAGCCAGGGCGGTAGCATTGACTCGATTTTTGTCGGCTGCACATTTGAAAATTGCGAATGGTATTGGGGAATCTTCAACCTCGCCATCCTTGTACAAGTGAAGTTCAAGGGTTGCACATTTCGCGGCACCGCATTCTCGGGGTCCAAATTTGTCGAATGCGAATTTACAGATTGTGAATTCACAATGGACAATTTAAATGGTGAATGTTCCTTTGATGACGTAGCTTGGTACAAATGCCGGCAAGATAATTGCAAAGGGCTAGAAGGCGAGTTCCGAAACAAGCACTAAATACCCGGCCTCCGAGATCAACACGACTCAGCCAACGCCACAGCATCCGCCCCGGCAACAATACGAACCGGACTCGTCGGATCGTTCGCCGCACGCCACACCGCTTCCGCCACATCCTGCGCCCGCGTAACAGCAGACGACTGCCCCCATCCCGCAAACACGCTCTTTGCCAAATCGGCGTAAGCCTCGGGGATGCCGCTCTGCATCCGGGGCTGGGCGTTTTCACCGAAGCGCGTCTCTGGCGCCCGTCCCGGCAGCACCAGGCTCACCCGCACATTGAATTGCCTGAGTTCCAGCGCCAGCGACTCGGTGAAGGCGTTGATGGCCGCCTTGCTAGCGGTGTACACGGAGAGCAGGGGCAGCGCCCTCAAGGTCACGCTCGAGGTGACGTTGACGATAACGCCGGCCTGGCGTTGCCGAAACTGCGGCAGCACCGCCTGAGTCATCGCCATCGTGCCCAGGGTGTTGGTCTCGAAGACGTCGCGGGCGGTTTCCATCGTGGTGCCTTCGAGGGCGCCCAGCATGCCGATGCCGGCGTTGTTGACCAGGACATCGATAGGTCCGGCCTCCGCCACGGCCCGGCGGATGCTGTCGGCATCGGTGACGTCGAGGGCGAGCACGCGCAAACGCTCGGAGCGCGGCAGCAGGTCTTCGCGCGGGGTGCGCATGGTGGCGATGACTTGCCAATCGCGGTCGAGGAAATATTGGGCGGTTTCGAGGCCGAAACCAGATGAGCAGCCGGTGATGAGGACGGTTTTCATGGGGGGACTCCTGTAGTTGGTGTGCGGTACATTGACTATAGCGGCCCGCAACCGGACGTACTACAATCAGGAGTCCATGTTCCATTAGCAGGAGTCCAGTCATGGTCGATCCCCTCGCGGAAGTTGTCACACTGCTCCAACCGCAAGCCAAGTTCTCGAAATTCGTCAGCGCCGCAGGCCCCTGGCGGGTGCGCCGCTCGGAAGCCGGGCAACCGTTCTACGGCGTGGTCCTCGACGGCGCCTGCCGCCTGGCAGCCGACGGCCAGGAGCCGATCGACCTGAAGAAGGGCGACTTTGTCCTGATCCCCGCGGCGTATGGCTTCACGATGTCCAGCTTCGCGCCGGTAGCGGAGGACTTCAATAGCGAACCCGTCGCGCTGCCCCATGGCGAGTTCAGGCTAGGCACACAAAGCGGGCCGCCTGACGTGCAGATGCTGATCGGCTACTGCGTCTTCGGCTCGCCCGACGCGGCCTTGCTGGTGTCGCTGCTGCCGCAGCTGTTGCACGTACGCGGCGAAGATAGGCTGACCAGCGAGCTTAGCAACAGGCTGACCACACTCGTGCAGCTGGTAGGAGACGAATCCCGCGTGCAGCGGCCCGGGCGTGAAGTCATCCTGGCGCGCCTGCTGGAGGTGCTGCTCATCGAAGCCCTGCGCTCCGCCGCGGGAACGGCAGCCTCGCCCGGCCTGTTGCGCGGGCTGGCCGACGAACGCCTCGCGGTGGCGATACGGCGCATGCACGAGAGCATGACCCGGCCCTGGACGGTGGCGCAGCTGGCGAAAGAGGCGGCGCTGTCGCGCTCGGCGTTCTTCGAGCGCTTCAGCCGCGCGGTGGGCATCGCGCCGATGGCCTATCTGCTGGCCTGGCGCATGGCGATGGCCAAGGATCTGCTGCGGCGGAAGGAAGGAGGCGTTGCTGAAGTGGCTGAACGGGTTGGCTATGGTTCTGCAAGCGCGTTCAGCGTTGCGTTCACGCGGCATGTGGGATTGGCGCCGACGCGTTATGCGCGAGAGGTGGATTATCCCCATTCGTGATGTGCATATAGAAAGCAACTTTCTATACATATCAATTTGAATATGTATAGAAAAGTCGTTTTTTTATACATATGGGTGTCGACGCATATAGAAAATAACGCAGTTTTCCCGTCCAAATATTTAGCCCCTCTTGAAAAGCGCTGCCTGCATCTGGGCAAATAAACCTCCAACCGACATCACAAGGTAGTCGGCGTAGCCGTCGGTGGCCAGCGTCCTGGCGACCGTTGACGAATCGATGAAGCGCATCATCTGCGCCTGGAACTGAGGGCTCTTGACGATCTGCGGGATTTGCTTGATCGCGGCCTCCAACAGCCCGGGGTAGTCCACCACACCGTAGTCCTCGATCTTGGAGAGCACCAGCTCCGGGACCAGCTTGGCGCCGCGCGTCGCCATCCACGCCAGATCCCAGATGTCGCGGTGGCGGATCTTGGCCGAGTCAAGTCCCACCGGTTGACCTTGGTTGTCCAGAAGCGAGGTCGGAAACGCCAGCACTTTGTCCGCCATGATCTCATCGAGCGATTCAGCGTTGACCAGCACCACGGGCATGCCGCCCAGGAAGTCGTAGTTGGCCCGAAGCGGCAGCAGCTCACGGGTGTAGGCAGGGATGCTCGCGATCTCCAGCTTGATCTTCTGTCCCGGCATCGCGGAATTTTCCGGTGAGGTCTCGATCGAAATCCACCACTTGTCGACGCGGACATGCTTGATCCCGTCGTCGCCGACCTTGGCCGGCTTGTTGTTGACCGTAACTTTCAGGCCGAAGCGCTCGCCGATGCGCTTCTCCACGCACTCCTTGATCTTCTGCATACTGTCGGCCGAAAAGTCCTTGCCGCCAGCGAAATCGAGGTCCTCGCTGAACCGATCCGACCCGCGGCACAGCCGCAGCGAGGTGCCGCCTTGGAACACCAACCCTTTGAGCAGCCCCTCGGCATCGAGCGCCTGGAAGATCTCGTAGTGCAGCAGCTCTTTCTCCACCACCGGCCGCATCGCCGATAGCCCCGGGTTGGCCATGGCCAGGTCGACAAGCGCGTTGAAATCCTGCTGGTCCTCGCTCATGCGTTTTCTCCTTGCAGCTCGTCCTCGAGCTCGCTGCGATCGATCATGTTGGCGTTGCGGCCCACGCGCAAGAGATCCCGGATCGCCGCTTGCTTAGTGGCGATGCGAAGCGGCCGGCCCTTGGCCTGCATCGTGCGCTTGATGATCTCTGCGGCGCGGCGCTTGGTGTGCGTGAACTCGATCGTCCCGTAGGGGGTGTCGACCACGCCGCTCTTCCCCGTCGTCATCACCGTCATCCGGTTGATCGGAATCTGCGAGATGGCCCCATACTCGGACAGGATCGACTCTAGGCTGACATAGGAGAGGCATCCAGGGCGCAGCGCCCTGGCGATCTCTTCGGCGATCCAGCGGTTCTTGCTCGTCGCGGCCGGGTTCAGGTAGAGCCCCTTGGCCACTCGCTGCAGGAGGCCGTCGGCGACCATCCGCTGCAAGGACTTCTCCATCGCCTTCTCGCTCTCGTCGGGAAAGAGCTTCTCGATGTCGCGCCGGGCCAGGACATATACCCCGCGCCTATCGAGCTCCAAGAGTTTGTGGATCAATTCGATTTTCTTCATAAGTCACCTTCAACCCGATTTTAAAGTAGGGAATTGGTAGACTTAGTATAAATCCACAATGCCAAAAATTCAATATGTATCCTCTTTCCCTATTTTTTTGTAGGGATTTAGGCTACTTGTTTCATCGCGTCGATTTTGGCTGGCGTTTCCTGGACGCTCTGCTGACCATCGAAGTTAACTGGAGAATAAATAGTTAGTGGAGAAAATTTCTTTTACCTGCGGCTCAATGGTAGAAGGGATGAATGCCTCAACCGTCTGCAGGGCATCGCGACGGTGCAGTCGAAATCTTTTTTGGGTAATGCGAGCGTATCAGTATTCCTCACAGACGGCACCTGCAACGAGACAGTAAAATGTGCTAGATCATGCTCGTAAAGATGCAAACTGTCACATATCTGGACATATGAGCCGACCTCTATACCTAGCCAACCTGCCATAATTTCTTGCAAGCACGTGAATTGAACGACATTATGGGGAGTTCCAAGATAGAGATCATTACTGCGAGTTAGCCTCCAAAAATGAACAATGAATCGAATGAAAAAGAATTAACGCTAAAAATTCTATTCGGGCTATAACAATTTAATTTTTCAATTTTCCGGTAGCGTATTGGCTGCTCAAGGATCTTCGCGATGAGGTGCCAAGCATTAGCCCCGTGAAAGTCAGAATGATTAGAGACCTCCTTGGAATGCGGGAAGCACAATCAGAAAAACGGCCTGAATCCTTCAGGCGATTGAAGCGTCGCAGAAAAGAGGAGGCCACTATGTAAAACGGGACAAACCTTGCGGCTTGCCCCGTTCTGTGGAGCATCAGTCGATACCCCAGATTGGCGTCTTAAGTATCAACAAGAACTCGCGCCTGTTCCGGCCCCAGGAATACAACCGCGAGCCCGGGCCGTAGATTCTTGCATTCGTATTTTGCATCGAAGTCCAACACATGTGCTAGGCGATATACCTTGGCTGGCCACAGCTTTTCAGAAAAATCCTGATTTACCCATCTTGTCGAAAACAGAAAAATTACGATTGACAGCAAAAGGAATGCAATCGATTGGAATGGGGGGAGCTCATATGTACCTTGACTGGAAAATCTAGACTTGATCCACTCAACCGCATGAAGCGCATGGATAATGGCAAACAAAGCTACGACAACTAACAAAGGGTAGGAATATTGAAAAACCAATAATCCAGCGACAATAGCTCTAGTAAAAGGCAATGCCGATGCGTCAACAGGAAACACTGCGTTAATCAATGAAGAGGCTTGACCCGTACGCATCCGACTCTCTCTAGTATCCATCAAGGCTAAAAATTGGCCGGATGTCTTTTTTGTGTCGTAGACACAAAAAAAGGCCAACCCACTTAGGCTGACCTTTCCGCTTCAAAGATTATTTCACTATCTGCGTCATTAACTTTTCACTTACTTGGCACAGATTTCACTTTCCGTGTCATCCGACAAATCAGACATCAATATTCCCAGCCTGCAGCGCATTCAACTCAATAAACGCCCTACGCGGTTCAACATCATCCCCCATCAGCGTCATGAAGATCTGATCCGCAGCAATAGCATCCTCAATCTGCACCTTCAACAAGCGGCGCACAGTCGGATCCATCGTGGTTTCCCACAGCTGCGAAGGATTCATCTCGCCCAGACCTTTATAGCGCTGCTTGCTGACGCCGCGTTCGGCTTCGTCGCGCAGCCAGGCCATGGCTTGGTGGAAGTCGATGATGGCTGATTCTTTGACTTTTTCGCCGGCGCCGCGGCGGATCAGGGCGCCTGGGCCGATCAGGCCCTTGAAGGTTTCCGCGGCGTTGACCAGCACTGTGTAATCCGGGCTGGCGACGAAGTCGCTGTCGATGGCGCTGACCTTGATGTTACCGTGGTAGCGGCGCTGGATGCGCAGGGCGTGCTTGTCGGAGAGTTCGTCGGATTTGACGACGACTTGTACCGATGGCTCGTTGATCGAGGCTTGCAGGGCCTGGGCCGAGGCTTCGGCGTCGGCCAGGGTGTCCAGCTTGAGGGTGACGCCGGTCATGATGGAGGTGAGGGCGGCGCCGTCTACCGCGCGGGTGAGGCGCGTGATGATGGAGTTGGCCATGTTGTACTGGCGCACCAGTTCGGCCAGGGCCGGGCCGCTGATCGGCAGCGCGCCTTCGCTTGGGACCAGGGCGGCGTCGTTGAGGGCGACCTGCATCATGTAGGAGACTTCTTCGGCGTCGTCCTTGAGGTAGCGCTCGTCCTTGCCGTGCTTGACCTTGTACAGCGGCGGCTGGGCGATGTAGATGTGGCCGCGCTCTACCAGTTGTGGCATCTGGCGGTAGAACAGGGTCAGCAGCAGGGTGCGGATGTGGGCGCCGTCGACGTCCGCATCGGTCATGATGATGATGCGGTGGTAGCGCAGCTTGTCGGCGTTGAATTCGTCGGCGCCGATGCTGGTGCCGAGGGTGGCGATCAGGGTGGTGATCTGTTCCGACGACAGCATCTTTTCAAAACGGGCTTTTTCGACGTTGAGCACTTTACCGCGCAACGGCAGGATGGCCTGGAATTTACGGTCGCGGCCCTGCTTGGCGGAACCGCCCGCGGAGTCACCCTCGACGATGTAGAGTTCGCACAGCGCCGGGTCTTTTTCCTGGCAGTCGGCCAGTTTCGATGACAGGCCGAGGCCGTCCATCACGCCTTTGCGGCGCGTCAGTTCGCGCGCCTTGCGGGCGGCGTCGCGGGCGCGGGCGGCTTCGACGATCTTGCCGCAGATGATCTTGGCGTCGTTCGGGCGTTCTTGCAGGTAGTCGTTCAGCGTCTTGGCGACGATTTCTTCTACCGGCAGGCGCACTTCGCTGGAGACCAGCTTGTCTTTGGTTTGCGAGCTGAATTTCGGCTCTGGCACTTTCACGGACAACACGCAGGTGAGGCCTTCGCGCATGTCGTCGCCGCTGGTTTCTACCTTGGCTTTCTTGGCGAAATCATGTTCTTCGATGTACTTGTTGAGCACCCGGGTCATGGCGGCGCGCAGGCCGGTGAGGTGGGTGCCGCCGTCGCGTTGCGGGATGTTGTTGGTGAAGCAGAGTACTTGTTCGTTGTAGGCGTCGTTCCATTGCATGGAGACGTCGACGCTGACGCCGTCTTTTTCGCCGGTGGCCTGGAAAATCGTCGGGTGCAGGACGCTCTTGGCTTTGTTGATGTATTCGACGAAGCCGCGGGTGCCGCCTTCGAAGGCGAAGTTTTCTTCCTTGCCGGTGCGCTGGTCGGTCAGCTTGATGTGCACGCCATTGTTGAGGAAGGACAGTTCGCGGATGCGCTTGGCCAGGATTTCGTAGTGGAATTCGACGTGGGTGAAGATTTCTTCGTCGGCCCAGAAGTGGACTTCGGTGCCGCGCTTGTCGGTGTCGCCGATGACCTTGATCGGCGATACCAGCATGCCGTCGATGGTTTCGGTTTCGCGGTTTTGCGGCACGCCGCGCACGAATTCCATGTAATGCACTTTGCCATCGCGGCGGATGGTCAGCTTGAGCAGCTTGGACAGGCCGTTAACGCAAGACACGCCCACACCGTGCAGGCCGCCGGATACCTTGTACGAGTTCTGGTCGAACTTGCCGCCGGCGTGCAGCTCGGTCATGACGATTTCGGCTGCGCTGCGTTTCGGATCGTGCTTGTCGTCGAACTTGATGCCGGTCGGCACACCGCGGCCGTTGTCGGTGATCGAGATCGAGTTGTCGGCGTGGATGGTGACGTGGATTTCGGTGCAGTGGCCGGCCAGCGATTCGTCGATGGAGTTGTCCAGCACTTCGAACACCAGGTGATGCAGGCCGGTGCCGTCAGAGGTGTCGCCGATGTACATCCCCGGGCGTTTGCGTACCGCTTCCAGGCCTTCGAGAATTTGGATCGAGGACGCTCCGTATGCATTGGGTTGCGGCTGATTGGTGTTATCTGGGGCTGATGACATGGCTACCTTCTGAAAAGCTTACTTCGGAACTACATATATTGGGACTGGATGCTACTTTTACAAGCAATGCTGGGGGGCACGCGCGTGGGCAGAAAAGCTTGCCCACCCTACGGCTTTTACCAGCAACCGTAGGGTGGGCACCTGTGCCCACGCGGTGTGCCGGAGGCCGTTGCAGCGTGGGCACGAGGTGCCCACCCTACATCGGCTAGATTCGCATTGGCATTACTACGTACTTGAAATCGGCGTTTTCCGGCACGGTGATCAGTGCCGAGGAATTGGCGTCGCCGAGGGCGATGTTGACGTTGTCGCCCTTGAGGTTGTTGAGGACGTCGAGCAGGTAAGTGACGTTGAAGCCGATGTCGACGCTATCGCCGCCGTAGTCGATTTCCAGTTCTTCGATCGCTTCTTCCTGGTCGGCATTGGTGGAGCTGATCTTGAGGCTGCCTGGTGTCACTACCCAGCGCACGCCCTTGAACTTGTCGCTGGTCATGATGGCGGCGCGTTGCAGGGAGCGCAGCAGCTGGTCGCGGCTGATGGTGAAGTCGTTCTTGTAGCCCTTCGGCACCACGCGGGTGTAGTCGGGGAACTTGCCTTCGACCAGCTTGGAGATCAGTTCGATATCGGCGAACGACAGCTTGACCTGGTTGTTGGCGATTTCGAGCTGGACCGGTTCGTCGGTTTCTTCCAGCAGACGCTGCAGTTCGATGATGGTCTTGCGCGGGATGATGACTTCCTGGCGCGCGAACTCTTGCTCGGTGGCGACCTGGCAAAACGCCAGACGGTGGCCGTCGGTGGCGACCGCAATGACGTTCTTGCCGTCGAGGACCAGCAGCAGGCCGTTCAGGTAGTAACGGATATCCTGTTGCGCCATCGAGAAGTGCACCATGTTGAACAGGTGCTTGAGCGTCTTTTGCGGCAGGGTGACGGTGGCGTTGTAATGGTCTGCCTGGGCGACTGTCGGGAATTCTTCGGCGGCCAGGGTTTGCAGCGCAAAACGCGACTTGCCGGACTGCACGGTCATGCGCTTGTTGCTCAGGGTCAGCGAGACTTCGCCGGTGTCTGGCAGGGCGCGCAGGATGTCGAGCAGCTTGCGCGCGGCGACGGTGGTGGCCGCTACTTCGCTGCCGCTGCCGACCTTGGCGTTGGTGGTGATTTGCACTTCGATGTCAGTCGACAGGAAAGAGACCTTTTCGCCGTCTTTGCGAATGAGGATATTGGCCAGAATCGGCAATGTGTGCCGACGCTCGACAATACCGCTCACGATCTGCAGTGGCCGGAGAAGGGTATCTCGGTTGGTTTTGACCAATTGCATAGCTATATCCTTGTTATTTAAAAATCAAATATTGCTGCTTGCTGTATGCCTGAATGCGTACGGGTTTAAATGCTTGGTAAGCAGTCTGTAAATGTAACTTAAATCGACCCTCTACGGACCCCTCCGGGCCGGAAATCTGCGCCGCTGTGACGATTTTTTGCGATTGTAAGTTGCCATATTAGCAATCCGTGCGATTTAACCAAATCAGCAAAAAAACCACAGTTTTCAGATTAGGCTGAAATTACCTTATACAAACTTATCCACAGGGCGACAGGCAAAGTGCACAATCGCCCGAAATGTCAAAATCGGACCGAAATCAGGCCGAAATCACCCCTTCAGGGTTTGCTCCAATACATGCAATTCATGGTTGCATTCCGGATTCTTGGTACGGTCGCCGGCGATCTTGCGGACCGCATGCAACACCGTGGTGTGGTCGCGGCCGCCGAACAGTTCGCCGATTTCCGGCAGGCTTTTCTGGGTCAATTCCTTGGCCAGGTACATCGCAATCTGGCGCGGACGGGCGATATTCGCCGGCCGCTTTTTCGAGTACATATCGGCAACTTTAATGTTAAAGAAGTCCGCAACCGTCTTCTGGATATTCTCTACCGAGATCTGGCGGTTCTGTACCGAGAGCAAATCTTTCAGTGCATCCTTGACAACATCGATGCTGATGTCTTTGCCATGGAAACGTGAGTAAGCAAGAATCTTGCGCAGCGCGCCTTCCAGTTCGCGGACGTTGGAACGCAGGTGTTTGGCAACAAAAAATGCCACGTCGTCAGAGAAGGTGACGCCTTCGGATGCTGCTTTTTTAAGCAGGATCGCGACCCGCATTTCCAGTTCCGGCGGCTCGATGGCGACCGTCAGGCCGGAGTCGAAACGCGAAATCAGGCGGTCATCCATGCCGGTGATTTCTTTTGGATAGGTATCGCTGGTGATGATGATTTGTTTCTTCGCTGCAATCAAAGCTTCGAAGGCGTAGAAGAATTCTTCCTGGGTGCGGCTCTTGCCGCCGAAGAACTGGATGTCGTCAATCAGCAACAGATCAAGCGAATGGTAGTAGCGCTTGAAATCGTCGAAACCCTTGCGTTGGTAAGCAGTCACTACGTCGCGAACGTACTGTTCTGCGTGGATGTAGCGGATCTTGGAGTTTGGATTGTCGGCCAGCAGCTGGTTGCCGATGGCGTGGATCAAATGGGTTTTGCCGAGGCCGACGCCACCGTACAGGAATAGCGGATTGTAGGAAACGCCCGGATTATTGGCGACCTGGATCGCTGCAGCGCGTGCCAACTGGTTGGCTTTTCCGGTAACAAAACTGTCGAAACTCAATGCCGTATTGATACGGGACTGGTCGCGCCGCGCGGTGACGGCTGTGTTCTCGGTCTGCACTTCCGGCAGGCGGTCGAAGTTGCTGTTGCCATAACTGCCGCCGCCGGCAGCCGACGACATCGCGCCGGACTGCTCGCTACTATTATTAGTGTTGGCGTGCGCCACCGGCATGCTGGACATGGACGGCGCCGGGGCTGCCTTGCGCGGATCGAGCACGAACACCACTTCAACCGGCGCTTCCCAATATTGGTGCGCCAGCGTGGTGATGCGGCTGGCAAACTGCGTTTTGACCCAATCCAGCTTGAAGCGATTCGGTGCGGCGATACGCAACCGACCATCCTCGTAGTCGAGGGGCGCCAGCGGTTTTATCCACGCGCTAAATTGTTGAGGCGTCAATTCCTGCTCCAACTGGGTAGAGCAGCTCTGCCAGAAATTTTCCAT